>NZ_CP156926.1:0-60000 GCF_041428895.1 Sporomusa aerivorans
ATGAGTGCGGATACCGCTTATATGGCAAGCATTTGGCAACAGGCTTTAATACATATGAAAAAAGCGTTTATCAAGCCGCTTTTTGAAACATGGATCAAATCTACCATGCCACTTTCAATAAATGACAATGTAATTGAAATTGGCACTCCCAAGCAATTTGTAAAAGAGTGGCTGGAAAGCCGCTACGTGCCTGTTATTAAGGCTGCCCTGAAAGCTGCCGCCAATAAAGATTTTGAAATCGTTTTTATTAATATGGATATTGAGATGGACGGCATCGAAGAGGACCCGCTCTTTGATATAGACGTTATTCCTAAAGCTAATTCTGTTCCTGAAATAATTGTCGAAGAACCGGAAAAAAATATTTCTGGTCCAATATCAGCAACTGTTCATCCCGAGGAAACCGGTATTCATTCCCTTGATTACCTAACATATCTGGACGATATTCATGATATACCGGAAGCGGCCGCAGCCTCTCCGGAACCCCCTCCTGCCCCCAAAAGCAGTCTGCAAAAAGAGAAGCGTCCTGTCCAAAGCCAGCAAAATACCATTATCCCGGCAACCGAAGATTTTAATCTTAATCCTAAGTATATTTTTTCCACTTTTGTTATCGGTAATTCAAACCGTTTAGCACATGCCGCTTCTTTGGCTGTATCCGAAGCCCCTGCCCAGGTGTACAACCCCTTCTTTATCTATGGCGGCGTTGGTCTGGGAAAAACACATCTTATGCATGCCATTGGCCATCGTATAAAAGAAAATAATCCTAATATAAAAGTAGTTTATATCTCCAGCGAAAAATTCACCAATGAACTGATTAATTCCATTATCAGCGGCAATCCGGAAAGCTTCCGCCAGCGCTATCGGAATATCGACGTTCTTTTAGTTGACGATATTCAGTTTTTATCTAAAAAAGAGCATACGCAGGAGGAATTTTTCCACACCTTTAATACTCTGCATGAGGCTAACAAACAAATCATTATCTCCAGTGACCGGCCACCACGGGAAATTCAGACCTTGGAAGACAGGCTGCGTTCCCGTTTTGAATGGGGCTTAATTACCGATATCCAGCCACCAGACTTAGAAACACGCATAGCCGTACTCCGGAAAAAAGCCATGATGGAAAGTCTGAATGTGCCTAACGAGGTTGTCGTCTATATAGCCAGCCGGATCGAAAACAACATCCGCGAACTTGAAGGCGCGCTCATCAGGGTAATTGCCTATGCTTCTCTCAATAACCAGCCAATAGATATTGATTTAGCCACTGAGGCCCTGAAAGACATATTCCCCAATGGTCGTCCCAAACAAATTACCATAGAAATCATTCAGGAAATTGTTGCGGGCCATTTCAAAATTAAATTAGACGATCTTTCTGCCAAAAAACGCACCCGTAATGTGGCTTATCCACGGCAAATTGCTATGTACCTCTGCCGGGAACTCACAGAGACTTCTTTACCTAAAATCGGTGAAATATTTGGCGGCCGCGACCATACTACCGTAATTCATGCCCACGATAAAATTGACCGTGAGCGTCATGCCGATGCTAAGTTAAATAACACCATAAAAGAACTTATCAAACGAATTGAATCCTAGCTGTTTATAACTTTGTTTATAACCACACGGTTAAACTGTACACAAAATGTTGATAACTTTAAGCAGAGTTTTTTCTGTGAATATGTTAATAACTGCCCTAATACTTATCGACATATTATTAACACCAGATATCCACACCCAGCCTGCATTCGACATATTTATCAACATATCTACAGCCCCTACTACTATTACGGCTATTTTATTACTATATGTATTAAATAATAATAATATTACAGTTTGCCTAAACAAATTTTATCGATTATGCAAAATGCAAGGAGGCTTTTTCTGATGAATATTACCTGCGCCAGAGACAGGCTGAATTACGCTGTACAAACAGTTCAAAAAGCAGTGGCAGCCAAAGCGACCCTGCCAATTTTGTCAGGCATTTATTTATCTGCTCAGGATAACAAACTTACACTGCAAGCCACTGATTATGAAATTGGTATTAGCTGCACAATTGATGCCCAAGTGGCTGTTCCCGGTAAAATTGTCTTATCGGGCCGCTATTTTCAGGAATTAGTTAAACGACTGCCTGGTGAAACAGTTGAGATTGCCTCCTCCACCGAGGATAGAACCATAAAAATAACAGCAGGAGCCTCGCAATTTAACCTGCTGAGTTTGCCTGCTGATGAATTTCCTGTCCTGAAGCCGTTATTTGATAAAACCGTCGGCATTAGTGCTCTAACTATAAAAGATAACGTATTACGGGACCTCATCAAAAGAACGGTATTTGCCTGTGCCACAGAAGAAAGCAGGCCTATTTTCACCGGTGCATTATTAGAACTTACCGAAACCGATGTAAGAATGATAGCCACAAATACTCACCGGCTGGCATTAAAACAGAGTATTACGGAAAGCACTACGGTAAACAATAATGTTAAAATCATCATTCCCTCTAAAGTCCTTAATGAACTGGCCCGCCTGTTAACCTCAGAACTGCCTGTGGATGTTAATATCTGCTGGGAGAAAAGCAAGGTAGCCTTTAACTTCGATAATGTTTACCTGGAATCCCGGCTAATTGAAGGACAATACCCTGATTACCACAGGGTTATTCCGAAAGAATTTGCTACAACAGCCACTATTAATACTGCTTTGTTTATGGATGCGGTTGAGCGTGTTTCCCTGATGGCTAAAGACGGTGAGTATAATATAATAAAATTCCAGTTTAATGCCGACCAGATAATTATTACCTCTAATAATCCCGATATAGGTAAGGCTTACGAAACAATCCCGATAAATACAGACGGTACTGAAATCGAAATTGCATTTAATGCTAAATATGTAACAGATATCCTTAAAAATATTGGCGCCTCCGAGCTGCTCTTTTCTTTGAATACACCACTAAGTCCGGCCAGTATCCGTCCTTCTAACGACGAATACTATACCTATATCATTACTCCGGTTCGTACCAGCTAAAGATAGTAAAATATCCCCCCTGCCAGGAGGATTTACCATGGAAGATATTGAAATATATACCCCGGAAATTAATATAGACCAGCTGCTAAAGTGGGCCGGGATTATTGATAACGGAGCGCAAATCAAACCACTTATTGAAGAGAAGCTAATCAAACTTAATGGCAATCTTGTTACAGAACGCCGCAAAAAGGTCCGTCCTGGTGACATAATCGACATTTCAGGTGTTGGCTGCTGGAGAATTATTACAGGTGAAGCATGAGAGTAAATCGGCTTATACTACGTAATTTTCGTAATTATGTAAACATAAATCTTGAATTTACAGCCAATATCAATGTTTTTGTTGGCCCTAATGCCCAGGGAAAGACCAATCTTCTGGAAGCATTATATCTTGCGGCAATGGGCCGTTCACACCGCACTAATACCGAGCAGGAATTGATTCGATGGGATCAGTCTGCCGCCAGTGTGGAAGTTAATTTCGCCCGTCAGGAAGTAGAAAACTCCTTAAAAATTAAATTGATAACCAACCAGAATAAGGAGATACTATACAATAGTCATCCTTTGCCGGCGAAAGAAATTATTGGATCCCTAAACGCAATATTGTTTTCACCAGAAGATTTGCTGTTGATTAAAGGAGCGCCGGCCTTACGTCGGCGCTTTTTGGATAATGAAATATCACAGGCCAACCCTCCCTATTACCGGCAACTGCTAAACTATAACCGGATGATTCATCAGCGCAACAATCTGTTGAAAAAAATCCGGGAAGGCAAGGCCGGCGCTGATCTTTTAGAGCCATGGGACAATCAGCTCTCTGCCGCGGCTGCTATTATTACCCAGAAACGCACAGAAGCAGTTAAAAAACTTTCCATGCTGGCTAATCTGCATAACCGCAAAATAACCGGCAACAGGGAGAGTTTGACTGTTTCCTATGCCATACACGGTTTAGAGCAGGATAAATTCGGTGATTTACATAATTGGTATCAGGATCAGCTTAACCGTCAGCGCCGCCAGGATATCTTAAGCGGCAGTACCGGCATAGGACCTCACCGGGATGATCTTAATTTTTTTGTAAATGGAAAAAATTTACGGAATTTTGGTTCTCAAGGGCAGCAGCGTACCGGTGTACTGGCTTTAAAACTGGCAGAGTTAGAGTTTATTAAATCAGAAACAGGGGAATATCCTATTCTTCTGTTAGATGATGTTATGAGTGAACTTGACTCTGCCCGGCGTTCTGAATTACTCTTATTTATTAGGGAACGTATCCAGACTTTTATTACAGCTGCCGATGAACAATACTTTTCACAGGCCAAGGTAGGGAAATTCTACCGTATCCTAAATGGCACGATAACGGAGTGATCAATATGTTTCGTGTAAAGGATGTCTTGTCGGGAACGCTAAAATCGATGGGAATAACTAAGCAATATAATGCTCAGTCCGTTATTGTTCATTGGCAGGAAATTGCCGGTGATGAAATTGCCAGCCATGCCTGGCCTATATCCATTCAACGGGGCGTATTGCTGCTGGCGGTCAATAATCCGGTATGGAGTCATCATCTTATGATGTTAAAACCGGTAATTATCGAGAAGATCAATAAATTCTTAAATGAAAAACTGGTATATGATATTCGTTTTCAGGCAGGAAATTTGCAAAAGTACCAGAATCAAGAAGAGGATGAGGAAAATAGTACAAAATTGCGGCCTGCCAAGCTTACTTCAGATGAATTAGCGGCTGTCTGGCAGCAAACAGAAGCTATACAGGATGACAGTTTACGGAAAAAATGTTATTATGTTTTAATAAAGCAAACAGCACTTACTAAAGCCAAACAAAACGATGGCTGGCAATCCTGTAAGCGCTGCAATATATTAGTGCCACCAGGTCAAGGCCTCTGCACAGTATGCAGCATGGAGTTTAAAAAAGAAAAAACAGAAGCTATTACTAAACTATTGACAGAAGCGCCATGGCTTACCTATCAGGAAATGCTTCAATATGTGCCATGCAATGCGCGCGAATTCCATACGGCAAAAAAACGCTTGGTTCATAAACTTATTCATAGTTTGTTTGACCCTGGCTGGGACAAACTGAATGAAGCTACTTTAGTTATGCTTATGACAGGAATAAAACCGGCCAGGATTAATCAAACCTTAGTCGATACTGTTATTGGCAAAATAAAAATGCGGCTTGCGGAAAAAGTCAGGAGGAAAAGCCATGTTTCTGCACCTAGGCGCTGATACTGTTATTCCTTTACGCAGTATAATTGCTATTTTTGACTTAAAAATAACCGGCTCGGCAATTACCGATCAGTATATGAAAAATGTTAAAGCAAAGAACAAAGTAATCGATATATCTGATGACAATGTAAAAAGTTTTATTGTTACCGATCAGAATATTTATTTTTCAGCTATATCTTCGCAAACACTTAAGAAGCGGGCTGGCTATATTCCGGTTGGAGAAGAGGAATAACGGGGGTTTGGCAATATGGTAGATATGAGTGACACAACAGTTAACGGCAGCTATGGCGCGCAACAGATTCAGGTGCTTGAGGGCCTGGAGGCTGTTCGCAAGCGTCCTGGCATGTATATCGGCAGTACATCGTCTAAAGGGCTGCATCATCTGGTATATGAGGTAGTCGATAACAGTATTGATGAGGCCTTAGCCGGTTTTTGCAACCGGGTGATAGTGAAAATACATAAGGATAATAGTATTACTGTTATTGACAATGGCCGCGGTATTCCTGTTGATATGCATGAAACAGGCAAACCGGCGGTTGAGGTTGTACTTACTATCTTACATGCCGGCGGAAAATTCGGCGGCGAAGGTTATAAAGTCTCCGGCGGCCTGCATGGTGTTGGTGTATCGGTAGTTAATGCTCTGTCTGAATGGATGGAAGTTGAAGTAAAAAGAAACGGTAAAATTTATCAGATCCGATTTGAACGCGGCAATACGGTAAGCAGCCTGAAAGTAGTCGGTGAAACCGAGGAAACTGGAACAAAAGTTTGTTTTAAGCCTGATCCGGAAATTTTTGAGGAAACAGAATATAGCTTTGATACTCTTAAAAGCCGGTTACGGGAACTGGCATTTTTAAACAGGACTATAACCATTGTTATCGAAGATGAACGTACCGAAGAAAAAAAGGAGTTCTACTATGAGGGTGGTATAACTTCTTTTGTTGAGCATCTTAACAAAAGCAAAGATGTCGTTCATTCCAAGCCGATTTTTTTAAGCGGATCTAAAGATACTACGCTTGCTGAAATAGCTATTCAATATAATGACAGTTATGCGGAGAATATATTTTCCTTCGTCAATAACATTAATACCCAGGAAGGCGGCACCCATCTCAGTGGTTTTAAAATCGCCTTAACCCGGGCGATAAATGACTTTGGCCGTAAACTCAATTTATTAAAAGATAATGATGAAAACTTAAGCGGTGAAGATGTCCGGGAAGGTCTGACCGCTGTTATTAGCGTTAAGATTCAGGAACCTCAGTTTGAGGGTCAGACCAAAACTAAACTAGGCAACAGCGAAGTCCGCGGGGTTATTGATAATATAGTGTCCGATGGCCTTAATGAATTTTTTGAGGAAAATCCTGCTGTTACCAAAAAGATTATTGAAAAAGCCGTTATGGCCTCCCGGGCCCGGGAAGCCGCCAGAAAAGCCCGCGAGCTTACCCGACGTAAAAGTGCGCTTGAATCCAGCTCGCTGCCTGGTAAATTAGCCGATTGTTCAATTAAGGATCCTGATCAGGCTGAAATCTATCTTGTAGAAGGTGACAGTGCCGGCGGATCGGCAAAACAGGGACGGGACCGCCGTTTTCAGGCTATCCTGCCCTTAAGGGGCAAAATTTTAAATGTTGAAAAAGCCCGGATGGATAAGATTCTTAATAACGAAGAAATTCGGGCTATGATTACCGCTTTTGGCAATGGCATCGGTGAAGATTTCGATATTGAGAAACGCCGGTACGGCAAGATTATTATCATGACAGATGCTGATGTCGACGGATCCCATATCCGGACACTGCTTTTAACCTTCTTTTATCGTCACATGCAGCCGCTGATTCAGAGTGGGCATGTATATATTGCTCAGCCGCCGTTATATCTTGTTAAAAAAGGACGGGAGAGCTGGTATCTTTATAATGACGCAGAAATGGACAGTCTGCTGGCCAGAATCGGACGCGACGGCATCAATGTCCAGCGGTATAAAGGCCTGGGAGAAATGAATCCCGAGCAATTGTGGGAAACAACCATGAATCCGGAAACTAGAACCGTTCTCAGGGTTGAACTGGAGGATGCTATGGCTGCCGATGAGATATTCTCCGTGCTGATGGGCGACAAAGTTGAGCCCCGGCGTAAGTTTATCGAAGAGAATGCCAGCAAAGTAAGGAATCTGGATATATAAACACAGCCTATACGTTAAAAAAATCACCCTTAACCGGGTGATTTTTCATTATCAACAATCATTTGCTTTTCAACCATGCTTTCATATAGCAGGTTCTTTGCCTGCCGGGAGGCCCACTTGATTTCATTGGCGGTAACAGCTACATCCAGGAGGGCATGTAGATAATAACTGCCTGTGAGCTTGGGATGCCACTCATCAATGGCCTGCGTTAACCTTTCCCAGTATTCTTCACTGATTTCTTCCGGTTCGGCCGGTAATCCGTCAATAATTATATCCCTTAGCTTACTATTAACCCTGCCGATGGTCACACAACCGCTTGACAATAAATCCAGAATTGTTCTAAATTCCCCACTGATAGGCGGAGACCCGGATTGGTGACGGCGGTCGAATCTACCTGGTAAAAGTTCATAAATACGGTCTGCTTTACCAATTAGGGACTGATTATAATCAATGAACTTTTCGACGGCTAAAAACCAGTCTGTTTGCCCTGCTCTGCCGGTTGTTTGCGAGTCACCTTCCCGTTTTAGAAATTCTAATAATTTACGGGACTCTTTGTTGAGTTTATGTACTTTTTCTTTTTGTTCCCGGCGAAGAGGCGGTTTGGTATTTTCGAGCTCAACATAGTCGTGAATGGCCTGGCAAAAGTAAAGAACAGCCTGCTGATTGCTTTCCAGGAGTTTTTCTTTAAATTGCTGCTGGTAACGGGGAGGCCAGAGCAAGACATTAATAATCATAGCGACACTAAGTCCGACAAATATGACAGCTGATCTGGTGAGTGCATGGGTCAAAAACTGATCGGCATTTGAGCTTAGAACAAATAGGGCAGCTATGATTCCCATGGTAACTGTACTCTGGAATTTAAATCTTATATGCAAGGATATGAGTAAAATTGTAATAATGCCCATTACAAGCGGACTATTTCCCAGAATATAGCCAAAGGCCAGTCCGGTGATTACTCCTAGAATGTGGACCATAATTTGATCTTTGGCAGTTTCTATTGATAAAAATATAGAGGGCTGCATATTAATAACCGCCGAGACGGCGCCGAAAAAGGCGGGCTCAAGATTAAAATACTTACAAATATACATTGTGATGGTTACTGCAATGCCTGTTTTTATAATGCGGGCGCCTAATTTCATTTGTCTGCCACCTCTTTTTTTGCAATTGTTTTATTTGCTTTATATTAACCAAATTATAGATGATTTCCAATGGTTTTGCCATGTATTTAAAAATATACATATAGATGTAAAGTATCTCTGGTGCGGATTGGAAGGGAATAGTATTTGTTTTGTCGAAGTATTTATATCCGGAAAAAATATTGTATTGACTATCTGGAACGGAAAAATGTTGTAGAGGAGCTGGAAAGTGAACTTTATTGCCCAATATCATACTAAGCTGCGCAGTTCTGAAAAGACAGTAAAAGTTATACAATCTGGCAACTGGGTCAATTTTGATCCTGATCAATCCGATATCCGAGTGACTGAAAATTTGACGGACTCCCAAACAAATAGTCTGGGCAGGCTGAATGTTTATGGCATTTTATGGATATATTAAAAAACGCAACTCGTTAGCTAGGGGGTTGTGTTTTTTTCTCGCTGCTAAATTTAATGCTCTAACTAAATTAGCAATTAATTAAAAAATGAGATTATGTTTATTCAAATACAGTGAAATCAGATATGATAATGAGGGGGTTCTGATATGATTGAAAAAGCGGTAGGTATTTTGGGGGTTGGCTCCTTTGTGCCTGATAAAGTTGTTACAAATCATGAGCTGGAAAAAGTTATTGATACATCAGATCAATGGATTGTTGAACGCACCGGTATTCGTGAGCGCCGCATTGTTGAACCCGGGCAGGCGACTTCCGATTTAGCTACTAAAGCTGCTGAAAGGGCTTTGCAGGACGCCGGCGTAAGTGCTGAAGAAATAGATCTAATCATCGTCGGCACTGTGACCCCTGATATGTTTTTCCCTTCAGTGGCCTGTTTAGTGCAGGAAAATCTCAAGGCACACAAAGCAGCGGCTTTTGACCTGACAGCCGTTTGTTCCGGTTTTATTTACGGGCTGATTACAGGCAGCGCTTTCATAAAAACCGGCACCTACAAGAAAATTTTGGTGATTGGTGCTGAAACTTTATCGACAATTACCGACTGGAATGACCGGAATACAGCCATATTATTTGGTGACGGCGCCGGCGCTGTGGTCTTGGGTGAAACTGAGCCAGGCTATGGCATTCTTGGTACTAATTTAGGCGCGGAAGGCGCCGGCGGCGATCTGTTAAAAGTACCGGCAGGCGGTTCAAGGCAGCCGATTACTGAGGAATTGATCAATAATAAACTCCATTATATCCATATGGATGGTAATGAGGTATTTAAATTCGCTATCAAAGTTATGGGCGAGACCGTAAATAAGGCACTGGCTGAGGCAAAACTTGCAGCGTCAGATGTTACCTGTCTTGTGCCCCATCAGGCAAATTTGCGAATCATTCAGTCAGCCGCTAAGCGCCTGGGTTTGCCTATGGAGAAAGTTATTGTTAATGTTGATAAATATGGTAATACATCAGCTGCATCCATTCCGATCGCTCTTGATGAAGGTATAAAAAGCAACCGCATTAAAAATGGCGATGTAATTGCATTGGTAGGCTTCGGTGGAGGACTGACCTGGGGATCCTGTGTTCTTAGATGGCTAAAATAAATTGTATTTGCGAAATAAAATTATATATAATTAAATAATCAAGTGCCGCCAAACTATGGTTTGGCGGTTTTTTATTGTGAAAAGATTAGGTAAATTATCATAAACTAGACATATTAATAATTTACTAGTAAAATAAAATTAACAAAAAATAATATTTAATTACAAAAAAATAACAACAAAAAGTTTTTTTTAGGAAGTGATTTTATTGAAAAATAAAAGAATTACTATCAGTGCGCGAATACTTGCGGGATTTCTATTGGTTGTAATGGCTTTCGCAGGTTTAAGTCTTTATACATATGCACAAATAATTCAAATCGAAGAGGGGTATACTTCTCTTTTAAAGCGCAGTGTGCCGCTGGTTGTCGAAGTAAAAGATTTAAATATTGAACTTAGAAGCCAGGGATATCATGCCCGCGGGTTTCTCTTATCAGGTAACCCACAATATATTCAGGATTATAATGCTTCCCGTGAAAAAATGGAGAATATCCTGAAAAGCTTGGAACAGAAGTTGATTACGCCGGAAGGGAAGCAAAAAACTACAGATTTACGACAGTCGATTGTACGTTATCAGGAAGTTACCGAAAAAACAATGCAGATAAGACAGGAAAAAGGCGTTGAGGCATCGCTAGAGTACATGCGCACGGCCGATACAATTAGCCGTAATGTGGAAGAACAAATGGATGATTTTGTTAAATTCCTGTCTGAGCGTATGGATCTCCGGGTTGAGCAAAATCAACAGGTTGAGAAATCTATTAAAAGAAGCATTATTGTCTTAGATTTTGCTATTTTATGTGTTGCGATTCTTATTGCCCTGTTAATAGCCCGCAGCATTGCCAGGCCGATAAAAGCTGCTTTGGAGTCAGCAAATAAAATTGCCCAAGGAGATTTAAGGAAGCAACAATTTAACTATCAGGGCAACGATGAATTAGGTGATCTAATAAGAGCTTTTCACACTATGGAAGATAATTTGCGTCAGCTTGTAAAAGATGTTATGGAATCTTCTCAGAATGTTGCCAACTCTTCGGGTATTCTATCGGAAAGTACCAAGCAATCGGCAGAAGCTTCGAACCAGGTTGCTGTATCAATAGAAAGTGTTGCCAGCGGGGCGGAACAACAGGTGAATGCTGTTCAATCCACTGTAAGAGCAGTGGAAGATATGTCAGAGAGTATTCAACAGGTTGCTGCAAGTACAGGCTCTGTTGCTAATGCTTCGGAAAATACAACTAAGGTAGCAAAATCTGGTGGCAAATCTATTGAGACGGCGGTTAATCAAATAAAAAATGCGGAGAAAACAGTCGCTGATTCCACTCAAGCGGTATCAGAGCTGGGAAATAGGTCGCAGGAGATTGGCAAAATTGTTGATACTATTGCAGGGATCGCCGGGCAAACCAATCTATTGGCGCTTAATGCAGCCATCGAAGCCGCTCGGGCCGGAGAACAGGGGCGGGGATTTGCGGTAGTGGCCGATGAGGTACGCAAGCTGGCAGAACAGTCTCAAGAGGCTGCAAAACAGATAGCCGGGATAATCTCCGGGATTCAGGACGATACCGGTAAGGCGGTTATTTCTATGCAGAGCGGCAAAAGGGAAGTAGAAAACGGGGCAAAGCTTGTGGAAGAAGCCGGTGGCGCCTTTAGGGAGATTATCGGCATGGTTGAGCAGGTATCCGTCCAGGTTGGCGAAATAGCAGTTGCAGCGCAGCGGCTTGCAAGCGGCAGTAATCAGGTTATCAATTCAGTCTATGAAATCGAGAATATAAGTAAAAAAACCGCCGGTGAAACTCAGTCGGTATCAGCTGCGACACAAGAGCAATCTGCGTCGATGGAAGAAATTTTTGATTTAAGTCAGACCCTGGCTGAAATGGCCAGGAACCTGGATATAGCGGTAAAGCGTTTTAATTTATCCGACGATTAACCTGCTTTAGAGCTTCCGCTTCTACAAGTGGTAGTTTTACCCCTACGGGCCGGACACAGGCGAGCTACTGAGTCCCTAAGGGCGACTACCTTCAGCTGGGATTAAAACCCCGTCTGAAGGTTAGTGTACTTATAAATTAGACATTCCTGGAGAAGTTAGCTTCCAGGAATGTTTTTATTCATAAATATGTAAGAATTTCGTAATAATGTTGTCATGAAATGGAAAGACTCGCTTGCTATACTATGAGTATATATCCATTAAAAAAGAAGGAGGCGGGAAGAATGTCAACAGGTATGTCGCAGGAAATTTTTAAGTACTCCGTCAATATTCTGCTTTACCTGGTTTTTATTGATATTTTTGTGCATACATTGCGCTAACAGCGTTAATTCTGGTGAGCCGGGTGATTCGTTATAAAAAAGGTACACAAGCAATTACAGTACTATATAAGCAAGCCAAACACAAGCAGCACAGTTCTGTTTATTAAGACTGTGCTGCTTAATTTTAATACAATACTACCCAATCTAAAAATGTAAGAAAAAAGTAAGAATCTTGTCATTTATTCGTCAGGAAAAAAGGGTATCTCCGGCCTATAATTACAGTAGAATGTCGAATAAAGTAAAAGAGGAACAGATGTTTATACATATTATTGGGAGTGAGTTATTATGAAGCAACATTTCAGTATTGACGGCAGCCAGGTAAATATAAAGCTTATTGGGCAAATGTTTGACGAAGATGCAGCAGATTTAAGGGCAAAGCTGTCAGCTTATATAGATCAGGGATATAACACTTATATTTTGGATATGGGGGAATTAGATTATATTGACAGTTCAGGAATTGCTGTCTTAATTTCAGTTAATAAACGTCTGGAGTCAATAAGGGGCCATATTGTGCTAAAACATTTAAAGGGGGTAGTTAAAGAATTATTCACTATAACACATTTAATAACTGTTTTCGATGTCAGATCTGATTCTGAGAATGGCTAAGATGAGTTAAAAAGATAAGGCGGTGCAAGTAGATGGTTAAGGACGATACCAACTACAACAATAGTTATGGGACCACGAATGGTTCAACGTCACTTCCCCTTAATTTTTACTTATCGCTGCAATGCGAGAGGCGCACTATTTTAAAAGAAATCTTTTTATGTATCTATAAGATTGCCGGTGATGAAGTAGCTATGCTCCGGGTAGCTTTGGGCGAAGCCATAATTAATGCACTTCGGTACGGAATCAGTATAAGAATAAAAATCAATGTGATTGGGAATAAACTGGTGATACGGGTTAAAGATGACGGACCCGGTTTCGATGGAAACAGTCTTATTGAAAAGTATTTAGCAGAAGGAAAAGAGAAAATATTCAACTCAGGTATCTATGAGGAACATGGCCGTGGCATAAAGATTATGTTATTATGGACTAATCTAGTTACGTACAATAAACAAGGTAATGAAGTACTGCTTGTAAAGGAAATTGCTACAAATAGGAATCCTCTTCACTGTTGAAAAATCTTTAGCGGGGGATCTTTTCATGAAGGATACTTCAATATATGTAACTATATTTCATGCTTTGCCTGAAGCAATTATTATCTGTGATGAAATATTGAATATTATTGATATTAACTATGTTGGACAGCAGCTTTGCGGTTGTGCGGCAGAAGATTATAAAGGCAGATCTTTGCATAATCTTATTGTACTGAAAAATGATAAATTATCCTCCGACTCACTAATTGAGGCTCAAATAGCAACACCTCTGGGTTTTAGAAATATTGAGTTGTCAGTAGTGCAGGCTCCAAAACCCGTTGGACAATATTATGTTTGTTCAATAAGAGAAGCTGTTATAGACTGCAAAAAGGAACAAAAGCCTGTTGCTGACAGTATAGCTGAATGTCCCGTAGATATTGTGCACTCACTTGAACGGTATCTATGGGAATTTGATTTAGATGGGACTAATATCTTTTTATCAGACCGGATATCTGATATTTTAGGATACTACCCTGCAGAACTAATCGGAAAACCGGTGTATCAAATTCTCACGGCCAGCAGCAAGACGGAGTTTCTTAGATTAATGGAAGAAGCGCGGTATAATCCGAGTGTATTTAAAAATTTTATTTTCCAGGCAATTTCTAAAAATGGACAAGTAGTCTGGCTAAGCAATAATGGTATTCCTAAGTATAATAAGGATAAAAAATTAACGGGTTTTCGCGGTACCACTTTGGATATTACGACAGATAAAATCATCGATGATGCTTTAGCGCAAAGTGAAGAGCAATTTCAGCAAATTGTAAATGCTATGGCCGAAGGTTTATTAATATTAAGTCAAGAAAAAAAGATAATAGCCGCTAATAGACAAGCGGAAAAATTATTCGGCGTAACTTTTGAACAAATGAATGGAAAATCAACATTGGAACCGGAGATACAATTTCTACGGGAAGACGGTACAGTGTTTTCTGCCGAAGATTGCCCGGGTATTATAACATTACTAACCGGAAAATCATGTAATAATGTGATTATGGGTCTTAGGAAAAGAGCTGGGAATATAACCTGGATTTTGGTTAACGCGGAAGGTATCGGCGGCTTAGAAAATGCATTGCCGCAGCGGGTAATAATTACTTTTAACGATATTACCAGTTTGATTAATACAGAACGTGCGTTGTCCAGAGCAAATGAAAGGCTGCAAAATATTTTAAGCAGTCTTGATTTGTTATTTTGGTCCAAAGACATGTACAAGGACAATTTATATCTTCTCTCAAAAGGGTGTCAGGATGTATTTGGTTTTGAGCCCAAAGAATTTCTCAATAATCCCGATATGTGGCGGCAGATTATTCATCCTGACGATGTCTGCATTTTTGAGAATTTAAATGCCGAAAATCTGGCAGGGAACGTTGGCGTAAATGATTACCGTATCTACCATAGATCAGGCGAATTGCGCTGGATTCGCGATTATCGGATACCTGCGATTGGCCCGAATGGGAAAATTGAAAGAATTGATGGCATGATAATGGAAATTACAGCCAGAAAGCTACAGGAAGAAGAATTAAAGGCGGCTAAATCTGCTGCCGAGGATGCAAGTGAGGCTAAAAGCAACTTTTTGGCGACTATTAGTCACGAAATTCGTACCCCGCTAAACGGTATCATCGGTATGACAGAAATATTGCAGAAAACCAGTATGGATGCACGGCAGCAGGAATGCCTGGCGGCTATTACCAACTCGGCCGATCTTTTGCTTGCCATTATTAACGACGTGCTGGATTTATCAAAAATAGAGGCTGGCAAGATGGAGATTGAAACAGTTCCTTTCCAGTTAATGTCGCTTATTCATGACATAGAAGGACTATGCCGAACAAAACTGAACGCAGAGCAGGTACAAATGTCGGTGCAAATTGATGCTGCTTTAGCCGGCATATTTATGGGCGATGTGAATCGTATAAGTCAGGTATTATTAAATTTAGTAAGCAATGCGGTTAAGTTTACCTGGGAAGGTAAAATTGATGTTGATGTCTGGAAAGAGTTTGAGACACCGGAATATGTCAGGGTAAAGTTTCAGGTTTCTGATACAGGTATCGGTATTCCTAAAGAAATGCATGAGTCGCTGTTCCGGCCTTTTCAGCAAGCAGACGGCAGTACTTCACGACGATTTGGCGGAACCGGCTTGGGGCTGGCTATATCCAAACGCCTAGTGGAACTAATGGAAGGGACAATTGGCTTCAGCAGTATACCGGCAAAAGGCTCGATTTTTTGGTTTTCCGTGCCGGTAAAAAAAGGTAACAAGAACCAGATGTTTTTACAAAAAAATATGGATGCTAAAACGAGTTTCCATTCACAAAACCTGTTGGTGCTGGTTGTTGAGGACAATCCGGTTAATCAGCAGGTTGCGCAGGCACAACTGGAAGCAGTGGGAGCCTCGGTTCATATTGCTGCAGATGGACAGGAAGCAATAACACTGTTTGATAAATACCGGTATGATCTTATTTTTATGGATTGCCATATGCCGGACATGGACGGTTTTGAAACCACCCGTTTCATCCGGTTAAGGGAAGGTCAGGCAAGGAAAACTCCTATTATTGCAATGACTGCTCTGGCTATGACCGGGGATTTTGAGCGTTGTATCGAAGCAGGCATGGATGATTATATCACCAAACCTGTTAAACTCAATTTGTTATATGGCATAATGAAACGCCATTTAAAAATGATCTTATAGTCCGGAGTGGTTATTTCGGTAATTTTGTGCTGGGCTGATATTGTGACTACGTTGCCTTGGTTAAAGCAAATACCAAAGGAGTTGCGCTATGAAGCATCAGACTTTGCATCGTCAGTTAAGGATATGGACAGTGCTGCTTATTGTTATTCCGAGTGTAATGATTATGACTTTATACACTTTTGTGCAAATTAGCGTTGTTCAGCAAAAAAGTCTGGAAATGATTGGCCAGCGGGTCGAGCTTCAGAAAATACTCATTGAAAACTGGATAGACGAGCGGCGGGAAGATGTCCGCAAAATTAGTCGCTTGAAAGAATTTCAGGAGGCAGACGAAACTGAAATAAAAAATATACTTGGCCTTATGCAAGAAGGGAATCACAGCTTTGATTCCTTATCGTATATAAACAAAGATGGTTTATTTAAAATATCCACTTTTAGTGGCGGTATTCGTGTCGCTTCTGTTGTTGCTCAGCCTTATTACCAGGCTGCGGCGGCAGGACAAGACTATATCTCCGATATTGTGATTGGCCGCAACAGCGGATTGCCGCTTATTAATTTCTCTTCGCCAATATTTGATAAGCAGGGAATTTTTCAGGGGGTTGTGCTGGGATCTGTCCACACAACAACAATTGAGAAATTACTGAGGGACAACTGGATTGGCCACACGGGAGAAATTCTGCTTGTCAACCGGGAAGGCATCATGATTTCTGAGCCGCGATACACTAATATCCTGATTGACAAGGGAATGATTGATCCTAAAGCGAGAATGAAACTTAAGCTTTCCGACGATGCATTGCAGCATATTCAGCTTGGTGAAAGCGGCATTGCCAACTGGAGTGATTATCTGGGTAACAAGGTTATGGGCGCTTATCAATTTATGCCTGAATATGGCTGGACGTTAATCGGCAGTATCAGTGAAAAGGAAATTCTTAATCCGATTTATAACCAGTTAGCCATGATGGCTGGCACTACCTTGCTAATTGTTTTGCTTATTCTCCCTTGCGCCACCTGGTTTACCAATCGTATTAAAAAGCCGATAGACTGGTTAATAAATCAGTCAAATTATATCGCGGCGGAAAATTACAATATGTTGAAGACCGACCAGCAATTAGCAACTTTTTACGAATTTAATCTGCTGGGTGAAACCTTTGGCCGTATGGGCGATAAAATAAAACAAACTATCAATTTGCTTAAAGATAAAGAATTACTGCTTAATCAAAAAGTAATTCAAATTCAGGATATAAACGCCGCATTGGAAGAAGAAATTATGGAAAGGCAAGAGGCACAGGCTGCTTTGTACCGGCTGAATTCTGAACTGGAAAGCAAGGTTGCCGAACGAACTGTTGAATTAGAAGAAATTAATGCTACACTGGAAGAAGAGATAATGGAGCGTCAGTTGGCGCAGGTAGAACTTCAGAAATATCGGTTATTTTTTATTCATAGTCGCGATATTATGCTTTTTATTGATATAAACAGTGGCAGGATTATTGAAGCGAACCCTGCTGCTGAAAAAGCATACGGTTATATGCGGGATGAACTTCTTAACATGCGTATTACAGACCTTAGGATAGAACAAGAGGACGAGTTTCTCCGTGAACATATTAATCTTGCCTTCAAGCGAGGAATTACATTTGAGATTATGCATCGCCGGAAAGATGGCAGTAAGTTTCCTGTTGAGGTTAACTCGATTGGTGAACAAATCGGCAGTAAGGGAATTGTTTTCAGCGTTATCCGTGATATATCCGAACGCCGGAAACTGCAGAGTGAAATTCAAAGTCAGGTGGAAGTTGCGGGCGCTGTACAGCGATCCTTACTGCCCAATGATTATCTGAATGAAAAGCTGGCTATTCGTACTATCTTCCGGCCTTTAACAATTGTCAGCGGCGATTTCTACGGATATCGCTGGACGCATGATCAGAATATGTTTCACGGTTATCTGATTGATGTTTCGGGGCACGGTGTTGCCACAGCTCTTTATACTTCGGCTGTCAGCACTATGCTTAATGAAATGATGGATCGGGAACAGCCCTGGTCTTTAGCAAGACTGGGTGAGCTCAATCGTTATTTATGCGACAATTTGCAAGATAATATCTTTGTTGCGCTCATAGCCTTCTCCATTGATTTTCGTCAAAAACGAATAACATATTGGACGGCTGGAATTAACCAGGCATTGGTAAGTACGCGAACGGAAAGCGGCCAAGTTACAATTCCCGGAATTTTTCTCGGGGTCACCGAGACACCGAAATTTGGGACAATTACTTTGCCAATTCAAAACGGCGATACATTTTTTATATTCTCGGACGGTATATTAGAGCAATTGCCGCCCAAAGCAGTTGATAGTATTGGAAGATTTGATGAAGCTTATGAATTGCTTACAGATTTAACGGCAGGGAATATGAAAGATGATTGTTCAGCATTATGTATTGAAATAAAGGGGTTAAAACCGTTCCCAATACTTTTTGAATACTCCAGCCGGAAAGAAAATCGATCAGTGCGGGGACGCATCAATCATCTATTACAGAATCTAGCCGGTAATCGAGCTAAAAAAATTGACGTAGCGGTAGGGGAAGCTATCATGAATGCCCGGCAGCACGGCGACAGCATTAGGGTAAAAATTAATAAAATCGGCAGCTGGTTAATTATCAGAGTAAGAAACAGCGGGAACGGTTTTAATGGTAATGATAAGCTTGCCAACCTTGCAGCTACCGGCACCAGACAGATATTTAAAAATATGATCGACAGTGAAAGGGGCAGGGGTATTCCTCTCATGCTTGCCTGGAGTGACAAAGTGCTTTATAACCGGCTAGGCAATGAGGTAATGATAATTAATCATATTAGTCAGTAACCGGATAGCAAGTCTTTCCATATGATGCACTAAAGCTTGGCAGGTGGGGGGCATGACGGCAAAAGAGGCAGTCACCGACCAGTCGCCTGCCTCGGCAAATTCTTTACTGCGAAATATATAGGTTAAGAGATCTGCATAGGAGGGAATTGCGTGAATTATGAACTTCAAATTGAAAATGGACATATTATGGTTCAGTTAGCGGGAGCTATCTATACGGAAGACGCTGAAAAACTGCGCGGAGAATTACAGGAATATTTAGCACAGGGATATAGCCGCTTTCTTATTGATATGGAGCAAGTCGATTATCTGGACAGTGCCGGTATTGCGACGCTTATTGCCTTGCATAAAGGAGCAGGCAGGCAAGGGGGCAGGGTTACGCTGCGGGGAGTAAACGGGCTTGTTAAGGAGCTTTTTGAAATAACTCTCCTGACAGAAGTTTTTGAAATGCAGTAATTATAAAGGATTTTATGTTCGTCTCGGGAAATGTTTACATAGTAAAAGTATAACCTTTATGCCGGCATTTCTCGTTCGGTTGTTATTTAGGCGGGATAGCCGAGATTATATTGTTAAATGAGCAACTGTTATATCCCAGACCCTGTTGAAGACTACGGATGAAATATAGGTTTTTATATGTTTATTCATCTACATCTTTCCAAGTAAAGTAAGGAAGGTGTAAGAATTATGTAAGGACACAGTCATGTTTATTTTGTACAATAAATTTAGTTTTATCGCCGATTGCGGCAAAGGGAGTATATTTTATTTGAAAGTGACGGTGAAATAATGCCATTAGGTAAAATTACGGTTTTTTTGGAAATGATTAAATTTGAACATACTATCTTTGCCTTGCCGTTTGTCTATATGGCGGTCTTTTTAGCAGAAGGACAATTAATTATCAATCACAATCTGATCTGGATCACGCTGGCTATGGTTGGCGCCAGAACAACAGCGATGTCTTTGAACCGAATTATTGACCGGTATATTGATGCCGAAAATCCTCGAACCAGAAGCAGAGCCTTGCCAAAAGGATTGATAAGCCTGGTAGAAGCCTGGTTATATACAATCGGATTTACGGCTTTATTCATAGTTTCAGCCTACCAACTAAGTCCCTTAGCCTTTAAAATATCGCCGGTGTGTGTGCTTGCTTTTGTTTTTTACTCGTATACAAAGCGGTTTACCTGGCTGTCGCATTATGTGCTGGGATTAACAATCGGGTTTGCGCCGCTGTCTGCCTGGATTGCAATTAGTAATGCCATTGACACCGGTATTGTCTTACTTAGTTTGGGGGTTGCTTTGTGGGTAGCCGGTTTTGATATTATTTATGCCTGTGATGATTTTGATTTTGACCGTACTACAGGTTTGTTCTCTATTCCTGCCCGATTCGGAGTTGCGCGTGCACTTACGGTTTCGGCGATAACCCATGTGGGAGCCATGGTGTTTTTTATTTTAACAGGTATTATATTAATGTTAGGTGTAAGCTATTGGATAGGCTTAATTTTGGCTGGAATTTTGATGTTTAAGCAGCATGCGGCAATATCCCCTATTAATCTTTCAAAAATTAATTTTGCTTTTTTTAATCTTAACGGTACGCTTAGTATAGTTATGTTTTTGGCAACTATTCTGGATATGGGAATCCGATAGATATTTATGAAAGCTTATCCTTACCAAAAAAGAATCCGGTGCATAAATGTACCGGATTCTTTTTTACTTCCAGATAATAAGCTGGTATTATTGTCTTAACGGATTTTAAAAAATGTAAGAATTACGTAAGAATTTAGTTTATGGTCTTGCAGTATAATTCAATTGTGAGTAAATGAGCCATAGTATAATTTTAGATAGGTTATGATGATTTTTTATTTTAGTTATCGATAAGTCCGCCTTTTTAGCTTTACGGGAGGTCAACGTAATGAGTAGTAAAACAGAAAAATTATATATGCTGGTCGCGTGCCTCTCCTTAGTGGTATTGGCGTTAATTTCCATGATAGGCGATGTCCAGATAAGCAGAGAATCGGCGTTTTTATATCATATTACGATGGCGCTCGGCGTAGTTGCCGTAGCTACGGGTATTTCCTTCCAGGGAATTGTTTTATATAACCATAATACGTCCCTCTATCGAATATTGCCAGGTTGTATTTTTCTCTTTATTGGCAGCGTAACTTTTGTTCATGTAATGTCATATCCTGGCATGCCAATAAAGGCATTATTAGCAGCGAAAAATATAGAAAATGGTCAATTGCCCGCCTGGACAAGCATAACTGCCCGCCTTGTCCAGAGTATTGGTTTGTGGCTAGTTTGGCGGAAACCAGATATGCCCTTGAAAAAATCATGCCTTTTTTATTACTCTATCAGCGGTATTATTACTATTGCCGTAATATGGCTTTTTATAACGCAGGCTTCAAAATTACCGGTTCTGTTTATAGCGGGCCAGGGCGGGACTCCGCTTAAAATCCTTCTGGAAAATATAATAATTGTCGGTTTTTGTGCAACTCTCTGGTCCATCTATAAAGTATACCGTATTGAGCGTACACCGGAAGGTTTGAATTTAATGCTTGGTTATGTATTTCTTATAGGGGGACAGAGTATAGGAACCTTTTTTGCAAGCATTAATTCAATTGATATTCTTACGGCGCATGCTTATCGCCTATGCGGATTTTCTTTTTTACTTCGCAGTTTGTGTATATCGTCAATAGTAAAACCTTTTGAACAAAAACAGGCCGCCTTGCAGGCACTGAGGACTGCCCAGGGGCAACTGACCGTCAGTGAGAACCGGTTCCGGACTTTGGTCAACTCTATGGATGATTTTATTGCTACACTGGATAGGCAGCACCGTTTTACCAGTATTTACGGAGCTTGGTATCGCCAGCAGGGAATTGCTGTAGAGAGTCTTATGGGCTCGCGGGTGGATGATATTTTGGTAGGGCCGGTAAAGACATTCTATCTGGAAAACCTTGAGAAGGCGTATGCCGGACAAGAGGTTTCCTTTGAATGGAGTTATGCATTTTCTGATGGACTAAAGCATTTTCATACAACTTTGACTCCGCTGGAACAAGGTGAGTTTGATACGGATACGGTCTTAATTGTCAGCCATGATATAACGACTCTAAAAAGTACGGAAAAGCGATTGATGAAACAAACCAATCTGCTGGATGTTTTACATTGGGGAACGGCGGAGTTTATCCGCAAGAATCATTCCAGTACTGTCTTTGGGGCGATGCTTGACCGCCTGTTACATGTTACCGGCAGTGATTACGCGTTCCTGGAAGGAGAAAAAGCCGGGCAGAATGAAAAAGATTCCGTCTTCTTATCCTGGGAATGTATTTCAGATGAATTCGTGGAGCAGAGGGATATGTTGGCTAAAGTTGTACGCTGTCATGCCGATCAAGTTTTACAGCGACAGGAGACTATTTTGCAGGACAAAGCCGGTGAAACGCTGCCGTCGCTCATTGGTATTCCAATTACTTCCGGTGAGGTCTCTTTTGGCGTGTTGGTACTGGCTCGCCTGGGTTCAGATTATGATGAGGAAAAGCTAAAAATACTGCGGCCTTTTATTTCTACGGCCGGTATACTGCTTGAAGTTATTTACGCCGATAATGAGCGACGGAAAGCGGAGAAAACTGCGCAGGAAATGAAACAGGTAGCCGAAAAAGCCCTGTGGTCGAAAATTGAATTTATTGCTAAAGTAAGTCATGATCTGCGGACACCAATGACTGGCATTATCGGTATGATGGAGATGTTGCTGGATACTCAGTTGAATGAGCAACAAAGAAAATACGCAACGGTAGTTTATGAGTCGGCCAGCTCACTTAATATCATCCTAAATGACATTCTGGACTTGGGAAAAATGGGAGCTCAAAAAATTGACTTGCAGATTATCCCGCTGCAGATACGGCCTCTTATTGAAGGTGTCATTAGTTTGTTTAGCGTTAAAGCCAAACAAAACAGGACAGACATATATTTGGAGTTTGCTGCGGATACGCCGATCGTAATGGGTGATCCTGTTCGTCTCAGGCAAATTCTGATTAATCTTGTAAGTAATGCGGTCAAATTTACTCCCAATGGTGCTGTCGTTATCCGGGGCTGGACTATTCCCGGGCAAAATGACACAGTTATTTTTCATTGTGAAGTAAGCGATTCCGGCTGCGGTATTAAGGAATCTGTCCAAGATCAATTATTCACCCCCTTTTATCAGGTTAGTTCGTCAATAGAACAAAAAAGCGAAGGTTCTGGCCTTGGTTTGGCAATTTGCAAGCATTTAGTAGAACTAATGGGGGGAACAATCGGTGTCAGCAGTAAAAAAGGAGCGGGTTGTACTTTCTGGTTTTCCGTACCTATGCCGGTATTTCTGGAAGAACGGGAATCGCAAACCGTAAGGCAGGAATATAGGCAAAGCGTGTCTGCTGCGGGCTCAATACTTGTTGTCGAGGACAATCCTGTTAACCGCGAACTAGTGCTGATGCAGTTAGCCAAGCTTAATGTAATTGATGTTCACGTGGCGATTGACGGCAAAGAGGCTGTCAAGTCTGTAGAAGCTCATGAATATTCGATTATTCTAATGGATTGTTGTATGCCATGGATGGATGGATTTGAGGCCACCCGTATCATTCGTCAGTTTGAGCAGGCTAAAGGGCGCTATACACCGATTGTAGCATTAACCTCTCATGTTGAAGATTACTATCGCGCCAAATGTAAAGAAGCCGGTATGGATGGGTTTCTTAGTAAACCCGTGACCTTAAACCGGTTGACCGAGGTATTGCAGCAATATACCGTTAGCAAAGCAAACGCGAAAGTCTCCGGGGAATTAATATCATTGCCTGAGTCTACAGATCAAAAACCAATTCAGGAATTGGTGGATATGGATGTGGTAGAAGACATTCTGGAGCTAAGCCGCTTAAAAGGCTGTAATATGCTTGTGCGTCTGGTTGAGCTATTTGCTGATGAATTCCCCAAAAAATGTGAACAGATAGCGTCAGCTGCTAAGACAAAAGATACAATCACTATTAAGAATATCAGTCACAGTCTAAAATCAGGCAGTGCGGCAATTGGTGCGCAAGAGCTGGTGAAGCTATGTGCCGCTATGGAAGCACAGGCGTCAGAGGGGAACGTCGAGAATGTAGGCGATTTCCTAAAAGCAATCCAGCAATGTTTTAGAAATACAAAAGCTGTATATGAGAAAATTGCCTAGTGTATGTGCTTTACGATATCCGGCATTTATGTAAGGCGCCAAATTAAAAATAGGGAAGATTGGCTGACTCTCGCCAGTCTTTCTCTATTAATACAGGGATTTTAGTAGTAAAAAAATTTAAATATATAAGGTTATCCGCGGAGGAGATACTATATGAACGAAAGGGACTGGCAGTTACTTGATAAAGTATTGACTACACAAATAACAGGTGTGGCAATACTAGACAACACTGGAACCATTATAAAAGCAAACGATCGTTTTTTTCGTATGTTGAATAGTAACGCGAAATCACTGATAAATAGTACAATACGACAATTTTTGCCGTATGTCAGTTTAGATCAGCCAGTTTACAGAACCCAAAGTGATATTCAGAACGCAAATGGCGGCACGAGAACTCTTTGCTGGGAATTTGTCAAAGTAACAGATTCTGATGACAACCGATCTTTTTTTTTAATTTATGTAAATGATTATATGCAAGATTATGGTAATATTGATCAATTAAACAGTACCAAACACGAGTTTCTCGCAACCATCAGCCATGAAATCAGAACTCCCATGAATATTATTGTGGGAATGGTGGACCTCCTGCTGGCAACCGATCTTTCAGAACAGCAATGGAGTTATCTCCATCTCCTGCAGGATGCTACCGATGGCTTATTGATTTTAATCAATGATGTGTTAGATTATACTAAAATCGACGCAGGAAAAATGGATGTACAAAAATCAGATTTTAGCGTGACGGATGTTGTAATTGATGTGGTTCGCCTTTATGCGAAAAAGGCGGAGAAAAAGAATATTGTGCTTGATTTTACTATCGATCCGGTTATCCAAAATAAAATATGTTATGGCGACCGGATCAGAATAAAACAAGTTCTTATGAATTTAGTGGATAATGCTGTAAAGTTTACCGCAGCAGGTAGCGTCAATATTTATGTTTCGGCAAAAACGCAAGCCGGTTTGAGATATATTTATTTGGCAGTTAACGACACCGGGATAGGAATTTCGGAAGAACATTTGCAGAAGCTGTTTCAGCCGTTTTCCCAAATTAGTCATTATGGTGGCGGTAATTATAGCGGAACAGGGCTGGGGTTGGCTATCTCGAAACGAATGGTTGAACTTATGGGAGGAATCATTGCAGTAAAAAGCCAAAAAGGTTCTGGTTCTACTTTTTGGTTTACCATCCCGTTTGAACTGTCTGTCAACCCGAGCCTGGCGGCGGCCAGTACTACCACTT
Source organism: Sporomusa aerivorans (assembly GCF_041428895.1). Taxonomy (NCBI): domain Bacteria; kingdom Bacillati; phylum Bacillota; class Negativicutes; order Selenomonadales; family Sporomusaceae; genus Sporomusa; species Sporomusa aerivorans. Next base: position 25,441 of record NZ_CP156926.1, read on the forward strand.
GCCAGCATACATTGGCAATACCGGATGAAGTATTGCAGCAGCCGGTGCTTGTAGTTGAAGATAATATTGTTAACCGGGATTTACTAACTCTCCAGTTAGAGCATATGGGGTTTTTGACAGTGCATCTTGCCGATAACGGCCAGCATGCTCTGGAAAAGGTGAAAAAGAATGACTATCTCTTCATTCTTATGGATTGTTATATGCCGGTTATGGACGGATATGAGGCAGCCAGGCAAATTCGCTACTTAGAGAGAACCCAAGATAAAAAAGCCGCTCTGATTATTGCGGTGACTGCCAATGCCATGCCTGGCGATATCGAAAAATGTAAGCAGGCAGGCATGGATTATTACCTTAGTAAACCTGTCAAAACGGAACATATTCGTCAGCTCTTATTGCGTTTGACAGATGCCGATCTGGTTAGAAATAAGGCAAATATCCCTGAAAAAATGGGTGTAGAGGATGTCCTGGATGACCTGATTATGGATGACCTGCTTGAATTGCAGCAACAAACCGGGCAACCGGTACTTGAGCGGGTAATAGGAATATTTTTTTCCAGCACACCATCAATACAGCAAGCGATTTGCCGGGCCGCGCAAGACCGGGATATATCAGCACTGATAAAAACAGCACATAGTTTAAAATCAAGCAGCGCCAGTATTGGCGCCAAAAGGTTGGCAACTATTTGCGGCAGGATTGAAACGCAAGCTAGGCTGGACACGCTTGGTGGCTTGGATACCTGTATAGCTCAACTGGAAGCTGAGTATCAAAACGCCTGTGAAGCTTTACGAAACGTCCTGAAAAACAATAATATAAAAAACAGCCGATAACCTGTCGGCTGTTTTTATTTTGTAAGAATACTGTAATTTTTTTGTCATTATCTGGTCAGGTTATAGAGATATAATATGAATAAGTACAAAACGGAGTGTAATGATTTAATAGAGTCGGGGGGCTAGAAATGGAAACGATAATTCAGCTTTGCGATCATGTTTATATATTAAAAGGAAAACGCTATGCGATTACCAGACGCAACTTGTCTATCTTAAGAAACAAACGCAAGTATTGTCATGAGGAGATTGATCCCTATTTATTTTTGGAGCCTTCTCAGGAATTAGAAAAGTTATTGCATTATGTAGTGACCAATTTGTCAAAAGTTAGCAAGCAGGTTTAAGATATATTTTTCCTGCGCGGAGAAGTAACAAAGCAAGCCTGTGGTTGGCTATCAGCTAGCAGGATTTTTTTAGACTTAGACGATAACCTACCCCCCAAACGGTCTCAATTAGCTTGGGTTCAGTCGGATTACTTTCAATCTTGGAACGAAGTCGCCGCACAGCTACCATAAGTGTATTGTCATCAAAAAACTCATCGCCCCATACCAGTTCAAACAACTGCTCTTTGGTAAGCACCTGACCTGGATTCTGGGTAAACACTCGTAAGAGATTAAACTCGCGCGTGGTTAAAGTAACTTCTTTGTCGTGAATCCAGATTCGGCGCTGTGAGATGTCAATTCTTATCGGACCGACACTTGTGCTTACCGAATCAAAAGGCTTGGTCTGTATCTGGCGATAGCGCCGAAGATGGGCTTTGATGCGTGCCACTAACTCAATCCGGGATAAAGGTTTGGTCAGATAATCATCGCCGCCTACGCCAAGGCCGATTGCTTTATCAACTTCGGAATCCCTTGTAGAAATGAATAAAATCGGAATATTGGTGAGGGTACGCATTTGCTGGGCGAGTTGATTACCGTCAGTGTCAGGCAAAACAACATCGAGCAATAGCAGGTCATAAGTAGCAGTGGATAATAAATGGAGAGCCTGTTGACCGGAACTTGCAACAACAACGTCAAAGCCATCATTTTTTAAATAGGCAGAAATTAGTTCACAAAGGACAGGATCGTCGTCGACAACAAGAATTTTGTCAGCCATGGACGTAACCTCCAGAAAAGTAGTAAAAAAATTATAATATTATTTATTATACGACACAGTTTCTGGATTCCCTTTCCTGGCAAATATTTATAGTAGTAATTGTAAGATTTTTGTAAGAAATTCCTACTTATCCAATTATTGTATCGAATTGATTGACCGGAGAACGACTAATCGTGAATCATGGCGTGTGGAGAATAGCGTATAACCCTATTCTCCTTTTTTATTTATCCGACGACTAACCCGCTCGAAGACTCCCGCTTCTACAAGTACGGGCACAGGCGTGCGCCTAAGTCCCGGGATAAGGTTAGTCTACTTTATATGTAAGACATATGTCAGCAATTTGTCAGGCGTGTGACATGTTTGTTTTCTAGAATAAGGTTATATAGCTGGTAATTTATACAACAAAAGTCGGTGGCAGGAGGTATTTATGAAAAGGCTTGAAAAACGGCAGCTGCGCCTCAAAAGGTTTAACGATGCCGCCATTTGCAGCAATGAAAATATCGACACAAAAAAAAATGCGACCAGAGTAAAAACTACCTGCAAAAAGAACATGTCAACTAATAATACTAATTTATCGGCAATAAACCAGCAGCAGACGGTGCTGATTGTGGAAGATTCAATTACGGCCCGGACTATGCTCGAATATGTATTAGTTGCTGCCGGCTACCAGGTTAAGACGGCCAATGACGGCTTGGAGGGCCAGCAGGTTCTCGACTCATACAAGGTAGACATTGTTCTTTCTGATATTGACATGCCTCGGGTAGACGGATGGGCGCTTATTAACTATATTCGTTCCCGGGAACATCTGCAGCATTTGCCGGTAGTACTGCTAAGCGGGTTGCAAACTGCTGAGGACAGGCAACGGGGAATAGCGGCCGGAGTCAATGACTATTTGATTAAAGAGAACTTTAGACAGAAGGATTTGTTAACTGTGGTTAGGAGGCTGATATAGAGGTGAACTATGGTAGTGAAGCAATTGCAAACACCTTGGCGGCTATTGGCGATGGCGTAATTGTCATCAACTATATTGGCACGATCGTGTTTTTTAATGTTGCGGCTGAACGAATAACCGGCTGGGCAGGTAAGGAAGCTGTAGGGCGTGATTTTGACGCTGTTTTCCGTCTTTTTAACAGCCAGACACAGGATAAAGAGGATAGTCCAATTGTTACAGTATTAAATACTTGGGAAATGACAGGCTTATCAGATCGTACCTATTTAGTAGCCAAAGACGGCTCTGTAAAATACGTATTGGCAACTTTTGCACCTGTTGAAAAAGGTGAAGAAGGTTTTTACGGTGTGGTGGCTGTTATTAGGGATGTGACTCCGTACCGGCTATTAGAAGATAAGCTAAAAGATGAAGAGACAAAATTAAGAACTATTTTCAATTCAGCACCGGTAGGAATGATCATCATAAATAGTACGGAACGAATCGTACAGGTTAATGAAGAAATACTGAAGATTTTTAAAGTGGAAAGATATGAAATTGAAGGCCGGTTTTATGGTGATTTTTTTTGTTCCAAGCGAGGTTCTAAGCCTGTAATTCAGTGTGGTTATGGCAAGAAATTCCGCTACTGCGAGTTTAGAAAGGCGGTTCGCGATACTCTTGCGGGTAGCTCTATGGTAACGGCGTTTGATTGCTGCCAGTTAATCCAGTATGAGGAAAATAGTGTCCGTATGTGGTTTCAAGCTTCCATGGCGGCAATTAAGGTCGAAAGCAGGCAGAATGTACTGATTTCTTTGGCTGATATAACAAGTACCAAGGAAAAGGAATTTGCCATTTTACAGTCAAGAGATTTTTTTCTGTCTATGTTTGAAAGTTTTCCAACGATAATTTGGCGGACAAGTTCTCAATATGAGTGTCAGTACATAAATAAAGTCTGGTATGAACTCACCGGTCAGACTGCCGAACAGGCTAAGGGTTATGGCTGGCTGGACAGAGTGCATCCGGAGGACCGTGCACGTTGCCATGACGGACAGACGTTTCCTTCCATTGGCTTTGATCACGAAATACGTATTTTAAATTGTGACGGTGAATACCGCTGGCTATATTGGTTTAACCGTCCCTTTTATCACGTCGACGGTCAGCAGGATGGCTATTTGGGAATGGGTATAGATATTACAGACCGAAAGCTGGCGGAAAGAGATATACAAATTGCCAAAGAGAGGGCCGAGGCAGCCAATATGGCTAAAAGCCAGTTTCTGGCAAATATGAGTCATGAGGTAAGAACCCCGATTAATGGAATTATGGGAATGATTGATTTAACCTTATTGACTGAATTAACAACAGAACAGAAAGAAAACCTAAATATTGCCAAAACTTGCGCCGCCTCATTACTGGGAATAATCAATGACATTCTGGATTTCTCCAAGATAGAGGCTGATAAACTGACGATTGAGAATATGGATTTTGATATAAGGGAGCTAATTGATGAAATTGTCAGGGCCAATACCAGTCAGGTTATGCACAAAGGTTTGGATTTTTCTTATACGTTGGCCGCCGTTATCCCCCAGAGGATAAAAGGAGATCCGAATCGATTACGGCAAGTGTTGACTAATTTACTTAGCAACGCCATAAAATTCACAGAACAGGGATCGGTATCTTTGGAGGTTAAAAACGAATGTCAAGATAACAAATTCATTACACTGGCGTTTCGAGTTACTGATACCGGTATAGGTATTGCGCCGGGGGATATGGATAAGCTTTTTCAGACCTTCAGTCAGGTAGACGGCTCCATTACCAGAAAATATGGCGGCAATGGATTGGGTTTAGCCATTTCAAAACGGTTGGTGGAGATGATGGGAGGCCAAATCTCTGTCAGCAGCAGATTAGGATATGGCAGTGAGTTTAGTTTTACAATTCCGTTTGTACTAGCGGAGAAGGCCGCAGTACAAGGGGCGGCAGAATCAGGGGAAAAACTGATTACGCTAACGCCTATGTGCGTGTTAGTGGTAGAAGATGATCCTGTTAATCGCACAGTAATCAAACGGATGTTAAAAGAAATGGGGCATTATGCAGATTGTGCGGAAAATGGAGTGTTAGCATTAACTTTTTTAAACCAGACTAGGTATGATTGCGTCCTGCTGGATATTCAGATGCCTGAACTTGATGGGATTGAAACAACTTTCAGGATAAGAGAAACCGAGGCCGGAACGGAGCGCCATATACCAATCGTCGCTCTTACAGCACATGCGCTGCATGGTGATAAGGAAAAGTTTTTGTTGGCAGGGATGGATGACTATTTGGCAAAACCGTTTCGTCTGGCTGAGTTGTTTGAAAAGCTGGAAAAAATAGTGGCCTTTCAGGCAATAGCTGCAGATAAGGCTATTGAAAAAATAGACGATAGGGGGAAGCTGGCGGCTGCAAGATTAAAAAGGCTCGTATTAGATGCTGGGGCTGAGAAAGCTATGAATGAATTACTTAGAAAACTAGAAGCGGCTGTTCAGGGTAATGATGTGGCGCGTGTCGAGCATTATGCTCACCAACTTAAGGAACTGGCGGGAAAAGAGGAATTAGACGAGTTAAGAACAATGGCGTTTAAGAGCCAATTGGCCGCACGCCGGAAAAACTTAGATGAAGTACTTCTATACGTCGCTAAAATGAGGGAATATGTTCTCAGTCTTATGACGTAAAAAAAGAAGATATAATTTTGTAAGATTTTTGTCATTATTTGGTCAGTTTTTCGACATAATTTCATGCTAGGATTTAATATAACAGGGTTTATTGGGTAATTAGATACAACTACTAAGTGTGGAGGAGTTAACATGTCAATACAATCTAGCCAGGTTTGTATAGAGAATGACCAGAATAAAATGGACAGCATGCTGATTCTTTGCCAATTGCACCGGGAAATTCGTGGCCGGCGGGATAAAAAGATCATGCGCTTGCTGGCATCTCAGTTTGTACAATCGCTACTTAGTGGCCATAATGCTGACTGTGAAAACAGCCGCGCCAAAAGCCTTGTTAAAAAAGCAAATGAATTGCTGGTTAATGTGCAACATGAAAATTATTCTTTGTCGATAACAATGACAGGACATCTTTTGGACAGTTTGGCCCATGGCATCAGGCATACTGAACATAAGGGAAATGGCAGATACCTGCAGTAGAAGCCGCTGTTCCCAAGAATTATTTGATTTAGGTACTTAATGATATATAATAACAAACTCTAGCGCCTCAGCTTCACATTAATGTGAGCGTGAGGTTTATTTTTTTATCCTGATAGAAAGTATAACTTTCGCCTGGATAAAGGCAAGATCGGCTTCCGCTTTCGCCAAAGGCTCGGCGCAAGCCGTGTTTTCTTTATAAAATCAAAAAATCAGGAATTGTAAGACCTTTGTCACACTTTAGTCAGTCCAGTGACAGATTTACATTCTATTATAGTAGTAAAGGCGGTTGGCAGAGACCATGCTAAATTCCCTTATCGTAGCCTATGTTTAAAAATAATAGAAACTCGTTAACGGAGGCGGCAGTGTGAGAATATTGATAGCCGAAGATGATCTAATAAGCAGGAAATTTTTATCTAAGTTTCTGGCGATGTACGGAGAGTGTGATATTACGGTAGACGGCTCGGAAGCGCTTGAAGCTTATTTGCTGGCCTGGAGGGAAAGCAATCCATATCAGCTGGCCTGTCTGGACATTATGATGCCGAAAGTAGATGGCTTAAAAGTACTAAAAACCATTCGTAATCTGGAACAACAAAATGGAGTGTTGTTTGAGCAGCGGCTCAAGATTATCATGACAACAGCCCTGGCAGACACGGAGTATATTAAGCAAGCTTTCGCAAGCGGTTGCGACGCATATGCGGCTAAACCGGTAGATACAGAAAAGTTTTTGGAAGTAATGAAAAAGTTGGGGCTGGCAGAATTTTGAACAGTGTTGCTTTTTAGTGTCGCAATTAATTATGTTTACGATACAGGCCCGAAGGAGTGATTATAATGTCGGGTAATCTTAGCCTCGAACCGATGCTCGATATGTATCTTTTTGAAGCGGATCAGTTAGTTGAACAGCTGGAGCAGCTTGTTTTAAGCAGTGAAAAGTCCGGTGATTACAGTCTTGAACAGGTAAACGGCATATTCCGGATTATGCATACTATCAAAGGCTCATCAGCCATGATGCTGTTTGATAATATTGCTGCCCTGGCACATTCTTTGGAAGATGTATTCTATTATCTGCGTGAGCACCCGGAAGAAGAAATAAATTATAACAAATTGGCGGATCTGGTGTTAGCCGGTGTTGACTTTATAAAAAGTGAGTTAGAAAAAATCAAGAACAGGAGCGATACTGACGGTGATACAGGTGAGTTATTAACCGAAATAAAAGGGTATCTGCAGTCCTTAACCGCCTGTGACACCGGAAATGACCAGGAAAATAAGTGTAAGACAGCTTTAGAGCAGGCTGTGCCCGGAGGGCAGGAGCAATATTATATAAGCCAGAATAAAACGGTTTTAGCAGAGAAAACAGCATATTTCAGGGCGGTTATTTTTTTTGATCAGGGTTGTGAGATGGAAAATATCAGGGCCTTTACTGTTGTTCATAATCTAAAGGAGTTTGCCGATATCATCTCACATGTCCCGGAAGATATTATTAGCAATGAGGCTGCGGTTGAGCTGATTCAACAGGCCGGATTTCAGATCGTGTTTTCTACAGCCAAATCGCCTACTGAGGTGGAGGACCTGCTTAAGCAAACGTTATTTCTGCGTACCCTGCAACTTGAGGTACTTAGTGACACAGAGAACGAACAGGTACAAGATAAAAGTAAATCTGCGTCACTGGAAGAGCAACCGGTCAAAATACCAATAATTAACGCGAACAATGGGCGTGAGAAGGAAACAGGGAACGCGCAATCCTGCTTTATCAGTGTAAATGTTGCCAAGCTGGATGGCCTAATGGATTTAGTGGGAGAATTGGTAATTACGCAGGCGATGGTAACACAGAATACGGATTTGCAGGGACTTAAGCTGGAAAGCTTCCACAAAACCGCCAGGCATCTTGAGAAGATGACAGGCGAGCTGCAGGATATGGTTATGTCCATCCGCATGGTACCGCTGGCAACTACTTTTCAAAAAATGCACCGGATTGTCCGGGACATGTCCAAGAAATTAAACCGTGAAGTCCGCCTGGAATTAATCGGCGAACAAACGGAAGTGGAAAAAAACGTTATTGAAAATATTTCAGACCCACTCATGCACTTAATCCGCAATGCCATTGATCACGGTATTGAGATCCAGGAGGAACGTTCCTTGGCGGGGAAACCGGCTTATGGAACGATTACGCTGGAGGCCCGTCATGCCGGCAGTGATGTGCTGATTCTCATCAAAGACGATGGGCGGGGCCTAAACAAGGAAAAGATTTTAGAGCGGGCCAGAATCAATAACTTAATCTGTAAACCGGAATCGGAGTTGACCGATAAGGATATTTTTTCTTTTATTTTTCTTCCCGGCTTTTCAACAAAAGAGAATGTCACTGAATTCTCCGGCAGAGGCGTGGGGATGGATGTTGTAGCTAAAAATATCCATAACATCGGGGGGACAGTAGCTATTGATTCTGTTCCCGGTGCAGGCAGTACCATAACGCTTAAAATTCCTTTATCGCTGGCTATAATTGACGGAATGATTTTTGAAGTTGGCAGGGCGCGCTATACGCTGCCCATTACATCAATTCGCGAATCCTTCCGGCCAAAGGAAAAGGCTATTATTACAGATCCGGACGGCAATGAAATGATTATGCTGCGGGGCCAATGCCATCCAATATTGCGCCTGCACCGTACGTTTGGAGTACAGACGGAGATTACAAAGTTTACGGAAGGTATTCTGATAATGGTCGAAAATAATACCCGCACGATTTGTTTGTTTGCTGATCATCTTGTCGGTGAGCAACCTGTTGTCATAAAAGCGCTACCTCCATATTTGAAGGCCATAAGTCCTGTAAATGGTGTGGCCGGCTGTACCCTTTTGGGGGATGGCAGCATTAGTTTAATACTTAATGTTATTGAGCTTATGTAGCCTTAGCCGTATCTGCTTAAGAAAGGAGAGTCAGAAGTGGCTGAAATGGTAAATGAAGAACTCGACGAGGATACGCAAAACGGAAGATACCTGACTTTTTGTCTGGGGAATGAGTGTTATGGTCTGGAAATCTCTCATGTTACTGAAATTATTGGCATGCAGCCTATCACCGAAGTGCCCCATTTGCCTGAGTATGTCTGCGGCATCATTAATTTACGCGGCAAAATTATTCCGGTTATTGACGTTCGCCTGCGCTTTAAGAAGCCTTTTCAGGAATATAATGACAGAACGTGTATTATTGTGGTTGATATTAATGATATGGCTGCCGGCTTGATTGTAGACAGGGTGTCAGAAGTGCTGTCCATAGACGATGCCGATATCGTTACGCCTCAGGAGTTAAAAAGCGCGCATAACCGTTATACAAAAGGAATTGGTAAAGTTGAAGATGACGTCAAACTGCTGCTTGATTGCCGGCGGCTGTTGCTGGACCAAGATGTGGACAGGCAATATTAGCATAACAGGTTAAGAAAGGGGTAATAAGAATGAAATGGTTCAATGATATGAAGATATCGCGCAAACTAATCGCCGGTTTCTTAGTGGTAGCCTGTATTGCAGGGCTTGTTGGCGCTGTAGGGATTGGCAGTCTCAAAGCAATTGATTTCGGTTATACACAAATGTATCATAGCTACGGCATACCGCTGGGCGACATTACCAGAGTGAGTACCAACTATCAACGGACAAGAGTTGTCTTGCGCGATATCATCATAGAGAAAGATCAGGCAGCCAAGCCGGCGCTTGCAGACAAAATCAAGGGTTTTGACAAAGCCGTGGAACAATCGCTGAATGCATATGAGAAGGGTATTGTGACAGAAGATGAACGCCGTTTGTATAACAAACTGAAAGCCGATATTGATAGATACGATACACCGCGTGACAAAATTATAAAGTTAGCACTAAGCGGGCAGGACGACCAGGCGGCCGCAGTTATGCGGGACAGCCTAGCCAATGCGAATGATATTAACGATGATATTGAAAAGATAGTTGAATTTAACATTTCGTCAGGGAAAGCCAGTGCCAGTGATAATAGCAAGGCTGCAAGCCTGGCCGTGGAAACCATGCTGGTCATTATTGTCATTGCCATGCTGGCGGCCATTGGACTTGGGCTATTTTTAGCCCGCAGGATCAGCAAGCCTCTTGACGAGCTTGTTATAGCCGCTGATAAAATTGCTGATGGGGATCTTAACATTTCCATAGAAATAAATGGGAGGGATGAATTAGGAAACTTGGCGACCTCTTTTCGTAAAATGGCCGACAACCTGAATGAAGTCATGCATAATATTAATACTTCGGCCGGGCAGGTGGCCACTGGTGCGAAACAGTTAGCTTCTTCCAGTATGAGTCTTTCCCAGGGAGCTACCGAGCAAGCCAGCGCCATCGAGGAATTATCCGCCTCTATAGAAGAAATCGCCAAGCAGACTGAACTTAATGCTCAGTTTGCCGATCAAGCTAATCTGGCGGCAGCCACGGCCAAAAATAATGCGGTGACAGGCAATAGCCAGATGCGGGAAATGCTTCAGGCCATGGAGGAAATTAACGTGGCGTCAGGCAATATTTCGCGCATTATCAAAGTTATTGACGAAATCGCCTTTCAGACCAATATCCTGGCCTTAAACGCCGCCGTAGAAGCGGCCCGCGCCGGTCAACACGGCAAGGGTTTTGCCGTTGTGGCCGAAGAGGTACGCAATTTAGCAGCCCGCTCAGCCAATGCGGCCAAAGAAACAACGGCTATGATCGAAGGCTCGATTCAAAAAGTGTCCGGCGGCACTAAAATTGCCAACGATACTGCCCGGGCATTGAACCATATTGTCGAACAAGTGGCGGAGGTATCGCTGCTTGTCAGCAAGATTGCCACTGCTTCCACTGAGCAGGCGGCTGGTATTGAACAGATAAACCAGGGGATTAGCCAGGTAACACAGGTTGTCCAGACGAATTCGGCAACCGCGGAAGAAAGCGCCGCCGCCAGCGAGGAGCTTACCGGCCAGGCGGAAGTACTGCGGAACCTGGCCAGCCGTTTTAAATTAAATAGCAGTCTTGGATCTGATTCGTCAACAGGCAGCTTGAGTCCGGAGATACTGGCCATGCTGGATAATTTAGCAAACAAAAAGAGTGGCGGCGCTTATGTTGACGAAACCCAAAAAGCGGCTGCCGCCAAACTTAAGATTGCCTTAAGCGATGATGAGTTCGGCAAATACTAATTAAATTTCAGGCTGAACCCTATGAAATTATATGGTTCAGCCATTTTACGCAGGTGATGTTAATGCTGCAGATTACCACTGAAGAATTTGATAAGTTAGCGCAATACATTTATAGATATTGCGGAATTAAACTAGGACAGGGGAAGAAAACCCTGATACTAGGGCGTTTGGGCAATAAACTGAAAAAAAACGGCTTTACCAGTTTTTCCGATTATTATGACTACGTTGTGGCTGACCGTACGGGTGGGGAAACGGCCGCATTAATTGATGCAATTACCACGAATCATACTTACTTTATGCGTGAAGCAGAGCATTTTGAGTATTTTGTCAAGGTAGTACTGCCATTTCTGACAAAAACGCTTCGCGAGAAGGATATCCGTATATGGAGCGCCGGCTGTTCCACAGGTAATGAGCCATATACCCTGGCCATGATGATTGACGAGTATTTTGGAGTACAAAAAGTGAATTGGGACGCCAGGCTGCTGGCAACCGATATCTCTGAACAGGCTCTGGCAATCGCCCGGAGGGGCCTTTATGGCCCCAAGGAAATCGCTCTATTGCCGCGCCGTTGGCTTATGCCCTATTTTACAAAACTGCCGAACGGGTCGTATTGTCTCCAGGAAAAGATTAAAAGTGAAATTATCTTTCGGCGTTTCAATCTGATGGAAGAACGTTTTCCCTTTAAGAAAAAATTTCACTGCATTTTTTGCCGGAATGTTATGATCTATTTTGACAGAAAGACAAGAGAAAACCTGGTAAGAAAATTCTATGAGGCGACTGCAGACAACGGGTATCTTTTTATTAGCCATTCTGAGTCTCTGGACCGAGATACGGCTCAATATACCTATATTAGGCCGGGTATTTACCGAAAGGAAAGGAAGCAATGAAAAAGATAAAAGTAATGGTCGTGGATGACTCACTTTTTTACCGTGAGTTACTGGCACGGGGAATAGCCTCAGACGCCCGCATTGAAGTGGTGGCTACGGCCGCCAATCCTTTTGAGGCCAGAGACAAGATTATTGAATACCGGCCCGACGTGATGACTTGCGATGTCGAAATGCCCAAAATGAACGGCATTGAGTTTATTCGCAAGTTGATTCCTCAGTATCCGCTGCCGGTCATTGTTATATCTGCCGTCAATCATACTGTATTTGATGCACTTGAGGCCGGAGCAGTTGATTTCGTGGCAAAACCCGAAGCTGCCACTGCTCAGGGCTTAGATACCTTTATTACTGATTTAATATATAAAATTAAAATCGCCTCGGTGGCCAGGATAATGCGCCGGCAGCCTACATTCGTTGAGAAACCAGGCAGTACGCCCGCCATGAGTAATGCCAGAATAATAGCTATTGGCGCCTCAACCGGCGGCACCGAGGCTGTGCTTAATGTAATTAAGAGCTTGCCGAACTCTGTGCCGGGAATTGTCGTTGTTCAGCATATTCCGCCGTTGTTTTCCCGGCTGTTTGCGGAACGTCTTAACAGGGAAACTGTTTTTGTGGTCAAGGAGATACAGGGCGAAGCGTGGCTTGAAGCCGGACAGGTTTTAGTGGCCCCTGGCAATCAGCATATTAAAGTTAAGCAGCAAGGCGACCGGCTTAAAGTAGTTTCTTACCTGGGAGAGAAAGTAAATGGCCATTGCCCTTCTGTTGATGTCTTGTTTGAGTCAGTGGCCGAGCAGGCCTGTCCCCGGGCTGTCGGGGTGCTTCTGACAGGCATGGGGGCTGACGGCGCTAAGGGGCTGTTGGCTATGCGCCGGGCCGGAGCGAGGACAATCGGTCAGGATGAGGCATCTTCAGTTGTTTATGGTATGCCGAAAGTAGCCTATAATCTTGGCGCCGTTGAGAAGCAAGCAGCCCTGGAAAATATTCCGCATCTGATAAGTACTTTCTTAAATTAATCAGTTAGGCGTACATTTTGCCACACAATGTAAGAATGGCAGTACGCGTAATTTTAAATCAGCGGTAATACGGAGGAAGACGCAGCCTGGAGATTGAGGAGGCCGACGAAGAAGTGGCCATGCGTGTTAAAGCCAAAAATATGACAAAAATGTAAGACTTTATTCTTACATATATTTCTATATTTAATTATATATCGGCAGGACATGCTGCAGAAAATAGCGAATTTACCAAATAGAAAATATCAAGAGCAATGAAATCTGCAGTAATACTTTTTTCTTTAGCAGACTGGGGGGGTAAATATGTTCAGCGGTGAGTCACTGTGGGATCTGTTCCAAAAGAAAAACTTTTCCCGGCGCGACTTTATCAAAACCTGTGTTGCCGTAACCGGTATGATGGGCTTGTCGACGGCATTGGTGCCTGAGGTTATTGCCAGGGCCGAAAAACGGCCGCTTGTCCCGGTTATCTGGATGCACGGTCTGGAATGCACCGGTTGTTCGGAGTCGTTTATTCGCTCCAAGGCACCGCTTGCATCTGATGTCTTGCTTACGATGATTAGTCTTGAATACAGTGATACATTGTCGGCGGCATCAGGAGCTGATCTCGAACATCACCGGGAAAAAATAATGAAAGAATATGCCGGTAAATTTTTAATGGTCGCCGAGGGAGGGGTACCGACAGGTAATAATGGCTATTACTGTACGGTTGGAGGCCTTCCTTATGTGGATATTCTGAAAGAAACCGCCCAGGCAGCTGCCGCTGTTTTGGAATTTGGTTCTTGCGCTTCCTGGGGCGGAGTTCAGGCTGCCAAACCAAACCCGACGCAGTGTACCTCTGTCAGTGCACTGGTGCCTGGCAAACCCATAGTAAAAGTTCCCGGCTGTCCGCCTATTCCTGAAGTTATGACCGGAGTGGTTATGCATTTTATCCTCTTTGGACAATTGCCGCCGCTAGATAGTAAGGGACGTCCCAAACAATTTTTCGGCAACCGCATTCATGATACCTGTTACCGCCGGCCTTTCTTTGATTCCGGCATGTTTGTCGAACGCCTGGACGATGCCGGTTCCAAGGCTGGGTGGTGTTTATACAAAATGGGGTGCCGGGGACCTATGACGTATAACTCCTGTGGCAATATGCGCTGGTGGCAGGGGTTGTCCTATCCGATTCAGTCCGGTTCCCCCTGTATTGGCTGCAGCTCCAATGGCTTTTGGGACAATGATCCGTTTTTTGAACGCTTACCCAATGTGGCCACTTCCAATACAATCAGTAATGCCGATCAAGTCGGCCTGACTGCGGCCGGAGCTGTTGCCGCCGGCATTGCCGTGCATGCGGCGGCCAGTGTGCTGCGCCATAACCGGCAGGAAACGCCTGAAAAGCCGCATCAGCAGGACAACAATGTTACTCCCGGAGGTGGCAAATAATCATGAAACGCATTGTAGTTGATCCGATTACCCGTATAGAAGGCCATTTACGCCTGGAACTGGTGCTTGATGACAACGGCAAAGTTCAGGATGCTTTATCAAGCGGTACTGCCTGGCGGGGAATTGAAGTGGTGCTCAAAGACCGTGATCCCCGTGACGCCTGGGCTTTCGCCGGAAGAATCTGCGGTGTATGCACCTCGGAGCATTCCAATGTTTCCCTGCGTGCAGTTGAGGATGCCCTGGACATTGAAATTCCCAAGAATGCCAATTATATCCGGAACATAATGGCCGGAGCCATCATGACGCATGATCACCTGGTGCATTTTTATCACCTGCACGCTTTAGATTGGGTTAGTCCTGTGGCGGCGCTAAAAGCCGATCCGGTTGCTGCTGCGAATCTGCAGCAGACCATCCTGGCTAATTACCAAATTAAGCTGGATACACCTGCTCATGAGTTTGACGCGTATTCCAAGGAAACACCGGCGGCCAGCCCGGCATACTTTCAGGAGATTCAGGCCAAAGTCAAGGAGATTGTTGACAGCGGCCGGCTGGGCATTTTTGCTGCACACTGGTGGGACCATCCGGATTATGAACTGCTGCCGCCGGAAGTGCATTTGATTGGGATAGCCCATTATCTGGCTACTTTGGATGCGCAGCGGGATATCATGGTGCCGCATATCGTATTCGGCGGTAAAAATCCGCACCCGCATTATGCGGTTGGCGGAATGCCCTGTGCCATCTCTATGAATGATATGAATGCGCCGGTCAATAGCAACCGTCTGGCTATGGTGGATAACGCCATCAGTATGACAAGATCGCTTGTTGATCAGTATTATGTAGCTGATGTGCTGGCCATTGCACAGATTCATCTGGCTAAAGGACAATTGGGCGGCGGAGGTTTGGCTAAAGAGCGGGTGCTTGGTTATGGCGATTATCCGGATAATACTTTTAAGGGGATTGGCGAATTCTATGAGCGGATTTTGATGCGCTCCAACGGTATTGTCGAAAACTTCGCCGCCGGTGTACAAAAAGCTAAATTCCACGCCTTCGGGGCTCAGGATCTGACGGATTTATCGGTTATTACCGAAGCCATTGACCATTCCTGGTACAAATACCCCGATGGCAGCAAGACTCTGCATCCCTGGCAGGGAGTTACTGAACCCAACTATCAGTTCAGCGGCAAGATGTCCGGGAAACAGTGGCAGGAGCTTGATGAAAATGGCAAGTACTCCTGGCTGAAGACACCTACCTGGCGCGGCAAGACGGCCGAGGTTGGCCCGTTGGCCCGCTACATCATTGTGTATACTAAAGTTAAACAAAATATCATTCAGCCTAATTGGGTAGAGACTATGATAGTGCAGCAGATTGAAGCCGCATCCAAGCTATTTGCGTTGCCGCCGGAAGTCTGGCTGCTCACAACGGTTGGCCGGACTGTAGCCCGGGCCTTGGAGAGTCAGGTTTGCGTCGCGCTGGAACGGTATTTTTTCGATAAGCTGATTGAGAATATTAAAAACGGTGACACCACGGTAATGAATAATGAAAAATGGGAACCGTCCACCTGGCCGAAGAAAGCGCAGGGGGTTGGCGCGCATGAAGTTCCGCGGGGGTCTTTGGGACACTGGGTGGTCATTGAGAATGGCCGGATCAAAAACTATCAGGCTGTCGTGCCGACAACCTGGAATGCCTGTCCGCGGGATGCCGATGGGCAGCACGGTGCATTTGAACAGTCAATGATAGATACCCCGGTGAAAGTGGCTGATAAGCCACTGGAAATTCTACGGTCCATTCATTCGTTTGATCCCTGTCTGGCCTGTGCGGCGCATTTGTTTGACGCCAGTGGAAAGGAAGTATCAATGGTATTTACCGATCCATACCTATAGGCTGGAGGTGGATAATCATGTATGTATACAAGACTCTGAGCGCCGGCGGTCGGTTTTGCCACTGGCTGATAGCCGGCTGTATGGTGATATTGTTCTGCACAGGCCTCTATATTGGCAACCCTGCGTTTATTGGTACGCAGGGAACCGAACCGACTATGGCGGTTGCCAACCTGTTTTCCATGGAGACCATCCGTTATATTCACTTTGCCGCCGCCTTTGTATTTTGCGGGGCGCTGTTATTTCGCCTGTTTCTGGTTTTTTCTTATCCGGGCGACCGGCTGTTTCCTAATTTTCGTTCAACCGGATATTGGCAAGGTTTGGTTGAGGTTATGGCCTATTACGCCTTTTTACGCCGGCACCATAAGACGTATATCCGCAACCCGCTGGCGGCAACCGCCTATCTTGGCATATATTTTTTAATGTTTGTGGAAGCTGTTACCGGGCTGGCAATGTACGCTATGATCAAGCCCAATTCCTGGCTGGCAGGCCTGTTCGGACCAGTGAATAACTGGCTGGGCAATGAATATATGACCCATATTGTCCATCATGTTATTGCCTGGGTCTTTTTTCTCTTCCTGCTAGGGCATGTATACATGGTCTTCTATAATGACATTGTAGAGCGAAGCGGCGAACTATCGTCTATAGTGTCCGGGAGGAAGAATTTCTCTGAACAGCCCGCAGATGCCAAGCCAGGTCTGCGTGTCGAAGCCAAATCAGGGTAATGACCAAGCAAAAACCCTCTGGTAGCGGGAAAGCCGCTTTCAGAGGGTTTTGTTGTTTCATATAATAACTTTACATATTGATATGCGATGTTGTAGTGATTTAACTTATATAAGCTAAATGTCTATATGCGATATTGGCTAGTGGTTAAAATTCCCGGTTATTAAGTTTACATATTAAACGATAAAATTAGTAACCAGTAAACAGCAATAGAGGTATATATGATATGTTTATTAGAGAATTTTTTTACAAAAAGCCGGAGATGATTCTAATTGCAGCCGGGGCAGCCGGAAGTTTTTTGCTGTTTATTATTCAAAGGGCTTTCGGCGTACCCAGTTTTAGCTGGGCGGCGCTGACAATGCTCTATATAGCGCTGGCGATTGCGGCAGGCATGGCTATCCGGTCGCTCTACCAGCGTGCGCATATTGACGGTTTGACAGCTTTGTGGAACCGTCGATACTTCGAATTGCGCCTGACAGAAGAGCTTCAACGCTTAAAAAGGACAAATTCGCCGCTGTGCATTGCTTTGATTGATACCGATTCGTTCAAAGACGTCAATGATGCCTATGGTCATGTAACCGGTGATACTTTGCTTTGCAAGATTGCTATAGCCATTAGGCGCAATACCCGGCAATTTGACATACCATGCCGCTGGGGCGGGGACGAGTTTGCGATTATTTTTCCGGAAACCAATATCGCAGGTGCGCTTGCCGTAGCGGAGAGAATACGTACTTCTGTTGACAGCCGAAAAACATGTTTTTACTCCACAACATTGAGCATCGGCATTGTTCAGGTGGGGGAAAAGGATGATGCGGCCAGTATTTTGCACGAAGTCGACAAGGCTTTGTATAAAGCGAAAGAATTGAGAAATACCGTGTATATTGGCACCTGTCATTCCCCCGGAGGCTGTGTACCGGTAATTATGTAAAGAATTATACTGTATTTGATCCTATTACAGCCTGCAGCCGGAGAAAAGAGAATAATTGCTGTGCGGGCTGCTAAGGTTATTGCAAACTTATGCAGATGTCCCTTTCCGCAAGGAACTCCTCTAATACTACCGACATATAATATACAAATTAACGTAACCTTGCGGAAAAGGGGGATGTTTGATGGACTATAGAGGAATTGATAAAAGCCAAGGGTGTTGCCAGTTGAGATTTAATATATTGCCTGCCAATCGGCCGCCAGCCATTGATGCGGGGTTTTGGGTACAGGCTACAGCCAGCGGCGAGATTTGCGGCTATGATAACTGTGGCAGTATCTCCATTTCGGCAGAAGGACTTCTTCACCTGGGGGTTTATACAGTTTGGTTTTCTACTGACCGGGGACTTCGTCCGGCTGCCCCTACCGATGCTGTGTATACTGCAGACGGCTATGACCCAAACAGGCTGGTCGTTAATGTAGAGGGTATCCTGAATTACTATATTGCGCCGCTTGATTTTAATCCGCTGGTGGGAATTCCCTTGCCAAATAGCAAAAATAAAGCCATTATTCAGGGGGTAGTAATCGGCTATCATAGCAACCGTACTACCAATGGCACTGTTCCCGGCACATTTAATGTGAATTTTTTTGAGCAATTAACTGCTGATGCTCGTTTTTTTAAGCGTACGCAGGAAGAGCAAAAAGAGGCAAAGGAAGACGACTAAGTAGCCTGAATGTAAACCGGGGTGCCGACGTCAATCAGGCTTGCCAGCTCAAGGGCATCATGATTATACATGCGAACACAGCCTTTAGATACTGCCCCGCCTATGGAAGCGGGGTTATTTGTACCGTGGATGCCATAATGCGGCTGACTGAGGCCCATCCATATAGCACCAAACGGCCCGCCGGGGTTACGGACTTTACTTACTATGTGATAGGTACCTGTGGGTGTGGTGGTAGCTGATTTGCCAACGCCGACAGGATATGTCCGGATTATTGTCTTACCGTTGATCAGAAACAAAAGACGTTTGGCCAGTGAGACTTTAATCAGATATGCCATAGGTATCACCTCCGCTACCATACTATGCTAAAAAAAGTCAATATGATGCAAATGAGAGCAATGTACGCAATAAAGTGACATAGCTCTTTTTTTGTGTTGCACTATTATATTATATTTTACAATGTTACCAATATAAGGAGGAATTGACAGAAATTTCACGAATTATAAAATAGATTATGCCGGCGGCCAAAGTTGACTGGAAAGGAGTAATTTTTGATGACACAAATCGTAGGCTACCTAAAGGGAATTAACGGGAAACTGGCAATTTGTCTGTTTGTTACCGGTATAGTGCCTCTGGGAGGCTTAGTTTTTTTTAGTATGTTTTTTTCCTCCGGCCGTATGGAAGAACTTATTTTACGTTATATATTATTTTCAATGCTGGTTCTACTATTTTGGTCTGCGGCGATTGCCCGATGTATCGCCGGTCCCATACATAAGCTGCTTGTCAGTATGCAGGAAATGGCGGCCGGAGGCGGGGACCTGTCAAAGAAGCTGAAGGTTGAGACCAGTGACGAAGTTGGGATGCTTGCCCAAAACACCAATAATGTCATGGAGAAAATTTCCGACCTGGTTGGCGAGATTACCGGAATAAGCCGCAAGGTATCAGAGGCCAGCCACTATCTGTCTGAATACACGGCTCAAACGACCGAAGCCATGCGACAGACTACCGAAAATATAGGTGAAATAACCGCAGGTTCTACCCGGCAAGTACATGATCTTGAGCAGTGCAGTCGGTCAACAGCCCATGCCAGTACCCAGGTGTATGATATCAATACGCTGGCGGCACAAACGGCCGAGTTGGCCAACCAGGCCAATGTTACCGCTGTGGAGGGGGCAACACAGGTTAAAGAAGCCATCGTCACAATAACAGGGGTAAAAAGCCAAATGGACGTGTCAGTCAAAGCCATTCATGGCCTGGCAGAGCGAATAAGTCAAATCGGGCAGATTGTTGAAGTTATTACTGCTATTGCTGCTCAGACTAATCTCTTAGCCTTAAATGCCGCTATCGAAGCCGCCAGGGCAGGTGAACAGGGGCGGGGATTTGCAGTGGTGGCCGATGAAGTGCGTAAGCTCGCCGAAAGTTCACGGCAATCGGCTGAGGAAATAACCAATCTGGTTATGGGAGTCCGGCAGGAGACGAGCGAAACCGTAACTGCGATTGAAGACGCTTTGCATAAAGCCCAGCTGGGGGCAGAGATGGCCAGTGGCTCGGAAACGGCATTAAACCGGATTATTACTATTAGTCAAAAGCTTAACGAGCAGGTTGATATTATGGCTCACGGTACAGCCGGTATATCTGCTGATATTCAAAATATAGCCGGCAACGTTGATGAGATAACTGGTATCGCCCGGCAGTTTTCCGGCTCCAGCCAAGAGATCAACGCCGCCAGCGAAGAAGTGTTTGCAACAATTGAAAAAATCGCAGCCTCTGCCCAGGAACTTGACCGTATGGCGCAAGGCATGGAGGAAATGACGGCGCAGTTTGTCGCATTGGATGATGCAACTAAACAGCGGATTAAGGAGAAATTAGACAAGGCGCGGGGGTTACTGAATGCCTACGGCCCTATTTGTATTAACAGCAATAATCAGTTAATGGCCGGCGATCAAGTTATTAATAACAATGAGCGGTTGGTTGATGAGATATCCAGGCAGGTGGGCGCCGCTTTTACGGTATTTCAGGGCAATACCCGTGTGGCAACAACGGTTACTACTAAGGCTGGCCGCCGGGCAACAGGCACAACGGCCGCCAACTATGTAGAGAAAACCGTAATTGGGCGGGATAACGCCTATATTGGCCGGGCCACTGTTATGCGCCAATGGTATATAGTCAATTATGAATCGCTCAAGGATAAGAATGGCCGCATTATCGGTATGTTGTTTGCAGGCGAAAAACTGAGTGAAAGTAAATAATACTGGCGAACAGGTCCAATGCAGCAAATGTTTGTTTAAACATTTGCTGCGTTTTTTTATTTCAGACAGGCCCAATTTTTGAATCATGGTAATAAATTAGTAAAAAGGTCTATTGGCCTTTTGTGACATAAGATATACGCATATTTAAATATTGAGGAATTTTTTAATGAGTTCACAAAGGAAAGGGAGGCAATTTTTATGTCCTATGACTTTGAAAAGCTAATTAAGCAAGACCGTGACGAACATAAACAATATAAGTTTGATGGTACTATGTTAGATTACCTGACGATCGTAAAAGCGTCTCCCGGGATTGCGGTGTTAGCTCATCAGCGGATGCACGAGCTACTCGTCAAATCCGGCGTAGAGACATTAAAGACCGAAGAACACCCGCGGCTTAAGAGGATTTATGGCAATGATACCCTTAAACGGTATAGCTTCTTTCTGAGTAAGTTTTTCGGTATTGACAAGAGTATCATGAAAATTATGCGGTATTTTCACTCGGCAGCCATGAAAGGCGAAGAATCCCGGCAAGTGTTATACCTGGTTGGGCCGGTGGGGGCCGGTAAATCATCCATTATGGAGGCTTTAAAACAGGCGCTGGAAACGAGTCCGCCGATTTATATGCTCAAAGACTGCCCGATGCGCGAAGAGCCACTCCATCTTATTCCCAAACATTTGCGCCCGCAGTTTGAAGAAATGCTGGGCGTAAAGATTGAGGGCGATTTGTGCCCTATCTGCCGCTACCGGCTGAAGACGGAATATAACGGTGAATTTGAGCGCTTCCCGGTTACAACTTCTGAATTTTCCATTCGCTCGCGAAAAGGCATCGGTGTTGTGCCGCCGGTTGATCCCAATAATCAGGATACTTCGGTATTATCCGGGTCTGTGGATATTTCCAAGCTTGATATGTACCCGGAGGATGACCCGCGGGTATTATCCCTCAACGGCGCTTTCAATGTTGGCAACCGGGGAGTAGTAGAGTTTATCGAGGTCTTTAAAAATGACGTAGAATACCTGCATACCATGATTACGGCTACCCAGGAAAAATCTATCCCGTCTCCCGGCAAGGGAGCAATGATTTATTTTGACGGGATTATTCTGGCTCACTCTAATGAAGCTGAGTGGAATAAATTCAAATCCGACCATACCAATGAGGCCATTCTTGACAGAATTGTCAAAGTAGAGGTGCCATATTGCCTGGAACTTGATGAAGAAGTCAAGATCTACCGCAAGGTGCTAAAGAGCAGCAGCTTTAATGCTCATATTGCGCCCCATACCATTGAGGTCGCATCCATGTTTGCTATTCTTACCCGCCTGTCGTTTTCTTCCAAGGTAGATTCGTTTACCAAGCTTAAAATATATAATGGTGAGGAAATCGTCGAGAAAGGCTCTACCAAAAAGATTGATATCTTTGAACTGCGCGAAGAAGCGCCAAGGGAAGGCATGACAGGCATTTCCACCCGTTTTATTATGAAAGTGCTGGATACGGCGTTATCAGAATCAGAATTCAATTGTATCAATCCCATTGCCGTCATTGAGACCATGGTCAAGGCCACCAAAGAGCTGGCCATCGCCGAAGATGAGAAAAAACGGTATCTGGGTTTCCTGCAGGATACGATCAAGAAAGAGTACAACAAGATACTGGAAAAAGAAGTGACCAAGGCTTTTATTCATGGATATAAGGAGCAGGCCGAAAGCCTGTTTAACAATTATCTGGATCATGCCGAAGCCTATGTAAACGCCACTAAGCTCAAAGACAAAAATACCGGCGAGGAGCTAGAGCCTGATATCAAGTTTCTCCAGTCCATTGAAGAGCAGATTGGTATTATCGGCACGGCCGCCCAGGGGTTTCGCCAGGATGTTACCTCCTATATGTTCACTGTTATGCGTAATGGAGGAAAAATTGAATATTCGAGCTATGAGCCACTCAAAGAAGCCATCGAAAAGAAGCTAACGGCGTCGGTCAAAGAGCTTTCCCGGGTTATTACGCAGGCCAGAGTGCGTGACAAAGAGCAGGACACCAAGTTTAACGCCATGGTAGAAGCCATGAAAGACAACGGCTACTGCCCGCATTGCTGCAATGTGATACTAAAATACGCCGCCAATAATTTGTGGAAGGATTAGTGCGGGAGCGGAGGTGACCTATGGCAATATTTAAGGAAGGGCGCACCGGCCAGTCGGACCGTTCACAATATGACCGTAAACGCCACCGGGAGCTTGTGGAAGATGCTATTAAACGCAATCTGGGTGATATTATTGCCGAGGAAAGCATTATCGGCCAAAATAAAAACAAGAAAATCAAGATACCTATTCGCGGACTGAAAGAATATCAGTTTATTTACGGAAAAAACAACGGCGGTACGGCCAGCGGGACCGGTGAGGAGCAGCGGGGCCAGGTAGTCGGCCGCACCAATTCCCAGCAGGATAAAGGGCCTGGTCAGGCGGGCAATGAGCAGGGAGAAGACATTTACGAAACAGAAATCACTATGGATGAAATTATCAGTTATATGTTTGAAGACATCAGTCTGCCTGATTTGGAGCGAAAGAAATTTGCCGTACAGGAAACAGAGTATAAATATAAAAAATCCGGGTACCAGCGTAAAGGCATCCCGCCAAGACTTGCCAAGAAACGTACGGTAATGGAAAAGCTTAAGCGCCAGCAGGGACTCATCAGAGAAAAAGTATGCACTGAGACCCGGGACGAAGATGGCCGCCGGATACGGGAACGGGTACCTTTCCGCGAAGATGACTTACGTTATTTTCGGGTGAAGGAAGACATTCGCCGTCATTCAAACGCTGTGGTTTTTTGTATTATGGATGTGTCCGGTTCTATGGACCAGAGTAAAAAATATTTGGCCCGGACCTTTTACTTTTTGTTGTATCAGTTCCTGCGCTGGAAGTATGAACGGGTGGATGTAGTATTTGTGGCCCATACCACCGAAGCCAAGGAAGTTAATGAGCGGGAGTTTTTTCATCATGGCGAGTCCGGTGGTACAATGATTTCCAGTGGCTATGCCAAGGCCTTGGAAATCATTGAGCAGCGTTATAACCCGTCGGTATGGAATATCTATGCTTTCCACTGTACAGACGGCGACAACTGGACTGAGGATAACCAGCGCACTGTAGAGAAAGCGCAGGAACTGGTAGGCATTAGTAATCTGATGGGATATGTGGAGATACTGGCTAATTACGGGTATGGCATTACCATACGCCGCGAACTTGAGCAAAAAATAAAAGATAAGAATTTTGTTGTTGTGACGATGGCCCGTAAAGAAGATGTTTGGCCTGCACTTAAACGGATATTGGAAAAAGAATCAGAAGTTGAAGAAAACGCAGGCGCAGATACCGGAGGTGACAGTTAATGGCAGGCGAGTATGTTCTGTCCGATCTGGAAAAATGGAGTGAACAAATTGAAGCTCTTATTGTTCAAAAAGGGCTCTCCTGCTACGAACAGCAATTTGAAATATGCAGTTATGAGGATATGCTATGCTATGAGGCCTATGTAGGTATGCCCGCGCATTATCCTCACTGGAGTTACGGCAAAGCTTACGAGCGGCAAAAGACTTTCTACAGTTATAACCTGACCGGTTTACCCTATGAAATGGTGATCAATTCCGATCCCTGCATCGCGTATTTGATGCGGGACAATACATTGTTGCTGCAAATACTGACAATTGCCCACGTGTACGGGCATAATGACTTTTTTAAAAATAACCGGATGTTTAAGGAGAATACCCGGGCTGAGCTGACTGTGGAGATGTTTAAAACCCACGCCGGCCGGGTTCGGGATTATATGGCCGATCCCAGTATCGGACCGAAAAAGGTCGAGCGGATACTAGACGCTGCCCATGCTTTACGGTTCCAGGTGCGGCGGCAGGGAGAGGGCAAACCGCCGGGAAAGGCAGATTTGGCGAAAGAATCGCCGGATGAAATTCCGGATCGCCTGCAATCCGATTTACTGTGGTTTCTAAGCGAGCGGGGCAAGCTGGCCTACTGGGAGCGGGATTTGATCAGCATTGTCCGTGAAGAAACTTTTTACTTCATGCCCCAGGTAGAAACCAAGATTATGAATGAAGGGTGGGCCAGCTACTGGCATTATACCTTGCTCAATGAATTAAACTTACCGCAAAACCTGCACTTTGAGTTTTTACAGCGGCATAATCTGGTTGTCAGACCGCATGAGGGGCAGCTTAATCCTTACTTTATAGGTTTTAAAATGTTTGAGTATCTGCAAAAGAAGTACGGGCAGGAGAAGATATTTGAAATCCGTCAGCAAGAGCGGGATCAGTCGTTCCTCAGGCGCTATCTGAATCAGGAACTATGTGAAGAGTTGTGTTTATTTAAATACAAAATTCGCGGCGTAGATATCGTGGTGGCCGAAGTTGCTGACGAAGAAGGATGGAAAAGCATTAGGGATGACTTGGTTACTGCAGTCGGGTTGGGAATGGCGCCGGAAATCTGCCCGCGCGGCGTAGAGGACGGTGTGCTGGTGCTGGAGCATATCTATGACGGGCGGGAACTCGAGATGAACTATGCCAAAGAAACTATTAAGTATATCGCCGAATTATGGGGCGGCAGGGTGGACCTCAAAACTAAACTGAATGACCGGGATAAAATTATCCGGTGTACCGAGGATAAGATTGTGTCGGTTTGGGATATATAGAAAAAAGAGCCCCTGGAGATATGCCTCTCCAGGGACTCTTTCGTTTAGATAAAGTATGTTAATCCAATGCGGCGCATAACTTGGAAGGCTAGGCGAAGACCGCCTCTCCCTGTTTAGTCACTTATATTCCTGAGGAATTTCCTCGCCGGTGAGCACACGGTAGGCACCCTCAGCCAGCGACTGCAGTTCGTTTTCGCCGGGTATAACGGTAATGGGGCCAATAAAACCAATATACTCCTCAAGCTTGGCAGTCAGTTGCTTGGAAGCGGCAATACCGCCTGTCAGGATAATATGATCCACTTTGCCGCAAACAGGCACTGCGGCGGCGGCAATGCTTTTGGCGATGGTATAAATCATGGCCTGATAGACAAGGGCTGCCTCACTATCGCCGGTCGCAGCCCGTTGCTCGACCTCGCGGACATCGTTCGTGCCTAAATAGGCTACCAGGCCGCCCCTGCCGGCCAACAACTTGCTGACGGTGGCATAATCTAAGTTTTTATTAATTACCTGTTCGGCAAATTGTCCCGCCGGTACGGTACCGGCCCGCTCCGGCGAGAATGGACCATCGCCGTCAAAGGCATTGTTGACATCAACTACTTTGCCGCAGACGTGGCACCCTATGGATATGCCTCCGCCTAAATGAGCTATAATTAAGTTTAGCTGGTCATAGTCGCGGTTGATACTTTTGGCAAAACGTTTAGCGGTAGCTTTTTGGTTAAGGGCATGAAAAATACTGCGGCGGGTAATCTCGGGCCGGCCGGTGAGCCGGGCAACGGGCATCAGCTCGTCCACAACTACCGGATCAACAATATAGGCTGGGCAGCCGCTTTGTTTGGCCAGCGAATCCGCAAGAATGGCGCCAAAATTAGAGGCATGAGCACCATAGCGATTATGCTTTAAATCATCCAGCATTAGTTCATTTACTAGATAAGTTCCGCTATTGATTGGCTTTAAGAGGCCGCCGCGGCCAACGACGGCGTCTAAGTCACAGATATCCACATTCTGACTGACAAGGAATTCGGTGATTTTCGCCAAACGGTATTCATACTGATCGGCGATAGTGGCAAAGCTTGCGATGGTTTGCGCGTTGTGGCTGATATTGGCGACAAGTTTTTCATTAGTATCCTGGTATAAGGCTATTTTCGTGGAAGTTGAACCGGGGTTAAGGGTTATAATAGTATACGGCATGAAACGACCTCCATCATTTTACAGGCTTTAAATATTAATTCTATTTTAGTATTATTTGTAAGAATTGTTAAGTAAATAATAAGCACTTGGTTATACCAAGCGCAATAGCCCCAAGATAATTAAGATGGCCCCGGGAACATAGGGAAACCGTTTTTTTATATCTTCGGTAGCCAGACGGGAGGCGGCATGGATACCGGCGTAAATTAAAAACATCTGAATGAAGGCCATTATCGCCGGCGTGTAAAGCGGCAGTGGTTTTATTAAAGCGGCTGCGAATGTGGCAACCATATTGTCGACACCCAAGGCCAAACCCAGCAGGATACTCTCAGCAGGGCTTATGGAATGGGAATGATCGATATCTGCTGTTTCCGGGTCGGACATAATGCTGATTACTATCCGCCCCAGCCGAAAGGTAAGGCGGTGATCCTCCGTACCGGTCAGAGACAAGCTTCTTTTAGTGATATACTCCTGGAAGATATTCCAGGTGCCGATCGCAATTAAGAGCAGTGAGCCAGCGGCAACGGCCCAGTGGGTGTTAAGAAAGGAGCCTAAGTAGCCGGATAGGGCCATGGCTAAGCCTGTGCAGACGGCGGTAATGAGACCAACCACCGCCAACGACAGGGGCGGAACTTTTATTGCTTTAAGGCCGTAGGCCGTACCGGCGGCAAAAGCATCCAGGCTGACAGCAAAGCCTAATAAGATTACATATAACATAGTTGCCTCCTATAATTCATTACATTATCCTAAACGGATTAGGCCAAGAATAATTAACAGTGTTCCGGGTAGGTAAGGGAATTTTCTTTTTAGTTTCTCCGGCACATATTTCCTGGTAGAGTGGTAACCGCCGGCAATGCACACCATATGTATAATCCCAATAACAAAAGGCGTATACAGTGGCAGCGGTCCCATCAAGGCTGCAGCAAAGGTGCCTACCATTGCATCAGCGCCTACCGCTAACCCCAGAAAGACGGCCTCCAGTGGACTAATTACCCCCAGTTTGTCAACATCGGCTGTCTCCGGTTTAGCCATAATACTGATTACCAACCGGCCCAAGGAAAAGGTTAGTTTGCGGGCGGTAATCTCGCCATCCATTTCATATGACACGACATTTTTGGTTAAATATTGTTGAAATAAGCTCCATAATCCTAGCAGTATAAGTAGCAGTGAGCCCAGGGCTATAGCGATATCTGTATGGATAAACCGTCCGATCATATAGGCCATGCCCATGGCGAGCGCAGTACAAAGACAGGCTACAATGCCGACAATGCCTAAGGAAGCAAGCGGCATCCGAATATTTTTTAAGCCATATGCGACACCGGCGACAAAGCCGTCGATACTAACGGCTATGCCGAGCAGTAATACATAAAAGATACTCATGAACCATACGCCTCCTGTGTGATGCCGTAGTGGTCTTTTTACGATAGTATATGGTTAGGGGGGAATTTCGGTTACTGATGCTATTATGGGAGGGACTACTATCTTGTCGCTTAGAGGATTTACAGGTGCCTGTGAACTCATCCCGGCAGATAGTTTTGCAGGCAGGCAGATATTTGCAGGATTTTTTTGCACATATGGGGAAAATATAGTAGAATGTAGAATTATTGAGGTGGTTTTGTGCAAGATGGTTTAGATTTTGGGTTAGGTAAAGTACTGCCTATCAAAATTGAAGACGAAATGAAAAATTCTTATATTGACTACGCCATGAGTGTAATTGTTACGAGAGCATTGCCTGATGTCCGTGACGGGCTCAAGCCGGTGCATCGCCGAATACTCTACGCTATGCATGAAGCTGGGATGGCGGCCAATAAGCCGTATAAAAAATCAGCGCGTATTGTCGGCGAAGTTTTAGGTAAATACCATCCCCATGGTGACAGTTCAGTATATGATGCCATTGTCAGAATGGCACAGAATTTCTCCACCCGCTATATGCAGGTGGATGGTCATGGTAACTTTGGTTCGGTCGACGGTGACTCGGCGGCTGCCATGCGTTATACCGAAGTACGTATGTCGCGCATTGCGGAAGAGATGTTGGCCGATATTGAAAAAGATACCGTTAACTTTGTCCCTAACTATGACGAATCTTTGAAAGAACCAGCAGTCCTGCCGGCTAAAGTGCCTAATCTCTTAATAAACGGTTCTTCCGGGATCGCCGTCGGTATGGCTACCAACATTCCGCCGCATAATTTAGGGGAAGTCGTTGATGGCCTTATCATGATGATTGATAATCCTGAAGTAACCATCAATGAATTAATGATGGCCATCAAAGGGCCTGATTTTCCGACAGGTGCTTTGATACTGGGACGGGAAGGCATTAGACAGGCTTATTCTACCGGGCGGGGCAGTGTCCGCATGCGGGCTCAGGCCAGAGTAGAAAATATGTCCGGCGGCAAACAGCGCATTTTGGTGTCCGAACTGCCTTATCAGGTTAACAAAGCCAAACTGATTGAAAACATCGCAGCGCTGGTTCGCGACAAAAGCATTGATGGTATTACTGATCTTCGGGACGAGAGTGACCGGAATGGTATGCGGATTGTCATTGAGCTTAGACGGGATGCCAACGCCGACATCATTTTAAATCAGCTTTATAAACATACCCAGATGCAGGAAACTTTTGGCGTTAACATGCTGGCTCTGGTCAATGGTCATCCCCGAGTGCTTAATCTGCACGAAGTGTTGCATTATTATATTGAGCATCAAAAAGAAGTAATAGTTCGCCGTACACAGTTTGAACTGGCTAAAGCCAAGGCCCGGGCTCATATTTTAGAGGGCTTAAAAATAGCACTTGACCATTTGGATGCCGTTATCACTACCATCAGGCAATCACAAACACCGGAGATTGCCAAAAATGCGTTAATGGACAAGTTTAGCTTAAGTGAGAAGCAATCCCAGGCTATCCTGGATATGCGCCTCCAGCGCCTGACCGGTCTTGAACGCGAGAAAATTGAGATGGAATACAAGGACATCCTGGAAACCATCGAATGGCTGGAAAGTGTATTGGCAGACGAAGGTAAAGTATTAAATATCATTAAAGAAGAACTTCTCGATGTCAGGAAGCGGTTTGCCGACGAACGGCGGACGGTCATCACCAGTGATGTTTCCAAACTGGATGTTGAGGACCTCATTGCCGAGGAAGATATCGTCATTACCCTGACGCATCAAGGCTATATTAAGCGGCTGCCTGTTGATACTTACCGCAGTCAGCGGCGGGGCGGCAGAGGTGTCACCGGCATGGGAACAAAAGAAGAAGATTTCGTCGAGCATTTATTTGTTGCGACAACTCATCATAATCTCTTGTTCTTCACCAGCAGAGGCAGGGTATACCGCCTCAAAGGCTATGAATTGCCTGAAGCAGGGCGCACAGCTAAAGGGACAGCCATTGTTAACCTTCTCCAGGTGGAGAAGGACGAAAAAATTACCGCTGTAATACCTATTAAAGAGTTTAGCGGTAAACGATTTTTGTTCATGGCTACCCAAAAAGGCACCGTCAAAAAATCCGAACTGTTGGAGTTTGATACGGCCCGTAAAGGTGGTTTAATTGCCATTTCCCTTGATGAAGATGATGATTTGATTGGCGTAAAACTTACTACCGGTGAGCATGATATTATTATGGGTACCCGGGATGGTAAGGCTATCGTTTTCCATGAAGCTGACGTAAGAGTTATGGGGCGGACGGCTCATGGTGTAAGAGGGATAAACCTGGAATCAGGCGATCAGGTTATTGGCATGGACGTAGTTAAAAGAGACGGTGAAGTGTTGACGGTAACCTCGGAGGGTTATGGTAAGCGGACGCCGGTTGTGGATTATCGCATAACCGGGCGGGGCGGCAAAGGGGTTATTAACATTAAGCCTAATTCGGCTGAGAAGATTGGCCAGGTAGTTGGCATTAAGGTCGTTCGGCCTGGTCAGGAATTGATGTTGATAACTAGTGACGGTATTATAATCCGGATGGAGATTGATACGATATCTGTTACCAGCCGCAGTACCCAGGGTGTAAAACTTATGCGTACCGATGCGGATGATCAGGTTGTGGCACTTGCCGTTGTTGAAAAGAAAGCAAATAACGATTAACGTTATCGCGCCCTTGATAGGGCGCTTTTTTTTATCCTGATAGAAACTATAACTTTCGCCTGGATAAGGGCAACATCGGCTTCCCTTTCGCCAAAGGCTCGGCGCAAGCCGTGCTTTCTTTATGTTAGGATAATGACATTCGCCTTAAGGCAGGGCGTCAGCCGGGATTTCTTTTTTAATTAATAAAATACGATAAATAGTTATTGACATAACAAGTAGGCTTGTGATAATATAAGCAAGTCGTCCAAAAATGCTGTTCTTGAAATATAACATGCATAACAACGACAAAAAGTACCAAAAATAAAGATGTTGACACGGAGAAAGATACGTGATAACATATAGAAACGTCAGCGCTGCAAGGCAATGACAAACAAACAGAACTGTTCCCTGAAAACTGAACAATGTAAGTAATGCATCAATAACATATAAAATGTTAAAAGCCAGATGTGCGGTGCTCGTTTGAGCACATTAAATAATTTCTTTTAAATTTTATGAGCCAACAAAAGGCTCCATAAATATAACTTTTATGGAGAGTTTGATCCTGGCTCAGGACGAACGCTGGCGGCGTGCCTAACACATGCAAGTCGAACGGTCTGCTGTTCAACACCGAGAGTTTTGGTGATGTGAACTCCGACAGTGTCAAGCGCGAACGATAGAGAGCGCTTCACGCAAAAACAAGTGCCAACACAAGAGCCTTCGGTGTTGGACAGCAGATAGTGGCGAACGGGTGAGTAACGCGTAGACAACCTGCCTCTAAACTGGGGACAACACCGCGAAAGTGGTGCTAATACCGAATGTGGTAACTTGGTTGCATGACTGAGTTAAGAAAGGTGGCCTCTATATATAAGCTACCGTTTAGAGATGGGTCTGCGTCTGATTAGCTAGTTGGTGAGGTAATGGCTCACCAAGGCGACGATCAGTAGCCGGTCTGAGAGGATGAACGGCCACACTGGGACTGAGACACGGCCCAGACTCCTACGGGAGGCAGCAGTGGGGAATCTTCCGCAATGGACGAAAGTCTGACGGAGCAACGCCGCGTGAGTGAAGAAGGTTTTCGGATCGTAAAGCTCTGTCGTTTGGGACGAACGTATCTTGTGTAAATAATGCAAGGTAATGACGGTACCAAAGGAGGAAGCCACGGCTAACTACGTGCCAGCAGCCGCGGTAATACGTAGGTGGCAAGCGTTGTCCGGAATTATTGGGCGTAAAGGGCGTGTAGGTGGATTTTTAAGTCTTGTGTCTAAGTGCGGAGCTCAACTCCGTATGGGCGCAGGAAACTGGGGATCTTGAGTGCAGGAGAGGAAAGTGGAATTCCCAGTGTAGCGGTGAAATGCGTAGATATTGGGAGGAACACCAGTGGCGAAGGCGACTTTCTGGACTGTGTCTGACACTGAGGCGCGAAAGCCAGGGGAGCGAACGGGATTAGATACCCCGGTAGTCCTGGCCGTAAACGATGGGTACTAGGTGTAGGAGGTATCGACCCCTTCTGTGCCGGAGTTAACGCAATAAGTACCCCGCCTGGGGAGTACGGCCGCAAGGTTGAAACTCAAAGGAATTGACGGGGGCCCGCACAAGCGGTGGAGTATGTGGTTTAATTCGACGCAACGCGAAGAACCTTACCAGGGCTTGACATTGAGTGAAAAACTAAGAGATTAGTTCCTCCCTTCGGGGACACGAAAACAGGTGGTGCATGGCTGTCGTCAGCTCGTGTCGTGAGATGTTGGGTTAAGTCCCGCAACGAGCGCAACCCTTATCCTTTGTTGCCAGCACGTTATGGTGGGAACTCAAGGGAGACTGCCGCAGACAATGCGGAGGAAGGCGGGGATGACGTCAAGTCATCATGCCCCTTATGTCCTGGGCTACACACGTACTACAATGGGCTTAAACAAAGCGAAGCAAGCCTGCGAAGGTAAGCGAAACGCATAAACAAGCTCTCAGTTCGGATCGGAGGCTGCAACTCGCCTCCGTGAAGTCGGAATCGCTAGTAATCGCAGGTCAGCATACTGCGGTGAATACGTTCCCGGGCCTTGTACACACCGCCCGTCACACCACGAAAGTTGGAAACACCCGAAGCCGGTGGGGTAACCGCAAGGAGCCAGCCGTCTAAGGTGGGGCCGATGATTGGGGTGAAGTCGTAACAAGGTAGCCGTATCGGAAGGTGCGGCTGGATCACCTCCTTTCTAGGGAGACTACGGATTTGAAACATAGTCCGAAATCCTAGGTCGGCGATGCCATCGAGGGAGTCTACAGGTTGTAGATTTCTGATAGACCGTCGTAAACAAGTCTATCTTAATTCGATGTGCGGACATCTGGCAAAGCATTACGATACTAGACGCACCATATGCGGTGGCTGTAGTATCACTTACATTGTTTGGTTTTGAGGGAATGTTCGTTACCAGAAGTTACTGGTTGAAATAGACGAGTGACTGTGATAACATAGATATTCCTGAAACAACATATCCAGTGACGATAGCTGTGGGGTTCCACCTGTTCCCATACCGAACACAGTAGTTAAGCCCACAAACGCCGAAGGTACTTGGCTGGAAACGGCCCGGGAGATTAGGAAGTCTGCTGGTTCTTCTCGATATTCGAGGTTCGACCTGCGACCTTCGACAAAAATCGAAAGTCTAACGTCGTAATCGATAGTCGAGAAAGTGTTCCTTGAAAACTGCACAGAAGAAAGCAAAGTAAAGTAATACCTCTCATATGCAAATATGTAGAAGTAACTTAACGAACGCGCAATTAGGATTTATACTGAAGGTAAAGCGTAAGCTAAACCCTCGGCACAGTAAAATGTAGCCGAGAGGCTGGCTAGCGTGCATCAGATGCTAGGCGCGGCGAGCACCGAAGCGGAGGCGTACTGGAAAGTACGTTGAGCATCGGAGCGCAGCCTGCAACAACGCAGATGGTGTGCGATAGACAGTCGACAACTGAACTAAGTCAAGTTGTTAAGGGCATACGGTGGATGCCTAGGCGCCAAGAGCCGAAGAAGGACGCGGTAAGCTGCGAAAAGTCATGGGGAGCCGCAAGCAGGCATTGATCCATGAATATCCGAATGGGGGAACCCGGCGGTGGTAATGCACCGTCACCTAGCGATTGCTAGGAGGGCACCCGGGGAACTGAAACATCTAAGTACCCGGAGGAAAAGTAATCAAACGAGATTCCCTAAGTAGCGGCGAGCGAACGGGGAAGAGCCCAAACCCTGTTCGACATTGGATTTTCGACATGCGACATTCGAAGGGAGACGAAAGTCTAACGAACCTCATCGAAAGTCTAAAGTCGAAGGTCGAATGTCGAGCAGGGGGTTGAGGACCGGCGTAAGTTTAGCCAGGCCTAGTCGAACTACCTGGAAAGGTAGGCCGCAGAAGGTAAAAGCCCTGTAAACGAAAGGCAGAGCTAAATGGCCGGAATCCAGAGTACCACGGGACACGAGGAACCCTGTGGGAAGCAGGGGGGACCACCCTCCAAGGCAAAATACTCCTTGGCGACCGATAGCGCATAGTACCGTGAGGGAAAGGTGAAAAGCACCCCGGGAGGGGAGTGAAAGAGAACCTGAAACCGTATGTCTACAAGCAGTCGAAGACCCTTATGTGGTCAACGGCGTGCCTATTGAAGAATGAACCGGCGAGTTACAGTAACTAGCGAGGTTAAGTGGAA
>NZ_CP156926.1:62500-67500 GCF_041428895.1 Sporomusa aerivorans
ATAGTCTTTTTATTTTGAGCAAAAGTATATTTCTATCTAGCTTACGGCTTACTAAGGGTGAGCTTAGCAAGTCGACGCGAGATGCTAAGTTCACCCATTTGTAAGGCAATAGCCAATTGACATATTCCTAAATACTGGCATATAATAAGAATACAAGCTGAAGCCCCACCCACTATTCAAGGGTGGGGCTTTTTGCAAGTGGGCCTAATTATATAAGTCATAGCAATAGCGATATTATTGTGAGGAGTGATACATCGTGGAAAAGTACCAAAAATATGGTATAAACCCTTTACTTATCAGCATTGCCACAGAGCAGGCGGTGGAACGTATACCTTCGCGGCCAACCAATATTATGTTGCCAGGCAAATACCCTAAACTGGTATTCAAACATATTAAAACAGTAAACCGGGAGTTTCCTGAGAATATTTTTCGTTTGACCTGTAAGCAATGTAATAAAAGTGGAGACTATGATTTAGGAACAGTGGTTGTCCCCTTACATAATGAACCAGTCAATAAGGTAGAAAAGTTTCAGGCTCTTGGCTATTTTCGCTGCAAACATTGTAATAGTGCCGGAGAATGGGAATTATCCGCGCGTGCGCAAACAATGCTTGCCGGGAAAATGGCATTGGCAGCCACCAAAAATACTACTAGCGAACGCTCAACAGATGTTATATTTGGAGAAGCCTTGATAGATAACGGTTTTGCGCCTCGCTGGGGCAGCGAAGCGGAGGAGTATTTCTTACATAAGCTTGCCGATACACCTGACGATGCCTACCTCTGGAACCGCTTAGGGAATGCCTACTACCGGGGGAAGCGTCCGGAATTGGCGGTAGTGGCTCATGAGCAGGCTCTGCTTAAAGATATGGGGCAGGTTGAATCACTTTTTTCCCTGGGCCAAATATTATATGACTGCGGTGAGCTGGAGACTGCTGCTTCAAGCTTAAGACAGGCTATTGCCTTCAGCCATCAGTACGGACATTTGACTGCTTATAATCTGAGAGAATTAATTGTTGGTGCTTTGACGACGCTGCTTGCTATTTACACTCATAGCAATAGTTCTATCGATATGCTGCCCAAGCCTGATGAACTAGCTATGGCCCATTTTGCTAAAAATGAAATTGCCTCGACCTCGAGTCTTGACTTTGAAATAGATACTACCCGCAGGGAGACGCTCTATCCTCTGGCGGAAGTCTATTTAGGGACCAGACGGGAAGAACTATTGCCAGAAGAGCGGACAATGCGTACGAATTCTAGTAAAGTTGCTTGGCCGGCAGCAACTAAAATTAATAAACAAAAGCCGCCTAAAAAGAGTAAAAACAAAAAAAAGAAATAAACGGAGCAACCTTTTCCCTAGGTGAATAAGTAATCGTATATATTATAGAAGGATTTAGCTAGATATTGTTGAATACTAAATACTGTGTTACTATAATGGACGCCGTGCGTGGATGTTTGTCCTCGATTGCGCGGTTTTATACGAAAGGGGATTTTGCTATGACCTTAAAAAGCAATATAGTTAAAAAGGGGTCGACTCGTGCCGCCCATCGTTCGCTGTTTTATGCCATGGGATATACTCCTCAGGAATTAGAAAAGCCGATGATTGGAATAGTAAATGCTTTTAATGAAATAATACCTGGACATATGCATTTGCGGGACGTGGCTGAGGCTGTAAAATTGGGTGTAGCAGCCGGGGGCGGTATGCCTGTTGAGTTTCCGGCGATCGGTATCTGTGACGGTATTGCCATGGGGCATGACGGAATGAAATACCCATTACCCAGCCGGGAACTCATCGCGGACTCAGTGGAGGCAATGACCATTGGTCATCGTTTTGACGGCCTGGTGCTTATTCCGAACTGTGATAAAATAGTTCCGGGTATGCTTATGGCTGCGGCCAGGTTAAATATCCCCTGCATTGTGATGAGTGGCGGTCCTATGCTGGCTGGACGTTATCAGGGAAGGGATATCAGCGTCAGTACTATGTTCGAAGCGGCCGGACTCTTTGAAGCCGGTAAAATTACCGCGACTGAACTGGACAAAATGGAGAAATCGGCCTGTCCGGGCTGTGGCTCATGTGCAGGCATGTTTACTGCCAATACTATGAACTGTATGGCGGAGGCGCTGGGAATGGCTCTGCCTGGCAACGGAACTATTCCGGCTGCACATTTCGGTGCGCGCCGGATGATGGCTAAACAAGCCGGCGAGATTATTGTTGATCTGGTAAAAAGGGATGTTAAAGCCCGGGACATTTTAACTAGTAAAGCTTTTGAAAATGCCATGGCTGTGGATATGGGGATTGGCGGGTCGTCCAATACAGTATTGCACCTTACCGCAATTGCCCATGAAGCCGGCATTGAACTGCCGTTAGAGCTATTTGACGAAATCAGTGCCAAGACTCCGTATATTACTAAGCTAAGTCCCGGAGGAACCCAGCATATCCAGGATCTTAATGAAGCTGGCGGCATATTGGCGGTAATGAAAGAACTTTCAAAACTTAATCGTATTCATACCGATGCTCAGACGGTAACCGGGACTGTTAGCGATAGACTTAAAGATGTCGCTGTTTTGCGTTCTGACGTAATCAAAGCTGTGGATGCACCTTATCGTAATACCGGTGGCATTGCTATTTTGAAAGGCAATTTAGCTCCTGACGGTGCAGTTGTAAAAGAAAGCGCTGTTAAAGAGGATATGCTTACTTTTGAAGGTATAGCCCGTGTCTTCAATTCCGAGGAAGAAGCAATTGAAGCTATAATTAGCAAGAAGATCAAAGATGGCGATGTGGTTATTATTCGGTACGAAGGTCCTAAAGGCGGACCGGGCATGAAGGAAATGCTTAATCCGACCGCTGTTATTGTTGGCATGGGACTTAAGGTTGCACTTTTAACTGACGGTCGATTTAGCGGCGCTACTCAAGGGGCTTGTATTGGTCACGTCTCTCCTGAGGCTATGGAGGGAGGACCGATTGCCATGGTAGAAGAAGGTGACATTATCAGTATCGATATTCCCGGGCGTAAGTTAGAGGTTAATGTAAGTGATGAGGAAATGGCAAAGCGAAAAGCGGCCTGGGTTCAACCTGCACCGAAGGTAACCACCGGTTACCTTGCCAGGTATGCGAAACTGGTAACATCGGCGAATACCGGAGCTGTACTAAAATAATATCACAAAGTATATTTGGTAAGGCAAAAAGGGAGGCGCAGAGCCACTTTTTGCCTTAGTCTGTTTTTTCTAAATTAACTGAATAATAATTAACAATGAAGGTAACAATATGCTACGATGAAAAAGCAGATGACCTGACAAGACTGCCTTGTAATAAAAGTGTATAATATCTCTTGACACACTTTGCGTAAATATGTTAGTATATAAAAGCTGTCGCTGGTAATACAACGACAAAAAGTACCAAAAATAAAGATGTTGACACGGAGAAAGATACGTGATAACATATAGAAACGTCAGCGCTGCAAGGCAATGACAAACAAACAGAACTGTTCCCTGAAAACTGAACAATGTAAGTAATGCATCAATAACATATAAAATGTTAAAAGCCAGATGTGCGGTGCTCGTTTGAGCACATTAAATAACTTCTTTTAAATTTTATGAGCCAACAAAAGGCTCCATAAATATAACTTTTATGGAGAGTTTGATCCTGGCTCAGGACGAACGCTGGCGGCGTGCCTAACACATGCAAGTCGAACGGTCTGCTGTTCAACACCGAGAGTTTTGGTGATGTGAACTCCGACAGTGTCAAGCGCGAACGATAGAGAGCGCTTCACGCAAAAACAAGTGCCAACACAAGAGCCTTCGGTGTTGGACAGCAGATAGTGGCGAACGGGTGAGTAACGCGTAGACAACCTGCCTCTAAACTGGGGACAACACCGCGAAAGTGGTGCTAATACCGAATGTGGTAACTTGGTTGCATGACTGAGTTAAGAAAGGTGGCCTCTATATATAAGCTACCGTTTAGAGATGGGTCTGCGTCTGATTAGCTAGTTGGTGAGGTAATGGCTCACCAAGGCGACGATCAGTAGCCGGTCTGAGAGGATGAACGGCCACACTGGGACTGAGACACGGCCCAGACTCCTACGGGAGGCAGCAGTGGGGAATCTTCCGCAATGGACGAAAGTCTGACGGAGCAACGCCGCGTGAGTGAAGAAGGTTTTCGGATCGTAAAGCTCTGTCGTTTGGGACGAACGTATCTTGTGTAAATAATGCAAGGTAATGACGGTACCAAAGGAGGAAGCCACGGCTAACTACGTGCCAGCAGCCGCGGTAATACGTAGGTGGCAAGCGTTGTCCGGAATTATTGGGCGTAAAGGGCGTGTAGGTGGATCTTTAAGTCTTGTGTCTAAGTGCGGAGCTCAACTCCGTATGGGCGCAGGAAACTGGGGATCTTGAGTGCAGGAGAGGAAAGTGGAATTCCCAGTGTAGCGGTGAAATGCGTAGATATTGGGAGGAACACCAGTGGCGAAGGCGACTTTCTGGACTGTGTCTGACACTGAGGCGCGAAAGCCAGGGGAGCGAACGGGATTAGATACCCCGGTAGTCCTGGCCGTAAACGATGGGTACTAGGTGTAGGAGGTATCGACCCCTCCTGTGCCGGAGTTAACGCAATAAGTACCCCGCCTGGGGAGTACGGCCGCAAGGTTGAAACTCAAAGGAATTGACGGGGGCCCGCACAAGCGGTGGAGTATGTGGTTTAATTCGACGCAACGCGAAGAACCTTACCAGGGCTTGACATTGAGTGAAAAACTAAGAGATTAGTTCCTCCCTTCGGGGACACGAAAACAGGTGGTGCATGGCTGTCGTCAGCTCGTGTCGTGAGATGTTGGGTTAAGTCCCGCAACGAGCGCAACCCTTATCCTTTGTTGCCAGCACGTTATGGTGGGAACTCAAGGGAGACTGCCGCAGACAATGCGGAGGAAGGCGGGGATGACGTCAAGTCATCATGCCCCTTATGTCCTGGGCTACACACGTACTACAATGGGCTTAAACAAAGCGAAGCAAGCCTG
>NZ_CP156926.1:72500-1285000 GCF_041428895.1 Sporomusa aerivorans
TAAGTGAAGTAATTACAGAAGCTTGTCTCAAACAGAATTTTGTCAAAAAGAGTGCTG
Source organism: Sporomusa aerivorans (assembly GCF_041428895.1). Lineage (NCBI taxonomy): Bacteria > Bacillati > Bacillota > Negativicutes > Selenomonadales > Sporomusaceae > Sporomusa > Sporomusa aerivorans. The sequence goes on from NZ_CP156926.1 coordinate 72,558, forward strand.
TTACTTTTATATGGACGGCTGCTGTGTATCGAATGACCTATCGTTATGGGCAGCGTGGCTATCGGTATCTGCATATTGATGCCGGGCATGTGTGCCAGAATTTATATTTGGCCGCCGAGGCAATTGATAGTGGCGTATGTGCCATAGCCGCCTTCGACGACGACAAGCTGAATGAGGCTCTTGGGATTGACGGCGATAATCAGTTTGCTATCTATGTTGCTACTGTTGGTAAAAAAGCTTAAAAAGAGCCGTGGCTGTTTTTTGGTAAACATAATGGTATGGAATTTGCGGAATACTTTTTCTATATTTCCATAATAAAAATTCCTTGACAGTGATATTGCCCCATGTTACTATTACTCATGAACTAAATACGTATTTTTCATCAAGAGTTGGCTGAGGGACTGGCCCTATGAAGCCGCGGCAACCATCGTACATGCGAACGGTGCCAATTCCTGCAACCCACAAGGGTTTGGCAGATGAAGAATAGCATAGCAAGTGTATATGCCTCTTCATCTGCGAAGAGGTTTTTTGTTTTGTGTGAAATCTAATAGAGATTTTCTTATAGGCCGGATGCTAATAAGGTTTCGACGATGGTGATTAGCCTCCGCTTATATTAACAGCCTGTCTGTAATCTTCTATTGGATCCTATAGTAATGGCAAGGAGGATAACTACCGGTATGATAAAGTTAACTGGTTTGCAGAAGATATATCAGGGGGAAGCAGGCCCTGTAAAGGCGCTTGATGATGTTTCCCTCACTATCGAACAAGGTGAGATTTACGGCATAATTGGTAAAAGCGGCGCAGGTAAAAGTACATTGATCAGGTGCATCAATCTGCTGGAACGTCCAACTGCCGGGCAGGTGCTTGTAGATGGGCAGGATATGACGGCGCTGACCGAATCCCAGCTGAGAACGGCCCGTAAAAGTATTGGGATGATATTTCAACATTTTAATCTGCTTTCTTCACGTACTGTACTTGAAAATATTGCTTTTCCTCTTGAGATTGCCGGTGTCAGCCGAGCAGAGAGGGAACAAAAAGTTTTGCCTCTGCTCGATCTGGTTGGGCTCAGTGACAAGCGGGATGTGTATCCGGCCCAGTTGAGCGGTGGTCAGAAACAACGGGTGGGTATTGCCAGGGCATTAGCCAGCCAGCCCAAAGTACTTTTATGCGACGAAGCAACTTCGGCGCTCGATCCGCAGACAACAGAGTCAATTTTAGCGCTGCTTAAGGATATAAATAAGAAATTAGGCTTAACCATTGTACTTATTACTCATGAGATGCATGTAATCAAAGCTATTTGCGACCAGGTGGCCGTTATTGAAGGCGGGCACTTAGTGGAGACGGGTAAGGTCTTTGACGTGTTCACTAAACCAAAATCAGCAACGGCCCGTGAATTTATTAAGGCGGTTATCAATAATAAACTACCGGATGCTTTGACTGCGGTATTGTCCGAACAGCCGGTACCCGGCGGCAACGTTGTGGTAAGGCTTTCCTTCTTCGGGGCAGCCACCAATGAACCTGTAATTGCCGGACTCATAAGGCGATTTGCCGTAGATGCCAATATCATCTCGGGAAATATTGACCATCTGCAGGATACGCCATATGGGACGCTGCTTATTGAGTTGTCCGGTAAAACTGAGGATGTTCAGAATGCGCTAAACTATTTGCAGGCCAGAGATTTAGGAACTGAGGTGATTGGTTATGTCGCAAGACATGCTTATGCTGCTAACTGAGTCCTTGGGTGAAACCTTATATATGGTGGCAATTTCCTCGTTGGTAGCAGCCGTGCTGGGGATTCCGCTGGGAGTAATCCTGGTTATAACCGGTAAGGGTCATATCAAGGAAAATGTTGTCTTTAATCAGTCGTTAGGGGCTGTTGTAAATGCGGCACGGTCTACTCCGTTTATTATTCTGATGGTGGCTATCATTCCTTTCACACGGGTCATTGCGGGGACTTCCATAGGCACCAACGCAGCTATTGTACCTTTAAGCATTGCCGCGATTCCGTTTGTTGCCCGCGTTGTTGAGTCGGCGCTCAAGGAAGTCGATGCCGGGCTTGTAGAAGCAGCGCAGTCTATGGGGGCTTCACCGGGGCAAATCATTCTAAACGTGCTTATACCTGAGGCAATGCCGTCTATAGTGCTGGGACTTACATTAACGGTAATCAGTCTTATTGGCTATTCGGCTATGGCAGGCGCCATCGGCGGCGGCGGACTGGGTGATCTGGCTATCCGCTACGGTTACCAGCGATTCAGAGCCGATGTCATGCTGGCAACGGTAGTTATCCTGATTGCCTTGGTGCAGATTGTCCAATCCAGCGGTGATTACTTTGCTCACAAGTTGAATAAAAGATAGCCGCCCTACTTTAAGGAGGTATACAACATGCAAAATATTATCGATAGTATTCGTGCAGGTGGCTACGCTTCAGCCAAGGCACGACAGTTTACCGAGTCGGTAATCCGGGAAATGAGCCGGATCGCGGCTGCTCACAACGCAATAAATCTGGCCCAGGGGTTTCCTGATTTTCCTGCGCCGGAGGCTATTAAGCAGGCTGCTGTACGCGCTGTAACGGAGGATCACAACCAGTATGCGATAACCTGGGGAACAAAAGGCTTGCGCGATGCTATTGCCGCCAAGGTCAAGCGCGACTATGACGTCACCATTGACCCTGAGAGTCAGTTAACGGTGTGCTGCGGTGCAACTGAAGGTATGATCGCCACTTTACTGGCTACTGTTAATCCAGGGGATGAAGTTATAATTTTTGAACCGTTTTATGAGAATTACGGCGCTGATGTAATTTTATGCGGAGCAGTACCTAAATATATTAGTTTAAACCCGCCAGGGTTCAATTTTGACCGTGAGGAGTTAATTGCCGCTTTTTCGGATAAAACCAAGGCAATCATTATTAATACGCCGAATAATCCTACCGGAAAAGTATTCACTCGTGAGGAACTGGAACTGATTGCCGAACTTTGTATTAAGTATGATGTGCTGGCAATCAATGATGAGATATATGAACATATTCTTTACGATAATACCCAGCATATCCCGCTTTGGACTTTGCCGGGTATGGCTGAGCGTACAATTGCCGTAAACAGTGTCTCCAAGACCTTTAGTGTCACTGGCTGGCGCATTGGCTTTGTACAGGCTTCAGCTGAGATTACGGCTTCGGTCCGCAAGGTACATGACTTCTTAACGGTTGGCGCTGCTGCACCGCTCCAGGTGGCCTCGGCCGAGGCATTTAACTTTGGTGCGGAATACTATCAGGAATTAGCCGGGTTTTATAGTGAACGGCGTGATTACCTGCTTGCCGCCTTGGAAAAAATTGGCTTTAAGTGTGTAAGACCGCAGGGGGCTTACTACATTATGGCAGATATTACTCCGTTTGGCTGGGATGACGATGTTGCTTTTGCGAAATATCTGGCCAGCGAAATCGGGGTAGCCGTAGTACCGGGCTCCAGCTTCTTCCGGCCTGAGAGCACAGCCGGAAAAACGTTGATACGATTCTGTTTCTGCAAAAAATTTGAAACACTGAAAGCTGCTGTCGACCGCTTGGAAAAGCTCACTTTAAAATAGTAAATTGATTGGGAGAGTGTAAGATGAAACGGTATATTAAAAGAATGGCTTTTGTTTCCCTTCTAGCCTTTGCTGTCACCGGACTGACAGGCTGCAGTCAGCAAGCCGCGGCTCCCGCTGCGGATAAAACGCTAAAAGTAGGTGTAACCGCCGGCCCGCATGCGGAAATTATGGACGCTGTCAAAAAAGTGGCTGAAAAAGACGGCCTCAAGATTCAGGTTGTGGAGTTTAATGATTATGTCCAGCCCAATGTCGCATTAAGCCAGGGCGATATCGACGTGAATAGCTTCCAGCATCAGCCCTATCTTGATAACATGGTCCAAGATCGCAAATATGACATTGTATCTGTAGCCAAAACGGTTATTTATCCCATGGGTATTTATTCGAAAAAAATAAAATCAATCAATGAACTTAAACCGGGAGCTACTGTTGCCATTCCCAATGACCCGACCAACGGCGGGCGTGCGTTGTTGCTCTTAGAAACGCAGGGACTTATTAAAATAAAAGCCGGTGTCGGTCTGAAAGCGGCAGCCGCCGACATTGCTGAGAATCCGAAAAACTTAAAGATTAAAGAACTTGATGCTGCCCAGGTACCCCGTTCGCTGGAAGATGTCGATCTGGCAGCCATTAATACCAACTATGCTATGACCGCCGGTCTGGTTCCCAATAAAGATGCGCTGGCTATTGAAGACGGCAATTCTCCGTATGCCAATGTTATTGCTGTTAGGTCCAAAGATAAAGACAATCCGGCAGTAGCAAAGCTTATTAAGGCCTATCAATCGGAAGAAGTGAAGAAATTTATTAATGAGCATTTTAAAGGGTCTGTATTTGCGGCTTGGTAATATAAAAAGTATAATAGTAAAACCACGGCTAAGCCGTGGTTTTACTATGTTATTAAATAGATATCTTACGCCGGCATTGACCGGCATTAACCCCGATATCCTAATTGTTGTGAAATTAAACTGGCCTTTTCTTTTAACATGTAAGTAACTGCTCCAAGTCTTTCCGTATTAAACCAGGAAGTAATTCCGGAAATAGTAATCGCGGCTTCAATTTTTCCATTGGCATTAAATATAGGCGCTCCCATACACGTAACTCCTTCTATGGTTTCGTTACAGGCAATCGAGTAGCCCCGATCTTTAATTTTTACAATTTCTTCACATAGCAACTGTTGGTCAGTTAAGGTGTGGGCAGTATATTGCGCTAATGGCTGTGTCAAAATTTTATTAATAAAATCGTTCGAGTTAAAGGCGAGGAATATTTTGCCCATGGCGGTACTGTGAAATGTGTTGCAGTAATCAAAGCGCGGGATTATAAAAATGGAACGTGAAGGTTCGATCCTGTCTACAATGGTTATCTGGCCGGCAGACAACACTGCCAACTGCACTATTTCTCCTGCTTCATTGACCAGATCTTTCAGGAAGGGAGAAGCCAGTCTACGTATGTTTAACCGCTCTGTACAAGCCAAACCAAGCGGCATCAAACGAAAGCCTAAAGTGTATTGCCCGGTATCTGTCTGACGCACAAAATCTCTTGCCAATAAAGTTTGCAATAGGTTGTGCGTTGTGCTTTTTTGCACACCAAGGGCTCTGCTTAGTTCGGTGACTCCCATTTCCTGTGGAGCGCTTTCTAACAGAAACAGAAGTTCAATTGCGCGGTCTACTGAGGCGAGTAAATATTTATTTTTTTTCGTAGGTTGTCTGAAAATTTGCTGCACATTTGTCACATCCCGCTAGTAATGACGCTGTTTTGTATTTTATGGCAACTTCCAATAGTGTGAGAACTGCTTTTTGCATAGTTGATCAACATATTGAATTGATCTACTGAGAACACTGTTCATTAATTATGAACAGTGTTCTTATTATAAAGTATACTTATTTAAAAATTCTCCATTAAATCATGAAGTCCTCTTCAATTGTAATATTTAAATAAAATAATATATTGACAAGAAATAACAAAAGATATAAAATTTACACAAAAAGCAAAATAATCTGCATATTTACATGTTGTTTTATTAAAATGAAATTTTTTACACACTCTTGATTAGTCAAGTTTATTTTTATACAAAAAAATGAAACGCTCGTTTCGAAATAGAGAACAAAGTTATTTGTTATTCAGGCAATATTGTTTTGCATAAGCAAAACAATAAATATAATTTGCAAGGAGAAGATAGTATGGCAAAAGTAAAAATGACAATTCCACAATGCAAAGCAATGAAGGGTAAGACTGAAAAATTTACCATGATCACGGCGTATGATGTATTGCTGGCCTCCGTGATCGAGAAAACGCCGATTGAAATGATTCTGGTGGGAGATTCGCTGGGGATGACAGTATTAGGATATGACAGTACTGTACCGGTAACCATGGACGACATTATTCATCACACCAAACCCGTAGTCAAAGGAGCACCTAAGACATTCGTTGTTGGTGATATGCCGTTTGGCTCCTACAATACCGGTATTGAGGATGCTATCCGTAACGCTAACCGTATTCTGAAAGAAGGTGGTGCTGATGCTATTAAACTGGAAGGCGGCAAGAATGTTGCGCACATTGTGGAAGCAATGGTAAACGGCGGTATTCCGGTTATGGGCCATATTGGTTTAACGCCGCAGACTGCCGGACAATTGGGTGGTTTTAAAGTTCAGGGCAAAGATGCGGAAGCTGCCAAACAACTGTTGGAGGATGCAAAAGCGCTTGAGAAAGCAGGGGCATTCGCCATTGTTCTGGAATGTATACCCGCGCCGGTGGCCAAAATGCTTACCGAACAACTGACGATTCCCACCATGGGTATTGGTGCAGGGCCGTATTGTGATGCTCAGGTACTGGTCACGCAGGACTTACTGGGAATGTTTGACCGCTTTGTTCCTAAAATGGTAAAACAGTATGCCCAGCTGAATGCACAAATGGTAGGCGCCCTGAACACTTTTTATAAGGAAACGCAGGAGGGAGTATTTCCCGGACCGGAACATTCTTTTGGCATGAAAGAGGAAGACTTGAAGCGTTTATATTAATTGGCGCTAAAATTAAAACAAAGAGAGTGGAGGAATTCCGAAATGGCTCTGTTGGAAAAAATTGCAATGGCAATTACAAAATTGTTTCCTCTATGGCTTATCTTGTTTTCCGGTCTTGCCTTTTTATACCCGGATTCATTAAAAACGCAAGGACCGCTGGTAACTTACCTGCTGGGCATTATCATGCTCGGGATGGGGCTGGCCATGTCGGTGGAAGACTTTAAACTGGTATTGTCCAGGCCCAGAGACGTTATTACCGGGATTATCCTGCGTTACCTCATTATGCCTGTTGTTGGCTTTGGTGTGGCAAAGGTCCTGGGCTTACCGCCTGCTTTGGCGGCCGGACTAATTTTAGTTGGCTGCTGTCCCAGCGGCACCGCCTCCAACGTCATGAGTTTTCTGGCCAAAGCCGATACGGCTTTATCGGTAACCGTATCCAGCTTTAACATCATCCTGGCGCCGTTATTGTTACCGACTACGTTTATGCTGCTTGCCGGTGCGGAAGTTCATGTCAATGCTCAAGCCATGTTTCTGGATGTAGTAAAAATCGTCTTGGGGCCGGTTATAACGGGAATGGTACTGCGCGGCCTCTTTAGCAGCTTGGTGGACCGTATTATGAAAATTGTTCCGGTCATCTCGGTTATCGCAATTATCTGGGCCATTGCCATTGTTGTGGCCATGAGTGCCGCCAAGCTGGTGACGGTAGCCCTGATTGCCTTTATAGCCGTTGCGATGCATAACGGACTGGGTTTGCTGCTCGGTTATGGAGCATCCAAAGCACTTGGCTTGGGTGAAAAGCAAGCAAGAGCCATTACCTTTGAAATTGGTATTGAAATGTCCGGTTTGGCAGTGGTATTAGCAATCGCTCACTTAGAGCCGCTTGCCGCCGTTCCGGGTGCCATATTTAGTGTCTGGCATAATTTCACAGGCTCTATTATCGCCGGATATTGGGCAAATAAGCCTGTTGAGGACAAGACGGAAGGGCCAATTTCTGTATAGATTGACGGTATAAGCTGCCCTAAGAACTGCATTCTGAATCAGGTTTCTTAGGCATCATGCTATAAAGTCTGTCATAATGAGTGAACGTTGTTCTTTTATTATGAACAACGTTTGCTCGTTAACAAAAAATGGAGGCATGCAATGGGCTTAATGTCGGAATATAAAGCAAAGCTGGTATCGGCGGAAACGGCAGTCCGGGTAGTAAAAAATGGTGACTGGGTTGATTATAACTTTGGTTTGGCTCAGCCGGCGGTTTGTGATAAGGCGCTGGCCCTTCGGAAAGATGAGTTAAGAAATGTGAAGGTACGAGGCGGCTTGCTGCTACGACCGATAGAGATTGTTAAAGCCGATCCTGACCGGGAACATTTTTGCTACAACAGCTGGCATTTAAGCGGTTTGGAAAGAAAATTGAGTGATCAGGGATTATGCCACTATATCCCTATGGTTTATCGGAACATGCCGTTATATTATCGAAAAAGTCTGGAAGTGGATGTAGCTATCTTGAGTGTCCCGCCCATGGATGCCAACGGTTATTTTAGCTTTTCCCTTACGAATTCCGCCTGTAAGGCAATTACGGAACGCGCTAAGGTTGTTATCCTTGAAATCAATGAAAATTTGCCGGTAGTTGCCGGCGGGCAGCATAATTGTATTCACCTTAGCGATGTTGACTTCATAGTGGAAAGTGATAATCCGGCGCTGCCGGTTATCGCTCCGGCCGAAGTATCGGCTATAGATAAGAAAATTGCCGCATTAATCATGCAGGAACTAAGTGACGGCGCAACCATCCAGTTGGGCGTGGGCGCATTGCCGAATGCAGTGGGGACAATGATCGCCGAGTCGGGCTTGAAAAATCTGGGGATACATACCGAAATGCTGGTAGATGCTTACATGGCCATGGCAAGTGCCGGGAAGATAACAAACAGCCACAAGAATATCGACAAGGGAAAAGGAGTATTTTCGTTTTGTGCCGGGAGTAAGGAGTTATACGACTGGGTTGGTAACAACACCGCCGTAGCGACATATCCGATCGATTATACCAATGATCCGCATATTATGGCTGCTAACGACAACTTGATTACGATCAACAATTGTGTTGAAGTTGATATCTTAGGACAGGTTACCTCGGAAACGTCTGGCAGCCGGCAAATTAGTGGAACTGGCGGACAACTGGATTTTTTGACCGGGGGCTATATGTCTAACGGGGGAAAAAGTTTCATTTGTTTTACATCCACCTATACGGACAAAAGAACGGGGCAGGTACATTCGCGAGTGAGGACCAGTTTACCGGAAAACGCAGTGGTTACCAATCCCCGCACGCAGGCGCATTATCTCGTAACCGAGTGGGGAACTGCCGATCTGGCCGGGCGGTCTACCTGGGAACGGGCGGAGCGGATTATTCAGATTGCTCATCCGGATTTTCGTGAGGAATTGATTAAAGGGGCCGGGAAATTGGGAATATGGTGTAAAACTAATAAATTGTTTTAAGTAAGGAGGTTTTTATTATGAAGATTGTTGTTGTCGGTGCCGGAGCGATTGGCGGCTTACTTGGTTCCTTCCTGCAAAAAAGCGGTGAGGATGTAACCTTTGTCGACATTAATAAGGAACATGTGCGTGTGATACAGTCAGCCGGCCTGAGCGTGGTAAGGCCAAATGGAACGGAAATATTTAAAGTACAGGCAACTACCGATATTAAAGAGGCCGGTAGACCGGACTTAATTATCTTTGCCGTCAAAGCGTATGATAACCAGCAAGCGGCCGAGGATTGCCTGAAGATTGTCGGACCGGACACGACCGTGCTTACTGTCCAAAACGGCGTGGGCAATGTAGATACACTGTCAGCTGTGCTGGGACGCGACCGGATTATCGCCGGGACTACTGCTTTTGGTTGTACCGTGCTGGGACCGGGAAAAATTCAGCCCAGTGAACAGGGATCGATTTCCATAGGAGAACTGGACGGACGGATAACCGCGCGCTTGCAAAATGTTGTGGACACCTTTGCCAAGGCAGGTGTTGAAATGCATATGAGTCAGAATGTTGACAGCCTGATTTGGACTAAGCTGCTGGTCAATGTGGGGATTAATGCTCTTGGGGCGATTACCCTGCTGACCAACGGGCAGTTGCTGGAATACGGGGAGACAGCCGCTCTGCAGGAGGCTGTGGTCCAGGAAGGCGCAGCCGTTGCCAAAGCCAAGGGGATTGCCTTTATGGTCGACGATATCCTGGAGCACGTCCGGGGCGTTGCCAGAGGAACTTACAATAATAAGGCTTCCATGCGGCAGGATATTGAACGCGGTTCCCGCACCGAGGTGCTGGCCATCAACGGCGCCATAGTGGCGGCAGGTAAGGAGTTAGGAATTCCCACACCGGTGAATGAAACGCTTACCAAGCTGGTCAAGGCTATTGAGAAACGGGGTAAACTGTAAGCAGTCAGCCCTGTTTGTTCTTAAGGAAGAATGATGTTCTGCATGAATGAACGATATGCTTGCGTGTGCTTACTATGCATAAAGGAGAGATGGTAATGCCCAGACCTGTTTTTTTTCAAGAGCGCTGTAAAGGCTGCGAACTTTGTACAGTCGCTTGCGCCAAGAAGCTAATCACTATGTCGGCCGCGTTTAATACCAAAGGCTATGCGTTTGCAACTTGTCAGGATGAGGCGGCGTGTGTTGGCTGCGCTTTATGCGCCAGGGCCTGTCCGGATTCGGTAATTGAAATTTACAAGTAACAAGGAGTGATCTTTCGTGTCGGAAAAGGTACTGATGAAAGGTAACGAAGCCATTTGCGAGGCGGCGATTAAAGCCGGTTGCCGTCACTATTTTGGCTATCCCATTACACCCCAGACCGAGATACCAGAATATATGGCCAGGGAAATGCCTAAGATTGGCGGCGTATTTGTGCAAGCCGAAAGTGAAGTGGCGGCTATTAATATGCTCTATGGAGCGGCGGCAGCCGGTGCCCGGGCTATGACCTCCTCATCCAGCCCCGGAATCAGTTTAAAACAGGAGGGCTTATCGTTTATTGCGGCCTGTCAGCTTCCCTGTGTTATCGTCAACATTGTACGCGGCGGTCCGGGCTTAGGCGGCATTCAGCCGGCGCAAAGCGATTATTTTCAGGCGACTAAAGGGGGCGGACATGGTGATTACCGCAATATCGTATTGGCCCCCAACTCTGTTCAGGAAATGCTGGATTTGACCTTGCTGGCCTTTGATCTTGCCGATATGTATCGTAATCCGGTTATGGTGCTGGGGGACGGCGCACTGGGACAGATGATGGAGCCTGTGGAAATAAAGGCAGGCAGCGTAAAGCAGGTTGAAAAACCGTGGGCTGTAACCGGGCTGCGTGAGCGTTCGACGCCCAATGTAATTAATTCTTTGTTCTTAAAGCCGGAACAGTTGGAAGAACTCAATATCCGTCTGCAGGCAAAGTACGCGGTTATTCAGCAAAACGAAATGCGCTGGGAAGAAACGAACACAGAGGATGCGGAGCTGGTCCTTGTGGCTTACGGTATTACGGCCCGTATAGCGCATTCGGCTATGGAAGAAGCGCGGGAAAAGGGGATGAAGGTAGGTCTGGTGCGGCCCATTTCTCTCTGGCCGTTCCCGGAGCCGCCTTTTGCCAGACTGGCAGACACGGCCCAAGCTTTTTTGACGCTGGAATTGAGTGCCGGGCAAATGATTGAGGATGTAAAACTGGCGACAAAATGCCGCAAGCCGGTTTACTTTTATGGCCGGACCGGCGGCATGATAGCGACGCCGGCAGAGGTTTTTGCCGAGATTGTAAACGTTATGAACGGTAATAAGGAGGCAAGATAACTATGGCAGAACTTATATACTCCAGGCCAAAAGCGTTAAGAGACGTGGAAACACACTATTGCCCCGGTTGTCATCACGGTCTTATCCACCGTTTAGTCGCCGAGGTTATTGACGAATTGGACATAAGAACCCAAACCATCGGCATAGCGCCGGTTGGCTGTGCCGTTCTTGCCTATAACTATTTCAACTTTGACACGCTTGAGTCGGCGCATGGCCGTGCGCCTGCCGTAGCCACCGGCGTAAAGCGCGTACACCCGGATGCCGTTGTCTTTACCTATCAGGGTGATGGAGATTTGGCTTCCATTGGGTGTGCCGAAATTGTTCACGCCGCCGCCCGGGGCGAGAATATAACCACAGTATTTGTAAATAATGCGATATACGGTATGACCGGCGGGCAAATGGCGCCGACTACGCTGGTGGGCCAGGTGACAAATACTTCGCCGTACGGACGTAAGAGCGAAAATGCCGGTTGTCCCATCCGTATTGCGGAAATGCTGGCAACCCTTGAGGCGCCGGCCTTTATCGCGCGTGTGGCGGTAAACAATCCGAAAAATATGGTTAAGGCTAAAGCAGCCCTTAAAAAAGCCTTTACTATGCAACTGAACGGCCATGGCTTTGCCTTGGTGGAAGTATTGGCCACTTGCCCGACAAACTGGAATAAAACACCGCTTGAGTCGGTTAAATGGCTGGAGGATAATATGATCCCTCAGTTTCCGCTCGGCACATATAAAGATATTCAGGGGTGATGAACATGAGACACGAATTTATTATGTCTGGTTTTGGCGGTCAGGGAGTCCTGTTAATGGGGCAAATATTGACGTATGCAGGTATGCTGGAAGAAAAGAACGTGTCCTGGATTCCCGCTTATGGCCCGGAAATGCGGGGCGGAACCGCCAATTGCTCGGTCATTATCGCCGATGGGCCGACAGGTTCGCCGATTGTTGGCCAGCCAAGCGCCGTCGTGGTTTTAAACCTGCCTTCACTGGACAAGTTTATGCCTATGGTCAGGCCGCAGGGAGTGCTGATTGTCAACAGTTCCTTGATTGACAAAGCGGTCGAGCGGGAGGATATCCGGACTTACCGGGTTCCGGTCAATGATCTGGCCGCTGGTCTGGGAAATCCCAAAATGGCCAATATGGTGGCGCTAGGCGCGCTTATTGCGGCTACCGGCGCAGTGCGTATGGATACGTTATTTATGGCTTTTGCTAAAAAGTTTGCAGCTAAGCCACAGGTTATTGAATTAAATAAAGTGGCCATTCAAAAAGGCTTTGATTGTATTTGACAAGTGTGTCCGCAGAATGCGTGCACATGCTTATTATGGGAGGAATTGCGGTGGCAAACAGAACTATTGATTTTAGATATGGCCATAGTGAACTTAAGATCAGCCTTCCCGAAGAAAAAATTATCAATGAGGTGTATGGACGTCCCTGTGAGGTTGTCGAGGATATTCCATCGGCTGTGCGGACGGCCCTCAGGCAACCTATCGGTACACCGCCGCTTAAGAAAATCGTGAAACCCGGCGACAGGGTCGCCGTGATTGTCAGCGATATTACTCGGACCTGGGTTAGGTTTGACCAGTTTTTGCCTGTTCTGCTTGACGAACTGAATGAGGCCGGCATTCCCGATCAGAATATTTTTATTACCATTGCTGTTGGTGCGCACAGGCTGAATACTCAGGAGGAATTCGCCCTGATTTGCGGACGGCAGGTCTGTGAACGGATTGAAATCGTCAATCATGATTGTCATAATGAGGCCGAGCTGGTTTATACAGGCACAACCAGCCGCGGGGTGGAGTGCCGTATTAACAAGCGGGTGGCTGAAGCCGATATAAAAATTCTGACCGGAGGCATTGTCCATCATATGATGGCTGGCTATGGCGGCGGCCGCAAAGCCATATTGCCGGGAATCAGCGGCTTTAAGGCCATTCAGGGCAATCATCTGTTGTGTATGAACCAAGTTGTTGGTCAGGGGATAAATCCGAACTGCGTATCCGGCGCTATTGACGACAATGAAATGAATCAGGATATGATTGAGCAAGCGGCTTTGGCTAAGCCGGATTTTCTCTTAAATGCGGTTTTCGCCCCTGACGGTCGGTTTGCCAAGTTTGTGAGCGGTCATTGGTATGATGCCTGGCTGGCCGGGGTTACATTGGTGGATGAGATTTACGGCGTTTCAGTGAGTGAGCAGGCTGATCTGGTGATCGCCTCTGCCGGCGGGTTTCCGAAAGATATCAATTTATATCAAGGCCTAAAGACGGTTGATAATGCTTATATGGCTGTCAAACCAGGCGGGGTTATTCTCTGCTTTATGGAATTGGCGGATATTAAGGAGCCACCGGAATTTGCCGACTGGTTCAAATATAAAACGGCATTAGAACAGGAAATGGCTTTGCGGGAGCACTTTACCATTCCCGGCTTCCTTGCGTATAAACTGGCTGATATAGCCAGGAGAAATCCGCTTATTGTTGTTACCAAGCCAGAGAATGCCGCTTTCATCCGAAACGCCGGCATGTTTCCGGCAACAACGGCGGCGGAGGCTTTAGCCATTGCCCAGGAAAAAATAGGCCGTACAGATTTCACCATTACGATAATGCCGTCAGCCGCCAATACCGTCCCCGTAATTGCCAAATAGGTATTTCCTGAATATGGTTTTATGATACAATTACTGGGAGAAGACGGGTTTCCTTTGCCCCAAAAAAAGTAAGAAAGAAGGGCGGATTGTGAGATTTCCCCAAGTAGTATTAGTGAAGCAGCACTCCGACATACCCGCGATAACAAACGTCGCTGATGTGGTTAGACAGGAAGTTGCCCGACTAAATTTACAGGTAAAGCGCGGTGCCCGCATAGCGATTGCGGTAGGCAGCCGGGGAATCGACAACCATGCTTTGATTGTAAGAACTTTGGCTGAAGAGCTAAAAGCATGGGGAGCCGAGCCATTTATTGTACCGGCGATGGGGAGTCACGGTGGCGCCTCGGCTGAAGGCCAGGTTATGGTGCTTGAGACGCTGGGGATAACCGAAAAAAGCACAGGTGTGCCCATCCGGTCCTCTATGGAAGTAGTTCAGCTTGGCACTACCGCAAGCGGTATTCCTGTTTTTATTGATAAAACGGCTGCCCAGGCCGACGGTATTGTTTTGGTTCATAGAGTAAAGGCGCACACTGATTTCGGCGGACCCATTGAAAGCGGTATGATGAAGCTTATCACCATTGGCCTGGGAAAACATAAAGGCGCGCAAATAGCGCACCGGTTTGCAGTACAACGGGGCTTTAATCAGGTTATACCGGTGGTAGCCCGTTACGTTCTAAAGAAAATCCCGGTTTTGTTCGGTATGGGATTGGTGGAGAACTTTTATCATGAAACGGCCGTTATTAGTGCTGCCAAGCCGGAAAATCTGGAAGAAACGGAAAAAGAATTATTGAGGAAAGCAAAAACAATGATGGCCCGGATTCCTTTTGGCAGGCTGGATCTGGTTGTGGTGCCGGAAATTGGTAAAACAATTTCCGGCACAGGAATGGACACCAATGTCGTCGGCAGGATCTATAACGTGGCTGAACCAGAAGCGGAGTTTCCGCAATACACCCGGATCGTAGCGCTGGATTTGGCCGATGACACTTATGGGAATGCGGTGGGAATCGGCATGGCGGACTTAGCCACACGGCGATTGGTAGATAAAATTGATTTCAAGGCCACGGCCATTAATTGTTTAACCGGAGCTTGCCCGGAGAAAGGCCGCATACCGATTACTTTGGATTCGGCCAGGGAAGTAATCGCCGCCGCTCTTATGATTTGTGGACCTGTAGAGCCGGAAGGCGTCAAAATGGTTTGGATAAAAAATACGCTGGAGTTGGATCAATTCTATATTTCAAGGGTGTTAATCCCCGCGAGTGTTGCTAATCCCAATTTGGAAATACTATCGGATTTAATGGAGCTACCTTTTGATGCCGAGGGTAATTTAGCTTGGATAACACCCTGCCGGACAGAACATATAAACTTACGGAACCAGGCTGGAATATAATCAGAATATAACCCAAAGCTGTTGGCATAAGGGGGGCATAATTTGAATCCGGTTATCGCGAATTACATTAAGGCTATTCCCGTTATTTCACAACTTTTTTTGAATGATGTGGGTGTTGTTGTTTCCGACTGTGAGCAGATACTCTCGTATAAACCTGGTACAACGCTTGTTTTAAAAGTTCCGGTTGGTTCACCCGTTCGTGCCGGTATGGCGGCTTATAATGCCATCCATGAAAAGCGTCGGGTGGTGGAGCGGAAGGATGCATCCCTCTGGGGAGTCCCCTTTGTTGTATGTTCTGTGCCGATACAGGATGAAACCGGTGAAGTGGTTGGCATGATATCCGTCCAGGAAAATGTGGAACGCTATGATTTGTTAGCCGGTATGGCCAGCAAATTATCGGAAAGTATGAGCCATTTAGCTGCTACCACAGAAGAAATAACCGCTCAGTCTGAGGAAGCTGCGGCAACTTGCGAAAATATGGTTACCGTTGTTCGTACTACGCAAAAGCAAGTGGGTGAAACGGACCAGGTAGTAGGCTTCATCAAAAGTATTGCCGGACAGACAAATCTTTTGGGGCTGAATGCTGCTATTGAAGCGGCCCGGGTTGGTGACCAGGGTAAAGGCTTTGGCGTTGTTGCCCAGGAAATTAGAAAGCTGGCAACGGACAGTGCAGAGTCGGTGAATAAAATCGCCGGCATTATTGATGACATCCAAAAGAGCAGTGAAGGTCTTAACAGTGAAATTACGCAAGTCCAAAAAGTTGTTTCCGAAATTGCCAACGCAATTTCCCATGTTGCCGGAACCATTCAGGAAGTCGGAGAATTGGCGGACAAACTTGATAAAATGATGATACAAGAGACTAATTCCCAATAAAGATTAGATGCAGTAATCGCCGGCGCGGATATTCTGATAACACATACTCTGATAACAGTTTACAGGCAAAGAGACTTGCTATACAATATATCCGGATAATAGCAATTTTTAAGGAGAGAATCTATATGATTGATCCCGCCACCGTTGTACACTCGGTAGAAAAGGCGCTGGTTATCTTAGAAACCTTAAGCCGGGTAGAAGAAATGGGCATTAGCGAGTTAAGTAGAGAACTAGGGTTGGGTAAGGCGACAATATACCGCATCATTACTACCTTGCGAATTCATGGTTATGTTGAACAGACGGACTCGGAAAAGTATAAACTTAATTTCAAACTATTTGAAATCGGAAACAGGGTTGTTAATCAAATCGGAATTCGGAAAACAGCCCGCCCCTTTCTGGAACAATTGGCGGTAACTACAAAAGAGACCGTAAATTTGGCTGTATTAGATTATTATTCGGTGATCTATATAGATCGGGTCGAGAGCCGTGAGCCGTTACGTATGGGCCTTGACGTAGGAACCCGGTTTCCTGCTTTTTGCACGGCACTGGGACTTGCGATGTTTGCCTATATGAATCCTATGGAAGTGGATACTCTGCTTGCGCAGACTGTACAAGACGGTTTGTTTATCAAGCACACGAAAAATACAGTTATTGATTTAAGCACTGTCAAGGAGCAACTGGTGGAAATTAGGGAAAGGGGTTATTCCTTGGATAATGAATATTATTTGTCAGGTATACGCGGCGTAGCCGCACCGGTATTCAATCATGCAGGTAAAATTAAAGCTGCAATCAGTGTTGCCGGTCCTGCTGTTCGTATTACAGATGAAGTTGTAGCTGAATTCATACCAAGAGTAAAAACGGTTGCAAGGGATATTTCTTTACGTCTTGGCTACTCGGGCTAGGATGCCTAGGTGTCCAGTCTTTCTTGTAAGTGTCCGATATGGTCTGCAGATATAATGTGCAAAATATAACTATAAAAGAATAATAATGAAGGGGTCGTGGAGAAACTGTTGTTTCATCACGGCCTTGTGTTTTAGAAAGACTTTAACATAGGCGGTAATCTATGTGCAATTTGCTGTTTTAATGAGTACTGAATAAACCACAAACCCTTACAAATACTGATTTTTTTTGACAAGCGTAGTATAATAGGTGCAAAAAAATTAAAAAATAGTTCAAAATCTTGTACATTGGTGATGAATATGTACAAAGTTGTATCAAAGAAATGAAATTCAGAGACTTCAATTAGCTGCTAAGGTTAACAATGAATCCCAATGATCAATGGATAAAAAAGACGGAAATCATTCCTTGGCATGAACTTGATGGAGAATATGCCGAGCTTTTTACCGGTCAAAACGGACAACTTGCCAAACCGTTACACATAGCATTGAGAGTTTTGTTAATACAAATTGAATATGGCTATTCCGACTAAGAAACAGTATTGTTGTCCATTTAGCATTGAACTGCACAAGGTTTCTTGCCCCCTTTTGTTCATTTTTATAGAAAGATGGCTAGGCCTAGTATTGAGGACAATAACGTGAAAATATGACTTTCGTTTAGTATTCATTATTTAGCAAATGCAATACGGGATAGGAACCCCGCGCTTTGTGCAGGAATTTTTGTATGTAAGGCGAAAGTCACTCAAAGCATGCTTTACTATATCATAAAGGAGCAACAAATCGTGCGGATTTTACATACAGCCGACTGGCATTTTGGCAAAACCATCGAGGGGCGGGACAGGCTGCCGGAACAGCAGGCCTTTGTTGAGGAATTATGTAGTCTTTGTGTTGATGAGCGTATTGATCTGGTATTGGTGGCCGGGGATGTCTTTCAAAGTCCGAATCCCAGCGCAGCCGCTGAGGAGTTATTTTATTACGCTGTCGACAAATTGGCAGACCATGGTAAACGCGGCCTTGTTATTGTAGCCGGTAACCATGACAATCCGGAAAGGTTATGTGCCGCTTCACCGCTGGCGGCTCGTTTAGGGATTACACTGGCCGGATTCCCCAAAGAAGAGCTTGGTCCGACTAATCCCGGCTTAGGGCGAGTCCGGCGGCTTGCCGGCGGCCAGGCCTGGTTGGAGCTGGCCGTGCCCGGTGTTCAGCATACAGCTGTTATTGCCGCTCTTGCTTATCCGTCCGAGGGACGACTTAAGGAGCTACTGGCTGCGTCGCTCGAAGACAAGGAGTTACGACAGGGATATAATGACAGGCTGGCAGGACTATTTGCCTCACTTAATGGTAAATACCGCGCAGATACCGTTAACCTGGCGGTAAGTCATCTGTACGTACGGGGCGGAATTGAGTCTGACTCTGAGCAGCAGATTCAGGTGGGCGGCGCTTATGCCGTTGATCCCATGATATTGCCGGTCAGTGCGCAATATATTGCTTTGGGTCATTTGCACCGTCCCCAATATGTGGGCGGCGCAGCGGCGCCCTGCCGTTACGCCGGTTCTCCGCTGGCCTACAGCTTCTCGGAAACCGGCTACGCGAAATCAGTAACTGTTGTCGATGCTCAGCCGGGCCAGCCGGTGAGTATTCGGGAAGTGCATCTCTCAGCCGGCAGGCCGCTTGTCCGCTGGCGGGCAACGGGCGGCTTGCCTGAAATACGGGAATGGGTTATGGCCGGGCGGGATAAAGACGCCTGGATCGAAGTGGAAATAGAAATTACTAAGGCTTTGGCGTTGGATGAAATTCAGGAGCTGCGGTCGCTGCATCAGGGATTTGTTAATATCAAGCCTGTCTTTAACTCGCCGGCTGCCGGCAGCGGAGCGGAGGCAGTCCGGCTAAATACTCTGCCCCTTAACGAATTGTTTATCCGGTTTTATGAACAGCAAAACGGCGGTTTAAAACCAGATGACAAGCTTGTCGAATTGTTTCTGGAATTAAGCCAGAGTATTATAGATGAAACAGGTGACCACGCGGAAGCC
Source organism: Sporomusa aerivorans (assembly GCF_041428895.1). Classification (NCBI taxonomy): domain Bacteria; kingdom Bacillati; phylum Bacillota; class Negativicutes; order Selenomonadales; family Sporomusaceae; genus Sporomusa; species Sporomusa aerivorans. The sequence goes on from NZ_CP156926.1 coordinate 91,767, forward strand.
GGCAGGGAGGAGGCGGCAGAATGAAACCACTTTTGCTGAAAATTTCCGGGCTGCATAGTTTTCGGGAAGAGCAGGAAATTCCTTTTGCCCAGTTAAGCGAACTCGGGGTATTCGGGATTTTTGGCCCAACGGGCAGCGGCAAGTCATCGATCCTTGATGCCATGACACTGGCTTTATATGGCACTGTCGTGAGAGCCGGCCGGCGTACGCAGGGTATTTTAAACCACGCCGAAAAACAAGTGAAGGTTTCGCTGATGTTCTCGCTGGGGCAGGGGGACGCATACCGCATCTACCGTGCAGAACGGCGCTATACCCGTAAGGATCAGTTGGCCGTGACAAACACCCACAGCCGGTTGGTGGCTGTAGCCGGGGAACACGAAGAGATTCTGGCCGATAAGGACAGGGACGTCACTGATAAAGTTACCCAGTTGCTTGGTCTCAGAGAAGAGGACTTTACCCGTGCTGTTGTGCTGCCGCAGGGAAAGTTTGCCGAGTTTTTGAATTTAGGCGGCAAAGAGCGGCGGGAGATGCTGCAGCGGCTGTTTTCCCTGGAGCAGTATGGCAATGTATTGCTGAATAAAGTAAACGACCGCTATAAAATTACGGAAGTTAGCTATATTGAAATGGAGAGCGAGCAAAAAGGCATCGGCGATGCCTCGCCCGCCAGGGTAAAAGAGGCGGCGGCTGTGCTTACAGCCGCCCGGCAGGCCGAGGCCGCTGCGCTGCACCAATATAAAGAGACTGAACGGCTTTACAATGAAACCAAGGAAATCCACGGCTTGCAAAATGAACTGAATAAAAAGCAGCTGGAGCTGGCTGCTCATCGCCAACGCGAACCAGAAATAAAGTCGCTGGGCATTGCGCTTGAACAAGCTGAAAAGGCGGCAAGGGTATTACCTGTGCTTGATGAATTTATTGCCAGCCAAACAGCGCAGCAGGCTGCGGCCGACACTAAGCAGCAGACGGCGGAACTGGCAAAAAAAACGGCCGAAGAATCCGGACGGCAGACGTCTATGTATATGGCGGCCCAGCAAGCCCGCCTAAAACTAGAGCCTGAGCTGATTGAGCGGCGAACCAAACTGGACGCGGCTGTTACCCTGGAAAAAGAAGTAACGCGGCTGGCGCAGGAGACTATGTCTTTAGGCCGGCAGCAACAACAGCAGCAAGCGAACTGTAGGACTGCCAGTCAGGCCGTTACGCAGCAGGCAGCTAAGAATGAGGCTCTGGCTGCTACTATAAAAGAGCTGGAGCAGCAGCAACTGGCAGTTGCTATTAGCGCTGCCATGCGGAAGCAGGCCCAGCTATGCCAGCAGGCGGCGCACACACTTGAGCAAAGAAGGGAGGCCGCAGGCAAGGTTAAACAGCAAGGTGTTTTGCGTAAACAGCACCTGACTGCCGCCGAGGCTGCTGCCAGTCAGGCCCGGGAAAAGCTTAGCCAGGCAGAGCAAAGGTTACAGGAGCTGGAGCTTGCCGAAGTACAGGCAGCCCAGAAGCAGCTAGCCGCCGCGACAGCGCAGCTTGACCAACTGATAGCCGGTGAGAAACAGACGGCTGCCGCTCGTTTAGCGGGTGAATTAGTTCCGGGACAAGCCTGCCCTGTTTGCGGTTCAACCAGTCATCCCCGGCCGGTAGGCGTCAGGGCGCACGCAACTACGGCGGCAGAGCAAAACTTTGAGCAAGATATTATGGCTGCCAAAGCGCATATTGCCAAACTGACACAGGCACTGGCCGAAACAGGCAAGGCTGTGGCGGCGGAACGGGAAAACCTAAATAAGATCAGAACGGCAGCGGCAGCGCTGGAGCAGCAGGCAGCAACGGCGCTTAGTGAACTTAACCTGATCAGGGAGGATTATGTCGAAGCCCGGGAGGCGGTAGCCGCTGCCTTAGCCCAGCTTAGCAGCGCGCTACAGGAAGCAGGTCAGGAAACTTCCGCCGGCATGGCAGCCGAAACTGCACTGGGGCAAATGCAGGCCATCAATGAGTATATTGTTTCCCAGGACCGGCAGTACGAATCTATAGCGAAGCAGCTTGCCGGTTACCGGCAGCAATACGAAATAAATCAAGCGAAGATCCCGGAATTACAGCGTTCTGTACAAACGGCGGAAGCTGATTTAGCGGCGCTAACAGCACGGCTGGCCAGTCTTAATGAACTGGAAAAAGCAAAAAGTCAGGAACTTCGCGCTATTACCGGCGGTATCCCGGCTAATCAGCTTTTGTCCCGGACTCAGCAGGAACTGGAAACAATTCGCCGGGAAGAGAGTATGGCGCAGGAACGGGCGGAAAAGGCGGCCAACGCTGCTAGCGAAGCCGAGCAGGCCTGCGCCCGGGCCGATACCAGCTGGCAGGAGGCTGCCAAACGGCGGGAAGCTTTATCGGGTAGGTTTGAGGCCAAACTTGCCGAGGAGGGCCTGGGCGATACGGAGGCTGTAAGAAAGGCGCATATTCCGGCAGCACGGCAGGAAGAGTACCGCCGTATACTTAAAGAATATGCGGCTGGCGAGCAGCGTCTGACAGCCCAGTGCGAGCAATTGGCAGGCGCTCTTAACGGGCGGTGTGTTACCGATGCAGCGTGGGAGCAACTTGTACAAAGGAAACTGGCTGACGAAACCGCTAAAAATAAGGCTGCAGAACAGCGCATAGAGGCTGATAAGGAATATCGGGATATAGAGGCCAGGCATTTGCGGTGGTCACAACTGGAGAGCAGCCGGCTTGAACTTAAGGACAAGAAGGATTGCCTGCTGGCGCTGCGGACTGTCCTCAGGGGCAATGTATTTGTTGAATATTTAGCGCAGGAACAAATGGACCTTGTGGCCCGTCAGGCCTCGGAACGTCTGAAACAGATTACGCAGCACCGGTATGCATTGGAAATGAGCTCTGACGGCGGGTTTCTAATCCGGGATGACGCCAACGGCGGTGTCAGGCGGCCTGTCAGTACGCTGTCAGGCGGGGAAACCTTTCAGGCGTCGCTGGCACTGGCTTTGGCGCTGTCAGCTCAAATTCAGTTGAGAGGAAAATATCCGCTGGAATTTTTCTTTTTAGACGAGGGCTTTGGGTCGCTGGATCAATATGCGTTGGATGTTGCCATGTCCAGCCTGGAAAAATTGCATCTGGAACGTCTGACTATCGGCGTCATCAGTCATGTATCTGAACTAAGGCAGCGTATGCCGCGCCGCTTAGTAGTCGAGCCGGCCCAGCCGGCCGGGCGTGGCAGCTATGTTCGCCTGGAAGAGGCGTAAAAAGACGGTAATTTGCTGCAGACGGCAGATTGTTGTGGTATAATCTGGATAGCAAATGCAAATAGTTTTAATGGGGGGAATGGCTGATGAAACTTCGGCATGTGAGGCATGCTACTTTTCACCTCTATATACATGATCTTGTCTTGCTGGTTGATCCAGTTCTGGGCCCGGCAGAAAGCATGACACCTATCGACAACTCACCCAATCAGCGCCGCAACCCGCTTGTGGATTTACCTGTTGAGTTGGCGGAAGTAGTAAAAGCCGACTGCTGTCTTGTTACCCATATGCACCGGGATCATTTTGACAGCGCTGCTGGTGAACAGTTGCCTAAAGCCATGCCGGTGTTTTGCCAGCCGGAGGATTCTGACAAACTGAAGCAACAGGGGTTTGCCAATGTACAGGCTGTAATTTCAAATGTTTCCTGGCAGGGTATTTCCATTGTCCGGACAGGGGGACAGCATGGTACGGGTGAAATTGGCCGGAAAATGGCGCCGGTATCCGGCTATGTACTCAAATCTGCCGGTGAGCCGACCATCTATATTGCCGGGGATACTATCTGGTGCCCGGAGGTGGCAGAGACGCTGGCAATACATAGGCCTGACGTAATCATTCTGTTCGGCGGAGCGGCAAGGTTCAACCAAGGTGAGCCGATTACAATGGGGACAGAGGATATTGTTCAGGTATGCAGGCAGGCTCCCAGTGCTAACCTGGTGGTAGTTCATATGGAAGCAATCAATCATTGTCTATTGACCCGGGATGAACTCAAGCGTTTCCTATATCAGGAGGGGCTGGACAGCCGGGTACATGTTCCGGCGGACGGCCAGTGGCTTAATTTCTGCTAATATAATAAGGAGCGGGCGGTCCAGGTCGGAATTTAGATCCGAGACTTATGAGACTGCAGTATCTTGCCGTTAGGCTCGGGGGGATGGAATGAAAAAATATGCACTAATCTATAATCCGGTATCAGGAGATGCCAAGTTTAAGTCCCGCCTGGATGAGGTAATCGAATACCTGCAGGTATCCGGCGGACTGGTTCTGCCGTTCCGCACCAGGCTCAAGGGAGATATCCGGTCCTTTATCAGTCAGGTCCGGGGAATTGCGACAGACGGTTTTATCGTGGCCGGCGGCGATGGCACGGTGCATGAAGTTATCAATGCTATGCTGGCGGAAGAAATTGATGTGCCGCTGGGCATTATCCCCAGCGGCACATGCAATGATTTTGCCAGTCATTTGGGTTTTGGCAAAGACTTGTCTGTATGTCTTAGGGCTGTTACCGGCGGTGTATGGCGTACGGTAGATGTCGGGCGGGTGAATGGCGAGTATTTCCTTAATGTTGCCAGTGCAGGCCTGTTAACTTCTGTGGCGCATAGTGTGGATACTACACTAAAGAATACCTTAGGCCGGATGGCGTATTATCTCAAGGGATTGGGCGAATTGCCAAGCTTTCGCTCACTGCATGTAAAGATAACGGCAGACGGACAGATTATCCAGGATGATATTCTCTTATTCCTGGTTATGAACAGTGGAATGGTTGGCAGCTTTCCCACGTTGGCCCCCAAAGCCAAAATTGATGATGGCATGCTGGATTTGTTAGTTGTTAATAAATGCAGTATTTCGGAACTTATGGGCTTGTTTATCAGTATTTTCGCCGGCCGGCATACCTCTAGCAGCCACATCCGGCATTTACAAGCCGCCAACATTTATATTGAGTGTGAAGAGCCGGTGGAAAGTGATTTGGATGGGGAGCTGGGGCCGCTGTTGCCACTGGCCATTTCAACAATAACCAATAAGTTAAAAGTTTTTCGGTTAGCATAGGAGGGACTATTATGCGTTCCACAACATTGTGCCTGCCTGTTGAGGGCCGGCCGGCAGAACGTATTTTACTGGGTATGAAGAAGACCGGCTTTGGCCGGGGCAAATATAACGGCTTTGGCGGAAAAATCGAGGATGGCGAGACGCCGGTGACTGCAGCTGTGCGGGAGTTAAAGGAAGAATGCGGTCTTATTGTACGGGAAGAAGATCTTGAGGATATGGGCGAGCTGATGTTTGTTTTCCCCGAAAATCCGGAGCTTGACCACGACGTGCATCTATATATAGTGCGGTCCTGGAAAGGGCAGCCTAAAGAGACGCCGGAAATGAAACCGGAGTGGTTTGCGGTGACTGAAATTCCCTATAAAGAGATGTGGGCTGACGACAGTTACTGGCTGCCAGCCGTGCTTAAGGGCAAAAGGGTAAAAGGCGAGGTTGTTTTTTCTGCAGATAATGAAGAGGTTGATGCCATTACCATCCGGACCGAATAATACCGGCCGTTTTGCTCTATACCTAAGTGTCGCATTAAAAAACAATTGACAGACGGCCCGATATTTTGCTATACTTTGCACTAACAGATATGGTTATTATCGATGACCAGGAAGAGTACACATGGTCAGAGGGCCACAGCGAGCCAATGGTAGTGGAAGTTTGGCGCTGCTCAGCATGTCGAATGGGCCTGGGAGATACAGTCCGAGCCGCGAAAAGCGGGGTAGGCGCTGTCGGTTTCTTCCACCGTTACCAGGAAGCGGGTATCGGACTTTTGTCCTGTACTTAAGCAAGCCGGACCGGTTTATCTGGTCAATTAGGGTGGCACCGCGGGTTATAATACCCCGTCCCTTAGATTATGCTAGGAGCATAATTTAAGGGACGGGGTTTTGTTTTATTTATTGCCGAACCCATTAGAATTGCAGATAAGCCGCCATCTGCTTCGTTACTCCTGCGGGCTTCGCTCCAGCGTACTGCCGTGTACGCTGGCGTTCCAGTCCTCGGGGTGCCTCGCAGCTGACGACTTCTCTGCAATTCCGGCAGCACATATTATTAACGAGGAGGAGTTCACGTGGAGACTAAGCAGCAAGAACTAGTTACAATTAAAACCGGGCAAGAGGGACGTTTTCGCTGGGTGGCAGTCACGGCGCTGCTCCTGGCTATAGGTGTTATTCTAAAATTGGTTACGCCGGCAATTGCCGGTATTACACCGAACTGGCTGATTGCGATGTACTGTATTGCTATCAATTTAACCAAAGTGAATTATAAGCAGGCGATTGGCATTGGTTTGGTTACCGGAGCCATTTCCATTCCCATTTCCAAGGCCGCTTTGCCCTATGCGAACTTTGCCAGCGAACCGGTTGGCGCTCTGGTTTGTGCGCTGCTGGTCCATACCTCCCTAAGCATGAAACTGGGCGGCGTTAACCTGCGACCGGCAATAACCGCCGGTATCAGCACGGTGGCCAGCGGTTTCACGTTTATAACTATTCTAAAAGTGGTTTTATCTTTGCCGACAGCCGTTTATCTGTATGCTATGCTGCCTGTCGTGCTAACGGTAGCCGGCATTAATATAGTTATTACCCAACTGCTTTATTTCCCGGCGAAACGGTTATTTGGCGGCAAGGAGGAATAAGCTAATGGCGGTTGTGTTTGAACACTTTTCCTACGCATATCCGAACAGTGAGTTAGTACTTAATGATATTACCGTAACCATTCCCCGGGGATCTTTCAGTGTTATTACCGGCCCCAGCGGTGCCGGCAAAACCAGTCTGGCGCTGGCAATTGCCGGTGTGGTGCCGCATTATTTTGGCGGACGGCAGGGCGGAGCGGTACAAGTCGGCGGTGTCAATTCCTCGCAAAGCAGCATGGGTGAACTGGCTGAGCAGGTAGGAACCGTACTGGCTGACTATGAAAGCCAGCTGGTTGCGTTGACGGCTGCGGAAGAGGTGGCCTTTGGACTGGAGACTTCAGGCTGCAGCCGCAGTGAGATTGCCGAAAAGGTTAGTCAGGCGCTAACAATGGTGGGGTTGGCTGGCTTTGAGAATCGCGAGGTCGCAGGCCTTTCCGGCGGGCAAAAGCAACGCTTGGCCATTGCGTCGGTGCTGGTTATGGCGCCTGATATACTGGTGCTTGACGAGCCGGCGTCGGCGCTTGATCCGGAAGGCGCGGCCGGAGTATATGAACTGCTCGCTGAGCTTAACCGGCAGGGAAAAACAATTATTGTTGTGGAACACCAACTGGCACGGATACTGCCTTACGCCAGCCAAATCCTTGTTTTGCGGGATGGCAGACTGAATTTTGCCGGTGAAGTCGGTGAGACGCTTTCTTATATGTGGCAGCAGCCGGAGCTTAAACTGGGTGTTCCTCCCCTGTGGGTTATCAAGCTGACTCTGGAAGAAAGAACCGGCGTAAAATTTGGCGACTGGAAAACCGGAGAACAAGCCGCTGCAGAATTGAACCAGTTAACGGCAAACGAGAGCAGAGGAGTGGCCAGAAGTGCCTGATACTCTTTTAAATATACAAGATATTGTTTTTACGTATAAAAATGGCGGTAGGGCACTCGATCATGTTGATTTTGCCGTGAGAGCCGGTGAGTTTGTAGCCCTTGCCGGCCGAAACGGCAGTGGCAAAACAACCCTGACCCGTCTGGCCATGTCACTGATTAAGCCGGCGGGCGGCAGCATTCAGTTCGCCGGTAACGGTACGGCAGCCATGACGCCGGCCGATATGGCGCGGAGTATCGGCTATGTGTTTCAGAACCCGGACAGGCAGATATTCCGGGAAACGGTACTGAAAGAAATTGCCTATGGACCGGAACAACTGGGATTTAGCCCGGAGGCCATTAATGAATCGGTTGCCTGGGCGCTCAAAATGACCGGTCTTACAGAACTGGCCGGCAATTTCCCGCGCATGCTGAGCCGGGGGCATAAGCAAAAAGTGGCGATTGCTTCGGCTATTGCCATGAGACCGAAAATGCTTATACTTGATGAGCCGACCAGCGGCCAGGATCCATGGGAGGCCCAAAACCTGATGGAGCTCTTGACCGGTCTCAACCAACAAGGCATTACCATTATTCTGGTTACCCATGATATGGAACTGATTGCCCGGTATGCAGGCAGAGCCGTTGTGCTCAACCAGGGGAAAAAGGTGTTTGACGGTACGCCGGCCGAGTTATTTGACGGTAGCCGGAATATTGCGGCCTGGGGGCTTTTGCCGCCGGCTGCTGTTGCGCTCAGTCAGCAACTTACAGGCATTGACGCCGGCAATGCAGCTGAACTGACAGACTTGCTGGGAGCTGCTATTAAAAAAGGGAGGGAACAGTATGCCTAAGCTTGCGCCGCTTACAAAATTAATTCTAACTGCCGCGGTTTCGGTCTGGGCTTTGATTATCCCAACCTTAGCGGGGCAAGCGGCTCTGGCCGGCGGCGAACTGTTCATATTTGCACTGTACCGGCCAGCCGAAAAACATATCAAGGCAGCCGGCGGGTTGGCGATATTTGCCGGAATTTTGGCAGTCATCCAGTATGTATTTGGCAGTACAATTGAGTTTTCGCTGCTTTCAGGACTTAAAATGTTTGCCATGTCGATTGTTTTTATCTTCTTATTAGCCACCACTAAGCTGCAGGATTTGACAGCCGCTTTGGTAAGTCAGTGCCGGATTCCGTATGAGTATGCTTTTATGTTTACTTCGGCGCTCCGGTTTGTACCGGACTTTTTAGAAGAAAGCCAGGCCGTGCGGGAGGCTCAGGCCTGCCGGGGATACGTCTTCCGCGGCAATCCGTTAAAGCGCCTGCGGGACTATGTTGTTATTGTCGAACCGCTTGTTCTCCGGGCGGTATCACGCTCGGAAACCATGGCTATGAGCCTGGAACTTAGAGGCTTCGGACGGCAGGGACGCCGCCAGTTTACGGCCGATATAGCGCTGGGTGGTTCTGACTATGTAGCTATGCTTGCTATGCTGGGACTTACAATAGGATTGGCTATCTGCTGAAAATGATTGTTGCCGCTGGCGAGACAGAGAGTGGCAGCAATCATTTTTTTATAAAGACAAAGAGGAAAAATGTACATATAGCAGAATATAATACCAAATATCGCTGTTTTCTGTCGTATTACCCCTGGTGCTTTGGGGAACAACTAAAACCGCCAAATTATACAAACCAGAGAGGAGTTCAAACATGGCCTTAATTAATGAAAACTATCTTAAATTGCCTGGGAGCTATCTGTTTGCTGAAATAGCAAGACGTGTGACCAAGTTTAAAGAGGATAATCCCAATGCCAATATTATCAGACTTGGTATCGGTGATGTGACCAAACCATTGCCGGAGGCTGTCATAAAAGGTTTGCATACGGCCGTAGATGAAATGGCCAAAGCCGAAACCTTCCGTGGTTATGGTCCTGAACAAGGCTACGCATTTTTGATTGAAAAAATTATTGCTACCGACTATAAGCCGCTTGGGGTAACCCTTGAAGTTGACGAAATATTTGTCAGCGACGGTTCCAAGAGTGATGTAGGCAATATCCAGGAGATTTTCGGTATTGATAACATAGTTGCCATTACCGACCCTGTATATCCTGTTTATCTTGATACTAATATCATGGCCGGCCGCAGTGGCGAGTTGGCCGGCGGCAAGTTTGCCGGTGTGACCTATCTGACCTGCAATGCGGAGAATAATTTTATACCGGCGTTGCCTGAAGAACCGGTTGATATTATTTACCTATGCTTCCCTAATAATCCGACAGGTACTACGCTGTCCAAGGAAGAACTAAAAAAATGGGTTGATTACGCCAAGGCCAACGGTTCTATTATTCTCTATGACGCAGCTTATGAAGCCTATATTCAGGAGCCGGGTATCCCTCACAGTATTTATGAGATCGAAGGGGCTAAGGATGTAGCTATTGAATTTAGAACGTTCTCGAAAAATGCCGGCTTTACCGGTACGCGCTGCGCCTTTACCGTAGTACCGAAAACAGTTATGGCATCCCTGAAAGACGGCAGTCAGTATCCGCTGAATAAATTGTGGAACCGTCGCCAAACCACCAAGTTTAATGGCGTCCCCTATATCATCCAGCGGGGGGCGGAAGCGGTATATACACCAGAGGGTCAACAGCAGATAAAGCAGCTTATCAGCTACTATATGGCCAATGCCAAGACTATCCGGGAAGGACTCAAAAGCATTGGTTTGGAAGTGTTTGGCGGTGTCAATGCACCGTACATTTGGCTAAAAACACCGGCCGGTTATGACTCCTGGGCGTTTTTCGACAAACTGTTGACAGAGGTCAACATTGTAGGTACACCCGGTTCCGGGTTTGGTCCTGCCGGCGAAGGATATTTCCGTCTTACAGCCTTCGGCAGCCAGGAAAGTACGCAGGAAGCGATTGAACGCATCAAAACTAAACTGAGCTTGTAGAATTCCTGCATAACAGGAATTCTACCGAGAGTAAGAGAAGCCGCTCAAACGAGCGGCTTCTCTTACTCTTTATTGTCGCTGTGTGCAGCAACCTAAACCTCAAATTTATTAACAGCTTCTCTGAGTTCCACGGCCAGTTTGGCCAGAACTTGACTTGAAGAGGCGATTTCCTCCATAGATGCCGATTGCTCCTCTGTGGCGGCTGACACGGTCTGTGTTTCTGCGGAGGCTCGTTTACTTAAGTCATCAATCCGTTTTACTGAGTTAACAATTTGCTGACTGCCTACAGCCATCTGTTCGATGGCTGAGGAAATTTCTCCGATCTGATTAGATACTTGAGCAACAAGTGTGGTAATTTCCAGGAAGGCTTGCCCGGAAGCATTGACTACTTCAGCTCCCAGCTTAACTTCCCTGGTTCCCTCATTCATGGCGATTACCGCTTTAGCGGTGTCGCCCTGAATCTCACTGATCAAAACAGCAATTTGTTTGGCTGCATCCTGCGATTGTTCGGCTAATTTGCGGACTTCTTCCGCTACTACGGCAAAGCCGCGTCCCTGTTCACCGGCCCTGGCTGCTTCGATGGCGGCGTTGAGGGCCAGTAGATTGGTCTGGCCGGCAATACCGGAAATAGTATCCACAATCTGGCCGATTTCTTTAGAGCGTTCGCCTAATTTGGCCACAACCCCAGCAGAACTTGTAACGGTCTGTTCAATATGGGTCATTTGACTTACTGCTTTTTCCACCGCGTTATTGCCTTCGTTGGCTTTGCCTGAAGCCTGGGCTGACTGGGTAGCGACTTCAGTGACGTTGGCGGCAATTTGCTGGATGCTGGCTGACATCTGTTGAACCACCGCCGAGGTATCATTGGCCGCGCTTAATTGTTCTTCCATGCCTTTAGATACATCGGTAATTGAATGTGTCACCTGCGTGGCGGCTTGCGATGACTGGTCGGCACTGGCAGTCAGTTCCTCAGCCGATGCGGCCACCATTTCTGAGGATGTATCAATTTTTTTTACAAGTGCCCGCAGGTTGCCTATCATGGTTTCAAAGGCCCGGGCCAGCCGGCCCAACTCGTCCTGTGAGCGTACATTGATGCTGGTTATACTCAGATTGCCGCCGGCAATACGGCTGGCTGTTTCTTCAAGAATCAGCAGCGGTTTGGTGATGCGTGCCGCTGACCAGAGAATAACTATGATAGCTAAAATCAGTACCGTAATAATTGTAATTAGTGAAATCCAGGCAAAGGCGTTTAGCTGGGCTTTGGCTTCGTTGGCAGGCACTGTTACTCCCAGGGACCAGGAAGTTCCGGTAATTGGTGCATAGGCTAAATACTTTTCCACACCTGCATAAGGATAACTGGAAATTCCTGTTTCTCCACGCAGCATCTTTTCAGCAGCTGCTTTCAGAGCGGGGGTTGCATTAGGATCGTTGTTAACATTGGCTTTGTTTACTAATTCTTTATTGGGATGGACGATTATTGTGCCGTCAGTCCGTAAAACATAGGCATACCCGGTCTGGGCCACTTTAATATCCAGAATACGCTTTTCCACTTCTTCGATATTAATGGCCCCAGCCAAAATTCCGATAATGCGTCCGTCAGCTTTGATGGGGGTAGCAATTACTACGACCAGTTTACCGCTGCCCGGGGATATAATCGGATCGGTGATGGTGGTTTTCCCCTCAATTGCCTGTTTGAAGTAAGGGCGGCTTGTTGAATTGCCCGCTAAGCCGCGGGTATCAACGTAGTTACCGTTACTATCTGTCCAAAAGATGTTTTCATATAGCTTGTTATTGTTTATTTCTGAAATAATATAAGATACCATGGCGTCGCGATTGCCGCTGGTCATAACCGGCGACCGTGCGATGGTTTCTAATTCGGTTTTATGCTCTACAAGCCATAGCCCGACAGCTTCGCCATTGGTTTGTGCCAAGAGCGAAAGTTCTTTTTCAACATCCTGTACCAGCATTTTTTGCGATTGCCAGTAATTTAGACCAGCAAGTGTGCTAAGCGCAATTACAAATAGCGTTATTACTGTTACGGCAAGCTTTGCTCGTAAGCTTTTCAAGCTCATCTCTCCATTTCCGCATTTAGTGCAAAATCCAGTTTAGGAGCAGTGTGAATAAGCTATATAAAATGCTGCAAAAGAAAACTATTAATAGAATGTTTAGCGTTATAATTAGTACATCTGCTAATAATGCTAATGCTCCGAAATTATTATTAATCTTCCAGAAATCCCTCCAATCCCGATCAAGGCGCAGCACGCCCAAGTTATGAATGTACCTGGTTCTGGCAGCAATAAGGCAGATCAGGAAAAAAATAAAGACCCGCTATGGGCAGGCCTGATCCATCGATTTAACAGAATCGAATTTGCAACCTGGCAATCATAGGCACTCACTGCCTTTAGACCCATGGCTTTGCGTCCTTGCCTTTCGGCAAGTATGCCTACATATTCAGTTTAATAGTATAATGTTCGTCTTGTAGACGGTATTCTCACATGACTGATGCCATCTTCATATACGACTTTTCTCGTCATACAGCTGCGTCGCCTGATAAATATTTTTTAGTTGCAAATGCAATTCCTGTTTCTTTTCCAGAGTTAAATCCGCCAAAATCGTTTTTCGATGCTTTTCTGCAATGGAATTCCATTGCTGGTAGAGGCTTTTGGATTTTTCGGTTAAGAAGACATTTTTCTCTCTTCGGTCTGTACCTGTTTCCCGGATGATGAGTCCTTTTTTCTCTAAACCGGCTAAACTTTTGGATATAGACGCCGGCTCAATTTTCAAATAACAGGCTAATTGACGCTGCGTCAGGGGGGCACTATTCATTAAAATTATGATTATTCCCCACTCTGAAAAATGAAGATTATAGGGTTTAAAAAAGCGATTTAAACTATAAGAAATAATACGGGTTGTTTGGAAAAGCTGATGCATGAGCATTTCGTCGATTTGCACTCAAAGTTACCTCAATCATTAGCTAGTTAAGTATTATTTCAAATTATATTACATTTATTTGCAAAAGTATACCAATTTCTGTATTAATTTTAAAAATAATGTCATATTTTTTCTTTGCGCGTAGCTTAGATAGTAGAAATAAGCTATACAAATACATATTCTGGATTTTTTATGTGAGCATGGATGTCACTCCGAGGGGAACACTACATAATATAACAAAAGAATCCGGAGGGGAATGATATGCATGAATATATCCGGCTTATCAGGCATACCGGCAACCGGGATTTATTCCGGGCAGTTGAGATGTCAGTGGCCGCTCTCGTTAATGACAGGCCGTTTCATATCCAGGCCGAAGGGCTGCGTGGTACAGGCAAGACGACTATTATGCGGATGGCACGGGCTTTACTGCCTCCTATTACCCGGATAAAAAACTGCCTGTACAATTGTGATCCGGCTGCGCCGCATTGCCCGTTCCATCGCCATTTGTCCCGGGATGAGATTGCAGTTTTAGGTACGGAAGAGGTTCCACGTCCTTTTTTAGAAATCTCGCAGGCTGCTAAACCCGGAACCGTTGTTGGCAGTATTGACCTTGTCAAGCTTACCGATCCTGCCAAGCCGCTGGCAGCCTTGCTGCCCGGCACCATTCCCCAGGCGCACCGGGGTATAGTTTTTATCGACGAAATCAACCGTCTGGCCGATACATCACCTGAATTGGCTGATATTCTTCTGGATGTAATGGGCACGAGACCTGGCCGGGTACAAATCGAGGAGCCCGGCTTGCCGGTGGTTGAATTGCCGGTTACCGTAAGTATTTGGGCTGCGTCCAATCCGGATGAGGATCCTGGACCGCTTAACCGTATCAGAAAACAGTTGGCCGACCGCTTTGACTTGGCGGTGACAATGGGACGGCCGGATAATAGTCAGGATGTCGTTCGCATTTTAGCAGGGGAAGATAACAGGCAGAGAGTAGATCTGCCTGTATGTCAGCCACTGGGCAGCTTGCAGGATGTTACGCCTAGTCAGGATTTGCGCGAGGTTCTCGGAAGAATATACCTTGAGTTCAACCTGGAAAGTCTGCGGAGTATTACCGCTATGGAAACAGCAGCTTGCCTGACTGCATTACTCGCCGGCCGACCGACTGCCGGTGTGGCTGAGCTAATGCAAGTAGCGCCGCTGGCATTGATGCACCGGAATAATCAAGAAACAATAGCGGCAATTATGGAATTCCTTAACCGTTTACTGTGCGGTCAAGAGTATGCGCCGATTAACTGCGTAGCTTCGGCAACCAGCCCCGCAAAAGCTGTTTCCCCTGTGGCGGCACTCTTATCGTCACTTAAGTCGCAGATAGTGAACCTGCTTAGAAACCGTCCCTGGCTGCCTGATACCGGTACCCAAGGCAGCGGGCAGCCAGGAGGGGCGCATATAATTGATCCTTTGGCGACAACCATTATTGCGCCGCCCAACCCTGCCACCCCCATAACCCACTTGCCGGAAGATCAGTTTGTCACGATCGAAATCAATCAGCATGGCAGATAATCTTAACGCGAACTTAGAACGTTTGCTTTTACTTCAACTGGGCGGGGCAGCTAACAGTATTGCTCAGGCGCTTGCGGCCGAACAGGCCGCTCGGTTGGGTCAAAGTGCTGTAGTAAGTACCAAGGTTCATGCCTTTGACTCCCACAATCCCGAGCATGTCCAGATATTAGTGGATACCGATGCCGGTAAGATTTTTTATCACCGCAGCGACTGCGGTGCTGTTTGCCATCTGGATATTTTCCATGAGTGCGGTGAGATTGACCATAAACTGGCGGCAAGCTATATTTGCCGGGCCGTTGCCTTGTATAATACGCAGGCGGCTCAGCAGGCCGACGGGTTTTGTCAAGGGATTGTTAACCCGGAGCTTATCGATATTCAGACAGCTACCGGCGGCGGCAGGATTACGGGCAGCTTAAGAAGCGGGCAGAAGCCGTCAGTGCGACGGGTTCATGAAAATCATGTCCATGTGGCGCTAAGTCTGCCAACCGCAGATTTCGCATGTCTGCTCTATATTGTTGCGGCTGTAGAAACTGCAATCCAGAACATGGGCCTGGAACCGAGGCGAAATGAACGAATTAGTTATGTTGAATCTGCCGGCGGGCAAAATGACCTTAGTCCGTACACTGACCAGACAGATTCATTTCTTAAGGACGCCCCGGCAAGCCAGGAGGGCAGCAAGCCGGCTGGCGCGGCAAGTGATAATTGGCAGGCGCAAGAACCGGACCGGCATTCAGTTGGGCAATCTGCTCCTTCCGAAAATAGCAAAGGCAAAGGCGGCGGACAGACCCTTATCGGAGTAGACCAGTGTCATTCCGGCGAAATGTTTACCGGTTGCAGGTCAGATAAAACCATATCACAAGCGAGCGCGGCAGATATTTGCCTTTATGCCCCGCGACTGTTTGAGAGCTGGCAGCAGGCTATAACACGGATAAATAACAAAAGCAAGGTTACGGCTGCCAGCTCATTATCACGCCGTTTACAGGAGAACGGGCTAAAAGCGGCTGGCGCCTGTATTTATTCGCTATCAGAACTAGATGTTGCCGCTACCGTCAGTGCGGCGGCAGCGCGTTTTCTGACTGAGGATATGACCGGCAGGCTGCGCATTCACCCTCTGGATATACGGTTTATAGCCCGGCGCCCAAAGCGCGGCTGCGATACCTGCTTTGTGGTTGACAGTAGCGGCAGTATGGCCGGTCGGCGGCTGCAGGCAGCCCAATATTTGGCCGGAGAGATTTGCCGTTATGGTTACGGTCGGGTTAGTCTGGTGCATTTTCAGGACAGCCGGGCTGAACTGCTGCAGCCGTTTACCTATAGCCGTCAGGCTGTTCTGAGTGCGTTTAATAATCTGACACCCGCCGGGGCTACGCCGCTGGCGCTTGGTCTAAAGCAGTCGCTCGCTTATATTATCGGACAGCAGACAAAACATCCGTTGATCGTTCTTCTAACTGACGGAATACCTGGCCGCAAATATGGCGAAAATGCTGATCCAATGTCAGAGGCGCTGTTTGCAGCAGCCGAAATAGATCAGGCCGGGTGCGGTTTTTTATGTATTGGGCTGGACGATGAGGATGTTTTTTTGCAGAAACTGGCCTATACGGCCGGCGGTGTTGCTTATATTTTCTCAGAGTTCACTGCACAGGTAATGCAATGATGCGTCAAGTCGTTAGGAACTGATTTTGGCGTTCAGGTTAAGGGCGGCAGCTAATTCGCGGATAGGTATCATAGCATGTCCGTTATTCATGTACGGTGCCTGAGGCAGGACAATAGTCCTGCCGTCAGCAATGATCGTGGGGCGGCCGATTTTTAGGATAGCTTTTTTCTGACCGGAAGTAAAAGTGAATTCATCCTTCGCCTGCTCAATGCCAACAGCAAGCGCATCGGCAACCGAAATGGCCGGTAAGTAGAGGCTTTGCGTTTTTCCTGCCTTGCTTATAACTGCCGGTGCGGGCAGGATTATTTTACGGTTATTGACAATGACCAGGGGAGTATTGGCTTTGGTTTTTATTTGCCGGGGCTTCTTGGAAGATCCCCCGGGGGCAAATGCATCAAAGAGGGTTTTGGCGATATCGGTTTCAGCGGTATAGTACGGGTTAGCGTCAGACAAATCGGCGCCGTTCATCATGAATACAATGCCGAGGTTGCTGTCTTGGTCATAATATGCATCACTGGCCAGGCCGTAGGCTTCGCCCGAGTGACCGACAAGTCGTTTTCCCGGTACCAAGTCATCGGTTATATGAAAATTGAGTCCTTTTTGTTTATAAAAACCATGCATACTGTCGCCAAACCACTGCAATTGATGCATAAGATCGCTGGTATCAGCTTTAAGAATACGATTACGGTTATAGTTCATATGGGCTTGCATAAACTTGGCGAAATCGACTGCGCTGGAGCGCAAGCCACCGGCCGGAGAATGGCTCAGTGCACTGGCGGTAATTGGAGCTGACTCCGGCTTGACGCCTTGATAATCATCTTTGGTAGGCCGGAAAGCTTGTATCTGGCCGGTAGGTCTGTACAGTACGGCAACATTCCGCCAGTTTTTAATATCAGCCGGCTCAAAGCTGGCATCCATGCCGATAGGGCTGAAAATGAAGCGGGAGCAATATTGTTCGAAAGAGATGCCGGAAATTTTTTCGACAAGAGAGCCGATAATGCCGGTGCCGAAGTTAGAATAACTAAACTGGGAGCCAGGGGCATAATCGGCGAATGTATCAGGATCATAATACCGGCCTTTCGGGACAAGCATGTCGCGGATATTGACCTCCTGCAGCAGCTCAGGCGTTCCGGCGACAAGGCTATTATAGGCTCTGCTGTCGACAATGCTGGAAGTATGGTTTAAAAGCTGGCGGAAGGTTATTTTGACGTCAGGATAGTTTGGGTTACGGACGGGATATCCCAGATAGGCGCTGATATCATCGTCAAGGTTAAACTTGCCCTGGTCATATAGCTGCATAAGGGCGGTTGCCGTAACCATTTTGGATAAAGAAGCCATCCTAAAAACGGTGTCAGCGGTTACGGGCCGGGAAGTGCGAAGATCGGCCCAGCCATAACCGCCGCTCCAGATCAGTTTATTATTGGTAAATACGGCGGCAGACAGACCGACGATTTTATGATCCTCCATAGCTGCCAATAGCTTTTTATCAAGAGCGGTTGGCTTGGCCGGACGTTCGTAAGGCGGCAGGGGATAGTAGCCGGCGAACGCCGGTTGAGCAGCCCAAATCAGTATTAGCGCCAGACCTGTTATAATAACAGGCAGTCGTTTTAGAAAAATGGTAAAAGACATGGAGACGCCTCCTTTAATTGCGGGAAAGGCTCGCTTGGGTCAACATTCTATAGCCGGAAAAATAAGCGGTTATAGTAAACAGTACCATTAACAGCATTAATAGGCAGCGGCCCGGTATTCAGGTCGCAGACTGCCTGACGATTTTGCCCGTTTGCTGCTATCCGGTATAAAGCGTGGTTGGCCGATCCGTTTGTGTAGTAGACATAGCTACCACTGGTATTAATAAACCCGGCCTTGTCATCTGTTAACTTATTGCGCCGCGTGCCGTCTGTTCCGATTGAATAAAGCTTTTGGCCGTCGCTGTAGTTGCTGTAATAGATAATGTCATCCTGGACCGTCATAAAGAGAACCTGGTCATTGGAGATTTTGCTGCGGCCGGTACCCTCTATTCCGATACGGTAGATGCTATAGCCATCGGCGGGATTGAGATAATAAATCCAGTCGCCGGAGACGCATAAGTTTTCAGCGGCGTCATTGCCAAGTTGCTCTGGCATTCCACCGGTCAACGGCAGTTTATAGATATGATTATCCGACAGGGAACGGTTATTCGACCATTTTATATATACGAGATAATCACCGGTGATGGCAATCTGATTGACCGGATCGTCTCCCAGCTTGATTTTTTCAGAGCGGTCCAGGCTCAGCCGGTAGAGGCGGTGATTATCCGACCAGTTGCTGTAGTAGAGATATTTCCCGGAAATATTTAGGTTCCAGGCTTCGTCGTCATTAAGAACTACAGGTGTGTTTTCCCCTGCTTTTAAACGGTATATATTTTCGCGGCCACCCGCGTAAATATCACCGGCAAGATCAAGGTAATAGATATCGCCGGCTGCGTCGCCTACAGCCAATCCATTATTGGCAAGATTAACGTTAGCGGCTGCTGCCGCTAACGGCGCCGGGGCAACCAGCAGCAACAACGCCAGGGCGGCTGCGACCATGGGGATAAAAAGGGCGGCTCTGCTCATGGCTTTTTCCCTCCGGCTGCTATAGCAGTAAGCGTAAAGTATTTTTCCGTGGCCTGGTAAATAGCCTGGGCTGCAGACAAGCGGTATACTCGCTGAGCTATCATTTTGGCATCCTGCGGGTGGGGCATCATAGCTACTTCCGCCAGTGCTGACGGAACCCAGGTGGAATTTAACACAACCAGTCCGGGCCGGTCTTGGAGCGGATATTTCTGAATTCTGAGAGCGTCTGCCAGTTCGTCGGCAAGGAGGGTGGCCAATTCCTTGGCCGGCTGTACAGCGGTGGAATTATAAAGTGCGGTGGTGCCGCGGTATAACTTTTTGCTGCGTCTGGCATATCGTCAGGCATCGAATTATTATGAATGGAAATAAAAGCGTCAGCCTGTAAAATGTTTGCAGCATCGGCCCGGTCCAGTAATCCTGGATTGCTGTCATCTGTCCGGGTCATATATACGTCATAACCATGCTGGCGAAAAATATCGCGGCAGAATAAAGCAATATCAAGATTAAGCTCTTTTTCCATAAGGTAATTGCTGGTTGCGCCCAGGGCGCTGGCGCCATGCCCCGGATCGAGCACTATCGTTTTGATTGTTTTGACTGCCACCGGATCGTTAAAGCTTAGCACAAGGTATGTGCGAAAGAGAATGGTGTTATCCGGCTGGGGCAGCTGCCTGCGTTTAACAGTACTAACCTGAACCTTGGCGTTACGTTTATCGTAAGTTGTTGTTATTGAAACTTCATTGTTATGTATTGCGGCTGTTAGCCGGTTTAGCCTGGAAGAAGCGATTGTTTGTGTTAGGCAGCCGGCTGCTCTCAGTTCAGGCAGGCTTTGGTCTGCGGCAATAAGAACTTGCAGGCGGTTGTTCTGTTCTTGTATGCGATACTGTGGCTCATACCGGTATAAGAGCGGATCGACTACAGGAGTTGGTAACGTTCCGATGCGGGCGCTATCCGACGGCTAACCTGCGTTTTTACTAACCCTCTGCCTGTATATCTTTACGGGATACTGTATAGTGAGGAGTGTTCGCCTTATAAACAAAAACACCTGCCAGAGCCAGGTGCTAAAAACTGATCCAATATGTAATTAAGCCTTGATGTAATTTGTGTGTTGACAACTGTGCATAAATCTTGGTATTATATATACAATATTTTGATAATTTGATCGTCGATGACCAGGAAGAGTAAACATACAGAGGAAGCTGCAGCGAGCCAATGGCAGTGAGAGTTTGGCGCAAATCCGGTATGTTGAATGGGCCTGGGAGATATAGCCCGAGCCGCCCGCAGGCGGGGTAGGCGCTGTCGGATTTCTTCCGCCGTTATCAGGAAGCGGGTATCGGATCGTAGATCCTGTACTTTGACGAGCCGGGTCAGGGCGTATGGTCGTGACCAATAAGGGTGGCACCGCGGGTTAATCCCCGTCCCTTAGCTTATGCACAGCATAAGCTAAGGGACGGGGATTTTGTATTTTAACTTTCAAGAAAAAGAGAGGGGGACGTAAAAATGGAAAACAAAAAGCAAGAGCTGGTTACCATTACTACTGGTCAGGAGGGACGGTTTCGCTGGGCGGCTGTGACAGCCATGCTGCTGGCTATTGGGGCCATTTTACGGCTGGTCAGTCCGAGTATTGCCGGTATTTCTCCCAACTGGATTATTGCTATGTACTGTCTGTCCATCGTTTTATTCCGGACTTCATTGGGAAGGGCGGCCGGTATCGGGCTGGTGGCCGGCGCTTTGTGTCTGGCAACTTCCAAGTCTGTGCTGCCCTATGGCAATCTGATCAGCGAACCTGTCGGGGCTTTGGTTTGCGCCGGTATTGTCGGGCTGCCCTTTTCGATGAAAGTAGGCCGGCTGGAACTGAGGCCGGCCGTGGGCGCCCTGTTCGGAACGCTGGCCAGCGGTCTGACCTTCACCACCTTGGCTAAACTTATCCTGGGATTGCCGCTTAAGGTATATCTCTACGGTATGCTGCCGGTGGTACTGACAGTGGCTGCCACCAATACCGTGATAGCCCAGGCCATGTATTATCCGGTGGCGGCTCTCTTGCGCGGAGTTAACGCCAACTACAAGGAAGAAGGTATCAGTAAATGACCATGTTAAATGCTGCAATAGAAACCATGCCGCTCCAAGATATGCAAAAGCTGCAGCTGGGCCGGCTGCAGGAACTGGTGGCCAGAGTGTATCAAAACTCGCCGTTTTACCGGCAGCGGCTGGACGCCGCCGGTGTTAGGCCCCAGGATATTAAGTCGCTGCAGGATATTGCCAAACTGCCGCTGACGACTAAGCAGGATATGCGTGATAATTATCCCTACGGCATGCTGGCCGTGCCGCTTAAAGATATCGCCCGCTTTCACTCCTCCAGCGGCACTACCGGCCGGGCTACGGCGGTTGCCTATACCAAGAACGACCTGGCCATGTGGGCCGAATCATTGGGCCGGACGCTGGCCGCCGGCGGCCTGGGACCCGAATCGGTTTTTCAGGTTGCCGTCAACTACGGCATGTTTACCGGCGGACTCGGCATGCACTACGCCGCCGAACATGTCGGCGCGGCCATTGTGCCGGCTTCGTCAGGCAATCCTGTCCGTCAGGCCATTTTAATGCAGGACTTTAACGTAACCGATATTATTATTACACCCTCCTATGCGCTGCACTTAGCCGAAGCCATGCAAGCCAAAGGCATCGACCCGAAGCGCTTGGGGCTGAACGCCGTTTTTTGCGGTGCCGAAGCCTGGTCTGACGGCATGCGGCTTGAGCTTGAAAAATCTTTCGGCGCGCCTGCTTATGACGTCTATGGCTTAAGTGAAATTATCGGACCGGGTGTGGCAACCGACTGCCGCTGTCAAGAGGGGCTCCATTTCCATGAGGATTTGTTCTATCCGGAGGTCATTGACCCTGAAACCGGCGAGGTTTTGCCGGACGGGCAAACCGGCGAACTGGTAATTACCACGTTAACCAAAGAGGGCATGCCGATGCTGCGCTACCGGACCAGAGACCTTACCTCACTGGAACGCCGTCCCTGCAGTTGCGGACGTACCGGCATTACCATGAAGCGGGTCACTGGCCGCAGTGACGACATGCTCATTATTCGCGGTGCCAATGTATTCCCGTCCCAGATTGAAAGCGTGCTTCTCGAAATGGGGGCGACGGCACCGCATTATCAGTTAATCATTGACCGGGAAACTAATCTGGATAAACTGACCGTGCTGGTAGAACCCACCGAAGCCGGTTACGTGGAATTAGGCGCAGCCGGCCTGGCTGACCTTGAAAAGGCCATTGAAAAACAACTCAAGGCTGTGCTCAATGTAAAAGGCACCGTGCGGATGGTGGCACCGCATACGCTGGAGCGCAGCGAAGGCAAAGCCAAGCGGGTTATTGACAACCGGAAATTAGCGTAGCAAAAAGACTGTTCAGAGAGGTCTGAGCAGGCTTTGGCTACTATATCAGAGTTTTTTACCGAAATGATAATTGTATTTTAATAAAGTCGCGTGTGAAATAAGAAATTGTGTGCCCCGTCCCTTCTTTGATGGACAGTTAAAACGCATGATATGCTGAAAATCAGAGAGGGGATTTTATGGCAAAACAACAATATGATGCTGAATTAAAAATGGAGGCAATTCGCCGTCTCGAGAGAACGGGAGAGTTATATCTATGGATTCCCGGCCATAGGCCGTTAGCCTATTTCCTTTAATGTAGATAGCAGCGTCTCAAATTAGGAAAAAGAGGTCAAACCCCAATAATCCAAAGGGGCTGACCTCTTTTTTCGCCAAACAGCTTACATTGAAAAAGCGCCTTTTTTCCTGTATATTCAAATAAACAACCTTAGATCTTATTCCGGCTTGTAACGCGATCCATAGGAGGTATGAAACATGAGAACTGCAATTGTTATATTTGCCAAGGTTCCTAACACCGGCGACAACAAAACTCGGCTTACAACTAAGCGGGGCGGCATTTTAACCCTGGAAGAGGCCAAAGACTTTTATGAGGCTTCTCTCCTGGACGTTATTGACAGCTGCCTTACCGCTAATTGCGGCGACATATACATTTGCCAAAATCTAAGCGGCAACAAGGACTATATGAATCACATTGTAGCTTCCTCATTCGGCAACAGGGCGGTAAAAGAGATCTTTACGGATGAAGGATGTTCTTTCGATCAGGGCATGCAATATGCCGTAGATTACATATTTAAAGGCGGTTCTGACCAAAGACTGGCCGATAGCGTATTCATCGTCGGCGGCGATACGCCTACTCTCCAGCCGGCAACCCTTCGCGAAGCAGTCCAAAAGCTTAAACAGCTTGCTTCCAGTCCCCGGGCATTGGCCTGCGCACAGCGAACCAATTTATTAAAGCCGGCAATCGGCGCTGGCCTCGTTGAATCGGTTGACCAGGAAGGCGGCTTTAACTTAATTGGCTATACTTATGCTACGCCCTTTTCTTTTAACGGCGTGTTCTACAATGAAAATGGCATAACGGCACTGGATATGATTGCCTACAAGGTAGCCGAGCAGCAAATCCCCATTGGCCTCGTAGAAATGATTCCCGACATCGATCTGCCTGCCGATCTGGCCAGCTTACTACCGGTGCTGAACACGCTGAAGCTTGTCCAGCAATGCGATGCAACCGTCGTGCTACCCAAAAGAACAATACACTATTTAGAAGAAATAGGACTGCAAACAACGGCCCACGTGTCTACAATCACCGATTAACAAAATAGTGTATCGTGTAAGATTCATATTGCTCTTTGGTAAATTTTAAAAATTGTAAATAACGCCCAGACCCTTGTATTTTACTTAATGTTTCAAGGTATGCATTGCTATCCATTCCACATCTTCGGCAAGTAGATTTCCGCCGCATTGCGCTTGTGGATGCAGAGGTGCGGCAAAGGAAACAGTATTTAATGCTTGCAGATATGCATCAAGTTCTTTCGGCATTGTCTTCGCTTTAAAAATCCAGAAAGAATCGGTAAGCTTGCGGGCTGGCCCAGCATCCTGTACCAGCTTTTCCAGCTTCTCTTTTTCTGCATCACGTAAATGTTCACTATGTACGATATGCAGTATTTCCTGATTTTCCTTGTCGGCAGGCAGCAATTTTCCGCCTCGGGGTCCGTTAGGATGCAGCGGAGCGACAAATGATTTTACAGTTAAGGCTTGCAGCTCGGCCTCCACTTCTTTCGGCAGCAGATCAGCCTCGATGAGCCAAAGTGTATCTGTCATTGTACGATACGGAGCCGACTCCCGCATAGCCTTTTCCAAACGCTCTTTTTTCGGGCCGGGTGTGATTTGACAGTGTAATACGTAGATCATATTTCTCCTTTTGTCTGGACGCTTGCAACTTACTTCTGCAAAAAAAATGCAAAACCTTTCCAGGTCGCAAATTGAGACAGGTTGTCCAATTTCAGGAAATTAAGACGTAGTCCCATATACTGCCTCTAACAAAGTTCGTTTCCGCAATTCGGCACACTCACAGGCCTGTTCAGTATCCAACCGGCTAATAGCATCCCCCAAAATATGTCCAATCTTGTCTGCATCCTCATAGAAGATTTGACTCAACTCCTGGTGTTCCCAGTCCTTCACGCTCCCTTCCCAATTAATTGACACCCGTATGCCCGGCATAACAGACACTAATTTCCCGCGCCAAATAGACTTCAGGACACAGACTTTGGCCAACTATATCGGCATGCCCTTTTAACATGGCCACTTCGGCCGGACTTTCAAAATGACGTCCATCGGTTACGGCATATACCCCCCCGGCGAAATACCCGGTGTAAAGGGTCTTGCTTCAGCCGCTCCAATTAGCACTTTGCGCAGCTGGGCAAATGGCATGACGCATAATCAGAAGATAATAGATAATACCCTTCTAGCCCCACCCTTGAGCATGGATTGATCCATATAATCCCGGGTGTCGAGCAAATGGTTAACAGACCCCACGCCGCCTTCCACCAGTATTTTTTTACGCCGATAATAGCAATTTCTGCCTGCTAAATAGTACTCAAAATTTCGCTTCCCAAATTTTTGCATTGTCTTAAAACGGTCGTAAAATGGTATATTAGGTATCCCGATGGGGCCGAGTTTTACCGGCGGCTCGGATGAGATACGTCAGCTGCATAAAAACTGCCAGCAGCCCATTTTACAGAGTTGCTGGCAGAGAAGATGTTCTTTTCGTATTTTATTGTCACTTGACGGGGCAGTTTAACTGCCGGTTTGTCGTCTTTTGTTTTCTAGGGCTAACGCCACAGCCCCTTTGACTAGCGGACTATGCTGATTTGCGGTGGTTAGCGGGGGATGGATTTTTTCCATACCTAATTGGCATTAGCCAAATATTCCTGACTGACGAGACGTTTGATAGAAATATGTTTGGTGGTTGCCAGGTCAATAATGGTGCCGCTGTGGGTCTTGACTACCGGTTTGTCCAGCTTGTTGGCATTAAAGAAGATAACCTGTCCTGTGCGGCCGTCGCTCAGGAGAACCGGCGAATTTATCAGGCAGTCGCGAACATGTCTGATAAAGGGCTGACAGACAGCCTGATCCAATTTGTCAAAGAGGTCTTTGGTCATATATTCCAGCACGGGGAACGGATTAGCGTGTTCGCCTTCATAGGCTTGTTGATGAAACAGGTCGGCAACCGCAACAATCCGGGCATAGGGGTGAATTTTATCACCTGTTGAACCCATTGGGAAGCCGCTGCCGTCCATCCATTCGTGGTGCTGGATGGCGCTGAGCAAGACTTCCTGCGGTAACCCGGGCACATGGTGGAGAAGCTTGCCGCTGTTAATAACGTGAGCCTTGGGTTCCGGATCGGCATCCTTGGCGATTACCAGTTTACCGACATCGTGCAGCAGGCCCGCCAGTACAAGTACTCTAAGCTGGTCATCCGACATTTTGAGCTTGCGGCCGATAATACTGCTGATAAAGGCTACCATAACGGAATGACGGGTAACCTTGTCGGCAAGATTGAAGTCACTTACCAACAGATAGTCCATAATGGCCGGCCCGGTGGATAGTACGGTCGAGTAAATGCTGAACGAGGTTTCTTTCAATTCCTGGATGGGAATTTCTTGGCTGTTACGGATAAAATCAAAAGACTGGGAAGTGGTTGTTACCAGTCCGTCATACTCTTTGAAAAAGTTCATGAACTCTTCTTTAACACTGCTCTGTCCGGCGGGTATCTTTTGTTCCGGCACCGCTTGTGGTACCGGCTCCGGCGGGCTGTCCGACGGTGAATCGGTTTCGCCGTCCACAAAGACATGGCTGACATTCCACATGGACAGCAAGGCGATGGTTCGCGGGGCGATTACTACGTCTTTTCCCAATAGAATCTTGCCGCTGGCCGACAGGATCGGTTCGCCGATAGTCATGCCGGGAACCAAGTCTTTTACGGCGATCATCCTGGTTGACAAAATACCAGCTCCTTCATACTATATATTCTGCAGTAAAGAGTTTGCCGGCGCGTATTGCCAACAAACCACCCGCCTGCAAAATTTACTGCATCGTATATAACTAGATATTTCATTGGCAGCTTAAGTATAAATTGGATGGTAATGGAATTCAATCCGCCAAAGGTCACATAACCCTGGTACTTAGGTCCCGAAACGGACAAAATGCCCGGCCATAGCCGGGCATTTTGTCTCTTTTTGATCTACTCGTTGGCAGGTCTGGACGCAACGGTAAGGGTTGTTTTTTCTGCGGCCGTCCCCAGTGAAACCTGACTGCCTTCTGGTACTTCACCCCGGATAATCATTTTACTCAGTTCGGTTTCTACCAGCCGGCTGATTAAACGTTTTAAAGGTCTGGCGCCAAATTGCGGATCATAGCCTTCTTTCGATAACAGCGTGAGCGCATTTTCATCCCATAACAGACTGATATTTAGCTGCTTTTGCAAGCGATGGTTTAAGCTGTTCAGCATAATAGCGGCAATGTCGGCGACCTGTCTGGCCGTTAAGGCGTTAAATACGACAATATCGTCGATACGGTTTAAAAATTCCGGCCGGAAATGAAGCTTGAGGAGATCCAGCACCCGCTCCTTGGCTACAGAAAACTCGTTACTCAGAATATCCTGGGACCCAAGATTGGAAGTCATGATAATTACCGTGTTTTTAAAATCCACAGTACGGCCCTTGCTGTCGGTCAGACGGCCATCATCAAGAATTTGCAGCAAAATATTGAATACATCATTGTGGGCCTTTTCCACCTCGTCCAGCAGAATAACGCTATACGGACGGCGGCGGACGGCTTCGGTAAGCTGGCCACCCTCATCGT
The DNA here is from genome assembly GCF_041428895.1 of Sporomusa aerivorans. NCBI lineage: Bacteria > Bacillati > Bacillota > Negativicutes > Selenomonadales > Sporomusaceae > Sporomusa > Sporomusa aerivorans. The sequence continues at coordinate 119,187 of NZ_CP156926.1, forward strand.
AGCCGACATAACCGGGCGGTGCGCCAATAAGACGGGCAACGGCATGCTTCTCCATGTATTCGCTCATATCCAGGCGGATCATACTGCGCTCATCGTCAAACAATACTTCGGCCAGCGTTTTGGCCAGCTCGGTTTTACCAACACCGGTCGGGCCCAGGAAGATGAAGGAGCCAATGGGCCGGTTGGGATCCTTGATCCCGGCACGGGCACGGATAATGGCTTCGCTGATGGCGGTAACAGCTGCGTCCTGCCCGATGACACGTTGATGAAGAACCGATTCGAGATGGATTAGTTTTTCCCGCTCGCCGGCCATGAGTTTAGTTACGGGAACACCTGTCCAGCGACTGACCACTTTGGCGATGTCGTCTTCATCCACTTCTTCTTTCAGCATGGATTTATGAGAACGGTTATTGGTGAGTTGTTCTTCCTCGTGTTTCAGTTGCTTTTCCAATTCGGGCAGCCGGCCATACTTAAGTTCGGCCAGCCTGTTTAAGTCATAAGCCCGTTCGGCTGCTTCCATCTGTGTGCGTGCGGTTTCGATTTCCCCTTTTAAGTCCCGCAGACGGACGATAGCCTGTTTTTCCAGTTGCCACTGTGCTTTTAGGGCATCGGCCTGTTCCTTAAGACCGGCCAGTTCGTGACGAATGCGCTCCAGTTTATCTTTGGAGGAAAGGTCGGCTTCTTTTTTGAGCGCCTGCTCCTCTATTTCAAACTGCATGATACGCCGTGATGCTTCATCAAGCTCGCTGGGCATGGAGTCGATTTCGGTGCGCAATTTTGCCGCAGCTTCATCAACAAGGTCGATAGCCTTGTCGGGGAGAAACCTGTCGGCAATATAACGGTCTGACAGGACGGCCGCCGCTACCAGCGCGGCGTCTTTGATTTTTACACCATGGTGAATTTCATAGCGCTCTCTCAAACCACGCAGGATGGAAATAGTATCTTCGGCGCTTGGCTGGTCTACCATAATTGGCTGGAACCGTCGTTCCAGTGCTGCGTCCTTTTCAATATGTTTGCGATATTCGTTAAGCGTTGTGGCGCCAATACACCTAAGCTCGCCGCGGGCCAGCATAGGTTTCAGGATATTGCCGGCGTCCATTGCCCCTTCGGCGGCGCCGGCCCCGACGACGGTGTGCAGCTCGTCAATAAATAGGACGATTTTTCCCTCGGATTTGGCTATTTCGGCCAGCACTGTTTTGAGTCGTTCCTCAAACTCGCCCCGGAATTTTGCTCCGGCTACCATGGCGCCCAGATCGAGTGAGAACACGGTTTTGTTTTTCAGACCTTCCGGCACATCACCGGCGATAATGCGGCGGGCTAAGCCTTCTACAATCGCCGTTTTACCGACACCTGGCTCGCCAATTAACACCGGGTTGTTTTTGGTACGCCGGGATAAAATTTCAACAACCCGGCGAATTTCTTCATCCCGGCCAATCACGGGATCCAATTTGCCTTGCCGCGCCAGCTCGGTTAAATCACGGCCATACTTATTGAGCGCTTCCAAGTTTTCATCAGGATTATCGGTAGTGATGGACTGGCCTTGCCGAAACTGATTTACAACCTCCAAAATCCGTTTTTTAGTCAAACCAAAATCACGGCAGGCTGCAGTCAGCTCGCTGTCACCGTCTTCGGCGACGGCCATCAGCAGGTGTTCTACGCTGATATATTCATCCTTCATGGATTTGGCCTGGTTTTCGGCTAAGGCCAGGACTCGCATCATGGCAGTATTCATCCTTAAACCGCTTTCCTGACCGCGCACCGAAGGGATAGCTCTTACCAACTGCTCTAATTTGGCGGCTAGCAGACCGGTGTCGATGTGTAGCTGGGTTAAGAGGTAGGCCATGATACCTGTTGCATCTTTCATAAGCGCCAGCGCCAAGTGTTTAGCCGTTAATTCCTGATGATAGTTCAGCGCGGCGATCTGTTGGGCTTCCTGCAGTGCTGCCGCTGCTTTTTGTGTATATTTTTCATTAGACATAATAATTACCTCCTCAAACAGGATAGAGTTAAGCTGACAATATATTTAGCAATATTTACAATTTAATACTAGCAGAAAACTCTTCTTAGTTGGAGTTTGAGAATTGGCGAAAATCAGCGATTTTAGGCTTTGCAGACTGATTTTTGCCAAAAGGGAATGCCGGACGCAAATGATCTAACTTTTTCTGACTTTTTGACCTTAATTGACCTTATGTTTCTCTAAAGGATTGACAAAAATATTACGATATAATTTTACAGGCTATGTTACAGGAAGCTGGTGTGGAAGGTTGGAAGATATGTATAGTGTTGTTTGGGGAGCAACTGTCATATTGTTAGGCCTGATTATTCTCTGCCTTGCCGCTAAGATTGGCAAGTATAAAGAGACTGAGCGGCTGCTGATCAAGCAGAATGAGGAACTTACGGCCATTCATCAGGAGTTGGCGGCGCAAGAGGAAGAACTGAGGCAGAATTTTAATGAATTATATTTGAATGAAGAGCGAATACGGCAACATGAGGAGATGTACCGGTTAGTGACCGAGGGTTCCAATGATGGACTGTGGGTGTGGGATGTTGCCAGCGATACCCAGACTTTGTCGGAACGGGGGTTGCATTTGCTCGGATTATCCGAACAGGCGGTAAATACCCATGAGAAATGGAAAAAACTCGTGCATCCCGACGATTTGCCGCATTTCGAGGCAGAGCTAGGCAGCCACCTTGATGGCAAGGAGCCGCTGTTTCGGGTCGAGTACCGGGTGAAAGCGCCTGAGGGGGGATATCGCTGGATTTTATCCCGCGGCAAGGCTTTGTTTGACAGTAATGGCCACCCTGTCCGGATGGCTGGCTCGTATACGGATATTACAGACCGCAAATTCAAAGAAGAGAAGATTAAGCATATGGCTTATTACGATACTCTTACCGGCCTGGCTAACCGGGAGCTTTTAACAGAAACGGTTTGCGCGGCGTTAGACAGGGCACGGGAAAAGGGCTCACAGGGAGCTTTTCTGTTTATTGATATCGATAATTTTAAACTGATCAATGATACGTATGGTCACTCCTGGGGTGATCAGCTGTTGGTAAACATCAGCCGTCAACTGGCGGCATTGGTTGCAGATGCCGGTATGGCCGCCAGGCTGGGCGGCGATGAAATCATTATCTTTTTGCCCGACATTAGCGGTAGCGATGAGGTTGCCACTTATGCCGATAAAGTTATGCAGTTGCTGGAGAAGCCTATTATCGTGAATGAGCATGTTTTTCATATTACCGCCAGCGCCGGTATTGCCCTATACCCGGAACATGGCGATTCCCTTGGCAAGCTTCTGCGCAATGCCGATACGGCGATGTATTCTGCCAAAAATTCCGGCAAGCGCGGCTATATGATTTTCAACGATGCCATGCATGACGCTGTTGCGGAGAAGACACAACTGGTGTCCCGGCTGCGGCAAGCTCTTAAAAATCAGGAACTCAAAGTATATTACCAACCGCAGTTTGACATGAAAACAGATAGCATTGAGGGCTTTGAAGCGTTGCTGCGTTGGGAAAGTCCTGAATACGGCATGATGTCGCCGCTGAAATTTATTCCTTTGGCGGAGGAAACCGGCCTGATTGTAGAAATTGGCCGCTGGGTGCTGGCGCAGGCGTGTGCGTTCAGTCAGGATCTGTACAAGAGCGGACAAAGGCGATTGTGGGTAGCTGTTAATATCTCGGTTGTGCAACTGATTCAGGAAGGCTTTGTGCAAAGTGTGGCGGATGTCCTGGCGGAAACGGGGTTATCGCCGGAATATCTTGAATTGGAGATTACCGAGAGCGTTTTAATGGAACAACTGGCCGATAATGTCCGTAAGCTGGCAGAACTGCGTGCCATGGGAATACGGATTGCGCTGGACGATTTCGGTACAGGCTACTCTTCGCTGACATATCTAAAAAAACTTCCGATTACGGCTGTGAAAATGGACAAGGCTTTTATTGATGATATTGCTGCCGGTGGCATTGATGCTGCTGTAACAGGCACAATCATCGAACTGTCTCATCAAATGGGCCTGTCGGTTGTGGCCGAAGGCGTGGAGACCGAGACTCAGTTCGCCTTTCTAAAACAAAAGCTGTGCGATACCATTCAGGGCTATCTTATTAGTTGGCCGCTGCCGCCGGAAGAATTTCAGAACCTGATAGAGACCGGTAATAAGCGCTTGGACGGCAGCAAGCAGGATATACAGAATACATACCCTGCAGTATGAGAGTAATTATAGCAGACCGCATATACTACATCAGAAGCAAGGCAAGGGAGCCAATGCATAAGCAATGGCTTCCTCTTTTTTTCGTAAATAAAAGGAGGTAATACCATGAAGGGGCAAGAGTATGCTATCGCCAATGATCACGTTTGGCTTTACCTGCTGTACGAGGCTCAACTGGCCGAACAGGAAGGCTTGGCGGAACAAGCCTGGCAATATGTTACCGAATTTAGTCCTGATTATAGACCAGAATAACCATAAGACTGTTTTTCCGGATTGTAATATGCTAAAATTATAATAATCCGGAGGTTTGCGTCTATATTTCTATACAAAGACTGAAGGTGACAGCGCCAGTACGCTGCGGTGTTTGTCAATGGAAAGGACACGAATTCTATGGAATTCGTGTTTATTTTTGGGTAGGGGTGATACTATGAAAAATGTATTAACAATTGCCGGCTCAGACTCAAGCGGTGGCGCTGGCATACAGGCCGATCTCAAAGCGTTTGCCGCCCATGGCGTGTTTGGCATGAGTGTGATAACTGCTGTTACTGCCCAGAATACGCAGGGAGTGTTTGCGGTACAGGATATTACGCCCGAAGTTATCGCCAAGCAAATTGAAGCCATTTTTGAGGATATTGATGTAGCCGCAGTCAAAATCGGTATGGTGTCCCAGATCGAAACCGCTGTGACAATTGCCGAAGGGCTGAAAAAATATAATGCAAAAAAAATAGTTGTTGATCCGGTGATGGTTTCTAAAAGCGGTTTCCATCTGCTCAACCCGGCGGCAGAGGCAACGCTGGTGCGGGAATTGCTGCCGCTGGCCACCATTCTGACTCCGAACATTCCTGAAGCCGAGGTCATTACCGGCAGAACCATTGTCACACTATCGGACATGGAAGACGCCGCCCGCGACATTCTAGCCCTCGGTTGTAAGAATGTACTGATGAAAGGCGGACACCTGGAAGGCGATTCAACCGACATTCTGTTTGACGGTGACAACTTTACCTATTTTCCGTCTCCGCGAATTGCAACAAAGAACACACATGGTACAGGCTGTACTCTTTCGTCGGCTATTGCCGCCAGTTTAGGCCGGGGAATGTCTGTTGCCGAAGCGGTTGCGGCGGCTAAGGAGTACATCACGGTGGCCATCGAACATGCGCTGACAATCGGCCGGGGAGTAGGCCCTACCCATCATTTTTATTCTTTATATAAAAAGGCCGGGATGCTGGCAGACGGGTAAGTTTTATATATGTTTACGGGACAGCGGGCTGCGGAAGGCTGGGGAAAGCGGCGGTGTAACTTCTGTCATAAGTTCTTTTTGCGTTTCCAGATCGCTTGGTATTATGTCGGCTTTGGCCGGCGCCGGCGAAGCGGGCGGGACTTTCGGGGGCGGCGGCGTTATGCCTTCCGGCGGCGGACCGAAGCAGGAATTGCAAGGCCGCCCGAGTAACTGGCGCAGCGCCTCAAGAATAATGATGGTTTCAGCCGTGCGGCAGGCGGGATCGTCAATTGAGCAGCAATTCTCCAGGAGTCTGAAGATGTCGACAGGGGCGCAGGTGACCGCCAAAAACTGAGTGGTGAACGCAATCTTGCAGCATAAGAGCTCAAGTAAAAGATCAATCAGGGTGCCGGCACGGTCATAACGGATAACTGACCGTTCAAATATTTCAAAAGGCACGCCAGGGGTACGCTGTATCTCTTCGGCGGCACCGACAAGCAGCCGGTAAGAGCTGACTAAAGAGGTAAAGTTGGGTATAACAGCATTAATATCGCCTAACAGCGTATTAATAATTGTTATGCTGTCCGTTGTAGCCATACTCATTCCCCCCTTTCAGACTACTAGTATATGCCGTATGCAGCCAGATGGATATTACACTAACGCTCTTTCCAGAAAATAAATCATATAGCAGTAACGCTGCTTCTGGTAGTAGTTAATTGTATTTGGGCAGGATGTTTCCTTTTAGCCGAAGACTGACCTTCAGATGGGGTAACCCCCCTGAAACTAAGTCTACTTTATTGGTTAATGGACTATACTAAAGATATTTTAGGGAAATAACTAACTATAACTGCAGGCAGTAGATACGTGACACAAGCCGCTAAAGGGAGGCGCATATGCAGCACGGACCTTCGATTTTCTCAGTATTGTTTCTTCTTCTTATCCTGGCAGGCATAACCTGGCTGGGTGGACGAATTCTGTCCAAATGGCATGTTATATACGCCGGCCAAAAGGCAAAGTGTATATATTGGGGGGCCACGCTATTGGCCCTGGGGATTCTCATTTTCAGCCGCTGGCTGCGTCCGGCCGGCGGTTTCCCCGGAGAGTGGTTCCGCTATCTTATATATTTCTCCTATATATGGCTGGTCGGACTTGTGTTTATGCTGGTAGTACTCTTGGCCGGGTATATTGTCAGAAAGCTGATGCGAAAACTACAGACACCGGCAGCGGAACTTGCGCAAGTTCCGGCCGGGCAGGACGCAGCACAAGGGGTTACGCGCCGGCAATTTTTACAGGGTGCCCTGGCCGCAGTACCGGCAATTCCATTCGCGATCAGTACTTATGGGGTGATTGGCGGCGATAGGTACATTACAACCAACCGGTACCGGTTGAGTTTCCCGCAATTGCCTAAAGAACTAGAGGAATTTAGGATCGCGCAAATCAGTGATACCCATATCGGACCTTTTTTTGGTATGGATAAACTGGATAAAGTACTTACTGTAATTAAGCAGGAAAAGCCGCACCTGCTGGTGATTACCGGCGACCTTGTTGACGATCTGGATTTGCTGGCTCCCACTATGGAGCGGCTTACCGCTTTTCAGTCCGAACTGCCTTACGGGATATTCTATTGCTGGGGCAATCATGAGTATTTTCGGGATATTGGCCGTATCCGCAAGGCGCTATACAATAGTCCTATTACTGTTTTGGAAAATAGCAACAAGGCGGTTGCCGGCAAACTGTATCTTGCCGGTGTTGACTATCCCTGGAGCAAGAACCGGGCAGAGCAGGAAGACGTCCGGCGACGCTATTTCTCCCAGGCGGCGGCGGGAATTCCCGCAGATGCATTTCCTGTTCTCTTAGCGCATCATCCCGATTTTTTTGATAATGCGTTTAGCGGCGGTGTGCCGTTAACGCTCGCCGGGCACACGCATGGCGGCCAGGTGAATATCTTCGGAAAATCATTGCTGCCTGTTGAGTATAAATATATGCGGGGCTTGTACCGGCAAGGGGACTTTTATGGGTATGTCAGTGTAGGCACAGGCCATTGGCTGCCGCTTAGGATTGGTTGTCCGGCCGAGATTAGTGTGTTTACGTTAACAGGTGGTTTGCGATGAACCAGGTATCGGACATAATCGTTCCCAACCTGAATATCCTGTTTATCGGCTATAATCCTGGAGCAAGGTCGGCGGAAACAGGCCACCACTTTGCCGGTTATTCCAATAAGTTTTGGAAGCTCTTAGCGGCAGCTGGCTTAACGCCGTACCAGTTTAAACCTGAAGAAGACAAAAAACTCCTTAGTTTGGGTTTGGGAATCACCAATATCGTGGCCCGCCCCAGCCGGGCAGCGGCGGAGATAACGAAGGAAGAGTATGCTGCCGGACGCGAGATTCTTAAAGGCAAGCTCCGGCAGTATAAACCGAAGATTGCCTGCTTCGCCGGTGTGGGCGTATATAAAGAGTTCGCCGGCAGGCCGGATATTAAGTGCGGACAGCAGGCGCAAAGAGCAGTTGCCGGTATTGTTGACTTTGTTGTACCGTCGCCCAGCGGTCTGACCAGGATACTGTTTGCGGATCAACTGGTGTTCTACCATCAATTAGCCCGGCTTCTGGAAAAAGGATATAATAAAATGTATACCGAGAAAGAATAAAATGTTAAAATTCTTTCAATAATCTTTGATAAAAGGACATAGGCGGCGTTTGCTGGCGCAAGCGCCTGTATTTTTATTTGTTTTGGCAGGCCAACAAGTTTGGAAGACTGGATGAAAGTATGTATAATAATAAAGGATTATGCATAAGAGAGAGGGGTACATACTATGTCCAAAAAGTGGATTGCTTTTGCTAGTCTGGCGCTGTTTGCTCTAACTGTGGCTCTTGCCGGCTGCGGCGGCAGTCAGCAGGCCCAGCCGGCAGCTGCCAAGGTTCTTAAGGTCGGGGCTGAGGCTACTTTCCCGCCATTTGAGTTTCAGGATGATCAAAATAAAGACTATGTGGGCTTTGATGTAGATCTCATGAAAGCTATCGGCAAACAAATGGGAATGGAAGTACAGGTGGCTAATACGGCTTTTGACGGTTTGATTCCGGCGCTTGAAGGCGGCCAAATTGACGTGATTGCGTCGGCTATGTCCATTACTGATGAGCGAGCCAAGAAAGTTAATTTTTCCAAGCCCTATTACAAATCCGGTTTATCCATTATAGTGAAAGCTGATAATACCGCTGTTAAAAACTTTAAAGATCTGGAAGGCAAACGGATTGCCGTGCAGATCGGCACAACCGGTGCAGAAGAAGCCAAAAAGATCAAGGATGCCAAAGTGCGTGAGTTTAACAGTGCCTCGGAAGCTTTTCTGGAGCTCAAAGCCGGTGGTGCTGATGCCGTTGTAAATGACCTGCCGGTAAATGAATATTATCTGGCAAAAGGCGGCAATAAGGATGCAAAACTGGTCGGTGAAGTGCTGAATGCCGAAGAATACGGGATTGCAGTGGCTAAGAAAAATACCGAACTGGCAGGAAAAATCAATAAAGCGCTTGATGAACTGAAACAAAATGGCGAATATGCCAAAATCTACGAAAAGTGGTTTGGCAAAAAGCCTCAATAAAGTAAACTTAGCTTCAGGTGAGGGTTTAACTCCGGCTGAAGGTTAGTTACAGGATATGATATTGTAGCCGTAACAGCGGACTTCGCTGCTGCGGCTTTTTACTTTTTTTAAGAAGGTTTGCCGGCAAGGGGTGTCCAATAATACTAGTATTATGATTCGTGATTAAATCCAAAGGGAGATGAAGCTTCATGAAAAAGATCGTATTAGGCGGTCGGGCGATTATTACCGGTCAGGGTTCCATTGCTGAACTGGCCGGTATTCAGGCCGGCCGGGCTTTTATAGTCACTGGCGGCAAAGCTATGCAAACCAGCGGCGTAATTGACAGGATAGAGGCCCTCTTACAGGGTGCCGGCTGTACGACTCAGGTATATGGCGGCATTGGTAAAAATCCGGATACCCAGGCAGTACTGGACGGCCTGCAAAGCATGCGAAAGTTCGGTCCAGATCTGTTAGTGGCTGTTGGCGGTGGTTCGCCCATTGACGCCGCCAAAGTAATGGCCTTATTTTATGATTATCCCGAGCTTGATTTTGCCAAGGCGCAGGCAGGTGACCTGCCTGCTGTCCGTAAGAATCTGCAGTTTGTCGCTATTCCCTCAACTTCAGGCACTGGCGCTGAGGTAACGAAAGCAGCCGTCATTACTTTTCGGGAACAAAATCTCAAAATTGGCTTAAAGACGCCGGCGTTCATTCCTGATTTAGCCATCCTGGATGCCGATATCACTATGACCATGCCCGGCCATGTTGTGGCCGAGACCGGAATGGATGCGCTTACCCATGCTGTCGAGTGCTACATTAACAGTAGCCGGGATGATTTCAGCGAGGTATTGGCCAAAGGAGCGGTGGCCGGATTATTTTCCTGGCTGCCGGTATCTTATCAGGACAAAACGGTTGAAAGCCGGGAAAAGGTCCATCACTATCAGTGTCTGGCCGGGTTGGCTTTTGATAATACCGGACTGGGTATGGCGCATGGCATTGCTCATGCTCTGGGCGGCAAACTTGATTTGGGGCATGGACTGCTGAACGCCATTGCTCTGCCTTATGTCTTGGAATTCAACGCCCGCTCTATGGAGGTAGCCAGCCGGCTGGATGAACTGGCCCGCATTATTGGCCGCAGGGACTGCCAGGACTTTATTGCTGCCGTGAAGGAACTTAACCGGACATTAGCTGTTCCGGCCGGGCTGGAGCAGGCCGGCGTCAATCGTGAGGCCTTCAGTGAGGGATTTGCCGAGCTGGTGGAAAACTGCCTTAAAGGTTCAACCCGGGTAAATCCGGTACCGGTATTTAAAGAGGAAATGGCAGAAATACTCTGGTATTTATACGAAGGTGTATAATTTTACCAATAAATCAATTAATCCGGAAGGAAAGCTTTTTGCCGGCGGCGAATTATACAGCAACCCTTGGAAATCGATGCAAGTTGGGAAAGACAGGGATGAATCATGGACGATCTATACCGTCAGAACAACTATCTTACAGCCCTGCACGACACGGCGCTGGCACTTATGAATAATCTGGACAGCAAGGAATTACTGAAAAGCATGGTGGTAAAGGCCGGCGAACTTGTTGGTACTGAGCACGGCTTTATTGCGCTTTTTGATGAAGCTGACGGAAATTTTAAACTGCAAGTGGCCATTGGCTTCTATGCCCGTCACAGTGGGCTGGAAATTGTTCCTGGCCTGGGTGTAGTCGGACAGGTCATTAGTCTTGGTGAAACCTGTATTGTCAATGATTATGCAAATTGGCCCGGCCGTTATCCGGACGTTGAATATAACTCTGTGAACGCAGTTATCGGCATGCCGCTTAAGGCACAGGGGCAGTTGGCCGGGATTATCGGCCTGGCTTATCTGGAAGCCAGGCTGTTTACCCAGGAGGAAGTAATCGTACTCAGCCGTTTTGCCGATCTGGCATCGATTGCTCTGATCAATGCCAGGCTTTATACCGCCCTGCAACAGGAATTGGCTGAACGCAGGCAATTTGAAAAAAAACTCGAATATATAAGTTATCATGATGCGCTCACCGGTTTGTGCAACCGGGCGCTTTTTAAGCGGGAGATGTCCCGGCTGGAGGCGGCGAAGCCGAAGCCGATAGGTATTGTGCTTTGTGATGTTGACGGCCTTAAGCTTATCAATGATACGTTAGGGCATGAGCAGGGCGACTCTTTGCTTAATGCGGCAGCCGATATCATTAAGGGCCACGTGCGCGCTGATGATATTGTCGCCCGTATTGGCGGCGACGAGTTCGCAATCCTGCTGCCTAAGGCAGACTGTTATCTATTGGAAGATGTTTGCGCGCGGATCCGTTATGCCGTAGATAAATATAATGCCGCTCACCTGGAATTGCCGCTCAGCATGTCTATCGGTTTTGCCGCCAGCGGCGCCGATGACGGTGAACTTGTAAGCATGAATGAATTGTTCCGGGAAGCTGACGATAACATGTATCGGGAAAAACTGCACCGGAGCCGCAGCAGCCGCAGCGCTATCGTCAAAGCACTGCTGAAGGCGCTGGAAATACGCGATTTTATCACTGAGGGACATGGCGACAGAATGCAGTTTCTGGCTGCTAATGTAGCAGCTGTGCTTATGTTATCGGAACGACGAACCGCCGATATCAAACTGCTGGCGCAATTCCATGATATCGGCAAAGTGGGAATCCCCGACCGGATACTGTTTAAGCCGGATCAGCTGACGCTGAAGGAACAGGTTGAAATGCAACGGCATGCTGAAATCGGTTACCGGATTGCCCAATCGGTTTCCGATCTTATTCCAATTGCCGACTTTATCCTCAAGCACCACGAATGGTGGAACGGGAATGGCTATCCAATCGGTCTGACAGGCGAGGAAATCCCGCTTGAGTGCCGGATTATTGCCATTGTTGACGCATATGATGCCATGACCAGTGACCGTCCGTATCGCAAAGCCATGCCGGCCGAGGCGGCTGTCGACGAACTGAAACGACGGGCAGGCAGTCAGTTTGACCCCGGGCTTGTCGCCCTTTTCTGTGAGCTGTTAAGCCAAAACCTAGAGGAGAGAGTCATATGAGACTTAGTTTTTTGCTGGGACGGGCCGGGTACGGCAAGACCTGGCGATGTTTTAACGACATACTGGAACGGCTGGCCGAATCGCCTGATGGCCGGCCGCTTATTTTTATAGTGCCGGAACAGGCAACCTATGAGGTTGAGCGGGCTTTGGCCGCAGCCAGTCCGGCGGGCGGTTTTGTCAGGGCTCATGTGCTTGGTTTTCGCCGGTTAGCCCACCGGGTGCTGAATGAAACAGGCGGCGCCGCCAGGCCTCATATTTCGGAATTGGGCAAACGCATGGTTTTTAGTAGGCTGTTGATGGAAAACAGGGATAAACTCAAATTGCTGGCCCGGGCTGCGTCGGAAAAAAAGTTTGCCGCTACGGTAGAAGGGCTGGTAAAAGAGTTTAAGGCCTACGGGATTAGGCCTGATATGCTGACGGCAACGGCTGGCCGGGAGGAATGTCAGGGCAGCCAGGCGCTGGCCGGAAAAATGCATGATTTGGCGATTCTTTTTCAGGGATTTGAGGATTTTCTCGCCGGACGGTACATTGATCCGGAAGATTATCTGGCCTTGCTGGCGGAAAAGATTCCGGAGTCTTCTTTGCTCAGGCAGGCGGAAGTTTGGGTTGACGGTTTCAGTTGGTTTACGCCACAGGAATATGCCGTACTGACAGCTGTTTTGCAAACGGCGCAGTCTGTTACCGTCACGCTTTGTCTTGATAGCCCGGATAACCCGCTGCATGCCCGGGAGGAGACCCTGTTTCACCGCCAGTGGGAAACGTATCATAAGCTGAAGAAGCTGGCTGCGGAACTTGAAGCTGAAATTGAGCAACTGGAGCTCATAACGGCCCAGCGGTTCAGACAACCGGTACTGGGGGAGATTGAGCGTAATTTCTTTGGCGGTCGAATTGCTGCAGGCCCTGCCGCCGGGGAAGATTTTACGCTGGCTGAGGCAGCCAACCGCCGGACGGAGATAGAGGCTATTGCCTGTGAGATTATCAGACTGAGCCGTCAGGAGGGACTGCGTTGGCGGGATATGGCCATTCTTATCCGGGATATGGATAGTTATGCCGATTTAACCGCTACCATCCTGGCCGACTACCGGATTCCCTTTTTTCGGGACAACAGCAGGCCGGCTATTCACCATCCGTTGGCTGAACTGGTACGATCGGCGCTGGATATAATTCTGGAGAAATGGAGCTATGAGCCTGTTTTTCGTTGTCTAAAAACCGATTTACTGCCTGTGTCCCGGGATGATGTGGACATTCTGGAGAATTATTGTCTGGAATTTGGCATCCGGGGATCGCGGTGGACAAACCCTGAGGATTGGCAGTTCCGCCGGCGGTATTCGCTGGCGGAGGATGAGTGGGCCGGGGATGAGCCGGATAGCCGCAAACAGGAATATCTGCAAAAGATTAATACTATTCGCCGGCAGGGAACAGGCGGACTGGTAACGTTGGCTGGCAAACTGACTCCGGCTGTGCGGGAAGGGCTGCCGCCGGTGGCACTGGTTAAGGCTGTCTATGAATTTCTGACAGGCCTGCAGGCCGAAGAAACGCTGGCGGTCTGGGCAGTGGCGGCTGAGAAGGCGGGGGATCTGGAGCAGGCCCGGGAGCATCAGCAAATTTGGCCTAAACTCATAGAGCTATTCGACCAGCTTGTTGATACATTTGGCGACCAGCCACTCACACTGGAGGAATTCGCCGCGATAATTAGTGAAGGTTTGGAAGGCACCACCCTCAGTCTGATTCCGCCAGGTCTTGATTATGTCACAATTGCCGCTTTGGAACGTACCAGGAGATTAAAAATAAAGGCAGCCTTTATTCCCGGAGTCAGTGACGGTGTTTTACCCCAGCGGCGGCGGGAGGAAGGCCTGTTAACCGACAGTGAACGGGAACTATTGAAAAATCTGGGAATTGAGCTGGGCGGCGGAGCTGTTGCCGACGTTTTTGCCGAGCAGTTTTTGGTGTATACGGCTTTTACTCGGGCCAGCCGGCGTCTTTGGGTAAGTTATCCTTTGGCTGACGCCGAGGGGAAGGCGCTGGCGCCATCTGCCGTTATCCGGCGGCTTAAGGAAATAACCGGCGCTAAGCCGGTGGCTTTGCCTATAGAACCGCCGGCCGGACGGGAGACCGAGTATCTTGTCAGGCCGGAGCGGGCATTTGCGGTATTGGCGCGCTCTCTCAGGCTATATAAGGAAACCGGGCAGATTAGTCCGGTCTGGTGGGATGTCTACAATTGGGCCCTTGAGCAGAGCCGCTGGCGAAGCCAGCTGGCAGCAGCGCTGAACGGATTGTTTCATTACAACCAGCCTGGCCGGCTCTCGGCCAGCATGCCGCAGCGGTTATATGCACAGAGCGGTGTGCTGCGGGGCAGCGTAACCCGGTTTGAAGCATTTCGCGCCTGTCCTTTTAAACATTTTGCCCAGTATGGGCTGGGACTTAAAGAGCGGGCTGTGTATCAGCTGCAGGCGCCTGATTTGGGACAGTTTCTGCATGCCGTCCTTAAACAATTTGGCGACACTTTAGCCAAGCGCGGGCAAAACTGGGGGGAGGTTACCCCGCCGGAGATCAACGAGCTGTGCACCAGGATTGTCATTGAACTGGCCCCTAAACTGCAAAATGAGATTCTGCTCAGCAGCAAGCAGCATGAACATTTGGTAACGCGAATTACCCGGCGGGCCATCCGGGCTGCCAACCGTTTGTCCGCCTGGGCCCAGGCCAGTCTGTTCAAGCCGGTGGCGCTGGAGCAGTCCTTTGGACAAGGGGCGGGCAGTTTACCGGCATTAAAACTGGCCTTGCCGGAATCTGTTTTGGAGATAGCCGGCCAGATCGACCGGCTTGATATTGGCCAGTACCAAGGCCAGCGCTATGTACTGGTGATTGACTATAAGTCGGGCGGGGCCTGGCTGGATTTAACCGAGGTTTATTACGGGCTTAAACTGCAGCTGCTAACATACCTACTGGTCGCTGTCAGTACGCAGGCCGGTACGAATGGCTGTCTGCCAGCCGGGGTATTGTATTATTTCCTGAAGAATCCGGTTGTGTCGGGAACTACCCTTAAAACGCCGGAACAAATTGAAAAAAGTATTAACGCCAGGCTTAAAATGCCTGGCTGGCTGCTGGCAGATCCCAATATTGCCGGGTTGCTGGATAAGGATATGAACGGCTGGTCGGATTTTTTCCGGATAGCCCTCGGCAAAAGCGGCTTTTATGAAAGCTGTATGGATAAACTCAAAACCGGCGAAGAGTTTAAGCTGCTGCTCGCACATGTAGAACAGGAGCTTGTGGCTGTGGCTTCGGCTATTTTAAGCGGTGAGACAGCGATCAGGCCCTATCGTTTGGATAAGGCGACTCCCTGCGGCTATTGCATTTTCCGGCCGGTTTGCCAGTTTGACCATAATCTGCCGGAAAACGAATATCTGGTATTGCCTAAAATCGCTGATGAGGATATCATGAATACTCTCCGTCAGCGGAAAGGAGGCGGAAAGTGATGCAATGCTCACCTGAACAACAGGCCGCCATTGAAACCCGCAATCATAATCTTTTAGTGGCGGCAGCGGCCGGGTCCGGCAAGACCTGGGTACTGGTCGAACGCATTATCAGCCGTATTATGGATCCTAAGGAGCGGCTGAGTGTCGACAGTCTCCTTGTTGTTACCTTTACCAACGCCGCCGCTAATGAGATGCGCAGCCGTATTGGCGAGGCACTGAATGCGGCACTTGCCGACCCGGCTCTTACCGACCCGGAATTAAAGCGGCATCTCGAACGTCAGTTGGTGCTTTTAAATGCCGCCAGTATTTCTACCTTGCACGCTTTCTGTCAAAGCCTTGTCCGGCAGTATTTTTATCTCTTGCAAATTGAACCGAATTTCCGGATTGCCAATGACACCGAAATTACGCTTATCAAAAGCGATGTGCTGGAGGTTGTGTTTGAAGACGGCTATACCGGTGCTGATGGCGAGTTTCTAATGCTTATTGAACACTATGGTGATGAAGATGGGGACTATTCCCTGGCCGGTTTGGTACTAAAACTCTACGAATTCTCGCGCAGTCACCCCTGGCCGGAAGCTTGGCTGGACGGTCTATCCGAGGCATTTGAGTTTCCGGCTGACGCCGGGTTTGATGCAACACCCTGGTCGGACTTAGTCCGCGATAAAATTTCCCTGGACTTAGAGGACGCCAGGCAGGCGCTGACCGCACTTATGGCCGAAACCGGCAAGCCGGGCAACCCGGCAGCTTATGGCGCAACGCTGGCTGAGGATATCAATATAATTGACAATCTCCTGCAGGCGGCCAAGCAGTCCTGGACTGCCCTGGCCATCGCGCTGGAAGCAGTCAGCTTCCCCCGGATTGCTTCGGTAGGCAAAGAAGTGGCCAAAGAGATAAAAGACCATTTCCAGGGGCAGCGCAATAAAGCCAAAAAGAAGATAAACGATTCCCGTGCGGCCTATTTTGAACGCAGCGGCGCCGAGCTTGTCGCCGATCTTCGCCAGGTTCAGCCGCTTGTTCAGGCTTTGGTCCAACTGGTCAAAAAATTCGCGGCAGGCTACGCCGCCGCCAAGCAGGCCAAAGGAGTTGTCGATTTTAATGATCTGGAGCATTTTTGTCTGGCCGTATTGCGGGACAAAGCGGCTTCCCCCGAAGAGTCCAAACCTTCGGCCGTGGCGCTGGGGCTAAAAGCAAGATTCAGTGAAATTATGGTCGATGAGTATCAGGACACCAACCGGGTGCAAGAAGAAATAATCCGGCTTGTCGCCAGTGAAACGCAGCCAAACCTATTTATGGTAGGCGATGTCAAACAAAGTATATATCGCTTCCGGCTGGCCGAGCCTGCCTTGTTTATGGAAAAGTACCATAGATACCAGGGGGATAATTTGGCCGGTTGCCGCCGGATTGATTTGAGCCGGAATTTTCGCAGCCGCGCAGGCGTACTCTATGCTGCCAATTTCCTGTTTGGACAGCTTATGAGTGAGCGGACGGCAGAACTTGATTACGGTCAGGCAGAACAACTTAATCCTGGCCCCGATTATCCGGCGACAGAGTTAAGCAGTCTGGCAGGGCCGGTGGAACTCATCATTGTTGACCGGGATAAAGCCGAGGCAGACGGACAGGAGACGGATATGGAAGCCGAAAATCCGCCGGCGGAAGAGGCTGAGCAGAGTGCTGCCGGCAGGACGGACAGCAGTATCGCGCAGGAAGAAGAAATGAGCGCCTTTGAACAGGAGGCCGTGCTCATTGCCCGGCGGATTCAAGGCTTAATGCGCTCCGGCTATCAGGCCTTCGACAAGCAGGCCGGCGGCTACCGGCCGCTCCTGTACCGGGATATTGTAATCTTACTAAGGTCGGTAAAAGGCAAAGCCCAGGCCTTGCAGGATAAATTGCGGCAAGACGGCATTCCCTGTTATGCTGAGTTGGACTCCGGCTATTTTGCCGAAACTGAGATTGCTGTGATGCTGGCCTTGCTGCAAATTATCGACAACCCCTATCAGGATATTCCGTTAGCGGCTGTACTTCGCTCACCGTTTTTGGGTCTCGGCGGCGATGAGCTGGCGCAAATCCGCCTGGCTGAGCGGCAGGAAAATCTGTGGGAGGCGCTTAAGGCGTACAGCCAGAGCGAGAATCCGAACGAAAAAACAGTTCGCTTTATCAATCAGTTGGAAACCTGGCGCAATTTGGCGCGGCGCAAGGGAGTATCTGAACTTATCTGGCGGATATATCACGATACCGGGTACTACGACTATGTCGGCGGCATGCCGGGCGGAGTGCTGCGGCAGGCCAACTTAAGGGCGCTGTATGACCGGGCCCGGCAGTACGAGTCTACGGATTTCCGCGGTCTGTTCCGCTTTTTGCGGTTTGTTGAGCGATTAAAGGAAAAAGATTCGGATTTGTCGGTTGCCAGAGCGTTGGGCGAAAGTGAAGATGTTGTCCGGGTAATGAGTATTCACAAGAGTAAGGGACTTGAATTTCCGGTAGTTATACTTGCAGATGCCGGTAAAAACTTTAACCTGCAGGATACTACCGGCCTGGTACTGTGTCATAAGGAACTGGGAGTGGGTCCGTATATTACTCTGCCGGAGCATAGGTTCCGCTATCCCTCGCCGGCACGCTGGGGAATCATGCACAAGCTTGAACTTGAGACAAAAGCGGAAGAACTTAGAGTCTTGTATGTGGCTCTGACACGGGCCCGGGAAAAACTCATCCTGGTTGGCTCGGCTAAAAAACTCAGGCAAAAATGCACCGCGTGGTGCCGGAATGTGGCTGACCCGGCGCAAAAATTACCGGCTGCTCAGGTGATTAAAGCCAAGAGCTATCTGGACTGGATCGGCATGTCCGTTGCCCGGCACGCGGATGGCGATTGCATCAGGCAGTATGGCGGGGGCGTCGAATCGCCTGTGGCCGAACTGGCCGGCCATCCTTCGGCCTGGGAGGTCAGCATCTATAATGCGGCCGATATCACGATACCGGAGCAGGCTGTACAGGCCGACGATGCACTGCTGGCAGCCGTCCACCGGTTGGAACCGGTTGATGCAGGGACAGATACCAACTGGGTGGAGCCGCTCCTGACCTGGGAGTATGATTGTGCGGCTGCTGTCACTAAGCCGGCTAAACTGTCGGTATCGGAGATTAAAAGCCGGATGGAACTTACTGTAGACGCAGAGGCCGAACCGCTGTTAGGTCAGCCGGTTATCCATACCCGGCCGCGCTTTCTGCAGGCGGCTACCCGGATGACGCCGGTAGAGTACGGGATTATGATGCATACTGTCATGCAGCACATCCGGTTTGACGGTGAAGCTACGCCGGCAGCCATTACCGAGCAAATCCGTTCGCTGGAAGCGCGGCAGATACTGCCTGACGGCCAGGCAAGGGAAACCGATGCCGCCTTAGTTGCCGCTTTTTTATCTTCCGGGCTGGGACAGAGAATAAAAAGCGCACGTGAGGTATGGCGGGAAATGCCCTTTAGTCTGATGCTGCCGGCCGAAAAGTTTTATGCCGATCTTGCCGGCTGCGGGGAACAAATTTTTGTCCAGGGAGTTATTGACTGCCTGTTTGCGGAAGACGACGGCCTGGTGCTCTTAGATTATAAAACCGACCGGGCAGGCAGCACAGAGGAGTTTATTGCCAAATACTCGGTTCAGCTAAGTATGTATGCTGCTGCTGTTGAACGTATTTTGGGGCGTCCGGTCAAGGAACGGTACCTTTATACTTTTGCCCTGGGGCGTGTTATACGGTTGGAAACGCTGGGATAATAGCAAAATAAAAAGCAACACCCCGGGGAATTTTCCCCGGGGTGTCACATATTCGAAAGCTTTAAAACATGCCTTTGCGCCATAGGCCAAAGGCACTGAGGGCGGTTACGGCTGCGGCGAAGAGCAAGGTAGCGGCAAAACCGCCGGCTGTTCCTCCAAGAGGTATATCCACGTTCATGCCCATAAAACTGGAGACCATCGTTGGAATGGCCAGGATGATAGTCATGGAGGCCAGGAATTTCATGACCCGGTTCAGATTATTGGATATGATGGAAGTAAAGGTGTCCATCATGCCATTTAGAATGCGGCTGTACATCTCCACCATCTCAATAGCCTGCTTATTTTCAATAATGACATCTTCCAGCAAATCTTCATCCTCTTCATACATTTTGATGAGATGCTGGACCTGGCTGGTCGATCTTAGCCTGAGCAGCTTTTCCAGGACAATTCCGTTAGAACGCAGTGAAGCGGCAAAGTAGGTTAGACCTTTTTGCAGTTCAAGCAGTTGAAAAATTTCCTCGTTTTGCATGGAGCGGCGAAGGTAACGTTCGATTTCGTCAGTACGGCGATTGATTTGCTTGAGGTATCTCAGAAATAAGGTAGCGGATTTGTAAAGAATCTGGAATAAGAAGCGGGTCTTTTTGAAGGTGCTGAACACGCGGGGATTATCCGGATTAAAGTCGGCTAATATCTCGTTGGCTTCCAGGCAAACCGTAATAATGTATTCGGGTGTCAGCACAATGCCCAGAGGCAGCGCGTCATAACTGTCGTGGCCACGGGTGACCGGAATGTTGGTTATTACCAGCATGTGGTTCTCGTCGAGTTCAATACGGGATCGTTCTTCTTCGTCCAAAGCCGCCTTAAGAAAATCAAGCGGACTGCCGGTGACAGAAGCTACCCGCTCTAATTCTTCCGGTGTAGGATTTATAAGATTAAACCAAGCCCCTTTCTCCAGTGTCTGGAAAGTGAGCTCATATAGATGGGTGCAGTTGCTGCGATAAATTTTAAGCATGATGAATCCCCCTTTCTTGTGGTTGGGGGAATGCCAAATCACCCTTTATGTATCTTATGCTGGTTGGCAGCACTGACCAACATGTTGTTTAAGACAAATAAAGGCGAGAAAAATGGAATATTCCCCTAATTATTATCAAATTATGCAAAACAGGCCCGCTAGGTCGGTCTACATCCATCTATCTCACCTACCTTTAGATTATTAGAGATTATCTTTGAATATCTCTATAAAGACTATAATTCTGTTTGCGTTAATAGTCAACCTTTTTATTGAAAATTAACAGGTTTTTTACGTAGTCTTAGCATAACCCGAGCCTCTGTATGCTAGAATGATACTAAATCCCATATTCTATGTATTATTGTATTATTCAGCCAGTTTAGAGGTGCGCAGGCGAAAGGAGGGAATAAAGTGGATTTGTCAATAGAGGCAGCCCTGACGGCCGAAGAATTAGAAGAATTGCTCCGGGATTTGCCGGAATTCGTCCGGGAGCTGGAAGCGGACACCCTGCAGAACACAGCCGGCAAATAAGTGGTGTGACAGTATACTAATCCTATAGATAAAATTACCTGGGGCTGGTTTGTTGACAAGCCCTCTTGGCGTTTGCTATAATATTTATTGTGCCGGATCATGGAGGGGTGTCCGAGTGGTTTATGGAGCTGGTCTTGAAAACCAGTGATCCCGCAAGGGACCGTGGGTTCGAATCCCACCCCCTCCGCCATAAAGTATACAATTGACTTCATGGCGGGCTTTTGGTATAATCTAACATGTTCAGTTTAAACACGGAGTGGTACTCAAGTGGCTGAAGAGGACGGTTTGCTAAATCGTTAGGGGTCGTGAGGCCCGCCAGGGTTCAAATCCCTGCCACTCCGCCATAATAGAAATAGGACTTTGGAGAATTCTCCAAAGTCCTATTTCTATTATGGCAATTATTAAAGGAAGTCTTAGAGCGTGTCGCAGATATGCCAGGGGCAGGAAGACAGTCCCTGGTTTTTCTTGTCCTGATAGAAAGTATACTTTCGCCTGGATAAGGGCAACAGCGGCTTGTGCTTTCGCCAAAGGCTCAGCGCAAGCCGTGTTTTCTTTATTATCGCAACTTGAGTTTGGTGAGTGATTTTTTACAACATGAATGGAATTTCTACAAAAAAAGTGCAAAAAATGCACTGAATCGCCGTATAGGCGTTAACCTAAAATCTTGCAATTTGTAGTATAATAAGGGCTAAGAAAGAGCCCGCTTGGATTAACGATGAAGCCGATAATCGCTGGGGTAAAAGCGGAAATCATTCCATGGAAGACTTGAGAAAGAAAATGCTGCTCTTTTGTTCGCTTGTCCCCCGCAATGGAAGAATTGAATTCCAGGCCTACCTCAATGGATTCTGCTGTCGTTTATCCGTAGGCAGTTTCAAGGGCAGCTATTTAATCGCTTTCTCGCTGGATGTTCTTTCTACCGCTACAATTACTTAGCGGACTAACTCATAATCAGTAAAAAAGAAAAAAGGGGAGAGCGGAATTGAAAAACAGTATTGGTCAAAGCGGCCAGCCGTTGATTTGCGCTTCGCTGGTTGCCGGCAGCCAGGATGAAATTTTACTGGAGTTGGCCGGTATTTTAGCAAAACAGCCTGATATAATTGAATGGCGGGCCGATTTTTTTGCGCAGATTTCTCAGCCGGCTAAGGTACTTGCTCTTGCAGAGACGATAAAACAAACCGCGGGGAACATACCCGCAATCTTTACTATTCGCTCTGAATGTGAGGGCGGTCAGCCGATTCCGCTTTCGGCAGAGCAGATTGTGGAATTAAACATGTCCATTTGCCGTAATACATCAATAGAGTATGTAGATTGCGAGCTTTGTAATAAAGCTGACCACCTCGGGAGTCTTAAGACTGTGGCCGAAGCAACAGGAACAAAAATCATCGGTTCCTTTCATAACTTTGTGTTTACACCAGGCCGGGAAGTATTAGTAGAAAAGTTTGTTCAGGCTGCTGAGTATCGTCTGGATGTCGCCAAGGTGGCCGTGATGCCGCAGTGCCTGGAGGATGTCCTAACTTTACTCGGAGCTACGCTGGAGGCCAAAACAAAGATAAGTATTCCTGTTATTGCGATATCTATGGGAAAATACGGTGCAGTAAGCCGGATCATTGGCGGTGTTTTCGGTTCTGCGCTGACCTTTGGCGTGGGCTCACATGCCTCTGCGCCGGGGCAACTGCCAATTGAGGACTTAAAAACCACCCTGCCGATAATCACTAAGGCAATGGGCGCTTGATAACATTGTTAATAATGAAAGCCGATAAAACAAAAGTGCTTACTGTCTTGTGAGGGGATAAGCACATAAAAAAGGCGTCCATTCTCATGATTTATTAATACCGTGTTTTAGAATGCCTTCTTTAATTCGCAGTATGAGCCGACTATTGACCTAACGTCAATAGTCGGCTTTTGGTATTAATCGCCTTAGCGAATATAAGCTTAAAATTAGCCGACTATCAGATAGTCACGCTGGAAACTATTGAAAACTTAATAATATAATGATATTATGCTTGTAAACAAATGTATTGAAGGAGATATAAGATGGATAATTTGGATTTAAAAGCAATCTATAAACTGATGCACAACGCACGGGCAACATGGGCCGAATTGGGCGCTTATCTCGGCTTATCGGCTCCGGCCGCGGCCGAACGGGTCCATAAACTGGAACAGCAAGGGATCATCCGCGGCTATACGGCGCTAATTGAGGCCAACCGCGTAGGCCTGAACCTGGCCGCTTTAGTTTCGGTCACCCTGGAACGCCCGGAACACCGGCAGGAATTTTTGCAATTCGTCGGCGCTACGCCCGAAATTCAGGAATGTCACCATACCGCCGGTGATGAGGACTATATCCTTAAAGTATGCTGTAAAGACACCCGGCATCTCGAAAAGCTACTAAGCCATGATATTAAAGGTATTTGCGGTGTTATCAAAACGCGCACGACGGTTATCTTGTCCACTGTTAAAGAGACGCCTGTGCTGCCGTTGGTTATTGAGTGAGGGACGGATATGGAATGGCTGGTTTTTTTAAAAGGGCTGATTCTGGGGTTTTCCATTGCAGCGCCGGTGGGGCCGATTGGGTTGTTGTGCATCAAAAGAACATTAGGCCACGGCAGGTTAATCGGGGTGACTTCCGGGCTGGGGGCTGCCACGGCCGATGCCCTGTATGGCAGTATCGCCGCCTTTGGGTTGACGGCTATCGCCGGCGCCCTGCTGGATGCACAGTTGGTCTTAAGAATTGGCGGCGGATTATTTCTGCTATATCTCGGGTATTCCACTTACCGCTTAGGACTGGCAACCCGTAGTACTGCTGTTAAAGCAGAAAGCATCCCCAGAGCATTTGTGTCGACTTTTTTTCTGACAGTGACAAATCCTATGACCATCATATCCTTTGCCGGAGTGTTTGCCGGACTGGGAATCGGCGGGGATTCAGGGAGTTACGGTTCTTCAGCTTTGCTGGTACTTGGCGTATGGTCAGGATCTATGCTATGGTGGCTACTGCTGTGTGGCGCTGTAGATGCTTTGCGCGAACGGCTTCATCTTGACCGCCTCGGGTTTATTAACAAACTAGCCGGACTTGTTCTGGCCGTATTCGGGGCCATGGCTCTGGCGAGTGCAGTCTAGTGTTAATTGTTCTAACCAGGCAATTATGGTATTACCGGCTTCTTGGGCATGATCTGTCAGGTGATGATCGCCGGCCGGAAAAATAATCAGTCTGACGGGACCGGGAGCTGCGGAATAGATAGCCTGGGCCTGGCTGACGGCAACAAGACTGTCGGCCGAACCCTGTAAAATAAGCAGCGGCACATGCCTCAGGCTGCTGACGGCGCCAAGCAGATCATACCTCCTAAAATCCTGAATAAAATCAGGTGTAAGCATCAGGCGGCCGTAATTGTCCGTCAGGGATACCGTTTCACCGGCCGTCAGCCGTTCATAGTGAACGCCGAGTGCTTGCCGGAAAGTGGCGGCCAAATCCCAGGGAGTAGACCAAAGGATAAGGCCGTTTACGGCTTGGTCTGCCGCCGCCGCCAGGGAGGCGCTTCCTCCCATGCTGCGGCCTAACAAAAAGACTTCTTCCGCTGATTGCCGGACATGGCTAACAACAGCAGTCAATTCCGCGATTTGACAGGATAAGTTTTGTAGTGGTGTGAAGTCATACCGGATTACGTTAAAGCCAATGGCTGCTACCGCTTCCGCCAGGGCTACCGCCCGTCCGCCGCCGTCTTTGGTGCCGCGAAAGCCATGCGAGATAATAAGGGTTTTTCCCTGGGGACGGCTTGCCGGATGAAGCACGCCGGCTATGTTTTTGCCGTTATTGGGAATAACAATCTGTTTCATCATAATCCCCTCCGGTACAGTATTGCCTGCCAATTGCCGGCAGGGTTTATTCATTTTATCCAGTATATTCATTATAGGAGATTTACCGATATTCTGCAGCAAGACAGTCAGCTGCCCGGGGTGCAGGGTTTACTGGCTGCAATATAACGGAAGGAGTGTGAAAGGGTTGAAGTTTATTGATTTACATTGTGATACTGTTTGGAAACTTGTGGAGGAGGGTGAGCAGGCGAATCTGTACCGCAATTCGTTTAGTGTAGATATTGAAAAACTGCGGGCCGGGCAGGTGCAGGCGCAATTTTTTGCACTATTTGTGAATAAAGAAAAAACGCCGGATCCGCTCGCGCGGGCGAATGCTATGGCCGAACGGTTTTTCCGGGAGATTGAGAAAAATGAACAGCATATAGCTCTCGCCAAAAATTATGGACAACTGATGGAGAATCAAGCCGGCGGTAAAATATCGGCTTTTTTAACCATCGAGGAAGGGGCGGTGCTGAACGGCAGCCTGGCTAATCTGGAAAACTTCTATCATCTGGGTGTGAGACTGATTACTCTGACCTGGAACCATCCCAATGAGCTGGGTTATCCCAACTGCCGTCCCGAAGGCAGTGGCAGCGGGCTTACAGCCTTTGGCCGAGAAGTGGTGGCCGCTATGAATGACCTCGGCATGCTTGTCGATGTATCTCATATGTCGGACGGCGGTTTTTGGGATGTTGCCCGGCTGGCGACAAAGCCCTTTGTAGCCTCACACTCCAATGCCCGCGCCGTGACCGGGCATCCCCGAAACTTAACCGATGATATGATCAGGGTACTGGCTGAAAAAGGCGGTGTCATGGGACTTAATTTTGAGAGAAGTTTTCTGGGAGATGCTGGTGTTAGCCGGATTGCCGATATGGTGCGCCATTTGCAGCATATCCGCAAGGTAGGCGGAATCGAGGTTATTGCTATTGGCTCTGATTTTGACGGTATCGAGCCGGAGTTGGAACTGGCTCATGCCGGGGAAATGCATAAACTTGTCCAGGCTTTGGAAGGTGGCGGTTTCCGTCAGGATGAAATAGAAAAAATCTGTTGGCGCAATGCTCTGAGAGTTATCAGGGATACTCTAAAATAGATTTGCCATTGGATAAATACAGTTGGCATGTGGAAAAAGACATGAATTTCAAGTGGGACCTTAGCAAAGACTTAAGTAATAGGATCTAAATATAATATCAGGTATTAAGTGAAACGATGTAGAATATGTATAATTATTCATGTATGCAGGCAGTGAACATTATGAGACTGCCTGTTTTTTGTTTAGTGCAGCAGATGCAGAGGGCAATATTCATCGGGGAATTTGTTGATTAATCACCAAAATAAGGAATAAAAATAAATTAACAGGGTGATGTATACAATATTTTGTTAGGCAGGGACTTGCGCATTTTGATGGAGATTGGTACAATAATCTTAATTCAATGGTTTTATATCTGGTACTAAAACTAGATATAAAGAAGTGACGGCTGGCTTATCTGGCTGCCGGCACAGTAATTTATCCTAAAAGGAGTGCAGAAGAATGGAGTTTTTATTAGCGCTAGCTAGTATCATGATGGTGAACATCGTGCTTAGCGGCGACAATGCAGTGGTCATTGCCATGGCCAGCCGTTGTTTGCCCCCGAAGCAGCAAAAGATGGCCATCCTGTGGGGTAGCGCGGGGGCGATAGGGCTGCGGGTGGTGTTAACACTTGTAGCGGTTGTGCTCTTGCAGATTCCCTATGTGCAATTTATTGGCGGCTTATTGCTTGTTTGGATTGCTGCAAAATTGCTTATGGAGGATACCGATGAAGAAAACATCGAGGCTGGAACCTCCTTCCTGGCCGCTGTCAAGACAATTATTATTGCCGATTTAGTCATGAGCCTTGACAACACACTGGCCATTGCCGCCGTAGCCAAGGGCGATTACTTGCTGCTGGGGCTTGGTCTTGGGCTCAGTATACCCTTGATTATATTCGGCAGTCAGGTCATTATTAAGATAATGGATAAATTCCCGATAGTCGTGTATGCCGGTGCTGCGCTGATTGCCTGGACTGCCGGTGAGATGATGATGGCCGATCATAAAATTGGGCCGGTCATTCATGCTGCTTTACCTGGATGGTTAATTCCGGCGGCTATTACGGCGGGGGTGCTGGCAGTGGGCTTCTGGTGGAAGAAAAATCACAAGGACACTGCTGAAGCCTGTTCTAAAGTAAGTCACCCGGCCCGATAGAATTTAAATTTATGTGAATGAGAGGACACTGCCTGCGGGCAGTGTCTTTTTCTGTCCGGTCCGCCGACCCAGGGGCGTAACGACTGCCATTATCGCTTGGGCCCTGCGCACGTTGGCTATTCTTTATTTCGGCAAGCCGGGGAATGGTTTGTGCAAGCTAGCTGTGGTATGATAGCAGGGTAAATGCTTACAGGTGGCGAATGTTTTTACATTATCAGAAAGTAGGCTTTTTGATAATGTAAAACGACTAAGGCTTCCGCCGGCGTCCTGAAGGACTTGGTACAAGCCAAGTCTTTTCTTATCCTGACAGAAAGTATAACTTTCGCCTGGATAAGGGCAACATCGGCTTCCGCTTTCGCCAAAGGCTCGGCGCAAGCCGTGTTTTCTTTATGTGAAATTCGAGTTCTGGGAAGGGTTGACAAGACATGGCCGTAATGCCGGTACGTATTCAAAGAAGACTGGCTTTATTTCTTATTATGACAATAGTTTCACTAATTGGATTGGCCGGGCGCATTGCCTGGATTCAGTTCGGGGAAGGACAGCGGTTAAGTGCCAAAGTACAGGCGCAACTGCGGGAAAGCCGGGTTATGCAGTCGCCTCGCGGTACCATCTATGACCGTAACGGCCGCGAACTTGCGGTGAGCAGTCTGAATAAATCCCTGTACGCCAATCCGCGGGAGATAAATGATGCCGATACGCTTAGCAGCCTGCTGGCGCCTATTGTTGGCATGAACGCGGCAAATATTAAAGAACGGCTGACAGCCGGCGCCGGTTTTGTGTGGATTAAGCGCACCCTGGAACCGGAGCAGGCAGCAGCTGTTTCCGCGCTTATCAAGGAACACAATCTTACCGGTCTGGGGTTTGTAGAAGAAAGCAAACGCTATTATCCCAATGACTCTCTGGCTGCTCAAATCCTGGGGTTTGTCGGTACGGACGACGTTGGGCTTGAGGGTCTGGAGATGGCGCTTGATAAAACTATTAAAGGCAGAGAACTCAAACAGGTTATTGATACAGACAGCTATGGTACGCCAATATACAAATCGATTTTTTCATTTCTGCCGGAAAGACAGGGTCGTTCTGTTTACCTGACAATAGACAGCGCGATTCAGTACATAGTCGAACGGTCGCTGGACCGGGCAATGGAGCAAACGGGAGCTAAGGCGGCCACTGTTATCATTATGCAGCCAAAGACCGGCGAAATCCTGGCTATGGCCAGCCGTCCCGGCTACAATCCCAATCAATTTGAACGCTACAGCCCCGTAGAGTGGAAGAACCGGGCCGTGTCCATTGTCTATGAGCCTGGGTCGACGTTTAAAGCTGTTGTTGCCGCCGCCGCATTACAGGAAGGCAAGGTAAGGCCTGACGAACGTTTTGTAGACAAGGGATATGTAGAAATTTCCGGTAGGCGGATTAAGAACTGGAGTGGTGACAGTTACGGCAATATATCGTTTGTAGATATTATTAAAAACTCGATCAATACCGGTTTTGTAGAAATAGGACTACGGTTAGGAGCTGCCAAGCTGACCAGCTATGTGCAGGCGTTTGGTTTCGGTAAGGCAACAGGCATTGAACTGCCGGGCGAAGAGCAAGGGCTTTTGTTTGACCCGAAAGAAATGCGTGACAGTGATACGGCTACTATGTCCATCGGCCAAAGTATAGCGGTTACCCCGCTGCAACTGGTTACCGCCATTTCGGCGATTGCCAATGACGGCGTATTGTTAAAACCCCGCATTATTAAGGAGTACCGTCTTAATGACGGTACATTGGCCGAAGCTTTTGATCCGATTATTGTCAGACAGGCCATTTCACCGGAAACGGCCCGCACATTAACTACCTTGCTGGAAAAGGTGGTCAGCGAAGGCGGCGGCAAACGGGCGGCTGTGCAAGGCTACCGTTTTGCCGGCAAAACGGGCACGGCTGAAAAGCCCGATCCTAATGGGCAGGGCTATCTGGCCGGTCATTACATTGCATCTTTTGCCGGCTTTGGTCCTGTTGAGGACCCGCAGATCGCCGCCCTTATTGTCCTGGATGACCCGGATGGTATTTATTATGGCGGTGAAATTGCCGCACCGGTTTTTAATGATATTATGACGCAGGTTATGCGATATCTGAATGTAAGGCCTCAAGACGGCAACAGCCTGCTGCCGCCGGTCAAACCGGCTGCTGACGGGAACGGAACGTCGGCAGCAGCGCCTGCTGTAAAGGTCCCGCCGCCGCAAGTGCCGGCAGGGCACGTGCTGATGCCGGCGCTCAACGGCAAAACAATCCGGGAGGCGGCAGATGAACTGCATAATCTGGGGCTAGCTTTTGTGCCGGTCGGTACAGGTACGGCGGTAAAACAAAGTATCAGTCCGAATGTCCCGGTTGTTCCGGGAACCGAAATAGTAGTCTACTTTGAGTCCAGATAGGAGGGCGCTAATGGCAGATAAAAATGAACTGGTCCGGTTCCTGGCCGAGATTGCGGTTATGCTTGAACTTAGCGGTGAAAGTACATTTAAGATCCGCGCCTACCAAAATGCAGCCCGCCTGATTGACCAGTTGAACGGAGAATTTTCCGCTGACGGCAGGTTAGCCCAAGTGGTTGAAACTAAGGGAATTGGTCCGGTACTCAGAGAAAAAATTCTTGAATACATTACTACCGGGCGGATAACCTATTATGAGGAGCTAAAAACCAGTTTGCCGCCGGTTTTGTTTGACCTCCTGAAACTTCCCGGTGTTGGGCCTAAAAAGGCCTTGGTACTTAAGCAGCAGCTTGGTGTAAATTCCCTGGGAGAGCTCGAATACGCCTGTCGGGAAAACAGGCTCGTTTCCTTGAAAGGATTTGGGCAGAAGTCCCAGGAAAGGATCTTACAAGGGATTGAAGACATGAAGAAATT
Source organism: Sporomusa aerivorans (assembly GCF_041428895.1). Classification (NCBI taxonomy): domain Bacteria; kingdom Bacillati; phylum Bacillota; class Negativicutes; order Selenomonadales; family Sporomusaceae; genus Sporomusa; species Sporomusa aerivorans. The sequence continues at coordinate 148,940 of NZ_CP156926.1, forward strand.
CCAGGGACAGTTTATTCTTGGCGATGCCTGGCCGGTTGCTGATCTAATTGTGGAGTTTATTAAACTGCAGCCCGGAGTGGTGCAAGCAGCAGTTGCCGGCGATATTCGCCGCGGCTTAGAGATTATCCGTGACATTGAAATTGTTGCAGCCTGTAGTGAACCGGCTATGCTGGCCGCTGCCCTGACTGTTATGCCGGGCGTTTCGCAGGCTGGCACCCAGGCTAATGATACCATTGCCCTGACTCTAAGCAATGGTCTTGGCTGCCGTGTTTATATTACCGCTCCTGCTGAATTTGTTCAGACATTGTTCTATTATACCGGCAGTGAAGGCCATATAGCCAGACTGGCTGTTCAGGCTGAGTCTAAAGGCTTGCAGCTTTCGCCTGCCGGTATTTGTAAAGCTGACGGGGGACCTGTTCCGGCAGCGGCTGAGCAGGACATTTATACTGCCTTGGCTGTAAGTTACATCGAACCGGAACTGCGGGAAGACGAAGCTGTTTTATCGCCGGCGGGAACGGTGGCTCGGCCATTGGTAACAATAGACGATATTCGGGGTGTCTTTCATGTTCATACCACCTATTCCGATGGCAGCAACAGTCTGGCTGACATGGCTGCCGCAGCACATAAGCGAGGCTGGCAGTACCTGGGGATAGCCGACCACAGCCAGACTGCCGTTTATGCTGGGGGCCTCAGGGTGGAAACCGTGCTGGCTCAGCGTAGGGAAATTGAAAAACTAAATGCCGCCAATTCCGGATTTGTCATTTTAACGGGTATCGAAAGCGACATATTGCCTGACGGGACGCTTGACTATCCGGATGAAATCCTGGCAAGCTTTGATTTTGTTGTGGCCTCTGTACATTCGGCCTTCCGGCAAAGTGAGGCCGATATGACCCGACGCATTATCCGGGCGGTAGAAAACCGGTATGTAACTATGCTGGGGCATCCGACGGGGCGGCTGTTACTGGGACGTAAAGGGTATGCTGTTAACCTGGCTGAAGTAATACAGGCGGCAGCCGGCAGTGGCACGATGATTGAAATTAACGCCAGCCCGTACCGGCTTGATCTGGACTGGCGCTGGTGCCGGACTGCCAAAGAGAAGGGTGTGCTGCTGGCCATAAACCCGGATGCTCATGCTGTAAGCGAATTTGAACACCTGCGCTATGGACTGGCCTCCGCCCGTAAAGCTGCATTGACGGCCTGTGATATTATTAACTCCCGGCCATATCCTGAGGTTCTCAAGTTATTACAGTGTAAACGCTAACGTAATATTGAAAATGAGAAAAGGCGGTTTCTATAGCCGCCTTTTCTTTACTTAAACAAGGTTATTTGCTGTTAATGTCAAACTGTGAAGTCATAGTGCCGGCAGTTGAGGTCATCCCGGTGGTAGAGGTAGTGGAACTGGTAGCAGTAGTCTGGCCACCTAAAGTGGATTCATATTGTTCGATCATACGACGGACCATATGGCCGCCGACCCGGCCGCAGTCAGCTGAAGTCATGGTGGACCAGCCTTGGCTGCTAACGCGTTCGCTAATTCCCAATTCGCTGGCTACTTCCATTTTCATGCGGTCCAGCGCATTCTCTGAACCAGGATTGACAGGTTTTCTGCTTCTAGCCATTAAATAAAGCACCTCCTGAATGTTTTATGATCCTAGTATCTACGGGGTTAATAGTCATTATCCTATAAACTTTATGTTAATTTAGTAAAAACCTTCCAGGGGAGAAAGATCAAAAGATGGCCGAATTTTCTATGGAAGGATTTAACAGGAAACGCAGAGAAATAATAAATAGCAAGAGAGTTGAATTTTTAGGGTGGGCGGCGGATATGGACAATGCATGAAATGGCAATTGCACAAGGCATTCTTGAGATTGCGCTAGATACAGCTGCCAGTCATGGAGCTGGCAAAATAACCAGGGTAAGAGTGTTGGCCGGCGAACTGACCGGAGTTGTGCCTGAAGCACTGGATTTTGGCTTTAACGCCCTGGCAGCAGGCACAATAGCCGCCGGCGCCTGTCTGGCGGTGCAGGTTATTCCGTTAATGGGCCGCTGCCGGGATTGCGGGCAGCTGGACAACATTAGTAAATATCGGTTTATTTGTGAGCAATGCGGCTCTTCGGCCATAGACATTGTGTCGGGGCGTGAGCTGACAGTAGAGAGTGTGGAGGTAGAGTAGTCTTGGAGATTACCGTAATGAGCAATATTTTGGGCAAGAATGAAGCGGCTGCCGCAGAACTGAATGCGCTTTTAACCAGCAAAGGCATTTTTGTTATTAACCTGCTGGGATCTCCGGGCTGTGGCAAGACTTCACTGGTAGAACGTACCGCGCATTTGCTGAAAGGACAATTAAAACTTGCTGTAATTGAGGGTGATTTGTATACATCCAAAGATGCCGACAGGGTAGCCGCGGCAGGAACGCCGGTTGTGCAAATTAATACTGAGGGCGGTTGTCATTTAGATGCCGCTATGGTTAAAACTGCGCTGGCAAGCCTCGACTTAGCGGCCATTGATCTCCTTATTATTGAAAATGTCGGCAACCTGGTGTGTCCTGCCGAGTTTGCCGTCGGGGAACATGCTAAAGTGGTGGTGCTGAGTATTACCGAGGGAGAGGACAAGCCATTGAAATACCCGCTGGTGTTCCGGCAGTCACAGGCGGTTATTTTGAATAAAATTGATTTGCTGCCCTATACAGATTTTGCTTTAGACAGCGCCGTGCGGGATATTAATGGCCTAAATCCGGAGGCCTTTTTACTTAAAGCCTCTTGTAGAACCGGCGAGGGGCTGGACCGTTGGGCGGATTGGCTTAAAGAACAGGTAAAGTCTGTTCGTAATCAGGCAAATAATGATTAGGGGGGGCTATTGTGGCCATTCTTGCGGATAAAGAACGGGAAATCGAAGCGGTTCGTGACCGGCTGCACCTCTTGGTGGCACAAAAACAGGGCGATTTCGCAGACGGGGAGGTAGCCGCCCTTAGCAGTCAGTTGGACAGACTTATTGTCGAATATGAGCTTGCCACGATCCGTCAGGTAAAAGGCAGAGAGAAAACAGAGGTCTAATCTGGCTGCCGCCATTATAAATTTACTAAGAGACAGTAGTAAATTTTAAGGCGGCGGAGGGATAGACGTGCGCAGGCAGAATGGTCAGCAGGAACTCAAACGCGGGCTTAAAGAACGGCATATTCAGCTCATAGCTCTTGGCGGCTCAATCGGGGTCGGGCTATTCCTGGGGTCAGCCAGCGCTATTCAGGTGGCAGGGCCGTCGCTGTTAGTGGCTTATCTTTTAGGGGGGATAGTGGTTTTCTGCCTGCTCAGGGCCTTGGGCGAACTCGCGGTAGCCTATCCGGTAGTAGGCTCATTCAGTACCTATGCACATACCTTTTTGGGACCATTGCCCGGCTATTTAACAGGCTGGACCTACTGGTTCATGTGGATTGTGACCGGCATGGCCGAAATTACGGCAGTGGGTGTATATGTAAATTTCTGGCTGCCCGAACTGCCGCAGTGGATTCCGGCACTCGCGGCCGTGGCCGTCATGACGGCTGTCAATCTTATTGCGGTTGAAGTCTATGGAGAGTTCGAATTTTGGTTTGCATTAGTTAAGGTGATAGCTATCGTGCTCTTTATTCTCAGTGGCTTGGGCATGATTATACTGGGGGTTGGCAATGGCGGCGTGCCTGTGGGCATAGCCCATCTCTGGCAGCATGGCGGCTTTTTTCCCTATGGCGTAAGCGGGGTAATTATGGCCTTAGCCATGGTATTATTCTCCTATGTCGGTATTGAAGTTATCGGCATAACCGCCGGAGAGGCCAAGGAGCCGGCTAAGACGATTCCGGCTGCTATTGACAAGGTTTTTTGGCGGATCATATTGTTTTATATTGGTTCTCTATATGTGATTATGTCGATTTATCCCTGGACAGAATTTGGCTCGGTCGGCAGCCCGTTTGTCGCAGTATTTGAAAAACTGGGGATACGTGATGCTGCGGGCATTATGAATTTTGTTGTGTTATCTGCCGCATTGTCGGCCTGCAACAGCGGTGTGTTCAGTACCGGACGGATGTTATACACCTTGGCCGGTCAGGGCGAGGCCCCGGCTTTTTTAGGAAAACTTAACGCCAATCAGGTGCCTGTGAACGGTGTATTGGTATCAGCCGTATGCCTGATGACCGGCGTTGTGCTTAATTATTTTGTTCCGGCGAAGGTATTTACCTATGTCACAAGTATTGGGACGTTTTCCTGCCTCTGGGTGTGGGCTACTATCATTATTATTCAGTTTCGGTTCCGGCACAGTCTGTCGCCCGCAGCTGAAAACAAGCTGGTTTATCCAATGCCCTATTACCCCTTCTCTGGAATTTTTTGTTTGACAGCGCTGGCAGGGGTGGCTATTATTATGAGCCAGGATGCAGATACTATGCTTGCGCTCATTGTGGGGCCTATATGGCTTTTTGCACTGGTTGTGTCCTATCATCTAGGCGTAAAACGCTAGCTGTTCCAAGGAAACAGCGAGGGGAGTCGATAGTATGTTTGATCGTCCTGTGTGGGCTGAAATTAATTTAACAGCTATTAAGAAGAATGTGGAGGCAATAAAGAAAGGCCTGAAACCCGGTGTCCGGTTTTGTGCCGTGGTTAAGGCTGATGGCTACGGTCACGGCGCGGTAGCTGTGGCGCGGGCCGTTTTAGCCGCTGGCGCCGACCGCCTGGCGGTAGCTATTCTGGCAGAGGCCGTAGAGCTTAGAAAAGCCGGTTTGTTAGTTCCGATACTGATTCTTGGTTATACTCCGCCGCATCAAGCCCGGACGGTCGCTGCTTACGGTATTACGCAGACTGTTTTTTCGCTGGAGGATGCCCGTGCTTTATCGGCGGCCGGCGTAGAGGCCGGAAAAAAAGTCAAAATACACATAAAAGTTGACACCGGCATGGGCCGCATTGGCGTTTTGCCTGAGGAAGCAGGAGAGTTTGCCGCAGCTGTATCGTCCATGCCCGGGCTTGAACTGGAGGGTGTATTTTCACATTTCGCCACCGCCGATGAAGCCGACAAGACCTATGCAAAGGAACAGTTTGCCCGGTTTGCCGAAGCGCTGGACCGGATTGCTGCTAAGGGTATATCTATACCTGTCAGACATATTGCCAACAGTGCGGCTACCCTGGAAATGCCGGAAACCCATCTGGATATGGTCAGGCCGGGAATTATTCTGTACGGGTTATGGCCGTCAGACCAGGTTGAACGGAATATTATCCTGACTCCGGCCATGCAGCTGAAGGCCCAGATTGCCCATATTAAGGCCGTGAATGCCGGAACCAGCATTAGTTATGGACGAGCCTTTACCACGGCTCAGGCAAGTACAATTGCCACACTGCCGCTTGGGTATGCCGACGGTTGGACAAGGCGGCTGTCCGGCAGAGCCAGTGTACTTATTCGTGGCCGGCGAGCGCCGTTGGTCGGGAGAATTTGTATGGATCAATGCATGGCCGATGTTAGCGGGATTCCTGACGTCGAACCCGGTGATACCGCGACTCTGTTCGGAGCTCCGGAGATTCCGGCCGATGAGATAGCCGGTATCTTAGGAACAATTAATTATGAGCTGGTATGTATGGTGGGCAAGCGAGTGCCGCGTACCTACATGAATGTTTAATAGTTAGACAGGCTTTCCGGTGAGGAGGCCTGCTTTGTTTTGACCAGGAAACTTTACATCCGGTAGCGTTGATGAATACAGTTTTGTCATACAGATAATTTTAAATATTTTAATTTTACAATATAGTCTGGAAATTAAAAATTCCAGTTGGAAACTTTTAAATCCACATTTTGGAAATATATATTTCCAAAATGTGGATTATTTATGTTCGGTAGAGTGAAAAACAGGAATAAGTACTCAATAAAATTATTATCCATAATCTGGTATAGTTCTTGCATGGGATACAAAGTGGTAAAATGTACACAAATTGTGGAGGTGATAGTCTGCCGGTATCTATACAATTAAGGACATTATTAAGATTAGGAGGAAAAATGTATGACTAAAAAAGACGGTTTACATGAAGATCTGCACCGTGGTCTACAGGAAAGGCATATCCAACTGATTGCCCTCGGTGGCGCCATTGGTGTCGGGCTGTTTCTTGGCTCGGCTACAGCAATCAAAACAGCCGGTCCGGCCTTGATGGTGTCCTATTTAATTGGCGGTATTATCATATTCTATATCATGCGCGCCTTGGGAGAAGTAGCGGTAGCCTACCCGGTCTCAGGCTCATTCAGTGCCTATGCCAACCGGTTCTTAGGACCATTAGCCGGCTATCTTACCGGTTGGACGTATTGGTTTATGTGGGTGGTTACCTGTATGGCGGAAATTACGGCGGTCGGCGTGTATATGCAGTTCTGGTTTCCGGAAGTGCCGCAGTGGGTTCCGGCTTTGGCAGCATTGCTATGTATGACTACCGTTAACTTGATCGCTGTAGAGGCTTATGGTGAATTTGAATTCTGGTTTGCCTTGATCAAAGTATTGACGATAATCGTTATGATTGTTGCAGGCCTGGGGATGATTATATTCGGTATCGGCAATAACGGCATACCCATTGGCATATCCAATCTCTGGGCCTACGGCGGATTTTGCGCCAAAGGCCTGACAGGCATGATAATGGCGCTGGTAATGGTTATGTTTGCTTATGTCGGTATCGAACTGGTCGGTGTAACGGCCGGTGAAGCCAAAGATCCGGAGAAAACTCTGCCGGCCGCTATTGACAAAGTATTTTGGCGGATACTTATTTTCTATGTAGGCGCTTTGTTTGTTATTATGTCGCTTTATCCCTGGAATCAGCTGGGAACTATTGGCAGCCCGTTTGTCCTGACCTTTGAAAAGCTAGGCGTGAGGGCGGCAGCAGGCATTATTAATTTTGTTGTCATGACAGCAGCCCTATCCTCCTGCAATAGCGGTATTTTCAGTACCGGCCGCATGCTGTACAATTTGTCGCTGCAAGGTCGCGCGCCCGCATTTTTTGGCAAGCTAAGCGGCCGTAAAGTGCCTATGAACGGAATACTGGTATCGGCGGTGTTCCTACTGATCGGTGTTGTGCTCAATTATGTCGTTCCCGGTAAAGTATTTACCTATGTTACAAGTGTTGGCACCTTTGCCGCATTGTGGGTATGGGCAATTATTGTCCTGGTGCAGATGAAATTCCGCCGGGAGCTTACACCCGAGCAGCAAAGCAAGTTAAAGTATCCCATGCCCGGATATCCTGTCATGAACTGGCTCTGTCTGGCTTTTCTGGCCTTTGTGGCAGTGGTCATGTGCTTTGATCCTGATACCCTGGTGGCGATGATCGTCGGGCCGATTTGGTTAATTCTCCTTGTTGCCGCCTATTATATGTTCGGCTGGAATACCGTTGCGAATGATAAGCAGGATGTTACTCCCTCAAAATAAATTATGTATACAAAAAACAACCATCCTGGAATTAAAAGTTTACGAATGGTGCAATTAGTTGCCAAAACAATGGTGACTTTAGTTTCCACTAGTCGGCGTAGTACTTAGCAAATGAGTTGATCTATATTTTTAGGATGCCAGTTACACCGGTGCTTAGGCGGGTATCCTGCAGAAAAGTTCGCTATAACCGCGCTGTTGGCACGACAATTGCAATGAAATACGTAAGAACAGTCAACGCTACATTAAGCGTTTACAATTATAAGGAGGTTGAAATTATGATTATTGGTGTAGCAAAAGAAATCAAGAACAATGAAAACCGGGTGGCTCTCACTCCCGCCGGTACTGAAACGCTAAAAAATGCCGGCCATACTGTGCTTGTGGAACAAAGTGCCGGTGTTGGCAGCGGTTTTTCTGATGAGAGTTATGTAAAAGCCGGTGCGCAAATTATTGCCGACAAAAAAGCATTGTTTGATAAAGCCGAAATGATAATGAAGGTTAAAGAACCTCTGGCTCCCGAATATGACCTGTTCCATGAAGGACAAATCCTGTTTACATACCTGCATCTGGCCCCTGAACCGGAACTGACTAAAGCCTTATTGGCTAAAAAGGTCATTGGTATTGCCTATGAAACCATTGAACGCAACCGGACTTTGCCGCTGTTAACGCCCATGAGCGAGGTTGCCGGCCGCATGGCCGTGCAGGTCGGGGCCCATTGCCTGGAAAAGCCGTTTGGCGGCAAAGGCATCCTGCTTGGCGGTGTTCCCGGGGTTGAATCCGCTCAGGTAGTTATCGTTGGCGGCGGGATTGTCGGTACCAACGCTGCTAAAATGGCTCTTGGCATGGGAGCGCGTGTCGCCATTATCGACAAATCGGTCGAACGGTTGGCTTATCTTGACGATATTTTTGGCGGCCGGGTAACAACTGTAATGTCCAATAGCTATAACATCGCCACTTGGGTGAAGAAAGCCGACCTGCTCGTGGGCGCTGTCCTGCTGCCGGGTGCTAAAGCACCGAAACTGGTAAGCGAAGCCATGGTTAAAACGATGGAACCAGGCTCGGTTATTGTCGACGTTGCCATTGACCAAGGCGGTTCGGTCGAAACCATTGACCGCGTGACAACTCACAGTGATCCTACCTATGTTAAATACGGCGTAGTACATTACTCAGTAGCCAATATGCCGGGAGCTGTGGCCCGTACATCTACCTTCGCCCTGACCAATGCTACCATTGATTATGCCTTGCAAATTGCCAACCTAGGCTGGAAGGCAGCACTTAAGGCTGACCCGGGTCTGGCAAAAGGCCTCAATGTGTATGATGGCAAGGTTACTTTTAAAGGCGTCGCCGAAGCGCATAGTATGCCGTTTACCTCTGTTGATGAAGTTCTGGCCTAGGAAAAACGCTTTTCCTCAACGCAGTGCTTAAGATCTGCCAACCCTCTGTCTCTTTCAGGAGTCAGAGGGTTTTTGGTTTTACTTAAGAAAGTATAAAATAAGGGCAATACCGGCTGGGGCTCGGACCAGAGCCCCAGCTCAACCTAGTTCTTTTAATACCAAATTGGAGAAAATTCCAGCAAGCTTTTCGACGGACGGTAACAGGAAAGGCGGGCGTGGATGTCAAATACTTGCTGAGTAGATATTATCTTTTTCTAACACACTGTCGGAAATTTTTATTGAATAATATAACAAACAAATTCTGAATCTGTGTCAGGTGATACATATGGGATGGCTGATAGGAATCGATGGCGGCGGCACCAAAACGGTAGGCTGCGCCGCTGATTTTTCCGGCAGGATTTTAGGCAGGGTCGAACAAGGGCCTGGCAATTATCATACTGCCGGTATTGACGGGTTTAAACAAGTGATTGCCGGTATCATTCAGGAACTTGCCGGAATCTGTGCTTTGCCGGTAGCTGATTTAAAAGTGGTTAGTCTGGGTCTGGCCGGCGCCGATCGCCCCAGGGATAAGGAAATTATTCTGGCGGCCCTGGTGGACCTAGGCTATAACTGCCACTACCTGATCCATAGTGACGCGGAGGCGGCGTTGGTCGCCGGTCTGGGAAAAAAACAGGGGATTGTTTTGATTGCGGGTACGGGCTCGGTTGCCTATGGGATAAATAGCCGGGGAGAAGTCAGCCGGGCCGGTGGCTGGGGTCATCTTGCCAGCGATGAAGGCAGCGGCTATTTTCTCGGCAGACAGGCGCTTATGCGGGGAATCCGGGCTGCCGAGGAGCGGGACAAGGCCACCGGCTTATTGCCTATGATCATGGACCATTTCGGCTTGACAGGCTGGGATGAACTCATCTGTTTTATTAACAGTAAGAACCTGTCCAAGGCAACTGTGGCCTCGGCGGCGACCGTGGTGGCAACGGCTGCCGGTCAGGGGGACAGGGTCGCCATTGAACTTTTGGAGCAGGCGGCTGATGAACTGGCCGGACTGGTCAAATCGGTGCTTGCACGCGGCTTTGCCACAGAGGCGGATGTTGCCGTTTGTACCTACGGCAGTGTTGTCAATCATATTCCGCTTATAAGCCGACGCCTCAACACTGTTCTAGGAGAAATGGTACGTATAGTTCCCGCCGGTAAAGAACCGGCAGAGGGAGCTGTACAAATGGGAATTGAGTGGCTACAGGAGAAAAGCGTAAGGAGCGATGGACTTGGCGGTAAAACTGGAGCATTTGCTGACCGAGGCGGTAAATTCCCGCACGGTTGGCATTGATGCGATGGATACACAGGAAGTATTGCGGATTATTAATGATGAAGATAAAACCGTAGCCGACGCAGTAGCCCGGGAGATACCACGCATTGCGGCAGCGGTCGAAACAATCGTCGCCGCTTTTCAAAACGGCGGCCGGCTCATCTATATCGGCGCCGGGACCAGCGGCCGGCTTGGCGTATTGGATGCCGCCGAGTGTCCGCCCACCTTCGGGCTCAACCCCGGGCAGGTTATTGGCCTGATCGCCGGCGGCGAGACGGCTTTGGTGCAAGCGGTGGAAGGGTCGGAAGATCAAAGTGAGGGAGCGATACCCCAGCTGGCTGCGCTGACGCTAACGGACAAGGATGTGGTGGTTGGCCTGGCGGCCAGTGGCCGCACTCCTTACGTTATCGGCGGTCTGGCCTATGCCAATGAGCGAGGCGCATTTACTGTGGCTATCAGCTGTACGCCGGAGCCGGCTGTGGGGCAGGTGGCAAAACTAGCCATTACGCCGCTGGTAGGGCCTGAGGTGATTGCCGGTTCCACCCGGATGAAGGCCGGTACTGCTCAAAAAATGGTGCTGAATATGCTATCAACAGCGGCCATGATTCGTTTGGGTAAAGTGTACGGTAATCTGATGGTGGATGTTCAGGCTACTAACGCCAAACTGGTAGAGCGGGCTGAGCGGATTGTAGCCGCCGCCACCGGCATCAGCCGGGAAGAGGCCGGCGAATTTTTGGCAGCGGCCGGGCTTCACCCCAAAACGGCCATTGTCATGATTAAGCGGCAGTGTTCGGCCGGAGAGGCCGCCCGCTATCTGGCGGCTGCCGGCGGCTATGTGGCCAGGGCGCTCAGCATTGATGAAAAGGAGCTAAAAGCATGAAGGTATTATTAGTTTGTTCGGGCGGTATGTCCAGTGCAATTATTGTTAAAGCCATTGAAAAAGAGGCGGCGAAAACCGGCTTAGAGCTAATGGTGAAGTCGGTAGGCAGCGGCGAGTTTGCCGAGGAGGTCAAAAGCGGCTGGGATATTGCCCTGGTTGCGCCGCAGGTGCGTCACCGCCTGGCCTTTTTCCAGGAGGCCGCAGCCGGTAGTAATATTCCGGTAGTTGTGGTGCCGCCCCAGGGTTACAGTCCGCTGGGCGGAGCCGTTGTCCTGGCCGAGATTAGAAAGCATCTGGGCTAGCAGACAGGAGACTATTGAATGTATAAACTGTTTGCCTTACTTGATAAGTATTTGCTGCCTGTTATGACGCGACTGTCAGAACAACGCCATCTCCGCGCTGTGCGTGATGGTATCGTCTCTACCATACCGCTCATTATTGTCGGCAGCTTTTTCTTAATTATCGCGTTCCCGCCTTTACCCGCCCTGGCTGCTGTTGTTAAGCCGTACGCCGGGCAGATTCTTTTGCCTTTCCGCTTAACAATGGGGCTAATGGCTTTATATGCTTGCCACAGTATCGGCTATCATCTGGCAAAGTCTTATAAACTGGATGGTGTGTCCGGGGGACTCTTAGCCATGGCTGCTTTTTTGCTGACAAGCGTGCCGGTAACCTATCAGGACAAGGGATTGGCGCTTCTGATGGAAAATTTGGGCGGCGGCAGCATGTTTGTAGCCATTGTTATGGCTCTGTTTGCCGTCGAGGTACTGCGGTTCGCCAAAACCAGGCAGCTTACCATCAAAATGCCGGCGGGAGTGCCTGAGTCTGTGGCAAGGTCCTTTGAAGCCCTCATTCCGGCAGCTATCATTATTCCGGTTGTGTGGGCCGTGCGGGACTTAGTGGGCTTTGATATCCACCAATTTGTTCTCGAACTTTTTCAGCCGCTGGTGCAGGCCGGCAATACGCTGGCCGGTGTGCTGACGCCCATTATCATCATCACTTTGCTTTGGGCTACCGGCATTCACGGCGATTCGGTTGTCGGCAGTGTTGCCAGGCCAATATGGTTAGTGTTGCTGGATCAGAATATTGCCGCTGCTGCCGCCGGACAGCCGGTGCCTAACATTGCCCCTGAACCGTTTTTTCAATGGTTTGTCTGGATTGGCGGTTCAGGCGCCACTATCGGCTTGGTACTGGGCATGTTATTTTCCCGGGCCCCTTATCTTAAAAGCATGGCGCGGGCGGCGTTCCTGCCGGCAGTCTGCAATATCAATGAGCCTATTATTTTTGGGGTGCCGGTGATGCTGAATCCCTTATTGTTTGTGCCGTTTCTGCTGGGGCCGGTTATCATTGGCGTGCTTACCTATTTCACCATGCTGTTTGGCTTGGTTAGCAAGCCTTATATACTTGTTCCCTGGACACTGCCGGCGCCTGTCGGGGCCTATCTGGCCACCGGCGGTGACTGGCGGGCCGTGATTCTGGTTATAGTGAACATCGCAATTGTCACCTGCCTGTACTTCCCGTTCCTCAAGGCGTATGAACGCAAACTCATTCGCGAAGGTGCAGCCGGTGACAGTGAGGAGGAAACCAAATGACAGAAGAAGTGATTTTTGCAATTATACTCCATGCCGGCAATGCCCGGGCAGAAGCTTATGACGGCTTGCGCGCGGCGCAGGCCGGTGATTTCCCCAAAGCAGCCGGCCATCTGGCTGCGGCTGAGGCTGAAATCAGTGCGGCTCACCGGGTGCAGGCCGATATGCTGCAGCAGGAAGCGCAAGGGAAAAAAACAGACATTTCGCTGTTGATTGTCCATGCCCAGGATCATCTGATGACAGCCTTGGCGGAGAAGACACTGATTGAAAACATGGTTGAGATGCACAAAACCATCAGGCAGCTTACCGATAAACTGGAGGCCGTCACATGTCAGGAATAAAGGTTGCCGTTATTGGCGGCGGCAGCAGCTATACGCCGGAGCTTATTGACGGATTTATTAAGCGGGCCGCCGAACTGCCGGCTGCTGAAATATGTCTTGTAGATATACCGGCCGGTGAGGAAAAGTTAAGAATCGTAAGCCAGCTGGCCCGGCGGATGGTAGCGGCGGCGGGCCTCAATATCCGGGTGACAGCTACCCTGGATCGACGGCAAGCGCTCCAGGGAGCCGGCTTTGTTGTGACTCAGCTGCGGGTTGGCGGACTGGCGGCCCGGGCTCAGGATGAACGGTTTCCCCTAAAATACGGTGTGCTGGGACAGGAAACCACCGGTCCGGGTGGTTTGGCCAAAGCCTTGCGCACCATTCCGGTGATGCTTGACATTTGCCGTGATATCAGCGAGCTGTGTCCGGAGGCCTGGCTGATTAATTTCACCAATCCGGCCGGCCTGATCACCGAAACGGTTCTTGAGTATACCCGGGTGAAATGTATTGGCCTTTGCAATGTACCTATTCATCTAAAAATGACCATTGCCAAGCTGCTGGATGCAGATGCCGGGGATATATTTATTGATTTTGCCGGTCTTAATCATCTGGTTTGGGGCCGCAAGGTATGGTGCAAGGGACAGGATGTCACGGATGCTGTGCTGGCGAAGCTGCAGGACGGGGCTGCGCTTAGCATGAAAAATGTTCCTGACCTGAAATGGGATAAAGATTTTCTCAACTCACTGGGAATGGTGCCTTGTCCTTATCACCGTTATTATTATATGACAGATACCATTCTGGCCGAGGAACTGGCGGCGGCGGCGCCGGACGGAGCCGGTACCCGGGCTGAAATTGTCCAGGAGGTGGAAAAGCGGTTGTTTGACCGCTATCAGGAGCCTGAACTAACGCATAAACCGGCCGAACTGGAAAAACGGGGCGGCGCTTATTATTCGGATGCAGCCGTTTCCCTGATCAGCGCTATCTATAATGACAAACGGGAAATCCATACCGTTAATACCGTTAATAACGGGACGATCGCGGGTTTGCCTGCCGATTGCGTAATTGAGGCTAATTGCGTTGTGGGCAGGACGGGCGCCAGGCCGCTGACAATTGGTGAATTGCCGCCGGAAATTGCCGGGCTCATTCAGCATGTAAAAGCCTATGAAAGACTGGCCATTGAGGCCGGCGTCTCCGGTAGCCGGCATAAGGCCCTGCAGGCGCTGGCCAATCATCCTCTCGTCCCGTCGGCCGGAGTTGCCAAACTCTTGCTGGACGAACTGCTAACTATAAACGCCGAATATCTGCCGCAATTTGCGTTGTGAGGCAGGAGGAAAACATGCTGCAGTTAATTATCAATGCCGATGATTTAGGTTTGACGCCTGGCTGTAATGACGGCATTATCACCGCTTTGAACCAGGGAATCGTAACCGACGCCACCCTGCTGGTTAATGCCGGCTACACAGAGGATGCGCTGGCCAAGCTTAAAGAAAAGGGTATTTCCCGGGTTGGCCTGCACCTCAATCTTACCTTGGGCAAACCGGTTCTGCCGGCCCGGGAGGTACCAAGCCTTGTGGGTGACGGCGGCAGGTTTCATCGCCGCATTGCGCCGGTGGCGGCGGCTATGCTGCCTGAGGAGATTGAACGGGAACTTTATGCCCAGGTTGAAAAGTTTCAGGCTACCGGTCTGGGTCTGACGCATCTGGACAGCCATCACCATGCTCATGGTTATCCGGAGATTCTCTATATAGTCATTAAGCTGGCTAAAAAGCTGGCTGTCCCTTTACGCCAAACCAGCGAGGCGGTGCGACAGCAGATCCGGGAGGCCGGTGTGCCGACAACCGATTATTTTTCTCTTGATTTTTACAGTCAGGGGGTTAGCCTGGCCGGTCTAGAGACCGTAATTGCGGGGCACCGGCAGGGGACGCTGGAGATTATGAGCCATCCGGCGGTAGTGGACAATACGCTTATGCAGTTAAGCACCTACAATACAGTACGGGGAAATGAACTGACCATATTAACTTCGCCGGCAATGCGCAATTTTATTAGGGAACAGGGCGTCAGTCTTATCGGTTTTGACGCGCTGAGAGACTAACATGGAACGGCTCTTACGACTGCGCAATAAAAAGCAGCGGCTGGTGGCCGGCCTGATGTCCGGGACATCCCTGGACGGTATCGATGCGGCCCTTGTCCGGATTGAAGGCAGCGGACCCAGCTGCCGGGTTAAGCAAGTAGCATTTAAAACAGTTGCCTATGAACAGGGGCTGCGGCAGGCTATCCTCAAAGTGTGCCGGCAAGACAGCGCCAGTGTGGCCGATATTTGTGCACTGAATTTTACTCTGGGAGAACGGTTTGCCGCCGCCGTGGCCGAAGTCTGCCAGGAGGCCGGAGTGGACCTTGGCGAGCTGGATCTCATTGGCTCCCACGGGCAGACCATCTGGCATATTCCCGGCAGCAGCACACTGCAGATCGGTGAGCCGGCAGTGATAGCCGAACGAACCGGCGTTATCACCGTAGCTGATTTCCGGGTGCGGGACGTGGCCGCCGGCGGCCAGGGAGCGCCGCTGGTGCCTTACACCGAATATGTGCTGTACCGGGATAACCGGAAAACGCGTCTCCTGCAAAATATCGGCGGTATTGCCAACGTTACTGTATTGCCGGCCGGTTGCGGCCCCGAAACGGTAACGGCTTTTGACACCGGGCCGGGAAATATGCTGATTGACTATACTGTGAGCCGGATAACCGGCGGTCGGTTTGCATTTGATGACGCCGGCCGCATGGCCGGCTGCGGTCGGGTGAATGCCGGCATGCTGGCCGAGCTGCTGGCCCATCCGTACTTAGCGCAACAGCCGCCCAAGTCTACCGGCCGTGAACTGTTCGGCGAACCTTTTGCCGGTGGTTTGGTTGGTAAACACCTTGCCAGGGGCATGAGCGGGGAGGATATTGTGGCCACTCTGACCGCATTTACCGCTGAAAGTATTGCCGGCAGTTACCGCCTGTTTATCCTGCCGTATTATACTGTGGATGAGGTTATTGTCAGCGGTGGCGGCAGCCACAATCAGGTACTCTTGGCTATGCTCCGGCGCCAGTTGCCGGACATTCCTGTCCGCACGCAGGAGGAAGCAGGATTTTCCAGTGATGCCAAAGAAGCTGTCGCCTTTGCCATCCTGGCCAATGAAACGGTAAGCGGCAGGACAAACAACCTTCCTGCCGTTACCGGGGCCGTCAAGCCAGTGATTATGGGAAAAATATTGTTGTAAGGAGAGCTGAAATGGTCGAAGAAAATGTTATGATAACAAACGCTATCGGGTTGCATGCTCGCCCGGCCGCCCTGTTGGTCAAAACAGCAGGCGGCTTCGCCTGTGAAATTGTGTTGGTAAAGGATAATAAGACCTTTAATGCCAAAAGCATCTTGTCAGTTATGAGTGCCGGCATTAAGCAGCATGATACCGTTACAATCCGGGCGACCGGTGAGGGGGAAGAAGCGGCTGTGGCTGCTGTGGCTCTGCTCATAAAAGGCGGCTTCGGTGAAAAATGACGGCATAGGAAATGCCTGTAAAATTAATTGCAAGGGGGAGTAGCATTTGCGAATCCGGTCCTATGTAGAGATCGTGATCCTGCTGGTTATTGTGTTTGTACTAAGCGGCCTGGCGAATGCCAGCCGGACGACGGAAAACCCTTCACGCAGTGAGCGGGTTCCCGTTAAACTGGGCATCGACAATCTCGATAAGCATCTGGATGTCTTTACCGGCAAAAGGGTTGGCCTTATTACCAACGCCACCGGGATGAACAGTCAGTATCAAAGCACTGTGGACGTTTTGCACGCCAAGACCAGCCTTGTCGCCCTGTTTTCACCGGAACACGGTATTCGCGGCGCGGTTCCCGCCGGTGATCAGGTCGGCAGTCTGACAGATGCCAAGACAGGACTGCCGATAAACAGTCTGTATGGCGCCACCAAGAAGCCGACTCCGCAGATGCTTGAGGGCCTGGACATTCTGGCTTTTGACATTCAGGATGTCGGCGCACGTTCTTATACCTATATCTATACTATGGCTTATGCTATGCAGGCTGCTAAAGAGAACGGCAAAACCTTTGTCGTTTTCGACCGGCCTAATCCGGTTGGCGGGGTAGAGGTAGAAGGCGGCGTAATCAAACCGGGCTTTGAGTCCTTTATCGGTATGTATCCTATTCCGATCCGGCATGGCCTGACAGTAGGGGAACTGGCCAGGCTGTTCAATAAGGAGTTCGGTATTGGCTGTGAGCTTGTGGTTATTCCTATGACCGGCTGGCAACGCACCATGTATTTTGATGAAACCGGCCTGCCCTGGGTAATGACATCGCCCAACATACCAACACCGGATACGGCCCTGGTCTACCCCGCCACAGGGATTTTTGGCGGCACCAACATATCGGAGGGCGTAGGCACAACCCGGCCTTTTGATTTTGTCGGCGCTCCCTGGCTTGACGCCGAAGTTCTGGCTACGGCCATGAATAATCTGAAACTGCCCGGCGTAATCTTCCGCCCGGCTACCTACGTTCCCCGGTTTGGCAATTTCGCAGGGGAGACCGTGAGCGGCGTACAACTGCACATTACCGACCGCAAAGCTTTTCGTCCTGTCAAAACAGGTATGAGTCTCCTTACCATTGTCCAGCAATTAAGCGGCGATAAATTTAGTTACCGGTATGGAACAGGCACGCCCATGATGGATCTTATTGTCGGTGATGATGCCTTGCGTCTGGGCCGGTATACCACAGAGGAGTTCCTGCTGGCCTGGGAGCAGGAAGCGAAAAAATTTAAAGAGCTGTCACAGGCTTATTATCTTTATCCTGTGGCCAACCAGCGTTAAAACCCCCGCTACGGCAGGCGGGCGTTATACCTTTGACCTTTGCGGAAACGGATGAGCGGATAAGTTCCCGGATAAGACCAACTAACCTTCAGAGGGGGTAAGCCCCGCCTGAAGGTTAGTTTACTTTATAAGTAACTTGCCGCCTGTGGTCTGAATAAGTAGGAAAATGGCCTGCTTGTGTCGAATTTAGCAATTCCAAGGATTATTGCTATCTATAGAAGAAATAACAGGGGGTTTTCCATGAGCGACAAGGACTGGGATTTGTTTAAGCAGAAGCTCCACGCAAAATCAGGTATTAATTTAAATGATTACAAACCGGCACAAATGCAGCGCCGTATCGGCAACATGATGAGCCGCCATGGAGCTAACGGATACCTGGATTTTTTCAGTAAGCTGGAGTCAGACAAGAAGCTATATAAAGACTTTATCGATTTTCTTACCATTAACGTGACGGAATTTTTCCGGACGCCGGAAAAGTTTGATGAGCTTGAGAAAAAAGTAATTCCTGATCTTTTAAAACAAAGTTCCCGGTTATCTATCTGGAGCGCCGGCTGTTCCATCGGCGCCGAGCCGTATTCCCTGGCCATCATGCTCAATGAACTGACACCGCATACCAAGCATCGTATTCTGGCGACAGACCTGGATGTGGAGATGCTGGCCAAAGCCAAGCAGGGGGCTTATACGACCAACGAGCTTAAAAATATACCGCCTGCCCGGCTCACGAAATATTTCAAGCAGGCAGACGGCATAGTTACCATCAATGAGGACATACGATCCCGGGTGGAGTTTCAGCGGCACAATTTGCTTGTCGATAAATTCGAGTCCGGTTTTGATCTCATCCTGTGCCGCAATGTGGTAATCTATTTTACCGAGGAAGCCAAAGACGGATTGTACCGCCGTTTCTTTGCCGCCCTGAAGCCTGGCGGCGTGCTGTTTGTCGGCGGAACTGAGGCTATTTTGAATTTCCGGGATATTGGGTTTAGCCACTACCTGCCGTTTTTTTATCGAAAACCCGTGTAGCTTAAGAATGCTACAGCAGCCCCCAGCCGGACAGACGCCGCATGGTATCCAGCCAATGGGTGAGGAGGATCTTGCTAAGGGTACTCTCCTCCACGGCATTGCCGGCAACTAAATCTACTGTTTTTACAGCCTTATCCTGAACATAAAAAATGATTTCACCAATTTTTTGGCCCTGGTATACCGGGGCCTTTATTTTTTCCGGCAAATCAATTTCTACGGCAACAGACGGATAATCGGCGGCATTTACTACCAGGGACCCGGGCTCGGCAACCAGGGCATCGACAATACCGGTCATGCCATTTTCTACAGGCAGCGCGGCCAGTACGGCGCCCTGCTCAATGTATTCGTACAAATCGTAGTTATCAAAGCCGTATTTTAAGAGCTGCATCGAGTCATACCAGCGCGAGTGGTCATGGAGTACAACGGCAATCAGCTTTTGGTTATTGCGGGTAGCGCTGGATACCAGACAGGGACCGGCGGCGTTGGTGGTGCCTGTTTTGACGCCATCGGCGTCTTCGAGCATCCATAAGAGTTTATTGGTATTGCGAAGATTCCGTTCTTGGCTGCCGCCTTTCCGGTCAAGCCACTCGATGTTAGTTTCTTTGGTACTGACAATCTGGGCAAAGGTTGGATTGGTTAACGCATAGCGGGCTATCCAGGCCAGATCGAAGGCTGTGGATACATGGTTAGGGGCGCTGAGACCATGCGGATTGCGAAAATGAGTATGCACGGCGCCGAGACTGGCGGCTTTTTGGTTCATAATATCGACAAAAGCGTCTGTCGATCCTGCCAGATGTTCGGCAATGGCGACAGCCGCGTCGTTGCCGGACCGGAGTAAAAGGCCGGTAACAAGCTCGCGCAGGGTTATGCTTTGGCCAGGATACAAATTAAGTGAGGACCCGCCTGTTGAGGCGGCGTGGGCGCTTACCCGGGTCATTTCGTCCAGCCGGCCGCTTTCAATAGCGATGATAGCAGTCATAATTTTGGTCGTACTGGCCGGTGCCAGTTTTTTGTGAATATTTCTGTCATACAGCACCTGGCCGGTCTTGGCATCCATCAGTATGGCTCCCTGAGCGGACATGATTGGCGGTGCGGCATAACCCGTGGCGGTGGCCAGCGCTAAGAGCACCATTGTTAAAGCCACCAACCGGAATGTTCTGCGGACCATGGAATACCTCCTTGCTTTCTGATAGGCCTGAATTGGCTTAGATGTTTCTTTACGCAGGCTTCTTTCTGTCATAGTTTTCCCCCGGCTGGCGTACTATCCAGTAGAAGCACAATAGAGGGGGAGTTATATGAAAAATTCGCTGCGCCGCAGTTTTTTTAATATAACAGTATTGGTCCTGGGGCTGGCATTGAGCCTGATCTACGAGACCAGCGCAGTACTAGACGATGCTAACCGGGTTATACGGAAAATACCAACCACTCATAAGGTCATTGCTCTTACTGTGGATGATGGACCGCACTATAAAACAACCCCCGAATTGCTGGCAGTCCTCAGGGAAAAGCAGGTGAAGGCAACTTTCTTTATACTGGGGGCTAATGCAGAGGCTCATCCGGATATCGTGGCCCAGGCGGTAGCCGACGGCCACGAAATTGCTTCGCACGCTTACAGTCATAAACGCTTAAATAAGCTGACACAGGCTGAAGTGGCGGCGGAGTTTGACCGCTTTGAAACTATCATCAGCCCGGTGGCTCCCAAACCCGCCTTTTTTCGCCCTCCGGACGGAGCGTACAATGATGCCATTGTAAAGCTGGCCCGCGAGCTCGGGTATACAACGGTTCTGTGGTCGATTGATACCGGCGATTGGCGGCGGCCGCCTGCCGGCCAGGTGGTAGAGACGGCTGTTAAGAATGCAATACCGGGCGGTATTATACTGATGCATGACGGACAATATCCGTTGCCTACACCGCAAGCGGCAGCATTGATTATTGATCAACTGCGCAGTCGGGGTTATCAGTTTGTGACAATGAGTGAGCTGATGCAATATTATGAGGAAAATCGCGGCTAATCAGGGTATATAGGATTTTAGATTTTGCCAGTGGGCCTCAATTAGCTGATCGTACCGGTACATGGTGGCGGTGCGCTCATTGCGGAGTGCTTGAATGGCTCCCAGTATTTTCTGATCGAAGGCGTACACCTTTTCCTTGGGAACTGTTAACGGTTTGGCGTATTCCTTAAGCTTTGTGGCTACTTTACAATTGGCTTTGGTCTCTTTGATAATCACGGCCGGCTCTAACAGATCGGAGCCTTCATACCTGTGAATCAGGCAGTTGGGCTGCAGCCGGTCGATTACATTTTTGCCATCGCCATCAAGGACAATCTCGCTGTCGCAGCCAGGGCAGGCGGTTACATCGGGCTGTAAACAGTTGTGACAGCTCATACATACTATTTCATTCATGTGCATCCCTCCGCCCCTATTGTGTCCGAAAAAACGGTCAGATATAATGAGTGCCAAAAAAATGAAAACTTGTTCTATAATCTTCTTTTCGCGCATAAGCTAATTTGTCTGTCGGATGGCATATTTCTGAAGGGGGAGTGTTATGGGTAACAAAAAATGGCTTGCGCTGGTACTCGCAGATGGGCAGGAAACCCGTCTGGGGGCGTTGGCTAAAGAACTGGCTAAGCCTGCTGTGCCGTTTGGCGGTCAATACCGGCTAATTGACTTTACGTTAAGCAATTGCCGCAATTCAGGGATTGATACTATCGGTATCATGACCCAGTATCAGCCAATGATGCTGCATGCTTACGTAGGCAAAGGCAGTGCCTGGGATCTTGACCGGGCGGGACGGGGCGTACATATCCTGCCGCCTTATGTGCGGGAAGACGGCGGTCACTGGTATCAGGGAGCCGCCGACGCCGTGCATCAAAACAGGGAATTTGTCGAACAGTATGAGCCTGAATACGTAGTAGTCCTGTACGGTGACCAAATTTATAAGCTGGATTATGCGCAAATGCTTGATTACCATAGCATTTGCCAGGCTGATGCAACTGCCGGTGTAATCCAGCTGCCATGGACAGAAACAGGTAAGTATACAATTATGGAAATTGCCGAAAATGGACGCATAATCGGCATCGCGGACAAACCGCCGCATCCTCACGGCGGCCAGGCCGCCATGGGCGTGTATATTTTCTCCTGGAAAGTGCTAAAACAATACCTGGAGCAAGATGCCGCCAATCCCAAGTCCGCCCACGATTTCGGTAAAGACGTAATACCGGCTATGCTGGCAGACAAGCGCCGGCTCTATACGTATCAATTTCATGGTTACTGGAAAGACGCCGGGACAATTGAAACCTACTGGGAAGCCAGCATGGATTTGCTGTGTGAGGCGCCGCGGCTGACACTTAGTGATCCGGAATGGCCGATCTATTCGCCCCAGTTGAGTCTGCCGCCCCACTACCACGGTAGCGGCGCTAAAGTGCGAGGCTCCCTGATTGCCGGCGGGGCCGTTATCTTAGGTGAAGTGGAGAATTCCGTCATTTTCCCCGGAGTCTATATCGGGGCCGGGGCCAAGGTTAAGGACAGTGTTATTTTGCACCAGGTGCGGGTTGAGGGCGGTATCAGTATTCAACAAGCTATTGTAATACCCGGGACGGTGCTCAGTACGGCTGCTGTGGCCGGTAAGGAAGAAGGGGTCATTTTCGTACCCGGACAGCGGAATGCCGCTGCGGTCAATAGCCTGGTCCAAGTCTCGCTCGCCGGGTAACCGTCGGCTATACCAATTTAACAATATTTAATATAAGAACGTTTATCGTTAAACAGGAATTTTCTATAGAAGCAGCGAAGATAGTTGCATTCCAAAAATTTACATTGTATAAGGATGGTCGAAACGAATGGTATCAGTTTGGCTTACCGATTACGACAATTATTTATTTCATGAGGGCTGCAGCGTCCGCAGCTATAGCAAACTGGGGGCGCATCTGGAAACAGAAGGCAGCATTCCCGGGGTTTGGTTTGCCGTCTGGGCGCCGCATGCGGCGGCTGTCCGGATTATCGGCGATTTTAATGACTGGGATGGCAGCGGCCATGTCATGACGAAAGCAAGCACCTGCGGCGTTTGGGCATTATTTATTCCCGGAGTAGCAGCCGGTGCTTTATATAAGTACGAAATTATAACCTCCTGGGGGGAAGTTTTGCATAAGGCCGATCCTTATGCGTTTGCCGCTGAACTGCGGCCAAATACAGCCTCAAAAGTAGCCGGTCTGGCCGGCTACCAGTGGCAGGATCAGGCTTGGCGGAACAACAGGCGGACAGCTTATGACCGGCCGCTGAATATTTATGAAGTTGATTTAGGCTCATGGAAGCGGAGCGATGACAGGCAATCACTCTCTTACCGTGAAATTGCCGAACAACTGGCAGACTATGCCGCTTTTATGGGTTATACCCATATCGAATTGCTGCCGGTAGCTGAGCATCCCTTCGACGGCTCCTGGGGTTACCAGGCAACGGGGTATTACGCGGTAACCAGCCGGTATGGGCGGCCGGAAGACTTTATGTACTTGGTAGATTGCTGCCATCAAAAAGGAATTGGTGTTATTTTGGATTGGGTGCCCGGCCATTTTTGCAGAGATGCGCATGGCCTGGCCCGTTTTGATGGTACAACCTTATACGAATATAACGACTCCCGCCGGAGCGAAAACCGCGGCTGGGGTACACTGAATTTTGATTTAGGCCGGCCGGAAGTGATTAGTTTTCTAATTTCCAATGCACTCTTCTGGTTGGATGTGTACCATATCGACGGACTCAGGATTGATGCAGTAGCCAATATGCTATACCGCAACTACGGGCGTGAGGACGGAGACTGGGAAGCAAATTGCCAGGGCGGCACCGAGAATATTGAGGGGGTTCAATTTCTGAAACGCCTCAATGAAGCTGTTTTTGCAGCCTATCCGCAGGCCTTAATGATTGCCGAGGATTCCACTGCCTGGCCGCTGGTTACCCATCCTACCCATGCAGGGGGGCTGGGGTTCAATTTTAAATGGAATATGGGCTGGATGAATGACATGCTCCGGTATATGGAATTGGATCCTGTCCACCGCCAGTTTCACCACCAACTGGTTACGTTCTCTTTTATGTATGCGTTTTCCGAGAACTTTGTCCTGCCTTTGTCCCATGACGAAGTGGTCCATGGCAAGCGGTCGCTTTTAGACAAAATGCCGGGGGATTACTGGCAGAAATTCGCTAATCTTCGCTGCTTCTATGCATATATGATGGCCCATCCCGGTAAGAAACTGCTGTTTATGGGCGGGGAATTTGGCCAGTTTATCGAGTGGAAGTATCAGGACAGTCTGGATTGGCATTTGCTTGATTACGAAATGCATCATAAACTGCATAATTATGTCCGGGATATTAATCATTTTTATTTGAAGAGTCCGGCCTTGTGGCAGAATGACCGGGACTGGCGGGGTTTTTCCTGGATAGACTGTCAGGACAGTCCGCAAAGTGTTATTGTATTCAAACGGCAGGGACAGAATGAAGGCGATTTTATAATTGCCGTACTAAACTTTACGCCGGTTGTCAGGCAGGCGTACCGGATCGGTGTACCGGCAGCCCAGTACTATCTTGAGATATTAAACAGCGACAGCCAGCGTTATGGCGGATCAGGCCAGACCAATCCCGGCGAGCTTAAACCGGAAGCCACTCCTTGGCATAATCAGGCTAATTCACTGGTAATAACTCTGCCGCCCCTGGCAGCTGTATATTTAAAACCTGTCGGCGTAACCCGGGCTAAACAGCCTCCGCATTGCAGTCGTAAGTTTGGCAGCAGGCTAAAGCGGAATACGAAAGGGAGAGTGGAGCATCTTGCCAAATAAAGAGTGCGTGGCGATGATTTTGGCCGGCGGTCAGGGAACACGCCTGGGAGCACTTACCAAAAAGCTGGCTAAGCCGGCTGTGCCGTTCGGCGGTAAATACAGGATTATCGATTTTCCCTTGAGCAATTGTTACAACTCCGGCATTGATACTGTCGGTGTGCTAACGCAATATCAGCCGCTGGCCCTTCATTCCTATATCGGTATCGGCAGTGCCTGGGATCTTGACCGGCGAAGCGGCGGCGTCTATGTTCTGCCGCCTTATATCCGCGAAAAAGGCGGTGAATGGTATAAAGGCACGGCGGACGCTATTTTCCAGAACTTCAATTTTATTGAAATGTTTAATCCCCAATATGTATTGGTTCTGTCCGGCGACCATATCTACAAAATGGATTACTCGTCCATGCTTGATTATCATAAAAGCCGTCAGGCGGATGTTACCATTGCTGTTATTGAGGTGCCGTGGGCTGAGGCCGATCGCTTTGGCATAATGAATACAGCCGAAGAAGACCGTGTTGCTGAATTTGAGGAAAAACCAAAAAGACCAAAGAATAACCTGGCTTCCATGGGAATATATGTATTCAGCTGGCCGGCGCTGCGGGCTTATCTGGCAGCTGATTCTGTCGATAATAGTTCCAGTCATGATTTCGGCAAAAATGTTATTCCGCGAATGCTTGCCGCCGGTGAACGCTTATTTGCCTACCGCTTTGGCGGCTACTGGAAAGATGTTGGCACAGTGGAAAGCTACTGGGAAGCCAATATGGACCTCTTAAGCGATGAGCCGGCGCTGGATCTGTATGATTCCTCCTGGCGAATTTATTCAGTCAATCCCACGCAGCCGCCGCAGTTTATCGCCGATACTGCCCGGATTTCCTGCTCGCTGATTACCGAAGGCTGTCAGGTTTTTGGCGAGGTGGAAAGGTCGGTGCTATTCCCCGGTGTTCGTATCGGCGAAGGGGCCAGGGTCAAAGATTCTATTATTATGCCGTATACTTCCATTGGCGCCAACGCGGTTATTAACAGAGCCATCATTGGCCGTAAATCAGTTGTGGAAGGTGGCGCACAGGTCGGTATGGAAGATATGAGCGAGCCTGAGAGCAGCCGGTGGTTTTCCGGCATAACCTTAATTGGCGACAACCTCACCATTACCAGCGAAACCAGGATTAAGCGCAATTCCCTGCTTGCCCGTCCTTAACTCCCGGTGCCAAGCAGTGCTGTAAAAAGGGAGGCATTTTTTTTGAAGAATATAATGGGTATTATTAATCTGCATGAAAGCTTTGACATGCTGCGGGAGATGACCAGACACCGGCCGCTGGCTGCTATTCCCTTCGCCGGCCGGTATCGCCTGATTGACTTTATTTTGTCAAATTTTATCAATTCCGGCGTAACCAATGTGGGTATAGTAACGGCAGGCAATTCCCGCTCGCTTATGGATCATATCCGCTCAGGCAAAGAGTGGGATTTAGCCCGTAAGCGGGATGGCCTGTTCATGTTGCCTTCCTTGCAGACCGGAAACGTGCAGGGCGCCTTTCCTAATGATTTAGCCGATTTTTTCAACAATCTCGACTATATCCGCAGCAGCCGGCAGCGCGATGTCCTGCTGGCAGGCAGCCGAACAGTCTGCAATATTGATTTTTCGCCTGCCTACCAGTTCCATCTGGAGAAGAATGCCGATATAACAGTTCTTTATAAGGAATATAGCCCGGCGGACGCCAAGTCTTTCACTCAGGCTACCATGCTGTCAACGGCTGACGACGGGCTGGTTGTGGATATGGAGATATGGCCTGTTAATGCCCATAGCAACAAGCTGTCGCTGGAAATGTATTTTATTAACCGGCAGCTGTTGATTGAATTAGTGGATGCCAGCATGTCGAGAGGCGGAACAAATGTAGCCAGGGATTGCTTTATAAAAAATCTGGCAAATCTCAGAATCTACGGCTTCCCCTTCACCGGCTACCTGGCCCGCATCGGTTCTGTCCAGAGCTATTTTGATCACAGTATGGAACTGCTAAATCCGGATATATGGCAGGAGCTCTTTTTTGCCAATGGCTCCATCTACACAAAGGTTAAGGACGAAGCTCCGGCTAAATATCAGCAGGATGCCAATGTGCAGTGTTCCCTTGTCGCCAACGGCTCGGTGGTTGCGGGAAAAGTCGAGAACAGTATCCTGTTCCGGGGCGTGAGAGTGCATAAGGATGCCAGAGTCATTAACAGCATCATTATGCAAAAGGGCGAAATCGGACCAGGAGCCGTTGTGGAAAATGTTATTTGTGACAAAGACGTTAAAATTTCTGCCGGCAAAAAACTTAAGGGCGAGTGGAATCACCCATTTGTCATTGAGAAGGGAACTGTGATTTGACATGCTAAAAGTACTTTTTGTAGCCTCCGAAGCGGCACCTTTTGCCAAAACAGGCGGTCTGGGCGATGTAATCGGTTCTTTGCCTAAGGCGTTACAGCAGCAGGCTGTCAATGTGCGGGTAATCATGCCTATGTACAGTGCCATTTCCGCGGAGTATACCGGACAGATGATCAAACGAGCTGAACTTACCGTTTCGATCGGCTGGCGGCGTCAGTACTGTGGTGTTTATGAACTTGAGTACCAGGGAATTACCTGGTACTTTGTCGATAATGAATACTACTTTAAGCGCGACGGTTTGTACGGCCACTATGATGAGGCCGAGCGGTTCGCCTATTTTTGCCGGAGTGTCCTTGAGGCTTTGCCCGAGCTTGATTTTATTCCGGATATTATCCACTGTCATGACTGGCAGACAGGACCGCTGGCGGCCATGCTTAAAGAGCAGTATCTTGCCAGGGAAGATTATTCGGCTGTTAAAACTGTATTTACCATTCATAACTTGATGTATCAGGGAATTTTTCCCCGCGAAATTCTGGGCGATCTGCTAGGGCTGCCGGGCGGTGTTTTTACCGCTGACGGCCTGGAATTTTACGGTCAGGTTAACTTTTTAAAAAGCGGTCTGGCTTTTAGTGACGTTCTCACGACAGTCAGCAGGTCCTACGCCCGTGAGATTCAGCAGCCTTATTGCGGTGAGCGGCTGGACGGTTTTCTGACCAGGCGCCAGGCGGATATCCACGGTATTGTAAACGGAATTGACTATGATCTGTATAATCCGGCAAGTGACCCGGCCATTTACACTAACTATACCTGGCGCGGAACTACCAAACGGCTGTCAAATAAGCTCAGACTGCAGGCCGAACTGGGATTGCCGGCGGGAACGGATAAACCGCTCATTGGGATTGTTTCCCGGCTGGTAAGCTCCAAGGGGTTAGATTTGATCGCCCATGTTATGGAGGATTTGCTGGCGAGCGAAGTGCAGCTGGTAGTGCTGGGAACAGGCGAGGAGCGGTTTGAGCACCTGTTTCGTGAGGCTGCCGAACGTCACCCGCAAAAGGTATCGGCCAATATTATGTTTTCCGATGAATTGGCCCATAAGATTTACGCCGGCTCAGACCTGTTTTTGATGCCGTCCCGCTTTGAACCCTGCGGCATCGGGCAGCTTATTGCCCTCCGGTATGGCAGTATTCCGGTTGTCAGGGAAGTTGGCGGTCTGAAAGATACCGTTACGGCGTTTAATCCCGCAACCGGTACCGGCAATGGCTTTTCTTTTTTTAATTACAATGCGCATGAGATGCTGAATGCAGTCAAAGCTGCAACAGAATTATACAAGGATCGGACCCAGTGGGCGAAATTAGTCAAAACAGCTATGCGGGGCGACTATAGCTGGCAGTCTTCCGCCGCCGAGTATCGCCGGCTGTATGAGAGTCTGACCGCCGGTTAGTCCGGTGCATATATATATGCCGGCGGGGGATTCCCCGCCAAATAAAATGTTTAGTAGGGGAGGGTGGCTGCCATGTTTATTTCCAAAGAGGAATTCAAACAGGCGTTTATTGAAAAACTGCAGACCCTGTTCGGGCAAAGTCTTGATGAATCATCTATCAACGATAAGTACACCGCCCTTAGCACCCTGCTGCGCGAAACGATCAGCAAGCGCTGGTATGAGACTAACAGGCAGTATCGTGTAAGCAAGGAGAAACAGGTATATTACTTTTCGATGGAGTTTTTGCTGGGCCGTTTGCTGGGCAGCAATTTATTCAATCTTGATCTGACTAAAGTTTGTCAGCAGGGCTTGAATGAGCTTGGTATTGATTTGGCCGACATGGAGGCTGTGGAGCATGACGCCGGCCTGGGCAACGGCGGTCTTGGACGCCTGGCGGCCTGTTTTCTGGATTCCATGGCCTCACTGCAACTACCCGGGCATGGCACCGGCATTCGCTACCGCCACGGCATGTTTGAACAAAAAATTATTGATGGCTATCAAATCGAACTGCCTGACAACTGGTTGCGGGACGGTTATGTATGGGAGACCCGCAAGGCCGACAGGGCGGTTACCGTAAAATTTGGCGGTTCTGTCCGGCTGGAGGAGCAAGCAGGCCGTCTTGCCGCCATTCATGAAAATTACGAGCCGGTACTGGCCGTACCCTATGATGTGCCGATTGTCGGCGCTAACTGCAACTCGGTAAATACTTTGCGGCTATGGAGCGCCGAAAATAATTATTTTGATTTTTCTTCATTCAGTAAAGGCGATTTTTTAAAAGCCGTAGAGAAAAAATATTCACTGGAGGCTACCTCCCAGATTCTGTATCCTGACGATAATTATCCGGAAGGCAGGACACTCCGGCTTAAACAACAGTACTTTTTTGTTTCTGCAGGGCTGCAAAGTATTGTCCGGCGGTATAAGCGAACCCACGGGAGTAAACCGGCCGATTTGGCTAAAATTCATAAAAAAATTGCCATTCATATTAATGATACCCATCCTGCGCTGGCTGTGTCTGAACTGATGCGTATCCTGATGGATGAAGAGGGACTAGGCTGGGATGAGGCCTGGACGGCCACTTGGCAGACCATTTCCTATACCAACCATACCATTTTGCCGGAAGCGCTGGAAAAGTGGCCTGTCGAGCTGGTAGAGACCCTCCTGCCGCGGATGTATATGATCATCCGTGAGATTAACGAGCGGTTTTGCGCGGCTCTTTGGGAAAAGTACCCCGGGGATTGGGAGCGAATCCGGGACATGGCCATCATCAGCGACGGGTACGTGCATATGGCTCATCTGGCTGTTGTCGGCAGTCACAGTGTCAACGGCGTGGCCGAAGTACACAGCAACATTCTCAAAACTGAAGTGCTGGCCAGCTTCCACCAGTTTTACCCGCACCGTTTTAATAATAAAACCAATGGCGTTACTCACCGGCGCTGGCTCGCCAAAGCCAATCCGGAGCTTGCGGCCCTGATTAGTGAGAGCATTGGTGAAGGCTGGCTGGCTCACCCCGGTGAGCTGTCGAATTTGCACCGCTACGCGCATGACCCGGCGTTTCAGGCCAGTATTAGAGCGGTTAAGCAGGCTAATAAAGAACGGCTGGCCAGATATATCAAGGATAAAATGTGCTTAACCGTGGATATTAACTCCATTTTTGACGTGCAAGTCAAACGCATTCACGCCTATAAGCGGCAGACGTTAAATGCGCTGCATATCCTGGATTTATATAACCGCATTAAGGAAAATCCGGGTCTCGATATTGAACCGCGGACTTTTATTTTTGCCGGGAAAGCAGCTACCGGCTATTATCTGGCCAAGCGGATCATTAAATTCATTAATACACTGGCGCAGGTTATTAATAATGATCCGGCTATTGGCGGTAAAATAAAAGTGGTTTTTCTGGAAAATTACAGTGTTTCGCTGGCTGAACTCATTATCCCGGCGGCTGATGTCAGTGAGCAAATATCCACCGCCAGCAGGGAGGCGTCCGGTACAGGCAACATGAAGTTTATGATGAACGGCGCTGTTACCGTCGGTACATTAGACGGCGCCAATATTGAGATCAGCCAGGAGGTCGGCGGCGAGAATATTGTGATCTTCGGTTTGACGGCCGATGAAGTATTAAACTACTACAAATACGGCGGTTATAATGTACTTGACGAATATCACGGCAATTCCCGCATCAAGACGGTGGTTGACCAGATAGTAAGCGGTTTTTTGCCAGCCAGTCCGGATGAATTTGACAGTATTCATCATTCGCTGCTCCGTACCAATGATGAATATTTTGTCTTAAAAGACTTTATACCCTATGCGGCGGCGCAGGAAAAGATAAACGCTTTGTATCGCGAGCAGCCACGCTGGCAGGCTATGGCCGTTAATAATATTGCATTTTCCGGCCGGTTTGCCAGTGACCGTACGGTTTCGGAATATGCTATCGGCATTTGGCGGGTTAAACCGGTAGTAATCCGGGAAGCTTAATACCGGAGGTGGCTGGTCATGAATCAGCGCTGGATTCTGCATGACTCTCATGATGCAGACTTTCGCAGCCCCTTTGGGGCTGTTGCTTGTCATAGCAAGATAAGGCTGGCAATATCGCTAACAAGTGAAGCGCCATGGGCTGAGGCGGTACTGCTCCGCTTATGGCGGGAAGGGGTGGGGGAAACCGTCCTCGATATGCCGTTTGTCAGGGAAGCCTATGGCTGCCGGTACTATGAGGCTGTTATTACCGCACCGGCGTCGCCCGGCGTTATTTGGTACTATTTTATCGTCAGGCGGAACGGACTGATGTATTATTACGGCAATAATGCGGCGGCAACCGGCGGCGTGGGCCAGATTACCGACTACCCGCCGCCGTCGTATCAGATTAGCACCTACCTGCCGGGAACTGTTACTCCCCGCTGGTTTAAGCATGCTGTTGTGTATCAGATCTTTGTCGACAGATTTTATAACGGCCTGCCTGACGGCCAAATCCTAAAGCCCCGGTCCGGCAGCCTGCTTCATGCCGACTGGCAGGATACGCCGGTATATACCCGGGCCATGGATACAGGCGCCATTTTGGCGTATGATTTCTTTGGCGGCAATCTGGCCGGAGTGATTGCCAAACTGCCTTATCTGGAGGACTTAGGGATTACGGCCATCTATTTTAATCCGGTATTTGCTTCTCCCTCGAATCACAAATATGATACGGCTGATTACCGAACCATTGATCCGATGTTCGGGGACAACGCCTTGTTTGCCGAGTTGTGCGCCCGGGCGCGCGAACGGGGCATTGCCATCATTTTGGATGGTGTATTCAGTCATACCGGCAGTGACAGTATTTATTTCAATCAGGCGGGAACCTATGCTGCGGCCGGCGCCTGGCAGTCCAAGGATTCTCCCTACTATTCCTGGTATAAGTTTACCGAGTATCCGGACGAATACGAAAGCTGGTGGGGAATTGACAATTTACCCAATGTCAATGAGGAAGATCCGTCCTATCAGCGATTTATCATTGACGGGCCTGACAGCATCCTCCGTCAGTGGCTTAAGCTTGGTGTCAAGGGCTGGCGGCTGGATGTGGCTGACGAGTTGCCGGAGTCTTTCCTGAAAAAGTTCTATAGAACGCTAAAAGAAATAGATCCGGACGCGGTCCTGATCGGCGAGGTATGGGAAGACGCATCCCATAAGGTGGCTTACGGCAGTCTCCGGCAATATTTCGACGGCGCGGAACTGGATTCTGTTATGAATTATCCTTTCCGGAAGCTTATTTTGGATTTTATGCTTGGCTGGCGGGACGCCGAAGCCGTACACCGCGATTTGTTCAGCCTGTATGAGAATTATCCCATAGAAAACTTTTATGCGAATTTGAACATCATCGGCAGCCATGACGTACCGCGCATTCTTACTTTGCTGGCTGAAGCGCCGCCTGAGGACACCCAGAGCAAATTAAATGCATTTAAACACCGGCTTACGCCCGAACAGCGGCAACTGGGGCTGGCCAGGCTAAAACTTGTCATCTTGTGGCAGCTGACTTTCCCGGGAGCACCGTGTATTTACTACGGGGATGAAGCCGGACTGGAAGGCTTCAGCGATCCTTTAAACCGCCGAACCTACCCCTGGGGCCGGGAAGATGAGGAGCTTCTGGCCTGGTACAAAAAGCTGGTCGGTCTCAGGCGCGGTTACACTGTCCTGCGGACCGGCGAGTGGCTGCTCTTTGCTGCGGCCGGTGATGTCTACGGTTATGTGCGGCGCATCCGGGGAGGGCAGGATGTATTCGGCGATTTGGCAGCCGACAACACGGCGCTTATTATCCTTAACCGCAGCCGGGACCGGCATGCCGGTGTGAGTATTGACCCTGCCGGCTGGTTTGCCGGTCAGGCTTATGTCATAGATGCGTTGTCAGGAGAAAAATTGGTACTCCCGGACGGGGGACCGTTGGAATTATCCTTGCCGCCGCTAACCGGGCGTATTCTGATGACCTCGTTGGAAGGACCGGCTTTAGAGCAGCCTCGCTCAAGCGGTATTCTCCTTCATCCGAGTTCCCTGCCGGCGCCGTTCGGCATTGGCGATCTGGGGCCGGAGGCCTACCGGTTTGTTGACTTCCTGGTTGCCGGGAATCAAAGAATCTGGCAGTTCCTGCCTCTTAACCCGGCAGGCTATGGCGACTCCCCCTACCAATGCCTGTCAGCCTTTGCCGGCAACCCGCTATTAATTTCGCCCGAAAAATTAGTTGCGGCCGGCTGGCTGAAGCCGCAGGATTTGACTACACACCCCTTTGCGGAGCATGAGCCGGCCTATATTGATTTTCCCAAGGTTAAGATCTGGAAGGAGCAGATTTTTCGTCTGGCTTTTGAACGCTTCCAGCGCTTAAGCAATGACGGGCGGTATAACCGGTTTGTGGAACAGACTGCCAACTGGTTGGACGATTATACCCTGTTTATAGCCCTGAAGGATCATTTCCGGGGTTTGCCCTGGAATGATTGGGATCAGGCTGTCAGGCTGCGGGATCCGGCTGCTCTGGGGTATTACCGGCATGCGCTGCAGCAAGAGATTGCCTATCAGGCTTTTTTGCAGTTTGCCTTCTGGGAACAATTGCAGGAGCTAAAGGAATACGCCAATAACCAGGGTATTCTTTTGTTCGGGGATTTGCCGCTGTTCGTTGCCCATGACAGTGCCGATGTATGGTCCAATTCCGCTTTATTTACCCTGGATATGGCAGGTAATCCGACTAAAGTGGCCGGTGTGCCGCCCGATTATTTTAGCGCCAACGGGCAGTTATGGGGTAATCCGCTGTATAACTGGGAGGCTATGGCCCGGGATGACTACCGCTGGTGGCGAAGGCGTCTGGCTGTACTGCTGACACAGGCGGACCTGATCCGGATTGACCATTTCCGCGGGTTTGAAGCTTACTGGGAAATCCCTGCCGCCGATGAAACGGCCGTCAATGGCCGGTGGGTGTCCGGACCGGGCGCCGGCTTTTTTGCCGTGCTGGAAAAGTATCTGGGTAAACTGCCGTTGGTAGCGGAAGATCTGGGTGTCATTACCGACGGTGTTAACAGGCTGAAACACAAACTGGGCTATCCGGGCATGAAGGTTTTGCAGTTCAGCTTTGGTCAGGGAGCAGCACCGGATTTTCCGCAGAATACAGGAACTAATACCATCGCCTATACCGGTACGCACGATAATGACACCCTGCTGGGCTGGTGGCAAAAACTGCCGGCAAAGGATCCGCAATTACAGAGCCGTATACTTAACCATTTGCGGAAGCTGGCATTGAGCAGCGACGAAAGTGATCAGGGTGTGTGTGAATTGCTGATCCGTTTAGTGTATATGAGCCAGGCCAACACAGTGATTGTGCCGCTGCAGGATGTATTTATGCTGGACAGCAATGCCCGGATGAATACCCCCGGTACGGTGGGCGGTAACTGGCGCTGGCGGTTGGCGCCCGGCTTGATTACGGCTGAAGCAGCCGGACGTTTGGCTGGCTGGGTAAGGCTGGGTGGGCGGATAAAGACCGGAGAATAAGATAAAAGAAATACCGACAAAACTTGCATCAGTATGCAAGTTTCGAAAAATGCAGATTACCTGGAAACGATTCGTTTCCAGGTAATCTGCGTTCTTAGGGAATCTTACGATTTTGGCACAGTAATTGCAATAATATGTAAGCCAACCGTCCTTCGGGCAGGGCGTGTACATGGAAGGAGGAAACAGTGTGGAAAAGCGAGCGGGCAGAAGATCTAACAGGAGTCTTTTTCTTAAGTACAAATCGCGAGAGACCGTAACCAGGTTTTTTAATAACCGTGAATCAAGCTGCAGAAAAATCATGGATTTCATCAGTGACGCCATTATGTTACACCAACAAGAAAGGATTAGCTATGTTAATCCGGCATTTTTAGCATTGTTTGGTTATGAGACAGCAGTTCCGCTTATTGGTATGCCGGTAGGGGAATTTGTTGCGCCTGAATATCGTGAGCAAGTTTCGCGATATGTACTAGAGGGTACTCAGGGAAAGAACATACCCCTTGCTGCAGAGATAAAGTGTATACATAGAAGCGGACTTGAATTTTACGCAGAAATAAAAGCCGCTAATTTTTCAATGCGGAGTGAACTTGTTTCTGTCATCAGCTTTTCTAATGTCACTGCGCGCAAAAGCGCAGAACAGGCATTGGCAAGCAGCAAGCGGGAAACCCGATTGCTGGCCGCAAATATGAAAGCCATCTTTGACAGTACCCGGGATTTTATCTGGGCCGTTGATAAGAATTTTAACTTGATATTTTGTAATCAGGCGCTGAAGGATCATCATATTACCCATTATGATGTAGAGCTTGACGACGGGAAAAGATTGCGGGCCGTAATGCCGCCGGAATTGTTTCATTTTTGGGAGCGAATGTATCAAAGGGCTTTGGCGGACGGGCCATTCGTAATGGAATATTCGGCATATAAAAGTGATAAATTTTTTGAATGCACCCTCAATCCTGTCTATATAGATGGTAAGGAGGCGGCAGTGGCTGTATACAGCCATGATATTACCGAACACAAGCGCGCGGAGCAGGCGTTGAAGGAGGCAAATGAACTGCTGGAAATAAAAGTTGAAGAACGGACAAATGAGTTAACCTGTTTTAATGAAGAATTGACAGCGATGAATGCAGAGGTGCTGTCAATCAATGAGGAATTGAAGCAGGCTAAAGAGGCGGCTGATGCCGCTACCAGGGCAAAGAGCGTTTTTATTGCCAATATGTCACACGAAATCCGAACGCCGATGAACGCCATCCTGGGTTTTGCGCAATTAATGCAGCGGGAGACCCAGCTGTGTTTACAGCAAAGGCAATACTTGGACAGTATTGTCTTTGCCGGTCTGCACCTGCTTGACCTAATTAACGATATTCTGGAAATGTCAAAAATCGAAGCAGGAAGGCTTACGCTGCGGCTTGCTTCGGCAGACTTGCGAATGTTGGTCCAGGATATCAAGCAAATATTTAGTCTGCGGGCCAAGGCCAAAGGTTTGGAGTTAATCGCTGATATACCGGATGACTTGCCTTATATGGCTATACTTGATGAAAGAAAACTGCGGCAAGTTTTGATCAATCTACTGGGGAATGCTGTAAAATTCACCAAGGAAGGCACAATTACCCTGCGGACGCGCGTTTTTTGCCTGGCCGGTGACGACCTTCGGCTGGAATTCGTTATTGAAGATACCGGGTGCGGGATTAGTCCCCGGGATATGAAACGTCTGTTCCAAATCTTTGAGCAGGCACAGGCCGGGTTGGCGGCCGGCAGCGGTACCGGCTTAGGTTTGGCCATTAGTCAGGAGATTGTCAGAATGATGCGGGGGGATATTACTGTCAGCAGTCAGGAGGGGAAAGGGAGTATTTTTAAGTTTCACATTCTGGCGCAAAAAACAGATGCAAGAGCCTTGCCGGCCAAAAAAGAAACGCGCCGGGTTAAGGGGGTGCGCGGTCCGGTTGTCCACCGGGCCATGATTGTGGATGATGCCGAATTAAACCGATCGCTTTTAACCGTCTGGCTTGAAACATTAGGCTTTGAGACCCGGCAGGCTGTCAATGGGCGGGAAGCCCTTGCAACCGCGTCGGCCTGGCGGCCGGATATAATACTTATGGACATGAAAATGCCGGTGATGGATGGGTTTGAGGCTATTCACCGGATCAGGGCCAGTAGCGAAATCGGGCAAGTGCCGATAATTGCTGTTACAGCATGTGCGTTTGAAGAAGAACGG
This sequence comes from Sporomusa aerivorans, assembly GCF_041428895.1. Lineage (NCBI taxonomy): Bacteria > Bacillati > Bacillota > Negativicutes > Selenomonadales > Sporomusaceae > Sporomusa > Sporomusa aerivorans. Next base: position 185,538 of record NZ_CP156926.1, read on the forward strand.
CAAAGGGTTATTGATGCGGGTGCTGATGCGTTTTTATGCAAGCCTTTCGAGGAAGCCGAGCTGCTCGAAAAAATTGGCGATATTCTCCATGTGGAATATGAGTATGAGACCATTCCGGCGGATGAGCTTGGCCCACAGGACATACAAAGAAACTTCACTCTGAAGCCGGAACGGTTGAGTACATTGCCGTCCGGGCTTGTTCGTAGTTTGCGAAATGCAGTGTTAGAAGGCGATTATTATGGAATGCTTGCGCTGGCCGAGCAGGTGAGGCTTTATGAACCTAACTTAGCGGACGAGCTTAAGCAAATGACTCAACAATATCAGTTTGAGCAACTCATAGACTTATTATCAGGAGGAGAATTTTGATGCAAACTTTTCTGCAGAACCAATATGAAGCCACGATCTTGATTGTGGATGATACTCCGGCTAATCTGGAAGTGCTTGCAACCATGCTCAAGGCCCGTGGTTATCAGATCAGGATTGCGCCCAGCGGCCGCTTGGCGCTGCAGTTTGTCGCGCGTACTCAGCCGGATTTAATCCTGCTTGACATTTCCATGCCGGATATGGACGGGTACGAGGTCTGCCGGCGGTTAAAAGAGCATGAAACCTGGCGATCCATACCGGTTATATTTATCAGCGCTCTGAACAACACGCAGGGGAAATTGCGTTCATTCGCCGCCGGCGGCGTGGATTATATCACCAAGCCTTTTCATTGCGCCGAGGTGGAAGCGCGGGTGGAGACCCATATTAAGCTCAATCTTTATCAGCGCTACCTGGAAGTAATGATTGAGAAAAAGGCCTGTGAGCTTGCTCAGGCTCAGGAGAAGGTAGCCAGGGCGGAAAAAATAAGCATAGTCGGTGTTATGTCCGCAGGCATTGCACACGAGATTAATCAACCGCTGAATGCCATCAAACTAATTTCCAGTAATCTGGTGCTGTCGCATGCTGAGGGGAGAAAACGGGATATTAGTGAATATGTTGATAATATGAAGGAAATATCGCGTCAGGCAGACCGGATCAAAGACAGCATTGAGCATCTGCGCGCTTTTATCCGCAATGACCGCAAGCATTTGCACTCCTTAAACCTGAATGCCGTTATTGGCAACGTTCTGAGAATAGTGGGCAAGCAACTAAACAGTCATGGTATTCGTATTACGCTTAGCCTGCAAAAAGATTTGGCGGACATATGGGCGACAACCACTGGCTTGGAGACTGTCTTGATTAACCTGCTGATTAACAGCATGCACGCCCTGGGTACGCTGGAACCATCTGATAGGAGCATTACTGTAAAGACATATATGAACAGGGATATCATACTGGAAGTCATGGACAATGGCCCGGGAATTGCATCTGAGCTTAGGACAAGAATCTTTGAGCCCTTTGTTTCTGCCCAAAATAGCGCTGATAATCTGGGCCTGGGTCTTGCGATTGCCAATAATATCATATCTTCTTATAAAGGCCGGATTGAGCTGGTTTCCGGTGCTGAGAGCCGGACTGTATTCAGGGTTATTTTTCCCGTAGGCAAGGAGGCGTAAAACATGCGGGTATTATTAGTAGACGATGACCGGGACAGCCGGGCTGTTGTAAAATGGTTTTTACAGGACCGTCACTGCGAGGTGACCGAATGCGCCAGTGGGGCTGAAGCGCTGTCTCAATTTGACAGAGCGGATTATCCAATGGTGCTGTCCGATATCCATATGCCGGGCATGTCAGGCATTGATCTGGCAAAAGCTATCAAACAACTGCCGGATGGCTGGCGGACAGATATTATTCTTTTTACCGGCTATGCGGATATGGAATCTGCCGTTGCCGCTTTGCGGGCCGGAGCGTATGATTATCTGCAAAAGCCGGTTGATGCGCAGGAACTGGCAGTGACAATTGAACGGGTGGCCGAGCATCAGGCTCTGCTCAGAGAGAACAAAAAGCTTACTGACCGGTTTCAGGATGAAGTCTGTGCGGCAACGGAAGAAACCAGGCGCGAGCTTTCCCTGATGAAAAAGGTTCTGGCAGAATCCAGCATCGGTAAAGTGGGGGTTTTCGGGGAAATTACCCGCGGCCTGATGGCGCAGGCACAAAAATTTCATACCGACCGGTCTATGCCGGTGCTTATACAAGGAGAAACCGGCGTCGGGAAGGAGATCATCGCCAAAGCCATTCATTACGGAACGACAACAGGCCAATTGGAAAGCAGGCCTTTTGTGGACCTTAATTGCGGAGCTTTGACCCCCTCGCTGTTTGAAAGCGAAATGTTTGGTTATGAACCCGGTGCGTTTACCGGCAGTCAGGTCAGAGGCGCAAAAGGGAAATTTGACATAGCGCAGACCGGTACGTTATTTCTTGATGAAATCACTGAAATTCCGCTCAACTTACAGGCCAAACTGCTGCGGGTACTCCAGGAAAAAGAGTTTTATCGGGTGGGCGGCTTAAAAAAGATTGCCACCGACATCCGGATTATTTGCGCCACTAATTTATCTCTTGAAGAACAAGTTGAAAAGGGTACCTTCCGCAGGGATCTCTACTATCGCCTGAAAGTTGGCCAAATCGTCGTTCCGCCTTTACGGGAGCGAAAAGAAGAGATAGTGGCGTTGGCTACGGCTTTTCTGCTTGACAACGCCCGGCAAAAAAAGAAGCGGTTCCAACGGATCTCTCCGGCTGCTGCCGGTTTGCTGGCAGAATATCTGTGGCCGGGAAATATAAGAGAATTAAAGAATGTTCTCGAATATGTGGTTTTTGCTTATGATGCGGAGGAATTGCAGGCGTCCCACCTTAGCAAACTGCTGCGGGTCGAGAACCGGAGCCGGACGGACGGGCAGCCGCCAGCAAAGCGGCATATGATTCTGCCTTTTCCCGCCGGCGGATATTCTCTAAAGAGTTTTTGTGATGATATTGTGGACGAGGTTTTGGCTGCTCATGACGGCGACCATGCCGCCGCCGCCGGTTATCTGGGAATTTCTCTGCGGGCCTTGTTTTACCGCCTGCAAAAAAAGCGTTTTAAAGAAAAAAGAAAACCGCTGTGAAGGTACCTTCATGCAAAAACTGCAGTACTACTGCAGTTTTTTGTATGAATTTGTACAAATTTGTACAAATCTGCAAGTTTAGTGCTTCCCCGAAACAGTGGTTTTTTATTGGACTACTTTAAACATGTACTGAAAAGACAGGCGATAGCTATAGTATAAAAATATTATTCGGGAAAGCGTGCCTGGTGTGGCACGCTTTTTGCTTTTATAACTGGTTTAACGGCGTGCTTCACAATACAAGGGGGTGGCGATTGATGCAGGCGGCAGGTACAGCTTAAAAGCAGAAAGAGCAGGGATTCTTAATGTGGAGTAACTGTCTCAGGAAGGATCAACGCAGCTAGTGAACGATCGATAAAAGGAGAAGATGACATGAACTTTTTTGCTGATATGAAAGTAAGCCAAAAATTGGGTATATTAATTCTTGTTGCCTTCCTGTCGTTAGGTACCGTAGGCTGGACGGGATATTACTATCTCCGGCAGGCCAGTACGGATATGAATACTATGTATGATGAACGGCTGGTGCCGGTTCAGCTTCTCGGCGAGACTGTGGCATGTGTCCGGGCCGTTAACGGGGCGGTACTGGAATTGATGCTGGCCACCGATGTTAAGAAAAACCAAGAATTGAAAAAACGAATGGATGAAAATTCAAAAATAATCGCAGATAACCTGTCCGCAGTTGAAAAATTGCCGCTGGATGCAAAAGCGAGCGATTTATTGAAAAAATTACAGGCATCAAGGCAAAAGAACAGTACCGCCAGAAGTCAGGTCCTCGAATTGTCCATGCAAAACAAAAATGCGGAAGCCTATGAGCTCTATGTTAATGTTGTCAGCCCGTTAACGACCGAGTATGTTGTGGATTTACGCAATCTTGCCGAGTATTATACCAAATTATCCGGACAGATGAATGCTGAAAATCAGGCGACAACCGCAAAGGCCACAAACATCTCAATAGGGGTTATCGTCACAGCCTTTTTGTTATTAGGCCTAAGCGGTTTGTTTATTGGCAGACTGATAACAAGGCCCTTGCAAATGATGGTAACCATTTGTGAAGAACTTGCTGCCGGGGATTTTCGCGATAAATCTCACCAACTGCTGCGAAAAGATGAAATCGGTCAGCTAGCCGAGGCTTTGGTCAGTATGCGAAACAGTCTCCGGACTGTTCTGAAACAGGTTAATGAATCGGCCGAGCAGGTAGCGGCCTCCTCGGAAGAATTGACTGCTGGCGCTGAACAGTCGGCTCAGGCCGTAACGCAGGTAGCTCAATCCATTAGTGATGTGGCCAAAGGCGCAGAAGAGCAGTTAAAGGCAGTGGACGAAACTTCCGCCGTGGTTGAGCAAATGTCAGCCGGCATCCAGCAAATTGCCGCCAGTGCCAGCCAGGTAGCCGGCAATTCAGCGCAAGCCGCTGACCGGGCGAAAGCAGGCGATAAATCTGTGGAGCAGGCCGTCGGCCAAATGGCGCAGATTGAGCAGACAGTCAGCAATTCAGCGCAGGTTGTTTCAAAATTGGGCGAGAGATCCAAAGAAATCGGCCAGATTGTCGATACTATATCCGGTATCGCCGGGCAGACAAACCTGCTGGCTCTTAATGCCGCTATTGAGGCTGCCAGAGCGGGTGAGCAAGGGAGAGGCTTCGCCGTTGTCGCCGAGGAAGTTCGTAAGCTGGCAGAGCAATCGCAAGATGCGGCCAAGCAAATCTCTACGCTGATTGGTGAAATTCAGGGAGATACAAACAAGGCGGTTGTAGCCATGGATGAAGGGACCCGCGAGGTTAAAGTAGGGACCGAAGTTGTGACAACGGCCGGCCTCGCCTTTAAGGAAATTACCGAACTGGTATTGCGCGTATCAGAACAGGTCAAGGAAATTTCGGCGGCTATCCAGCAAATGGCCGGCGGCAGTCAGCAAATCGTGGAATCGGTCAAAGAAATTGACGGGCATAGTAAAAAAGCCGTTGGCCAAGCCCAGACGGTGTCGGCGGCCACAGAGGAACAATCGGCAACTATGGAGGAAATCGCCTCATCCAGCCAGAGTCTGGCCAGCCTGGCCCAGCAGCTCCAGACAGTAGTCAGCCATTTCCGGGTTTAGTTATAGGGAAAGGACGGAGAATATCCATGGCATCTGAACAATTCGTTATTTTTCAGCTGGCAGCAGAGGAATATGCCGTTTCCATATCACAGGTCAAGGAAATTATCCGCTATAACGGCGCTACTAAGCTGCCGGCTGCACCTAACTATATGGCCGGAATTATAAATCTGCGCGGCAAGGTAATTCCGGTTGTGGATTTGATTGGTAAGTTTGCGCTGCTGTTTGAAAAAAAGCTTGACAGGCAAGTGCTTATTGTAGAGGCGGCAGGCCAGGAAGTGGGGCTTGTGGTAGATGCTGTTACCGAAGTAATACGGCTGGAGGCAAATGCAATCGAAGCAGCTAACGGAATAGCACAGTCCAAGGAGTATATCAGCGCCATAGGCAAGGTGGACAAAAGACTGCTGATCATCTTGGATTTGGATATACTGTTTAACCAAGCGGAAATGTCGGCGCTGCGAGATGCGGGTAAGCGCGCCTGTTGATGTTCTGCTAGTAGTCAAGACGCTAGGCTTCATTTGGTGCTGACAATGCAAAATAATAACAACAAAATTTGCATTGGTATGCAGTTTTTGAAAATTTTGATTCCCCGGGGAATGCTATATTCCCGGGGAATCGTGTTTTCTTACGGTGCTTAATTTTTGGCACACTTATTGCACTATACGCAGGTAATGCTTCTAAATAAGATATAGGAGTAGATTATGAATGTATTATTAATTGATGATGACGAGGGTTCTTTGTTAGGCATGAAATTTGCGATTGAAATGATGGGGTATTGCTGTGATGATTACTTGTGTCCTGTGGAAGCGGTAGCGAAATATTTGCCCGAGAGATACGATGTCGCTGTTATTGACTATCAAATGCCCGGTTTAAACGGCTTCGAGGTATTGAGGAAAATTCGCGCTAAGAGTCCGGCGCTCAGGGCTATTATTATTTCGGGGTGCGCCAATTTCACAGACAAGCCCGAAGGCCAGCCTTATATATTTCTGCAAAAGCCATTGGGTGAGGATTTTTTTCAGCAGTTAAAAGAATTCGAAACAAGCATAAAGGATAATAATTAACCGAATTTGTGCAAAACGCTGTAAGTAACAGGTATTGGTATTACGTAGCAAACTATACATAGGGGAGCGGGTATATTATGACTAGGAAAAGAATTCCGATAGTGATGCAGCTGGGTGCTATGTTTGGGATAGCTATTTTACTGCTGATGTCGGCGATTGGAACACTTGTTTATAATTACCACAAAACTGCCCAGGAGTTTGGTCAGTTGTTCAATCATACTGTGGTGCGTACGATGGTCATTAAAACAGCGCAAAATGATTTTAGCAGCAGCTTAGCCAGTGCCCGGGCATATGTGAATGATTCTGACAATAAATTTGAAAAAATGGCCAAGGCGGACGTGGCAAAAAGCTATGAGGCTATCAAAGACTTTACAGTTACCACTAAAGCGGCAGAAACCAGGCCGGAAGCTGAAAAACTGGAAAAAATGCTGGACGAGTACATCGTATTACTTGAGAAGCTGATTGTAGCCAAACGGACCAATGATACCGGTCTTGGCGGTATGCTGACTCAGGGTGCGACGCTTGCCGGGCAAATTGACCAGCAGTTTGATAAAACGGTGGAAGCTCAGGACAAAACCTTAAAAGCCAAGACGTCGTCTTTGCTTGCAGACGTTTCCCGGGACGTAATCCTGTTTTTGACTCTCAGTGTGGTGGCAAGTATTGCGGCTATTGCGATGGCGGCCTGGTACAGCCTGAATACCGTAAAAAGGATTAAGAACGTTCAGGCCGAGCTGGCGGCTATCAGCAATCTGGATCTATCCACCGCGGAACTTAAACCGGCAAGAAATGATGAAATCGGTGACATTACTGTCGATTTGGCAGCTATGAAAAAAGCGTTAGTTGCCATGGTTTATCAGATAAAAAATAATGCCGATACGCTGGCGGCGTCCAGCGAGGAGCTAACGGCCACAGTGGAAGAGCAATTGCGGGGGACAGAGGCGATAGCCGGAACAATAAATGAAATTGCAACCGGATCTGTGCAAAATACCAATCATATCAATGATATTTCAGCTGTAGTTGAACAAGTCTCGGCCGGGACGGAAACAATGAGCGCCAATGCGGCTGAAGTTAACCGGAATACGTTTAATGCGGTGGCTGACGCCAATAATGGCGTCAGCCTGATCCAAAAGGTTGTCGAGCAAAACGGGACTATCGAAACTACAATGTCCGGTATTACGCGGATAGCGGCTTCACTGGTCAAAGGCTCTGCCGATATTCAGGAAATTGTAACTGTTATTAGAAATATTGCCGGACAAACCAATCTGCTGGCTCTAAATGCAGCCATTGAGGCGGCCCGGGCGGGTGAAGCCGGGCGGGGGTTTGCCGTAGTGGCCGATGAAGTGCGGAAACTGGCCGAACAAAGTGCGGCAGCCACCAATCACATCGGGGAAATTATCGAAAAAATGACGGCAGACATAAGCTTGGCAGTCCAGAGTGTGGATGCTGCGAACAAAGAAGTGGCGGCCGGAAAGACGGTAACCAGCGAAGCGCAGCGGGGCTATCAGGCTATTATTGCCAAGCTGGGTCATGTTAAGGCTGGTATCGAGCAAATCGCATTGTCAGTTGATGAAACAGCCAAAGGCATGCAAACCATTGTCGCCGGCGTGCAGAGCATAAGTGCCGTCGCCGAAGAGACAACAGCAAGTACCGAGACCGTAGCGGCGTCTGCCGAGGAACAAAATGCCAGCATGCAGGAAATTAATGCCAGTGCCGACGAACTGGCCAAGAGGGCGACTGAGCTAAACGGTATAGTGGCTCAATTCAGGGTTAAGTAGAAATAAGCGGCTGGCCCGCTTATTTTTTGTTGTTATTTTCCAGTTGCCCGGCGGACGAAATTTACAAGGATTCCGTATATCTATAACGAAGTAGTATCCATAGATTGCATGTGGAAAAAATGGGGGTAAAAATGGGTAAACGCTGGATTCTGTTAATCGTTTTTGGTGTGGGCCTGTTTTGTATATACAGTTTTGACCGGATTTACTGCGAACAGGAAACTGAGCGCTATGCCTGGGTATTTGACCGGTTTAACGAACGTCTGGAGAGAAATTTGCAGGAGGATATAGAGCAAAGTCTGAATAGCGTTGAGAATTTGCAGGCATTCATGCTGGCGGGTGAAGCGCTGCCAGATGAGCAAGCCTTTGTACGCTTTGCGGCCAGCTCACTAACGCATTATCCGGAAATTATGGATATGGCCTACTCGGATGAAAATAATATTGTGCGCTATGTTTATGCAGTAAAGCCTGCCGTAACCGAGGAAGGCGCCGATCTGGCCGCTATCGGTAAATACCCTTATTTTCTCACTGCGGCGGGCAAGGCCCGGCAGGAGCAGACTGTAACAATTAATCGGATGCCTGTCCGCAGTCTGCAGGGCGAAGCTGTTTTTGGACTCCGGGCGCCGCTTTTTCACGGCAATCAGTTTCGGGGGATGGTCTGGACATCTTTTGCACCTGAAAAGACTATCCGGGAAGCACTCGCTAAAGTAGACCCCTCCATAGCGAGTAACGCGGGAAACTATTATATTGAAATCAGCACGAAAGACGGCGGATTGCTCTATGAGTTCAATCAACTGGCGCCCGACTCGCCTGTCGGGAATTTCATTGTTGCTGTTGCCGATACCGAATGGCTGGTAAAAACCGGCTGGAGCCGTCCGCCGCGGCCTAGCATCTATATCCGCGGTCTAATCTGGGGATTAGGCAGCAGTGTACTTATCCTACTGCTCTTGCTCCATAATACTATGTTGCGCAGGCAAACCTGGCTTACGCAGGCCGTAGCGGAGAAAACCCGGGAACTTCTGCTGAAAAATAAACAACTGGAAATAGCCGTTTTTCAGCACGAACAAACCGGGCAGGCACTGCTGAAGAGTGAGCAGCGGCTGGCCGCCTTGCTGGCTGCCGTTCCTGACAAATTGCTGAGGGTAAGCCGGGAAGGGGTGATTTTGGATATTGAAGTAAAAAATCCCGGGGAGTTGTATCGGCCGCGCGATAAAATGCTAAACAAAAACATAACCGATGTGTTACCGGACGCTGTCTGTCAAAGGCTCATTGAGACCGGGGAAAAAGTGCTCGCTACCGGTGAACCGGCAACTGTGGAGTATCAACTGGCAGTCAATGGTGCTAAAAGAGACTATGAATCCCGTATGGCTGTAAGCCAAAAGGACGAGATATTAGTTATTGTGCGTGACGTTACTGAACAGAAGCAGGACGAAGCCTGCGAACGTTTGCTAACGGAAATATCAGCAAGAGTGCTTGCTGAAGCAAGCATGGAATCTATTCTTAGATACACCTGCGAGCAACTGGTTGCCACTTTTCCGATCACTTTAGTAAGGGTAATACTGACAGAGGATGGCGACAACGTTAAAATAAGTGTTGCGGCCGGCAAGCTGGCGGTGAAGCGGCAAGATAGTGATCTAAACTCTAAGGAGAAAGATTCGCTAAGCAGTGCGGCTATTCAAAAAGGCATACTGCAGGTAGTGCAGCGCAGGAATAAGTTATCACCCTGGCAGGAGAAACTAATTGACGAGTTGCAGGTGGACAGAACCGAGATCCAGGCGGAGATTGCCATGCCTATTGTTCTCAAAGACCGCACAGTCGGTGCGTTTTATCTCATAAGCAGCAAGCCCGACTATTGGGATGAACGCATCATAGCCAGGCTGCGGCGTTTTTCTGATCAGATGACTATGGCCATTAGTGCGGCAAGTGACCGGCAGCGTCTCAGACTTTTGATTGCCGGTTTGGAAGCTGCCGCCAACGCCATTGTCATTACCGGCCGGGACGGTAGTATTGAATGGATCAATCCGGCCTTTTCCAGTCAAACAGGGTATACGGAACAAGAGGCTCTCGGTCAAAACCTCTTAGTATTGTCAGGTTATCAGGACGAGTCTTTCCGCCAGCATTTTTGGCAACAGCTCAATGCCCGTACTGAGGCATGGCGCGGCGAGTTTGCCCATTACCGGAAAAATGGCAGTTTCTATGATGAAGTTATGACAATAACGCCGGTATGCAATAGCTGCGGGGAAATTATTAATTTTATCGCCATAAAAGAGGATATAACCGAACAGAAATTGGCGGCAGCGGCTATGGTTAAGGCTAATGAGATCAGAACTCAGGCCGAAAAGCTGTCTTCGCTGGGAACCATGGCTGCCGGACTTTCTCATGAGATTAATCAACCGCTCAATTCTATCAAAATGCTAGCAAGCGGCATGGTTTATGCCTACCATAACGGCAAGGAGCGGCCGGTGGCTGATATTATGCGGAATGTTGAAGAAATATCTCATCAGGCGGATCGTATCAACAGTATTATCATGCATTTGCGCAGTTTTATTCGCCGGGGCAATGCCCAGTTTACTTATTGCGATGTCAACCAGGCTGTGAAAAACTCTCTTGAAATAATAGGCAGTCAGCTTACTGTCAACAAAATTCAGGTGCAGCTGGAATTAGCCGATACGCGGCTATTGGTTTATGCTGTGCCGACTGCTCTGGAAGGACTTGTTGTCAATCTGGTGTGTAATGCCATACAGTCTATGGAGTTTGTGCCCTATCAGCGCAAACAGCTGATTATTCGAACCTGGGCTAACACGAATACTATCTATCTTCGGATTGCAGACAAGGGGCCAGGGATACTTGATGATCATAAAACAAAAGTGTTTGAGCCGTTTTTTTCCACGAAACCTGGCGGTGATAATCTTGGTCTGGGTTTATTCATCGTCCAGTCAATTGTTGCATCCTGTCAGGGAACTATTGAGCTTGTATCCGGTGAGAATGAAGGTGCTGTTTTTTTGATCAGTTTTCCCGTCGCCCGGGAAGAATTCGTGTAGGAGGCTACAGAAATGGAAATATTGGTAGTTGATGATGACCGGTATAGCCGGGCTTCTGTAGCCTGGTTTCTGCGTGAGCAGGGGCATACGGTAACTGAATGCGATAACGCCAAAACAGCGCTGTCAGAATGGAAACAGGCGGATTATCCGCTGGTGCTTTCCGATATTAAGATGCCGGGGATGTCCGGGATTGAACTGGCTGAAGCCATTGCCAGCCAAACTGATAGCTGGCGTACGGACGTGGTGTTGTTTACCGGTTATGGCGATATGAAAACAGCTGTGGCTGCTTTGCGGGCCGGCGCTTATGATTATTTGCTGAAACCGGTCGATGCCCGGGAGATGGCGGCTATTGTCCAACGGGTTGCCGAGCATCAGGCGCTCTTGCGGGAAAACAGGGAGCTAACTGAAAATTTTGCTGCTCAGGTTACGCAAGCCACGCTGCGCACTGAGCAGGAATTAAGCCGTATGCGGAAAGTGGTGGCTGAGAGTGTAATGGGGAATGTCGGCTTTTTCTCACCTCAAATGAGGGATGTAGCCGAACTGGCACAGCGGTATCATGAAGACCGTTCGCTGACGGTGCTGATTCAAGGGGAAACCGGGGTTGGCAAGGAAGTTATTGCCCGCATTATTCATTATGGCTCAAGTCTTAAATCGGCTCCTGGACCGTTAGTGGAACTAAACTGTGCAGCCATTCCGCATAATTTGTTTGAGAGTGAGCTGTTCGGTTACGAAGGAGGCGCCTTTAGCGGCAGCTTGGTGAGAGGTCAGAAGGGCAAGCTGGATGCAGCCGCCAGCGGCACGCTTTTTCTGGACGAAGTCGCCGAGATGCCCCCGGAAATACAGGCTAAACTGCTCCGCGTAATCGAGACAAGGGAATATTTCCGGATCGGCGGCCTGAAAAAAATCAGGGCAGAGGTCCGCTTTATCTGTGCCACTAATGTAGATCTGGACCAAAAAATGGCGAACGGCTCGTTTCGCAAAGATTTGTATTACCGGCTGAAAGTCGGTCATCTGGTTATCCCTCCCCTGAGAGAACGGCCGGCAGACATTGTGCCGTTGGCAAGGATGTTTTTACGGGAGTTCGCTCAGACTAAGAAAAAGCAGTTTATCGACATTTCCCGCCAAGCTTGTGAATTTCTGGAGACGTATTCCTGGCCGGGAAATGTACGGGAATTGCGCAATATCATCGAATGGGCCGTATTTATGTATGATGCCAGGGAGCTACAGCCAGGACATATTGAGTCAATAGTCAAAGGGCCTGCGGCGACGGCTGCACAGGAGGGGCGGAACAGTTTCGCCGGTACCGGCTTTACACTGCCCTTGCCGCCTACAGGGTTATCCATAAAAGAATATAACGATCTGATCATACAAGCTGTCCTTGACGCTCATGCAGGTAATCAGACGGCTGCAGCCAAGTACCTGGATATGTCGCTAAGAGCTTTTTGCTATCGCTTGGAGCAGATGCGGATCCGGAAAATAGAAAGAACGGAAAGCTAGTAAACAAAATACCAGCTCAGTGTGACAATGCTTATCGCCTGCAGGCCAAAAAGCCCGGCGAGAGGCATTTTATTTTAAGGAGTCGTGCTGTAAATGGCCTATCGCTATGACAACCAGGGAAACAGTGCCATGGCAGTGCATAAGTACTAAGGTATAAGAAGCAACTGAAAATCTCTGTCGATAACAAGAAATAATTCTTAATTAAAATGCTTTTCTAATCAATAACTATTGACAAAAAATCCCTGACAGCAGTAAAATGAAATTAATACCAAACTGGTCCGGTATGTATTAGAAAAAGGTGGTGAGGGTGTGCAGCTAAATCAGGCCACAGATTACGCATTTCGTATTGTACTTTATCTGGCAGGGCTGCAGGCAGGGGAGGTGATAAGCGGCGTTACCATAGCGGAAAGCCAGAATATTCCCAGGCGGTTTATTCAGAAGATTATGCGTTCTTTGATGACAGCCGGGCTGGTAAAGTCATATCGCGGCGTTGAAGGGGGCTTTTCCCTAGCAAAACCGGCGGCGGAAATCTCGTTGCTAGATATCATAGTAGGCATGGAGGGACCGCTCGGCATTCATCGCTGTCTTGCCGAACGAAATGTCTGTACCCGCAGCTGCGAAAGGGAATGTCCGGTTCACCAGGCGCTGGCGGCTGTGCAAGAGCGGCTGGCTGCCGATTTATCCAGTATTGATTTTGCGGCGCTGGCTGCGAATTCAAAACTTAATTAGGGGGTTGGAATATGGAAGAATTAATCTTGTCCCGCTGGCAGTTTGGGATAACATCAACCTATCATTTTCTCTTTGTGCCGTTGACACTGGGGTTATCACTCATTGTAGCTATTCTGGAAACCATCTATGTCCGCACCGGCAATGAAATGTATAAGAGACAGACTAAGTTTTGGGGCAAACTATTTCTTGTCAATTTCTCTATGGGTGTCGTAACCGGTATTATTCAGGAGTTCCATTTCGGTATGAACTGGTCGGAATACGCCCGATTTATGGGGGATATTTTCGGCGCGCCGCTGGCCCTGGAAGCGCTTACCGCCTTCTTTCTCGAATCTACTTTCCTGGGACTGTGGATTTTTGGCTGGGACCGGATACCAAAAGCGTTACATGCGGCCAGCATCTGGATTGTCGCCCTTGGCAGCAATCTCTCCGCCTTATGGATTTTAATTGCCAATTCATTTATGCAGCACCCGGTAGGCTATGCAATTCAAAACGGCCGTGCCGAGATGACCGATTTTGTCGCACTTATCACCAATCCCTATGTTTTTTACCAGTTTCCGCATACTGTGTTGTCAGGCGTAGTTACTGCCGGCTTTTTTGTCTTAGCCATCAGTGCGTATCATCTTATCCGTAAAACCCATGTCGATTTCTTCCGGACATCTTTTAAACTGGGCCTGATCTGGGCGGCTGCCGGCCTGCTGCTGGTGATGGGCAGCGGTCATACGCAAACCCAGTATATTACCAAGGTTCAGCCGATGAAACTGGCCGCTGCCGAAGCGCTTTGGGAAACAACCGGTCCGGCGCCGTTTGCCGTTGCTGCTGTTATTGATGAGCAAAATAAAACCAATACAGCAGAAATAAAAATTCCGGCCTTGTTGTCGCTATTGGCTCACGATAATCCCAATACGCCGGTAAAAGGCATTAACGAACTTGAAAAAGAGTACATTGCCCAATACGGTCCGGGTAATTATATTCCAGCCGTGACACCACTGTTCTGGAGCTTCCGGATGATGGTCGTGTCAGGCAGTCTGATGCTGCTTGTTGTGCTGGTTTCTGCATTCCTGTGGTGGCGGGGCAAATTGGAATCCAATCCGTTGGTATTAAAAGCCGTGTTGTGGAGCTTGCCCTTACCGTACCTTGCCAATTCAAGCGGCTGGTTTGTGGCGGAAGCCGGCAGACAGCCCTGGATTGTATTTGGCTTGCAGAAGGTGGAACAGGCAGTGTCGCCTAATGTGGGGGCCGGCAGTATCTGGCTTTCCTTAACCGGTTTTACGCTGGTATTTGCCTTACTGGCCGCAGCCGCCGTGTACCTTGTACAAAAGTTTGTCCGGCAGGGGCCTGTGGAACCTTCTGTTACTCCTAATAAACCGGCAGCAAAGGGGGCGGCGTTATGGAGCTGAGCGTATTATGGTTTATTCTGCTGACTGTTCTGTTTATCGGCTTTTTCTTCCTGGAGGGATTTGACTATGGAGTGGGTACGCTGCTTCCTTTCCTGGGGAAAAATGATACCGAGCGCCGGATACTGATTAACACAATCGGGCCGGTGTGGGATGGCAACGAGGTTTGGATGATTACGGCCGGAGGCGCTATGTTTGCCGCTTTTCCGCATGTATATGCCACTTTGTTCAGTGGGTTCTATCTGGCGCTGTTTCTTATGCTGGTAGCGCTTATTGGCCGGGGCGTGGCTTTTGAATTTCGCAGCAAGGATGAGAATCCTGCCTGGCGCAATACCTGGGATTGGCTGATCTTTTTCGGGAGCGCCGTACCGGCGCTGTTATGGGGAGTGACGGTTACAAACCTGATTAAAGGTGTTCCCATTAATGCCAAAATGCATTATGTCGGTACCTTTTTCGATTTGCTCAGCCCGTATACCCTGGTGGGCGGGGTAGCTTTCCTGCTGGTGTTTATCTTCCACGGTGCAATGTACCTGACGCTTAAGACTGAAGGAGACCTGGTGATCCGGGCCCGCAGCGCGGCTGTTAAAGCCGGAGCGTTGGCGGCCGTATTCTGTCTGGCTCTCGTCGGCATGACCTATACCAATACTGATTTATTTGCCAGCACCGGCGCCGGGATAACGCTGTGGGGCGCTGTGGTAATGTTTGTCGGGGCGTATGGCGCAGTATTTGTTAAACGTTACGGGCTTGGTTTTATTCTGAGCAGCTTGACGGTAGCCCTGACAACAATTGCTTTCTTCTGGGGTTTATTCCCCCGGCTTATGGTTTCCAGTCTCAATCCGGCCTGGAGCCTGACAATTACTAATTCCTCATCAACGCCTTACACTTTGAAAATTATGACTGTAGCCGCACTGGCGCTGGTGCCTGTCATCCTCTTGTATCAGGGGTGGGTGTACTGGACCTTCCGTAAGCGGGTTACAGCCAAAGATCTTGAATATTAACTGCGGGTACAGGTGGTGAACATATGGCGCTGCGTGACGATGATAATGACTTTTTGCGGCAGCTTGCCTGGGTTTATCCCAGTGAGTATGTAGCTGAACTTAAGCTGCTGGCTGAAAAGGTTATCAGGGAACAGCAGGCAGCCGGCGAACGCCAGAATATCCGGGAAATTGTCTGGGGCATTATGGCAAAGCTTCAGGCCGAGGCTGAAGGCGCCTCACCGGAGCTTGATGAAGCTGCCGCCATGGCCGCTCAGGCCGAAAAAGAAGCTGTACGGGATAAGGTGCTGGCTGCGCTTAGCGCCGGCCAGCACCTTATTCCGGCCGGTATGGGGCCGGAAGCCGTATTGCCGTTGGCAGAAGCGTTCGACAGTGCTGACCATGGAATTGCTATTGCCGCGCAGGCGGCTCTTGGCCGGCTGAATGACGGTGGCGCCATCGATGCTTTGTGCCGGTTATGGGCCGAATCGCGCCGACCGGAGTTGGAAGAAATACTCTGTAACGCCGGCTATTTGGCCTCACGCCCGCTTGATCTCAGGCTGTTGACAGTGCTGAAAACAGGCGCTGACAGGTTTATGCTGGCTGAGAGCCCGGAACTGGTCCAGGCACTGTTAACAGCCGTGGATGATGGCGACAGGGTTATTGCCGGCAGGGCCAGGAGAATGCTGTTAACCCTGACTGACCGGCAGGCGATTGAGGCTGTTTGTCAGTTAGTTCTGACTGGAGAAAACAAACGTTTGAAGAATTGGGCGATCATTGCCCGGTATGCTCCGGCTCGCGACAGCCGGGCTGCGCTTTATTACTGCATCACCGGACAGTGGGATAAATATTATGCACTTGACTGGCAGGAAACGCGGCCGCTTTTAACTCAAGGGTACAGTGAGGCAACACCGGCTGAGCGGCAGCTGTTTCTTACTGCCGCCCGTCACAGTGGTCACAGCTTTTTGCTGGCCGGCTTGCTGCTGGAAAGCAGACAATGCGACGAGTATGAGGAAATTACCGATGCCGACTGGGAAGCGATGCTGGATATGCTGGCTGGTCAGGAACGATGGGCTGAACTATACCGGTTGGCCTACAAAGCGCCGGCTGGCTGGGCGGCCGAGATTGTACTGACACTCAGCAGTGCCGGTTGGCAGCCTAAGGACTGGGAACGTCCTGACTGGGAGCAAATAGTGGCTGCTTGTCCGAAAATTGTCCGGGGATTATTTGTACCTGACGGACGGCATATTGTAAGTTTGGAAAACCCGGGATTCTATGCAGATACGATGTCAATGGCTTTTCATCCCAACGGGCGTATTGCCGCTGGCGGCGGCAGCGACGGACGGCTTAGACTGTGGCAGGTTGCCAGCGGCAGCCTGTGGCGAACGGTTGATCTCCATGCCGACAGTATTACTGCCGTTGCCTTCACGCCTGACGGACGCTATCTGGCGACAGCCGGCAAAGAAGGTAAAGTACATATCTGGCAATTGCCTGATATTAAATGGGTAAGCAGCGTGTACGGACAGACGGGGCTGGTGACAGCCATGGCTGCCGGCAATCACGGAGAATTGTTGGTTGCCGCCTGTGCCGGCGGCGCAGCGCCGGTCAGAGTCTGGGCCTGGAATGGTGCAGATATGACGATTCAGGGACAATACCCGGGTAGTTTGTTTTATACAATGGCGGTAAATTTGCAGGCCAGAAGCGCCGTGGGCGGCGGCCGGGACGGTAAGCTCCGCTCGTATGCACTGGCCGGCGGCCACGGTGGAAATCGGTTATGGGCAGCCCATAACTGCCCGGTCGAGGCGCTGGTGTTTGACGGACCAGGGCGGCTGTTGGTCAGTTGCGGCGCTGACGGCATGTTGAAGATATGGCAGGCCGATAACGGTATGCTGCTCTGGAGCAAGAAGATCTCAGGCCGGCTGCTTGCCGTAAGCCCTGATGCCGCGCTGGCGGCGGTACAGAGCGACCGGGACAGCATTGCAATATATCAGTTGCGGATGACTAAGCCGCTGGCTGTGGCGACGCATGCTGACTGGCGGCAGACCGCCGATGCCGCCATGCCGGCAGATGAACCGGCAGCCAGGCAGGCCATAGCATTCTTGCACAGCTTGCTTACCGCGAAGTTTCGCTATGATATCATGTTGTAGTATTTTGGGAGGTGTGCCAATGGCTGGACGGCTGACCATTAATTTTGGCAACAGCTACACGCTGGCAGCCTTTTGGCGGCAGGAGTTCTGCCGGGCAGAGGTCTTATATATTCCGGGCATTACGCGCCCGGCTGCCGACAGGGATAAAAGGGTGTATCTGGCGCCTACGCTGATTGGTTATAAATGTACCGGCCAGGCCGCACCCTGGCTGATCGGCCAGGAGGCGGCCGAGGGCATGAGCGGCCTGGTTGATGGCCTGGCGGTATTTGGTAACTTGCAGTCTGATGTGCTTGCCGGCAAACGTGTTTTCCGCCAAACGGGCAGCCGACGCTTAAGCGTACAGGATATTGCAAGAGACTATTTAGCTGCGGTCATCAGCCGCGCCGGTCAGGCTCTAGGTCTTGTCGGGGAAGCCGTCATTACCTTTGTTATGCCTGCCGCCGCCTGCCTGTTTCCCCAGGTCTGGCAGCGGTACCGGCAATGGCTGGAAGGGACGGTACGGCAGGCAGGTTTTAGCCGGCTGGAGCTTGTGGAAGAGCCGTGGGCGGCCGCCTGGGGAGCCGGTATGCCGGTTAGACCGGGGGATGTTTATCTGGTGTTGAGTGTAAATACCGGCATGATCGAAGCCGTTATCGTGCAAGCCACTCCCGGCGACGGTGACGGTAGAGGACAAAACATCCGGGTGTTAAGTCATAAGCAGAATTTTATTGTACCTGACGAAACCAACGGCGGGGAGGAGCAGCAGGCAATCATTACCCTGCAGCAAACGCTGCGCCAGGCTGCTTTGCTGGGATATTCAGCCGCTAATCTGGCTGGAGCTGTAGTTGCCGGCGATGGCGCCAAAGACGGGATTTTAGCGGCAGTCCATAGTTTTTTTACCGGTGTTCCTGTTTTTGATCAATGCCCGCTAGCTGCCGCCGCCTGCGGCGCAATGGCCCTGAGTGCCGGCGCCGACACCTGCGGGTGCCTGCGGCATAGTTACGGCATACGTTATTTGGCAGGGGACGGGTACCGGTACCGGACGCTGATTGATGCGGGAAGCTTCTATCCCAGCGACCGCCCGGCAGCTGAATTTGCTATAAAAGCCAGTTATGACGGACAACGGGAAGTGGCTTTGTTTATTTACCGGCTGGATGACGGCACGCAGTGTCTCAATGAGGATAGGCCATTGATTCTCAAGGTTTCAGAGCCTGTTGTCCGGGGGCAAGACGTAATTAGAGTCAGTGTCAGTATGGACGGGGCCGGACAGTTGATCGCAACAGCTATTGAGGAATGCAGCGGGGCGGTGCTGGCCGACCATGCGCCGGTTGTCAAACTTGTATAAGCAGGAGGTGCGCTAATGTCGCATTTTACTCAGGTGGCAACAAAAATTAACAATAAAGAGATGTTACTAGCCTGTTTAAAGGAATTGGGTTATGAGGTGGAGGAGAAGACTTTCATTAAAGGCTACCGCGGTCAGGAGACGGCAGCCGACATTGCCGTACGTATGAAACAGGGATATGATATCGGTTTTGTCCTGGGAGCGGACGGTACGTACAGTTTTGTAACCGATTGGTTTGGTGTGCAGGGCACCAGCGAGCAGGAATTTACCACGAAAGTCCAGCAGCAATATGCACTTACCACTGTAATGGAACAGGTGCGGCGGCAGGGTTTTAATGTAGTCGGGCAGGAACGGGATGCCAGCGGGCAGATTCGTCTGACGGTGAGAAGATGGGTGTAGGGGGGGATAAAAATGGATAATTTTGCGGAACTATTCGATACCTATATCCGGGCACGGGTAACACTGATTGTTATTGTGACGCCCGAGGAACAGCGGGCTATCGAGCATGTCAGGACAGTTTGCGAGCAAAAAAACCGTACCTGCCTGTCCTGGGATGTGGCCGATGGTTTTACTGTATTAGCCGGCAAAACTTCACTTGATTTAAAATGCCGCGATCCGCTGGTGGCGCTTGAACTGATGGAAAAGACCGGCATGGAAAATACCGGGGCGATATTTGTCTGCAAGGATTTCCACGACTTTTGGAGCAATCCGCCAGTACGGCGCAAGCTGAGAAGTGTGGTTCAACGGCTGACCCAGACCCGGACTTCTATTGTTATTACAACCCCTACCGGGCAAATACCGGACGAATTACAGGATGAGGCTATTGTCATTCACCTCCGCCGGCCAAACGGAGAAGAGCTCGATAACGTGCTTGACGGCCTCTTAAAAGGCGCCAATGTAAAAATAAACTTGACTGATAACGGCCGGGAAAAAGTAGTGCAGGCGGCTATGGGAATGACGGCCGGTCAGGCTCGCCGGGTATTCTCGAAAGCTATCGTAACCTGCGGTTGTCTGGACGACCGGAGCATTTCCCTGATTACCGAGGAAAAGGCCCAGCTTGTCCGCCAGAGTGAGGCTCTGGAATTTTTGAATTCCACTGAGACAGCCGAAAACGTTGGCGGTTTGGGTGTATTGAAAGACTGGTTGCGTCTTAGAGAAATGGCTTTTACCAAAGATGCCCGCGATTATGGTTTGCCAGCGCCCAAAGGCATTGCCATGGTGGGTATTCCCGGTACAGGTAAAAGCCTGACTGCCAAGATGATCAGCAGCCTGTGGCAATTGCCGCTCCTCAGGCTTGATGTCGGGGCGCTGTTTGGCGCTTATGTCGGTGAGTCCGAAGACCGCACCCGCCGAGCGCTGAATATTGCCGAGACGATAGCTCCCTGCATTCTGTGGGTGGATGAGATAGAAAAAGCCTTTGCTTTTGGCGCCGGGGACGCAGGCACCAGCCAGCGGGTATTTGCTACATTGCTGACCTGGATGCAGGATAAGAAGGCGCCGTGTTTTGTTGTCGCCACTGCCAACAACATTGCCGCCCTGCCGCCTGAACTGATGCGCAAAGGCCGTTTTGACGAAATCTTTTTTCTCGATTTGCCGCACATGGCTGAACGCCGTGAAATTTTTGTCACCCATCTAAAACGGCGCAACCGCAATCCGCGTGAATTTGATCTCAAACGGCTGGTGAAAGAGTCTGACGGTTATGTAGGCGCCGAGATCGAGCAGGCTATTATTGATGCCATGTATCTGGCTTTTAGCGATAATATGCGGGAAATTACCACCGAAGATATTGTGGTTTCGTTAAAACGGCAAGTGCCGCTGTCGGTATCTCAGCGGGAAAACATTCAGTACCTCCGGCAATGGCTGCAGGAGGGACGTGCCCAGTCGGCGTCTTATCCGGGTGAATATGCCGGCGAGACAGGCTCAGGGCAGGTTTTCCTGGAAATAGAAGATCAGGATTAGGGAGGGATGGCAGGCTATGGACAAGGAGGAACTGGAAATTACCATTGACGCGAAAGGTCAGGTTAGTATCAAGGTGGCCGGCGCCAAAGGCGGCAAATGCCTGGATATCACCAAACCTATTGAAGAAGCGCTGGGAGAGGTTAAGGTACGGGAGATGATGCCTGAATACTACGAACAAACGACTGACCCCGGCAAGGTAAGGAATAACCAGCGATGAATAACCAGAACCAGCAAGCTGGAGGCGGCCGTATCAATATGGCCGCCTTTTTGCCCAAGTCCCGCGTCAACGGTCCCGGACTCAGAGCCGTTGTCTGGGTGCAGGGCTGTCACCGTTGCTGCCCGGGCTGTTTCAATGAGGATATGCAGGCTTTCCGGGAAAACCAGCCAGTGTCTGCTAAAAAACTGGCTGACCGTATTTTGGCGCTTGACGGCATCGAGGGGGTTACTTTTTCCGGAGGTGAACCTTTTGCCCAGGCGGCTCTTTTGGCCGATCTGGCCGATATACTGAGCGGACAGGGATTAAATATTGCTGTATTCACCGGTTATACGTATCAGGAACTGTTAGCTGGGCAGGATGACGCCTGGAACAGGCTGCTGGCGGCTGCCGATTTACTGATTGCCGGGCCGTTTAAGCGCGAGCTGCCGTCCACAGAATACCTGCTGGGATCTGCCAATCAGGAACTTATTTTCCTGACAGATACGCTAAAAGGACACCCGGACACTCTGGGGCGGACGGAACAGTTGCTGGAGATTACAGTTGATAAGGACGGTAATGTTACGACCACCGGCCTGGGTGGGGGAGATATTATAAAGCAGACTAACCTTCAGGCGGGGTTTTAACTCCGAAGGTTAGTCGCCGGATAAACTTTTTGCTGCCTGATCGCTTCCCGGCTTTGCCGGGGTTTACTTTTTTATGATAATATTAGATAATGAGGAATACTATAGAAGTATATATAAGTACATATAAGGTAGCAGAAAGAAAGGCGTTGATGGTGTGGGGTGTGGCTGTGTGCTTCAGGGCAATAAGGTATGTCTCAGGACAGTAAGGGAATCTGATCTTGAGCTAATTTATAGATTGATGACAGATGTGTCGGAGAAAGGGGAGCACTGGCTGCTGGATATTCCGGCTGAGCCTGCGTTCCGGCGGGGCTTTAACGAAAGGGGCTTCTGGCATGAAAATTTCGGGCGGATGCTTATTTTGGATAAGACCGGCGAAATTATTGGCGAGATAATCTATTTCCGTAATGCCGATTACCGGGCCGGTTATGAAGTGGGTTATCAGATTTTTAGACGGGAGAACAGGGGAAAAGGCTATATGTCGGAAGCGCTGGCCTTATTTTCCGCGTTTTTGTTTGAGTCTAAGCCCATTCCCCGCCTGCAGCTAACTGTGGTAGCCGGCAATGAGGCCAGCCGGGCGGTGGCTGAGAAATGTGGTTACCGTTATGAGGGTACGCTGCGGCAAGCAGCCTTTCTGGCCGGCAAATATGTTGACCTTGAACTTCTGGGGCTGCTGCGGGAGGACTGTCCGCCGCTGTTAGTATAGTTGAGGGCTGGGAGTTGATCATATGAAAAAATTGACTATGGAGCTATGCCGGCAGATTATCAGCGGAGTAGTACAAAAGGCGGCGGCTGACGGCGGCAAACCAGTGGCTGTAGCTGTGTGTGACCAGGAAGGATTTCTGGTGGGCTTGCTGAAAATGGATGGGATCCCCACACGCTGTGTGCATTTCGCCAGACATAAAGCGTATACGGCGGCGCGGATGCAGACAACGACAGCGGCTTTTCAGGACCGGTTGCTAGAGGAAAATCTGGATATACACTTTTTCTGTGACCCAGATCTTACCCCCTTGCCCGGCGGGGCGCCAATTTATGCGGAGGACGGGAGTGTAATTGGCTCGGTAGGCATCAGCGGCCGTCCGTCGGCGGAGGATCAGCAACTGGCTGTCAGGGCGGCGCGGCTGGAATTTTAGCAAAAACGCATGAGTAAAGGAGCCGTAGTTTCCGGCTCTTTTTTTAAGATATAATCTCACTCCGTTACAAAGTGGCTAAATAAGAACAAATATGGTTGCAGCAGCCGGCATTAATAAAAGCCGGCATTGCGCCGGCTAGTAATGTTGCGTGGAAACCTTCGGGGTTCTATAGTATGCTGCTCTTTCTTTTCGGAGGCTGACGAAGTTTTCTCAACGCCGACATTACCGGTAGTAAATTTTGTTTCGGGCAATTTCTTATCAGATTTTTCACCGTAGTTTCCGGAACCTTGCAAAAAAATCACCCCCCGTAAAGCAGTTCAGGTTAGTTACCTGGTCTTGGTCCTTTTTATATCGCGCTGTACTCTTGTGTCAGCTTGAGGTGTGCGGGCCGAACCACGGTTTAACGATATAATGCGGGATAATTTGCTGCCGCTAAAAACAGTTTCTTCCAAAGTAATTCACCTCCGATATTAGTATTTCCAGGCTGAGTAAAAATACGGCAGGTAAATCTGCGTAAATCATGGATTTCGTAGCAAATGACGACGCATAAATAAATACTGGTTACGGGCTGCTAAAAAGCCTGGTAAGGTCAAAGTATAAACCCTCGGCCGAGTGAAATACTACTTTTTAAAGGAGTGGTATTGATGGACGCATCACGTGCCGAACAAATCATGCGGTCACCCGAGACTATAGGTGTAAAGTATCGCGATAATTATGTCTGGATTGAAGATATCGATAAAGGCCGTAATACGGCCCACGTAACGTATCTGGAGAAACGTAACACTTTGCATGTATCGATTGAGCAACTGGAAGAAACCGGTCCGGTCAGTTATTTGCATTGATCGCAGCGGCAAGAACGCGGCAGGACTCCCTTAAGGAAGTATAGGAAGGTAAAAATGAGCAGTTTTTAGAAATGGAAACTGCATTCTGCAGGAATCCGGAAGGAATTGTAGTATATATTGCTCAGAGCTATAGCGCGAAACCGCCTTGTAGGGCGGTTTCTTTTTCTGTAAGCGCGGGCAACAGCGGTTTTAAGCTTTCGTCAAAGCCCGGCGCAAGCCGTGTGGGGGTGAATGATATGATTGACAGGCATTTAGGGCAGGAGGCCGGCAGACAGCGGTTCCTGTTGTTCCTCGTGGCGGGAATGGGGGCCTGTGGCGGTTTGTTGGCTATTGCGCAAGCCTTTTATCTTACCCAGGTGATTGACCGTATATTTTTAGGCAGACAGGGGTTAGACGCTGTCACTGATTTTCTGTGGCTGTTAGCAGTCATTGCCGCTTTGCGGTCACTTGCTATCTATTTGGAGGGTGTATGGGCCTTTAGGCTGGCGGCGGCAATAAAAACCAGCCTGCGGGAACGTCTGGTAAAGCATATGCTGGGACTGGGACCGGTAAATCTAGCCCTGCAGCCTTCCGGCGAGCTTATCAATATTGTTGGCGAAGGTGTGGAAAATCTGGAGGCCTATTTTGCCAAATATTTGCCGCAATTGGCCAAGGCGGCTTTCATTCCGGTCTTTATATTGCTGGCTGTTTGGCCGCTTGATTTGACTTCCGCTGTAATCATGCTGGTTACGGCGCCGCTGATACCTATATTTATGGTGCTTATTGGCAAGATGGCGAAAAAAATGAATATCAGACAATGGGAGACGCTGAGCGGCTTAAGCGCCCATTTCCTCGATGTGCTGTCAGGGTTGACAACACTCAAGCTGTTTGGCCGCAGTATTGAGCAAATTACCGTGATTGCCCGGGTAAGCAAAGACTTTCGCGATGCCACTATGGATGTGCTCAAAGTGGCTTTTCTGTCAGCGCTGGCGCTGGAATTATTAGCAACAATCAGCACGGCGCTGGTGGCCGTGACGGTAGGCCTTAGGCTGGTATATGGCGAAGTAGTTTTCACACAAGCCTTCTTTGTCCTCTTGTTAGCGCCGGAATATTATCTGCCGCTCAGAATGCTGGGCAGTCAGTTTCATGCCGGGATGACAGGCAAAACCGCAGCGGCAGATATTTTCCAACTGCTGGCGTTAAAGAGGGACAAAATGGCAGGCGGCTCGGTCTCTTTGCCCAGGCAGCGTCGGATTAGCCTGGCGTTTAGGAATGTGGATGCTGTTTATCAGCAGGGAGGACAGCCGGCAATACGGGGAATTTCTTTTGATCTGGCTGACGGGCAGCATTTGGCTGTCGTTGGCCCAAGCGGCGCCGGCAAAAGTACGCTGGCGGCATTGCTGCTGGCTTTTATTGCTCCTAGTTCCGGAGAAATTTTAGTCAATGGCAGGAACTTACGTGAGCTGCGGGTAGCCGACTGGCTGCCGCACGTCGCCTTTGTACCGCAGCGGCCGCACTTATTTCAGGCCACGGTTGCCGATAATATCCGTATATCCAGGCCTGAGGCCGGGATGGCGGAAGTGATGGAAGCCGCTAAAGCGGCCGGAGCGCATGATTTTATTCTGCGCCTGCCTGACGGTTATGCTACCCTGATCGGGGATGGCGGACACGGACTTAGCGGCGGAGAGCGCCAGCGACTGGCAATTGCCCGCGCGTTTCTCCAGGATGCGCCACTTGTTATTTTGGATGAGGCGGCCCGTGGTTTGGATATTGCCTCTCAAGCCAGGCTGGATAGTGCGCTGGCAAGGCTCTTATCAGGCCGAACGGCAATCATAATCGCCCACCGCCTGACTACCGTGCGGCAGGCCGATAAGATTATTGTACTGACTGAAGGCTATATAGCTGACATGGGAACGCACAGCGAGCTCGTGGCCAGACCCGGCTTATACCGGCAGTTGGTGACTGCTTCCCTGACAGGGGGGGCGGCAGATGGTTAAGCTCTTATTTGGCGGCCGGCGTACGCTGCTGCTTGCTGCGCTAGCCTGTGTACTTGGCAGTATAACGGTGTATGCCAATATTGGACTCTTAGCAGCTTCGGCGTGGCTGATTTGTGCCGCCGCCCTGCATCCTTCGGTAGCAGAGTTATCTGTAGCCATTGTTGGTGTAAGGTTTTTCGGATTAGCGCGGGCTGTGGCCCGCTATGCCGAAAGGTATACAAGCCATGATGCCACTTTTCGACTGCTGGCAGATATCAGGGTATGGCTGTACGCCCGGCTGGAACCCTTGGCGCCGGCCCGGTTAGCCGGTTTGGACAAAGGTGATTTGTTCAGCCGGATAGTTGCCGATGTAGAAACTTTGAAGTTCTTCTATTTGCGGGCGGTGTTTCCGGTTGTTATTGCTATTTTGGTAACTGCAGCCACCGCTGCATTGCTGGCATGGCTGGCGCCCTGGCTGGTTTGGCCGGTGGTTGCCGCCTATCTGATAACAGGCTGTGTTTTGCCTGTGGTTTTGAGCCGGCTTAGCCGGCAGGCCGGCCAAGGGGTTATTGGCGCGCGTAGCCGGCTGCACGGTGTACTGGCTGATAGTATTGACGGTCTGACTGAACTTGCAGCCTTCGGCCAGGCTGCAAACCAGACTGCAAAAATTCTGCTGGAAAATGACCGGTTAACAACCAGTCAGGAGCAAGCCAATCGCATAACAGCTGCGGCGGAGGCCGCCGGTGTACTGGGAATGAATCTGACAGTCATTGGTGCTATTGTGCTGGCGGCGCCGTTGGTGAACGGCGGGCAACTGGACGGCGTATATCTCGCCGTAGTAGCGCTTGCCGTTCAGGCCGGGTTTGAAGCCATTCTCCCTTTACCGGCAGTGGTATACTATCTTCAGGAAAGCGCAGCTGCGCTGGCTCGGATTAACGCTATCACCGTTCAGGCGCCGGTAGGTACCGCTAACGGGGAAACGCCGGTGCCTGCCAATGCATTGCAGCTTTCAGCCGATAAACTTTCTTTTGCCTACGCGCCGCATTCAGCTCCGGTTTTGACAGACATAACGTTTTGTCTGTCACCGGGAAAACGCTTGGCTATTGTGGGCGCAAGCGGGGCCGGTAAAAGCACGCTGGCTGGACTGCTGCTTAGGTTCTGGGATTGTGAACAGGGGATGCTCCGACTAAATGACTGCGATATCAGCGCATATTCGCCTGAGTCTGTCCGCCAAATTTTTAGTGTGGTTAGTCAGGATACGTATTTGTTTAATGCTACTGTCGGCGATAATATTCTTCTGGCCAAACCGGATGCTGATCCTGCTGATTTTCAGGCTGTCATTGAGGCCGCCATGCTTTCTGAATTTGTTGACAAGCTGCCGCAGGGCTTGGCAACCCGGACCGGCCAAAACGGCTTGGCAATTTCGGGGGGAGAGCGGCAAAGAATTGCTTTGGCCAGGGCGCTCTTAAAAAATGCGCCAGTATGGCTGCTGGATGAACCGACTGCCGGCCTGGACGCACAAACCGAGGCCGCAGTCATGGCGCATATCCTGCGGGCAGCCGGATCACGCGCTCTCATCCTGATAACTCACCGCCTGGTTGGGCTGGAAGATATGGATGAAATACTGGTACTGGCAGACGGACAGGTAGTAGAACGCGGGACAGCGGCAGAGCTGCTCGCCGCCCAGGGAACATTTTATCAAATGCGGACACTGCAGCAGGATTTATTAAATATTTCTTGAGGCTTAGTTGTGATTATGGTAAGGTATAATATGGAGGCGATAATATGGCAGAGCCGACATACTCGGTGGAGAAAGAATGCCCTGTGTGCCAACAAAAATTTAATGTTACCCGGACGCGTGGCCGACAGGTGCTAGTGAAACAGGATAGCGATCTATGCTCTCATTTTCAAGGGATAAATCCTTACTATTATACGATTTGGGTATGCTCTAACTGCGGTTATGCCGCTGCCGATACCTATTTCGATGAATTGTCAGTAGCCGCTAAGGATAAGATTGCGAAGTTTCTTACAGCGCGGAAGGTTAACGTAAACTATAGCGGTGAGCGTACGCGGGACCAGGCTATCGCCACCTATAAGCTGGCTATTTTTTTCGCTGATCTTATTGCCGCACCGGCCAGCCGCCTGGCGGAATTATACCTGAAACTGGGGTGGCTGTACCGGGAGGGAGAGGATGCGGAGGAAGAACAAGCCGCCCTTACCAAAGCCGGTGAGTACTACGAACAAGCTTTGATCAGGGAACGTTTGCCGATTGGCGGTACCTTGAGCGAAGCGGCCGTTTCTTATCTGATTGGCGAACTGGCCCGGCGGGTTGGCCAGCATGAAAAAGCGCTGCTTTACCTGGGAAAAGTAGTGGGAAGTCCAACTGCCAAGCTGGAACCCAGGGTCGTTAGTTTGGCGCGCGATGCCTGGCATGAGGCCAGGGCGGCCAGGGATCAGGGTAAAGAGGCCGGTGTCGGCGGGGAATAATGCAGCCGGCATAATGCTTTCTGACCGGATATATTAGCTAAAGTGTAGTGTAACAAACCTTGTTGCTTGCAAGGTTTGTTACACTACACTTTTAATTTAAACGTGAAATGCGATATACTTACTAAGCGTATAAGCTAGAAACAATACTAACAACCGCGCTGGCTGCAATTACTGCCAGCGCTAATTTTTTAAAGGATTCTGCATTGAAGCGGCAGAATAACTTTTCCCCCAGCCATACACCCAGCGGAATGGCTGGCAGGGCGGCCAGCGTGTTAGTGCCGAGTACTGTCAGATTAAGCGTGCCGAAAAAATAAGATATAGCCAGCGCTGCGGCATTGCTCATGATAAAGTACCGGGTTAAATTGGCGCGGGCTTGTTCTTTGCCGGTTTGCTCGTTAAGATAGTACATTACGATTGGCGGCCCGCTTAGACTGGTAGTTGTTGATAAAAAACCACTGACAATGCCGACAGTAGTCTTGGCTAACTTTGGCTGACGGATGGTAACGCGGAACCTGGCGGCCATAGCAGCGGCTATGATAATGAGCACTATGCCGATGCTGATTTTTAAGGTGCCGTTATTAATAATTTTTAAGACATAAGCCCCCGGCAGCGCCCCAAGCAGACTGGCCGTAAAAATGAGCGCAATATCGGCGAAACGGCCTTGCCGCCATGTATGGTATAGCAGGGCCAGCTTGGTTATAATACCGGTAAACAGGACAACCATAATGGCATCTTTGGGGGCCATAACCAGAGTGAGGAGCGGGGCTGCCGCCAGTGCATAGCCAAAGCCGGTGATTGTCTGCAGAAAGCTGGAAAACAGGGTAATAATAAAGATGGCGAATGCTGCTGCCGTGAACAATATATCAGCGACCTTTACTTTTTTTTAGAAAATGAACGAAAGCGCAGACAGATCCTTTGCTTCGTTCCGGTGTTACAAAATGAAGCATGTGGTGGAATCACGCCTGCGCCTTCGAGGCGCGTCTCGCTAGCTTACTCGGTTTTATAAGCGGCGACAATCTCCCCGAAATACATAGTATGGTAGTCGCCTTCGGCGTAACATGCTTTATTATCGGCGGACGCAAGGTTTTCCGGCAGCATGGTTTGTTTATAGATTACCTTGCATTCGAGCTGTAAGCCGGGACCGGCAATAACCGGTGTGGCGACAGCCTGCCCGGGCAGCAGGGTTAGTTTGGCAACTGTAATTTTGTCCATATCGCGGCCTGATTTTGTGCCGCAGAGCGCCAAGGCTTCTTTCATCTCGGTTAGCGGCAGAGTAACGGTAAACTCGCCGCTTTGCTCTACCAGCTCTTTGGTAAAACGGGACTGGCGTACGAGGGCTGTAAAAATAGGTTTACGCCAGATTACGCCTACACTGCCCCAGCCAATTGTCATAGTGTTGACTTTATTATTATGGCTTGTTGTCATAAAGGCATTTTTCGGAATGAGCTCGGCGGCCTGGGCCGAATATTGCTCATAGTTCAGCTTGGTTATCATTATATTCCTCCTTGATTTTAGGTTTAGCTTGACGTTATAACTACATTTTATCCTGAATTTGTTATAAGCTCAACAGCTTTTATACCATTATCCAGGGGGAGGATTTTACCTGCCGGCAGCGAAGCAAAAGGTAAGGAGGCTGCTATTTTGGATAATCTTAGACAGTTAATAGAACAACAATTTTCTTATGTACAGGGTTTGCGCCGGCTTTTTCACAGCCACCCTGAGCTTTCCGGCCAGGAATTCAGTACCCAGCAAAAAATTTTGGCCGAGCTAGCGGCCATGGGAATTGCCGCCAGGCCGGCTGCGGGAACCGGGGTTATTGCTGATATTGCCGGCGGCCTGCCGGGAAAAACCGTGGCGCTTAGGGCTGATATGGATGCGCTGGCTTTGGCGGAAGAACTGGACACAAGTTATAAGTCGCAAAATTCCGGTGTCTGTCATGCCTGCGGGCATGACGGGCATATGGCCATGCTGCTGGGATTGGCAAAAATTTTTACCGCCCAAAGGCATGAGCTGCCAGGAAGATTACGGCTAGTATTCCAACCCAGCGAAGAGAACTTTCCCGGCGGTGCGTCGTCCATGATTGCCGAGGGAGCGCTGACAGGGGTTGATGCCATACTGGGAGCTCATCTCTGGCAGCCGCTGGACAGTGGCTGTATGGCTGTTCTGACCGGACCGGTTATGGCTTCCGCCAACCAATTTTCTATTACCGTTCAGGGGCGGGGCGGCCATGCATCCATGCCGCAGCAGACGGTTGATGCCATCTTAACCGGCGCCCAGATTGTTGCGGCGCTTAATACAGTAGTTGCCCGCAGTGTTGATCCACAAGCGGCGGCAGTGGTATCGGTAGGCGTGTTTAGGGCCGGTGAGGCTCCCAATATCATTGCCGATAGCGCATTCATTCACGGCACGGTCCGTGTTTTTGACACAGAACTGCGTCAAGCGATATTTCATCGTATTGAGGAGATTGCCACCGGCATCTGCCAGGCGGCTGGAGCCAGCTGCCTAGTGGAATTGTGTGCCGGTTATCCACCGGTAATTAATAACTCGGCTGCCGTCGTAGACGCTGTGGTAAATGCCGGCCGGCAGACGCTCGGAGCGGCTGGTGTGGTTCCTTTCCGGCCTGTGCTGGCGGGAGAGGACTTCGGCTATTATCTGGAACAGGTACCGGGAGCCTTTATGTTTATCGGCGCAGGTAATCCGGCGGCAGGTATCACGTATCCGCATCATCACCCCAAATTTGATATTGATGAACAGGCGCTTGTTGGGGGAATGGAAGTGCTGGCAAGAGCGGCTTTGAATTTGTTAAGTAACTAGTCTGTCTTTGGGTTTGGCGGAAGCCAAACCCTTTTCTATAGGTCACCCTTATCCAGGGGCTTAGCCGCTCGCCTGTGCCCGTAGAGGTAGAACTCCCACTTGGCGAAGCAGGAGTCTTAGAGCGGGCTTGCCGCCGGATAAAGATTTTCTGTCAGGCAGGTGCTGGCGCTCAAACACGCTGGTTACCAATACTGTCTGTAAACTTTTATAGGCTACTGTATATAAGACTTGTTGACAACTAAAAAGGAATGGGATATAATTCCCATATAAATGATAATGATAATCATTACACAATCAGTGCATAAAATAAATGCATATACTATGTAATAAAGTACTGTAGCGAGGGGGTGGCGATATGATGGTAATGCAAACAGGGGAATCCCTACTGAATTTAGAGAGTCAGAGTATGCCCTGCTATTTTTTTAAATGGCTGACAGTGGAATTGGCCCCCACCATTTTGGGAGAAAAGCCGGCAACGCTGTTAACGTTTGCCGACAGTCGCAGATTTCCCCGCCAGACTTTTTGGCGTAAATACGGCGCTGTCTTTCTTCGCGGTGCTACTATTAAGTGGATGGTAGTCCGGGAGACAAAGAGCTGTCTGACAATATTGTTTTATCACCCCCATAGTTTGGCGTCCTGGATAAGGCAAACCGACCACTGCCGTTTTCTTGCCGAGTTTGGTTACAAGCCGGAATGCTCTTTATGTGAAACTATGGAATGCTTGAGGAGCCGGTATCAAAGCGGATGCCCCCATGAAATCGGGTTATTATTGGGTATACCGCTCAAAGATGTACTGGGCTTTATGGGACGGGGAGAGGAGTGTCTGAGTTGCCGGGGAATGTGGTGTATTTATGGCGATCCCGGACCTTCCATACAGGTTATGGCAAAGATAGACGCCAGTAAAATGTACGCCGCCGGACTGCTAAACAACGGCACAAATCCGCGCCGTATTTTACTTGAACAAGAGAGTAAAACTGCATAACGAATATAGCGATTAATAAGTAATTTTCCCGCGTATCCTATTGGGGTACGCGATTTTATTTTTTATCGGCAATTGAGCTGAAATCCAGCGGCGTCTCTAGGGTTTAAGCCCTAAGCCACCAGTCTGTTTTTTGTAAAAAAAGTTTTACTTGCACTTTGGTTCAGTTATGTTACAATCATATAGTAATTTTCAAATTAACGGTAGTCAAAAGGAGCGATGATAAGTGAAATATTTTAGGTTATCCCAGGATGCTGTAAAGGCGCTGGCTGATACCTACAGTACCCCGCTGTTGGTGCTGTCTTTGGAACAAATTGAACTCAACTATAAACTGCTGGCAGAAAACATGCCGGACGTTAAAATATACTATGCGGTCAAGGCCAACCCTGACGAACGGATAATCCGCAAGCTCAGCAGCCTTGGCGGCTACTTTGATGTCGCATCTGATGGTGAAATGCGCATGCTGAATCAGATGGGCATTGACTCAGAGCGCATGGTTTACGCCAATCCTGTGAAAACGGCAAGCGGTCTGAATGTAGCCCGGATTATTGGTGTTAATAAGTTTACCTTTGACAGTGAAAGCGAAATCGCAAAAATGGCTGCTGCCATACCTGGCGGTGCGGTGCTGCTAAGAATCCGGGTTGACAATCCCCGGGCGCTTGTTGATCTTAATAAAAAATTTGGCGCTCATCCTGACGAGGCGCTTGATTTGCTGACTAAGGCGCAGCAGGCGGGTTTGGATGTCGCCGGCTTGTGTTTCCATGTGGGCAGCCAGTCAACAGGACATGAGGCTTATATGGATGCGCTTAAAATCTGCCGGAATATCTTTGATGCGGCCGCTCTAAGGGGCATGAAGCTTAGAACGCTTGATATTGGCGGCGGTTTCCCCATACCTACTCTTATTGAAGAGCCTGATGTGGCCGCTATGGCCGCAGGCATTTATAAAACGATTAAACAATATTTTCCCGATACCGAGATTTGGTCCGAACCAGGCCGCTATATTTGCGGCACGGCTATGAATCTCATTACCCAGGTCATTGGCACCAAGCTGCGCAACAATCAGCAGTGGTATTTCCTGGATGACGGCTTGTACGGCACTTTTTCCGGTGTAATCTTTGATCATTGGGACTTCGAGCTTGAGACTTTTAAAACAGGCAAAAAAATTCCGGCGACCTTTGCCGGCCCAAGCTGCGATTCTTTAGACATTATGTTCCGTGATAAGCATACCGTACCACTGGAAATTGGTGATTTAATCCTGGTGCCTAACTGCGGCGCCTATACTTCAGCATCTTCCACTGTTTTCAACGGCTTTGCCAAAACGCCTATAGTCGTATGGGAAGAAGTGTATGAAGAGATCAAGGCCAAGCTTGAACTGGCTTCTGCCGGCTAAATAGTATTTAAAATCAAAACTACCTTCAGACAGGGTTAAAACCGCCTGAAGGTAGTTTGTTTATTTTGCGTCAGCCGGACAACAGACTTGTTAGGCTGTTACTGTGCGTAATCAAAGAAGCCTTTACCGGTTTTACGCCCAAGATAGCCAGCCTGTACCATTTTTTTCAGCAGAGGGCAGGGGCGGTACTTAGGGTCGCCATAGCCTTCATACAGGACTTGCATAATGGAAAGCACGGTATCATTGCCGATCAAATCCGACAGAGCCAGGGGGCCCAGCGGGTGATTGAAGCCCAGTTTGGCTACGGCGTCAATATCTTCTGCGCTGGCTACGCCTTCCATTAGGGCATAGATAGCCTCGTTGATCATCGGGATCATAATCCGGTTACCGATAAAACCGGGATAGTCAGCGGCCTTAACCGGCGTTTTACCAAGCTTCAGGGTCAGTGTTTCGATACGGGTAAGGGTTTCCTTACTGGTTGCCAGCCCGCTGATGATTTCAACCAGCTTCATAACCGGCGCCGGATTGAAGAAATGCATACCGATTACTCTGTCGGCGCGCTTGGTCGTTGCGGCTACCGCTGTGAGCGGCAGGGAGGAGGTATTGGTTGCCAGGATGGCATGCTCAGGACAGAGGGAGTCCAGTGTTTTAAAAATTTCTTGTTTGACGGCCATATTTTCAACAGCCGCTTCAACGACTAAATCTACCTGGCAGGCTGTTGCATCCAGTTCAACAACACCTGAGATTCGTTCCAGAATAGCGTCCTTGCTGTCAGCGGTTAATTTACCCTTTTCCACGGCTTTGGCCAGGTTTTTTTCAATAGACTGCAGTCCTTTTTGGACAAACTCGGGCTTAATATCCCGCAAAATGACAGTGAGTCCTCCCTGGGCCATTACCTGGGCAATACCGCTGCCCATTTGGCCGGCGCCGATGATTAATACTTTATTAATTTCCATGAATATACCCTCCCGGATTGGTTATCATGATATGCTAAGGATACAATAGGCGTTGTTTTTGCAAAAAACAACGCCTATTGCTTTCAATTAGTCTTTTTTCATTACAGTGGCTTTGCCGTCAATGACCAGGGTACCGTCCTGATTGGTAACTGTGGTTTTTAAGATAAGCCGGTTTTTGGCTTCGATCTTTTCTATAACTTCTACTGTGGCGGTTACGGTATCACCGATTTTTACCGGTGCTTTAAAGGCCAGTTCCTGCGCAAGGTATATGGTATTGGCGCCGGGTAGGGTTGTGCCCAGCAGCGCCGAGATGAATCCGGCCGACAACATGCCATGGGCAATCCGCTCTTTGAACATGGTAGTCTTGGCGAACTCGGCATTAATGTGGACCGGGTTAAAATCGCCGCTGACACCGGCAAAAGTATAAACGTCATACTCGGACACTGTCTTGGCCATGCTGGCCTTATCGCCAACCTTAATGTCGGCGAACTTTACATCTTGCACCATAGAAAACACCCCTTGTTATAGAATGGCGACCGGCCTAATTGGCGGCCTTGAGCTTCTTAACCTCGGCAATAAGGGCCGGGATTACTTCCAGTACATCGCCGACTATACCATAGTCGGCCATTTTGAAGATGGGCGCATCGGCATCTTTGTTGATAGCAATTACGATGTCGGATGAGGACATGCCAGCCAGATGCTGAATGGCGCCGGAGATACCGCAGGCGAAATAAATTTTCGGACCAACGGTTTTGCCTGTTTGACCAACCTGGTTTAAGGCCGGTATCCAGCCGGCGTCAACGGCTGCGCGGGAAGCGCCCACAGCGCCGCCCAGGGCACTTGCCAATTCTTCAATTAGTGAGAAGTTTTCCGGCTTGCACATGCCGCGGCCGCCGGAAACTATGATTTCGGCTTCCTCCAGATTGCAGGAAGCGGTACACACCTGAAGCACATCGATCAGCTTAGTGCGGATATCTTCCGGCTTAACCTTGCTGGCAACTTTTACGATTTCGCCGGTGCGGGAGAAATCCTGTTCCGGGCGTTTAAAAACTTTAGGACGTACTGTACCCATTTGCGGGCGGTGATCCGGACACAGGATGGTGGCCATAATATTGCCGCCAAAGGCCGGCCGGGTCCAGGCAACCAGACCGGTAGCCTCATCAATATCCAGATTGGTGCAATCGGCGGTGAGACCAGTACCTACCCGGCAGGCAACACGGGGACCGAGATCACGGCCGTCATTGGTTGCCCCCATCAGAATAACCGAGGGGCGGTAGGCGGAAATTAAATCGGTCAGTGTAATGGTGTAGCCGTCTGTTGAATAGTGCTTAAACTCCGGGCCTTCCACCAGGTAGATTTTGTCAGCGCCGCTGGCAAAAATGTCTTTGGTTAAGCCGGCGACTTCATGGCCGATTAATACGGCCGCCAGTTCCTGTCCCATAGCATCGGCCAGCTTGCGGCCTTCACCTAAGAGCTCGTGACTTACATTACGGATGGTTCCGTTTACCTGCTCGATATACACCCAAACACCTTTATACAAACTTTTGTCGACTGCAACCGTTTTCTCTTCCACTTCCCGGACAATGGCTCCTACCGGACAGACGTCCACACAGGCGCCGCAGGCCGTACACGCTTCCGTGATTACTGCCTTATCATTTTCCATGACAATCGCGCCGAACGGGCAGGTGCCTACACAGGCAGTGCAGCCGATACATTGTTCTGCGTTTACTTTTACAGCCATAATTAATTAATACCCCCTAGACAATCTTAGCCTCTGATAATTTTTCGATTAGCTGCTGAGCCGCTTCGCGGGCGGTATCCGCCTGGATAATCTCACCCTGAGTACGCTGCTTGGGGGTAAAGATCCGGCGTACCTGGGTAGGAGAGCCTTTGAGGCCGATTTTTTCGGCTTCTACTGTAACTTCATTTACCGTCCAGACAGGAATCTCTTTGCGGTTGGCTTTCATGGTGCCTTTGACTGTTGGGCTGCGCGGAATATTGATGGATTTTACCACTGTCAGCATAACAGGAGTAGAGACTTCAATAATTTCGTAGCCTTCTTCCTGTTCCCGCTCTACACGGAGTTTGTCGCCTTCAGCCTCAATCTTCGCAACATAGGTTACCTGGGGGATATCCAGGTGCTCGGCAATTTCCGGCCCAACCTGGGCGGTATCGCCGTCAATGGCTTGTTTTCCGCACAGAATTACATCTACTTTACCCAGTTTTTTTATGCCGGCAGCCAGAGTATGGCTGGTGGCCAGGGTATCGGCGCCGCCGAAGGCCCGGTCACTTAAAAGAATAGCCTCGTCAGCGCCCATAGCCAGGCACTCTTTGAGCGCATCCTTGGCCTGGGGCGGTCCCATGGAAATGACGGTTACTTTGCCGCCGTGCTTATCTTTAAGCTGTAAGGCGGCTTCGACTGCATTTTTGTCAAAGGGATTGACGATGCTGGGCACACCCTGACGGATCAGGGTATTGGTGGTAGGGTCGATTTTTACTTCGGTAGTGTCAGGCACTTGCTTGACACAAACTACTATTTCCATAAATAATTTGCCTCCTGTTAGTGAACTCGTTTCAGCAGAGCTGAAACGTCGGGGGCTCAGGTGGAGAGTCAGCTCCACCCGAACTGACGCCGCCTATAGAGCGGGAGTCTTGACTCACCGATTAAGATAAACGTGTTATACCGCTCCGGGTATAAGGGCGACATCGGCTCTGCTTTCGCTGACGCTCGGCACAAGCCGTGTCTACTTTACACCGCTCCGGGTATAAGGGCGACATCGGCTTCTGCTTTCGCTGACGCTCGGCACAAGCCGTGTCTACTTTACACCGCTCCGGGTATAAGGGCGACATCGGCTTCTGCTTTCGCTGACGCTCGGCACAAGCCGTGTCTACTTTACACCGCTCCGGGTATAAGGGCGACATCGGCTTCTGCTTTCGCTGACGCTCGGCACAAGCCGTGTCTACTTTACACCGCTCCGGGTATAAGGGCGACATCGGCTTCTGCTTTCGCTGACGCTCGGCACAAGCCGTGTCTACTTTACACCGCTCCGGGTATAAGGGCGACATCGGCTTCTGCTTTCGCTGACGCTCGGCACAAGCCGTGTCTACTTTACACCGCTCCGGGTATAAGGGCGACATCGGCTTCTGCTTTCGCTGACGCTCGGCACAAGCCGTGTCTACTTTACACCGCTCCGGGTATAAGGGCGACATCGGCTTCTGCTTTCGCTGACGCTCGGCACAAGCCGTGTCTACTTTACACCGCTCCGGGTATAAGGGCGACATCGGCTTCTGCTTTCGCTGACGCTCGGCACAAGCCGTGTCTACTTTACCGCAGAACAGCGCTGGAAATGACCATGCGCTGGACCTGATTGGTGCCTTCGTAAATCTGCGTAATTTTGGCATTGCGCATGAGACGCTCAACAGGATACTCGCGGCTATAACCATAACCGCCAAAGATTTGGACGGCATCGGTAGTGACGGCCATCGCAGCGTCGGAAGCGTACAGTTTTGCCATGGCGGCTTCTTTGGAATACGGCAGACCTTTATCTTTTAAATACGCGGCGCGATATACCAACAACCGGGCTGCGTCCACCTTGGTGGCCATGTCGGCCAGCATGAAGGCAATGGCTTGGTTGCTGGCAATGGGTTTGCCAAATTGTACCCGTTCTTTAGAATATTTTACGGCATGATCAAGCGCAGCCTGCGCAATGCCAAGGGCTTGAGCGGCAACGCCGATACGGCCCCCGTCCAGGGTAGACATGGCAATTTTGAAGCCGTCGCCTTCTTTGCCCAGCAGGTTTTCCTTCGGCACTTTCAGCTCCTGGAATACCAGCTCCATGGTAATGGAGGTATTGATACCCATCTTGTGTTCTTTTTTACCGAAAGTGAAGCCCGGCATGCCTTTCTCAATGATGAAGGCTGAGATGCCTCGTACGCCTTTGCTTTTGTCGGTCATGGCGAAAATGACATAGGTTTCGGCCTCGCCGGCATTGGTAATGAATATTTTGCTGCCGTTTATGACGTAATGATCGCCTTCCAGGACGGCAACGGTCTGCTGCGCGGCGGCGTCAGTGCCGGCATTAGGTTCGGTCAGGCCGAAAGCGCCCATTTTCGCACCTTCAAGCAGCGGGGCCAGATACTTTTGCTTTTGTTCTTCGGTGCCGTAGGCGAAAATCGGCCAGGCGCACAGTGAAACAGTGGCCGACAAGGTGATGCCGATACCATCATCCACTTTGGAGAGTTCTTCTACTGCGAGGATGTAGCTTAACACATCACCGTCAGCGCCGCCATACTGCTCCGGAAAGCAAATGCCGGTCAGACCCATTTCTCCCATGGCATCAAACAGCTCGCGCGAAAATTCGCTGTGCTCATCCCGGGCGGCTACACTTGGCGCAACCTGCTTTTCAGCAAATTCACGGACCAGCTTTTGTGTCATCTTTTGGTCTTCGGTAAGTTCAAATAACATAATAGGACCTCCTTTGTATTTTGAAAAATGCAATATACCACCTCCCGTTCCGGGGAGAATGGGAGGTGGCAGCTTAACCTAATGATTACAAGCGTTCGACGATGGTGGCCACGCCCTGGCCGCCGCCAATGCACAGTGTTGCCAGACCCAGCCTGGCATCTCTGGCCTTGAGGGCATGCAGCAAGGTAACAAGGATGCGGGCGCCACTGGCGCCGATTGGATGGCCAAGGGCAATAGCGCCGCCATTTACATTAAGCTTTTCTTTGCTAAACCCAAGTTCTTTGCCAACTGCCAGGAATTGGGCCGCAAACGCTTCATTGGCTTCAATCAGGTCGAGATCGGCAATGCTCAGGCCGGCTTTCTGCAGGGCTTTGCGTGTAGCCGGTACCGGTCCCATGCCCATTATGGAGGGATCGACGCCGCCGGAAGCAAAGGAGCGAATGCGGGCCAGCGGTTTGAGTCCCAACGCTTTGGCTTTATCGGCCGACATAATAATTAAGGCCGCAGCACCGTCATTAATACCGGACGCATTGCCGGCCGTAACCACGCCGTCTTTTTTGAAAGCTGGCTTCAAGCCGCATAAGGATTGGGCGGTTGTACCGGCTTTGGGATACTCATCGGTAGCAAACGTGATATCTCCCTTTTTACCTTTGATGACGACCGGGCAGATTTCTTCCTTAAAGGCGCCGGTTTCGATGGCCTTCAAGGCTTTGGCCTGCGACTGGGCGGCCAGTTCATCCTGTTCTTCCCGGGAGATGTTGAATTTTGCGGCTACATTTTCGGCAGTGATGCCCATATGGTAATCGTTAAAGGCGCACCAGAGGCCGTCATGGATCATAACGTCGGTGAGTTTGGCGTTACCCATCCTGAGTCCCCAGCGGGCTTTACTATCTAAGAGATAAGGCGCCTGGGACATATTTTCCATGCCGCCGGCTACAACAATATCGGCATCACCGGTCATGATGGCCTGGGCTGCCAAATTAACCGTTTTCAGGCCGGAACCGCAAACCTTGTTAACGGTATAGGAGGGAACCTCAAAGGGAAGTCCGGCTTTTATAGCTGCCTGGCGGGCCGGATTTTGCCCGAGGCCGGCTTGCAGTACGTTGCCGAAAATGACCTCGTCAATTGAGGCTGCTTCAATACCGGCTTTTTCGACAGCGGCCTTAATGGTTAAGGCGCCAAGATCGGTAGCGGCTACAGAGGCTAACGAACCGTTAAAATTACCAATGGCTGTACGGACTGCGCTGACAATGACTGCTTCATTCATAATTGTAATTGCACCATCCTTAGTTTGTAAGTGTTGTGATTTGGTTTACCTATTTAGACGCACGGCCCATAGGCTCAGCCCGGAAAATGCGTTCATCCATGGTTTTAAGATTAGGCGAAATAACAGGTTTAAAGTCCATCAGGTCCAAAATATCTTTTTGCAGGTCAACGCCAGGGGCAATTTCGGTAAGTGTCATGCCGTTGGCCGTTAGTTCGAACACAGCGCGTTCGGTGATATACATGACCGGTTGTTTTACCTTCAGAGCATATTGACCGCTAAAGGTAATCTGTTCTACTTGTTCGAGAAACTTACTGGCTTTACCTTCATTCAGAACGGATAGTTTGCCATCCTCGACCAGAACTTTGAGGCCGCCGGCGGTAAAGGTGCCGCAGAAGAAAACCCGTTTGGCATTTTGGGTAATATTGATAAACCCGCCGCAGCCGGCAACCCGGCCCTTGAATTTGCTGACGTTGATATTACCTTGTTTATCGGTTTCGGCAAGTCCCAGGAAGGCAAGGTCCAGGCCGCCGCCGTCATAAAAGTCAAACTGCTCGGGCTGGCTTAAGATGGCCTCGGCGTTGCTGGCTGCGCCAAAGCTCAGTCCACCGGCCGGAACGCCCCCGACGGGACCGGCTTCTACCGTCAATGTCAGCGTATTGCCAATTCCTTCTTCATTGGCTACCATGGCTACGCCTTCGGGGATACCGATACCGAGATTTACTTTGGCGTCAGGAATAAGTTCAAGAGCGGCGCGCCGGCTAATGACTTTGCGTTCATCAAGCGGCATAGGCGGTATCCCCGACAGCGGCACGCGGGTTTCGCCTGAATAGGCCG
Organism: Sporomusa aerivorans; assembly: GCF_041428895.1. NCBI lineage: Bacteria > Bacillati > Bacillota > Negativicutes > Selenomonadales > Sporomusaceae > Sporomusa > Sporomusa aerivorans. Next base: position 226,491 of record NZ_CP156926.1, read on the forward strand.
GATTATATTGCTCGGAAAATGTTTGCATATGCTGATCGGGCTGGTCGGCTACGACGATATAATCGACGCTGATTCCCGGGACTTTTACATTCATAGGCTTGAGGCTGCCGTTGGCAACAAGCCGTTCTACCTGGGCAATTACGATACCGCCGGAGCTTTTGGCTGCCTGGGCGAGCGCCAGCATTTCCACATGAACGGCTTCATGCTCAATTGTGATATTGCCGCGCTCATCGGCGCTGGTGCCGCGGATAATGGCAACATCAATGGGGAAAGGCTTGTACCACAGCCATTCTTCACCGCCAAGCTCAATAACCTCTACCAGGTCTTCGGTGGTAATATCGCTGATTTTACCGCCTTCAATCCGGGGATCGACAAAGGTGTTTAAGCCAACTTTGGTGATTACGCCAGGCTTGCGGCCGGCAATGCTGCGAAACCAGTGAGTAAGGGTTCCCTGCGGAAAGTTATAGGCCTCTATTTTATTTTCAACTGCCAGTTTCCCCAGTTTGGGGGCGAGGTTCCAGTGACCGCCGATGGCCCGTTTAACCATTCCGTCGCGTCCAAAGTGGTTAAGACCGCGGTCTTTGCCATCGCCCTGTCCGGCGCAGTATACCAGTGTGAGATTTTTCGGAGTGCCTTCTGCAATAAAACGTTCTTCCAACGCGGCGGTAAGGGCCTCCGGATGGCCGTTGCCGACAAAACCGCTGGTTGCAATAGTTTTACCGTCTTGTATGAGTTGAACAGCATCCTGTGCACTGACTATTTTTGCCAATATGCTCACTCTCCTTTTAAAAATGGTTCGTTCTATACTAATGCAAGGAGTGTGCCAAAGTTGTATTCCTTGCAGGATAAGGCCAGTTATCTGATCTGGCTCCGGTGATTTCATACTTATAAGGTCTATATGTGTTTAGTGTTTTAAACACATGCGTCTATTTTTTTGTACACCGTCTACCTTTGCTGTTGCTAGCGTTCATGGCATAGACTATCGGCAATTGTATCCAGCTCCTGAGCCATGCTGCCGATTTGCTGAATTGAGCCGGCAATGCTGGTGACGGCTTCCGCTACTTGCGATAATACCTGGCTAATGTATTCTGTTTGGCAGTTCAAGCTGTGGCTGTCGGTCTGCAGTGTTTTAATAAGGGTGTCGATCTGCTTGATGGAATCCGAACTATTCGTCGCCAGTTTACGGATTTCTTCGGCGACAACGCTGAAGCCCCGGCCCTGCTCGCCTACCCGCGCCGCTTCAATGGCGGCGTTAAGACCCAGCAGGTTTGTTTGGGCGGCGATCTTTTGTATTAAACGCAGCACTTGATCACTTTCGGACATTCTGGCCGCTGATTCATGCGAGGATTTGGTCAATGTCTGGCTTACAGCCGACAATTCCTGGGTCTGGGCCGAAATATTTTGTGAAGTTGCGGCTAAACTGCTTATGGTAGCGGATAGTTGAGCCGCCATTTCCTTTAAGGCTTCCTGCCGGTCTACTGCCTCCTGAATACAGACGGCGCCCGCTACCTTGCGGTCCGCATTCCAAATTGGTACGGCAACCGCAATATAGGGCTGGCCCAATAAGGCCTTATCACCCTTTATAACCACCCGCCGGCCTTCGTGTACGGCACGGTATACGGCGCTGCCCGGTTTTAACGCCGAGCCGATTTGCACTGCCAGATTAAGTGTCTTGCCTGGCTTATAAAACAGATACTTTTCTGTGTCTGTTAAACTTACGCCGATATCTCCTGTCGACAAATCCGGCAAGTAGGAAATTACTTTGGTAAAATGATCTAAGATTGAGGTTGCCATAGGCCGCTCCCTTCTCAGTAACGATGCTGCTGCAGTTTGGATTATCTTTAACAAAAGACCTGTGTTTGGCAACACAGGTCTTTTGTTGTTATATTACAGCAGGCCGGTTATTGAGTGGAGGAAGATGACTACAAACACCATGAAGGTTTTCAGGCAGGTTAGAACAAAAATATCGCCATAAGAGTCTTTGTGTGTGAGGCCGCAGACTGCGAGCAGGGTAATAACCGCGCCGTTATGCGGCAGGGTATCCATACCGCCCGACGCCATGGAAGCTACCCGGTGCAGTATTTCCGGCGACATACCGATGGAATTGGCCCAGGCAAGCCAGTCTTTGGCCATTAAATCCAGAGCGATCGACATACCGCCGGAGGCTGAGCCGGTCACGCCGGCAAGCACATTAACCGTTACGGCTTCCGATACCAGCGGGGAACCGCCCACCTTGATACTCATCAAAGCGCTGGAGATGGATTTGAAACCGCTGAGAGAAGCGATAACATTGCCATAGCCTACTTCTGAAGCTGTATTCATGATTGCCAGGAGCGATCCAATCGCACCGGCGTTGAGTGATTTGGCGAGCATACCGGTCGAACCGAGGTTGCGGTAACCTAAGGCGATTGCCAAGCCAATACCGGTAACAAGAGCAATAATTAGCGACCAGATACTGATGACATTTTTAACGGCGGGAGCTGTCATCGGCAGTTTCATGGCTTTGAAAGGTTCAAGCATGTCGGGATTCCAGGTGAATATATTTGTCATAAGGAAGTTTACTACAAGAACGGCTAACAACGGAAGAACGGCCAATTGCCAGGAGGGAAGCTTAGTATCAGTTTTGATTTCTGGTTCATTTAAGGTATGATTGCCGTAACCCTCGCCTTTAGCGGCCGCTTGTTTCCGGCGGTGTTCCAGCCACAAAATTCCGCATCCCAAGATAGCAAAGCCGCCTAACAAGCCCAGAATAGGCGCAGCGTAAATATTGGTGCCGAAGAAGTTTGTAGGAATCAGATTCTGAATCTGCGGTGTGCCGGGAAGGCTGTCCATAGTGGCAGTAAATGCACCAAGCGCAATGGTAGCGGGCAATAATCTTTTGGGTATATCTGCTTCTTTAAATAGCGCCGAAGCAAAGGGGTAGATGGCAAACACCACAACAAACAGGCTTACACCGCCGTAGGTGAGTACGCAGCCTGCCAATACAATGGACAAAATGGCGCGGTCTTTACCCAGGCTTTTAATAATGGCATGGGCAATACCTTTGGCTAAGCCGGTATCTTCCATCATTTTGCCGAATACCGCACCCAGCAGAAATACCGGGAAAAAGGACTTAATGTAGGTAACTGCTTTGGCCATAAACAACTCGGTATAGGCCGGCATCAGGGATAACCCGGACAGCGAAGCGGCAAGCAGGGCAAATACAGGCGCAAATAAAATTACGGAAAAACCACGGTAGGCGAAGAACATAAGCAGGAATAAACTAAGGAGAATGCCAATTACTTCCATGTTGTAACCTCCTAAATATTTAGAATGTTCATTACATAACACAATTTTTCTATGCATCAGAAAATACTGTTTTTTCTGATGGCAAAGTATCTAGAGAATAGCAGCCGCCTCCTTTCTGGCCAAATGAAACTCCAAATTAATTATAAGCAAGTATCATGCCAATAGTCAGATGACAATATTTAAAAGCTGTAAAATCACTGTTTTCTGTCAAAACCGGTTAGGCTTTACTGAAGCTTTACTGAAGATGAGCAGATGAAACAAACAGGAATGTGTACAGATAAATAGACAATGTGTTTATTAAGCAAGACATGCGCTGTCTATGTCCACTCCTTTAGATTGACCCAGACAGATGCAGCGCCCGCTGCCGGGCTTAAGATTTTTCAGTACGAACACCCGGAAATACCCCTTTACAAGCTATTATCATAAACCGTTAAACAATTTAAGTCAGGAAGATTCTGCAACCGTACCGGTCTGTAAGCCATTGCACTGTAGTCTTGGCATGATATTTGCAACATAAATAAAAGTGATCGCTGAAGGGTATGTGATTATAAACATAGTTTAATTCAAAACGGGGAGGTATTTTCTATGAAAGGTTTAAAAGACAAAGTTGTCATTATTACAGGCGCGGCAAGTGGCATTGGCAAGGCAACAGCCCTGCGTTTTGCGCAAGAGGGCGCTAACATTGTGGTTGCCGATTTTGCCGATGGCGCGGCTACTGTTGCTGAAGTGCAGGCAAACGGTGTGCGCGCTATCTATGTACAAGTCAATGTCACCGATCCAGACAGTGTCAAGGGTATGGTGGACAAAACGATAGAGGCATTCGGTAAGGTGGATGTTCTGATTAATAATGCCGGCATAACCAAAGACGCCATGATGAAAAAAATGACCAAAGAGTCTTGGGATGCTGTCATCAATGTAAATCTGACAGGTGTGTTCAATTGTACATCTGCCGTACTGCCGCAAATGCTTGAGCAAAAATCCGGCGTTGTGTTGACTACCTCATCGGTTGTGGGTATATATGGAAATCTTGGTCAAACCAATTATGCTGCCACCAAATGGGGGGTTATTGGCATGACCAAATCCTGGGCCAAGGAAATGGCCAAGAACGGTCTTAGATTCAACTGCGTGGCGCCAGGCTTTATTGCAACCGAAATGGTAAAGAAAATACCAGAGCAAGTATTACAGGAAAAAATATTAATAAAAGTACCGGCCGGCCGCTTGGGTGAACCGGAAGAAATCGCGGCTGCTTTTGCCTTCCTCGCCTCAGATGATGCTAAATTCATTAATGGAACCGTGCTTAGCGTTGATGGTGCATGTACATTATAGAGTAACCGCAGTTGGTATTTAAAATACGGTTAGCTGAGTGATAAAAAGATAACAGGGAGGATTTTCCTCCCTGTTATCTTTTTTTGAGTTTCGTTGCCGGTAATTTTCCAATTCTTGTGACTTTTCCTGTGGACAGCAACCCGGACACGCTCTATAATGTCTTTAATGAGTATACTTGCTTTTCAAAGATATAGACGGGAGGTCTCGGGATGCAAGAAGAAGAGGGAAAAGATTTGACTGGAGCATTCTCGTCGACCGATATAGCGGCAATGCGGGTTGTGCTTGATTCGGTCTCTAACGGTGTAACTGTGGTTAATTCCCGCGGTATTGTTACTTTTTTTAATACTGCTGCCGAGAAGATTACTGGTCTAAAAGCAAAAAATGTTATCGGACAGATGGTGGATGACGCCATTCCTAATACGGGTCTTATCCGGGTGTTGAAGACAGGCGCTGAGGAAATTAATCAGCGTCAAAATGTAGGCAACTGTGAAATATTGACTAGCCGTGCTCCCATTATTAAAGATAATATCCTTGTTGGCGCCGTGGCCATATTTCAGGATATTACCGAATTCAACGAAGTGGTTTCGCAGCTCGAAGACGTAAAATGCCTTACAAGTACCCTGGAGTCCATTTTGGAAAGTTTGCATGAAGGCATTGTCGTTGTTGATAAAGACGGCTATATTACCAGGATGAATAAAGCTTATGGTGAATTTCTGGCTCTTGACCCGAACTCCGTTGTAGGAAAGCATGTTACTGAGGTTATTCCCAATACCCGCATGCATTTTGTAGCGCAGGAAGGTAAGGCTGAAGTTACCGATATACAGAAGATCCAGAATAATACTTGCGTTGTTACCCGGATCCCGATTGTCAAAGACGGTGAAGTCATTGGCGCGGTGGGCAACGTGGTATTTAAAGATATTAAGGAATTGAAATCGCTTGCCGGTAAAATCAGAAAGCTTGAATCGGAGCTTGAATATTATAAAGAAGAACTTTACAAAGCCTATGGCGGGAAATATACGTTTGACAATATTGTTGGCGACAGTGAGAAGATGAAGTGGCTGCGGTCGGTAGCCGCCAAAGCGGCCAGGGGGACATCAACCGTATTAATCTTAGGAGAAAGCGGCACAGGCAAGGAGCTGTTCGCTCATGCCGTACACAATGCCAGCCAGCGCCGGCAAGGTCCTTTCATTAAGGTTAATTGTGCGGCGCTTCCGGAACAATTGCTGGAAGCTGAGTTGTTTGGTTATGAGGAAGGCGCCTTTACCGGTGCGCGTAAAGGCGGCAAGCCGGGTAAATTTGAATTGGCCAACGGCGGTACCATCTTCCTGGATGAAATTGGGGAAATGTCTCTTGCTATGCAGGTAAAGCTCTTACGGGTATTACAGGAACGGGAATTGGAGCGTCTGGGCGGTACTAAGACAACGAAACTGGATATTCGCGTTATTGCGGCAACCAACCGCGATTTGGAAGCAATGATTGCCGAGAATCAATTCCGTCAGGATTTATATTACCGCTTGAATATATTTATCTTAAACATTCCGCCGCTGAGGGAGCGGACTGAGGACATTCCCCTGCTCTGCGAAATGCTTCTCAAAAAAATAAACAATCAGGTAGAGCATTGGGTGGAGGGGATTACACCGGAAGCACTGACTTTGTTGATGCAATACAACTGGCCGGGAAATGTCCGCGAGCTCGAAAATGTGCTTGAACGTACCATTAACTTGATGGATGACGGTTTTATGATTGCGGCGGAAAACTTGCCCCCCATGCTTAAACGGGTAAACCGCAGCAAGACGGAAGGAGAGGAGGGAGAAAGCTCGTCAGACCTGTCCGAGATTAAGGAAGATGCGGAGAAACAGGCTATACTAAGGGCGTTGGCCGCAGCTGGCGGCAACAAGAGTAAAGCGGCAAGGATACTGGGAATTCACCGCTCCGGTTTTTATCAGAAGATGCAAAAGTATAACCTGCTGAATTCATGAGTTAATAGCCGGGTGGATATCTTGCCAAACGATGCGGCATAGCAGTTTTAATAGCAGAAAGTTATGAACTTGGGCAGGGGAGCGCAATTGCTAAGTGCTTCCCTGCCTTTTTCAGGCGTATTTAATGAAAGAATTTTTAGTGGCGGATAACCAGTGCTGCCATAATGCTTGATAAGTCATGCCGCCGGCAAGGATTTTGACCGGGATATGGAGAATATCCTGCCTAAAAGGGGTGTGAGATATGGATAAGGCATGGCGTGTAGGCATATTATTATTTAATGAAGTGGAAGTGCTCGATTTCGCCGGGCCGTTTGAGGTTTTTTCGCTGGCCGCAATACCGGATCGACAAGAAAAGCCTTTTGTGGTCGCTACTGTTTCTGAAACAGGGGAATGGATTCGGGCCCGCACTGGTTTAAGGGTCAAACCCGAATACAGCTTTGCGAGTGCGCCGGCTTTCGATATCTTAATCATTCCCGGCGGCTATGGGGCGGAAGAAATTGAAATACATAACGCAGCGGTGCTTGAATGGATTAAAAGAGAGCAAAGTAAAGTTTTTATACTGGCGTCGGTTTGTACAGGCGCTTTCCTGCTGGCCAAGGCAGGAATCCTGGACGGCAAAAAAGCGACTACCCACTGGCTGGATATTGATCGCCTGGCGGCCGAGTTTCCGGCAGTTTTAGTCCAGCGGAACGTAAAGTATGTAGATGAAGGTGCCGTTATCACTGCGGGCGGCATTTCAGCCGGAATAACCATGTCATTTTACATTCTGAAAAAACTGGTGGGTGAAGAGGTGGCGCTGGCAACCGCCAGACGTATGGAATATGATCTGATTCTATAAGGGCAGCTAGATTGCAAGGGAGAATATTTCCTTCTAACTTATATTTGCATGAGGTGCTTTATGGCAAAAATCACCGGAAACCTGGCCTCCAAAGTCGGCTTGCCGCCAGGTACGTTATTGCATGTCGGGGATATGCGCGCTGACAAAGCGCATATCCGTGTGATTCATTATAATGAAGACAGTTTGGCAGAGTACGACGATGTCAATATCGCTAGTCTGGCGCAACTGACTGCCGAGCCGGGCGTTACCTGGATTCAGGTCCGGGGGCTTACCGCCCAAAGTGTCGAAGGAATTGGCCGGCAGTTTGCCATACATCCCCTGGTGCTGGAGGATATCCTGCATACTAACCAGCGTCCCAAATTTAGCGATTATGGCGATTATCTTGCGGTTATTCTGAAATCACTGGTGGTTACCGCTGGGACTATCGATTATAACTCTGAACAGGTAAGCCTGATTTTAGGGCCGAATTATGTCATTTCCTTTTTGGAGAGCCTGCCGGAAGACAATGATGTCTTACATAATGTGTATGAGCGAGTGAAAAGCAGACGGGGTAAAATTGCCCGCCTGGGAGCCGATTATTTGTTGTATGCTCTTGTGGATAGTCTTGTTGATCATTATTTCCTGGCGCTGGAACACCTAGGCGAAAAGATTGAAACGCTGGAAGAACAAATCGCTGCCCGGCCGCGCCCGGAATTATTGGGTGAACTGCATGCGCTCAAGCAAGACATGCTATTCATGCGAAAATCCGTGTGGCCTGTACGGGAGTTGGTCAGCGCCCTGGAACGGGGGGAATCGGCCCTTATTCAGGAGACCACGCTGATTTATTTGCGGGACATATATGATCATATTGTCCAGGTTATTGAAACAGTCGAAATTTATCGTGATATGCTTTCCGGCATGCTGGATATTTATTTATCCAGTGTAAGCAACCGAATGAGCGAAGTCATGAAGATGCTGACGATTATTTCGACAATTTTTATTCCGCTTACCTTTATTGCCGGGGTGTATGGTATGAATTTTGACTATATGCCGGAGCTAAGATGGCAGTATGGCTACCCGCTGATATTAGCGGTAATGCTGATAATGAGTTTATTGATGCTGCGGTATTTCCAGAAAAGGAAATGGTTGTAATAGGACCCAAGTCCTGTAATTTGCAAGAGCTTTGCCATAAGTCCTAAAGAAAATAGGATCATTTCCCTGGTGGTTTTTCCATCCATTTGCATATAAAATTTAATTACCGGTAAGTGAACTGGTTTGTGAAAGAAAACCCATTCAGGGGGTAACTCTGATGTCTGCGAAAATTAATGTACTTATTGCCGATGATATGGCAGCAACCAGGGAAAGTATATGTGAGCTGCTGGCTTTAGATAAGGGCATTCAGGTTGTAGGTCAGGCGGCGACAGGGGCGGAGGCGGTGGAAATGGTGAAAACGCTGCAGCCGGACGTTGTTCTGATGGATATTAATATGCCGGGTATGGATGGAATTACGGCGACAAGGCAGATTGCGGCGGAAAATCCCCATACCTGCATTGTTGTTATGAGTGTTCAGGGAGAGCTGGAATATATTAAGAAAGCTATAGCGGCTGGCGCCAAGAACTTCCTGATTAAGCCGTTTATGACCGAAAAACTGCTCTCTACCATCAAAGCGGGTTATGCCAAGGAGCGGCAGGGAGACGGTGGTGAGCCATTGAACCGGCGGGAAGAGCAGGGGAAAATTATTACGGTATACAGTTCCAAAGGCGGGACCGGCAAAACGACGATTGCCACAAACTTAGCTGTGGCGCTCGCGGCAGAGACCGGTGAGCAAGTCGGTATAGTGGATGCCGACTTGCAATTTGGTGATGTCGCCTTATTCCTAAGCCTTATACCCCGGGCGACCATAGCTGATTTAGTGTGTGATATCGAAAAGCCGGACAGACCTGATCTGAAAGGCTACCTATCTTATTTTAACCGTGACGTACAGTTGCTGCCTGCTCCTAACCGGCCGGAGCAGGCAGCAACCATAACAGGCAGTCATTTGACGGCTATTTTAGAGACTATGCGCAAAAAGTTCAGATATACGGTTATTGATACGGCTGCGGCATATTCTGAAAACATGCTGGCGGTGCTTGACGCTGCCGATATCGTACTGGTGGTTGCCGCCCTGGATTTGCCAACGATAAAAAATGTCAAACTATGCTTGGAGGTAATGGAGTCACGTAAACACAGTCCGGGGAAAGTAAAAGTAATTCTTAACAAAGTGGATATTGCCGAGCAGGGTATCAATATAGATGAGATCGAGGAAAGCCTGCAGTATAAGGTAACGGCAACGATACCCAACGATACTAAGGTTGTTGTGGCTTCGGTCAATCGCGGCGTTCCTTTTGTGTTCAGTCATCCAGACACACCGGTAGCACATAGTTTATTTGACTTAGCCCGGCTGGTTGCCGGCAGCTCCTGGCGGGAACAGGAACCTCCGCTGCTCGGGGCTGCTGATATTATTAAGCGACTGTTATGTTAGTTGTGAGAAGTCCGGCAGGATATGCGCCCGATATGGCGAATGTGCTTTATATGCATTGATAGCAAGAGTGGTGACAGGATGATAAACCTTGACGCAAAGGTTTTAGATAAAATTGTAAAAAATACTATCGCAGCAGTTGAAAAAAGTAAATCGCAAATATTCGATATATACGAAGCAGCCAGGGCTGAAGCAGAAAAAATCCGGCAGGATGTCGAGCGAACCAAACAGGAAACGGCTGATATTATTTTCAGAGTGGATGAATTGGAGAAACGGGAGCGCCGGTCACGCCTGAGGCTGATGGAGGTCAGTCGTAATTTCCGGAAATATACTGAAGCGGACATAAAAGCGGCTTACGAGGATACCAGTAATGTTCAGCTTGAACTGGCCATGGCCAGGCTGCAGGAGCAGAATTTACGGCGCCAGCGCGATGATTGTGAACTGCGGCTTAAAGCACTCAAAAGTACTGTGGAGAAGGCCGAAAGCCTGGTCTCACAAGTGGGCGCCGTACTTGGCTATTTAGGCAGCCAGATGGGGACGGTTATGAGCCAGCTTGAAACGCTCCAGGCCAGCCAGGTCTTTGGGGCCAAGATTATTAAAGCCCAGGAAGAAGAACGGCGGCGTGTGGCCCGGGAAATACATGATGGTCCTGCCCAGTCCATGGCCAATATTGTTTTCCGGGCCGAGGTCTGTGAACGCCTGATAGAAACAGATATTGTCAGGGCCAAAGAGGAGCTGTCCGATTTGCGAGAGCAGGTAAGGGTGGCCCTCAGGGAAACACGGAAGATTATTTTTGATCTCAGGCCGATGACCCTTGATGATTTAGGGTTAGTGCCCACTCTTCGCCGCGTGCTCGAAACCGTCAAAGAACGCAGCTTAATTTTTACCGAACTTAAGATTCTGGGGCAGGAGAAGCGGCTGGACGCGCATGTTGAGATTGGTCTATTCCGTATCATACAAGAAGCGCTTAATAATGTCGAAAAACATTCCCGGGCTGCAAACGCCTGGGTACGTATTGATTTTCGTGCCAGTGTGGTATCGGCAGTAGTTGAGGATGACGGCCAGGGATTTGATTCAGCCGAGTCGGTCGGTAAGGAAAGTTTTGGCCTGATGGGTATGCGGGAACGTATTAATCTTTTGCGGGGTGAACTTAGTGTAAAATCCGAAGCCGGCAAGGGGACACGGGTTTTTATCACAGTTCCGCTCAAGCAATAGAATGGCTCATAGCGACTACGGGTTTAAGTTACAACAAAGTTGTATTGAAGGCAAAACCCTGCAGGTTCTTGGTGAGCTTGCAGGGTTCTTTATTGTTGAGAAGCAGATTAAAAAACATATGTTGTCAGTTGGAGGTAACAAATGTACTACACAGCAAAGATTATTTTTATTATGATGTGGTTGTGTCTGGCCGGTCTGGGAGGTCAGTCAATAGCGGCAGCCGCGGGATTACAGGGTATGAATATAGAAAACCTGCCGGAATGGGAAGCCAAAAGCACTTCCTTTGGCGGGAAATTACTGCTTTCCGATAGCCCTGAGATGGTATATACAGACGGCATTCTGTACCAGGATACGGTATCAGGCCGTGTTCGCCTTTTCTTTTACCATGTTAACGCCACCAATGATGTAAAAAAACTGGATGTTCTTCTGGAAAATAACGGTCATGAGCCTGTTCGGGTGACTGTCGGTCAGGCAAGCTTAGGCGGTCCGGGGTATGACTGGATGGCAACAGGCAAGGAAGCGCAGTCGGCCTACATGGCCGCTAATCAATCTTGTCAGCTTACTATTCCGCCGGGAGGGGTCCTGCCGCTAGCGGCGGACATCAGCCGGACGGCCATGCTGCCCAATATGTTGATCAACGGAATATATGACCTGACTGCTGACCACCCGGTAACTGTTAAGGTTATGATGCTGCCGGTGACTGAAGACAGCCGGAAGTTTTCCCGGACGGCAGCCGTACTGCCGGCTGACCAGTGGCGGCTGCGCGGTACCTTTGAAGGCGCTAACCGCATAATTTCACCAACCAGGGCATATGACCCGCAAACCGACGGGGTTCTGGGGCTGACGCTGGCCGACAACCAGTTGGATGTTTATTTGCGGGGAATCGATGCTACCGACAATACGCCGGTTATTAACTATGGCAATTATGGCGTGGTTTATCAGATCATGCTGCCCTCAAAGACCGGCGGGAAAGTAGCCTATTACCTAACCCCCTTAGGAGGATCTTACGCCGGCGCCATCGGTATTACTCATCCTGAAGTAAGCTGGAGCCCGGTTGCAACGCCACAGGGACGGCTATATTTCGGTGAAAACAAGCATCGCAGCGAGTTTGCATTTTTAGGTACATATGAAAGCGGGGACCCTTTGTCCTTTACCTTCAGCCCGCCGGGGGCCTCTAATCTGCCGGTCAAAATTATTGTTGTGCCGCAATAAGGGTAAATTAATTCGCCTGCAATCTTTAGCTGAAATTTACATTTCTATAACAGGAATCTCAAGGAAAAAGGCTTGTCAGCTTGAATTTAATAAATAATGAGTTACAGCTTTCGTCCAGGCACGGAGTAAGTTGTTGCGAGTTAGGCTGCTTCAGCACAGGCGGCCGGCGGCCGGGGAGACGTATCTGTTTGCATGGCAGGTGTTGGTATCTGCATCAGTAAGACATATTATAGCGGAGAAAAATGATATTTTGCAGGAATTTTCGATTGTTTTTAAAGAATAATCGACAAATGCGCTCGATTTTGCTATTATTAGTGTCGTAGAAAAAAATTGGGATGCAAAATTATCAGTTGATGAGCCTACCCTTGACTGGAGGGTAATTAATTTCTACCATTGCTGCTTTGTTCTCTTCGAATCCGCCAGGGTTGATGGGGCGAGGCGGCTTATTTTGATATTGTTCCTCCGGGCCGGAGCGGCTCGCAGGAGACTACCAACGAAACAGGAGTAATAACATGAAACTTGCCACCCCTTACTATCTGATTGATGAACAGAAACTGATGCGTAATTTAAAAATTATTGAGCAGGTGCGCCAGCTCTCCGGGGCTAAGTCGGTTTTGGCGCTAAAATGTTTTTCCACCTGGTGTGTGTTCGACTTAATGTGCCAGTATATGGATGGTACGACCTCAAGCTCACTGTTTGAAGCCAAACTGGGTTATGAGAAGTTCGGTAAGGAGACACATGCTTATTGTGTCGGTTATTCACCGGAAGACATCCAGGCTGTCGCTCAATTTGCCGATAAAATTATCTTTAACTCGGTTTCCCAGTTAGAGATGTATTATGATATTGCCCGGTCTGCCAAAGTGGGGCTTCGTGTCAATCCCGGACTCAGCCACTCGCATTTTGATCTCGCCGATCCGGCGCGGAAGTTTTCGCGGTTGGGTGTGGTGAATAAGGCTGAACTTGTACGGCAGCTTCCCCGCCTCAGCGGTTTAATGGTTCATTATAACTGTGAAAATGATGATTTTGATATTTTCTCCAGGCAGCTGGACTTCCTTGGCGGCTGTTATGGCGACCTGCTCAAAGAACTGCAGTGGATTAGTCTTGGCGGCGGCCTGTACTTTACCAAAGAGGGCTACCCGGTGGAAAAGTTCTGCAGTAAGTTGCGGGAGTTTGCCGCTGAATTTAATCTCCAAATATACTTGGAACCGGGAGAAAGCGCTATTACCGGCAGTGCCGAGCTGGTTACAAGTGTAGTCGACCTGGTGCATAATGAGATGGATATAGCCATTGTTGACGCTTCTGTAGAAGCACATATGCTGGACCTTCTGATTTACCGTTTAGCAGCCAAAATGGAAAATGGCGACGGCGGCGATTATAGGTATATGGTGGCAGGACGCTCCTGTCTTGCCGGCGATGTTTTTGGCACATTCAATTTTACTGAAAAGCTTAAAATCGGCAGTGAAATACGTTTTGCCGATGCAGCTGGTTATACTATGGTAAAGAAGAACTGGTTCAACGGCCTGCAGATGCCGGCCATTGCCGTGCGGCGGCTGGATGGCAGTATACAAGTTGTCCGGACGTTTACTTATACAGATTTCATTAATAATTTATCATAAATATTTTTTTACAAGTAAAGGAGAGAAAAATGAGAAAAAATGTTCTAATTGTCGGTGCTGGCGGCGTGAGTCATGTTGTTGCCCACAAATGTGCGATGAATAACGATGTGTTGGGTGATATTTGCATCGCCTCGCGTACCCAGCAAAAATGTGATGCCATTATTGAAAGCGTACTGCGCAAGAATCATCTGAAAGATCCGTCGAAAAAATTGTATTCCCGCAAAGTGGATGCGCTGAACATCCCGGAACTGATTGAACTGATCAGGGAAACGCAATCAGAGATTGTTATTAATGTCGGTCAATCCTACGTCAATATGTCGGTCTTGGAAGCCTGCATCGAGACCGGGGCTGTGTATATGGATACCGCTATTCATGAAGAGCCGGACAAGGTTTGCGAAAATCCGCCCTGGTATGCCAACTATGAGTGGAAACGCCAAGAACGCTGCCAAGAAAAAGGCGTTACCGCTATCTTGGGTATCGGCTTTGATCCCGGAGTTGTTAACGCCTGGTGCGCCCTGGCCCAAAGAGAGTATTTCGACACCATTGACACCATTGACATCCTGGATGTTAATGCCGGCAGTCATGGCAAATATTTTGCCACTAATTTTGATCCCGAGATTAATTTCCGGGAGTTTAGAAAAGTATGGACCTGGATAGACCGGAAATGGGTGTTGCAAAAGGTTCACTCCATACGTATGGACTATGATTTTCCGGTTGTTGGTAAGTGCCCGGTATACTTGACCGGACATGATGAGCTGCATTCTCTTTCCAAGAATATTGCCGCTAACTCGATTCGTTTCTGGATGGGTTTTGGCGATCACTATCTAAATGTGTTTTCCGTGCTGACCAATATCGGTCTTACTTCGGAAAAACCCATCAAGATAGCCGATGGTGTGGAGATTGCGCCTCTCAAGGTATTAAAGGCCTTACTGCCTGATCCGTCTTCCCTGGCGCCCGGCTATACCGGCAAAACCTGTATTGGCAATTATATCCGGGGAACTAAAGATAATAAAGAGCGGGCTATTTTTATCTACAATACTTGTGATCATGCGGAATGCTACCGGGAAGTTGAGTCCCAGGCCATCAGCTATACGGCCGGGGTACCGGCCGCCGCCGCCGCCATCTTAGTGGCCCGCGGTGACTGGGATGTCAAACATATGGTGAACGTCGAAGAATTGGATCCCAAGCCGTTTATCGCGTTACTGGACACCATGGGCTTGCCTACCGAGGTTAGCGAGGCCCCTGTACCTTTCGAACCGCCGGTTATTGAATCATTAGAGTCTGTCTGACAATAATAAGGGGCTGCTTCAATGAACTTGAGGCAGCCCCTTCGTCTATTTCTTTACTAATTTTTTATAAGCCGGTTGTTTTAGCTGCAAAGCGTACTCCCATGCTAAAAGCTTTTTCGCAGTCAGCGGGGAATCTCTCTTGTCTGGATTTGGCCTTATCAGCCTCATTAAAAGCAGTTACAACATATTTAGAATAATCGTCAAACTGATATGTATCGTTTGCATATAAGGCTTCGCACGCTCCGAAGGTTCTTCCCAAGGCTGCTTCGACTGCGCTGAGATTTTGTGGATAGCCCATTGTTTGCATTCTGGTTTCATCAACATTCATGGTGTAAATAAAGCCAATAGGGATCTTTTTCGGAAACAATGAAGAATAATTGGTGTCATATACTAAGTACTGAAATACCATGCGTTCAAGGAATGAACGCATTTCACCCGTGACATTCCCGAGATAGATGGGTGACCCCAGAATAATGGCATCGGCATTCGCCACTTTTTCCAGGACTGGCGTCAACTCGTCCTGGAACGCACATCTGCCATAGCTTTTGCCAGCTTTGCGCTTGCAGGCAAAACAGCTTATACAGCCTTTGAAATTAAGATCATATAGATGGATGAGCTCGGTGCCGGCTCCCTGCGAAGCGGCTCCTTCCAGGGCCTTGCTGAGTAATGTGGCCGTATTCCAGTTTTTTCGCGGACTTCCGTTAACAGCTAATACATTCATACGCGATACCTCCTGTTATATTGCTACTTGATCGTCTGCTTTAAATTATATATTATTTTATTAGAATAGGAAGTATGCACTTTTTGGGTAGATACTATACAAAAGGAGAGTAGAGATGGCAAACTGGCCGGGAGACTGCAATTGTGCTATTACTTATACCCTGTCTGTTGTCGGCGGTAAATGGAAATGGCTTATCCTCTACATGCTTGCCGACAAGGGGGTGCTTAGATATGGTGAACTAAAAAAGCTATTGCCTGCGATAACGCACAAAATGCTAAGCCATCAGCTCAAAGAGCTTGAGGCGCAGGCGCTAATTCGCCGGGAAGAATATCAGCAGATTCCGCCCAAAGTGGAGTATTCACTCACAACTAAAGGCCAGACACTCATGCCGATTCTCGAATTGATGCGTGAGTGGGGGATGCTTAACCGGCCGCCGAAAACGTCCGGCGAGTAGAAAAAAGACTGGGTAATAGGGAGAAGACGTATGGGTGTCAAGAATATCGGAACCGTGGGCAGCCGCGGCGTTGTGTTTACCTTTGAAGATAATATCTCGGTTTATTTGATTTGTGCAGACGAATATTGGTTCTTGTGTGATACGCACCTGGGACCGCTATCTATGGATTATATAAAGAAGTATCTGGCCGGCAGAGCCGGTAACAAAAGAATGATAGTATTTAATTCCCATTCGGACTGGGATCATGTCTGGGGAAATTGCGCATTTGCCGGCGATATCATTGTAGGTCACGAACTATGCCGGAAAAGGCTGAGCGAAATTGGCGGCTATGAACTGTCCGAGCTGAAGGCATTTCACCAGGGTTCAGTCGAATTGGTATTACCCAATGTGACCTTTAGCGACAAAATGGCCTTCGCAGCGGAGCAAATTGAATTTATCCATGCTCCCGGACACACTGCCGATTCTGCACTTTGCTTTGACCACAAGGATGCCGTTCTGTTTATCGGCGATCTGGTCGAATATCCGATTCCTTATCTGGATTTCGCCGATTTGGCCAGATATATTAATACGCTTACCTATCTTAAAGAATTTCCTGCTAAGACTATGGTGTCAGCCCACTCAGGAATTGTCAGCCGGGAACTGATTGAGGCTAATATTGCCTACATAAAGGCCGTCCAAGCGGGAAAAACAGTTGACCCCGCCGTTTACGGGCAATGCCCGCAGGTACATAATTTTAATATCAATAACCAGCTGTTCCTGCGATACGAGCAACTGATCAGGGACAAATTGGGCAGTAGGTTTGACTATATGGCTTTCCGCAGTAGCTTTGGCGATTTGAAAGAAATTGATTACGCGATATTATACCAGAATTTGCAGCAGTATTTGGCAGAATTGCCACAATTGTAACGAGCATGAAAAAATGGCTATGGATCTGGGCACACTAGGAGGAGAAAGGATATGGTGTGAGGCATAGTCATGTATTGTGATTTTTGTGGCAAGCAGCTTAGTACAAATGTGAAATACTGCCGGCATTGCGGCCGGTTGCTAATTGGCCGGCTGGAGGATACCAGGCCTTTACCTGTTATTGATGATGCCTTTTTAAGCAGAACTAAACAGCAGGTGGCTTCCTTGCCGTGGTCTGCGCTGGTTCCTCTGCGAAAAACGCCCCTCGACAAGGGTCGCCTGTGGCGAAAAGCTTATGAGCTGGCTTCGATAACGACGATCATAGCTATGCTGTATGTGCTCATGACTTTTGCCACAATTCAGCAGTATCAAATTCTGACGTCAATCCTGGGAGTAATCCTGGCCGCCCATGCCTGGCGCAGGAGCAGGTATAAGTAGCTGACTTAGGCCCGGCTTGTTGTGAAGCAAAAAAAGGCTTGACGCAATAATTGTTAGAATTTTAAACAGGTTAACGGTTAGTAATTTGTGCAGCGAAGCTTTGAGTGCCTATAGTCACTATATATTCGGCAGTAAGGCATGCCAACACACCGCCAGCCTGCAAGACTTTAATGCGTTGTATATGAGATAGTAGAGGGCAAAACTCTTCTGAGGGTTTTGTTCTTTTCTATTGGCCAGTTGTTGCATTTTTATTCTGTCAGGCTGAAGCCCAATCATTCAGACCGGGACAGGGGGAGTAAGACCAGCATTATTTGGGGTTAGTTTTTAACGCAAAAATAAGCAGCAGGATTTTGTTATCGTCTACCAAAAAGCAGGGAAGTGGAAAAGATTGTCGAAATATATTCCGTTATTGAACAGCCTAATTAGTTTTAGGGGGTTATATTTTATGACAATGGATTTACTGGATCTCCAAAAGTTATTACAAAATTTTGGAGTGCTCATAAGTTTTTCCGGTCGCTTCACACAGGAAATTATTGAGGAACTTGGCGGTGCTGTGAAAAAATATTTAGAAACAGAAGCTACCTCGCAGAATGATACATACAATGTCTTTGCCGTATTTATCGAGCAAACGCAAAACATTAAAAACTATAGTTCATTGCAAAGCAGTTCACTGGCCGGGGAACGGATAGCCAATTCCGGGATTGTCGCTATTGGCAAATCGGAGGAAGGCTATTTTGTATCGTCAGGGAATCTTGTGGCTACCGGGGATGTTGCCTTGCTTGCAGCAAGGCTGGACGAAATTGCGTCATTGGATAAGACTGGGCTAAAGAAGCTCTACAAGGAGCAATTAAAGAAGGAAATACCGCCAGGCTGTTCTGGCGCAGGTTTGGGTCTTATTGATATGGCACGCCGTGCCAGCAAACCATTGCATTATTCAGTGGTGCCGCTTGATGAAACAATCTCATTTTTTACTTTGAAGGCCTACGTTTAGGAGGATCTACATGGACAGGTTATATATTGAAAAAACCAAATCAACACCTGAGATATGCTTCGACCCTCAATGCAATACGTTGAGAATTGAAGGACAATCCTATCCCGAAAACGCATTTAAGTTTTATGAAGTGCTGTTTAACTGGCTGGATGAGTATTTGCAGCAACTGGAAGAAGCAGTGGTGCTGGAGATATATTTTCATATGCCGTATATAAATACCAGCAGCTCAAAATGTGTGATGATGCTGCTGGAAAAAGTGGAGAACGCCTACCAGCAGGGAAAAAAGGTAGCCGTTCGCTGGTATTATGACGCTGATAATGAGACAGCTTTGGAATGTGCGGAAGAATTTCAGGAAGATGTAATTCTGCCGTTTGAGATTCATCCGGTGGAGGAAGTAAATGAATAAGATAAACGGCGACCGGGAACCGCAGCCAGCTATTAAGGATGGAACTTATGACAGCGGGACGATTAAGGTCGTTGTTTTTGCTTGTGTAATTATTGTTCTGGCCGTCGTGCTTACCGGCAGCGTCGGTTACTTTATAACCCGCGATGCCGTTGTAGATAAACTAAAATCCCGGGATCTTGTTTATGCTCTCAAATCAATTACCTCCAAAATTGACGGCCGCGTTGAGCGGGCCAAGGAAACAGCGCTGATCTTGTCCCAAGACCCAACGATAATTCAATGGGTTGCAAGTGCGGAAGCTGACGAGCGTCTAGGTGAATATTCCCGGAAGAAGATTAATGATATCGCGCAAAACTATGATTATGCCAATTCCTTTATTGTCAGTGCCATTACCAAACATTACTGGGCGGAAGGTTCGAAATTAATTCAGGTTATGTCTGAAACCAGTCCCCATGACAAATGGTTTTATGACATGCTGCAGTCAGATAAGGCTGTGGACTTAAATATAGACTATAATACAGGCCGGCAGGATACCTATGTTTTTGTCAATGCGCTGGTAAAGGACGGGCAGCGGCCGGTTGCCGTCACCGGTGTGGGGCTAAGCCTCAAGTCCATTGCCGCTGAATTTCAAAGATACAAAGCGGCTGACCGCAGTAATTTGTGGCTGGTGGACAGTGAGGGAAAAATTCATTTAGCCGACGATTTTAGCCACAATGGCCGATACCTCAATGATTTTTTGCCAACAGAGGTTTGCGCGCTTGTTGTGCAGGATATGGACCGGCAGTCGACCGACCCCAAGGTGATTGAATATACGGCTGCCACCGGAGAAACCATGGATCTGGCCTATCAGTCCACAAAATCGACTGATTGGAAGGTTGTGTTCCAGGTACCCCGCAGCGAGAGCATTGCCCTGCTGGACAGTATTAAGCTTAATGCCGCTATCGCCGGATTGCTGACTCTGGTGTTAATGATATTTGTTTTTTATTTTGTGTCCTACCGTATTGCCGATCCGCTAAAGCGGGCGCTGCGCCTGACAAAAGAGATGGAAAGGCAGGTGGAGGAACGTACCCGGGAGCTATCTGAGAAAAACCAGAAGATTGTCGACAGCATAGATTATGCCAAAAGGCTGCAGGAATCCATCCTGGCGACACCGGCCGAAATAAGTGCGATTTTTAATGACTATTTTATTCTTTGGCAGCCCCGGGACATAGTCGGTGGTGACTTTTACTGGGTGCGGCCGGTTAGTCCGGACAAGAGCCTTGTTGCCGTGGGAGATTGCACCGGGCATGGGGTTCCGGGCGCGTTTATGACCATGGCTGTTAACTCGGTTCTCAAACACATTGTTGACCAGGACTGCACGGAACCTGCCCAGATTTTAGCTGAACTAAACCGCCGGCTGAAAGAAATATTGCACCGGAATCGTCGCGGGGACATAACCGATGATGGGCTGGACATCGGTATCTGTTGTATTAATCATAAACAGAGACAACTGGTATTTGCCGGGGCAAAAATCCCCCTCTTTATTTACCGGGACAGCCAGGTACATATCTTAAAGGGTGATAGACAGAGTATCGGTTACCGGCGTTCGAACCCGGATATGCAATTTACCGCCCATTGCTGGAATGTAAAGACAGGGGACCGGTTTTATCTGACAACAGACGGATATACTGACCAGAATGGCGGCAGCAAAGATTATTCGTTTGGCAGGAAAAGGCTGACTCAGCTCATTCTGGAGCAAGACTCCCGGGATTTGTCTGAACAGCAAGCCGCATTTATCGCTGCTCTGCGCGAATATATGGGGCGCGAGCAGCAACGGGATGATATTGCCATGATAGGGTTTTCCTGTGACGAAAGCCGGGCAGGTGCAGGGTAATGAGCAAAACCAATATTGATGAGAGCTTATTTGAGATTGAAACAAGAGTGCTGCAGCAAGCCGTAGCTAATCTGGCCAATGAACAATACCGGGAAAATGAACTTTTTCCCCAATATGCGGTTTTGGTCAACCATTACCAGAAACTGCTAAGAGCCACAAGAAAAGTTTTTCTGATTAGTGACAGTCAGGGCCGGGTTCTGCAGCGGCATCAAAGTGAACTGCAAAATTTATTGGACAATGCCAACCAGGGCTTTCTGACGTTTGGCCGGGACTTTAAGATCGACCGGCAGCACAGCGCCGAATGTACCAGGATTTTTGGCAGAAAAATTGCAGGGCGGGATATTACCGATCTTCTGGGCGGGGGAAGCCCGGTATTGCAGACCCAGTTGCAAGCAGTGCTGGCCAGAGTATTGGCTAAACCCAAGCGGTATGGCCAGCAGGTGCTGCAGGACCTGCCGGCTATTTTTCGGATAAATGAGAAAGATATCAGGGTGGAGTGTAAAGTAATATTCCGGACAGGAGAGGCGACTGTCGAAACGCTGGTGATGATGATCCTGACTGATATTACGGAAAGCCTGCGGGCTGAGGAACAAATCCGCTTCCTCAGTTATCATGACAAACTGACGTCTCTTTATAACCGGGCTCATGTGGAAGCCACACTCCCGGAACTGGAGAAGCTGCAAGCTTCGCCTGTGAGTATTATCCTGTTAGATATGAACGGGCTAAAGCTGGTTAACGATGTTTTTGGTCATCAGCAGGGCGATCTGTTATTGGTTTCACTGGCTGCCGTGTTAAAACAAGTCTGCCGTCAGGAGGATATTGCCGCCCGCTGGGGCGGTGATGAGTTTTTGATTTTAATGCCCGGTGCCAGCCAACAGGAGTGTGGCATAATTGGCGAACGTATTCGCTGCGCCTGTGAGCTGGTTGACAACTGCGCTATTCCTCTGAGTATCGCTATAGGCGCAGCGACGCAGGCTGCAGGCAGTATTCACTTTGAGGAAATGTTCAATATTGCCGAAAGCCGTATGTATAGTGATAAGATAATACAAGGGCGGGAAGTAAGAAGACGCATTGTTGCCAGTCTGGAAGGGAAGCTGCGCGAACAGTGCTTCGAAAGTGACGAACATAGCGGCAGAGTAAGACGGCTGGCCGTTGAGTTTGCAGAATTTCTGGGGTTTGGTTCCGGTTCAAGTGAAGTAAAATTGTTGGATCAGCTGGCAACCCTTCATGATATCGGCAAGGTTGCCGTGCCACGGGAGGTACTGGCTAAGACCGGAGTATTGACACCGGGTGAGTGGGAAATTGTGAAAAGTCATAGCGATATAGGGTACCGGATGGCTCAGTCTATTGGCGAGGCCGCTGTGGCCGATGTTTTGCTTGCTTTGCATGAACGCTGGGACGGCAGTGGTTATCCCTACGGGCTGAAAAAGGACGAGATTCCCCTCCTGGCGCGTATTTTTTCGCTTATAGAGGTATATGATGTAATCACCCATGACCGCCCTTACCGGGCGGCTATGGATAAGTTCGCCGCCTTGCAGGAAATCGAGTCAGGCAGCGGCTCGCAGTTTGACCCAGGGTTGACAAGGCGCTTTGTGGAATTCATCAGAAGACGCTAGTACCGTGATAACCCTAAGCCTGTGGCTTAGGCTGCGGGTATATCCTTCCATAACCGGGATTAACGAATATAGCGTCGTGAGTTGGTAACTCCAATAAAGGAAAGTAATAGGTACAGGCAAATGATTAGTTTGGGAAAATTGGCAATCTTACTTGTTTTACAGGATGAAACGGAAGAAGCCCTGCTCCGGCAACGGAGTAATGTTTTAGGATATAGGATCTATAAAGGCAAAGTGGGTTCGATGGATTCGGCTAAAATTTTTGCCGCAGTGGAAACAGCCGCGAAGCGTGAGGGATTTATCAGCAGTAATTACCGGGAAGAACATGCATTGTATCATAGTATTCTGGAAGCCTACCAGGGGATCTGCCGGGGACATTCAGGCCTGGGCAATGTGATGCGCAGCGCCGGTTTGCTATTTTGTATCGCCCGCGGTCCCCGTACACCTGGTAACCAGGATGACGGGGATTGGATAGCGGTTACTATGTATGGGTATATGGGAGCTCCCATGAAAGGCTTTGAGCACGAGGTGCTTGGCCTGGGGATGAATCCGATCTGATTGGTAATGCGGATCAATAAGGTTGAAAAAGCGGACAAACTCTGCAGAGTTTGTCCGCTTTGCATTTGAAAGCTTATCAGGGGAGGGGCCGGGTATTACCAAAAAGGAAGGAAGATGGATTTTATCGAAGGCCTGAGTTCGTTATATTGCATTAGCTCACTTACTGTAACAAACTCATAGCCTTGGGCCTGCAACTGGTCAATAATTACTCCGAGCGCCTTTGGTGTCGGCAGCGGATATTGTCCGTCATGAAGCAGAATGATGCTGCCAGGCTTGATCTCTTTTACCACTTTGTTAATAACCTGTTCGGTTGGGGGACAGCTCCAGTCCTGCGGATCAATTGACCACAAAATTACCGAATAACCTTTTTTATGTGCGGCTTCAACTATTTTGTTGTTATAAATTCCCCCCGGCGGCCTGAATAAGGTGGGCTTAGGTGCGACCTTCGAAATGGCCTGCTCGGCTTTGTCAAATTCCTCGGCAACTTTCTGCGGGCTCAGGTTAGGCAGCATAGGGTGACTGTAGGTATGGGTGCCGATTTCATGGCCGTCAGCTACCTCCTGGGCCACAATGGCGGGAAAATGGTCGGCGTTTATTCCGAGGACAAAGAAGGTTGCTTTAATATGCTTCTCACGCAGAATAGCCAAAATCTCCGGAGTTACTTTGTTGTGCGGCCCGTCGTCAATTGTCAGCGCAACTACTTTCTGCGTAGTGGGAATTCTGGAAATTGCCTGGGCGCTGTCGGCGGCATATTCATGGACCACTCCGGTTATAGCTGTCAAAAGCACTACCACATAAAAAACGAAATGATAGTTTTTCATCAGGGGTCCACTCCTTATTTATTCTTTTATAAGCCGATAGGCATTTTTCTGACCGGTCTTTCAATAGTCTAAATATATTCACTAACCACCAAATCATACTTCTTTATTTCTTAACAATTCCTAGCTTGCGGCAGGTTGGCAGGCAAGCAGCAAGGTGCATTTTGCCGGTTTTTTTCCCTTGGCAGCTTGTACCAGCGGTGGGTGTGTGCTAAAATATTTACAGTTTGTGAGGGTATACTAGGGTAATGAACCTAAAGGGCGGTGGCGTGATGCTTGACCAGACGCAAGTGCCATTACTGGCAGCGATGAAGAAATATGTACATGATGATGTTATTCCCTTTCATACGCCCGGACATAAAATGGGCAAAGGCATGCACCGGGTTTTAGGCGACTTAATGCCGCTGCAAACACTGGCGCTTGATTTGGCGCTGATGGCTGAGCTTGACGACCTGCATGAACCGCATGGGCCGATTAAGGCGGCGCAGGATTTGGCAGCTGATCTATATGGGGCGGATCACAGTTACTTGGTGGTGAACGGTACAACCGGCGGCATTTATGCCATGATTCTCACTATTGCCGGTCCCGGTGACAAAATCATTGTGCCGCGTAATGCCCACCGCTCTATCATCGGGGGCATTATTTTAAGTGGCGCCATCCCCGTTTTTATTCAGCCTGAGGTTGACAATGACCTGGGATTGGCTATGGGGGTTACGCCGGAGACGGTTTCGGCGGCGCTCAAGCAGCATCCGGACGCCAAGGGTGTGCTGATTATCAATCCTACCTACTACGGCGTAGCCACCAATCTGAAAGAAATCATTGATATTGTACACGCCTGCAATATTCCGGTTGTCGTCGACGAGGCGCACGGGCCGCATCTGAAATTTTCTGACAGGCTGCCTATTCAGGCGCTGGATGCCGGCGCTGATATTGTGGCGCAAAGTACTCATAAGATAATTGGCGCCTTAACGCAATGCTCGTTAGTGCACTGCCGCGAAGGCCGAATTCGGGTGCCGCGCCTGAAGGCCATGCTGCAGCTTGTACAGTCAACCAGCCCAAATTACATACTTATGGCCTCGCTGGATGTTGCCAGAATGCAAATGGCGACACAAGGCCGTGAACTGATCGAAAAAGCGGTTGATCTGGCTAACAAGGCCAGACAAGAGATAAATAAGATTCCCGGGCTGTATTGCTTCGGGGAAGAAAAACTGGGTAATCCCGGCGTATGCAGTATGGATCCGACTAAGGTAACGGTTACTGTCAAGGGATTGGGATTAAAAGGCGCCGAAGCTGAGCGGATTCTGCGGCATCAGTATAAAATTCAGGTGGAGTTGTCGGATGTTTATAATATTTTATTCCTGATAACTCTGGGGGACAGTGAACGGGAGGTCGACGCCCTTGTTGCCGCCTTGCGGGATATGGCGGCAACACACCATGGGACCAGAGATTTTTCTGCTATTCGCGAAAT
Source organism: Sporomusa aerivorans (assembly GCF_041428895.1). NCBI lineage: Bacteria > Bacillati > Bacillota > Negativicutes > Selenomonadales > Sporomusaceae > Sporomusa > Sporomusa aerivorans. The sequence goes on from NZ_CP156926.1 coordinate 251,991, forward strand.
TTATACCGCCGGCAAATATCCTGAACCGCCCGAGCAAGTGATTTCCCCCCGGGACGCTTTGTTCGGCAATACCTGTATGGTGCCGTTCACTGATGCGGCCGGCATGATTTGCGCCGAGATTGTTACTTTTTATCCGCCGGGTATTCCCATTCTCTGCCCCGGGGAAAGAATTACCCAGGAGATCATTGATTATTGCCATGCTTTACAGAATGCAGACATGCATATCTCCGGACCGGAGGACTATTTGCTGAAAACCATTAAAGTTGTGGATTAGCGGAGGCGCCATGAAAGGAAAGCTCATTGTAATTGAAGGTACTGACGGCAGCGGGAAAGCTACTCAGTCCGGTCAGCTAAGCGTCCGGCTGGCGGCCGAGGGGGTACCTGTGCGTAAGGTGGATTATCCGAATTACCAGAGTCAGTCGTCGGCTTTGGTCAAGATGTATCTAAACGGTGAATTCGGCAACCGCCCGGAGGCTGTTAATGCGTATGCCGCGTCGGCCTTTTACGCGGTGGACAGGATTGCTTCTTATAAGAAGGACTGGGAGGATTTTTATCTAAACGGCGGCGTAGTTATTGCCGACAGGTACACCACTTCCAATATGATTCATCAGGCCGTAAAAATTGCCGATCAAGCCGCAAAAAAGAGCTATCTGGACTGGTTATGGGATTTTGAGTTTGCCAAGTGCGGCTTGCCGGTGCCTGACAAAGTTTTTTTTCTGGCAATGCCGCCCGCGGCAAGTCAGGAGCTTTTATGCGGACGGGAGAAAAAAAGCGGCGGTACACAGGATATTCACGAGCAGGACAGCCAGTATCTTGCCTATTGTTTTGCTAATGCCTGTGAAATTGCCGAACAATATAACTGGCATACTATCGAATGTTTACACAACGGAACTATTAAAACCATCGAACAGATTCACTCTGAAATTTATCAAGCAGTGAGGGACTTTTTGGGCAGAGCATACTAAGGGCTCTGCCTTTACTTGTCCTTAAAGAGTATAGTTTTCGTCCTGGATAAGGGCGACCTTAGCTTTAAGCTTTCACTAAGCCCGGCTGGGACTGTGTTTTCTTGTATTTTCCTGGCAAATATTTGATTATTTTATTGAAACCATTTATAATTTAAGAAATAAGAAGATAATAATCTGCCATAGGCATTTGAGGGCAGGAGGACTAAGTTTACATGAGCATGAAAGTTAATAATTTTGGTTTAAGCAATCAGCCGATCTTAAGTGATCGCGACCAGGGCAGCAAAACCGAAAAGACAGGCGACTATTTTGCTTCTGATTTACTAAAAACACAGGAAAAGCATTCGGACGAACGCTTGCAGATGCTTTTGGCCGATATTGATGAAAGCGGCCGCCGTTTATCACAGATGCCAACTTATAGTGAGCTTAAGTCATACCGGGAACATATCCGCAAGTTTATTGGTGAGGCCGTGTCCCGCATGTATACCCTCGAATCCCGTGCCGGCTGGGATCGCCATGGACGACAGAAAATGTATACAACAATTAGGCAGATTGATGAAAAACTGGCCGAGATGGCCGAGGATGTGCGTTCCGGACAGGACCGTCAATTGTCAATTATGGCTAAGCATGACGCCGTTCGCGGCATGCTGGTTGATTTGTATACCTAATGCTTAACTGGGATGAAATAATTGGCCACCAGCAAGTAGTGGCTATGGTTAAAGCCATGCTGTCCAGCGGTAACCTGCCCCATGCGTTACTGTTTACCGGTCCGTTGGGAGTGGGCAAAAGCCTGATCGCTCAAATTCTGGCGGCAGGTATTTTGTGCAGCAGTGACTATGATAAACCGTGTGGTCATTGCCAGTCTTGTATGCAATTTAACCGTGGCGCACATCCTGACTTTATCCTCGTGCGCCCGGATGGCGCCAATATTAAGATTGACCAGATCCGGCTGCTGCAGCATTTTGCAGCTTTATCCCCGGCTATCAGCCACGGGCGGGTCTGTCTTATTGAAGATACTGAGCTAATGACGGTTCAGGCTGCCAACAGTCTGCTCAAATTGCTGGAAGAGCCGCCGCCCGGTTTTGTTTTTATCTTAGTTGCCGGAACGTCCAAGCCGTTGTTGCCAACAATTTTGTCCCGCTGCCGGAAAATTTCGTTTCAGCAGCTGCCGGCTGATGTACTGGCGCAGGCGCTGGTGAACCAAGGGTATTCGTCTGATGCTGCGGTCGTTGCTGCCCGGCTAAGTGGTGGACGAATGGGCAAAGCGCTAAGTCTGATAAAAGCCGAGGGATTAGAGTCAAGGACTACGGCAGTTGAACTAATCAATTGTCTTTACAACCGGGACAGGATGGCTGTCTGGGAGCAGGCCGCCAGACTTGAGAGCCTTGACAATAAAGATATTGTTATTGTATTGGAATTTGTATTATACTTGCTGCGGGATGTGTTATTAGTCGCTGGCCGCTATGACGAGCAACTTATATATAATATTGACCTGGAGTCCAAACTTGCCGCCTGGGCGGGCATATGGTCCGAAAACGCCTGTATGGCTGCTTTGTCAGCTGTCAGGGATACAATCCGGGCTATCGGGGGGAATGCCAATACCCGGTTGGCGCTGGAAGAATTGCTAATCAAACTAAGGGATTTAGTGGAAAAAGGAGATTGACATGCTAACAGTCGTGGGTATCCGCTTTAAAAAGGCGGGTAAAATATATTATTTCGATCCGGGCGGGATTGAAATTGCCGCCGGTGATCATGCCATTGTCGAAACGGCAAGAGGGCTTGAATTTGGCGATGTTGTTATCGGACCGCGCCAGGTAGATGACAGCCAGATCGTTGCTCCGTTAAAGCCGGTACTTCGCCAGGCAACTCCGGAAGATCAGGAAAAGGTTAAAGACAACCGCAAAAAGGAAAAAGAAGCCTTTAAAATTTGCGAACAAAAAATCCAGGCGCATAGTTTACCTATGAATCTGGTCGATGTAGAGTACACGTTTGATGTAAATAAGATTATCTTTTATTTTACGGCAGAAGGCCGGATTGACTTCCGTGAGCTGGTTAAAGATCTGGCCAGTGTGTTTCGCACCCGCATTGAACTTAGACAAATTGGCGTGAGAGACGAAGCCAAACTGATGAACGGTATTGGCTGCTGCGGCCGGTCATTATGCTGCGCTACTTTTCTGGGAGACTTTGAACCGGTTTCCATCCGGATGGCAAAGGATCAAAACTTATCACTCAATCCAACTAAGATTTCCGGCATATGCGGCCGGCTGATGTGCTGCCTGAAATATGAAAATGATTGTTATGGCGGCTGCTGCGCCAAAAAAGTCTTGCCGCCGACGGTTGGCAAAGAGGTAGTTACTGTGGACGGCGAGGGGAAGGTAATTTCCATCAATCAGCAGAAGCGTACGGCAACCATTAGTTTGCCGGAAGGTAAAACCTTAATCATTCCCTGGGACGAAGTTGTGGAAAAAGAATAATGGTAGTTGATAATATTGAGCTAAAGCCTGGTGAACGGGTGGATGATCTTATTATTAATAACCTGAAACTGATTCAGCATCCGGACGAGTTTTGTTTCTCGCTGGATGCTGTGCTTCTGGCCCATTTTGCCAGCCTTCGCCCCGGTGGAACTGCGGTTGATCTGGGGGCCGGCACCGGGGTTGCCGGGTTATTGCTGCTGGCGCGCGGTGCCCAGGCAGTAACCGGCATCGAGATTAGTGCGGATATGGCCGATATGGCCTGCAGGTCAGCCTGTCTTAATAAGCTTGAGGACAGGCTTTCTATTATTCATGGTGATTTGCGCCGAATTAAAGAATTATTGCCCGGTGGTCACTATGAGCTGATTGTTTCCAATCCGCCATACCGCTCCGTAGGGGGCGGGTACATAAGTCCTAATGACCGGGTAGCCATGGCGCGGCATGAAGTGACGGCAAACCTGACAGAAGTGGTTGCTGCCGCTAAATACCTTGTCAAGTACCGCGGGCGGTTTGCAATGGTGCATCTGCCTGAACGGCTGGCTGAGATTACATTGGCTATGTGCCAGGCCGGTATTGAGCCAAAACGGCTGCAGTTAGTCTACCCGGCCAGCAATAAAAAGCCTAATATGGTGCTGATTGAAGGTGTGCGCGGCGCCAAGCCGGGGCTGGATGTATTACCGCCGCTCATTGTATATACTAATAATGGCTGCTATAGCGAAGAGATTATGAAGTTCTACAGGCAGGACAGGTGAATGCTGTGATAAATCCGGGTACACTGTATCTTTGCCCGACACCGCTGGGAAATTTGGAGGACATGAGTTTCCGGGCTGTCCGGGTACTTAAGGAAGCGGCAGCCATTGCTGCTGAAGATACCAGGCATACGCTAAAATTACTTAATCATTTTGACGTTCATGCGCCGCTTATAAGTTATCATGAACATAATAAGGCGGCGCGGGGACCGGAAATTATGGAACGTCTCCTTAAAGGGGAGACCATAGCTTTGGTGAGTGATGCCGGAATGCCCGGCATATCGGATCCAGGTGTTGACCTGGTGCGTCTGGCATTAGCGCATAATGTGCCGGTAGTACCGTTGCCCGGCCCCAATGCGGCGCTTACGGCGCTTATTGCCTCAGGCCTGGACACCACCATGTTTACGTTTATCGGTTTTTTGCCCAAAACCAATAAACACCGACGGGAACTATTGGCTAAACTCGCCGGACACCCGTATACCATGATCTTTTACGAAGCACCGCACCGGCTGAAAAATACGCTCTCTGAGCTTGCTGCTGCCCTGGGGGACCGACAGGCCGTAGCTGCCCGGGAACTGACGAAAAAGTTCGAGGAGTTTATCCATGGTACGCTGGTAAGTTTAAGCAGCCATTTTGACGAAACACCGCCGCGCGGCGAATTTACCCTGGTTGTCGGCGGAAAAACGGACGAGGCAAAGCTGGCCGAAGAACCTGAGGTTGTGACCGGCATTGCCATGGTAGCTGCTGTCAAACATCTGATGCAGCAGGGGATAAATAAAAAAGACGCCATCCGTGAGGTGGCATCTCAAAAAGGTTTACCTAAAAGGCAAGTCTACCAGGCTGTTTTAGAAAGTGAATTGATCTAAATATTATACAGCTTTTTGACCCATGGATTCCAGGCAGTCTTTGCAGACATTTTTGCCTTTGAAGTTGGTTACATCGGCGGCATTACCACAGAAAACACAAGCCGGCTCGTACTTCCGGAGGATGATGCGGTCGCTGTCAACATAGATCTCCAGCGCATCTTTTTCTTCGATATCAAGAGTGCGGCGTAATTCGATAGGAATAACTACCCTACCCAGCTCGTCCACTTTACGTACAATCCCAGTTGATTTCATTTCTTTTTCTCCCTTCACGCTACATAGTAAAATCACAATTAACTAACAATATTCGACAAAACCCGCTCAACTAAATAATACCAAATGTTACAATGCTTGTCAACCCAGTTTTTTACAGATTATAAAATTTTTTTAAAAAATTGGTAGCTAATGTGTATAAAACTACTATTCCCTGTCATATAATACTACTTTATGTCGAAAAATACAACTATTGACAATCAAATTACCAATGTCTATAATTGGTAAAATATATTAAACACGTTTGCTGAAGGAGGACATTATGTCGAAAAAACCCTTTTATATTACAACGCCCATTTATTACCCCAGTGACCGGCTGCATATTGGGCATGCCTACTGCACCACAATTGCCGATACCATTGCCCGGTATAAGCGGTTGGCCGGCTTTGATGTGTTCTTTTTAACAGGTTCTGATGAGCATGGTCAGAAGATTCAACGTAAGGCCGAAGAGAACAATACGACCCCCCTGGCATATGTGGACAAAATTGTAGCTTCGTTCAAACATTTATGGGAAAAACTTAATATTTCCAATGACGATTTTATCCGTACCACCGAACGCCGCCATCATGAGCTGGTGCAAGCCGTATTTCAGAAAATTTATGATCAGGGTGATATTTATAAAGCCGAATATGAGGGGTGGTATTGTACACCCTGTGAGACGTTCTGGCTGGAGCGGCAGTTAAATGACGGCAAATGTCCGGATTGCGGCCGCCCTGTCGAGATTGTCAAGGAAGAAAGCTACTTTTTCCGCATGTCCAAATACCAGGACCGTCTGCTCAAATACATCGAAGAAAATCCTGACTTCATTCAGCCGACTTCCCGGCGGAACGAAATGATAAACTTCATTAAGGGCGGCCTGGAAGATTTGTGTGTTTCGCGGACAACATTCGACTGGGGCATCCCGGTACCTTTTGACACCAAGCATGTTGTCTATGTATGGTTTGATGCTTTGACCAACTATATCACGGCTGCCGGTTATCTGAATGACCGGGAAAAGTTTGATAAATACTGGCCGGCTGATATTCATTTGGTAGGTAAGGAAATTGTCCGTTTTCACAGTATTATCTGGCCGATTATCCTGATGGCGCTGGGCGCTCCGCTGCCGAAAATGGTGTACGGTCATGGCTGGCTGGTGGTAGAAGGCGATAAGATGTCCAAATCTAAGGGCAACGTAATTGATCCTATCGCCCTGATTGATGAATTTGGCGCCGACGCCATCCGCTATTTTCTGCTTAGGGAAATTACCCTGGGGCTTGACGGCAACTTCTCGCGCGACGCATTGATTAACCGGATAAATGCTGATTTGGCCAATGATCTTGGCAACCTTCTGCATCGCAGTCTCAGTATGATCGGCCGCTTTAACGGCGGAGTTATTGAGGCTCCCGGTGATGTGGAGGCCATTGACCAGGAGCTTATCGAACTGGCGCGCAGCACTGCTGCTCAGTACGAAAAGCATATGGAGCATCAGGATATTAATACTGCATTAAAAGAAGTATGGGCGCTGATTGGACGTACCAACAAATATATTGACGAGACCGGTCCGTGGGCATTGGCTAAAGACCCGGCGAAAAAAGGCCGGCTTAATACTGTGCTGTATAACCTGGCAGAGGTGCTGCGCATGGTTGCCGTCTTAATTTCACCGTTTATGCCACTTACTGCCCCGAGAATTTGGCAGCAGCTTGGTCTAAAAGACGACTTTGCCAGCATAAAATTAAGTGATGCTCAGGCCTGGGGACGGTTACCGGCAGGAACGGTAGTTGCTAAAGCGGAGCCTATCTTCCCGCGTATTGAAGAACAACCGATCGCCGAGGCTGAGGCCCAGCCGGCAGAGGCGGCTATCGCTGTCACGGCTCCTGCTCAACCCGCAACCCCGGAAATTACTATTGACGAGTTTGCAAAAGTTGATTTGCGGGTGGCCAGGGTGTTAGCTGCCGAGAAGGTAAAAAAGGCCGATAAGTTACTGCTGCTAACTGTGGATTTGGGCAGCGAGCAACGTACGATTATCTCCGGAATTGCCAAACATTATGAGCCGGAGCAGCTTGTCGGCCAGAATGTCGTTATGGTAGTTAATCTGAAACCGGCTAAAATCCGGGGAATTGAATCCCGGGGAATGGTTCTGGCCGCTTCCTGTGATGACAAATTGCAACTGGTTACTGCCGACATGCCGCCAGGCAGCAAGGTGAAGTAAGATGCTGTTTGATTCTCACGCCCATATCGATGATAAACGATTTGACGCCGATCGTACCGAGGTTATCCAGCGGGCGGCCGAGGCCGGACTTGTAGGGATTATCAATGCCGGGGCCTGCATGGAATCCTCGGCCCGGTCCATTGCCCTGGCCGAGGAAAATGCCCTGATTTACGCTGCAGTCGGTATTCACCCGCATGATGCCCAAGGGGCTAAGGCCAGCGATTATGAACAGCTGGCAGCCTGGAGTCTGTTACCTAAAGTTGTGGCCATTGGTGAGATCGGTCTTGACTATTATTATAATTTGTCACCCCGCGAGATTCAGCAAGCGGTATTTATTCGCCAGATTGATGTGGCAAAACAGCTTAAAAAACCTATTATTATTCATGACCGTGATGCTCATGGGGATGTGCTTTCCATTGTCAAGAAAGAAGCCAAAGGCGTTACTGGTGTGTTTCATTGCTTTTCCGGCAGTCTGGAGATGGCGAAAGAAGTCATTAAGCTGGGTTTCTACGTTTCCTTTGCCGGGCCGGTAACGTATGCCAAAGACGGTAAACTCAAAGAAGTGGCGGCAAACATACCGCTGGAACGCTTGCTTGTGGAAACTGACTGCCCTTATCTGACACCCCAGCCATACCGTGGCCGGCGCAATGAACCGGCTTACGTACGTTATACCGCCGAGGAAGTTGCGCGGGCGAGGGGGATGGATTTTGGCGTTCTGGCAGCGGCGGCTACAGCCAATACGAAGCGGTTGTTTAGTATACCTGAATAAAGTTCAAGTTTCCTTTATGGAAATAAAACAGAGCTCAACAAGGAATAAAATGGAAATTCGGCGAATATTTTACAGTAATGTAATGTTCGCTGAATTTTTTTGTTGGTCAAAATTACCTGTTCGGACCAGACAACTGTAATTGCTGCTGTATAATAATTACATATATTGGAAATACTGTTATTAACAAATGGATAATCATGGGAAAAATAAAGGGATTGTTTGACTATATAACCATGTTATGGTATAATTGCTAGGCTCAGAGAAAGGGGGGTATTCATGAGTGATGGAAATTCCATGTTGGAGAAACATGGCAAAGGCAGAGCAATGCTGATTGTCGCACTGCTACTGGCATCACTGCTGGCAACCGGATTTGTTTGGGCGCATGAAAAGGTACAGGTTATTACAGACGGTCAAAGCTATACAGTTAATACCTTGTACAAAAGTCCGTATAAAATTTTAAAACAAGCCGGAATTACGCTAAACCCTGACGACGAATTCAGGTTATCAACAGCCAGCGTAACTACTGGAACAGTAATTGAAGTATTTCGCGCAGTACCGGTAACGGTCAATTATCAAGGAAAATCCATTAATTTGGTTACAGGCAAGCCTACTATACGTGAGGTTGCCGATCAGGCGGGTATACCTCGGGACAAAGTCCGGCTTACGCCGGCAGAGGATTCCAGGCCGGTAAGCGGCATGGTTGTCAAGGCCGTCGCGTTATCGGAAAAAATCGAAGAGCAAGAAGTTCCTGATTTGTACCAGGTTATCCGTCAGCCTGATCCGACCCTGGAAAAGGGCGTGGAAGAAACTGTTCAAGCCGGTGAGAACGGTGTCAAGAAGGCGACTGTTCGTGTCCGGTTTGAGGATGGCTCCCGGGTTAGTGCCGATGTGCTTTCCGAGATTGTCGCCGTTAGTTCCAAACCACAGATTATTCGGGTTGGTACGCGGGATACAATCGATACTTCGCGCGGAACCATGCGATTTCGCAACGTCCGTTATATGGAAGCTTCGGCCTACCTGCCGACTGATGGATCTGCGCAGGGACTGACGGCTACCGGGATTGCTGCCCGGCGCGGTATTGTTGCCGTTGATCCGGATGTAATTCCCCTTGGAACCCGGGTATTTATTCCCGGCTATGGCTTAGGTCTTGCTGCCGATACCGGCGGAGCCATTGTAGGGGAGAAGATTGACTTGTGTATGGAAAATGCCAGTGAAGCCTGGCGGTTTGGCCGCAGGACAGTAAAAGTGTATGAGCTGGCTGAGTAAAGAAGAAAAGTGACAGGGCAACGGCCCTGCCACTTTTTCTTCATCCGGGCAGTGCTTATTTTTGAAACCTATGGAAGGAGTCGCTTGAAGCGGCAGCGAACTATCCACAATATAATCAGTGGCGAGGGGACTGGTATTATTGGCCAATTTCAATCTCGATTTTTTGAAAAGCAGCTGGGCGCTCATTATTGATTACTGGTATTCGGAGGAAAAGTGGCGCGCCCGGGGTCTTACCGCGGTCATTGTGACCCTTAACTTAGCTTATGTTTACATACTGGTACTAATCAACAAATGGTATAACCGTTTTTATAACTCTCTGCAGAATTTGGACCTGGATGAATTTTTCAGTGCCCAGGGGGAATTTGCCATACTGGCCACTATCTATATTATTGTGGCCGTATACCAGCTTTACCTGCAGCAGATGCTGGAAATAAAATGGCGGCGCTGGCTGACCAAAAAGTATCTGGACAATTGGCTGCAGGACCGGACTTACTACCGGTTGCAGCTTACCGGTGATAAAACAGATAACCCTGATCAACGTATCAGTGAGGATCTGCGCCTGTTTACTAATTATACCCTGAGATTGTCACTGGGGCTGTTAAAGGCTGTTGTTACGCTGGTTTCTTTTATTGCTATTTTGTGGGAACTATCCGGGTCGCTGACTATTCCGCTCGGTGGAAAAGAAATCACAATCAGCGGCTACATGGTGTGGGTGGCTATTCTGTACGCCATTGTCGGTACCTGGCTCACACATAAAATCGGCAAGCCGTTGACCAGGCTTAATTTTGACCAGCAGCGTTTTGAGGCTGATTTTCGTTTCAGTCTGGTACGGCTCAGAGAGAACAGTGAAAGTATTGCCTTTTACGGCGGTGAGGCCAAAGAAGGTCAAGGATTTATGGATCGTTTCGATCGCGTTTTAAGGAATTTCTGGCAGATCATGCAACGGCAGAAACAACTGACCTGGTTTACCTCCGGCTACGGGCAAATCGCTATAATTTTTCCATTCCTCGTAGGTGCTCCGAGATATTTCGCCAAAGAAATTCAGCTTGGCGGTTTGCTGCAGGTTGTGCAGGCTTTTGGCAAGGTACAGGATGCTTTATCCTTCTTTGTTGACAGTTATCCGCTTTTGGCCGAATGGAAATCGGTCGTCGACCGTCTTAGCGGTTTTACCGGCAATATGAATAAGGTCAGAGAGCTGCCTGATGCCGGTTCTGTTGTTACGAAAGCATCTGCTCCGGCTCTGACTGTTACAGACATTAGCATCCACCTGCCTGATGGACATGAGCTGCTGTCCGGCCTTACTTTGAAGCTGACGGCCGGTGATTCGCTGCTGGTGGCCGGACCGTCAGGCAGCGGCAAAAGTACGCTGCTTAGAACGCTGTCCGGTTTATGGCCGTATGCTCAGGGGTCAATTGAGATACCCGCAAACCAGGATTGCTTATTTTTGCCGCAGAAATCTTATTTGCCGCTGGGAACGCTGCGGGATGTGCTGCTGTATCCCAGCACAAACAGTTCGGTTACCGACGAGGAAATTTGTACTGCAATGTCGCTTTGCAAGCTGGAGCGGTTACAGAAACGGCTTGACACAGTTGCCGACTGGTCACATGTGCTGTCTTTAGGTGAGCAGCAGCGTATTGCTTTTGTAAGGGCTCTTATTCAGCAGCCGGAATGGCTGTTTATGGACGAGGCGACATCGGCTCTGGATGAACCAACCGAGCGGGCCTTATATACCCTGCTGCGGGAACGGCTGCCGGGTACGACCATGATCAGCGTTGGCCACAGGGGAACACTAAATCAATATCATAGCAAGAAATTGACCCTGGACGGAACTGGGCGCTGGACGATTCTTAATCTATAGATATAATCAATACAAATGCCTGGTGCAGTTTGGCGCCGATGTTGTTTTAACTCCTCCAGGGTTAAAACAACATAGTCTTTTGCATTCGCCCAAGGGCTGGTTTAGGCTGTGTTTTCTTTATATAAAGTAGATAAAAAGCAAGTAAGTGTGGTAATATATTCATATTGCATGAAGTTACTATTTGGAGTGTATCATGATTAGAGAAGTAATTGTCGTAGAGGGCAAGCAGGATATTGCCGCTGTCAAACGGGCAGTGGATGCCGAATGTATTGCTACTGAAGGTTTTAACCTCCTGCCGCGGACCTTGAGCAGGATTGAGGACGCTTATAAGCGCCGGGGAATTATCATCCTTACAGATCCGGATAGCGCCGGTGAACGTATTCGAAAATATTTAACTACCCGCTTCCCTGACGCCAAACATGCCTTTGTTCCGAGAGAGCAAGCAAATGCTAACAATGATATCGGCATTGAGCAGGCCAGTCCGGCTGCTATCAAAAATGCACTGAGTAAAGTCAGGCTGCATGAATGGCAGCCTGCCAGTGAGTTTGACTGGCAGGATATTATGGCTGCCAGTCTGAACGGCGTGCCTGATGCAACGGTCCGCCGTGCCGCACTGGGTGAAAAATTAGGCATTGGCTATGCCAATGCTAAGAGTTTTTTATACCGGCTGAATCATTATGGCATTACCCGTAAAGAATTTGAGCAAGCATTACATAGCCTGGATGGAGCAATTAGCCCAAGTACAGATGCGGAGGAACCAGCTTATGGCGATTAAGCCGCGTATTGCCCAAAAAGATGTGACTTTACACATCCTGAAGACTTTTGGCATCCACATGAGCAAAAAGCTAGGACAGAATTTTCTGATTGACGGTAATGTTGTTGATGGTATTGTAGCCGCGGCACAAGTTGAACAGGGCGATACCGTTTTGGAAATAGGACCGGGAATTGGCACCTTAACCCAAGGATTGGCCGAAAGTGGCGCTGCGGTGACGACAGTGGAACTGGATCGCCGTTTGCTCAGTGTGCTTGCCAAAACGCTGGAAGGGTATAATAATGTCAAAGTTGTACATGGGGATATTTTAAAAATTGACATTTCCCGGGAAATAGGTCAAGCAAACTACAAAGTTGTCGCTAATTTGCCCTACTATATTACGACACCTATTATCATGAAGTTCCTGGAAGAGCGACTGCCTGTCGAACTCTTAGTTACCATGGTTCAAAAAGAAGTCGCCGAACGGATGGTAGCCAAGCCGGGCGGTAAAGACTACGGGGCATTATCAGTTGCTGTCCAGTATTATACTGTGCCGGAAATTATGTTTATTGTACCGCCAACCGCCTTTATTCCGCCACCGGCGGTAGAATCGGCCGTTATCCGGTGTACTGTGCGCAACGAGCCGCCTGTGCAGGTGACCAGTGAAAAGATGTTTTTCCGCGTGGTTAAAGCAGCCTTTGCCCAGCGGCGCAAGACACTGGCCAATGCACTTAAAGCCGGCGGCCTGGGTAAGGATGCCCTTGATCAGGTACTCGGTCAGGCCGGAGTTGATGGTATTCGTCGCGGCGAACAACTTTCGCTCGAGGAATTTGCTGCTGTTGCCAATGCCTGGAGCGATCTGGCGAGTTCGTAATAATGCGAGCTTATTTTATGAATAAGACAAAAGCCCTGCTCATTTGGAGCAGGGCTTTTCGTTCAAAAACAGGTCTAATAAATCAAAACGGCGGTCAATATGATAACCTAAATAAGTTTTGCTCTGCCATTGGCGATTGCGGCTCTGGTCATGAAAAGCCGCAATCGCCTCCAGACAGTCGCCGACGATGGTATCAATAATTTTGTTGGTATGAATTTGATTTTTTACTGATGAACCCAGACGGTAATGGGGGATTGTTGTTGCTACATCTATTTTTAACTTGTGCAGACGCGCCAGCGCCATAGTGACCGGGGGAACAGCCAACTCGCGCAATGAGATTGTTTCCAGAAGACGGCGGGACACTGCGTGGGGACCATGGGCCGGGCTGGCCAGGCTGATTTTTTTATCCAGCCCCAGTTCCTTGTTTAGCGTAAGCCGCCACTGAAAAGTGGGGTTATACCGTTCGATATGACGCGGCGGGGAAGGGTAACAGTTGGTTAGTGCCATGTCCAGATGCTTTAACAGTACACCGTCAACCAGCTCCATCAAATTCTCGTTGAATGTTCCAACCATGTCGCCGTCAACAAAAGCTACGACATCGCTGCCTAGAGCAAGAGCCACCTTAGCGCCGATCGCGCGGGGAATATCAATTCCTAAACATTCGTGAAAATAGATAATCTGTAGTTTAGGGAGACGCATTGCTAAAACCTCACGCATTGTGCTGTCCTTGGAACCATTGGCTACCAAGATGATGTGGTCAATAGGCAAAGTTCCCAAATTTTGCAGAACGGTGGTAATGCGCCCTCCCTCATTTTTGGCCGGAACGACCACGCAAATCACGTCCATCACCTCGGAGTAAGAATGCGTGTAATATGCCACAATGAAAGCAGTCTCATGGGGGCTCACTATAGTATATAGTGGAGATAAGAGGTTTGACACCCGCCTGCAATAGTAATTTTGTGGCATAATAGTCAGCCGCTACATAGGATGTAATAGTTATAGGCTAGCTGAGGGGGGAAACCAAGTGGACATTCAAGTAGGTGACCTAGTCATCAGGAAGTCGCATGGCGGCGATATTGTTTTTAAGGTTGCTGATATCTTTGTTGACAATACACAGCAAACCCACTGTGTTTTAAAAGGCCTGCACCTAAGGTTAATGGCTGATTCGCCCATAGATGATCTGGAAAGAATAGAGGCTGAGCATTTGCGGAATGAAATTATCCGTATGGAGAGCATTCATAATGAAACCCTGCGCCGGGTTATGGTTCGCCGGAGCCGTGAACGCGAGCAACTGGAATTAAGGCGAGCGGAATCCACTAAAAAATTCTCTTTTTTCGATTTGCCCGGCCGGGTGCTGCATTTGGACGGCGACGAAGAATATATGAGAATGTGCCTGAAGACGTATAGTCAGCTTAATATTGAGGCTGAGGGGCGCTGGGTTGAAGAATCCAAACAGCCTGAAGTAGTTATCGGCTTATTGGAAGAAATCCGGCCGGATATTTTAGTACTTACCGGTCATGATGCCCTGGCGGGAAATGGAAAGAAGGAGAAGGAGAAAGATATTAGCGACATTAACAACTACCGCAATTCCAAGCATTTTGTTGCAGCAGTGAAAAAAGCCCGTACATTTGAGCCCTCCCGTGATGACTTGGTTATTTTTGCAGGTGCCTGTCAGTCTCATTTTGAGGCTATTTTATCATCTGGAGCTAATTTTGCCAGTTCGCCCAACCGTATTTTTATCCACGCCTATGACCCGGTTTTTATTGCTGAGAAAGTCGCTTTCACCCCCATTAATAAAACCGTCGACGTGAGTGACGCTATCACAGCATCCGTAACAGGGGTTGACGGCGTGGGCGGTCTTGAAACCAGGGGGAAATTCCGGCTGGGAATGCCCAAAACCCCGATTAAATAAGCAACTGCGTTATATAAGAACAACTAAGGTTTCCGCCGGCGTGAAGACTTGGCACCAGCCAAGTCTTTTTTTTGCTCTCGTTCAAGCCTCGGCGCAAACCATTTTATTTCTCGGCATTAGCACTAACAGGAACAAATGGAATTGTGGCGAACTATTTTTTTATAGTTTTGGTGTCAGGAGGCTTCGAATTGCCAGCAGGAAATAATCCCACCCTCTGTCGCAGTGCCCGCAAAGCCGCAGGCGTTTTTTACACGCCGACTCATATCGTCGACTATATTTTGGAGCGGACATTGGCAAAGCATGATATAGTGCAGAACCCGGCGCCTAAGGTGCTGGACCCTGCCTGTGGCTCAGGAAATTTTTTAGTGCGGGCTTATGATATGTTGCTTGCCAAACTGACCGATAACTTGCCGGTATTGCAAGATCGGTATGCCGCCCGGCAATATCGGATTCGCAGCGGTTCAGACATCGCGTCGCTTGACGGCCGGCGTTACTGGCGCCGGGAAAACCTGCATTATCATATTATCAGCCACTGTCTGTTCGGGGCCGATGTGGATGAGCAGGCTGTACGGCAGGCTGAGCGCAGGCTTGGGGAAAAAGATGTCGGCCGCTGGTGCGAATTGGCAAGTAACAATCTTATCGTCTGTGATAGTTTGGTCCGCTGGGAAAACCCACGAGATGTCTCCCGGAAGGATGCTGCAGGCGCTGTGCAGCATCGCCTGGCCGAATTTTGGACTCGGCAGTATGATTGTGTTATTGGCAATCCGCCCTATGTCAGTTTCGGTTTGAACCGGGTCGGTAAAATGACTGCCGATCACTCTGCTTACTTGCGGGCGAAGTATCCGTATTCGGCCCAGTACAAGCTGAGTTATTACGCCCTTTTTTTGGAAAGAGGCATTACGGCGCTAAAGTCCGGAGGTTTCTTGGGTTTTATTACCCCTGACAGTTACCTCTTAGGGCGATACTATTCCAAAATTCGCGAGTATATCTTGGCTACTTGTTCGATACAGGAACTTACGTTAGTTGCCGACAAGGTATTTAATGGGGTACTGGTCGGTGTTCCGGCTATTACGATTTTACGGAAAAACACTGCCGTGCCAGCTAAACCGGCAGACACAGTTTTAATAACAAAACTGGCTGATAGTGACCGGCCGGTCATTTCTTTTCAATACAGTCAGAACTATTTTTCAGAACAGGTATATAAACGGTTTCGACTGTTTTTTAGCGCGCAGGACAAAGCTATTGTCGAAAAGATGGAACAAGCGCCCCGGCGGTTTGGAGACTTAACCAAAATCAGGACAGGCATGCGCTCGCTTAGCGTGCAAGCAGATATAAAAAGTAAAAATAAACTGGGAGATACCTGGCGGCCGGGGCTTACGTCATCGGCGCAAATTATACCATTCGGCCTGGTGTATCAGGAGGATTGGCTTGATGTTAACCCGGCGAAACTAAACAAAGGTGGCTGGGATGCAACTGTTATGGCCGGCAATAAGATTTTTTTGCGGCAAACAGGGGATTGCCTGATTGCCGCGGTGGACTGCTCTGGCTTATATCATTTGAATAATATTCATTCGATTGCCGTCTTACAGGCTGGTATTAGCCTGGAATACCTGGTTTGTCTCCTGAATTCCCGGCTCCTGAATTTTTATTACCATACTGTGACGCTGGAAAAAGGCCGCCCCATGGCGCAGGTTGATATTGAGACAGTGGAAAAGCTGCCGCTTGTAATTAATCCCGGGCAGCACGGCAAGCTGACCCGGATAGGCGGGCAGTTAGAAACTCTTACAGCCGGTCTCACGCCATACGCAGAGAAAACTCCGGATAGCTGCCGTTTGTTGACAGAGTTTACTGAGGTATACAATCAGATGAATCAGGTGATTTATGAAATATATGGATTACCGGCTAGTGATATTGCCCATATTGAACACCTGTATAACAATGGGGAAGCAGGCATGCTTTTGGGACGACAAAAACGCAGAGGACGTCAGATATGACGTCCTCTCCCGTTTTTGTCGTCCTATTATTGTTTGGGCCGGGCCTTGATATCCTTCGTTGGGGGCATTACGGCAGCAGCTTTTTTACTAGTCAGGCTATCGGTGTCTTTGCCGCCGTACGGTCCTTGTTGATTCTGCGGCTGACCCGAAGGGCCATGGGGGGATTTTTGATTATTGTCGTAAATGTTGCCCATACTAATCACCTCCTGGTTGCTAGTGTGCCCCATTCAGCGCTGGCAAATTTAGTTTTGTCTATGTTGTTCAGGCGTTTATTGGCAAATAAATAGCTGCTGCAAAAATGAAAAACCCGCGTTCAGTGAACAGAACCAGAAGAAACGTACAGAAAATAGAACCCCCAGAAGTAGAAAAGCTTTAAATTACGCAAACTGACATCGTTTTTCATAGGGTGTCAGTTTCGTTTTTAGTTGAATACGCTCATAATTATAAAAATAGATGTATTCATCGATAAGTTCTTTAGCTTCATTAAACGTCTTTGGCCGTACTCTGTAGATGCATTCTGACTTCAAGATGCTAAAGAAGTTTTCAGCCAATGCATTATCATAACAATTTCCACGCCTTGACATAGACGGCGTAATGCCATATTCTTTAGTTAGGTTAAAATACCCATGAGAAGTGTATTGGAACCCTTGGTCACTATGGAGTTGCAGCTCCGTAGTGACCTTTTCCTTTCTCATAGCCGCTTTAACGGTCTCAAGAACCAAGTTTACTGTTTGCTCTGTTCCTGTTTTGTATGACACAATACTTCGATCGAATGCATCTCGTATCATAGATAAGTACAGGACACCTTGTTTGGTGCAAATGTACGAGATATCAGTAACCCATTTCTGATTCGGTGCAGTTGCTTCGAAGTTGCGGTTGAGTAGATTTTCATATTTATGAAGTTGTTGCCCCATTTGCTTATACTTTTTACGTCTACGTATCTGCGATAATAAATTGTATTTATTCATCAAGTGAAGAACTGTCTTAGGATTGAGATAAAGACTTCTCTTTTGCTGCAGCCACAAATAAACTCGACGATATCCATACGTTCTATTGGATTGTTTCTGACATGATGCAATTTCTGCTACTAATTTTTCATTCCGATCAGGCTTACCCATACGATTTACATAACCATAGTATCCACTGCGAGATACTCCGAAAAATGTACACAATACTGCAATGGAGTATTTGCTTTTGTTTTTATAAATGGCCAGGTATTTTGTTGATGGCCTCACTTCCTTCCAACGATTTGAAGAAAAGAACGCAATAGTTCATTTTCCATCTTCAAGCGTTTAATTTCATTATCTTTCTCATCGGCTGTGGCTATATAGCCTTTCGGTGGTCTACCTTTTCGCCGCGGAACAATACCTACCTGGATCATTTTTTCCTTTCGGTTATTTCTGGCTATGAGCTGTTTGATTACATACTTATCCTTGAACTTATAATACTCGCTAATTTCTCTATTTGTTTTGCCCTCACTTTTCATTTGAAGAACATCTTTTATAATCGCTTCTCCAAAATGCTTTGTGCCTTTTTTTCCTGACATACTAATACCCCCAGTCATAGATTGATTATTCTACAACTGGGGGTATTTTTGCAATGTCCGTTTTTATTGGTTCACTTCACAGGAACGCGGGTTTTTCATTTTTGCTTTTACATGCACTTCGGGCAGCCGCCACGATGGAGGTGATAATCGAATTCATGGCCGCAGCAAGGACAGATTTTATATAGCCGGTAAGTGCAGAGTCTATAAAGCTTGTAATAGCATTTGAAGGTTTTTACGCATTCTTTTGTTGGCTGGCACTCCATTTGGGGAACGCAGCAGGACATATCCATATCCTGGCAATCGTCGGTATCGCATTTGTCCATGTCACCGTATTTGTCCATGCAGCCATATTTGGAATAGTTGTCATCATGCTTCCAATAGGGAGACTTTTTGTAAGCCTTCATCAATCACAGTACCTCCTTATATTAACTAAGTAGCAGACTTTCACCCGGAAGAGGAAAGTATCTGTTATATCCTATGAAAAGTACCGGAAAAGTGTTATGTAGTTTTCCAACCCGGTCCTAACTTTTTGCTGAAAGACTGTACATTTCTTTTAGCATCAGAACAATATAGCTCTTGGTTTTGCCAGGGCTGGGACGGAAGCGGTGTTTTCTTTAGCAAAATTCGGCAGACAGGCACTGGCTTTGCGGTATTGGACGATTATTTTTGCCAATATACCGCTTTCTTAAGTCATGTTTTGCTGCAAAGAATCATAGTTATAATTTAGAAATTGCCTGTAGGAGGAATAGTCTTAAGGATGTACCGCCTTCTGCCATTTTTTGATTTGTTGTCACATAAAAATTAGTGCAGGCATATATATAACTAGAATATACAAAGGGGGGAATCTGCATGAGCGATAGAGCCATTAACGACAAGTGCACCCTGGGAGCGCAAACAGGTACGATTATTGTCCGGCAGATAGTGGGAGAAAAAGAGAAGCAAAAAGCTCTGGATATTCATATAACTGTGCCGGAAAATAAGCCTTCAATTGAACAAATTGTCGATGTGTTTGTTAAAGATGTGGAAGTAAATAGCATTGACGTTATTACGGATAAAGTTATTGTACGGGGAGAATTTGAAATCAAGGCCATCTATGTGGCAGATCTGCCGAATCGACCTGTTCATGCCGTCCATATCAAGCATTACAAGTGGACACAGGATATTGACATTCCAGGAGCACGCCGCGGCATGGATGCCGAAGCCAGTGTGGTTGTCGAGTTTGTTGATTATGATGTGGATGATCATTATCGGGCCTACAAGTATAAGAATTTTGATCCCATTGATTGTGATGAAGAAGATGATGACGATCACCACGACTGCCATGACCATGACAGCGATTCCGAAGATGAGGACTGCGACGACCATCATCACCACCACCATCACCACCATATTTGCCGCGAGTTTGATGTATCGGTTATCCTCAAAGTCACCGCCAAAGTTATGACCGACCGGGAAGTAACAATCGGAACCGGTACTCTGCCGACCAAACCGAAAGGCTAAACGAAATAGCATTATCACAAAAAGGGGGGGGAGACAATGGACGAAAAAACAAGAGTGGTTTCGGCCTCAACCGATACGTTAAATACAACGACGAAAGTTGTAACAGGTTCTACCACGGTTGAGAGTGCTGAACTGATATGCGGCTGCCCGGAACCTGGACCGGAAACAATTGAGGTTGAGCAGGTCTTAGGTGCGGAAATGGCGCAACGGGTCGTCGAGCTGGATATGTTCGTCCCCGCAGGAGAACCAGATATTCAACAGGTTATTGACGTTTATGTAAAAGACCTGGAAATAAAGAAGATTGATGTAATCCGGGATAAGGTTATTGTACGCGGCGATTTAGAAGTCAAGGTCATGTATGTGGCTGATTTGCCGGATGAACCGGTTCACGCCTATGAGAAGAAACACATCCGCTGGACCCGGGATATTGAAGTTGACGGCGCCGAGCCGGATATGAAGGCAACAGCCGACGTAGTGGTGGAATTTGTCGACTATGATTTTCATTGCCACCATGACAGGCGAAAAGTACACATTACCATTGTATTAAAAGTTTGGGTCAGAGTGGTAACTACCACCGAAATGGATGTTTATGCCCTGAGCCCTATTGATGAAGTCGGCATTATAGAGAATACTACGGCCAGTACCTCCAGTTCAGATCATGCCAGTGCCAGCAAATTTAGTGATGAGACTGTATCGGCCGCTGAGACGGGAGGCGGCAACATAGAAGCTTTCGGTGAGGAAAATCTCCTCGTTACAGGCCCCATGACGCCAACGGCAGGCAAGCCTACCGGTGTCAGCGGCGCAGTAACTGTCAGCGGTAATGTGGTTAATGTCCGCACAGGTCCGGGTACAAATTTCCCGGTAGTCGCCAAGGTGAAAAGAAATGATACATTAACAGTTAAGGAACAGGCTTTTGGCTGGTACAAAGTGGTATTACCCGATGGTTCAACTACCGGCTGGATCGCCAGCTGGCTGGTAACTGGTGCGGCTGGTTAATCAATAAGGGTAAAAGAAACGACCCAGGGATAGCGAAAATCCCTGGGTATTGTTTTCCTGAATAAAAATAATCGCAATACCGGTTTGAGCTTGCGGCTCTGCCAGGAGGTCCGGCACTGGCTATGCTTTCTGGGAAATACTTTTGGACGCTATTTTCGGATCGGCCTGTGTTCGGTGGACATGACCGTTTCTTTAGAGTTAGGAAGAGAGGAGTGGACTCCATGTTTCGAGCTTTGGAATACTTAGGCCCGGTCGGTCTGGGAGCTACATCGCCCCAGTTGTTCCGGGCGGAAACCGCCGGCGGTGAGAGAAAAGTCTGCGTAGTTAAGCTGTCTGCCAACCGGCTTGGTTATAAGGTGCTGGTTAATGAATTACTGGCTGCGAGGTTTGGCCAGTGGCTGACATTGTGTTTCCCGGCAGGCGGAATTATTGAAATACCGGCGGAAGTTATGAAAAAAAGCCGGCGTTTGACGGCCGCGGGCGTCAAACCGGGGCTGCATTTTGGCTGTGAATATTTAAGCAGGGCGGGCTATGTAAATAAATATAATTTGCATCGGGCAACAAATAAAGAACAAATGGCCGGCGTCATGCTGTTTGACCACTTGTTCCATAACCCCGACCGTACCATAAACCGCAAGAACCTTCTTATACGAAGGGAGCGGGATGGGTATAAACTGTATGCTATTGATAATTCTCATTTATTTCGCCGCGGCAAATGGACTATCGGTATGCTGCGGGAACTGACAGATACAATTACGATAAATCACCGCCGCTCTTATGGCGTACTGCTGAAATATTATTTGCATTCCGCACAGTTTCTGCAGTATGCCAAGAAAGTTACCGAGATTCCCCGGGAACTTTTTTCGCAGTTTGTTCAGGATATTCCCAGGGAATGGCTCCCCGAGCAGGAGGAACGCCAGGCGTTGCTCGAGTATATTACCGCCCGGAGCGACAAAGCTTATTGGGTGGCCGAAAAGTTATCTGAGCTAATCCCTGATATAAATCGGCGTTCCAATATTCACTAATGTGAACAACTCTTCTGCATGGGCATTGTGCATTCGTATACAGCCGTTAGAAACCATTTTTCCAATTAGCCAGGGAGCGTTGGTACCATGAACGCCGTAAGCGTCATAATTCAGTCCCATCCAGCGCGTGCCCAGGACGCCGCCGGGATTGGAAATCTTTGTGGCGATGGCATAATTGCCCACCGGGGTTGGCGTAGCAGGCTTGCCAATTGCGACAGGGTATTGACGGACCGGGCTGTTGCCATCAAATAAAGTAAGCTGGCGTTGTGATTTTACCAGTAAAATGTTTGCCCGCGACAGGGTAAAGTTCGCTCTGGCAGTTGTGGGGACAGGGGTTACCTCCATTGTACTGGCTGGCTGACTCTGGCAATATGTTACATAATTCTCACCTTCGGCAAAAGTGAGTCTGCTTAAAGAACCGGGTAAATATATTGTCCTGACTTTCATAGCGCTCCAACCTCCGTTTTATCCTAATTTCTGCTTCATTATATTCTGTGCTCATTAAATTGGTTAGCAAACCTGTTGTATAAAGAGTGTATATTCTTGGTAAAAATAGGAGTAAAGGTAAAAAACAGGAGCTCTAAGAGAAAATGGCTGAAAAAACAGAAACAAATAATACTGTATCAGGTAGTCTGCTGATTATTGGGGGGCATGAAGATAAATCCGGTGCTTGTCTGATTCTAAGGCGCTTTATCGATATGGCCGGCGGCCGGGACAGCCGCATTGTGGTTATCGCCACGGCAACCGGTCAACCGCGTACGGTTGGTAATGAATACCGGGAGTTATTTTCTTCCATGGGTGCTTCAGCCGTTCAAATCATGGCGGTTGCCAACCGGGAAACGGCCAATCAAAAGGAACAGGCCGAGATAATAAAAAATGCTAGCGGCATATTCTTTACAGGCGGCGACCAACTGCGGCTGACAAGTATTTTGGGAGGCTCGGCAGTAGACGCCGCTCTTCGTGCTGTCTACAGGCAGGGAGCCGTTATTGCCGGCACAAGCGCGGGAGCGTCAGTCATGAGTGAGACTATGATTGTCGGTGGCCATTCTAATGATTCTCCGAAAAAGTCTTCGCTGAGTATGGCTCATGGTATGGGATTTCTGAGTGAGGCTGTTATTGATCAGCATTTTGCCCAGCGAGGACGGATTAACCGTCTTTTAGCCGCTGTAGCTCAGAATCCACACGTTCTGGGGATTGGGATTGATGAAGATACGGCCTTGGTGGTCGGCCCTGATCTGGTATGCTCGGTCATTGGTTCACAGTCGGTGACTATTCTTGACGGCAAACATATAATTTACTCTAATATTTCCGAGTCTAACCGCAGTCAGCCTTTGGCAATATCCAATGTTCTGCTGCATATTTTACCTTCAGGTTTTGGCTTTGATCTCAATCTGAGGCTGCCTATCGAGTTTGATTCCAACTAACTTAGGGGGATTTATCATGCAATTACTTGCTGCCCGCCATATCACCGGTCCAAATATCTATAGCTACCGGCCAGTCATTAAGGTGATACTTGATATCGGTGTCTATGATGAAATAGCGAGCAATGCCATTGTTGGCTTTGTCAATCGGTTATTATTATTACTGCCGGGATTGTCCCAGCACGCCTGTTCGCGGGGATACCCGGGTGGTTTTGTGGAACGCCTGCAGGAGGGTACCTATATGGCGCATATTTTTGAACACGTGGCGCTGGAAATGCAGGCAATGGCTGGAGACGAGTACGTGTCAGGCTTTGGCAAGACACGCGGCGCAGGCCGCCGGGGGGTCTATAATATTGTATTCGGCTCCAGATCGGGCCCGGTTGGACTGGCTGCCGCCGAAGGCGCCTACCAGTTGCTTACGGCGGTACTTGCCGGCCAGGCTTTTAATGTTTCCGAATGGATTGCCCGGCTAAAAAAAACTGGCGATGATGCAAAGCTGGGACCAAGTACACAGGCAATTTACGAGGCGGCCCGGCGACGTGGCATTCCGGTTTTTCGCCCGGATTATGACACCAATTTTCTCCTGTTAGGTTACGGCAGCAAGCAGGAGCGAATATGGGCCTCTACTACCAGTCGGACAAGCTCGGTGGCCGTTGACCTGGCCGGTGACAAATTCTTAACGAATAAGATTCTGCGGCAAAATGCCGTGCCGGTGCCGGCGGGAGTAGTTGTTGGCACTAAGGACGAGGCTATTGCGGCCTTTGCCGATATTGGCCCACCTGTTGTGGTCAAGCCGGCAGGCGGGAATCATGGCAAGGGAGTTACGTTAAATATTCTTTCTCAAAACGAGCTTGAACAGGCCTTTGCGTTAGCTGCGGAATATGACGGCCGGGTCCTTGTGGAAGAATATGTAACCGGTCGTCAATACCGGTTATGTGTTGTTAATGGGAGATTAGCGGCAGGCGCTGAGCGGATACCGGCGCATGTTATCGGCGATGGCCGGCATACCATTGCCGAACTCGTAGCTATCGTCAACCAGGATCCGGCCCGCGGCTGCGGCCACAGCCGCCCGCTAACCAGGCTGGAAATCAATGATGCCGCTAACCTGACGCTGGCCAAACAAAGGCTGACTCAGCATTCTGTGCCAAACGCTGGCCAAACCGTTTATATCCGTGACAACGCCAACCTGAGCGCAGGTGCTACGGCACAAGACGTCACAGACTTTATCCACGCGGAAACGGTACAACAGGTTGAAAGAGCCGTGCGGCTGATTGATCTGGACGTGGCCGGTGTTGACTTGGTTATCCCTGATATTTCTCAGCCGCTTGCTGACGGCAATGGGGCTATCATTGAAATTAATGCCGCCCCGGGCTTAAGAATGCATCAATATCCAAGCATAGGAACAGCCCGCGATGTTGGCGCGGCGATTGTTGATTATCTGTTTCCCGCCGGCTCTGACGGGCGGATTCCCATTATAGCCGTTACCGGTACAAATGGTAAAACAACCGTTACCCGGCTTATTACACATATTTTTCGACAAGCAGGGTATAAGACCGGCATGACTAGTTCTGACGGTATCTATGTTGATCAGGAATGTGTGGCTCATGGCGATACCTCCGGTCCGGCCAGCGCAGCTATTGTTCTGGCAGATCCTGCTGTAGAGGCGGCCATTCTGGAGGTGGCCCGCGGCGGCATTATCCGGGGTGGACTGGGCTATGACAACGCCAATGTTGGTATAATTACCAATATAACCGAAGATCATATTGGCCAGGATGGCATAGAGGACATGGAAGACTTGGCCTATGTAAAGTCTCTGGTGATTGAAACCGTGCTGCCGGATGGTTGTGTGCTGCTAAATGCGGATGATAGCCGGGTTGCCGCCCTCAGACCAAGAGCGAAAGCTAAGATTGTATATTTCAGTATCCGGCCAGACAATATAATTGTCAGACGCCATCTGGGGGAAGGCGGCAAGGCTTGTTTTGTAAAGAATGGCATGATCTATTTCGCCGATGGCAATCGTGAACAAGCCATTATTAAAATAGTGGATGTGCCTCTGACGCTTGAGGGGTATGCGCAGCATAATATTCAAAACACGGTAATTGCCGCTGCTGCCTGTTGGTCGCAGGGAATAGGACGGGAAATTATCTGCAAAGGTTTGATAAGTTTCTGTGAGAATCCCGGCAGACTGATGCTTATGGATGTAAATGATTTTCAGGTTTGCGTTGATTATGCGCATAATCCTGCCGGTTGCCAGGCGCTTGTCAGCACTTTGCAGCGTTTTAATCCCGGCCGGCTGGTCGGAGTGATTGCCGCACCGGGTGACCGGCGCGATGATGTTATTGTGAGCCTGGGAAGGTCCGCAGGCCGGGGCTTTGACATTGTCTACATTAAAGAGGATTATGATTTACGCGGACGAAAGCCCGGAGAGACTGCAGCTTTGTTAATGCAAGGAGTGCGGGAAGCCGGGCTGGCCCCCGATCATATTATCACAGTGCTTAATGAACGGGACGCTGTGGCTGCCGCTCTTAAGCAGGCGCAGGCAGGCGACTTGATTGCCGTGTTCTTCGAGCAGTACGAAACGGTTATGGGTACGATAAACGAGTTTATGGAACAAAGGCCTGGCAATACCGGGCCAATACCTCCCTATCAGGAATTGGTTGTTGCGGGTGTAAGGGCGGAAGGTTAACGAAAAAATTGCTAAAACCTGGTTGACAGTTGCAGGCAATGGTCTGAACAGGTAGAATATAGTAATATAGATTGTCTGTGGAGGTGTTCCGGATGGAAATCAATACAACTGCCGATCAGGAACTGCAATTGGTAATATTCCGGCTGGCCCAGGAAGAATATGGCCTGCCTATTACCAAAGTACAAGAAATTAACCGTCTGGTTCCTATTACTAAGCTCCCGCAAACACCGGTGTTTATGGAAGGAATTATCAACTTGCGCGGGCGTATTATTCCTGTGGTCGATCTTAGAAAGCGTTTTGGGCTCGAGGTTTCCGACTATGACGACGATAGCAGGATTATTATCGTAGAAGTAAACGGGCAGACTGTCGGTATAATTGTCGACGCTGTCGCCGAGGTGGTAAGGCTGTCGGCCGCGAGCGTAGAACCGCCGCCGCCGACATTTATCCTGGATGCCAAGTATATCCAGGGTGTGGGTAAGCTGGATGGACGGCTGCTCATTTTGCTGGAGATTGATCAAATTCTCACTTCGCAAGAAACTATTGCATTAAGGCAGCTCAGTGCGTAGGAACCCGGACGTGCTGACACTGAAAGCCTATGCCAAAATTAATTTAGCACTGGATGTTCTCTATAAAAGATCTGACGGATTTCATGAAGTAGCTATGGTTATGCAGGCCGTAAGTCTTTGCGATACGGTAAGTTTAACCAGTTATCCCGGTGAAATTATCCTTACCGTGAGTCGGGCTGATTTGCCGGCAGATGCCAGCAATTTAGCCTACCGGGCGGCAGCCTTGCTTAAAGAATATACTGGTTGCCGGCAAGGGGCTTGCATTACGCTGGACAAGCAGATTCCCTTGGCCGCCGGTTTAGCCGGCGGCAGTGCGGATGCTGCTGCTGTGCTCAAAGGTCTTAATATCCTTTGGGATCTTGGGCTTAGCGGGGAGGAACTCAGCAGACTGGCCGCCAGGCTCGGTTCTGACGTGCCTTTTTGCCTGTGTAACGGCACTATGCTGGCTACCGGGCGGGGAGAGATCCTATCGCCGCTGCCGCCAATGCCAGCCTGTTATGTTGTTCTTGCCAAGCCGCCGGTAGAGGTGCCGACAGCCTGGGTATATCAGCAGTTTAAGGCTGACCGGGTTGCAGTACGGCCTGACATCGCGGGTATGTGTAAAGAGCTTGAACAGGGCAGTCTTGCCGGTGTGGCCGGTAAACTGGCTAACGTGCTCGAGAATGTTACAATTCCGGCTCATCCGGAAATTGCCCGGATCAAAGAATGTATGCTTGAGGCCGGTGCTATGGCAGCCCTGATGTCAGGCAGCGGACCTACGGTATTTGGTCTTGCCGGCAGTCAGGATCAGGCGGAAGTTATTGCCAGCCGCCTTAAAGCCGAAAAAGTGCCTGAGATATTTGTGGCAGAAACTGTTTGGAAGATGGAGTGATCAGTAATTGTGGAGAGGCGATTAGTACCTATCAAATTAGACAGCTATAAACCACTCAGAGAAGTGGTGGCTGAAACGTTACGGGAAGCCATTGTCAATGGCACACTGAACCCTGGTGAGCGCTTAATGGAAATTCAGCTGGCCGAGGAATTGGGCGTAAGCCGGACGCCGGTGCGGGAAGCTATCCGCAAACTGGAGCTGGAAGGCTTTGTTGTCATGCTCCCGCGGCGTGGTACCTATGTGGCGGATTTATCCATAAAAGATATTAACGAGGTTTTTGAAATACGTACGGCGCTTGATGTGCTGGCAGCCGGACTGGCTGTGGAGCGGATTACCGAAGACGAGCTTGAGCAGCTCGAACGGCTTCTGGTTGAAATTGGTGAATTGCTTGATACCGATGACACCGATAAAATTGTTGAAGTCGACAGCCAGTTCCATGATGTGTTATACCGGGCCAGCCGTAATGACCGACTTGTGGGTATTATTAATAATCTAAGAGAGCAATTTACCCGTTTTCGCTCGATATCCATTCAGTATCCAGGCCGGATGCAAAAATCGGTGGAAGAGCACCGGCGTCTGGTAGAGGCTATTGCCAGCCGCGATACCGATCTGGCGCAGCAAATAGCCCGTGAGCACATGGAAAATTCGGAACAGACACTGCTGCAGGACTTGAACGAACGCCGTCACGCTTAGTACCCAAAGGAGTGTACATAATGTATGATGCCATAATCCTGGCTGGTGGCGAAAACAATGAGCCTTTAACCCGCTATACATCCCAGCCGTATGAAGCTATGATTGATATAGCGGGTAAGCCTATGGTGGAGTTTGTGGCCTGGGCGCTAGCGGCCAGTCCGCATGTCTCCCGCATTTTTGTAGCCGGTCCGGCGGAGGAGTTGGCTAAATGTTCGTTTCCGGTTAAAACTATCATTCTGACCGGAGGCCGGACAATCATGGAGACCATCAGTATAGGTATGGAAGCATTAGGACATGAAAATTTGGCGCTGGTTGTAACGGCGGATATTCCGCTTCTGACACCGGCGGCTATCAATGATTTTTTAGATCAGTGCGCCAGTGTCAGTGCCGATTTGTATTATCCTATCGTTACGAAAGCCGATAACGAACGGCGTTTCCCGGGAAACAAACGAACCTATGTGCGTTTGCAGGAAGGAACGTTTACCGGCGGCAATATCTTTTTGGTTAATCCCCGGATTGTTCCCCAATGCATGCAGGTTGCTGAGCGTATTATTGCCAATCGTAAAAATCCGTTTAAACTATGCTGTCAGTTAGGCTGGACTTTTGTTGTACAGTTTATTTTTGGTTTGCTTAAACTTGATCAGGTGGAAAAACGCGTAAGCGATATACTGGGAATCAAGGGTGCAGTTATCCGTTCCCAGTATGCCGAACTGGGAATTGATGTTGATAAACCGAGTGATTTGGAGTTAGTTCGAAATTGTTTTACGCAAGGTTGTTGACGAAACGCGGGTTTTCCGCGTTTTTTGCATATATAGTAACCTATAAAGATTTACCAGGCAGGGTATTGGTAAAGGGCAGGTTAAGCGTCGGCGGCGGAGTCCATATCCTGCTCGGAAGAAAGGTTTTATTGGATTTCCTATATATAAAAATTTTTGCCTATGGCAGGAATTGCAGTATCTGTAGAGAATGTGAATAAAAAACTATATTTAGGAGAAAATATTCGGTATTTCCCTGATTGTGGAGGCAGTAAACATGGATAAAGTACGGAAAATGGAACGGGTCGCTGCATTAACCAAGATTATGGCAGACCGCCCCCGGCATTTATTTTCACTTAGCTACTTCAGTGAATTATTTGGTGCTGCTAAATCAACTGTCTGCGAAGATATTACTACGATAAAAGAGACCATGGGGCATTTTGGTCTAGGTATCATTGAGACGGTTGCCGGGGCTGCCGGCGGCGTTCGTTTCATCCCTACGGCATCTCCCGCTGAAACTGACGGCATCCTGCATGAAATGGCCCGCCGGCTGGCCGAGCCCGACCGTGTAATTCCCGGCGGTTTCTTATATATGTCAGACTTACTGTTTACGCCTCATCTTATGGTCAAAGTGGGAGAAATTTTTATGGACCGGCTGGCCCACTTGTCGCCTGACTACATATTAACTGTTGAGACCAAAGGGATACCGTTGGCTTTCATGACGGCCCGGGCCTTTGATTTACCGCTGATTACAGTACGGCGCGGCAGCAAGGTAACCGAAGGCTCTGCTGTCAGCATTAACTATGTGACAGGCTCGTCCCGGCGCATTCAAACCATGTCGCTGCCCAAACGGGCTTTGCCGGGTGGCGCACGGGTACTCATCATCGACGATTTTATGAAAGCAGGCGGTACGGCGCGGGGGATGGTTGATCTTGCCCACGAGGTAGGCGCTGAGGTAACAGGTATTGGTGTACTGGTGGCCACTGCCGAGCCTGAACACAAATTGGTGGAAGACTATCTGGCGCTGCTCATTTTACATGCTGTTGATGAACATACTAAAGTAACAGACATCAGGCCTGTTTTAACGACCGGCTGATATTGCGCAGGGTGAGACAGTTACCCTACTACCATTTTGTAAGGGGGAAAAAGTGTGTTTGCTACTACAGAGGCTGTAACCCTAACAGATATAGAAAAAGCCCGTGAGGCCTTACAGGGTGTTATTCATCATACTACACTGGATAAAAGCAGTACATTTAGCTCGCTGACTGGCTGTGAAGTTTTTTTAAAGTTGGAAAATCTGCAAAAAACCGGGTCATTTAAAATCCGGGGCGCTTATAATAAAATAAACAATCTAACCCCTGAGGAGAGAGCTCACGGGGTTATCGCCGCTTCTGCCGGCAATCATGCCCAGGGGGTGGCTTATGGCGCCAGTCAGGCCGGAATTAAGGCTACCATTGTCATGCCGGAGATTGCTCCCCTGTCCAAAATTACGGCTACCCGGGGCTATGGAGCCGAGGTCGTTTTGGCCGGTGGCGTATATGATGAGGCCTATAATAAAGCCGTAGAGATTCAGGCCGAAACCGGGCAGACCTTTATCCATGCTTTTAACGACCCTTATGTTATTGCCGGCCAGGGTACCATCGGCTTGGAAATCCTCAAAGATCTTGAGGATGTAGACGCTATTGTCGTACCAATTGGCGGCGGCGGGATGATTGCCGGTATTGCGGTAGCCGTAAAAGAAATGGCGCCGCATGTCAAGATATACGGAGTTCAGGCGCAGGGTGCGCCGGCCATGTATATGTCGAAAAAAGCGCACACCATAAAAACTACTCGGGACGCCGAAACTTTTGCCGATGGAATTGCTGTCAAAGTACCGGGAGATATTACATTCTCCCTGATTGATAAATATGTCGATGACATTGTTGTTATCGACGATGAGGCGATTGCCAGTACCATTCTGATGTTGCTGGAGCGGGCCAAGCTTATGGTTGAGGGAGCCGGAGCAACCAGTCTGGCTGCAATTCTGCATGATAAAATACCGGCAAAAGGAAAAATCGCCAGTGTCATATCCGGCGGGAATGTGGATGTCAACTTTATATCGCGGATCATCGAACGCGGGTTAGTAAAGGCTGGCCGGCGCGTTCGCCTGCAGACTGTTGTTGTCGACAGACCTGGCAGCTTACAGCGTCTGTTAGCTGTTATTGCCCGGGTACAGGCCAATGTGCTGTATGTATCCCATGACCGTGTTGAACGGCATGTACCTCTTGGGCAGGCAGTTGTTGAAATAGGGCTCGAAACCCGCGATGTTCTTCATACCGAACATATAATGGCATCAATGCGTCAAGAAGGATATAATGTACGGATAATTTAATACTCCCTGGTGAAAGCCGCTAAAGATTTTCTTCTAAAAATGTGTTAGCAACGCTTGGCGCTAACGTTTAACCGCAGCTTTATCTAATACACTGATTAATAAATCTTTATTGGCTACCAGGATAATAACGAAAAAAATGTTCATTTATAAAGGATTTTTGACGTTATTGTCGAAAGGGTAGTAGTTATTTGGTTACAACTGACCTAACCAGAGATTGCACACGGCAATCGCGAATGGAGGTATATTTGATGTCACAACTGATGGCCGTTATCCTGGCAGCGGGTAAAGGAACAAGGATGAAGTCGACTTTGCCTAAAGTACTGCATAGGGTAGGCGGCAAGCCCATGGTTCAGCATGTGCTTGGAGCAGCGAATTTTGCCGGTGCCGCCAAAAGTGTTGTCATTGTCGGTTTTGGCGCGGAAAGCGTTACCGAGGCTTTGACCGGACAGGCGGAATTCGCCGTTCAGGCTGAACAATTGGGAACAGGGCACGCCGTTATGCAGGCTAAACCGCAATTGGCCAATTTTAACGGTACGGTTATGGTGCTGTGCGGCGATACGCCGCTGTTGACAGGTGAACTTCTACAAAAACTTTATCGTGAGCATACTAAGGCGCAGGCGGCGGCAACCGTGCTGACAGCCGTTATGCCCGATCCGGCCGGTTATGGACGGGTGATTCGCAATACTGACGGCCAGGTTGTTAAGATCGTCGAGCATAAGGATGCCAGTCCGGCTGAACTGGCCGTGCGGGAAATCAACACCGGCATCTATTGCTTTGCGGCGGGACTTCTGCTTAAAGCGCTGGATAGCCTGACTTGCAATAACTCGCAGGGGGAGTACTACCTTACCGACGTTATTGCCATATTGAACAATCAGGGAGAAAAAGTGTGGGCGGTAAACGCCGATGATTACCGGGAGACACTGGGTATAAATTCCCGGGTGCAACTGGCTGAGGCGGAGGGAATCATCAGGCGCCGCAAACTGGAAATCCTTATGGAAAATGGCGTTACCATCATGGATCCGAACAGCACCTTCATTGATGCTCAGGTGGAGATTGGGCCGGATACTGTTATTTATCCTTTCACCTGGATTCAGGGCCAAAGCAAGATTGGCGCAAACTCGGTGATCGGACCCAGCAGCCGGCTGTCCGACACGGTTGTGGGGGCGCAGGCTACCATTCATTTTACCTATGCGCATGACTGTGTTATCGGCAATCAGGTAACAGTCGGTCCTTATGTGCATTTAAGGCCTCAGACAGTGCTTGCCGACGGGGTCAAAATCGGCAATTTTGTCGAAGTAAAAAACACCGTTGTCGGTGAAAAAAGTAAAATACCTCATCTTAGTTACATCGGCGACACCGATATGGGCGCCGGTGTCAACATTGGTTCCGGTACAATTACTGTGAATTATGACGGTGTTCATAAACATCGCACTACCATTGAAGATAACGCCTTTATCGGCTGTAATACCAATTTAGTGGCACCGGTTACGGTTGGCCGCGGTTCCTATGTGGCGGCAGGTTCAACAATTACCAAAAACGTTCCCCCTGGCTCACTGGGCGTAGCTCGCGCCCGGCAAAACAATATCGAGGGCTGGGCGGAAAAACAGCGGAGGTAAGAAAAATGGAAGACACAAAAAGACTACGAATATTCAGCGGTAACGCCAATCCCCTTCTGGCTCAGGAAATTGCCGCTTATCTTGGCTTGACAGTAGGGGATGCTTTTGTCGGCAGATTCAATAACGGCGAAATACAAGTCATGATTGATGAAAGCGTGCGCGGTACCGATGTGTTCATCATTCAGCCGACCAGCTATCCTGTCAATGATAATATGATGGAACTCTTAATTATGATTGATGCCGTTAAACGGGCTTCGGCCAGAAATATCACCGCTGTTATTCCTTACTATGCATATGCCCGTCAGGACAGGAAAACACGTGGCCGGGAACCTATCTCAGCTAAGCTGATGGCGAACCTTTTGACTGTTGCCGGTGCAACCAGGGTTGTTACCATGGACCTTCACGCCGGACAGATTCAGGGCTTCTTTGATATTCCGGTGGATAATTTGCCAGGTGTGCCAACCCTGGCTGAATATGTTATGTCTTTGAATCTGGAGGATCTGGTTGTTGTATCGCCTGATCTGGGCGGGGTGTCCAGAGCCCGCCTGTTTGCCGATCGTGTGCATGCGCCGATCGCAATCATAGAAAAACGTCGTCCGGCACCGGGCGTAGCTGAAGTTATGAACTTAATCGGCAGTGTGGAAGGAAAAACAGCGGTCATTGTTGACGATATTGTTGACACCGCCGGTTCGCTGACCGAGGGAGCCAACGCTCTTGCCAGAATGGGGGCCAAAGCGGTATATGCCTGCTGTACGCATGCCGTTTTAAGCGACCCCGCCGTTGAGCGGATTGAAAAATCCAATATTACCGAACTTATTGTTACAAATACCATCCCTATGCCGGAAGCCAAATGTACTCCCAAAATTAAAGTGTTATCGGTTGCGCCGTTATTGGGCGAAGCCATTATCAGGATCTTTGGCGAGTTGTCCGTCAGCAAATTGTTTGACGACTAAAATCCGGTTTTCACCGGGTACTGAAGACGTATAACGGAGGTAGTGAAATAGGGCGCGATCTTCGCGCCCTATTTGCGAATTAACTTTTATATGGACAATATTCGAATTACCCGGGCGGAAACAGCGGATATCGCCGCTATTGCCGACTTGTTTACCGAAAGCTTTCTGGAAAGTGTGCTGCACCATTGCGGCGGACGGTTGCCTAAACCCTTGGCGATGCAGGATGTCTTCACCCTGGTGTATGCCGCCGAGCCAGAGGCGGCCCTTATTGCCAAAGATGCGGCAGGACGGCTGATTGGCTACTGCTTTGCGCCTGTGCGTATCCCACGTCTATGGCTAAAAGCCATTACCGGCGGACACCTTGTAAAATGGGCGTGGCGTTGGCTGTCAGGTCAATATGGGTTCGGGTTGCATCCGGTCAAGGTTATTATTCTTAACAAGCTGGCCTTTCTTCGTTCGGCAGCCGCGCCCGGCAAAGCTGCCAACGCCCGGATATTATCCATTGCCGTCGCGGCGGACGCACGCGGGCAGGGGATTGCCAGCGCCCTGATGAGCGAAGCCGACAGGTATTTTCGTGCCAATCAGGTTCAGCGGGTACGGCTGGAAGTTCGCCCGGACAACTACCCGGCTATCAAAGTCTATAAAAAACTGGGGTATTATCCCGGCGGTACCACCTATGATTCCCAAGGGCCCTGGCTGATTATGTTCAAAGAAATTAGCGGAAACGGGGTTAACAAACCATGCTAGACATCAAAGTCCGGCTTATCAGTATGCTGGGATTGATTACAATTGTGGTCATTATCAGTTTGGTTCTGGATTATTTCCGGGTACTCCGGCGACCCGTGCGACTTGGTCTCAGTATAGCCATGCTTGGTATTGTTGCCGGTTTTGTACTTACACTGAATGCAGTTCTGCCTGCCAATCATTTTTATGGTCCTGTTTTTTCCGAGATTAAAACAAATCAAAAGCTAGTTGCGCTTACCTTTGACGATGGGCCATACCCGCCGTACACCGGGCAGATACTCGATATACTGAAGGAACGGCAAATACCGGCGACTTTTTTTGTCATCGGCCAGAATGCCGCGAAACACCCTGAACTTGTGCGGCGGATTGTCAGCGAGGGCCATCAGCTGGGAAATCATACGTATAGCCATGTCGACCTTCTAAAGGCTGATCGTCAGGGGATTATCCAGGAGGTTGAGAAAACCAGCAAGGTAATTGCCGGCATTGTCGGCTATGCGCCGCATGTAATTCGTCCGCCGCATGGTTTTCGGGATGCCGTTGTCATGGATACCATGGCTGAGTACCGGTTAAAGGTGGTTGAGTGGTCGGTATCCAGCCGTGACTGGGTCAATCCGGGAGCCGAAGTGATTGCGGAGCGGACATTGAAACAGGTCAAAAACGGCTCGATTATACTGCTGCATGACGGTGACGGTATTGCCGCTGCGGCGCCGCGGTCCCAAACGGTGGCGGCGACCCGTATCATTATCGACAGGTTGCTGGCCGAAGGCTATATGTTTGTTACCGTTGATGAAATTCTTAAAGTTCCGGAGGATTAAATGAAAATTATTGTCGGTCTGGGTAATCCCGGGCAGGAATACTGCGCGTCACGCCACAATATCGGTTTTTTGGCGGTAGATAAGCTGGCGGAGCGCTGGGGGGTTGCTTCCTGGCGTGAACGGTACAATGCGCTGGTAGCCGAATACCGGGGCGATGAAACCGTACTCTTAGTTAAACCGCAGACCTATATGAATCTGAGCGGCAGAGCCGTTGTGCCGCTGGCGGCATTTTACAAAGTGCCTTATGAGGATATTATTGTTATTTATGATGATCTGGACTTGCCAACAGGCCGGCTCAGGCTCAGGCTCAAAGGCGGTTCCGGCGGCCACCGGGGAATCGAATCCCTGCTTTATGAGTCCGGTAAAGATGAGTTTACCCGGATACGCATTGGTATCGGCCGTCCGCCGCAAGGCTGGGAAACCGCGAATTACGTGTTAGGGCGATTTTCACAGGAAGAAGCTCCGGTTATTGAACTGGCCATTGCCAAGGCGGCCGATGCTGTCGAATGTGTAGTAAAAGAGGGCTTTGCCAAAGCCATGAATAAATTCAACAAAGGGTAATGCTATGATAACAATGCTCTATGCCGATAAGAACGGCGAAATCTATGATGCCCCCGGGTGTCAGGCCCTGGGGCGGCTGGGGGATAGTTTTAAGGCTATTAAGCCCGAGGACATGATTCCGTTGCCGGATGGAGCCGAGCTGATGTTTCTTCCCGGACGGGACGCGCTCTATCTGGATGGCGGTGTCCCCCGTAAACTAAAAGGGCGGCTGGCAGTGGCGGCCATACTGCCTGTTGGCTATACCCGAACTATGCTGCCTGCTTATGAATGCCGTCCCCAGTCGCCGCAATTGCCGCTATACGGGTATACGGCAGCCGCGCTCTATAACGATGAAATTTACGTGGCTGCCGTAAAATCGGCCGACAATACAAAATGGCATCCTTACCGCTACAATACGCCTGATTTGAAAAAACGGGTTGCCAGAGTCAAACGGGATTTGCCTGATAACCGTTTGGTGGAGCATCTGGCCAACTGTTCGCTCAGTTGGCATTGCTGCACGGCGCAGAATCTGTTTTACCGCCGTTGGGAGGCAGGGATTCCGGTTTCTCCCGCCTGTAATGCCAATTGTCTTGGTTGTATTTCTCTTCAGCCGGCCGAGTGCTGTCCTTCGCCGCAGAACCGGATCGCTTTTGCGCCTGGCGCCGAGGAGATTGCTGTTGTTGGCAGCTATCATCTGACACACGCTCCTGACCCGATCATTAGCTTTGGCCAGGGCTGTGAAGGGGAACCGTCCCTGGCCGCAGACGCCATTGCCGCCGGTATTGCCCTTATTCGTAAGAAAACGGCCCGCGGCCAGATTAATATTAATACCAATGCCGGTTTTACACAGGGCATTAAAACCATTGTTGATGCAGGGCTAACCAGCATGCGGGTCAGTATAATCAGTGCCCTGCCGGCAACATACCAGGCCTATTATCAGGCTAAGTACAGTCTTGAAGATGTAAAAAGCTCGATTGCCTACGCCAAACGGCGCGGAGTGTATGTATCGCTGAACCTGTTATTATTCCCGGGACTTAACGACCGTGGCGAGGAACAGGCGGCCTGGCATGCTTTTCTGGAAGAAACGGGCGTCGACATGATCCAGCTGAGAAATCTTAACTTTGACCCTGATGCGTTTCTGGCGGCTATGCCGGCAGGCGGGCGGCCGGCGGGTATCGGAGAATTTATCCGCAGGATTCATGACAGATTTCCGGCTATAAAGGTAGGCAGCTTTACCGAAAGCTTATGACTATGAAAACTGCAATAAGTAGACTTAGCTTCAGGCGAGGTTTTAACCCCATCTGAAGGTAGTGGATCGGATAAAAGGAGAGCCGGACGGCTCTCCTTTTATAGCGGGAAATACAGAAAAGACGTTTCGTACTATTGTACGGAACGTCTTTGGCTTTAAGCAGGCACAGGCGTCTTATCCTTAACAGTGACACCGGTGCGCAATTTTTGCCGGAGCAAAGTGTTGGCAACTCATGTTTGCTTATATTTTATCCATAATGCGGGGATGTATATAACAGATGTCTTTTTCATGAACTTATATCTTGACACGGAACAAATGTAGTTATATGATGTATTAAAAATAAATGAATACAATATTAAGTGTAAATTTGTAAATGTATAAAAAGGCGGTGTGGCTATGCCAGAAAAAGTTCAGGGAATTGTGGAGCCAAAACCCGGCAAAGAGAATATCCATCCGGGAGATTTTAATGAATTAGGCAGTCTCGATCCTGATGTTGACCAAAATCTAATACGCTTATCAGGCGCTGTATAACGTAAATATCGCCGGAATTTCAGTTTACCTGGAATTCCGGCTGGTTTTTTTGCAGGATTTGCCGGTAAAGGTAAAGAATTTAAATTTATTCGGCTGCCACTAAGTACCGGATCGTGTTGCTGTTCAAACAGGGATATAGTTTCTGATAATGCAAAAAATATCCTTGCACTTACGCCCGACAGGGTGAAAAGAATTTGCGGGGGGCGGGAATTTGAAAAAAGGCAATTATATTAAATATGCCTATGGCCATCGTTGCTGTCACGTTGACGCTGTACATGCCGCTTCACCAAAAGCTGACCGGTTTACCGATGAAATTGTGGCCGGAATTATGGAAAGAACAGGCTGCGCCGGCATTATCGGCACCGTTTCCCGCACGATTGCCGATCTCAACCGTCCGCCTAACCAGGACAATGATGAAGCCGTGTGGGAATACAGGGAGGTTATCGGTCAGTTTCTTTATAATATGGGCTTATTAGCACCTGACAGCTGTAAGCTGGCAAGGCCGTATCTGCATGTCGGCATTCACGGTATGAGAGATCAGATTCACGGACCGCTCTGTATCGAAATAGGTACCATTTACGGCCGGACATGTTCGCTGCGGGTAAAAAAATGGTTTGGCGAAACGCTGAAGGACAAGGTGCGCCAGGCTTTGCCGGAGGTACGAGTGATTTTTGATAAACACTGGGTTGGCAATCCTTCCCTGGCGGCACACCGCTGGGGGGAAGGGCGGCATTATCCGGGCTACGGAAAAAACTACAACGCTTTTCAGGTGGAAATAGCGCGGACGCTTAGAGAACATCACCGCGAAGATATCATTTGTATTTTTGCCGATGTAGTTGCAGAGTTTAGTGGTATGTTTTCCAGGAGGTAATTGTATGAGTAGAATCAGGAAAAATTTAAGTGACGCCGAGATGCTTCAAGGCTGGCAGGAACAGCCGACTTTTGAAACCGAACCGGAGGATGAGCCGGTTCGGCCGCCGGTCAAAGCATTGCGCAAGGATCCGGCTGAGGACATTAACAGCGCCTATTTAACCCCCGAACTGAAGGCAGCGGTAGGAAAAGCATTATTGGAACTCAAACTTAATATGTACAAAGAGGGTGTCGTTGACTATCAGATAAAAGTTTCCTGCCAGGGCAATCAAGTGCTGCTTGCAGCCGTCCCCGCCAAAGTTAAAGAGCCGGCGGGGAAACAGCCTGTACACCGTGGGGGGAAACTAAAAGGATAGGTTGTTGGGACCCTATCCTTTTAGTTGAGGTTGTTTTTGCCGGAAGGACAACAACGGTTTGTGCTTGTCGCCATTGGCCCGGCGCGAGCCGCGTTTTATTCTGGCAATATCGGTTCGTGGGTAAGATCGAACAGGGCTGCAGTAAACTCGGCGAGATGTTCCTTTTCTTCATTCATTAGACGGCAAAATAACCTCTGGACGGAGGCATTCTCCGCCATCTGCATATAACGTTGATACTTATTGATTGCCATAAGTTCATCACTTATGGCTTTGGTCAAGAAAACTACTGTCGGCATATCTTTACGGCTGGGTGGGGTTATTTGCACCTCAGCAGTGGTTTCGCGGATAATATCCGCATTGAGTTTGGGCTCAAATGCCGGTCGGGCCATTACCAGCGAATCAAGCCCTGCGTCTCTAAATATTTGTGCCTGTACCGGATCTAACCGGGATATTTCCCGCATGATTTCTACGTAGTGCCGCATTTCATCTTCGGCAACTCCAAGAAATAGATCGGTCAGACAGGAGCCTTTTGCGGCTTCCAGATAAAAGGCAATCGCAATGCGCTCATCGGCGGCAGCATCCCTCAAAAGCAACAGGTCCGGATCATTGGGACAAGCTTCTGACGAGCATGCAAGCTCAGCTGCGGTAAGCGTCTTGGCTTTAGGCCGTTTTTTGTATGCGCGCGGAAAAGCCATACTTCCACCTCCATTACTCTTATATTATATGACGGTAGAGGAAGAGACGTTAACCATGGCAGGATATTTGCCAAAAGTGTCAAATAAAACCATGAATATCTTTAAGAAGAGGCGGGCCGATGGACGAACAACAAACCAGGCAACTGATTGCGGAGCTTTCGGCTAAACTGGAAGCGCTTCAGTCGGAGAACAACCGGTTGAAGGGGACCCAGCAAAAAATAGCGGAAGTAAATAACAATTACTTGATGCTCCACTATCTTACCAGCAATATTCAGGGTTGCCACAGCACAGATGAGTTATGGGAGACATATTTGCATAACCTGAGTGACTGCGGTTTTAACTATGAGAATGTTGCTGTGCTGTTGCCTGATGACAACGACCGGTTTTCTGCCAAACTGTCGCTGGCAGACGGGAAATTTGCCCGGGAAGCCGCTGTTGTACCAGACGGGTATATCTGTCAGGCCATAGAAGTCAAAGCTTCAGTGACTACTCCCGACAATCTGAAGGCGGCCGTGCCGATTATCGGTAAAGCAGGCGGACTCAAAGCCATTCTATTGGCCGAAAAACCTGCGGGCATTTTTTTTGAGGATATACAGCTACTGGATGTCTATGTCAGACAAACTGCCGCTATCATCGAGAATATTATGCTAAACGAAAAGCTGCGGCATTTCCAGGAACTGTTGGGAAGGCAACTGGACCAGTTTGTTATGCTGCACTACGTTACCAAAGCCATCCATGATGCCGGCAATTATTATGATGTTCTCGCCAAGTACCTGCAAACACTTTCTTCCTCACTGGGATTTGACTTCCGGGAAGGCGCGCTGTATATTCTGTCAGAGTGTGAAATGCAGCGGGCCAGTCTTCAGAATGGGGAACTTAAGCTGGGTGACCTGACAGCCATCACCGATCCTCTTATTGCTAAAGTAATTGCATCCAAGCAGTATGTACTTGCGGAAAACCAGCGTCGCTTGCTTATGCCGTTAAATTGTTTCGGCAACATTACGGCCGTTATTGAGATTAATAATGATAGCGAGATTATTCTGGAAAAGATTCAGATGCTTGAGATCTTTGCCATGCAAACATCATCGGCCATTGATAATACCCGCCTGAAATTGCATTTAGAGTACTTAAGCTTTCATGATCAGCTTACCAGTCTTTATAACCGGGCCTATTTTGAAAAAGAAATCCAGAGGATTGAAAAAGCGCAAAGGTTTCCTGCCGGTATTATTGTGTGCGATTTAGACGGACTTAAGATGATAAATGACAATTGGGGGCATGATGCCGGCGATCAGTTTATTCTAGCGGCTGCCCGGCTCATAAAGGAAACAGTGCCGGCAAATGCCGTTGCCGCCCGTATTGGCGGCGATGAGTTTGCAGTTATTGTGACTGAGGGCCCGGTAAATGCCGCCGGCGAAACCGGCGAGCGTCTGAAAAATGCGTTGGCTGGTTATAATGCCGGACTGCCGGACATTCCGGTCGGAATGTCCATTGGCTGGGCGGCCAGCGCTAAACCAGTGAGAATACTGGAGATTTTTAAAGAAGCTGACAGCCGTATGTACCATGATAAGGAACTTCATGGCAAAAGCAGCCGGGAGTATGTACTAAAAGCAATTCAACAACGTCCTGCTGCAAAAATACGGCTTGAGTAGTATCTGGCGGAGGGAAGGCATGCTGCATTTAAATAAATTTAGAAAATACATATACATGCTGTTGGGGGCAGCCATATTACTGCCGGTTATTTTTATTGCCGAGGTTGCCTACGTCGAAATCCAGCAGGTCAATCATAGCAGCCAGGCGCATGCGGATGCACTGGCGAAACTTCGTGGCGACGCTACGGCCGCCTTGCTTTCAAACCAAACGGCGTATGTCCGGGGAATGGCCAAATTAAAAGGCATTAGTACCGGTGACACGGAGAGTGCGGCTGCAGAGTTGCAGGCATTTCTTGACGCAGGTACTGGCTTTGCCGTGTTAGGCTATGCCGGGCATGACGGGCGGATTCGCGTGGAAAATAACGGGACAGGCGGCCGCTATATTGGCGATATGCCCTTTTTTTTAGAGGCCCTGGCTGGGCGGGAATATGTCGGTGAGGCGCCGGCGGCCGACTGGCAGTTAGGTAAAGCGGTCACTGTGATTGCCGTGCCTGTATCTGTTCAGGGTGAGCCAACCGGAATTGTGTACGGTGTTATTCCTAAGGAAACCAGCGAAGTTGCGGCGATTGAACTGATACCCGATGCTGCCGGTGAGCCGGGAATTGAACGCTGGTTTGCCTGGCTGGGCGGAGTTTATCTACTGGGTGTAATACCGCTCTTATTTATGGTTTATTTTGTGCGCCGCGGCTTTGAACCGGCTGCTGCTCACCAGGTATCACCTCTGCCGGTGCGCAAGAAACATGTTGGTAACAAACGGCAGACAGCACCCCGGGCCTATGAGCAGGCCGCGGCCTTTGTTTACGAGCCGGAGATAAAAACAGCTGAGCAGGATGAGGATACGGCCGGGATACAGGCGGCTATCGCCGCGGTCAGAGAACATCAGCAAGTACAGCTTCAACCGGATCCGGCTCCTGAACCTACGCCGGCTGTCGTTATTGACAGAGTACTGGCAACGGCAGCTTATAAAGCAGCCAGGCAGGACTCGGCTGTAAGGCAAGAAACGCCTGTACGTGAAGAAATTCCTGCCGGTTCCAAGTTTAATGCTGTGGCCCGGCGCGGTGACAAGCAGGCTATCCGGGCAATAGAGGCGGATGCTAAGATGCCGGAACCTCTAAACGGTCTCCGGGCAGCAAAGCCGCCATTGCACCCGGAGCCGGCCGAAGAACCGGCGGCCGGGCAACCTGAGCCTGAGACAGATACTCTTACCGGTTTACTTGTGCAAGCGGGTTTCGAAAAAATACTGGCTGCCCGCAATGGACAGCCAGGTGATGCAATTATAACGCTAAGTATTGACGGTATGAAAGTCATCAACGATTATTTGGGCGAGCCGGCAGGGGATGCTGTTATTCTTGCCACGGCCGATATTATTAAGGCCGTAGGCGGACCTGCCTGTACAGCGGCGCGGACAGACGGTGACCACTTTGTCCTGTTGGTGCCGGATTTTGCCGCCGGCATCGAAGATGTCAAAAAAGATATTAAATACTATATTGATCTCCATAATCTGCGCCAGTCCGGGCTGCCGCTCAGTATTACCATCGGCGCGGCGAATTTGGACCGGGGGGGAAGTCTCCGGGAAGTTTGGCATAAAGCCAGGCGTGACATGGAAAAGCATAAAAACATGAACCGCGTGGAAGCGCGAAAGTTTATTATGTGGTCTATCAAACGTGCCAAAGGTCGTTCGTAATTTAATTCCGGGAGAATTTTTGCAGTCCTTGCCGGAAAGCGGCTGTTGTTTCCTCGGTTTCGTCGAGAATATAAACCCGGCCAGGCCTGCCGGCAGAGTCGTAGTCGATACCGTTCCACCAGATGGCTACCTTTATTTTGTCAAGCTTGCCGATTTGCGCAAACATCCTGGACAGCCAGGCTGACTTATCGCCACCGACCGAGTTGGAACCGAACTCGGTTATCATGAACGGCTTGGCAAAATACTTGTCATATTCGGTATAGACGGAAGGATATATGCGGTCAAATTCCCGCCAGTTCTCACCAGCGAAATAGGTACCGGTATTATAGCCTGTCAAACCAATAATATCCACGTATTCATCGCCGGGATAATACATGAGATAATGGTTCCATTTAAAATCCGGAAAAGATAAATCATGGGGATTCCAGACCCACAGCACATTGTCGACTTCGTTCTCATCAAAAACTTTGTGGATGTACAGCCACATAGCCTTATACAGCTCGGCGTCCTTGCTGTAGTGATGGGCTGAGTACCAGCACCAGTCGCCGTTCATTTCGTTATTTAAGCGAAACAGCACAGGGTGGCCAAACTCCTTTAGCTGTTTGGCGTACAAAGCAAAATAGTCATCATACTTTCCAGTCAGGATGTCATATATAGCGCCCGAGTTATCCTGAAAATTGTAGGTAGTCTGCAGTGTCAGCTCGACAACGCGGCCGTGATCATAAGCTGCATTCAGGGCCATGACCGGCAGGTTCTCATCAAAGGACTGATAACGAAGGAGTACCGGAAAGGTATAATTTAGCTGCTGCTCTAAGATATCCAGCTTTTCAAAT
The DNA here is from genome assembly GCF_041428895.1 of Sporomusa aerivorans. NCBI lineage: Bacteria > Bacillati > Bacillota > Negativicutes > Selenomonadales > Sporomusaceae > Sporomusa > Sporomusa aerivorans. The sequence continues at coordinate 295,886 of NZ_CP156926.1, forward strand.
GTCTGGGGAGCGGCCGGCTCAAAAATACCCCAGCGCAGGGGACTTTTCACACCAAAGAATTTTTCATAGAAGGCTTGAGTCTCGCTATTTAATCTCGTATGGCTTTGTTTTACCGGCAGATTGAAGCGCGGTGCGCCGCGGCGTTCCGTGAGCGTAAAACTGGCGGCAATTTCTTGGGCATTGGTAATCGGCTTGGCAGATTTGATGATAACGGTATACACTTCATTGGTGTTTTTAATTAATTCAATACTGCTGTAAAAATTTTTGTCGTCAGGCACATGGACAAGCTTGGGGCGTGTCCAGTTTAAAAGGTGGACTTTGAAGCCGTTTTGCCGGTAGGTTTCGTCATGCAGCAGGGTATGGTCCCTGGTGTTATCAATAAATTTGTTGCTATAATGGATGTAGTCCTCAACGGTTGCCGGTGTACCCTTAAAATTATCGTAGAAGATTTCCATGCGCAGATTCTGGTTTGCCAGGACGGTAACCACCGGCGAGCGGGAGGCATCTACCGTAAGCTCATGAGGAATATTTAGAGAATAGCCATTGGCATAGTCGGTAAAACGGTCATAGTTTTCATCAACATAGCAAGTGACTTTTACATCGTCGTCGGGACCGGGAGCATAGGTGGTATATTCGCCATTTATAATGGAATCGGCACTGACAGGCGCCGCTAATTGCGCGGCCAGCAACAAGGCTGCTAGCAGACGATAAAAATAACACATCATATATCCCCTCTTAACTGCAAGCTGAAAAACATCTCAATTATATCATAAAAAGCAACAATTTCCTCAGCATAAAGCCACCTAAAAGCCGGTAAAGTGCAAATACTAATATACAAGCCTGACCTGTACAACCTGATTTGCACAGCAAACGAAGGTATACAGGTAAAATATTACAAGCAACAATTGCAAAGGGAGGAAAAACAATGGCCTATAATATTAACTCTGAATGTGTAAAATGTGGTGCGTGTGCATCGGTTTGTCCGGTGGAAGCAATTTCTGAAGGTGATATTCAATACGTAATTGATCCTAAACTATGTATTGACTGCGGCGCCTGTGCGGCCGTCTGCCCGGTTGGCGCTATCAGCCCGGGTGAATAGCCTGTTGGGGACTATAAGTCCAGCTTGCGGGCTGGACTTTTACCTATATATGATGTAACGGCTTATGGGTGGAGGAGTATTTATGCTGGAATTGGAATACTTAAAGCACATACCTATCTTTGAGGAGTTAGCGCCCGCTGATTTAGCGGCTATTAGTCAGGTTACAATTGAACGGCGCTACAGAAAAAACATGATTATCTTCATGGAAGGCGAACCTGGCGAGGGTTTTCACTATGTTAAAAGCGGCAAAGTAAAAATTGTGAAGATGGCTCAGGATGGTCGCGAGCATATTATTAATATTTTAGGGCCAGGTGAGGTTTTTGCTGAAGTGCTGCTATTTAACCGCGGACCTTATCCAGCCACCTCGGTTGCAATGGAAGACTCGGTTATCGGCATAATAAAAAATAACGATTTGGAAAATGTAGTAGCGGAAAACTCGCGTATTGCCCTGCATATTATCAGGGTTATGAGCAAGAAGCTGCTGCATGCGCAGTTGAAGATAAAAACCTTGGCCTTATCGGACACCCTGGCCCGCACGGCGCAAATTTTAAGCCGGTTGTCCCAGCAATACGGCCGGCCGGTCCCCGGGGGAGTCCAGATTGATATTGACATGACCCGCCAGGATCTGGCTAATTTAGTTGGAACGACCAGGGAGACTGTCAGCCGGGTGCTGAGTTCTATGAAGAAAGATAAAGTGATTGATTTTGCCGAGCAACAGATAGTTATTTTAGATGAGAATCGTTTGGCAAGATATCGCGAATTCTAATACGATGTTACAGTTGATGCATGTTTTATGAAAAAAATATTTCAAAATAAAATAATTAAATCTTATTAAATGGACACTTGACTTATAGCTGTGTACACAGTATAATTTGATCTAAGTTCATAGTTTAAACATAATGAACAGGAAGCCTAATGGAAGGTGTTCAGAGAGCCGGCGGCTGGTGTGAGCCGGTACACCCGACAATAAGGTTCCGCCTGGGAGTGGCTGGTGATGAATCAGACTGGGATCCGCCCAATATAGCGGCTAAAGTTGGCCGGAAGGCAACATGGGTGGCAACGCGGGAATAGTTCTCGTCCCTATAGGGATAGAGAGCTTTTTTTATTTTGCAGCCTATTTGTACCTTTTCCGGTCTAAGCTGGGTGGCAACGCGGGTAAAAACTCGCCCCAATCGTATGGGGTGAGTTTTTTTATTACTCAAATTTTTGACAAAATCGATTCGAATGCGGCCGGACCGGCTGCTATCACAGATTAAAAAAACGGAGGGTAAAAAAAATGAAGGTATTAGTATCGGAGCCTATAGCCCAAAAAGGTCTGGAAAAACTTACGCAGGAAGGAGCCGTCGTCGACGTAAAGACCAGCCTGACGCGTCAGGAATTGCTTGACGTCATTGGCGAGTATGATGCTCTAATTGTGCGCAGCAATACCAAAGTCAACGAGGACTTATATCAGAAGGCTGCCAGGCTGAAGGTAGTGGGCCGGGCCGGCAACGGCGTGGACAATATTGAAATGGAAGGCGCCACCAGACGCGGCATTATTGTTGTTAACACCCCGGAGTCCAATGTTGTCTCGGCAGCTGAACTGACCATCGGTCTATTGTTTGCGACCTGCCGCAATATTCCGCAGTTGCACAACCGGCTAAAAGAACGGGTATGGGACCGCGCCGGTTTAAAAGGCATGGAACTGCTTGGTAAAACGGTAGGTATCGTTGGTCTGGGCCGGATTGGGTCATTAGTAGCTACCCGGTTAAAATCCTTCGGTATGAACATCATTGCGTATGATCCGTATATCAGTGACAGCCGGTTTAAAAATCTCGGAGTCGAGAGGAAAAACAAACTGGAAGAATTGATGGCCCAGTGCGATATTTTAACAGTCCATACCCCCAAGACTGAGGAGACTTATGGCATGATCGGCAAGGAACAGTTTAAAGCCGCTAAAAAAGGCTTAACCGTCATCAACTGCGCCCGGGCGGGGATTATAAACGAAGAAGCGCTGATGGAAGCCATCAAGAACAACATTGTCAAACGGGCCGGAATCGATGTTTTGGAAGGAGAGCCGCATGCTACTTCCCCGCTCTTAGACTATGACAATGTCATTGTAACGCCGCATGCCGGCGCCGATACCGTCGAAGCCCAGGATAATGTCGGTATAACCGTGGCCCAGGAAGTTATTTCGGCCTTAAGAGGCGAAATGGTGCCTAATGCAGTTAATCTGCCTACCCTGCCTGTCCAGGAATTAGACGCGATTAAGGCTTACTTAAAACTGGGCGAGACTTTGGGAAAAATGTATTATCAACTGGAAAAAGACGCCGTCGAAAAGGTGGAAATCATGTATCGGGGCGAAGTCGCGGCTCTCGAAACCTCAGTCGTATCGCTGGCCATCCTGAAAGGCTTATTCGAGCCGGTTCTGAAGGAAAGAATTAATTACGTAAATGCCAATGTTATTGCGGAAAGCAGAGGCGTGGCGGTAACCGAAAGCAAAAAATCCTCGGCTAATAATTATTTGACCCTGATTACTCTTAAGGTAACATCCCATGACGGCAAGGAGTTTACTATCAGCGGGACTACGTTTGGCAAAGGTGAACTGAGAATTGTTGAGATTAATGGCTATGAATTTGATATTAATCCTACCCCGTACATGATCATTGCCGAAAACACAGATAAACCGGGGGTGGTTGGCCAAATGGGGACCTTACTGGGCGTTGGCAAAGTAAATATTGCCACAATGCAGCTTGGCCGTAAACTTACCGAACAGCAGGCTATGATGGTACTGGCTGTCGACTCGGAGGTTTCGAAAGATACTTTGCAATTCCTTGGCGGCGTGGAAGGAATTTTGCGGGTCCGTTTTGTAAAATTATAATTTTTCCCGCGGGCGTGGCTGTCCTCAAGGGGTGTTGGCATGGCGGCCGCGCCGGCAACTGTACCAGGATAAGAAAAGCACTCTTCAGGAGTGTTTTTCTGCTTAAGGACCGCCTTTTGTGGACGGATTCCAGGGGTTCGTCTGTTAATTCCTGCGTTTGGTCAGAAATCAATGTGCTGATAAGACGTAAATCGTTAGGATACTATTAGAACTGGTTTTTGAAGGAGGTATTCGAAAGTGAGCCAAACCGTATCCCCTCAGACTATCGAGGAGTTACAGCACTTACTGCGGACAGCGCACGCCGGCGGCAGTCCGCTGAATGTCTATCGCCAGGGCCGCCACGAGGGAGTAACTGTCGATTTAGCGAAGCTGGATGCAGTAATGGAGATTGACGCAGCCAACCTTGTCGCCACCGTCGGTCCCGGTGTCAAACTAGGTAAACTGGCTGCTATGCTGGCAGAACAAAAACTCAGGTTCATACCGGCAGATACCCCGTTTTACCATGACAGGACGGTAGGAGAGTTATTTTATCAAGGCTGTGCAAATTTATCCAGCCTAAAATACGGCAGTACCAAGCATTTCTTAATGGGGTCGGAGGTGGTGTTGCCAACCGGTGAACTGCTTACTACCGGAGGGAAAACGGTTAAGAATGTCACCGGCTATGATTTTACCCGGTTCTTTAATGCGCCGTTCACCGATTTCGGTATTACAGCTAAATTTTTGCTGAAATTATTACCCCTGCCGGAGACCCGCCGGGCGTTAGCCGTCGTTTTTCCGGGGGTGGACGCCTTGCTGGCCTTTGCCAGGGACCTGAAAGACAGCCGGGTGGTTCCGGCTTATCAAGTATGGGTGGATGATGTTGTGCAAGCTATTTTTCAGGACGCCGTGGCGGGGCAGCTTGCGCTGCTGGAATTTGACGGCTTACAGGAAGAAACCGCGGAACAGGGCCAAATCGCCACAATTCTTATTAAAAAGCATGGCGGGACAGTACGGGAGGAAATGGACGGCAGCGGGCAGACCGCTGCAAGGTGGAGCATACTGTATCGCCCAACCGACAAATATATACTGACCGACGAATATAAAATGGCCTTTACAGCCCAGGGAGAATTTATCAGGGCTTTTTACCAAACCGCAGAGCGAAGCGGCCTCAAAGCCGGTCTTTTTGGCCAGGTATCTGAAGGTAAGCTGAGTATTGCCCTGGATGCAGCTCTTCCGCCGGAAGGCTTCCTGGCGGAAGTTGCTGCGGCGGTTGGCAAGGCGGGCGGGATATGTGCCGGTAAATATGACAGACTGGCAGGCAAAAAGCCAGCCGGAGTCCTGGCCGCTCTGGAGCAGCGGGCCAAAGCGGCGTTTGATCCCCGAGAGATATTGAATCGCCCGGCGGCAGCGGAGGTGAAATAATGGAGAATAAGCACCATGAATGGCAAAAACAACTGGTTAAGTGCATCCGCTGTGGTACCTGCCGATCTGTTTGCCCGGTATTTCAGGCAGCGGATAATGAAAATACCACCGCCCGCGGCAAGGTGAAGCTGTTAGAAGCGGTTAGCGAGGGAAAGCTAGAACTGACACCGGCCTTGCAGGCCCGAATGTCCAAGTGTCTGCTATGTAAAGCCTGTGTGCCGGGGTGCCCGTCCGGGGTGAGAACCGATGAACTGTTTTTAAGCGCCCGACGGGTCCTGGCGGACAAAAATGGCCTGCCCTTGGCCAAAAAACTGGCATTTACCGGGCTTGCTTATCGTAAGTTATTTGATTTGGGACTCAAAATGGGATCTGTTTTCCAGGGGATAGTATTTAAGGATGCCCCTAATGGCAGGGGGAAAGTAGCGCGGCTGGCTATGCCCAGTGCCGGGCTTAGCCAGCGGCGGATTATTCCGCCGCTGGCCGACACGCCTCTAAGGACCCGGCTGCCGGAAGTATCACGAGTAGCTTCACCCACAGCCCGGGTGGCATTTTATACAGGCTGTATGCTGAATTATATCTACCCTGAAGCAGGTGAAGCCATTGTTAGAATTTTAAAGGCGCATAATGTCGAGGTCGTCATCCCGGCTAAGCAAAGTTGTTGCGGCACTCCGGCGTTTACCTCCGGCGATTACCGGATAGGACGGTATCTGGCAGAAGAAAATGTTAAGCTTCTGGCTGCCGGAAATTATGATGCTATCATTACCGGCTGTGCATCCTGCGGCGCTGCTTTAAAGCACGAGTATGGGACAATAATCGAAGACCCGGCTGTGAAACAGTCCTGGGAAAATTTAGCCGGAAAAGTAAAAGATATTACACAATTTGTTGTAGATAGGGGAATCAAGCAGGATTTACGGGAGGTAAGAGCTAAAATAACCTATCATGACCCTTGTCATCTTGTCAGGGGCATGGGGATTTCCCAAGAGCCCCGGCAGCTCCTCAGGGCCATTCCCGGCGTGGAATATGCCGAAATGAAAGATGCTGCCAAATGCTGTGGGGCCGGTGGTACTTTCAGTCTGGCCTACTATGACCTTTCCCGGACCATCAATGACTGGAAATTGGATAATGCGGAAAAAACGGGTGCCTCCATCCTGGCAACCGGCTGTTCGGCATGTCTCATGCACATTACTGACGGCCTGGCGCAAAGAAGCAGTAATATGAAGGTGTTACACACTGCCGAAATTATTGCCAGAGCTTACGGTCTGGATTAGGAGGTGCGAGAATTGGAAAAGCAAATGATCGCGGAATTAAAACGGTTGGTTGGCGCAAGTTATGTAATGGACCAGCTGGAAGATCGGATTTGTTATTCATTCGATGCCACCTTTCGGGACTTTCCCCCGGATGTGGTCGTTAAACCGGGTAGTGTTGACGAAATTGTTGCCATTGTTAAGCTGGCTGTTCAGTATAATGTTCCGGTTACCGCCAGAGGGGCGGCTACAGGTTTGTCCGGAGGGTCGGTACCGGTAAAGGGCGGGATCAGCCTAGTTTTAACCCGGCTTAACAAAATTATTGAGATTGATACGGCTAACCGGGTAGCTGTAGTCGAAACCGGCGTTATAACCGAGAACTTTGTAAACGCCGTTTCCCAGACCGGTTTATTCTATCCTCCTGACCCTGCCAGTGCCAAAACGTCTACCATTGGCGGCAATATCGCCGAGTGCGCCGGAGGCCCCCGTGGGGTTAAATACGGTATTACCAGAGATTATGTACTGGGGCTGGAGGTCGTGCTGCCTGACGGGAGCGTTGTTGAGCTTGGCAATAAATTTGATGGTGAAATGGCCGGCCCGGACTGGACCATGCTGCTGGTCGGCTCTGAAGGCACGCTGGGCATCGTTACCAAGATTTATCTGAAACTTGTTGATAAGCCCGCCGCCAAGCAAACGCTGCTGGCTATTTTCAGCAGCCTGGATGATGCCGCTCATACTGTCAGTGAAATGATTGCCTCCGGTACTATTCCGACAACCTTGGAAATAATGGATAATCTGACTATCCGGGCGGTGGAGGATTACCTTAAGGTGGGACTGCCGGTCAGCGCCGAAGCCATTTTGCTGATTGAAGTCGACGGCAGTGCGGCCGCTATTGCCAAACAGGCCGAGCATGTCATGAAGGTTTGCAGAGAGTGTGGGGCTACCGAGATTAAGGCTGCTTCTACCCCGGAGGATATCGACAAGCTATGGCAGGCCCGCCGGGCTATTTCGCCGGCCTGCGGCAAGATAAATCCGACCAAGATTTCCGAAGACGCGACCGTACCCCGTAGTCAAATTCCCTCGATGGTGCGCCGCCTGCGGGAAATAGCCAAAAAGTATGATTTGAAAATGGTTATTTTCGGGCACGCCGGTGACGGCAATCTTCATCCCAATATACTAAGCAATAAACATGATCATGCTGAAATGGAGCGGGTTGAACAGGCCGTGGAAGAGCTTTTCAAGGCGGCTTTAGACCTCGGCGGCACGCTGTCGGGTGAACATGGTATTGGCTATATGAAAGCGCCGTTTTTAAAATGGGAGACAGGGGAAACCGGTTTTGCCGCCGGGCAGAAACTAAAACAGGTTATGGATCAACATGGGTTATTAAATCCCGGTAAATTATTTAATGCATAAGCTTACCGGTAAAAGATATAGGAGGAACAAAAATGCTAAAAACCGTGCCTCGCTTTTGTAAAGGCTGTGGAATCTGTATCGAGTTTTGTCCCAAGAAAGTACTGAAACTCGACGACCTGGGTAAGATAGAGGTTGCTGACGCTGACGCTTGTATAGCCTGCGGACAATGCGAACTCAGATGCCCGGACTATGCAATTTACGTAGTTGCCGATAAATAAGTTATAACGAACGGAGGAATGTATTCATGGCAAAAGCAGTACTTATGCAGGGGAATCATGCTTGTGCAGAAGGCGCGCTTGCCGCCGGAGCCAGGTTTTTCGCCGGCTATCCGATAACACCTTCTACTGAGGTGGCTGAGCTATTGGCCAAACGGTTACCGCAGGTTGGTGGCAGTTTTATTCAGATGGAAGACGAAATTGCCGGTATGGCGGCTACCATCGGTGCGGCGCTGACCGGGGTTAAATCTCTGACAGCTACCAGCGGTCCGGGATTTTCCCTGAAGCAGGAATTAATTGGCTATGCCTCTATGGCAGAGGTTCCCTGTGTCATCGTCAATGTGCAGCGGGTTGGTCCCAGCACGGGTCAGCCGACCTCACCGGCCCAGGCCGACGTTATGCAGGCCCGTTGGGGGTCGCATGGCGACCGGGGCGTTATTGCGCTTAGTCCGGCCAGTGTGCCCGAATGTTTTACACTGACAGTAGAAGCCTTCAACTTGGCCGAGAAGTACCGGACACCGGTGGTGCTGCTGCTTGATGAAATTATTGGCCATATGCGGGAAAAAATTGAGATCCCCGACCAGGACAGCCTGACAATAGTCAATCGGAAAAAGCCCGCTTTGCCACCCGGCGAGTTTCTGCCCTATAAGCCGGATGAGGACGGTGTACCGCCGATGCCGGCCTATGGGGACGGTTACCGTTTCCACGTTACTGGACTGGCTCATGACTATACCGGTTTTCCCAGTGGCACCAACAGTACTTCGCAGGAACTGATTGCCCGGCTGCACACCAAAATCTATGATCATGTTGATGATATTGTTACCTATGAGGAGCAGAACCTCACAGATGCCGAGGTGGCTGTCATTGCTTTCGGCGGTACAGCCCGTACTGCCTATGCTGCTATTGAAGCAGCCCGGCAACAGGGTATTAAAGCCGGTCTGTTCCGTCCCATCACCATCTGGCCTTCGCCGGAAAAACAAATCACAGCGTTGGCGAAAAAAGTTAAAACCATCATTGTGGCTGAACTTAATTACGGCCAGTATGTGGGTGAAGTGCAGCGTATTGTTGCCGGACAGGCGAACGTGGTTTCCCTGGCCAAGTGGAATAATGACCCGATTACCCCTGCAGAAATGGCCGCAGCCATTAAAGCAGCAGTTAAATAACGGAGATTAGCCCAATAAGGAGGGAAAACCATGGAACAATTACTGGAAAAATATTATCGCGCCAAGCTGCCTCATATTTGGTGCCCGGGCTGTGGTAATGGCATTGTAACATCGGCCATTGTTAAGGCCATTGATAAATTGGGACTCGACCAGGACAAAACAACAATCGTTTCAGGTATCGGCTGCTCGTCACGCGCTCCCGGCTACATGAACTTTGACACCCTGCACACGGCTCATGGCCGGGCACTGCCGTTTGCTACCGGTATCAAACTGGCCAAGCCGGACCACAAGGTTATTGTTATCAGCGGTGACGGTGACGCCTCGGCTATTGGCGGCAATCACTTTATCCACGCGGCCAGACGCAATATTGATCTTACTGTTATTATCTATAACAATAATATTTACGGTATGACCGGCGGCCAGTATTCACCGTTAACGCCGCATATGGCCAAGGCAACTACTGCGCCTTACGGCAATGTGGACCGTGCGTTTGACTTAGCCCAGCTGGCTAAAGGCGCCGGTGCAACCTTTGTTGCCAGATCCACCACTTACCATGCCAAACAGCTTTCCGAGCTTGTCGCCAAGGCGATCACACATGAAGGCTTTGCCGTTGTGGAAGCCCTGACCGGCTGTCCGATATCTTTTGGCAGGCAGAACAAACTGTCCAAACCGGCTGCACTCTTGGCCTGGCAGCGGGATAACACCGTTCCGGTTGAAGCGGCTGCTAAGCTAAAACCCGAACAACTGGCCGGCAAAATCCAGATTGGCTTACTGCACCAGGAAGAAGCGCCTGAATATACGGCCGAATATACCAAAGTTATCAAACAAGCCATGGGAGGGGGGGCGGTAATATGATGGAAGTCAGATTAAGTGGTTCAGGCGGCCAAGGACTCATTCTCGCCGGCATCATTCTTGCTGAAGCTGCCATTGCCGACGGCAAGGAAGCAGTCCAGTCCCAGTCATACGGCCCGGAGGCCCGCGGCGGTTCCAGTAAATCCGAGGTGATCATCAGCGATCATCAAATTCATTATCCTAAAGTAACAAATCCTGATCTTCTGCTGGCTATGACGCAGGAGGCGCTGAACAAATACGGCACCGATTTACAGGAAGACGGTTTGCTGGTTATTGATACAACTTTTGTCCGGGAAGTACCGGAAAAATATAAAAATGTCCATGCTGTGCCTATCACCCAGTTGGCTAAAGAAAAATGCGGCCGTGAATTATTTGCCAACATTGTGGCTCTGGGGACAATCACCAAACTTACCAACTCTGTCAGCTTTGCAGCTCTTGAGAAAGCCGTTCTGGCCCGTGTGCCAAAAGGAACTGAAGAAATGAACAAACTTGCTCTGCAGATAGGTTATCAGGCAGTATAATACAACAACAACCTCTGGCTTTTAATCTGCCAGGGGTTGTTATGTTTCGTGCTGCCAATACACTGTGCCCGGTGGATATAATCCTGTGTCTGCAAGTTTTATTAGAGGTGATACAATGTATCTTGGTTTGCTGGGTGACGTAATCAAAAACATTGCGGTCCTGGGGGTAGCCGCCTACCTGACAACCCAGCTGCCGCCTTTCCGCCGGGCGCTAAGTCAGTCGCAATACCGGCTCAGGGATAAATTGGTATTGATCTGTATTTTCGGCTTATTTTCCGGTATTGGTAACTACCTTAGCATTCCGGTAATGGGGGCTTTGGCCAATACACGCATTGTCGGCGCCGTGGCCGGCGGACTCTTGGGAGGCCCGATTGTTGGTCTGGGGGCCGGTATTCTTGGCGCAATTCCCCGCTATTTTTTAGGAGGGTATACCGTCCTCCCCAGCATTGCGGCCAATATCATTGTCGGCTATCTCAGCGGGTTGGTTTACAATCGCTACGGGGTTCGCAATATTGGCGTAAAAGTGGCGCTGATAGTGTCGTTCGGCGCCGAAGTAATTTTGAAAGTACTGATCCTGACTTTTTCCAGCTCATTGGAAGCCGCCTGGGAGTTAGAACGGGTGATAGCCATCCCGACGACGTTTGCCAATTGTCTGGGTGTGATGCTGTTTGTATACATAGTTCGCGATGTATACCAGGAACAGGAAAAGGTTCAGGCTGAGTCGGCCCAGCAGGCCATGCGGGTTATTCAAAAGACAAACGGGATTTTCTGGAACGGTCTTAACACGGTTTCAGCCCAAAAAGCGGCTAAGACTATCTATGCGGAGATCGCCGCCGATGCCGTCGCTGTTACCGATACAGACACAGTACTGGCTTTTATCGGGTACGGTGACGATCATCATATTGTCGGTCAGCCTATCATTACCCAGGCAACCAAGCGCGCTATACAAAGCCGGCAGACAGTCATAACCAACGATAAGGCCGGCATTGGCTGCCCGGTTCCGTCCTGCCCGCTTACGGCGGTCATCGATGCGCCGTTAATTGTCGATAACCGTTTTGCAGGCAGTATTAAAGTATACAAAACAGGTACAGGCATCATTCTTCCCTATGAGGCTGAGCTGGTGCAGGGTATTGCCGACTTTCTGAGCTTACAGCTGCTGCATGGTGAACTTGAAGCCAAGACGCTGCTATTGGCTCAGGCGGAATATAACTCACTGCGTGCTCAAATTCATCCCCACTTTATTTTTAATATTCTGGGTACAATCCGGGCCACTATCCGGACAGACCCCAAGCAGGCCAGGGCCTTGATAAAGGATCTGTCGGTGATTATCAGGCGGCACATCCGCCCGGGAAAAGAGATGAATTCAATCCGGGAAGAATTTGAGTTCATTGATAAATATATCTTTTTGGAACAGGCCCGGTTTGGGGAACGCATCCGTATTATCAAGGTGGTCGATCCGGTAGTTTATGAGCAGGAGGTACCGGTTTTTTCAGTACAGGTGCTTGTCGAAAATGCCGTTAAGCATGGGCTTTCTCCAAAAATTGAGGGTGGCATCATCGAAATCCATGTGCTGAGGGATGACAGCATCCTGCAGATTATGGTAAAAGATAACGGTGTCGGCATTGCCTCTGATAAGATCGACTTGCTGTTAGACCCGCAGTCTGATGCTGGGTTAACCGGCGGTGTTGGTATTGGGCTTAATAATGTGCATGCCCGGATTCAGCGGTTGTTTGGCAATGAATTTGGCATAAGAATTGAGAGCAGCCCGGCAAGGGGGACCTGCGTATCCATTCGATTGCCCTGGCGGGAGGAGATACAAAGTGACACAACTGAAGGATGTCAAAATTATTCTTGCTGATGACGAAAAACCGATGGCGGCAGAACTATGCTCCGTGCTGCTTGAACTGTATCCTGACCTTTGTATTGCGGGAGTGGCTCATGATGGTGAAGCTGTGTTGAAACTGGCCAAAGCCCATAAACCGGATATACTCTTTTTGGATATTCAAATGCCGGGCATGACCGGCCTGGAGGTTGCCGAGCGGCTGATGACTTGTGAAGATCCCCCGGCTATTGTTTTTGCCACTGCCTATGATGAGTATGCGTTAACGGCATTTTCGGTCAACGCCATCGACTATATTTTGAAACCGTATGATGAAGCCGACGTTGAACGGGTTATGAAAAAGTTCGAGAAAATGTTGGCCAGGGCCAGTGTAAAAACCAAGGCCGGCAGTCAGCGTGATTGCCCTAAGGCTGCCGGAGTCCGCAAGTTCACAGTGGAAAAGGGCGACCGTATGGAGATTATTAGCAGTGATAATATAGAGCTGGTTTTTGCCAAAGACCGGTTGGTATATATCAGAACCCTCGATGGTGAGATTTACCGGACTAAGCTTACACTGCAGGAATTTGAGGGAAAATTGCCGGCCGAACGCTTTTTTCGCTGTCACCGCAATTATATTGTTAATGTCAATCAAATTAAGGAAATAGCCAATTGGTTTAACAAAGGCTATCTCCTGATTTTACAAAAAACGGCTGCCGGCAAAGGAATGGAGGTTCCGGTCGGCAGGGCATATGCAGCCCGGCTGCGTGAGTATATCGAGCTGTGAACGGACCCAGTCCTGCATATGCGTTGTTTGTTGCTGCTATAATCCGCTGGTAATCGTTTTTGTGTTGTTGGTCAGAATAAAATAGCTCTCCGTTGCTGTAATATTTAGAATTTAGTCAAGCTTCCCAATATATATTTAATACGGAGGGTGAGTATGAGTAAACAGAAATGGTTGTATCTTCTGGCGGCCTTTGCCTGCCTTTTTGGGGTAGTCTGGCTGACGCCGGAGATAAAAGGCCTCAGCATGGCCGGGAAAAAATCAATTGGCGTTGCTATTTTTGCTATTATTGTATGGGTATCGCAGGCGCTGGATGATGCTATCAGCGGACTTGTTATTGTGTTTTTACTGGCGGCTATGGGGGCAACTAAACTGGGCGATGCATTCAGCGGCTATGCCAATACAGCAGTCTGGTTAATCGTTATCGGTTTTATAATGGCAGGGTGTATGGAAAAGTCCGGTTTGTCCAAACGAATTGCCCTCATCCTGGTAAATTCGGCCCGGGGATCAGCTGTAAAAGTATATTGGGCCGTAGCTCTGGTTATGGTAATCACCAGTTTCCTGGTGCCATCCATTACCGCCAGGACGCTGTTAATGTTGCCGATCATCGTGGGTATCGGCCAGGCATTTGGCGCTAAGCAGGGACAAAGCAATATTGTTAAAGCACTTCTCTTTATTGTGGCCATGAGCGGGACGATGATGAGTGCCGGCATTCTTACCGCCCATGTAGGCAACCCTATCACGGTGGGCTTGATTGAAGCAGCCACCCAACAAAGCATTTCCTGGGCCGAGTGGTTCAGAATCGGCGCGCCGCCCGCTTTTTTACTGGCAGGTATCTCGGTATTTGTCTTGCAAAAAATATGGGTGCCGGAAGTTAAAAGCCTGGGGCAGGGACAGGATTATGTACATAAGGAATTGCAGGCGCTGGGCAAACTTAGTTCTCAGGAAAAATACACACTGGTGGTATTTTTGATCACCCTGGCGCTGTGGGCTACTGACTCGGTACATAAGATAAATGTTGTGCTGGTGGGTATGGTTTCTGTTGTCTTGCTGTTATGGCCCGGATCAGGAATTATGGCCTGGAAAGAGGCCCAGCAAAAAGTGCCCTGGAATATATTTGTGCTCTATGGCGCCGGTCTCTCCATGGGGACTGCGCTGGTAAGTTCCGGAGCTGCCAAATGGCTGGCGGGCACTATGCTTGGACCTATAGCCTCAATGTCTTACTCCATGCAGATGATCGTTCTTATCTGGATTGCAACTGCGCTGCAGATATTCTTTACCGGGGGCGGTCCCAAAACCACGGCGCTGACCCCTATTGTTATTGCCCATGCGGCTGCCATTGGCGCCAATCCCCTGACATTTGCGCTGATTTTAGGCATGAATATGCAGCATCAGTATCTGCTGCCGGTCAGCAATATGCCAAACGCAATTGCCATTGGCACCGGCCATGTAACTTCCGGCGAAATTATCAAAACCGGCGCCGTGATGAGCATCCTGGCGGCTGTTGTTATGAGCATTATGGTAGTAACATATTGGAATTGGCTGGGTGTGGTGCAGTAATAGAAGGTTCCTTAAGAGCAACCGGCAGGATCCGGCGTGTAGGCATAGATAAAATGCGAGAGGCCATCGAAAGCATGCGTAGCTTTCGATGGCCTTACTGTTGCGCTAGGCAAGCAGGTTGGCAATTTCTTCGTATAAATAATGGGTAGTATCGCCGGTAACTAAGTTATCATTTACTTTGGCAATATACATTTCGGCACAGTCACCGCATTCGCCCAAACAGGGCTCTACCGATATCTCAGCATTTTTAAGCTCAGCCCGGCACTTTTCCACAAGTTCTTCCATACCCTCGTGCTTTAGGTTGTTTTCACAGAACTGCACAGAATTCATAATTTTACCTCCTTCTTTGTTACAGCCATTAGTTTCAGCCGGATACCGGCAATTTATGTAAGCTAGTAGCTTGTCAGTTCTAAAACAGTAGAATAATGGCGAGGCTATTTTTCGCAAACCAAGGCGGAGGAAGGAGGCATACCGGACGTTTGCTGACTGACGACAACGAAGGGGTGTGGAAAATAGACCGTCAGTATTCACTGGATTAGGGCTGACAAGCTATTAGTACCGTGACAACCTTAAAACGTGACAAATATCACGGCGGTCTGTGATATTTGCCAACGAATGGCAGCAAGGATTATATTACAATAGTAACAAGAGATAACACTGAGCAGGAACTTAGGCATTTGTAAACAAATTCTTACTATATATTTCGCAGTAAAGAATTTTCATAACAGCCCCTGTTTCAGTAAAAAATAATGTAATAAGATTAAGGAGGTGGCAGCATGCTGCCCAAAGGAGCAAACCTGCAAAAAATTCGTGACGGCAAACGTACTTATGCGATAACTCCGCATGTGCCCGGAGGATTTATCAAACCCGATGTAATGCAGAAATATGTGGATGTAACCAAAAAATACGGTGGTACTATGAAGCTGACATCAGCCCAGCGGATTATGATTACCGGCCTCAAGGCCGAGGACATTGAAAGTATCTGGGAAGAGCTTGGCATGCAGCCGGCTCTGGGGTTCGCCAATTGTGTCCGCAGCGTTAAAGTGTGTCCCGGCAACGCTTTCTGTAAACGGGGTAAACAGGACAGTATTAAGCTGGGACTGGAACTGGACCGGCGCTATATTAAAAAAGAGATGCCCAGCCGGATTAAAATGGGAGTCTCTGCCTGCCCGAACTCGTGCGGCGAGTCTGTTGTCAAGGACGTTGGGGTCATTGGCACTGACGCCGGCTGGGACGTCTATGTCGGCGGCAGCGCCGGTTCTCATCCGCGGCTGGCGGATAGATTGATTGAAAGCCTGGATTATGATGATACGCTAAGAATTATCGATATTGTTATGCGTTATTACCAAAAGCATGCCGATATTGAACGTATCGGACAATTTATTGAGAGAATAGGTTTCGCCAAGTTTAAGACCGATGTTCTGGCCGAATTCTATGGAGAGAAAAGCGCAGACACCGCACCCCAAGTACCGCAGTCAGACGCCGGGGATAAAATTGTACCCCTGCCAGGCGGGCTGACAGAAGGAAATTTGGTGTTTGGTGATGCAATCACAGCTGACAGTGTTATTAGTGACATTATCCGGGTTTATCCGCAGACGATTCCGGTATTCCGCTCTTTCGGCATGGGATGTCTGGGTTGCCCGTCCTCGGCAGGCGAACCAGTTTCCCAGGCAGCCGAGATTCATGGGCTTAATTTAACCGAACTGATCGCTGCCTTGAATAAGGTAGTGCCAGCAAATAAATAAAGGGGGAAGACACAATGAGCGCCTTTTTAGCGCCTATCCATTACTGGTTATATAACAAAATCCGCCACGTTATTGAGCGTGAGCAAATGATTTTTGAAGCCGCCAGCGAGCTTTGCGGCGGTACCGCGGAAGAAGCGCGTGCCCAGGCTTGGCAAAGCTATGGTGAGCCCTTGCCGGATGCCGATTTGAAGGAACATATTGATCAAAGCAATATTCATGGCTGGCTGCAGCGCCAGATAAACATTGCCGAGAGCCGGGAAGCGGCTTTTGTGCAGGCTTTGGTTGACAATTGCGGTGACGCCGCTATTGATGTAGCCCAAAAGGCATTCCGGGAGCACGGCGCACATGCCGCCCGCCACGCAGATTCCCAGGGAAAATATGATACCGCGAGCGCACTCGGACTATATAAAGCCATCAATGACTATTACCTGAACGGTATGCCTTGCGATCAGGCCGATGCCGTGCTGGAAAGCACAGCTGACCGCATGGTCTGGGAAAGTGAGGTTTGCCTGCAGGAGCCTAACTGGAAACGGGCCGGGGCTGACGGTAAAATGATGAAAAAGCTGTATAATGAATGGCTTACCGCCTTTATCAGCGTTCTCAACCCGGGCTTTGCCTTCAGGCAAGCAGCCGACACCCATGCGGGAGCTGCCGTTAACCGTTACGAAATTACCCGGGTCTAACCCTGAGGCCGCAGCCTGTCAAGGCTGCGGCCTCTCTATTCCCAATCACGGGCTAGTGTGATATAATTCTCATGGTGTAATTTTGTCAGAACATGTCGATGCAAAAAGGGGAGATTACGATGTACCAGATAGTCGCAAAACGGCAATTGGCGCCACAGATTTACTTGATGGATGTGGCCGCACCACGGGTGGCTAAATCAGCCAAGCCCGGTCAGTTTGTTATTGTGAAGATGGACGAAAAAGGCGAGAGAATTCCGCTTACCATCTGTGATTACGATGCTGCCAGGGGGACGGTTACCATAGTGTTCCAGACACTGGGACAGTCAACCATGGAGATGGCCAGTCTAGAAACAGGCGATTCCTTCAGTGATTTTGCCGGACCGCTTGGGGAAGCGTCGGAGTTTATTCATGAAGACATTGAATCGCTGAAAGAGCAGCGGCTGGTTTTTGTTGCCGGCGGCGTGGGCACAGCACCTGTATATCCCCAGGTAAAATGGCTGCAGCAGCGGGGCGTTCAAGTGGACGTTATCATCGGGGCGCGCTCCGGGGATCATGTAATCCTGGAGGCAGAAATGAAAGCCCTTGGAGCCAATGTCTATGTTACTACCGATGACGGCTCGTACAGCCGCAAGGGGCTTGTTACCGATGTGCTGAAAGAACTTGTGGACAACGGTACCCGTTATGACCATGTAATTGCTATCGGCCCCATGATTATGATGAAATTTGTTGCCAGACTGACTAAAGAATATAATATCAGGACCACGATCAGCCTCAATCCGATTATGGTTGACGGTACGGGGATGTGTGGCGCCTGCCGCGTGTCTGTCGGCGGAGAAATTAAGTTCGCCTGTGTGGATGGTCCCGAATTTGACGGCCATCTGGTTGACTTTGATGAGGCGATGCGCCGTCAGGCTATGTATAAATCGGAAGAAGGCAAGTATTTGCTGGCGATGGAAAAGAATAACCATGCCGGCGGTTGCTGCGGAGGTGCGTCATAATGAGCAAAGCAGTCAGAGTTCCTGTACGGGAGCAATGTCCCCGGGAGCGGGTAAGCAACTTTAGCGAAGTATGCCTGGGATATTCGCTGGAAGAAGCCGTCGCCGAGGCTGCCCGCTGCTTAGGCTGCAAAAATGCCAAATGTATTGGGGATTGCCCGGTTGCTATCGATATTCCCGCCTTCATCTCACATGTAAAAAAAGGCGATATCGCCGAAGCTGCTAAAGTTATTGCTCAGGCGAGCGCCCTGCCGGCCGTTTGCGGCCGCGTCTGTCCACAGGAAAGCCAGTGTGAAGGCAAATGTATTCTCGGTATAAAAGGGGATGCTGTAGCCATCGGCAAACTCGAACGGTTTGTAGCCGACTGGGCCCGGGAAAATCCGGTTGATATCGCGGAAGCGGCGCCCCAAAACGGTAAAAAGGTGGCTGTGATCGGCAGCGGCCCGGCCGGGTTAACCTGTGCCGGCGATTTGGCCCGTAAAGGGTATGCCGTCACAATTTTTGAAGCCCTGCACGAGCCAGGCGGCGTTTTGGTGTACGGGATTCCCGAGTTCCGGCTGCCTAAGGACACCGTAGTAAAAAGCGAGATTGCCAATCTGAAAAAGATGGGCGTACAAATAGAAACAAATGTTGTCATTGGTAAAACGCTGACCATTGATCAGTTGCTTGGCGAGGAAGGCTTTGACGCCGTATTTATCGGTTCAGGCGCCGGACTGCCTAAATTTATGGGAATTGCCGGGGAAAATGCCAATGGTGTGTTTTCGGCCAACGAATTTTTAACCCGCAACAATCTTATGAAAGCCTTTAAAGAGGAATATTCAACTCCCATTAAGGTGGGTGAAAAAGTAGCGGTCGTCGGCGGCGGCAATGTTGCTATGGACGCGGCCAGAACAGCAGCCCGTCTTGGCGCCGAAACCCATATTGTTTATCGCCGGTCGGAAGCTGAACTGCCGGCCCGAGTTGAAGAAGTGCACCATGCCAAGGAAGAGGGCATCATTTTTGATGTACTGACAAACCCGGTGGAAATTCTTGTGGATGACAAAGGCTGGGTAACCGGTTTAAAGTGCATCCGGATGGAACTTGGCGAACCGGATGCATCCGGCCGGCGGAAACCGGTCGAGGTGCCAAGCTCCGAATTTGTTATGGTCGTCGATACTGTAATTATGTCGCTGGGCACTTCGCCCAACCCGCTCATTTCTTCAACAACCCAGGGACTTGAAATCAATAAATGGCAGTGCATTGTCGCCGACGAGGAATCCGGTCTTACCAGCCGGAAACGCGTATATGCCGGTGGTGATGCCGTAACCGGTGCAGCTACCGTTATTCTGGCTATGGGAGCAGGTAAAAAGGCGGCTAAGGCTATTGATGAGATGTTATCGGGTGAAACCAGATAATCTCTTTTAACTAAAAGTTGTCAGGGGCTTTGTCCCTGACAACTTTTTTCCATACCCCGCCACACATAAATAATTTCTAAATCAAAAGACTAACGAATGGGGATAGTTTAACTTATCTGTATCAGCAAAGGAGGCCGATGCAATGACTATAGCAATTGTGGTATTGGTTGTAATTGGTATATGTCTGTTGGCAGTCGCTTACTTTGATAGAGTTTCCTATCCCTGGCAGTAGGTTAAGGGGCCAAGAGCCCCTTAGCCGCTGCTAAATACGTAACCACCGCTCATTGGCGGTGGTTATTTTTCGCTGCCGGAAGATAGAGAATATAATTCCCTATAGGATCAGGCAGCAGCGGCTTGCACTTTCGCCGTTACCGGGAAACAGGAATCCGTTTGTAAGGCATTTTGACCAAAATTTCCTCTGTCAGTTCCTGCAAAACCGCCGGTGCGTTTGTATCGATACTTTCCGACTCCAACTCAGATTTTACAGCAGTCAGCCGGTCATATTTTTTTGTCGCTTTCGCATATGTGAACCCTGTTAGTGATACATCGGAGCAGATATAGGTGTCATCATAATTGCGTGAATAAATCCTGTCAAGCCTGATCCTGGATAGCTCAACCACAACTACAATATCGGCTGATAACGCATCGGCAAGTTCCGCCATAACTTTTTGCTCAGACAGTTTGCGTCCCCTGCTATTCTGTAAAAACATGCTGGCGGCATCAGCAGTTGTGTTCAGCGGCAGCAAAGTATAATAAGGGTATTTAAACGGCTTTATTATTGTGTTTTGAATTACTGCCAGATCTTCCGGATACCTGTATCTTGCAGTATTTATCACCGGTAAAACCGCAACTACCTGAGGGGTGATCGCATAAGCAGGCAAAACTGCCATTGTCAGGGACAGAAACAAATAGCCCAACAATAGCTTTTTTAGCATTTTCACTTGGCTCAGCTCCCTTTGCTGTAAAAATGTATATTATAATTAATTTTAGCACATAATGGAATTCGTTGCGAGAAACGCCGGAGATTGATCTGATCAGTTTGGGAAAAATAGTTTATGTATGGCGTACAGTACGGTCAGGATCAGGGGCTGGTGCATAAGATAAAGGAATAGCGACCGGCGTCCCAGCCAGGTCAAAGGCTGGATACCGGCTTGCTTACTCAGTTGCGGCCATAACGGCCGTTTGCGGCGATAAAGCAGCCTGCCTGCCGTCATCCCATAGACAACTACGCCCAGCCAGGGGATTATCGGGTAATAATCAAGTGAGGAAAATTCCGGCGGTATCAGGCCAACCGGAATAAACACGGAGGTAGTAACCGTGAATGCGGCGAGGACATTATTAAGTGCCAGCAGCAGTGTTCCGGTCAGCATAAGCAATAGGGAGCTCAGCCGGGCCAGCAGGGGAGTGCAGATCATACCCACTCCCAATAAGTGCAGAATGCCGAAACGGATATAGACTGCCGGGCTTGCCAAATAAGTAATGGCTGTAATCAAAAGCCCCGCCCCCAGTACAAGAAAGCCACGGCGCACCGGATTGCGGCTAAGGTGAGAACTGATGCCGGATACCAGCATAAACAGCACTGCCGAGGCTTTACCCTGGTAATACCAAAAGCCGGTTAGATAATCAAGCTGCCAGTTATAAAAGTAAGCCAGGTCGAA
The DNA here is from genome assembly GCF_041428895.1 of Sporomusa aerivorans. NCBI lineage: Bacteria > Bacillati > Bacillota > Negativicutes > Selenomonadales > Sporomusaceae > Sporomusa > Sporomusa aerivorans. The sequence goes on from NZ_CP156926.1 coordinate 317,289, forward strand.
TACGGTATGAAAAATAATCATAAGAATAACGGCAATTCCCCGGAGAACATCGATTTCGTCAATACGGACAGCCTGCACAGTATATAGAACCCTCCTTGGTGAATTTTCCCTGACTAAACAATATAACGGCAGCTGCCTGCCGTCAAGCCGCCCAATTCCAGGCTGCGGCATTCAGTTCCGCTGAATTAATTTCCTACTCATTTTATTTTTGGGAAGGAGGAAAGAATACGACGATTCCAGGCACACTATAGTCGTGTTGTTTTGTTATGGTACGGCCGGTATTAATAAAATAGCCGGGCATTTATCCAGCTCTTTAGTTAGCCCGGCAGGAATACCAGCGGACGGGGGGAATATACTACCAGACGGGCTTGTCCTTTAGATCAGAGCCTGTAATGCAAATAGGATGGTGTCGATGTGAAAGCGATCTACATAATACTGGTGTCTGTGCTGCTTGGCGCGGTTGGGCAAATTGCCTTCAAAATTGGCGCTATGCGCATTCCGGAGGCAGGCCCGCTTTTAGATAAGGCGATGGCAGCCTGGCCGATAGGCGCCGGCCTGGTTCTCTATGGTATAAGTACACTGTTATGGATCTATGCCTTGCGCTCTGTCGAGCTGAGTTATGCCTATCCGCTTATCAGTCTGGGCTATGTTCTGGTTTTTATGGCTTCGTACTTTTTGTTTCATGAGTCTATAGGTCCGCTGCGGCTGGGAGGAATGGCGCTGATCCTGAGCGGAATTATTCTTGTTGCTAAGTCTTAATAGTTAATACCAAATTAACCGAATCTTAACATTTTTTTACAGTTAGTTAACAAAGAGTGTGATGATATGCTATAATCAGTTTGAATCCGACAAATTGAGGAGGCTGAGTATGGGATTTGGCTTGAAGCCGCGCGAAGAAAAATTTTATAGTTATCTGCTGGACAATACTAAAATTATTCGTGATGCGGCGGATGTACTGCAAGAGGCGTTAAACAGAAATGGTGACTCATCCTTATCCGAATTAATGATTCAAATCGACGAGCTGGAAAAAACGGCTGACACTAACACGGCCAAAATTGTCGGCCTGTTGCATAAGACATTCATCACACCGCTTGACCGTGAGGATATTTATAGTATTGCCCACAAGCTTGATGATGTTATTGACTGCATACAGGGTGTAATTGAACGTATGGAATTATACAATGCCGGCACTGCGTCCGAAGGTGCCAAAGAACTGGCCGTACTTGTCGGCAAAAGCGCCAAACATATTGACAAAGCCTTCGCGCTTCTGCCTGAAATCAAAAAGCAGCGAGACAAGCTTGAGGAACGCTGTGCCCGGATTATTGAATGCGAATCCTTGGGTGACAGGCTGTACCGTCAGGAGATGGCCAAATTATTTAGAGAGTGCAATGATCCTATCGAGATTATCAAGTGGAAGGAAATCCTGCTTCATCTGGAGGAAACTCTGGACATCTGTGAGGATATTGCCAATTTATTAAAGGGAGTAGTCGTGAAATATGCCTGATTTTACGCTGGTTTATGTTGTGGTTTTTTTTGCGCTGGCGTTTGATTATATTAATGGTTTTCACGATACGGCCAACGCAATTGCCACATCGGTATCCACCCGGGCTTTGGAGCCGCAGTATGCCGTCGTTCTGGCCGCTATTCTCAATTTCGCCGGTGCCCTCTATAGTACCGGAGTGGCCAAAACCATTGGCGGGGATCTTGTAAAGGCAGCTTCCCAGGTTAACCAGCCGGTTATCATTTCAGCCTTGTTTGGGGCTATTGTCTGGAACTTAATCACCTGGTGGTTTGGTATTCCCAGCAGTTCCTCCCATGCTCTGGTCGGCGGTGTCCTTGGCGCGGTAATCGTGGGCGCGGGCTTTGATGCCATTAATGTTGCCGGTGTTCAGAAAATAATCCTCTCCCTGGTGCTGTCTCCAGTGATTGCTATGGCTGGCGGTTATCTGATAATGATTGCCCTGATGTGGATTTTTCGCCGGCAAGAACCGGTTAAGCTTAATTCCGGTTTTAAAAAGATGCAGCTTTTGTCGGCCAGTATGATGTCTTTTTCCCACGGGTCCAATGATGCCCAAAAGGCAATGGGTATTATTACCCTGGCCCTGTTAAGCTCCGGACATATATCTTCACTGGAAGTTCCCCTGTGGGTAAAGGTTTCCTGCGCTACGGCAATGGCTTTTGGAACAGCGGCCGGCGGCTGGAAAATCATTAAGACCATGGGCGGAAAAATATTTAAGCTGGAGCCGATTAGCGGTTTTGCAGCTGACCTGAATTCCTCACTTGTTATTTTTGCAGCTACCAATCTTCACCTGCCGGTAAGTACTACTCACGTGGTATCCGGTTCCATTATGGGCGTTGGCTCATCCAAACGAGTTTCGGCTGTGCGCTGGGGTGTCGCCCAACAAATGCTGTTTGCCTGGGTATTGACAATTCCTTTCAGTGCCGCTACCAGTGCACTTATGTATAAATTTTTAAAAATTTTTATGTAATATAAAAAAGTACATAGATATTTCATAGCAGCTCAGCGTAAGCAAAGGGCTGCTTTTTGCTAACCTTGCCATTCTTTGGGTAACTCATTATAATGATAATAATATTCTGCTCTTAATTTTACGAATTTCAGGGGCAGGGCCTACTCCTGCCTGTAATATTTAAGGAGGTATTTTGTTTTGAGCGCTGTTCGCCGTATATTTGTGGAAAAGAAACCCGGTTTTGCCGTTGAGGCGGAAGGAGTATTTTCGGATTTAAAGCACCATCTGGGGATAACAGGTTTGACAGGCCTGCGTATTCTGCACCGCTATGATGTGAGCGGCATCAGTGACGCCGAGCTCAACGACTCCTTGCATACAATATTTTCTGAACCGCCGGTTGATGTTGTTTACCTTGAACATTTTCCCCTGCCGGCTGAGGCCAAAGTATTTGCCATGGAATATTTGCCGGGGCAATATGACCAGCGAGCCGATTGGGCGGCTCAGTCTGTGCAGATTCTTACCCAAAAGGAGCAGCCTGTAATCCGCACCGCCAAAGTCCTGGTGCTGGAAGGGGAGCTTTCAGAGGCCGACCTTGACAAAGCTAGGGAGTACTGTATTAATCCGGTTGAGGCCCGGGAAGCGCAGATGGCGAAACCCGAGACACTTGCACTGCCTGCCGAAATGCCGCCTGATGTCGCCGTGCTTCCAGGCTTTATCAGTATGAACCAAGAAGAACTGGCCGGATTTTTGGCAGAACGGGGACTGGCTATGGGCCTGGAAGATTTAGCGTTTTGTCAAGTCTACTTCCGGGATACCGAAAAAAGGGATCCAACGCTTACCGAGATTAAGGTCATTGATACTTACTGGTCTGATCACTGCCGGCACACAACCTTTCACACCAAGATTGAACAGGTAGCGATTGAAGACAGCCGCTTTACCCGGCCGGTAGCCACCGCCTGGCAGGCCTATCAGGCATCACGGCAATTTGTGTATGGTGATAAAGCGGGCAGCCGGGATGTTAGTTTAATGGATATTGCCACTGCCGCCATGAAAAAGTTAAAAAAGCAGGGCCGGCTTAAGGACCTGGATGAATCGGAAGAAATTAACGCCTGCAGCATTGTTGTCCAGGCCGAGGTAGATGGCCGGGCCGAAGAATGGCTGGTTATGTTTAAAAATGAAACGCACAATCATCCGACGGAAATCGAGCCGTTTGGCGGCGCAGCCACTTGTCTGGGCGGCTGTATCCGGGATCCGCTTTCCGGCCGGGCCTATGTATATCAGGCTATGCGTGTCACAGGCAGCGGCGATCCCCGTGCACCGCTTGCAGCCACACTGCCTGGCAAACTGCCGCAGCGTAAGATTACTACCAGTGCGGCCGCCGGTTACAGTTCCTACGGCAACCAGATCGGTCTGGCAACCGGTCAGGTTGCTGAAATCTATGACGAGGGTTATATCGCCAAACGCATGGAGATTGGCGCCGTTATGGCGGCAGCCCCCAGACAGAATGTGATCCGGGCTGTGCCTGCGGCAGGGGATGTTGTTATCTTAGTAGGTGGCCGTACAGGCCGTGACGGCTGCGGTGGGGCAACCGGCTCCTCTAAGGCTCACACTGAAGAATCCCTGGAGAGCTGTGGGGCTGAGGTGCAAAAAGGCAATCCGCCGACAGAACGCAAAATCCAGCGTCTGTTCCGTAAAAGAGAAGTAAGTACCATGATTAAACGTTGCAACGATTTCGGCGCCGGCGGCGTTTCCGTAGCTATCGGCGAACTGACGGACGGTCTTACCATTAATCTGGATGCCATACCCAAAAAATATGAAGGTCTGGATGGGACTGAACTGGCTATTTCTGAGTCGCAGGAGCGGATGGCCGTTGTTGTAGCGGCGGCTAATGCCCGGGATTTCATTCGCTATGCGGATGAGGAAAACCTGGAGGCGACCGTTGTTGCTGAGGTTACCGCCGATGAGCGGCTGACCATGCTGTGGCGAAGTAAAGCTATTGTCAGTATCAGCCGGGAGTTTTTAAACACCAACGGCGTGAAGCAGCGCACTGACGTGGCAGTGGCGGTTCCGGCCGGGGAAAGCTATTTTGCCGGATCGAAAGTCGCCGGCGGCCCTCAGGATATCAAGGACGCATGGCTTCATATGCTGCAAAATCTGAATATCGGCAGCCAGAAAGGGCTTGTCGAACGTTTTGACAGCAGCATTGGCGCCGGCACTGTGCTTATGCCTTTTGGCGGCAAGTATCAGGATACTCCCGCAGAGGGGATGGTAGCCAAGCTGCCGGTATTGGCCGGCAATACAACAACCGGCACCATCATGACCTATGGTTTTAATCCCGGCCTGTCGAGCTGGAGCCCGTTTCACGGAGCCGTTTACGCTATTGTCGAGGCCGTCGCCAAGGTGGTTGCTTTGGGGGGCAATTTCCGTACTGTCCGTTTGACACTGCAGGAGTACTTTGAAAAACTTGGACAAGACAGCGGCAAATGGGGTAAACCCTTCAGTGCATTGCTGGGGGCCTTCTATGCGCAGCAGCAGCTGGGCATTCCTGCAATTGGCGGCAAGGATAGCATGTCCGGTACCTTTAATGATATCACTGTGCCGCCCACATTGGTCGCGTTTGCCGTTACCTCAGCCGATGTCAGCAAGGTAGTCTCGCAAGAGTTTAAACAGGCGGGCAGCCAGGTTGTGCTGCTCAGCCTGCCGCGCGGCGAGGATGAATTGCCTGATTTTGCGGCTGCCGGCAAGCTGTACGACTGTGTTTACCGGCTCGTCCAGGACGGCAAGGTACTGGCCGCCCATACCGTTAAGCTGGGCGGAATCGCCGAGGCGGTTACAAAGATGGCCTTTGGCAACCGAATCGGCATAGAGATGGCAGCCGAGGTCAAGGATACTGCTTTATTTGCGCCTGATTACGGTTCACTGATTCTTGAGGTTGCTGCAGAATTTGAACTTGAGCAGGCGCTTGCCGGCCTTCACTATAAATGTATTGGCCGGACAACCGCTCAACCTGTTATCGGCGTTAATGGCCAGCACATTGCTTTAACGGAAGCGTTGGCAGCCTGGCGGCAGCCGCTGGAAGAAGTTTTTCCGGCCAGGCCTAATCTCATTGATAATGAGCCTGCAAGCTTCGCGTATTACACAAAACGCAACGGCAGCCGTCCAGCAGTCAGTACGGTTAAGCCGCGGGTACTTATTCCGGTATTCCCCGGCACAAACTGCGAGTATGATTCGTACAAGGCATTTGCCGAAGCCGGCGCCAGCCCGGAAATACTGGTTATCCGCAATCTGACCCCGGTTCATATTGAAGAATCCATGGCCGCGCTGGCCGCAAAAATCGCCGCCGCCCAAATTGTGATGCTGCCGGGTGGCTTTAGTGCCGGTGACGAGCCTGACGGATCAGGTAAGTTTATTGCTACTGTGTTTCGCAATCCCCGGGTGAAGGAGGCTGTAACCGACCTGCTTGAGCGTCGTGACGGGTTAATGCTTGGCATTTGCAACGGTTTCCAGGCGCTCATTAAGCTGGGCCTCGTTCCTTACGGGGAAATCCGCGATCTGACAGATACCAGTCCCACGCTAACCTTCAACAAAATTGGCCGACATATTTCCTCTATGGTTAATACCAAGGTAATTTCAACCCTGTCGCCCTGGCTGAGCAATGTAGAGGTCGGCGAAGTATTTGCCATTCCGGCATCACACGGTGAAGGCCGTTTTTACGCCACGGCAGCTGAAATAGAAAGGCTGGCCGCCAATGGCCAAATTGCCACCCAGTATGTGGACTTTACCGGCCGCCCGACTTATGACATTGCCTTTAATCCCAACGGCTCGTTCCAGGCTATTGAGGCTATAACCAGTCCGGACGGGCGAGTGCTGGGCAAAATGGGTCACTCGGAACGAATTGGCGACAATGTGGCGAGGAATATCCCGGGCGGCAAAGACCAGCGTCTGTTCCTCGCCGGTGTAAATTACTTTAAATAAAGAAAAAAAGGAAATTCTCCCTCCGGCGACTAATTATTACATAAAATAAAGTCGGATGGAGGGAGAATGTGACACTTGCGAACCACCGTCAGCTTATTATTATTGTTAGCTTGATTACTGGCTTGCTCCTTATAGCCAGCTTTAGCCTTCGTGCCCCCTATAAAATCGGTTTTGTCGCCGGTCTGACAGGACGCCAGTCGGACCTTGGCGTTGCCGGGCGGAATGGCGCCATTTTGGCAGTGGAGGAAAGGAATAAGTCCGGCGGGCTCGGCGGCCGGCCGGTAGAACTCATTGTTAAGGATGACCGCAATGACCCGGCGCTTGTCCGGTCGATTGACGAAGGGCTGATAGATGGCGGTGTAACAACCATTATCGGCCATATGACCAGTGTTACCGCCGTAGCCGCACTGCCGGTTGCCGATAGCGGCAAGGCCGTAATTATTACCCCGACAGCCACCGCGGACGCCTTGACAAAACGCGATGACATGCTGATTACCGTGATGTCGCCGGTCCGGGTTATGGCCGAAGCACAAGCTGTTACGGCCGTTAACCAATTTGCCGTTAAACGCATGGCGGTCATCTATGACACATCCAATCCTGAGTACAGCCAAAATTGGGTAAGATCGTTTTCTGCAGCCTACCAGCAACTGGGTGGCAGGATTGTCAGAACCCTTTCTTTTGTATCCGGCAACAAGGTGGAGTACGAAAATCTGGCTAATGAAGCAGCCGGTTTTCAGCCCGAAGGTGTACTATTGGTAGCCGGGGCCGTGGATGCGGCCATGCTGGTTCAATGGCTGAAAAAGAACAAGCCCGACATACCCCTGTTTTCCAGTAGCTGGGCCATGACCGCCGATTTTATCCAGCATGGCGGCCAGGCGGTGGAAGGAGTTTTATTTAGCAGTCCGTTTACTCCGGATGACAGCAGTCCGGCCAATAGCCAGTTTGTGCGCAGGTATCAGGAACGGTTCGGCATGCAGCCTAATTATGCTGCCGCCTACGGCTATGAGGCGGCGCAAATCATACTGACCGGTATCGAAAAAGCCGGCACTGCCACGCCCCTCGCTGTAAAAAAAGCCATTCTCGCCCATGGGAAGTTTTCGGGACTGCGCGGCGACATTGCCATTAACGCCACAGGCGACGTTACACGTATCTGCCGGACGATAACTGTAAAAAACGGTCAGTTTATAACAATGAAATGAGTAAGGCGAAATGATGCATATGAACAGGCTTATGGACAGCCTTAAGACCTTCATGACGCTGAACATCATAGTAGCAGTTACATTGCCTATCATAGTAATCAGCGTTATTACCGTAACATTGCTGAACCGGAGTATGGGTGAGCAAGTTATCCGGCATAACACTCAGCTGTCCGGCGGTTTGGCAACCGCTACGCAAGACTTTCTGTTAACGGCAGACGCCATGATGAGCCAGGCGGCAACCATGGTTGATACCGGCGGACTGAATGATGCACAGATGCAGAATTACCTGGATACGCTCATGGCCAGTCATCTTTATCTGGAGGCAATTCATATTCTGGATAACAACGGCTTGTCAGTATTTGCTGCGCCTTATCATCACAGTTACGCAACTTTGGATTTTTCCCGTCAGCCTTTTGTTGCCAACACCCGGGAAACAGGACGAACGTATTGGTCAAATACTTTTATATCCCAGCACACAGGCCAGCCGACGCTGACCGTAACCAAGCCGACCCGGCATGGGATGGTTATTGGCTATATCAACTTAAGTAAACTGAATGACATTGCGGCGGAAGGCAATATCAGCCCGGAATGCTGGACTGCTATTGTTGATACCGAAGGCACTTTCATCGGCCATTCTGACAGAAGGCTGGTTTATCAGCGGGAAAGCCTGGGAGATGAAGAACTTCTTGCTGCGGCGCTGAACGAAAAGTCCGGCACGCTTACTGTCAAGAACGGCGGCCGTGAGTATCTGGTTTCGTTCACTGTTGCTCAGCCGACCGGTTGGCTGGTGCTGGCTGCCCAGCATACCGACATGGCCTTTGCCCCGGTGAGCGGTACCCGGAACATATTTATCATTGGCTGCGTCGTGGCGTTGGCTTTGGCTGTGCTAATGGCCATGCGCATTCTGAAAAAAATATTTACGCCGTTAAGTGAACTAACCGGAGAAACAAGACAGGTTGCAGCCGGTAATTATAATTTGCCGCTTAAAAGCTATGACTATATTGAACTCAATGAGCTGTCCGAACATTTTTTTGCCATGCTTGAGGCGGTGCGCCGTCGTGAGGAGGAGTTGCGCCGCAAGCAGCGGGAATTATCCAGGTACGCCCAGACACTCAGACGCAGCAATCGGGAGCTGGATCAGTTTGCTTATGTTGTTTCCCATGACCTCAAAGCGCCGCTAAGGGCTATTGCCAATCTGTCGCAATGGCTTGAGGAAGATTTCCAGGGTACACTGGATGCTGATGTAAAGCGCAAGCTGGAATTGCTGCGCGGCCGGGTACGGCGTATGGAAAGCCTGATTGAGGGGATTTTAGAGTATTCGCGCATTGGCAGGATTAAAACAACTGCGGAACTGGTTAATGTCAGGGAACTTATCGCTGAAGTAGTGGAAGATTTGACTGTGCCGGGAGGCTTTCAGATTGTAATCGGACCGGAAATGCCTGACGTGTATACCGAACGGCTGCGGCTCAGGCAGGTTTTTGCCAATCTGATCGGCAATGCCGTAAAACACCACGATAAACCGGCAGGACAAGTCATTGTCACTGTCCGGGATAGTGACGGGCTCTATGAATTTACTGTCGCCGATGACGGGCCGGGGATTGCTCCGGAATACCACCGCAAAATTTTTGAAATGTTCCAGACGCTGCAGTCCCGTGATATCAAGGAAAGTACCGGTGTAGGGCTGGCGCTTGTAAAGAAGATCGTGGATAGTCAGGGAGGCTGGATTCGCATATTGTCGTCTGCCGGCCAAGGAGCAAAATTTATTTTTGCCTGGCCTAAAGTATGGAGGGAGGAGTAGCATATGCACGAAGTTGCGCATATTGGCGTTGTCGTCAAGGATATAGACAAATCCGTAAATTTTTATACTACCGTACTAGATTGCCAGCGGGAGGAAAGCTATCAGGACGACCGCATCCGGCTTGAATTTATTAAGTCGGGCCAGCAAACTATCGAGTTAATCCAATACAAACAAGATCCTGCCGGCTCACGGGGCTTTGGTTTTGTAGACCATATTGCCTTTTTAGTGCAGGATATCGACAGGGAGATAGCCAGACTGCAGCAGTTTAATGTGCCCTTGCTGTTTGATCAGCCCAAGCTGACAGGGAACAAAAGGATTATGTTCTTTACAGGCCCTGACGGCGAGCGGCTGGAATTCGTGCAAAAGGTATAGCGCGGCAGGACAGTGGGCGAAAAATTACGGTAAAATAAGGGACGGTTTGTGAGTTAAATGCGTTGGCGCATTTCATTCACAAACCGTCCCCGCTTCCCTTAGTTAAGCAAACCCTATACCGGGAGGATGCTTGGGTGCGTTTTCGGCCAGGGGGCATTTTTTCAGTCTGCACTCGTCGCTAAAATCGCATTCAATCTCTTCGACCTGATAGTGAGGTACTGCCTCGCCGGGTTTCCGGGTTTCCCCGTAAACGGCAATAATACTGTGCCTTTTGTTAAGATGGGGGCAATCGCCATATAATATAGTAGGCGCACGTCTGGGCATGAGTTCACCTCCTGAATATATTGCATGCTCTGAACGCCGGGCATATAATAATAAGTACTACAATACACCGGCTGCCTTTTAGTGCCAGCAGGTAGTAAGAATTAAGTAGGGGGTCTTAGTATCAATTTCCAAGATATTACGCTGGCGCAGAAACCAGTATTTGATAAATACTTTGGTCAGCGCCGTTATGAAAATGCTCATTTTAATTTTACAAATTTATTTATGTGGCGCAATATATACTCAATCAAGTGGGCTGAAAGCCAGGGGTACCTGTTTATAAAGGCAGGTAGCGGCAACAGACAGTTTATGCTGCAGCCGATCGGTCCTGATGAAGGCGTAGCAAAGGCTCTCGACGAAATGGCCGCTTATTTTACGGCTCACGATCTGACGTTTCAGCTGCGCGGCATCGAAAAATTCATGATCGGCATTCTGGAAACCTGGCGCCCCGGGCAGTTTGCTGTTTCCAGCGATCGTGACAACTTTGACTATGTTTATAATACCAAGGATCTGATTGAATTAAAAGGTCGTAAATACCACAGTAAGAAAAATCATATTAACAGCTTTTACCGTAATTACAGTAATTATCAATATTGGCCGCTGACAACCGAGTGGACGGCCCGCTGTATCGAAAACCAACATGAATGGTGTGTAAAAAAAGGCTGTGACGACGATCCCACTCTTCGCAGTGAACGGGACGCTATTATTGAAGTCCTCAGCCATTGGGATGAGCTTAAGTTGACCGGCGGGTTAATTACCATCGGCGGCAAGGTTGAAGCCTTCACTTTTGGCGAAAAGTTAAACGCCGATACAGCCGTTATCCACGTGGAAAAGGGAAACCCCGACATTCGCGGCGTATATCCGGTCATTAACCAGAAGTTTTGTGAGAACGCCTGGCAGCACCTGACCAGCGTCAACAGGGAAGAAGACATGGGGATTGAAGGGCTGCGCAAGGCTAAAGAATCCTACTATCCGGCTAAAATGGTGGAGAAGTTTAATGTAAAGCCCAAGTAGCGGGTAGTGTTTCCGGGTAGACTGCATGTAATTGCGCAATGGCTGACTGGATTCCTAAATTTTTGCAAACACCTATACTTTTTGTTTGATTGTGGTATAATTTTTAAAGGATTTTGGTTGGATTGTCAGTGGCGGCTGTTATGTCCGCTGGTCCGGTTAATTTTTACTCTATCTGTGAGGAGAAGGACAAGCACGATGGAAATAAAGTCAATTAAAAAATTAAAACTTTATGGTTTTAATAATCTGACTAAAAGTCTCAGTTTTAACATGTATGACATCTGCTATGCAAAAACGCCGCAGCATCGCCATTCTTATATCGAGTATATTGATGAAGAATATAGTGCTGAGCGTTTAACCAATATCCTGACAGAAGTGGCCAATATGATTGGCGCTAATATCTTAAATATCGCCAAGCAGGATTATGATCCGCAGGGGGCCAGTGTAACCATGCTGATTTCCGAGGAGTCCATGCATCAACCGGGAGAAGCGGCAGGACTAAACAGCGAAGAATGCGGAGAATGCGAACTTAACGAACCACTGCCGGATGCCGTTGTCTGCCACCTGGACAAAAGCCATATTACTGTTCACACCTATCCGGAAAGTCATCCGGACGAGGGTATCAGCACCTTCAGAGCCGATATCGATGTTTCGACCTGTGGTCAGATTTCACCGCTTAAAGCCTTGAACTTTCTTATTAATACCTTCCATCCGGATATTGCCGTGATGGACTATCGGGTACGAGGTTTTACCCGTGACGTAAATGGCAAAAAGTTTTTTATCGATCATAAGATCAATTCGATTCAAAATTATATATCCAGTGAAAATCGTGATATGTACCAGATGATTGATGTAAATGTGTACCAGGAGAATATTTTTCATACTAAGATGCTGCTGAAGGAATTTGATCTGGATAACTACCTGTTTGGTACAGCAAAAAAAGAGCTCATGGCCGGTGAAAAGAAAAAAATTAAGCAGCGTCTGAAAAAAGAGATGGCCGAAATCTTTTACGGGAAAAACATTCCTAAAGTGAATTTGAAATTGTAGACATGAAAATCCCCCGGATGGGGGATTTTATTTTTATGAAACTATTACTTCATCCTCTACCTGTACGCATCTTTCACTGGATTATGTTTTTTTCCGTATCGTATCTGGTCGCCACAGGCCTATACCTGCATGATCCCTGGAGCGGACTGCCTTACGGGGTCGTGCGCAAGACCCATACTCTTGCCGGCATTATCCTGCTATTGAATTTCCTGGGACAGATATACTATTACCTGGCTACCGGCAAGTATACCGAAATAATACTTACCAGGCATGACTGGCCGAATTTACGCAGCTTCTCCAGGTATGCGCTGTTCATTACCGAACATCATCCCAATTATGGCCGGTATAACCCCGGGCAAAAGGCGCTGTTTACCATGTGGGCTCTGGCTGTCATCCTCTCAGGCATGGCTGCTTTACCGTATGTATTTTCCGAATACGCTTCCTGGCTTGGTCGTCCTTTTGGCGGGCTAATGGGCACCCGGATTGTTTTCTATGGGATAATGATGTTCTTTCTGGCGACCATTCCCCTTCATTTATACCTGGCTTTTACAGAAGAGCCTGCCAAACTTCAGGCCATGTTTTCCGGTTATGTAAAAAAAGAACCCAAATGCAAGCCGGGCCAGGAATAGCCTGTTAGCCCAGGTGAATTTGAGGATAGTACCAGACATTCTGACGGCAATTCAGCGGCAATTTTAACAGTGAAGTCAGTACTTGCCGGCCGTTATCCATCCCCTGCGCTCCAATCAGCACAAGTAAATCACCGGGCACAGAAAGCTCGAGAGCCGCAGCAACAGCCGCCGCCAGAGTATCTGTGTACTTATAATCTGCCTGGTGGGTAGCAAGTGTTGTTAAGAAAGCCTCCCGCTCCTGTTTGCTTACAATGTCGGCCGGACCAACCTGATCGGTACCGGCGGTTACAATGAGTTCAAAGGGGAGCTTGTGGCGCCACAGGGCAAGTGCCGTTGCATTAGCCGTATTAATGGCTGGCCCGCGTTGACCGCGAAGGGCGTTGACGACGATAAGCCGGTTATAGCGGAAAGCGGCAATGGTGTCGAAGACAGCGTCGATACTGCCTGGATTAAGGGCTGTATCATCGATAATGGTCAACCCTGCAGCATGGAAGATATTCATCCGTCGCTCCACACCCCGAAAGCTGCCAAGAGCCTGTACAATTGTCTCCGGTCTAATGCCCTGCACTAAGGCGGCAATTGCCGCCAGCATGGCATTCTCAATATTATGACGGCCAGGGAGGGCTAAGTTTATGACATACCGGTCTGCCGCCAATACTTGATTATGGACAGTAGTCAGCGGTTTGCCGATTGTCAAAGTAAACGAACTGCCATAAGCAGAAAGGTGGCCGATATGGGCAACGATATCGGCCGGGCTGCTGACGGCGGCAGAAATCAGTTGGCCGTTAAAACGATTGGCTATGGCTTGGCAATAAGGGTCAGCCATATTGACAATAAGCGGCGTTGCCGGGCCCAACAAGTTCAAAAACCCGGCTTTGGCTTCCAGATAGGCGGCAAAGCTACCGTGGAAGTCTAGATGGTCGGCGCATACATTTGTGAGTACGCCGGTGGCGAACCGTACATGGGCAACCCGGTGCATTTCGATTCCCTGAGCCGATACTTCCATAGCGGCGTGCGTTACCTTGTTTTTTACCATTTGCGCCAGATATTGCTGGAGGCTGATGGCATCCGGCGTTGTCAGAGCGCTGGGAACACAAGTTTTGCCTGTATTGACCCGCACTGTGCCTATCAGGCCGGCAATCAGGCCTGCCTGGGCAAAAATGTGTTCCAGCATACAGGCAATGGTGGTTTTACCGTTAGAGCCGGTTATACCGGTAAGGTTTAACTGGCGGGACGGATTATTATAAAAGCCTGCAGCTAGCTGGGCCAGGGCCAGTCTGGCATCATCAACGGCAATAACAGGGATGCTCACAGGTGCTATAGACTGCGGACTGTCGCTGACAATGGCCAACGCTCCCCTGGCAGTTGCAATCTGGGCAAACCGGTTACCGTCTGTGAGCCGGCCGCGAATGGCCACAAAAATAGAACCTGGCTGCACCTTATCCGAGTGGCAAGTAATTCCGGTAGCCCTGCCGGTTAGTTCATCTACCGAATACATGGCCGTTCCTCCTCTTGCAAATAAGATAATCTATGGTATTCACACAATAAGCGGGGGGTGAATTAGAATAAAAAATCTTATTTTGAAATTGGCGATACTGCTAATTTGCGGTTTGCAGTTAAGTACCGGTTGCGGATTAAACAGTCCGGCGCCCAAGCCGCAGCAAGTCCGGCAAGTAGCGGAGGATGTAACGATAGAGGGCTTGCCGGTCGGGAATCTTACGGCGGAGGAAGCCGGCAGGGTGCTGAACAATTTAGCCGAGGTCAAAGATGTGCCAGCCGTAAACGCCGGCTATGATCCGGTTGGCGGGCAGGTTGTACCGGAGCGGCCAGGTCAGCGAATTAACGTGCCGGACACACTGAGTGCTTTATTAGCAGCACCGGCCGGCAGCAGCATTAAGCCGGTGTATCAGCCGTTTCGCCCTGAGATCACCCGGGACATCCTGCTAAAAAGTCACAGACTGGGTAGTTTTACCACCCCTATTTTGGATAGAAGTCCGGGTAGGACAGTCAATATCCGGCTGACCGCGAAACTAACCAATAATTCTCTTATTGCGCCCGGACAGGAATTTTCTTTTAACAACGCAACCGGGGAACCGACAAGCGCCAGGGGATTTCAGAAAGCGGCGGTATTTGGCGACAACGGAGAAAAGGAAGAGGGACTGGGCGGCGGGATGTGTCAGGTAAGTTCAACTTTATACAATGCCGTTTTGGCGGCCGGTCTTAACGTTACGGAACGGCATCCGCATTCTCAGCCGGTAAACTATGTGGCGCCGGGGAAGGATGCCACGACCTATACTGACAAGGATTTTCGTTTCGTTAATAATACCCGCAGAAGGATTATTACCCGTATCTTTACAGATGGGGCCGATACTGAATTAACTGCCGAGTTGTGGGCGCTGCCGGACGAATAAGTTTATATTTGGCCAGACATACTAACAGTGAGGTGGGAGTGCATGAAAAATAAAACATGGAATACCGCACTAGTCATAGGCGTTTTGCTGCTGTTCATCACGGGAGCTTATACAGTACTCAAGCCTCCCGCCCAAAAACCGGCACCACCGGCACCAACGGCACCTGCCGAGCAGGCGCCCTCGCCGGCGCCGCAGCCCATTGCCGGTGTTCCGGCTTTTGACGCTGCCAAGTATCCGAGTGAACCGCAAGTTAGGGTATACATGGCCGATAAGGGCTCGATTGAGACCATGCCGCTGGAAAAGTACATTGAAGGGGTCATAGCCCAGGAGATGGAACCGGACTGGCCCCTGGAAGCCCTGGCAGCCCAGGCCATCGCCTCGCGGACGCTGACTATCAGCGCTATCGAGGCCGGCACGATCAAGAAACTTCATAATGCGGATGTAAGCACTTCCAAAGAAGAACTGCAAGCCTTTGCGCCGCAAAAGGTTAATGACAGTGTACGGCAAGCGGTCGCCCGCACCCGTGGCGAAGTTTTGTTATATGCCGGCGGTCTTGTTAATGCTATTTACAGCTCCTGCAACGGGCAGATAGGCGCGACCAGGGAAGAGAGTTTTCCTAAGGAGATAACTCACGATACTCCCTACTTTCAGCCGGTTAAGGATGATTGTTTTAAATATGCGCCTGAGAACATTAAATCCTGGACAGTAAAAATTCCGGCATCGCAGGTAGCCTCCGCTATTGGCTATAGTGGCAATCCTGGCGACATTAAAATACTGGAGAAGGGCCCTTCCGGCCGTATTCTTTATATTGGCGCCGGTGATAAAAAAATGTACGGTTCAGATTTTCGCCGGGCGGTAGGGTATGACCGGCTCAAGTCAACACTGGTAACCCAAATGACCTATGAAGGCGGCAATTTTGTCTTCCAAGGATTAGGCTGGGGCAACGGGGTCGGCTTATGCCAGTGGGGAGCCTATACGTTTGCCAAAGAAGGCAAGCAGGCCGAGGATATAATCAGGTATTACTATCCTGGCGCCGAAGTTAAAAAATTGTGGCAATAGAATAAGATCAGGTGAATTTTAAATTAAATTTTGCATACATTAATTACGCGAGGTAGTATGGCGGCTACCTCCCGGGGACTGCGCCGCCTGTCTGGTACGCACGGACAGGCGGCGCGATTTATTTTCCCGCGGGAAAGGGATTTTGACCGCAAATGTCGAATAAATCAGATAATTATAAAACCCCTTTTACTGGAGGAATATGCACGTGGCAGAGTATAGAATCACCCGGGAACTTGCCGGTGAACTAACACGGTTTGTATATGACCAGACGGGTTATCACACCATTGTTTGCGATCAGGATGCCGTAATTATCGGCGATTCGGCCGGGACCCGGCTGGGGATAACCCACAGCGGGGCAGTACGGATTTTGCGGGGGGAGGTTGATGCCGTATTTGTCAGCGCCGGCGATGTTGCCCAAAACCCCGATTTGAAAGAAGGGCAAAACTATCCGGTTGTTGTGAATGGAGTACGCGTCGGCACTTTTGGGATTGCCGGCAAGCTGGAATACACGCAGCCTATCGCCAAGGTAGTGACAGCTTTGTTTAGCGCGAGGCTAAAGGCGCTTACTGACGCGGCACAGGTTGCGCAGGTGGCGGGACAGGTATCGGCGAATGTAGAACAGGCAGCCGCTGCTATTGAAGAAATGTCTGCTTCATCCCAAGAGATGGCATCGACTACCGACAGGGTGGCGAAAATTTCGGACGATACCGTAAAAAAAGTCCGGGAGACAACTAAAATTATTGATATGAGCCGCAGTATCGCCACTCAGACTAAACTACTCAGTCTGAATGCTTCTATTGAGGCCGCGCGTGCCGGCTTACACGGGCGGGGGTTTGCCGTGGTAGCCCAGGAGATGCAGAAGCTATCCCAGCTAAGCGCAGAGGCTACCGAAAGCATTAATGCAATTTTAGGGGAAATTCAAGCCTCGATTAAGACAGTAATTGAGGGCATTAACCAGTCTGCAGCCGCGTCCGCCGAACAGGCCAGGGCCATGCAGGAAATCATTCAGATGGTAGAATCTGTGCAGGGATCGACAAATGCGCTGGTACAAACTTTTAGAAAATAAGAAATGCTTGGCTGGCAAGTAAAGATAAGAGTAATTCTTATGCTACGGGCAAATACATAATAAAAACACAGACACCGGTATACATGAAGTTTTTGGTATGCCAGAGTCTGTTTTTGTTTTTTTTATAATTTTTTTACCAACTTTTTTACAGTGAATATTGGCAACCGTCCTTGTCTACGCTATAATAATAAAGTTAAGGTTCTATGAAGGGATTGAGTCTCATCAAGTCGCCAAACGGCAATGCAGCTATTGACAGTGTACTGATAACCGTGCTCGGTTCGCAACGTGATGCGCAAGGTGAAGAAAACAATATTAAGCTGGTTACCCCTGGGCGCCGTTATACGAAAAACGGTGTTTTCTACATAACCTATCAGGAAACCGAGATTAGCGGCATGGATGGTGCCACTACGCTCTTAAAAATATATAAAGATCATGTTATTCTGGTGCGTATGGGCGCTGTGGAACAACGTCAGGAATTTCGAACTGGCGAACGCAGTTTTTCCAGCTATAGTACACCTTATGGGGTCCTTGATATGAGTGTGCGGACAACCCGGCTGGAAGTCAGCCGGACCCAGGGAGAAGAATCTGTGACCGGAATAAATATTGAGTACGAGCTCGAAATTGACGGACAGTGGCAAAGTGCCAACACGCTTAAGGTCACTGTACAGGGGGATAGAAACAATGGACATTAAGGAAGCGTTAATTGCCGCCATTAGTAAGGCTGCCGCAGCGGCCATTGCTGCCGGCGTGTTTACAGTCGAAAAACTACCGGAAATTGCGCTGGAGATACCGCCGCAAAAGGAATTTGGCGATTTTGCCACCAACTTTGCTATGCAGTCGGCCAAGGCGGCCAAAATGAATCCGCGCAGTATTGCTCAGGCCATTATCGAGCGGCTTAACGAAACCTGGCTGGACAAAGCCGTAATTGCCGGCCCGGGTTTTATTAACTTTTATCTTAAATCAGATGTATTATATCAGCAATTGGCCGGCATTTTGGCAGCCGGTGCTGATTATGGCCGGGGCGCATCCGGTCAGGGGGAACGTGTTCAGGTTGAGTTTGTCAGCGCCAATCCAACCGGACCATTGCATGTTGGTCATGGGCGCGGGGCGGCATTTGGCAGCGCTTTGGTTAATTTGCTGCGGATGGCCGGTTATCAGGTTGAAGCGGAATTTTATATAAATGATGCCGGTAACCAGATCGATAATCTGGCCGCTTCCGTCAATGCCCGCTATCTTGAACTCTTAGGACAGGCCTGTCAATTCCCTGAGGACGGCTATCACGGGCGGGATATCATCGACACGGCGCAGCGCATTGTTGACCGCCATGGCGATAAATATCTTGCCATGCCAGAAACTGAACGGCTAGCCGTATTCAAAGAACTGGCCCTGACCGAAAAGCTGGCTGCTTTGAAAGAAGATTTGGCAGAGTTCGGCGTCTATTTCGACATATGGTTTAGTGAACGCACCCTGCATAATACCGGGGCTGTGGAAGCCACCTGCCAGTTTCTTAAAAACAATGGCAGCATATATGAAAAAGACGGGGCACTCTGGCTCAAATCTACTGTCTATGGTGATGATAAAGACCGGGTGGTTATCCGCGACAATGGTGTGCCTACCTATCTTGCCGCAGATATTGCCTACCACCGCGATAAATTTGATCGTGGCTTTAACCGGGTCATCAACATCTGGGGAGCCGACCACCATGGCTATATCAGCCGGGTTAAGGCGGCTATTGCGGCTATGGATTATAATCCTGACAATCTGGAAGTGCTTATTTTGCAGATGGTCAGTCTCTACCAGAACGGGGAACTTGTCAAAATGTCCAAAAGGACAGGCCAGGGCGTTACTCTCGGTGAGTTAATCGAAGAAGTTGGCCGGGATGCGGCCAGATTTTTCTTCATTATGCGTTCGATAGACAGTCAGCTTGATTTTGATCTGGATTTAGCTAAATCAAGCTCAAATGACAACCCGGTTTATTATATCCAATACGCGCATGCACGTATTGCCAGCATTTTCCGGCAGGTTGCCGACGCTGGCATTCCGGTGCCTGACGATTGGAATGGAGTCAAGCTTGAACTGTTGACAGAACAGGCCGAGACTGACTTGATTAAGAAGCTGGCTGGGTTTCCCGAAGAGGTGGCCGCTGCGGCCAGGGAACGTGCGCCGCACCGGATAGCCCGCTATGCGCATGAATTGGCCGGTATGTTTCATACCTTCTATAATCAGTGCCGGATTATCGGTGTAGATCCTGCCTTGCAAAGTGCGCGGCTGGCGCTGGTAACGGCAGTGCGGACCACCATTAAGCAGTCACTGGGAATTTTGGGAGTAGCAGCGCCTGATAAAATGTGATTTGTGCGCAAGTTTTATAACGCCGGGGAGGAATTTACCTCTGCACGTTGAATATAAAACGCGGATTGTTAAGTGCGGAGGTTGAATTTATGTCAAATAATATATTAAAAAACAATGTTGATGAAGTTAATCTAGCGTATCAGATTTTAAAGACAGCAGGCCATCCGTTATATTACCGTGAGTTAATTGACCGGGTTGTTGCCGAAAAAGGCGGTATATCCCGGCCGTCGGCCCATACTATTGCGGAGATTCATACCAGAATTAATTTGGACAGCCGGTTTGTTCATACCGGGAAAAGCATGTGGGGGTTAACCGAATGGTCGCCGCAGCGGATTAATTTGCGTGAAGCGGAAGAAACGGCGGCTGCCAGCCAGGATGATGTGCGGCGGGAAAAGCTGCTGGCTGCAATCCAGCAGGATTTTGAGCATGATGATAATGACAGCGAATCTGACACCGCCACTCTGCTGGAAGGCGATGGCGAGTTTGAGCAAGAAGAAGAAGAGCTTGAAACCAACTAATACAGTGAGCAGGGCTTGCGTCGGGCCTTTGGCGAAGGTGAAAGCCGATGTTGCCCTTATCCGGGCGAAAGTTATACTTTCTATCAGGATAAATAAAAATAGCTGTTGTTTGGCATAATTAGGATTGTAAAAACGGGATGAGTAACCACCATGGAGAGTCAGTAGGAGGATTTTTAAATGGCTAAATATATTTTTGTTACCGGAGGCGTGGTTTCTTCCCTGGGAAAGGGTATCACGGCAGCTTCGCTGGGGCGACTTTTAAAAAGCCGTGGACTCAAGGTAACAATTCAGAAGTTCGACCCTTACATTAACTTCGATCCGGGTACCATGAGCCCTTACCAGCATGGCGAGGTGTTTGTCACCGAAGATGGCGGTGAGACAGATCTTGATCTCGGCCATTACGAGCGTTTTATTGATATTAATTTGAGCAAAAGCTCAAATGTTACTGCCGGTAAAATCTACTGGTCTGTAATCAATAAAGAACGCAAGGGCGATTACCTTGGCAGTACTGTTCAGGTAATACCTCATATTACCAATGAAATTAAAGAGCGCATTTACCGGGTAGGCAAAGAGGATAACGCGGATGTTGTTATAACCGAAATTGGCGGTACTGTCGGTGATATTGAGAGTTTGCCTTTCCTGGAGGCTATCCGCCAGGTTAAGAAGGAAGTGGGTAAAGGCGGTTCGCTCTATATTCATGTTACGCTGGTGCCCTACATTTCGGCGGCCGGTGAGCTTAAGACCAAACCGACCCAGCATAGTGTCAAAGAGCTGAGGAGCATTGGTATTCATCCGGACATCATTGTATGCCGTACAGAACATGAAATTTCACCGGAGATGAAAGAGAAACTGGCGCTTTTCTGCGATATTGACGGCGATGCCGTTATTCAGAACAAAAATGCCGCCAGCATCTATCAGGTGCCGCTTATGCTGGAAAATGAAGGACTGGACCGAATTGTTCTGGAAAAGCTTAACCTTGAGGATACCGGCGCTGATATGATTGAATGGCGGCATATGGTTGATAAGATATTAAACCCTTCCGACACGGTGCGTATTGGCATTGTTGGTAAATATGTCGCGTTGCAGGATGCCTACATGAGTGTGTCAGAAGCCTTGCGCCATGCCGGGATTGCCAATCATACGGCCATTGAAATCAAGTGGATTCACGCCGAGGACATTGAGGATGCTGAGGCCGACCTGGATGCTTATCTGGGTGATGTAGACGGTATTTTAGTTCCCGGCGGTTTTGGTGACCGGGGTGTGGAAGGAAAACTTAAAGCCATTCGCTATGCCCGTGAGAAGCGAGTGCCATTCTTTGGACTTTGTTTGGGAATGCAAACGGCTGTTATTGAATTTGCCCGTAATGTCTGCGGCCTGACTGACGCACATAGTTCGGAATTTAATCCCGATACCCCGCATCCGGTTATCGATTTAATGCCGGAACAGGCTGCGGTGGAGGACAAGGGCGGCACTATGCGGCTTGGCGTGTACCCTTGCAAAGTCATGGAGAATACTCTGACATATAAGGCTTACGAGGATGAGATTATTTATGAACGGCACCGGCACCGGTTTGAGTTTAACAATGCGTACCGGGAACAATTAGCCGCCGCCGGACTTGTCATCAGCGGCACACTGCCGAACGGACGCCTTGTTGAAATTGTGGAAATAAAGGATCATCCCTGGTTTGTTGGTACCCAATTCCATCCGGAATTCAAATCGCGCCCGACAAATCCGCACCCGCTTTTCCGGGATTTTGTCAAGGCATCACTGGTGCGCAAACAGGGCAAGCTATAGTCAAAGAACTGTTGGATAACCTCCAACAGTTTTCTTTTCAATGCACCTAAGGAGGGAATTATGTTTAAAAGATCGGTAGTTATCGTTTTAGCCTTGCTGATTGGCTTATCGATGCTTGGCGGGCTGCTCATCGCTCCCAAAGTCAAACAGAGTAAACTGACAGGCGGCGATAAAATTGCCGTCATCTATGTTGACGGTATGATCATCGGCGGCCGGGGACAGGTTGGCCTGTTTTCCGAAGGCGGGGGCACCGACGGCCTGATCCGCCAGCTTCATGCCGCCCGTGACGATGCAGCCGTCAAGGCCATCATCCTTAGAATTAACAGCCCCGGGGGGACTGTACCTGCTTCGCAGGAAGTGGGGGAAGAACTGAAAAAAATCCGGGCTACCGGC
This sequence comes from Sporomusa aerivorans, assembly GCF_041428895.1. Taxonomy (NCBI): domain Bacteria; kingdom Bacillati; phylum Bacillota; class Negativicutes; order Selenomonadales; family Sporomusaceae; genus Sporomusa; species Sporomusa aerivorans. The sequence continues at coordinate 339,699 of NZ_CP156926.1, forward strand.
AAACCGGTTATTACTTCCATGGCCGATATGGCAGCTTCGGGCGGCTACTGGCTGGCAGCCTGCACGGATAAAATATATGCCAATCCTTCCACCATAACAGGCAGTCTGGGGGTTTATATGCCGTATTCCAATTGGGAGGAACTTTACAAAAAAATTGGTGTCCGGCAGGAAAAAATCAAGAGCGGCCCGCATAAAGATATCTTATCACCGGATCGTGAGCTCACAAATGAGGAGCGGGCCATCCTGCAAGAGATGGTTGATGACATGTACAACCAGTTTGTGGAGGTAATAGCCGAGGGGCGGCATCTTGACCAGGCTAAAGTCCGGCAGCTGGCAGACGGACGCATCTACACAGGCCGGCAGGCCAAAGAACTTGGACTGGTGGATGAACTGGGCAACATGTATGATGCTATAGACGGTGCGGCGGCTATGGCCGGTATTCAAGGTAAACCGAGTGTTGTGGAATACGGTAAATTGAATGCCCTGGAAGCAATATTCGGAGCCCAGGATAGCCTGGATTCGGGGCCAATACTGCTTAAACGTCTTGCCGATATTATATCGGCCAATCCTGCCGCCAGACCCCAGAGCTATTAGGGGGTGGAGTAATGGGCAATTTTTTGGAAACCATCTACGATGTGTTGTTTAAGCCGAACACTGCCATGCAGTATATTGCCGAAAAAAAACTAACCGGACAGGCACTGGCGATGTTTACTATCGGCATGCTTGTTCCGGTATGGGCGTTATATACAGGAATCAGGGAACCAGCCGGCGTTCCGGCCCTAGGCTTCCTGTTCATCCTGCATTTTATCGGTAGTTTTGTTTTTTGGGTGCTTGGTGCGGCTGTGCTGAGCTTTGTGGCCGAGCTGGCTGGAGGCCGGGGAACCGCGGTGGGATTGTTTGCTGCGCTCGGCTTTGCTCATATACCGAGGGTAGCTGTGATGCCGCTGTGGGTGATCGCCGCCTTACTGCCTGATGGCCTGCGCGGCCTGGCGCTGGGGATAATCGGCCTGCTGGCAGTTACCTGGACTTTATCGTTGCATGTTGCAGCCATCCGGGGCGCGCACGGTTTATCGGCGGCCAAAGCTGTGCTGGTGCTGGTGGCGCCGCTGTTAACCATGCTTGCTGCTGTCGCCGCTGTTATTATTTTCCTCGGTTCAACGCTGATGAATTTACCGTTTCATATTTAGCGCACCCGGTATAAGTAAATTTCCCATACAGACCAGCCATCGTTAAAGCGATGTAAGAATTCCAGGCCATTTTCCCGGTAGTTGGTTATCTCGGCGGCGGATAGGATATATTCGCCGCCTAAGTTTTTAAACGCCTGAATATCCAGCTCAAGCTGGTTGAGCTTTAGGTTATAGGCCCGCCGTACCTGATAATATTCAAGCTCGGCCGGGAAGATATAGCAGGTGATGCCCCAATTGTCAAAATATCGTTGCCAAAACGGATTCTTAGCGAGCTCACCGGCCATAATCTGCCGGAAAGCATGTTTATAGGCCAGCGGGTAAATATTAAGCCGACCGTCCAGGGTATAAAAGCCATGATATTGAGTAATGGCCGGATAGAAGCCGATACCGGCAATCCGATAGTCTTCCTTGGGACGGCCAATATATTCGTCGACCTGCTTAAACAGACTGTCGGCAAAAAATTCTCCAAAACTTATGTCTTCATACAGCCAGGCGTTCTCCATAACCGAGACGTCTGTTTGCTTTTTTAGAATTAAATGGTACTCAATATTGTTGCCAAACAGATAACCAAGCTGCAGCGCGATTAAGAGCGCCGCCAGCAGCCTGCCCACATAGCGGAGCCGGGCAATTACCGCCAGGCATAATGCAAAGACGGTGTACCACAAGAGCGGATGCAGCCAGTGAAAACGCTGAATTTGAAAGGAGTTTAAAAAGCCGATGCCGGCAGTGGCGGACATGAACGGCTCCCAATAGCGAAATCCGTAGAGAACCGATAGCACCGATGCAATCGTGAGTAGCAGCAGGATGAGTTTATACTCCCGCTTCTGCCGCCAGCCAACGAGCAGGGCTAACGGCACGGCGATCATGAGTATATACTTGTGCAGGCTGACCGCATGATATTGTCCATTTACCCAGTTCTCCATAATGAGCGCCTGCACGCCGCTAAAGTCTCGGGCCTGTCCTAAAAGAATCCGGTTAATCTCTTCCCGGCTTGAGACAAAGCCGGGGCTTAAGAATGCATTATATATCAGCCAAATTTCCGTTATAGTATAAGAGCAGGCTAAAAGGACAACCGCAGCCCAAAACTTGGGACGCGTGATCCGATGGCGCCAATAATCGTAGCTGGCGGCAAGCCCGAGCGCTGCCAGCAGGAAAACGCCGACCAGCGGTAAAGATGAGTATAGGGCGAACAAGAAAATGATCAGGACGTTTATAGACAGGTGCCCTTTGTCATAAAATGCGTTCAGCATAGCATAAAATAGTAGAGGCTGACCGGCAATCGACAAGCCATAAACTGTATAAAACGGGATTGTGGCGAAGGAGGCGGCGCCGGCCCAACTAAGCCATGACTGTTGTTTATCGGCAATGATGTAGTTCTTCAGCAGCAAATACATGCCGATAAAGGCCGTGATATGTACGAGCAGCATATTGACCAGGTAAGCGCGAAAGGGTGGCAAAATCATATACAGCCAGGTAATGACATTAAAGCCGCTGGGAAGACAACTGCGCGGCAATTCGCCCAGCATTTGATTAACCGTCCCTGTCAAAGCAAAAACCTTACCGCTTTTTGCCAGCACAATCCAGGCCGTTATCCAGTCGAGATTGTCATTTATGGTAAAATGGGCGTTTTGCCGCAGGATTACAAAAGGGGCCAGATAAGCCGCTACTATTGCGGTAAAAAATAATGCGGCCTTGCGATTCCTATTATAATGAAGGAGTTGGTGAAGAAAGTTCTTGGATTCCATGATTTACCTCGTAGCTTAGATTTCATTACAAATTTTAGCATAGATCTGGCGATAATTAAAATAATTTAACTAAAATTAGAAAAAGTTAAAGAAATTTCTATTTTCTTCCAAAAATTAGCAGGATAATTTTAATTCATTGCGAATATGGTTATATTAGGAAAAAGAAACGGGTTTCTTAAACATACTACGGAGAAAGCAAGGTGCAAAATTATATGAGCAATTCTCAAGCAACTATTCTTGTGATTGATGATCAACCTGGAATTCGGAGATTGCTTACCGAGGTTCTCCAGGATGAGGGGTATAGAGTCGTTACGGCAGCGAATGGCTATGAAGGCATACAGGCTGCGCAGGAAGTTCACCCCAATGTAATTTTGATGGACATGAAAATGCCGGGTATGGACGGAATAGAAGCGTTAAAAAAGCTGAAACGACAGGGGCAGGGTGATCAGGTTATTATGATGACCGCCTACGGCGAGCTGGATATGGTTAACGAGGCCCGTGAGGCCGGCATGCGTGATTATATAACAAAACCCTTTGATATTATGTCTCTGTGTCAAATTATTGAAGCGAATATTGGCAACCGCTTTAGTGAGGATCGCCGGTTATTGATTGGCTGATTGACAGTAAGACCCGGGGCAAAAGTCCCGGGTTCCTTATTGACTGCCTTTCTTTACCTTATGCTGCCAACTTGACAACGCCCAGGCAGGATTTTTTGTGCCTGCGGCGAAATATAAAAAGCAAGGGGGGATATCAATTGGTCATTAGCGCTGTTTCGACGTTAGCGCTGTATTGTTCGCGCTGCGGCAAAATTGAACTGCATAATGTCTCCCGGTTTGCTATTCATAACTCTGAATGCCAGCTTGCCTGCAGTTGTGGTCAAGTACAGGGGAGTATCGCCGGTGCTGGTCGCCATCAGTATCTCTTAGATATTCCGTGTGTTGTTTGCGAAACAAACCATCTGATTTTTCTTGACAGCAAGCTGTTTAGGCAGCCCAAGGCAAGCAAAATATATTGTGCCCAGTCTAACCTGGAACTTGGTTTTGTAGGCAACCCTGACGCTATTGCCGAGACCATTGCGAGACATAAGCAAGAGGTAGCTAGTCTGGCCAGTGAAATGGATGAGCAGGCAGATGATCAAGGAATCGAAAACTCGCAAATTTTACTTGAGATTTTAAATAAAATTCATGATATTGCCGAACAGGGAGGGGTATACTGCTCTTGTGGCAATACCGACGTTGATGTTGATGTACTTGTCGACGCGGTTGAATTGTCCTGCAGCCAATGTGAGGGACGATTGCTCATATCGGCAAAGGATGAACAGGATCTGGCCCGAATCTCGGTAACGGGGATTATTGAACTGGCGCCCTTACGGCGTACCAGCCGTAAATAACCGACGGGGACGGGACTATCAAGAAAAGGCGAGTGAAGTATCCATGAAGTTTTTTTTAGATACAGCTAATATTGGCGAAATCAAAGAAATTCTTCCTATGGGTGTCGTGGCTGGCATAACTACTAACCCCTCACTCATCGCCAAAGAAAAGCAAGATATTATGGCAGTCATCAAAGAGATTGCCGCCCTTACAACCGGATCGGTCAGTGCCGAGGTAATCAGTACCCGTTTTGAAGAGATGCTGCCCGAAGCGCGCCAGTTAGCTAAACTTGGCGAGAACGTGGTAATAAAGGTACCCGTGACAATAGACGGCTTAAAAGCAGTACATGCTTTGGCAGCGGAAGGCATTAAAACCAACGTGACTCTTATTTTTTCCGCAAACCAGGCCTTGCTGGCCGCACGGGCCGGGGCTGCTTATGTTAGTCCGTTTGTCGGCCGTCTGGATGATGTTAGCCAGGATGGTATTGCGCTTATAAAAGAAACAGCTGATATCTTTGCCATACATGGTATTGAGACTGAAATCATCGCTGCCAGTATTCGTCATCCGCTGCATGTTACGCAGGCGGCGCTGGCCGGAGCTCATATCGCAACCGTGCCGGCCAAGGTATTGTCATCGCTGTTAAATCACCCGTTGACCGATGCCGGCATTAAGCGTTTTCTGGAGGACTGGCAGAAAGCCAACATGTGAGACTGTGAGTCATGAGTTCCAGAAGATAGAGGAGGCCGGGCGGAGTGCCCGGCATAATTTTTACTGAAAGAAAGTACAAATATCTTTTAGTATAAGGGCGGCATCGTCTTCCGCCTTTGCCAAAGGCCCGGCTACGGCCGTGTGTTCTTTATCCTGATAGAAAGTATAACTTTCGCCTGGATAAGGGCAACATCGGTTTCCGCTTTCGCCAAAGGCTCGGCGCAAGCCGTGTTTTCTTTATCCCCCCATCAAGAATTAAGGAGATGTAGCATTATGGAACGTGAATTAGCACTGGAGTTTGTACGGGTGACTGAGGCGGCTGCGATTGCCTGCGGCCGTTGGATGGGCCGTGGTGAAAAGATTGCCGCAGATCAGGCGGCTGTAGATGCGATGAGGGCTGCTTTTGACACAGTCAATATCAGTGGTTGCGTAGTTATCGGCGAAGGGGAAATGGACGAAGCGCCGATGTTATATATTGGTGAAAAGGTAGGCCACGGCGGACGCGAGGTGGATATTGCCGTTGATCCTTTGGAAGGTACAAATCTGGTGGCCAAAGGTTTGCCCGGTTCCATTGCTGTTCTGGCGATCGCCCCCAGCGGCTGTCTTTTGCATGCGCCTGACATGTATATGGACAAAATTGCAGTTGGTCCGCGGGCCAGAGGTAAAATTGACATAAACGCACCGGTAAGAGAAAACCTCAAGTCAGTAGCGGCTGCGCTGGATCGCAGAGTGGAAGACATGGTTGTTGTTATTCTTGACCGTCCCCGTCACGCGTCTATAATTAAAGAAGCGCGTGACGCCGGAGCCAGAATAAAGCTCATAACAGACGGGGATGTTTCCCCGGCTATCAACGCGGCGATTGATGGAACAGCCGTGCATATGCTGCTGGGGATCGGCGGTGCACCGGAGGGCGTCCTGGCGGCAGCCGCCATCAAGTGCCTGGGCGGCGATATGCAGGCCAAGCTCTGGCCGGAAAATGACAATGATATTGAACGGGCCCGGAACATGGGTATTACCGATATTAATAAAGTATTTACATTAGACGACCTGGTTAAAGGCGATGAAGTAATGTTTGCGGCCACTGCCATTACTCAGGGAGACTTGTTAAACGGTGTGCGTTATTTTGGCGGCGGGGCCCGTACTCATTCTATTGTGATGCGCGCTTCCACCGGTACTGTGCGGTTTGTCGACGCCATTCATAAATTTGATAAGAAACCTATGCCGATTAAACGGGCCTAGTAGAAAAATTTGCAGATGCCTTTTTAGAACCGGTGAAGAGATTGTTTCGTCAGCTTCTTATTATAACCTTCGCGCAGAAGGCTATATGAGCAGATGATAAAACGATCTCTTTTTTTTTGTCCTGATAGAAAGTATAACTTTCGCCTGGATAAGGGCAACATCGGCTTCCGCTTTCGCCCAAGGCTCGGCGCAAGCCGTGTTTTCTTTATGGATAAATTAATAAAGATGGCACACAATATGTAAGTTGTCAGTAAAATAATCCAAGTTATGCATATTTTCCTGGTTTAATGCTTATGCTAATACTGGGGATCATTTCGGTTAACAGACTAAACCTGACCGGGCGAATGTGCCATTGGTCCGGTACAGCAACAGCGCTTTGCTTTAATGCCAAAGCAGCAGGCAAGCCATGTGCTGTCTTAAGTCTGATAACCATGAATAAACCAGTAAGCGAGGTGAGGGCATTGAATCTGCCGAAAGTCAAAGCTAAGCAATGGGCTTATTTGAGCGGGGTTGCCATTTTGGCGGGAGTATGGATGACGCCGGGCAGGCCGCCGGAGGCTGTGCCTGAGGTTATTGCAGCATTACCTGCTGCCGAGAAACAAATAACGGAGCAAGCAGCCGCCGGACCTCAGCAGAGTCTGCAAACCGTCCGCAAGCATGTGGTGGCAGCCGGTGACACCTTATCGGCTATCGCTGAGCAATATGGCATTGACCTTGAAACACTTACGACAGCCAACCCTGGCATTGACGACCTTATTCATCCCGGCGACGAGCTGATTATTTTACCGAATAAGGGAGTTATTCATCAGGTGAATAGCGGCGATACCTTATGGGATATTGCCCGTGCATATGGTATACAGGTAGATGCAATAAAAACCGCCAATGGTAAAGAAACCGATACCATTGACGTTGGTGAGAAATTGTTTATTCCAGGCGCGCGCTGGGCCAGAGCCGATACCAAGGTAGCGCGCGGTTCTTTCAGCCGCTTTATTTGGCCAACCCGGGGCGAGATTTCGTCGCCGTTTGGCTGGCGGTGGGGGCGACTCCACGCCGGTGTTGATCTTGCCAATGATATTGGCACCCACGTTATGGCCGCCAGAGCCGGACGAATCATCTGGGCCGGGTGGCGCGGCGGTTACGGCTATACGGTTATGATTGATCATGGCGGTGGCTATGTCAGTCTGTATGGGCACCTTAGCGACTTTTTTGTTGAAGTCGGTCAATACGTCCGGGCCGGACAACGCATTGCCTCCATGGGCAACACCGGTAATTCGACCGGACCGCACCTGCATTTTGAAGTTCAAAAAGACGGTCAGCCGGTAGATCCGATGGGGTTATTGCCATAGTAACAGGAAAAAAGTCACGTCGCATGCGACGTGACTTTTTCATGTCTATTATGGATTGCCGCAAACGTCCAGAGTGCCCCAGATGCGAGGCGGAAGGAGGACGTGCAGCGCGGCGTACTGGGAAGTACGTTAGCAAGCGCCGGACTGACAACGAAGCAGGTGGGGCGCTATGGGCGTTTGGCCAAGTGTTGCAAAGTAGCATCATGATAAGGCCACGCTGCATCCGTCATAGCCTTGTCGGGAGGAGCGGTGACAGCAAAGATACTGGAAGTATCGGTTTGCGTAACTACCCATTTCTTGCCTATTTTTTCAAAGGTTAGATCGGTCTTACTCAGGCTGCTGCCAAATTTTCCAGGAACTGCCGCAGCTACGCCATTAACTTCCAAGCCGTTGTTTTTTACGACAATAATGGCATCCACGCTTTTTTGTAATTTTTTAGTAGCGGCGTCAATAGCAGCCGCCTGATCGGTAAAGGTTAGGCCGGTGTGACTTTGCGGATCGGTTTGTGCGTCCATGGCGGATATGCCAATAATGCCAATCCGGATAAATTCCTTTTTCTTCTTCTCCTTACCTACATCAAACTCCTTGATTGTATAAGGTTTAATCTTTGCCCAGGTTTTATCCGCGGAAGAAGTATTGGCAGCCAATACGGGAAACTTAGCCAGCGTCAGCGCCTTGGACAAGTAAGCTGGTCCGTAGTCGAATTCGCCGTCGCCGAGTACCATGGCATCATAACCCAATGCGTTGTACATAGTAACCATAGGTATAGGCAGCTTGGTGGTTTCCTGAGCAAAATAATTGGTCAGGGCAGAACCGGAGAGCATATTGCCGCCATCAACCAATAAGGTGTACGGATTATTCTGGCGTTCTTTTTTTACCAGGCTGGCAATGCGCACAAGGCCGAATTCGGCGGTGCGGGGAAACTGATAATCCCAGTTGATAATTTGCCCGTTAACTCCGGCTGTAGCCAGTACGGTCACTTTAACTGGAGCCGGCGGGGCGGCAGGTTGCTTAGATTTAGCCAGGGCCAAAGACGGCAGCAGGCACCAGATAGCGGCAAGTGCCAAGGCTGTCAGGCGCAATAGCGGTTTGCAAGACTTGTACAAAACTATCCCTCCAAAATATGTGTCATCTGTCTTTAAAATAATTAATTTCGCCATGTAAGCAAATTTTTCCTGTCGGCTATGGCGGAAAAATACTGTGAATCTTGGCTGGAGTATACAGTACGGATCTTACGGGGAATAATATATGCACGCAGAACGATTGCGAGGATAAATAATGGCCTATATCATTGCTCTGCTCATGGCCAGTCTGAGTTTTTTGCTTAACCGGTTTTTTATGCGGACAGTTGGACCGGTTACTGTCATTAGTATCGGTCCGTTCGCGGAAGAAGCAGCCAAAACGCTGTTAGCTTACTATATGGGAACCGGAATTGTTGCCGTACATGCGATATTTGGTGTAATTGAGGCCGTCTATGACTGGTGCCAGGACGGTAAAAGCCGCCAGTTGCTGGCGCCCCTTTTGAGTATTGCCGGACATGCCCTGTTTGGAACGGTAACTGCCGGTATACTGGATTTTACCGGCATTATATGGTTTGGCTTAGCGGCAGGTACTATGGTGCATCTGGCCTATAATGTGGCAGTTGTCAGAATGCTGGCCGAGAAAGGCGCCCGCAACCGAGGAAGGAGGGATAAGTCATGAAAATATTCTATACCTGTGAATATTGCGGTGATCCTATTGATACATTAGAAGTAGATCAGGTTGATGAGGCTAAGTTTGGCTTTGATTGCTTGACTGCCCAGGAACGCCAGGATATAATTAAGACTGATGCTGCGCAAAATGCCATCTATGTGAAATCACTCTGCGACTATTGTATAACAGCTATGGGTTTGGATGATAATGTTGCGCTGGGGATGACGGCCGTTAATAAAGGCTATACTCATTAGCAATGATTCTGTGTCTGGATGAACCTGAATAATGTAAGGGCTTTAGCCTAGGCTAAAGCCCTTTTGGTACTATCCGGGATGAGGTTTTTGTATGGGAGAGAAAACTATGCTTACACTTTTTGCAGCTTTACATGACGATACCGCCTTGCGACAGGCGCAGGCTGCATTTGCGGCCGCTGCTAACGCCCAAAGTCTGGTATATGGCGTAACAGGCGCACAAAAGACTGTGCTGATGGCAGCCGCGTTTCAGAAGGCCGCCCGGCCGACTGTCATTATGACAGCCAGCCATGAGAGCAGTGAATTACTTAGAGCCGATCTTGCCACGCTCCTGCCTGATGTTACGGTGCTGGAACTGCCGGCTATTGATATTGTAACTTTTTCAGCGGACGCCAAGAGCGTCGAGCTGGCGGCCAGACGCATGGATATTTTAAGCCGCATGGCGCGGGGGGAAACTATCATTGTGCTGGCCACTGCCGAAGCCGCCATGCAGAAGGTGTTGCCTAAACAGGAATTTTTAAATAGCCGCATAACGCTGACTAGCGGCGGCTTGGTCAATCGTGAGAGTCTCATTCACTCGCTGGTCGATTTTGGCTATGAGCGCGTTGATCAGGTAGACAGCGCCGGTCAGTTTAGCGTGCGGGGCGGCATTATTGATATTTTTGCTGTTAACCGGAGTTTGCCGCTCCGGGCGGAACTATTTGGCGACGACATTGACTCCCTGCGGGAATTTGAGCCTGCCAGCCAACGTTCTGTGCAGGATATTAAGTTAGCCGATATTATGCCGTTAACTGAGCCGGAGTATAGCGGCAAACCTGCCGTATTCGTGTCCTATCTGCCGCCGGGCGCCACCCTTGTGTTCGATGAACCGGCGCGGTTCAGAGAACAACTGGCCAAGCTGGTTAAAGAGAATCCCGATATTAAAAAGCGGGTATTTGCCTGGAATGACCTGACAGCGGCCTGTCAGGCATATAATGTAGTGTATTTGTCGCTTTTATTGCAAAAAATACCCAATGTTCAGCCAACCGAGATCATCAGCGTTACCGCCAAGGGCATTGCACCGTTTCACCGGCAAATTGACATGCTGATTACCGAGATTAAAGGCTGGCAGGATAAAAAATATACCATTGTTTTATTTATGCCTAACCAGGACAAAGCGGTTAGTATTCAGCAGAACCTGGCCCAGGAAGGCATAACCGCCATTATGGCCGGCGAAGGTCATATGCCGCTTATCGCGGGGGCCCTGGTTGTATCCACGGGTGTCTTGTCAGGCGGTTTTGAGTTCCCTCAGGCTAAGCTGGTTGTCCTCACCGAGCTCGACATTTTCGGGCGGCAGAAGAAGAAACGCCGGCCCCGTGTCGGTAAAGATCAGCAAATTACTTATTTCCGTGATATCAATCTCGGTGACTATGTCGTTCACGTAAATCATGGTATCGGCAAGTATGTTGGTGTAGAAACCCTTGAAGTCGGCGGGGTTCATAAAGATTATCTGCATATTCGCTATGCCGGTGATGACAAGTTATACGTACCGACAGATCAGGTAGGTTTGCTGCAGAAATATATCGGCGCAGAAGGCGAAGTGCCCAGGCTTAGCAAAATGGGCGGGAGCGACTGGCTCAAAGTAAAGACCAAGGCAAAAGCAGCCGTGGCCGATATGGCCAAAGAGCTTATCGAACTGTATGCCGAGCGCCAGCTGCAGGTAGGTTATGCTTTTCAGTCTGATACGCCCTGGCAGCGTGAGTTTGAGGATGCCTTTCCCTTTGAGGAGACACCCGACCAACTGCAGGCCATCGGCGAAGTCAAGCGCGATATGGAGCAGCCTCGTCCTATGGATCGGCTATTGTGCGGTGATGTTGGCTTTGGCAAGACGGAGGTGGCTATCCGGGCGGCCTTTAAAGCCGTCATGAGCGGCAAGCAGGTGGCTGTATTGGTGCCCACTACGGTATTGGCTCAACAGCACTATCAGACTTTTAGCTCACGTTTCAACGGTTTTGGCACGGTCGTCGACGTTGTCAGCCGGTTTAGAAGCGCCAAGGAGCAGAAAGCCACTTTGCAAAAACTAGCTCTCGGCCAGGTGGATGTGCTTATCGGCACGCACCGTATTCTTCAGTCCGATGTAGTTTTTAAGGACCTGGGCCTCTTAATTGTGGATGAAGAGCAGCGGTTTGGTGTGGCGCAAAAGGAAAAGATGAAACGCTGGCGGGCTAACCTTGACGTGCTGACCTTAAGCGCCACTCCCATCCCGCGCACCTTGCACATGTCGCTGGTAGGCGCGCGGGATATGAGCATTATAGAAACGCCGCCGGAAGACCGGTTCCCGGTACAGAGCTATGTGGTTGAATACAATGAGGAAATCATCCGGGAGGCCATTGTTCGCGAATTAAAACGCGGCGGCCAAGTGTATTTTGTTTATAACCGTGTGCAAACTATTGATAAAGTACGTCAGCGGCTGAGCGAGATTTTACCGGATGCCACCATCAAAACAGGTCATGGGCAGATGCCGGAAGAGTTATTGGAACAGGTTATGCTGGACTTTTATGAAAACCGGGATGATGTTTTGATTTGCACCAGTATTATCGAAAATGGGCTGGATGTACCTAATGCCAATACCATTATTGTCTATGATGCCGATCACTTTGGCTTGTCGCAATTGTATCAGATGCGCGGGCGGGTGGGCCGATCGCACCGGATGGCGTATGCGTATTTTACCTACCGGCGTGATAAAGTGCTTACCGAAGTCGCCGAGAAGCGCCTGCAGGCTATTAAGGAGTTTGCTGAACTAGGCTCAGGCTTTAAAATAGCCATGCGCGACCTGGAAATCAGAGGTGCCGGTAATATTCTGGGCCGTGAGCAGCACGGTCATATTGTCAGTGTCGGCTTTGAAATGTACTGCCGCCTGCTGGATGAAGCGGTGGAAGAACTTAAGACAGGCAAGGTATTCGTACCGCCGCCTGAACCTATTATTGAACTTAATATCGACGCTTATCTTACCGGTGAATATATTAGCGACGCTATGCATAAGATTGAAATCTACCAGCGGATTGCCGCTGTTCGCCAGGAAGAACACCTGGCCGACCTGACCGACGAATTGATTGACCGCTTTGGCGAGCCGCCGTTGCCGGTAACCAACCTCCTGGCAGTGGCCCGTATCAAGAACCTGGCGCGGCGAATTGGTATCCGTCTGATTGCCGAACGGGGCGGGCGCGTGGAAATTGTTTTTGGCGACAATCCCCATGTGGCTGAGGGCGGACTTGTTACTGCCAAGAGTTTGTTTCCCGGCAAACTGGCCTTTGTGCCCGGACCGCCGGAGTCTATGCGGCTCGTTACCACCCGCCTTACTATTCCGGTAGTGGATGCCCTGACGAAATTGTTTTTAGCCCTAGCCATGTTAACCGATAAAGAAAAAGTGTTAACTTATCCCTCTTTTCAGCGCCAGAAAAATGAATAAATCCTACCTGCTGGATATATACTACTATCAATGAATGATTAGGATATTTCCTAAGCAATGACTTAGTTTCGCATTGTTTCGATTCGCTTAGCTGTTCATTCTAAATTCATTGGCTAAAGCTGTAGAAAGGGGGATACTGGTGAAAGCAACTGGAATTGTACGCAGAATTGATGATTTAGGTCGGGTTGTAATACCCAAGGAAATCAGACGAACCTTGAGAATCCGTGAAGGGGATCCATTAGAGATATACGTTGATCGTGAAGGGGAGGTAATTCTCAAAAAGTACTCCCCGGTCGGCGAACTGGGTGATTTTGCAAAAGAGTATGCCGATTCGCTGTATGAAGCTATCGGTCATATAGTTCTCATTGCTGACCGCGATAATGTAGTAGCTGTTGCCGGCGCCTCGAAGAAAGAATTTTTAAGCAAACCCCTAGGTCCAGCTGTCGAGAAAGTCATGGAGGAACGCAAATCCGTTCTTATTAGCAATCCGGGTGAATACAAACATTGTAAGGGCTGCGCCTCCCAGTGCGAAGACGACGAAACCTGCAAATTCACCTCAGAAGTCATTGCTCCCATTATTGTTGAAGGTGATGCTATCGGCGCTGTAATTATCTGTTCCAAAGAGCCTGGCGTCCAAATGGCTGACATGGAAATCAAACTAGCCGAAACAGCAGCAGGATTCCTGGCAAAACAAATGGCTCAATAATATCACAGCATTCATGGCGTAAGTAGCGGACAATAACAATTTGTTAAGTTCGCTACTTTTATTTAATGTTTTATTGGCAGTGAGATTTTGTTATAATAGTAAAAGTGGCCAATTAAGCCAAATTTTGGAGAGGAATGACTCGGTTGAGTAAAGATACATTTTTAAAAGGTGCACTTATTCTGACGGTTGCCGGTATTGTGGTTAAAATTATCGGTTCGGTAAACCGTATTCTTTTGTCCCGTTTGTTAGGGGGAGAAGGGGTAGGCCTGTATCAGATGGCTTATCCTATATATCTATTGGCGCTCAGCGTTTCTTCAGCCGGCATTCCGGTTGCTATTTCCATAATTGTCGCCGAGAAGCTGGCGCTGAGGGATTACCGGGGAGCCAACCGGGTTTTTCGCATATCGCTGGGTGTGCTGGCAGCCACCGGTCTTTTGTTTACCTTTCTTTTATACTATGGCGCCGGCTGGCTGATTGAAAATCACTTTGTGCGTGACGCCCGGGCTTACTATGCTATTGCCGCATTAGCGCCGGCTATCTTTTTTGTCACGGTATTATCCAGTTACCGCGGCTATTTTCAAGGTCTGCAGATGATGACGCCAACTGCTGTTTCGCAGATTTTTGAGCAACTGTTCCGGGTTATTACCATGATTGCTTTTGCTTATATCCTCTTACCGCGCGGCCTTGAATTCGCAGCCGCCGGCGCCAGTTTTGGCGCCGGACCGGGTGCTGCTGCCGGTCTTTTAGTATTATTGTATTTTTATTGGCGCCACCGGCCCGGATTTAAACACCAGATGGAAACTCAGCCGCAAATTAACCAGGAATCCAGTGTAAGTATTATTACGAGAATCGTCAAACTGGCATTGCCGGTATCATTAGCAAATATCATGCTGCCGGTGGTCTCCAATATTGACCTTTTAATTGTGCCGGCCAGACTGGAAGTGGCCGGTTATACTGTTGAACAGGCTACCGAACTGTTTGGCTATCTTACCGGCATGGCAGTACCGCTGGTTAACCTGGCAACCATTCTTACGGCTTCGCTGGCCGTCGGCCTGGTGCCGGCAGTATCGGAGGCTTATACACTAGGCAACAAGGAACGGATTTATCAGCGCACGGCGACAGCCATGCGCATCTCCAATCTGATTACCATCCCGAGCTTTGTGGGGATGTGGCTGCTAGCCACGCCTATTTCCTTAATGCTGTACGGTACGCCTAACGCGGGTACATCAATTGCAATCCTGGCGGTGGGTATTTTCCTGTTAGGCATTCATCAGGTTACAACCGGTGTACTGCAGGGGTTGGGGCATACGGCCATTCCGGTTATCAATATGGCGCTTTCGGCTGTTGTGAAAATTATTATGAGCTGGGTGCTTACCGCTATGCCGGCGCTGGGCATTATGGGCGCGGCCTGGGCCACTGTAGCTGATTTCGGGGTAGCCGCCCTTCTGAATATGTTTTTCGTCTACCGCTATGTAAGGTTTAGTCTTGATGTCAAGGATACAATGAAGGCTGTGGTAGCGTCAGCCGTTATGGGCGCTGTTGTACTGCTGGCGTATGATTCCCTTATGAGCCATACCTTGCACAACACACTGGCGACACTGGGGTCGATTATGGCCGGAGGTGCGGTGTTTGGCATTGTTATGCTCCTGGTAGGCGGTGTGCAGGCCCGTGATATCGAGCAAATACCCAAAGTAGGCGGTAAGCTGGCCGCTATGTTGACTAAATTAAGACTGTTGAGGAGATAATATGGGAATAACGATTGCCGGGCTTGGTCCTGGCAGCTTTAAGCAGATTACGCTGGAAACCTGGGAATTGTTAACCGGCGCCGGCACGCTGTTGCTTAGAACGGCCAAACATCCCTGTGTCGAGGGGCTCAAGGAGCGCGGTGTGGTTTTTACAAGTTTTGATCATCTCTACGAGCAGGCGGACAGTTTTGACGATTTGTATCAGCAGATCGCCAGTGCCGTTATTGGCGAGGCCCGGCAAGGCCGGGAAATCGTCTATGCCGTACCTGGCAGCCCTTTGGTAGCTGAAAAAACTGTAGAACTGATCTGTAGTAAGGCAAGAGCAGCCGGAATAAGCCTGAACGTCATTCCGGCCATGAGTTTTCTGGAAGTGCTTTATACCCGGCTGGGGATTGATCCCATAACCGGCGTAACCATTGTGGATGCCGCCGATTTGGCCGTTCTGCCGCCTGATCTGGCTACCGGGCTTGTTATCACCCAGGTATACAGCCGGCAGGTGGCCTCCGATGCGAAGTTGACGCTTATGGATTACTACGGTGATGAATATCAGGTAACGGTTGTCCGCAATCTGGGAATGCCTGACGAGGAAATAACCACAGTTATGCTGTTTGAACTTGACAGACTGGCGGTTATTGATCATCTTACCAGCGTGTATGTACCGGCCCGCCAGGCACGGAGCAAGGTCTTTTCTCTTGATCCGGTAGTTGACGTTATGGCCCGGCTGCGATCGCCGGGCGGCTGTGTCTGGGACATTGAGCAGACTCACCAAAGCCTGCGCCGCTACATTGTCGAGGAAGTATATGAAGTCCTTGAGGCCATTGAGCTTGCCGACGGCGTAAAGCTATGCGAAGAGCTAGGCGACCTGCTGCTGCAAATCGTTTTCCATGCCCGCATCGCCGAAGAGAGCGGCGGTTTTTCCATGCAGGATATTATTGATACTGTTACGGAAAAGATGGTGCGCCGCCATCCGCACGTATTTGGCCAAATAACCGTGCGGGATGCCGCGGAGGTTGTCCTGAACTGGGAGCAGATAAAAAAGCGGGAAAAAGCAGGCGAACGAACTTGTGTGCTTGATGGTATTCCCATCGGCTTACCCAGCCTTATGACGGCTTATAAGCTGCAGGCCAAAGCGGCTAAAGTGGGTTTTGACTGGGATAATATTGGCCCGGTATGGGACAAGGTCGCCGAGGAATTGGCTGAACTAAAGGAAGCTGCAGCCCTGCCGGACGATGTTCGCGGCGCGAGAACCGAAGAAGAGTTAGGGGATGTTTTGTTTGCTGTTGTAAACTTAGCGCGGTTTATGGGAATTGATCCGGAAACGGCCCTTAATGCCACCAATAACAAATTTCGCAGGCGGTTTAATTATATCGAGGCCAAAATTAAGGAGCAAAATTGCCGCTGGGGAGACTTGGATTTGGCCGGACTTGATGCCCTATGGGAGGAAGCCAAAGAAAAAGAGGGTCAAACTTGAGTTTTTTTACCATTTTTTTTAATAAAAGCAGGAATAAAAAAATCCATAGCGAATAAAGCTAATCGTAATCGATTTACGTTAGGGGGAGCAAGATTGTGAATAAAACCGACCTTGTCAAAGCAGTAGCCCAAAAGGCTGATATGACCCAGAAAGATGCAGAAAAAGCCATCAATGCAGTTTTTGTTGCCATTGAGGAAGCTTTAGCCAAAGATGATAAAGTACAAATTATTGGATTTGGTACTTTTGAAGTCAAAACCCGTGAAGAGCGTAAGGGACGCAACCCGCAAACCGGCAAGGAAATTACCATTCCCGCTTCCAAGAATCCTGTATTTAAAGCAGGTAAAGGGTTAAAAGATACTGTAAACGCCTAATTGCAATATGGACAGACTGTAAACCAGGTTTCTAAACCTGGTTTTTGCTTATAAGCATTTTGTGGTAGTGGTGCCGGGAAAGTAAATTTTTGTCAATTTGCTTTTCGAGACTGTAATGAGGAGAACATCATTCATGAATGGAAAAATATTAATTGTTGATGATGAGCTTAATATTCGCGAACTGATAAAGTTTAATGTGGAGAAAGCCGGCTATAAAGTTTTGGAGACGGCAGACGGGCAGACGGCGGTTACGATGGCAAGAACGGAGAAACCGGATCTTGTTGTGCTTGATCTTATGCTGCCAGGTCTGGATGGTCTTGAAGTGTGCCGCATTATCAAAAACTCCCGCGAAACAGCTGCCATCCCCATTATTATGCTGACTGCCAAGAATGAAGAGATTGATAAGGTTATCGGCCTCGAACTGGGCGCCGACGACTATCTGACTAAACCATTCAGCCCGCGGGAACTCTTAGCCAGAATTAAGGCTGTGCTTAGGCGCAGTCAAAAAGACAGCACCATAGGCGGCGAATTAACCTTAGGGAAACTTCGGCTTAATTTTAGCCGCTATGAAGCCTATCTGGGCTCCGCCAAACTGGAGCTTACTCCTAAAGAATATGAGATGCTTAAACTATTCGTAACCAATACAGGTAAGGTGTTTACCAGAGAGCAACTGCTGGAGAAGGTCTGGGGTTATGAATATTTTGGCGATACCAGAACGGTTGATGTGCATGTGCGGCATCTGCGCGTTAAATTAGGGGAGGACAATGAGGTAGCTGAAGCCATTGAGACTGTGCGGGGTGTTGGTTACCGGTTCAAGGATTTGTAATAATTAAAAATTCCATAAAGGGTTATAATGAGATTGTCGCTTCCAATGCGGCAATCTTTTTTTTAGTTACCGGAAAGTTTCGGGAGTCGCCCCAGGAGTAATCAAACAAGGGGCGTCAAATACAAAATCCGGCCCAGGCGGCCGTCATACAACGCTTCGCCGCTGGCGCTTAACCTTCGCTTATGCATGACGGCCGCCCGGGCCTCAGTACTGTTTATGCCCGGCTTGCACCCTTAGCCGATAAAACAATTTTAACAAGATATTAACATTCAGACCGCTATTTTTATGTTATATTGCATATAAGAAACGACAGGAGGATTAGACTGGCTTATGAACTATAAAATCCAGGTTAATAAACTTAAATTATATTACGGCGATGTTCTGGCTCTGAAAAAAATATCCATTGATATTGCTGAAAATGGGGTGCTGGCTCTAATCGGACCGTCAGGCTGCGGTAAGTCAACCTTTCTTAAAACTCTGAACCGTATGAATGATTTGGTTGATAGTGTGAAAATCGAGGGCGAAGTGCTGCTTGACGGCGAAAATATATATCATCCTAAAATAGATACGGTTATGCTGAGAAAAAGGGTGGGGATGGTATTTCAGCGTCCCAACCCGTTTCCTATGTCAATCTATGATAATATTGCTTATGGCCCGCGGATTCATGGTCAAACCAACCGAAGCGTGCTTGATACCATAGTGGAAAAGAGTCTGACTGGTTCGGCGCTATGGGAAGAGGTCAAAGACCGTCTGCATACTTCGGCGATGGGACTGTCAGGCGGTCAGCAGCAGCGGCTGTGTATCGCCAGACTGCTGGCCGTCGAGCCGGAAGTTCTCCTGATGGATGAGCCGTGTTCTGCGCTGGACCCGATTTCGACTATGAAGATTGAAGAATTGGTTACAGAATTGAAAGCAAGATATACTATCGTTATGGTTACCCATAATATGCAGCAGGCCGCCAGGGTGTCGGACTATACCGGCTTTTTTCTCAATGGGGATCTGGTAGAACATGATAAGACCGATACCATCTTTACCCGTCCGCAGGATAAACGGACGGAAGACTATATTACAGGCCGCTTCGGTTAAGGAGGACAACGCAAAATGACGATGAGGCATAGTTATGACCAGGAGCTGGAGCATTTGCGCCAGAACTTGCTGGATATGGGCAACGCAGTTGCCGGGGCGATTGAGGATGCGGTGACTTCACTGGCCAGGCAGGACGCCGAACTGGCCGGCAAGGTCATGGAATTTGATGACCGGATCGATCAGATGGAAGTGGAGATTGAAGACAAGTGTATGGTGCTAATCGCCAGACAGCAGCCCATCGCCCGCGACCTGCGCGTAATCGGTACAGGCCTTAAAATTACGACTGATTTGGAGCGAATGGGCGATCATGCGTATGATATCGCCAAGATTACCCTGACCCTGGCCAATCAGCCGCTGATCAAACCCCTTGTGGATATTCCCCGCATGGCGCAGCTGGCGCAGAAAATGTTAAAGGATTCACTGGAGGCGTATACCACCCTGGATATTTCTCTGGCTGAGCAGGTTTGCTTGAATGATGATGAGGTTGACCATATCTATTATCAGGTATTTCGTGAATTGCTGACTTATATGATGGAGGATCCGTCAACCATTTCGCAGGCCACGCAGCTCATTTTTGTCGCCCGCTACCTGGAACGTATTGCCGATCATGCGACTAATATTGCCGAATGGACCATCTATCTTGTGACAGGCCAGCGCCGGCGGAAAAAATAGAACCGCAAAAAAGCGGGACTGCCTGCTTGCGATACATATCGCAGCAGGCAATCCCGCTTTTACGGAGCTACGCCGACAAGCCGAAAAACGCTCAGAGTGCCCCAGATGCAGCGTTCTGATTTCATTGTGACCTACCCTACAGCGCAAGCAAGACGCTCCCTGTAGAATTAGTACGCAATCTGTACGAGGTGCTATGAGCGTTTTTCGCTAGCGGGCAGGGTAATAATGAATGTCGTCCCCACATCTACAACGCTCTCAACTTCAATCCGTCCACCCAGCATTTCGACAATGAACTTGGCGATGGCCAGACCTAACCCGGTGCCGCCAGCTGTGCGGGCCCGGGCTCTGTCTACGCGGTAAAAGCGGTCAAATATGAGAGGCAGGTCTTTGGCCGGAATGCCGATTCCCGAGTCTTTTACCGAAATTTTAACCTGATCATTGCTGTGCCAGGCCTGCAGGGTTATTTTACCGCCTGCCGGGGTATATTTAATACTATTTTCCAGCAGGTTGGCAATAACCTGTTTGAGCCAGTCCGGATGCGCGATGGCAGCAAGATCGTCCTGATCGGACGCTATGCTAACCAACTGGTTCTTCTGCTGCCAGCGGGGCGCCATGTCCTGTTTGGCGGCTGTGAGAACAGGTTCGACAAGCACTTGCTCCAGTTTAATTTGTTCGCGGTATTCCTGGGCATTAAGACGGGCTAATTGCAGTAAATCCTGGATAAGGCGGTGCATGCGGTCGGCCTCGTCATAAATAATGCGGACGAATTTTTCACTCAGTTCAGGTTGGGCTAAAGCCCCATCTAAGAGGGTTTCGGCAAATCCTTTAATGGCAGTAAGGGGAGTAGCCAGTTCGTGGGACGCATTGGCGACAAAATCAGCCTGGCGGTCATGCAGATTCTGCAGTGTGGTAATATCGTGGAAGACGCCCAGTACGCCGGAGATGTCCTTTTCTGCAGCGGTTATAGGCGCCAGAAACACCTGAAATACCCGTTTCATGCCATGAATATTGGTCTTGAGGTCGATGAGCCGGCCTTCTTTCCGGTTGATGGCAGCCTGAACGGCCTGGTCCAGCAGGCTATTGCCGATTACTTGAATATTATGCATGCCCAGCATTTCCTCAGTTATACCGAAAACGGCAACGGCTGTCTTATTGGCGGTAGTGACCCTGCCGAACCGGTCCATCAAGATGACGGCATCGCCCATGTTTTCCAGTATAAGCTCCAGCTTACGGTTCTGGGCAACAATATCATTTACTTTATCCTCAAGACTTGAGGTCAGATTGTTAATGGCATGAGCCAGTATTTCCAGCTCATCGCCTGTTTTTATATAAACCCGTTTACTAAGGTCGCCCTCGGCAATTTCATTGGCGGTATTGATTACTTGGCCGAGCGGGCGGGTGAACCGGTGCGCAAATGTAAGGCTAAAGAATATGGCCACTAACGAGGTCAACAGACTGGCAATGAGCAGCGCCGATAGTATTTTACGGTAACCGGCATCAACATGGTCAAGCGGCATAGCTACCCGCACCACGCCGGTGATTTCGTTATGAAACAATACCGGTGTGGACACATAAAGCAGCGATCTTTCCTGAGTGGCGCTTTTGCGGATATTGTAACTGTTGTCGCCTGCCAGTGCGGCGGCAATTTCGGGCCGGTCGCCGTGGTTTTCCATCAGCGCCGGATTCTGCTGGGAATCAGCGATAACAGTACCGGTAGCGTCAATAATGGTTACCCGTAAATCAATACGTGAACTTAGTTCTTTAATTTTCTCATCAATTTGCGCTTTTTGAATAGGGCCGGACATGTCCCGGTTGATAAGCTCTTCAATAATTTTCCCCTGGCTGAGCATAGCGGCATTCAGACTGGCGATATTATGCTGGTAGAAATACCACAATATGTAACTGCCAAGGGCTGTCAGTGTAAACAGGATAAGCAGTAAAAACAGGGCAACCAGACGGTTGCGGAGATTGCGGACAAACAAGATGCTGTTACCCCCTTATAGCGGTATATTACAAATCATACCGCAAATAGTTAATAAAAGCCACTTCCCGTACGTAATCCTTTTCTTAACATTCCTTTAACATTGCCTTAACACATTGTCCATAGAGATGATTTACAATAGCATTATAGAGAGCACCAAACTACGAGGAGGTCAACAATAACATGAAGCTTTCCAAGAAAATGTTAGCAGGCGCACTGGCCATGATGCTGGGTGTGAGCTTAGTTGCCGGCTGTGGCGGACAAAAAGAGGCTCCGAAAGAGGCTCCGAAAGCCCAGGCCGAAATCACCGGTACTGTTACTGCTTCAGGCTCAACGGCACTTTTACCATTCCTGAAACCGGCCCAGGAGGAATTCCAGAAGAAAAATGCCAAAGTGACCGTTAATATTGCCGGCGGCGGCTCCTTTACCGGCCAAAACCAAGTGGCGGCCGGCTCGGTGAATATCGGCAACTCAGACGTACCGTTGCAGGACAGCCTGAAAGATAAAGGCCTTGTCGAAACCAAGCTGGTAGGTATTCCTTTCGTCTTTATTACTAATCCTGATGTTTCGGTTGATAATCTGACTCAGCAGCAATATGTGGACATCTTTACCGGCAAGGTAACCAACTGGAAAGAGGTTGGCGGCAAAGATCAAAAAATTACTATTATCCATCGCGCCAAGTCTTCCGGTTCCCGGGGCGCTATTGCTGAAATCGTTCTTAAAGGTGCGGCCTTTACCGATAATGCCGTAATCCAGGATTCCAACGGGGCCGTTCGCGCCGCTATTGCCAGCACGCCGGGCGCAATCGGCTATGTTGACGCCGCTTATGCAGATCAAACAGTAAAAGCTCTGGCCTATAACGGCGTAAAATATAGTATTAACGATGTAATCAGCGGTAAATATCCGGTATTTACTTTTGGCCGCATGTACACCAAAGGTGAGCCGACCGGTGCTGTAAAAGCCTTCATTGACTATGCAACAAGCAAAGAGTTCCAAGAAGCATATGCTGAGAAAAACGGCTTTGTGCCTATCACCAAAATGAAGCAATAACTAAATAGCCAGCAACGAGGGCCCTGAGTCATCTGACTCAGGGCCCTCCTAACTTAACACATTCTTAACATTGCATTAACAAAGCCTGGTATACTAATAGCGTATAATTAAAGGGAACAACTCATTAGACAGGATGTGAAACTGATGGCAGTTACAGCTGATAACCGGGAACACCAGCTTAAACTTCTCTATGACCGGTATATACGCTATTTATTTATTGCATGCGCGTTTCTGATGACGGTGATTATCTTATCAATCATTGTGTTTGTAGGCCAGCAGGGGCTCATGACTTTTAAGGAAGTCGGCTTTACCGAGTTCTTTTTTTCACCAAAATGGGATCCTACAGAAGATAAGTATGGCGCTTTGAGCTTTATCACCGGCTCGGTATATGTTACCGTCCTGGCTGTTCTGTTTGGTGCACCGTTAGGCTTAGCCGGCGCCATTTTTATGGCCAAGATTGCTCCCGACTGGCTGCGGGAAATTATGCGCCCGGCTACTGATCTGTATGTTGCCATCCCGTCGGTGGTATACGGCTATGTCGGTTTGACGCTCTTAGTACCGTTTATTAGGGAATTTTTCCATGTAAATACCGGATTTGGCTTGTTTGCCGCTGCTCTTATCCTGGCTATTATGATCCTGCCGACAATTATCAGCATTTCGGAAGACGCTATCAGGGCTGTGCCGAAACCGCTGGAGGAAGCATCGCTGGCCTTAGGCGCTACCCGCTGGCAGACGATCGCCAAGGTACTGCTGCCATCCGCGCTGCCGGGGATTCTGACTGCCATTATCCTGGCCATGGCCAGAGCCATCGGCGAAACAATGGCGGTGCAAATGGTTATTGGCAATACGCCGCAAATGGCCAAGTCCCTGTTTATGCCGACCTCGACGCTGCCCAGTGAAATTGTTGTGGAGATGGGCAATACGCCGTTTGGCTCGGCGTGGGGTAATTCCCTCTTTCTTATGGCTCTGGTGCTTCTCATTTTATCCCTCGTAATGATTTTGATCATCAGACGGATTGCAGCAAGGAGGATGGCCTAAATGTCGGCACGGTTTCAGGATAAAGCAGCCACTGCCGTTATGTGGCTGGCAGGGATTATTATTTTAGCTGTACTTGTTACTTTTTTAGGCTACATGCTGGTTAAGGGCCTGCCGGTGCTCAGTTGGGATTTTATTACCGGCATGCCGAGCGATATTAATGCCGGAGGCGGCGTTGGTCCGCAGTTATTCAACTCTTTTTATATATTGGGTCTTTCTATGTTATTTTCCATTCCTGTTGCGGTCGGAGCGGGGATCTATTTAGCCGAATATGCCGGCAATGACCGGCTGACAGACATGATCCGGCTGAGTACCGAGAGTTTGGCTACTGTTCCCTCAATCGTTTTAGGTTTATTTGGTATGATTATTTTTGTTAACATGCTAGGCATGGGCTTTAGTATTATTGGCGGTTCATTAACCTTGATGCTGCTGAATTTGCCGGTGCTGGTGCGGGTGACCGAGGAAACCATCCGGACTGTACCTGCTCACTACCGGGAAGCCAGTCTGGCGCTAGGCGCCACTAAATGGCAGACAATCTGGCGGGTAGTACTGCCTAACGCCCTGCCGGGCATTATTACCGGCATTACCCTGACGGCCGGGCGGGCTCTGGGGGAAACCGCCATTCTGATATTTACTGCCGGAACAACGGTATCCCGGACGTTGCCGGATTTCGCTGTAACATCCGCCGGGGAGACTTTGGCCGTGCACATGTGGTACGTTATGGCCGTGGGCCTGGTCCCCGACCGGGTGGCGATAGCCGACGGTACTGGCGCGCTCCTGATCATTACTATCCTCATATTCAATCTTATGTTTACTCTGCCCAGCAAATATGTACAGCGAAAAATGGCTGGAGGCGGCCATTAAAAAAAAAGGAACTCTGAGCTAGTTAAGCTCAGGGTTCCTTTTATATGGTACGCCTTCTTTCCTGGACTTCAATTTCTTTTGTTTGGCAGCCTCCTTAATGATCTTTGGCCAGACTTTGCCATAGCTGCTGCGGGCCTGGAAGGAGCGGGCCAGCTGCCAGCCGGTGATAAGGCCGGCATCGCGGTGGCTGATACGGCTGGCGGAAGCTTTGATTAAATCCTTTAAGAGCAGCGGAATAAGGCCAATGTCCTGAATTTTACCCAGGATATCCTGAAGCTTCTCCAGGCGTTTGGTAAGCAACCGGGTGCTGTCCGGCAGGACTGGGTCAAGGACGGTTAGTGTATAGCGCAGGCGACGGCCGGTGACCCGGAGATTATGTACGGTATCCAGATCTGATAAATCAAGATCATTGCCCATATGCAAAAAATGAATCAGCCACAGATTAAGGTTTTCAAAAATAAAATCCTTAAATACCGGCTGAGCGTTGTCCGGATTTTGATCGGCCCATTCGGCAAGATATGACCAAATACCTAGCAGCAGTGCTGTAAGCTTACCGGCAGCGACTGTATTGTAAAAGCTGGCTTTCTCAGCTTGGCGCTTGGCGGTAAGTAAGGCGGTTAACGCCGGTCTGCCGGCATACCCGGGGATTACCTGGTTCATATAGCCGGTTGCGTCATGCCAGGCGGCGCTAAGACTGTCAAGATCGCGGACTGAGCTGAAGCGGCTGTCCCAGGCAGTGAGTTTTTCCTCCATGTCCAGGTGCTCTTCAAAGGGCAGCAGCGGTTTGGCCAGTTGTAAAAGGGCATTAAGCTTGCGGAGTTCAATTCTGAGAGCGTGCAGCGCTTCCATATCGTCGGGAGCGTCCAAATAGGTTTGCTGGGTCCGGATTATTTCGTGAATGCTATAAATCATAATTTGGCTGAAACAACGTTGGGCAGGCAGGAGGCCGCTGCTCTTTTTTAGCGGCGAAGCGAGCGGAATATCCCGGCCCAGTTCATTAGCCATGCCGGCCAATACGGTGGCCCGGTACAGCTTGCTTTCCTGTTCGGGCAGCAGCGGAAAGTCCTCGGCTAGAGCCGCACCCAGCCAAATGAGCGACTGTGGCCTGCCGGATTTCAGCTCAAGCTCCAGTTCGAGAATCCGCTGTACTTTATCACCGGCGATAATATTGCCGTCGTCAAGGGCCAATTCGATATTGCTGCCGTCCGGTGTGCTGAGCTCGATGATATGCCGTTCAAAACGGGTGCTGAATATGGGTTCTAAAGGCATACCGGCAACAGCCTGAACCAACCGTTCGCCAATGGCGGTATCGATAAATGGTTCAGTCGCCGGGAGCGGGTTATCTACTGGTATATTATACTCAGTGCGCTGATGCAATCCGCCGTCGCTTGTGCCGTCTGCCTTGACAGTGGCCGTCCACTCGCCGTCGGCCAGGCGCAGCCGATATGACAGGCGTGATTTCAGCAACTGCTGATCAGCTGTATCAAAGTAGGTTGTTTCGAGCAGCTGCTTATAGGGCGGCTGCGTAGCCAGCTGACCCAGCAGGGGAGACGATAACAGGCTGGACAGGCAAGCCGAATCGGCAATTCGTAGTTTCAGTTCAGCTTCAGTATTTGACACCGGAAGACACCTCCTTAAGTATGGCATGTCCAAAACGGATTAATTTTATCTAGATATTCGCGTTAGCTGGAAGCTATGCCTCTTTTTTCCAAATAATTTTTTAAATATTTAAGGGATGGTTCCGGGCTGCCCGCGTAGTCAGCCACGAGATCCATCCCGTGTTTTACCCTGATGAAAATGCTGTTAAGGCGCGCACTTTCGCCGGATTCCCGGCGTAAATCCTGTTTGCCTTATTGGCAGCGCCTTCAGGCAACTATTGTTTTTGTGCTGTGTTTGCCAATGCCGGCTAAAAAGCAAAAACGTTCAAACAAGCCGGCCGTGCTCCGCTGAGCGCGGGTAAGCAGGCTTGTGGTTACCGTATGAAAGCGTGTATGGTTTTCTTCGGTTACCCAATCCAGATAGTCGGCGGCAGCCACGGCATTGCTGATCAGCAACTCATGGGGACGCAGGCTTACGGAGTACAGGCCCTGGCCGTTAACGGCAAAATCGGTATGATATGTTCTAACCCAATTTTCGTATTCTTTGTGACCGGAAAAAAGTTTGGCCCGGGCATGATGTGGTACACATACATCCTGCAGTAGATGAGCGGCTGCGCCCAGCAGGAAAATGCTGCCGGCTATATCCTGCTGTCTGAAGCTTTTTAAAGCAGCTTCAAAGTATAGGGAAAAACTATCCAGGGCAGTGGCAAAATGCCATAATCCTTTATTGGTTAGCGGTTCATAATAGTGGCTGATATTTTTCCAGCCGCCATCCGCCCAGTATACACCGTCATTGAGTTCGACGAGAAAGGATTTGAGCAGACCGGCATAGTGCTCCAGACCATCATTCTGTAAGATTATCAGAGCCTGCCTGTTAAGAAACTCGTGAGTAATACTAGGCCGGTCCAACAGCGTTTGTAAAGGACTGACAGCGGCAAGCAGCAGTTTTGTTCCGGCCACACCGGTGGATATGGCCGGTAAGGACCCAGCTCTCATAGTCGTTTCCTCCTTAATAACAAAGGATGGTTCTTCTGACAGCCATGTCAAAAGAACCATCCCCTTGACAGTCTCTTTTGACATGATCAGCGTGAGGCGGCGGTTCCGGTGCTAAGTATGTTCTGCCAAACAGTGGCGGCAATTGTTTGGGCGGCGGCGGGGCGGGCAAGCAAGGCGGCCATTTCCCGCATATAGCTTAACCGCTCCGGTTTGGTAAACAATTCGTAAACAGTACCGGCCAAAGTCCGGCTGTCATGAGCCCACAGTGCGGCGCCCTTGCGGGTCAAAAAAGCAGCGTTTTCTTCTTCCTGACCGGGTATGGCGTGGTACAGCAGCATCGGCAGCCGCATGGACAGCGCTTCGCTAAGCGTGAGAGCGCCGGGCTTGGTGATTAAAAGGTCGGCAGCTGCCATAAGCTCGGGAATATGCCGCGTGTAACCAAGTACTTTGACAGGATGTATAAGATCATGGGCTTTGGCTAGCAGATTCCGCCGCAGTGTTGCATTGCGGCCGGCAACCACTATCAGATTTAAGGGCTGTGGCAGAGCATCAATGGAGAGCACGGCTTGTTCAAGATCACCCATCCCAAGACCGCCGCCCATAATCAGAATGATCGGATACCTGTTGGTAAAGCCCAAAGCCTGACGTAGAGCCGCCTGTTCGGCAGCGGCAGGTATGTGGCTGAATTTTGAGCCGACAGGTATTCCGGTAGCATGAATGCGATCCGGACAAATTCCCTGTAAAATCAGTTCCTGCTTTAGCTCAGGGGTGGCGACAAAATACAGGTCGGTTTCCTGGTAGCACCAGAGACGGTGGATAGCAAAATCAGTAATAACCCCGATGAGCGGTAAGGAAATCCGGCGGGTACGTTTCAGATAGGCAGCAGCGCCACAGGGGAAGGGATGGGTACAGATAATGGCATCAGGTCGGTGAGCCATGATTAACTTGTGCATGCTTCGTTTCATGGTTATGGCCATAAGACTCTGTACTTTACTGCCTGGCAGCGGCATCTGGGACCAGCGGTACATCAGGTCATATATATCAGGCAGGATATCAATCATTTTGAGGTAAGTTTCTTTGGCCAGCGTATTAACAAAGGAGTAGTCACCAGCCATAAAGTCAACAACCTCGGTCGCAGCCAGACTCTGGCTGTCGATGGCTGTACGGACCGCCTGGGCTGCCTGGGTATGCCCGGACCCTACCGATGCGGTTACCAGGAGAATGTTATCTAGCCTTTTTTGGGACGACAAAGCTATCACCTCGTCATAAACCTCATTTTTATTATAGCACTCGACTGTAAGCAGACTGTTAACCCTGCGTTAAAAGGGCGTTAAATCTGCTATGTAAAAAACGCCAGCGTGTATTGCTTATGCTGCAAACAAGCGCGGCGCGTTGATTGTGAAAACTATTTGAAGCTATTGACCTCATTCGCGGCAATTCGGCGGTCGTAGACGACACAGGACCCGGCCTGCTCTTTGGCTAGCTTTTTTAGATCGGCGGCTATTTCGGCAATTTCCAGATAGTTTTTGAAGGTCTGCCGTTGATTAAAAACAACAGCAATTGAAATAGATACAATGCAAAAATGTTCCGGCTGGCCTTTG
Source organism: Sporomusa aerivorans (assembly GCF_041428895.1). NCBI lineage: Bacteria > Bacillati > Bacillota > Negativicutes > Selenomonadales > Sporomusaceae > Sporomusa > Sporomusa aerivorans. Next base: position 368,687 of record NZ_CP156926.1, read on the forward strand.
CGGTTTTTTCCTTCAATATAGCCTTTGACTAAGTCATCCGGATGATACAAACCGCGGATTTCCCGGTCAAAAAGATCAATAATACTAGCAGAAATGCCTGGGACATTTTCCGGCTTGGTGATAATTATGAAATCGTCGCCACCGATATGACCTAAAAAATCGTCAGCGGAACCCGCTTTGCCGATGCTTTGACTTAAAATCTGGGCGGTCACTAGCAATACCTTATCGCCGTGCTCAAAGCCATATTTATCATTGTACGCTTTAAAGTTATCAAGGTCAAGATACATAACGGCAAAAGGTTCATCTATCCGGATCAGTTCCTTGAGTTTGTCCTCGATAACTAAGTTGCCCGGCAGGCCGGTGAGCGGGTTGGAATTGTGCGCGCGGCGGATTTGCAGGTTGGTTATGTTATTCAAAAGCGACATAACAGATACCACGCCGGCAAATTTGTCATCCTGAACAACAATAACAAAATCATAAAGGTGGTATTCTTCCCGGCTCATAGCCATTTGCGAAACTGCCTCGAGGGGCAGCTCCGCATTAACAATGAGCGGGCTTTTATCCATTACCCGCTCCACAGAGCGCCGGTAATAGAGGGAGATACCGTAATTGGTCCCCAACTGATAGTACAGCTTGTCCTTCATTAGCAGGCCGACCGGTCTGCTGCCGTCAACGACGACGATCCCGTTTACCTGCTGGGTAGTAAAAACATCTTCTATGGTATTTACCGCCGTAGCGGGACTGAAGGTAGGAACCTGTTCCACAATTTCGCCGATGGTCACACCCAAACCGTTAGCCAAACGGGATTTAACCTGTATGCTTTGTAAATTGAACTCGGCAATCAAATGAAGCACCTCCTGCGATATTTCCGGTGCAGGGAAACCCGGTCGCGCCAGCAGATAACCCTGACCGTAATGAACTCCTTTACTAATGAGGAGCGCCAGTTCGTCTGCATTTTCAATTCCCTCAGCGATGATTTTGCTCTTGATGACTGCGGCCAGATTAATCATGGCATCCAGCATAGACTGTTTCAACGGATCTTTATCAACGTTGCAGACAATAGAGCGGTCAAGTTTGATGTAGTTAGGCCTCAGAGTGGCGATAGCCTCAAGGCTTGAATAGCCGGCGCCGGCATCGTCAACGGCAATGCTGTAGCCCTGCTGCCGGTAATGGTTAAGGGACCGGGTGAAGCTCGCGAAGTCGGTTATGGCTGTCCGTTCGGTAATTTCAAAGGTTACCTGGTCCGGATTAAGGCCGTGGCGAATTAAGAGTGCTTTGGTAAGGCCGCCGCGAAATTCGGGATCTTTGACAACCTCGGCGTTCATGTTGAGAAATAAGCGCTGTTCTACGCCTAATGCAGCTATACTTTTAAGTGCCGCTTCGCGGCAAACCTGTTCCAGTGCCAGTAACCGCTTATTAAGTATGGCCGTACTAAAAAGCTGGGTGGGGAAATGGAGAGGGCTGCCTAATGGGCCGCGGCTTAGGGCCTCGTAGCCCATGATGCGTCCGGACTGTAAATTTACAATGGGCTGATAAATCGGAAAAATGCTTCTGTCTTTGATAATGATCTCCAGCTCTGCTTTCAGATCGGCTGGCGTATAGGTTGCTGCGGCCGGCAACTGGGTTCCGGGCAGGGAGATTCCGTTGGTTTGGAACACGGGATTGTTAAATGTCAATATGCCGTTATAAATACCTTCCAGCCATTGAGGAAGCTTAAATGGCAAGGTAATTCCTCCTAACAGGGATGAATTGTATATTCTCATTATAAGTTAGAAATCAGCTGGACTTTGTAATCATTGTGTTAAGTTTTTGGCATGCATGCGGTTTGTCTTTAACTGCCATAATAGTATAGAAGAAAATGTTTAGTGAGGTGGATTTTAGGATGAAAAGAAAAGTTGTGCTTTGTGTAGTACTGCTTGTTAGTTTAGCCCTGGTGTTTGGCGGCTGCAGCATGAATCCGCAGAAAAAGCCGGATATGCCGCAGACCCCGCAGTCGCAGGCAACTCCCCCTAAGGGAACGCAGAATGAGCCTGATATTACCGTGTTTATGCACGAAACAGGCGAGAAGAAAACGATGAAAATGGAGGATTATATCGCCGGCGTGGTAGCGGGTGAAATGAAAAACGACTGGCCGGTAGAAGCCTTGGCGGCGCAGGCTATTATTGCTCGTACCTTTACGGTGGAAGCTATGGAAACCAAAGGCGGGGTGCCGGAACGGGGGACCCAGGCTTCTACCGATATTAAGGAATTTCAGGCCTATAATGCCAAGGCCGTTAACGACAATGTCAAAAAAGCCGTACAAATGACACGTGGTCAGATAATGACCTACCAGGGCAAACCCATTAAAAGCTGGTTCCATGCCTCGGCCGGAGGTATTACAGCTACCGCCAAAGAAGGGCTTAATTACAAGTATGATGAGCCGCCTTATATTCAGTCCGTGCAGTCGCCTGACGATCTGGCGCCGGCGGATGTAAAAAACTGGACCATTATTTTCCCTAAGGAAGATGTTATTGCGGCTATGGGGAAAATCGGCAAGCAGGTAAAGGATATCAGCAGTATGGAAATTGCGCAAAAAGGGCCGTCCGGACGGGCCACTGTGCTGCTGGTTAATAAAGAAGTGCAGGTTTCCGGACCTGACCTGCGGGTGGCATTAGACAGTACAAAATTGAAATCCATGCTGCTGGATAAAATTGAAGTTAGTGAAGACAGCGTCACTTTTGCCGGGAAAGGTTACGGTCATGGCGTAGGCCTGTCCCAGTGGGGCGCCAACCGTCTTGCCAAAGACGGCAAGAAGCCTGAAGAAATCGTAAGTCAGTATTTCAAAGGCATAACGGTCGAAAAACGCTGGAACTAACTGGCGGCATGAGGCAGGCAAACTCCGCAGTCGATATATTAATACAGGTTGATGGGAGGTAGGGTAGTGGAGTCTGGAAACAGGGATAAAACCAAGCAAAAGAATATTCACAAGCTTTCCGCCCTGCTTCCGGACGCCTCACTTGAGCGTACCAGACAAAATCTCAAAGACCTTAAGGCCATGGTAGAAGAGAGTGCGCGACTGGGGGAAAAGATTAACCAGCTTGTAGCGGATATCAGGCAGGCTGCCGCTCCTGACGGTCAGCCCTTTATCTTCACAAACAGTCTTGACGAAAATAAACAATTGTTGAAAGTTGTCTTCCGTGACTGTGAAGATATTAAAATGCGCTCCTTCAGTCTGTATGGCAAGCCTGTACTGCTTGTATATCTGGATGGCATGGCAGATACGATTATGCTGGGCGAGAGCATTATGAAGACTTTCGCCGAAGAATCTTCGGCTCAGTCGGCAAGCAGCTTAGCATCCATAGTAAATCTGCAAACATTGATAAATGAGCAGTTAAGTGTCGCCGATGTGACAATAGTAAGCAATGCAGCTACGGCGATTGAATCAGTCATGGCCGGCAAGGCATTGCTGCTGCTTGACGGACCGCCGGAAGTTTTGGTTATTGGCGCAGTTAAGCATGTGAAGCGCAGTGTGCAGAAGGGGGCTGAGGATGTAATCCGCGGTCCCCATGATGCCTTTAACGAGACGTTGAACGATAATATCGTCTTAATCCGGCGGCGATCCAAGGACTACAATGTCAAGGTGCGTATCCTGCAGGTCGGGCTGCGAACCAAAACATCGGTCGCCGTCGTCTATGTCGCAGACCTTGTTAAACCTGGCTTGGTGGAGGAAGTGGAGCGGCGGCTCGCAAAGGTGAAAGTGGACAGGGTTTTGGCTTCCAAAATGATTGAAGAACAAATTGTGGAGCATCCCTGGACACCGTTTCCGCAGTTGCAGGAGACGGAACGTCCTGACAAAACGGTAGCGGCCATTTATGAAGGACAGGTTGCCATTATTGTAGATAATACGCCGGCCACTATGCTGGTTCCCTGTACCTATAATTTAATCATGCAAACACCGGAGGATTATACAACGCCGCCTCTGATTGCAAGCCTGATCCGGTTCAGCCGCCATATCTCGGCTTTTATCGCCATTTATCTGCCGGCCATCTATGTTGCGGTTGTCTCTTACCATCCAGGTCTTATACCCACCACTATGGCCATTTCGATAGCCGAGCTCCGGTCCAGGACCCCCTTTCCCTCATTTTTGGAGGCATTTGCCATGGAGATCCTCCTGGAGCTTTTTCAGGAAGCTATAATCCGAATGCCGCAGAAGGTAGCCGGGGCGGCAGCCGTGGTAGGGGCTCTGGTCATTGGCACAACCGTTGTCCAGGCCGGACTGGTAAATCCCTTTCTGGTGGTTGTTACGGCCATGACGGCCATTGCCTCTTATAATATGCCGAGCTGGGGGTTTGGACTGGCGCTGCGGTTCTTCCGGATTCCACTGCTCATTCTTGCCTCCATTCTGGGGCTATATGGAGTTATGATCGGTTTGCTGGCGATAACAGTACATCTATGCTCAATTAAGAACTTTGGCCAATCTTATTTAGGCGGTATGTTTAATTTTACTTTGCTGGAGGACTGGGCCGACCAACTAGTCCGGCTGCCGCAGCGGTGGCTGGGAGCCAGGCCTAAGGAATTAGGGTCACAAGACCGGGACAGACAGGGTGAGACTTTTGAGCAAACTTAATATTGACAAGCAAATATCACCATGGCAATGGGCCGTAATGAACTGTATCTTCGGTATTGGCTCGGCCACGATAACCTCCACTTTTACGCTTGCTGCGCTGGCCCAGCAGGCCGCATGGCTGGCCGCTTTGGTCGCCGGCGGGGTTTATTTTTGTGTCGCCTGGCTAATGATCCGGCTAGCCGCTTCTTTTCCTGGGCAAACTTTGTCAAGTTTCTTAAAGATCCTCTGGGGTAAGGCAGTCGGCATTGTCATAGTCTGGTTCCTTGTCCTTGCCCTCACGGCGGAAATTATCGTGCGACTGCAGCTTTTTTCCCGGGAGATTACCTTCTTTATGTTCGACCGGACACCACCGGAGGTCATTATCCTGACCATGCTGGCCGTGTCTGCTTATTGTGCGGTGCAGGACCTGGGGACCGTTCTCCAAATAAGCCAAATTTTATTTTTTACTGCTCTGCCGATGATGATGATGATCATTCTTTTAGGCTATATTTCTTTTCATGTTATTAATATCTATCCGCTATGGCCGGTAAATATTGCGGGCGTGGGCCGGGCGATAGCCGAATCCTGGGTTTACTTTTTCGGCTATGAGTTTATTCTCTATCTGCTGCCGTTTATTTACCGGGGTAATACCAGCATCGTTAAAGCCACCGGCATTGCCTTTGCGCTGAAATCGCTGCTAATGGCGGTTACCATCCTTATGGTTATCGGCGTTCATACCGTCGAGGGGCTGCAGGGATCGCCCTACCCGACAATGATCGCCATTCGCGGCGTGGAACTACCCGGCACCTTTGTCGAGCGGCTGGATAATTACCTGTTTTTTCTCTGGATTCCGATTGGTTTTATGACCTTTGCCCAGTATTTATTTTTTGCTGCGGCTATGCTGGCAGACCTGCATGGCTATAAAGATCACCGCCCCATAGTCCTGTTTTTTGTGCCGGTGCTGTTTATCGGCAGCGCGGCGCTGCACGACGCTACCGTATTTACTGAATTCTCAAAATGGATTCCCTGGCCGGGACTGTTATTCTCATTTGGGATAATACCTGCCTCCTATTTATTGGCAAGATGGAAACTGCACAGGCAGGGAGTGACGCTTGATGGGCGTTAGACAGGTGGCGGCGGGACTGCTGGTTGTATTGCTGTGCCTGGTTACGGCGGGGTGCTGGGACCGGCGCGAGCTCCAGGAACGCGGCTTTGTTATGGCGGTGGCCATCGACTTGGCCGAGGACGGACAGGCAGGCGGCAGCGCGCTGGAGTCTTACACCCGCCGGGAAGGAAGCAAGCCGCTGCGGCTCAGTGTGCAAGTCCTTAAACTCACCCCCTCCGGGGGCGGCAGTGACCAGCCAAAAGGGGAAGGCAAGACGTATGTACTCTCTAATACTGGCGTTGCCTTTCATGAGATGGTCAGGGACATGCTGGGCCAGACCAGCAAAGGGCTGTATTTTGAACATATTCAGGCCATACTTATCAGTGAAGCGGTGCTCAGGGAATATTCGCTAAAGCAGATGATCGACTTCTGGCGGCGGGACGCCGAAATGCGCTGGCGTACCCGAATTTTTGTCATTCCCGGCGAAGCGCGGGAGGTTTTATCCTTTCAGCCGCCTACCGGTGAAGCGGGAGGAATCTTCCTGGCCGGTGTAGCCAGGCTGTATACTCGCAACATGAATATTGCCTCGGCGCAAACCGATCTGGGCGCCATTTCCCAGGTGCTTGACGCCGGCGGTGACGCAATTCTTCCCAGGCTGGAATATAAAGATAACAAAGTAAAGGTGAACGGTCTGGCTGTTTTTAAAAAAGACAGATTTATAACCTATTGGGATGAATACACAATAAAAGGTATTCGCATGATTCGCGGCAACTTAAAATCAGCGGTGATAACCCTTAATTGTCCCCTTCACCCCGGCTATGGCGTCACCTTTGAGATGTTTAGGCATAACACCATTCTTGAGCCCCATGTCGAAGGCGATAAGATATACTTCACGTTAAATACGGCCTGGCGGGGTAATATCAGCGAGGTGGCGTGCCAGCAATATCACGATACCCTGGACGAAAAATTTCAGGAAAAGGCGGAAGAGCTGCTGGCCGAGGAAATTACGCATAATATCTCTTATTCACTTAACATCGCGCAGCAGGCCGGTGTTGACCCCATGAATTTTGCCAGGTATTTAAAGGCCTATGAACCGGAAACCTGGAATCGGATTAAGGATAACTGGGAGGATATCTATCCTACTATTCCGCTGTATGTAAAGGCCAGGGTATCCATCCAGAATGTCGGCGAACACAAATAAACGCAGCTTATCTTGCCAAATGGCCGCTTAGCCAAATCAGCACCAGCAGACCGGCGTACAAAATGGCAATTTTGCGAGATAACAGCTGCTCGGCCAGGCGCGCATTTTTCTTTCGCAGCGCTATGGCTAACAGCCAGGCAGCAACTGCTGTGCCCAGAAGGACAAGTAACAGTTCCATCTGCATCATATGCACAAGCAGGAAATGGATTCTCTCTCCATAACTGTATTCTTGACTCATAGTCTCACCCCGGTTAACATCGTCTGTTTATCTTAGTATGTGTATTTAATATAATCACAAGCGGTGCCAGTGAACAACTGGCGCTTTTTTTTGTCCTGCGGGAAAGTATATCGTCTGAACAAAGGCAACATCATCTTCAGCTTCCCCAAAGGCTCGGCTGAGGCCGTGTTTTCTTTACAATGAAGGAAAGTATTCTTTGGAAGCCGGTTTCCGGCGGTAATTGTTTTTGGTACTACTTGGTGCGGGCGTTTCATATACATAACTTAAGAGAAGTCATTTGCGATATGAGGAGGTAAGGGTATGCCGATAGATAACAAGACGCCGAAATGGCGGCATCAGCTTATGCTGATTGACAGGGAGGAACTAACTGTTGACGGCGTTGTCAGTCTGGGAAGCTATGACGAAAAGGAAATTGTCATGGAAACCGAGCAAGGTGTGCTGACAATCAAGGGCGAGGGGCTCAATATAAAGCAACTGAATTTAGAACAAGGCAATATTATCATTGAAGGTACTGTCAAAGGCATAAATTATGAGGAAGAAATGCGCCAGCGAAAAGGATTATTGGATCGGTTTTTGAAATAACGTGCGCAGCCGGGCGTTATCGCTATGGCTGTTCTTGCTGTTTGCGCTGGCCGCACAGTCTGTCGCCCAGGGCTTGACATACAGTCTTGCCGAGTATAGCCGCCGAACGCTGTACGCCGGCTTTTCCGCCCAGGCTGGCCGCCTGCGGGAAATAAGCGGGCTGCCTTATGCGCAGCTCATTAATGACGCCGGCAGAAAATACGGGGTAAGTCCCGAACTGGTTGCCGCTATTATTAAGGCCGAAAGTTCATTTCAGCCCCGGGCGTTGTCAAAGGCCGGGGCTTACGGGTTGATGCAGGTTATTCCCGACACCTGGCGGCTGGTAAATAGCCAAGCCGCGGTATGCAGCGGCCGCCACGAAGGAGAATGCGGCAGTGAGTGTTTTTATAATCCTGAGCTGAATATTGCCATCGGCACTTGCTATCTTAGCCAGCTTAGCAAACGGTATACCAGCCACGCCGAGTTAGCGGTGGCAGCTTATAATGCCGGACCGGGAGCGGTTGACAAATACGGTGGAATTCCACCTTACGCTGAAACAACAGAATATGTAAAACGAGTAGTCACTTACTGGTATCAGATAAGCGGGCGTCTGCCGCCAGGCGGGCTTACAGCGGAAAGCTGGGAGCAGATTGCGTTATTGCTAAACTGGGGCATTGCGCTAGACATCCTTGCTCTCATTTTTTTGGGAAAGCATTTATTCCGGCGCTATAAGTCCTTTCGCTGGCGCTAGTGCTGTGTCAACCCTGATGGGATACTGGCGGGGTATTTTCCCTAAACATTGCGTTGTTGTCAAGCGGCATTAGGGTTGGCACTGACCGCAGACAGGAGGTGAACAGGTGGAATTTTCATCGCAGGTCAGGACGTTTTTTCTTATTATGGCTACCGGGATTTTTTTAGGAATTCTGTTTGATACGTACCGTGTACTTAACAGACGCTTCCGGCCGCCGTGGTTTGTCACTGCACTGACAGATTTGGCATATTGCCTGCTTGCGGCCGGGGTTGCGTTCACCGCATTGCTGGCAGGAAACTGGGGAGAACTGCGTTTCTATGTTTTTATTGCGCTCCTGACAGGTCTGGTAATGTACTATAAGCTGGCCAGCCGCCGGGTAGTACAACTTGTTACAGCCCTGCTGCTCTTTTTGGTCACCATGTGGCAGACGGCCAAACGCGTATTCGCGATTACCATTATAAAACCCGTTTTGTATGCTACCAGGATAGTGCTGTGGCCGCTTAGGTTTACGCGCAGGCGGTGCGCAGCCTGGTATAGGAAATGGCGCCCACCGCCGTCGCCGCCGCCGGAAGAGGGGCCACCGCTGTAATACTCATGAAATTTTTATATAATTTCCCAGTTGAAAGAGGATTTGCCGTTTAAAGAGCGAATACAAGTAAGCATTAATGTAGTATGGTGATGTATATGACGCAAATAAGCAAAAAAACCAAACGGTTTAGCTGGTTCCGGCTATGTATTTTAGTTATGGCTGGATACTTTTGCTATCTTGTGATTGCCCAGCAAACCGAGCTGGCCAAAATCCGCCGGGAAACCGAGCTGGTCAATTCGCGGATGGCAGAGGCCGCTGAGGTAAATAACAGCTTGATTGCCGAGAAGGAAAAGCTTAGTACCGCCGCTTATATCGAAAAGATTGCCCGCGAACAGCTGGGACTGGTTAAGCCGGGAGAAGTGCCGTATATTCCTTCCAAATAGGTATCGTTTCTTGACACATTTTCATGTGCAAGAGTATAATATGGATTGCGGGTTCCGCCAAAACGTAATTGAAAAAAGTACGAAAGATTTTAAGGAGGAAGTTTGATTAGTATGTCCATTGAAGTTGGCAGTGTTGTAGAAGGAGTTGTGACCGGAATCACTAACTTCGGCGCGTTTGTCGAGTTACCGGGTGGAAAGGTTGGCTTGATTCACATCTCCGAAGTGGCTGACGTATACGTCCGCGATGTAAAGGATTTTTTAAAGGAACAGGACAAAGTTAAAGTTAAAGTCTTATCTGTAGATGATCGCGGCAAGATTGGCTTATCCATCAAGCAACTGCAGCCACCTGCGCCAAGAAAACAGCATGCCAACGATTTCCGCCGTTCTAATAGAGTGAACAGTTTATCCTTTGAAGATAAGTTGAGTAAGTTCTTAAAAGACAGTGATGAGCGGCTGACAGACCTGAAGCGCAACACTGAGTCCAAACGCGGCGGCAATGGCGGCCGGGGCGGCGGTGGTGGCGGCGGCGGTGGCGGTGGTGGCGGTGGTGGCGGAGCGGCTCGTCGGGCAGAATAACCCCAGCAGTAATTTTATCTGTTATTCGACAATAATTGAAGTGATTAGCTTAATTATAGAGACAGTCAACCACTTGGCAGGGAATGCCAGGTGGTTTTTTGCATTTTGAATATAATCTTTGTCGGATTTTTTTTTTCGGCCGGAACTAAAATAGACAAATAATGTATTGGAAACTTCTGTAAAATTTTACTTACAGCGTAAAACACTTTTTCCCAGAGGTGAATAATTATGCCAAAAGTATCTGTTATCACGTTGCCTGAGAAAATTTTACAGCCACCTTCGGTAAGGCCGCCGGTGGAAACTGTACAGGAGGACAAGCCCGCCTTTCCCTGGCGGTCAATTCCTGAAAGAATCAAGACAGGAGGAAGGTCTCTTTTTAGTTATCAGAATCTAGCCCTTCATGGGCTGGCATTTCTTGTTGCCCGGGTATCTCTCCTGGGCGAGTTGGCGCCATTCGGTCTGGCGTTATTTGCGGCTATTGCCGGTACAGCTCGCAAGCGGGCGCCAGTCGCCGGGGTCTGGGCGCTGGCCGGCGTGCTTAGCACCGGTTTATATCTGGAGGCAATACTATATCTTCTTTCCATGCTGCTTTACTGGCGGCTGTCAGATAGATTATCCCAATATGAACGAAAGATCCAGGCAGTGCCGCTATTTATCTTTGGCTGCGTATTTTTATGTGGGCTGGCGCTTTTACCCTGGCGGGATTCAAGCTTGTATGGCATGGTGATCGTGATTTTGGAAGCTGCCTTATGTATGGTATTGACTTTTATCTTTCAGTACGGTGCTCCCCTCTTTCTCAATCAGACCAAGCTGCGACAGGCTGGAGCTGAGGCTCTGATATGCGGCATAATGATGCTGGCGATCGCCGTGGGCGGTTTGGGAAATGTAACTGTGTTCGACTACAGTATTCGTAATGTTGCCGCTTCCCTGATTGCCATGACGCTGGCTTTTACCGGCGGCTCGGGTTTGGGGGCGTCAATAGGGGTTGTTACCGGGCTGGTCGTAGGCTTAAGCGACGGCGACGCCGCGCCGGCCATCGCAATGTATGCCATGGCGGGAATGCTGGGCGGGGTTTTTAAGGGTTTGGGTAAACCGGCCGTGTTATTGGGATTTCTTTTAGGCAGTGCCATTGCCGTATTATATTTGGGTCAGCCTAATGAATTGCTGCTGACTTTGGTGGAAGGTTCCGCAGCCGGAGCTGCTTTCATGCTGGTGCCTGTTGCCAAGTTGAATCAGTGGCGGGAAACTTGTCTGGAAGAAACCGGCGATGCCGGCGCGGCTGCGCAAACCATCCATGTTGCTGTGGACAAGCTGCATAGTATTGCCGATGTTTTTAAGGATTTGGCCAATTCATTTGACCTCAGCGGCAGCGGTGAACATGCCGCTTATAAAGAGAAGCTGCAGGAAGCCCAGTTAGCGCAAATGCTCTCAGTTGTCGGCGAAAGAGTATGCGGACCGTGTGAGCGGCGCAGTGAATGCTGGGATCAGGATTTTTATCAGACTTATCAGGCCATGCTGGATATGTTGGCTTTGGCGGAAAACGGTAAACTTAAGGCCAATGCAACGCCGGATAATATTAAAGGTTTATGTGTTAGGCGCCAGGCTTTAATCGACCTCATTGGCCAAGTTGCGGATAGTAACCGGACTCATTTGTACTGGCATAAAAAATTGACAGAATGCCGCCAGGTAACTGTTGATCAAATCAGGGCCACCGGCGTAATCGTCAGTAATTTGGCCCAGGAATTGAAAAAGGGACCGCAGAGTGACACGGAAGTGGCCGAGATGCTGGCCGAGCGGGCGGCAGTTCTTGACTGCCCGCTCGCCGATGTGAAGGTTAACAGTGAACGCGGCAAAGTGAGTGTAACTGCGCAGAAAAAAGCCTGTGGCGGGGCGCGCGAATGCGTTAACACAATTTTGCCGGCTGCTGCCAACCTGCTGCAGGAAAAAATGACGATGCATGCTTCCTGCGGCAATAAGATCAGGAATAAAAACTGCCAGCTGGCGATGGAAATGGAAGAAAGATATCATGTGGAAACCGGTATGGCAACAGCAGCCAAGAAAGGCAGCCGGGTAGCCGGTGATACCTGTGTGGCCCAGCCGGTTGGGCGGGGACGGATGGCTCTTATTCTAAGTGACGGTATGGGTAGCGGGGAAGCGGCGGCCCATGGCAGCGGGTATGCAGTAACATTTCTCCATAAATTGCTGGCGGCAGGTTTTGATATTGATACTGCGGTCAAAACAGTCAATTCTCTGCTAATGATCAAAATGCCGGGTGATTCTTTTGCTACTGTGGATATGGCCGTAGTTGACACATATACAGGAGAAACTGAGTTTCTGAAAGTGGGTTCAGTGCCCAGCTATGTAAAAAGGGTGCGGGAAGTAGCGACAATCAACCCGGCAGCTCCGCCGCTTGGAATACTGGAGAATATTGAGATTGAACCTGTTAGACGTTTGCTGGCTCCGGGAGACATTGTGGTAATGGTGAGTGACGGTATTGTTGATGCTGCCCGCGGGACTGAGAAAGAGAACTGGGTAGCCAATTTTCTCCGCCGTACAGGCAGCGAACGGCCGCAGGATATTGCCGACAGGCTGCTTAAGCAGGCTATTGAACTATCAGGCGGTTTCACTAAGGATGATATGGCGGTACTCGTTGCCAAGGTTGTCGAGAGGCCAAGCATTGTGCAGTAGTTCCCACTGCCGGAAAATTAGTGTAAACTCCCGGACTAAGCAGCCGGGAGTTTTTTTATCTACCAGAAGGTATAAGTTTGGGGGTCGCGGAGACCTTATAAAACAAGGGGTGTCAAGTACAAAATCCGGCACCGGGCTGCGCCGCTGGCGTTTAACCTCCGCTTATGCATAACGGCCGCCGGTGCCGCCATACTGTTTATGCCGGTTTGAGACAAAGGAGTGGTGGTGCGCACCCACGCAGTACCACTGTCTCGGCATATTCCCACCAGGGATGTAACTCAACCGCTGATAGTTTACCTGTGAATCATGTGGCGGGGGACGTATCCCGTATTTCCGTTGCTACCTTCGCCAAAGGCCCGGCTGCAGCCGTGTTTTCTTTACTATACAAGCAATATGTATATTTTGGGGACAACTGACAATAATATCACTGCAGGTTTAGACATTGAATTGCTGTGCAGGGAGCTGTATGCCAGAACACTTGACAGTGTTCTGGTTTTTAAAGTTATAGGGAGTGATCAGTAGTGGAGGTATACTTAGGAATTGATGTTGGCTCTGTGAGCACCAATATTGTGGTGCTCACAGCAACCGGGAATGTCGCTGACAGTCTGTATATAAGGACGCAGGGAAGGCCTATCGAGGCAGTTCAGCAAGGGCTGCGAGAGGTGGTTGACAGACTGGGTGAACTTACGGTACTGGGCCTGGGAACAACAGGCAGCGGCCGTTATCTGACAGGAATGGTCGTGGGCGCTGACAGTGTGAAAAATGAAATTACCGCGCATGCGCTGGCTGCCATGCACGTAATGCCGGATGTCAAAACCGTGCTGGAAATAGGCGGGCAGGATTCCAAGCTCATTAGTATTGACAATGGTGTTGTAACCGATTTTGCCATGAATACCGTGTGCGCCGCCGGCACAGGCTCTTTCCTCGATCAGCAGGCCGCCAGGCTAAATATTCCTATCGATCAGTTCGGCGATATTGCCCTGACTGCCGTAGCGCCGGTCCGCATTGCCGGGCGCTGTGCAGTTTTTGCCGAATCGGATATGATTCACAAGCAGCAGACCGGCCATTCGATGGCCGACATCTTGAGTGGCTTATGTCAGGCTTTGGTGCGAAATTATCTAAGCAATGTCGGTAAAGGCAAGCGGCTGGACGGGCCGGTATTGTTTCAGGGGGGAGTAGCCGCCAATAAGGGGATGCACCGTGCTTTTGAAGAGGCGTTAAAGTGCCCCGTGGTTATACCGCCTCATTTCAATGTTATGGGCGCCATCGGCGCGGCACTTTCGGCAAGGGAAGAAATGGCCGGAAAAGATAGTTCTTCGTTCCGGGGCTTTACGGCTCTTCAGGCCCTCTATACTACCAGAAGCTTCGAATGCAGCGGCTGTGCCAACCTATGCGAAGTAGTTGAACTTAAGTCTGACGCCCTCGTGCTGGGTCGCTGGGGTGACCGGTGCGGCAAGTGGAGCCAGAACGCAATTCACGCTGTAAAGGTGAGTGCCCCGGCATGAGTATTCGCGTTGGTCTGCCGCAAGGACTTATGTATTTTCAGTATGGTATTGTTTTGGAGCGGTTTTTGCAAGAGTTGGGGGCCGAGGTTGTTCTGTCCGGCGAAACCTCCCGGCAGACCCTGGATTGCGGCAGCATATTGGATGAAATGTGCCTGCCGTCCAAAGTCTTATTTGGTCATGCCTGTTATCTTAAAGATAAGGTTGACTATTTGTTTTTACCGCGTATTATCAGTATCAATCAGGGACAATTTACCTGTCCGAAAATTATTGGCATTCCGGATGTGCTTAAAAATAATGCGGGGCAGCTGCCGCCCATTATCGATATAAATGTGGATATGCGTCAAAAGAGCTGGCAATTGTACCAAGCCGTAATTGCCGTGGGGCGGGTGTTAGGACGCAATCTGTCAGCCAGTCTGTATGCCTGGATTAAGGCTTGGCGGAGCGGCACTCCGCCGGCATTGACAGAGGTGAGGGATGCAAGACCGAAAGTTGCCCTTGTTGGCCATCCCTACATTGTGTATGACCGTCAAATTAGTCTTGACATATTAGGAAAGTTAGAGCGTCTGGGTGTTTCGGTCTGTACGGCGGAGACGGTGGGAAAGAAAACAGTTGACAGGGCGGCAGCCCAACTGGGAAAAAAGCTGTTCTGGTCAAACAGTCATACGACGTATGGCGCAGCTATGGCCATGATGTCCGGCGCACAGCTTAACGGCATAATTTTTTTGACTTGTTTCGGTTGTGGTCCTGATGCTATCACCGGGGAACTCATTCGTCAACAAGCTCAGCGTCTGGCAATTCCCAGCATGCAGCTGTCATTGGACGAACATACGGCAGAAGCCGGTTTTGTCACACGGCTGGAGGCTTTTACCGACATGCTAAAACGGAGGCGCTGCCAATGATTGTAACTTTTCCCCATATGGGGATTATGAGTCTTGTCCTCAAGACATTATTCAGCACGATGGGCTGTCAGGTTTTGCCGCCGCCGCCGCTAACCAGGCGCACGCTGGAACTGGGTATTAAGTTCTCGCCGGAAACGGTATGTTTACCCTTTAAAACGACATTAGGCAACTTTATCGAAGCCTTGGAACAGGGCGCCGATACCCTTGTGACCTGCGGGGGCAGCGGACCCTGCCGCCTTGGCTATTATGCCGCTGTGCAGCAACAAATTCTGGCGGAATTAGGTTACACGTTCAGGATGATTACCGTGGAGCCGAGTATAGCCCAGATTTATAAACAGATAAAATATCTAGCCCCGGAAACCGGCTGGCAGACAATCTATCAGGCTTTCCGGTTAGCCGGCGCCAAAATGAATCTTCTGGACGATCTTCAGCGCCAAATCCATAGAATCAGACCGCGTGCCTTGGAGCGCGGTGCAGTGGAGGACATCTGGGAACAGGCTGCTCTGTCAGTCGGCGAGGCGGCCACTTTCCAACTGGTGCAAGCCCGGAGAAAAGAACTGTTTACCAAACTGCAGACGGTAAAACTAAATACTGAGGCACTGCCTTTACGCGTGGCAATAGTCGGCGAAATTTATGTTATGCTTGAGGATTTTGTTAATCAGGATCTCGAACGTTGTCTTGGCTTTATGGGAGTGGAAGTGTCAAGGACCATGTTCCTGAGTGATTATGTGCGGGGCCATATTCTCCGGCGCCGTAGTTACATCGAATTATACAAAACACTGTCAGCCATGGCCCGGCCGTACCTTGGGCATTATGTTGGCGGACACGGATTAAAAAGCATTGCCAATACGTTGTTAAAAAAACAGCAGGGATATGACGGCATCATCCAGGTATATCCGTTTACCTGCATGCCTGAAGTAATTGCTAAAAATATTCTTCCCAAAGTAAGCCGGGATGTGGATATGCCGGTATTAACACTGGCCTATGATGAACAGACCGGCGAGGCAGGCGTTATGACCAGGCTGGAGGCTTTTATCGATTTATTACGCTACCGGCAGAGGAAATGTTCCCAAACGGTACTGGGAGCCCCAATCTATATGAAATCGGCTAAAGATTCTTGCAGAGGCGGGCAGTGAGTAACACTTTGCCGCTGGCGCTTAATCTGTGCTCTTACTCACTGTCCGCCTGTAAATCTTTATTGGATGCTATATAGAAAACTTGCCGGCAGGAAATTGCCGTCTGGGGCGCGAATTGACAACTAAAACGGGCTGGCGGGGGTTAGAATGTCAATCCTAATGGAACAAATACTGGACATTACCGTTCTGGCTGGCGAGATTATGCTCAGGAATGGTGCTGAAACAAGCCGGGTGGAAGAGACTATGTTTCATATGGCGCGGGCGCTGGGGGCAGTCAAGGCGGAATGCTTTGTCATACCTACCGGCGTGTTTTTAACCGTAACCTGCCCTGATGGCCGGACAAGAACTATTATGCGGCGGGTACATGACCGTACCATAAATCTTGACAGGATTGCCAAGGTAAATGAGCTTTCCCGCCGGTTGGCCGATAAGCGTATTGATTATGAAATGGTTTGCTGCCATTTAGAGCGTATTGCCCGCGAACGGACCGGTTTTTCCCTGCTGCCTTCCATGCTTGCTTCCGGAGTGGTTGGCGGCGCTTCGGCCATTCTTTTGAACGCGGGTGTCTTCGAAAGCATGGCAGCCTTTATTTCGGCTCTGGTTGTGAGGTATATCGCCCATGTTGTTTCCCGGCTGCATGGTGTAAAGTTTACTTTTGAGTTTTTGGGAGGAATGACTGCAGCCCTGATGGGTATGCAATTTCATTACCTCTGGCCTGCCCTCAGTCCTGATATTGTTGTGGTAGGAGGCGTAATGCCGCTGGTGCCGGGGGTTGCTATTACTAACGCCATCCGGGACGTTATTGCCGGCGATCTCCTGAGCGGTTTGTCACGCGGTCTCGAGGCCGCGCTTACGGCGGTTGCAGTATCTATGGGAGTTGTTATTATTTTGGCTGTCAGCGCCTATTAGGGGGAGTCCTTATGCTGTTCATAAAAATTCTGGCCGTTTTTGCCATGAGCAGTGCCATCGGTGTATTGTACCGCATTCCCCGCAGTCTGCTTGTTTACGCCAGCGCTACCGGGGTGGCGGGGTGGACCCTGATGTATTTTGTAGCCCAAAGCGGCATAAGTACAATAATGGCCAATTTCCTGGGCAGTATGGCCGTTGGTCTGGTAGCCGAACTGCTGGCCAGAATCTTAAAAAAACCGGCTACCATTTTTACAGTGCCTGGCTTTATTCCGTTGGTACCGGGGCGGGAGGCCTATACAACCATGCGCTTTATGGTGGAAGGGCAATTCAATGAAGGTGTAGCTATGGGAATGTTAACCCTGCTAACCGGAGGAGCCATTGCTTTTGGCATTTTTGTGAGTTCTACGCTGTATCGCATACTGCGCATGAGTACAGACTATCAGGTAGAGAGCCGGGGATAGTTACATGCTTGCTATTATAAAAAAATGGGTTGAAAACCATAGCCTGTTTATTCCTGGCAGCCGTATTCTGGCTGCCTGTTCTGGTGGTCCGGACTCGCTGGCTTTGGTACATATTCTTAACGCCTTCAAAGAAGAGTACTCTTTTCAATTGGCTGTAGCCCATGTAAACCATATGTTCCGTCCGGAAGCCGTGGCAGAGGCCGAATTTGTTGCCTGCTTCGCGGCTGGTCTGGGGCTTGGCTGTCATGTTACCGCTATCGATGTACCGGCTTATTATAAAGCTAATAAGATGTCACCGGAGGAAGCAGGCCGGATTTTGCGTTACCAGTATTTACGCAGTGTCGCCGCCGAGTGGGGCGGTGCTCTGATTGCCACCGGCCATCACCGGGATGACCAGGTAGAAACCGTACTGATTAATTTCCTAAGAGGTGCGGGCAGCGGTGGCCTGCGCGGCATCCAGCCGGCCAGTGACGGTATTATCAGACCGCTCTTGCCTGTTAGCCGGCGGGAAATTGAAAAGTATTGTGCATTGTGGGATTTAAAACCGTGCCAGGACAACTCCAATTTTACAACCGATTATCTGCGGAACCGTATCCGGTTGAAGCTGATCCCAGCATTGGAAGCCGGCTATAATCCCGCGATTCGCAAGGCTGTATGGCGGCTGGCAATGCTGGCTGGGGATGAACATGACTTTCTGCGGCAGGAAGCTGGCCGGCAATGGCCAATAGTAATTACAGAAGCTGACAGGCTTACTATTGATAGTCAAGCCCTGGCAAAGCTGCATAAAGCTTTGCAGCGTGAAATAATTCGTCAGGCCATCGAGAAAAAACGTGGATCCCTGACAGGAATAAGCTTTGATCATGTGGAAAAATTACTTACTATGGTAATATCCGGAACAGTAGGGAGCGTTATGCTGCTGCCTGGCGGGCTCAAGGCCTGCAAAACGTATACCGGCCTTGAACTTGGGCTGAAAGAGGTATTCGAGCTGCAACAGCAACCTTTTTCGACCGAATCAAGCCTTGCTGCGGTTCAAGTCGCTGTTCCCGGAATAACGCAGGCAGGTGGTTTTACAATTACGGCCGAGTTAGTAACCCGGCCGCGGCCAGGGAAGTGTCGGCAAACGGCCGCCTTTGACCTTGAGCGGCTTAGTTTGCCGCTGACTGTAAGAACCCGCCGTCCAGGGGATAAATTTCGTCCCGCGGGTCTTAACGGCAGCAAAAAGCTAAAAGAGTTTTTTATTGATCAAAAAGTGCTGTTGGCAGAACGGGATTCCGTTTTGCTTATTAGTGATCAACAGGAAATCATCTGGGTGGCAGGCTATCGCCAGGCTGAACGGGGCCGGATTTTAAGCACAACAAAAAAAATCTTACAGCTTAGCATTACTAAACGGGAGGAATTCTGAATATGAGTAATAATATGATGGATGACGTGGAGAAGATATTATTTAGTGAGGCTGAATTGGCTACCCGGATTAAAGAATTGGGCCAGGCGATTACTGCGGATTATGCCGGTAAGGAAATTCTGATGATCGGAGTGCTGCGCGGCGCGGTTATTTTTATGTCTGACTTGGCCAGAGCGATTGAATTGCCGGTAGCCGTTGACTTTATGGCGGTTTCAAGCTATGGTGCGGCCACTTCCTCCAGCGGTGTTGTCCGGATATTGAAAGATCTGGACGAGGACGTGGAAAACAAACATGTGCTTATTGTTGAAGACATTATTGATTCCGGTCTGACACTGAATTACCTCATGGAGAATTTGTGGTCGCGCAAGCCGGCCAGCATCAAAATCTGTACGCTGTTAAACAAGCCTGACCGCCGTAAAGCAGATGTGCCGATTGCCTACAATGGTTTTACCATCCCTGATTACTTTGTTGTCGGGTATGGACTCGATTTTGCCGAGAAGTACCGTAATTTACCATTTATCGGAGTGTTAAAACCAGAGGCTTATCAAGGATAAATGTTTTTGTTTAATTGTCAATTTTTACTTAGTATGCTATAATTATGCGATATGAATGGTAAGAGGTTCTTTACGCAGTTTTGTGGTCCAGCGAGAGGAGGGCTACTTGTTGAACAAATTTTTTCGTAACGTTAGTTTCTATTTGTTGATTATCATTATAGCCATTTCGATAATCGACTACTATTCGTCACGAACAACACCCAAGCAAGAAATCAGTTATACACAGTTTCTCAAACAGGTTGAGGAGCAAAAGGTCGAACGGGTGACTATTGTCGATAACACGATTCGCGGCAAGCTCAAAGACGGGCAGGAGTTTGCAACCATTGCCCCTAATGATCCGACGCTTATTAACCAGCTCAGGGATAAAGGCGTAGACATTAAGGCCGAACAGCCGCCGCAGCCACCCTGGTGGACAACGATTTTCTCTTCTATATTACCGATGTTGCTCTTAATCGGGGTTTGGTTCTTTATTATGCAGCAAACACAGGGCGGCGGTAACCGGGTTATGTCGTTCGGTAAATCACGTGCCAAACTGCATGGTGAAGAAAAAACCAAGGTCACATTCAGTGATGTGGCCGGAGCTGACGAGGCGAAGCAGGAATTGGAAGAGGTTGTTGAATTCCTGAAGCATCCCAAGAAGTTTAATGACTTGGGGGCGCGTATCCCTAAAGGCGTGCTGTTATTCGGACCGCCGGGGACAGGTAAAACATTGCTGGCACGGGCAGTAGCCGGTGAAGCCGGTGTCCCTTTCTTCAGTATCAGTGGCTCTGATTTTGTGGAAATGTTTGTTGGTGTCGGCGCTTCCCGGGTGCGTGACCTGTTTGAACAGGCTAAGAAAAACGCTCCGTGTATTGTCTTTATTGACGAGATTGATGCCGTAGGCCGGCAGCGGGGTGCGGGTCTTGGCGGCGGCCATGATGAACGTGAACAGACGCTAAATCAGTTATTGGTTGAGATGGATGGTTTTGGCGTTAATGAAGGCATTATTATTATCGCCGCAACTAACCGTCCTGATATTTTGGATCCGGCGCTTCTCCGGCCTGGACGTTTTGACCGCCAGATTGTGGTGGACCGTCCGGACGTAAAAGGCCGCTTGGAAATCCTTAAGGTTCATACCAAGGGCAAACCTGTTGCCAAAGAAGTCGATCTGGATGTACTGGCAAGACGTACTCCCGGCTTTACCGGCGCCGATCTGAGCAATCTGGTCAACGAGGCTGCTTTGTTAGCCGCCCGCCGCAACAAGCGGCGCATTGAAATGTCTGAACTGGAAGAAGCCGTTGAACGGGTTGTTGCCGGACCGGAACGCAAGTCTAAGGTCATTAGCGACAAAGAGAAAAAACTGACTGCCTATCACGAAGCAGGCCATGCTTTAGTAGGCATGCTGCTTACCCATACCGACCCGGTGCATAAAGTATCGATTATTCCCCGGGGACGTGCCGGCGGCTATACACTCATGCTGCCGAAGGAAGATAGGTATTACGCCACCAGGACCGAGCTGCTGGAACAACTCAAGACCCTTCTGGGCGGACGGGTTGCCGAGGCCGTTGTATTAGGCGAAATCAGCACCGGAGCTCAAAATGATCTGGAACGAGCCACTGACCTGGTACGCAAGATGATTACCGAATACGGTATGAGCGAAGTGTTGGGGCCCATTACTTTCGGGCGTCGGCAGGAACAGGTTTTCCTGGGCCGGGATATTGCCCGTGACCGTAACTATAGTGAAGAAGTCGCCTATTCTATTGACAAGGAAGTGCGGCGGCTGATTGAAGAAGCTTATACCAAGACCGAAGAAATGCTCAGAACAAATCTTGATAAACTTCATTCTATTGCAAATGCGCTCTTAGAGCGGGAAACCTTAGAAGGAGACGAACTGGCTGAGCTTTTAAATAACGGCAAAATAACAGAAAAGGAACAAGGCAGCGATGATCAGCAGCCGCCTGCCGATGTACCGCCTGTGAATGCCGAGCCCGGTCCTGATACCGGTACCGGCCCTAAAATTGTATATAGTTTTGGTTTGGCTGAATCGCGTTATTGATGACTGTGTGAACGACGGCAGGTTTTTGTACCTGCCGTCGTTTTTTTGATCCTGATAGAAAGTATAACTTTCGCCTGGATAAGGGCAACATCGGTGTCCGCTTTCGCCAAAGGCGCGGCGCAAGCCGTGTTTTCTATATAAGAAAGCCGCTCAAACTTAAGATTACGCCATTTTTTATTGCATGTTAGGCCTACATGGGCTAAGATTTAGATAGCGTCAGGATAGGAGGTATATTTTGAAAAAACTGGTATTATTCATATTGCTCATGTTACTGTCAACAAATGTACTGCAGGCTGCACCGGCAAGCCAGCCGGTAGAATACGAAAAAGGCACGGTGGTGTTCGTCGGGCCGCTAAATCAAGCCATGCAGAAACAATATCAAATGGCTAAGGGTGAATTGGTCAGTATTCAATTGACCAGTGGTCCGGAAGCTGGCAAAGTGGTCGATACATTTAACTTTGTATCCGAACGGTCTGCTTATGAAATCAGGGTTAAACCCGGCGACAAAGTTATCGTTGCCATTTCCCATGATTTGGGGAAGGTGACCTATCATGTCAGTGATTTCGACCGTTTTGACTATGTATATGTTTTAGGTGGTTTATTTGTCTTGGCTCTCGTGGTATTCGGCGGGTTCATCGGCGCGAAGTCAGTACTGGTTATTGCCTTTTCCATTCTGGTTATTTTTAAGTTCTTCATCGGCCAGGTGCTGATTAACCAGTATAGCCTGACGCTATTGACACTAGTGGTGGCGGCGATTATTGCTGTGGCTACGCAACTGGTAGTAAGCGGTCTGTCAAAGAAGACGCTGGCCGCCGTTTTGGGTACAGTCGGCGGGGTGGCCGTGGCAGGCATATTGTCCGCTTTATCTATCAGGCTGATGCACCTGACTGGCCTGGATAGCGAGGAAGCTATGCTGCTTAAGGCATCGGCTTTGGCGCATATCGATTTTCAGGGGGTTTTGTTTGCCGGCATGGTTTTTGGCGCATTGGGAGCTGTAATGGATGTCACTATTTCCATAGCGTCTGCTGTTTATGAGGTGAAAAGCGTACAGCCGTCAATAGGCTTTAAAGATTTGGTGCGGGCCGGTATGAATGTTGGCAGGGACATTATGGGAACCATGTCCAACACTTTGATTCTGGCGTATGCCGGTAGTTCCCTGCCGCTGATGCTGCTGATCGCCTCGCAACAAAATGCACCTATGCTTAAAATATTAAATCTTAATATGATTGTCACTGAGTTCGCCAGGGCGCTGACCGGAAGCATCGGCCTGATTTGCGCGATACCGCTGACTGCTGTTATTACTGCTGTTTTGCTGCAAAGGGACTAAGAAATCCTAGAGCTTTAATGCGTTGTATATAGGCGATACTTTTAAGGAAATAGGCATTTGGAGGGATTGACACATGGGATGGTTTACACCACATCGGGCCACCGGCCTGGGAAGCTTGCCGCATCAGGATGAACTGACAGCGCTCAGAGTGATTGCCAAAGCAATGCCTCACTGGCCGCATTGGCCGCAATTACCGGCAAAAATGCCGGCACAGGGTTTTGTGGTGCAATACGTTCAGCCGCTGATTAAATTAGGAGTGTTAACTGAAATTCCGCTGAAGGATCCGGTGTTTGCCCGTCTGGACGCCGGGTGGGAAAGCAAAGCCGTTATGTTTTTCAATAACTATTTGGCCTTTGTTAACGGCGATGCCGGTGCTGAAGATGTTTTTGCACTCACCGGTGAGGCTTTTGCCGGCCTGGAAGCCTTTATTAATAACTTTACGCACCTTTTTCCCGCGGCCGAAGGTGTGAAAGGGCATGTCAGCGGGCCTCTGACAGTTGGTTTGCAAATTAAGGATGAACGTGGCCGGGCCTGCTTTTATGACGAGACTCTGCGTGATCTGTTGGTCAAATGTTTGGCAGTCGAAGCTGTATTAGAGGCCAGACGACTGAAAGCACTGGGTAAACCGGTACTGATTTTTATTGATGACCCGGCTTTATTTCTTATCGGTGCTTCAACTCATATTACCTTGACGAAAGAAATGGCATCGGCTGCTTTGCTCACTGTTATTGAGGCCCTACATGGTGAAGGCGTAAAGGTAGGCGTGCATTCCTGCGCCGGGATTGACTGGTCCATCCTGTTTGCACTGCCGGTTGATATCATTAGTTTTGATGCTTATCATTACTTTACCGGCATGGCGTTGCAAGCCGAAGGGCTAGCCGCCTATTTGGAGCGGGGCGGGGCAATGGCCTGGGGGCTTGTACCTACCTCGGAAGAGGCGTGGCAGGAAACACCGGAGACAATCCTTAGCCGGTTTGCCGGTCAATGCAGCGAACTGGCAGGACGTGGCGTGGACATAAATATGCTGCGGCAGAAGATTATTTGGACGCCAAGCTGTGGGACAGGAGCATTGCCAATTGACCTCGCTGAGCACATTTATCAGTTGATGGAAGGCGTAGTACGCAGGCTTTCTGCGCTGGATAATAGGTAAATGGACTCCAGGGTGAGTAGTTATTCTTTTTTCTAAAAAAAATCACACCATATAAGCATGGTGTGATTTTTTTATTCTGACAGATGTATGACGTTCTTACTAAGGGCAACAACGGCTTCGATTTTGCCAAAGGTCTGCGCAGCCGTGTTTTCGTATTGTTTTAATTCGTAGAGGTATTGCGGTGTTCTTTTTTTAATGCCTGCCAATCAACACCAAGATCGGTGGCGACATCTTTCCAGGTATTGTTGACTTTTTTCAGAAGGATTACATCCTGGATACTGGTGTCGCTTTTTACTGCAAGCTTGCCGGCCATGGCAATATCACGGGAGTGGTAGCCCTGATCAAACAGGCTCTTAATATCTGTTTGCGCGATATTAAACCGCTGCGCTATATGCTTGGCGGCTATTTCCTGGCGTACTGTTTTAACTTTGGCTTTGTCAATATTTAGCGTCCGGGCGACATCTTTCCAGGTATTATTATCATTCTTAAGGGCCAGTGCGTCTTCGAAAGATGTATCACCGGCCTTGGCGAATAAGGCGGCGCGGTGTAAATCTTTAAAGGTTCTGCCCTGCTCCTGGTATTTTTGGATGAGCGATTTATCAATTCCAAAGTCCGCCGACAGGCGCTCCGCTGCCTGCTCGGGTTTTATCTGATAGCACTGATGGTGGCCCGGGCGTTCTTTGAATACAGATTCGGCCTGAACCGCCAGAGCGCCGCCAAGGCCAGCGAGAATAAAGGCTCCGGCGGCAAGACCTGCGATAGTTTTACGCGATTTGGCTGACAACATGTAAATCCCTCCGCTTTCTTGTGATTTTGTGTACTCGCAAGGTGTTGTTTACTATAAGGACGACAGCGGTTTCCACCTTCGCCCAAGGCTCGGTGAAAACTGTATTTTCTTTATAGTGTAGCGAAGAGATATGACAAAAATATGACATTACTGAGAAAAACTTGTAACAGTCTATCCGGCCTATGGACTGGCGACAGGCAGCGAAAAGGTGAAAGTGGTTGTTTCCCCGGGGGTACTTGCCGCACTAATGGCGCCACCCATAGCGATTACCAGTTTGCGGGTGATGGCTAAACCCAGGCCGGTACCGCCATCGGCGCGGGAACGTGATTTGTCTACCCGGTAAAATCTTTGCCAGATATAAGGGAGATGTTCGGGAGGTATACCTGCCCCACTGTTGGTTATATCGATAACAATCTGCTGCTGCCAGGTGCGGGCGGTTATCATGATAGCCGTGCCCTGAGTGGCATGGCGAATGGCATTTGTCAACAGGTTGGTGAGTACCTGATTAAGCCGGTCGGGATCGGCCAGAATCGCAGGCAATGTCGAAGGTATGCTGGAATTGATCGTTAATTCTTTGGTTTCAAGAAACGGCGCCAGTTTAGCTGTATTAAGGGCTAGAAGTGAATCAAACTTGACTGGTTGGCGGGAAATCGCCAGCTCGCCGGCTTCCAGTTGCGACAGATCGAGTAAATCGGCCACAAGTCTGCCGATTCGTTTGGTCTCGTCCACGATGCCGGCGAGATAACGCATGCGTTGTTCGGCAGTAGTAACAAGTCCGTCCAGCATGGCTTCAGCCAAGGCCTGGATAGAGGCAACCGGAGTTTTGAGTTCATGGGAAACATCGGAGAGGAATTCACGCCGGTTTTGTTCCTGCTGAGAAAGTTCGGTCGCCATAGTGTTAAAGGTCCGGCCCAGTTCGCCAATTTCATCACTTTGCGTAGCTGTAGTGCGACTGGTATAATCACCGTTAGTAAACGCAGCGGCAGCGCGGCTGATATCGGTTAGCGGCCGGGTAAAGCTGCGGGCGATAAGCAACCCGGCGAAAATAGCAACAACGCTGCTGGCCAGCAGTGAATATACAAGCAACTGTTCCAGCGCCTGGGCTGTACGGGTGGCGCCTGTTACCGGGGCGTAAAGAAACAACGCGGCTGGTGGCGAGGATGGCTGCGTTGGCAGCGGCAGAGCGATGATAATAGACGGATCCGGTTTACGCCAGGGTTTCAAAACCTTTTGCGCACCGCTGCCGTCCTGCCAGTCTGCTTTTTCCCATAACTCCTTCCAATTGCTCAACCGCCTGCCTCTTTTCCAGCCGGACGGTAACTGGCCGGCCAGAATCTGCCCGGTTTTGTCCATGATCCAGATATTACCGCCGGCCATGTCGCTCATGGCGTCAAGCAAGGCTCCGGAAGGTTTCTGGCCGTTATCCATAAGCGGCGTGATAATATTGACGGCAGCCTGACCCTTGACCAGGAGATCGTGGCGCTTGTTTTCAATGACGTGGTCGCGCACCAGATAAAACATCAGTAAGCCTACTGTCAATACACTAACTAAAATAATTGTCAGATGTGAGAGCAGCAATTTGCCGAAAATAGAACGGATCATTTGCCGGTCACCTCGAACTTATAACCTACTCCCCAAACAGTATGTATGTAGCTATACTCCGGGTTATCGATTTTTTGCCGCAGACGCTTGATGGTGGCATCAACGGTGCGGTCGGCGCCATCAAAGTCATAACCCCAGACATTGGTAAGCAGTTGATCCCGGGAAAAAGCAAGTTTGCTATGTCGTGCCAGAAAGACCAAAAGCTCAAATTCTTTTGGTGATAATGGGGCTTTTTCGCCGCTGGAATAAACCGCCTGGGCAGCGGTATCGATACTGATTCCGGGAAAATCCAGCCGGGCGCCGGCCTCAATAAGCAAACCGCTGCGGCGAAGTACTGCTTTAACGCGGGCAATGACTTCTTTGGGGCTAAACGGCTTGGTTATATAATCATCGGCTCCCAAAGAGAAGCCGGTAAGTTTGTCAGCTTCGGCACCTTTAGCAGTTAAAAAAATTACGGGCACCTTTCGTTCAATTGCCTGGCAAATCTCCCAGCCTGTTCGCTTAGGCAGCATAACATCCAGGATTAACAAATCCGGTCGGTATTTTTCCTCTATTGTCAAAGCTGCCTGGCCGTCTAATGCGGGAAACACTTTAAAGCCTTCCCGCTCCAGATACAATTGCAAGACTTCTACTATTGCAGGCTCATCGTCAGCAAGCAAAACTTTTATCTGTTCCATAAGGCACCTCACTTGCATGGTTGTTTGTAGGTAGCACCCAATAAGGATTTACACTTACTATGAGAAAATCTTTATTGGATTTCATATAGAAAATGCTATCACACAAATAGCAATGTTGTAAATGAGGATTAATTGACAATTGTTAACCGATATTTTATGATTAGGATAACAAATATAATTCTGGAGTGAAAAACAATGCGGACAGCAGTCCTTGAACTCTTAAAGCGGAATTCCGGTCAATACATCTCCGGTGAGGAGATTTCACAATTACTTAAGGTATCGCGAACGGCGGTATGGAAGCATATACGTTCCCTGAAACAAGCCGGCTACGAAATTGAAGCCCATCCCCGCCTGGGCTATGCCCTCCGGCAAAACACCGACCGGCTTTTGCCGGAGGAGATCAAAACGCACCTGACAAGTAAAGTATTGGGCCGGGAGATTCATTATTTCAGTGAAGTGGATTCAACCAATAATGCGGCTAAGAAGCTGGCAGCCGGCGGCTGTCCGGAGGGAACCATAGTTGTAGCGGAAGCGCAGAACACCGGGAGGGGGCGTCTGTCCCGGGGCTGGTTTTCGCCCTATGGCAAAGGAATTTGGCTGTCTGTTGTTTTCCGGCCGCCGTTTAGTCCGATGGATGCCGCCAAATGTACGCTTATGGCTGCGGTCGCTGTAAACCGGGCAGTCAATGCGGTTGCCGGCGCCGGCTGCGGGATTAAATGGCCCAACGACATATTATGCAATGGGCGCAAGGTAGTGGGGATTCTTACAGAAATGAGCGCCGAGATGGATGCTATCAATTATATAGTTATTGGCATGGGTATTAATGTCAATATTGATCCCCATGAATTCCCCGGTGAAATTGCAGCAACCGCCACATCCTTAGCGGCAGTCGCCGGTTGTCAGATACCCCGGCTGAAATTGTTTACGGAGATTCTTGCTGAGCTGGAGAGTGCTTATAATACGGTGAAAAATTTCGGTTTTGCACCGGTGCTGGCCGAGTGGAAGAACCAGTCAATAACTCTTGGACAACAGGTAGATGTACATGGCATAGACAGGAGTTTTACCGGTTTGGCTACAGACATTGACGACGATGGCGCGTTGCTTGTGACAACAGCCAGCGGTGTGGCACGGGTGCTGGCTGGTGATGTATCTATCCGGCCTGCCGCAGGCAAGCTGAGGTAAGAGCGCCTTTAGCAATATTACCGGGAATAAGGAGGTTTGTTTATGCAGACGAAAAATATGGCTCTTACAAGTTTATTTGCTGCGATACTGGCTGTCAGTGCGCAGGTGTCTATACCTATAGGTCCTGTACCCATCACTTTGCAGGTCATGTTTGTCTTGCTGGCAGGCATAGTGTTAGGCAGCCGGTTGGGCCCGGCCAGTGTTGCAGTCTGGGTTTTGCTGGGGGTATTCGGGTTACCTGTATTTGCCCAGGGTAAGGCGGGGGCAGCCGTTTTGATCGGACCGACCGGGGGCTATATTTTGGGCTATTTTATATGCACGTATATTGTTGGTTATGTCGCGGAACACTTTGAAGTGTCCTACAAAAATACCACTCTGGCCATGTTGGCCGGTCTGGCGGTAATTTACGGGGTTGGTTTAGCAGGATTTATGCTTTCGTTTCAATATGTCTTGCATAAAGCAATGACTGTGGACAGAGCATTGCAACTGGCGGTTTGGCCTTTTTTGCCTATGGATATTGTCAAGGCGGCTGCTGCCGTCTATACAGGCGTGAAAGTGCGCCGCGCCTTAATTAAGGCGCGGCTGATGACGGTTAAACGACTGGTTTAATATATCGAGAAGAGTGCGCTTGTATTTACATTTTCGCTGCTTTTAAGGTACAATAATAGCTACTACAAAGCCGCTGGCAATGACGGCGGTTTAAAGTTTCTACAGGGGGATTTTTGCTAATGCTGCTTGTATTTGATGTTGGCAATACCAACATTGTCTTAGGTGTATTTGAGGGCGAAGAACTGACCTATCACTGGCGGGTATCGACCGATAAGCAAAAGACCGGTGATGAGTACGGTATGCTGATTTACAACTTATTTGCATACCGGGGATTAAAGATGGAGGACGTGGAAGCCATTGTTATTTCCTCGGTTGTTCCTCCACTTGTTGTACCGTTAACCAGGATGTGCCAGCGGTATTTTGATGTTGACCCGCTCGTTGTCGGACCTGGCGTAAAAACAGGAATCTGCATAAAGTATGAAAATCCGCGTGAGGTGGGGGCCGACCGAATCGTGAATGCCATTGCCGCCTATGCAAAATATGGTGGTCCGCTAATTATAGTAGATTTTGGTACGGCCACTACTTTTTGTGCGCTGGCCGAAAATGGCGATTATCTGGGCGGAGCCATTGCTCCGGGCATAGGTATTTCCACCGAAGCTTTATTCCAGAGGGCGGCAAAATTGCCACGTATTGAGCTTATCAAACCCAAAACAATTATTTGCCGCAATACCATTAACAGCATGCAATCCGGCATTATTTACGGGTTTGTGGGACAAGTCGATGAAATTGTCCGTCGCATGCGGGCAGAAATGGGGCAGGAGGTTACGGTTGTTGCCACAGGCGGCCTGGCTAATCTTATTGCCCAGGAGTCTCATACTATCGACAAAGTGGATACCTTCCTGACACTTGAGGGCCTTAGGCTGATTTACGAACGCAACCGGCAATAAACGTGGGAAAATCCAATGAGGCAGACTTGCTGTTCACCTGTAGGGTATAGCTCCCACTTGTAGAAGAGGAGTCTTAGCGCGGATTAGTCTTCGGATAAAGATTCTTTGGGGCAGGATGTTAGTAACACTCCAACGCTGTAGCTTAATCTTCGGTTATACTAACATCTTGCCTGGCAGGCTTTATTGGATACGTATACAGTTGGGCGGCCAGCAACGGCCGCCTTTTACATAGGAGGAACCATGCGCATCGGAAAACTCGCTCTTGCCAATCCTGTTATACTTGCGCCTATGGCCGGGGTCACCGATTTACCGTTTCGCCTGCTGGCGAAAGAAATGGGCTGTGGCTTGGTGTACTCTGAAATGGTGAGTGATAAAGGGCTTATCTATGATAATGTTCATACTAAAAAAATGCTTGCTATCGACGAGCGGGAAAGACCGGTTGCTTTACAGATTTTTGGTTCGGAACCGGAAAGCATGGGAAAAGCAGCTAAAATTGTTGCCTCAGCAGGAGCTGACATTATCGACATTAACATGGGCTGCCCGACACCGAAAATTGTAAAGAACGGTGAAGGATCCGCCCTGATGCGTAAGCCTGACTTGGCTTGCCGCATCATAGCTGCGGTGGTGGAGGCGGCCGGTGATGTGCCGGTAACCGTTAAATTTCGCAAGGGCTGGGACGATAATTCGATAAATGCCGTGCAAATTGCCCGGCTGGCTGAACAGGCCGGCGCGGCGGCTGTCAGTGTACACGGACGTACCCGGGAACAATTTTATTCCGGGCAGGCTGACTGGAGTATTATCCGGGAAGTTAAACAAGCCGTCAACATACCGGTTACCGGTAACGGCGATGTACGTTCACCGCAGGAGGCCAAGCGTCTGTTGACGGAGACCGGCTGTGATGGCATAATGATAGGGCGGGGCTCCCAGGGAAATCCCTGGATTTTCCGCCAGGTTGTCCATTACCTGTCAACCGGTGAAATGTTGCCGCCGCCCACACTGGGTGAACGAATCGACATGCTCCTAAAGCATCTCGATATGCTCGTCACGCACAAAGGCGAATACATCGCCATTCGCGAAATGCGCAGCCACGCCGCCTGGTACACCAAAGGCCTGCATAGTTCCGCCGAGCTAAGGCTAAAGTTCAATCAGGCGTCAAATAAAGAAGATTTTATCACGATAATGGAAGATTATCGTGATACTTTATCTCAACCCAATATTTAAATTATGTGCAAAGGCCGGAAACAGGCTAGAAATGTCCAACTGCTAGGCGCGACGAGCATGCGAACGAAGGCGTACTGGGAAGTACGTCGCAGTGAACACGCGCAGGAGCAACAACGCAGATGGGCGTTTATAGCCTGTTTTCGCAGGGGGAAGAATGCATATGCTCATCATGCCTGTCGCCAACGGCATACTGCCGAGGCCGCAGGGAGGAACAATTACCGGTATGTTCATCATTGAAAATGGCGGCCAGCTGCTTTTGGATGTTGGCGTGGGAAAAGAGATTCTGATTTGTCCCTGGGTAGTTGAGGAACAGGGATTGTACCCTGTTGGCGTTATTGTCCGCATTATGAATATTTGGAATCATACGGTAGCGGATGAGTCTGGCGCTGAGATTCCGGTGCTTATGGCCAAATTGGAGGGACGCGGTCATGCCCGGTGGCATACCGTTCGAACCGCCGGCAGCTATATTTACTCCAGTGACGTAGCACATCTCAATCTGAAGAAAATGCGTAAAGATTACCCGGCCATTTCCGGCGCCGGCTGGATGCCGCAGGGGGGCTATACCGAATTTCGTGACAAAAGCGATATTCCGGTGACCATTTACGGAACCGATCTGGAAACGACGCAGGAAGTTAGTATCACTGCCAATTTGGGCGGTTTAGTGGAACTGGAACAGGCCCATACTATTGAACATTCCGTTATCCGGGCGCTGCATACATATGGACTGTGTACACCCCGGACGCTGGTAGAGGCTATGGGCCGGGAGACAGATGAACTGAAAAAATCAGTGGAGTTTAGCATAAAACATACCATGCCGGAGGTGCTTGGATTGACAGCCAGTGGCGCCTGCGGCAATCCACTGACTAACATGGCCCAGGTATATTTGGCTCAGGAATTTGTCAGCAATATTGAGGCTGGTAAGTCTTTGAACGAATCGCTGGAGAAAGCGCGGCGATCAACCATGTCCCAACTGACTGATGACATTGGCCTTACTATGCATGAAGGACTCCGGGTCTTACAGGGACTAAAAAAAGGCATGGCTCATGATGACACGCTATTAAAGCTGGATACTTATAAGAAAGTAATTAGCCGTTTCCCCTTTGAACCCTGGGGATAGGCTTTTTCTTTTTATCCTGTTAGAAAATATGCCTCCTCCTGGATAAGGCAACATTGGCTTGCGCTTTCGCCGAAAACTCGGCTGAGGCCATGTTTTCTTTTGCAGATAAGGATAGCTTTTGCAGCGCCCTCTCTGTCTTGAGGTGGAAAAACTTGTCAATTTAAAAAAATAATGCTAAAATATGTATGTACACAAGAATGTGCACATATACTATGGGGGAGATGACAAGCCGTGTTGCTTCGCATTGGCGAGAAGATAATCAATCGGCAGAAAATTCATCATACAATCGACAGAATTCTAGAATTACGGCGCGATGGTTTCTCGCAACAGGATGTGGCTGGGCAAATCGGTGTTGACCGTACTTTTGTCTCCCGGCTTGAGACAATTGGTGAGATCCGCAAAGGCGGACGGGTAGCGCTTATCGGGTTTCCCATAAAAAATTGTGAAGAAATATACGCTGTTGCCAGACAGGAAGGGATTGATTTTTGCTTTGTTTTGTCTGAGCAGGAGCGATGGGACTTTGTTCAAACCAAAAGCGGTGTCGAATTATTTAATACCATCATGCAAATTATCACAGATGTCCGTAAACATGATATTGTCATTATTATTGGCTCTAACATGCGGATTAAATTAATCGAGACACTGCTCGACAAGGCCGTCATCGGCATTCAAATAGGGGAATCGCCCATTGAGGAAGATAAATATGTAAGCCCGGAGGATATTCGTGCACTTATTAGGCAGCTTAGGTTTTAGCCAGGAGGGCAAAAGATGAAACAGGTGGTAAGTATCAGTCTGGGTTCATCGAAACGTAACGGAACTACGACGGCCAGTTTTGGCGGTCAGGAATTCCACATCAGGAGAATTGGTACAGACGGTAATAAAACATTAGCCGCACGGCTGATCCGCGAACTGGATGGACGGGTCGATGCCATTGGCCTTGGCGGTACTGATTTATACATTTATGCCGGGAATAGGCGCTATACTTTCCGGGAGTCGGCTGCTTTAGCCGCTAACGCCAAAGTAACGCCGGTAGTAGATGGCAGCGCTATTAAAAATACGCTGGAGCGGCGGGTAATTCCTCATCTTATTACCAAGCATGGGCTGGAATTTGCCGGGCAGGAAGCGCTTATTGTTTGTGCGGTAGACCGGTTTGGCCTGGCGGAAGCCTTGGTAAGTGCTGGCAGCCATACAGTTTTTGGTGATTTAATGTTTGGGTTGGGGCTGCCGATTCCGATCACCTCGCTAAATGGGTTATCACGGTTGGCTAATGTGGTAGCGCCTGTTATTACCCAGTTGCCTGTCAGCCTGTTTTATCCTACCGGTGACAAGCAAACACAGGTTAATCCCAAGTTCGCCTCATATTTCCATAAGGCAAATGTTATCGCCGGTGATTTTCACTTTATTCGGCGATATATGCCGGATAATATGAAGAATAAGCTGATTATTACCAACACAGTCACTACAGATGATGAAATGCTGCTAAAGGAGCGGGGCATTGCTACCTTGGTTACTACCACACCGGAGATGGGCGGGCGGTCATTCGGCACCAATATTTTGGAAGGTGTCCTGACAGCACTGTCCGGCAAACGGCCGGAACAAATGACGGTAGCAGATTATACATCACTGATTGAAGAGACCGGAATTGAACCAAGGATCAAGAAACTTACATAAGGAGGCGTGTATATTTGCAGCAATTTGCGTTTGTCGTTCATCCTTTGGAAGCTAAAGATTTCAGTCGCAAGTTTTCTTTTGCCCGTGATTGGCCGGACGGATTAGTGGAAGGTATTATTAAATACATACCGCCATTTAAAGTGTCTCACATTAGTGGGATTGAGTCTGGACATAATAAGGCAGAGGGGTGGTTTGTGGGGTGTCCTCTGACATCGCGGCAAATGCTTGCTATGCCGGAACAACAAGTTATCCGGAAAATAATCAAGGCCGGCAGAGTGGCCGAAAAATTAGGAGCTAAGATTGTAGGCTTGGGCGCGTTTACCTCTATAGTGGGTGATGCCGGTATTACGGTAGCTAAGAATCTCAATATTGCAGTTACTACTGGTAATAGTTATACAGTGGCCACCGCGCTGGAAGGTACCCGTCAGGCCGCTAAGATAATGGACATGGATCTGGGGCGGGCTAACGTGCTTGTTTTAGGTGCAACCGGCGCAATCGGATCTGCTTGTGCACAAATTTTAGCCCGGGAGGTACGATACTTAACATTGGCGGCTCGGGATGAAATGAAATTGGAAAGAATTTCCTCGCAAATTTTTAAGTCGACAGGTTTAGCCGTACGGGTTACCGCAAATACTAAACAAGCTATCAAGAATGCTGATATTGTTGTAGCCGTAACTAGTGCTGTTGATAGCCTCATTGAACCGGAGGACCTGAAGCCGGGTGCTATTGTTTGTGATGTCGCAAGGCCGCGAAACGTATCGCGCCGGGTGGCGGAAATACGCAACGATGTACTTGTGATCGAAGGGGGCGTTGTCGAAGTCCCTGGCGATGTGCAGTTTGGACTTAATTTCGGTTTCCCGCCCCAAACCGCCTATGCTTGTATGGCTGAAACCATGATTTTAGCTTTGGAAGGGCGTTATGAAAATTTTACCTTAGGACGGGATTTAACCGTGAAACAAGTCGAAACTATTGATAAATTGGCTGCTAAGCATGGCTTCAAACTCGCGGGATTCCGAAGCTTTGAGCGGGCCATTAGCCCGCGGGAATTGGCTGCGATCAAGGAGAATGCCGCTCAGGGATTGAGACAGGTTCAGAAAGGAGTGCTTTAGAAAATATTGACAAAGAGCCTATTTATGCCTATAATAGTGAAAAATAGAGGATGACCATTGGTTATTTAGGGCGGCCTCTTAACATCAACAGTGTCAAGTTCTACTTGACACTATTTATATTGCCCAATTCATCCGTCTAAGTCTTTTTGCGAAGTTGGGGCAATTTTTGCTTCAAAATGAATACACTATTTACAAAGAAAATTTATAATATTTGCAAAAGAAAATTGGCAAGTATTTAAATAAAGAGGAGAATGTAACCATGGAAAAAGACGTTATGCTAACTATAGAGGGACTGAAGAAGCTTGAGCAGAAGCTTGATCATTTAAAATCAGTCCGTCGCCGGGAAGTGGCTGAACGTATTAAGCAGGCAATTGAGTTTGGCGATATCAGTGAAAACTCAGAGTATGAAGATGCTAAAAATGAGCAGGCTTTTATTGAGGGTGAAGTCCTCACATTAGAAAAAATTCTGCGAAATGCCAAAGTCATAGATGAAGGCGAAGTTGGCACAGATGTCGTTGCGTTGGGATCTACTGTTAAACTTAAGGATCTGGAATTTGATGATGAACTCGAGTATACTATTGTGGGCTCAGCTGAAGCAGATCCCGCCGAGTTTAAAATTTCAAATGAGTCACCGGTTGGCCAGGCAATCATTGGCCAAAAGGTTGGCAGTATTGTAGAGGTAAATGTGCCAGCTGGAATGCTTAAATATGAAATTATGGAGATCAGACGGCAACACTAAAGGCATACTCTAGAAAGTGAACAGAGGAGAAGTTACATGGCAGAAATGGAAGAAGTACAAGATAGCCAGCAGGCAACAGAAGAACTCAATGAACTTATGAAAGTCCGCCGGGAAAAGCTAGATAAAATTGTTGCATACGGAATTGAACCGTTTGGACGTAAATATAATTTTACGCATCATGCGCAGACGATTCTTGATAAATATTCGGAACTGGAAGGACAGACAGTCCGTATTGCCGGACGGCTTATGGCTGTGCGTGGTCATGGGAAAGCCAGTTTTGGTCATGTCATGGACATGACCGGCAAAATTCAGGTTTATTTTCGCCAGGATACCTTGGGAGAAACGGCTTACGAGCAGTTTCATCTGTTAGACATTGGTGATATTATTGGTGTTGAAGGAGTAGTCTTTACAACCCAAAAAGGTGAGATCAGTGTCAAAGCCAATAGTTTTGAATTCTTGTCCAAGTCGCTTAGACCATTGCCGGCGAAATGGCATGGACTAAAAGATGTGGAAATTCGTTACCGGCAGCGATACCTGGATCTTATTGTGAATCCTGATGTACGTAATAACTTTGTAGTGCGTAGTAAAATTATCCGGGCTATGCGCCAACAGTTGGATGAACGTGGTTTCTTAGAAGTGGAAACTCCCATGATGCATCCTATTGCCGGCGGTGCCGCTGCACGCCCGTTTGTTACTCACCATAACGCACTTGATATGAAACTTTATATGAGGATTGCTCCGGAACTCTACTTGAAACGTTTGATTGTCGGCGGATTTGAAAAAGTGTATGAGTTAGGCCGGGTCTTTAGAAATGAAGGTATATCCATAAAGCATAACCCGGAATTTACTATGATCGAATTATATCAGGCATTTGCCGACTATCAGGATGTTATGCGCCTAACAGAGGAAGTAGTAGCTGGCGTAGCGCAAGCGGTACTTGGTACCATGAAAATCACTTATCAAGGTCAGGAAATTGATTTAACGCCGCCGTGGAATCGCATGACCATGCCGGAGGCTGTAAAAAAATATGCCGGTGTGGATTTTGCTGAAGTTACTACAGTAGAACAGGCAAGAGAGATTGCGGATAAGTTAGGTGTCAAGTACGAGAAAAAGCATGGCATTGGTGGGATACTAAATAATATTTTTGAAGAGACTGCCGAACAACACTTGATTCAGCCTACTTTTATAATTGGGCATCCTACCGAAATATCGCCGCTGGCTAAACGCAACAAGGACAATCCTGATATCACCGACCGGTTTGAAGCCTTTATTTTTGGCCGTGAAATCGCAAACGGTTTTTCAGAACTTAATGATCCCATTGACCAGCATGGCCGTTTTGCCGATCAGCTGAATCAACGGCTAGCGGGCGATGATGAAGCCCATATGATGGACGAAGATTATATCACGGCTCTTGAATACGGCTTGCCGCCTACAGGTGGTCTGGGGATTGGCATTGATCGCCTGGTTATGTTCCTTACAGACTCGTCTTCGATTCGGGACGTACTCCTGTTTCCTCATATGCGCCACAGAGAGTAAACAACAACTGACCGGCATTGCCGGTCAGTTGTTGTTTGACGGGCAAAATATAGCTTTCTGCTGGAGTAGGGTAACATCAACTAACTTTTACTAAATTTTATTGATAGCCTAGCCTGGAGAACTGCTTTCGTTCTTGACAAAAAGTAAACGTGTATGGTACTATACAATTCGTTCGGTCAATGCATATGTGCACCGAGCTTGTGGCAAGAAAATATATTGACAGAACGTATTAGTATGTGATAATATATAGAAGTCGCCGAAAACGGGCGATTGAAAATTCCAAAAAAATATATTGACACATCTTAAGCGGTGTGCTAATATATAAAAGCTGTTGATTGCGAAGTATCGCAAAAACAATGCTGTTCCCTGAAAACTGAACAATGTAAGTAATGCATCAACGTACTATCGTGCAAGCTTACAAACGCATCACGGTCCTAATGGCCGTCGCGAATGTAATCTTGATACAATGTACGGAAAGCCAGATGTGCGGTGCTCATTTGAGCACATTAAATAATTTCTTTTAAATTTTATGAGCCACAAAAGGCTCCATAAATATAACTTTTATGGAGAGTTTGATCCTGGCTCAGGACGAACGCTGGCGGCGTGCCTAACACATGCAAGTCGAACGGAGAGTTAGCAATAACTCTTAGTGGCGAACGGGTGAGTAACGCGTAGACAACCTGCCTCTAAATTGGGGACAACACCGCGAAAGTGGTGCTAATACCGAATGTGGTGACTTGGTTGCATGACTGAGTTAAGAAAGGTGGCCTCTATATATAAGCTACCGTTTAGAGATGGGTCTGCGTCTGATTAGCTAGTTGGTGAGGTAATGGCTCACCAAGGCGACGATCAGTAGCCGGTCTGAGAGGATGAACGGCCACACTGGGACTGAGACACGGCCCAGACTCCTACGGGAGGCAGCAGTGGGGAATCTTCCGCAATGGACGAAAGTCTGACGGAGCAACGCCGCGTGAGTGAAGAAGGTTTTCGGATCGTAAAGCTCTGTCGTTTGGGACGAACGTATCTTGTGTAAATAATGCAAGGTAATGACGGTACCAAAGGAGGAAGCCACGGCTAACTACGTGCCAGCAGCCGCGGTAATACGTAGGTGGCAAGCGTTGTCCGGAATTATTGGGCGTAAAGGGCGTGTAGGTGGATTTTTAAGTCTTGTGTCTAAGTGCGGAGCTCAACTCCGTATGGGCGCAGGAAACTGGGAATCTTGAGTGCAGGAGAGGAAAGTGGAATTCCCAGTGTAGCGGTGAAATGCGTAGATATTGGGAGGAACACCAGTGGCGAAGGCGACTTTCTGGACTGTGTCTGACACTGAGGCGCGAAAGCCAGGGGAGCGAACGGGATTAGATACCCCGGTAGTCCTGGCCGTAAACGATGGGTACTAGGTGTAGGAGGTATCGACCCCTCCTGTGCCGGAGTTAACGCAATAAGTACCCCGCCTGGGGAGTACGGCCGCAAGGTTGAAACTCAAAGGAATTGACGGGGGCCCGCACAAGCGGTGGAGTATGTGGTTTAATTCGACGCAACGCGAAGAACCTTACCAGGGCTTGACATTGAGTGAAAAACTAAGAGATTAGTTCCTCCCTTCGGGGACACGAAAACAGGTGGTGCATGGCTGTCGTCAGCTCGTGTCGTGAGATGTTGGGTTAAGTCCCGCAACGAGCGCAACCCTTATCCTTTGTTGCCAGCACGTTATGGTGGGAACTCAAGGGAGACTGCCGCAGACAATGCGGAGGAAGGCGGGGATGACGTCAAGTCATCATGCCCCTTATGTCCTGGGCTACACACGTACTACAATGGGCTTAAACAAAGCGAAGCAAGCCTGCGAAGGTAAGCGAAACGCATAAACAAGCTCTCAGTTCGGATCGGAGGCTGCAACTCGCCTCCGTGAAGTCGGAATCGCTAGTAATCGCAGGTCAGCATACTGCGGTGAATACGTTCCCGGGCCTTGTACACACCGCCCGTCACACCACGAAAGTTGGAAACACCCGAAGCCGGTGGGGTAACCGTAAGGAGCCAGCCGTCTAAGGTGGGGCCGATGATTGGGGTGAAGTCGTAACAAGGTAGCCGTATCGGAAGGTGCGGCTGGATCACCTCCTTTCTAGGGAGAACCGTTCGGGGTAACACCTGAACTACTTCCAAGGTCGACACATCAGGCAAGATACATCTTACATTGTTTAGTTTTGAGGGAATGTTAGTTACCAGAAATTGATCATTGAAAAAGATGATTTACTATGGTAACATAGTTGTTCCTGAACGGGCCTATAGCTCAGCTGGTTAGAGCGCACGCCTGATAAGCGTGAGGTCAGTGGTTCAAGTCCACTTAGGCCCACCACTTTCGACATTCGACGCTCGATATTCGACATTAGTAGTTATCGAAAGTCGTAAGTCGAGAATCTAATAGCGATTATGGGGGCGTAGCTCAGCTGGGAGAGCACCTGCCTTGCAAGCAGGGGGTCAGCGGTTCGATCCCGCTCGTCTCCACCATAAATCCAGTGACGATAGCTGTGGGGTTCCACCTGTTCCCATACCGAACACAGTAGTTAAGCCCACAAACGCCGAAGGTACTTGGCTGGAAACGGCCCGGGAGATTAGGAAGTTGCTGGTTCTTCTCGATATTCGAGGTTCGACCTGCGACCTTCGACAAAAATCGAAAGTCTAACGTCGTAATCGATAGTCGAGAAAGTGTTCCTTGAAAACTGCACAGAAGAAAGCAAAGTAAAGTAATACCTCTCATATGCAAATATGTGAGTAAAACTTAACGAAGCGCAATTAGGATTTATACTAAAGGCAAAACGTAAGCTATGAATATGGCCGACGTGAAACTGGCTAGAAGGTGTCAGATGCAAGGCGGACCGGAAGAGGCTGTAGCGCCGCGTACTGATGTACGCAAGCAAAACCTCTGAGGACCAACGAAGCAGATGGCGGCTTATAGACAGTTGAACTAAGTCAAGTTAGTAAGGGCATACGGTGGATGCCTAGGCGCCAAGAGCCGAAGAAGGACGCGGTAAGCTGCGAAAAGTCATGGGGAGCCGCAAGCAGGCATTGATCCATGAATATCCGAATGGGGGAACCCGGCGGTGGTAATGCACCGTCACCTAGCGATTGCTAGGAGGGCACCCGGGGAACTGAAACATCTAAGTACCCGGAGGAAAAGTAATCAAATGAGATTCCCTAAGTAGCGGCGAGCGAACGGGGAAGAGCCCAAACCCTGTTCGACATTGGATTTTCGACATGCGACATTCGAAGGGAGACGAAAGTCTAACGAAC
This sequence comes from Sporomusa aerivorans, assembly GCF_041428895.1. Lineage (NCBI taxonomy): Bacteria > Bacillati > Bacillota > Negativicutes > Selenomonadales > Sporomusaceae > Sporomusa > Sporomusa aerivorans. The sequence goes on from NZ_CP156926.1 coordinate 409,161, forward strand.
CTCATCGAAAGTCTAAAGTCGAAGGTCGAATGTCGAGCAGGGGGTTGAGGACCGGCATAAGTTTAGCCAGGCCTAGTCGAACTACCTGGAAAGGTAGGCCGCAGAAGGTAAAAGCCCTGTAAACGAAAGGCAGAGCTAAATGGCCGGAATCCAGAGTACCACGGGACACGAGGAACCCTGTGGGAAGCAGGGGGGACCACCCTCCAAGGCAAAATACTCCTTGGCGACCGATAGCGCATAGTACCGTGAGGGAAAGGTGAAAAGCACCCCGGGAGGGGAGTGAAACAGAACCTGAAACCGTATGTCTACAAGCAGTCGAAGACCCTTATGTGGTCAACGGCGTGCCTATTGAAGAATGAACCGGCGAGTTACAGTAACTAGCGAGGTTAAGTGGAAAACACGGAGCCGAAGCGAAAGCGAGTCTAAACAGGGCGAAGAGTTAGTTATTGTAGACCCGAAACCGCAGTGATCTATCCATGTCCAGGTTGAAGCGCAGGTAAAAATGCGTGGAGGACCGAACCCGTGAGCGTTGAAAAGCTTTGGGATGAGATGTGGATAGGGGTGAAATGCCAATCGAACGCGGAGATAGCTGGTTCTCCCCGAAATAGCTTTAGGGCTAGCCTCAGGTGATGAGTATAGACGGTAGAGCTCTGATAGGGCTAGGGGCCATTTAGGTTACTGAACCTTGTCAAACTGCGAATGAATATACTTTAACCTGGGAGTCAGACTGCGAATGATAAGATCCGTAGTCAAGAGGGAAACAGCCCAGACCATCAGCTAAGGTCCCCAATGCCGTGCTAAGTGGCAAAGGATGTGCAATTTCAGAAACAACCAGGATGTTGGCTTAGAAGCAGCCACCATTTAAAGAGTGCGTAATAGCTCACTGGTCGAGAGATTGTGCGCCGAAGATGTCCGGGGCTAAAGCACGGAACCGAAGCTATGGCATTCCTAACGGAATGGGTAGGGGAGCGTTCTATATGGATAGAAGCAATACCGTAAGGAGTTGTGGACTGTATAGAAGTGAGAATGCCGGTATGAGTAGCGAAAAGACAAGTGAGAATCTTGTCCACCGAAAGCCTAAGGATTTCTGAGGAAGGATCGTCCGCTCAGAGTAAGTCGGGACCTAAGCCGAGGCGTAGATGCGTAGGCGATGGACAACTGGTTAAAAATCCAGTACCACCTAAAGTCGTTTGAGTGATGGAGTGACACAGCAGGGTAGATGAGCGCGAGGATGGAAATTCGCGTCTAAGCTTGTAGGGTGTCTGGCAGGTAAATCCGCCAGACTGGAACCTGAGGAGTGATGGATAGCTGTTAGAGATAACGGCGAATTCATTGATCCCACACTGTCAAGAAAAGCTTCTAGCGAGATAATAGGTGCCCGTACCGTAAACCGACACAGGTAGGCGGGGAGAGAATCCTAAGGTGCGCGGGAGAACCCTCGTTAAGGAACTCGGCAAAATGTCCCCGTAACTTCGGGAAAAGGGGAGCTTGTATATCGTGTAGACTAGAAACGGTCGAAGCGAGAATGAGTTGCAAAAAAGAGGCCCAAGCGACTGTTTACCACAAACACAGGTGCCTGCTAAAGCGAAAGCTGACGTATAGGTGCTGACACCTGCCCGGTGCCGGAAGGTTAAGAGGAGCGGTTAGAGCAATCGAAGCTGTGAATTGAAGCCCCGGTAAACGGCGGCCGTAACTATAACGGTCCTAAGGTAGCGAAATTCCTTGTCGGGTAAGTTCCGACCCGCACGAAAGGTGTAACGACTTGGGCACTGTCTCAACGAGGGACCCGGTGAAATTGAAATACCTGTGAAGATGCAGGTTACCCGCGACTGGACAGAAAGACCCCATGGAGCTTTACTGCAACCTGACATTGAGTTTTGGTAAATGATGTACAGGATAGGTGGGAGACTAAGAAACTAGGACGCAAGTCTTGGTGGAGTCGATGTTGGGATACCACCCTTTATTTACTGGAGTTCTAACCGAAGTCGTAACGAGACTCGGGACAGTATCAGGCGGGCAGTTTGACTGGGGCGGTCGCCTCCGAAAGAGTAACGGAGGCGCCCAAAGGTTCCCTCAGCGCGGATGGAAATCGCGCGAAGAGTGTAAAGGCAGAAGGGAGCTTGACTGCAAGTCAGACAAGACGAGCAGGGACGAAAGTCGGGCTTAGTGATCCGGTGGTACCGAGTGGAAGGGCCATCGCTCAACGGATAAAAGCTACCCTGGGGATAACAGGCTAATCTCTCCCAAGAGTCCATATCGACGGGGAGGTTTGGCACCTCGATGTCGGCTCATCACATCCTGGGGCTGAAGTAGGTCCCAAGGGTTGGGCTGTTCGCCCATTAAAGTGGTACGTGAGCTGGGTTCAGAACGTCGTGAGACAGTTCGGTCCCTATCCATCGCGGGCGTAAGAGACTTGAAGGGAACTGCTCCTAGTACGAGAGGACCGGAGTGGACGGACCAATGGTGTACCAGTTATTCCGCCAGGAGTACAGCTGGGTAGCTACGTCCGGAAAGGATAAACGCTGAAAGCATCTAAGCGTGAAACCAGCCTTAAGATGAGGTCTGTCATTCGAAAGAAGTAAGGCCCCTTATAGATGATAAGGTAGATAGGCCAGGTGTGTAAGTGGCGCAATCCACTCAGCTGACTGGTACTAATAGGCCGAGGACTTGACTTAAACACCTCGTTTGCATGAAGTGCAAACAATGAATAAAACTAATGCGCAGTCTTTCTTCTGTGAAGTTTTTAGGGAACATACTCTTTTGAGATGATCACCTAATTTAATATCCAGTGACGATAGCTGTGGGGTTCCACCTGTTCCCATACCGAACACAGTAGTTAAGCCCACAAACGCCGAAGGTACTTGGCTGGAAACGGCCCGGGAGATTAGGAAGCTGCTGGTTACGAAAACACTCATAAAAAATGAGTGTTTTTTGTCATAATGACAAAAGAGCGAATCCGGAATCCACCTGTTCCCATACTGAGCACAGTAGTTAAGGACCCGAAGATGCACCTAGTACATACGAAGTGAATAAGTAATGGATATAGAAAAGGTGAGTGACCAGAACGCTGACAAACGCCGAAGGTACTTGGCTGGAAACGGCCCGGGAGATTAGGAAGCTGCTGGTTACGAAAACACTCATAAAAAATGAGTGTTTTTTGTCATAATGACAAAAGAGCGAATCCGGAATCCACCTGTTCCCATACTGAGCACAGTAGTTAAGGACCCGAAGATGCACCTAGTACATACGAAGTGAATAAGTAATGGATATAGAAAAGGTGAGTGACCAGAACGCTGACAAACGCCGAAGGTACTTGACTGGAAACGGCCCGGGAGATTAGGAAGCTGCTGGTTACGAAAACACTCATGAAAATGAGTGTTTTTTGGCATACATGCCAAAGGAACGATAGATAATGAAAACTATATAAAAGAAGTCTGACCTCGCGGTCAGACTTCTTATTATAGGATATATCTATTAGCCAACATTTTTATAGGCTTGGGATTTGGCGCCACAGATAGGACATTTCTCAGGAGCTTCTTTTTCGGCAATATGTCCACAGACACTACAGAGATAATAGTCATAGGATTCACCGTTACCGAGGTTGGTCAGCGCCTTTTTATAAAGCTCTGCGTGCACCTTTTCCGCTTCATTGGCCAAAGTAAAGGTACGGACAGCAGCCGTATTGTTTTCTTCCTGTGCTGCTTTGATAAAATCAGGATACATGGACTCGAATTCGTATGTTTCACCCTCAACAGCAGTCTTAAGATTTTCAGCCGTGGATTTAATTCCGCCCATTGTTTTTAGATGGGTATGTGCATGAATTGTTTCAGCTTCAGCAGCTGCCCGGAAAAGTTTTGCGGTCTGTGCATGACCTTCTGCATCCGCCTGTTTGGCAAAGGCCAAGTATTTGCGGTTGGCTTGGGATTCGCCGGCAAAAGCGGCAGCTAAGTTTTTGTCAGTGTTACTCATTTAATCTTCCTCCTTAAATTACAATACATTATTATTATCTATGGATTATTATTATCCATTTCTTGATTTTTGTCAATACTTTAGCCAAATTTTTATTTAATTTCTAAAAAAAGCAACCAGCAGAATATCCTACCGGTTGCCTATCAGGCTATTTTTTGCGCAGAAAACTCCAAACCTTAGCACTTGTGTTGCGAACGCGGCGCAAAGGGGCAATGCTGACCCGAATGCGTGGCTTCATGTCCTTTTGTGATCCAAAGTCACCGCGCATGATATTCGTAGTTTTCGTTTTCTCAGGCTTGAGAAAGCGTTTCAGTACCGCCAGTATCCTTTCCGGACGACTGAGGTCGTCCGAGGTAAAGATATCAAAGGCGGCATAGCCAAGCTCAGGATAGGTCCGAATAGTCATATGGCTTTCGGCCAGTAGTATTAAAGCTGCGAGGCCGTGGGGCTCAAACTTGTGATAGTTTGCACTTAGCAATGTTAAACTCACTTCGTCAATAGCGGCAAGCATAGCCATTTTAATAAATTCGAGGTTATTCAGATTATCAAAGCTGCAGCCATACATGTCGACGGTCAGGTGTCTGCCGATGGGTTTCACAATATATCGCCCCCGTAATAGTAAATAAAGTGATATTAGCCTCAAACAGGCCATTCTGTATAAAGTAGACTTAGCTTCCGGTGGGGTTTTAACCCCATTGAAAGAGTAACTGTCCTTCTCTTTTCCCCATCCCGTCCCAATTGCGGGAGGAGCTTCCGGGAGGGTTAATTGCAGGATAATTATCCACAAAAAAAACCCGGAAAAAGTCTCTATTTTTTGTTAGAGATTAGATTTATACAGATTATCATTATAGTTATATTGAACCATATTGTAAAGAGTTATTTTATATATTTTCGGAAAACTGCATAAAAATTTTGAACCCCATATAATTTCAGCTTTCATATTTTTGTGCAGCAGGTTTTTTTGCAGGAATTATTTGGACCAGTAGTGAAGAAAATAAAGTATTGGCGAACGGAAGGAGATAGATATGAATACTCAACTTACGAAACTGCTTGCTATTGCTTATCCCATAATCCAAGGTGGCATGGCCTGGATTTCTGACGGAAAATTAGCTGCTGCCGTTTCAGAAGCCGGTGGTGCAGGAATCATTGCTGCCGGCGGGCGTGATGCCGCTTTTGTCAGGGATCACATTCGTTTGGCCAAAAAGCTTACTGATAAACCCTTTGGGGTTAATGTGCAATTAATGGCAGATAATAAAGAAGATATTATAGCGGTTATATGTGAGGAAAAGCCGGCGTTTGTTACTTTGGGAGCCGGTAATCCTATTCCCTTCTTTGAGAGGTTGACAAAAGCCGGAGTGAAAAAAATACCGGTTGTGCCTAATGTCAAGCTTGCGAAGCGGGTGGAAGCCAGTGGGGCAGATGCTATTGTCATCGAGGGAATGGAGGCCGGTGGTCATATCGGCGTGATCACAACTATGGCTTTGATGACGCAAGTGATTCCGGCTGTGCAAATTCCCGTAATTGTCGGGGGTGGTTTTGCGGACGGACGTGGACTGGCGGCGGCTCTGGTTATGGGCGCGGCCGGTGTGCAAATGGGTACCAGATTCCTACTTGCGGAAGAATGCAGTGTGCATCCTAATGTTAAAGAAAAACTGATTCATGCGGAAGATACTGATAGTGTTGTTACAGGCCTGTTATCCGGACACGGCGTTCGCAGCCTAAAAAACACCTTTACTGATAAATATCTGGCGTTGGAACGCCGCTCAGCCTCCCAGCAGGAACTGGATCAGCTTGCAACCGGCACCAACCGCCTGGCTGCTATTGAGGGAGATGTAGACAATGGGGCTGTACTGGCCGGTCAAAGTCTGTTGCCCTTGAAAAAAATTGAACCTGCAGCGACTATTATCGGGGATATTATAAAAGAATCCTGTCAGATACTGGCTGGAGCGCCCAAAATACTCGATTAAGGGATAGAGGAGAATTTTACATATAAGGGAGTGAAGTGCATGAATAATGTACGGTTAGCTGAAGGTGTGTATTATGTAGGAGCTGTTGACTGGAACCTCCGGGATTTCCACGGGTATACAACTCCGCGCGGGGTAACTTATAATTCATACCTAGTTGTCGACGAAAAGGTTTGCCTGATTGATACCGTTAAGGCACCGTTTGCCCAGGAACTGCTGGATCGGATTAGTCAGATTATTGACCCCGGCAAAATTGACTATATCATCACCAATCATATTGAGCCCGATCATTCCAGTGCATTGCCGATAATTAAGGCTCATGCGCCCCAGGCGAAAGTATTATTGACCGAACATGGACGTAACGGTATTATCAAGCATTATCAGCAAAATTATGATTTCCAGGTAGTCAAAGAAGGCGACACACTTGATCTTGGCCGCAACAAACTCCACTTTGTACCTGTACCTATGCTGCATTGGCCGGATTCTATGCTAAGTTATTTGACCGGGGAACAGATTCTATTTTCCAACGATGCCTTTGGCCAACACGTTTCAACAACCAAGCGTTTTGATGATGAAAATGACCTCAGTGAAGTCATGTACGAAGCTGAAAAATACTATGCCAATATTTTAATGCCTTTTGGTAAAAATGTAGTTAAGACTGTAGATAAGCTCAAAACTCTGCCGGTAAGGCTTATTGCTCCCAGCCACGGTATTGTCTGGCGCTCGCATATTGCCGAAATTGTGGCCAAATATCAGGACTGGGGACAGGGTAAAGCGGTAAATAAGGTTATTATTGCCTATGACAGCATGTGGGGCGGCACAGAACGTATGGCCCGCCAGATTCTTGACGGCGTTGCCGCTGCCGGTGTTACCGGTAAGTTGTATAAAATGTCAACTGCTGACCGGAGTGAGGTGGTCCGCGATATTCTTGAGGCTGGTGGTATATTGATTGGGTCATCAACCCTGAACAACGGTATGTTACCAACTGTCGGCGCACTCACGACATATCTTAAAGGTCTTAGGCCCGCCGGCAAGATAGGAGCGTCTTTCGGCGCCTATGGCTGGGGCGGTGGTTCTCAGAATGCGATTGAGGATATGCTTAAGGGGGCGGGAATAGCTGTTGATCAGCCAGGACTTTCCCTGAAGTGGGTTCCCGATAATGAGGAACTCAATAAATGCTTTGAGTTTGGACGCGAATTTGCTAACCGAGTTTTGGCAAGGATATAACTAACCCTTATTTAGGGATTATCCGCTCTTAGCTCCCATATTTGCAGAGGCGGGAGACTTTGTGAGCGGATTGTCGCAGGATAAACTGGTCAGGCAGCGCTTGTGGGCGCTGCCTTTCTACATACTGTCGCAGTGGTGGAAGCAAACTATTGATATAATAATTGATTGTAGATAAGGAGGTAACATGTATACTCTCCACCACGGCTTTTGGCTATATTTCCTTACCAGGCATCATCCGAAGGTTTGGCAATTTGTCATAGGTTCCATGCTGCCGGATTATATTTACATAGTTTTACTACTCACGCTATTGGTTAAAGGCCATGTGACGATACCCGAACTTAGCCAATTAACTCCAGGAATGCTGATGAGTCTTGTTGCCACTTTTCCCTGGGTAGTAAAAATAGACTTAATTGGCCATTCGGTGCCGGTATGGTTTTCAGCCTTATTACTTAGCTTTTTGCCCCAAATTAGAAGACTGCAGTCTTTTGTCATCGGCTGGGGCACACATCTTTTTATAGATGCGCTTACACATGGCGCCTATTCAAATTTCTATCTGTATCCCCTCTCGTACAGTACGGTCGAGAGTCCGGTATCGTACTGGGAGCACGATCACTGGTTTAGGGAATTTGGACAGGTTAACGCTGTAGCTATGACGGCTGCAGCTGCCTATATGATTTTTGAATGGTGGAAAAAACGGCAACAATTGAGGAAAAGAGGAGATAATGATGGAAGCTAATACAAAAATATTTTTGCGTAAAGGGGCTCAGCACCGGGTGGAAAATGGCCATCCCTGGGTCTATCAAAGTGAATTGGATTATATTGACGGTGAATTTATGCCAGGTGATATTGTTGATGTATATAACTTCAGGCAACGCTTTATAGGCCGGGGCTATATTAATCCCCGCTCACAAATCATTGTCCGGATACTGTCACGCCAGCAGGAGCCTATTAACCGGGATTTCTTTAAGCGCCGCATTGAGACTGCCTGGAAGTACCGCCAGACCTTTCTGAGTGAGCCGGAATACTGTCGTTTGGTTTATGGCGAGGCCGATTTTTTACCAGCTCTTATTGTTGATAAATTTGGCGAGTATATGGTAATCCAGACATTGGCGCTGGGGATAGATGTTCACAAAGATACCATTGTGTCCGTTTTAGAAGAATTATTCAATCCGGCAGGAATTTATGAGCGTAATGATGTACCTGTGCGGAAATTGGAAGGTCTTGATATGCGTAAAGGCTATCTAAAAGGTAACTTTGCCACGGAAATATTGGTTCATGAGAATGGTATCCCGTTCTATGCAGATGTCGAGAAAGGGCAAAAGACGGGCTTTTTCTATGATCAGCGGGAAAACAGGCGCTTTTTAGAGCCAATTGTGAAAAACGCGGAAGTACTAGACTGCTTTTGTCATACCGGGTCATTTGCCGTCCATAGCGCACTCTATGGAGCTAAGAGCCTGCATTCTATTGACATCTCTGAAGAGGCGATTGCTCTGGCCCAAAAAAATGCTGCACTTAACGGGGTCAGTGACCGCTGCCGGTTTGAAGTAGCCAATGCTTTTGATGCTCTCCGGTTATTAACCGAAGAACATCGCCAGTATGATGTTGTTATTCTTGATCCCCCGGCCTTTACCAAAAGCCGTAGCAGCATCGAGGGGGCTGCCCGGGGCTACAAGGAAATCAACCTGCGGGGTCTGAAATTAACGCGCCCGGGTGGCTTTTTGGTGACATGCTCCTGCTCATACCACATGGACCGCGAGTTATTTAAAGCCGTTGTTGTCGACGCAGCCCGCGATGCTAAGCGCGTGATTCGGGAAGTCGAATACCGTACACAGGCCAAGGATCATCCCATTCTCCCGGCTGCTCCGGAAACCAATTATCTCAAGTTCCTGGTCTTACAGGTGGTTGAATAAGTCTGCCCGAGAAATAGTTATAACAGACAAGATATTTGGCAATAATCGTTATAGTTTAGTTTAAAAGGCTGTTTTTGCCGATATTATAACATTGCACTGGGAAAAATTTTAAAATACAATAAGGTCAAAAGGTCAACAAAAGTCAATTTATAAGTTGGGAGGTGGGGATTTGAACAATTTAGCCGATGCAATCGAGAAATGGATCTTGCAGCAAATATCGCGGCAGCAGGACGAGATTATCATATTACGCCGTAACGAGATGGCCGAAGAGTTAGACTGCGCGCCGTCGCAAATCAGCTATGTATTGAGCACACGGTTTACAGTGGAACGCGGTTTTATCGTAGAGTCGCGGCGTGGGTTGGGAGGCTTTGTACGAATTGCCCGCATCCCGGTGCAGACCATTGTTTTCCAGGATGCAGCCAAGCAGATTGACGAAGATTTGCGTTTGGATGAGGCTCAGGCAATTATTACGCGGCTAAGAAGTCATAATCTTATGACCAGCCGGGAAGCGGCGCTAATTCACAAATGCTTTTCTTATCTTTATGAGCGGTTGGCACCGAAAGAGCGCATGCCGCTTTTGCAATCACTCTTGATGACTCTGGCCAATCCGAATGACGATGAGTACGGAGGCAAATAATATGCTGTGTGATGAGTGTCAAAAAGAACCGGCTTGTGTGCATATTACTAAAATAATTAATCAGCAGAAGATTGAAAAACACTTGTGCGAGCAATGTGCACAAAAATCGGGCGAAATTATCGGTAAGGGTATTAGCAGTGTATTAGGCAGTAAGTTTTCGGTTCATGATTTTCTGAAAGAAATGTTTAATTATACAGTAGCCGACAATAACCAAAAAACACTTGAGTCCGTCTGCCCCGAATGCGGTCTGAGTTACAGTGAATTCAGCCGGAGTGGAAAATTCGGCTGCAGTGCCTGCTATCAGGCATTCGGCGGCCAGTTGGAGCCGCTTATAAAGCGTATGCATGGTACTGTTTTGCATACCGGCAAGGTACCTAAACGCGGTGGTGTCAGATATAGTGTACAACAGCGCATTAAAAAGCTGCGCCATGAGTTGGAGCAGCATGTCCTTTGTGAAGAATATGAGCAGGCGGCTAAACTCAGAGATGAGATAAAGGCCCTGGAAAAGCACCTTGCCGAACAAGATGCCAAACAGGAGTAAGGGAGAGGAGGAATGCCTGATGGCGAACTTAGTGGAGAAGCTGATTGATCAACCGCTGACGCCATGGCTAAGCGGTTCCGGGCCGGAGGGTGAAATCGTACTTTCCAGCCGGATACGCCTGGCACGTAATCTAAGGTGTCTGCCCTTTCCCGGACGTGCCTCGGCAGCACAGCTTGGGGAGATAACCGCAGAACTAAAAGAGGTGCCTTACGATCTGCAGGCCGAAGACGGTCATGAATATGCCTTTGTTGAATTGGACCAACTGTTACCGCTGGCAAGATATGTACTTGTCGAAAAACATATAATAAGTCCTAATCATGTTGCTGAGCCTGAGAACCGGGCGCTTATTGTACGCGACGACGTCAGTGTCAGTATTATGATTAACGAGGAAGACCATTTACGCCTGCAATGTTTGGAAGCCGGCCTTAATCTTAACGATGCCCTCGAGAAAGCAAATGCAGTTGATGATATCATTGAAGCCAAGCATGACGTTGCCTTCATGGAAAATATGGGGTACCTGACATCATGCCCGACTAACATCGGGACCGGGCTCAGGGCGTCTGTTATGGTTCATTTACCGGCTTTGTCCTTGACTAAGCAGATGGGGAGAATTGTGGCTATTGCCACCCAGTTGGGGCTGACGGTGCGCGGCTTATACGGCGAAGGCACCGAGGCCGCCGGCAATATTTTTCAAATTTCCAATCAGGTTACTTTGGGCCGGAATGAGCAAGATATTATCAGCAATTTAACGAGTGTCGTCAAGCAGGTTGTTGATAAAGAACGTATGGCCAGAAGGCTCTTAATCAATGATTCTCCGGATGCTCTGTTTGACCGGGTTTGGCGGGCCTATGGCGTGCTTCGCTATGCTCACAGTATATCTGCGCAGGAGTCCTTAGCGCTTTTAAGCGAAGTGCGGCTGGGAGTAGACCTTGGTGTAATTGATGAAACACCGCCTGATATTTTTACTAAGCTGCTTATAACAACCCGGCCAAATTTTCTCCAGCATTTAGCCGGGGATGTGGGAATGAGTCAATCCGAAAGTGATAAAATGCGGGCCAAGCTCGTTCGGGCAACTCTACAAAAAACGTAATGTAACACCAATTTGAAGCCACAAAGGAGGCAAGTACTAATGTTTAACAGATTTACAGACAGAGCTCGAAAAGTACTAATACTGGCGCAGCAGGAAGCTGCCCGCTATGGACATGGTTATATAGGTACCGAGCATTTGCTTTTAGGACTATTGCGTGAGGGGGAAGGAGTGGCTGCCAAGGCGCTTGCCTCCTTAGAGTTAGATATATCCTCGGTAAGAGCCCACGTGGAAAGTATTTTAGGCATGGGACAGGAGCAGTCCAGCGATATCGGCTATACACCACGCGCTAAAAAAGTAATTGAATTGGCAATGGAAGAGGCTTTGCGCCTGGGGCATAGCTATGTAGGTACAGAACATATTCTGCTGGGACTCATTCGTGAGGGAGAAGGCATTGCGGCGCAGGTGCTGACAGGTATGGGTGTTGATATCAATTTAATGCGGCAGCGGGTAATTGAGATGCTCGGCGGTCACTCCATGTCGGGACAAACGCCACAGCCCAAAGCGCCGGGAGCACAGCAGTCCCAGGGCTCTTTAACACCTCTTACGGATGAGTTTGGCCGTGATCTCAACAAAATGTCGCAGGAAGGAAAAATTGATCCTGTGATCGGACGTGCCGGTGAGATCGAACGAGTGATTCAGATTCTGCTAAGGAGAACTAAGAATAACCCGGTACTTATCGGTGAACCCGGTGTTGGTAAAACTGCCATAGCTGAGGGGCTGGCCAAACGGATTATTGAGGGACAGGTGCCGGAAATCCTGCGCAATAAACGGGTTGTTTCCCTCAACATGGCCTCCATGGTGGCTGGAACCAAGTATCGTGGTGAGTTTGAAGAACGGCTGAAGAAGGTCATGGACGAAATCAGGGAAGCCGGCAATGTAATACTCTTTATCGATGAACTGCACACCCTTATCGGGGCTGGTGCGGCGGAAGGGGCGATTGATGCCGCCAATATCCTCAAGCCTTCGTTAGCCAGGGGCGAGCTGCAGGTTATCGGTGCAACAACTCTGAATGAATATAAAAAGCATATAGAAAAAGATGCTGCCCTGGAGCGGCGTTTCCAGCCAATTACCGTTGGTGAACCCAGTGTGGAAGATGCTATTGATATATTAAAAGGAATCAGGGATAAGTACGAGGCTTTTCACCGGGCACAGATCACCGATGAAGCCATTGACGCGGCTGTCAGACTGTCCCACCGCTATATCTCGGATCGTTTTTTACCGGACAAGGCGATTGATCTGATGGATGAGGCTGCGTCGCGGGTCCGTTTGCAGGCGTTCTCTATTCCGCCTGACGTTAAAGAAATTGAGCAACGGTTAGAACAGGCACGTACAGAGAAAGAAGCGGCGATTGCGGCGCAGGAGTTTGAGCGGGCTGCCAGTCTGCGTGATATGGAGCAGCAAATCCGGGCGGAATTGGATGCCAGGCAAAAGGCCTGGAAGCATCGCGGCAATGAGCGTATTGTGGTTACTGGCGAGGATATCGCTCATGTTGTGTCCACCTGGACACGTATCCCTGTCAAGAAATTGGCTGAAGAAGAGTCTGAACGACTGTTAAAACTGGAGGAAATTCTGCATAACCGGGTAGTGGGACAGCATCAGGCGGTTCAGGCTGTTGCCCGGGCTGTACGCCGCGCTCGCGCCGGTCTTAAAGATCCCAAACGGCCGATTGGTTCCTTCCTGTTCCTGGGGCCGACAGGTGTAGGGAAGACCGAACTGTCACGCGCTTTGGCCGAGGCCCTGTTTGGCGATGAAACGGCCATGATTCGCCTGGATATGTCTGAATACATGGAAAAGCACACGGTATCCCGGCTTGTAGGTGCACCTCCCGGCTATGTCGGCTATGAAGAAGGCGGCCAGTTAACAGACGCTATCCGGCGCAAACCCTATTCGGTTATTCTTCTGGACGAAATCGAAAAAGCTCACTATGACGTATTTAATATGCTGCTGCAAGTTTTGGAAGACGGTCGTCTGACTGATAGCCAGGGACGGACAGTTGACTTTAAAAATACAGTTATCATTATGACCTCTAATGTGGGGTCACAGCATCTCAAAAGAGAAAATGCTGCTATGGGCTTCTTATCGGAAGAGCGGTCTAAGTCGAACGAGGGCGAAGTCGCGAAGAACCGGGTATTGGACGAAGTAAAGAAAGTATTTAGGCCGGAGTTTTTGAACAGAATTGATGAAATTATCGTCTTTAGCAGCCTGACCGATGACGATCTCAAGCAAATCGTGGATATTATGCTTAAAGATGTGACTAAACGGCTTAGCCAGGCTAACTTTGACCTTGAGTTAACCGAAACAGCAAAGCAGGAATTACTGAAGGAGGGCCGCGACCATGCTTTCGGCGCCCGTCCACTGCGCCGGGCTATTCAAAAAATGATTGAAGACGAAGTCTCTGAGATGATTATAAAGCAGTCAGTCACCGGCGGCGATACTGTGGTAGTGGATGCGGATGAAAATGGTAAATTAAAATTCGCGAAAAAGGTGTAATTAGCAGGATATTTGCTCCGAAAACGCGAAAAAGCACTCAAATGAGTGCTTTTTTCGCTTAATATCTAAGATTATTGTCAGGCTTAAGTATGCTTTGCTGCGGGCGCTTAATCTACCATTTACTAAGCCCCGTCTTAAAAACTTTTTGATTTTGGGATGTATATGAAGGAGAAATAACTTGTCCAAAACTAAGACTAAATTTGTTTGTCAGGAATGTGGCTCGGAATCGAGTAAATGGCTGGGACGGTGCCCCGGTTGTGGTGAATGGAATACCATGTCGGAAGAAGTGGCCGTTAAAAAGACTGAGACTCGCCTGATTTCAGCGCCTGGAGCTAAGCCCAAACCCATTAGTATGGTGGATACATCCGCCATGCCGCGAATTTTAACCGGTGTAAGTGAGTTTGACAGGGTTCTTGGCGGCGGAATAGTGCCGGGGGCTTTGGTTTTAATTGGCGGGGATCCCGGAATCGGCAAGTCCACATTGCTTTTGCAGGTGGCGACAGGCATCGCTGCTGCCCAGGGGCCTGTCTTATACATATCGGGTGAAGAATCTGCGGCGCAAATAAAAATTAGAGCGGAACGACTGGGGAAAATAAGTAATAATTTACTTGTTTTTACAGAAAATAACCTTGAGACTATCCTTTTGGAAGCGTTGCAGCATAAACCAGCTTTAGTTATTATTGATTCTATTCAGACAATGTATAGTCCGGAAGTCCCTTCAGCACCGGGAAGTGTCGGACAGGTGCGGGAATGTACAGGCAAGCTTATGCGTTTTTCTAAGGAAAGTGGTATTCCCACAGCCATCATTGGTCATGTTACCAAGGATGGCAATATTGCCGGTCCGCGTTTATTAGAACATATGGTTGATGTTGTCTTGTATTTTGAGGGGGAGAACAGCTTTGCCTTCCGGGTATTAAGAGCTATTAAGAACCGTTTTGGCTCAACAAATGAGAGTGGCATCTTTTCCATGGAAGAACACGGGTTAGCTGAGGTCGCCAATCCGTCGGGACTGCTATTGGCAGAGCGTCCCCAGGGTGCGCCTGGTTCAGTGGTGCTGGCCTATATGGAAGGCGTTCGCCCGTTGTTGATAGAAATACAGGCGTTGGTGACTGCTACCTGTTTTGGTATGCCGCGCAGAATGGCTGCCGGTTTTGACTATAACCGCCTAATTCTTCTCATGGCGGTATTGGAAAAGCGGGTCGGACTCATGTTGGCAAATCAGGACGCATATGTTAATGCTGTGGGCGGATTTAAGATCGCCGAGCCGGCCGCCGACTTACCGGTTGCATTAGCCATTGCCTCCAGCTTCAGAAGTATGGCTGTTGATGCCCGGACGGTAGTTATGGGAGAAGTGGGACTAACCGGCGAGGTACGGATGATAAGCCGGGCGGAAGCCAGAATTGCCGAAGCGGCGGCACTGGGGTTCAAACGTTTTGTAATTCCTGCCGGCAATGTTCCCGGCCTTAAAATGGTTCGGTCGGCAGGTCTTGATATTATTGGCGCAGCTAGTGTCAGCGAGGCCATGGAGGCGGTATTTTTATGATTAAGAATAAGGAAGAGCGCACTGAAAAGTTATGGGATGCGCGCTTCGTGAAAACGATAAAAACACTGGCGCCGGGTACCCCGCTGCGCGACGGCCTGGAGAATGTGCTTAGGGCCAAGATGGGGGCGTTGGTATTAGTGGGCGATAGCCCGGCGGCGCTTGCGATCGTTGATGGGGGCTTTGAACTGAACTCCGAGTTCTCACCGGCGGGTTTTTATGAATTAGCTAAGATGGATGGCGCTATTGTCCTATCCAATGATGGTAAACGGATTTTGTGCGCAAACGCCCAGTTGATGCCTGATCCGGGGATAACAACTGCCGAGACCGGTACGCGGCACCGTACTGCCGAACGAGCCGCAAAACAGACCGGCTCTTTAGTGGTTGCAATCTCCCAGCGGCGTAATGTGATTACAGTCTATCTCGGACACTTGCGGTATACCCTAAAAGATATTCCGGTAATCCTTAACCGGGCTAATCAGGCTCTTCAGACTTTGGAAAAATATAAAAATGTGCTTGATAAGGGGCTTACCAATCTAAGTGCTCTGGAATTTGAAGATTTGGCTACGCTATACGATGTGGCTCTTGTGCTGATCCGGGCTGAACAAGTCAATCGCATTGCCATGGAAATAAAACGTAACACGATAGAACTGGGAACAGAAGGACGGCTTGTCAGCATGCAGATGGAAGAACTTATCTCCGATGCTGATGCCGCCGCCCAGTTGGTTAAAGATTATTGCAACACCAGCGACTTTAAAGAATATGAAGCCGTGAGGGAACAAATTGCCGCCCTGCCTGAGGAAAATCTGGAAGCGTTTACGATTTGCCGCCTTCTTGGCTATGGCGTCAGTCCTAACGCAATGGATATTCCGGTTGTCCCGCGCGGTTACCGGATACTTAGACAGATTTCCCGGCTGCCGCTATTGGTAGGCGAAAAACTGGTAGCTCATTTTAAGACGTTGCACCGTATCTACAACGCCAGTTTGGCCGAACTCGATGAAGTCGAGGGCATTGGCGAGGTACGGGCAAAAACAATAAAAGACGGCCTAAAGAGAATACGGGAACAAGCACTCTTAGACCGCCATCTCTGATTAGCTACTTTCTACCGTCATTTTTCCATAACTTTTAAATTCAGGTCTTCAACAAACCGGGCGTATGCCTGGTTTTCTTCTATTTTTACTATTTTGTACCGTTTGTTGGACTCACTGATCAGTTCATCATCGATACTGACAACAATCGGCACATACATCAGAATCTCGTTGGTGCTTTCATCGCGAATAATATAATAATCATAAACTTTCTGCGGAGGTTGCTCAGGCTTTTGCTGGACTGTAAACAAGTTTAGCGGAACATAATGAATGACTCCGGCAGCAATAACAGTTATCAGGGCTAGGATGCCAATCAGTTTGACCAAGCGTCCTTTTTGCAAACTGAGCGCCTCCTATTCCTTACGCTTGCGGCGCGAGCCTAAAAAATTAGCAAACTCATAGCGGAAAAAACGTTTGAGCTTCTTTCTGGCTTCCTGCCAACTGCCGGTACTGAGAAATAAAAATGCAATTGCGCCCACAACGACCGCCAACACGATTCCCATTATATCATAACCGGGAGCAAGATCGGTTGGCGTGTACTGCGTACTGCCTCCGCCGGTATTATTATCGCCTGTTTCCGTATAGGTACCTGCCTGATTGGCTTCCGCCACTCCGTTATTACCGCCGGGCGATCCTAAGAAAGAGGGGACGACATCGGCGAATAGCGTGATGCTGCGTTCAGCCGCTTCACGGCTGTTATACTGGGTTCCTACTTCTACTAGCAATGACCGGGGACTTAGATCCTGGTTGTAGTTGCCGTGGGCGATAAAAATTCCGCGGATTAGACCTCTGTACTTAGCGTCTGTCGCTGATTTTATACTTCTGGCATAGTCCATGGTAGTCTGGCGGTTCTGATTCTGCCGTCCTACGACCAGCAGAAGCTTGGCGACGTTTTCTCCATTGATGGTTGTGCTGTACACTTTAAGCGGGGCGCTGTCGCGATGAATATCAAAGATAGCAATAGGTTGTTCCCTTAAGAGTTTCATTGCCGTGCGGCGGGAACGATGATACGCATTGGCATCATGCGGGTCATGCAGCGCCTTGGAATGACTGACATCATACCCGAGTTCAGTCAATCTTTTCGCGAAAGCGTCGCCGACAAGCATAATTGAGCCTCTGCCCTTTTGCGTTGGTACTCCATCATTAGGGATATAAGATTCATCAGTGTGAGAGTGGTAAATTGCTATTCTGGGCTTTGGGGCGTCAGCTGGCGCCGCCTGCACAAAAACGGCATCTGCGGGTGCTTGTCCGGAAACTTTCTCCATAGCCCGGCAGCGTGCCAGGGTTCCTTCCACAGACGTAATCTCGTACAATATGTCAGTTTCGCTGATATACTCATCACCGGGGTGAACCTCATGGCCTGTTTGAAAAATGACGGAGCCCTGGTCATCAACAACTGTCATGTACCCGGATTCTAATTCACTCCCGCCTGGCACCTCTGAGTCAGGCGCGGCCATAGCGAAAGGACTGCCAAGACTTATGAATATCAACAAATTGAGTATGAACCGAAACAAATAGTGCATGTGTATCCCCCTTTACCACTATCATTCCCACAGGGAAAATGATTATGTAATAAGGTGCTGAGGGCAAAAAAAAACAGCCTGGTAAGTACCGACTGTGTAAATAGAGTTAGGAAAGATGATAGAAACCTAAAGTTTTGACGTTTTTATATTCTTGTTGCATGACCTGGTGCAGCGAAAGGCCTGTGAGATTACACAAGGCGGCTAAGTAGAACATGCTGTGACCCAGTTCCTTGGCGATTACTTCCTGACATTGCGGGCAAGGCTCGCCTACAAGGTGTGAGGACATATGATCCTTAAGTTCACTATAGGAGGCAGTTTCCGGGACAGACTGACGGGCGGCCGAGACCTGAATACAACCACAGCCGGTAACCGCTTTGGCAATAGCCCTGTTTACCCGGGCGGCTGCCTCCTGATGTTTCGTTAAAATATCAAGTACACTGCGGTGGCGGATTAGGTATTCATCTACAGCAGACTGAAAGTCTGAGCAACATTTATTGTTATCCTGCATATTAGGTACACCTCACTTTGCCTTTATTATATAAACTGCTCTCCCTGGTGTCAATGTATCTGTGCAGAAAACCCTTAATGCAATTTAGAGGATGATTATTGACAAGGCTTAATTATACATGCTACAATATAAAATTTTGACAAAAGATCAAGCTATGTGCTATACTAAAAATCGATACAGCCTAGATGCTTTTTCATCTGGACGTATTTTTTTATTCAAAACAGGGTATAATACAGATGTATTTCCACTTTTTGGATTAACATATCTTTGCAGAAAGGAGGTTGAGGCCATGATCGACAGAACACTTAGAATAATTATTACCGTGCTGGCAGCAGTTGGCGGACTCATGATAACGGATAGGATTATCCCGTTATTGGCTACTGTGGTAAGTGAAGAGTTTTTGAAAATTGGTGTATTTGGTGTTACCATGACCACTATTCTCTCGTTTGTTTTCGGCGGTTTGGTTGGAGGAGCCATTGGCTTTTTAGTAGCACCCTTTCTTCTGAAACATTTGTGGAACTTTACTTACTGGCTGGAGTTACGCTTAAACAAGATGCCTGGATATGATGTGTTAGCAGGTGTATTGGGGTTAGCCACTGGACTAATAATTTCTAATTTGCTCGGGTCTGCTTTTTTGCCTATTCCAATTGTCGGCAAATATGTCCCGCTGTTACTAAGTGTTATCCTCGGGTATCTGGGAATTAATGTGGCCATTAGAAAACGCGAAGAGCTTTTCAATATGTTTTCTAATATGCCGACATTGCCCTGGCTTAACCGTGAGGGAAAAGACCGCTCCAAAGATAAAGGCGAATCGGCATGTCAGGCCAAAATACTCGATACCAGTGTTATTATTGACGGCCGTATCGCGGATATTTGCAAGAGCGGTTTTATCGAAGGTTTGCTGATTATTCCTATCTTTGTTCTGGAAGAACTGCAGCATATCGCCGACTCGTCAGATCTTTTGAAACGCAACCGGGGACGACGCGGTCTGGATATTTTAAACCGTATGCAAAAAGAACTCGCACTTAACGTTGAAATTGATACCCGGGATTTTGATGATATTTCTGAAGTGGATTCAAAACTCATCAAATTGGGACAACTGTTAAAGGCCAAAGTAATAACAAATGACTATAATCTTAATAAAGTGGCCGAACTTCAGGGGGTTTCAGTTCTCAACATCAACGAACTGTCCAATGCCGTTAAACCGGTGGTACTGCCAGGGGAAGAGATGGTAGTGCATGTTGTAAAGGATGGCAAAGAGATGGGACAGGGTGTAGCCTATCTGGATGATGGTACTATGATTGTCGTCGATGGTGGTAAAAAACATATTGGTGAAACCGTGGGTGTTTTGGTTACATCAGTACTGCAGACCGCTGCCGGCCGGATGATTTTTGCCAAACCCAAAGCAATGATGTAATACTGGAACCCATATGCCTTCAGGCCTTTTCGGCTTGAGGGCTTTTTATACTGAATGAAAGGATAAGTTTCTTTTAGTATAAGAAACTTATCCTTTACGCTTTCGCTAAAAGCTCGGCGAAAGCCGTGTTTTCTTTATGCTTACAGAGTTTGGCATTTGGCAGATGGAAGGAGAATAATTGTAGTGATCTGTGTTATTATTGCGGCTGCCGGACAGGGGAAGCGAATGGGCGGCACTGTTAATAAAGTTTTTTTGCCGCTCGGCGATAAAACCGTGCTGGCTCATACCATAAAAGCGGTTTGTGCCGCAGCGGCGGTAACAAGCCTGATTGTAACAGCAGCCGCCGAAGAATCTGAGACAGTAGCCGCAATGCTGACGGCGATGCAGGTAACGGTGCCTTGGCAGGTTGTACCAGGCGGCAGTGAAAGACAGCATTCTATTGCCAACGCGCTTAAAGCGGTTCCGCCAGATGCAAAGATTATTGTTGTGCATGACGGGGCCCGCCCCCTGGCTCAGCCGGAACTTTTCAATCAGGCTGTTGCTGCTGCCGGAGAATACCGGGCGGCCATTGTAGCCGTTCCGGTGAAAGACACCATTAAGTCCGCCGATGACAACAGGCAAGTGACAGGTACACCTGACCGCCGCAGCTTATGGGCAGTACAGACGCCGCAGGCGTTTGAGGCCAGGCTGCTGATAACTGCCTACGAGCATGCGGTGCAGGACGGATATCTGGGCACCGATGATGCTGCCTTGGTGGAAAGAGTAGGTGCAAAAGTTAAGATTGTTCCCGGCAGTTATGAGAACCTCAAAATCACTACACCGGAAGACTTGGCTTTTGCTGAGGCGCTGCTTACTAAGAAACTGGAGGGAAGGCAAATGATTCGCTCGGGCATTGGCTATGATGTGCACCGCTTGGTAGCTGAACGCAAGTTGATTTTGGGCGGGGTAGATATTCCTTACGATCAGGGGCTTGACGGCCATTCTGACGCCGATGTGTTGTTGCATGCTATTAAGGATGCACTTCTGGGGGCGGCTGCCCTGGGGGATATTGGCCGGCATTTTCCAGATTCCGACGACCGGTATAAAGGTATATCCAGTTTGAAATTACTGGCAGAAGTGGGCAATATTTTAGCGGCTCATGGCTATGCTATTAATAATATAGATGCAACCATTGTTGCTCAGCGGCCTAAACTAGCTCCGTACATAATGCGGATGAACCAAAATATTGCTGAAATACTTGGCCTGAATAGCAACCAAGTCAACATAAAGGCAACAACAACAGAAGGGTTAGGTTTTGCCGGACAGGGACAAGGCATTGCCGCTTATGCCACGGCAACAATCTTCAATACTCAGGTTTGATGCTGTTATTGACAATGCATAAAAGCCTTTTAAACAGACATATTATGAATAGTTAATATCTTCTGTCTGGAGGGATTATTATGCAAAGCCGGCTTAATAAACTAATTATTGCTCTTGCCTTGGCGATGACTGTTATCCTCTATCCGTCCTCTGCCTTTGCAGCTGATTTTAGCTTTAATATAAATCTCCTGCGGCAGGATGGTGTTACTTCGAGTGAGTTATGGCTCAATGACAAACTAATTTGGCGGGTGGCTCTGCTTGCGGACGGCGCCAAGCCGGTAACGGGTGGATTCAGCGGAACTAATACAACCTTTGTCATTCCTGACATTGTCTACGGTATGTTTGTCGTCAAAGTAGAGTAAACCAGGTAGAGCGCTGCTTGTAAAATAGCAGTGCTTTTTTTACCTGACAGAAAAAACTCTGCCGGATAAGGCAACATCGGCTTGCACTTTCGCAAAAACTCGGTGCAGGTCGTGTTTTCTTTACCGGTTTGTTTTGCAAGCTGACGCAGAATCTGCTAAAATATACAATGATTGGCATAAAACCAGAGGATTATTGCAAGGGTACGTGGAAGGAGCACATAGATATGCAACAAGAACTTAGGGTGCGGTTTGCGCCCAGCCCAACAGGGCCATTTCATATCGGCGGAGCGCGCTCGGCGCTCTTTAACTGGCTGTTGGCCCGTAAAGTGGGCGGTAAGCTGATTCTTAGGATTGAGGATACTGATTTGGAGCGATCAACCAAAGAATCGGAGGAGAACATTAAAGCTTCCCTGCGCTGGCTGGGAATTGACTGGGACGAGGGCATTGATGTAGGCGGGGATTATGGACCATACCGGCAAACGGAACGCCTGGATATTTACCGGCAGTATACCGAGAAACTGCTGGCCAGCGGACAAGCCTACCATTGCTATTGCAGCGAAGAGGAACTGGATGCCGAACGTCAGGAGCAGATGAACAAAGGGGAAAACCCTCATTACACCGGGCGTTGTCGCGAATTAAGCCAGGCAGACCGCGACCGGTTTATCGCCGAGGGTCGCAAATCTACCGTTCGCTTTCGCGTACCTGATAACCAACAGATTGTTTTTAAAGATATGGTACGGGATACCGTAAGCTTTGACTCCAATGGTGTTGGCGACTTTGTTATTGTGAAATCAGATGGTATTCCCGTATATAATTACGCAGTTGTTCTGGATGATGCCCTTATGCAAATATCGCATGTCATCCGGGCCGAGGAACACTTGTCAAATACACCGCGCCAGATTTTGCTTTATCAGGCTCTCAATCTTTCTTTACCACAATTTGGCCATATATCGCTAATTTTAGGCAAAGACCGCAGCAAGATGAGCAAACGCCACGGCGCTACTTCGGTTGAACAATATAAAAATCTGGGGTACTTGCCGGAAGGTATTGTAAACTTCCTGGCGCTTTTAGGCTGGGCCCCTCCGGGCGAACAGGAAATCTTCAGCCCGGCGGAACTGATTGAACAGTTTTCTATGGACCGTGTCGCCAAGAACCCGGCGGTGTTTGATATTGACAAGCTGAATTATATTAATGCCCATTACATCAAGCAGGCCAGCCCTGAGCTTGTCACCGAACTGGCCTTGCCGCATCTGAAAGCTGCAGGTTATGTTGGGGAAGAACTGACTGCCGGTCAAAAGGAATGGCTGGTGAAGGTGGTGGGCGAACTGCAGGGTTACATCAGCTATGCTGCCCAAATAACCGAGCATATTGATGTTTTCTTTAATGATAACATTGAATTTGAGAGCGAAGAGGCCCATGAAATTATGAAGGATGCCGACATTCCTCAGGTTATGGAAGCCTTTAAAACCAGACTGGCCGCGCTTGAGACTGTGGAACCGCCGGCTGTACAGGCTATATTAAAGGGAATTACCAAGGAATTGAAGCTGGGCGGAAAAAAGGTATATATGCCAGTGCGAATTGCTGTCACCGGCAAAATGCATGGCCCTGAACTTATTAATCTTGTGCCGCTTATTGGTAAAGAACGCACCCTGGCAAGAATGAACGGACTGCTTGCCAAGATTTAAGTCAATGCTGAATGTTTCTTGACATGTTCAAGCCACTATTAGTATAATTTATACATAAAAACCGATTAGCATACTCGGAAATGCTATAATCCAGGATAAGTACGCATTTACCCCCTCAGAGAGGCGCCGCCGTCGGCTGTAAGCGGTGCTGGGCAAGGTAATGCCGAAATGCACCTGGTAGCAGGTTGGCTGAAGTAGCAGTAAGCCGGCCCGGAAGCTGCCGTTATCAGTGAGAGCAGGGGTAGCGATACCCAAGCAGAGTGGAACCGCGGGCCACCCGTCTCTGTACAGAGAGGGTGGCTTTTTACTGTTCTAATTTAAACTGGGGAGGGAATACTATGTTTACTCGGATAAAGAAGGATGTACGAGTGGTATTTGAGCGTGACCCGGCAGCTAAAAGTGTGCTAGAAGTATTGTTGTGTTACCCTGGTTTGCATGCCATTTGGCTGCACCGCATTTCCCACTATCTGTTTAAACGCGGCTGGGTGCTTGTGCCACGCCTTATTTGTTATTTTAATCGCGTGCTGACCGGCGTTGATATTCATCCGGGAGCAACAATCGGTGAAGGTTTGTTTATAGACCACGCTACCGGCGTGGTCATTGGTGAGACCTGTATTATTGGTAACAATGTCACACTATATCAGGGAGTAACTTTAGGCGGTACCGGCAAAGAAAAAGGCAAACGCCATCCTACTATCGGCAATAATGTGGTTGTCGCCAGTGGCGCTAAAGTGCTGGGATCATTTACTGTCGGGGATAATTCAAAGATCGGCGCCGGCTCGGTGGTCTTGAGGGAAGTACCGCCCAACTCAACCGTTGTAGGCATTCCGGGGAAAATTGTCTGGCATGAAGGGAAAAAGGTAGGACGTATTGACGATGAGGCAGAGGGGATCGACCTTGAGCATGGAGATTTACCCGACCCTGTGGCTGAGATGCTGCTTTGTATGCAACGTAACATGCAGAGAATGGAAGGAAGAATCACACAGTTGGAAAAGGAGCTGAAACAGCATGAGTCTTAAGGTGTATAATACCCTGACCAAGCAAAAAGAAGAATTTGTGCCACTAACGCCAGGTAAAGTCAAAATGTATGTTTGTGGTGTTACTCCCTACAATCATCCGCATATTGGCAATGCCCGTCCGTTTATTACCTGGGACGTTATCCGCCGTTACCTTGAATATTCAGGATATGAAGTGTATCATGTCCAAAACTTTACGGATGTGGATGATAAAATTATTAATACGGCAAAAACAGAGCAGGTTACCTGGGATGTCATTGCCAACCGCTATATCGGCTCTTATTTCGAAGTTATGGATAAACTCAATATCCGCCGGGCTCATGTGTATCCTAAGGTTTCTGACCATATCCCCGATATTGTGGCTATGGTCCGGACACTGATTGACAAAGGCTTCGCCTATGAGGTAGACGGGGATGTATATTATAGTGTCGAAAAATTTAGCAGTTATGGGAAATTAAGTGGACGGAGTCTGGAAGATATGAAAGCCGGGGCGCGGGTGGATGTGGATGAGCGCAAGCAGCACCCCATGGATTTTGCATTGTGGAAAAGCGCCAAACCGGGTGAGCCCTCCTGGGATAGCCCCTGGGGACCGGGCCGGCCGGGCTGGCATATTGAATGTTCGGTGATGTCTAATAAGTATCTGGGTAAGAGCTTTGATTTCCATGGAGGCGGGAGTGACCTGGTATTTCCCCACCACGAAAACGAAATTGCCCAGTCGGAAGCTTTCACCGGGATCGAGCCATTTGTCCGTTATTGGCTCCATAACGGTTTTATAACGGTTAATGAAGAAAAAATGAGCAAATCTCTCGGCAACTTCTTTCTGGTGGTTGATATTCTGGAACACTTCCGGCCTGAGGTGCTTCGCTTCTTTATTCTGTCAACCCATTATCGCAGCCCGCTGGATTTTAACGATGAACGTCTGCAGGAGGCCGGGCGCAGTTTGGAGAGATTAAAGACGGCGCAAGTCAACCTGAAGCATTTGGAGACTTTCCCGGCAAGCGATACTAATGAAGATTCACAGGCCCTGTCAGCGGCGGCCGATACGGCCGTTACTGAGTTTGAAGCGGCTATGGATGACGACTTTAATACCGCGCTGGCTATCAGCAGTTTGTTTGGCCTGGCTAAGGAGATAAATATTTATCACAGCAAAGTGACTGGCGGCAAAACCGGGCTTGATGCCACAGCGCTGGATCATGTTAGCGGCGTGTACGGAAAACTGGCGGACATTCTGGGAATATCACTTGACAGTGCGGCCCAGGCAGCGGATGGCAATACCGAACTGGTAAATGAATTAATGAACATTATTATTGCAATCAGGCAGGAAGCCCGTCAGAAGAAAGACTGGGCTACCGCCGACCAAATTCGTGATAAACTGGCGGCAGCCGGCATAGTACTTGAAGACTCGCCGCAGGGCGTAAGGTGGAAGAAAAAGTGAACTTTGACCACTTTCAAACATTGGTAAATAATTTTTTTTCCATGGATGAAGCCGGAGAACTTTCTCCGGCTAAATATACTGATGTCCCGGTTGAACGGTTGCCTGCTTTGGTATTGGCCTATATCGGCGATGCCTATTTTACGTTGTATGTGAGAACCCGGCTGCTTGGCTATGAGCAAAACAAGGTAAGGGTACTTCATACATTTGATGCCAGGATGGTTTCCGCCGTTATGCAGTCCAAAGCCATTAAAGTTCTGGAAGCTGAACTTTCCGGTGAGGAAGCCGCCATTTTACGCCGGGGACGCAATGCCAAATCCACGGTTCCCAAAAGCGCTTCCATTGCCGAATATCGCTATGCGACCGGCTTTGAAGCATTAGTGGGTTATCTGTATTTGCACAAAAGATATGACCGGCTGTCGGAAATTGTTGACAAGGCCTTTGTCATTATTTCCCGGGAAATGACAGTTGCCGCTAAAAAAATATGATAAGGGAGAAATACCGCCATGAAGTTAAAGCTGATAAAATATACCCCTGACCCTGAGCGCGCCGTAGCCATGTCGGCCCGCCTTTGTTATTCGGCTATCGGGGCGGAAGAACTGGAAAAAAATATGACCGATGCTCAAGTTGGTAATTTGCTTGAAAAATTAAGAAGCATGGGACATTTATCGACATTTGAGCATGTAAGTTTTACCTTTGCAATCGAAGGTGTTTCACGGGTTCTTACCCATCAGCTTGTACGTCATCGTATCGCTTCCTATTCTCAGCAATCCCAGCGGTATGTTGCTGAGCATGGTTTTGAATATATTGTGCCGCCGTCGGTAGCTGCTAATGCCGAGGCCGGTGCTAAATACCAGGAGCTTATGAACAAAATTCAGCAAACCTATGATGAACTTGTTGCTTTAGGTGTTCACCAGGAAGATGCCCGTTATGTTCTTGGCAACGCTACCGAGACAAAAATTGTGGTAACAATGAATGCCAGGTCTCTGTTGCATTTTTTTGAGAAGCGGTGTTGCCAGCGGGCGCAGTGGGAGATTCGTAATTTGGCCAATGCAATGCTGGACGAGGTTAAAGCTGTAGCGCCCCGTTTATTTGCTCAGGCCGGGCCGACCTGTATTTCCGGCGGTTATTGTACTGAGGGCGCTATGACCTGTGGGCGGCTGGCAGGAATTAAAGCACAAAAGTAGAATCTTTAGAAGATAAGTGCAGCAAATGTAGAATTTTAGTAATACCAAGTTTAACTGTAGTGGAGGTAATTTACTGTGCGGCGTGTGCTCCGGGAAAGTATCAGAGTGGGAATGACGCTGGCTCAGCCGGTATACGGCTTTAATGGACAAGTTATATTAAACAGCGGCGTCGAACTGACCGAGTTTCATATTTCCAAGATTGCCGAACTTGACGTGAAGTACATCTACGTCGAAGGCGAGGCCCAGCTTATTGATCCAAACGATGTAGCGGCGCAAAATGCCAAAAATGAAATTGTTCTGGCTGCACATCAGGCGCTTGACGAGATACGCGTAGGCAAATATGTCCAGACAGACATCATTAAAGGAAAAGTGCTGACTCTCCTGGACGAATGCTGCATGCATAAGGAAATTCAGCCTTTATTTACCGCTATGCAGAACTGCAATGATTATCTTTTTAATCATGCAGTATGCGGATATTTCTTTGCCATGATGCTTGGAATGAGCTGCGGAATCGAAGGGCATCGCCTAAGGGATTTAGGACTGGGAGCTCTTTTAAGGGATGTGGGGATGATTACCATTTCCCGTGATATTTTAAACAAGCCGGGTTCTCTGACCCCGGAAGAAATGGCCATCGTAAAACTACATACTGAGAAAGGCTTCGAAATTCTGCAACGCAATCCGGAGATAAGCTTAGCATCGGCTAATTGCGCCTTGCAGCATCATGAACGCTATGATGGCAGCGGGTACCCGCGCGGTGCCCGGGAAAGCAGCATCCATGAGTTTGCCCAGATGACAGCTCTGGCCGATGTGTATTCTTCGATGACAGCTAACACCCCGTATCGTAAGGCGTTGTCCGTGTATGACACGCTGGCGATTATCGCCAAAACCGGGGCTGCCTATTTTAATCCTGAACTTGTAAAGACTTTTATTAGCAATGTTGCTATTTTTCCTTTAGGTGCCGTTGTCCGTCTTAATAACCAGGCAATAGGTATTGTTAATGATTATGAAGATGAGCTTAGGACCAAACCTGTCGTCAATATAACCAAAAACGCCAGCGGCGAACGCATCAATCAAACAGTGACAATTGACCTGGAGACGAATCCGGCTTTGTATATTGCCGAGGTCTCTTAAAAGTCTTTGCATTAAGAAATTACCAAAAAAATGGCAGGATTATATTCTGCCATTTTTTCATAATAATAAAGAAGACACGGCTCTCACCGAGCGGCAGCGAAAGCGAAAGCCGATGTTGCCCTGATACCCGAAAGCGGTGTAAAGAAAACACACCTTTCGTCGAGTGATAGCGAGAGCGAAAGGTGATGCTAACCTTAAAGCAGAGTGAAATACATAAAAAATACGGTTTAGCACCGGAGGAGCGATATAAATGTCAGATGACGCAGAAATCATTGCCGGACGCAACAGTGTGCTGGAAGCTCTGAAAGCCGGTAGGTCCCTGAATAAAATCCTTATAGCCAAGGGAGAACGACAGGGATCTATCCGTGATATTATCGGGCAGGCCAGGGAACAAGGGCTGGTCATTCAGGAAGTGGATGCAGCCAAGCTGGATCAGATGGCGGCCGGTGTACGCCACCAGGGTGTAATCGCTATGGCCGCGCCGGTAGCGTATGTTGAGATTGAGGATATTCTGTCAGCAGCTTATAACAAGGGGGAACCGCCTTTTTTAGTTCTCCTGGACGAACTGGCTGACCCGCACAATGTTGGTGCTATTTTACGAACCGCTGATGCTACCGGGGTGCATGGTGTTTTGATACCCAAACGGCGCAGTTGTCCCCTTACCCAAACGGTGGCAAAAACATCAGCCGGGGCCATTGAGCATGTGCCTGTTGCCAGAATCGGCAATATCTCACAAACGCTGAAAAGTTTAAAAAAACAGGGCCTCTGGGTAGTTGGCGCCGATATGGACGGAGACAAAAACTACTATGAAGCCGATTTGTCCGGTCCTATCGTCGTTGTGGTCGGCAGTGAAGGGCAGGGGATGGGACGACTGACTAAAGAGGCCTGTGATTTTGTTGTGCGTATTCCCATGAAAGGAAAAATCACATCGTTAAATGCCTCGGTAGCCTGTTCGCTGCTGCTCTATGAAGCCTTAAAGCAAAGGGGGATGAAAGGATAGTGAAACGCTGGGCGGGTGCTATTTTGGCAGTGATGACTATAATCGCCGGGATAGCCGGATTTTGGCTGTCACGGCCACTATTTGCCCAAACAGTATATGCTGGTGTCACCATCGGCAACATTGAGGCCGGTGGAAAAACCCGGGAAGAGATTACGCAATTGCTTATCACCTGGCAAAAGGACCACCAAACCAACCCCCTTCTATTATCTTACGAAACAACAACTTTCCGTATTGAACCGGAAAACATCGATTATACCGTTGATGCTGAGATTACTGCTGACGCTGTTTGGCAATTTGGCCGTGAAGGCCCCTGGTGGGACCGCTTAAAAAATATTCATAAAGCGCAAACCGAGGGCTGGTCTATACCCCCTAAAGTCAAGTATAATGAAACTAAGCTGGATAGTATTCTTGTGCAACTGCAGGATTCTGTCAACCGTCCGCCGCGCAATGCAACCTTGAGTTTGCAAACAGGCGGCATTATTGCGGAAGAAGAAGGCCGGCAGCTTGATCTGGACACGCTCAAAAACTGGATTGAGACCGCACTTATCAGGATGGACGGCGGGAGCATCGTCTTGCCGGTAATGCCGGTTAAGCCGGAAATTACTACATATGATCTTTCCAAAAACGGTATTAAAGAACTAGTAGCAATGTATACGACCTCCTTTAATACAGATGATGTTAACCGCACGGCTAACGTGAGATTGTCCGCCCAAAAAATTAATGGCAAGCTGCTCTATCCCGGACAAACTTTTTCTTATAATGATACAGTGGGACCCAGAGAAAAATCGCAAGGTTTTAAAGAGGCTATGGAGATTATAAATGGTGAGTTTGTGCCAGGAATTGGCGGCGGCGTATGTCAGGTTTCATCGACCCTGTATAATGCTGTTATATTGGCGGGACTTAACATTGTCGAGCGTACCAACCATTCCAAGCCCCTTGCCTATGTCCCCTTAGGCCGGGATGCGACAGTGGTATATAACACCCTTGACTTTAAATTTGTCAATGACAGTACGTCCCCCGTGATGATCATGGCCGAGACGGTTGGCAATAAACTTAATGTCGGCATATTTGGCCAGCGGGCGCTTGATAAGAATATTGATGTTGTTATTGCGTCTGAGCGGGCTATTCAACCGGCTATTGTAAAAAAAGCCGACCCGGAGCTGGCTCCCGGTGAAAAAAAAGTTGAGAAACCGGGCAAACCGGGCTATGAAGTCGTGGTTATGCGTGTTATCCGTGATAATTATGGCAATGAACTGAAACGTGAAGTATTATCCCGGGACAAATATGCTCCTGATAACACTATAGTAAGAGTTGGGCCGGAACCTAGTCCTGTACAGGCGGAAAAGCAGCCGGCTTTTAAGACGCCGCCGGTTATTACCCCCAAAGTTCCGGAAAAGATGCCTAAAACCACCAACAGGCAATAAGATTGGAGAATTTCCCTCAATGGACCTGTTAATTGTTGACGGTTACAATGTTATTAATGCTTGGCCTGAACTTATAGCAGTTAAAGATAATTTGGAGTATGCCCGTGACAAACTTGTGGACATACTTGGCGAATATGGCGCATATAAAGGATTTAGAACCGTCATTGTTTTCGATGCTCATATGACTAGTGGCAAGGGCGCTAGCCATATGAGGGCCGCTGACCTGGAGGTGATTTATACCAAAGAAGGAGAAACTGCTGACAGTTATATTGAAAAAATGGTATACTATCTTGTCCGCCAGGGTGGGCGCGTGTATGTCGTTACCTCTGATTTGGCTGAGCAAATGTTTGTTTTAGGTGCCGGAGCTTTTAGGATATCAGCTCGTGAACTCAGAAATGATATAAAGGATGTCAAGCGGGAAATTGCGGCTGGTATTTCCCGGAAGGTGCTGGCGCGAGACCGGCACGAACTTGGCAGCCGCCTGGGAAAAGATATTCTTAAACGTCTTGACGCTATGCGGCGTGATGGGCTTGACTAACTTTGCTTCAGCAAGTATAATTTATTGTGATAAGACATGCACCAATACGGCGGCACTAATTTGTTTAGTGCACTTTTATTTTTTTCTATAGTGTATAAATTGGCCGTTGTAGCAGAACAGCGCTGGTGGCCGTCTATAGACAGCATAATAAAACTAGTGGGGGCGATGCGATGCGGGTTAATACTCAACGCGATCTGTATAGTTGTTTTGACAACTTAACTGATGAAGAAATAGTATTCGACGCCAAAGATAATGACAATACGGTCGCTCTGGAGTATTTGATTAATAAATATCGCAACTTCGTGCGGGCTAAGGCCAGATCATATTTTTTAATCGGCGCTGAGCGGGAAGACATCATTCAGGAAGGCATGATTGGTCTTTACAAGGCTATTCGTGATTTTCGCAATGATAAGCTTTCATCCTTTAGGGCATTCGCAGAACTATGCGTAACCCGGCAGATTATAACTGCTATCAAAACAGCTACCCGGCAAAAACATATACCTTTAAACTCTTATGTTTCCTTGAATAAACCCATTTACGATGAAGATTCCGACCGCACTCTTCTGGATGTGTTGTCAGGCTCAAAAGTGACAGATCCGGAAGAATTGGTTATTAGCCGCGAAGAATTTGTTGACATCGAAGAAAAGATGGGCGAAATTCTAAGTGATCTTGAGTGGAAAGTACTAATGTCCTATCTTGACGGCAAATCCTATCAGGAAATTGCTGTTGAGCTTGACCGTCATGTAAAGTCTATCGACAATGCATTACAACGGGTAAAACGTAAGTTGGAACGCTATCTGGAAAACCGCGGTGAAGACACTGACATCCGCGGTATGTATAAAGGTCTTAGTAGCCTTAATAAGGAAACTCAGACTGATTTAGCCAATTATAGTGATAGATACGAAGAGTAACGCAGTATGAAATGACACCAGTAAGGTGTCATTTTTTCATTATCGGCAAATATATCTCCTTGCGGAAGTGCGGCTGTGTTTCCTCTATTTCATACGTCTTTGCACATACTATAAATGAGGTGATCCGTGTTGAACACAACAAGTGTAAAAACAATCGCAGTACTTACCGGTGGCGGCGACGCGCCAGGGCTTAATGCGGTAATCCGGGCTGTCGTGAGAAGCGCCCTTGGCCGGGGACTGGCAGTATGGGGCATCAGGAACGGTTTTGGCGGTATGGTGGAAAACCAGATGTGTGAGCTGACAGATGTCAGTGTCGCCGGTATTTTGCCGCGTGGCGGCACCATGCTGGGGACAACCAATCGGGATAATCCATTTAATTATCCAGTAAGCCGCAACGGGCAGGTTGTCTATGAAAATATGTCCGGACAAGCGTTGGCTAATCTGCGGCAGGCGGACATCCAGGCGCTTGTTGTTATTGGCGGCGACGGTACGCTTAAAATCGGCGCGGAGTTTTACCAGTTAGGCCTGCCAGTAGTTGCTGTTCCGAAAACCATTGATAATGATATACCCGGAACAGAACGCACTTTTGGTTTCGACACTGCGGTTGGCGTTGCTGCTGAG
This sequence comes from Sporomusa aerivorans, assembly GCF_041428895.1. Taxonomy (NCBI): domain Bacteria; kingdom Bacillati; phylum Bacillota; class Negativicutes; order Selenomonadales; family Sporomusaceae; genus Sporomusa; species Sporomusa aerivorans. The sequence goes on from NZ_CP156926.1 coordinate 441,731, forward strand.
GCCCTGGACCGGCTGCATACTACGGCGGAATCACATCACCGGGTCATGGTGCTTGAGGTTATGGGCCGATACGCCGGCTGGATAGCCCTGCATGCCGGAATGGCTGGCGGGGCAGACTGCGTTTTGATACCGGAGATACCTTTTAACCTGGATTCAGTTATTGCCAAAATTAAAGAGCGGCAGGAACGCGGCCGTCAGTTTAGCCTTGTTGTTATTGCTGAGGGAGCGTATCCCCGCGGTGGCGAAATATCAGTAGGGCGTATTGTAGAAGGGAGTCAGGAAAAAATCCGTTTAGGCGGGGCCGGCGAGAAGCTAGCCAGGGAGATTGAACGTCTTGCCGGCATAGAATCGCGCTGCACTGTGCTGGGACATGTACAACGGGGAGGTACACCGACTGCTTTTGACCGGGTGTTATCCACCCGCTATGGTGTTGCCGCTGTTGACTGTGTGCTCGCCGGGGCTTTCGGCAATATGGTAGCCTTGCAGAAAAACCGGATTATCCGTGTGCCCATTGCAGATATCGCCGGTAAAGCGCATAACGTAACCGCTGATGATGAACTGTTGCGGGCAGGCAGGGCAATCGGCATCTGTTTCGGTGACTAAAAGTATTTAAGCTGGATATACTATGCCCAAATATTGCATAGTTTTTGCCTAGGCAATGGAGGGCTCGGATGGAAACATTGGGTATTACTCTTTTTAGAGTAGTTGCCGGAATGGGTGTTTTGCTTGTTATCATGCTGGCGGTTGGCCGCCGGCAACTCGGCGAATTCAGTACGTTTGATTTCTTGGCCTCGATTACAATCGGGGCTGTAGCCGGTGCACTTATCGTGGATCACCGGATTGAGCTTGCCAGTGCCCTTATCGCACTTTTGGCGCTTGGCTGTATGCAGTTGCTCTTTGGCTGGCTGAGTATAAAGATTCGTCCGTTTAATCGAAAAATAAATTTCAAGCCGCTGCTGCTTGTGCAAAACGGTCAGATTATCAAGGAGAATCTGCGCAAAGTACATATGCCTGTGGAGATACTGCTGCAGCTGTTGCGGGAAAAGGACGTATTTGATATAACGACGGTTGAAATGGCTATTTTGGAGCCGCATAGCAAATTAAGTGTGTTGAAAAAAGCTGAACATATGCCGCTGACGCCCAGCCAGATGAATTTCAGCGTTAGCCCGAACAGTATCCTGGTACCGGTGATTTTGGAGGGCAAACTTCAGGAACGCACTTTGACCGAGCTGGGCTTTTCCGCGCAGCAAATCAAAGAGTTCCGGCGGCAGCATCAAGACAGTATTCATAATGTTTTTATTGCTTTTATGGATCAAAATAAGCAGTTGCATGTAATCCATGAAGAGGCCCGGGAACAGGGTGTTTTTTTACACTAAAGCCCCGGGCTTTAACTTTGTATTAAATTTTTTAATTTTTTACGGGATATTTAGTCGAAATATGGTAAAATAGTAACATCGTGCTATCGGAGGGAAATTATGAAAAAGCAACGGTTCTATTTTTGCCCCAAGTGTGGCGGCAAATTAAATTATCGCCAGGTTGGTGAGCGTGAGCGTCTGGTCTGTGAATCGTGCGGTTATACGATGTATGAGAATCCGATTGTTGGCGTGGCGGCTATTATCCGGAAAGACAGGGAGATTTTGCTGGGACGGAGAGCCGCAAACGCCAGTTTCCCCGGCTTGTGGTGCATACCGTGCGGCTATGTTGAATATGATGAGGATATCCGTGATGCTGTCAGGCGGGAGTTTCTTGAGGAGACCGGCTTAATTATCGAACCAGGAAAAGTATACACGGTCTTATCAAACTTTCATAATCCGTCGGTCCATACTGTTGGCGTGTGGTTTGAAGCAGAAATCAGAGGGGGCGTTCTTCAGCCGGGTGATGATTTGGACCGGGTAGCCTATTTTCCGTTAGATAGAGTACCTGAGCTGGCATTCCCGACTGATGGTCAGGTTATTGCCATGCTGCAGGTGGATAGAACTAACGAAGGAGAATGACGTTGAGCGATAATATAATTGCTGTAGTTATAGGCGTAGTTGAAGGTTTGACAGAATTTTTGCCGGTATCGTCGACCGGGCATATGATTTTGGTAGGCTCATTACTTGGTTTTGAAGGCGAAAAAGCCAGCGTGTTTGAAGTATTTATCCAGCTTGGGGCTATTTTGTCGGTGTTTATTCTCTACCGGGATAAATTTTTGGCGATGCTTAAACCGCAAAGCCTCCGTGTTTATGGTGGCGGCCTGACGGCTCTGCATGTTCTGGTCGGTATAGTACCGGTCATGGGGATCGGCTATCTGTTACACAAACCCATCAAAACTTTTCTGTTTGCGCCGCAGACGGTAATCGTTGGCCTGGTAGCAGGGGCTGTGCTTATGCTGGTGGCTGAAAAGGCAGCTAAACGTCCGGTAACACGCAGTGTAGACAACATGACGCTAAGTCAGGCATTTTGGGTAGGCTTGTTTCAAATTTTATCCCTGTGGCCCGGATTTTCCCGCTCGGGTTCAACAATTGCCGGAGGGCTCTTTTTGGGGATGAGTCGCACCGCGGCTGCTGAATTTTCATTTATTATCGCCGTTCCCATCATGCTGGTGGCCTGCATATATGATTTACTGAAGATATGGGATCAATTAGGCAGCAGTGACCTTCTGATGTTTGCTATTGGCTTTGGTGTTGCGTTTGTTACGGCCTATATTTCAATAGTGTGGTTTTTGCGGTTCCTGAATAATTCCACGCTGGCGTCTTTTGCCTACTATCGCTTTATTATTGCGGGTGTGTCGTATTATTACTTTTTCGGGCGGTAAAGAGGCACATTAATGACGTGTACATCTTCAAGTTCAAGTCTATTTTCACCATTACGCTTATAGTTCATAGGAGGTAGCGCAATATGGACGCAAAATTAATTAATCCTTTTTTGGAGGCAGTGACAACCATTCTGCCGCAATTAGGCTTTAAGGAAATCAACCGGGGTGGAATCAGCGTAAAAGAGCAGATGCTGGAAAGTCATGGCGTGACTGTTCTTATTGGCATTACCAAAGGAGTCCAGGGAAATGTGGCCTACAATATGTCGGCAGATACCGCCAAAAAGGTTGCCTCAACCATGATGATGGGGATGCCGATCTGTGAAATAGACGACATGGCCCAGAGCGCTATTTCGGAAATGGTTAATATGGTTACGGCCAATGCCGCTATAAACTTTGAAAAGTTGGGAATGGTGGTGGACATTTCGCCGCCTAGTATGGTTGTGGGTTCAGCCTGCAGTGTGCGGGTAAGCAGCAGTAAGTATTTGGCGCTCAATCTGATGGTGGATTCAGAACTCATTGAACTGAATATCGGGTTAGGTTCCTAAATAGAAAAATGTCTACTCAGCCAAGATTATATGGGGAAAATAACCAAACAAAAAGATGTTGACATAGATTGTGGATTATTATATAATGAATTTTGTCACTGAGGCACGGTTCTCGTGAGACGATGCTGGCGTAGCTCAATTGGTAGAGCAGCTGACTTGTAATCAGCAGGTTGTGGGTTCAATTCCTATCGCCAGCTCCATTAAGCAGTGAGCCAGGTTTTTAGGAGCGATAGCAACGCGAAACCTGTGCGAATCGCTTAGTTCCAAGCGGCAGTGCGGAACATCCTAATACCCATTAATTCTGGAGGGATTCCCGAGTGGCTAAAGGGAGCAGACTGTAAATCTGCCGTCTTTGACTTCGGTGGTTCGAATCCACCTCCCTCCACCAATAACATCGCGGGGTGGAGCAGTTGGTAGCTCGTCGGGCTCATAACCCGAAGGTCACAGGTTCAAGTCCTGTCCCCGCAACCATGATACTATCGCTTCGCTTATGTAAAACTCGATTTTATAAAGCGAAGCTTTATAAAGAATAAACATACCCATCTTATCTGCGATAAGCCAGCATTGACTCAAAGCCGCAAAACGGCTTAGTAGTACTCAGATGCTAGGCGGAAACGAGTACGCGTACTGGGAAGTACGTCGGAGGGAGCGCACGCAGTGACAACAACGCAGATGGGTGCTAATAAGTCGTTTTGCTTGTGCTGGTGTAGCTCAGTTGGCAGAGCGTATCCTTGGTAAGGATAAGGTCACCGGTTCAATCCCGGTCACTAGCTCCATTTATATTTAAATATGGCGGCGTAGCTCAGTTGGCTAGAGCATGCGGTTCATACCCGCAGTGTCCGGGGTTCAAGTCCCTGCGCCGCCACCAAAAAAACCTTACAGTTAATCTGTAAGGTTTTTTTCGTTTTGCCGCCTGACTTAGCAGGAATTTTATACCCCAGATAGAATAATCTAGTTTTGTAAAGTAAACACGGCTTGTGCCGAGCGACAGCGAAGGCAGAAGTCGATGTTGCCCTTACACCCGAAAGCGGTGTAAAGTAAACACGGCTTGTGCCGAGCGACAGCGAAGGCGGAAGTCTGATGTTACCCTTACACCCGAAAGCGGTGTAAAGTAAACACAGCTTATGCCGAGCGGCAGCGAAGGCGGAAACTGTTGCTGGCCCCTGTGGCTAAGCCGGTTGTACAGGGTAATCGACTTAATGCCGAGCAATAGCGAGAGCTTGCCTGGATATAATAAAGTAGACTAATACAAGTGAGGATAATTAAGGAGGTAACACAGAATTGGCTAAGAAAAAGTTTGAAAGAAACAAACCCCACGTTAACATTGGCACCATCGGTCACGTTGACCATGGCAAGACTTCACTGACTGCCGCGATCACTATGACCCTGGCCAAACATGGCGGCGCTGAGTTCATGGCCTATGACCAAATCGACAAAGCCCCGGAAGAAAGAGAACGCGGTATCACCATCAACACCGCTCACGTTGAGTATGAAACCCCGGCTCGTCACTATGCTCACGTTGACTGCCCGGGCCATGCTGACTATGTTAAAAACATGATCACCGGTGCTGCTCAGATGGACGGCGCTATCCTCGTTGTATCGGCTGCTGACGGCCCGATGCCGCAAACCCGTGAACACATTCTTCTGTCCCGCCAGGTAGGCGTTCCTGCTATGGTTGTATTCTTAAACAAAGCCGACCTGGTAGACGATGCTGAACTGATGGAACTGGTAGAAATGGAAGTTCGCGAGCTCTTGTCCAGCTATGAATTCCCTGGCGACGACATCCCTGTAGTCAGCGGTTCTGCCGTAAAAGTACTTAACTGCGGCTGCGCAAAACGCGAATGCGAATGGTGCGGCAAAATCCATGACCTCATGGATCAAGTAGACGCATACATCCCGACGCCGGAACGCGCTACCGACAAGCCTTTCTTAATGCCTGTCGAGGACGTATTCACCATCACCGGCCGTGGTACAGTAGCAACCGGCCGTGTAGAACGTGGCGTAATCAAAGTAAGTGATACCGTCGAAATCGTCGGTATGACCGATAAACCGAAATCCACCGTAGTAACCGGCGTGGAAATGTTCCGTAAGCTTCTTGACCAAGCCGTAGCCGGCGACAACATCGGCGCTCTCTTGCGCGGTGTAGAGCGTAAAGAAATCGAGCGCGGTCAAGTTCTTGCCAAACCCGGTTCCATTAAACCGCACACCAAATTCAAAGGCGAAGTATACGTACTGTCCAAAGAAGAAGGCGGCCGTCATACTCCGTTCTTCACCAACTATCGTCCGCAGTTCTACTTTAGAACAACCGACGTAACCGGTGTTGTAAATCTGCCTGAAGGTGTAGAAATGGTTATGCCTGGCGACAACATTCAAATGAGCATTGAACTCATCACCCCGATCGCTATTGAAGAAGGTCTCCGTTTCGCTATCCGCGAAGGCGGCCGTACTGTTGGCGCCGGCGTTGTAACTGCAGTTACCGAGTAGCGAGAGTTCTGCAGAATAAGTAGAACTGGTATAAAGTGAATTTAATGGTGTATAATAGATAAAGCGGGGGGATAAGCCCCTGCTTTATTATTGGCTGGCATACCCGAGCCTGTGGGCTATTGACATGCTGATATAATTATGATAAATTGTATTAGTGACATTTTAAAAAAAGATTGTCAGACAATAGACCGAAGTGCTATATTTACTGGTAAGAGAGGTGTAACAGGATGCGCAACGCGGTAACATTGGCCTGCACAGAATGCAAACAACGCAATTATCAGACCAATAAAAACAAGAAAAACGACCCGGATAGATTAGAGTTCAACAAATACTGCAAGTTCTGCAAAAAGCAGACTCCGCACAAAGAAACAAAGTAAGGTGCGCAGTATTTTGTTAGCCTAAGAGTAGGGGTGTAGCTCAATTGGTAGAGTAGCGGTCTCCAAAACCGTTGGTTGCGGGTTCGATTCCTGCCGCCCCTGCCAAAATGTACGCACAGGATGTGAGAAAAATGGCCGCCCAGGAAACAACTGTCCAGACGAATACATCGCGCTGGAAGAAATTCTTGCGGGAAGTAAAAGCTGAACTAAAAAAAGTAACATGGCCGGGCAAACAAGAGCTTATTTCCTTCACTGGAATTGTATTTGTGACGGTTGCAGTTGTTGCGGCTCTAATTTGGGTGATTGATACATCTTTCACTCAATTGCTAAAGGCTATCATCAAGTAGACTAGGGGGGTGGGGGGCGTCTTACGTCCCTTGAGGCTATGGAATCCGAAAAACTCGAGAAAAAATGGTATGTTATCCATACATATTCCGGTTATGAAAACAAAGTAAAAGCCAATCTGGAGAAAAAAGTTCACTCCATGGGAATGGAGAATGAAGTTTTCCGGGTGCTTGTGCCCATGGAAGATGAAGTGGAAATAAAAGATGGCAAGAAGAAAATTGCCAAAAAGAAAGTTTTCCCCGGATATGTTCTGGTAGAAATGATTGTCACTGACCGTTCCTGGTATGTTGTTCGCAATACACCGGGTGTTACCGGTTTTGTCGGGTCGGGAACCAAGCCTATTCCGCTGAGCGAAAGTGAAGTCAAGCACATCCTCAAGTCTATGGGTATCGAAGAGGCCAAACCGAAAATAGATATTGAGCTCAATCAACTGGTACGTATCACTTCAGGTGCTTTTGAAAACTGGTCTGCCACTGTGATTGATATAAACCCCGATCGTGGCAAACTGAAAGTGCTTGTCAACATGTTTGGTCGTGAAACACCGGTCGAGCTTGATTTTACGCAAATTGCGAAAGTTGATTAAGGAGGTGTAATATAAATGGCTAAGAAGGTTGTAAAACTTGTAAAACTGCAAGTTCCCGCTGGTAAGGCTACTCCGGCGCCTCCCGTAGGTCCGGCGCTTGGTCAAGCTGGTGTCAATATCATGGCTTTTGTTAAAGAGTTTAACGAAAGAACAGCCCAACAAGCAGGTTTGATTATCCCGGTTGAGATTACGGTATTTGAGGATAGATCATTTACCTTTATCACTAAAACGCCGCCTGCCGCTATTCTTCTCAAAAAAGCCGCCGGTATTGAAACTGCATCTGGTGAACCTAACAAAAAGAAGGTTGCCAAAGTTAAACGCGACAAGGTTAAGGAAATTGCCGAGTCCAAAATGCAGGATCTTAATGCAGCCAGCGTAGAAGCCGCTATGCGGATGATCGAGGGTACTGCCCGCAGTATGGGCATTGAGATTGTAGACTAATAGTGTCTCGTCTCATGTGGGAGGACTAAGTGCTTCCGTTATTACCACAAAGGAGGAAAACTAGATGCCTAAACATGGTAAAAAGTATATCGAGGCCGCTAAACTTGTTGATCTTGACAAGCTGTATGATCCAGAAGAAGCGGTAGAACTTGTTAAGAAAACAGCTAGCGCCAAGTTTGATCAAACTATAGAAGTTGCTGTCAAACTGGGTGTTGACCCGAAACATGCTGATCAGCAGGTGCGTGGTGCTGTTGTCCTTCCCTTTGGTACAGGTAAAACCAAGCGAGTGCTGGTTTTCGCCAAAGGTGAAAAAGCTAAAGAAGCTGAAGCTGCCGGTGCAGACTTTGTCGGCGCTGAAGATATGGTGGAAAAAATCCAGGGTGGCTGGACTGATTTTGATGTTGCAGTAGCTACGCCGGATATGATGGGATTGGTTGGCCGTCTTGGTAAAATCCTCGGCCCCAAAGGCTTAATGCCTAACCCCAAAGTAGGTACTGTTACGCTTGATGTAACCCGTGCCATTAATGAAATCAAAGCCGGTAAGATTGAATACCGCACCGATAAAGCAGGCAATATCCATGCTCCTATTGGCAAGGTATCTTTCGATAGCGAAAAACTGCTCAAAAACTTCCAAACCCTGATTGATACATTGATTAAGGTTAAACCCGCAGCGGCTAAAGGCCAGTATATGCGGAATATCTCCTTAAGCTCAACAATGGGTCCTGGTGTAAGAGTTAACCCGCTCAAGGCTCCCGGCAAAAAAGAATAGCTCCGCTAGGCTGTAGACAGTAGGTTGTTTTGTAAAAGCGTCGCGAACGCTTTCCTGCCGAGGCCGGGGATTTGCAGCGTGTAACTGTAACTTGAGTTTACGCGGCCTCCGGTGTCTATGCCGTGAGGCCGCTTTTAATTTTCGATTGTTTTTGAACGTTCATTGTGCCGTTCCGTTTTAGCGGGATTAAACTTTGAGCATTCCTAAGCAGTCAGGCGATTATTTGTAAGGAGGTGTAAATTAATGGCTGTAACTCAAGAAAAAATCCAAACAGTTGCCGATATTAAAGAAAAGCTCAGCACTACCAAAGGTGCGGTTTTGACTAACTACCGTGGTCTGACTGTGGCTCAGGACACCAAACTTCGCCGCAAGCTGCGTGAAGCAGGCGTAGAGTACAAGGTATTTAAAAATACCATGACTCGCATTGCTGCTAAAGAAGCTGGCATCGAAGGTCTTGATCCTTATCTTGAAGGACCGACTGCTATCGCAATTTCATATACCGATCCTGTCGCTCCGGCCAAAGTAATTTCCGAATTTGTAAAAGAAAACAAATTACAGGCTCTGGAAGTAAAAGCCGGCTTAGTTGAAGGTAAAGTTATCGACGCTAACGGTGTTAAAGCTCTGTCCAACCTGCCGCCGCGCGAAGTTCTTATTTCGCAGGTTCTGGCTGGTTTCCAGGCTCCTATCGCTGGTTTTGTCAACGTACTTTCCGGTACTATGCGCAATCTGGTATATGCGCTTGAAGCTGTACGCAAGCAAAAAGAATCTGCGTAACTAAAAAAACAAATTTAAATGAAAGTTTATGGAGGTATTTTAAAATGACTAAAGAACAAATTATGGAAGCCATTGAGCAAATGACTGTGCTCGAACTTTCCGAGCTGGTAAAAGCTCTCGAAGAAAAATTCGGCGTATCTGCTGCTGCTCCTGTAGCTGTAGCTGCTGCTCCTGCTGCTGGCGGCGCTGCTCCTGCTGCTGAAGAACAAACTGAGTTTGACGTAATCCTCACCAACGCTGGCGCTGCTAAAATCAACGTTATTAAAGTTGTACGCGAAGTTACCGGCCTTGGCCTCAAAGAAGCCAAAGATCTGGTTGACGGTGCTCCTAAGCCTGTTAAAGAAAAAATCTCCAAAGCTGACGCTGAAGCTCTCAAAGCTAAACTTACTGAAGCTGGCGCAACTGTCGAAGTTAAGTAATTTTAACTTAATTACTGGTAAGGAGCACCTCTGCAGGTGCTCCTTCTTATTATTTACGGACAGCAAGAACCTTCTGCCGAATAAAACAATAGAGGCCGGCGCTTCGCCAACCATCTATTATAAAAAAACATACATTTTTGGTTAATCTTTCTTGACATAGCAAAAAATGTGTGATACCATTATATATCGCCGTACATGTTTATATTGCTATATCTTAGCAGCCTTTTTCATTTTGTGCTGTATAAATAATGGAATGGCAGGAAATAGTAATATAATGGAGGATGAATCGTTTTTCATCGAAAAAAAAAGCAAGGTCCTTACCTAAGATATAGAGCCTTGCTTTGTTTTGTATTTATTTTAAACATTTAACTGCTGACTTAGTATTTGCAGAATTCCGTCAGGTTATCCGGCGCAATTAACGCAATGTGTCAGCGCAAAATGGCTAAGGGGTGAAGGGGTTAATGTTTAATCCTGTTCCGGTGGGCAAAAGGTTCAGGTATAGTTACGCCAAAATTGAAGAAGTGCTGGACATGCCCAACCTTATCGAGATCCAGAAGAATTCGTACAACTGGTTTCTTAAGGAAGGCTTACAGGAGATATTCCGCGATATTTCTCCTATCCAGGACTTTACTGGCAACCTGGTCCTGTCTTTTGAAAACTTTACACTGGGCGAACCTAAATACGATGTTGAAGAATGCAAAGAGCGGGATGTAACCTATGCCGCTCCGCTTCGCGTCAGCGTCCGGCTGTACAACAAAGAGACACAGGAAATCAAAGAGCAAGAAGTATTTATGGGCGATTTTCCGCTTATGACCGACAATGGTACGTTTATTATCAATGGTGCTGAACGCGTTATTGTCAGCCAGTTGGTGCGTTCGCCAGGTGTTTATTATGGCGAAACAATCGATACTACCGGTAAAAAACTATACAATGCTACCGTTATTCCTAACCGTGGCGCATGGCTTGAATTGGAAACGGATGCCAACGATGTTGTGTCGGTGCGGGTTGACCGTACGCGGAAACTGCCGGTTACGGTCCTCATCCGCGCGTTGGGCTTTGTCTCCAATGGCGTTATTTCCGAGCTCTTTAATGATGATGTACGTATCCGGGCGACGCTGGAACGGGATAACAGCGACTCAAGGGAAGAAGCCCTTGTAGAAATATATAAGCGGCTGCGTCCGGGTGAACCGCCAACGGTCGAAAATGCCGCTCAGCTTTTGGAATCACTGTTTTTTGATCCCAAACGCTATGACTTAGCGACTGTCGGTCGTTATAAACTCGGCAAAAAGCTTGGCTGGCGCCGGCGTCTGCTGGGGAAAACATTGGGCCAGTCGCTTGCTGATAAAGAAACCGGGGAAATTGTCGTCGAAGAAGGCACTGTGCTGGAGGATCGTATCCTTGACCGTATTGCCGCCGCAAAAATATTTGACGGTCCGGGGATGCATCAAGCCTGGATTAAGCAAAAAGACGGCACCCCTGTCAAACTTACGCTCAACTCAATACTGCCGTTCACTCATCGCACCATTACGAAAGAGGATATCATTGCTTCCATTAGCTATCTTCTTAATTTAATGGACGGACACGGCACCACTGACGATATTGACCACTTAGGCAACCGGCGCTTGCGTTCTGTCGGCGAACTGCTCCAGAACCAGTTCCGTATCGGTCTGGCCCGGATGGAAAGAGTTGTTAAGGAACGCATGACCATCCAGGACATAGATGTAATTACGCCGCAGGCGTTGATTAACATCAGGCCGGTTGTAGCCGCCATCAAAGAATTTTTTGGTTCCAGCCAGTTGTCGCAATTTATGGATCAGACCAATCCGCTGGCTGAGCTTACTCATAAACGACGTCTCAGCGCCCTCGGCCCGGGAGGCTTAAGCCGTGAACGCGCCGGCTTTGAAGTCCGTGACGTTCACCATTCCCACTATGGCCGGATGTGCCCGATTGAGACGCCGGAAGGACCGAACATCGGTCTTATCGGTTCCCTTTCTACTTTTGCCCGGATTAACGAGTTTGGTTTTATTGAAACACCTTACCGTAAAGTTAATAGGCTGGAGCACAAGGTAACCGATGAAGTTATGTATTTGACAGCCGATGAAGAGGACGAAATGATCATCGCCCAGGCGAACGAAATCCTCGATGAAAACGGCTGGTTCAAAGAAGCGCGTGTAATCTGCCGTTACAGGCACGAAACCTTAGTAGTGCCTGCTGAAAAAGTAGACTATATGGACGTCTCGCCAAAACAGGTAGTGTCCATTGCAACAGCCATGATTCCATTCTTGGAAAATGACGACGCCAACCGGGCCCTCATGGGTGCTAATATGCAGCGTCAGGCTGTACCGCTCTTAAAAACACAGGCGCCGCTTGTCGGTACCGGTATGGAATACAAGGCGGCCCGTGACTCCGGCGTTGTAATTTTAGCTAAAAATGCCGGTGTTGTTGAAAAAGTAACGGCAACCGATATCCACATCCGCACCGATAAAGGCGGATTAGATACGTATAAAATGCTTAAGTATCTTCGTTCCAACCAGGGAACCTGCATTAACCAAAAACCGATCGTCTATAAAGGTGAGCAAATCGTCAAAGGGCAAGTGCTGGCTGACGGTCCTTCCACCGACAAAGGCGAATTGGCGCTGGGCTATAATGTACTGGTAGCCTTTATGCCTTGGGAAGGTTATAACTACGAGGATGCCATTTTGCTTAGCCAGGATTTGGTTAAGGAGGATGTCTTTACATCCATACATATTGAGGAATATGAATGTGATGCCCGCGATACTAAACTGGGACCGGAAGAAATTACCCGCGACATCCCCAACGTGGCTGAAGATGTGCTGCGCGACCTGGATGACCGCGGCATTATCCGGGTTGGCGCCGAAGTCCGCCCCGGTGATATTCTGGTCGGAAAAGTTACTCCCAAGGGTGAAACAGAACTTACGGCTGAAGAACGGCTGCTCAGGGCCATATTTGGTGAAAAAGCCCGTGAAGTTCGTGATACCTCGCTGAGAGTACCTCACGGCGAAGCAGGTAAGATCGTTGATGTAAAAGTCTTCACCCGGGAAAACGGTGATGAACTGCCACCGGGAGTCAACCAGCTGGTACGCTGCTATATCGCCCAAAAGCGGAAAATCTCCGAAGGCGACAAAATGGCGGGCCGTCATGGTAATAAAGGGGTAGTTTCCCGGATTATGCCCCGGGAAGATATGCCGTTTTTACCTGATGGCACACCGGTGCAGATTGTGCTCAATCCGCTGGGTGTACCGTCGCGTATGAACATCGGTCAGGTACTGGAAACTCACTTAGGCCGTGCAGCCGCCGCTATCGGTATGCAGGTGAAAATGGGCGATCCTACTTTGGTCGACAGGCTAAAAGAGGTTAACTATAACATCGAGAAGCACGGACTGCCCAAACCGGATATTGCCGGCGTTCATTTAGCAACTCCGGTTTTTGACGGAGCAACGGAAACTGAAGTCATCAAGACGCTGAAGGCTGCCGGTCTTTCGGAAGACGGCAAAACAGAACTTTTCGACGGCAGAACAGGCGAACCCTTTGACAATCATGTTACTGTCGGCTATGTGTATATGCTCAAGCTGGCTCACTTGGTTGACGATAAAATTCATGCCCGCTCTACCGGTCCGTACTCGCTTGTTACCCAGCAGCCGCTTGGTGGTAAAGCGCAATTTGGCGGTCAGCGTTTTGGCGAGATGGAAGTATGGGCCCTGGAGGCCTATGGTGCTGCCTATACCCTGCAGGAACTCTTGACGGTCAAGTCTGACGATGTTGTGGGCCGTGTTAAAACCTACGAGGCCATCGTTAAAGGTGAAAACGTACCTGAACCGGGTGTACCCGAATCCTTCAAGGTACTTATCAAAGAACTGCAAAGTATCGGTCTTGATGTCAAAGTCCTGACTGAAGATGCTCAGGAAATTATGATCCGTGAATCAGATGAAGACATCAATGAAACGGCCAAAGAGTTAGAGTTAAATATTAGTGGCGATGACGGACCACAGGCCCCTGTTGAACGTAAGAAATCTGATTTCGAGGCTGATGTGGTTGACGAACTCGAAGCTAATGACGATATCGAGCCCTTAGAAGAAGAACTCGACATTATCGCAGAAATCGGCGAAATGGACAGCGACAAGTTTGACGCTGCTCAGCAAGCAGACGACGAATTCGATTTCCAGCCCCAAAAAGGTAATTCGAAAAAGCTCAAGGAAAATGCTAAAAAGTCTAATCCCCGCGATTACATGGATGACATAGTGGATGACGAGGATTTCGACTAGTTAGAAGGGAGCGATAACCCCTTGTTGGATGTAAATAACTTTGATTCGATGCGGATTGGTCTGGCATCACCGGAGCAAATTCGCAAGTGGTCGCATGGTGAAGTAAAAAAACCGGAAACCATCAACTACCGTACCTTAAAGCCGGAACGGGAAGGTCTGTTCTGCGAAAAGATTTTTGGACCAACCCGGGATTGGGAATGTCACTGCGGTAAATATAAGCGGATACGCTATAAAGGTATTATTTGCGATCGATGCGGGGTTGAAGTAACCCGCTCCAAGGTTCGTCGTGACCGTATGGGCCATATCGAGCTTGCGGCGCCAGTATCTCATATCTGGTACTTCAAAGGCATTCCCAGCCGCATGGGTCTCATCCTTGACATTTCCCCGCGCTCCCTGGAAAAAGTGTTATACTTTGCTTCCTATATCGTTCTTGACCCAGGCGACACACCGCTGATGAAGAAGCAGTTGCTGAATGAAAACGAGTACCGGGAGCATCGCGACAAATACAGTAATGCATTTAAAGTTGGCATGGGCGCTGAGGCTATCAAGAAGCTGCTTGAAGAACTTGACCTGGAAAAACAAAGCCGGGAACTCCGGCAAGAGCTGAAAGAAGTAAGTGGACAGCGAAGAATCAGAGCTATCAGACGTTTGGAAGTTGTCGAGGCTTTTCGTAAGTCCGGCAATAATCCAGCCTGGATGGTGATGGATGTCGTTCCGGTTATACCGCCTGAACTGAGGCCGATGGTGCAATTGGACGGCGGCCGCTTTGCCACTTCCGACCTGAATGATCTCTACAGGCGGGTAATCAACCGTAATAACCGCCTGAAGCGCCTCCTGGATTTAGGTGCTCCTGATATTATTGTCCGCAATGAAAAACGTATGCTGCAGGAAGCAGTTGATGCGCTTATCGATAATGGCCGCCGTGGCCGGCCGGTAACCGGTCCCGGCAACCGACCGCTTAAATCCTTGAGCGATATGCTTAAAGGCAAACAAGGCCGCTTCCGTCAGAACCTGCTGGGTAAGCGGGTTGACTATTCAGGCCGTTCGGTTATCGTAGTCGGACCGGAACTGAAGCTGCACCAGTGCGGTTTGCCTAAAGAAATGGCCCTGGAATTATTTAAACCTTTTGTTATGAAAAAACTGGTCAACGCCGGTCATGCCCATAACATAAAAAGCGCTAAACGGATGGTGGAAAGGGTGCGCCCGGAAGTCTGGGATGTACTCGAAGAAGTCATCAAAGAGCATCCGGTGCTCTTAAATCGTGCGCCGACACTTCACAGACTGGGTATTCAGGCCTTTGAACCGGTTTTATCTGAAGGCCGCGCCATCAAAATTCACCCCTTGGTCTGTACTGCCTACAATGCCGACTTTGACGGCGACCAGATGGCCGTACACGTGCCTTTATCGGCAGAAGCCCAGGCTGAGGCCCGGATGCTTATGCTTTCCGCCCACAATATTTTATCTACCAAAGACGGTAGACCTGTAGCCACACCTACCCAGGATATGGTACTAGGTGCGTACTACCTGACAATAGAGAGAGAACCTGAGGACGGTAAACTGAGAGCGTTCTCCAATATGAATGAAGCGCTGCTCGCGTATCAGCATAAAACTTTAGGCTTGCATGAAAAGCTCAAAATGCGTTTAGATGGCTATGGCTTGGTTCATACCACGTTAGGGCGGGTAATATTCAATGAAGTTTTACCGCCTGAGCTTAGACATTATGAGAAAAAAGAAGATGGCTGGCATCTTGGCAAGCTGATGGATAAAAAGCAGTTAGGCCGTCTTGTCGCCGACTCCTATAACATCTTTGGCAACGCCAAAACGGCCGTTGTTTTGGATGCCGTAAAACGCCTGGGCTTCTCATTTGCCTGCCGGGCCGGCATAACCATTGCTATTTCTGATATTAAGATACCGGCTGAAAAGAAAGATATTCTGGCCGCCGCCGAAGGCAAGGTCGACACCATCGACAAACAATATCGCCGTGGTCTCATTACCGACGACGAGCGCTATAAAAAGACAATTGACCTGTGGACCAAAGCCACTGATGACGTTACTGCGGCGCTAATGAACACGCTGGACCGCTTTAATCCGGTTTATATGATGGCTAACTCCGGCGCCCGCGGTAATATTCAACAGATTCGGCAGTTAGCCGGTATGCGCGGTCTTATGGCTGATCCTTCCGGCCGGATTATCGACTTGCCGATCAAAGCTAACTTCCGTGAAGGTCTGACAGTACTCGAATACTTTATCTCTACACACGGTGCCCGTAAGGGTCTGGCCGATACTGCGCTGAGGACGGCAGACTCGGGTTACTTGACCCGCCGTCTTGTCGACGTTGCGCAAGACGTTATTGTCCGGGAAGAAGACTGTGATGTTGTTGGACTCAACCTGGTCAGAGAACGGGCCCGCCTGGCTCAATCCAGCGCCGGTGCTATTGATATGCTGAAAGATACGCTGATTGGCCGGATACTGGCGCAGGATGTAATTGATCCGAAAACAGCCGATATACTGCTGATGCAGGGGACTTTGCTGGAAGAGAATAATCTCCGCCTGATTGGCGAACACGGCGTGCCTGAGATTGTAATCCAGGGACAGACTGATGAGACCGAGGAAGATGTTGGCCGCGCTGCTGCTGCGGAAACTATCGCTCTTGGTGCTCCTGAAGAAAAAGTCCGTGCTGCGCTTAAAGAAGCCATGATTCGCGAAATGCTTGGCAAAAATACCACCGAAGCCATCAAGACAAGCGAAGGTATTGAACTGGTGCCGGCGGACACGCCGTTTACTGAAGAGCATATCGAAGCTGTTTTGGCCAGCTCGGTTAAAGAAGTAAAAGTTCGCAACAATAACATCCGGGGTATTGAGGTGGAAGCCATCAAAGAAGGCTCCGGTGTTATTGAATCGCTGAAAGACCGCATTGTCGGCAGAATGTCGGCGGAAGACATCGTTGATCCGGCAACCGGCGAAATGATTGTCAAGACTAATGACTTGATTACTGAGGATTTGGCAGATAAAGTTGTCAAAGTCCGGGAAAAAGTATCCATCCGTTCGGTACTTACCTGCCGTTCCCGTTACGGCGTATGTATCAACTGCTATGGCCGCAATCTGGGCACAAGTCATATGGTGGACGTCGGCGAGGCAGTGGGTATCATTGCTGCACAGTCCATCGGCGAACCAGGTACTCAGCTGACTATGAGAACCTTCCATACCGGTGGTGTCGCCGGTGATGATATTACTCAGGGTCTGCCGAGGGTCGAAGAGTTATTCGAAGCTCGCAAACCGAAACGCCAGGCCATTATTACCGAAGTTGACGGTAGGGTGGAAGTCAAGGAAATCAAAGGTATGCGCCGGGTTACTGTGTATCCTAATGACGCTTCGCTTGGCGAAGAACGCGTATATCAGATTCCGTATGGTGCAAGACTTATTGTCAGCGACGGCCAGATGGTCGAAGCCGGTGACCGTCTTACCGAGGGTGCGGTTAATCCGCATGATATCCTGCGTGTCAGCGGCCTTAAAGCCACCCAGCGCTACTTGGTATATGAAGTACAGAAAGTATATAAATCCCAGGGCGTTGAGATTAATGACAAACACATTGAAGTTATGGTTCGCCAGATGCTGCATAAAGTCAAGGTGGAAGAAGCCGGCGATACCGAGCTTCTGCCAGGCGAATACATTGATCTTAATACCTTTGAAGAGGAAAATGCCAAGGCTATTGAAGCCGGCGGCGAACCGGCCATTGCCAGACCGATTCTTCTGGGTATTACCAAGGCATCTCTGGCGACCGACTCATTCCTGTCGGCTGCTTCTTTCCAGGAGACCACCCGTGTTCTTACCGAAGCTGCTATCAAAGGCAAGGTAGATCCACTCTTGGGTCTCAAAGAAAATGTAATTATCGGCAAACTGGTTCCTGCCGGTACCGGTATGAGCCGTTATCGCAATGTTCGTCTCAAGGCGCCTGTTCTTGAACCGGCTGCCGAACAAGTATTGGGCGAATAAGTTTATCTGCAATTGACTGGGGAGGGTAAGAACCTTCCCCAGTTTCTTTTTGCGTAAAAATACCGTAAGACTCCAATCAGTCTGTGGTCCGGATGCAGGCTGATTTTTACTTTTATCCTGACAGCAAGAATGGAAACTGCATTGCGGGCATGTACTTAATTGTCACGAAAACTGTTTATGTAACATAGGATAGAGTATAAAGAGGAAGGAGGTGTATAAATGGAGTACGATCAAGATAAAAGAGATTGTCAGTGTCATGACGGGCATCCTCAGGTGCTGACCCATGTCCATGAATTCCTTGGCAGTACCAAATTGGCCGAACTGCAAGAAGATCCGCATAACCATCGTTTTGCCGGCGTTTCTGGTGAAGTAATCCCGGCGGGTAATAGTCATATCCATGAGATATTTACCAGAACCGACTTTTATGAAGACCATTTCCACAAAATTTTAGTCCGTACAGGTCCGGCAATCTGCGTGGGTGATGGCAAGCATGTGCATTTTGTAGCAGGTCAGACCACTGAAGCTGATGGTCATGTTCATGAGTTTGTTTTTGCAACCTTAATCGAAAACCCAATCGGAGATTAACAACCCGACTTGAGAATCATTACTACAAAAAAAATACGGGCGGCAGGAGGAAGGGATTTTGACAGAAACCACCTTCTGTCAGCCCTTGAATATAGATGGTGACAAATTATTGCCGGCAGCTCCGAATGTGTACAAGCCTACTGGCCGTAAGGCGCATAAAATAAGCATTTGCGGGCACTAATATGTACTGTCGTCCAGCGATCTGGAAACACCCGGTTTAGTGGCTTTAAATTAGTGCGGAAAATCTAATACTTTATTGACATTTAATCATCGAAATGCTAATATATTAGAGTGCCTTGAAAAATAGGCTGATTTTTCCGAGGGAGATGGAAGTATGAACAGTGAGGAACTTGCAGATTTAAAGACTGCCAAGAAGGCCATCGGCACTAAGCAAGCAGTGCGGGCTGTGGAAAAAGGTCTGGCTGCTAAGGTTTACCTTGCTGCTGATGCTGACAGACGGGTGACAGCGCCGCTTATACAGCTATGTAGCCAAAAAGGCATACAGGTTGATGAGGCAAGCACCATGTCGGAACTTGGTAAAGCCTGTGGCATCGAAGTGGGTGCTGCCGCTGTCGCTCTATTAAAATAGACGAATTCAAGGACAAGTCGTTAATAATTTTACCTGTTGCCTGTCAATGGGTGAAGTTTTTAATAATAAATAACGAGATTGGGGAAGGAGGTGCGCTAAGAAATGCCAACAATTAGTCAGTTAGTGCGCAAAAGCCGGGAGCAGCTGATTCAAAAATCCACCGCTCCTGCATTGAAAGAATGTCCGCAAAAACGTGGCGTATGCACGAGAGTATATACAACTACTCCTAAAAAACCTAACTCTGCACTCCGCAAAGTTGCCCGTGTACGCTTAACTAACGGCATCGAAGTAACTGCCTACATTCCGGGTATCGGCCACAACCTGCAGGAACACTCGGTTGTACTGATCCGTGGCGGCAGGGTTAAAGACTTGCCAGGCGTACGTTATCACATTGTGCGTGGTGCTCTTGACACCGCTGGGGTTGCCAAACGCAGCCAGGGCCGTTCTAAATACGGTGCCAAACGGACCAAGAAATAATTGCGCTTAATGCAGTAGAGTTTTGTAAGAAGGAGGGATACTGATGCCAAGAAAAGGTGCTGTTCCCAAGCGGGATGTATTGCCGGATCCGGTATATAACTCCAAGCTTGTAACCAGATTTATCAACAAACTTATGTTGGATGGCAAGAAAGGTGTTGCCGAAAACATTGTATACGACGCGTTTGAAGCCATTCGCGCCAAAACCGGCAAAGACCCAATGGAAGTATTTGAAGTGGCTCTTAAAAATGTCATGCCGGTTCTCGAAGTTCGTGCCCGCCGCGTCGGTGGTGCTAATTACCAAGTACCAGTGGAAGTTCGTCCTGATCGTAAAATGTCACTCGGCATTCGCTGGCTGGTCAATTATTCCCGCAATCGCGGTGAAAAGACAATGCACGAGCGTCTTGCTTCAGAATTGATGGATGCTGCTAACAATACCGGCGCATCTGTTAAGAAGCGTGAAGATACCCATAAAATGGCGGAAGCCAACAAGGCTTTTGCACATTATCGCTGGTAAAATTTCGAGGTTTCGGATTCGTGGTTCACAAAACGGTTTGAGGGTTGCGTAAGCAACCCGTCTTCATGCCGAATAAGGGACTGTGGATACGGAGCTGACGATACTTAAGGAGTGAAAATAGTGGCCCGAAAGTTTCCTCTCGAAAAGACGCGGAACATCGGCATCATGGCGCACATAGACGCCGGCAAGACCACTACTACAGAACGCATTCTATTTTATACCGGCAGAGTACACAAAATTGGCGAAGTTCATGATGGTGCTGCGACTATGGACTGGATGGTGCAGGAACAAGAAAGAGGTATAACCATTACCTCTGCGGCCACTACTGCCCAATGGGACGGGCATCGCATTAACATCATTGACACACCAGGACACGTGGACTTTACAGTTGAAGTAGAACGTTCTTTGAGGGTACTTGACGGATCGGTTGCGGTTTTCTGTGCTAAAGGCGGCGTAGAGCCCCAGTCCGAAACAGTCTGGCGTCAAGCTGATAAGTATGGCGTTCCCCGTATGGCTTATGTTAATAAAATGGACATCACCGGTGCGGATTTTTACCGTGTTGTCGATA
This sequence comes from Sporomusa aerivorans, assembly GCF_041428895.1. Lineage (NCBI taxonomy): Bacteria > Bacillati > Bacillota > Negativicutes > Selenomonadales > Sporomusaceae > Sporomusa > Sporomusa aerivorans. The sequence continues at coordinate 462,274 of NZ_CP156926.1, forward strand.
TGATGAAAAGCCGGTTAGGCGCTAATGCAGTGCCGATTCAACTGCCGATCGGTTTTGAAGACACCTTCAAAGGATTTGTCGATCTGATCGAAATGAAGGCTGTTATTTACACCGATGATCTTGGGAAAGTAAGTGAAGCCACTGAAATTCCTGAAGACATGGTTGAAAATGCCGAACTTTATCGTCAGAACCTCCTGGATGCCGTTGCTGAAAGCGATGACGAACTGATGATGAAATACCTCGAAGGTGAAGAACTCACCATCGAGGAAATCAAAACCGCCATCCGTAATGCAACCATCGCCTGCAAATTGACACCGGTCATTTGCGGTTCATCCTATAAAAATAAAGGCGTTCAGCCTCTCCTTGACGCAGTTATCGCCTACATGCCTGCGCCGACAGATATCCCGGCTATCAAAGGTGTAAACCCTGATACCGGTGAAGAAGATGAGCGCAAAGCAGATGACAGCCTGCCGTTCTCGGCCCTGGCGTTTAAGATTATGGCTGACCCGTATGTTGGTAAACTGGCGTTCTTTAGAGTATATTCCGGTCAACTCTCTTCCGGTTCCTATGTGTATAATTCCACTAAAGGCAAACGGGAACGTATCGGCCGGATTCTCCAGATGCATGCTAATCACCGCGAAGAGATCGAAACGGTTTATACCGGTGACATCGCTGCCGCTGTAGGTCTTAAAGACACCACTACCGGCGACACCCTGTGCGACGACAAAAACGTCATCATCTTGGAATCCATGGTCTTCCCGGAACCGGTTATTCATATAGCCGTTGAACCTAAGACCAAGGCTGATCAGGAAAAAATGGGCGCTGCTCTTGCCCGGCTTTCCGAAGAAGATCCCACCTTCCGGATGCGTACTGACCAGGAAACCGGCCAGACCATCATCTCCGGTATGGGCGAATTGCATCTGGAAATTATCGTTGACCGGATGCTCAGGGAATTCAAAGTAGAATGCAACGTAGGCAAACCTCAGGTTGCTTACCGCGAAACCATTCGTAAAACCGTTAAAGCCGAAGGCAAGTTTGTTCGTCAGTCCGGCGGTCGCGGTCAATACGGCCATTGCTGGCTGGAAGTCAGTCCTTTGGAACATGGTCAAGGCTTCATCTTTGAAAATAAAGTTGTTGGCGGTGCTATTCCCAAAGAATACATCTCACCAATTGAAGCCGGTGTTAAAGAAGCAATGGAAACCGGTGTGTCGGCCGGCTACCCGATGGTTGACATTAAGGTAACTGTCTATGACGGTTCCTACCACGATGTTGACTCCTCGGAAATGGCCTTCAAAATTGCCGGTTCAATGGGCTTCAAAGCCGGTGCGGCCAAAGCCAACCCGATTATTCTTGAACCATACATGAAAGTGGAAGTTCAAGTGCCGGAAGAGTATATGGGCGACGTTATCGGCGACTTAAACTCTCGTCGTGGACGTATCGAAGGTATGGAAGCCCGCTCAGGCTCGCAAACCATCAAATCCTTCGTGCCGCTTTCCGAAATGTTCGGTTATGCAACCGACCTGCGTTCCAAAACGCAAGGCCGCGGTAACTATTCAATGGAATTTGACCATTATGAAGAAGTACCGAAAAATATCGCTGAAGTTATTTCGGCGAAGAACAAAGGCGCATAACTGCTACGCACGCTGTATACCTAAATTTTAAGTAATAAACTTAGGAGGTAACACTCAATGGCTAAGAAAAAGTTTGAAAGAAACAAACCCCACGTTAACATTGGCACCATCGGTCACGTTGACCATGGCAAGACTTCACTGACTGCCGCGATCACTATGACCCTGGCCAAACATGGCGGCGCTGAGTTCATGGCCTATGACCAAATCGACAAAGCCCCGGAAGAAAGAGAACGCGGTATCACCATCAACACCGCTCACGTTGAGTATGAAACCCCGGCTCGTCACTATGCTCACGTTGACTGCCCGGGCCATGCTGACTATGTTAAAAACATGATCACCGGTGCTGCTCAGATGGACGGCGCTATCCTCGTTGTATCGGCTGCTGACGGCCCGATGCCGCAAACCCGTGAACACATTCTTCTGTCCCGCCAGGTAGGCGTTCCTGCTATGGTTGTATTCTTAAACAAAGCCGACCTGGTAGACGATGCTGAACTGATGGAACTGGTAGAAATGGAAGTTCGCGAGCTCTTGTCCAGCTATGAATTCCCTGGCGACGACATCCCTGTAGTCAGCGGTTCTGCCGTAAAAGTACTTAACTGCGGCTGCGCAAAACGCGAATGCGAATGGTGCGGCAAAATCCATGACCTCATGGATCAAGTAGACGCATACATCCCGACGCCGGAACGCGCTACCGACAAGCCTTTCTTAATGCCTGTCGAGGACGTATTCACCATCACCGGCCGTGGTACAGTAGCAACCGGCCGTGTAGAACGTGGCGTAATCAAAGTAAGTGATACCGTCGAAATCGTCGGTATGACCGATAAACCGAAATCCACCGTAGTAACCGGTGTGGAAATGTTCCGTAAGCTTCTTGATCAAGCCGTAGCCGGCGACAACATCGGCGCTCTCTTGCGCGGTGTAGAGCGTAAAGAAATCGAGCGCGGTCAAGTTCTTGCCAAACCCGGTTCCATTAAACCGCACACCAAATTCAAAGGCGAAGTATACGTACTGTCCAAAGAAGAAGGCGGCCGTCATACTCCGTTCTTCACCAACTATCGTCCGCAGTTCTACTTTAGAACAACCGACGTAACCGGTGTTGTAAATCTGCCTGAAGGTGTGGAAATGGTTATGCCTGGCGACAACATTCAAATGAGCATTGAACTCATCACCCCGATCGCTATTGAAGAAGGTCTCCGCTTTGCTATCCGCGAAGGTGGCCGTACCGTTGGCGCCGGCGTTGTAACCGCTGTTGTTGAGTAATATAATATTTTAGTATAATATCTGGCAAGGGGCGGCGCAGCCGCCTTTTGCTGGGATATTGACCGGCGATGACGTGGAAGGTGGCCCGCACGCGCGGGGAAATTTCCACCGAGAATGTCCGTTCAGAGAAACTGGGCGATAAGGAGGAATAAATAAATGGCTAAACAGCAAAAAATCAGAATCCGCCTTAAGGCGTATGACCACAAGGCGCTTGACCAAAGTGCGGCTAAGATTGTAGAAACCGCAAAACGTACCGGCGCTATGGTCTCTGGCCCTATTCCGCTTCCTACAGAAAAAAATATCTTCACTATTTTGCGTTCACCCCATGTCAATAAAGATTCCCGCGAACAATTTGAAATGCGGACTCATAAACGTCTTATTGACATCCTTGAGCCGACCCCCAAGACGGTTGATGCCTTAATGCGTCTCGACTTGCCGGCTGGTGTGGACATTGAAATCAAGCTGTAGGAGGAGGTGCGATAAATGGCTAAAGGAATTTTAGGTAAAAAACTGGGTATGACCCAAATCTTTACGGCTGAGGGTAAAGTTATTCCGGTTACAGTCATTGAAGCCGGTCCCAACGTCGTTGTACAAAACAAGACAGTTGAAAATGATGGCTACAATGCAGTACAGCTTGGGTTTGGCGCTGTCAAAGAGAAACACGTTAACAAGCCGATGAAGGGTCACTTTGCAAAGGCTAACGTCAAACCGGTAAAATTTATCCGTGAGCTGCGTCTGCCTGAAGCCTCTGAATATACAGTAGGTCAAGTTTTGAGTGCTGATCTGTTCAGCGAAGGTGAACTTATTGATGTAACCGGAACTGCTAAAGGTAAGGGTTTCGCCGGCGGTATTAAACGGCATAACTTTGCACGCGGACCTATGGGTCACGGTTCCAAATCCCATCGTGAGCCCGGTACCATTGGTTCCCGGATGAGTGGTGGCGGCGGTAAAGTATTCAAAGGCAAGAAACTCCCTGGTCGTATGGGCGGACATAAAGTAACCGTTCAGCGTCTGCAAGTAGTTCGTGTAGATGTACCTCGCAACCTGTTGTTGGTTAAAGGTGCAATTCCCGGACCAAAAGGAAGTTTCGTGATCGTTAAAAATACAGTAAAACCCAACAAGTAATCGCAACTTGCGGCTTTACACTTTAACGTAAAGTGTGGGCGCAAGGCATCGAAAGGAGGATGTGCTATATGCCGAAAGTGGCAGTATATGATATGACCGGTGCAAAGACCGGTGAAATGGAACTTAACGATAACGTGTTTGGCGTAGAAGTAAACGAAGCCGTGGTTCATCAGGCAGTTGTTATGCAGTTGGCCAGTCAACGCCAAGGCACTCACGCAACAAAGACCAGATCCATGGTACGTGGTGGCGGCAGAAAACCCTGGAAACAAAAAGGTACCGGCCGTGCACGGGCTGGTAGCATCCGGTCTCCGTTATGGGTTGGTGGCGGTGTAGCATTTGGACCGCATCCGCGCAGCTATAAATTCAGCATGCCGAGAAAAGCCCGTCGTCTGGCAATTAAATCGGCACTGAGTGCTAAGGTAAACGATGGTGGCCTGATGGTCGTCGAGGATATCAGCTTTGCAGCTCCAAAAACCAAAGACGTTGTAAAACTTCTTGGTAACTTCGAAGCACAAGAAGCGAAAGCCCTCATCATCACCGCTGAAAATGATGAGAATGTCGCAAAATCGTCCCGTAATATTCCAGGTGTAAAAGCTATCGGAACTATCGGACTTAATGTTTACGATCTTCTCCATCATGACAAAGTATTTGTAACTAAAGAGGCAGTCGCCAAGATCGAGGAGGTGCTGGCATAATGGCAAATCCACGCGACGTACTCCTCAGACCATATATCACTGAGAAAACCACAGCGATGATGGCTGAAAACAAATATACTTTTGTTGTGCCGCTCACGGCCAATAAAATTGAGATTCGTCAGGCAGTTGAACAAATCTTCAAAGTAAAAGTTCTTGACGTCAATACCATCCGTGTAATGGGTAAAACCAAACGCATGGGCAAGAACCTCGGCAAGCGTTCGGACTTTAAAAAAGCCATTGTAAAACTGGCTCCCGGCGAGAGCATTGAATTCTTTGAAGGTGTATAACCAGAATTTCCTAAAAAGGAGGGGCACACATGCCAGTTAAAAGTTTTAAACCATACGCTCCTGGCAGAAGATTTATGACGGTTGCCGATTTTTCGGACATTACCGTAGATCGTCCCGAGCGTTCCCTGACCGAACGTCTCCAAAAGCACGCCGGTCGTAACCAGCAAGGCCGTTTAACTGTTCGGCATCAAGGCGGCGGCCACAAGCGTCTGTACCGCATCATTGATTTCAAACGTATTAAAGACGGTGTTCCGGCAAAAGTAGCTACAATTGAATATGATCCTAACCGCTCAGCCCGTATTGCTCTTTTACACTACACTGACGGCGAAAAGCGTTATATTCTTGCTCCTAACGGTCTTAAAGTCGGCGACACTATCATGAGCGGCCCTGAAGCCGATATCAAGGTAGGCAATGCGCTGCCGCTGAAAAATATACCGGTAGGTACTCAACTTCACAACATTGAGATGAAAATCGGTAAAGGCGGCCAATTGGTTCGTTCTGCTGGCGCTTCCGCTCAGCTAATGGCTAAAGAAGGCGACCACGCTCTTCTTAGATTACCTTCCGGTGAATTAAGAAAAGTTCATATTAACTGCCGGGCTACTATCGGCCAGGTAGGCAATCTTGAGCACGAAAACATCACCATCGGTAAAGCCGGCCGTTCCCGTTGGCTTGGTATCCGCCCTGCTAACCGCGGTGTGGCTATGAACCCGATTGACCATCCGCATGGTGGTGGCGAAGGCCGTTCACCTGTAGGCCGTAAGCATCCGGTTACTCCTTGGGGTAAATGTGCTATGGGCGCCAAAACCCGTAAAAGGAAAGCTTCTGACAAGCTTATTGTTAAGAGACGGGCTACTCGCGGTAGCCGGTAATCCGATAAGGCGATATCTTGAGGGGCGAATGTTCGAACGGAAAGCTGATTTTAGAACATGCGAACCCGCGAACGTAGCGAAAGGAGGCTATTTAGGTGTCAAGATCAATCAAAAAAGGACCTTATGTGCATGAGAGCCTTGTCAAGAAAATTGATGCTCTTAATGCTAAGAATGATAAGAAAGTTATCAAAACCTGGTCACGTAGCTCAACCATTCTCCCATCTTTTGTCGGACACACCCTTGCAGTACATGATGGCCGCAAACACGTGCCTGTATATGTAACTGAAGATATGGTAGGACACAAGCTTGGCGAATTTGCGCCGACCCGGACTTATAAAGGTCACAGTGGCTCGGAACGGACTACTGGGGTAAGATAAACTACTCTTAGCAAAAATCCGGGACTATAGCCGGAAGGGGGTTAAAAAATGGAAGCCAAAGCAATTGCAAGACATATTCGCATTGCTCCCCGCAAAATCCGCATCGTTATTGACTTAATTCGCGGTAAAAACGTGGGCGAAGCTTTTGCAATTTTAAAGTATACTCCGAAAGTTGGCGCCGAAGTTGTGGAGAAAGTTTTAAAATCAGCTATTGCTAATGCTGAACACAACTACGACCTGAACACCGACGCCCTGTATGTAGCACAGGCATTTGTTGATCAGGGACCAACCTTGAAGCGCATTCATCCGCGCTCACGCGGTCAGGCCTTCAAGATTTTAAAGCGTACCAGCCACGTTACATTGGTCGTTAAAGAAAGATAAGCTAAGGTCGAAGGAGGGAAATTTAGTGGGTCAAAAAGTTAATCCGCATGGTCTTCGCCTTGGCATTATCAAAACCTGGGACGCAAAATGGTATGCCGACAAAGACTATGCTAAAAATCTGCATGAAGATATTAAAATGCGTGATATGCTTAAAGAAAAACTTTACACTTCGAATGTGTCGCAAATCATTATTGAGCGTGCGGCTAACCGGGTGAAAGTTACCATCCACACTGCTAAACCGGGTATGGTTATCGGTCGCGGCGGCAGTGGCATTGAAAACATTAAAAGATGGCTGAAAGAGCTTACCGGCAAAAACATTGACGTTAACATTGCCGAAATTAAGCAAGCCGAACTGGACGCTACCCTGGTAGCAGAAAATATTGCTGCTCAGCTTGAAAAGCGTATTGCTTTCCGCCGGGCCATGAAGCAATCGGTAACCCGGACCATGCGTATGGGTGCTAAGGGAATTAAAGTAATGGTTGGCGGACGTTTGGGCGGCGCAGAAATTGCCCGTACAGAAAGCTACCGTGAAGGCAGTATTCCTCTGCATACCCTGCGTGCCGACATCGATTACGGCACAGCCGAAGCTCACACCACCTATGGCCGTATTGGCGTAAAAGTTTGGATTTACAAAGGTGAAATTCTGCCTGAAGCCAAGAAAACTGTAGTCGCCGCTGCCGCCACTGAAGGGGGCGAAAAATAATGCTAATTCCAAAAAGAGTAAAGCATCGCAAACAATTCCGCGGACGTATGACCGGTAAAGCTACTAAAGGCAATACCGTGTCCCATGGCGAATTCGGACTTGTCGCTCTTGAGCCGGCATGGATCACCAACCGTCAAATCGAAGCAGCCCGTATTGCCATGACCCGTTATATTAAACGTGGCGGTAAGGTTTGGATTAAAATATTTCCGGATAAGCCGATCACTGCTAAACCGGCCGAAACTCGCATGGGTAGCGGTAAAGGTTCACCGGAATATTGGGTAGCTGTTGTAAAGCCCGGCCGTGTTATGTTTGAAATGGACGGCGTGGCCGAAGAAGTAGCCCGTGAAGCAATGCGTCTGGCAGCTCACAAACTGCCAATCAAAACCAAATTCGTTAAGCGGGAGGATACCGCTCATTTGGATATGGACGCACCGGGAGTCAATGCTAAACTGGGTGGTGAAGTAAATGAAGGCTAATGATATCCGCGATATGAGTGCAGCCGAACTTGACCAAAAACTGAACAAGTTGAAAGAGGAACTGTTCAATTTGCGGTTCCAACACGCTACCGGCCAATTGGATAACCCTATGCGGATTCCTGCCGTCAAAAAAACAATTGCCCGCATTAAAACCGTTCAGCGTCAACGAGAACTTAAAGCCCTGTAACCGGGCATAATTTGAGTGAGTATGAAGGGAGGCAATGTAAAAGTGACCGTTGAAAGAAACGAGCGCAAGGTCCGTATCGGTAAAGTTGTAAGCGATAAAATGGATAAGACTGTAGTAGTAGCGGTTGAACGTCTGGTTCGGCATCCGCTGTATCATAAATCTGTGAAACAAACAGTTAAATTCAAGGCGCATGATGAGAATAATGAAAGCCATATCGGTGATACCGTAAAAATTATGGAAACCCGTCCGCTTTCCAAAGAAAAGCGCTGGCGTGTGGTAGAAGTTCTCGAAAGAGCGCAATAATAGTTACGCCAAAACTGAAAGCATCTTCTAGCGCTCGAGTGCGCGTAAAACGCATCGAGCCTCATGAGGAAGGAGGATAAGCACTATGATTCAACAGCAGACCATCCTGAATGTTGCTGATAATACCGGCGCCAAGCAAATTATGTGCATCCGCGTATTAGGTGGTTCCTACCGCCGCTATGCCAACATTGGCGATGTTATCGTTGCTTCCGTTAAAGACGCTACACCCGGTGGCGTTGTCAAGAAAGGCGATGTAGTTAAAGCAGTTGTTGTTCGTTCTAACAAAGGGCTGCGCCGTCCGGATGGTTCGTATATCCGGTTTGACGAAAACGCCGCAGTTGTTATTAAAGAAGATAAAAGCCCGAGAGGTACACGGATATTTGGACCAGTAGCACGCGAGCTCAGGGACAAAGATTTCATGAAAATTATCTCACTGGCACCGGAAGTTATCTAGATTAAGGAGGTGTCCTTAAGTGTCAGAAGCCCAAAAATTGCACGTAAAAAAAGGCGACAAAGTCGTTGTGCTGTCAGGCAAAGATAAAGGCAAAGAAGGCAAGATCGTTGAAGCTCTGCCGAAAAAAGGCAAAGTTGTTGTTGAAGGCGTAAACAAAGTAAAACGCCATACCAAGCCGAGCCAAAAAGCTCCGCAAGGCGGCATTATCGTAAAAGAAGCGCCTGTTGCTTCCTCCAAAGTAATGCTGGTATGTCCCGCCTGCAGCAAACCTACCCGCATTAAGAAATCGCAGTTGGCCAGCGGCGCATATGCCCGTGCCTGCAAAAAATGCGGCGAAGTTATTGATAAAGATAAGTAAAAACCATTCTTCTCTGAAAGGAGGTTAACTCATGGCTACAAGACTTAAAGAAAAATTTTCAACTGAAGTAGCGCAAGCTATGATGCAGAAGTTTGGCTACAGAAACGTCATGGAAATTCCCAAAGTCGAGAAAGTAGTTATTAACATGGGAGTTGGCGAAGCAGTAGGCAACCCCAAAGTTCTCGATGCGGCTGTAAATGATATGACTATTATCGCCGGTCAGAAACCGGTTGTAACCAGAGCCAAGAAATCTATTGCTGCTTTCAAAATCCGCGAGGGTATGCCGATCGGTGCTAAAGTTACCATGCGTGGTGAGCGGATGTATCAGTTCCTCGACAAGCTGTTCAATATCTCCTTGCCCCGGGTTCGTGACTTCCGTGGTGTTAGCCCGAAAGCTTTTGACGGACGTGGTAACTACACGTTGGGTATTAAAGAACAGTTGATCTTCCCGGAGATCGAGTACGATAAAATCGACAAGATCCGCGGCATGGATATCATCATTGTTACCACTGCCAAAACCGATGAAGAGGCTCGTGAGCTATTAAAATTGATGGGTATGCCATTCAGCGCATAACTGTTTCATACAAAGTAACGAAGCAGTTTAAAAGAAGGAGGGAATTCGGTGGCCAAGAAGGCTTTGATTGAAAAATGGAAGAATGACCCAAAATTCAAAGTACGTAAGCACAACCGCTGCAAAATCTGCGGACGTCCGCATGGCTATATGCGTAAATTCGAAATGTGCCGGATTTGTTTCCGGGAACTGAGCTACAAAGGCGCCATTCCTGGAGTAACTAAGGCCAGCTGGTAGAGAGCAACATATAGGAAGGGGGTTCTAACACATGGTAATGACCGATCCGATTGCCGATATGCTAACGCGCATTCGCAACGCTAACTCGGTTTATCACGATAAAGTCGAAATTCCGGCTTCAAAAATCAAGCAATCCGTAGTTCAGATTCTAAAAGAAGAAGGTTTCGTTAAAGACTTCGATACGGTTGCTGACGGCAAGCAGGGAATGATCCGGGTTAGCTTAAAATATGGCCCGAATCGCGAAAAAGTAATTACTGGAATTAAGCGCATTTCCAAACCCGGTCTTCGCGTTTACGCTAAGAAAGAGCAGCTCCCGCGCGTTCTTGGTGGACTTGGAATCGCGATTATTTCAACATCTAAAGGTATTATGAGTGACAAAACCGCTCGCAGAGAAGGTCTGGGCGGCGAAGTAATCGCTTACGTTTGGTAGTCTAGTGATACAGGAGGTGCAATATGTCTAGAATTGGTAGGAGTCCCATCACTGTTCCTGCTGGCGTCACCGTAACTATCGGCGATAGCAATGTAGTGACAGTTAAAGGCCCTAAGGGCGAATTGACCCGCCAGCTCCATAAAGATATGATTATCGAAATGGAAGGTAATGTCATCAACGTCAAACGGCCTTCAGATAATAAAGAACATCGTGCGCTCCACGGTTTGACCCGGACCCTGGTAAATAACATGGTTACCGGCGTAACTCAAGGTTTCTCCAAAACCTTAGAGATTGCCGGCGTAGGTTACCGTGCTGCTAAATCCGGTCAAAAACTTGCGCTCACCTTAGGCTTCTCGCATCCCTTGGAAGTAGAGCCGCCGCAAGGTCTCTCGATTGATGTACCGCAGCCTAACCGGATTGTTGTTTCCGGTATTGATAAAGAAGCGGTTGGCGCACTTGCTGCAAAGATTCGCGGCTATCGTGAACCGGAACCGTACAAAGGCAAAGGCATCAAATACGAAGGTGAAATTATCCGCCGTAAAGTCGGTAAAGCCGGCGGTAAAGGCAAAAAATAAACCCTTAAAAGGTAATATAGGTGAAAGGAGTGAACACCTTGCTGCGTAAACCTAGCAAAAACATCGCGCGCCAAAAGCGGCAATTAAGAGCCCGGAAAACTCTGATTGGTTCCGTCGAACGCCCGCGCCTTAACGTATTTCGCAGTTTGAAGCATATTTATGCTCAAATTATCAACGATAAAACCGGTACTACCTTAGTAGCGGCCAGCACACTGGATAAAGACGTCAGTGCCAAAGTTGAATACGGTGGCAATATTGATGCAGCCAAAGCTGTAGGCGAGGCAATCGCTAAACGGGCCCTCGAAAAAGGAATCACTAAAGTAGTATTTGACCGTGCAGGCTATATCTATCACGGCCGTGTAGCTGCCCTGGCAGCTGCAGCACGCGAAGCTGGTCTTGAATTCTAAGAAAAGGAGGGAAATAAATGGCCAGAATTGATTACACCGGTCTTGATCTGAAAGAGAAAGTAGTATTCATTAACCGGGTTGCCAAGGTAGTTAAAGGCGGTAGACGCTTTTCATTCAGCGCCCTGGTAGTTGTTGGCGACGCCAACGGCCATGTAGGTTTCGGCCTGGGCAAAGCTGCCGAAGTACCGGAAGCTATACGTAAAGGCGTGGAAGACGCAAAGAAAAACCTTATTTCGGTTCCAATTGTCGGCACAACCATTCCTCACCAAATCATGGGTGAGTTTGGCGCAGGCAAGGTACTGTTAAAGCCTGCCTCCGAAGGTACAGGCGTAATTGCTGGCGGCCCAGCCCGTGCTGTGCTTGAACTTGCCGGCATCCATGACATCCTGACAAAATCACTTGGCTCATCCAATGCCAACAACATGGTTCGGGCAACTATTGCCGGACTGAGCCAATTAAAACGGGCTGAAGAAGTCGCCAGCCTGCGCGGCAAAACAGTTCAGGAACTGTTGGGCTAGGGGAGGAATTTGACATGGCTAAAATTAAAATTACACTTACCCGCAGCGTGATTGGCAGACAGCAAGACCAACGTGATACCGTAAAGGCATTAGGTCTTAAGAAAACCAACAGCTCGGTAATTCAGGAAGATAACGCGGTAATCCGGGGCATGGTTCGCAAAGTGGAACACCTTGTTACCGTAGAGCAAGTTGCAGAGTAATATATCTACTGGCATTAGCCAACATACTAGTTCAAGGAGGTGCTGTTAATGAAATTACATGAATTAGCTCCAGCGCCTGGTTCAAAAAAAGTTCGCACCCGCGTAGGCCGTGGCCTTGGTTCCGGTCTGGGTAAAACTTCCGGTAAAGGTCACAAAGGTCAAAAGGCCCGTGCCGGCGGTGGCGTGCGTCCTGGTTTTGAAGGCGGCCAAAAGCCCTTGTACTTAAGACTGCCTAAGCGCGGTTTTACCAATATCTTTGCTAAAGAATACAGCGAAGTCAATGTAGCTGAGCTCAACCGTTTTGACAATGGTACGGTTGTTGATCTGGAAGCGTTGGTAGAAGCCGGTGTAGTTAAAAAAGTGCTTGATGGTCTTAGAATCTTAGGCAATGGCGAGCTTACCAAGGCTTTAACAGTAAAAGCCAATGGCTTTACTAAGTCGGCCGCTGAAAAAATTCAGGCAGCCGGCGGTACTGTTGAGGTGATTTAATTGCTGCCTGAGCTCTCGAACATACTGAAGATTACGGAACTGAGGCAGAAGATTGTCTTCACCTTAGTTATGTTTCTGATATTTCGGTTAGGCACCCATATCCCGGTCCCGGGCGTGAACGCCGCCGTTATTGAACAGCTGTTTACACAGGGTAATCTATTTGGGTTTCTGGACTTGTTTTCCGGTGGCGCTTTAAGCAAATTTTCGATATTTGCCATGAGCATCACACCCTACATCAATGCTTCTATCATTATGCAGCTCTTAACCATTGTTGTACCGAAGCTGGAACAATGGTCCAAAGAAGGCGACGAGGGCCGCAAGAAAATTACCCAGATCACACGTTACGGAACTGTGCTGTTAGGCTTTATTCAAGCCTTAGGCATGGCGTTTGGGCTCAAAGTAGCCATCATCAACCCTGGAATAGGTTCTATTCTCCTTATTGCTCTTACCCTGACCGCGGGAACAACTTTCCTGATGTGGCTGGGTGAGCAAATCACTGACAAAGGTATTGGCAACGGCATTTCGCTGATCATCTTTGCCGGTATCGTCTCCAGACTGCCTGACGGACTCTATACCATTTTCGAGTATGTAAGAGCCGGAACCATTAATATATTTAATGTATTCCTGTTCCTCATAATCGCAGTGGCCATGATCGTGTTTGTCATCGCAATACAGCAAGGCCAGCGCAGAATACCGGTGCAATACGCGAAACGCGTTGTTGGCCGGAAAATGTACGGCGGCCACTCTACTCACATACCGCTGAAAGTGAATCAAGCGGGCGTTATTCCGATAATCTTTGCGTCATCTGTGCTGATGTTCCCGGTAACCATTGCCCAGTTTATTGATGTACCCTGGGTAAAAACCGTGGCAGGGTGGTTTGCGTGGGGCACACCGTTGCAGACAACGCTCTATGCGCTTCTCATCGTGTTCTTTACGTATTTTTACACTGCGGTTACTATGAACATATCAGATATGGCAGAGAACATGAAAAAACACGGCGGGTTTATTCCCGGTATCAGGCCGGGTAAACCTACCGCCGATTATTTAGACCGGATTATGACCAGAATTACCCTGGCCGGATCCATATTCTTGGCCATCATCGCCATAGTACCGAACTTCATAGGGGCGATTACCAACCTCCAAGGAGTGTATTTCGGCGGTACAGCTCTGCTCATCGTAGTAGGCGTGGCCTTAGACACCATGAAGCAAATTGAGGCGCTGGTTCTTATGCGGCACTATCAGGGCTTCATGAAGTAGGAGGTAGGGGTCATGTTTATTCTGTTAATGGGACCGCCTGGCGCCGGCAAAGGCACCCAGGCGGCCAAGCTGGTAGAAAATTTCAAAGTTCCCCACATCTCAACCGGTGATATGTTCCGGGCGGCAGTTAAAGAAGGCACCGAGCTTGGTAAACAAGCCAAAGCATGCATGGATGCCGGTCAACTGGTTCCTGACAGCGTCACCATCGGTATTGTCAAAGAGCGACTGGCTAAGGCCGACTGTCAAACAGGCTTCATCCTGGACGGCTTTCCCCGCACCATAGCACAGGCGGAAGCACTGGACCGGACACTGGCCGAGCTGGCTATCAAACTTGACCGGGTTGTAAACATTACAGCTCCGAATTCCGAACTGGTTGGTCGTATGACCGGCCGCCGGATCTGCAGGAGCTGCGGCGCTACTTACCATGTGGCGTTCAACGCTCCTAAACAAAGCGGTGTTTGCGATAAGTGCGGCGGCGAACTGTATCAGCGTGATGATGACCGGGAAGAAACAGTAGTGAACCGCCTTTCGGTATATCAGTCTCAAACTCAGCCTTTGATTGAGTATTATCAGGATAAAGGCCTTTATACCGAGATTAACGGACTTCAACTCATTGATGATGTTTTAAAAGATATAGTGAACAGCTTGCGAGGCGGGCAAGTATGATCATACTAAAGTCACAAAGGGAACTCAATTACCTGCGTGATGCCGGGCGGATAGTGGCTGAGACGCTTGAGGAAATTAAGAAAGCAGTTAAGCCTGACGTCACTACGCTTGAACTTGACAGGGTTGCCGAAGAGTACATCATAAAAAAGGGCGCAAAGCCTGCTTTCAAAGGCTATCATGGCTTTCCCGGCAGTATCTGCGCTTCTGTAAATGAAGAGGTAGTTCATGGCATTCCTGGATTAAAACGGTTAAAAAATGGAGATAATGTCAGTATTGACATTGGCGCCATAATAAGCGGTTTTTGCGGTGATGCTGCGATTACCGTGCCGGTTGGCGAAGTGGACGCTGAAGTCGAGAAACTTATCGAAGTAACCGAACAGTCGTTATATAAAGGAATTGAACAGGCTATGGCCGGTAATCGCTTAAGCGACATCTCCCATAGTATTCAAACCTACGCTGAGAGGCATGGCTACGGTGTTGTGCGTGATTTTGTCGGGCATGGTATCGGCCGAAACATGCATGAAGACCCGCAAGTGCCTAACTATGGGCTTCCCGGACGCGGCCCGCGATTAAAAGCTGGTATGACATTAGCGATAGAGCCTATGATTAACGCAGGGACTCATGAGGTCAAGACCTTGGGCGATAACTGGACAGTAGTGACTGCTGACGGTAAGCGTTCGGCTCATTTTGAACACACCATTGCCATTACGGCCGATGGTCCGGAAATATTAACAAAACTATAGGAGGAGACGGCCTGTGCCAGATGGAAATATACACCTTGGGCACATTGTGATATCATCAGCAGGACGTGATGCTGGCCACACCTATGTAGTGGTGGGCTGGCACAAGCCGCAAACTCTTCTGGTAGCTGACGGACGCGGACGTAAAATCGCTGGTCCTAAGAGAAAAAACGTTAAGCACGTAACAAGGCGTTCTATTGCTAATTATGTGGCTCAAGCGCTAAACGGTGGTTTACGAGTTACCGATGAAGCCATCCGTCAGGCCCTCGCCCACATCGAGGACACTTAGATAAGCTGTTAATAGCGGACGAGGAGGGACTCTCACATGTCTAAACAAGATGTAATTGAAGTGGAAGGCACGGTCGTTGAGGCGCTGCCGAACGCTATGTTCCAGGTTAAATTAGAAAACGGTCATGTTGTACTGGCGCATGTATCAGGTAAAATTCGTATGAACTTCATCCGGATTTTGCCTGGCGATAAAGTTACAATTGAACTTACACCGTACGATTTAAAACGCGGCCGTATTACCTATAGGTTTAAATAGCTTGTGTTCGTGAGGTTCGAAAGTTCGTTAGTCAAGTCGATCAGCGAACACGGACTGGCGGACTGGCGGACGCACGATAAGGAGGTTTAATTATGAAAGTAAGGCCATCAGTTAAGCCTATATGTGAAAAATGCAAAATCATCAAGCGGCATGGCCGAGTAATGGTGATTTGCGAAAATCCTAAACATAAACAAAAACAAGGCTAAGACAAGGGGGTGGATTAAAACATGGCACGTATTGCCGGTGTAGACTTACCGCGTGACAAACGCATTGAAATTGCTTTAACATACATTTTCGGTATCGGCTTAACTTTATCCAAAGAGATCCTTAAAACTACCGGAATCAATCCTGATACCAGAACCCGGGATCTGACAGAAGAAGAAGTTGCCAAGCTGCGTGAAAACATCGATAAGAATTATCGCGTAGAAGGCGACCTTCGCCGGGAAGAAGCACTTAACATTAAGCGGCTCATTGAGATCGGCTCTTATCGTGGCAAGCGGCATCGCATGGGTCTTCCCGTACGCGGACAGCGTACCAAGACCAATGCCCGTACCCGCAAAGGCCCGAAAAAGACTGTCGGCGCTAAGAAGAAAAAGTAAGGGAGGGAATAACCTTTGGCTCAAAAGAAAGTTGCAAGACCAAAACGTAAAGAACGTAAAAATATAGAACATGGTGTTGCTCACATCCGTTCAACTTTTAACAACACCATCGTTACTATCACTGATACCAGAGGCAATGCCATTTCCTGGGCTAGCGCCGGTGGACTGGGCTTCAGAGGATCACGGAAAAGTACTCCGTTTGCCGCTCAGATGGCTGCTGAAACAGCTGCCAAAGCTGCCATGGAACATGGCCTCAAACAAATCGAAGTATTTGTTAAAGGCCCTGGTGCAGGCCGTGAGGCCGCAATCCGCTCACTTCAGGCCGCCGGCCTTGAAGTTAATATGATTAAAGACGTAACACCCATTCCGCACAATGGATGCCGTCCGCCGAAAAGAAGAAGAGTTTAAGGAATTGGGAGGTGTTTGGTAAGAATGGCAAAATATACAGGTCCTGTTTGCAGATTATGCCGCCGCGAAGGTGCAAAACTGTATCTTAAAGGCGACAGATGCTATAGCGATAAATGCTCCTTCACCGAGCGCGGTTTTGCTCCCGGCCAGCATGGCGCCGGTCAAACCCGTAAAAAAGTTTCCGAATATGGCATTCAGCTGCGGGAGAAGCAAAAAACCCGCCGTATTTACGGTGTGCTTGAGCGTCAATTCCGCAACTACTTTGAAAAGGCTGACCGCCAAAAAGGTATTACCGGTGAAAACCTCTTGGTAATGCTGGAAAGAAGACTTGACAATGTAGTTTACCGCATGGGTTTGGCTGAAAGCCGCAACCAGGCAAGACAACTGGTACGTCACGGCCTCATTAACGTAAATGGCCGTCGTGTAAACATTCCTTCCTTCCTGGTAAAAGCCGGTGACGTTGTTGCCGCCCGGGAAGAAAGCAAAGAATCCCCGATTATGAAAAAAATCGCTGAGTCGCTCGGTCACAAACAAGCTCCGGCTTGGCTGGAAATGACTGCTGCCGATATGAGCGGTAAAGTTATGCGCTACCCCACCCGGGAGGAAATTGATATTCCTATCCAGGAACATCTCATTGTAGAGTTGTATTCAAGATAATCTGCCCTCAACCGTGGCGATGGCGTAACCTAAGAGTTTGGCCAAATGAGGAGGGTTTTTCCGGATGATTGAAATCGAAAAACCGAAGATCGAAATAGTGGAAGTAAGTGAAGACAACCGTTATGGCAAATTTGTGTGGGAACCGTTAGACCGGGGCTTTGGCATTACGCTGGGCAACAGTTTAAGACGTGTACTCCTGTCCTCTTTGCCGGGCGGTGCTGTAACCTCGGTAAAAATCGACGGCGTGCTTCATGAGTTTGCCACTATTCCCGGTGTTCGGGAGGACGTCACCGACATTATTCTAAACCTAAAAGAACTGTGTCTGAAGATGCATAGTGACGAGCCTAAAGTTTTACTTGTTGAAGCATTTGAAGAAGGCGAAGTCACCGCAGGTGATATTAAAGCCGACGCGGATATTGACATTTTAAACCCTGAACTCCACTTGGCGACAGTTGGTGCCGGCGGCAAGCTCCGCATGGAAATCATGGTTGAAAAAGGCAAAGGCTATGTGCCGGCTGACAAAAACAAAAAACCCGACCATGTAATCGGGATTATTCCTGTTGATTCCATCTTCTCACCTATTATCCGTGTCAACTATAACGTCACCGATACGCGTGTCGGCAACGTAACCAACTATGACAAGCTGACATTAGAAGTATGGACAGACGGCAGTATGCGTCCCGAAGAAGCGGTCAGCAAAGCTGCTGGCATTATGGTGTCGCACCTGAAATTATTTCAAAATATTGCCGGAGAACCTCCTGAAGAAGATGAGGGTCAGGGTCTGGTTTCGGAAGAACCTGCCGAGGGCAAAAACAGGACAATGGAAATGACCATTGAAGACCTGGATCTCTCGGTACGTTCTTACAACTGTTTAAAACGGGCTGGAATCAACACTGTGGCTGAACTTGTGCAAAAGAGCGAAGAAGATATGATGAAAGTTCGCAACTTAGGCAGAAAGTCACTGGAAGAAGTTAAGAAGAAGATTGTTGAGATGGGTCTGGCATTGGCAGAACACGAAGAGTAAAGGGAGGGAAGAGTTGTGGCCTACAGAAAGTTAGGACGGGACACCAGTGCGCGCAAAGCGTTGTTTCGCAGCATGTTAACTTCCTTCTTTGCATATGAGCGTATTGAAACAACGGAAGCAAAAGCAAAAGAAATCAGCGGCCTTGCCGAGAAAATGATTACTTTAGCTAAGCGGGGCGACCTGCATGCTCGCCGGCAAGTGTTATCAAGCCTCTACGACGAAGAAGTTGTAACCAAGCTGTTTGATGTAATTGCTCCGAAATATGCCGAGCGTCAAGGCGGTTATACCCGGGTGCTCAAACTTGGACCGCGTCGTGGCGATGCGGCTCCTATGGCGATTCTCGAATTAGTGTAACAGGTTAAAGGCGAGGGCGACCCGGAGGGTCGCCTTTATTCTCCTGTCTTTAAGGCTAACTTTCGACAGGAAAAGTATAGTATCGCGGCTTACGCTTTCGCCACCGGCTTGGCGCAAGCCGTGTTTTCTTTATTACAGGGGGGTGCAGTCAGCCTCAATGGGAGAACTAATTTACATTGAAAATTTGCGTCACACCTATCCCGGCCACGACGGTCAGGAAGTTGCTGCGCTTACCGATATTAACCTGACAGTGAAGCAAGGCGAATTTGTCGCTGTCATTGGCACCAATGGTTCGGGGAAATCGACCCTGGCCAAACATCTAAATGCCCTCATCCTGCCAACAGCCGGTAAATGCCTGATAGCAGGCATGGATACAACCGATCCGGCTAAAGTCTGGGATATTCGCCAGCAGGTTGGCATGGTGTTTCAGAATCCTGATAATCAAATTGTGGCAGCTGTCGTGGAGGAAGACGTAGCTTTTGGTCCGGAGAACTTAGGCGTGCCGCCGGTGGAGATTTCCCGCCGGGTAACAGAAGCACTGTCCTTGGTTAATATGGAAGACTACCGCCATCACGGCCCTCACCTTTTGTCCGGCGGACAAAAGCAGCGTGTAGCCATTGCGGGTGTGCTTGCTATGCGGCCAAAATGTCTTGTGCTGGACGAACCAACCGCCATGCTGGATCCCCGAGGTCGTCAGGAAGTTCTGGAAACCGTTTGCCGGTTGAACCAGGAAGGGATTACTGTCATCTATATTACTCACTTCATGGAAGAGGCTGTTGCCGCCCACCGGGTAGTCGTCATGGAGCAGGGTAAAATAGTCATGCAGGGAACGCCGGCCACCGTGTTCTGCCAGGTAGAAAAGCTAAAAGCCATGGGGCTCGACGTACCGGTATCCGCAGAAGTTGCCGATTGCCTGCGCAGACAAGGCTTTCCGCTTGCCGACGACATCATAAGTGATGAACAACTGGTGGTGGCGCTATGTCCATAATCTTTGATAACGTTACCTACACTTATATGCCCGGGACTCCCTACCAACGAACCGCCATCCAAAATATCAATGTTACCATCCGGAAAGGTGAATTTATCGGCATTATCGGTCACACCGGCTCCGGTAAATCAACCCTGGTGCAGCACATGAACGGCCTGATAGCGCCGACCTCCGGTCAGGTGACTATTGACGGGATTGATCTGAAATCTAAGGCTAAGGAAGCCCGGGATGCCAGACGGCGGGTCGGCATGGTTTTCCAGTACCCCGAGCATCAATTATTCGAAGAAACCATCTATCAGGATATTGCCTTTGGTCCCAAAAACCTGGGGTTGCCCGACGAAGAAACCGACAGCCGGGTACGACGGGCTATGGATTTTGTCGGCCTTGATTATGAGACCTTTAAAGATCGCTCGCCCTTTAACTTAAGCGGCGGGCAAATGCGCCGGGTGGCTATAGCCGGCGTCATTGCCCTGGAGCCTGACTACCTGGCGCTCGATGAACCGGCTGCCGGCCTTGATCCCCGGGGCCGGGACGAGATTTTCGGGCAGATCGTTAAACTTCATGAGAAAACAGGCATTACCGTCATCCTGGTATCTCACAACATGGAGGACGTAGCCCGTTTTGCCAGCCGGGTGCTGGTCATGAACGGCGGACAAATCAGCCTGGATGGGCAGCCCCTGGAAATTTTCAGCACCGGCCGCCAGGAACTTGAGGCCGCCGGCCTGGCTGTGCCGCCGCTCACAGCCCTGGTAGACAAACTCAAGGCCAAAGGTCTGCCGCTCAGTAACCGGCATCTGACCGCACACGATGTAGCCAGTGAGATCGCTGCTGCGATTAGGGGGCCAAAACATGCTGAATGATATCACACTAGGCCAGTACTTCCCTGGCAAATCACCAATTCATCTCTTAGACCCCCGCACTAAGATCTTAGCGGTTGTTGCCTACATCAGCACCATATTCCTGGCGGAAGATTATCTGGCGTACGGGATACTGATCGCCTTCGCCGCTTTGGCGGTCGGAGTGTCCCAGATCCCTTTCCGTATGGTTTTGAAGTCTATAAAGCCTTTATGGATTATCATAATCCTGACCTTGGCCATTCACGTTTTCAGCACACCGGGAAGTGTCATCTTTAGTCTGGGGCCGCTGACTGCAACTCAGGAAGGGGCGCGTACAGGCATTCTGATGTCTATTAGACTGGTGCTTTTAATTGCCGTATCTTCACTGCTGACTTTTACTACTTCACCCATAGCGCTGACTGACGGCATCGAGCGGCTGCTTAACCCCTTCCGCCGGCTGGGAGTACCGGCGCACGAGCTGGCTATGATGATGACCATTGCTCTTAGGTTCATCCCCACTTTGCTGGAGGAAGCAGACAGGATTATGAAAGCCCAGATGGCCAGAGGCGCCGATTTTAGCTCCGGGAATATGTTAAACCGGGCCAAAAGCATGGTTCCCTTGTTAGTGCCGCTTTTCATCAGTGCCTTTCGCCGGGCCGATGAGCTGGCCGTGGCTATGGAGGCCAGGTGCTACCGGGGCGGTGAAAACCGCACCCGGATGAAAGAACTCAGAATGGGTACCCGCGACGCCGTTGCCGCCGGAACGTTTATCATCTTAATTGCCGTGCTCACTCTCGTCAAAGTATACAAAATTACCTTATGAGAAACATTAAGCTTATACTGGCCTATGACGGATCCCATTATCATGGCTTCCAGCGCCAGGCCAATGCCATGACCGTTCAGCAGATTGTAGAAGAACGTCTGGCCAAAATCTTTGGCCAGACGCTAAAAATCAGCGGGGCAGCCCGTACCGATACCGGTGTCCATGCCTGCGGGCAGGTTATAAGCTTTTATACCGGAGGATCCATTCCTGTTGAACGCATTCCATTAGCGACCAGGGGGCTCTTGCCGCCGGATATTGTTGTTGTCGGGGCCAGTGAGGAACCTCACGAATTTCACGCCCGGATTTCCGCAAAAGGGAAGATCTACCGCTACCGGCTGTTAAACACGCGACTAGCCAATCCTTTTGAGCGAAACTATGCCTGGCATTTTGCTCATTCTTTGGATGTCCCGCTCATGCATAAGGCGGCCCAGGCCGTTGTCGGCACTCATGATTTTTCTGCATTCCGCGCTGCCGGCGGCGCACCGGTCAGTCCTGTACGCACAATTATGGCTGCAGGCTGCAGCCGGGTGGATAAGTCCATCATTGAATTTGAATTTTGGGGTACGGGTTTTCTGTACCATATGGTGCGCAATCTGGTTGGGACACTTGTTGAAGTAGGTCAGCACCGTCTGACACCGGCTGATTTCGCCGCCGTACTAGCCGGGGGAGACCGGCATGCCGCCGGTATAACCGCACCGCCGCAGGGACTGTATTTAATGGAAGTAAGATACTAGTCCAAAAAAAGTTTTCTCTGGCAAGGTATAACGCTTGACATCAATCAACTAATTTATTACAATAGCTTTATGAGATTTTTGCCATGTATTCCATTAGCCCCGGAATTCAAGGTTAACAAATCGTAACTTGTCCTGATAGAAAGTATAACTTTCGCCTGGATAAAGGCAACATCGCCTTCCGCTTTCGCCAAAGGCTCAGCGCAAGCCGTGTTTCCTTTATCTCGATATCTAAGATAGTCCTTTTAGCTTTCACGAGGAGGATAGACAATGAAATCTTTTATGGCAAACCCGGCCGACATCCAGCGTAAATGGTATGTCGTGGATGCCGAGGGTAAAACCCTGGGTAGACTGGCCGTTGAAGTCGCGAAAGTACTTCGTGGCAAAAATAAACCGACCTTTACTCCCCATGTTGATACCGGTGACCACGTAATTGTGGTTAACGCTGATAAAGTTGTATTGACCGGTAAAAAACTTGAACAAAAAACCTATTTCCGTCATTCCGGCTATCCGGGTGGCACCACCTTCACAACTGCAGGCAAAATGCTTGCTTCCAAGCCTGAGCGCGTGATTGAAATGGCAGTGAAAGGCATGCTGCCCAAGAACAGCCTTGGCCGTCAAATGTATCGTAAGCTCAACGTTTACGCTGGTCCTAACCATCCGCACGCCGCGCAACAGCCGGAAGTGCTGGAACTTAACATTAGGTAATACCGGAAAGGAGGAACATATATATGGCATTGGTTACTTACTACGGCACCGGCCGCAGAAAAACCTCGGTTGCCAGAGTTCGTCTGGTTCCGGGAGAAGGCAAAATTATCGTGAATCAGCGTCCGCTGGACGAATATTTTGGTTTAAAAACTCTTGAGCTCATC
The DNA here is from genome assembly GCF_041428895.1 of Sporomusa aerivorans. Classification (NCBI taxonomy): domain Bacteria; kingdom Bacillati; phylum Bacillota; class Negativicutes; order Selenomonadales; family Sporomusaceae; genus Sporomusa; species Sporomusa aerivorans. Next base: position 485,306 of record NZ_CP156926.1, read on the forward strand.
GTGACTCAACCGCTGAATATCACCGATACTGTCGGCAAATACGATGTTCTGGCGAAAGTTGAGGGAGGCGGCGTATCCGGTCAAGCCGGCGCAGTTCGCCACGGCATCGCCCGTGCTCTCTTAAAGGTTGACGGTGAATTCCGTCTGCCGCTCAAGAAAGCCGGTCTTTTAACCCGTGACCCGCGTGAAAAAGAGCGTCGTAAATACGGCCTCAAAAAAGCGCGTAAAGCTTCCCAGTTCTCCAAACGTTAAAACCTACAAACAAGACCCGTACAAACTCAGTGTTTGTACGGGTCTTTTATTATTTCAGTAGCGTATCAAGCAGACTTAGCTTCAGGTGGGATTTTAGCCCCAGCTGAAGCTAAGTCGTCGGATAAACGTTTGCCAGTGTTTATGGCAGCAGTTTTATTTGATAAAGTCCTGGACCACATACACATTGCCGGCGCTGTCATAGGCCACGCCGACGCCTACAGTAGTGTAAGTGGAACTTAGTATATTGGCGCGGTGCCCTGAGCTATTCATGAGGGAAGTTTCAGCAGCCTGAACGCTTGTGTTCTCGGCAATGTTTTCGCCTGCGGCGCTAAAGGAAATACCGGCCTGTGTTAAACGGTCGGACATAGTTTTTCCATCCGGATTGGTATGCGAGAAAAAGTTGCGGTCTACCATATCCTGCGCATGACTGCGTGCGACCGCAGTCAATGCGGAACTTACCTGCAAATCGGACAAACCGTTCGCGCGGCGGTCGGCGTTCAGTAACTGAACTGCCTGTTGTTCGGCGGCGGTAGCGTCGGCGGAGCTTGTAGTGCTTGTAGTGCCGGTGCTTCCGGTGCTTCCGGTGCTTCCTGCAGAACTGCCGCTATTTAAGTTGACGGTATTGTTATTTGGAGCTGAATTCTTTACTTTTTTAGAGGACACAATAGTCCACGCAGTATTATCTTTGTTTGCTTTGAGGGTAACATTATAAAGCGTGCTTCCATGACGGACGGAAACAATCGCTTGGGTAGCCGACTGGCTGACTAAGGAAAAGGAATCGGTTTTGACATTAAAGCCTAGTTTGTTGGCCGAAGCCTTAACTACTTCCAGCGGACCTTGTACTGCTTTGTTAATTGTGTTGTCCCGTCCGTTTTGAGTCGCTGCATTAACCGTTTTTTCGATACTATTTGCGACTGGCTGCGATTTAGCATAAACCGATGCAGGTGCTACCATCATATACAAGCCAAAGGTTGTGCCAAGCAATCCGAGAAATACATTACGGGTCACTTTTTTCAATTAGGTCGCCTCCTCTTTAAATATCGCAAGAATACGTAAATTTGCATTTCTTGCACCTGTTTACTATACGGCTTGTGTTTTAAATTATCTTTAAAAACTATAATGTAATATCTGGCATACAAAGTTTTAAAGAGAATCCCCGCAGTATAAAGACAGTTACTGCATTGAAATTTTTGCCCTGCATGATGGATAATTTGAAAATATACGCTCAATAATAACCCTAACGGCTATATTGAAAGGAGTGTCAGCTTTGGCGCAAATAACTCAAATGGAACTGCAGCATCTTCGGCATATGATCAGCGGGCATGAAACTGTTGCTAACAAACTCCAGGCTTATGCCCAGCAATGCACCGACCCTCAGCTCAAACAAATGTTTTCTCAGGACGCAACGGAAGCCAGAAACGCTAAGCAAAAGCTAATGTCATTTTTACAATAGGAGGAAACCATGAACGATAAAGATATGCTAAACGATTATCTGGCAATGATCAAAAGCAGTTTGGCTACCTATGCGAATGTAATCGCCGAAACAAGCGATTCTCAATTACGGTCGACCTTTCAGCAAATGAGAAATCAGGATGAGCAGCGGCAGTATCAGGTTGCGCAGATTGCTCAGCAGAAAGGTTACTATAAGCCTGCCGCCCCTGCAAATCCTAATGATATTCAGCAGGTTAAATCCGAATTGATGAGTTGATAAAGACAGCTTTTAATCAAAACCTAAGATAAAGCGAGGGGGTGGTTGATGCAATGCATCTGAAACCGTCCCCTCGCTTAGTTTAGGTCAAAACGCACCATGCTGTGTTTTGGCCTGCCTTTCCATAGCATAAACCAATTCTTCACCATATTAGGATAGGATATGGCTGCGGCGCCATTCTCTAAAGCGCTTTTTTCACTACAGATAAGTCAATTCCTACATAGAAGATTAGGACAGAGCCAGGAGGGCCGTTACTGTTTGGGCTGTGGCGGATGGATCTTATTCTCAATCAGGAGAAATATGCCGCCGAATAAGCACACCAACGATAAAAATATCAGGCCGTTATGCCCGGCAACAAACCAGCCTGTTGCAACTCCAATCGCGCTCATGATAACCCAGTATAAAATATCAGCCAATAGTATCCCCCCTTTGTCAGATATTGTTTCATGTAATAATTTACTATGGCTTACTTTACTATAGTCTATATAGTTTCTGCATCTCAGCTTCGTTTATGTAGTCTAAATCCGGCAGGACTATTGAACTGGCGGATTTAGACTATAGCAGGACAATTCCGGGTGTTTTGCTTATAATAGCAGTGAACACGCCGGTTAACCGAGTAGTAACCGATTTATGGTGCAGAATAAGTAATGTCGAGGCAGTCAGTCTGGAGGCATTTGCTTATGGGGTATAGTTTTGACGGCAGTAAAGAGATGTATATATCAATACTAAGTTTAGCCGGGGCGCTGGCCGGCAGTTACTATACTATGCGTGTGGACTGGAAACGGTATGGGCTGCTTTATCTAATAGCAGGTCTTATCGGCAATGCACTGTGTTACCTCTTTGTTGCTGTTGACTTCTATTCCTTTCCCTACATCTTCCTGCCGGTGATGAAAATCCCGTTAGTAGCTATTTTAACGGCATTCTCTTTTTATGTGGTCTTTGGCGTTAGATACAGTCCTGTAAGCTGGGTCCACAAAATAATGTTTTACGGAGTACTTATCAATACCGGTGTATTTATTGAAACCGTCTTACAAAACACAACCAGACTCATCCACTATGATTTCGAGTGGGATCTCTGGGATTCATACACAACCTGGTGGGCATTTTTTATACTGATGGAATGGCTGGGCGGAAAAATTATACCGCAGCACCTGAGGGCGCCTCTCAGTACAGAATCTTTTCGCTTTGACAACTGGTTCTGGTTTGTAATTCACCTGGTGGCTGTTTTTACAATATTCTTAGCCGGTCTGTATTTAGGCCTGCAAATAGAGCGTAAATAAAGCGAAACGCTGCCTGGCGGCAGCGTTTCATTTATTTGGCAAGTAAAATTGGTGTTAATTTGGCCTCCTGGGCTTGTGACGGGCCAATATAGCCGTTGCGGGACATTGCGCCAAGGACAATGGCCTGCCGCTCTTTGGCGGCGGCAAAATTGACATAGGGAGAAGTAAGCGAAGGTGCGTTAGGCAGTCCGGCCAGCATGGCGCATTCCGCCAGATTAAGGTGAAAGGGAGGTTTGCCGAAATAAATGGCTGAGGCCTGGCCAATACCATAAGCACCCGATCCGAAATAGATGGTGTTTAAGTACATCTCCAAAATTTCTTCTTTGGAATATTGCAGCTCAATTCCTATCGCCAGCACGAACTCTTCAACTTTGCGACCAAGCGTACGTTCCTGCGACAAAAAGAGGTTCTTAATTAACTGCTGCGTTATGGTACTGCCCCCTTCGGCATAGGCGCCTGTCTGCATATTTACCAAAACTGCCCGCAGAATACCTTCGACGTCAAAGCCGGTATGTTGATAAAAACGGCTGTCTTCAACGGCAATGATGGCTTGCTGCATGGCAAGCGGGATATCGGACAGACGCACATAACTCTTTTTATCGAGTTTGGCATCTACCGCGTTTTTAAGAAAAATCACCCGGTGTATGCGCACCCAGGCATTTTTAAAACCTGACACAGTTTCGGCTGTGTCAACCGGCAGTATATCCAGTTTCGGCACTGACGAGCGTAGGAACATACTGCCGCCGGCCCACAAAAAAGCCGCCGTAAATACAATTAATAATAAAGCCAGGACCCGGCCCTTGCGTACCTGCATATTAGCCAAACGTATCACCCCTAAAGGTTATAACATGATTATATATATTTTAGCATTTAAATGCCGACAAGAGAATACAGTGTAAGTAGCAATGACAGACCATTGAGAAAAGAGGTGGCGGGAAGGATGCGGATACTGGTAATAAAACGCCGCAGGCTGATTAGTGCGCTGGTATGCAGCATTGCGGTGGTGGTACTGAACCTGCTGACACTCAGATATCTCGTGCTGGATGAGCTGGAAACAGTTGATTTGTCAGTCCTGAATGGTAAAAAAATTGCCATTGATGCCGGTCACGGCGGTATAGATGATGGTGCAAAGTGGAATGGGGTTGAAGAAAAAAATATCAATCTGGCTATTGCCTTAAAACTGGCGGATATCCTGACGGCCAACGGCGCTACACCGGTACTTACACGCGAGGGAGATATTGACTATTATACCAGAGGCAAAGGCGGGAAACGCAACGATTTACTGAAACGGGCCGAAATAATTGAAAGCTCCGGGGTCAATGCCTTTGTCAGCATCCATTGCAACGCCATTAGAGGCGCTAAATGGACGGGCGCCCAGGTATTTTACCACCCTAAGCTGGAGGAAAACAGAAAATTGGCGGAAACCATGCAGCATGCCCTAAAAAACTTTCCCCAGGGTAATAAAAGGCAGGTCAAGCAGGATTCTGATATTCTTATATTGAAGTCTGTAAATGTGCCTGGCGTTCTTATTGAGGCCGGTTTTATCAGCAATCCGGACGAGGCCGCACACTTAAGTACCGATTCATATCAGCACAAACTGGCTGAATATATTGCCAAAGCTCTGGCGTATCATTTCAACCAGAATGTGGGAAGATAAGAAACGCAAGACGCACCACGCGATGAAGGGAGCGATTTGATGGACAATTTGGTTGGTTGTGCGCTAATGCCGCACCCGCCGCTTATGGTTCCGGAAGTGGGGAAAAACGAGCTTATCCAGATTCAAGCCACCGTTGACGCTGCGACCCGGGTAGCCGAACTGCTGAAAGAGGGCAACCCGCAGACAGTAGTGATTATCACCCCGCACGGACCTGTCTTTGAAGACGCCGTAACAGTCAGTATTCACCCGCGGCTTAGGGGCAATATGGCCCAGTTTGGGGCGCCGGATGCGACCCTTGGCTTTGAAACAGACAATTTATTAATTAAGCATATCATCCGCAACTGCCAGCGGTTGGGTATAAATCTGACAGAAATGACTGATGACACGGCAAAAAATTACCGTATTCCTTTAGAGCTGGATCATGGTGCTTTTGTACCGTTATACTATCTTGCCAAAGCAGGATTTAAGGGACAGATTGTACATTTGTCCATGGGAATGCTGGCCTATGAAGAAATGTATACCTTCGGTAAGGCCGTTCAATCGGCCATTAGCCATGTGGACAAGCGGGTGGCGGTAATTGCTTCCGGTGATTTATCACACCGCCTTACGCCTGATGCGCCGGCAGGCTTTAGTCCCAAAGGGGCTGAATTTGACCGCCAGCTGGTTGCCGCCCTGGAGAACGTAGATGTAAAGACCTTGCTGGCTATGGATAGAAACCTGATCGAAGAAGCCGGCGAATGCGGCTTACGACCTGTATTTTTTCTTCTGGGCATTATGGGGGGACTTGATGCCGAACTGGCTGTATCCTCCTATGAAGGGCCGTTTGGCGTAGGGTACGCGGTTATCGCCTTCAAAATCAAAGGTAAGAAATAGGAGGTTTTAGCATGTGTGCACAAAGCGCGCCGGTGGCGCTGGCCCGGGAAAGCCTTACCTATTATTTGAAGCAGGGGCAACTGATGGATAAACCGGCTGAACTGCCGGCCATTCTGGGCGGACAGGCCGGTGTATTTGTTTCTTTTAAAAAGGCCGGCCAGCTCAGGGGCTGTATAGGAACTTTTGCTCCTACAACAGCGACAATCGCCGACGAGATCATTCAGAATGCCGTCAGCGCCGGGACCGAAGATCCCCGGTTCTGGCCGATTGAACTGGATGAACTGGCTGAACTGGAAGTATCCGTAGATGTACTGGAAGCACCTGAACCAATTAACAGCATCACTGAACTGAACCCTAAAACATACGGGGTCATTGTGCGGAGCGGCCGCCGTTCCGGCTTATTGTTACCTGACCTTGAGGGTGTGGATACGGCCAATGAACAAGTAGCTATAGCTATGGAGAAGGCGGGTATCCGCCCGGATGAGGAAATTGATTTATACCGGTTTACCGTGATACGCTATAAGTAGAGTACTGAGGTGAACTTCAAAGTGCGTGAGGCGCTTTATTACCGACAGCAGGGGCCAACCGTTCGCTGCGGCCTGTGTCCGAAGCACTGCACAATTGCCGAGGGAAGGACAGGCTTCTGCCGGGTCAGGCAGAACACCGGCGGCAAACTGTATGTATTGAATTATGCGCAGGCGACCGGTCAGGCGCTTGATCCTGTCGAAAAGAAACCGCTATATCATTTTTATCCCGGCAGCACCATCCTTTCACTGGGCACCTGGGGCTGCAATTTTACCTGTCAGTTTTGCCAGAACTGGCATATTGCCCAAGAGCAGCCGGATACTGCCCTACTCGAACCTGAAAACGCGGCTGCCTTAGCCGGTCAGCTGGCAAACCGGGGCAATATCGGCATCGCGTATACGTATTCAGAACCCAGTGTTTGGTATGAGTATATTCTGGACACGGCCAAGCTGGTACGCGATAATGGCCAGAAAAATGTACTGGTGTCGAATGGCTTTATCAATGAAGCGCCCTTAGAGCAGCTGCTGCCGCTCATAGATGCCATGAACATTGACGTGAAAGCGTTTAATGACGATTTCTATCAAAAGGTATGCGCCGGTCGGCTTGCGCATGTTAAACGCACCGTGGAGCAGGCGGCCGCCCGGTGCCATGTGGAAATTACCACCTTACTGGTACCGGGGCTTAACGATTCGGAGTCCGAACTGGCCGGGCTTGCTGAATGGCTGGCAGGAATAAGTCCCGATATACCGCTTCATTTTTCGCGGTATTTTCCCAATTACAAAATGGATGCGCCGCCAACGCCGGTAAGTACGCTTCAACTGGCCAGCAAGACGGCCCGCCAGTACCTTAACTATGTATATATCGGCAACGTCGGCGGCGATGGCATGAATACCTACTGCCCGGAATGCGGTTATAAGGTCATTGACCGGGCCGGTGGTTACAGCCGCCTGACAGAGGAGCCTGATGAAACCGGCAATACCAAAAACTGCCCCCAATGCGGGCGCAGCATATATATTATCGGGTCAGTTAGATTTTAAAACAGAGGCGGGGCACCTATCTGTGCCTCTTTTTTCTTTTGCAGGCCTTATACCAATTTATCCCATCTAATATTTTGTATACCGGATACGAAAATACTTGCATTATTATTCATATATAACGTATAATTATTACGGAAGGAGCGAAGTCCATGAAAATAAGCATTGTAGGAGCTACCGGCTATACTGGCGCGGAATTGCTCCGGATACTGGCATCTCACCCGGCAGCCGAGGTTTTGTATATTACTTCCGAAAGCCAGCCGGGTACCGGCATTCATGAAATATATCCCCATCTGACACGCTTTTATACAAAGACGCTGGCAAGTTTGGCCGACTTAGAAAAGATCGCCCTGGAAAGCGAAGTTATCTTTATCGGTCTGCCGCATGGGCACGCTATGGAGGTAGGGCGTAAAGCCACCGCCATCAATCCCCAAGTGAAAATAATTGACCTTGGAGCGGATTATCGCTTCAAAAATCATGCCATATATGAACAATGGTACAAAGTAGAACACACGCACAAAGAGGCCCGGGCTGTATATGGACTTACCGAACTCTACCGCAGTCAGGTAAAAGACGCTGCCATCATCGGCAATCCCGGCTGCTATACAACAGCCAGCATATTAGCCCTGGCGCCGCTTGTCAAGTATAAGCTTGTCGACCTAAAATCACTGATTATTGATGCTAAATCCGGTGTATCCGGCGCTGGGCGGGGTCTGAGCCTTGGTTCGCATTTTACCGAAGTGTTTGAGAGCGTCAAGGCCTATAATGTGGCCGGGCATCGTCATACGCCTGAGATTGAGGCTGTTTTGGGCGAAATCGCCGGCCAGGAACTGGTCATCAACTTTACCCCGCATCTTATTCCCGTCGCCCGCGGTATCTTGAGTACCTGCTATGCCAATCTAAAAGACGGAGTAAGTCCGGAGGCTGTTGACGAGGCTTACCGCGCCGCATACAGCGGGGAATATTTTATCCGTCTGCTGGGACGGGGGGCATACCCTGTGACCAAGAACACCCGCGGTACCAACTTCTGTGATATAGGCTGGCATATTGACAACCGTACCGGCCGAATCATAGCCATCGCCGCAATTGACAATCTGGTCAAAGGCGCAGCCGGCCAGGCAGTGCAGAATATGAATGTTATTTTTAATTTAGATGAGAAGACGGGGCTTGACTACGCACCGTTATATCCATAAGCAACCCCAAAGCAGGAGGAATGACAATGCTAACTAAAATCACCGGCGGTATTACTTCGCCGCAAGGGTTTATTGCCGCCGGCGTGCATGCCGGTATAAAAAAGAACGGCAAAGAAGATATCGGTATTATCTACAGTACGGTGCCGGCAGCCGGTGCGGCCATGTTTACCACCAATCAAATGGCGGCGGCGCCGGTTATCGTATCCCGCCAGGCCGTTGAACGCGGGCAAGTGCGCGCTATTGTCATTAACTCAGGTTGCGCTAATGCCTGCACCGGTGAACAGGGACTTGCCGATGCCCGTGTTATGGCCCATGAAACCGCGAAAGCCCTTAACATAGATGACTGCGAAGTACTGGTAGCTTCCACCGGGGTTATCGGCGTTAACCTGCCGATGACCGAAGTCAAGACAGGCATCGGCCAGGCAGCCAAAATCCTAGCCGCAGACGGCCATGAGAAAGTGCTGGCCGCTATTATGACAACCGATACGTTTCCCAAGTCCACGGCCTATGAATTTATGCTTGACGGTAAAACCTGCAGGATCGCCGGTATCGCCAAGGGAGCAGGCATGATTCACCCCAATATGGCGACCATGCTCTCCTTTATTACTACCGATGCCGCCATTGGACCGGCGCTTTTAAGGCAAGCGCTTAAGGATGCTGTGGAGCTGTCCTTTAACATGATTTCGGTCGACGGCGATACCAGCACTAATGATATGGTGGCTGTACTGGCCAGCGGCCAGGCCGGCAACGCAACGATTACCGACGCCGGCAGCCCGGCCTATCAGGCCTTTTATGCAGCCCTAAAAACAGTATGCACTGATCTGGCTCAGCTTATTGTCCGCGACGGTGAAGGCGCCACCAAATTCCTCGAGATTAGCGTGACCGGGGCGGTATCATTTGCCGATGCCAAGCTGGCGGCCATGGCGATTGCCAAATCACCCCTCGTTAAAACGGCGTTCTTCGGTCAGGATCCCAATTGGGGCCGGATATTATGCGCCGTAGGCTATTCGGGGGCTAAATCAGAACCTGACAAGACCTCGCTGACTATCGGCGATCTCACCATCGTCGCCAACGGCCAGGGCGCAGCCGGTTTTGACACCGCCAAGCTCAAAGAAGTTATGGCAGCAAAAGACATCGCTATAACCGTCGAACTGGGAATGGGCGACGCAGCGGCCACGGTGTGGACTTGCGATTTTTCCTACGATTATGTAAAAATCAATGGCGAATATACAACATGAACAATTTTTTCAAAATGGGAAAGGAATGATTATATGATTAATTCAGTAGAAAAAGCGGCTGTACTCATTGAAGCCTTACCATACCTGCAGCGGTTTTCCGGCAATACCGTTGTTATCAAATACGGCGGAAATGCCATGCAGAGCGACGAGCTGAAAAAGAGCGTCATGCAGGATATTATATTCCTTAAATACGCCGGCATCCGTCCGGTGGTTGTCCACGGCGGCGGCCCGGAAATTACCGGTATGCTGAAAAAGCTTGGCAAGGAAACCAGTTTTGTCAGCGGACTTAGGGTCACCGACGCCGAGGCGGTAGAGATTGCCGAAATGGTTCTTGTCGGAAAAATCAACAGTGAAATTGTTAAATCGCTAAACTTCCTAGGCGCTAAGGCTGTCGGCTTAAGCGGCAAGGATGCCGATCTTATTATTGCATCCAAACATCTGGCCAAAGTCCGGGAGAACGGTCAAACCAAAGAAGTGGACATCGGTTTTGTCGGCGATGTTTTAAAACTCAACACCGGCCTTCTTGAAAAACTGCTGGATGAAGGCTATATTCCGGTTATCGCGCCGATCGGCGTCGGCAAAGACGGCGCCACCTATAACATTAACGCCGACTATGTGGCCGGTGAACTGGCCGCTGCCCTGGGGGCGGAAAAACTGGCGCTTATCACCGATGTAGAAGGCATTTACCGTGACTATAATGACAAGAGTTCCTTCGTTTCTACCCTGTCACTGGCCGAAGCCCAGGAAATGATTAAAACCGGCAGCATCGAAGGCGGCATGATTCCCAAAGTGGAAGCCTGCGTAAAAGCGCTGGCCGCCGGGGTAGCCAAAACTCACATTATTGATGGCCGCAAGCCCCATTCCCTGCTCCTCGAAATCTTCACCAGTGAGGGCATCGGCACCGAGGTGGTCAAATATAGGAGGTATATCAGTGGATAAACAAACGGTTTTTGCTGTTGATCAGGAGAACTACCTGCCGGTATTCGCCCGGTATTCTGTTGTCCTTAGCCATGGCGAAGGACCTTATGTTTTCGATAATGAAGGGAAAAAATACATTGATTTTCTCGGCGGTATCGCCGTTAACGTACTGGGCCATGCCCACCCCGCCCTCGTTAGGGCGGTAGCCGGCCAGGCCGGAAAAATCATCCATTGCTCTAATCTGTATTATACCGAAGAACAGGCTCAGCTTGCCAAATCGCTTGCGGCCTTGAGCGGCCTTGATAAAGTCTTTATCGGCAACAGCGGGGCCGAAGCCAACGAAGGCGCCATTAAGCTGGCCCGGAAATATGGCAAGACCATATCCCCGGACAAAGTAGAGATTATTGCTGCTGAACATTCCTTCCATGGCCGGACCTTAGCCACGCTTACAGCTACCGGTCAGCCCAAATACCAGCAGGGCTATGAGCCGCTGCCGGGCGGTTTCAAACATGTTCCCTTTAATGATATTGCTGCTTTAGAGGCCGCCATATCCGATAAGACCTGTGCCGTAATGCTGGAACCCATCCAGGGCGAAGGCGGCGTGGTTGTTCCGGATCAGGATTATTTCGTAAAAGTGAGAGACTTGTGTGATAAGTACGGCGCGCTCTTAATCCTGGATGAAATTCAGACCGGTATGGGCCGTACCGGCAAAATGTTTGCCTATGAGCATCTGGGCATTAAGCCGGATATTACCACCCTGGCCAAAGGGTTAGCCGGCGGTGTGCCGATCGGCGCTTTTATCGCCACGAATAAAGCGGCAGCCGCTTTCAGCGCCGGCGACCACGGTTCCACCTTCGGCGGCAATCCGCTGGCGTGTGCGGCCGCCAATGCCGTACTGAAAGCCATTCAGGATGAGAAATTGCTGGCAAATGCAGAGGCAGTAGGCGAATATCTTGTCGGCAAACTTAACGCGCTGAAAGAAAAATATCCGGAGCTAATTACCGAGGTACGCGGCAAAGGCTTAATTGTCGGCGCCAAACTTACCCGTCCGGGCCGGGATATTGTTAACGAATGCATGAAGCAGGGCGCCATCATCAACTGCACCGCCGGCGATGTGCTCCGGTTTGTGCCGCCGCTTAATATAACGGTCGCGCATGTTGATGAAGTGATCGCGATACTGGATAAAACACTAGCAATTGCTTAATTCTTACTATGGGGGAGTGTATAGGGAATGAGTCTTAAAGGAAAAGACTTTCTATCAATACATGATTTAACGGTTGATGAAATCTATCAGATTTTGGACTTTACCAAAGTCTTAAAGGCCAAGCAAAAAGCGGGAGAACCGCATCAGTTACTGAAAGGTAAGACCCTGGGGATGATCTTCCAGAAATCATCTACCCGGACCCGGGTATCATTTGAAGTAGGCATGTGGCAGTTAGGCGGTATGGCGCTCTTCTTATCGTCCAACGATCTTCAGATCGGCCGGGGCGAACCTATCAAAGACACCGCCCGGGTAATGTCCCGCTATGTTGACGGTATTATGATCCGGACATTTTCCCACCTGGAGGTTGAGGAACTGGCTGAGTATGCCTCCGTTCCGGTTATAAACGCCCTGACAGACCTCTTGCACCCCTGCCAGGCTATGGCCGATATCTTTACTGCCATCGAGCATAAAGGCGACCTGAAGGGCCGCAAACTGTGCTATATTGGCGACGGCAACAACATGGTCAACTCACTTCTCCATATCTGCGCCAAAGTGGGCATGGATATCAGTGTGGCCACACCGCAAAACTACGCACCGGACGCAACCATCGTCGAACAGGCAGCGGCCGTGGCCAAGGTCTCCGGCAGCAAGATCAGCATTCTGGACGATCCCTTTGCCGCCGCTGCGGGCGCCGACGTACTCTACACCGATGTCTGGGCCAGCATGGGCAAGGAAGGAGAACAGGCCATCCGCAAGCAGGCTTTCGCCGGCTTCCAGATCAACAGTGCTATTATGCAGGCAGCTAAAAAGGATGCTATCGTTATGCACTGCCTGCCGGCCCACCGCGGTGAGGAAATTACCGATGATGTGATTGAAGGGCCTAATTCGGTGGTATTTGATGAAGCAGAAAATCGTCTTCACGTCCAGAAGGCCATCATGGCGTTGCTGATGGCGGACTAGTACATTAGAACTTGTTATAAACGCCCACCTGCTTCGTTGCTCCTCAAAACAATTGCTTGCGTACGCCAGTACGCGGCGCGGCTTGTTTTTCCGGTGCGCCTCGCATCTGGACATTTCTAACAAGTTCCGGCAGTTCGTGACTTTTGGGGGACGGAGTACCGAAGGTACGATAGATTTCTCAAACCGTTATTCCGGCGCAGTTCTTGCGCTTTTGCGGTATCATAATATAGAAGCAACGCAAACGTTGCAATTCTCGATAGGATATAGACATTTACACCTAATTCCTGTAAACTTTACCATAGGAAACTGAAGGAAACCATATATTTAGGAGGCAATACAAACAATGAGTGACATTAAAAAAGTGGTGCTGGCCTATTCGGGTGGTCTGGACACCTCGGTTATCATCCCCTGGCTCAAAGAAAACTATGGTTGCGAAGTTATTGCGATGTGCGCTGATGTCGGTCAGGGCGACGAACTGGCCCCTGTCCGCGAGAAAGCCATTAAATCAGGCGCTAGCAAAGTATATATTGAGGATTTAACCAAGCCGTTTGTGGAAGACTATGTCTGGCCGACGCTGAAAGCCGGTGCCGTTTACGAAGGCAAGTACCTGTTAGGCACTTCCTTTGCCCGGCCCATTATCGCCAAAGCGCTGGTAGACATTGCCCTTAAAGAAGGCGCCGACGCTATCTGTCACGGCGCTACCGGCAAAGGCAACGACCAGGTGCGGTTTGAGCTGACTGTTAAAGCATTGGCCCCGCATCTTAAAATCATTGCGCCCTGGCGGCTGTGGGACATCCGCTCCCGCGAAGATGCTATCGACTATGCGGAAAAACACGGTATTCCCGTACCGGTTACCAAATCCCGTCCATATAGCATGGACCGCAACATCTGGCACCTGAGCCATGAAGGCGCCGATCTTGAAAATCCGGCTAATGAGCCTAAAGACGATGTATATATGATCACTACCCCGCCGGAAAAAGCGCCTGACGCGCCGCTCTATATCGAAGTCGGTTTTGAAAAAGGCATTCCGGTATCGGTTGACGGTGTGAAACTGGACGCTGTATCTCTTTTGACCAAGCTTAACGACATTGGCGCCGCCAATGGCATTGGCATTGCCGACATCGTGGAAAACCGCCTTGTAGGGATGAAATCCCGCGGCGTATACGAAAATCCAGGCGGAGCCATTCTCTATTATGCCCATCGCGAATTGGAGTACTTGACGCTTGACCGCGCTACCCTCCAGTATAAAGAACAGGTTGCCATCAAATACGCCGAGCTGGTATATGACGGCATGTGGTTTGCCCCTTTGAGGGAAGCGTTGGATGCGTTTGTTGATTCCACGCAGCAAAATGTTACCGGCACGGTTCGCCTGAAACTTTATAAAGGCAATATCGTGAGCGCCGGCAGCAAATCGCCGTACTCCCTCTACAACGAAAAAATCGTAACCTTTGGCGACAGTGAAGAATTATATAACCATGGCGATGCCGAGGGCTTCATCAATCTGTTTGGATTGCCGCTCAAAGTCCGCGCCATGATGAAAGCTGAGGCTTTGAAAAACAATGACTAAACTGTGGGGCGGACGTTTCGCCAAAAGCACGGATGTGATGGTGGAGGAGTTTACCTCCTCCATTTCTTTTGACAGCCGCATGTACCGGCAGGATATCGCCGGCAGTATTGCCCACGCCAGGATGCTGGCCAAATGCGGCATCATCAACCAACAGGACACCGACCTAATTATTGAGGGGCTGACCGGCATTCTGGCCGATATTGAGGCCGGTAACTTCAGCTTTGAGGTTTCCCTGGAAGATATTCATATGAATATTGAGAAACGCCTCACCGAGCGGATCGGTCCGGCCGGCGGCCGGCTGCATACCGCCCGCAGCCGCAATGATCAGGTAGCGCTGGACACGCACATGTATGTCCGCGAACAAGTGGCAGAGATTGCCAGACTTTTATTTGACCTGGAGCAAGCCGTACTGGATGTTGTCCATAAATACCCGGATGTCATAATGCCCGGCTATACCCACTTGCAGCGGGCCCAGCCCATTTTATTTTCCCATCACCTGATGACTTATTTCTTCATGTTTGAACGGGATTTCCGCCGGCTGGGCGGGGTGTGGGAATCGGCCGACATTATGCCGCTGGGCGCAGGGGCGTTAGCCGGTACCACCTTCCCGATCGACCGGGAATTTGTCGCCAGTGAGCTGAAATTTGGCCGCATTTACGAAAATAGCCTGGATGCCGTCAGCGACCGGGATTATATTCTGGAGTTTTTATCCTTCGCTTCCATCCTGATGATGCACTTAAGCCGTATCAGCGAAGAAATTATCCTCTGGTCATCCACCGAGTTTTCCTTTATCGAACTGGATGATGCGCATTGCACCGGCTCCAGCATCATGCCGCAGAAGAAAAATCCCGATGTGGCCGAACTGGTGCGGGGCAAAACCGGCCGGGTGTTTGGTCACCTGATGGCCATGCTCACCGTGGCAAAAGGTTTACCCCTGGCGTACAACAAAGATTTGCAGGAAGACAAAGAAGGCCTTTTCGATACCATTGACACCGTAAAATTCAGCCTGACGGTCTATGCCGCCATGCTGCGCGGCATGAAAGTCAATGCCGACGCCATGCGTCAGGCGCTCAAAACAGATTTTTCCAATGCCACCGATATGGCCGATTACCTCGTAAAAAAAGGATTACCCTTCCGGCAGGCGCATGAAGTGGTCGGAAAATGCGTAGCCTATTGTTTAAGTGAACAAAAAACCCTGACAGATCTTACTCTGGATGAGTTTAAGGAATTCTCGCCTCTATTTACAGAAGATATTTTGGAGGCGATCAGTGTGGAAACCTGTGTGGCCGCCCGTAACTCCCTGGGCGGAACATCGCCTACTCAGGTTGGACAAGCGGTCACTATTGCCAAGTCCATCCTGGAGAAACAGCAAAAACGCCTTGACATGTATACAAAAATCACTCTATAATAACCATAAATATACATCCCGAGGAGGCCTGTTAACATGACTGATATTGCTGTTACACTGGCTGATAAACGTGGCACACTTCCCGCTGAAGACAAACTTGGTTTTGGCAAAATTTTTACCGACCACATGTTTGTGATGGACTATGTCACTGGCCAAGGCTGGCATAATGCCCGCATTATTCCATACGGAGACTTCGATATTTCACCTGCCGCTATGGTGCTGCACTATGGCCAGGCTATTTTCGAAGGCATGAAGGCGTTTCGCACCGGAGACAACCGTGTGGTGACCTATCGTCCGGTAGATCATCTCAAGCGTTTTAATAATTCGGCGGATATACTCTCCATCCCGCAAATGGATGTGGATTTGCTTCATGCCGGTCTGAAGCAGCTTATTGCCCTTGACAAAGAATGGGTGCCCAAATCCCTGGGTACTTCCCTATACATCCGTCCTTTTGTCGTCTCTGTCGATCCTTATGTCGGGGTAAAAGTAGCCGATGAATACAAATTATTTATCATCCTTTCGCCTGTCGGCGCGTACTACGCATCCGGCTTCAAGCCGGTCAAGATCAAGGTAGAGGAACATTTTGTCCGGGCGGTCAAAGGCGGCCTGGGCGAAGCCAAGACTCCGGCCAACTATGCGGCCAGCCTTAAAGCAGCCGAAGTAGCCAAAGAGGAAGGGTATACCCAGGTGCTGTGGCTTGATGCCCTGGAACAAAAATATATTGAAGAAGTGGGTACCATGAACATCTTCTTCAAAATCGGCGGCGAAATTATTACGCCGGAACTAAACGGCAGTATCTTAAACGGCATTACCCGCCGCTCGGTTCTGGAAGTAGCCAAGGACTGGGGCATGAAAGTTTCGGAACGCCGCATTTCCATAGACGAGGTATACCAGGCCCATGCCGAAGGCCGCCTGCAAGAAGTATTCGGCTCCGGTACGGCTGCCGTTATTTCACCGGTTGGCGAGCTTTCCTGGAAAGGCAGAAAAATCGTGATTAACAATAATGAGATTGGTGAAACTTCGCAAAAACTGTTTGATTATATCACCAGCATCCAGCAAGGCCGGGTCGCTGATAAATTTGGCTGGGTTGACGAAGTAACGAAGCTGTAACCCTGCTTTTGCGAGAACAGTTAACAATTAGGCTTGTGCCCCGGGCACAAGCCTAATTTGATATATGGAACTGCAGCAGAGCGGGCACATTTTTTTGCACTAAATTAATATTTTATATTATCGCTGCTTTGCTAAAAGGTTTTCCTATTATTGGGTAGAATAAAGTTATAGGTCAAACTGGAATTTCACTGCGCGTTCGAGGTGTACAGCATGTTATTACAAATTCGGGGAATAATTTCTACCATTAGTTTACTTGATATTCTCGACATTCTAATTGTCGCTTATTTCTTATACAAGCTTTATGTTATGATCAAGGATACCCGGGCGGTAGCCTTGTTAAAAGGCCTTGTCATCCTGCTGTTCGCCACCCTGGTCAGTAAATGGCTGGGACTTAACGTTATTAACTGGCTGTTGCAAAAAACCATGACCGTAGTCCTTGTAGCGCTGCCGGTCGTCTTTCAGCCGGAACTCAGGCGGGCCCTTGAACAACTGGGACGGGGGCGTTTTTTCCAGAACCGCTCCCAATTGAATGCCGAAGAAAAAGAAACCTTATTTGCGGAACTGGCCCTCACGGTTACCGCTTTGTCCAAAAATAAAATCGGGGCCTTAATCGTATTGGAACGGGAGACCGGACTAAATGACTATATTGAGACCGGCATTAAGGTAGACGGCTTGGTATCCAACGAATTCCTGATCAATATTTTCATTCCCAATACACCGCTACATGACGGTGCTGTTATCGTGCGCGGCAACCGGGTGCAGGCCGCTGGCTGTCTGCTGCCGCTGTCTGATGACCGGACGCTGACCAAGGAACTGGGCACAAGGCACCGGGCGGCCATTGGTATAAGTGAACAGACAGATGCTGTGGTAATCGTCGTCAGCGAAGAGACCGGTATTATCTCCCTGGCCAGAGGCGGCAGACTGCATCGCTATATGGATGCCGAAAAACTTAAGGAACAGTTGGGACCGCTGTTTGTGGCCAAAACCTCTTCGCTTAGCGATTTATTTAGCTGGAGGCCGACAAATGGTTAACAAATTTTTTGACAAGCCGGGGGAAACCAAAAATGTAGCTGCGAAAATTTTTGCTATCATTTTAGCCATCATCCTGTGGCTCTATGTCATGAATGAGCAGAATCCCCCGATAGAGTCCTCGTTTAACATTCCGCTGGAAGTCCGTAATACAGCTACCAGTAATGTGGTGAGTGATGTGCCGGAAACCGTCAGAATTAAAATCCGCGGCCCGCGCAGCATTGTGGCCGGGGTACTCAACGGCGATCTTAAGGCGTATATAGACTTAAGGGGACTCGGCGAAGGCCGTCATACCGTGAAAGTGGTTGCGGCCGTACCCTCCAGCCTGGAACTGGTGGAAATCAATCCTGACAGACTGCAGCTTACTGTTGATGCGACTACCAGCCGGCAATTGCCGGTGGAGGTTCGAACCAACGGCGCTCCTGCCAAAGGAATAGTGACAGGTAAGATTACTGCTGCCAACTCGCAAATTACTATTGAAGGCCCTAAAAGTGCTGTCGCCGCTGTGGAAAAAATTATAGCTACTGTGGATCTAACCGGTAAAACAGCCGATTACTATGTTGATGCGCGGCTCGTTCCCGTCAACCAGCAAGGCAAGGAAGTCGAGGGTCTGACTATTTATCCGGAAAAAACACGGGTGACGGTCAATCTGGCAGAGACCGCCAAAAAGCAGCTGGATGTCAAGTTAGTCACCCAGGGCGCTTTACCGGCCGGCCTGGTCCTTAAAAGCATTGCCGCTCAGCCGGCCAAAGTTGAAATCAGTGAAAGTACGGCAGGCAAAGGCATTGACAAAATTGACGCAATTTACACTGAACCGGTGAACCTGGCAGACATCAAGCAGGATACCACCAGGGACGTAAAACTGCAAATACCGGAAGGAACAACCGTTACGCCGGGAACCATAAGTATCACCATCAAAGTAGGACCACCCTAAAAGGAGATAAGAACCCTTGCTTAAAATCAGCAATTTTCGTGTCCCTTTGACCGAAGACACACCGCTGGCAAGAATGGCGGCCAGGCGTCTTAAGCTGGCGCCGGATGCCGTCCGGCAAGTGATCATTATGCGCCGGGCAGTTGACGCCCGCAGGAAAAACAGTATTCATTTTGTCTATACACTGGCAGTTGATATAACCGTTCCGCCCGGGCAGGCCCTAAACCGCCTGGCCGGAGACAAGGATGTCGCCCTGCTTGCGCCCGTCAGACCCGAAGAAATTGCGCCGGGCAGTAAACAGCTAACCGACCGCCCGGTTGTGGTGGGAGCCGGCCCAGCCGGCTTATTTGCCGCTTTTATGCTGGCCAGATACGGTTATAAACCGCTTTTAATTGAACGGGGGCGGGATGTTGAGCAGCGTGCCCGCGATATCGCCGATTTCTGGCGGACCGGCCGGCTGGATGAGACCAGCAATGTGCAGTTTGGCGAAGGCGGCGCAGGCACCTTTTCCGACGGCAAACTAACCACCCGGGTAACTGACCCGCGAATGGCCGAGGTGCTGGACATTATGGTGGCTGCCGGAGCGCCGCCGGAGATAAAATATCTTCATAAACCCCATATCGGCACGGATAAACTGAGACAGGTGGTCAAAAATATCCGTGCCCGGATTATCGAGATGGGGGGAGAGGTTGAGTTTGAGGCCAAACTGACAGGCCTGGAAGCTGCTGATGGCAGCTTAAAGGGAATTACCATCAATGATAACCGCAAGCTCTCCTGTCAGGCCTTATTTCTGGCCATCGGCCACAGCGCCCGTGATACGTACCAGTTTCTCCATGAGGCCTGCATTGCCATGGAGGCCAAACCCTTTGCCGTCGGTGTGCGCATTGAACACCCGCAGGAACTTATTGACCAGTCTCAATATGGCGCGGCAGCCGGCCATCCTAAACTGGGTGCGGCCGATTATGCCTTAGTATACCAGGATCGGGCGGCAGGACGGGCTGCCTATTCTTTCTGCATGTGCCCGGGTGGGCTGGTTGTTGCGGCCGCTTCCGAACAGGGCGCAGTGGTAACCAACGGCATGAGCCTTTTTAGCAGGGACTCCGGTATTGCCAACAGTGCGCTGGCCGTAACCGTGAATCCGGCGGACTGCGGACCAGGCATACTTGCCGGTATTGAGTTTCAGCGCCGTTATGAACGGCTGGCCTTTACCCTGGGGGGGCAGAATTATGCCGCTCCCGTACAGACCGTAGGCGATTTTCTGACAGGGAAAAGCGGCAGCACGAACTATCTTGCCAAGCCCAGCTATCATCCTGGGGTAACGCCTGCTCGGCTTGAGCAGTGCCTGCCTGAGTTCGTTACAGCCACACTGGCCCGGGCTCTGCCCGATTTTGGCCGCAAAATTCGCGGCTTTGATCATCCGGGGGCCGTACTTACCGGTGTGGAGACCCGGACTTCGGCTCCGGTCAGAATTGTCCGCGGCGCGGATTTTGTGTCAGTAAATACCGGGGGTCTGTACCCGATTGGCGAAGGCGCCGGTTATGCCGGCGGCATTATGAGCGCAGCTCTGGACGGGATGAACGCGGCCATTCGGTTTATCCAGGAATATCAACCATGATGTACTTACCGTAATTGAAAGGGGCATATAACATAAATGGCAAGACTATTTGGAACCGATGGTGTACGCGGTTTGGCCAACACGGAATTAACGCCTGAACTGGCTTTTAAAATGGGCCGGGCAGCAACCTATTATTTTGGCAAAGAGCATAAGCGGCCGGTATTCTTCATTGGCCGCGATACCCGTATTTCCGGTCAGATGTTGGAAGCAGCCCTGGCAGCCGGCATTTGCTCGGCAGGCGGCGAGGCCGTCCTCTTAGGCGTCGTGCCTACGCCGGCGGTCGCTTACCTGACCCGCACACAGGGGGCGCAGGCCGGGGTAGTGATCTCGGCTTCCCATAACCCGTATCCTGATAACGGCATTAAATTTTTCGCCGCAACCGGTTACAAACTGCCGGATGCTGTTGAAGATGAACTGGAAAAACTCATTGAGGCCGATGCGGATGCCATGCCGCGGCCAACCGCCGATGGCGTTGGCTTTATCACCAGCAGGCATGATTTATTGGACAAGTATATTGAATATGCCGTCGGCACGGTGGAAACCAGTTTGGCCGGTCTCCGGATCGTTGTCGACTGCGCCAACGGAGCCGCTTATGAAGCCGCACCGGCGGCGTTTAAAAAATTAGGGGCACAGGTAATTGTTCTTAACGATAAACCGGACGGCATCAACATTAACGCCGGTTGCGGCTCAACGCACATGGAACAGCTGCAGGCGGCTGTCGTCGAGCATAACGCTCACCTGGGACTGGCCAATGACGGTGATGCCGACCGCTGCCTGGCGGTGGATGAAACCGGGACAGCCATTGACGGCGACCAGATCATGCTGATCTGTGCTCTTGAGATGCTCAGGCAGAACACCTTGCCGGAAAAAACACTGGTTGCCACTGTCATGAGCAACCTTGGGCTCCATCAAGCCATAAAAAAGGCCGGCGGCAAAGTCCTCGTGACGCCGGTTGGCGACCGTTATGTGCTCGAAGCCATGGTAAAACACAATCTGGTGCTTGGCGGCGAGCAGTCCGGGCATATTATCTTCAGCCAGTACAGCACCACCGGGGACGGGGTGATTACTGCGTTAAAGCTGGCTGCCGCCTTGAAAGAGAGCAACAAAAAAATGTCGGAACTGGCTAAGGTAATGATCCGTTTTCCACAGCTTTTGGTCAATGTACGGGTAAAGGGCAAAGAAGGCTGGGACACTAACGCCAATATCGCCGCCGCCATTAAGGCCGGTGAAGACGAACTGGGCGACAACGGCCGCATCCTGGTACGCCCTTCCGGCACCGAACCCCTTATTCGCGTTATGGCCGAAGGCCCGGATCTGTCTGATCTTGAGCGCATAGTCGCCGCCATTGCCGATGTAATTAAAAAGGAACAGGCATAAGCATATTGACCAGTATGGTAAACTGTATTACAATAATATAAATATGGCGAAGGAGCACTATATAGTGCTCCTTCGCATATGTTAATTAATAATTAGAGGAGGTGGAAATGACAAAAAGACGGATAATAACACCTGGTGTGTCAAAAACTAAGTTGAAGCGCTGGTGCTTGGCAACCGCCAAGCAGACGAGGCAGAGGTTTATCGAGCAGTCAGCGGGTACCTCTCGGCAACTGCAGTCGTAAGCTGGCCGACAAAACCGCAGGGCGACCTGCGGAACAAAACGGCGGCAGGCAGTCATCCTATTTGCCATGGCATGTGCAGCCTGGCAGTCTGTTTTCCATGGAAGGACAATAATTTGAGAATTTTAGGAGGCTTATATATATGTGTGGTATTGTAGGCTATATCGGTCCTGATCAGGCAGCGCCCTTTCTATTGGAAGGTTTGAGCAAACTGGAATACCGGGGCTATGACTCGGCCGGTATTGCTGTTTTTGACGGCAATGTAATCAACGTGGATAAAAGTGTCGGCCGCCTGAACGTTCTGGCGAAAAAAGTAGAAATTAAACCGCTTACCGGTCATTTGGGCATTGGCCATACCCGTTGGGCCACCCACGGCCGTCCGTCCGACGCCAACTCGCATCCGCATACCGACTGCACCGGCAAATTCGTTGTTGTGCATAACGGTATCATTGAGAACTATCTGCACCTGAAAGAACAGCTTATTGCCAAAGGTCACAAATTTACCTCGGAAACCGATACCGAAGTTGTAGCCCACCTGATCGAAGAATGCTATGAAGGCGATTTTGAAGCCGCCGTAAAAAAAGTATTGGAAAAGATTGAAGGTTCTTATGCCCTGGTCTTTATGTGTCAGGACGAACCGGGCAAGCTTATCTGCACCAAGCAGGATAACCCGCTGGTTATCGGTCTGGGAGAAGGCGAAAACTTTATTGCTTCCGACATTCCGGCCATTATCAGCCGCACCCGGAAAACCTATATTCTAAGCGACGGCGAAATGGCCATTGTGACCAAGGACTCCGTCTGGGTCATGAACCGCCAGGGAGTGCCTGTAACCAAGAAAGTATTTGAAGTAAACTGGGATGCCGAAGCAGCTGAAAAAGGCGGTTATGAGCATTTCATGATCAAGGAAATATATGAGCAGCCCAAAGCTGTGCGCGAAACCATGACCGGCCGCTTAGCCAAAGATGACAGCGGGGTAACCTTCGATGAACTCAAATGGAGTAAATACGATGTAGCCGCCATTAGAAAAATAGCCATTGTCGCCTGCGGCACAGCCTATCACGCCGGGATCGTCGGCAAATACCTTATTGAAAATCTGGCCCGTATCCCGGTAGAAGTCGATGTGGCGTCCGAATTTCGCTACCGCTCACCGCTTATCGACGATCAGACCCTGACCATTGTTATCAGCCAGTCGGGTGAAACCCTCGATACCCTGGCAGCGCTTAAAGAGGCCAAAAATCTAGGCTCCCGTACCCTGGCCGTCACCAACGTTGTCGGCTCCTCCATCGCCCGTGAAGCCGACCAGGTCATCTACACCTGGGCCGGCCCGGAAATCGCGGTAGCCTCTACCAAGGCTTACACCACCCAGCTCATTGTAATGGCCTTGTTGTCTATCTATATGGGCGCACTCAAAGGCGCGCTGAGCCCCGAAAAAATTCATCAGCTTTGCCAGGAACTCAAAAACCTGCCCGGCCAGGTGCATGAGCTTTTAGAAGACGTTGAGCCCATTAAAACTTTTGCTCAGCAATACGGCTTTAACGAAGATGTATTCTTTATCGGCCGTTCGCTGGACTATGCAGTTGCCCTGGAAGGCTCGCTGAAGCTAAAGGAAATTTCCTATATCCACGCTGAAGCCTATGCCGCCGGTGAACTCAAACACGGCACCCTGGCGCTCATCATCGAAGGTGTACCGGTTATTGCCCTGGCTACCCAGAAAGATGTTTATGAAAAAATTCTCAGCAACATCAAAGAAGTCAAGGCCCGGGACGCCGTCGTTATCGGTGTGGGGCTCAAAGGCGACACCGAACTCGCCAAATATGTCGACCATACCATCTATATCCCGGCCACCGGCAAATTCCTGGCCCCGATTCTGTCTGTCATTCCGCTCCAGTTGCTGGCCTACTATGCGGCAGTAACCCGCGGTTGCGACGTTGATAAGCCAAGGAATCTGGCTAAGAGCGTAACTGTGGAGTAAAAGAATAAAGCCCCTTCTGTATCCAAGATGTTACAGAAGGGGCTTATTCAATTTTCGTCCCTGTCTTTTTTGTATTTCGGACAGCATTTCGGCGTATCCGGACACCTTGCCGGGTTAACAAAACCACTGGTACTCTTTAGTCGCATCGTGCATAAAGCGGGTGAAGAAGTACAAGTTGATTGGGCAGGACAGACTGTCCTATGTAGAGATTGCCACGGGAGCAAAGTATGAACGTGCTGATTGGCAAGAATCGAAAGTGCAGTTTAATTATCATAAGTAATTGATGGGATTAAGGAGTAGATTCGCTTGTGAGCGATCTACTCCTTATGTACATTTTGCTGCTGTAGTGTGCAGATGCTAGATAAAGAAATGCAGCATATTTCAATAAAATGCAACAATATGCACGGATATTTGCATCGCTTATCTAAATATCCACTATCTGGATTAACATTCTCAAATTGCTTTAGTTAATATAAATGAAAAAGCCCAGTAAAACCAACGTTTACAGAAAAGTTGATACTTTGCAAATACTTTTATTTAATTTGGCATGAAATTTGCAATATATTATAGGTACGTAGATAATTTGAAATTATGTTTGCTGTATAGTCAACTGTTTTAATGATCATAAGAATTATTATTATATATATTTTGATTTTAACGAGTAGCTGCAACCAAGTATGACATTAAAAATACAGTGGATAATTGAGGAGGAGAAATGGGAAAAAATCTATTTGAAAAGATTATCAGTTCGCATTTTGTTAGTGGCAGTGTACAACCAGGTTCAGAAGTAGGAATTCGCATCGATCAGACATTGACACAGGATTCGCTGGGGGCAATGGCCTATTTGCAATTTGAGTCACTGGGGGTTGAGAAAGTAAAAACAGAATTATCGGTTTCATATGTGGATCATCTGATGTTTCAGCCAGGATCGGAAAATGCAGATGTACATCGCTATTTGGAAAGCGTTGCCGATAAATATGGGATTGTATTTTCTAAGCCCGGCAACGGCATATGCCATCAAGTTCATTTAGAAAGGTTTAGCCAACCTGGCAAAACTTTAATCGGCGGTGACAGTCATACTGTGACATGTGGTGCTGCCGGCATGCTGGCAATTGGTGTTGGGGGACTTGACGTTGCTTTGGCTATGGGCGGAGCTCCTCTATATATTCTTTCGCCGAAAGTGATAAAAGTTAATTTAATAGGATCAATTAAAGAATGGTCGTCCGCTAAGGATATCATTTTAGAAATCTTAAAGCTGCTTACTTCGAAGGGGAATGTAGGAACAGCACTCGAATACACCGGGCCAGGCATTCAAAATTTAACAGTTCCTGAAAGGGCAACCATTTGTAATATGGGAGCTGAACTTGGGGTGACGACATCAATTTTCCCTAGCGATGAGATGACGAAGCGTTTTTTCATCGCCCAAGGCAGAGAAAAAGATTGGCAGGAGCTGTTAGCCGATCCGGATGCAACCTATGCCAAAGAAATTACCATTGATCTTTCACAGATAGAACCCAATATTGCTTTACCGCACTCGCCGGATCATGTGTGTACAGTGAAAGAAATGGAAGGCAAGCCGGTGAATCAAGTCCTGATTGGCAGCTGTACAAATTCTTCTTATCAAGATTTGATGACTGTTGCAGCTATGCTTAAAGGTCGAAAGATTCATCCCAGTGTGAGTTTGGGGATTGTCCCGGGCTCGCGCCAGGTTCTGTCAATGATTACTCAAAGCGGAGCTTTGTATGACATAATTGCCTCGGGAGCCCGGATATTAGAGGCTGGCTGCGGATTTTGCGTCGGACAGGGACAAGCTCCCCAAACCGGAGGGGTTTCTGTTCGGACCAACAATCGTAATTTCGAAGGAAGAAGCGGTACTAAGGATGCGCAGGTCTTTTTGGTCAGCCCCGCGACTGCGGCTGCCACTGCTTTGTCTGGAAAAATTACCGATCCGCGTGATCTGCTTTTAAACTATCCTCAAATTTGCTTGCCGGAAAAATATGATATTGATGATAGCATGATACTTTATCCTTCCAATACTGCAGAGATATTTCGCAGTGCCGCGATTGGAACACCCCCGTTTAATACGCCCATGCCAACTGAATTAAAGTCGCGGGTTGCTATCAAGGTGTCGGATATGATTAATACCGATGATATTATCCCAGGTGGCTCTGCTATGAACTATCGGTCCAATATACCTAAATCCTGTGAGTTTATTTTCAAATTCATTGATCCTTTGTTTCCGCAATACTGTAAAGAAAATAAAGAAGCTGGGGTAGCGTCGGTCATTGTTGCCGGTATTAGTTATGGTCAGGGATCATCTCGTGAACATGCGGCTCTTTGTCCGATGTATATGGGCGTTCGTGTAGTTGCTGCTAAAAGTTTTGAGCGGATTCATCGGGATAATCTCATTAATTTTGGCATCTTGCCGCTGGTTTTTGTTAATGACGAAGATTACGAACGGATTGAAAAAGATGATGAGTTGTTTATTGACGATATATATAACGTTATTCATGAGCCCAGGATCCAAGTCTCTAATCTGACAAAGAATTATTCTTTTACAACAGTGAATAATCTTACAATGCGTCAGTGCGAGATAATTTTAGCGGGTGGCAAACTGAACCATGCTACCCAAAAGTAGAGAGGTCAATTTTTCAAATTAGAAAGGCTGCAGAGTTAACGAAAGATTGGAGTGTTGGATATTGGAGATAGTCAAATCGGATGTATTGATTATTGGCGGCGGTTTGGCCGGAATGCTAGCCGCTCTCTCTGCTGGCAACTGCGGTAAAACAGTTACCATTGTAAGTAAATCTCTTGTAGGTAAAGCTGGGAACACATTAGTATCCGGCGGTGGTATATCATCAGCTACAGGTGAAGCAGAAAACGATGCAGCGAGCTACTTGACGGATATTATGCACTCGGGCAAGGGATTAAACAATGGGAAACTTGCCCAAAAGTTAACTGCCGAATCTCCGTTTATCCTGCGACAACTTGAAGATTACGGGGTAAAACTGGTACGAAGCGATGGTTCTTATAAAAAACGCAGACCTCCTGGACATAGTGTTCCACGAAATATTCCGACTGATTGGACGGGGCTGCCGTATCAGAACAGGGGCTTGTCTTTTATGCTGCCGCTATTAGAAAGGATGCGGGAACAAAATATTTTAACCGTATCGGGTGTAAAGATCTTTCAGATATTGAAAAATGATGCCCGGGTCATAGGGGCAATCGGGGTGGATCGGGAAAAAAAAGTTTACCAGTTTTTGGCGGACGGTATTGTTCTAGCAACCGGCGGTGCAGGCTATCTTTTCTCTAAAACCAACAATACAAGGGATATTACTGGCGATGGCTTGTCATTAGCTCTTTCTGCGGGGTGCCGGCTGCAGGACATGGAACAAATTCAGTTTTATCCTACGATGATGTTTGACCCGGTTAAAGCGCCAGTCTCGAATCCGCTTTTTGGTGCTGGGGCCGTGCTGCGCAATGTCGACAGTGAAAGATTTATGAATCGCTATGACTCTATGGGCGATATGGCAACAAGAGATAATATGGCCCGGGCGATTTTTATGGAAATTCAAACAGGCAAAGGAATCGATGGTTGTGTATACATGGATTGTACGGGCATACCTTCAGATGATCTGAAGAAGCAATATAAGGATTTCTATCAATTTTTACTTGCCGCCAAAATTGATCCAACCAAAGATTTCATCAAAGTATCTCCCTGTGTACATTATTCTTTGGGCGGAATTGTGATTGATGAGCTTGCGTCGACTGGAGTACCCGGGTTATATGCAGCGGGCGAAATATGCGGCGGTATCCACGGGGCAAACAGGTTGTCCGGAGCCGCTCTTATGGAGGCTTGCGTCTTTGGGTGGCAAGCGGGAATTCAGGCCGCATCTCAGGCGGCGGAACGGTGCGGGTCTGTTCAACCTTCTGTGGGTGAACTTTTGCAGAGTTTTGCCAATGATAATAATTCCACTATATTCAATACGTTAAGAAAGAAAATGTGGGAGGATGTTTCTCTCGTGCGTTCAGAACAGGGGTTACGCCAAGTGGACGATTATATTGACAGAACGGCGAAAGAAATGGTCAATGGTAGTTCGCTGCGAGACACACTGCGTGTTGCTAAAACAATCGTTCAGTCGGCGCTTATGCGGCAAGAAAGCAGAGGTGCTCACTTTCGCAGTGATTACCCACAAACGAATCCGGATTTTGAAGGCAATGTTCAGTGTTGGCTGGAGGAGAACGAATTGCTGTTTAAATTTGTGCCAATAAATGCAAATGGGTAGCTTGAAAAATCAAAATATATAATTTGCGGGAGGATAATAATGAACGAAGCGAAAGCTAGTGAGATGAAGACTAACGGCCAACAGAAAAAAACGAGTAGCAGAAGGAAACTAATGTTTTTGGGATTGGCCATCTTGTTGGGGATTATTACATTATTTATTGCTCCTTTAACAGGTTTGCCTGTTGCTGGACAACGTTCTTTGGCCATTCTTGTTTTTATTGTGGTGACATGGGCCACGGAGGCCGTTCCTTATCCTGTTTCCGCACTCATGTTAATCGTTTTAATGACCTGGGCAGGTTCCGCTGATCCTAAGTTGAGTTTGAAGTCTGCGTTTACGAAATCACTTACCGGCTTTGCGGGAACTGTACCGGCAGGAGTATTAGCAGCTACAGCCTTTGCGGCCGTTGTTAAGTCCTCTGGGTTAAGCGAACGTATCATTTATAAAATCATGGCTGGTTTTGCGGGGACATCGGGTAAGGCGAAGGTAGATCGTATTCTTGGTGCTATGTTTATTGCGGAAGTGCCTTTGTCTTTCTTAGCGCCGACAGCAACTGGCAGAACCGCACTGTATGTGTCATTTGCCGAAGGATTGGTCAGGCCGTTCAATTTTACGAAAGAGCTGATTGGTTCTAAAGTAAATCCCTTTCAAAAGGCGGTATATATGGCAGCAGGAATGATGCCGTCGACAATGGGAGCCGCTTTTCTTACCGGAGCCGAGGCAACACTTTTGGCAGGCAGGCTGATTGAAGAAGGAACGCATGCACCTCAATATTGGATAAATACGGCTGAATATTTGCTGCTGCCTGCGCTTATCATGTTAGCCTTTCAGTGGTTTACTTTAAAAAAGATGTTTCCATCCAGCCAGGAAACTGTTTCTGTGGATTTCATACATGAGCAACTTGGAAAGCTTGGCGCTATGAGGTATGAAGAAAAATATGTATTAGCAACCCTGATAGCGGCGGTTATGCTATGGGTAACCGACAAGATTCATCATATACCGGCGGAAATCGTCTTAATTATGGTGGCTGTTGCGTTATTCTTACCCGGTGTTGGTCCTGGTAACTGGAAACAGGATAGTAAATCTATCGCATGGGGTTCCATTATGGTGATTGCCGCAGCTACAAGTTTTGCTGCTTTGCTACAAGCCACCGGCGTAATTAACATGATTGCCCACTGGGTAGGCGGATTGGGTGTTACCTCCTTTGTAGGGGTAATGTTACTTGTAGGTGGTATTACACTTGTTTTACGGTTAGGCGTTGCTTCGGTGACGGCCGCAGCTGCATTGTTTATTCCATTAGCGATTATGATTGGCACCCATGCAGGTTTTTCGCAAGGCCAACTGGTTGCTCTTGGCTGGATTACTTATGTTTTCTGCCGGGCGGGATACTTTCTGCCATCGCAGACA
The DNA here is from genome assembly GCF_041428895.1 of Sporomusa aerivorans. Classification (NCBI taxonomy): domain Bacteria; kingdom Bacillati; phylum Bacillota; class Negativicutes; order Selenomonadales; family Sporomusaceae; genus Sporomusa; species Sporomusa aerivorans. The sequence continues at coordinate 515,086 of NZ_CP156926.1, forward strand.
GCTTCCCTGATGATGACTTTCGATTACGGTTATTTTGGACAAAATGACCTGTTTAAAGTCGGACTCAGGCTCACCTTGGCAACGGCAGTGATATATGGACTCTGGGCCTCGTTGGTTATTCCTGCTCTAGTTAAATAACTGCCTTCGAGTTCTTGTCGCAAAAAAAATGTGGCTTGGATTTACATGCTGTATGCGGATATGAATTTCGTAAAAGAAATTTATATCCGCTGTTTGACTATCAGCATGATTGGTTTACAGAGGGCAAAAAAGTAAAATAGGAGATGATAATTTTGAGTGTTAAGAAAAAGCTAATCTTTATTATGCTGCTGATAAGTTTTATTCCACTAGTACTGATGTCGGCGATATCAATACAGTATTTGAGCAAATCGTTGGAACAGGAAACTATTACCCAGTGTGAAGAAGTAGCCGGTAATGTGCAACTCAAAATTAATGAGTATTTAGATATCCCTTTTGCCATTCTTTCTGCTGTGGCAAGCAATCCGGCCGTAAAAACTTACGATTTGGCGCAGGTAAAGGCGTTTCTCGTGCAGATTCAAAAGGTTAATCCGGACATGTCGTTTACACTTGATGATGCCCATGGAAACCAAGTGGTACGTGGAGATGATACTCCCCTGATTAAAGTTGGCACGCGTTCGTATTACCAGTCTGCCTTAAAGGGGAATGCAGAAACGATATCAGAAGTCATATTCTCTAAAAATACAAATAAATTGGTCATAACTTTGACAGCCCCGGTGCGAGACATAGCCACAGATGCGGTAAGCGGAGTCATGCAAGGATCTATTGCGCTGACAAAAATAAGTGAGTTTGTGGCGGAGCTATCCACTAATGGAACGATTGCCTACGTAATCGATAGCGAAGGTAAGATTTTAGCTCATCCCGATGCAAATCTTGTCAAGGACCGTACCGATATGAGTGACAGGGATTTTGTCAAAGCAGGCTTGTCAGAAAAGAAAAGCGGTTCCTCCGTTATACATGATGATGTGGCGGGGAAGAGAGTGGTAACATACAAGTATGATGCAAGAACCGGATGGTTAATTTGTTTGGAAGTGCCGTATACGATGATCACAGACAAAACGCATTCTCTGATGCTGTTGCTGGGAATTGTGACGCTGGTAGTACTCGGAATTGTTAGTTGCATAGTTCCCTTCATAGCCAAGCGCTTTTCCAGACCAATTTTAGAGATGCAAAAAATGGCTGGTGAAATTGCCCGGGGTGATTTAACCCAAAAAATAGACATAACTTCCCGTGATGAAATTGGCCTCTTAGCTAAATCGCTGGATACCATGGCCGATAATCTAAAAGGCTTAGTCAGCCAAGTGCATAACAATGCTGAACAGGTTGCAGCCTCGTCAGAAGAACTTACTGCCAATGCTGAACAGTCTGCGGCGGCAGCTAATCAGATTGCAGTGTCTATAACGGAAGTTGTGCGGGCAAGCGATCAGGAAAGCCGTATAGTGGCTAAAACCGTTGCAATAGTCGAACAAATGCTGGATAGAATTCAACAAGTAGCGGGACATGCCAATGCGGTTTCGGAGCAATCTTCTAATACTGCCGAAACAGCGAGAAGCGGCTGCAACACCGTAGAAAGTGCTGTTCAACAAATGGAACGAATGGAAAAGATTATTAGTACATCTGCGCAGGTCGTTGGCCAATTAGGCGAGCGGTCAAAAGAGATAGGGCAGATTGTTGATGTTATATCTGGAATAGCCGGTCAAACCAATCTCTTAGCTCTTAATGCGGCCATTGAGGCAGCAAGAGCAGGTGAACAGGGGCGCGGCTTTGCTGTCGTGGCCGAAGAGGTTCGTAAGCTGGCCGAACAGTCTCAAAATGCGGCAAAACAAATTGCAAGCCTTATCGGTGAAATACAAGAGGAAACAGATACGGCTGTGTCGACTATGAAAGAGGGTACAGTTAGTGTGAAGACAAGTACTCATGTCGTAAATGAATCTGGTGATGTATTTCAGGAAATTGTTATGCAAGTTTCGCAGCTTGCCGCGCAGGTTCAGGAAATCTCAACGGCGATTAAAGAATTATCGAACGACAGTCAGAAAATCGTTTCTTCCGTCCAGGAAGTTGAGCAACTGGCGAAAACCACGGCAGGCGAGGCTCATACGGTATCTGCGACGACACAAGAGCAATCTGCTGCTATGGAAGAAATTGCATCCTCAAGCAATAGCCTTGCAAAGATGGCGCAAGAATTACAAGAAACTACTAGTAAATTTCGCCTCTAGGACAAGCGTGATTTTAGTATCGTCTCCATTGTATAAGTAGCAATATAGATACCCCTGTTCGCAGAAAAATTGTGAACAGGGGTATCTATATAATGAACAAGGTTTTTTCTGCGGATTGATAAATGGGAACAAAAAAAGAAAGGATTTTTGCTAATAATCTATATTGAGCCTTTGCATTCGCCGGTATAACGTTGTGCGGTTGACTCCTAAAATATCGGCAGCAACCGTATAGTTTCCATGGGCTTCGTGCAACGCATTGGTAATTTCCTTGATCATGCGTTTTTCTTTGGGAGTGCGTGAAGGTAGGTTTTTTTGAGGATTTAGCAGGGGAGCTAATATGGAACGGTTGATTATATCAGTCTTCGCCGTTGCGGCTATTCTTTCCATAAGATTGCGGCATTCGCGAATGTTGCCAGGCCAAGAGTAATCTTCAAGTAGTTTTACCGCATCATTTGTCAGGTTAAAGCGTTTGCCTGTGCTGGTGGCAAACTCATCGAAAAAGCCTTTGACAAATAAGTGAATATCCCGTTTTCTCATTCTGAGGGGAGGAAGCTCCAGACGCAAAACATTAAGCCGATAATACAGATCATCGCGAAACGTATGCTCAGAAATCAGAGCTTCTAAATCTTTATTAGTGGCGGCAATGATGCGTACATCAACTGGCGTGACTTTATAGCTGCCCAGCCGGGTCACGCTTTTTTCCTGAAGAACGCGTAGCAGCCGGCCTTGATTGACATAGTCCATTTCCGCTAATTCGTCAAGGAAAATTGTTCCGCCGTGAGCAACTTCGAATAATCCGGGTTTGCCTTCTTTATTTGCGCCGGTGAATGCGCCACCTACATAACCAAATAGTTCACTTTCCAATAACTGGCCAGGGAGTGAGGCGCAGTTTACCGCAACGAACGGTCCTTTAGCGCGGCTGCTTTCGTTATGAATGCTTTGAGCGAATACTTCCTTACCTGTTCCGGTCTCACCCAAAATTAATATGCTGGAAGTTGTAGCGGCAAAGTCCTTGGCCATTTCAATCGTATTCATTATGGCCGGACTTTGGCCAATGATATTCTCAAAGTGGAATTTTGCCACATGACCGCGTGCATAGATCTCTTTACGGATCATAGCCTCCATTTGTTGAATTTTATCTATTTCTTGCAGGGATATGACGGCTCCGAAGGATTTTTTATTAATTATGATGGGAACGCTGTTATACATGACCTTATTGCCACTCACATCAATAATACTGTGAGTGGCAGTTTCTTTTTGGGAAGAGGTTTTCAGTAAAGTGAATTGTGGCAGGAGTTTTTCTATCGGTTGTCCCAGAGCGTTTGTTTTGTTGGTTTTCGTTAGCTTCTGGGCAATCGGATTGAACGCAGTAATATGATGATCGACATCAATGGTGATGATACCCTGGTTGGTATGATCCAAGATGGTATTGAAGAAGCCGCGTTTCGCCGATTCGTTTTCCAGGGCTGCTTGAATTTGCATAGCTTCCTGTGCGGCCTGAAAAATACTTTCGTCGCCGATTTTTATTAGTGATGAAGGGATGTTGTGACGTTTGGCAGCAGTGACAGCTAATACGCCTCCAAGAATTACTTCAGCCCCATTTGCCACGGCTTCTAAGATGGGGGCTTCATAGTCCTGCCCGCTTTTGGTGAAGTAATACTGTATTTCAACACCTAACTCTTTTGCCAGAAAATCAATGCCTAATACCATGGCGGAATGGGCAACAACTGCAATTTTTTTTCCCTGCAGTTTTGCGGTATTTATGGCACGAATAATATCAAAACTTGTGATGGGAATTGTTACAACATTTATTCCTAAATTAGCTTGTTGAATGGCTGTTGCGGTGACCGGCCTGGCTGCTACGATTTCAATTCCCTGCGCAGAGTATTGCTGCACAAGGGGTACCGCAGTGCGGGGATTAACCAGAACTACTTCAATATCGGGATATTTGGGGGCTAATATTTCTTTGATGTAAGGCACTAGAGTTTTATAGGGGATTAAAAAAAGTATTTTGGACACATGGCATCACTCCGCAACGAATTGCAACAAAATGCAGTTATATCTTGCACAAGTATAACAAAAACAACTTAATTATTCAATTGTCTTTTATCATTTTCCAATTCGCATGCTGCAAAATATTCGCTCAATATCTGCAAAATCAGCATATTTAGCTTTTTAAAAAATATTATCAGCTTTAAATCGTATTTTGGCATAGCTAATGCATAATAACAAAGTTAGTTGCCATAATTGTTTGTTCATTATGTGCTACAACTTATTTCAGTTAGGCTTTTAAGAATCTTAGATAAATAGGGAGTGATAAGTTATGTCAGGTGCATTAGCGGGTATACGCGTACTTGATGCTTCGACCGTAATAGCAGGACCTTTCGGAGCTGCCTTACTTGGTGATTTTGGAGCAGATGTTATTAAGGTGGAAATGCCGGGTCAAGGGGATTCCGGTCGAAATATGGGACCGCTCTATGAAGGCAAATCATTGCGGTGGGCGGCGTTTTCCAGAAACAAGAAAAGTATTACGCTTGATCTCAGAAAAGAGGAAGGAAAGAATCTTTTTCTCAAACTGGTTGAAAAAAGTGATATAATCATTGAAAATTTTCGGACCGGGACTTTTGACAAATGGGGATTAGACAGTGAGACTTTGAAAAAAGCCAATCCCCGAATCATTGTTATTCGTATTACCGGTTATGGTCAAACAGGACCGTATGCCCATTTAGCTGGCTTTGGCACACCGGCTACCGCTTTTTCCGGCTTAACCTATATGACCGGTTATCCCGACCGTCCTCCCGTAAATCCGCCGATTTCGCTATGTGATTATCTTGCCGGGCTCTACGGTGCTTTTGCTGCGATGGTTTGTATATACTACCGGGAAGTTAACCATGGGGCAGGACAGGAAGTGGACTTGAGCCTCTATGAAAGCATTTTCCGTATGCTGGAAGGTGCTGTTGCCAATTATGACATAGCGGGCAGAATTACGGAAAGACGGCCCAGTATCAGTGGCTCAGCCAGCCCGTCAGGCACATTTAAAACTAAAGATGGCAAATGGGTGGTTTTGGTATGCAGCACTGACCGGACTTTTGAATATTTTGCCCATGGTATTGGTAGAAGCGAGTTGCTGGAGGACAGCCGCTTTAATACTAATGGTGCCCGCGTTAAGAATAATGCGCTTGTAGAAGAGGTCGTTATTGATTGGATGAGCAGACACGATTATCAGGAAGTCAAAACGATTTTAGACAAGGCTGGCGCACCGGTAAGTTTGGTTTATAGTATGGCCGATATTTGGGACGACCCCCATTATGCCGCCCGTGAGAACATCATTGAAGTGGACCATCCGGATTTCGGCACCATTAAAATGCCGAGTATTGTGCCAAAACTCAGCGCTACACCGGGGGAAGTCAAGTGGGGTGGGCCTAAACTCGGCGCGCATAACGAAGATATATATGGCAGTCTTTTGGGATTAAGTCCTGAAGAAGTAAATGAATTGAAAGAAAAAGGCATTATTTAGCAGTAAAGAAGCAGTAGTGCGTGGAAAGGATGATTACCCATGGAAAAGGCCAACAACATGTGGCCGGCTAAAATAACGTTTTGTGAAGTCGGTTTGCGGGATGGATTGCAAAACGAGAAAAAAATATTTAGCCTGGAGGAAAAATTGCAATTGCTGAATTCGGTAGTTGCAGCCGGTATCAAAGTAATTGAGGTTGGTTCATTTGTACATCCCAAAGCAGTACCGGCCATGGCCGATACTGATAAATTAGTACAGGCTATGGAAAAGGTACCTGGTGTTGAATATCGCGTTTTAGTGCCAAACCTTAAAGGTGTTGAACGTGCTTTTGCAGCTGGCTTAAATAAGGTTAAACTCACTGTGTCTGCTAGTGAAGCCCATTGTATCAATAACTTTAATAAAAAACCTCTAGAAATGATGGAAGGGTTTAATAGCTGTGTGGATTTTGTTGTTCAACACAGCATGGAAGTATCAGGGGCCATTTCTACGAGCTTTGGTTGCCCTTTCCAGGGAAAGGTGCCGGTAGAGCAAGTGGAAAACGTTGTGCTTGGCTTTTTGAAACTGGGCATTACGGAATTGTCCCTGTCGGATACCACTGGCATGGCTAATCCGCGCCAGGTATTTGAATTAGGCAGCTATATGAAAAAGTCATTTCCCCAGGTGAAGTGGGTGATGCATTTCCATAATACTCGGGATATGGCCTTGGCCAATATTGTTGCCGGTATGCAGGCGGGAGTCACTATGTTTGACGGCGCCTTTGCCGGACTTGGCGGTTGTCCATTCGCGCCAGGTGCGTCAGGTAACGTGGCTACTGAAGATGTTATTCATATGCTCCATGAAATGGGCATTGATACCGGTATTAATTTGGAAAAGGCGATAGCGACGGCTCGCATGGCTGAGCAAATGGCAGGTCATCAAACTGGCGGTGCTGTTCTGAAAGCCGGGCGTTGTGAAGATTTGACTAAGCAACAGGCTAAACGGCAGATCAACAGATAGAATTACAGATTTTTAAGCAGGTAAAGATTCCGGCTAGTTAAAATGATAAAAAAGAGGTCTTTGACCTTTTTTATATAAAATATTTACGACTAAAGAGTGAGGTGGACTTATAAATGAGTCTGAATTTACACATCAATCGTTGCAAAGGTTGCGGCATTTGTGTAGAGTTTTGCCCCAAGAAGGTATTGGGTGTTAACCAGCTTGAAAAAGTAGAAATTGTTAATGAAAAGGACTGTATCCTATGTCGCCAGTGTGAGATGCGTTGTCCTGATTATGCAATTTTTGTAAAAAAGTAAAAGGGAGTTGAATAGGGTGTCCAAAATTTGTCTTATGCAGGGCAATCAGGCAGTGGCAGAAGGCGCTATTGCCGCTGGTGTAAAGTTTTTTGGCGGTTATCCGATTACGCCCTCTACGGAAGTGGCGGAATCGTTAGCAAAAATGCTGCCGGCTGTTGGCGGCAAGTTTATTCAAATGGAAGATGAAATTGCCGGTATCGGTGTTATCATAGGTGCGTCTCTCACCGGGAAAAAGGTTATGACTGCGACAAGCGGTCCAGGTTTTTCGTTGAAACAAGAACTTCTCGGTTACGCCTGCATCGCTGAAATTCCTATGGTTATTGTCAATGTACAGCGGGTGGGTCCTTCAACAGGACAACCTACGTCACCGGCACAAGGCGATGTTATGCAGGCACGCTGGGGAACGCATGGAGATCATCCGATGATTGCTCTTACTCCTGGCAGTGTTCCGGAATGTTTTGACCTGACCATTAAGGCTTATGAATTCTCGGAAAAATATCGTACTCCGGTTATTTTACTGCTTGATGAAGTCATCGGCCATATGCGGGAAAAAATTGAACTCCCTGCATCCTATGACGAGATCGTCAAGCCGCAACGTAAATTGCCCAAAGTGAGGCCGGAAGAGTACAAAGCTTATAAGACCGATGATGATTTGATACCGGCAATGGCTCCCTTTGGTACTGGTTATCGCTGGCATGTGACAGGGCTTGTGCATGATGAATATGGTTTTCCTGATGGTTCTCCGGCTGCAACCAAAGCATGCACTGATCGTTTGCATGCAAAAGTAACCAATAATCTTGATGATATCATCCTTTATGAAAACTATTGTATGGACGATGCTGAGATTGCCGTTATTGCATACGGCGGCACTGCGCGGACTGCCTATGCCGCTGTGGATGACGCCCGTGCTAAAGGCATAAAGGTAGGTCTATTCCGCCCGATCACCATGTGGCCATTCCCGGAAAAACAGGTAAAAGAAATTGCAAGTCAAGTAAAAAATATACTTGTTGCGGAAATGAATTTCGGACAATATGTCATAGAAGTGGAACGTGCAGTTGCCGGCAAAGTCCCAGTAACCTTGCATGCCAAATATGATAGCGAAGCAATTACGCCCAATGAGCTTATAGTGGCTATTGAAAATTTGAAATAAGGGACAGTGAGGAGGAGCTTAGATAGAAATGGAACAAATAATTGACAAATATTTTCGTGCCGGCCGGCTGCCCCATATCTGGTGCCCCGGCTGTGGTAATGGTATTGTGACTGGCGCTCTTGTAAAAGCCATTGATAAATTGTCTTTGGAAAAAGATAATGTGGCAGTAGTATCCGGCATAGGTTGTTCAAGCAGAGCATCAGGCTATCTTGACTTTAATACGGTGCACTCGGCCCATGGACGGGCTTTGCCGGTAGCAACGGGTGTTAAACTTGCCGAGCCGCGGCTTAAAGTAATCGTAGTAACCGGTGACGGGGATGCTACAGCCATAGGCGGGAATCACTTCATCCATGCCGCCAGACGTAATATCGACATTACTGTGATCCTCTACAACAATAATATTTATGGTATGACAGGCGGTCAATATTCACCTCTAACCCCGACAAACTCTAAAGCTACTACCGCACCTTTTGGGACAGTAGACCGTCCTTTTGACGTATACGATTTGGCCAGAGGAGCAGGGGCGACCTTTATCGCCCGTGCTACAACATTCCATACACAACTGTTAGCTGATGTTATAGCGCAGGGGATCGAGCATGTAGGATTTAGCGTTATCGAAGCGATAAGTGCTTGTCCGATTTCTTTCGGGCGTCAGAACAAGAAAGGTTCTGCAGCTAATATGATGAAGCTGCAAAAAGACCAGGGCGTTATGCTGGCGGCCTACGAAAAGTTAACCGAAGAAGAGAAGCTGGATAAATTCCCAATAGGTGTTTTGTATAAAAAGCAAGCGCCGGAATATACAGCAGAATATGATAAGGTTATAGCTAAAAGCCAGAAAGGAGCGAAATAATATGCAGCAATTGCGTTTATCCGGAACTGGCGGACAAGGACTGATCTTAGCAGGCATTATTCTGGCAGAAGCCGCACTGTTAGACGGAAAAAATGCTATACAGTCTCAGTCTTATGGACCTGAAGCCCGTGGTGGTTCCAGCAAATCGGAAGTGCTTATTTCCGATGCAGTGATACATTATCCCAAGATAACTATACCGAATGTTGTGCTGGCCATGAGCCAGGAATCGTGTAAAAAATATACTGTCGATCTTCCGGAAGAGGGCATATTAATTACAGACAATCAATTTGTAGGAAAACTGCCTGAAAAGCAGTATAGAAAAATCTATGAACTTCCTATTACCCATACTGCGCAAGAAGGATTGGGGAAAGCATTATTTGCCAATATAATAGCTTTGGGTGCAATAGCCAAGATCACGGGGGTAGTATCTATGGAGTCACTTACCAGGGCCGTGTTAAATCGGGTTCCTAAGGGAACCGAAGAGCTTAACGAAAAAGCCATTAGGCTAGGCATGGAATTGGTTTAGTAACATTTGTAAAAAAATGCTCTAGATAATTTAAGTATTAGTGCAGGATACAAAGGGGGGGCGCTAAACGCTTTTTGAAAAAAGCGTTTAGCGCCCCCCCTTTTTTGTATGGGAATGCAAAAATAGATAGAAAACAATAAAAACGTATTCTTTCAGCTAATGCTAAAGGAACAGCTCTGGGATAACCCGCCAATATGAAACCACTTGTGCCGATATTCACTCCTTGCTTTATAGCTGGCGCTGCTTGCAGTGCAAAGAATTATTAATAGTTTTGAAACAAGGGGGAGCATGTTGGAACAAAGCTGTGTAAGTATTTTTAGAAACAGGATTTCATGAAGGAGACTCCCCAACTTGGCTTTTGTCTGGATACATCGAAATAGTCCCCAGGCAATCAGTTGAGGATATTTTGTTACACATTGGGGAGTAATAAAGATGGAGATCTTTGTATGCCAATGAGGTAGGTAATATTGAGAATATATGTCCGCATTTCACGCTACATAAAGCCATACAGTTTGGCGATAATAAGTGCTCTGGTTTGTACGATTTTTGCCTCAGCGGTTAATCTTTATTTGCCCAAAATTATCGGTAATGTGATTGATAATGTCTTAGCGACAAAAGATGTTGCTACACTTAATCTAATTGCAGTCACTGTCATTGTCCTAATCGTGCTTCAGGGTATCTTCATGTATGGACAAACATATCTAATGGCCTATTCCAGCCAAAAAATTATTATCGATATTCGCAGAGATTTGTATCAGCACCTGCAAAAGCTATCGATGTTATTTTTTGAAAAGCGTCCTATAGGCACGATTATGAGCTATATTACTAATGACGTGGCTGCGCTGCAAACAGCATTAGTTAATAATGTAATTGATTTTGTAAATCACTCAGTAACCTTGGTCGGATCGATCATACTGCTACTCTATATTGACTGGAAACTTTCTCTGTTGATGTTTGTCAGTTTTCCGCTCATCTTATATACAGTAAATGTATCCGGTCAGAAAATGCGGATAAAAAGCCGGACTTTGCAGGAACGAGCTGCTGATATAACTGCATTTCTTCAGGAAACTATCTTAGCTGTTAGGGTTATTAAGTCATTTTCCCGTGAGAGCTACGAATTAGAGCGATTTGATTACGAAAATAAGCGGAACTTCCAAGCGCAAATGAAGATTATTCAAGTAATGGCTATTATTACACCTATTATTAATATACTCTCGACCATTGGAATTACAGCTATCATTTGGTTCGGCGGACACGAAGTGATAAACGGCAATTTAACTTCCGGCGCTCTTATATCCTTTCTCGTATATGTGATTAACCTACCCACTCCTGTCAAACGTCTAAGCAATGTTTACGCAGATATCCAACGGGCATTAGCAGCGGCGCAACGAATATTTGAAGTGCTTGATATAGAGCCGGAAGGAAAAAATTTAAGGGGTGCTAAAGAGTTATCACCCGTAGACGGATATGTAAGCTTTAACAATGTTTCATTTGAGTACAAACCAGGAAAGCCTGTTTTAACAAATGTTTCTTTCGAAGCTAAACCGGGAGAGCTAATTGCTGTAGTTGGGCCTAGCGGCGCGGGAAAAACTACAGTAGTAAATCTGATCCCCAGGTTTTATAATCCTACAGATGGTTCGATTAGAATTGATAACATCGATATTGACACAATTACATTGCAGTCCCTCCGTGAGCAAATAGGGATTGTGCCGCAGGAAACAATCCTGTTTAGCGGTACAATATATCAGAATATTTTATATGGCAATTTAGATGCATCACAAGAAGACGTAATTGCAGCGGCAAAGGTAGCTAATGCTCACAATTTCATTATGGAAATGTCTAACGGATATGAAACTACGATTGGAGAACGAGGTTCACAACTATCCGGCGGGCAGCGGCAACGCATTGCAATAGCCAGAGCAGTTTTAAAGAACCCTCGTATACTTATTCTTGATGAAGCAACTTCGGCTTTGGATACTGAGAATGAGGTGCTAGTCCAGCAAGCACTCGATCGACTAATGCTTGGACGAACATCTTTTGTTATTGCTCACAGGTTGTCGACTATACAACGTGCCAATTTGATAATCGTCCTGGAGAAAGGAAAGATTGTGGAATCTGGTGATCATGATACATTAATTAAATCTGGTGGATTATACAGCAAATTGTACCGTATTGAATTCAAACAATAAGTTCGTGCTTGATCTGATGCCTAAGCAGCCCGCCAATTTGGCGGGCTATTATTTTGAGCGGATTATTTTGGAATTGAGAAATACAGCCCCAAATGGTTTGATCCCTTGGGAGTCTCGTTAATATTGGTTAACTCTCCTAAAGGTGCAATCCTCCTTGATCAATGCGGGCAAGAACTACAAACGGAAGAGCGGCCCAAGGAAGAAGCTCTTAACGAACAAAAACGACTGCTTGAGCCATCGGATTTTCCCCCGAATCGCAGCCTTTTTTGGAGGATTACAGACGTTTCGGGTTTGAATATGTTATTAAATAGATCATGCGGCAACTGGACTTGCTGCCTTCCGCCGCCCTATATTTAATTGGTTTTGGGATTTGAAGTTACTAGTCTTTGCCGGAATATCTCAATAAAATTAGTTGCGGCTGTTGAAAGGGCATGATTCTTGAGCCAAATTAGCCCGCTAGTTGTAGGGACACTGGGTTTTATTATTTTTCTTACCAGTAAGGATGAACTTGGTAAGAGATTAATGGCTGATTCCGGGACAAGGGCAATACCAATTTTAAGCTGGGCATACAATAAGAGCGGAGCTACTTCATCGCTGATGCAAAGAATATTAGGCTCAAATCCAAGTTGATGGCAATAGTCGTAGATAATTGTTTCATATCGTCTGTGAATTAGCCAGGGTTGGTCTTTTAGCTTGTTCAAGGTAAGCTCTTTATCATTGTCTGAGACCAGAAAATGAGGCGCAGCGACCATGATCATACCTTCGTTCGGTAATGCAACAAAATTATACAGGGAAGTATCGACCGGCAGCAGTACAAATCCAATCTCAATGAGATGGGAATTTAATAGTTCCAGTATACGCTGGGTATCTCCCTGCCGTAAATCATAAGAAATAAGCGGGTATGTACGGTGAAATTCCTGTATCTGTTCCGGTATCAGGAATCTGCCTGACGAGGTAATCATACCGATAGTAAGCTTTCCGCGCACTCCGTTTGAACTATCCTGAACTTCATCTCTGGTGGTTTTTAATAGTTCAATAATTTGTTTGGCCCTTTGCTGTAATATCTGGCCGGCTTCTGTTAGACGAATATGCTTTTTTGTCCTGTTGAAAAGTTGTACCCCTAAATCTTGCTCAAGTAAAATTATCTGCTGACTAAGCGGGGGCTGTGTGATATGCAGTCGCTCCGCGGCTTTGGTAATTTGCCCTTCTTCGGAAACTGCTAGAAAATATTTAAGCTGGCGAAGTTCCATAACAGTATATCCTTTCATAAATTATCATTCGAATTTCATATACAAGTGAGTCGTAATAAATATTTTTGATATGATTTAACACATGCTATAATGATAATTGTTTGAGGGCGGGATGTCAAAAATGACGTAAGCATTAAGATTAAGTTTAACGACATAGCAGTGCTTTTCTCAAATAAATGAATTTTGACGGTAGAAACATTGCCGGTGTGTTATCCTTAATTGGGAAAAGAGGGAAAGGCGTGAAAAAGGGATATATTTACATCACTCTAACAGCTATCTTATTTAGCTCAATGGAAATTGCTCTGAAACTGGTCAATCAAGATTTCAATCCAATTCAGTTAACTTTTCTTAGATTTTTTATCGGCTCTCTGCTTCTGTTCCCTTTTGCCGTCCGGCGATTAAAAACTAAAAATATTCGTCTTACAGTAAGCGATTTTCGTTTTTTTGCACTGACCGGTTTTATTTGTGTCGTGATCAGTATGATACTGTACCAATTGGCGCTTTTATATGCGTCAGCGTCTATTATCGCTGTTTTACTATCCAGCATAACGGTATTTTCTGTGATTTTTGCCTTTTTGTTCTTAGATGAGAAGCTCCATCCTTATAGACTAATCTCTATAATTATTAATGTAATTGGCGTGGTTATTATTATAAATCCAGGGAATGTAACCGGGAGTATGGAAGGCATTATTCTAGTGCTTCTCTCCTCAGCCGCTTTCGCCGCATATACTGTAATTGGACGTAAACGCATCCAATATTACGGAGGTATTTCCTTAACCTGTTTTAGCTTTTTGTTTGGCAGTATAGAAATTCTCTTATTAATATTAATTACAAGAACATATCCTGTTGCAAATTTCTTCTTGCATAACGGCATGGCTTTGTTCGCAAATATACCATTGTTGCAAGGTATTAACCTCCAAACTGCTCCAAGTTTAATCTTTATTGGGGTATTTGTAACAGGACTTGGTTACATGTTCTATTTTTTAGGTATAGAAGCAACTTCAACGGCAAGCGGTTCCATTGTATTTTTTATAAAGCCGGCGTTAGCGCCGATTTTGGCTTTGTTTATTCTTAAAGAACCTGTCACTATTAATATGGCTATGGGAATTTTAATAATTATTTTAGGTTCTGCTATTGCTTTTACTGGCGACGAGAGAATACGAAAAATACAACATTTGCAGAATTCTTAAAGCGGTTAGCATTCTTTTTTTGCTATGAGGAACCAGACTTCAGGGAGCGAATAGTTGAATTGAATTTAGAAAAACGTAAACGTCAGAAATGCTGTCACCTTTGATTTAATTCTATTGGTGGCGGCATTTTTTTGCAGCTTGCAAATTATTTTATTTAAAAATTTCTATTAGTATAATGACCTGTGCAGACCACTTGATTATAAGGTGTCTGTAAAAATGTGAAATATTTAAACAGGTGAAGTCTGTTAAAAGGACTTCACCTGCTTTTTTCAGCATACAATGTATACAAGCCAGTATGTTAGGTTGCTCCCAAGGGATGATTAACAGTTGATAGCCTATGGCTCAAACTGACAGGACAAGTAAGATATTAGAGCAATGGGGGGATATATGTGAGCAATACCAAAATTTATAATTGGCCATTCGTAAGTTCAATGGGGGAAACCGAAGTTGATTTTTTTACCGAGAGCTTTGAGGACCTTCAAGAAAGAAGTATGAAGAACGATGGCATTATGGTAATAACTGACGGCTGGAAAGATGGGGAAGTGGCGGCTATTCTGCGGGGAGGAGTCAATGCCCGAGCCGTTTTGGACGTTTTAGCCGCGACAGGAGTGAAACACTTAAAGATTTTTCATTTGGAAGAAAGGATACGTGAAATGGAAGAGGTCTTTCTGTCTTCCGTAGTAGTCCCGGCGAATGCTCTATTTGACAGTGTATCTGTAAGGTGGCGGCGGGATGCGTCCGTGGCCGATTTGGTTAAAGCGATCGGTCCGGAGTACCGGATGCTGTTTTTTGGCGCACCGTTGGTCTTTTCAGAGCTGCAGCCTTTATATCAGACGGTCAAGGAGCATTACAGCGGGAGTGTTACTGTGGTTCGCGGGCCGCATGTTGAGATGGAGTTAGATGAGAGTGATGAGATATACCGGTGGGTGCGGCAGCGAACATACGACGCCGGAGATTTCTCTTTACCTGCCGTACTGCGCAGTTATAAGAAGAGACTGGATAAAAAAGTGGCTGTCTTATTGCCAAGCTTAAATGAAGAAAGGACAGTGGGCAATGTAATTAAAACAGCGTTAGAGGTACAGAAAGCAGGTTTGATTGATGAAGTGATCCTGATTGACTCGGCTTCCATTGATAGTACTGTCGATATTGCCAGATCATATGGCATCCCCGTATTTATACATCAGGAGATCCGTCCGGAACTGGGGAGCTTTCGCGGTAAAGGGGAGGCCATGTTTAAAAGTGCGTTTGTTACCGATGCCGATATTTTAGCGTGGGTTGACACCGATATTGAGAGCATTACGCCGCGCTTTTTTTATGGTTTGCTGGGACCGTTGTTTACTCACCCCGTTATTCGATTTTCCAAAGGATATTATGCCAGACCAGTTAACGTTGAGTCATCAGGGATTGAGTTGGGTGGTGGACGAGTAACGGAAATATTGGCCCGCCCCTGGATTAATACCTTTATGCCGCAACTGTCCGGCTATATCCAGCCCTTGGCCGGTACAGCCGCCATTTATCGTGACGACTTTCAGAAAATGCGTATACCGGTCAACTACGGCGTAGAAATGGCAATGCTGCTCCAGGCAGTAGAGTTGGCCGGACTTTGGACTACCTGCCAGGTCAATCTGGGTACAGTTGTTCACCGGTCCAAGGATGTAATCGGTCTTAGTGAGATGGCTTTTCAGATTTTGCAAGTGTTAGCCGAGATGGGACCATATGGCGATGCCGGCCAAAGCTGCGATACTTTACGGCGGGTTTATTCCGCGCAACGGCAATTTGAAATCCGCAGTCAACGGTTTAAGGTTACTTGGCGGGGATATCAATAAGGATGCAACAGCGGCTTAAAAATGAGGCTGTTCTCAGGGACAGTCTCATTTTATACGGGCTAGCGATTTTACAAAAATTAGTGCACGTTAAAGCTTTAACTGTTAAAATATTTAAAGAAAGGGATATTAAAACACGGGGACAGGGACTGTGTTTCACACTAAGTGTTCTACTAACTCATAAATCCGAAAGGGACCCATATAATAATGGTATACGCTGGAATATGAGGGGGCTGGCTATGAGTATCATGCAAACATCGCTGCCGGTAGGTGATATGCACTGCCGGTCATGTGAGAGGAAGATTGAGCAGGCGCTACGGAAGGTTAGCGGTGTAGTATACGTAAAGGCTAGCTATGCAGCGGGAACCGTGCGGGTGAAATTCGATACGGAGCAGTGTACAGCCGCGGCGGTCCAGCAGGCTATTCATGGCGCAGGTTATACTGTCGGCAACTATGTACAGGCAAAGGCCGGCATTAAAGATATGGCAGGTATGCTGCTGGTTTTTCTTTTTATCCTGTTATTGGGATGGCTGGGGACTGATTTTAATATGAACAGCCAACTGTCAGGCCAAGTTACATACCTTTTGCTTTTTGCAACAGGCATTTTAACTTCACTTCATTGCGTCGGAATGTGTGGCGGCATTATGCTGTCACAAAGCATAAATGTATCCGAAGGTAATAAATCAGCGGCGTTAAAGCCGTCTCTGGCCTATAATGCAGGCAGGCTCACAGGGTATACCCTGCTGGGCGGGATTGTCGGCGCAGTTGGCTCAGCATTATCGCTGTCGCTGGATGTAGTTGCCGGCATTAATCTATTTTCCGGGATATTCATGATCCTAATGGGCTTAAACCTTGCCGGAATCAGTTTCTTAAAAAAATACCTGAAAATACCCCTGCCGTCTTTACCTTTCGTTCATAGCACAACACCATACTGGGTAGGTGTTGTGAACGGACTTATGCCTTGCGGGCCGTTGCAGACCATGCAGCTTTATGCATTAGGAACCGGCAGCGCCGCTGCAGGCGCCATGTCAATGTTTGCTTTTGCTCTGGGCACCATGCCGCTGATGCTTGCCTGCGGAACGCTTAGCGGCATGTTTAGCAAAGCTGCAACAGCCAGATTGTTGCGCTTGAGCGGTGTGCTTGTCATAGTGCTAGGCATTGTTATGGCCAATCGCGGTCTGGCCCTGGTGGGGATGGACACCGTATCCGGCCTGGTGGCTGGCACAAAAGACAAGGTAGCGGAGGTAAAACAGGAGCCCGACAGTGCCGTGCAAATTATCCGCATGACTGCAGATCGCAATGGCTATCAGCCGAGCGTCCTCCATGTGCAAAAGGGGATACCGGTAAAATGGATCATTGAGGGCAAGGTGATCAACTCCTGCAACAATGAGATTGTTGTACCGGCCTTGCAAATTAAGAAGAAGCTAACCAGGGGAGAAAACATAATTGAATTCATACCGCCGGAGCGAGAGGTTGCCTTTAGCTGCTGGATGGGAATGATACGCGGCGTCATTAAGGTAGCGGATGGCGCATATTGATAATATTATTTTCCGCCCGTCGGCATCGTCTGGTGTAGAAAAAATGGCGTTGCACTGAGCCGGGAGAACAGAAGCATTTTGGCAGTATCAGAGTAAGGGGAATATCCTGTAAGGTAGATCTTGCAGGATATTTTATTTTCACATTCTCTATAACTAAACACATAGTATCTTCACACCATTTTCACAAATAATTCATATTTAATTTGTATAATAAAGGGAAACAAGAGGACCGGAGGAGTGGGAAATATGAATAAACAACAGGAAGGTATTGTTCTCGAGGTAACCGGCAACGTGGCTAAAGTAAAAGCAAGCCGGCATAGTGACTGTGAAAATTGCGGCGCATGCCCGGGTAATACCGCTATTGTTGTGGAAGCCTTAAACAAGGCCGGGGCCAAGCCGGGCCAGAGTGTCGCTATTGAGATTCGCGAGGTGAATATGCTTAAGGCGGCGTTTATTGTATATATGGCGCCCCTCCTTGCAGCGTTCGCCGGCGCGCTGGCCGGATATTATGCAGCTAATTATACCGGAACGGACAATTTGCTGACATCGATAGCCGGCGGGATGGGGTTGTTTGCGCTGTCGGTATGGTATGTCAGATATTTTGATCATAGAGCGCGTACCGATGAACGGATGCGCCCGGTAATAGTGGCTATACTATCCGGAAATAGGCATAGCTGAGCGGAAGGCTGCAAGTGAACAGATGTTTTCCTTGTCCCCCTCTTTTCGAAATAGGCATAGCTAAAATCGGTCTTAAGAATTTTCTTGAAAAATACGATAATAAAGTAGGTATGTTAATTTTTGGTAAGAATGTGTGGGGGTTATAGTGGAATTGCAGGGAATTTCGGCAATGGCGAAAACTCAGACCGCCTATGGAAAGCAGTCTTCCGAGGAAACCGACAATAGTTCTGGCGGCTGGAAGTATCTCACTGTCCGACAAGGCGGCCGCGTATATACCTATCTGGTGATCGGTAAAAATATGCGGGTTTTGATCGGTGAGACTGCGGAGAAGAAAACCGATGGCAAGGAGAAGGAATCGGCAGACGGAAAAAACAATGCTGACGGTAGCGCCGAGCAAGCGTCCGGCGGTGCAGATATATCTGTCAACCGGCAGAGCGGCGGCAAAGAAGAAAAAGGGATCAGACCTGATTTTCTTCAGGATGCCAGTATGCTTGCATTGACCGGTTATTATCAGAAAAAGATGCGGGAAACCATCAAACATTTAGGAAATTCGATCGGCAGTGACCAGAACGGTAATACGGCCGCGACCGCTAATTCAGGAGAAGGGACAAAGGAATAAGTCTCTTCTTAAAAACACGGGGACAGGGACCGTGTTTCGGGCAAGCAAATTTCCGTCCCGGTCTTGTACGTCAGTGGCCGGTCATGCGGCTGTCGTGCAGCTAAGCGAGAGAGCTGGCAAGAGTACGGTTGGGTAAGAGAATAGTAAGGATGCCCCTTTTGTAACATCTGATGTTAGGAAAGGGGCATAGTATTATTACGGTATGTTATCAGCCGGTGAACGCGGATTGTACAGACTTGAATTATGAAAAACTAAGTCTGAATAAGCCTGACAGAGCCTGCGTGACTAGCAGCGACTCAGTATCAATCAGCAGCGCCAGGCTGTCTCAGGCCGTTTGGGTGAAGCTGGCAGGGAAATTGTAATGACAGGCGCTATCCGGTATAATAAATAGCAATACGAAAATGGAAGACAGTGATAGCTTCCTAATTTCGTAGCTGCTACAAAGCAGCAAAATATGAGGAGTGTGAAAATTTTTATATGAACCGTATGAAAACGGTCCTTCTTCTTGCGACACTGACCGGCATGTTGCTGGCGATTGGCAACTGGTTTGGCGGCCGGGGCGGCATGATGATCATGTTCCTGGTGTCAGTGGCTATGAATTTCGGCAGTTACTGGTTTAGTGATAAAATTGTGCTCAATATGTATGGCGCACGGGAAGTGACGGTCCGGGAAGCGCCGGAACTCTATGAAATCGTTGTGAAGCTGGCCCGTAAGGCCAAAATGCCCATGCCCAAGGTATATATTATGGAAACTGAAATGCCTAACGCCTTTGCGACCGGGCGTGACCCCGAGCATGCGGCGGTGGCGGCGACAACCGGTATTCTCCGTATCTTGAATCGCGAGGAGCTGGAAGGGGTTATGGCCCATGAACTGGCGCACGTGAAAAATCGTGATACCCTGATTAGCACCATTGTGGCCACATTGGCAGGGGTGATCAGTATGATCGCGAATATGGCGCAATGGGCGGCCATGTTTGGCGGTTTTGGACGCAGTAATGACGAGGAACAGGAAGGCGGTGCAGGCGGGATCATCGGGTCGATGCTGCTGATAGTGCTGGCGCCTCTGACGGCGACGCTTATTCAGCTTGGTATTTCCCGCTCACGCGAATTTTTGGCCGATGAGAGCGGCGGGGAACTGACCGGTAAGCCACAGGCTCTGGCCAGCGCACTGGAAAAGCTGGAGTATTATGCTAAGCATCAGGCGCTGCCGGCGGCGACGCCTGCGACCGCACATATGTTTATCGTTAATCCGCTAAAAGGCGGCGATTGGCTGGTTGGCCTCTTCAGTACGCACCCTACCACCGCCCAACGGGTGGCAAAACTACAGGAACTGGCGCAGCGGCTGGGCCGCTAACAGTAAGGGGGTTGTCAAGGCAATCCCCTTTTTGTACTGAATGAAAGTATGCGTCTTTACTGAATATGCGGATACCCGGTTAAGCTAAGAATTAGACAAAAAATCTGGTTAATCAAAAAGGAGGTGAACTGATTTTCCTGGCTTTTCCGGGAAAATCGGAATTAATTGGACCCAGCGTCTATAGTGTGGAATATCTTTCTGGTCATGTTTCTGGTATTGTTAAACGGCTTTTTTGTTGCCGCTGAGTTTGCTATGGTCAAAGTGCGCAGTACGCGGATTGATACGCTGCTGCAGGAGGGGAACACACGGGCAAAATATGCGAAACGGCTGGTCGATAATCTGGACGCCTATTTATCTGCCTGCCAGCTTGGCATTACTCTGGCTTCGCTGGGACTGGGCTGGATTGGCGAACCGGCGATTGCCAATTTGATTGAGCCGGTACTGGCCGACATTGGCTTCTCAGAAGCTATGATTCATACTATTGCATTTGCCGTCGCCTTTTCAATTATTACAGCGCTGCATATTATTCTCGGTGAACTGGCGCCGAAATCACTGGCTATCCAGAAGGCCGACAGTGTAACCATCTGGACGTCGGTGCCGCTCATCGCGTTTTATAAATTGATGTTTCCCTTCATCTGGGTATTAAATAGCCTGGCTAACTGGATCTTGCGGACAGTGGGCATTGAAGTTGCCAGCGAGCATGAGGCCGCTCATACGGAGGAAGAAATCCGCATTTTGATGGCGGAGAGCCATCAGCAGGGCTATATCAATCAGACAGAACTGACTTATGTCGATAATATATTTGATTTTGCCGAGCGGCATGTAAATGAAGTTATGATTCCGCGGACTGATATGGTCTGCCTGTATGCCGAGGATTCCTTTGCCATCAACCTGGAAAAGGCCCTGGAAGAGCAGCTTACCCGTTACCCGGTCTGCGACCCGGACAAAGACCATATTATCGGCTTTGTACACATTAAGGACTTACTGGCGGCGCTGGCCAAGGGGGAGTCCCCCGGGCTGAAGGAGATGGTACGGGAGATTATAGCTATACCGGAAACCATGCCGATCAGTAATTTGCTGAAGCTGATGCAAAAAGAACGGGCCCAAATTGCGCTTGTGATTGATGAGTACGGCGGTACGGCCGGCCTGGTGACGGTCGAGGATATTCTGGAAGAAATCGTCGGCGAAATTCAGGATGAATTTGATGAGGAACGGCCGTCTGTCGAGATGCGCGAGGAGCATGTTCATTCGGTGGACGGACGCCTGCTTATTGAGGAAGTCAACGAAGTGTTTGGACTGGATCTGGATGCCGAGGATGTTGATACGCTTGGCGGCTGGATGTCGTCCCGGGTGGAAATGCCGCCCCGGATCGGCCAGCAGGTAGATTATGCCGATTATGCGTTAATGATCGAAGAAGTGGATAATATGCGGGTTACGCGGGTGCTGTTGCGCAAAATGGCAAACGATGAGACGGAAGCGGCCACATAGCGACAGTTCAAGGAGTGCTTTTGTTAGCTATGGCAAGCCTTGCTTTAGTTTGTGAGGACAACTGTTGGGTTAACTACAGTTGTCCTGTCTCATTTTAGGAAGGGGGAGTGGTTGGAGCCTATTGTTCGACCGGTGCTGCAACGGCAGCCCAGGGCATTCACAGTTTCAGGATTTGTTTATTTAATTGATCAATTTGTTCTTGCAGGTGTTTGCATTGTTCCCGTAACTGTTTTATTTCTGATGCGAAATCTTCTACGGATGTCTTATCCTCTTTCGTTTTAGCAGCCTCCTTTTGCGCTTGTATAGCATCACTAAGCAACGTACGCTGTGAAGCAATAACAAACATTACCTGCGCCCATTCAAAAAGTCCGTTTGCCAAAACATTAAGTTCATCAATTGTTAGCGTCTCCGAAACAGCAAGGCCCAGCAAGAAAAAATATAACGAGATCTCTTCCGGCGTAAGATTAAAGAAAATGG
Organism: Sporomusa aerivorans; assembly: GCF_041428895.1. NCBI lineage: Bacteria > Bacillati > Bacillota > Negativicutes > Selenomonadales > Sporomusaceae > Sporomusa > Sporomusa aerivorans. The sequence continues at coordinate 537,275 of NZ_CP156926.1, forward strand.
ACTCCTCAGGAACTAATTTGAATTCTTCCAAGCCCAGCACCTCGCAGCTGAAAAACTATACAAGTTATATAATATTCGTATGGTTATGACTGCTATATAAGACCATAAAGTTCGTGTTCTGTTTTATTGCCGCCGGAATTTTGCATTACACACAGCAGGTGTTTTTCCGCCAGGTTTCGCAAACAAAGCTCAGGTCTTTGATCTGCAACATAATAAAGTAGACTTAGCTTCATATGGGGCTTTAACCCCATATGAAGGTTAGTTGCCCTTATCCAGGGACTTAGCCGCTCTTAACTCCCACTTGTGGAAGTGGGGGTCTTAGCGCGGGTTAGTCGTCGGATAAAATACTTGACTTTGAGTCAGCTCCAGATAGTAGCTTGGAGTTAACCGCGCAATAATATATTGAGGTGATATTAATGAGCAAAAAGGTTTTAGTGTTGTCGGCCAGTCCGAGAAAAGGTGGAAATTCGGATACATTATGCGACCAGTTTATGCTTGGTGCGCAAACAGCGGGGAAGCAGGCCGAGAAAATATTTCTAAGGGACAAAAAAATCAATTATTGTGTCGCCTGTGATGCCTGTAAGGGGAATAGCGGCAACTGTATTCAGCAGGATGACATGGCTGAGATCCTGGCGAAGATGATAGCGGCGGACGTGATTGTCCTGGCAACGCCCGTTTATTTTTATAGCATGGACGCACAACTGAAAACTCTCATTGACAGAACCTATTCAAGGTATACCAAAATCAACAATAAAGAGATGTATTTCATCATAACTGCGGCGGATGGCAGAGAGCAGGCCATGGAGAGGACAATCGAAGGACTCAGAGGATTTACTTCCTGTCTTGGCGGGGCCAAGGAAAAGGGGATTCTTTACGGAATTGGCGCCTGGAATATCGGCGACATTAAAGGACAGCCTGCCATGGAAGAGGCTTATGCAATGGGAAAGAATGCATAAGCTGGCATCTGGAATAAACGATCAACGCTCAATATTGAATAAGCAAGCAGACTCAAATCTTCATTTGAGCCTGCTTGCTTATGCCGGTTTGGCTTGCTAGTCACTCTTTCTTGCCTGAGTTTGACAAGGCGAAAAAGTGCCATTCACGATTTTCTGTGCTTCCCGGGCATATTGTTCGTCGGTCATTGTATAGAAGATATCAGCCAGGAAACTATAGTACAGAGTATAAAAGGAAAACATTACCCCCATTATGGAAATAGTCATGACAACTTGTTTGGCTTTTCTTTTCATCCATACCTCCCTAATCTCCTGGACGATACTCCTGTCTGGCGATTACCGGCAATTCTACAGGACGATTAATTCGTAATCACGGCTGCCCATGCCGATTTCTTCACCGTATCGCAACTGGACAGTGCCGTCTACATGGGCGCGCAAGCCATGAAACTTATCCGCGCCGGCTTCATGATTGCAGGCAAGCAAGGAATTTGTGAAGCCAAGCTGTTTATTGACCAGATCAAAACTAGCCTGGTCGATGGCTACCGGGTCCGTGGATGCCAAAAAACCGATATCAGGCACAATCGGCGCATCGCTCCAGGAAACACAATCGCAATCCGGCGTAATATTCACCAGGAAATTGATATAACCTATCCGTTTCTCGTGCGCCTTGGCTAGGCCATAGCCGTATTCGGTCATGCGTTCCAACAGAGCTGCTATGTCTGTCGCCCAGTCCATGCCAATGGCTTTTACCGGGCAAACCGTCAAGCACTCGCCGCAGCCGATACAGGTATCCAGAGCGATGCTTGCTTTCTTTTCACTCACAGTAATGGCCTTTTCCGGACAAACGCCACTGCATTTCTCACAGCCGACGCATTTAGCCTGATCGACTAGAATCCTGGTGGCATGCTGCTCTTTTTTACCAATCGCCGGCGCTCCGCCCATGGCCAGATTTTTTATGGCCCCGCCGAAGCCCGCCATCTCATGCCCTTTAAAGTGAGACAATACAATGACGCTGTCGGCGCTGACAAGGTCTGTCGCCAGTTTCACCTTGGCAAAGTGCTTTTTATCAATTTGCACTTCGGTCACATTTTCACTGCGGAGGCCATCGGCAATAATGACCGGCGCCCCGGCAACGGTATAATCAAAACCATGCTCCAACGCGGTCAGCAAATGATCAACCGCATTATGCCGGCTGCCTGAATAGAGTGTATTGGTATCGGTCAGAAACGCTTTAGCCCCCTTTTCCCTGATTTTATCCACCACCTGGCGCACAAAAACAGGACTAATAAAGCCGTCGCTGCCGTGCTCGCCGAAGGTCAGCTTGATAGCTGTGAGGTCATCCGGCTCAATAAGTTCCTGGAACCCGGCACGGTCAAACAAGTTTCTTATTTTGCTGATTTTATTGCTCTTATCTGTTCTTGCCCGTAAATTTACAAAATATACTTTGCTGGACATATCTTCTTTCCCCTCTCTAACTTGCGTTAAACTGTGGTACATTGTTATGCTACAACCTGGAGTCCACTCAAAGTCAATAGGTCTGATCAGTTTTTTTACCAGCCTGTTAACGCAAGGCAATAAGTTACTTCCCAAAAAATACTTGACTTGGAGTATACTCCAGATGGTACACTCAACATGGAGGCCAAGCAGGATAACGATAAATAAATCAGGTATGGGAGAGCTCGACAATGAAAGTGCTATATTATGATTGCTTTTGCGGCATCAGCGGCGATATGAATTTGGGTGCATTGCTGGATTTGGGCGTGGATGAAGCTTACGTAAGACGGGAATTGTCCAAGCTCAACCTGGACACTGAATATGAGCTGCAGGTAAAAACAGATAATAAAAAAGGAATAAGCGGCACCAGGGTGGATGTAGTCCTGAAAAAAGCAGCCCCTATTCATAACCATGACGACCACCATAACCATCACCATCATCATGTGGCACAGACCGGTACAGAGTCTGACCATGGACATAATCACCATGAGCATAGAAATTTAAGGGATATTGAAAATATAATCATCAACAGCAGTCTCAGTGACAGGGTAAAAGAGCTTAGTCTGGCTATGTTCAGGAAGGTAGCCGAGGCGGAAGCCAAGGTTCACGGCAAGCCGCTGTATGAAGTGCATTTTCATGAGGTTGGGGCCGTGGATTCGATTATTGATATGGTGGGCGCCGCCGTGTGTTTGGATTATTTAAAAGTGGACAAGATTATGGCGTCACCGGTTCAGCTGGGAGGCGGATTTGTGAAATGCGCCCACGGCATTATCCCTGTTCCTGCGCCGGCAACGGTTGAAATTCTTAAAAACACTCCCGTGAAATCAGGTATCGTGCCTTTTGAAACAACTACGCCCACCGGGGCCGCGATCCTGGCGGCTAACGTGAGCGAATTTACCGAGCAGCTGGACTTCGCCATAGAAAAAATCGGCTATGGGATAGGCCATAGAGAGCTTGAGATTCCTAACGTTTTGCGGCTGTATCTTGGCTGCCAGGACAGAGGCGGCAAGCGGGAAGAGCAGACAAAAGAGTCGGCGAAATGATGGAGGCTAATGACTGTGATAAAGAATGAAAAATATATCAAGCTGATTAATCATTTAAAAAGTATGGGAAAAGTCGTCCTGGCTTTCTCCGGCGGCGTAGACAGTACTTTTTTACTGAAAGCAGGCCAGGAAGCCTTAGGTGATAACCTGAAGGCAGTGACCATACAATCTCCGTATATTCCCAGATGGGAGATCGCAGAGGCCAAAGAATTGGTGGCCGAACTGGGGATAGCGTTTGAAATCCTCGAAGCGCCAATTATTGATGAAATCAGACACAACCCGGAAGACCGGTGTTATCTGTGCAAAAAGGCGGTATTCAGCAAGATCAAAGCCATTGCTGAGCGGGACGGTTATGCTTATGTTATTGACGGCACCAATTTTGATGATATCGGTGACTACCGGCCGGGGTTAAAGGCGCTGGCGGAACTCGATATAAAAAGTCCGTTGCTGGAGTGCCAGCTGACCAAACAGGAAATAAGAAGCTTATCCAAAGAACTGGGACTTAGCACCTGGGATAAACCGCCCTATGCCTGTTTGCTGACCAGAATTCCCTATGGCAACGAACTGAAGGAAGAAGACTTTATCAAGATAGAAAAAGCTGAAAAGTATATGATGGACAGAGGATTCCGGGCGGTCCGGGTCAGATGCCACGGCAATCTGGCAAGAATTGAAGTGGATAAAAAGGATAGAAGCAGGTTATTTAATGAGGAACTCCTCGAAGAAATATCGGCGAAGCTTAAAGAATTCGGCTTTACGTATGTAGCTTTAGACTTAGAGGGCTATCGGGTCGGCAGTTTTAACGAAACAAGAGAAAACCAATAATGCGGCCGATAGCTTTCGCTATCCCGGGAGGCAACAATGAATAAGGCGGATATAACAAAACTGCTGCAAAGAGTAAAAAACAACGAAATAGAAGTCGAGGCAGCCCTGGACATCCTGAAAGACTTACCATACAAGGAACTGGGCTTTGCCAAGATCGACAACCATCGCGAAATACGGGTAGGCTATCCGGAAGTGATTTACTGCGAAGGAAAAACAGTCGAACAGGTGAAAGACATCATTGCGTTCATGCTGACCAAGGATAATAATATATTGGCTACCCGCGCCAGCGCAGAGAAGTACGAGGCGGTAAAAGCCATCTGCGCCGAAGCCCAATATAATCCCCTGGGCCGGACAATCACCATTCGCAGGCGGGAAGAGAAGCTTACCGACAGCTATATTGCCATTGTTTCGGCAGGAACGTCCGATATGCCGGTAGTGGAGGAAGCCGCGGAAACCGCCATGATTTTGGGCAATCGCGTGGAAAAAATCATGGATACAGGTGTTGCCGGCATACACCGGCTATTCGCCAAAATCGATCTCATCCGGGGCGCAAAGGTAGTAATCGTGGTTGCCGGCATGGAAGGAGCGCTTGCCAGCGTTATCGGCGGCCTTGTGGATAAGCCCATTATCGCCGTCCCGACAAGCGTCGGTTATGGGGCAAACTTCGGCGGTCTTTCGGCGCTCTTATCCATGCTGAACAGTTGCGCCAGCGGCGTTAGTGTGGTCAATATCGATAACGGCTTCGGCGCAGCCTATAACGCCAGTATCATTAATAAATTGTAAGACCAGCTGAAAAATAGAATTAATAAGCCACCAGATTTTAGCCAATCTGGTGGCTTATTGTTAGGCAGATACCAGTAACATTATTTGGGTTTTGCCGGTAATGCCGGCGCAGCATCAAATGTCTTAGCTACATCTTTTAAGTGTTCTGTTATCTTCAGATGCTGAGGGCATGCAGTTTCACATTTTTTACACTCGATACATTCGCTGGCCTTGCCATGATTGGCAGTAAGATTCATATAGTAGACAAACTGACTTGAAATATTATCGCAGGTAGCGAGTTTGGCGCTGTTATATAATGCAAAGTAATCAGGTATCGCAATATTTTTGGGACAGCCGGCGACACAGTACCGGCAAGTTGTGCAGGCAACAGCCGTATTTGCATTTATAATTTCAGTTACCGCATTTACAATCTTATATTCTGTATCATTAAGAGGTTTAAAGTCTGCCATATAGGACGTATTGTCAAGCACTTGCTCAAGGGTGGACATACCGCTAAGCACCATCAGGACACCTTCCTGGCTGGCGGCAAACCGTATTGCCCACGAGGGAATGGATGCAGCCGGATGGTAGGCCTTCATTAGTTCTTCCGCTTCCTCCGGCGCCCGGGCAAGATTGCCGCCTTTGCAGGGCTCCATTACAATAATCGGTATGTTATGTTTTCTTGCCACTTCATAGCAGATTTTGGACTGAATGCCGGGATTCTCCCAGTCAATATAATTTATTTGCAATTGAACAAAATCAAGCTCAGGATGTGCCGTTAAAACCTCATCCAGCAACTCCGGCGTGTCATGAAAAGACATGCCGACATTCTTTATTCTGCCGGCTTGCTTTTTATCCATAGCAAAACCGAAAGTATCGTATTTTAATGCTTGCTGATAAGAACTCACGCCAATATTGTGAATCAAATAATAATCGAAATACTCGACACCGCATTTTTCTAATTGTTCATTAAAGATTCTTTCCTGGTCGGCAACTGCCTGTAAAATTCTAGGCGGAAGCTTGGTCGCAAGAGTGAACACATCCCGGTTATGCCTCTTAACCAAAGCTTCTCTTATCGCAACTTCACTCTTAAAGTCATGATAGGTATAGGCTGTATCAAAGTAAGTAAAGCCTCTTGCCAGAAAGGCATCTACCATTTTATTGATTGTTTTTGTATCAAAGGCTGTTTGGTCATTGTTGTCGAGAAGCGGTAATCGCATAAAGCCAAACCCCAGTTTTTTATCCATAGTATTCTTCTCCTTCTTTACTCTTAAAACTCCCGTTATGTCTTATGCTACAACTTTGAGTGGACTCAAAGTCAATAGGGGTGGATAAGAAATTTAATTACAGCCCCGGCAATTGGAGTGCAAACCCCAAGCCTGAATAGCTAACAGCAAAACCCCTGGCTAAGGTACAGATAACAGAGTTCGCAAAAAAGTATTTGACTTAGAGTTAACTCAAGGTATTATAATACCAATTATCGGGTGGATACCATTTTCATGGCTGTCTATCAGAATAGGACGCTAAAGCTTATACGTCTAATTATCAGCAAAGATTATCAATAGAGACAAAGGAGTACATACTATATCATGCGGAACACCTATAAAATTTACCTGCTTAGTCTTATCAGTTTCCTGGTTGGCACGTCACAATTCGTCATCGTGGGAATTCTGGACAAAGTCGCTGCTTCCGCCGGTGTCTCGGTATCGACTGCCGGACAGCTTATTACCGCATTTGCGCTCGCTAATGCGATTGGCACACCCCTGGTCATCATGGCTACGGCGAAAATGAACCAGAGCAGGCAGCTATTGCTGGCTCTCGTTATCTTATTGACGGGGATCGCAGCAACGCTCGCCCTGCCGGGCTTCGGCTACCTGCTGGCTTCGCGCGCCATACTCGGGATCGGAACGGGTGTCTTTATTGTTACCGCCTTTGCGTTAACTGCGAAGCTTGCCTTGCCCGGACATCAAGGGGAGGCGATGTCAAACATCTCGATGGGCTTTAGTGCGGCGCTTGTCTTCGGCGTTCCGATTGGTCGTGTTATTACGGCAGCGTATGACTGGCAAGCCATCTTTTGGATCATAGGATTTTTCAGTCTGTTGGGAATCTTCGTCGTAGCCCGGACCATTCCGGCTACAATAAGCGAAGCGCCTGCGCCGCTAGGCAGGCAACTATCCCTTTTAAGAAAGCCGAACATAGCTGCCGCCCTCGGTATTACTTTCTTCGTTTTTAGCGGTTATTCCGTGTTCAACACCTATATCACTCCGTTCCTGGCTTCTGTTAAACCCATGAGTGAACAGGAATTGAGCAGCGCTCTCTTTGCGTTAGGCATTGCCAGCCTGATCGGCTCTAAGCTTGGCGGTTTCTTAGCGGATCAAGTGGGCACTACGCGCACGCTCCTGGGCAGCATAGTTATCCAGGCGGTTACGCTGGCCTTGTTGTCCGCTGCTTTTGGGTCAATAAGTTTTACCATGGTGCTGATTATGCTTTGGGCGGCTTCCGCCTGGACGTTTGGACTGACTCAGAGTTTTAATATCGTCTCGCTTGCTCCGGAAGCCGCCAGTATCATGCTGAGTCTGAACAGCTCCTTCGTGCAGCTTGGTTTTGCCGTTGGCGCCGGTATCGGGGGAATCGCTATGGGTAGTTCCTCGATACTGGCAATCAGCTGGATCGGCGCTGCTTCAGTCGCCTTTGCGGCCTGCATCGCGGCCGTCACCTTTGGTTTTACGTGGAGTCCCAAATCAGCTTTTGGGAGAATTTCATGAAAAAATGGGGAGGAACAATGCTGCTAACGCTGTTAATACTTCTTGGCATATTAGCTCTTGGTATAGGCATTTATTTACAGCAGCCCAAATTTGGCGAATTGCCGGCAGGGGCCCGTTTGGAAAAAATTCAAACTTCGCCCAATTATGCTGACGGGCAATTTCAGAATTTGATTCCGACTCCGCAGCGTGCCGAAGGAGGCAGTACCGCTGCTTTGTGGTGGGAGTTTTTGGTTGCCAAAAAAGAACGGCCGGCACCGGCCGAATCGCTTCCGGCAATGAAACCCGATTTGCTGACGCTGGACAAAAGTCAGGATGTAGTCATTTGGCTGGGTCATTCTTCATATTTTGTGCAGTTGGGCGGCAAACGCATTCTCATTGATCCGGTGTTTAGTTCGTATGCATCCCCGGTTTCGTTTATAAATAAGGCCTTTCCCGGAACCAATCCCTACACGGCGGAAGATATGCCGCCGATCGATTATTTGTTTATTTCTCATGATCATTGGGATCATCTGGACTATCCCACTATTACCGCTCTGAAACCCAAAATCAAAAATGTGATTTGCGGATTGGGGGTAGGAGCCTATTTTGAACAGTGGGGCTTTGCAGCAAGCCAGGTCCATGAGGCTGACTGGCTTACCTCCCTGGAATTGGAAAACGACTTTATCGTCCATGTTTTGCCGGCGCGCCATTTTTCCGGCCGCCTGCTAAGCAGAAATAAGACGCTATGGGTCGGCTATGCACTGGTAACTCCTGAACGTCGTATATTCTTCAGCGGTGACAGTGGCTACGGGCCGCATTTTCGGCAAATAGGCGACAGGCTAAATGGTTTTGATCTTGTAATTTTAGAAAATGGTCAGTACGACAAAAATTGGCCATACATACATATGATGCCGGAAGAAGTGGCCCAGGCCGCTGAAGATCTGAAGGCCAGGGCGTTACTGCCAGGCCATGCCGGCAAGTTCGCACTTGCCAACCATCCCTGGGATGAGCCGTTCAAACGGATAACTGCTGCCACTCAGAATAAAAAGTACCGGTTGCTTACACCGATGATCGGCGAGCCGGTAGAGCTCGGCAATCAGCAGCAAGTTTTTTCCCGCTGGTGGGAAAGGGTCAACTAACCGGCTGTTCTCGCATGATCTAAAAGAAAACGATGACCGGCTTTAATCGACAAGCAAATTTTGCAAAAGCAAAGAAGACATCTTGCGCCAATACGCAGTGATGTCTTTTTTTGCGTGGCATAAAATCAATGGAACCATATTAACCTATTACAATATTTAATAGGATCGGCCTGGATTGATCTAACTAACTGTTGAAACACGGTCCCTGTCCCCCTGTTTTTACACCTGTCCTCCTGTTTCGTAAAGGGAATTCTGAATCGACAGAGAATTATATATTATATATAATATATAATTCCGAAATATAGGTATTGAAGAATTTGGCTTAGACGACAATTTGGTAAGCCCTCAATATAAATAATCATGAAAAACCGGGAATAGTCTTTAACACCGCCGTTAAGGAAATTTAATGGGTCTAAGGAGACGATAGAATCATGATGAAGGGTATTGAAAGATTTTTTAGGGAATCAATAAAAAGAAAGTTAATCGCGGTATTCATTTCTATTGCAGCCGTGCCGCTGCTGCTGACTACGGTCGTAACATCATCGGTAAGCAGCTCGGCTCTGGCGGGAAATGCCTTCGAGAATAACCAGAAGATCGCACAGTTTCTGGCTATGGATATCAATGCGTCGTTAGTTACCTCTGTACAGTTGCTGCAGACCTTGGCCAATACGGAAGATATTCAGTCAATGGACCGGGCTAAACAGCTGGCTATTATGAAGCAAGCCGAAGCCCGCACCGAAAATCTCAGTACTCTTATAGTCACTGACAGTAAAGGTGTCCAGACAGTTAGAACAAAGGGGGTGCTGGCGACCAGCGCGGACCGGGATTACTTTACAAAAATAGTCAGTGGGGTGGAATACGCCATCTCTGATGTGCAGATGGGACGCAGTACAGGTAAAACATCTGTTGTTATCGCCGTTCCCATCCATGATGCTCAAAAAAAGCTTAAGGGCTCGTTGCTTGGGGTGGTCGATCTTGAAACCTTAAGTAAAAAAATCGCCGCCACCCAAATCGGTAACTCCGGCTATGCATTCCTGGTTGACCGGCAAGGAAAAATCATCATGCATCCTGATGAGAGCCTGGTCAAGGAGATGGCCGATTTTAGCGGCTTTGATTCGGTTCAGCAAGTGATCGGCGGCAACAGCGGCATTACCTCTTATACTTATAATAACCAGAAAGTTCTGGCAGGCTACAGTAATGTGGCTGCCAGCGGCTGGGGCGTGGTGGCCCAATTGCCTTCAAAGGAAGCAATGGAGTCGGCCGATAAAGTAAGAATGACAGGCATTATCTTTACAATCCTTGGAATCTTGCTTGCCGTGGCGGTTGGCTTTTATGCAGCTGGAATTTTTGTTAAACCGATACATGAACTTGTGCGTGTTACCCGTAAAGTGGCAGAAGGAGATTTATCCCATCAGGCTGCAATAATCAGCAAAGATGAACTGGGGCAATTGGCTGTAGACTTCAATATGATGGTGGCTCATTTAAAGAAGCTCATTCAGGCTGTAACACAAACAACAGAACAGGTTGCGGCCTCTTCCGAGGAACTTTCGGCCGCCGCGAACGAGGCTGAGAAAGCCAGCAATCAAATTGCGGGTAAAATGACCGATTTTGCCCAGGGATCGCAGATGCAGACGCTGGAAATTCAAAAATCTATTAGGATTGCCGACAATTTAACAAATAACTCTAAAGAAGTATCGGCAAAGACCCATTCAGCAGCTTTATTGGCGGATACGATGGCTAAGGCGGCTGAACTGGGTGGGGAAGCAGCGAGCAGTGCTACTGTAAAAATAAATGAAATAATGGATTCAAGCAAATTGACGTCAGATGTCGTGACCGCATTAGGTGAAAAGAGCAATCAGATCGGGAAAATACTTGACGTTATCAGCGATATCGCCAGGCAAACCAACCTTTTAGCGCTTAATGCCGCTATTGAAGCTGCCCGGGCAGGAAAACACGGGAGCGGCTTTGCCGTAGTGGCGGAAGAAGTGCGAAAACTGGCCGAGCAGTCGCAGCAATCCGCCGAAAGAATTTCGCAGATTGTTACGGAGATACAGCAGCATGCCGAACAGGCCAAAAGCGTCATTAACAACAATAGCAGCAAGGTTTGCGAGGGTGTTGCTGTTGTCCAGACGGCGGGGCAGGCTTTACAGGATATCCTGGTGCAGATTGCCGGCACCGTCAAAATCATTAACGATATTGATGCAGCCAGTCGCCAGCAGGTTAAAGCTATGCTGCAGATGAATGAGAGTACTGACAGTGTGGCGTTAGTTGCCAAAGAAGCCGGCAGTGGGGCTGAAATGGTGGCCGCTGCCACTGAACAGGTTACCGCATCAATGGAGGAAATCGCCAACTCGGCAGGATCGTTAGCCGGAATGGCCAGCGAATTGCATGAGATGACAGCCAAGTTTAAACTTTGATATGTCTATCAATACACCCGGACTGACTTTTCGCCGGGTGTATTGATTTAAGGACGGAAATGCGATTTGGACGTTAATAATAAGGTAGTGCATATTGACTTTGTTATTATATATAATATATTATATATAATATATTATAAGTTAAATTAGAAACTAAGATTAGTCAAGAACGAGAGGAGGATAGTGAATGAATAACAGACAGGCGGATCTTCAGGCGGGGGTAGCTGAATTTATTTCCGAACTCAAGTTTACCGATTTGCCAGCGGAAATTGTGGCAGACACGAAATACCGGATTTTGGACTGGATTGGCTGTGCGCTGGCAGGCATCCGCACTCAGCCGTCCCGGATTGCCGCCGCAATGGCCGGGGCTAACGGTGGCAAAGAGCAAGCTTCTATCTTGCGGGCGGGGATAAAAGTCCCGCTTGCACAGGCAGCGTGGGTTAACGCCCTGACCGGACATGTAGTTGAATTTGACGACGGGCACAGACAGGCGATTGCCCATCCCGGATCTGTTACTGTACCAGTTGCTTTGGCCGTTGCGGAAGGTTTCTCCAAATCGGGGAAGGAAATTATCACAGCCATTGTCGCCGGCTATGAGGTGTTAATCAGACTGGGTATTGCCGTAAATCCGTCGCATTATAAGGTTTGGCATACGACGGCGACGTGCGGGACTTTTGCGGCTGCAGCCGTTGCCGCTAATCTTCTTAATTTTGATAAAAACAAAACGCAAACGGCACTGGGGATTGCCGGGACAATGTCAGCCGGCCTGCAGGAGACATTTGGTACATACGCCAAGCCGCTTAATGTCGGGCATGCCTGCCAAAGTGGCATTCAGGCGGTGCTGCTGTCTGACGGGGGCTTTACCGGGCCTGAGGATATTATTGCAGGTAAAAAGGGATTTATCGTGGCAACATCTTCCGACCAGGAAATTAGATACCTGGAACAAATTAGGAACAAAGAATTTATGTCGAATACGGCCTTTTATAAAATGTACTCATCGTGCGGGCATACTCATTCGCCGTTGGATGCAATATTCTCAATCATGCGGGAACAGGAAATCAGCGTTGAGCAGATACAGGCCGTCGAAATTGCCACATATCGTATTTCAGTTGAACTGACCGCGCAACTAAAAAACGGCAGTGATGACGAGGCGAAGTTTTCCCTGCCGTACTGTATTGCCTGCGCGCTGCTGTTCCATAAGGTTACTTTGGATGAATTTACGGCAGATATACTAATAGACCCGCGGGTTATTGAACTCGCCCGCAAAATACAGGTCTTTGAGGATCCCGCAGCTACCCAGGCATTTCCTAAGCGTTTTGCCAAAGTCACAATTACTATGCAAGACGGCAGGCGCATCGACAAGCAGGTTACCGCAGCGAATGACATTCCTCAATACGACAGTCTTGAACAAAAGTTTATTTCGCTGGCTGTGCCCGGTGTTGATCAGCAAACGGCGCAGGAAATTAAGCAACTGGTTTTAAAAATGGATGAACTCGAGGATGTAAGCGCGCTGATAAAATACTTGCAGTAAGCGGAATTAGGTTATGAGCCTTTAGGATCAATATATGATACAAAATGAGAAGGGGATGGGGACAAGTGAAAATTACAAGCGTGGACATTATCGACGTAGCCAATGACCTTCAGTCATCTACCAGCAAATGGAGACCTGTCGTTGTCAGGATTAATACTGATGAAGGCATTTGCGGCTTTGGTGAAGTAGGCATGGCTTACGGGGTGGGAGCTTCGGCCGGCCTCGGCATGGCCAAAGATTTGGCCCAAATCATTATCGGTATGAATCCAATGCAAAACGAAGCAATCTGGGACAAAATGCAAAAGAAAACATTCTGGGGGCAAGGCGGCGGTACCGTTGTATCCGCCGGGATGAGCGCCATTGATATTGCATTGTGGGACATTAAGGGAAAAATGTTAAATGTGCCGGTATATGAACTGCTGGGAGGCAAATGCCGTGACAGCGTCAGGACATATGCCAGCCAATTGCAGTTTGGCTGGGGCAAGGCCAAAGCGAAATCCATTCTGGTCGAGCCGCAGCAATATGCGGATGTGGCCCTGCAAGCGGTGGCCGACGGCTATGACGCAGTTAAAGTTGATGTTAATGAAATGGACGAGTTTGGTAATGTGAAGAAACGTAACCTGTGCGGGCCATTATCGGCCAAGACGCTGCGGGTTGGGTATGACCGCCTGAAAGCGATGCGGGAGGCAGTGGGACCTGATGTTGACATTATTGTCGAAGCGCACGCGCTTACCGATACTACCTCCGCAATAAAGTTTGGCAAAATGATCGAGGAACTGGATATTTTCTTCTATGAAGAACCTGTTATGCCGTTAAATCCCAAACAGATGAAAAAAGTTGCGGACAATGTGGACATTCCCATTGCCGCCGGCGAACGGGTTTATACCCGCTGGGGCTTCCGGCCGTTTTTGGAAGACGGATCGCTTGACGTTATTCAGCCGGACCTCGGCACTTGCGGCGGCTTCACCGAAGGTAAAAAGATTTGTGATATGGCCCATGTTTATGACATGACCTGCCAGGTACATGTTTGCGGCGGACCAATCATGACGGCTGCTGCGCTTCATCTCGAAGCCGCCATTCCCAATTTTGCCATCCACGAACTGCACCGGTACGCTTTGCTGGAGGCCAATACCAAGACCTGCAAATACAACTATTTGCCGCAAAACGGTGTATATGAAATACCTGATCTTCCCGGTATCGGGCAGGAACTCACAGAGGAAGCAATCAAGGCTTCCGATGTTATCACTGTAAAATAATCAGTAACCAGACTGGGCTGTTTTTCAACTGCAGGCAATAAACAATCAGGCAGCAGGTATAGACAGAACCGGTTGGCAAGGAGTGTGAAATTCTGTGGCAAGATTTAATATAACCTACGAAGAAGTATACAATTGGGTCAAAGAAACCTGTTCGCATGTTTCTCCCGACAGTCTGATACTGCTGAAACAGGGCCTGGCCAAAGAGACCAGTGAAAGCGCCAGGGCGATGCTATCATCCATGCTGGAGAATGTGGAGATGGCGGATAAAGAGGATAAGCCTGTCTGTCAGTCGCCGGGATTTCCCACCGTGTATTTCAGCTATGGCAGTACGGAAGGTCTGGATCTGCTTAGTCAATATGTGCCTAAGGCAATGGTAGAGGCAACCGGCAACGGTTACGCGCGCCCTAGTATCGTTCACTCGCTGACACGGAAAAATCCGGGAAACAATTCCGGTGATGGCGTTCCCAATATGGAATATTTGTATTGCCCCGGCCAGGAATATATTGAAATGGTAATGAGCTTTAAAGGCTGTGGCGCCGAATTGGGCAATGTCTATAAGACCATGACTACAGCGCAACTGGGCAGTGATTATAAGGGACTCAAAACGCTCGTCTATGAAACTGTGATCAACGCCGGCGGCATGCCCTGTCCGCCTTCGGCAATCGGCATCGGCATCGGCGGGCAGATGGATGTCGCCTCTAAATTGAGCCGGAGAGCCATCAGTACCCGCGACTGGCGGGATAACAATCCGGATTCGCTGCTGAATGAGCTGGAAGAAGAATTACTGGTCAATATCAACAAGCTGGGACTCGGCCCTGCCGGCATCGGCGGCAATACGACCTGTCTGGCGGTAAAAATCGGCATGGCGGCAACGCATACGGCCATCTGCCCGGTAGCCATCAACTTCCATTGCTGGGTTGCCAGAAGAATGGGTGTTCGCATCTATCCGGACGGACGGCGTGAATATTTGTTTGGCAAGGGGGAGTAGCAGATGGCGACATATGAATTGAATATACCGCTGCAAGACGCCGATGTTGAAAAGCTTCATGTCGGCGATACAGTATACATCACCGGTACCGTGTTTACATCACGCGATATGGGGCATTTAGAGATCAAGAAATTATTGCAGGAAGGCGGCAAGCTGCCGGTCGATTTTGCCGGGAGCGTTGTATTCCATGCCGGTCCGGTTTTGAAAAAAACGGAAAGCGGCTGGGACATGGTGGTTGTTGGCCCGACTACCAGCATGCGTATGGAGCCCTATGCGGAAATGGTCGGGCAGTTAGGCGTCAAAATGATCGTTGGTAAAGGCGGTATGCGTGACGACAGCCTGAAAGCCTTTCAAAAGTATAAGCAGGTTTATCTGCAGGCAGCGCCGGGATGTGCTGTAAAACATGCTGCCGCCGTACGGGAAGTCGGCGGCGGATACTGGCTGGAAAAAGGCATGCCGGAAGCCCTGTGGCTGCTTAAAGTTGAGAAGTTTGGTCCGTTTGCAGTTACCATGGATGCACATGGCAAGAGCATTTACCAGGATATTAAAGAAAAAGCTTTCAAAGTAATGGAAACTTTTTAAATGAGTCAGAGCCTGCAGCATGTATCTTGCTGCAGGCTCTTTCTAAAAGGAGGAGTGTTATTGTGACAAAACGGGTTTTGGTTACCGCTATGTCCTTCCGGCGCTCGGCGGAAGGCTTGGCTTTATTGAAAGATAACGGCTTTGATGTCGTTTTAAGCCCGTATGAGCGGCCGTTACAGGAAGCGGAGATGCTTGAGCAGCTGGACGGAATTGCCGCAATTGTGGCAGGTAATGATGCCATAACGGAAAAAGTAATTGCCGCCGGGGCGCCTGAACTTAAAATAATAGCCAGAAGCGGCGTGGGGTATAACACCATAGATGTAGCCGCCGCACAACGCTACGGAGTGGCGGTTACCAATACTCCGGGTGCAAATACCCGGTCAGTTGCGGAATTGGCAGTAGGCCTCATGCTTTCCCTGGCAAGAAATATTCCCCGGCTCAATGAACGGATGCATAACCGGGAGTGGCCCAAAAGCGTGGGAACGGAACTGGGGGGCAAAACTCTGGGGATTGTCGGTACAGGCAATATCGGCAGGGAAGTCATCCGGCGGGCGGCTGCATTTGAAATGAACATCATAGCGTTTGATATGCATAGGTGCGGTGACCTTGTTGACAAGTATGGAGAAATCTACCGCTCCTTGGATGAGGTGTTTGCCGAGTCAGATTTCCTATCTCTGCATGTTCCGGCTATTCCCGGGACCGTCAATATGGTTAATAAAACCACACTCAAAATAATGAAGCGTTCGGCTTATCTGATTAATACCGCCCGGGGCGAATTGGTTGTGGAGAAGGATTTGGCCGAGGCCTTGCAGGCCGGAGTTATCAGCGGCGCCGCTCTGGATACTTTTGCTGCCGAGCCTTTGCAACATGACAGCAGCCTGTTTGCATTAAACAATGTAATACTTACGCCGCACTTAGGGGCAAGTACCGGCGATTCAGCCCAAAGAGTCGGTTTAATGGCAGCAGAAGAAGTGATCAGGGTATTGTCAGGCATCGCACCCTATTTTCCTGTCAAACCGCCGTTACTATAGAAAATAGTGTTTGCCGCGCCTCTTTATTGCTGCCGTATTTTGTAAAAAATTGTGAACTGGCATTGACGCTGCGTAAAATATATTATATATTTACTTCATGCTTACAATAATTAAGTTTTAGGATATAAATAATCGTACTTGAGGTGTGAGACAATGCCAATTTCGCCTATGACAAAATCAGCGTCTGTCTATCAGGAAATAAAGAGGAAGATTTTAGACGGGATACTGGAGCCAGGCACTCATCTGGTGATAAAACAAATCGCGACAGAATACAATATCAGCGACATCCCTGTTCGTGAAGCGTTGAAAGAACTAAGTGTTGAGGGATTAGTTGAAACCATACCGCATGTTGGCTCCAAAGTCACCGGTATTTCGCCTAAAAAAATCAAGGATATGCTGCAGGTAAGGGAGTGCCTGGAGCCGTTTGCGGCCGAGCTTGCGGTGATAAATGCCGACCAGCGCCTGATTGATAAGCTCGAAAGCTACGTCACTGAGATGGCCGTAGCTTTTGAAAAAAATGACATACAAAAGTACGGAGAGATCAACAAGGCTTTTCATCGCTTGATAATAGAAGCGAGCGACAATCAAATTTTGATCGATGCAATATTCGATATGATGGAATCTGAGAAAAGAATGCGCATGGTGTTTCAAATATTCCCCAGTATTCTCCCGGATTCTTTTAAAGAGCACCATGAAATGCTCACCTGCTTCCAGGAGAAAAACCCGGTTGCTATGCGTGAGCTAATGTATGTTCATAAAAAAAGGTCATTTGATAAAATGAGAAAGTACTTTCAGGTTGAAGATACAGGCCCGGTAATGCAGCGGGAACCTCAACACTGAAGAAACAGGCGGGAAGCGAAATAAGACTTTCCGCCTGTTTTTTTTTGTGGAACCGGAAATATAAACATGCCTACTTTCGCCATTATTAACAGGAGAAGCAGAGACACTTTAAATTGAAGTTTCAGAATATATATTGACTTTGAAATATATATAATATATTATATATAATATATTATATATAAAACAGAAGTTTCAGTAATGGGTAGTAGGCAGATGTTTTTTACTGGGCTATGTCGAATAAAGGGGGGAGTAGCAAGCAAAAGGTATCGGATCTTTTATCAAACTATGGAACGGAACATGTTTTGATCTACTATTACAGCAAGGAGGATATGGAATGTTAGGAATTATGATAGCTTTGCTTGTGACGGTCTGGGTTAGCTACATGCTGATTAAAAAGTATAAGCCCCAAGCCATATTGCTTTTGGCAGGTATTACTCTTTTGCTTTGTACGGCTATTTTTGGCCTGGGGACACTCGTGCCTGCGAAACAATCAACCGGACTGATTTGGTTTGATGTATTTGAAGCTATTAAGGGCCTTATGAGTAATCGCCTGGCAGGCCTGGGCTTGACGATTATGTCCATTGGCGGTTTTGTCAGGTATATGGAAAAATGCGGCGCCAACCGGGCGCTGGTTGAATTATCGGCGTATCCGCTTAAACTGGTGCGTTCGCCAATGCTTGTAATGATGCTGGGATATTTGATCGGCCAGGTGGTTGACGTGTTTGTTCCTAGCCACGCCGGCCTGGGATTGCTGCTAATGCTAACCATGTATCCCATTCTGGTTAAAGCCGGAGTCAGTAAGCTAACGGCCGTTGCAATTGTCGCTACCGCGAAGTTCACAGATATCGGTCCGATATCTTCGAATGCAATTCTGGCAGCTCATAATGCCGGCCTGGACCCGGTTACATATTTTATAAAGTGGCAGTTGCCTGTTGTAATACCGTCCATCATCGTAGTTGGTATTGCGCACTATTTTGTGCAGCCCTGGTGGGATAGACGGGAAGCGCAGGCGGACATAACAACCCAGGAAACACCTCCGGAAGAAAAAAATACGGTGCAGGCGGAAGTGCCGCCGCGTATTTACGCAATTTTGCCAACTTTGCCTTTAATATTGGTAATCTTGTTCTGCCCTCTTTTTATCAAGTCAATTAAAATGGACCTTATTACCGCGATGTTAATTTGTACAGTTATTACCATGATTTTTGAATACATTCGCCTGCGACAAGTTCGGCTGGTAATGGATAATATTATGACTTTTTTCGAAGGCATGGGAGCACAATTCACTGCAGTGGTGTCTTTGATTATATGCGCTGAAGTATTTGGTATGGGTTTAGTTAAAATCGGCGCGGTGGATAGCTTAATCCAAGCAGCTCAGTCGGCCGGCTTTGGCTTGAAGTCAACAGTCCTGGTAATTTCTGTACTGATGGTTTCGTTTTCTTTCCTTATGGGTTCAGGCAATGCATCCTTTTTCGCGTTTGCCGGCTTGGCTCCTAAGATTGCCGCCAACCTGAACGTAGAACCGGTATTAATTTTACTGCCGATGGAAATTACCTCCGGTTTTGGACGGTGCATGTCACCAATAACCGCAGCTATTGTAGCGATATCCAATATTGCGGGCGTATCCTCCTTCCAGGTGGCCAAACGCTGCGCGATACCGGTTTCTTTGGGACTTATCGCCAATATTATTACTACGTACATTTTGTTCTTATAACTGCTAATAGTTTTTCAGAGTACACACTGATTGTAGCTGACCTTTCGCTCTAATTACAGCTACTATACGGCCGAACCCTATAAGAGAAGCCCCATCTGTAACAGGATTATGTTACGGGATGGGGCTTAGTACTTGCATAGACTGTGTTAGCTTTATATGGTAGAAGAGTGTAGTTTATCTACCTGGAAAAATATGCCATACTGAGCGTGGCAGGTTGTCAGGGATGGTTAGCCACACCCTTTGAGAAAGGGGGTGGTGCTTTATGACCACATATGAGACGTTATCTTTTGCAGTCGCATTTGCTACGTTAATCGTATTGATCATAAAAAAGAAATAACCGCCCCTGCCAAGGTGAAGTGAACCCCTTTTATTAGACAAAAACAAGTCTACTGAAAGGGGTTTTTTCTATGCCTAAAAAGATGTACAGTACGGAATTAAAATTAGAGATTGTTCAAAAATATCTACAAGGAAGTGGCGGAGTCAAACACTTAAAGATTATCCATAGCTTCTTCAGGCTCGGGCGCTTTTCTCAGGGTAATGAGTATTCCCAGGATTAGCAAAAGGAAAGCGGCTAAATAAGGGAAGGTCGGGCTTAGTTCCTCGGCCATCAAGCCGGCGGCAACAGGCGCAATTCCTGCTCCCAGCCAGCGGACAAAATTATAGGCGCTGGAGGTGATATTGCGGGGATAAGGAGAAATATCCATCACATAGGTGGTAAACAGGGAATTATTCACACCGCAGGCAAGACCGGATATGATAATCAACGCCAGCTGTACCGTCTTGTTGTCAATTAAGTAAATGCCCAGGACGATAAAGGCAAAGACAACTAGACCCTGCCAGATCAGTTGCACTAACGGCGCTTTCTGCTCCAGGTAGTGGGAAAGCTTGGCGGAACCAAGCGCCAGCATAAGTCCCCAGGCAAAGAAAACAAATCCCAGTTCCAGGGCCGATAAGTGCAACAAGAGGGGTGAATACGCCAGAATGGTAAAAAAACCGAAATAATAGAGCATGGCAGCTACGGCAGCCTTCATAAACGCAGTATTGCGGAACAGGGCTGTGAGGTCCTGCAGTCCGTGCGTATGTTTCGTTGTGGATTGCGGCTGCCGTATGAGGAATAATACGCAGAGAAACGCGGCAAAGGCCAGAACGCTTGTGGCGGCGAAAGGGTAACGCCAGCTGATATCACCGAGTACTCCGCCTAACAAGGGACCTGCCGCCATACCCAGCCCGACGGCGGCTTCGAAAAGGCCGATTGCCACACTGGTACTGGGGGCGAAGGCAATGGTGATCGTCATCGCGGTGGCGAAAAACAGCGCATTGCTGAAGCCCCAGCCGGCGCGAAAAAGGGACAACTCCGGAATGGAATTGGAAAAGGCGCATAACATACTGGTGACAGATACTAAAAGCAGACCGGTGGTCATCACCGGTTTTTCTCCAAACCGGTTTGCCGCCAGACCGGCCGGCACCATGATAAAAGCCATGGTAAAGATATAAGCGGTAAACAGCATCTCTATTTCCCAGTGTTTGGCGCCAATCTGCTTGGCAATCACCGGCAATATAGGATCGACAACACCAATGCCCATAAATGCCAAGAAGGTGGCGAAGGCTATAATATACATAGATACAGTGTTTTTGGGTAGTCGGGACATTACAATCACTCCTTTAAAACGATGCTCCGGGCAATTTAGTGTTATGTCACTGCAGGGATAAGTAAAATTATACCGAATGTATTACTATATGAAAAATACTTATAAAATTAGTTTCCCATATATAAAAAATATGGATGTGGAGTGGTAGTCGATGGACTTGCGGCAGCTTAAGTATTTTTTGGTTATTGCCGAGGAAGGGCAGATAACAAGCGCAGCCAAAAGGCTGAATATGGCCCAGCCGCCGCTAAGCCAGCAAATGAAAATGCTGGAGAGTGAGCTGGGGGTGCAGCTGTTGGAACGCGGCAGCCGCAGCGTTCGCCTGACTGAGGCCGGGCAAGTGCTCAGGGACCGGGCGGAACAGGTCTTCGAACTCTTAAATACCACCCGCAGGGAATTGAAGGATTTTCATGCCGGAATACGCGGGACATTGTCAATTGGCACCGTAGCTTCTCTTGGTGTAGCACTTTTGCCGGCGTATATCAGGGAATTTCGTGAACAATACCCGCAAGTTACTTTCCAGTTGTGGGAAGGGGATACTCATCGCATTACCGAACTGCTCAAAAGCGGCGTTGTGGAAATTGGCATCGTCCGGTCAGCGCATGACGAGGAAATTTTTCATTCCATTTCCTTGCCCGCAGAGTCACTGGCAGCGGCGGTGCATCGGAAATTTGGCGATATTATTACTGATTCCCGGTATTTGTCCCTGGCGGACTTAAAAGCGCGGCCGCTGTCCATTCACCGCCGGATGGAATCGCTGATTTTACAATGCTGTATCCAGGCTGGTTTTGAGCCGGAGATCGTTTGCAAAGGGGATGATGTCCGCTCGCTACTGGCTTGGGCCGATCACGGCGTGGGTATTGCCCTGATACCCCGGTCGGCAGTCGACCTGGTCCCTACAGCCCATCTGCATTTTTATGAACTGGTTAATCCCCGGATTGAATTGCCGCAAACCGTTATCTGGCGCAAACAAGGGTATGTATCCGCGCAGGCGCGGGGATTTTTGCAAAAAATCACTGACATAGTTTCCGGTTCCCCCTGACAGTGACTTGTAGAGAATTACGCAAATAAACGTGAGCAAGCCAATAGAATTTGAATGACTCAAAAGAGCCGCCCCTTTGAGTCGCGGGCCCTTTGAACAGTGAAAGGAGATCTATATGAGCCGAAGAAAACAGTTAAAAATGAAACAGGTGGGAGTAGAGCATCTTGAGCAGTACAACCAACTGCTGCGCTATGTTTTTCAGGTAACCGATAACGTTCTGCATAAGGTCGGCTGGGAAGAACGGGATATCGTTCACGCCAAATCACCGGCTTTGGAACAGGCCAATGTGTGGGGCTGGTTTGACGGTGATAAATTAGTATCTCAGGTGGCGGTTTATCCTTTTCAGGTAAGGATTTTCAATAAAACTTACGACATGGGCGGACTTACCGGTGTCGGTACTTTTCCCGAATACTCAAACCAGGGCTTAATGCACAAATTGCTGTACCAGGCGCTGGAAAAGATGAGAGAGAACAAGCAGTCGATTTCCTACCTGTATCCCTACTCCATTCCTTACTATCGCCGCAAGGGCTGGGAGATTATTTCCGATAAAATAATCTTCGAAGTGAAGGATTATCAGCTGCCGAAAAATAAACAGGTTGCCGGCGAGGTTGAGCGGGTTGATATCGAAAGTGATGCCGTAAAAAAAGCGTATGAACGTTTTGCCCTGCAGACCCATGGGGCTATGCTTCGCCATGAATTGGCCTGGAATGAATACTGGCTGTGGGATCTGGATGATCTGATGGCCGCTGTATATTACAATGACGACGGGCAGCCGGACGGCTATGTTCTTTACTGGATCGCGGACGAGGTTTTTCATATTAAGGACATGATCTTCGTAAATGAAGAAGCCCGCAGCGGGCTTTGGAATTTTATCAGCGCTCATTTTTCCATGATTTCCAAGGTTATAGGCAATATTCATACCGATGAGCCGCTGGCGTTTTTGCTCGAGGACGCAGATATCAAGGAAATTATCTCTCCTTACTACATGGCCCGAATCGTGGATTTGCAGCAGTTTATTGACCAATATCCCTTTAAGCCGGATACAAGAGAACGGGAATGGACCTTTACGCTGGATGATCCGCTGCTTTCCTGGAACCAGGGGACCTTTACCCTGCGTATTTCGCCGGAGGGCAAAGGTGAAGTCGACCGAACTGCCGTGCGCAGCAGCTCAAGGATAGATATCAAAACCATGACAACCATGCTTTTGGGATACAAACGGCCGGATTACCTGCATAAGATCGGACGCATTGCCTGCAGTCCGGAAACGGTGGATATGCTGGAGGATGCGATAGAACAACAGACGCCTTATTTCTCGGACTATTTTTAAGCAAGAATATATAAGTGTGCGAACAATCATATAAGCACAAAAAGAACTGCCGCCTTACATCAAGGCGGCAGTTCTTTTTGCGAAGCAGGGGGACAGGGGCACTGTTTTTCTTGCTTTGATTGTTGCACAACTGTCAGCAGGAAATCGCGCAAGCGGCTGAAATGCCCATGTTGTATCAGGGCTGGTAGATGCTGAGTTGGCTAGCGTCTGCCATAAAAGGGTCTGCAGACATAGGAACTGGCAGGACCGCAATTCGGTTTGAAAGCAGGCTTACAAGAAGGATGACAGAGCGGGGCGCAATTGGGAATGCAGTTTGGCGAACAAAGCTGCCGAGCGAAATATTCATCATATAAATCCTCCCAATCAATAATCTCAGGATGGCTAAAGATTCTAACCAAGTTGTTCCCTCCAATAAAGTAAAGTTACATTACATAATATGCAGTGTTGGAGTTCTAAGTCATATCTGAAAACAGGGGGACAGGGATACTGCTTCCAGTCAGATCCGGCATTACTGAACCAGCCTGCAGCCTTGCCAGGGCAGCTTTTTCGTGTATTGGGGCGAAAGCTTGTATGCACTGGGACAAAAGCCGGTATGTTTTTTAAACAACTTACTGAAATAATAAGGATCGGAATAACCTACGCAAGCGGAAATTTCCGTTATTGAGCAGGCTGTAGTGCATAACAGCTCCCGGGCGTGCCGCAGCCGGAGCTCGGTCAGGTATTCAAGCGGCGCGGTACCGGCATATTTTTGAAATATGTAGGCGAACTGTCTGCTGTTTAAGCCATACTGACCGGCTAATTTAGCAACGGTAAGCGGTTCCATGTAATGATTTTTCATATACATTACAGCCTGCTCCACAAGTTCCCGGTCCTGTTGGCTGCAACGGATATCAGCGCAGGTTAGAATTTCATCCAGAATGCTAAAAAATAACGATTGGGACCGCAATGCCGACATATTGCCCGGCATGGTGCAAGCATTGTATAAGCGCTGCAGCAAATCCTGGACGCGCGTACTGCAGCCCGAATCAAGCTGATAGTGGGAAAATGCCTGGGGAAACTCATTTCTTGCACTGTCGTCAACCTGATAGTGGATGACCATATAATTCCATTCAGTACGCCCCACAACTTCCTTATCCAGAGCCATATTCGGACCGCAGTGAAAAATCTTTCCCGGCGCCATTTCGTAAGGGACACCGTCAAACAGCATTCGTGCCCGTCCTTTTAGGGGAAAAATCAAACCCGATACAGGCGGAGTGACAACACCAAAACTTTTTTTCCCCGGCGGTATGACCGCTCTGACAACATCAATAATCTGGAATTTGAAGCGGGAAAAGTTTCCCGCCAGTTGATGGATATCCACTTGCATTTTTGATCCTCCCTCGCAACCTGATAGTTCAGGAATTGTCTAATTTTCCAACTGCATGCGCTTCTAAAGTTTGTTTATCAGCGATGAAATAACGGCTGCAATTTTATTTAAGTAAAAACCATGGCAAGTGATAATTATTATCATTTGCTATAACTATAATAATTTTTGTCGCGGATGTCAAACGGTGAGAGCCTGTTTTGTACAACAATCCGGAAAATGTTTTTGAAATACCTCCATTACTTAGCTTCTTTTACCTGATAAACCGCTGATAGTTAAACTTTTTTCCTTGCAATATCTCCATTTACTCCACCTTTCTTACTTGGTATTCTATTTGTGCAACATGGCGGTGGTTATTGGCTGTGCGGCCTTATTAATGCTTTCCTTCATCATCAGTATGAACACAGGCTATACAAAACTTTCGCCGCCCGACACGCTCCGAATCCTGCTCGGCGGCGGTACAGACAGGGAGAATCTGATCCTGTTCGCTTTCCGCCTGCCCCGTATTGTACTTGCCGTCCTCATCGGCGCAGGGATGGCCTTGTCCGGCTGCATTATTCAGGGTATATCCCGGAACGGGCTGGCCGACCCCGGCTTGCTGGGAATCAACGCAGGTGCGGGACTGACGGTCATCTTGTACGTGCTGTTTTTCGGGGCGAATTCGTTTTTTTCAATCTTCACCCTGCCGTTTTTGGCATTGAGCGGCGCGGGCGTAACCGCATTCATCATTTATACATTGGCCTCTCAAAAGGGAGAAGGCGCCGCGCCGCTCAGCCTGATTCTGACCGGCGTGGCGGTGCAGGCGGGAATTTCGGCTTTGACTACCGTGCTGGCAGTGAAGCTGGATGATTCCCAGTTTGAATTTGTGGCAGCCTGGCAGGCGGGGAGCATCTGGGGCAGCAACTGGCAGTTTGTGCTGGCGCTGCTGCCCTGGCTAATGTTTCTCATTCCGTATGTACTGATGAAAGCCCGCGTGCTGGATGTACTGAATCTGGGCGACGATATCGCCTGCAGTCTGGGGGCAGCGGTGGAGCGGGAGCGACGCAGGCTGCTGGCCGCGGCGGTTGCCCTGGCGGCTGCCTGTGTGGCGGCCAGCGGCGGCATCAGCTTCGTAGGACTGATTGCGCCTCACCTGGCCCGGCGTTTGGTAGGACCAAAACACAGCCTGCTTTTGCCTGTTTGCGCGCTTACCGGCGCAGTACTGGTAAGCGCGGCCGATACAATCGCACGGGCCAGCGTGCAGCCGGCCGGAATCCCTACAGGCATCATGGTGGCGATCATCGGCGCACCCTATTTTCTCTATCTGCTGTCCAAGAGCAAATGACGACGAAAGGGTAATGAATATGAGCAGCATTCTCGCGCAAAAATTAACCGTCGCTTATGAGGAAAACCTGGTGGTGGACGAATTGGATCTTACGCTTCCCCAGGGGAAAATCACGGCGATTATCGGTCCGAACGGCTGCGGCAAATCCACCATTTTAAAAGCCGTGGGGCGTATCTTGCAACCCAGGAACGGTACGGTGTACCTGAACGGCAAGGACATCCGCCTGCTTTCCACACAGGAGGTAGCCCGGAAAATGGCGATTCTGCCGCAGTCCCCGCAGGCCCCGGCGGGGCTGACTGTGGGTGAACTGGTGGCTTATGGCCGCTTTCCGTACCAACGGGGGTTCGGGAAACTGAACCCCGAAGACAAAAAGATCATCGCCTGGGCGCTGGAGATGACGAAACTCACAGACGCTGAGCTCAAAGTGGTGGATACCCTCTCCGGCGGACAGCGTCAGCGGGTGTGGATTGCTATGGCCCTGGCCCAGCAGACCGATTTGATCTTGCTGGATGAGCCGACCACCTATCTGGATTTGGCTTACCAGCTGGAGGTTTTGGAGCTTTTGTACCGGCTGAACCGGGAACAGGGCAGTACGATTGTTATGGTGCTGCATGATCTAAACCTGGCGGCGCGGTTTGCCGACTACCTGGTAGCTGTTCGCGGCGGGCGTATCATCCGGCACGGTACGCCTGCAGAAGTAATGACCGCCGAAGTGTTGCGGGAAACTTTCCGGATTGAGGCAAAGCTCGTAACCGAGCCCCGCACGGGCCGGCCGGCCTGCGTTTCCTATGATTTGATAAAGTAGACTTAGCTTCAGGCTAAAGGAGAACATCTCTACATGAAGGAAGGTGCGAAATGAAAAAAATAGCAATCTACGGCAAGGGCGGCATCGGCAAATCCACCACCGTATCCAACTTGTCGGCGGCGATGGCCGCTATCGGGCTCACTGTACTGCAGGTCGGCTGCGACCCCAAAGCCGATTCTACCCGCAATCTGACCGGCGGGACAAGCATTGCTACGGTTCTGGAAATCCTCCGGAAAAGTGGCGATGTGGAGCTTGACGACCTTGTGGTAAAAAGCAGCACAGGTGTGCTGTGTGTGGAGGCGGGCGGACCTGTTCCCGGTGTGGGCTGCGCCGGCCGCGGCATAATCACGGCCTTTGAGAAGCTGGAGGAACTGGACGCCTACGGTGTGTACAAGCCGGATGTAGTGCTGTACGACGTGCTGGGTGATGTGGTGTGCGGCGGCTTTGCCATGCCGATCCGCGGCGGCTATGCCGATGAAGTGTGTATTGTTACTTCCGGTGAAATGATGTCGCTCTATGCGGCGGCTAATATCGCCCATGCGGTCAAGAGTCTCGGCAAGCGCGGCTACGCCTCGCTGCGGGGGCTGATCTTAAATGCTAAGAACATTGAGGGCGAAAGTGAACTGGTGGACAAGGCGGCGGCGGAGCTGGCCGCGCCGGTCATTTACCGCCTGCCCCGCGATCCCTTTGTGCAGCAGGCCGAGGCGCAGGGGAAAACCGTAGTGGAGGCTTTTCCGGCTTCCGCTATGGCGGCGCATTACCTGGCGCTTGCCAGACTGCTGCTTAAAGGAGCCAAAACGCCATGAATGAACTGAAACACCTGAAACGCCTGTCGGCTGTGAAAGCTAGCACCGGCATAAGATTCCTGACGCCGGCCGTTTTTCCCGGCTGCCACTGTCCCATGCGCATGGCGTCGGTGATCGTGGAAAATGTCCCGGGGTTGTCCTCTTTGTTGGTGGGGATGCCGGAGTGCGCGACGCATTCGCGACTTTTCAGCCCTCATCCGGAAGGCAGGTATGGCGAACTGCACTGGCTGTATGTCCTGAACGCGCAGGAGGTGGTATTCGGCTGCCGGGAAGGACTGATAGCTGCCCTCCGGGAAATGGACAAAGCCGGAGCAAAGGCCATTCTGCTGATTGTCACCTGCGTACCGGAACTGATTGGGGAGGATCTGGCAGGAATTCTGCATGAAGTGCAGCCGGAATTGTCGGCGCGCATTACCTTCGTAATGCTGGCCCAGTTTAAGAACGTCAGCTATCCGCCCGGTTTGTGGAAAACGATGGAGGCGCTGGGAACACTGATGGCCGCCGGGGCAACCGATGCGGGCCGTATTAACGTACTGGGCCGTGCCCCGGAGGAAGATCATATCCCTCTGCCGTCTTTATTCCCTGAACTCATGCGGCGCGGCCTTGCGTTGCGCTACCTGGCCCCCGGCGCCTCGCTGCAGGATTTCCAAAACGCGCCGGACGCCGCCCTGAATCTGGTGGTTTCTCCCTTCATGCAGCCGCTTGCCGCTAAAATGGAACGGGAGTTTGGCATACCGTATATTGCCCTAAACAATCTGTACGATGTCGAGAGCACCGGCAGGGCTTACGAAGAGATTGCGAAGCGCTTCGGCTTTTCCTGGGGCGAGGCATTTGCAAAAGAACGGCAACAGGCGCTCGAGTTCGAGGAGCAGGCCAAAGAAAAGCTCAAAGGGCTCAGATATATACTATCTCCCCGAATTGACATGCCGGTTGCGCTGGCAGTTTATCTTACCGGCCTTGGCATGGAACCGTTGCTCTTGCATCTGGAGGACTGTTATCCGGAGGACAGGGCCCACGTGAAAAGGCTTGTTTCCCTGGGGTATGACCCCTGGGTTTGCCGGATGGTGAATGCGGAGGCGGATGTACCGGTTCTGGCCAAGCTGGCGCCGGATATCTGCTTTGGTTATTTGCCGGCTACCAAAGCGACTCCCTGCGTGCCGGATATGTTTGATTTTTACGGACAAGTGGGCTATGGCCGGACAAGTAACCTGCTAAAAAGAAGCTTGGGCGTATTGGCCGATAGGGACGTATCAGAAGAAAAAAGGAGGGTTCAACATGGGGCTGCACCGGTTTAAGCCGCTGCCTTCGGGACGTATGGGCATTCTTTGGACACTGGCCACCATTCGTGACGCCGCTCTTATCGAATTCGGCTGCATGGGACACATGCTTTACAGCGGCGTCACCCTGAAACGAGCGGGAGTTCATGACGCCTGCAAGCTTTACTCCACGCACATCGACGAAACGGATATCGCCCTTGGCGGCACAGAGCGGCTTAACCATACTATTGCCGCTGTCATACAGCGCGACCAGCCCCGCGTAATTTTTCTGCTGCCTTCTTCTATCCCTGAGGTGATCGGAACGGATATTCTCGCCCTCTGTGAGGAATTGCAGCCGGAGTATCCCGGCGTTCGCCTGCTGCCGTTCGGCTACGGCGGCTTTGACGTCAGCCAGCATCGCGGCGTACAGGAGGCGTTGTTGCTGCTGGCTAAAACGCTGCCCTTAGCTATGAAACGGACGCCGCAGCCAACCTTTAATATCATTGGCTCCTGCGCCGATCTGTTCCGTTTCCAGGCCGACGCGGGCGAGCTGGTTCGCATTATGAAAGGTGCGTTCGGTATGAAGCCGCTGTGCGTGCTGACCTCGGACACAGCCATTGCAGATATTGAAAACCTGGGCGGCGCACATGTCAATCTGGTTATACGTCGCGAGGGCGAACCCACCGCCAGGCACCTGCGAGAACGCTTCGGGACACCGTATCTTGCGGGACGGCCGTATGGTATTGACGGAACTATGCGGTGGCTGGAGGAAATTGCGCAAATATCCGGACTGACTGCCGATGACGCCTTCCTAAATGCAGAGCGGGAATTCTCCCGGCGACAGCTTGCACCCGTAATGCCCTCCTTCCGAAACATCGTACACGCCCACCCGGAGGAAGCTGTATTAGCTTTAGGCGGCCATGCGGACGTGGTCAGGGGCATTCTTTCCTTTGGCTGCGGCGAACTGGCCCTTATCAAGGGCAGCTGCTGGTGCGACTGCCCTGATATGGGAGACGCAGACATTCCCTATTTCTCTGAAGATGAATGGACAAAAGCGGTGCAGGCCCATAAAAAGGGTTATCTCATGGCCAGCGGCGAGGCGCTGGCGTGGACGGGCCGCAATCCGGAACTGCAAATCGCCAATCCTGACACCAAATGGCGCCTGCATCCCTATGAACCGCCGCTGGTAGGTTTTCGCGGCGCAGTACAGCTGGCAAATCTGTGGATCAACGAGGACTGCCAGAAAGTATAAGTTTTGAGAGCTGCGGAGGCCTTGGTGAAATATACATAATGGCATGCCAGGATGTCGTGGACGGCTGGCAACCCCCCTTTTTTTTGAGAAAGGGGGGTAATATTGATTAATAGAATCTGGATGAAACAGAAACTTAACGGATAGTAACCGTAACTTACCCAATTGGGTGAGTCATGGTTATTTTATTTGTCTTTGCTCACTCTTAAAAATATTTTACAAAAACATGGAAGGAATTTTATAATCCATGTAGAATCGTAACAACCAACAAAAACAAACAAAAACTAACAAAAAATAAAAAAAATATATATTTATATATTTTTTGGATCGTTTATATTAGTGAATGATTTCGAGAACTATCTATTAATGGTTTGATTTGTCATTAAGTCGCAATGATCCTGATTTATAAACTAACATAAACAAATTAAATGCTACTTTCTGCCGCGTCATAGCGGGAATGCATCATTCGTTTTGTAGAAGATGAAGTATTAGGCTCACTGTTTTGTTTAGTATAACTAACTAATTTTCCTGAGGTGATTCCTTGTCGCAATATGACAAAACCGAGCGTTTATACACTTTGATTCATAAAATTAACCGCAAACTGCGAAACCCGAAATTCGAATCGACAGACCAGCATATACTACCGCCTGTTACAAAGGTTCAGTGGTGGATATTGAAGGCTGTACGGGAACGGAAGCAATGCACTGCCGGGTTCCTGGCGAAAATGATAGGTGTTCGTCCCAGCACTATGTCGCAAATGCTTGATCGCTTGGAAAAATCCGGTTTTATTAGCCGGTTTACAGATGCTGCCGACGCCAGAGTGCGGATAATATGCCTAACCGATAAAGGGCAAAACATATTTTACCGTACGGAGTCTAAATTTATCGAGAAACTGGCCGGTCCACTCGGGTATTTAACCCCGGAAGAACAGCAGGTCTTAATACTGCTAATGGAAAAACTGGCCAAGCATTTTCCGCAGCAAAATAATGACTGACGACCCTCCCGAGGCTGTGGAAAATGTCTGTGTCAATTGTTGGTAGGCAGGAAAATTGCAATTATTTAGTTAGTTTCACTAACTAAATAATTGCTAAAAAAAAGGATGTACTGGAGTGTATTACTGATTTTGTAATTTTGCTTGGATTTCCGTGAGGGTGCAAAAGAAGTGCTTATGAGGAGCTGAGAAATCTTGTGGTTAATAAATGAAACTAATACCAGAGAACTTAACGTAGTTATCTTTTTCTTAATGGCATTAACCTCAGGCGGATATTTCTTCTACGGAATTTTTCGCCGTTACCGTTTTACGCAATTAGGCAAAAGCGAAAACTGTCACAACCATCCTGCTGAACGGTGGAAATACTTCCTGGCTAATGTAGTTGCCCAAAGAAAGGTCCGGGAATATCCCCTATTTGGTTTGTTTCACCTGTTCATCGTGTTTGGCTTTCTGATTTTGCTGATCGGCATGCCGAATATGGTCAAAGAAGGGCTGTTTAACAGCAGCATTCACTATCTAGGAGATAATTATGGCTTTCTGTTTGTAAAAGATATCTGTAATGCTTTGCTCATCATTGGGGTGTTAGGGGCGGCAACCCGTAGACTGATCGGGAAACCGGAATGGCTGAAAAACAGTGTCGCCGATTTTGTCAAACTTGGCTTGATATTAACCATCGTGCTGACTGAAGTTGGCTTTCACAGTATCCGGTTTGCCTTAGGACAAGTCATGGATTTGACTACAGCTAATCCGTTGACTTTTGCTGGTTCGTATTTTTTTGCCAATGTTAATGAGGTTACATTACATAAGCTAACGCCTATTCTTTGGTGGACTCATTTCCTGGCTGTTTTTTCACTATGTTTTATCATTCCTAACTCCTCGCACTTACACTTGGTTTTTGCCCCTTTTAATACGTATTGGCATACTCTTGCTCCTAAGGGCGCTTTAAGTAAAATGCAACAGGGCGGCAACCGAAAAACAGTGTTTGGGGCCAACCACATGGAGGATTTCACCTGGAAGCAACTCTTTGATGCGTATGCTTGTGTAAAATGCGGACGGTGTAACGGTCAGTGTCCGGCGCAGCTAAGTGGTGAGGCGCTTAAGCCACGGGCCATAAATGGCCGGCTGCGGAAACATATCGAAATAAGAGCTCCCTTATTAATGGGAAAAAAAATTAAGACTATCACAAACCAAGAAACAGATGCGAAAACTAAAACAGATAAAAAGGCCAAGAAAGATAAATTCAAAAATAATCTGGCCGGGGGAGTGTTTGCACAGGAATTTATTTGGAGCTGTACAACCTGTAGGGCCTGCCTGGAGGCCTGCCCGGTGTCTATTGAACATATCCCCAAAATCATTGATATGCGCCGTTATTTGGTATTGACCGCAGGTAATATCAGTGAGGGCATGAAGCAAGTCTTTGCCGGGATCGCCGGACAGGGCAATCCTTGGGGGTATAGTCGCCAGAACGGTCTGCAATGGGCCGAAGGGCTGGCTGTACCTACTATTCAGGAAAATCCGCAGGCGGAATATTTATATTATGCCGGTTGTGCGGCAAATTTTAATGCTGCGGCGCAAAAAACAGCGATAGCTTTTGTGAATGTTTTAAAAGCGGCAAAGGTGAACTTTGCCGTCCTTGCTAGCTCAGAGTGGTGCTGCGGAGATACTGCCCGGCGGATGGGCAATGAATTCCTCTTCGAGCAGACAGTACATGATAATATTGCTGCCTGGAATAAGCTGGGGATAAAAAAAATCGTCACTACTTGCCCTCATTGTTTTAATACCTTGAGAAACGAGTATCCTCAATATGGCGGCGAGTTTAAAACAATACACCATACTGATTTTTTGGCGAGCTTACTTCAGGAGGGGAAGCTGGTGGCAAAGAAAGCTTTTGCTCAGGTGGTTGTATTTCACGATCCTTGCTATTTAGGGCGCTATAATGATTTATTCAGCCCGCCGCGGGATGTTATTAAGGCTATTCCTGAGATTCGGCTTACGGAAATGCCCCGCTCGCAGCAGCGAGCCTTTTGTTGCGGAGCTGGGGGCGGCCGGATTTGGACAACGCCAACAGCCAATCATTTGATCACCGGTAATCGCGTCGAAGAAGCTGTCGCAACCGGAGCAGCAGCAATCGTTACTGCCTGTCCGTTTTGTAAAATGATTTTCTCTGAAGCAGTTGAAGCGGAAGGCTCTCATAACAGAATTAAGGTTTTGGATATCGCTGAAATTTTAGCATCCAGTCTATGATCCGGATTTAATTATTTAAGGCTTAGGCAGGATGCAGTACTGCATAGGGAGGGCGGCGGGGGGGCGTGGATAGATGAAGGGAGGGGATGTTGTATTTGTAGGGTAGGATACTTTGTAGGGTAGTTATCACGGGAAAGTTAAGAGATCAATGTACAGATTTGGATGCAATTAGGTAGTTTATGTTTATGGAGGGGGATAAGACATGAGAGAGGTACGAAAAGCAGCAGTTATAGCAAGTTTCATGGTGCTGTATTCCAGTTTTGCGTTTGTCGTAAACGCTGAAGAAGCCAAAGCCGATGATGCCGTTGCACTCGACGATGTTGTCGTGACTGACTCCAAGCTCAATCCACTTAAAATTCCAGTTAAAATGACTGTTATCACAGCTGAGGAAATAAAAGCAAAAGGGGCGCAAACTGCAGCTGACGCGCTGAAAGATGTAGCCGGTTTGTATGTTACCAGTAGTAATACAAAGGGGAAAAGCTATGCCCAATTCCGTGGCAGTGATGCTAATAGCACCAAAGTAATCGTTGACGGAGTGTTACTCAGTACAGTTGGTGACGGAAGGGCAGATTTATCAATTATACCTGCGGATAATATCGAGAAGATTGAGGTAATAAAAGGAGCTGCTCCTGTTATGTACGGGACCAACGCTCCTGGCGGAGTAATATTTATAACCACTAAAAATGGCGATAAGGAAAGCTCCGGCTCTATATCAGTAGCAAAAGGAAGCTGGGACACCGAGACATATTCAGCCTCAGTAAGCGGAGATACCGGCAAGGTTAACTATTATTTTGGGGTAAAAAAGCAAAGTACAGATGGCTATACAGACCACGCCAGTGAAAAATCAGAATACTTTAATGGAAAAATCCGCTGGACTCTTAATCCTAAAGCCTCGCTGACCGTATTTGGCTCGTATTTGGACACTGAAAAACAATTTCCTAACCGCATTGATGCAAATGGCAATATACTTAACTATCCTGGTCAAGGTGGTACTATCACTTCACGCAACAATTATTTTGGTGGCGGTGATAATCCCGGTACTACTTATAATTGGGCATATGATCCGCTTAAACAATCATATATCGGCGCAGTATATGCCCAGAAGCTAAACGATAACAGCGATCTCAGCCTGAAAGTTTATCAATCCAAGCAAACAAGTCTGCTCACTACTTCCGGTTATCAGCGTGTGGACTGGGATGGCACTGTAAATGGCTATGAATTGCAGCATACAATTAGAATAGGCCGGTCAAACACTGCTACGTGGGGTTATTCTTACGAGACCAGGGACTTTTCAGAGCTAACACCCAACGGTTCCGGCACAACTCCAAATGGTACATACAACCGTGGCGACTATGATTACACCGGCAAAAGCTTTTATGTCCAGGATGTGCTTAAGATCAACAATAGACTGGATGCCAGCTTTGGCTACAGACATAACGAAACCGATGACCGTATTACAGTAAGAACAACGGCATACACTCCGAACTATCAAGAAATAAAGGGCAGTTATTCTTCGGACGATCCGGTTTTCACTTTGAATTACAAGCTAAGCGACAATACAGCTTTACATGGCTCAATCGGGAAAAGCTTCAGATCGCCTAACGCAATGGAACGCTCTGCGCCCCTTAATGATCTTAATATTTTGCCTGAAGAAGCCCTTAACCGTGAAGTTGGACTGTCAGCCTCGACCAAATCCGGACTTGGATTTGACGTCACCTATTTTACCAGAGATATAACAAACATGATTAAAGGCAATGGAGCAGGCAGTGGGCGTACTCAGTATTACAATATACCGGATGTTGACATGCATGGCTTTGAGGCGGAGATTAGCAAAAAATTTGGCCGAATTAAAGGATTTGCAAATTACTCATATACAAATGCTTATGATACCCGGGTAAAAACACAGGTGAGTGATATTCCGTACCGCAAGTTCTCCTATGGCCTTAATTATGCAGGAGAAGATGGAATAAATGCATATCTGGCCGTCAATTACCTCGGCGAAAGACGAAGCATGTATAGTCAGGGCAATGGTAATGGCTCCGGTGACGGCAATGCAAGCGTAGGTGACAATGTCTGGGGGTCCTGGAAGAACAAGAGTTTGCCAGGATACCATGTCGTTGATCTAAAAGTCAGCAAAACCCTGCGTAATACCGAGTACTATGTCAAAGTTCAAAACCTGTTTGATAAATTGTATTACCAGGGGGCATACCTTGTCGCGCCCGGCCGGTATACAGAGGTCGGTACAACCATTAAGTTCTAATCATACCGGAACTATCAGTCCAAATAAGTGCCCGGAATTTTTTAATGGTATTGAGTCAGGCTGTTAAAGGGGATTTTGATGATGTTGGAAAAAAAGCAAACGGTTATTAGAAATAACTTTAGCATTTTCGGGATGTCTCTTACGCAAGCGTTGGTCGTTACTATTTTCGGAGTGATGGCGGCGATTGGGAGCATGGCCTTGAAATTACCTTTGCATATTCCAGGCCATCGGGGACTGTTTATTATGCTGGCATTAACTGCATGCTGTATTATGATCAGAAAACCGGGGGCAGGAACACTTGCCGGTTTTATTGGCAGTTTTGTTACGGTATTTGTAGCGCCAGGTGCCAAAGGGATTTTTGCTTTTTCTGATTATATGCTACCGGGAATAGTAATGGATGTGTTTGTAAGCCTAATTCCCATGTTGGTAAGTAAATGGTATATGATAGGAACTGCAGCCGGGTTAGCTCATGTATCGAAGCTTTTGGCTATGTATGTTTTGGGAATTACCTTGAATTTACCAATGACTTTTTTGTCTCTGGGGCTTGGTGCTGTATTATTGTCCCATTTGATTACCGGGTTTACAGGGGGGGCACTAGCCTATTTTGTATGTAAGAGAGTGGCTTTTTTAAGGAACATGTCTCTAAAATGGAAATAACCATTGGCTAAATAGGTACTGACTGAAATCGCAGCAGAATTCGTTAAGCACGAAATGCATTTTTAAGGTGGAGTTGTAAGCTATGCAAATCCTAGTGTGTATAGATGATACTGATAATCTGGACAGTAGAGGAACAGGGGAACTGGCGGAAATGATTGCGCATGCCGTGGAAAAACATGACTGGGGAAAATGCTCTTGGATTACACGCCACCAGCTGCTGCTTGATCCGGCTGTTCCGTATACCTCGCATAATAGCTCGATGTGCTTTAAAGCTGATATCAAAATTGAATATTTGCAGCCAATTATTGATTATGCAGCTGAGTTTCTGGAGCGGGAAAGTCAAGTGGATGCAAGTCCTGGCTTATGTGTAGTCGTTACTGATGAGTTTCTTGATACTAAGAGTCTGATAGATTTTGGCTACAAAGTAAAACGGGAAGTAGTCACAAAAGACGACGCATATCTCTTGGCTAAGAGGCTGAATGTTCATCTTTCCGAGCATGGCGGCAGCGGCCAGGGAATCATCGGGGCTTTAGCCGGAGCAGGTTTGCGTTTAGGTGACAATGATGGCTGGGTAAAGGGAAAAGTCGAAATTAATGTACCTAATAACATCATAAGTGTTCGCGAGCTTTGTTCTCACTCCGCTGTTGACAAGGTGAAAAGCCTGCATGGGGAATATCTGGGATGCTCTGAATTAATTTTATTGGGAAATATGGTTAAGCCGGTGCTTATGGCAGGTAAGGCAGTAGTTTTAGTCCATAAGCTAGATGGCGCTGATGGTCCAATTTTATGGACAACCTGTTCTAAGAAACAACTTAGTAACTTTGAGGAGCTGAGGACTCTTGTGGCGGATCAATGAACAAGGGGAAAAAGAGTTTAGTGGCGGCAAGCAGGACTGGGACCAAGCAGCTACTGCGGCACAAAGGTGCCGAGCCTTTCGGCCTGACGTTGATGAAGAAATGGTAGCAGATGAATCCATCTCTTGCTATAACTGCCGTCTGCGGCGTTGGACCAGATCTTCTTTTATCTGTTGCAATCCTACAACAGATGGACAAACTTCGAAACTCAACGAGGAAACCGACGGAATTTAGACAGTAAACAGTTACTGGTTTTAAAAATTATATTATCTGCTCCCCGGCAAGTTTAAAGACGCCATGGACCCGTCCTGCACGCCGGAACGTAGCAAAAAAAGGGATTTGCGATAAATTCGTAAATCCCTTTTTGTTTCTGCACGGCTGTAAACTCTGATTGATTGCTGCCCGAAGGCTGAGTTGAGATCGATATCGTCACGGAGTTTTTTATTTTCCTCGCGTAGATATACCTGAGTGCGGCGGAACGTTATATCATCAGCCGGGCTTTACCTTTTGTTTAATAAACTGCTGTCGACAGCCTTGGGGCTAAAATCCGCAAATCTTCGATAAAACGGTTAACCAGCGCGGACCGGTGGCGGTCGGCGTTAATGGCGACGTACACCAGCCGCTTTACGCCGTTAAGGGGATAGCAGTGCAAGCTGCCGTTTCTTATCTCATTGGCGACCGCCAGACGGGAAACGATGCTGATGCCGCTGCCCAGCGCCACCACCTGTTTGATAGCTTCCAACGAGTCGATTTCCATATGGCGGCGAAACTCCACATCCTGACTTTTCGCCCAGATTTCCGTCATTTGCCGGGTATTGGACTCCTGCCCGTGAAGTATCAGCGGATATTTACCCAATTGACCGGCGTCAACCAGCAAACCGGCGGACAATTCATGCGCCGGCGCAAAAATGACAACAAGTTCATCTTCACATAAAACTTCACTGACCAGGGTTGAGTCAAGGCAGGTTTCGGCAGAAAATAACCCGATATCAATCTCATGCTTTTGCAACAGCTCCTGAATGACCGGAGCTGGCTTGACCGTCAGCGACAGGCTCACCTTCGGATGGTTTTGGGAAAAGTCAGTAAGCGCCTGCGGCAAAACGTAGGTCCCCGGTACATAACTGGCCCCGATCCTAAGGCTGCCGCAGTCCAGCGCCTCATACTCCTTGACAACCCGCCCGGCCTCCTGCGCCAGGGAATTAATCTTAACCGCATAGTGAAGCAGTGAGTTGCCGGCCTCAGTCAGTATGGTCCGGCCATAACGCGACTCAAACAACTGAAGGCCGAATTCCTGTTCCATCTTTTTCATATGGAAGGTGACAGTCGGCTGTTTTAAGCCCAGCACCTCGGCAACTGCCGTGACTTTTCCGTACTTTGCCATTAATTCAATAATTCTCAGGCGAATGATATTCATAACAACCTCTTATCGGTTTCCGCTTTCGCCAAAGGCTCGGCGCAAGCCGTGTTTTCTTTATAAGCATAGATTATTTCTATGCAAATGAATATAGTGTATTGGTTTTTTTTACTAATACTTTACCAATGCTTAACAAAAAGCCGGACTATGACAAGTATACTGATATTAACAAGTTTTCACAGGAAGGTACCGGATTAGAGCATGAATATCGAAATACGCAGTATCAGCAAGTCCTTCGGCTCAATGCAGGCTTTAAAAGCCACCTGTTTGTCCATAAAACAGGGAGAATTCACATCCCTCTTAGGTCCGTCCGGTTGCGGTAAAACCACCCTGCTGCAACTGGTCGCCGGGCTGGAAACACCGGATAGCGGTGAAATCTATGCCGGGGATGAATGTATTTATTCACACGCCAAAAATATCAACAAAAGTGCTGACAGCAGAAATTTCGGCATGGTCTTTCAGGACTTTTCGCTCTGGCCGCATATGACCATTTATGAAAATATAGCCTTCGGTCTGAGAGCCCGAAGTCAAACCGTCAATCTGAAACAACGGGTGGAGGAAGCCATTGCGGTGGTTCGCCTGCAGGGCCTGGAAAGCCGGTATCCTCATCAGTTATCCGGCGGTCAGCAGCAGCGGGTGGCTTTCGCCCGCGCAATCGCCACCAAGCCCCGGCTGGTCCTGTTTGATGAACCGTTAAGTGCGCTTGACGCCGTATTGCGCGACGAAATGCGCTTGGAACTGATGCATTTGGTGGAAACCGCTGGTCTGACAGCCTTATACGTAACGCACGACCAGACAGAGGCCATGGCAATGTCCGGCAAGATTGCCGTAATGAATAACGGACAAATTTTGCAGACCGGGGACCCGGAGGCAATTTATCGGTCGCCGGCTCATCCTTTTGTGGCCAGGTTTATCGGTAAAGCCAACTGGCTGAAAGAAGACCAGGCCGTCTTCCGGCCCGAACATATTCGCTGGGAAGCTGCCGCCGGCTGCCAGGCCTATACCGGTATCGTGCAACGGGTGAGTTTTCTGGGAGACAAGTATGAGCTTCAGTTAGCGGTGGCCGGTCATGGCATCTGGACTGCCTATCATGCCCGGCGAATGACGGCCGGCGATAAAGCGTCCGTCTATGTCTCGCCGGATGACATACATAACATACCAAATTAAGGAGGAATTCAAATGAAAGCGGGCAACCTCATAAAAACCTGTTCTCTCCTCGTGTGTATCACGCTGGCAGGCGCCGGCCTGGCCGGCTGCAGTACGGCTAAAAAGGCGGAGGAAGCGGCCGCCCCGGCTGCCGGGGCCAAATTAAGCGGCAAGCTGGTGGTATATAGCGCCGGACCCAAAGAACTGGCTGAAAAAATCCAGAAAGGCTTTGAAAGCAAAACCGGTGTAAAGGTTGAAATGTTCCAGGGAACAACAGGCAAAATCTTGTCCCGCATCCAGGCGGAAAAAGCCAATCCGGTTGTCGATGTAGTTGTACTCGCCTCGCTGCCGGCTGCGCAGGGGCTTAAGAAGGACGGGCAGACGCTAGCTTACAAAAATGCCCAAAATGCTGAAAAATTAATTGCCGACTGGTCCGACAGGGATGGTCATTTCTTTGGCTACAGCGCGTCGGCGCTAGGAATAGTGTATAATACCAAGCTGGTGAAAAACCCTCCCCAGGACTGGAGCGACCTGACCAAGGAAGAATGGCGCGGCAAGGTTAACATTCCTGATCCCGCGCAGTCCGGTTCCGCTCTGGATTTCATAACCGGTTATTTGAGCGGCCAGGGAGAGGCCGGCTGGCAACTATTTGATCAGTATAAGCAGAACGGCGTAGTTGTAGCCGGCGCCAATCAGGAGGCTCTGGACCCGGTTATCACCGGTGCCAAAAGCATTGTGGCAGCCGGGGTTGACTATATGACCTACCAGGCCAAAGCCAAGGGTGAACCGGTCGATATGCTGTATCCTAAAAGTGGCACCGTGATTAGCCCGCGGCCGGCGGCCATCATTCAGACCAGTAAAAACACCGATAACGCAAAAGCCTTTATTGACTATCTATTATCCGATGAAGTGCAAAACATGGTCGCCGATACCTACCTGCTGCCGGGGCGCAGCGATATAAAAGCCAAAGACCGGGCCAGCGCCAACCAAATTCCGCTGCTAAAAATCGACTGGGCATGGATGGATGCCAACGGGGATGCCGTGGTCAAAAAATTCAGCGTTATGTTTAAATAGCCGAACGGATGCAACCTATGCAACTGCCTGATTATAAACAAGCGGGGATGCTGCTGGCCATAGCGCTGCTGGCCATCCTCGCCGTCATTCCCCTGCTGTGCATCTTTGTCACCAGCTTCTATCCTGCGCAAACGTTTGACCTGCTGGCGCCGCTTAAGACCATCATGGCAAGCAAACTAAGCGAAGTGTTCCTGAATTCCCTCTGGCTGAGCTTTTGCGTGGTGGCGACAACCACCCTGCTCGCCCTGCCGCTCGCCTGGATTTTAGCCAAAACCGACCTCTGCCGCCATAAGTGGCTCGATATTGTTCTTACCATTCCCTTCATGACGCCGCCTTATATCGGTTCCATGGGCTGGATTCTGTTTATGCAGCATAACGGCTATCTGGAGCAATTGCTGCCGTCCGCCAGCGCTTTCGCCCCGGCGTTCTTTAGTTTCAGCGGCATGGTCGGCATTATGAGCCTGCATTTATTTCCCTTCCTCTATCTTATCCTGCGTAATACATTTACTGAGATCGGCGGCAATAAGGAGGCTGCGGCCGTTATCCACGGCAGCGGTTTCCTGTATACGTTCCGGCGCGTCATTGCCCCGCTGGCGCTGTCCGGCTATGCCATGGGCGCACTGCTCATCTTTGTTAAGACGATCTCCGAGTTTGGCACACCGGCAACCTTTGGCCGGAAAATCGGGTATTACGTATTAACCTCGGAAATCCACCGCTACCTTTCGCATTGGCCGATTGATTTCAGCAAAGCCACCGCACTGGCCTCCGTACTGCTCAGCGCCAGCCTGCTCTTGTGGTATTGCCAAACCCTGGTTAGCCGGCGCTTTACTTATCAACTGGCAGGAGCCAGGGATTCCTTCCGGAAAGTATATCGCTTAACCGTCGGGAAGCGCATCGCTGCCTGGTTATATATTGTCGGATTGCTGGCCCTGTCAGTAGGCGTTCCCTATTTTTCAATTGTCTCAGCCTCACTCATGAAACTGCGGGGAGCCGGTCTTAGCTGGGATAATCTCACCCTCCAATATTACTTCGACCTCTTAGCCTGGGGTTCCAAAAGTCTGGCGGCCTTGCTTAACAGTCTGGGCCTGTCTATCCTGGCCGCGACTTTATCCGTAATACTCGGGACAGGCTGCGCCTTGCTGATCGGAACCGGCCGCAGCCGGTGGCAGCGCATGCTCGATTTATTCAGCCTGTTGCCCAACACCGTGCCGGGTATTGTAATGGTTGTGGGCCTGATTATTTTCTGGAATGCTCCGCAAATGCCCATCCCGCTGTATAATACCTATTGGATGGTAGTCCTTACTTATGTTATCCTGTTTCTTCCCTATACCGTCCAATACGTCAAGGCCAATTTAAATCAGCTGCACGTATCGTTGTTTCACGCCGGCCGGGTTTTCGGCGGCAGCCCGTTATACATTTTCCGGCGCATTGTTTTACCGCTTCTTCGGCCGGGTATGCTGGCCGGCTGGGTAATGACGCTGACCATCGCCATCAGGGAGCTGGTCGCTTCCCTCCTGATTCTACCCCCGTCCATGGAAACATCCGCCACCTATATTTTTTCTCAGTTTGAACAAGGCAACGTTTCGCTGGGTATGGCAATGGCCGTGGTAATGGTAGGCCTGACCACCAGCCTGCTCTTACTGGTCAATCAACTCAATCCTGTCGGAAAGCAGCGTGAATAGCTTCATGAATCATACAGCCCAATTAACCGTTTTTGGCGGGGCAGGCGAGCACGGGCGCGCCTGTTTTCATTTACAGACTAAATCATTGTCCCTCTTGCTGGACTGCGGCGCAAAAAAAAGCGGCGGCGGCGAATATCCGCTGC
The DNA here is from genome assembly GCF_041428895.1 of Sporomusa aerivorans. Lineage (NCBI taxonomy): Bacteria > Bacillati > Bacillota > Negativicutes > Selenomonadales > Sporomusaceae > Sporomusa > Sporomusa aerivorans. The sequence continues at coordinate 579,871 of NZ_CP156926.1, forward strand.
TGTCGCCCGGTAAAATTGCCGGCTTGTGCGCCGTATTCCTGTCTCATGCCCATGAAGATCATGCGATGGCCATTCCTTTGCTCTACAAACTAGGTTACCGGGGTAAGGTATGGGCCACCCGCGCTACCATGCAAAAATTGCCTCAGTATTTTTCCGCCTGGGAACAATACGCCGGCGGCCATGGCAGCCTTCCTTACGAGCGCCGCCATATTGCTCAGATTCGGTTCGCCTGTATGGAAGATACCGTTTCCCCCGGAAACTGGACGGAACTTTTCCCCGGATTATCCGTGCTGTGGGGGAAAAGCGGCCACACTCTCGGCGCTATTTGGCTCATGCTCGATATGGAGGGCAAATGCATTTTTTTCTCCGGCGATATGAGCACAGAAGGACGCCTGCTTGCCGCCGATGCGCCGTTAGCAAGGACAACGCCGGCAGGTTCCGCTGCTTCAGCCGAGCCTGTCTGCGATTTAGCCATAGTGGAAGCAGCCTATGGCCCGGATGATGAAGACCAGCAGGCGAAACTCACCCGCTTAGCCCAGAGCGCCCGGTTTATTCTTACAAAACAGGGGTGGCTGCTGCTGCCTGTTCCTTTCATTGGCCGCGGCCAGGATTTACTGGTCTGGGCGAGTGAGAGCTTTCCCCAAACGCTTTTGCTGGCGGAAGAAGACCTTGTTGTAACCCTGCAGCAAATGCTTGCCTGCCCCGAGTGGCTTCGTCCCGGCGCAGCCGCCGCCATAAACCGGGTACTAACAAGCCCTAGCCTCAGGGTTATCCAAAACGCCCGGGAAAGAAAAAAAGCCATGTCCGGCCAGCCGGGCGGCATCATCCTTACCGGCGACGGCATGCTGCAGACCACTGCAGCCCGCTGGTATTACCGGCAAATCCAGAATCATGCCGATAGCGGCGTTATCTTTACCGGTCATTTAGCGGCCGGCAGTCCCGGCTACCGGTTATGGAACTCTCCGGCCAAGTCTGCTGCAGGCTGTAAGGTTGATGTAACGCATTACAAAGTGCATCAGGGACTGAATGATGTCCGGCAATTGCTACAACGCCTGCCCAGCCGCCATGCGGTTTTCTTTCATACCGGCAAAGCGGCTGCTGATGCCCTTTGCCGCACACTGTCACCGGAATGCGCTGGTAGTCTGCATTCACTGATACCCGGCGACACCTTGAATTTTTAGAGATAAAAAACTGCCGCCTTATTGTGCAAGGCGGCAGTTTTTTATTCGGATAGAAAGTATAGCTTTCGTCTGGATAAGGGCAACATCGTCTTCCGCTTTCGCCAAAGGCTCGGCGTAAGCCGTGTTTTCTGTATGACCACATATGAGAAGTTGGCTTTTGCTGCTCTGGACTGCCGTCGTTAGTCAACCGTTTCTCTCCGTGAAATAATACAGCAAGGCGGCCAACGGCATACATAGACCGAGGAGGGAGGCCGGCATCCAGCCACCGGCGGCGTAGGCCCAGCCGCCCAGTGCCGATCCGATTGCGCCGCCGATGAAGAAGACAGCCATGAATACTCCGTTTACGCGCCCGCGTATCTCGTTTCCGAGAGAATAAATGGTACGCTGACTAAGTACGAGATTGCCGGATACCGCCATATCCAGGGCAATAGCGGCAATAACCAGTATCGCTAACGACAGTGCGGAAGTATCGGTAGCCAGATGAGTAACCAAAAAGGATAGGGCGGCAATGACAATAGCCAAACCCGTTAACCGTTTGGTCCAGCTCTTATCGGCCAATCTGCCGGCGATGGGGGCGGCTATTGCGCCGGCTACGCCGGCGAGAGCGAATAAGGCAATTCCCTGCTGCGATAAGTGAAAGTGATGAGTTAGCCATAAAGGGCTTACCGTCCAGAACAGGCTGAAGGCGCCGAACAGGCAAGCCTGATATAAAGCGCGACGGCGTAAAACCGCCTTAGTTGTAAAAAGCGACCACAGAGAACGGAGTAATTCGCCATAATTCATAGTAGGCGAGGGTTTGCGTGCGGGCAGTGCGAAAGCCAGCAACCCGGCCATTGTGGCTGTGATAACTGCAGAGAGAATAAAGACGGCCTGCCAGCCCCAAAGGTCGGTTACAAAACTGGCCAGCGGGCGGGCCAGCATGATTCCCAGCAATAACCCGCTCATTACGTTGCCCACTACCTGGCCCTGCCGTCCCTCGGCCGCCAGATGGGCTGCATAGGGTACCAGTATCTGCGCCGCCACTGAGCCTAGCCCGGTAAACATGGCTGCTACAAGAAAAACTATCGCGCTATGAGTAAGGGAGGCAGCAACCAATGCGCAGATCACAATTACTAATGTGGCTGCAACTAACCGCCGGTTTTCGATAAGATCGCTAAGGGGAACAATAAATAACAGACCGGCCACATAGCCAATTTGGGTTAACGTTACGATCAAACCTGCCGACGCCAGCGGCATATGGGTGTCGGCGCTTATCAGGCCAATTAAGGGCTGAGCATAATAAAGATTGGCAACAATTACGCCGCAGGCGACGGCTAACAAAAGTGTTATCCAGTTTGGCACCTCTCTGGTTTTTACTTGTAAGTTGTTCATACGACAATCCCTTCCTTACTTGTTTTTACGTGTTGGTATTTTTGGCCAATTAAATACTGAACGTACAGTTTAGTTTATGCTTTAATTATAAACTGTACGTTCAGTATTGTAAAGGGATATTTTCATTTTCCTGCCAGAAAATATTTAGTATAATGTACGTATAGTTTTATTAGTGTGAACAATGCAGGAGGAATTTCAGTGGAAAAGAAAAAAGGGCGTCCCCGTAACGCCGCGACGGAACAAGCCATTCTTACCGCCTCGTACGATCTATTGCTGGAAACCGGCTTCGGGGCCGTAACAGTTGAGAAGATTGCTGAACGGGCCAAAGTTAGCAAAGCCACCATTTATAAATGGTGGCCCAACAAAGCGGCGGTTGTGATGGATGGTTTTCTTTCGGCCGCTATGTCCAGGTTGCCCGTACCGGATACCGGTTCGGTAGTCAAGGACATCGTCATTCAGGTGACCAATTTAGCCCGGTTTTTAACCAGCAGGGAAGGTAAAGTAATTAACGAACTGATTGCCGAAGGACAATTTGACGCCAAATTGGCCGAAGAATACCGGCTGCGGTATTTTAATCCCCGGCGGCTTGACGCCCGGCGCATTTTGGAACGGGGCGTGCAAAGAGGGGAGTTAAAGCAGGAATTAGACCTCGAAATAAGTATTGATTTAATTTTTGGTCCGATTTTCTATCGTTTACTGGTAACCGGGGACATAATCGATGAAGCCTTTATTGAAACCTTGGTAAGCTATGCATTTAAGGGGATTGAATAAAGGAGAATAAAAAATGCCGCCTATCGGCAGGCAGCAGTGAGCCACCTCCCTTTGAGAAAGGAGGTGGTGCTTTATGACCATATGAGACGTTGTCTTTTGCAGTCCCTGCTTGTTTTTTCGAGACTGCATTGATTGGAGCTAAACAGGCAGAGGCAGCCGGCAAAGCTATTGATATTATGGCCGCGTTGGCGACCAGTATTAAAGCGATAACGAAAAAGGAAAAAACTGAAAAAGAGAAAAAGACCGGTTAAATAGTGATACCCCTGGCGTGTGCCGGGGCATTACTGCTAGAAACCAGATTTTCCTCCTTTTTGAGCTTGCTCTTTTTCCCAAGCATTTTGTTCGTCGCTAGCTACTTTAGATACAATGTACATATAACCACTACGCTTAATATCGCTATATTCCAGCAATATCGATGCTTTTGAAGAAGCAAGCCATGCATATTTATCCATATATCTATTTGGTCTAAGACCTTCTCCGAATCTTGCGATAACTGATTGATAAAGATTAGCCCAGTTATTATAACCCTCAAACTCTATATTAACGCTTGATAATTTGTTTTGCCAGAATCCATATTCTATTTTCTTTAATTTAGCAGCTCCAATAGTCAGCTCATCGTCTATTCTTGTGTATTTATCAACTCCGCCAAAACTACCATCTGTATATTGAAACACCATTGAATCCTTAACCCTTTCGAGCGGTGTTCCCCATGTTAAACCTCTGAAGCCATCTGGCTCATTTGGATAAGCTAAGGCAGTAGCAGATAAAAATACGAAGCTAAATAACATCACGAGAATTAATATTTTTCTCAAATATAACACTCCCCCTGGATTTATTAATTATAATAAATAATTCCATAACATACATTATATTCCTGCCGGGAGATTCCTATGTTATGAAATAAACTAAAGAATTCTGGCATGTACCGGATAAAAGCGCTTGCGATTTGCCGATATCCCATGACGGGGATTACATTATAGTGCTCCGTGAAACCCTCATGCTCTGAGGGGTAGTTTTGCATTGTTTTTGGATCGTATTTCATAGTTTTTCTCCTGTTGGATATGTTAATCATGCTGAGAGAATTATCGCTGATATGCCCTGTACTGTCTGTTAGAATCGTTCTCCCCGCCGCCCAATTTTCCTACTCTTCTTTGTTTTGGCATTGAACATTTCGCCGGCCGCGAGCTCCCGGGCACGGCTCTGTTCATTCGCAACGGCCGCCGCAGCGTTCCTTTTCCCGTGTTCTCATTAATGAGAAACCACCTATATATTAGCAGGAGAAAACTAATTTTTATTGAAGTTAAATATCGGTAAATTCTTGCAATTTATCAACAATTTAAAAAGGAGAGATGACAATGGAAAAACCGGTAATTAGTCAAAAAGGTCCTATGGCTGTTGAGGTTAAAAAAGGAGAGACTTATTATTGGTGTGCATGTGGGAAAAGTGCTACGCAGCCGTTTTGTAACGGCGCGCACCAGGGAACCTCATTTGCACCGGTTTCTTTTGCTGCCCAGGAAAATGAGACTGTCTATCTGTGTGCCTGTAAACATACGAAAAATCCTCCTTTCTGTGATGGAACTCATAACAGCCTCTAAATTGCCATGGCAACAAAGCTTCTAATAATTTCGGCGGAAAAAACTGCATAGACAGGCAGTTAAGAAAAGAACCAGCTTTTTTATAGCTGGTTTCTTTTCTTCTGGTCAACACGGACACTGTCCTTGTATTTTGTTTGCTATGTGGAACAAGGTTCTTGTCCCCAGTCTTGTTTTATGTCATGATATGGTGAATTTCCGGGTAAGCGCCCGCACATTCTCCGACATTGTCTGTAATTCCTGACTGGACGCGGCGATTTCTTCCAAAGCGGCGCTTTGCTCCTCTGTAGCAGCCGACACAGACTGAACATGAGCGGCATTTTCCCGGCTTATCCGGTCAATATTTTCCATCTGGCCGGCGATCTGTGCACCGGCGGAAGCCATTTGCTGCACATCCTCGGCGACACTGCCAATGCCGGATTTAGTTGTTTCAATCAATGCGACAATTTCGCCGAAAGCCACTCCTGCGGCCCTGACCGTCTCGGAGCCTGACTGCACTTGCCTGCTTCCATCCGACATAGCAGCTACCGCATTGCCGCTGCTGGTCTGCATCGCCGTAATAAGTCCGGCGATTTGGGCTGCCGCCGCTTCGGACTGCTCAGCCAGTTTCTTTACTTCCTCGGCGACGACGGCAAAGCCCCGGCCGTGTTCGCCGGCCCTGGCCGACTCGATAGCGGCATTCAGTGCGAGCAGGTTGGTTTGTTTGGCGATACCGGAAATTGTATCGATAATTTGACCTATTTCACCGGATTGTTCGCCCATCTGCCCGACGACTTCGGCAAGGTTGGCCACCGTTGTTTCAATGGCATTCATTTGCCGGACGGCCAATTCAATTTTGGTGTTGCCGTCCTCGGCTGCCTTGGCTGTTCCCTGTGAATTGTTCACAACCGCGTCGGTAACGGACACAATATGCTGCAGCTTGTCGGAAATGGACTGGACCAACAGAGTAGCATCATCCACCGCCTGGCGCTGCGTCTCCGATCCCGCTGCCACCTCGCCGGCAGACAGGGCGATCTGCCCGGATGCCTCGGCGCTTTGCTTCGAACTTGCCGCCAACTGATCGGCGGAAATGGCTGTGGCATCAGCCGCATCACCCGTTTGCCGGATCAACTGCCGGATATTTTCCGCCATTACCTGAAAAGCTTCCACCAACTGCCGGATTTCATCCTGGCCTGTATAAGTAACGGCAGGAGTAACAATATGCCCGCCGGCGATTTGCGCTGCAACCGAGGATATAGCGGTTATCGGCCGGCTGATTCTCCGTACCGCAAAAAAACCGATTAAGGCGAGCAGAATGCAAGACAGCAGAACGACAACAATAATCAGGTTGCGGAGATCATCCGCATTGGACATGGTTTCCTCAATATTCTGGAAGGACAACACCGCCCAGCCAGTCTGACCGACAGGGGCAAAAGCCGTCAATTGCCGTCCCAGGTATTTGGTCTGCGCTTCCTGTGATTTAGTCATATCAATAACGTCCTGTTCGTTAAACAGTTCATGCTGCTGTGACTTGGTCTCATCACGGCTGTCCGTTAGATAATAAGATTTCTTATCAAGTACAACGCCTTTACCGGTATTGCCGGCATTAAGCCCTTTAGCCAATTCGGTTACATTGCCAAGTTTCAGATTGCCGCCGATATAGCCGATAATCTGTCCCGCGTTATTTACAAGCGGCGCAACTACCGGTGCTGTGGCCTGCTTGGTGAAGGCGGAAACATAGGTATCGGAAATCACCGGCTTCTGCGCGGCCGCCACATCTTTATACCACTGGCGATCGGAAAAATCCTTTTTACCGCCAAAATCGGTTTGCGGCCACGTATTTTTTATCTGTCCCTGTGCATCCACGCAAAAGACCAGTTCAAACATGCCATTGCCCTCATAAAAGGAACGTAGCACAGCGGTTTGATCCTCCGAACCGAATGCAGCGGCATACGGGGTTTTCGCCAGGGTGGCAACACTGGCCTGTCCGTCATGCAAATACTGCTCCAGGCGGTCCGCCACCCGAATGACATGATCCCTGTGCGTGTTTTTCGTCATGGTATCTAAAAGTGAATTAGCCTGCTGATTGGCCGTATAGCCGATAATTAAAGCCGGAATGATTGCCAGAATCACCAAAAAAAGACTCATTTTCCCCTGTAAGGTCGTAAAAATACTGTTAAGTCGCATAAATCGTCTCGATCCTCCAATTTTCCCCTATGGATTGTCAGTCTGTGGGCCTCAACGACAGCTTCAATGTCGTCGCACCTCCCGCCATATTGCCGCAGAAAAAAATGCCAGGGCACACCAAAAACATTAGTGCAACCTGGCGATCATAGATTTTTTATCTGTAGACCCATGGCTTTGCGTCCCACCCTTTCGGATGGTTTGCCGACAAATTTCATGGAATTTTTTCCCTAACTAATAATAATTTCTCCGTACAACTATAAAATCCTGTAAAAAAAGCAATATCATTTTTAACTTTATGTAAAAATATGTAGTTATAAATCTTAGAAATAGTCGGGTATAACAGCCGCATTAGCTTTTATCAATTCATTCCATACCAATTCAGTGCAATGTGCCATACAAACGCTTTTTTCGTATTTTTGCAGCTTTTCAGGCAAGCTTTGAAACCCGAATTTTTCATAATACGCCGGCTTTATATCAGAGTACAGAAAAATAATTGTGTTGTCGCCTGGGATCAGCTTTATGCACTGTTTTATGAGTTCGGACCCGTAGCCTTTGCCTCTGTGGTTTTGCGAAGTCAGTATGGACCCTAAGCCGTAGACATTCTTGCCAAGGAGGCTTTCTAGCCGCAGCAAAACCGTCGAACTGGCGATCTCGCCGTTTTCCTCGATGACATATCTTATGCCGATGGCATCATCCTTACTGTTATCAACGCAATATTGTTCAAAAGTTCTATTTTTACTCCATTCTTTATACCCTTCCTGAAAAAGAAAAGGTATTTCTTCTTTAGCGGCCTCCCGGAAGATCATTGTCATCGCTCCTTACTCTGTATGGTTAGTTACCTGAAACTGTAATTAAATATCAAGATATTCGTTTGTTAGAGCCTGTTTTCCTTTGTAGCGCGGTTGTGCTTGGCAGATCAATTTACTAATCGCTTACTCCAAATATATAAAAATCTTGAACCGGAAAATAAAAACTTATATAATAAAAGTAAGTTGTTTGTTCTTTAATAACGATGCCTGATAATTGCCGGCAGCGGGTTGGAGCAACCAATTTCTTACACCGGCTTTTTAACCATTTGGCTTTAACTATAGGAGGAGGGGAGAGGATACGATGCAGTTTGACATACAAATGCCTGAGCAATTTTATATGTTATTGCCTTATGTGACAAGCTACATATCTTTGTATAAGCTAGCCACAGCCGCTGCAATATTTCTTGTTTTCTGGGGCTTCAAAAATTTATTTACTAATTACATTTTCCATTTTGTTCATGACAATCTTTGCAGAAATGAAGCGAATCAGGATTCTTTTCTCCTTGTTTTGCGCAACCCTGTCAAAAATTTGATTGTTCTTACCGGCGGGTATCTTGCTTTGCATAATATTGTGCCAAATACATTTGATTTTTTGCTGAACAATATATTCCGGACAGCGGTCATAATTTTGTTTTCAAGCGCAATCTACGACCTGATTGGTTATTATGCAGTAAACCAGTCGGAAATCCAGCGGATTTTTAACCGCGAAGTGGATAAAATTCTAATCCCTTTCCTTTCCAAGGTACTAAAATTCATTGTGCTGGCATTAGCCTTTGTGGCTATAGCCAGTACCTGGGGCTACGATGTAAACGGATTTATCGCCGGACTGGGGCTGGGCGGCCTGGCTTTTGCTCTGGCGGCAAAAGACCTGCTGGCTAATATTTTTTCCGGAGTTATTATTATAACGGACAAGCCGTTTAGTATTGGCGACTGGGTAAAAACCAGTGAAATTGAAGGAACCGTGGAAGATATCAATTTTAGGAGCACAAAAATACGGGCTGTTGATCAAGCGCTGGTCACTGTACCAAATTCTAATCTGGTCAATGCTCCCATTATCAATTATACGAAACGGACCATGCGTAGAATTACATTTCAGTTGAAAGTACGTTATGACACACCAGCAGATAAACTGAAAGCATGTATCAATAAAATTGAAGAACTTCTCCAGTCTCATCCTCAGGTTGATCAGGGTACAATTATGGTAAAATTCGATTCCTTTGGCGATAGCGGTCTGGAATTACTTCTGCACTTTTTTACCAAAACCATTGTGTGGAAAGAGTATTTGGCTATTAAGCAGGACATCAATCTAAAAATCATGGAAATCTTAGAAGCTGAAGGAATAGCGTTCGGGTTGCCCGGCACCAGTGTTTATATTGAGAAATCTGGCTAAATGCATAATCCCGTCCGCCTGAATATATCCTGTGTTCATGTTCTTAGAAGGGAGAATAGCTGATATGAAAAAGTCTGTAGTATTCGTATTGATTGTCTGCATGACAGTATTGCTAGGTTCGACAGTAGCTATGGCGGGACCGGCGCCGGCCTTAACCAAGGTTGATATTCATGCGTTTACGGCGCAAAACTATAATTATCAGTGGCAATTTACGCCGGACAACTATCCAAAAAGCATGAACGGTTTTGCATTCTCAGGTCCTGAGCTATATATGAATGTTATCTATACCGGCATGCCAAACTGGAACCTGACTTTCATCAAGGTAAATGGAAAACAGTACAAGCATTCACAACTCTTTGAGAAACAATTCTTTATTACCGACATAGGAGGCATTGTCGGCGGTTATGAGATCGTTTACAAAATACCGCCAACATATCTGGGGAATTCTAACACAATCACCGTCACTTCCCGCGGAACAAACAGCGGAGCAGCTGACAATATAGCAACTAATATAAAATTTGTAAAATAAATGATCCAAGAAAGGCTGCCTTCAATAAGGCAGCCTTTTTTAACAAAGTATAGTCCCATCTGAAAACGCGAGGCCTTCCGTGGTTGTGATTGCAATGTCGCGTAAAATACCGGCGATTTGGCGCTTATGCGGAAATCACCCTATAATCCCAATTCATAAGGCTTAATTAGACCATACAGTGTTTCAATAATTGGCAGTTCTAAATTTTTCTTGGTAGCAAGACGAATTGCTGCTCCCTGGAGACTTTCAACTTCAAGGGGTAAGCCTTTCTTTAAATCTTGATGCATGGAAGTTGTGGTTCCTTTCGGATATTTTGCTAAAGACTCAACCTGCGATGACACAAAATTATCAGGTAAATTGACTCCGCAAACTCCAGCAAGGCGAGTCATTTCGTCCAAAGCACGGCGAAACATTTGTCTGGTTGCTTCATTTTGATAAATCAGATCGGTTGTTAGGTTGCCGGCCGTAGTTACTCCGGAAAAAACGGTAATAAAGGCATATTTACTCCAAATCTCTTCCCAAATAGTTTGACTATAAACTATTTCTAAATTAGCCTTTGACAATATCTGTTGTAATGTAAGACAAAAATCTATTTGGGTAGGAATAATTTCACCAAAGATTAGCTTATGTAATTTGTTTGTATGCAAAATGGTTCCATGGGAGTCTAAGGTCGCGTTAATTTTACAGTTGCCAGCAATGACGCTTTCTTTGCCAAATTCCTTTGCCAAGCTTTCAAAATGCTCAACCCCATTGAGTATCGGAAGAATTCTTGCCCCTTTCCTGACAAGGTCCTTAAGTTGAGGAAAGCAGGCTTCTAACTGATAATTTTTTAGGCATAACACGACCAGATCGCAATGGGGTATATCCTTAGTATCTAAGGCAATTTGAGGATCCCTGATGACCAAATCTCCAAGTACGCTCTTAACTACCAAACCGTCCGCTTTCATTTGGGTTGCCCGGTTGGGCCGAACTAAAAAAGTGACAGGTAAACCACTTGCTGCGAGCCTTGCGCCAAAGTAACCGCCGGTAGCCCCTGCACCAATCACTGTTATATACATGAAGAGTCACCCTTCCATTTTGCATAATTTATCCGACGTCTAACCCGCTCTATATCCAGTAGTTTGCACCACATCGTTAGACAATGGTAAATATTGACCGAATAATCTTAATAAGTTAATATTAATGTAATTTAGCTTATATGTAAAATGATATATTTTGATAGAACATATTCCAAATTGCAATAAGATTAAATGGGAGGCCGCTATGTGTAATGCAGGACTTGAGGTTTTTTTAGCTGTGGCAAGGATACTAAGTATTAGTAGAGCTGCCGAGCAACTAAATTTGGCTCAATCAACGGTAAGCAAGCGCTTGAAGGAACTGGAGGCCGAGCTGGGGACTGCGCTGATCGAACGTGGACAAGGTTCCAAGTCTATTCATTTGACACCTGCAGGCGAAGAATTTCTTGACATCGCACAACGCTGGAGTGTTCTGTGGAATCAAGCGCAGGCGCTCAAATCCGCAAATCGTAGACTTTCACTGACTATCGGGACCCTGGATAGCATAAATTATGCTCTTTTTCCGCCGCTGTATCATTCTTTATGCCAGCACAGTCCTAAGATACGTTTAAATATAGTTACTTCGCATTCTCCGGATTTATACGATCTTCTTGAGCGCAGGCAGGTAGATGTCGCCTTTACATTGATTGAGAGACCGTATCCCGCAATAGCAGTTGAAAAAGTATTTAGCGAGCCCATGGTCGTTTTGCGTCCTTTCGCCCGGGATAACGAGGGCTCCCGAGTCATTCACCCCGGTGAATTGGATTCAAATTATGAGTTATTTCTTGCCTCAGGCCCAAGCTATAAAATATGGCATGATCAATGGTGGGATCCTCTAAATAGTAGTTGCATCCGGCTTGATTGTGCCCAATTGATTTTTTCTTTTTTTTACTCCGATAAGCAGTGGGCAATTGTTCCTCTATCCGTGGCTAAGATGGCTCAGCGCAAAGGTAATTTTAATATTGCTACTCTTGCTAATTCTCCGCCTGAACGAATTTATTATAAAATTACCCATAAATATCCAAAGGCTATTACGATTGCAAGTTTAGAAATCCTAGATCATTATTTAAAACTATGTCTGCCAAATAATACGGATGAGACAAGCAGATATCATATTTAAAAAATTCCGCCAATATACAAATCCGTTATTGACAAAATATACCGAAAATGAAATACTAAAAACACAGGATATTGGAAAGTGTCATTTTTTTTATAGCAAAAGTTGTATGATTACCTGATAATCATGCTATCTGGTAATATGCTACGTGTAGAAATGGAGGAAGATGCAAATGAGTACCATTAACAGACTGCTTGACCCGATTGTCGTACCCAAAGTAGTAAAAGTGAAGCAAACATTTGAGCGTCCAGTGATCCATGATGTTCTTGGTGAATTTAAGTCACGACTCGCCGCCAAAAGTGTAATGAGCCAGATTAAGCCCGGCCAAAAAATTGCTGTAGCCGTAGGCAGCCGAGGTATCTCCAATCTGCCGGAAATGGTAAAAATACTAGTTCATGAAATAAAAAAAGCCGGAGCTGAGCCCTTTATTGTTCCGGCGATGGGAAGTCACGGCAGCGCAACTGCCGAAGGCCAGCGCAACATGCTGATCGGCCTGGGATATACGGAAGAGTATGTCGGTGCTCCTATAAAGGCTACGATGGAAACCGTTCAGGTCGGTGTTTCAGCAAACGGCTTTCCGGTATTTTTTGACAAGTATGCTTACGAGGCTGATGGAACGGTCTTTATCAACCGCATCAAACCGCATGTAGCCTTTCGCGGCCCCTATGAAAGCGGTCTGATGAAGTTTATTACCATCGGACTTGGCAAACAAAAAGGTGCCGATATCTGCCACGACCTTGGCTTCGGTAAAATGGCGGAAAACATTCCGGCCATGGCGAAGGTTTCTCTAGCTAAAACCAATATATTATTTGCCGTCGGTCTTGTCGAAAATGCATACCATGAAACCTGCCGTATAGAAGTATTGAAAAATTCTGAGATTGTTGAGACAGAACCCTCATTGCAGGCAGAGGCCAAACGGCTTTGCCCTAAAATTTATTTTGATAAATTTGATGTTCTCATCCTGGACGAAATTGGCAAAGATATTAGCGGCAGCGGTTACGATACTAATATTGTCGGCAGATATCATACCCCTTTCTGCACTGGAGGGCCGGATATCACCCGTATAGCCGTGCTGGATGTCACCAACCACTCCCATGGCAATGCGAACGGTGTTGGAATTTTGGACTTTACCACCAAACGACTGTTTGATAAATTTTCTTTTGAAGATACATATCCCAATGCCCTGACTTCTACTGTGCCTACCAGTGTCAAAATGCCAATGGTACTGAAAAACGACAAGCAGGTATTCCAAGCCTGCATTAAAACCTGCAATCGCCTGGACAAAGAAAATGTCACCCTGATTCGGGTCAAAAACACCTTGTCCCTGGGAGAAATCGAAATATCAGAAAACCTGATTCCCCTAGCAAGGGAAAACCAATTCTTGGAGATAGTCAGTGAACCGTATGACCTGCCCTTTGATGATAAAGGCAATCTACTCTAACCGGCCAGGCCAATGCCATCGTTATAACCTATTCTACTCGATGCGTAAGCTCCAGTAAGGTAGCCGCCTGGTGTTCCAAGTGCTGATGGTGGAATAGAGTTAAAAGAATAATTTCGCGACAATGCAAAAAAAAGCAATGAGGGGAATCTTCATTGCTTTTTTGCATCTGCGCCGATTTCGAAGGATACTACTACCCTTGAAGCCGCATCAGTTTGAGTGTTAGGATTATCATGGGTGATAATTTTCCGAAAAAGTAAGTATCAATAACAAGAATACCTGGCAATAAAAAACCACCTGATATACGATAAAAACACCAGGTGGTTGCTGGAATCATACACTATTATGATTTTATCATCGGTATCTTATAGAGTGCCTTTGCTTACAAGTATATTTTTGTTATAAATCCATCAGTTGTCCGTCAGTAAAGATGAGGCTCCTGAGCATTATCATTCAGTCAGTTTTCTGTTTTGGCATCATAGTTTTCAATCAGAACCTCTTCGATGAGACGGTGAGCCTGTTCGAGGTGCAGTTCCATTGCTTTGCGGGCGGCGCGCCCCTGTCGCTTCTCGATGGCTTTGATAATTGCCTCATGCTCTGCCAGGATCAATTCAAAGCTGGATGGCTTCGCTTTGTGTTTCCGGTTGGTTTGCACTACTTCCCGATATAATTCATGTAAGTGACTGACGACTGAGCATAGCGTATTGTTTCTGGCGGCATGAGCAATTGCATAGTGCAGGTTATAATCGGCCTCAGCCGTTTCCCGGCCTTGTTGTACGGCTTCCGCCATATCACGGTAGGCGGCTTTAATTGCCACGATATCGTCCGGTGTAGCCCGGGATGCGGCCAGTGCGGCGGCTTCACATTCCAAAATTTTGCGTACTTCCATGGATTCCAAAATGGCGGCGTTTTTGCTATCTAGCAGGGAGGTGAGCGGTTCAACGGGAGCGGCATTTTTGACGCGCTTCACGTATGTTCCTCCGCCCCGTTTGGTGGAAACCCAGCCATCGGCTTCCAGAACTGCCAGCGCTTCCCGCACCGTTGTACGGCTTACTCCGAAAATTTCGGCTAAACGTTTTTCCACAGGTAATTTTTCACCGTAGGAATACTGACCGTTTTTAATCATTTCCCGTAAACGGTACAGTATTTCTTCCGATAATTTTATTCGTTCTATTTTTTCCAGCATGATATTCTCTCCATTATAGATACATGAATCTGTCTAATGAAGGTTCCACACAAACTACATAATTCCTGCAAGATAAGTTATGAATTATTCCGGAAATTGACAAATATAGTTATGAAATAGAAATGCTGCTCAATACAATAATCGGAATTAGCTTTTGAGGTCTGTCTTGATAACTGCGAATGCTTGTTAGCAGGTTTGCTCCTTAGAATAATAGAAAGCGATATGAACATGACTCCTTTCATATCGCTGAAGGGAAAAAATATACCGTTGTCCATCAGAAGTGGATGCAATTAGTTTATGGCATTCTGGTAATACAGAATTGCTCGTCATGGCCAAGTACTTCCGCTTTGCTCATCTTACCGGAAGCTACTGCCAGAATTTCACGGTAAATTTCTTCACCAACCTGCTGCAGGGATTTTTGTCCCAGAATTACTGTGCCGGCGTTGACATCGATATTTTCCTGCATGCGTTCAAAGGTACGTGGATTGCCGGTTATTTTGATCACCGGAACGCCTGGGAAGCCCGAAGGGGTGCCGCGACCGGTCGGAAAACAGATGATTTGGGCGCCGGCGGCTACTTCGCCGGTAGTTACCTCGCCGTCATGTCCTGGTCCGTCCATGAGCAGCAATCCTTTTTGTGTTGGCGCGTCACCGGATTTGAATACTTCAACGAATTGCGCATTTCCGGATTTTTTCATGCCACCCAGCGATTTTTCAACTACGCTGGACAGGCCGCCATCGTAATTTCCTGTCGAGATAAGGTGCTTGCGCTTGGTATTGCTGGAATTGGCGGTTTGCCGCTTCAGCCGCTCTTCCATAGCGCCGATGACCCGTAAAATATCTTGTGCAACCTGCTCATTGACGGCGCGACGCGCCAGAATATGCTCCGTGCCAAGCAATTCCGTCAATTCTGTCAGAATGGAGGAACCGCCCTGTGCCACGAGCTTGTCCGAGGCAATACCAAGTGCCGGATTGGCTACCAGGCCGGAAGTCGTATCAGAACCGCCGCAATTCAAGCCAATCATCAGCTCGCTGACACTGACTTCCTCCCGGCGCTCCAGGGAAGCTTTCTGCTGCATTTTCCGGGCATAGCGGGTGCCGATTTCAATAGCTTTAATTGAGTCGCCAACATCCTGAATTACTACTGTTTCCAGCATTTTGCCGGTAGGGGCAATGCCATGGGCCAGCTCGGCCGGCATAAACCGCTCACAGCCAAGACCCACTACCACCACGCCGGCAAAGTTGGGGTTGCGCCCGATACCGATTAAGGTTTTAGCGGTTATTTCCAAGTCTTCGCCGACCTGGCTGCAGCCGACAGGGTGGCTGAAGGCAATGGCGCCGGGAACATTTTGCGCAATGCGCTGCGCCACTTTGGCGGAGCAAAATACGGAAGGAATAATAGCGATGTGATTGCGTACGCCGACTGTGCCGTTTTCCCGGCGATAACCCAGAAATGTATCTATCATTACTTCATCCCCCTGTCGCAATACATGTTATGACTGTGAATCCAGCCGCCTTTTTTTATGCTTTTTTTCATTTTACCGATTTCCTCACCATATTTAAAAACTCCGGCATTTTGCGCCAGGTCGGTCAAAGTGAATTTATGCCCAAACGGTATGTTTTCAATTACCGTCATTTCGTATTTGTTACCGCCGTCTTCCGCTACCAGACAGGTATCGCCGGCCGCCAGGTCCGCGAGCGCCACAGCCACGTTATCTTTCTGATCAAGTACTAAAGCGGTTTTGCTGCCCGCCAGAGAGGCCATTTCCAATTCACTCATCTGTTTTCACCCTTTTCACATATTATTTAGATAATTCACCCTGTACAAATTGATATTTCTGATACCAATTTATACAGGATGGCCGGCGGCGCAGACACAAGGGAGCGGCGCCGCCGGCTGCATAATTTCTGATTTAAAAAGTTTTGGTCATGCCGCCGTCAACCAGTACCGTCTGGCCGGTAATATAGGTATTGGCTTCTGAACACAGGAATACAGTCAGGCGGCCATATTCGTCCGGTGTGCCATAGCGGCCCAGCGGAATGTTTTTGATTGTGTTTTCATAAACCTGATCGACTGAGATATTTGCCTTGTTGGCCCGGACTTGGTCCAGTTGCTGGATGCGGGCCGTACCGATGCGTCCCGGTCCCATAACGTTAATCAGGATATTATCTTTGCCGAGTTCCTGGGACAAGGTTTTAGTAAGTCCCATGACTCCCATACGGAAGGTATTGGAAAGAATCAGATTTTCCAGTACCTGCTTAACCGAAGACGAGGTATAGTTAACAATGCGGCCTTTGCCTAATTTGCGCATATGCGGCAGCACTTCGCGAATGCTGCGGATGTAGGAGAGTAAATTCAGCTCATAAGCTTTTTGCCAGGCTTCGTCGGCAAAGTCGTCGAAAGTGCCGGCAGGGGGGCCACCGGCATTGTTGACAAGTGCATAGATGGAGCCGAATTTTTCAACAGTGTTTTTTACTACCAGGGCAATGTCTTCCGCCTTGGTGATATCGCCGGCGGTATAGGCAGGTTCTTTGCCGGTGGCGGCTTTGATATCCGCCTGGGCTGCCAGCAGTTCTTTCTCGAAAGGGCTAAACAGCATGACATTGGCTCCTTCACGGCAAAATTCCAGTGCAGCCGCTTTGCCTAACCCGGCGCTTGATGCCATGACCAATACTGCTTTGTCTTTTAATCCTAAATCCATTTTTATGTCCTCCTTGTTGCGTTAACTTTTTTATTTCTTTACTTTCAGGTCGATGACGGGATTAACCAGTGTTTCAAAGCCGTCAATCCGGCATTCCACGATATCGCCGTCCTGAATATGTACGGCACGCGGCGTGCCGGTAAGCAGGATGTCACCGGGCAGCATGGTTGCCACTTTGGAATGAAACGAAACCAGATATGCCGGCGGGAAGGTCATATTGGACACTATGTTTTGGGCATAGACTTCCCCGTTGCTTACCGTGGCCACCTTTAGCTTGGTTACATGATCGATTTCATCGGGTGTTACCAACACGGGGCCTAAGCTCAAAAAAGTATCGAAATTTTTTGACCGGGTAAGGTACCGCGGATTAATCCGCAGAATGTCCTCCGCCGTCATATCGATAATGGTTGTAAAACCAGCCACTGCACTAAGCCAGTCGGCTTCTTCCACATCTTTGCACTTCTTGCCGAAGATAATTGCCAATTCGGCCTCAGCGGTTGTTTTTTCCGATTGAACAGGAACCTTGATGGGATCGCCGGGGCCAATGATGGTTGTGGCGAATTTCGCAAAGCTTGCCGGTGCGACGGTTGGCGTCTTTTCGGCCAAATCGCCGGCGTGATCAACGTAATTGAGGCCGATACCCCAAATTTTGGCGGGATTACGGAATAATGGTCCATATTGAACCTTTTCTTTGGAAACTGCGAACTGCGCTAATGTGTTCAGTTCCTCTTTTCCTTCCGCCCGGTACCAGTTGTTCATTTCCTCCAAATGACCTGACTGGATAATTGCCTGCAGTTCGGTTGCCCAGGCTTTGTTTAGTTTTTCATTAATTGTTTCTACCGGCAGCAGGCCGGCAGGGGTTACAACGGCGGCTATTTCGGCGCCGTTGTGTTTGATTGTTGCCAATCTCATACGCAAACCTCCCTTTTTGTTTATAAAGTGATTTTTACGGGTAAGTACGCAAATGCAAATTTGTAAAGTAATCATACAACTTTTAATTACACTACAAATGCTGTCATTATCAGTATTCCATTTGATCATATATTTTGTCAATACGCAATTTTTGCATTATTTTCAACAAAAAACTGAAAAAACAAGAGAAATAGGACGAAAAATGAGGTAATTTTGATAAATATGGCAAAATATTCTCTGTTACGCTATTCTGATTTTTTTGTATTTCGTGTTATAAAGATTAAGAAGGACAAGCAACAGTCATCGCAAATACCGAAAAGTTGTCTGATTGCCTTACAAAAATCATTGTTAACGATAAACACCGCGCAATTAGGATCAGACTGCTTAAAGCTGTTCGGTTTCGTAGCAATCATTTGATAAACCAGCATGAGGGGAGGGTGACGGAGTTGAGCCGGCTCATTTTGCGCTTTATTCGTTCTGCTTTTATAGCGCACATGCAAGGGTGGAATTACTCCGGGATAATTGAACAAAAGCATAGCAGTAATAAAAAAAGGAGTGTTGAAAAACTATGGCAAACGCCTTTGAGACGTGGGGCAAGAAGTACGGTTTGCTGCTCGGTTTTCTGGTTGGTCTGGCAATTTGGCTTTTTCCTGTTTCTGCGGCAATAACGGAAACCCAGCATAAATTATTGGCCATTTTCGGCGGTGCCGTTATTACCTGGGTTACAATCGGAGTCAATTTTGCTGTCAGCTCCATTATTACTTCATCGTTGCTCTATTTTTGGGTAGGTAATCTGACTGGACAAGTTAAAAACGGTGTTTTGGTCCGCAGCACTGATTTTGCTCTGAGTCAATTCTCGTCCGCATCTTTGTGGCTGTTGCTTACCGGTTTTGTTATATCTATTGCCATGACTAAAACCGGGGTTGCCAAACGGCTGTCATTATACCTGATAAAACTGATGGGGCGAACGCCGTTTGGTGCCATTATGGCAGCTTCACTTACCAACTTTATTATGGCGCCGATGACTCCGGCCAACACGGCCCGTACGGCGGCAATGCTGCCAATTGTTCAGGGTCTTGCCGAAGCGTATAAGGCTGAGCCGGGAAAAAGCAATTTTGGCAAGGCGCTTGCCTTGTCTGCGGCCTTTGGCGGCAACATTACCGCCTCTGCCTTTTTGACAGGTACCATTGCCAATCCTGCCGCCTTAAGCGCCGTAGTTGCGGCAGTGGGCGCCTCAATGTATACAAGCTGGAGCTATTGGGCTTTGGCAGCAGCGCCGACAAATTTACTTATCCTCTTTATTGCCGCCTGGCTGCTGATTAAATTGTTTCCGCCTGAGATGAAAGAGGTTCCGGGGGGCATTGGCTATGTCAGCAAGGAACTGGAGGCCATGGGGCCTATGTCCGGGGCCGAGAAAAGAGCCATTCTATATTTTCTGATTGCGCTCGGGTTGTGGACAACCGACCGGTATCACGGGTTAAACTCCACCATGATTGCATTTATTGCTTCCGCTTTGATTTATTTCCCAAGAATCGGTGTTCTTGACTGGCGGGAAACACAAAATCAGCTTCCATGGGAATTGTTTATGTACTTTGGCGGTGTGCTGACATTGGGTGCTGCACTGATGCAGTCGAAAGCAATCGAAATAGTTATCAAAGGTCTGCTGGCATCGCTCGGACTGCATTCCATACCGGAAATGACTATGCTAATCATTTTGATCGGCTTTACCATCTTTAGTCATATGATTTGGTCGACAACAACTGCCATGGCCGGGGTAATGCTGCCGATCTATGTGGGAATCGCGCAGGCGATGGGGTTTGATGTTGCCCGCTTCTGCCTGCCGCTGGCAATTATGATTGCCTATGCATTGTTTCTGCCGTTCAATACGATGGGGAATATTATTTTCCTCGGGACAGGCTTCTATACCGTGAGTGAACAGTTAAAAGCCTCCTTGATTCTGGGCGCTATTATCTGGGGACTTTGGATTATCACCGCCTTTACCTGGTGGAAAGTAATCGGTTTGACTTAAATGTAATCAAATATTCAAGAAACCCATTGTAGATCGGTAGGTGAGATAGCATGAAACAACCAATTGTTTTTATTGCTTTATCTTCCCATATGGCGGAAATGGCAACACAAATTGCCGGAGATATGGGACTGGATATTCCGATAGAAGTTGGTAACATGGACACGATACAAACTATTGTCGCAAAATATCCCGAGGCCGAAGTGCTGATCAGCCGTGGCGGAACGACCGATGTCTTGCGAAAAATATCGCGGAAGATGGTTATTGGTGTTACGACAACCATCGGCGACATACTGGAACCCATTCGGAAAATAGCGGTAACGGGTACAAAAAAGATCGGCGTAGTTGCCAGCGGTAATTTAATCGAAGACCTGTCCCAGGATTTTACTATTCTGGATATTACAATTCTTATGCGGCCCTGGCGGGAGAAAACTCAGGTTGCGCCGGCAATCGAGCAGTTGCGGCAAATGGGGGTAACCAGTGTTGTGGGTGACCGCGTAAGCGCGGAAATCGCCAAGGAATGCGGGTTGGCCGCTGAGTTTCTTGATTCCTGCCCGGCATCCATTAAAAAATCCCTGCAGGAAGCCATACGAATTATTGAAGCGCAGAAAATACAATCTTCCCGAGATGAAGAAAAGGCGCAGGAGATTGAGCATCATGTCGGTGAGTTATACCAGTCACTTGAACAGGCTGTCGCGGCTATTGAGGAATTGACCGGGGCATCGCAGCAGTTGGCGGCAACCAGTCATGAGACTACTGGCATCACAAAGCAAGCAGCCGAAAAAGTCAAAAAGACGACGGAAGTGCTGGATATTATCCGGCGGGTGGCCAAACAGACTAATTTACTTGGTCTAAATGCGGCCATTGAGGCTGCGAGAGCTGGCGAATACGGGCGTGGCTTTTCGGTTGTCGCCGCGGAGGTACGCAAATTGGCGGAGGAAAGTGACAAATCCGTACTTCATATCGACGGGATGCTGAATCAATTTCGGGATGCGGTCAACCACGTGCTTCACAACGTTGAGCAAAGCAATGCCATTATCCAGGATCAGGCCAATACGACACAGGAAATAGCGAAACAAATTGAGGGCCTGCGGAGCGTGGGGCAGAACTTAATGGATTTGTCCAAACGGCATTCCGGGGCGGTCGGTGTCAAATAAACCAGCGCCAAGAAGTTTAACGGAGTGATTGGCTCGAAGAA
The DNA here is from genome assembly GCF_041428895.1 of Sporomusa aerivorans. Lineage (NCBI taxonomy): Bacteria > Bacillati > Bacillota > Negativicutes > Selenomonadales > Sporomusaceae > Sporomusa > Sporomusa aerivorans. Next base: position 601,313 of record NZ_CP156926.1, read on the forward strand.
GGGCAACAGATTCCTCCGATGTTCTGATGCCCTTCTACTCGGAGAGGGAACATCCTTAAAGAAACATATTATGAAACAGGGGGAAGAGGAGCATGGATGAAATCCGTGGCCGGGTTCGCAACAAAAGTTTACACAGCAAAATCGTAGCAGCAGAGGAAGCGGCGGCTGTAATCAGGCCGGGAATGAACATCGGAGCCAGCGGCTTTACGTTAGCAGGTTATCCGAAAGCCGTGCCGCTGGCACTGGCTGAAAGAATCCGCCGGGAAAAATTCCGGATCAATCTGTGGACAGGCGCTTCGGTCGGCAAAGAGCTGGATGCCGCATTGGCTGAGGTCAACGGTATTGCCCGGCGCATGCCTTATCAGACTAGCGACGGTTTACGCAAAGCCATCAACAGCGGTAAGGTAGAGTATGCGGATATTCACCTCAGCCATATGGCGCAAATGGCCGCTGCCGGCTTTTTAGGCGGAAAAGTGGACGTGGCCATCGTCGAAGCCTGCGCGATTACTGAAGACGGGCACATTGTGCCGACCACTTCAGTCGGTAATTCCGCTTCCTATGTACAGGATGCAGATATTGTGATTGTGGAAATCAACACCACCCAGCCGGTCGAACTGGAAGGAATGCATGATATTTTTCTGAACCAGCCGGCACCCAACCGCCTGCCAATTCCCATCGTAAAAGCCAACGACCGCATTGGAACTGCCTATATCCCTTGCGGTTTAGATAAGATTACCTATATTGTTCCGTGCAATATTCCCGACGCAGTGCGGGAACTGGCTGCCATAGATGAGAATTACCGGGCCATGACCGCACATTTGATTGAGTTTTTAAAATTTGAGATACGCGCCGGGAGGCTGCCGAAAAATTTATTGCCGCTGCAATCGGGGGTTGGCTCGGTAGCCAACGCTGTTGTTGCCGGATTGGTTGATTCGGATTTTGAAGATTTAACGGTATATACCGAAGTCATTCAGGACGGTATGTTTGATTTGATCGATGCCGGTAAGCTTACTTTTGCTTCCGGTACTTCCCTTACACCGTCGCCGGCAGGGATCAAACGTTTTTATGACAATTTGGCAGCCTACCGTCAAAAGATTCTATTCCGGCCGCAGGATATTTCCAATAGTCCGGAAGTCATCCGCCGACTGGGCGTCATTGCTATGAATACCGCCATCGAATTTGACATCTTTGGGCATGTCAATTCAACTCATATTGCCGGCAGCAAAATTATGAACGGCATCGGCGGATCAGGAGATTTTGCCCGCAATGCTTACCTGACGTTCTTCTTTACCACGTCTGTGGCTAAAGGAGATAAAATATCCTCGATCGTACCCATGTGTTCACATGTTGATCACACGGAACACGACGTCGACATATTCGTCACCGAGCGGGGAGTGGCGGATGTCCGCGGCCTTAGTCCGAAAGAGCGGGCCAAAGTTATTATCGACAAATGCGCCCATCCGGCGTATCAGCCGCTGCTCAGGGATTATCTGGAGCGGGCAGAAAAAAGCACCGGCTATGCCCATACGCCCCATATGCTGGACGAGGCCCTCTCCTGGCATTCCAGGTTTTTAAAAAACGGCAGGATGCTATAAATCATTTTGTTAATCACTTTTTTCCTCCTGTTACAGGGGAGCAAGAAAGTATTATAAATAAAACCATTAGGAGGGTGAACTGTGGCTACAGTAGAAGTAGTTGCCAAACGTTGCAAGGGATGTAATATATGTGCAGCCCTGTGTCCTAAAAAAGTGCTGGAACTGGATACCCTTGGCAAAATTTATGTAAAAGAGCAAGACGCCTGTATCGGCTGCGGCCAGTGTGAGCTGCGCTGTCCGGATTATGCAATTTTTGTGACCAAGGAGGAAAGCAAATGAGCAACGCAAGGTTGATGCAAGGAAATGAAGCGTGCGCAGAAGGCGCGTTGGCAGCCGGCGTACGGTTTTTTGGCGGCTATCCCATTACTCCCTCGACCGAAATTGCCGAACACCTGGCCAAAAGCCTGCCAGGTGTAGGAGGAAGCTTCGTCCAGATGGAAGACGAGATCGCCGGCATCGCCGTCGTCCTCGGCGCCTCCTTAGCCGGTAAAAAGGTGTTGACCGCCACTTCCGGGCCGGGGTTTTCCTTGAAACAGGAATTGATTGGGTACGCCGCCATTGCCGAAATCCCGGTGGTCATCGCCAATGTGCAGCGCATGGGTCCGTCCACCGGCCAGCCGACTTCGCCCGCCCAGGGGGATGTCATGCAGGCCCGCTGGGGCACTCATGGCGACCATCCGGTTATTGCCTTGTCGCCCTGGACAGTGCGCGAATCGTTTGATGTGGCCGTTAAAGCCGTTAACTACGCCGAACGCTTCCGCACCCCGGTTATTATTCTCCTGGATGAAGTGGTGGGGCATATGAGGGAAAAGGTGGTTCTGCCGTCCCCGGAGGAAATCGAAATCTACCCGCGCCGCAAGCCGCATGGTACCCGGGAACAGGGAGTCAGGCCCTACACCCCGGATAACGACCTTGTCCCCAATCCCGCCAATTTTGGCGAAGGGCACCGTATTCACGTCACCGGCCTGGTGCATGACGAAACCGGCTTCCCGAGCGGCAGCCCCAAAATTACTCAGGAAAGCCTCCGCCGGTTGCACCAGAAAATCGACATCGCCGAGGAGGAAATCATCCATTACGATGAGTTCTTCCTGGATGACGCGGAATTTGTAGTCATTGCCTATGGCGGCACGGCCCGCACTGCCTACGCCGGTGTTGAAGCGGCCCGTGAGAGAGGTATCAAGGCGGGCATGATCCGGCTCATGACCATTTGGCCGTTTGCCGACAAAGTGGTAAAACAGGTTGCAGCCAAGGTCAAAGGCATTCTTGTGCCGGAAATGAACTATGGCCAACTGGTGTTAGAAATCGAACGGGCGGCCGGCGGCCAGACGCCGGTAGTATCTTTGCCCAAATACAATACAGAAGTATTTACTCCCCAGGAAATCTGCGAAGCCATTATGAACATGGCTCAGGGTAAGGAGGTGTCCAAGTGAGAAGCTATGAACAATATTTCCGCATGAACCGGCTGCCCCATATCTGGTGTCCCGGCTGCGGCAACGGCATTGTCATGAAAGCCATAGTAAACGCCATTGAAAAGGCGGGCCTGGAGCAGGATAAAACCGTCATCGTTTCCGGGATCGGCTGCTCCTCGCGGGCATCGGGCTATATGAACTTTGACACATTGCATACGGCTCACGGCCGCGCCATACCATTCGCCACCGGCATCAAACTGGCCAATCCGGAACTGAACGTCATTGTCATCACCGGTGACGGCGACTGCACAGCCATTGGCGGTAACCACTTCATTCACGGCGCACGAAGAAATATCGATTTGACTGTCGTCTTATTCAACAACAATATCTATGGCATGACCGGCGGGCAAGCTTCGCCGCTGACCCCTTTAAACAAAACTGCCACTACCGCCCCTTATGGCACGGTGGACCGTCCCTTTGATCCCTGTGAGCTGGCAAAAGCTGCCGGCGCCACCTACGTGGCCCGTGGCACGGCATATCATGTCAACCCCCTGGTGGAGGTTATCAGTCAGGGCATCCAAAACAAAGGTTTTTCCCTGGTTGAAGCCGTGACCCAGTGTCCCATTTCTTACGGACGGCGCAACAAACTGGGCGATGCCGCCAACATGCTCAAGCTCATGAGCGAACGGGCGGTGCCGCTCAAGGCGTACGAAAAACTCCCTGCCGAGCAGAAGCAGGATAAATACCCGATCGGCGTGCTATATCACGAACCGGCGGCAGAATATGCCCAAGAATACGGCAAACTAATCCAACAGGCAATGGAGGGGAAAAGATGATGGAAATTCGTTTATCCGGCTCCGGCGGGCAGGGCGTCATCACGGCAGCGATTATTTTTGCCGAGGCCGCCATCATGGAGGGAAAAGAGGCGGTACAGGCGCAGTCGTACGGACCGGAAGCGCGGGGCGGCGCGACCAAAGCCGAAGTCATCGTATCCGAACGGCCCATCTTTCACCCGAAAGTAGGTCAGCCGGACATTCTACTGGCGTTGACACAGCAGGCGGCTAACAAATACGCGGCGGAAAACAAAGAAGATACTGTCATGGTTGTGGACGAAGACCTTGTGCCGGAACCGCCGGACACTAAGCGACTGGTGAAAGTGCCCATAACCCGGCTGGCGGTGGAGAAACTGGGAAGAGACCTGTTTGCCAATATTATTGCACTGGGAGTTCTGGTAAAAATATCCGGAGCCGTAACTATCGAATCGGTGCAAAAGGCAGTGGCTCACCGGGTGCCGAAGGCAACAGTGGAAAAAAATATGGAGGCTCTGCGCCTGGGATTTGAGGCTGTTCCATAGTGACCCTCTGAATTGAGAAGGTTAAACAGAACACCACTCTGTTGCTATAAAGCGGCAGAGTGGTGTTTTTAAACCTTAGCATGATTCGCTGAGAGTTGTGATCTGTGGATTCTTAGACTGTCGCAAAACGTTTTATAAAAGAAGACAGACAAACGAATAGAGACTTTGTGCCCCAGCTATATTTTTAGTGCGCAATGTCTTTAGAGAATAAAAAGGCTCTCTTCATGTAACCGTTTTTCTCATAAAATTTGTGCGCACCTTCCCGCTGAAAGCCTGAATCCAGCTCAATCTTTTTGCAGCCGGCCATGCGGGCAAGCGTGCCGGCTTCCGCCAGCAAGCGGGTGCCAATGCCTTGACCGCGCAAGGAGTCGTCAACAATCATTGCATAGATATAGGCAATGCGGCCTTCCTGCCAGAAGTTATTTACATAGGCGATTGAACAGAAGCCAATCACCTTGCCGCCGGTGACCGCACAGATATATTTGTCGGCTGAGCCGTTTAACCCACGGGAAAAGACGGCGAACATATCATCTCTGTGTAAAGTACGGTCAGGCCAGAGTTGGCCGAAAAGCATAAATATGTCGCTAAAGTCTTCCGTGGTTGCTTCTCTATACTTTACCTCCATAATAACACTCCTTTCTCTGTGCGCCTCTATAGGTGGTTCTGCCGGGGTATCCATTTGTCCGGGACCGGGGCGGAGCGGGTCTTTTTAAAAAGCCGCCGGCCGCACCTTTAAACATAAAATTCCCGGTAGCCTGGTAATTCTAAAGCAGCCAGCCGGCCACCAAAACAACCGCCGCAGTCAATGCCTATTTTGTCCTGGTACTCCTGGTCAAACCATATCCGGGCATTCGCTTTTTTGAATTTCTTGTCATAACGATACAGATGCCAGGTAGGGACATGCCCAAAAACAAGCACCTTCCCTTGGTACGCCGGACAAAAAGGGAATTGATTCTCCATCCACACCAAATCGTCTTCGGTGTTTTCTTCGATAGGCTTTTTATTATTAGCTCCCGCGTGGGAAAATAGAAAATTGCCGGCGGAGAAATAGAGCGACAGGCTTTGGATGAACGTAAGGAGTTCTGACAGTCTGGCGGGTGCTAAATTTTTTATTTCCTCATACATCGTTGCGCCGCCGTTATATTTCACCCAGTTATATAAGTGCTCCGACGGGTTACTCTGCCATGTGGACGTGCCAGTCATTTCGATTAAACTCTGCTCCAGGAATTGTTCATGATTCCCCTTTAACAGCACCGCGCCTTGCGACTGAAATGTTTGACAGGTTTTTAGCACAGCCAGGTTTTCCGTCCCGCGATCAACCATATCACCGCATATGACCAGTAAATCACTTGCCTGGTCATATTCAGCCTGCTTTAGTAGCGACTGTAATCTTTGATTATCGCCATGAATATCGGAGATTGCCAATATCCGGTCAACAACCCGCATAAATACTACCTCATCTTTTCTTTGTAATACCATGCACTATCTAGTTTAATTCCCCATCCATATTATACCATCAATAAGGTACAGTATATCGATTTTTTCAGAGACTTTGGAGCCTGTTTTCAGGCTGGAACAGTAACCAATAATGCAGAATATAAAATTCCTTCCAAAAACTTGACAATATGGCAGGAATTTTAATTTTTTTGGGAAATAAAGTAGTATATTGGCATTTATTGTTAGGAACAAAAGAATCTAAGAATGAAAATTCATGACCGTATGACAACCAATATAAAATTTGTAAAATAAATAATTTACAAGAGGGCTGCCTCCCGCGAGGCAGCTTGTTTTACCGGAGTATTTATAAACAGTGTCCCTGTCCCCCTGTTTTATATGCAACCTGCCAGAGGATGGGTAATGATATATGGGGCGGCATAACCAGGAGGAGGAGATTATGACTTTAGCGGAAAAGCTATTACAAGACTTTCAGGCGCTTCCTGATGAAAAAAAGCGGCAGGTTATCAATTTTGTAGAGTTTTTGTGTGCTAAGCAGCAGCAAGAGCTGGAGCAAATGACGGATAATAGTATCACTGAAAATGAAGAGGAATTTGTGGAGCTGGCAAAACAATGCGTACGCGGGCGATAGCCAATATATGCGTCGAAAAAAGGCTGAGTGCATCAAAAAACTTTTTGGAGTATTCATAACCTGTTTCTAATACGGCTAATAGTCGAAAATCCTGCAATTTCAAAGAATTGCAGGATTTTCGTGCAGTTAGTCCCTATGTTTTGTTTAAATTGTACCTGTCAATGCTACAAGACCAGCGGGGCGATTAGTCCGCTGATTATTCCTGCGACTGCTACTGCCGCAAGGACGAAAAGCAATATCTTTGCCGGGAAAGCATTCTTTAGTATTAAAATCGAGGGGAGACTGACGGCCGGTAATGTTATCAGCAAGGCTGCTGACGGGCCGACGCCAAGCCCGAAAGACATCAATGTCTGTACTACCGGAATCTCGGCGGCAGTAGGAATGACAAAAAGTGTGCCGGCGATAGCCAGGCCGATAACAGCCAGGATACTATTACCCCAATCCGGGCCGACAGCGGGGAAAAGCCAGGCGCGGGCGGCGCCAAGGGCAAATACGACGATTAAGTAAGCAGGTATAGTATCGAGGATCAAGCGCCACAAAGCCTTCAGCCATCTGCCAAACAAGCTTGCATTCTCCTCGTCGTAGTTGTTGGCTAGAAGCGAGGAAGGTACTGTTTCTTCATTAGCGATACGGTTAGCTAAAAGAGAAATGCCAAATACAAGGATAAGTCCGGCAATAATTCGGAACATGGCAAACTTCCAGGAAAGTACAAAACCCATAAAAATAATAGTAGCGGGATTAAGCACAGGATTGCCTAAAAAAAATGCCAGGGCGGAGCCAACTGATGCGGCGCAAGTACGAAGACCGGCGGTCACTGGAGCCGCGCAGCAGGAGCACATCATGCCCGGCAGTGACGCAGCACTGGCCGCGGCGGTGCTGGAAAAATTCTTGCCGCCAAAGACCCGCATGACCCAGTTTCTAGGGATTAGAACCTGTACGAGTGAACCTAGAAGAAGCCCTAGAATTACTGCCTTCCAGACGGCTTTGAAATAATCGGTGGCATAACCCAGTGCTGCTGCCCAGGATGGTATTGGTGCAGCAGCACTTTTACCGGTTATAATCGATGAGCCGATTGAATGAGTAGCAGCGGCCACAAAAGCCCGATCATAATAAGGGTTCCATTTAATGATGAAAAGACCAACAACGGCCACAAGCAAAAAGGCCATGGGAAATAGGATATATTTTTTTGTTGATACCGAGGTAGTTTCTTTCGAATTGGCTGTTAAGTGTGCCATGAGAGGCTCTCCTTTTCTATATATTAAATAGAAAGTTTCTATATAATATATAAAATTCCTCTTTGTTTAGTAGGTGGTTTAATTGCCTCAATACTGCCTTAAGTTGCAGCTCAATTTATTTAAGGCGTAAAGAAACAAAAGAATTGTTTCCTTGTATTCAGGCGGTTGAAAGGCAAACTTGACAGGAGGAATAAGAACCGATATATTTTACATGACTACATATTCAGGCGGTGTGTGTGATGAAAAAGAGTACCTGTGATTCCGATATGTGTGAACAGTTATGCGAACATCCCCAGACTATCTGCCTGGCTAAGAACGATATGCTGCCGGAAGGGGAAGCGCGGCAAATAACGGAAATGTTTAGGCTGCTCGGTGATATGACCCGGTTTAAAATCCTGCAGGCGTTATCCAGGCGGGAGTTGTGCGTATGTGATATCGCAGCGGTGTTGCAGATGGCGCAATCGGCTGTTTCGCAGCAACTGAGACTATTGCGTGGCGCCCGTTTGGTTAAGTATCGTAAAGAAGGGACGCTGGTCTGGTATTCGCTTAATGACGATAATATTGCCGTTTTACTGCAGCAGGGAATGGATCATATCCGGCACAATGAGAAGGGCTGACCGGAGGAAATGATGATTACTCCGTGGTCGCAGGTTGCTTTATCGGAATTTGCGGATAAATATAAGGACTGACGTGCAATACGTCAGTCCTTTTTTTATATCCATGCCATGTTACCGGCGATTAGCGTATTCTTTGCATAAGCCGCATACCGTTCAGTGTTACCAGAATTGAGGAGCCCATGTCGGCCAGCACCGCCAGCCACAGATCAACGAAACCGAAGAAGGTAAATACAATAAACAGCACTTTAATCAATACGGCAAAGCCGATGTTTTGCTTGATGACCGCAACCGTCTTGCGGCTGAGGTTGATTACATAGGCCAGCTTGCCCAGATCATCGGCCATCAAAGCGATATCGGCCGTTTCCAGCGCCGTATCCGAGCCGGCCACGCCCATGGCCACCCCGATATTGGCGGCTGCCAGCGCCGGTGCGTCGTTGACGCCGTCCCCGACCATTACGACGGTGCCGTACTCTTTGGTCAGTTTTTGCACGGTGGCTACTTTGCCCTGGGGCAATAAATCACTGTAGTAGGCATCCAGGTTAAGGGTTTTGGCGATGGAAGCGGCTACCCGGCTGTTGTCCCCGGTCAGCATGGCAATGTGCTTCATACCGGCCTGACGCAGTTCCCGGATGGCATTCTCGCTGTTGCCCCGCAGGGTGTCTGCCACGGCGATCAAGCCCCAAATGGTCTGAGCAGAGCCAATCAGCATGACTGTTTTTCCCTGCTCCTCCAAGTGAACCATGGCAGAGTGCGTTTGCTCCAGGCTCAGGCCCAGTTCTTCAAACAACCGGCGGTTGCCGACATAGACCGTTTGTCCGTTGACATCGGCCTGCGCGCCGCGACCCACCAGGGCCGTGAAATTGCTGGCCGGTTGCAGGGGGAGCTGCTTGGCTTTATCAACAATAGCCACAGCCAGCGGATGTTCGGACCATTTTTCCACCGCCGCAGCCAGGGACAGAAGCTCATTTTCCGTGGTTTCGCCCAGCGTGAGGATATCGGTAACCACCGGGCGGCCATGGGTGAGGGTGCCGGTCTTATCAAAGGCAATGGCCTGAATGCCGCCCATTTGTTCCAGATAAGCGCCGCCTTTGATGAGCACGCCGTTGCGGGAGGAGTTGCCGATGGCCGATACAATGGACACCGGTGTAGAGATAACCAGGGCGCAGGGGCAGGAAATAACCAGCAGCACCAGTCCCTTATAAAACCAGGGCGCAAACGGCTCCTGAAACAGCAGCCAGGGCAGGACCATAATGCCGGCGGCGGCGAGTAGAACGGCCGGGGTATAGTATTTAGCGAAGACATCGACAAACTGTTGGGAAGGTGCTTTCTGGGCCTGGGCTTCTTCCACCAAATGCATAATCTTGGCTAATGTGGAGTCGGCGGCAATCCGGGTGACCTCGATTTCCAAAGCGCCGTGTTCGTTGACCGTTCCGGCATACACTGCGTCTCCGGCTGTTTTTTCCACCGGCAGTGATTCGCCGGTAATGGTAGCCTGGTTAACGGCAGACTGGCCGCTTTTCACGATGCCGTCCATGGCAATCCGTTCTCCCGGTTTGACGATCATGATATCGCCAATCACAATTTCTTCTACCGGCAGCCGTTCCTCCACGCCGCTGCGCCGTACCAATGCCTCGGGCGGGGCCAGTTCCATAAGCGCCCGGATGGATTGGCGGGTTTTATCCATCGTATAGGTTTGCAGGGTGTTGCCGAAGGAGAACAAAAAGGCAACAGTTGCGCCTTCACTCCATTCGCCGATGGCTGCCGCACCGATTACGGCTACGGTCATGAGGAAGTTCATGTCAAAGGTCAGGGAACGCAGGCCATACAAACCGCTTTTGGCCGCGCTATAGCCACCGATCACGGCAGCGGCGGCATAGAGGGGAATGAGAACGGTGTCGCCGTAGCTCAGCCACTCCAGTATTGTGGCCAGCCCCAGAATAACGCCGGACACAATCGTTGCCTGGGTCCGCCGGTTGGTCCACCACGCCGCTTTGGCCTCCGGCCGGTGCGGTCCTGCGGTCAGGCGTTCGGCCTGATAACCGGCCTGCTTAACCGCCTGCAGGATGTCGGCAACCGGGGCGGTATGCTCCACCGTCATTTTGCCGGCGGCGAAATTTACCTGTGCGGATACTACGCCCGCCAGAGCGGCAACGCGTTTTTCCAGCTTGGCGGCGCAGTCGCCGCAGTCCAGACCGGAAACCTGGAAGACCGATTGCTGCGTTCCGGACGGACCGCCTGCTGCGGGAATAAGGGCAGCCTGATAGCCAAAACCGCTGACCGCTTTTACGATTTGTACCGGCTGGAGACAGCTTTGATCATAGGTGACTTTCAGCTTGGCGGTGGCAAAATTCACAGTGGCATCGATTACCCCGGCTAATTTGCCAATACCTTTTGCCAGCTTGGCGGCACAGTCGGCGCAATCCAGGCCAGACACCGAAAAGGTGCTGGTCATGGTGGCTGTTGCCAGCGTTTGCGGGCTTTTCCGCTTTGCGCCGGCAGGAGCACAGCAGTCGCAAGGTTCGGCGGCCGGGGCGGTGCTTGTCGCTGCGCCGCTGCAGCAGTCACAAGCCGGTTCATCTAACGGCGGGGTTGGCTCAGCAGCGCAGCAACTGCAGCCGGGTTCGGCAACGGCCGCAGGACTTGGCGGCGGGCAGCAGCCGCAAGTTGCAGCCGCCTGTTCGGAAGCTGGTGAACAACAGCCGCTTTGACAAGTGTTGTTCCGGGGTGACTTATTTCCAGATAGTTTTTTAAGGGCCATTTTTTTCACTTCCTATTCCTGGTTAATTTGGGTAATCACATCCTGATGCTCTTTGGCTTGCGCACAGAGATAGTCTGGTATTTGATAAGCAGCTTCGTACTTTATAATATTATACATATGAGTATATACTCATATGTATAATATATGGAGATTTGCTAAAAAAGTCAAGAGAAAATAAAATAGCGCTCGTTATTTTGGAGCGCTTGCCGCCAGTCCCCGTGACACCGGGCGTGAGAATTCAAAAATATATATTGACAATGGTTCTCATTTGTAATATATTATACGCATAAGGATTACCTATAAATCAATATTGACTGATGTGCTGCTCTTTTTGAGGGATTAACCTGTTGAGGGCGGAACTGAAAAGAGCCGGGAGCTCCATGCGTAACTACGTTACGCATGGAGTCTCTTTTTTTTAAAAAGAAGAACAGAGGAGTATGAACTGTATGCAGTGACGGCGGAATACGCCGTACCAGGTGAAAGAGAGGCTTATAATCCGGGGAGGAGTTGTTGCAATGAGTAAAAAAAGAAGAACGCGCCGTTGCGCCATGGCTCTGTTGATGACTCAGGTCTTTAACACATACCCCGCCATGGGGGTTTTGGCCGCCGAGGAAGCGGCCAAAACCAGGGATATCGTTGTAGAAGCGGACGCGGCCAAGGAAGAAGCCAAGTATTCTTCGCAAAGTACGACCGTCATTACCAAGGAAGATATTGAAAAGAAACAGGCCAAAAGCGTGGAGGACGTCATTTTCAATGAAACCGGCGTAACGCGGACAGTCGATGCGATGGGACGGGTAGGCATTTCCATCCGGGGAGCCGAACCACGGCATACGCTGATCTTGCTGGATGGACAGCCCGTCATGGGAGACTTCGCAAAATACCAGGGCGCGGCTGATGAAGTCATGCGGCTGGGGACCGAGAATGTAGAACGCATAGAAATCATCCGGGGAGCGGCATCCGCGAAGTATGGCGCCGATGCGATCGGCGGGGTGGTAAATATTATCACGAAAAAAGCCGGTAAAGCGCCCTCGCTGCAGGTCAATGCAGAAGGCCGGAGAAGCCTTGGCGACGGGGATATATTTCCGTATCAGAATATATTTTTAAGAGCCGATAGCGGCGAGATAGGAAAATTCCGCTGGGGCTTTTATGGCAGCAAGCGGGACATCATGCCGGTGTATGGGACTGAGTCTTTTGGCGGGTTGCTAAACGGAGAGCAGGTGCGAAACTCTCTGCGCTACTATGGAGATATCAAGAACATTGGCTTGCTGGGAAGCTATGACATCGATGGCCGGAACAAGCTCGAATTCAATATCGACCGGCTGAATGAGGATCTGGAACGGTATGTCAAGCATTCGAACTCAGACCTGGAGCCGCAGCAGCATTTCAAACGGACCATGGACCGGAACTCGTACCGGCTGTCGTACAGCGGGAACAACGGAGGCACTACGGACTGGAAGATGGATGTCAACTACGCGAAGCTGAATGAAGACGACATCACGCTGTCCTCCACCTATGGCGCCTCGAACTATGAAGGCAAGAATACGTTAAACTACATTGACGATATCGAGCATGCGCAGCTGGATGTCAAGCTGTCGGCGAACACGCAGGTCAACGACCGGCATTTGCTGACCTATGGCTTTGGCTATACGAAGGAAACGGGGGAAGGGAGCCGGCTGAAAAACGCGCCGGATACCTATACGCGCTATATCGATCCCTGGAACTACGACAAGAACCTCTATACTGAAGGCGGCACCGGGGAGCCCTCCTCCACCGTGCATGACTATGCCATGGCCTTTAATGACGCCGGCGTGCCTTACTACGATCAGGAGTATGAATGGTACGGCACACGCGATGCTAGCGGCAAAACCATAGTTCCCGTTTTTACGTACCAGGATTTCATACAATACACAGCTTATTGCACCGGGGCCCCGGCGGACGTAGTGGCCAGACGGGACGCGTTCGCCGCGCTGCTGAAAGCAGAAAACCCATCGCTTACGCTGAGTAATGCATCCGCGGTTAACCATTATTACGCCTCTTATTATAATGATGCTACCTATAACGGGAAGACGTTTAAAGAAGAATACTACAACCGGCAGAATCGGCAGGTGGTAGGCCGGGCGGAAATCAAAAAGCAGCACTTTTTTCTTCAGGATACGTGGCAGCTCAATCCCAATACCATCCTGGCGCCCATCCTGCGCGTCGATCACAGCAATCTGTTCGGAACGAATACGACCTTCAATCTGGGGATGACGCATAACATCAACGGGAATGCCCATCGGCGGTTCAAGGCCAATATTGGCACAGGTTATACGGAACCGGGTATGGGTGAACTCTATTATAACTGGGAAATGTATGCCGGTGCGCCGGTTGATATGTTTGTAGGAAAGCTGGGGTATTACTGGATCGGCAATCCTGATCTGAAGCCGGAAAAGTCGTTGAACTTCGACATCGGGCTTGAAGGAGAATACAGGAATACGTCGGCAAGGCTCAATGTATTCCACAATCGCATCAATAATTATATGACCACGTATTTCACCGGTTATCTGATGGATTTTTATCCTGATGAAACGGGTTGGAAATGGGTTGTTCCGCCGGATATGATCTACAGCTTCCGGAATATCGGCAAGGCGGAAATCACCGGGGCGGAAGCAGAAGTGTCGCATAAGTTTGACGAGCACTGGACAGGCAAGCTGGGCTATACCTATCTGCATGCCCTGAATAAAAGCGATCCGGATATGCCGCGCCAACTGCTGGATAAGCCGCAGCATAAGGTGGATATCGGCGTCACCTATGAAAATAAAAAGGGCGGCTGGCGGTCTTCCCTGTGGGGCAATTATTATATCAATATGCTCGACAGCAACAGTGTGGCCAATAACGGCAATTACCTAACCTATGACGAAAACGGTGAGGTAAAATACAATTTCACCGAAGGCGGCAAACAGACCTATGAAAAGAAAACCTTCGGTCTCTGGAACTTCCTGGTCCAGAAAGATTTGTCCAAAGATTCAATGGCCTACTTTGGCATCGACAACCTGTTTAATCATCGAGATGATGACCGGGCCTTCCAGGAGCGGGTCTATAAACTCGGCCTGAATATGAAGTTTGGCGCCGATAAGGACAGCCGGAAAGCAGAGGACAAACAACCGGACATAAACGCAGCGGGCACCGGGGAGGAAGCGGTAAAGCCGGAAGCAACGGGTGCGGCTGAGACCTGGTTTATCGACAGGCCGTTTGACGTAAATAAGAAAGCAGGCGTGGAGCTGATTGGCGACTACCGGACACGCTGGAACGCCTATACGGGACAGGATAAAGCGGAAGCGAGAGTAACGGCGACCTCCAGTGTGGGCGACGCCGAAAAGAATATCCTGGAAAAAGCGGGACACGGCTTTGAACAACGGCTGCGGCTGGGTGTTGATGCAAGAATCGGCGACAGTACGAATGTTACCATTCTGGGCAGTGCGGCCGGCATGAACGGGGTGGATACGGCGTATGATCTGTCCGGCTCGGAAGGTCTGAACCGGCAGCGGCTGGAAAAGGCGGAAGTTACCCAGAATGTGAAAAAATGGGACTTTACGGCCGGCCGGCTGACCGAACCAATGGGGGTTACGGGCTACTGGTTCGGCCAGGAATATGACGGGGGCCGGGCTGTGTGGACAAATAAGAAGACACAGGTGCGGTTCGGGTATGGTGATTTCAGCCATAGTACCGGCATTACGGATTCGGCTTATACCCATGCGACGCGGCAGGTCTTCTTCCGGGCGCCCACCAAGAATGAGTGGCTGGGAAGTCATGCTACCAGTACCATCGACACGAGTGACGGTGTTTACAGCGACGGTTTGGTCAGTGTGGCCGGCTATCTGAGTCTGTACCAGAAGCTGGCCCAGGCCGCCAGCCTGGCGGAGCAACAGCAGATCGTCAATCAATACCTGGAGGTCGTCAAGCAGGATGATCCGGCAGCGTACGCTACCATTACATCCAGCTCCCAAAAGTTTTCCATCAACACGTTTGCCTGGAAAAAAGTTACGGTCAGGGATGCGACAACAGGTGAACTGGTGGGCGAATACATGGCCATGGTAAGCCCGCGTTTGACGAATTATACGGATAAAATTTCCTATGCAGACTGGTTTAATCAGGTAGCCTTGGAACAGGCCGCAGAAAGTGTATGGAATAAAATCGAATCCTCTTTGGAAGCAAATGGTACGGAGAACGTCACTATAGGCACGAGCAGCTTTCAGAGCACGTTTCTGCTGGCCAACGGAAAGTATACTTTCGAGAGTACCTTCCTGGGCTATGGTGAGTACACGGGCGATCAGGTATTACAGCCCATGGGGACGGAAAACTATGTGATATCCATGGATCAATTCAGTGCAAGTGATTTTATAACCCTTACAAAGGCGGAAGCAGAGGCCAAGGCCATTACGTCCCTATGGGATAAAGAGACTTCCCTGAAGATGGTAAGCTCGTGGAAACGGCTGTCTACTGGCACTGCGGTCAGCAACAGGGGATACCTTGTTGACGCCGACGTGGGAGCTGCGGTTAAGGCTATTGTTGATTTGCTGGCGGGAACTACCTGGCAGCCGGAGGACAACAGTTCATTGCCTTTAAACTTACTGGAGGCACTGGGAGAACTTCTGTCAATAGAAGGTACGGTACTGGTACAGGATCGGATCCCGGCCATCAATAAAGCCGCATTTGCCCAGGTAAAACAGCAAATCGGGGATAATCTGGGAGTCCAGGCCTGGTATTTGCGGTCGGTCAACGACAAGAAGCACAGCATCGCGGTGGCTAACGGCGATACCAATGACGTCCATACCTTTGATCAGTTGGCCAATGTCGTCGGCCTGGGGGCTAAATGGAAGGTCAACGATCAAATCGCCTTCTCCTATGACGTGGGACAGAACCTGACCGGTTTTGGCCGGTTCATGAACGGCAAAACGATCTATAACCATACGGCGGGAACGTCAGACTTTGCGATAGCCGGGCGGGAAGTGGGCGGAACGCCGCGGTTCTGGGTAGCCCGTGTGGATATCGGTCGCAGTGATACGGAGCAGCCGGGCAGCTGGAATGCCTTTGTCGATTACAAGCGCTTTGAGCATGGTTCGTTCTTTGGCGGCAACGGAACCGAAGGCGTACCGGACCGGTATCTGGACGGTATCCGCAGCTTTACGATAGGAGCCGGCTATGTACCGGCCAAAGACTTCCTGCTGGAAGCATTCTATACCTTTGACGCGAAAGGGACAGGAAAACGGGATACGCTGTATGGATCAGAAAATTTCAAACTGGGCGATTATACGAGAATGCAATTGACGTACAGGTTCTAGGCAAGACGGTCGTTACACGGAGCATACTGCCCCAAAAAAGATAGGCAGCAAAGAAAATATGTATTGATAATGATTCTCATTCGTAATATATTATATACATAAGGAGTACCTGGCGATTAATACTGACTGACGTGCTGTTTTTTTTGGAGGGTTAACCTGGGCGGAACTGAAAAAGAGCCGGGAGCTCCATACGTGAATACGTTACGCGCATGGAGCCTCTTTTTTAAAAAAAGAAAAGCAAAGGAGTATGAACTGTATGATTGGCTACGACAGGTTTGTACAGGATGTATGGTATGAACCGCATAAAGAATTTCGTCCTGTCCGTTGTGCTTTTTGTAATGGCATGTTATTTCGCGGGGTGGTGGAGAAAGTCGAGATAAAATGTTCCAGATGCGGTGCAATTCAGGTTGTGCAGCATAACGGTAATAGTTGCGTCCAAAAACGCGAGACGCCCCGCCATTTACCGGAAAGGTCCGGCTATGTCCCGCACCGTATGGTGACCGACAGCGCCGGGAGACTTGTAACAATTCCCCGGCATCCCAAGCGTGTCGTTATCTTAAATTCATCCAATGTCGGGCTGTATCTTGCCGCCGGCGGTAAGCCGGTCGGCCGGGTAAGCAGCGTACTGCCTGCCGATTTGGAAGGTGAGCTTGCCCGTATCCCGGAAGTTGGCTTGCCGACCAATCCTGACTTGAAAAGCATTATGGCGTTAAAACCGGATTTGGTGATCGGTATGGCCTTCCCGGTGCATCAGAGTTTGGCGTCCGTGTTGGAACGCAAAGGTATTCCGGCAATATTACAGACGTTTGACCGTTATGCGGACATTTTGGAGGCGTTGCGCTTTTACGGTGAGCTGAACGGCAGTCAGAACCTGGCAGCGGAGAAAATCGCCGCGATTGAACAGCACCGTCTCAGACTGCTGACGCAGATCGGCGGACAGCCTTCGCCGAGGGTGCTGATTGTCTGGGCGATTGACGGCGGTGTATATGCAGCGCTGTCCGGAAGTTTTATCGGCGATTTGGTGAAACGGCTGGGAGGCGTGAACCTGTTTGATCTACTAATGCCTAAAACTGAGAAAACGGCCTATGCGCCGCTGGATATTGAAGTGATTACGGAGATTCAGCCTGATGTGATTTTAATCATTGACCATGAATTCAGTGAAAAAGCAAGTCAGGGAAATCAGACATGGCAGCATCCGACGTGGCGGGAGTTGAATGCCGTGAGGCAAAACCGCGTATACCAGCTGCCCTATTTGCTGTTCGCAGTCAACCCCGGCGCCAGGATTAAAAAGGCGCTGAGCATCCTGTCGGCGTTTCTTTATGGCTGACCGACGTGCGGTTTAGCAATTGTGGCAGAGTCAGGCAAAAAAATGGATAACAATAATGGAGGCGTAAATGTTGGAAGGATTCAACTATTTGATTCATTTGTTTTATAAGGGCGGGTTTGTCATGTACCCTCTGCTCCTTTGTTCGCTGCTGTCTGTGATGATTGCCGTGGAGCGGATTTTCTACTATCGCCATAACGGGCAAAACGGCGACGGGCTGCAAACGCAGATCCATGCTGCGCTGGATGCCCAGGACTGGGACGAAGCGATTGCGGTTTGCAATAAGTTTGACACGGTGGTGAGCCGGACGGCCAAAGCCGGCCTGCTCCACGCCAGATCCCCCCAACTGGGGACCATGGCGGTCAAGGATGCGTTTGAGGAACGGATGGCGGTGGAAATGACGGGACTGAAAAAGCATCTGGACTACCTGAGCGCAATTGTCACGATGGCGCCGCTTTTAGGGTTGCTCGGTACTGTTATAGGCATGATCGGCTCGTTCAGTCTTATGGACGCTGCCAGCGGCGGTGCGGCGGCAATCAGCGGCGGGGTCGGCGAGGCGCTGGTGGCGACGGCGGCCGGCTTGTGCGTCGCGATACTGGCGTTTATTATCCATACGTTTTTTTCCCATCAGTTTGACAATGTGATAACAGCCACAGAGGACCTGTGCTTCTTTGTCCTGGAACATAAAAGAGGGGAAGCGGGCTGACAGCCAATCGCGGTGCTCCCCCAAAAAATCTCCCGGCTGACTGGCTTTTTGCCGGTTTGTTCCCGGGTGTAAGCGAAAGGAATGAGTGAGAGTATGCGATTCCGTAATGTTCGCAGTATAAATTCTCCCCAGTTTATGATTATTCCCATGATCGACATTATCTTTTTTCTTTTGGTGTTTTTTATGATGAACAGTCTGCAGACGACCACTCAGCGGGCGATGTCGGTGCAGCTGCCGCAGGCGGCGCGGGTAGAAGTGCCTTCGCAGGTGCCGGTGGTTATTACCGTCGACGCGGCGGGACGCATCGCCATGGACTCTAAGGCCATGCCGTTGGAGGCGGCTGCCGCGCAATTAAAGGAGAAGGTGACGGCCAATCCGCAATTGGCGGTGGTGCTGCAGGCGGATCAGTCTACCACGCACGGTCAGGTGGTAGCCGTTATGGATATGCTTAAATCGACTGGTGTGAAGAAGCTGGGGATTGCGGCGGAAAAGAAGGCAAGGTGATTTCATGGCGAAATGTTACAGCTGGCGCAGGGCCTTTTTGTTTTCCGTGTTGGTTCATTTGAGCGTGGCATTATGCTTTGGACTGTTCTTTACCGGGTATGTACAGCACCATCCGGAAGCAGAATACGTGATTGATTTGGATATGCTGATAGATTCCGCCCAGGGCAGTGGCCGGGCAGGCGGCGATTCCCTGCCGGATACCCGGCCGGCGGAGCCGCAAGCTCTGACGGCGGACCCGGCGCCGGTATCGGCAGACAGCCTGGCATTGCCAGCCGCTGCTCCGGTGTCGGCACCGGTGAGCAGCAGTACTACGGCGGTGGCCGGTGCTGTCGGCAGTCGTGCCGGAGAAGGCCAAGCCGGCTCCGGCGGCGGTACCGGCGCCGGAGCCGGACACGGGGAAGGCGCTGGCGACGGGCAGGGTTCCGGCAGCAGCGGCGTTGTGGGGACAGGCAGCAGCCCGTTCGATTTTGTCGGTTTCGCCAACGCGGTGGACGCAAATAAACAGTATCCGTATATGGCGGTAAAACGCAATATCCAGGGAGCGGTCACCGTCGCGGTCACGCTGGATGCGAACGGCAATCTGGTGAGCGCCGGCGCCGTAAGCTCGGGCTCCAGCCTGCTGGAGCAGGCCGCCCTGCAGGCCATCCGCGCCGCCTGCCCGTATCCGAACGCGGCACGGGCGGCGGTAAGCTTTACCACTACAGTCCATTTTGTATTGAATTAAATAATAGAAGGGATGATTGACATGAAATGTATCGTTTTATATTCTTCAAAGACAGGCAACACCGAAAAGGTTGCGGCGGCGGTTTGCAACGCTCTGCCGGCAGGCACACCCTGTGTGCCGGTAGCGGATGCGCCGGCGGACCTCAGCGCTTATGACTGCGTATTTGTGGGCTTTTGGGTGGACAGAGGGACGGCGGACGCGGCGGCTAAACAGCTGCTGGAACGGCTGGAACATCCGAAAATCGCCCTGTTTGCCACGCTGGGAGCCGATCCTTCATCACCGCACGCGGCGGATAGCCTAAAGAGCGCGGCGGCGCTGCGCCCTGCGGACGAGCCGCCGGTCAACACCTTTATCTGTCAGGGCAAGGTAGACCCGCAGCTGATTGAAGAGATGAAAAAAATGTTTGCAGCCGGACACCCCCATGCAGTGACGCCGGAACGCGCCGCCTTGCACCAGCGCGCCTCGTCCCATCCGGATGAAGCCGATCTGGCGGCAGCCGGGGCGTTTACCGCCGAAACGCTGAAACGTCTGGAGCGTACCGGACGATGAAGCTGGAGGCTATAGTTCAGGCCCTTCCGCCGGAAGAACGGGCGCTTCAGTTCGGCTGTGAGCATGTCGAACCCCTGACCTGTGCTTTTCCTCGCAAACGGGTGGTGCACGCCGGCCTGACCGGACGTCCCGTCCCGGCGGATCAGACACAGGCGCTTTGGCGGCGCCTGATGGCCGATGCACCGGCAAACCGGGAGCCGCGTTCCGTTTATATCCATATTCCCTTCTGCCAGACCAAGTGCCTGTATTGCGACTTCTTTCAGAATGCTGCCAGCCAGGCGGCCGAGGACCGTTATATTGACTGTCTGGTACAGGAACTGGAGGACGCGGCTGATGCGCCGCGGCTGCAGGGGGGGCCGGTGCAGGCGGTGTTTATCGGCGGCGGCACGCCGACCTCGCTGTCGCCGCAGAACGCAAAACGGCTGCTGCAGGCGATTGGCCGGTGTCTGCCGCTGTCCAATGACTATGAGCTGACCCTGGAGGGCCGCATTCACGACCTGGTGCCGGAGAAAATGGAGGTGTGGCTGGCGAACGGTGTGAACCGGATGTCGCTGGGGGTCCAGTCCTTCCACACCCATATCCGGCGCCCGCTGGGACGGCTGGACGACCGCGAGACCGTACTGAAACGCCTGGCCGCGCTGAAGGCTTACCAGCAGTGTGCGGTGGTCGTCGATCTGATTTATGGTTTGCCGGAACAGGATATGAAAGCCTGGGAGGAGGATCTGGAGCTGTTGACCGCCGCGGCGGTGGACGGCATGGATTTGTACCAGCTCAACGTATTCGAGGAAAGCGAGCTGAACAGGCAGATCCGGGCCGGCAAGCTGCCGGCGGCGGCCAGCACGGCCCGGCAGGCGCAGATGTTCGCTTTCGCCCACGAATTTCTGGCCAAGCGCTCCTTTAACCGTCTCAGCATTTGCCACTGGTCCCGGAGCAGCCGGGAGCGGAGCCTGTATAACACGCTGGCGAAGCAGGGGGGAGAAATGTTTCCCTTCGGCTGCGGCGCCGGCGGCAATATCGGCGGCTATGCCGCCATGCTCCACCGGCTGCTGCCGCCGTACGAACAGATGATTGGAGCGGGGCAAAAGCCCTTTATGGTGCTGATGGAGCAGTCGCCGCTGCAGCCGGTGGTTAATCTGGTGGTGGATCAACTGGAACGGGGTTTTCTGGCGCTGCCGTCCCTGACCGGGGCCGATGCGCGGCTGGCCGAGCTGGAGTGGCTGTACGACCTGTGGGCAGAACGCGGGCTGGTAGAGTACAACGGCGCTATGTACCGACTGACCGTGGCTGGCCAGTTCTGGCAGGTCAACCTGGCCCAGACGACGGTGGAGTGCGTTGAGGCCCTGTTGACAGGGAGAACCGGCCTTGCCCTGCAGCGGATTGCCGCTCAGGACGGAGCGGCGGCGCAGCATCCGGGCATGCGGCACACTCCGAACGGCCATCCGTCCTTGGCTGCGGCAGCGGATGGCATTCCTACGGCACAGAGGCCGCCAGGGCATCCGCAGGTACAGAGGGCGTAACCCCGGGCATGATTGTACTATATATATTTACTACTATGAGGTGCTAGCTTGATGTATCCCGGCAAAATCCTTAAAAAATATATTTTAATGACAGTGGGCTGTCTTTCCCTATTCCTTGGCATTCTGGGCATCTTTCTTCCCTTGCTGCCGACAGTGCCTTTTCTTTTACTCACGGCGTATTGCTTTGCGCGCAGTTCCAGCCGGCTGTATGATTGGCTGATTAACCATAAAACATTTGGCGGCTATATTTATAATTACCATACTTACCGGGCCATTACCCGCAAGACGAAGGTTGTGGCGATAGCCTTTCTGTGGGGATCACTGGGTCTTTCCATGAGTTTACTGCCTGGAGTATATATCTGCCTGTTCTTATCTCTGGTGGGGATGGGCGTGACTTACCATATTCTTTCCTTGCAGACTTTAAAATAGCAATCAGAAGAAACCACCTGATGTTCGCTTAATTGCGTACACCAGGTGGTTTTTTGCTGCCAGGCGGGGCTGGAAATAAAAGGGGGACACTTCTTTTGACCTTATTTGTAATTATTTTGTAATACTAAAGGATATAATTTTTATGACATTGCAATCAGTAATAAGCTAAACTAAAAGTATGCTCAGAAGCAGTAAAATAATTGGGAAAGTTGGTGCTAGGATGAAACAAATGAGCAAAGTGACAAGCCGGATTGACCATGTAAAAAATACAGACACAGAGGATCCGCAAGCTGCGGAGGAATGGCTGGAAAAGGCGATGGCTTCGATTCCCCGTGATGTAAGTAGTGAAGAGCAGAATAAAATAATTATGTATCCAGGCCTTGCGGTACCTGAAGAGGATAAATGAATGTGATATTTGGCTCGAAAAAATAATGACTTCAAGACTTCAACAACGCAGCTTTTTGTGCAGTATACTGACCGCACGGGGAGCCGTTGATGATTCTTACATAGATAATAGAAGAAAAGCAACCCCTTAAAGCACATGCGATAAGGGGTTCTACTTTTTTCTGGCAGACTCAAGGGGACGGTTCCGTTGAGTCAGATATGTGAAAATGTTAAAATATATCTGAGGTGACAAACATGGCCAGACAAGCGCGACAAAAAAGTAAAAGTGGAATATATCATATAATATTACGAGGCATCAATAGACAGGTGATTTTTGAAGACGATGAGGATAAATCAAGATTTTTAGAGTGTGTGCAGTATTACAGCAATATTTGCGCCTGTAAGGTTTACGGATATTGCCTTATGGATAACCATGTTCATTTACTGATAAAGGAAACTGAAGAAGAGATTGCGTCAATTATGAAAAGAATCGGTGTACGCTACGTAGCTTGGTATAATCGAAAATATGATCGATGCGGGCACTTGTTCCAAGACCGTTTTAAAAGTGAGGTTATAGAAGATGACGCATACCTACTGGTTGTTTTACGGTACATCCACCAGAATCCGTTAAAAGCTGGCTTAATACAAAGCTTATCTGATTTTAAGTTTAGTAGTTATGATGAATATATTAATACCAGTCAAATAGTGGACTCTAATTTTATACTGGGGATGTTTTCAATAGATAGCGATCAGGCCCGCAAAGGTTTTGCACATTTTATGAGAGAGACATCAGCAAATGATGATTGTCTTAAGTATAGAGAACAAATAACGCCAAAAGATGAAGAAGTAAGGATGCTCATTAAAAAATATGCAAACGTGAGTACCCCGCGGGAATTACAAGCAATGGAAAAATCGAAAAGAGACGCAATGCTAAGAGAAATTAAAAAAATACAAGGTATTACAACACGTCAAATAGCTAGACTTACGGGGATAAGCCAGAGTGTGATTACCAGGGCATAAAAGACAAATAGGAAATGCATCAAAAGAACCGTCCCCTTGATGCTATAAACAACATTAAAGACACAGGGGCAGTGGTTAATGTTTCATTAAAAACAAGCAGAACAATACTACCAGTCCCTGTGTCTTCCCATAAAACAGTGTCCCTGTCCCCGTGTTTTTACTAAAACTTCATAGGCATTGTATTAAAGCAGATAAACGAACAGAAAGGGTCACTGCAGAGTTAGGCAGCTCCGCAGTGACCAAGGGTTTCAGCACTTCTACAGGATATTCAAGAGCATGGGAGTTTTACCTGATATAAAATTCATTAGAATTCTTTCAGCGTTAGAGTGGCGCATTGATTACTGCATTTACAGTTTGACCAGATATCACAGTTACACTTGTACCCCACATTCCCGATAAAAACTGGTGGGTGCCCGCCGGTACGTTATAAAATGTCACAGTACCATCTGAGCCAGTTATCTGTGTTCGTGCAGTGCCGTTGACAACCACGGATACGCTCGCACCGACTTTAGGCATTTGGATGGGACCTAAAACCTTAACAACTACGGTTCCGACCAATTGTTCCGACATGGAAATGCTTCCGGTGGCCGTTGATCCGTTCGTCACTGTTACATTTGTGGTAGCGCTGTCATAATCGTTCTTTGTCGCCGTGAAGGTATACGTACCGGTAGGTATACTAGTGAAGGTTGCCTGGCCGAGTTCGTTAGTTGTCGCTGCCCGCGTTGTACCGTCTACCGTTATGCTGACGATTGCGCCACTAATTGGATTGGTTCCGTCATTAACTGTAATCGCTGCATTGCCGGTTTGCCGGGTCAGCGAAACGACGGCAGGTGTATTACCCGAATTTACTACCATAGCGCTGCAGGTATTAGTGTTATAATCGGTCTTGGTTACTGTGAAGGTATAGCTGCCGGTTGGGAGATTGCTAAATTGCGCCCGTCCCGATGAATCCGTTGCTATTGTGCGCTCAGTGCCATCTACCGTTACGCTGACGGTGGCGCCCTGAATGGGAGTGCTCCCTTCGCTGACTGTGATCACTGCAGAGCCGGTTTGCCTTACTATGATGATGGTTCCGTTCGTGGTCGTTCCATGACTTACCGGTACAGTAGTATTGTTGCTCCTGTAATCGGTTTTTGTTGCCGTAAAGTTATACGTACCGGTCGGTACATCAGTGAATGTTGCTTGGCCGAGTTCGTTCGTTGTCACCGTCCACGCGAAAGCCGGTATGGTGACGGTAGCGCCACTAATCGGATCAATTCCATTCGTGATGGTGATGGTTGCAGTACCGGTTTGTCTAATTATGGCAATTGTTTCCGATGCGGCGGTTCCATTCACGATCGTTATACTGCCGCTTTTAGTGTCATAACCGGACTTAGTTACAGTATAGCCAGTCATACCAACCGGTTGGGAATAAAATATAACCTGACCCATTTCATCCGTTGTTCCGGAGGTCGTTTCATTCAACGTGACAGTTGCGCCGCTGACCGTATTGGTTCTATCAGTGATGGTGATGGTTATAGTGCCGAGTTGTCTTACCAGTGCAATTGTCCCGGAGACGGTAGTTCCGTTCGTCACCATTACACTTGTGGTACTACTGTCATAACCGCTCTTTGCCGCAGTGAAGGTATACGTACCAATCGGTACATTGGTGAATGTCGCCTGACCGGAGGCATCGGTTGTCGCCGTCCGTACTGCACCGTTTGCTGTTACGCTGACGGTTGCACCGCTAATTGGATTTGTTCCATCATGGATGATAATCGTTGCATTACCGGTCTGTAGTGCCAGTGCTATTGTCCTGGCGGCTGTTACACCATTGTTAACGGCTACAGTGACAGTATTGCTAATATAGCTTTCCTTACTGACTGAGAAGCTGTAGCTGCCTGCGGGCAGATCACTGAAGGTTGCTAAGCCAGTACTATTGGTGGTAACCGTTTGTGTTGTGCCGTTAACAGTGACGCTGGCAGTTGCGCCACTTAGCGGGGAACTTCCGTCGGTAACTGTAATTGCTGCACTGCCGGTAGTGATATTGGACGAGGGCAGCACAACATTGACATTGCTTGTACCGCCGTTTGCCGGAACGTTAGCAGCGATACTGTTCATGCTTTGTCCGTTTGATTGCACGGTGAACCGGTAATTGCCCGGCGGCAAATTAGCAAAATGGGCAGTTCCATCAGCGCCTGTAGTCAGGCTAAGTGTGAATGCTGCCTCAGCAGCAAATGCTGTTTTTACACCTAGGATGCGGTCAAAGAGATTTCTCTCAGCCCGTGAGTGTTCCCCACTGACTACGTTGGCGGTAACAGTTGCACCGCTTACAGAGCCGCCTTGCGCGTCAAAAACATTCACTACAATAGTGCCGCCGACTATCGGCAGGCTGATCGCCGTACTGGCCTCCTGATCTTTTTGTACCGTTACTGTACTGCTATTGGAGTAGCTGAAATAGGTGGCCTTAATTGTATAGGCTCCGACATCCAGTCCATTGATAACTCCGGTTCCGGCTGCATTCGTGATGACGGCGCTACCGACCGGATTCCCGTTTTTGTAGGCCTGCAGGCTAGCTCCCTGAATAGGTTGTCCACTGCCATTGGTAACAGTCGTACTGATACTGCCTACATAGGATACAAATTTAGTAAAGGTCTCGGATTTGATCTGACTTTCCCGTTGCACTTTTTGTAAAAGCTTGTAGCTGATATCACTGAATTTCTTATCTTTGGCACTGTCGCCGAAAAGGGACGGTCCTAGTTTGTCTGCCAGTTGATATTGGATCTTACCGTATAAGTCTCCACTCGAAAGATTGGATCTGGTATAGCCCATTTCCAGAGAAATTCGGGGAGAAAGCTGCAGTGTACTGCGCAGTTTATACCCTTTTTCATCGTCGTTATGTTTGTTATCGTAGTAAAACCCAGATGCATAGAAGCCAAGCCACGGAGCGTTTGCCAATGTCGAGCCGACCTCATAGTCAAAGCCTTGTACCGCTCTTATATAGGTATATAAGATGCCATCGCTTGAAACAGTTTCGTCTATTTGGCGATCGCCCGAGGTGGGGAAGTAAAAATTCGCCCGATATTCGGCTAATTTGTTAAAGTATTCTGCACCTACGCCAACACGGGCAAGATCATGTTTAAATCCATAATCATAGAACGCATTAAAACCAATAATACTCGTTTTGTCTTCCGATAGCTTTCGCCAGCCGATCCCTAGGTTGGCAGTTGTATCGGCATCGCTCTGATAGGAATAACGGCCTTGCCAAAACAAGAGTTCACTGTTTCTTGTGGTTTGAGAAAAAGGCTGAATGGTTTCCAGAGAAAATACCGGCTTATAGTTTTCTGTAAAAGAAAAGTTAATATCGGTTGTTCTCAGCCAATCTGGCCCTTGGTGCTTACCGTTTTGCAGATAGTAAGGAATGAGTTGATTAAGGAACTGTGCTGTCTTTTGGTCGTTGCTTAGCCTGCTGGAGTCCGCATTAAAAACAGCTTGAGTTAATGGCGTTTCATTAACAGCAGGCTTTTCTATGGTCAATACGGGTAATTCATTGGTTTGTGTATTACTTGCTGAATCTGTTGCAGCACTTGCCGGGGCAACAACAGCCGGATTGCCCGCCAGCAGTAATACGGCCAGGCATATTGCTATTAGCTTCGTGAATTGCTTGGATATTGGAAACAAGTTCACTCCTCCTTTTCATAACTAACTGTAAATCATGCGTAATTCTGTTTTGGATAACCCCTCCTCTTCGGGATTCGACATGATGACTGCTGCATTTGACAGAATTCCTTAATCTTTTACTTGTAGCAGCCCATTTGGGCTATACGGCTTCTCTGTAAAGATTGCGGTTATTCCGCCGCATTGTACTACGAAACTGATACTTTGAGCATTCCGCCGAACAATTTGTTTATGAATTATTGTATTTTTTATCATAATAGGACTAATTGTCCACTTCAAGTAAAGAAATACAAAGAAATATAAAGAAAAAATTTATCATTTATTAATATTTCTTTGTATTTTGTAATTTGTCGAAAAAGTGTAGGACTCGAGTGTCTTGGAGGTCTGTCTAAACAACAAAAAAGCGGTTCAACAGGCAGTAGCCGGAAACCGCTTTTTGTTGTAAAATCAAGTGTGTGAAAATCTGAAAAACTTAATTCGATTATGCAATATACGGAGTCTACGACAACTGGTCGCTCCCATTTACACTAGACTAGGAGATCTTGCCTGAAGGTCTGTTACCAAAAAAGCGGAATGCTTCCGCTTTTCCACACAGGCAGCAATGGTTGTATTTATTAAACTATCTGTAAGAGTTGCATTTGCAATTCCTTTGAATTTGAGGGAGGAGTCAGTACGGCCAAGGAAGTTGTTATCTTAATCGTGGATGATGAACTTGAATTATGTGAATTAGTGAGTATGTATCTGACAAAGGAAGGATATCGTACTTTGTGCGTGCACAGTGGGATCGGCGCGATTCAGGCGGCAATCCTGCACCAGCCGGATTTAATATTGCTGGACAACGTGTTGCCGGATCTCAGTGGTGTAGAAGTTTGTACCCAGTTGCGCCGGCACGTCGATATCCCCATTTTCTTCATGAGCTGTAAAGGGGAAGAAAGTGATAAAGTTATTGCACTGGGCATTGGCGGCGACGACTATATTGTCAAACCATTTGGCCTGCGTGAACTGGTAGCTCGTATAGAAGCTCACTTACGCCGGCGGGAAGCAAGGAAATTGGGCCAGGACGTGCTTCAGTTCGGCAGTTTGCGTATCGACGTGAGCAGCCGCAGTGCCTGGATTGACCAGCGGCTGATTAAGTTATCCGGGACGGAATTTGATATTTTGCTGCTGCTCGCGCAAAATCCTGGCGTTGTTTTCAGTGCCGAAGATATATTTCGTAATGTCTGGTCCGTAAATGTAAACGAGGATGTACGGACAGTTATCGTTCACGTCAGCAACTTACGTAAGAAAATTGAGAAGAACTCAGCTCAGCCTGCCTATATTTTGACAGCTTGGGGGACCGGATATCAATTTAACAGTGTTTGGGCGCAACGGGTGCCAGGGACACCTTTAGCGGGAAAGCGGGACCATTTTGCAGAGAAATAATGTGAAGGGCTTGTATAGTCTTTTTATTGCTATCATACTGATAATCGTAATTGTTACAATTATAGGAATCGTCTGGATCAATGGTAATAAGTCGGAACTGTATATCCGGGAGGGCTGGCAGTACCGTTGGGGAGATTCACCGACAACTGCTGACGGCCGGCCGGAATGGACGCTGACAGCGATTGAGCCGGGAGCATGGCAGGACGCAAAATTTCCCGGACAACCGCCCGGCTGGGATGGTAAAAGTGTACTGTGGCTGCACGGTAATTTGCCGGCCACGGAGTATGTCAAGCCTATTTTATTTTTGGCGACAGTCAATCATCATATCGAATGCTGGATTGACGGGCAGCGAGTTTATCAAAACGGTGAAATTCCCGTTCCCATCGGTACTGAGTACAATCCCTGGTTTCCTATGCATTTAATTGAATTGCCTGCCGGGTCGGCCGGAAAGGATATTTATCTACGAATCCATTCCAATGGCCCAATTATCGGTCTGGGAGCCATGCCTCGGATTGGCGCTCTTGCCGAGATTGTTTCCAGTCGGACGAGGCTGGACTTTTTTCGTACAGGGGCAGTTTTCCTGGGCTTTTTTGGCTGCGGCGTTGCTTTTATCATGGCCTTGCGCAATAAAGGTCTGAAGAGTTATTATGCGTTTGCCGGGGGAGCAGCTTGTAACAGCCTGGTGGGTATGAGCGGCATTTTTAATATTCAGATGCTGATACCGTCCTCGCAGGTTTTGTTATTCACAACTATGGCAGGCGCTCTATTTGGACAGGGCTTTTTAATTTGGTTTTTGGAGTCTATTGTGCAGGAACGGCATGTGAAGGCAGTCCGAACCATCCGTTATCTACTTTTTCTGTTGGCTATAGGCGGTATGCTGTTGCTCAGGTATGATACCAGCAACAGTGTGTTTCTAGTAAAAATGGCGTTATGCATGTTGGTTTTGAATATTGTGCTGCTGTTTTATGTATTCTGGGGGCAACTGCGTACAAATGAAGAAGCCCGTATCTATGCCGCGGGAATTGGAGCCTGGGCAGTCTCTATGGCGGCAGATGCCCTGCGATCTCTTGGCTTATTTGCTCTCCCTATTGCAATCGGCGTTTCCGGACAGTTGATTGACCTGAGCTGTCAGGCTTTTATTCTTATTCAGCGGGTTCGGCGGGTATATCAGCAAAAAGAAGAAGCTACCCTGCAGATTCTTCGTAACAATGATGAATTGAATCAGCTTAATGCACAGATTAATACCATTAACGAGAATCTGGAACGGCAAGTACTGGAACGGACCAGTGAGCTTCGGGAAACTACACTTCTTTTGCAACAGCAAAATAAAAATTTGGCTTGTGTGGAAAAGGCCCGCCAGAATCTGGTTAGCAATATTGCCCATGATCTGCGCACACCGATCATGATGATCCGTGGTTATGTAGAAGCTATTTTAGACGGGGTTGCGCAGAAGCCGGAAGAAAAAGAAAAGGCATTGCAGGTTATACATAGTAAAACTTTATTGCTGAATCACCTGATTGAAGATTTCTTTACGCTCTGCAAGCTGGAAGCGCGAATGCTGACGGTAGACTGGCAGGAAATTTTAATAGGAAATTTCCTGAAATCTTTGATGAAATCGTACCAACTGGATGCGGCTAATATGAATGTAACGTTACTTATGCAGGCACCTGCAGAGGTGCAGGATGAGATCATAAGGATAGATCGATTCCGGTTGGAGCAGGTCTTTGCCAACTTAATTTATAATGCGGTGAAGTACACACCTGCCGGCGGAAGTATAACCGTTGCCGCAGAAATCAGCATACCCGGTGATGAAGTGTTTTTTTCGGTTCAGGATACCGGGAGCGGTATTTCTGTAGAAGAATTAGAAAAAATATTTGACCGTTTTTATGCCGGACAGGGCGCGATTATTCGCAATGTTGGCAGCAGCAGCGGTCTGGGGCTGTCTATAGCTAAAGAAATTGTAGATATGCATGGGGGGCGTATCTGGGTGGAAAGCAAACTGGGACACGGCAGTATCTTTTATATTGCGCTGCCGGTGCTGCCCAGAGATCACAGTGCAAGCTAACCGGATATGTTTTACGAGAGCCTTGAGAATAAAGAACAAATAACGCAAAAAGATGAAGAAATAAGGATGCTCATTAAAAAATATGCAAACGTGAGTACCCGTAGGAATTACCAGCAATGAAAAAATCAACTGTCAAATAGCTGAATGCATCAGAAGAACCGTCCCTGTGAGTCCCTAACATCAAAATTTCGCAAGAAAGCTGCCTTCAACGAGGCAGCTTTCTTTGTAGACTCAAGGGGACGGTTCTCTTGAGTCAGATATGTGTGGATGTTTAAAATATCTGAGGTGACAAACATGGCCAGAAAGCGCTTCAAAAAAGTAAAAGTGGAATATACCATATAGGCATAAATAGACAGGTGATTTTTGAAGACGATGAGGATAATCAAGATTTTTAGAATGTGTGCAGTATTATAGAAATGTTTGCGCCTATAGGGTTTACGGATATTGCCTTATGGATAACCATGTCCAATCTTTTTATGAGTGAGAGTGAATATCCCACAGGAATTACAAGCAGTAAAAAAACCGGAAAGAGATGCAATACTAGTATTACAACACGTCAAATAGCTAGACTTACGGGGATAAACCAGAGTGTAATTACCAGGCATAAAGAAAAGTAGTAACTGCATCAAAAGAACCGTCCCTGTGAGTCCGCATGGTGAGACTATTATGTAGCGACAGTGATAAATTTCACAAGGAAGGATTTAAGAGATATATAGGAACAGCAAGTGGTAAAAAAACTTATTGACAATATAATCCACCGATGCTATATTGTTTATAAAATGAAATTATATACATGATTTTGCTATAAAAATGAAAAATATATCAAAATTAATGAAGTAAATGAAAAAAATATTCATTTTCGTGAACATTTTAATCTTTTGTTTTGTTGGGGTAAACAATAGCGCTATATGGCTTTGATTCTATTACTTTTACCTTCTATAATCGAATTTAGTAATTTGGTGACAATAAAAATTGGTAAATTTCTCTTGCTAGTTTTTATGTATTATATACAGGACAAGCTGCAGTTCATTGAGGAGGTGGTTTATGAGAGTATTACGGGTTTTTTATTCGGGTGAAGGTTTGGTAAAAATAGGTTGGCGAGCTTAAACGACATATTAAGATCTGGAATGACGCCGGGTGTGGGCCAATTATTTCCCTTAATGGCGATGCCTGAACAATTGTATGCCTAAAAAAACGGTCATGAATTCTAATAAAGCAGTATTTAAAGAAAGGCGGCAATGGGGCCTCTAATTATAAGGGCCTCATTGCCGCTTTTCATTTATTTCCCAAATAAGAGGAGGATGAGTTCGATGAATAAAACGATTAAAAAATGGTTTCTTATGTTGGTTTCTATAGTTACTCTTTCCATTCTTGCAACAGGATGCGGTAGTAGCGCAAGCAATACCGCATCAACCCAGGATACTTCGTTAAAAGGGAAAAAAGTACTAGTAGGTATAGGGACATATGCTCCTTTTTTTTATCAGGATGCTAACGGCAAGAATATTGGCTTTGATCTAGATTTAATTGATGCGATTAGTAAAAAAGTGGGATTTACGTATGAATTAAAAGTTATGGAATTTGATCCTCTATTTATTTCTGTACAGGGCGGACAAGTCAATATCGCTGCCGGACAAGTTTGTATTACAGAAGAAAGAAAGAAGAAAATGAGTTTTACTGCTCCGTATTACTATGCCGGGCTGCGGGCAGTTGTCAGAAAAGATTCCACTATAACCAGTCAGGATGAATTACATGGCAAAAAAATCGCGGTGGAAAAAGGAGCAGCTGCGCACGCTTACACAAGCAAGACTTATCCTGATTCTGAAATTATCGCTTTTCCACAGCAATCGGCAGCGTATATGGAGGTAGAAAAGGGAACGGCAAATGCTACAATTTATGATACTCCTAACGTGGCTTACTATTTAAAGACACATCCGGACAGCCAAATTAAAGTAGTTGGCACTGAAGTAGAAAAAGTGCCTTGCGGTTTTGCATTCCCTAAGGACAGTAAATATGTTGCCGAGATCGATAAAGCACTCAAGGAATTGCAAGACGATGGCACAATTGATGCTCTGCAGAAAAAATGGATTAATCTTGATGTGTCCGGCGGTGCAAAAACTCCTTGATTCCTATAGACTCAGAGGCAACACAGGGTATGAAGCAGACGGAGGGCTTAAATGTTTAACTGGAGTAGTATTCCTATAGTATTCCCCAAAATTGTTGATGGGCTGCAAATGACCATTCTCATAGCCGTACTTGGTATTTTAGCCGGTTTTATCATTGGTGTTTGTGCGGGTTATATCAGGACGACAAAGTCTAAAGTATTAAGCTCAATAGCCGCTTTCTATGTTTGGATCATTCGCAGCACGCCAATTATCGTGCAAGCGCTTTACATTTATTTTGTTATACCGCGTATGCTGGATATTAGTTTTAACCGGGAGATAGCAGGGATTCTCTGCATTTCCATTAATGCCAGCGCTTATATTTCGGAAATTGTCCGGGGGGCACTGAACGAGGTGCCCAAAGGCCAGTGGGAAGCAGGGTACTCACTCGGTATGAACAAATTTCAGATTTTGTTTCACTTAATTTTTCCGCCGGCCTTTAAAAGCATGCTGCCCGCCCTTGGAAATCAATTTATTATCACCATTAAAGACACAGCCATTTTGACGGTAATCGGTGTTGCTGAAATGACTTATCAAGCCGGTCAATATGCGGCCACATCGTTTAACCTCGTTGAAAGTTATACGCTTTTAGCTTTATTTTATCTGGTTTTAATTTCAATACTTACCATTCTATTGAGTGCCTTAGAGAAGAAGATGGGAGTAGATAGAAGATGATGCAGGTATGTAATTTAAAGAAACAATTCAATAATATTATGGTCTTGGATGATGTGAATATTGACTTTAATACAAAAGAAGTAACCTGTATTCTTGGTCCTTCCGGAGCGGGGAAAAGTACCTTTTTGCGATGCTTGAATCTATTGGAAGAACCGACAGCCGGGAAAATTCTCTACAACGGAAAAAATACGCTCGACGAAAAATTTGATGTTAGGCAATTGCGGGAAGATGTCGGCATGGTATTTCAGCATTTTAATTTGTTTCCGCTAAAATCCGTAGTCGAGAATGTTATGCTGGCGCTGGTGCTTGTAAAAAAAATGTCTAAAAAAATGGCGCGCGAGAAAGCTCTGGCAATGCTTGATAAAGTTGGCTTATCCGACAAAGCTGACGTGATGCCGCATACCTTGTCCGGCGGACAGCAGCAGCGCGTTGCGATAGCCAGGGCGCTGGCCATGGAACCTAAAATGCTTCTTTTTGATGAGCCGACATCGGCGCTGGATCCTGAGCTGGTTGGTGATGTTCTAGCCGTAATGCGTAAGTTGGCTAACGAGGGTATGACGATGATTGTCGTTACCCATGAGATGGGTTTTGCCAAGGAGGTAGCTGACCGGATCCTGTTTATGGCTGACGGCAATGTTGTGGAAGATGCAAGCCCTGATGTCTTTTTCACCAATCCCAATACACAGAGAGCGCAGGCTTTTCTATCACGTTTTATCGCATAAGCAGTAGTTTAAGAAAAGCGGCAATGGAGTCTGCGGTATAAAAAAGCATTATCGCCGTATTAAAACTAAAGGGGATACAAGAAATATGCGTTTTAGCAGGCTATTTTCCACAATCGACACGCACACTGCTGGTGAGCCAACAAGAAATATTATCGGCGGAATACCAGTCATACCAGGGAAAACCATGAGTGAAAAAATGCTATATATGCGGGATAACATGGACTGGATCAGAAAAATGCTGATGTTTGAACCGCGGGGTAATAACGTAATGTCAGGAGCTGTCCTTACGCCGCCGTGTAATCCGGATGCAACTTTAGGTGTAATTTATATTGAAGTTGGCGGATATCTTCCCATGTGTGGGCATGATACGATTGGTTTTGCCACAGCAATGGTAGAGAACGGAATGGTTCCTGTGCACGAACCTACAACAGAATTTTCTATTGATACGCCGGCCGGGCTTGTGAAAGTTCAAGTGGCTGTAGAAGATACTGTTGCCAAGAGTGTAACATTCAAAAATATACCTTCTTTTTTGTATGCTGCCGATGAAGTAATTGACTTGCCAGGCTTTGGCGCCATTAAACTGGATATTGCATACGGAGGAAACTTCTATGCAATCGTTGCTGCAGCTGCTGTGGGTCTTACGATTTTACCGGAAAACGAAATGGAGATAATTCGGATCGGGAACTTGATTAAAGACGCTGTAAATGCTCAAATTAAAGTAATCCATCCGGAAAAGCCTTTTATCGACAAGGTTACGCATGTGGAATTTTATGGTCCTCCGACTCATCCGGAGGCTCACGTTAAGAATGCCGTTGTAATCCCGCCTGGATCTATCGACCGGTCTCCCTGTGGCACCGGTACATCGGCTAAAGTAGCAACACTGTATGCCAAAGGACAGCTGAAAATTGGTGAAGACTTCATTCACGAAAGCATAATCGGGACAATTTTCAAGGCAAGAGTCATAGAAGAGGCTGCCGTAGGAACATTGCCTGCGATTGTGCCGGAAGTAACTGGTTCGGCCTATGTCACTGGAATTCACCAGTTTGTCTTAGATCCGGATGATCCAATAAAAGAAGGATTTTTATTGGGTGTCAAAGTAGATTAAAGGATTTTCTATATAGAGGTGTTTTATAGTAAGCGCTTACGATAGAAGTGCACGGTCAAATCAATAAGATATGAGACAATATCCCCAGTAAGAAACAAGGGGATATTTCTTTTTGCTTCTTTATTTTATTGTATTTTGCGAAGCAAAATATACGTCCCCTTGCTTGTAATGCATCAAGAGAACCGTCCCCGTGAGTCTAAGGGGACTCACAGAGTAAGTGCTAAAAATATTGTCCCGAGATTTCTTGTATTGCCTCAATTTACCTAATGCAACAGGACAGGTATTTTGGCAGCCGGATCGAAATAAAATGTATAAAGTTAAATAGATTTGGTGGTTATTGCATGAAGCGGAGAGATTTTTTACGAAACACCTTTGGTGCATGTTCAACTATTTGGCTCGGACAAAACTTTTTCGATGTATGTAAGGCACTGGCCCAGGAGCAACCTAAGGAACAAGCGACGAAGCTTGTTTACATTCGCAGTGGTTTAGAAAACCCAACCGGTTCTGATCAAAGTTATTTCTGGCTGGAATTGATGGTTTCGGGTGTTGCTGAGATTATTCCAAGTTCGGTCCCAGATGAATTTCTGTTTTTGATAAAAAAGTGCCGGCCTGGTGATTTAACCGGACAAATGAATTATGACAATCCGTACATTAAGCGGGCTGAGGTGA
Organism: Sporomusa aerivorans; assembly: GCF_041428895.1. Taxonomy (NCBI): domain Bacteria; kingdom Bacillati; phylum Bacillota; class Negativicutes; order Selenomonadales; family Sporomusaceae; genus Sporomusa; species Sporomusa aerivorans. The sequence goes on from NZ_CP156926.1 coordinate 637,319, forward strand.
AAGCTGTCAATCAGCAGGATTGTTCAGTGCGGCTTGTTGTTAAGAACCAGAATGTAATGCCGGAAATGCGGTATGCACTTGTTCCGTCTGTACTGCGTGCCGGCATGTATCGCCTGCGGATTGACGCGGGCAGCTTTAGCAGTCCGACGGCCATTAAAGAGAGCGATCTGGAAATTCAGGAAAGCAACCTGGCGTTTGGCCCCCTGGCAACACGGGCTTTTACTGATTTAATCGTTATTCATCATGTTGGAATGGGCGCTGCTGAGGAAGCGGCGGCGGAAATCCATCGCTTGCATTTGCGAAACGGGTGGTCAGGTATTGGCTATCACTATGTAATTCACAAAAACGGTATGATTGAACGGGGGCGGCCAAGAGATACCGTAGGCGCCCATACATACAACCACAATGGATCTTCTGTCGGCATTGTGCTGGATGGCAACTTTGAAGACGCAATACCCACTGCTGTTCAGCTTGAAAAAACAGCCAGACTGGTGGCGGCTCTGAGCCACATATATAATATTACCCCGGATTATAACAACGTGGTTGGACATCGCGATTTAAACACAACGCTTTGTCCGGGTAAAAATTTGTATATTGAGCTGCCCCAAGTGCGCGATAAAGCGCTGGCGTATATGAAAGAATAAATTACACTGTTTATCGGATATTTTATTGAAAACATATTGACTGATTATTGTGATAAGATTATAATGTAGTTGTCAGGACAACTAGATGGTGGTTTACATGAATTTTAAATTAGATGATTCATTAGGATTTATCCTAAACAAAGTAAATACAAAACTAAAGAATGAGCTGTTTCACCAATTAAAAGACCATGATGTAACGCCGGAGCAATGGGCTATATTAAACTGTTTGTGGGAAAAAGAAGGTGTTACTCCCAAAGAGTTATCGGATTTGACTTTTAAAGACAAACCAAACACCAATCGCATTTTGGAAAAGCTAATAATAAAGGGGTTAGTTATTCGCAAACCTCATCCGGTGGATAAGCGAGCTTTTCAAATATTTTTGACTGACGACGGGTGCGCATTGCGTGAACAACTGATTCCTAAGGCTCAGCAGCTATTAGATAAAGCAACAGCAGGCCTAGAACAGCATAAAGTGGCGGAAATGAAGAAAATGCTAAATCAAATTTATGATAACATCAAGTAACTGATTTTTTTTGAAGTTGTAGTTGTCGTGACAACTAAATAATAACTCTATCTACGTTTGAAAACACTGATACAGATAGCCAACAAGTAAGCAGTTTCATAACAGTATAGAATTAAAAATAAGGGAGGTAAACAAGATGGAAAGCCGTTTAGTTAAAGAATTGAGCCTGCGTTATGAACCGGTGGCTGTTTTGCTTAGCAACGAAAAACCGGCAGGGGCGCTTCAGGGTAAAGAAGGACAGTGGAGCTGTGCAATTCCGTTATTTATTGCGGCGGCAAAAGGAAAAACCTCAGTTTTTGAACGTAAAACCACCGGCTGTCCTGGCGGTAAAGTAGGCTTAGGCTTTGGCCATTATCCGAATTATCCGGGCGGGATTGAATATTTTTTGTCAGTTGGTAAAAGCGGCCAGCTTGAAGGCGAAGGATATCTAAAAAATCCTGAGCTGGGAGCAGAGTTTGTTGAGTGTTTGCCAATCACTGATATTCCCTATCAGTACGTAATTTTTAAACCTTTGTCACAGCTTGATACTGCCAGGGAACTACCGGAGTTAATTGTCTTCTATGTTAATAATGATCAGCTATCGGCCCTTACCGTACTGGCAAACTATTACAGGCCCGGCAATGAAAATGTTATGATACCTTTTGGTGCAGGGTGTCAGTCCATTTTCCTTGTTCCCTACGCCGAGGCCCAGAAGGAAAACCCCAGAGCGGTCGTGGGTTTGACTGATATTACAGTGCGGCCCATGATCGAAGCTGACATGCTGTCATTTACTGTTCCGTATAAAATGTTTCAGGATATGGAAGAAAGCGTAGAAGGCAGTTTCTTAGAGAAACACCTATGGCACAGAGTCGTGGCGCGAATGGAAAAAGGCAAGTAAAACGAAATGCGCAACAGGGATAGTGTTTTGACACTATCCCTGTTTTTGCGCCAGGAAATGAGCGGGGGATGAGTCGGATAATATCTGTTTGCGGGCAATTCTGTAAATTCGGGAGGATTTACCGTTTCCAAGAGAGAATGACATAATATTAATTGAAGGGAATACACACTTATCTGTTGGGCGGGCGGATTATGGAGCGAAACGTTTTGCGGTTTGTTTGTTTAGGTGCGATTGTGCTGGCTATCTGCACCGGATGTGGCTCTTTCCTGAATAACGGCAAATACATCGATTTTAAGCAAGTGGAAGCGCCGCCGGATATTTCTGCCGTCGACGCAGATTCGCATGCTCTGCGGGTGGCGACTTCCTCGGTGTTGTTGCCGCAGGAGACAGTAATGCATTACCGCTCCATTGCTAACTTTCTTGGCCAGCATGTAAACAGGCCGGTGATTTTGATTCAACGAAAAAGTTATGCTGAGATTGCACTGCTGCTTTTAAATGGCGGCGCGGACATCGCGTTTTTCTCATCCGGGGAATATGCGAACTACAGTGGCTTTGCCGAGATTGAGATGCTGGCATCGCAACAGCGGCTGGGTATCCCCTATTATCAGGGGTACCTCGTTGTAGCGAAGGATAGCGAGATAAACGATATAGCTGATCTAAAAGGTAAGACTGTCGCCTTTACCGACCCGTTAAGCTACTCCGGCTACACATTTTTAGAACAAATGCTTCGACAAAAAAACGAGACCCCGGAAACATTCTTTGGACGCTATATTTACACGTATAGTCATGATAAATCCTTTCGTGCAGTTGCCAACCGAGTTGTAGATGCTGCGCCTGTTACCAGTATAGTGTACTACCGGGCTAAACAAAGGCAGCCGGAGCTGGCGGAGGCCGTCAAAATTATTGCTGTTTCGCCGCCTGCCGGGATTGGCCCGGTAGTAGCAGGTAAAAGTGTAAATCCGGGACAGCGGGAAATCCTGCGAAAAGCGCTGCTCACCATGCATGAAAACCCGGATATGACGCCGGCAATGCAAGGCTTGTCAATTGACCGGTTCGTGCCGCCTCAGCCGGAGCAGTATGAACCCATTCGGCGGATGCTGCGAGAAAAGAGAGAACAGCTATGATGATGTCACGGCTCTCAATTTATTACCGGATACTGGCAATGGCGCTATTGATCATTGCGTTACTTAGTTTGGCCACCGGCTTAATTGTTTGGAATTCTCTTGATGATATTGTTTCCAGGCAGCTGCAAAAGCGTGGCGTGGAGATTGCAAATCACGTAGCCCTGGCCGGTGGAAATTATGTTTTGATGGAAGATCTCTACAATCTATATGAGTTGGCGGAGCAGACAGCAGCAAGCAGTGAAGATGTGCGGTATATTCTAATCATCGACAGTAACAAGCGTTTGCTGGCGCATACTTTTCACGGCGGTATTCCTAAGGGGTTGCTGGATGATATGTCTGATTTGACTCAGCAAAAAATATCTGTATTTAACTCTGACGAAGGGGCTATACATGATATTGCTGTTCCCGTTGAAAATGGGGCGGTTGGTTATGTTCGGGTCGGCATGACCGAGGAGTATACGCGAAACTCCATTAATGAGTATATAAAAGACGTATTGCTTACTGTCCTCATTATCTGCGCACTGGCTGTATTCTTATCCAGCAGAATATCGGTGTTAATTACCAACCCGATTCGCAAGCTGGCGGAAGTTGCCGAATCAATAACCCGGGGGAATCTTACGATTCGAGCCGATATTCGCGATACAGGCGAGGTTGGCAGGCTGGCCACCGCGTTTAACGAAATGGCCGCCAGTCTAATTAAGGCCAGTGACGATAAGGAAGTGCTGCTCGATGAACTGCGCGCTAAGGAGCAATTGCGTGATACGTTGATTACCAAGCTAATGACAGCTCAGGAGGATGAGCGCAAGCGGATTTCCCGCGAGTTGCATGATGAAACAAGTCAGGCACTAACCTCGCTGATGCTGACAATGCGGGTTTTGGCGGAGGATGCGCCGAATCAGGAACAAAAAGATGCGTTGCTGCTGGGGCGTGACGTCGCCGCCAATATTTTACGGGAGGTTCGCGACCTGGCGATTGAGTTGAGACCGCCGGCGTTGGATGATCTCGGTTTAGTAGCTGCGATCGAACGCTATAGCGAGAAATTCGCCAGCCGCCATGGGTTAGACATTGACCTAAGTACAGCAGGCCGGCAAACTTCAGTTGAAGACCAAATTGCTGTCGCTCTGTACCGGATTGTCCAGGAAAGCTTGAATAATGTTGTTCAGCACTCCGGCGCCACCACGGTGTCAATTGATATAGCCTTTCAGCCTGAGCAGATTATGGTCACTATAGCCGACAATGGCCGGGGAATTTCTGATTCTGATCTAATTCGTGCCCAGAAAGAGCATCGGCTTGGCCTGTATGGGATGGGTGAACGGGTAGAGCTTCTTCAAGGCAGGTTGGAGATTAGGCAGTCCGCCCAGGGCGGTACTGAGCTCTTCATTGCCATTCCTCAATTCCACCCGGGAAAGGAGAATTATCGTGAAACAAAAGCTTAAGGTGTTATTGGCGGATGACCATAAACTGCTTCGTTCCGGACTGAAACTGCTGCTGCAGCGGAATCCGGGCATGCAGGTGGTTGGCGAGGCGGCGGATGGCGAGCAGACGCTAAAACTGTATGAGCAGCTTCAACCGGATATTTTGTTGCTTGACCTGTCTATGCCTGCTATGGATGGAATGGAATGCCTTAAGGAGATCAAAAGCCGTTACCCCGAGTCTAAGGTGATTGTATTAACGATGCATGAGGATGAAAATTATATCAAGCGGGCAATGGAAGCAGGCGCCTCTGCGTATGTACCTAAAAGCGCGGCAGACACTGATCTGTTTAAAGCGATTGAGGCTGTGCAGGCGGGAGGTATTTATCTCAGCCAACAGGACTCCAACCTGTTGCTGCATGTTTTATTGCACCGGGAACAGGAAACCGTTGACAAAAAAGCTCCTTACGTTCTGCTCAGTCCCCGGGAGCGGGAGGTCTTGCGTCTTGTTGCCCACGGCTATTCGCTGGCCGAGGTCGCGGACAAACTATCGCTCAGTATTAGAACCGTGGATACGTATAAAGTACGGCTGATGGATAAACTGAAAACAACCAAAAAGAGTGAATTGGTGAGTTATGCCCTGAAGTACGGTCTATTGTCGGCTGAATAGCGTTTGTCCGTAATTTTTACGACAATAATTTGCGTGATTTTTCCGACAGCAGGTTGCGTGATTTTTATGATACATGGCAGCCTTTTATTGTGTGATAATTTAGAAAAGCACAATAAAAGGCTGCTTTTTCATGCACAAGAACCTAAAAAATTTAAAAAACAAGGAGGATTTCCCGGGAAATGAATAAAAAAGGCATTCTTCTGTTAGTAATTGTCATGTTGTGCAGTACGCTGCTCGCAGGCTGCGGCGGCAGCGATAAGAAAACAGAAGCACCTGCTGCAGGCAAAAAACTCGTCATTTATACATCGATGAAGGAATCTCTCATCAGTCAGATTGTTGAGGGTTTCAAGAAGAAAAACCCCGGTATTGAGGTCGATTATCAGTCCGCCGGCGCCGGTAAGCTGATGGCCAAAATTGCGGCAGAGCGGCAAAGCGGCCATATTCTGGCAGATGTAATCTGGACAAGCGAGGTTCCTGATTTCTACAGCATGAAGAAAGAGGGCATCTTAGAGCAATACAAGACCCCGCTGATCAACGAAATCTTAAATCCTTTTGCCGATTATGACGGATCCTTTACCGCAGCCCGGTTAGGAACACTCGGTATAGCTATTAATACTGACAAAATTAAGACTCCGCCTGCCCAGTGGGCCGACCTTTTGAAACCGGAATACAAAGGAGCCTTCGCCATAGCGGATCCTGCTCTTTCCGGAACGTCCTATATGAGTGTTGCATTATTAGAAAAGCAATTCGGCTGGGAGTTCTTTGAAAAACTGCGCGACAATCAGGCCAGAATAGGCAAGGGCTCCGGCCAGGTAATTGACGACACCGCCTCGGGCGAACTGTCTGCCAGCCTTGCCGTTGACTACATAACTAACGACAAAGTGAATAAAGGTGCCCATATTGCACTTTACTATCCGCCGGAACTCTTGGTTGTTCCAAGCCCTGTAGCTATATTCAAGGGCAGTTCCAACATTGACGCGGCGAAGAAATTCGTGGATTATCTTTTGAGCCAGGAAGCGCAGACATTAATTGCCAAGGAAGGTACGATTTCTGTGCGCAAAGACGTGAAGAGCCCGGAGAAATTCAAGCTCCCCGAAGCGGAAGACGCTTTGAAACGCTCCATCAAGATAGACTACGCCGCCAGTTTGGCTACCAAGGAAGCAACCATCAAGAAGTTTACTGACACGTTACAGGTAAAGAAGTAAATTGACAGCATCCTGCTTATTGCAGCGGGGCGGATAGTTCCGTTCCGCCGTTTTTTTTATCCTGGTAGAAAGTATAACTTTCGCCAAAGGCTCGGCGCAAGCCGTGTTTTCTTTATCCGATGACTAAGTTGTTCTATATAGGGGAGGTAGAGTATGGAAATAATCCGGGTAGAAGGTATAGCGAAAAGTTACGGCAAACATCAGGTACACAACGACCTCACACTCTCCATTAAGCAGGGCGAGTGCTTTACCCTGCTGGGGCCATCGGGTTGTGGTAAGACTGTGCTGCTGCGGCTTATCGCCGGTTTTGAGACTCCCGACGCCGGGAAGATATTCATTGATAATACGGTAGTGTCCGACCCGGCGGGGGGGATAACAATATCCCCCGACCGCAGAGGGCTTGGCGTGGTTTTTCAGGATTATGCGGTATGGCCGCACATGACGGTATTTGACAATGTCGGGTATCCTTTGAAAATCGCCAAAGTGCCGAAAAACGAACTAAAGGATCGTGTTATGGCTTCCATAGAAATGGTCGGGATGAGCGGCCTTGAGCGCCGTCTGCCGTCGGAGCTTTCCGGCGGTCAGCAGCAGCGCGTGGCGCTGGCCCGTGCTCTTGTCGCCAATCCGTCCGTAATGCTGTTGGATGAGCCGCTGACCAACCTTGACGCCAATCTGCGCGAGGAAATGCGGTTTGAGATCAAAGAGCTGCAGCGCAAGCTGAATATCACAGTCCTCTATGTTACGCATGATCAGGAGATAGCTCTGGCTATCTCGGACCGCCTGGCCATCATGGACGAAGAAGGCAGGATACGTCAGACCGGCAACCCCTGGGAGATTTTTGAGCGCCCGGCCGATTCGTTTGTCTTCAGCTTCATGGGTATAGCCAACTTCATCCCGGTGCGGCGAAACGGGGAAGCCTACCTGGTGGGCGACGGTGAACAGCCCATTCCGTGGGAGGCCCCCAAAGGTGACGCACTCAACTGGGTCGCGGGCTTCCGCCCCTCCGACGTACAGATTGCCCGGCAGGGAACCGGCCTTAGCGGCCTGGTAAAGCGCGCTAACTTCCTTGGCGCTATGATGGATTATCTCATTGAGGTAGACGGTGCGCAGCTGCGTACCAGCCTGGAGACCCACGAGGCCATCGCCAGGGGTCTGATGTTCAAAGAGGGAGAGGATTGCGTGATAAGTTTCCGGGACCTCCTGTGGTTTAACGCGGACAGCCTGAAGGAGGTAGTGAAACAATGAGTGCAATCAACCAAAAGAACAGCTTTGGCGTAGCGCAGGTTATCTTATTTCTCTCTATTGCCATTTTAATTATTGTGGTGGCTGTTCCGGTTCTGTTGATTTTCTTCAACGCGTTCTGGGTGGACGGCAAGTTCAATATCAGTGATGTCGCCAAGATCCTTGCCCAGCCGGAGACCTATCAGGCACTGAAAAACTCACTCATTATCGCGGCAGGCACTACGCTTGGCAGTACTATCGTCGGTACTTTCTTTGCCTGGTTAGTGACACGTACCGACCTTCCCTACAAGGGTTTTATGAAGGCCATGTTCTTAGTACCTTTCATGCTCCCGTCCTTTATCGGTGCTCTGGCCTGGAAGATGCTGCTTTCCCCCAATGCCGGGTTCATTAATAAATTTTTTATGAATAATTTTGGTTTTGATGGCCCGATATTTAATATCTACAGTTATCTCGGCATTTGCCTGGTAGAGATCATGTATCTGTTTCCCTTTGTCTTCATCCAGGTGTGCGGCGCGTTGGAACGCATGGACCCGACTCTGGAGGAATCGGCCCGCATATCAGGAGCGGGACTGTTCACTATTACAAGAAAAATTACAATTCCGCTGGTAATGCCAAGTATCCTTTCCGGCTCGCTGCTTATCATGCTTTACTCCATGGCGCACTTCGGCACGGTCGCTGTGCTTGGTATTGAAAATGGGATATTCAATATCCCGACACTCATCTACCAGCGCATACACCAGAGCGGCGGCAGTTTCGACGCGATACGGACAGGTACGGTGCTGGCCACTGTGCTGGTTATAACAGCGGCTTTAATCATCTGGCTGCAGGGTAAGATCCTGAGTAAGGGGCATTATCAGATTATCGGCGGCAAGAGTTTCCGGCCGATGGAACTCAAGCTGCGTGCTTTGCGTATGCCGCTTCTGATCCTTTGCCTGGTATATATTGCTGTTACCATTGTCCTGCCTACGGCGGTCATTTTCCTGGTAGGAGGGTTGAAGACTTACGGCCTGCCTTTCACCTGGGCGAATCTCTCAATTGACAACTATAAATTCATCCTCTTTGACTACAAGGTGACCAAGGATGCCATCTGGAACAGCGTTACGCTGGGCTTGGGCGCGGCGCTTATTACCATGTTCGCCGGCGTTATGATTTCCTACGTAATTGTCAAGATGAAGGTGCGGGGCAAACGTATTTTAGAGTTTCTGGGGATGCTGCCCTTCTCGGTTCCAGGCTCGGTAATCGCCCTGGGTGTGATCCTTGCCTGGAGCGGCCAGTTTGGCATAAACCTCTATAACACGGTCTGGATCATCTTAGTCGCCTATATTGCGCGCTACATGGCCTTTTCCCTCAAAGCCAACTCGGCGGCCCTGGAGCAGGTGCATGATTCGCTGGTAGAGGCATCCCGGGCTTGCGGGGCTACCATGTGGCAATCACTCAAGGATATCGTGCTGCCTCTCGTGCGCCCCGGAATGCTGGCGGCCTTCTTCCTGATCTTTCTCCCCTCGCTGCGGGAACTGACCGTATCCATCATGCTGTACTCGCCAACCACCCGTACCATCGGGGTTGCGATATACACCCTGAATGAGGACGGGGAAACTGTAGCTTCGGCGGCCCTGGCCGGCATTGCCCTGATCATAATCATTGTGGGGCAGACGCTGATCAACCGTTTCACAAGAAAGGCAGGTGCGTAGGATCATGTCTCATGTGCGCTTATTGAATGTCACAAAAAAATTCGGCGACGTTACTGCCGTTAATTCGCTGAACCTAGAGATTGGCAAGGGAGAGTGTTTCTCCATGCTGGGGCCGTCCGGCTGCGGCAAAACCACGACACTCCGTATGGTGGCGGGTTTTGAGGATTTAAGCGACGGAGAGATTTATGTCGGGGATCGTCTGATCTCCTCACCCCAGCGCAATTATTACCTGCCGCCGGAGAAGCGTAACTTCGGCATGGTTTTCCAGGCTTTTGCCGTTTGGCCGCATCTGTCGGTGTATGAGAATGTCGCTTTTCCTCTGAGCATCCGCAAACTTCCCGCCGCTGAGATTGAGAAACGCACGAAAGATGCCCTGCGCTCCACAAATTTGTTAAAGGTGGCTGAAGGCAGCCCGGCAGACCTCTCGGGCGGCGGCAAACAACGGGTTGCACTGGCACGGGCGCTGGCCATTAACCCGGATGTCATGCTCTTGGATGAACCTCTCTCAAGCTTGGACCCTCATTTGCGCGAGGAGATGCGTTTTGAGATTAAAGACTTACAGAGAAAGTACGGCTTTTCCATCATCTATGTGACGCATGACCAGTCCGAAGCCATGGCCCTTTCGGACCGCATCCTGGTAATGAAGTCAGGCGTTGTGCAGCAGATCGATACGCCGCTTAATGTCTACAATCAGCCGGCCAATAAGTTCGTTTTCAGCTTTATTGGTCTCTCCAATTTTCTGGATATTGTCCGGGCGGACGGCAGGGCGTTTGTGCGCGGCGAGAATGCAGCGCTGCCGGAGAGTCTGACCCCGCCTGAAACCATGCATGGCAAAGGCGCACTTTCCCTGGCGAGCCGTCCCTCCGAGATCGACTTTGTGAGCGATGGTGACGAGGGCGGACTGCGCGGCGTCGTCAGCCGCAAAGCCTTCCTGGGCGAAATCATTGATTATCAGGTGAAAATCGGCGGGCAGGAAGTTCGCGTCCAAAAAGGACGCCGCGCCCCCGGCCCCGAAGTGGGCGATGCCTGTTGTCTGCGTTTATTGCGCCCCTTCTGGTATAACGGGGAGCAATAACAAAGCTCTCCCTTATCAATCAGGCAGCACAATAATATAGCTTAAGCAGCCTTAATCCGAAATCCATGGGACTAAGCCTCAATTTTGCTTATATAGCTCTTGCTATAGTTGATCTTTTCACCAAGTGCTCTTAAGCATCGCTGATTTTCGTTACGCGGTGGGGTGGTATGAATTTGCCATCATCTTTTCAGGTCTTTAAGGAGGCTTATGAGATTATGGAACGAATTCGCCACAAGGTTGAGGTACGATTTAGTTCTATCGATGGCATTGCCATTCGTGCAGGAGTTATTTCGTTAGAATTAGCCCATGCGGTACAAGACCTGCTTATAACAGCCGGCCGGGCCTTATATAAGGCAAAGACGCAAAAAAACTTAGTTATTGCGCCGGCGGATTTTCCATGCTAATACGGAAAACATCAGCAGAGTACCATGAGCGGGAAGATGAGATATACGATAGAATTCGAGAGGCCTCTGAGGAATTTGCCCGGCTGAGCAAAGTAGGTATGGATACAACCGAAGCTTTCCGGCGGCTGGAGGCGGCGTTAACAGAATTTCAGTTATTTAGATGGAATTTAGGAAACTCATTTAAACAGCTTAAGCGTTAAACCGGCAGCTAGGGTTCCGCCTGGATTAGCAGGGGTATCTACCCGGAAACATAAAAAGCCCTGCAAGGGTAGCTTGGCGTACTTAATATACGCCGAACTATTCCTGCGGGCTTTTTATTTTGGAAGGATACGAGGGGACGGACTTTAAAGTCTAAAATTATAGATAAGCGATAGCTTCAATTTCAACTGATACGTCTTTAGGCAGCCGGGCTACCTGGACACAGCCCCTGGCTGGAGCAGCCTGCGAGAAGTATTCCCCATATACTTGATTTACAGTTTGAAAATCATTCATGTCGGCAAGGAATACGCTTGTCTTAACAACATTCTCAAGAGTCAGGTTTTGGCTCTTTAAAATTGCTGTGATATTCTCTAAAACCTGTTTGGTCTGGGCTGCCACGCCACCGGACACTACTGCTCCCGTGGCAGGATCAACAGGTATCTGACCGGAAACAAACAGGAAGCCGCCTGCTTTTATTGCCTGTGAGTAAGGTCCTATCGCCGCTGGAGCCTGATCGGTATTAACAACACTTTTCATAGAGTAATTCCTCCTATTTTCCGCTTGGTTTGCGGATTACTGCGCCTTATTGCTTGGCTAACGTTTTATATTTCGCCAATTTTTCTTTGGCATCCCGTTCGGTTTTGGCAAACAGCTCCTCGGCCAAATCGGGGTATTGCTGTTTCAAGGCCGAATAACGCACTTCACCCATGAGGAATTCTTTAAAGTCCATGGTCGGTTCTTTGGAGTCCAGGGTGAACGGATTGCTGCCTGCTTCTTTTATCCCTGGGTTATACCGGTACATCGCCCAATAGCCGCTGTCCACTGCACGCTTGGCTTCGAGCTGACTGCAGCCCATGCCAACTTTCATCCCGTGGTTGATACAGGGAGCATAGGCGATAATCAGGGACGGACCCGGATACGCCTCAGCCTCGGCAATGGCCTTGAGGGTTTGGTTCTTATCTGCCCCCATGGCAATCTGCGCTACATAGACGTAGCCATAACTCATGGCTATCATGCCCAGATCTTTCTTCTTGGTCTTTTTACCGCTGGCGGCGAATTTAGCAATAGCAGCGGTTGGGGTGGCTTTGGAAGACTGGCCGCCGGTGTTGGAGTATACTTCGGTATCAAACACCAGCACATTAACGTCTTCACCGGACGCCAGCACATGATCGAGGCCGCCGAAGCCAATATCATAAGCCCAGCCATCACCGCCAAAAATCCATTGTGAGCGTTTAACCAGGAAGTCTTTGTTGTTATAGATTTCATTAAGCAGGGCATCTTTGCCCTTTACTTGCTCCAGCGCTGCAATCAGTTTATCCGCCCGTTCTCTGCTGCCTTCGCCCTTGTCTTTATTGGCCAGCCAGGTTTCACAGGCAGCGCGGAATTCTTCTCCCAGCTCCAGTTTCGCGGCCTTTTCGATGGCCAGCGCGACTTGTTTTCTCAGCTGCTTACCAGCCATCATCATGCCTAAGCCATATTCCGCATTGTCTTCAAACAGGGAGTTGCCCCACGCCGGTCCATGCCCGCGATGGTTAGTGGTATAGGGCATGGACGGGACGCTGTCGGCCCAAACCGAGGAACAGCCTGTGGCATTGGCCACCATCATCCGGTCGCCAAAGAGTTGGGTCACCAGCTTGGCATACGGCGTTTCGCCGCAGCCGGCGCAGGCCCCGGAGAATTCCAACAGCGGCTGTTCAAACTGGCTGCCTTTTACTGTGAAGATATTGAGCGGATTCGCTTTCGGCGCAATTGTCAGCGCATGATCCCAAAGCGGCGCTTGCTGCAATTGGGTTGCCAGCGGTTTCATTACCAATGCTTTTTCTTTCGCCGGACAAATTTGGGCGCAATTGCCGCAGCCGGTGCAGTCGTAAGGGGAGACTGCCATCGCAAAATACAGGTTTTTCTGTCCATTGCAGGGTTTTACAGTAAAGCCGGCGGGAGCCTGCTGCTGTTCTTCCTCGGAAAGTAATACCGGCCTGATCGCGGCATGCGGACAGACATAGGCGCACTGATTGCACTGAATGCAGGCATCTGCCTGCCACTGGGGCACGTCAATGGCAATGCCCCGCTTTTCATAGGCGGAAGTTCCCATCGGATAGGAACCGTCTTCCAGACCAATAAAGGCGCTGACCGGTAATTTGTCGCCTTCCTGCCGGTTCATCGGGATGAGGACATTTTTAATGAATGCCGGCGCTTCTTTACTATGGGTTTCGGATTCAGTAGCCGCTTGCCAGGAAGCAGGTGTAGCGACCTTCACAATCGCGTTTATCCCCTGATCTACGGCGGCATTGTTCATGGCAACCACTTTTTCGCCTTTTTTGCCATAGGACTTTTGAATAGCATCCTTGAGGTAGTTTACAGCGTCTTCTTCCGGAATAATCCCGGCAATCTTGAAAAAGGCCGCCTGCATGATCATGTTAATTCTGCCGCCAAGGCCGATTTCCTGCGCAATCTTTACAGCATCGATTATGTACATCTGTATGTTATTGCCGGCAAGGTATTTTTTCATCGCCGCCGGCAGATTTTGATCCAGTTCGGCTTCACTCCACTGACAGTTTAAGAGGAAACTGCCGTCTGGCTTCAGTCCTTCCAGAACATTGTAGTTATACACGTAGGACTGATTGTGGCAGGCAATAAAATCTGCTTTATTAATGAGATAGGGAGATTTTATCGGCTTTTTGCCAAAGCGCAAGTGGGAAATGGTAACGCCGCCGGACTTTTTCGCATCATAGGCAAAATAGGCCTGTGCGTACATGTCAGTGTGATCGCCGATAATCTTAATGGCATTTTTATTGGCGCCTACCGTTCCATCTGAGCCGATTCCCCAGAATTTGCAGGCTTTTGTGCCGGCGGCGGTGGTGTCAATATCTGCGCCGAACGGCAGCGAGGTATGGTTTACATCGTCAATTATGCCGACAGTAAAGTTGTCCCGGGGCTTGTCGGCCTTAAGGTTTTCAAAAACGCCATGAATATGGCTGGGGATTACATCTTTGCCGCCGACGCCGCAGCGTCCGCCAACGATAACCGGCTGCCACTCCTTGCCGTAAAAGGCGCTTTTGACATCCAGGTACAGCGGTTCGGCCAACGAACCCATTTCCTTGGTTCTGTCCAATACGGCAATTTTTTGCACGGTAGCCGGAATGTATTTAAAGAAGTGCTCCAGCGAAAACGGCCGGTAGAGATGTACGGTCAGCAGACCTACTTTTTCGCCTTGGGCATTGAGATAATCCACTACTTCTTCAATGGCTTCACACATGGAGCCCATGGCAATAATCATGTGCTCGGCGTCAGGCGCGCCGTGATAGTTGAACAAGTGGTACTCCCGACCGGTCAGTTTGCTTATTTCGGCCATATAGCCTTCGACGATCGCCGGAATATCCTGATGGAAACGGTTGGATACTTCTCTTTGCTGGAAATGAATATCAATCCCCTGCACAGTACCTTTAGTCAAGGGATGATCGGGATTGAGCGCCCGTTTTCTGAAGTTGTCGACAGCATCCCGGTCTAACAGTTTGGCCAATTCCTCATATTCCAGAACTTCAATTTTTTGCACTTCATGGGAGGTTCTAAACCCATCGAAGAAGTTGAGAAACGGCACCCGGCCTTTGATTGCCGACAAATGCGCCACGGCCGCCAGATCCATAACTTGCTGGACACTGCTTTCGGCCAGCATGGCAAAACCGGTCTGCCTTGCAGCCATAACGTCGGAATGATCGCCAAAAATACTGATGGCATTGGCGCCAACTACTCTGGCACTGACATGAAAGACGCCAGGCAATAACTCACCGGCGATTTTATACATATTGGGAATCATCAGCAAAAGTCCCTGCGAGGCGGTATAGGTAGTAGTCAACGCGCCGGTATGCAAGGAGCCGTGGACCGCGCCGGCGGCGCCGCCCTCTGACTGCATTTCCACAACCTCAACCGTTTGCCCGAACAGGTTCTTTTTGCCCTGAGAGGCCCATTCATCCACACTTTCCGCCATATTGGACGATGGCGTAATCGGAAAAATCGCCGCCACATCGGTAAATGCGTAAGAGATGTAGGCTGCTGCCGTGTTTCCGTCCATTGTTTTCATATTTCTTGTCATAGTAAATCCCCTCTTTCATTGCAATTATGCTGTTTCTTGTCTAATTCCACTTAAACTGCTTGTTCTGGTCGACAGGGATATTTTGATTCTTGATATCTTTCTTTAAAATCTTGTAGAAGGACAAAAGCAGTAATGCTATAACGAACAGCATCGGAATAGCGAAAACCGACGTAACCGATTGGATTGTTTTCAAAACATTTAGCCCCGGCACCATATGTTCCAGAAATAAGATGCTGACTGGCAGCAATAAAACAAGAAATGCCCAAAACACTTTATACCATTTATTGGGTTCTTCGTCATTTTTCAGGTTTTTCGAGGTAAGAATCGATACAACTGTAGAGGCTGCCGTAGCTCCGCACGCTAACGTGATGAATACCGCCGCCATATACACGACAATAGCTACGCCTGAGAAAGGCAATGTTTTCAAGACAGCCAATACTGCTGCATTATTGCCGCTATCAGCAACTAATTGCGATAAGTTGAGCGCTCCGGTGAGTTCTAAGTTCATTCCATAATTTCCAAGTACAGCAAACGCCAACCAGCAGGCCAGAGATGTCCAAATACACCGTACAACAGCAATTTCGCGGAAAGTACGCCCGTAAGAGACACGCGCCAACCACAAGCCATCGGAAATGGTACAACCCACATACCAGGCCCAGTAAAAAACTGTCCACTCTTGAATAAATCCAGTTTGCGCAATCGAATCGGTATTAAAACTCATATGAACAAACTCACGAATGTTGGTTCCAATCGCCATCACAAAGTTGTTTAAGATAAAGGATTTTGGTCCTGCCAGGAAAACGAAAAGGAAAAAAGCAATCACCAGTTTGACATTAAAATCACTAATAATGCCAATTCCTTTGGCAATACTTTTGGAGGTCGACAAGATAAAGAACAGGCAAAATACGAGAATAACGGCTATGCGCAGTTCAAAAGTAACCGGCATATTTAGCAAATGTCCGGTTAATTCGGCCAGAATAGAGGTGCCCAGGCCTACCGTGCAAACCAGTCCCCCAATATAGCCGAAAGCAACGATCCCGTCTATGCAGGTTCGTATAATCCGGACCGGCAGGCTGTCCCCTTTTAAAACAGTCTTGCAAAGATCTGATAAGTTTAAGGAATCTACCTGTTTGTTCCAGAAAATGTAGCCCAAGGCAAGTGACGCGGGCAAATAAACAGCCCAAGCTGAAAATCCCCAGTGGAACATCCCATAAGCGGAAGCGTATTCATAAGCTTGCACCGACATAGGAACAACGCCGAAGGGGGGAGTCTTAACATAATACATCCATTCTACCATGCCAAAAATCAGAATTCCCGCTCCCGCTGCGGAGCACATATTCATAGCCGCCCAGGTGAAGAATTTGTAATGGGGTTTGGCGTCAGAACCGCCTAAGCGAATGTCCCCGTATTTGGAGAACATAATAAACGCGGCAAATACTGCACTGAGAAAAGCAAGCAGCATGAATAGCCACGGCAGATTCAAGGTCATGATCGAGTAAAAAATATTGATAACGGCGGCGCTTGCATCCGGAGATACCACTATGGGAATGACCATGGCGACCAATAACCCTACAGCAAGCAAGGCTATTGGCACATTAATATTTTTGAGCATAAATTAACCTCCTCTAAAATTAAACGTTCTCAAAAACTGCTAACGCTTGTTTAAAATCAGCAATTAAATCTTCGATCGCCTCTGCGCCGGCGGAAATGCGAATCAGTCCTTCTTCCATTCCCATTTCCTTAAGTTTTTTCGGGGTAAACTCGTTCCGGAATGCGGTGGCCGGATGGGCGATACTCGTACGGTATCCGCCTAATGTGCCCAGATATTTTACTAATTTCAGCTTATGCATAAACGCATTCACTTTAGTTCGATCATCTTCTACACGAAAACTAAGCATAGCTCCACAGCCATTTGGCATAAGCCTTTCTGCTAATTCACGCTGTGGATGGTGGGGTAAAGTCGGGTAATTTACATATTGCACATGCGGATCTGCCTGCAGGGCTTCAGCAATTTTTCTTGCGTTCTCAAACTGTCTGGTGACACGCATCTCCATAGTGCGGATACTACGCAGCATCAGCCAGGCACTATTGGGGTCCAGGCAGCCTCCTAGCAGTAAATAATCCGAATATATTTTTTTCATTAATTTCTTTGAGCCGGTAATGGAACCGGCCGTAATATCACTATGGCCGCCAAAATATTTCGTCAGGCTATGGATAACAATATCGGCCCCATGCTCTAACGGGCGAATTGCCAATGGCGTAGTAAAGGTACTATCAATCAGCACCAGCGCCCCTATGCTGTGAGCCAGTTCCGATACAGCGTCAATATCTACGACTTCAATGAGCGGATTGGCAATAATCTCTGTATATACTATCTTGGTATTTGGTTTTAGAGCCATGCGAACACTGTCGATATTTGTAAAGTCGCTATACGTGATTTCGACATCAAACTTTTTTAAAATATTATCAAACAGTTCGATGGTTTCCCCATAAATTGAGCGGCTGGCAACAATGTGATCGCCTGCCTTGATTAGAGACAAAACTGCAGTAGAAATGGCCGCCATACCCGAAGCGCAAACAAGAGATTGTTCTCCTCTCTCTAAATAGGATACAGCTTCCGCCACTCCGTCCCGATTCGGGTTCGCAGTCCGGCAATAGTAATATTTACCGCCGGCGCTGGCAAAATCATAATCATCCATATCACAAATGATATTCGCTGTTGAATGATAAATCGGCGGAGTTTCCGGCCGTTCAACCGGCAGCCGGGGCTCACTTCCCGTATACAAAATATTCGTTTCTCTGGTTAACTCTTTGGACTCCATCAATATCTCCTCCAAATAGGTTTAGTGGGCTCTATGGCCATGGTAAACCTTCTTCTTGGATACAAGTCAAGAAGATTAATCTGACAAGACAGAATAATCAAGCGTTAAATTTTCATCAAAAATCACAAAAGCTGTGCCGTCTGTCATTTCACAGAAGACACAGCTTTTGCTGTTTTTCAGCAATGCCTATGCTCGTACGGAATTGTCATAAACAAACTTACTCCAGCAGCATTTGTACTTCATAATCCGCATTCATATATTCGACCAGATTATCTTCAAACTCTAACGCAACAATAGTAGATGGCTTAGGAAGCGAATCAAAATATTTCTTTAAAATCGTCGTATCCCATTTTTCCTGTAGCAATTTAGTGCGAAAGCACAGATACTCGCCGGCAGGAAGCTCTTTATAATAGGGTGTAAAGAACTGAGGTCTGTTTTTGATATAAATAAAATAGGTTTTAGGTTCAAATTTACTCTTAAACAGGTCCGATGTAGTTAATTCATAACCATATTGACGCCTATAAATCAAGTGATGCAATTCAGCCCGGCTGCGCGTTTTCGCCAGCCGAATTTCCATATCCGCCAGTTCATCATGGTCGTAACAAGGAGCATAAATCAGGTGTCTCGTTTCCATATGCATGCGATATAACACTTTTGATATATCCATTTTGCTTAAATAAGTGAAGTAGTCAATATACCACTCCACATCTTTGATCCTGGCGCGAATGGCTTCTAACGCCTGATTGGCAGCTTGCCACTGTTGCTCCAGCGCCGGCAACAGGCCGTCAACCGTTCCCTTTTTCATGATATCGCCAATTTCAGACAACGATAAGCCTAAATATTGCAGATATTTTATGCGATCAATGATATGAAACTGCTTGAATTCGTAATACCGATACCCAGTTTCAGCCGATGTATATTTAGGCTCAAGAATGCCTATTTTTTCATAATGACGTAATGTTTGCGCAGTAATGCCGAGCAATTTGGCTGTTTCCCCAATAGTATAGTACTTTTTCATGAAAGCAACCACTCCTCATGTAAATCATAACGTGTACTATTAGTTTACCTTAACAACAGGCTATTTACTTTAATATTTTAAAATTTAACCTTATTGCTACAATAAGGTTCTTTTTGTAGAATTATTAATAATCATGGAAGGCCGGTAGTTTCACCGTTTTTGAAAAAGCGCCATACACAGCCCTGGACTCAAGGGGACGGTTCTCTTGAGTCAGATATGTGCGGATGTTAAAATATCCAAGGTGACAACATGGCCAGAAAAGCGCGTCAAAAAAGTAAAAGAGGAATATACCATATAATATTACCCGGCATAAATAGACAGGTGATTTTTGAAGACGATGAAGATAAATCAAGATTTTTAGAATGTGTGCAGTATTATAGAAATGCTTGCGCCTATAGGGTTTATGGATAGTGTCTTATACGGGGATAAGCCAGAGTGTAATTACCTGGGCATAAAGAGAAACAGTGAATGCATCAAGACTTTTCCAAAAAGTAGCAAGCCACCTGTATTAGGTTTAACAACAACCTAATACAGGTGGCTTTTGAGTTTCACTTTGCTTCTTAAGTACTAATGATTTCGTTAGATTGGTTCTAATTTTAAAATGGTTGTATCCATTCTTTACTGTGTCTTATTTATACCTTTCTCAAGTCGAGAGCAGCCATGTATATTGCAAACAATTAGAAGCTTGGCGGAGTGACGGCAAAGATTACTTCGACATTGGCATCACTGTCATTTTTCCACAAATGACGCAAGCCAGAGGTTATTTTAACGCTATCTCCCTTTTCGAGTGTTTCCATAGAGTCTTCTAGATAAAGTATGACAGTACCCGATAATACGTAGGCAACTTCCTCCCCTGTATGGGATAAAGAAATTTCCGAGGATTGGGATTGAGGCGGGATAGTCATTAAAACCATTTCAATTGCTCCGGATAGATCGGGGGAAAGCAATGTGTACTCCCAATTGCTATGAGGAAATATAATTTTTTTGCGATTGTTTGCCCGAGTAATTAATTTATTAACATTTGTAGGTTCAGTAAAAAGACTAAAAAGGGGTATATCCAAAGAAACTGCAATCATACGCAGTGTATTGAGTGAAGGATTTGCAAGTCCGCGTTCAATTTGGCTTAACAATGAAGGCGTAGCATTTATTTTTTCAGCCAGTTGGCGAAGACTAAAACCTTTACTATTTCTTGCAGCAGCAATTTTTTGACCAAGTTCGACACTGTCGTTAGTAGTTTGCACTTAGGCTCATTCTCCTAACAAAATTTAAAATTATAGTTCAATACAATTTAATATTATCAAATGTGTTGATATTTCACAATCATTCTAGCGCTTTTCTTTATTAATTTAGCTTAGTAATAACTATATAGACTAACTTAAATAGACGTAATTCTTATTTTTAAAAACCTAATGTAAAGATAAATTTGAAGTATTGTAAATATAAAAAAAATTATTATTGAAACTATTGCAAATAGTAAAAGCATGATGTATATTAAATGTAATTAAACAATTAAATACAATTTAACAAAAATTAATTTTATTAAATTAAAATTAATTTTTTAGAGTTATGCTTTGGAGGATTATATGGAAAATTTCAATGTCTTAGGAAAAAAAATCGATGAATGGAAAAACGAATATCCACTTATTGATGATATGATCAGTACCCGGGAGGTATTTTGGACAAATCCACTTTATGGAAATAAACAAAAAGATCCTTCTCGGCCTATTACGAAAAAAGATATTCAAGATGCTGAAGCGAGACTTGCCAGATTTGCACCATTAATTATGAAAGCTTTTCCGGAAACTGAAAAGAGTAATGGTATCATTGAATCTCCACTTGAATTCATTCCAAATATGCAGAAAAGACTTAGTGAATTATGTGGAGTAAACATTCCCGGAAAATTATGCGCAAAGTTTGACAGTCATCTTCCCATTTCCGGTTCGATAAAAGCAAGGGGTGGGGTGTACGAAGTACTCTATCTGGCAGAATCAATTGCGATGGAACATACTAACTTATCATGGACAGATGATTATTCTATATTAAAAAATGATAGTTTTCGAGAGCTGTTTTCGCAATACACAATTGTTGTTGGCTCTACGGGGAATTTAGGCTTGAGTATTGGAATTATGGGGGCAGCACTAGGCTTTCGAGTAGTTGTTCACATGTCTGTAGATGCGAAGCAATGGAAGAAGGATATGCTTCGGAGTAAAGGTGTTACTGTAGTTGAACATACTGCTGACTATTCTAAGGCAGTCGAAGCGGGGCGCAAAGAGGCCGAGAAAGATTCTAAGAGTTTTTTTATCGATGATGAAAGCTCACGTCACCTTTTCTTAGGGTATGCGGTAGCAGCTAAGAGATTAGAGCGGCAATTACAAAATCTTAATATAGTCGTCGATGAAGAACATCCACTTATTGTATATTTACCTTGCGGCGTTGGCGGAGGGCCGGGAGGCGTTACTTTTGGCTTGAAATCAATATTTAAGGATAATGTACACTGTTTTTTTGCAGAACCTACTCATTCGCCGGCAATGTTACTCGGGCTAATGACCGGTTTGCACGAAAAAATAGCTGCACAAGATTTTGGCATTGATAATCGTACCGATGCGGACGGACTGGCTGTAGGTAGACCATCTGGATTGGTTGGACGAATCTTGGAACGAGATATTGCTGGTGTATATACCGTGCAAGATGATCAGCTTTATCTGCTGTTAAAAATGTTAGCTGATTCCGAAAATAAGTTTTTGGAGCCATCCGCTTTAGCTGGATTTTTTGGTCCTGTTCAATTGATGACGACGCAATCAGGAAGAGAGTTCGTGATGGAGAGAAATCTCTTACATAAAATGTCTCGCGCTACACAGATAACTTGGGCAACCGGGGGGAGTATGGTGCCAAAAACTGAAATGGATAAATTTTACCGGCAGGGTGTGGCAGTTACTGAAAAAATGGGTAACTCTTCAATCTTACGCAAAGCTTAAAGAAAGTAATAACACTAGAAATCACTACAAAATTAGAAAGAAGGCTTGTATGATGAAAAAAATTGTATATACGGAAAAAGCACCAAAAGCAATCGGCCCATACTCTCAAGCAATTGCTGCCAACGGTTTTCTGTTTGTATCCGGACAAATCCCGGTCAATCCGACTACTGGCGAAGTTGCTAGCACTAACATAAAAGAACAAACACAACAATCGTTAGATAATATAAAGGCTATATTATCTGCTGAAGGGAAGACACTAGCCGATGTCGTTAAAACCACTATTTTCATTAAAAATATGAATGATTTTGCACTCGTGAATGAAGTGTACGGGAATGCTTTTGTTGAAAATCCTCCAGCCCGTTCATGTGTGGAAGTTGCTAGACTTCCTAAGGATGTGCTGGTTGAAATAGAAGCAATCGCGGTAGCCAAATAAAAAAATAGGGGGTTTATTGTGGATTTAAAAACAATTATAAACAGTCCGGGGATGTGGCTTGCTTCAAGTATAATAGTTATTGTTATACTAATTCAGAGTCTTGTTTATTTGCGTGAAGCGTTTAAAACAGCGGAAAAACTAAACATGCCCCGGGAAAAATGTTATGCTGGCATGAGGTCGGCAATGATTACAGCTATT
This sequence comes from Sporomusa aerivorans, assembly GCF_041428895.1. Classification (NCBI taxonomy): domain Bacteria; kingdom Bacillati; phylum Bacillota; class Negativicutes; order Selenomonadales; family Sporomusaceae; genus Sporomusa; species Sporomusa aerivorans. Next base: position 659,920 of record NZ_CP156926.1, read on the forward strand.
GGACCGGCTTTGGCTCCCGTCATTGTTCTTCTTGCACTGATTGCGGTGGTAGGTGCGCCTACTGCCTGGATGAGGCTGAATGATATAGGCGCTGCACGGACTGAATTAGCAATGGTTACGTTAGCTGCAAAAGTAATTGGGGTAGATCCTCAATCAGCAGCGTTTAATTTAAAAGCATACACCTATTCTTTATGGGGAATGGCACTTAATAATATGGGGTGGATGCTGGTCGCTTTACTATTTACGCCCAAAATGGGCGGTATGGTTACCAAATTAAATCAAAGATACGATCCCAAATGGATAAAGTACTTAATGTCAGGAGCAAGTGTGGGATTATTCGCCTTTTTGTTATCAGGACAGTTAATTAACGCAAAAGTCGGCAATTGGTATGCCGCTTTTATATCAGCAGCCTTTATGTTGATAATATCTAGAATATTCAAAAAACAGCAAAGACTACAGGAAGTAGCTCTTGGTATTTCTATGATCGCAGGGATGATGTTAGCAACGGTAATATCATAAAATTTGGGCCAAGGAGAGGTAGCATGAATAATGACAAGTTTGCTTTAAATGCACGGTTGATAAAAATCGGAGCTGTGACATTGAGTGCGGGCATTATTGCGAATTTTGCTCCGGTAATCTATTTATGGATAGCATATGGAGAAATACCGCCATTTGAGGATATTTTGAAAATATGGACAGTAGCACTTGTAACTTTTGGTGTTTCATGGGTAGTTCAACCACTTACTTTTTTTAGTATGTTGGGAACAAGTGGTTCATACATCGGCTGGTTAGCAGGCAGCGTTGCGGATTTAAGGTGCCCGGCAGTTACTATGGCTCAGAAGGTTTCTGGATATGAGGCTGGTACACCGGAAGGTGATGTTATCTCGACGATTGGTATTGCGGGATCTGTACTGTTATCTGTATCAGTAATTACTATCTTTACCATTATCGGTGCGAATATTATTGATATTCTGCCGGCCTTTATCAAAGAATCCTTCAAAGTAATTTTACCAGCGGTATTTGGTGCAGTTTATGTGGAGTTGGCCAGCAAGCACTTAAAATTGGGTGCAGCCACTATTTTAGTAGCATTGGGTTTTAGCTTTTTGGCGATTAAACTCGGAGTTCCCGGATGGATCCTTAATATAGCTATCATCGGCGCAGGGATTGTGATTGCTAGAATCCAATATTTAAGTGAAGCAAAAAGGAGTGGGACAAATGTTTGATCTGAAAATTACGAATGGATTAATCATTGATGGAAGTGGTAAAGCTGCTTTTGCGGGCGACATTGGAATAGTGAAGGATAAGATTACAGCAATCGGGAATTTGAATGACCAGGATAGCGTAGAAACAGTAAATGCCAATGGCAATATGGTAGCACCCGGATTCATTGATATGCATACTCACTCGGATTTATCATTTAAATATGATAGACGAGCTAACAGCAAGCTCCACAGTGGCGTAACTACTGAGGTCATTGGCAATTGCGGAATTTGTGTAGCACCAGTTCGGGAAGAAAATAGACAGCTTTTAATTGACTACTTGGGGACTAGACTTATTGGGTCTATTCCGGTTAACCTGGAGTTGCCTTGGACAAGTTTTAAAGAATATTTAGCCTGGTTTGACGAAAATCCTCCATCTATCAATCTTGCACCGCTTTTGGGCCAGGGTGCTGTGCGAATTGCCGTTATGGGCTTTGCAAAAGGAATGCCAAATGCCGCAGAATTAAAGGACATGCAGCAGATTACCGATACAGCAATGTCGGAAGGAGCTTTAGGATTAAGTTCCGGTTTGGTATATCTTCCCGGCGAATATTCTTCAAAGGAAGAAATTGCTGAATTATGTAAGGTAATGGTTCCTTATCAAGGATTTTATTCTACCCATATGCGCACTGAAAGTGATGGCATTATGGATGCAATTGATGAAGCTCTTTGGATAGGTGGAACAGCAGGAGTTCCTGTTCATATTTCGCATTTAAAACTTTTAAGTCAGAATATGCTGGGAAAAACAGATTTGGTATTAGAACGTATGGCGCAAGCAGAGCGTTCCGGTATTGAAGTCTCGTACGATATTTATCCGTATACTGCAGGCTTAACTTCGCTTTCCGCTTGCTTACCTCCTTGGATTTTTGAAGGGGGAGTTGCGAAAATGATTGAACGGTTACAAGATAAAAGTATTCGTAGCAGAATACGCAAGGAAATTGCAGAGGGGTTGCCTGGCTGGCAAAATTTTGTTAAATCTGCAGGTGGTTGGGGAAAATTCTTTGTATCATCTGTACGTAGCGAAGAGAATAAACATCTTGAGGGAAAATTTATCCCAGAGATTGGCGAAATGCAAGGGAAAGATCCCTATGATGCAGCTTTTGATTTGCTTATCGCAGAAAACGGCCGGGTTCAGATGAATTACTACGCTATGCTGGAGGAAGATGTAATGACCTTCCTACAACAACCTCGAGCTATGATTGGATCAGATGCTATGAGCTTATCTGCAGAGGGAACTCTCTCTTTTGGCAAGCCGCATCCTCGGGCATTTGGCACTCCAACAAGACTTTTAGGAAGATACGTACGGGAAAAGAAAATTCTTTCTTTTGAAGAGGCAGTTAAGAAAATGACTAGTTTGCCTGCTAAGCGATTGGGGCTTAAGGCTAGAGGTCTTATTAAGGAAGACTATTACGCTGATATTGTTATTTTCAATCCCGATACGGTGCAGGATAAGGCAACTTATACAGATCCTAAGCAATATTCTCAAGGTATTGAGAATGTTATTGTAAATGGACAAGTTGTAGTAAATCATGGATTGCAGAAGGATGTATATGCAGGAAAAGTTCTAGGTAGATAATAAAAAAAGGTGAAGTCTAAAATGGCTTCACCTTTTTTGTAAAAATCGGAGGTACTATGGTATGAAAAGAATAAACCAGCTTACTACACCTAGCTTTTTGGTTGATTTGGATAAGATGGAACAAAATATTAACGATACGGCTGAATTATGCAAAATTAATAGAAAATTGCTCTGCCCTATGGTAAAGACGCATAAAAGCATTGAGATTGCCAACCTGCAAAAAGCTCATGGAGCCACAGGTTTTTTAGTTGGAACGCTTGATGAAGCAGAGAAATTGGTTCAGCATGGTTTTAAAGATATTATACTCGCCTATCCTGTTGCGGCAGCAGAAAATATTGAAAGAGTTATTGAGCTTGTTAAAAAAGCGCATATTACTGCAAGCTTTGATGGAATTGATGCGGCTATGCAAATGCAAAAGTTACTCATAAAGGAAAAGTTGACCGTAGACTATCTAATTATTATTGACTGTGGTTTACACCGATTTGGGGTTAAGCCGGATAAAGCTGTGGATTTAGCAAAAGAGCTAAGTGAATTATCCACCTTAACATTTAAGGGTGTTTCCACACATCCAGGACATGTATATGGAATCAATAATCTATCTGATATTGAAAGAGTTGCCCAAGAAGAAATAGAAGCTTTGGAAATGGCAAAAGATTGTTTAGTTGCAGCGGGCTTTGTCGTGGAAATAGTTGCTACCGGTAGTACGCCAACGCTGCAATTTGCTGTGCAAAATAAAACAGTTACTACCCTAAGACCAGGAAATTATATTTTCTATGATGCGATTCAAGTCGCCTTAGGTATAGCTCCAATCGAAAGGTGTGCGCTGACGGTACTGGCAACAATTATTGCTAATCCAAGTGAAAATATTTTTATTATAGATGCGGGAAGTAAATGCTTTGGTTTAGACAAGGGAGCGCACAGTGCTTCACTGGTAAGTGGATACGGTATTGTAAAAAAACATCCTGAACTGATTGTGGAAGGATTATCGGAAGAAGTCGGTAAGATTAGAGCGACTCAACAGACTAGTTTAAAAGTCGGTGATAAGATTGAAATTATTCCCAATCATGCATGTGCTGCTGTGAATATGTCAAGCTTTTTGTTAGGACATCGACAGGGATTTGTTGAAAAAATGATAGATATTGATGCAAGAGGTGGTACAAATCGGAAGCCTTGGTAGAACCATCCCCTTGAGGTGCCCCAACAGATTATTGACACCTGCTTTTATGTAGTGTAAAATTAATACAATTTGATAGTTTGTATAGAGGTGCGGGATATTATCAGTACTCACGGCTAGTTGGCAGACGTTGAACCGTGATGAAAGGAATACCCGCCGAAGCAAAAGTTATGCCAAGAACCTTTGCTGGTCTCGTATTGAACAAATACCAGACTGTCACTCGGTAAGAGATCTTTCCGGGTGAAGCGCTATATCACATGCAGGAAGTATAACTTTTTGCCCGCAAGCAGTTGTGAAAGCGTTCACACTGCTTTTTTGTTTTTTTCTGGTCCTATGAAAAATAACCAAGGCGAACATTACCTTGATTAATATATATCCCGCCGCTTGCGGGAAGGGTTATCGGAAGAGGAGGATACTAAATGCAAAAAAAAGCAGAAACATTCCGCGTTCCACACACATTTGCAATCATTTTTACGATCATTTTGTTAGTTGCGGCAGCTACCTGGATTCTTCCCGGTGGTGAATTTGACCGGGAAAAAAACAAGGCTGGAAAAACAACGGTTGTAGCCAATACCTACCATCCGGTTGAAAGTAAACCCCAAGGCATTAAAGAAGTATTCATGTCTCCGCTGAAGGGTATGGAAAAAGCGGCCAATATTGCCGGATTTATTTTGATTGTCGGCGGTGCCTTTGCTGTTATCCAAAAAACTGGTGCCATTGATGCTGGTATTATGAAAATGATTCGCCTACTAAAAGGTAAGGAAATATTATTAATTCCTATAACTATGACTATGTTCTCGGCAGGTGGCGCTATCTTCGGCATGTCTGAGGAAACCATCCCCTTTGTCGGCATATTTGTACCCATGGCGCTCTTAATGGGCTATGACCGGATAACCGGGATGTGCATACCTTATGTGGCTGCCACAACCGGCTTTGCCGGTGCTATGCTTAACCCCTTTACAGTAGGCATAGCGCAAAGCTTTTCCGAGCTTCCCGCTTTCTCGGGCATAGAATACCGAACTGGCATTTGGGTGGCAAGTACCGTCTTAGCCATATCTTTTGTCATGTGGTATGCCCGCCGGATTAAGAGAAACCCCGAACTAAGCCCAACGTATGAAGAGGATAAAGCTGCCAGAGCCAGCCTGCAGCACCTTAAAGAAAGTAACGCCACCCTTACCACCGGTCAGCAATTAGTGCTTACCTTGCTTGTAGCCGGGATGGCGCTGATCGTCTTAGGGGTATTGAAATGGGAATGGTACATTGATGAAATTGCCGCTGTCTTCTTGGGCATGGGAATTTTCGCTGGAATATTTGCCAAAATGAGTACTAATGATATTGCGGATGCCTTCGTTGTTGGCGCAAAAGACATGGTAAGCACAGCCATCTTAGTTGGCTTGGCCCGTGCCATCGTCGTGCTGGCTTCTGACGCAAAGATTATTGACACCATTTTAAATACTCTGGCTGCGCCATTAGCTGGTCTGCCGACTTTGGTTTCAGCATATGCAATGTTGATAGTTCAAATAATTATAAATTTCTTCGTAACTTCCGGTACCGGCCAAGCAGCACTGACAATCCCCATCATGGCTTCTTTAGGCGATTTAGTTGGTATAACCCGTCAAACTACCGTACTTATTTATCAGTTTGGCAACGGTTTCAGTGATATGATTTTCCCCACTTCCAGTGTACTTATTGGTTGCTTGGGCATGGCCGGCATTCCTTGGTCAAAATGGGCCCGCTGGGTACTGCCGCTGCAGATTGCTTTTTTTGTTTTGTGTGTAATTGCTATCACGCCAGCAGTACTGATGAAATGGGGTCCGTTCTAAAAATATAAGGAGATGTAGCAATGAAGAACTTAATTAACGACCAACTTGACCAGTTACAGGAGGTACTGTTCGCCCTTAGTGACTCAATCGGTCAAAACCCGGAGTTGGGTATGGTAGAATATCAATCTGCCGCTAAGCTGACCGGCTTGTTGGCTGAACATGGTTTTACCGTTGAAATGAATATTTGTAGTTATGAGACAGCATTTAAGGCTGTCTATAACTCCGGCAAGGCCGGTCCTACGGTTGCCTTTCTCGCCGAATATGACGCATTACCGGAAATTGGTCACGGCTGCGGTCATAATATGATCGGCGTCATGGCGGCAAGTGCGGGAATTGGCCTAAGCAAAGTTTTGGCCGATATTGGCGGCCGGGTAATTATCCTGGGAACACCTGCGGAAGAAACAATGGGTGCTAAAGTAGCAATGGCTAACCAAGGTGTTTTAGCCGATGTTGATGCAGCCATACTGGTTCATCCCCACAGTAAGACCCACGCCAGCGGCATATCCCTGGCTATGGATGCCCTGCAGTTTGAGTTTAAAGGACAAACCAGCCATGCTGCTGCGGCACCGGAAAAAGGCATCAATGCATTGGATGCTGTCATTCAGACCTTTAATGCTATAAACGCACTGCGCCAGCACGTCACATCTGATGTGCGAATCCACGGTATTATTAGCAAGGGCGGAGTAGCAGCCAATGTCGTTCCCGATCATGCGGTGGCCCAATTTTACGTCAGGGCAAAAAGACGTAGGGCACTGGCAGAAGTAGCAGAAAAGGTAAAGAACTGCGCCCGGGCCGCAGCACTGGCTACCGGCGCTGAATTAACCATCAGTAACTATGAACTTTCCTATGATGATATGAATACCAATCAAAAGCTGTCTGAAGCCTTTAGCGCCAATCTTCTGGCAGTAGGCGAAGCCCAAGTTAATCCGCCGCCTGAAAGCTTTGGCTCGATTGATATGGGCAATGTCAGCTATGTTGCACCGGCCATTCATCCTTATATCGGCATTGGCGATGAAACACTGGTAGGACATACCGTAGAAATGGCAGCAGCCACCTTTACACCTGCCGCACATCAGGCATTGTTGCGTGGAGCTAAAGCTATGGCCTTAACTGGTTATGATTTAATTACCAATGCCGGCTTGCTGGCGGAAATCAAGGCAGAGTTTGAGCAGAGTTTGAAAAAATAGCCTTTAAGCAATTGAAAACAATGTAATGCTAACTTTTCACCCGGTCTGCCGTCCCCTTGAGTCTCGAAACATAAAAAGCCCGGCAAGGGTAGCTTGGCGTACTTGATACGCCGAACTATTCCTGCGGGCTTTTTATTGCTTAGCGCCATGTTATCCAGTTCGCCCAGGTCGCTGGGGCATCCTTTTGATGCGTCGTGCAGTCCTTGGTGTTTTCCCAGCTAAAGACTCAAGGGAAAGACTCAAGGGGACGGTTCTCTTGATGCAATGCGAATACCTGATTAGACAGGAGTGCTTTCAATATGGCATATTTAGATATGAAAAAGTTATTTTACAAGTTAAAAGATCAGATAGGTGAGTTGAATTTTATAAATTTAGCATCAGGAGAACCGTCCCTGTGATGCACGAATAAAGGGTTTAGATGTTAAAAAAGGAAATTTATAATTGTGAAAGATCAACAGCGATTCAAATATGTGAGAAATAGTGGATACGAGAATTGAGACTACAATTATCAGGTTATTTTATCAAGCAGCTTGTTCTTGTTGCGCTAGGGAAGCATCACGGGGACGGTTCGTCTGCAAAAGATCATATTGGATTAGAGAGTATGTGTTGGTACTTAGTGTTCAAAGATAAATAACACTCTTTAGCATCAGGAGAACCGTCCCCGCGAATCTAAGTAAAGGTAAAAAAAAAAACGGAAGGATGATGTACCGATGAAAAAAGTGTTAATGCTAACCTTAGTCCTGTTGTTGGCATTCTCCAATCTAGTTTTTGCCGCGCCCAGTGAGTCGGAAGTTATAGCTTCATTTAAGAGCTATGTGGACAAGGAAGTCAAAAAGGCATTGGTTAGCTATGAAACGAATAATCGGATGATTTTTATAGTCAATAGGAAACAACCACCTTATTGGCTAGAACCGCCATTTTGGCGCATAGTACACTTTACACTTAATGACGAGTACAATATTGATCTTCGCAAGAACGATTCTTTGATTAGACCATATATTGGAATACTAAAAATTGATAAAATCGACTATTATGAGGATTTTTCCAGCAAAGAAGCAGCTGAACAATGTGTTTCACCTAAATACCGGGATACCAAACACTATACATTTACCATTGCCTATCAGGAGGATAAATGGGTAGTCACTAAAGCAGAGTTGCAATATAGCGGCGAACTGAAAACAAACAGTATTTATGATGTATTGAAGATTGAGCCTAAACTGGGATATCTGTATTAGGTATTCTTAGCGAGGAAATGGAAGGGCAGATGTCTATGAGAAAAGTGTTACTGTTAACCTTAGTTCTAGTATTGGTATTCTCCAACCTAGCCTTTGCTGCGCCAAGTGAGGCTGAAGCCGTAGATTCATTTAAGGAGTATGTTAGGGCGGAGGTTAATAAGGCTCTTGCCACCTATGAAGCAAAGAATCAGCAGATTTTTGAGCTTAATAAAAGAAAGCCGCCTGTCTGGAAGAGAATCCACTATACGCTCAGCCCTGATTACACCATTGATCTTCGCAAAAATGATTCCTTGATTAACCCGTATATTGGGAAACTGGAAATTGCCAAAATCAGCTATCATGAAGAATTTGCCACTCAGGAAGAAGCCGAAAAATGCACCTCCCCCAAGAATAAGGACACCGACCGCTATATATTTATCCTGGCTTATCAGGATGAGAAATGGGTAGTTACCAATGTGGTGTTAGAATATAGCGGCGAAGTGAAGCTGATGGGAATATATGATAAATTGAAGAATAAATACTGGTAGTGCGGGGGCAACATCATGGATACTGAATTCGAATTAATGAAAGCGTTACGTACAGGTCATACTGTAGAGTTTTTCAAAAACAGTAAATGGGATGAATATATCAAAGAACAGCCTTTGGGTGAAATCTATCTTCCTACAGGTAAGATTGTGGCAAATGACCCGCTTATTCTTTTTGAAACTCAGCCTTTTGCCAGAGCAGTAGCGGCAGGCCGCTATCCGGTGATATTGTACATTCACCATATTGATACCGACAAAAGAGTGGCTTTTGCAGAAATCCGTTTCACCAAGGAATTGCCAGCGCATTTTGAGCTTGCGCTTATTGCGGGGCAAGCGGCAGCAGCGTTGGGTGATGATGAATTTTTTGGCTATGGTGTTGACAGTGGGACAGGCGGCTTTATGGACGAGTGTGCTTGTAAGGCTCTCCAAAAGCTAGCGGCAGGTTTTGAGGATGGAATGTGGCCTGATTTGGAAAAGGCTTTGGATGACAGTTATGTACATACCTATTCTACTGCGAATGTAGTGCTTCCTGATTCTGATTGCAATATAGCGGCTTTTTCCAGCGGTTTCGGCGATGGGGCTTATCCAACCTTTTGGGGAATGGATGCTAAGGGGGATGTGTGCTGTCTGATTACTGATTTTTTGACTGTTGATACTGGTGAGGAGGATGACGAAGGGGAAGCTACACAGGAGTAATCGGAACCTTTTCCCTGTAGTAAAAAAGGTAACAACTTCTTGCATCAAGAGAACCGTCCCTGTGAGTCGCCTTGTGAGTCGCCTGGAAGCCGGCGTGCAGGGATTTGTTTTTTTGCCTGTTTATATTATAATGAAACCGTTGGCCGAATATAAAAAGGTATCCTGGTATTGGCGGCAACCGCCAAATTGGAATCGGACTTTTTACCGGACTGAAAGTGGTTTTGCGCGAGGTTTGGGCTGTAAAACCGCCGCTGAGAGGAAGGAAATAACAAGTGCTGTTAAATGGTGATAAAGGTATCCCGCTATATTATCAGTTAAAGAAAATCATCCGGGATAAGATCGAAGCCGGTATATGGTCTGCCGGCGAGCAGATTCCGAATGAAATGCAGCTTGTCGAGGCGTATCAAGTAAGTCGGGCCACGGTACGTCAGGCGGTTCTGGATTTAGTCCGGGAAGGAATTTTAATCCGGAAAAAAGGAGTAGGAACCTTTGTTTCAAGACCTAAGCTGGCCGGAGATTTAACGATAAATTTTTATTATCCTGAAGAATTTGGCACCAAGCATGTCCCAATGAGCAGCCAGATTATTGACCCTCCTTCCTGGGTTGCCAAACAGTTACAGACCGGGCCCGGCATGAAGGTCTACGAAATTATCCGTGTAAGGCTGTTTAATGAGGAACCGGCTGCGGTGGAAACATTGTATTTACCGAGCGATACTTTTCCTGATTTGCTGCAGGCCAACCTGGAAGAACGGATATTTGATTTACTTGCTGCCCATTTCGGGGTAACCATCTCCAAATTTGTTTCCTATGTCGAGCCCGTTTTATTGAATTCTTACGAGGCGTCATGGTTACAGGCAATCCAGGATCAGCCGGCGCTAAAAATTATAAAAATAGGCATGAATCAGCACGATAATCCTTTTGTGGTCACGGTGAGTGTTTTTCGTGGAGATCGCTATAAACTCTCCTTAAACCATACGAAATAGCCGGCTTATTATTGGCGCCTGTTTATAAAAATATATGTCAATAAAAATATAATTGACAGACAAAAAATGTATGTTATAATTTATTTAATGAATATGTACGGACATATTAACATACGTACATATAAAATGATTTAGTAATTATACTGACAGTAATCTGATGCAACAAAAAAATATAGGATACCAACTGGGCTGTACATTAACAAAGCCGTTATTTTGCCTGCCAGAGCAAAATAACGGCTTTTTTTAATAATTATTATTGGCAAAGAATGGTACTAAATCAGTATCCAGACAAAGCTGATTTAGGACTTTCTAAAATATTATAAGGAGACTGGTACGATGAGAGAACGAATTAAAGAACAGCCGGCGCCCGAAATCATTGACTACTTGTTCAAACCGGGCATCAGCAATGACCTGGAAAGGTCGTATGCCACTATTTTAGCGGTTAATGCGGCTCATGTCATCATGTTGATGGAAGAAAAAATTATTACCCGTGATGTCTGCAAAAAAATACTGTCTGTGACCAAAGAAATGGACTTGGCCGGCAAGCCGGACTTTGAGATCAATTATAATCTGGAAGATTTATATTTCAATATGGAAGCTTATCTGATCAAGACAGTCGGTTTGGATGCAGGCGGGCAGCAGCATACCGGACGCAGCCGCAATGATATGATTGCCACCATTATCAGGATGGACAGCCGGGATTATTTTCTGAAACTTTGCAGTATGGTTAACCGGTTAAGGGAAGCATTACTGGCTTTCGCCCAAGAACATGCCGATGTTGTCATGTCCGGCTATACCCATTTGCAACCCTCGGAACCGATTACCATGGGGCACTATTTTGCGGCAATACTGTACGCACTGGACCGGGATTATCAGCGTATTATCAATGCTTATAGCCGGCTAAATATTTGTCCGCTTGGCTCAGGTGCAATGGCATCAACCTCCTTTAAGATTAACCGCACAACAACGGCTAAACTTTTGGGCTTTGATGACTATATGGGTAATTCGCTGGACGGCGTTGCCTCCCGGGATTATGTTCTGGAAATTGAGGCAGCCTTGGGCATCATGATGAACAATCTCAGCCGTATGGCGCATGACCTGTATCTTTGGTCCACTCCGGAGTACGGTTATATTGAAGTTGGCGGCTCGGTAGCTGTCTGCAGCAGCATTATGCCGCAGAAAAAAAATCCCATGACCTTAGAACATATCAAAGCCAAAGCAGCGCATGTGGAAGCCTTTTTTGTTTCGGCTTTTAGCGCCCTGAAAAATACGCCGTTTACTCATGCCCGGGATATCAGCTGTGAATCTGTGAGTTACTACTATCCGGCGTTAAAAGAAGTCGAGGCGGCTGTCCAACTGGCGACGGTTACCATCAAAACAATTAAGGTCAATAAAGAACTCATGCTGGAGCGGGCGAAGAATAATTTTTGCACCGTAACGGAACTTGCGAATTATTTAGTCCGCTATGACGGTATTTCTTTTAGAGCCGCCCATGAAGTTGTCGCAGAAATTGTTGCCTATATGCTGGAACACAAAAAGTCCTCGGAAGATATCAATGCCGAGATTTTAGGTGAGATTGCCCAAAAATCCCTGGGGCTGAAAACCACCCTCACCAATGAACAAATCGCCAATGCGCTGAATCCGGTATTGAACGCCCGCGCCAAAGATGTTGCCGGCGGCCCTGCTCCCGGGGAAGTTGAAACCCAGCTGATTAAGCTGGCGGTGTTGCTGGAACGTGACCAGAAAGAATTAGCCGCTCGGACGGAAAGAATCGCCCTGGCCAAAGCCGCACTTAAAGCCAAGGTTAATGATATTTTAGCCAACTGACAGCACGCGGCGGCGCAGGCTTTGTCAGGCCCTAATTAATATTGGAGGTGGAACCGTCTATGTTCTTTCTGGAGTTTGCCATTGTACTTATCGTCATGCTTATTGGGGCCCAGTACGGTGGAATATTTTTTGGTATGGCCGGGGGCGTTGGGTTAGCGGTATTAGTGTTTGCTTTTAAACTTGCTCCGGCTTCACCGCCGATTGCCGTCATGCTGATCATCCTGTCGGTTGTTATTGCCGCCAGTACCCTGGAAGCTGCCGGCGGCATGCAGGTGCTTATTAGAAAAGCAGAGGAATTGTTGCGAAAACATCCCAGCAGAATTACTTTCTTTTCCCCGCTAATCGCCTGGGTGTTTACCTTCATGTCCGGCACCGGGAATGTTTTATACAATGTTCTGCCGGTCATTGCCGAAGTGGCCCGCGAGGCCAAAATCCGTCCGGAAAGACCAATTTCGATCGCCGTCATAGCTTCTCAGCATGCCGTGGTTGCTTCGCCAATATCCGCGGCGACGGTGGCGTTGGCGAGTATGCTGGCGCCACAGGGTATTACCTTAACGCAAATCATGGCAATTGCCATACCGGCGACACTCATCGGTATTATGGCGGGGGCCCTGGTCGTGAACCGGATGGGCAGGGAACTGGAAGACGATCCGGTGTATCTTGAAAAAATGGAAAAAGGGCTGATCCCGGTATTAACCGCCCAGGAACAAGCGGAGATTGCCAATAAAAAAGAGGCAAAATTATCGGTGGTTATCTTCCTGATTGGCGCACTCCTCGTTGTTTTGTTAGGCACTTTCACCTGGCTGCGACCTGATGTTGTGAATGCTGCCGGTAAAGTGAGCAAACTGGATATGACGAATGCCATTGAAATTGTTATGCTGTCTGTTGCGGCATTAATGGTGGTAACGTGCAAAGTCGATGTGAATAAAATCATCTCAGGAGCTGTTTTTAAAAACGGGATGCTGGGTGTAGTCAGTGTATTTGGTTTGGCCTGGATGAGCGACACCTTGCTGGCCAGCAATATGGATATTATTAAACATTCAGTACAGGAAGTGGTAAAGGCCCAGCCATTGTTGTTCGCTTTTGCGCTGTTTGTGGCCTCCGCGATTACCCACAGTCAGGGCGCTACCGTAGCGGCCTTAGTGCCTTTGGGGATTGCGCTGGGGGTTTCCGGACTGACCATAGCGGCAATGTTTCCGGCAGTATGCGGCTATTTTATTATTCCAAGTACGGGTGTTTTGCTGGCCGGCGTTGCCTTTGACCGGACCGGCACAACCAAGATCGGCAAATATGTAATCAATCATAGTTATATGATTCCGGGTCTGGTTGCGACAATCGCCGGCGTTACATCCGGATTTGTCATAATCCGCATCTTTTTCTAAGGGGCATTTCCAATTCATTATCCGGTAACTTAATTAGTTGAAAATCCTGCAATTTATTAAAAAAATTGCAGGATTTTTGCGCTTTTTTTGAATGTATCCGATATAGACGCGGCAAGGGGGCTGCCCAGTCTCTTGATCATTTACAAAATACCGCCAACGTATCTGGATGCTGCTAACACGATCACCGTCACCTCCCGCGGAACAAACCGTGGATCAGGACACAGCATAGCAACCAATATAAAATTTGCAAAATAAATCATCTTAAAGATGAAGTATAAATGGAAAGCATCATAAAATGTTGTTTTACTCTCTCATATCTTGCGATATAATAAAACCAGAATATATCGGTATGTAGAATATTTGCTTATACGACAAAGGCGCTCGTAAAATGAATTTTTTCGGGTGCCTTTATTTTTGTGAGGTGAAACGATTATGAGCGGGGAGACCAACGAGTTAAATACCAATAATAACTATTTGCTGCCTCTTTATGAAACTATGCTTGGATTAATTAACCGCTTGGAAATGAATGATTTACTTACGGCTATTATTAATCAGGCGGCCGGACTGGTGGCCACTGAGCATGCCTATATTTATCTGGTTAAACCTCAGGAGAATATCATGGAATTAATCCTTGGAATTGGCAGTTTCCAAAACTTCCGTTTCACTGTCCGCAGAGGGGAAGGGATGGTCGGGGTTGTCTGGGACCAGGGCAAGCCGATGTTTTTAAACCGGTATGGTGACTGGGAAGGCAGAGTAAGAAATCCGTTTTTTCAAGTGATTCAAGCAGCCCTGGTGGTGCCTTTGCTGCATCAGGAAAAAGTAATTGGCGTAATTGGGTTAGCATATAAGGAGAAAGCCCGATTTTTTGATAGCGGTCAGGTAGAAATGCTTAGTCGCTTTGCAGAGTTAGCCTCACTGGTTCTGGTCAATGCGCAACAGTATAATGATGTTAAACAAGAACTGGTCCAGCGGGAACAAGAATTGTCGAAAGTGCAAAAAATGCTGGCACAGGCAATGGGGATAGCCAGGATTGGTATTTTCTCCGATACGATGCGGCAAATTATTGCGTTAGGTCAGAAATATCATGAGAACCGTGATTTACCCGTGTTAATCGAAGGGGAAACGGGAACAGGCAAAGAATTAGTGGCAAAAAACATTCATTTCGGAGATCGGCGCCATGATTCGCGTCCGTTTGTTGATTTGAACTGTGCGGCCATTCCGGCAGGGTTGTTTGAAAGTGAATTATTTGGTTATGTGGCAGGGGCTTTTACCGGTGCAGTCCATAAGGGGCAAAAGGGTAAATTCGATTTAGCCAGGGGCGGCACCCTCTTTCTTGATGAAATTACCGAATTGCCTCTGGAACTTCAATCAAAACTATTGCGGGTTATTCAGGAAAAAGAATTTTTTCGCGTTGGCGGCTTAGAAAAAATCAAAACCGATGTACGCATTATTTGCGCTACCAACGTAGATTTAGCCCGGCGGGTGGAAGAGGGAACTTTTCGTAAAGATCTCTACTACCGTTTGAAAGTTGGTCATGTATTTGTACCGCCGCTCAGAATGCGCAAAGAAGAAATTATTCCGCTGGCAAGATTGTTTCTGCAGGAATTTTCCAGTGCAAAAAGGAAGAAATTCTGCGAAATCAGTGATGAAGCGCAAGAAATACTTTCGGCCTATGATTGGCCGGGAAATGTAAGAGAATTGCGCAATGTCATTGAGTGGATCGTTGCCCTGCATGACGACCGGGAATTGTCTGCCCGGCATCTTGCCATGCTGGGACCCTTTCGGGGAGACGGTACCCTGGTTAAACAACAGGAAACGAAAGTATTGCAAGTGGATGATTTTATTTTGCCTTCCGACCGGTTTCCCCTGGAAACCTTTGTCGATAATATTATCAGGGAAGCAGTTGAAATGCATGGCGGCAACAAAACGCTAGCCGCCAGCTATTTGGGTATTTCTCGCCGCACCGTTTATTATCGTTTGGAAAAGCTGGCTTTACGAAGTGGATAGTGCAATTTTTGCACATATTACAATTTTTTCTTGCATTATTCGTAATGAAAAGAAAATATTACGTCTTGTGTATTTGGGCGGGATACATTTATGCGCAAATCATAACATTTTATTGCAATTAAGCGTGCTGATTTTTGGCACGCTTTTTGCATTTTAGTAAGAAGTGAGTAACCAATTCTTAGCGGGAGGTTAAAGTATGCTGATCAAAAATGCAACTATCGTCGATGTGAAGTCCGGCAGTCTGATCTCAAAGGCTCAGTTATTGATTGAACAAGGAACAGTGACGGGAATTTATCAGAGCCAGTGTCCGCCGGTGAATGCGGAACCTGTTATCGATGCTCAGGGCATGTATGTTCTGCCGGGGTTAATTGACTGCCACGTACATCTTGTTTGGGATGGCAGTGATGATCCTAATGCCGCTATCATGCAGATGGATGATGAACTGATGGCTTTGCAAATGGCTAAACATGCTAAAGAAACCTTAGCACTGGGTATCACTACCGTCCGGGATACCGGATCACCGAGAAATGTGGGGTTTGCTGTTCGCGAAGCCATTCGCAGAGGGTTAATTGCCGGGCCGAATTTGCTTATTTCCGGTCCGCCTATTTGCATGACAGGCGGTCATGTGTATACTATCGGGCTGGAATCAGACGGCGTGGATGAAGTGAGAAAATCGGTAAGAACGCTATTGAAAAAGGGAGTCGATGTAATAAAAGTCATGGCTTCCGGCGGAGTTTACACAGAAGGTGAGGAACCGGCATCGCCGCAATTAACCGTGGAAGAGATGGTTGTGGCGGTGGAAGAAGCTCATAAGCGTAATGTTAAAGTGGCTGCACACGCTGAAGGGATTTCCGGCATTTTAAATGCCCTAAAAGCTGGCGTTGATACTATTGAACACGGTAATCTGGCTAACGCGGCAGCCTGGGATATTTTTATCAGCCAGGGAACTTATCTGGTGCCGACGCTAATGGTATTTAAACGTTTGGCGGAAGCCGGAAATACTGGCACGCCGGCCTATGCCGTTGCTAAGGCGCAGCAATTGCATACGGCTCATTTTAAGAACTTTCGCCAGGCAGTGGAAAAGGGTGTGAAAATTGCCGCTGGCACAGACGGTTATTCACCGCGCTTGCCTGAAGCGATGTATTTTGACGAGCTTATGGTCATGCATGAACTCGGAATGAGCAAGCTGGCCGTATTGCAGGCAGCCACAATAAATGCGGCAGAAGCACTGGGGCTGGCTGCCGTGGGCTGTGTTGAAACAGGTATGAAAGCCGATTTGTTATTATTGACTGCTAATCCGTTAGAGGATTTAAACTTTAGAGATAAGATTGCCATGGTGCTAAAAGACGGAGTCGTTATCCGCTAAGGAGAGAGAAAGGAGATTTAGAAAATGGCCACACCGGCAGTGATAGCTCGCAAAACGAGTGTAACCAGGGCACTGTTGGCAGGACTTATCGGCAATATTTTGGAGTGGTTTGATTACGCACTATACGGTTTTTTTGCCACCGCAATCTCGATAAATTTTTTTCCTGCTCAGGATGCTTTGGTCAGTCTAATGCTTTCGTTTATGGTATTTGGTCTGGGCTTTTGTGCACGTCCGCTTGGCGGATTTATTTTTGGCCACTACGCTGATAAGCTTGGCCGCAAAAACATATTGGCGGCTACCGTAATCCTGATGGGCTGCAGTACTTTTATTATGGGTGTTTTGCCGGGTTACGCTCAAATCGGTCTGGCAGCTCCGCTAATTTTGACAGCTATGCGCTTGGTGCAGGGAGTGGCTGCCGGCGGGGAGTGGGGAAGCTGTGTGTCGTTTTTGGCTGAATACGCTAAACCGCATAATCGTGCTTTTATTGTTAGCTTTTCCCAGGTGGGATCGGCGATAGGCCTTTTGCTGGGGGCGTTGGTGGGGACTGTGCTAAGTTCATGGTTAACCCAGGATGAAGTATATGCATGGGGTTGGCGGCTTGCTTTTGGCTTAGGGATTTTTGTGGCAATAATCGGCTATTATATCCGCAAATCGGTGGAAGAAACACCTCTGTTTCAGGAGCACATCGAGACTGCCGGGACTAACAAACCGATTAAGGAAGCCTTTCAGGGTTACAAAAAACAAATGGTGACTGTCTTTTTACTTATGAGTGGAGCTAATGTAACGTATTGGCTGGTTCTGAATTTTATGTCCACCTATATTTCACGGTTCCTGAAATTATCGCTTACAACCGGTTTCACCCTTACCATCATCACCCTTATGGCCTATATGATTGGCTTGCCTATATCAGGCTATTTAGCCGACCGGTTTGGCCGGAAACCGTTGATGCTCATTGGCTCAGCCGGAATTGTTATCGGCGGTTATCCGTTGTTTATGCTGCTGGCCAAGGCCGGCTCCTACGGGGAAATGGCCAGCATTGTATTTGCTCTGGCGTTTATCTTTGCCTTATTCCAGGGAAGTAACACGGTAGCCTTATCGGAGCTGTTTCCTACCAGTGTGCGTTGCAGCGGCTTTTCCATTGCTTATCAGCTTTCCAGCGCTATTTTTGCGGGAACGGCCATGGCGGCGGTTACCTGGCTGATCAATGTAACAGGCAGCGTGATGGCTGTACCGCTATATATGTGCGGTGTTATGGTGATTACCCTGCTGGCAGTGATCTTTTTATATCGCGAAACCAAGGATCAACCATTTGCATAACTAACTTGAGAGAGGCTCGGTATATATGAATTATCTGTTGCGAAGAGAGAGAATACTGGCGGCGGCGGGTCAAACCGTGCACGGAGTATTTATCCAGGACCCGGACACTATTTTTTATTTGACAGGCTATGAGGCAGTTATCAACTCCCGTTCTGTCGGTTTATTTATGAGCAGCAGGAAAACCGTGCTGATTGTGCCTGCACTGGCTGGAGCAGGCGCTAAAGCGGGGAGTAATGTTTCTGATTTTGCCCTGTATTATGAACAGCCGGAATACCATCCTGCCTGCTTAAGCCTGTATGCCTGCCTGATCAGGATTCTCAAGGAGGAGCCGTTCAGGGGTGTGCTGGGGGTTGATTATCAGAAATTACCTGTAGCAGATTTGCAGACGCTTAAACAGTATGGTGTACAAACGGAAGATGTCAGTGGCATCCTAGGCGCGGCGCGGTCCATTAAAGAAATAGATGAGCAAACAGCAATTAGTACAGCGGCGCATTTTGCGGATTTCTGCATAAGCGCTACGTTGGACGCTATCAAGCCTGGCATGACGGAACTTTTTGTTGAGCAGCAGGGAATTATGTCGCTTACCCGGGAGGTTGAAAGCCGGTTGTCCGGTGCCGGTTTAAAGTGTTTTACCATGACGCAGTCAGGTGCTGCCAGAACAGCTATGCCCCACGTCCATACGGGTGGCCGGATATTGCAGCCTGGCGACGGGGTTGTTCTTTGCCGGCAGGTGGCGGTGAATGGCTACCGTGCCCAATGTGACAGGACGATATTTTTGGAGAGACTCGCAAATGAGCAGCGAAAATATTACTCGCTGGTGCTGGCGGCGCAAGAGGCGGCGCTGGAAACCGTACGTCCGGGAATTCCAGCCTGCAAAATTGAAGAGCGAGTGCGTGACCTCTTTGCCCAAGCAGGGGTAGCAAAATATTTTATTCACCGGGTAGGTCATGGCTTTGGCATTAGTATGGCCGAGGCACCCTATTTACGCTTTGACAGCCAGGAACGAATAGAGGAAAACATGATTCTGGTTATCCAGCCGGCCTTGTATATTCCGGAAATTGGCGGATTTCGCTGTTCTGATACAATTCTCGTTCAAAATAGCGGCAACACAATATTAACCAAGTATCCCCGGGATATTGCCTCGCTGACTTTGTAGTGCTTCATCCGGCTGGGTTATGGAGTATAGCACCGAGAATTTTTGCCGTCAGGCGCGGCGGAGGAGCCGCGCATATCGGACATATGTAAGGCGACGACAACAAAGCATGGCGGCAAAAAGGCCGGTGATATACTTCATGTTCCCGCCGGATGAGGCACTAGCCTGCAGGAAAGAAAATAATCCGTTAAGATGAGTTAAGAAAGGGGAATCGATATGGAAGTCTCTTACCAAACTTCAAATCAGACCGCACCCAAACAAAGCATGGCCAGGGCTGTGCTGGCCGGATCTATCGGCAATGCGCTGGAGTGGTTCGACTACGGCTTGTATGGTTATTTCGCAGCCATCATTTCCTCCTTGTTTTTTCCGTCAAAAGATCCATTAACCTCACTGATGCTTACGTTCATTGTGTTTGGCGTGGGTTTCGTAATGAGGCCGCTGGGTGGACTCATCTTCGGCCATTATGCGGATAAGGCAGGCCGGCGCAAAGCGCTGGCAGTGACGGTTATTTTGATGGGAGCCAGTACCTTTGCCATTGGCTGTTTACCAACCTATGCCCAGATTGGTGTGTGGGCACCGATTTTGTTAGCTGTTTTTAGACTGATTCAAGGAATTTCAACAGGTGGTGAATGGGGCAGCTGCATGTCTTTTTTGGCTGAATATGGAAATGAACATAACCGTGGCTTTATTGTCAGCTGGTCTCAATTCAGTATTGCCGTAGGGTTGCTGTTGGGGTCGGCGCTAGGGACGATATTAACTTCTGTTTTATCAACCGAAGCGCTACACGCCTGGGGCTGGAGAATACCTTTCTGGAGCGGTTTGTTAATCGCCCTGTTTGGCATGTACGTTCGTTCCAATGTGGAAGAGACGCCCAAATACAAAGAAATGGAGCAGGCACAGGCCGTAGCTAACATGCCGGTCATAGAACTTCTTAAAAAATACCGGCGGGAAACAATTGTGAACGTCGGGGTTGTTATTGGCTGGACAATTTCTTATTGGGTAACTATGGCTTATATGCCGACTTATATCTCGAAAGTGCTTAAATATCCTTTATGGATCGGTATGTCTTTTAATACGGTGTTGTTGATTATCTTTATGATTGCGATTCCTTTTGCCGGCATGCTGGCAGACAGGATTGGCCGCAAACCGGTAATGATGACAGCAGCGGCAGGGTTTATTGTGTTGTCATACCCTCTATTTTACCTTATGAGCACCGTACAAACGGCCGGGGTATTATTCTTTGTAATGATGGTCCTGGCTTTGCTGCAGGCGTTGATTTGTGGAGGGGCGACAGTATTTATTCCCGAAATATTTCCTACCCATGTTCGTTGCAGTGCGATTGGTGTCGGTTACAATTTCGCCGTTGCGGTATTTGGCGGCACAGCTCCCTTCGTAGCTACCTGGTTAATTTCCGCCACAGGAGATAACCTGGCCCCTACCTATTACCTCATTGCCGGCGCCGCTTTAACCTTTTTGGTATTAGCCTTTTTAGCTGAGGAAACATACAAGAAACCGCTTAAATAATCTCCCCCTATAATCCAAAAGACATGCTTAATCCCGGTGTCTCCCTAGCTTGTCTCAAAGACAGCTAATAGTGGAAAATCCTGCAATATGTAAAAACATTGCAGGATTTTTTGCCTTTCTCTGGGAATGTATTGGGTTATAAGCACTGCAGGGAGGCTTGGCCGGCAAGCTTCATTTATTTGCCTTCCTGAACATGACCAATTGCGGGAGGTTTCTGTTATGGCTATGCCAACTTACGAAGAAATCATGCTGCCTTTCTTGCGGCGTTTGGCCGATGGACAAGTACATTCATTTAAAGAGCTGAATCAGGTATTGGCGGATGATCTTCAACTGGATGAGGAAGAGCGTATCCGGCAATTTCCCTCCGGTTTGCAGTCCATCTTTTACAACCGCGTTGGCTGGGCGCGGACATATCTTAAGAAAGCGCTGCTCATCGAAGCCATTGTCGCCGGACAGTTTCGGATTACCGAAAGGGGACGGGAGCTACTGGCGCAAAAGCCACCCCGGATTGATAACCATGTATTGAGCCAGTATCCAGAGTACCGGGAATTCAAACAACTGGCCAGACCCAAGAATGATCCTGCCGCAGCAGTGAACGAAAGCAATGAAACTGACAAAACACCGCTGGAGATAATGCACACCTACTATCAGGAGCTGAGAAACGCCCTGGCGGATGAACTACTGCAGCAGATCGCCGATCAGTCGCCGAAGTTCTTCGAGCGTTTGGTCCTGGACTTGCTGCTCAAAATGGGCTACGGCGGCTCGAGGGAAGACGCCGCTCAAGTCGTCGGCAAGTCCGGTGATGAAGGGATTGACGGGATTATCAAAGAGGACCGTTTAGGTCTGGACGTTATCTATGTACAGGCCAAACGGTGGAAAAACTCTGTCGGCAGTCCCGAGATTCAGGGCTTTATCGGCGCACTGCAACTAAAAGGCGCACAAAAAGGCATCTTTATTACCACGTCTACTTTTACAGCGGCGGCCCGCGATGTAGCCAACCGTATTGGCAACCGGATCGTATTAATGGACGGGCTTCAACTGGCGCAGCTGATGATTGACTACGGGGTGGGTGTGGCAACCGAGATAACTTATGAGATCAAGCGGATTGATTCGGATTACTTTTTGGAAGGGTAGAAGATGGCGGTTTGTTAAGGGCTGAATTTGCCAGACCAGAATCGGGTATATTTCCCCAAAATAGACAGCGATATCTCGGTCTTTACCAGAGATATCGCTGTTATTTTTTTCTTTCATTTGCATGGTCGGCGTAAGGAACGCACAATAGTAAGAAATATTGCAAACAACTTCCCTGGCCCTCGTGCTTCGAACTGCTTATTGAAAACGATTCTCGATGATGCTACAATATACATGGCGAAAACGTTGAGTACGGAATGTGCTATTAGGTGCAGAAAAATCAAAAGCAAGATGAATTGGAGGATTGACCATGGAGCAGACATTCGGGTCAGATGACAAACGGGCAATCTTAGTCGTTAGTTTCGGAACTACTTACCCCGATGCCCGTAAAGCCTGCATTGAAAGCGTAGAAGACAGAATGCGCGCCGCCTTCCCCGGCTATGAGGTGCGCCGCGCCTTTACCTCCCGCATAGTCATGCGCCGTTTGGCGGAGCGGGACGGCATCATTGTCGACAATGAGCGGCAGGCGCTGGACCGTCTGCTGGCAGAGGGCTTCAGCGAGGTTTACGTCCAGCCGCTGCATATCGTTGCCGGCGATGAATATGAAAAAATCCGCGGCATCGTCAGTGATTACGCTCATCTAAAAAAATTCCGCCGTCTGGAGTTGGGAAGGCCGCTGCTTTACTATATGGGGCAGGCAGAGCAGCCGGACGACTACCTGACGGTGATCCAGGCCCTCGATGTAACGACTGGCCCCGATGAGGCGGTAGTTTTCATGGGCCATGGCGGTTTTCACCCCGCCAACGCCGCTTACGCCGCCCTGCAGTTAAAACTGCAGGAGTCCGGCATAGAGAACGCATTTATTTATGTACTGGAAGGGTTTCCCGCGCTGCAGTGGGTAGTCGGGCAATTGCGGAGCGCCGGTGTCAGAAAAGTGCGGCTGCAGCCGTTTATGCTGGTAGCCGGCAGCCATGTCCGCAATGATATGGACGGAGACGGGGAAGACTCGGCTAAATCCATTTTGACCGCCGCCGGTTTTGACGTGGCGGTAAGATTGAACGGTCTGGGCGAAAACCCGGCGATTCAGGCTGTTTATGTCCGGCATATCAGGGACGCCATGGACAAGCCAGCCGACACGGCTGCACAGGATAAAAAAAGACTTGGCTTGTGTCAAGTCCTTTAGGACGACGGCAGAAGCCTTAGTCGTTCTTATGTCCACAGAATTTATCTAATAAATTCTGGTAGATTAATAAAAAGTAATATTGGGGAGAAGGACATTGCAACCAAAACCGATAGAAGTTTTTACTGCTGATCTGGCCTGCGCCCTGAGCCTGACCGGGGTGACAAAGCGCTACCGTGAACATACGCTGCTTGATAACATTTGCCTGAATGTGGCCGCCGGGCAGATTTTCGGCCTGTTGGGCCCAAACGGCGCGGGAAAAACCACGCTGATGAAAATTGTCGCCGGACTAGTGCGGCCGACTGCCGGCACGGTGACCATCTACGGTATGGACGCCGCCCAGCGGACCCAGCAACTGCGGCGGCTTGTCGGTATTGTGCCGCAGGACTCCAATCTGGAACGGGAACTGACTGTGACCGAGGCCCTGACTGTCTATGGCCGTTTATTTGGTCTGGAATCTTTGCACGAGCGGGTGGAGGAGACCATTGCCGCGTTTTCGCTGCAGGGAATGCGCCAGAAGCGGGTAGGCAGGCTGTCGGGCGGCATGATGCGCCGCGTTCTGATTGCCAGAGCGCTGCTGCCCAAGCCGCAATTGCTGCTGCTCGATGAGCCGACAGTAGGACTTGACCCCGATGTCAGGCAGGAAATCTGGCAGATCATTCAGGAATTGGCGGCATCAGGCAAGACAATGCTGCTGACGACACACTATATGGAAGAAGCGGCCAGGCTGTGCGCTCATATCGCGCTCCTCAAGGCAGGACGGCTGGCGCTGGTGGCAACACCTGAGGAAATCCAGCAGCGCTATGGCAGCGCCGCCAGCAATGAAGCAGCGCTGGAGGCATTGTTTATTCAATTGGCGAAGGGGGAAATCGACTGATGGGCTGGTATGCGGTATACTGCAGGGAAATGCTGCTGCTATGGAAAAAGATCGGCCGCATGGGTTATATTTTTCCCTCCATTATTTCACCTTTTATCTATTTCTTCGCGTTTGGCCTGGGGCTGGGCGGCAGAGTCAGCGTTGAAGGCGGCTATCTTCCCTTTCTTGCCAGCGGCATTATCGGCATGACGGTCATGACTAACGGCTTTCAGCAGACGGCTTCCTCCATCAGCGCCGGACGCCTGTATTTCCGCCATTTTCATAGCCTGGTTCTCAGCCCTGTGTCCCATGTTGCCGCCGCCTGGGGCGTAGTTTTGGCCGGCATAAGCCGCGCCGCCATCTTTGGCAGCTTGATTCTGATTGTCGGCTTCATTTCCTTTGGTATCGGCATCAAGAGCAGCGCCTGGTTCGCCGGCGTTTTGCTGGGCGGCTTCTGCTTTAGCTCACTGGGATTGGTTGTAGGCATGCTGGTCAGACAGGTGGATGATATCTCACTGGTAAACAGCTTTTTCATTACCCCGATGACCTTTTTCGGCGGCTCGTTTTTTCCTATACAAAACCTGCCCGCCTGGCTGAGCCTGTTAGCCGGATGGTTCCCGATCGGCGCGATCAATACCCTGCTGCGGGCCAATGCCTGGAGCGGCGAGGCAGTGGAGGCAGCGCTGATTTTGACCGGCCTGGGCAGCCTGTTTTTTGCCTGCGGTGTTTATCTCTATTCTCACTACAGCGAATATTGATGATAATAGACGAGGAAAAGACAAAATAGTGAATAGATGAGCCCCTGGCGTGTGCCGGGGGCTTGTTTTCTAATAAAAATATAAGGATTCGACATGTTTCTACAATATGATTTATTATAATTAATTTACTATAATAAATGGAGTGATGTTATGAAGAAACTGTCTATCGTTATGCTATTGTGTTTGATGGTCGCATTTTTTGGTGTTACTTCAGTATTTGCGGAAGAGCCAAGCACTCAGCCTGCTGGAAAGGCTAATATTGCCATAATTCCTTATATTAATTCCACAGAAGAAACTAAAGGGTACATACAGGAAGTCATTGATGCAAAATACACTGAGCAATATTCCAATAAAAATTTTCAAATTGTACCACAAATAGAAACTCAAAAGGCTCTAAACACTGCAGGCTTCGATGTGTCCAATAAAGAATTGCCTGAAAAAGATGTTTTTGCCGCAGTTGCCGAAAAAACTAACGCCGATTATGTAATTGCTATGGAAATATCGCAATTAAACACAACAAGACATATGAGCATGTTTCAGATGAAAGTGGTCACAAAAGCAAAATTACGGTATAAATTTTACAGTGCCAAAGATAGTAAGCTGGTTTCATTCCAAGTGACAGGCGCATCCGAAAATAAGACCGTGTTTGGAGATGTAGGCTATAGAGATCCCATTACCAAAGCATTGAATCAGGCTATGGATGAAGCCAATACAAAAATATTGAATAGCTTATAAAACCGGGGAAAACAGATAGAGGAAAATTGGGAACAGTTTTGGGAACACTGTTCCCAATTTTTTTAGAATCTGTAAAAGAAGTCCCTCTGCTGCTCATCAGAGGGACTAAGGGAAAGTTATCCTCAATACTAGGAAGAAAAAAGCAATTAGCTTCTAGGTACTATTATATCTCTAATTCGATATTAATTATTTGTTGACGATATATAAAAAATTGACTCTTCGAATCCTCCATAGATGTAGCCGGTGCGCCAGGAACGGCGCTACAACACGTCAAATGGCTAGACTTACGGGGATAAGCCAGCATGTAATTACCAGGCGTAAAGAACAATAAATTCATCAAAAGAACTGTCCCTTTGAGTCTCGTTATTACATTCCAGTCCTCAGGTCACAGAGATGAACCAAATCGTCCACGGTAAGGGCGAACGAAAAACGATATCCGGCAGTTACTGATACCGGTCGCAGATCGGGAAGCTCAAGGTAAGGGTGGTCGAATATACTCATCGTAGCCTCTCCTTTCCAAACAGGTGATATCTTTACATCGCGCGATTTTAGCTGGACAAGTTCGTGGACAGCCGGAAGGTCATGCTTTTCTGTGGCGAGCTCCGGAAAGTAACGCACATTTACTGCTGAGGCAAAACTAGGGGAAGGAAGAGAGGCAGCCAATTCGCTCAGCGTAACTTGAGCATCTATTAAACGGCGTTCCTTAACGGAGAGGGTAGCGCCGAACTTGCCACCCGGCCCTAGTATTGGGGCGGCTTTTGACGGAAGATCATAAGAACGAGTTATCCATGTGGAACCAATTTGTTTCGGCCAGCCCTGAACAAGCCCCCTCATCAGGGAAATATCCTGGTCGACCCAGATAAACGGGCAATAAGCCACAGGTAAACCTTTATATTCTGCGGATAATAGAATAATAGTTTCTCGGTACTGGCTACGAACAGGATCCAGATACTCTTCACCATTCTCACTGGTATACTGCCATTCTATAAAGTATGCCGCAGAGCGTCCTGAAGACAGCTCAAGGCCCTCCGGCATAAACGCTGCCGCTTCGACCGGGCTTGCTTCGAATTCTACGGCAAGAGCATTGCCGACATAGTGCCAAGGTGGTGTGGGGGCAAGACTTGATGTACCACGAGGTGTTCTTGGCAGGGTATATCCTTTCAGCATTTTTGCTATCCCTCCTTTTTTAAAATCATAGCATACAGCCTCTAAAGGTGTATTGTAAAAAATTGACGACGCCATTCTCGGCGTCGTCAATTCAACAAAGCTTCTGATATTTTTCAGGTGTCACGCCTGTGTGGCTCCTGGAAGCATCACGGGGACGGTTCGTTTGATGGCATAAGACCATATTGGATTAAAGAGTATGCGTTGGTACTTGGTGTAAACATTACTTATAGGGTGAGAGTCAAAGTTAGACATAGGTGTGCAATCACAGATGCGTAATTACAAGTTTAGAGGCGTGCCTCTGAAAATATCCAACGGCTCTCCCCACTTGGTGATGAGCACATTAATATTATGGGCCGATATTCGTTCACATTACTGGTAGAAGTTGCTCTCTCGGGCAGCTTCAGGCACTTAGGAAGACATAAGGGACGTTCCTGTTTTGGCTATTGTCTTTATAATAGTATGAATCAAGAGAACCGTCCCTTTGAGTCGTCTGTTCCTTTGAGTTGTCCGCTGCGGAACTAAAAATGACAGATACTAGTCGAGAATCCTGCAATATGAAAGCATTGCAGGATTTTCGACTTTTCCCCGGGAAATGTATGGGGTATAAGCGCAGCAGGGAGGCTGGCCGTTGACAATGGGGAGCATTATATTTAGGTGGAAATAGTAAAAGACTAATCGTGCAGCTGCATCTTATAGGGGAGGTGCTCTTTTGCAGAAACAGCTGGGCTTTCTTGTAGACCTAGGTAAGTGTGTTGGCTGCAGGGGGTGCGAAGTAGCCTGCAGCAACAAGCATCAACTGGATCATTTGCAATATCGTCGCGTAATGAACATTAATAAAGAAAATCAAGTGCTGGGTTTTTTGTCCTTAGCCTGTAATCATTGTATAAACCCGGAATGCATCCGGGTGTGTAAAGAAAAATGCTTTTATAAGCGGCGAGATGGTGTAGTACTCTATAATTCCCAGCGCTGCAGTGGCTGCCAACGCTGTATAGGAGCATGCCCCTTTCAAGCGCCTAAAGTGAATCCACGGACGAAAAAGATAAGTAAGTGTGACTTTTGTTTCAAACAACTGGATCAAGGTCTGGAACCAACCTGTGTAGCATCCTGTATCGTGGGTGCACTGCAAGTCATTGATATTATGCAGCCTATACCCGTGTATGCTCAGGAAACATTACCAGACTTTTCGATTATACAGTTTACCAAACCGTCGATACGGATTATTTTACCAAAGAAGCCTCAATGTTTTTGGCGGAAAGGTTAGGTGAAATAAGATGCCTCCGTTTTGTACCGTACAAGAATTGATGATAATTGATCCTGTTCGGCAGGCGACCATCGTTGGTGGCTGGGCTGGGCGGGAAAATCGAATTTCTCAAGTGGTCACGGCAGTTCCTCTGTTAGCTGCCAGCGACCTTACTAATTACTTAGTTATAATTCGTCAGGAGAGTCAGGCACAGGATACGGAAGCGACATTGCAGACCTATCTTCATTCTGGGGCAGCGGCGATTTTATTCCTTGGGCCAGAGACAGTACTGCTTCCATGTCTGGCAGCTATAGCTGAGGAGCGGCAGATGCCCTTGCTGGCTATTGGGCAGTCACTTGAGGAGCAGGAATTTATTTTCGCCTTAGAATTAGCGATTGCGCTAAAGGAAGGAAACCGGTTGATCCATTTTGCAGAGTATAGCGACATGAGCCAGCTGGCTCATGTCGGGACAGACTTGCCGCCTTTGCTTACTAAACTAGCTGTCTATTTGCGAAATCCCGTTGTGTTGGTGAATCCGGTATTTCATATTATAAGTTCGAGCACGGATGAGAAACTGTTAGACCACATAGAACGGGAACAATTAACTAGATTGGCGCGGCTTCAGCACTACCGATGCAAGGCAGGTAAACTTTTTGCCAAACCCTACCGGAGTAAGCTGGAAAATTCCAATGGTGGCAGTGTAAGCTGCTGGGTCAATCCCTTGTTGGGGAATGAACAACTCTATGGCTACTTGTTAGTTTTTGATATTTCTAACCATCTAAATCCATTGGATATATGCCGCATCAAGGAAATAGGAATTTTTAGTTTGCAGGTGCTCGCTCATCGCAAAATAATTGAAGATACGGAGAAGAAATATCAAGATCACTTTCTGTATGATCTTCTCTATAATAATTTTGTAACCGAAGAAAGCCTGATACAACGCGCCCGGCACTGGAACTGGGATTTTAGTAAGCCACAGCAAATTTTGATTATGGAACCGGATGATTTGCACTTGCTGACTAATAAATCCAGAATGCTGAGGAATTTACAGCTGAATGTGGAGGATTTTCTGCAGCATAAATACCGACAAGTAATTGTCACGGAGCAGCAGGGACAAATTGTGATAATTATTGGAGATGCGAATGAGGGTAAGCTGGCAAAACAGCAATGGAAGTCTCTGGGTAAATCTTTACAAGTTTATATGCAGGAGATTAGTACAGATGTTACCTTTTCCGTTGGTATTGGCAAGTTTTATACCACGATTGCTGATCTGTGCCGCAGTTATCAGGAAGCTAAACATGCCCTGGACTTGGGGCGGTTTATCCGGGAAAAGGGCCATGTCACTCATTTTGAAGAGTTAGGAATCATCCGTCTATTGTCACATATGAGCCTGGAGCAGCTTGATGATTATTATAAAGAGTATTTAGCAGTACTTATTGAATATGATGAAAAAAATGATACTAATTTTATCGAAACGCTGCATGTTTATTTTCAGCAAAATGGGGATTTAAACCTGACAGCAGAAAAGCTGTTTCAGCACGCCAATACCTTACGGTACCGTTTGAAAAAGATTGAAGAACTCTTAGAAACAGACTTAAAGCAATTAGAGAATCGCATCAATCTTTCTGTGGCCTGTAAAATCTTCAAAATGCGCAAAACCAACCTCTGAGGTTGGTTTTGTTTTTTTCTACAATAACAATCAAAATATTTAGAGAAATCTACAAAAATGCCACCTTCTTTATTATATATAATGAAATTAAGATTAAAAGATAGTGGAGGTGGAGGGGTTGTTACGAAACAACCGATTGTATGTAGGTGTATTTTTATTTGCTATCACTATATTGTGTAGCGCCTGTGGGGCAATGGTCCACTCTAAAGCTTCCCAGACCGTTCAGCCAGACAGCGGCACCCAGAACCAAAACTATCAGGGTGTTGCCCAGCCTGCTGTGCCGAAGACACTGAAATTGTCAGAAGTAGAGCGGAAAAATGGCATTCAGAAGTTTCCGATTCTATCCAGCACCGGACAGCCCTTGACGCCTGAGGTGCAAGTAACCCATACGCTGCCAACAGAAAGGCCGGTGGATGTAAATGTCAAACCGCACCTTTGATCGAAGAATGGATCTTGCCAAGCGCTATTCCCTATATTCACTATTTAGGCAGTACTATCAGGGAGAATGGGAATTGGCCAGACAGGCTGCAGAAACGATTCAACAATACGTACCTGTAAAAGACATTCCTTCCTCTCAACAGGATCATCATTTGGATGAGGCAGCTCTCTTTGAATATAACCGTTTATTTGTAGGACCAGCAAAATTACTTGCTCCTCCCTATGAAAGTGCCTACCGGAATGCCCAGGGCTTGGTTATGCAGGAAGAAACCTTAGCGGTACGCCGGTTTTATCTTCAGGAAGGTATTGAAGTCAGTAATAAAAATGCAATTCCTGATGATCACCTGGGATTAGAATTCGAATTTATCTGTTACTTATTATCCCGGGAAGGGGAAGGCCTGCAAGCTGATGATAGCAGCACTGCGAATCGTTATGCAGCGTTATATCAGGAATTTTGTCAGCAGCACATTCTATCCTGGGTCAATCGGCACTGCGATGATATATTGGCACATGGCAGAACAGGGCTATGCCGTAATAACGCGGTTGCGTTAATTCAGTTCTTACAGAAGGAAGAAGCTAACTTTTTGTCTAAGGAGGAATTTGCTTGAAACAGAAAAGTTTAGTAAGCAGGCGTACATTTTTAAAAGGAGCAGCCGCTACAGTTGCCACTGTGAGTTTTGGCGGTACATTCCTTGATTTTCTTTTCTCAGGACTTAGTCCGGCAGTGGCCGCCGAAAATAGCACGGTTGAATTATTTCGTAGTGCCTGTCCACGGAACTGCTATGATACTTGCGCTATCCTATCCACTGTGCAGGATGGTGTTTTGAAAAAAGTTGCGGGTGATCCTGCCAGCACCTATACCCGGGGTAGGTTATGCGCCAAGGGCTTTAGTTACACCCGCAGCGTATATAGTCCGGACCGCATCAAATATCCCATGCGTCAGATTGGCCGGGGGTCAGGTAATTGGCAGCGGATTAGCTGGGATGAGGCTTACACTGAAATTGCCCAGAATATGCTGCGTCTCAAAAGAGAATATGGCAGTACTCTGCCCATCTGTTTGAATAAGTACTCTGGCAACTTTGACATCATGCACTATGGCATCGAAGGAATGTTAACCAGTATTGGCAATACTACCAGGGCTACCGGAACACCTTGCTGGCCCGCGGGAATCGATGCTCAGACTTTTGATTTTGGCACGATCGTTTGTAATGATCCTGAGGATATTGTGAATTCGAAATATCTAATTATTTGGGGTGCCAATCCGGCATGGTGTTCTGTTCATTCTATGTATTTTGTGAAAGCGGCACAGCAGCGGGGCTGTAAGGTTGTAGTCATCGATCCGATTTTGACCCAAACAGCATCTAAGGCAGATCTGTATATTCAGATTAAGTCCAGCACAGATGGCGCCCTTGCTTTGGGCATGGCCCGCTACATCTTAGATCATAATCTGTATGATGGGGAATGGCTGGCGAAAAACAGCAAAGGGGCAGAAGAGTTTTTCAGCTATCTTAACAATAACATTACCTTAGAATGGGCCGCAGAAAAAACAGGGATTCCCCAGCATATCATAGAGATGCTGGCTCGTGAATATGCAACAACCAAACCCGCCAATATTTGGATTGGCTATGGTATGCAGCGGCATACCAACGGGGGACAGAACGTCAGGGCCATTGATGCCCTGGCGGCTATAACTGGCAATATTGGTAAATCGGGAGGCGGTGCCCAATATGCCCAACTGGAGACCTGGGGATTTAAATACCATGCCATGTCACAAACCAAACCTGCTAACAGCGGCGGCAAAGAAGACCGGGCAATCAATATTAATAATTTTGGTGCGGAGGTACTAAATGCCCAGGATCCGCCCATTAAAATGCTGTGGATTGCCTGCCGGGGGCCCATGACGCAAGATCCTGAAACCGCAGTGGTCAAGAAGGCTTTTGAAGGGATGGATTTAGTGGTAACAGCGGATTTATACATGACTCCCACGGTAGAAATGTCCGATATCGTTTTACCTGTAACCACAGCCTTTGAGACTCCGGGAGTAAATGTATCTTACTGGCATTATTGGCTGAGTCTTAATGAACAAGCGATTAAGCCTATGTACGAAAGTAAAAACGATATTACCATTGCCATGGAGCTGTCAGCTAAGCTGAATGAGCTGGAG
Organism: Sporomusa aerivorans; assembly: GCF_041428895.1. Taxonomy (NCBI): domain Bacteria; kingdom Bacillati; phylum Bacillota; class Negativicutes; order Selenomonadales; family Sporomusaceae; genus Sporomusa; species Sporomusa aerivorans. The sequence goes on from NZ_CP156926.1 coordinate 692,291, forward strand.
CAAGGTTCCTGTACGTTCCCTACATCAGGTGATTTGCAAGAATGGGTAGGCAAAGAATTTAGTGAAGGTATCTATAAACAATTTGGTATCCAGGACTGGCAACAGTTAAAAAAAGGTCCGGTGAAGGCTAAAGGCGGCTTGATTGCCTGGCAGGACAGTAAATTCAAAACTCCTTCCGGTAAATACGAACTATGGTCGACTGAGGCAGAAAAGTATGGTCATTTCCCCTTGCCCGTTTATGTGGAAGAAATGCAGTCTACTGAAAAGTATCCTCTGCGCTGCATTACACCCCACTGGAAACTCAGCATTCACAGCCAGTTTCAAAACCTAGACTGGATGGCTGCTGTCAATAATGAACCACATATTGAAATTCACCCTAAGGTTGCAGCCAAGTATCATATCAAAGACAACGACTCCGTAAAAATGTTTAATGATATCGGCTACATCATGCTGCCTGCTAAAATCACGGAAACGGTTTCACCTGATGTAGTAGCCGTCTATGAAACCTGGTATAAAAATAAAAAATTCAATGTCAACTATACTGTGAAGGCTATCCCGGCAGACATGGGGAAAAAAGCCACGGGAGCACCGGGGATTGCCTTTCATGATAACTTCGTTGCCATTCAAAAAGTGTAATGAGGAGGGATGAGCAGTGGCAAAAAAGATAGGATTTTTGGTGAACAGCGATCGCTGCATCGGCTGTCATGCCTGTGAACTGGCTTGTAAAAATGAATATCAGCAAGAACCGGAAATTCGCTGGCGAAAAGTATATCCACTTAAGGAAAACAGCTGCGGGGGTTTTGCCAGAGAATTTGCCTCCCTTGCCTGTAACCACTGTGAGGACCCGGCTTGCCTAAAAGCTTGTCCGGTAATTGCGTATACGAAGCGGGAAGATGGCATTGTCATGCATAGCAAGGAACGCTGCATCGGTTGCAAAAGCTGTATGCTGGCCTGCCCTTATAAAGTTCCCGAATTTAATCAGAAAACAAAAAAAGTGGAAAAGTGTCATATGTGTGCAGCACGGCAGGATAGAGGAGAAAAACCAGCTTGCGTCGCGGGCTGTCCCATGGAAGCAATCTCGGTTATTGACATAACAGATGATGTAGCTGGAGCCGAACGAGCATTGCCCGGTTTTCCCAATGTTGCCATTACCAATCCTACAACCCGGTTTATTAAACCTGTCGTAGGGCAACAAGTAAGGAGGGATGCATGATGGGGGAATGGGCACTCGTCTTATTTACTGTTCTCTCCCAAATGGCTGCGGGAGCTTTTGTCTCCCTGTGGGTGGTAGATACCGTAAAGGGAAATATGAAAGAGACAACCGGGACATTTGTTTCTCAGGGGATTGTATTAGCTATGGGGCTTGGACTGCTGGCTTCTTTAGGGCATTTAGGGCATCCTTTGGAATCATATCGAGCCTCTGCGCATTTCGGTACTTCCTGGTTAAGCCGTGAAGTGGTTCTATTCGGGCTATTCTTTGGTTTGACGGTGGTCAACTATTGGCAATGGCGTACGGGGAGAGCACGACGATTGGTGGGTATCATCGGTTCCGTTGTTGCCCTGTTGGCAGTACCTACCTCGGGAATGGTATATGCTTTAGCAGCAATTCCCGCCTGGAATAATTTTGGACCAATTTTCTTCTTCTTACTGACGGCATTTACCTTAGGTCCTTTATATACTGCCGTGCTGCTAACGGCAAAGCAGTACAGTTTAGGGAAAGGTCTGTTTCAATTTGTTATGGCAACGCTGGCTTGTAGTTGTATGAGTTTTGCTTTATACCTGTCTTTATTGATAAGTGCCGGTGATGTTGCAGCGCTTACGGGGTGGAATACGATGTTAAGCATAATCTTCTGGCTGCGTTTGCTTATAGGATGGATAGCCCCGCTTGGTATTTTGGGCTACGTCCTCGCACGGCAGCAGTGGCATATTTCCCGATATGTGATCCTGGTATTTGCCTTGGTATTCATTGGCGAATTATTAGGCAGAGAACTATTTTATGGTTCGGCGGTTTCCCTTACTGTGTTTGGTCTGTAAAACAAACCCAGGAAATGTATAAAGGAGATTAGGCGGCGGTCATTGAATAACCCTGATTACCAGCAAAGAAAAGGATGATGGGCATGGCTTACAATGAGGATGGCTACCAAATTACTCGTCATATCTGCCCCCGTAATTGTTATGATACCTGTGGTATGCTGGCTTATGTCCGTAAAGGGCGATTAGAGAAAATCACAGGTGATCCCACTCATGGTTATACAAAAGGTAAGCTCTGCTCCAAAGGGCAAAACTACATTCAGCGGGTCTACAGCTCTGAGCGTATTCGTTTTCCTTTGCGCCAAATTGGTCGTGGGTCGGGGCGGTGGGAAAGAATAACCTGGGAGCAGGCCATGGCGATAATCTGTGAAAAAATATTAAATCTGCAAGACCGTTATCACTCCACCTTACCCTTTTGTCTGAATAAATATTCTGGTAATTTTGGTGTATTGCATTCTGCTGTAGAAGGTATGTTTAATAGCTTAGGACCGACTACTCAGGCAAGAGGATCACCCTGCTGGTCAGCAGGATTAGATGCACAGCTTTATGATATGGGATACAATCGTAACTCCGATCCCGGGGATATGGAAAAGGCTAACATCATTATTTTATGGGGTGTAAATCCGGCCTGGACTGCGATCCATTCCCTGCCGTATATATACCGAGCCCAGGAAAAGGGCGCTATAGTTATTGTTATCGATCCGGTTTATACCCAGACGGCGAGAAAAGCGGACTATTTTGTACAGACCAAACCAGGAGAAGATGGCGCATTAGCATTGGCACTGGCCAAGATCATTTATGAGAGCGGCAATGGAGATCAAGATTTTATCGACTATCATACCCTGGGATGGCCTCTGTTTAGAGATTACCTGGCAAATCTTAATTTAGATTATCTGTCGGCACAATGCGGTCAGGAGCTGGGAAGGATACAAGAATTAGCGGCTATCATTGGCAGTACGAGAGCCGTATTTATCTGGGCGGGATTTGGGTTGCAGCGGCATATTCATGGTGGACAGACATTGCGCGCCATTGATGCCCTGGGGGCCGTCACGGGTTGTATTGGCTTTCCGGGCGGCGGTGTTCACTACGCCCATCGGCTTACGTGGGGATTTAATTATAACTTTCTCAAAGATCCTGGAAATCGATATCTTAATATCAATACCTTCGCCCAAGAATTGAACCATTTGCAAGAGCAGCCTGTTAAGATGCTCTGGGTATCCTGCCGCAATCTGCTGGCTCAAGATACAGCCGGGAAGATGCTGCGCAAAGAACTGGATAAATTAGAGCTAATTGTAACGGTAGAACAGTTTCTCACCGAAACAGCCTGTTATTCCGATATTGTGCTGCCGGCGACTACTCAATTTGAGGAGATGGATGTGGTGCCAAGTTATTGGCATCACTGGATTGGCTTAAATGAACAGGCGATACTGCCCTATTTCGAGGCAAAAAGTGATTTGGAGATTGGGCAGCTGCTGGCTAAGACATTAAACACATACCGGCCTGGCAGCAGTTCTTTTCCTATTGAGAAATCGCCGGGCAGCTTTTTAGATGAAGAATTTAATGAAGAGCTCTATGCACTGCTGGGGATTTCCCACTGGTCCGAGCTGGCTGCCGGACCGAGGCAAGCTGCGGTTCCCACTACGGCCTGGAGCAGTAAAACTTTTGCTACTCCTTCGGGTAAGTTTGAGTTTTTTTCTACTAAAGCACAGTGTGAGAATATTCCTCCTTTTGCCCAATATCATAAAGGAATGAGCTCCAAAGACAAATATCCTTATTGGCTTATCACATCTCATGCGCAGCAGGGACTTAACTCTCAGTTTCAGAATATTACCAAACTAGCGAAAAATAAAAAGCCAGTCGTGTTCATTCATCCTCATACAGCAGCAGCAAAAGGCGTGAAAACTGGACAAATGGTGAGAGTTTATAATCATTTAGGGGTTATTACCCTACAAGCTCACATTTCCCCTGATACTCCGCCAGATATTTTGGTTTGTCATCAGGGGTGGCTGCCAGGCAGTGAAGCACGCCTTAATGACTTGAATGATGGTCTGCCGACGGATATGGGGCGTGTCAGTACAGGCTCTCAGGGCGTGGCCTTTTATGATGTATTCGTGGACTTTGATCCAGTTTAGCAGGGAAGCAATGTAACTTCCGTTGTTCTTATTGCATGCCTGCAGAAAATACAACTTGGTTCTCTGAGCAAGAAGTACTCAGTTATGATGAGATGCCGCGTATGATCCGTATAGCTGTAAAAGCAGGTATTACGAAAATACGGATCACTGGCGGCGAGCCTTTAGTAAGGAAGGATCTTGTTGATTTTGAAGAGATGTATAGACGAGGAATGTTTCAAACCGGAGGTTAATGTAATCGGATAACTGCTCAGTAATTTAAATTATAGGAGGAAGGAAATATGTTTAGCTTTAGTATGGCGGAATTGGCAGTAATATTAGTGATCTCCTTAATTGTTTTTGGACCCGGTAAATTACCGGAAGTGGGAAAGGCGTTAGGACGAGGTATTCAGGAATTTAAGCGTGCAACCACACTAGATCTCGAAAAAGCAGAATCTACTAAATCACAAAATGAAGGAAAAGATATAACTTAAAAATAGAAATGAAAGAGATTTTAATTGACGAATTCTTGACCACAGACTTTCACACATAGCCCCCAAGGAAATTCCACTGATGTGTAACAAAATATTATTCCATGAAAAGACATGTCCTAAGAGTAGTCCTCCTATCGTTGTATAGGTCGTCAAGCAGGTTTTGGATTCTTGTAATCAGATTAATAACAACAACTAGATTGATAATGTAGAATATTTGGAATATAATGGGAACAGGCATTGAATTCTATCTTAAAAGGAGAGGATTTTTATATGTATGTTCATAAAAATACCAAGATCGTTGCTTTAACATTATTTCTCTTAAGTACTTTATTTTCAATAACATATGCAAAAGAAAAGCTAACAACGCCGCCAAGTTCTTTAGGTGCAGCCAATTATTATGAGTTAAAACCAAGCGAATATTTTGTTTCACTAGGTGTTAAAGGGTATCAGCAAACAACTTCTTATACTTGCGGACCAGCTGCCGCAATGTCATTAATGAGATGGTATAATGTGCTGAGTGATGCAGACCTAAATAGTACTACAGAAATGAGAATCGCTCAAGAAATGAATACAGGAAGTCCAGACTCTTCTCAGCCGGGAACTATGGCTCCTAAAATTGTAGAATTCCTCGAAAAGAATGGTTTTGATGCTACATGGGGTTTAAATGGAAGTTTAGAAATGATAAGAGATAATCTTAAGAAAGGAATACCAACGATAGTTGAATGGTCTGATTGGGGCGGACATTGGGTAGTTGTTACTGGTTACTATGCTGGAAGCCAAGCACCAGAAAAGGGGCGTGACACTATATTTTTTGCGGACTCAGGAGCTAGTTGGACCAATGTAAACAACCCTAGCGGCATAACATCATTTAACGCGGATCGTTTTTATTATATGTGGTATGATGCCCTATATTCGGATAAGATATATAAAGGTGCATATATTACTGCAGTTCCTCATAAAAAAGATAAGTAGTATTGAGAGAGACCTTTGAAGTATACTGACTGGCATCGTTTCGAGTACGGTGTCAGTTTTGTTTTGATCAGGCACCGCTCATAGTTGTGGTAATGGATGATATTAGAATAGTTGCTGCGATTGATAGTATATTCTAATAAACCCTGCTAATTTTAATTAACGATAAAGAGAAACTTAGGCAGAGTAAAGGGTTGCTAAGTTTCTCTTTGTTTTTGGATAAGACAATGGGACGGTGGTTATGTCTTATATTTGTCATATACCATGTCACTTTTTATCTTGCGTAATAGATTATGTTGTTGAAACATACAAGCGTATCTGAAGAGTTCTGATAAGAATGTTTTTTGTTGGCGGGAAAAGACAACGCATCTCCTTTGTGAAGTTTGTAGACGGTTTCGGTAATTACCAAGTCTAATTGACCCTCTGTTACGATAATGTATTCTTCAACGCCATCGTTATGAGGATTGGAGTTATGATTGCAGCCGGGCTGCAAAAAGATAGTGAATACCTCAAACTTTCGATTATCATCATAGGGGAATAGCGGGTAGGCAGTCATTTGGCTTTTGGAGTCATAAAGGGGTTGGATATCATTGAATTGAACGTAACGAGTCTCATCTTTACTTTCTTCGATAAAATAAGAAAGCGAAACATTTAGACCTGATGCAATCTTCCATAATAAGGCAACTGATGGATTTGAAATTCCTCGCTCAATCTGTCCTAACATAGGTTTACTTACTCCGGTTAAATCGGCTACTTTGTCTAAACTATAATTTTTCTTTTTGCGAATTTCATATAGATTTCGCCCGATTATAGTTGATAAATTATCCATCTCATTGCCTCCAAAAGCTATTGTATGTTATAACATACAGATGTATAATATTAATCAAATTATACTATAGCATACATTTGTATTTTAACACGATTAGATGTCAGGGGGCAGTCCGATGGACAATATTTTACAAAAGAGTGCGAAACGGGTGCAGGAGGTGCTTGATGAGTTCGGTGCTAAACTTGAAGTTGTTGAAATGTCAGCATCAACACGAACATCACAGGAAGCGGCAAATGCTGTCGGCTGTCAAGTCAGCCAAATTGCAAAGTCATTGATATTTAAAACAAGAGATACTGAGCGGCCAGTGCTAGTCATTGCCAGTGGCACTAACCGGGTTAATGAAAAGAAAATAGGCGATTTAGTTGGTGAAAGGTTAGAAAAGGCGGACGCAAAATTTGTATTGGAGAGTGCAGGATTTGCAATAGGCGGTATTCCGCCAATTCGAAGAGAAAACTATGCTGCTGTATATATGGATGAAGAATTGTTAAGCTATGAAGAAATTTGGGCGGCTGCCGGTACACCTCATGCCGTATTTAAAGTAAGTCCCAATGTATTGAACCTCATTTCCGGAGCCAGTATTATTTCAATTAAATAATGGGTTAAGGTTGTCTGATGCGTATATGTTAGGAGGTGGAAGAAATGACGGTAAAAAGATTATGCGGTATTCCTGGTTTTTCAATTGACAGGGTGGCGAGCGCTGCCGGTAATGATCCGGAAATATTAAGGCTAGAAAATTTGGATACGGACATTGCACCACCGCACGGGGTAATAGAAGCGTCAAAAAATGCCATAACAAATGATGACGCCAATAGTTATCTTCCGTTTACCGGTAATTTAGCGCTGTGCTCGGCAGTAGCGAATCATCTTCATAAACAAACCCGTATTGTTTATGATCCGCTAAAAGAAGTTGTAATTACATGCGGAGGAACAGAAGGAATGTTCGATACCTTGCTTGCGATTACTGATCCGGAGGATGAAGTGATATTAACTGATCCTACTTATGCCGGAATGATCAATCGTGTGCGGTTAGCGGGAGCCATTCCGAAATTTGTGCCTTTTCAGTTGGTTGACGGTCAATGGAGGTTGGATCTAGATATACTACAAGCAAGGGTTACGGACCGAACTCGAGCGTTATTTATAATGAACCCGTCTATGCCGTCTGGGGCTTTATTAAATATGCAGGAATGGCAGCAAATAGCTAAAATATGTATAGAGCGGGATATCTGGCTTATATATAACGCGGCAATGGAGCGTATTATCTACGATAATCGGCCGTACATTCATCCTGCATCATTGCCAGGTATGGCTGAACACACCATTACGGTTGGATCAGTATCAAAAGAATATAGAATGATTGGTTGGCGTGTTGGTTGGGTAACTGGACCAGCAGCGATAATAAAAGATATTTCATTAGTACATATCTATAATGTAGTAACCCCGACTGGATTATCGCAAACGGCTGCTTGCTGTGCGCTACAGGCGCCTAACAGTGATCTACTGGCAGCTGTTAATGAATGGGAAAGACGCCGAGATGAAATTGTTGAACAACTCGCCGGATTGCCTATCATATCAGCAGCAGGCGGATGGTCAATGCTCTTAAATGTTAAAGAGTTAGGGTATAGCTCCTTGGAAGCATCGGATTTGTTGCTTAAGCACGGAAAGGTAGCAGCTACGCCCATGTGTGATTGGGGAGAAAAAAACAGCGACCAGTTTATTCGATTGGTATTTAGCAATGAACCGGTAAAGCGCTTGAGTGATATTGTAAATGGTAAACTAAAATACAGAGTTTTAAGCCAGTAGAACTACAAACTTTCTCGCCACAAAGCACACAGTTTTTCGCCAATAACTACACAGTTTCCAGTCAGCTGATACAATAGAAGCACGCTGAGTATGGAGGCTGCTAGAAATGAAGGGATATTCTGTGTATAGCAAAATACATCAACTAAAAGAACGCGGATTCCGAAAAGATACCGTGGCGAAAAGTCTTGGCATCAACTGGAGAACAGTGGACCGCTACTGGAATATGACGGTGGATGAGTATGAATCTAATGTCGCCACGGTCTGCAAGGTCAGGCTGCTAGACGATTACCAGGACACAATCATCAGCTGGCTACGGGATTATCCTACGCTTAGCGCAGCACAGGTTTGTGATTGGTTAAAAGAACACTACAGCGCGACCTTTAGCGAACGAACGGTCTCTCGGTATGTAAAGAACCTGCGGAATGAGTATGATCTGCGCAAAGCACTCAATCAACGAGATTATGCAGCTGTTCCTGAATTGCCAATGGGGCAGCAATTGCAAGTAGACTTTGGCGAGAAGTGGCTGAAAAATGTAGACGGTGGCCGCATCAAGGTCTATGCTGCAGCTTTTGTTCTGGCACATTCCCGTTTTAAATATGCCGAATTACAGAGCCGCCCCTACACCGCTTCGGATTTGGTGCGAGTATGTCACCAATGCTTCAGGTATATGGGCGGAATGCCGCAAGAGATGGTTTTTGACCAGGATAGTATCGTTTGCGTGGCAGAAAATGCCGGTGATATCATACATACTTATGAATTTGAAAAACTTCGGCAGGAGTGCAAACTGAGTATTTATATGTGCCGTGGTGCTGACCCTGAAAGCAAGGGGAAGGTGGAAAGCACCGTGAAATATGTGAAAGGCAATTTTCTGGAAAACCGGCTTTACGTGGATGATGATATTCTAAACAGCAGCTGCCTGGATTGGTTGGAGCGTACCGCAAACGCAAAAATTCACGGAACAACAAAGCGTGTGCCTGCCGAAGTATTTGCCGAAGAACGGGAATACTTACGGCCGCTGGTCGATTGCGCAGAAAATAACGGCGCTCACCTATGTAGAACTGTCCGCAAGGACAATACCGTTATTTATGACAGCAACCGTTATTCCGTTCCACTTGGCACTTACAATGCGCAAAAAGAGGTTTGTATTGTGCCCAAAGATGGCATTTTATACATTCAGACTGTATTTGGCGATCGCATTTGCCAACATCGCATTTCCAACGGTCGGGGTCTGCTCATCCAAAGCAGAAGCCACCAGCGCGACAGAACCAGCTCTCTGAACCAGATGCAGGTTGCACTGGGTACGCTTCTTCTTGCCAAGGCGGATGACTTTCTCCAAACGATCCGTACAGAGAAATCCCGGTATGCCAGAGATCAATTTAAGCTGATCCATACGCTCTGCGACCAATATGCTGTAGACGCTGTCCTGGAAGCTGTAGGTTTTTGCCAGTACAGTAACCTTTACAGCGCGAATTACATAAAAGACTATCTGGAACACAATGCCTTTAAACAACCCCAGCCGCCAGAGTTGCCCCTTCCGATGAGCAATGCAAAGTATCATGTGACAACGCAAAAGCGCTCGCTTGATGTCTATGCCAAGGAAAGTGGTGACCGATGATGATGCGGCCAATTGACCGGGTAACTGGACTACTTTCTGATTTACGCATGACTCCCGTGGATTTTGAAGCACTTTTTGCAGGTAAAAATTCACTAACACCCGTGGAGAGTGTAGAACTGTTTTTACTGGAACAGCAACGGCTTCGAGTACAAAAACAGAATCTGCTACGCCGCCGCAGAGCAAGCCTGCCTGCTGAGAAAACCATGGATTCTTTTGATTTCGGTTTTCAACGCAGTGTTTCCAAGGAACAGATGTTGCGGCTAAGTGATATGACGTGGGTTGAACAAGCATACAATGTTTGCTTGTTGGGGCCTCCCGGCGTTGGTAAAACCCATCTTGCTTTGTCCCTGGCGGTGAAGGGGCTGAACTTGGGTTATGCAGTGGCGTTTGAAACCTTGGATACCCTTATGAAGATTCTAAAAACGTCCGAAATTTCCAGAGCCAGCAAACGTCGACTCAGATATTTAAGTAAGGCTGCTCTGGTGATTGTTGACGAAGTTGGGTTTATGCCACTCTCCCCGGCAGAGGCTAATTTATTCTTTAGCTTTGTGTCTTCTATGGCCGAGCGTACTTCGATGATTATTACATCAAACAAAGGGTTCGACGAGTGGGCTGAGTTCCTTGGCGATGCAACGATTACAACAGCCATTCTTGACCGCCTAATCCACCACTGCGAGATTATCAATATGACTGGTGACAGTTATCGCTTAAAGCACCGCAAAAGTATTACTTGAAAAACTCTGCACTTTGTGGCGGAAAACTCTGCATTTTGATTGACTGCTTACAGATATTCGCCACCGCGTACTACGGTCGTTAACTTAGAGTTGTGTTTCAGAGTAGAGCGGTGGGAGGGCTGAAGAAGGGGCGGGCAAAGGTAACTGTGTGATGAAATTTAATACCTTTCAGATGCAAAGATAGAACCACTGGTTTTTTTGGTGCCAGTGGTTCTATCTTTGCATATAGCGCTTAGGAGTGGTGCCGAATTTACGTTGGAAGGCTTTATGAAAATGACTTTGGTCAAAAAAACCTGTTTCCGTCGCTACGTCTGGAAGGAGTATTGGGGTCAGGCTTGATTTATTGACCATTTGACTTATTTTGACGCTGGCGATTTCAGGTTTTTGCTAATAAGTCAATTATTTAAACAAGTCAAGCCTGCCCGGTTTTCCTTTGGTGGTTTGTCCTCAAGGAATATGATATTGTTTGGTTTATTACAAATGTTAGTGGCTCGCAGTTTAACTGTTTAAATATCGTAATAGATTAATGATCTAGGTAATCCTCTTAGTTCTCCTTCACCGCTTTTAATTGAATGTCGATCATATTCATATCTTGTTGAGGGGCTATTCCTCGACAGATACTTCGCACATCAATATGATCCCCTTCTTTTAATTTTATGATTTTGCTCCATTCATCTGCAGAAAATACAATACGGACATGTACATTATCTTCTTTATAAAGCAAAATGAAGATGTCACCATCATTAAAGCGACCTTTTTCTTTAATTTCACCACTTAGCATAATAACGCTTTTGTTATATTTTTTGTCAGCAATTTCAGTATTGATTTTATATTCGTGAGCTAATTCTGAAGCTTGCATTGTATATGCTACTTTATAGTAGTTAAAGTACCAAAAGCATTGAAACAATGAAAATATTATTAAAGTTGGTATAAGAATAGCTCCTAGTGTTGTTTGTCCAAAAGAAAAAAAAGATTCGGCTATTTTCCATAGAAGGCCAGATCTACATTTCGAATTATTTTGTTTTAAATTAGATGTAGAAGATACAGATAAGTTTATTTTTGCACCACATTCGCTACAAAAGTTCATTTTAGAATTAAGTCTTTGACCACACTGAGGACAGACCATTAGAAGCACCTCTTTAGACAAAAATGAATTGTTTTTAGTTCTTTTAGTATAACACATTTTTATTTTGTACTATGATTAGGTTATCTGAATTTATTCAAACTATTATCGAGAGGAATGCTTATAATAACGGGTATGAAAAAATGTCCATCTGCATTGTAAAAGGAAATGATAGGACAGAAAGAATATATACTCATTTAGGTGCGAAGCATTACAAAGATTTTATTGACGATTTTGAAGGGCCAAGAAGTATCAAGTATTTTTTACAATAAATGTAGCTGGAAGTGGGATTTGAACTGGTGCGGATCGCCTCCACCAATCAAATCCGGATGTAACTGAACCCGCGAAATTCGCGGGTTTTTTATTGTACATTTTTTGAAAGGTTTCGGCTAGCTCCACCAAATAAATAATATTTACTTAAAATAGAAAAATGATGGTTGTGTTCAAGGTTTTTGTCGTAAATGCCTAGAATAGTATATATATTAGGATAATTTGGAAATCGATATTTGTGAACCAAAAGAGATGTTACTTAATTCACATATTGGACATTCATAAATTCTAGATTGATTTATGGGAGGAAATATATATGCCTAGATTTTTATCAACTGAATTAGGATTGCAGAGTGAAATAGATGATATTGGGGCTTTTGATCTTTTATTAGATATTGATAGTAATTATTTTATAAATATAAAACGTTTAAAAGAAACAAAAATTCCGGAATTTATTGATTGGTATAACAAGATTAATGAATATTTTAGGCAGATAGGCATTTTGCTTTGAGGGACAATGGGGACGTTCCTTTTTTGTCATAAAAATTGTCCTACAATTTAAAAGCCGTCCGTCAGGGCAGCTACCCGACGTAGTCGGCCAGGCCCTGTCCTCCCAGCAACTGTCGGCCCGGTTTGACAGTCTGGCGCTAAACGGTCAAAGCGACATCACCTTTGTCATCGGCGGTGCCTTTGGGCTATCGCCCGAACTGACCGCCGCCGCCAGGGAACGGCTGTCATTCTCCAAAATGACATTTACCCATCAAATGATCCGGCTGCTCCTGGTAGAACAGATTTACCGGGCGTTTAAGATCAGTCGGGGGGAACCGTATCATTGGTAATGGCGAAAAATTACAATGATAGAATGGACAGGGGTTTGATTTACTTCGCCTCCCTTCGCTTTATGCTAACTAGAAAATCCGCGAATATTCGCGGATTTTTTGTTGTTTGTGTGTGTGGAGGGCTTAACCAGCTAAAACCGCAAATATGAGGAAAATCGGCTAACGCTACAAAAGAACAATCCCCGTGTATCCAGTTTACACAATTATTTCTGTGCTACCCCCATCCCCGTTATATGTCTGAAATTATCATAAGCCGCTTTGTTTTTCAAAATTTCAACCATTTCAGGTGTTAGCATATTTTTAAATAGTTTGGATGGGTCAGGCTCCGATACCTTTGATAGAATAAGGTTTTTCAACATAAGAGTTAAAGGCTCGCCTATGGCCGCTTTGTAATTAAACCCAAGCAATTGCATAGTTTTTAAAGTGTCTACACTTATTAACTCTTTTATCTGTTCATATGATTCAGCCTGTGTTTTTACCCTTTCTACGGCTTCTTCTCCTATTGATGAAGCTGTGGATATTTGAGATTCCTTTATGATCTCTAAGACACGTGATACAGTATTATGTAAGTGCTGAATATCTTCATCGCTAATAATAACACTTTCTAGTTCTGATTTATACGCTTGTGCTATTCTTACGGCTTCCTCACGCTCACTTAATAACTTATTGATTATTTCGTCGTACGTATTTCGAATTTTCTCTGAATTTTTTTCATCTTTGATTGCTCTAATCTTCGATGTAACTGCGGTTGCAGTACCTTTAACAGCCAGTTCTGTCAAGGAAGAACCAAGATGAACAAGTGTGGTCGAATACAAAGTATCCATGATAACTGCACCTCCTTAGTTATATTCTACCAGTATGAAATAGGAAAAACAACAAGACAAGGGGGACACCTTTTTAAGCCGGGGGACGGTTTCTTGAAATATATCAAGAACGTAAAGTTAAGGAACGCAGTTCAAAGCATGATTAGCGCGATAAAATGGGGCGGTTCTTCTATATTATTTCTTCTAAGAAAAACAGGTGGATTTGCAGGGGCGCGGATCGCCGCGTCGAACTTCTGTCCACTCAAATGCCAAATATGATAAGGGTTTGTTATATAAAACCCGCTAGGAAGTTCAATGTGGGTATAGCCAGGAAGACCAATTAGGCAGTAGGGTATAAAGCCAAAGAAGAGGCCCCCAATCACAAAGAAGCGCAGGGATGTTTAGTCTGAACCCATGAGTTGGGACAAAAGAGAAAGAAGCACCTCTTATGTCGTATAGTAAAACTATATTACATGAGAGGTGTATTATTTATGGCAAAAAAGGTCCATTATCCACCTGAAGTAAAATGGAATGCAATTAACATGAAACTAGCTGGTTGCAGTAAATGTGAGATTATGAGGGTTTTAGGAATTAAGAATGATACACAGATAGAAAGGTGGATGGGATGGTATCGAAATGGTGAAACTCATCGTTTTCACCAACCTGTAGGAAAGCAATACACGTACAATAAGGGGATTGAGGAATTATCAGAAGTTGAACGCCTAAAACTTAGAGTTGCGCAGCTTGAAATGCACAATGAACTTCTGGGAAAGTTGAATGGGATCTTAGGAAAATCACAAGAAAGCAACTCGTAGAGATTATTGAATCGTTCAAAAGTAAATACCCGATTCGAGATGTGCTAACCTTTCTTGAGATCCCCAAAAGTAACTACTACCGCTGGAAGAATAAACCTGATGATGAATATGAGTGTAAATTGATAGATCGGATTGAAGGAATTTGTAGTAAGCATAAAAGGCGCTACGGATATCGGCGAGTTACTGCAGTGTTAAGAACTGAGTTTCATCTAAACGTTAACCATAAGCGTGTAAGACGTATTATGGCAGAAAACAATCTTCAAGCTAAAATCCGTCGTAAAAAATTCATTCACTTCAAGCCGGCTGTGATCGTTAAGAAAGCGGACTTAGTCCAACGACAGTTTAAAGCAGATGAGCCAAATAGAAAATGGTATACCGATGTTTCAACAATTACCGACGGCGAAACCAATTTGTATCTTTCGGCCATTATTGATGGGCTTAATAATGAGATAATTAGTAGCGTAATTGGCTCATCACCTAATTTGGAGCTTGCTTTTGAAACGGTAAATCAGGCTGTCCAAGGCCGAACTATAGACAAAGTTATTCTTCATTCAGATCAAGGTGGATTATATACATCTCCAAGGTTTCAGGAGTTTGTAAAAGAAAAGAACATTATCCAAAGCATGTCCCAAGTGGGTGTATGCTATGACAATGTTCTCATCGAGTCATTCTTCTCACATTTGAAGACAGAAGCCCTCTACTCTCAAGATTTCGACGCGACCAACGAACAAATCATTGAGATAGTGGAAGAATACATCTATTATTATAACAATGAACGGCTGCAATTAAAATTAAATAAGCTGCCCCCGATTAAATATCGAGAGCAGCTACATACGGCATAAGGCTTCTTTTAAGGATTCCCACTTTGGGGGTTCAGACTATGTTCTTGTTGCTTCTTTATTTATTGCATTTTGCGAAGTAAAATCTGCGTCCCTCTGCTTCTCCCGGGTTTAGCGGGAAGGTTACGCAGGATATTGTTGAATTGGATTGTTCTCTGGGTAGATTATATAGTAACATTAGTTAAACAAGGGACAAGAAGCCGGGTTAGCCTAACCGGGTGGCAGGCTGCTTGCAGAGTGAATTTGGCGGGAAGCAAATCGGGCAAAAATGAGGTATATAAATTAGATGGATTTTCAGTATATTGAGACTTTCGGTTTTAGCAAAGAGCTGGAACAGGCGTTAAAGGGCCTGGAGTATGGGACGCTCACTCCGGTTCAGGCCGAGGTGATACCCTTGGTCCTTGCCCGGCAGGATATCATAGTGCAGTCCCGGACGGGCAGCGGTAAGACGGCGGCTTTTGCCATCCCGGTTTGTGAGAAACTGGAGGTAGAGCAAAAAAATCCCCAGGCAGTGGTTCTGACGCCGACCAGGGAATTAGCGGTACAACTAAAAAAGGATATTGCTGATATTGGCAGATTTAAGGGCATTAGGTGCACTGCCGTTTTTGGCAGACAACCTGCAGAAAAACAGCGCAGGGAATTACGGCAAAGAGTACATGTTATTGTTGGTACCCCCGGGAGGTTATTGGATCATATAGAGAGCGGCAATATAAATCTGGCGGAAGTAAAGTACCTGATACTCGATGAAGCTGACAAAATGCTGGATATGGGTTTCAGCGGGCAGGTGGAAGCGATCCTGAAAGTATTGCCTTCGAACAGGCAAACGATGCTGTTTTCTGCGACTATGCCGGATACGATTCAGGAAATCTGCCGGCAATACATGCATAAGCCTGTAAAAATAGAAATCGATCCGGAGAGTCGCAGCCTGGAAAGCATCCGGCAAGAGTACTATGAGGTAGAAGAATATGAAAAGGAAGATCTGATTACTACAATACTAGGCTGTGAAAGGCCACACAGCTCTATTCTCTTTTGTAATACGAGGGACAGGACGGAAGCGGTTTTTGAAAAGCTGGAACGTAAAGGCTGCTCATGTGGAATCTTGCATGGGGGCATGGAACAAAACGATCGCCTGCAAGCCATTCATGCTTTCCAAAGAGGCGAATTTCAGGTTTTGATTGCCACTGATGTGGTGGCCAGGGGTATTCATATTGAGGATATGCCTTTGGTAGTAAATTATGATTTGCCGCCCAGTAACGAGACCTATATTCATAGAATTGGCAGGACCGGGCGGGCAGGGAACACAGGCGTGGCGATTTCTCTCGTAACGAAAAAGGACTATAGGACGTTGCAGGAGATAGAGGACTATATTCAGCATAAGATACCGAAAAAAGAATGGCCGGCGGCAGCGGATTTGACAGCAGGAGACTGGATTCAGCCTAATGGTGACGGAGTTGAGCGTGTACAAAAACCTGATAAAGGTGAAAAACTAAACAGACAAATTACGCGCATTAGGATTAATGCCGGCAAGAAGACGAAGATGAGGCCGGGTGACATCCTGGGAGCGATTACTGCCATTCCCGGTATCCATGGCGGTGATATTGGCATTATCGATATCCATGACTCCTGTTCCTATGTTGAGATATTCGGAGATAAAGGCGGGCTTATAGTAGAGGCGCTTGGGACAACCAAGATCAAAGGGAAGGTGCATAAGATAAAAGAGGTTGGTTTCCCTGATAAGCGTGGTTGAAGCTTATAAAACACGGGGAATTACCCAATCTATTTTATGAAATGACAAATACTAGTCGAGAATCCTGCAATATGTAAAAACATTGCAGGATTTTTGGCCTTTTTCGGGAAATGTATGGGGGTATAAGCGTGGCAGAGAGGATTTAGGCGACATTTGCTGTATCCTGGCTGCTTTACGTTTTCGTTAAAGGCGCAAGGATACAGAAGAACCGTCCCCTTGTATCTTCGGGAGCGTCCCTTAGTGTACCCGATCTTATTTTAGGATGCGATGTGATGTTCCTAGCGAATTTCTATTGATTCAGAAATTTTATTGATAGACGGAGAGTGATAGAGTCTGACTATAGTGATTGATTTGAACTCCCCGATTGAGAAAATTATGAGGGAAGCGTTAGTAAAAAGTAACATCAAATTTCGGGAACAGGAAGCAATATATAGAAAAGGAAATCCTGTACCAATATATATAATAGATTTTGTGGTTTCCGGAGAGTATTGTAAAATAGCAATTGAATGTGATGGAAAATACCACATGGAAGCCGAGCGAAAAAGATTAGATGCCCAAAGAGATTATTTCCTTATACAACAAAATCATTATTATGATGATATACTTAGATTTACTGGTAGTGAAATAAAAAAGAATGTCACATCTTGCATCAAAGCTATAATAACTAGCATTACTAAATATGATGCTTTAAAAAAAACACAAATAGAAAAATTACATATAGATGTTAGCTCAATGAGAAATAAGGCAATTGATTATAATCAAAGAAGTGAAATTATTAATATAATTTTAAGAGAAGTATTAATTGTTTTAACAAATGATCGTAGTAACAATGAGAAAACAATACTTCGAGAGGTAAAAAAGGCAATCAGGAAAAATTTCATATCTGTTAATGAACAAAAGGTTTATTTTGTATATCCAAGCATTGAGAGTGATCTACTAAAAAGTGAGATTGACTTTTTCATCACAGCTTATAATTCTATCTATTTGATAAAATTTTGCGACAATGGAAGAAAAACTCGAATATCAAGCCAGTTACTCAAAGACAGCAATATAACTAAAGTCTTCATCAATTTAAATAATGATGTTTCTGGTGTTGTATTTTCCAAGGAAGAAACTAAGAATTGGGTATTAATAAATGGAGTAGCTAATTCGATTATTGAGAGCGATTTTATAGTTGATACTTCTATAATTAACGTCCCTCAAGCACTCGAATTGTTTAGTAACAAAACCAAATGTACCCATAAGAAAAATGTTTTATTAAAAGGTAATGAAGGAAGAGATACAACCATAGAAAGTAATTTTACTGCTAACTCCTCTGATGTTTTAAAAGTAGATCAATATGATTCGATGCGATTACATGATATGACGATAGAAGAGCTTAGAATTTTCGTTTTGGAAATAGGCAATACGGGAAGGGACGTTCAGCTTCTTAAAACGTTCTTTTTCCATAAAGATTATGAAATCAGACGTCGAGCATGTTCAGCTGCCGCTAAAATAGGAAACCCAGAAGTTACTAAAGATATAGTTTCATGCTTATATGCTCCCGAACCACAGGTTCGGCAGTATGCGTTAAAAGCTATCTTGAAAAGCCAATGCAAAGAGCTTTTTCCACATATTTCTCTAGTATTGAAGACTGAAATGAAAGATTATAATATAAAATTATGTAAACAAATAATAAGAGAGGAACATAGCTGGAAGGGTTAGTGAACATTATGCAAGTGGATTTGCATGGTCACAAATTGCCTCTGCCAAAATTTGGAAATTCAGTAAAACCCGCGAATTTTTTGCGGGTTTTTTGCTGTCAATTTGGTGGGGGGCAGGGGTGGAGGCGAGCAAGAATATGATTTTACTTAAAAAGGCAATAATCATATTTTATGCACAAGGTGATTATCGGATTTAGCTAGAATAATTCAAAAATGTGGTATAGTTGGTAATTTATAAGAGAACCACCACGGATTTATCACATTCATGAAAAAGGGGGAGACAGTTATGGCACATAAAACTTTTATTTCTTACAAGTATAGTGAGGCGCAAAAATTAAGAGACGACATCATAAAAGCTCTTGGTGATGATGCACAGTATTATCAAGGAGAAACTAGTGATTCTCCAGATTTAACAGATACAACTACTGAAAACATTAAAAAAAATTTGAAGGATATGATTTGGGGAACTTCTGTAACCATAGTAATAGTATCTCCAAATATGAAGAAAAGTAAGTGGATAGATTGGGAGATAGAGTACTCATTAAAGGAAATATCAAGAAGTGACAAAACTTCCCGGAGTAATGGAGTTGTTGGAGTAATTATGAAATATAATGGCGATTATAGTTGGCTAAAAACAACAACTACAAAACCAGACGGTCATACTTCGACTTCATTTGAAGATAGTAAATTATATCCTATTATAGTAAATAATCGTAGTAATCAAGAACCAAAAAAATATTTTTGCGACCAATGTAAAACTATTGATGCGTTAACAGGATCTTATATAGCCTTAGTAACAGAGGAAGATTTTATTTCTAATCCGCGAAAGTACATAGATAATGCTTATGAAAAATGTCAAGATATTGATGGATATATTATATCGAAAACTAAATAATGTATCCGGTATTTCCGCTTTGATATCAGCTTCCTGTTCCCTTTCTTCGCAATCATAAAATGTTCAATCAAGCCTTGGAAAAAACGGAGGATTTTTTACCATGGACGCTAAAATTAAACACTTAGAGATGATATTAGCAATTATAAACCGAATGTCCAATAACTCATTCTTACTAAAAGGATGGACAGTTACAGTGATTTCAGCATTGTTAGCTGTGTTTATTAAAAATCAGGGCGCATATATATTAGCTATTTTCCCCGTTATAATGCTATGGTGGTTAGATGCCTTTTTCTTAAGACAAGAAAAGCTTTATCGTAATTTATATAAAAAAGTCGCACTCACTGATTCTAAAAATATTGACTTTTTAATGAACACATCATTAGTGAGTAAAAAAACTGACAGTTGGTTCAAAATATTTTTTTCTAAAACATTATTTATTTTTTACGGAGCAATAATAGGAACAATACTATTATGTAGTACCTTCTTAAAAAAACATCTCCTATTGTGGGGAATTTGCTGATATGGTGTCAAGGGGGTGCAGGGACAAGGGGACAGGTTGGTTGTCCCGGGAATCTCGAGTATGCGGTTGAATTTCCAAGATAACAAACTGTGGAGGCGCGGGCGGGTGGGGTATTGCCAACGCACCACCACTGTCGCTTGACTTCTGCTTATGCCAACACACCACCGCCCGCAAAGCTTTTCGATGTAATATCGAGGGGCAAGGTTCTTTGAAATTTTCGGGTTCAGGCTTGCTTAACACAGGTTCAAACAGATGAAAGTTTACTTTCACGATACTCCAGTGAACCATTTAGTAGTACGCTGTACCTGTCTGTGTCCCGCTGACAGGGGTAGTTATGGTATAGGCAGCGAGCCGGGGTTCCATCTGCCCGTCAATACGGTGAAAGATTGTAAACAAACGAAGATTACGCTTTAGCAGCTTAATGCTAACCGTTCTACCTGCGTACTCCCGCGGCCTAGGATAGGACGTCATTAGTGGGATGCCTGAGGCTCAATTCTTGGAGAGCTGACGGGGAACTTTTATCGAGATAGCGCCAGCGCAGCCTGTCAGTGGGCGGCAACGGGGCGAAATCTAAACCGCTGACTGCGCTCTGTGAAGCCTATGCAGTAATGTTTTTGGACAGGAGTTCATTCTCCTCGCCTCCACCGAAATTTGGAAATTAGTAAAACCCGCGATTTTCGCGGGTTTTTGCTATGTATTTTGGAAGTGTGTAGTGGCGGGGATCGGGTTATAATTTTCTACAAAAAAAATATAGTTACAAGGATTTTGTCGGATTTAACTAGAATAGTTAAAATATGGTTTTTAATGAAGGCGTATTTTATGTCAGGGGAAGAAGGGTAGTACTTTTCTAGATAGACAGCAACCCCGTTCCCTTGATACTTCAATCGCATTGGAAATCGAAATAAACAAACTATCGGAGATATGATCGTGTACAGCGGTGCATGAACTGGTGGGGGAAATTTATAAAAAAATTTTTCTAGGGGGTATATATATATATGTCAGATGAAATTAAAAACATTTTTGTGTCACATCAACATAAAGATGCAGATAAAATAGAGTCATTTAAGAATTTAGTTGGTAATCATGGGATAGATATGAGAGATAGTTCGATCTATGAAAGCAAATTAAAGAATAATGCAAAAAATGAGCAGTACATAAAACAGGAATTAATAAAACCACAGATGAGATGGGCCGGAACAGTTGTTGTTCTTATAGGGAAGGATACAGCAAAAAGTGATTATGTAAATTGGGAAATAAAGACTGCTGCAGAAATGGGAAAAAGAATTGTAGGAGTATATTTACAAGGCGCAAAGAAGGAAGACATTCCAATAGAATTAATTGAAAATGGTAATAATTTAGTGGCCTGGAACGGTAAAAAAATTGTAGACGCCATAAATGGAGAAGATTTAGAATGGGAAAATCCTGATGGCAGTCCTAGAAGTAATAATCCGACGGATTTACCGAGATATCAGTGTTGAGGTGATTACGTATGAAATACTATTCTTATATTATTCCTAGAGATTATGGATTTGCTCCAAATCCATATTTTGGATACAGCACGTTGGCAACTTGCAAACCTATAATTAGGAAAAGTGCCCAAATAGGAGATTGGATTGCTGGATATGGAAGATCAGGGTCAAAAGTACATAGAAAGTTAGTTGCATTAATGAAAGTGGATGAGATTTTAACTTTTGATCAGTATTGGGATGATGCAAGATTTAAGAAAAAACGGCCAGTATTTAATCGAGCAATATTTTGTATGTATGGTGACAATATCTATCATCATATTGAGGAAGAATGGACACAAGAACTTTCTCATCATAGTATGACAGATGGTAGTATTAATTATGCAAACTTAAATCGTGATACTCAAACGGATAAAGTTTTAGTGGCAATACAGTTTTATTATTTTGGAAATAATGCCATTGAGATTCCAAAAGAATTTGATTTTTTAATTGGGAGTGGACGTAATCACAGGATTTATCGAGATGAAGAAAAAATTAATAAGTTTGTCACTTACATTAGCGAAAACTATGAAGTAGGAATACATGGCCTCCCTTATAGTAGAAAAAGTGGGAAGTTTGCACATTATAGAGGTAAATAAATATGAATATGATTTTTTGTATGCCAGAGCTTACTATGAAAGATTTAGATTCAGCTAAAGTTTTTTTTTCAGAATGTAAAGAAATATTAGATACCTATGTGGCTAATAAGTTATATATATCGTCTATTTTTCAGATTAATCAGTTATTGACAACGGAAGCAAATGAAAATGATATTCTGATATTCTTCAATGCAGAGAATGGTATTTATGATGAAAAAATTCTTAAATTAATTCGGAAATATTATAATGCTCAAAGTAGAATATGGTCAATTGCAATGGAAAAGAATCCAGAATGTAGACGTCCACCAGAACCAGTGTCTGAAAAGCAAAGTTTCGATGTGTTTTGTCGTAATGAAAATAGAAATCCGATGAAAAATAATATGAAGGCAATTGCTCAAGTTCTTGCTAGAAAAATTATTGCGCAGACTCTTTCGCCTCTCTATAGAGATGAGGTTTTATACTTTATTAGTCATCGTAGAGTTGACGGAGAATATATAGCAGCAAAACTAGCAGATGAATTAAAAAAATTAACGAGAGAAAGAAATGTTTATCGTGATGTTGTTAATGTTGAGGTTGGAAACGATGCGCAAGAAGATATCGATAAAAATTTGGAACTAAGTGATGTTGTGATTTTTTTGCAAACAGAAGAGGCACAATATTCGTCATATATAATGAAAGAATTGTGCTATGCAATTGTATATGATATTCCGATTTTGTGGATTCAAATTGATAATGCTTCATATGCTAAAATGGAAATTCGTCCTGGTGAGTCACCAGTACTTAGATATATGGGAAAGGAATTTGACAACCAAGAAAGGTTAGTAGAAATTATTGATGAAATTGAGGATAAGTGTTTCCAGTTAATGATGAATTCTTCTAATCAAGTATATTCGCATATTGAATGTTTAAATGAGATGAGTTATTCAAATAAAATTAAGTTAGAAAATGATAAAAAATCAATTTTTGCATATCAGATTCAGTATAAGGAAAAAACAAGAGATTTATATGATGAGGGAATTCGAAATCATTATATCCAGTGTTTTGGTAGAAACCCAAAGAATCAAGATATTCAGCATTTTATGAGTAGGGTGAAAAAAACAGAAATATATGAAAAAAATGATAGACTATTTCTATTATCAAATCATGGAAGCCGTGAAAAGCAAATTGGTGATGCAAAATTATCAGAAGAAAACTTTGATGATTATTTGATGAATATAGAAAATGTTTGCGGAGGTAAAAGGCAAAGACTGAATAAGAGGGTTATCTTGTCAGGTGCATTCCCAGATTGTGATGAAATATATAAAAATTCTCTATTGGAAGCAGTGGTAGTATATTCAAGGGAAATTATTAAGCGAGGATATACTTTGGTTTTTGGTGCGCATCCAACATTTCAAAAGCTTATTTTTGATATTGGGAAAGTATATGCGCCAGATGTTAGATATTCTATTGAAATGCATATGGACAAGGCTTTTATGGGAGCATACGACCTTGATATACTTCAAGAAAAATGTACTCTAGTATTATCGGATGGGTTACAAGAAATGCGAAAAAATATGATTTGTAAAGAAAGAAGTGAGATATTAATTTGCCTTGGAGGAAAAATTAAAGAAGATAAAACACAACAAGGAGTGGATATTGAAGTAGAACTAGCAAAGTCAGTAGGTATACCAATTGCATTGGTCGGAACCGTAGGCGGACGTTCAAGCGAATATGCATTTGAAAAGTGTACAGATCATAATTGGGGTGAATTAAATCCTTGGGACACATTACTAAATGAAAGTTTGTTTTATAATGTGAATCATAGAGTAATGGTGAAACGTTTATTAGATTTGCTTGAAAGTGGACTAAATTGATGGGAAATAATATTAAAAACTCATATGCTGGGATATACGTTTTTGAAGGAATTGATAATGTTGGGAAAACAACAATTATTCAGGCTTTGCAAGAAAAAATATGTAAAGAAATTGGGTACGACTGTACTACAATCGCTTTTCCTGGAAATGAAGCAAGAACATTAGGTGCTTTAGTTTATGATGTACATCATCATGAGAATAAATATTTTGATTTTCCAATTAATAATGCTAGTTTACAACTATTGCATGTTGCCGCGCACATAGATCTAATTCAAAGAAAGCTAATAGAAGAATACAGTTCGTCAAAAATAATTTTGATGGATCGTTTTTGGTGGTCAACATATGCATACGGATTGGCGGGAAGATTAGAGCGTGATGTTGTTCACGCTATTTTAGCTCCAGAGTTGGTATATTGGGAAAAAATTAATATCAATAAAATATTTCTATTGGAACGTAAAGATCGTAAAATCGATTATGAGACAAATAAAGATATTTTAATCAGGAAAAATTATAGCGATCTTGCAAAAAGAGAATCAAAGTGTCAAATAATAAATAATGATGGAAGGTTAGAAGAAACGACAAACAGAGTTCTTATTAATATTTTAGGAGTATAGTCTTTATGAAAATAGAAGGTTTTAAGCCGACAATGGTATATGATACATACTGGAAGTTTGCAGAAAAACGTCAAGATGTTTTTTTCAATAGAATAGAAAATAAGCCTTTACCTTGGACTGAGGATAAAATTATTCAGAAGTATAAATTTACGAATGCGTATAGAGCTTCTGATCGAGTTAGTCAATATTTAATTAAGAATGTGATATATTGTAAAAATTATTATTCTCCTGAAGATCAATGTTTCAGAATACTGTTTTTTAAGCTATTTAATAAAATAGAAACATGGGAGTATATGGAGAATGCTTTGGGCGAGATTTCTTATCGTTCATATTCTTATAAAAGATATAATACACTATTAACACAAAAGCTTAACAATAATGAAAGGATTTATTCTGCTGCATATATAATGCCGACAGGGAAAGGTTGTTTTGGCTTTAGTAAAAAGCATCAAAATAATCTGAAACTTTTAGAGCAAATGATGAAGTCAGGATTGCCAACAATGATAGCTAAAAGCAAAAGTTTACAAGAATTATTTGAAATATTGATTAGTTATCCTAGTTTAGGCTCATTTTTAGCATTTCAATATGCCATTGATATTAACTATAGCGAATTATGCGATTTTGATGAGATGTCTTTTGTTGTAGCAGGACCTGGTGCCCAAAATGGTATTATAAAATGCTTTGGAGAATTAAATGGGTATAAATACGAAGATATTATTAAATATGTTGCAGAACATCAAGAAATAGAATTTGAGAAAAGAGGATTAAAATTCAAAACACTATTTGGTAGAAAATTACATCTGATAGATTGTCAAAATTTGTTTTGTGAAACAGATAAATATGCTAGAATTGCACATCCTGATATTGGCGGAATAAATGAACGAAAAAGGATTAAGCAGCAATACATTAATCATAATTTGGAAAGTATTGAATATTTTTATCCACCTAAGTGGGGAATAAATAATTGCATTGATAGTTAAAGAAATGGAGAATTGTAAATGGCTGAATTTATTTCTGGAAAAACTGCAAATGAAGTATGGGGAAAAGCTATAAATTTATTAAAGAAACAAGAGAATCCCTTGTACGGGCGAACAGGAGAGGTTTTTGAATTATTACATACGTTTATTTCGATTGAAGAACCAAGACAAAAATGGGTTTATAATCGTATTCCGCCAATTAGTATCGGATATGCTTTAGCAGAATTAGTTTGGATTATTAATGGGGAAGAAAGATCGGATATTATAAATACATGGAATCCTAAATTGGAAAAATACGCCGGTAAAGGTGATATTTACCATGGAGCATATGGAAAAAGAATAAGATCACATTTTGGTTTTGATCAGATAGAAAAGGCATATGAAACTTTACAAAATGTTCCCGAAAGCCGTCAAGTAGTTATACAAATTTACGATACGAAAGATGATTTTCCTATAGAAAATGGAATGCCTCGGAATGAGGATATTCCGTGTAATATATGCTCATTATTAAAAGTTAGAAATGGAAAATTAGAATGGTCACAAATAATGCGTAGTAATGATGTTTTATTAGGAATGCCATATAATTTTATTCAATTTACTGGATTACAAGAAATATTAGCTGGATGGTTAGAAATAGATTTGGGGTCATATAATCATTATAGTGACAGTTTACATTTATATAGTCGTGATGTTGCCAAGATTGGAATTGGGAAGGAACCGGAAATCAAGAATGATGATAATTTGTCTTTGAGCAAGAATGAATCTGAAAAAATGTTTAAAGAAATATATTTTAGAATGAAAGAGCTTTATCTATATAATATTACTGAAAAAAGAATACATTCATTGGCAAAAATAAATTCAGGTTACGTTGCGTATGATAATATTATGTTGATTATTGCAGCATATATATCACATAAAAATAAATATAATGATTTGACAAAAAATCTCATTGAGTCATGTACCAATGATTCATACGCTGCGATGTGGAATCATTGGATTAATAGCTGAAAGTATATTTATTCCCGATGAATTATCATTATTTGCTGATTGTAAAATAATGATAATTATAAACGCAGGGGTGTTGTGCCAAGAAAGTGCGAAATAGTACAATGCTGTATTTTTGATGAAGGTAGTTCCTTCGAAGCCGGCTTCAAACAGTCATAAGCTGCTTCAATACAAAAGGCTGCGGTGGTGAACTTCAGCATGTATGGCTTAGAGAGATGAACGAGAGTAAACCACTGAAGACGCTTCCTTACCTTTATAGACATAAATTTCAAATCATGCTATTATTTGGATAAAAAAAGCGATTTAAAATATAGATGGGAATATTATGGGAAGAAAAATTTTGTTTCATATAAATATGCGGATGATAATGTATTTTATCAGGCTTAACGCTGGCGCAGGCGGCAGGTTCTGCTGACAGTACGTCCGGTACGGACTTATAAGCGTGACTGCGGAAGGGAGATGCAGCAAATGGCGTTTAGACTTGGTTTAGATACTGGTGGCACGTATATGACAATGGGGACGTTCCTTATTTGGCGCTAAAAAAATGTCAAAAGGGGAACGTCAGACCGTGTGAAAACATCTGGCTGCTAATTTATCCGCAGCCTATACAATTGAATTTCTAAAAGATGCCTGTCTTTAGAAACATTCAATCTTGAGGACCATTTTGCGGACCGATTCACATTAAAGTGAGTTGAGCGACGGTTCTTTGACTCATGACGATGGGCATAAATAGTAGATTTTTGCAGGGCAATGAAGGGCAAAACTCATTGCCCGATTTAGCACTGTTATATATGATACGGAGAACCACCATTGGTAATTGCGGAAAAAAGTTGCAAATAGCATTGAAAGAAACATAAAAATACAAACTCCTGCAAAGGCATATTGATTTTGCAGGAGTTTGTATTTTTATGACAAAGTTATGACATATTGCTAAAATTTAATCATTTAATAAGCAGCTAGATACAAAAGATGATAATGTACAATAAGTTTCGCAAATTGAATTAAAAGAAAAAAGAGGACAAGTTTGCAGTCCAAAAGGTAAAATGAAGTCACCACACACCATTTACCGAAAGGAGACTGCAAACATGTCCAAGGAAATTATACAGTTGAATGAGGAAATCATCAAGGGAGAATTGAAAGAACTGGTACGTAGCAGCGTGGAGGAAACGCTAAATAATCTGTTGGATCAGGAGGCTAGTGACCTGACGCAGGCTGCCAAATACGAGCGTACCGAATCTCGGCAAGGCTATCGTTCCGGTCACTACGATAGAAGTCTGACAACCACATCAGTGTAAATGGTAAACTAAAATACAGAGTTTTAAGCCAGTAGAACTACAAACTTTCTCGCCACAAAGCACACAGTTTTTCGCCAATAACTACACAGTTTCCAGTCAGCTGATACAATAGAAGCACGCTGAGTATGGAGGCTGCTAGAAATGAAGGGATATTCTGTGTATAGCAAAATACATCAACTAAAAGAACGCGGATTCCGAAAAGATACCGTGGCGAAAAGTCTTGGCATCAACTGGAGAACAGTGGACCGCTACTGGAATATGACGGTGGATGAGTATGAATCTAATGTCGCCACGGTCTGCAAGGTCAGGCTGCTAGACGATTACCAGGACACAATCATCAGCTGGCTACGGGATTATCCTACGCTTAGCGCAGCACAGGTTTGTGATTGGTTAAAAGAACACTACAGCGCGACCTTTAGCGAACGAACGGTCTCTCGGTATGTAAAGAACCTGCGGAATGAGTATGATCTGCGCAAAGCACTCAATCAACGAGATTATGCAGCTGTTCCTGAATTGCCAATGGGGCAGCAATTGCAAGTAGACTTTGGCGAGAAGTGGCTGAAAAATGTAGACGGTGGCCGCATCAAGGTCTATGCTGCAGCTTTTGTTCTGGCACATTCCCGTTTTAAATATGCCGAATTACAGAGCCGCCCCTACACCGCTTCGGATTTGGTGCGAGTATGTCACCAATGCTTCAGGTATATGGGCGGAATGCCGCAAGAGATGGTTTTTGACCAGGATAGTATCGTTTGCGTGGCAGAAAATGCCGGTGATATCATACATACTTATGAATTTGAAAAACTTCGGCAGGAGTGCAAACTGAGTATTTATATGTGCCGTGGTGCTGACCCTGAAAGCAAGGGGAAGGTGGAAAGCACCGTGAAATATGTGAAAGGCAATTTTCTGGAAAACCGGCTTTACGTGGATGATGATATTCTAAACAGCAGCTGCCTGGATTGGTTGGAGCGTACCGCAAACGCAAAAATTCACGGAACAACAAAGCGTGTGCCTGCCGAAGTATTTGCCGAAGAACGGGAATACTTACGGCCGCTGGTCGATTGCGCAGAAAATAACGGCGCTCACCTATGTAGAACTGTCCGCAAGGACAATACCGTTATTTATGACAGCAACCGTTATTCCGTTCCACTTGGCACTTACAATGCGCAAAAAGAGGTTTGTATTGTGCCCAAAGATGGCATTTTATACATTCAGACTGTATTTGGCGATCGCATTTGCCAACATCGCATTTCCAACGGTCGGGGTCTGCTCATCCAAAGCAGAAGCCACCAGCGCGACAGAACCAGCTCTCTGAACCAGATGCAGGTTGCACTGGGTACGCTTCTTCTTGCCAAGGCGGATGACTTTCTCCAAACGATCCGTACAGAGAAATCCCGGTATGCCAGAGATCAATTTAAGCTGATCCATACGCTCTGCGACCAATATGCTGTAGACGCTGTCCTGGAAGCTGTAGGTTTTTGCCAGTACAGTAACCTTTACAGCGCGAATTACATAAAAGACTATCTGGAACACAATGCCTTTAAACAACCCCAGCCGCCAGAGTTGCCCCTTCCGATGAGCAATGCAAAGTATCATGTGACAACGCAAAAGCGCTCGCTTGATGTCTATGCCAAGGAAAGTGGTGACCGATGATGATGCGGCCAATTGACCGGGTAACTGGACTACTTTCTGATTTACGCATGACTCCCGTGGATTTTGAAGCACTTTTTGCAGGTAAAAATTCACTAACACCCGTGGAGAGTGTAGAACTGTTTTTACTGGAACAGCAACGGCTTCGAGTACAAAAACAGAATCTGCTACGCCGCCGCAGAGCAAGCCTGCCTGCTGAGAAAACCATGGATTCTTTTGATTTCGGTTTTCAACGCAGTGTTTCCAAGGAACAGATGTTGCGGCTAAGTGATATGACGTGGGTTGAACAAGCATACAATGTTTGCTTGTTGGGGCCTCCCGGCGTTGGTAAAACCCATCTTGCTTTGTCCCTGGCGGTGAAGGGGCTGAACTTGGGTTATGCAGTGGCGTTTGAAACCTTGGATACCCTTATGAAGATTCTAAAAACGTCCGAAATTTCCAGAGCCAGCAAACGTCGACTCAGATATTTAAGTAAGGCTGCTCTGGTGATTGTTGACGAAGTTGGGTTTATGCCACTCTCCCCGGCAGAGGCTAATTTATTCTTTAGCTTTGTGTCTTCTATGGCCGAGCGTACTTCGATGATTATTACATCAAACAAAGGGTTCGACGAGTGGGCTGAGTTCCTTGGCGATGCAACGATTACAACAGCCATTCTTGACCGCCTAATCCACCACTGCGAGATTATCAATATGACTGGTGACAGTTATCGCTTAAAGCACCGCAAAAGTATTACTTGAAAAACTCTGCACTTTGTGGCGGAAAACTCTGCATTTTGATTGACTGCTTACACACATCAGGAAATGTGACTCTCAAAGTCCCTAAACTCAAAGGGATTCCTTTCGAAACCGCAATCATTGAACGGTATCGCCGCCGGGAAAGCTCCGTAGAGGAAGCGCTAATTGAAATGTACCTGGCCGGCGTATCCGTCCGGCGAGTGGAGGATATTACAGAAGCTTTGTGGGGAACCAAGGTATCTCCGTCGACTATCAGCGAGTTAAATAAGAAAGCCTATGTCCATATAGAAGAGTGGAGAAACCGCCCCTTACAGGGCCAGAAATATCCCTATATCTATGTGGATGGAATTTATCTGCGCCGCAATTGGGGCGGTGAATATGAGCATGTGAGTGTACTTGTGGCAATCGCAGTCAATGAAGAGGGTTATCGTGAGGTTCTGGGCGCTGCCGAAGGTATGAAAGAGGATAAAGCCAGTTGGACAGAGTTCTTCAAATGGCTAAAAAACCGTGGCCTAACTGGTGTAAATCTGGTTATAGGAGACAAATGCCTAGGGATGTTGGAGTCGGTATACGACGTGTTTCCTGAAGCCAAATATCAGCGTTGCACCGTCCATTTCTATCGGAATGTCTTTTCAGTAGTACCTCGATCCAAAGTCAAACTAGTAGCTAAAATGCTTAAAGCAATTCATGCCCAGGAAAGCAAATCTGCTGCCAAAGAAAAGGCCAAACAGGTCGCTCAATCCCTGAGAGAAATGAAGCTCAAAGAAGCTGCCACTAAGATAGAAAACAGCATTGATGAAACGCTCACTTACACAGACTTTCCTTATGAGCATTGGACAAGAATTCGTACGAACAATGTGATTGAACGCTTGAACCGAGAAATTAAGCGCCGGACAAGAGTAGTCGGCACGTTTCCTGACGGCCAATCTGCCCTCATGTTAGTCTGCGCCCGCTTTCGTCACGTTGCCGGAACCCAGTGGGGCAGTAAAAAGTATATGAATATGAAACACTTAGAAACTACCGACCTTGAGTCGGGTTTTAGTGCTGACTGATTTTATTTAATATGGATTGCAAACGAATTTGCGAAACTATCTTGACGGTACCTCTTGACGGTACCAGACAGTAAGCGTGCGAAACTATCTTGACGGTACCTTTTGGTATTCTCTAGAACAAATAATCGACTAAAGATGAGAGAGTAATCCCTTTTCTTTAGTCGATTATATTCTGACGTACCTATGGATAAGATGTATCATTCTATTCTAATTTTAGATTGGTTGCTGCGGCTTCGCAGTTTAGCCTAAAAACATCAAGGATATTACTTTGCGTTGCTTCAAATGTATCAATCTCTAATAAGCCCTGTTTTATAGCAGGCTCTAAATGGTGGTTTAGAGTTCTTCTCAAAAATATGGTTTCGTTATCGGATTTATCGTCGTCATAAATAGCGTTAATAAATATCAATTTAGCTTGAACGCCGTTTGCTGTCGCATAAGTTCTTATTTGATTAAGCATAACTTCTATTCTGTCAAGGTTTATTTTATAAGGTATGCGACATACTCGAACTTCAAAAAATAAATCAGCATATAAAACTTTGGAAAAGCCATCAAATACGACAATTCTTTTACTAACAAAGTCAGAATTATTTAAGCCAATTTTTACATCAAATGATATAGAATCTGCCCTTATTCCTTTCTTTCTAGCACAAGAAATGATTGCAATCATTGCGATTATGTTATTAGTTAGAACTCTTCTCCAATTTGAAGTCTTTAGAGTATCAAGCATTTCCATTGAGATGTACGGTCTTAGCTGGGCAGGTATATAATAATCTTTATGGGAAGGGTTGGTACTTCCCGTATTTTTTATTGAAGAGATACAGGAGTTTTGGTTATTTAAATTATCATTACAAGATAATTCGTAATTAGTGTTACTTTCTTCGTTTTGTTCTGAAGTATTTTTATCTTCAGGAGTAGCTGGTAAAACAGAAGCAATGTGAATATTATTTGATGTTCTTGTTGATTGATTTACTTGTGTTATAGAGGTTAAAAGAGTTTTCATTATATCTTCTTTAAATTTATGATTATCATCATTGATTGTTTTCTGTTTTTTTTCTAGTTCTTTTACTTGACGATCGACCGATAATATTTTACCAAGTGAGATTTTATCAAAAACAAAACCTAAAGTTATAAAGACCATTAATAGTAAAATCAAAAGATTATTCGTATCTATAGATTGCTGATGTTGGAGATTATAAATTAATATCCACCCTAAAAATATTAGCAAAATAAAGGATATAAAATAGTAAAGTAGTCTTTCCCATAAAGGACGATTATCCATCTGCCCCTCCTTTGTAAATTTATACTTCGAAATTATCTTATTAAGGTATTTAATTTGTGAATAATCGCAGATTCCTTTCTATTTTTGAAAATTTTTTTTAATAAGCTAATTTATAATTAGGCGATTGCATGAATGAGTGTTATTAGGAATTAGAGGAGATACAAGTTTATAATTTTTGCGGACCAATTCAGTATTATGGATGGATTTTTAGACAATATAAAATTTTAGTCACAGGATTAGATATATCTATTTATAATGCAGCAGGCACCAGTCAATATTAAGACAAGGCATACAAAAAAAATAGCGAGTTACTTCGAACTAATTTCTTTTGGGATTATCTGTTAACCCTAGTAGCCAATCAGTAGACACACCATAGAAATTAGACATTTTAATAAGTGTCTCGACACTTATAGGTCTTCTTCCGTGTTCTAGTGATCCAACGGCGCTTGGTGTGATACCAACAGCCTGAGATACTTCTTTTAACTTAAGGTCACGGTGTTCACGTAAATATTTAAGTCTTTCCGCCAATATTGATAAAATCATGCAATCATTCCTTAAAAATAATTGACTTTGTGCCAATTGCACATTTATAATATGTATATGAAGTGTGCAAATGGCACAAAGAAGTTTAAATGAAATGATGAAGGCTTCTGCCTTGCAACTTTTATTTTCTTCGAGCTTCGTCTGATCTGCCAACCAAGTAATCCAGAGACACGTCGAAATACTCGGCAAAGGAGATAAGAACTTCAAAGCTTGGTTTTGACTCGTTTTTCTCATACATAAATATGATCCGACGTTTGACTCCAACAGCATCTGCCAAATCCTCAGCTTTCAGCTTTCGTGATTTTCGTAAATGACTTAAACGTTCACCAAAAGATGGCATCAAATCACACACCGTTTCAAGTAAAAGTATTGACTGTGTAATTAAATTGCACTATAATGATTTGTAGTGCAATTTAATTGCGCAAAGGGTATTGGATTAAAGATATGATTTAATAACATGCTGCTTATTTGGCGTACCTTGCTACCTTTGATGTGCAGACAAGCACCTGGGTAGCCGAAAATATGTACTTCTAGCTAAATTCTAGTACAGCAGAAAGGAGGCAGCTAAAAGAGCAACCTAAACCACAGCAGGCTTATCTCAATAAGCCGCCAACCAAGGGCAAAGTATACCTAGAAATGTGTCCAAAAGACACTTGTCACCCAACGTCACGTTGGAGCAACAGCTGCCAATGGAGACAATCGAACGGAAAACAGGGGTGTGTTCCACATACGATTGTCTCCATTATAGCGCAGACAGCACCCGGCTTCAATCCAGGTGCTGAGAAAATGCACGGAAATTATGTCCGCACCGAAGTGTAGTGAAAGAGTCCCCTGGAAAAAATGTTTTTACTGAGAGGATAAAAACAGTCATAATCCACGACTATACGTCATAAGTTGAAACCGAAAGAACAACCGAATATCTTGGGATAGGTGCCCGCAAGGGCTTAATAGGGAAGTCCGGTGAAATACCGGCGCGGTCCCGCCACTGTAACGGGGAGTAGTCTCGCATATTGGCCACTGGAGCGTCAGCTTTGGGAAGGCGCGGGACAGCGATGAACCGGAGTCAGGAGAACTGCCTGTCCGACAATCACCATGTTACCTGCGAGCGACGGGGAGGAGATTATAAGATTACCGGACAATCCCGGTGAATTTGCTGTAAAACTTCCGTTGCGGGAGTTTTTTTTATTGCATCGCTCTTCGAAGCGATAGGCCAAAGAATACCACAGGGAGAGAACAAGATAAAGGAATGATCACCTTTGAACCATATCTATAAAATCATTTGGAACCGGGCCCGCGCCTGCTGGCAGGTGGTGTCCGAGCTGGCGAAAAGCACCGGCCGGATGAAATCGGTCCGCTGCAGCAGCGGCGTGCGCGGGGCCAAATGCATAGTGCTCAGCCTGGTCTGGTTGCTGGCGCTGAACATAGCAGCGCTGTTTATCCATACGGCGGCTGCGTTTACGCCGCCGGCCGACACCAAGAATACCTGGACATATATTGGACTGGTGGACGGCTATGATACCTGGACCTCCACGAGTGCTGTCGGCGGCAATGGCCACCTGGCCGGCACGTCCAAGAAGTATCTGACGGCCATAACCTTGAATGCCGGCGAACGATGGCGTCCCCTGGACATGCGGACCCCGGCAACGAATGCTCTGGTCGTATACGCTACGGTCAGCGACCTTACCCTGAATGCCGGCAGCATGCTGGATTTGGCCGGACGTCAGGCTTTGCTCTATCTGCCCACGTCCCAGTTTCCCGGCGGGTTCGACAACACGCAAAAGCAGATAGCCGGGTATCATTTTACGATTGATAAATTAACGCTGGCCGGGGATGCGGTCTTTCGTATCAATACCAATATAAAACTCATTGGCGGCAATGGCGGTTTCACTGGGGCAAGTATAACCGTCAAACAACTTGAGGGAGCGGGCGGCACGGTCTATATCCAGTCCGCCTATGACCCGGCCTGGAAAGAGCTGGTCAGGGGCGTAGGCTCGATCTATGAGCGCAAGACGTTGGCGCTGAGCGCTCCCGGTAACTATGATAACTACATAGCCGCCGACTTCAGCGCCGCCGATTACAGCAAGGTCAATGTCGTGGGCCAGGCGTCACTGATGGATGGACCTCTCAGGCTCTATGAACTGGTGCCGGTCATCGACTGGAACAACCTGCATGCCGGCAAGGCCGTGCTGGTGGCGCTCAAAGCCTATAATACCGGTGTTATCTCCGAATCCGGCAAAATGGCCAGTGATGCCCAACTGACTTACCGCAATATCTGGCGTATTGAAGAGGGCAATCTCTTCACCCGCATGGATGAGCTGCATGCCCGGCATTACGGCAATACAGACGCGCCGTCCCTTGCCGGCGCGGCGGACAGGCCGGTGAGTGAAGGGGTATGGGCCCATAGCTTCCGGGGGAAACTGAACAGCCGCGGCGCGTACGGGCGCAGCGTCAGCCAAAGCTACAACGGACTGCAGGCCGGATTTGATAAGGCCCGGGAGGGCGACTTCTATAACGGGACCTTATACTACGGCCTGATGCTGGGCCAGCTGGACGCCGGCACCGGCTACGCCACAGGCCGGGGAGACCTGACCGGCACGAGCATGGGCACCTATGCTTCCTGGATTGGCCACAATGGCCGCTATCTGGACCTGGCTGCCCGGATGACAAAAATCGAAAACGACTACCGGTTTCATGACAGCGACAGCGTCAATACGGCCAAGTACGGCAGTTGGGCCAGCGGTATCAGCGCCCGGTACGGCTACCGCCGGGACTTGCCGGATGGCTGGTACTATGAACCCCAGGCCGGCTTGGCAGTCGGCAACCTGGATAGGGTAAGCTACACGCTGCCCAACCAACTGACGGTCAGCCAGACCGCCGACCGGCCGGTGGTCGGCCGGCTGGGCGTGACCGTGGGTAAGACGTTCGGTGATGAAGCGCACCGTGGCCATGCTTATGCTAACATAACGGCCCTGCATGATTTCGGGAGTGGCAAGCTGGAGGCCCGTTTCTCCGGCGACCGCGCGACCTTACGGACCGGAGCTGATCAGGACACCTGGCTGGAGTTCAAGCTCGGCGCTGCGCTGCAAACCGCCCGCGACAGTACGGCGTTTCTGGAAGTGAGCAAGTCCACCGGCGGTGATGTCCGCCAGGACTGGCAGATTAACGGCGGCTTGTCCTGGAAGTGGGGATTGCCGGCTAAGGCCGGCAAAGCAGAAGGAAGCCGTCAGTCCACCGTACCGGCGGTAACAGCCACAGCGCCTGTGGCCGGGGACGGCAATAGTCAGCGGATAGACAGCCCGCCGCCGTCCGCCCATATTGCGCCGCAGCTGCCGGCTGCCGGCGGGGCGGTGGCGGCAAGCTCTGATCAGCCGTCCGGCAGTCCGGTGGCTGCACTGGACGCCATAGCCTTGCCGCCGGCGGCACCGGTGGACGAGGCCCTGCCGGACACCGGTCGGCCGCCTGTCAGGCCGGTTGCGATAAACCCCGGTTCCGATTCCTCCGAACTGGCGACTTACGCTTTCGAGGCGGTAACGGTCGAGGCCCCGCGCCCGGAGTGGGAGCGGGACCTCTCGCCCGGTACCGTGTCGGTTATCCGGCCGGAGGATTTCCAGGGCGAGCAGAAGACGCTGCCTGATTACCTCGAGACCGTCCCCGGCGTCCATATCCAGCGGGTCCGGGGCACCAGCAACTACAGCATTGCCCGGGTCCGGGGCAGTACGGCCGCCCAGGTCGGCGTTTACCTGGACGGCGTGGAGCTGAACCTGACATCGGAAACCGGTGTTGACCTCTCGGCCATCCCGATGGACAATGTCGCCCGCATCGAAGTCTACCGCGGCTATGTCCCGGCCCGTTTCGCCGGCGCGCCGATGGGCGGCGTCATCAACATTGTCACTAAAAAGCCCGGCCAGAGCGGCGGTTCGGTATCGGCAGGCCTGCGTTCCTTCGGCGGCTACAAGGGCAATCTGGAGGTGACGGCCCCGCTCGGCGAGGGCAGCCTGCTCCTGGCTGCCAACCGCGACCAGAGCGACGGTGATTTCAGCTATACCAACCGCTATCATCCTACTACCCCGTACGGCATAGGGCCGCTGACAGCCGAACGGCGGACCCGGCGCAACAATGATTATCACCTGACCGACGGGCTGCTCAAATGGCAGGATGACCACTGGCAGGTCAAGCTGGCTGTTAAAGATCAGTTCCGGCATTTTCCCGGGTATGCCGGCAGTGAGAGCAGTGATAATCCTGACTATGTTTATCCGGTGCCCGAAGTGCGTCTGCATCCTCCCTATCAGGAGATCCGGCAGACCGACCTGGCGGTGGGCCGGCGGCAGCAGGTTGGCAATCTGGACTGGGGCTGGCAGGTCGACTGGCGGGACTCGGATAAAGAGTGGCGCAGCGGTAAAACGACGATCGCCCACCAAGCCTATTACCCCGGCCAGGCCTGGAGCAATCTCCGGAGCAAACGGCTCGGCGGGTCCCTGGACGCCGCCTGGAGGCTGGGCGACAGCCACCTGCTGGAGCTGTATGCCGGCTATTCGCGCGAGCGGATGGATACTGAGCTGTCCGACCTGGATAAGTATCTTAAAGGCGGGGACGAGAGCACCGGCAGCGGCCGGGACACCTCTATCGCCGTTGGCAAATGGCTGAAATATTACCAGATTGACCGCTGGCGTCTTCAACTGCAGGATACCATGCAGCTCAACCGCTCCGGCACCTTCCAGCTGACGCCGGTCTTTAAGATGGATAAGCTAGATATGACGGCCTATAAGGAGGACGGCAAGGATGCCTGGAAATACTCCTTCGGCATTGGCGCGAAAAAGATGGTTAACGACCACTGGACAGTGCGCGGCAGTTGGGGCACTTTCCACCGCTTCCCCAATTTCTATGAGATCTTCGGCGACGGCGCTTCGCTGCGGCCAACGCCGGACCAGTTTCCTCCGCCCGATTTTGAGCATGGCCTGAACTGGGACGCCGGCGTTACCTGGCAGGGGCGGGCGCTGGGGTCCAAGGCCGATGTCACCCTGACCTATTTCGCCAACCGTACCAATGACCTGATGCTGCTGAACGTCACTCCTCTCGGCGTTTCCTATTACAATAACGGCGGCGACGGCAAGGCCCGCGGCGTGGAACTGGAGAGTCGTTTCAAATGGGACCGCTGGGACCTTACTCTGGCCGCAACCTGGACCCGGACTAAAATTCTGGGCTACCGGGATGTGCTGGAGCTGATCGGCGCTCCCAATCCCCAGCCGTACCGAATAGGCTCGCCCTATCCCTATATCCCGGAATGGGAGGGCAACGCCCGCCTGACCTACCGCTTCCCCGGCGACCGGCTGGCGCTGTTTGCCGAACATCACTACTCCGGCAAAATGCCGATTGATAGGGTGGACCGCAGAGGCTGTGGTGAATGGCAGGAACCGTACGGACTGACCAACCTGGGGGCCAGGTATGCGGTCAACAGCCGGCTTAAACTGAATGCCGGTGTAAATGATCTTTTCAATCAGGGGCCGGACATTGTGGAAGATTATATTCCGAGTTCCAGTGATGATGCTGGTCGTGGCAAGGGCATGAGTATCTCCTATCCTCTGCAGGGCAGGACCTATTATCTGACAGTGCAGTATCTCTTTTAGCCATTGGTTTTGCAATTCTTTATACAGCCGGCTTTCTTGTTAGTCAGGCGTAGTTGCCACGAGCCGGTAAGTGAAAGGAGGTGAGCGCCCATGCCGGCAGGCAGGGTATTATCGGTACAGACGAGTGGCTTGCTTTAGAGTTAACAGGTAAAGGAGGGTTTTTACATGGCAGGAACAAGGCTTGCGGTGACCACAGTGGACCAGAATTATGGCTGGTTCCAAGGAAACAACTATACAAGTGGGCTCGGTAAAGCCGGTGTACTCAGAGACGAAACCACTGCCATCGGCGTGGAAGGCAACAAGGTCACCGATACGAGCGGCGATACCCGGAACCACTGGTTCCAGGACGGCAGCGTCAACAACAAGCTACTGCTGTTTCAGTCAAGGTATCAACGGAAGGATGACGGTTCAACTACTACCCTGGCTCCAACCATTGAAATCCGCGACGCCAAAACCTGGGCGCTTACTCATAATGTCAACCAGCCAACAGACTGGCCAAGTATTTTGAATGTCTACGGTGCGGTCAGTGTGGGGAGCTATCTCTACCCCATCGATTTTGACAGTGCCAAGATCGCGAGAATCCCCATGACCGGCAGTTCGCCTTATGTGGAGACTGCGACCTATACCTTTACCAATCCGTCCTATCCCGCCGACAAGAGCTACGGGGTGGCGCTGAGCGCCGACCTGGCCGGCAACAAGCTCTACGGGCTGTTTATTACCGTCGACAATTTGTGGGCTGCTACCCCGAACTACCAGGAAAGCACGGTAGTGGAGATCGACCTGGTGACCTTTACTGAGACCAGAAGGACCAAGCGGGTGTCCACGGTGGATTACAACCTCAACCTCGGCCGAAACGCCTTTACGCTGGAGCGGCACGGCAGCAAGCTGTATGTCTGCAGCATCGGCGGCAAGCAGGGAGGCGGCGCGCCCAACCCGAACTCCAAGCTGGATGTTATTGATCTGGCCAATACCGGCGATCCTACCGGGCTGGCCTTTACGACGGCGTTTATGGCGGATGAGATTGTGGGTGAACTGCGTGACATCACTTTTACCAATGACGGCAACGCCTATGTACTGGCAGGGCATTACTTAGCCGATTATACGAATTTTAACGGTCATGTGCTGCAGTTCCCTGCCGCTAATGTTGAGCCTGAGTATTTGACCGGGATTTATTTCTTCCCGACGATCTTCCCCAATCAGGGAGCGGTTTTTGCCGTCCTGGCCAATGACAACAACCGTATCTGGCTGGCCAGGGGTATGTACGTCGACCTATGCGCTCAGGAGGTAAGCCTTGGTGAGGCGCTTACTCTCATCCAGACTAAAGCCGCCTATGAGATCAACGGTCCGGCCAATACCTACTATCTCAATTCGGTCACGCTGTACGGGGAAGACCCGTCGGTTGCCACGGTTATGCCGCTGACCAAGCACGGCTATCAGGCCCCGGCCTTTGCCTCGAACTCTGTACAGGCGCTCTTCGAGCGGCAGCGATTCATCCGCGAAGAAGAGGCAAGACGCCAGGCAATACGGGCCAGGATTGTTGCCGGCAGAAAGAAATAGGGGCATTTTCCGGCGACAATGCACGAATACAAAACGTAATTACCGAAAAAGCTGACCGGTCTGTTATTACAGACCGGTCAGCTTTTTGAACAAGAGGTGATGAAGTTTCAGCAGTATCATTTCCTGACCGCCGGGGAATTTTAAATCCGTGTACACTTACAACTGCTAGAAGGCGGTGAATACATGAAGTTTGGGGTTATCGGACCAATATCTAAAGATACCATTAAGTGGCCCAACGGGGAGACCATCGCAAAATTCGGGGCTACTGTGTATACCGCAATTGCGCTGGCAAAACTAATTCAGGAATCATCAGATGAGGTTGTGTGTTTATCTCATATATCTCTAAACGATTTAGCTGAAGTTAGGAACCTGCTCAGTCACCCCAATATTCGGCTAAGCTGTAATGCGGATGAGCAGACTGCCGGTACGGAAATAGAATTGACGTATGTTAACCAGCAGGAACGTGTTAGCAAGCAAACGCGGATTATGACACCAATTTCCCGGCAGGAAATTATGACGCTGAAAGATTGTGACTGTATTATTCTCATGCCGTTAAATGAAACCGATATAGAGCTTGAGCATCTGCAGCAGCTCAGGCAGGTGAGTACAGCCACGGTCTTCTTAGATTTGCACGGTCTGATAACCGGCGTGGACGAGCAGGGACAAAGATATAGAAAATATTGGGAACAGCCTGCAGAGTGGCTGAAAACGATCGATATTCTCAAGATGAATGAGAAAGAAGCCACTTGGGCGGCGGGACGCCCTCTGGAAAATTTTACTGATCACCTGAACTTTGCTATTGATGTGGTAAAAGGTGGCTTACTTACCTGTTGGATCACGTTTGGTGATCAATCCTCGCTGCTTGTATGGCGACACGGCAATAGAAAAGTCTGGGCAACTGTACCGGTATCGGTTACCGGCAATGTAGTGGATACAATCGGCTGCGGTGATTCGGCTTTCGGCGGATTTGTTTATGCGTATGCCAACTTTCATAGTTCTTTGCTGGCAGTCGTATTCGGCAATATGGTAGGGTCGGTGAAGGCAGCTACTTATAAAACAAGTGATTTTCCAACCCGTCCGGAAGTGCGCAGCATGATATCCCAGCATTACCGGGACTATTTTCATAAGATATTAGATGAATTTCTGTTCGAACGCCATTTAATCATACAGGAGATTAAGGAGGAATAGAGTTTTGAAAGTGTTATGTACATCGCAAATGGGAACAGGCAATGTTATGGGGCAGACTATGCGCGCAGTTGCGGTAGCCAAGGCTTTGCAGCGCCGTGGACATGAGATTAAGTTCATCGCTGCGGGTAAAATGGTTCCGGTTATTAAGAGCTTCGGCATAGACGTTTGCGAAGCTGACAGTATGCCCGGTGTTCCCTCGGCAGAGATTATACCGAGGATGCCTGAGATTATGAAAGAAATCAAACAAATAGAGATGGATGCAGCTCGCCGGGAGAAACCGCAGCTCATCATAAGCGGAACGATTTCCGGTTCTACCGTTGCCCGGGAACTCAAGGTGCCTTCGATCATGACCTTTCTACAGCCTCATGGCGAAAAAACTATAAATGTGTTCAAAGGTCTTATGCGGCATTACGATGAGCAGGTTATGAAAACACTATTGGCAGGACTGCTAAATGCATTTGAGGCAGCCAATCTAATTGTTCTGGAAGGGATGCCGGAAATAAGCGGGGGCGTGACTTTGGAAACTTTTGGCGACGCCCTGCAAAGCAGTAAGGAAAAATTCAGGTTTGCAGGCCCGCTATTGGTCGAATATCCCGATCAGTTGCCTGAGCGGGATGAATTAAAGAGAGTGCATATTGCTGAGGCGCATAAGAAAATGGCGTATATTACGATCGGTGGCTCAGCCATGATTGGTGAGCAATTTCTAAAGACGGCGTTAGAATCACTTAAAATGATCCCGGAGGTTACAGGCGTCATTTCAACCGGTATTGATATTTCGCCTGAGGCCATTAGAAATTTCGATCCGCCAGGTAATGCGATCATTCGCGGTTTTGTTCCCGGAACGGAAATGATTAAAGCGAGTGATGTAACTGTCTTCCACGGTGGTTCATCAACGCTTATGACCTGTATTGCCTGCGGTACGCCGGCAGTTGTTATTCCGTCCATGGGAGAGCAGGAAGACAACGGCGGAGTGCTCGCGCAAGCTGGAGCAGGAATTGTACTGGATAAAAAGACACTCACGCCGGCGATTTTAGTTGAGTCCATACAAAAGGTACTG
Organism: Sporomusa aerivorans; assembly: GCF_041428895.1. NCBI lineage: Bacteria > Bacillati > Bacillota > Negativicutes > Selenomonadales > Sporomusaceae > Sporomusa > Sporomusa aerivorans. The sequence goes on from NZ_CP156926.1 coordinate 734,954, forward strand.
CATGACAGCACGTACCGTACAAATGCCCAGCAGCTAAAAACGACAGGGGAAAAATACGGAGGGGCGGGCGCTGTGGCCGACTGGGCCGAGGATCTCATGCAGGCGGGCGTAAGATGAAAGCGCTGATACTGGCAGCCGGTAAAGGAACAAGATTACGTCCTGTTACCGACTATATTCCGAAACCAATGGTTCCCTTGCATGGTAAACCGCTGCTGGAATGGGTAATACTGCAGCTTTGCTCGTATGGCATAACAGAGTATGTGATTGCCGTCAGTTATCTGGCCGAGCAAATTGAGAACTATTTTGGCGATGGCTCGCGCTGGGGGATCAGGATAGAGTACGGCCGCGGTGCGTCTCCAGCCGGAAAAGCGGGGGAAGTCTGGCGCTGCCGGGGTTTGTTAAAGGATGAAGGGCGGTTTCTTGTTATACCCGGTGACACGATATGCCATCTAGATTATCGGGCGTTTATGGACTTTCATGACCGGCAGGGCGGAATGGCTTCAGTGGCTCTGTCCACCCGCTATCGGTTGGAAGTTGGGCTGGCGGAAGTCGACCATAACGGCAGGATTACTGCTTTTCTGGAAAAAACCAACCTGAATCGTCCTGTCAGTACCGGCAGCTATCTTCTGGAAGCAGCGATTTTTCCCTATATCGAAAGATTTAACCCGGCCAGGAATGAAGTGGACTTACCCGGCGATGTTTTTCCGGTGTTGCTGCGTGAAGGAAAAACGATAAACGGTTTTGTCCACGATTACGACTGGTGGGACATTGGAAAATTGAACGATTATGATGCGCTGGCCCAAATGCCGCCGCAGCAAGCCAGGCTTATCCTCTATGGCGGCGGGAAACCCGTTGCCGATGCACCGGTCTTTTGACCGGAATTTCAACAGGTCAGGAGGTGAGCGATGAATTTTATTACTAATCCCATTAAAGCCTTCATCTTTGATATGGATGGCGTACTTACTGATACTGTGGAATATCATTTTCTGTCCTGGCAGCAACTGGCTGCTGAACTAAACATTTCTTTTACCAGAAAAGACTATGAAAAGCTATTGGGGCTGTCACGTCCGGATTCAATGAAACTTTTTCTTCAGGACCGGCCAACTACGGATTCGGAATTTCAGCAATTGTTGCAAACGAAGAATGAATACTTTTTGCAACGGATCGAACATCTGTCACCGGCCAATCTCCTGCCGGGAGTCAGTAACCTGCTCAATACGGTCAAACAGGCTGGTTTCAAATTGGCGGTAGCTTCGTCCAGCAGGAATACACCGGTAATTTTGCAGCGGTTGGAAATCGCGTCGCTCTTTGACGCAGTTTCGGACAGCAACACGATTCAGCAGGCTAAACCCGCCCCCGATCTTTTTTTAGATGCTGCCGACCGGTTGCGAGTGCCGCCGCAAGCATGTGTCGTTTTGGAAGACTCTGCCGCCGGGGTTGAGGCCGGGCTTGCTGCCGGAATGCTGGTGGTGGGCATTGGCGATGAATTGGTTCGCAGCGCTCACTTGCGTTATTCCGCCATGTCGGCTGTTAATTTGGCGCAAATTTTGGCTTATCAGCATTAGGCAGCCAGGGCGGCCGCATGAGCGTGGGGCTGCATGGCTGCTGCCGGCATTTAGCTGTATAAAAGGAGCACTACTAGTATGATTTCAGGTGAAAACACTAAAAACGTAAGTGCCTTTGCGGCTGCAGACCGAAAGCTTACGTTTGGTGAAAAAATTGCCGCTAGCGTCACCGGCGGGACAGGGACCATTCACACACAGGTCATTCAGCTGTTCATGCTTTATTTCTATACGGACATCATGAAAATTAGCCCGGCTTATGTAGCTGGGCTATTCTTGGTTACCCGTATTGCGGCGGCCTTTTTAGCGCCGGCTTTCGGAATTTTTGTAGACAGGGTAACGACACCCTGGGGCAAATACAAGCCGTGAAGCCCATTAATATATATAATAATACTTGAAATAACGCATAATTTAATATATTGTTTATTATGAGACAAATAATTTTTTAAAAGGAAAAGAGATAGCCATAATTTGACACCAGTACATCAGGTTTTATTGAGAGGAGGACAGGACTGAGTGAAGTTAGGGAGTTTTTTGATGATATATTGATAAAAGATGGATATTGGGGGGAACGTAAAATCAATAAGTGTGAAGGGATTTCCTGTTATGGAAAAGTTGTCTATGGTATCAGCGCATCAGCAGGGTTAAAGATTTGACAGGCAGCATCCGTGGCATGGATCCCATGAATCGAGTGATGCGTTGCGAAGCACCAAATAATATTTGTAAATGGAAGTTTTAGACGCATTCGTCTAAAACTCTATAAATATCAAATATAATGATGTGAATGACCTATAGGGAAAAGGGAGGAGATTATAAGAATTGAATTAAGAAGACAGTTAAAAAAATAAAAGGTATAGTATAGACAAAAATGGCATTCCGGAATGCCATAAAAAATGCATATGTAGGCAGGAGGGTAAAAAGGTATAGTATAGACAAAAATGGCATTCCGGAATGCCGAAAAAATGCATATGTAGGCAGGATGGTAATTTTGATTTTTCAAGAGGGATAGGTGAAATTATGAAACGTAAATTAATGATACTATTAGTTTCAGTTGGTATTATTCCACTATGTATCTTATCATTTTTTGCTTATTGGCAAATTAGCAATACTATGCAAGACGAATATCAAAGTGTCGGAATTTCAAAGGCTGGCAGTCTGCGGCTGGAAGTGAATTCTTTGCTCCAGAAGAATATTTACGGGCTTAAAGCCATTGCTAACTCTGCTAGCGCGAAAAATATGGATATTGTTTCCGGCAAAGAGGTGCTCGTTAATGCGGCGAAAGTATATACTGACATTTCACCAATTGCAATTGTTAACGGGCAGGGAATGCATATCGTAAGAGATGATAATAATCGTTTGCCGGATGTATCAAAGCGCCCCTATTTTAAGGAAATAATGCAAGGTTCAGATGATGTTGTTTCAGACGTTCTAATTGGGCAAACTAATGGACACCCAATGGTAATTTTAGCGACACCTATAAAAAATCAATCAGGTGCTGTAATCGGAGCTGTGCAAGGCTCACTGGATTTGACTACTTTAAGTGGTTTTATTGCGGAACGCTCAAAAAATGGGGATAAGGCTTACATTGTGGACAGGGAGGGAAAAATTCTTGCCCACCCGGATAAAGAGGTTGTAGAAGAGCGAAAAGATGTAGCGCAGCTTAACTATGTACAACAGGTATTAAGCGGCCAAGAAGGGAACATGGATATCACGGGTAATAACGGCGAGAAGCGAATGGTAAGCTATGTACGGGATCCGTATACCGGATGGGGGATTTGTATCGAGCAATCCTATGACAGATATACAGCTCAAGTACGTAAGTTGACAATAACAGATACAACAATATTAATCGTGACGATATGTATTGTAGTTGCCATTGGATATTTATTCGCCAAAAAAATGCTAAAGCCGATTTTAAGTTTAGTAGCGGCTACGAATGAAGTGAAAAATGGCAATCTTGTGGTAACAGTTGATAATAACTCAAATGATGAAATTGGATTGTTGGCGGAAAACTTTAGTGCTATGGTTAAGAGTTTGCAGTTACTGGTTCAAAAAGTGTCTGTTTCTTCTGAGAAGGTTACTGCATCCAGTCAGCAGTTAACAGCCACTTCAGAACAATCGGCACAAGCAGCAAGTCATATAGCAGATGCTGTTACCAATATTGCGGAAGAAACTGCGAAACAAAATTATATCGTAAATGAAATGAATACCCTAGTCCAGCAAATGTCTGAGGATATTAACAATGCGGCTTCTAATGTGCGACAAGCAGCTGATGCGGCAGAGCAATCGGCAGAAACTGCAACGCAAGGCGAAAAGCAAATCTTTTTGGCGGTAAATCAAATGGAGAACATTGAGAAAACGGTTACTTGTTCCGCTGCTGCAGTCGCTGAATTAGGCCGGCATTCCCATACAATCGGCCAAATTGTCAGTACTATTACGTCGTTGGCAAGTCAGACAAATCTTCTGGCATTGAATGCAGCAATCGAGGCTGCCCGCGCTGGTGAAGCAGGCAAAGGATTCGCGGTAGTAGCTGAAGAAGTACGGAAATTAGCTGAACAATCGGGTGAGGCGGCAAAACAAGTCAGTGAAATCATTTCCATGATTCAGAGTGAAACAGATAAGGCCGTCAAGACTATGGAATCTGGTTCCAGCGAGGTTCAGAGCGGTGTAGCGGTCATAAAAACTACAGGTGAAGCTTTTCATGACATTGTTGTCTTAGTAAAGAAGGTACTGGAGCAAGTAATTCAAAGCAGGCAACTCTTGGAAGATACTGCTGCCAGCAGCAGCAAACTTATGGGAGCGAATCAAAAAGTCGAGAATGTAACAAAGACGACTGCCGCTCAAAGCGAAACAATTTCCGCGTCTACTCAGCAACAGTCAGCGTCGGTGGAAGAAATTGCCGCATCCAGCCAGGAGCTTGCCCATATGGCCGAGGAGCTATCTAAGCTTGTGAATCGTTTTACCTATAAATAGAGCCCCTGCGTCAAACCAACTGGCCGATTAGATAGTTTTCTTACGAAAAAATATGAAATTCTTTTCTTATAATTGGACAGGAAGGATAAGATAAGAACTAGTTGCGGTGTTTAGCGACATCATGGCTGGTTCTTCCTTTTTTAGACAATTTTCTGTTTGTTTAGGACAAATTAAGTTGCAAAATGTAAAACTAGTTTGACAAATAGATATTACTGGAATATAATTAACTTACAAAGTGGAATGCCGGAATTCCAATATGCTCAAAGAAGGACTGTTAATATGTTATCTATTCCGCAGGAAGAACAAGAATTGAATAAATTAACTGGAAACTCGGAAATGCTTTATGCTCAAATTGTAGAACGTATTCGCATGTGGATCATGAAAGGCTATATTAAAGAAGGTGAAGCACTTCCATCGGAACGGGAATTGGCGCAATTATTTAACGTGAGCCGGATGCCTGTAAGTCAAGCGATTAAGATATTAGAATTTTTAGGTGTTGTCAAGTATATCCGTGGTAAAGGGGTATGCGTACAACAAATTGATATCAAACATTTATTAAATAATATTGGATTTTTAGTGCTGAATCCGCAGTCCGGATTGAAAGATTTGCTTGAAGCCCGTGAAGCGATTGAACTTCAGGCAGTTCGACTCGCCGCACAGCGTCGGACAAAAAATGATCTGGATATGATGGAAGATGCTCTGCTTGAGATGGAAAGAAATATTACCATGAAAAAAGATGTGAGTAATGCATCGATACGTTTTCACACAGCAATAATTGTTGCGGCGGGCAATGATGTTATTGTCAAGGTCAATGAATTTTTGATGGCCTTGTTGTTGTTTTCCCGCCAAAAATCTCTTAGGGAAATTGCTCAACAAGATATTGCATTGTGTAGCCACAAACGGATTTATCAAGCGATAAAAGAACAAAATGCCGATGAAGCGGTGCGTGAGATGTTAGAGCATTTGCGTGAATTGAAAACATGATAAAAGATTTTTGAACATGCGAAATGCCAGCATGACACTGTTGTCCAAAGTGATGTGTGTAGTAGTCAATGATTGTATGTGTGATGTTAAAGCGTTTTGGGTGAATAAAAGATAGGCTAAAATTTTTTAATCCGATTGGAATGCCAGAATGCCAATCGGTGAAAAATATACTGGAATGCCAGAATGCCGGCGTTGTGCATCAGCTAAAGTGAAGTTATACAATCTACGAATGATCATATTTCAGAGTAGCAAATCGGAAAAGAGCGGTGATATTTCGATCATCATGTATAGTTGAACTAAGGAGGATATTCTAAGCATGAAGTATGGAGTAAACCATGTTGTAAATAATGCAGAATTAATTGACAAAATGAAGCAGTATCGATTATGGATTTTTCTCGTCATCTCCGCCACATACCTGATTTCCTATTTTCATAGGGCAGCGCCGGCGGTGGTAGGACCGGAAATCATTAAGGAATTTTCTCTAGAGCCATCTGCATTGGGCTTTATCGGCTCTATGTATTTCTGGGCATATGCAGCAACCGCTTTACCGTCAGGGTTATTAGCTGATTCTTGGGGACCGCGTAAGACGATAGCTGCATTTGTTTTTCTTGCAGGGATCGGAGGGTTTGTTTTTTCCTTGGCTAACGATGTAATGAGCATGGCCTGGGGAAGATTTATGATAGGCTTTGGTGTTGGTGTCGTATATGTAGCAGCTATGAGGATTCTGGCTGATTGGTACAAGCCTGATGAACTAGCTACATATTCCGGAGTATTGTTAGCTGTCGGAAATGTTGGAGCCCTTATATCTACTACTCCTTTGGTTTTTCTTATGGGCAGTATCGGTTGGCGGAATTCTTTTAGTCTGGTAGCCGTATTGACGATGGTTGCCAGCGTGATCGCCTATCGAGTGATCCGGAACAAACCTAATGAATTGGGTTTCCCCTCTTTCCAAGAAATGTCTGGACCAGCGACGAAGGCTGTTAATAAAAAAACTTCTTTGCGTGAAGCAATACAAGTGGTTTTTGGTAATAAAAAGTTCTATTTGCTTGGGCTGCTGCTTTTCTCCTTTTATGGCACTTTCATGGGGGTCGGTTCATTATGGGCTGGCCCGTATTTACAGAATATTTACGGAGTTTCCAAACAAATAGCAGGCAATATTCTCATGATGTTTCCTCTCGGTATGGTTTTTGGTTGCCCGCTATCGGGATATGTATCGGACAAAATTTTGAAATCCCGCAAGAAAGTTTTATTGTGGGGATGCATTCTCCACACCTTAAGCTATATTCCCCTAACGTTTTTTACCGACAGTTTATCCATTGTAACACTATATGCGTTGTTCTTCTGGTATGGGGTTTCCGGGGGGACCTTTGTTTCTTGCTTCGTTTGCGCTCAAGAAATTTATGAGCCGCGATTTGCGGGGACTGCTGTAGGCGCATTAAATATTTTCCTCTTTTCCGGCGGTGCATTTTACCAATATGTTATGGGAAAGGTTATTAATTCTTATGTGCCGCTTGCTTCGGGCGTATATCCGTTGGCAGCCTACCAATCAGCATTTATTATCCCGGCTTGCGGATTAATATTAGGTATTATTGCTTTCGCCTTTTTCAAGGAAAATCGAGACAAACAAGAAATTGGGTAGGATATCTGCCAGAAAGCGCTGAGTAATCTGCAATGTTAATAGGGAAGCTAATTTTTTTCGGCACGGGGTTCTGGTTTTAACTTATTCGCAACTGTAGTCGCGAATAAGGCGAGCCTTGATTCATAGAGCCTCTCGGATTCCGAGAGAGTATATTCAACAAGGGGAGGATGTATTTATGAAAATCGTTAGCGTTGATGTGATGCAGGTTCCAAGTGGAAATTCTGGTTCGTCAAGGGGAACCTGGTGCCCGGTTATTGTACGTGTTAATACAGACGAAGGTATCAGCGGTTTCGGTGAAGTTGGCCTTGCATACGGTAAGGGGTGGCGGGCTGGTTTTGGCATGGTGCAAGACTTTGCTGAGGTTATTATCGGAGAAGATCCCCTGAATATCGAAAAGATATGGGAAAAAATATTTAGAAAAACATTCTGGGGTATGGGCGGTGGAACTGTCGTCAATGCCGGTATCAGTGGTATTGATATCGCCCTGTGGGATATTAAAGGGAAAGCGTTTAATCTTCCGGTTTGGCAATTATTAGGCGGAAAAACGAATGACAACCTCCGCACATACGCTAGTCAACTGCAGTATAATTGGGGCTCTAACTTTACCAAAGAAGCACTCATTGAGCCAGAGGAATATGCAGAGGTTACCAAAGTTGCCATGGCAGAAGGCTACGACGCTGTTAAAGTTGATCCGATTATCTTAAGCAATCAGCCGGATGGTAAAGGACCTTGGAAGATTACCGGGCCTTTGGAGAACAAGGTGATTAAGACCGTATATGACCGGGTTGCAGCGATGCGTAAAGCCGGTGGCGATGATTTGGATATTATTATCGAGCACCATTCGAATACCGATACAATAGCAGCGATTCAAATCGGTAAAGCCCTTGAAGATCTGCGGATATTCTATTATGAAGAACCGTGCCACCCATTGAATGCAAAATCAATGCTGGAAGTTAAGAACAATGTTAATATCCCTATAGCTTCTGGTGAAAGGATCTATACAAGATTTGGCTACCGAGAGTTCTTAGAAAATAGATCTCTTCATGTTATTCAGCCGGATATTTGTCTTTGTGGCGGTATTACCGAAGCAAAGAAAATTTGTGATATGGCATATACGTATGATTGCGCTGTTCAGATTCATGTTTGCGGAAGTCCTATTTCTAAAGCTGCGGCTCTGCAAATAGAAGCAGTTATTCCAAACTTCATTATTCATGAGCATCACCAAAGAGCTCTAAATTCTGAAAGCCGGGCAACATGCCTATACGATTATCAGCCTGTTAATGGTAAATACAAAGTTCCTGATCTGCCCGGAATCGGTCAGGAATTGACACCTGAAGCAATTGCTAAATCTACAATTGTTACAGTAGCTGCTGCTAAAACTTACGGTTGAGATAGATGAAAGTCCAATACGGTAACCTTCAAGATAACGCGCGCTTATATTTTGTGCGAGCGATAGTCTTGTTGTTATTGAGCTGATAGCAGATGGAGTAGCTCATTGTTTAGGGGCTTTCGCTTATTTTGATTCGGACAATTAAATTATAACGGTTCCTGAACAATGGGCTCATACTTTTTAATTAATATTGCATAAAGATATACCTTGCCGATAAAAATGGAAAAATCTTATTTACCGCGGAATCATTTCAGGCAGGATTAATAAACGAATGTATGTGGTAATCAATCTACCAGGCAGTGGATTAAAAATTAACAGAAAACACAATAAATTCTTGGTGCACAGAGAATGCAAAATAGCAAACGTCTATCTCTGTCTACAATCAATTGCGATAAGTTAAAGAAAACTAAGTTTCAGGTACAGAATTAAAATAATTTTTACAGGACTTTGTACTGGCAACTGGGGACTTTGATCTCTAGAACTGAATTCGATCATTGAAATTAAAATTAATGGAAGGATGTAGATGGAAAAGATGAACATGGAAAATCCCAATATTGCAACCCAATTAAAACCTACCAATCAGCGTTGGTTAGTGGCAGTCGTCTTGTTTATTGCAGTATTTTTCTCCTATCTTGACCGTGTAAATGTTTCAGTTCTAGTGGTTGATCCAGCTTTTTTAACTGCAATGGGCATCTCAGGTGCGGTGGCAAAAGGAATGCTGATGACAACATTCTTAATTGCCTATGGTGTCGGTAACGTAATACTCAGCCCCTTAGGCGATATTTTTGGGCCCCGTAAGGCCATGGCAGTCTGTATTGTTATTTGGATTATTTCGATGGTGATCGGGGGCTTGGCGCCGACATACGCGATAATCACCATCTCACGGGTACTGCTTGGATTAGGCGAAGCTATGCACTTTCCCATGCAGAGTAAGTTTGTAAAACAGTGGTTTCCGCCACAGGAACGGGGAAAAGCTAATGCCGTATGGCAGACAGGCATGGCTGTAGCACCGGCCATAGCCATGCCGTTTTTTACTTGGATTATTCATCTTTCTGGCTGGCGTATGAGTTTCTTTATTCTTGCTGCGCTGAGTCTCGTTCCGTTGTTAATGGTATGGTGGTATACGGCCGACAGTCCGAGCCAAAGTAGACGCACAAACCGACTGGAAAGGGAGTACATTGAGGCAGGTCAAGCAAAAGAAGAGGCTGCCACAGGAGAAAAACAGTCGGGCGAAGAAAAGCAGGGTATTGTTGCTGCCTTCAAATCATTCGCTGATAATCGTAATTTTTGGTTGTTGACTTGTTTCTATATGATGCATGTTTCGATCTTATTTGGTACCATGACCTGGCTGCCAAGCTATTTTAAAGAGGCCAGAGGATTCTCGTGGACGGCTATGGGAATTTTGTCGTCTCTGCCTTTTATTCTCGCGGTCGGGACAAAAATTTTATCCGGATATCTTGCCGATAAACTGCCTCGGAGATCATTGATCCTGATCTTTGAAATGGTCGGAGTCGGTGTGGGTGTCTTTTTTGCGACACAAATCGCAGATAATAATATTGCCGCAGCGTTTATGGTTCTGGGAGGAGGGGCTGTTGGACTGGGAGGTCCTGCTTCCTGGACGGTGATGCAAAGCGTTGTTCCCAGCAAAGGAGTTGCCTCGGCGGCCGGTCTGATGAATGGACTCTCAAATGGCGTATCTGCATTGGCACCTGTTGCGATCGGTGGATTGATTGCTTTTACCGGCACTTATGCAGGCGGACTGTCTTACCTCATCGGCTGCAGTATTGTGGGTTGTATTATGGCAATCATACTGTATGTAAAGAAAATATGATACTTATCATTAAAGTGGTTGGCAGGTGTGAGCTTTGCCAATATTAGACTGATTACTAAAACTGCGGGAAGTGCGGTTGATATGCTGAGAAATCAACCGCACATTTGCAGTTGTCCATATTTTTTTACTAAAATGTAGACTGGTATTAATTAATGGAGAGTAGAGAATGGCGAGCGGCTATGGAGACTGCTGGTATTGTTCCTAATGACTGACTGAATAAATATATAAGACAATGAGATTGGGGAGAAGATAGTTTGACCGAAGACAATAAAAAACATCGGATCCTTTGGGTACTTTGCCTTTGTCAAATTGGTGCAATGCTGATCTGGTATAATTTTGCAGCTGTTATTCCTATTCTTCGTACAGAATGGTCGATATCCAATGATCAGGCGGGTGCGCTGCTATCAGCCTTTCAATTAGGTTATGTCATAGCCGTGATATTTACCGGCTGGCTCACTGATAAATATGGTGGTCGTTTGATTTTTGCCCTTAGTGCGATTGAGACAGGGCTAGCAGGTATCGGATTTGTATTTTTTGCTTATGACTATCAATCGGCACTTTTGTGGCGGACTTTAGCCAGATTGGGTCAAGGCGGGCTTTATATACCAGGGATAAAAATCCTTAGCTCATGGTATCCGGGACAGGACAGGGGGCGAATCATTGGCATTTTTACTTGCTCTACTGTATTGGCTTATGCGGGTGCCTACTATCTTACCTCTGCCTTAGCAGTAGCATATTCATGGCAAACAGGGTTGTTCTGGACAACAATTTGGGCTTTTCCATCAGCATTGGCGGTATTTTTTTTCGTAGCCGAAAAAAAGGCGTCTTTTGGTACGGCACCGTTGGTTAAAGTAGAAAATAAATCTGCTCTTACGCTAGGCAGTAAGGCTTTTTGGTTAATTATAACGGGTTATATAGGCCATATGTGGGAATTGTACGCTTTTTGGGGGTGGCTTGGCGCCTATATGACTTACGCTTTCACGCTTCATGGATATGAAACTTCCGTTGCTATAGGTTACGGAGGGGGAATCGCAGCGGCCTGTACTGCAATGGGAGGCATTTCTCCCGGATTGGGAGGCTGGGTGTCAGACAGATATGGTCGGTGTCTTTCTGCCACAACACTAATGCTTATAAGCGGATGCTGTGCTTTATTGTTCGGATGGCTAGCTGAGTTTTCTTTGTATTTGTTAATCATAGTTGGTCTTATATATGGTTTTTTTATTGTAGCCGACTCGGCTATATACAAGGCTGGACTTACTGAATTAGTGCCAGCCTATGCCATGGGTTCCGCTTTAGGATTGCAGTCTGTACTCGGTTTTGGCATCACTGTAATTACGCCGCGTTTATTTGGATTGCTCGTAGATCATTACAATTGGGGGTGGGCATTTTCTTTCCTGGCTATTGGACCTTTTTTAGGCGGTGTTTGTATGCTGCTGCTGCGTAACCATCCGGAATCATGGCAGATGGCTAATGGGAAGAGGTAGGACGCGCCGGGGCACAATCTGTCGCAACACCTTAAAGAAATGTACTGTTTCACCATTAAAAACGATGCTTACTATTAATCAGTAAGGAGGAGACAAATATGACAAAACAATATAATGCGGAATCAAAAATGGAAAGCGTAAGACAGGGTGATATTCTTGTACTGCAGGGACACGTTGTCGACAAAGATTTTATGAAGCAAGCTGCCGGCCAGTATTTTCGAGAAGGCTATAATTGCGCCGAAGCCATTGTTAGAGCTTTTCGTAATGCTATGCAGCTGGATATTTCCGATGACGCGTTGAGGATGGCGAGTGGCTTTGGCGGAGGCCTTGGACATGCCGGCTGTCTTTGTGGTGCTTTAGCTGGCGGTATTATGGTCCTTGGAATGATTCAGGGGCGCGATAATAAAGAGCAGAGTAGAGAACCGATTTATACAAGCGCTCAAGAGTTTCATGATCTTTTTCGGCAAAAATTTGGTGCGACCTGTTGTCGCGCTATTAATCCACATTCGTTTGACAGTAAGGAGCATTTACGCAATTGTATAAAGATTACTGGCAACACGGCTGAACTGCTATCAGATTATATGCGAGACAAACTAGGCTTTTAAATTAATTGACAATTGGAGGTATTTTTATGTCGGAGTTGAAAAAAAAATCCTCAGAAGGTTGTCTCGACCTGGAGCAGATTCCCTGGGAAAATCACTTGACTGCCGCCGGGGTAAAAATTAAACCCTATATTTCCCGAAAAGAGCATTGTATAGACGTTACCTGTATGTTAGTCAAGGTACCACCGGGAGTGGAAGTGCCGGAACATATTCATGCGAATCAAGATGATGTTCTTTTCCCGTTATCTGGCAAGGCAATTATGTGGATTGACGGTGTTGGCGATTTTCCATTAATCCCAGGAGTGGCTGTTAGAGTACCCAAAGGAGTACGTCATAAAATTTATGGCGTTAGAGAAGAATTGCTCATTCATGACGTGTTTTTTCCAGCCCTGATTTAATGTGTTGGCAGGGAGGCGTTTAGGCCGTCCGTAGATAAATAAGTATGCACATGGTAATGGGCTTTGTGGCACGGAAGCCCATGACAGTGCAATACATACCGGTAATATTGCGGGTAAATGGGAAGACACCAATGATTTTGTATATGATATTTCTAATTTATAAACCAAGAATAATTTATTATCAACCGCGAAGTTACTGTGCAAGTAACTTCGCGGTTTTTATTTGGCATATTGGATTAAAGAGTATGGCAATAAAAAACCACCTTTCGGCTTGGGGCACATTATATTTTTAACTGTACCTATTCAGAATATATAATCTGCATATTTTAATGATGTCAAACTTGTTTTATAATACAACTATGCGTTGCAAAATATCCATATCTCAAGCTTTAAGAAATTGCGAAAGGTGGAAAAACCGGTATGAAACAACAATCGTTAAGTCAAACAAAACAACTGGTCTATACAGCATTGGGCATTGCGCTCGTGTTTACATGTACGGCATTTGTGAATGTTCGTCTTCCCATTGCCGCCAATGGCGGTTTAATTCATTTGGGGAATGTACCTCTGTTTATTCTCGCTGTTCTTTACGGTCGCTGGTTAGGAGCTTTAGCGGGAGGAATCGGCATGGCTCTTTTTGATGTGGTGGGCGGCTGGTTTTTATGGGCGCCTTTTACACTGATCATTGTCGGGCTCATGGGGTATACGGTCGGCGCTATTGGCGAAAAGCACCAGACACTCAAGGCGTATGTTCTGGCTTTGGCAATGGCGTGTATCATTAAAGTAGTTGGTTATTATGGCGCCGAAGGGATTATTTACGGCAACTGGCTCGCACCGATGACATCGATACCCGGTAATCTCGTCCAGATTGGTGTGGCATCGGCTATTGTGCTGCCTATTGTGACCAAGCTGAGAAAGTATGGCGGTGCTTTTTCCTGGGCAGGAAGCCGCAGATAAAATAGGTAATTTCGGCGAGAAATATTTATCATCAGAACAATCTATTTTTTGAAGCGTAAATTTACCCTGAGAGACAGGTTCCTTGGAATCTGTCTCTTTATATTTTGTACGACTTATGATATGTACATTAAGCGTAGTTATGTCGCATTTTTGGTAAGATATTGCAGATTGATGAATAATTAGTTATAATTTTAAATAGTAATATTACTATTTAGGAGTGAGCTGTGAATAGAATTGTATGTACGCTAAGAGAAATGGGTTATCGCCTGACACCTCAGCGCAGGGCGGTGATCGATGCTTTGTCAGAATGCGGCGGCTTTACTGATGCCTCGGTCATTTTCGGGAAAGTTCGGCTGACCAATGAACATATAAGCTTAGACACTATCTACCGGAATTTGAAGCTGCTTATTGAACTGGGTGTTGTAAATCAAATCAACAATCCGAGATCCGACCGGACACTCTATGAGCTGATTACCGATTCGCCGCATCAGCATGCCGTCTGTCTGGCCTGCGGTAAGATTGAGTGTATCGACCATTGTACTGAAATGGTGGACAATATGGTCCGGCTTGCCAGTGATGGCTTTAAAGTAGTAAATCATTCTTTTGAAGCGTATGGGTATTGCGCCGAATGCCAAAAAAAACAGCTCAGGGAGGATAAAAATGACAGCGGTATTTGAATTTAGCGAGGCTACCTTTTCTTATTATGCGGGCAGCCCTGTTTTGACAAACGTTACTTTAGCAATTGATGCCGGGGCCTTTGTGGCGGTTGTCGGGCCCAATGGGGCTGGCAAGTCTACCTTGCTCAAATTATGTGTCGGGCTTTTGCAGCCGCAGTCAGGTGATATCCGGGTGCTGGGAGTGCCTTGCCGGCATTTTAAAAACTGGTCAAAAATAGGCTATATACCCCAGGGGACCTTTCATAACCGAGTATTTCCCGCTACCATACGGGAAGTGGTGGCGATGGGGCGGGTGGCGCCGCTCGGGCTTGGCAGAAGATTAAAGCGTGAGGATTACGAGCTGGTTGATGAGGTTATTACTATGGTGGGGCTGACAGATTTTCAGAATAAAATGATCGCGGAACTGTCCGGCGGACAATTGCAAAGAACGCTGATTGCCCGGGCGCTGGCGGCCAAGCCGGCAGTGCTGGTGTTGGATGAGGCCACTTCGGGGGTTGATAGCCGGGCCAAGGATGAAATATATACTTTATTAAAAAACATGAACACTCAGTTAGGTTTATCAGTCATTATGGTTGCCCATGACGTGGATCATGTCCTGCACTATGCCGACAAGGTGGCGGATATTAAGTACGGACTGCAATACTATGGCAATGCGGCGGGCTTTAGCCCAACCTATCAGCAGGCAGTAAGCGGTGTTGCACCGGCAGCGGCGCAGGGGGAATTACAACATGCTTAGTATATTTGCTTATGATTTTATGCAAAGAGCGCTGCTGTCCGGATTGCTTATCGGCATCATTTGCCCGCTGATCGGCATTTTTCTCATTTTACGACGGCAGTCGCTGATTGGCGACGGTCTGGGGCATATTGCCTTTGCCGGGGTAACCGCCGGCTGGTTTATGGGGATTTATCCGGTGTACAGCGCTACCGTTCTGACCGTGGCCGCCGCTCTGGGCATTGAAGAATTACGGGCCAGACGTCCGGCTTTTGCCGATATGATATTAGCCATTTTCTTTTACACCGGCATGGCGGCTGCTATTTTGCTCAGCAGCCTGATCAAAAGCAGCAATGTTAATTTAATGAGTTATTTATTCGGCAGTATTGTGACAGTGACCGGCCAGGACCTTGCGGTGATTGCCTGTCTGACTTTAAGTGTTATCGGCATACTTCTGTTTGTGTATAAGGAATTGGTTTTTTTGACTTTTGATGAAGAAGTGGCAAGGGTGAGCGGTCTGCCTGTAAAAAAAATCAATATGGTGCTGGCAGTGCTCACTGCTCTGACGGTCGCTGTTGCCATGCGGATCGTCGGTGTGCTTTTGGTGTCGGCGCTGATGGTCATTCCCGTTGCCGCCAGTCTGCAAATCTCCCGCAGCTTCCGCAGTACAATTTTTTATGCCGTTATCATTTCTGAAGTATCGGTAACAGGGGGTTTAGTTGCCTCGTTTTTTTTAAAAGTGGCCTCCGGCGGCACAATTGTATTAATCGCGGTGGCCATATTTGTAAGCGCCTTTGTCTGGCGTCAACTGCAGGCCTCTCATCCGGCCCGGTATACACTGTCTTCAAAAGTAAGGAATTAATAAGCAAAATCACTTGACAGGAATTTTTTAACATTTATAATATAAAACATAAAGAAACTAAATAGTAATATTATTATTTAAGAAAAGAGGGATTCGGTACATGAGAAAAATTGCTATTCTGTTATGTCTGACGCTGCTGGCCATGTCCTTGGCAGCCGGGGTATGCTCAGCGGCCGGCAGTGCCAAGCCGGTGATTGTTACCACAATATACCCCCTGTATGATTTTACGAAACAGGTCACAGGCGGCAACGCCGATGTGAAATTGTTAGTGCCGGCCGGAGTCGAACCGCACGATTGGGAACCGTCGCCAGCCGATCTGATTACTATCCAAAATTGTGATGTTTTCATCTACAACGGGGCAGGCCTGGAAGCTTGGGTTGACAAAATTCAAAATACGGTATTGAAGGGCAAGAAAGTGGTTAATGCGGCCAAATCAGTGCCGGTTTTGGCCGCGCAGTATGATGAGGAAGGCGGTCCGGCGGAAGCAGGTGACCTTGATCCGCATATATGGCTGGACCCGGTGAACGTGATGTCCATAGTCGACGCTATCCGGCAGGCGGTTGCCGGGTCTGACCCGGTCCATAAACTGGAGTATCAAAA
This sequence comes from Sporomusa aerivorans, assembly GCF_041428895.1. NCBI lineage: Bacteria > Bacillati > Bacillota > Negativicutes > Selenomonadales > Sporomusaceae > Sporomusa > Sporomusa aerivorans. The sequence continues at coordinate 751,622 of NZ_CP156926.1, forward strand.
AAATGCCGAAGCTTACAAGCAACAACTGAATACTCTTCATCAGCAATATGTGGAGGGTCTGCAGGGGAGAAAAACCAACGAAATTGTAACTTCACACGCCGCCTTTGGTTATATGGCCAAGCGGTACGGGTTTCAGCAAATTGCCATTATGGGGCTGTCGCCCGAGGCTGAACCTACGGCCGCCAAAATGGCCGAAACCATCGAGTACGTTAAAAGACAGGGCATAAAATATATTTTCTTCGAGACACTTGTCAATCCAAGACTATCTGAAGTAATCGCCGCTGAAGCGGGTGCTCAGACGCTGGTGTTAAATCCTATCGAAGGGTTAACCGATGACGAGATTGCCCAGGGACAAAATTACATCACCGAGATGCAAATGAACCTCGTTAACTTAAAATATGCGTTAGGTATTGTAAAATAACCGTCTTTACTTATAGAACAGGCTGCTGAATGCAGGCAAAAAGGGGCAAAGACTAAACAGCCGTTTGCCCTCTTTTTATTTATCCTGATAGAGGTGAACTTTGTGGAGTTTTTTAGTCAAATCATGACTGTGTTTTCTAAAGGCGGTCTGGTCATGTATCCGTTACTACTTTGTTCTGTCCTGGTTATTGCCATTGCCCTTGAGCGGAGCCTGTACCTGCGCAATTCCCGGTCTGATGTGAACACGCTGCTAACTGTACTGGCTGAGCCGCTTACTGCCGGCGACTGGGAAAAAGCCGGGCAAATTTGCGAAAACTCCCGGGGAGTTCCGGCGCAAATGTTAGCAGAAGCCTTAAGTCAGCCCTTTGAAGACCGTTCCCAATTGGAGCAAATTCTCGATGGCGTGGCGGCGGCGGTGGCCACTCTGCTGCGCTGCCGGCTGGACTATCTGGAAACCATTGTTACGCTTGCGCCGTTATTAGGTTTATTAGGCACGGTAACAGGGATGATTCTGTCCTTTAACGTTCTCAGTCTTAAACAGGGACAGCCGCTGGCTATTACCGGCGGGGTTGGGGAAGCCCTGATTGCAACCGCCACAGGCCTGACGGTAGCCATTGCGGCCCTCATTGCCCACAGTTATCTTTCCCACCGGATAAATGCTATCATCGCCGATATGGAGAAGGTCGCCAATCATGTAGTGCAAAAGGTTCCCCGGAGGGCCGTATGAGGTTTGGCAGGCTGAAAATTGAGCGCTCACCAAAAATCATGATCATTCCGATGATTGATATTATCTTCTTTTTATTAGTGTTTTTTATGATGAGCACGCTCTATATGTTTGAGCAAAATACCATTCAGGTAATGCTGCCGCAGGCAGCCGCCGGCCAGACCGATCAAACTTCGCTGGTACCAATTACTGTTACCGCCCCTGGCAAGCTTGTCTTCAAACAGGAGGAAATCTCCCCCGAATTACTGATCCCAAGGGTTCAGGCTGAACTTGTCCGTGATCCGGAAACCGCTTTTTTGCTGCGTGGTGACCGGCAGGCCGAATACGGCACTGTCATTCGCATACTAGATATACTAAAAAAGACCGGGATACGTAAAATCGCTGTTGCCACCGAAACGGGAGAGTAGGGAAAATACAGCTTGCAAGTGATGGCGGTAAGGGAGATGACGATATGCAGGGAAGCCGGTACTGGCACACAGCCTTGGTGCTGTCTATGGTTATACACGGCTTGGTATTGGCCGGGGCAGGCTCGGCGATAACCAGTGACGGCACGGCGGCAGCAACAAGAGAAGAATATATGACGATGGATTTGATATCTGTTACAGAGCAATCACCCGGCAGTGTGATTGAGCCGGCGGCTGCTGCGCCGGAGTTTACGGATAGCCCGCCGCCTGTGCCGGCGGACGTAAAAGAAAAGCCACTCCCCATGCAGTCGCCTGCGAAAAGTGCGGAAGAAACCCATACGCCCAAAGTTGGCGCACTTCAACCGGTAATGGGAGAAGCGGCCCAAAAAGCTGTTCCCGGGCAATTGTTGCTTCATTACGACAAGAACCAGCTGGCTCTCGCGTTAGCTCAATACAATCAGGCTTTGAGACTAAATCCACGCTCTGCGTTTGCTTCCAGTAACCGTGGCCAGGTGTACTTCGACATGGGGGACTTCGATAAGGCCTTGGCTGACTTTAGCCAGGCGCTTGCGCTAAATCCCCGTCTGGCAGCTGCGTATATTGGCCGGGGCTTTGTCTATATAAAAAAAGGGCAGTGGCAGCCGGCAATGAACGATTTCGATCAAGCCGTCGGCCTTGCCCCGGAAAGTGCCCTGTCCTACTACGGCCGCGCCCTTTGTTATACAGCTGTCAATGAAAAACAAAAGGCTGGCCGGGATTTTCAATTTTTTCTTCAGTACGCCACACCGGATTATAACCGTCTGATCCTGGCAGCGCACCAAATTACTGCCGCTTGGGAACATCCCCCTGGCATTCCTGACAGTAGCCATAAAACTCCAGAGAGTGAAAAGTAACCTTAAAGCCGTTTTCTTCGGCTCTTGTCACCTCATCGGCGTGTATTGGACAAAAATTCAGGCATTCCGCTTTGCCGCATTCCAGACACACCAAGTGATGATGATGTTCTGCCAAAGATATTTCAAATATATTACCCTCACGTCGCCGGGTGTTTATTTCATGAACTAACCCTAAATCAGTCAACAGGCCTAAATTCCGGTAAACGGTATCCAGGCTCATATCGGGAAAATTTTCTTTTACATGCTCCAGTACCTGCTGGGCCGTGGTAAACTTGCCGCAAGCGCGGAGCGCGCCAATTACCGCCCGGCGCTGCGGCGTTATTTTATAGCCATGACTGCGGAGTGCAGCAATAAACTCTTCCAATTGGCAACCTCCCAGTTAATAATATTACTACCTGCAATTATACTTTTTTTAAGCATAATTGCCAAGCGGCGGCGTTAAAGCGGCAAATTTCTATAGACAAAGGAGGCTTACCGGATGAAAGTTCACTATGTACTTATTATTGTCATTGCATTCCTGGTGTTTTCCCCCAGTCATATTTTAGCCTGAGGAGCTTGTCCGGATAATCCTTTGTATAAGGGTTTTGCACAGGCATCGCCGGAAGGTTATGTAATTCAGGAATTTGATAAGACAGCTCCTGCGCCGGGAGCTGACTGGCAGGGGCCAACGGAAAAATGGCTGGAACAGGCCTCAGCCAATGGCTGGATCGTTAAGACTGCCGCAACAGACGCCAAACCAGGAGCCATCGTCATTCTTGCTGATCAAGCCGGTACGTATACCGTTGGTATCGTCCGCGCGGTTAACGATAAAGCCATCTTTTTTGATACGCTCGGTCAGCACCGGAAAAAGTTACACAGAAACCTAGCATATCCAGCCTTAGCCAGGGATTATAAAATAACCGGCTATATCTGGCCGGAGCGTTTCACTGCCAGAATGAAACTGATACTTTAAATGATATGTGAGCAGCCGAGGCCAAGCCTGGAGAGTCCCGGTCCGTTTTTTCCCTGCTCCATAGTTAACAACTCCTATTACGTTGATTGTTTAGTATTCCATAAAGCTTGTAATCCAAACGCCCCGCACAAGCATAAAAGGCTCCTTTTTCCCCGAGGAAAAAGGAGCCTTGACGGTTTTGCAGGTGAGATGGAACCGGGAATTAACGAGGCCGGTGAGAGCTAGAGCGAATGCCTAGTCCGCTTTCTCTCTTATTTCCTTAAGCTTTTTCAATGTCTCTAAATAGGCGCCATCTTCAGGACCGGTTTCGGGCACAATCGGTTGGTGACTACTGGCAAAAGGGTACTTCAACGGTTTTTTATCCATAAATTCACCTCGCGAGTATTATTTGCGGGGTGATTGGATTACATACGCAAAATATGGGCAGCTGGTACCGTGACCGGATTACTTCCTGGGTTAGCTGGCGCCATTGCCGGCGGAGCGGGTCAGTACTAAGCTTTTAGTAGCTTTTTTTCACTTCAATCTTATATTGCTTTAACTTTTTATAGAGAGTGCTTCTGTCTATGCCCAGCTGTTCGGCCGTATGTTTGATATTGCCGTTACAGTCGCGGAGTATCCCGGTAATTTTTTCTGCTTCCGGGGCAGCGGCTAATCGGTCGGGAGCAACGGTATGGTTTGATAATCTTTTATTTTTCCAATAATGCTGTATCACTTCGGGTGTAAGCACCGGGGTGTTGGTGATGATGACCAGGCGTTCGACCAGGTACATGAGTTCTCTCACATTTCCCGGCCAGGTATAAGCGCTGAGAAATGCTAAACTATCGGTTGTAAAGGCGAGCTGTTTTTGATATTTTTGCTTGCTGACGGTCAAAAAGTGCTGGGCAAGGAACAAAACATCGTTGTTTCTTTCCCGCAAAGCAGGAATGTCGAGAGGCAGCACATTCAGACGATGAAACAGGTCTCCTCTGAAACTGCCCTCATCCACGAGGGTGGCGAGGTCTTTGTTGGAGGCGGCGATAATTCTCACATCAATAGGGATGTATTTATCGTCTCCCAGGCGCATAATTTGTTTTTCCTGCAGCACTCTTAACAACCGGCTCTGGGCGTATTTGTCCATTTCCGAAATTTCATCAAGAAATAGGGTGCCGTAGTGAGCCATTTCAAAAAGACCGACTTTCCCTTTTCGGTTGGCTCCGGTGAAAGCGCCATCAACATAACCGAATAGTTCACTCTCCAGTAAATTAGGGGGGAGTGCGGCGCAATTAACAGCGACAAAAGGACCGTTTTTTCGCTGGCTGCGGTTATGGATGCTTTGGGCAAAAAGCTCTTTCCCGGTGCCAGATTCACCGAGAATGAGTACGGTAGCATCCACTTTGGCAATTTCTTCGGCAATGGTTTTGGTTTCTGTAATTTCAGGGGAATTACCAAGGATATTTTCAAAAGAGTATTTGGCAAAAAACTTTTTGGCAATTACATTTTGCCGTACTTTAGCTTCTATTTCCTGGATCAGGGTTACATCCTGAAAGGTAATCATAACGCCGACGCTGGTTTGGTTTACGAGAATGGGCGCAAGATTATAGCTTAGCCAGCGATGGGAAAATTGCGTGATTTGGCCTATGATTTCACGATTTTCCTGCAGGCAGGCATCAATGCCGGCAAAGGGGAGGTTTTCCTCTATTTTTTTACCTTTCATTTCCTGCTGCGAAAGGTTAAGTAAACGCTCGGCAGTCGGATTGAATATGTCAATTTCTTTTTCACTGTTTATGCTGATGATGCCTTCCAGGGAATAATCAATCAACGTTTTGAACTTCTGGGTGCGCTCCTTCTCAATTCTACGGCCATGGGCCACTTTTTTCGCCTCTAAAAACGCTGCTTTTATCGAATGGTCGCCGGAATTGATGAGGAGGGCCTTTAACCCTTTTTTGACGGCGAGGTTTACAGAGCGTGCGCCGCCGACCACAATATCGGCATCGGTTAGGGCGATTTGTTCTATTACCGCAGGGATTTCATCCATTTCATTTACGGCATATATGCTCAGCCGGATACTTAAAATATCAGATAATACTTCTATGTTATTGGACATGTTGCGAAACACCACGAATGCCACCTTCGGATTGGGAAGACCGGTGATTAGTTTGGCCTGTTGAAAAGTCTGGGCAATGTCCTGTCCGGAAATTTTAATTTCTACCACCGGGATGTCGGCTTCCGACTCGATGATTGAGGCGGTCCCGCCCCGGGAGATGATTACATCCACTCCTTCGTTATACAGGTGCTTTGCCATTTCTACGGCTCTCCTTGGTCTGGCGAAAGAGACATCGATTATTTCTTCCAGGTTCAGTTCTTTAACCGCTTTTTTTCCTAGCAGGAAAAGCTGCTTGTTAGGAGCAATAAAAACAATGCGAGTCATTTTTTTCTCCTTCTCCGCTAATGCTTATATATGTCATTATAAATCCACAGATGTGGAAAGTAAAACTACACATGTGGAAAAAAACAATACAAAAATAACAGAAAAAAGTGTATTTTATATAAAATTTCAAAATATCAGTAAAACGATATTTTTATTTATATTATGAAATGGTCTTTTAAATCAGGCATTTTAACATTTTGCGATACGGTTTTTTGGCAAAATGTTTTTTTTATAAAATGAATGGCATGATTTTTGCGAATATAAAGAACATGCAGCGCTGCTTAGTAATCTCCCTGTCCAGTCTGGACGCATTTTGCAAAAGGCTACCAGAAAATATTGGGGGTAAGTGGATGAAAAAAACAAATATACGTTATTTTATACTGGCGATGTTGTTTATTGTTACGACCTTAAATTATGCGGACAGAGCTACTTTATCAATGGCAGCACCGGCAATGCGCAAAGATTTAGGTATGGATACGGTAATGATGGGATATGCATTTTCTGCGTTTGGCTGGGCGTATGTGGCTCTTCAAATACCTGGAGGCTGGCTGCTGGACAAATTTGGATCGCGGGTTGTCTACGGCCTGGGGCTGTTGTTTTGGTCGGTGTTTACTTTGCTGCAGGGGACAGTTGGTTTCTGGCTGGGCGGATCGGCGTTTATCGCGCTGTTTGCCCTGCGGTTTTTGATGGGAATAAGCGAAGCGCCTGCTTTTCCGGCCAACAGCCGTATTACCACTATGTGGTTTCCTACCCACGAACGCGGCTTTGCATCCTCTATTTTTAACTCGGCGCAGTACTTTGCCCTGGCGCTTTTTAATCCGATTATGGGCTGGATTTTAGTCGAATTCGGCTGGCGGCATATTTTCTATGCGATGGGCTTGATGGGCATCATTATGGCGTTGGTTTGGTTCAAAGTGATCCGGGAACCCAAACACCATCCCAAAGTAAACCAGGCGGAACTGGATTACATCCAGTCGGGAGGCGGCCTGGCGCACATTGACGACAAAAAAACAGTCATTACCTGGCAGCAAGTCAAAAAGGTAGTTAGTAACCGGATGCTGCTGGGGATTTATTTGGGACAGTTTAGCATTAGTACGATTACCTGGTTTTTCTTAACCTGGTTTCCTATGTATTTGGTACAGGCAAAAGGCATGTCGATTTTAAAGGTTGGTATTTTTGCTTCCATTCCTGCGGCGGCAGGCTTTATCGGGGGCATATTGGGAGGCTATATTTCGGATTGGCTGTTGCGCAGAGGAAAAAGCCTGACGTTTGCCAGAAAAACACCCATTATTCTGGGATTGCTTTTGTCCAGCAGCATTGTTTTAGCTAATTATGTAACTGTAGAGGCCGTGGTTATTGCCGTTATGTCGTTGGCCTTTTTTGCAAAGGGCTTTGGTGCGTTAGGCTGGGTGGTTATTGGTGACACTTCGCCGAAAGAAATGGTCGGCCTGAGCGGCGGTATTTTCAATCTTGCCGGTAATATCGCCAGCATTGTGACGCCGATCGTGATCGGTTATATTCTAAACGTTACCCAGTCTTTTAACGGTGCTTTGATTTTCGTCGGCGCCATGGGGCTGGTAGGCGCTTTATCTTATTTGTTTATTGTTGGTGAGATAAAAAGAGTTGAGTTGTAGCAGTATTTAAAAATAAGCTAACAAAAGTCAGGAGAGATGAACCATGAAAATTAGTGATATTAGACTTACCATTGTCGGAATTCCCAGAACTACTGGTTTTGTCAGCAAGCATGGAATTGTTGAAGTACTAACCGACGAAGGTCTTACCGGCGTTGGCGAGATGTCGGATTTTTCGCATCTGCCCCATTATTCCCTGGATACAAGGGATCTGGAACAGAATTTGCGAGAGTTGTTGGTTGGAAAAAATCCCTTGAATATGATGCCGATTGCCAAGGAGTTGCTGGCCAATTTTCCGGAATCCTTATACCTGTATGAAAAAGGCAGCGTAGTGCGCAGTGGTGTGGATATGGCCCTGCATGATTTGTGCGCGAAATACATGGGGCAGTCCGTAGCCGAGTTACTGGGCGGACGTCATGAAGAAAAAATCAAGGTTTGCTATCCGATTTTCCGCCACAGGTTTATGGAAGAAGTGGAAGAAAACCTGGAAGTTGTAAGAATGCAGTACCAAAAGGGGTTTGATGTGTTCCGGCTGTATGTCGGCAAAAACGTTGATGCCGATGAGGCTTTTCTGGACAGGGTGGAACAAGAATTCGGCTCCAAAGTTCAGATCAAATCTCTGGATTTCAGCAATCTTCTCGACTGGAAAGAATCGTTACGGGTAATTAAACGCCTGTCACGTTTTAATTTCCAGCTGATTGAAAGCCCGGCCAAAGCCAATGATTTTGAGGGTTTGTATCAATTGCGCGTCAGGGTTGATCAGCCGGTGAGTGAGCATATCTGGAGCTTTAGGCAGCAATACGAAATCATCAAACGGGATGCGCTGGATATTTTTAATATTTCGCCTGTATTTCTTGGCGGCATTACCGGAGCACGAAAAGCGGCTGCTGCTGCGGAAGTTGCCGGCAAAGGCTGCCTGATAGGCACGACGCAGGAATTGTCTATCGGGACTGCGGCCATGGCCCACCTGGGTGTTTCCTTAAATAATCTTACCTTAGTTTCCGATCCGACCGGCCCGGAGCTCTATGCAGGGGATGTAGTGAACCAGCGGGTTCAGTATGAAAAAGGATATTTGCTGGTTCCTGACAGGAATAAAGCAGGGCTAGGTATAGATTTGGATTATGATTTGCTGGAGAAATACAGAGTCCCCGATTTGTGTTGGGCCAATGTTTCTGTACATCAATTGCAGGATAGGACAAAAACGGCAAATTAATACCTGGGTTTATAAATTAGGAGGAAATGTTATGGATATTGGTTTCATTAAAGGTATTGTCGTGCCTGTCGTTACACCGGTTGACGAACGGGATCGGGTGGTGGAGGAAGCTTACCGGCAAATTGTGGAGCATGTAGTTGCCGGGGGTGTGCACGGCGTATTCGCGCTCGGCAGCAACGGAGAGTTTTATGGCCTGGATGTTACGGAGCAGCTGCGCGCGGTGGAAATTGCGGTGGATCAAGTGCGGGGCAGAGTTCCGGTTTATGCCGGTATTGGGGCAATTTCCACCAACGCCTGCGTAAAATTGGCCAAAAAATTTGAACAACTGGGAGTACAGGCAATTACTGTTTTACCGCCTATGTTTATCAGTCCGAGTGAAGAAGAACTGTACAGTCATTTTCGCAGCATAGCCGAAGCAACAGCATTGCCGGTGCTGTTGTACAACAATCCGGACCGGGTAAAGGCCAATCTATCACCGGGCTTGATGGAACGCCTGGCGGATATTCCTAATATTGCAGGGGTCAAAGACAGCAGTGGTGATTTAACGCTGACGTCCGAATACATTCGTCGGAACCAGGGTAAAAATTTTGTGGTGCTGGCAGGCAGGGATACGTTGATTCTGGGGACTTTATTTTACGGCGGTGTGGGGGCGGTAGCCGCTACGGCAAACATTGCACCAAAGCTGGTGGTATCTATTTATGATCATTTTATGGCCAAGGATTATCAACAGGCATTGGCGGCTCAATATCAGCTGGCGCCCCTTAGAATTGCTTTTGGGCTTGGCAGCTGGCCGGTAGTCACGAAAGAAGCTGCAAACCTTATCGGCCTGCCGGCCGGGGAAGGCATTAAACCGATTACCGGCTGCTCGCCGGAGAACAAACAGAAACTGCAGGCTATTTTGCGGGATATGGGGTTGCTTGCTTAATTTTCGGTATAAGGAGAGTGGAAGTATGTTGAAATTTGCTGCTAATTTGTCCATGCTATTTACGGAAGTTCCGTTTATGGAAAGGTTCTCACTGGCGCGGGAAGCCGGTTTTTCCTTTGTTGAATATATGTTCCCTTATGAGTATAAAGTGAGTGAAATCAAAGAGCAGCTTGAAAAGAACGGGTTAAAGCAGGTATTGTTCAATCTGCCTGCCGGTGACTGGGGTAAGGGAGACCGCGGGCTTGGCGCTAATCCGGAAAGAGTGGAAGAATTCCGCAGTGGAGTACCAAGGGCGATTGAATATGCATTGGCATTGGGGGTAACTCAGTTAAACTGCCAGGCGGGCAAGCAACTGCCCGAACATAGTTTTCAAGAGCACTGGGATACGCTAGTGGACAATATCCGTTTTGCCGCCGGGGCATTGGACAAGCATAAGCTCCATTTAGTTGTGGAACCGGTTAACCGGTTTGATATACCGGGCTTTTTTCTCTATCGTACGGAACAGGTCCTGGAACTGCTTGCTGAATTGAAGCTTCCTAATGTTTTTGTACAGTACGATGTCTATCATGCCCAAAGAGAAGAAGGGGAACTGGTGGCAACGATGCGCAAGCAGCTTGACAAAATCGGGCATATTCAAATCGCCGATAATCCGGGGCGTCACCAGCCGGGAACGGGAGAAATCAATTATCCCTTTATTTTTCGCGAACTTGATAAATTGGGCTATACCGGATATATTGGGTTGGAATATGTACCAAGTACAGACAGTAAATCGTCCTTCGACTGGATTGAAAAATACGGATATGCTCTTTGATTGGTAACCCATAACTTATATAAATGAATTGTTGAAAAGGAACCCTTATGTCTTTTAAATAAGGGTTGTCCGCAAAATCCGCAAAATGGAGGCAGCGGTATGGAGCAGATTCTATTTGTGGCCCCATCGCAGACGATGGCCGACGCGGCAAAGCTGGTATGCAATAAACTGGGGATAGAACTGCCAATTGGGGTTGGCGTACATCAACAGGCTTTGCAGCTAATAGAAAAATATCCGATGATTGATGTGGTTATCAGCCGCGGCGGCAATGTTGAATATCTAAAAGAGATGACCGACAAAACAGTTGTGGGAATTTCTGCATCTACCAGTGACCTGTTGTGTCCTGTGCACAAATTAACGGAAATGGGAATTGATAAAATAGGTATTGTAGCTAAGTGGAACATATTGGAAGACAATGCGCAGGATATCAAGCTTGGCAATTTGCATATCTTTTTACGTACCTGGAGAACACAGGAAGAAGTTGCAATGTTGATCAAGGAATTAAAAACACAGGGCGTTGCAGGCATTATCGGCGATAAAAGCGGCGCTGAAACCGCAAAGCAATACGGCCTGGCGGTACAATGCATTGATTCAGGAGAAGCTTCTATCTCCAGGGCAATCCATGAAGCGATGCAGATTGCCGGTGCCAGGGCGGCAGAACGCACCCGCGAGACCGCAAAGGCCGAGGAAATAAAAGAGTATGTGAACGCAATTTATCAAGCTATGGAGCGTACTTCCGCCGCTGTCCAGCAGCTTAATGCCTCGTCTCAGCAGCTTGCGGCCACAAGTCAGGTATCGGCGCATATGGCGCAAAACGCAGCACGGGAAGTGAACAATACTGCTGAAATACTCAATCTAATCCGCCGTATAGCGCAGCAGACTAATCTGTTAGGCCTTAATGCCGCCATTGAAGCGGCAAGGGTTGGTGAATTGGGACGCGGCTTTTCGGTGGTGGCGAATGAGGTGAGAAAATTAGCGGACGAAAGCAATAGTTCCGTCCAAAACATTTCTGTTATACTGGAAAAGATTAAGACCGAAGTAATCCAGGTGTTAAATAACGTTGAGCAAGGCAATGGCGTTACACAGCAGCAGACCAAAGCGATTCAGGAGATTGTGCTCATGCTGGAAGATTTGCAGGGAATAGGGCAAAAGCTATTGGCCCTGGCAATGCGTTAAAGGCTTTTTGGCAGCTCAGTTTACCTAGGTTGCAATAACTTTTAATTTTTGTCCTGGGGGCTGACCTTTTTAACCAGCCTGTTATTGAAATTAAAAGCAAACAAAGGAGAGATGTAAGATGAGAATTGGATTTATCGGGTTGGGAATTATGGGAAAACCCATGAGCAAGAACTTACTGAAGGCCGGATATGAACTGGTTGTTAGCGACATTAACCAAGCTGCTGTCGCGGAACTGGTGGCAGCAGGCGCCAAAGCTGCCGCAACTCCTAAAGAAGTGGCGGCGCAGGTGGAGCTGGTTATCACCATGCTGCCTAATTCCCCGCATGTAAGAACCGTTGTATTAGGCGAAAACGGTGTGATTGAAGGTGCTAAGCCTGGTACGATTGTTGCAGATATGAGTTCTATTGCTCCGCTGGCCAGCCGTGAGATTTGCGCCAAACTTGCCGAAAAGGGCATTGAGATGATGGATGCACCGGTAAGCGGCGGCGAGCCTAAAGCTATTGACGGCACCATTTCCGTTATGGTCGGCGGGAGAAAAGAAGTCTTCGACAAATGCTATGATGTGCTGAAAGCTATGGCCGGGTCTGTTGTATATACCGGTGAAGTCGGCGCAGGCAATATCACGAAATTGGCGAATCAGATTGTTGTTGCCCTTAACATTGCTGCAGTTTCTGAAGCCTTGGTTTTAGCCAGCAAAGCCGGGGTTGAACCGGAAGCAGTTTACCAGGCAATCAGAGGCGGTTTGGCAGGCAGCACGGTTCTTGATGCCAAAGCTCCCATGATGATGGATCGTAACTTTAAACCTGGCTTTAGAATCAATTTGCATATCAAAGATTTGAGTAACGTATTGGAAACTTCGCATGAAGTCGGGGTTCCGCTGCCTTTAACTTCGGCAGTTATGGAGATGATGCAAGCCTTGAAGGTTGACGGCCTTGAGATGGAAGACCACAGCAGTTTGGTAAAATACTATGAAAAACTTGCTAAAACAGAAGTCAAACGGTAAAAGAAGAGCCTCTTATCTTGTATAAGAGGCTCTTCTTTTAAAAACGGGACGGGGTTACCGGCGCAAAAGTATTCTGGTAAGGCTGACCTCAGGCTGGACCTGGCCGGGTAAAGCAAGGCAGGAATGACTGAAAGGCATTAGCGAACTTTTTTCGCCTGCATAAATTCCTCGGCTACTTTTGGCAGATACTTGCCTTTGAGGTACCCCAGGCAAAAGGTCTGGTACAGGTTAAAATTCTTAATTCTAAAGTAGGCGACACTGTCCCCTTGGGGGGCATTATGAGCAATAACATCCAGCATAAAGGTAACGCCGTACCCTTCCGCCACCAGGGCATGGGCTGTATCCAGATTGGAGGTTTCCAGACCGATATTTGGCGTAAAGCCGGCTTTCCTGCAGGCATCAAGCGCTGTCTCTCTGATCATGCGGCCCGGCTGGAGAATAATGAATTCCTCCTGGGCCAGCTCTTTTAAGTCAAGCTCGGGATATTCCCGGTCCCGGCAGGGATGGCGCTGGCTTAGCGGGTGATTTACGGGCAGGGCCAGCAGGATATCCATGTCAAAGATCGGCCGGTATTCAAGCTGGGGATTGTCGTTCGGCAGGGTGATGGCAAAGTCAACCGTATTTTTCAACAGCAGGGTTTCCAGTTCGGCCAGACTGGCTGTTTTAATAGTGAGTTGAATGCCCGGGTATTTTTTACGGAATTTTGGTAAAACCATCGGCAGATAGTAGCGCTCCGCCAGGTGGGTTACGCCAACGACAAGGGCGCCGCGTTTGTATTCGGCTATATCCTGGATCTGCTGGTAGAGTTCTTTGTTGAGGGCCAGTATTTTGTGGGCTGTCTCGACAAATACCTTGCCGGCGTAAGTAGGCTTTAACGGTATGGTAGAGCGGTCAAACAAGGAGGTTCCCAGCTTGTTTTCAATCTTATTCAGCGAATGGCTGAGGGTGGACTGCGAAACGAACAACTGACTGGCGGCATTGGATATGCTCTGTTCCTCCGCTATTTTTATCACATACTGAAGTTCTTTAATGTTCATGTGTTTCACCTCATAACATATACATATGAATAAAAATCATAATATTTATGTTATTATATCATTTGACAGCATAATAGGAAAGGGCTATACTTTACTCATACAAAACAATTAAATTTGTTGGAAAGCAAAGACGCTTTTTAAGGACTATGGACTTAAAAGGCGTTTTTTTTATTACTGTCGGTTTGCCGGCTGAACCGACAGTGGATACATCAGAAAATAAAAACAGGAGGGGTTCTCTATGATTCGCTGTAAATGGCTTTTGGCAGTAATCGCAATACTGGCTTTGTTTGTAACAACCGCTTGCTCCAACTCCACCCCCGGAACTGCCAAAAAGGAAAAGAACGAGCTGAAAGTGGCCATATCGGCAGCGCCGCCAACACTGGATATGCACAAAACCACTACGCAGATTGCCCAGAAAGTGGGCTGGCATATCTTTGATACCCTGGTTACGCTTGATGAAAACTACAAAGTGGTGCCGATGCTGGCTGAGAAAATTGAGATCAGCCCTGACGGCAAGACCACTACTCTGGCGCTGCGCAAGGATATTGCCTTCCATAACGGCAAGGTTATGACAGCCGAGGATGTGCTGGCTTCTCTTAACCGCTGGCGCAAGTATTCTGCGCTGGGTAAAGCCAATCTTGGGAAAGCCGAAATTACCGCGCCTGATAAAGCTACCATTGTCATAAAGCTGCCGGAAGCATCAAACGCCGTGCTGTTCTCCCTGGCTTATCCCTCACAGGGGGCGTCCATTATGCCGAAAGAGGTTATTGACGAAGCCGGCGACGGCAATGTCAAACAGTTTGTCGGTACAGGGCCGTTCCAGTTTGTGGAATGGAAGCAGGATCAATATATTCACCTGAAAAAGTTTGACGGTTTCAAACCACGCCCGGAACCTGCCAGCGGCCTTGGCGGCAAGCGGGAAGCCCTGGTACAGGATCTCTATTTCATCCCTGTGGGTGACAATGCGACCCGGGTGGCCGGCGTGCAATCCGGTGAATACGATCTTGCCGATGAGATCCCCTTCGATAATTATGAAATGTTAAAAAGCAGCGCCGGTTTAAAAACAGGTATTGCCCAGGATACGACCTATCTGAATCTGGTGTTTAACAAAAAAAATCCGCTGTTCGCCAATGTTAAGGCCCGCCAGGCGGTGGCCGCCGCCCTGGATATGGACCCTATTATGAAAGCGGTAACGGGTAATCCGGAATTTTATACACTGGATGCCGGGCTGGTATTCCCTAAGGATGCCTGGTATGTGGATAACGGCAAGGAAAAATACAACCAGAAAAACCCTGAACTGGCTAAGAAGCTGTTGGCGGAGTCCGGTTACAAGGGAGAACCGGTGGTGTTTCTGGTAACCCGTGATTTTGATTATATGTACAAGAGCTCGCTGGTTGTTAAGGAACAGCTGGAAAAAATCGGGGTCAATGTCAAGCTGGAGGTATATGACTGGGCGACCTTAAACAGCAAACGTTCGAACCAGAACGGCTGGGATATGTTTGTGACAACCTCTTCCGGTTTCAGGGAGCCGACAGCCATCCTGTTTCTTGATTCCCGTTTGAAGTGGGCAGGCTGGTATAACAACCCGCAAATGGACAACCTGCTGGATCAGATTCGGGGCAGCGCCAATTTTGAGGATGCCAGGAAAATATTCGGTCAGGCCCAGGCGCTTTACTGGGAAGACGTCCCGACCGTCAAGCTCGGCAATATGAACGGGCTGGTAGTCTATCGCAATTATGTAAAAGGCTATAAATACTTTATGGAGTCTCCGTTCTGGAATGTTTCCGTTCAATAATCTGCAAGGGGGAAGAGACTTATGCTGAGCTATATCTTCAAACGGATACTGTCGTTGATTCCCGTGCTTGCCGTTGTTGCGCTGGTTGATTTTATTATTATTCATCTGACTCCGGGAGATCCCGCGGCTATTATGCTGGGATCAGATGCCACTGAAACAGATTTGGCCAAGCTGCGTGAGCAGCTTGGTCTTACTCTTCCGATTTATATTCAATTTAGCCATTGGCTGTTAGGTGTGCTGCAAGGGGACCTGGGAACCTCGATTTTTATGAATATGCCGGTTACCGAGGCGATCTGGCAGCACCTGGGGCCTACGGTGTCGCTCTCGCTGCTGGCGGAGTTTATCGCGGTTATATTTGCCCTGCCGCTGGGGGTTATGGCGGCAACCCGGCGGGGCAGCTGGATTGACCAGCTGTTAATGGTCACCGGGTTATTGGGAATCTCCATTCCCAGCTTCTGGCTGGGGCTCAATTTTATCCTGCTGTTCGCCGTGAAACTCAACTGGCTGCCGGCGGCAGGCTATCAGCCGCTGTCCAGCGGTTTGCTGAATCATATTAAATATTTGCTGCTGCCGGCTCTGTCGCTGGGGATTATGCAGGCGGCGCTGATTGCCCGCATGACCAGAGCCTCCATGCTGGAGGTGCTCAGCGAAAACTATATACGCACGGCGCAGGCCAAGGGCCTGAAACGGCAGGTTATTATCTATAAGCATGCCCTGAGAAATGCCTTTATCCCTGTTATAACGGTAATCGGACTGACGTTTGCCACCTTGGTCGGCGGCGCGGTCGTAACCGAAATGGTGTTCAATATTCCCGGGATCGGCAAGCTGGTTGTTAACTCGGTTTTGCGGCGGGATTATGTGGTGATCCAGGGCACAATTCTGATGATTGCCGCAGCCTATGTATTTATCAATTTGTTTATTGATATTCTGTACGCCTACATTGATCCACGGGTTCGCTTTGACGACCAGTCACGATGAAGGGAGAGTTGGCAGTGGAAGCTATTTCAAGAAAACGACTTATCCTGCGGCGCTTTTTGGCTAACCGGCTGGCCGTAACAGGGAGTATCCTGGTCCTCTTAGTTATCCTGATGGCTGTATTGGCGCCGTTGATTACGGTGTATGACCCGCTGGCCATGAAGGTTGCGGACCGGTTGCAGCCTCCTGGCGCCGAGCATTGGTTTGGCACCGATGAGTTTGGCCGTGATGTGTTCAGCCGGGTTATTTACGGCAGT
Organism: Sporomusa aerivorans; assembly: GCF_041428895.1. NCBI lineage: Bacteria > Bacillati > Bacillota > Negativicutes > Selenomonadales > Sporomusaceae > Sporomusa > Sporomusa aerivorans. The sequence goes on from NZ_CP156926.1 coordinate 768,245, forward strand.
CAGATTTCCCTGCAGGTGGGCGTGGCTGTGGTTATTATCACCTCACTGGGAGGAATGGTGTTAGGACTGTATTCCGCCTATTACCGCCGGCTGGACCTGGTAATTATGAGTATCAATGACGGGATGATGGCCTTTCCGACCATATTGCTGGCAATTGCGATTATTGCCGCTTTGGGGCCGACCATTCAAAATGTTATCATTTCCATCAGTGTGGTTTACATCTCCCGGGTGGCGCGGGCTGTGAGGGCTGCCGCCCTGGTGGTGCGGGAACAAACCTATATTGAGGCCATCCGCGCCCTGGGAGGAACACCGGCCAGGATTATCTGGCGCCACATCGCCCCTAATTGTCTGTCCCCCTTAATTATTCAGGCTACCTTTATTTTCGCCTACGCAATTATCATTGAGGCTTCCCTTAGCTTTCTGGGGGCGGGTACACCGCCGCCGCAGCCAAGCTGGGGCAATATTTTAAACGATGGCCGGACGCTGATACGGCAGGCCTGGTGGATTATGATCTTTCCCGGCTGTGCTGTTGTTATGACCGTCCTGGGACTGAATCTTATCGGCGACGGCTTGCGGGACCTATTGGATCCACGCACCAACAAGGCCAAAAGCTGAGCTTAACTATAGAAAATGAGGGATGAGACACATGGACAATCTTTATCCTTTACTTAAAGTGAATAATTTAAGAACCTATTTTGCGACAGAGCAGGGAACGGTAACCGCAGTTGACGGCATTGACTTCACGGTACAGGCCGGCGAAACGGTGGGGCTGGTCGGTGAATCAGGCTGCGGCAAGAGTGTAACTTCCCTTTCAGTTTTGCGGTTGTTTGAAGAATACAGCGGCACTAAAATTGAAGGCGAAATCCTGTTTGAAGGCAAGAACCTGCTGGCTTCGACGATGGACGAAATGCAAGCCATCCGGGGCAACCATATAGCCATGATCTTTCAGGACCCTATGACCTCCTTAAATCCGGTGTTTACGGTTGGCGATCAAATCGCCGAATCGATTATCCTCCATCAGCGGCTTGGCAAGAAAGAGGCCCTGGCGAGGGCGGTGGATATGCTGAAACTGGTGGGAATCCCCTCACCGGAACGGCGGCTCCATGAATATCCCCATCAATTATCCGGGGGCATGCGGCAGCGGGTAATGATTGCCATGGGACTGGCCTGTGAGCCCAGACTGCTGATTGCCGACGAACCCACAACGGCGCTGGATGTGACGATTCAGGCGCAGATCCTGGATCTCATGCTGGCCTTGCAGCAAAAGATCAATATGGGGATTATTCTGATTACCCATGACCTGGGGGTGGTAGCCGAGGTGTGCTCACGGGTAATGGTTATGTATCTGGGTCAAATTGTGGAGGAATGCCCTGTGGAAACCTTATTTACACGGCCGGCGCATCCGTACACCATCGGCCTGATTCGCTCCATTCCCACCCTGGAAGGCAATCGCCGGGAACCGCTGCACATGATTGCCGGCAAGGTCCCGTCTTTGCAGCAGATTCCGCCGGGCTGCCGGTTTGCTCCCCGCTGTCCCCGGGCTGATTCTCTCTGCCGGTCTAAGCTGCCGAGCCTGGAGACTGTTGAGGATGCCCATAAAGTGCGCTGCTGGCATTATAAAAATCCGGATGAGAGGGTGATGAGTCATGCCGGGCAGTAAGGTTGTTCAGGAAGCTGAGCCGTTAATTCAGGTAAAGAATTTAGTAAAGCATTTTCCGGGAAAAAAGGAACTGTTTAAGCCTCCGGCGGTGGTAAAGGCTGTTAACGACCTTTCCTTTACCATCGACAAAGGAACGACGTACGGCCTGGTCGGGGAGTCCGGCTGCGGGAAAAGCACGACCGGGCGTATGCTGCTGCGGCTGATCGAACCTACGTCCGGGGAGGTCTTTTATCAGGGAAAAGATATTTTAAAGTTAAATGGGTTGGAACTGCGGCAGATTCGTAAAGACATGCAGATTGTTTTCCAGGATCCGTTTTCCGCCCTGAATCCCCGCATCCGGGTTGGTGAGGCCATCAGGGAGGTCCTCGATATTCATAACCTCGGGGAACCTAATACCCGCCGGGAACAAGTCTATGAGCTTTTTCACCGGGTAGGCTTAAACCGGGAGCAGTATGACCGTTACCCGCATGAGTTTTCCGGCGGACAGCGGCAGCGGATCGTGCTGGCGAGGGCTCTGGCTGTGGATCCGGGTTTTATTGTGTGCGATGAAGCGGTGTCGGCTCTTGATGTTTCAACTCAGTCGCAGGTTATTAACCTGCTGGAGGAATTGCAGCAGGATTTGTCGCTGACCTATTTGTTTATTGCGCATAATTTGAGTGTGGTACGGCATATTGCCGATAAAATCGGGGTTATGTATCTGGGAAACCTGGTTGAAGAGGCCGATACGGATGACTTGTTCGCCGAGCCTTTACACCCTTATACCCAGGCCCTGCTGTCCGCCATCCCGCGGACCGATCTGAACCGTAAAAGAGAACGTATTATTTTGGCCGGTGATGTGCCGTCGCCGCTCAATTTACCGGCAGGCTGCGCTTTTAACACCCGCTGTCCGGCCGTCAGGGAGCAGTGTAGGCAAGAAGTTCCCCGGCAAAAGGATGTGCATTCCGGACGGCGGGTTGCCTGCCATCTCTATTAACCGGGCCGGATCTGGGTTATGTTTCCTGCACGATTAAAATATGAATAATAGTCATAAAGTATTTGATTTTATATTAAATATAGCCATAATAGAGGCGATCTACCCGGAATGGAGTGAATGATATGAATATCCCTATTCTTATAAAAGGAGCAACTATCTATGACGGCAGTGGAGACCCGCCTTTTATCGCCGATGTTCTGATTGCGGACGGTCTTATCAGCAGGATCGGCAGAACTATTGAGCAAGCGGGCTGCGAGGTAGTGGAAGCGGCGGGCAGGATTCTCACGCCCGGCTTTATCAATACCCACAGCCATTCCGAGCTGGAAATATTCAGGGAACCCCGGCTGCTGCAGGTAATCGGCCAGGGCATCACTACAGAGGTGCTCGGCCAGGACGGTTCATCCGTCACCCCTATCGACGACGCCCATGTCCATGAGCTGGCTGAAAATATGGCGCCGCTATGCGGCAGGACAGACCGTCCGTATTGGTGGCGGAGCTATGCCGATTACATGCGTGAAATCGACAAGGTCAATCCCGCGGTGCGCTTCGTCGGCCTGGTGGGACACGGCACGGTTCGCATGAATGTAATGGGCAGCGAAAACCGGGTTCCTACACCTGCAGAACTGGAGCAAATCTTAGGCATCATTGAACGCAGCATGGCTGAAGGCGCGCGCGGCGTTTCGTTCGGTATGATCTATCCGCCCAGCAGCTATGCCTCCACCGAGGAACTCATCGCGATCTGCCGGGTAGTGGCCCGGCATGACGGCATCGTTATGGTGCATACCCGCAACGAAATGGGACGGCTGATTGAATCGTTTGAAGAAATGGTGCAGGTAATGAAGGAGAGCGGCGTCAGGCTGCTGATCTCCCACCTCAAATCACTGGGGTTTCTCAACTGGGGCAAGGTGCTCAGGATACTTGACCGTATAGAGGAGCTCCAGGCCGAAGGCTATGACATTACCTTTGACCAGTATCCCTGGACGGCAGGCAGCACCGGCATGAAGGTCATTGCGCCCGGCTGGGCCTACGCCGGCGGCGAGGATGAATTCCATAAGCGCCTGCATGATCCCGCGCTGTATGAAAAAATTCTAGCGGATACCCGCGAGGAATTGTACGTGCGCGGCAGTGGCAAAAGCGTGCAGATTGCCGCAGTCCCTCCCGGCGAGCTGGAGTGGATGGCCGGTTTGCATCTCGACGCCGTAGCCAAACGCTTAGGCATGGACGAGGCGGTGGCGGTACTTCATATTCTGGAGAAAACCCGTTCGGCGGTCATTTGCATATACCACGCCATTTGTGAGGAGGATGTGCAAAAAGTGATGCAGAGTCCCTATCATTGCGTTTGTACCGACGGCATTGTCGGCGCAGTGCCGCATCCGCGGGCCTATTCCACTTTTCCGCGTTTTCTGGGGCGCTATGTGCGCGAGCTTGGCGTTATCCCGCTCAGAACAGCCATCCGCAACATCACTTTCGAACCGGCCCGGCGCTTGCGGCTGTGGGACCGTGGGCTGGTGCGCGAGGGGCTGTCGGCTGATCTGGTACTGTTTGATTACGAGCGGGTGCTGGATACCAACAGCTATGCCGAGCCCAAAAAGCTGCCGGCCGGTATTTGCAAGGTCTGGGTGAAAGGCGTGCTGCGCTATCAGGAAGGAATGTCCCTCTAGTAGTAAATGTCTGTATTCGTTAGGAGGCGCTTTACTTTGAACGATCAGCCGATTGGCTTGTTTGACTCGAGCTTGGGTGGCTTGACGGTTTATAAAGAGGTAAAAAAAATATTGCGCAATGAGAGTTATATTTATTTTGGCGATACCGGCCGTTCGCCGTATGGTTCGCGGCCGGAAGCGGAATTGAAAAGTTTTGTGAAACAAATTATTCAGTTTATGCAACAGCATAAAGCCAAAGCAATCGTTATCGCCTGTAACACAGTTACAGCGCTGGGCTTAGAGCAATTGAGCCAGGAGTTCAGAATACCGTTAATCGGTGTAAGCCGTATTCCGGAACTGACGGTGGCCACTACCAGGAACAAGCGGGTCGGTGTTATCGGCACGGAGATCACCGTTCGTTCCGGGCTGCATAAAGAAGATATTTTGCATATCGATCCTGCTGTCCAGGTATTTTATATGGCCTGTCCCCAGTTTACCCCCATCCTGAACAGTGGCGATCTGGCAGGGAAAGAAGCCAGAGAGGCTGTGGCGGAATATTTAACGCCGCTAAAAGCGGCGCATATTGATACGCTGGTATTGGGATGCACGGCGTTTCCGTTTTTGTTGCCGGTAATCAGGGAGTTTATGGGCGAAGGCGTTACGATCCTGGACCCGGCGGCAGAAACAGCCAGGCAGCTCCTGCGCTCCTTACAACAGGCCGGGCGGCTGAACAACTCCGGGAATCCGACCAATACGCTATTCTTCTCGGAACCCGACCTCGAAAAAATACGGCTTATTGCCGGGAAGATCATCGACGTAGACGATTGCAGCTTTCAATATCTGGATATGGACCAGGGCAGGGAGCCTGCTTAACCTGCAAGAAGTGCATCTCCCGCAGAAAAATTGATCAAAACCCGGGGCGCGACCCTGGATGAGACGGCAAGGAGAGCTGAGCATGAAGAAAAAAGTGGGTATTATTGGCTATGGTACAATCGGCAGGCATATTTTTGAAAAATTGTCCCGGGACGGGGTGGAAATCGCCTTTGTGCTTGACAGGAAGGCCGCAGCGAATAAAATGGCCGGCATCCTGTTTACCAACTCCAGTGAAGAAATTATACAAAAATGCGCCGCCGGCGTGGATCTGGTCATAGAAACAGCAACCTCGCAGGCGGTAGTGGAATTAGCGCCGGCAATTCTGGGGTTCGCCGACATGGTTGTCTTTTCGGCAACCGCCTTTGCCGATCAGGAATTCTTGGACCGGCTGCAGCAAATTTGCCAAACCTCCCAGCGCAAGCTCTATATTCCGCACGGGGCCATTTTGGGGCTTGACGGCATCGTTGACGGCCAGGACGTTTTACAGGCGGTCACAGTTACGACAACCAAGCGGCCGGAGAATCTTGGCCGCACCGACAGCTCGCGAACCATTCTGTACGAGGGAGCAACCCGTGATGTCTGCAAGCTGTATCCCCGGAATGTTAATGTCCATGCCGCCATAGCCTTAGCCGGACTCGGCTTTGACAAAACCCGGTCCAAAATTATTTCCGACCCTGATTCCCCCGGCAACGCCCATAGCATTGAGATCAAAGCCCAGGGCTGCACGTTTAAAATCGAAGTAGTAAGCGAGCCGGTATCCGGGGTAACAGGGGCCTATACACCGGTTTCCGCCTACGCGTCGATACGGCGGATCTTATTCAGGCAGGGACTGGTAATAATTTAAATAAATACAGCGTTTTATTTATTATTGAAAAATTACTTTGACGGGATGAAAGGAGAAGTACAATGAGTCTAATACAGGACAAATTTTCCAGGATCGGTGTTGACAATGCTCCCGGTCAGGAAGTACGCCAGCAAGTAGGGGGAATTCAGTTCCGGGGCGAAGAGCTGCCTGGTAAGCCGGTCGACTTTTCGCATGGCGATGTAAATGCATTTGAACCAATTCCCGGCTCGCTGGACGAATTTACCGATGGCGTCGGGCGCGGCGGTGAACAGGCCTATACGGAGTATCGCGGCGGCAGCGGCACCCGCCAGGATTTGGCGGCAAAACTCACCCGGTTCTGCGGAACCGCGGTTTCCGCCGATAAGGGTCTTATTGTTACTCCGGGAACGCAAGGCGCGCTGTTTTTGGCAATCGGCGCTACCGTTGCCAGGGGCGACAAGGTCGCAATCGTTGAGCCCGACTACTTTGCCAACCGCAAGCTTGTGCAATTCTTTGAGGGCGAGGTGTTTCCCGTCCAAATCGACTATCTGGGAACCTCCGAGTATGCCGGCTTGGACCTAACCCAGCTCGAGGACGCGTTTAAGGCCGGCGTCAGACTCTTTTTATTCTCCAACCCGAACAACCCTGCCGGGGTTATCTATTCACCGGCCGAGATTCGCGCTATTGCCGGCCTGGCCCAGAAATACGGCGCCACGGTTATTGTCGATCAACTATACTCCCGGCTGCTGTACGAAGGGAGAACCTATACCCACCTGTGTACGATGGACATCGATCCGGAAAATGTAATTACCATTATCGGACCGTCCAAGCTGGAATCCCTTAGCGGCTACCGGCTGGGAGTGGCGTTTGGTTCAGCCAAAATCATTGACCGTATGGAGAAGCTGCAGGCCATTGTGTCCCTGCGGGCCGCCGGCTACAGCCAGGCCGTATTGAAGACCTGGTTTGCCGAGCCGACCGGCTGGCTGGATCAGCGTATCGTGCTGCATAAGGCCATCCGGGATGACTTATTAAAAATTCTCCAGTCTGTCGAGGGTCTTGCAGTAAGAGTACCGGAGGCGGGCAGCTATCTCTTTCCACGCATTCCGGCGCTGGCTGTCACTATCCAGGATTTTGTCAAGATTTTGCGACTGCAGGCCGGGGTAACAGTGACTCCCGGTACCGAATTCGGTTCACATTTCACCGACAGTTTCCGGCTCAATCTCTCGCAGGATCATACCGCAGCCATCCAGGCCATCGAACGCGCCGTTACACTAATTGAAAGATATCGCCAATAATACACAGTACTGCTGTTTTACATTATCCGGCTTCGCCGGGTATGTTATCGTCGCCGGAGAGGTAAGGCGTGTTCGACGCCGATAGGCAAAAAGCGGCCGGACTCCTGGATTGGCAGGCGGCGTTCCGGTGTAAGGTGAAGAAACGTGAGCAGTGTATCAAATTAATAAAGGGATACTGTTTCAATTGAAACAGTATCCCTTTTTGTTTGCCTGCCGTCAACAGATAAGAAGCAGGTAAGTTCAGGAATTATACATAGATGAAAGGTTCAAAAAAAAGGTATTTGGCAAAAGTCATATTGGCATGTATCTTGCAGTAAGTAGCAATTGGCGAAGTTAGTTTGTCCGATGACTAACCTTCAGAGGGGGCTAAAACCCCGCCTGAAGCTAAGTTTACTTTATGTAAGGAGGTATAATTTTGAAAGGATTTCAAAAACGGGAGTTAACCAGCGTTATCGAGATTGACCGTAAGGCTTGCAAAGGCTGCGATTCCTGTAAGTCGTTTTGCCCGGCGGACGCCATCGAAGGCAAATACGGGGCTGTGCATAAGGTCGACAGCGAAAGATGCGTCTCGTGCGGTCAATGCCTGATTAACTGTCCCTTCGGTGCGCCTAAGGATACGGTTGACGTAGTGGATCAGGTTATTGAAAAGCTTAAAAACAAGCAGATAACCGTTGTGGCGACCATTGCTCCGGCCGTTCGGGTTGCGATCGGTGAAGAATTCGGCATGGAGCCAGGCAGTCTGGTAACGGAAAAACTGTATGGGGCCATGAAACAGGCCGGTTTTAAAGTACTGGATACGAATTTTGCGGCTGACCAGACCATTATGGAAGAGGGCACGGAACTCATTGGCAAAATCCGCCACTATGCCTTAGGCGAGCCGGCGGAGCATCATATGGGGCCGTTGCCGCAGTTTACATCCTGCTGTCCGGCGTGGGTCCGGTATGCGGAGCTGTATTACCCGGATCTTTTACCCAATATGTCTTCGGCCAAGTCGCCGATGATGATGGCCGGGGCGCTGGGGAAAACCTACGGTGCTAAGGAAGTATGGAAGGTTAATCCCGCCGACATGTTTATGGTAGGCGTTATGCCCTGTACGGCCAAAAAATTCGAGGCTTCCCGGCCGGAATTTACCAGCGCCGCTCAGTACTGGCAATCACAGGGCCGGGCAGGCAGCTATCCGGATATCGACGTAATACTGACTACCCGGGATCTGGCCCGCCTGTTTAAGAAGCTGAGTATTGACTTTAAAACAGTTCCCGAATTTACCGATCAGGATAATCCCTTGGCGCAATACTCCGGCGCAGGCACGATTTTCGCCAATACCGGCGGGGTTATGGAGGCCGCTTTACGCACCGCGTATTTCGTAATAACCGGCAAAGAGCTGGACGTGCTTCCCTTTCAGCCTGTGCGCGGCTTAAAGGGCGTAAAGGAAGCCAGTGTTACCATGCGAGACGCCAAAACCGGCAAAGAAGTTACCCTGAAAGTAGCCGTAGCCCATGGTATCAAAGAAAATGTGAAACCGCTTTTGGACGAGGTACGGGCCGGCAAATCACCCTATCACTTTATTGAAGTAATGAACTGTCCGGGGGGCTGTGTCAACGGCGGCGGTCAGCCCATCAATCCAATGGGGACATCCTGGCTGGATAAAGCCAAGGCTGTACTGCCCTGGTCATAAGGAGGGAATATAGTGGCGCATTATGATTATATAGAAAAGGCCGTGAAAGTTTCGCGGCGTGAATTTATCGGCTTAGCCGGCGTAGCGGGCGCCATCCTGTGGACAGGCGCTTATGTCGCCACCGATTTGGTGCAGGACCGCAACAAATACATCAAACTGCGGGCGCAAGGCATCTATAAAGACGATGAAAAGGCAAAAATCCGTCAAAGCCATAACAATCAGGCCTTAACGGATGTGTACACAAAGTTTGCCCAGAACCCGCTCAGCCATTTGGCCGAAGACCTGTTTCACACCAAGTACATAGACCGAACTAAGCTGGTATAGGAGGGATATTGATGAGTCATCACGGTAAAGAGGGCCCCAGAGTATTAAAGCACCCGCTGATTTCCCGGCTGTTTCATTGGGGTTTAATTTTAGGATTTTTGCCGGCAGCCATTACCGGCTTCTTAATCTGGCTGAAACCATTCAATGAAGATCTTCAGAACCTTGTAATGCAAATTCATATAGTAGGCGCCAGCATTCTTACCATATCCTGTATATTATTTGTTCTCTTTGGCCTGGATCGGATTGTGGCCTTTATCCGCCGGATATTCAGCTTTGATGAACGGGATATCGCCTGGATGAAAGTTTGCGGCGGTTATCCCCAGAAGATGCTGTTCGGCAAAATCATTCCGGTGCCGCCGATGGGAAAAATGAATTCTGGCCAAAAGCAGATGGGAATTATGATGCTGCTTGGCGGCATTCTCCTGATTGTAACCGGCTGGGGCTTATATGCGTTCCTGCCGGTAGCGCCCAAAGCAGTGATGTACTGGTTTGATATGGTGCATTTAGTTGTTGGGATTGTCCTGGGACTGAGCGTATTCGCCCATATTTTTCTCGGGATCTACAATTGGGGCGAGTTCTTATGCATGTTTGGCGACGGCACCCAGACAATTGAGGAGGCCAAGCACCATAACCCGGTATGGGTGGAAAATGAAATTATGCCGGTAAAGGCAAACGAGCCTGTAACTGCAAGTCACCAGGCGCGCCGGTAAAAGAAAAATCCTGGTCAGGGGCTGCGTTTCCTGCGGCTTTTATGCCATGATATGCCAACATAGTTTGGTGCTGTTGTTTCGTCTACGCTATACACGAAACTTAGCCATTTCCGCCTGGAGTTCCTGAGCTAGCTTCGACAGTTCTTCGCTGGAGGCTTCGATTTCTTCCGTTGAAGCCAGTTGCTCCTCGGTGGCCGCTGAGACGCTTTGAGCCTCGCCGGCTGACAGCTTGCTGAGATTATCAATTGTTATGACTGCTCCCACAATCTGTTGACTTTCGCCGGCCATTTGCTGGATGGCCGCGGAACTCTCTCTAACTTGAGCTGACACATGTGACACCATTTCTACAATTTCACGGAAGAATATTCCCGCGGCGTTGACTACTTCAGCCCCGGCTTTTACTTCCCGCGTACCGTCGTTCATAGCTGCGACAGCCTTAGCGGTGTCTCCCTGAATTTCCCCAATCAGCCCTGCGATCTTCTTGGCTGCTTCCTGGGACTGCTCGGCAAGCTTGCGGACTTCCTCGGCGACTACGGCAAAGCCTCGTCCTTGTTCGCCCGCTCTTGCCGCCTCGATGGCTGCGTTAAGGGCCAGCAAGTTAGTTTGGCCGGCGATACCGGAAATAGTTCCTACAATCTGGCCGATTTCCTGTGAGCGCTCACCCAGCTTGGCCACGACTTCTGCGGATGTAATGACGGTGTCTTCCACCTGAATCATTTGGCTGACTGCCTCTTCAACGGCCTTGCCGCCTTCCGCGGCCTTGCCAACTGCCTGGGTGGACTGTTCGGCAACTTGGTTTGTGCTGGCGGATACCTGCTGTATACCGGCCGACATTTTCTCAACTATCGTAGAAGCCTTATTGGCCGCCGCTAATTGCTCATTAGCTCCGGTGGCTACACTGGTAATCGAAGCGGCAATTTGGTTAGCCGCCTGGGCTGACTGTTCTGAGTTCGCGGTAAGTTCCTCAGACGATGCCGCCAATGTATCGGCGCTGTTCTTAATCCGGGCAACAACACTGCGGAGTGAGCGCTTCATAGCAATGATGGCTTCGGCCATATCGCCGATTTCATCATTACGAGTCGCGTGAAAATCCGGTCTGGTTAAATCCAGCGATCCAACCGCCGACACCTCAGTTTTTAGGTTATTCAGACGGATCGTTATTCGCCGGCTATAAATGACCACGATAGATATTACCAGAATGGTTACAATTACGCCGGCCATTATCCCGATCTGACTTTGCGTTCTTGACTGATCAATGAGAAATTGGCTGCCGGCGTTGATGGCGTCGCCTTGTTTTTGGGCTACAACCACAAATTGAGCGTCGATCTGATCAACTAATTGCCGTCCCGCACTTAGCACGTTATTCAGGTCAGGGTCATTATTCTTTTTTGCTGCTATCGCTTTATCGCCGAGTATAAGATATTCAGCCAGCAGTTTTTCCAGTCTGCCGGCATCTTCGTCTATATTTTGCGCCGTCGCGTTATACTTTTTTACCGTATCATAACTGCTGCCGAATTTGTTGCGATAACCCTGCTCGTATTGAGCCGTCCCGTCGGTATAAAACAGAAAACCACGCATATTCAGCAGCGCCCGGGTAAAATCAGTATGGGCATCTTTGACCATTATCAATCTTGTCGAAGCAGTATTAACTTTGTTACTGAATTCTACTGTCGAGGTGGTAGTGTTTGCGTAACTATGCAGCACATACCCTAATATTACGAGAAAAGATAAAATGGTCACCGCAAAAATAGTAGTAAGTTGTACAATTATTGGATACCGTCTCGTTGTCATTTTGAGCATCTCCTTGAATGTCAAGATAAGTACGTGTATATCTGGTTATATTATGGCATAGTTACATTTTTTACAGGTTACCAAACAATTAAAGTTCGATTAATTATGCAAGGAGAGGGAGGGCTAAGCGCACCGCAGCTCTCCTTTTATATTTTGAACTTACTGCTGGCCTGGGTTAATTCTGTGGCCATTTGCGCCAGGCTTTGACTTGAAGCCGCGATTTCCTGCATGGAAGCGGTTTGCTCCTCGGTCGCGCTGGCGATTGTCTGTGATTGGGGTCGCCGATGTCTGCCAGCAGCCTCAATTTCCCGGATGGCGGTGATTTCGCTGGATTCTTTGCTCAAATCATCTCGTTCTCATACTAGTGATTCTCATAGACCGACCAACTCCCGTCTAGTAAATTTGTTGCCTTTGCTAAGTCAGGTAACTGTTATCATTCAAGTCTGTGCCTAAATTTTTTAGCACTAACGAGATCGATAAAAGAAGGCAATAAAAAAAACCGGGCAGCATCTTGGTAATAATTCTCAAGAGCAACCAGGCTGTCATAGGAAGCACCTACCCTTAGACCCACGGCTTTGCGTCCCCGTTTTTCAACGGGTTTGCCATAAAACAGGATATATGAGTGTTGAAATTTTTGGATTATATTGTCAATAAATCCATCCCCAGTATAAATCTCTTAGTGTAAATTCGTCAATGAACTTCCCGGAAACTTAACATGGTATAATCATTTCTTAACAATGCAATACCTGCCTCTTTAATCCAAGCGCGGCTATCAGGACTTCGCTTTTGTGCAGGTCCTCTTCGAACGCCACAGTTTAACCGGTATAGTTTCTGTCAAGTTTCGACAGCCTCTTGACGCTTATGACATTATTTGCTAGTATAAATTAAGTATTTATTAAAGTGATTTGTAAAAAAAGATATTGTGGAAATAGGTGCCCTACGGGGCTTAATAGGGAAGTCCGGTGTAATGCCGGCGCGGTCCCGCCACTGTAACGGGGAGTGAACCTGCACAATGCCACTGGAGCGCAAGCTTTGGGAAGGCGCAGGCAAACGAAGATCCGAAGCCAGGAGAACTGCCTGTTTGACAATCACCGTTTTACCCACGACGATGGGGAGGGGATTTACGGGCGCCTGTGCCATTTCCTTCCCAGCTTTTTACAAGCTGGGATTTTTTATTAAACAGGTTTTCTTGCTCAGTAACGGCCTCTCGAAATTAGGAGGTCGATTTTTTATGTGATTTCGAGAATAGCAGGATGGTAAGGTTAGGGCTGGCTAAGGTTAGAGGAGAAGGGGATATGTAGGATGAGTAATAAGAATAGAGTAAATAAAAAAGCGCTGAAACGACGAATGACTCTGTTGGCGGCCGGTGCGGCGATGCTATTCATGGGCGCAGGCGCGGACAATGCCGTGTATGCTGAGGAAGCGGCCGAAAAAACGGTATATCAGCTGGAGGAGGTTCTGGTAGAAGGGGAAGCTTTCGTTTATCCCGGAAGTTATGTCAATAAGAAAGCCCGGTACGGGATATTAGGTTATAAGGATATTCTGGATATTCCTTACACGGAAATAAGTCTTACCGCCAAAAGCATTGAAACCTTCGGCACGCCCGGTTTAACGTTAAACGAAGTGCTGACCAATATTCCGTCGATTAGAAGCAGTACAAGCTCGCCGATGTACACGGATTTTTCCATGCGCGGCATTAACATGAACGGCAATAATATGTACTTAAACGGCATTCCAAATTTGTTTTACCAGTTCACAACACCGCCGGCGCATATCATTGAACGCATGGACGTAACTGTCGGGCCAAACGCGGGCATCAACGGCGCGACTACTTCCTCCAACGGGACAAACAGCGGTAAAAGCGCGCCGCCCGGTATGATTAATGTGATATCAAAGCGAGCCGGGGACGAGCCTGTTACCCGTTACACGCAAACCTTCTCCGGCAGGGGCTCCTGGGGCGAATACATCGATATCGGCAGACGCTTTGGTGAAAATCAGGAGTGGGGGCTTCGCGTCAACGCCGGTCATCTGGACGGCGACTTGTCGCTGGCAGGAACGGAAAAGGAAGAAAAAACCTTTTTTATCAATCTTGACCACCGGGATGACCGCAGTACCACCAATCTTCTGGCCGGGTATTTTGATCTCAGGGTAAATGAAGGGCAGCGCTGGTTTATTCTGAGCGACAGTGTAAACAAGGGACTGATGCCCAAGGTTCCCGACGCAAAGAATTCCTATGATTTTCCCGAAACAACGAAATATGTCCATGGCTATTTATCAACATTGAATCATGAGCAAAAAATCAACGACACCTGGCGCTGGTATGTGAATACGGGGATGGCGAGCCGCAGCGGCACCAAGTATAATGCGGGCTCGGCTTTATATATTGACGGTTACGGGAATTTCCTCTCATCAAACAAACTCAATCACCAGAATGAAGCTTCCAAGAATGTTTATGTTCAGACGGGTGTAAACGGTGATTTTACTGCCGGCGAAGTAAAGCACAGCCTGGCTTTTTCCGTCGACAGAGCCTGGACAAAATATTGGAATACATCGGTAAACAGCGTCGCAGGGCTGATATCCGGCAACCTGTATGACGGGATTGTATATGGAGACTATACGCTGCCTGAGGCAGGCCACGCGTCTTTGTCCTATGAAGAAACCGTCGTGGGCGTTACTCTGGCCGATACGATGGAATACAAAAAACTGCAGGTTCTGGTGGCAGGGTCAAGACGGGACGGTAAGTTCGAATCCTCGTCCGAAAAGGTGAATAATCTCGATTTGGCGCCCAGCGTTGGCATTACCTATAAGCCAGTTAAAAATGTCTCTTTTTATACCGGCTATTCCAGCAGTTACTCCCGCGGTGCGTTTGTTTCCGATGCAAAATATGAAAACAAAGGCCGTATCCTGTCGCCGGTAAAGAATAAGCAAGCAGAGGTTGGCGTCAAATACGAAAATAACGGTTTGCTGACTACGTTAAGTTATTTTGATTTAAATCAGGGAAATTATGTGGACCTGCCCGGCAGCACAAGCGGAAAATATATCCTGACGCAGGAAGGGGAAAACCGGTATAAAGGGGTGGAACTAACCGTCAACGGTAAAATTTCCCCGAAATGGAATATTACCGGCGGCTTTATGCACTTGGATCACAAGCGGGAAAAAACGGGTACTGCCATGAAAGACGGCTGGTATGTAAACGGTGTATCCGACTGGAGCAGTGTTATCGCGCTGGAGTACAATCCGGACGACAGGACTGCGGTGATTGGCCGCGCCAATTACAACAGTTCGGCCTATATCGATGATAATAAAGCCAAAATCCCTTCGTATGTTACGTTTGATCTCGGTGTCAGCTACAAGACCAAAATTTCGGCTACACCGGTTAAATTAAGCGCCATGTGCTATAATGTCGCCGATAAAGATTACTGGATGGGAAGAGGCGGCAGCACGACCTTCGGCCTGTCTATGCCCAGAACCTTTACACTTACCGCTCAGTTTGACCTGTAAAATCCGGCAGGGAGATGCGAAATCTCCCTTTTTTTACGGTCGGATCATTGAACTACAACAGAAATGGTTACTTCGGAGGAGTTATGCTTGAACAAGAGTATAAAGCGGCAAACAAAAAAAAATATCTGCTGCTTTTAAGTACTGCAGTCATCATTGTGGTATTGGGTTTGTTTTTTACCGCCATTGGCATGAAGCAAGGCGTAATGCAGGTGCTCATTGCGGTAAAGCTGTATTTTGCCGGTACGCTGGAGGGTTCTCCTGATACCAACATCAACAAAATCATTTTGCTACTGCGTTTGCCGCGGATTGCGCTGGCCATACTGGCCGGAATCGGGCTGGCGGTCGCCGGGGTTGTCATGCAGTCCATCACCAGAAACGATCTGGTCAGTCCCTTTACGCTCGGCATATCTTCGGCGGCGGCGTTCGGCGCCTCGCTGTGCATCGTTTTCGGCAATACTCTGTTTTTCCAAAGCGAGGCAGGTATCGTTACCTGCGCTTTTATCGCTTGCCTGTTATGCGTGGCGGTCATTTACACGGTTGCGCAGAAGCTGGGTATTACCCCGACCGCCATTGTGCTGGTGGGGATTGCCCTCAATTATTTTTTCAGTGCGTTAACGGCAACCGTCGAATTTTTTGCCAAAGAACATAAATTGGAGGATGTTGTGCAATGGACGTTCGGCACGTTTAACAGAGCGTCCTGGGAGCATGTCGCTTTTACCGGCGGGGTTGTCATTGTTTGTTTTTTACTGCTGCAAAGATACGGTCTGGAACTCGATGTCCTGGCCAGCAACGACGATGATATGGCCAAAAGCCTGGGGATTCAGCCTGGCAGACTGCGTACGAAAATCGGCATTACAGCGGTGCTGATAACGGCGGCGATTATCAGTTTTACCGGTGTCATCGGTTTTGTCGGACTCATCGCGCCGCATATGGCCCGCATCCTTATCGGCAATGAGCACAAATTTTTAATCCCTTTTTCCGGCCTGTTGGGAGCGCTGCTGCTTTTGCTGGCGGATACTTTCGGCAAATATATTCTTTACCCGGTGAGCATACCGGTAGGTATCGTCATTTCTTTTTTAGGGGTGCCGTTATTTATTCATTTGATTTTAAGCGGCGGAAAGAAGGGCCTGGAATGAGTCTGGAAATCAAAAACATTACCTTTGGTTACAGTCCCAAACAGACTGTTTTAGCGGATATATCCTTTGCGGTTGAAGAAAATGAGTTTGTCAGCCTGGCAGGTCCGAACGGCACCGGCAAAACCACCTTGTTAAAATGCATGAATCGTATCCTGCGGCCGCAAGCCGGCCAAATCATTTTCAACGGAAACGATATCACCGGCTCGCGGCAACAGGATATAGCGAAAATTATGGCCTATGTGCCGCAGTATACTAACGCCCTACGGCCTATGCCGGTAATCAACGCCGTTATGATGGGCAGGCTGCCGCATGCGCAAGGCGAATACAGCGCGAAAGACCGGGAAATTGTTTTTTCTATTCTGCAGAAAATGGATATTGAAAAATTCGCCTTTCGTGATATCCGGCAGCTGAGCGGCGGCGAAAGGCAAAAAGTAGTGATTGCCCGCGCACTGGCCCAGCAGCCGAAAGTGATTATTCTGGACGAGCCGACAGGCAATCTGGATTTAAAGAATCAGCTGCATATTTTAAAGCTTATCGCCGGCCTTTGTAAAACGGAAAAGCTGGCTGTTATCATGTCAATTCATGATCTCAATTTAGCAGCGATGTTTGCCGATAAGATTTTAATGCTAAAAGATACGAGGATATTTACCTGCGGTTCTCCCGGCAACGTGATCACCAGGGAAAACATAGCCTCTATCTATGGCGTTGCTACGGCCGTAACCACAGAAGACGGCTATAAGCACGTACGGCTGCTAAAATAAAAGGAAGTGAGCAAACACAGGATGAAGAACAACGTCTATTCCACAAGCCTTATATGCGTGATTCTGGTAATTGCCAGCCTTTTTGTTTATGGCTGCGGTTCTAAAAACGCCGCTGTGCAGAGCAGTGCAGCCACACAGGTCATTGAGGACAGCCTGGGCCGCAAAGTCGAAATACCTGCGCCGGTAAAACGGGTGGTCGTGTCCAACAGTTATATTGCGGAGCTAATTAATTGCATAGGGGCCCTGGATGCTATTGTCGGCGTCGATTACGGCATTTATGAACAGCAGGATATCTACCGGGGCCGGTTCAATGAAAACAGCGTTATCGGCAAAAGTACCCGGGAACTGAATTATGAAAAAATCATTGAGCTTAAGCCTGACGCCCTGCTCATCACCGGCAACGGAGCGTGGGCAGAGGCGGAAAAAAAGCTGGCCGATTTCGGCATCAAAGTCATCGTAATCGATATCTATTACACCGACAAATTTGCGGAAAACTGCCTGCTGGCCGGTAAAATTTTCGGTAAAGAAAAAGAAGCGCAGGCCTATTACCATTTTTTTGCGGAAAAATTGAATTATGTAAAAGAGCAGCTGCGGAATGTGCCGAAAAAAAGAGTGTATTTTGAGTATAAACGGGAGGGAAATACAACCATACCCGGCGATTATTTCGCCAGGATACTGGAGTATGCCAATACGGAAAATATATTCGCCGACGCCAAAAATGTGCAGGTTAATGCCGACGCCGTTATTATGCGAAATCCCGATTATATCGTCAGAGTCGGCAAGGCGAATGTTGTCACTCAGCACAAGCCGCCCGCTGCTGGCGAATTTGCGCAAATAAAGCAGGAAATCATGGCAAGGCCGGGCTGGTCGGAAATCAATGCAGTAAAGAACGGTAATATATTTTTACTGTCCCACTATGCTCAGGGCGGGGCCTCCAAGATCACCGGCACCCTGTTCCTGGCAAAATACCTGTACCCCAAGGAACTGCCCGATCTGAACCCGGAAGCGGTTTTTAAAGAATGGTTGACGCAATATCAGCATCTGGAATATAGAAGCGGACACACCTATCCCGCCTTTGAGCTGAACAATTAGGCGACGCGTTGTTCCCGCAGTGTCCGCCTGACGAAACAGGGAAACGCACCCGCAGGCTGCTTTAAGCAGCCTGCGGGTGCGTTCTGTTCTAAGGATTGGCTTCATGTCTTGTTAATATGAAGAATGAAAGCCCGGCTAACTCACAAGCGAAGAAAGCACTGCCGCCTTGGTCACAATGCCGACAAGCTGTTTATTTTCATCGGTTACTGCTATAGGATATTTGGCCTCGGCGGCAACCGGTAAAAGATCCTGCAAGGCAAAATCCGGACTTGTCAGCGGAATGTCGTGGATTACGGCTTCCTCCATGCTTAAAAGCCCGTTGCGGACTTTCATCGCGTTATCAAGGGTCACCAGACCTACCAGTTGCATAGTATCGTTTACCATATAAGCACTGGATACCCCGTTGGATACCATTTGCCGCAGGGCTACATGCCACCCGTCGCCGGATTTTACAATCGCCGACGGCGAGGACATGATATTCTTTACCGATAATATTTTTGTCCTGTCGATATCCCGGATCAAATTTTCCACATAACTGTCAGCCGGTTTATCCAATACCTGTTCAGGCGAGCCGATCTGGACCACGCGGCCGTCCTTCATAATGGCGACACGGTTGCCGATTTTAAAGGCTTCATTGATATCATGGGTAATAAATATAATCGTTTTCTGTACTTTTCTTTGGATGCTCAGCAGTTCGAACTGCATATCCCGGCGGATGATCGGATCTAATGCGGAAAAAGGTTCGTCCATAAGGAGAATGTCAGGATTATTCGCCAGCGCCCGCGCCAGTCCGACCCGCTGGCGCATTCCGCCGCTCAAGGCCTGAATGGGGTGGTTTTCCCAACCGGCCAGGCCGACAAGATTGATCATTTCCAAGGCTCTTTGCTCCCGCTCCGGCTTGCCGGCGCCCCGTATTTCCAGCCCATATTCCACATTGCCCATGACATTGCGATGATTCATGAGCCCGAAATTCTGAAACACCATCGCAATATTGTTGCGGCGGAAGTCCATAAGCTGCTGACTGTTGTACTGTGTAATATCCGATCCCTGAAAGAATATCTGGCCGCGGGTCGGTTGATGCAATAGGTTGAGACAGCGCAGGACCGTTGATTTGCCGCTGCCGGAAAGACCGATAATCGCGAATATTTCACCCTGGGTTACCGACAGGCTGGCATCAAATACGCCAACCGTGACTCCGGTCCGTTTTTGTACGTCTTCTTTGCTTGCGCCGTCTTCCAACTGCTTTAAGGCCGCCGTTGTGTTGGACCCGAATAGCATAGTAAGGCGCTCTACCCGTAGAATCTCATCCATTTCGCCGTCTCCTTTCGAATTGCTTACTATTTTTTTACACCCGACCAACTTTGCGTTAGGCGATCCATGATGATGGCGATGATGACAATGACAATACCGGCTGTGAAGCCGCGGCCGAGCTCCAAACGGTTGATCCCGATCAGAACCTCCATGCCCAGGCCTTTGGCGCCGATCATTGAGCAGGTTACAATCATGGCAACGGCCATCATAATGGTCTGATTCACGCCGGTCATAATTGTCGGCAAGGCCTGGGGAATTTGCACCTTTACCAGGGTTTGGAGCCAGGTGGAGCCAAAAGACCGGGCGGCTTCGACCACTTCCGCGTCTACCTGCTTAATGGCCAGGCTTGTAAGCCGGATCACCGGCGGCACGGCGTAAATGGTTGTTGCCAGGACCGCCGGCGCCTGACCCAGGCCAAAGAACATAACGGCCGGTATCAGATAGACAAAGGTCGGCATGGTCTGCATGGCGTCAAGTACAGGCTGCACGACTTCATTGGCCTTGTCATTGCTGGACAAAAATATGCCTGCCGGAAAGCCGAGCAATAAGGAGATCAGGACGGAAGCAAAGACCAGGGCCACTGTTTCCAGCATAGGCTGCCAAAGCCCGACAGCGCCAATCAATAAGAGCAACAGGCTGAATACTATTCCCCTGGCCGGCCGGCCGCTGGCTTTCCAGCCCCAGATGCCGGCGGCGGCAATGATGAGCCACCACGGAAGCAGGGCTATTCCCTGATAGATGAACTGGGTAAAGCCGATCAGTATTTCTTTTATAAGACTAAAGATATCGTTGAAATTATGGCTTAAGTACAACACCATTTTATCAACCGGCGTTCCGATATCCAGATGTAAGCTGTCGGGGAACTTCCACAACCAGTTAGTCATATAACATCACCCATTCGTTTAGTTTAGCGCTGCTTTTACTTTTTCGAACTGTTGTGAAGTCACCCAGTTGCGCCATACGTTCTCGTTGTTTTTGAGAAACCACTTGGCGGTATTCTCATAGCTGGCCTTGTTATCGGCCATATATGCCAGGGCCTGAGCGGTTATTGCACTCGACGTCTTGTATCTTTTGAGGAACTCAGCTACATCAGGAGCTTTTTGCGGGATGTTTTTGGCGGCGCATACAATGACAGGCACCGCAGGAAAATCGCCTTTACCCTCTTTGAAAGTATTTTGATCATACGGAGTATCCTGCAGTTTTACCAAGTCGTATTTTCCTGTCAGCCAGGTTGGTTCCCAGTAATAGCCGACAACCGGCTGCCCCTGTTCATACGCTTTGCTGATGGCAGCGGCAAGGGCTGCGTCCGACCCGGGACGAAAGTATGTATAGTCTTTATCCAGGCCATAGCTCATGTATTTGTTGTAAAGTATTTTATCGACTTCCCAGCCGGGAATAGAGCCGTAAATTCTACCCTTTCCCGGGGACTCCGGATCGGCGAAAAGATCTTTATATTTTTTTAAATCCTCCACAGTTTTTAAGTCAGGCGCCATAGCTTTTATATTGCGTTTGCTGTCTCCTTCGATAACATACCTTGGAACATACAGGCCCTGGGCGTTATCACCGTAGTTTACAGCTAACTCCAGGATGTTTCCTTTGGCGACATCGTCTTTATAGGTGGCGAGATTATCTGACCAAGCCTCCATATAAACATCAATATCATTGTTTTTCAGCGCCTGATAGGTTAGGGTCGTAGTTCCGCTAACTTCCTCCGTTTTATAGCCCATGCCATGTTGGATGATAAACATGGCAACGGCATTGTGGAATTTAATGCTGTCCCAGCCGGCGTCAGCAAACTTGACAGTAGTTTCCGGCTTGGACTGATTACTGCCGGAGCAGCCGGGAAGAAGCAGTGCTGCCAGAAAAACGCCAAGCAATACCCCAATAATCTTTTTACTAAACACAATACCCCACCTCTCTTTTTCATACAACTCACAACTTAATTATAAGTTGTGAGTTGTTAGTATGTCAATTGTGTTTTTAAAAGTTAGGAAATTTTTTCCATAAAAGTACTGCGGAAACAAGTAAAAAACACGGGGACAGGGACCGTGTTTTTCACCTGCTACAGTATATTTGTTGAATTGGATTGTACTGTGGACAGATTATATAGTAACATTAGTTAAACAAGGGACCGGCAGTTGGTTGGTCCGACGCCGGGCGTCAGGTTGTTCTTAAGGGAAGTTATATAAGGTAGCAGAGGCCGGTTTGCCTGATAAGCTTTACGGGAAGAGCCGGGATAATTTAGAGGGAAAAGGATAGAGTATGAGTACTTGTGTGTTGACAGAGGCAAAATTTGCCGAAATTGTTGCCCAAAATGGCGGCCGTGTTTACCGAGTCGGTGGTTGTGTTCGCGACAGTATTATGGGAATACCGCCTCAGGATATGAATTATTGCATTGTAGGTATGGTCAGGAAAAACTTCCAAATGCTTTTTTCCGAGTCTGAGGACTGCGGCAAAGCTTATCCCGTTTTTCACCTGGTAATAGACGGTATGAAACGGGAAGCTGCCTTTGCCAGAACAGAGCAGAAAGCGGGCAATGGGGTTAAGATATCCGCCAAACCCAGGATTACCATTGAAGAGGACCTTTTTCGCCGTGATACTACGGTTAACTCTATGGCCCAGGATTGCTTAACGGGAGAAATTATTGATCCCTGCCATGGCCGGACGGATTTGGCAGCCAGGATACTTAGAGCGAACGGCCCGCATTTTGCCGATAAGCCGCTGCGCGCCTTGAAAATCGCCGGGCAAGCCGCCCGTTTGGGTTTCGCTATCGACAGCGATACGCTGCCGCTCGTGGCTGCGGTCCGGGAAGAACTTGCGCATGTGCCGGCGGAACGGATGACTGCAGAATTGATAAGTGTTTTGTCGGACGCGCAGGCTCCGGGATGTTTTTTCCGGGTTCTGGCCGAAACCGGTTTGTTGCCGGTTAGCTTTAAAGAGATCGCGGATTTGCCGGCGGAAGTGTTTATACAGGCAATGGACGGGCTCGACTTAGCGGCAAAAGCCACACCCAATGCCAAGGTAAGATTTGCTGCCTTGGGCGTAGTACTGGACCAAGAAAGCTTAGGCTTATGGAGTCAAAGAATGAAATTGCCTGTCAGTTGGACGGAGGGAGCCCTTGCCGTCCGCCAAACGGTCGTCTTTTTAGAAAGTCCGACTGCTGCTAAGCTTGTTGACAGCATTAATAAACTAAAGCGCGGAGCTCTCACCCTAGAGGAGTTCGACCTTATTACCAAGGCGACGGGACTGAAGATCCCTCAACTGGGGCCGCTGAAAGCCGGTATGGTCCTGCCGCCGGGCGAGGCGGTTCCCGAGAATCTAAAGGGTAAAGAAATTGGGGAATGGCTGCGACAGAAGCATGTGAAAGCCATTGAGGCCAATTACGGCAGCTATTTACAGCTAAAATCCTGACTGTTTCCGGGGAGACCGATTGTCTGCGGTAACTTAATATTAAAGCATTAAAAAATAAACAGCGCTATTTGTCAGTCCGGACAAATAGCGCTGTTTTCTGTTCCGTAAAAGAAAGGCCACGCCGCAGATTTCTTTTTCATATTATTTTCAGACTGACTTGATATACTCCTCTTGACTAAATAATGGCTCAGCCGACAGCAGTGAAGAGGAGATGGAAAAATGAAAGTTCTGGTAACAGGGGGAGCCGGCTTTATCGGCTCGCACATTGTAGATAAATTGGTTCAAGCTGACCTGCAGGTATACATCCTGGATAATCTGAGTACCGGATCATTCAGTAATATTAATCCGGGGGCTGCTTTCCTGAAAAAGGACATTCGGGATGAGGGGCTTAAAGAATTGCTGGCCAGAGAGCGGTTTGACTATGTTATCCATCAGGCCGCGCAAACCATGGTGGCCAATTCCCTGGCTGATCCGTATTACGATTGTGACGTTAATATTCGCGGCTTGGTTAATTTGCTGGAAGCAAGCAGGCTGTCGGCGGTGAAGCGGATTATTTTCGCGTCAAGCGCGGCGATTTACGGGGATACTGATGTATTGCCAATTGCTGAGGACTGCGGGAAACAGCCGTCTTCTTTCTATGGCGAGAGCAAATTGACCGGGGAACGTTATCTGGAATTGTATTATAAAAATTTTGGCCTGGAGTATGTTGCCCTGCGCTATGCCAACGTGTATGGAGAACGCCAGGGCGACAGCGGCGAGGGTGGCGTTATCAGCATATTTTTGCGTAAACTGCTCGCCGGCCAGGGTCTAACTGTGTACGGCGACGGAAGCCAGACGCGGGATTATATCTATGTTAAGGATGTGGCGGCAGCCAACTATCAGGCTTTATTCGCCGGAACGGCAAACCGGAGCTATAACATCAGCACTCAGAAGGAGACGAGCGTCAATGACCTGATTGAGCTATTGTCTCAGCTCGCCGGGCTGCAGCCGGCTGTTATACATGACGCACCGCGTGACAATGATATCAGGCGTTCGGTGTTGGCCAACCAGGCGGCCGCCAATGGACTGAACTGGCAGCCGGCATACACTTTGCCAGCCGGCTTATCTCTGATGCTGCGTGAATTGGGACACCAAACAATGTAGAACTCTGAAAAAATTGCCGCCGCAGGCGCTGGAAGTTAGGAGGTGGTATTGTGCGGATATTACTTGCCGAAGATGATGCCAAGCTGGGGAAATTAATCAAATATATGCTGGAAAAGGCAGCTATCCAGGTTGACTGGGTGTTGAACGGGGAGCAGGCATTGGAGTATGCGCTTCACGACCCGTATGATGTTATTATCCTGGACTGGATGTTGCCGGGCCGAACCGGTATTGAGGTCTGTGAAGAGTTGCGAAAATGCGGTTACCGGGAAGCTATTTTGATGCTGACGGCGAAAGACGCCCTCGACGACCGGGTACGGGGGCTGGATACAGGCGCCGATGATTATTTTGTCAAACCTTTTGAGTTTGCTGAGCTGCATGCCCGGATCCGGGCATTATCGAGGCGCAGACGGGTGAGACTAACTGAAAATGTTTTACAGGCCGGTAATTTGATCTTTAATTGTTCAACGCATCGTGTACTGCAAAGTGACACGGAAATACAGCTTACCAGCCGGGAATTCCGGCTGCTTGAGCTGTTGGTCAGGAATCAGAAGCACGTAATACCCCGGGAGACTATTTTGGAGCGGGTGTGGGGTTTGGAAGCCGATGTATCTTCCAACAACCTGGATGCCTATGTACGCTTGCTGCGGAAAAAACTCAGTCCGTTGGATGACTCGGTGGAAATACAAACCGTCCGCGGTATTGGTTATAAACTGGAGGTTCAAGATGTTCGCCAAAATCCGTAATGAACTGACTTTGCGCTATTCTATGGTCATGATGCTGCTGATGATGGCTTTTATTATCGTAAGCTCCACCGGTATGCTCTGGATTCTTTACCGGGAAGAACAGCAGGACTTGCGCTCCTTCACGGAAAGGGAGGCGAGAGAGCAAACCGCCATGTACAAAGAGAGAGCCGCTTTTTTTCAGTTTCCGTATCAGGAAGAAGAGAATGCGGACAGCGGCGCTAAGATTTTTTATTATGTTTTTGATAAACATGGGCAGCAGGCGGCCGCAGAGGAAGCTGAAGGCGGAATTCACACCGGTGTGTTAGGCATTATTGGTAATTGGAGTGCCCCGGACGGGGTGGTTGAACTGAAAAAATTTCATGATGCTAACGGGGACAGAGCCGTCGCCCTGCTGTGCAGTATGAAAATATATGACGGAACCGAGGTAGTAGGCACCGTTTTTGTGGGTGAGAATATAAGCTCTTATTACCAGCGGATAAAAATCCTGCTGATAATGATGGTGGTGCTTTGCATTCTGTTTCTGGTTATCGCCGCTTTTGCCGGGCATTTTTTGGCGGGCCGGGCAATTATCCCGATCAGACAGGCTTTTTCCCGGCAGCGAGAGTTTGTCGCCGATGCTTCCCATGAACTGCGTACGCCGCTTAGTGTTATGCTGACTTCGGTAGATGTCATCCAGACCGAGGAGGACCAAAAGCTATCGCCGCTCTCCATCCAGGTGCTTGATGACATGAAAGATGAAATCCGCCGGATGACAAAACTGGTAACTGATTTACTAACCCTGGCGCGCGCCGATGCCGGCGCAGTCAATATCATAAAGGAAAGATTCGACTTGGCTATCGTTGCTGAGCAGGTTTTACGCTCGCTGCAGCCACTGGCTGCAACAAAAGGGATTGAATTGGCAATAGCCGGTGAGGCGGAAATTGCTGTTTTAGCCGATCGCGAGCGGATGAAGCAATTACTCCTGATCCTAATTGACAACGCTGTCAAATATACCCCTGCCGGCGGCAGGGTAGGCGTGCTGCTCAAAACGGCAGCGGCGCCAAAGCCTTGTGTTACGATCACCGTAGAGGATACGGGCGCAGGCATCCCGGACGACCAGCGGGCCCTGATCTTTGAACGCTTTTACAGAATCGATAAGGCCAGATCGCGCCAAGAGGGGGGAACCGGCCTGGGACTGCCGATCGCCAAATGGATAGTGGATGCTCATGGCGGGACCATTAAAGTGACAAGCACCTTCGGGGAAGGCAGTTCCTTTATCGTCACTTTGCCGGTGTAATTTGCGGGCCGGCCATATTTGGGCCGTGAGTCAAAATTTAATAAGCGGCATAATGGTGAGCCGGTTGGGCTGGCAAGAAATGCTTCCCTGACCGGTTCACCATTTTTTATCCTGATAGAAAGTATAACTTTCGCCTGGATAAGGGCAACATCGGCTTCCGCTTTCGCCAAAGGCTCGACTGAGGCCGTGTTTTCTTTATTCTTTCAGCGATTTTTCAGATAGACACTGTATACTTCGGAACTGTGGAAGAGCATCGATCTTTGGCAAGGGGAGCCCCAAGCTATTAAGATATCAATATTTACGGGAGGCATTATGAACAAGAACACATGGCTTGAAATAATTACTGTACTTATTGTGGCAGGGTTTATTATGGCTTTCCGGCTTGGCGGGCTGCCGCTGCTCGATCCGGATGAGCCTGTGTATGCGCAAACGGCGCGGGAAATGCTGGCGGCGCAAGATTTCGTATCACCCAGAATATACGGCGATTTTTGGTATGATAAACCCCCGATGTACTACTGGCTGGTGGCGGGCGCTATGAAAATAGCCGGACAGACGGAGCTGGCGGCCAGGCTGCCTTCCGCGCTTTTTGCGGTGGGTGGGGCCTTATTGGTGTATGCCGGCGGCCGGTCCTTGTTAAACAGGCGGGCCGGCCTCATTGCCGGCCTGGCGCTGGCAACCAGTCTGGAGTATTTTTACCTGGGGAAGGCAGCCGTTACCGACGCTACGCTGACTTTCTTCATGTCGGCCTGTTTGTTGCTGTATCTGCGGCGGAAATACCACCTGGCGTATATCGCCGCCGGTCTGGCGGTACTCACCAAGGGGCCGGTCGGGTTCATTCTGCCGGGTTTGATTATTCTAATTCACCTGGTTGTCACGCGGTCAATGGGACAGTTAAGGCGCATAAAGCTACTGTCCGGCAGCCTGCTGGTGCTGGCAGTCTCACTGCCCTGGTACTGGCTGATGTATCAGTATCATGGCATGGATTTTGTCGATACTTTTCTCGGTTTTCACAATGTAACCCGGTTTCTCCAGCCTGAGCATGCGTCAGGCAGTCTCTGGTACTACTACATTCCTGTCCTGATTATAGGTTTCTTTCCCTGGACGATATTTCTGGTTCAGGCGCTGACGGCGGCCATCCGGGCCGGGCACGATCATGAACAGGGCAGCAAGCTTGTCTTTTTCGTAATTTGGGCAACCGTGATTTTTGCCTTTTTCTCGTTATCGCAAACTAAACTTATTTCCTACATTCTGCCGATGTTTCCCCCGCTGGCGCTGCTGGTGGGCTGGTATACCGACCGCTGCCTAAGCTCGGCGGAACCCGGAGTCTTTAAAATACCGGCGGTGTTACTAACTCTTTTGGTTACCCTGGTGGAAGCCGCTTTTTTCATCATCGCCAAGCAGTCGATACCGGAGCTGTTTCCCGGGACGGTGACTGCCGGAATACTTTTTGCGATAGTTTTAGGCTTGGCGTGGTACACTGTTTATACGGGGCGAAATAAGAGCTTTGTAGGCGTACTTGTGGCAGGAATGACTGCCTTCGTAATCGTCCTGATGACGGTGCTGCTGCCAGCGGCCGCTCCCTGGTTTTCCGTGAAAGACCTGGCCGGCGAGTTTCAGGCGCAGTATGACGGGCAAGCTCCGGTTTATATATCCAAATCCTATCGCCCCGGATTTACCTACTATACCGGTACTCCGGGCACAGAACTGGAAACAGGCGAGCTCAAGAATTTGGTATCAGGCGATTCAGGCAAAGCTTACTTTGTGCTTAAGAAAAAAACGTATCTGGGGCTGCCGCCGGCTGAACAAAGCAAGCTGCAGCTGATTGCAACGCAAAAAGACGTAGCCTTAGTGATGAAGAAGAACAATTGACTATTGCGCTGCGCAAGACTGCGGCCAAGCCGGTTCAGGCTTTAGCCGTTAAATGCAAGCAGATTTTGATATTGGTTCCGGGGGGCGTATTGATGGCTAAGAATCGGCGAATTGCCTGCTGTATACTGGCTTGTTTTCTGGGGATATTGGTATTTATGAATGCAGTCTACAGCGCCGCTGGGGATGATAAAGAGGCGTACACTGACGAATTTGTCAGGGAAGATATTTATATTGGCAGCGGGCAAGTTGTCGGCGAACTCATGGTAGCCGGCGGCAACGCGGTCGTGGCCGGCAAAGTGACGGAGGATATTGTCATTGTTGACGGCAGCCTTACGGTTGAGCCGGGCGCAACAGTACGCGGCAAGGTATTCATTATTGGCGGAGATGTAACCATTCAGCCGGGGGCGAATGTCAAGCACCGGCCGCTGGTTATTGCGCCCCAGGGGCACCCGCTGGTACCTGTAGTTATCGGTGCGGTACTGCTCATAGGCGCCGCCAGTCTTGTTGCCCTGCCGATCCTGTTCTGGATTGCCGGTCGCTTATTTAAAAAGACGCCCTTGTATCCAATACTGCAAGAACTTCTTACAGCTGTACTGCGGCGGTGGCCGGCGCTGTACGTGATTGTTAGTTTGGCCGTGAGTGCGGTAATGCTGACTGTGTTTACAACCTTGGCCTGGGAAACTCTGTTCCGGCGTTCGGTAGAGTTATTTGACAACGCGTTTATCTGGCTTGTTCGCTATTTTGCCAGTCCGTCCCTGGATACT
This sequence comes from Sporomusa aerivorans, assembly GCF_041428895.1. NCBI lineage: Bacteria > Bacillati > Bacillota > Negativicutes > Selenomonadales > Sporomusaceae > Sporomusa > Sporomusa aerivorans. The sequence continues at coordinate 797,016 of NZ_CP156926.1, forward strand.
AGCATGATTTTTATATCTCAGGTCGGCTCCGGCGTTAGTTATAGCGTTCTGGTAGGCGCTGCATTTTTGATTTTGGGACGTTACCGCCGTTGGCTGGAGCTGGGGTCGTTAACCATCTGCATAGCCGGCGGGGCGGTGCTGAATTTTTTGCTGAAGCACTTGTTTCAACGGGCGCGGCCTGAGTTATTCCGGGTGGTGCAGGAAACCGGCTATAGCTTTCCCAGCGGTCATGCCATGGCCTCCATGTGCTTTTACGGTATGGTGGCGTTCTTGATCATGCGTATAATTCCTTCCTGGCGCGGACGATTGACGGTCATGACGCTGGCGGTTTTATTGATCGTCGCCATTGGCATCAGCCGTATCTATTTGGGCGTTCATTATCCTTCCGATGTAGTGGCCGGCTATGCCGCCGGTTCAACATGGCTGGCCTTGTGCGTCTCGCTGCTGATGTGGCAGGAACGGCAGCGCAGGGAAAAGCTGCGGCGGTAAAAACAGGGGACAGGGGCAGTGTTTCGGGAAACGATAGCGTAACTAAGAAGAAATCCAGGATTGGCGCAGCTTTTCGCCAATCCTGGATTTTATTTTGATAGGCCGTCTTTCGTTCCGCCACAGCGGCTAAGCTTACTTTTCCTCTCTTACCGGCGTTAAATCTGTTATGTGGATAATTGTAAAATTATTAGATTGGCCTGCACGGTTGTAGCGCCTATAAATATATTATTGCCGGTAGTATTGACCAGTGTCAGAATGCTCGAAGTTCCGGCTACAGTAATGAAATCAGCTCCTGTCAACTGGCTGCTGAGAATTGGGGTCGAGGCGGCGGAGATGGCTGTATTGTCAATCTCAAGCGAAAAGGTAATGGTTGTCGCTGAAGTCGAGCCATCTACAGCAATCCACCAAGTGACATAATAGTTTCCGGGCGCGGCAATTGTAATTTCGCCATTGGTAACATTTAGCGTCAGATTGGGGCTCTGATTGTTAATTACCACATTAAAGGGAATTGCATCGCCATTAGCTATTGTTTGCGCTCCAGCCGTAGCATATTGCGCTTGAAGTCCCAAAAGTAATGAGCCGGGTCCCGGAGCTCCAGTAGCGCCCGTAGCACCTGTAGCACCTGTGCTGCCTGTAGCTCCGGTATCGCCGGTGGCCCCGGTATCGCCGGTGGCCCCGGTATCGCCGGTGGCCCCGGTATCGCCGGTGGCCCCGGTATCGCCGGTGGCCCCGGTATCGCCGGTGGCCCCGGTATCGCCGGTGGCCCCGGTATCGCCGGTGGCTCCAGTAGAGCCGGTAGCCCCAGTGGCCCCAGTAGAGCCGGTAGCGCCAGTAACACCGGTAGCCCCGGTAGCGCCTATAAGCATACAGATTCCGCAGGGGCTGCTAATACAATTATTACATGGACTAATGTAATGCCAGTGACCGTTGCGGAGACTGTCAGATTGGTCCAAGTCGATATCGTTCGCCATATCACTACTCTCCTCCTTGATAAAGATTCAGGATGAGTTACATAATATATAATATGATGAAAAGTGATGAAGGTATCTATTTTACCTGGGATTTAGGCTTTTTTAAATCCGGATTTTAAGTCTTAAGTTGTACAGTCACCCCGCCGCTGAGAAAACGCTGTAACAACCCTGTGCGGTAAAAGGAAACTGCGGATCGGTTAACAAATGTATAAAGCCAACAACGTTGGGGCTGTTGGCTTTAGATAATGACAGCTTTCTTTATCTACTTTGCAGTAATGCTGGGTTTCGCGCCGCTACCCTTTGTCGCCAGCAGGAGTGTAGGATCATCACTGGTCAAGATGTGCAGGATGTGGGGCGAGGCTACAAAAACAGGCGTGTTTCCACTGGCATCGGAAAGCACCAAAACGCCATATTCGTTGCGGTATACGTCGCCGGAAGCCACAATAGTGGGGCCCAGGCGAATTTCGACTGAGGCGCCTATTGGCAGATAGGATTGTATTGCCGCTATCATGTCTGTATCACATCCCGGAGGCAGAGGGCTGGGGGGAGTCAGATAGGTGAAGGCGGGATCATATACCGTTCCAGCTCCCGGATAAAGGGCGGTGATATTGGCTATCGGCAGCGCTTCATAGTTGTTACTCGAGTCCAATAACCGTAAAATTCCTGGTCCCGTGGCATTGGGAGATGTATACAGGTCCAGCGGTGTGCCTGCATAGGTAGCCAGTGAGCTGGAAAAGACCGACCAGGTGGTGGCGGGATAGGCCGAAATCATTTGCGAAAGAATATTGGCCAGTTGATCTACGGCAAAGCAGTCTATAGTGGTACTCGTTACGTTATCCTGAGTGATGATTAGGGTTGCTTTCAGTGGAACCTGTGCAGCATAATAGAAAGTGGCTGTACTGCTGTTAACCAAAGAAACAGTAACAGGGGCCGCAGCTACCGTTATGATTCCCGCTCCATAGACTCCGCCTGTTTTAACCGGCGAATTTCCCACCAGTAAATCCCCCTGAGAAGAGGACAAAGTGAATACGGCGCCGGTGGTGGAAGTGGAAGCCTGCGTTGTAACCCACCAGTTGACAACATATCTTCCCGTTTCGTTGAAAGTTATGACGCCTGTGGGAATATCATAGTCAATATCCCCGGAGGAATATTGAATGGTATCAAAAAGCACATTGCCGCCGGTTATGACCATTCCGGACGACAGCAGCCCAAGTTGTAACGCTATATTACTCATCCTTGCCTTCCTCCATAAAATAAACCGTACATTTATGCATCAGAAACGGCAGCTCAATAAAAACCGACCGGGGTCTGCATTGTCTGCCAGAGAATAGTTTCCTTTTTATTTTATGGTATCGATAATAAAAATGTGAATTTCAATGCCGGCGGGATTGAGCGGCGCTCTGCAAAAACATGGGGACAGGGACAGTGTTTCAGGGGAAGATAGCATAACTTGCAAAGAAATCCAGGCCTGACGCAATTTTTCAATAAGCGCTGACCTGGAAAGGAGTATTCAAGATGAAAATAGTAGACAGGGAATTTTATAACCGGGATTCATTAGCAGTGGCCCAAGAACTCCTGGGCAAGGTGCTTGTTCACGAAATAAACGGACATAAGCTGGCTGTAAAGATTGTTGAAGCCGAAGCCTACATGGGAGTTACCGATAAGGCAGCCCATTCCTACGGCGGCAAAAGAACGCCAAGAGTCGAGGTTATGTACGGGGGACCGGGCTTTGCCTATGTGTTCCTGGTGTACGGCATGTACTATTGCTTTAATATTGTGACCAGGGAAGCCGGAAATCCGCAGGCGGTGTTGCTAAGAGCCGTAGAACCGGCAGGCGGGTTTGAACTGATCGCGCAAAACAGGTTTAACAAAGCCTATAATGAGCTGACAAAAAGCCAGATAAAGAACCTAACTAACGGACCGGGCAAATTATGCAAAGCCCTGGCAATTGACAAAAGCCTGAATGGTGCAGATTTGTGCGGCGACCGGCTGTATGTAGCCGAAGGCGACAAAGAAGAATTCAATATCATAGCGGCCAAGCGCGTAGGTATTGATTACGCTGAGGAAGCCAAGGATTATCCCTGGCGGTTTTATATAGAGGATAATCCCTGTGTTTCCGTAAAATGAGAACAGCCCCCTGCAACCATCGCTGGATTGTAAAGGCTACAGGGAAGACACTCTTTAGCCGTCGGCCAGGATAAGCCTGGTGGCGCATTTTTTAAAACTGTTCACCGTATTTTGGCTGAGGTTGGCGTCGGTGATGATGTAGTCAATTTTGTTCAGGCCGGCGATACTGATGGTGACGTCTTTGTCGAATTTACTGCTGTCCGCCGCCACAAACACTTCCTTGGACCGTTCAATGATCATTTTTCGGGTGACGGCTTCCTGCATATTGAAATCTGATACGCCGTTTTCGGCCGTGATCCCGCTGGCGCAAATAAAGCTTTTCTGGATGTTGAGCTGGGAAAAGTTAAAAATGTAGTCGTAGCTGACGACCGAGCGCTCACTATGCCTGATCTTGCCGCCGATAATAATAATTTCAAAGTCGGTATCCATTAATTCATTGATAACCGGAATGGAATTGGTGATGATGGTGAGATTTTTTTTATGGGTGAGATATTTGGCGATATGATAGGTGGTGGTGCCGCTGTCGATAAAAATACAGTTGCCGTCATGTATAAATTCACAGCATTTTTTGCCGATGGCTTCTTTTTGCACCAACTGGTCGATCATTCTGCTTTCCATGGCTGGTTCATAAAAGTTGGCTTCTTTGATCTTGGCGCCGCCGTATATTTTCTGAATGACGCCTTGTTTTTCCAGAATGGACAGATCACGGCGCACCGTTTCTATGGATATATCGAAGGTATTCATTAATTCCGGAATGGTAACAACCTCTTTGGTAGTTGCCAGCTCCAGGATTTTTTTTTGTCGTTCGCTTGGTAGCATGCCTATCTCCCTGCGGCTCAGTGCAGCCTTTGTTTTTTTTAAGTATAGCGTACAACCTGACAATATTCAAGGTTAACATCTTAAACTTATCAATATAGCGTCAATTGTTGTTAATAATATAGTCATAAATTAATAATAAATTAGTCAAAAATGCGGATAGCTTAATGATTTCATAACATGTTCTTAACAATAACCGGGCGCGGGCAGTGTATAGTAAAGATAAACCGGGCCGCAAACAAAGGCTGGTTGTGGGAGGTTAGTACTTTGCTGGAATTACAAAACGTGCGCAAGCAGTTTGACGGAAAAGTTGTCCTGGACGGCATTGATCTTACGATTGCCGACGGTGAAATTGTTTCTATGCTGGGACAAAGCGGCAGCGGCAAAACGACCCTGCTCAATATTATCCTGGGTTTGACGCCGCCGGACAGCGGCGCCATTATCTATAACGGCCGGGACATAACCCGGGTATCCATGAAGGAACGCGGTTTTAATATTGTGTTTCAGGATTATGCGTTGTTTCCCAATCTGAATGCTTACAAAAACATTGTCTACGGTTTAAAAAACAAGCCGGGCCTGCTCAGTCCGGCGGAGCTGGACGGGATTATCGATTTCCTGGAGCTAAGACCGCATTTGACAAAGTCGGTGGATCAGCTCTCCGGCGGCCAGAAGCAGCGGGTGGCGCTGGCCCGGACACTGGCCACCAAGCCCAGCATCCTGCTGCTGGATGAACCGTTAAGCGCGCTGGACGGCGTCATCAAGGAAACCATTAAGGCCCGGATTAAAGCATTGACCAAAAAGTACAACCTGACCTGCATCATCGTTACCCATGACCCGGAAGAGGCGCTGACCATGTCGGACCGGGTGCTGATTATTGATCAGGGCAAGGTGTCACAGTTCGGAACTCCCCGGCAGGTTATCCACCAGCCCGAAAACAGTTTTATCGAAGAGTTTATCTTACGTCAGCTACGCATCAAGCGGGACAATATTTTTCAGTTGTTTGAAGGATGTCATGTTTAAAGAGAAACGGGAAATCCAGCTTATTTACGGCGTGATCGCCGTGTTCTTCCTGGCCTTCCTGCTAACCCCGCTGGTTACCCTGCTCTTGCAGTCCTTTCAAACCGGACAGGGTATCGGGCTGGCCAATTTCCGGGCGATTACCGGCGACAGGGATTTTGTGATTGCGCTCAAAAACAGTGTCCTGATTTCCACGGTGACGGCGCTCATTACCACAGTACTGGCCTTTATGCTGGCCTATGCCGTCAATTGCACCCATATTGCCAGGCTGCTGAAGGCCGTCATCAGAACAGGCATCCTGCTGCCCATGCTGCTGCCGACAATTACCTACGGTTTTGCTATCATTTATTCGTTTGGGAAACAGGGATTACTAACCAAATGGTTTGGCGGGGAGCTATTTACCATTTACGGTTTTAACGGGCTGCTGATCGGCTATGTTATTTATACCCTGCCGCCGGCGTTTCTGCTCCTCGATAATTCCTTTAAATACATTGACAAGAAGTTTATGATTGTTTCCGAATTAATGGGGGACGGCTTTCTGCGAAGCTTCCTCAACACGGTGTTCCGGCCGCTCATCGGTACACTGGGCGGGGCACTGGCAATCACGTTTATCTTAACGTTCACCGATTTCGGCATCCCGGCTTCCGTGGGCGGCACCTACAGTGTCATCGCCACGCAGCTGTATCAGGTAATGCTGGGCGCGCTGCCCAATTTCAATAATGGTTCCGCCATTGCTATGCTGATGCTGTCGCCGGCGGTAATCGGCGTACTGTTTCTTAATTATCTGGAGCGCTTTAACTTCCACTACAATAAAACTTCGGTTATCGATGTGACCAAAAACAAACTGCGGGACATGCTGCTGCTGGTGGCTTCGCTGGCTATGGTAGCGGCCATCGTGCTGGTTTTTCTGGTCATGTTCATTACGCCGTTTGTCACTAACTTTCCTTATGATATGAGCTTTACCACAAAATTTTTCCGGGAAACTCTGTTTTCCCGGCCGATAGCGGACGCCTATCAGAACTCGCTGTTGACGGCGATGGGGACGGCGGTGGCCGGAACTGTCCTGGCCTACGGCGCAGCCGTCATCAATGTGCGTACCCGGTTACGTAAGCCGGCTAAAGTCAGTATTGATTTTTGCTCGATGCTGACCAATACCGTGCCGGGCATGGTCCTGGGGCTGGCGTACCTCTTACTGTTCAAAGGCAGCGACTTCAAAGGAACCTTCACCATCCTCGTAATCTGCAACATTGTCCATTTCTTTACGACGCCGTATCTGATGGCGAAGCATTCCCTGGCCAAAATGAGTCCGGCCTGGGAGATTACCGGGGAACTAATGGGCGATACCTGGTTCAAGACCATCGTGCGGGTGATTATTCCCAACTCTTTTTCGACGCTGGTGGAAATGTTCAGTTACTATTTCATCAATGCTATGGTTACCATCAGCGCAATTATTTTCCTGGTCAGCGCCCAAACGGCGGTGGTCACCAGCAAGATAAAAGAGCTGCAGCACTTTGCCAGTTTTAATGAGATCTTTGTGCTGTCCATCCTGATTTTCCTGACCAACTTATGTGTCAAGACCGGCGGCGATGCCGTCAGTAAAAAGCTAACATTCACCCAACAGCGTGAGTGAAATTATAAAAAAACAGATAGGGAGAGATGTCATTATGAGAAAAGCATTCAAAAATCTGCTCTTATGTTTCCTCACGGCTTCGCTGCTGCTGACGGCAGGGTGTGCGGGCGGCGGCACTACTACCCAAAGCGCGTCCCAGGCTGCCCAGAAGGTGGTTCTCTTCACCAACGCCGATAAGGAAGCGGTGGAAGCCATGCAAAAAACACTCAATACGGCCGGCTACGAAGGCAAGTATGTGGTGCAGACCATGGGAACCTCCGAGCTTGGCGGCAAGTTAATGGCCGAAGGCGACAAGATTGAGGCCAATATAATCACCATGAGCTCTTATTTTATCGAAAGCGCCCAGCAGAAATACAATATGTTCGCCGATTTAGGCTTTGATACCAAGGCCGTTGCCAAATATCCGGCCTATTACACACCGATTCTGGCGAATACCGGCGCCATTTTTGTAAATACCCAGGTACTTAAGGATAAGGGCCTGCCGCTGCCCACCTCCATTAAGGATCTGACCAAGGATGAGTACAAAGGACTGGTTTCCATTCCCAACATCATGGACTCCTCGACAGCCTGGCTGTTGGTGCAGGCGATTGTCAGCCAATATGGCGAAACCGAGGGCAAAGCAGTACTGGCCAAACTAATTCAGAATTGCGGTCCGCACATTGAGTCGTCCGGTTCGGGACCGATTAAGAAGGTAAGAGTGGGTGAAGTGGCCGCCGGCTTCGGGCTGCGTCATCAGGCCGTGGCCGACAAAGCCGCCGGCAAGCCAATTGATTATGTTGATCCGGTGGAAGGCAACTATACGCTGACTGAATCGGTAGCCGTCGTGAAGAAGGCCGATGCCGCCACCACCAAGCTGGCCATGGAAATGGCGCAGGTGATTATTGAAAAAGCCAGGCCTGATTTAATTAAAATTTATCCGGTCGCCCTGTACCAGGGTGAGACGGTAACCGATCTGAATAAGGCCGGCAATCCCAAAGTGTTCGCCAAGCCGCTGACGGTTGAGCTGCTGGCGGCGCACCAGGACTTTTTCAAAGCGGCCAAACAATAAATATAAAATAAGGTGTTAACACAATGAAAGATTACAAATTGCTAACCCCGGGACCCTTAACCACGACCGACAGTGTGAAACAGGCAATGCTGTTTGACCGCTGTACCTGGGATGACGATTATAAGCAAATAACCCAAAAAATCCGGCAGCAGCTGCTGGCGCTGGCAGCTGCCTCGCCCGGCGCTTACACGGCCGTGCTGCTGCAGGGAAGCGGCAGCTTCGGGGTGGAAGCGGTACTCACTACCTGTATCGGCCGGGAAGATACCTGTCTGATTATTACCAACGGCGCTTATGGCCAGCGGATGGTTAAAATGGCGGAATATCTGGGTTTGCACTATATTGTTTGCCAGGTTCCCTATGGCCAGCCCGCCGACGCCGCGACGGTAAGACTGCTGCTGGAGGCCAACGACGCCATCACGCATGTGGCCATGGTCCACTGTGAAACAACAACCGGCATCCTCAATCCGCTTCAGGAGATGGCCGACCTCGCCAAGGCGTACGGCAAAACTTTTATTGTCGACGCGATGAGCAGTTTCGGCGGCTTGGAGATCCCGGTGCAGGAGTGGAAGATAGATTATTTAATCAGCAGCGCCAACAAGTGTATTCAGGGTGTGCCGGGCTTTTGCTTTGTGCTGGCGAGAACTGAGGCGCTGGCCGGCTGCCGGGGCCAGGCCCGCAGTCTGTGCCTTGATTTATATGATCAGTGGCAATGCATGGAGAAGGACGGCAAGTGGCGCTATACGTCGCCTACGCATGTGGTGGCCGCTTTTTCCCGGGCTCTGGATGAACTGGCGGCCGAAGGCGGCGTCAGCGCCAGGAACCGGCGCTACCGGGAAAATAACAAGCTTTTGCGGGAAAAGCTCAAAAGCCTGGGCTTTGCGCCCTACATTGCCGAAGAATCTCAGTCGCCCATCATCACCACGTTTCTTTTTCCCTACAGTGACTTCGATTTTAACAGGTTTTATCACTATGTCAAAGAACGGGGCTTTGTGTTGTACCCCGGCAAGCTAACCGACGCCGACACGTTCCGCATCGGCAATATCGGTGAGATCTACCGGCAGGATATTTCTCTGCTGGGCGATATCATTGAAGAATATATGAGGGCAGAGCATCATGAACACAATTGAAGGTGTTATTTTTGACTGGGCCGGTACTACGGTTGATTTTGGCTGCTTTGCGCCGGTAAGCGCCTTTATGAAGGCTTTCCAGGCCGCCGGCGTCGAGGTAACCGTGGCGGAAGCGCGAGCGCCTATGGGTCTCTTAAAAAAAGACCATATCAGGGCCATGCTGACCATGCCGCGGGTTGGCCGGGAATGGGAAAAACAATACGGGCGAAGCTTTCAGGAAGAGGATATCGAGGCTTTGTACGCCCAATTTGAGCCGCTATTACTAGGCTCACTGGCAGAGTTTACTGAGCCGCTGCCCGGAGTACTGCAAACGGTGGACGCAATCCGGGGCAAAGGGTTAAAAATCGGCTCGACCACCGGCTATACCGACAACATGATGGCGATTGTAACCCAGGGCGCGAAAGCCAAGGGCTATGAGCCGGATTGCTGGGTTAGCCCGGACGCCACCGGCTGTTGCGGCCGGCCCTATCCCTATATGATTTTTCGCAATATGGAAACCTTAAAGTTGTCCGCGCCTTGGCGGGTGGTGAAAGTGGGCGATACGGCCGCCGATATCCAGGAAGGCTTGCAGGCCGGCGTCTGGTCGGTCGGCGTCTGTACCGGCAGTTCCCAGATGGGCCTGAGCCGCCGGGAATTTGAACTGCTGTCCGACAAAGCGCCGGTAATTGAACAGACAAGACAGGCGTTTCTCAACTATGGTGCTCACTTTGTCCTCGAGGCGGTGAGCGAGCTGCCGGCCCTGATCGAACATATCAACAGGCTGTTTACAGCCGGCAAGCGACCCTATGACACACATGACTGAACTGGAACGGGAAGGCGATATCAATTCCAGCCGGCAAAGAGTAAGCTGGCTGGAGGGGCTTGACGACCGGAGCCAGGCCCTGTTACAGGCCGATGAGGCCGTCTTTGTCCGGCAGTCGCTGTCCACGCCGTGCCTGAACGGGATCGCCAATGCGGAAGGCTGCTATATCTGGGATCTCAATCACAAGCGCTATCTTGATTTTCACGGTAACAGCGCACATCAGGTCGGCTATAAGAATCCGGATGTGCTGGCGGCCGTGAAACGGCAGCTGGAGGAGCTGCCGTTTATTCCCCGCCGGTATACGGCCGACATTGCCGTCAAAGCGGCCCGGGCCCTGATCAATAAAACAACATCCAAGGATTTTAAGGTTTTGTTTACGCCGTCCGGCAGTGCGGCGGTAGGCATTGCCCTGAAAGCGGCCCGGAAAATTACCGGCAAGCATAAAGTAATATCCATGTGGGAGTCCTTCCACGGCGCCGGACTGGATACGATATCGGTCGGCGGCGAATATGTTTTCCGCAAGGATATGGGACCGCTCCTGCCCGGATGCATCCACGCCATTCCCTACAATGCATACCGGAATCTGTTTGACAGCTCCTGCCCGGAGGCCGTGGCCAAATTCTGCCTGGATTATATCGAGTATATCATTCAGAACGAAGGCGACATCGGCGCCATTCTCCTAGAGCCTATCCGGGCCACCGACACCCATATTCCCCCACAGGCTTATTTTCAGCGGCTGCGGCAAATCTGCGACCAAAACGGCATCCTGCTTATTTTTGATGAAATCCCCACCGCACTGGGGCGCAGCGGCGCTTTTTTCGTACACCAGCATTTTGCCGTTGAGCCGGATATCCTGGTGCTTGGCAAAGGACTGGGCGGCGGCGTTATTCCCCAGGCGGCGGTCCTGCTGAAAAGCAAATACGATCTGGCCCAGGATATCTCACTCGGCCATTACACGCATGAGAAGCCGGCGCTGGGCTGCGCGGCTATCTGCGCCGCGATTGACTATATTGACAACCACCAGCTGGTAGAGCAGTGCCGGCGGCACGCGGCCTTTGTCACGGAGTGCGCCGGCCGTCTATACGATACCTATGAATGGATCGGCGACTGCCGGATTGCCGGGCTCCTGATCTCCTTTGAGCTGGTAAAAGACCGGACTACCAAAGAAAAATACAATGACCTGGCCGAGAAGATCCTCTATAATTGCCTCAAGCAAGGCTTGTCCTTTAAGCTGACAGGCGGCAACTGCATTACCTGGCACCCGCCGCTCATTGTGACAACAGAGCAGCTGGCTTTTGCCTTTCACGTGCTGGAGGAAGCGATCAAACACAACCGGCCGTAAGTTGCAGCCTGAGTCCCGGTAAAACCGGGGCTCAGGCTGCCGGACTATCCGGGTAAAACGGGGAAAGAACGTGGGGACAGGGACATGTTCTTGCAAAACAGTGTCCCTGTCCCCCTGTTTTTCCGTAGAAATTGCTATTGACGAACAAGGGGATAAGCACTATAATTGGGAAAAACTGTATTGCATTCGCTTTTCGGGAGGCGTTGATATGAGTACATTATCCGAACTGCCCAACATCGGCAAGGTAATGGCAGCAAATCTGGCGGCTGTCGGCATCGAGACGCCGGAGCAGCTTAAAGCAATTGGCGCGAAGGAGGCATTTTACCGCATCCGCCTTCACCGTGACCCTGGCGCCTGTCTGCACATGCTGTACGGAATACAGGGCGCTGTTCTCGGTATTCCGGATAAGCAGCTATCGCCTGAAACTAAGCAGGAGTTAAAAGCATTCTTTCATAATCTGAAAAACAGCAAGGCGTAATTCATTTGAAGCAGGCGGTTTGCATATTTACCTTTGGAAAGGTAAATAGAGAGTGGAACATGAGTGAATTTGTGAAGAACAATCAGGAACTCTTACGTTTGGTTGAGGAATGGGAACCAAAATTTTTGGCTCTTTCTGCAGATTTAATAACGTTTAGACCAAACAAATCTGCATAGTCGGCAAGCTGGTAAAAGGCTTGATTCATCTGGCGTCAGTTTCCTTTATAGTAGCCCACAAGGTAACGTCCCTCCGGTTTAAATAAATCAATGCTGTCATAATACATTGTGGCTACGGCGCTTAACATCTTTATCATTCCCGTACTATTTGTTGTCGTAAAAGTGACTAGCTGCAATGAAAAAGAAGAAAGCCTGCACAGCATAGTAAGCTATTTTCCGGTGTAAACGAAGCTGCTCCACAACGGGTTCTATTCCCCTGTGGAGCTTCTTTGTGTTTAGACCTTAACGAGCACAGAATCGGTTTTTGTTTCTTAGTCGTTTGTAGACAGTCTTAATTTAGGATTTTTCCTACTTGATTATTATATAGTCCATAGTCAATTAATTGAATTTAAAAAAAGTGGAATAGCCGGGTTTTTATTTTTAGTATTCCAAACAGCATAAGCCACGCCATATGCATCGTCGCCTCTCATAGCAACAACAGAAATTTGACTTTGCAGCATTTTACAATATTCTGCATCCAAAACAAAAAATGAAATTCCCAACCCGGATGCCACATGTAAAAAAATACTATCTACTTCCGGACAAATATGTGCAATATTAGGGGTAAATCCTTGTTCAGTACACTTACTAACAAACCAATTGCTAAATTCAAATCCCGGTTGGTCAAAGAGAATGAAGCGCTCTTGTTTAAGTTCGTGAAGATCAAGGGAATATTTATTAGCATAAGCGTGATCGATAGGCAATAAGAAACATAGTCGTGATCTTCGTATTTCCTTTTGCTTAAAGGGAGACTTTAGTTTCCCCATATGTCCAATGTAGGAATTGAAGTTAATGTCTAATTCTTCTAAATACAGTTGGTTATTGCTCATTGGCGTCTGTAGCACTCGAAGCTCAAGTGTGATGTGGGGATAAAGAGTACAAAACCGCCTAAAAATTTTCGGCAAGAAAGTGTGTGAAGAACTGGGGCAGCCAATTTTTAGCTTTCCCGAAACATCATGCTGGGATTGGCGTGTTGCTTCCAGCACTTCGTCAATTTTGTCCAAAAGATTTTTGGCCTCTTTAAACAGGGTAAAACCTGCACGTGTTAACCGAACAATTGAGTGATTGCGAATAAATAATTGTACACCTAACTGTTCTTCTAACTCCATAATGTGCTTGCTTAGTGCCGACTGACTAAGGTGGAGATGTTCGGCTGCTTTGGTAAAATTTAAATACTCAGCTACAGCAATGAATGAATGCAAATAACGAATATCATTATTCATGGCTATATCCATTCCTCTCGCATCGCTCAAGGCACAAAACGGATGAAATTCGTTTTGTGCCTTGAGCGATTTTTTTGTGCTCTAGACAATATACGTCATTATACTTCAAGATTCGCACAAAATCCATCACACAGGTTATGAATTTTTGGAATATACCTGTCTATTTTGATATTTCACAATCTTTTTTCTTTTAAGTAGAATAAACATGTAATTTTTGTAAAGCCGAATGCTATGGAGGTGAATAAGACGTTGTCAGTATTATATAACAAAAATTAAAAAAGAAGGTGTTATACATGCAAAGTAGGGATTTGGCTTTGAAGGCAGTGCTATTGTTTAGCTACACCTATACAATGATGGCAACCACGCTAATTATGCCGATCATGGGGAATTTAGCAATAACATTTCCAACTGCGGGAACGAAAATTCCTATGCTAATTTCCTTGCCGTCACTGGTTATGATTCCGGCAATACTTTTGTCCGGATATATTAGCAAATATGTCAGTAAGAAAACAGTTCTGATTTTTGGTTCTATTCTTTATATCATTGGCGGGTTTGGCGGTGGCCTGCATGATAATATTGATTTCATTTTACTCATGCGGACTATTGGCGGCGTGGGAACCGGTTTGATTTTTCCATTGGTTCCGGCATTAATTGCGCAGCTTTATCAAGGCCAGGAAGTACCTAAGATGATTGGCTGGGGAAATGCGGCCGGCAGCATTTTCGGGGTGGTTTTTGCTACAGTTACCGGTTATCTTGCGGTAATGGACTGGCATTACGCTTTTTATATTTATCTAATATATATCGTTTTGTTGGTTGCCCAGATAATGATATTACCCCATGTACCTCCGGAAAAACAGGATATCACAATGAAAAAGGACGACAAAAATGACGGTTTGAACTGGTTGGCGTGGGTTTATGTTTTGGCGACGCTGGTCTATATGGTAATCAGCATGGTGTACATTGTAAAAACGGCTATTTTTATCATGGAAGCAAATCTGGGAAATTCGGCTAATGCCGGCATAGCTTCTTCCGTAGTATCATTTACCGCGTTGATTCTTTGTTTATTGTTTGGACAAATATTTAAACTCTTGAAAAGATATACGGTAGTGGTGGGCTTTGCCGCAACCGGAGTCTGTTTCTTTTGCCTAAGTATTGCGCAGAATTTTGCAATGATTATTGTTGCCTCGCTTTTTATGGGAGTTTCGCTGGCAACTGTGTTGCCATACCTGATGACAACAATAACCATGGTTGTTCCTAAAAACGCGCAAACCACCGCGGTATCGTTCATAAGTACAGCAATGTATATTGGGCAATTTTTAGCGGCTTATTATGTTCAAGCGGTAGAAGCTTTGGTTAATGGCGTAACAAGGACGGCATTTTCGATAATTGCCGGCCAGCTTTTGATTATTGTTGTTATTGCCATTGGCTTTATATTGCTAACGCAAAGTCAATTTGATAAGCATGTAAATAGTCATGTAAATAGTAGTGAGACCTTAGACGCTTAAGGCGGGCAAAAGCTCACTCAAGTCAACGGAGTTTGTGAAACTCCGCAAACGGGTAACCGAAAGGGTGGATATTATTATGAAAACTGGCCTGGAACTATTTCAGGAACGTACTGATCGAATTAAGAAGACGGTTGCATTGGAAAAGATCGACCGGCCGCCGGTAGTGCTGGGAGTTGATTCCTTTGCCGCAAGACATATGGGATTTACCTTAGCCGAATACTTAAGTGACATGGATAAAGCAAGCGAAATGATGCTTAATTGCATGCTGGACATGGGGGAAAACGCCGATTGCTCAATGCAAACGACCGCTTTGGCCATTGCCAGCGGACCGGCATTCCTCTCCAAGCAAAAACTGCCCGGACGGGAATTAGGGGAAAATGTTCTCTGGCAAGTTGAAGAAGTGGATCTAATGACGGTCGAGGACTACGATATGATCATCAACAAAGGCTGGAACGCGTTCAATAAGCATTTTCTCCAAACCAGAATTCCCGAAACGCTGGTCGATTTAGAAGCAGTGAGTAAAGCCAATATGGCCCAATATGATGTCAATTTTAGAAATGCCGGCGTTGTGCCGCTGTCTGGGGGCGCAATCAGCCTGCCGCTTGACTTGTTCAGCTGTGGCCGGGGCATGAGTAACTTTATGAAAGATTTATTTAAACGCCCGGACAAAGTACAAGCGGCCATGGATGCCGCCATGCCGGACCTGCTGGCCATGGCCAAGCCTTGCTTTGCCGGTAATCCGTTAACGGTGATGATCGGCGCTCCGCGCAGCGCTACTTCCCTTTTATCACCAAAGCTTTGGCGCCGCTTTGTCTGGCCGTATTTGAAACAGGCAGTGGAATTTATTGCGGAAAATGGTTCAGTTGCTTATTTGCATATGGATGGTGATTGGAACCGGGATTTAGAAGTCTTTCGCGGACTGCCGGCCAAGAAATTTATTTTTCACAGCGACAACTCAACCGATATTTATCGACTCAAAACAGCGTTAGACGGCCATGGCTGCATAATGGGTGACGTACCGCCAGCGTTGCTGACGCTGGGTACGCCGGAGGAAGTATATAACTACAGCCGCAAGCTGATTAACGAAATCGGCCCGACCGGTTACATTTTGGCTGAGGCTTGTTTTGTACCTTTTAACGCCAAGACGGAAAATGTCAAAGCCATGGTTGCCGCCGCTTCCGGTACATAAGCATTCAAGCATGGCGGCGATTGAAAGTAAGAAGAAATGAGGTGTGGCGGTGGAAGCGACGCAAACTCTATTCGCTGAACGAATGGCGCGGTTAAAAAAAGCCATTGCATTAGAAAAACCTGACCGAACGCCAATAATGCTTTCGGGAACCTTCTTCTTGAAATATGGCAACCCTGAGGCGAAAATGGTTGATTTTATAACCCGGCCGGATTGGGCTGATGATATGGTAATTAACGGCTATCAGAAAATGGCCGCTGTTGACGCTGGCGGACCGCCGGTACTGGGTAGAGCGGCTGCAACCGGGGCGATGTGGTTGTCCAAAACCAAGATTCCCGGGCGGGAACTGCCGGACGATGCCTTTTGGCAAATTGATGAAGTCGGCTTGATGACCGAAGAAGATTACGATACCATTTTAAAAATTGGCTGGCGTAAGTTTTTATCAGATTTTTTGATCTCCAGGTTAGGTTATACCCCAGAACAAATAACGCCAGATCTGGAATTCAACAAACGGCAGGACGAAAAATTCAAATCAATCGGCCTGGTTAACCTGCTTGACGGTATTGGCGGCGGCATACCGTATGATGCTCTTTGTTCCGGCCGCGGGCTGGCCAAGTTTAACCGCGATTTGTATAAAAGACCGGACAAGGTTAAAGCCGTATTAGAGGTTATGGTAGCTGAAATGGTTGAGGACGAGATAAAATTCCTGCGGGCGAGAAAACCGTTTTGCACGGTCGTAGTTCCTTGCGTCCGGGCCAACTGTGATTTCCTGTCGCGCAAGATGTTCGAAAAATTTGGCTGGCCATTGTTCAAAAAATTTACCGACATAGCTATCGCTGAAGGTGTTAAAGTATTATTCCATATGGACGCCCGCTGGGATGATTTTCTGGATTATTTTACTGATTTTCCCAAAGGAAGCTGTATATTCGACCCCGATAGCTCGACCAACATCTACAGGATAAAGGAAGTACTCGGTGACCGGATGTGCATTACCGGCGATATATCGCCGGCTATGCTCACGGTGGGAAGCCCGGATGCAGTATACAAGTATTCCCGCAAATTAATCGAAGAAATTGGTCCTTACGGCTTCATTCTTTCCTCAGGCTGTACCGTACCTTGCAATGCGAAACCAGAAAATGTCGAAGCTTTAGTTGCTGCAGCAAAAGGCTAAGATGAATAGGTGGTGTTTATTGTGAAAACAGCCCAAGAACTGCTTAAAGAGCGCACCGCGCGGGTGTTAAAGGCCATTGCGCTGGAAAAACCGGACAGGACGCCGGTGGTATTTTCAGCCGATGCATTTTGTGCGATGCACATGGGTGTAAAATTAGCGGAATATTGCTCCAGCCCGGAAAGATCTCATGAAATCATCATGGATTCAGTTAAGCAATTGGGAGATATTGACGGAATAAGTGCGGTATTTACCGCCGCAAATTCATTTCCACTGGC
Source organism: Sporomusa aerivorans (assembly GCF_041428895.1). NCBI lineage: Bacteria > Bacillati > Bacillota > Negativicutes > Selenomonadales > Sporomusaceae > Sporomusa > Sporomusa aerivorans. The sequence goes on from NZ_CP156926.1 coordinate 814,438, forward strand.
CTTTTTTGCCAATGTCAAACTGCCTGGCCGGGAACTGCCGGACAATGCTTTATGGCAGATTGACGAACAGGAAAGGATAATGCCGGACGACTATGATGTCATTTTAAATAAAGGCTGGCCGGCCTTTAAAGCTGATTATTTTGCCAATAGGCTGCATGTTTCTGTTCCCGCGATAGTAGCGGAATTAAATGGTATACCGCAAATGATCAACGATGTTGAGGATGACGGCTATATGGTTTATACGCCTTGCTTCACCATTACGGTAAATGAACACTTGGGAGGAGGCCGATCCTTTCCTAAATTTACGCGCGATTTATTCCGTATGCCGGACAAGGTTCAAGCCGTCTTGGATATCATCCAGCAAGAAACGGTGGAGGAGCTCAGAACGCAACTGCGAGTCGTCAAACCGCAAGTGACCTGCCTGACTCCCGCCCGCGGCGCCAGCCAGTTTTTTTCCCGAAAACTGTGGGAACGGTTTGTCTGGCGGTACCTTAAAGGATTGGCAGATGTAATTATTGAGGAAGGTTCGGCAGTTAATATCCATATTGATGGCAATTGGGAACGTGATTTGGAATATTTTAAAACATTGCCACGGGGCAAATGTGTTTTTGATACTGATTCGGTGACCGACATTTACAAGATCAAAAAAGTGCTCGGTGATCACATGTGTATTAAAGGCGATGTGCCGGCAGCCGTGCTGACCATGGGAACTCCGGATGAGGTCTATGATTACTGCACAAAGCTCATACGTGATATGGGTCCGGGATTCATTCTATCTTCCGGTTGCTATGTACCGCCAAACGCCAGGGTGGAAAATGTCAAAGCAATGATATCAGCCGCTTCAGGTAAATAAGTGAGAGGAGAATGTCTTGTGGTTAGCAGTGATGGAACCCAAAAAACGCTGCTTAAAGGAGCCTTGTTATTCAGTAGTGTCGATGGCATGGTCGCCAGCGCCCTGTTGGTACCGATTTTGGCCAATATCGCTAAAGACTTCCCGGACGCTGGCCCCTGGCTGAACCAGCTCCTGTCGTTACCCAGTCTGCTCATGATTCCGGCAATAATAATAACCGGTAAACTGGCAGACTATGTTAGCAAAAAAAAACTGCTCATGATTGGAACAATTTTGTTTACTGCCGGTGGCTTTGGCGGGATTTTTGCTAACAACATTATGGATTTAGTTTGGACCAGAGCGCTGCTGGGAATCGGCGCAGGTGTTGTTTACCCGATGGCGCCAGCCATGATCGCTTATTTATATCAGGGCCAGGAACGCGCACAGCTGCTAGGCTGGACCAACGCCTGCGGCAGTGTATTCTCATTTGCCTTGGGCATTGGTGCCGGGTATGCCGCACTATTTCACTGGAAATACGCCTTCTATTTTTATCTGATTTTTGTTCTTGTGTTCCTTATGCAGTGGGCTGCGTTGCCTGATTTCCCGCCGGAGAAGGAGGATGGCAAGATAGCTCAGGCCAAAGTCTCAGGCAATCCGCAGGAAAAGTTAGGTTACCGGGTCTGGCTGACTTCTCTCGACATGATTGTATACATGACCCTGTCAATGGTTCTTCTTTACAAACTATCCTTATTTATCGTTAGCGAACATCTTGGCACATCGGCGGATGCCGGGCTTGCCACTTCGATTCAGACATTAGCCTCATTTTTAATTAGCCTGGTTTTTTCCCAAGTGCTGAAGGGGCTAAAACGGTTTACCGCCGTGTTGGGACTTGTCTGCATGGCTTCAGGTTATTTCTTCTTCGGTATTGCCCACAACTTTTCACTGGTTGTAGTTGCGGTTATCTGCCTTGGTTTATCGCTAGGCATAATATTTCCCTACCTAATGAATCGCGTTTCCGCTGTGGCTCCTAATTCTAAGAAAACATTTGCTATTTCTTTGTTGAGTATGTCGATTTATGTAGGGCAATACCTCTCGGCATTTTTTACACAATTTGCCGACTGGATCTCCCATGGCTCAATTCGCGGAACATTTTCTTTTGTAGCGTCGGTGCTTTTTGCCTGTGCAATGATTGCCATAGTATATATCCTTGCCACACAGGGACGGGACCGTAATGTCAGCATGGTGGAGAAGTAATCCTCAGGTTGCAGGTGGAACAGCACCAACCAGAAAGGGGGGGAGTTGTTTTTAATCCAATCGACAATAAAAGTAAGAATATTATTAGCAATTGATGAGCGCTGGCAGTAGTTGAAAGTCTTGATAGTAGAAAATTAAAAGGTGGGAAAACGATGAGAAAGGTAGTGTTCCTGGTTTTAGTACTCTTTCTATTTAGTTTTGCGGCGGTAGCCTTTGCCGCCGCAAATCCGTTCGGCGATATCCCGGCCAATCACTGGGCGTACGATGCTGTTACCCGGTTGTCAAGCGATGGAATTGTAGACGGTTACAGTGACAGAACTTTCCGTGGCAATAATGTTCTTACCCGTTATGAAATGGCTCTAATCGTGGTCCAAGCCCTAAAAAGAGTTGACAAGGCCAATGAAGAAGACAAAGCGCTAATCAACAAGCTGGCCACGGAATTTGCCGGTGAGCTCAAGACTCTCGGTGCTGAAATTAAGACTATTAAAGAGAAACAAGATAAATTAACAATTACCGGTGACCTGCAGCTTGGCTACCATCATGACAGCCTTCCGGCCGGCAATGAAGCCGCCGGTACTGAGCGGCTTAAGGGCAGTCAAAAGTTTACCTTTGCCGATAAGAACTTCTTCACCTACAAAGTCAATGACAAAATGAATGTTAACCTTACCCTGGAAATGGGCGGCGACCAACATATCGGCAATACCACTGCCGCTGTAAAAATGACCGGCGCCAGCGCCATGATGTTTGATACCATGGGCTTTGACATGATCTGGGCAGGCCGCCAGCCGATCCATGATATCGGTATCGGTCTGCTCGCCCGGCCTTCGAACGCCGACGGCATCTTTTTAAAGAAAACCCTCGGCGGCGTTGAAGCTACTACCTATATTGCCAACGTAAACTCGCCGGCTTTTATGACCAGCCCGTCCCAGATCAATCCGGTACTGGGCAATTTCCAATTAGGCACTAAAGTATCTGACAACTTAGGTCTGCGGGCCGGTTACTACTGGTCCACGGTTAACGGCAGCACCGATGCCAACCTTGCCTATACCAACGGCAACTATCTCGGTACTTCGTTTCAAAAATCCCAAGGTCTTGACATTTCGGCCGACTACAAGTTCGGTGGCCTGACACTGCTGGCCGAATATATCGACACCAGGCTTGCTGACCGCAGCGTGCTGTCTGGCTATACCACGCTCCCGAAAAATCCTACAGCTTGGGCCCTGTTCCTGACCAATGGCCAAACAACGATTCCCCACACCACCTGGCCGGCGTCCGATATTGTTGACCACAAGACTGTTGGCCAGAGCGCCTGGGCTGTCGGCTATTTTGAATGCGGCGCCGGCGCTGTGCCGCCGTACACCAATGGCTGGGATTTTCAGTGGAACAAGAACTATGTCGGCAGCCCTAGCTATGAGCAACAGGACAACACCAAAACCCTGTTTTTGCTCTATCAAAAAGTTATCGCTCCAAACACTAACCTACAGTTAGCCTACTGGCAGGTTAAGTATAAAGATCTCAGTCTGCTGCCCGGCTACACTGATGAATCCGGTAAGCTGTATCAAGTTAAGTTAGACTTCTTCTATTAATTCCGGCCCCGATACGGACTACAGCAATGCATACTCCTACGCATTGCTGTAGTCGAAATGACCGGGAATTTAAAGAAAGTGAGTGGCTGATTATGAAAAATGCGCAACAATTATTGAATGAACGCACCGAACGGGTGAGGAAAACCATTGCTTTTGAGAAAACGGACAGGACACCGGTTACACTCACCGGCGACGCTTTTTTTGCGAAATACGCAGGCATGAGACTATCAGATTTTTGTACGGATTTTAAGGCTTCTCATGAAGCCATTTTACATTCATTCCAAGACTTTGGCGATGTGGACGGAGCCGGCAATATTTTTGGAGGAGCGGCAGGTTTGCCTTTAGTGTTTTATTCCAAGGTCAAATTACCCGGGCGGGAACTGCCGGCTGATGCTTTGTGGCAGCTTGATGAACAGGAACTGATGACTGTGGCGGACTATGATGCCATTTTACACAATGGCTGGAAACAGTTTAGCGATGATTACATCAAGAACCGGCTGGGAATTGATGTCGATAACTTGCTGCCGCAAATGGCCGATGTGCCGCAGTTTATAAAAAAATTTGAGGATGCCGGTTATCTGGTATTCGCTTCTACCGCTGCCATCACGGTTAATGAATGTTTGGGCGGCGGACGGTCATTTCCCAAGTTTATGAAAGATATGTTTAAGATGCCTGATAAAGTAGAGGCTGTTTTAGATCTGATGCTGCAGGAAACATTAACCGATTTCCGGCAACAAATTCGTGCTATCAAGCCTTTCATTGTTTTTCTTTCTCCTGCGCGGGGTGCTAGTGAGTTCTATTCGCCCAAAATATGGGAGCGCTTTGTCTGGAAATATCTGAAAGCTACAGTGGAGATGATTGTCGAAGAAGGCGCCATAGCCAATCTCCATATTGACGGCAACTGGGAACGTGACCTGGAATATTTTAAAACCTTGCCTAAACAGAAATGCATCTTCGAGTCCGATAGTTCTACCAACATCTACAAAGTGCGCGAGGTTCTGGGTGACCATATGTGTATTAAGGGTGATGTTCCGGCTGCCTTACTGACGCTGGGCACTCCGGATGACGTGTATGATTATTGCACCAAACTGATTCATGATCTGGGAACAGGTTTTATTCTTGCTTCGGGTTGCACCATACCGCCAAATGCCAAAGTAGATAATGTTAAAGCCATGGTTGCAGCCGCTGCCGGTAAGTAGCCGACAAGACTGTCTGTTTATAAGCGGGATGGAGGTTAGTGTAAATTATGCATGAAGTCAATCAAGGAAAAGAACGGATTGAAAAAGCGGTTCGCAGAGAAAAAACAGATCGTACCCCGATTTGTCTGTCCGGAGACTTTGCTTTCTTCCAATATGCGGAACGTTCGGCAATTCCCGCTGATTATGTGAATAAATTTCCCTGGGCGCTTGAGCGTGCTCTTGATGCCTTAAAACAAATGAAACACATCGACGCTGTAAGCGTTTTGGGGATTACTCCCGGCAAAGCGCTGGGCGCTGTCTGGATGTCAAAAACCAGACTGCCCGGTCATGAACTGCCGCCGACGGCCTCCTGGCAGATTGAAGAAGTTGCCTGCATGCAAATGGAAGATTATGACGTCATTATTAACAAGGGCTGGAAGTATTATCAGAAGTATTATTTTGAACATTATCTTGGTCTGACCGAAGAAGAGCTTTTGCTGAGCGGAAAATACATGGCCTATACCGACCGGAAGCTGCAGGAATTTGGCTGTATCAACATGACGCAAATGATGGGGCCGATTATTTACGACGGTCTATGCGCCGGACGCGGTATCGTCAACTTTACCCGCGATTTGTGGAAAATACCGGACAAAGTAAAAGCAACGCTTGATGTCATTGCGGAAGAAATGCTAGCCGACTTCCGGCGTGATTTGGCGGCACTGCAGCAACGTTGCCCCGGAGAAAGCATCCGGGTGGGGATCGCTCCTGCAGTACGCGGTAACTGCGATTTTATTTCTCCGGATAAATTTGAAAAATTTGTCTGGCCCCTGTTTCAGGCCGAAGCCGACGCTGTTTTAGAGGTTGGCGGCACACCGTATTTTCATATGGATGCAAACTGGACAAAGGTTCTTGATTACTTCAAAGTTTTTCCGGCAAACCGCTGTATCTTTGACAGCGACGGCATGACCGACATCTATAAGATAAAAGAGGCTCTCGGCGACCGGATGTGTATTACCGGTAATATCAGCGCAGCTCTCATGTCTCTTGGCACTCCGGATCAAGTATACAAAGAAGCCAAGAAACAGATCGCCGATCTCGGTCCTAACGGGTTTATCGCCAGTGGTTCCTGCACTCTTCCGCACAACACCAAACCCGAAAATATCGACGCGATCATCGCGGCCTGTATCGAATAGCTCAGCCTGATTTATTCACTATTCAACTCCCAGTTGATGGCGCTAATGAATGCAATAGCTTTGCAACAGCTGTTTTTAGATTACAAATAGGAGAGGAGAATGATTTATGAGTGAAAGTAAAAGAGAAGGAACTGTTTTACTGAAAACGACGCTGCTACTTAGCAGTGTGAACGGTATGGTCGCCAGCGCTCTGATGGTACCGCTATTGGCCGATATTGCAAAATCCTACCCGGATGCCGGTCCCTGGCTCAATCAATTGCTGTCGTTACCTTCATTGCTAATGATTCCGGCAATACTGATAACCGGCAAGCTAGCCGACTATATCAGCAAAAAAACCTTGCTGCTCGTCGGGACGCTTCTGTTCATTATTGGTGGCTTTGGTGGCATTTTTGCCACCGGCGTTATGGATTTAGTCTGGACCCGGGCCTTGCTGGGAATTGGCTGCGGCATTGTTTATCCTCTGGCCCCGGCCATGATCGCCTACCTGTATGACGGTCAGGAGCGTGCCCAACTCATGGGCTGGACCAATTCCTGCGGCGGTGCTGTCTCGTTCGTACTTGGTATTGCCGCCGGCTATGCCGCATTGGTTGACTGGAAATATGCTTTTTATTACTACCTGCTTTTTGTTATCGTTTTAATCATGCAGTGGTTTTTATTGCCGGATTTTCTCCCGGAGAAAAAAGATCCGGCAATTACCCAGGCAAAATTGCAAACTGGCGCGACGGAAAAGCTCGGCTACCGGGTTTGGCTTACTTCCCTTGACATGCTGATATTCATGACTGTTTCTATGTTTATTATCTTCAAATTAGCCTTGTTCATAGTCAATGAACACATCGGTACTTCGGCCGACGCCGGTATGGCTTCGTCAATCAATACACTGGCCTCATTTGCCGTTAGTATGGTTTTTGCCCAAATCTGGAACAAGCTTAAACGATTTACCGTTGTTGTCGGTTTAGTCTGTATGTCGGTCTGCTACTTTTTATTTAGTATTGCCCACTCCTATGGCATGATGATGGCTGCAGTCATTTTTCTCGGCTTTTCCATGGGTTTGATGTTCCCCTACCTAATGAACCGGGTATCCATAGTAGCCCCTAATTCCCAAAAGACCTTTGCCATTTCCCTGTTAAGCATGGCTATTTACCTTGGCCAATTTTTCACCGGTTTTTACACGCAATTCGTCGACTGGCTCACCAATGGTTCAATCCGGTCTGGCTTTATGTTTGTCGCCGGCAATATGGCCGCTTTCGCTCTCATTGCGCTAGTATATGTAATTTTTACCCGCAACCGGGAAGGAGAATCTCAAACCACGATTGCCGGTTAACTGTCGGGTGGTGTTGACAGTTGATTTACATGCTGCCAATTGTCTTGTGACTTAACGATGAATTTAGGAGGAGTCTGTTGATGAGAACATCTGCAGAATTACTGCAGGAACGTACTGTGAGAATAAAAAAGGCAATAGCACTGGAAAAACCGGATAAGACGCCAGTGATACTGTCAGGCGATGCTTTTGCCGCTAGTCATATGGGAGTAAAACTGTCTGATTATATTTCAACGCTTGAAAGATCAAATGAAATCATTCTAAAATCCTGCAAAGAGCTGGGAGATATTGATGGTTCCGGCGTAGCCTTTACAGCCGCAAAGGGATTTGCCTTAGGCTTTTGCGCGAAGGTCAAACTGCCGGGCCGGGAATTGCCGGATAATGCCCTTTGGCAGTTAGACGAACAAGAAATGATGACAGTGGAAGATTATGACACCATTTTAGCCAAGGGGTGGGCGTCTTTTAGCGAGCAGTACTTTACCCAAAGGCTGGAACTACCGCTGGCTTCCATTATGGATGAAATGAAAGTTGCCCCGCAAATGGGGAAAAATGTCGAAGCAGCGGGTTATGTATTTTATAACCCTTGTGGTGCCATCACGGTAAACGAGTTTTTGGGCGGCGGCCGTTCTTTTCCAAAGTTTATGAGAGATTTATTCAAAATACCGGATAAAGTGGCGGCCGTTTTGGATGTAATCCAGGCGGAAGCTATGACTACCCTGCGAAAACAAATTCAGGAGGCCAAACCGCTGGCCGTCTTTATCTCTCCTGCCCGGGGCGCCAGTCAATTTTTTTCGTCCAAGTTGTGGGAACGGTTTGTCTGGAAATACCTACAAAAGACTGTGGAGGTTGTTATTGAAGAAGGCGCGATAGCGAATCTTCATATCGACGGCAACTGGGAACGCGATCTGGAGTATTTTAAGGCGTTGCCGCGGGGAAAATGCGTTTTTGAAACTGACAGTTGTACTGATATTTACAAAATAAAAGAGGTGCTCGGCAACCATATGTGTATCAAAGGGGATGTCCCGGCCGGCCTGCTTACCTTAGGTACTCCTGATAAGGTTTACGAATACTGCACAAAATTAATAAACGACATGGGTACAGGGTTCATATTATCCTCCGGTTGCACCGTCCCGCCCAATGCCAAGGTGGAAAATGTTAAGGCTATGATCTCCGCCGCTTCAGGGAAATAGACGGTTTATACTTTAAATCGAGGATATAAGTCTGAAATCTTACTGTCATGTAAAATAAGCGCAGTGGCAATGGTTTCATACCGTTACCACTGCGCTTGCGAGAGGAATGGTTATAATAATGACCAAATTGGAGGCTTTGGGAGATTGTATTACTATTATTGTGGCAGCAAATCCATTTCCCTGCAGTGCCGTCGTTATTGATAGTGTTGGCGTGATTATAGCTGGTGCTAAAAAAAGTGATTTTCTGCCTGATGTTCCGAATATGTTTGAGACTGGTAAACGTATACCGCCAGGCATTGGCTATCAGTGCATAGAATCTAAGCAGCCGGTGAGTGAGGTAATCCCCAAAGAAATTTTAGGGATGAAAGTAAAAGTGCATTGCGAACCGGTATTTGAAGCTGATGGATCATTGATTGGTATTTTTTCTATGACTGTAAGTATGGAAAACCAGGATAATGTTTACGGAGTGGCGCAAACTGTTGCCGCCACAGCCGAAAAAATAGCGGCAACATCACAGGAGTTGGGAGCCACCGCAGCGCACTTGGCGGAGGAATTAAGTAAAATTAAGGAAGGCGGACACAATGTTGCCACTCAAATAAATAAAACGGGCGATATTTTAAAATTTGTCAGCGATGTTGCCGCCAATTCCAACCTACTTGGACTCAATGCCGCAATTGAAGCTGCCAGGGCGGGAGAGCACGGCAAAGGATTTGCAGTTGTTGCCGATGAGATTCGTAAAATGGCTGTTAACAGTGCCAATTCCGTTGCCGAAATAAAAAAAATATTACAAGCTATCCAGAATCAAACGGAATGCGTAGCCCAAACGGTTGATCGTGCTTTCGAACTTAGCAGACAGCAGGCGGCAGCAACTGAACAAACGATGTCAACGATGCAATCTTTAAGCGCTACGGCGAATGAACTCGAAAAGATTGCTGAGGTGGTATAATGGGCGCGGGATATGGCAACAACTGGAGCTGGACGGTCCAAACTGAAACGGCAGACAGAAAGGAGCAAAGAACCGGAATTCTTTGCTCCTTTGTTTTTTTGTCAGGCAGTCTCAATTTGGCTGTCGGCCTGCAGGTCGAATTTTTGCACCGCCTGCTCGCGCATCTTATATTTCATGATCTTGCCGGCGGCATTCATAGGGAATTCTGTTACGAAATCAATGTAATGCGGAGTTTTGTGCTTGGCCATGTGGGAGCGGATATAATCCTTAAGCTCGTCCGCCGTCATGGATACGCCGTCTTTGAGGATGACGCAGGCCATAATCTCCTCGCCGTACTGCTTGTCGGGCACGCCGATTACCTGCACGTCCCTGACTTTGGGATGGGTATAGATGAAATCCTCAATTTCCTTGGGATAGATATTTTCGCCGCCCCGTATGATCATATCCTTGATGCGGCCGGTAATTTTGTAGTAGCCGTTTTCATCACGCCTGGCCAGGTCGCCGGTGTGCAGCCAGCCGTCTTTGTCAATAGCGGCGGCCGTGGCTTCAGGCATTTTGTAGTAGCCCTTCATGATGTTATAACCGCGGGCTACAAACTCGCCATCCACATTGTCGGGCAGGTCCTGGCCGGTTTGGGGATCGACGATCTTGCACTCCACGCCGGGCAAGGCACGGCCTACGGTATTGACGCGCAGCTCTACGGAATCATCCACGCGGCTCTGGGTGCAGCCGGGCGCGGCTTCGGTCTGGCCGAACACAATGGTAATCTGCGACATGTTCATCTTGTCGACCACATCCTGCATTACCTTGACAGGACAAGGGCTGCCCGCCATAATGCCTGTCCGTATATGCGAAAAATCCGTCTGCGAAAAATCTTCATGCTCCAGCATGGCGATAAACATGGTGGGAACGCCGTGGAAGCAGGTTATCTTCTCCCGGTTGATGCAGTCCAGCGAGAGTTTCGGCGAAAAATAAGGCATCGGCGACATGGTGACGCCATGCGTCATCGAGGCGGTCATGGCCAGGACCATGCCAAAGCAATGAAACATCGGCACATGAATCATCATGCGGTCGGCTGTGGAAAGGTCCATGCAGTCGCCGATGGTTTTGCCGTTATTGACGACATTGTAGTGGCTGAGCATGACACCCTTCGGAAAACCGGTGGTTCCCGAGGTATACTGCATGTTGCAGACATCGTGCTTGTTAATGGACCGTTCGCGGCGGTAAACCTCTTCGATGGGGACTTTACCGGCCATGGCTATGGCGTCTTCCCAGGTCAGGCAGCCTTTCTGCCTGGAGTCAACCGTAATGATATTGCGCAGGAACGGCAGGCGTTTTATGTACAGCGGCTTATCCGCCTCCGCGGTTTCAAGCTCCGGGCACAGCTCCTTAATGATAGCGACATAGTCCGAATCCTTATAACCGTCGATCATCACCAGCGTATGGGTATCCGACTGACGCAGGAGATATTCGGCTTCGTAAATCTTGTAGGCGGTGTTTACCGTGACAAGCACTGCGCCAATCTTGGTCGTTGCCCAGAAGGTTATAAACCATTGGGGGACATTGGTTGCCCAGACGGCAACATGGTCACCCGGCTTGACGCCCAGAGCAATCAGCGCCCGGGCAAAGGTATCGACATCGTCGCGGAATTCGGCGTAGGTCCGGATATAGTCCAACGTAGTATAACGGAAGGCGTACTGATCGGGAAATTCAATTACCATGCGGTCAAGCACCTGGGGAAAAGTTAAGTCAATGAGCGTGTCTTTCTCCCAGACATATTTACCGGTTTTGGCGTTATTGTCGAACAGGTGGCCTTTGGCCGTGGTCTTTTCCACGAAGCGGCTCATATAATTGGCGAAATTCGGGAAAACAACGCCGGCGTCATCCAGATCGTCCGCCCAGCGCTTAAGCCATTCGAGCGAAAGATAGCCGTCGTATTTGATCGAGCTTAACGCCAGCATCACGTAGTCAAGCGGCAAATCTCCCTCGCCCAGCATACGGTAGCGGATGGCGCCATTTTCGACAATGGAATCCTTAATGTGCACGTATTTAATATAGGCGCCGAGATTCTGCACCGTCTGACCGGGTGTTTCACCGGCAAAACGGTAGGGATGATGGATATCCCACAGCGCTGCCACTGCGTCGCTTGCCACTTGATTAAGCAGTCTGGCCAGGCGGGCCGTATCGGCATAAACACCGTTGGTTTCCACCAGCAACGTTACGTCATGTTCTTCGGCAATGGGCACCAGGCGATTCAACGCGGCCAGCACAACGGTGTCATCCACTTCGCCGCCCGGCTGTGCCTCAAGGTCGGCCAGAATGCGGACATAGGGGGCGCCAAGCCGGGCGGCCACCAAAATATACTGCACAAGCGCCTGATGGTTTTCTTCGGCTTTTTCGGCGAATTTCAGGCAGCAGCCGGAAGAAAGGCAGGGAATTTCGAGGTGCAGTTCCGAGAGTTTTCTGATCGTTTGCGGGAGCCGGGCGGCAGTGAAAGGATGGGCATGGCCGGTGAATATTTCGCAGCCCTGTCCACGGATTTCAATGCCGTCAAACCCAAGATCCTTGGCCATGGAATAGATTTCGGACCAATTGAAATTGGGACAACCAAGAGTAGAAAAAGCGAGTTTCACTGCAATCCTCCTCACAATTTTTTAGAACGTACTAACCGGTCTGTTAGTATAGCAATACCCAAGAACAAAAAAAGCTTTCATCTCTGAGCATTTCTGCTAAGAGACGAAAGCACTGCACTTCCGTGGTACCACTCTTGTTGATATGAACCATATCCACTCTGCGGCGATTAGCTAAAACAGCCAATGCCGTCTGCTGATAACGGTGAGCAAACCGTTCGCACCTACTCGCAGAGCCCAGGAAAGGCGGTTGTTTTCAGTGGACTGCTCAAGGGTGAGTTTCGCGACTGACCGGCGCGCTGTTTCGCAGCAACCAACAGCTCTCTGGAGCGCCATACGGCAGTGTTTTTTTCCCTATCAACGCATTTATCTATATTTAAATTATTTATAAGCTACCAAACTCTACAAATTTTGTCAAGATATTTTTAAAAACAGGGGGACAGGGACAGTGTTTTCAGCTAATTTATAAAATATGTAATTTGAAACGGAAAACGGCTATGATATAATTAATTCCTAATAGGAAGGATGGTGTAGTTTGGGGTCGATTTCACTAGATAAAGATATTATATTGGATGCGGCGGAAGAGGCTATACGACGCTTTGGCCCCCATAAGGCGAATATATGTGATGCTGCCAAAGCTTTGAAGGTAAGTCATGCTGCTATCTATAGATATTTTGAAAATAAAACAGCTTTATGGAATGCTGTTACAGAGCGTTGGCTTAACCGCATCTTTGCACCATTGGAACCTATTTTGCATGAAGATCTGCCGGTTGAAAAAAAACTGCACCGCTGGCTGACATTACTGGTGCAGGGCAAACGTAAAAGCGCATTTGATGATCCTGAGATGTTTGCGAATTACACCGCGATGGCTGCCGAGGCCAGTGAAGTATTAGAAAGACATATGGAGCAGCTTGTCAGTCAGCTTGAAAGTATCATCATTCAAGGTGCAACAGAAGGAAAATTTTCAGTTGCCGAGCCTCACCAGGCGGCTAAGGCGATCTTTTTGGCGACAAGCCGCTTTCACCATCCTGCTTTTGTAAACGAATGGTATAATGATGATGTAGAGCAGAACTTTCAAACTGTCGTTGCATTACTTACAAATGGAATAAAAACTCGTTGCTAAGATAAAATAATGCTTCCAGGTTGTGGGAGCATTATTTTTTAGTTACGAGTTACAAAATATGAATATTGTAATTTATGTTCTCGGGTGTTATAATAGCATTAATTTGGCAGAAAATATTTTTAGCATGGAATAATGGGAGGGAAGAATATGAGTGATTTTATGGATCTTTGCCTGCGCCGTCAGAGTTGCCGGGCTTTTGCCGATCGTCCGCTGGAACACGAAAAGCTGGTACGCTGTGTAGAAGCGGCCCGTCTTACTCCGTCCGGCTGCAATAGCCAGCCGTGGAGCTTTGTCGTTGTGGAAAAGCCTGAGATTGTAAGCGAGGTGGCCCAATGCGCGCAACAGCTTGGCTTAAATACATACATTTCCGGCGCACAGGCTTTTTTTGTTGTGCTTGAGGAACATGCAAAGCTGATGCCACAGCTCAGGTGCATCATTGACAGTCAATATTTTGCGGCAGGCGATATAGGAGCATGTACGGCTTACCTTTGTCTCGAGGCCGAAGCGCAAGGTATCGGTACGTGCATACTGGGTATTTTCGACCGGGAAAAACTCAGCTCGTTGCTGGATATTCCACAGGATAAACAAATTCGTGCGCTTGTTGCCGCAGGATATCCGGCAGATGGAACAGTACGTCCGAAGGCGCGCAAACCGCTTGAAGATATCGTCCGGTTTGTGTAGAGGTCATTGATAAAAACAGGATCATTTCCTGGGTCCGGCCCGGATAACAAAAGGTAATAAGGGCATGGGAAACATGATTTATAAAAATACCGTCTAAGCTCCCTGTCAATGGAGTTTAGACGGTATTTTACTTAGCAGCCTGTTTACATATTATTTTTTATTGCCTGCCAGGATTATTGGAACGGCCAACTAAATAATCAAGAGATATATCGAAGTAATCCGCAATTGCAATTAAGGAAGGGAGCGAGGGCGTATCCTGGGCGGTTTCGTAATACGAGATTTGTCGTTGACTGACATGGAGGAGATCGGCTAAGACTGCTTGACTGACTTTGTGCTTCATTCTTAATTCTTTTAATCGTTCAGCAAAAATAATCACATGAATACCACCTTTAGTACTTGACTTTTAGAAGTTTTACTTCTAAAATATAACAAGAAGTAAAACTTCTAACGACGTGACATATCTCGTTAACCTAAATAAATAAGCTTCCACACATGATCTGGCGTGGAAGTTGCGTGGGGCGCGCCGCAACTCATAAGCAGCGCGGAGAACTGAATTTTGGCTATAAAGATACTATTTTATTATAGCGTAGGCCTGCGATAACTTCAATGTACTGCATTCAGACCTATTGGCCGTGCAAGCCGTTCCCGCGGGAATCGTAAAGCACGGGTGAGCCGGTGTGTACCGGGAAGTCAGCAATGGCTCCAACGTTACATAAGGGGGATACAGGTGCAAGTCTTTTTTAATTATGCTCCGTTGACACCAGTCATATCAGGCAGGATAGAGATAGAAGATTATTTTTCGGACAGGGCTTTGAACCGGAAGTGGATACGGATATTGCCGTATGCAGGTGTCAGGGAGCAGGCAGAGTTGCTATGATGATGAAACAGGCACCTAAAGAGTACCATCAACGGGAACGGGAGCTGTACGACAAAATTCGTGAAGCATCTGACGATTTTTCCCGGCTGAATAAAGCAGGTCTGGATACGACGGAGGCTTTCCGGCGGCTGGAGACGGCGTTGGTGGAGTTTGAGTCATTCAGATATATGCTAGGCAAGCGAGTCAGTAAGAATAGAAAAACACCCGCAATCTACTTTTAGGTAGAATGTGGGTGTTTTTATCCTGATAGAAAGTATAACTTTCTATCAGGATAAGGGCAACATCGGCTTCTGCTTTCGCCAAAGGCTCGGCGCAAGCCGTGTTTACTTTATTATACATTAATGTACTGCAGAATCAATCACTATCGTCATCATCGTCATCGAGCATTTCATTCTTCATTTTCTTCATAGGACTAAATCCAAAGAAACCAGGGCGTCCAAAGCCACCGGAGCCAAAACCACCGTAGCCGCCGAAGCCGCCGAAGCCTCCACCATCATGCTCTCTGCAGCGAGGGCACATGGGATGCATGTGGGGTTCATATTCGCAGCCGCATTTGGAACAAATTTTTACCAGTACACGACAGCATACTTCATATACTTTATATTTTTCATTGAATTTGCCGATGCATTTTGGTGGTCTACAAGCATGCTGCATAGGTCCTTCATTAAAGTGATCCACTAACACAACCTCCTTTACGTTACTCTAGTACATTATATGTAAATTCTCTTGTTATGCTACAAAATAGAGTGGTTATGTTACAGAATTTTGCAACTGCGCTAACTGCCATCAGTTTCGATGTCGATAATAGCGCGACATTGCAGCCGGATATTCGCCAACCTTGTCAGGCATAATAGATTAAGGGGAGATATTTTGTTTGACAGGATTATTGACATGTTAAGCAGCCTGGGATTGCCAGGGATTTTTGCCGGGGTTTTTCTGGAAGCAATAGGACTGCCTTTTCCGGGCAGTGTGCTGGTAGCTTTGGCGGGCTTTTTAGCGAAACAAGGGGAATTTAGTATTGTTACGGCCTGGCTGGTAGCTTTATCAGGTTATCTTTTGGGTTCGCTTACTGCCTTTCTGCTGGGGCGGTATTTTGGCGGGGCTTTTCTGGAGCAATGGGGGAGGTATATTAGACTAACCCCGGAACGTATTGACAAAGCGTTAGAGCTTTTGCAAAGGTCAGCCCCGGCTTATATTATCATCGGCCGTTTTCTGCCGACGATAGGTAATATAACTCCTTATGTCGCCGGCATCAGCGGTATTTCTACCGTCCAATTTCTCATCTACGATATGATACACGCCCTTATCTGGCTGACCGTTTTTTTAGGCGCCGGGGCGGCGCTGGGCGACAACTGGCATAGTTGGGTAAATAACCCGCGGTTTATATGGGTAGCCGTGGGAGGCAGTGTATTAATTTTGGTTTATGTGCTTAGAGATTGGCTTCCCGTACGCAGTAAAGGCAGGATGTAATACCCGGAGAAAAAGGATAGAGCAGTTTTAAAGCCGCTATCGTGCCAACAGGCAAGGTAGCGGCTTTGTAAATGAAACTACTATTTTTTTGTGGACTGCAATGAGCAGAGGCTAGTTTGCGCCGCCATGAATTCTGCAGAATACTCCTCTTGCCATTGCGCCGTTATCAGGTTTTTAAATTAAACAATTGAAATAAATACGGTTAAGTCTTACTATAAGCTTGTAGGGTGAGAACGGAATTTTCTGGTTGACCGCCAGAAAATATAGCTTGTGATAGTTAGTCGAAATTTAGTAGCGTAGGAGGCAATCCTGATGAAAGTAACGGTAGTTGTCGACAATTCAGTGCCTATTAGTGCCAAGAAGCCTTTTCTGGGGGAGCATGGCTTATCCCTGTTACTCGAATTAGACTCGTATAAGCTGCTGCTTGATGCGGGCCAATCATCCGCTGTTGTCCATAACCTGAGTCTCTTGGGCGTCCACCCGCATGAACTGGATGCTATTGCAATTAGTCACGGGCATTATGACCATACCGGCGGTTTGCCGCATATTCTCCGGCACCGGTGTAAACCGATATCCATTTATGCCCATAGGCTGATCTTTGGCAAGCGGTATGCAGTCACCGGCGGTGAACGGGCGTATATAGGCGTACCCTTTACAAAGGAGGATAGCATTTGCCTGGGGGCCAGGTGGCAGTTAACGGATGAGCCGCTGAAGATAGTCCCCAAGCTATGGTTTAGCGGCAGCATGCCCCGCATAACTACATTCGAGCAGGGCGATACCAGGCTGGTTATCTGTGATGAAGCCGGCTGTGACTGCCAGGATAGTATTCCTGACGATACGGCTCTTTACTATGCGAGTGACAAAGGCTTAGTGGTTATAAGCGGCTGCAGCCATTCGGGACTGGTCAACACCGTGCAGCGAGGTTTGGCAATAACCGGACAAAACCGGCTGGCCGGCTGGATTGGCGGAACTCATTTGGGACCGGTTTCACAGTCTCAGCAAGAGACCACGCTGGCAACCCTGGAACAATATTCACCCGACTTTATTGCGGCCAACCATTGTACCGGCTTTGCGATGATGGCCGCATTGCAAAGCCGTTTCGGGAAGAAATTTGTCCAGGCTGCAGTTGGGACTGCTATAGAATTTTAAGGGTGTTTTAACAGGTGTGAAAAAAGACAATACTAAGTTGACCTGGTATTGTCTTTAACTGAAACACCGGTAACATATAGCTTTTATTCAATATTACCAAGGGGGCTTTACAGGTGCTGAGCTTTCGACGGCTGATAATCGGAAAACCTCTAAAAACAGAAGAAGCCGCTCACGAGAAATTGCCTAAATGGAAGGCGCTGTCGATTTTTTCTTCCGATGCTTTGTCTTCAATAGGGTATGGCCCGGAGCAAATCATTCTTACTTTAGCCATTCCGGGGATGCTGATTTACGGGTATTTCAGCTACGCTACCCTGGCGGTAATCGCCCTGCTGGCAGTCGTCACGCTGTCTTATACGCAGGTAGCCAGAGCCAATCCCGGCGGCGGCGGTTCTTATTCCATTGCGCTGCACAATTTGGGTGAACTGCCTGCACTTATCGCCGCAGCCGCACTGGTCGCGGATTATGTGCTTACCGTTGCGGTAAGTATATCTTCAGGAACAGAGGCGCTGGTTTCAGCTTTCCCGTTTCTTATCGGGCGGGAAGTGACTATCGACATAATAGTCCTGTTTCTGGTACTGACAATTGTTAATTTAAGGGGAGTCAGGGAATCCTCCAATGTGTTTGTTTGGCCTACGTACTTTTTTATTTTCGGCATAGTATGCATGATTGGCGCCGGCGTATATAAGGCGCTTACTGAAGCAGCGCCTATTATACCGGCGGAATCGGTAGTAATGCAGCAGGCCGACTGGTTTATTACACTGATTGTTATGCGCGCTTTTGCCAATGGCTGCAGCTCTATGACCGGCATAGAGGCGATCTCCAACGGTGTGCCGATGTTTCAGGAACCCAGTGTGAACAATGCTATCAGGACTACTTACGTAATGTCGGCTCTGTTAGGCAGCATGATTTTCGGCATCTCCTTTTTGTTTTTGCATTATCATCTTCTGCCCCAGGAAAACGTAACCATGCTGTCTCAGCTGGCTGAGAATGTTTTCGGCAGGAACTGGGCTTACTATTACATTCAAATAGCCACCATGCTGATTTTATATTTGGCAGCCAATACGGCCTATAACGGTCTGCCGCCGCTTTTATCCATAATGGCGCGGGATTTGTATGTTCCCCGTTATCTGGGCGAGAAAGGGGAACGGTTGGGGTATAGCAAGGGGATATTGTTATTAAGCCTGATATCGGCCGCATTAATTATTGTTTTTAACGGCAATGTTGAGCATCTGATTTCACTTTATGCGATTGGCGTGTTTCTTTCTTTTACAATTGCCCAGTCCAGCCTGGTGGTAAAATGGGTAAGAGAAAAAGGACCGAACTGGATTGGCCGCTCAGTCCTTAATGGCTTTGGCGCCTGTATCACCGGTATTGTTGTAATTGTCATTGCAGTAACTAAATTTATCCATGGGGCATGGATTGTTCTTATATTTATCCCGGCTATGATTTATATTTTTAAAACCATCCACAGGCACTACATCACTACGGGTCAGCAATTACGCGCTTCCACCGCTGATTTTATGGAGCAGCTTGACATTCACCAGCCGAGAAATCTTATCATAGTCCCGATATCCGGCATAACCAAAGTGGTGGCTGCTTCCCTCAGGTATTCAAAGGCTATCGGCGGCGACATCATCGCCCTCTATATCTATTCGGAGGAGGAGGAGCGGCAGAAGTTTGAGGAAAAGTGGAAAGCCTTAAACCTGGAAGGCGTTACCTTGCATGTTCTTTATTCTCCCTACCGGTCTATCGTCCAGCCTATTTTGGGTTATGTAAGCGAGCTTGAAATGCAAAAGACTATCTACAATTATATTACCATTGTCATACCGGAGTTCGAACCGGCCAAGTTATGGCACCGCCTGCTTCACAACCAGACCGGGTGGATATTAAGAACATTGCTGATCCTGCGTGAAAATGTTATTGTATCGACTCTGCCTTATCATTTTAAAAAGTAATTTCCCCAAACGCCTGGGGCTAATTTGATTACACAAAACAGAAGCCCTGTCTGTGGAATTCTTAATGAATTTAACAGGCAGGGCTTCTGTTTCATACTGCTGGCAGAGTCAAGGAAGTGTAAGGGGAGCAGGGTATATGTAAGTTTTAGTGAAGAAACACGGTCCCTGTCCCCGCGTTTTTCCCGCTTTTTTTTAATGATCTTAGAATTTTTTTCCTGTATTTTAAGTTTATTAAAACAAATATGACATATATTTTAATTTATTAATAGATGCACTAAGAGGGGCGGAGAAAAAAGTGAAAAAAAAGTCTATATTTTTAGCGGTTATATTTCTTGTTCTAATGTCATCAGGCGGGATATGCGCAGTGCCAGACCCGAGTGCGGGAATTGGAGATATCCAGTTTGGCTATAACTATTATGACTTAAGCAAAACGACAGGCGGGGCTGAACAAGGAAACAAAGGATTTAATGAATTATTTGGCAGTTTTGGTATCGGATTTGGCTATGGAGTTTTTATAAACCAAATCCAGGCAGGGGGAGAATCTTATACCGATGTCGGCTTAAAAACCGTGCCATTACTGCCTAATATATCACTAATGCTAGGACAGCGGCGTCTGCATTCAGATAACGCAGACAGTGACAGCAACTTCTTTGGCGGAGTCTCAGTTAAACAAGATCTTGCCGCCGGCGTTGGGATATATGCATCCTATCAAAAAGGAACGCATTTTTATGACAAGGCTTTGGGCCTTACCTATGACTTAGAGAATAATGTTAATGTGAATTTAGGCTGGAGAAAATTCAATGATCCTAATGGTACAATTTTTGAGGGATTTGGTAGTGGTGTCTATTTTAAATTTTAACAAGACGGCATGTTAGCGTGGTTGGATCAATAAGAATCCTAATGCCAAGGAAAGGGCGGGAGACAAATGAAAAAAAGTGCTGTATTGTCTTTGTTAGTGGCATTTATCTTGCTTTGCCTTACAAATTATGTATTAGCGAATCCATTGCGTTTTGAAGGCAAGCCGGATCAAGCGACTGCGGAACAATATACCGGATATTTTGTTTGGCAGGATAAAGACGGGTTTCATGTATGGGCCGGGTCATCTGAACAAGAACATGTATTTACCGGTGTTATTCGCACAGATGGCTTTTTTGACAATGTTTTTATGAACATAGTTGGAAAAGATGATTATGCAAAAGTCGAGAAAAAACGTCAATATTTAAAATTTCAGATGACTACATCCGGAAAAGTGTCAGGGATTGATTTTAATATCAGCAACGGCACATTTGCCAAGCTGGAATTATTGATGGACGGAGAGAATACCTCATCCAGCAACATCTATATTGGCAAAGAGGGATGGCATCCGGAAAGCCACAAATTCATTCTTTTCCAAGGCTGCTACAAGGTCGGAAAAAGTGACGGACGAAAGGCAGTTATGATGGACGACAGTTTCCTGTGGCGTCCGGGATCACCGCATTTTCCTCACTTTGGAACCGGACCGCATGCCCCCTATTGGTAAGATGGAAGTAATTGCATTAAATCCGCCCTGGCAAATCCGGGGCGGATTTAATTTTTTATTACCTAAATTTTGAGGTAGTTCAAATAAAGCTTTCCGATTTATTTATTAGACTGGGTTCGATACATGCGCGGAGGGGGGGATTTTTAATACTCTGTTCAGACAAAGTAACAATACCTAAATAATATAGAAAAGGAGTGAAGCATAATGCTTTTGTCTTTAAGGCTAAATGCAGGCTTTTTGTCTACATCTTCCAAGGAAAATAATATTAACGATATAGAAACGCAAACAGCAACCAGGGAGCTTTGCATAGAAAACAATGCCAGTAAGGCGAATTTCGGAGAAAATGTTGTTGTACTGGATTTGTCTGAACGTGCCAGTAAATTATCAAACAAGCCTGTGATTGCACTTGCCAATTCCGGAACAGGCAGTATGACAATATTAAAAACAGCTACTGATTCTTTAAATACGATTCAGTCACTATTACAATACGCAAAAAAGCTAGCCAAACAGGCGATTCAAACCGAAAACTCTTCTGACAGACAAGCTCTCCAGACAGAATTAACAAGTGTTGCCCAAAAAATTGACGAAGTCAGTAAATCCGCGAAGTATCAAAATATAAACCTTTTTGCAGATTCAAATGAACTAAGTGCCAATGATAAAAAAATTATTCAGTGCTTAAAAAGCGGATGGTTAGAAGAAGCTGAAAAAGTGGTAGCCGATCGCTACGGGCTAAGTGCAGACGGAGCAAAGCTAAGGTTAGTCTTAGATGAAACACCACAAGATTATTTGGCTGCAATAGAATATCATTATGGACCTGACGGAAAAGCAACCGGTCAGATTCTGCGTATTGCCGTTGATACCGCATTGCCGGCGAGTTTACCGGATGGCGGAAGAAAACCTTATTATGATGATCGCGTTTTAGTGCATGAAATGGTGCATGCGATTATGGGGCGCACGATGAATTTTACCAGTTTGCCTAACTGGTTTAAAGAAGGAACTGCTGAATTTATTCATGGCGCTAATGAAAGGGTTGCTACCGATTTAGCACGTAACGGGGGAGGAATTGAAGGCGCAACGGCAATTCAAAATGCTTTAGGTAATGGAACTGATGAAACTTGGGTTGGAAGTAGTTTGCAATATTCGAGCTCGGCAATGGCTGTGCGTTACTTGCATGAGCAGATTCAAGCTGCGGGATACAGTGGTGGAATAAAGGACTTAATGACTGATCTGAAAAATAACCCTACAGAAAATCTTGATCAGGCTCTGAGCCATGTTTCGAATTATGCCAATACCCAGGAGTTTGTCGCTGATTTTGTTACGAAGGGCAATGGCGCAGTCTTCATTCATAAAATTGAACAATCTTGCGAATTTACCAAAACTTTGTTAGGTGGAGATACCGGCGGAATAGGCGGGGCATTTGTGGACGGCGGGCCTGTACAAACGGCAGAGTCTGTAGTTCCGGATATTTATTATCCTAGTGAACAGCCGCTAAAACATTTTAATATTATCTGGCCGGCCCAGGATAGCCAGGCTAAAACATCAATTACGTTAGCGAGCACCCGAAATGGAACGTTGAGTTATTCACGCTTTAAAATTGACGGCAACATATTGAACTTGAACAAGGTGGATTTAGTAAATGCACCTGAAACCGCGATGGATATTTTAAATAATGCTGCTTCATATGTCTCCAAAGGAGAAATTTATCTCAATTCTTTACTCGGTACTATGCAGAACATAGCCGCTGCAGAAATCCTATCAACCATAAAAAATAATACTGCCGGTAGCAGTCAGCTTCTTGCGATGCGTAGTATGCAAAATCCCACGAGAGTTTTATATTTGCTGGGGGACAATTATCTTTTACAGGACGGATAATACCTGTTAACAAAGTTACTGTTTATATTGGTATGCCGGGAAAGAGCAGAGCCATAGCTAAATGAAATTATAGCTAT
Source organism: Sporomusa aerivorans (assembly GCF_041428895.1). Taxonomy (NCBI): domain Bacteria; kingdom Bacillati; phylum Bacillota; class Negativicutes; order Selenomonadales; family Sporomusaceae; genus Sporomusa; species Sporomusa aerivorans. The sequence goes on from NZ_CP156926.1 coordinate 837,285, forward strand.
GGCTTTCTGTTCATGTCTTTGGCAGAAGGCTATTATGTAAGTACACTAGGGCTTACTTGAGGTAACAATAAAAAGTGCAAAAAGCATGATAGAGCAATGGATAAATTGAGCACTAAAGAGTATGAGGACTCATAAGGGGCAGCCGGCAATAAGGGACAACGGGTCAAAGGGCGTTAAGGCTTGAGCAAGTGGAAGCCTTAAACGCCTTTAAGTGCCGGCCTGTTAGGCGGTTTCATTCACAGTACAGTATGCCTTCCCCATCTTCTTGCAAGTAATAACCGATACCACGTACGGTTTTAATATTGGAGACATCTAGTTTTTTGCGAAGAAGATGCACATATGTATCAATGCTTGCAAAGCTGCTGTCGGAATTATAGCCCCAAACTTTTGCCATAATAGATTCTCGGGTTACTACCTGGCCGCAATTGAGCATCAGCAGCTCTAAAAGCAACAGTTCTTTGGTAGTAAGGTGGATTTTTCTTTCTCCTTTTCCTTTAGTCACCAGATTATGAAACGGGTCTAAAGTTAGCCCGGCCGCATTAATTAGGGGTTCTAAGGACCGGGTGGTTTTTCGCCGGATAAGAACGCGCAATCTTGCCAGCAACTCATTTGTAGCAAAGGGTTTTATTAAATAATCATCGGCGCCGGCATACAGACCTTCCGCTCTCTCATGAGGGCTATCCCTAGCTGTTAGAAATAAAATGGGGGTATCGATTCCTTGCTCGCGAATTTCTTTTAATACAGATAAACCATCCTGATAAGGAAGCATGCGATCTAGGATAATAATGTCGTAAACCTCCAGGGATGCCAGTTCAGAGCCTGCCTTACCATCAATAGCAGTGTCTACTACATAGCCTGATTTTTTTAATAAATGGGTCAATGAATCCAAGAGTCTTAGATTATCTTCAACTAATAACAACTTCATGTGAAACCTTCTTTGATACATCCGTGTTCGTATTATTCATCCGTGCTTTCTAGTCCCCCGCTGTCAAAAATCGGACTCGGAAGTCTAGATAATTTCTATACGCGTTACATTATTAGCTGCGCAATATTTTAATAATTTATTAATATTAAGTTGCGATAATAGAGGTATGATTTGTAGAGTATACCAAATAATTAGGATACTATTCCGTTAATAAAGAATTTACCGATTCTATATCCTGCAAATACATTGTTTGCACTACTGCAATAATTTTGTGGGGGATCGTATAATCCTTAAAACAATCGCCATTGGGTGTATTATAAAAAAATCTTACGGTAATTGCTTTTTTAGTATCCATTAGTGACTTGGTTACTGCAACCGGCAGAATCCAAATAAACTGTATGCTGCCGTCACTGTTGACAGTGGAGCGGGAGGTTGCCGTCAATTGCCAGGTTTCATCATCAATAGTAAGCTTGATTGTCGGACGGATGGCTATGACAGCCTCTTCGGCCGTATAGTACTGTAAAGTTAACTTTTTGACAGCTTCATTACTGCCTTTTTCATAGACCGAACTGAATATGGTTGTGATCTTATAATGGTTATTCAGATCAAAGATACTGGATGATTTGGTATCGGTAACGGTATATGTCCGCCGTCCTGTATACTCTTCATAACTTTTAATATTAGCCGCAAAAGTTACTGAAGCAAAAAGAAGTAAAATTAAGGCTAACAAGATACCTTTTCTTTTCATAGCAACCGTCCTTGAGAGTAAATACTATTTATTAAATCTTGTCAAAACTAGCTTTCTCTAAAGCCGACAGCCTATCCCAAGGCCTATCCCTTTACTAGTGCCATGATGTTCTACTATACGATAGTTTACATTCATGAACACAGAATCGTTTAATTCGCTTGTAAAGCCCAGTTGTAATTCCTGCAGGCTCTTACCGAAGAGAGCAATCGCATAACCGGCAAAGTCTTCATTTATGGGAGCTCTTACAGCAGCACCTATATATGTTGTTGAACCGGAGCTATAGTCCCTGTTGCCAATGATCAATTTAGGAATAGTTTCCGAATTGACGTTGTCGGAAAAGTCTATTTGTCCATAACAGTCAACGTCTCCATCGATATACTGTATTCCTATACTGAGATTATTGGTCACTTTGTCCTCAAGATAGTAAGCGTTTGTGACATTTCCGCCGACGATACCTACTGTCATTTGTTGTTTCTCCAAAGTGTTGATTGGCGCTGCCAGGGCATTGCCGACAGTAAGTAGGAGCAACAATGCAAGTAGCAACATAACCTTTTTCATAAAGAATCCTCCTCTAGTTTTAAAATAGCTTTATTTTTTATCACCACTCAATATGAGCGGGTGATCTGCCAGCAGCTTCCCAGCGATTTTCTGAATTTTCAATGGCTAGTGACTTCATATAAAGATGAATGGTATTATCATCTCCTGCCATTGTAATTACCAATTCAGTTTGCTTATCTGACCAGATGACACGAGTGCAGTATTGATTTTCTTCTATTGATTTTGGACGTCCGAATTTTTTGTGTGTTACATTTATTAATTGAGCGAATTTATCGCTTCCCGCAGTATAAGCAGTTATGGCTTTGAATTTGTCGCGCCAGAAAATATAGGTAACAGCGGTAAACTTTATTCCGCCAATGATATTATCATCATACAAACGTTTGTATGACGTTTCGTTCTTTCCAAGAAACTTGTTTTCTATAGCTGACGATGTGTCTTGCATACTGCTTTTTTCTCCGAAGTCTTCCAGGGCTTGTCCCCAGACTAGACCTCTGAAACTATGTGGTAATGGCGTTGCTGCATTCGCGCTTGTAATTAAACATAACAGCGATAGGACAGCAAAGGCTAAGGAATATAGAGTAAGCTTCATGATAGTGTTCTCCTGCCCATAATAAATTAAAAACGGTAGACTATTCCTCCGTAAGGAACTTTTACAGTAATGACTTCCGGAGCTAAATCTTTATATCTTAAGTCGCTGTAATTTAATTTAAGTTCAGTATTGGGAGTGAGACTGTAGCCAATAGCGACCGAGTAGGCGGTAATGCCGGGGCCGGCTGACATACTGGTATAGGCTCGGGTATTGGAGCCTATATAAACAGTGCCCTGAACTCCTGCAATGATGTCAGTACGTGAATAATTACCCACAAGCTCAGTCTGAGAAGATCCTATCATAAATGAAAGACCTTTATGTTCGGATTTAAGTATATTTATCTGGGTTGATTTTATTCGGCGGCCACCGTTATCTGCTTCCGCGTCATGATAGACATATTGTCCGGCAAATCCGGACCCTAAACCGGCAGTAAAGATATAGCTGGTGTATAACTGGTCTATAGTACTGTGATTATCGGGAATGCCGAGATGCAGGTCTATGGAGAAGGTTCCTGCAGAGTAGTCATCCAATGCCGGGTTTGACAGACAGATTGCAGAGGGGATGCTAAATATTATGAATAGCAAACTGAGAATTTTCTTTATCATAGATCCGCCTCACAATACGCATGATTATTAAAGTCTAAGTAGGTATTAAATGCACGATGCTAGCACATATGGTTAGTTCAGTTAACCTGTCTGGGGTTTAGTTTTGATTTAGAGGCTCTGCCTTTACTGCAAATCTCTCTGTTATTGCTGCGCAAAAAAGCTATAAAATATTTTAATTCTTCACATAGAACAAGCTGTTCTTCCATTACCTCTAAAGCACGGGCAATGTTCAACCCTGACAGGTAGAGAATTTTGTAAGCTTTTTTTATGATCTGCCGTTTAGTCTCGCTTATTCCCGCACGTCTCATGCCAAGCAAATTAATGCCAAATGCCTGTGCCGGATTACCATTAACCATAATAAAGGGCGGGACATCATGGATTACTTTAGAAATACCGCCGATCATAGCATTTCTGCCGATTTTTATAAACGGATGAATTAGTGCTAGCCCACCGATAACTGCCTGACTTTCTATTTCCGCATAGGCTGCAAGCCTTACTGCGTTGGAGATTACCACTGAATCTCCGACAACACAGTGGGCGTCAATCTGACTATAAGCTGATATTAAGCAATGTGAGCCGATTTGCGTTTGCAGGCCTTTGCCAGTTGAGCCGTTTATTGTGACAAATTCGCGAATTGTGGTGTTGTCACCGATAATGACCGAATTCTCCTTAGCGTGTTGGTTGCTGAACTGTCCGGCAGCAATTGACGCATGCGGGTGAATAACGCAGTTGCGGCCAACTATTGTCCGGCCGGTAATAATTGCATGTGCTCCAATTTTAGTTCCTTCTCCGAGGACAACATCTTTGCCGATAATGGCACCGGGACCAATCACAATACCTTTTCCATTTGCGGTATTAGCAGACAGGCATGATGTTTGAAAATTCGTCGTCTCTTTCATATAACAATTACCTCAAATTCAGAAATTTTGGTTTGGTCTGTCTTAATATAGTAAAGCTAACGTTTTAATCATTTTTGCATATTCTACGTTTGAGAACGGTTTAATAAATCCGACCATATTTTTAATGTATTTATTTGGTCTTTGCTCAAATGCTGTTGCAGCTTGTTAATGGCGTTCACTTTTTTTAGCTTTTTCCTTCGTTCCTCCCAGGAGAGCTTTTTATCTGAAATAATAGACCAAATTTGCTTTTGCGACCCGATCAATGAATAAAGTACGAGCGGCTGTTGCTTTTCAGAAAGATTTAAACTCAGTAGAGACAGGGCTGAAAGGTTTCTGGTCTGTTCTTGTATTTCTAATTGATTATCAAATATGCTTTGCTGTTCTGTTGTTAATATTTTTGAGATCATTTCATTTACCTGATTTCTCCTGTTGCTTACCAGGCTTTCATATTCTAAGAGGTCTAACATGCTGGCGTTTTTTAAGTTTGGTTGATTTTTTAATATTTCTTTGGCTGCCTGGACAATCATTTCGTCAATACGTTTTCTTTGCTCTGCGGAAACATCCAACTCTACCCATAATTCTTCAGAATATAGCGTATTTTGATTGGCCAAACAAGTTGCCCAGCCAATATCTAGTGCGCCATTTAAAAGAATAATATAACTTGCAATAATTACCGTAATTTTTCTTATAACGGGCATGCGCTTATCCCTCACTTTCATGGTTTCGTCAAATTCATTACTTTTTTGATATTATTTACCAAAGGTGTATAGCATTTGACAAACAAATCATAATATATCATTATTTAGAGTTCCTTAAAAAATTACTGCAAAAATTGACGCAATATGGGAAAAATACAAACCGGCTGTTGGCTAAAAAAAGCAGTTTAACGTCGCCGGCGGAGCTAAGAAAAGCTGCAAGAGTTAAAACACTAGCTCTGTTGTTTGCTACCAGTTTCCTAAGCGCTTGGGATAGTTTGATTACACAAAACAGGAGCCCTGCCTGTGGAATTCATATTAATAAATTCCACAGGCAGGGCTCTTGTTTTGCAATATGCTTGGATGCTTTAGCTCAATAGACTGCAGTACCTGCCTATAATTTTATTTAAAACGGTATATGCGAGGGGCGAACATAATGCCTAACGCAAACCCCAGGAAAAAGAGAAACACTGCCAGCGTGAGCGCCTGGTTGAAATCCACAAGTCTCACCACCCTTTGAAAGATTCGGGAATTCAACCTTATTATACTGCCGGCAGAAGTCAGGGAAGTGTAAAGAAAGCAAGGGTATGCGTAAGTTTTTAGTAAAGAAACAGAGTCCCTGTCCCCGTGTTTTATGTATTGATAAAAACGCGGGGACAGGGACTCTGTTTTGCAGTAACCGTCAGCCTGATCTTAAGGATTAATTTCCAACGCTTTGTTGATAAAATCTGAGGAAAATTTAATTGCTATTCTGGTTTTGCCTTCACAGAGATGCGGTGGATCATTAGGCCGAAAACCCATAGGGCGTAAGTCTTTACAGCGCAGGCTTTTAAATCTTTGTTCGAATCCGTCGGCGAAAGCATAGCATAAAGCAATGGTTCTTTCTTTGTCGATGCCTTTTTCCTTACCGAGAATGCCGATAAACATTAGCGCGCCTTCCACCAGCCCGCACTGTGCCCCGAATTTGCCGGCGCCGTGCATGCCGACAGCGGCAGCCAGAATTTGGGGTTGAATTTCCACGTTAAATATTTCGGCCAAGATTTTTAGCGTTGTTTCCGCACAATTAAGATCGTTATTCCAATAGTAGCTATGTATTCTGCTCTGGATTAACTCCTCCATTTTAGTTCTCTCCCTTCGGAATCCTTGAAAAATATTATAAATAGTAGAGTGTAAAGTTGTAAATATCCAAACGCCGGTTTCAGGCAAGAAAATTGGATATTGTAAACAACATGACAGTAGCCGCCAAGGAAGTGAACCCAGTTACCCAATATTAATAAAACCGGTCAGAATTTTGTAAGAAATATGTCACGAATTTGTCAGAACTTTTGATTATAATTTCATTAAGAATGGAATTATTTAGACAAGTACGCAGTTTTACCCAGAGATTACTTTTAACCAGAAAATCGGGGAGGGAATTGCATGTCCATGTTTTGTTTTCAGTGTGAGCAAACAGCAGGTGGAAAAGGCTGTACCAAGGTAGGGGTATGTGGCAAGCAGCCAGAGGTAGCCAACAGTCAGGATGCGCTTACCTGTGCCTTAATTGGTTTGGCCAGGGCGGCGCAGGGCAAAAGCGCCGGTAAAAAGGCGGATGAACTGGTGCGGCAAGGGCTTTTTACCACGGTTACCAATGTTTGTTTTGACAGTGAGAGGGTACAAGCCTTAATTGATCAAATTCATGCGGAAAAGAACAAACTAAACGCAGCCGCTGCAGACTTTGTCCCGGGTGAGCTGTGGACAGGCGACATCGATATCGTATCGCTGCGGACCACGTTATTATTGGGTATGCGCGGTATGGCCGCTTATGCAGAGCATGCTGCGGTTTTAGGCAAAGAAAACCCGGAAGTCACGGCTTGGTTTTATAAAGGCTTGCAAGCGCTGGGCGAAGAACATACGGCAGATGAATGGCTTGGCCTCTTGATAGAGTTTGGCAAAACCAATCTGGCCTGTATGGCGCTGCTGGACGAAGCGAATACCTCTGCTTATGATCAGCCCAAACCAACCAAGGTATCTCTAAAGGTGGAGAAAGGGCCTTTCATCGTCGTTACCGGCCATGATCTCCTTGATTTAAAACAACTGCTGGAACAGACTGAAGGCAAAGGCGTTAACATCTATACTCATGGTGAGATGCTGCCGGCGCATGGCTATCCTGAACTTAATAAATATCCGCATCTGAAAGGCAATTTTGGCACAGCCTGGCAGAATCAGCAAAAAGAGTTTGATAACATACCGGCGCCTGTTTTATTTACCACCAACTGTCTGATGGTACCGAAGAGCTCCTACAGTGACCGGGTATTTACCACTTCTGTTGTCGGTTTCCCGGGTGTTCAGCATATTCCGGGATCAAACCACATCAAGGATTTTTCAATTTTAATTAATAAAGCTGTTGAACTGGGCGGCTGGCAGGAAGACAAAGAGTTTACCGGCATAAACGGCGGCAAAGAAGTGATGACAGGCTTTGCCTGCGGTACAGTTATGAGTGTTGCCGGCACCGTCATCGATGCGGTAAAAGCAGGCGCGATTAAGCACTTCTTCCTGGTCGGCGGCTGTGACGGGGCCAAACCGGGCCGTAACTACTATACCGACTTTGTAAGAAAAGCGCCGCAGGATACCGTTATTCTGACCTTAGCCTGCGGCAAGTACCGGTTTAATGATCTTAATATCGGCGAAATCGGCGGTTTACCGCGAATCATGGATATGGGGCAATGTAATGACGCCTATTCGGCCATTCAGGTGGCCGTCGCCCTTGCCGAGGCGTTTAAATGCGAGGTTAATGAACTGCCGCTTACGCTTGTACTGTCCTGGTATGAGCAGAAGGCGGTGTGCATCCTGCTCACGCTTCTGGCGCTCGGCATCAAGAACATCTATATCGGTCCGTCATTACCGGCCTTCTTGTCACCCAATGTACTCAACATCCTGGTAGAAAAATTTAATCTGCATCCGATTAGTACGCCCGAAAACGATCTGCAAACAATTTTACAATAAGCGGCTAAATAAAACGAATGGGGACTGCAGCGCGCTGCGGTCCCCATTCGTTTTATTTAGCCTGCAGTTCAGTTACCATTGCTTCGAACTTAGTCCGGATTTCATCAATCCTGGTTTGAAATTTCTTTGCGACTGTGTCGTCCTGAATTAAAGATATATTAATTTTGGCCACAGCGAGGGAACCTTCAATACCGGTTTTAAGTACCAGCAGGCCTATTTTCAAGTCGCCTTGTACACCGTGTTTTACTATGGGCAGTATGGCTATGTTTGCCTAATAATTTAGTGATTATTATCATGTCTGTACAATTTTTCCATTGAGCCAATAGATAAAGGTACATTTAGGATAAAGCACTTCAGAGCATTGGGTGTGATAAATATCACAGTAAAAATAAGGCACCCTGCTATAAAATTACTCAAGAGGAGGATAAAGCAAATTAATCAGCAACTCTATATGGCTATATATCAACTAAACACAAAGCCAGCTTCTGTGAGAATGGAGTAGAAAATGACAGCCGCAATTAGTAATATATCGAAGCATCAAAAGTGGTACTATCGGCGGCTCAATATCAAGCGAATCTTTACTTCGTCTGTTGGAGCGATGATCGGGATCGGGACGATCGCCTATGTATCTGCTATAACTGGAGTAAATTTCATAATGCCCCCGCTGGGGGCAACTTGTTTTATTGCGTTTGTCATCCCGGATAGTGCTTTTGCCCGGCCCCGTAATATAATTGGCGGACATCTTGTCTCCAGTATGATTGGAATAGTATGTTCTTATGTGTTTGGTCTGCATTGGTGGACTTATGCGCTGGGGGTCGGTGTTGCGATTGCAGCCATGCAAATTCTAAGAATCTTGCACCCGCCTGCTGCCGCCAATCCGCTGCTGGTAATGCTGGAGGGGGGAGTGCCCTTGGATTTTTTGCTGGCTCCGGTGCTGATTGGCAGTGGTACTTTATCTTTGGTAGCGGCGCTGTATAATAAACTGGTTACTAAACATAGGTACTTCCGGGTAGTACTTCACTATGTGGCTAATATCTCGGAAGACGCCGGCCGTGACAGGTTATTTAAGAGCCGCTGAATTTAAGCTGCTTTCAGTCCATAATACGCTTTTCCCCGGTTATTGCCTGCAGCTGTTTTATATCCTGCGTCGCCTCTAAGACGCCGATAAATTCACCGCCGGAATCACGCACGGCAATATACTGGATATGGACATACTTACCGGCCAGGTGGAGCCAAAAGCTCTCACTGTCTTTTTTGCCGGATTTTAAATCTGTCACAAGCTGCTCAACAACGTGAATGCTGGCTGGCGGGTGGCAGTTTTCGACCTTCCGCCCAATAATGGTTTTGGTGCGATGGAAAATACGATCCTTTGCTGCGGAAAAGAATTTGACCAGCTCGTCCTTACCGACAAAGGTTATATCTATCGGCAGGTGGCTGAAGATCAACTCGATTTCTTTCGGTGTCAGAATGCCTGTTGCAAACTTGATAACGCCCTGGGCGCTTGCATTTTTACCGGTCTCTATTGCGGTGAGCGCAGAGTTAGATGGCAGCCATTTTGTTGCCGGCTCAATGAGGCAATAGCCAATTTCCTCACTGTCCTCCTGAATCAGCAGCCAATCGTTCTCGCTCAGGGTTTCTAGCAGCATGGGAAACAGAATCTTGTCTTCCTTAAAAATCATCTCGTTTATCTGGTGCAGTGTCTCTTCAAGTTTGCTGAGGAACGCTTCTTTAGCGCCTGACGAATAGTGAAGCGCTAAGCGCTTGGATTCCTTAAGCAACTCCCGGATCTCGTCATCTACTCCCCACATGACTTTGGGCGGGGCCGTTATACCATAGTTTTCCAGAAAGGGGAAGATAAGATTTTCTTTCCGGGCGTAGTGTTTATCCACGTCCCACAGCAGATTTATCTTTGCCAGTGTTTCACTTACGATTTTTGGTTCCTCCCCGGGAGCAGCGCTTTGCAGCCCGGCCGCCAGCGGACGGATCTCTTTTTCTATCAGTTCTTCTAAGGCTTGGTTTTCTTCCCGGAAAATATCCAGCGGATGGCCCTTGCTTACCTCTATATTAGGTTTTTCGCTTAGTGCTTCTTTAAACACGGCCGCATGCACATCGCACAGGTTTTGGATTTCCTCGACAGGAATCCCTTCATTGATAAGGCTTTGTTCGATCAGGGAAAGTTCGGCGGCATCCATTTCCGCGGCAATCGCATCGAACCGCGGTTTAACTTCCGCGACACTTTTCCCTTTATGCAAGTCGAGGAGGATTTCCTTGATAATTTGTTTCCTGTGTTCCCGGTTGTTTATTAACTCGCTCATCGATTATCGCTCCTGTCTTTATTAGGTATCTAATATTTTTTGGCTGTAAGGGTAAATATATTCCTCATGAAGCCGGTGGAAAGGAGCTTGCCAATGATAACAAAAGATCAAAAAATCGCTGAGGTGCTGACAAAATATCCTCATTTGAAAGAAAAATTAATTGAACGCTCTCCTAAATTTAAAAATTTAAACAATCCAATTGTTTTTAATACGGTCGGCAAATTTGCCCGGATAGAGGATGTGGCGAAAAACACCGGGGAAGACCTCGATGATTTGCTTGCTTTCTTAAATAGCAATATTGAGTAGCCGCGCTGTACAACCGCGGTTGATCATAAAGAAAACACGACTTGCGCCGAGACTTTGGCGAAAGCGGAAGCCGATGTTGCCCTTATCCAGGCGAAAGTTATACTTTCTATCAGGAGAAACAAAACCTATCAGCGATGTAAGCCGATAGGTTTTTGTGTTTGTCGTTTCAGCATCATTTTTGTATTATCAGCCGCCAATATGCTCATCCTAACTGTAGCATACAGGAAGGACAATGAATAATGGATACTGATTATCTTATATATCAACTGAGGGTAGAACTCTGGCAATTGTTGCTTGCCGACTGGAAGGCAGATACACTTACCGTAAAATACTGGGCCATGGTCGGCGTAATCGCATTCGCCTATACTATGTGGTACCGTCTTACCGACAAGCGGCGTTTAGTGGATCTGCTGCTCTACGGCTCTTTGATTGCCGTAATGCGCGAACTTCTTGACCTGTTTGGAGTTTCGGCAGGGCTGTGGATTTATAAGGTCCGTATTCTGCCGCTTTCCCCCAGTGTTTTGCTTATGGACTGGACGATAATACCGCTGATATATATGCTGGTTCAGCAGCATAGCCCCAACTGGCGTCAGTTTTTCGCCTGGAGTGCAGTGGGAACCACCATAATAGCAGGGGTGATTTTTCCGGTGTTGTCCGCTCTGGATATCCTCCAGCTAATGCGGTGGAATTATTTTTATGGTTTTGTCAGTATGTTTGTTGTGGCAACACTGTCCCGGGCCGCTTTTCACCTGGTGGTGCAAGTGCAGAGCGCGGCCCGGGAAGGGAAGCCCGCTCCGCTGGAAAACACTCTGCTGCAGCCTGCGCTCAAGCCTTTGGACAAGCAGGGCGGCGAGGAGGATAAATAGTTAGTTGGTTTTTTCTGATGCCGGCATGCGCTGGACATCCGTTTGCGGAATGCTGCCGTTTCTACCTGCCGCCGGAGCTTTGCCGGCTGGACTGAAGGCGATCAGCCCGGCAAAAAGGCCAACCGAGAAAACCAGGGCCAGCATTGCCGCCGCCAGCTTCTGTTTATTCTGCCGCATGCTTTTCGTTAACGCCTGCAACCATTTGAGATGCATGACAAAATGCAGAACAACTAATGCCGCCATAATATATCCGGTCCACTCATGCAGCGCCTTGATATTGACATAGGCCATTAACGCAGGTATCTTGAATTTTAAAAGCAAGCCGGTGGCTATACAGGCTAACCCGATAACCCCAAGCACGATATTGATTAAATAATTTTTTTCAGCTGTTGAAAACATCCTAAAATTCCCCTTCATTATCATTTTTTATTATTATCTATTAGTTTGCTTAGAATAACTTTTGAAAAACAAAAAACAAGGTCCCAGTCCCCGTGTTTTGCCTGTGAAACATGGGGACTGGGGCCTTGTTTTTCGCTGCTGTTGTTTGTCACCGGTGACAAACAAACCGTCATTGCACCTGTTATGTAGTGCAATGACGGTTTGTTTACTTAGATACTGCTAACGCAGTATTTCTGTTGGAAATTCATCTGGTTCCGGGTTTCTTCCTTGCTTCCCTGGTAGTATTCCGGACAATTTTGTGGGCGATATCGGGGTGGGAGCGGCAAAATTTTTGAAAAGCGATACCGGATAGTGCTAATATTTCGGCAGAACTGGTGGCGGCTATCTCTTCGGTGTGTTTGTTGTGCTCGGTTAACCCGTTTGCCCCGAAGTGCTGCCCAGGTGTGAGGTATTCTTTCAGCGGGCGCTGAAAGGTTAATGATTTTAATCTGCCGGATAGTAAAATGCTGTAGGTATAACTGATATCACCCTGGAACGTCAGCATATCGTCCGGATCGCACTGGACAAAAATGCCGCAGCTGTGCAGAAACTTTTTGGCTTCTGGTTCGGATAAATCCTGCAGTACAGCCATGCTTTCAGTTGGCAGGCCATTTAAGCGCTTGCACAATAGGTTCCATAATTCGTCCTCGGTAATCAATTGACTATTGATAATGGAGGCTTGGTTGCTGAAAACGGCATTAAACCATTCAATGGTTTTCATATTCAGGGAGCGTCTTCTGCGGGCTATGCGAAAAATAGGAGAACGTACCTTGCGAAAGTGCTGAATATCATCGGTAAGCAGGACGATAGGAACCGCTAAGCCGTGACCTGGGTAAAAAAAGTTTTTGTAGTATCTGCGGCATCCCATTTGCTCATAAAGGGGTATCAAATGAAAATTGGAAATACCAAAAATAAATTGTACATGGTTATGGCAACAAATCTCATAGCATTTTACCATAAGAAGATATAGCACCGGCGAGCTCCGGTGCGCGGGAGTGACCATTACCTTTGTAATAAAGGCAAATTTGTTATCATCATTTACACTACTATATCCCTGGAATGTTTCCAGGGATAAAAGTTCTATTATTTTTTGCGGAAAGTCAGAAATAGTACCGATGTTAATTCGTTTAGTGGCAATTAATTCTGAGCCAACTTTAGCGTATAGCAGTAAAGCCCATTCGTCCTGTTCATCATATAATAGCTTATTATCATAATCCACCTCATCAAGATGCCTGGACATTTCCTCCACATAGATTTTATAACGAAAGTGATATATTTCCCTTTTTTCTTCCGGGGTAGTAGCTATACAAATTTTAATTGGATCATTAGGAGTTTCTGCCGACCAGGAATTATTCTTTGTATCTTTGTTTATCATTGTTCTTCTCTCCTTTATAAACAGTTACTAACGCAAAAATTTTTATGAAAATTACGTTTTCATAACTATCACCCCCCTTTAATGGGGGTTACGGAGAAAAGAATATAATCTCCTGTAATAATATAAAATAAATGGTAAAATTTGTAGAAATATATATAAATATTAAAAAAGTCCTTTTTCAGGTATATATTCCTGAAAAAGGACTAGCTAATGTGCTGATAACTTAAGGATTGGTCTGGCTAAAATACACGAAAAATGTAGTTCCGTTATCGCTGGTATCGATTTTGATACTGGCCTTATGTCGATGAGCGATTTGGTAGCAAATTGGCAGGCCCAACCCTGTGCCGGTATCTTTAGTAGTAAAAAAGGGTGTACCCAAACGATCCAGTATGTGAGACGGTATTCCCGGCCCCTGGTCACTGACGGATAAAACAGCTTTGCTATCGTCCAGGAAGGTGCGAATAACCAGGTTGCCGCCTGCCGGCATTGCTTCGATCCCATTGCGTACCAGATTCAGCAGTAATTGACGAATTTCGTTCTCATCCAGCTGCAAATCGGGAAGTTCGCTAAGGTTAAGGGTTGCACATACTTTGGAAGCATTGGCGTCTGCCTGGATTAAAGGAAATAACGCTTCAATAATACTGTTTAGCGAGCAGCTCTTCAAACTAACAAACTTTTCGTGGGATAAAGAAAGATATTCCCGGATAATATTGTTGGCTCTGTCCAGTTCCTCGATCATTAATTTAAAATTTTCTTTATCGGTTTGATATTTTTCCTTTCGTCCCAGCAACTGCAGATAGCCGCGTACCGTGGTCATGGGATTTCTGATTTCGTGTGCGACGGTGGCCGCCATACTGCCTACCATGTTCATCCTGTCGAAAGCTGAGGCCATTTGTTCCAGTTTTTTTCGCTCAGTAATATCGCGGATAATACCTTCCAGGGCCACCAGCCGGCCTTTTTCACCATAAATCGGAACACATTTCTGTTCGAGCCAGAGGGTGGTAGTGTCTTTGCGAAGCAAGCGTATGGTCAGCGGCAATTCAATAGAGTGTGGCAGATTTTTGATGAAATCGTCAAGCAGGGAACGGTCGTCAGGATGGATCAAATTAAAGATTAATTTGTTGTCGGCGTAAAATTCCTCAGGGGCGTAACCGGTGACAGTCAAAGCGGCGGGGCTTATATATTCAATTGCGGCTTCCGGGGGGAGGCGATAATAGTAGATTACATCAATGGCGTTTTCCGCTAGTTGCCGATACTGAATTTCCTTATGGGATAAATCGATTCTGGTTTTTTCAAAGTATAACATTAGAGTGCCAATAGCAATGGTTAGTCGCAATATTCCGCCCGCAGCGTATCCCCAGGGAAGAAGCCACGAGCCATACATTATAAACGGAGCAGAAAAATTGAGAAGACTCAACAGAATATAGGCATAGCCGGTAACTAATCGGCCGAAAATCGGTAATTTCGGATGACGTATAAAAATTAAGCCAGCCCATATACCTGAAAAACAGCTAATATAGATGGGCAGTAACAATTTATAAAGCAAGGAGGAAGCCAGAATATTCACTGCAGTACTTGCAATGAAAATGATGACAGTGCCGTATAGCCACCACTTATTAAGCGGTTTGTTTATAAAACTGTAAGTGCTCCAAACAATCATCAGGACAAAGATAAAAGTCAGCATTTGATATACTGTCAATCCTAAGGCGGACTGCTTCCAGGCGAGTAATCCTGAATCAAAAATAGCAGATCTTATGAGAAGGACAAGCCAACTTACAGCCCATATACCCATATAGCGTGCACGGTATAATACATACAGATATGTGGAAATCAGAACTATTGCCAATGTCCCAATGGATGAGCCCATGACGGCTAAATAAATATAATCCATAAGAAACCTCTGCTGAAAGTTAATTATTTACAATTTTTTATTCTCTGCCAAAATGCAAGTTCCTTCTTTATGGATAATTTAACATTTTTTTGCATGAGAAACCTGAAAGCAATTTATTTGTATTTCTGTATCTAATTAGTTATCTGACTGACTGCATTCAGACATTAGACCGCAAAGCTAATGTTTGAATGCAGTTTTATATTGAAGCCGGAACAAAAGATTTTGTAAGATTTAAATCACGGTTTGGTCAGAGTTTTGTAATTATTATCCGTTATGATATAAATTAGCGGGCAACGTGGGGCTTAGAGACAGAGTCTTGGCGATACTGCCTGAATATGCTTAGTAAGCTAAGGAGCGGAAAGCTGTGAATATTTTTAAAGATTTTCGACTCACAACAAAAATCATTAGCATTGTGGTGCTGTTGATTATATCTTTTAGCGGTGTGGTTGGGTTGTATATTCTTCCCGCCTTAACGTCTGCCCTGGAGCAAAGTGCTGAGAGAAAACTGAAAAACCTTACAGAGACAAGTTATCATATTGTTGCGTTTTATTATTCCCAGGCGCAAAAGGGCATCCTGACGGAAGCGCAGGCTAAGGAGTATGCAAAACAGGAAATACAGGGGCTGCGTTATGAGGAAACCGAGTATTTTTGGATTAATGACTATAAACCAAGCATGATTATGCATCCGGCAAAACCGGAGCTTAATGGCCAGGATATGAGCGATTACAAAGATCCAAGCGGGTTTAAGATATTTGTCGCCTTTACAGATGTTGTGAAAAGTCAGGGAGAGGGCCTTGTACGTTACCAGTGGCCTAAACCGGGCAAGGATGCGCCTCAGCCTAAGTTTTCCTATGTAAAAGGTTTTGAACCATGGCAGTGGATTATTGGGACCGGAATTTATGTCGATGATTTAAATACTGTGAAAATGGCGTTTGCACAAAAAATAGTTATATCTGTAATGCTGGTTTTAATCATTGCGTTGATTACGGTAACAGTTTTAATTATTGTCCCGATAAATAAGTCGATTAAAGAGATTTTGAGTCATCTGGATGAACTGTCACAATATGATTTCACGCACAGCATCAGTTTGGATCAAAAAGACGAGCTGGGGCTGATTGCCAGGGCCTTTAACCATGTTGTTAAAAATATCAGGGATCTTGTGCAAAATACCCGTCAGTTAAGCGAAATGGTGGTAAATGAATCTAACCGGATGATCACATCCACCGAAGAAATTTCTGTTGCGTCTGAACGAATTGCCATTACAATCACCGAGCTGGCGCGGGGCGCTGTTGAGCAGGCTAAGTCCACTGAGGAAGGCAGCAATAACATTCAGACGATTGTTGCCGGCCTGGAACACATCAGTACAGACATGAGCAATTCGGCGATTTTGACAAACGAGGCGGAAAGGGCGGTCAAAACCGGAGCTGATCTTGTCGGTGAGCAAGAAGCAAAAATGATCGAAAATATGAAGGTATATCAGAATGTTAGCGCCACCGTAATGAATCTTGCGAATAAATCGCAGGAAATCAGCCAGATTGTCGAAGTCATCAAGGGGATTGCCAAACAGACCAATCTTCTGGCATTAAATGCGGCGATTGAGGCGGCCAGGGCGGGCGAGCAGGGACGCGGCTTCGCCGTAGTTGCTGAAGAAGTTCGCAAACTGGCCGAACAAGTCAGCGTATCAGGCTCGCAAATCATCGAAATCGTTCAGGAAGTTCGCGGTGGTGTAGACCATGCGGTTACCGACATGGATATTGTTACCCGCGTTGTGAAAGAGCAGGAACATAGCCTGACGGATATTGTCAGGATTTTCAAGAGCATTTCCGAGGCCGTAAATACCACAGGCAGCTATATTAATACCGTTGCGGAAAAAACAAAGGCCCTCAGCAGTGATGCCAAAACATCGGCAGAGACTCTTAATAAAATTTCCGGTATTGCCGACAAGACGGCCGCCGGGACCCAGGAAGTTGCCGCCTTGTCGGAGGAGGAAGCCGCGACCATTCATGAAATTGCCGAACGGGCAAAAGAATTAGACAATGTAGCAAACGAATTGCAAAAGTCAATTCAGCAGTTCACCGTATAAAGGAAACCAAACGGGCGATACCTCCGGTGGGGTATCGCCCGTTTGGTTTCCGGCAAAAAAACACGGGGACAGGGACACTGTTTTCCTGAGATTGCCTTTCGATTAACAGAATGTAAATTTTTTAAAAAGCATATTGACAATGAGAATTATTATCATTAAAATAAATATCAGAGATGACCCACATACATATATAAACTGCTTCTTCAGTAATGAGAAAGAAGAGAGCCTAGAGCTCCGTTGCGCAATCTATACGCACGGAGTTTTGTTTTTTTCAGCGGTAGGACCTGTGTGTACAAAGATTGCAGGAAGCTAAAGCAAAGGAGTGATTAAAATGATGGCTGGGTACGAAAAGGTAAGAGAACTACGGGGAGATTTGCCGGCGATACGCTGCACCTGCTGCAACCGGCTGCTTTACCGGGGTGTTGCCCAAACCATTGAAATTAAATGCCCGAAATGCGGTGTGGTGCAGTTGATTAAAGGCGGGGAGCGCAGGTGGGCAAAACCGGCGGGAACCCTGTCCGGCGGAGCGCCAAGAGTAGTAACCGACAGCGCCGGCCGGATGGTGGCGATACCGGGGCGTCCGGAGCGCGTAATCGCATTAAACGCATCGAATTTAGGCCTGTACTATGCCAGCGGCGGGAATGTTGTCGGGAGGGCGTCAACCAATATGCTGCCGCCGGATATGGCGGAACAGGTCAGGAGCATTCCGACAGTAGGCATGCCCCCCTGCCCGGATGTGGCAAGGATTATTGCGATGAAGCCGGATTTGGTGCTGGGGATGCATGCCCCCATGCATCATTCGCTTGCCGCCGTCCTGGAGAAAACCGGCATTCCGGTTTTGCTGCAGGCGCTGGAACACTATACCGATGTTTTAAAAACACTGCGTCTGTACGGCGAATTAAGCGGCAATCCCGAACGGGCCGCCGGCAAGATTGAAGAGATTGAAAATAGACGGAGGGAGTTGGTCCGGCTGCATTGGGGGAAACCATCGCCCAAAGTGCTGATTTTATGGGAAATCGCCGACGGACTGTATACGGCGCTCTCCCACAGTTTTGTCGGGGATTTGGTGAAACGCCTGGGCGGGGTCAATGTGGCGGATATGGTTATAGCTATTGATGAAAATTTGAGTTATGCCCCTTTCCGCCTGGAAGCGTTTACTTCTTTCCAGTCGGATGTAATTTTACTGGTTAATCACGGCGCTGAGTCGGTAACCGGAACCCGTTTTTATCAGGAACTGGCAAAACAGCCGGCCTGGCAGCAGCTAAACGCCGTGCGGCGGCAGGCTGTCTACCAATTGCCGTTCCATTTGTTCGCGGTCAATCCCGGCCCGCAGCTGGGAGAAGCGTTGGGCGTTCTGGCTGATTTTCTTTATAAAGGTCGTGTTTTATGAATACGGTAAGGTATATAGCGCAAGATCCGCGCGCTATGCTGCGCAATGGGATTGGCCTGGCGGCGCTGGTGATTCTACTGCTGGCTCTCGCTGCCGGGGTACTGTTTGGCGCAGTTCCGGTCAGCCTGCAGGAGATTACGCAGTCGCTGCTTGGCAATACAACAGGGGAAGCGTATCAAATTATTTATAATATCCGTCTGCCGCGTGTCTTTACCGGCGCCCTGGTAGGAATGAACCTGGCCCTGGCGGGCTGCGTCCTGCAGGGGGTGCTGCGCAATCCGCTGGCTGATCCCGGTATTATCGGCGTGTCGGCCGGCGCCGGTCTTGCCGCTATGCTGGTAATGATTCTTTGGCCGGAACTGACGGTGATTGTGCCCATGGCCGCATTTTTCGGCGCGCTGGCGGCCCTGGCTATGGTGATTGCTTTAGCCTGGAACAAGGGCGTTCAGCCCTTGCCCATGGTTCTGGCCGGCGTGGCTGTGGCCGCACTCTTAGGCGGCGGCATGAGCATTTTAATGATCTTTTATTCGGATAAGTTGCCGGGAACGGTTAACTGGATGGCCGGCAGCCTGCAGGGCAAAAGCTGGGATCATATCCGGCTGATTTTACCGTACAGCCTGCTTGGTGTTCTGGGGGTCATTTTCTCCTCCCGGTACTTAAATCTGCTGCAGCTTGGCGACGAAGTGGCGAAAAGCCTGGGAACACGGGTGCAAACGGTCCGGTTTGGCCTGATTATCCTGGCGGCGCTGCTGGCGGCTTCGGCCGTGAGCGTAGCCGGACTGCTGGGATTTGTGGGCTTAATTGTGCCGCATATTACCCGGATGCTGCTAGGTTCCGATTTTGAGTACCTGATGCCCTGCTCGGCCCTGTTCGGGGCAGTAACGGTGGTGGCGGCCGATTTGGCGGCACGTACGGTTTTTAGGCCTGTGGAAATCCCGGTCGGTATTTTCATGGCGTTTTTAGGGGCGCCATTCTTTATCTATTTGCTGCGGAAGGGAATGAGAAAATGAACTGCACCATCGAAGCCAGGAAGCTGGCGCTGGGTTATAGCGGCAAAACAATTTCCGCCTGCCTGGATATAGCCATAGGCGAGCCGGAAATTGTGGCCATAATCGGGCCGAACGGCTCAGGAAAATCCACTTTTTTAAAAGCGCTCAGCCGGCTGTTGCCGCCGGAGGCGGGCAGTGTATTATTAAACGGTACTGATATTCACCGGCTGTCGCCAAAAAAAGTGGCGAGGCTGCTGGCGGTAGTGCCCCAGTCGGTGCAGGCGCCGGGAGACCTCTTAGTGCGTGACCTCGTTGCCAACGGGCGTGCTCCCTATATCGGCCTGTTTGGCCAGCCGTCGGCGGAGGATCAGGCAGCGGTCCAGGCGGCGGCGACGGCTACCGGGATTGCGGACTTATTATTCCGCCGGCTGGACACTTTGTCAGGCGGTGAACGGCAGCGGGCGTGGCTGGCAATGGCTCTGGCCCAGCAGCCCAAAATACTGATGCTTGATGAGCCGACCACCTACCTGGATGTCCATCACCAGCTGGAATTTATGAAATTGGTCAATACGCTGCACCGGGAGCGAAAGTTAACAGTAGTTATGGTACTCCATGATTTGAATCATGCCGCCCGCTTCAGTCACCGCATTATTGCTATGAAAAAAGGCGAAATCTTTGCCGACGGGAAAGCCGGGGACGTGCTGACGGCGGCCAACCTCCGCTTGCTGTACGGCGTGGAAGCCACGGTGGTAATGATAGAGCAGGGAGGTTCCGAGCATCTTGTCTGCCTCCCGCACGACATTTGCAGCAGCTATGGAGCATAATGAAGCGCTTAACCTGGAGAACATCTCAAAAACCTATCAGGGAAAACAGGTTTTGGAGGGGGTGTCGGTAACGGTTAATGCCGGTGAGGTTTTTGGACTGGTAGGACCGAATGGCGCCGGTAAAACGACGCTAATGAAAATTATTGCCGGTTTGAGCCGGCCTGGCAGCGGCCGGATTACTATTTTCGGCCGGGACGGTCTTGGCGGGAGAGCGGCTGTCAAACACCGGCTCGGCTGGGTGCCGCAGGAGAATAATCTGGAGCGGGAACTCTCGGTCCGTGAAGCTCTGCTCTTATATGCCTTGCTGTATGGCGTTCCGTCCGCCCGCCTGAGGGTAAAACAAATCATGGCGGAATTTAATCTGGCCGATATCAGCGGGAGGAGTATCGGCATGCTCTCGGGCGGAATGGCGAGAAGGGTGCTGATTGCGCGGGCGGTACTGCCTGAGCCGCAAATGCTGCTCTTAGATGAACCGTCGGTGGGGCTCGATCCGGATGTGCGCCAGGACATCTGGCAGGTGATCCGGCTATTGGCAGGCAAAGGCAAAACCATATTCCTAACCACGCATTACATGGATGAAGCGGAGCAGCTCTGCGACCGGCTGGCGCTCCTTAAGGCCGGCCGGATTCTGGTGACGGGAACACCGGCGGGAATTAAAAGTATGGCGGCCGGGGCAGGCGATTCGCCGGGTACCCTGGAAGAAGCCTTCTTACGTTTAATCCGGAGAGGGGCGGAATAATGGGCTGTCTTGTTGTCTACTGCCGGGAACTCTTGTTAATGCAAAAGAAAATGGGAAAACTGGGGTATGTCTTTTCCTCGGTTATGTTTCCGGTTATTTACTTATTTGCCTTCAGTTGGGGGCTGGGGTCCCGTCTGGAGGTGAGCGGGGGCTATATCCCGTTTCTGGCTAAAGGGATTCTCGGCATAACTGTTATGTTGAATTCGTTTCAGCAAACGGCGCTGTCGGTAAGTGTGGGGCGTATTTATTTCAAAACTTTGCAGACGCTGCTGTTATGCCCCATTTCACTGGCGCAGGTGGCGGGCGGTCTGGTTTTGGCCGGAGCGACGCGCGGCTTGCTCTTAGGCGGGTTGGTTTACGGGATTGCCTGGTTGTTTTTTGCCGCGCCGGGTTTAACGTTAACGGCTGTCTGCGGCGTTTTCTTATCCGCTTTTTTCTTCGCGGCGCTTGGACTTACGGTTGGCTTATGGGTGAACGATCCGGATGAACTTTCGCTGGTTAATAATTTTTTACTGACGCCCATGATTTTTTTCGGTGGTTCTTTTTTTCCGGAACAGCATTTTCCGGCCTTGGTGCGCGAAATCGTCGCTGTGTTGCCGTTAAGCCTGGTGAACGGGTTATTGCGGCTGCCAACCTGGGGGGAGGAGGCGTTAGCAAAAGCTGCTGTTTTATTGCTGATTAGCTGCCTGATGTTTTGGCTGGGAATAAGAAAGCTGGCGGCGTATAATGAATAATAAGCCAGGCGGGTAAGCAAAAAAACTTAAGGAGAGATTTTTAATGAAAACACTTATTGTTTATTCAAGTCTGACAGGAAATACAAAGAAAGTGGCGGAAGCGGTACAAGAGGTTTTTGGCGAGGCAGCCGAACTTTTTCCGGTAGAGGAGAAGCCGCCGGCTGACGGCTATGATTTGGTTGCCGTAGGTTTTTGGGTGGACCGGGGTACGGCGGATAAAAAGGCGCAGGACTACATTACCGGCCTCCGCAATAAGAAGGTGGCCCTGTTCGCAACCTTAGGGGCGTATCCGGATTCGGAGCATGCCCAAAAAAGCATGGCCAATGCCGTCGCGCTTATAGATGACAGCAATCAGTTTATTGGCAGCTTTATCTGTCAGGGAAAGGTTGACCCGAAGCTGGTGGAACAATTTAAAAATCTGCCTGCAGGTCACCCGCATGCTATGAATCCGGAACGCGCCGCCCGGCATCAGGAAGCGGCCAAGCACCCGGATGAAAGCGATCTGGCCAACGCCAAAACGATATTTGCCGAATTCAGGCAGAAGCTGCACGCGGGTGGTCTATGAAGAAGGCGCTCTATACCGGCAGGGGCGGAGGTGGCAGCAGTTTGCAGGCAATACTTGCGGCCATGGAACCGGAGCTGTATTCGCTGGTGGTTGGCTGCCAGACCGATCAGCCGCTCTATGAAGCGTTTCCGGCCAAACGTGTTCTCCACGGCGATATCCGGGGAGCCATGCTGGCCAAGGGAGAGTGGGCCAGCCGCTGGCAGTCTGTTTTACAACAGCCGGGTTTAAAAGAAAAACGCTCAGCTTATATTCATATCCCTTTTTGCCAGCGCAAATGCCTGTATTGCGGTTTCTTCCAAAATTATAGCCAGCTGGAACTGGAGAACGCCTATATTGACCGGCTGATTGCCGAACTCAAGATGAGCGCCGGCAGTCCTTATCTGGCAGTTCCGGTGAATGCCGTCTTTATCGGCGGGGGGACGCCCAGTTCGCTTTCGCCGGCTAACGCCGGCCGGCTGCTAAAAGCCATTGGCACGTACCTGCCGCTAACTAATGATTGTGAACTGACCCTGGAAAGCCGGATCCATGACCTGGTGCCGGCTAAAATGGAAAGCTGGCTGGAGAATGGCGTCAACCGGGTATCGATTGGCGTACAGTCTTTTAATACCACAGTGCGGCAGGCTGTTGGCCGCCTGGATGACCGGGAAGCCATACTGGAACGGCTAGTGGCTTTATCAGGCTATAATCAGGCAACCGTGATCATTGATTTGATTTACGGACTCCCGTACCAGACGCCCCAGGTGTGGCTGGACGACATTGCGCTCTTAAAAACGGCGGCGGTGGACGGCTGGGACTTGTATCAACTGAATGTCTACGAGAACAGCGCGCTAAAGCAAGAAACGGACGCCGGGCGCTTGCCTGCCGCAGCAAACGTCCAGGATAAGGCTGAACTGTTCGCCGCTGCCCACCGCGTACTGTCGGGGTGGCCTGTCGCTCAGATCAGCGTCTGCCACTGGGCAAAAACCAGCCGTGAGCGAAATCTGTACAATATCATGGCCCAGCAGGGCCATACCATGCTTCCCTTTGGCGCCGGGGCGGGAGGGAAAGCCGGTGATTTTTCGATCATGCTGGAACGGGATATAAAACGGTATATGCAGCGCATCGACAGCGGGGAAAAACCCATTATTATGATGACGTCATCGCCTGTGTCGGCCCAATTGCATGATGCAGTCAAAAATCAAATTAAACTCGGTTATCTTGATATTAACCAGCTTGCAGCTGAGCTTGATCCCCGTATCGGCGAACTGGAGGCGCTGCTGTCCTTGTGGGAGAAGAATGGCCTGGTAGCCCGGGAAAGCGGCATTGCCCGCCTGACGGTTGCCGGACAATTCTGGTATGTAAATCTGATGCAATCTGTACTGGAATGCATCAATGCTCTTTTGCATGGCGCCTGGTCCTGGGAGATGCAAAAAGGGGTGGTTCAGGGATAAAGCAGGCAAATGATAATTATTTAATTGACAATGATTATCATTACCATATATACTGAGTACAGAAAATGCTACCCGGCAAATAACTGTAAATTGACAGAGAGCCTAGAGCTCCGTTGCTAGCAAGTGAAGCACGGGGTTTTTGTGTTTTTTAGGGGCAGCCGCTTTAACAGAACAGGCTGAGTAAGGAGGTGTTGCGTATGGTCCATAAGTTAATCGGCGGCATTATTGTACTCTTTTTGCTTGCCGGCAGCTTCCTGGTATTTGGCCAGGAAAGCAGGGATGCGCTTAAGTCCGGCTCGTTTAAGACCGTGACCGACGGCGCCGGGCGCCGGGTTGCTGTTCCTGAGCAGCCGCAGCGGGTCGTGGCGCTCAATGCTTCCAACATTGATTTGTATCTTGGCGCCGGCGGCAAGCTTGCCGGCCGGGCGGCAACCAATACCCTGCCAGCCGCTGTACGCGCCGCCGTGCAGGCAGTGCCGACAGTCGGCCTGCCGCCAAACCCGAATCTGGAGCAGTTGGTTGCCTTGAAGCCGGATCTGGTGCTGGCGGCCAATATTCCGTTCCATCATGTGCTGCTACCTGTTCTGGAAAAGGCAGGTATCCCCATCCTTATGCAAACGCTGGACAGTTATCAGCAGGTTTTGGATACGCTGGCATTTTACGGCGAACTCACCGGGCAGCCGGATAAAGCGGCTGCCGAGATTGCGCGGATTGAAAACCGGTATAATGCTGCTGTGGCAAGTGCTAAAGGCAAGCCTGCGCCCCGGGTGCTCATTTTGTGGGGAACGACGGAAAGTTTTAATATGGCGCTGTCTAACAGTTTCGCCGGTGATTTGGTGAAACGCCTGGGCGGCGTCAACGTGGCCGAGGCGGCTGAAAATACCGCAGCGGCGGGCGGCTATGCGCCGCTCAGTCTGGAGTTTGTGGTCAAAGCAAAGCCGGAGGTCATTCTGTTCATCACGCACAGCTCCGACGAAAAGGTCGAGGCGAAGTTTCGCAGCCAACTGGCCAGCCAGCCAGCCTGGCAGGGGATCGAAGCCGTACGGCAAAACCGGGTGTATAAACTGCCGTATCATTTATTTGCGGTAAATCCCGGCACACAGGTCGGTGACGCGGTCGCCGTGCTGGCCGGGTTGTTATACCCGGACGGCCGGGATTGAAGCGGTGAGGAGGCTTGAAACTTTGCCAGGAGAGGAAATGACATAAGTTTTACCTTAATTGGGAAATAGATTGAGAGGAGATTGCCAAGTGAAAAGAAGTAAGTATCCGAAATCAAGCAGAGTTGCGCTCTTAAGCCTCGGCATCATTTCAGCGCTGAGCTTCCCGGTACAGGCCGAAGAGGTCTTTCCGCTCGAAGAAGTCGTGGTTACCGCTACCCGCACCGAGCAGGGCGTGAAGGAAACGCCGGCCGGCGTGCAAGTCATCACCCGGAAGGATATCGAAACTATGGGGGCGCAGAGTGTTGTCGGGGCGTTAAAACTCGCTCTGAATCTCAATCTTAGCGAGGCCGGCATGACCGGCAATCAAGTCAGCCTGCGCGGGATGAACACTAACCAATCGCTGATTTTGATCGACGGACGGCGGCTGGCCGGTGAGGATACCGGCACGACGGCCAATGCCTATGAATTGAACCGCATCAATATTAATAATGTCGAGCGGATTGAGATTGTGCGGGGGCCGGTTAGTTCGCTCTATGGCTCCGACGCGTTGGGCGGCGTCATTAATATAATTATGCGCAAACCGGAAAAGCCGCAAAGCACTATCGGCCTGTCCACCGGCAACCGGCAGCAGAATGCGTCCTATCATTTCGATATGGGCAAACAGGGCAAATGGGCCTGGTCCCTGGATACCTCTTTTACTGATATTAAGGAAGTAAATCGCTCCGACAGTACCAATATGTTTGGTCCGCGCCAGTTTTACAATCTCAGCGGGACCTATGATCTGGCGGCAGACAAGAAACTGGATGTATTTTATGAACGGATGAGCGAACATCTGAAATCCGATTTTAGCGACGACAACAGCCGCGACTATTACAACAATACAAGAAATTCTTACGGGGTGACCCTGCGGGGACAGACCGGCCGGGGCAATTATGAACTGCGTACCTATTACAATGAGCTGGAAAAAAATAATGATACCGTGCTGGCAACCGGTACCTACAGCGATTTTGACCGGGCCAAGTATAAAACCTGGGTTATTGACGGGAAAAATACAACCAGGTTAAATGACAATCATGTACTGACTTATGGCGCTGAATACCGTTCCAACGAATACCGGGGCACCCGGCTGGAAGATAACGGGGATGCTGCTTCGGTCATAACCGAGCACGGCATCAGTAAAGCCATATCGGAAAAAAGTGTGGAGTATCAGGCTGCTTATGTTCAGGATGAGTGGAAGCTGAGTGATAAACTGCTGCTCATTCCTTCACTGCGTTATGATGACAGCGACAAATTTGAGGATAGTTTAAGCCCGAAGCTGGGAATGACATATAAGTTCGCCGACAATTTCCGGCTGAAGACAAACTTCGGTAAAGGGTTTAAAGCGCCTAGCATCAGCGAGTTATATATGAAAATGACCCATAGGCCTATCCCGGCGATGACGGTAATTGTTTCCGGCAATCCGAATTTAAAACCGGAAAAATCAACGAGCTATGACATCAGTCTGGAAGGGGAAAGCGGCGCTAACTTTGGGAAAGTGACTTATTTTAACAATGACGTCACCGATCTTATTAGTACAGAGACTACGCAGGCAGGGATGGTTTATACCTCCAAGTATGTAAATGTCGACAAGGCGAAAATTAAAGGCTTGGAACTGGAAGGCGGACGGCATCTTTCGGACCGGTTTACCTTGAAAACAGCCTATACGTATCTGGATGCCCGCAATGCAAAAACCAATGAATTTCTAGACAGCCGGGCCAAAAACCGGTATTCTGTCCAATTGCATTACGACGATTCGCAAAATTCCGGAGTGAGCGGCATCCTCTGGCAGGAGTGGGTGCGTGATTACCGCTACAGCGATGTCGACTATAGTTATAATACGTTGAATTTTACAATCAATAAAAAATGGAATGAGCGCTATAGTACTTACTTTGGCGTTGATAATATTCTGGACAAGAAGATTGATGAGCTTGTCCTGGAGGGCCGCCTGTGGCGACTGGGCGTAAATTATACATTCTAATGACAACTTTACTTAAACCGCTTTGGCTGCTAAGTATTCTTTTTCTGCTGCTTTCAGGCAGCATAGCGCAGGCAAGCGAGCCGGAAACTGTTCTTTTGTATGATACTGTCACCGGGCGTCAGGTATCGCTTGTTGAGCTGGGAGAACGCCTTACCGGCTATGATGTTTTACTGTTTGGCGAATATCATGATGATGACCGGCTCCACCGCCTGGAAGCGGCGGTATTGGCTGCGGCTTGCGCCCGGAACCCGCAGCTGGCTGTTTCCCTGGAGATGTTCGAACGGGATGTCCAGCCGGAGCTCGACCGTTATCTGGCCGGCGAGATTGCTGAAACTGTTTTTCTGGACCGATCCCGCCCCTGGAATAACTACACAGTCGCTTACCGGCCGCTGGTTGAACTGGCGAAAGAGAAGGGACTGGGAGTTATTGCCGCCAATATTCCGCGCAGCGTTGCCGCACAATATGCCAGAGAGGGTTCGCTGGACGGCGTTTCTGAAGCAATGCGGCAGTATTTGCCGGCTGTTCACCGTTATCCGGACGGTGAATACAAGCAGCGCTTTTATACCCAGCTGCAGGCGCTGCCGGCCCAAAACAGCGGGATGAAAGTGGCGCCGGAGAGGCTGGAAGCTTTTTACCGGGCCCAGTGCCTAAAAGACGATGCCATGGCTGAGAGTATCGCCAGGTATTACCGGCAGAATCCGGGCAGAAAGATTGTTCATTATCAGGGCGATTTTCACAGCCGCTCCCGCCTGGGGGTTGCGGAAAAATTGCAGGCGCTTGAACCGGCAGTAAAAATCCTGGTCATAGCTCCTTACTATGCAGCCGATTTTACGGATTTGCCGGCTCAAGCCCGACACCTGCGGGCAGACGCTGATATTATCGCTTTCCTGCCGCCGCCAGGCAAACAATAGGCTAAAGGGGTCTCAAATGGGTTTTTCAACCTATGAGAGGCCCCCTTTGCATAGAAACACGGGGACAGGGACCGTGTTTCGCAGTGGCTTTGACTTTAAAAGTGTTTTCGAAAGTTGATTTAGATATGCCAACCCGGCTAAATACGGAATTATTCCAAGAGAATCGAAATCCGGGCTTCATAATAGTAGGGATCTTCGAAGACGGCGATATCATCGAGGATGTTTTCCACATAGGCATGGCCGGTGAAGGTAAGTTTGTGCTCAGCCGCATAGTCCATAAGCTGTTGAAAGATTTGATCAATCTGGAGCCAGTTTCCTTTATAGTAGCCCACAAGGTAACGGCCTTCAGGTCGATAGGCGCAATTCATTAAGGGAGCTTTGGTTTCATCAACAAGGTAAAAACAATTGGCAACCTGGCTGAATGCGTCTTGACTGAGACCGCTTGCCTGCAATTTTCTTGCATCCAGCATATAGCCGCATGGGTAGCCGCTGTAGCTATGGGTATGATAGCAATCATACATAAATTTGGTGAGAAACTTCATTGCTTTTTCAAGCGGCATATCAGACATTGATTCGCTGACTACTATTGCCCGGGCTTTTAGTTCCAGGATTTCGATTTTGGCAGGATCAACCGTTTGGTTGGTTTCCATACTGGTAATTTTATTTTGTATAATCCTTTTAAGCCAGAGAAGTTCGGTTAATTCCTGTTCCAGCATTTGATTTTGCCTGTGAAGAAATTCCAGTAATTTTTGCGGGGTGTAGTTAGTCAGGTGTTCTTTTATCTCTTCCAATGGCACCCGGAGTTTGCGCAAAAGCAGGATGGCATCAAATAATGGCGTCTGAGCAATTGTATAGTAACGATAGCCATTCTCGTTCACTACAGCCGGCTTAAATAAATCGATGCTGTCATAATACATCAGCGTTCGTTTGTTAATACCGTAGATAGCGGCGAATTGTCCGGTAGTAAACTGTTTCTGTGAAAAATCATTCATAGCATATTCTCCTCTTGACTATACAGTTACTGTATAGTTTATAATACCTTAATATAGTAAAATTAGTCAATTATGGAGGATAACCGATGAACACTTATGGTATTAGAAAGCAATAGCTAATGTTGGGTTGAGCAGAAAATTATGCTGCTCGCTTTTATTTGCAAACAGGGAGGTTGAGGAGTGTGCTTCCAGCAAAAATGTTAAAAAACTACATAGGATTAGGCGCGGTTATGGTGATGCTGCTTACCGCCGGCTGCGGCGGGCCGCAGGAGAGTGCGCAGCAGAAGGCAGTACCGGTCAGAGCCATAAAGATCCTACAGCAGAATGTACAGATAACCAATGAATATGCCGGACAGGTACAGGCGAAAAATGAAGTAAAAATTCAGGCGCGTGTATCAGGCAATATTATTGAAAAAATGGTTTCCGGCGGGGATCTGGTTAAAGCCGGGCAGCCCTTATATCGAATCGATGGCACGCAGTATGAAAGTACATTGCTGTCTGCCCAGGCGCAATTAGTGCAAGCCGAGGTGAATTTAGAAAATGCCCGTACCGACACCGAGCGTTATCAGAGTCTGCTCAATGCCGCAGCCATCGCGGAACAGCGGCTGACTACCCAAAAAGCGGCTGAGCGTCAGAATGAGGCCCTGGTGTCTTCCTATCGCGCCCTGGTAAGAAAAGCGCAGGATGATGTAAATAGTACGTTAGTTGTTTCCCCGATCGACGGCCGGATCGACGTAAATGACGTCAGTGTGGGCACTTATGTGCAGGCGGGCAGTACCGCATTAGTAACAGTGGGGGCCCTAGATCCGGTATTTGTGCAGTTTAATATGAGTGAGAACGAATACCTTAACCTGCGGCAGATTTCGCAAAACAACCTTGCCAACAGCGGCTGGGGTGACAACGTGATGATCACCTTAAGCAATGGCGCCGCATATCCGCTAAGCGGGAAAGTGACGCAGGCGGACAGAAGCCTGGCCAATAACAGCGGGACTTTAGCGCTGAAAGCTTCTTTTGCCAATCCGGACGGGATTTTAATTCCGGGTATGTTCGCCAGAGTTAAAATCGCCGGCGCCCCAATTAAAAATGCGGTGCTGGTTCCCCAGCGGGCTGTGCAGCAGATACTGGACAAATCGCTGGTTACGGTTGTCAACGCCGAAAATAAGGCAGAGCCCCGGGCAGTGACGCTGGGGGAGAAGGTAGGCAGTTTCTGGCTTGTAAAAGATGGATTGACAGTAAATGACATCGTTGTCGTCGAAGGCCTGACCAAGGTTCAGGAAGGAGCGGCGCTGGATGTGACTATCGTCACGCCGGCGGAGTTGGCGTTGTCTATTAACTCATAGGAGGGGTGACAATCGTGGCAAGATTTTTTATAGAACGTCCCGTTTTTGCAATTGTTCTTTCAATTATGATTGTAGTAGCGGGAACGATTGCCGGCCTGAGTCTTCCTATCGCCCAGTATCCGCAAATCCAACCGCCAACGGTATCGGTATCGGCAGCTTATACCGGCGCCAACGCCGAGGTTGTTAACCAGACGGTAGCCCAGGTTCTGGAAGAGCAGATTAACGGTGTGCAGGGTATGAACTATATGAGTTCAAACTCCGATGACTCGGGCGCTTATAGTCTGGAAGTGGTTTTTGAGCTGGGAGTCGATGGCGATATCGCTGCCGTCAAGGTGCAGAACAGTGTTGCCCAGGCTAACTCCGCTTTGCCGGCGGAAGTAACCGCAGCCGGTATTACCACCAAAAAAGCCTCTTCGGACATGGCTATGATGCTGAGTTTCTATTCGCCCAAAGGTACCTATGACAGTACCTTCTTAACTAACTATTTCAACGTATATTTAAAGGATGCAGTTAAACGGGTCAACGGTGTCGGCGATGTCATGGTTTTTGGAGCGGAGCTCTCCCGGCGCATCTGGATCAACCCGGATCGCATGGCCGAACTGGGATTGACGGTTGCCGACGTGATTGAGGCTATCAAGGAACAGAATGTGCAGGCGCCGGCCGGTACCATTGGCGCTATGCCTGTACCCAAGAAACAGGAATTTCAGTATACAGCCAAAGTGCAAGGCCGCTTAACCAGTATTGCGGATTTTGAGAAAATCATCGTGAAAGCCCAGCCGAATGGCTCGTTTGTTTATCTAAAGGATATTGCGCGGATTGAAAATGCCGGTAAAGATTTGAATTACACAACTAAGCAGGATGGAGCCAACGCCGCTGCGGTTGGCATTCAACTGACCAGTGATGCCAACGCAATGAATACCATTAAAGGTATAAAACAGGCAGTGGCTGCGGCGGCAGTGAATTTTCCGCCGGATCTGAAATACCGGTCTGTTTTTGATAATACCGACTATATATCAGAATCGGTGTCCGAGGTAGTTAAAACCTTCCTTGAAGCCATGGCGCTTGTTATGTTCATTGTTTTTATCTTTCTGCAAAGCTGGCGGGCCACGCTGATTCCGATGCTGGCCGTTCCGGTATCGCTGATTGGTACGTTTGGCGCTTTTATTGTTCTGGGTTTTTCGATCAATACATTAACGCTTTTTGCTATGGTGCTGGCCATTGGCCTGGTTGTCGATGATGCTATCGTTGTTATTGAAGCGGTTGAGCATCACATACGCTATAATAAGCTGACACCTGCGGAAGCCACAAAACGAGCCATGGACGAAGTGTCGGGTCCGGTTATTGCCATTGCCTTTGTCTTGGCCGCCGTATTTATTCCGGTTGCTTTTATTGGCGGCATGGTGGGTGTTCTCTATCGCCAGTTTGCCTTGACGATTGCGGTTTCCATGGCTCTATCCGCTGTTGTCGCCCTGTCGTTGACCCCGGCGCTGTGCGCCATGCTGTTAAAACCCCATGAAGAGCAGTCAAAAGACACGGCTTTGGGCAGGTTTTTCAACAATTTTAACAATTGGTTTGATCAGATCACGCGCACCTATAGTGAAACGGTTAAATCATTAATCGCCAAAGCAAAATACTGCTGCATCTTTTTGTTGATCGTTTTGGTGGGAACGGTATACTTATACAAAATTGTACCGACGACGTTTATCCCGGATGAAGATCAGGGGTTCTTTGCGACGGTTGTCAGTCTGCCGGAGGGGGCGAGTATGAACCGCACCCAGGCAGTTACCGACCGTCTGGCGGAAGAAATTAAAGTATTACCGGGTGTTAATCAGGTTATTTCCGTAGATGGTTTTGATATGTTGTCCAATGGTGTAAAAGCCAGTACTTCCGTCCTCTTTGTCGGTCTTGAACCGTGGAGTAAGCGTAGAGATGCCGCTACCCAGGTCAATTCCCTTATCGGTCAGGTTCAAGGCAAGGCGGACCAGTTTCCCGAAGCTTCGATAATGGCCTTTAATATTCCCGCGCTGCCGGGACTGGGGATGGTTGGCGGGTTCACCATGGTACTGCAGGATATGTCCGGCCATAGTAAGGAAGAACTGGATGCGATTACGAAAAAGTTTGTTATTGCTGCCAATCAACAGCCGGAAGTGGCTGCGGTATACTCTACGTACAAAAGTGATTCTCCTGGTTATGAATTCGAGGTGGACCGGGAAAAGGTAAAGAATCTGGGAATTCCCCTAAACGATGTATTTACTGCACTACAAGTCAATTTCGGCGGTACTCAGGTGAATGATTTCAATATGTTTAACCGCACCTATAAAGTGGTTATGCAGGCAGATACCATGTTCCGCAATGAAGCTGACATGACGCGTTTTATTTATGTCCGTTCCTCAAATGGCGCTATGATTCCGCTCGATACTCTGTTAAAACCGAAGCTGACAACCGGACCGTCCATTATTTCCCGTTTCAATGCGGCGCGCAGCATTCAGATCAACGGTTCTGTCGGCGAGGGCTATAGTTCAGGGCAGGCGCTGGCGGCCATGGAGAAACTGGCCAAAGAAACGCTGCCTGCCGGTTTTAACGTGGAATGGTCAGGACAAAGCCGGGAGGAAAAGAAGGCCGGCAGTACAACCATGCAAATTTTAGCATTGGCGCTGGTATTTGTCTTTTTATGCCTGGCGGCGCTGTATGAGAGCTGGAGTGTTCCGTATGCGGTCATGCTTTCTGTACCTACCGGAATTTTTGGCGCATTATTGTCCCAATACACTATGAATCTGCAAAACAGTGTTTACATGCAGATTGGCGTGATTATGCTTATTGGCTTAGCCGCTAAGAATGCCATTCTGATTGTTGAATTCGCCAAGGTCAGAGTGGATAAGGGCATGGAACCGGTTGAGGCTGCTATCGAAGCGGCCGTGCTAAGGCTCCGGCCGATTCTGATGACCTCTTTCGCCTTTATTATCGGTTGTCTGCCATTAGCGATGGCCAGCGGCGCCGGGGCGGGCGCAAGACAGGCGATGGGGACGGCGGTTGTCGGCGGCATGACAGTAGCTACGGCGCTTGGCATATTTATCATTCCCGTACTGTTTGTTGTCGTGGAATGGACTGTGACTAAGCTGCAATGGAAGAAGAAGAAAGCCTGCTCAGCATAAGTTCTCTTCCCTGTAATTGAAGAAGCTCCACAACGGGATATTATTCCCGCTGTGGAGCTTCTTTGTGCTTGCCTGACCTTATTCCTGCCCGATATACTTGTTATCCTTACTATATATACTGATCGGCCAGACAAGCCACTTTAGGGAAAGGATGAACAGGATACCGGCGATTAGCCAATATATAGTATACGGTCCCCAGATCCCGTTAAGAGTAAAACTGATCAGGGGGCCGATGGCTGCGCCAACATCAATGGCAAAGGAATACGCGGTCATGAACGTTTTTTGCGCAGAACAGGATGCAACATCGCAGGCAATTGCGTCAATGACGGTTGTCAGGATGGTTGCGGTAAGGAGTATTGCCAGAATGAGCAACACCCATATCCATAAAGGAAGCTTGAGCGGAATCAGCAGAAAAAGGATTGCCGCAAGGACGAAAGTTACTATTAAGATGGTGCGGCGGCCGTACTTGCCGTCTGACATTCTGCCGAACCACGGCGCCAGCCACGGTTCCCAGCTCCAGCGCAGGGCCTGCAGTGTTCCGGCCAGCGAGGCAGCGCCGACAGAAAGACCGAGGATAGGAATGGTTGAAGAGTTATGCACCTGTACCAGGTAACTTAATGTGGCAGTGAAGGCTCCTTGATAAATCATTGCTATGCACAGGCCGGTTAATAATGTCCAGGTCACATTGGGATTGGCAGCGATCGCCAGTAAGCCCGCCGGCTTATTTTCCGCCTGTGTCCGGGGGTTGGTAGCGGGAATCAGGAGAAAGGCAAACGGAATGGCCAGAAAGGTCAAAGCTCCAAAGAACAGTGATGTAGCACCAATACCAAACCGGTCGGCCAAAAAGCCGCCCAGGAGCATACCTCCCAGGCTTCCCAACCGATACAGGCCGTTGTACATACCCATATAGTACCCGCGGTTACTGTCGCCGGAAACTTCCAGGATGGTAAAATAGGCGCCCAGACGCAGGAATGTCCAGGCAATTCCCCAGACACAGCGCAACAGGAGCCAAAGGATAAAGCCTTTGGCCGCTGCATAGGAGAGGGTTGTACAGGTAGCCAGTATTCCGGCGAATAAGATACCGTTCCGGCTGCTCATTTTTCCGTATAGCCAGCCAACAAGCGGATTCAAAGGCAGTCTCACAATACGGTTGACGGACAGAAGAATACCCACTTCCCAGAGGGAAGCAAGGCCTACGTCCTGCCAGTGGACTGGCAACACGATGTAGAGCATAGAGTCGCCGAGCAAACATGCCGCCGTAAGCAAAGAGATGACAATGACAGGTTTCCTGTTTAGATCCGTTGGCTTGGTCAAGATGGTTTCCTCCCGTA
The DNA here is from genome assembly GCF_041428895.1 of Sporomusa aerivorans. Lineage (NCBI taxonomy): Bacteria > Bacillati > Bacillota > Negativicutes > Selenomonadales > Sporomusaceae > Sporomusa > Sporomusa aerivorans. Next base: position 872,134 of record NZ_CP156926.1, read on the forward strand.
GTCCTGCGTAAATTGATTTTATATTCACTACGTGTTAATTTTAAATATAGAACTATAGAATGTAAATCAAATTAATTTACCAGGAAATATATAAATGTTCTATATTTGGGAGGATAGTATGAATTATTTAGGTATTGAAGCTTTTTTAGCGATTGTCCAGACGCATAACCTTAAGAGGGCTGCTGAGTTATTGCACCTAACGCAGGCCACTGTCAGTTACCGGCTGAAAACGCTGGAAAAGGATATGGGGGCTATTCTTGTAGAACGCAGCAAGGGAGTACAGAGAATCACGCTGACTCCTTTCGGCGAAAACTTTGTTAATATCGCGGAACGCTGGCAGGTGCTGAAACGTGAAACGGAGATATTACAGGCCAGTGGCTCGCAGTTAAGGCTTTCAGTTGGCGGGTCGAACAGCTTGAATACGTATGTTCTCCCGCCGCTTTACCGGGCGCTGTGCCAACACATGCCCAAAATGCGGCTTCAGTTTGTTACGCAGCATTCTGTAGAGCTCTATGATACCTTAGAACGCCGGGAGGTAGACGTGGCTTTCGTAAAAATGGAGAGAACCGTACCCAATATAGTGGTTACCCCCTTTTTTGTTGATGAGATGGTGCTGCTACGCAGGGCAACCGCCGGGAACCTTGAAGCCGGGGTTCATCCGGACGAACTGAACTGTGACCACGAAATATACATGAATTGGAGCCCTTCTTACCAAATCTGGCATGACCGTTGGTGGGATACTTTCAATTCGTCCCGTATTCGGGTAGATACTGCAGGTCTGATATTCTCGCTCCTGCAGGACCCCAAGCAATGGAGTGTTGTGCCTAAATCAGTAGCTGCCGCTTTTGTTAAGTCCGGCCAGTTCGCAATCCAGCAGCTATTGGATCAACCGCCGGGAAGAGTTTGCTACAAGATTACCCATAAATACCCTAAATCGACAATAAGTAAGAGTCTTAGCATTCTGGATAACTATCTGGACCTGATTTTATCTGACGCTTAACCTGCTCTAAGACTACTTTATAGAAGCCCTAATTTATGACGTTTGTTTTTAAAGCTGTCGATATCTTTTCAACTTATTTTTCGCCGTAAGCCAGCAGAACGGATGCTACTTCAATCTGCTTAGGGACCCATTTGCCGTTCTCATATTTCCAGATGGAATAGATATAGCCGATCGAGTCGGCATTGTACATTCCTGTAATACGTTGTTGCCCTCTAAGTTCGTATGTTCCATCACGCCCGACATCAAAAGGCGTTAGTCCGCCAAAAGGATTCACCGAGCCGCTTTGCTCCTTTAGCAGCTTTCCTTGGCTATTATAAAGGCCTGCTTCCACATACGTATCTTTTTTCTGGGCTAGATCCATAATTGTTGTCCGCCCGGTAGAAAGCTCCCGCAGTTCAAACTTGAACCTTTCCGCGAAATGCCCATTGATAAGGAGCCCCTTGTTTTCTTCTGAGCCAAAAATTATTTTCGGCTCACCGGCAAATGTGACAATACGATGCTCAGTGAGACCGCCGCTGCCGCCAGTGGGAATAGTAACCAATACGTCATTCACTTTATCGCCATCAAAGTCGCCGATAAAGAGTTTGCTGTCATAGCCGCCCACATTGGGCAGCTTTACTGTGACCGTATTGGGATTTGCCTCTTCCCTCACTAAAATACTAAGATCGTCAGTGAAAATGCTATTGGCGCTGGGTCTTTTGCCAATAAGTAAAATATCTCTGGGTTTGCCATCCGCGGTAACAGTTCCGGTCTGCCGGTCCAAGATTACATAACCGGCAGGGAGGTTAGGGTCGCTTGCCGGATTTGCCGGCGGCAGGTTGGCGCCGGGAGGGGTAGGGGAGGAGTTGGCGGCGCAGCCTGCTGAAGTTATCAGCACTAGCAGCAGTGTCAGTACGATCGTCAATCGGGCAAGATTTCTGTTCATGGCACTTCTCCTTTTTCGCTAGGTAATGTTTTCTACATCTATAAACGTTCTTTGCGTGATAAAGTAACTGAATATATATTGCCGCTAACTTATAAAAGCAAGGATTGCCTCCTTATTATTCGCTTTAACATAAATTTATATATTTGGAATTAGGAAGCATTAATGAAATTTTACCTGACGCTTGGCTTGTCAATAGCAATGAAACAACCCGCCATATTTTAGGGCGGGTTGTTTGTATTTCAGCTTTAAGCAGTGCCGATGCTGTTTGCCTGCTGTGTTTATCGCATTATGAGAAATCGGCTAAGGGTCTTTCATCATTTCGGCCGGCTGGCGGCAGACGTTAGGCAGGTACCGGGATTTCTTCGGTCTGAATGACTGTTATGTAAAAAAAAATTGTCCGGGCATTTCCGGAGACTGTGAGAATTTGTATAATTAGGAATACTATTATTGTGGAGACAAAGGAGTTGTTTTATGTAACATAAGAGTCATTAAGGCAGAGAAGCGGTACAGTGAAGGAAACTATACTCAGTTTGAACTGCAAAACTAAGGCTGCTTATGGTAACATAATTGATTTGTGTTACATGCTGCCTATGCTAATAATACGCGATTTTTTCCCTGGTTCCTCTTTTTCTATCAAATTTTGCTAAATTTTATAGATTTAGGTTTATATATATATTATCTAACTCATCTTTGGTAATGCCAATATACGCCAAAGTTACACTAGGCGCCGAATGGTTGAGCAATTTTTGTATCTTGGTTACGTCGACACCGCTTTTATATGCCCAGTAACCAAAAGTTTTTCGCAAGGTATGTGTACCGATCGCTTCTTTAATACCCACAGTGCGGGCGGCGTGGTTCATAATTCTATAGGCTTGTATACGGGTAATGGGTCTGTTCCCTTTCTTGCTTTTGAAAAGCCATTCTCCTTCGTTTTTAATACTCGCAAGGTATTCATTTATCGTCTTTTTGCATGTATCCGAAAGCGGAAAATCCTTTATTTTTCCGGTTTTCTTTTCCCGGATTACAATCCGGTCTCTTGTCTGTACATCCTTGATTTTTAACAGCAGTAGATCCGAAATCCGCAGACCGCTGTTAATGCCAAGCACAAATAGCAGATAATCACGTAAATTTTGCTTTCTTAAATAGCTTTTCACTGCGTTAATTTGCTGTTTGTTACGAATAGGTTCTACATATTCCATGGTTTGACACTCATCCCCTTTAATATTTAGCTGATGTAGTAATTATAAATCCAAGCTAATGTAACATAAATCAATTGTGTTACGTTATTCCAGGGGGTGGTGGTAAGAAAGTGCTTATTTATCCGACGACTAACCTTCAGATAGGGTTAAAACCCCGCCTGAAGCTAAGTCTACTTTATCGTTACAGGGCTAATCGGTAAATCCGGTCAGGGAAACAGTAAACATGGAGTATATTCAAACGAGGAGAGCAAATGATGAGAATGAGCTTAACGGCAAAAATGATTATGTGCTTTTTGTTGGTGGTTGTGGTGGCTGCAGCGGGTTTTGTGTATACTATATGGTCTGTAAACAATGTGGCAGCCCTGGCGAGTACTATCAATAACCGGGATCTGCCAGCTATGCTGAAAACTGACCGGGTTAATAATAATATTTCTGATAAAATCGCTATGGTCCGGGGCTATTATATTTATAAAAAGCCCCAGTTGCTGAATGATTTTAAAAAGATCTCTGAAGAAAGCGCCAGGCTTGAGGACGAACTGATTAAGGATTCCTCCACCGGGGAAGGGCAACAGTTACTCGCGGAAATAAAAAAGCTGGATGATCGTTTTACCTCTGTGGTAGAAACCAGATTTGTTGAACTGATGCAGGCCAACAAGAATGAAGAGGCTCTGCACCTCCTGGAAAGTGAGCTGGCCCCTTTGGCCAAATCAGTCGATGACAAGCTGGGGCAATACCAGGCGGAACGTACCCGGCAGATTACAGATATATTGAATCAGGCCGAGGATAAGGCCTATCAGGCCAGGGCGGTGGCGATTTTTGCCGCTTTGTTTGCCGCGGCGCTGGGGATTTTGATCGGTATTATAGCGGCTCGCAGCATAGCCCGGCCGATTAACGGGCTGGCTGAGGTGGCCAGGAAAGTGGCGGCAGGTGATCTGTCCGAGCAGGTACAATTGGATCGTCAGGATGAGATCGGCCTGCTGGCTTCCGCTTTCAATACAATGGTCTTAGAGCTTAAAGTTCTCATAAAACAGGTAAGTGTTAATGCCGAACAAGTAGCTGCCGCCAGTGAGGAGCTTACTGCCAACTCGGAACAATCAGCCCAGGCTGCCCAGCAGATTACCGCGTCGATTACGAATATGGCGGAAGAGGCCAACGCACAAATGGAGGCGGCTAATGAATCTTCTGCTGTCGTAGAGCAGATATCGGCGAGTATTCAACAGATAGCCGCCAATGCCAATCAAGTGGCCGGCCAGTCGGCGCTGGCCGCAGACCAGGCTAAAAATGGCGACAAAGAGGTAGCGCAGGCGGTTAAGCAAATGAATCACATTGAGAATACTGTCAATACGTCTGCTCAGTTTGTTGCCAAGCTGGGCGAACGTTCCAAGGAAATAGGGCAAATCGTGGATACTATTTCCGGTATTGCCGGGCAGACTAACCTCTTAGCCTTAAATGCCGCCATTGAAGCGGCCAGAGCCGGCGAACAGGGCCGGGGGTTCGCAGTGGTGGCGGAAGAAGTGCGGAAACTGGCTGAGCAGTCCCAGGAGGCGGCCAAGAAAATTGCCGGATTGATTGGTGAGATCCAGGGCGATACCGATAAAGCAGTCGATGCCATGCACGAAGGAACTGAGGAAGTCCGCCGGGGGGCCGAAGTGGTTAATACCGCCGGCCTGGCCTTTAAAGATATTATGGCTGTGGTAGACCAACTGTCCGCACAGGTGAAGGAAATTTCGGCGGCCATTCAGCAAATGGCTACCGGCAGTCAGCAGATTGTTCATTCGGTGAAAAAAATTGATGAACTCAGCAAAAAGTCGGCAGGGGAAGCCCAAAGTGTTTCCGCCGCCACCGAGGAGCAACTGGCTTCGATGGAAGAAGTGGCGACTTCCAGTCAGGCGCTGGCGCAAATGGCGCAGGAGCTACAGTCGGCCATAACGAAATTCCGGGTTTAACGGAGCCGCAGATTAGTATTGTTTAGCTAGCCAGGCCGGGAGAACGCCGGCGATTGGGTTTTGACCGCAATGCAAGGGGCACAGGCATCAACAGTCGAGGAAGATAAGAGTATGCCATTTTTCAGCAGATATGGTATAATATACTCTAAAATAAATTAAAAGGAGTTGGTTTGTCTGTGGCCAATCCAATGATTTCAAAAGTAAGAGAACTCCATGCCTATGGCAGTGAAACTGCCACTTATACAGGAGTAGCCATAAAGAGTCTTGCGCTGGTGGGAATTGTTACAGCCTCGGCGCTGATAACCTGGGTAATGGGGTACGCCACGCCAGTTACCGCCATGGTTACCTCAATAATGGGATTTATTACGGCTCTGGCAATAAGCTTTCGCCCAACGTGGGCCGGCTTCCTATCGCCGCTTTACGCTATCCTGGAAGGTATGTTTTTGGCAGCTGTGTCGGCTATATTTGCTAAAACGTATCACGGTATTGTCGTTAATGCCGTCATGATAACCTTTGGTATTGCCATTAGCTCGGCGCTTATTTACGCCAGAGGGTATGTGAAGGTGAACGAAGGCTTTATGCGGGCTGTTTTTATGGCTACGCTTGGGATTGCTATAACGTATATTATTGAGTTTATCTTAAGCTTCTTTGGTATTCGTATTCCCCAGATACATCAAGGCGGAATTGTTGGGATTGTTTTTAGCCTGGTGGTAATTGCCGTAGCTACCCTAAACCTGTTTGTTGATTACGAGAATATCAGCCAAAGCGTTCGCCAGGGACTGCCGAAAGATTATGAGTGGTTTTGCGCCTTCGGTCTGTTAGTAACACTCATTTGGTTATACATTGAAGTCCTGAATCTTCTCCGTAAATTGAAGGAAGAGTAGCAATTGCTCCCAGTCTGCAGCCCCTGGCGTGTGCCGGGGGCTTTCATTTACTATATGGCAGGCAATGTGGGGATCTGGCTTACGACACCCGCAGCCGAGGCAGCAGCGTTTGGCTTAGCCTGTTTTCTGGTCCTGATAGAAAGTATAACTTTCGCCTGGATAAGGGCAACATCGGATTCCACTTTCGCCAAAGGCTCGGCGCAAGCCGTGTTTTCTTTATAAACAGTTCAAAAGAGAAACTTATTGCATTTCATAAAAAAAATTAGTATAATAAAATCTACAAACAACTTGTACTTACATAAGAATTGTTTGTATTGACACTGCTTTCAAAAGCATATGTTGCCATAAAAATAACAGGTGGAGTCTGACGCAAAGGCTTCACCTGTTTTGTCAGCAGCAGCTAGATCGGTTTTTGTGCCTGGCTACCTCTATGGATTGAGTTACGGAACGGTTAGTTATGACTCAATCGAAAATATGGAAGAATAGAAGCAATGGGGGATAGTATATGAGCAATAACAAAAATAACACCTGGCCTTTTGTGCGTCCAATTGATGAGACTGCTGTTGATTTTTTTACAGAGGATTTTGAAATTCTTCGTGAGAAAAGCATGAAAAATGACGGCATAATGGTAGTAACTGACGGCTGGAAAGAGGGCGAAGCGGCAGCTGTTTTGCGGGGAGGAGTCAACGCCAGAGCGGTTTTGGAGGTTTTAGCGGCCTCTGGTGTGAAACATTTAAAGATTTTTCATTTGGAAGAAAGGCTGCCGGAGTTAGAAGCTGTTTTTTTGTCTTCCGTGGTGGCGCCGGCGAATGCTATGTTTGACAGTGTAGCGGTGAAGTGGCGGCGAGACGCGTCGGTGGCCGATTTAGTCAAGGCCATTGGTCATGAGTACAGTATGCTGTTTTTTGGCGCGCCGTTGGCTTTTTCAGAGGTAGAGCCTTTTTATCAAAAGGTTAAGGAGCAATACAGCGGTAGTGTCACTGTTGTCCGCGGTCCGCATGCCGAGATGGATTCCGATGAGAGCGATGAGATATACCGGTGGGTGAGGCAGCGGACATACGATGCCGGCGATTTTTCCTTGCTTGCCGTATTGCGTAATTATAAGAAGAAATTGAACAAAAAAGTTGCTGTTTTATTACCGAGCTTAAATGAAGAAAGAACGGTTGGAAATGTCATTAAGACGGCGCTGGAAGTAAAGGAAGCCGGTTTAATTGATGAAGTAATCCTGATTGATTCGGCTTCGGTTGATAATACTGTTGAGATTGCCAAATCCCATGGCATTCCTGTTTTCATACATCAGGAGGTACGCCCGGAACTGGGGAGTTATCGCGGTAAAGGGGAAGCCATGTTTAAAAGCGCGTTTGTTACCGATGCCGATATTTTGGCGTGGGTTGATACCGATATTGAAAGCATTACGCCGCGCTTTTTTTACGGTTTGCTGGGGCCGCTGTTTGCTGATCCCGCTATCCGGTTTTCTAAAGGATATTTTGCCAGACCTGTTAAGGTGGAGACATCAGGGGTTGAACTGGGTGGCGGGAGAGTAACGGAAATTTTAGCCCGCCCCTGGATTAATACCTTTATGCCGCAACTGTCCGGCTATATCCAGCCACTGGCCGGGACGGTCGCCATTTATCGTGAAGATTTTCAGAAAATGCGTATACCGGTCAATTACGGCGTAGAAATGGCGATGCTGCTGCAAGAAGTGGAGCTGGCCGGACTGTGGGCTACCTGTCAGGTGAATCTGGGGACAGTTGTCCACCGGTCCAAAGATGTAATTGGTCTTAGTGAGATGGCTTTTCAAATTCTGCAGGTACTGGCTGAGATGGGGCCAAATGGCGTCGCCGGCCAAAGCAATGAAACCCTGCGGCGGGTTTACTCCGCCCAGCGGCACTTTGAAATCCGCAGTCAGCGGTTTAAGGTTATTTGGCGGGAGTACCAGTGAGAATACAGTTCAGAAGGGGCTGTCGCAAATTTTATTGAGGCAGCCCCTTTGCTCATAAAATGGAGCATGAAAAAGCTCTTAGATGGCGTTAAACTGTGTGAGAAAGCTTATCGCAAAACGTTCTTCACGAAGCGTTTGGCGATAAGCTTTCTCTTTTAATTGCCATATTTCATTAAACTGTCCAGAACTTTTTTCTCCAATTCTATTGTTTTCTTAGTGGCTTCGATGCTGGCTTTACTCATTGAAGGATCACCAAGCGCTCTTTGATTGTTTTCAATGGACTTGCGATACAGAGCCTCCAAAGAGGACATAGAAGAAACTGAAGAGGAAAGATAGGACTGGGCTTCTTCATAGTTGAGATAGTCTCCGGATTTATTTGCTGATATAGCTAAGTGAATAGTGGTTTTAGCTTGGAAGCGCTCTTCTTCACTCAGGGATTTCATCGTTTCCACCCAAGCCTTTTTGACACTTCCCGGAGCGTTATCGGGTGGGTAGTAGATCGTTTTGCCAGTACCAGGCCAAGTACAAATACCGCAATATTTTTCTTTATCTTCCGGGCTGATCACATAATCATCATCTGTCCCTGAAACGGCAGCCGTTGTTGTCTGGGCAGAGGCCGCTTGCAAATAACTGTCGAAACTGGCTGCTTGGCCGGTTTTACTTTTTCCATTACTTAAGGTCGAATTTTTGTTCAGCAAATTCAGCTGATTATTACTAATGGTTTGGATCAAAAGAGTCCCCCCTTTGAAAATTTATAACTCAGTTATTTATCGGTATTTTGAACTCATTTCTTAAATATTTGTTTATATATGGAAGCTGAAAAAACATGGGGACAGGGACCGTGTTTTGCGGCTGGCGCTAGATTGGTGATTGTTTATCAGCTAAATTGACTGCTGAGAAGGAAAAAATTAGTCTAAGATCAAAGTTAAAGCAAAGTTGCCTTAACCGTGGCATGAAAATTGCAATAAATAAAAGGGTTAGACAGTAGGAACTGGTTCGAGAAAGGAAGAGGCTATTGGAAGAAGAAAGTAAGCCAGCGGCGCAACCGGTAATGCGCTACGGCTTAAACGACGATCTGCCTGTGAAGGAGCTCATATCATACGGCCTTCAGCATTTGACTTACTTTTTGGCCAACGCCGCCATTTTGCCTGTTATTGTCGGCGGCTATCTGGGGCTTAATCAGCCGGAATTAGCCAGTCTGGTCCAAAGGACGTTTATTCTGTGCGGGATAGTCTCCATACTGCAGGCGGTTTGGGGTCACCGGTTTCCTATCATGGAGGGACCGGCCGGCCTATGGTATGGCGTATTAATTACGCTGGCTGTTTCGGCGCCAGGTATGGGCAAAGATCTGGCCGTCTTACGTACCGATATTGAAATGGGATTTATTGTTGCCGGGATAGTCTGTATAATTATCGCGGCAACCGGCATGGCCGGCAGGGTGGCTAAAGTGTTTTCGCCTTTGGTTAACGGTGTGTTTCTGGTGCTCATGTGCCTACAGCTTAGCCCGGCCATGGTGAAAGGAATGTTAGGCTTAAGCAGCGTCAGTCAACTGGCGGATGGCAGAAGCCTGCTGGCTTTTGCCGGCACTACCGGACTGATCATCTGGATTACTGTCAGGGGCAAAGGTTTTATTAAAAGCATTGCCGTACTTGTCGGCGCCGGCGCCGGCTGGCTGAGTGCGCTGCTTTTGGGGATTGCGCCCGATGTTCAGTACAGCCAGACGCAGGCCGCCATTGTTCCTGGTGTATTTGCCTGGGGGGCGCCGACCTTCGACCTGGGGGTTATTCTGGCTTGCGTTATTGCGGGCGTATTGCTTTTTTCCAATCTGGTGGCCAGTATTGTGGGAATGAGCGCGGTAACGGGTGAGCCTCTTAAACCGGCTATGTTCAACCGGGGAGCTGTATTTACCGGGGTATCGGATATTTTGGCCGGTCTTGGTGCTGTAATTGGTTTTATTCCCTATGCTTCGGCCATAGGCTTTACAGCGATGACCGGTGTGGCCTCCAGGAAACCGTTTATTGTGGGGGCCGTACTCATCACCCTGCTGGGCATTTTTCCGCAGGTTGGCGTGCTTTTCGCCGCCATGCCGCCAACTGTCGGCAATTCGGTAATGTTTGTTGTCTTTTGCCTGATTTTGGGGATGGGAATTGAGGAGTTCTCCAAGGTCACCTTAACCAACAGGGAAATGTACGTGCTGGGAATATCGCTGATGGTTGGAGTTGGCGTCATGTTTTTGCCCCAGCAGGTTTTTAACAATTTACCGCCGGTCTTTCGCTATATCCTGTTAAACGGTATGATAGTCGGTTTAATCCTGTGTATGGCGCTTGAACGGTGGCTGTTGAGCGGCGACGCTTCGGCAAGGCGATAACCAAATATAGAATAGACTTAATCCCGCTGCGGGGTTAAGTCTATTTTATTCAGAAAAATAAGCAGTATTTTGATGAATAAATTCATCTATTCCATGACATTTTTCATCGGTTGTAGCTGTATGATTACGGCACATTCGTATTTAGTTGATGAAAAATATCATCGAAAGAGGGAATAAATGTGATATTTTTAACGTTTATACGGACTTTTCTATTGGCACGATTTTTGCACTTTAAAATAAGTATGTAAGATAATCCACTATTTTGACGGGAGATGATGGTAATGGAGTTTCAACTTACCGAAGAGCAAAAAGTTATGCAAAAGCTGGTGCGTGATTTTGCGGGGAAAGAAGTTGCGCCCGGGGCGGCCGAACGCGACGAGAAAGAAGAATTTTCCCGGGAGCTTGCCGACGCCATGGGGGAAATGGGTTTTACCGGCATTTGTTTTTCTGAGCAGTATGGCGGCGCCGGTGCTGATGTACTAAGTTATATCCTGGCGGTGGAAGAATTGTCGCGGGCGGATGCCGGGGTGGGCATTACATTATCGGCGACTGTCTCTTTATGCGCCTGGCCGATCCTGGCTTTCGGCAATGAAGCGCAAAAAGAAAGATATCTTGTACCGCTGGCTGAAGGTACCAAACTGGGCGCCTTCGGTCTGACTGAACCCAATGCAGGTACTGACGCCGCTTCCCAGCAGACTGTGGCGGTCGACGCCGGCGACCACTATGTACTAAACGGCAGTAAGCTATTTATTACCAATGCCGGGGAAGCGGAAGTGTATGTTGTATTTGCTATGACTGACAAAACAAAAGGCGTTAAAGGAATTTCCGCTTTCCTTTTGGATAAAGGTATGCCCGGCTTTTCTTTCGGCAAAAAAGAGCACAAGCTGGGTATCCACTCTTCGATTACCAATGAATTGATCTTCCAGGATGTAAAAGTACCGAAAGAGAATTTGCTGGGTAAAGAAGGCGAAGGCTTTAAAATTGCGATGGCTACGCTTGACGGCGGCCGGATCGGGGTTGCGGCCCAGGCGCTGGGCATTGCCCAGGCGGCGCTGGATCATGCGGTGAAATACTCCAAGGAGCGGGTACAGTTTGGCAAGCCGATTGCCGCCAATCAGGCGATTGCTTTTATGCTGGCGGATATGGCCACCAAAGTGGAGGCTGCACGGCTGCTTGTTTACCGCGCCGCCTATTTAAAAGATCAGGGCCTGCCGTACGCCAAAGAGGCGGCGATGGCTAAGCTGTACGCTTCCGATGTCGCCATGGAGGTTAGCACCGATGCCGTGCAGATTTTCGGCGGCTATGGTTACAGCCGGGAATATCCGGTAGAGCGGCTTATGCGGGACGCCAAGATTACCCAGATTTACGAAGGCACCAATCAGGTGCAGCGGATGGTTATTGCCGGCAGCGTATTGCGCTAAAACGGACCAAGGGTATAGGAGGTTTACGGGTATGGAAATTGTTGTTTGCGTGAAACAGGTACCTGATACTACTGAGGTAAAGATTGATCCTGCGACGAATACGCTCATTCGCCAGGGGGTGCCCAGTATTGTTAATCCGTTTGATAAAAATGCCGTAGAAGCGGCGCTTCAGCTAAAAGAAAAGCATGGCGGCAAAGTCACTGTTATTTCCATGGGCCCGCCGCAGGCTGCGGAAGCGCTCAAAGAATGCCTGGCCATGGGGGCGGATGAAGCTGTGCTCATTAGTGACCGGGCCTTTGGCGGGGCGGATACGCTGGCGACAAGCTATACCCTGGCTGCCGCCGTTAAAAAGCTGGGGCAGGTTGACATGATTATCTGCGGCAAGCAGGCTATTGACGGCGATACCGCGCAGGTCGGGCCGGAAATGGCTGAACACCTTATGATGGCGCAGGTCACCTGTGTTTCTAAGATTGAAGTTACAGGACAAACTGTGCGGGTGGAAAGGGAGCATGAAGAGGGCTATGAAATCATCGAAGCCCAGGTCCCGGTGCTGCTTACTGTGCTCAAGTCGATTAACGAGCCGCGTTATCCGACCGTTAAAGGAACCATGAAGGCCAACCGCAAGCAAATCCCTGTCTGGACGGCGGGCGATATGACGGTTAATCCTGAGCAGCTTGGTCTAAAGGGCTCGCCTACGCAAGTGCGCCGTATTTTCACGCCGCCGCAGCGGGTTCAGGGCGAGATTATCCAGGCCGGCAGCGCCAGGGAAGCGGCGGCTGCGCTGACTAAAAAATTATTAGATGCAAAGATTATATAACGGAGGCTACAAACATGGCGGTTACAGTGGATAAAGAACAGTGCATCGGCTGCAGTGCATGCATAAGCGCTTGCCCCTTCGGCGCAATTGTTATGGAGGCCGGTAAAGCCTCTATAACAATTGCGTGCACGATGTGCGGGGCGTGTGTTGATACATGCCCTGTAAATGCAATTGCCAAAGCAGCGGAACAAACTACGGCAGGCATGAATAAAGCGGATTATAAAGACGTATGGGTTTTCATTGAGCAGGCTGAAGGCCAAGTAAAAAGTGTAAGTTACGAACTGCTGGGAGAAGGACGCAAACTGGCTGACGCTATGGGGCAAAAACTGGCCGGCGTTCTTATCGGTGAGCAGGTGGAGCCGCTTGCAAGGGAAGTTTTCGCCGCCGGCGCCGACAAAGTCTTTCTTGTGGAAGGGCCTGAATTTAAAACCTACAGTACTGACGGCTATACAGCTGTGTTTACTGATCTGATTCATGCGTACAAGCCCTCGGTTATTTTACTTGGAGCTACCAATGACGGCCGTGATCTGGGGCCCCGGGTGGCTTGCCGGGTTGGCACAGGCTTAACAGCTGATTGCACTAATCTGGGGATCGATGAAGAGACCGGTCTTGTCGCCTGGACCCGGCCTGCTTTTGGCGGCAATATTATGGCCACCATCCTCTGCCCTGAGCATCGCCCGCAGATGGGGACAGTCCGGCCCAAGGTCTTTAAGCGTCCGGAGCAGGATTTTTCCCGTACAGGCGAACTGATCCGGGCTGCCGGCCGGGTAAAGAGCCAGGATATCCGCACCAAACTCATTGAGCTTATTAAAGTATGTACGGCGGCCTGTAATCTGGAAGAGGCTGAAATCATTGTCGCCGGCGGGCGTGGCATGTGCAAGCCGGAGAATTTTGTCCTGATCGAGGAACTGGCCAATGTGCTGGGAGGCGCTGTCGGAGCGTCCAGAGCGGTTATCGATGCCGGCTGGAAACCTCACCCGCACCAGGTAGGACAGACCGGTAAGACGGTTGGGCCCAAAGTCTATTTCGCCTGCGGCATTTCCGGCGCCATCCAGCATGTTGCCGGGATGTCGTCCTCCGATATAGTAATTGCCATTAATAAAGATGCGGATGCCCCTATTTTTAAAGTCGCTGATTATGGGATTGTCGGCGATGTAATGGAAGTGCTGCCGGCCTTGATCGACGAATTTAAAAAAGTAAAGCAGGCAGGATAGTTTAGTATAAGGAGGTTGTCGCTATGGAGATTCAGAAAGTGTTAATCATCGGGGCGGGACAAATGGGCAGCGGAATTGCCCAGGTAATGGCGCAAATGGGAATTAACGTTGCGCTGCGTGACATTAAGCCTGAATATGTGCAAAAAGGATTGGCTGCTATCGAGAAAAGCCTGAACAAGCTGGTGGAAAAGGGAAAAATGGCTCCGGAGGAAAAAGCCGCCGCTATGACCCGTATTTCCGGAACGGTTGACCTAAACAGGGAAGTGTGCTCTGTTGATCTGGTTATTGAGGCCGCCAGCGAAAACATAGAAATTAAGCGGGAAATCTTCCGGATACTTGATAGCTTTTGTCCGGAACATACTATTTTGGCGACTAATACATCTTCTTTGCCGATAACGGCCATTGGCGCATTTACCAAGCGGGCTGACAAGGTTATCGGCATGCACTTTTTTAACCCTGCCGCCGTAATGAAACTTATTGAAATTATTAAGGGATTGGCTACCAGTGAGACTACTTTTGCCATGGTCAGGGCGCTGGCTGAAAAGCTGGGAAAATCTCCGGTCCGGGTGGAGGATTTTCCGGGCTTTGTGGGAAACCGCATCATGATACCGATGATTAATGAAGCCGTGTATACCCTGATGGAAGGGGTGGCCAGCGCGGCAGACATCGATCAGGTAGCCAAGCTTGGTTTCAACCATCCTATGGGACCGTTGGCGTTAGCGGATTTAATTGGTAATGATACCGTTTTATCCATTATGGAAGTGTTGTATAATGGATATGGCGATCCCAAGTACCGTCCTTGTCCGTTGCTTAAGAAGATGGTACAGGCCGGTTACCTGGGCCGCAAAACAGGCAAAGGCTTCTATGACTATAATTGAGAAAGGTTTGGAGGTGCATGTTTTGAAAGACTACAAGAATCTTCTCTATGTAAGTGAAGCGGGGATCGGTTTGATTACGTTAAACCGGCCTAAGGCATTAAATGCCCTGAATTCTGAACTGCTTAAGGAATTGGACGATTTGTTGGATGAGATCGCCCGCGATGCAAATGTAAAAGCTGTCATTGTGACAGGCAGTGGCGACAAGGCTTTTGTAGCCGGGGCGGACATTGGGGAAATGCAAAGCCTCACGGCTATGGCCGGACGTGAGTTCGGCAAATTTGGGCAGCAGGTGTTTAATAAGCTGGAAAACCTGCCACAACCGGTTATTGCGGCTGTTAACGGTTTTGCCCTGGGCGGCGGCTGCGAATTGGCTATGGCTTGCGATATCCGTCTTGCGTCCGAAAAGGCCAAGTTTGGCCAACCGGAAGTCAGTCTGGGCATCGTGCCAGGTTTTGGGGGTACGCAGCGCCTGCCTCGTCTCGTTGGTAAGGGACGGGCTAAGGAACTGCTGTTTACCGGCGATATGATTGATGCCCAGGAAGCATACCGGATTGGTTTGGTTAATAAAGTTACGCCGCCAGACGAGCTAATTAGCGCCGCCAGGGCCATGGCTGAAAAGATTGTGTCCCGGGCCGAGGTTGCCGTTAAGCTATGTAAAGCTGCTGTTAATAGAGGACTCGATATGGATCTTGCTTCAGGCGTGGCTTATGAAGCGGAAACGTTTGGCTTATGTTTTGCCTCAGCGGACCAAAAAGAAGGCATGGCTGCCTTCGTTGAAAAACGGAAACCTGTTTTTACTGGAAAGTAAAAAAATGGATATTCCTTTATGAGAAGTCCGGAAAGTTTATTTTTGACGAAATACTGGCAACAACATAGATTGGATAGCCGTACAGCCTAAATGTGATAATTGTGCACCTATAGACGGGGGAGTATACTGACTGTGGGAGGTGGCAGTATGCTTCAGAACGAAGAGGTAGCTGCCGGACTGACTCGCCTGGCGGATTCCATCTGTGAGAAGTGCCTGATGAGTCAGACTTGCAAAGATGTGCCAATGTGCGGCGATGTTCAGTTATTGAAACAGGCGGAAGAGTTGCTGAAAAAGGCCTAGCACCTGTAAAATGCACCCATACGGGTGCATTTTACAGGTGCTGTTTTTAATCCTGATAGAAAGTATAACTTTCGCCAAAGGCTTGGCGCAAGCCGTGTTATCTTTACAGTTTGGGGCAGTAAGGGAAAGCGCCTTTTTAGGTATAGTATTCGGAAGCTTTCAACTGATGAATTAGTTTTTTCATAAAGGCTTTTTTGATATGGGGGAGCTCTGCTTCCTCATATTTATAAAAGCCTTCACCGGTTTTAACGCCAAGTTTGCCTTCGGCTACTTTTTGCTTCAAGAGGCCGTTGGCCTCCTGGCGGCTATCCATTTCTTTCAGCAGGTTATCACCCACAACACACCAGATATCCAGTCCGCCAAAATCGGCGACTTCCAGCTGGCCGGTGGTAGCATAGCGGAAAGCCGGACCGAACTTGAGGGCCTTGTCAATATCGGCCGGTTCCGCGACACCCATCTCAATGAGCGAGAAGACTTCGCGGGCAACCCCTTGCTGAATCCGGTTGGCTACCAATCCCGGGACATCTTTCAATACTTTCACAGTTTGTTTTTTTATGGCAATGTGTAATTGCTCAATTTCGGTGTAGACTGCCATTGGCATATTGCCGAAGCAGGACAGTTCGACAATGGGCATAAGGTGAGCGGGGTTATACCAATGACAGACAAGCATACGCTGTTTGCGCTTGGCGGATACCGCGGCCATCATACTGTCCAGTTTAAGGCTGGATGTATTGCTGGCTAAAATAGTGTGACAAGGGCATAACTCATCCAATTCTTTGAATAATTTTTGTTTGAGGTCCAGGATTTCCGGTGTGGCTTCAATTACATAATCCCGGTCCTGCACGGCTTGTTTCAGGTCGCTGCAAAGCCTGATCCTGGCAAGAACCGGCTGAATTTCCTCAGTTTTAATGAAGTTTTCCTCCGCCAGGAGGGCGAGTTCAGCGGTAATTTCTGCGAGTGCTTTTTGCAGTTGGTTTGCGTAGGCGTCATACAGGGTGACATCATAGCCATAGAGGGCAAAGGATAAGGCTATGCCATGGCCCATGGTGCCTGCGCCGATAACACCAATATTGTTAATCATAATGTAATCTCCTGTTTATCTCTTTTTTAGGCCTAAGATTTCTCTTGCCTCCGCCGGCGTGGCTACTGAACGGTTGGCTTCCTTGACTACTCTGACGGAGCGGGCCACAAACTCGGCGTTGGATTTTGCCAGTTGATTCTTGGCATAGTAGACGTTGTCTTCCATGCCGACACGGACATGTCCGCCCATCGCGATGGCGGCAAACATAATAGGCACGTGACCGTTGCCGATACCTAATGCCGACCAGGTAGCCCCCTGGGGCAGCAAGCTTTTCAGATATACTAAATTCTCGATGGTGGCTGCCGTACCGCCGGCGGCTCCCAGGACAAACTGATAGTGCGGCGGCTGCTCGATAACGCCCTTCTTCATGTAATAAAGAGAATTGTAGATCATGCCGGCGTCAAAAATTTCAATTTCCGGCTTTACACCATTTTCAATCATGGTTTTGCCGAGCTTTTCCAGAAACTGTGGCGGATTAAGAAACAGACTGTTGTGCATCCAGTTCATTGAACCGGCGTCATAAGAAGCCATTTCCGGCTTAAGTTCAATTAAGTGCGCCATTCTGGTCTCATCGGTGGCATGTAAGTCGCCGGAGGTTGTCAGGTTGAGCACAATATCGCATTTGCTTCTGATTAATTCGACTGTTTCCCGGAACTTTTCTTTGCACATGGTGCCTTTGCCTTCATCGTCCCGCATGTGCAAGTGAGCGACAGCCGCGCCGGCCTGCCAGCACTGGAATACATCCTCAGCGATTTCTTGCGGGGTTAGCGGGATATTGGGGTTATGCTCCTTTGTGGGCCAAGCGCCTGTTGTTGCTACGGTAATAATTGTTTTTTCCATAATCATTCACCTCGTCGTTTTTTTTAGATTCGTTCTACAATGGTGGCAATTCCCTGACCGCCGCCGATGCACAGTGTGGCCAGGCCGCGTTTGGCTTGACGCTGTTCAAGGGCATGGAGGAGAGATACAAGAATCCGGGCGCCGCTGGCGCCAATCGGATGACCTAAGGCGATTGCACCGCCGTTGACGTTGGTTTTCTCTTTGGGAAGCCCCAATTCTTTGCCAACGGCCAGGAATTGAGCAGCGAAGGCTTCATTTGCCTCGAACAAGTCGATATCAGCAATGGTAAGACCTGCTTTGGCGAGGGCGTTTTGCACCGCAGGCACCGGGCCTATGCCCATGACGGACGGATCTACTCCGCCTGAGCCGTAGCCGATGATGCGCGCCAGCGGTTTTAGTCCCAGGGCTTTGGCTTTTTCTCCTGACATAACAACAAGTACTGCGGCGCCGTCATTAATGCCGGAAGCATTGCCGGCAGTCACCGTACCGTCTTTTTTGAAAGCCGGCCGCAATTTTGCGAGTGTATCAACGGTTGTATCCCGTTTGGGAAATTCATCGGTGTCGATGACGGTATCGCCTTTTTTGCCTTTGATTGTTACCGGAATAATTTCCGCTTTAAATGCACCGCTGTCGATCGCCTTTACGGCCTTTGCCTGTGACTCGGCAGCCAGCTGATCCTGCTGTTCTCTGGTAATACCGTATTTTTCCGCTACATTTTCGGCGGTAATACCCATATGGTAGTCGTTAAATGCGCACCACAAACCATCCTGAATCATGACATCAATCACCTTGCTGTTACCCATGCGGTATCCCCAGCGGGCTTTGCTGTCGAGAACATAAGGGGCATTGGTCATGCTTTCCATACCGCCGGCCACAATGACCTCCGCGTCGCCTGCCAAAATTGCCTGAGCAGCCAGATTAACAGCTTTTAGCCCGGAGCCGCAAACCTTATTTATGCTGTAAGCGGGTACTTCCACAGGCAGTCCGGCTTTGAGCGCGGCTTGTCTGGCTGGATTCTGCCCCAGACCGGCCTGGAGTACGTTGCCTAAAATAACTTCGTCAACCATACCCGGGGCAACATTGATTTTTTCCAGGGTGGCCTGGATGACCCTGCTGCCAAGGTCCTGGGCCGATAAGGGGGCAAGGCTGCCATTGAAACTGCCTATGGCTGTCCGCTGGGCGGCGGCGATAACAACTTCTTTCATTCTTAAACCTCCTGTTTTTTAGTTGCGCAGGCTTGTGCGCTGGTCGCCTGCAACTGACAGTTGTTAAGCGTTCAGCTAAAAATACATGCAATTTTTGTGCCAGAATAATCTGATAGACATGTGTTTACTTCCTGGCCAGGATTGGGTATTATTTGTTTAACGAAGTGAGAGAGGTCAGAAAACCAGTGTTTTTTGGGGGGAACTATGAGAAGTAACTGGAATACAAGCGAAACAATTCTAAAAGGTCTTATCAGCAAAATAGAGAAACAGCATTGGGATGTCTCGGCATACCGGGAAATTTCAACAGGTTTAAAGAAAGTGCTTGATGAGCTTACTGAGACGAAGGAGTTGGATTTCCGGGAGATCGGCGATCATCTGTATGACGGAATATATATTACTGACGGTCAGGGGAAAACGTTGTACGTCAATGAAGCTTATACCAGGATTACCGGGATTCGGCCGGAGGAAGTACTGGGTAAGTATGTTGATGAGCTTTTACAGGAAGGCGTTTATTTCAATGCGGTAACCCCGGAAGTCTTAAAACAAAAAAAACAAGTTAACGCTATGGGGGAAAGCTTAAGAAACGGAACGAAAATGCTGGTTACCGGCAGTCCGGTATTTGATGACGAAGGTAATGTAAAGAAGGTAGTTATAATTGACCGGGAAATTACGGATTTGCTGCAAATGAAGGCTAATCTGGAAGCGTCGCAAAAACAAATCAAAGCCGTAGAAAAGGATAAAATAAAAAGTGCTTTGGAGGTGGAACATCTACGAAAACTCCATTTTCAAAAGAAGCTGATCGGCAATAGCCTGGAAACCCGGCAGGTCATCAAGAGTATCGAGCAGGTGGCAAGCCTGGATGTTACGGTTTTGATTACGGGTGAAACCGGCGCAGGGAAAGAAGTAATAGCCGATGAAATTTATCAAAACAGCGTGAGAAAGAATGGTCCGTTTATTAAGGTTAATTGTGCAGCTATTCCGTCTAATCTGCTGGAAGCCGAGTTGTTCGGCTATGCCAAGGGAGCCTTTACCGGCGCTACCAGTACCGGGAAGACCGGTTTGTTTGAGCTCGCGGATAAAGGAACCATTATGCTTGATGAGATTGGCGATATGCCTATGGAGCTGCAATCCAAACTGCTCCGGGTTATCCAGCATAAGGAGGTAACCCGTATTGGCGGGGCGAAGCCGGTTAAACTGGATGTGAGAATTTTGTCGGCTACCAACTGTGACTTAAAAGAACTGGTAAAACAGGGCCGCTTCCGGGAAGATCTGTATTATCGCCTGAATGTGTTTCCTATCCATATTCCGCCGCTGCGCTCCCGCGTGGAAGACATCGAAATTTTAGCCCGCCATTTTATGGAGGTATATAATTCGAAATATAGTAAAAACGCGGTTATTGAACCTCTTGGCTTTGAAATGCTGCGCCAATACTCCTGGCCGGGGAATATCCGCGAGTTGCAGAATATTATCGAAAGGCTTGTTATCGTGTCTGAACCGGGCAGGGCAATCAGCAATGAACAGATCGGCAATTTGCTAAACATACATCCTTCCTATATGTCCGAACTGGTTATAGAGGAAATGGGACTTAAAGAGATTGTAAACAATATAGAAAAAAAGACTATTGAAAAGGCGCTAGCCTTGTGCGGCAGTACAAGAAAAGCGGCCAAGGTACTGAAAGTCGATCAGTCCACCATTGTGAAGAAGGCTAAGAGGCTGGGGATTGTTTTAAAAGATGAAAAAACGCATCAATAGTGATGCGTTTTTTCATCTTTTAAAAAGGATTGCCATTGCTATAAAAGTGTATTAATTTTCTTAAAAATGTGATGATAAATATCATCAACTGCTATTTCCGGGCTGAAAAATTACGCTGTTTTGCGACTTGGTCAAAAAAAGGCATACAAAGTGTGGTTGTTTATTTTTATCAGAAAGTTACGCTATAATAAAAAAATATCAAATTATCAATCAACTATTTTACCTTTTGGCACGGTTTTTGCTATTAATATTGCACAAGGCTGAATAGACAAACTTCAAACTTTAGTAACTGAGGGGGCAACAATGTCAAAAATAATCAACATAGAACAGGCTGTGGAAAAGGTGCAAGACTCCTTTGTAGTAATGATCGGCGGCTTTCTGGCCAACGGAACGCCGGAGAAACTGATTGACGCTCTGGTTAATAAGGAGTATAAGGAACTAACCGTCATAGCTAATGATACAGGCTACCCAGACCGGGGGATTGGCAAGCTCATCGTGAACCGGCAGGTAAAAAAGGCAATTGTTTCGCATGTTGGCACAAATCCTGAAACAGGCCGCCAGATGAATGCTAACGAAATGGAAGTGGAACTGTCGCCGCAAGGCACGTTGATTGAGCGGATTCGATCAGGTGGCGCCGGTTTGGGCGGAGTTCTCACAGCAACCGGTGTGGGGACCATCGTTGCCGAAGGCAAGCCGACTATCAGCATTGACGGCCAGAATTTTTTATTGGAAAAACCTTTGCGGGCCAATGTCGCTCTGGTAAAGGCCAACAAAGCCGATATGGAAGGAAACCTGGTATTTAGAAGGTCAACACGGAATTTTAATCCGGTCATCGCTACGGCAGCCGATGTTGTTATTGCGGAAGTCGACACCATTGTAGCCGCGGGTGAAATTGATCCTGACGAAGTGATGGTGCCGGGAATCTTCGTCGATTATATTGTTCAAGCTTAGCGGGAGACTGGAGGAAGGTTTATGGAGAATAGAGTGCTTATTGCCAGGCGGGTCGCCAAAGAGCTTAATGACGGCGATGTAGTGAATTTGGGCATCGGTATTCCTACGCTTGTTGCCAACTACATTTCTAATGATAAGAAAGTGATTCTGCATTCTGAAAATGGTTTTGTCGGTCTCGGACCTGCAGGGGAAACAATTGATCCTGATCTGACGAATGCCGGTGGTCAGCCGGCAGGAATAGTACAGGGCGGCGCAACCTTTGACAGCTCGATGTCTTTTACCATTGTTCGCGGCGGACATCTTGACGCCACGGTCTTGGGTGCTTTGCAGGTTGACCAGGAGGGCAATTTGGCCAACTGGACAGTTCCTGGTAAAATTGTACCTGGTATGGGTGGAGCTATGGATCTTGTGGTTGGCGCCAAACGGGTAATTGTTGCTATGGAACATGTCGGCAAAGGCGGCGTCGCCAAAATATTGAAGAAATGTACCCTGCCGTTAACTGCAGCCGGCGCTGTCGATATGATTGTAACCGACTATTGTGTTTTCAAATTAACTCCGCAGGGAATGGTTTTAACGGAGACCGCACCCGGGGTAAGTCTCAAAACCATCAAGGAAGCTACCGAAGCAGAGTACAGTATTTCTGTTGAGCTGAAGGAAATGGAAGTGTAGTGTGATACCGGCATCTAAGGTAGATGGAGACGTTATTATAAAAACGGAGGGATTTATCATGAAAAAGGTTGAATTAGCCAATGTTAAACCCTATCTTGCGCCCAAACATTTTGACATGCGATCCATGAAGCTGCAAGGTACAGAAGAAACGGGCGCCACGAAATTCTGGATGGGGATGTCGTATTTCTTGCCTGGCGGCGGTGCGGAGTACGCTTATGAAGATTCGCCAACAGAAAAAATCTATTTTATTATCGACGGTGAAATCACCGTAAAGTCCAAGACGGAGACATTTGTTCTCAAGAAGAATGACTCTTTGTTTATTGGACCAAACGAAGGCAGGGAAATGATAAACGAAACCAATGAGATAGCCACCGTTTTAGTCGTTATTAGCTATTAATAAGGTTAGCGGGCATAACGCTATGAAAGGGAGAATAGCATGATTGACAAACAATTCGTCAACAAATTGTTCGATGTAAAAGGGAAAATAGCAGTGATTACAGGCGCAACCGGATCTTTAGGCCGGGCTGTTGCTTTTGGCTACGGTCTGGCAGGAATGAAAGTCTTTGTTACCGGGCGCAGCGATGACAAGTGCAAAGCTTTGTGCGCCGGGTTGGAAGCGCAGGGAATTGAGTGCGGTTACGCCACCGGCGATCCGGCCGTAGAGGCTGACGTTATCAGGATTGTCAAGGAGGCCGTCGCCAGATTCGGGGAAATCAATGTCTTGGTCACCGCCGCAGGCTACAATCACGCCCAGCCCATTCTCGAGCAGGATTTAGCGGAATGGCAAAAAATTATGTCTTCTGATGTACAGGGAACCTGGCTGTTCTGCAAATATACCGGCCAGCAAATGGTTGAGCAAGGCAAAGGCGGAAAACTAATTCTGGTGTCCTCAGCCCGTTCCAAAAATGGCATGGCCGGCTATACCGGCTATTGCACGGCCAAAGCCGGCATTGACCTTATGGCACAGTCGCTGGCTTGCGAATGGAGCGAAAAATACAAAATTAATGTGAATACAATTAACCCGACTGTATTCCGTTCCGATTTAACGGAGTGGATGTTTGACCCGGAAAGCGCCGTTTATAAAAACTTCTTAAAACGTCTGCCAATTGGGCGTCTGGGTGAGCCGGAGGATTTTATCGGACCTTGCATTTTCCTGGCTTCCAGCGCCAGTGATTTTATGACTGGGGCAAATGTCGCCGTTGAAGGCGGTTATTGGGCTTGTTAATAAACAAAATAAATTAAAAGAGAATCTGGGAGGTTTTATTATTATGGGTAAGAAAATATTTGTTGATCTGACACACCCCTTCAGCGCAGAAATTCCCCGCTGGCCTTATTTTGAAAAACCGGTAATCGATAATGCACATACTATGGCCAAGGGCGGCGTTCTGACGCAGAAGATCACCTGCACTATGCACACCGGTACGCACTGCGACGCTCCCCGTCACGTTATGGAGGTAGAATTCGACGGCAGAAGAGCCCGTTACACTCATGAGATGCCTGTTGATGCATACACCGGCGACGCCGTTTGCCTCCCCATCGAGATTGAGCGCTGGGGTCTGATTGGACCCAAGCATCTTGAAGCCGCCTGTGAAAAAGTAGGTATCAAGCCGAGCGAGCTGGAAGGCATGATTGTCTGCCTGAACACCGGTATGCATCGCAAGTTCGATGACTCCAAGGAGTATTATCATTACTCCTCTGGTACCGGCATCGATGCCGGCAAGTGGTTTGTGGAGCACAAGGTTAAGTGCGTTGCTATGGATAGCCAGGCTCTGGACCATCCTCTCCACACCGCAATGGGCAACAACGGCATGACCCGTATGAACCTCTTAGGCGCTTCCGGCAAACCTATCACCGAAGAGTATATCGAACAGTTCGGTATTGAAGCATATGCCGAGTTTGATAAAGAAACTTATATCAAAGTTCATGGTAAAGAAGCCTACGATAAAAAATTCGGCAAGCTGGAAGCTATCGGCTGCTGGGGCACCTGGGAGCCCTGCCATAAGTACATGCTGGGGCACGGCGTCGTCGGTGTTGAAAATCTTGGCGGCGATCTGGATAAGGTTGCTGGTAAGCGCTTCAGATTCTACTGCTTCCCGCTGCGCTGGTACCTGGGCGATGGCTCCATGGCACGCTGCGTTGCCGAAATCGATGAAGATGATCTGAATCCGGTTCCGGACAGAGTGTATCCGTATGGCGGATTCTAAATAAGTAGCAGACGAACCGGCCAATACGGTTCGTCAACCAAGCTCGTTAAGCATAAGTCAGGTGCAGCAGCATATGATTCTTACCGGTATTGCGGCTGCACCTGTTTTGTGTGCCCTTCATTCTGAAAATTCACAAAAGCCTGCCTTCCTCAGGTTTTAACTGCTACAAACTTAGCATACTCCCAAAAGCTGAAAAACCAGGATCTCCTCTTTAAACCTGAATGAAATACAAAAATAGCAGGAGGATATATGAAAAATTTAAAACTGACAAAATTTAATGTTTTTACAATGCTGTTGATACCGTTTGTCTGGATATATGAACTCTCTGTAGTTGCGCCTATTTTAGGTTCGGTGGCAGCAGCGTTTCCCGGTGCTTCAACTTTCGAATTGCAGCTAATTGTTATCATGCCGTTTTTTACATCAATTCCAATGAGTGTCATTGCCGGCAAACTGGCGAAAAAATATGATAAAAAGAATCTGATACTCTTAGGTCTGTTCATTTATGGCGTCGCCGGCATAGTGCCGTTTTGGGCGCAAACTATGAATCAGATTTTGATCTCCCGCTTGATTACCGGTATTGGAGTTGGACTTGTACTGCCTTTGCCGAATGCAATGATTGCCGAATATTTTACAGGTACCGAAAGGCAAAGGATGCTTGGCTTAGCTACCAGTGTGGCCAACATTGCCAATGTACTTGATAGTATTGCCGTGGGTTTCATTTTACTGCTTGGCTGGAACTATCCGTTCTTATGTTTTGCCGTTTGTCTTGTCATCATGGTGGTTGCCATGTTTGGCCTGCCAAAATCTCCCCCCAGTGCGCAGCACGTGGCAGCAGCCGATCAGCATTTACCAAGTAAAAATATCCCCAAGATTGTATATGCCTTAGTTGCTTTCATGACGGTTAACTGGATATTTTTTGCCTTTAATATTGAAAACATGGCCTTGTTTATGACTACGGAAAATATCGGCTTGCCCTGGATGATTGGCATAGCAATCTGCCTGCCGGGAGGCGCCAGCATTATATCCGGCGCCATTTTCCCTGAATTCTACAAGAAAACAAAAGAATATATCGTTTCCATATCCGCAGCCATTTTTGCCGCCGGCTACGTAGTCATGGCTTTTACGCATTCCTTTGAAACGCAATCTATCGCCAACCTTTTGATTGGCTTTGGCTCTGGCATGCTTGCACCTTACATTTTGAACTTAACATCACAGAGAGTGGAACAGGCCCACAGGGATGCAGCATATGGGTTCGTAACCAGCGGTATTCATATCGGATTCTTACTGGCGCCATTTGTTCAGCTTATTATACAAACGACTACAGGCATTACATCATACCGGTTCTTATGTGAAGTGTCAGCCGGCATATTGATTGTTTTCGCAATCGTGGCTTTCTACGCAGCAATGAAAAAATCAAATCAAACAGCGGAAGAACCGACGGAAGTCGCTTAGCCCGAACAATCGCTTCGACCCGAAACCGGTGTTACCAGCCGGGCTGAGGGAACTCCGGTGAAGCACTAATATCAAGCTTGGAAAATGAATGCGCTCCTTTGGCTGCAATAGTATGTTTGCTAGCAAAGGAGCACATTTTTTACTGTCGTACAAGTAGTATTTTGATTACTTAGCTGGCTGTTGATCCCATTCAACCGGAATTATTGGCTTACTTCGCAATCCGGTTCATGTTTTAGGGATAATTGGCTATTGACGGGTAATAAGCCGGACAAGCCGTTCGTAAAATAAATATTCCCAAACCCATTTCGTGCATACAACAAAACGGTTGCGAAAATCAACCAGCCGTAAAATGTGCACAAATAACCAGATTACCCAGGCGATAAAGCCGTCCAGTTTTAGTTTGCCCATACTTACCACTGCGGCATTTCTGCCGATGGTGGCCATGCTGCCCACATCTTTGTACGTGAATTCCTGCAACTCCCTGTTGGCAAGGAGGCTTGCTATATTTTTGCTCGCAGTGTCCGCCTGTTGAATGGCTACGGGGGCAACCATGGGTAAAGGTCTGGCATCCTGCTGAAAATGGACAGCATCGCCGATGGCAAACACTTCGGGATAATCAGGTATCTGCAGATGTTCATTAACTATGATCCGTCCCGCTGAATCATGCTGGCAGCTAAGCTGAGCCGCCAGGGAAGACGCCTTTACGCCTGCAGCCCATATTACCGTCTGGGTCGGGATGATTTCGCCCCCTTTGAGAGTAAGGCGTTGCCCATCGTACTCAGTAACTTGTACACAAAGACGGACTTCAATATGTTTGCGGATTAGTTTTTCAATTGTTGCCTCGCGTAGTTCCTCCGGCATTGCGGCCAGTACTTTGTCAGAGGCTTCCACAAGCACGATGCGCACTTCTTTGAAATTAAGAGTATGGTATTCCTTAGCCATCACAAGATAAATTAATTCTGAAAGGGCCCCGGCAGACTCCACGCCGGTCGGTCCGCCGCCGACGACAATAAACGTTAATAATGCGCGCCGCCTGGCAGGGTCAGTTTCATAAGAGGCCAGTTCAAATTTATGCAGTATATGGTTTCTCAGGTTTACTGCTTCATCAAGCGTTTTTAAACCAAAGCTGTTTTCCTCAATGGAGTCCAGGCCGAAGAAATTGGTTGTTCCCCCGGGAGCCAATATCAGATAATCGTAGCTGAGTTCGTTAGTATCAATAAATACAGTCTTGGCAGCAAAGTCCACTTTAGTAACTTCGCCCATCCGGAACAGAATGCTTTTCTGGTTTTTGATCATTGCCCGCACGGGATAGGCAATATCGTCGATCGACAAAGTCGCTGTTGAAACCTGATATAGTAATGGTTGGAATAAGTGATAGTTATGTTTATCAATGAGTGTAATCCGAACGTCTGATTTGCTTAATTTGCGTGCTGCCCGAATACCGCCAAAACCTGCGCCGATGATAATGATGTGTGGTTTTTGCTCTTTCATATCCATTGCTCCTCTTCCTGCTCCGATGATATTATGTATTACTATAAGGCAATAAGGCGTTAAGGTGAAATAACTATTTACTATTGTACAATAAACTGAAACTATAGTTATGGCTCATCATTTAATTATTTTGACCGTTTTTTCGTAAAACACGGGGACAGGGACCTTGTTTTTTTCGCTCGCGCTGCCAATCCGGTCGCACTGCATAACGCTGCCGCTCCGCCAACATACTAATATTACTACAAACTTGGGGGCGTCAACAATGGAGGATAGACTATATCGAGGTTTTGTGGCGGGAACTATCGGCGGGGTTGTCGCAACTGCACTAAGCCATCTTTCCTATTCCTTGGGATTTACTACACTGCGGCTGCCGGATTGGGCGGCAATTCTTATCTTTGGTCATGTGCCTCCGTTCAGTACAGGCGAGCACTTGTTTTCAGTATTCATTCATATTGGCTGGTGCGGCGCTGTCGGCTCCCTGTTTGCTTATTTCCTGGTTTTGGTCACCAGCCGCAAGCTTATTTTTAAGGCTTGGATGCTGGGTACTACGCCATACTTTGTAATCTATTTACTAACTGCACTGTTTCAAACTCCCGGAACTATCCCGGCCCCGCTTAACACGGCGCTTTCGAATTATATTACCTCGTCAATATTCAGTATCGTCATGGGCTATAGCTTCAAAGTTCTGGATCAAGCAACCGTGCAGCAGCGCAGTCCCCTGGAGCTCTTAGCTCAGCCGGCGGCCAAACGCACCGGTGAAGATGAAAGTCAGTACCGTCCGGACAATGACGATTGAGAGGGAAACAGTAAAAACACGGGGACAGGGACAGTGTTTCTCAGACGTATTCACCTGACACGCAGGCACGGGCATAGTTGCCTTCAGCGCACGGTTTTAAAATTATATCTTGACGCATAGTAGTAATATTATTATAATTTTCTATAATAAAGTGGCTAAATATCTTCGAATGGTGGACAAAAACGATTGCGGGGCGCTACAGCCAGTTCCTGGGGCAACTGCAGGGCATTGACAGCGCTGGTGCAAGGTAGCACCCTGATTAATAACTATAAACAGAGCTGAGATATGATTTTTGCATCCGGGTTAATACCGGATTTTTTGTTTTTTGTTTTCCATTCCTGATTTTACCAGTAGCGCAACGTCAAGATTTTTTATACCTATAGCTATAGGGCTAATATCCTTAGGCGAATTCGGAGGTTACTGATGCTTCCTGTTAATCAATATATGCGGACCCGAATCTGGTCGCTGACCTGGCCGGTTATTCTCGATATGTCAGGACAGATGCTGGCCGGGACACTGGTGACTGCAATGGTGGGGCATCTGGGGGCTGTCAGCCTGGCAGCCGTCAGTCTGGCTCTTATGATGCAAATAGCGGCAACGTTAACATTTGCTGCTGCCGGTACCGGAGCTGCGGCTATCATATCACGCGAAGCGGGAGCCTGCAACTATCAGGCGGTGCGGAGTATAGCCGGCCAGGCGGTCATGCTTGCGGCCATACTGGGAACAATTCTTGCCGCTTGTGGTTATGCATCGGCAGCAGCAATCTTTACCGTATTGGATGCAGATGCCGCGGTTGCCGGCCTAGCCAGCGATCTTCTGAGAATGATGTTCCTGTTTACGCCGGTACTGCTGATTATGGCTGTCAGTAATTTTATTTTACGGGCAGTGGGGCGAACCATTGATTCTTTCTGGGTCAGTATGCTTAATAACGGGACTAATATTGTTGTAAGCTATTTTCTGATTAATGGAATTGGCCTGCCGCGCCTGGAAGCATTCGGGGCGGCGTGGGGAACTGTTTTGGGGCAGACACTGGGCGGAACGCTGGCTGTTATCATGCTGATGCGAACTCCGCTGGTCGATTTACGATTTTCTGATATATTTACATTCCGTCAGGACCAGGTTAAACGCATATTGCGGGTGAGCATACCGGCTGCGCTCGAACAGGCTGCCATGCAAGGCGGCCGGATTGTTTTCACCTTTTTGCTGGTAGGAGTAGGCACTGTTCAATTCGCCGCCCATCAAATAGCTATGCAAGTCGAATCAATTTCTTTTTTGCCAGGGTTCGGCTTTTCTGTGGCCGCGATGACCCTGGTAGGAATTTCGCTCGGTCAGGGCTTACCGCACCGCGCCGCCCGGTTTGTTAAGCTGACCCGTTCGATTGGCTTTTGCCTTATGAGCCTCATGGGGGCAATATTTTTCTTTTTTTCTGAGCAATTGACGGCTTTGTTTATAAAAGATCCGGAAGTCCTCTACTGGGGTTCGTTGTGTGTAAAAATAGCGGCAGTGGAACAGCCGACCCTTGCTCTAAACTATGTCATGGGCGGGGCGCTGCGCGGGGCAGGCGATACTAAGTGGCCGATGTATGTGACGACAGTAGGCATCTGGCTGGTTCGTCTGCCGCTGATCTATTTATGTATCACCATTTGGAAGCTGCCCATTACAGTGGCCTGGTGGATAACCGCGGCCGATTTCCTCGTCCGGAGCGCAATAATGTGGTGGCGGTTTGAAACCGGCAGATGGAATAAGGCTATATAACAACTCCTCATACACCAAGCCGGTTGTTTTATTTTAAGGACTAATATTGCTAAAGCACGGTGAGTTTAACAATGCATACAGATACTACCTTGTATTAATCAACCTGCCAGCAAAATAATAGTAGTAGGCTATCTAAAGCTTTTCTGGTTAGAACGAGGTTTTACACGGAAGGGACGTGATTTAGCTGGATCTGGTGAATATAACGATTGACGGACAACAGGTACAAGTACCAGGAGAGTCTACTATTTTAGAAGCCGCACGCAGTATCGGCATAAAAATCCCTACGTTATGTTACCATCCTGAATACAAACCTGAAGGTTCTTGCCGGATATGCCTGGTTGAAGTTGAGGGGGCGCGCAGTCTTGTAGCTTCTTGCGTTTTTCCCGTGAGTGAAGGGATGGTCGTTAAAACCAACACCCCTAATGTACGTGAAGGCCGCAAAACCGTGGTTGAACTGCTCTTAGCCAATCACCCGGAAGATTGTCTCTCATGTCAACGGAATTTACATTGTGAGCTACAAAAAATCGCTGCCGACTGTGGTATTCGTAAAGTACGGTTCGACGGCGAAAAGAAGAATTACCGGCTGGATGCGGACAATCCGGCTTTAGTCCGGGATCAGAATAAATGCATACTTTGCGGCCGCTGTATTCGCGCCTGCAGTGAACTCCAGGGAGTCAATGTATATACCTTTGCCAACAGAGGCTTTCATACCACCGTCGCGCCTGCCTTCAACGCCGGTCTGCACGAGGCTGCCTGCACCTTTTGCGGGCAATGCGCCAATGTATGTCCAACTGCGGCCATTGTGGAAAAAGATGATACCAAAGAGGTATGGGCCGCACTAAATGATCCGGCCAAGCATGTGGTTGTGCAAACAGCCCCGGCGGTTCGCGTAGCCTTAGGTGAAGATCTGGGGGATGCGGGCACACGGGTTGTAACCGGTCAAATGGTGGCAGCTTTAAGGCGGCTTGGCTTTGACAAGGTTTTTGATACCGCTTTCTCGGCCGATGTGACGATTATGGAGGAAGGGGCCGAATTTATCGAGCGGCTGACTCATGGCGGAACGCTGCCGATGATTACATCCTGCAGTCCCGGCTGGGTCAATTTTGTCGAACTCATGTATCCTGAATTGCTTGAGCATCTGTCGACAACCAAATCCCCGCAACAAATATTCGGTGTACTTGTAAAAACCTACTATGCCGAGAAATTTCATATCGACCCCAAAAATATTGTATCGGTATCGATAATGCCCTGCACTGCCAAAAAGGTGGAGGCTGGCAGGGAAGAGATGCAGTCCAGTGGATATCGGGATGTTGATTACGCTCTGACAACGCGGGAATTAGCCCGGATGATCAAAGAGGCAGGACTTGAGTTCCGCAAGTTGAAACCGGAAGAGTTTGATGCCCCATTAGGTATATCTACCGGCGCCGGCGTCATCTTCGGCACTACCGGCGGGGTGATGGAGGCGGCTTTAAGGACGATATACGAGATATTGACGGGTAAGCCGCTGGATTGTATTGAATTTAATGATGTACGAGGGTTTAAAGGTATGAAGGAAGCAACTGTTACTATCGGTGAAAAATCAATAAAGGTGGCGGTTGCGCATACGTTGGCTAATGCCCGCATCATATTGGACAAGATACGTAAAGGTGAAGGTGACTATCAATTTATCGAAGTCATGGCTTGTCCCGGCGGCTGTATCGGCGGGGGCGGCCAGCCGCTGTCCACCTCGCCTGAGATTCGCAAGCAACGGATGGCCGCAATTTATGAATGTGATGAAGCTGCAACTATCCGCAAATCTCACGAAAATCCGGCCGTGCAGGAATTATATGCTACCTGGCTGGGAGAACCTCTGGGCAAAAAATCGCACCATTTATTGCACACACATTACCAGGCGCAGGTCCGCAGGTAAAAGGGATATGTAACGTACACCCAATTATCACCCTTAATGTGACCTTTTTTAAAGAATAATACTGTGAGTCAGCCTAAAAACCCGCTAAAAATGTTATGCGGGTTTTTTGTTTTGCCCATGGATAAAACACGGGGACAGGGACAGTGTTTCTTATTTTTTATTTCGCGACAGTAACATTTCCAGTTGAATGTCCAGTTGATTTTCCAAAGAGATTGGATCATTGGGCCAAAATTCTTTACGGTCAATCTCGTAGATATGATTGTTTTTAGCAGCAGGCAGGTTTCGCCAGATATCGCTCTCCATGATTTCTCCGGCTTGCTTTTGTCCGCCTTGCGCCGGAGAAACAAGCACAAACATATGGTCGGCCGCATACTGAGGCAGTGTTTCCAAAGAAAGATTTATGCCGTCGCCCTTCGCAATTATATACTTTGCGGCCGTTTCCGGCGGCTTAAGCTGAAAGGTTTTATATAGGTTGCGGGCGCCCCTGCCGTAATCTATATTTATAAGCCAAACGCCTTTACCCCAAATCTCATATATGCCTACCGTCTCGCTTGCCGCAATGGCTCCAGCCAGCTTTTGCCGGGCTCTTTCAGCCTTTATCTCAAAAGCCGTAATCCATGTCTCCGCCGCCTGGTTTTTGTTCAGCAAAGCCGCCAGTTCCCGCAATTCCTCATAAACATCCTTATGATCCCAGGGAATGACCACAGTGGGGGCAATTTTGGCAAGCTGTTCGTAGTTTTGTCTGTCAATGGCAATAATTAGATCAGGTTCCAAAGCGGCAATCTTTTCAAGGGACTGTCCGACATTGGCAATCCCCGCAACCTTCTCTTTAAGAAAGGTATATTCTAACTCGGCCTGGCTGGCCCCTACCGGGGTAACGCCCAGCGTTAGCAGATGTCCCAGATAGTAAAGTGCGACAATACGTTTGGGTTCCACCGGGATCTCAATTTCTCCCTGTGCAGTCCGGACTCGTTTCATAGCCGGTTTAACGGGAGGTCCGCCTGTAGTCAGTGTTGCAGCGGTTTTTGTCAATGATTGAGCCGCAGGCCAGAGCGCCTGGCCTTTATGGTAAAGTAGCCAGAAAATGATGGCAGCGGCAATAGCAAATAAGCTGATTATAAATATTGCTTTTCCCCGAAGCATAGTTAGCCTCCCTAACGAGTACAAGATTTCTGCCAGGTCAGTTCAGGGAAGCCGGCGTGTTAAAAGTTTGCCGGCATAGTGGACAGACCATACGGTATACAGAGGGGAATTCCGGTTCTGGGATCAGGAAAAATATCTGCCTCGACGCCAAATATTTCCCGCAGCACTTCGGGAGTCATCACCTGCCGGGGCGCACCCTGCTGCAGGACTTTTCCCTGCCTGACAGCAATCAGATGATCCGCATAACGCGCGGCATGGTTTAAGTCATGAACCACCATCACGATGGTTCGCTTTTCTTTCCGGTTTAGCCGGTATAAGAGCTGGAGTACTTCCAACTGATGGGCCATATCCAGGAAGGTAGTAGGCTCATCAAGAAACAGGATGTCGGTCTGTTGCGCCAGTGCCATGGCAATCCAGGCGCGCTGGCGCTGACCACCTGATAATTGGTTTAGCGGAAGCTCGCAGAAAGCGGCGATTCCTGTTACTTCAATCGCCCAGGCGATGATTTGTCTGTCGTCCGGCGTGAGCGAACCGAACCCTGTTTGGCTGGAAAATCGTCCATAGCTGACGAGTTCATATACGGTCATACCCTCGGGGGAAGAGGGATTCTGGGGCAATATCGCCAATTGCCGGGCCACTTCCCTGGTAGACTTGTGATGGATGGACTCGCCATCCAAAAAGACACCCCCGCCTTTCGGTTTTACTAACCGGGCCATTGCTTTTAAGATGGTGGACTTGCCGGAGCCGTTAGCTCCTACCAGGACTGTGATTTTCCCCATAGGGATATGTATATTCAGGTCTTTTACAATCAGTCTTTCATCATAGGCGATATCCAGATGCCTGACCTCAAATTTTTCCGGCATGTAGATTGCTCCTTTCGGATGTTTTATTAAGCTTTGGATCTGGCCAGCAAATACAGGAAATAAGGTGCACCAAGAATGGCAATGACAATACCTGTCGGTATTTCCGCCGGCTGTAACAGGGTACGGGCTAATAAATCGGCTGCGACAAGCAAGAGACTGCCGGATAAGGCTGCAGCCGGCAGAAGCCACTGATGCCGGTTTCCTACCAGCTGCCGCGCCAAATGAGGGCAAATTAAGCCTACAAAACTAATTCCCCCGCAGACGGCGGCGCAGGAACTGGCCAAACCGACAGCGGCGGCGAGCAGCATATAACGTTCTTTCTCCAGGGCAGCTCCTAAACCAACGGCCACTTGATCGCCCAGTGCAAGTACATTGAGAATACGGTATTTAGAAATCACAACCGGAATAAGCACTACTAGCCAGGGCAGCAGCGCCAGGACGTAACTCCAGTTACTGCCCCAAATACTGCCTGCCAGCCAGATCGTGATGAGGTGATAATCATTAGGATTCATCCGTAGAGTAAAGATAAGCATGGCAGCGGAAAGTCCCGCTGTTACCGCAATACCCACCAGGATTAGTGAAACCGGTGATAAACCCTGATTTTTTCTATATGCCAGAGTATAGATGAGACTTGCCGTCAGGCCTGCGCCGGCCAGGGCAATGAAAGGCAGCAGAAATACTGATACTCCGGCATACAACGGGTAGAAAGCAACAAACAGAACAACCGCCATGCCGGCGCCGGCATTAATGCCAAGAATTCCCGGATCAGCAAGTGCGTTGCGGGTGACTCCCTGCAGAATGCAGCCTGATAACGACAAGGCTGCGCCCACCAGTAACGCAAGCAAAATACGTGGCAGACGTAAATCCAGCAAAATCAAAGCTTCCTTGGGCGTGCCTCCGCCGAAAAGTGTTTTCAGCACTTCTAACGGAGTGAACTGAACATACCCAATTGTCACACTGAAAACGAAGAACGCTGTGAGCAGCATACTTAAAACCGCCAGAACGGCAAGGCCACGTCTCTGCCTGGCTTGCTCAGAGACAGGGATCATAACTTGCCGCATTATATTTCGCTCCTTTGCC
This sequence comes from Sporomusa aerivorans, assembly GCF_041428895.1. Taxonomy (NCBI): domain Bacteria; kingdom Bacillati; phylum Bacillota; class Negativicutes; order Selenomonadales; family Sporomusaceae; genus Sporomusa; species Sporomusa aerivorans. The sequence goes on from NZ_CP156926.1 coordinate 907,027, forward strand.
GGCGTGCCAAATAAAGGAAAAACGGGGCTCCCAGCAATGTTATAATTGCGCCGATCGGTGCTTCATTGGGCGGATTTATCAGCCGGGCCCCAATGTCGGCCAGGACAAGGAGCAGGCTCCCCAGCACTGCTGAGCAGGGAATAATCCAGCGATAGTCTGCTCCTACCAGATAGCGGGCGATATGAGGAATTACCAGGCCTACGAAACCGATCGACCCTGCCGTCGATACGCTGGCGCCAGCCAAAATCAGCACTAACAGGATACCGCAGAATTTTACAACACCTACTTGCAGACCAAGGCCGGTTGCCACCTCTTCGCCAAGACTGAGCAGCGTAATAAACCTGGATAAAATTAAGGATCCGATCAAGCCCGCCAGGATCCAGGGAAATATCATTTTTACCTGCAGCCACTTAATACCGGCTATCCCGCCGGCGTACCAAAAGGCCAGGTCTTGATCGACCCGATAGTAGATAGCTATTCCGCCGCTTAAGGCAATGAACAGCGACGCTACGGCCGTCCCGGCTAACGTCAGCCGCAGCGGATTCAACCCGCCTTTGGCCAGTGAACCAATCCCGTATACCAGCGCTGCACTGGCGGCAGCGCCGGCAAACGAATAGAGAATGAGAAGGTCAAAGGGAAGCGCAGGGAAAAAGGCGAAACAAAGGGCTAATGCGAAGCTGGCTCCGGCATTAATGCCTAATAAGCCGGGATCGGCTAAAGGATTGCGGGTCATTCCCTGCATAATGGCTCCCGCCACGGCGAAAGCCGCTCCCACTAAAGCGCCGGCAGCAATCCGGGGCATACGCAGGTCATGAATAATCTGGTGTGGAGTGGAATTGGGGTCGTAGCTTACAAGGGCCTGACCGACTGTTGCGAGCGGAATGTCTGCCGCTCCTGTAGATAAAGCCAGCACTATTCCTAGCAGCAAAGCTGCAATGCCGCTCCCCAGAATGAGCAGGACGTTTGAATGCTGTTTATGGTTTTTATTTGTCACAAGCTCTGGCTGTTTGGCATTTACCATAAAATCCTCCACGGAAAAAACGAATTCCTGACATTTCTTTTGCGGGGAAATCTGCGGTATATATTCTGATAGCAGAGGTTATAGCAACAGCCAATACTCCATCAAACATTCAGATGGATATTGGCTGTTGCTATGTAAGCTTCATTATCCTTTGTCCAAACTGGAATTACGGGCTGACAGTGAAGGTTTATTCCCCTGCAGGGGTATAATTTTTTTGCAATTTGATAACGAGTATCGTTATCAATTAAAAGTATAGTATACTCTGGCTAAGCTTGTCAATATGAGAGGCAGGGGATTGTCCCTGCGGTTTCTCAGCCTGTTGGCAGGGCAACTTTTTCTCCCGGATAAGAGCAGCAGCGGCTGTACGTGTTTGCCATGGGCCCGCGCAGCCGTGTTTTTCTTTGTAATGTCATGCTGCTGAAGTACCTGATAAATAATTGTTGACTGGAAAATAGCGCACGGTTATAATATTTATCGATAATGATAATCAATATCAAAATAGTAAAACACTCAGATAAAGAAAAGGTAGTATTGCATCTGCAGCAGTCGCCGCAATTATGCTCTCTCCGCCGGCAAGCGGCTGATAACCGCCAGGAAAACGACTTATTCAGTCAATTGGCTGCAACCGCAATACCGGTGTCATTATACTGGAAAACGCGAGCGGAATGAAACAAGTAAAGGTGATGTTAGATGAGAAAGAGAAAACCCGCAGGTAAAGGGAAAGTGCTTCTATGCGCTTTACTAAGTGGAACTTTATTACTGCAAGCAGCGGACGTAGCTCACGGGGCCGAGGCGGCGAAAGAACAGGCCGGTGAGGAAAGAACTGCCCAAGACCAGCAGACAGGAGAAAAGAACCAGTTTTATCTTGATCCGGTGGTGGTAACGGCTGACCCGGTGACGGCAAAATCCCATCTAACAGAAAAAGCCGCAAATGGAGCTTTAGGGAGCCGGTCGCTGCTTGATACACCATTTTCTGTTACGGTCGTCAGTGGTGAAGAACTGGCTGACCGGCAGGTTGCCAAGCTGGGTGATGTATTTGCTACCGACGCTTCTGTTTCGAACAATGGTGATGGCTACAACGCTTGGGCCAGTTACCTAAGCGTGCGCGGACTGCTATTGGACTGGCAAAACGCATACAAGCTGAATGGTATGCCGTTCATGAGTTATGGTGTTACTTTGCCTTATGACCACTTTGAGAAAGTTGAACTTCTAAAAGGTTTGTCCGGCTTTATGTATGGTTTTGGTTCACCGGGAGGAGTTGTCAATTATGTTACCAAGAAACCGGTTGATACACCTGTTCACAGTGTCGATGCCGGCTACAAGTCTGACAGTATCAGAAGCATACATATTGATGTGGGGGAACGCTTCGGTGCAGATAATAAGTTTGGCTACCGGCTTAATGCAACCCATGAAGAAGGCGGCGTTTATAATGGCGGATCAATTGACCGTGATTCCTTCTCTCTGGCTTTGGATGCCAAGCTAACACCGGATTTGACCTGGAATTTCGAAATGCTTGACCAAAATCGCAAATCGAAAGGGCAAACACCGTCGATTTATACAGGGCTTTATACCAGCAGCGGCTTACCGAGCGTTATCAGCGGCGACAGCAAGAATCTGGCCGGTGATGATCAGCATCTTTATACGGATTTACAGCTCTATACAACCGGTCTGCAATATCAAATCAATCCTGACTGGAAGTTGAGCAGCAGCTATAGTTACAACAAATCGACACGGAACCGCAACGAGGGTACCCTTTACCTGGCAAATAGTACCGGGGATTATAACGACTACCGAAGCGACAGCCGTGAAGCTCACCAGTTTTATTATTGGCAGGCAATGCTGGAAGGAAAGATAACTTCCGGACCTGTTACGCACCAGCTGACACTAGGCGCTGCCAATCAGCGCCAGGTAAATAACTACAGCAGCAATAGCTTCTGGGGCTTTCTCGGCAGTGGGAATATTTATTCCCCCAACAACAATAGCTATTATAGTTCAATTGATTTCGATTTATATCGAAACAGTGATATCGCTCAGAAATCCATTTTCGCAAGTGATACCATGCAGTTCTCCGAACGGTGGTCGGTATTGGCCGGCTTACGCTATACAGACTATGAGCAGCGTTCCTATGATACTGCCGGCGCACTTACGGCGCGCTATGTTAAGAACGGCGTGACAACTCCGACTATGGCGGTTATGTATAAACTCCGGCCCAATACTACTCTCTACACCAGTTATGTTCAATCCCTGGAGCCGGGCAGCACAGTAGGCACAACCTATGCAAACCGTGACCAGTTGCTGAATCCTTTGAAGAGCAAACAATATGAGGTCGGGCTTAAAAGCGAGCAGGGGCGGTGGAGTACAACCGCGGCGCTCTTTCGCATAGAACGTGGCGCAGAATATGCAAACAGCGGCAACTATTATGTACAAGACGGCAAAGCCATTTACCAGGGGATGGAGCTTGGCGCCAGCACCCGCCTGGGAGCACGGTGGGAACTGGGAGGCAACTTGATGTGGCTTGACTCATCGTATGACCAAGGCTTTGCTTACAAGGGCAACCGGGTTGCCGGAGCGCCCAATTTTGTAGCTACAACACAAGTGGCTTACAATGTTCCCAGGGTGTCCGGGCTGAAACTTTTCGCTGATGCGAAATACACCGGCGAGACGATGCTAAGAGCGGCGAATGATTTGAAGGTACCGGGCTATACTATAGTCAACATTGGGGCGATTTATCCCGCGCGTATTCATGGTAAAGATGTGACTCTGCGCGTTGCCGTGAACAATGTAACCAACAGGCGCTACTGGGAATACCAGTATGCCGATTATATCAAGCCAGGTGATCCGCGCACCGTCAGTGTAAGTGCCAAGTATGAATTCTGATTGAAACGGAAATCCACAGTTTAGATATTCACAATGGAGAGAAACAGCTGCTTGTCAGTGATGAACATGCGGCTGTTTCTTAGTTTTAATAACCATTACCGTCGCGGAATATAAGAGGCGGTTCAACAGCATGCCGCCTTTATAATCGGCCGCGCAGCCTGCAGAAACGAAAGCCAAACATGGTCCCTGTCCCCGAGTTTTACCTAAGAGGCAGTTCAAAAACATGGGGACAGGGACAGTGTTTTGAGGATTATTGCTCGGTGAGTAATTCGTTCAGTTTGTCTAACTGGTTAATATGGATGGTGCGGTTATGGAATGATATTAAGTCGGCTGCCGCTAACTGCTTTAGTTCGCGGGACAGGGAAGTGCGGGAGACATTAAGATGCTCGGCCCAGGCTTTTTTGGAAAATGGCAGTGTAATGACCTTAGACCGCCGGGTTTGGCTTTCGGTAATGAGAAAGTGCGCAATTTTACTTTGAATGGAGGACAGGGAAAGGATCTCAATTTTTTGATTTAAAGCCAGCATGCGGTTGGAAACTGAGCAGAGAAAGTTTAACATAATGGCTTGATCAAGAGTAAAGAGCTGCAGCAGGTATTTTCTGTGCAGCAGAAATATTCTGCTGGGTTTACAGGCAAACAGGGTTCCCGGATAATACTGCGTGCCGGCGAACATGGCGGCATCGGCCAGCAGGTCAAATTGCCCGCGGGTAGTAACGGTGATTACCTTGCCGGACAGAAAGTCCTTTTTTACATCTACAGAGCCTTCGAGAATGATGCCCAAGGTGTCGGCAGGCTGGTTGATGGAAAATATAATTTCATTTTCTTTAAACTCCCGGATCCGGTAGTTAATCTTAGCTAATAGGCCTGCGATTTCGTCAGGGGTCTTTGTGGTAAATAATACAGACTGTCGCAGGGCATGCAGCAACGCACTCATGGCATTTCTCCCCAAAAATTGAAAGTGTATCACCAGATACTGTATTTATTTTTATGGTATAGTATAATTTTGAAAAAATCAATTGATAATGAAATTCATTATCGAAAAATATTTTCTTAGTCAGCTCGATCAGGAGGCGAAAGTATGAGCTTAAGAAAACTGAACCGGACGGCGCTATTGCTTGCACTCGTGATTGTTTTCCAATCCTTGCGGCTTTACTTGCCAATACCGGCTTTTGTGTCCGTATACATTATCGGCAGTCTGGTAAACGCCTGTCTGCTGCTAGCCGCCGCAACGGTAGGCTGGAAAGCCGCAATGGTTCTGGCCGTTGCTGCACCGGTAGTGGCGTATCTGCAGCAGGTGCTGCCGGTACCTGTACTTATTCTAACGGTTGCTGCCGCTAATATCGCCTACGTGAGCGGGTATCTGATTCTGGCAGGGCAAAACAGAATACTGGCTGTGAGTGTGGCGACAACCGCTAAGTTTATGATCGTTTATTTAACGGTTGCGGGTCTTATCCAATACATCGGGATTTCCGGTAAAATGGCGGCTATGCTGACAATGACGCTGGGCTGGCCGCAATGGATTACCGGCTTTGGAGGGGGGGCGATTTTCTTTGCAGTGCGCAGAAAACTGTTCAATTCCAGTCTGGGGTAAGGGAGAAGCAGGCGCTGGCATGGTGGTTTCAAAGAGACATTGTACAGGCTGCCGGCTATGTGTCGGCGAATGTCCCGTCAGCCCGCACGAGACCGGGGAGGAAGGCCCGTTCATAGCCGGCAGCGGCTGTGTGGACTGTGGGGCGTGCCTGCCGCAGTGCCCGGCGGCGGCCATCGATTATGCGGATGACACCGAACGATTTATCAGCGATGTGCGTAACGGGGTCCCAATCGCTTTGCTGGCGGCGCCGGTGGCCATCAACAGTTTTGCCGATTACCGGCAAGTATTCGGATATCTGCGCAGCCTGGGAGTAAGGTCTTTTCACAATGTACTGCTCAGGGCGGATATAACCATCTGGGCTTATACAGAATTAATGCGGTGTAACGAACAGGCCGCCTTTCTATCTTCTCCCTGCGCAGCCGTGACGGATTATATCCGGCGGCATAAGCCAAACCTTAAGCCGTATCTCATACCGGTGCACAGTCCGGTACTTTGCACCGTGATCTACTTGCGAAAGTACCGGCAGCTTACCGACAGGCTGGCCTTTCTGTCGCCGTGCATCGCTAAGCGAAAAGAAATTAAAGCCTTAAATCCGCAGGGCTACAACGTTACTATTAGCCGATTGCAGCAGTATCTTGCCAGCCACAATATTGACTTGTCCAGGTACGCAGCGGCGGATTTTGACGACCGGACGGAAGGGGCAGGGCTTACTCTGGGGGTTTACGGCGGCGTCAGTGAAAGTATTGCAGCTCATTTACCAGGGCGCCGGTTTGTTAAAATAGGCGGTCCTGACAAAGTGTACCGCTGGCTGGATGAATATGAGCAAATGGCCTTGGCGAAAGAACCATTGCCGAATTTTGCCGAGCTATATAACTGCCGGGCCGGTTGTGAAGGCGGCACCGGCATCAGTGAAAGGCAGAAAGCGGGGCTGGCGCCGGTTGACAGCAAATGGTCAAAGCTGGCGCCGGCGGCGGCGGTGAAGAGCCGGCAGTCCGGGGAACACTTATTTTCTGTTTTTAAGCAGACACTGCAGTTACCGGACTTTATGACCTGAACAGTGTGGTGGATAACGATGGAAACTATGCTATCGTTGTTGGTACTAATAAATATGAAAAGACAGAAGGGAGACTGAAAAATGCTGTGCATGAAAGACCATAATACCCTGCTCCATATTACCTATGAGGACATGATCAAATATCATGGCCGCTCATTTATTGGCGGTGTAGCCATGGCCTATAAGCTGTTGGAACTGGTCAGTGCGGTGTTAACAGACGGCACACTGGTACGGGGCCGGTTTCAGATTGTGCTTGGCGTAAACGGACCAGGGATTGTTGACGGGATTGAAATGGCTACACGGGCGAAAACTCTGGGACTCTTGTCGATTGATCAGCAAATAGCCAGAGATAAGGATGCACCGTCGGCCGCGGACGGCCAGGACGGCAAATATTATTTTATAGTTACCTATGCGGGTAGAACGATGATTGTATGGCTGCGGCACGGCTTAGTTCCCCAGGAGTTTCTGGACTTGGCCGACAAAACCCATGATGGTACGATTACGGCCACGGAAACAGAGCGGTTACAGCACCTGAAAGAAGAAATTGCGGTCTTCTTTATCGCGCGGGAAGCGCTGAGCCTGTTTCATTATACTCTTTTATCCGACGACTAACCTTCAGATGGGGTTAAGTCTGCTCTATGGCTGGTTTTCATGAAGCAAGCGTAGTTTGCGGGCATGATGACATATTTTATGTATGTATGGGGGAATTATGGATGAAAAAAAGACAAAGAGCACTGCTGGCAGTGGCAGCCATGCTGCTTATTTCGGCAACCGGTTATGCCGAAAATGCGCCGGCAGACAATTTTACACTTGACGAAGTTGTCGTCACCGCGACCCGGACGGAAAAAAGCGCCAAGGACCTACCGTCGGCGGTACAGGTGATTACCAGGCAAACCATCGAAAATCAAGGAGCACAAACCTTAGAGGATGTGCTGCGCTATGCCACCGGCATTCAACTGACGCGCAGCAGCACATCGGCCAGCCGTGAAGCCGTCTCCATCCGCGGTTTTGACTCCCGCTTTTCCATGATTCTGATTGACGGCAAACGCCTGGCCTCGGAGATTGACCAAAATTATGAACTGGACCGGATTCCACTGGAGAATATTGAACGTATCGAGATTGTCCGCGGACCGGTCAGTTCGCTCTACGGTACCGAAGCGCTTGGCGGGGTTATCAACATCATCACGAAAAAATCGCAGCAGCAATCCGTAACGTTTGATATTGGCAGCGGGTTATACAGCGGCGGCCGGGATGGCAAAGACAGGTATAGTTTTGCTTACGACTCCGGTCAGATAGGCAAATTCTCGGTTAGGATTTCCGGATCGAAGGTGGAAAATGATGCGTTGTTTAAAAGCAACGGCCTAACATATGAGCCATACGGGACCCGGAAAAATCTCAATGCGGAAATTGATTACCGCTTATCGGCCAGTGAGACAGTCAGTTTTTCCAAAGGCTATACCGAGGAAGCGACGTATGAGTATGTGAAGCCGGCGGCGGCAGTATTGAAAGCCCGGGATTATGTCGAACGGGACGAACATGCGCTAGCCTACAGCAAAAAAGAGGATGATAAAGAAATATTCCTGCGTTATTACCAGTCGGTCATGGAGAAAAGTCTTGATCAATACAATGCCGCCACCCTGGCTAATTGGGTGCGGGCCAAACGCACTGTTAACGTGTATGAAGGCCGCTACACCCAGACCCTGAATCCCCAGCACCGGCTGACGTTCGGCGCCGAATACCGGCCGGAAACATTCCGCGGAACGGCCGTCAATACGGGGGAAGGATATTTTACTGTTGTCCACCCCAGCGGCCAAATTAAGACAGGCTCAACCGCCCATCTCAACTATTCGGCAGCCTATGTGCAGGACGAGTGGAACGTGAACGACAAATTACTGGCGATTATGTCGGTGCGCTACGATGACAGCAACAAGTTTGAAAGCAATCTCAGCCCCAAACTGGGACTTACCTATAAACTAAGTGATGATACGCGCCTCAAAATGAATGTGGCCCAGGGCTTCCGCAGCCCAACCCCCAACCAGCTTTATCAGAGCGCATCAACGCAACAGGGAAATCCCAATTTAAAATCAGAGACTTCCCAATCCTATGATATCTCGATCGAGAAGGACTGGACAAAAAAAACCGGTAAGCTCACCTTCTTTAATAATGATGTTACCGACATGATTGACCTGGTCACGCTCTCAGGGACTAATAAGCAGTATCAGAACATCAGCAAAGCCTCGATTAAAGGGGTAGAGGCGGAATTTACCCGGGAGTTATCCGACCGCTTATCCTGGACAAACAGCTATACCTATCTGGAGGCCGTTAATGATGCAACCGGGCAGCGGCTGCAAAACCGGGCCCGGCACGTGCTGCTGTCAGGACTGTCTTATCATGATCAGCAAGGCTTTACGGCCAGCCTGCAGAGTCAGACCTTCGGCAAGTATCTTGTATCGCCCGGCGGCAATAAATCCTACTCTGTCTGGAATGTCGCCCTGTCGCAGAAGCTTTCCGACCATCATAAGCTGCGGCTAGGTATTGATAATATCTTTAATAAGACCGACGAGGATGTGCCGCTGCTTGGCGCCTATGTTCACGGCAGTATCCAGTATTCGTTCTAACAGAGTAAAAAAGACTGTCTCTATTATGGAGAGCGAAGTATGTCAGATGACAAAAGACCTGCAGATTTTGCAGGTCTTTTGTTGTTCCCCACGGTACTAGGGCTGGCCGGCTAAATTCATAATCAGCTGCCAGAGGTTTGCCGGCACAGGCATGACCGAAAGGCGGGACTGGCGAACCAGTTCCCAGTCGGCAAATTCGTCCAGGGCTTTGATTTCATGCAGGGTGACAGGTCGAGTAAGGCGATAGCGGGGAACAATATCAACGGTGACAAAACGGGGATCGGTGGCGGTGGGATCAGGATAAGGCGCGGATACGGCCTCGGCTACACCGACAATGGCTTTTTCCTTGCCGGAGTGATAGATCAGGATCAGGTCGCCGGGCTGCATGGCTTTGATATGCTTAGCGGCCGTAAAGTTGCGGACGCCATCCCACATATCTTTTTTCAGACGTTCGAGATCGGCGTAGCTAAACGTCTCAGGTTCTGTTTTGGCCAGCCAAAAGGACATAGCTTGTACACTCCTTAGTTTTTACTTCTATTTTATACTAATTGGCGGCCCACTGCAAAAAGGCGGCAGAGTGAGCCACTAGCGGTTAAAGTGGTGCAATGGGATATTAAAAACCAATAAAATAAATTACAATATTATAAATTTATTGAAAATTTAAGCAGGAAACTGATGGTTTTTATAGAATACTTGAGTAGACAAGTGCGCAACTACACATTGAGCCGATTGCGTGTGCTGAGATCAGGAGGTGATGAATAAGGGAGGCAGCAGTAGTTACGCTGAAAATATATCAAGGAGGGATATGTATGGACAGCCAGGTTAAAGAGAAAGAGTACAGTCAATACCGATGGGTCATTATGGCCCTTGTGTTTGCCAGCTTCTTGCTAACGTTTCTGGCCCGGTTTGCATGGCCGCCGCTCATTCCTGTTGTTGTACCTGTACTGCAAATGAACATGTCTCAGGCCGGGGCCTATATGACGGCTTTTTATTTCGGCTATGTTATTACCCAGGTACCGGCGGGGATGCTTGCCGACCGCTTTGGCGTGCGGACCATTCTGGGTGTGAGTTTGGTCATTGAGGGCATTTCAACCTGGGCAATGGGGTCAATAACCTCTTTTGACATGGGCTTTACCCTGCGGGTTGTTACCGGTCTGGGAGCCGGCGCCATCATGGCCAGCTGCGCCCGGGCATTAATGGAATGGTTCCCGCCGCAGGAACGCGGCACGGCTTTCGGGTTCTTACTGGCGGCTCCGTCCGGCGGTTTACTGGCCGCAAACTATCTTGTGCCTACCCTTAATGCTGCGTTTTCCTGGCAGGGGGCTTTTCAGTGGATTGGAATTGCCACGATCCTGCTGGGAATACTGATTTACTTCTTAGTGAAGACTTCGGATGAGCCCAAAGGTGAAAAGTCGTTTTTTGGCGGCTTCAAAGTGTTTTTTGCCAACAGGAATATCGTTCTCGTGGCAGTCGCCGGGTTCTGCCTGATGTGGATGGAACTGGGTGTGGCAACCTGGGCGAATGCGTATATTAAGAAGCTCGGTTTTTCCGTCAAAGAGGCGGGAATGGTTCTTATCTGGTACAGCGTTGGCGGCGTAATCGCACCGGTGATATCAGGCTGGATTTCGGACAGATTAGGCAACCGCAAAAATATTGTGCTTCTGGCCTATGCCATAAGCGCGCCCCTAACGATCTATTTTGGTTCACAAACGACCTTATCCATGTTGAATATTGCCGGCTTTATTTACGGCTTTTGCTCCTACGCCGCCAATCCGCATCTTAGTCTGATGGTATCGGAATTCGCCGGCAAAGAATGGGCGGCGACCGCCAACGGCATAACCAATTTGATCTTCCAGCTTGCTTCCATGATAGGACCGCTTGTGCTAGGCGGCGTTATCGATTTAACCGGAAGCTTTAGCACTGTATGGTACATGATGGCGGCCGGACCCATTATCGGTATTTTAGTTCTTTTGCCTTTGCGTCCCCCTGCGGCTGAAAGACCAATTAATTTACAAGCAAAGTGAGGGAAAGCCGAATGCCAACAGATATGCAAAAACTTTATGATGAGCGGTTAGGCAGATATCAGGCTACCATTGCGCTGGAGCCGACTGACCGGATACCTATTGCTTCCGGCTCCTGCTATCTGGCGGAAGTTTATTCCGGGTGCACCAATCAGGAGATTATTTATGACCCGGATAAATGGCTGCAGGCCGAAATGACGTTTATTAAGGATTTTCCCGAAGTGGATGCACTCCGGAGCAACCGGGTGTGGGCGCCGCTGTATGATGCGGTCGGCTGCCGGACTTATAAGCTGCCAGGCCGGGATTTGCCTGTACGCCAGCAATTTCAATTTGTGGAAGAAGAGTACATGCAGGCCGATGAATATGATCTCTTGATTAAGGATCCGGGCTTGTTTATGTTAGAGAAGTTTTTGCCACGGGTTCTGGGTGAATATGCCGACCATGGGTCAAACCGATCCCATATGGCTTTTCTGAAAGCCGGCATGGCGCAAATGATGACAGCCAATATTATGAGAAACCGTTCCATTCAGCTGCAGACCGTTTGCGGGATGCCCCAGCCGACTACCGGCGCATTTGTTGCTCCGTTTGATGTTTTAGGCGACGTGCTGCGCGGGTTGCGAGGAGCTTTAACGGATACATACCGCCGGCCGAAACAGGTGCTGGCAGCCTGCGATGTACTGGTTGACGTTATGGTCCGGTTTGCTTTGTCTACCGCCGATCCGCTCAGACGCTACCCTATTTTCGTACCGACTCACAAAGCCTGCTTTATGTCACCGAAACAATTTGATACCTTCTATTGGCCGTCTTTCAAAAAGACGCTGGAAAAAATCATTGACGCCGGTTATACTGTCAGGGCTTATCTGGAAGGCGACTGGCGCCAGCACTGGCACCATTTCCTGGAACTGCCTAAAGGTAAAGTAATCTGCGATATTGATACCCAGGGGGATGTATTTAAGGCCAAAGCCGACTTCGGTCACCAGCAAGCCATTTCCGGCGGTATTCCTGATTCCATGTTTATTCTGGGGACGCCCCAGGAGGTTACTGAACAAGTTCACCATTTGTGCGAAACAGTCGGTAAAGGCGGCGGCTTTATCATCAACGGCGGATGCAACATTCCCTACGATACCAAACCTGAGAACTTTAGAGCCATGATTGACGCTATTATGAAATACGGCTGGTATGACAGGAATCTAAAACCCGCACCCAAAGCCCCGGCTGAACCGAAAGCCGATATTGACACCATTGCCAAGCAATACCGGATTACGCCGTGGGAAGTCCGAGCGAGGGAACTTGGCGGGGTGACGGGCGATGAGGAAATGATCAGGAAGCCGTGGGATAATCTTGAGGCAATGGCCTTCAACTGGATGTGGAACTGGGCGTTTTAAGAGAAAGACTATCTGGATGAAAGGGAGAGGCTAAGTATGGGGCAAATAGCAGACGCATTACGGGATCTGGATGAAGAATCGGTATATGAGCTGGTAGACCAGGCTGTGCAAAAAGGCACTTCGGCGCTTGATATTATTAGTGAATGCAATGCGGGTATGGTGGCGGTCGGAGAATTGTTCTCGGCCGGTCAATACTTCCTGAGCGAACTGATTTTTTCCGGTGAGATTCTTACCGCCGTCATGGAGAAACTGGAACCGCTGCTGCAAGGAACTGCTCAGAAGGAGTCGGCGGGAAAAGTAATCATCGGTACGGTCAAGGGTGACATCCACGACATCGGCAAGAATATCGTCATTAGCCTGCTGCGCGGGTCAGGCTTTGAAGTTATTGATATGGGGGTGGATGTACCTACAGAAGAGTTTGCTAAAAAGATAAAAGAAACAGGGGCCAAAGCGCTGGGCTTATGCGCACTGCTCAATTTTACCTATCCGGAGATGAAGACCGTCGTAGAATCCCTGGAGGCGGCCGGTATCCGCCGGGATGTGCAGGTGATCATTGGCGGTGCTCCTTGTAATGAACAAGTCCGGGAGTATGCCGGGGCCGATTATTATGCCCCCGATGCTCTGGCTGCCGTAACTATCAGTAAAAAAATATACCGGCAGTAAGAAGAGACTGCCCTGATAGCCCAAAATTCCAGGCAAACTTAGTTCAAAGGTGGGAGGAGTATTTATGAAAAAGACTAAAAAATGGCTTGCTATTATTCCACTGACCCTGCTCAGCGTCACGCTGGCCGGTATGCCGGCCCTGACTAATCCTGTACATGCCGCCGTTACACAATCCTTTAGTGATGTTCCTGCAGGCCACTGGGCGTACGATGCGGTAGCCAAACTGGCCAAGGCCGGAATTGTCGATGGCTACAGCGATAAAACCTTCCAGGGGAACAAGACGCTAAGCCGGTATGAAATGGCCTTTATTGTCGCCAAGGCCATGGATAAGTTTGAGGGGGCAGACGAGGATAATAAACAACTCATTGATAAGCTGTCTTCAGAGTTTGCGGCTGAACTCAACCGGCTTGGCGCCAGGGTAGCCAAAGTGGAGGCCAAGACCAACACCTGGATCGGCGGAGAAACCCGCATGCGGGTTGTGAGCGATAATCCTACGCCGGCCGGCGGTAAGAAGTTGAATGGATCTGACCGGTTCGATTTCCGGCAGCGGATAAAGTTTTGGGGCAACATTAACGACGATCTTGCCTGGACCGGGCGCCTTGTGACCAATACCAGCAATAAGTTCGGTAATGCTGAATATAGCTCGGGTTCGGAAATAAGCCTGGACTTGATGAATGTGACCGCCAAGAATCTATTTGGTCTGGACAGTATGCGGGTGGGCCGTTCGGCGCTTGATTTCTATACTAACGGTATATTTGGCAAGGCCGGCAATGTAGATGGTGTTACGCTCTCTAAAAAGCTCGGTGATGTAAATTTTAAAGGCTGGACAGGAAATATCAAGTCAGCCGGCACAAACGGGGACGCCAATCAACTGACTACAGGTCAGCTTGATGTTAAGCTGGCCGATAATTTCAACTTAAAAACCGGTTACTATTGGGCGGATATTAAAGGAACCAGTACTACTTATACTCCGGCCAGCGGCTCAAATACGGAAGTATTCTCAGGTTCGGGTTCGCTTAATACCAATGTAGGCAGTTTTAAAAGCTCCCAAGGGTGGACAGCCGGAGTTACCTATAAAATGGGGAAATATACTCTCCTGGGAGACTATGTGAGTACTACCCTCAATGGTGCGGCCGGTTTGCCCGATAATCCGAAAGGCTGGGTTGTCCAGCTCAGCAACAGCAAGGGACCGGACGTGATATTCCCGGCAGTTAATCTTGTTAATCCGTCCAAGGTGGGCAGTGATGCCTGGATGGTATCCTATCGCAGTATTGATGCCGGCGCTATTCCTGGCGGTGCAGGCGCTTTCGACGTTACAGCCGTCGCCAATACCGCTCAGCCGTATAATATTTACCTGCATGGCACAGATAATGTCAATGTATTGTATTTGGCCTATCAAAACGTGGTTGCCAAAAATGTAATAGCTTCGCTGGAATATCAGGATTTCAAGATTAAGAACAGGGGATTAACCGATTTAACCTCTAATAAACTGGATAAAACCTATATGATGAAGATTGAGTTCTTTTATTAAAATGATGAGTGTGACCCCGGGGTGTATCCCGGGGTCACACTCATTTTAGCTGCTTATGCAGCGCTGTATTTTTGATTTCGTCAATTTAATTAAAGAGCGGATGAATTGCAAAATTTAACTTAAATTTTATACTAATTTAACAAAACAACGGGAGGAATAGACTTACAATGATAATTAGAAAGTCTTATTACGTCTAGAGTCTAAAAAGAGGAATGTTTTTAAGGTGCGGTCAGGTGAGAATCGAAATATTTGCTGCTGTGGAGATGCTGAAAATGAAGGTAACAGGCAGGAATGCGAGCCATGATTAAAAGCTTAGCCATAAGGGGTTGTCTTAAGGTCTGGGATTTGCGAGTGAATTTGAACCGTAATTACTGGCTAAAGAGGGCGTGGTTTGGTCTTTGTATAGCAATCCTTATTATGAGCGGTGGCTGTGCATTCTCGACGCGCCCGGCAGTCACGTTGCCGGTGGACCATCGTCCGGTACTGCATATAGGAGCCTGCCCAGGCGAAAGTGTTGAAAAGACACGAGACCAGTTGCAGCCGCTCATGGCGTATCTGGAAAAGAAAACCGGCTACCGGGTTGAATTAACAGTAACACAGGATTATAAAAGTATTATCAGCAAAATGTATCAAAAGCAAATTGATGTCGCCTGGTTCGGACCGTTTTCATACATCCTGGCGCAGAAAATCGCCGGCGCCCAGGCTTTTGCCGGTACTGAGAACAATAAGAGCGGCAAAGTGTATTACAGTATGCTTATTGTTCATCCGGAAACAGGTATTGAGAGTGTCCGACAGTTAACCGGGCATAGTCTGGCTTTTACCGACCCGGGTTCAACCTCCGGTTATCTGATACCAAAAGCAATGCTGTTGAAATATGGTATAGATCCGGACAAGGATATAAAATCGGCAGTATTTCTTGGCCATCATGAAGCAGCGATTCAGGCAGTAAAAAAGCGGTCAGTTGACGCCGCCGCGGTTTCAAGCATTATTTTAGGTAATATGCGGGAAAAGGGAATGGTGGGAGATAACGACTATCGTATCATCCAGACATCAGAGGCAATACCCGGCTCCGGTACCGTCTGGGCTTACCGGGCAGGTCTTTCGGCGGATAGTAAGGCGAAAGTAAAAGAAGCTTTTTTTAGCGCCAATCAGGAAGAAGGCGCTTTGGGGATTTTTGCTGCAGAGTTTGGTAGCTTCGTTCCTGTTGAAGACCAGGATTACGATATTATTCGCGAAATATCCCGGTTATTAGGGATGGATGCCATTCGACGGGTTGATTATGAACATATCAATGGCGATAGTTGATAATCGCAGTCGTCATTGCGGCAAATATCTCGAAGCTAGCGAAGCGGTGCCCAGCCGGAGAAGAACGTAAACAGGAATTGCGGAATCGGTCCGGGTAACCGAGCTAAGTGAGGCTGATCAAATTTAATATAACGTTAATCATTCCTTAACCCTGCCTTTATACATCTTACTTATAATATGCTTAGTGAGTAGTCATATTTTATGGGAAAGCAGGGAAGAAAAATGCTGCAGCTTTTAGTTCACAGTAATAACAATTACAGCGCAAATGTTTTACATAGTGGCATGAAAAGGTCAGGACGCTTTCGTCCCCTGGCTGCCCACAACATTGTAAAACAACAACGGCGTTATCTAAAACAAGCATTATTAGAAGCTATTGCACGTAACCGCTGGCAGAGAGAAATGCAAACTGCCCTGGCTGTTGAACACTGTCACCTTGCAATCGAAGCGCTGGTTAAGGAATTTATCGAGAAAGAGACAGAATGTCTTGGATTATATGCTTCTAATATTCTACAAGGAAAAACTAAAGTTGCGAATTGCCTGTTTCAAGAGTTTCTAAATCCCTTAGCCCTAGCAACGTTGCTTGAGAATATGAAACATAGCATTCAGCTTGAACTAAAAGAATGTTTTGGCGCTGTATCCGTCGATATCGCCGCTTTTCAATATTCTGCTGCAGATTCGGCTGTAATTAGCCAAATGGTAAGCAGTGTTGATGAGTGCAGGAATACCCTGCTAATTGCTGAGATAGCAGCCGAAGCAGGTGATCAAACCTGGGAAAAAGCCTTAAGCAAAATAGTCTTGAATCCGTCAATCAGAAAAATATTAAATAAGATAAAGCTGGGAACTATTGCGCTAAGCATAGTGGGCTGTGACCATAAGCTACTGGTAGAGCAATATCGTTTGCAGCTGGAACAAGAGCTGGCTGGTATTTTATTTAACGTAACACATAGAGTTAAGCTGCTTATGCGCAATAAAGCGGCTCAGGTTTTTTACGAGATGTACGACAGCATCTATGGAAGCTATTTTACGTCCTTGGAACATACTGTTAAAATAAATGGTTTTTATAAGACAAGAACAGTACCCCGGGAGCGAGTCAACTTACAGGCTATTTAAATAGCCTGCTTTTTTTCTTGCTTATGACCGGAAAGGGCAGCCATGTGTAGAATTAAGCAGCCTGAATCCTTAGGCAACTAGGACTCAGGCTGCTTTAATTTTGTTTCCTGATTAGCTCAGGCGGAACTGACGAATGTTCTCGTCCAGCTCTTCCGCCATATGCGCCAGGGCAAGACTGGCGTTTTTGACTTCATCCATGGCTGCTGCCTGCTGCTCGGCGGCGGCTGACACGGCTGAGGCCTCTAACGACAACTGATCGCTTTCTTCGTCAATGCTTTTCATAAAGCCAATAATGTCATTTGTAGAGACTCCCATGTTATTGACGGCAGCAGACACATCCTTTATTTGTCCGGCAACTTCGGCAACTGTTGCTGAGATAAATTCAAAGGCTGCGCCTACGCTTCTAACCGCCTGCCCGCCCTGTTGCACCTGCTCTGCACCTGTCCGCATTGTGTCAACGGCAGATTCCGTTTCTATGACCACTTCATTTAACAATTGCTCAATTGTTTTAGCCGCTGTCTGTGATTGGTCGGCCAGTTTTCTTACCTCATCAGCAACAACTGCGAAGCCGCGCCCTTGTTCGCCGGCTCTTGCCGCCTCAATCGCCGCATTTAAAGCTAAGAGACTGGTTTGGGATGAAATTCCCGAAATCGTATCGACTATCCGCTTTATTTCTTCGGAGCGGGAGCCTAACCGGACAATTATCTCTGAGGATTTTACCACGGCCTGTTCAATTATTTGCATTTGCCCTACCGCCTGTTCTACAGTTGCTGAACCGTTCACAGCCGACTGGCTTGCAAACTGGGCTTTTTCGGAAGCTGCCATACTCAGGGATATACTATGCTGGACATTTTGGGACATATTCATCGCCGCCTGCATACTTTCATCGACAACTGATGCCTGGCGGGTAGATCCTTGCGAAACCCTGACCATGGCAGCAGCCACTTCGCCGGCCGCTTTGGCTGATTCGTCAGCATGCGCTGTCAGTTCTTCCGTTGCTGAAGCAACTGTTTCGGCAGAGCGGGCTGCTTTCTGAACAAGCGCACCCAGGCTGTGGGTCATAGCTTGTAGGTTCTCGGCTAAAGTACCAATTTCGTCTTTTGTTGTCACTTCAATCCTGGTCGATAGATCGCCTTGCGCGATGTTGGTTGCACTCTTGATAAGGGTCGTAATTGGTTTTGCGATCCGCCGGGAGAACAGCAACAGTATTACGCTTACAATGGTTATAAAGCCAACTAGCCCAATCAGCGAATTGTAAAGTAAGGCCTTATTTGCACCGGCGTATGCTTCGGCCTCAGGATAAACCAACACCACTTTCATGCCTGTGTCGGCAATGGGGCCATAAGCAATAAATGCAGGAACACCGTCAACAACTGCTTTGGTTGTATGGATGCCATCAGCCGCCAGTACGGTTTTTCCCAATGCGATTAGGGAAGAATCGGACTCATCGGAAATTCTATCCTTTAAGTCTTTTTCCTTAGTTTTATGTCCCAGGTAGTAGCCTTGGCCGCTTAGCAAAAAGGCGTAGCCTGTAGTACCGACTTTTAATTCACGGACATAATTGGTTAATTCATTAATGCCGATATCCACGGTTGTGACCGCGAATACCTTGCCGTTTTTTCGCGCGGGGCTGGAAGTTGTTAGCATGGGAATATTGGTTACGGTATCCAGGTACGGTTCACTCCAGACAACATTTTTATCGGCGGTAAGCGTATTTTTATACCAGTCATATTTAAAGTAATCATATTGTTCATTGCTGTAGTCCCAGGTTAAGATGATTTTTCCTTTGTCATCCAGGTATTTATAGGGGCCATAATACTTTATGTCAGAGCGAAATGCGTAAGGCTCAAACCAAAAACCGGCGCCTACTATAAGCTTGTTGGAGGGAATAAACCGTTCAATTGTGCTGAGTATTATGTCGGGATTTTGCTGTGGTATTGATTCCATGGTATAGGCAAGCAATTCCGTATATTTGCCGACTTGTTTCAGTTGGCCGGCAATTTGATTTTCAAGCTCACCTGCTTTGGATTTCATGGTGTCATTGACGTTAGCTTCAAGTGAATGGCGGAACTGGACGATGGAAGCAATAAACTGGATAGAAAAAACTATGCCAACTACACTTAGTACGCTAATAAGGAAAATTGCTTTAATACTATGAATCCATTTTCCCATGAGCTTCCTCCTTAGATAAATACTCTTTTTATTTAAACGTATCATAGATATAAACTCCCTACAATTCACGTCATGTAAAATATTGTTAACTAAATGTTAAATGTAGTACTTTGTCTTTTTTTGCTGGAATAATAGCATTCATGTCAATTTTAAGGCCAAGGCTACAGCCTCAGGCATAAGAAAAGACACTTTACGCGCTAGCGCATAAAGTGTCTTTCTTTAGGTTGGCTGCTATTAAAATATTCTCTGGCGTTTGTAAGATTCGAAGTACTTTACGAGGCTATACAGGTTCCAAACCATCATGCGCTTCAGTACGGTTTTCGTCCTTTTTGTTCAGGTGTTCTTCCTTGGCCTCGTCTACCATTCCCTGGACTTTTTGGCGCAGGGATTGCGCGTGGTCGGAAAGGGCTAACGCGCCGCCTGTTGCAGTAACTGCCATCTGCCGGAGCTGTTTTCTGGTGTCATTTTTGAGTTCTTTAAATTGGTTCGATAAGGCTTCGGCAGGTTGAATTTCGCGTGCCTCGGCCACAATATCTTCCACTTCTTCCTTTATAGCGGCACCGGTATGCTGTACTTGGTCAGAAATGTTTAAAATACCCCGGGTTGCCAGTATTGCAGCCGAGCGCAGCCCTTTACGGACAGGCGGCAGAGCCAAAGCTAAGGCAGCGCCTGTGGCGACAAGCATAACCGGGGAAGCCTGGGCTAAAACACGAGAGCCCCAGCGAACGATGTTGTACAAAAAAAACCCCCCCTTGTCTTTTTCTTCATTTTTTCCCTATGTCAAGCCTTCTATGCAGAGTAGTAGTGTTAATTTAAAGTTAATAATTACACATAGGGCATTGTCAGCATGGATACAATAGCTGATATGACTTTTCAAATTTGGCTAGGGGGAACTCGTAATGCTTGATTTGCTTGCGGAAAATGATTACCGGCTTTTGCCGGGACGCTTAAGAATAACTATTCCCGGTCTGCGAAAAAACACCAGGCTGGAAACCCAGCTTGTCCGGCAGCTCGGTGCAGTCGCGGGTATTAGATCGATAACTGCAAATTCTATGACCGGACGCGCTCTTATTTATTTTGATCAAGCCATAATTAGTTTCCCGGTACTATGCCAGGAAATCGAAAAGTCGGTGGAACATTACGCGGGGCGGCAAGTAAAACCGGAGAATAAAGAGAAGGCAGTCTCTGTACCTGTAGCCAGTCAGAGCGTGAGCGAGCCGGGAGGTGTGAAGAAGCTCTACGTATTAGCGACCGGCGGGGTTCTTGCAGGGTTACTTGCCAAACGGTTGCTTGTCGGGCGTTCACCGCTGGCATCATCAGCAAGAATCTTTTACCTGGCTGCCTTTACGACCATTATCGGGAGTTACTCGTTATTAAGAAGAGGGTTAGATACCCTGGCCCGGAAGAAAAAGATTAACTCAGACTTATTGCTTTTTATGACAACCCTCGCCCTGTTGGCCATGCGGGAAAGTATAACCGGACTTTCGGTTCTGGGGCTTGTATACCTTAGCGACTTATTTCACTATATAATGCAAACCCGTTCACGGCATGCGATCAATAAGATGCTGTCGGACAAAGCATTGATAGCCAGGCATTTGGCTAACGGCGAGCTTAAACTGGTAGCGGCCGAAAAGGTAAACATTGGCGACAGCGTAATAGTAAAGGCCGGAGAACGGGTTCCGGTAGATGGTCAAATTACATATGGCGAAGCTATTGTCAAGCAGTCGGCGGTAAATGGTGAGAGCGAATTGGTCGGCGTGAATGCAGGAGACGCCATCTATGCCGGGATGCTGATTCAAGCGGGAAGGCTTACCATCCGGGCTACCAGCGCCGGCAAAGATACTTCGTTGGCCCGCATGCTCCAAATGGTTGAGCAGGCTGCGGCTACCCGCGGATCACTACAGCAACCGGGCGATTATTACGCCCAGAAATTGATGCCTTTGACAATGGGGATTGCCGCCTTTATCTTGCTAATTACCCGCGATTTCTACCGTGCATTAACAGTATTACTGGCAGGCTGCCCGATTGCCGTATCTATAGCCAAGAATACGGCATTGGGGACTGCGGTAGCTGACGCAGCCCGCAAAGGTATATACATAAAGGATTCCCAGTGTCTGGAGCTGGCGGGGCAGACAGAGGTGGTTCTGTGGGACAAAACCGGCACATTGACAACCGGGGATCCGACAATTACGGAAGTAGTATCGCTGGATCAAAAACAAAGTGACCAGGAGGTATTACTGATGGCAGCTTCGGCTGAACAAAACAACTGCCACCCCCTGGCCAGGATGGTGGTTAAGGAAGCCGGGCGTAAAGGGCTTACGCTGCTCCCGGCCGACAGTGAAGTCCTGGTTGGCTATGGCGTGCGTGCCAGCATCAAGCAGCGAAATATTATAATTGGCAATGAAGCGCTCATGCAAAATGAACAGATAGATCTAAAGAAAAGCAAGGCCCGCGCTTTACGGATGAAACACCTTGGCAATAGCGTTGTTTATATTGCCGCCAATAAAAAGCTTATCGGGTTAATTGGCGTAAAGGAGCATATACGCCCGGAAAGCCGTCAGGCTGTTGAACAGTTACGAGTCGTCGGGATACCGCATATCGGCTTAATGACAGGGGACTCAGAAAATACGGGCACGGTAGTGGCTGATGAGCTGGGGATTAAGCGCTACTGGAGTGCTATGAAGCCGGAAGATAAAATTCAGGAGGTTACCCGGCTGAGGCATAAGGGCTATCCGGTTATGATGGTAGGGGACGGGATTAACGATTCACCGGCCCTGGCAGCGGCTGATATTGGTGTAACTATGGCTGACGACTGCCCGGAGCTTGCCTTGAAGGCGGCCAATGTTGCCATTGTCGGGGACGACCCGAGAAAGGTGCCGCAGATGATTGCCATTGGCAAGCGCACCAACAAAGTAATCCGTCAGAATCTTTCTTTTGCGGTAGGGATTAACGTCGCGGGGATTGCCCTGGCAGCGGCCAATATTATTTCGCCGTTAGCGGCAGCGTTACTGCTGAATGTCAGTACGCTTGGCGTTATTGCCAATTCTGCCCGGCTGCTCTCAGTGCGCAACCGAGCGAGCAGCCAACAGGGGAGTTTTGACCTACAGCAGTTTGCTGCGGCTGGCCAGACTGCAGGTTCAATCGCCCTGACACCGGTAGCAGCGCAGCCGGCAGGCCAAAGTAAGAGTCCTGCCTGGTATACAATGCCCCTGACCAACGTATGCGATCAGATTGAGGTTTCACCGCGGTATGGCTTAGGCGGGCAGGAAGTTGTCCGGCGACGGGGAAAATACGGGCTAAATGAGTTAGCAGAGGGAAAAAGACCAAGTTTTTGGGAGTTGCTTAAAAAACAGTTCGAAGATTTTATGGTTAAGGTATTGCTGGGAGCGGCGGGAATATCCTTCTTCCTGGGGAAAACCAAGGATGTGCTGCTTACAGTAGCCATTGTTGTTGCCAATGCTGTGCTTGGCGTTGTCCAGGAACGCCGTTCGGAGCGTTCGATCGCGGCGCTGCAAAGAATGGCCGCACCCATGACTAAGGTCATCCGGGGCGGGAAAAGCTCGCAGATCAAGGCGCTGGATTTAGTACCCGGAGACATTATTGCTCTGGAAGCCGGCGACCGGGTCCCGGCCGATGCCCGACTGCTGACTGCGACCAATTTTGAAGTAGAGGAATCTTCGTTAACTGGCGAAACGCTGCCGGTTAAGAAGTTAGTGGATTTTGTCGGGCAGGATGAACTGGCATTAGGCGACCGGAAAAATATGCTGTTTATGGGTACCAGCGTAACAAGAGGAAAAGCGACTGCTGTTGTCGTGGCGACCGGTATGCAAACCGAAATGGGTAAAATTGCCGAGCTTATCAATCAGCAGGGCGGTGAAGTAACCCCTTTGCAGCGCCGTTTGGAGGAACTGGGTAAATATCTGGTTTATGGCTGTTTAGGCGTTTCCGGCGTGGTTTTTCTGATAGGCCTGCTGCGGGGAGAAAGAATTCTGAATATGCTGCAGACGGCGGCCAGTCTGGCGGTAGCTGCCATTCCCGAGGGACTTACCGCCATTGTTATCATTGCCCTGGCGATGGGAGTACAGCGCATGAGTAAACGAAATATCATTATTCGTAAGCTATCTTCTATTGAGACGCTGGGTTGCGCCAGTGTTATTTGCTCTGATAAGACGGGGACGTTAACGCAAAATCAAATGACGGTGCGGGCCATTTATACTGCCGATAAAATGTGGCGGGTAAGCGGCGAAGGTTATTCGCCGCAAGGCCAATTCTCTTATGATGGCGCAATTGTGAACCATGACGCGAATCCGGATTTGATGAAAACATTATTGGCGGCAAGCCTCTGCAATAACGCCAAGTTGATTTCGGCCAGGAAACCAAAGGAAAAACTGGTAAATATAAAGGCGCGGCGGAACGAATGGTCGGTTGATGGTGATCCAACCGAGGGAGCGCTGCTGGTTGCTGCGGCTAAAGCGGGTATACAAACTGAAGCATTAGAAACCAAGTTTAATCGGGTTAAAGAAATCCCTTTCGAATCAGAACGGAGAATGATGTCTGTTGTTTGTCAGACCCAGGACGGAGCGGCAGTCTTATATTGCAAGGGCGCTCCGGATGCGTTGATAAATGTTTGTTCCCATTATCTATCGCCGCAGGGTGTGGCGGTTCCAATCGATGAGCATATCCGCTGTGAACTGCTCAAAAAGAACGATGAACTGGCCAGCCAGGCCTTGCGAGTGTTAGCTATAGCCTATAAGCACATCGAAACTGCCGAGGATTACTCTGATGAGGGGAATTTAGAAAAGAATCTGATTTTCTGCGGTCTAATGGGAATGATAGATCCGCCGCGGCCGGAAGTGCCGGCTGCTATTGAAAAATGCCGCCGGGCAGGTGTCAAGGTGGTTATGATAACAGGTGATCATCCGAATACGGCGCGGGCGATCGCCCGCGAGCTTGGGCTGATGACTGCTAATGACCGGGTTGTCTTAGGGCAGGAAATTGATAACATGTCAGATAACGAGCTGGCGGATACTGCAGGAAAGGTTGCTGTCTATGCCCGTACTTCGCCTCACCATAAACTGCGGATTGTCAAAGCTCTAAAAGCCAAAGGGTATGTAGTGGCCATGACCGGAGACGGGGTCAACGATGCACCTGCCGTCAAGAACGCCGATATTGGTATTGCCATGGGCATAACCGGTACCGATGTAACTAAAGAAGCAGCCTGCATGACGTTAGCCGATGACAATTTTGCCACCATTGTCCGGGCCATGGAAGAAGGCCGTTCTATTTACGCCAATATTCGCAAGGCTATCCGGTACTTAATCGCTACCAACATCGGTGAAGTTATCTTAATGCTTTTGGCTGCGCTGGCCGGTCTGCCATTGCCGTTAATACCGATTCAACTGCTGTGGATTAATCTGGTGGGTGATGGCTTGCCGGCGATTGCGCTAGTCAATGATCCGCCGGCAAAGGATATCATGGATCAGCCGCCACGCAGCGCGGATGACAGCGTTTTCTCAGGGGGGCTGGGCCGCAAAGTAGTAACCAGGGGAATTATCATCGGTACAGTCAGTTTAGGCTTATATGCCTGGAAGCTATTCACCAGTGGCAATGTGATTGCGGCCCGGACTTTAAACCTGGCTATGCTGGCGATAAGTCAATTCATCCATATCTTTGACTGCCGGCTGGAAAAAGAAGCAGGCAAGGTTAGTTTACTGAGTAATCCGTTACTCCTTGCCGCTGTGGCTATATCAATGGCTATGGTGATAGGTTCAATCCATTTGCCTTCCCTGCACTCTGTTTTTGGCACAACCGCACTGCGCAGCTCTGAATGGCTGCTGGCGTTCGCTGTGGCTGCTGTTACCGCCATTATTGATTTTGGCAGCGCTCCTTTGCTGGCTAAAGTCATACCTGACCGTAAGACGCCGATTGTGCCCTGCGCACCGAAGCCGATGCATACCTAGGTTAAAACAGCCTGTCCTCGGGAAGAGGACAGGCTGGCTGTTAAATAACGGCATGCTGTTACTGCTTGTGGGGTGAAAAATATTTTTAATTTGATATTTACGAGTTCTTAACCAGAATAGAATAATTTTAAGATAAAATTATATCAACCCTTTAGAGTAAAAACACTCTCGGTTTGTGAGGGCCGGCATTTGAATTAAAGTTATGCCTGGCAAGGCAGCCGGGAAACGAAGGGGTGGAGTTGGGATGGAACGAAAACTTAAAACGGCTCTGCTGGCTACTATTGATGGCTATAATGCTATTGTCAGGCAATTGAAGGAACCTTCAATTCCGCAGGATAGGCATTTGCAGCTATTAGCGGGAAAAGCCGTGTATGAGCAGGTTTTGCAGAATTTTAACAATGCCGAATACATTGAATGGGTTGATGATCAGTGGCGAATTAAGTTGATCGTCACAAAACATCGGGCATTTGATGGCGAAATAAGTGAAAAAGCATAGGAAGGAAGATACTTCATTACGTTTTGAACTTGGGGGTGGGAGCAAAAATGTTTTTACATGCTGCTGTATATAGCCTCATTTCAGTTGGTGTTGTTACTTTGTTATCGCTGGTTTGTATGTATTATAAGCTTCCCCGTTCTTAGCCGGGGAAAAATCCTATTGTAAGTGTAAAGTAGCCGTATCCGCCGAGGATGCGGCTTTTTTTTTTGCAATAGCAGCAAAAATATCTTTTATCAATTCATAAATTTAATTATAAGTTAACGTAAATTTCACCTATTCCCCGCATAATTTTTTTACAATTATATATGAGCTTTAAAATTATTCCGCAAATGGAATTTTATTTAGGGGTTACATAGAATGAAGTATTTTTTTGCGCCCGCAGTTCAGTTGATGAACCGGTTAAAGTATGCCTATAAATTTGCTGTAATTGGTATATTAATCATTTTGCAGGCAGCTGTACTGATCTACATGCTAGTGTCTAATCTTAATAAGAATATTGAGATGGCCGCGCAGGAGCGGAGCGGCGTGCAGTTTATCCAAGCCGTGCTCGAGGTATTTGAGGAGGGGCAGGCTTATCGCAATATCCATTATGCTTATTTACGCGGTAACCGTTCGCTGGAAAGTGAGCTGCGGACGCAACAAGCTAAAGTGGACGCAGCATTGAATGAAGTAGAGGCAATCGAAAAAGGTAGCGCGAGTCAGCTGGATGCCGGTTGGAAATTACAGACGCTGCGGCAGGATTGGCTTGCCCGTAAGCAGGATGCTATGCAGTTTGAGGCGGAACGGGCGCAGGTTGCCTTTGACTTGGATAGCCGCTGGCTGAGGGAAGTGACAGATCTAATGCAGCAAGCCGGGTACGGAGCCAATCTGGCTATGGACTCCGATTCCGATATCGCCTATCTAGTCGATTCCGTACTGCGTAAGATGCCCGGATTGGTGGACACATTAGGTGTAGCGCAGGGATTAACAGTTGATTTATTTGATGAAGATCTTTCAACGGAGAACAGAAATCACTTGTTGCAAGTGATCGGTTTGGTCCGTTCTTCTATGGAACAGGCAGATTATAATGTGCGGATCGTTTTTCGCCATAATGACAATATCAAAACCAGGCTGGGGTCGCTATACACAGCTCTCACGGATGCTGTACCGATTTTTTCCTGGAATTTTGAACAAAAAACAGTTGGACAGCAAGGCTTGCCTGTCCCCCGGCAACTGTTAACCATTACCGGCAGTCAGGCGTTTAATCATGCTGTTGTTTTACATAAGGAAGAACTGCAGGTTATTGACGAAATGCTGGCTGCGCGCATTGCTAAAGATACGCAGTACAGAAATGCCATAATTATATTTTCGGGAGGAATCCTGCTAATTGTCTGTTATCTCTTCTTAGGCTTCGATATGTCGGTGCGTAAAGGCGTTTACCAATTGGATCATGTAATGAAAGGTGTCGGCAGAGGCGACCTTGCCATCCGGGGGCAAATATATTCCCGCGATGAGATGGGCTCTTTAACGCAGGCTATTAACGGTACGCTGGATGCGTTGCAAAAAATGTACGAAGAAGTGCAGGAGTCGCATGACCAGTTGTCCGTGTGGAATCAGAAACTGGAACAAACAGTAACTGAGCGGACGGCAGCGTTGCGGAATTTATTAGACCATGCGGGACAGGGGTTTCTTTCCTTCGGGGAAGATCTCAAAGTCAGCCGGGAATATAGTGCGGAGTGTACGGCCATCTTTCAGCGTGATCTCGCCGGGGAGTCCATAGCCCGCTTGTTGTATCCTGACGAGGATGACCAGCAAGCTTTTCTGGAAGCCGTCTTTGGCAAAATTTTTCAGGAGAAGAATAAATTCTTGCGAGAAACTTATCTTACCCTGCTGCCTGAGGAAATCGTATTAGGCAGCTGCTATATTGGTGTCGCTTATAAATTAATTCAGCAGGCAGCTGAGTCAAACCAAACGAAAATTATGCTCATTCTTACCGACCTGACGATTCAAAAGGAGATGGAAAATCAAGTCCGGGATGAAAAAGATACTTTGGCTATGATTGTTCATGTGGTGACACACTCGACTGATTTTTTTGCCACAGTTAATCAGTATCGCAGCTTCTGTCAGGAAGAGCTGCCCGGCTTATTACGGGAGAACAAACCGGCAGGCGAGATATTGACAGCCTTGTTTCGCATAATCCATACCTTTAAAGGTGCGTTTGGCCAATTGCGTATGAGACGCATAATGTCCAAACTGCATGATTTGGAAAGTTGGCTGGACAACCTGCGCACAAATGAAACAGCCGGTTTGGACAGGCCGCAGTTGCTTGCACAGATGAGTGGCTATACACCGGAAACAATGATTAACTGGCTCAATGAGGATTTGGACATATTGCAGGATAAATTGGGCGAGAACTTTTTTCAGCGGGAAAATACGCTGGTGATTGACAATACACGTCTACTGGCGATCGAAGAGAAAGTACAGCATCTGCTGCCGCCTGCAGAGTCCGGCTTACTGCTGGCCGATCTCAGACGTTTGCGTTATCGGCCGATAAAAGAATTGCTGCAGTCTTATCCGGAATATGTATGCAGTCTGGCGGAGCGGAATGAAAAAGCCGTCCATGCATTCGCAATTGAGGGAGGCGAGACCCTGGTTGACCCTATGCAATATTATGATTTTATACAATCACTGGGACATGTTTTCCGTAATTCTGTCGTTCATGGACTGGAAAGTGTGCCGGAGCGGCTGGAGAATGGCAAAGAGGAGTTTGGCGCTGTTCGTTGTTCCATTACGGAAAGCGAGGCTGGCTTGCATTTTTTGATTGCCGATGACGGCAGAGGTATCGACCCGGCAAGAATCCGTGATATTGCAGTGGAAAAAGGCATTTGTACACAAGACGAGGCAAATTCCCTGCAGGCAGAAGATTGGGTTCAGTTTATCTTTGCCGATAACTTTTCCGGAGCGAGCCATATTGATGAACTGGCAGGACGCGGCGTGGGGCTTGGCGCTGTCAGGGCGGAACTGGACAAACTCGGCGGTTCCGTTAACGTACATACTGCTTTGGGAAAAGGTACGCAATTTAATTTTTTCCTGCCTTTTGATAGCGCAGCAGAAAGTTTTACCGGTACCATTCAGCACATGAGTAAAGCACTGCTTGAAGCAGCTAAAGTCAGTTTATATGACGCTGGTTTACAGGTTACCCGCATTACCTATCTGGGAGAAGGGGAAAGCGGCAAGGTTAATTTGCGTAAGTTCTCCAACTTCCTTGGTGTGAAAGGGATTCTGAACGGAAAAATTCTCTTAAGTTATGATCAGAGGGTTGCAGAATATCTATTCGAAAAACTGGGTCAGCCTGACAGCGGGGAAGAAACTTCCGATGAGAGAATGGAAAACGCTTTACTCCGGCATGCTCAGAAAATCTTTGGGCAGGCAACCAGGGACATTCCCGGTGGGCTTGGTACAATCACTGCCGAAACATTGGTCAGTATTTTAGCAGAAGATGCTTCTGTCAAGTATCCGCAGGTTGAAACACCGACATGGGTCTTTTATACCAGTCTGGGAAATGTGAATTTAAGCTTAATATACTAAAAAATATTACTAAGGTAAGAAAGGAAGATACAAATGGCGCGAGTTTTAATTGTGGATGATGCATTGATGATGAGGATGACTTTACGCAAGCTGCTGGAAAATGCAGGACATGAGGTAGTAGGAGAGGCGATTAATGGCGAGCAGGCTATTGCATGCTACTCCCAATGCCGTCCGGAGCTGGTAACAATGGACCTTACTATGCCGGGGATAGGGGGCGTGGAAACCATTAAGCGGATTACCGCCTCTGATCCTAACGCCAATATTATTGTGGTAAGTGCATTAGGGCAAAAACACGTTGTTCTGGATGCCCTGCAAAATGGCGCAAAAAACTATATTATTAAGCCGATAAAGGAAGACCGTTTACTAGCAGTAGTTCAAATGGTATTGGAGCAGAATAGCCTGGCTGCAGAAAAATAAAAAAATATTGTAGAAAGAGGAGAGCGCAATGTTGCATCATTCTTTGGGAAATTATTTATTGAATACCGGACTGCTTACTTATGACCAGCTCTGTGAGATACTCAGGCAGGAACATGCAGTTAAAGTAAGATTAGGGACGCTGGCAGTCAACGCGGGCCTGATGACTGCGGCGCAAGTGGAAGAAGTGCATAGTCTGCAACGGATTAAGGATCAAAAGTTCGGAACCTTGGCAGAAAGTCTGGGTTATCTTACGCATGAGCAAGTAGAAGCACTATTGACTATACAGGGCAAGGGAAATCTTTCCCTCATGCAGGCAATTACTGATAAGGGCTTTATGACCTTGGCTGAGCTTGAGAAAGCCCTGGCGGATTTCCGTGCGGAATATTGCATTACTGAGCAGGACCAGGCTGCAGCAGATACTTTAGTCTTAAAAAAGTTAGTGGACTTTTCCGCCGCAGGCGACAAAGCTGAATTATTATACTACTATTTAGGCTTAACACTGCGCAACATTGTCCGATTTTTAGATGCTACGCCGTATATCTCAGGAACGGGCAATGAGGTTGAGCAAACTCCTGCTTATTTTGTTTCGCAACCCATTCACGGTGATATATCGCTTATGACTGGTTTATGTATGGGAGAAGCGGTTCTGCTGGAACTGGCAAGCCGTTTTTATGGCGAGAAGTTAACAGCGGTTACGGAATTGGCATTAGATAGTGCCGGGGAATTTATCAATGTCCATAATGGTGTATTTTGTACCACGCTATCCAATGAAGGCATTGTAGCTGACTTAGGACCGCAAGCTGTACATCAAAGTGGTCTTCCGGCAACTTGCAGGACATATCGCGCTGGTATTGGCACTTCCTTCGGGCCTATCGAACTAATACTGACTATATGATTATCATAGGCTGACGCTCAATTTTATCCGATAACTTAGCTTCAGATGGGGTTAGCCCCCCGCCTGGAGCTAAGTCTGCTTTATGAGTCAATAAGACAAATTCCTGTCCCGGAGGTTATCTCGGTATATATAAATATTACCTGGCACAGCCTTTTAACTAGTTTTTAGGTAGATTTAACATTGCTTTAACTTCTGTTTCTGCAGACTATGCTACTATCGGACTGTAACCCGGTTTCGACATGGACATTTAGCTGAGGGGGGAGCATTATTGAAAATCAATCTGAGTGCCGGTTTATTGATGTATAGGTTCAGCAACGGACTGCTGGAGGTCTTGCTGGCACACCCGGGAGGACCGCTTTACGTGGATAAAGATGACCGGTATTGGGGAATTCCCAAAGGTCATGTTGAAGCCCAGGAAAGCATTATCGAAGGAGCTTATCGCGAATTTAGAGAAGAAACCGGGATTATTCCCTGTATAAATGATATGCTGTATCTTGGTTGTACCACAGGTTATTATGGCAGAATCATTCATATCTGGGCTTTCGAGGGCAACTGCGACACAACTCTTCCGGTTGAGAGCAATATGTTTACTATGGAATGGCCGCCTAAGTCAGGACGGGAGGGTGTTTTCCCGGAGGTTGACAAAATAAGCTTCTTTACCATTGCCGAATCCGAGAAGAAAATTGAACGTAATCAGCAGATCTTTATTGCCCGCCTTTGCGATACATTGGCGAAAGTCCAGTCGCAGCCAGCCTGATATCAGAGGTGCTGTTGGTGTTTTTACCACCCTCGTCGATTTACGGATGCGGTTTGTTTTATCCGACTATGACTAACCTTCAGCTAGGGTTAACGCCCCGCCTGCAGGTTAGTCTGCTTTATGATCTTGCATTTTGGTAATAATAGAAAATACCGGTCTAAGCTTAGATGACCGGTATTCAAAGATAAAAACAGCACCGGTATACGGTGCTGTGGTATTGTCGCTAATATTACACATTTTACTGAGAGTCAAATTACGTGTAAGAGGCCGGATACTGGTTCGCCGGTACTTAAATCAATGGTAACTGCATTATCTCCCAGATTACTATCGGCGCTAATTGACAATAAAAACCGGCCAATTACCTGATAGTACGAGTCGTTAGAAGCAGCCAAGGCCTGATAGAGTTTTTTTGTGTTCAGGTCCGGTTTTTGATCGCCGTGATAATGAGCCAGCATAGCATTGACAAACAAATCAGCAACAGTCAACGATTTGGTGATGTACTGCGTGTTTAAGGAAGCAGCGAATTCAAAAGCGCTGGCAGGCGAAATAGCTGGCTGTGCCTGAACGATAATATTAGAGATTATCTGGATGAACAGTTCCCTCATCTTTTGCGCTGTGAAGTTTTTGGCGTAAGTTTGGAAGTCGTGGTCAGGGGACGGGCAAGACGCTTTTTTTATTTGGTAGGAGGAGATTTTTACTTTTTTAAAATCAGCGGTTATTTCAACCAGTCGATAAGGAACCGGATAGGTAACCAGGGAGCCTGTTTCGACGTCGATTAGATAATCGTCCTTGCTGAATTTTTTTTTGGCGATATTCTGGGCGTGAAAATGACCGGTAAAGACTATATTCATTCCCGCACCGCTAATAGCCTTTGCCGCCTGCTTGTAATTTGTTACGAGATATTCTGAGTAATAGGCTGGTTTTACTGAAAAGTGGGGAACGATACCATGGTGCATCATTCCCATAACCAGGTTGCCTTGGGAAGTGGCAGCCTGAATCTGATATTTGACCCAGTTTAACCGTTCTGGCGGGAGAGCGCCGTTCGTTACTGAAAATTTACTGTTTTTGTTATAGATGCAGGAATCCATGGCGATGATACGAAGACCGGGGGCAGGCTCAACAACGTAGCTCAGCGAATTAGGGTCTACCGCAATTGCCTGCTCATAGCCATAACCATAATATAGGCGTTGGAAGTCGCGCGGTGAAGTATTTTTGATTGGTATTTTCTTGGAACCGTTGTAACTAAAAGCGGAAGGGTTATAAATATCGTGATTGCCGTTAATAACATATACATTTTTTCCTGCATTGGCTAACTCGGTCAGGAAATCCGCAAAACGCTGATGACAGATATATTCTCCGTCTTTTGTGAGATCACCGCAAATCAGCACAAATTGAGCGTCGCTTTTTCTGATTGCCGCCAAAGCCCTTAATAATATACTTTCGCTTTCTGCAAGCATTTTTCTGTCAGTGGCCAGATGATTCCGGAATGCTTCCCCGGTTGTTCCGAGAAGCGGATAATAATAATGTATATCTGATAAAACGGCAAATTTTACAGGCTTGCTTTGGTATTCTGAAGGTACTTTGCAGGCAGGCTGCGGGCCAATGGTATCTGAATTCATACTTGGCATGAAACCACCTTCTCATCAAAAAAATAAAA
Organism: Sporomusa aerivorans; assembly: GCF_041428895.1. NCBI lineage: Bacteria > Bacillati > Bacillota > Negativicutes > Selenomonadales > Sporomusaceae > Sporomusa > Sporomusa aerivorans. The sequence goes on from NZ_CP156926.1 coordinate 940,124, forward strand.
CCTTTGGAATGTATTCAAGATAATAGTACTATAGATTATTAACTCAAACTTTAAGGGCAGGTTAATTTTAATTTAATTTGGCAGTCCGACAGTATTGCAATATGGTGTAATTTGTATATTTAACAAACTTTAACAAATTTTTTGGTATTTCTGAAAGGAATTTCCACTTTTCTGTTGAAAGGGAATCAATAGAAAATGCGGTCCGGGAAGATTTCGCTATCGCCGGACTCAAAAATCAAGGAGAATGATTGACATGTGCCAGCAGTGGAGGATACTTGGTCACTGGTTAGTAGAAGATCAATATAGAGTAATTCTCAAGAATGTTGGTTCTCAGCTTATAGATATTACAGCAGACTACGAAACAATAAGCGAAATCATTTCTAAAGTCGTAAGCAGCTCATGGTCAACAGCTGAATTTATGGTATATTTACGGGAAAAGGGACTAGCCGCTTAATTGACAACAGTTCAATATGCCTCAAAATTAATTTGTTCTTGAGGTCTCTCCGGGTGATGCTATTTATTACCCAGAGAGACTTTTTCTCTTAAAATAATGCGCTCATACAAGCATGAATGTGACGGAAGTCACTGCTAAGATTCCAGGTAAGCCTCATAATAAAGGTAAAAAGTAAGCGGAGCTGGGAATAATGCTGTTATCGCCAAGCCGTGTTTTACGGGAACAAGTCAGTATCGAGAAAATGATAACCATTTATTGTAGGGCAAAACACCAACAATATAGCGGGCTATGTGCTGAGTGTTCCCTCTTATTAGAATATGCTTTGCAGCGTCTTGCGCGCTGTATTTTTCGTGAAAAGAAGCCTGTGTGCGCGAAATGTCCGATTCACTGCTACCGCAAAGACATGCGGGATAAAATTATTGTCGTAATGCGCTATGCAGGACCGCGCATGCTGTACAAACATCCGTTGCTGGCGGTTCTGCATTTAATTGACTCCTGGAAGACCACACCGCCAGCCGGTTACCGCGCAGGCAAATGATCTGTTTGTGAAAAACGGTTCCCAAGTCTTTGCAGCCGCGGGGTATGTTCGCGGTCTGAATAGCAAAGCGAAAATCAAAGAATCAGGGCTGCCCTGCTGGGGCAGTCCTGATTCTTTTAATCCCTGTCTACAAACCGGTTAGTTATCGCACAACTTTATCCTGTAACTAACCCGCACTAAGACTCCTGCTTCTATAAGCGGGAGATAAGTGCGCTAAGTTCCTGGATAAGGGCGACTAAACTTCAGGTGGGGTTAAAACCCCATCTGAAGCTAAGTCTACTTTATTAATATTTCTGCGTATAGAGGGTAACTATATTCTTCAGGAACCAATCTACGTGAGGCGCCCGAGAAGAAGGAGAGTCCAATATGAAGATTGCCGAAGCGCTGCCGGATTTGATAGGCAACACACCCCTCTTGCGGCTGAATAACTTTAGCCGGTTGCAACAATTAAAAACTCCGTTGGTGACAAAGCTTGAATACTTTAATCCGCAGGGCAGCGTTAAAGACAGATTAGGCTATGCCCTGATCAAGGATGCTGAAGAACGGGGACTCATAACGAAAGACACTACAATTATTGAATCAACAAGCGGGAATACCGGTGTGGGCCTGGCGTCAGTAGCCGCGGCCAGGGGTTACCGGCTAATTATCACGATGCCTGACAACCTTAGTGAGGAAAGGGTAAGCCTGCTTAAAGCACTTGGCGCCGAAGTTGTATTAACGCCTGCCAGTGGCGGGATGAAAGCCGCAATTGCCAAAGCCGAGGAATTAGTAGAGCAAACAACCGACGCCTATATGCCTCATCAGTTTAAAAATCCGGCGAATACGGATATTCACCGCAGTACTACGGCAGAAGAGATATGGCGGGATACAGAAGGTCAGGTGGACATCTTCGTTGCCGGCATTGGGACTGGCGGCACGATTACCGGGATTGGGGAAGTTCTAAAAGCGAGAAAGAGCAGCGTGCAGGTCATAGGTGTTGAACCCTGCGATTCGCCCGTTTTATCACAAGGCTCTGAACCAAGACCGCACCAACTGCAGGGAATCGGTATCAGCACCGGCTTTATCCCCCATACGTTAAACATCAAGATTCTGGATGAGATAATACTGGTTAAGACAGAGGAGGCCTACCGGGCAGCAAGACAGGTTGCGCGCAGCGAAGGGATCTTAGTGGGGATATCGAGCGGCGCCGCTATCCATGCGGCAACGCAAGCGGCGCTTCGCCCGGAAAACCAGGACAAACTGATTGTTGTGCTGGCTCCTGACACCGGCTGGCGGTATCTGTCGACACCGCTTTACAGGGAGTAAATAAAATAAGGTGCCATGAGGATTATATGCTATGTAAAATTTAAGAAAAGTCAATACCGGCAGTAAAAGGGTATGACCGGCAGGCGCCGTAGCAATTAGCTAAAAACATCACCTCAAGAAAATTCTGAGGTGATGTTTTCATTTTAAAGAGCTTTAAATTGATTATTATACGGGCAGGGAGTTTGAAAATTTATAATATATCTAATTTCCTAGCAGGATTTACCATGGGAATATCTAACTATTACTAACAAAACTAACATATAAACAAAATTTATGTTTGGTTATGTTGGTTTTTATATGGAAAAAGGGGATAGCCGTTAAATGGAATTGTCTCACCCGTTGGTTCGTTCCTTTGAATTGCCTATATTGCCACGGAAATTAAGAGCAATCATGGAACAGGCAACAGGAGAGACGTTATAGAATCCGGCCTGGCGGTCAGACAAAGCGCTGCGGGGCTCCCCTTTTGGCAGCATGAGTATGGATAAGACACATACAACTTGTTCTATAGGTTCCTCTATGTCTGAGCACAGAAGCTATCTGGGGTTTAGTTGATAACACGCCTGTATAAAAAGGGGTAGAAGTATGAGTTTCACAATTATCCAAGAAGATGAAAGCCAGAACATTTTTGATCCTAGGACTGACCGCAAACGAAGTGTCAATTCTCCCGGAATACAGCTTGTTAAAGAAGTATTAAAAAGACATCGGTTTCCAGGTCATACCAGCATTCAAAGCAACCAATGGGTGACCGATACGGCTTTGGACTTAATGGACCGCTATGACCCCAATTTCGTATTCTTAGTCTATGCGCAGCAGTATCATCTCTTTGGCGCTGAATGTCCGGGGAAGGCTAAGCGAGAACTGCTTATCGACGAGGTATTTGAAGAAGTCGAGCGTTTTAAGAGGAAATCGGGCTTTTTGACCATTGTGGTGGGAACCGGCGATATGATTCCGGTGTACGATAATATTGACCTGAAGAAGTTAGACGGTTTGGCGGTTACCAGCCAGCAACTGTCGCGCTATGCCGGGATCTATGGGCTAAGTCAAGCTGATATGCACTATTTGCGGGCGCTGTCCGGAATTGAAAAGCTAGTCAGCAAAGAGGAGTTTCTAGCGCTGTTTTATGATGGACTGGTCGCTGTTGACCGCCTGCCGGATTATCTGACAGTGGCCAGAGAGGGATATTGTTTTGGTGCAACAATGCCATGTAAAACTGCCATGATACCATCACATAATTACTCCATTCCGGTCTCGGCGGGAAAGGGTAAGATTAACTTAATCACTGATATAAGTGATAATATTGCTGCTGCTTTACAAAACAATAAAGTTGCGCTTATTTTGCTTGATGGTGTAGGCATAAGAGATTTCCGCATTCCCTATGCTGTCTGTTCTAACAGTAAAGGGTGGTATACTTACGAAACCGGCGAGGCCCAATACCTGACAATAAGCACCGGTAAGCATCAGGCTTTTGTATATCCACTCGGCTGTAGATCCTATATGGAAGATGATAAGAACAACAGGTATACTGTTCCGGGGGCTCTGACTACGGTTGCGGCACAGACTCTGGGGCGGCGATTGCAGGGCAGAAGCATCGCTGTCGGCAACAGGAATATGCCTTTGCATATAGTGACGGGTACTGATATTACCATTGAATGTGTTGACGGAAATTTGTCCAACCAAGGCTGCAGGGGCGTAGTTCGACGATACCGGCAGGCATAAGTAATAACCGGTGGGCGCTCTCCGGGAAATTCTGTTCTGCTTACGGCTGTGGATATGGAAAAAGGAAGAATTAAAAACCGGCAGGGTCTCTAACTCTTCCTTTTCCGACTGATTGAGGACCAATTTCAGAATAGGGTGTTTTACCTGACTATTCCCTGCTGCTTGACAGTAACCGGTCAACCCCGGTGGCAATAAGGATGTCCAGAACCTGACCGTTAGCCCCTTTCATTGAAAACAAATGACCTTTGCGGCGCGCCTGAAAAATGGCGGCGGCAATTGCGCCGATGCCGGCGGCATCCACATGGTTTGTCTCACTAAAATCCAAGCATATATGTTTATACGGTCCATCTATAAGTGGAAATATTTGCGCCTTGATATCATCTGCATTGGTAGCAATACATTGGTTTGGCAGGGTCAGGGTTATTATATTATCGCCATGGATCATTTTCATGTAATTCCACCTCAAAACAAATTATACAATAGATAAACAATTTCTCAAATATGACTTTTGGGAAAAGTAGGCGTGTACTTACAAAAATTGCAAAGGAATTTTACTAAAAATGCAGAATTATTACAAATGGTAAGCCCTGGATGCTATGATTGCCAAGCTGCGGCATCTATAGGCTGTAAGCTGCAGCATTTTTTCTGTGGTACTGATGCTGAACTTAAAATGAATTACTTAGGGGAGCCGGATATTGCATAGGGGGAGAAGACAATGAAGTTAATCATGGGGAATACAGGTTCAGGTAAAACCTTAAAAGCATTGGAGATTGGGGTTAAACTCGCCGAGAGCGGTAAAAAAGTCCTGTTCTTTGATGGCGAGATATCATCAGAGCATTATTTAAAACAGATATTGCAGCATAAAAAGCTTCCGGTCGGCTTTTCTGTTTTTGAAAGAATTCAAAAGGTTGAAGATGTTTATTCCAAAATAGAATATGGCGGGCATGATGTTTATATTATTGACACACCTAAATTATATTTTGATCTAGAGAAGTTGAATCAATTACAAAAAGGCAACGCCATCTATTTTGTTCTTGGACTAGAGGATAATGTTCACCCTGATATAAACAAAAATATGGTGCTGATCACTACTTATAAAGAAATGAAAAGTCTTTTTTCAAAATAGATTAGCGGGAGAATACACCTCCCGCTACCAAATACAAACACAACAGGTAACCGGTTTAAGGCAGTAAGATTTGCCTTAAACCGGTTTTGGCGTTATAGAGCCGTAGTTATACTACTTGGCAGTAAGCAAGCGGTAAAAAGGCAGGACCACGCACAGCAAGGAAAATGCAAAAACGAACGCGGCTCCCGGTTTATTACCGTTTTTAAACAGCCAAACGCCGAAACATGAAGCGTGAATGGCAGCAAGTATTGCCAGCAGGATAAAAAAGTATAACATGCTTTACTCCTTCTGGATGGGTATTGATTTTTGCATTAGTCCGGAACGTCTTAGTTCAGTCTGCACGGTTATGTCAAACTGAGCAAATTGATAGCGCTTTCTCCAGTTATAGGCAAATAATTCCTGGGTAGTGGAAAACATTCCTCTGCTATAGTAACCGAAATCGACAATGTCGGCGCCCCAGGACTGCGTTTTGGCAAGCATATCCTGGAGCTGACGTTTTATAACATTGGAAACCTGTTTTTCAAGAAGTGAGCGGTATTCCGGCTCTTCGTAGGCAATGCCGGAGGGAATGGCTGTAATTTCACCCTCTAAGAATACATCTATCCGGATAACCGGTTTTTCCCCTAAAGATAATATTTCAATTTTAGGCTTTCTGCCATTCCGGATAGCAATATTGATTTTATGCTTTTGCGTCAGTGGGTCTTCTACAACCAGAAAGCTCCGGTCCAATCTATCTTGCATAATAATAAAGGCCCTTGTTTCTTCCGAGTCTAATGCACCTACCATTTTAGAGCTGTTAAAAACGGCAGTCCCGACTATCTCGGCAGGATCGCCCCCGTTTCTGGGAATATCTCCCGGCAGATACTGCTTTGACGCCTCGCCGTCCACTTTTTCGCCGGAAGGGCGTCCCTGGCCTGTTAAGGGGTTAAGAGAATAGTACATGGCATAAGGTGCGCCGCTTGCGCTTTTAAGGCGCTGATAAAATTCATGCAGAGTCGCTTTGGGATAATAAGCTGCTTCATTTGAACTTTGGATGGAATTCTCTACCCAGCGCGATGTTAAGGTTTCAAGGACCGGCGTGTTTTTTTCGAATATTTCTCTAATGTTGCCGCGTGCTACCAGGACAAAAATGCTGCCGCGGAACTCGCGGAAGCGAGTTAACGGTCCGATCAAGTCATCCACGCCGGCATAGGCCAGTTCCTCCGAGATAACAATGAGGCGGACTTGGCTTAAGCTTACCGCCCGTGACAGGGTTGCATTCAGTAAATTACGTCCTTCCGCCAGTGTCGGCGCTTTGACAGTTACCACAGTAGTAGCATGCTTAGAGTCTTTTGAAGACTCGCCGGCCAGCTCCTTAGGCACAGCAATGCGGTAAGTAATTGCCAGATCGTCGTCGGCTTTGTCTACGCCAATCGTTAAAACCCAGGCTATTTCATCAGTTTCCCTGCCGCCGTTGCAGCCCAAAACCAGCATGCACAGCAGAAAGCAGCAGGCGATTATCCTGATTTGCCGTTTTCGCACGCTCTTCGCCTGCCTTTAAATAAAAATACCGCCAGCAGCGCGACAGGAAAAAATACCGTTCCCGGTGCGCAGAACCAGCTGAAAAAATCACTTTCTATTTTTAAAACAATCTCAGTATCCTGGGGCAGCATAGCCAGCTGAATGCTGACGAGCGCAGCTACAGGAATCAGCGGCCGGATGGTTGGCAGTTTAAGCAATTTGGCTGCGAGGTATAAGCTTCCATATAAACAGAGTGAGATTGCAAGCAAGCCGACTATGACCCACAAAAGAATAAAAATGGCTTCAAGGCGCTGAATATAGCGGTTGAGATAGATTAAACGCGCCATTTCGTAAAACGGCAGCATTTTTTCTGAAGCGACGGAAGCCCCGAATATCATGATAAAGACGGCGACGCTCGACACGCGCATTAAGACACTGCTGCCATAGCCAAAAAGTAAGGCGCATTTTAAAGTTTTATTCGTCTGAAAAGCCGGCGCCAGGAAAAGCAGCAGCGCAATCTGCGCTCCTGCGCCTACTAAATTAATGACTGGTGTGATCAGGTTTTCAAGGCCTCTGCCCTGCCATGGCAGTAGATACATTGGCTTATACAATGGCAGTAGCAGTGCGAACACAAGCAAAAGACCAATGATACAAAAGGGCATGATTACATAGGCTGCGCGGCCTAACGCCTCAATGCCGGCATATATTAAGAGGGCAGAGCCTAACCCGTACCATAAAATTACGATATCAAAAGATGCATAGGGTAGAGATGTCAACAGAGTATTTTCTGAGAACTGCCTTGTCCAGATAGTAGCCAGGCCGAAGAATACGGCAAAATAGAATAAGCCGAGCAACCAGGCTGCAAATTTCCCCAGCAGTTTTTGGGTGACTGCTAAAAGATCACCGGGATATTGCTCCAGTATACGGAGATAAAGATACAGCAGGGTTGAATTGATAACAGCCGCTATCATACCGGGAACCCAGCCTATACTTCCGGCGGCTTCCACCGATTTAGTTACGGTACTGAGAAATATAGGGGGGAAAGTTATGACGAAAGCTAACGCTAAGCCTTCTGCTACACCTAAGCGACCACTTTGGTACTTCATACTAGTCATCCTCTCCGGAGCTAGGCTGCTTCTTCCACAACCGGCTAATTTCAGGCTGGCGCTGTCTGTCTTTCGTGTTCAGCTCATCTGGTCTCTTCTCCTGACTGTAGACTTGGCCGCGCAAGACAACGTCATAATTCGCTATTGTCCTGGGACCGATGGGAACCATGTAGGGCATACCGAAAGATTTCAGGCGGCAGAGCAGAACGGTCAGGCCCAATAACGAGAAGGCTAAACCCACTAAACCCATTATCCAGGAAAATATCAGCAGCCAGAAGCGGATAATCCGGATGGCGGAGGCCATACGGTACTCCGGAATGGTGAATGAGGCCAAGCCGGTAATGGCGATAATGACCACAATGATTGGACTGACAATTCGCGCTGTAACAGCTGCCTGACCAAGAATAATGGCGCCAACAATGCCGATCGTCGATCCTAATACGCCGGGAATGCGCACACCGGCCTCACGTATTAACTCAAAAGAGACTTCCATCATCATGACTTCAAAAATCGCCGGAAAGGGTACGTTTTCCCGGGAACCGGCTATGGCCAGCAACAGTTCGGTTGGGATAGCCTCCTGATGAAAATAGGCAATTGCTATGTACAGGGAAGGGAGGACACTTGAAATTAGTGCGCCAAATAACCTGAGTACCCGCATAAAGTTGGTAATACTTGATTTGACACTGAAATCTTCAGCAGAATGAAAGAAGGAAAAGAAGCTTGCCGGAACAATTTGCGCAAACGGGTTTCCCTCCAAAACCAGGGCCACATGGCCTTCTACCAGGTAATTGGCCACCCGGTCCGGCCGTTCGGTGGAAATGGTCTGCGGAAAGATGCTTCTGGGGTAGTCCTCAATAAACTGCACAAGCTGCCCGGACTCAACTATATAATCGGTGCTGATCCCTTCCAGCCGTCTTCTTACTTCAGCTACCAGCGATTCATTGGCAATCGAGCTAAGATACATGATTGCGCAGCTTAACTGACCTCGTTTGCCTATCATTACTATTTCAGTCACTAAATCGCTGCTGTGCAGAATGGAGCGAATGAGGCCGGTATTGACCCGCAGGTTTTCATTGAAAGCTGATTGTGAACCCCGTACTGTTTGCTCGGTTCGCGGTGTACTTACATTGCGGTGTTCCCAACCCTTGGATTCGATGACAATTGCCTCTGCCAGGCCGTCAATGATTACGACGGTGTCGCCCCTGTTGACACCTTCTTCCAGTTTGCCGAACAGATCCGCCCGCTTGATTGAGGCATTAGGCAGGATTTTGTTGATAAACTGGCCAATCGCGTCCTTATTTTCTTTTGTCCAGGGATGTTGTGGATTCATCAGCGGCTGCAGCACAAACCGTTCCAGTTTGTTGCTATTTACCAGGCCTTCGGTATATACCAGCGCAGCATCTTTGTAGGGTGTGCCTGAGATTGAAAAATCCCGCACAATAATGTCTTTGTTGCGCGGCAACTGATAAATTTCTTTAAGAACGCGTTTATTCTCTTCCAGGCTTGTACTAAGAGGCAGTTCGCTGAGTGATTTCCCTTGTTCGTATGCCAGCCGGATAGGGGCAATGTCTGACCATTGCTTTTCCAGCGCTTCCAGCTCAAGCTTCAGCCTGACCAGGTCTTCTTGCGTAGGATCTTTACCAAGGATTTCGGCTGCCTTTTGCAGGTGATTTTCCAGGCGCTGGGAATAGCGGAGCAGAATGTGAAATTGCTCGATTTCCGTATGATTAACCGTCGTTTTAGCCGGCTGAGCTGCGCTGTCATATGGCCTATTTTCGTCCAAAACAAAAGGATCGGGATCAACCGGCGGCATATAGCCAAAAATCGATGTTAACTTTGTTACTGCCGTAGATACCATATTGATTTTCAAGCTCACACCTCACCTTAACACTCCTGTTTATTGTTCCCTTTCCCCGGGAATCGATACCTGGGATGTCGCATTATGGATTTTCTGGCTTAGATGTAAATAGCTGCAATAAAAGAAATAACCCTCTTATAATATTTTGTCATTATAAGAGGGTCAAAATTTTAAATATGACAATTACTTACGCTGTTTTTGCTGAGAAAAACAGGCTGATGGTCTATAAAGCGCGGACATCAACAATAGTCCAGTCGCGGTCGTTTGTCCGCTCCAGGATAACATTATATAGTTTGCCGGTGTCATTCCGGCGTACTTCAACGACAGCCCGCTGGTTGGAAGCGGTGAGGAGAGAAAAGGAATCCTGGTAAGAATTAAAGCCATATTGTGCTGCGTTGTCCTTTACATAGTCCACGGGACTGTTGACATAGTAGGCATAGCTGTTGTTATACCCGTTATTATAGCCGTTATAGCCGTTATAGCCATACTCACCCTGATAATAAAGCTTGCCATTACGCAGGTAGGCATGACTTTTGTCAACATTCGACCACCAGCGGTTCTTATTGTTGTTGTCGCTCCGGTAGTAAATCTTTCCATCCTGGTACAAGGCCTGATTTTCGTCAGATGCTGGCCAGCTGTATTTGTGTTGGTGCCAGTCGCGCCCCGGGGAGCGGGAATCCGAAGAATCATGGTGTGATATTTCAGCTTTAATCGGATATACATCGGTTGTTGTTTCTGCAGCGAGGGCTTTGGTAGCTGGTATACCAGACAATACGGCTCCGGTCATGATTGCGGCACCCATTAAAGCAGCAGTGCGACGTTTAAACTTGAGTCTTGATTGCCTGCGTTTTATGCTATTTTTCCCCAAAAATATCCCTCCTTTAAAGATATTAAATCTAGTGTCCCGCATTCTCAAATCAAAATTCTAGGTAAATAACAACATGCGAAAAACAGAGGGACAGGGACTGTGTTTTGTTTGTGCAACGTGAACATGCCAGTCAAAAACGCGGGGGATAGGGAATATGTTTTTGTCCCTGTGCGAAGAACGATGTGTGAGTTGAGGTAAACACAAGATAAACAAATATGATGATGAATGGAGAATTTGTTCTTGAAAAAGTACAAAAATAGTTATTGACAGCACTAGAAAAAAATGCCATAATTCACACTAAGCATTCGAAAATAGCATAAAAACCCAACCAAAAGTGATGATTGGGAATAAAGGCAATGGAACGTATGCCACAGAGAGCCGGAGTTGCTGAGAACCGGTGCGGAGTTGTTGCTGAGTAAATCACCCATGAACTCTTCTCCGAAAATTACAGGGCTTGCCCTGTTTGGATTAGGCAGAGGCGCCGCCCGGGCGTTAACCGGGAGTCGGTTGATGGACCGATATAAAGTTACAAGTTAGGGTGGTATCGCGCATTTGCGCCCCTATTCAACTATACGTTGATTAGGGGCGCTTTTATATTAAAAAAAGGGAGAGGGATTCATGAATAGTTTCAGGAGAAAACAAGAGACCATGGATGGCAATACCGCTGCAGCCTATATTTCTTATGCTTTTACCGATGTGGCGGCTATTTATCCGATTACTCCGTCGTCAAATATGGCCGAACATGTGGATGAGTGGGCGGCTCAGGGCAGAAAGAACCTATTCGGGCAGACTGTGAAAATTGTGGAAATGCAGTCCGAAGGCGGAGCGGCCGGGGCCGTGCATGGTTCCCTGCAGGCCGGCGCTTTGACAACTACCTATACAGCCTCGCAGGGCTTACTCTTAATGATTCCTAACATGTATAAAATTGCCGGCGAGCTTTTACCTGGCGTATTTCATGTCAGTGCCCGGGTTGTCGGCGCTAATGCCATCAGTATTTTCGGCGATCATTCCGATGTTATGGCTACGCGTCAAACCGGGTTTGCCATGCTGGCGGAGAGCAGCGTTCAGCAGGTTATGGATTTAGCCGCTGTGGCCCATTTGGCTGCAATCAAAAGTCGTGTTCCCTTTCTTAACTTTTTTGACGGCTTCCGGACTTCTCACGAAGTTCAAAAAGTTGAGGTGCTTGATTATGACGAATTAGGACGGTTGCTGGACCGGGACGCGCTGGAAGAGTTCCGCCGGCGGGCGCTGAATCCCGATCATCCGGTTTTGAAAGGCACAGTCCAGAATTCTGATATTTATTTCCAGCAGCGGGAGGTGGCCAACCGCTATCATCAGGCCCTCCCGGAAATCGTCGAAGAATATATGCGTCAGATTAGCGTGCTTACCGGCCGGGAGTACCATCTTTTCAACTACTACGGCGCCCACGATGCGGAACGAATGATTATTGCTATGGGTTCCATGTGTGAAACCGTTGAAGAAGTGGTTGATTTCCTGAATGCCAAGGGGGAAAAGGTTGGTTTGTTGACTGTTCATTTGTACCGGCCCTTTTCTATTGAGCATTTCTTTAAGTATATACCGCGAACAGTTACAAAAATTGCTGTGCTGGACCGGACCAAGGAGATGGGAGCACTGGCCGAACCGCTGTATCTTGATGTAAAAAGCGCATTCTACGGCAAGGAATGGCAGCCGGTTATTGTGGGCGGCCGCTGCGGTATTGGCGGCAAGGACGTAATTCCCGGTCATATTCTGGCAGTGTTTGACAACCTCAAGGCCCAGCAGCCAAAAGACAATTTTACGGTTGGTATTGTTGACGATGTAAATCATACTTCTTTGCCGTTTGGCCAGGACATTGACACGACTCCACCCGGGGCCAAAGCCTGCAAATTCTGGGGCCTTGGCTCAGATGGCACGGTTGGCGCCAACAAGAATGCCATTCAAATTATTGGCGATCACACCGATATGTATGCCCAGGCGTACTTTACCTATGATGCCAAGAAGTCCGGCGGCGTTACTATCTCACATCTCCGGTTTGGCGAACAGCCGATCAAGTCGCCTTATCTTATTAACAAGGCCGACTTTGTTGCCTGCCACAACCAGTCGTATGTTGATAAGTACGATGTGCTGGCAGGGTTAAAAAAAGCCGGCAGTTTTTTGTTAAACTGCACCTGGGGCCAAGCGGAGCTGGACAGCCGGCTGCCTGCCGCAATGAAGCGGTATATCGCTGATAATGAAATTAACGTTTATACAGTCGATGCTGTCGCTATTGCCCAGGAGCTTGGTCTTGGCGGCCGGATCAATATGATCATGCAGGCGGCATTCTTTAAAATAGCCGCAATCATTCCTGTAGAAGACGCTGTGGCTTATCTGAAAGCGGCTGTTATAAAATCGTATGGAGCCAAAGGGGAAAAAGTTGTCAGCATGAATCAGGCCGCTATCGACCGGGGCATAGACGCCTGTGTAAGAGTTAGCATACCGTCTGCCTGGGGAAGTGCTTGGGAAGCAAGCGGCACTGCTCAGGAAGCTCCAGACTTTATTAACAACATACTAATCCCAATGAACCGGCAAGAGGGCGATAAACTGCCGGTAAGCGCCTTCCTGGGGATGGAAGACGGCACGTTCCCGCTGGGCACTTCCGCCTATGAGAAACGCGGTATTGCCATCGATGTACCCCGGTGGTTAGCCGAACATTGCCTGCAGTGCAATCAGTGCGCTTATGTCTGTCCGCATGCGGCCATTCGTCCGGTATTGTTCGAGGAGCAGGAACTGGAAAACGCGCCGGCAGGGTTTAACAGCAAAGCAGCTACCGGCGTACGCGGCTTCCATTTTGCTCTGGTGGTTTCGCCTTATGATTGCACAGGCTGCGGTAATTGTGCCGAGGTCTGCCCGGCTAAACAAAAAGCTCTGGAGATGCAGCCGTTTGAGACACAACTTCAGCAGCAGCATGTATTCGAATATGCTATGACTGCAGTGCCGAAAGCCAATCCGCTGAATCCTTTCACGGTAAAAGGCAGTCAATTTGAACAGCCGCTGCTCGAATTTTCGGGTGCGTGCGCCGGCTGCACGGAAACTCCCTATGCTAAACTGGTTACGCAATTGTTTGGCGACAGGATGATGGTGGCCAATGCGACCGGTTGCTCCTCGGTTTGGGCCGGCAGTGCGCCGTCTGTCCCCTATACTAAGAACGCCCGGGGGCATGGACCGGCCTGGGGGAACTCCCTGTTTGAGGATAATGCCGAATTTGGTCTGGGTATGCTGCTAGGTGTTAAGCAAGTCCGCGAAAAACTGGCCGCAGATATTGCGGTTGCAGCCAAACTGGACCTGGGCGAGGAGTTCCGGCTCGCCTGTGAGGAATGGTTGGCGAAACAGGAGCAAGGGGAAGGTACACGGGCGAGGGCCGACCGGCTGATTGCGGCATTGGCAGCGGTCAAGGGGGATGATTCTCGCCTAAAGGAAATTGAGCAGAATAAAGACTTCCTGGTGAAACGGTCGCAATGGCTTTTCGGCGGCGACGGCTGGGCGTATGATATTGGCTTTGGCGGTCTGGATCATGTGCTGGCCTCTGGTGAAGATGTCAACGTCCTGGTATTTGATACGGAAGTGTACTCCAATACCGGCGGTCAGTCTTCCAAAGCAACGCCGGCGGCGGCCATTGCCAAGTTTGCCGCCGGCGGCAAGCGCACCAGGAAAAAAGATCTGGGCATGATCGCCATGAGTTACGGTTATGTTTATGTAGCCCAGATTGCCATGGGGGCCGACAAGAACCAAACCCTCAAAGCCATTGCCGAGGCCGAGGCTTATCCGGGGCCGTCTCTTATTATCGCTTATGCTCCCTGTATAAATCATGGCCTGAAAGCCGGTATGGGCTGCAGCCAGTTGGAGGCCAAGCGCGCCGTGGACAGTGGCTATTGGGCTATGTACCGCTATAATCCGCAATTGAAGGACACCGGCAAAAATCCGTTTACGCTGGATTCCAAGGAGCCGACAATGAATTTCGAGGAATTTCTGCTGGGAGAAGTGCGTTACGCGTCCCTAAAGAAGCAATTCCCGGAAATGGCCCAGGCCTTGTTTGCAAAAACCGAGCAAGATGCTAAAGAACGATTGGCAAACTACCGGAGATTGGCCGGACAATACCAGGCTGTTACCATCGAAGCGGCGGCAACGAAAGAATAATAGCAGGGGGACCTTAGGGTCCCTGCTTTTTTTCTTGGTAACGGGGCAGTATATAAAAGGATACTAAAAAACCAAAAAGTGCGTATTGCCAAAATGAGGAATATTAATTAATGTTATATCAGGGAAACGATAAAGTAGACTTAGCTTCAGGTGGGGTTTTAACCCCATATGAAGGTTAGTTGCCCTTATCCAGGGACTTAACCGCGCTCCCACTTGTGGAAGTGGGGGTATTAGAGCAGGTTAGTCGTCGGATAAATTCGCTAAGCCCAATATTTTAAAGGATGTGATTTGATGAAAAAATCAATAGGCGCAAAAACGCTTGCAATGCCTACGCCTGTCTGGGTGGTGGGGTCTTATGGAGAAGACGGCAAACCGAATATTATGACTGCTGCCTGGGGGGGCATTTGTTGTTCCGAACCTCCGTGCGTAACCGTGTCTTTGCAAAAAATCCGCGCGTCCTATAACAATATACTTGCGCGCAAGGCGTTTACAATCAGTATACCCTCAGAGGCTCATGTTGTGGAAAGCGATTATGTCGGCATTGTCAGCGGCAAAACCACAGACAAATTTGCCGGCGCCGGTTTAACTGTCGTAAAGAGTGAATTGGTCGATGCGCCCTATGTGCAGGAATTTCCTCTTATTTTAGAGTGCGAGCTTGTCCAGACGGTTGATCTTGGCTTACATACGCAGTTTATCGGGAAAATCATTGATGTAAAAGCAGATGAAAAGGTTTTGGGAGACAACGGGCTCCCCAGCCTGGACAAAGTCAGCCCGGTATCTTTCAGTCCTTCTGACAGGGCATATTACGGTGTGGGAACGGCGCTGGGTCAGGCATTCTCGGTGGGGTTGCAGCTGAAAAAATAAACCTAAGGAGAGATTTTCGTGATAGTTTTAGCAGCTACAATGAAAGCAAAACTAGGTAAAGAGGCAGAGCTTGAAAATACACTGAAAGCGGTAATACCTAACGTCGAGCAGGAAAAAGGCACGTTGCAATATGTTTTGCACCGCTCCCAAAACGATGTCGGCAAATTTTTCTTTTATGAAAAATATGTCGACAAGAAAGCGCTTGCGTTCCATGGCTCTACGCCGTATTTAAAAGAGTTATTCAGTGCAATCAAAGAACTTTTACAGGAAGAACCAACAATAGAATTATATGAAGAAGTAGCGGCCATTACACGGTAATTGCTTCTTTATTAAGCAGCGGCAAAAGTAGCAGTGGTGATTTAATAAAACAGACTGACTATGTTGACAGGTCTGATCATAGCAATTATGGAGCCAGCCTGACTAACAATCAGGCTGGCTCCATTCTTTCCGTCAGTATGCCAATTCTGGATGACCGGTTGTCTTCCGACTGCCGGGTATTCGCGCAAGCTGTCAGCAATACAGCAATCAGAAACATTACAGTAAGTAATTTCGCTAGTTTCATAACGCCTCCATAGCTGGAAGGGAAATAGGCTGTTATTTTCGCCTGACGTTAGCCGCCGATCATAGCGACAGGAACTGCAAGACTATCATGGATTTCCTCGCTGTTTAAGATGTTAGGACAGAGCAGCCAGGCAACTTTTTCATCCTCATGGATAAAAGACAAATGCAGATTGCTATGACAATGCTCACAGCAAATATTGATTTTGGCCCCAAGTTTAGCCATAGACAGCGGGTAACCGTAAAGGGAATAGTAGAGCTGGTCTATATAATTTTTAGCTTCGTCATAGGATGGAAAACTCTTATAATTGTTATTCAGGCTGTCCAGACCGTTCCAGGCTGCCCACATGCCTTCGGTAAGACGGGTAACATACCAATTTATGTTTGCTTTTGAATAAAGAATCTTAGAATGCTCCAGCAGGTCGGTGTAGCTGGCGAATCCAAGATTCTGTGCATATTGATGCATTTCTACCAACCTCCGGAATACGTTATTTCTCTGTAATCAGTAACGCAGTTTAGCCGGAGAGGTGTAAAGGAACACTGTCTTTTGGCACGACACTACGCCGTAAAACAGCTACCATGGAAAGCTTCAACGCCGTTTCAGAGCGTTCCAAACCAAAACAAGCGTGTTGCAAGATATTCACCGTTTTACTTTTGCACAATGTGAATGGCCTAAACATGATCTTATTCACCTCCTTTTAATATTTGGTATATTATAATATAAAGCATTTTAAAAATGAAGTATTTGATTATAATTATACATGTATACTTCATAATAGTTGTTTTAAGCAGACAAATGCCGGCGATATCCGTTTTAGAAATACGGATAGTGTGAATTCACCTCACTTTCTACAAGCTGAAATTTAACATGTAAAATGTATACAAAAAGCACTTGACGAATATTGTGTGGTTGTATATACTTTAAGCATTGATGGTTTACAACTTTACACAAAAATATAATTATTAAAAGTGATGACGGAGATAAGCTGCTGAGTGCGTTTACAGAGATCTGACGGGTGGTGCGAGTCGGAAACAAACCGGTAGAGTTTAGTCACTCCTGAACTGCAAAGCTTAACGGTTGGATTATATTCTGCCAAGTAAGCTGCGCCGGACTCAGCTCATATGAGTGCAGCCGTTATTTGCTTAGGGTTGTTTGACCTGACGAGAAGGCCGTTGTTAACAGCACGGTCAATAAGGGTGGTACCGCGGGATTACCTCTTGCCCCTTAGTTTATCTAAGGGATAAGAGGTTTTTTATTTGCCAAAGTCCAAAGGAGGAGATTTAACTCAGAGCTTCATGTATATCCCACACATTCATCGAACAGGAGAGGTAACTATGAACGAAAAATCATCCCAGTTTCGCTGGTTTCTGGCAGTACTCATGTTTCTTATCAGCTTTATATCTTATATGGATCGCGTAAATTTGTCGGTAGCAACCCCCGAAATAATGAAAGAATTCAGTTTTAGCAAAATGGATATGGGACTTTTGCAAACGGCATTTTTTGTAGGTTATTCCTTAATGCAAATACCGGGCGGTATCATGTCCGAATTATTTGGCCACCGTGTGGTCATAACGGTAGCCGCCACTTTTTGGTCAATATTTACGGCTTTAACAGCAACCTGCAACAGTCTGCACATGTTTGCTGTGGTGCGTACGCTGTTTGGCATCGGTGAAGGACCGCTTGCTCCTTCCTTCAGCCGCTTTGTCTACCGCTGGTTCAGTGCGGATGAGAAGGCCCGTGGAACCTCTTTCTTGCTAGGTGGCGTATTTTTTGGCCCGGTAGTAGGTCCGGCGGCCACTGTTGCACTGATGTTAGCCTTTGGTTGGCGGTCGGTATTTATAATCTTTGGCGCAATCGGGATCATTTTGGCAATAGCCTGGTATTATTTTGCTACAGAATCGCCCCGCACTAATAAGTTTGTCAATACTGCCGAAGCAGCTCATATTGAAGGCGACTCAGTGGAGGCTACCCAGCCGCAAAAAGAACTGGCGCCGTGGAAGAGCTTCCTTACTTCTTCCCAGTTTTGGGCAATTGGCATTCAGTTTTTTATAACCGATTATATCATGTATGTGTTTTTAGCCTGGTTGCCATTATATCTAATGGAAGCCCAAAAGTTTTCGCTGCAGAAGATGGGTATTGCGGCATCTTTTCCATGGGCAGCACTTTGTCTTGTTACCTTCGCCACCGGTTATTTCAGCGATAAGCTGATTGTAGGCGGTGCATCAAAATATAAGGTTCGAACCCTGTCCGGGGTAATTGGTCTGTCGATTTGCTGTGTTGCCCTGTATCTCGGTGCAGTTGCCACAACTCCGGCCATGAATGTGTTTTGGCTAACCATATCGCTCGGTTCGCTTGGCCTGACCTTCAACGCCGGCTGGGCTGCCTGCATCGACCTTGGCGGCAAATTTTCCGGATCGGTTTCCGGCTGGATGAATTTCTGGGGTAATCTGGGCGGCGTAGCAGCACCGACGCTTACCGCCTGGATAGCGACCAACTATGGCTGGCAATCGGCCATCATTACAACCTCCGCCTTTGCTATAGTGGGCATCGTGGCCTGGTTTTTAGTCCGGCCGGAACGGCCGCTTGTTCCCAAAACCGGCGGGCGGAATGTTGCCTGCTTCAGTGAGAAAGAAGCGGTATCCAATACGTAGACTTGCCCGGCCTGGATACGAAGGGGGCTGTCTCAATAAAATTGAGGCAGCCCCCTTGCTGATACATGGAGTTTATTCCAAAAATAGCTGCCGGCTTTGTTCGTCATAAGCAAACAGTTCGGCATAGCGTCCCCAGTCGATTAGGATATCTAAATAACTTTTAACTTCCGACGGCGGAAAAGAGCTGGCCAGGGTGTCTTCAAAAAATTCAATATTCATCCGTTTGTTCGATTTGGATTGCAATATGGCCAGGATTTTGCTGGCAGCAGGCACGTTTTCAACCAGCTGGGTCCGGAAGAGTTCCTTGCGCTCCAGTACGGAAGCCTGAGCGAACCGCACACCTTCCGGGGTGAGCTCGATATCACCATCCAAAACCTTGGCAAATTTCAGGAGGGTAGCGCCGTCGACAATGGGGAAGAAGTCTTCGCTGTCCATCATAAACCGGTCAGCCAATTTATACAAATCGGTTTTCTCGTTTAAGTCCTCCAATAGCTCCAGAAAACCGGTCAGTGCCCCGGCGGACACATGAGGAATGGCTGCCATTTCCTTGTCTTCCGGCAGAGAAATTTTGCGTGTGTCGCCCGCTTCCCGTTTCATCATCAGCGAATACAATTTGTCGACCAGACTGATAAATGCCGGAGCTGTTTTATCCCGCCAGTGAGGCAGGGCAACAGCCATGTCGGTGTTGATGCGGGCCGGGCTGCCGGACACTACCAGGATGCGGTCGGCCATATAGACGGCTTCTTCGATGCCATGAGTGACCATGATAATGGTTTTGGTGGGAATTTTCTTATCCCGCCACAGTTCCAGAATATCGCGCCGCAGGTTTTCGGCGGTCAGCACGTCCAGGGCGGAAAAGGGTTCATCCATCAACAGTACGTCTGGGTCGCTCACCAGGGCGCGGCCCAGGCCGACGCGCTGCTGCATGCCGCCGGACAGTTCCTTCGGATACGCATTTTCAAACCCGTCCAGGCCGATCATGTCAATAGCATGCAGCGCTTTTTCTCTTTTCGCCTCTGCCGGCATGGAACTGGCTTCCAGGCCCATCATGACATTTTCCAGGACCGTCAGCCAGGGAAACAGGGCGAAGGATTGAAATACCATAGCCGCACCGGGGTTGACACCTTGGTATTCCTGTCCCAGGTAGGTCACCTTGCCGGCGGTGACCGGCGTCAGGCCGGCAATAATGCGGAGCAGGGTGGATTTGCCTGACCCGGACGGACCGAGAATGGCGAGAAACTCTCCGACATAGATGGATAGGTTGATGCTGGCAAGGACGGGAATGGCGTTACTGCCGCCCACATCCCATTTTTTCTGGACATTTTTCAGTTCAATCAATGTTTGTTTATTCATCACGGGTTCCCCCTTTTAATTCAAATGATATTTAGTTTCGGACAGTTGGTAGAGCCTGCGCCAGAACAAACGGTTGATCACGACCACAAAGGCGCACATGACGGCAATGCCGGCAATAATGTCCGGCCAATCGCCGGTCGCCGTGACCTGACTGATAAAGCTGCCCAGACCGGTGGCGTTCAGCCGGTCTTCTTTCCAGATAACCAGCTCGGATATAATGCTGGCGTTCCAGGCGCCGCCGGAAGCAGTGATACACCCGGTGATAAGATAAGGAAAGATGGCCGGCAGAATGAGTTTGCGCCATTTTTGCCATCCGGACAGCTTGTAGACTTTGGCTGCTTCTTTCAAATCGTTAGGAATGGCCATGGCACCGGCGATGACGTTAAACAGGATGTACCACTGGGTGCCGAGCATCATGAGGGGGATGGAGCCGAGTTCAAAATTCACCGAATGTTGAAGATAAAATACCGCCACGAACGGGTAAATCATATTGGCGGGGAACGAGGCCGCCACCTGCACGACAGGCTGGGAGAATTTGCTCAGGCGCGGATTGGTGCCGATCCAAACCCCGACCGGTACGGTCCATAGCACGCCAAGCAAACTGGAAACCATGACCCTCCCCAGGGTATAACAACCAAGGGCGATGATTTCCTCCAGCTTATCAAGGCCCAGGGAGGCCACCATGCGGCCGCCCTGGTAAGCCTGCTGGCCAACCGAGTATAGTATGGTTAGCAATAAAATCCATTTAATGGCTGCAGCCAGATAAGAAAGCAGCGTCACGCTTTCTAACTGGCTGGCTGTCCGGTTAGTGAGGCGGGCGGCCAGATTAAATGCAGCGTAAACGGCTTTGGCGATAGGGCGAAAGCAGTATTTTTGCATCCAGACCACAAAGACGGCCCGCTGCAGGAGGTCATAGACAAAGGAAGTCGGGACTTCAACGGCTTCTGTCCGTTCCATCTTGAATTTTTGCGACCAGACTACGATGGGACGCCAGAACAGTTGGTCCACTAGCACGATCATGACAATCATGGTCACAATGGCATAGCCAACAGCCGGCATGTTGCCATCTTCCACTGCGGCGGCCATGAAGGAGCCGACGCCGGGGAGGCGTATGCTTTCATTAAGGACGGTGATGGCTTCGCTGGCCGCCAGAAAGAACCAGCCGCCGCCAAAGGACATCATGCTGTTCCACACCAGACCGATCATGGCAAACGGTACTTCCAGGCGAATGAACCGCTGCCACCAGTTAAAACGCAGCATGGCCGAAACTTCCTTCAGGTCCTTTGGCAGGGTGGTAAGCGAATGATAGAAACTAAACGTCATATTCCAGCACTGACCGGTGAAAATGGCGAAAATGGACGCCAGTTCCACGCCCAGGAGGCTGGCGGGAAACAGACCAATGAACATGGTGATGGTGACCGAGAGAAAGCCCAGTACCGGTACGGACTGCAAAATATCTAAGAGCGGAATCAGGACTTTTTCCGCTGTACGGTTTTTGGCGGCAATACTGCCATAAACAAGCGTGACGAGCAGCGAAGCCCCATAGGCGATAAACATTCTGAGCAGCGACCGCCCGGCATAGTACGGCAAATCGGCCGGGTCGGTGGATATTTCAAGCTGGTTTTCCGGCGAAAAGGGAATCACCATGCCGGCCCCTAAGTGGAGGACCGAAACCAGGAGCGCGAAGACGAAAGCGATCACAAAGATGTCAGTGAGACCAAACCGGCGGGTGGGGATGTGCGACGTGAATACGGCCATATAAATCACTTCCTAATGCATTTTTGTTTGTTTTGCCGGCCATATGCGCCGGCAGGCGCTTGGGCACCGGGTTAGCCGGCTCAGGGCCATCTGTATCCATAGCAAACCCACCTCCTTTAGAAGTAAAAAGACCTTCCCGTGCAGGGGAAGGCCTTATAAGCAGAGAAAATGGCAAGACAAAAAATAATGCCAGCTGCGACCTCCCCACTCGTTTGAGTTTTGACACTGTATAACGTAGAGCTCAATCACTCAGCCACCTTAAGTAAAACCTTATGCCGGTAATACCTGTTCTACCCATTGGCGTCTTTCGACATTTCCGGGCAGTGGCCTATGTTTATACAGGAGCCTCACCTAACGAGGAAGCGCTATTTACTTGTAATTCCACACCAACTATAATACCGGTGGAATAGAATGTCAATAATCCTCCCATGTAAAAATTTTTTAACATGAGTGCGTAGATGTTTAGTTATTGATAATATATGTAATATGGGCTTGGAATGTTGCAAGCAAGGGAGACTGATGGCAAAATAGACGAAAGCTCGCGGTGCTTGCAGCGGCCTTAATCAAGCACCAGGGATGACAAGTTTCTTTTTTTCCGGCAGGGCCTGCCGGTTAAGAACGCGAAGGTTAATAGCAACTGATAAGGCAGTTGGTCGTCTTATTTTCAGAGGGAAGGATGAGGCAATGTGGCTTGGCAGCGGGAGCAGGTATTGAGTAAACTGAAAACCCAAATTCGTATTCACGGGCACATTATCGGTGTGGCTGCAGGCGCAGGCATTACGGCCAAGTATGCGTTAAAGGGCGGCGCTGATATGCTGCTGGCTCTGAACTCGGGGCGTTTTAGGCAGATGGGGCAAAGTTCGCTGGCCGGCTGGCTGCCGTTTGCCAACTGTAACGAATTGGTCATGGAGTTTGGTACGCGGGAGATCATACCGGCAGCCCCGGGTGTTCCGGTCATCTTTGGCCTGAATGCCACCGACCCGACCATTGACCTGGAGCAATATATCGGCCGGATTAGTGCCTGGGGTTTTGCCGGTATTAACAACTTTCCCACAGTTGGCATGATCGACGGGCAATTCCGGGAAGCGCTGGAGGAGGACGGCATAGCGTATGAACGGGAGGTTGAGGCCGTGAGCATTGCCCATGCCAGGAACCTGTTTACCCTGGCTTTTGTTTTTGATGCCCGGCAGGCAACCGCCATGTTACAGGCCGGCGCCGACCTGATCTGTGCGCATTTGGGGCTGACAAAAGGCGGCTATATCGGCGCTAAAAAAGTGTTGTCACTGCACTCGGCCCAACTTGTTGCCGCAGAAATTTTTCAGGCCTGTGATCAAGTGAATCCCGATGTTATTAAAATGATCTACGGCGGTCCGGTCAAAACGCCTACCGATTTAAACTTTATGTACAACAATACCAAAACCATGGGGTATATTGGCGGCTCTTCCTTCGAAAGAATACCCTCGGAAGACGCCATCACCAATATTACCAGGGCTTTTAAGCAAACGGGCGATCTTGAGCAGGATGAGCTTCTGGTCAAGATGATTGAGGGCGTAAAGAAGCACTATGACTATGTTGATTTTGTGAAAGAGTATGTGGCCGTTAATTACCGGAATGAAGTATTATTTTCCGATCTGGCCAAAGTTGCTCATGTTTCCCGCTCACACCTGAGTGCCCTCTTTAAAAAAGAAGTAGGCTGCACTTTTCCCGAATATTTAGTCCAGTTTCGAATCAGCAAAGCCAAAGAAATCATGAAGGTTAACAATATCAGGCTGAACGAAGTCGCGAACATGGCCGGCTTTAAAGACTACGCGCATTTCAGTAAAACTTTAAAAAGACTGACCGGCATTTCACCGGAACAATATCAACAACACTGCAAAAACGCCGATAACCGCATTTAATTCCTGTCTGTTGCAGCGGGAAGTAAATGCAGTTTTAAATTATTGTAGATCGCACATAAATACATGAATATAAGACAAAAATACATGTAAATTTATCTGAATATACAGTATTATTTTATTAATAGGCAGAAACTTCAGCTAATATCCGTCAATTCATAATGGGGAGGGATTCGGATGAAAACAGTGGCGATTGCCGGAACCTTTGATTCCAAAAGTCTTGAATTTGCTTATCTTAAGGACATTATTCAAAGCCTGGGCTTGAAGACCTTTATGATTCACACCGGTGTGTTTGAGTCCAAATTGGCAGCCGACGTTTCCAATGAAGAGATTGCCAGCGTTGTCGGCGCCGATATCAAGGAAATCGCGACGAGAAAAGACCGGGCTACGGCGACTGATGTACTCGCCCGGGGCCTGGAAAAACTGTTGCCCAAGCTGTACGCGGCAGGCAAATTTGACGGTATCATCTCTTGCGGCGGAAGCGGCGGTACTTCCATGGTTACTCCCGGCATGCGGGCTTTGCCGGTTGGTGTACCCAAAGTAATGGTTTCCACGGTGGCTGCCGGCGATGTTTCCATGTATGTGGGTTCAAGTGATATTTTTATGTATCCTTCCATTGTCGATGTGGCCGGTTTAAACTCCATATCTACCAAAATCTTTACCAATGCGGCACTGGCAATCGCCGGTATGGTTAAGTTTGAAGTAAACAAAGTGCTGGACAAGAAACCATTAATTGCGGCTTCCATGTTCGGGGTGACAACGCCCTGTGTCAACCAGGCCAGGGAATATTTAGAAGAGCAGGGCTATGAGGTCCTGATCTTTCACGCCACAGGCACAGGCGGCAAAGCTATGGAGGCACTGATCAGGGACGGCTATATTGAAGGCGTTTTTGACATTACCACCACTGAATGGTGCGATGAACTTATGGGCGGCAACATGGCCGCCGGGGATAAAAGACTGGAAGGGGCCGCCCTTAATCAAATCCCGCAGGTTGTCTCAGCCGGCGCCCTCGATATGGTAAACTTTGGACCAATTGCCACGGTTCCGGGTAAATATAACGGACGTAACTTCTATAAACACAATCCGACGGTCACCCTGATGCGAACCACTGTTGAGGAAAACCGGCAGCTGGGTTTGGCGATTGCCGCAAAATTAAATATGTGCACAGGCAAGGCGGCGCTCTTGCTGCCGCTCAAGGGCGTCTCGATGATTGATGCCCCCGGACAGCCTTTCTACGGTCCGGAAGAGGATGCCATGCTGTTTAAAACCCTGAAGGAGAGCATAACCAATCCGCTGGTTGAAATCATCGAAATCAATGCCAATATCAATGACCCTGAATTTTCGACTGCAGCCGCGCAAAAACTGGTCGCGATGCTTAAGGAAAAAACAGCTAGGAGGCGTTTGTTATGTTGCAAACCAGAAGTGAAGTACTGAAAAAGCTGAAGGCGGAAATTGCCGCCGGTAAAATTATCGTCGGGGCAGGGGCCGGGGCCGGCATATCGGCTAAAAGCGGCGAAGCCGGCGGCGTTGATCTGATTATTATCTATAACTCCGGCAAATACAGAATGGCCGGCCGGGGCTCACTTGCCGGACTGTTATCCTACGGCGACGCCAATAAAATCGTTGTGGAAATGGGGGCCGAGGTGTTGCCGGTGGTTAAGCACACCCCAGTTTTGGCCGGCGTGTGTGGTACCGACCCGTTCCGCATTATGGAAGTATTTTTAAAGCAGTTGAAAGAGCAGGGTTTCGCCGGCGTGCAGAACTTTCCCACGGTGGGTCTGATTGACGGCGTATTCCGGCAGAACCTGGAAGAGACTGGCATGGGTTATGATCTGGAAGTGGACATGATCAAAAAAGCCCATGAACTTGATATGGTGACCTCGCCCTATGTTTTCGATACCGAGCAGGCCGTAAAAATGACCAAAGCCGGCGCCGACATCCTTGTGGCTCATATGGGTTTGACGACCAAGGGCACGATCGGCGCCAAAACAGCCCTGACGCTTGATGATTGTGTGGCTAAGGTCCAGGCTATCTGCGATGCCGGCAAAGCGGTCAATCCGGACATAATTATATTATGCCACGGCGGTCCTATCGCCGAGCCGGAAGACGCCCGGTACATCATTGCCAACACCCATGATGTGGAAGGTTTCTTCGGTGCTTCCAGCATCGAGCGGTTTGCCACCGAAGTGGGGATCAAGCAGCAAACCGAGGCATTCAAGGCCATCAGGAAATAAATTCCGATAAGATCAGACGGGCTCCTGCTGAATTATGGATATTTCAGCAGGAGCTTTATTTTGTGCGGAATATGACTTTTTTGTGAAATAGCTGGCCGGAATGATTTTACGGCACTATTTCTATATTTTTTACGGCAAACTATAATTTTTACTAAAGGATTTTGTTTTTTGGCAGCGAAAGTAACTCAGTTATTATTGTACTTGTATTTAACTTATGATCAAGGAGTGCAACCATGTCCAGCTATCTAAAAAAAACAGGAATAGTGCAGCGATTGCAGCAGCAGACCATAGGCACACGCTTGATGATTCTAACTTCAGTGATTCTAATTACAGTAATAATCAGTTTAGGCGTACTGTATATCTGGCACGAGCGGGAGCTTAGAATCCAGGAAAGCAAACAGTTTCTGGATAAATCAGTAGAAGAACAGGCGCAGTCGATAAACGATTGGTTTCGTGATCACTCCAATACCGTGGCGACGGTAGCCCAGCTTTATTCGGTACGTCACCTCAACACAGAGACTATGCTGTATGATTTCAATGCGGCGCTGACCAGCAGTAAAGATTTCAACGGTTATGTATTTGTAGACAAAGGCGGGGTAACTAAAGTGGATACTATTGCCCCTCCTGGCACTGACGTTAGCAATCGCGAGTATTTTCGCCTCGGTATACAGGGGAAACCGGCTATTACCGAAATTTTGGTCGGGCGGGCTACCGGTGAAAAAGTTATCATATTCTCCCAACCGGTAATGAATAATGCAAACAACGTAAGTGGTATTGTTTTTGCAACCGTTTCTGCCCGAAAATTAGAAAATGTAATACAAGAATTTGAATTTGGACAAACCGGCAGAGCTTATTTGATTGACAAAAGTGCTCATATTATTGCCCAGACAGGTTCAAATGGAACTGGTAGCGAAAGCATGGAAAATAATGAGGGATACTGGCGGGCAAAATCAGGATTATCCGGGGCAGACCGCTATATCAATCACAGAGGCACCGAGGTAATAGGCGCATATCAGTGGGTTCCGGACAGAGACTGGGTATTATTAATAGAGATAGATGAACAGGAAGTTCTGCTACCGCTGTATACTCTCATTCAAAAAGCTGTTATTGGCAGCGCCATCATCCTGTTGTTTGCTTTATTGTTAACCTGGTTAATGTCCAAAAGTATTCAAAGACCGATACTAATGCTGCTTTCTGCGTCCCAGGGAGCACAATACGGCGACTATTCACATACAATCTCTGAAGAAAAATTTTCCTTTGCGCCTGTTGAAGTCCGCGGCTTGTGCAATGCCTTTAATATCATGCTGGGAACTATTAATGAACACATCGCACTTCTATATGACCGCAATGCGGCGTTGATTGTTGCCGAAACTAAATACCGCAAGCTGAGTACACAGGACCAGCTTACTCAGATTCACAACCGGACCTACTTTGAGGAGGAAGTCAGCCGTCTGCAGTCTTTGCAGCAGGCACCGGTAGGGGTTGCTATCTGCGATGTAGACGGCTTGAAACTTATTAACGATACCTTGGGCCATAAAGCCGGCGATGATTTAATCCGGGCGGCTGCCAACAGTATTGTCCAAAGTTTTTCTTCTCACGTGACAGTAGCACGGATCGGCGGCGATGAATTTGCGGTGATAATGCCTGGCGCGGAGTTAGACGAAGTACTTGCCGGGATAAAACGTCTGCGGTCTACGGTGGATGAACATAACAGGATACATCCTGAACTTCCGCTGGCAATCTCGACCGGTGGCGCGGCTGCAACCAAATTGCCGCTTAAGCTGGAAGACGTCATCAGTGAGGCTGATAACCATATGTACCAGGAAAAGAACCGCAACCGGGCGCACAACCGCCAAATGCTGCTGACAACACTAATGCAAACTGCCGGCAAAAATGACCACGGCTTTTTCGACCATATCGAAGGCGTAAAGAAATGGGCGCTCAAGCTGGGGAAGGCACTGCTTTTAGATGATCAGGCGTTACGCCAGCTCGAACTTGCAGCCCACTATCATGATATAGGAAAAGTGGGAGTTCCCCGGGAGATTCTTGTAAAATGTGGTCAATTAACGGAAGCGGAATGGGTGCAAATAAGGGCGCATGCAGAGCTTGGCGGGCGTCTGGCGAAAGCAGTTGCCGAACTTCTTCCTGTAGCCGAATATATTACCAGCCATCATGAACGATGGGACGGTTCCGGTTATCCGGATAAAATAAAAGGAGAGGGCATTCCTTTAATTAGCAGAATAGTCGCTATTGCCGACTCCTATGATGCTATGCAGCGCAATACCTCATACCGTAAGGCGGCTTCACGGGAGGAAGCAAACCGGGAAATGCAGGCTCATTCGGGAAAACAGTTTGATCCCCGACTGGTGAGCTTGCTGTTAAAAACAGTAGAAAAAGAATGCAACATTTAAGGAGGATTTTGCCAATTTGTCCCGAAATATGTAGAAAAGGAACAGAAGTGTGTTTCAGATCAAATTCAGCAAACTTATCGAAAGATAAGGACGCAAAGCCGTGGGTCTACAAGCTGTGTGTGCTCAGGATTGCCAGGTTGCAGTTAGTTGCATTCCGGCAATCTTTTTTCATTTTCATTTAAGACAGGATAGTAAGAATAGTAACAGCAACAGTTCAAGAAAAAAATGAAAGGAAGGTTATTGTTATGAAAATCACCAGTATGAAAACTAGACTTCTCTTAATTCTGTTGCCCTTTTTGATTTTAACCTTTGGATTATTAGTAGGTGTCAACTATTATCGGGCGGAGCAGGCCCTGTCGGCGAGCGTGGAAGAGAACGCAATAGCGATTGGGAATGATTACTCTAATCGTATCGAGGCTTATGTTCAGGGGGCAGTGCTGCAACTGGAAGCATTCTCCACCAATAAAGGCTTGTATAATCCGGCCGATAAGAAGCAATTGCAGGAGACTTTGCAGGATTGCGCCAAGCGGCTGGGCAACCTGGAAAATGTAACCTATATTGCTACCGACGGTTTGGCTCTGCGTCCTGACGGAAGTACTACCCAACTGGGCGAACGTGCATATTTTAAACAGGTTATAGCTACCAAAAAGGCGGTGGTTTCCGAAGTTCTTATTTCAAAAACCACCGGCAAAGTGGCTGTGAATGTGGCGGTACCGCTCCTTTACGGCGATCAGCTGACAGGCGTATTAACGGGTACAGTATCATTGGATAAGTTGACAACGCTGATTAAAGACATGCGATTTCTGAGTACAGGGTACGGCGTTATTGCCGACAATAGCGGCAAACTTATCATCCATACCAAATTACCGGACTTGGTTGGCAAATTAAATTTTACCGAAAAGAAAGTTGATCCGGCACTCAATGTAAAAGAAACGGAACTGGATGATCATTTTATCAGCCTGTTTAAAACTGCTGCCCAAACCGGCAAGCCGGTACGGGGGACTTACAAGTTTGTTGACGGGATAACCAAGGTTGGTGTATTTACTCCCATTCAGCTGCCGGGCAGTAATCCCTGGATCTTAATTGTAACGGCGCCGGAGGCTGAGGCTGCACAGGCGGTAACTTCATTGACATACGCCATGCTGACCGGGTCGTTCTTCTGCCTTGTTCTGGCTGCGCTGTTTATTCTTTATCTCAGTAAAATTCTTTCAAAGCCGATTGCCTTGATCAGAGACGAATGCCTGCTGCTGGCGCAGGGGGACCTACGCGATCAGCAGGGCAGGGTCTTGTCTCATGATGAAGTGGGACAGTTGGCGCAGGGGTTTCGGGACATGCGCACCAGTCTGCGGACTCTGGTCACCAATGTTCTTTCCCAATCGGAATTGCTTGCCGCTTCCAGTGAAGAACTGACGGCAAGTGCCCATCAATCGGCAGATGCCGCTAATCAGGTAGCCGGCTCGATCACGGAAATTGCCCGGAGCGCTGAAAATCAGGTTGCAACAGTTAATCAAATCACTGCGAGATCCCGGGCAATGGCCGAAGAAGTAAATCAGATTGCGCAAACAGCAAAAGACTTATCGCAAATTGCTGAAGACACTGCTGCGGCAGCGAAACAAGGCCGTACGTCTGCAGAGCAAGCCGTAACGCAGATGAGCGAAATCGGGGAGAATACAAACACTACGCAGGCGACTATCGGTGAATTAAGCAAAAGCTCTCAGGAGATCAGGGAAATTGTCACACTAATATCCTCAATTGCCGGGCAGACCAATCTGCTGGCTTTAAACGCCGCCATTGAAGCGGCGAGAGCGGGAGAACAGGGGCGGGGCTTTGCCGTTGTCGCGGATGAGGTCCGGAAGCTGGCCGAGGAATCCAGTCACGCTGCAGGTAAAATTAGTGCACTGATCGAAAAAAATGATGCCAATCTCAAAGATGTTGTTATCACTATGCAAAACGGAACTGCAGGCGTTCAGACAGGTATTTCTCTTGTCCACAGCACCGGTGAGAGTTTTAATAATATAGTGGAGTCCATTCTTTCCATAGCAAGGCAAATTCAGGATATTGCGGCAGCCATCCAGCAGATAGATGCCAGTAACAGGACCTTGCTTACATCCATTCAGGAAATTAATACAGCCAGTGCAAACGCCGCATCAGAGTCAGAGACTATTTCAGCGGCCACAGAGGAACAGTCGGCAGCCATGCAGCAGATTGCCTCCTCCAGTCAGAGTCTGGCAATGCTGGCTGCTGACTTGCAGGCCAGTATAGCAAGATTCCGCTTATAATCCGGTCACATCATAATATTACTATAAGAAATAAATCCCCTGGCAGTAGCCGGGGGATTTATTTTGCCCAAACAAGAACAGGAGAAGTAACCAGCTTTGGTACAAACATCCTTTAGACAAGTTTACATAAATTTGATATATTTATACTAACCCAAGAGACAAATGTCTCTTTGAATGGAGGTGTGGTGTACAAAATGATTGACAATATGGTTGAAACCGATCTTGATTTAACAATGGATGAGCCTGATATGTCAGATGTGGTGGAGCACCACCCGGATAACTATTAATTATTTTTAAGGAGGCCGAGTATGGGTAACTTTGATTTTGCCAGTCTGATTCAAACTGACCGTGAAAGCAGGAAGCAGCAGCATTTTTCCGGGACACTGCTGGATTATCTGGCTATTGTCAAGGAAAATCCCAAAGTTGCCATGCTGGCTCATCAACGGATGTATGAGCTTTTGTCAACACCCGGTGCAGCAACGGTTAAAACCGAGGAGAACCCGAGGCTTAAGCGGATTTACGGCAGTGATACCCTGCGTAGGTATAAATTTTTTGAGAATGATTTTTACGGAATTGATAAAAGCATCATGAAAATCATGCGCTATTTTCATTCTGCAGCCATGAAGGGGGAAGAAGCCCGTCAGGTATTATATCTGGTCGGGCCGGTAGGGGCCGGCAAGTCGTCGCTCATGGAGGCGCTGAAAAAGGCGCTGGAAATGAGCCCGCCGGTTTATGTCATTCAAGACTGCCCCATGCGGGAGGACCCGCTGCATCTTATTCCCAAGCATCTGAGGCCGGAGTTTGAAAAGATTCTCGGTGTTAAGATCGAAGGTGATTTGTGCCCGGTTTGCCGTTACCGCTTAAAACATGAATATCACGGCGAATTTGAGCGCTTCCCGGTAACGGTTTCCGAGTTTTCCATCCGCGCCCGTAAAGGCGTCGG
Organism: Sporomusa aerivorans; assembly: GCF_041428895.1. Classification (NCBI taxonomy): domain Bacteria; kingdom Bacillati; phylum Bacillota; class Negativicutes; order Selenomonadales; family Sporomusaceae; genus Sporomusa; species Sporomusa aerivorans. The sequence continues at coordinate 971,715 of NZ_CP156926.1, forward strand.
CGTGGTGCCGCCCGTTGACCCCAATAACCAGGACACTTCGGTGTTATCCGGTTCAGTCGATATTTCCAAGATGGATATGTACCCGGAAGATGATCCGCGGGTACTGGCGCTAAACGGCGCTTTTAATGTCGGCAACCGCGGCATTGTCGAATTTATTGAGGTTTTCAAAAACGATGTTGAATACCTGCATACCATGATTACCGCTACGCAGGAGAAATCCATCCCTTCTCCCGGTAAAGGCTCGATGATTTATTTTGACGGCATTATTCTGGCCCATTCCAATGAGGCCGAATGGAACAAATTTAAGTCCGATCATACCAATGAGGCTATTCTGGACCGGATCGTCAAAGTGGAAGTGCCGTATTGCCTGGAGCTGGATGAAGAAGTCAAGATTTATGAAAAAATGTTGAAAAACAGTTCATTTAACGCCCATATCGCACCCCATACCATCGAGGTGGCCTCCATGTTTGCCATCATGACCCGGTTGGCGCCCACCGCCAAGGTGGAACCGCTGACCAAGCTCAAAATATACAACGGAGAAGAAATTGTCGAGAAAGGCTCCACCAAAAAAGTGGATATCATGGAGCTTAAGGAAGAAGCCGCGCGGGAAGGCATGAGCGGCATTTCCACCCGGTTTATCATGAAAGCCATTGATACCACCCTGTCGGAGTCGGAGCACAACTGCATCAATCCCATCGCGGTACTGGACACCCTGGTAAAAGCCGTCAAGGAAATGGTCATTGCCGAGGATGAGAAAAAACGCTACCTGGGTCTGTTGCAGGACACTATCAAGAAAGAGTACAACCGGCTGCTGGAGAAAGAAGTGACCCGGGCCTTTATTCATGGTTATCAGGAACAGGCCGAGAGTTTGTTTAACAACTATCTCGATCATTCCGAGGCTTTTGTCAATGCTACCAAGCTCAAAGACCTGAATACCGGCGAGGAACTGGAGCCTGATGTCCGCTTCCTGCAGTCGATTGAGGAGCAGATTGGCATAACCGGCACGGCGGCCCTGGGCTTCCGCCAGGATGTTACCTCGTACATGTTTTCGCTGCTGCGCACCGGCGCCAAGATTGACTATAAGAGCTACGAGCCGCTGAAGGAAGCCATCGAGAAAAAACTGACAGCGTCGGTTAAGGAACTGTCGCGGGTGGTTACCAAAGCCAAAGTGCGCGATAAGGAACAGGACGGCAAATACAACGCCATGGTGGAGGAAATGACGCGGAGCGGATACTGCAGCCACTGCTGCAATGTCATCTTAAAATATGCGGCCAACAACCTCTGGAAGGATTAGTACCTTGGCCGGCTTGGATATTTAGAATTAATCTGGTCAAGGTACGAGTACCGACCAATCTTAAGACTGTAGGATAATGACGAGGAGATTTTTCGTAAAACAAGGCGGAAGGCGGGGAAAAGCTGTGGCGATTTTTAAAGACGCAAGTACCGGCGGCACCGACCGCTCCCAGTGGGACCGCAAGCGGCACCGCCAACTGGTGGAAGATGCCATTAAAAAGAATATCGGCGGCATTGTCGCCGAAGAAAGCATCATCGGCCAGAGCAAAGATAAAAAGATTAAGATCCCCATCAAGGGCATCAAAGAGTACCAGTTTATTTACGGTAATAATAGCGGCGGCGCCGGGGCGGGCACCGGCGGGGAAGAGCGCGGCCAGGTCATCGGCAAAACGGGACAGCAAGGGCAGCAGCCGGGGAGCGGACAGGCCGGCAGCGAACCGGGAGAGGATATTTATGAAACCGAGATTACCCTGGACGAGTTGGTTGAGTACCTGTTTGAGGACTTAAACCTGCCTGATCTGGAGCGCAAGAAGTATTCGCAAATCGAAGCAGAGCGCAACTATAAACGCTCAGGTTTTCAGAAAAAGGGGATCCCGCCGCGTCTGGCCAAAAAGCGCACTGTTGTCGAGAAGCTTAAGCGCCAGCAAACGGCGCTGCGCAGCATAGATATGCCGGTCGTGGAAGCCGGGGAAGGACGAACAGGGCGGGTGCCTTTCCGGGAGGATGATTTACGTTATTTCCGGGTGAAACCGGATATTGACCGGCATTCCAATGCCGTAGTTATTTGCATCATGGACACGTCAGGCTCCATGGATCAGACGCGCAAGTATCTGGCCCGCAGTTTTTTCTTCCTGCTCTACCAGTTTGTCCGCTATAAGTATGAACAGGTGGAAGTCGCCTTTATCGCTCACTCCACTGAAGCCAAGGAAGTGAACGAAGACGAGTTTTTCCATAAAGGCGAGTCCGGCGGCACCCACATAAGCAGTGGTTACGCCAAAGCCCTGGAAATTATTGAACAGCGGTATAACCCGGCCCTGTGGAATATCTACGCCTTTCATTGTTCGGACGGCGACAACTGGACTGACGACAACTTAAAAACCATCGAACTGGCCGGGGAACTGTGCGCGATCTGCAATCTCTTCGGCTACGGCGAGGTCGGCATCAAATCCTGGGGCAGCACCATCATGCGGGAATATGAAAAAGAGATCAAAGCCGATAACTTTATTGCCGCCACTATTGCAACCAAAGACGATGTCTGGCCGGTATTCAAAAAAATTCTGGAAAAGGACAGGGCCGGAGGTGAGACCGATGACTGACTATACCCTGGCTGAACTGGCGGCATGGAATGAGAAGATAGAGAGCAAAGTCCGGGAGTTTGGCCTGGACAGTTACGAACAGCATTTTGAAATCTGCAGCTATGAGGACATGCTGTGTTACGAGGCCTATGTCGGCATGCCGTCGCATTACCCGCACTGGAGCTTCGGCAAGGCGTACGAGCGGCAGAAAACCTTTTACCAGTATAACCTGAGCGGGCTGCCGTACGAAATGGTCATCAACTCCGATCCGTGCCTGGCCTATCTCATGCGCGACAATACCCTCCTGCTGCAGATTCTTACCATGGCCCATGTCTACGGGCACAATGATTTCTTCAAGAATAACCGCCTGTTTAAGCGGGATACCCGGGCCGAACTGACCCTGGAGATGTTTAAGGCTCATGCCGACCGGGTGCGCGCTTACGTTGACGACCCCAGCATCGGGCCGGAGAAAGTGGAGCATATTCTGGATGCGGCGCACGCTCTGAAGTTTCAGGTATCCCGGACCGGGGCGGGTGAACCGTGTTCCCGCCGGACGCTGGAACAGGAAAAGGCGGAAGCTGTACCTGGCCGGATCAGGCATGACTTACTGGCCTTCCTGGGCGAGAAAGGCAGACTGGACGACTGGGAACGCGATCTGGTCAATATCGTCCATGCGGAAAGCCTGTACTTTATCCCGCAGATCGAGACCAAAATCATGAATGAGGGCTGGGCCAGCTACTGGCACTACCAGATTTTAAAACAGCTTGAACTGCCGCAGGGTTTGTACCTGGAGTTTCTGCAGCGGCATAATCTGGTGATAAGGCCCCACCAGCAGCAGCTGAACCCTTACTTTGTCGGCTTTAAGCTCTTTGAGTATCTCGATAAAACGCTGGGACGGGAAAGAATTATGGCCATCCGGGCGGAAGACAGGGATCAGTCTTTTATCAGGCGCTATCTCAACCAGGAAATGTGCCGGGAAATGAACCTGTTTGCCTATGACACAGAGGACGATTATATCGTTGTGTCTGAAGTGGCCGACGATGCCGGCTGGAAGGCCGTTCGCGACCAATTGGCCAACTCGGTGGGTATGGGCGGCATTCCGGCCATTAGCCCGCAGGAAGTGGACAAAGGCGATTTGATTCTGGAGCATGATTTTGAAGGACGCGAACTCGAACTTGAGTATGCGCAGGAAACGATAAAATATGTCGCCCGGCTGTGGGGCGGCGGCGTTAAAATCCGTACCAAGCTGGATGGTAAGGATAAAGTGATCGCCTGCAATCAATACCAGGAGATCATAATTACCTGATTTATAGCAGATTCTTAGTAACAGCAAACAACCTGCACTCGGCTGACTCAGCCGGTGCAGGTTGTTTATACAATATCATAGCTGAATTTAATTCTTTTAGCATGCGTTTATTCTTTGTCACGCAGGCCGAAACAACGCCGGCAGAATTTATAACAGGCCAGCAAGATTGCGGGGAGCAGCGGGACAACAAACGGTAAATAGCTGGCAAATGTTCTGGCCACAATTCCTGAATGGGCAGAGCAAATGGCAGGGATACCGAGCAGGCCAATGAGTGTTATTAATAATCTCATTAAAACACCTCTTGAAAAATTTTATCCCATGTAACGGTCAAGGGCTTTTTGCAGTTTCTTCAATACTTCGGTTTGATCCTCGCCGCCGGCCGTATGCACAAGGCAATGTTCCATGTGATCCTTCAGAATCAGTTTGGCGGTATTATCCATGGCTTTGCGAATGGCGGCCATCTGTACCAGGACGTCCGGACAGTCGCGTCCTTCGGCAACCATCCGTCTGACGGCGGCGACATGGCCTTCAATCCTGGAAAGTCTGTTAAGTACCTGTTTGTGGCTTGTGTGAATATGATTTTCCATGACACCCTCCATTTATCATATTATCCCCCTGGGGGGGATGTGTCAAGAAGAAAAAGAAAATAAGCGTAAAAATGCAGGGCGCGATGATGGCAACATAGCGCCACAGACGTTTAAGTCCGCTCTGTTTCTGTTGTTTGGTGAGGTTAGAAATGATAGAATAAGAACATATATAACAGGAGCAATGAATTTTAACCGCCTTGGCAGGCGGTTTTCTGCTAGAAACCTTTCAGGAAGTTGAACCGGATGACAGGTATGATACAGTCAGGTTTACGGGAGCTGGTGAAGAAACCAAATGGACTATAAAATTTGTGTGATTGCTCCGTTTCCCAATTTGGCGCGAACTACTGAAGCTGTACTTCAGGAAAGAGCTTCTGAACTCAATGTCAATGTGCAGATTGCTATTGGCGATTCACGGGATGGGGTGGAACGGGCCCTGCAAGCGGTGGAGCGCGGCGCAGAGGTGTTGATTAGCCGCGGCGGAACAGCCTTGGCAATTGCTTCACAAATTGCAACGGTGCCGGTGGTGGAAATACAGGTTACCGCTGTGGATGTGTTTCATGCCATAAAGCAGGCCGGCGTTGACCCCCAAATTATTGGTATTGCCGGTTTTCGCAGCGTGATTTACGAATGTGAGCGCCTTGCTGATTTGCTGGGTGTCTCTATCCATGTAATACCACTTGATAATATGGCGGAAACAGCTGATAAAATTGCCTTTGCCGCCAGCAAGGGGATAAAAGTAGTAATCGGTGACGCTAACTCGGTTATTATTGCGCGTGAAATGGGGCTCGGCGGTTATGTAATTGAATCAGGCAAAGATGCGGTGTACAAGGCAATCAAAGAAGCCGAACTGGTGGCTGACGTGCGCCGGCGGGAACAGGAACGGGCAGAGCTTTTGCGTACTATTGTCGATTCGTCCACAGATGGCATTGTCGCTATCGATACAGATAATCGCATTACTTTTTTCAACCCAACCGCCTGTGAAATTTTCCGGGTGAAAAGCGCCAATGTGATCGGACGGCCGGTAAGAGAGGTTATGCTTAATACCCGTTTGCCGGAAGTACTTGACAGCGGCATACCCAATATAGGCGAAATACAGCATATCGGACATAAAGTACTGGCTACCAAACGGATTCCGATCAAAATTAAGAATAAAGTGGTTGGAGCTATTGCTAATTTCCAGGATGTCACTCAGCTTCAGCAATTCGAACAAACCATACGGCAAAAACTGCATGAAAAAGGTTTGGTGGCCAAAGTTGACCTCGAGCAGATAATTGGCAAATCGGCAGTATTGCAGGCTGCCAAGCGTCAAGTTCGCCGTTATGCCGCTCCTGACTCTACCGTTCTCATCACCGGCGAATCCGGCACAGGCAAGGAAATGTTTGCCCAGAGTATTCATCAATTGAGTAGCCGGGTCAAAAGTCCCTTTGTCGCCATTAACTGCGCCGCCTTACCGGAAACGTTGCTGGAGAGCGAACTGATGGGCTATGAGGAAGGCGCGTTTACCGGGGCGAAAAAAGGCGGTAAGCAGGGTCTATTTGAATTAGCGCATGGCGGGACCATATTCCTTGATGAAATAGGTGAATTGCCGCTCGCCCTGCAAGCGCGCTTATTGCGGGTACTGCAGGAGAAAGAGGTAATGCGCCTGGGCGGGCATAAGGTGACGCCTGTTGATGTCAGAATCATTGCGGCAACGAACCAGAACTTGATAGAACTTGTGGCGCATAAAGAGTTTCGCGCCGACTTGTATTACAGACTCAACATTTTGCGCTTGCATCTTCCGCCTTTGCGAAACAGATATGGTGATATTCCATTGTTGGTAGAACACTTTTTGCGTAAGTTGAGTAATAAGGACGCGGCTGTAAAAAAATTAAGCGAGGACGCGATCCACTTTCTGGAGAGCCTGCCCTGGCCGGGTAATATCCGTGAACTGGCCAACATTCTGGAAAGAACAATGGTATTGTCGGACTCTGATGAAATCAGCGCCGACGATATCAAAGAAATATACAGATGCGATTTGCATTCCGATTATTCTAGCGACTATCCAGGCTTGGCAATTAACAGTGCGCTTGCTGCTGAACCTGCCAAACTTGAAGATGTTAAGCAGGATATGATAGAACAAATTTTACGGGAAGAGGATTTTAATTACACGCGCGCCGCTAAGCGTCTGGGAATCAGCCGGACAACCCTATGGCGCAGAATGCAGAAGCAAAGCAAATAAAGCAGATTTAGGCTTCAGGGTGGGGTTTTAACCCCAGCGGAAGGTTAGTCGTCGGATAAATTTTGTTTCAACTGGTGCAAAAAGCAACGAATTTTGTTGCTCTTTGCACCAGTTTTATTTTTGGTTAGCAGGCGCTTTGCAGGTAATGCAAGCTTTCTTAAAGCTGGCATGATTCTTGCGACTATAATTATATGGGTTGAAATACCGGGTATTGTTTATTGCACAAGGACAAAATGCCGGATCCGGTTTAATGCAATATGCTCATTACCGGCTAGAGAGGGGATATATATATATGCGGAGGTTAAACCAGAATCTCTTAGAAAGCGGCTTTGCTTTTCCCGCAGATGTAACGGCGCCGTTTTTGGCGGATAAACTGCCGGAAAAAGTGATTCAATTTGGTGAAGGCAACTTTTTGCGAGGGTTTGTGGAGTGGATGATTCACCAAATGAACACGCAAGGAAAATTTAATGGGCGAGTTGTTGCTGTTCAGCCAATTCCGGAAGGCCTGACTTCTGTAATCAATGAGCAGGACGGTTTGTATACTCTGTTGCTGCGCGGCCTGCAGGATGGAAAAGTAAAAGAGTGTAAAGAGGTTATCAGCTCTGTCAGCCGGGGCATTAACCCATATACTCACTGGGATGAAGTGTTAAAATGCGCTGAAAACCCAGCTATAGAATTTGTGATTTCCAATACGACAGAAGCGGGCATAGTGGTTGATGCCAGCGATCGACTGGCAATGACGCCGCCGAATTCTTTCCCGGCAAAACTGACCGTCTATCTGTTTCATCGCTTTGAATTTTTTAACGGCAGTGCCGACAAAGGTATGGTAATCATACCCTGCGAGCTTATTGAACGTAACGGCGACAAGCTTGAGGAGGCCGTCCTGCAGTTAGCCGATAACTGGAATCTGCCGGCAGCCTTTAAAAAATGGATAAAAGAGCACAATTCTTTCCATAATTCACTGGTTGACCGGGTGGTAACAGGCTATCCCCGGGAGGAAGCCAAACTTTTGGCCGATCAACTCGGTTATAACGATCAACTGCTTGATACCGGCGAACTGTTTCATCTCTGGGTAATTGAAGGGCCGGCAGAAGTGGCGAAACGGCTGCCGTTTGCAGAAGTCGGCCTTGATGTGGTTTGGACAAACGATATGACTCCCTACCGCACCCGCAAGGTCCGTATTTTAAACGGCGCTCATACTTCCTCGGTTCCCGCCGCTTTCTTATATGGCCTGGAGACAGTTGGGGAAATGATGGATCATGCGGTTATGGGCAAATATGTAAGACAGGTTATTTACGAGGAAATTATTCCATCCGTTGACCTTGACAAAAAGATGCTTGTTGAGTTTGCGGACTCTGTCGTTGAGCGGTTCCAGAATCCATTTATTAAGCACTATCTGATTAGTATTTTACTCAATTCATCCTCCAAATTTAAAGCCAGAGTGTTGCCGTCCATCATTGAGTATCAACAACGGACAGGTAAACTGCCTGACCTGCTCAGTTTTTCACTGGCAGCCTTGCTGGCCGTATATAAAAACGGCCAGGTTGAAGGCGGCAGTATGCGGGCTAAACGAGAAAAAAATGAGTTTATTATGAAAGACGATGCTCCGGTATTGGAATTCTTTGCTGCTGCCTGGAAGGACTTCGATGCCAGCCGGGCGGGAGCGCTCAAAGTTGCCGAGACAGTTTTGGGCAACAGTGCCATCTGGGGGCAGGATCTTAACAAGTTAGCCGGTTTCACAGACAAGATAGCCGACTATTTGTACCAGATTTCAAACGATGGGATACAGGCTGCCATCGCCAAATTAGTCGGAGGTGGTAAAGATTGTCCCTGCTGAAAATACATGAGCTTGACAATGTAGCAGTTGCTCTGGAAGATATTAAACGAGGGGCGGAAATTCCCCTGGGATCTGCGGCAGTGATTGCGCTGGAGGATGTTGCTCACGGGCACAAAATCGCGCTGTGTGATTTGAGCCAGGGTCAGAATGTCGTTAAATACGGTTTCCCAATTGGTCATGTTACTCAGGCGGTGAGAGCGGGACAATGGCTGCATACCCATAATGTTAAGACAAACTTAGGCGATTTATTGGAATATTCCTATACGCCTGCAGTTTCTGTCCAAGAGGCTGATCAAGGGCAAGACTGCAAAAGCTTCCGGGGTTATCGCCGTCAGGACGGGCGGGTTGGGGTCCGTAATGAAGTATGGATTATTCCTACCGTGAGTTGTGTTAACCGGACAGCGCAATTGCTGGCAAAACAGGGGCAGAGCAAAGCGGCGGACAAGGCTAACATTGACGGGGTGTTTGAGTTTACCCATCCGTATGGCTGCTCGCAGCTCGGGGATGACCACCGGACAACGCAGCGTATTTTAGCGGATTTGGTTAACCACCCCAATGCCGGCGGTGTATTGGTGCTTGGCTTAGGCTGTGAGAATAATTACATCGCCGATTTTAAGAAGGCTGTGGGCGAGTATGACCCTAACCGGGTGAAGTTTTTAGTAGCGCAGGAAGTGGAAGATGAAATAGCGGCCGGCGAACAACTGCTTGACGAACTGATCGCCTATGCCTGTCAATATGAGCGGGAACCATGTCCGGTTTCCGAGCTGGTTATCGGCTTGAAATGCGGTGGCTCGGACGGATTTTCGGGTATTACCGCCAATCCGCTGCTGGGCGCTTTTTCCGACCGGATACTGGCCTGTGGAGCAAGCTCGGTTCTTACCGAGGTGCCGGAGATGTTCGGGGCCGAGACGATTTTGATGAACCGGGCCAAAGATAAAGCCGTATTTGATAAGACAGTAAACCTGATTAATGATTTTAAAGCCTACTTTATGGCCTATGACCAGCCTGTTTACGAAAACCCGTCGCCCGGCAATAAAGCAGGCGGTATTTCTACTCTGGAAGAAAAATCGCTGGGCTGTGTCCAAAAAGGCGGCCGCAGTACTGTCGTAGATGTATTGGCTTATGGTGATTCAGTACAAAGCGCAGGGCTCAATCTTTTGAGCGGACCTGGCAATGACGCGGTGGCGTCCACGGCGCTGGCGGCGGCCGGCTGTCACATTATTCTGTTCAGCACCGGTCGTGGTACTCCTCTCGGTACAGCGGTACCCACGGTAAAAGTGGCCACCAACAGCGATCTGGTCAAGCGCAAGGGTAACTGGATGGATTTTGACGCCGGCGGACTACTGGCGGGTAAGTCAATGGAGGCAATGACCGGAGAATTGTTCGATTATATCCTGGCGGTAGCTTCCGGCAAGCCGACGAAGTCAGAGGAAATGGGTTTTAGAGAAATTGCCATTTTTAAAAATGGCGTGACGTTGTAATACAAGTTCTAGGAGATACATCAAGGAGGCCTCGTTAAACTATGAACGCGATTTATTTGCAGTCACCCGGAGAAATTAAAGTGCAGGAAGTGCCTAAAACTGCTCGCAAAGACAATGAAGTTCTGATCAAAGTGCACAGCTTAGGCATATGCGGTTCGGATATAGGCGCGTATTTGGGCACCAATCCGCTGGTATCCTATCCACGGATTATTGGACATGAAGTCGCCGGTGAAGTAGTTGAAATCCCCGCGAATGAAACCGAGCTGGCAGTGGGCGACCGTGTTGTCCTGGAACCCTATGTATATTGCGGTAAATGCTATCCTTGCCGGAATGCGCGGACTAACTGCTGTGAAAATCTTACCGTCCTGGGAGTGCATATTGACGGAGCAATGAGCGACTATTTTTCTCATCCGCGTCATCTGGTGCACAAAGTTCCCGATACGATACCCTGGAACTTACTGGCGATGGTTGAACCGCTGACCATTTCCATGCATGCGGTAAAGCGGTCCCGCGTAAAGAAAGGGGAGCATGTGGTGATTACCGGCTCCGGACCGATCGGTCTACTGGCAGCCCAGTATGCGCTGACGCTGGAGGCTGTACCCATTGTCGTAGATCCGGTGGAAGAACGGTTGGCGTTTGCTAAAGACTTAGGGGTAAAGCACGTCATTAATCCGGTTAACACCGATGCGGTAAACGAAATCCGGAATATTACCGGCGGCAGGATGGCGGAAGTTATCATTGAAGCTTCCGGCAACGCCGCCGCTATCCGGAGCAGTATCGACTATGTGGCCTATTCGGGCAGGATCTCGCTGGTAGGCTGGCCGAAGAACGAAATTCCCCTGCCGACAGCCCTGTTTACTAAAAAAGAGCTTGACATTGTGGGCTCAAGGAATAGTTTCCACTCGTTCCCCGAGAGTATACAACTCATAGCGGAGAATAAAGTGGATGTTGCCGCAGTAATAACAAAAACAATAGCTTTTGCGGAGATTCCGGATTATGTAAGTGATATCGCCAAAAATCCGGGAAAATATTTAAAAGTAGTTGCTCTTGCCCAAAGTTGAATTGCTGACAGGAAGGAGAAGCCGGTGCATCTGTAGCCGGGTAAAAGTACGACAGCTTGTATTTGCTTACCATTGCATCATATAATAACCCATGTATCTCAACAATAAGAAATTGTTCTTTTGCTGCTCTCCCGCCAAGGGGGTGGCAGCAAAAGATACTAAGGCATTCATTCTACCGTTCCCAAAAATAAGAACAAGGGGTGTATACGTATGGCAGCTATTATAAATACCGAACTGACCAATCGTGCGATGGATAAAGCCCGGAAAAAAATAGTTCCGTTTATTATTCTAATGTATATTCTGGCTTTTTTGGATCGCGCCAATATTGGTTTCGCCAAGCAGGCTTTTCAGGTTGATACCGGTATCAGCGATGCGGCGTTTGCGTTGGGCGCCGGCATATTCTTCTTAGGTTACGCCGTATTTGAAGTACCCAGCAATATTATTATGCATCATGTCGGGGCCAGGGCCTGGCTAGCCCGTATCATGATCACCTGGGGCCTGATTTCGGCCGGTTTCGCCTGGGTAACGACGGAAACGCAGTTTTTATCCTTGCGGGTTCTGTTAGGTATTGCCGAAGCAGGCTTTATGCCGGGAATTGTTTACTATCTCACCTACTGGTTTACTGAACGGAGCCGCAGCTCGGTGATGGGGCTCTTTTGGCTGGGACCGCCGCTGGCGTTTATTTTTGGCTCCCCTTTATCCGGATTGTTGTTGGATATGCATGGAGTACTCGGTTTTAACGGCTGGCAATGGATGTTTTTAGTGGAAGGACTGTTAGCTGCAGTTGTCGGTGTATGGGCTTACTGGTATCTCGTTGATAAACCCAAAGATGCAAAATGGCTCTCTGAAGATGAAAAGAATTCGCTGCAAGCTGAACTGGAAGCTGAGAACGCCGGCAAATCACAGGCGCAGATTGGCGCGCTTAAGGTTTTAGGCAATCCCAAGGTATGGTATTTGGCCGCCATTTGTTTTATGATTCAAGTCAGCAACTATGGTTTAAACTTCTATTTACCCACACACGTGGCCGGACTGTTAGGCAAAAAGGTAGGCCTTATGGTGGGGCTGGTTAGCGCCATTCCCTGGATTTGTGCATTAGCCGCCACTGTGCTGCTGCCCCGTTATTCCGACAAAACAGGTAAACGCGGTACTTTGGCCGCCGCCATTATTGGGGCGGCAGGCGTTGGCTTCATTGTTTCCGCTACCGGCAACCCGATATTGGGCATTCTGGCCTTGTGCGTAGTTGCTTGCGGCAACCTGGCTTGCCAGCCGGTTTTCTGGACCTTGCCCAGCCGGTTCTTGAGCGGCGTTGCTGCAGCCAGCGGGATTGCCTTTATCAACTCAATAGGCAATTTGGGCGGCTTTCTTGCTCCCAACTTGCGGGTATGGGCCGAACAGACTTTCCATAGTTCCAGCGCGGGCCTGTATGCCATTGCTGTTTCCGGCTTCCTGGCAGCAGCCCTGTTGCTATTTTCCATTCCTCTCGGCATCGGCTCGAATTCAAAAGCGGCTGCGGATGCTTCCAAATAAATATTGCAACTGATAAAATAATTGTTAAAAAAGTGAGAGTGGCTGCTTAGCAGCCGCTCTCACCAATTATGTAGTTAGGGGATGTATGCTATGCAATCACTGGATTTAAGTAAGTTTCCCAAAATTGAACTGCCGCGTTTTGTGCATATTAAGCAGAAATTCAGCAGGCAAAAGGTGGAAGATATTCCAGGCGAAGTGCGCGAAAAAATGGCTCCTCATGTAAAAGATCTGGTTGGCAAGCGAATTGCCGTTGGCGTGGGCAGCCGCGGAGTGGCAAATATCGCGCTAATTACCAAGACGGTGGTTGACGCCCTGAAAGAAGCGGGCGCCATCCCTTTTATCATTCCGGTAATGGGCAGTCATGGCGGCGCATGTGCTGAAGGTCAGGCTGAGTTAATAGCCTCTTTCGGTATTTGTGAAGAAACTATGGGTGTGCCGGTAGATGCGTCGATGGATGTGGAGTGTATTGGTGAATTAGAGCCGGGTTTTCCTATCTATGTTGCCAAAAGTGCACTTAAGGCGGACGGTATCGTTATCATTCCGCGGATTAAGCCGCATACCTGCTTCCGTGGGCCCATTGAAAGCGGTATTTGCAAAATGCTGGTAATCGGACTTGGCAAGCAAATGGGAGCCGATTCGGTTCATAGCCATGGTTTTGCCAGTTTTACCGAGCTGATACCCAAGGTCGGCTGCATGATTGCGGCAAGGGTAAATATATTATTTGCCGTTGCTCTCGTGGAAAATGCTTTTGAGGATACTTATAAAATAGAAGTCGTGCCGAAAGCCGACATTTTGTCATTAGAGCGGGAAAAGGCCCTGCTGGAGGAAGCGCGCCGGCTGATGGGGCGCATTATGTTTGATCAGTTTGACGTTCTCATTATTGATGAAATCGGCAAGAATATCAGCGGCGACGGGCAAGATCCGAATGTGACCGGACTGTATATCACAAAATGCGTAAGCGGCGGTCCTAGTTTCAAAAAAGGCGTCATTTTGGATGTCACGGAAGAGTCGCACGGCAATGCCAACGGTGTGGGCATGGTTGATGTCACTACCCGTAAACTGTTCGATAAGATAGACTATATCAGCATGTACACCAATGTTTTTACGAGTACCGAAGTAGAAGCAGCCAAAATACCGCTGGTAGCCGCCACGGCTGAAGATGCTATCCGGATAGCGGTCAAAATGTGTAACGGCGTTAATCCTGGACAGCATAAAATTGTCTGGATAAAAAACACCTTAGAACTGACAGATGTACTCATTAGTGAGGCGCTGCTGCCGGAAGCAATGGCCAATGCTGATATTGAAGTAATTTCAGCGCCTGGCGCGCTGACTTTTGTTAACGGGGAACCGCAAAAAGATCTCATTTAAGATGTTTAAGGCTCAGTTTGCTTCCGCTTGCGGGGCAGACTGAGCTTTACTTTTATCCGACAACTTGGCTTCAGATGGGGTTAAAACCTCACCTGAAGCTAAGTCTGCTTTACATTACAGAACCCGGCACAGGCGGCCGTCATACAACGTTTCGCCGCTGGCGCTTAACCTCCGCTTATGCATAACGGCCGCCTGCGCCTCAGTACTGTTTACGCCCGGTACCCCTCGTAATTCCCGTAACCCCTCCGGCCTTTGCCGGAAAAAGCGTTCCGAAGGAGAAAAGCCGGGCGGTATTCCGTAAAGAAATCCGCACTGTTTGAGCGTAGCGAGTTTGCGGATTTTAGGAATATCGCCTGGCTTTTCAGCTTTTGGAGGCTCTGGGCCTAGATTTTTTGCTTACTTTTGTAGCGATGACAAAAGTAAGACCCTGATTCCTGCATTCCAGAATCAACTGACGTGTGCAAAGCCAAAGGACCGCGTTAGCGGTTTTTCTTATACCAACACAGAACGGGGACAGGATATCACGAACAGCATGTCCGAAAATGGCCAGTACTTTTTAAACCCTGTGCTATAATTAGACCAGTAGACTGATACCGGGAGGAGTACAAGCCATGCTTTTGGATGACAAGGCCTGTTACGCGGCCTTGCGGGCCCATGATGCCCGTTTTGACGGACGCTTTTTTATCGGAGTTTCTTCCACGGGCATCTATTGCCGTCCGGTTTGCCGGGTAAAGTCTCCCAAAGAAACCAACTGCACTTTTTTCGTCAGCGCCGCCGCCGCCGAAGCCGCCGGCTACCGGCCCTGCCTCAAATGCCGGCCGGAACTGGCGCCGGGGCTTGCGCCCATTGATGCTGTGTCCCGGCTGGCCCGGAGCGCTGTACAGCTTATGGAGGAGGATTTCCTGGCGAACGGAAAAATAAGTGATATTGCCGCCAAACTTAATATTACCGACCGGCATCTGCGCCGGATTTTTATAAACGAATTTGGTGTTTCGCCTGTGCAGTACCTGCTGACCCAGCGGCTGTTGCTTGCCAAAAGTTTGCTTACCGATACCCGGCTTTCGGTGACCGATGTCGCCATGTACGCCGGTTTCGGCAGTATTCGCCGCTTTAATGCGCTGTTCAAAGAACGGTACCGGCTAACGCCCGGCAGCCTGAGGAAGCCGGCGCAGGCAACCACCGATCCGCACGGGGGGATCACTTTGTCTCTCGGTTACCGTCCGCCGTATGCCTGGGACAAACTCATTGCTTTTCTGGCCAGCCGGGCCATTCCCGGCGTCGAGAGCGTAGCGGACGGTGTTTACCGCCGTACGGTTGTCCTGGAAAAGGATAGTAATTATTATCATGGCTGGATCGCGGTAACCAACAGGCCGGAACAGAACGCGCTGGCGGTAACACTGGCGTCGGGGCTGCTGCCTGTTTTGCCTCAGGTACTGGCCAAAATCCGGCAGCTTTTTGACACCAGCTGCAACCCGCTGGATATCGCGGACAAGCTGGCATCCATGAATGAGCTTTTACCGAATATGGTAATACCCGGCATCCGGCTGCCAGGCTGCTTTGATCCTTTTGAAATGTCGGTCCGGGCCATTTTGGGGCAGCAGATTACTGTTAAAGCGGCCCGCACCTTAGCCATGCGGTTTGCCGCCGCTTTCGGCCGGCCGGTAGCTACCCCGTTTGCAGAGCTTACGCACCTGTTCCCCGCGCCTGAGCGCATACTGGCGCTGGCAATGCCGATTGAAAATCACCTGGGTCCGCTGGGGATCATTGGCGCCCGCGCCCGCTCCATCCTGGCTTTGGCTACCGCCCTGGCAACCGGCGCGATTACCCTTACGTACCGTGCCGATCCGGCGGCGGAGATGAAAAAACTCCTGGCCCTGCCAGGCTTCGGTCCCTGGACGGTAGAGTATATTGCCATGCGCGCCTTAAGCTGGCCGGACGCATTTCCCCACACCGATTACGGAGTAAAAAAAGCGCTGGCCATGATATCGCCGGCCGAAATTGCGGCTTTGTCCCAAAAGTGGAGTCCCTGGCGTTCTTACGCCACTATCACCCTTTGGAACTCGTTGACAAATGAATCTGATCCCGAAAGGAGCTGTCCGGAAAAATGATCTATACCGCCACTATTGCCACTCCGCTGGGACCTATGACTGCCGCCGCCGAAAACCAAGCGCTGACCGGTTTATGGTTTATCAGTCAAAAATATTATCCTACCGGTACTGAAGCCTGGGCTGCCAAGCCTGATCATCCGCTTTTTACTGAACTTCAGGCCCGGATAACCGGTTATTTCGCCGGCAAGGATACAAGCTTCAGCCTGCCGCTTGCGCCTCGGGGCTCAGCCTTTCAGCAGGCTGTATGGGATATTTTGCTCAGTATTCCTTACGGGCAGACCTCGACGTATGGTGAAATCGCCAGAAGTATCGCTGCGGCCAGAAACCTTCATTCCATGTCCGCCCAGGCGGTAGGCGGCGCCGTCGGGCACAACCCCATTTCCATCCTGATTCCCTGCCACCGGGTGGTGGGGACCAATCAGAGTCTGACCGGTTATGCCGGCGGTCTTGACAAAAAAGAAGTCCTTTTGCGGCTGGAGAGCATAAAGGAGTAAGCACTGAGCTTTGCGCCCGTCTACCAGTCACCGGCAGACTTTGTCCGCAACCGTTTGGGCAGCGAGTTATATACCAAATCATAAGAGTGATCGATGAATTGCCTGATTTCATCTTCCGGAATCCGGCCGTCAAGCAGCACTGTGTTCCAATGCCGCTTATTCAGGTGATATCCGGGCGTTACGCCCGGATATTGCTTGCGCAATATCTCGGCATAGTCAGGATTGCATTTCAGCGACAGCGTATCTTTGCCGTCGCGGCGCCACAGAAGGGCGAATATTTTACCGGCAACCTTGATCACAATAATATCAGGACCAAATGGATAATCTTCAATGGCCCCCGGTTTCGTCAAACAATAGGAATACAGAACTTTAGAATCCAAATCCAGGTCCCCTTTCTTTTCTATACCAGCTTTTACTCAGATTACGGTATGTATTCGTTTGGAACGGCGGCATTCCCTTTAACCTGGCGTTTTCGCCGTGAAGCCGGAAACTTGCCGATTGCATAATAAAGCCGTGGCAATTATAATTGAAGTAGTATAGGAGGTGCTTTGCCATGTCCAAAAGCAACAAAACCATAAAATGTGGAACCATTAACCCGAACACCCTGAAGATTGCCGGCAAGCCCAACCGGGTCATGACGCCGGAGGTTAAATTGGCCCCGGTCTGGACCGACCGGAAAAATGACTACAGGCGCCATAAGGAGAAACAAAAAATCCGCCGTTATTCCGATGAATATGGAAACGGCGGACTTTTTATTCCCGGCGAAAAACACGGGGACAGGGACGTTGTTTTGTTAAAAGTGAAGTGATATAATGTCTTCAGAGGTGAAGCATGTGTCAAGAAAACCCAGGGAAAAAAGCAGCAGCGGCATCTACCATATCGTGTTGCGCGGGGTTAACCGGCAAAGCATCTTCGAAGATGATGAAGACAGGCTGAAATTACTCGAAGTTCTTGCAAAATGTAAAAATATCAGCCAGTGCCGGCTTTTTGCCTACTGCTTAATGGATAATCATGTCCACATCTTATTGCAGGAAGTTCAAGAGCCGATAAGTACGATAATCCAGCGTGTCAGCTCAAGCTATGTTATCTGGTTCAACAGCAGGCATGACCGCTGCGGGCATCTGTTTCAGGAACGATTCAGCAGTGAGGCGGTAGAAACCGACAGCTATTTTTTAACGGTATTGCGCTATATTCACCAGAACCCGGCTAAGGCAAAATTGGTTGCCAATGCAGCCGATTACAACTGGAGCAGTTATCGCGAATATACAGAGAAAGGCAAAATTGTGGACATACATTATGCGTTAGCGCTGTTTGCCGGCAATTCCGATGAGGCGGTCAGGCGATTTGCCCGTTTCTCACGGGAAACCAATACAGATGTGTGTCTTGAAATTCAGGAGAATAAAATCAAAATAAGTGACGAGGATTTGCGGCAGATCGTCAGGCAGCAGTTTGGCATTGAAGCAATACAAGTCAGTCATGAAATACGCGAAAAGCAAGAAAATATATTACGGGTAATGAAAGCCGTTGACGGCGCCAGTATACGCCAGATAGCGCGCATAGCCGGGCTGCCGGCAGCCCGGGTTTGGAAAGCATAAAACGCAGTCCCTGTCCCCGTGTTTTGGGGAAGTTGCAGCGAGGAGGGCCGGATGAGCAAAAAGATCGTTTTTTTTGATGTAGATAATACTATTGTTGATCGTGACAATAACTGCATTCCAGCATCGACACTGGCCGGTATCCATACTTTAAAGCAGAATGGTACGTTGGTTGCCTTGGCGACCGGCAGGTCGCTTAAGATGCTGCAGGATGAAAACCTGCTGGCGCTGGCTGATATTATCATATCTTCCAATGGCAGTTTGGCTACTTATAAAGGATCGGTTGTCTACAGTAACCCGATTGCGGATGATGTATTAAAAAAAGCGGTGGCTGCCTTCGGGCAGGAGATCGCTTATGTATTGCACACACCTGACAAGTCGGTGGCTTTTAACCGTGACCGGTATGTTGACGAATTTTTGACAATACTGCAGGTAAGGCTCAGCCCGCAGGCAGAAAGCCTGACGGCCGGGGAAGACATTTATCAAATTAATGCTTTTTTTACCGAACAATATGATTATCTTAAAGAGCAACTGCCTTATCTGCGGTTTATTCCGCTTAAAGAAATGCAGTACGGCTATGATGTATTTGCCGGCGATACCGGTAAAGGCGTAGCCATTCATGAAGTTCTTACCAGGCTGGAGCTTAGCGGTTATCAAACGTACTGTTTTGGCGACGGGTTAAATGATCTGGATATGTTTGCCCATGTGGAGACCGGTATTGCCATGGGGAATGCGCATTCCGACCTAAAAGCCCGGGCCCATTACGTGACCAGCCCTGTTAATCAGGATGGCATTTACCAGGCGTTAACCTTTTACAGGCTTATTTAGCAAAAATCCGCTGTTATTCCAATTTATGGACACGGCGGATTTTTACATTTTGCTTAGTTTTAACAGCGGCTAGCCATCACCATCAGGCAGAATGGCCGCTGGATTATTTCGTGGTTCTGCCAGTCCGGCAGCCCTGCTTACCGCTATAGCGACTGCTTCTTTAGCGGTGTTGGCGTAATCAAGTTTTACCCATTTGCGTTCATCAAGGTAGGAACCGTCATAAGCGACCTGGCGAACTCTTGCCGCCCAGCCGCCGGATGCTTCCACAATAACGACAGGTTTACGGTTGAGGTAGGCGGCGGATAATTCGCCTAATGTGCCGTTACCGCCGGCAATCATAATAAGTACATCCGAGGAATGCACTAATATCAGGCTGCGATAATCGAAGCTCAAGCCTGTTGTAATAGGAACGTCGATATATTGGTTGGCGGCGTCCCTTAAGTCGCCGGGAAGAATGCCGACAACCAGGCCGTTAGCCTGTTTGGCTCCGCGGGAAACCGCGCCCATTACGCCGCTTGTTCCGCCTGTAAGCAGAATGGCGCCCTGTAAGGCGATTTCTTGTAGCTTCCGTCACCCGTCTTGTAATTTACTTTCTAAGATTGCAGTTTCTTTTCCTGTCTCAGTGCAAATGAAAAGTGACAGCACAGTCCGGATTGGTCAGGGGTCAACCTGGATGCTGCTGTTTAAAGCGGCAATACTGTTGGCTACCGAGAGTATGCTGCTTAAATTGGCAATCGGGTCCTGCGCAAGCTGTTCGAGAATTTCCTGTAGTACCAGCATAGTAAAAATTACAATTGAGTTACCGGTCACTATTGTTGCTCTGGTAGAACAGCTTGTCAGTCTTTTTGCCTTTCTCTCCAGTTCTTCCAGATCGGAAATAATATCGGGACAAGGAATGCAATAGGAGTCCATTAACACATCCCTCCTGTTAGGGTAGTATATTCACCTCTGCTGTAATTGTTGCGCAACGCCGCCAAGGCGCCGTATTCTTTTGCCGGCTTGGGCCCGGCTATACGGCCCAGGGAACTACCGGTATGCGAAAAAAAGGAGTTTCGTCATATTTCTGTAAAAGTCTTGCTTTATATACAAACTAATGCAGGGTTTCGCAGTTAATTGCAGAAATAATAACTATTAATTATGCAGAAAATAAGGTGGGTGTGGTATGGTACTGTGGAAAGAAGACTATTGCATCGGCGTTACGGCTATTGATGAGCAGCATCACAGACTCTTCGACATTGCGAACGAAATCGACAGGTTGCTGAATAATGAATTAATTATTGACAAGTATGATCAAATTATAGCGATTGTCAGTGAGTTGCGTGAATACACAGTCCGGCATTTTGCTGCGGAAGAAGCCTATATGCTGGAAGTTAAATATCCGAAATTCTTTTCGCATAAGGTTCTGCACAGTGATTTTATAGAAAAAATTGATTCAATTGATTTGGCTCAAATCGATAATGAACAAAATACGTATTTAAAAAGTATCCTGAATTTTGTTATTGAGTGGTTATTGGATCATATTTTAAAACAAGATAAACACATTGTCCCGGCTGGTAAATAAAATCAGGTTGATAAAAACACCGGTGCTGCCGTTGCATTTAACAGGTAGCCCGGTGTTGTTTATTTCTCATTTTTTTGCCGGCATATTTTTCAAGCCTGAGTTTCGCAGTAGCACAAAGATTTCAGCCGGTCAATGGCAAAATTTGATTCAGCCAGGATGGCCGGCCAGTAGGTGACTCTTTCCATAATTTTGTTTTGACTGTCGGCATCCAGACTATCCCAGGGGACAAGCAAAGGATGGAGTTTTTTATGGACATTATATAAATCGCATTGTTTCCAGCCGGTTTCCTTTTTCTCCAGAGACCAGCGCTTGTGTTCATACTCAGCCAACAGCCGCAATTCATTGTCGGTAAACTGAATTGGTTCCGGCTTTTCGGTAACCGAGACAACATCATAGTTTATTTTTCGCAAGGCGCTGGGGATATGTTTTATCAGGTTGCGAACGGCGTTCTTGCGTTCTTCCGGCAACTGGTCCCAGGGCTCAGCGCAATGGCCTTGCTGGCTGTCTTTGGGGAGCAGCAGATATTTCTCGTGCAGATTCATAGCCAGTTGTTCGATTCTCTCGCTAAAAAATGCGTCATGCATTAAATGGCGGGTAAATTGTTCTTCATCTACGTGCAGTCTTAGCTGCTCCAGGGACGGAAGATGGGACTGCTCCCATTTTTTAGCGTTAGCGAGACGGCTCATTTCCAGGATGGCTTCCATGGATCTTGATTCATGTTTATATCTGGGCACTTTCAGCAAAGCCCTCAGTACGCCGTCGTCAATTTGCGCCTGCCCCTGTTCGTTGATTAGATGGAGTGTTTTCCTCTCCAATAAAGCCCGGAGCAGCATGGCGCGGCGGATAATAAACAAGTGGTCCCGCTGCTCGTCGGTCTGGTTAGGGCCCAGAATGTTGACATAGCCGCGCAGACGGCTGACGAAATCAGGCCCTTTGGCGTTTTGAAACTGCCGGTAAAATTGTTTATACTCTGTTTCATCCTGAATGGTTTCGCCGCAAAATTCCGTATACGTGCTGCTTGTGCCGCCGGCAAACACAAAGATGGCCCGTCCCAGCGGGTGGAGCGTATCGCCTTCGCGGAAGACTCCGTCCTGCATGGGGGCGAGAAAATATTTCAGCCAGCCCAGGTTGCCATTAAAGGCCGAATCAAATTCATCAAAAAAGACAAGCGGGATTTTGCCTTCTAAAGACAGGTCCCGCACTCTGTGGAAGGCGGCAATCAAGTCTGGCAGGCTTTGCAGCTGGGATAAATTGAAATTTAGTTTTTGAATCAGGCGGGGGGCTATACTTGAGGCCACTTCGGTAACACCAAAAGATTTTCCCGAGCCTGGGGTGCCAAATACGGCAATGGACAGGGGCCGCACAACTGTTTTGGCGGAGATGTATTCCAAAATCAGGTTTTTTATGCTCCGGTAGCCTTCAATTTCGGCCCGGTCTACGGTAATTAAGTTGCCGAATTTGGCAGTCGGGATAAATTTAAGGGCAATTTTTTCGCCATTTTTTACAATGTCATAGGCAATATCGGATAAACTTGCCGAACTCTTGTCTTTGATTATGTACCAGCAGGCGCGGCAATTGGGATTATTGGAGTTGCGGATGGGAACATCCTGAATTTGCTCTTTATAAATTACCTCATTTTCATTTTCCGTAAATATGCCGGGACTGGGAAAGTCGCTGGCGGCGATATTAGCGCCAAACCCGTCAAAATAGTATTTTTGCACGGCGACAATTCCTTCCCGGATGCCCTCGCAAATGGATTTACTGATATTGTCCCGGTTATTTAGCCCGGCAACAATACTACGGGCCAAACCGGCAACAAAACTGGAAGACAAGCCGTACATTCGTCCCAGGGACTCTTTCTGCAGGCTGCCCTCGATCTCATTTGGCAGGAAAAACAGGCGGGACTCGGTAGATTCGCCGTCATTCTGGTAATAAATAGCGCCTTCCAGTTCGAGCGGAATGATAAAGTGACGGGCTTTGGCCAGATAAGTCAGTATGGGGTTGTTGTTAATCTGCCAGACGAATTCCAAGGCTGTTTTTTCCCAGGACAGCCCCTTGCTGATATTGACACCCTGGGCGCGAAGATCGTCTCCGTAGATGATGACAATGGTATTAGCAAGATGGTGCCGTTCGATCTGGCGCCAAAGGGCATTGGATTTGGAGGGGTTGTTGGTTTTGTAGATTATCAAGGGCGATGTATCCGGCGATTGTACAGCCAGCGGCCAAAATTCTTCCCGGGAGTTAAAACCGTCATTGTTATCATCAATGATGACTAAATCGGCGTTGATGTTATCATTAATAACCGGCAATAAGGTCGGTGTACCGGAAGCCGGTCCGGAAAAGCCGAGAAACTCGGAGACGCGATATACTTTGCTGTCCGGTTTATCCATTGTTCGCGGGAACGGAGCCAATTCTAACGTCGATCGCAAAATTCCCGCCGGCAATTGACCGGTAGCGGGCAAGGCGGGTGAGTGAACATCAGCGCCGGTAGACAAAGCTACCAGTTTTGCCAATAATAAAGCGGCGCCGCTTGTAATGGTGCGGCTTAACTGCGGGAAGCGCTGCCAGTTAAGACCGGCTGTATTTTTTTGATTGCTTTGCCACTGATGATCATTGACGACAATATCACCTGTGACAACAATATGTACTTTTGTTTCTTTCATAATACTGACCTCCTTACAGGTCTTGATTTCAATTGGGATTAATAATCAATGAAAAAGATTGCTTGAAATGATATTTATTATTATGTAATAATGTATCAGTAAATAACTTTACTGTCAAATAAAAATTCCAAAAATGTGGGAAAGTAATGTGTTAATGCAGGCAAGAATTGCAAGTTGCTTTGGCGTTACTTCCGGCTTGCCTGATACGTTAAATATATTGCCAAGATCTTTTAATGATGAAGGAGCTGAAAAAATGAAATTTCCCGGAAAAATAATCGGTGTCAGTCTTACACTGGCTATGATGCTGGTATTCAGCGGCTGTGCCAATAAAGACGCCAGCCCCGTGCAAGAATCTCTCCGACAACAGATTGCAAATGATGCGGCCGCTAAAGAAAAGTCGGTTATGGGCAACTTTACCGTGCTTATCCGGAATAAGGAGGCAACTGCCGCGGAAGTGGTTGAGTTTATTGATAATAATATTACAACCGTTTCGGCGGACAATGCATCAACTATGGTTATTGGTCTTGAAAAAATTCAAAAGGAAAAACTGCCTAAGCTGCAGGATGAGTTCGCGGCTAGTGAAGCCAGTCAGAAGGTACTGGCAAAAAGCCCGGTGAGCGGGGTTACCGACAGCTTTATCAGTAATGTTGATAATCAAGCTGTGAAAGAGTTGTTACTGGAGACAAAAAACGGCGGTTTTAAAATAGAAACTGCCGAAGGCATGTACTTTCCGGTTATTGACTATAGTCTCTACAGGAAATATCAAAGCGTTGTAACCCAAGATATGGCAGCCTTTATTGATATTATGGCAATTGAATCGGATAAAACCCCTAGTAAGGATGCGGCCCTGGTGATCAGCTGGGCTGATATACTCAATAGAGCCTTAACGCAGGAACGGTTTATCAAAGAGTACGGTAATTCCGTGAAGGTGGCAGATATTCGCCAACTGTTGAACCGGTATACGGCGTTTGCGTTGTATGGCGCCAACAATACCCCGCTATTCAGTTACGATACCGGACAAATGGCCGCAGATGCAAAGAATGCCTATTCAGCAACCCTGTTTGACGCTGCTAACGGTAGTTTTTCCCAAGTTATGAGCGGGTATCTTAACATACTCAAAAAGAATGATTATAAGCTAACTGATGAAATACAGCAATATAGAAACAACGCAACAAAGGAAATACGCTGAATACCAGACTAGAGGTCTGTTTCCAAACATAAGGAAACAGACCTCATAATTATTGTAGAAGTGGATATTCTATTGCCAATGTTAGTAAATAAATTCTAAGGAGTGTCAGGCGTGCCTATCAGTGTTTATATAAATTTTAACGGTAACTGTCGCCAGGCAGTTGAATATTACGCCAAGGTTTTTGAAACCGAAGCGCCCCAGCTTATGACCTTCGGCGATGCTCCGCCTAACCCGGAGGGGGAGTTACCTGAGGCGGCCAAGGATTTAATCATGCATACCCGGCTGAATATTAACGGCAGTACAGTCATGTTTTCTGATGTGTTTCCGGGAATGCCGTTAGTTGCAGGCAACAATATAATCCTTACGGTAGCCAGCGGCAATATGGATAAAATCAAAGCCTGGTTTACTAAGCTGACAGAAGGTGGCAAGGTAGGCATGGACCTGCAGGAAACCTTCTGGAGCAAATGCTACGGCAGTTTAACCGATAAGTTCGGCATTGAGTGGCAGTTTAACTATGACAGCCAGGCCGGCTAAGAGGCAATACTTAGTCTTCCAGAAGGAGACGCTTTGCGAATAACCGGTTTGAGGAATTGTATTTTAGCAGACATTGATTAAGCAAGGGCTGAATGGATGACAGTGAATCAGCGTTCTTTCTGGCATTTTCCAAAAAGCGGTTTGCCAAGAAACTTTTTTCGAATTTTTCAACGGCGCCGAACTTACGGCGAGTGGGCACCCAGTGCAGTCCCCGGCGGGAATAGGTTTCAGCTGCTTCCAGTTCATTATATTCCTTGATATCATTCACGACTCTGGATGAATGTAAAACGGTATGTACCGGGTAGTTATGGGCAAGATACAATGGCAGGATAGTGTGCAGCAAAATATCCAGGCCATCTTCCAGCGAGCGTTGCTGGCTTACCGCGCCGAAGGCATAGCCTGTGAATATATCTATAAAAAAGTGCACATATACCCGGCCGAGTTTTCCCATTCCCCGGCCAAACAGGCATTCATAGACTAGTAGTTCGCCCGGCTTAAGCGGTTGCAGATCACGGTCGCGAAATTCCGGCTTGCACTTTTCAATGAAGCTGATTTGCCGGTCGCTCAGCTTTAACCCGCCATGAAGAGATAGCTTTATCAGGGTATTGCAGATGGATTCGCGGTTGTCCAGACCGCATTGCGCCTTCAGAACCTGCAGATGTTTCATGGTTATAGAGGTGTCGCGGCGTTGACAGTGATGGAGCAGCCGGAAGTCATTCCAATAAGGATTATTAAGGCAAAGCGAGATTAGCTGACGGTGTATGGGTGTTCTCGCCGTACCAAGCGAACCTGACTGGTGCGGGGGCTCATTGGCTGTGACGGAGGATGGGAACCCTGATGCCAGTGAAACAGTCTCGTCAATTGTGTTCTCGAGCAAAAGGAGCTGTAACCCGCTGGGTTCTTGCAAAGTGGATGAAATAGTCTGAGCCAACATGTTAAATGCCTCCTTAAAAATAGAAAACGCCGGCAGATAAATCCACCAGCACTTCATTGTGTGATCAAACCTATTATATAATTACTTTAATTATATAACTCAATTTGCTTATCGGCAAGTATTAAATAAATTAAAATAAGTAAAACCTAATAAATTATGATGCTGAGTTTGATTTAGTTTGTTTTTGTAGATATGTTTGTGCTGTATAAATTTAAAATAAGGAGTGTTGATAACATGAAAATCAGCGGCAGAAACAAATTGGAAGCTACAGTGAAAGAGGTAATAAAAGGTGCTGTTATGGCTAAAGTTGTTATGGATTACAAGGGCGTTGAACTGGTAGCTGCAATCACTGTTGACTCTGCAGAGGATTTGGATCTGGCGCCGGGGGATAAAGTTACGGCGCTGGTTAAGGCTACCGAAATGATGGTGCTCAAGTAATCTTAGTACATGGAAAAAATATTAAACCGGGCAGCATGTATCGCTGTCCGGTTTTTGACATGTCTCTATCGATCTTAAACATACAATATTGGAGTTTATAAAAAAATCTTAATACAACTAAAACAAATTAAACGATAATTATCAGTATATTTTTATAATGGTTTAGTTTGGTTTAGTTTGGTTTGTTTTAGACAAAATTTCAAAAAAGCTATTGACTGCGACCTGAATTTGGTGTATTTTAGTTGTAAATAGAACTTCAGGTACAGGTACAAAGAAGTATCAATTGGTTGCTTACCAGTGCGACTGATTGATTCTTTTTATTTCCGGCTTAACACGGAAATATTCTGGCAACCATACAGGCTATGTCATAAAAAAAGCTGTGCAGATACCACGAATATCTACACAGCTGCACAAGCATCTTATTACCAGTGGCGCTAGGTTTATTTAGTTTACCCTTTTTTGGCGCAAATAGCTTTGCAAGTTGCTTTTTTACAATTTGAGAATGGTCATCTTTGGGATTTGTTGTAAAGGGCAATATCAATATAAACCTAACAATAAACTGATTTCACCAGACAATGCAGTCCGGCCACACAGTTTGTTGCTAAGTTTTGAGAGTAATCCGCAAAGAAAGGAGGTGAACAGAAAATTCGTTGTCCACAGCATGATTGGCTTCATGAATACCACGAATACTCACGAAGTCCAGGCAAATCTTCTCAGCCCAGTGGCACTAGGTTTATTTAATTTACCCATCTTACATTATAACAAATCTATTTTAGTTTTTCAAGAAAAAACAGGGAGGAATAATAGAGTGAACAGAGAGGCTGCACAAACAGGCAGCAAACAGGATGCCAATACGGGATATATCGAAAACGGTTTGCATGTTTCCGGGCTTGTTGTTCCGGCTGCTGTCAAAGCTCAGCGGCAGTTTACTGCCTGGAAGGCCGATTTGATTTCACTGGTCAGTGCAGAAGATACCCGGAAATCTGAAGACTTGATTGACGGCTTTCTTAAAGCGGGAACGACGATACACCGGCGCAACAGGCAACGGTTGTTCAAAGTGTAGTTGGGCAACTAATTTATTAAATAAAGGAGTCGATACTTATATGATTTTGGTTCGAGCCATAGTAAGGCCGGAAAAAAAAGATGTACTGCTTGCTGAATTATCGTCTGCCGGCTTTCATGCCGCAACTGTTGTTGACGTTGTCGGCCGCGGCAAGCAGATGGGGATAAAAATCGGCGATGTGCTCTATGATGAAATTCCTAAAAGCCTGATCATGATGGCAGTCCCGGCTGCCCAAAAAGACGAAATCGTGTCGCTCATCCTGAAATATGCCAAAAGCAGCGATGCAGGAGCATTTGGCGACGGTAAAATCTTCATTAGCCCTGTTGAAGAGGTATATACAGTTTCCACCGGTGCGAAAGGACTGTAAGGGGGAGTAAATGTGAAGGAAATTATTGCCGTAATCAGGATGAACAAGGTCAGCGCCACAAAAAGAGCTCTGGTGGATGTCGGTATTGCGGGCTTTACCGCTTTTAAGGTAATGGGGCGGGGCCGGCTGGTTGATGATCTGGCGGTTATTGAGGAAAGACGTAAAACCTTGCTGTCCATGAGCGATAGTAAAGGCAATGAACAAGTGGAAAAGATGGTTGTTCAGTTTTTGGACGGTACGCGTTTATTTCCGCGCCGGCTGTTTACCATCCTGGCCCATGATGAAGATGTGGATAAGATTGTGGCGGCCATCATCAGCGTCAACCGGACCGACTACAAGGTCGGCGACGGCAAGATCTTCGTGCTGCCGGTTCTGGACGCCATCCGCGTCAGAACCGGTGAAAGCGGCGAAGCGGGAGTATAAGCTATAAGATCCGGATACAAGTATATATTAGGTAAACAGGCAACGGCGCCTGCTCTGTATGCATCGAGGCAGAGCGGCGTTTTGATTTTTATAGGACATATCAAATTACTAAAGGGAAAAGGGGAATGCAACATGCCAAGAAAAATTGCGATATACGGTAAAGGCGGAATCGGAAAATCCACGACACAACAAAATACGGCCGGGGCCATGGCTCATTTTTATAATCAAAAAGTATTTATCCACGGCTGTGATCCCAAAGCGGATTCCACCCGGCTTATCCTGGGCGGGATGAATCAAAAAACATTAATGGATATGCTGCGGGATGAAGGCGAAGAAAAAATTACTACCGATAAGGTAGTAAAAACCGGCTACCAGGGAATCCGCTGCGTAGAGTCGGGCGGTCCGGAACCAGGCGTAGGCTGCGCCGGCCGTGGTGTAATCACCGCCATTGATCTTATGGAAAAGAACGGCGCCTATACACCGGATTTGGACTTTGTATTCTTTGATGTACTGGGTGACGTTGTTTGCGGCGGTTTTGCCATGCCGATCCGTGACGGCAAGGCTCAGGAAGTATATATTGTAGCCTCCGGCGAAATGATGGCCATTTACGCCGCTAACAATATCTGCAAAGGTCTTGTAAAATATGCCAAACAAAGTGGTGTCCGTCTTGGCGGCATCATTTGCAACAGCCGTAAAGTGGATCGGGAAAGAGAATTCCTGGAAGAATTCACGGCTGCTATCGGCACCCAGATGATTCACTTTGTACCGCGCGACAATATTGTTCAGAAAGCGGAATTTAACAAAAAAACAGTCGTCGAATTTGATGCTGAGTGCAATCAGGCCAAAGAATACGGTGAACTGGCTCATAAGATTATTGAGAACAAGAATTTTGTCATTCCCAAGCCGCTTAGCATGGATGAGTTAGAGGCTATGGTTGTTAAATACGGTATTGCTGATTAACGTGAATCAACAAACTCGCCCAGGTGCCTGATGATGCTATTCAACAAAGGAGGAACAAATAATGCCTTATCATTTGTTTAAATGCAGCGAATGCATTCCCGAAAGAAAAAAACATGCCGTTATCAAAGGACCCGGCGAGACTCTGGCCGATGCCCTGCCGCTCGGCTATCTTAACACCATTCCCGGGTCGATTTCGGAACGAGGCTGCGCCTACTGCGGCGCCAAGCATGTTATCGGTACGCCAATGCGGGATGTTATCCATATGAGCCACGGGCCGGTCGGGTGCACCTATGACACCTGGCAAACCAAACGCTATATCAGTGAAAATGATAATTTCCAGCTTAAATATACTTATGCTACCGATATGAAAGAAAAACACATTGTGTTCGGCGCCGAAAAGGTCCTGAAACAAAATATTATTGAAGCATTCAAGGCCTTCCCCAATATCAAGCGGATGACCATCTACCAGACCTGCGCCTCGGCGCTGATCGGGGATGATATGGATGCGGTGGCCCAGGAAGTCATGGAGGAAATGCCGGAGGTGGATATCTTCGTCTGCAACTCTCCCGGCTTCGGCGGTCCGAGCCAGTCGGGGGGCCATCACAAGATCAACATCGCCTGGATTAACCAGAAGGTCGGTAATGTGGAACCGAAAATCACCAGCGATTATGTTCTCAATTATGTGGGTGAGTACAACATTCAGGGTGACCAGGAAGTTATGCAGGATTATTTCCGGCGCATGGGCATTCAGGTGCTGTCCACCTTTACCGGCAACGGGTCTTATGACGACCTCCGGTCCATGCACCGGGCCCAGCTAAATGTACTGGAATGCGCGCGTTCCGCCGAGTATATCTGCAACGAACTTAGAGTACGGTACGGGACACCGCGGCTTGATATCGACGGCTTTGGCTTTGAGCCGTTATCGGCCTCGCTCCGGAAGGTCGCCATGTTCTTTGGCATTGAGGAACGGGCCCAGGCCATTATTGACGAGGAAACCGCCAAATGGAAGCCAGCGCTGGACTGGTACAAAGAACGCCTGAAAGGGAAAAAAGTATGTCTCTGGCCGGGCGGTTCCAAGCTCTGGCACTGGGCGAATGTCATCCATGAAGAAATGGGCGTCGAAGTAGTTTCGGTATATACCAAGTTCGGCCATCAGGGCGATATGGAAAAAGGCATTTCCCGCTGCGAGGAAGGCGCGCTGGCTATTGACGACCCCAACGAGCTGGAAGGGCTTGAAGCCATGGAAATGCTGCAGCCGGATATCATCTTTACCGGCAAACGTCCGGGTGAAGTCGCCAAGAAGATCCGCGTCCCCTACCTTAACGCCCACGCCTATCACAATGGTCCCTGGAAAGGTTTTGAAGGCTGGGTCCGGTTTGCCCGTGATATCTACAACGCCATTTATTCGCCGATGAATAAGCTTGCTTTTCTGGATATCAGCAAAGATGAAATTCCCGCAGATAAAGGCTTTGAAACGCAAAAAATGCTGTCTGATGTGAACTTAAGTGAAGAAATCACCGCTTCGGAAACGCTGCGGGAGTACGATGGTAAATATGACATTATTGCCGACCTGCGCAAAAAGACCTATCCTGAATTTCCGCGGGAAGTCAAACAGCTTCCGGCGGTATAACGGAGGATGAAAGCTATGGAAAATAAAGAAAAAATTGAACAGCTTCTGGATTATATTATGAAAAAATGTCTGTGGCAGTTTCATTCCCGCGCCTGGGACCGCGAGCGGCAAAATCAGGAGATTCTGACCAGGACCATGCAGCTATTGTGTGATGAACCGGTTGAAAAGGAAACGCCTGCCGATAAATGCTACTGGGTGGATGCCGTTTGTCTGGCGGATGCCTATAAAAGCCGCTACACCTGGCTGACCGACATGAGTAAGGACGAAATCAAAGAAGTTATGCAAGGACTCAAAGAGCGTCTTGATTTCCTGACCATTACCGGATCACTGAATGAAGAGCTTAAAGACCAACGGTATTAACCTAGATAATAAAAAAGCTGTGCCACTACTATGGCGGACACAGAGCAAAACAAAAGAAAAAGGAGTAATGCTATGTTTTGTGAAGTAAAAGCAAAAGAACGTATCGGTGTTATCAATCCGATATTTACCTGTCAGCCTTGTGGTGCGCAGTATGCCAGCATAGGGATTAAGGAGTGCATAGGGATCGTTCATGGCGGCCAGGGGTGCGTTATGTTTGTCCGCCTGCTGTTTTCGCAGCACTTCAAGGAAAGTTTTGAACTGGCTTCTTCCTCCCTGCATGAGGATGGCGCGGTATTTGGCGCCACTCACCGGGTAGAGGAAGCGGTGGATGTGCTTCTGATGCGCTATCCGCATGTGAAGGTTATACCTATTATCTCGACCTGCTCGACCGAGGTCATCGGCGACGATATTGACGGCGTTGTTTTGAAGCTTAATAATGGTTTGTTAAAAGAAAAATATGCCGGCCGGGAAGTGCACCTCATTCCCATTCATACGCCAAGCTTTAAAGGCAGCCAGGTCACCGGTTATGATGTTGCCGTGCTGGATTTTGTCAGTCACTTTGCCAAGAAAAGTGAGCCAAACGGCAAAATCAATTTAATTACCGGCTGGGTCAACCCCGGGGACGTAACCGCGCTCAAGCATCTGCTGGCTGAAATGCAGGTGCCGGCGACCGTACTGTTCGAAATCGAAAGCTTTGATTCACCGTTGATGCCGGATGGAAACCATGTTTCCCACGGGGATACCACGATTGCGGATCTGACAGACACGGCCAACGCGCTGGGCACCATTGCCCTCAACCGGTACGAAGGCGGCAAAGCCGCCCGGTACCTGGAAAGCGAATTCGATGTTCCGGCTGTTATCGGCCCGACGCCGATCGGTATCCGCAATACCGATACCTTTTTGCACAACCTGAAAAAAATGACCGGCAAACCCATTCCGGAATCCCTTGTGAGAGAGCGGGGCATTGCCATTGATGCCCTGACCGACCTGATCCACATGTTCCTGGCTGATAAAAAAGTCGCCATCTACGGACATCCCGACCTGGTTATCGGTTTGGCGCAATTCTGCCTGGATCTGGAAATGAAGCCGGTGCTGCTCTTATTGGGTGATGACAATACTTCTTATCCGGATGATCCCCGTATTATAGAGTTGCAAAAAAACGTGGATTACAAAATGGAAATTATTACTAATGCGGATTTGTGGGAACTGGAGAACCGCATTAAAAACGAAGGACTGGAGCTTGATCTGATTCTGGGTCATTCCAAAGGACGGTTTGTTTCCATTGACAATAACATTCCCATGGTGCGGGTAGGTTTCCCTACCTATGACCGGGCGGGACTGTACCGTCATCCGGTTGTCGGTTATGCCGGCGCCATCTGGCTGGCCGAAGCTATGGCCAACACAATCTTTACCGATATGGAATACAAGAAAAACAAGGAATGGGTACTTAATGTCTGGTAATAGGGCCGGAGACCGGCCGGTAAACCGGCGAACCGCTTCATCCTGTAGCTAACCCGCTCTAAGACTCCCGCTTCTAAAAGCGGGATAAGAGCGGCTAAGCTCCTGGATAAGGGCGACTAACCTTCAGGTGGGATTCAAACCCCATCTGAAGCTAAGTCTACTTTATAATAGGTTTACATTATTTGATTCTGCCAGTTCCCGGGTCGCTTTATGGGTTCTGGCAGAATCATATTACAAAGAGGGCGGGACAATGATAAA
The DNA here is from genome assembly GCF_041428895.1 of Sporomusa aerivorans. NCBI lineage: Bacteria > Bacillati > Bacillota > Negativicutes > Selenomonadales > Sporomusaceae > Sporomusa > Sporomusa aerivorans. The sequence continues at coordinate 1,004,551 of NZ_CP156926.1, forward strand.
TCAACTTGCATTAGAGGCATTTGAAGAAGATTACCGGAGTGCCAGGATGTATCATTTCCGGGCCAACCAGTTTTTGGAGGAAGGCCAGCACCCCAGCGTGGTATTTAATGTGGCGGCTGTTGCCCTGGAGAATTATCTTATCGCTTTGTGTCATTTATTTGGCGTGGAGCCAAGTAATCACAACTACACCTGTCTGATGGATGCCGTTGAAGAGGTTACCGCGATTCCCGGTCAGCTAAATGAGGAAATACGGTCACTGGACTCCATCTTTGGCATATGTTCGATCGAAAATTACTATCATGGTGAACCGGAACCGGTTGACACCGACCGGGTGCTGAGAATGTGCGACGATGTCAGAAAATTGTTCGATCCCTCGAAAATGGCGGCCGTCAAAGCGGCGATGGAAAAAGTCTGAGAGGTTATTATGAGAATACATTACTTGCAGCATGTGCCCTTTGAAGATCCTGCCAACATTGTGTCCTGGTCCCGGCAACGAGGCCACAGTCTTACCGGCACTCACTTATATAATTATGAAGCATTGCCAGGCCTGGAACAGTTTGACTGGCTGGTTATCATGGGCGGACCCATGAACATTTACCAGGAGGATGAATATCCCTGGCTTGCCGCCGAAAAACAATTCATTAAAGCAGCCATAGACAAGAAGAAAGCGGTCCTGGGGATATGTCTTGGCGCCCAGCTTATCGCCGATGTGTTAGGCGGCAAGGTTACCAAAAACCCGCAGGGTGAAATTGGCTGGCTGCCGGTACAGTTTTACGGTGAAGCCTTAGAATCGCCGCTCTTTACAGGCTTTCCGGCAACAGTCCGTGTATTTCAATGGCATAACGATACTTTCAGCACACTAGGGGAGGGCTGTGTTTGTTTTGCCGGCAGTGAGGCCTGCGGGCACCAGGCCTTTGTGTATAAGGACCGCGTTATTGGTCTTCAGTTTCATATGGAGTGCAGCGAAGCCAGCATCCGGTCGCTGCTCCGGCACTGTGCCGATGAACTGACAGATGGCCCCTACCTGCAAACTGAAAAACAGATTTTGGATAATATGGGTTGTTTAAAAACAGTCAATGCCCTGATGGATGAATTTCTTGACCGGCTGGAACAGTACTATCTGAAACGGGAGTGAGCATCAATGGAGCAGATAAAATACACAAAACGGATTTGCGGTGATAAGGAAAAAATAACCCGCTTTTTGCAAGAGCAAAGAGTTGGAACCTTAAGTATGTGTGAAGAGGGTGGCCGGCCTTACGCTGTGCCGGTAAACTATGTCTACTGGAACAACAAAGTATATATTCATGGTATGGGCAGCGGCAAAAAGAATGATGTACTGGCTGTTAACAGAACGGTGTGTTTTACTGTTTTTGAAGAATTCGGCACTGTGGCTGATGCTGTGCCGGCTAAATGTGATACCGCTTACCTGAGTGTCGTTATTTTCGGGAAAGCTTTGCCGGTAGAGGATTTGACGGAAAAGACCCAGGCGCTTATTCAGATTGTGGAGAAATTCATGCCGCAATATTTTAAGACACCACTGGCGGCGCAGTTTGTCGATAAATACCGTTCGTCCTTTGATGACAAGGCGGTAGCCGTATACTGCATTGAGCCGGAAGACCTGACTGCCAAAGAGAACCCGGTTGATGAAGCGAACATGTTTCGCGGATAAAAAGGGGTGAGCGAAATATGAATGAGGAACTGGCCAAAATCACAGCCCAACATCCCTGCTATGCTGCCGATGCCCAGCATACCTTCGCCAGAATGCATTTGCCGGTGGCGCCGGTATGCAATATCAGCTGCAACTACTGTAACCGGAAATATGACTGCGTCAATGAGAGCCGGCCGGGCGTAACCAGTGAAGTGCTTACCCCCGAGCAGAGCCTGGAAAAGTTTGTCCGGGTAAAAGCGGCCCTGCCGCATTTGAGCGTTGTCGGTATTGCCGGTCCGGGTGACGCCCTGGCCAATTGGGAAGCCGTAAAGCACAGTCTGACGTTAATCCGGGAGGAATCGCCGGAGACAATATTCTGCTTATCTACTAATGGCCTGATGCTGCCGCATTATGGGCAGGATATCATTGACCTTGGCGTTAAACATGTGACTGTTACGGTAAATTGTCTGGAACCGGCCATTGGCGCTAAAATCTATCATCATATCCATTATCAGGGTAAATATTGTGTTGGGGAGAATGCCGCGGCAATACTGATTTATAACCAGCTGGCGGGAATTAAGCTGCTGGCCGAAAGCGGTGTTTTGGTAAAGGTCAATACAGTTATGATTCAGGATATAAATGCAAAGCAGATTCCGGACGTAGTAAAAAAAGTAAAGAGCCTGGGAGCGTTTATGACCAATATCATGCCACTCATTCCGGCGCCCGGCAGCGCGTTTCAGAGTTTACCCCAGACTGACATGAAGGCGGTAAATGCTATGCGGGATCTGTGTCAGACCCACCTGCCCCAGATGCGCCATTGCCAGCAATGCCGGGCTGATGCGATCGGCCTGCTGGCCGAAGACCAGGCGATGAAATTCCGCAGTATCCAGCCGGGGGCGGCGCAGAAGTCCGGTCTGCGGGCCCAGTCGTATAGAGTGGCGGTCACTTCCCGGTATAAGAAACTGGTGGATTTGCATTTTGGTCACGCCGAAGAGTTTCATATTTACGAAACAGACGGTGTGGAGTGCCGGTTTATTGAAACCAGGCCGACTCCGAAATACTGTCTGGGTACGGAAAGCTGTGACGAGGCTGTGGCAGTAAAAGCTAGGGTACTGCAGGGTATCGCCGACTGTGATGCGATACTGACTATGCGCATTGGCCACGAGGCAGAGCAGCGGATCAAGGAACAGGGAATTGCGGTAGTGGAAGCCTGCAGCAGTGTGACAGAAGGCTTACTCCAGGCTTTCCATCAATTGCGGCATGAGAAAGAGCAGGCAGAAAATGTATTGCGCGCTATCTGAAAATTACCGGTAATTTAGAAAATGTAGGAAAGAGGGTAGTAGGATGAAAACGGACATTGTGTTTATTGACCAGACACTGAGTTATGCATTGGAGAACCAATATGTAGACAGTTCGGCCTGTAGCCACGTAAAAGAGAAATTGGCAGCCCTGGCCCCTGTGCTGTTCGACCTGACCCTGGCGGCATATGCAGTCGTTATGCATGCGGACGGCATGGGTACGGAAAATATACGCGTTGGTGTCCGGCCTGCTGCCGACGAAGTTGACAGGGCGTATCTCCTGGGGTGCCGGCAGATAAAAATGGGCCTGAGTTATCAGGAAGTAAAAACGTTGCCGGCAGCGGTTAAGGAAGCATTGCGCCTGGCCGAGGCCCGACAAATGACGGTAGCCTTGCATATCGCCGGTTGTTGCCGCTACTCGGCAAGCGGGCTATATCAGATTGCCCGGCTGGTGCGAATATATAATAATATAACCAGCTTTGTTGTTGATGACCGGCAGGGTGAACTGGACCCCATGGTGACCTACCGGACACTGCGGTCGCTTAAGCGGGAAATACCCTGTGGTGTGGAGTATTATGGCAATAACAGTAAAGGATTGGCGGCGGGCAATGCCCTTAGCGCCATAAGAAGCGGTATTGGCCATATTGCCGTTGCCTGCGGCGGGGTCGGCGGCTACCCGGCCTTGGAAGAAGTACTGATGGGCGCGCGGTATTTACTGAAGCTGCCGCTAACTGTGCCGGAAAACATGGCAGCGTGCTGTGCAGAAATATTAAAGTATGTCGGGCAGCGTGTCCATACTACCAAGCCGATCATCGGTGCCAATATTTTCGCGCACGAATCAGGTATTCATGTAGATGGCGTCAATAAAAAAAGTGATTTATATGAGCCTTTTACTCCCGAGACGGTGGGCTTGCCCCGGAAAATTATTATTGGCAAACATTCGGGTAAAGCCGCGATTGAAATGAAACTGAAGGAAATGAGTATTGTCATTCAGCCTGCAGTGGTACCGCTGATACTGGAGAAAGCCCGGGCCCTGGCAATTGGGCAAAAAGCGCCTGTTTCCGATCAGCAATTACAGAAACTGGTCTGTGAGGCGGCGTCGTGAAAAAAATACGCATTGTCGACACTACCCTGCGTGATGGCGAGCAAGCGGCCGGTCTGGCATTTTCCCAGACGGAAAAACTGGCTATTGCCAAGGCTCTGGACCGTGCAGGCGTATTTGCCATTGAGGCGGGGACACCGGCCATGGGGGTGGAGGAGCAGCGTACCTTAAAAGCCATTGTTGATGCGGGGCTGTCGGCGAGGGTCATAGCCTGGAATCGGGCTGTCAGGCAAGACGTACTGACCTCGGTGGATTGTGGTTTTTCCTGTATTCATATATCGATTCCGGTATCGGATTTGCACCTTAAATATAAGTTGAAAACAACCAGGGAAACCGTTTTGCGGCAACTAGCCGACTCGGTGGCGTATGCACGCAGTTTTGGCTGTACCGTATCGGTGGGCACTGAGGATGCATCGCGGGCTGATGAAACCTTCTTTTTGCAGGTGGCCGAAGCCGCAGCCGGTATGGGGGCGGAATATATCCGTTATGCCGACACGGTGGGCTGCATGGAACCGCTTAATACCTACGAAATTATGCTAAGGCTTGTGAAAAGCTGCGCCCTGCCCATTGAGATTCATGTGCATAATGACTTCGGGCTGGCTACGGCCAATACCGTTGCCGCCGTCCAGGCCGGTGTGCCTATGGCCAGTGTTACCGTGGGCGGGATTGGCGAACGGGCGGGCAACGCTGGCCTGGAACAGGTGGTTGAAGTATTGTCAGAACTTTATAGGCATGACACCGGTATCAAGCGGGCATTGCTGCCTGATCTAAGCCGGTTGGTAGCTGAAGCATGCAAAGGGGCTGCGGCGGGGAGCGACCAGGAATAAAGACGCTGAATAAATATAAAAGCTTCATGGGTACCACGAATACCCATGAAGCGCAGGCAAATCTTCTAATCCCAGTGGCACTAGGCTCATTTGATTTACCTGATTTTAATTATAGCAAGTTGTTTTTTCTTTTTCAAGAAGAACCGGGAGGATTCCACTCAACCTTGCCTGTAGCTGGCGGAAGGTAAATAAACCGGTTACTCTGCGGCGCTTCTTTCCGTTGCCGGCACCTTTGTCGGCACATGCTTTAGCTGGAAGGTCATCTGGCTGAATAAAGAGGCCACGTTAACCTGGATAATGGCTACCGAGTCGGGGACAAAAACCGGATAGGCAGAAAAATTGACAATGCCCTGTATACCTGCTTTGATCAAGTGATTTACTGTTTCCTGGATATACGACGGCGGCGTGGAGATTATGCCAATGCTTATGTTTCTGGTATTAATAATTTCTACGAGATTCTCGCACTGCTCAACCGCCAGGTCCAGATTGTCAACCGGCAAGCCGACGTTTTGTCCGGACAGGTCAATTACTGAAAGAATATTTACTGCCGGCGGCCAGTATGAATAAACCACAGATGGTAAGGCAGGCATGCCATGGCAAACCAAAACAGCATTCCAGACAGTGTCATACCCCAGGATCTTTTCAATCCGCCGGAGGAGGTATTCAATCTGGTATCCGACGCCTTTGGTGCCAAATTCGCCAAAACAGGAAAAATCCTTACGAACTACATGTGGCTGAATACCTGTACGCCTGCCGAGATCGCTGGAAACAACAATAGATACACCATTCTCTTTCATTATCTTTAAAACACTGTGGTATAAAGCCATTCTGTGAATGGTATGTCGGGAAACATCCGCGAGTTCGAACAAAACCGGGTCCCTCCTTCCTGTTTAAAATAATCCCGGGTAGGCAATAAAATAGACCGTCCGGGCACACAACGATGTGTATGCTGCCCAGACGGTCGACAATTCTCACAACCTGCACTCCACGTGGTAAACTCCACTTAACCGTCAGTAATGCAGATCAATATACCTTTGTGAATATTTTAACAGCCATTATAAAATCCGTCAAGCATTGATTCTGAATTTTTTGTAAATATTAGCTGCTATGGATTATAACTGTGCCATAAGTTTGCCGGTCTGAGACAGATCATAGCCGCCCATGCCGGAAACTTCGTCAAAAAACGCCTGGGATTTAAGAATTGACAGGAGCGCCTGGAAAGCCGGTTTTTCCACATCATCCTGCCGGATAACGATGTCATACCGCTCTTGTTTCAGCGGGATGAAATCCACGCCGCTGATTTGCAGGGCGACCTTTTCGATACCTACGGCAACATCTGCCTGACCTCTGGCGACTGAACTGGCAACTGCCAGATGGCTCATTTCCTCCTGGGCATAACCGGTAATGCGGTTAGAGTCGATGGCCAGTTTATACAGCATTTCGTCCAGCAAAACCCGGGCGCCGGCGCCGCTTTCGCGGTTAATCAGCCGAACGGTGTCACGCGTTAAATCTTGCCAGTCCAGAATGTTCTTAGGATTGCCTTTGGCAACGTAGAATCCGGCGTTGCGGTAAACCAAATTAAAAATAAGTGTATGCTGTCCGGGCAGTAAACGACGTACGTAAGGGGTATTGTATGTATCGGAGTCGCTATCCCACAAATGGGCGGTAGCTGCGCTGGCCGCCTTTCGATACAGCGCAAACAAGGCATTCATACTGCCAATATAGTTGCGTAAAAATCTCATGTGCGGCATTTGGGCTTCAAGATGCCTTGTCAGAACGTCCAAGACAATATCCTGACCGCAAATGATAAAATCACCGGACTCCTGCATTTGCTTTTCTGCGGGTGATTTGGACTGGGGTGTGGCATGTTTTTTAGAATTGCGGATATATGTGTCCAAATCGGCTGCATCAATTCGCATATTCCGGCCAATGCGATAGGAGGGAATATCGCCGCGCTTTATCATCTCATAAACGGTAAAACGGGAAATCTTCAAGATTTTCGATACTTCTTCCGGTGTATAAGAAGTTGAGTTATTCATGCATACACCTCAATCTAATTAGAATAAACCTAAAGTTATGCACCTATCATACAACAAATTCCCGGACAACACCATAAGCGGTTATGACAAAAAATAAAAACGTCCAGTCTGAGGATAAACCGAGACGGAGGAGACTCTCGCTGAGGCTTTTTAATGTAAAAAAATCCCGCCAGGCGGGATTTACGAAGGGAACCCACAGAAATTAACCATTTCTTCCGGTAAGCTATGTTGCGGGTTTACGGCAGCGTTTTCGGCTAGGGTGGTTTGTTTGTCGTTGTCCGCAGCCTCAGGGGACTCTGTTTGCAGGGTTGTTTCAGTATCCAGAGCAATCACATCCCAAACAATATATTCCGCAGTAAATACTTTGCAGACACAGGCGGAAAGTACATTGGCAACACTCCAGCGCTGGCGCTTGGCTTTTGCTTTTGCCAACACACATTCGCCTGCAAGACTTTAATGCGTTGTATATAGCATTTCCCTAACCGTCTATTTCATCCGCTTATCTCCTGGCTTCAGCGAACTTTATTGCGGTGCTTTACAGATAAAGCAGACTTAGCTTCAGAAGGGATTTTAACCCCATCGGAAGCTAAGTCTCTGGATAAATACGGGGAAAGGACGCGGATGGCAGGAATAGTCCTGCCGGGATTATGGACGGCAAGCTAAAAATATTGCCGGAAATGGAATCGTTTACTTCCGACAAATCATAAACTATAAAAACACTGAACAGATACAGACCTTTTTCAGTTACGGAAGAGGTCTATCTTTTTGCAGATATTCGAAGTTCCTATGCGAGAAACTGATGAAGTGCGACAGAAAGGCGGAGTTAGGCGGAGTGGGAGGTGCGCTTTTTTGAATACAGTTGAGAGAGTGTATTATTTTAGCCAGCTTCTGGGCAAGCCGATTATTGACGCTGCCGGGCGGCGTATTGGTAAAGTCAAAGATATGGTGGTTAAATGGGACGGGGCGGCGCCAAGCGTTACCGGAATTAAAACAGGGAGAAATGAACTGGAATTGGTGCCAATACAGTTTGTGGCGGAAGTCGGCGCGAAGCAGGTGCAACTGGCCGGAGAAGCAGGTGAAAATGTTGCAAGATCCATACTGGATACTGAAATAAGCGTCCGGAAATGGCTGCTTGACAAACAGATCATTGATATTAAAGGGGCCAGACTTGTGCGGGTTAATGACATAACTTTGGCCTGGGGCCCGCGGGCGGGTTTAGAAATGGTGGCTGTGGACATTGGCGTGCGGGGCTTATTGAGGCGTCTTGGTCTGGAGTTTTTAGTCAGAAATATGGCGCATAAGTTTATTGGCTGGCAGCATATTAAGCCTTTGCAGGATACAACCTCCAGCCTGCAGTTAACGCGCGACAAAGAGCAGCTGCGGCAGCTGCATCCTGCCGATGTCGCCGACATTGTTGAGCAAATGGACTATAACAGCCGCGCCGGCTTTTTACGCAATTTTGATTTACAGCAGGCTGTTGAGGCGCTGGCGGATATGGAACCGGCGACCCAACTCGAAATTATCAGCCAGTTGGACCAGGAGCAGGCAGTGGAGTTTCTGGAAAATATGCCGCCGGATGGCGCGGCTGCTATACTAAGAGATCTGCCGGACGACAAATCCCGGGCATTGCTCCGGTTAATGCCCGGCAACTCTGCTGTAAATGTACAGAAGTTAATGAGCTATCCTGACGATACGGCCGGTGCTTTAATGACTACCAAATATCTCGGCTTGCGCGTTCAGGATACTGTCGCCGGTGTTATTGATAAGATCCGTGAGCTGGCGCCTGTTGCCGAGACTATCTATTCTATTTATGTTCTTGATGCCGGCGGAGCGCTGCTGGGAGTAGTTTCGCTGCGGGAGCTTATTTTGGCAAGACAGGGAGACAATCTGGCCGGTATCATGCAGGAAAAAGTGATAAGTGTGCACTGTAGCGACAGCCACCGCAAGGTGGCCGATATAATTAACAAATATAAACTACTGGCAGTCCCTGTTATTGACGATCAGGGGAAGATGCTTGGCATTATTACGGTCGATGATGTGCTGGCGCAGCTTTTACCTGAGCGCGGCCGGGGTGATGTAGGGGTTAGCTTAATTATCAACAGGCGCCTCGGGAGGTGGTAAGCCATGAAGCTGGTTACAGGTATTCGCGGGCGTATCGGTATGTTTCTTGCAGTAATGGGACCGGGAATTATAACGGCGTTTGCCGATAATGACGCCGGTGGAATTGCCACCTACGCGGCGGCCGGCGCCAAATATGGCTATACCCTGCTGTTTACTATGTTTGTTGCTACTATTTGTCTGGTTATTGCCCAGGAAATTTCAGCGCGTACGGGAGCTGTCACCGGCAAAGGGCTGGCGGACCTTATCCGTGAACAATTCGGTGTCAGGTGGACATTGTTTGCCATGGTCGTATTGCTTATTGCCAACATTGGTACAACGGCATCCGAGTTTTCAGGCATTGCTACGAGTTTCGAAATCGTTGGGGTTAATAAATATATATCGGTACCAGTAACGGCCGGCATCATTTGGTGGCTGGTAGTCAAAGGCAGTTATGACCGGATTGAGAGAATATTTCTTGCTTTGTGTGTAACGTTTATAAGTTATATAGTCTCAGGCCTGCTTGTTAACCCGCCTTGGCACGAAGTGCTTATTGCCTCAGTAACACCGTCTTTTTCCCGTGATACCGAATTTTTGCTGATGGCGATAGGGGTGATTGGCACGACGATTACGCCCTGGGGACAGTTCTATGTGCAGGCTTCCATTGTTGACAAGGGAATCATGGCCAAAGACTATGCATATACCCGCTGGGATGTTTTTGTAGGCTCTTTCTTTACCGGTTTGGTTGCGTTCTTTATCATTGTCGCCACTGCGGCCACTTTATACAGTAATAATATCGCAATCGAAACGGTGAAGGATGCTGCAGTGGCACTGGAACCGCTGGCCGGGAAATATGCCAGTATGCTGTTTGCTTTCGGGCTATTTGGCGCATCAACCCTGGCAGCATTTATTCTGCCGCTGAGCACTGCTTATGCGGTTTGCGAAGCCTTTGGCTTTGAACGCGGTATTAGTAAGTCCTATGAAGAAGCGCCAATATTCTTTGGGTTATATACATCGCTGATTGTGGTTGGCGCCGGCCTGGTCCTCTGGCCGGGGCTGTCGCTGTATCATGTCATGCTTACTTCTCAGGTGGTCAACGGGGTGCTATTACCCCCTATCCTGCTTTTTATGATGTTTATTGCGAGTGACAGGAGCATAATGGGAGATTACGCCAATTCCGCCGTTTATAATGGCGTTTGCTGGATTTTTACCGTTATGCTTATATTGCTGACGATGCTGTTATTAGCCTCTATGGCTGTACCTGATGTACTGAACACGGTAATGCGTTATTTTAGTATGTAGCCGCAGGTAAATAATATTGCGGACGTCCTAGCAAAATAAAAAATCCCGCGCGGCGGGATGGTGAAAGATAGTAATTGTCCGGTGATTTAGCCGTTGTTAGGGGGAGAACCGGGCGGCTCGCTGGCTGGGGATTCTGCCGTCGCACTGGCGGGTAGGGGCAGATCTGTGCAAAAACCGATCGGGCAACGTGGCTCAAGTGGCGATTGGCGCCTTAACTTTAACAGTAAAAAATTAATCTGGCTGACATGCTGCACAAGTTCAACAGCCGAGCCGTCGGGCAACGTGCCTTCAAACCAGATTAGACACGGGTTTAAGTAACCAAGCCGGGTTACGCTGAATTCTGTCGATTTGCCGAAGCTTACCAGTCTCATACCTACTTCGTGTTCCTGGTCCAACTGAGCCTCAAATCCCTGGACGCGCTGAATCAACTGCTCAAAGATGCTTTTGGCTGTATAGGGCTGATTAAAATCAGCCAACTGCTGACCGAATGATTTCAGCATTGGGATATCCGGCAAGGACCAGCTTAATGGATTCAAAGTCATTACTTCACTCCCCAACGGTTTCTTGTTGCTTCTTATTCTCGACCGTACAGCCTCACTCCTGTAACAGCACGCAAAAAAAGTCCAGCCTGTGCAGTGAACAAACAGGCTGGATTTTTCAGTAACGCAGAAATGCACGTTTATACTGAAAATATATAATATTAGTATCCAATTTTAATAAAAAATGCCTGGAAATTGGATATTTACAGTAATGAATGAGGAACGTATAATGAATACAATATTTTTGTGGGGCTCAAGAGGGGGAGTTAGTATGGCTGTTGCTTTGGCAAAATGTATGGATTTGATGACAACATCTGCTGTAAGAGAAATACTGAAAGTTACCGAACGTCCGGAAATCATCTCGCTGGCGGGCGGGTTGCCTGCGCCGGAGCTTTTTCCTGTAGAAGAAATGAAAAATGTTACTATTGAGGTGTTGGAGGAGGCCGGCGGCCAGGCGCTGCAGTATTCGACAACAGAAGGGTTTACGCCATTGCGCAGACAGATCGCCGCCAGGATGAACCGCAAATTCAAAACAGACTTTGCCTGTGAGAATATCCTGATTACCAGCGGATCGCAGCAAGCGTTGGATTTCTCCGGTAAGCTGTTCTTAAACGAGGGAGATGTTGTGCTATGCGAAAGTCCGACCTATTTAACCGCAATCAGCGCCTTTCGGGTTTATAAACCGACATTTGTGGAAGTACCGACAGATGATGAGGGCATGATTCCCGACGAGCTGGAAAAGGTTCTTGCGTCAACGGCAAATGTTAAGTTTATTTATGTTATTCCCGATTTCCAAAATCCTACCGGCCGGACCTGGACCTGGCAGCGCCGCCGGCAGTTTGTTGAGATAATCAATAAATATGAGATTCCGGTTCTAGAGGATAATCCCTACGGCGAGTTGCGCTTCGAAGGCGAAATTTTGCCATCCATTAAATCATTGGATACCAGAGGTTTGGTAATAGCACTGGGAACTTTTTCGAAGACGTTTTGCCCGGGCTTAAGAATTGGCTGGATTGCGGCGGATATTAAATTTATTGAAAAATATATAATGATTAAACAATGCGCTGATTTGCATACGTCCTCTATGAGTCAAAGGCAGATATCCAAGTATATGGAATTATATGATTTTGAACAGCATATCCAGCAGATCATCGCTGTCTACCGCCAACGGCGGGATGCTATGCTGGACGCTATGGAGCAGCATTTCCCCAGCGATATCCAGTATACCCGGCCGCAGGGAGGTTTGTTTACCTGGGTAGAGTTGCCGCCGAGTATCAATGCAATTCAATTATTAACCATAAGCCTCAGGCATAAGGTTGCATTTGTGCCCGGAGAATCTTTTTTCCCCAACAGGCATGTCCCGAATACACTCAGGCTGAATTATTCCAATATGCCGGAAGAGCGAATCTATGAAGGAATCAAGCGCTTAGCAGCAGCAATACGTTGCTATAAAGCAGATTAGCTTCAGGTGGAGGGAACCCCATCTGGAGGTTAGTCGCCGGATAAATAATGTCAGCACCGGAGGGATACCTGAGCGAAAAAGTGCATGAATGCAACTGATGTGTATTCTATTCGCCGCCTCTAGGCAAACAGGACTGAACTATGTGATAATATAAAGATAAAGTATCTGGGGGATATGAGACAGTGAATATGAGTATAAATGCAATGATGAGAGCAGTGCCGCGAGGGGTTCCCCTGGTTGGCCTGGGCCATATGGTAACCGATTTGTCGCAGGGGGCGCTTCTGGTGGCCCTGCCCTATTTTAAGGCCAAATTTGGGCTGAGTTATGCTGAAGTAACGGCGATTGCACTGATGCAGAATCTGACTTCCTCAGTGATACAGCCGGTATTTGGCTACTGGAGCGACCGCAATCCCCGGCCCTGGCTTATGGCGGTCGGCTGTCTTTTTTCCGGGCTGGCTATGCTGGCCTCACTCCTGGTGCCGAGCTATTGGCAGCTGCTTATCTGCACCGCTTGCACCGGCCTGGGTATCGCAGCCTTCCATCCGGAGGGGGCCAAGACCGTCAACCGGTTAAGCGGGGCGGCCAAGGGCAAGGGTGTCAGTATGTTCGTCGTAGGCGGCAATGCCGGTTTTGCCCTTGGATCGCTCATTATGGGACTGCTGCTGGCAGAACCGTTCACCGGCTTTTTATGGGTTTACGCCGTTCCCTGTATGCTGACCAGCCTGTTCCTGTATAAACTGGTGGCTGCTTTACCGCCGTCAGAGGTTAAAGGTGTGCAAAGCCTCAGCGGGCTCAAGGGCATGTTTTCTGTGTCGCTTTTAGCGCTTCTGGGAGTTGTACTGATGCGGGCCACTGTCAGCTCAGGTATCAGTACGTTTATCCCGCTATATTATGTTTCGTATTTAAAAGGGGATGCTATGTATGCCGGATCGCTGCTGACCGTGTTTCTGGCCGCCGGCGCTGCCGGGACGCTGGCCGGCGGCGTATTAAGCGACCGGTTTGGCAGCAAAAAGATTATGCTATGGTCGATAATACCGGTAAGTGTTTTGCTGGCCGTGTTTAATCTGGCACCTGAGGTGGGCGTGTATGCTGTATTATCCATTATTAGCGCCTGCTTATCGGCTGCTTTTGCCAGCAGTATGGTATTGACCCAACGCATGATGCCGGGAAATGTCGGTATGGCTTCCGGACTGACGCTCGGCTTCAGTGTCGGGCTGGGGAGTATGGGCGTGCTTTTGCTGGGGCGGATTGCCGATATCTGGTCATTGCCGGCCGTATTCGATATTTTGGCTTTTCTGCCATTGGTGGCTTTTGGCCTGACCCTGCTTGTCAATGACCAGATGAGTGGCGGCAGGCTGGCGGTGACAGAAGAAGCGGGGTAACCTAACTACTGGGTAATGATGGTATAAAACTCGCGCTGGGCTTCGATAGAAGGGCGGCGCGAGTTTTATGATTCTGTGATGGTTTCTGATCCCGCTATAATGGGAAATATTAATGAAATTAGCAGGGAGAGCGTGGTATGTGTCGAAAAAGATATACTCCGGGAATTGTTTCAGTCAAATATGTTGCTTGTGAATTTGGGGTCAGGGAAGGTATGAGGTAACGGTCGCAGTATGATGGATGCAGCAGGAAAAGAACGTTTATGGTCTAAAGATTTTATTTTTCTGGCGGTTTCGAATGCGCTATTGTTTTCAGGATTTCACATTCTGATTCCAACTCTGCCGCTGTTTATTGCCAGCTATGGGGGAACAGACGCGCAAATCGGACTCATTATGGGGAGCTTTACCTTTTCCGCGATTTTAATTCGTTTTTATACGGCGGTAGGAATTCGGCGAATGGGCAAGAAGGCTTTTCTGGTCAGCGGCATTGTGATCTGCCTCCTGGCAACAGTGGGCTATTACTGGGCCGACAGTGTAGCCTGGTCGCTGGCAGTGAGGATTTTGCACGGGGTGGGCTTTGGAATAGCCACAACCATGTATGCCACGATAGTGTCTGATCTTATTCCGGCGTCCCGCCGGGGTGAGGGGATGGGGTATTTTGGACTTGGCACCACCTTGCTGATGGCGCTGGCGCCGGCTATTGGCGTCTGGATAGTTGAAAGTTATGGTTTTGCCATTTTATTTTGCATGGCCACTGCCAGTCAGATTTTTGCGTTATACTGGACCCGGGCTGCCAGGGTGCCTGCCGCCCGCTATGCCGCCGCACAAACCGGACAATCAGGTTTGGACCGGTTTGTGGAGAGCAAAGCTGTATTTCCGGCTTTTCTCAGTCTGCTGTTTGGTGTCTCAATTGGCGGGGTATTAAGTTTTGTAACCTTACTCGCCAGGGAGGTGCATATTGCCAATGCAGGCTATTTCTTTTTAATAGCTACCTCGAATGTCTTTTTAGTACGCCTGGTAGTAGGTAAGGTCTTTGACCGCAAGGGACCAGCCTGGGTTATTATCCCCGGCGCTATAATATTACTTACCGGCATGCTGCTTTTGTCTAAAGTTTCCTCGCCGGCATTATTTTTGTGGGCGGCGGTTTGCTATGGGCTTGGAACCGGGACATTGTTTCCCGCCTTGCAGACCTGGATGATTAATATGGCTGTCCCTGAGCGGCGCAGTATCGCCAGTGCGACTTTTTTTAACGCGCTTGATACAGGCGTAGGCGGAGGCGCTATTGTTCTCGGAATAGTAGCCGGTCAGGCGGGCTATCAGGCGGTCTATTTTTACGCAGCCAATGTTATTATTTGTTTTATTGCTTTTTACATATTATATTTAATTAGACAGACCAGAAAACAATTAATCGAAAATTAATGTGCTGGCCAGAAACTTAAGAAATGAGGGTTGATGTATGAAGAAGCTTGTCGTTATTATGCTTGCAACAATATTGACGCTGGTGTTCACGGGTTGCGCCGGCAACAAAAAAGAGGACCCGGCTCCTAAGCAAAGCCAACTGCAAAATATTACCGTCGGTCTTATGCCTGACGTCGACTCCATTCCGTTTATTATTGCCCAGGAAAAAGGGTATTTTAAGGAGGAAGGCCTGACAGTAACGCTCAAACAGTTCAAGAGTGCGATGGAACGGGATAGCGCCCTGCAAAGCGGCAATCTGGACGGCGCCATCTCCGATATGCTGGCCGAGGCTTTCGCCAAAGCGGGTGGCTTTGATACGGTGATTACCTCGTTGTCGACCGGAAGCTATAAAATGGTTGCCGGTAAAAATGAAACAGTCACATCTATCCAGGACCTCAAAGGCAAAGATGTTGCCATCTCGAAAAATACCATTATTGAATATGTCACCGACCGGATAACGGCGCAAGGCGGTTTGCCGGCCAATGGCATTAATAAGGTTGTCATCCCGCAGATTCCGGCTCGCCTGGAAATGTTGCAGAACGGTAAGATTGCGGCAGCCACCCTGCCGGAACCTTTGGCAACCGTGGCGATAAAAAATGGGGCTAAACTGGTGAACTCCTCCGATCAATTGGGCATTAATCCCGGTGTCCTGATCTTTACTACCAAGGCTGTTACGGAAAAGGAGAAAGAGATTCAGGCTATGTACCGGGCTTATAGCAAAGCCATAGAATATTTAGCGAAAGAACCCAGAGAGAACTATATCGATTTAATAGTAGAAAAAGGCGGTTTCCCCAAAGATGTCAGAGATGCGCTTGTCCTGCCCAAGTATACCAAGGCTGCAGCTCCGGAGCAAAAGGATGTGGACGGTGTTATCGCCTGGCTCTTGGAAAGAAAACTCATTCAGAAACAGTACAATTATTCAGAGCTGGTTGACGCCCGCTTTGTCAGGTAAACAGTCATGATCCGGATTAAGGACTTACATATTGCTTATGAAGCCAGAGGATATAATTACGATGTTTTAAAGAATATAAACCTGGAACTTGCCGCCGGTGAGACCTGCGCCATTATTGGTCCTTCCGGCTGCGGCAAGTCCACGCTCTTAAAAGTGTTGGCCGGGATTCTTAAAAAATTTGCGGGAACTGTCGAAATTAACGGCCAGCCGGTTATGCCGCAAAACCAAAGAATTGGCTTCATACCGCAAAATTATGGGCTGCTGCCCTGGAAATCCATTGCGGAGAATATCCGGCTGGGTGTGAAAATAAAAGACAGGAATCAGCGTGACAATGAACAAAATCTGGCGGCCATGATCCAACTATTGGGACTAAACGGTCTGGAACACCGTTTTCCCGGAGAATTGAGCGGCGGCCAGCAGCAGCGGGTTGCTCTGGCCCGAGCTTTTCTGCTCAAACCGGATCTTTTGTTAATGGATGAACCGTTTTCGGCATTGGACGCTATGACCAGGGAAGAAATACAGAATGTGTTTTTAGAGGTGTGGCGCCGGCATTCAGTTTCCACCATTCTGGTAACCCACCATGTGGAGGAAGCCGTGTATCTGGGGCGAAAAATTGTCATTCTTTCGGCTGCGCCGGGTACAGTCAGCAAGATTATCGAGAATCCCTTGTTTGACACTCAGGATGCCCGTAACCGGCAGGAATTTTTTCAGCTCTGTCTTGAATTGCGCAAGATGATAAAAGAGGATTGGTCAAAGTGAGAAGAAAAGGACCGGGAGTCTGGTATATATACGGCACCATTATTTTCTTTGTGTTATGGCAGGTAATTGCCAGTTGGGTAAGGCTGCCCATTATCCCGCCGCCGGGAATCGTAATGGTCAATTTATTTAATATCTTCCTGCCGCAAATCGCAATTCATGGTTTGTACAGCCTGTGGCGAATTCTGGCGGGGGTCTGCCTGGGGGTTTTAATTGGTATACCGCTGGGACTCTGTATGGGATATTTTCCACGCTGGGACAAGCTGTTATCACCCCTGGTGTATTTGACGTACCCCATACCGAAAATTGCGCTCCTGCCTGTTGTTATGCTGATTTTCGGCCTTGATGAGTTGTCGAAAATACTGATGATATTCCTTATTATTGTTTTTCAGGTAATCGTAGCCGTGAGGGACGGAGTCAAGAGTATCCCTAAGGAAACATATTATCCGCTCTACTCATTGGGAGCCGGTTATCTGGATGTGTTCCGGGAAATTCTTATCCCCGCTTCCATGCCCAAGTTTTTGACTTCGCTGAGAGTGGCCATGGCGACAGCCGTCTCGGTGCTGTTTTTCACTGAAACATTCGGAACGCAATATGGGATGGGTTATTTTATTATGGATGCCTGGCTGCGGGTCAATTATCTGGAAATGTACTCGGGAATTGTGGCTTTGAGCAGTATCGGCCTTACCTTATTCAGTACGATTGACTACCTGGAACGAAAAATATGCGGCTGGCAGTACCAGTAGACAGAAGCGGAAAGAGCAATATTCCTGCGGACGTTGGGTTTTCCGCTTATTCACGAGTGGAGCTTTCAAGACAATATTTATAAATAATTTCCTTAGAAGTTCTTATGATTTCTAAGGAAATTATTTTAGGCAGATGTTAAAACTTTTTATCGGTATAGTACGATATTTTCAAAATTTTGGAAATAATAGAAAGGAAAATACTTTGCATAGAGGTTTGGCTAAGCGTGAGTAGTAGAGGTTAGTTACAGGATAAATTTGCATTTGTTCCGCTGGTTGTATATAATAAAGAGACTAGTAAGTGATCGGCGTTAAGTTTTAATCATATTGTGCGGATGATAATGTAACGTTGAGCAAAAACTAGGATCTAAGAGATCCTAGTTTTCTATTATCCTGATAGAAAGTATAACTTTCGCCTGGATAAGGGCAACAGCGGCTGCCAACTTCGCCACAGGCCCGGTTGAGAGGCGTGTTCTCTTTATCCGACGACTAACCTGCAGCTGGGCTTAAAACCCCGCCTGAAGCTAAGTCTACTTTATATTACTAAAAATAAATAATCTACTATTGGAGGTTCAGGTTTCCTTGAATAAGAACGAAAAATTGCTCATTATACCACTGGGCGGTCTTGGTGAAATCGGCAAAAACATGACGGTGTTTCGCTACGGCGATGATATAATTGTCATCGACTCCGGTCTGGCATTCCCGGAAGAAGACATGCTGGGAATTGATTTAGTTATTCCTGATATGACGTATTTGATTGAAAACAAAGAAAAGATCAGGGCAGTTATCTTAACCCACGGGCACGAGGATCATATCGGTTCCTTGTTCTATTTGCTGCGGCAGGTGGATGTGCCTGTCTATGGTTCCCGGCTAACATTGGGCCTGGTGGAAGGCCGGCTGAAAGAATACGACGTTTCCGACCGCAATTTGTGTCCCGTCGGCCCGGGGGATTCCCTTACGCTGGGACAATTTGAGGTTGGCTTTATCCGGGTAAACCATTCCATTTCCGATGCACTGGCCGTTTATTTAAAAACACCGGTGGGGACAGTGGTGCATACCGGTGATTTCAAAATTGATCAGACACCAGTTGACGGCAACATGATTGACATCCATAAATTCGCTGAGTTAGGCAACCAGGGGGTGTTGGTGCTCTTATCCGACAGCACCAATGCCGAGCGACCGGGTTTCACCAAATCAGAACGGACAGTCAGCGAATCGCTGGATGACTATTTTAGTGAGGCCAAGGGACGAATCATACTGACGACTTTTGCTTCTAACGTATCCCGGCTGCAGCAAGCCATTAATTCGGCCTGTAAATATGGGCGTAAGGTGGCGCTTTTAGGCCGGAGCATGGTCACCGTGATAACCAAGGCAACAGAGCTTGGCTATATGACCATTCCGGAAGGGGTTCTGATCGGGGTCGAAGAAATTAACCGCTACCCTAATAACCAAATTCTAATACTGACTACAGGCAGCCAGGGTGAACCGATGGCGGCGCTTAGCCGCCTGGCTTCCAAGAGTCACCGCAGTCTGGAACTGACGCCGGGAGACAGTGTACTGATTGCGGCTACGCCCATTCCCGGCAATGAGCGATCTGTCGGCAGAACGATAGATGCTTTAATGCGGCTGGGTGTGCATGTCGTTTATGAGCGATTGTCGGGTATCCATGTATCCGGCCATGGCAGCCAGGAAGAACTTAAATTAATCTTGAACTTAGTCCGTCCTAAATATTTAATTCCTGTGCACGGCGAACACCGGATGCTTAGGCAGCATGGTAAGCTAGCCGCTGAAATCGGTGTGCCGCAAGAAAATGTATTTATCGGCGAAAATGGCTATGTATTTGAATTTACGGCTGAGACAGGCCGGTTTGCCGGCAAGGTAACGGCCGGTAAGGTTTTTGTTGACGGCCTGGGTGTGGGCGATGTCGGCAATATTGTAATCCGGGACCGGCGGCAACTGTCACAGGACGGGGTTTTGATCGTGGTTGTTACGCTGGATAAAGCCAAAGGCAGTATCTTAGACGGTCCGGACATTGTTTCCCGGGGATTTGTTTATGTTCGGGATTCCGATGTGCTTATTGATGAATCCCGCAAAATCGTGCGAACGGTGTTAGAACGTTTTGAGAATCAGCCAATTACGGAATGGGCCCCTTTAAAGTCCGGTATCCGCGAAGCGCTGTCCAAGTATTTATTTACCAAAACCGGCCGCAGACCCATGATCTTGCCGATTATTATGGATCTGTAAGCTTGACTGCTGATTCAGACAGGAGGTACTTACCCATGTGCCTCCTGTTTTTTTTTTTGAGGATATGTTTTTGCCTGCAAATCTTTATCGGTTATTATATATTCAAAAAGAATCCTAAAAATTGTCCGCTATAATGACTACATAACCGGCGAACGGTGAGCGCCAATAAATTTGTCAGAGGGGTGAGAAGCATGAAAAAAATGGTACACCGTATGTTCAATGGCTTTCTTAGTTTAGTTACAACAGGTTTAATTATGGCTTCCCCTGTGGCGGCTGTAATCTATGCAACAGAGCCTGGGGTGGCGATGGAAAGATTCGGTATCGTGGAGGCGAGGTCGATACTGTACACCGCTTCTATTACCGGACAGCCTGAAATTTTTATTCCTGAGAAAAAACCGGAAAAAATCATGGAAAAACCCGCTGCGAATGATCATAAAGAGGACCAGGAAGCCGGGAGGAGCTTGACATTAGACAAATAATACCATACTCTTGGGGTAAATAACTATGTATATTATCTATATGTCACCCAATAAAGAGATTTCTGCCGGGCGGGATTTTGTAATGCATTTTTACTTTCATGCCAACACTGACCGGCAAGGGCTTTATGGGAAGTACATAGATACTAGCTGGGAGGAGTTTCATGAGAATACTGGTTGTTGAAGACGATAACCCGTTGCGCGAAGCCATTGTGTCCCTGTTAAAAGAGGAGAACTATCTTGTTGATGAAGCGGGCGACGGAGATGAAGGATTGTATTTTGCACAGCAGGGGATCTATGACTTGCTGATTCTGGATATTATGCTGCCGGGAGTCACTGGCCTGGAAATTGTTAAACAGGTCCGGTCCGGTGACAGTACGGTGCCAATTTTACTCCTGACGGCGCGGGACAGTGTCGCTGACCGGGTGTTTGGCCTGGAAACAGGCGCTGACGACTATTTAGTGAAACCGTTTGCTATTCAGGAACTGTTAGCGAGAATAAAGGCGCTTATCAGGCGCAGCGGCTCCATGGCCAATGATGGGAAAATATCTTATGGCGGCGTAATGATCGACAGTAAGATGCGTGATGGTTTTATAACCGATCAGGCCCTGGGGTTAACGACCAAAGAATATGACTTGCTGGAATTTTTGATTTTAAATAAGGAACAGATTTTGACAAGAGAACAAATCTTTGACCGGGTTTGGGGCTTTGAGTCAGAAACAACCATGAGTGTGGTGGATTTATATATTCATTATCTGCGCAAAAAGCTGGCTCCGTCCGGGTATGACAGTCTCTTAAGGACAGTACGGGGCGCCGGCTTTATGTTCAAGGAGAAATAGTTATGTTTAAGCGTACCCTGCGCCAGTTGTCAGCCATGAATTCAATTGTATTCCTGCTGATTTTTATGGTTTTTGGGACAGTGATTTACGGATTTGTTTCCTACCGGCTGTTTGATAAAGTCGATGATGCTATGCGTTTTAAGGCCTATAACATTCGCATTGTTAACGGCAGAATAGCCCCGCCGGGGCGAAACCGGTTTCTTTTTGACCCGCGTATTCTCATTCTGCTGCGGGATAATCAGGGCCGGATTGTGAATATGCCGAATAATGAAGACATAGATGTTGAGCGTCTGGTTGAATTGGTAACTCAAATACCGCCAGAGCATATTTTGACAAAGGAAATTGAAGATCACGCCTATCGCATGATTAATATTCCCTACCGGTATGAGGAAAGGGTTTTGATGACTGACCGCGGGCCTATTCCGATAGACAGCATTATTGCGATCAGTATTGTTGATTCGGAAGTGGCTTCGCTAAAGGACTTGTTAATTATTATCGCCAGCGGCTTGGTAATGGGCATGCTGATTATTATTCTTGCCGGCTATTACCTGGCGCGGCGGGCTATGGTCCCCATTCAGGCTTCCTGGGAAAAGCAGCAGCAATTTGTCGCCGACGCTTCCCACGAATTGCGCACGCCTCTGGCAGTTATAAAAAGCAATGCCGAGCTTATGCTCAGACATCCTGAGCATACGGTGGAAGAAGAGAGCATCCGGGTTACGAATGTTGTCAGAGAAGTGAGAAGAATGACCAAGCTGGTTACCGACCTCCTGACTCTGGCCAGGTCGGATGTTAACCAGACGGAACTTAAGCTTGAGCCGGTTAATATGGGTGAGATAATTGACACTGTGGCCGAACAGTTCGTGCCGCTGGCTGAAATGGACGGACTTATGCTGCAGGCTGAAGCCAGCCAGGAACTGGAACTAACCGCAGACAGGGAGCGCTTGCACCAGTTACTGGTAATCCTCCTGGATAATGCCATAAAATATACTCCGTCACCAGGAAATATTAAAATTACCGGTGGCAGGCAGGGGAGTAATATTGTGGTTACGGTGGAAGATACCGGTCAGGGAATCCCAACTGAAGATTTACCGCGGGTATTTGACCGGTTCTATCGCAGCGATAAAGCGCGCTCGCGGGAGAAAGGCGGCACCGGTCTGGGACTGGCGATTGCCAACTGGATTGTGGAAATGCATGGCGGCAAAATTGGCGTAGAAAGCAAGCTGGGCAGCGGTACCAGGTTCAGTGTGACATTACCTGCTAAAAAAGTTACTTAGCGGTATTGTTGGTACAGTATGTGAGAAGTGCTTGTCTTTGGCAAGTACTTTTCCTTTATTTAAAGGGTTTTCTAAAAACAATCTAAAACTTATAATATAGAATGACCATATGGTCACTTAATAAAATCTAAACAATTACAGTAGGAGGCTGCTTTAGTTATGCCAAACTTAAAACATAATGCTGCGCTCATTGCTGCCGGGGTCATTCTATTACAAAATACGTTTGCTTTTGCCGCTCCTGTCGAATTGTCCCTGCAGGACAGTATTGCGTACGCCCTAAAGAGTAATCCGGCGGTACAGATATCCAGCGAAGATAAAAAGCAATCTGAATTCAGTGTTAGTGAAGCCAAAGCTGGCAAGATGCCTAGTGTCTCTCTGGGGAGCAGATATACTAAACAGGGTGCTTCTCAGGGTGCTTCTCGGTCAGACAGTTTGAACAACAGCTTGAGTATGGGCTGGCAACTCTATAGCGGAGGTAAAACAGAAGCTAAGATTAAACAGGCCGAACTTGGTGTTGCTTCGTCCGACCTCAATGTGGAAAAGACCAGACAGCAGCTTGTGCTTGACGCAACCACCAACTACTACAGTGTGCTGGAAGCCAAGAACATGCTGGCCGTAAATGAAGAGAGCGTCAGCAACCTGCGGGCTCACGCCAATATCGTGCAGGCGAAATACCAGGAGGGTGTCGCCGCCAAATCAGAGGTTCTGCGTTCGGAGGTTGAGGTCGCCAACGCCGAGCAAAATCTGATTAAAGCGCAAAACCAGTATGAATTAGCGGTCTCCAGCCTGCTTACAACCTTAAATATGGATGGCGACACTGAAATTACACTCAAGGGTGAACTTAATTACCTGGCTGACAGCAGAACGCTGGCAGACTCCATTACCCAGGCCAAGCAAAACCGGCCGGAAGTGGGCCAGGCGCAACTAAGTATCGACAGCGCCAATAAGGGCATCGAGATTGCCGAAAGCAACAAACGTCCGTCTGTCTCCCTGTCGGCGTCTACCGGCTGGAACGATTCGGTAGTGCCTAAGGGCAGCGACAAAGATAACTGGTCGGTGGGGGCTTCAGCCAGCTGGAACATTTTTGACGCCGGCGTAACCAAGTCGCAGGTCAACAAGGCTGAATCTTCCTTAGCCAAGGCCAAATTGCAGGCCGAACAGACCATAGATGCTGTCGAGCAGGAAGTCCGTCAAAGCTATCTTAGCATGAAAGAGGCTGAGAAACGCCTGCAAACGACAGAGGTAACCGTCAATAAGGCCAACGAGGATCTCTATATTGCCCAGGAAACGTATAAAGCCGGTGTGAACACTAATCTTGACGTCTTTGACGCGCAACTGGCATTAACGCAGGCCAAAACCAATCATGTTCAGGCTTTGTATGACTACAATGTCAACAAGGCCAAACTGGATAAAGCTATGGGCGTAAAAGCCGGTAGCCTATAAGGGCGGAGGGAATTTTTTGTGAACACATTGTGGCAAAAAGTTAAAAACCATAAGACCATCCTTGTTGTAGCTCTTATTGCCGTGGCTGCAAGTGCGGGCGGCTGGTATTACTACCAAAGTAAAAGCAAGACGGCAACTGCGCCGCTTACGACCATTCAGGCCGAACGCCGGGATCTCACCTCGGTAGTTGCGGCAACCGGCACCATTAAAGCGGTAAACTCGGTTGATATCAGCTCTAAAATAACGGCTCACATCAAAGAGGTTAAGGTTAAAGAGAATGAAGAGGTAGAGGCGGGAGAAGAGCTGGTTATTCTGGAGGACACCGGCCTGCAGGCGCAGGTAACCCAGGCGAAGGAGCGGCTTGACAATGCCGCCATAAAATACCAGCGGACTTCCCACCTGACCGGTATTGGCGGTTCAACCAAGGAGCAGCTTGATAACGCCAGCATGGACTATAAGATCGCCCAGGCCAATTATGATGAAGTAATGTCAAAACTTGACGATACCATTATTGTGTCGCCAATGGCCGGCAGTGTTATCGGCAAGCCGCTGTCGGCCGGGGAACTGGTGGCCCAGGGGGTCAATAATCCGACTGTTATTTTGACTGTGGCCGATATGTCCAAGATGCAAATTGAAGCCAACGTGGACCAGACCGATATTGGTAAAATTGCTATGGGGCAAAAGGTTAGCTTTACGGTTGACGCTTATCCCGGAAAAGAGTTTAGCGGAGTTGTTACTACTATCTCCCGTAAAGCCGTAGTTTCCCAAAATGTTACCTACTACCCGGTAACTATTGACGTTACCAATGCCGAAAATCTCCTGAACCCGGGTATGGTTGCCAGAGTATCGGTCACTGTCAGTGAGAGTAAAGGTGCGCTGACCTTGCCGCTGTCGGCCATCCGTTCAGATAAGAACGGTAAATATGTAGTGGTTGCCGGACCAAACGGTCAGACCAGGAATGAGCCTGTGACAACCGGCAATACCGGTGATGACAGAGTTGAGATTTTGAGTGGCGTAAACGAAGGCGACAAGGTTGTCTTAGCGCAGGTAAAAGTACAGACGCAGGGACAAACAGGCAGTCAGGGAAACCGTCAGGGTGGCGGCCGAATGTTCTAAGAACAGGGCTAGCTGGATTAAGGAGGTCATAACGTGACAATTGCATTAGCCAATATAACGAAAACCTATCAAATGGGCGACACGCTGGTGGCCGCTCTGGCGGGAGTCAGCCTTGATATCCGTGAAGGAGAATTTACGGCGATCATGGGTCCGTCAGGTTCCGGTAAATCAACGTTAATGAATATTCTGGGCTGTTTAGACCGGCCGACTACCGGTTCTTACAAGCTTGACGGACAGGAAGTGGCCACCTTAAGTGACGACGAACTGGCGTCAACCCGGAATAAGAAGATCGGTTTTGTGTTCCAGAATTTTAATCTGCTGCCCCGGATTACGGCGCTTGACAATGTGGCTTTGCCGCTGGTTTACGCCGGGGTTGCAGCCAAGGAACGGAAAGAGCGGGCCGCCGCCGCCCTGGCGTCGGTCGGCCTTGAAAAAAGAATGGATCACCTGCCGAACGAACTTTCCGGCGGTCAGCGCCAGCGGGTGGCCATTGCCCGGGCGCTGGTCAATGAGCCGACTATTATCATGGCGGACGAACCTACCGGTGCGCTTGATACCAAGTCGGGTGACGAAGTTATGGATATCTTTAAGACGCTCAATTCTTATGGACGTACCATCATTCTCGTAACGCACGAGCCTGATATTGCCGCCCATGCCAAGCGGGTGATTCATGTCCGGGACGGGCTGATCGTCCGGGATACAGAAAGGATTGAGTAATGTGTTCTGGGAAAGTGTCAAGATTGCTTTAGACGCACTTGTATCCAACAAGCTACGCTCAATCCTTACCATGCTGGGGATCATCATCGGGGTCGGCGCCGTTATTGCCATGGTGTCGATTGGTATGGGGGTCAGGGATAAGATATCCAGCTCCATTGCCAGCCTGGGCAGCAACCTGATTATTGTTATGCCGGGAGCGGCTTCTTCCTCCGGGGTGCGGCAGGCCGCCGGCTCCAATATTACCCTGACGCTGAAGGATTCCGAGGCGATTGCCCGGGAGGTTGACGGCATCGGCGCTGTTGCGCCCAGTGTCAGCAAGCAGTATCAGATGGTAGCCGGCAATATGAACTGGACTACCAGTGTCCAGGGGACGACGCCGGAATATACAGAAGTCCGTAATTTAAGTGTGCAGGCCGGCAGCTTTATTACCGATGACGATGTGGACAGCCGTAACCGGGTAGCCGTCATCGGTACTACAGTGGCCGCCAATTTGTTTGACACGCAAAATCCGATCGGTAAGAGTATTCGTATTAATAACGCACCCTTTACGGTAATTGGTGTGCTGGAAAGCAAGGGGCAGTCGGCCGGCGGGCAAGACCAGGACGACACGGTCATCATCCCGCTTACCACCGCTCAGGAACGCATGATGGGGATTACCTACGTGCAGACCATCAGTGTCCAGGCCGCTAATGCCGAAGTGGTGGACCAGGTTCAGGATGGCATTACCAGCCTCTTGCGGGCCCGTCACGGCATTACCGCCGACAAAGACGATGACTTTACCGTGCGTAATCTGGCCAGCGTCATGGCTACCGCCCAGGAAACGACAGCGACCATTACCCTGCTGTTAGGCAGTATAGCGGCCATTTCCCTTTTGGTCGGCGGTATCGGCATTATGAACATTATGCTGGTGTCTGTCACCGAGCGAACCCGGGAGATTGGTATCCGCAAGGCCCTGGGAGCCAGATATGCCAATATCCTCATGCAGTTTCTCATTGAAGCCATTGTTATCGGCGTCATTGGCGGGGCAATCGGCATCGCCACAGGAATTGGCGCTTCATATGCCATTTCCTCTGTTGCCGGCTGGAATACCGTGATTACATCCATGCCGATTATCATATCATTCGCGTTTTCCGTTGGGATTGGCCTGTTTTTTGGACTTTACCCTGCCCGGAAGGCCGCACTATTGAATCCGATTGATGCATTGCGGTATGAATAATTAAATAAATATAAAATAGTTATACAATCTACTGACAAATTGGCAGTAGATTTTTTTTATCCAGAATAAAATGCAATGATAAATGTTGCGGAAAAAGCGACGCATTGTCGCCAATCGCCTGCAATACAGACGATAAAGTAGACTTAGCTTCAGATGGGGTTTTAACCCCACCTGAAGTTTAGTCGCCCTTATCCAGGAACTTAGCCGCACTTATCTCCCGCTTATAGATGTAGGAGTCTTAGTGCGGGTTAGTTACAGGATAAATGAGTTATAACTCACGTAGTGTAGTTTGTATCAAAAATCGTCATCGTCAATAAAAACAAAGGATATATTGATTATTTATAGTTAATATAGTAAAATATTGGATTGACAAATGCCAAAGCGCATTTATATAATAGTAAACATAATATTTAATGGCTAATTTTGCTTATTAATGACAATTTTATATAGAACGTTATAAGTGTCGGCAGCATTTGCTGCTGAGCGATGAGAGGAAAACGGGTGAAAATCCTGTGCTGTCCCGCAGCTGTAAATAGGGAGCCTGCTTCAAAAGAGCGTCACTGGAGGAAACTCTGGGAAGACGGAAGCGAAGGTTATGATCTATGAGCCAGAAAGCCTGCTTATAATAAGATTCATTGTTGACTTACGAGTGATAAGGAAATGGATGTGTAGGCGCAGTCTATGCTTTTTCTGATTGTCTGCATATAACTGCACTGCGCCTGAATGGGCAGTCTGTCTGTATCCGTATAGAATCCTTTTCTTTTAGTTAAGAAAACGATTCTATACGGATTTTTATTTTTTGACAGAGAGGAGATGGTGATTTGAAGAGAAAAGAGCTTGTGCATCGCTTGGCGCAGATGGTTATTACTCTTCTCGGTGTCAGCTTCCTGACGTTTTGTCTGATGTATCTGTCGCCGGGAGATCCGGTAGAGATGCTGCTGGAGGTGGGCGATACCATTGTTTCGGAGGAAACGATTGCCGAGACGCGGGCACAGCTGGGGCTGGATCAGCCGTTTCATGTACAGTACGTCCGCTGGCTTGCCGGTGTTTTGCAGGGGGATATGGGCATGTCCTATTCGGCGAAGATGCCGGTAGCCGACCGGCTCTGGCAATGCCTGCCGGGAACGTTGGTACTGGCAGGCTCGGCTCTGGTAATGATGCTGTTGATCTCGGTTCCGTGCGGGATCCTGTCGGCGGTATATCGAAACCGTACCGCTGATTATCTGATTCGCGGCATTTCGTTTTTAGGCGTGTCTATGCCGAGCTTTTGGGTAGGGCTTATCCTGCTGTACGTTTTGGGGCTGAAGCTGAGGCTTTTCCCGATAGCAGGCGGTGTGGTGTCGCCGGACCGGATGGTGCTTCCCGCGTTAACGCTGGCCATTGCGATGTCGGCTAAATACACGCGGCAGGTGCGTACGGCGGTTTTGGAGGAACTGGGACAGGATTATATCATTGGTGCCCGGACGCGAGGCTTTCCCATGCGGAAAATTCTCTGGCGGCATGTGCTGCCGAATGCATGTCTGCCGCTCATTACGCTCCTGGGCCTGTCGATTGGCTGGCTGTTGGGCGGCGTGGCTGTTATTGAGATGGTCTTCTCCTGGCCGGGACTTGGCAAGATGGCTGTACATGCCATAGAGATGCGTGATTATCCGCTGGTACAGGGCTTTGTCCTCTGGATTGCTGTTTTGTATATGGGGATTAATCTGCTGGTTGATATCTCCTATACATATCTTGATCCGCGGCTGAAGAAAGGAGGGCGCTGAGTGTCGTTTTGGACAAAAGATAAATTCCTGTTTGGACTGTTTACGTTTTTGGTTCTAATGATTGCAGGCCTGGCGGTATTGGCGCCATGGCTGGCTCCTTACGACCCGTATGATGCGGTGATGCGGCAGTCGCTGCAGGCGCCGTCGGCGGAGCACCTGTTCGGTACGGACAAGCTCGGGCGTGACTGCTTATCGCGAATTCTCTACGGGACGCGGACCTCCCTTTTAATGACGCTATCGCTAGTCGCCATTATTTCGGTGATAGGGACATTCGTTGGTGTGGTCGCCGGCTACTCGGGCGGCAAGGTGGATACAGTGCTTATGCGCATTGTGGATATGATGCTGGCTTTTCCGGGCATCGTGCTGGCTATTGCCATTGCCGGCATGCTGGGCGGGAATATACTCAATACAATTCTGGCGCTGGCGGCCGTGAGCTGGACAAAATATGCGCGTTTGGGACGCAGCCTTACCCTGAAGCTGCGTGAACGTGATTTTATCGCGGCAGCCGTAACCAATGGAACAAGACCGCTCCACATCCTTTGGCGCCATATTTTGCCGAATATCCTGCCAACCATTGTTGTGACGGCCGCCATGGATATCGGTACGATGATCATGGAACTTGCCGGATTGTCCTTTCTGGGCTTTGGCGCGCAGCCGCCGACACCGGAATGGGGGCTTATGCTCAACGAGGGCAGACAGCATATCCAGACGGCTCCCTGGCTGATGATTTATCCGGGGGCTGCGATTCTGGCAGTTGTAGCAATCTTTAACCTTTGGGGAGACAGCCTGCGCGACATCATGGATCCGCAGCGGGCAAACTGAGTGAGAACATAGAAAGGGTGAGGTTTATGAAGGGCTTGGGAAGATTTATTTGTGTGTTGCTGATGATTTGCATGTCGGCGGTCTTTATGGCAGGCTGCGGCGGCAGCGGTAAAAAGGAAGCCGACAAAAAGACACTGAAAATTGGTGTAACAAATTTTGCGGATTCGCTGGAACCGACGGAAAATTATTTTGGCTGGGTGGTCATGCGTTATGGCATGGGGGAAAGCCTGGCAAAATTTGATGAAAAAATGAATGTACAGCCGTGGCTGGCTGAAAGCTGGCAGATCAGCGCTGATCATTTGACATGGACCTTCAAAATCCGAGACGGGGTGAAATTTTCAAACGGAAAGTCGCTGGATGCTGCCGCTGTCAAGGCTTCTCTGGAAAGAGCCTTTGCCAAGAATAAGCGCGCGACGACTTTCTTTAAGTATAAGGACATGAATGCTGACGGTCAGACGCTTACCATCCGTACGGAAAAGCCGGAGCCGAATATGCCGGGATTCTTAGCCGATCCGCTTTTCTTGATTGTAGATGTATCGGCTGAAGCAGGACGTAATTTTGCCAAAGAAGGTCCGATTACCACCGGTCCTTATATGTGCCAGTCCTTCGTCAAGGATAAAGCGGTCATGGTAAAAAATCCGCACTACTGGGACGGCGAAGTGCCGTATGAAACAGTTGAGATCCCGTCCATTGACGATCCGAACACAAGGGCGATGGCTCTGCAGTCCGGCGAGGTAGACATGGCAGTTAACATTGCAGCAGGCGACATCGGCCTCTTTAATGATACCGCAAAGTTTCATATCGACAGAATTTCCTCGCTGCGCACAGTACTTGCACGTATTAGCCAGCAGGGAGTCCTGGGCGACCCCAAGGTTCGTGCGGCTTTCATCAGCGCTTGCGACAGAAAGGCGTACAATGAGGTTATTCTGAAAGGAACTTTTATTGAAGGCAAGGCGCCTGTACCGCCGTCTATGGATTACGGCTTTGACCAGCTCAAGGATCCGAACAGCTACAATGTTGAACGGGCGAAACAGCTTTTGGCTCAAGCCGGCTGGAAAGATACGGACGGCGATGGCATACTCGAAAAGGACGGCAAGAAGCTCACTGTAGATTTTGTAGTGTACAACAGCCGCGCGGAGCTGCCGATTTATGCTGAGGCCGTGCAGTCAGATACGAAGAAGGTTGGCTTTGATGTAAAAATCAAGACAGTAGATTATAATTTGATCGACAAAATGGGGATTAACGGCGATTATGGCCTTTTGATATCGAATATCACGACGGCAAATACCGGTGATCCGGAGATCTTTTTGAACTGGTACTGGCGAACGAATAAAAACGGCGATAACCCCCAGAATGGCTCAGGCTATAGTAATCCGGAGCTGGATGCGAAGTTTGCCCAGCTCTCCACAGAGTTCGACCATCAAAAGCGCCGTCAGCTCATCGTCGACATTCAGCAGATCATCATGAACGATGGCGCGGCTCTTTTCCTGGGTTATCCGGAAACCAACATCATCAGCTCGACCTCGATTGCAGGCGCGAAGATGTATCCGTCCGATTATTACTGGCTGACCAATAAGATTAGACCGGCAAAAAAATAGATCGCGTGAAGGAGAACTGAGATGTTGATAGAGGTATCGGAGCTTTCGGTATCCTACGCGGAACATGAAATCGTCCGGAATGTAAATTTATCGCTCGATGCAGGAGAAATCCTGGCAATTGTGGGAGAAAGTGGCAGCGGCAAGACAACGGTTATTCGCGCCATCCTGGGCTGCCTGCCGCATGAGGGGCGTGTGACTGGCGGGAGGATACTTTTTGAAGGCAGGAATGTATTGGAGAATACGCCTGCCGAGTGGTGCCGCCTCTGTGGAACAAAGGCTGCCATGGTTTTTCAGGACAGTGGCAATATGCTGGATCCAATCCGGCGTATCGGCAGCCAATTCGTAGAGTATATCCGCGAGCATTCGCCGCTGACCAAACAGGAAGCAGCCAGGGCCGCAGAGGACATGCTCAGGAAGATGCACTTGCCCAACCCGGAAAATATTATGAAGAGCTATCCGTTTGAACTGAGCGGCGGCATGCGCCAGCGTGTCGGTGTGGCCATGGCCATGTTTTTCAAACCGCGCCTGCTGCTGGCGGATGAGCCGACCTCGGCCCTGGATGTGACGACGCAGGCGCAAGTGGTAAAGGAAATGATGGAGATCTGCCGGAAGGATAAAACGGCAATCATTATTGTTACCCATAATATTGGAGTGGCAGCCTATATGTCGGATAAACTGATCGTCATGCAAGCAGGAAGAGTCGTCGAATCCGGCGGAACGGACGAGATTATCTCCCGGCCGCAGTCGGCGTATACCAAAGAACTTTTAGCTGCGGTACCGCAGGTCGGAGGGAAAAGATATGTCGGCTGAGAAAGAAGAAATCCTGACAATCGAGCATGTCGTAAAACGTTTCCCGGTAGCCGACGGGCGCATGCTGACAGCCTGCGATGATGTATCGCTGTCGCTTTATCAGGGAGAAACACTGAGTGTTGTCGGTGAAAGCGGCTGCGGCAAAAGTACGCTCGTCAAACTGATCATGCAGCTGTATGCGCCGACAAGCGGGGCTATCTGCTATCGGGGCGAGGATCTTACGCGGCTCAAGGGAGAACGTATGCGGCAGAGCCGGCGGCATATCCAGATGGTGTTTCAGGACCCGGCGCAGGCTTTCAATCCGAAGATGAAGATACAAGACATCCTCTGCGAACCGCTGCGCAACTTCAAGCTGGTAAAAGACCGCGAGGCAGGGCAAAAGGCGGAAGAACTTTTGCGCCTGGTTGAGCTGCCGGAACAATTTGCCGACCGCTATCCCGGCAATATGAGCGGCGGGCAGCGTCAGCGCATCGGGATTGCCCGTGCGCTGGCGATTGAACCGGAAATCCTCGTATGTGATGAGGCGACAAGTGCGCTGGATGTTTCCGTGCAGAGAAAAATCGTGGAACTTCTGGTCAGAGTACAACAGGAAAAGAATCTGGCTATGATTTTCATCTGTCATGATTTGGCTCTGGTATCGCAGATCAGTCATCGCATCGCCGTTATGTATCTCGGCAATATCGTCGAGGTGCTTGCGGGCAGCGCGCTGAATGAAGCAAAGCATCCTTATACGCAGGCGCTGCTGCAGGCGGTTTTCCCGGTGAGGAAAAAAGGGGCGGCAGAGGTTCGGCCGCTGGCGGGGGAGATACCAAGTCCTCTCGCGTTGCCGCCAGGGTGTCCGTTTCAGACCAGGTGCCCGGAAAGCAGGGAGATATGCTGGCAAGAAAAGCCGGTGCTTACAGAGCTTTCTAAAGGCCACAGCGCTGCCTGTCATTTTGTTTCATAAATTTATAATTAGCCCCCGCAAAGGAGGCTAAAATGTACTTGCGGATTTTGTCTCTTTAAAGCCCTAAACGGAGAGTTGCTGGTTGAAAGCACATTTAAAGTAACTTTCATCCGGGTTTAAGGTGTCAGCGTTTGCAAACTTATATTATCGGAAGGGATAGGGGAGATGTCATGAAAAAGAAAACGATTATTGCTCTGTGCGCCGTATTCAGTTTAAGCATGGCCGGTACGGCCCTGACCGCACCGGCGAATCTTTTTGCTGTTGTGCCGGAAAAACACTGGACTTATAGTGCTCTCAGCCAGTTGGCCGATGCCGGTCTCGTCGAAGGCTTCGGCGGCGGCGCCTACAAGGAAAATGTCATTTTGACCCGTTGCGAAATGGCCGCTATTGTAGCTAAAGCCATGGCAAAATCAGCCAATGCTGATGCGACGGCCCAGGCCACGCTGGCCAAGCTTAAAGAGGAATTTGCGCCCGAATTTAGCCTGAGTGAAACTGGCAATGAAGCAAGTAATGTTGGCAAACGGCTGGACAAGCTGGAAAAGAACGTGTCGCCGGTCAAAATCACCAGCGGTGATGTTCGTATCCGCTACCAGACTAACTGGGATCAAAAAGCAAAAAGCAGTGATACGGCCGCCGGTACACGCTTGCAGGAACGCGTAAGAGTAAATATTGCGGCCGATGTTACCGAGAATGTTAAGTTCAATAGCCGCATCACGGCAACCCATACCAGTAATAAGCGAACTGTCAATGGCACCAGCAAAACCTCAGCTTATGTCAGTCCGGCCTTTGAACGGGCTGAACTGCAATGGACAAACAAGCAGACAAATGTTGTCCTGGGCCGTATCTTACCTTCATTAGGCCAGGGAATTATCTGGGACGGCAACTCTATTGACGGGGCTTACGCGACCTATGATTTCGGAAATAGCCAATTATCTGCCGGTTATGGTGATCTGGCCGCCTATACAGGCAGTGCAGCTACGATCAATGCCAGCCTGGCAAACCTGAATGTCAAAGTCGGTCTGAATACCAATCTGACGGTTGCGCACCTGGATACCATGACTAATTCTGCGGGCTATAACTTTAATCAAACGGCATATGGTTTTAAAACACAGACAGGCGACGTTACTGTTACCGGTGAATATGTTGAGAACAATGACGGCAAATTGCCGGCGAATGCCCAAAAACATGGTTACTGGGGCCGGGTGCAATGGAAAGGTATTGACAACAGCAAACCAGGTACATTTGGCGTTAATTTTGATTATCTGAGCCTGGGGAATTATGCAGTTGATTCAGCCAATAATCCGGGCACCTTAATAGTCTCCGGCGGTAATGGCATTGGCGGCGCCGGCGCCAAAGGCTATGGTTTCGGTGTACAGTATGTGTATGCCAAAAACGCCAATGTGGAAGCCCGCTATTACAATCTGAAACCCTATGATGCAAATAAAGCCGGCTTTGGCGACTATAAGCCATCTTATCATTTGGTTACCAACATTAAATTCTAACATGAAAGCAGAAACGGTTCCGGTTAGCCCGGAACCGTTTCTGCTTTCATGACTTTTTGTGACCAATTATGACAAAGATGTAAGATATTTGTCGCCAGGAGTTCATTATTTTCTATCGAAATATTCAAATTAACGGAGAATAGTTGTTTTTAGAATGAGATAATGAACCAGGAGGGGTGTTGGATGACTTTATCGAGAAGACGGTTTCTTAAGCTATCGCTTTCAACAGTGGCTGTATTGACGTCTGGCTTTGATTTTGATACCGAACATGCCAGGGCGTCAGGCTACAATCTGAAACTGCGCGACGCCACCGAGTATCCGAGCATTTGCCACTTTTGCTCAGGCGGCTGCGGGATTATCCTTCATGTCCGGGATGAAAAACTGATTAATCTGGAAGGCGACCCGGATCATCCCACCAATAAAGGCAGTCTTTGCCCCAAAGGCGCGTCCCTGGGGCAGGTACGCGATAATCCGCGCCGGATTGTCAAGCCTATGTACCGTCCGCCAGGAGGCAAGGAGTGGCAGGAAATTTCCTGGGATTCGGCCATCGATAAGATTGCCAGAAAGATTGTATCGGTTCGCGACGCCAACTGGATAGAAAGCGGCAACCGTACCGATGCGTTGGGACTATTGGGTTCGGCCGAGCTTGATAATGAAGAATGCTATATCATGACGAAATTTATCCGCCTGATGGGGAGTAACTATAACGAACATCAGGCCCGTGTTTGACACGCTCCGACGGTGACAAGTTTGTCACCTTCATTTGGCCGTGGCGCTATGACCAACTCCTGGACAGACCTTGAAAATGCCAGGTGGTTTTTGATTGCCGGTTCCAATGCAGCGGAAAATCATCCGATTGCCATGAAGTACGTGCTGCGAGCGCAGGAGAAAGGCGCCAAAATTATTGTTGTAGACCCCCGTTTTACCAGAACGGCGGCCAAAGCCGACCTGTTCGCGCAGATCCGGCCTGGTACAGATATTGCTTACTTGGCAGCTATTATTAATTATATTTTGGAGAACAAGCTTTATAATCTGGATTATGTGACCCGTTTTACCAACGCCGCCTGCAAAGTAAACCCGGACTATACGTTCAGCGACGGTTTGTTTTCCGGCTTTGACAGCGCTAAAAGCAGTTACAATCCAGCTTCCTGGAGTTATGTGCTGGGCGAAGACGGCCAGCCGGTCAAAGCGGCTTCGTTAGATGAGCCGGGCACCGTGTTCAGCCTGATGAGAGAACACTTTAAGCGGTACACGCTCGAAACCGGCGCGGCTATCTCGGGTATTCCGGCCGAAACCATCAGGCAGATTGCCCAGACTATGGCAAAAGACAGGCCTGGCACCATTATGTATGCACTGGGGATGACGCAGCATACCACCGGTACGCAGGGAATTCGCTGTTATGCCATTATCCAGTTGCTGCTCGGCAATATCGGCTTGATGGGCGGTGGCGTCAATGCCTTGCGCGGTGAACCGAACGTACAGGGCTCCACGGATTTTTCCAACCTGGCGACAACACTGCCCGGCTACATCAGTACACCTGCTGACAGCGAAAAAGATACCGCCGCCTATGGGGCTAAATATGGTGCGGCAGCGCGCAAGCATCTCATTTCGCTGCTGAAATCCTGGTTCGGCAGCAAAGCTGCGCCGGAAAATGATTTCTGCTACCAGTACCTGCCCCGTATGCAAACCGGCAAAGCCATTACCTATATTCCCATGCTGGAGGATATGGCCAACGGCCAGTTTAAAATGCTGTTAAATGTCGGTATCAACCCTATGGTCAGCATCCCTAACAATCACATTGTGCGGGCGGCCCTGGAGCAGCTTGACATGATGGTCAACGTAGACCTGTTCGAAACCGAGACGGCTTCTTTCTGGAAGGCTCCGGGCAGCAGACCGGAAGATATTAAAACAGAAGTGATTTTTCTGCCGGCGGCATTCCTCTATGAGAAAGCCGGCAGTCTGACAAATAGCGGGCGGTGGATTCAGTGGAAGCCGGCGGCCCTGAAGCCGGAGGGCTCCTGTAAATCCGACTTGGACATCTTTGACCTGATTTTCAGGAAAGTCCGTGAACTCTACGCCGGCAGCACCCAGCCCAAAGATGCTCCCATTTTACATGCGGCCTGGGACTATGGCCACGAGCCGGACCCGGCAGACGTACTGAAAGAAATCAACGGCTATAATGTGAAAACAGGAAAACTACTGACTACTTTAGGCGAATATCTGGCGGCGCCGGCCGGTGATGTATCCTGTGGCTGCTGGATTTATTCCGGGGTCTACGGCAATGGCAATTTAGCCTACAGGCGGGACGGCAAAGATCCAAGCGGTCTGGGGATTTTTCCCGGCTGGACTTTTGCCTGGCCGGCCAATATCCGTATTCTTTATAGCCGGGCCTCCTGTGAC
This sequence comes from Sporomusa aerivorans, assembly GCF_041428895.1. Taxonomy (NCBI): domain Bacteria; kingdom Bacillati; phylum Bacillota; class Negativicutes; order Selenomonadales; family Sporomusaceae; genus Sporomusa; species Sporomusa aerivorans. Next base: position 1,041,319 of record NZ_CP156926.1, read on the forward strand.
GATAAGGGGCAGCCGCTTGACAACGCCCGTAAGCTCATTTGGTGGGATAGCGGGAAGGGACAGTGGACAGGCAATGATGTTCCCGATGTTGTTGACCGGTCTAAAGGACCTGACACGCCGGAGGGCAAAACGGCCTTCCGTATGAATGCCGAACGGTTGGCCCGGCTATTTACGGCCCCCTATACCAGTAAACCGGCCGGAGACGCTATGCCCCAGGCTATATCCGGGGTTTGTCCTGACGGACCGCTGCCTGAGTTTTATGAACCGATTGAGAGTCCCACGTCTAATGTGCTGCATCCCAGGGTAGCCACCAATCCGCTGGCTAAAGTCCGCCAGGCGTTAAAAGGAAAACAAACCATCGGCACCGTAAGTGAATTCCCGTATGTGCTCACAAGTTATGCTTCCGGAACCGAACATTTCTGCAGCGGCTCGCTGACCCGCAATTTATCATGGCTGGTCGAGTTTATGCCGGAAGCTTTTCTGGAGATAGGCGCCGCACTGGCGCGAAAGTTAAATATCAAAAATGGTGAGCTGGTAGAGCTGGTTTCGGCGCGGGGCGCCGTCAGAGTCAAAGCCATGGTCACTGAACGCATTCAGCCGCTATTAATAAACGGTAAGGAAACCCACACCGTCGGCATGCCGTTTGGCTGGGGCTTTGCCGGTCTGGGCACAGGTCCGAGTGTCAATGTTATTACCCATGCCTCGTTTGATCCGCCGTCGGGAACGCCGGAATTTAAAGCGCAGCTGGTTGATGTAAGGAAGGTGAAGTAACATGGCGGAACGCATGAGCGTATTATTCGATGCATCGAAATGTACTGCTTGTCAGGCTTGCTCGATTGCCTGCAAGCAATGGAATGCGCTGCCGGCGGAAAAAACGACCCTGACCAGCAGCTACCAGACTCACCAGGATTTTACTCCCAGGACCTGGACCTATATCGCCTTTAAGGAAGCCTGGGAAAACAACAAGGTAGAGTGGCTGTTCCGGAAAGAACAGTGTATGCATTGCGGGGAAGCGGCCTGTGAAAAAGCCTGCAACCATCAGGCCATAGCCCATACCGAGCAGGGATTTGTGGTTATAGACCATACAAAATGCATCGGCTGCGGTTACTGCGTAACCAATTGCACTTTCCATATACCACGGGTTGATCCTAAAACCAATAAAGCCTATAAATGCACCGGCTGTCCTGACCGGGTTCTGAACGGCCTAAAGCCGGCCTGCGTGCAGACCTGCCAGCCCGAGGCGCTGGTGTACGGCAGACGCGAGGAGATTATGGCTTTGACCCAAAAACGGTTTGAACAGGTTAAGAAAACCCATTCGCAGGCTGTGCTCTATGCTGCCCCTCAGCTTAACGGCGTAAACTTTACTTATATCCTGCTAAGAAAACCGGAGTATTATGGTTTGCCGGCAGATCCGGCAGTACCCTTTTCTGTCGATGCCTGGAAAGATGTTATCCGTCCATTTGGCGGTTTCGCCATTGCCGGTGCGTTACTGGCAACTGCCGTTGGCTTTATCAAGACCAGAGGGCAGAACAATGCGCATGATGCCGGCAGTTCAAACGATAAAGGGGTGAGTAAGCATGGATAATGACCGTATCCTCCGGTTTTCACCAGCTGAACGGGTTGCGCACTGGGTGCATACTGCCAGTTTCTTTACTTTGCTGCTATCCGGCTTAATTGTTATGTCCCACAAATTTCTGTTTTTGTCGGCGTTATTCGGCGGGGTGCAGAATGCCCGCATCATCCACAAGCTAGCCGGCGTTGTCTTCTCCTTTGGTACTGTGCTGATTTTTGTTCTTGGTGATCATAAAGCTTTCTGGCGGTGGCTTAAAGACATTACTACCTGGGGGAAAGTAGATTTCGACTTTTTAAAAGAATTTCCCAAAGAATTTTTGGGAGGGCATGCCAATCTGCCGGAGCAGGGCCGGTTTAATTCCGGTGAAAAAGTTAACTCGCTGTTTATTCTGATAGGCGGCGCTCTTTTAATGACGACAGGCCTGATGATGTGGTTTGCCGATGCCATGCCGCTGAGCATCGTCCGCTGGGCGTATCCCCTGCATAATTTACTGGCGCTCCTGATGGCGGCTGTTGTTATTGCCCATATGTATCTGGGGCTGCTGCATCCGGGGTCTAAGGAAGCCATCAATGGCATGCTGCGGGGCACCGTAACCCGTGCTTTCGCCAAAGCGCATCATGCCAAATGGTATCGCGAGGTTGCCGGAGAGGAGAAAAGTAAATAATGACTGGACAGAATGTTACGCAGGTTTTGCATGTGCTTGACAAAATGCTAAGTTGCATTGCCGCGGCGCCTGTTGACGAAAGAAAAGCGGCGGCTTGGAGAAGGCGGCTTAAGTCAGGCCAGCCGGCCATTGACGAAACAGAATTCCCGGTAACGGATGCTGCCTATTTCTTAATTGGAATCGCCAGACATGAGCAGGGCCGGGATTTGACACAGGATGCTGCCGAGCAATTGATCCTTCACTATTTAGCAGAACAAGCAGCCGGCGCTTTGTGGCAGGAAAACGGTATTGCCGCTAAGCTGGGTGAAGCCTGGTCACATTTGGCTTGTCAGACAGCGTTGGCCAGAGCGGCCGAGACTGTGGCTAAAAATATACCGTTAGCCGACTGGCAGCACAGGGAATGCCCGGTGTGCGGAACACTGCCCGCGTTTGCCAGCTTAGAAGGCGAAGGGGGACAGCGCAGCCTGGTATGCGGCAGTTGTTTCACACACTGGCGTTTCAAACGAATTGGCTGTGCCTTTTGCGGGGAAGAACAGCCTGAACAATTGAGAGTATTAACTGCTGAGGAGTTTCCCGGCTGGTCGGCCGCCGTGTGTCTTACCTGTCATGGCTATATCAAAACCGCCGATCTGCGGCAAATGGCTGTGCGTCCCGGGTGGCAGCAAGCTGCGCTGACAACCCTGCCGCTTGACTATGCGGCTGTCAGATGGCTGGACAACTTCCGTTCACAGCGGGCTACATCATAAATAAATAACAAAAGCGCCAAGTTCATACTTGGCGCTTTTGCTGTGACTTAGGAATTTTTCGACTGGAAGGTCTGGCAATTGGTCTGCTCGCTTTGCCGTGCGCTTGCGCCGCCGCCATCAACATTAACCTGGATGGCGGAAGCATCGCAATTCTCGCCTGACTTCCAGTATTTACAGTTGGAAACTGTACATTTTACACCTGATAACGTCATACATATTCACCTCCACTTTTTAAAGTGCAAATGTAGTATGACACTACGGGGAAAAATTATGTGTGATCCGCCTGTTCAGTTGGCATTGTACCTTTACAAAGCTCAAACCAGAACAGAACCCCCCCTGCTGTATTCTCCACCCCATAGCCATTGCCATGCTGCTCCTGAATGGCGCGCACAATGGAGAGGCCCAGCCCGTAGCCGCCATACTCCCGCGTGCGGGCTTCGTCGACCTTATAAAAGCTTGTCCAGATTTTATCCAGGCTGTCTGCCGGTATAGGGAGGCCGGAATTATAGATGCATATCCTGATTTTGTCACCGGTCTCCCGGGACTGGATGCGAATTAGCTTAGCGTCTCTAGCATGTTCCATGGCGTTAGTCAGAAGGTTGTAGAGAACCTGCTCGGTCCGCAGGGCGTCGGCGTGGACAAAGAGCGGACCGGCCGCGTTAAGCTCCAGCATAATGCCTTTGTCCGTCAGGATAGACTGGTATTTTTTCGCCATATCCTGTAATAAGACGGTTAGGTTAAAATCCGTTTTATTAATCTGAAAGAGGCCGGATTCAAGCTGGGACAGATTGAGCAAATCCCTGACCAGTTTATCCATTTTACCCGCCTCGTCCATAATGACCGAACAGTAGAAGTTTTTATCTTCCTCGTCGCCGGCGATATTTTCCTTCAGGCCTTCCGCATAACCAAGGATGAGCGCAAGCGGGGTTTTTAGTTCATGAGAGACATTGGACACGAAAGTTTTGCGCATCTTTTCCAGGGCGCGTTCCTTGGCCACATCGGCCTGCAACTGCCGGTTTTTCTTATTCAGTTCCGAGATGGCGGCATCCAGCTGACCGGATAAATGATTGATGCTTATGCCCAGCTGACCAAGCTCATCATTGCGGTTAACCGTACATTTTTGCGAAAAATCAAGCCGGGCCATTCCGAGAGCAATGCGGTTAAGTTCCAGGATAGGGGCGGCAAACTTTTTGGCAAAGAAGAAAGCCCAGCCGCAGCCTGCCAAGAGGGTCAATATTCCGGTGAACGCCAAAAACTGAGCGGTGACAATGGCGCTTTCCGACACGGGCGCCAAGGGCTGCCGGATGATCAGGATATCGTGATTGGCCAACTGGCGCTCCAGTACCAAAAAATCAATTTTTAACAACTGATCAAACTGAGTTTCCAAAACAGTCTGGTCATCAATGGCCTGGCTGTTCTTCACCAGCTGAAAAGAGTTGGGCGGCACGCGAAAGCGGCTTGGGGACGAGGTTTGGGTATTGGGCGGATTAATCGGAGCGGGTGGCTGGTCAGTTACCATACGGCCGAACGAATTGTATTTAATGGCACCCTGGGGAGCAAAAATTAGAATGGCCGCACCCAGCGTATTGGCTGTCCGTTCGAGCTCCAGCGAGATTTCGCCGGGATTATTGTTATACAGTTCGGCGATAACCCGGCTGCTGGCAATAATGCTGTCCCGCTTCTGGCTGATATAAAATTTTTCCAGGCCAAACCCGGTAAGCACTGAAGAGATCAAGATGAAAAACAGGGCCAGGCCGCTTAATACAAGAAAAAGCTTGGTGCGAATGGATGTTGTCATTTTTTAGCCTCATAGCGGTAACCGTAGCCCCGGATGGTCTGGATCAAAGAGCTTTCGCCGCCCAGTTTGGTTCTCAGCCTGGTGATATGCGTGTCAACCGTTCTGAGGTCGCCGCAATAATCATAGGTCCATACCTGATCAAGGATTTGCTGGCGGCTTAGGGCGGTCCCCGTGTTATCCGCCAAATAGGTAAGAAGTTCATACTCCTTCGGACTCAACTCAAGCTGCCGGCCATTGACTGATACCTGACGGGCCGCTCTGTCAATCGCCAAACCGCCGGTGCCGGCGGTTGCCTCTTTATCCTGATCCAGCCGGCGAAACAGTGCATTTACCCGCGCTGTCAGGACTTTGGGACTAAAGGGCTTGACAACATATTCGTCGGCACCCAGCTCAAAAGCCTGGAGCTGATCGGCTTCGTCCTCCCTGGCAGTCAGCATAATAACGGGAATGGCAGTATTTTTCCTGAGCTCACGGCATACTGTCAGGCCATCCTGGACCGGCATCATGATGTCAAGAATGACTAAATCGACTTTTTCACGGGCTAAGAGCTCTAAGGCCGCCTGCCCATTCGCAGCTTCCAGTATATGATACCCGTCGCGGATAAGAAAATCGGCAACCAGCTTCCGCATGCGCAGCTCATCATCAACAACTAAAACGGTTTTGGCCATAAGGCGGTCTCCTTTTGCATTCTGTTTATCCGGCGACTTAGCTTCAGGTGAGATTAAAACCTCACCTGAGGCTAAGTCTACTTTATATAATTATTTTAATATGAAGCGAGCGGAATGAAAAGAACCGGCAGGCGCGATGCTTGTGCTCAAAACCTGAAAGGATGGATTTTCCGCTGCTGCCGTAACAAATTAGTAACATTAGTATGTTACTATTACAACTAGATTAATGCTCAACAGTTTCCAAACAACAGGGCAGGTATGACAATGCCTGGAGCCCATGACATAAGGGGGATTTGCATGAATTCGTGGAAACAGTACATACAACAGGGGAGTTCCGGCATTTTAGGGCTATACTTACTGGTTCAGGCTGCGACGGGCTTTGCCGCTCCCCTCACCGTGGAACAGGCTGTTAATATGGCGCTGGAGAATCATCTGGATATTAAGAAGGCTCTGAGCAGTGAAAAAAAGGCCGAATATGCGCTGGAGAGCACAAAGGGCAGCCAGGGGCTATCCATTGATGCGTCCAATACCTTTTATCTAAAACGGGTCAGCGATTCAGCAAACAACAGTACCAGCAATCTTACGCTGTCACTGCCCCTGTATACCGGCGGCAAGAATGAAGGCAACATCGAGATTGCCAAAACCGATGTGTCGATGGCGGGCCTAAGCCTGCTAAAAACCAGGCAGGACGTGAAACTAAACACCACGGCCGCCTATTATGATGTGATTGAAGCCCACAAGACGCAGACGGTCGATCAGGAAACTGTCGATAACTATGTACAGCACCTGAAAGACGTCAAGGCCCAGTACAGCGCCGGCAATGTGGCTAAGGCTGATGTTCTGCGGTCGGAAGTGGAGCTGGCAGATGCCCAGCAGACCTTGATAAAGGCCCAAAATTCCCATGCGGTGGCGGTTAATACCTTCAAAAACATGATTCGCTGGAAAAGCGCCGAAGCGATAGAGTTTGTTGACGAATTTCAGTATGTGCCTGTAACCCGGACGATGGAAGAGTGCGTAACTCTTGCCAAGGAGCAGCGTCCCGATCTGAAAAAGTACCGGCTTGCCATTAATGCGGCCGAGAAAAGTGTTGATGTTGCCAAGGCGGATAAGAAACCGTCGGTGTCGCTTACCGCGGGAACCGGTTGGAGCGACAGTGTATTGCCCAAGGATGATAAGGATGTCTATGTCGGCGTGACCAGCAGTTGGAATTTGTTTGACAGTCATGTCACCAGGGGAAAAGTTAAGCAAGCTTTGAGCGATGTCGACACCGCCCAACTGGAGCTGACAGCCCAGGAAGATGCGGCGGAATTGGCGGTAAAAGAATATTACCTCGGTGTGAAGGAAGCCGAGAAGCGGATGGAGACAACGCAACTGGCCGTACATAAGGCGGAAGAGGATTATTTTATCGCCGAGGCTAAATACCGGGTGGGAGAAGGCGTTTTGCTGGATGTTATCGATGCCCAGCTGGCATTGACAACAGCGAAGAACAATTATATTACCGCACAGTACGATTATGTGACCTACAAGGCAAAATTAGAAAATGCCATGGGCATGGACTAGGGGGCAGGAACAAATGTGGCAAAAAATAAACAAAAAACTGCTGGCGGCCGGGATTGCCGTTTTGCTGGGGATTGCCGGCGGCAGCTGGTATTACCAGCAAGCCCAGCAGGCGAAGACAACGGCCAGTCAGGAAACAGTAACGGCAGCCAGAGGCAAAATTGTCTCCAGCGTAGCGGCGACCGGAACGGTAAAGCCGGTTGACGCGGTCGATATTTCCTCGCAGGTTACCGCCTTGATCAAAGAGATTAAAGTCAAGGAAAATGACCGGGTTAAGGTTGGTCAGGTGCTAGCGATATTAGACGATACGTCTTTGGAATCCACCAGGAATAAAGCCGAATACGCCATGAACAATTACGCCGCCAAATATAAGCGGTATCAGTCTTTGCATTCCATCGGGGCAAAATCGGATGCTGACCTGGAAGACTCGCTCTTAAACTATCAGACGGCTGAGGCTACCTACAATGAGGCCAAGGCGGATGTTGACAAGACCATATTGGTTTCGCCTATGGACGGTGTTGTTCTGGGGGAACCGGTGGCGGTAGGGACGCTGGTGACGGCAGGCGTTAATGACCCAACGGTAGTTATGATGATTGGAGATATTTCGCGTAAAAAGGTAAAGGTCAAAGTCGATGAGACCGATATTGGTAAGATAAAAGTCGGCCAGCCGGCAACCTTCACAGTGGACGCTCATCAAAACCATACGTTTACCGGCAGTGTCAGCAATATTGGGGAAATTTCGACAAGCACCACCAGTACAACCTCTGCTACTTCGTCGTCTTCATCGTCGTCTTCCTCCTCATCGTCTTCCAGCAGTGTCGTCTATTATTATGTGACACTTGCTGTTGAAGATCCGGATAATCTGCTTAAGCCGGAAATGACGGCGCGGGTTACCATCAAGATTGACGAGAAAGACAACGCCCTCTTGATTCCCCTGGCCGCTTTAAAAACCAGTACCAGTGGCCAGTATGTTGTAGTGTTGCGCGATAACGGCAAGAGTGAAAATGTTCCGGTTGAAGTTGGCCTGACAAGCAGCGACAAAGTTGAAATTATCAGCGGGCTGCAGGACAACGACAAATTGATTATTTCTTATACCAAGTCACAGAGTCAAACATCTTCGAGTCAGAAGAATAATGGTCCGCCGCCTCCCATGTAGCAGCAAGTGACATTATAAAACGGCCTGCAACAGGTGGAGGCGTAGGGGAAAGGGAGCTGAAACATGTTTAAAGAAAGCATAGCAATTGCCCTCAGGGCTCTGCTGGCCAATAAGCTCCGCTCGATTTTGACCATGCTGGGGATCATTATCGGTGTGGGCGCCGTTATTGCCATGGTATCCATCGGGATGGGCGTGCGGGAAAAGGTACAAAGCTCCATTGCCAGTCTGGGCAGCAATATGCTGATTGTCACGCCGGGAGCAGCCTCTTCCCAGGGGGTGCGCTCGGCTTCCGGCAGCAGCATAACCTTGTCGGCGGAAGATGCGGAGTACATAAAAAAGACGGTATCGGGCATCGACTATGTGGCGCCCAGTGTGAGTAAGCAATACCAGATTATCGCCGGCAATCAAAACTGGACAACGACGGTTTACGGCATTACGCCCGAATATATGGCCATTAAGAGTCTGACGGTCGGCAGCGGCAGTTTTGTTTCCGAGCAGGATATCAAATCCCGTAACCGGGTGGCCGTGCTTGGCGCCACCGTGGCAGAAAGCTTATTCGGCGAGATGAACCCGACCGGACAGAACATCCGGATCAACAATACGCCCTACCAGGTTGTCGGTATCCTTGACAGCAAGGGCCAGTCCTCCATGGGCCAGGATCAGGACGATATCGTCCTGGTGCCGCTGACAACAGCGCAGGAGCGCCTGCTGGGCATTACTTATCTTAATTCCATCAGTATTCAGGTCAGCACACTGGAAGGCATGGATCAGGCCCAGGCGCAGATCACCGAGCTCTTACGGCAGCGGCATAAAATCAGCGGCAACAAGGAAGATGACTTCACGGTACGCAACTTGACCAGCATCATGCAAATGATGACCGAAACGACAGGAACCATTACCCTGTTCCTGGGCTGTATCGGCGCTATATCCCTACTGGTCGGCGGTATTGGCATTATGAACATCATGATGGTGTCGGTGACGGAACGGACCAGGGAAATCGGTATCAGGAAAGCCCTGGGCGCACGGTATAACGATATTATGCTGCAGTTTTTGATTGAATCGGTGGTCATCGGTGTGCTTGGCGGTATCTTCGGCGTTGGGCTGGGGATTGCAGCAGCCTTTGCTATCTCGGCTTTTGGGAGTTTAAATACCGTAATTTCGGCGTTGTCAATTCTGGTACCTTTTGGCGTATCGGTTGCCGTGGGGCTGTTTTTTGGTATTTATCCGGCCAGAAAAGCCGCTTTGCTTGATCCGATTGATGCCTTGCGGTATGAGTAACATGAGCCTGTAGTTGCATTTTTTGATTGCGGGAACGTTGGGAAAAAGAAAGGGGCTGTGCTGAAACGCTTAGATTCGGCACAGCCTCCTTTTTTACTGGAGAAAGCATATTTCCTGTAGCAGAAGGGAACAGCGGCTTTCAGCCTTCACTAAGACTGAAAGCCGTGTTTTCATCTCTGCGCTTTAGCCGGCGAAAATTTACTAGCCGGCAATAAAGGAGTCGAACATGCTGGAGCCGGCTCTGCCTAAGTAAATGGAAAGCGGAATACACAGAAGGTTTAAGCTGACAATGATCCAAAAGCTGTTGCCGGCAAAGCCGTTCATCAGGTACAGGATAAAAGCGGCAATGGACAGAAGCTGAAAAATCGTGCCGGCAATCATTTTATTAATTAAAAGCGGTGTTTTCATTTTCTTAAAACGGAGCTGACCGTCAAACAATCCGGTCAGAAAACCTGCCAGCACGGTAAACGGTAAGACCAGTACAGACCATTTGGCAATCGCCAGAAATTCCGAACGCACCGGGTCAGCTGCATACAGGGATAAAAGCGGCATAAATGCAGCCAGTAACAGAAAGACCTGGGGAAAGTGAACGGCAATGGGATGGAAATGCTGGTCAAGCAGAAATTTCCGTCTGGGCGCTATTTTTTTTGTATAAGGCTCAAACACTGTTTTTGGTAACCCGCAAGCCGGACAGAGCTCCTTCAAATGATTTTCATCCATAACATAGCCGCAGGCGCGGCAGCGTATGTAATTAGCCAAAATGCATCCCTCCGTTTAATAGCAATTTACAATAATGTCTATTAATAATAATTCTTTTTAAAATCAGGTTATCCTGCTATGTTTTACTAAATTTTTTAATTGTTGAAATACACTTGGAACAGTTGACTTAATACTATGACCTATAAAGAGCCACATGGAGACCTTTATTTCTCCATGTGGCTCTTTATAGTCAGGGATTCGTTTTACAGTGTAGTAGGGGCCATAGTTATTGTCGATATATGTCTGTACTAATATTTTATTAACATTTTTCTTAACAAAAAGAAAATATGTAAATGCGAAACTACATATGGGATTTACTATTCGAATGGTATTTTCTGATTATCAGGCAAAAAAAAGCTTGCAAAGGGAGGAATTTCAAAAATGAGTAGTGTTTCATCGGTTACTTCCAGTACTTCCACCACTTCCAGTACGTCTGCGACAGCCAGCCTGGACTTTGACGAGTTTATTCAGATTCTGGCTGCCGAACTAAAGTATCAGAATCCGGACGATCCGGTCAGCGGCACCGAATATGTTTCTCAGTTGGCTCAGATCAGTTCCCTGTCGGCCTTGTCGGACATCAGCACCTCGGTCACCAATTCTTCGGCCTTTAGTCTGATCGGGAAGACGGTAAGCTATTCATCTACCAGTACGTCCGGCAGCACTGTCACTGGCTCAGGGACCGTATTATCGGTAACGGTTTCCGGCAGCAATACCTATGTCAATGTCGGCGGCACGACAGTCAATTACACCGATATTTACCAGGTAGGCAGCGATTCCACGACCACCTCTTCGACCTAAAAGTAACCGGACCCGGACAGGGAGGTTATTTCTATTTCTGAACGACTGATGAAATAGTGATTAATTATTTGGGGGTTTTTATTTTATGGCTATCATGAACGCCTTATCCACGGCGGTATCGGGCATCAAAAGCCAACAGACGGCTCTTGACGTTATTGCCAATAATATCGCCAACGTTAATACCACTGGCTATAAGTCGCAATCGGTTACCTTCAGCGATATCCTGAGTCAGACCATTAAAGCCGCAACTGCAGCTACCGCCACTACCGGCAGCACCAATCCCGCGCAGGTCGGACTGGGGGTCAGTGTGTCCGGTACTTCTACCGACACATCGGTGGGCAGCACTTCGTCCAGCAGCAACTGGACTGACGTGGCGCTGACCGGCGACGGCTATTTTGTCGTCCAGACCAGTTCGGGCAGCTACGCCTATACCCGGAACGGCAGCATGGGCGTCGATTCGGAAGGCAACCTGACTATCGACGGCTATATCGTGTGCGGCTGGCAGGCCTACACGCTGGATGACGACGGCAACATTGTTTACAATACCAGCGGCGATATTGAACCTATCAATATTTACAGTGACAGTTACGCCGGCAACAAATACACGCTGACGCCTGTGGCCACCACTTCCTCCAGTATTGGCGGGTATCTTAGCTCGAAAAAGGATGTGGCGGATGGAGCCACCGGACTGACCTCTATTGGCGACACTACGGATTTGAGTTTTGACGCCACGACAGAGATAACTGTATACGATTCACAAGGCAACGACTATGATGTTACCGTGAACATGAAAAAATGCGCGGTCGAAGGCAACATAACGACCTGGTACTGGGAACTTAGTTCCGACGAGGTGACAATAAGCCCGTCCAGCGGCTACATTGCCTTTGATTCAGATGGTAACATAGTTGATTCTGCTACGACACTTTCGGCGACAGTGGACGACACTGCCGGCTATACCGCTGCCGCCGTTGCGGCAAGCGGTGTGACGGACGGTGACTATAGCGTCGTGGTGACAGGCACAAGCGGTGCTTATACCATCACGGTATACGACAGCTCGGGAACTTCACTGGGATCGGCGTCTTCAACTGATGGTTCGGGATCGGTTAGTTTATCGTCAGGGGGAACACTCACTTTTACCAAGCCTTCGTCTTTTTCAACCGGTACAACGGCTGTTACTGTCGCGTCCGACAGCGTAACGAGCAGCGCGGCGAATTATGAGTATTCCAACGTGAGTCTTGGCACTGCTGTAGCGGCAGGTTCTTATACTGTCGCTGTAACGGGAACAAGCGGCTCATATACGGTTACCCTGACTTATCCCGACGGGACAACTTCTTCAGTGACTTCCACCGATGGTTCGGCGACCTTTGGCTCAGGGACCTCCGCCATTACTTTGTCTGCGCCGGATAATTTTCAGACGGGTACGACGACGTTTACTGTGGCGTCAACTACTCACACGTTTGACACCACGGCAAATGTCACCATCACAACCCCGGCAGACGCCGGTACGGATGATATTACCATGGCGCTGGATTTCTCGGGGCTTACGACAAAAGCTTTGACCAGCAGTTCACTGTCAGATGATACGGACGGCTATACCTCAGGGACTCCGTCGTCCTATTCGATTTCTTCCGACGGTACGATTTACTGCACTTATTCCAATGATGTAACCTTGTCGGTCGGTCAAATCGCTTTAGCGGTGTTCACCAATGCGGAAGGACTGAGTAAAACCGGCGACAACCTGTATACGCAAACCATAAGCTCCGGCGATCGCACTTTTGTGGTAGCCGGAACAGGCGGTTCGGGAACTATGACCGGGTATGCGCTGGAATTGTCGAACGTTGATTTGGCGTCGGAGTTTAGCGATATGCTGATCAGCCAGCGGGCCTATCAGGCCAATACCAAGGTTGTTTCCACAGCGGATGATATGCTGCAGTCGCTGATTAACATGGTCGGCTAAAACAAAAAAAGTATTGGATAATTGACAGGCCGGCTGACGGCGCAAGGACGGCGCAGCCGGCCTGCACCGGATAGAGGAGGAGTTACAGGATGTCGACTTTCGGCACCTATCGCACTGCCTATTCAGGCATGTATACCAATCAGGCCGCGTTGCTGGCGACAAGCACCAACCTGGCCAACGTGGATACGACCGGCGCTTCCAAAGTGCAGGTAACCAGCGCCGACACCTCGACCACCCGGTCAGACGGGAACACGGCGGTAAGCGGCGTTACAGTAGCGAGCATCACCCGGTCGCGCAACATCTATCTTGACAGCGCCTACCGGGCGGCGAATGCCGATTCCACATATCTATCAGTAAAAAGTGGCAATATTGAATACATTGATACGCTGCTGAGTGAATACGATACGGTTACCACCGACGACGACGGCAATACCGAGACGGTTTCCGGGGTGGAGACGGTCATTAATGACTTTTTCTCGGCCTGGGAAACGTTGAGTACGTCGCAAAGTTCCAATGAGGACAGCAACCGGGTGGCGGTGGTGACTGCTGCCAGTGATTTAATTACACTGCTGACGGCGATTGACGGGGAATTGCAGCAATTGCAGGCCGACGCTGTGACAGCGGTGGAAGACGGTGTGGATACATTAAATGATTTAGCCGCGCAGGTGGCGGAGCTGAACAAGCAAATTGTGCAGGCCGAGACCGGCGGCAGCGAGGCCAGTTACCTGCGGGACCAGCGGGACGCCTTGCTGGATGAGATGTCGTCCCTGGTCAATATTACTGTTACTGAACAAAGCAATGGCTCGGTGACCGTCACTTTAGGGGGCGGGACGCTGGTCAAGGGCGATAAGGCCAATACGCTGGCGGTGGACGGCGACGGCTCGGCCGACGATCCGCTGAAGGTAATATGGGCTGCTTCCGGCAATGAAGCGGATATTACCAGCGGCAGTATTGCGGCTTACCTGGAGGATGCCGATCAGACCGGCTATGAAACTATTGACGCCAGTGACCTGCCCTATGACTTTAACACCGCTGCAACCAGTTCCATCACTACATTGCGGCAGACGCTGAATGCCTTAATCACAACCCTGGCTATCAGCATCAATTCGCTGACTACCTCAGGTGTAGACGCTGACGGCAATGCCGGTCTGGCCTTCTTTACAGCCATTGACGCCAGTAAACCTTTAAGCATCACCAATATTCAGGTCAATCCGGAACTGGTGAGCGATTCGAATAAAGTCGTTACCTCGACCAGCAGCGCCAGCAACGATTACAGTATCGCGAGCGCCATTTGCGATCTGTTAAGCGATACGTCCCTCTTTGAGAATGCGGGTTCGTCGCTTAATATTATTAATTTTTATGCGGCGATCACCACTTGGCTGGGGTCGGCCGGCGATACAGTTTCCGGCAATTATGCAACCCAGGCCGCCCTGGCCTCGCAGCTGGACTACCAGCGGCAGGCCGTTTCGGCCATCTCGATTGACGAGGAAATGTCGAATATGATCAAGTATCAAACAGCCTATGCCGCCAGCGCCCGGGTTGTGAGTACCATTGACAACATGCTGGAGAGCTTGCTGGCGGTATTTTAATTAGGATAAGGGGGGAGTGAAATGGCTGCAACTTTTGCAGGACTCAGCATTACCAGCCGGGGTTTGAACGCGGCGCAGGTCGGCATGACGGTGACTACCAACAATATGAGCAATATTGATACGGACGGTTACTCCCGGCAGGTCGTGAGCCAGACCTCCATCGGCCCGGCGGCTGTCTATAGCAGCAGTTTGGTCGGAAGCGGGGTCGAGGTTACTTCGGTCGACCGGGTGAACAGTTTCCGTCTCAATCAAAAGTACTGGCAGACAAACAGCGCCGCCAGCAAGCTGGAAGCGCAGTCCAGTTATCTGGAACAAATCGAGGAAGTTTTCGGCAGTACGGATTCCAGTGAGATTTCCACAGCGCTGGACGATTTTGAGGCCCAATTGGAAACGCTGGCGAATGACCCAACCGATGAGTCGGCCCGGGCTACCGTACTGTCCTATGCGGAAACCTTCTGCGAGACGCTCAACTATGCGGCGGAAAGCCTGGCATCACTACGCGACGACTTGAATAATGAAGTATACACTGCCGTCCAAAACATTAATTCGTATGCCTCGCAAATTGCGGCGCTGAACAGTCAGATCACTACCGCCTCGGCCTCAGGGGCTTCTACGAATGAGCTGGAAGACCAGCGGGACTTGCTTGTTGACAAATTATCCAGCCTGATCGGCATTAGCGTCACGGCAGCCGATGACGGTTCCTATACCCTTACGGTGGACGGCGTCACCCTGGTCAAGGGGGATAAGGCTAACCAACTGGAGTGCTACACCGTTACCGATACCGACAGTGATGCCTACGGCATGTACGGTATCCGCTGGTCTTCAAGCGGTAAGGAATTCAACAGCGGTGATTCCGGTGCGCTTAACGGTTATCTGCAGCTAAGGGACGGCAGTACGGCGGACAATAAGGGGATTGTCTATTACATGAATCAATTGGACAATTTTGCCCGGACTTTTGCCCAGGCCTTCAATGAAGGGGTTACTTCCGGTTCGACCACCTACAGCGGTCATGCCGACGGATATGGCATTGACAGCGCCGAGACAACCGGTATCCGTTTCTTTACTTACGACGGGTTGTCTTCGGAAGACTTTGTGAGCAGCGGATCAGACCTCAGCGCTGCCTATAGCAATATTACGGCCGCCAATATTTCGGTATCCAAGGATATTAAGGAGGATACCGACAAGATTGCCGCCTCTTCCGCCGCCGGCGAGGAAAGCAACAGCAGTGTGCTTGACGATATTATCGATATTTGCTCCACCGTTGCTATCTCCGGCAACTCCACGGCCACCGAAATGTTCAATGTCATTGTCGCCACTGTGGCCGGTGACAGTGCTTCCGCTCAAACGGCCTATGCCAGCAGGAGCGCGACAGCCACTTATATAAATGATAGCCGGACATCGGTATCCGGAGTTTCCAGCGACGAGGAGACGGTTAATCTGAGTATTTACCAGCAGGCGTATGCCGCATCGGCGGCTATGGTGAGCGCCTGGAGCGAAATCTATGATGTTACAATCAATATGGTAGATGATTAGAAGGGGGGAGAATTATGCATCGTGTAACTAACGGCATGATAGCCGAGAATACCCTGCGGAATATCAGCGCAGCCGCCGCCAGGCTGGCCAAGGCCAATGAAGCGGTGTCCTCCAATATGAAGATACAGCTGGCTTCTGATGACACGACAGTGGCCACACGGGCGGTAACCTACCGCAGCTATGTCGCCCAGGTCAAGCAATATCAGGATAATGCCGACCTTGCCTCTGCCTGGCAGACATCTACCGATAACGCCTTAGCGTCCTTGAGTGAGGATATCACCTCTCTAAAAGAACTGGCTACTGCAGCCGCCAGTGATACGGTTACGGATGAAGAACGGGAAAATTATGCCACAGAGGTGCAAACCTATCTGCAGGATATTATTACCATTATGAATGCGGATGAAACCGGCAGCTATATCTTCGGCGGCTACAGCACAGGCACGGAACCGTATGAACTCGTGACCACCGATATTGGCGATCTGGTGACGTTTAAAGGGCAATACCTAAGTCTGGGCAGTGTGCTATCCTCCGACATATCGGATGCTGATATTGAAGCTTTCTATACCGCCGCCAGCAGCGCCGGCGAGATTTACAACTCCCTGAGCGAGGCGGCCAGTAGTGCTTACTCGTCTTATACCACGGCGCAGGCGGCGGCTGACGCCGATCCCACGGATGTTATTCTGGCGGCTAAAGCCACTGCGGCGCTTACCACCTACAATACTATATCAGCCGCGGTTACCACCTATGGCGGTACTGCCAACCTGACTGACGCAGCCTCCTCCGCTGAGAGTGACTATGTGACCATCAAGGCCGCCATTACTACTTATAGCGGTACGGCTACGCTCAGTGACGCGGCGGACGATGCGCAGGCGATCACCGACACATTAACTGCTGCGATCACCACTTATAGTGATTCCACTACGTTAACGTCCGCCGCCAACTCGGCATTAACCGCTTATAATACAGCGCAGGCGGCAGCCGATGCCGATCCCAGCGACACAACCTTAGCCGACGCGGCTACCGCCGCGAAGACTAACTATGATATCCTGTCGGCGGCCGTAACCACTTATGGCAGCACAGCAACCTTATCGGAAGCGGCGGAAGAGGCTAAGGCCACTTCCGATGCCCTGGCGTCAGCCGTAGCTACCTATGGCGGTACAACCAGCTTAACCGATGCGGCGGCGGCGGCTAAAAACACGTATAAAACATTAACGTCCGCCGACAATGCCAACGCCCAAAGCATCAACTACAATGTCGGGTTTGGCACTTCGGTTACTGTCAATATTGAAGGACAGGATGTTACCGGCGAAGGCGACAGCAGCCTCTTTAATACAATCCAAAAGCTGTTGCTGGCGCTAAACGGCGATACCACTTATAAAACCGCCACTATGGATTCCTCGGGCAATGTCACTGTTACCACCCATGACCTTAACATCAGTGATTTGATTGACGAATTGTCGGCCGCGCTTAGCACCGTGACCAAAGCGCAAAGCACGCTGGGAGTCCGGATGAATCAAGTGTCCTCCATATCGGACCGGTTGGATGACGCTTATGAAGCCTATAAGTCGCTTATGACCGACAATGAAAATATTGATACGGCGACAGCGACTACCGAACTGACCAGCGCCGAGTATACCTACGAAGCGTCGCTGGCTGTCGGCGCCAAGGTGATTTCCAAGTCATTAATTGATTATATTGCCTAATGTTGTTGATGAGAGGAGGGGGCCGATATGTCCTCAAGCAGCGGCGTAACCGCAACCACGGTGAATGGCACCACGCGAATCACCGGTTTGTCTTCAGGTTTGGATGTTGATGGTATTGTCGAACAGTTGATATCGGCGGAAAAAAGCAAAAAGCTTAATAAACTGCAGCAAAAGGAACAAACCGCCGAATGGACGCAGGAAGCCTACCGCAGCGTTATTTCCGATTTGACGGAGTTCCAGGATACCTATCTTAGCACCACTTCGTCCAGCAGTATCATGAAAGCCAGCAACTTCTTAAAATATACTGCCACCAGCAGCAGCAGCGCCATTACGGTGACCAGTTCCACCTCGGCGACAGCAGGCAGTCATACGGTGTCTGTCAGCCAGCTGGCCAGCAAGGCCACTTACGCGAGCAGCGGCAGTATTTCCAAAGAGGTGCAGGGATCGGCGGCGCCAGATTACAGCAGTCTCACCGATAAAAGCTTTGTCATAACGCTCGACGGTACAAGTTATACCGTCGATTTGGACGATGTAACCGACCTGGACTCCCTGCAGGACGCCATCAACGATGCCGTCGGTTCCACCACCAAGGTCACCGTCAGTGAAAATTCCAGCGGTTATCTGGAAATCGCCGCCCAGGATGATTCGGGCGTGCAGAAGATAACCATCAGTGCCACTTCCACCACTGATAAAGGGTTAAGTACACTTTTCGGGAGCGATCCTGTTCTCTCCAACCGCTTGAGTACATCTGCGACGCTGGCGGACATTTCCGATCAGTTAAGCACGGCGCTGACGTTTGATGACGACGGGGAAATTCAGATCACGATCAACGGCACTACCTTGACGTTTGATCAAGATGATACTCTGGCTGAAGTAATTTCGGCCGTCAACGATGCCGACCTGGGGGCGACGCTTGCCTATAATTCGCTTACCGGCAAACTGACGCTGACGGCAAACGACACCGGGGCCGGCAATACGTTGACCCTGTCCGACTCAGGGAGCGGCAATTTTGTCAGCTCACTGCTGTCGGTGAAGACAGACGGCGCCGATGCTGTATTTACCATTGACGGGTTAAAAATGACGCGCAGCACCAACTCAATTACTGTGGACGGCGTGACGTATACGGCGAACGACACCACCGACGAGAAAGCCACCGTGACAGTAACGCAGGACACAGACGGCATTTATGATCTGATTTCGAACTTTGTGGATGCCTACAATGAACTGATTAGCAGTATTACCGACTTGATCAATGAGGATTCAGACTCGGATTATCCACCGCTTACCGATGACCAAAAAGAGGAAATGACCGATGATGAGATTACCGCCTGGGAGGCCAAAGCCAAGGTGGGTCTCCTGGAAAGTGACTCCATTCTGCGGGATCTGCTAAGCGATTTGCGGACAGCGCTGATTGACTCCATTTCCGGTGGATCGACCACACTGGCCGCTATTGGTATAACCACCGGCGATTACGGTGACAACGGCACACTGGAGATTGATGAAGACACGCTGACTTCCGCCATACAAAGCGATCCGACAGCAATTATGGAGCTGTTCACCAAAAAAGCCACCTCAACGGCCACCACCTCCTCGGTCGCCGGCAAGTCGCTAGGCAATAACTCGGTGCTGCGTTCCTTGAACGCGACCGACCTGAGCACCCGTTACAAGGAAGAAGGCCTGGCCTACCGCTTTTACGATATTCTGGAGAGTGTTATCTCCACCAAACGCGACAGCGCGGGCAATAAGGGAACACTCCTGGAAAAAGCGGGAATAGAAAGTGATACTTCTGACACGGACAACACACTGTCCACTCTAATTGAGAAATATCAAGACGCCATGGAGGACGAGGAGGACCGGCTGGATGAACTGCAGGAAAAACTCTATACCAAATACACAGCATTAGAGACATATATCAATACTATGAATTCCCAGCTTTCGGCCATTTCCTCCCTTACCAGCAGTTAAAACTTCATAGAGAATGTCTGAGGAGTGGATCACATGGGGCAGGAAGTATCGGCACACGACTTTTTGCGGCGTAAACTGTACATTCTTGAACAAATGGCTGCCAAGCACGAGACGTTAAGCCGTTTTGTATATGACCGCAAGATGACAGGCCTCCGGCGGGTTCTGCGCGAAAGGCAGGCGCTTATTGATGAGCTTGCTGCGGTAAATGACGAATGGGACAGCAACCCAAACTGGAAAAACGCGCCGGGCTTAGCGCCGCTCATTAAGGAAGCGGCCGATAAGCAGCAGGAAGTGCTGGAGCACTGCCGGCAACTGCTCCAGCAGGCCATCACGGAAAAAGAATATATTGCCGGGGAATTAAGAAACAGCCGGGTCAAACGGCAGATTAACAACCAGTATGTCACTCCCTGGGCAGTGATGTTACCAGGCTGCCGCTTTAACAAAAAAGGTTAGTAAACAACCCAATAGCTTATTTTAATAGGATTAACTCGGAGAACTGGGGGGCTGGATGTGAATGCAGCCAATACAGCCAATACAGCCAATGCTTATAAACGGCAGCAAATTTTGACGGCTACGCCGGCGGAACTGACGCTCATGCTGTATAACGGAGCTATCCGTTTTGTAACTGAAAGCATTCAGGCTGTTGATAAGAAGGAAGTTAAAAAGGCTCATGCTGCCAATATGCGGGCGCAGAGAATTGTGCGTGAACTGATGCTGACAACTGACATGAAGTATGAACTCTCCAAAAAGTGGATCTTAATCGATGAATATATATTGCATTGCCTGGTGCAGGGCAATATAAGAAAAGATAAGACCCAATTGGAAGAGGCCAAAAAGTACCTGATGGATTTTCGTGATACCTGGGCTCAGGCTATGAAAGCGGCGCGGGTGGATCAGGCTGCCGGCAATAATAGCGGCGCAGGTGTGATCAAGGCCTAAAGATAATACGGACAGGCAAGAAAAGGACTTCAGTGCGAGGTGATGCAGGGATGCTGGTCTTAGGTCGAAAACCAGGCGAATATGTTATGATCGGTAAGGACATCATGGTTAAAGTTATCAGAAGTGATGACGGCAATTTGCGGCTGGCTATCGATGCGCCAAAATCGACCAATATTATCCGCGGGGAATTATACGAAGATCAACTAAAAAAAGGCCGTACCCAGAATTAACTAATGTGGGCTACGTGTTAAAAGGACAGGCGCTGGCAGGTAATGTAGACATTATACTGTCCGGCGTTTGTTTTTTTATTTATCTCCTGCTTATAGAAGCAGGAGTCTTAGTGCGGGTTAGTAACAGGATAAATAAAAGAACAAATCAATAAAAACTAAATAAATTTTTGAACAATTTACTAATATTCGCCATCGAATTTTATAGTAGACAAGCAGGAAGGAGGCGCATAGCCACCGCAGACTCGTCGTTAGCGAGTCGCTCATAGCAAAATACTAACGAAAATGGTGCACGGAAGCTAAATTTTAAAACAAAAGGAAAATCAAGGAGGAATTCTATTATGGCAATGGTAATCAGTACCAACATGTCCGCATTGAACACCACCAATCAGTTAAACAAAAACTCGACACTTATGAACTCCGCACTGGAAAAACTGTCATCCGGTTATTCCATCAACAGCGCTGCCGATAATGCCGCAGGTCTCGCGATCTCCGAAAAAATGCGTGCGCAAATCGAAGGTTTGGATCAGGCCAGCAGCAACTCCCAGGACGCCATCTCACTGGCGCAAACAGCTGACGGCGCTCTTGACGAAACCAATGAGATCTTAAAGCGCATGCGCGAACTGGCTGTTCAGGCTTCTTCCGACACTTTGACAGACGATGACCGGAGCGCCATCCAGGATGAAGTGGACACACTCCGCCAGGAAATCGACCGTATTTCCAATGACACCGAGTACAATACCATTAAACTGCTCAATGGCAGCAGCGGCGCTTCAGTGGCTGTGACCAACGCCAGTGTAGCAGGTATTGTCACCACGGCAACAGCCAGCAATAATACCAAGTCCGGGAGCTATGACGTAGTATACACCTCGATTGCCACGCAGGCCACGACAGGAGTCAGCGGCATTACAACAACTATTGATAACACAAGTGCTGCAAGCGCTGCCGCTACCGTTATCAGTGATTATGCCGGCGATATCGAAATCAACGGCACGACTATCACCATTGAGTCCGGCGATACTGTTAAAGGCCTTATCGAGAAAATCAACAATGAATCCGATACCACCGGTGTAACAGCCTCGCTGGCTACCGACGCCAGCGGCAACTACTATGTCAAGTTGACCGACAGCACCTACGGGAGCAAATCATCGGTTACTTTAGAAGCTGACAGCGATACCCTGCAGGATCTGTTTGCGGCGATTGACAGCTCGTCATCCACCGCCACCAGCGTTACGGTATACGGCACAAATGCGACCGGTACCATCAACGGAGCTGTTGCTTTGGGCGACGGCAACACCTTGTCAGCTTTTGGCATTACCGTTACCGGCGATGATTCGAAACTGGCGGTTGCGGCAGCCAGCGCCACCGGTTATGCCTCTACCATTGCAGCTGTTACGGATGCGCTGGATGATTTAGTCAGCGCCATGTCCGCCTCCACTGCATCCACCTCAGTTGATGATGTAGCGGCGGCTACTGCCTATAAGGACGCTCTTTCCAACGGAAACGCCACCGCTATTAATAACGCGTTGCAGGCCTTGCTTAAGCAGGCGTCGATTTCTACTGATGCTTCAATATCGACTGCGTCCACTGGCTTGTTAGATGTCTACAAAAGCAAAGTAAAAGACGTGGCCGCTCTGAGTGTTGCAACCACCAGCGTTAATGTGGACGCCTCCAGCAGCCTGACGTTCCAGGTTGGCGCTAACTCCAGCCAGACTATGTCTCTTTCCATCGGCGATATGGATGCGAACTCGCTGGGTGTGGCCGGCAGCACCTCCGATACCGGTATTGACCTCAGCTCCGCCGAAGTGGCTACTTCCGCCATCAGCACCATAGACAAAGCCATCAGCAAGGTAGCGTCTGAACGTTCCAATCTGGGCGCCGTTCAGAACAGCTTGGAAAGCAATATCAACATGCTGGATACCGAGAGTGAAAACCTGACTTCCGCCGAATCCAATATCCGCGACACCGATATGGCTTCCGTAATGGCGGAGTACACCAAACTGAGCGTTATCACTCAAGCGGCTACCGCTATGCTGGCCAAAGCCAACTCGCAGCCGCAACAAGTATTGACTCTGTTACAAGGCTAATAAATATAAATCAGCAATTATATGATCGAAGCGCAAAAGCTCTGTTACTGCAGGGCTTTTGCGCTTTTTGGCAGTAACATTGGTTTACGGAGCAATAAATCAATTTAATAAAATTATAACAAGTTTTACGATATCAATAGTAGAGTCGACTAATGTCATGAAATAAGAGATCGTAAAGTCTTGATTTAGGAGAGAATTATAGTGGCGAAAATTTCCGCCTGTGTAATAACAAAAAACGAGGCTCAAAATATTGAGCGCTGCCTGCAAAGCGTCAGAAGTATAGTCAATGAGATTATTGTTGTCGATACCGGCTCCACAGACGCTACGGTAATGATTGCCGAACAACTGGGGGCCAAAATATTTCATTACCAATGGAGCAATGATTTTGCGGCAGCCCGTAACTACGCCCTGGCGCAGGCAAGCGGCGCCTGGGTTGTTTTTCTGGATGCCGATGAATATATTGCTGTCGGGACCGTTAAGAATGTCCGGCCGCTAATTGAGAAAATTCATGGTAACCGAAAGATCGAAGCTGTGAAGTGCCAAATGAATAATCTTGAGGGAATTGACGGGCCGGTCAGAAGTTCCAATCCAACCATCCGGATTTTCCGCAATTCCCCTCTGATCCGTTACCGCGGCCGTATCCATGAAGCAGTCTACAAAGGCGGTAAACCGCTTAAACCGATAGAAGTGACGAACCGTTTGCTTACCGTCTGTCATACCGGTTATACAAACAGCACCATTCTGGAAAAGGTGAGGCGCAACACAGCGCTACTGGAAGAAGAACTGGCAAGCGGTGGAGTTCGTACATTAACCTACTGTTATCTCAGTGATGGTTACTGGCGAAGCGGCGAATATGAGAAATCCATAGAATTTGCCAAACAAGCGATTAAACAGATGAAGGGCTTAAGGACAGAATTCGATTATAAGCCGTATGTGTTTTTAATAAGCAGTATGACCCGTCTAAAAACCTATCAGGAAGATGAAGTTACGGCCAGTTGCCAGGAGGCCGTGGCGAGGTTCCACCATCATCCGGAAATATGGCTGTTTCAAGGAATTTATTTCCAGAGTATTGGCCGTTGTGAGGAAGCGTTGGCCTCCTTGCTGAAGGCGCTGGCGCTGAACGATACTTATTGTGATTTTAACCGGAACAATGATTTTCCTGGCTTAAGCCCGGATGCTTATTTCGCTATTGCGCAAATTTATGAAATGAAGAATCAGCCTGCCAAGGCGCTTGATTACTATGCTAAGGTACTGCAGCGGAATAAACTGAAGAAGGAAGCCTTCCACGGACTGGTTTCCTTAATCAGAGAACAAGAGCCTGCGGATGTCATTTATTTTCTGAATATGATATATGACACTGCGTCAGAAGCGGACATCCGCTTTCTGGTCACAAACCTGTCCGAGCTTAAAGTGAAAAAAGTACTTGATTTTTATCACCACATTCTACGGGATACATTTAATGATAAAACCCTTAACGCGCTGGTATTGTTAACGAATTGTAGTCTTGAGACCGTACTGCCGGTTCTCATAGATGCCGGCCGTAAACAAGGCGGTTATACTGTGGAATTATTGGCAGTGGCAGCGCTGATTGTAAATGATTGTTCTGAAAGAACCGAGGTGCTGGGACCAAACGTTAACCCGTCGCTTAAAAACATTCTGGCCCTTTATTTCCAGCCTGATTCAGCCGCTCAGTTGGGAAACGGGGATTTGCCGGTTTTCTGCGACTTAGTCGGCGAATTACTGTATTTAGGCAGCCAGCAGCAAATGCAAAAAATACTGGAAATGGGAAAAAGATTTTATTTAAGCAACAACTGTTTTACCCGCATAAGCACACTCCTTTTGCACCAGCGCTTTTTTGGCTATACATTGGATATGATCTTGAATTATGTTAATCAAGTACATTTGGAATCCAAGCAATTGAGCCTGCTGTATTGTGATGCCGGTTATTGCTGTTACCGGCTAAAAGATTTTGCCGGGGCGGCGCGATATTTTGAACAAGCCCTGGAACTGGGGGACAGACGGCATTATATTTTTGATTTTTTAGATTGGTCATATCAGCAATGCCGTGAGCAAGCAATCAAAGAAAAATTCAAGATATTGAAAGAGTTATACAGTATTTAAGAACCGCTTGTCTATATAAAGCTAAAA
Organism: Sporomusa aerivorans; assembly: GCF_041428895.1. Classification (NCBI taxonomy): domain Bacteria; kingdom Bacillati; phylum Bacillota; class Negativicutes; order Selenomonadales; family Sporomusaceae; genus Sporomusa; species Sporomusa aerivorans. Next base: position 1,066,464 of record NZ_CP156926.1, read on the forward strand.
TCAAGGGAAAAGGATAAACTGCAATCTCATACCGGGATGTGGATTAAAATCTCACGAGGAAGGAATGACGACATGAAGGTAGTCATATTGGCTGGTGGTTTTGGCACGCGGATCAGTGAAGAATCGCATTTGAAGCCAAAACCTATGATCGAGATCGGCGAACGGCCAATTTTATGGCATATTATGAAAATCTATTCACATTATGGTTTTAATGATTTCGTCATTTGCCTGGGGTATAAAGGCTATTATATCAAAGAGTATTTTGCTCACTATTTTTTGCAGGAATCTACAATTACTTTTGACTTTCGGGTGGGAAACCAGCAGATTATTCACGACCATCAGGCTGAACCCTGGAAAGTAACGCTTGTAGATACCGGAAGGACTACAATGACCGGAGGGCGCGTCAAGCGAATACAGTCTTATGTGGGCAATGAACCGTTTATGCTTACGTACGGCGATGGTGTAAGTGATGTTAATATTCATGAGTTACTAAGCTTTCATAAGAAACATGGCAAGATAGCTACTATTACCGCCGTACAGCCGCTTGGCAGATTTGGTGCGCTGGCTTTGGCGGCAAACAGTAATGTACAAGCTTTTCAAGAGAAGCCCGAAGGGGATGGAGGCTGGATCAATGGCGGTTTTTTTGTTTGCCAGCCAGAGTTTTTCGATTATCTTGGCGGTGATGATACAGTCTTGGAAAAAGCACCCCTGGAACAACTGGTACAGCATGAACAATTAGCGGCTTATCGCCATACCGGTTTTTGGCAGCCGATGGATACTATGCGTGAGAAAAACAATCTGGAGAAGTTATGGAATTCTGATGAGGCGCCTTGGAAGCTCTGGGAGTAGGTGGGAAGCGGGAGAAAAAGGAGAATGCTGCTTTGAATATACTTGTACTAGGATTAGGTTTTGTAGGGCTTACTACGGCTTTAGGCTTAGCGGAAAAAGGAAATATCGTATATGGCTTTGATTCAGATACATCCCGCAATGACACGCTTTTAGCGGGTACGGTTCCGTTTTTAGAGCCAGGGTTGGAAGATGCTCTAAACCGTAATTTAAATGAAACATTTTTCATACAATACGATCTCGCTGAAGTAGCACGAAAAAGTGATGTTATTTTTATATGTGTGGGTACGCCGGCCGGGGTTGATGGAGAAACAAATTTAGACTATGTGTATTCGGCCTTGGATTCCATCATTCCGGTGCTAGCGGGCGATAAGTTCCGGGTTGTTGTTATTAAATCAACTGTCCCACCGTCTACTACTCGTGATAAGATTATTCCCTACCTTTCGGAAAAAGGTGCAATAGCAGCTGTTGTAAACAATCCCGAATTTTTAAGAGAAGGTAATTGCTGGAATGATTTTTTATATCCTGACCGAATAGTATGCGGAGCTTCACAGGAAGAAGCAATTCAGGCTATGCGGAATTTATACAGTTCTTTTAATGCACCTTTCTATGCAGTATCGCTGAATACAGGAGAATTTATAAAATATCTCTCCAATACATTTTTGGCTACCTTAATAAGTTATTCTAATGAAATGTCTATTATCGCCGGTACAATTGGTGATATTGCCGTTAGAGATGCTTTTCGCATACTGCATAAGGACAAGCGCTGGGTGGATTGCTCTATGCAAAGTTATGTATATCCCGGCTGTGGCTTTGGCGGGTATTGTCTGCCTAAGGATTTGGAGTCCATGATATTTCAAGCTAAGAAGCATCACTATAAGCCGCAAATTTTACAAAGTGTAATGGATATTAATATTTCTATGCCAGACTCTGCGGTAAAAAAAATAATAAATACTTCTTCACCCCAACAAGCAATTGGTATTTTGGGGCTATCCTTTAAACCTGAATCAGATGATGTGAGAGACACACCGGCTGCGAAAATTATTCATTTATTGCGTGAGCACGGCTATACGAATCTGAAAGCGTATGATCCGGTAGCTAATGATGCTTTTGCGTCATGTTATGCATTTGATCACATTGAGTATTGTTCAAGCCTGGATGAACTTTGTAATAAGTCGGACACAATTGCACTGGTTACCGCCTGGCCGCAATTTGCTGCAATAAACAGGAAGTTTCCGGATAAGCAATGGATTGATTGCAGGTATTATTTGGAGTAAAGGTGTGCGATTAGTATGACAGAAATCAGTGTAATTATATTGACATATAACAGAAAGCATTTATTACCGCGCTCAATAGAAAGTGTATTGAAACAATCTTTTAGCAATTTTGAGCTGCTACTGATTGATAATGGTTCGAATGACGGCAGCAGCGAGATATGTGATCAATATGCGCAAACTGATAAGCGTGTCCGTGCAGTACACACCGGCGGGGGAAATATTGGCTATGGACGAAACGTTGGTTTGGATGAAGCACGCGGAAATTATATTACCTTTGTAGATGATGATGACTATTGTGAACACGATATGTTAGAGTTTCTCTATAATCTTGCTGTAGGCCATCAGGCCGATATTTCTATTTGTGGCAGTACTTATTTTTTTGAAACTACTCAAACGTTTGCACCTAAATATATATTTGACAAATTACTGCTTTTAGATAAAGAACAAGGAGTTTTTGAACTTCTGGAAAGAAAGCGGTATAACAATGCAACGCCGACAAAACTTTTTTCAAAAAAGTTATTTGACGAAATCCGGTTTAAAGTATCAGGAAAATTTGATGATATTGCTATGACGTATAAAATTTTTGAAAAGGCCACGAAAACGGTTGCTTACGGTATTCCGAAATATTCTTTTGCGAAGCACGGAAATAATAATTCTGGTTTTATTCAATCAAATCAGTGGATGAACGAACAACTAAATGAATATATTATTGCAATAGAGGAGCGCAATGCATATTTGAAGCAGCGGCTACCCGGATTGGAAAATTATCTGCGTTACTCAAAATGGTCATATTATTTGTCAATGTGCGATAAATTTGATGCATTTAACATGAATGAGAGTCGGTCAGTATATGATTTCATGATGAAGGAACTGGAAAATAATCTGGATGAGTTTAGCAGTTATGTGCAGTATCATACGGAGAGAGATATGGATTTACTTAAAAAATTAGGGGGGAAATTATGATGGCTCAATTAAATGCATTTGATATGGATAGAGAATTACTTTATGAAAAGGTTCCGCTAGATACTCCCTTTAATGTAAACATTGAACCAACATCTCTTTGCAATATTAATTGCAAATATTGTGTACACTCACTTAGTACAACCGCTTTGCAGAGAACCGGATTTACCTTGGGATCAATGAATTGGAATGTTTTTCAAGAAGCTGTAAAACAAATGGATAAATTTCCAAGAAAGATTAAAAAAATAGCTTTTGCGGGGTTAGGAGAGCCTTTATTACACAAACAATTGCCAAATATGATAAAGGAAATAAAAAAAGCGGATGTTGCAGAGAAAACTTTAGTTGATACAAATGCTTTACTTATGACTCCGGATATAGTACATGAATTAGTGTCGTCAGGATTAGATGAGATTAAAATTTCGCTTCAGGGAATAACAAATGATGCATATAAAAAAACTTGCGGAGCAATAATTGATTTTACAAATTTCTACAAAACTCTTAAATACCTATATGAAAATAGAGGGAATTGTTGTATAAAAATTAAAATAGCTGATATTTCTTTGGATGATAATGAACGGGAAAAATTTTTTGATTTATTTGGTAATATATGTAATTATATTAGTATCGAACACATATATGATCAATTTTTGGATGTTACTGGTGAGTCGGTCTTAAATACAGATCATTGTTGTAACCGCTTTGGAAGCGAATTAAGAAAGTATTCTGTTTGTTCATTGTTATTCTATCGGATAAATATTCGTTGGGATGGTAGTGTGACCTTGTGCTGTCCGGATGGTCTTACTGATAAAAATCTTCATATATCAAAAATTGCACTTCAAGACATTTGGAATGGTGACATACGTCGAAATTTAATGAAAACTAATTTAACTGGAAAGTTAAGAAATATTTCTAAATGTAGAAATTGTAAAAACGTTGAATATTTGTTGCATCAAGAAGATGTTCTAGATGGGCATGAGAAAGAAATACTACAACGTTTGGGTTGTTGAATTTCTATTGCATAAGCAGGATACCACACGTTAGGCGTGGGGTTCCAAAAAACTTATAAAAGTTTTAAGACCTAGAATAGGAATGTATTTCAAAACGCGGCAACAATATAAGCGAAATTACAAGAATAAAGTCACGGTGTGAAATAAGAAATTATGTCATGGCGAAAAACTGAATTTTAGCAACTTGCCCCAACTGCCTATAATAAATTTGCTCTTTGAAGAGCAGTAGGGCAGGTATGCAAAAGCTGGATTGTTCGGCGAGTTTTGAGACTCAGCTAACACCATGCCCATATAGGACGTAAGCAAGCCGCCCATTTTACGGGTGGTCATGACTAAACTTAGATTCGGAAAGTAAAATACTAAAATTGGGTAAATATGCTGTCTAGAGAAAAATTCTTTTCAGCTTTTATAACCTTCCAAGCTATGAAAAATCTAAACTTAGTAAGTTTTCTTTCGAATCTAGGTTAAAAGAGAGGCCAAGCTAAATGAACTATAAAGTAACAATTATCACAATTGCATATAATGCAGAAAAGTATATTCATGCTTGTGCAAAAAGCGTTTTGAATCAATCTTATAATAATATCCAATGGCTTGTGTTAGATAATGGATGCACAGATTATACCAGAAAAATTATTGAAAAATACATAAAAAAAGATAAACGAATTAAGTTAATCGTGAATCAAAAAAACTATGTTATATTTCCTGATGAGAATCAAACAATTAACAAATGGATTGATATGATGCAGTTTGTAGAGGGGGAGTATTTTACCACGTTAGATAGTGATGATACGTTAGACAGGAATTTTATAAAAAAATTAATTGACGCTGCTCTAGATAATGATGCTGATATTGCTGCTGCCGGTACAACTATGTTTAAAGAAAAATATCCTATGAGTAAAGGTGAGAGAATACCACCCGCTTTTTGCGGAAGTCCTAAAGAGATGACTACAAATTTCTCTGCCTTTTATGGATCATTTCGCACTCTGTGGGGAAAGTTGTTTAAAGTAGCTATCTATTTTAAGCATAAAAAATATCTTCATGATGCTCCAGGTTATTTAATGAATGGTATAGATACATTTTTTTGCTTAAGATTTTTAAGCGTTGCCCAAAAAGTCGTTTGTTTAAATGAATCACTTCATTCATATATGATTAGAAATGATTCCATATACTCTTCAAATTTTCATTCAGAACGTTGGAAATGTTACGATCTATTATATTTTGAAGCAAGAAGACTGCTAGAATTGTGGAATGGTCTAACACCCTCAAATCATTGTTTTATATTAAGTGTACATTATTACTCTATGATAGATTGCATCCGAGTTTTATTAAATGTAAATATAGCTATTGAAGATAAGCTGCAGTTTATTCAAAATATAGTTACTAATAAAATACTTCAGTACGGATTAGCGCAGTTAAATGATAGAACATTACATGATGAAATAAGCAGGTTAATGTTGGATATACTATCTAATGATGATACATCCGAAATTTGTTATAAATACTTTATTTACCGTCTTTATAAAGCTAATCAAATTAAAATTTCAGATCAAATGGTTGGACCGCTTTGTACGATACTTTATTTTTCCGCTCTTTGTGATAAAGATAACTCTACTTTGTGGGGAATGGAATATTTTAAGGAATATGAAAGCAATGCTATACCCAAATGGATGATTAATCTATTTGCAAAATATAACTTGAATATTATAAATCTAATGAATTATCCATCTATATTTTGTGCTCTAATGAACGGCGACTTTCAATATATTCAAGAAATTGGTAAAAATGTTCTGGATGATAAATATATTCAGCAAATTAATTCTGCCATAAAATCCCTAACAATTAATCAAGCTAATTATAATGCCATTCTTCAAATAAAGCATTCAATTCTGGTAAATTTTGAGAAGGATAATTTGGAAGCAGCACTGAATGAATTGCAAAAAATTATAGCCATTAGAATATTTGATGAAGATGTAATATACTTCATTACCTATTTTAATATGTTAATTGGCAATAGAGACAATGGTAATGCTTACGCTTATTCCGGATTAGCCTTTTATGACAGTCGGCCAATTCGCAAACTGTTAGTTAAAGTATCCGGTTGACCACAGTAATGATATTTTTGAGAAGAAAGAGGTATGTTAATTATGGAAAACAAGTTTATTGTATCTCCTGGAAAGCACTCTGATCAAGAAAAGCAAATGCGTAATGAATTCTTAGAATTTTTTCTGAATAAGAATCCCGTACCGAAAGAGGAATTGTTTTATAATATAGGTTTGTATATTAATCGCCAAACACTAAGCCGTATTATATATATGAATGAATTATATCAAAAAATCCTAGATGTGCCAGGTGTAATAATGGAGTTTGGGGTTAGATGGGGGACAAATCTTGCTCTTTTCGAAAATTTTAGAGGAATGTACGAGCCGTATCGCAATAACCGAAAGGTGATTGGCTTTGATACTTTCAGCGGGTATCCTGATGTAAGTGAGAGCGACATTAATAAATCAAATGCCGCCTTTATGAAAAAAGGTGCATATGATATGCCGGATAACTATGAAGAAATACTGGACTATATTTTACGGTATCATGAAAAAGAAAGTCCCATATCTCATATAAAAAAATACGAAATTGTTAAGGGTGATGTGTGCAATACATTGTGTGAATATCTGGAGAATAATCCTCATACGATGATCGCGCTAGCTTATTTTGATATTAATTTGTATGAGCCTGCAAAGGAGTGCTTAAAGAGAATACTACCACATATGGCAAAGGGAAGTATAATTGGTTTTGATGAACTTAATTATTCAGGATTTCCCGGAGAAACTATTGCACTCAAAGAAGTATTAGGATTACCCAATGTTCGTATTCATGCATCAAGGACTTTTCCTTCGTGTTCTTTCATGTATATTGAATGAGGAACAAACTTGCGAGGAAATAGATGAGGTGACAGTTCCTGGTGTCTTGCTAGCTATGAATATTGCGGATATTTTTACCAATATTTATTTACCGACTATATAAAGCTAATCAAATTAAGAATTCAGATCAGGTACTGAATACAGAAGGTGGAAATATGCAACGCATCTTATCTCTTTTCCTAATTCTCTTTTTCCTCCCGCTGTACGCCGCCAATGCGCAGAATGTGGAGTATGCCAAAAACTCGCTGGGGGATAAGTATTATTTTGTAACGGAATCCATCAAAACAGGCGGCAACAACATCTTTGTATCCGCCGTGCGGGAATTTAGCGTTGAGCGGGGCGGCGCCGCCAAAAAGGTATTCGCCGTTGTGTTTAACACCGGGGAGAAAAAATACAGGTTGCTGGCGGCGGCAACCTTAAGCGCTGATGGTAAGGTAGTCGAAAAGAGGGAGTATCCGCAGGCGATCTGGCAAGCGATTGCCGGGAATTCCGCGGAGGCGGCGCTTTTGAGCGCGGTTACCCGCTATCTTGCGCAAAATCCCGCCGCTGCCGCCGGCGGAGAGCCAAAAGCGCCGTCTGCCAACAGGCAGGCTACCGCCACAGGGTTCTTCATAACCCCTACGCTGATAGTGACAAATAATCATGTGGTGAATGCCGCCAGGCAAATTGAAGTCATTTACAACAATGAGCTGAAAGCGCCCGCCACAGTCATTCGTGTTGACCCCGCTAATGATCTGGCCCTGTTGGAGGTGCATGGCCTCGAGCAGAGCGTTGTTCCGCTGGCGCTGGGGCAATCAGACACGGTCCGGGAAGGCATGCGGATTTACGCCGTAGGCTTTCCCCTGACGGCCTATATCGGTCTAACGGCCAAGATCAGCGAGGGGATTGTCAGCGGGACTGTCGGCTACCGGGGAGACACCCGGCAATTTGAAATCAGCGCTCCCATTCAGCCGGGCAACAGCGGCGGTCCGCTGCTTAACGAAAATGGCGAGGTAATCGGAGTGGTGTCGGCGGAACTGGGCAGAAAATTTGTTGATAAGACAGGCATCATTCCGCAAAATGTTAATTTTGCTATAAAATCCGACGGTATTCAAAATCTCTTGGGAAATCAACTGGACAATCCTGGTTTGCCGATACCGAAGCGGCAGAAATCTGTGCTTGACGCTGTCAGTATTATGGAACTGGCTAAAAAAGGCATAGTGCGTATAGCGGTTATTATGAATTAAAGCCAATAAAAAAACTTCCTTGCCGGCAGATAGCTGCCGTAAGGAAGTTTTCGTTATGTATTAATGTATATATTGTTTTTGGCTAATTTGCCGTATTTGAGGTTGTATTGTCTTTCTGCAGGTAATAGCCAACGCCCCATACTGTTTTGAGGTTGGAAAGATTAAGCTTTTTGCGCAGGTAATGGATATAAAGGTTAACTGTTGTAAACTCAGCCTCGGAAAAATAGCCCCATACCTTTTGGATGATTTGTTCCTTGGTCACTACGCGGCCATAGTTGCGGATTAATAACTCTAAAAGCTGTGATTCCTTTAGTGTAAGCTGTACTACTTCGCTGCCTTTCACAACCTGGCAGCGAAGCGGGTTAAGCACAATATCATCTGCAGCCAGTACATTTTCCGACAAAGTCTTATTTTGCCGCCGCGTTAGCGCTTTAAGCCGTGCTAACAATTCTACAGAATAAAAAGGTTTAACCAGATAATCGTCGGCGCCTGCATCCAGACCTTCGGCCCGGTCTTCAGGAGAGTCTTTGGCAGTCAGAAAGATAACTGGCGTATCATGCCCCAGGGCGCGAAATTCTTTTAGTAAGGAAACACCGTCCTGATAAGGCAGCATCCGGTCCAAAACAATTATATCATACACGCCGGTGCACGCCATTTCCAGCCCAGTCTGACCATCAAGCGCGTTATCAACAACAAAACCGTTTTTACGTAATAAGTGAGATAATGATTCTACAAGTTTACTTTCGTCCTCCACCAGTAATAATTTCATGTAAAGACATCCTTTAAACCACTACCTTGTGAGAAATTTTCCATCCTTGGTGTCTACATCTATTTTCGCAGATAAATGTTAGAAATATATTTAAATCTAATATTTATTTTAAAAGTTACGTATTGCTCTTGCCCGGGATTTCAACGGTAAAGGTAGTTCCTGCTCCCGGCGTACTGGACGCTGTTATTGAACCGCCATGGCTTTCAACAATCCACCTGGCAATAGCCAGCCCCAGGCCGGATCCTCCCTTCTGCCTGGATTGGTCGACTTGATAAAAGCGGTTAAATATTTTATCTAAATGTTCAGCTTCAATTCCTTCACCGGTATCGGTTATCGTAAGGATAGTTTTACTGCCGGTGTGGGAAAGCACCAGCAACATGTTCCCGCCGGGAGGGGTGTGACGGAGTCCGTTATCTAACAGGATAGCAATTACCTGCTTTAGCCGGGCTTCATCGCCATATACTTCTATGAACGGCGGGGCGTCGACCGCAAGATGAATCTTTTTCTGGATGGCTACGGCCTCAAAAGGGGCGACAGCCTGGATAAGGGCTGTAGACAGGCAAATGTTCTGCTTAGCCAGGGGTTGGTGATTGGAGTCGGCCCGGGCCAGAAACAGCAGGGAATTGACAAGGTTCTGCATACAGAGAGACTCTTCCTGGATGTTTTCCAGCCATTTATCCTGACTGGCCACCGTTTCATCAGGGCTTGCGCGGACAATATCCAGGTTGGTCTGGATGACGGTTAGGGGGGTGCGCAGCTCATGGGAAGCATCAGACAAAAAATCCTGCTGTTGCTGCCAGGCGCGTTTAATAGGAATCATAGCACGGCTGGCCATAAAAAAGCTGGCTCCGAAAGACAACACGGCGCAAACGGCTCCCACCGCTAATAAGGCCGTAAGAATTGACCGCAACATGTCGTTTTCCTGGGTAAAATCATGAAGGAGAATAACTGTGCCTGTTTCATTGGCGAGCGGCGCTTTTAAATAGAAATAAGAGGTTTGCCCAAAAGCAAGAGTTTCTTCGGGAACACTTTGCTCCAGCACCAATGCCGCGAGGGATTCCAGATTGGCCGAATCGAGCGGCTGGCCGGATGACTGAAAAGTGATCGCACCGGCCGGATTGGTTTTAACAAAAAAGAAATTCGGACCGGGTGGGCCACCGTAAGGAGTGTCAGGGGGACCCAACGGCGGAACTACAGGCGCCGGACCAGCGCCTGGCGGTCCTTCAGGCGCCCTGTCCCGAATATTACGGCGAGGCGGCCAATCGGTCAGCTTGCCTGCCTGGATGTCGGTCATAAGTTTTTGTGCCAGCGACCGGGTGTGCCTGTTGAGATTTATTTGCGCAAACCAGTAGGCGCTGGCAATGAGCATTAGAAACAGGACAAGAATAATGGATACATTTATTAGCGTAAGTTTAAGGCGCAACTTCTGAAACATGCTTGCCTCCTGCGAATTGCCTCAACACCGGTGCGTGTATATACGGCATGTTTATCCATACTATATACCACATCCTGAAAAAGATTTCCTTCATTAATTTTAATGTATCTGTACAAGCAGTATTGATTATTTTGGACTTTTGTTCCGTATGGTGAAATATAACGTAGACACCAGCAATGTATTGAAGGAATTTTTTCTCATAAAGCGTATTAGATACATCATAAGATAGCATTGCGGTTTATAATGTGGAACAACTGCGGCAATGTTACTGTTGCTATAAGCCGGTATAGTTCAAAATAACACATAACGTGTATTAGGAGGACTTAAGATGGAAATCCGACATTCAGTTCATCCGGAAGATGTAAAACGATTAACGGCTGAAGAACTTAGAGAACGGTTTTTGATTCAAGGACTGTTTCAGCCTGATGAAATTAAAATGGTCTATAGCCATGTTGATCGCATGATTGCGGGCAGTGCCTGTCCGATTCAGCCTTTGCCCCTGGAAGTCGGCAAAGGACTGGGAACGGAATACTTCCTGGAAAGAAGAGAATTAGGGGTAATCAACGTCGGCGGAGCCGGTGTGGTTAAAGTTGACGGCACCGAATATGCGCTGGCAGCCACTGACGGATTGTATGTGGGCCAAGGTGCAAAAGAAATTATTTTTTCAAGTGCCGATGCGGCTAAGCCGGCCAAATTCTATCTTAATAGTGCGCCGGCGCATGCTGTCTGTCCAACTGTCAAGATTGAACGCCAAAGCATTACTCCGGCCCATCTTGGTGCTATTGAGAGCTCCAATGAACGCAATATCTACAAATACATTCATCCCCAGGGCGTAAAAAGCTGTCAGTTAGTAATGGGCATGACTGTTTTAGAGCCAGGCAATATGTGGAACAGTATGCCTTGTCATACCCATGATCGCAGGATGGAAGTCTATTTTTACTTTAACCTGCCGGAAGATGCTGCTTTGTTCCACTTAATGGGTGAGCCGAATGAGACGCGGCATATTGTCATGAGAAATGAAGAGGCTGTTATATCACCCAGCTGGTCTATCCATTCGGGTGTCGCCACCAGCTGCTACACCTTCATTTGGGGGATGGCCGGCGAGAACCAGACCTTTGATGACATGGATCATGTTGCGATGAAAGATATCAAGTAACTATGTCATGCCAATAATATGAAGGGTGGTATCAAGCAATGAAAATGTTTGACTTGACAGGTAAAGTAGCTATTGTTACCGGCGGTTCCGTAGGCTTAGGCCAGGGTATGGCTGCTGGCCTGGCTAATGCCGGCGCCGATATTGTCAGTGTAGGCATTGGGGATCACTCCGAGACGGTACAGAAGGTAGCTGCCGCCGGCCGCAAATGTCTGGCTGTAGATGCCGATTTATTCAGCACCAAACCTATTCAGGGTGTTATTGACAAAGCAGTAGCCGAATTTGGCCATATTGACATTCTTGTTAACAACGCCGGCATAATTCGCCGGGCGGATGCTGTGGACTTTACCGAAAAAGACTGGGACGACGTAATGAATATTAATATTAAAACCGTCTTCTTTTTCAGTCAGGCTGCTGCAAAACAATTTATTAAGCAAGGCGCCGGCGGCAAAATCATCAATATCGCCTCGATGCTTTCCTACCAGGGCGGTATCCGGGTGCCCTCCTATACTGCCAGCAAAAGCGGCGTTATGGGTATAACCCGCCTAATGGCCAATGAATGGGCTAAACATAACATCAATGTCAACGCCATTGCGCCAGGGTATATGGCTACTGCCAATACGGCGCCGCTACGGGCCGACGAAGAGCGCAGCGCTGAAATTTTGGGCAGAATACCGGCAGGCCGCTGGGGTACGCCGGAGGATTTAGCCGGCCCGGTGGTGTTTCTTGCCGCACCGGCTTCCGATTATGTTAATGGTTATACGGTAGCTGTCGATGGCGGCTGGTTAGCCCGATAATAAATTTAGGATCAACAAGCTTACACAAGTAAGCTTAGCCGCTTGGCAAAAATCAATGCGAGCGCCTCGGCATAAGGGGGCGCGCACAAGCAAGGAATATGACATAAAGGGTGATATAAGTGATATTAGGATATGTAGGTAATACTGAAAAAGAAGCTATTGTAAAGTTGCCAGCGTTGCAAAAGGGGCTGCAGTACTTGCGGGATACCGATTTTTCAACCCTGGAGATCGGCAAGCATAGCATTGACGGCGACAATATGTTTGCCATTGTTTCGGAGTATGTTCCTGATGTAAAGGAAAATCGGAAAGCGGAAACTCACAATAAGTATATTGATATCCAATATATAGCGGCCGGTGAGGAGATTATGGGTTTCGCCGATCTGGCAAACGGTACGGAAAAGCCGGAGGGCTACCTGGCGGATAAGGATGCTACCTTTTATTCGACGGTTAAAGAAGAAATTGATATAACCGTAAAGCAGGGAATGTTTGCTGTGTTTTTCCCCTGGGACATTCATCGGCCTGGCTGTGTAAGCCAGCCTGGTGTAAAAGTGCGTAAAGTGGTATTAAAGATTAAAATGGATCAATTACGATAAGACCGAGCGCTGGCAAAAAAGTAAAAAATAATGTATTATTAGTGGTAAACCGTTTCTATGGAGTTATGAAGGGAGAAATGTTGGTGGCTAGCTTAGAAGTTCAGTCTCTGCAGCGGACATTTGACATCTTGGAAGTTGTCGGCAACAGCGTTACTCCGGTTAGTCTCAAATATATCACAGATGCAACCGGGTTGCCGAAATCAACTGTTTATCGCCTTCTGAGCAATCTGGAGAAGCGGGACTATGTCCGGTGCGACACCAATGGCAATTACCGGCTGGGCCTTCAGTTGCTGATGATGAGCCAGCGCGCTGAACAGAATTTTGATATCAAACATTTGACCAGAAAGTATTTGCATCAGTTGAACGAATTGACGAAAGAAACAGTTCATCTGGGGATTTTGGCGAAGAACCGGGTGCTTTATGTAGATACTGTGGAGAGCCCTCATGCTCTGCGGCTTGTTGCCAAACTTGGCACTACCAACGCTATGCATTGTACGGCATTGGGCAAGGCGCTGCTGATAAAACACGATGATGCAAAAATCAGGGAGATGCTGGAAGCCGAAGATATGGAAAAGAGAACGGAATTCACGTTGTGTACACCGGATGCTTTTCTTACCGAGATGACGAAAATCCGTCGCCTGGGATATGCGCTGGACGATTGTGAAAGTGAGCTGGATGGCCGGTGTATAGGTGCTCCGATTTATGATAATACCGGTAAAGTGATTGCGGCGATAAGTATCTCGGGTTTGGCTTCACGATTTGCCAGGGACTATATTGAAAGCCAAGTTGCCGGTAGGTTGCTGGAATGTACCGGAGAAATATCCAAATCGCTTGGGTATGCAGATAGATAAAGTAGACTTAGCTTCAGTGGGGTTTTAACCTCATCTGAAGGTTATTCGCCGGATAAAGAAACATTTTTTAGCGCCATTCCACTGTGAGGAATGGCGCTTATGCTTTTTTACATCTGGCATAGGATTTCATATTGCGAAATATCTTTATATTTTGAATTTAATGGCAGGATATTTTGTGCTCCACAGCGTATATTTTCCGTAGAATAAAAAAAAGTTTCACATTGTGAAACACAGGGCGATTTTCCCAGAAAATAACAAGGAGGACAGTATATGAACAAAAAGAGACTTTTAGCCGCTGCGATGTCTGTGCTGGTGGCCGGTTCCATGCTGTTGGCTGGTTGCGGACAGAAGGATGTCAAACAAGCGGGAAGCAAACCGGAGGGAGCTGCGTACAAATTTCGTCTGGCTGAAAGTAACCCGGCAGAGCATCCGGTAACCTTGGGCGATAAAAAGTTTGCCGAGCTGGTTAAAGAACGTTCTAATGGCCGTATTACGATTGATGTCTTTTCCGGCGCCCAGTTAGGCGAAGAGAAAGCAGTGCTGGAACAAGTGCAGTTAGGCGCTATAGAATTTACACGGGTAAGCGCATCACCCTTAGGCGAATTTAACAAGCAAATGAGTGTGTTTTCCCTGCCTTATCTTTTTGATAGTGAAGAGCATATGTGGAAATTTCTTAAAGGTGAAATGGGCGAAAAGATGTTGAATGACCTACAGCCGTCCAGAATGAAAGGATTGGCTTATTATACCGGCGGAGCACGGAGTTTTTATTCGGTTAAGCCACTTACCGGCATAGACAGTCTGAAGGGCTTAAAAATCCGGGTTATGCAAAATAAAATAAATATGGATATGGTTGCTGCTCTGGGAGGCAGCGCAACACCTATGCCGGCCGGTGAGATATTCAGCGCATTACAAACCGGTGTAATTGATGGCGCTGAAAACAATTACCCGACTTTTGTAGCGCAAAATCACTATCAGTCAGCAAAGCACTATATACTAGATGCTCACCAAAGAATTCCTGAAGTGCTTTTGATCAGTAAAGTTATCTGGGATAAGTTATCGCCGGAAGATCAGAAACTCATAAAGCAGGCGGCATTGGATTCGGTAGATTATCAACGGGACATCTGGGCTAAAACCGAAAAAGAAGCAGAAGCCAAAGTGCGTGATGCCGGGGTAACCATTACCGAAGTAAAGGACCTGAAACCCTGGCAGGCAGCTGTTAAGCCGGTTATTGACAAATACAGCGCCGATTTCAAAGAGGCGCTTGACGGCATTGATAAGGCGCGTAAATAAAAATCAGCTAATTTAAATATTAGTGTTATGTATAAATAAAAACTAGAACTCCCGAGTACGAGAGTTCTAGTTTTTGTTTTTCCGCTGCCCAGTAATAGTAATATGGGTTAATGATGATACCGCAGGCTTTTATTTTGCTAAAGGGATAGCTCTGGTAAGCTTGGCATGCGCCAACATAAACTGCTGTTCTGAAATGGTCTTATTCTTCATATAGTCCTCAAAATACTGCCAGGATTCTTCTTCATTTAAGATACCGCTCTGGTTTTTTATATAGGAAAAGGTACCTGTCCGGATATGTCTGGAGCCGAAGGCGCGCAGCGACAGAGAACTTACATACTTGGGGTTGGGACTCATGTTAATTTTAACGGTATGGTAATCACACTTATTAAAATGTAATGATGCCAACGCTTTCGCAGAAATTCTTATCATAAAATCCAATAGAAGCTGGTTAGCAATCGGTCTTGCAAAACAGCACCATAGATGGTAGCCGCGTCCGCTCTTTATATTTACGGTTTCCATGCCGTACTCTCCCAGATGTTGCTGCAAAAAGTCTGCGGTAAGGTCTACTGCCGGTATATGCTCATTATTATTGACTTTAAAGTTGTTGTCTAAATTGAAGCAGAGCGTATTATTGGCTGTATCATCAAAATAAAGACATACATTATAATCCTGATTTACATGTCCCTGCAGCAGTTTTCTTCTATGCTGCTCCGAGACCTGTAACAGCCTGTACTTATGAATAAAATTGTTTTCCATTTGTACATAATCTAACGTTATCTCATTACCTGTTAGTTGTTGGATAAAATCAAAACCATAATTTTTAGTTTCTATCTTAACTTTATCCCTGCGCATTGTTCGATAGAATGCTTCCAGCAGTTCTACTTTGGCAGCCATTGCTTTATCTCCTCAAAATGGTTAAATCCTTTTGCCGTAAGAGGTTTAGGTAAACTATGGTGCTTAGGCATAATCGGATAATACACCGCAATGCCATATTGCTCACCATGGATAATATTTAAATTATCATCATCAATTAAATAAGGTACGCTCCATAACTTACAAAAGACAATTTTGTTAAGGGCCATAAATAAGTAATCATAAGGAATATGATTGTTTTGCAGCCACTTTTTAGTAGCTTCTCCCGTTAATCGCAAATTTCGTTTTGTACAGATAACGATTTTCCAGCCATTGTTTTTTAACCAATGCATAAACTGTACTCCAGCCAGGTTAGCCTGTGCCGAGCGATAGCACTCTTCATGTATGCGATAGCGGAAATCCGAGAATTTAGATGTTAAAAATTCACTTGTGGCGAAGGCATCGTGTTTGATCAGTTCGAGATAGGTATTAAATTCTTCATACGACAGTCCGTAAGAATCGCTGAATGTAAATACAGAACCCGCTAAGGTATCTGAGAAATTATTTAGTACATTATCAATATCAACGGCTACTATTTTCATAGGATGCACCTCATATGGGCATGGCCGATTATTTTTGGCGATTAGACTCTTTTATTGTCGCATTTGATTGTTGGAAAAATATTTAGAATCAGCCTATATTAGTTAATTAAGGTATTTTGAGCAGTATATCCTGTAATTCAGTGATAGCATTGCTCAGACGGATTACATCCTGCTCCTCCAGGTAGCCGAGCTTTTCCTCTAATATAATGAATATTTTTTCTCTGAGGGCAGCAAGAAACTCTAGCCCGGATGCAGTTATACTTATTTGAATAATTCTGCGGTCGGTACTGTCATATTCTCTCTGGGCAAATCCCTGTGAAACAAGCTTGTCAATGATAGGGGTCATTTGCTGCTTGGACATTAGCATTTCTCTGGAAAGTTCCGTCATAGTATGCCTTTTTTCCTGCAGACTTGACAGAACATGGACTTGAATCGGGCTAAGAGCAGGTTTAAATTGCTGCTCAAGCGGTCTTACAAACTTTTTCTCCAGAAGAGGCATTAAATAAAATATTTTTTCCGCCGCTTTTAGATTACGCAAAGAAAAACCTCCTGATTTTTTATTGACAGTATACCATAAATAAGTTAACATTCATATATAGTAAACAACTATTTACTATATATGAATGTTAACTGTAAATAAATATTTAATAAAATTATTATACCATGATTTGTAGCAGCTATCTAAAATTATACTTTTTGACAACGCCAGGTAAATTCTAAGATATTTAAAGGAGCAATCTATGATCCCATCTCTCGTTAGTCAGTATGATCGTCAAGTGGAATCTTTGCCAATCATGATTTCATTGTTGCTGGGGGCTTTTCTTGGCATGTTTAGTGAAATGTCACTAAACGTTGCATTAGGGAGTTTAATGCAGGATTTGAATGTGTCAGCCATAACAGTCCAATGGCTGACAACCGGTTATATGCTTGTTATCAGTATATTGATTCCCGTGTCAGCATTATTGCTGCAGTTATTTTCTACCAGACAATTGTTTTTATGTGCGTTGGGCCTTTTTACGGGAGGAACATTAATTGCCGCCGTTTCCTCTTGTTTTGAGGCGCTTTTGTTTGGCAGGCTCATTCAAGCAGCCGGGACCGGGCTATTTATACCGTTAATGCTTAACACAATATTACTCATTAGTCCGGTGGAGAAGCGCGGTTCGGTCATGGGAACGGTAGGACTGATTGTAATGTTTGCTCCAGCTATTGCGCCAACAGTGGCTGGTTTAATTTTGCAGTATATGCACTGGCATTGGCTCTTTTGGGTGCTGGTTCCATTTCTGGTTTTTGATTTAGTATTTGGCTATAAATTTATGCAAAATGTATCAGAAATAAAAAAAGTCAAAATCGACTATTTGTCTATTGTACTGTCAAGCATAGGTTTTGGCGGTTTGGTGTACGGGTTAAGCAGCCTGGGAGAAGGCGCTGCGACCAGCTCTTTGCCGGCAGCCATACTTTCATTGGCGATTGGCATAGTGGTGTTGATACTTTTTATCTGGCGGCAATTAGTGATGAAAGAGCCCCTGCTTAATTTAAAGGTATTTACGTATCCGATGTTTGCGCTTGGCGTATTGTTAGTCATGGTTGCGATGCTGATCATATTCTCCTTTCTTGTGCTTACCCCTTTATATCTGCAAAATGGGCTTAAATACTCTACTTTTACGGTCGGACTGGTGCTTTTGCCTGGTGGCGTTCTTAACGGCCTGATATCCCCGCTTACCGGACACCTGTTTGACAAGTTTGGTCCTAAGCGAATGGTTATTCCCGGTATGGCAATTGTTGCAGTAACGTTAGGCTTTTTCTCAGGAGTAACAAATACGTCAACATTGCCTGTAATTATTGTACTGCATTGCTTTCTGATGATTGGCGTGTCCATGATTATGATGCCGGCACAGACTAACGGGCTTAATCAGTTACCACGCAAGCTGTATCCGCATGGAACCGCTGTCATGAATACCATTCAGCAATTGGCCGGGGCGGTTGGAACGGCTTTGAGTATCACCGTTATGAATGTTGGTCAGCACCGTTATTTGGCAAGTCTAACAGAACCAGGAATGTCAAAACTTAGCGATGGGCTAATTGCCGGCATTCAAGCTGCCTTCACGTTTGGTTTTTGGTTAGCGGTTATCGGCGTGTTAATGGCTATGTTTATCAAACGGGGCAATCGTTTGCAATCAGAATAGTTTTGGGAGGTTTCGTATGAGAAGATATCTACAGCATTTACTGATAAGCATTCCTGTCATGCTTTTGCTGGCGGCAGCCCAACCGGTGTTTGCCGCCGCGGTGGAACTATCGGTAGAGGACAGTATAGCGCTGGCCTTAACAAATAATTATGACATTAAATATGCAAAATCAGCCAGGGAAAAATCGTTTTGGGCTATGAAAGAAGCCAAAAAAAATAAAGGACTTTCCGTCAATTTAACTCATACCGATCAGCGGTATAACACTCCGCCGGCGGAGACCGGAACATCTTCCTATGTGTACACGAATAATTTTGATAATCAGCTGACACTTTCTGTACCCTTGTATTCCGGCGGTAAACTGGAAGGGCAGATTGAACAGGCCAAGCTGGATCTTAAGGTCGCGGACCTGGACATGGAGACTGCTAAGCAGCAACTTAGGCTCACGGTTGTGAGCGACTACCTTACCGTCTTGGAATACCGCACTGAAGTACAGATCAATCAGGAGACAGTTAAGAATTATGAAGAGCATCTGCAACTGGTTAAAGATAAATTTGCTTTAGGGTTAGTCGCTAAAACCGATGTGCTGTCAAGTCAGGTGGATTTGGCCAAAGCGCAGGACGATTTGATTACAGCCCAAAATAACTACACAAATGCAGTGGCAGCCCTGAATAATGATCTTGGTTTGCCGCATAGTACCGAAATTGCGCTTAAAGATGATTTTACCTATGCAAAGTACCCCAAGTCTCTGGCGGAATGCCTGCAGCATGCTCTGGAGCACCGGCCTGAGCTGGCGCAATATGAGGCCAAAGTGGCCAGCGCCCAATATGATGTAGATATCGCGAAGAGCGGCCGGCGGCCGTCGGTTGAATTGACTGCTGAGCAGGACTGGTATGACAGTCATTTGATAGGGTCAAAAAACAGTAACTGGCTGCTGAAAATAACAACATCACTTAATGTTTTTGATGCCGGTATCACCGACTCCCAAATTAAGCAAGCCCGGTATAATGTGGATATGGTGATGGATAAGGCAAAGCAGCAGCGCGATACTATCCTCCTAAATGTGCGTCAGTATTATCTTAGTATGTACGAAGCTGAAAAAAGAATTGATACCAACAAGGTATCGGTAGAACAGGCCGAAGAAAGTCTAATGATCCAGAAAGCACGTTATGAAGTTGGTATTGGCACCAATCTTGATTTGCGTGACGCGGTATTGTCGCTGGATTCTGCGAAAAAGGATTATAGCCAGGCGTTGTACGATTTTAACACCAACAAGGCAAAACTCGAGCAGGCTATGGGCCTGCCGGTGCAATAGACGCGCTAAGATAGGAGGCATACAAATGAGTGTAAAAGGATCAAGAAAATTATACATAGGTATCTTTGTGATAGCTGTTTTGTTTGGTGGCGCTATTTATCGCAGCGGGTTGCTGACCAAAACCGGCATGGGGGGGGCGGGAATGGGTACAGGGCCTGTAGTTGTAAAAGCCATGCAAGTAGTAACGCGCGATACGGAGCTTACCCGTGAATATGTGGGACAGGTAAAAGCCAAAAGCGAAATAAAGATTATGTCCAAGGTTGCCGGCAATGTAGTGACCAAGATGGTCAATGGCGGTGATACGGTCTATAAGGGGCAGCCATTGTTCCAGATTGATAATAAGCAATACCGGTCGGCAATCAATTCGGCCAGGGCGGCACTGTCCAAATCACAGGCAACGCTTAATAATACTCAAAAAGACGTAGAACGTTATCAAAAATTGGCGGCAATCAAGGGCGTTTCGCAACAAACCCTGGATGCTTATATCGCCCAGGCCGAGGAAGATGCGGCTTCGGTTGAAGTTAACCGGGCCAGTTTGCAACAAGCGATTGAGGACGAGCAGGATACCTTAATTCTTTCCCCGGTTGACGGCCGGATTGATGTGAATGATGTTAGTCTTGGTAATTATGTAGTTGCCGGTTCAACGACCCTGGCTACCGTATCGTCCGTTAATCCGGTTTGGGTACAATTTAACATGAGTGAGACGGAGTATTTGACCTACATACGCAGCGGCGACGGCGTATTGCCGCCTAGTTTTAAAGAGCATTTAAAGCTTGTGCTGAGCGACGGCAAGGAATATCCGGCCATAGGGCGTGTGGAGCAAATCGACAGGGGGATTAGTGACACGACCGGTACCATTACCATCAAAGCCAGTTTTGATAATCCTCAGACTTTCCTGCTGCCGGGGATGTTCGCCCGGGTGGTTGTGCAGGAAGGCGTGAGGTCGGGAGCTTTACTGATTCCGCAGAAAGCAGTTAAGGAAGTATTGGAAAATACCTTTGTTACTGTGGTTACGGCTGACAACAAGGCTGAAAGCCGGCAAGTGAAATTAGGCAACAGAATTGGCGATATGTGGCTGGTGGAATCGGGCCTTACGGCTGACGACCGGGTTGTTGTGGAAGGCATTGATAAGGTTAAACAGGGAACTGCGCTTACCGTTACCATGATACAACCGGAAAACCAGACTCCGGTCAACCAATAGGGGGGGCGTTATTATGGCCAATTTCTTTATTAACCGCCCCGTTTTCGCTATCGTTTTATCGATTGTTATTACCTTGGTAGGCGTAACCGCCGCCTTTACTCTGCCGATAGCCCAATATCCGCAAATTTCTCCGCCGACAATTTCCGTAAGTGCTACCTATGAGGGCGCTAATGCCGATGTTGTCGACCAGACGGTGGCCCAGGTCATTGAAGAGCAAGTCAACGGGGTTGAAGACATGGTGTATATGTCTTCAACCAGCACCGACTCCGGTTCATATTCACTCAATGTGCAGTTTGAGACCGAGAAAAACTCAGATACGGCCTCTGTACAGACCCAAAACCGGGTTGCGCAGGCCAATGCCTCTCTGCCCAGTACCGTGCAAACCTCCGGGGTTACGACCCGGAAATCTTCCCAGGATATGTCTTTGATATTTACGCTTTGGTCGCCGAGTGACAGTTATGACAGCAAATTCATGAAAAACTACGGCACTATTTACATGGTTGATGATATCAAACGGGTCAAAGGTGTCGGCGAAGTGTCGGCCTTTGGCTCCGACTACAGCATGCGGATATGGCTGCAGCCGGAAAAAATGGCGCAGCTAGGCATTGCAGTCAGTGAAGTGACTTCGGCGATCGAAACCCAAAACGTACAGGCAGCCGCCGGAGCATTCGGCAAAATGCCGGCAGATTCCAAGCAGCAATTTCAGTATACTGCCAGAGTAAAAGGCCGCCTTACCGATCAAAAGGAGTTTGAGGATATCATTGTCCGGGCCAAGTCCGATGGATCTTTTGTCCGGATAAAAGATATCGCCCGGGTGGAACTGGCCAGCAAGGATTATAATTTTAACAGCATGATGAACGGGCATGTGGCTGCCGGCTTTGGTATAAAACTTACCAGTGACGCCAATGCGCTCGAGACCATCAGCAATGTGCGCGCTGTACTGGAAAAAACGTCTCAGAATTTCCCCGGTGATTTGCAGTATAAAATTGTTGTTGACAATACCGAATTTGTACGCGAATCCATGCAGGAAGTAGTTAAAACTTTCCTGGAAGCATTGCTGTTAGTTATTGTTGTAGTGTTTGTTTTCCTGCAGAACTGGCGGGCTACCCTGATCCCGGTTCTGGCCATCCCAGTCTCGCTTTTGGGTACCTTTGGCGCCTTTAGCGCTCTGGGGTTTACCATTAATACCCTGACCCTGTTTGCGCTGGTGCTGGCCATTGGACTTGTTGTTGACGACGCTATCGTTGTTATTGAAGCGGTCGAGCATCATATGCGCTATTCCGGCCTTTCGCCGCGTGAAGCTACCAAACGCGCCATGAGCGAAGTTTCCGGCCCGGTTGTGGCAATCGCTTTCGTGCTGGCGTCGGTATTTATTCCGGTTGCTTTCCTGAGCGGCACTACAGGGATTCTGTACAAACAGTTTGCCCTCACAATTGTGGTGTCCATGGCTTTGTCGGCCGTGGTGGCCTTGTCGCTTACGCCGGCGCTGTGCGTAATGCTGCTTACGCCGCATGATCCGCAGGCGCATAATGGCTTATTGGCCAGATTCTTTAGTAAATTTAATACCTGGTTTGAGAGCAATGTTGCCCGGTATGGCAAAGGGCTTGACAAGCTTATGCCCAAGGCCCGGCTGTGTCTTGTTTTGCTGCTGGTGCTGCTTATCCTGACCGGCGGTTTATATAAGCTGGTGCCGACTTCCTTTGTACCGCAGGAAGATCAGGGGTATTACATAACGGCCATTACGTTGCCTGAGGCGTCCAGTCTAAATCGGACCATTGATGTTTTGCAGCAGTTTACTGCCAAGGTAAGTGCGCTGCCCGGCGTTACCAATACTATGGCGATCGCGGGTTTTGATCTGCTGGGCGGAGGCACCAAGTCTAATACCGGGGCTATGTTTGTATCCCTGGACTCCTGGGATAAGCGGCAGACAGCCGAACTAAAGCTTAACGCCGCGATTGGCAAGACCTTTATGAGTGGCGCCCAGTTTCCGGAGGGCACGGTTCTGGCCTTTGCTCCCTCCAGCTTACCGGGTCTGGGTACGGTAGGCGGTTTTACACTGATGCTGCAGGACCGGAGCGGCGGCTCGCTGACCGATTTGGACAGCATGGCCCAGAAGTTTGTGGCCGCCGCCAAGGAGCGCCCGGAGATTGCTTCGATTTCCTCAAATTTTAAAACCAATACGCCTGGTTATGAATTTGAGGTAGACCGTGAAAAAGCGGAACAACTGGGTGTCGCGGTTGATGATGTGTTTACTGCATTGCAAGTGTATTTAGGCGGCCAGCAGGTTAATGACTTTAATAAGTTTGGCCGGGCCTATAAGGTAACGGTTCAGGCCGAAACATCTTACCGCAATGATGTGAATGCGACAAGGTTCATTTATGTAAAAAGTTCCAGTGACGTAATGGTACCGCTCAATACGCTAATTAAACCGAAAAAGATTAACGCGCCCACGACCATTACCCGTTTTAACGGGGTGAAGGCCGTGCAGATCAACGGCACTCAGGCTGACGGCTACAGTTCCGGGCAGGCTATGGCCGCACTGGAAGAAGTCGCCAAACAAACATTATCAAGCGGCTATACCTACGAGTGGTCGGGGCAAAGCCGGGAAGAAAAGCTTTCCGGCTCGCGAACGGCGCTGGTGTTCACAATGGCTATCGTCTTTGTCTTTTTGTGTCTGGCAGCTCTGTATGAAAGCTGGAGTGTTCCTTTTGCGGTTTTACTTTCGGTACCGACCGGGGTTTTCGGCGCCTTCCTGTTCCAGTATGTGCGCAATTTAGAAAACAGTGTTTATATGCAGATCGGGCTGGTCATGCTCATCGGTTTGGCGGCCAAGAATGCGATACTAATCGTTGAATTTGCCAAAGTAAGGGTCGATAATGGGATGGCGCCGGTTCAGGCAGCCATTGAAGCGGCGAAAATCCGCCTGCGGCCCATTCTTATGACTTCCTTAGCCTTTATTATTGGCTGCATTCCCCTGGCTGCCGCCACCGGCGCCGGCGCCGGTGCCAGAAATTCGATGGGAACAGCCGTTGTCGGCGGTATGCTTGCCGCAACGGCAATGGGAATATTCCTGATTCCTGTGCTTTTTGTCGTGGTGGAAAAGATCACTGAGAAGCTCATAAGCTGGCGCAGCAGGCAAACTATCGTTAACAATAAAGAGAAGATGAATAGGCAGGCGTAGCGCCACTTCCTGCTTGACAACAAAGAACTCCGGGCTGAGCCCGGAGTTCTTTGTTTCTAATACTCCCAAAACATTCGCTGGATGTCTTCAGGGTTGCTGGTTTTGGTGAGAGCCAGCATCAGCAGAATGCGCGCTTTTTGCGGATTGAGATTATCGCCGGCGACAAAGTTATATTTGTCGTCATTGGCTTCACCGTTGCGGGCCACAATGCCATTACCCACGCGGGCGCTTCTTACAATCACGACTCCTTTTTCCTGAGCAGCTTCAACTGCGGGGTATTCAACCTTGCCGATACTGCCGTTACCGGTACCGGCGTGGACAATGCCCTTAACGCCGGCCTGGGTCAGAGCTTTTATTACATCGCCGGTATTATTGGCGTAGTGGTAAACAATATCGACCCGGGGCAAATCGGTTAGCTGACTGATGTCAAACTCGGTAAAAACGGTATGCTTGCGCAGCGGAGCCCTATAAAATACCGGTTTATCCCCGGTAAAGAAACCGAGTGGACCAATTTCCGGCGCGCGGAAGGTGTCTACGCGGTCAGTGATGGTTTTTGTGACGTCGCGGCCGGCGTGGATAGTGTCGTTAAGCATTACAAGTACGCCTTTGCCGGCAGCTTCCCGGCTGCCGGCCAGGATTGTGGCGCGATAGAGATTAAGCATGCCGTCAGCGCTCATAGCAGTGGGCGGACGCATGGAACCAACTACGACAACAGGTTTTTCGCTTTTTACAACTAAATTGAGGAAGTAGGCCGTCTCTTCCAGTGTATCAGTACCATGGGTAATGACAATTCCGTCGACATCGTCCTGCGAGAGCAAAGTATTGACCTGTTTGGCCAGTTTAAGCCAAACTTCATTTGTCATATTCTCGCTGGCGATCTGGGAAATCTGTTCACCGCTGACATTGGCTATTTTCTTAAGTTCAGGAACATTGTTGATTAAGGCATCCACAGGAGTAACTGCCGCGGTGTAGCCTACCGTGGTCGTGTTGGTCGCGCCGGAACCGGCAATGGTTCCGCCTGTGGCCAGAATCTTGACATTGGGAAGTTTGTCGGGCGTTCGCGCGAAGCACGCTGCTTGCAGACTCAACACCAGTACGCAGAGGATTGCCAGGGAAATATAAATTTTCCGGTTCAATCAGGACCCCTCCTCGCAATATGAATTTCAAGTTCATTATAGCCAAATTGGAATATTTTACAAAGTTCCATAAATGGTAAATTTTTCTATTTAGATTCGAATTGCAAGCATGTCCTTGCTAGGCGTACTTATTTTGAATAATTGCAAATTATCTATCCCGGTTTTACAATTAATAGCCTTTCGCTTATCTGTCTTGCCTAATTTGTGCAGCAGTGCCTTGCAGGAGGCTATCTGATCTGGTAGTGAATATCCTGTTTTTGCTTGGTCCTCTGTACTTACGCGGCAGTAAATAGCTTGCATTATTTGACTCCTGTACTGCTTTCATATTTTGATACCTGAATGCTTGTAACAATGCATGTAATTATAGTCAACAGTCCTACTAGCGTTATTTCCCAAATAGGCACCGGAACATTACTGGTTAAACTTATTGTGATCCCAACCAAATAAATGGCGCTAACAACTCCAGAAGAAGCAATTACTACGGTTTTTTTATTATGCGGCGCGATATAATAGGCCGTTATTAACAAGGCGGCGGTAGCCAAAGTACCCTCAACTGCTAAATTCAATACTTTAAAAAGAAAACTATATGGATCAAACAAGAACAAAAACGTTAGACGATTTATTAGTCTGATAATCACAAAAGCTGTAAACGATGCAGGGATAAACAGAATCCATCTTAACCAATTAGGGACCTTATCCATATAATACCTCCTAATAAACAAACCACGGCCTTTGCTGCTGCGAATAGGCTGTGGTTTTATTTAGTCTATTTTTGTCGAAATAATAGAAAGGTGCTACACCTTTACACTTTTTCAACAAAACTTGATATATCTCTATGTCGAATGCGAATAATCATAAGCTAAATTGTCGGAAAATTTCCCTGCTTAATTGGTAAAATTATGTAAAAATAGGCAGGAAAATAATTTATTGTCCAGAAGAAGGCTTAAATTTTTAAGGGGGGGGTGTGATAGATGGTAAAGATGTGCAAATAATAGATACACTCCAATCAGGAAGGTGTATCTATGATATTACGAGACTTTGGCCTTAGACCTAAAACTTTAGTCGACGCAGCCGCAGAGGACGGCATAAATTTGAGCCACCGCAGGGCATCGGAAATAATCAACGGACAAGCAACAATTAGACCAAAAGAGATGGCAGTTATTGCAAAGCTATTAAACAAAACGGTTGAAGAGCTATACGTTTATTTAGGAAGTGTCCACGAAGTGGCATGCCCCATCTCGAGCATTGGGTCGGGAAAACTTGTGACATGTTGCCGACAACAATGCGCTTGGTGGGACTGGGAAATGCGGTGGTGTAGCATTAAAAACTTGACAAGCAAGGAGGAATTGTTTGAAAAATAAGTTGCTCCAAAATTGGTATAGAGGTATAATTAACACAGAACATATGTTCGGAAACGTTCGGAGTTGTTATTACACTTATATGTACTTATGTATGTGATTGGGGGAGCTTAAGTGGAGAGGGATGTTAATCAAAAAAACGAATGTAAAGACAAAAAATATGATGAAGAAACTATAGATATTATTACTAAATTACTTATTATTAAGCTTATGTCTCGCGCGAAGCAAGTGAATCGATAATTGTCATAATAGCCTCTTTGTTTTTAGCAGAGAGGCCTTTTATTTTTTCCGCTATAGGAATTAATTCTGCAATTTCTTTTTCAAGTTCTTCTGGAGACATATTGTCAATTAGGCCATAAACAAATTCGTTTGTTTCCCTTAGGTTTCTTTTTTCAATATTTTCTTTTATGCGAGGTAGCAATTCTGCTGCCTCTTTTTTATTTTCATCAAACTCAGCTAACGACAGACCCAAAGCATCACATATTTTCCGAAGAGTAATACCGTTAGGTGATTTTTTACCGGTTATAATGTCGCTTAATGTTGATTGGCTTATGCCTGATAATTTAGAAAGCCTATATTGTGAAATACCTTTTTCGGTAAGTATCAGTTTAAGTTTTTCCGAAAAACTCACAATGTTCACCTCTTTTTATACTTCGCTATTGCTATTGTATATTAAAAATAAAAAATATAAAATACTCCGCTTTTACTATTAATATACTACTCATAGGCGTAGTATTATGAGTTCAGGAGGTGAAAACATGAAAAACCTAACTAAAATCATGAAATTAAAAGATATGTCAGGCTATGAGCTTGCTAAAAGATCAGATGTAAGTCAATCCCATATTTCAGACATAATTCACGGCAAGAAACAACCAACATTGCCAGTTGCCAAACGTATTGCCGATGCTCTTGGAGTAACTATTGACGACCTAATCGGCGACAAACCCAAGAAGCTACAGAAAACAGGGTGAGGAGGTGAAAAAATATGCTAAAAAGGCAACAGTGTTAGATTCGCAATTCGTTAACTGACATAGCGTGTATAGTTGAACTTCCGTCAGGAGAAAAAGCTTTGGTGCTATGGTGACCGCGGGAACTGAACTGTCAAGAGACATTACCGTGGATGGAGATAAGCAATATTTAAGCGTCCTTTATACCGGTGGGCAGGGTCCGGTTGACGAAATAACAGACATCGAAATCAACGGCAACCCGGTAGAAAACTATACCGGCGTGCAGGTTGATGTACGCCTGGGAACCAATGATCAGGAACCAATAACTAACTTTTCAGACACCTATGCAAACCAAAGCCTAAGTTACGAACTGCAAGAAAGTACGTGGTCTACCCAGGCGACAGACGGCAATGCAGGCCAAGGATTGCGGATTGATGTTGAATTCCCGAATGGCTTATATCACATGAACGATAACGGCGGGCTTGAATCAGCATGGGTCAGGCTTGCGGCAGAATACCGGATTAAAGGCGGGGAATGGGTTCCTTGGCTGGGTAATGGTACATATGTGGCATCTACAAGTATCGCAGGGGCAACTTGCTATTCAACGGCTCCCGTTGAAACTTGGACAATAGAAGTGGCGCGCGTGTGGGTGGGACCGAAAGATTATAAACAGCTTACTACTGTTGTACGGGTTGCCCAGGAAACATACCACCAAAAAGACGGGACCGTGGTATCTGTGATACATTGCTCCTGGGCATTGCCACAGAAAAGCGTCAAAGGTATTGAAGTGTATTATCGTCCTGAAAGTAGTGAAACTTGTCAAAGCCGTGATGGGAGGTGTAATGATGGCAAAACAGATTTAATTGAAGATTTTTGTATTCATATTGATTTTGACCCTACTGCACCGAATCCCGAGCGTGTTTTCGATAGTATAGCAAAGCTAATAAAAAGCTTTCAAGAGATTGATCGTCACTTAGTGACATGTGTTGATACAGATATTGAGCCCATTCTTGTGTTGGAAGATATAGAAAAAGGGTCAATCAAGGTATGGATTGCGCAAAAGTTAAAAGACATTCCTGATGCCGTAATAAAAGATGGAGAGTGGAAGAAAGTCCTTGGTCATTTTTTGGTTCAAGGAAAGCATTCAATTCTTCGATTTTTAGAGGAAAATAATACAATTACTTGCGAAGCAGATATTATACCCCTTGAAGGAGAAATAAAAGCATTAGCTGAAGATACTGAATTAAGTCAACTAAACTGTTATACGCCTTTGAAATGGGAGCATTTAATATCTGACTTAAAGAATATAACTGTTGCTACTCAGCAACTTGCAGCAACAGATCGAGTTACTTTTTACACAAACAATGGGGCGTGTTCTATGTTTAATCCAAAATTCGACATTCCTGCAGAAGTTGCCCAACAGATTATTTCTAGTGAAACTACTGAGAATACAGCTATTATAATATTGAAAGCGAAAAAGCCTGACTTTCTTGGCGAATCGCAGTGGACTCTCAAATTTGGCAATAAAACTATCGATGCTAAAATTTTAGATGAAGAATGGTTGCAGGACTTTCGTAATCGACTATTCTATATTGGGCATGGTGATTCTATAAGGGCAGAAGTTAAATCGTTGGCTGCTTATGGTAAAAATTATGAAGTCATTGACGAAAGACATTCTGTATTAAGGGTAATTGAAATCTTACCCAATAACGAAAGTAAGCCAGTTACACTGTTTCCGCCAAACTAGCCGCATCCTCCGGGGTGCGGTTTTATTTTTATTTAAAGGTAATCCTAAAATTAGCCTATTATAATGAAAGTGCTTTTTCATGAATAGTCTCCTCATTTACCCGGCTGCTATAGCCGGGTCCTTTTTTATGTGATATCTCGCGGCCATTCGCATGGATGAAGCTTGTTTACTTAATTGTGAATTAATATCTTATATTTTTAAGCTAATTCTAAGGTTAGCGAGCGATAAGAAAATTGGTTTTACGTGCACCCATTTTTGTCCCCGGTTGTAATGACCGGGGCTCTTTTTTATTTTTAAAGGCAATTCAAATATCATCCCAATATAATGAGTTCATCTCCTTTGAAACCATACTTACCTAGTTTCGCCCGGTTACAGCGCCGGGTCTTTTTTTTATTTCCAGCCGTTTACCGCTTGTAATTTTCGAACGCATGCTCTAAACTAAAACCAAACAAATGTTCTGTGGCGAGGTACAATATGGAAAATAAACACAAAATACCTGTAGGCGTAACAGCCAAACACGATGCAGCAGGCAACATTAAGCCGCTGGCAATCCACTGGCCGGACGGCAGGGACTTCGATGTTGACCGCCTACTGGACGCTCGGCCGGCTGCGTCTACCAAAGCGGGCGGGTATGGTATGAGGTACATATGTCGGATCATGAATAAGCAGGTGTATCTATTTTATGATGACTATGAGAAGCGGTGGTATGTGGAGTTGTAATCTGAATACCTTTATTTCCATGTTGTCAGCGCGCCCTGGTCCATTGGCAGCTTTGCCAGTCATGGCTGTATCCGCATGCGGAATCATGATTCGGAAGAACTGTATGAGTGGGTGCCTGTCGGCACACCGGTCGATATCATCGGCCCGAAACCCAGAATTGAACGAACACTTAGGCGGGGTGTAGCCGGCCCTGATGTTGTCGTGCTGCAGCTAAAACTGGTACAATTGGGCTATTACCAGGAACGGGCCAAGGGTGTATTCGGCAAAGACACCGAGGCGGCTCTCCGGGCTTTCCAACGGGATAATAGACTGCCGGAGACAGGTATTACTGATGAAAAAACGATGAATCTTCTTAAGTTATAACCGATAAAAATGCACTTGACGGCAGTCCCCGACAAGTGCATTTTTAATGGTCCTTTGTGGATAAGGACAAATTTTTTACGCTGGCACCAAAGGAATTAGCATAAGTTGATTTACTACATAAAGGAAATCTGATGTAGAAATCGAAATAAAGGGGAGTTAGTTATTACTACATCGTAGGGAGGAAGCTTGATATGTGGCTCATATACGGGTTACTATCGGCGGCAATGGCGGCTCTGGTTGGTATCTTCGGCAAGATCGGCCTGCAGTCGGTGGATGCGAATACGGCAACAGCTGTACGCGCAGTCATCATGGCACTCTTTCTGCTAGGCGTGGTATTTTTCCAGGGCAGTATGGACCGTGACAACCCTAATCCTGTGGATATGACTGGATACTTTCCTACAGTTTTAAGGTTGCTACGGTATTAAAGCCATAGCCTGGGCAATGCGTTCCAGGCCCTTGACAATGTTTTCGCGCGAGGTGGCATAGGAGAACCGGAGATATTCCTGGGTTTCGCCGGTGTTTCGCTCCCCGAAGGCCGAGCGGGGCAGGGCGGCGACACTAGCGGTATGAAGCAGGTATTGCTGCAGGGCTTTGCCGTCGGCAAGGCGTAATTTTTTGCATGCCTCGGTCACGTTGGGGAAAACATAGAATGCGC
Source organism: Sporomusa aerivorans (assembly GCF_041428895.1). NCBI lineage: Bacteria > Bacillati > Bacillota > Negativicutes > Selenomonadales > Sporomusaceae > Sporomusa > Sporomusa aerivorans. Next base: position 1,097,840 of record NZ_CP156926.1, read on the forward strand.
CCTTGGGCACTTTGCAGGAAACCCCCGGGATACTGTTTAAGCCGGCAACAATTAAATCACGCCTGGCCTTAAATTCTGCGACCATGCCCTCGACGAAGGCCTGCGGACCGGTCAGCGCTTCCAGGCCACCGTATTGAACAAAAGTATTGGTGCAGGATTCACAGTTGGTGATAAGACGGGCAATATGAACGGCCAGTTCCTGCGGCATGATGCCATAACCCAGCCGCCAGCCTGTCATGGCATAGGTTTTGGAAAACCCGTCAAGGATGATAGTTCTGGCCTGCATGCCAGGCAGGGAACTGATGCTGGCAAAGCTGCCGGCGTAGGCGATGCGGCTGTATATTTCGTCAGACAGTATCCACAAATCATGTCGGCAGGCTAATTCGGCAATATGCTTAAGGTCCTGGGGTGTAAGCATGCCGCCGGTAGGGTTGTGCGGACTGTTAAGGATAATTAACTTAGTCCTGGGGGTAATGCGCTTTTCCAGCTCGCGGGTATCCAGGCTGAAATCCCGTTCCTCCAGGATCGGGGCAGGTACCGGAATGCCGCCGGTAAAGCGAATAACAGATTCGTAGATAGGAAAGCCGGGATTGGGATAGATTACTTCATCACCCGGATTCACCAGTGCGTGCAGAATGTAATAGATAATGGGTTTGCCGCCGGGAGTCACAACTACCTCGTCAGGAGTTACCTGTATGGCCCGCGTGTTTGCAATATGGCGGGCTATGGCTTCACGCAGCGGCAGGATGCCGGCTGACGGGCTGTAGTGAGTAAAGTTGTCCTTGATGGCCCGGATGCCGGCCTGCTTGACATTGTCAGGAGTATCGAAATCCGGTTCGCCGATGGCAAAACTGATAATATCGCGGCCGGCTGCCTTGAGACGGTTCACCTCATTTAATACTTCAAATGCATTCTCGGTACCAAGATTTGATAAACGACTGGCTAGCTTCATAGCGGAGTACTCCTTTTTGGATAAGATACACATACATATTCGTAAAGATTGACAAAACTCCTTTCTTTCCCCAAACTATCACAGCAGGAGCTATATTTTAATGATGCGTAACTATATTGTATTTATTTCACCTAGTACTGAAGCGGCTGACCTGGCTGCCAAAATGACGGCCGGTCAGCAGGATATCGAGATTATAGCGGCGCGCCTGAAGGATGGGGTAAAAGCGGCGCAGGCTGCCGTGCAAAACGGCGCCCGGGTGCTTATCAGCCGGGGCTTTACTCACCATATGATTTCGGAAAAATTGCCGCATATTCCCCTGGTTGATCTGGAATTTGGCGGCTATGACATCCTGCGGGCCTATCTGGAAGCTGTAAAAATCGGCAAACCCATCGCCATTATCGACTCCAGGGCGGTTGTGGAGGGGGTCGGCAGTATTGAGGATATCCTTGGCATAAAAGAAAAAAGTCTTAAAATAATTATCGACAGCTACCAGGATTATGCTGCCGGCATTGATCAGGCGGCGGCGGCCGGGGCAGGCTGCATTGTCGGCAATCAGGCTGTCAGCCAGCGGGCAATTGCCAGAGGCTTATGCGGCATTGTCATCGGCTCCGGCAGAGAAGCGCTCAGCAGGGCCTTTTTAACAGCCAGACATTTGCTGGCTGTTGAACAGCTGCGCGATGCCAATGCGCAGCAGATAGAAACCATTGTTAATGCTGTGGATTATGGTATTCTGGCGATAAATAATCAGGCCGGCATTACCGCAATCAACAGTGAGGCTGAGCGGATACTCAATTTAGCCGGTCTTGAAGGCGCCGCCAGGCAAACGCTCATTACCCGTTTGCACCAATGCATGTCTGAAGGCGAACGGCATCTTGGCATTATCGAAAAGATTGCCCCGGATGTGGAAGTAGTAGTTAACTACCAGTCCATTATCTCCGGCGGCCAGGTTATTGGCGGGGTAGCTACGCTGCAGGAATTAGGGCACTTTCAGGCGGTGGAGCGGAAAACCCGCGAAGAGCTGGCCCGGCGGGGGCGTATGGCAAAATATAGTTTTTTGGATATCAAGTCAGAATGTCCTGGCATGCGTACAGCCATCGCCGACGCCCGGCGGTTTGCGCGTTATGATGACACTGTGCTCATTCTGGGTGAAACCGGTGTTGGCAAGGAATATTTCGCCCACGCCATTCATTTGGCCAGCGATAGAAAAAACGGGCCGTTTGTTGCGGTGAATTGTGCGGCCATCCCCGAAAATATACTGGAAAGTGAATTGTTTGGCTATGCGGAAGGAGCCTTCACCGGTGCTAAAAAAGGCGGCAAAACAGGGCTGTTCGAACAGGCGCACGGCGGCACCATTTTTCTGGATGAGATAGGGGAAATGTCGGAGAACCTGCAGACCAGACTGCTCAGAGTGCTGCAGGAACATGAAGTGTACCGGCTGGGCGATGATCGCGTCACTCCCGTTGATATCCGGGTAATCGCCGCTACTAACCGGGACCTGGACGCGATGGTTCAGTCCGGAAAATTCCGTGAGGATCTCTATTACCGCCTTGATGTGCTGACAGTCGAAGTGCCGCCGCTTAGAGAACGTAAAGCCGACATTGAGATATTCATCGGGTCGTTTATTGCCGAGTTTAATGCCAAATACCATACAACTGTCGAAGGGGTGGATCAGGACGGCATGAGACTGTTGCTGCAATATGACTGGCCGGGAAATATCCGGGAGCTGTACAATATTGTCGGGCGGCTGGCAGCACAGGCTACAGAGCCTGTTATCGGAGTTGAGGAAGTGCGGCGTGTTCTTAAAAGGAGGCTGCGTTTTGAACAGCATACTGTCTCCGGGCTGCAGCCGTATGCGCGAACAGTGGATGCTGCCGCCATCCGGGAAGCTTTGGCGCAAACAGACGGCAACAAGCAAAAGGCGGCTGAGTTGTTGGGAATTGGCAGAGCTACGCTCTGGCGCAAGCTAAAAAAATTTGAATAGTGTATCATAAATGAAAAGGAGATACTGTTTCAATTGAAACAGTATCTCCTTTTCATTTATCGTTGGTAGCAGGTAAAACGCAAGTAAGTTCAGAATTTATCATAGTTAGGAGGCTTTTGCCAAAAATTGGCTTTTGCCAAAAATGGTTTGGCACGCAACTTGCATTAGATAACCTTGGGGTAAAATTAGTTTTTTTAGGAGGTATATAATAATGAGTCATATTGACGAGTTAGTGAAAATTGCCGGAAAAGACAGCATCTGTACCGAGCAGGCTGAATTAATGTGTTATGCCTATGATTCTTCGTTGGATTCACAACTGAATAAATATATGCCTGACGCCGTCTTTACACCCCGGTCGGCCGAAGCTATTCCCCCGGTGCTTAAATATTGCAACGAGCACAAAATTCCCGTAGTTCCTCGCGGGGCAGGTACCGGACAGTGTGGCGGTTCGGTGGCTTCGGGCGGCGGCCTGGTGATAGATGTGTCGGCGCTCAACCGCGTAATTGAGGTGGACACCGATAATTTGCAGGTCATTATTGAACCAGGTGTTGTGCATGCCGACCTAAATCAGCAATTAGCGCCGCTGGGCTTCTCTTTCCCGCCTGACCCCGGCAGTACTAAAATGGCTACCATTGGCGGTATGATTTCCTACAATGCCAGCGGGATGCGGGCCATGAAGTACGGCACTACCCGGGAGTATGTGCTGGGGCTGGAAGTGGTACTTGCCGACGGCCGTATTATCACTACCGGTGGTATGAATTGCCATTCGCTGAAAACAGCTTCCGGTTACGAACTCACCAAGCTGTTCGTGGGCTCGGAAGGTACTCTGGGGATCATTACCAAAGCCCGTCTCAAGATTATGCCGTTGCCAGAGAAAAAAGGGATTGCCGTAGCCGCATTTAAAGAACTGGGAGATGCCGGTAAGGCGGTTGTAGAAGTATTCCGCAACAAGATTGTACCTTCGGCCATTGAAATATTGGATAAGTCGGCCATTAAGGCGGCCACCATGTATAAGCCGTCTATTAAACTGCCGGACAATGCTGCCGCAGTACTGTTTTTTGAAGTGGATGGTCCGCCGCCGGGAGTGGCTTATCAGGCTCAGAAAGTGGCCGAAGTATGTAAGCCGATTGCCATGGAGGTTAACTGGACTGATGATCCCGCGCAGGTTAAGAGCCTGTGGGAAGCGCGCAGTGTTGTCGGCGCAGCCAGCGGCAGGGTACGCCCGGGCGCAACCAGGGTTTATATCGGTGAAGACATTTGTGTGCCGATAACCAATGTCGGCGCAGCCTTGGAAGGAATCCAGGCCATTGGCAAAAAGTACAATACCATTATTGTTACCTACGGTCATGTGGCTGACGGCAACTTCCACTCGGCTCCGGTTATTGACCTGGAAAGTCAGGAAGAGATTGAACGGGTGAAAAAAGTTGGCGACGAGATCCACGAAATGGCTTTGAAACTTAACGGTACTGTAACGGGTGAACATGGTGTCGGCATCGTGCGGGCTAAATACATGGAGCGTGAGCATGGACCGGCGCTTGATGTTATGCGTACCATTAAACACGCGCTTGATCCCAACAACATTTTAAATCCCGGCAAAATGGGACTGTAGAAGGAGGTGAATAACATGAATGCGGACGCATTACGTCGTGTTGTCAATCAGTGTGTCCGGTGCGGTCAGTGCCGGTCAGCCTGTCCGGTATTTAAGGAATTAAACGATGAGGCTGCGGTTGCCCGGGGTAAACTTGCGCTGCTGCGCAGTTTTCTGGAAGGCAAGGATGTACCAACCGAAGAATTGCAGGAAATATTGGGTAAATGCCTGCTGTGCAAGACCTGTTCGGCTCAGTGCCCTAGCGGTGTTGCCGCTGATGAGCTAATCTTGGCCGGGCGCGAAAAGCTGGCGGAAAAGAACGGACTTTCTCCTGTCAAGAAGGCTGTCTTCAGTCTGCTCAAACGCCGCGCCCTATTTGACTTTTGTCTGAGCATGGCTTCCCTGGGACAGGATTTTGGCATCAAGCGCCTGCCGGGTAAACGGCTGGGGGCTATTTCCCGCTTCCCAATGCCGGGGCTTGCCAAGAGACGGGTTATTGCGCCTTTTGCCTCACGGTCACTGCGCAAAGAGTACCCTGAAGTGATTAAGGTAGCCCGTCCCAAAGCCAGAGTAGCTTTTTTCACCGGCTGTATGGCCAATTATATTTATACCGGATCCGGTAAAGCTGCCATTGATGTGCTCGTTGCCAATAATATTGAGGTAGTGTTGCCTAAATACCAGCATTGCTGCGGCTATCCGGTATTTACTTCCGGCGATGCCGAAGGCGGGCGCTTATTGGCCAGACACAATATTGATGTCTTTTTCGAGCAAAAGGTTGATGCAGTGGTCACAATCTGCGGTTCCTGCGGCAGTGCCTGGCGGCACGAATATCAGCGGCTGCTGGAGGGTGACGAAGTATATTTGAAAAAGCTGGCGACTATTTCCAAGAAAACGTACGATATAGCCGAGTACCTGACCGAAGTTATGCCGCTGGATACGACAACTATGGGTGAGGTTAAGGCGCATGTTACCATCCATGACCCGTGCCACCTTGGCGCCAGAGGAATGGGTGTTACCAAGCAAGTTCGCCAGTTGGTTTCCGCTATTCCGGGAGTCACTATCACCGAGATGAAAGAACCGGGACGGTGCTGTGGTTCGGGCGGCAGTTTCAATCTGGTTCATTATGAACTGTCACGGGATATCAATGACCGGAAAATTGCCGATATTGCCGGTACGGGCGCCGATTTGGTCATCGCCGGCTGCGGTTCCTGCCGGATGCATCTGACCGACGGCTTGGAGCAAAACCATGAATCCCAGAACGTAATGCACACTATTGAATTAGTGGCGCAAGCTTATGCCGCAGGCAAGAAACAAAACAAGGCCCAACACAATATTTCCTAATATCAACTTATTAGAAAATGGAGGAGACATTAGTGGATGTATCTATCTTATCATTGCTTGCTTTATTAGTTGCGATAATTATTAGTTGTATTTCGCCCAAAAACATCGGTATTCTGGCAATCGGCCTTGCTTTTATTGTCGGCAACGTTCTGGGTGGTATCAAGCCTGATAAAATTATTGCCGGTTTTCCGCTTAGTCTGTTTATGACGCTGGCTGGCGTGACCTACCTGTTTGGCATTGCGCAAGTTAACGGTACTATTGACAAAATTACCAAATATGCCGTAAAAGCTGTGCGTGGAAATGTTGCCCTTTTGCCTATCGTATTTTTCTTTGTTGCTTTCGTCTTGTCTGCTATTGGTCCGGGCCATATTTCCATCATTGCTCTCATGGCGCCTGCCGCTATGCTGCTGGCCGAGGAAGCAGGCATCAGCCCCTTCCTCATGGCGCTTATGGTTGGTAACGGTGCTCAGGCCGGCGGCGTCTCCCCGATAGCTCCCACAGGGGTTATTGTAAACAGCTTAGCTGCCAAAATCGGTTTTGCCGGCATAGCCTTTCCTGTGTTCTTTAATAATGCCCTCGGGCATTTTGCGATAGCCATAATGGCCTATTTGGTGTTTGGCGGTCTTAAACTTTGGAAACAAGGCTCTACTAATTCCAAAGCCAGCGCTATTGCCAGTATCGTGGTAGAGGCGTTTAACCGCCAGCAGCTTATAACGCTGACTGGTATTGGTTTATTAATGGTATTGGCCTTAGGCTTCAAATTTGATGTTGGTCTCACCAGTTTTACCATTGGCGCTGTTTTGACAATGCTGAATGCAGCTGATGAGAACCAGGCAGTAAAAAGTATGCCCTGGAATACCATCATGATGGTGTGTGGTGTTACTATCCTGATTGGTTTAATGAAAAATGTAGGCGGCATGGATTTGTTCACTCAGCTGATTGCTAAGTTCTCAACGCCGGCAACGGCTACTTTGGTTGTTGGCTTCATTGCTGCGGTTATTTCAGCGTATGCCAGCACCTCCGGCGTTATCCTGCCTGCGTTTATACCGCTGGTTCCTGACTTGATCGCCAAAATTGGCGGCGGCGATCCGCTGGCCCTGATCTATACCATTGTGTTAGCCGGTCATCTGGTCGATGTCAGCCCGTTGTCAACTAACGGTGCGCTCCTGGTTGGCGCCGCCGGCCCAAAAACCGACAAGCAGAAACTGTTCCGCAACCTGATGATCTGGGGCTTTGCCATGGCGGTTGTCGGTACCATCCTCAGCTGGCTGATGTTTGACATTCTCAAGATTTAACTTGACTCAACTAACGGAGGTATTTGTCGATGACTCTTATTATTAGTGCGGCAAGCTGGGACAAAGAGTTGAAAGCAGGCATGCGTCAGGCGGAGTTAATTCCGCTGGCCCGGCAGGCCGGATGCCAAGGTGTGGAGTTTCGTCCTTACTGGACCAATATCGAGGAAGAAATCCCCGAAGTTACAGCTGCTTTGGCCAAATATAATTTTGTATGCGCCTATGCTTCCAATGAAGCAATCCTAGCCGCGACAAAGGAAGAAACCCTGCTGGCTATCCAGTCCTTGCAGGCCGGTCTTAAACTGGCTGCCCGGCTTGGCGCCAAAGTCTTACGCTTTAATGCTGCCAATGGACCCTTTGACGCCGGCTTTGTCGGTCAGGAGTGGTGGATAGATGCCCTGCGGCCGGTACTGGCCGAAGCGCAGGATTTGTCTATTACACTGGCGGTCGAGAACGGCCCGGACGCCAAAAAAGGCGACCCGCTGCTGTTTACGGCAATATTTACTGCTTTGCCAACTCTCAGTCTGACCTATGACACTGCCAATTGGCTGTATGCCAACGCCCGGCCGGAAGTGGCCCTGGATCTGTTTCTTACCCAGGTAGGGTATGTTCATCTCAAAGATATCATTTGCGAGAACGCCAGCTTAAAGCATAGCTATCCCGGCACCGGGCTTGTCGATGTAAAAGGCCTGAAAGCACGTATTCAGGCCAGTGGTTACCAAGGCCTGATGGCCCTGGAGTTTCCAGGCGGGGATAAGCCTATGGAGCGGGTTTTTAGCAGTCTTGCCTATTTAGGTGTACAACAAGCTTAATCATCCCATCTAACGAAATATTACAAACTGTAAGTCACTGGCTCTGTAAAGAACAGTGGCTTACAGTTTTTTTGTATCAGAAATTATAAGTTTTGCGAATCGCTGAGAACATATAAAACAAAGGGTGCTGGGTACAAAGCACGGGTTCTACCTTCACCAAGGCTCGGCGCAAGCCGCGTTTACATATTGATTTGTTTTCACTGTCTACCTATAAGAAAAGGGATTTTCGGATTACTGTCAAATGAGAACAAAAGAAATTATTCTTATAATACAAAAGTAGCGGAGAAAATCTCCGATACGCTGTGCGGCGAGCTGGCGCTTTGCAGCCGCCGAATGCTTAACTGATTGCGCCGGAGTGCCCTGGCAAAAGAAATACACGAATTACAATAAGGAGATACATTATGCAAAAGCAAATAATACGTCCGCTGCCGGATATTTCCCCGGGGTGCGGCGGCTTTGCCGCTATTAAATTCGAAATTAGTTTATCGAAAGGGCAAAATTCAAATAGTTATGGGAAATAAGATACTATTAATAGCTCCGTATGAGGATCTGGCGGGTTTGGCAATCAGCGTAAGGTCACAGTTTGCGTTAGATTTTGACATTGAGGTAGCCCTGCTGGAGGAGGCCATTGCAGTAGCTTCAGCAGCTGAGAAAGCCGGCTATCAGGCCATAATCAGCCGGGGCGGAACCGCCGCCATTATCAGGCAATATGTCAATATCCCCGTGGTGGAGATCAAGGTAACAGGCTACGATATCCTGCGGGTGCTATATCCCTACCGCGAAACAGCCGCCACTGTGGCTATCGTAGGTTATGATAACGTGGTACTTGGCTGCCGGGCAGTCAGTCAGATTTTAAATATAACAATTAGGGAATTCCTATTAAATGTAAAAATAGAGCAGATATATGACTGGCCGGTTATCAACGGCCAGGTCAACCAACTGCTTAAAGATAACGGTATAACCGAAGTCGTTGGTGATGTGGTTGTCCAAAGCAAGTTATGCCTGGAAAATATCAATATAAAACTGATAACCTCCGGTCAGGAAGCATTGCTCCAGGCCGTTGCAGAAGCCGGACAAATTATTGCTGTCCGCGAAATGGAGAAACGCGAGGCCGAACGGTTGCAAACAATACTGAATTTTGTCCATGACGGTGTCATAGCCACAGATGAACAGGGCATTGTTACGCTGCTTAACCCGGTCGCCGAGCATATCTTCCATTTGTCAAAGGAAGAGGCGGTGGGAAAATATATTGGCGATGTCATCCCCAATACGCGCATCGACACAATTCTCCAAACCGGAGTTGCTCAACTGGAGGACTTGCAAAAAATTCCTGACGGGCATATTCTGACCAACAGGGTTCCGATTCAGGTGGAGGGCGGTATTAAAGGGGTTGTGGCAACCTTTCAGGAAGTCACTAAGATACAGAATGCAGAGCAAAAGATTCGCCAGAATCTTTACGCCAAGGGTCTTTATGCAAGATACAGCTTTGCTGATATTTATACTACCGACCGGCAAATGGAACGGTTATTAACAATAGCCAAAAGCTATGCCGGGACAGACGCAACAATCCTTATTCAGGGCGAGAGCGGCACAGGTAAGGAGTTGCTAGCCCAAAGCATTCATCAGGAAAGCGAACGCCGAAATGGGCCGTTTGTAGCGCTAAACTGTTCGGCGTTACCGGCGAATCTGTTGGAAAGTGAACTGTTTGGTTACGCCGAGGGGGCTTTTACAGGAGCGAAAAGAGGCGGAAAAGCCGGATTGTTTGAGGTCGCCCATAACGGTACAATCTTTCTCGACGAAATTGGTGACATTGACAGAAAAGTGCAAGCGCGGCTGCTCCGGGTGCTGGAAGAAAAGCAGGTAATGAGACTGGGCTCTGATACTATCATTCCGGTTGACATTAGGATTATAGCCGCTACCAATGTCAATCTGCGCGAGGAAGTTGCCAAGGGGAATTTTCGGCTGGATCTGTTTTATCGCCTGAATATCTTAAATCTGGTAGTGCCGCCGCTGCGGGCGCGGCCAGGCGATCTCAAACAGCTGTTAAATTATTTTCTCCATAAATACAGTGAGAAGTATGGCAAGGAAACCGTATTTTTACCTGAGGAAGTCGTTGACGGACTGCTTAACTATCAGTGGCCGGGAAATATCCGCGAGCTAAGGAATATGGCCGAAAGAATTGCTATTTCAGCCCCTGACGGCGGCTTGGCCGATGCTGAAACTCTGCGGCTTATTATGGAGGATTTAGGGAATAACCCGGGTGACTTTGCGCCGGGCAGAACCGAAGAACTTCTCCGTGGGTCACTTAAGGAAATTAAGCAAAGGATTATTATGGCGGTGCTGGCGGAGGAAGATCAGAACAAAAGCCGGGCTGCGCGGCGACTCAACATCGACAGGGCGACACTGGATAAATATTTGTGATTGCAGAATTTTTACGCACCTGCTGTGGATTTTCTCAACAAAGCTGCATTGGTATTCTGCAAGGAAATACTAATTCCGGCTTGGCACGATTGTTGCAAGTTATCAGAGTAACACCGGCACTTAATGCAGTTGTGTTAATAAATTCGTTTAGAGAGGAGAAACCATGAGGTTTAAAGGATTTCGGAGACCGGACGGCGCTGTGGGGATTCGCAACCATGTGTTGATTCTGCCGTCTGTTGTTTGCGCCAACAGAGTTGCCCGAGGCATAGCCCAGACAGTTGCGGGCGCTACCTGGGTTGAACATCAGCACGGGTGTACGCAGTTGGGGGCTGATGCTGAGCTTACCAGCCATATCTTAACAGCCCACGGTACACATCCCAATGTGTACGGCGTAGTGGTTGTCGGACTTGGCTGCGAAACAATACGAGCCCAGGATATTGCCGCTGCTATCAAAAAACAATGCCCCTATAAACCGGTAGAAGTTGTCATTATTCAGGACCAGGGCGGTTCGGTCAAAGCAACTGCTGCGGGAGCAAGCGCCGCGCGGGCCATGGTTGCCGGGGCTTCCGCCCAGGAGCGGGAATGGCTTGACGCCGCAGAACTTATTCTGGGAACCGAGTGTGGCGGCTCGGATGCCTGCTCCGGCATGTCGGCCAATCCGGCCCTGGGAGAAGCCAGTGACATGCTTATTGACGCTGGGGGAACAGTAATTCTGGCGGAGACAACCGAAATTATCGGCGCCGAACATATTATTGCCGGCCGGGCAGTTAATGACGCGGTGGCGGCAAAAGGTTACCAGCTGATTGCGCAGTGCGAAGAGGCCGCTAACAAAATGGGAGTTGACATGCGTGGCGGTCAGCCTACGCCGGGCAATATTGCCGGTGGCCTGTCCTCAATTGAAGAGAAATCGCTGGGCTGCATTTACAAGGCCGGGACGAAGCCGCTCCAGGATGTTATTGAATATGGTGCGCCTGTAACTAAAAAAGGTTTGGTATGGATGGATACGCCAGGTCAGGACATTGAACAGATTACCGGAATGGTTGCCGGCGGCTGCCAACTGGTGGTCTTTACAACCGGCCGGGGTACTCCCTGCGGTTCGCCCATTGTCCCGACAATCAAGGTGGCGACAAACACGGAGTTGTTTGAAAAGATGAATGACAACATGGATATCAATGCCGGGACTATTATTAGCGGTGATGAGTCGGTAGTACAAGTAGGCCGGCGTATATTTAAGGAGATGCTGGAGATTTCTTCAGGCCGGCTTGCCAAGGCGGAAATTCTTGGATTCAACGATTTTGCCATACGGCGTATTGGACCAACCATGTAATGCCGCAAACAGGGGAAGTGAGGAGGCTCGATCTTGGTCAGAAAAAGTGCAATTGTTATGAAACCGGCAGACAACGTGGCAACTGTTGTGGAACCGGTTACACCTGAGAGCAATATAACAGTGGAAGTGTCAGGGCAGCAAACAGTAATTCCGGTTACTGAATTTATTCCTTTTGCCCATAAGTTTGCGCTCAAAGACATTGAAGCAGGGCAACCTATTATTAAATACGGTGAAATTATCGGCATTGCCACTGCCGGCATAAAAAAAGGACAACACGTTCACGTGCATAATCTGGAAAGCTGCCGCGGACGCGGTGACAAGACGAATTAAAATATAATTTATTGAGGAGGATGGATAATGAGAATTAAAGCGGGTCTGGAGCGAATCCCGGGCGGTCTGATGATGGTGCCTTTGTTGCTTGGCTCAGTAATCAACACTCTTTTTCCTACGGCTGCTAAAACCTTTGGCTCGTTTACCGGGGCCATGATGACAGGGGCGCTGCCGATATTGTCGGTATTTTTTTTCTGTATGGGAGCAACCATTGATTTTAAGGCAACACCCTATATCCTCAAAAAAGGCGGTGCTTTGCTCGGGTCGAAGATCTTGGCCGGTACGGCGCTGGGACTGATCGCCGCCCAGTTTATGCCGACAGGTATGGTAGATTCCGGGCTGTTTGCCGGCTTATCCGTTTTGGCTATCGTCGCTTCCATGAATGATACCAATGGCGGTTTATACATGGCGCTCATCGGACAATACGGCAAAAAAGAGGACGGTGGGGCCTACACGCTGATGAGCATGGAATCCGGTCCGTTCTTTACTATGCTGACACTGGGCATCGCCGGACTGGCCGCTTTCCCCTGGGAAGCTTTTGTGGGTGCGATTCTGCCGCTCCTCGTGGGTATGATTTTAGGGAACCTTGATAATGAATTGCGGGATTTTGTGAAGCCGGCCATACCTATTCTTATTCCCTTCTTTGCATTTGGACTTGGCAATACGCTTAACCTGGAGACTGTTTGGAAATCGGGATTGCTTGGCATACTACTGGGTGTGGGTGTAGTAGCAGTTTCCGGCACGGTATTAATTTTGGCCGACAGGCTGACCGGCGGTAACGGAATCGCCGGTATAGCCGCCGCTTCTACGGCCGGCAATGCGGCCGCCGTACCCGCCGCCATTGCCTCTATTGACAAGAGCTATATTGCTATTGCTCCGTCGGCTACTATGCTGGTGGCAACCTGCGTTATTGTAACGGCAATTTTAGTGCCGTTAGCTACCGCCGTATATGCAAAATGGATTAACTCCAGGCAGGCTAATCAGGCTTAGACTGACGCACTTGCAGTAACAGCTGCCCGGAAGCCGGGGCTCAGAATATTCTTGCCGGCGATGCCGGAAACAGTTATGATGGAAAACAAAAGGCAAATGAAGGAGGAACCATAATGAAACAGGTAAAACTAGCTTATGGCAAGCACGGACTTATGATTGAAGTTCCTGACGAGGCAGTTGTCATTGAACCGCGTAACTTACCGCAGCTTGTTGATGAGAAAGCCAAAGTTTTAGCCGTACTTCGTGAACCTATCGGTACGCCGCCGCTCAAAGAACTGGTTAAGAATAAAGAAAGAATTGCCATTGTCATCTCCGATTTAACCAGACCCACCCCCAACCATAAGTTAGTGCCCTGGATTCTGGAAGAACTGGCCGAAATCCCTAAGGACAGATTTGTGATTATCAACGGTACCGGCAGTCATCGTGCCAATACCCGGGACGAGCTTATCCAGATGCTGGGACAGGAAATCGTTGATACTGTCAAAGTCATTAATCATGATGCCTTTGACGATGGTGAACTGGTTAAGGTCGGCACCAACAGCTATGGTTCAGAGGTTTTTTTCAACAAAACCTATGTAGAATGTGACTGTAAAATTGTTCTCGGCTTTATTGAACCTCACTTCTTTGCCGGCTTCTCGGGCGGACCTAAGGCCATAAATCCGGGAATTGCCGGTATCAGGACAATTCTCAACTTCCATAATGCCAGGATGATTGGTCATCCCAACAGTACCTGGGGCTTGATTGAAGGCAATATCCTGCAGGATGCCGCCACCCAGAACTGCCTAATGGCCAAACCGGATTTTATGCTGAATGTTACCCTGAATGACAATAAGGAAATCACCAATGTCTTTGGCGGCGATGTAATTAAGGCTCACCGTGTTGGCTGTGAATTTGTCAAAGAACACGCTATGTATGCAGTGGATGCGTCTTTCGATATTGTTATTACCACTAACTCAGGCTATCCCCTGGACCAGAACCTGTATCAGACCGTAAAAGGGATGAGTGCAGCCGCGCAAATAGTCAGAAAAGGCGGCAGCATTATCAGTGTTTCGGAGTGCTCCGACGGCGTCCCCAATCACGGGAATTACGCCAAAATCCTGCAAATGCGCAATACTCCGCAGGAACTGCTGGATATGATCAACGACGAAAGCTTTTCTGTTTTCGACCAGTGGCAAGTGCAAGCACAGGCCATGATTCAGCTGAAGGCCGATTGCTATCTCTATTCCATGCTGGATGCGGATACTGTCCGTAAAGCCATGTTTATACCTATCACCAGTGTGGAGGCGACCATAACCAGCCTGCAGCAAAAGTACGGTAAAGAAGCCAGGATTGCTGTTATGCCACTGGGGCCGCTGACTATTCCCTATGTTGTTCCAAAATAGTAACTAAATAACCTATTGGCATTTCCATTTTTTGTTTTCCATAGTATAATATCAAGTAAGGTTTGCCGGTTAATTGACCAAAGACGCTCAAGCACCGTAGTTTTACGGTGCTTTTTTTTCAGAGGTGAAAAGTTGTGCAGAGAGAGTTTATAAAAGGCCCGTGGGGTTTAATTATGCCGGTGGATGATTTACTGTCGGCTATACGGTTCTGGGGACCCAAGCCTTTTTTTCTAAATATTGGCGCTGTTTGCATTACCGGAGTTAGACATAATGTAATAACTGAGGAACATGTCCGCAGTTATTTTGAGGCAGAAGTATTTTCGGATGTGGAACAGTTTTGCGCAGTTATTGAGAACGGATATGTGCTCAATCTTGAAGAGAATGAGGCCTTTTCACTCAAATTACGGCAGCAGTTGCAAGCTAAAAAGATCACTCTTCTGGAAAAAACGGCAGGGAGACTGGTGTGGGGGTTTCTCACACAACTGGAAGAGCAGGCTCTGCAACGGGAAGTGTTCTTCCAGGCTCTAAATTCTACCGTAGAGGGAATTCAAATTGCCGATGCGCAGGGGGTTGAAATTTTTATCAATGAGTCTTTACTGGCAATGACCAATCTTAAGATGGAAGACCGGTTAGGTAAAAGTGTGTATGATGTTTCACCTGATGGCGGCATGGCCCGGGTACTGCAGCAAAAAACAGCTGTTAAGAACATCCGCAACCATCCTCATGGTACAGATGTGGATATTATCAGTAATGCCGGTCCTATTTATATTAACGGCAACTTCTATGGGGCGGTCACTGTGGCTTATGATGTGACCGAACTGTGCCGGATGAGCCGGGAACTGGAGGAAAACAAGCAAAAGGTTGCCTTGCTTGATGGCAAAGTAGGGCGATTGGCTCCAGCTAAGTACAAATTTGCGGATATTATCGGGAACACTCCTAAAATACAGGAAGTACTAAGTGTTGCCCGCAAAGCCTCCGCCGGTGATCTGGCCATTCTTATCCAGGGTGAAAGCGGCACAGGCAAAGAGATTTTTGCGCATGCTATCCACGATTACAGTAATCGCAGTTCACGGCCATTCATTCCGGTAAATTGCGCAGCTATTCCGGAACAACTGCTGGAAAGTGAATTTTTTGGTTATGAAAAAGGGGCTTTTACCTCGGCTAATTCCCGTAAACCGGGTTTTTTTGATTTAGCCAATACGGGGACACTGTTTCTTGATGAAATTGGTGAAATGAATCAGAGCCTGCAGTCGAAGCTGCTGCGTGTGCTGCAGGATAAAGAATATATACGGGTTGGCGGTACAAAATCGGTTAAAGCGGATGTCCGGATTATTGCCGCCACAAACCGTAACCTCGTGGACTTGATTAAACAGGGTAAATTCCGGGAGGATTTATTCTACCGGCTAAATGTCATTAACATTCATGTTCCGCCGCTGCGGGAACGGATTGATGATTTGGAAGTCATTACAAATTTCTTGATTCAAAAGATTTGCAACAGGCTTGAAAGTCACATTCAGGGAATTAGCAGTGATGCGTTGGCTTTACTTAAAGCGTATTCCTGGCCGGGAAATGTGCGGGAACTTGAAAATGTACTGGAAAGAGCCGTCTTTCTCTGCCAGGGAACCACTATCAAAAAGTCGGATATCCGCTTGCCGGAAGCATGTGAAAGTAAGCTGCACAGGACAGATAACGAAAAGATGAGAATTATTAATTATCTGGAGGCCTATGGCTGTACCGTTGAGGGCAAAAGGCGGACCGCCGGGATGATGAATATGTCGCTGGCTACGTTATACAATAAACTTAAGTATTACAAATTGCACGATTATCTAAGGGCTGCAAAGTATTGAAAACACCACCATTAGCAAAGCTGGCATCTTGACCGGATTGATATTAGGTCAAGTACAAGACTAATGGTGGTGTTTTTTTATAAAAATGGAGAAAATTTCTAAAATTTATATAATTTCTAGAAATTTTCTAGAAATTATTAGAAATTATGGCCGTAATGAAGAGAGCATCTTAGTAAAATAAGTGGTATGCCTGTGCCCGGAAGAGGCGAATAGCAACAGAATTGGGAATTATTGAACCTCACCGCAGCTTTTTATAATTTTTTTATGGTTTTGCTGAAAAGTGGATCGATTTTTGCATTATACCTGGTTAACGTTACTATTTGAGCAACTATAGTAAGGTGTTTGTAAGTCGGTTAGTTGTTCAGGTATTCCCCAATTTAGTGAGCAATGAAGCTTCAGTGTGTTGTATTTCTTACAACGCTGGAGCTTTTTTTGTGCCTGAAAGGAGAAGTGAGAAAGCAGCAATACATATCGCTAACTAAATGTCAAAGGAGTGATAAACTGTGTCAATAACTCAAATCGGAACAATTGCCCTGTGGATTCTGGCCATTCTAATTCCCGTTCAGCTTATTATCGGGGCGGTCGTAGCCCGTAAAAGCGGTCAGAGTGCCAGTCACTATTTTATTAGCGGTAAACAGCTTCCGCTTGTGCTGGTTTTTTTTGCCGACTTCGCCACCGTTATGGGCGTAGGCAATTTTATTGGCTATGCCGGCAAAGGCTATGAGATCGGCCTGAATCAGTTCTGGATGCTGGCCGGTGAACAGGGGAGCAAGATGATTTTCGCCATTTTTCTTGCCGGAATGATTGGGCGGTACGCCTATACCACCATTAATGAATTCTTGGAGAAAGAACTGTTCCATGATAAGTGGCTGCGGGCCATAGGCGGCATTATGATGACCTTGCCTATGATTTGCTGGACCGGTGCGCAGGCTATTGGTATCGGCACTTTGCTTTCAGTGGTTATGGGCATAGATCCGGTATCCGGTATCTGGGCGGCTTCTCTGACTGCAATTTTATATACCGTTATGGGCGGGATGTGGGCCATTGTCTGGACCGACCTGCTGCAAGGACTAATACGGATTGTTGTCGGTGCTGTATTCTTCGTAGTCGTATATATGGGCGTGGATGGCATTGGCGGGATAAAAACGGCTGTTACTGCCGCCAAACCGGAGCTTTGGTCTATGAACTCTCTTGGCTTCGGGGCTGCCTTGTCCTTGCTTCTGACTCCTCTTTGCGGCCAGTTTACTTTTCAGGCCTGGTGGCAGCGCTGCTTTTCGGCAAAGGACGCTAAAACTGCACAGCGCGGCTTTTTCTGGACAGCTGTATTTGCCATATTCATGTGTTCGGCCAGTATCATGGTTGGCATGGCGGCTTATACCATTAATCCCAACCTGCCGAGACCGGATATGGCCTTCAGTTGGATGCTTACTTCCTGGCTGAATCCGGTCCTGGCCGCGTTGCTGGTTGTCACTATTATCGGCGCTGACATGACGGTTTCGGCAGGTCTGCTGAACTCGGGGGTCACACTGCTGCTCATGGACGTAATTAAGCCTTTTTTCAAGCCAACCGCCAGCGATGCAGAACTGATCAAAATGGGAAGATGGCTGACTTTTGTCCTGGGGGTCGGAGCCGTCGGGGTGGCATTTTCTTTTCCGTCGGTGCTATCGGCCGCCCTGTTTGGTCTGGCGGTTACCGGCGGCGGTCTGTTTATGCCGCTGGTACTTGGCCTTTTATTACGGGACAAAAATGGCGGCACTTATATTACCCAAAATGCCGCCAAAGCTTCGCTCATTCTAGGCGGGGGAACTGCGGCGGTATTTCAGTATGTACCACAACTTGCCAAGACGTTTGGCGGGGGGATCATACCGGGAATTTGCCTGTCAGCCGTTATTACTCTGGCTGTAAGTGTTTTTGAGCAGGCAAGACGCAAAGCTAAGGTTACTGACAGTACCAATATACAGTAGACTACAGTCTGCTGTTGGCATGATTTTTGCAAGGAATATATGCCGAGAATGTTTCTGCAGGAGCATTCATACCTAATGATGGTGGGAGGCCTGGCTGTGACAAATGTAACAGTGGCTGAGAGACTGAACCCGATTCCCTTTGCGGGCATACGGAAAGTTTTCGAAAAAGCCAATCAATTAGAGGCAAGCGGGCAAAAGGTAATTCATTTTGAAATAGGCCGGCCCGATTTCGACACGCCGGCTCATATCAAAGCGGCAGCGAAGCTGGCGTTAGACCAAGGTCTTGTCCATTATACTCCAAATAGCGGGCTGCCGGCATTGCGTCAGGCTTTGGCCGGCCGGCTTAACGCTGACAAAGGCTTAACGTACAGTCCGGATACGGAAATTATTATGACCGCCGGCGGACAGGAGGCTCTGTATCTAAGCTTTTTGAGCATCCTCAATGAGGGAGATGAAGTAATTCTGCCTGACCCTTGTTTTGGCCCGTTTCCCCTGGCCGTCCGCCTGGCTGGCGGTGTCCCAGTCAAAATTGGGCTGCAGCCGCAGCAAAACTACTGTTACGATTTTGCTGCCGTTAAAAAAGCGCTTTCCCCCAAAACCAAAGCCATTGTTGTCAATTCACCCCATAATCCTACCGGGGGAGTCTGGTCGGAAGACCAACTAAAAACAGTGGCTGCACTGGCAACCGAGCGGGGGATTTGGCTGATCTGCGATGACGCTTATGACAATCTGGTGTATGAGGGATGCCGGGTATCGCCGGCTGGTTTTGCAGGGCTGCGGGAGCGAACCATACTGTGCGGCTCACTCTCTAAAACGTACGCAATGACAGGCTGGCGAATCGGCTATATTGCCGCCGCTGAACCGGTCATTAATGCCGCCATCCGGCTGCAGCAGAATATTATGCTGTCCTTGTGCAGTTTCGCACAGTATGGGGCTATGGCCGGACTTGCCGGTCCGCAGGATTGTGTGCGGACTATGGCCGGTGAATTCGCCCGCCGCCGTAATTTGGTGCTGGCAATGATCCATGACATCCCAGGCCTGCAGTTGGACGGATTTCCCGGCGGCGCGTTTTATGCTTTTCCCCGGATAACGCTGCCCAATATAACCTCCGCGCAGGTAGCCGATTACTTATTGGATCATGCGGGTGTTGCCGTAGTAGATGGCCTGGCCTTCGGTGAAAAAGGCAATGGCCACTTCCGGCTTTCCTACGCTGTGGCCTACGAAGATTGTCGTGAAGGCCTGGAACGAATTGCAGAAGCCATGAAAACGCTTGCGCAAAAATGCAGTTAGGGGAGAGAAAATGGCTATCGTAATAAGCGCCATGCCCAAGTGGCGATTTGACACATCACAGGTGGTACTGCCAAAAGACTGGGATATCCGGTTTATTACCCCGTCCAATGATGAAGAATTGATTATGGCCTGCAAGGAAGGCGAGTATTTGCTGGTGCCGGCCAGCAATCCGGCAATCAACGCCAACATCTTAAACAATATTACGCATATCAAATTGATTCAGAGTGTGGGTGCGGGTTTTGACCGTATTGATACACATACAGCGGCCGCTTTAAAAATCCCGGTGGCCAATGTGCCGGGGCAGAACGCCAAATCAGTGGCTGAATTCACGGTTGGCATGATGATTGCGCTGCAGCGGCAGATCGTCGTGGCAGACGGGGAAGTAAAAGCCGGCAGGTATGGCGAGGTGCGGAGAACTTTATTTCAGCAGGGGCTGCGGGAAATAGAAGGCAGTAAGATCGGGCTGGTTGGTCTAGGCTCCATCGGCCGGCATGCAGCTAAAATTTTACATGTTTTAGGCGCTGCCGTCAGTTACTATGATAGCAGACGCCAGCCACTGGCTGACGAGGAGCAATTGCAGATAACCTTTAGCCCTTTGGATGCTTTGCTGGCACAAAGTGATATCGTAAGCCTGCATGTGCCGCTTACTGATGCAACGCGCGGCCTTATCGGCCGCCGGGAACTCGAACTCATGTCTCCCGGCAGCCTGCTGATTAATACCGCGCGCGGCGAAGTAATCAATCAGCAGGCCTTAGCGGAGCTTTTGGAATCCGGGCACATTGGCGGAGCCGCAATCGATGTTTTTGCGCCGGAGCCGCCCGGTCCGGAAAATCCGCTGCTGAATCTTTCAGCGCCTGCTAGGAAGCGGTTGGTGGTCACCCCGCATATAGCAGGGGTTACCGTACTTACAATGAGCAAAATGCTGCAGGCCGCCCTGGAGAACCTTGCAAGAGCGATGCGAGGCGAGCCGCCGCAGAATGTAATAAACAGGTAAAAGCCAGAGTCAAGCCAAAGCGCCTGGACGGCGCCTTGGGCCTAGTGAAGAAGGAATCTGACCCTATTCGACTTAGTGAAAGTATCCTTAGTCTGGTATGTCAAGCTGTTACAGCCTGTTGGCGGCAGCAAGATACACCGGAACGATACTATGCGAGAGCGAAGGGATTGGATAGTATGAAAACAGTATTAATCACATCAAAAGAATTTGGCAGCCAGATCGATATAGAGCACAGGAGAAATCTGGAACAGTATTTCTTTGAAAACGGCTGGCAGATTATGTGGAATGCAACAGAAGCGGCAATGACTGCCGGAGATATCATTCAGCTTAATGCCCGGCAATTGCTTGACGCCATTTTGGTGTATTCCAGCTCTGATGAAATTAGCCGGGAAGTTTTCAAGCATTGCCGGAATTTGAAAGTGGTTTCGCGGCATGGCGTAGGTATTGAAAACATCGATGTCAGCGCAGCGCAGCAAGCAGGGGTGCAAATAAAAACAACCGATAAAATGCCTGGCTATGAGACGGTGGCCGATTTAACGTTCGCCTTAATGCTGTCTTTGGCCAGGAAGGTGCCGCAGATTGACTCCAACCTAAGAAAAAATGGCTGGTATCGCCCGATAAGCAGTGATGTTTGGGGTAAGACACTGGGGATATTCGGTTTGGGGCGCATTGGCAAAGCCGTTGCCAGACGGGCTAAAGGTTTTGATATGAGAATCCTGGTGAATACGCGGCATCCGGATGAAGCCTTTGTTACAGCACACGGTCTTTCCCTGTGCACTAAAGAAGAGCTGTTGGCCGAATCGGATTTTGTCAGTCTGCATTGTGCATTAACCGCAGAAACGAAACATATGATTGGCGCGCCGGAGTTCGGGTTAATGAAACCCAGCGCATATTTGATTAACACCGCCCGGGCCGGTCTGGTATGTCAGCGTGAGCTTCTGGCCGCGCTGAAAAGTAAAAAAATTGCCGGTGCGGCGGTTGATGTATTCGAGCAGGAGCCTGCGGTAAATGACCCTATTATTACAGAGGATCTGGATAATGTAGTAGCTACTGCGCATGTGGGTTCTTACACAGTGGAGTCTTTACGCCGGATGGACTTTCTGGTAGTGCAAAACATTGTGGCAGCAGGATAATGGCGGGTAATTAGTATTTAGTATTGCAGGTTTGTTTTAAAAGCAATTGAGAATCTAGCAAATCGGTATGGTAGAGGCGCGAGTCGCAATAGTACTTGCAGGGAACTGGCTGTAATGAACTGCGGGGAAAGGGCGGATCGCCGAAGTGCCGGGAACTGCCAGTTTCCGGCACTGGGGTCGTACTCAACAGGTACGGCACTGTCATCTTCGGATGGTGAGCTATCGCACTTGGGGTAAGACTTCCCTCTTCACTATGCCGGTAGCCCCTAGTACATGGTGGCTGCCGCTTTTTCTTTGGCGGGCGGAATGCTCTTGATTTACACACCGGGAATGACTAAATCTTACTGCATAGGATGTGAAATATGAGCTGGGACAATATGCCGCTACTAATCATTCTTGTGCTGGCAGTTATCGGTAACAACCAATCGGTATCCCTGGCTGTCGCGGGACTTCTGCTTATAAAACTGATGGGTTGCACAGTCTGGTTTCCTTATATAGAGAATCATGGCCTCAATGCCGGGATCATCATTTTGACCATGGCCGTGCTGACCCCCCTGGCTCAAGGCCGTGTATCTGCAGGCGATATGCTGGTAGCCTTCAAAACACAGCCAGGCCTGATCGCTATTATTGTCGGCATATTTGTGTCCTGGCTGGCAACACAAGGCGTATATTTTCTGAAGGCATCACCGGAAGCCACGACATCCCTGATTGTCGGTACCATTGTCGGCGTTTGTTTTTTGCAGGGGCTGGCGGTTGGACCGCTGATTGCCGGCGGCATAGTTGCCATTATCATGAATTTGTTGAACCTGTTTACTCAGTAGTTTGAGTTGGTACAGAGGAGGGAAGCGGATGGATATTCAGCAGCAAACTATATTTGGCGAGCGTGTGCCGGGCAGACCTGTTACCATCTATTTTGAGGGTATCAGGCTGTCCGCCAGGGAAGGTCAAACCGTAGCTTCGGCTTTAATGGCACATGGTTTCTATGCCTTCGGCCACAGCCGGAATTTATCGCAGGCCCGGGGACTTTACTGCGGCAACGGGCGCTGCCAGAGCTGTCTTGTTACCATTGACGGGATAGAACATGTGAAGAGTTGCAGCACTCTGGTCCGGGAGGGCATGATGATTACCAAATATGCCGGTGATCCGGACGTCAGGAGAGAGATGCATGAAAACTGATGTATTAATAATCGGCGGCGGGCTGGCCGGGCTTGCTGCGGCTCACGAAGTGGCGGCAAACGGTTATTCCGCAATTATTGCCGATGAAAGCTGGAGCCTTGGCGGTCAGCTTAGACAGCAAACGCAGACAATTCCTGATATGCCTGTTCCTTATGCCGGACTCAGCGGCTGTCAACTGGCGCAGACACTGGCAGAGCGGTTACAATACCTGCCTGTTCAAAGCCTGCTGCAGCATGACGTGATTGGCGTATATGCCGACAACAGTGTGGGCGTTGCCTGCGGCGGTCGGATGGAAAAGATCACTCCCGGCTGTATTATTATCGCTACCGGAGCTGCGGAGTCAGCTCTGCCGTTTCGTGGTTGGACGCTGCCGGGCATCATGACCATTGGGGCAGCACAGATCCTCATGAACCGTGAACGAATCTATCCGGGGAAAAAGGCTGTGGTGCTCGGTTCCAGCGACATGACCCTGGAGATTATCTGCCAAATGCGCAAGCTTGGCATCGAGGTAGTCGCGCTGGCCGAACCATCTGCGGCGCTTGTTGCGACCGATGAGACTATTCTCCAGGCCTTCCGGGCGAGTGGCATACCGGTCCTGCTGCACTCGCAGCCAATAGCCGCAACCGGCGGCAGCCGGGTGGAGGAAATAATTCTGACTTCCGGTGCAACCCGGAGGGATACCAGGTATGAGGTAGATCTTGTCTGTCTTGACGGCGGCAGGCATCCGGTACTTGAGACCATTTCTGCTTTAAATTGCCGGCTGGCCTTTCGCAAAGAACTGGGGGGCTGGCTGCCCTGCTATTCCGCCAGTCTGGAGACCTCTATAAGCGGCATTTTTGTCGCAGGACAAACGGCAGGAATAACCTCCCAGGCCGGAGTATACCGGACTGGTGCCATTGCCGGTCTCGGTGCCGTCAGTTATCTTAAGCAGAATACAGCAGAAAATACAGCAGAAGCGCATTCAGCCGCCAAACAAGCACACTGGGATGGCTTGATGACATTGGAATCAGCCAGGTATCCGGCTCGCTGGCAGGCACGAATGGCTCATATCGGCATTTGATCCGGCAATGAGTATGACGGTGGCATAACCGCAGACACCCAACAAGAAGGAGGGGCACAAAACTTGGATAATTTGACAATCGTTTGCCGGTGTGAGGAATTGACGGCGGAAGATATAGCAAACGCCGTTGCGCAAGGGGCGGAAACCTTTGATGATGTGAAAAGGCTGACCCGGGCCGGCATGGGCCTTTGTCAGGGTAAAACCTGCCGGCTGATTATAGCAGAATTAATCGCGCAGTATCGGGGAAAATCAGTAGACGAAATTCCTGTGCCACGGCAGAGAATGCCGCTCCGCCCCATTACGGTAGGCAGCTTGGCAGCGCACCATACCGGCGGTTCGACGACAAGATCGCTGCTGGCGGAGTCGACTTCGCATCCTACCACACAGGAAGGGCAGGCGAAGTAAGTTGAGAATGGAGTATGATACGATTATTATCGGCGGTGGTGTCATTGGGAGCGGGATTGCTTATCACCTTTCCGAGGTGCAACCCGATGGAATTTTAGTCCTGGATAAAGAATTCCCTTTAAACGGAACCTCCGGTTCAACGCAGGGGTGGGTGTGGGTACAGAGCAAGGTTCCCTCCTGGTATGGGGAACTGTCGATGTTCAGCGCCGATCTCTACGAGTTCCTGCCCCGCAGGATTGGTGATATTGAGTACAAACGTACCGGCGGCATAGGTCCCTTTTTTACGGAAGAGGAGCGGGAACTGGCCAAACGTCTGGCTGAGCTGCAGGCAGAAGTGGGGATACAGATTGATATTCTCAGCCGGGATGAAACCCTGGCGCTTGAACCGGCCTTGTCCCCTGAGATACTGGGCGCCACGTACTGCAGCATCGACGGCAACGTAAATCCCATGCGTCTCGTGGAACAGTATATGCGAGCGGCCAAAAAGAATGGTGTAACCTATGAATACTCTAATCCGGTTACCGGGATTGAAAAGAAACAAGGGTCTTACCTGGTGACAGCCCGGCGTGGCAGTTATTGCTGCAAAAAATTGATTCTGAGCGCAGGTGTGTGGACCAGCGACATAGGAAAAATGCTGGGGCTTGACATCCCTGTATATCCCGTGCGGGGACAAATTATTGTCACTGAGCCGGTGGCTCCCCTGTTCAAACACACGTTGTCGTCCATGCGGCAGGCAAGCAACGGAGAGGTGTTGATCGGTTACACCAAAGAATATGCCGGTTTTGACCGGAGCACCACGCTGGATGTCATGGAAGAAACTGCCAATTTTGGAGTTAAGGTTGTGCCGGTTCTGGCCAAAGCCAAAGTTGTGCGCAGTTTTGCCGGCTTACGGGTTATGCCTGAGGATGAAATTCCCATCATCGGCCATATTCCAGGTTTTGAGAATCTCTATATTGCCGTAATGCATAGCGGCGTTACCTTATCGCCCCTGGCCGGGGCCATTGTAACGGAACTAATCACCGAGGGCGAATCGTCCATACCCATTGACCGTTGCAGTATCACGCGTTTTGCCTAGCAAGAGGAGGAAAAAGAAATGGACATTCTCGTATGTATAAAACAAACCTTTGATTCAGAAGCCAAGATTGCGCTCACCGTCAATGGCCAAATTGATGCTGGCGGCATTCATCTTGTTATCAATCCGTATGATGAATATGCCATCGAAGAGGCAGTGCGGCTTAAAGAAAAGTTTGGCGGTGAAGTTACCGTTCTCACCATCGGCGGCAGCCGGGCCCAGGACGCACTCCGGACGGCGCTGGCCATGGGGGGCGATAAAGGCCTGCTGATCGATGCTCCGGAGCTTATGGCTGCCGACGAGTGGGTTGTCGCCGAAATCCTGGCGAAAGCCGCGTCCACGCTGTCTTATGATTTGATTCTGGCCGGGCGGGTGGCTATCGATGACGGTTCAGCCCAGGTAGCGGTCCGGCTGGCGGAAAAGCTAGCCATTCCTGCGGCTGCCAGCGTGGTTAAGCTAAGTATCAGCGAGAAGACAGCGACTGTTATCAGGGAGATTGACGGTGGTACCGAGGAACTGGAAATCCGTCTACCTGCGGTACTGACTGCCCAAAAAGGCCTTAACGAACCGCGCTATCCGTCGGCAATGAGCATCATGAAAGCCAAAAAGAAAGAAATAAGAACACTCAGTTTGGCCGACCTGGGACTTGATGTAAAAGACCTGTTGCCCAAAATGAACATTGAGAGGTACATGCTGGCCGAGCCGCGTCAAACCGGGCGGAAACTGGCAGGCGATATACCGCAGGCGGTAGGAGAGTTAATTCATATTTTACAAACCGACGTTAAGGTGTTGTGAAGGGAGTGCTAATTTTGTCAAAAGGTATCATGGTTTTTGTAGAACAAAGTCAGGGAAATATCCGTAAAACATCGTTAGAGCTCTTAAGTCAGGCCAGTGTGATTGCCGGTCAGGCGGGCGAAGCAGTGACTGCCGTCATTTTAGGCCAGAATATCGAAAATCTGGCGGATGAGGCGATACAATACGGTGCGGACAAAGTAATTGTGGCGGATGCGCCGCAGCTTGAGAAATATACTATCGGGCCGTATACCCGGGTCCTCAAGAGTATCATTCGGCAGGAAGAGCCGCAAGCCGTCTTACTGGGCAATACGGCCACCGGCCGGGAACTGGCTCCCCGCCTGGCTCAACGTCTGGGTGTAGGGCAGGCTTCCGACTGTACCGGCCTGGAGTATGCTGCCGATACCTTTTTGCGGTTCAAGCGTCCGGTTTATGCCGGCAAGGCTCTGGTCTATGTGTCGTCCAAGGTTCGTCCGGTTGTCGCCACCATTCGCCCTAACACCTTTCAGGCTGTTGCCCGTGTGCCGCAGCAGCAGGCTGTGGTGGTAAAATATCCGGTTGAGTCAGAGGCTGCCGAGCTTAGCGTTATTATCAGGGAAGTAGTGCTGGCTGGCTCCAAGCGTCCTGAACTGACCGAGGCTAACATTATTATCGCCGGTGGCCGGGGTCTGAAAGGGCCGGAGCATTTTGCCATGCTTGGCGAGTTTGCCGATACTGTGGGCGGGGCGGTAGCTGCCTCCAGAGTGGCGGTGGATGCAGGCTGGGTTGAACATGAGTATCAGGTGGGGCAGACAGGCAAAACCGTTTCGCCCACCCTCTATATTGCCTGCGGTATTTCCGGAGCCATCCAGCATCTTGCCGGGATGGGATCAGCCCGATGTGTGGTGGCCATTAACAACGACCCGGAAGCAAACATTTTTAAAATAGCCGATTACGGTATTGTCGGGGATGTCTTTGAAGTAGTGCCGATGTTAACACAGCAGCTCCGGAAAACGGCGTATCCGCAGGTGTAAAACTTTAAGCTGCAATATATACAACTACAGCCTGCCAAGGCAGGCGCAAAGCGAGGTAAGCTATGGCTGGGCGGCAAATTTACTGGAATATCGAAGGGCATAGTTGGCTCTATCTGTTATTTATCATTGCGATTGGATTTTTCGTGTATGGTGTCTACCGGCGTCTTTCGCTCTGGCGGCTGGGCCGGCCGGATAACCGGTGGTGCAGCATCCGGGAAGCCATTCGCGACAGCATTGTCTATGGCTTTAGGCACAAGCGGCTCCTGCAAGAGCCGTATCCGGGCCGGATGCATCTTTTCCTATTTTGGGGTTTCGCGTTTTTGTTTATGGCGACCGTTACCGTTGCCATCCATGCAGACCTTGGGCTGCCTATATATCAAGGCTTCCTGTATATGTTTGTCAAGTTCAGCGCCAATCTGTTTGGGCTGCTGGCCTTGGCGGGAGTGGTGCTGGCAGCGTGGCGCCGTTATGTGGAAAATCCACCGGGGCTGGATAATCAGGCGGATGACGCTGTTACAATTTGGCTGATTTTTTCCATCCTGCTGACCGGCTTCTTCTTGCAGGCAGTCCGGATGGCGGCAGTTCCCGAGCCTTTGGCCAGCTGGGCATTTGCTGGTAAGTGGCTTGCTGTGCTGTTGGCAGGCTTTGACAGTTCTTTCCTGGCGACCATACATCAGTTTCTCTGGTGGTTTCACGCCGGGCTGGTGATGATATTCTTTGGCTATTTTCCCTATTCAAAGCTGTTTCACATCCTGCTGGTACCGCTGAATCATTTTTTGCGTAAAAGGAGTGATACCGGCGTACCGGAGCCCATCAACTTTGACGATGAAAGCCTGGAATCATACGGGAAAGGGAAGCTGGCTGAATTCTCCTGGAAAACTCTGTTTGACACGGATGTCTGTGTACGTTGCGGGCGCTGTCAGGACCACTGTCCCGCTTTTGCCAGCGGGAAGCATTTAAGCCCGAAAAGCATGACACAGGCTCTTAAAAGCCACATGGAGGAGCTTGGTAAGGCGCAAGCCGCCCCCAAGAAACAAATTACAGCCGGTGAGCGTGAAACAGCCGCTGCCGTTGAAGTTTCTCCGGTGCCCGCGTTGAGGACGCTTATTGGCGAGGTTGTGGCTGAAGAGGACCTTTGGTCCTGTACTACCTGCCGGTCGTGTGAGCAGCAGTGCCCGGCCTTTGTTGAACATGTGGATAACATCGTGGAAATGCGGCGTAATATCGTATTGATGGAAAAACCCTTCCCGCCGGAAGCTGCACATGCGTTCCGCAACCTGGAGAGGAATGGCAATCCGTGGGGGATTGGCTCAAGTACCCGGGCTGAATTCTTTAAGAGCCTGGGTGTGTTGACTTACGAAGAAAACCCGGCTGCCGATATTTT
The DNA here is from genome assembly GCF_041428895.1 of Sporomusa aerivorans. NCBI lineage: Bacteria > Bacillati > Bacillota > Negativicutes > Selenomonadales > Sporomusaceae > Sporomusa > Sporomusa aerivorans. The sequence continues at coordinate 1,126,386 of NZ_CP156926.1, forward strand.
GTACTGGCCAGGCTGCTTTGGCGCATTTGATGCCCGCAGCCAGAAAGTTTCCCGTTCCCTTGTACGGTTGCTGCAGACGGCCAAAATAAATTTCGCCATTCTGGGGAACGAGGAAAAATGCTGCGGTGATTCGGCGCGACGGCTGGGCAACGAATATCTCTACTCTATGCTGGCTCAGGAAAACATTGCCGTACTTAAAGGGTATGGCGTAAAGAAAATCCTGACCCAATGTCCGCATTGCTTCCAGGTTTTGAAGAAAGAGTATCCACAACTGGATGGCCGTTTTGCAGTGGTTCATCACACGGAATACCTGCTGGAGCTCGTGAAAACAGGCAAGCTGCCTGCAAACAGCCTGGCAGGAAAAACGGTCACTTATCATGATTCCTGTTATCTGGGGCGGTATAATCAACTGTACACGCAACCGCGGGAATTGCTGGCGTCAGTGGGGCTGACCCTAAGAGAAATGACGCGATCCGGGGAAAAAGGCTTTTGCTGTGGTGCCGGTGGCGGACGGATGTGGCTGGAAGAAAGTTCGGGCAAAGCCATTAATAGGATTCGCGCCCAGGAGGCGGCTGCAGTGAACGCCGAAATGGCTGCCACCGCCTGTCCATTCTGTCTGACCATGCTGGGGGAAGGAATCGCGTCACTGGAAAGCAAAGCAACAATGGCCACTTTGGATATTGCCGAAATATTGGAGCAAGCGTTAGACCTGCGGTGATTCGCAGAAAAATCCGGCAAGTGATTTGTGCTTGCATGACAAAAGTATAAATTGTGATAAAAAATACATATTGGTAAAAATTTCATTGACAATGGTAATAAATTATACTAAAATAATAATTGAGAATAATTATCAATAAAGTACTGGCTAAAGGCCGGTATTTTTTTAAGGCTAAATCGATAATAATTATCACTATACTCGGGAGGGATGCCGGTGAAAATAACAACGAAACTGCAAATACTGATGACTATGGCCACTGCGCTCCCTGTCGCAGTGATTATACTGATGGATCAGATGGCGATTGGCGCCGGCACAGCCGCACTGGTCGGCCTTTTAGGGCCGTATTTGGCGGCTCGCTGGCTGGTGACCAGAGATCTGGAGGAGATCAGGAACTTTTGTAAACTGGTCAGGGAAGGAAAGTACCTGATACATATGGCATTGCCGAATGAAGCGCCGCACGAAGGCGGGGAGAATGAATTCGTTTCAGTGCAGCGGGACATGAACTGGATGGCCCGGGAAATCAAGATACGGGAAAGCCAGTTAACAGAAGCCATTAGCGAACTGGATACGGCTCAGCAGGAATTAATTGAGCAGAAAAAAGCGCTGGAAGCAGCCAATCAGTGCTTGAATGAAATGGCCATGACCGATCCTTTGACCGGATTGTCCAACAGACGGCACTTCTTTGACCATTTGGAACAGGAAGTATGCCGGTCCAATCGCAGCGCTCATCCGATATCTTTGTTTATTCTCGATGTGGATTACTTCAAAAAGGTGAATGATACGTACGGGCATCAGTCGGGCGATGCCGTTTTAATCGGCATTTCACGTATTTTGCGTAACCGGCTCAGGCGCAGTGACATGGCCGCCCGGATCGGCGGCGAGGAGTATGCGGTTCTGCTTTCGGAAACCAATGTAGCCAAAGCTGTGGAAGTAGCCGATGAAATACGGGACAGTATCAAAGAATATCTGTTTCAAACCGGTGATGGACAAAGCATCCGGGTTACGTGTTCTGTCGGGGTCTGCGGCAATGCGGCAAATGAGTACAGTACAACCGAATTGTTGTATAAATACGCCGATCTGGCGCTGTATAATGCCAAAAATACCGGCCGGGACCGGGTAGTTTGTTATACCTGTGAGAAACCGGTAAGCGAGTTGGCTCACGTAACAGACTTGCTGGAGCAGAAAGGTGTGACACATTGATGGAAGCTTTGCTCCAAAGCACCGGTGTGCATGAGTTTGTGGAGGCTTTTACGGCGGCGCTTGATGCTAAAAATACCTATACCAAGGGGCATTCCGACCGGGTTGCCGAAATAGCGGCGGCCATTGCCAAAGCGCTGGGACTGAGCAAAGCCACGCAGGATAGTATTCATGTGGCCGCCCATCTGCATGATATCGGGAAAATCGGTATTCCCGATCATATTTTGCTTAAACCGGACAGGTTATCGTCCGAAGAGTTTGAAGTAATTAAGAGTCACCCCCAAATGGGTTTTGAAATACTTAACAAGGTCACGTTACTGCGGCCTATTGCCAAAATCGTCCGGCATCATCATGAACGCTGGGACGGGGGCGGGTATCCCGCCGGACTTGCCGGTAAGACCATCCCCTTAGGAGCCAGGATCATTGCACTGGCCGATGCCTTTGACGCAATGACCAGCGCCCGTTCCTACCGGGCGAGGATGTCGCAGGAAGAGGCCGTGAAAGAGGTGTTGCGCTGCCGGGGGACACAATTTGATCCCGATATTGCCAACGCCTTTGTTGCGCTTTGCCAAAATACCAAATGGCCGGCGGAACTGGCGGCTGTTAAACCCCTTAGTGAAATGCGTCCGGGTGAGAAGGGGCGGGTAACCCAGCTGACCGGAAAGGGGCCCCTCTTGCAGCGCATGCTTGATCTGGGAGTCATTACCGGCACCAAAGTAGAAGTGCGGAAATATGCGCCGCTAGGTGATCCCATGGAAGTAAAGATTCAGGAATTTAATTTGTCTTTGCGTAAAAACGAGGCAAAATTCATCGAGGTGGCTGTGGAATGACGAATTTGCAGCTGACACTAGCGCTTGCCGGCAATCCTAATTGCGGCAAGACAACCCTGTTTAACAACCTCACCGGGGCAAAACAGCATGTAGGCAACTATCCCGGCGTCACGGTCGAGAAACGGGAAGGTTTTGCAAAATATCAGGGTAAAGAGTTTCTTATTGTGGATTTGCCCGGGGCTTACGGTTTGATGGCTCATGCGGCCGATGAGCTTGTTGCCCGCCAGTTTATTGTTCATAACAAACCGGATATCATTATCAATATCGTGGATGCCAGCAACCTGGAGCGTAATCTGTATTTTAGCCTCCAGTTGCTGGAATTGGAACGGCCTGTCGTTATGGTTCTGAATATGGTGGATGTTGCTGAAAATAATGGCATACAGATTGATGACAAACGGTTAGGTGAATTGCTACGTATACCGGTAATCCGGACAATTGGCCGGCAAAACCGGGGGACCGAAGAGGTTCTGGCCATGGCTGCCGCAGCCGCCGACGAGCGGGCAGCGCCAGGGTCCACTTTCCGGTACAGTGAACCTATTGAAAATGCTATCAACAAGATTAGCGGACATTTGGCGGGGATCAAAACAGGGCTGCGTTTTCCCCGGCGCTGGCTGGCGTTAAAACTATTGGAGGATGATCCGGAAGCCCGTGAATATTTGCGCCATATAGCCGGGGGAGATGAGGCCATTCTGACAGCGGCCGTTTGCAACCGGGAACTGGACGGACAGTCCGGTGATCCGGCGCTGATGATTGCTGAACAAAGGCACCGGTTTGTTGCCGGGATATATGGACAAGTTGCTGCCAAAACCCGGGATAACACCTTGAGTACTTCCGACAGGCTGGATATGGTCCTGACAGGAAAATACTCCGGACTGCCCATCTTTTTCGGTCTGATGTGGCTGCTTTTTAATTTTGTGTTTACTGTAGGGGCTTACCCGCAGGAATGGATCGAAGAGGGTTTTGACGCTTTGGGCGGTTTTGTCAGCCCCCTGCTGGCAGATGATGATTTGCGGTCTTTGCTTGTCGACGGAATTATCGGCGGAGTCGGCAGTGTTATTGTTTTTTTGCCCAATATTCTCATCCTGTTTCTCGGCATTGCTTTTCTTGAGGATACCGGTTATATGGCGCGGGCCGCCTTTATTATGGACAGGATCATGCGGGCCGTTGGGCTTCATGGCAAGTCCTTCATTCCCCTGCTCCTAGGCTTCGGTTGCAGTGTGCCGGCCATTATGGGCGCGCGGACCCTGGAGAATCCCCGTGACCGGCTTGTTACTGTACTGGTTACCCCGTTTATGAGCTGCAGCGCCCGCCTGCCGGTCTATACTGTTTTGACTGGAGCCTTCTTTGCGGAAAGTATGGCGGGAACTGTGCTCTTTTCTCTCTACCTGCTCGGTATTTTACTGGCGGTGCTGGTGGCCCGGCTGTTCCGTACCCTGGTGTTTAAGGGCGAGAGCGAGCCTTTCGTTATGGAAATGCCGCCTTATCGCCTGCCAACCTTTAGAAGCATATTCATCCATATGTGGGAGCGCAGCCTGCTCTATTTGCGAAAGGCCGGCACCATTATACTGGCCGTGTCGATCTTAGTATGGTTCCTGGTAAATTACCCGGCAGCCGATCATATTGCCGGCAGTTACGCAGGACAACTGGGAAAACTGGTTGAGCCGTGGATACTGCCTTTAGGCTTTGACTGGAAGCTGGGAGTGGGGCTGGTATCGGCTTTTACCGCCAAGGAAGTGCTTGTCAGCACTTTAGGTACACTCTATAATATTAGCCAGACCGGCGAGATTGCGGTAGATCTGCAGCAGGCTTTAAGCAGCGATGCGGCCTACGCCTTAATGGTGTTTGTGCTGGTATATTCACCGTGTCTGGCAACCGTTGCCGTTATTAAACGGGAGACCAATTCCTGGCGGTGGGCGCTGTTCAGCCCAGTATATACCACCCTGTTGGCCTGGCTGTTAGCTTTTGCTATATATCAGGCGGGAAGTTTGCTTGGCTATTAGTTCTCTCATCCAAAAGAAGAAGCTGCCAATAGCAGCTTCTTTCAGATTGTAGACAAAGTCGAGTTGTCGCCATTAGCACTGTATATTTTAAGAATAAGCATGCATTAATATACTTCTTTTCTATCTTTGGTATAATTAAGGAAATAGGAGTTGGTAATACTGGAAAATCATAGTTTGCGGGGGAATGATATATGTGTCTTATATTCAGAAAAATAAGCAATTTTGATAGAGGGATACTGCACCGATTATTGGTGGATGGTTATTCCTTTGATAGCAGATGGCAGAAGCGTTTTGAGCCGGACTGGATAGAGTTTGATAATTTTTTCTTTGATAATTTAGGAATCGCAGATAAATCTGGTTTTATAACAACATTAAATGATGAGCCGATTGGACATATTTCCTGGGATCCAAGAAATAGGCCTGAATATGTGGCAATTGGACATAACTGCATTGCATCCAGATATAAAGGCAATGGTTATGGGAAAATACAACTTCAGGAAGCCATTCATAGAATTCTTCAGGATGATGCTAAAAAAGTTATTGTAACAACAAATAGCAGATTAGTTCCAGCACAACATATGTATGAAAATGTTGGCTTTAAGCTCCATCAGAAAAGGGAAAATAAAGGTGATGCTGCTTTTTCGGGTGAGTACATTGATTATGAAATTATTATATAAAACATAAAGTTGGACAGCCTCCAGTTTATACTTTACACACTATCCGTATAACATTAAGTTAATAGAATTCAATTTATTGAATTATACAAGCCAAATGCACGGAGCGTTTTCCGTGCATTTGGCTTGTATAAACATTCTATTTATTTATAGCAAAAAATCAAGAAATTAGTTTGTTTACGATCTGAAAGAAAGCTGCCAATAGCAGCTTCTTTTTTGCGTTGCATACATTTTTAAAAATACCGCAGCAATATGTACGCATGACAGAGAATAATGGAAACAAGCATGAGGGGAAAGGCAAGTTTCAGATAGGGGACAAAGTAGAGCCCAATACCGTTTTTCTCGGCAATTCCGGCCACAATAACGTTAGCCGAGGCGCCGATCAGGGTACCATTGCCGCCGAGGCAGGCGCCTAATGCCAGTGACCACCACAGCGGCTCCAGCGCCATGCCGGATAGTTGTCCTATTTCCTGGAGCATGGGAATCATAGTGGCCACAAACGGAATATTATCAATAAAGGCTGAGGCAATGGCTGAAACCCATAGCACCAATAGCGATGTCTGCAGCAGGTTTCCCTGGGTTACAGTAAGACACCAATGGGCCAGCTCGCCGATGACGCCGGCGGCTTTCAGACCGCCAACCAGTACAAACAGACCGATAAAGAAAAAGATGGTAGGCCATTCTACCTGTAATAAAACATCTTCCGGCTCCTCACGGCTGACCAGCAGGAGTAAAATAGCTCCTGCCAGGGCGATAGTGGCAGATTCCAGCTGAAGATAGCCGTGCAGGATAAAAGCGACAATGGTTATTCCTAATACAGTGAGCGACTTTTTTAGTAATTGCCAGTCTTTAATTTCATCTTTAAAATTAAGTTCCAAAACGGACAGGCGGCTCTGATCCTCAACCTGTAAGTCTTTGCGATATAGCAAGAGCAGCAAACCGACAGTTACTGCCAATACAATCAGGCTGATTGGGGCCAAGTGAAGGATAAAGGCATTAAAATCAAGATTGGCGGCGCTGCCAATCATAATGTTGGGCGGGTCGCCAATCAGTGTCGCCGTGCCGCCTATGTTGGAGGCAATAATCTCTGCTATCAGAAAGGGTACCGGCGTGACTTGCAATTTATCAGTCAGGGTCAGCGTAACCGGCACGATAAGCAGTACAGTGGTAACGTTGTCGAGAAATGCCGAAGCAAACGCGGTAATGAAGGAAAGCAGGGCCAAAAGCCGTAGCGGCTGACCATGCGTTATTTTGGCCGCCCAGATGGCGATGGCCTCAAAAACGCCTGTCCGCCGGGTGATAGCCACCAAAATCATCATGCCGGTCAAGAGGCCGATGGTATTAAAGTCAATATCATCCTTCAGCGCCGTTTCCTGGGTTAAAAAGCCGAGCAAGAGCATAACCAGACCGCCGGCCATGGCAACCACCATGCGATGAATTTTCTCCCAGATGATTAAACCGTAGGTTGTCAGGAAAATTATAATTGAACCCCAAAAAGCAATATCCTGCACATCAATGCGCCTCCCGGAACCAAGTCTGCTGCAAAGAGCCGATAGAGTCCGATTAAAGACTCTCTCTCAAAAATATACGTTACCAAAAATGATATGATATATCTCAGGCAGAGTCAACTGTAGTTTCCCTAAGGAAAGCTTGACAATACAGAGTGTCTTTGTATATTATATAACTACAAAAAAATAAGATTATTTAAGGAGGAGCCTGTCACCAAGGGCTCCTTCTGTATTTTTGGCAAATGATCAGGGAGGAACTTTGCGGGGGCTTCTCCCTGATATTTTATTTTTAAGAAATGAAATCGGAGAAATAATAAAATTAAAGGAGTGAAATACATGGGTGGTAATCAGGCCGCTATAGCCATAGGGATTTTTCTGGTGGCATATGGCTTAATTATTTCTGAAAAAATTCATCGCACTGTTGTGGCTCTTGCCGGTGCGGTGCTGGTCATCATGCTGGGGGTTATAAACCAGGAACAGGCACTCCGGCATGTTGATTTTAATACGCTGGGTTTATTGCTTGGCATGATGGTTATTGTCGCAATTACCGGCGAGACCGGGTTATTCCGGTTTCTGGCTATCTGGGCGGCCAAAGCCGTCGACGGCAATCCCCTGAAGTTAATGATTGTCTTAAGTGTCATTACGGCATTATGCTCAGCCTTGCTGGATAATGTAACCACCGTGCTGTTAACTGTACCGGTAACATTAAGCATTACTAAGCAGCTGCATGTAGCACCGGCGCCCTATTTGATCTCGCAAATCATAGCCTCCAATATTGGCGGCACAGCCACGCTGATTGGCGATCCACCCAATATTATGATTGGCAGTGCTGTTAAAGAACTGGACTTTCTGGCCTTTGTAAATAATCTGGCCGGAGTGGCCATGCTCATTCTTATTGTAAACATAGCTCTGCTGGCGTTAATCTATCGCAGGCAGCTTACAACAACTGCCGAACTAAGTGAAAAAATCAGAAGTCTTGACCCGGGAAAGCAAATTAAAAATCCTAAACTGCTTAAAATATGTTTAGCAGTTATGACGCTTACGGTTACCATGTTCTTCTTTCATCAACCACTGCATATGGAATCGGCTACTGTAGCTATCTTTGGCGCCGTGCTGCTGATTGTTCTCGCCGGCAAAAACTCCGATCATGAATTAGAACACATTTTTCATAAGGTTGAGTGGGTAGCGCTGTTATTCTTTGTGGGTCTGTTTATTCTGGTAGGCGGACTGGTCGAGACCGGGGTGATTTCCCTGCTGGCCCAAAAATCCATGGAACTGACTGCCGGTAATCCCGCCACCACGGCTATGCTCATTCTGTGGCTGAGTGCTATTGCTTCGGCCTTTGTCGATAATATTCCGTTTGTAGCTACCATGATTCCCCTGATCAAGGATATGGGAACGCTGGGCGTTACTAATCTGGAGCCACTCTGGTGGAGCCTGGCGCTGGGGGCATGCTTAGGCGGAAACGGAACCTTAGTCGGCGCCAGTGCCAATGTGATTGTCGCCGGCCTTGCTGCGCAGGAGGGATACCCCTTGTCATTCATGAAGTTTATGAAAGTGGGTTTTCCGCTCACTTTGTTATCTGTGCTCATAGCAAGCATCTACGTTTATGTGCGGTATCTGATTTAAACTGCGAATACAAATGGTTAGATTCGTCTAAGCTATCCAGTGTGGCTTGCGGTTTGATGCAAGCCATACTGGCAATGGAATTTTTTTCTTTGTACTCATTCACTATACCGCCATAGTCTTCTGTGGGTGTTATGGATTAGAGCCAGGCTTTGCGCATTGTCTTAATACGATTAGAATTATTGGCCGCATGATGATTAGCCAGACATACAACTTTTGATTATTGTATGATTTTGATGATAATTGAAAAACTAACAATTCTGTATTATAATTAAGTTGTCTGTTTAAATTCGGATTTTTAGGATAATAGGTTTCTCTGGGCGGTTATGAAATATTCAGCTTCATGTCAGGCCTGAACGTTGGTGACCAGGAGGAGAAGACAATGAGTATAGGATTGAGACTGGAAGTCGACTTAGACAAGATTAAATACAATGCGGCTAAAGTCGTTGAATTATGCCATAGTCATGGTATTGCCGTATTGGGAGTAACTAAAGGATTTACTGCGATTCCGCAAATTGTCGCCGCTATGCTGGAAGGCGGCGTGGATGGCCTGGCCGATGCCAGAATGGAAAATATCATTGAATTAAGAAATGAAGGATTTTCCGAATCCATCACTTTACTCCGCATCCCGCAGTTGAGCAATGTAGAAAACGTTGTTACATACAGTAATGTAAGTGTCAATTCCGAAGTGGCTGTGATCCGGGCCCTGGGGAAGGCGGCTAAGGAAAAAGGATTAGTGCACCAAATTATTTTGATGGTGGACGTAGGTGATTTGCGCGAAGGCGTTATGACGGAAAATGTTCTGGCTACAGTTCGCCAGGTAATTGGCCTGGAGGGAATCCGGCTTGTAGGTCTGGGAACCAATATGGGCTGTTTCGGCGGAATTTTGCCAGAGTACAGTAATCTCAACATTTTAGTAAATCTCGGTAAACTGATTGAAACCAGACTGGGTATTAAGCTGGAAGTCCTCTCCGGTGGCGGCACTTCTTCCTTATTTCTTGTGGAACGCAATGAAATTCCCGCAGGCATTAATCAACTGCGGATAGGCGAAGGCATGCTGCTGGGAACCGACACCACTAACAGCCGGAACATAGAGTGGCTGAAAAATGATGCATTTCTTTTGAAAGCTGAAGTTATTGAAGCTAAACTAAAGCCGTCTGTCCCTATCGGTAATATCGGACGGGATTCTTTTGGCAATATTCCTGAATTCATAGATGTCGGCATCCGGAACAGGGCCATAGTTGCATTAGGCAAACAGGATGCTTATATTGAAGGACTGGTTCCTGTTGACCAGGGGCTATCGATATTGGGAGCCAGCAGTGATCACATGATCCTTGATATCACCGACGCTACCCGGCAAGTGCGCGTTGGCGACGAGCTGACTTTTCATGTTACTTATTCCGGGCTGCTTTCCGTAAGCCAATCCAAATATGTAAAAAAAGTGTTTAGAAAGGATAATATATGGTTGAGTTAGTTTCTAGAATAGAACCACGATTACTTGCGCGCCTGGTTGAACTGGAACAAGCGGCTTTTGGCGCCGGCGGCATGAACGAGTGGCATCTTGTCCCTATCATACGTCATGGCAGGGTGTTTGTTAGCAGAAATAATGCTGAGGTGCTGGGGGCAGTTCAATACATACTGGATTGGGAGCGGCCGGAACTGGCCTATATGGTTGGCGTTTCCGTGGCAGCTGAAGCGCGCGGTCAGGGAATAGGCACCGGGCTTATCACCCAGAGTCTTAACCGCCTGTTTGCTGATAAGATTGCAGAGGTGGAACTGACCGTGGAAGCTAACAACGCTGCCGCAATTAAGGTATATAAAGAGAAGCTGGGTTTTGAAATTACCGGCTTTAGAGAAAACGAATACGGGCAGGGCGAGGACAGACTGGTGATGATCCTCACCAGAGATAGGTTTAAAAGCAAGCTTAGCCAGGAAGCATTTCCCGCCAATAGCTGATATGTGATATTAAGTAAAGATCCCGTTTAGGCAGGGGGGAAGTGACGCTTCAACGCTACGCTTGTTACTGATACCCTGCCTGTAAATCTTTTGGAGCTAAACAGGTAATCCGATGCAGGAAAAAGACTGACGCGCAGAGTATGTTATAAAGTAGACTTAGCTTCAGGTGAGATTTTAGCCCCATTTGGAGGTTAGTCGCTTTTATCCAGGGATTTAGCCGCTCGCCTGTGCCCGCAGGGGTATAACTCCCACTTGTAGAAGTGGGAGTCTTAGCGCAGGTTAGTCCTCGGATAAATACAAACTAATATTTATCAATGCGGCAGGCTGGGGGATGCAGGATGAAGGGAAATGTCCCGATTTTTCGGGCTATTGCACTTGACATAGCACAACGGATTATCAATAGTGAGTTTGGGGAAGGCAGTAAGATTTCGGGCAGGACGCTGCTGGCCGGGCATTATAACGTGTCGCCCGAGACCATCCGTAAAGCTATTTCACTCTTAAAGGACAGAGGCGTTGTTGAGGTTTCGCAAGGTAAGGAAGTAGCCATATGCTCAGTTGAAAAGGCGTATGATTTTATTGAGCGCTACAAAAGTTCCGAATCGGTTTATTCGCTCAGGCAGGAGATCGAGCTCTTGTTAAAGGAAAAGCGGCTACTTGATGAAAGATTGGAAGCAGTGCTGACAGATATCATCAATTACTCTGATCGCTTAAGAAACCTAACACCCTATAACCCGGTGGAAATTTCCATAAATGTCGATGCCCATATAGTGGGCCAGTCTATTGGCGAGCTGCGCCTGTGGCAGCATACCGGGGCGACCGTGGTTGCCATCCGGCGAGGGACAGAGATCGTCATATCGCCGGGACCCAATGCCATCATTATGGCTCATGACAGAATTGTTGTGGTAGGGGAAACTGGTATTTATCAACGTACTTCCGAGTATTTTAACAGGCCTAAAGTTAGTTAGAATTAAGGAACCCGTTTAGTAAGAATAAAGTAGATTTAGCTTCAGATGGGGTTTTAACCCCACCTGAAGTTTAGTCGCCCTTATCCAGGAACTTAACCGCACTTATCTCCCGCTTATAGAAGCAGGAGTCTTAGTGCGGGTTAGTTACAGGAAAAAACGCCAAGCCCGAGTATTGTCTGCTCTGCTTGGCGTTTTTTCTATTTCTTTAACCGTTCGGCAATCACTTTGGCTGCATGCACACCGCTGGCGCTTGCCTGCGAAAGGCCGCGGGTAATACCGGCGCCGTCGCCGACAGCAAACATGTTGTCAATCTCGGTTTCCAGCTCACCTGTCAGTTTCAAGCGGGAACTGTAGAATTTGACTTCGACTCCATATAGCAGGGTGTCGTCGTTGGTCATGCCGGGCGCCAATTTATTCAGCGCATAAATCATTTCAATTATATTGTCAAGATGACGTTTGGGGAGTACCAGGCTCAAATCGCCGGGCGTTGCTTTGAGGGTCGGCTGGGTAAAGCTTTTACCAAGCCGGTGTTCGTTTGTGCGGCGGCCTTTTAACAGGTCGCCGAAACGCTGCACCAGTACGCCGCCGCCCAGCATGTTGGAGAACGAGGCAATACGTTTGCCGTATTGATGCGGCTCGGTGAAGGGTTCGGTAAAGCGGTTGCTTACTAAGAGGGCAAAGTTAGTATTTTTACTATGCAGTTTTTCATCCCGGTAGCTATGGCCGTTAACGGTGACGATGCCGTCTGTATTTTCGGCGACAACATATCCTTTGGGGTTCATGCAGAAGGTGCGGACTAAGTCGCCATACTGCTTGGTCCGGTATACTAATTTGGCTTCGTAGACATCGTCGGTAATATGCTGGAATACTTCGGACGGAATTTCCACCCGTACGCCGACATCCACCTGGTTGTTGGTCAGTGATAATCCAAGTTCGCGGCATTGGTTGGCAAACCATTCCGAGCCGGCCCGGCCCGGGGCGGCTATGAGATAATCGCAGGCGATGCTGCCATTCTTGGCTGTCTCCAGGGTAAACTGAGAATCCTTTTTCTGGATAGAGCTTACAGTAACGCCGAACAGCATGGTAATGCGCTCCTGCAGATAATCGTAGATGGACTGCATAATTCTTAAATTGTTTTCGGTGCCTAAATGCCGCACCTTGGCATCTAAAAGATGGAGGTCATATTTTAGCGCCTCTTTACCGAGGTTACTGTTCAGGGTGCTGAAGTATTCAGCCGGCGCACCATATTTTACATTGATTTGATCGACGTAGTCGATGAGATCAAGCACTTTTTGGTCGGGGAGATATTCATTCAACCAGCCGCCAAACTGGGTAGTAAAGTTATATTTACCATCCGAGAAGGCGCCGGCGCCGCCAAAACCGCGCATAATGCCGCAGGGATTGCACTTGATGCAGGAGGGCACTTTCTTATCGGAAATGGGGCAACTGCGGGAATAAATATCGTGTCCGGCCTCTATAAGTACAATTTTAACATCCGGATTGTTGCTAACAAGCTCATAAGCGGCAAATATGCCGGCCGGTCCTCCACCGACAATACCAATATCAAACTTCTCTGGCATTACAAAACCACCTTTCCCTGTGATTGTGGCACAAACCGAAAAACATTATACTTTAATAAATATTGTTTGTAAATAGGAAAATATCTGCATATGAAAATATTACAAGCGGTTGTGCCCGCCAACTTTAATCTTAATGGCGAAATGGTGATAAGTCAATGTATGGGTCATAGCCAGACAGTTTCACAAATTGTTCACAGTTTCGTCACACCTTCAGCGGAAAAATCAGCTATACTTAAGGCAAATAAAGCTGAGGAGTGAGTGACATGAGCAAGACAACTATAGCGGCCCTTATTGGCGTTCTGGTGGTATCACTGGCAGGCGCCGTCGCTTTTGCTGCTCCGGCAATGAATCCTGATCAGTCCGGCGCTTTTTGCCTGGCATGGGGACCCAATAGCCAGCAGGTTAACCTGACTGAAGAGCAAAAAGCGCAAATCGAAACCTGGCGCCAGGAAGGATTGGAACACCGCAAGCAAGTCCTGCAGAAACAGGTGGAATGGGGCTGGTTAACCCAGGAACAGGCCGACCAGCAAATTAACTGGCTGGAACAACACCACCGCGACGGGAATTTCCGGGGACCGGGCATGATGGGTCACGGTAAGGGAATGGGATCCATGCACATGCAAGGCGGCTGCGGTAATTACAGTGCGCCGGGATCAGCGCAATAAAAAAATATGGTTAGGCAGCCTGCCGGCAAAGTGCGGCAGGCTGCTTTGGTTAGTGGCCTGCTTATGGTATGCTAGTACTGTGACAACGTTAAAAACTGTGGATAAAGTAGACTTAGCTTAGGCGGGGTTTTACCCCGGCTTAAAGCTAAGTCGTCGGATAAATGAATCCCGGCAGTAGCCACAGCATTAGGGTTGACGCGGTACTCTTAGCAGTGAGGTGAATTACCGTGAATGATAAAATGGTACTGGTGGTGGATGATGAGCCGTCTATCAGGGAACTCCTGGGCTTGTATCTTACCAAGGAAGGCTTTTTAGTTGAAGAAGCAGTTGACGGGGCTGAGGCGCTTATCAAACACCAGGAGAAAAAACCGGATATTATTATTTTGGATATTATGATGCCGGTCCTGGACGGTATCGAGGTTTGCCGGCAAATCCGGAAGTTCTCGAATATACCGATGCTCATGCTGACTTCACGGGCCGAAGACGATGACCGTATCCTGGGGCTTGAACTGGGGGCCGATGACTATGTCACTAAACCGTTTAATCCCCGGGAGGTTGTCGCCCGGGTCAGGGCAGTGCTGCGCCGGCAGGCGGCGCAGCAGGAACCGCCGGCAGCCGCATTGAGTTTTCCGCATTTGCTGATCGATATGGCCAGACATTCGGTAACTGTATTTGAACAGGACATTCCCTTTGCCAACAAAGAGATGGAACTGTTATGGCATATGGCCTCTCATCCAGGCCTGGCTTTTTCGCGGGAACAGCTGTTAGAGAGTGTATGGGGTTACAGCTACTGCGGGGATACCCGGACTGTTGACACCCATATAAAACGCATCCGGAAAAAACTGGCGATTACTGCCTGCTCTCCCTGGGACATCAAAACTGTCTGGGGCATAGGCTATAAGTTTGAGGTGAAAAAGTGAGGCTGTCGCTCCAATACAAACTCTTGGGAAGTTTTATCATAGTTGTTGCGCTGGTGCTGGCCAGCGTTTCCACCGGCGTTTCACTTCTTATCCGGGACTATTTTATAGCCAGCAAAAAGCGGGAGTTCACCGACAAGGCCTATGAAACGGCCCGGGTGGTGGAAAGCTACTACGCGGGCCAGATATCCTACAGCCAACTGGCTGGTTTTATTAACAGTATTGACAGCTTGCTTGGCGCCCGGGTATGGGTTACGGACAGTTCCCTTACGATCATCGCGGCCTCTGTGGAGCAACAGCCTGTAACCGGTGGATTTCACCATTACCGGTCCGGTATGATGAAAAAAAGCCCTATGGGCTCTTCCATGGCCTGTGCAGTTGGTGAGGAGGAGGCAGGCGGGATGCATCATGGCTCCGGTATGGGCAAACACCGGGGAATGATGAACAGACAGGACGGTGTTTCCGATACTGTGCTGCCCCGGAATCCGGAACGGAAGCTTACGGATATTCAGGGGCTGGAAATCATCAAACAGCAGGTAGAAACTGCCGGGACGACAGCCTGGGATGTTACTTTTTATCATCCTTATTATGAGGAGAATATGTTGGTGGTGGGGGTACCGCTGACAGCCGGTACCGAGAGGAAAGGGACCATCCTGATTCATGCCCCGTTAGCTGGCTTTGACGACTTTCTCAGCCGGATATACTGGTATCTTGCTGCTGCCGGGGCTTTAGCTGTCCTGATCACCGTATGTATCGCCAATTATCTGGCGGCAGGCATTATTCGTCCTCTCAAGTCTATGCAGGCAGTGGCCGCCGCCATGGCTGACGGTGACTATGCCGCCCGGGTAAAAGTCGAAACCAATGACGAAGTGGGGGACCTAAGCCGTTCGCTTCTCTCCCTGGGCAAAGCCCTTGGCGACTTTGTCGACAAAACCAAAGAGACCGACAAACTCCGGCGGGATTTTGTGGCTAATGTGTCGCACGAGCTGAGAACGCCGCTAACTATTATCCGCGGCTACAATGAAGCGCTCCTGGACGGAACGGTATCCGGACCGGAACAAATGGCCAAATATCATCAAATTATGCGGGACGAAACCGTACGCTTGGAAAAACTTATCGCCGAACTATTGGACTTGAGTCAGTTAGAAGCAAATACGGCTGCTTTAGAGAAAGAGCCGGTTTCTTTAAGTGAGCTTGTCCATAACGTTGTGACAATGTTTAGTCAAAAAAGCTTGTCTCAGGACGTAAAACTAGTCGCCCATATTGCCGGCAATGTACCGGAAATAACCGGTAATGGCGACAGGCTTACCCAACTGGTTGTTATTTTGCTGGATAACGCACTGAAATATACTCCGGCAGGAGGGGCCATTACTGTCGATGTAACAGCAGACGCTAAGAACATAACCCTGGTCATTGCCGATACAGGCGCCGGTATTCCGGCAGAAGACCTGCCATATATTTGGGAACGGTTTTATAAAGCAGACAAAGCCCGTACCCGTGCCGGCGGCGGCACCGGCCTGGGGTTGGCTATTGCCAGGGAAATAATCAGTCTGCATGGGGCTGAGGCTGAAGTGACAAGCACACCTGGGAAAGGAACAGCCTTTACTGTTAAAATTCCGTGTCTGCCGGTGTGATTTTGCTGAAACTAAAAGCAGTCAGCTCTTAGCCGGAGTATCATCCTTAACATCAATATACAGTCTGCCGGTCGGTGTAATCGTTGCCAATGCCACATCGGCTATGCTGGCAATGGCGCGTTTGTCAAGCTCGTACTGCAGCCACTCCCGGGTGAAACCGTTACGGCGCAAAGCAGTCTCAATCACCTGGCCGTCTATGATTAACTCCTTACCGGTGAAATTCCCCATAACTGCAGCCGGTAGCTCCAGAGCTGCCCTGGTTATAAGGTTAAGTTCCCCGTCTGTTGTTAAAATGCCGATTTCTACCTGGGACAGATCGGCAATGTTATTAAGCTTCAGCTGTTCCAATAGACAGTTGACATTATATCTGGATTTTTTCAGATTGTTTTCCAGAATTCTGCCGCTATGAATAACCATGACCGGATCCATTTCAAGAAACTTCCGGGCCGGTTGGCTTCGAATCGTTATCAGGTTGCCGGTCAGGATGCAAGTGCCCCAGATAGCCAGGATTGTTAAGCCGGCTGTGAAGGGGACGGTCTGGACAACCAGGGTGGAAACCGTTAATAAGCCTAGGGTGGCGGTACTGACAAAATCGAATAAGGTAGCGTGGGCAATTTCTTTGCGACCCAGTGTCCGGATAACGAACAAGAGGATCACATAAGCAAGCACGGTTCGCAAGGCATACTCGATGATGTCGGTCATGGCAGCCATCCTTTCATATCCATCCTTACTATTAGAGTTGTCAACTTGAGATGTTTTATTACCGGCATGTTTTGGGAGTGGGGAGTGCGTCGCTTTAAAAGTAAACTATTTACAAAATATTGAATACAGTGTAAAATAAGTGCTGATACAAGGGTTGTGAAAACTCTTACAGAATAGGACTGAATGATAATTTTATAAAATTCTATAAAATTTTATAGTAATGATTAGGGCATGAAACCTTAAGAAAACGTGAAGTTTTCATTGGTTTGCATGCCTTTTTTATTTACCCGACGGAGGTGATAATGACGGAAATACTGCAGCAGCACTAATATAACGGGGGAGATTATGGACGTTATTAATAGTAGTATTGAACTTTTTCAAAAAGGCGGCTATGTTATGTATCCGCTGCTGGTCTGTTCTTTGCTAGTAATTGCAATTGCAGTCGAGCGCTACCAGTATTTCCGCAAGGCCGCAACAGATATAAATAGCCTTATGACAGAACTGGAACCCAGACTTAAGCGGTATGACTGAGAAGGAGCGCTCAGGGTGTGTGAAAGTACCGGCGGCGTTACGGCAGCAATGCTGTCGAACGGTTTGCTTAACATTCGTTCTGACGCCTGCGATTTATAGAGTGCCATGACCAGCACTGCAGCTCAGGCGGCCATGGCGCCTCCTTGGGACTATTGGGTACCGTTATTGGGATGATATCCTCATTTAGCAGTATTGTAGGTGTAAAAATTGAGGTTTTGGAAAACGGACGCACTGGCGAGGTGCAGATTGCACGTTCCTCAGGCCGTCAGTCGTTCGACGAGGCTGCCTTGCAGGCTGTCCGCAAATGGCGGTTTGTGCCTGCACAGGAAGCAGTCGGCGGCCGAACTGTAAGATGTTTTACGACACTGTCAGTCGTATTTAGGTTGAATTAGGGTAATTTTATATTTTGGAGAATTGTGGGTATGAAGCCGACGGTACTGTCGCTGCTTCATGCCTTTTATTTTGAGTATATTACATCCAGGAGTTGATTATTAATGATTAAGGCACGGGAAGAAGTATCCAAGCTCACTATTGCGCGAATGGCAGTTTATTATTCGGCCTTGAAAAAAATGAAGGACGAAGGAGAGTTGGTTTGCGCATCCACTCAATTAGGCCAGCGTACAGGCATTGCGTCTTCGGTTATTCGCCGTGATCTGGCGTATTTTGGCGGTTTTGGCACCAAAGGAGTTGGCTATGAGGTAGATTATCTAATGTCCTGGGTAGGGGAGATCCTGGGGTATAATGCTATATGGAACTCGGTATTTGTGGGGATGGGAATTCCGTTTTCCGGTGCAGCCGGCTATAGCCAGCTGTTACCGCCCGGTTTTACAATCAAGGCAGTTGTTGACCTTGATAACAAGAATCAAGGGCATAAAATTTCCGGCTTAAATTTGACGGTACATTCCCCGCAGAAATTAGGGAATGTAATAAAATCCGGTAATATTTCCATTGGGATAATTGCTGTGCCTCCCAAGAAAACGCAGGCAGTTGCCAACGCGTTGATTAAGGCCGGTATTAAAGGCATAGCCAACTTTTCGTCGGCTTCGGTTACGGTTCCGGACACTGTTACTTTAAGTCAAATAAATGTAACTTCGTGCCTAAGCCAGTTGTCCTATAATCTGAGCACACCCTCCACAGAAGTCGCCGGATATCAACAGGGAGAACATGAGTTACATTGTGCACTGGGGTAAAAGTTAATTATTTCTTTAGTATTTACAAAAGCTTCCCAATAGTGTAAAATTAACCCTGGAAAAAGGGTTGTGAAAACTCTTACAAAGTATTGTCGGCCATAAAGTGAAAATTGTCGATTAAGGTATGAAACCTTTGGGGGCGTATAGCTCCTGCCGGTTTTCATACCTTTTTTATTTTCTAAAGTAGAGGAGGATGGCAGATGGGTATATGATAGCAAGGCCTTGACGGCTATATTATCCTGATAGAAAGTATAACTTTCGCCTGGATAAGGGCAACATCGGCTTCCGCTTTCGCCAAAGGCTCGGCGCCAGCCGTGTTTTTTTTACATTATCAGAAAGTATATCCCCTTTCTGATAATAAGTAAGAACGACTAAGGCTTCTGCCGGCGTCCTGAAGGACTTGACACAAGCCAAGTCTTTTCTTATCAAAACAGAAAGTAACTTTGGGTATGTTGGAGGAGAGAAGAGTGAAATTAAATAAGAAAGCACTTGTTGCAGTTACAGCCGGACTGCTATTAGCAGGTATGACGGTTATGGCCGAGGACGCACCGACGTACAACCTGGAGGAAATTATAATTCAGGCCGATTCTGTCAGCAAAGATAATGCAGACACTACCGTCAGCGTAAAAACGGTGAGTCCCGGCAAGGCCGCCACTATTCCCGAGCTTTTGCGCAGTTCTGCGGGTATTGACGTGCATCAGCGGGCTATTGCCGGTGACAATCAGGACAGTACGATCAAGCTGCGGGGATTTGACGCACGGCGATATACCATTCTTCTAAACGGCCGGCAAATTAATTCGGCCGGGGTTATGGGCGGACAGTATGTGGATTGGACAACCATTCCGCTCAATACAGTGGAAAAAATTCAGATTATCAAAGGCGGCAAATCGGCCGCGCACGGCAATACCCTGGGCGGGGTTATCAACATTATTACCCGGGATAAAGGCATTAATGGCGGTGAGATCAATATTCTATCCGGCAGCAATGGCCGGTATGATTATTTATTCAACTATAGCGGCTCAGCCGGAAAACTCGATTTTAACGTAATTGCCAATAAGACCGGGGCAGACGCATACCTGCGCAACAATGACTATGATGCCAAACAGTTTGGCTTGAGGATGAATTATGATATCGACGGCAAAAACAGCATCTCTGCCGGTGTAAACCGTACGGAGGCCAAACGGGGATATATTCTTGAAAATAAGGCGGGAAATTATGACCCCGGATATCCGGTCAGTGACGGCGAAAGCCTGTCGCCAGCCCCATCCTTTAGTCCCTCTATTCCCTCATATCCACTTAACCCGGGGGCGTACTGGGAAAAAGACAACACTTATTATGACTTTGCCTACCGGCACAAGACGGAAACCGGCTTTTGGCAAATCGACTACTGGAAGAATAACGAAAAACGCCGTGAAGTTAATTACAATGCTGCCGGTACGGCAGTGGATATGGATCGCACCATAGTCAGTGATAAATCCGACAATATTGGCTTCTCCGGTCAAACCAAAGTGAGCGGGCATACCATTGGCTATGGTAGTGAATACAAACGCCTGCGTTACGGCTACGGCTATTATGATATCCGTCCGGTGGGCAGCATTGATCAGATCTATCCGTCCCAAAAGATTGACCTGTGGGGAGCCTATGTGGATGACAGCTGGAAACTGAACGGAAGATGGTCGGCATATTTTGGCTTACGGTATGACCACTTATCAGCCAGCCAGGATGACAGCCGGGCAACGGCAATGCGTGATTACGATGCTGATTCCCTGTCTCCCAAACTAAGCTTATCATTCCGTAATAATGATACTACCAATACCTTTATCTCGGTAAACCGGTTATGGCGTTCGCCGTCTATGGCGGAATACTACTGGTGGTCCCAGAATTATAATGCGGCAGTGAAAGCCGGTAACGTTAACCCAGGCTACCAGCAGCAGCTTAAACCGGAAAAGGGATACAGCTATGAGACCGGTATTGAGAAAAAGATCAGTGAGAAATACAGCACAAAGGTTACATTCTTCTACCAGGATATTGATGACTATATAAACTTCCAGCATTCTTTCCCGTTTTTTTGCTATAACATTGATCAGGCCAAGGTATGGGGCGCCGAATGGGAAAATGTCCTCAAAATGGATGACTCCAACAGGATTATCTTGAATTACACCAATCAGCATACCTCCAAAAGCGGCGCAATCCGTCCTGACGCCGGTATGGTTAATGAGCTGGATTACAGCCCTCAGCATAAAGCCTCGCTTGCCTACCAGTATGATGCCAGGCCCTGGCAGGTAAGATACAGCGTGAATTTCACCGGTCAGCAAAAAGCGTGGTACAATAGTGCGGTAAGCACTATTAGCAGTTATACCGTCCATAACCTGGCGATAGTAAGAGAGCTTGATAAAACAAGGAATATCAGCTTTTATGTTGATAACATCTTTGATAAGCAGTATGTTGAGCAACTGGGTTATCCGATGCCAGGTCGGGCGTACTATGTCAGCCTGACCCAGAAAATATAAACGCGACTGCTCACTGTAAGAAGGTGTGTTATGAGTTATACACGGAATCTGATCCACATCGCCATATTTATCGCGCTGGGGTTGACCTTGCCTATGGTTTTTCACCTGGTTGGCGGCGCCGGCCCCGTGTTTTTACCTATGCACATTCCGGTATTTATGGCTGGCCTGTTACTGGGGATAAGAGGCGGGCTAACTACAGGTGCGCTCACCCCGGTAGTCAGCAGCATCATGACCGGTATGCCTCCTTTATTGCCAATGCTGCCCGTTATGGCAGCAGAACTCGGTGTTTATGGCGCTTTGGCCGGATATTTGTATAAGGAGCGTAAGCTGCCGCTCATAGGGGCATTAGTGGCAGCCATGATTGCCGGACGTATGGCGGCTTTAAGTGTTGTCGCTTGCCTTGCCGGTCTCTTTGGCCTTACAATGAATCCAATGACTTATATTACCGGTGTTATTACTACCGGTATTCCGGGAGTAGCTATTCAGTTAGTCTTTGTCCCGCTGCTGGTTAAAAAGCTGGAGGCTGCGGGGACTGTAAGGAGGAATGCACATGACTCATGAACGGGAATTTTTCGATACTATCGCCGGGCAGTGGGATACTATGCGGGCCGCTGATGCCGAAAAAATCAATCAGCTTGTAGATCTGATCGGTCTCATTCCCGGTTCCGGGGTGTTGGACGCCGGGAGCGGTACCGGTGTGCTGCTGCCCTTTTTGAAGCGGGCTGTCGGTACTGGCGGTACTATTACCGCGGTCGACTTCTCCGGTAACATGCTGGCCAAAGCCGAAGAAAAACACGGCGGCCTCGGGGGTATTGAATTTGCTGTCGCTGATATTATGCAATATACTGCCGGCAAAGCATTTGATGCGATTATCTGTTTCAACTTTTTCCCCCATATCAAGGATAAGCCTCAGTTTCTGGTAAGGATGCGGGATATGCTGCGGCCAGGGGGGCAACTTGTCATTATGCATGATATTTCAAGAGAGCAGGTGAATGCCATTCACCAAGGCAGTAAGGTAGTTCAAGACGACAGGCTAGCGCCTGCTGAAGCTGTAAAAGAACTGTTTTTAGCAAATGGCTTTACGGTGGGAGAGACAATTGATGATAATGATCGCTATTTCATAAAAGGGCTAAAAGCTTAATGAAAGGAAAATCTCTAAGACGCTATTGCGAAGTTAGGGGGACGCACGATTGCGCCAGTCAAGGTGATCAGGAGCGACATGCGTCATATAATACTGCTGAGCTGGCAGCAAAAAAAGATAATAATCAGCACTGCATATAAGTTTATTTGCATTAATATACTGTAATAATTCCGGCTATAGGTTGAAGCTCGCGGTAACCGTTGACCTTGTAAAAAAGGCATGAAGCCTTAAAAGGATTATACATCCTTTTTAGCTTCATGCCTTTTTACAATAAGTAATTGTTGGAGAGGAGGTATTACCCAATAAAGTGAAAACCTTCACTAAAAACAAAGGAGGGTGATAACTTGTCTGAACCTAGCGGCTCGCATGCTGGCTTTTTAAGTATGCTTTTGATCATTCTCTTATTTGGCGGGCCTTTTTTACTACGGGTCTGGTGTCTGACTGACACGCTGCGGAAAACTAAGCAGTCACAGCGTAATCAATCTAAACAATAAGGTAAAACTCTTTTGTTGTTTATTCGCCCTGTGGATGAACGACAAAAGAGTTTTTGCTGTTCGGCTTATCCCGGAAAGAGCTTCATATATTATTTGTTGCTATAGACATAAGGGCTGCTCAGCGGTTTGATCGGAGTGACCCGGTTAGCCTTAATCACAGGCAGTTTATTGCCAAGATAAACGAAAGTGTCTACTTTACCCTGAATTTCCACCCAGCTGTCGTTTTTCAGGCTGCGTTCCTCGTTCCATTCAACAAACAGGCCGCTTGGTATGGCATCGGCGGCACAGCAGGATATCTCGAAGCGGGCGACCATAAAATGGTTGGCCGGTATTTGATCCGGATGGTAGACAAAGCCGCGAATCTGGAGCTCTCTGCCAACAAAAGCCGGTGTATTCTCGTATAAGGCAGTCACCTGCCTGATGTGATTTTCATCGTTTATTATTACAGCCGGCTGAGACGGGGAGACTGCAGGCAAACTAACCGGGGCGGCGGAAGCCGCATGAATGTATTTTAGGCCTTTTTGTTCTGCTGTTGCTGAGCCGAGGGGACTGGCGGGAATCATCAGACCGAGAAACAGGGTGCCGATAAAGATCATATAGGATAGTTGACCGACGGTATGGTGACAGCTGCAGGCCTTGTTATGCCGCCGGTCAAAAGCTTTTAGTGTCTGAATTGCTGTCAGCAGGATTAAGAGCGCCAAACCCAATTTTATATTGCCGATAAACTGCGGGTTAATAATCCGGGTCAGACTCTCTTCTGTCAGCGCGTTATAAAATAGCAGGCTAAAGCCCAGCAGCACACTGAGTTTTAGTAGATTTTCCGCCAGCGGCTTATAACGGAACACGGCAGATCACCTCCCAGACTTCAGGCAGATATACCATAGACAGGCTTACCGCAAAGACGACAGCCGTAATAACCAGCACGAGCTTTATAACAAAGGAAGGCTTAAAGACGGTAAACAGCATAATTGTATTTTTGACGTCAAGCATGGGACCAAAGATGAGAAACGCTGCCAGCGATCCGGTAGTAAAGTGTTCCAGAAAAGGCGCGGCAATAAACGCATCGGCCTGGGAGCATACCGAGATAAGAAAAGCAAAGCCCATCATACCGCCAACTGCGTAAATTGGTTCCTGCCCAAACGACAGTAAAGACAGGCGGGGGACTGTCACTTGAATTAATGCGGCCAGGAAAGAGCCAATCAGCAGAAACCGGCCCATATCAAAGAACTCGTCGCAGGCATGATACAGCATATTGCGAATCCGGCCGGTAAAGTTGGCGGGAAGGTGGGGCTGATGATGTTCATGATGACTGCAGCATTGAGTCGCCGCTAAATCGCCGCCGGCCAGGACGGCGCGCTGCCGCATACTGCTGATGATAAAAGCGATTATGACAACCGACAAAAAAGCTCCGGCCATACGGTAGATGACCATGGAGGGGAATGAGGAAAACGCCAGGTAAGTTGACCAGACGACAAGCGGGTTGATAATCGGGGCAGAAAGCATAAAGGTAATCGCAATGTACGGCGGAATACCCTTTTGAATTAACCGTCTTACAACCGGAGCCATGCCGCATTCACACAGTGGCAGGATAAGACCCAGTAAACAAGCGGCGATAATTCCCCCAAAACGGGTGCGCGGCAATAAGCGCTGGATCCATTCCGGCGGAATGAAGGAGTGAATGGCGGCGGAGACAAAAACGCCAACGAGCACTAGCGGCAGTGCCTCCATAATGATACTGAGAAAAATGGTATTGAACTCTTGCATACTAAACCTCCTGCCTGGGCAATAGGATTTTGATACATTATATGGGAACTAAACAAGAATATTCTTAATAACTCAGAAGGTTAGTAAAAATCGCAGTATTGGCAGGAAAAACAGGAGAGGACTGAACGTAGCGTGTACGTTCAGTCCTTTTCCTGTTTTACTTCCCACCACATAACCCCAACGGTTGTCGCTGACTGCTCAGTGCAATACCCATTGACGGCACGTTCCTGCAAGAAGTTGTGAATCTTGGCGGCCGTTTCCGGACCGGCCACACCCAGCATGGCAAAGTAACGGGTATAGTGATCGATAAGATAGCCTAGCGGTTCGTCCTGAGACTGGCTATAACTGTAAAACGAAACATGCGGCCGGTACCCCTTCTGATAGAGGATGTTGAGCGGATAGATAATATCAAAGGATGGACCGGGCGCAGGCTCTTCCAGGAGCTTCTCCCACAACAGGCGGCGCAGGTCCAAATCATGCTGGCCGGCGAAGCCGATGAGGCAGCAGCCTTTGCGGGCTATCTTGGTCATTTTCATCAGGCTGTCATAATCGCGAATGGCCGGACTTTTCGCGGCAAAGGCTATATCAAATGCCGGTTCCGCCGGCAGATCATGCCAGTCGGCATGGTAAGGCCGGATGTTCTCTGCTAAACCCGCCTGCTCAGCCTGACTCTTAAGTACGGCTAACATTTGCGCAGCGGTATCCATAGCGGTTACTTTGACTTCGCGCGCGGCTAACGGCAAGGCGTAGGTTCCCGGTCCGCAGCCAATATCCAGCAGACTGTCGCCAGACCGGAAAGCTCCCTGGGCAGCAAGATCATTAATGATTTTCTCATGGACTTCTTTATTGGACGCATTATGTTCAGCGTAACGGCCGGAGAAACTATTCCAGAACTCCTTCCAGGCCTCGGGGTCTGGCCGGCGTTTGCGGGTGCTGCTGCTATACTCTTCCCAGGCTTTAGCCCAAAACTGTGCGTTATACATGCGGCTTACCATCCACGGCTATAATCTTCCGTGCAGGCCAGACAGGCGATTTTTCCATCCCGCAGGCGGGCGCGGGCTTCCATGACTTTTTCGCCGCAGTACTCACAGGTGACAGAGTTAAATAGTTTAGCTTCCGGCGGCAGTTTAAGTTTTGCCTCATGAATCTTGAAGAGGGCTTCGGGCGGAGTGGCCAGCAACTTGGCAATACGTTCCTGCTGTAGCTGCTGCCAGGCGGTTTCCTGCTCAGCAGTAGCCTGGCCGCTGAATACGGCTGCCCGCATGGCTTCCTGCTCAGCGGTAAGCGGCGCAGAAGTATTTTGCGCTACTACCCGCACGGCTTGTCCGGTCCTGCGGTTGCCAACGGTATAGGCCTGCTTGCCGACATCTTTATAAATCAGGTTCCCCTTCCCGATGGTACAGCCTAAAAGGACCTGAATGGCATCAATGCCGCAGCCGTCAGATTCGACAATGGCGACAAGTTCTTCGTCCTGAGCCTTCTCTACCTTGAGGCGGGACAGGGCAATCCTGGCCGCTAAATAGCCAATAGTCAGCCCGGGGCAGCTGTGACCGTGGAAATCAACGGCCTGTTGGTAGTCTGTAGGAAAATGAGACATATTCATTCCTCCCGCTTAATATATTGAGAATAAAAAAAGGCATGTCCGTTAAAAGAACTTACGCTCTTAAAAAAGGTTTCATACCTTAACTCCACGTACAATGATTTTTACTAGGATAACTATATTATCAATTATGTGGGTAATATTGTCAAATGGATAATTTGCAGCGGCTGATTGACAACATTAGTGAATTTTGTTACAATTCAATACAGTAAGACAGCTGAAGCTGTCTTGGGCCGCGAGAAGGCGGCTTTTCAATGAAATCTTTAGCGCCGAAATATTTATAATGAAAATTTAAGCAGCCATGAAGGCTTCTGCGTAAGCAGGTGTCTTTAATGGCTTTTTTAATGCAAGTTTATTTCAGTTGTGCTGGCCGATTTGCCGGATCACACCAATGCCTTTTTATGGAGTGGCATGCTATGCTTGCGTTCAGTAACAGGCGATGAAAGGTCAGCAGGAGTTTAATTTTTGCTGACGAATTACATACGTCAATCGTCCAGTTTAGCGGAAGGTGGTACAAAGGTCATGTTAATTGCAGTTATTGATGGTATGGGCGGGGGCCTTGGGGTGCAGTTGGTTTCCCAGCTTTCAGCACAACTGGGACAAAAAGCGGATATTATCGCCTTAGGCACCAATGCGTTAGCGACCAACAACATGGTGCGGGCAGGAGCCATGCGCGGCGCGACCGGAGAAAATGCCGTTATTGTTTCCATACGCAAAGTGGATGTGGTGGTAGGTCCAATTGGTATTATTATTCCTAATTCACTGATGGGGGAAATTACACCCAGAATTGCCGAAGCTGTCGCCTCAGCTGATGCACATAAAGTATTAATACCGGTAAATCAACAACACTTTGATATTATCGGACTGGAAAGCCGGCCGCTGGTCAATTCGATAAAAGAAGCGGTTGCTAAAGTAAACGAGCTTGTTCAGTGTAAAGCATGGTGAAATAAAAACAACCCGGCACGGGTTGTTTTTATTTTCCTGATAGAAAGTATAACTTTCGCCTGGATAAGGGCAACATCGATTTCCACTTTTGCCAAAGGCTCGGGCAAACCGTGTTTTCTTTATGCTATTCTGGCATTATTCTAAAGCAGCCGTTTTGCGGTCAGCGCGCCACCAGAGCACGCCAATAGTGGTATTTATAAGCTCTGTGCAGTAATCCTCAACAGCCCGGTTAGCCAGGAACTCGGTGATCTTGGCCGTTATTTCCGGGCCTTCCAGTCCGAACAGCTTGAAATAACTGGTATAGTATTCAATCATATAAGCCAGGGTTTCCCGGTACCGTTCCCGGTAGCTGTAGAACTTGATATTCGGCAGATAACGCTCCTGATAGAGAATGTTAAAGGGATATTGAATATCAAATGCAGCGTGTTCGGGCGGCGTTCCCATCAAATGTTCCCACAAGAGGGTGCGGACTTTTATATGATATGTACCGGCGAAACCGATCAGGCAGCAGACGCCGCGGGAAACATCATTCATTTTCATTAAGCTGTCATAGTCGTTAATAGCCGCCGTGTTAGCGGCAAACACCACATCATAGGCCGGTTCGGACGGGAAATCCAACCAGTCGCCCTGCCGGGGCGTAAGCCGGCAGGTAAGGCCCTCATGAATGGATTCAGACCTAAGCATAGCCAGCATCTGGCCGGCGGTATCCAGACCGGTTACATGTCTGGCCTTGGTGGCTAACGGCAGGGTATAGGTGCCGGGCCCGCAGCCAATATCCAGAACTTCGCTAAAGGCGCTGATTACTCCGTCGGCGATGAGCCCGTCGACAACTGCGTTATATATGGAACGGCTTTGGCGGTTGCGCAGCGCGTGCAGTTCGGCATAGGTATTCCAAAACTGCTGCCAGCCTTCTTTATTGCCATAGCTTGGCGCCTGTGAGGACGTTTCGCGTACTTCCTGCCAGGCGTCAGTCCAGAACCTGGTGTTGCACATATATGTCACCTTCTTTGATTATTGCGGTCAATTGAAAAAAGGCATGAAAATCCAGGAGGAGATATCCTCAGGTTTCATACCGGCTTGTTGAATCTTCATGATTCAAACTACTAGTCTAAATATAAATTGTTTTGCCTTAAATGTCAATCCGTAACAAGCTTCAGGCATACTTGCGGAGCCTGTATTGACAACAATATCCGGATATGATACGGTTATCTTGGAAATAATCAACTACATATTATGAGTTAGGTGCCCTACGGGCTTAATAGGGAAGTCCGGTTAAAAGCCGGCGCGGTCCCGCCACTGTAACGGGGAGCAATCTTAAGATACGCCACTGGGATTTACCTCCTGGGAAGGTTTAAGCAAGCTATGATCCGGAGCCAGGAGAACTGCCTAGCTGACGATCGCCGTTTTGACCCACGAGGTATGGGGAGGGGATTTACAGTAGGCGCTGGCGGACTTGCTCTTTGGCGTCTGTTTGCAGATCTGCTCCTGGTAATATTGCCAGGAGTTTTTATTTGGCATACTGTTCTTTCCACTCCCGGCCTTGTTTGGGTGGGGATTTTTTGTATTTAAAAAAGCTGACGCCTTATAGGAGTATGCGGGGGAGGAAACCGAAATGTTAAAATCAGTTATGACTCATTGGGAAACACAGGAAGATTTTAACTTTTATATGGCGATTTTGTCCCACCAGTTTAACTTTGTGTTCAGACACTCGGAACGCGTGGCGTGCTATGCGGTCACGCTAGCCCGGCATATCGGCTGCACGGACGAGGAGATAGTAAACATTGGCGCTGCAGCTTTGCTGCATGATATCGGCAAAATGAATGTGCCGATAAAGGTTCTGTATAAGCAAGGCATTTATGACCGGTATGACCGTTCGGAAATGGAACGACATCCGGTATATGGCGGCCAGATTTTGCTGCGCTCAAAAGAAATGCGTCATTTAACCGATAGTGTACTGTATCATCATGAATGGTATGACGGAACCGGATATCCCAAAAAGCTGCACGGGGAGGAAATACCCCTGCCGGCCAGAATTATTCATATCGTGGAAGCTTTTGATGTTATGACAACCGTTCAAAATTATCAGCAATGGAAAAACCGCGATATGGCGCTGGCTGAGCTTAAGTGCAAAGCCGGCAGCCAGTTTGACCCCCGGCTGGTCGATATATTCGTAAGCCTTGGGCCTGACATAATCAATAAAATATCACCTGCCCGCCAATTCATCCCTGAGGAAGAATCCGATGAAGTTGTCCTGCCTGACAGCATCAGCCATTATATGGCCAATATATCCAACCTGGGCATTATCTGTCTGGACAAAAACAACACAGTTGTTTTTTGCAACCCGTATGCCGAGAAAATGCGGCAATTACCGGCGGGCGAGCTGTTTGGCAAGAATTTTTTGGAAAACTACCCGCAGCACCGGCGGACCATCTTAGAAGAAAAGCTGTCGCAGTTAAAAACAGGTGAAAAAACAGAATGGTACCGCCTGATGGGAAGGGGCGGAAAATTCATTGAAAATCGGTATTCCCGGGTAACCGATGCAGCGGGAAAATATATCGGTACTGTGCTTGTTACCATTGATGTGACTGAGCGTGAGCGGGTTAACCGTATGCTGAACATGGCTTTGGAGCGTCAGTCAGCCTTGTATCAGGCGGCTCAAATTATTGCATCCGCATTTAATATTGCGGAGGTAATAAAAGGTATTCTGAAAATAGTCATCCAAAGCATGGCAGTCAGGCAGGCCGCTATATGCCTGCTTGAGGAGCCGGGTAACGATATTGCCGCTGTATATCCGGAAAGCAGCAGGGAGAATTGTTTGGCTGATTGCCGCTGGGCAGTGCCGGTTTTACGCAATTCGCTAAAGACTTTGGCTACGCGTGAGGGCGGCAATATAATTAAATATCACATCCCCCTGGTATTCAGGGAGACACTGCTGGGAGTTCTCTATATGGAAAAGGTCTGTCAGGGTGAGGATTATACGGAACGGTTGCAACTGCTGGAAGCGCTGGCAAGCCAGACGGCGGTTGCTGTCCACAATGCCCGGCTGCATGAGGAAGTACAGTATTTGGCGGAGTATGACAAACTGACAGGGCTCTTTAACCGGCATTCCTTTGACAAGCAATTTTCCGGTTACTGTCTGCAGGCTGATCTGAAAAAGCTGCCGCTGACTTTATTAATGATTGATATTAACGGGCTAAAAGCGGTAAACGACCGTCTGGGGCACGTGGCAGGCGACCTGTTGATCAGAGAGACCGCGCACATAATTACTAAAAGCATCCGTGCCGACGATTGCGCTTTTCGCTATGGCGGAGATGAAATTGTAGTTATCATTCCCGGCATTTTGCTGGAGCAGTCCCGGATCATCATCAAACGCATACAGCACAGTGTAAGCCGCTGGCGGTATAAAGATGAAAGCGGCGAACTGAGCTTAAGTGTAAGCATCGGCGCAGCCGACAACAGTGAAGTTAGTTCAAGCGGCCTGGTGCAGACGGCGGATGCCCGTATGTACGAAAACAAACGCAGGCATTATCAGGTGATGGAGGCCTGATAACTTGAAAGAATATTCAGCTATTGACAACAAGTAATAGTCCATGCTATTATTAATACATAATTTCATATCAGAGTTAGGTGCCCTACGGGGCTTAATAGGGAAGTCCGGTTAAAAGCCGGCGCGGTCCCGCCACTGTAACGGGGAGCAAGCTTAAGATATGCCACTGAGATGTGCCATCTTGGGAAGGTTTAAGCAAGCTATGATCCGAAGCCAGGAGAACTGCCTATCTGACAATCACCGTTTGTTACCCACGAGGTATGGGGAGGGGATTACAGTAAGCACTCTCGTAGTGCGTCTGGCTAATTCACTCCTGGTCCAAAACCAGGAGTTTTTATTTAGCATGCTGTTTATTACTCTCAACTATAACGGTTGAGAGTTTTAATATTAATGCCATTTTCTCAAAACGCTCCTTTCAATTTATGCCGTTAGGCACGGGTCATTTGACCCTATTTTTTTTTATATACCTGGTAACGTGATCAGGGTGGCAAAACCCAGAGAGGAGCACGCTGCGCCTGTATCTAAAATTGTTTTCAAGTATTGACAAGCGTTCCCAGATAACATATAGTTATATCATAATCGAATCATGGAGATAGGTGCCCTTGCGGCTTAATAGGGAAGTCCGGTTAAAGACCGGCGCGGTCCCGCCACTGTAACGGGGAGCAAGCTTAAGATATACCACTGGGACGGTCGTCTTGGGAAGGTTTAAGCAAGCTATGATCCGGAGTCAGGAGAACTGCCTGTCTGACAATCACCGTTTGTTACCCACGAGGTATGGGGAGGGGATTACAGTAGGCGCTTTTACAGGCGCATTCGCTAATTCGCTCCTGGTTTCTGACCAGGAGTTTTGTATTTAGTCAACTGTTTAAACTCCCAACTGCAGACGGTTGGGAGTTTTGATTTTTAGGCAATCTGCGGCGGTTTTTGCCAAATGTAAGTACTGTTGGCACAGGTCGATCCTGCCATGGGAGTTTCTGCTGCTATGGAATGTATACCGGGACCTGGGAAATTCGCTATGAGCCCATGAGCAACCTTTTCAACAACAGAACATCAGGATTACTAAAAACAAAGGAGTTGTTTTTTGCATGAAAAATCTTTATTCACTCATTACCGGCATCTTGCTGCTGGCCGTATTCGGTTGTGTAAGCCTGCTGCCCTCGCCGGCGGCCGCTGCACCGGCCAACGCCGGTAAAAAGGCCATCCTGGTTGTAAGTTTTGGCACTACTTTTCCTGAAACTATGAAAACAACGATTGAGGCAACGGAAAATAAAATCAGGGCAGAGTTCCCGGATTATGAAGTTCGCCGTGCGTTCAGCTCCCGTATCATCATCAAAAGGCTGGCTGAACGGGACGGTATAAAAGTTGACACGGAAAAACAGGCGCTTGACCGTCTGAAAGCCGAAGGCTATACCGAAGTAATTGTCCAGCCTATGCAAATAACTCCCGGCGAAGAGTATGAACTGATTGCCGGTGTGGTGAAACATGCACAGGCAGCCAAGGATTTTGAAAAAATTGCCATTGGCCGGCCGGTACTTTACTATATGGGACAAGAAGGACAAAACGATGATTATCTGGCGGCCGTTAAAGCGGTAGCTACCCAATTCCCGGCATTGAAAAAGAATGAAGCCGTTATGCTGATGGGACACGGCGGTCCGCATCCGGCAACCGCTGCCTATGGTGTGCTGCAGGCTAAACTGAATGATGCCGGTTATAAGAATGCGTATGTATTCACGGTAGAGGGCTATCCGACTTTCGAAGGCGCCATTGAAAAGCTTAAAGCCGATAAAGTCAAAAAAGTTACCCTGATGCCGTTTATGCTGGTGGCCGGCGATCATGCCAACAATGATATGGCCGGTGATGAAAAAGACTCCTTCAAGAGCCAGCTTATTGCCGCCGGTTTCAAAGTGGATACCTATATCCATGGTTTAGGTGAAAATGCCGCCATTCAGGATATCTATGTTGAGCATGTTAAAGATGCCATTGCCGACCTGAATAGCCCTGTAGCCAAGAAACATTAATTCTAATACCTGACAACTGAATAACCAAGAGTTAGGTGCCCTACGGGCTTAATAGGGAAGTCCGGTTAAAAGCCGGCGCGGTCCCGCCACTGTAATGGGGAGCCAGTCCATGAGATGCCACTGGGATGAGAAGTCCTGGGAAGGTTTGGATGCGCTATGAACCAGAGTCAGGAGAACTGCCTAATTTACAGTCACCGTTTTTAACCCACGAGGTATGGGGAGGGGATTAAGCTTATTTCGTTATAAGTATAACCATATGCGGCGAGTGTAACGTTGTATCTGGTGATGCATAGTGGGACTAAAAAACATCTCCTTTTAAATAAGGAGATGTTTTTTTCTTAATGTATTAGAGTTTATCCTGTGACTAACCCGCTCTAAGACTCCCCCTTCTGTAAGCGGGAGTAAGAGCGGATAAGTCCCGGGATAAGGGTAACTAACCTTCAGATGGGGCTAAAACCCCACCTGAAGCTAAGTTTACTTTATAAGTGTATTTGTTCGTAATGACATTAACGGCCGCGACAGCGTTTCGATAATACCCTTATTTGCTGTGAACTGAGAACTAGTAATATTTACTGCAAAGGAGAAAAGAAGTTTGACCATCAGCAAAGCACTGACCGGGTTAATGACAGTGTTGCTTGTGTTCTTCATAACGGTTGCCGGTCAGGCCCGTGATGGTGTGGCTTTTTCCTGCCAAATTCCGTATTACTTCGGAAAAGTCAGGGATTCTGTCACTCCCGGTACACAAACGGCAGCATTGTTCAGTATTGAAAATCGTACTCCCAGCGGGAAAAAGGCATTAATAACAATTGACCTGCCGCCAGGCTTTAGTCCCGCCGGTTCCCTGGGGGAATGGGAAATACACAGACAGGGCGGGAATTACCGGCTGACCAGGCAAGCTACACTGGCAGGCGGTTATGATCAATGGTATGACCTACTGCCTTTGGAGGTCGCAGACGGACTGCCGGCAGGTGTGTATACAGCCACTGCCAGCGTTGGCGGTGAAACAAAGCAAGTGCCGGTAGCTGTGAATGCCGGTCAGGGTGAGGCTCTTAAACCGGTTGCCATAACCGGACTTGTGCTGCCTTTGGACAGAAACGGAAAAACAGATGAACGCATGGGCCGCAATGTCTTAGTACTCAGGGACCGCCAGTGGGACTACTACAAGAATGTACTGACAGGCAAAGGTGCGTCAAATCAGGAAATCGAGGCCATCCACCCGGTGACTCATCTGGGAGTGGATATTGCCAACCCGTCCGGTGTGCAGAAACTGGTTGTGGTAAGTGTCAGCCTGCTGGACGCCGCCAGCCGTTTACCGGTCCAAGGTCTGTTTACCCCTGGTGCGACCAGCGAGGATGTCAATGGCGGAGCAATGGACCGGCAAAAGAACTTTCTGGAAGCCTTTACGGCCCTAGACGGGGATGTCAGTCAACGGCTGCAGATTCCGGTGTACGCCGACGAGCGCGATTTAACGGATGGGGAGTATATTCTTAGGACCGAGGTAAGTGACGGGGTGGCGCCGCCTTTAATCTGGGAAGAAAAGCTTACAATTGTCAAAAAAGACAGCAGGGCGCTGCTGGTAGTCAGCCTGGCGGTAATGACGGTTGCGCTGGGGGCGGTGATGGCGCTGCGCCGTTGCCGGCAGGTACTCACTGTGCTGAAAACGCGCTGGCTGGTAACCATCGCTTTGTTTGGCGCGGCGGCATTTGCGGTTGTCAATGTGCCTTCTACCTTGCTAAATGACTTCTTCCATATTCTGTTGGGGCCGTTCGGCTTTATCATCACCGGTTTATTCAGCGGTGTATTTCTGTATATGATGGTGGTGGCGCTGGTAATCTTAATTCCCCGTCCGGGTGTGGTGGCGCTGATGACGGTTGTTCGCATGCTTTTGGGGATGTTGGCTTTCGGGCAGATTTCTCCCATTAGTTTGTTGTCATACGGCTTGCAAGCCTTTTGGCTGGAATTTTTGATTTACAGCAGCGGACTGTACGGCTGGCTGCAGAACCGCCAGGAACACAATCTGTCTTGGAGTAAGATTGCACTGTTGGCAGCTAGCTGCGGTGTGGCCGACACTATTGCAACCTATGCAGCGCTGCAGGCTATGGCGGTTTTATACCGGATGTATTATGCCGCCTGGTACATTGCTTTGGTATTGGCTCTCAATGGTTTTATCTATACTGCCGTCGGCGCAGTCTGCGGTAGCTTCCTCGGCAGCCGGCTGGCCAAAGTGGGGGGAGACTGAAGATGGATTATATTGTAGAACTACGTGATGTCTCGTTTACCTACCGGCATCGCGATACACCCAGTGTGAAAAATGTCAGTCTCAAGATTAAGGCAGGCGAATTTCTGCTGCTGACAGGGGCGACAGGCTGTGGAAAAAGTACTTTGCTGAAGATGCTCAACGGGCTGATTCCCCAGGAAAGCGGGGGCAGGCTTACCGGTGAAGTTTTTGTGGGTGGCTGCTCTACTCAGAATATAGCCGTGTCCGCGATGAGCCGCACGGTTGGGCTGGTTTTTCAGAATCCGGAGGATCAAATTTTTTCAACCACGGTATATGATGAAGTTGCTTTTGTACTTGAAAACATGGGGATGACAGCAGCCGGGGCTGAGCCACTGGTTAAGGAAGCGCTAAAACTGGTTGGTCTGGCCGATAAGGCGGAGGCGAGTGTTCACGCTTTATCAGGCGGGCAGAAGCAGCGACTGGCTGTGGCGGCCGTACTGGCGGCCAAACCGCAGGTGCTGGCGCTGGACGAACCTATCAGCCAGCTGGATCCGCAAGGAGCTTTGGAACTATTGGCGGTGCTTAAGCAGCTTAACAGCGAACAGGGAATTACCATAATTTTAGTCGAGCATCGCCTCCACGAGGTGTTGCCTCTGTGCCACCGGGTGGCTGTTATGGAGGACGGACAGCTCCACTGGCAGGGCAGTTGTGCGGAAGCGTACGCCTGCCAGGACCTGTTTGCGGAACTTGGCCTCAGGCTGCCGCAGCCAGTGACAATTTGCCACAAATTAGGGGTTGCGGTGCAATCGGCCGAAGTCAGTCATGTGGTAGCGGCTATCCGGCAATGTTATACCGTTCCCATATATGAGCCGGCAACGGCGGCAGGCCCGCCGCTCAGGCCGACAGATGAGCCGGCGGTAACGGTCCGGCAATTATCCTTTGCCTATGACAATTCCAGGGATCTGGTGCTGAATAATCTTGCGCTAACTATTGCAAGAGGACAGTTTGTTGCGCTTATGGGTAATAACGGCGCCGGCAAATCGACCTTATTGCACCTGA
Organism: Sporomusa aerivorans; assembly: GCF_041428895.1. Taxonomy (NCBI): domain Bacteria; kingdom Bacillati; phylum Bacillota; class Negativicutes; order Selenomonadales; family Sporomusaceae; genus Sporomusa; species Sporomusa aerivorans. Next base: position 1,162,375 of record NZ_CP156926.1, read on the forward strand.
TCGGCGGGTTGCTCAGGCCGGTCACGGGCGAAATCCGGGTCCTGGGGCAAAAGCTTGCCGCTATCTCACCGTCGGTCGGCATGGTATTGCAAAATCCCGATTTTATGCTTTTTAACAGTACGGTACGGGAGGAGATCAGTTTTAGTCTGCGTCAGCAGCAAGCGGATGACGGGAACTGGCCGGAAATTTGTCAATTCTTTGCCGGTAAACTTGGTCTGGCAGGCCTGGAGGCTGATTTCCCGCTGGCACTGAGCCGCGGACAGCGTCTCAGGGTAGCCATTGCCGCTGTCTTGACTTCTCAGCCGCAGGTTTTGCTGCTGGACGAGCCGACAACCGGTCAGGATATCGGGCACATTGAGGATATCGTCCTGCTCCTTAGGGAATACACCCGGCAAGGCGGCAGCATTGTTTTTTGCACCCATGACACCGAGGTGGCAGCCCGGTTTGCCGACCGTGTGATTGTTATGCGTCAGGGGCGGATTATAGCCGACGACGTGCCGGCGATGGTCTTTCAGGATCAGACTATGTTGGCATCGGCCGGCCTGAAACCGCCGGCGGCGCTGCTTACAGCCCGGGCTTTATACGGCGGTGCGGCGCTGACTGTAGAGGAGGTGGTGGCGTATGTACGATCGGCAGGTGTGGGAAGCTACTCCCGGGAAGACTTTGCTTCATAGACTGGATACCCGCTCCAAAATAGTGATTCTGCTTTTGCTGGCAGCCATGGTTTTGTTGGTGGACAGTCCCCGTCTCCTGTTTCTCCTGTTTTGTCTGTCGCTTTGCCTGCACGGAGTCGCCCGCTCCTCGCCGGCCAGGTGGCGGGTACTGATGGTGTTTGTACTCTTGGGTATCTGGGGCTCGATGACAAGCCAGGCGCTGTTTTACGCCCGGGAGCCGCGGACCGTTATCGCCTGCCTGCTGCCACCGGCAACCCCTGTTATTGGCGCGCTGACCGGCGGGGTGTACATTTACCGGGAGGGTCTGGAGTATGGCGCTGTTCAGGCGCTGCGTTCCGGTACTATGCTGACTTTGGGACTCTTGCTTAACTGGACAAGCGATCCGCGGCACATGCTGCGCAGTCTGCTGTCCTGGCATTTGCCGTATGAACTGGGCTTCATGCTGATAACCGGACTTAGATTCCTGCCGGTGATTTTTCAGGAGACAGTCATTGTACTGACCGCCCAGCGTCTCAGAGGCTTCAATCCGCTGCGGGCGCTTTCACCCCGGCGTTTGATTCAAACTGCTTTTCAGACCTTGTTTCCTATTTTGGCGCGAACGCAGCGGCGGGCCGCTACCTTGGCCGCATCGGTGGAAAGCCGCGGTTTTGGCCGGGAAGTGCCAGCAGTGCCCCTGGCTCCCTGGCCTGGTCCGGAGCGGTTGTTCTGTTACAGCCTGCTGCTTATCGTCCTTGGCGTCATTGTATTGAAATTGATTGATGCGCTGCAGTATAACGGCCTGTTATATGTGTCGTCCTGGCGGGCATTGTATGATGTTATGAAAGAGTGGCTGTAAAGATAATGCAAAAGTTTTTTACAACAGGACTTGCCATATTGTTTATAAGTACTCTGGGTCTTTTGGCCGTGCAAATTTTTGGCATACAGAGCAGCCAGGTGAGTTTTTCCCGTCAGCAAAACGGCACGCAAACAGGCGCTTATGTTAAGGTGCTGGAAGCCGGGCTGGGTCAAACTGAGGTATTTAACTACCAGCGTATGGGCTTTAATAAAGGTTTTATCCGGTTTTCCCCTGACGGCAGATTCTTGGCTGCCGGTTCAGAAGCTGGCGAGGTGCTGCTGTATGATACCCGGGGCAGCCTTATCTGGCGCAATACGGTCGGCTTAGGCAAGCTCTCCGCCCTTGAATTTACCCCGGATGGCCGGGCAGTACTTGTTGGCGATACCAGCCAACAGGGGTGTTTATTCAGTCTAGACGTAACGGACGGCAAGGAATTGTGGCGGCAAGCCAGTGTTAATGAACTGGGCGTAGATATCAGGGAAAAAACATTTCCCGGAATGGTAGCTATCCGGACAGATTCCGCCGGTATGATTTACGCTGTGGCGCAGCGGTATATAAAACATCCTGACGGGCGTAACCAGTATGTCGGGCGGATTTACAAGTATACGCACGACGGCAGGAAAGCAGGCGCATTCCCCAGTGATCAAAATCTGGACTGCTGGGTAAGCTGGCTTGGCGTGGATGATGACGGCGGGAGAGTGGTTTTTTCCACAGCAAATTTTGATATGGCTAAATATACCTATGACCAGAATGTGTATTGCCTGGACGGGACGCTCCAGACCGTGCTGTGGAGCCGTTATCTGGATGCCATCCAGCCGTACCCGAATGTTACCATGCGTACAGGCCTTGAAATTAGCGGCAATGGCGGGTATGTGGCCGGTATTGCCAGTGACGGGCGGTGTTTTCTGTTCGACGGTGAGCAGGGAGAGGAGTTGTGGCGGCGCAGCATTACCCAGCCGCAGAAGATTGCCGGTGTCTATATTAACTCCACCGGCAATTTCAGTCAGATTGTAGGTGAATATGCTATATTTACGACAGGCAATACATATAACCGCGCCAACTGGCAGCTGCCAACCCCGGTGGAAAACCCCAATTCCAACAGTTTGTTTGTGTTTGATTTGCAGGGCAATCTGGTAAATAACTATAAAATCGGCGGGATGATTGAGCAAATTTCTACCGGTAAACATCAGGCTGCTTTGGCCGGCGGCCGGAATGTCCGCTCCAAGGACCCGTCCGTACATGGGTTGTATATTGTTGCCATACCGGAAGCCCGTCTGGTGGATTATGCCGCTACCACCGGCCCGTGTGTTGCTGCGGCTATCAGCGCTGACGGACGGTATGCCGCCGGGATCGAAGCCCCAATCCAACTGGACGACGGGCAGATTATCGGCGAGTATAAACTCATTCTTCTGGCTAAGCAAAACCGGCAGTAGCCGCTGCTATGAAATCCTATAAAGATTTTTCCCCAGGCGGGCAGTGAGCAACGCTTCGACGCTTGTGCTAAAACTACGCTTTTACTCACTGGCCGCCAGTAATCTTTATCCGACGGCTAACCCGCCTCTTAACTCCCACTTCTCCAAGTGGGAGTTATACCCCTACAGGCACAGGCGAGCAGCTAAATCCCGGATAAGAGCGACTGACCTTCAGATAGGGCTAAAAACCACCTGAAGCTAAGTCTGCTTTATTGGATACTATATAGACCGGCCGATGCGCCGCCTGCGAAATTAAAGTTACGGAGATGAAGCTATGGAATTAAGAGCACAGGCAAAGGTATTGTTGCTGCGGCTCCTGCTGGTAACTTTTCTTGGACTGTCACTGACTTTAGCCGCCGGCTGCAGCGGCGCCGGCAGTAATGCACCCCAGCCGGCAGGGACTGCCGGTGCTTACGAAATTGTGGACGATACCGGGACAGTGCTGAAACTTCAGCATAAGCCACAGAAGATTGCCTCGCTGTCTATTAGCACCGATGAAATTCTCATGGCCCTGGTAGCGCCGGAGCGTATTGCCGCTTTTAGCTATTTAGTTGATGACAGCGGTATTTCCAATATTGCCGACCAGGCCAAAGCGGTACCTGGCCGGATTAAGGCCAACGCCGAAGTCGTTATTGCCCTCCAGCCGGATCTGGTGATTATTCCGGACTGGCAGCCGGTGACCTTAATCCAGACCCTCCGGGAGGCAGGCGTTGCTGTGTATGTATATAAAGCGCCCGCAAATCTGGTTGAGGTCAAACAATCGATTGCAGCCATAGCCCGCGTGGTCGGGGAAGAAGCGGCCGGCGGCCGGGTCATTGAGAACATGGATAAAGAACTGGCGGGAATTGGTGAGATTGTAAAGCAGATACCGGCGGAAAAGCGGCAAGTGGCGATACGGTCTAACCTGATGGGGGACAATGGCGGTAAAGGCAGCACTTTTGAAGATATTTGCCGTTATGCCGGGGTTGAGGACGGAGCGGCTATGATTGGGCTGACTATGAACGAGGTTATGTCCAAGGAGCAAATAGTCAGAATTAATCCCGATGTTATTTTCTTGCCGTTATGGGATTACAGCGGTAAGAACGATCTGAAGAAATTTGGCGAGGATATGCAAAATGATCCGGCGCTGCAGCCGGTAAAAGCCATTCAAAACAGACGGCTGGTTGCTGTTCCCGACAGCCATTTATCCTGTAACTCGCAGTATATTGTCGAGGCTGTGCGGGATGTAGCCCGTGCCGCGTATCCGGAATATTTCAAAGACAAATAAGTTGGCAGTGTAAGCATGGGAGGAGAGACAGACCATGGGGAACATCCTGTTTTTGTCCAACATTGACCGTCAGTGCGTCATGCTGGAAAATGCCAGGCGGCAATTAAGCGCCGAAGGTCATTTAAAGGAAGCAGGCGGCATTATTTATTTGCAGGACAACCTTGTCTGGAATAGGGAGTGGCAAAAGCAATTTGCCGACAGCCGGCTGGTGTTGTTTTCCTGGATGGGCATGGGGCGCGATACGCTGTTTCTTAGAGAGGCCACGGAATTTTTGCGGAAGAATAAGCTTGCTCATGTTATGCTGGCTACGGAAATCCAGCCGGAAGATACGTTTGGCGGCGTAACGCCCGAAGAGCGAAATAAGATGCGCAGATATCTGGCATACAGCGGCATCAGAAACTACCGTAATTTTTGGCTATGGCTAAATAGCAGGTATTGCCGGCAGACGTGCCAGTATGAAGAGCCGCAGCAATTATTATGGAACGGCATCTTTCATCCCCGGGCCGGTAAGGTTTTTACCGATGTGGCCGAATACCGGCGGCTGTTTTGTAAACCGGACCAGGCAACTGTCGGCCTTATTTTTCCGCGGGATGAATGGATTTGGTCCGATTTGACCTATCAAACAGAGTTAATTGAGGCAATTGAGGCCCAGGGCCTTAATGTTATTGCGGCGTTTAGTCATTGGGCGCGTAATAACGAACTGAACGCTGCCGGGGTGGATGATACCGTAAGCGCCTTCTTCTTCCAGCAGGGTTTGCCGGTTATTGACGTCTTAATTAACACCTTCAAGTTTTCGCTGACCGTAGGAAAACCGGTGGATGGCCGCTTCCTGCAAAACCTGGGCGTGCCTGTGCTGCAGGCTTATGTGATGCTCAGATCACGCGAGGATTGGCGCTGCAGTCCGGAAGGCCTTTCGCCCATGGAAATTACCTGCAACATTGCCCTGCCTGAGTTTGACGGCGTTATTCATGCCGTACCGGTTGCCGGCAAAGAGGTTAGTCCTGACGGAACGGTAAAATACCGGACGCTGCCCGGGCGGATTCAACGGGTTGCCGCGAAAGCGGCTAAATGGGCGAAACTGCGGCGCAGGGCCAACAGTGAGAAAAAAATTGCCATTATCTTTCATAATTATCCGCCCACCAATGCCCATATCGGCAACGCGCAGGGCCTGGATTCACCGGCCAGCATCCGTCTGCTGCTGGAGCGGATGGCAGAGCGGGGCTATAAGGTGGCGGATATTCCGCCTGACAGCCGGGCATTCATGGATTCCCTGCTGGCGGCTGCCACCAACGACCGACGCTTTTTGTCCGAGTGTGTTCTTAAGCAGGCTCCGGGCAAGCTTTCGGCTGATCATTACCGTTTTTGGTTTGATGCTATTATGCCGTGGATTCAGGAGGAGCTTATCAGAGACTGGGGGCAACCGCCGGGTGAGGTTTTCCGGTATGAAAATGAACTGTTGGTTCCTGGTCTGCTAAACGGCAATATATTTCTTACCGTTCAGCCGCCGCGCGGTTTTGGCGAAGACGCCGCGAAAATATATCATTCACCGGACTGTGCTCCCACCCACCATTATCTGGCCTATTATCACTGGCTTAGAGATATCTGGCAGGCGGACGCCGTTGTCCATGTCGGCACGCATGGCACTTTAGAGTGGCTGCCGGGTAAAGGCGCCGGCCTGTCAGCAGCCTGCTATCCGGATCTGGCGCTTGGTGACCTGCCTAATGTCTACCCGTTTTTGCTTACCATTGTCGGTGAGGGAATACAGGCCAAGCGGCGGGGCGCCGCCTGTCTGATCGGCCATTTGCCGCCGCCGGTCAGCCAGGCCGGCACCTATGATGAGTTGGCGGAACTGGAAAAGTTGCTTGATGAATACTGCCATTTCCTGCAGAATCAACCCGGGAATGTCCAGGTTGTGGCCGAACTGATCCAACAAAAAGTAATGGAAACCAATTTGAAGGACGACATGGGGCAGGCCGAAGGCGAGCTGTTTGCCGATTACGTACAGCGCCTGCACAATTACATAACCGACATCAAAAACATGCAAATCCGGGTCGGATTGCATACGCTCGGCTGCCCGCCACAGGGGGAAGTATTAATTGAATATTTGCTGGCTCTGACCCAGCAGGCGAACGGAGAAATACCCTCGCTCACTGAAACGGTAGCTGCCAGCCATGGTTATGATTACGATGAACTGCTGACGCAAAGCGGCAAGCTCCTGCCGGACGGCAGTAAAACCTGCGGCGCACTGCTTGATGAAATCCGGCAGCAATGCCGGGAAATTATTGAATGGCTGTATAACCATGACTTTTTACCTGAGCAGGCGGAAGCGATTACAGACAGGACCGAATTGGCAGCCTTCAATCAGGAGCTTAGAGCAGAGTTAAGACAAGTAGCAGGCTATATTTGCCAGTCACTTTACCCGAACGTCATGAAAACAGAGCAGGAAATCGCCAATCTGCTGTCCGCCCTGGAAGGCCGGTATGTTGAACCCGGCCCGGCCGGAGCGCCGACCAGCGGGATGGCCGATATCCTGCCGACTGGCCGCAATTTTTACGGCGTTGATCCGCGCACTTTGCCGACAGCGGCTGCCTGGGAAGTGGGCAAGACGCTGGGCGATAGTTTGATTGAACGCTATATTGCCGATGAGGGACGCTACCCGGAAAATATCGGCATGATATTCTGGAGCGGCGCCAATATGCGCAGTCACGGACAATGCATTGCTGAATTCTTCTATTTACTGGGTGTCCGGCCGGTATGGCAGCGCGGCAGTCAAAGGGTCGTTGGCCTGGAGGTTATTCCGCCTGCCGAGCTTAAGCGGCCGCGAATTGATGTAACGGCCCGCATTGGCGGTTTATTTCGCGACAGCATGCCCATGGCCGTAAAATGGATGGACAGGGCGGTCAGTCTTGTCGCCAGGCTGGAAGAAGGCCCTGAGGTTAACTATGTACGCAAGCATGTCCTGAACGATACTGAACTGATGAAAGAGCAGGGAATAGAACCTGCTGCTGCCTGGGAACAGGCCTGCTATAGGGTATTTGGCTGCCCTCCCGGCACTTATGGCGCCGGTGTCAGCCACCTCCTGGAAGAAAAGAACTGGGAAACCGTCGATGATTTGGCAAGAGTGTATGTTCGCTGGGGAGCCCATGCATATGGCGCCGGGGCGAGTGGCGCATTTGTGCCGGAATTATTCAGCCGCCGGCTGGCAGCTCTTGATGTTACCGTGAAAAACGAAGATAACCGGGAAGTGCACATGCTTAATTCCGATGATTTTAATTCCTTCCACGGCGGCATGATCGCTGCTGTCCGCAGTCTGAAAGGCGTGGCGCCGCGCTCATACTGCGGCGACAGTTCCAACCGCCGCCAGGTCAGGCTCAGGAGTCTGGCTGAGGAATTTAAGCGTTTGTTCCGGGGAGAGACCATGAACCCGAAATATATTGAAGGCATGAAGCAGCATGGCTATAAAGGGGCTGCCGATCTGGCCGCCGTTGTGGCCCATTGCTATGAGTGGGACGCTACCAGTGCTGTCATGGAGGACTGGATGTACCAGGGACTGGCCGATAAATACGCGCTTGACAGAAATATGCGCGAATGGATGAGCGCTGTAAATCCCTGGGCCTTGCAGCGGATTGCTGAAAAACTACTGGAGGCTGAGCAGCGCGGTTTGTGGCAGGCTGATGCTACGGTTGTTCAGGAACTCCGGCAAATGTATCTGGCTATTGACGGTGAATTGGAAGAACGGGGTGACAGGTAAACGACATGATTAAAATGCTAATACTCGGATTGACCGGGCAGTGCAACTTTGCCTGCAAATATTGTTATGCCCATGAACATCCGGCTGAAACCATGACCAAAGACACAGCCATTGCCGCCGTTGACATGGCGGCGGCTGACGGACAGGCTTTTGTGCTGCAGTTTAGCGGCGGTGAACCCCTGCTTAACATTGATGTCATTGCGGAAGTCATTCGCTATGTCAAGGAAAATGGCTTACCGGCCATCATGCAGGTCCAGACCAACGCTTCACTGATTACCCGGGAAACCGCCGCCATTCTCAGGGCCGGCCAGGTGGGAGTCGGCATCAGTCTGGACGGCAGACCCGATATTAACGACAAGCAGCGCTGTCTTACAGATGGGCAGGGAACCTGCAGGCAGATTCTCAAAGGAGCCGGCCAGCTGGCGGCACAGGGTGTCGCCACCGGCATCACCTGTGTTGTTACGGCGGAGAATGCCGCCTCGCTGCGTGGGGTTGTGGAGATGGCCTATTACCTGGGCAATGTCCGGCGGATCGGTTTTGATATCCTGCGGGCCCAGGGGAAAGGCGGCGGGATGGAGCCGCCTTCTTCGTCAGCCGTGTGGCAGGGTGTCAGGGAAGCATACGAGACGGCGGAAGTATTGGCCGGACAAACCGGCAGAACCATGCTGTTCTCCCAACTGGAGCGGGTGGAAATGCTGTCGGCTGACAGAATGCCGGGGTTTGCCCATTGTCATGCCATGAACGGCGAGGCGGCTTTTGTCGATGCCTGCGGCGGTATCTACGCCTGTTCTTCCCTGGCGGGCAATCAGGATTTTTATCTTGGACATGTGAGAACAGGCCTGGACAAGGGAAAACTGCAAAAGGTTGCGGCGCTGATTCAGGACGGAATGAGCTTTTGCCTTAAGTGCCCGTCTTTCTCCCTGTGCGGCGGGGCGTGTTTCGCCCGCTGGTACGGGGCCAACTGCGGCAGTCAGGGCTATGATGTCGAATGTGCGCTTAAGCAGGTGTCGATAGAATGGTATCTGGAACATCACGAACAAAGGAGACAAGACCGTGAAGGTTGCATTGCTGCATGTAGATGTTAGCGGCGGTCCGGCAAGCCGCAATTTAGATATTTTGGCCAACGGTATTCAACTGGCTGCGCAGGCCGGCGCCAAATGGATCGTAACGCCGGAGACAGCCGTACAAGGCTATTTCTTTGCATGTGAGCGCGAGACCAAGCCCATTAGTGTAGCCGTGCAGCCTTCGACGGCAGTGAGGCCCATTCAGCAGCTGGCGGCTATGCGCCAGACTACTGTATTCCTATGCTGCGCCGAGCAGGATGAGGTCAGCGGCAAATACTATAACAGCTGCCTGGTGATTGGACCTGATGGCCAGGTGTTGGGACGGCACCGGAAAAAACAGGCTCATAGCGGTGTATCCGAAGGCTGGGCCAGTAAAGGTGAGCACCTGGAACCAATCCAGTGCGGCGATATCACAGCGGGAGTATTGATTTGCGCCGATACCTGGTATGAAGAAAATGCAATCGCTATGGCGGATAAAGGCGCAGAGGTCATTGTTGTGCCGGCGGCCTGGCCGCCGGGTGGCTGCGACGATCCACCGGAAAACGCCTGGAAAAAAGCTTCGGCTGTCAGCGGCAGGCCGCTATGGGTATGTAATCAGACCGGCAAACAGGAACGCCTGGACTTTTCCCAGGCGCTGAGCACCGTCATCGTCGGCGGTGAGATGCGGCTCGAATACAGCGGAAAGCCGGCCGTACTCTTGTTTGACTGGGACTTTAAGGAGCAGTGCACCCCATCTAATTCGTTTCGTGTCGAGAAATTATGATCAGCTTTTGAAAAGAGGATGAGAATATGAGCAGTTGGTTACAAGGGAGGGAACAAGCCTTGAAATTAAGTACTTTAAGTACCGGTGATTCAGTTTATCGTTATTATAAAAGCATTGTTATTCCGTTTGAGCAGCCCCGTAAGGTAGCCAGCACCGCCATCGTTAATGGCGGGTACAGGGAAGACCTGACGGCGGTATTTAATAATGACTGCAATCCCGGGGCCGGGATGGCCTGCGTCATGCGGGCCCCCACCTATCAGGAGCATATGCGGCTCATTACGGAGGAAATCGGTCTTGATCCCGCGACGACGGCTGGAATGGGAACAGCAGCTTCCATGGAGAATGTAGCCATACATACGCAAAGCTATGAGAGCCTGACCGTAACGGCTATTGTGACCGGCGGAGTTGAGGTCAACGGCGGCCGGGCCGGCGATCCGGCAGACTATTTCCAGCCTATTGACAAGAATTCTATTGAAAAACCCGGTACCATCAACATTATTCTGGTTATCGACGCTGACTTGCCGCCAGGCATCTTGAACCGTGCCCTGGTAACCTGCACGGAGGCTAAGACCGCAGCGTTGCAGGAACTTATGGCCGGCAGCAACTATTCGACAGGACTGGCAACCGGCTCGGGTACCGATCAGACCATTGTCATAGCCAATCCTCAATCGGCACTGTACCTGGAAAGCGCCGGCAAGCATTCCAAGCTCGGCGAACTCATCGGCCGGACGGTATTGCCGGCTGTCAAGGAAGCACTGTATAAGCAGACCGGTCTGTCGCCACGCCAGCAGCACAGTATGCTGCGCCGCATCAAACGGTATGGCATTACCGAAGAAAGTTTGTGGCAGGTCTATACGGAAAGCAGCGAGAAGACACTGCTTAAGCCTAAATTCATGGATGCACTCTACCAGTTGGACGGTGATAATTACCTGGTGACTTATGCTGCCTCCTATGTGCATCTGCTGGATGAGCTGCAATGGGAATTGCTGTCAGGCGTCGAGGTGCGCCAGGCAGGCAACGAGCTGTTAACCGCGGCGGCGGCTAAATACCGGATGGAAGCGCCGGTTATTACCGGCACCGGCGTCGATTCCTGCCTGAAAGCCTGGCACACTTTAATACTGGCGATTGTCAGGAAAAAACTGGCGGAACAGGCAAGGTGCTAACGCGTCATAGTAATGTTATTTAGCCAGCAATTTGCTATACTATAGGAAAAGATTACAAGGGGGATGATAAAGTATGACGGTTCGCTTTATTGTTCGTATATTGGTAGGCATAATTGTGTGGGGATCAACATTTGCAGTGGCAATGCCCGATGCCTGGGCTACAACCAGAGTGCTGCCGAAAGACACAAAACTTCATCCGCAGGGTTGGGCTGCCGGTGATCCTGTCCAATTCAGAAAAAATACCGTTGTCAATTGTAATGACCAGGAGGAAGTCGTTACCGGGACGCTGGACAAGGATACGCTGCTAGCGCCGCGTGGCTGGAGCCGGGTTATTGATGATTATTACTTTGCCACGGTCTACGATGGCACCGGCCCCTATTTTGGCCGCTTTGGGACCCGCCCGTTTTTCGGCCGGAACTATCCTGTCGCCATCCCCGGTTACGGCCATTTGCTGTATAAAGGCGGCACAGTGGTGACTTTTAGCGAACAGGGCGAAGTTGTCTCGGGGACCATAGCCCATAAGGCTACCCTGCGGCTAATAGAGGGTAAATACGGCTACGTAACCTTCAAGGAAGATACCGTGCTGCGCTTTTACAATTCAGGGGCAGTCTTGACCGGCACTCTGGATGAGGATACTTACCTGCGACCGGTTGGCTGGCAAAAGCTGCTTACAGGCAATGATGCCGCCGGGTACATAAAATTCAGCAAAGGTAAAAACGCCATCTTTAACGAAACGGGCGAACTGACCGCAGGTACGGTCAAGGATGCGGTCACCCTGCTGGCCGAAGACGGCACCCATAAAGAATTCCCCGCCGGATCTACCCTCCAGTGGAATGAAAACGGCGCAGCCATAAAAGAAAAATTCGCGCAAAGCATGCCCTGACAACAGGGCTAAAACACGGGGACAGGGACTTTGTTTCCCTAAAAATATACAAAATTTGCAGATTTATATAAAGGAATTTTTTACAAAATACCTCATATGAGGTATTTACGCCTTACCCTGCTTAGCCTAATCTTAAATAGAGACAATACTGCTGGTTAAAGATCAATCGGTGACCTAATAAAATAATATTGCTGGGATAGGTGCCTAATGAGAATGATCTGAAGATACTTGGCTGGAAAATGCGTAAGTATCTTCAGCGCTATTGAAGGCTAAAAGAGAAGCCGGTTAAAAGCCGGCGCGGTCCCGCCACTGTAACGGGGAGTGAATCCGCATAGATGTCACTGAAGCTTAGCTTTGGGAAGACGCGGAGGAGCGAAGAGCCGGAGCCAGGAGAACTGCCTATCTGACAATCGCCGATTGACCTGCGAATGATGGGAAGGAGGTTACGCAACCTGTGAATAGACTTTTATTCCTATTGGCAGTATAACGTATATGCTCTCTTGTCCACAGAGAGCTTTTTATATTCAAGTGCGGAATCAATTATTAAAAACATTAAAGGCTGAAGGTGCTAAAAATGATGCCCCAACATGTTTTTCGGCCAGTACACCAACTGTATCAAGGGATCTGCATTTTAAACTGGCAATTCAAAAAAAAATATCAAAATGAGAGTGCCAAAGAGATTTTTGAAGAAAAATGTCCCGAATTATTCCCCAAATTCATTAAAATCTGTAAAAATTTTAGTGGAATTCATAATGACGTCGATAATCCTTTGATTAGCTATAGCGGGACACTTCACTATTTACCGGGCACTGCTAGTTTTAGCTGCCTGCGGCTTGGCGAAGCGGAAAGAACGAGTTTTTTTATTATTTTTGATTTTGTTCCTTTGCTGGAAAGCGAAATCGCCACTGACATAGTTCTTACTCCCCGGGAACGGGAAATTGTACAAATTATGGCGATGGGAAAGACAAATAAAGAGATAAGCAAGATGTTGTGTATTGGTTTGGAAACAGTAAAATCTCACATTCGCAATTTATTTGCTAAGACAGGCACAAGTTCCCGGGTTGAACTGATCGGAAAACTTCAATATTCCCGCTGTGATGGCAGAGCATCATGGGTGGATAAGGCCGGTGGATAATTTGAATTGGTAGTTTTAGAAAGTGGGGTTGCTAAGCCATGGTCGAGGACGCGAAATTTAAGGATTTGATTAACCAGCTTAACAGTCTGGGATACAATCAGTATCAACTCAATAGAATAATTGAAGAGACAGTAGGCACTTTGGATCTATCTAATCTTACAATTGCGCAAAATAATGAGTTACTGGAAACCTTGCAGGGGTATGTCGATTTTGCTATTCGCTGCCATAATTCGCCTAAATAATGTAGTAAAAATAGAGCAGTATGGTGCTCAGGCGAATATATCTTGTAAAAAAAATTCTTCCCCGATACCTCAAATGAGGCATTTATATCCTGATAAAATGAGAATATTTTTAAATTAGAATGAATTGTAAACATATTCACTATAACAAGAGCGCTAAAAACCTCCCTGAACAGCAATTACTGCTATACCTAGCGAGTGATAGAAGGGGATTTATATGTATTTGTGGCATTTACTCAGGCGGTTTTGTCGAAAAAAGAAGCCTCTCCGGATGAGAACAACACATCCGGAGAGGCTTCTTTTTTTATCCTGACAGAAAGGATAACTATCGCCTGGATAAGGGCAACCTCGGCTGCCACTTTTGCTAAAGCCCAGCGCAAGCTGTGTTTATTTCGTACGGTTTTGCGCGGGAAATAGTGAAAATGCAGCTCTTGCAAAATACCTCACCTGGGGGATTTACGGTATAGGAGTTATGCAATATATTCTAAGAGGAAACATTATCCATCATAAACTACTGCTAATTGCCTGGATAAGGGCACGAAAGCTGGCAAAAACACGGGCCAAAAACATAAAGTAAATCGATTTTTTCAAATAAGCTAATGATTATAGCGGTTTTTTAGTTTAAATAAGTTTTCCTTGTGAATATATTCACCGGTGTAAATGGATTTTTTAAAATCACTGAAAATTTATTCGTATTTAAGTAAGGCCGAGATGTTTGTCACAAGTGAATAGCGAGGGATAGGTGCCCTTAGGGGCTTAATAGGGAAGATTGGTGCAAAACCAACACGGTCCCGCCACTGTAACGGGGAGCAAGCCTGCGAAAATGCCACTGGAGCATATGCTTTGGGAAGGCGCAGGAACGCAATGAACCGGAGTCAGGAGAACTACCTATCCAACAATCACCATTTGGACCTGCGAGCGACGGGGAGGAGATTACGGCAAGCGAAAGGATACACCATCTGATTGCTGACGTAAGCGTCCAACTCCCGGAAGGGGGTTTTTTTATTTGAAAATGTGATGAGAATGAGTGCTGGCTTGCCTGTGTAGCGTCTGTCTGTGCAAAAATGATGCTACCTGTAAGCCGAAAATGAAAGCGTGTGCCGTTGCGCGAGAACTGTACTGTTGTACCGAAATTTGTTGGTGGAGAGATATTATGAAAAAAAGTAAAAAGGCAGCTGGAAGCAATAACTTTCCCTCCGGACAAAGGCTGAGCCTGGCATTGGCAGTGGCGATATCCCTGGGTGTGTGCTTGCAGACGGTGCAAGCCGAAGAAAGCGCGAATGCGGATAATCCGGACTTTACCCTGGAAGGAGTTACCGTTGAGGCTAAAAGGCCTGATTGGGAAAGCAAATTATCGCCGGGTTCGGTTACGGTTATCCGTCCCGATGATTATAAAGGCGAACAAAAAACATTGCCTGATTTACTGAAAAATGTCCCTGGCGTTCATGTGCGCGAGGTAGGTGGCAAAGGTCAATATACTACGGTCAGCATCCGGGGGTCAACAGCTGCCCAGGTCGGTATTTTTATCGACGGTGTGCTTACCAATCTCGGCGGCGACGCTGCTGTGGATATTTCGACAATACCGGTCAAAAATGTAGAACGCATTGAAGTTTACCGCGGCTATATTCCCAGCCGGTTTGGCGGTACCTATATGGGTGGCGTCATCAATATTGTCACTAAACGGCCTACCAAAGCCAATGTGTCTGCTGAGGCAGGACGGGCCGCTTACGGCGGTGCGACCTACTCCATGCAGATAGATACGCCGTTAGGCAGCGGCAGCCTGATGGTGGGGCTCAACCGTGAGCAGAGCGACGGTGATTTTCCCTATAAGAACTATGCCGCCGAACGCAATCTGCAGTATGCCGCTAAAATGCGTGACGGTTACCAGGCGGAATTTGATAATTTTAACGGCGATATGATTGATAATGCCGGTCAGCGGTATAATGTCAGCTTAACGGCAACTGAGAAAGCAACCTTTAAGGCCAATACCGATCAATGGCTGAACTTTGTTCGGGACGATACGGCCGGTCAGGATAACTTTTACAGCCGGGCGTATGCAGGAAGTTATGCAGCCGCCCCGGGGCAAAATGCGACCATCCTATGGGCTTCTATCAAAGATACGGAGAAATGGGCAGGAAGGTTCTCCCAAGCGTCTGATTTTAAAAATTTCTTTGCAAGCGCCGATGCAGCCGCCAAGGCTGAGGTCTATCGTGATTATGCCCAGGCCGAGGCAGAGTATGCAGTCAGTAAAGCCGACCCGCAAACGAATTCTGATATGGCCGGGAAAAGTAAAGAGTTAACGGAATGGAAAAAGAAGATACAAATGCTGGAAGAAGATGAACGGCACCGCCGGTACAACGATTTCAAAAATACCGACGCGCTGATCAAGTGGCAGGATGATAACTGGATGATCAAAGCCAGCTGGAAGAAAATTGACCGTCACTTGCCGGACAGCTTGTGGGTCGAAGGTGCCGGTACAGCGGTGGAGCTTGGCAGTTATGTGGATGCCAAGGATATCTACTATGCGGAAAGCCGCAGACAGGTGCTTGATGCCAAGGAATTTTTAGTGCAGCGGCGGGATACGGCAGGAAAACTGGAATGGGGCTGGATGCTCGACTACCTGCATCAGGATAAGAAATACAATACGGAAAAGGCGTACGACTTGGATTCGATAAACTGGAAAACGCCTCTGCGGTTATGGAGCAATTATAAGTCAAATAAATACAATGCCCAGCTGGACGGCAGCTATAAGCTGACAGACCATCAGCTGCTTGAGTTTCAGTCGAACTTTTCCAGTGAAAAAATGAAAGTCCGCGGCTCCGGGATGGATGATTACTCCAAGGGCGACACAGGCCAGCCGGTAGATAGTCTGATGGCCAGATTCCGCAATTATTACAGGCAGGAACTGCTGAATGTCCAAATCCAGGATACCTTCACCATGGACCAGGAGGAGACGTTATGGCTGACGGCAAGCGGCCGTTACAATCAATCCCGCATTGTGGGACGCAGTACACGCCTGCAGAAGGAAGACGCCCATCAATGGTTCGGAAAAGAGGATGACCAGACCAACGGTAAGGCTACCTGGCAATTGGCTTTGAAAAAGCAGTTTACCGACAATTTTACCATGCGTATGACCGGCGGCACCTATTACCGGTTATTGAATCTGTATGAAATAGCCGGCGACGGAGCCGGCATTCTGCCGCCGCCGCGCGGCGCCGCCGCAACCGGCACCGCTTTTCCCCTGCCGGAAGAGGGGAAACAGTTTGATATCAGCGCGTTGCTGAGCGGTAAAGCGCTAAACGCCGACGCCAACCTGACGCTGACTTATTTCTGGCGGGATTCCGATAATATGCTGCAGCTGGCGCGCCGGGGACTGGATTACTGGTCCTACTTTAACGACAATCGCGGTAAAGCCCACGGTGTGGAAATACAGACCGGGCTGAACTGGCAGAAGGTATCCTTCGACCTGCAGGCTACTTATACCAAGGTACAGCTGCAGCGGCGCAACAGCACTTTTGCCGATTACGGCGAAATCGGACCCTGGCGTAACGTCTGGCCGACTTATGCACCGGAATGGGAAGGCTCGGCGCGTCTGACCTACCATCCCACCGCCCAGCTGGCCATATTTGGCCAAGTCAAATACGTCGATCAATATTTTACCGATTATTCAAAAAGCAAGCTTGGCGGCGAAGCATCCTACCTGTCCGGCAAGCCGGTGGATTCATTAACCACGGTGGATGCCGGGATTAAATGGAAACCCAATACAACCGTGCAGGTAACCATCGGCTGCAATGATATTTTTAATAAAGGTCCGCAGATGAAAATTTACAGTCCGTCGGCTTTTGCGGTGGATGGCTATATTAATCCGGAATTTCCTATTCAGGGCAGGACTTATTATGCCACGGTACGTTATGAATTTTAGTATATAAAGCCAGGATACTTGAAAGGAGTGTCAAGACCAAATGGTACATCGTCATAAAAAACGCTATACCAAGAAGAATTTAGCGGCAGCTGTTTTATTAAGCTGTTTGCTCAGCAGCAATCAGGTGCTGGGGGCTGAGCTGGCCGCCGTAGTGCCGTCGGACTTTCATAACAGCCAGCTCGGGATTTTGAGCGGTTCCAGAGTCACGGCTTATATTGATCCGGCTTCGGCAACCATGAAAATTGACGAACTCAACCGGGATCCCTCCGTATTTGCCATCAATTACAACGGGCAAAGCCGGCTGCTGCTGCGGCAGTATACGTATAGCACAACAGAGTTGAAGGCAGTCACCGTTATCAACCCTGTCAAAACGAATTGGATTGATTATGTAAATACCGGCGAACTAAAAAGTGTGCCTAATATCCATGCTGCCGCTACTTATGGGGATTATCTCTATGCTACAGACTACGATTTTGGCAATATTGCTGTTGCCAATTTAAGCAAAGCCATTCTGAGTGAAAATGAGCATCATAGTTTAAAGGAAGATGCTGCCAAGGTAACCGGCATACATTATGATGATAAAACTACTTTTCATGGCGAAGGACTGGTGGTTAAAGATAATTATCTCTATGCTATCACCAGTGTAAACCTTGACGGTGGCTATGATAAATATGACGACGGTTATTTGCTGCAATATGTAATTAAAAGTGATGGCAGTCTGGTAGCCGTGGATGCGCAGCGCATTGGCAAAAATACTTTTAATGTTCATCCTTTCAATGATACGCTGTTTACCTGTTCCTCAGGCGGTTATCAGCAAATGGGCTACCCCAATGCGGAGACAGCCATTCATGCCGTCAATATTAATAACGGTAACCTGAACTCCTCCCGCAAAATTACTATTCCTGCCGGTGTAAAAGGCGAGTACCGGGATATGGCGATTACCAATGACGGTACGGCCTATGTTTTTGGCGGTTATTATGATGCGAGCTATGGCGGAATTATCGGCAACGTTTATAAAACAACGGTAACCAATCTGCTGGCAGATAAACCGGTTGCCTGGGAAAAAGTGATTGAAATAAACGACTGGCCCGGGTTCAACTGGGATATAGAAGTTGAGTCCAATCCGCGGCGTCTATGGTTTTTGGCCGGCAACAAGCTGCAAATCTATCAGGACGGCAGCACAAAGCCGCTGGAATTTGCCGCTTCCCAGTTTGCGACTAAAGAAGGCTTGAACCAGTTCAACTCCTGGGGCTTTGCCTTCATTACCCCTGACAGTGTGGCCAATGGCAACAGCAAAACCATGCAGCTAGAGGTGAACGAGGGCTTAACCTCGCCTACGGCGACAATTTCCAAAACCATCATTCTGCCTGAACTGGATGCTTCGTCCAATGGCACTAATGCCATCAGCGGCACACCGGACTATACAACCCGGATCATGGGGCTGCAGCAATATAATAACGGTACCGGCATTGAATATACGGATACCGAATATCAGACCAAAGGCGTTACAACTGATTTCAAAACCTACAAGTTTAACAAGGATACCATTCTCGGTTTAAAGGCCAGTGCCGAAGGTGATTACAAAACCAATATCCTGGCAGCGGTCTTTGCCCGTTATGGACAGGATATCACGGTAGATGCGGGCACTCACGCTTTAACGCTGAATGTGGAGAATAATGCCGGTAATCCTACCGGAATTTACGCCGGCAACGGTAAGAATGTCACAGTGAATGCGGGACAGCTCAATATTAATACCGCCACTTACGCTAACGGCGAAATGGTGACTAACGCCATTTGGAATGACGCCGCCAAAGATACCGCCAGCAGTATTACCATCAATGCCCCGGTACATATTACTATGGCCGGCGGACAGGGCGGCAACGGCATTGCCGTCACCAAAAAAGACCGCTGGGGAGAAGGCAGCGCGGAAGCTACCGCTAAATCCAGGATTACTATCAATGGCGATGTAACGATCGCCGGCACTGACGGCAGCTGGGGCGTACCTTTAAATTCACAGAATGTGTATTCACGTTTTAATTCGGCCGGCTTATATACTTCCGTTGATAACAGTGAAATTGATGTGAACGGTAAGGTAGATCTTACTGTTTACGGTAATGGTATTGCCACTGTTGCCAAGGACAGTAAAATTACGGTTGACGGCGGGCATATCGCCGTGCCGTCCGGCAAAAATTACGGTTATTATACATTGGCCTCTTATCTGGGAACTATCAATATGAATACGGGTGATGCCGGTAACCTTCCGGGTACAGAAGATGTGCGGCTGGACGGTGATATTTTTGCGCTCAAAACCGGCACGGTCAATGTTGGCCTGACTACGGCAAACTCTTATTTAAAAGGCATCGTGGATAACGGCGGCACCGTCAATATGTGGCTGCAAAACGGCGCGACCTGGACGGACAGGGCGCAAAACACCCGTTACACTGATGACAATGAGGATATCGGTTCTAATGGCGCCAGCCACATTACCAACCTGTACGGCGGCAGCAGCAGTGCCGGCAGAGGCGTGATCTTTCCGGAAAATGACAAGGGCATCACCATTGATAAATATACCGGCAACCTGCTGGCCATTTATGAACATGACACCTCTGACCCGACAAAAATCAAGGGCGGCAGCATAACGATTACTTCGGCCGGACAAACCAACGGGCAAAACGCGGTAATGACGCTGCGGACGGACAATGCCGGCATTAATACGGCTGATACCAGTGTGGTCAGCAATGTTCTGAATGCCCTGTCCGGCAAATTGACCTATACCAATTATAAAAACGGGGAACGGTACCTTGACGGCAAGGTGGAAATAGCCGAAGGGCTGACGGCTCAGTCAGCGGTAAAATTCACGGGCACTGTGGCCTTCGACAGCGCGAGCGGCAAGGGAAGCTACGGCACCGGAGCGCCGGAGCCGCCCACGGGGCAGACGAAGACTGAATTTACCACGACGCTGACCGGGGTGAAAGCCAAGGATACGGAATACGAAAATGGCGGCGTACTGAAGGACAATGCCTATGCCTTCACCAAGGACAGCACCATTACCACCGATGACGGTGACGTCACGGCCGGCAACATCGGTTATTACAAAGCAGTCGCCGGTATCCTGGGCAGCGGCAATGACATCACGGTCAATGCCGCAGACAAAACGCTGGGAATTACTGCTGCCAGTACGGGCAGCTCCAACCAGGCGATCGGCATCTACGCGAACAAAAACCTGAAGCTGACGGCGAAGGATGTGCGTATCGCCAGTACGTCCGCCGGCCAGACGGCCTATGGGATTTTCCTCCAGGATGGCGGCCAGGGCGATATTACCGGCAATGTCTCTATCCAGGCCCGTCATACCGGCGCCGGGTCGGCAACCGGGATATATCTGTACAACAGCGGTTCAAAACTGACTATTCACGGCGACCTGACGATGAAAGGCAACGGCACCGGGGACGATGCGTACGGCATTATCTCAGCAAGCAAGGGGGGATACGGTACGCCGGTCTGGCAGGCGAAGGGTATCTACATTTATGACACCGCCGGGGCGGAATTGCTCGTTACCGGCAATGCCGATATTGCCGTTAAGGGCACCGGCGTGGATATGCGGGGCAGCAAGAACAACAAGGTCACAATTGGCGGCGGCAGCATTATCACACCTGAAAGCTCAACAGATGATTTTAAAGCATTAAGTATTGCCGCAGGTACCTTCAATATGGGCATGAATGACGGCGATACGGATGTGAGCGGGAAAAATGTTGCCGTGACAGGCGAAGTCTATGTCCTGAAAGACGGCAAAGTAAATCTGGGTTTGGGCAGTGCCGGTTCTTCCTTTACCGGTGTGGTGGACAACTATGACGGCGGTGCGGTCAATCTATACTTAAAAAACGGCGGGACCTGGACCAATAAGGCAACCTCCTCCATGCTTGCTTTTGGCGGCAGCCGCATCAGCAGTCTGGCCGGCGGCTCTTCCGCCGGGGGACAGGGCTATATCTATCAGCAAGACAGCAATGATATCACCATTGATAAATACAGCGGCTATGCCAGCGTCTGGTACGACCACGAGGCGGCAAACCCAACAGCTATCAAGGGCGGCAATCTCCGGATCACCAGTGCGGCGGCCGGGTCAGCCATCACGCTGCGGACGGACAACGGCGGGCTGAATACATCTTCGACAGCAGCGGCGGACAAGAACAAAGTCAGCGAAACGCTGAACGCCCTGGCGAACAAGCTTTACTACACCGGCTATAAAACTGAGGGCAATCTGACAGGGAAGGTGGAAATTGCCGAAGGACTCACAGCCCAGTCGGCCAGCCGGACGGAAACTATCACCTACAAGGAGGGCGGCCAGGGACAGTATGAGTTCACTCCGGCTGTCGAACCGGAAAAAGGCGCTATAACCAAGAATACCGTGCTTACGGAAGACCGCCTTGCGGAAGCAACAGAGAAGAACGCGCAGGGCCCTTCCAGCAGCCTGCTTGTCAGCGCACTGTACAGTGACGCCAATACTTCCAGGACCAATCCCATGGTGGTCGACCTGAACGGGCACAACCTGACTTTGAATGCCGCTGGCGACCAAGCCATCCTGGCCGGTCTTTATGCCGGAACAAACCAGTATATTGAAATAAAGAATACCCAGGCGGATAAAAAGCTGGTTATCCATGCCGCGCACAGTGAAGATACCCGTGCGGCGAACGGAATCTATGTCAGCGGCAACGCGCACCTCTCTATTGCCGGTCCTGTAGAGATTGACGGTATATATACCAAGGGCGACAGCGTCGCGGGGATCGCTATTCAGGGCGCGGGCAGCGCCGGCGGCGGAGCAGGCAGCGAAGTGACTATTAACGGACCTCTTACTATCAAAAATATCACAGCGGAAAGAGGACGCGGGAATGGCATCAATGCCGCCGGCATCCGAGTGACGGCCGACGCCTCCAAAGTGATCGTCAATGATGCAGTGGATATCACCGGCATTAAAGGCAGCGGTCTGTATACCGTCGGGGCGGATACGGAAATTTCCGTGGGCGGCGGCACTATCACGGCGGCGGCGGATGCGGATCATACCAAGCAGTACTATGCGGCCCGGGCCGATAAGGGGACTATCAATATTAACATGAACGGGGACAAGGCGGGCGAAAAGACGGTCAAACTGACCGGCGACCTCTATGTAACCCGTGAATACGGTCAGAAGGTGGTAGAGTATAGCGGCGGGCAGCTGGTAGACTTTGACAACAAGGGCGTCCTTAATGTGGCCCTTACTGGCAAGGATTCTTTCTGGACCGGCGCGGCCACGTATGTGGCCGACCGGAGTGATTACGGCACAGGCGGGTTTACGGCCCACGATGCGGGGACTTTCAATCTGTATCTGCAGAACGGCGCTATGTGGACGAATGAAGTACAGTCCGGAACCTCGGATCAACTGCAAACCTTCCAGGGAAGCCACCTGGCAAGCCTGGCCGGCGGCTCATCCGCCGGGGGACAGGGCTATATCTATCAGAAAGACAGCCGTGACATCACCATTGATAAGTATAGCGGCTATACCAGTGTCTGGTATGACCATGAAGCAGCAAACCCGACAAATATCAAGGGTGGAGATCTCCGGATCAGCAGTGCGGCGGCAGGGTCAGCTATCACACTGCGGACGGATAACGGCGGGTTGAATACGTCTTCGACAGCCGCGGCGGATAAGAACAAGGTCAGCGAAACGCTGAACGCCCTGGCGAGCAAGCTGTATTACACCGGTTACAAAACAGAGGGGAATCTGACGGGGAAGGTGGAAATTGCCGAAGGGCTTACTTCCCAGTCGGCCAGCCGGACCGAAACCCTTACCTACAGGGAGGGGGGCCAGGGGCAATATGAGTATACACCGGCGATAGATATTCCTGATTCCCAGAATAAGATCAAATTTATAACGGCTATTACCGGCGAGAGGACAGCAGATGCAGAATATGTGGCTGCCGGCGTAAAGAAAGACAACGGCAGCTATGTGTTCACTGCAGACAAGACTACGCTTACACCGGCCAAACATCTGATTGCCGCTGGCGCCTGGATGCCTCAAATCAGTTCGGCCATATCCGGCAGTACGGCGGATAAATCCGTCAGCATCAATCTGAATAACAAGGAACTGACCATCAATACGGTTACTGATACCCATACTACCGGCATTACGGCTATTGGCGACGGCCAGGTGGAAATTAATAATGCCGGCAAGATTACCATTCAGGCCGAGAGTACGAGCGGCGGACAGACAGCCGCCCTGTATGCGAACGGCGGCGGACATATCGTTATCCATAACGGTGGTGACAATCCCGGGGACAAGGTCCTTACTTTAAGAGCCGATACTACGGCAAAAGCCAATGGCGCGGTTATTAAAGCAATGAACGGGGTCAGCGGCAAGGAATCCAGCATCATAATTGACGGACTGGTGGACGTGATAGCCGATGGTGACACTACTGACGGCAAAGGAGCCAACGAAGCGATCAGCGCGGTGGCCTCAACAATTGATATTGGCGGCGGCAGCATCAAGGCTATTAATGACGCCTGGTGCGCTATCCGCGCTTATGGCGAGTTCGTTTCCAATAATTACGGTACGGTTAATGTTAATGTTGTCAAAGATAGCGGCGGCAATGTTATCGGCGCCGGGAAAAACAAGACCGTTATTGAGGGGAATATTGTTACCAATGGCGGTATGGGTACAAAGGGCAGGGTCAGCATCGGCCTGAGTACGGCAGATTCCTACTGGAAAGGTGATTATACCGACGTTACCGGTTATGGCGTAACGCCAGGACAATTAGGCAATGTTAACTTGTTTATGTCGAACGGAGCTAACTGGACCGGCTACACTAAGGGCACGATGAATGTAACTATGGCCAGTGGTGCAACCTGGAACGGTTATAACATTGGTGATAACTTCGCTTTGAATTTGAGTGATGGCGCTATCTGGTACAATACAAACACTACAGCTGATAACAGTAAGATAAAATATTTTATTGGCAGCACTGGTACTGGCAAGACTGGTTATATTGATATGACAACGATCGGTGCAGGCAATGTTGTAATTGATAACTATAGTGGCAGTACTACTGTTCTTTACAAACATGATGAAACTACGCCCACCAGCATCAGCGGCGGCGGCATCACCATCACCTCGGCTGATAAAATAAACGGCGCCAATGCCGTTATAACATTGCGGACAGATAATACCGGCATCAATACGGCGGACGAAGATGCGGTTACTGCCGTTCTGGACGCGTTGGCCGGCAAGCTGACCTATACTAGCTATACGCAGGGCGAACGCAATCTGAACGGCTACGTACAGATTGCCGAAGGGCTGACGGCCCAGTCGGCGGCAAAGCAGACCGGCGATATCGCCTTCAGTGAGACGGACGGGACAGGCAATCTTAAGGAGGGCTCGCTCCAGCCGGGCTACACGTATCCGGGCGAGCAGTCCAAAGAAACCTTTACCAGCGCCATCACCGGCAATGCGCAAACCGATAAGGAATATAAGCGAAATGGCGTCCTGCAAAGTGACGGCACGTACAAATTCACCAAGCAGCAAACTTCAATCAGCCTGGAATCTGCGGGCGAAGCGGCCGTATTGGCGAAAGATAACGCCGTTACAATTGATATGGGCAAAAACAAACTGGTTATTAACAACAAATTTGCGGCAGCGGATACAGCTGTTAGCGGGATGGCCGCCACAGCCGGCCACCGGATTGTAGTCAACAATGCCGGCGCAGTCGCAATAAACGCCCAAAACAGCGACGGCGAAGCGGCCGGCCTGTATGCAAGCGGCGCCAATAGCAGCATTGCCATCAATAACGATAATGCGGCGGCCAAAGCGGTAACTATTACAGGCAGCGCCAAGAACAACCAGTATACCGGGATTAAAGCGTCTGACGGCGGCAGCGTTACCGTAACCGGACTGGTAGATATTACTGCTGCTGAAGCAATTCACGCAGACTCAGGTTCTGTTTCCATCGGCGGCGGTACGTTATCGTCCGCTCACGGAACCGCAATCCGTGTAGCCGGCAGCGGCTCAGTCAATATCAATGTTACCGGCAGCGGTGACGATATGAAGACCGCCGGTAACAAAGTGGTTGTCAACGGTGATATCCTGCTTCAGAACAATACGCTGGCCAGAGCCGCCGCTGCCGCCGGCGCCGGCACGGTTAATCTGGGCTTGTCCGGCAAAGATTCCTCATGGACCGGCGCAGCTGATCAGCAGGGCGGTGTAATTAACCTGATACTTGACAAAGGCGCAGCCTGGACTAACCAAGCCGTAAACAGCGGTTTAACCGGCAGCAGAATCAACAAACTGATTGGCGGTGACAGTGACAGCAACAGGGGGGTCATTATCCAGAAAGATAATAGCAGTCTCTCTATTGGCAGCTACAGCGGTCACACACTCGCCGTATTCGGACATGATGCCGGCGACCCGACTAAGATTATTGGCGGAGCTATTACGATTGAATCTGCCGAGCGGACAAACGGCAAGGATGCCAGTATGACCCTGCGGGTTGATAATGACGGTATTAATACCGCCGACAGCGACAAGGTTGAAGCTGTACTGGCAGCTTTGGCGAACAAACTGAACTATACAAACTATACGGACCAAAGGCTGGCCGGATCCGTGGAAATTGCCGAAGGGTTAACTTCGGCAGCGGTTGCAAAACGCGGCACTGTCATCTTTGCCGACAGCAGCACCGGCAGCTTGAAAAACGGCTCAATTATTTCGCCGGCGCAGCCTTCCGATCCGGAAATTATCTATGGTTCTAAAGAAACAGCGATGATGCGCGGCGCTAAAACGGCCATGACCTCCTCGATACTGGCCTGGCGTGCCGAAAACAGTGATTTGGGCGAACGCCTCGGTGATTTGCGCAAAACCGCGGATCAAGATGGGATTTGGGCACGTGTTTACAGCGGTGAAAACAAATACGACAAAGATAATACCAATTACAGTAACAACTTCAAAACGGTGCAGATCGGTTATGACCGGCCGGTCGGCAATAGCGGCTGGCATGCCGGCGGCGCTCTCAGCTACATGGATGGTGACAGCAAATATGAACTGGGCGGCCGGGGCGACAACAAAGCTTACAGCCTGGCGCTGTACGGAACATGGCTTGGCGACGGCGGAGAGTATTTAGACCTGGTCTTAAAAGGCAGCAAGCTGAAGAATGAGTACACCGTTTATAACGATATGAGACATAAACTGGCAGGCGATTATGATAATTGGGGCACTTCGCTCAGTGTGGAATACGGCAAAAGAATCAGCCGCAACAATGGCTTCTACGTTGAACCGCAGGCTCAGTTAACCTATGCGCGGCTGAATTCCGCCGGCTACAATGCGCACAGCGATTTTGGCGGCGGCAAGGACATGCATGTGGAACAAGGCGGCATGAACAGCCTGGTAGGACGTCTGGGTATAGGTATCGGCAAAAATAGCGACCGGAGCGGACTGTATGCGAAAGTATCACTGGCTCATGAATTCTGTGGCGATATGACGACGGCCTTCTCGGCAGTGAATGAACCGACGAGCAGCGTATCTCAGGACTTTGGCGATACCTGGTGGGAATTCAATATCGGCGGTAACCGGATGATCGGTAAAAACACGTATTTGTATGCAGATCTTACGAAAACCGTTGGCGGTGATATTGACGTCAAATGGAAAGCAAACGCCGGTCTGCGCTGGACGTTCTAACGTAGCGGAAAAATCTCTGACTCTATTCAGCAGAATGGAGTCAGAGATGCCCCTTAGGGGCAATATGGGAAAGGTGGTAAACAGGTGAAAAGAAAAAAATTCACACGCAAAACACGTAATCTGGCATTAGTGGTGGCTGTAGCGCTTGGTTGCAGCGTTTCACCCTGGGGCCTGGCTCTGGCTGCCGAACAGGCGGAGACGGCTGAGCAGTTTGCAATTTCCATCAGCGGCGACAAGGAACAGGCCGATCCTACGCTGCCGTATTTCCAAAACCGGAACCTTTTAGCAACGCTGGCGGCGGCCGGCAGCAGTCCTGGATTTGTCACCATGGCCAAAGATTCTGCTGACATTACCATTGATAAATACACCGGCACATCCGGTGTCTATGTTTACACCCATGATGCAGCAAATCCCAAAACTATTTATGGCGGCAAAATTACCATTGTTTCGGCAGACAAAGATGCAAACGGTAAAAACGCTTTTGTCAGGTTGCGCACCGATAGCAGCGGTATTGACCTGGTCAAGGATGACAGTGTTGTTTTGGGAGTTTTGAATGCGTTAGCGCAAAAACTGACTTATAGTAACTACGCCAGTGAATCCAACCTGAGCGGTTATGCGGAAATCGCCGAAGGGCTGACACAGGGGTCTTTTGTAAAGAAACAGGGTGACCTCTTTTTTGACTGGGAAACCGGTCAGGGAACCGTCTACTATTTTAATTCTTTTAACAAAGTTAATGCTGTCCTTACCGGTGACGAAGCAAAAGATACCGATTACAAAGATTATATTCAGAAAGATCCTGCTAATCCCGATCCTTTCCGTAAGGTTATATATAATTTTAAAGGCAGTACTACCATCGCTCCTGCTGTGACCAGTACGGCCACCGGTGGTAATTTTGCCGCTATTATGCCGGCAGCCGGTAAAGAGTTTTTTGTTACCAGCGGCGGCTCTTCCAATCAATCACTTACTTTGGATTTGACCGGTATTAAAACCAACGGCGGCAAAGTGTACGGCATCTATAATGATCAGGCTGCCGCCGTGAAGGTATATGGCTACGGCGGTCTGAATATCATTGGCACAACCGACGGCACGTATGCAGGCGGTATCTTTGCCGGTAACGCCAATGGCACAGGTACCAGCGCCGTTGAAATTGACGAGATATATAATGACAATTCTCTGAATATAAGTGGCGGCGGTCAAAATTTTGCCGGTATCAAGGCGGTTAAGAACGGCGTAATCAACAGCAACACCTGGGTAAATATCGTAACTGACGGCGGCTATGGCGTCGTTGCCGAAAACGGCGGTGTTGTTAACTTTAACAAAGCAGACACGAAAAGTATCATCAATACGAACGGGAAAGTGGCTTTGTATGCGAAAGACGGCGGTAAAATCACTTTCCTTGGCGCTAAAACAATCAATGGGGATGCTGTGGCGGAAGGCGAAGGCAGCAGCATTGACCTTGCTGTAGGCAGTGGCAGCTGGATCGGTAATGCTGTTGGCCATGTTAATGTAAAGCTAAACAATATGTCGGAAGGCTGGAAAGGCAATTTTGACAGCGATGGCACCCTGGCCATTACTGCCGCCAAATGGGAAGGAAATGCCGCCAGAGACAAAGCAAACGTACTGTTATTGGACAGAGCAATTTGGAACGGGGTAATGGAAAAGACGGGTAATCTTACCTTGATGGGCCGCTCCAACTGGGTTAATACCGGTAATAAGGCAACAATCCTCCAAAGCTTTTCCGGTGCGAACATCGACGGCTTAAAAGGCAGCATTACCAGTGCCGCCGATCTTACCATTGATAAATACAGCGGTCAGGCGGCCGTATATTTTACCCATGATGCCGCCAATCCCACTAATATTCAGGGGGGGAAGGTAACCATCAAATCGGCGGATAAAGATGCCGCCATTACCTTGCGGACAGATAATTCCGGGATTGATCTTACCAATGACACGGTCGTGAAAAATGTACTGAACAGTATGGCGCAAAAGCTTACCTACAGTGCTTATGTAACCGGTGAAAACAATCTGGACGGTTATGCGGAAATCGCCGAAGGTCTGACGGCTGGATCCCTGGCTCAGAAAATTGGCACCATTCGCTTTGACAAAACCACGGGTGCGGGCAGCGTGGCCGATGCCGGCCTTAAACCGTTTAATGCCGTCATTACCGGTGACAGTACAAAAGATAAAGCTTTCGCCGACCGCGGAGTTCTTACCGTGGCCGGTAATACCTCCACCTACAGTTTTACACAGGATACCATTATTAATAATACCATCAACGTGGAAGGCGCTACGCCTGATCCAACCAATATGAAATATGCCGTTGCGATCAATCCGGATGCCAATAAGCATGTTGTTCTGAATATGAACGGCCATGACCTCATCATTCGCAACAATATCGGCCAGGGACAAATGGCCCAGTCGACATCGGCAGTGATCTATGCGCTTAACAGTGATACCTCGGTAACCATCAATAACCCGGGAGCCATTGATCTCAGTACGTTTTCACAAGCCTATTACGCAGGCGGGATTTCCGCCGGCAGCAGATTTGCCACAGACGCTAAAGCCTGTGAAGTCATTATCAACAATGACAACAGCTGGGAGCATGCCGTAAAAATCAGAGGCGTTATGGGCATGGGCGGCGTCAGTTCGGACAGTATTTTTAATATCAACTGGACGGGTATGAAAGTATTCGATCATGGTCATATCGACATTAAAGGACTGGTGGATATCGAGTCCTACGGCGCCTGGGGCCTGAGTGCGATTGGCAGTGACGGCTACATTAATGTTGGCGGCGGCCGGATCGTGTCCAAGGATTATTCTGCGCTTGATTCTTATAATAACGGTACCGTTAATGTCAATGTCAGCGGCAGCGGCAATAGTCTACAAGCCGGCAACCATGATGTCGTGATCGAAGGCAACCTGAGAGCAACCGGCCAGTGGGTGGGCGCCGGCAGCGGCGGTAATATCAATGTGGCCTTGGTTAATAAAAACTCCTATCTAATTGGTTTGGCGGACAACCCGGCCGGCGGCACAGTCAACCTGTTCCTTAAAAACGGGGCCACCTGGACCAATAGGGACGGCGGTTTCCGCTATGGCAACAATTCTGTTTTTGATGATAATGGCAAGAGCCTGGTCACTCATTTCTACGGCGGTGACAGCGAGGCCAATCGCGGCATCATCATCCAGAAACAAACCGGCAAAATTATGCTGGCTAACTACCAGGGCCATGCCTTAGCCTATTATGAACATGATGCCGCCGATCCAATAAAAATTATAGGCGGCGATCTCGAAATTACCTCAGCCGTGAAAAACGGCGGCGACAATGCGGTCATCAGCCTGCGCACCGATAACAGCGGCATCAATGTAAATGATAAAGACCTGGTAACCAAAGTCCTGGATAATCTGGCCAGTAAACTCAGTTACACCAACTACCTGACCGGTGAGCGCAACCTGACCGGTTATGCGGAAATCGCCGAAGGCCTGACTTCGTCGAAGGTAGTCCGGCAGGAAAAAATCATTTTTGACGACAACAGCGGCGCCGGCCGGATATCGGCAGAACCCCTGGGACAGATCGTCACGAAATTTACATCGTCTCTTACCGGTGATTCGGCGGTGGACGAGCAATACCGCAAAGCCGGTACCATTATTAACAACAAATATGTATTTGAAAAAGCCACAGTCATTGCCATAGGCGAAAATTCAGCCAAAGGCGGCTATGCCTATAATGCTACCGGTATTCAAGCCTATACACCGGTAGCAGGTAATAATGAAGGGCCTTATAAGCAAGTAACTATCGAGGCCAAAAACGGCTTAAAGATTGATGGCACGAAGGCCAATACGAGTAATGCCGGCATATACAGCGGTAACGGCAGCGCACTTACCGTTAACGGGAATATCGGCATGGAGCTGATTAGCAAACCCAGTTACGGGACGACAGTTGGTATCTTGCAGGATCTCCAGAACTGGCAAGCCGGTGCAAAAGCAACGATTACCATCAACGGCAATGTGGCAATGGACATCAAACAGGAACGGGCTGACGATGCTGTGATTCAGCCGCTTACCCCGCGGACCGAGTATGTTGTCGGCATTTTAAACAGAGAGTCTAACGGCAGCGAGATCAATATCAATGGCCTGCTGGATCTAACCGTCAACGGTACCGGCGTGATGGCCGACAGCCCAACCGACGCCACCGGCGTGATTAATTTAAAAGGCGGGAGGATCATTACCAACGAAAATCAGGACATCAACAACCATGCCCTGACAGCCTACAGCGGCACCATCAACCTGAATATGAATCCGGCACCGGCGGCCAAGACTATGGCAGCGGTGGCTTTGACTCCCGGCAACACCAAAGTCGAAGTCGAAGGCAACATCCTGACCATGAAAAATACCGCCACCTCGGCTACCAGCAACAATCTGCTCGACGGTACGGTTAACATGGCCCTGACCACCGGTGAATCCTACTGGAAAGGCGTTGCCGACAACGCCGGCGCCGACAAGCTGGGCACCTTCAACCTGTATTTAAAGAACGGCGCGCTATGGATTAATGATTCCCAGGGAAAAACCTATAATCAGACCAATGCGGGAGTCCTGCAGGGCGTCTTTGACAACATCAGCCATGTCACCAGCTTCACCGGCGGCGACAGCGACGCGACCCGGGGCATCATCCAGCAAAAGAGCAATACCGGCATCGCTATCGACAACTACAGCGGCAACACCATGGTCATCTACGGCCATAACAGCCAGAACCCCGCAGAAATCATTGGCGGCGGTCTCCGCATCGAAAAAGCGGCGACCGGTTCGGCCATCACGCTCATGACCGACAGCAGCGGCATCAACGTCGCCGAAGAGAATACCGTCAACGAAGTACTGAACGCCCTGGCCGGCAAACTGACCTACGACGGCTACCAGACCGCCAAAGCCAACCTGACCGGCAAAGTGGCCATCGGCGAAGGCCTGACCGCGCCCGGCATCCTGTGGAAAGTGGGCGATATCGAGTTTAACAGCGCGACCGGCAGCCTGGCGTCCGGCTCCGTAATCACCCCGGACAACCCCATCGAATACGGCCAGTATGAAACCATGGTCATGAGCGGCGCCAAATCGGCCATGGTATCGTCAGCCATGCTGTGGCGTACCGAAAACAACGACCTGCAAAAACGGCTGGGCGAACTGCGTCTGTCGCCGGAGAACGGCGGCATCTGGGCCAACGTCTACGGCGGGAAATCCAAATACGACCAGAACAACACCCGGTACAGCACCAGCTATAAAGCCGTCCAGATCGGCTATGACAAAGAAGTAAATAGTGGCTGGCGGGTAGGCGCGGCCGTAAGCCACACCGACGGCGACAGCGACTACATCCTGGGAGGCCGGGGCGACAACACGGCCACCAGCCTGTCATTATACGGCAGCTGGCAGGGAGACAAAGGCCACTACAGCGACATCGTCCTAAAAGGCGGTCAGATAAAAAATGACTTCACCGTCTATAACGAGATGGGTCATAAAGTAGAAGGCGACTACAAAACCAACGGCCTGTCCGTGAGCGCGGAATACGGGCGGCGGATCGAATACGGCAAGGGCCTGTACGTAGAACCGCAGATGCAGCTAAGCTGGGGCCGTCTGCAGGGCAAAGACTACACAGCCACCAGTGACGTAAAAGATGGGGCCGGCAACTACCGGACCATGAACATCAGCCAGGACGGCTTTACCAGCCTGGTAGGGCGGATCGGTGTAGGCGTGGGCCGTCTGACCGAGAAAAGCAGCATCTACGCCAAAGCCTTTTTGGCGCATGAATTCAGCGGGGATTTCAGCAGCCGTTTTATAGCCGAGGAAGCCAAAAAGAGCCGTGTGGACCTGGGCGGCAGCTGGGCCGTATTCCAACTGGGCGGCAGCACAAAAGTAAGCAACAACGCCTATGCATACGCCAACCTGGAAAAGAGCGTAGGCGGGGATGTGGCTACAGAATGGCGTCTTGACGCAGGCATGCGCTGGAGTTTCTAAGGAAGTGCCCGGTGGTGGGTTCTGCAAGATAATCATATACGGCAGCTTATGCATCATAACACGTAAATATAGTAAAGAAGAGGATGAGGATTAATGACAGAAAATCAAGAAAGCGTAAAAGAAACAGTAAAAGAAAACGTAAAAGTTACAGCCTTTGAAAAGTATCTTATTGATAACAAGGTAGAAGGATTTGCCTCCAGGGCGGTAACCGATCAGTTAAACAGCGTGGTTTTTCACAGTAATCTGGCTGTTAAGGGGCAAAACTTGCCGGTCGCCGTTATCATTGACGACAGTGTCTATACCATGATTCAGATACAGGCGGTAAGCGGCGCCGCCAGCGGCAAATCTCCGCAGGAACTGGCCATATATGCCAATGAATTGAATCAGACTTACCGGATGCTGAAATATCAGGTGACACCGGAAGGAAACCTTGCTCTAAGCTGTTGTGTGGCATCCGATCATGATAACTTTGAGCCGAAGCTGGTTATCGGGATTTTGGATCAGATCCTGCAGCATTTGAATGAGGAATATCCTAACTTTATGCGTAAAATTTGGACGGAGTAACGTCTGAACTCAAATTTGGGCTAATCAAAAAAGAAGACTTAGTTTCTTTATAAGGAGAGAAAAACAATGAAAAAGAAGTTGCTTGCTTCCCTGTTTTTCGTACTGGCATTATTTGGCGTGTGCGGTATGGCCGCACCGAGCGAGGCTCTGGCTGCTGAACAGATCGGTTATGTTAATGTGCAAAAAGTATTTAATAATTATCCGGATGTAAGGTCGGCTATTTCGGCAATTGATTTAGAACGTCAAAACGCACAAAAACAGTTTAATGAACAGAGTGCATCTCTGGACGACAACGGCAAAGCCGATTTGAACAAAAAGCTGTCGGAACAGGTTAACAGCAAGGAAAAAGAAATGCTGGGACCCATTCAGAAAAAGATTAGCGAAGCAATTGTAAAAGTTGCCAAAGCACAGGGGATTGGGACGGTTTTAGACAGCAGCACGATAGTGTTTGGCGGTAAAGACCTGACTGAGGCAGTAATTACTGAAGTAGCAAAATAAAGAATAAAATACAATCGCCGCTATTCAACCTGCAACAGACAGGGAGAAGATGTACACAGGCAGTTTTGCCATAGGAACGCAGAAGTCTCTCTGGGGATCATCACAGAGAGACTTCTTTTGTTTGGTGTAAGGTAATTTTAAAAGTAACCCTGGCTTTATTCAGCAGGGAAGAGTCAGAGATGCCTTAGGGCACTAGAAAGAGGTGGTAAACAGGTGAAAAGAAAGAAGTTCACCCGCAAAACCCGTAATCTGGCCTTAATGGTGGCAGTTGCGCTTAGTTGCAGCGTTGCTCCCTGGGGCTCGGCCCTGGCTGCCGACCAGGCAGAAGCGGCTGAGCAGTTTGCAATTTCTATCAGCGGCGGCAAGGAACAGACTGACCCTGCGCTGCCGTATTTTCAAAACCGGAGTCTAATGACAACCGTTGCGGCGGTAAGCAGT
This sequence comes from Sporomusa aerivorans, assembly GCF_041428895.1. Classification (NCBI taxonomy): domain Bacteria; kingdom Bacillati; phylum Bacillota; class Negativicutes; order Selenomonadales; family Sporomusaceae; genus Sporomusa; species Sporomusa aerivorans. The sequence goes on from NZ_CP156926.1 coordinate 1,196,731, forward strand.
GACAGCCCGGGCTTTGTCCTCATGGACAAAAATTCGGCAGACATCACCGTTGATAAATATACCGGCACTGCCGGCGTATATGTTTACACGCACGATAGTGCCAACCCAGCCACTATATATGGCGGCAAACTTACCATTGTTTCGGCGGGGAAAGACGCAGCCGGTCAACAGGCTTTTGTTACGCTGCGCACCGACAGCAGCGGCATTAATTTTGGCGATAAAACTACGGTTAGTGCAGTCTTGAATGCCTTAGCGCAAAAACTGACCTATAAGAACTATGTGAAAGTGAATGGCAACGAAAGGAATCTGACTGGTGCTGTTGAGATTGCCGAAGGCCTGACCCAGGCGTCTCTCACTATGCGCAAGGGGACCCTGAGTTTTGAAACTGCTACCGGTGTGGGCAGAGTCGCAGGTACGCCTATCGGGTATAACAATTTTACCACCGTCCTCACCGGTGACGAACAAAAAGATACCCAATATAAATTGTATATCAAAAAGAATCCGGATAGTACCACGGATTTCCGGCAAGTTGAATATGTTGTAGAAGGCTACACCACGATCGCGCCTGCTGTGACCAGTACGGCAGCCGGCGGCAATTTTGCCGCCATTATGCCGGCGGCCGGTAAGGAGTTCTTTGTTAATTCCGGCAGTTCCGGCAATACCCTGCTTACCCTGGATCTGACCGGTATTAAAACCAACGGCGGCAAAGTGTACGGCATCTATAATAATCAGGCTGCAGGCACGGATGTATATTGCTATGGCGGTCTGAACATCGTCGGCACCACTGACGGTACATATGCCGGCGGGGTCTTTGCCGGCAATGCCAATGGGCAGGGCGCCAGCACCGTAAATTTAAATGTTACCACCCTGAATGTCAATGGTACAGGCAGTGATTTTGCCGGCATTAAGGCGATTAAGAACGGGGTAATTAACAGCGCCGCTATCCTGAATATCGTCACAGACGGTGGCTATGGCGTTGTCGCTGAAAACGGCGGCGTGGTCAATCTTAATCTGTCACAGAGGGCCGACAGTGCCATCAATGCGAACGGAAAAGTGGCGCTGTATGCCAAAGACGGCGGTAAAATTACCTTTACCGGCGCCGGGCTAATCAACGGGGACGCGGTGGCGGAAGGCGACGGCAGCAGCATTGACATTACGCTGGGCTATGGCGCGTATCCCGGAACCTGGAACGGCAACGCCATCGGCCATGTGAATGTGGATCTTGTCAAACCGGCGCAAGCCTGGCAAGGCCGGTTTGACAGCGACGGCACGTTAAGCGTTGCCAGCGGCAGCTGGGATGGCAATATTGTCAGGGACGGAGCAAGCCTGGTGCTGCTGGACAAAGTAAAATGGACCGGCGCCATGCAAGCGGCCGGCAAGCTTACCCTGAGCGGGCGTTCCAACTGGGTGAATACCGGCGATAAGGAGGCAACGCTCAAAAGCTTTACCGGCGCTACTATCGACGGGCTGAAGGGCAGCATTACCAGTGGCGCCGCTGATCTGACCATCGACAAGTACAGCGGCATGGCGGCCGTGTACTATACCCATGACGCCGCCAATCCCACCAACATCCAGGGCGGCAGGGTAACCATCAAAGCGGCTGACAAAGATGCCGCCATTACCCTGCGGACCGACAGTGCCGGGATTGACCTTGCCAATGACGCCGTTGTGAAAAACGTGTTGAACAGCCTGGCGCAAAAGCTGACCTACAGCGCCTATATAACCGGCGAAACCAATCTGGCCGGCTATGCGGAGATCGCCGAAGGCCTGACGGCCGGCGCTCTTTCCTATAGAGTCAGCGAAATTACCTTCAATAAAGCCACCGGCGCCGGCGGCGTAACTAATGCCGGGCTTGCACCGTTTAACGCCGTTATTACCGGTGACAGCGTCAAGGATAAAGCATTCGTAGACCGCGGCGTTTTGAGCGTGAGCGGCAATACCTCCACCTACAACTTTACGCAGGACACCATTATCAACAACTCGGTTGACATCGAAGGCGCCACCCCCGATCCGGGCAATATGAAATACGCGGTTGCAGTCACTCCGGATGCCACAAAAGATATTGTGCTGAATATGAACGGCCATAACCTGACCATTAAAAACAATATCGGGCAAGGGAAGATGGCCCAGTCCACCTCGGCCGTCCTCTATGCGTTGAACAGCGATACCTCGATCACCATCAACAACCCCGGTGCTATTGATCTGAGTACCTATTCCCAGTCCTATTACGCCGGCGGGATTGCCGCTGGCAAGCAAAACATTACGGATAACTATCCGTGTGAAGTGACCATCAATAATGATAACAGCTGGGACCATGCCGTTCGCATCAGGGGCGTGATGGGCATGGGCGGCGTAGGCTCCGGCAGTATCTTCAATATCAACTGGACTGCAATGAAAGCCTTTCAGCATGGCCATATTGTCATTAAAGGCCTGGTCGATCTCGAATCCTACGGCGCCTGGTGCCTGAGCGCCATTGGCAACGACGGCTATATCAACCTTGGCGGCGGCCGGATCGTATCCCGGAATTATCCTTCGATTGATGCTTACGGCGACGGTACCGTCAATATCAATGTCAGCGGCAGCGGCGATACACTGGCAGCCGGCAGCAACGACGTCATAATCGAAGGCAACCTGAAAGCAACCGGACAGTGGGTAGGCGCCGGCTCGCCCGGTCATATCAATGTGGCCCTGACCAACAGCAAATCCTATCTGGCCGGCCTGGCGGACAACACCGCTGCTGGCGGCACCATCAACCTGTTTCTGCAGAACGGGGCCACCTGGATCAATCGGGACGGCGGTTTCAGCTATGGTGCCGGCGTTTCCCTGGGTAATGATGCCGAAAGCCGTGTGACCAATTTCTACGGCGGGAACAGCGAAGCCGGCCGCGGCCTGATTGCTCAGAAGCAAACCGGTACGCTTACCATTGACAACTACCAGGGCCATGCGCTGGCCTACTATGAACATGATGCCACCGACCCGGCGAAAATCCTCGGGGGCTATCTGGAAATTACTTCGGCCGTAAAAACCGGCAATGACAATGCGGTCATCACCCTGCGTACCGATAACAGCGGCATCAATGTTGAGGATAAGGCCCTGGTAACCAAAGTCCTGGATAATTTGGCCAGTCGACTCAGCTACACCAATTATATGACCGGAGAACGCAGCCTGACCGGTTATGCGGAAATTGCCGAAGGTCTGACTTCATCAAAAATCTTTCAGCAGCAGTCCATCATTTTTGATGAAAACACCGGTGTTGGCAGAGTATCCGCCAATCCTCTGGGGCAAATGGAAACAAGCTTTGATGTGTCGATTACCGGTGATTTGGATAAGGCCTATAGAAAGGCCGGTACCCTTATTGACGGCAAATATGTGTTTGATAAAGCTACCGTCATTAAGTTAGGCGCAAAGTCTACCAGTGATGCTTTCAATATGATTGCTGTTCAAACCTATACGTCAACAGCGCAAGGGCCTTATAAGCAAGTAAATATTGAGGCTAAAAACGGCCTGCGGATCGATGGTACCCCAATCACTAATCTTGGTACCAAGGCCGGCATCTACAGCGGCAACGGCACAGAACTTACCATCGACGGCAATGTCGACATTGATCTGATTAACGAGTCGAATTCTACCCGGATCGTGGGTATTGTGCAGGATTTGAAAGGCAATGTAGCCGGGGCACAAGCAATTGCCACTATTAATGGTAATCTGGCTATGGACATTGATTACCCGCCGGGTGTTGCCGGTTTAGCGTCAACTCCCCGGGCAGAAAAAGTTGCCGGCATCTTAAACAAAGAGGCCAACGGCAGCATTATCAATATCAACGGTCTGGTGGATTTCCATATCAACGGCACCGGTGTGATCGCCGACTGCCCGGTTGATGCCAGCGGCGTGATTAACTTAAAAGGCGGACGAATTCTTACCACCAAAAATGAGGCGGTCAACAACCATGCGCTGACAGCCTATAGCGGCGCCGTCAACCTGAATATGACAACCGGGCAGCCGCAAACCCTGGCCGCACAGGCCCTGGCTGCGGCCGCCCTGACTCCCGGCAACACCAAAGTCGAAGTCGAAGGCAACATCCTGACCATGAAAAATACCGCCACCTCGGCTACCAGCAACAATCTGCTCGACGGTACGGTTAACATGGCCCTGACCACCGGTGAATCCTACTGGAAAGGCGTTGCCGACAACGCCGGCGCCGACAAGCTGGGCACCTTCAACCTGTATTTAAAGAACGGCGCGCTATGGATTAATGATTCCCAGGGAAAAACCTATAATCAGACCAATGCGGGAGTCCTGCAGGGCGTCTTTGACAACATCAGCCATGTCACCAGCTTCACCGGCGGCGACAGCGACGCGACCCGGGGCATCATCCAGCAAAAGAGCAATACCGGCATCGCTATCGACAACTACAGCGGCAACACCATGGTCATCTACGGCCATAACAGCCAGAACCCCGCAGAAATCATTGGCGGCGGTCTCCGCATCGAAAAAGCGGCGACCGGTTCGGCCATCACGCTCATGACCGACAGCAGCGGCATCAACGTCGCCGAAGAGAATACCGTCAACGAAGTACTGAACGCCCTGGCCGGCAAACTGACCTACGACGGCTACCAGACCGCCAAAGCCAACCTGACCGGCAAAGTGGCCATCGGCGAAGGCCTGACCGCGCCCGGCATCCTGTGGAAAGTGGGCGATATCGAGTTTAACAGCGCGACCGGCAGCCTGGCGTCCGGCTCCGTAATCACCCCGGACAACCCCATCGAATACGGCCAGTATGAAACCATGGTCATGAGCGGCGCCAAATCGGCCATGGTATCGTCAGCCATGCTGTGGCGTACCGAAAACAACGACCTGCAAAAACGGCTGGGCGAACTGCGTCTGTCGCCGGAGAACGGCGGCATCTGGGCCAACGTCTACGGCGGGAAATCCAAATACGACCAGAACAACACCCGGTACAGCACCAGCTATAAAGCCGTCCAGATCGGCTATGACAAAGAAGTAAATAGTGGCTGGCGGGTAGGCGCGGCCGTAAGCCACACCGACGGCGACAGCGACTACATCCTGGGAGGCCGGGGCGACAACACGGCCACCAGCCTGTCATTATACGGCAGCTGGCAGGGAGACAAAGGCCACTACAGCGACATCGTCCTAAAAGGCGGTCAGATAAAAAATGACTTCACCGTCTATAACGAGATGGGTCATAAAGTAGAAGGCGACTACAAAACCAACGGCCTGTCCGTGAGCGCGGAATACGGGCGGCGGATCGAATACGGCAAGGGCCTGTACGTAGAACCGCAGATGCAGCTAAGCTGGGGCCGTCTGCAGGGCAAAGACTACACAGCCACCAGTGACGTAAAAGATGGGGCCGGCAACTACCGGACCATGAACATCAGCCAGGACGGCTTTACCAGCCTGGTAGGGCGGATCGGTGTAGGCGTGGGCCGTCTGACCGAGAAAAGCAGCATCTACGCCAAAGCCTTTTTGGCGCATGAATTCAGCGGGGATTTCAGCAGCCGTTTTATAGCCGAGGAAGCCAAAAAGAGCCGTGTGGACCTGGGCGGCAGCTGGGCCGTATTCCAACTGGGCGGCAGCACAAAAGTAAGCAACAACGCCTATGCATACGCCAACCTGGAAAAGAGCGTAGGCGGGGATGTGGCTACAGAATGGCGTCTTGACGCAGGCATGCGCTGGAGTTTCTAGTAAGGATCCAGAACTGTCCGTTCTTATGGGCAGTTCCGGCTAAAGCAGACTTAGCTTCAGCTGGGGTTTTAACCCCACCTGAAGTTTAGTCGCCCTTATCCGGGAACTTAGCCGCCCTTATCTCCCGCTTATAGAAGCGGGAGCCTTAGTGCGGGCTAGTTACAGGATAAAAATGTAATTTGCAGCAAATAGTTTATATTTTAAACTATTTGGGGAGGTCAGGACAATGCAGCCACAGTCGGAAAGCTGTGATTCCAGGCAGGGAAGCGCCCGTATCGGCCGGCTTATTATGCAGCTCAAGCGCCTTAACCGGCACTCGTACCAGTTTGGCGCCGCGGGCTGCTTAACGCCCAGTGAAATAAATATCATTGATGAGATTGGTGCTGACGGCCGGATTTTGATGAGTGAACTGGCGGCGCACTTGGGGGTTACTAAGGGAGCGGTAACCCAGCTCGTCTGCCGTCTGGAGGCTAAGGACTGCGTTCAGCGCACGTCGCATGCCACTGACAGCCGGGCGACGCTGGCTTCGCTGACTGAAAAGGGCAGACAGGCTTATCTGGCGCATGAACAGTTAAATCAACAATTTTATGATAAACTCAGCACCCGGCTAACGGCTCAGGAAATAGCCATTTTTGAAAAGTGCATTGATAAGATTTGTGAAGTATTAAAAGAATAGGAAAAGCAAAAAGACGGTTGAGGGGATTACACCAACAAAAAAATTTCATGACAAAGGGACTGGAAAGGCTTTCTGAAATATTGGAAGCAAATAAGAAGGAAAGTTAGAGCTATTGACTTCCCGGTGAATCCAGTATATATTTTAATTGGCAACAATTACATACCATGAGTTAGGTGCCCTACGGGGCTTAATAGGGAAGTCCGGTTAAAAGCCGGCGCGGTCCCGCCACTGTAACGGGGAGCAAGCTTAAGATATGCCACTGGGATTAATTGTCCTGGGAAGGTTTAAGCAAGCCATGATCCGGAGCCAGGAGAACTGCCTAGCTGACAGTCGCCGTTTTACCCACGAGGCATGGGGAGGGGATTACAGTTTACTGCTCTGCTGGATATTTTCCATTACAAAGGTGGCATACTGCACTACACTCCCGGTTCATACCGGGAGTTTTTATTTGTCCTGATAGAAAGTATAACTTTCGCCTGGATAAGGGCAACATCGGCTTCCGCTTTCGCCAAAGGCTCGGCACAAGCCGTGTTTTCTTTATAACGGCTGGATACACTCCGCCTGCCCTTCGGGGGACGAATTAGGTTGCCAAGAGTCTCTAGAAACGGAGGTATTAGTAATATTATGAAAGGCATTGATTACTTGCTGCCGCTGCTGGGCAGGCATCATCCCGCTACGCTCAGGCATTGTCACAGTGTGGCCATGCATATGTTCGAGTGGTCGGCCTGCATGGATTTTTCTACAACGGAAATGAATAAGGCCTTTGTCTGTGGAATGGTGCATGATATCGGCAAATACTGCCTGCCGACTGTACTGCTAAATAAAGCGGGAGCATTGTCGGAGCAGGAGCACGAGGTGTTTGAGCTTCATGCGGCATATGGCGAAACCATCCTCAAGGCCTTTGGCCTGGCGGAAATAAGCCCGTTTGTACTGTACCACCACGAACGGTATGACGGGGCCGGTTATCCGCAAGGTCTGAAAGAAGCGGCAATCCCTTTTTTAAGCAGAATGATCGCCATATGTGACGTATTTGATGAAATTACAAACCGCCAGAAGCAGCAAGATAACCTGGACGGTCAGCAGGCGCTAACGGAAATCGGGCGTCTGGCCGGGTCACAGCTTGATCCCTGGCTTTGTGAACAGTTTATAGACTACATACAAAAAGTTTCCCGCTTGTATTATGCCAAAGAGCTTAGTTGATTGATAGAAAAGTCAATAGAGAGTTTCTAAAACCTTGCCGGAATATACGATTTCCCGGTTTACAATACTTCACGGAGGCGATAATGCAACAGTCCATTACAAGCATCAACTGGCAGGATCATAAAAAATTTCTGGGTTTAGCCATACCGCTTATCATTTCTTATATTTCCACGCCGCTCCTGGGGGTGGCCGATACGGCAATCATGGGGCGCTTTCCCCAGGCCGCCTATATTGGCGGCGTTGCCGTTGCCGTGCTGATTTTTAACACATTATACTGGCTGCTGGGATTTCTGCGCGTCAGCACCTCCGGGTTCAGCGCCCAGGCATGCGGTCGCGGCGACAAGCAGGCCATTACGCTGGCGCTTGTCAGACCAATGCTTATTGCCCTGTTGCTTGGCGTGCTGCTGGTACTATTGCAGTGGCCGATCAAAACCGTGGCGTTTGCCCTGCTGTCCCCCGGTGAAACCGTGGGCGCTCTGGCCGGCGCCTACTACGATATCAGGATCTGGGGAGCGCCGTTTGTGCTGGCCAATTATGTAATGAACGGCTGGCTGCTGGGCATGGCCAAAGTCAAGCTTTCCCTCTTTCTGCAGGTGCTGATGAACGTGTTGAATATCCTGCTGGCGCTGCTGCTGGTTATCGGCTTCGGCCTGGATGCCGACGGCGTGGCGGCGGCGACTCTGCTGGCGGAAATGGCAACCGCCTGTATCGGCTTTGTGCTGATACGCAACCTGCATGTGGTCAGCCTGGACGGGCTTACGCCAGCGATGTTATTTGACCCGGACGCCTTCCTGACTATGATGAAAGTCAACCGGGACCTGTTCATCCGGACGGCTTGCCTGCTTACCGTATATAACCTTGTCGCCGTTTATGGCATCCGCTACGGAGACACGGTCTTAGCGGCCAATGCCGTGCTTATGCAGCTCCATTTTGTCATGGCCAACTTACTCGGCGGCATCGCCAATGCCGGCACTGTGTTTGTGGGACAGGCCATTGGCGAGAAAAACCGGCCGCTCTACCGCAAAACCATTACGCTGACGGCTTTCTGGGGCGGGCTGACGGCAGCGCTGCTGGCCCTGAGCGCCAGTTTCCTCGGGGACCCGGTCATCCGGTTGTTTACCACGATCCCGGAGGTTCGGCAGGCGGCGCAGCAGTATATGCCCTGGATCGCCGTATTTCCGCTGACCGCGTTTTGGGGACTGCAACTGTACGGCATCTTTACGGGCGCCACGACAGCCGGTCCGGTCAGAAACTCCATGCTGTACTCTCTCGCCGCCTACTTTATCTGCCTGTGGGCAGGTGTGCCCGGCCTGGGCAACCACGGCGTATGGCTGGCCTTTATTGTTTTCAGCCTGGGGCGGTCGCTGTTTTTATGGCTGTATTTGCCGGGACTGAATAAATCTGTGGACAGGCTGTCCGCCGCCGTCAAATTGTAGGCTGACAGCGACTAAAGCCTATGACTGCGCGGCATAGCCGCCACCAATTATGAACTGACAGCGCAGGCGTGCAGCGCTGAAAAAAATTCGACATATTTCCCGTTTGTTTGAACAGGATTCGCATCTGAAAGGAGCGTTGTTCGCCATGAACAAAGAAGACCTGGTTATCCGTCCTATTCGCCCGGCAGATATTAAGGCTGTGCAAAGCTTTTTACTGCGGCAGCTTAAAGAACTATTCTCCCAGGAAGGCCAGCCGGCTATGACCGAGGATGTCTGGGGGCTGGAGAAACGGTATGTAGAGCCGGCAAACTGCAATATGTGGGGAATATTCACCCCGGCAGGCGAAGTTGCCGGGACGGCCGCAATTTGTACGTACAATGACCGGATTGCCCTGCTGAAAGGCCGCTATAACCTGCCGGTAACGGCGGAAGTAGGGCGGTGCTATATTGATCAGCGCCTGCGGCGGCAGGGGCTGGGCGCTAAACTGCTGGCAGAAATGACAGCCTTTTGCCGGGAACAGGGATATGCCATCATGTACCTGCATACTCATAGATTTTTACCGGGCGGCTTCAACTTCTGGAAAAAAGAGGGCTTTGTCATAACCCTTGACGAAGGTGGCAGCGCTGAGCTTGTCCATATGGAGAAGTGGCTGTAACCAGTGCCGCAGTGCCCCGGCGGCGGGAAAGCAAAAGGCCGCCTGCATAGAGGCGGCGCGTAGTATCAAGAATCTCTTTTTCGTTCTGGGAAAATACGGTATACTAAGAGTACAGGCTGCCCGGGGTAACGGTTAGCCCCTTCCTTTTAAGGAAGGGGGGTGGTAAGATGAGTATCTATGAGGCATTGAAATTTGCGGTTGCATTTGCCGCGCTCATGGTATTGGTCACGACCAAAAAGAAATAACCGCCCCTGTGCTCAAATAGCGGCGATTATTTCTTAAATAACAACGAATTTGGGCTAACCGTTTTCCGGTTAGACAGCCTGTGGGGCTGGCGTGTTAGCGCACGTCAGTCCTTTTCTTATATTATACCCATAGACTGTAAAATATGCAACAGACCAACAGGCTTTGATGAGGAATAGTGGCTGTCATGCCGCTATTTTTTATGCGGAAAAACAGTGAAAAATGTCAAAATAAGACGAGCGAAAAAGTGTGACAAGCGGGAATATTTGTGCTACGATAATGTCAAACAAAGGAAAAATTTAATACTTTGGTGCAGGTGCCCTACGGGGCTTAATAGGGAAGTCCGGTTCAAAGCCGGCGCGGTCCCGCCACTGTAATGGGGAGCAGAGCCATGAAATACCACTGGGATACAATCCTGGGAAGGTTTGGCCGAGTGACGATCCAGAGCCAGGAGAACTGCCTGTATGACAATCACCGTTGACCTGCGAGGTATGGGGAGGGGATTCGATGCGTGTTTTCCGACGGTATCTTTGGGAATTCAAGCGGAAGCCTCCTTGTGTTGTTATCACAGGAGGCTTCTTTTTAATTTGCCGGTTGTGAGCGTACAATAGAGAACTTTTCAAGGAGAACGGATTTTTTACACCTAACTTAGTTGCGTTTCGACACAATTGTGTCAAAACGCGGTTTTAGCCGGGTGGTTGTAAATAGCGGGTACAGGTGCCTTCCATGCAAGGCTTAATAGGGAAGACCGGTTAAATGCCGGCGCGGTCCCGCCACTGTAACAGGGATTCAGTCCGACCATGTCACTGGCAGGCGATAGAGGTAGACAACCTGCCGGGAAGACCGGGCTGAGGAGGATCTGGAGCCAGGAGAACTGCCTGTACCGACAATCTTTTGATGAACTGCGGTTGACAGGGAGAAGATTGCGCGGTGGCCGTTATGTTCAGGCGCATAGCGGCAGCGCCCATGCTGTGTATTTCTTTATCGGCACAGTGCAAGCAGAGCGAAAAGGAGGGTGGGGAAGACAGCAGCCTGAGATACTGGCGCTTGGCCGGCCAAGAACAGGAAAAAAGCCAAGCGCCAGGCCGAAAGCATTACGCATAAGACAGGGAGAAGGAAGTGAGGCTCTGCTGTCCGGTTGAAGGGGTAGAGGATGAAACAGCAAAAGATTGAAACGTTAACCGGCAAATTGCTGGATTGCGGCTATCACGCCGAGCAGATCAGGCACATTGTCAGCGAAGCCCTGGAGAGCGCCGTTGCAGGCGACTCACAGGAGAATGTCATCATTGAGGCGCTCGAAGAATACCTGGCGTTTGGCGTCAAGTGTAGAATGACGGGCAAATAATTAGCGCTATATTATCGTTATATTTTTATGACAGCCGGCATAGGCTGGCAATAGGCATAACACAACCGCATAGGGTAAGGGATAGGTGCCCTTCGGGGCTTAATAGGGAAGTCTGGTGCAAAGCCAGCACGGTCCCGCCACTGTAACGGGGAGCAGTCCCGCAATACGCCACTGGAGCCTGGGCTTTGGGAAGGCGCGGCAACTGCCATGATCCGCAAGTCAGGAGAACTGCCTGTCCGGCAATCACCAATCGTACCTGCGAGAGACAGGGAGGGGATTACGCACGGCCGGGAAAGGTTCTTCCCAGGCTGCCGTAACACTCCCGTCACGGGAGTTTTTTTGTCCTGATAGAAAGTATAACTTTCGCCAAAGGCTCGACGCAAGCCGTGTTTTCTTTATTGGCATTATCGTATACAATCCGGCTGTATGTACCGGCTGGCCGGCGTACAAGCCCGGTTGTCCCCGAAAATCTATAAAAATATGGAAAAAGGAACAGACACATGCAAAAAATCGCAAAAGCCATAAGAATGATTTCCCTCATTGCCGCTGCCGTTTTCGTATGCGGCCTGGCAGCGCCCGCGCCGGCGCTGGCCGCCAAAGCCAAGGACAAGCAGGAGGCTGGCATCGGCTACGTCAACCGGCAGCAGGTATTCGCCGCCTATCCCGGCATTGAGGAGCTTATGCAACAGCTTCAGACCCTGCGCCAGGCGGCGCAAAAAGAGTACGACGAACAGTCCAAAGACCTGCCGGCCGAGGCCAGGCAAGCCCTGAATGATAAAATCGCCCGCACGGAAGCGCAAAAAGAAGACGCCCTCATGCAGCCTGTCAGCGATAAAATCGGCGCGGCCATCCAGGCCGTGGCTGCAGACAAGGGACTGGCAGCCGTTATTGACGCAGCAAGTGTGGCCTACGGCGGCACCGACATTACCGCCGACGTAATTGCGAAACTAAAACCATAAGCAGCAGCGGCGACAGCATAATAGAGCCTGTTCGTCCTGACCGGACGCGATAACGGCGCCCGGCCAGGCTGCGATAAGGAAAATCCGACAAGGAGGTGAGGCGTTTCCCCATGGTCAGCAAGGAACCGGCCTCAGCAGCCGTCTGGTTGTTGACGGTCGCAGGGTAAAGTAGAATAAAAAATTGGAGTGTGATTTGTAATGGCGATTGACAGCAAACTGATGTATGGTACGTATAGTTATTCGGTAAGTCCTGCCAGCGGCGATATCGGCACGGTTGCATTTGACGACTCCGCCTCTTCCCTTACCGTGCACAAGGGGGTAAGGACGACCTACAGCAGTACCGATAGCACCCCGATCGGCCCTGATCCCAAACCCCTGTTTTTCAAGAACGGCGCCGGCCTCAACCGGGCCGCGGTGGCTTCGCTTGTATGGTCAGGCACCACCGCGACCTGCACCTGGCTGTTCTATGCCGCCGATGCGGACAACACCTCGCCCAATACCTGGGGCGATCCCGTAGCCGGGCCGGTCACCCTGACGGTCGGCACAAAAACCGTTACCAACCCTTATTGCATTAGGACCAGAGAGGTCAGCAGCGGTGTTGTGGACATTTACGGCATCGACTATGACGGTAAGTTTGTCTTCCGCGTGCGCAGCAGCGGCACCAACGGCGATACCTACACCGTCCAGTCCGGCGCCTATGTGTTCCCGGACCTGACCGACGACAATGAGTCCTATGGCGTGGACCTGGAGATCACCGGCGAATATGTGTACGCCCTGTTCATCAACGGCAAGAACCTGTCGGCCGGGGCGCCTACCGCCGCCTACCTGGACAGCACGGTGGTGAAGCTGGACTTCGCGCTCAGCACCACGCCGGTAGCTTATATCGGCCCCTATACCTCGCTGATAGGCTCAGGCTGGCCGGCCCCCAACGCCTTCAGCATTCAGGCCTATGGCAGCGATCTGATCCTGACGGCCGCGGGCGGCCCGCAGCATGGCGGCACAACCGGCGGGCAATGGAACACCGCTTCCCGCATCCAGAAGGTAAACCAGAGCACGCTGGCCGTAACCGATCTGCTCAAAGCGGCGCAAAGTGCCGGTGATCCTGCTTCGGACAAATATGACTTCCGCGCGCTCAGCTTCAGTAGCGACGGCAGCACGGCGTACATCCTGATTGGCACGTTCAATTCCAGTTGGGTTATGGACTGGCATCTCTATACGACCAGCATGACCACCCTTACCGGCGCTGGCAATGTTTTGTTAAGCAGTCTGGTTACGGCAGGTAAGGCATCGCCGGTGGCCGACACGGCTAGCGAGGATGGCTACTACTGGGCGCTGTGGTTCTCCAACGGCACCGGCAAGACCTGGATGGCCCAGGGCAATGATCTTGCCGTTTACGATACGGGCGGCTCCATCGTCAACGCCGGCGGCATTACCGCCCTCAGCACCTTTACCTCGGGACAATATCCGGGCCTCAACTTCGCCACCATCTACGAGGGCGAGACAGCCACTGTGACTACCCTCAAGGGTTATGTCGCACCGGCCTTCGCCTCCAATTCGGCGCAGGCCCTCTTCGAACGGGAACGGTTTATCAAAGAAGTGGCGGCAGCCAAAGCCAAGTCCTAACTTTAGCTTTCCGTGGAGGGGAATTCTCCCCTCCACCATTTTGATATTTTCCCGGAATCGTATTTAGTTTATCGTTTATGCAGTGAGGGAGAGAAAGTTTTGCGCAAGAGCAAAAGAAAGAAATCAGGCGCCGCGGGCAACAAGCGGCGCGCTTTGTTAGTGGCCTGCGTCTCGGCCGCGCTCCTGGCCGCGGCGCCGGTGCAGGCTTCGCCGAAAATAACCGGCGAGACTGTGGACAAAAATTCCATGGCCGGCGGAAGCTTTACCATCGGCCCCGGTCAGGACTATTCGACCCTGACCACCTATGCGCTGAAATACCAGAACAGCGATACCAGTTCCACTACTACCAGCATCCCGCTGAATGTCACCTATAGCGGTACAATTGTTGTGCTCAGCGGTGGCATCTGGCGGCCGATGGATGCGGTAAGTGGTAGCATTGGGGTAACAAGTTTGGAACTGGAATCCGGCGCCATCCTGGATCTGTCCTATAAATACGGGGAGGCGCTGGGCGACAGCAGCACCTACCCGGCCGGCGCCACCTACTGGACGGTTAATAACAATGGCGCAAGAGCCTATGTGCGGAATTTGACCGTAGGCGAGGCCATTTTGCACAATGGCGCCATCATTCGTCTGAATGTGGGCGGCGGCAAGTATGCCATAAATAGTGATACAGGCGTAAGAACTGATACCTTGCAAAGCGATAAGGTCACGTTTTATGGCGATAAGATACAACTGCCGGACGGCGTGGCCACGGTGCTGCTGCAGATCCGCTACAACAAAAATACCGGCGGCGGTTTGAATGCGACAAACGCGCTCTCTTCCACCGATGTTTGGGCGCTTACCACCGCACCGGTGGTGACGGGAACCATCAACAATGTTGTCAACGTATACAATATTATCTCCACCACGGCGGCGGACGGGACCGTCCTGACCACCAGCCCGGCCAGCAGTCTTGCCTTTACCGCCGACCAGCCGTACTATATTGACAGCTCACTGAACAAGTACTACTTTGTGCCGGTATTGAATTCAACATCCAGCACTACCACCACCACCGATGCCGCTACCGGGGTCATTACCGACAACACCACGAAATACTATAGCATCGACTGGACGGCCACCCGCAGTGAGTTTGTCTCCCAGGGCGTGTTTAGCGCCGCCAACGCCCAGCTGGCGATGCGCAACCTGTGGCGGATGGAGGACGGCCTGTTTTGGAAGCGGGGCGAAACGTTGCGTGCCGCCAGCCAACTGGGCCAGCATAGCAAAGCGGGCGGTGCCGACGGGGCCTGGGCGCAGGTCTGGCGCGGCCAATATGATTTCGCCGGCGCCTACGGGTCTGATTTCGCCCAGAGCTATAACGGCATCCAGGTCGGTTATGACAAGCAGCGTGAGGGTAAGTTCTACGGCGGCAGGCTCTACACCGGCCTCTTCCTCAGCCAGCTCAACTCCAACGCCGACTTCCACCGGACGGCTGACGGCCTGTACAGCAGCGCCGGCGGCGACTTGAAAAGCGGCGGACTCGGCCTCTACACCAGCTGGCTGGGGGACAAGGGCCATTATCTTGATGTCACCGTCCGCGGCTCCAAGCTGAGCAACAAGTATAAATTCTCTGACTCGGACGGCAATCTCTTTGCCAACGACTACGGCACCTGGACCTACGGCGCCGGTCTCCGCTACGGCCTGCAGAAAGAGCTGGCAGGCGGCTGGTACCTGGAGCCCCAGGCCGGCCTGAGCTACGGCACCATGAAAAGCTACAGCTACATCCAGGACAACGGCATGCGCTATAATCAGGACAAGATGGACATGCTGATTGGCCGCTTCGGCGTCACCGCCGGCCGCAAATTCGCCAGCGACGGCAAAAAGGGCGTACTGTACGCCAAGGCCGCCGTCAACCACGACTTCAAGGACGGCGGCAGCGCCAGCGCCGACGCCGGCGCGTGGGACAGCAGCGGTACATATCATGCGGTGACCAGCCTGCCGGTCAACACCCTGAACGGCAAGGACACCTGGTATGAATTCGCCGTAGGGGCCAATCTTGAGACCGGCCGGGACCAGAACGCCTTTGTCGAGCTGACCAAGACGGCCGGCGGCAAGGTCAACACCGACTGGCAGGTCAACGCCGGCATGGCCTGGCGGTTCAACGGGCCGGAGAAAGCCCGCGGCGCGCCCCCGGCAGGCAGTCTGACAGACTGGGAGCAAGCGCTGGCCGCTAAGACCGTGATCGGCAGGAAAACCACGGACGCAGCCGCCCCGGCGGCGGATACCGGCGCGGCCGCGGCAGAGCGGAACCTGGCAGCCGGCCGGCCGGAAACGGCCGCTGCTGTCACGGCGGCGGCTGCTGCCATAAACAGCTCCGCCCAGCCGTCGGTCCAGGCCGGCCAAGCCGCAGCGGCAGCCGGTACGGCTCCTGCTGCCGAACCGGATACTGCCGGGGACAGCCCGGCGGCGACGGCAACGGACCAAAGCCCGGTTCAGCCGGCAACGGAGCCTGCCGGTTCACCGGCCGTGGCCCGGGACGTGCCCGCTGACAGTGAGCCGGGCAGCTACGCCCTGGCCCCGCTGGTCGTCGAGGCCAAACGCCCCGAATGGGAGAAAAAGCTCTCACCCGGCACCGTCTCGGTTATCCATGTGCCCGACTACAAGGGTGAGATGAAGAATTTGCCCGACCTCCTGCAGACCGTGCCCGGCGTCTATGTGCAGCGCCTGCAGGGCACCGGCCACTACACCGTGGCCCGCGTCCGCGGCTCAACCGGCGGTCAGGTCAACATCTACATTGACGGCGTGCTGGTCAACTCCAACGCCGACGTGGCCGTCGACCTGGCCACCATCCCGGTGGAGAACGTCGAACGCATCGAGGTCTACCGTGGTTATGTGCCGGCCCGTTTCGCCGGCGCCCCCATTGGCGGCGCCATCAACATCGTCACCAAAAAGCCGCAGGACGCCAGCGGCAGCATCACCCAGGGCGTGCGCTCCTTCGGCGGCTACACCGGCAACCTGGAACTGACGGCGCCCGCCGGCAGCGGCAGCCTGCTGTTCGCCCTCAACCGCGACCAGGCCAGAGGCGATTTTCGCTATAAGAATCTGCACGCGCTGCAGGCATACGACCCCGCCACCCAGGACCGCCATCGCCTGTACAACGACTACCAGAACACCGACGCCCTTCTTAAATGGCAGGATGACAACTGGTTTGCCAAACTGACCTGGAAAGAGAATAAAACCAGCTTCCCGGAATCGACCTATACTCAATATGCCGACGTGCCCTTGCAGGAACTTATTGATGAGGGTCTTCCCTTTGGCGGTATCTATAATAAATACCGTCAGCGGCAGCTCAATACCACCACGACCGAATTCCAGTTCGGCCGGCGGCAGACGGACGGCAATCTGGAGTGGGGCTGGAAGCTGGATACCTCCTATCAGCTCAAACGCGCCGCCAGCTCGCAGACCAAATCGGCCAACGGCGCCTGGTTCCTGACCGCCGACAACGATTTCCGCAATCGCCGCTACGAAGGCACTATCGATGGGAGCTGGCAAGCGGGGGACAATCATCTGGTGGAATTTTTACTCAAGGGTTCCCGCGAAACCATGGATGTCGATACCCATAATCTAGATAGATGGCCGCCTAAGGTTTCCAGCGTGGGCAATGACGGGGATTTTTACAAAAAATATTTTAAAGAGCATTACCAGACCAACAACTATCATCTGCAGGTGCAGGATACTATGACGCTCAACAAGAGCGGCAGCCTGTTCTTCACCCCGATTTTGCGGGCGCAGAAGATGGATATGGATGTTGATCTGGGCGATCCTGATCTCGGTTCCTGGAAGTATTCCTACGGCTTAGGACTGAAAAAAGTGCAGAACGAGCACTGGACCTTCCGCGGCACCTACGGCACCTACTACAAATTCCCCAACTGGTATGAGCTTTTCGGCGACGGCGTCAATGTCAAATCCCGCTGGGAAATGTACCGGAATATTGCAGGCCAGCCCCAGTATCTGCTGAATAGCTTTGTCGAACGCGGTACCAGCTGGGACGTCAGCGCCAACTGGCAGGGCAAGGCGCTTGCGGCCGACACCGATGTGACGCTGACCTATTTCAACCGCCGCGCGAAGAATCTATCAAGCTATTCGATTGATTTCTACGGCTGGGGCTACTATACTAACCTGGCCGCCGGCAACATTCAGGGTCTGGAGCTGGAAAGTAAAATGAGGTGGAAACGCTGGGATCTCCTCCTGGCCGCCACCTGGAATGATTCGGTCATCACCGCCAGCGGCTCCAAAGCCTCGCTGGTGACCGGGCCGTCCTGGCGGGCCGGATCGACCTTCCCCTGGATACCGGAGTGGGAGTACAATGTCCGCCTCGGCTATCGCTTCCCCGGCGACAGACTCAGCGCCTTTACTGAATACCATTATCTGGGGAAAGTGGCGCAATTCGGCATCGGCGACGAAAACTCCACCACGTATGATGCGCTGGGCATCACCAATGTTGGTCTGAAGTATGACCTGAGCAGCCGGATTAAGCTGACTGCCGGTGTCAACGACCTGTTTAATAAAGGACCCAACCAGCTATGGCACAGCTGGGGCTATCGCTCAGGATCAACGGGGTCTTATATTGTAACCGGTTCCGGCAATGTCCAGTATCCGCAGCAAGGCCGGACTTACTACATGACTGCCCAGTACTTCTTCTAAAGGATAAGGAAAATTCGACAAGGAGGTGAGGCGTTTTCCCATGGTCAGCAAGGAACCGGCCTCAGCAGCCCGCAGGCTGCTGACGGTCGCAGGGTAAAGCAGAATAAAAAAATGGGAGTGTGATTTGTAATGGCGATTGACAGCAAACTGATGTATGGTACGTACAGTTATTCGATAATTCCCGCCAGCGGCGATATCGGCACGGTTGCATTTGACGACTCCGCCTCTTCCCTTACCGTGCACAAGGGGGTAAGGACGACCTACAGCAGCACCAATAGCACCCCGATCGGCCCTGATCCCAAACCCCTGTTTTTCAAGAACGGCGCCGGCCTCAACCGGGCCGCGGTGGCTTCGCTTGTATGGTCAGGTACCACAGCGACCTGCACCTGGCTGTTCTATGCCGCCGATGCAGACAACACCTCGCCCAATACCTGGGGCGATCCCGTAGCCGGGCCGGTCACCCTGACGGTCGGCACAAAAACCGTTACCAACCCTTATTGCATTAGGACCAGAGAGGTCAGCAGCGGTGTTGTGGACATTTACGGCATCGACTATGACGGTAAGTTTGTCTTCCGCGTGCGCAGCAGCGGCACCAACGGCGATACCTACACCGTCCAGTCCGGCGCCTATGTGTTCCCGGACCTGACCGACGACAATGAGTCCTATGGCGTGGACCTGGAGATCACCGGCGAATATGTGTACGCCCTGTTCATCAACGGCAAGAACCTGTCGGCCGGGGCGCCTACCGCCGCCTACGTGGACAGCACGGTGGTGAAGCTGGACTTCGCGCTCAGCACCACGCCGGTAGCTTATATCGGCCCCTATACCTCGCTGACAGGCTCAGGCTGGCCAGCCCCCAACGCCTTCAGCATTCAGGCCTATGGCAGCGATCTGATCCTGACGGCCGTGGGCGGCCCGCAGCATGGCGGCACAACCAGCGGGCAATGGAACACCGCTTCCCGCATCCAGAAAGTAAACCAGAGCACACTGGCCGTAACCAATCTGCTCAAAGCGGCGCAAAGTGCCAGTGATCCTGCTTCGGACAAATATGACTTCCGCGCGCTCAGCTTCAGTAGCGACGGCAGCACGGCGTACATCCTGATTGGCACGTTCAATTCCAGTTGGGTCATGGACTGGTATCTCTATGCGACCAGCATGGCCACCCTTACCGGTGCCAGCAATGTTTTGTTAAGCAGTCTGGTTGCGGCTGGTAAGGTATCGGAAGTGTCTTCCACGGTGGGGGAAGACGGCTATTATTGGGCGCTGTGGTTCTCCAACGGCACCGGTAAGACCTGGATGGCCCAGGGCAATGATCTTGCCGTTTACGATATGGGAGGCTCCATTGTCAGCGCCGGCGGCATCACCGCCCTCAGCACCTTCACTAGCGTTGCAGACGGCCTCAACTTCGCCACCATCTACGAGGGCGAGACGGCCACTGTGACTACCCTCAAGAGCTATGTCGCGCCGGCCTTCGCCTCCAATTCGGCGCAGGCCCTCTTCGAACGGGAAAGGTTTATCAAGGAAGTGGCGGCAGCCAAAGCCAAGTCCTAACACCCGGTTTTCCGTGGAGGGGAATTCTCCCCTCCACCATTCTGATATTTTCCCGGAATCATATTAAGGAAGCGGGGGATGGTTCTCCTGCTTCCACTGAAGGAGGGATTATCACATGAAACTGCAGGTAATCTTACCGGACAAGCGCACGGTAGGCACCGGCTGGCGGCCGCCGTTGCCTGATCTGCGCGATTACACCGAATGCCATCCCAGCCTGCAGGCAGCCATCAAACAGCTGGGGATCGACGACACCGCGCCGCTGCCGGACAAGGCCGATCTGCGCGAGTGGTGCAGCACGCCGGTGCCGGAGCAGGGCCAGCTGGGCGCCTGCACCGCCCATGCGGCGGCCGCCATTATCGAATACTTTCAGAACCGGGCTTTTGGCCGGCATTTCACCGCCTCGCGGCTCTTTATCTACAAAAATGCCCGCAGCCTGCAGGGCGTGACCGGCGACAGCGGTTCCTACATCCGTGATATCATGGGCGCCCTGGCCCTGTGCGGCGTGCCGCCGGAAAAATACTGGCCCTATACCGATCAGGCCCCGGACTTTGACCGGGAGCCGAACGCCTTTGTCTATGCCATTGCCGACAACTACGAGGCGCTGCAGTACTTCTGCCATGACGCGGCCGCTGTAAATCCGGCGCCCGCCGAGGTCCTCTGCAGCGTAAAAAAATACCTGGCGGCCGGCGTGCCCGCCATGTTCGGCTTTTACGGCTTCGCCTCATTTTGCGCTGCCGATGTCTCCGGCGGCATTCCCGCTCCCGGCCCGGACGAAAAGGCCCGGTGGGGTCACGCCGTGGCCGCTGTGGGCTATGATGATACCCTCAAAATCACCAATACCCGCTACAACCGGGAAACCACCGGCGCGCTTCTCATCCGCAACTCCTGGGGCGCTTCCTGGGGCGAAGCCGGCTACGGCTGGCTGCCGTACGAGTATGTCCTTAATAAGCTGGCGGCCGATTTCTGGTCGCTCCTCAATATGGAGTGGATCGCCACCGACCAGTTCGGCATGTAGCCAGGGCCGGCAGGACAAAAAAAAACCGCCCTTTGCGTGGGCGGTCTGCTGGTTGCTGTTAAGCGAAAAAGGGCAATTTCCTTTATGTGGAAAACGTGATATAATAGTCGCATAGGCTGCGCAGAAGACGGTTAGCTTCTTCCTTTCAGGGGAGGAGGTGGTAGGGATGTCGATCTTTGAGGCGATGTATCTCATGATTGCATTTGCATCACTGATTGTACTCGTTATAAACCGGAAATAACCGCCCCGGCCAAGGATGCGGTTATTTTCCGATACCGTTCAGCTGTGGGCTAACCGTTTTCCGGTTAGGCAGCCTGCCGGGCTGGCGTGTCGAGCACGTCAGCCTTTTTATATTATACATTTACGCAGGTAAATATGCAACGGCTGGAAAAAATATGGCAAAAAAACATGGGGACAGGAACTGTGTTTGCAATCGTTAAGGAGGAAAGACTGTGAAGAAAATGATCTGTTTGGCTATGAGCCTATTTTGTTTAACTGCGGCGACTATGGTTTATGCGGCGGAGGAACAGCTGACGGCCCCCGCTGACGCAGCCGCCACCAATTTTGCCGCGGCTTATCCGGCAGTAAAAGAAAAGCTGCCGCCGGTGCCGGCGCCGCCGGCTTCGCTGACCGACGCCAAAGCCACCGCCGCCTATATCGCCGCTGTGGACGCCTACTTAAAAGCCGCGCAGCAGTTTATCGACGCGGCCACCAACGACGCCAATCTGGTGATCCGGGAAAGAAACGCCGCCATTGAAAGCGCCAACCAGGTAGTTGCCAACTATAATGCTTTTTTCAAAATCGAACCGAAAAAATAGCAATGCCGGCGGCAAGAGCTTTACCGCCGGGCAGCAGGAGGGACAGTATGAGTCTTATTGACTGGTTTGCCAATTTGTTTGTGAAAGAAGCCAAGCATTATGTTTTTTCGCCGGTAGCGTCCGATGTGGAAAAGCTGGTGTTCCAGGAGGGGCAGCATTATTTCCGCCTGCGCCTGGCGGAAATGTTTTTAAAAGATGACCGGAAGCTCTTCCGCAAGCTGGTGCCGGTGGTTTCCTCGGTCGTCAGCCTGAGTTTCGGCGACAATGCCGCGCAGCAGCTGCCCAACGTGGCCGGGCCGCTGGCGCTGAACCTGAATGAAAGCGCCCTGGGAAAAGGCGTGCAGCTCAATTATTCGCTGACGAACCTGGTGCCGTACCGCGGCGGTACGATATCCATCGACGCCGCCTTGCTGGCTTATGTTAGCAAAGACTATTTTGCGTCTTTCCTGTCGCTGGCTAACAGCGTTTCCAGCCTGCTGACCAGCGGCCAGCTGTCCGCCGCCCTCAAGGTGGCCGACAGTGCGGCCGGCGCCCTGCAGGACCTCTTGGACAGCGGCGACAAGGAAGTCCGGCTGGTCTATCACAATGAATACGCCGGCTCGGACCAGTTGGGCGGCGTATCGCTGGAGAGCGGCTATTTCGCCGTTATCGCCGCCGAAGCCGGCAAATTCAACCCGGAAAAACTGGTTGTGAAGAACTCGCAGCTCTGTTCCGGCGATGATCTGGCATCGGCCAAGCCGCTCACCGGCTACGACTATATGCTGTTCAGCGTGGAAGCGGCGCTGTACCGGGATGATTTCCGCTACTTTACTGAATATAACAGTTTGCTCTACACCGCCATTGAAAAAGGCATGAGCGACAGAACTGCGGGTGACGCCGTCATCCGGGCCGGGATGCTGGCCGTCTTTAAGTCCGATGATCTGACTTATGTGGACAAAACCCGGGTAGCGGCCGCACTCAAAGCCGAGTATGAAGAGCGTCTTTCCCTCCAGGGCAAGTGGAAGGGCCTGCCCGGCGCGGACGGCGAGTGGCTGAACGGCCGGGCGCTGGCAATCAACCCGGCGGAGGTATGGAAGCAGATAGCGCCGCTTTTTGCCGCTAAGCTGGCTGATGCCGACCTTGCCGGCCGGATTCTGGTAATGATTGATCAGGGAGAAATCGCCTAGGCCGGCTGCCGGGGAAGTACGCTTTAGTA
This sequence comes from Sporomusa aerivorans, assembly GCF_041428895.1. Lineage (NCBI taxonomy): Bacteria > Bacillati > Bacillota > Negativicutes > Selenomonadales > Sporomusaceae > Sporomusa > Sporomusa aerivorans. The sequence goes on from NZ_CP156926.1 coordinate 1,219,830, forward strand.
TTACAGGGCCTCAATAACAAACCGCTCTAATTGCTCGAGGTTGGCGCAGGGGTAGACACCGGTGCAGCTTGGCCGGTATTTTTCCATGATACAGTCATTCCGGTTCCATAGCTCCTGCTCCACGGGATTAAGCCAGTACAGTGCCTTGGCCTGCTCGCTGATTTTAGGCAAAACTTCGCTGCCGTCCACTGTATTCCAGTTATTTTTCGCATCACCCAGGATCAGGACGGTTGTGTTCCTATGTATTACATTAAGGTAATGAGCGGTAAACTGGTGGATTACATTGCCGTAATGCGAGAAGCCGGACAGATTAAATCCTTTTAGACTGCCGATGTTTCCCAAGGCGCTGTCTACATCCCGCTCTTTGAAATAGTCGGCGGTCTCCAGCAATTGATCGACAAACAAAAATGAGCGGATATGGGAATAGCGTGTCTGCAAGGTGTAGACAAATAACAGCATGAAGTAGCTGAATTTCCTGACGGAATTGGACATGTCGCATAACAGGCAAAGATCGGGCTTAGCCTGCTTTCTCGCCATCTTTGCCAGCTTGAGGAGGACACCGCCGGTTGGCATGGCGCGCCGTATGCTCCGGCTGATGTCGATCCGGCCTTGCTTCGCTTCTTGCCGGCGGCGCCCTTTTCTTACAGCCAGTTTTCTGGCCAGCTTCGCCAATTCCCGGGATATGACGGAAATATCAGCGTCATCCACGTCCAGAAATTTGAGATATCTGGGGTTATGCTGTTTCATTAGCTGACTCAAATAATCCCGGCTCATATTTCTCACTTGCAGGCGTTCAGACTCTTCTTTGAGAAAATTCTCCCATTGGCTAAGGCTTGTCAGAGCGCTGTGATAATCAGCCGGGAGAATTTCGCCCAAGCGATATTTTTCTTCTATGATAGCGGCCACCTGCAACCAGCCGCTTTGCAGCTTGAAATCCAGCAGCGCCGTCTCCCGGTCTTCGCAGAGCAGACTGAGACTTAGCGCATGGCGTCTTATCAGGGCGTAAAGCAAGTCAAGGTCTTGGTTCAATACTGCGCCGGTCAGCAGCGACATAGCGGCTCCGCTGCCCGCCCGGCCACAGCCTGATTCGCCTTCACCTGTTTCCCGGGATGAAGAATTAGTGGGCGACAGTACACCGGCGTGATCTGCCAGGATCTCAGGGTCTGGCTCCAAAAAAAGCTCCGCAAGCTGCTGGATATAGGCCGCGCCCCATTCGGTTTTCAGCAGGGTGGCATTCATTAGTTTATAAACGTCATACTTAGTGAGCTTATTTGCACTCAATACGTTTAGCGCCTGAACGCAGTCAGCTATTTCACGGGTACTGACAGCGAAACCCGACTTGCGGAGCAGCCGGGCGAGGTCAAAGATCAGGTAGTCCATGTAAACCAGTCCTTTTGCTTGACTTTTTCGATAATATTAAGACAGTCTTCCCGGTACTTCAAAAGGATATTTACAGTAGAAATCACAATATCGGCGGACAATTCCGGCACTTCCAGACGGTTTAGCACATTTACCCAGTCAATGACTTCACTGATGCTGGGGTGTTTCTTGCATTTTTCCAGCCGCACCCGTCTGACAAAGGCGACCGCTTGCTTTCCCATTGCTTCGTTAAGCTGGGGGAAATACAGCTTCAGTATATCGAGTTCACTTTGCTCGCTGGGATAATCCAGGTATAGATATAAGCATCGCCGGCGCAGTGCATGGCTCAGGCTGCGAGTATTGTTACTGGTCAGGATGACTGAGGGTATACTGGCGGCTGTCACGGTTCCGGTCTCGGGAATGGATATTTGCCAGTCGGAAAGTATCTCCAGCAGGAAGCTTTCAAATTCCTCATCGCTTTTGTCGATTTCATCAATAAGAAGAACCGATGGAGCTTGACTGGTGATAGCTGCCAATAAAGGTCTTGTCAGCAGGAATTCCTTAGCGTAGATACTTTGGCTCGTATCCGACCAGTTCTTTGGTGCAGTCCCCTGGGCCTGGATGTACAGCAATTGTTTTTGATAATTCCAGTCATATAGGGCTTTTGCTTCGTCAATGCCTTCATAGCATTGCAAGCGGATGAGCTTACGCTTTAGGTATTGGCTCCAGGCCTTGGCCAATTCCGTCTTGCCGGCGCCGGCAGGTCCTTCGATCAATACGGGTTTGTTCAGCAATACCGATATCTGCAGCAGCATCGCCGTATTGTTGTCGGCAATATAGCCTTGCTGCCGCAGGCCTTGTCTTAATTCTTCCCATTCGTTTACTGTCATTTGTTGCATGCTTCCTTTTACTCTGTCTTTTCAGGGACTTTTTACCAGTATACCAAATTTTCTACCGGCTGACTATTTGAAAAAATGCCGGAGAGTCCGGTTAAGACTCGGGGCAGGTTCCCCTGTTCGGTATAGGGGACTAAAATTGTTGCCGGCGGCATCCGGGCGGCAAGGGAATGTACTGGAGGTTAAATGCTGTTGTATTTTACGAATAATTAGCCTATAATAATATCAACAAAGCGAAGGAGCGCGATTTTTATGCCGAACATTAAACCGGTTTCAGACTTGCGAAATTACAATGAAGTGCTACGGGATGTGGCTGTTGGCGCGCCGGTCTTTTTGACAAAGAACGGCAGGGGACGCTACGCGCTTGTTGATATTGCCGATTATGAAAAAACACAGGCCACTATTAAGCTCATGTCACAGTTGGCTGAGGGTGAAAAGTCCGGCCGCGAAAAAGGCTGGCTCACTATTGAGGAAGTTGAGAAATCTTTAGGGGTGTAACATGAAGGTCCGGATATCACCTGAAGCACAGTATGATTTACAGGACATTAAAAACTATATTGCCATGGAACTTGACCATCCTATGGCCGCCCTTGATACAGTTTCCAAGATAATACAGGCCATTCGCAGGCTTAAGGATTTTCCTAATAGCGGGGCACCCTTGTCAGCCCTTGTAGATATGAAAACCGATTACCGCTTTTTGGTGAGCAACAGTTATCTTGTATTTTACAGGCATGAGGGCGAAAACATTTATGTCGTGCGTATTCTCTATGGCAGACGGGACTACATGAAAATCCTGTTTGGAGCACCGCAACAAGACGACCCCAATTTTTGATATGGCTTTGCGGATGTGCTGATTCCCTGCCCGGCCTCAGGACAAGCTGAGGGCATGTACCTATACAGCGGTGGTACAGAGGGATTGTGCATTGCTTAACCTAAAATAATGACATATAACATACAGGTAACAGCGTACAAGCAAACCGGAATGAATTTGTACCGGAGGTAACGATAGATGAGTCAGGAGCGGTTTGACAGTCTGGAAAGAATGCTGGAACAGCTTATTCACATGGTAGGGCACAATAATGCTGTTACCGAAGAGTTGTGTCAGCGGATGGATCGTCTGGAAACCAAGGTAGATAATCTGGAAGCTAAGGTAGATCGCCTGGAAGCCAAGGTAAGCATTCTGGAAACTAAGGTAGACAGCCTGGACGCAAGGGTAGGCACACTGGAAACGGAAGTAAGCAGCCTGAAGATCAGGCTGGACAGTCTGGAGTGCAAAGTGGACCGCGGTTTTGCCGGGTTGACCGGCATGGTTCAGCTCCTGGGGGAGAAAACCGACGCCATACCGCGCATTGAAGCTAAAATAGATATTCTCAACAACCGGCTGCTTGCGCAGGAGGCTGAAATCAGCCTGCTGAAGCGGGCCAGGTAATTCGCTATTGACAAATTACCTGTTTTTTTGTAGTATGATATACAAGTACTGGTAAAGTTAATATTATTGAGTTAGGCGCCGCAAGGCTTAATAGGGAAGACCGGTGAAACACCGGCGCGGTCCCGCCACTGTAACGGGGAGCAAGCTTAAGATATGCCACTGGAACCATTGTTCTGGGAAGGTTTAAGCAAGTTATGATCCGGAGCCAGGAGAACTACCTAGCTGACAATCACCGTTTTTTCACCCACGCGGTATGGGGAGGGGATTACAGTTAAGCGTATCTTCTGGGGCAGTCTCAGAAAGTATGCGATTTTGGCTTAATTCACTCCTGATAGTTTCTATCAGGAGTTTTTTATTGGCTTACTGTTAGGACACTCCCGGTTGCTTTTAAGCAAGCGGGAGTTTTCTATAAAGCAAACTTATCTTCAGGTGGGTTTTACCCCAATGAAGGTCAGTTGCCCTTATCCGGGGACTTGTCCGTTTTTAACTTCCGCTTACAGGAGGCAGGAGTCTTAGCGCGGGTTGGTCACAGGATAAATTGCATGTTTTAAACACTCCTTACTACTTGTGCGCGTCTTGCGCCGGGGCGAAAGCCCTCCCTTTTACAATAATTCCATTCTTGGAAGGTAATCATAAATATTGCACTGAACAGAATACTGACAGGGTTAGGCGCCCGTGAGGGCGTAGCCTGACTATCGGTCGCCGTTTTACCCACGGGGCATGGGGAGGAGATTATTTGCAGGACGATATTTAATAATTGACGGCAAGAAGAGAGGCCTTCCTTACTATGTGAGAGGGGCCTCTTTACAATTTTTGACCATTACATAACGAGGAGATGAGAGGATTTTGCAACATACTGCTGTATATCCGTTTACGGCCATAGTCGGCCAGGAAGACATGAAACTGGCACTTATACTAAATGTAGTCAATCCGTTGCTGGGCGGGGTATTGATTAAAGGAGAAAAGGGTACGGCCAAGTCAACAGCCGTCAGAGCTCTGGCTGATTTATTGCCGGCGATGAAGGTAAGTAAAAATTGTCCGTTCCACTGTGATCCGTCTGATGCTGCGCATTTGTGCGACAGTTGCCGGGACAAAACCGGTCAGGGCCAGGATTTGTCTGTCCAGTCAGTCAAGATGCGGGTGGTGGAGCTGCCGGTAAGTGCAACGGAGGACCGGGTTGTCGGCACGCTGGACATTGAGCATGCCATCAAGCATGGGGAAAAGAAATTTGATCCCGGTATTTTAGCCCAGGCCAACCGTAATATTTTGTATGTGGATGAGATCAACCTCTTAGACGACCATGTTGTTGACGTGCTTTTGGATGCCGCCGCCATGGGGGTTAACACAGTGGAACGCGAGGGCGTATCCTATTCCCATCCGGCACGGTTTGTGCTGGTAGGCACTATGAACCCGGAAGAAGGCGATATCCGGCCGCAGCTTTTGGACCGCTTCGGTTTGTCGGTGGCGGTGGCGGGGGAAAATCAGCCCGAATGGCGGGTGGAGGTTATTAAACGCCGTTTGGCTTATGAACAGGACAGCTGCAGTTTCGCCAGGCAATACCAGGAAGAGCAGGAAAAGCTGGCCGCAAGTATTATGCAGGCGCGCCGGCTGCTGCCGGAGGTAACTATTTCTGACGAGCTTCTCCTCCTTGTTGCCAAATTGGCTATTATTCTCGAAGTCGACGGCCACCGGGCCGATATTACTGTAATTAAGACGGCTATGACGCTGGCTGCTCTGGATGGACGCAGGCAGGCTCTGGCGGAGGATATAAAAAAAGCCGCGCGCCTGGCGTTGCCTCACCGGATGCGACGGCGCCCGTTTGAAGACGGGACTTTGGACTGGGACAAAGTAGAGGCTGTGTTTACGCAGCAATGAGCGTCAGGAGGAATGATGAATGCAGCACCAGGTTTTTCCTTTTGCGGCTGTTGTCGGTCAGGAAGACGTCAAGCAAGCCCTTTTGATTGCCGTTGTTAATCCCAGGGCAGGCGGTATTTTAGTTGCCGGCGAAAAGGGAACCGCCAAATCCACACTGGTTCGCTCCTTGGCTGAAGTTACCGGCGAAACTCAGCTTATAGAACTGCCGCTTAATGCCACCGAGGATATGGTTTTCGGCGGATTGGATATGCAGCATGCTATTGAATGCGGTGAACGCCGTTTTCTGCCAGGGATACTTGCCAGGGCAAATAACCGGATCCTCTATATAGATGAAGTTAACTTACTGCGGCGCGACTTTCTCGGCAGTCTGCTGGATGCGGCAGTGACCGGAGTACATAGGGTAGAACGCGAGGGAATATCCTGTCTGCATGAAGCAGCCTGTACTCTTGTTGGGACTATGAATCCGGAGGAAGGTATTTTAACAGCGCAAATTCTTGACAGGTTCGGCCTGTATGCAGCCGTAGCCCGGGTGCAGAATGAGGATGACCGGGCTGAAATCGTACGACGGATTCTGGATTACGAAGCTCAGCCGGCTGATTTTTGCCGGCGCTATGCGGCTGCCACAGAAGATGTTAAGCAGCAGGTGGCAGAAGCTAAAAGGCTTCTCAGAGAGATTGCAATACCGGAACCGATGATACAGCTCGCGGCTCAGATGTGCGCCAAAGCGCATTCGACAGGCCACCGGGCCGAATTGTTCCTGCTGGAAGCGGCCCGGGCCATTGCCGCTCTCGCCGGTCGCACCTACCTGCTGCCGGTCGACCTGGAGGAAGCCGCCTGTTATGTGTTGCCGCAGCGTATGCGGCGGGAAGAAGAACCGCTGCCGCCTGAGTCTCCCTCAGAGGAACAGGAGCCTGAAACAGAGTCGCCGGAACAACAGGACAGTGAGCCGCCGCCCCAGCCGCCTGCCGATCAGCAAGAGCAGCAAGAACCGCAGGATAATAGCGGGGAAGAGAATCGTACGCCGCCAGAACAACCGGAAAATGAGGGGGGCGGCGATCAGGAGAAAGTTGCCGATATAGATACAAACTTTCCTTTGGTCCGGATGGACTTGTCCTTACCGCAGGACCGGCAGGAACGCCGGGGCAGCGGCAAGCGAAGCTTAACGCGGACGGATACCAAACAGGGACGCTATGTGCGTTCCGGCATTCCCCGCGGCCCGGTTACTGACCTGGCGTTTGACGCCACCTTACGGGCGGCGGCGCCTTACCAGCGATTCCGCAGCAGGCAGCAATGCGCTATCGCGATAGAACGGGAAGACTTACGGCAAAAAGTCCGGGAAAAACGTATTGGCAGTACTTTCCTATTTGTTGTTGATGCCAGCGGCTCAATGGGAGCGCGGGAACGCATGCGGGCCGTCAAAGGCGCTGTGTGCGCCATGCTGCAGGATGCCTATCAAAAACGGGACCAGGTGGGCCTGATTGCCTTCCGGCGACAGACTGCCGAGGTGCTTCTGCCTATTACCCGCAGCGTGGATCTGGCGCAAAAGTGCCTGCGTCATTTGCCGACAGGCGGGAAAACGCCGCTGGCTGAAGGGCTGTCGGCCGCACTCAGGGTTTTGGCCTGCCGCCAGCAAAAAGACCAGCACATGAAGCCGGTTTTGGTGCTTGTTACCGATGGGAGGGCCAATGCGGCCGCCGGCGGTGACGGGATGGAGGAAGCGCTCAAGGCCGCCTGCAAAATAAACAAGGCCGGCGTAAACAGCGTGGTAATCGATACCGAACAGGATTTTGTCAAGCTGGGACTGGCACGGGCCGTAGCCCGGGAGATGGGCTCCACTTATTACAGCCTGCAGGAATTGTCAGAACGCAATATTATGCATATCGTTAAAAATTTATCTTAAATATTAAAAATACGGAGGAGCGGGAAATGGACTTTATCTATGAGTGCTTCAGTATATTTGCCAAAGGCGGTCCGGTCATGTATCTGATTTTGGCCTGTTCCATACTGGTGGCGACCATTGGGGTGGAACGGTTTATGTATTATCGAAAAATGAATACCGATCTGCCGGGCTTTTTTGACCAGCTAGCCCCTTTGCTGGAACGGGCCGACTGGGCGTCTGCGAGTCATTTGTGCAGCCGGACCCAGGGGATTCCCGCCAGGGTTGCGGAAAAAGGCATCCGCTGCCTGCAGCGCGGCTGCGCGAATGTGGAGAGCATCCTGGAAGGGGAGGCGGCTCTGGCTGTGGCCGGCCTCAGAACCAACCTGAATCATCTGGATACTGTTGTAACCATAGCACCGCTACTGGGCCTTTTGGGAACCGTTATCGGCATGATTGGCTCCTTCAGTGTTATGAATATTAAGGCCGGGCAGCCCCAGGCTATTACCGGCGGGGTCGGCGAGGCTCTTATCGCCACTGCCTCCGGTTTATGTGTGGCTACGTTAGCCATGATTATCTACAGCTATTTTAACCACCGTCTGAATCAGATGGTTTCAGATGTTGAGCAGACCTGTCTGGTGGTGCTGGAACATATCAAACAGGAGAAGCGCCATGAAACTGTCTGATTTGCGCTCTGAGCGCCAGCCTAAGCTTATGATTATCCCGATGATTGATATTATCTTCTTTTTGTTGGTGTTTTTTATTATGAGCACCCTGTATATGGTGGATCAGCAGACCATCCCGGTCAATTTGCCGCAGGCAGCTTCCGCCAGGAGTGAGAAACCTCACAGTGTGGCGGTGGCGGTTACGAAAGAAGGACGTATTTTGTTTAATCAGGAGGAAATTCCGCTGGAACTGCTAAAAAAGCGGGTCCAGCTGGAACTTGCCGGTCAAAATGACCTGGTCTTTGTGCTGCGTTCGGATAAACTGGCGGAATACGGCAAGGTAGTGGCTGTTCTGGATGAATTGAAGCTGGCAGGAGCCCAGCGGGTAGCCATTGCCACGGAAAGGAAGGATAGATAATGGCTGGTGTGGCAGGCTTGCGGTGGCGAAAGGCTTTAGCCGTATCCATGGTGTTTCACTGTGTGATTTTGCTCGGTCTCGGCTGGCTGGCCGGCAAGGTGCTATTGCCGGTGGAACCGCCGGAAACCTTGATAGAACTGGAGCTTGCCAGCGGGCCTGCCGGCGGACAGTCAGCACCGGCTGCCGCTCCGGCAGCGCCACAGGTGCGTCCGGCCAGCGCCGCTCCCTCCCTGCCACAGCCGGTGGAACAAACGCCTGTTGTTGAGCCCGAAACGGTAACGTCGGCTGTGGTGCCGGAGGCCGTCGTGGCGGTAAGCGCCATGACGGTCACATCGGTTGACACCGGCGCTATCCTCGCCGGCGGCGGGGCAGACAGCGCCGCCGCCGGCGAGGACGGCGGCAGCGGCGGGGGGACTGGCGGCGGTCAGGGCTCCGGTGGCGGCGGCGACAGCGCCAGCCAGACGCGGGATATTATTCCCCCGGGAGTACTCTCGCGTCGTGAGCCGCCCTACCCGGAACAGGCGCGCCAGCGGGGTACGGAAGGCACAGTGGTGCTCAGAATTGAGATATTGACAAACGGACAGGCCGGCCAGGTAAGTGTTCACCGCTCCAGCGGGTCAGAGCTTTTGGATGAGGCGGCTGCAACGGCTGCACGGCGCTGGCGCTTTGTGCCGGCCAAGGTGAGGAGCACCGGACAGTCCATTGCCGTTTTCACGACCACGCCGGTGATTTTTAAGCTGAACGGATAGTTGATTGCAAAGAGGTAGTAAACATATGATTCAGATTGCAAATTTGGTTAAGAAGTTTGGTGACCGTACCGCCGTTGACGGTTTATCACTCGAAATTGGACAGGGCGAAATTTTTGGTTTATTAGGACCGAACGGAGCCGGTAAAACGACCACAATCAGAATGCTGACCATGCTGAGCCGGCCAACCGCCGGTACAATAAGCATTCAGGGCCGGCAACTGCCGCAGGACGAGCAGCAAGTCAAGCAATTAATCGGCATTGTGCCGCAGCATTTCAATCTTGACGCCGACCTGACTGTCGAGGAGAATCTGGAACTGCATGGCCGGCTGCAGCATATTCCCTGTGAGCAGCGCCGGCAGCGCATCCCGGAACTGCTGGCATATGTGGAACTTGCTGAGCGGGCCGGGGACAAGGTGCAGAACCTTTCCGGCGGCATGAAACGGCGGCTGATGATTGCCAGAGCACTGCTGCATAAGCCCCGGATTTTATTCCTGGATGAGCCGACCGTCGGCCTGGACCCCCAGGTACGGCGGCGGTTATGGGATTTGATCAGGCGTCTGCGCGGTGACAGCCTGACCGTGCTGCTGACAACCCATTATATTGAAGAGGCCGAGTTTTTGTGCGGGCGGGTGGCCATCCTGGAACAGGGCCGGCTGATTGCGCTTAACAGTCCGGCGGAATTATGCCGGCGTTTAGGCCAGTATGCAGTCGAATGGAGTGCGGACGCAGGCCGTAGAACTACATTTTTTCACAGCCGCGAGGAAGCGGCCGTGTTTGCCGGCAAGCTAACCGAGACGGCTACTATCCGGCGTTCTAATCTGGAGGATGTTTTTGTGGAGTTAACAGGCAGAAAGGTGGCGGGCTGATGCTGCAGGATATCGCAACGGTTTTTTGGCGCGACTGGCTGGTGCTCAAGCGCCGCCTGGGAACGTTCATTTTTTCGCGGATGATTACACCGGTCTTGTACCTGGTGGCTTTTGGCTGGGGCGTAGGGCGGAGCGTGCAGGTCAGCCAGGGTAACTACCTGGATTTTATTGTGCCGGGTATTCTGGCACTGAACTCCATGAATATTAGCTTTAACTCTGTGGCATCACCGCTCAATATGAGCCGGTTATATCATAAAACCCTGGAGGAATATTTGGTTGCTCCCATCAGTCCCGGGGCTTTTATTCTTGGCAAGGTACTGTCCGGGACGCTGCGCGGCCTGATTTCTTCTGTAATTATCATTGTTTTGGCATTTGTATTTGGCGCAAAGCTGCAGCTTACCCTCTTGTTTTGGCTGGTCCTTATCTTAAATTGTCTTGTTTTTTCCAGCCTGGGTTTTGTGGCGGCTATGCTTATTAATTCCCATGAGGATATGGGGAATTTCAGTACTTATGTACTGTTGCCCATGTCCTTTTTGTGCGCCACCTTTTTCAGTACGGACAAGTTACCGCTTCTTGTCCAGAAAGCTTTGGAATTACTGCCGCTGACGCATGCCAGCCATGCCCTCAGGGCTATCAGTGCCGGCAGTGAACCGGCAATACTGTCCTGGCTGGTTATGCTGGTCTATACCGGCGGGCTGCTGGCTGTCAGTGTCTGGACAATGGAAAAGGTGCGTCAGTAGGGCTGTAATGGATAAAATGACTGTAAAGCACGGTGAACCTGGCTATGCCGTTCACTTATCGAAACTTACCAAGGATTATGACGGACGGCGTATTGTCGATCAGGTTTCGCTTGCCATGCCGGCAGGCGAAATATTTGGTTTGCTTGGTCCCAATGGCGCCGGCAAGACAACGGTTATGAAGATGATTGCCGGCTTGACGCGGCCCACAGGCGGTACTGTCCGGATTTTTGGCGTCGACAGGGCGCAGGAACCAACCGTCGTTAAGCAGCTTGTCGGCTTAGTGCCGCAGGAAAATAATCTGGAACGCGAATTAACGGTCGAGGAAGTGTTGCTCATCTACGGCCGGCTGTTTGGTGTGCAACATGTTAGCGATCGGGTCGAAGCGGTTCTGACCGAATTTAATCTAACCGCCAGCCGTCATAAAAAGGTGGGACTGTTATCAGGCGGAACGGCACGGCGAACACTGATTGCCAGGGCGCTTTTGCCTGAACCCAGGCTGTTGCTCTTAGATGAGCCGACAGTGGGGCTTGATCCCGATGTCCGTCAGGAGTTGTGGGGTATTGTGCGCCGCTTAACCGCAAATGGCAAAAGCGTGGTGCTGACAACGCATTATATGGAGGAAGCTGAACAGCTTTGCCGGCAAATCGCCATGTTGAAAAGCGGCCGCCTGGTGCTGCTGGATACAACGGCAGGCATCAGGCGCCGGACGGAGCATAGCGGACAGGCTTCCGGGGCGCTGGAATCCCTGTTTATCAAACTGGCCAGGGAAGAAGGCGGCGACTAATGGGATGGTATGCGATATACCGGCGGGAAATGCTTATTCTCTGGAAAAAGATCGGCCGGATGGGCTATGTATTTTCTTCCATCATATTTCCCTTTATTTATCTGTTTTCCTTTGGCCTGGGCCTGAGCGGCAGAGTAAATGTGGACGGTGGCTATTTGCCGTTCCTGGCCAAAGGGATTATGGGCGTTACGGTAATGATCAACGCTTTTCAACAGACGGCCTCGTCGGTAAGTGTGGGCAGGCTTTATTTTCGTAATTTCCAGAGCATTGTTTTAAGCCCTGTGCCGGCGGGAGAAGTGGTGTTGGGCCTGATTCTGGCGGGAGTCGTACGGGGCGTGCTGTTTGGCGGCCTGGTATTTACGATTGCCTGGGGTGTTTTTGGCGTTGCCGGACTGAATCTTTATGCGGCTGCAGGGCTTATTCTCGGCGCTGCCTGCTTTGCCGCCATGGGGGTGGTGGTCGGCATGCTGGTTAAGAATCCGGACGATGTTTCACTGATTAATAACTTTTTAATTACACCCATGACGTTTTTCGGCGGTTCGTTTTTTCCGCTGCAGAACCTGCCGCATTGGCTGGCGTCGCTGGCTCAGGCATCGCCTATCGGCGTACTCAATACCCTTTTGCGGGCTCTTGCCTGGGATAGTAGCGTCCTGTGGGCGGCAGGCGCGCTTATGACACTGACGGCTTGCTGTTTTTGCTGGAGTGTGTGGCTGTATAACCGGTACAGTGAATAGTATCTGCCTGAAACTGGTCACCCGACTGGCGGGCTCACTTTGCGCAGGCGCGCCTGTCCGCAGTTTGTCAAGAGGCAGCAGGCTCCGAAAACTGACAACCGGATGTTATATAGAGATGTAGGAGAGGGGTTTATGTATGAGACAAAGTAGTCGACACAGAAAAATCAGCAGGCGGGCTGCGGCCTGGGCATTGCTGATTACATTAACAGGTACGGGAGTTATGGCTAGTGCCGAAACCGCAGTTGACAAGGCCGAAGCTGATTTTAGCCTGGATACAGTCATTGTTACGGCTCAGAGGATGGAGACGCGGGAGCTGGATACCCCGGCAACCGTCACTGTTCTGGACGAAAAAGCGTTGAAAAGTTCAGGTGCGCGAACCGTTTTTGATGCGCTGGCCTTTACCCAGGGGATAACGAACTTCGCCTATGGCCCCGGCGGCCAGGATTATGGCGCCATGGACAGCCGGGTTGTCATTCGGGGGTTTGATCGTGGCGCATTGGTACTTATTAATGGCGCCCCGATTAATTTATTAAATAAAAACAGCCTGGACAGTATTCCGCTGGAGACTGTCGAACGCATCGAGATTGTCAAGGGGGCCAGTTCGACTTTATATGGAGCAGAGGCCTTCGGCGGCGTCATTAATATTATTACTAAAACAGGCGGACCGGAACAGGCCAGCGTTGGCGTGGCGGTCGGCAACGTGGGCTACCGGAAATATTTGGCTAACTACGTTGGCCAGGATTTTAGTCTTTTCTACAGTAAACAGGACTTTGGCGCCGAAGACCGGACCTCGCCTGACCGGCGAACCATCGATAGTACTATACGGAATTATTATCAAAACAGAGGTAAAGGCGATAAAGAGAATTGGGGCGTCAACGTCAATCTGAATGAAAAATGGAATTTTAATTACCTGCGTTCTGAAGGCAACAGCCGCTATGGGACTACTCCCTATTGGGACCCGGCGACCGACCCTAGCAATAAGAGCACTACGAGCAATAATAAAAGTTATCACTATAAAGATATCAAAGATAATGCAACCCTTACCTATGACGATAAGGACAATAGCTTTAAAAGCCTGTTCTTTTATGGCGCCCGCGACCTGTATGGCGAGACAACCAACAATTATACTAAAAAAACAACTGTGAATACCAGCAATTATAAAGCCTATAATCTGGGACTGGATACGCAGAAAAGCTGGAAATTGCGCGAGGGTAAGGACAACTTGCTGGCCGGGCTGCTGGTCAGCCATGAGCAGTATGAAAATGCAATTACCTCGGCCTTTGCGGCCGACCGGGATAACTATGCCTTATATGCGCAGTATTCCCATCAGCTGACTCCGCGGTTTACCGCCATAGTGGGGGCGAGAGCCCAGCAGGTCGACGATCCGGTTCAAGACCAGAGTGTCTTCATTCCCCAGTTGCAAACGGTTTATAAAATCAACGATAAAACCTCCTGGTATACCAATATCGGCAAAGCTTTCCAGATGCCGCCCTTAAACCAGTACTTCGAAAAGAACGAGCTGGCCAGCGGACGGGATCTAAAACCCCAGGAAGGCTGGAATTATGAAACAGGCTACAAGATTATTAACGGCGACAGTTCCTGGAAGTTTGCCGTATACAAAATGGACTTCAAAAACAAGTTTGCATATATACAGGATGATGCAGGGCAATATGTTCTGAGCAATAAAGGAAAGTTCAGAAACACCGGCTTTGAGGCCGAATACACTAAAGTCCTTAATGATCACTGGAAGGTAAACACAGGTTTTAACTATGGCAATCCGGAAACCGAGGCTGACAATGGCGGTTGGGAGCAAGCCTATCCCAAAATGCAGCTGAGCGCCGGGGTACAGTATGAAATGGACAAATGGCTGACAAGCTTAACCTGTAACTACCTGACAAAGCGGCAGACCAATAAGTATGGCGAGACCATCCCCAGCGCCATTACGCTCAATGCTGTCTTTAATTACAGGATGAGCACCGCCGATGCGGTAACGTTGAATCTCAATAATATTCTGGACAAGAAGAACGTCATCACCCATGGCGGCTATGACTACTGGGATTTGCCCTTCAACTGGACATTGTCCTGGACTCATAGCTTATAGAAAGACGATGTCGCCAGCGGGGGAAAGATCCTGATTTTTATCCGTTGATAATTGGTACTGCCGGTGGCGATCAAAAGGAATACCCAATGTCAATATCGAAAGGATTGTGAAGCCGCTGTTGAGGTTACCGAGCTAAATTTTGCGAACACGGCGGATAAGCGTTCTCCGGTGGGCGGATGATGCCCTGTATGAGACTAAGGCGGCAGGCAGGAAACGTGTGGTCTGTTTTTACTAAAAATATTTGGAGGGGAAAACATAGAATGACACAGGAAGCGGCAAAGAAAAAAGCAATTGTGGTCGTTAGTTTCGGCACTTCGTATCCGGAAACCTTAAAGCAAAATATTGAGAGTGTGGAGGACCGTATCCGGGCTGCTTTCCCTGATTATGAGGTTCGCCGGGCTTTTACTTCCCGCATGGTTATTAAACGCCTGACGGAACGTGACGGGGTTCAGACTGATAATGAGATACAGGCTTTGGAACGTCTCCGGAACGAGGGCTATCAGGAAGTATATATTCAGCCGCTGCATATTGTGGCCGGCGCTGAATATGACAAGATAAAGCGGCTTGTCAGCCGCTACGCCCATGCTCAGGACAAAGCTTTTGCAAAAATCCGGCTGGGCCGGCCGCTGCTCTACTGCTTGGGGCAGGAGGAGCACCCGGACGATTATGCGATTGCCGTAAAAGCGCTGGCGGCGCAACTGCCGGCCGCTGATCCGGCCAGTGCGGTTGTAATGATGGGACATGGTGGGATACATCCGGCTAATGCCGCCTATGGTGTATTGCAGCTTAAGCTCGAGGATGCCGGACTTGCCAATGTCTTTATTTATACAGTCGAGGGCTATCCGTCGCTGGAACGGATTATTGGCAAGCTTAAAGAAAAACAGGTGGAAAAAGTTACACTGATGCCGTTTATGCTGGTAGCCGGTGATCATGCCACCAATGATATGGCCGGCGAAGAGGAGGATTCCGCCAAATCGCAGCTACTGGCGGCCGGTTTTGCGGTTGACGTGTACTTGCGGGGGCTGGGTGAGAATTCCGCCTTTCAGGATATCTATGTCCGCCATCTTAAAGAGGCAATAAACCACCCGCCGCACGGGCATGGACATTGAGGCGGTTAAGGGAACCGATAAGGCACGGGTCAGTCTGGCTGGTACTTTTCCGGCAGTAACCGGAAAAATATAACGGTGATTTAATATCTTTATATAGTAATCGAGTCGTTTGTGTGACATTGGATAATTTCATATGCCTTTTTAGAAGGCGAAACAGGTGCCCTGCAAGGGGCTTAATAGAGAAGGCGGTTGAGCAATGCTGATTCCGCCGCGGTCCCGCCGCTGTATCGGGGAGCAGGTTTGCATTAGGCCACTGGGGGAAACCACCGGGAAGGCGCAAATTCTGTCATGATCCGGAGCCAGAAGAACTGCCTGTTTGACAATCACCGTTCGAGTCACGAGAGATGGCGAGGGGATTCTTTTCCGGATTGTTTCATTGTTATCAATCCGGAAAAGCTCCTGCAATCATGGCGGGAGCTTTTTTGTGTAGGTTATTTACCTGCAGCAGCCAGGAAATATGTAAAGCTAATAGTCAGCCGGTATTGACGGTAAACGGTAAGCAAATAATCGGTTAGGGGGTATAAGGTGATAATAAAATGATGAATCTGTGTGAATTGCCGCAGAGTGTTATCCAAGCTGATTTGAACTTGAACCGGTTTTCACTGGAAAAAGTAGCCAACGGTATTTCGAAAAAGGTTTATATAGTGACTGATGACCATGGCAACAGAACAATCCTTTATATTTGGCAAAAACCTTTCCTGGGATTAACGGGAGCTCACACTGAAGGCCTGGATTACTTATATGCGGAAGGCTTTGAATATTTTTGCCATAACACGCGATTGTTGACAGATATAGGTATCCGGGTCCCCCGCATAATCAAAACAGGCCATTTTTCCGCAAATGACAATTTTGCTTATGCGTATGTGGAATGCTTTGAGGGAGTCAGTCTGCAGGAGTACCTGCAGTACGGGAGAATAAAAGATGTCAGTGACAAGGTGGCTGCAGAACTCAAAAAGTTTTACGCCTGCAGCCGGGATTATTATGGGCCGCCTATATTTAGCACCGGCCACACAAAATCCTGTCAGCAGTTATGTTATGAACATGCTGTGGAGGAACTGGGAATTGCCTGCGGCCTGGACAGTGACGTTGAGGGGATTAAAAATCTGGTTTGCCGGCAGTTGAACAATTTTATGGTTATTTTCAGCCGCCAGGCCGGGCCAGCCGGCTATACGCTTATACACGGAGAAGCGACGCCTCAGCATATCTGGTTGTTGAACGACGGCACAATCGGCTTTATTGATATCGAAGGCGTTAAATATTTTGAGATTGAATTTGAATATGCTCTCCTGGAGATGCTGTATAGCTATTTACCGGCTGGCAATCCGGAGGATTATGACCGGAATAAAGTACTGTTTTATAGACTGTATCACCGTATTTGCTGGTTATCGGTCGCCGTGGATTATTTACAGCATGTTGATAAAAACAGCCAGTTTTTTATTAAGCTAAGGCGTATAATGCTCCGGGAACTGTCCGGTGGAAGCCCGGCCCGGATATAATTTAGCAGGGAAGTGATAGTATGGTTTTATATATTGTTAACGGTTCCGTCCTGAAAACATATTTGGCGGCTAAATGCGAGGACGGTCAGAAAATTATCGCTTTTAATGAGTCGATGATTACCGGGAAGTGCGGTGAGGACATTTTTAGCGACTCGTTTTTCCGGCAGCGGGCCGAGAACCTGCAGATCGCTTATGAACAGTATGACGCAGTAACGGTTGCGGAACTGGATGAATTGTTGCATTTTGCGTATGACGAGATAATCTTATGGTTTGATGCCGATATGTTCTGCCAGATGAATGTGTTAACGCTGTGCGCCTATCTGGACGCTGTTAAGTACCGGGGCAGAGTGCAGCTCAATATTGTCAGGCAGGATTTTTGGCAATGCGCCGGTTGGCAGGACATAGTGATTAAATCATACCCGATTGAGTTACAGGGATATCACGCAATATATCAGGAAGTTCTCTGCGGCAGGCAGGTTAAGGAGAAGGAGTATCCGGTTTTCGCAGAACTACAGCAAGGCATACGTTTGTACGCAAATTATATTTCTCCCCGCGGCGACATCCGGTCGGCAATCGCCAGACTGGTAAAGGAAAACAGGAGTAAACAATTTATCATAAAGGAAATAAGTGAGCAATATCCTCAATATGGTATCGGCGATTATAATATTCAACTGCTTTGCTGTGAGCTGGAGTAGCGGTGGAAGCGAATGAGCGATTCGAGCTGTCCCTTTGCTTCGTCTGAGTTAGTTTGTATTTGACGGTTTTGTTTATAAAATGTTAAAATATAGATATTGTAAGTTCATATGCCTTTTAAGAAGGCGAAACAGGTGCCCCTGAAGGGGCTTAATAGAGAAGTGCGGTTAAGCAATGCTGATTCCGCCGCGGTCCCGCCGCTGTATCGGGGAGCAGGTTTGTATTAGGCCACTGGGTGATTGTCATCCGGGAAGGCGCAAATTCTGTCATGATCCGGAGCCAGAAGAACTGCCTGTTTGACAATCACCGTTTGATCCACGAGCGATGGGGAGGGATTGCACAGTTTTATTACTGATATTTTCCATATTGCTGTGTGTGTAAAAGACCTCTTTCGATATCAACGAGAGAGGTCTTTTTGGTGTCTACTGAGGTTTGGCAGAGTTGTACCGGGATATTGAAGGAGAACTGGAAGAATGCGCCGGTTCATGACAAAAATTAAGGTGTTGCCGGCATATCTTTTTACCGGTATACATGCCAATTTTAAAATTTTTGATAACAAGGCCGGCAGCCAGCCGGTATGGGAGGCAAACAATGAAAAAATATTTGCGGGGACTATTGCTTGCTATTATTTTCTGCGGCAGCGCCATTCCCTGCCTCGGCAGTGAACGGATACCCATCTATACCTTATCCACCGGAGATTCGGTGTACCGGCAGGATACCAATATCATCCTGGCCTTCAATGCTCCCCGGGAGGTCTTAAGCACCTCCGTGGTAAACGGCGGTTACCGGCGCGATCTTAAAGCGGTGTTTAACCATGATATGAAAGGCGCCGTCGGTGTAACGGGGGCCAATTACCCGGAGTACATGCGGCGGGTGGCCGGTGAGCTGGGGCTAAACCCCGCCAGGGTGACCAGCATGGGGACGGCCGCCTCCATGGATAATGTCGCCATACAGTCGGAAAGCTATCAGTCACTAACTGTAACCGCCATCGCCACCGGCGGTGTGGAAGGCAATGGCGGCCGTGCGGGCGATCCGGCGTCTTATTTTATTCCCGGTAAAAAAACGGTGCAGTATAAGCCGGGCACGATTAATATTATGCTGGTCATTGACGCCGATCTTCCGGCGGCTACCATGGCCCGGGCGCTCGTGACCTGTACCGAGGCCAAAACAGCCGCCCTGCAGGAACTGGTGGCCGGCAGCCGCTTTTCAAACGGACTGGCCACCGGTTCGGGGACAGACCAGACTATAGTGATCACCAACCCGGGTTCGTCGCTTTTTCTTGAGGATGCGGGCAAACATGCCAAACTGGGGGAACTGATCGGCCGCACCGTCAAACAGGCCGTCAAGGAAGCCTTGCTGCGGCAAAGCGGCCTGTCCCCGCAAAAACAGCACAGTATGCTGCGGCGTATGAACCGCTTCGGCGTGACCGAGGAAAGCTTGTATCAGCAGTATCTGGAGGAATACGGAGCCATTAACAGACAGCGTTTTGCGGCAGTCCTGCGCCAACTGGACAAGGAGGCGGAACTGGTGACCGGTACGTCACTGTATGTTCACCTCTTAGATCAGAATCAGTGGCAGTTGCTGAGTGGCGGCGAACTGGCCCAGGCCGGCAATGACCTGCTTGTTTTGACCGCAGGCAAGTATCAGGTGTTAGCCCCGTCGGTAGCTACCGGCGAACTGACAGCCGATATCCGGGCCTGGTCGGCACTGGTTGTGAAGATTGTAGCGGACCGGCTTGACCGGATACCCGCCTTGGAAGCTCCGACACCAGTCATTTCACAGCAGGCTATACAAAGTTCTGCCGATGCCTTCACCGAAACCATGCTGACCGGTCTGAGCGAGAGGGAGTAATAGGGTCAGGCTTGAGTTATTAAAATTGACTTAGGATACACTGCGAATGTTATGAAGCAATAGAGAGAGGTCTAATGACAAGGACGGACAAGGACGCAGTCAACCAAAGTACTGCAAATTGTCCCAGCCAATATTACAAGGATTTGGCAAGAGTTAATTGACATTAAAGATGGAGAGGAATAAGTCAATGTCATATGTAACTCAAGCCTGACCCCTTTAAACCCTGACCCCTTTAAACCCTGACCCCTTTAAACCCGATGATTGTGGAAAACATTGTCTAAATTAGTTTATATTTGACAATTTCGCTCATAAAATGTTAAAATAATGTAAATAATATAATTTCATATGCCTTGTAAGAAAGGCGAAACAGGTGCCCCGCAAGGGGCTTAATAGAGAAGTGCGGTTAAGCAGTTTTGCTGATCCCGCCGCGGTCCCGCCGCTGTATCGGGGAGTAGGTTTGCATTAGGTCACTGGATGATTGTCATCTGGGAAGGCGCAAACACTATCATGATCCGGAGCCAGAAGAACTGCCTGTTTGACAATCACCGCTTGAGCCACGAGAGATGGGGAGGGGATTCGCACAGTTTTATTGAAAATTTACTGGTTTACTGTGTTGCTGCAGACCTCTTCCGTTTTATACGGGAGAGGTCTTTTGATGTCTTAGTGAGTTTACAATGAGGAATAGAAAATGAAACAGTTTTTATATCTGGCGGCTCTTTGCTCGCTTTGTCTGCTGCTTACCGGCTGCCCCGCCAGACCGGTTGCCGATAAAACGGTCAGTGCCCGCAGCGGTTATACTGTAACGGACGATAGCGGGTATACCATGCTGCTGGCGGATAAGCCCAAACGCATTGTGTCGCTTGCTTATAGCGTGGATGAGATTATTTTGGAACTGGTGGCGCAGGAGCGGATTCTGGCTTTTAGCCGGCATGCCGGCGATCCGGAAATCACTTTTATTACCGCCGAGCAGGCTGCCAGAGTGGGTCAACGGGCCGTACCCTATGCCGAGGCGCTCATTGCGCTCCGGCCGGATCTGATCTTAGCGGCGCCAGGTACCCTGCGGCCGGAAGCAGTACAGACACTGAGAGAAGTCGGCATTCCTGTATATATTTCCAAAAGTCCGAAAAACTTGCCGGAGGTTAAACAAAGAATTATAAGTTTAGCCCGCGCGGTGCGGGAAGAGGAACAGGGGCAGCGCATGATTGCCCAAATGGAAAAGCGGTTGCGGCAAATTGAAGCAAGATTGGTCCCAGTCACTCCGGCTAACAGCAAATGTGCGATGGCTTTTGATTTTATCGGTGTTATCGGCAACAGAAACAATTTGCTGGCAGATATCTTCCAATATGCCCATTTGCGTAACGGCGCTCTCCTGGCCGGCAGCGACCAGGGCGAAAACCGCCTGTCCAAGGAACAAATTATTGCCGCAAATCCGGATATCTTTCTTTTGCCTACCTGGAATTATGACGGGCACAGTGATGTCGACACCTACCGGCGGCAGATTATGACAGATCCGGCCCTGCAGCATGTTGCCGCCGTTCGCAATGATCAGGTGAAGCTGGTTTCCGACCGCTTTCGCTACGTAGGTTCGCAGCATGTTGTTGAGAGTATTGAGGTATTCGCCCGGACAGCCTATCCGGAGCTTTTTTAATTTTTTTCATAAAGAAGGTCATCATGCTGACGCTATATAAACGAAATCAGAGCAAGATTCTCCTGCTGCTGGCAGCTTTTTTGCTTGCCACAAGTCTCTCGCTTATGCTGGGGCAGGTTGAAATTCCTTTAGCCGGGACAGTTGCTGTGCTGGGCTATCAGCTATATCTGCCTGGCTTCGGTGCAGACGATTTTACGCTGGAGCAACAGTCTATTTTGTGGCAGATACGTATGCCGCGCACTTTGATTGGCATCATGGCCGGCGCCGCCCTGGCTGTTTCCGGTGCCGTCATGCAGGGGATTTTCGGCAATTATTTGGCAGATCCCGGTATTATCGGCGTATCAGGCGGTGCGGCTGCCGGCGCCGTCATTGCCATTGCTTCCGGCATTGGATTTTTGAATCTTTTTTATATGCCGCTGTTTGCTTTCATTGGTGCGGTATGCGCTGCCGGTATCACTGTCTCGCTGGTGATGCGGCAGGGAAAGATTCCGGTGATGCCGCTGCTTTTGGCCGGCGTGGCCGTAAGTATAATCTCAGGCGCCTTTACTGCCGGCATCTTAACCTATATTAACGAACAGAAGGTGCAGCAGTATCTGTTCTGGATGATCGGCAGTCTTGATTTCCGGCGCTGGGAACATGTATATATCGCTTTCTGGCCCATTAGCCTGGGGATTGCCCTGCTGATTTTGCTGTCGCGCCATCTTAACATTCTTGTCTTGGGGGAAACGGAGGCAAGGGCTGTAGGCCTGGCAATCGTTCCTTACCGGCTGCTTTTACTGCTGATCGCTTCCCTGATTGCGGCCACGGCAGTCTGTGTCAGCGGTAATATCGGCTTTGTCGGTCTGGTAATACCGCATATCTCCCGCCTGCTGGTAGGTCCGGATCATCGTCTGCTGCTGCCCTACAGCGCTCTGACCGGCGGCACGTTCTTACTGCTGTGCGACACGCTGGGCCGGATTTTACTTTGTCCCCTGGAAATACGTGTAGGCATTATGACGGCCGTGGTAGGCGTTCCTTACTTCTTATATTTGTTAAGAACCATGCACAGATCATCCTGAAGTTTCTACTGTGCCAAAGGAGTTTTGGTATGACGACGATAAGTATTTTTACCAATGTGGAAAGACAATGTACGATGCTGCGGCAGGCCGGAAAATATCTTACAGACAGCAAAACTGTTTCCTTGGACCTGCATATTTATTTCTTTAATGACACTGTTGCCTGGAGTGCGCAATATGAGTCTTTGCTCGCCAACAGTGACGTGGTCGTTTTCCTGTGGCAAGGTCCTGTTTATGAATGTGAACTGGCAGGCAAGGCCTTGCAGCTGTTAAAGAACCAGGGCAACGGTTTATATGCCTTCCTGTCAACGGCCGACAGCAGCCAATGCACGGTCAGCGGCTTTGCGGACGAGGAACTGAAGCGAATACGCGATTATATCCTGTTCAGCGGCAGCAGCAACTACCAGAGCCTCTTACTTTGGCTGGCAAGTAAGACCGGCCGGGCAGCGCCGGACTATAAGCTGCCGGCGGAACTTGTCTGGCACGGCATCTATCAGCCAGAGGTCAAAGGAAGAGAGGATCGTCCCCTTGTCGGTATTCTGTTTTCGCGTGAGGTGTGGATATGGCAGGATACAGCCTATCTTGATGCCGTCATCAATGCTTTACGTTGCCGGGGGCTGGACGTGCTGCCCGTATTTGGCCTCTGGGAGGATAATAAGGACCTGAATGCGGCGGGAATCAGCCAGGCGGTGCAAAAGTTTTTTTACCGGCAGGGGCAAGTCGTTGTTTCCGCAGTAATCAATACCTTTAGAGTAGGTCTGACCATGAGCCGGCAAAACCTGCCGGGATTTCTACGCGAGCTCAATGTGCCGGTCATTCAGGCCTATACGCTGGTACGGTCGCAGGCGGAGTGGCAGGCGGGCTTTACCGGCATGAACCCGGTAGAGCTTTCGGTCAATGTTGTGCAGCCGGAGTTTGACGGCGTTATTCACGGCGGCGTAGTTGCCGGTACAGAACCCAGCGGCGGCGGCCTGAAACGGTATTTGCCGGTACCGGAGCGGGTGGAGGCGCTGGCCGATAAAGTGAAAAAGTGGGTTAATTTACGCTGCAAAGACAATGCGCAGAAAAAGGTCGCCATTGTTTTTCACAATTATCCGCCGACAAATGCCAATATCGGTAATGCGCTGGGCCTGGATTCGCCGGCCAGTGTTGCCGTTTTGTTAAAAAAGATGGCCGAACACGGCTATACAATTGCCAGGCTCCCGGCCGGCGGGCATGAACTCATGGAGGAGCTTTTGGCCGGTGTGACGAATGACCGGAGATTTCTCAACGACGAACAAATAAATAAAGTGGTGGGCACCGTCGGCCAAGCCGATTACAAAACCTGGTTTGACAAGCTCGATAGGACAACCCGGGATGATTTAAGCAACGAATGGGGACTGCCGCCGGGAGATGTGTTTTTTGCCAATGACAGCCTGCTGGTTCCGGGAGTGCTGAACGGCAATATCCTGCTTACCCTGCAGCCCCCGCGCGGCTTTGGCGAGGAGCCCGGCAAGATTCTTCATTCGCCGACCTGTCCGCCGCCGCATCATTATTTTGCTTTTTATGCCTGGATCAGGGATGTCTGGCAGGCCGATGCGGTTATTCATGTGGGCACGCACGGTTCTCTGGAATGGCTGCCGGGAAAAAATGCCGGTCTGTCCCGCACCTGTTATCCGGAGCTTGCCTTACAGGATTTGCCGAATATTTATCCGTATTATGTCACGATTGTCGGCGAAGGCATTCAGGCCAAACGGCGGGGCGCCGCCTGCCTTATCGGGCATCTTTGCCCGCCGATGAGTCATGCCGATACGTATGAAGAGTTAGCCGAACTGGAAGTGCTTTTGGATGAATATGCGCATTACCGGGAGGAGCAGCCGGCTAATGCCGTACTGATTGGCGAGCAGATTAGCGCGAAAATAGCCGCCCTGCATCTGGAGGAAGATTTGCCCAGGCCGGCCGGGCAGTCGCTGGCCGACTATATTTTGCGCATTCATGCTTACCTTGAGACTTTGAAGCACATGCAAATACGTGTTGGCCTCCACACTCTGGGCGAGGCGCCGCAGGCTTACAAGCTAACTGAATTTATTCTGGCGCTCACCCGGGTGGAAAACGGGAATATTCCTTCGCTGCCGGATGTGATTGCCAGGGCTTATGGTTATGATTATCACCAAATGGTTGAGCGAAGCGGCCAGTTACTGCCTGACGGCAGCGGCAGCTATGCCAGGCTGATTGATGAAATCTGGCTGAGATGTAAAGCGATGGTCGGCTGTTTGCAGGACAATAATTTTTCCGAGTCAGGCATTGCCGCAGTGTTTCAGCTGCCGCAGGTTAAGGAGCTTACGCTTACGGCCGCGGCAACTGAAGAGCTGACAGCCGTTGTGAATTATATATGCAAAGAACTGGCGGTGAATTTGGCCGCTACGGTACACGAGATCACCAATACGCTGCGGGCTTTAAACGGGGAATATATTGCGCCCGGCCCGGGCGGTGCACCCAGCAATGGCCGGGCGGATATCCTGCCGACAGGCCGTAATTTTTATGGCGTTGATCCCCAGAATCTGCCGACGCCGGCAGCCTGGGAGATCGGCAAGACCCTGGCCGAGCAGGTAATCACCCGCTACATTGCCGAGGAAGGGACGTATCCCGAGAGTATCGGCATGGTATTTTGGTCTGATTCCAATATGCGGACAAACGGGCAATGCATTGCCGAACTGCTGTACCTGATGGGGGTCAGGCCTGTCTGGCAGAAGGGCAGCCGCCGGGTTACCGGTCTGGCAGTCATTGCGCTGCCGGAACTAAAACGGCCGCGGATTGATGTTATGGCCCGGGTAAGCGGGTTGTTTCGCGACACGCTGCCCAGCGTCATCACTTTAATGGAAAAAGCTGCCGCGCTGGTAGCCGAACTGGATGAGCCGGAGGAAATGAATTTTGTTAAAAAACATATTAAAGCAGACAGTGCCGCCTTGGAAGCGCAGGGCGTAGAAAAAGAGCTTGCCCGTCAGCAGGCCGGTTACCGTATTTTCGGCTGTCCGCCTGGTGGCTACGGCGCCGGTGTTGCCGCGCTCTTAGAGGCGAAAAACTGGGAGAATGTGCATGATATGGCTGAGGTCTATGTACGGTGGGGCGCGCATGTATATGGCTCCGAGCAGCAGGGGACTTTTCTACCGCACCTGTTCCGGCAAAGGCTGGGCACCGTGGATATCACCATCAAGAACATTGATAATCATGAAGTGCATTTGCTCAATTCGGATGACTTTAATGCCTATTGCGGCGGCATGAACGCTGCCGTACGCAGTATCCGCGGCAAAGCACCGCGCTGCTATATCGGTGACAGCACCGATCACAGCCATACAGAAACCAAAAGTCTTACGGAAGAATTCAGACGTGTATTGCGCGGGGAATCACTAAATCCCAAGTTTATCCAAGGCATGAAAAAACATGGCTACAAAGGGGCGGCGGACTTGGCGGCCTTAGTGAATCACTGCTATGGCTGGGACGCAACCAGTGAAGTCATGCAAGACTGGATGTATGAAGGGCTGGCGGACAAGCTGGCCTTAGACAGCGATATGCAGGCGTGGATGAAAGCAGTTAACCCGTGGGCCCTGCAGAGGATTGCCGAGAAGCTGCTTGAGGCGCAGCGTCGCGGTATGTGGGCCGCCAAACCGGCAACGAAACAAGCCTTGGAACAACTGTATCTTGCTATTGAAGGTGAGCTGGAGGAACGGGCAGATCAATAAGCCAGCTTTAGTAATAACTCATAAGTGATCTGCTTATGTAACTAAATATACGGAAATCAGGTGCCGCAAGGCTTAATAGAGAAGTCCGGTGTGATGCCGGCACGGTCTCGCCACTGTAAAAGGGAGCCACTTCAAAGGATGCCACTGGGAATTTTCCTGGGAAGGCTTGGAGGCGCAATGAACTTGAGTCAGGATAACTGCCTGGTTGATATTACTTTTATTCCCTGCGAGCGACAGGGGGTTTAGTGTGTTTGGCATGGCTTGCTTTTGCTTTACATTGATAAGGCCCCTCCTGCATTTACAGGAAGGGTCTTTTATTTGTCCTGTTAGCTAGCCACCGCCTGGGTTGGTTAAGTCAGCAGCGGTTGCCGCTTTGCCTGCTGCCCGATACACAAGCCGTGTTTTTTTGAAAATAAAAGCTGCTATTGCATGACCTGAAAGCATGGATGCACAGCAAGCTGTTATTTTAAACTGAAAGAAAGTATGACTTTCTTTCAGCATAAAGGCAACATCGGCTTCCGCCTTCGCCAAAGGCTTGGGACAAGCCGTGTTTCTTTATAATTTATTTAGTGAGAGGGGAAATTATTTTTGAAAAAGAAATGTCTTGTGAAACCGGTTCTGTGGAAAAAAGTGATGTTAGCTCTGCTGTTGGCCAACAGCGTCTTTTTTCCGGCTGGTACCGCTCTGGCTGATGCTGAGGAGGAAGCGGACAATTTTACGCTGGATTCGGTGGTGGTTACGGCCCAAAGAAGCGAGACCAAGGACTTAAGGACGCCGGCGGCGGTAACGGTTATTACCGCCAAAGACCTTGCAGAAACCGGTGCGGTAAATGTTTTTGACGCTTTGGAGCATACCATCGGCTTTAACAGCATGTCTTATGGCCCGGCAGGTATGGAATATGGCATGTCTGCCGGTCGGACCCTTGTGCGTGGCCTCGATAAGGGAACGCTGGTTCTGGTCAACGGTGCTCCGGTCAATTTGTTGAACTATAATAGCTCCACCGGCATTCCGCTGGCAGCGGTCGAACGAATTGAAGTGATCAGGGGGGCAGGAGCCACCCTGTACGGTTCGGAAGCATTAGCCGGAGTGGTAAATATTATTACCAAAAAGCCGGGCGGAGCCCAGCAAAACACAGTGAGCATAACGGACGGCAACTATAGTAAAAGCTGGTCTGTAAGCTCGCAATTCGGCGACAGTGCTATTTATCTGAACCGGGATTATGTTGGTGATGTTGACAGGACTTCCAGAGCGAATATTACTACTAAAAGTAATGGAACAGTACAGCCATGGGGTTTAGACAAAGGTACCAAGGACAGTGTTTATTTTACAACGCAGTTAAGCGACAAGTTGAATCTTAACTGGTCGTATACCGATCTGGAGTCCAATCGTCCCCGGTATAATGTCAATGGTTCCCGTCCTCTGTTATATAGATATAATGATACCCGGAATAATATCAATTTGATCTATGACGACAAAGAAGATAATTTTAAATCGGTGCTGTCTTTTAACAAAAGACGGGCTTTTGCCGATAAATATACCTATGCAAGCAAGATATGGAGCGTTAGTGAGCGGTATGATATGTACGGCATAAACTGGGATAACCAGAAGACCTGGAATCTCAGAAATGACCTGGACACGTTGATTGCCGGCGTTACGCTGGCGAACGAGCATTATCATGATCCTTCCACCGATCATGCGGCCGTTCGCAAAAATGCCCTGCGTAACAGCCTCGCCGTATATGGCGCTTATACCTATGCTGTTAATCCTGACTTTAGTGCAACCTTAGGTCTGCGCGAGCATTTTATTGATGATTATGCCAAGTCGATAAGCACTTTCTTGCCACAATTCCAAACCCTTTATAAAATAAATAACAATACTTCCTGGTACACCAATGTCGGCAAGTCATTTCAAATGCCGGCGATAAATCAGTATTTTTCACAGCCAGGCGGTGATTTTAGCAGATTAAAACCCCAACAGGGCTGGAATTATGAGACCGGGTTAAAGATTATCGACCAAAACCAGTCTGTTAAATTGGCGGTTTATCATATGGATATAAAAGACCAATTTATCTGGAAAGAAGATAATGATCGTGAATATATGATTAACACCGGTGATTTCCGCAACACCGGTGTTGAACTGGAATATGTAAGGCTTGTTAATGACAACTGGAAATATAATATCGGCTTTAGCTATTCCAATCCCGAGAACAATGAAAGCGGTTCCTGGACACAATGTAACAGCCGGGTACAAACTACCGCCGGGGTAACCTACAATAAAGACAAATGGCTGACTAACCTCAATTTTGTATTTTTTGGTGACCGTGAAGAAAGCTATTACAAAATTAACGGCGCCATCAGTGATATTCCGGACCGTATCCAACTAAATGCCCTAATTAAGTATCAGCCGGAACGTAACCAGACGGTCGCTCTGAATTTGTACAATATACTTGACCGGGATAATTCTCTGAACAAATATGAGAATCTGGACCTGCCGTTTAACTGGACATTAAGCTACAAGTATACTTTCTAATTTAGCAGGCCAAACCATTTGCCGGGGCTTACAGACGCCACAGGCAGAGCTGAGCTGCCGGCGTCTGCTTTAAAAACGGGACACTGAACCTGTCCCGTTGTCCCTAGGGGGATGCAGTTGTTCCGGCAGTCGGGATGTCATATTTCACAATCCGTGAAGTATACGAAAATACTGTATTCACAACGTTAATTGACAGTAGCTGTATAAACATGATATAATTACTAACGATGTTTAGTTAAAACTAAATATGCGAGTTAGGTGCCCTACGGGGCTTAATAGGGAAGACCGGTGAAATACCGGCGCGGTCCCGCCACTGTAATGGGGAGCGAACCCAAGAATATACCACTGGGATGATTAGTCCTGGGAAGGTTTGGGTAAGTGTTGATCCAGAGCCAGGAGAACTGCCTGACTAACAATCACCGTTTTACTCACGAGCGATGAGGAGGAGATTAAAGAGTCATCTTTCTGGTTGTAAGACCAGTTTTGGATGAGCTTTGTTTGTACATACCCCTTCCTGCGCAGGAAGGGGTTTATTTGTATGGCCCGGTTACAGTCTGCCTTCGCCGCAGGCTGGGAATGACCGCCGTCATTTTGCAACAAACAATTACATATTTGATGAGACTGGTGCCTTAACAGGCTTAATAGGGAAGACCGGTGAAAAACCGGCGCGGTCCCGCCACTGTAATGGGGAGCAGACCCAAGATATGCCACTGAGACGAATGTCTTGGGAAGGTTTGGGCGAGCGATGATCCAGAGCCAGGAGAACTGCCTGTCTAACAATCACCGATTGACCTGCGAGCGATGGGGAGGGGATTATGAGAACAAGGCATCTTTCTGACGACTATTGCTTTTAGCAGTAGTTGCAGAGTTCTCATTGACATCACCACACCCCTTCCTGTTTGCTGCAGGCAGGGGTATTTTATTGCAACAGGTATTTCTTCTGAAAAGTAAGATGTTGGTGTTGCTATTCACGAGGCAGAGACTGACTCTACGGTACGCTTGCTTATGACAAAAGCCGGTGGGGAGTAGGTTCAAGCCCCCTATATATATAATAAAAAACTGTAGGGAGGATTTTACATGTTGATGCACAGGGAGCTAACTTCGATGGAAAACAGGGATCAGGATTTGATAATGCCGGTTCCTCATTCGCTGCGGCCCGAGAAGTTCACCCCGCTTTCCGAACGTATTGCCAACAACGAAGTGCTGACTGGTGTGCTTAGACTGAAAGAGTTAATGAGAATGTCCGATTTTACCACCTATATTGAAAGCCTTGTCGCCGTACGGTTGCAAGACCAGGTCATATGGCTGGTTACTGACCGGGAAATGCATCGTTCGATTGTGGAACGTAATTTTTTGCCGCAGATCAAAAGCGCTTTTGGCGTAACCCGCGTACGTGTTATCAGTCAGGCCTGACAGAAGGGAGACATATGGATATGGCAGAAAGTACAAAGACAGGAAATGCTGCTCATACTGTAGAGAAGCTATTTAGTGAATTCCCGGCGACATCCTATGAGAACTGGAAAGGGGAAGCGGAGAAGGCGCTTAAGGGAGCAAGCTTCGACAACAGAATGATTACTAAAACTTACGAAGAAATTGACCTGCAGCCAATCTATCGACCGGAAAATGTTGCCGATAGCACAATGCATCTTTCTTTACCAGGTTCTCAGCCTTTTCTAAGAGGCCGGCTGGCAGGAGGATATCTGACTTCACCCTGGCTAATCGCACAGGAATGCGAGCAAGCTGATACGGAAAGCTTTAATCAAAATCTAAAGAATGAACTGAGCCGGGGAACAACGGCAGTGCATATCTGCCTTGATACACCGACCCTGCTGGGAAATAATCCTGACGAAGCGCCGGAAGAAGCCGG
The DNA here is from genome assembly GCF_041428895.1 of Sporomusa aerivorans. NCBI lineage: Bacteria > Bacillati > Bacillota > Negativicutes > Selenomonadales > Sporomusaceae > Sporomusa > Sporomusa aerivorans. The sequence continues at coordinate 1,250,288 of NZ_CP156926.1, forward strand.
CAACAAAGGCTTGTCATTGTCTTGTCTAAAGGATTTGTCGCAGGCGCTGGCGGACGTCTCATTAGCTACAGTTCCCGTCCTGGTGCATACCGGAGTGAGCCCGCTGCCGGTACTGGCTTTATTTGGTGCGCTGGGACGGGGGAATGGCGAAAAAATCAAAGAATGGCAAGGTTTTATAGCTGCTGACCCTCTGGGCATACTGGCTGTTCGGGGTGAACTGCCGGCTGCTTTGGAATCGCTGTACGATGAAATGGCCAGCGCAACAATCTGGGCGCAAAAAAATGCACCGGCAGTGCGCACCTTGCTTGCCGACGGCAGCCCATACCATGATGCCGGCGCCAATGCCGTACAGGAACTGGCCTTTGCTTTAAGCACGGCTGTGGAATATGTACGGGCGTTACAGGAACGAGGCCTTGAATTTAACGATATCGCCAAACATCTGCAATTTTCATTTTCGCTAGGCGCGAATATGTTCATGGAATTGGCGAAAATAAGGGCGGCGCGGATTTTGTGGCAGCAGGCCGCACAGGCTTTCGGCGGCAGTGAGGAAGCCGGCAGCACCAAAATACACGGACGTACTTCCCGTTTTACCAAAACCCTTTACGACCCTTATGTCAATATGCTGCGTATGACAACGGAAGCGTTCGCCGGGGTCGTGGCCGGTTTGGACAGTCTGCATGTAGGGCCGTTTGATGAAGCAATCCGGCAAGGTGATGAATTTTCCCGCCGTATTGCCCGTAATACCCAAATCATTCTGCAGCAGGAGTGCTCGCTGTTGCAGCCGGTTGATCCGGCAGGGGGCTCCTGGTACGTTGAGACCATTACGATGGAGCTGGCGCGCAAAGCCTGGAATTTGTTCCGGCAAATTGAGGAGCAGGGCGGCATGTTCAATGCGCTGCGGGCCGGGCTGCCGCAGCAGTATGCGGAGAAAACAGTTAAGAAACGATTTGCCAACCTGGGAAAACGAAAAGATGTTATTGTCGGGACAAATATGTACGCCAACCTTGCGGAACAACTGCTGGAGACACCGGCTGGCAAGCCTGAAAAGTTCAGGCTGAAACGGGCGGGAGAGATAGCAACCTATCGCGACCTGACTGATGCTGTGGAACGTATGCTGCAACTGGGAATTCTTGCGCAAAACAGACATACGGTTGGAGCTGCCGTTGTAGAAACCGCCATCAGCGCAGCTATGAGCGGAAGCTCGGTTGGGGAACTGGCGGCGGCCCTCCGGACGGAAGAAATACAGCCGCTGGCAGTATCCCGGCTGCAGGTGTGCAGGGTGTCCGAACAGTTCGAGAAAATCCGGCAGACAACGGCGCAATTTGCTGCAGAAACAGGGGATAATGTCTGCGTTTTCCTGGCCAATATGGGACCTATTCCGCAGCATAAGCCGCGGGCGGATTTCAGCCGGGGCTTTTTTGAGGTCGGCGGTTTCAGTGTACTGACCAATAACGGTTTTGCCAGTGTGGAGGCGGCGGCGGCAGCCGTAGCGGAGGCTGAGCCGGACGTAGCCGTTATTTGTTCAACCGATGCTACTTATCCCGAGCTGGTGCCGCCTCTGGCTAAGCTGATAAAAGAGCAGACGCCTGGTATCTGGCTGATTCTGGCGGGCTTGCCGCCGGAAGATCTGCAGGCGGTATATAAGGAAGCGGGCGTTGATGAATTCATCCATGTCCGGGCGGATTGCCAGGGAATTTTACTGCGGCTGCAGCAGAGAAAGGGGATGAAGGCATGAGCGTAAAACCGGACTTTACGTCAATTGAGTTTCAGTCGGCCTGCCAGCCGGTGAGCCGGGAGGAATGGCGCCGCAAGATCGAAAAGGAAACGGGCAGGACCGTGGAGGAACTGGTTTACCGGACAATGGAGCAAATCGACATTCAGCCGCTGTATACGGCGGCTGACATGGCCGATGTCGAGCATCTTGCCTATCTGTCAGGCATCCCGCCGTTTTTGCGCGGTCCTTACGCTAACATGTATGTTACCCAGCCGTGGACAGTGCGGCAGTATGCCGGTTTTTCCACGGCGGAAGAAAGTAACGCCTTCTATAAACGCAACCTGGCGATGGGGCAGAAGGGCCTGTCCATTGCTTTCGATTTAGCCACTCACCGGGGCTATGACTCGGATCATCCCCGTGTCGTCGGCGATGTCGGTAAAGCAGGGGTGGCTGTTGACTCCATTCTGGACATGAAGATTCTCTTTGACGGCATACCGCTGGACAAAATGTCAGTGTCCATGACTATGAACGGTGCGGTGCTGCCGATAATGGCTTTCTATATTGTAGCTGCACAAGAGCAGGGAGTGAAGGCCGAAGTACTTACCGGCACTATTCAAAATGATATTTTGAAAGAGTTTATGGTTCGTAATACCTATATTTATCCGCCCGAACCGTCTATGCGCATTATCGGCGATATTTTCGCCTATACTTCACAAAATATGCCCAAGTTCAACAGTATTAGTATTTCCGGCTATCACATGCAGGAAGCCGGGGCTACCGCCGATATCGAACTGGGGTATACGCTGGCCGACGGCCTGGAGTATGTCAAGACCGGTCTGAAAGCGGGACTGGATATTGATGCGTTTGCACCGCGGTTTGCCTTCTTCTGGGCTATCGGCAAGAACTATTTCATGGAAGTAGCCAAAATGCGGGCCGGACGTTTATTATGGGCCAAACTTATCAAGCAATTTAATCCCAAAAACAATAAATCGATGGCGCTGCGTACCCATTCCCAGACTTCCGGCTGGAGTCTGACTGAACAGGATCCGTTCAATAATGTTGTCCGGACTTGCATTGAAGCGCTGGCTGCCTCGCTGGGGCATACCCAGTCACTGCATACCAACGCGCTGGACGAAGCCATCGCGCTGCCTACCGACTTCTCGGCCCGTATTGCGCGTAATACCCAGTTGTATCTGCAGGACGAGACTTATATTTGCAAGGTTATCGATCCGTGGGGCGGCTCTTACTATGTGGAGGCGCTGACACGGGAACTGGTTAATAAAGCCTGGGCTCACATTCAGGAAGTGGAAGTCCTGGGGGGGATGGCGAAAGCTATTGATACCGGACTTCCCAAAATGCGGATTGAGGAAGCGGCCGCCAGGCGGCAGGCGCAAATTGATTCCACCAAGGAGACCATTGTCGGTGTTAACCGGTTCCGCCTTGCCAAAGAAGATCCGCTGGAAATACTCGAAGTTGACAATACTGCGGTGCGTCAGGCCCAGCTTCGCCGGCTGGAAGAATTGAAAGCCAACCGGAATGAAGACGCTGTGCAATCGGCGCTGGAGGCCATTACCAATGCTATGGCAAAAGGCGAGGGGAATGTGCTGGACCTGGCGGTTAAAGCGACCCGGGTCAGGGCCAGTCTTGGTGAAATCTCGTATGCGGTGGAAAAGGTGGCAGGCCGTCACAAGGCTATTATCCGTTCCATTTCCGGCGTATACAGCAGTGAGTTCAGTGATGAACAGGAAATTGAAGCGGTTCGCAAGATGGCTGATGAATTCGAAGAACTGGAAGGACGCCGGCCGCGCATCCTGATCGCCAAAATGGGACAGGATGGCCATGACCGCGGCGCCAAAGTGGTGTCTACCGCTTTTGCCGATATGGGCTTTGACGTGGATATCGGACCTTTGTTCCAGACACCGGAAGAAACTGCCCAGCAGGCAGTGGATAATGATGTGCATGTGGTGGGGATGAGCTCGCTGGCAGCCGGCCACAAAACACTGCTGCCGCAACTGGTGGAAGAACTACAGAAACGCGGGCGGAGCGATATTCTGGTTGTGGCCGGCGGGGTCATTCCGGCTCAGGACTATGATTATTTGCGGGCGCACGGGGCAGCTGCCATCTTTGGGCCGGGAACGGTTATCCCGGTAGCGGCGCAGCGCATTCTGGAAGTGCTGATGCAGCAGGAACAGAGCGTGCAATGACCGGGCAGCAGGGTAAGCGGCTTCCCGAATGGGCCAGCGGCGACGAGAAAGGTTTTGCCAGCAAAGTAATGGAGGGAGTTGCTACCACGCATGACGGCATGCGCGGACCGGGCGGCTGGGCTTTGCCCGCCGCACCGGCGGCGCGGCCGCCCAGGCTGGAGGTTCCGGATTATCAGCGTGGTATCCTGGCCGGTGACCGGGGAATTCTGGCAAGAGCCATCACGCTGGTGGAAAGCAACCATCCCCGGCATGTGGACATGGGGCAGTCGCTGCTGCAGGAACTGCTGCCCTATACCGGCAATGCTATGCGCATCGGCATTACCGGTGTTCCCGGAGCGGGCAAGAGCACCTTCATTGAAGCGCTGGGCTGCCGGCTGTGCGAAGCAGGGCACAAGGTCGCGGTACTGGCTGTAGACCCCAGCAGCACCGTTACCAAGGGGAGCATTCTGGGTGACAAGACACGCATGGAACAACTTTCACGGCTGTCTAACGCTTTTATCCGCCCATCGCCTTCCAGCGGCACCTTGGGCGGTGTAGCCCGCAAAAGCAGGGAAACTATGCTGCTGTGTGAAGCGGCCGGCTATGATATCATTCTGGTGGAGACCGTTGGTGTCGGACAAAGTGAAGTAACCGTCCGTTCAATGGTTGACTGTTTCCTGCTGATTGTATTGACCGGGGCGGGAGACGAACTTCAGGGCATGAAAAAAGGCATTATGGAGCTGGCTGATTTAATCGCTGTAAATAAGGCCGACGGTGAAAACCGGGTACGTGCACTGGGGGCCCGCGCCGACTTTGAACGTGTTTTACATTATCTGAGGCCGGCCACGGAAGGATGGTCCACCCCGGCGCTGACCTGCTCGGCCATGTCCGGGGAAGGCATTGGCGAACTGTGGTCGATCGTCGAAAAGTTTTTTTACCAAGTGAAGGAATCCGGCGTTTTTGCTAAACGGCGTCAGACGCAGGTGCTGGCCTGGATGCGATCTCTGGTCGTGGAGCATCTGCAGCAACGCTTTTTCGAGCATCCGGCTGTGCAGGCCTGTCTGCCCCGGCTGGAGCAGGAAGTCGCGGCGGGAACCATGGTTACTACCCGCGCGGTTCAGGAATTGTTGCAGGCCTATGAGGGTAACCAGGAGTGATAATGCCGGTTTGAGTACATATATTGCCTGTTTCGTGGCAGAGACTGACTTTAGGTACGCTGTTTCTATTGGGGAAGCGGCGGGAAGAAGGTTTAAGCCCTAAAATAGATAAGCTTGCCCCATGACTGATGGCAAATTCAGACCAGGACAAGTGAGACAGGGGCATCCGGTCGCTTAATTTGATTTTCGCGGCCGGATGCAACATTTTGAGACTTTTAATATCCAGGTAATGCTTAGACTAAATTGAATTCTGGTGCATTTTCCGCTTATAAATAAGCAAAGTAAAAATTGGAGGATTGGATAACTAAAGAAAAGGAGATGACAAAATGCAAAAAATGAGAGATGAGATATCAAGGCGGACTATAGCCAGGATGGCAATTTATTATAATACCCTGAAAAAAATGCTGGCTGAAGGAGAAACAACATGTCCTTCCACCCAGATAGGGCAGCGTACCGGCATAAGTTCGTCAATAATACGCAAGGACTTGTCCTGCTTCGGTGAGTTTGGCACGAAAGGCGTCGGTTACAGGATTGACTTTTTATTGCAATGGATCGGCCAGATACTGGGATACACTACTGTCTGGAATACAGTAGTGGTAGGAATGGGAATGCCGCTATTAACTTTGAATTATCAAAGTTTCCTGCCACCCGGTTTCTGCATCGCTGCAGTTTTAGATATGAACGAGCAGAATTACGGCGTGTTGCTGCCGGAGTTGGGTCTACCCATTGAATCCTTGCAAAATTTAGAGAATGTTGTATTTGAAAAGAAGATAAGCATTGGCTTGGTTGCCGTACCGCCGGAAAAGGCCCAGACGGTAACCGACCGGCTTGTTGTCGCCGGTGTTATCGGTATCGCCAACTTTACCCAGGCTCAGGTGAGAGTGCCTGATAATATTTCCCTGACTCAGATTAACGCCGGGTCGATGATGAGCCAGCTTTCCTATGATTTGGCTCACCCGGTTGCTGCTTTGCGTTCTATAGTTTAGTATATAAATTAAATTTGTTTGACAATAGTTGCCGGCGGGTGCTATTATTGGTAGTAAATAACGGGTTTACTAAATTTGAATATCTTTAGTCAGGTGCCCTACGGGGCTTAATAGGGAAGACCGGTGAAAAACCGGCGCGGTCCCGCCACTGTAATGGGGAGCGAACCCAAGATATACCACTGGGAAGATAATCCCGGGAAGGTTTGGGCAAGCGTTGATCCGGAGCCAGGAGAACTGCCTGACTGCTAATCACCGTTGTACTCACGAGCGATGAGGAGGGGATTACAGCTGCCTTTGTAATGAATTCCTCTTGGCTATTTCGTTTAGCTGAGAGGATTTTTATTTTTACTTAACTTAATTGCATATGGTTATGTCAGGTGCCCTACGGGGCTTAATAGGGAAGACCGGTGAAGAACCGGCGCGGTCCCGCCACTGTAACGGGGAGCGAACCCAAGATATACCACTGGGACAAGTGTTCTGGGAAGGTTTGGGCAAGCGTTGATCCGGAGCCAGGAGAACTGCCTGATGATAATTACCGTTGAACTCACGAGCGATGAGGAGGGGATTAATGTTTCGAATTTCGGTTTAGACAGTTTGGTCAGTTTGCCGATATAAAGCCCCTCTCCGGTCCTTATGGAGAGGGGTTTTTCTGTGCAGAGGATACAATTTTTGAACTAACAGGTTCTATAAGAAAGACTCAAATTTGGTTGTTCTGAGGAAGATTATATAGAAATAAGGAGCGTGGCTTGAGTGAAACAAAGTAAAAGAAAGAAACGCAGTTTGTGTTGGCTGGGGGCTGTAGTGGCCTCTACAATGCTGATAACACCGCCTGTCTTTGCCCAGGAACAGGAAGAGTTTTCTTTGGACCAGTTGGTGGTAACCGCCAACCGGGTCCCGACGAAAGTATCTGAAGCTGCGGCCAATGTAACCGTGATTACCCGAGAGGAAATAGAACGGGGAAATTATACCAGCCTGACCGATGTTTTAAAGCATGCAGACGGAGTTGTTGTGTCGCAGCAGGGGTTTCCCGGAGGCGAGGAGTATATCTGGCTGAATGGTGACGAACGGGTTGCGATTCTGGTGGACGGCCGCAGAGCAAATTTAGGTAAGCTGGCCGGGTCAAGCACCCGTTCCACTTACGATTTAAACAGTTTTCCGGCCCTTGGCAATATTGAGCGCATTGAAATTGTGAAAGGAGCGGCATCGGCTTTATATGGCTCGGATGCAGTAGGTGGTGTAATTAATATCATCACCCGTAAGGGTGAGAAAACGCAGTCCTCCGTTAAAATGGGAACAGGCTCCTGGGGGATGCGCACTTATGATTTCACGACAGAGGGCAGCGACAACGATTGGAGCTGGTTTTTATCAGGCGGAAAACGAGAGCAGGATTACTATTCTTATAAGGATTTTAAGACCGGAACGGTAAAAGATATGCCCAATAGCGCCTATGACCAGAAGCACCTGACGTTACGGCTTGATAAACAGTTGACGGACGACACGTCGCTGACTTTCAGCGCCGGGCATGCCGACGACCATAAGGGACAGCCTGGCGGAGTTCCCGGATATTATAATCACAATGAAACCGCCTATCTGGATACGCTGACCAATACCTGGGATTTAACCTATCATATGAAGAGAAATGCTGAGGTACCAGCTGACCTGCGGATATATCAGAATTATTACAAATATAATTTTCAAGCTTCCGGGTCGAGCGACGGCATGTATAATAATAAGGAGTTGGGTATTTCCTGGCAAGATGGCTGGCGGCTGAATGAACGAAATCTGCTAACCGGCGGCGTCGAATGGCGGGACGTAAAAGTGCAATATCCCGGCTTCTACGACAATAAGAAAATCACCAATAAGGCGTTTTATCTGGAAGACCAGCTGCAGATCGACGATAAATGGGTCTTTACGCCAGGAGTGCGCTATGACCACTACAACATGTTCGGCTCAAAAACGACGCCGCGGGCTTCCTTGAATTACCAGATGGACAAGAATACAGACATGTATCTTTCCTGGGGCAAGGTGTTTAACGCCCCTACTACAGATGATTTGTATTGGCCTTCACAATATGGCGGCTATATGGTCGGCAATCCGGATTTAAAACCAGAAACCGGATATACGACAACGTTAGGCATCAATAAAAAACTGGATGCCAAAACCAGCCTGAAAGCTAGTTATTTCCAAAGCAGGTTAAAGGATGCGATTGACTGGGATAATGCCACTGGCGTGTGGACGCCTTCCAATATCAATGAGGCAAAAAAACAAGGATTTGATGTAGAACTACGGCGTAATCTTTCTCCGGCCTGGGCTGTCAAAACGGGTTATTCCTATCTAAAAGTGGAAACGAAGGAAAAGACCGATTCCGCTTATACGCTTGACACGGATAATTCACAGCCAAACGGTTACCGGCTGGGCATCAGATATACACAGGACAAGTGGAGCGTTGACCTTGACGGGACGGGCGCAAGCGGACGCAGCACTCAAAAGTTTAGTTCCAGCCGCTATTGGATTATGGATCTTTCAGTCAATTATTCCGTCGACAAGAATACCCGTGCTTATTTCAAAGGCAAAAACCTGACTAACCGGGCTTATGAGTTATATGGAGATTCCTACCTGGGCGCATATCCTATGGAAGCCCGCAATTATCAGTTCGGCATTAATTATTCTTTTTAGAAACACTGTCCAGGGCAATCGGCGGCATGAGGTTGTCTGATCCATGCAATAACCTCCAACCCGGTGTTGGCGGTTATTGGCCCAGGTTTTGCCAGGATATGGTTGGATGATATAAAACCTAAGAAAAGTGAAAGGAGCAAAACATGAAGAAAAGAATACTGCTGTTTGCTTTGTGTTGCTGGCTGCTTACAGGCATTGCCGTACAGGCCGCGGAGCCGTCCGCAGCTGCGCCATTGGACTGGGAGATCAGTGTCCGGCCCAAACCGACCGAACAGGAAATAGAAAAAGCACGCTGGTATCCGGTGTTTGCCAATGATATTGCCATATATGAGTTTGACCCGAAATCGCTGCGTTCTGACGAAGCAGATAAAAATGTAGTACGGGTTTTGACTAAAACCACTTTTACCGATCCGAAAGTTAGCGACAATTTAAATGAAAAGTACAAAGAAAAACTAACTGCAGACGATAAGGTTGCTTACATTGAAATAGAGATGGCCTTTCAGATCAGGCAAAAAATGTATGCAGTTATCGGGGCAAAGGTATTCAGTGAGCAAGGAAGACTGCTGGAAGAGCGTCAGCCTGCGGAAAAATTTGCGCCTGTACCTGTAAAGACCTTAGCTGATTCCATGTATGATATCGCCAAAAATTATCTAAGAAATAATTAAACAATACCGGTCCGGTACTATGTGGGGCGTGTCGCAAGGCGTTTTTGAAAAAACGCACAGTGGCGCGCTTCTTTGTTTTGAAGCGTTTGATTACCGCTAGAAGAAATATGTCGAATTTGGCAGAAGAAAAACTTTCGACAAAATTAACCACTTGTGGTAAGATTTAGTTACTAAACAAAAATTAAACAAGGAAATAACGAAAAACTAAATAAACCAATGGTGCAGGTGTCCACAAGGACATAATAGAGAAACCGGTTCAAGGCCGGTGCGGTCCCGCCACTGTAATGGGGAGTGAATCCAAGAAATGCCACTGAGACATATCGTCTTGGGAAGGTTTGGAGGAGCTATGATCCTAAGCCAGGAGAACTGCCTGTACAACAATCACCGTTGACCTGCGAGCGATGGGAAGGGGATTTGCGTATTTTGGCATTTTATTCAGGCAGCTGTTTGCCCGAAATAAGTCAAGAAGCCTCCCCGCATGTCGTTTTGCGTCGCGGGAGGCTTCTTTTTATTTAACTATTGAGGTAAGAGCGCGAATACAGAGCAGGTGATATGCTTATGAACAACATGCAATACTTGAAAGTCGGTGAATATCCGTGGCCTGTTACCGCTGGCGTCAGCTCATTTCTTTTGTACTGCTAACTTTGCTGCTCATTGTGTTGCCCGGGTTTGCCTCGGCTTCCCCGGCAGGGCTTGAATCTCCGGGGGACAGGCCGGTAAATCCGCAGCCTGTGGCTGATGGCGAAATTTTACCGGCGGCTGAGCCAGTCAGCCAGCCTGATTCCTATGGGCAACATCCCCTGGTTGTACAGTTGGACTATTTAAAGGTCGATCAGGCTAAGCCCCTGCTTAGCGCAGTGGTGCCTGAAGACCAGATTAAAACCGACCCGCTGCGAAATACCCTGGTGATCATGAGTAGCCCGGATGTGTATGACCAGATTCACTATTTGCTGACCAAGATCGACACACCGCCCAAGCAGGTCATGTTCGAAGTGCAGGTTATTGAGCTTAACCGCGATGATTCGACCAACCTCGGTGTCGACTGGGGAGCCTCGACTAAACTGCCGTCTGCGCCGGTAAGTGACGACCTGCCATACCGGATTGGCACGGGGAAATACGGCGTTAATCTCCAGGGGGTTGTCAACCGCCTGATTGAAAATAAAAAAGGCCGGCTGCTGGCCAGTCCGCGGGTCGCGACTCTGGACGGCGTAACGGCGAAAATCCTGATCGGCGACAAGCTGGCTGTGGAGAGCTCCCAGCCTACGACCGGCAGTATTCCCATCATCTCGGTAGTTTACGTGGATGTCGGCATTAAGCTGGAGGTAACGCCGGCGGTAAATAAAGACGGATACATTACTACCCGGATTCAGCCGGAAGTAAGCAACAAGACCGACACCACGAAGAACGGCAATCCCAATATCCGGACCCGGCAGGCCGATGCCACCCTCAGGGTTAAAAGCGGTGTGACCATTGTGCTGGGCGGTCTGATTCAGCGACAGGAAACCCGGGACACCTTCAAAGTACCCATACTGGGGCAGCTGCCGCTTGTGGGGGGGCTGTTTCACTCCACTTCCAAGCAGATCACCGAGACCGAGCTGGTCATCATGCTGACACCCAAGATAATTGAGTAAATATATACTCAGGAGGTATATAAATCATGAGCAAATTATTGCGGGCAGTTTCACTGGCGTTGCTGCTTTTAACCACCCCCATGCTGGCGGCCGGCCAGGCTGCCACTGCCGTACCGCCGGTTTCCGGCGTGGTCCTAATGCCGCCAAACGTTCAGTTATTTGGTCATGTCAGTCTTATAAATTGTTATGCTCTTTCCAATAGCTGCTATGCGGTGGTGGAACTCCGTGATACTCCCGGCAAAAGCGTAGTGGTCAGAACGGCCGAAACAAGGCTGCAAAGCCTGCTGGAAACCGCTTTGGCCACAGGCAACCTGATTGCTTTTGTGGGACAGGGGGTTCTTGTCCAGTCGCCGCCCAGGGGCGGGACCTGGAATCTGGAGGTTTATGCGATTGACGAAGTAACGCTATACAACCGGAAGTAAAGTTTCCGTTTTGCAACTGTAAAGGAGAAGCAAATGAAAAGAAGCATAAGCTGTCTGGTGCTCTTGTATATATGCCTGTTGTACCCGCTGCCGGCGGCGGCCGCCCAGCCGGTCGACATGGCCGCCCGGTGGGCGCCGGTCATCTGCCAGACAGATGGCAGCGACGGCCTGGCCGCACCGCAGAATATATTTACTTTGATCAACTATGACCGCGACTGGCGGCTTAATAACAACTGGTATAACCTGCTGTTCTACCCGTTGGACCAGGCTATGTACTACTCGGTCGTGGAAAGTGACACCCATTATTTTATCGGCTATTATCAATACTATCCCAGACATGCCGGCGGCGGGCATGAGCATGACCTGACCGGCGTGCTGGCCGCCGTAAGCAAAACGCCTGACGGCGCCGGGCGGCTGGACATGCTGGTAACCTACAGCAATCACCAGTGGCAGAAATGGTCCGGTTCCCGGGTCCGGCTGGAAGGCAGACATCCGGTAGTGAAAATCCGGACCGCAAGCCATGAGATTACCGCCCTCGGCAAGAGCCGCCGGGCCTTGCCGGCGACTGCCCTGTATGCGGCGGCCGGAGGCGGGCCTGCCGGCTACCGCCTGGTTCCCTTAACGCAGTTGTGGGAGCAGCGCCAGGATATCGGTTCGGGGCGGGTATTTGCCCGCTGGGGATATTTCGACAGCTTTAACGCTATCAAGGTAACCGCGCCCTGGCTTTGGGAATACCACCGGCTCAACTGGCTGGCGACCCCGGGCGAACTCATACAGTATTTCCGGGGCAGACCGGTAAAAGCGTGCCAATATCTTAGCAATCCGTACCAAGCCGGTAGATAAACGAAGAACCGGCTGAGAGAAAAATATAGCCGGACAACTGAATATTGCCAGGTACAGGTGCCCTTAGGGGCTTAATAGGGAAGTTCGGTTAAAAGCCGGCGCGGTCCCGCCACTGTAATGAGGAGCACCCCCATATGATGCCACTGAGACAAATGTCTTGGGAAGGTTTGGGGGAGTGATGAGCCAAAGCCAGGAGAACTGCCTGTACAACGATCACCGTTGACCTGCGAGCGATAGGTAGGGGATTATTGACCATTCCGGATCATAGGATTGTGGCAGTATGTTTACTGTCATAAGTTCCGGGCAGATGGATTTCTCCTATAGTCAGCATGCAGCCGCTTGGCGGGTTGACTAGAGGAGAAATCCATTTTTCATTTGTAAGACAGTTTTAAGTACAGGTGCCCTAATAAGGGTTTAATAGAGAAGACCGGTGAAAAACCGGCGCGGTCCCGCCACTGTAACACGGAGCCGGTCCTGATACGCCACTGGAAGACAAACATTCCGGGAAGGCCGGGCCGGTGATGAACTGGAGTCAGGAGAACTGCCTGTAGGACAATCTTCGTTGACCTGCGAGCGACAGGGAGAGGATTAGCGAGTCAGTGACGAGAGGAGGGTAAGGGAGAAAGCAGGTTGATTCAGCTAGTATCTTCAGAAATTACTGAGGTTTCTAAGGTGGAAGAGGAGAGGTCAAGGAATGAAACAACGAAGACTACAAAAAAAAGCTTTGGCGATGAGTATCGCCTGTACACTGGCTTTAAGCCTGTCGCCGGCTTACGGCGGTATCGGCTATGCGGCCGGGACCGGCAGCGAAGCGTCGCAGGCAACAGAGGAAACTGCGGCGACCGACGCCGGCGCAACGCCGGACTACAGCCTGGAGGCCATCACTGTCGAAGCCAAGCGCCCGAATTGGGAGTCCAAGCTGTCCCCGGGCACGGTGACAGTTATCCGGCCTGATGATTACAAGGGCGAGCAGAAAACCCTGCCCGAATTGCTGCAGGACGTGCCTGGCGTCCATGTCCGCTATGTGTCAGGCAAGGGCCAGTATACCACCGTCAGCGTCCGGGGCAGCACGGCGGCCCAGGTGGGCGTGTTTGTGGATGGCGTGCTCACTAACTTGGGCGGGGATGCGGCTGTCGATATCTCGACAATTCCCATCAACAATGTCGAGCGGATCGAAGTCTACCGCGGCTATATTCCGGCTAGGTTTGGCGGCACCTATATGGGCGGCGTCATCAACATCGTTACCAAGAAGCCGGACAAAGCCAACATCTCGGCCCAAATCGGCAAAAGCTCCTGGGGCGGCACCACCGCCGGCCTGGAGATCACCCAGCCTTTAGGGAGCGGCAGCCTGCTGATCGGCATTAACCGTGATGAGAGCGACGGGGATTTCCGGTATGAGAATCCTTACTCTAAAGAAGTCTATGCAAGAGATATGCCGGGGTTGCAAGCAGAATTGAACCTTGCAATTGATTTTATCAATTTCAATCTTGAGGGTTATATCGGAACTAATCCCAATTTTTCTACTGCAGAGGACATTTATGCGGCATTCGATAATCCGGCTAAATACAATCAGTACTTAAATGCTGCGCTTGATAATTATTATAAATCTTGGGGTTTTTCAACCAAAGAAGCTATGATAAGCGCTCGTGGTTGGACCGAACAAAAATATAATGATGTGGTAAAGCAAGCACTGGATGATGAAAGAAGTATGTTTGACAGTGGGACCGCAGATGTACGAAAACGAATGTCCGAGCTTTCCAACGACAACACCCGCTGGCGGAAGAATAACGACTACAAAAACACTGACGCTATTATCAAATGGCAGGACGACCACTGGCTGGTCAAGGGCAGCTGGAAGAAAATTGACCGCGGGATGCCCCGAAAAGTAGATGTGGATCCAGCATTAAGCACAATAGTGGATCTGCCAGACCAATTCGAGCGGAAGCGGCAGGAACTGACCACCAAGGAGCTGATGGTAGGCCGGCGGGATATGACCGGCAATCTGGAATGGGGCTGGCAGCTTAACTATCTTGACCAGGATAAGCGTTACCGCAATCCGGACTATCAGAAGTTTGGCAAAATGCCTGCAGTATTTGAAGAATGGAGCGCTTACGACTCCCGGCGGCTGGGCGGAGCCATTGACGGCACCTATAAGGCCGGTGACAACCATCTGCTCGAGTTCCTGGCCAACTGGTCGAGGGAGAAAATGGATGTTAACGGCAGCCGGATGGACAAATATGACTTTGAACCCAGTCTTACCAATCGCGAGCGGTTTCGGACCTATTATGAACATACGCTGTTCAATCTCCAATTGCAGGATACCATTACCCTCAACCAGGCCGCCGACCTCTGGCTGACTCCCAGTATTCGCTACAATTATTCCAAGGTCATGGGCAGGGCGCTGGGAAAATCCGATTTAAATAAATGGGTCGATCAGGAGGATTCCCAGGTCAATGACAAGGTCACCTGGCAGGTGGCACTGAAAAAGCAGGTGGACGATCATCTGACCCTGCGCTCTACCTACGGCACCTACTACCGGCTGCTCAACCTGTATGAGATTGCCGGCGACGGCGCCGGCATTCTGCCCCGGCCTAATGCTTATAACGACCCCAGGTATGCCGGTCAAAGCATATTCCCGGTACCCGAGGAAGGGACCCAGTGGGACTTGGCGGCCATCTGGGACGGCAGGCTGCTGGGCGCCAATTCCTCCAAGGTGCAATTGACCTACTTTGGCCGCGATTCCAAGAATATGCTCCAGCTCTACCGCTTCGGCTATAATTATTGGTCTTATACCAATGCGCGCAAGGGGCAGGCCAACGGTGTGGAATTACAGACTGATTTCAACTGGGACAAATGGGATATGAGCCTGGCAGGCACCTACCTGCATACCAAGCAGCAGACCAAGTATAATGCGCCTAACTCCGCAACCGGCGAGATTTATTTCAATTATCCGCAGTTTTATACGCCGGAATGGGAAGGCTCGGCGCGGCTGACCTACCGCCCGGACAACCGGTTGGCTATTTTCGGCGAAGTAAAATATATTGATGAGATGGTTACCGGTATAGGTGAAAATGATAAGCCCTATGGGCAAACCTCCCTGACAACCGTTGGTCTGGGAGCAAAATATAACATTAATAAAGACTGCCAAATCATCGCCGGCGTAAATGACCTTTTTGACAAAGGGCCGGAGATGAGGATTACGCGAGACTATGATGCTAACAGTGCTATCGGTACTAGCAGTTTGCTCGAATATCCGCTGCAAGGCCGTACCTATTATATGACCCTGCAGTACAGATATTAAATGACGGCAAGCAGTAAGGGAGGTGAGGCCACACACGGCAGGTGACTCCAGTCTGGCAGTAAAGGAGGTGACATCAGGCAAGAACTGATGGTGATTCTGGGTTTTCCCACAGAAAACATTAGAAAAGTGAGGTTATGAGTAATGAAGATGAAATTCCATTTTCTTAAGCGCGTTATCGCGACAGCCCTGACACTGAGCGTGCTTGGCAGCTCAGCCGCGCTGGCCGCTACGGAAAACTTATTCGGCTACACGGTGGTTGATTCCAGCTATTCACAAGGTCTGGCCGGCGCCATCAGCGGCGAGCGGACAGGCAATCCAACCACCTTTACGTCCAGCAGCAAGGTCACCGGTTTAAACAGCGACCCGGCACTGTTCAACTACTTCCAGGGTACGGAGAGCCGCCTGGTGCTGCGCCAGTATAATGTGAGCGCTCCGGCAACTTTGATAGCAAATAAAATCATTGACCCGGTTGCTTCCACATGGACGTCTCTGGCAACGCCAACCTGGAGTAACGTACGCAACCTGCACGCGGTGGCTACCAAAGGAAAATGGCTGTATGCCACCGGTTATGATTTGGCAAAGATTGCTGTTGTGAACATGGATAGTAGCTATACACAAACACCATATAACTACCAATTCCCGACAACCTGGAGTATTCCCACATCAGACGTACCAGCCGGTGCCTCGGTCCATGGTGAAGGCTTAACGGTTGTCGACAACAATTTATATGCGCTGTTTACCGTCAATCCGAGCGGCGGCTATTCGGTGTATTCCGACAGTATTGTTGTGAAGTTCGACATTAACGTCTCTACGGGTGCTTTGAGTTATGCCGGCTATTTGAAAGTCGGCAAAAACGCCTTCACTCTTGACCATTTTAACAACAAGCTGTATGTCTGCGCCCTGGGCGGCATGCAGAACGCCGGCAGCGCCAATGCCGACACCCGTCTGGATATCATCGACCTGGCTACCTTCACCAGTACTCCCGTTGCCAAGACAGCTTCCATGGGCGGCGATTTCCGCGACATTACCATCGTTGACGCCAACACTGCCTATGTATTCCTGGGCAACTATGATACATCTTTTGCCAACATGGTGGGCGGCGTGTACCGCACCAGCGTGGCCAATCTCAATTCGCCTGCAGCCTGGACCAAAGTCAGTGACGTGAACTCGGCCGGCTATCTCTGGGGCATCTATGCCGACAGCAACCGGTTCTGGTTTGTCAAAGGCAATCAGATTGACATCTTCCCCGGCCTGCCCACCAGTACCAGCGATGCAGCTACTAAATCCTTCACCGCCAGCCAGTTGGGCTACACCGGCGGCAACCTGAACTCGGCGATTATTCTTGCCCCGGATCAGACTTCGACGCTCAGTGCCAAGCTCAGCACCGGCGTGGCCAAGTCCTTCGCCTCGCACTCTATCCTGGCGCAGCAGGCCCGCAAAGCTGCCGAGCAGTACAAAGGACTGAAAACTATCAACGGTAAGAGAGTCCTGAGCTTCAACTAAGCAGTATTCACCGCCCAGGATTAATTGCTGCGCCTTGCAGTATGCAGCGGAGCCGGACCGGCAGGTGCCTGCGGGCCGTTCCCCGGCAGGAATGATTTGCCGGCCATGTTTAGCAAGCTATAGAAAAGACCCGGCAGCTGGCAGTGGGAAGCAAGCTGCCAGGTCTTTTCTTCTGCCAAAACAGAGGGACTTTTAGAAGTTGTTAAAACACTGAATATATTGACAAGATAGGTAATAAATGATAAAATTTAAACGAAAATATAATATAATGAAGCAGGTGCCCTTTGGGGCTTAATAGGGAAGACCGGTTGAAGTCCGGCGCGGTCCCGCCACTGTAATGGGGAGTGAACTCAAAGTTATACCACTGGGATAAGAGTCCTGGGAAGGTTTGGGTAAGCTATGATCCAGAGCCAGGAGAACTGCCTGTCTAAAGATCGCCGTTTGACCCACGAGTGATGGGGAGGAGATTTCGGTTGCACCTGCTGGCCTGGAAGTATTCGGGCGAGTTGTGTTCAATGTCAAATTTTCTCCTGGTCATAGACCAGGAGTTTCTATTTGCTTTGTGCCTTTGTGCCGGAGAATTCTCCCACCTGTTTATGACAGGTGGGAGTTTCTTATACATTCTTTTTCTATCCTCCTTTATGTTTGCGGGGCTATATGCCCCCGCTCTTTTCTCCGGGGTTGTACTAAAATGATTTTGAATGCTGCCATGGGTATAGATATATTGACAAAAGAGGTAAATGGTGATAAGTTGATTGTAATATTATGCACAATTTCATAATATAGCAGGTGCCCTTTGGGGCTTAATAGGGAAGACCGGTTGAAGTCCGGCGCGGTCCCGCCACTGTAATGGGGAGCGAACTCAAGTTATACCACTGGGACAGGAGTCCTGGGAAGGTTTGGGCAAGCTATGAACCAGAGCCAGGAGAACTGCCTGTCTAAAGATCGCCGTTCAACCCACGAGTGATGGGGAGGAGATTACAGCTTCACCGACTGACTTAGGGTTTTCCAAGTGAGTTGCTGGTTTGCTAAATTAAACTCCTGGTGATAAACCAGGAGTTTTTATTTTGGTACATGAAGAGAACCTCCCGATTACACTGTAGTCGGGAGGTTCTTATTGCAGTTATGTTGCTTTTTTACTCCTTCTTCTGAGCGGGATAATACTTTAGTGTGCAAAGCTTAATACGAGAGGTAAAGGGATATGCAGAAAAAGATTGCCTTCTACGGCAAAGGCGGTATTGGAAAATCTACGACAGCGGCGAATGTTTCGGCGGCCTGGGCGGAAAGCGGTTATCAGGTCTGCCAGATTGGGTGCGATCCCAAGAATGATTCGACCCGTCTTTTGCTGGGACGGGTTTGTTCCCAAACTGTCTTGGATATGGTTAAGAAATATGGGGAAGAGGTTAAAACAGAACAAATTGTCCAGCGTGGTTTCGGCGGAGTGCATTGTGTTGAAGCCGGCGGCCCTGAACCGGGAGTAGGCTGCGCCGGCCGCGGCATTATTGTGGCTCTGGAAAAGTTGAAAGCCTTGCGGGCTTTGCCGGAGGATGCCGTCATTCTGTATGATGTGCTGGGTGATGTGGTATGCGGCGGTTTTGCCGTCCCCATCAGGGAAGGCTATGCGACCGACATCTATATCGTTTCTTCCGGCGAACTGATGTCACTGTATGCCGCCAATAATATTGCCAAGGGAATTGCGCGGTATGCCGCACGGGGACCTGTACGGCTGGGCGGCATTATCGGCAATAGCCGGGGGATCGCTAATGAACAGGCTTTGCTTGCGGAATTTGCTCAAAGGCTCAACACCTCTCTGATCGCTTATATTCCCCGGGACCGCATTGTTAATAAGGCTGAGATACACCGTCAGACAGTAATCGAATTTGCAGCCGATTCTCAGCAGGCGACTGTGTACCGGCAGTTAGCCGCCGTCATTTGTAATGATCCGGTGCTTTCTGTACCTACCCCCCTGGCATTTTCTGAATTAGAGGAGTTGGTGTTAGCTTATGGTGATGAATAAACGGGCAACACCGGTCCGCAAACGGGGATATAGCTGCACTATGCCGGGAGTCTGGCGGGCGGCAGCTCATAATGAAGGGGCTGTGGTTATTTATCATAGTCCCAAAGCATGTGGCCATATTGGCCGGGAAATGGAACTGGGGATGCATTTCCGCTCACTGGCCCAGCAGCAATTTTGCGCCGGGCAATATTCGGCGCCATTAGTAATTAGCGGCTTGCAGGAGGAGCATTCCATTTTTGGCGGCGCCGGCCTGCTGAGAGAATGTATTGACTATGTTGCCGCGGAATACAAGCCTAAGTATATTCTTATCGCCAATTCCTGCGTCGCCGGTGTCATTGGCGACGATACCGCCGCCGTGGCCGGTGAAGCCGAGCAGGCTTGGGGTATACCTGTCATGTCGGTGCCCTGCTATGGTTATCTGGATGGAGATTATTACACCGGCTTTTATCACGCCGGTAAGGTATTGGCTGAGCGGTTTATGGTTAAGCAACCCAAATTAGTCAATATGGTCACTTTGCTGGGAGACCGCGGGGGGCCGAACGGGGCGGATGTGCAGGAGATTAAGCGGTTGCTGGGGTATTTCGGCTTGAAGGTATATTGCCATTTTCCGGCTTTTGCGTCCCTGGAAGATATCAGACGCGTGCCATTTACCGTAATGACGGTGCCGCTTAGCGGTACGAGACAGTCTTATCCCTGGATTCGCAAACTGGGACTTGACCTGGAAGCCACGCTTGATGTTCCTCTTTTTGATAGTGATTATCCCGCGGGGTGGCAGGCGACAGTCGGGTGGTTAACAGATCTTGGCAGGTTTTTAAAACAGGAAGAAGAAGCCGCTATGGTTATCGAGATGGAATTGCAGCGGTTAAAGCTGCATGTCGACAAATGCAGTACGGTGCTGAAAAGAAACAGGATTGCGGTATGTATCGGCCGCCCTGTGCATTACTTTGACCCTGCTTTGTTCTTAGAGTTATGTGCATTATATGAGGTACAGGCAGCAGGAATTGTTATACTGGATGATATGCTTGCTGCGGAACAAGCACAGGCTTTACGGCAGGAATTATCCGGCTACGCCACGATACCCTGTTTTGCGCAGGCCGAGGCGGAAGCCAAAGCCCTGCTGCAGACGGCGGATATTATTGTCACTACCCATGAACTGGCCGACACCGGGAAAAAGCAGTTGTTTTTGCCGTTACTGCCGCTGGCAGGCGTAGGTGGTATTATGACACTGATGACAAAACTGGTACAACTGGCTGAGCGGCATGAAAGGCGGGGAGGGGTCATGTATGTGTAATCAATGGAAGGATACGCGTACCCTGGTCGATGCGTGTGCGCTCACAGGTGCAGCCGCATTTTTCGCCGGGATTCCCGATGCGGCATTAGTGGCTAACGGTCCCCTATGGTGCTATTATTATGCGCTCCGCTATCTGGAAAAGCAATCCCCGGCAGTAGGCGCCCGGTTCTTTTGCACCCAGGCGGACAATCAGGCTGTTGTTTACGGGACAGAGGAATGTTTGCTGGAAACGTTGGCTATAATACGCAAACAGGCCTGTCCGTCTGTTATTCTTGTCGAAAACAGCTGTTCTGTCAGTCTGATCGGTGATGATATTGCGGGTATTGCCAGACAGGCTGATATGAAGTGCCCGGTTGTATGTATTGACAGTGGCGGGCTTGCCGGTGGTTTTAGTGCCGGTTACCGCGCGGCGGCCAGCGCTTATTTTAACGAGCTGCCGCTCCAGCGCAAAAACTGCTTGCAGCATAATACCGTCAATCTGCTGGGATGTACAACCGGTTATTACAATGGAGCCAATGATGTGGCTGAACTAAAACGCATGCTGCATCTGGCCGGCTGCAGGGTGCTGGCCTGCCCGGGAGCAGGCAGCAGCACCCGGGAAATAGCCGCCATGACTGATGCGGCGCTTAATATTGTCGTGCATGAAGAATTAGGGCTGGATTTGGCCAAGTTATTACAGGAGCAGTACGGGATGCCGTATGTGTCACTAATGCTCCCTTACGGTTTACAGGGGTCGTTTTCCTGGCTGCAATATATAGTGGAGTATTTGTCTTTGGCGCGGGTTAACCTGGATGAGGTGCAGCGGGAAGTCGGCTTTTTGGAGCATAAGGTCCAAACGGCTACACTGGAGATGCAACGTATCTGGGGGGATCTTTGGTTTGAAAAGACACTCATCGCCGCGCCGGTATCAACGGCGCTGGCTTTAGCGGCGGCTATTCGTACCGAGTGGCTGGACACCCGCCTGCTGACGGTAGCGGCCTATGGCTGTAAGCCGGGTTATCCTGTACCGGATTGTATTGATACTTTTATCGAACACGCCGACAGTCAGTTAATGGAACAGGAGCTGGCAGCTTTACAGGGAGGGCTGCTATTGGCCAGCAGCAATGAAAAAGCCATTTTGCAGCAACAAGCGGTTTTGGATGTGGTTTGTCAGAATATCGCACTGCCGGTATATGATGAAGTTTTTCTTAGCGATCAGCCTTTTATAGGCTTGCGTGGTTCATGCTATATGCTGGAACGGCTCTGGAACCGGTTTATTACCCAAAGTCAGCGGTTAAGGTGAATGTTATACCGGTCGTTCCCGCAGAAAGATTCTAACTTAACTATGAAGGGCAGAATGATATGAGCGGAAGGGTTCAAAATAAGACTTTATTTTTTATAAGCTTGAGCGCGCTATTATTCTTAGCAATTTTGGCATCGCTTATTTGGGGGCAGATACATGTACCTGCGTCAACTGTACTGAGCATTATCGGCAGGCAATTACATTTTCCCGGAATTGACGGTACCGGAATTTCCCAGGAACAGCTTTCGGTTATCTGGCATATCCGTATGCCAAGGACACTGGTAGGCGTCTTGGTGGGAGCCGCATTAGCGGTATCGGGGGCTGTGATGCAAGGGGTATTTGGCAATTCGCTGGCTGATCCGGGTATTATCGGGGTGTCCAGCGGCGCGGCCCTGGGCGCTGTTATTGCAATTGCCACGGGAGTAACGGCTTATGGTATCTTTTATATGCCGTTCTTTGCTTTGACCGGTGCACTGCTCGCTGTTGGCCTGACAGTTGCTTTGGCCACGCGTGACGGTAAAATTCCGGTGATGGTGCTTCTCCTGGCCGGTGTTGCCGTCAGTATGCTGCTGGGGGCCTTGACTTCGGGGATTTTGACTTTTATGAATGAGTACCGTCTGCGGGAATTTTTATTCTGGATGGTGGGGGGGCTGGACTACCGCCGCTGGGAGCATGTCTACCTGGCAGCCGGACCTGTACTTAGCGGAATTCTTGTTTTGTTCCTGTTGGCCAGACATCTCAATATTTTAATTTTAGGCGAGCAGGAAGCGCGTTCGGTGGGGGTGCCGGTGGCATTTTTCCGGCTGCTGTTATTGTTCGTTTCCGCAGTGACGACTGCAACTGCGGTATGTGTCAGCGGCACAATCGGTTTTGTGGGTTTGGTTGTCCCCCATATTGTGCGTCTTCTGTTCGGGCCGGAGCACCGGACCTTACTGCCTGCCTGCGCTCTGGCAGGCGGTCTGTTCCTGGTAGCCTGCGACACCCTGGGTCGACTGGTAATCCCGCCGGCGGAAGTCCGTGTGGGCATTATGACAGCTTTACTGGGCGCGCCATATTTTTTATACCTGTTGCGTAAAGCGCAGAAGGGAGGCAGGTTATTATGACTACAGCCGGTCAGCCTGTTTTGTCTGTCGCTAATGTGGGTGTTACCCTCAGTGATAGAATTATATTAAAGGATATTTCTTTTTCAGTCATGCCGGGTGAATTTGTCGGTATCATTGGTCCGAATGGCGCAGGGAAGAGTACTTTGCTCAAAGGCCTGCGCAACATGGGGGTAATCTCTGACGGAGACATCAGAGTATTTGGTCAGCCTATAGGCAATATGGGCGATAAACAACTGGCGCGTATGATTGCCTATATGCAGCAGGAAGTCAATATTGGTTTCGGTTTTACCGCTCTGGAGATGGTCTTGGCGGGACGTTACCCATACTTAAAATGGTGGCAAAATGAACAAAGCGAGGATTTTGCGATTGCCAGAAAATATATGGCGTTTACCGGCGTTGAAAGTTTGGCTGAAAAATCAGTGCAGCAGGTGTCCGGCGGGGAACGCCAGCGCATTCTTTTAGCCAAAGTATTGGCTCAGGATACACCGCTTATTTTTCTCGATGAGCCTACCGCCAGTCTGGATCTGGTATATCAGGAAGAGATATTCCGCTATTGTCAGGTCATGTGCCAGCAAGGCAAAACGGTGCTGATTGTTGTTCATGACATAAAGCTGGCTGCAAAGTTTTGTTCCCGGCTGATATTGCTGGCCAATGGAACGGTTGTCGCCGACGGGGCTCCTCAGGACGTTATTACCGCGCAAAACCTGGAAAGAGCCTATGGGCTGCACTCTGCGGTTTTTATCAATAAGGTAACAGGCAATCTGGATATTCATACCTATGAGGCTGCCGGAACTTTAGGCAGACAGCGGTCTGTTCATATAATCGGCGGTGGCGGGGCGGCCGGAAAAATTATGCGTTTGCTGCATGAAAAATCGTTTGCGCTAAGCGGCGGCGTGTTTCAACAAGGCGATACCGATGCCGATGTGGCAGCAGCTTTTGGCGTCAAAGCCATTGTCGGCCCGCCTTTTTGCGTGATTAGTCAGGAGCATGGCAATGAAAATCAGGAAAAAATTCATGCGGCCGATATCACGGTATTGTGCAATCTCTATTTCGGTCAGCAAAATATGGCCAATCTTAAGGCCGCATTTGCTGCCAGAAAGCTTATTGTGATTGAGGATACGCCCGTTGAAGAGCGGGATTTTACCGGCGGAGAAGCAGCCCAGTTGTACCGTAACTTAATTAGCCTGCCGCAGGTAACTGTTTTGAGCTCAAATCAGTTTGCGCAGCAGCTTTTCGAAGGTATAATATAATAGGAGTGAATATTATGCTACAATATACTCCGGATAATTGGCCATATGACGGCAACCGCGACAACCTGCGGGCAGCTGGAAAGACGTCTCTGCCGGCGGCTTTAGTTCTAATCGTGTTAGAGCCCACAGCTGCAGCAAATTCGCAGATAGGGTGCTTTAAAGCCAAACAAATGGCTTACTTCCGGGAACAGTGCATTAAAAATCATATATAGAGAGAGGGGGAGATGACAAAATGACGGAGACAAAAGGGTTAATTATTGTGAATACAGGCAACGGGAAAGGGAAAACGACCGCTGCGTTAGGTTTGGGAATGAGAGCCTGGGGGCAAGGCCTCAGAGTTTTGGTATTGCAATTTATTAAAGGGAACTGGAAATACGGCGAATTAATGGCCGCGGAAAGAATGGGAGCCGATTTTGTAATACGTCAGCTGGGTGAGGGTTTTGTAAGAAATGCCGAGGGCGATGCCAGAAGCGACCATCAGGCTGCCGCGGAGGAGGCCTTAACCGATGCCAGAACGGAAATGATGAGCGGCAGTTGGGATATGATTATCCTTGATGAGATCAACTATGCCATAAAATTTGGCCTGGTGCCGGTAGCTCAAGTAATCGAATTGCTAAAAGGCAAACCCGAGAATTTACATGTTGTACTAACCGGCCGTGATGCGCAACCGGAAATTATCGATCTGGCCGATCTGGTTACAGAGATGAAAGAAATTAAACACCCGCTTAAGCAAGGTATAAAGGCGCAGAAAGGTATTGAGTACTGAGTTGGTAAGAAGCTTATTTTGAATACTGTTGACCTAGCTCCAGAAATCGCCAGCCGCCGGCGCCATCCAATTCGAGTACCCGGCGGTGATAGGCCATGAGCGAGGTTCTATGGCCAATGCTGATTAAGGATGAGGATGAGAGTGTTTTTTTCAGCAGTTGATACATTTCTGCTTCCGTGGTTGTATCAATACATGAGGTGGTTTCATCCAGGAAAACCCATTTGGGCTGATGTACGATGGCCCGGGCAATAGAAAGACGCTGGAGTTCACCTTGCGAGAGACTTTTCGACCAGTCGGCCTCCGTATCGAGAAACGGAATGAGTGCGCTCAGTTTGCACATATGCAGCACTTCGGCCACTTTTTCTTTGGCTACCCGGCCATCCCTGACCGGGTAGAGCACTGCCTGACGCAATGTGCCAATGGGTAGATATGGTTTCTGGGGAAGAAACAGGACAACGGCTTCTGACGGGAAAAATATCTGTCCGTCAAAGTAGGGCCAGATACCTGCCAGCGTCTGTAATAAAGTAGTTTTTCCACAGCCGGAAGGTCCGATGATGAGCAGGCTGTCGCCAACGGATACTTCGGTTGTGAGTTTGTCTACCAGTGTGTGACCATCAGGAGATTTTATAGAAAGCTCTTGGGTTGTCAGTTTATTTGGACAGGTTAAGGTGGTGCCCGAAAATTCGCGTTGCGGTATTTTAATGAGCTGCAAATAGAACTCTTCCAGCCGGTTTTTTACAGCTTGCCACTGGGCGATCTTTCCAAAGCTATCAATAATATAGGAAAGCGCGGAGTGAACATACCAATAAGCGCCTGCTATTTCGAACAATTGACCAAGTTGTAATTCATCATTGAAATATTTGGGCGATGCGATCAGGAAGGCAAATACCGTAGATAACTGTGCATATGCCGTTGAAAGCCAAGTTACATTCCTTGTTGTTCTGATCATGGCGAGATAGGTTCCAATGATATTTGAAAAACTTTTTAACAGGCTGCATTGTTCCCAGGCTTCCCCTTTGTACAGGGCAATACATTCTGCATATTCTTTGATTCTCACGAGCCCATACCGGAAGCTTGCTTCATTGCTTTGCTGGACATTATTTTGCAGCATAAGCGGGTGGCCAATTTGCATGGTTGCCCATGTTCCCATGACGGAATAAAGCAGTGCAAACCAAACTAAATATCCTGGAAAGATAATCTCAGTCTCGAAGAGGGAGACGGTTACTTCACCTGACAGCTGCCACAGGACTGCTGAAAATAAGCAAAGTGTTATCATCTGGCGCAATAAACCTAAGGTTAACTCCAGGGAATGACTGACAAATATTTGAATATCTTCGCCGATACGCTGGTCCGGATTGTCTGCGGCATTTGCCGCCAGTCTCATATGAAAATAGGATTGATTATGTAACCACAGGGCGATAAATTCAGTTGTAAGCCATTGGCGCCAGCGAAGCTGTAATAACATTTTAAAATGTGTCTGCCAACCCGAGGTTATGACGAGAACGGAACAAATCGAAGCAAAATTCAGCAGTGAATGGTAAAAACCAGACTGGCTATGCTGTTGCAGGTGATTATAGAAACCAACCTGCCAGTTGTTGAGGTGCATATGCAAAAACACAAGCAAGCCTGTGCACAGGATAAGTAAGATGCTACCCAGCCACGCTTTTGGAGCCGCTGCCGATAACCAAAACGATAGTGCCATTCTAATCAAAGTTACTTCTCCTCTCAATTAAGAAGATCAAGTGGCTTGAAAGGAAGATATGGCATGTATATGCTGCTGTTAGTCGGGATATACAAAAATAAATATGTGAGGATTTCGTCATGCTACAACTTGTAAATTTATCGAATTATGTTACCGATAATGAGCTTATTGCCAATAATCCGGCGCGACTGAGTTCCTTTTTAGAGCAACATAACCTGGACGGTTTGGAACTGATGCTTTGTGCACCTTGGGATGATAAACTTCACAAACGGGAGTGGCTGCATGGCTGCCATCTGCGTTTTTGGCCGTGGTGGCTGGATTTTTGGCGCGGTGACCAGGCGGCTTTGCTGCAGCAGTTTGGCAGCCAGGACGAGATTAATGCCTGTTACGGCGGCCCGGCCCGGGAGGACTGGCTGGATATATACCGGGAAAATATCCGGACAGCCACAGCGGCAGGGGTAAAATATCTTGTTTTTCATGTCAGCCATGTCCGGGTACCGGAATTATTCAGCTGGCAGTTCAGTGCGACCAGCCGGGAAATCATTGAAGCCACAATTGAGGTAGTCAATGCCCTGGCGCCGGATATTCCCCGGGAGACCGCCCTGCTATTTGAAAACTTATGGTGGCCGGGATTAACGTTAACGGATAAGGAATTGACCGCCCTGCTTCTTAACAATGTGGCTCACAATAATTGCGGGATTATGCTGGACACCGGTCATCTGATGAATACTAACCCGGGTCTAAAGAGCGAGGCTGAAGGGGCCGAATACATTCTCGCGACCTTGGAGAAGCTTGGCCATTACCGCCACTTTGTCCGGGGTATCCATTTGCATAAGTCGCTATCGGGGAAATATCTGCGCCATAGCCAGAGGGCAAAGCCGCACAAGGCAGAGTACACCATGGAAGAGGTTATGAACCATGTACTTAAGATTGATGAGCATCGGCCGTTTAACACTGCTGCGGCGCAGCAAATCGTCGACTATGTGCAGCCCGAATTTCTTGT
Source organism: Sporomusa aerivorans (assembly GCF_041428895.1). Taxonomy (NCBI): domain Bacteria; kingdom Bacillati; phylum Bacillota; class Negativicutes; order Selenomonadales; family Sporomusaceae; genus Sporomusa; species Sporomusa aerivorans. The sequence goes on from NZ_CP156926.1 coordinate 1,277,783, forward strand.
ACATGAATTTCTGTATAACTCGCTGGCTGATTGGGAGCAAAAGCTCAATACGCAGCGGCAGGCACTTAACTTAACTGAAATGGCAATATGAGTCTACATTTGTAAAATAAGAGGAAAATAACGCAGTATTTGGCTTTTATTGGGTTGACAGTCTTTTGTTTACAAAGTTATACTGGTATCATACAGGTGTTACAGCTTTTAATTAATAATTAATGTTAGAAAATAATTGCGGATAATGGTGGCATGAAGCTACAGCATGAAAATCTTCCTGTTGTTTCATGCCCCTTTTCATTCATACATCGCAATCTGATGCGTGAGGTGTGCAATATGTTTAGTTTTTCTACAGTGGAGGAATTCTCTGAACTGCGGGAAACGGTACGGCAAAAACTCAACCAACTGCTTGTGACAGGGGTTGAGCCACTGTTTGTCGCCGTGAACGAGGCGGTAAATAACGCCATTTTTCATGGCAACAAACAAGACAAAGCCAAAAAAGTATATCTGGCTATCACCAGCTCTCCTGGTGAGGTCCGGATAATTGTCCGCGATGAAGGCGGCGGTTTTTCAAAAATGGCTAATGCACAACCGGATGAACTGCGGGAAAGCGGTCGTGGTCTTGAAATCATCGGATTATGTGTGGATCAGTACTATTATAATGCGCAGCCTAGTGAAATCGTTTTAATTAAAAAGGTGGCGGTATCACCGCTTGAGAGCAAACGCAGGGTTGTTGTATGAAAGGAGAGTATTACAGATGAATATCACCAGCAGTATTGTTAATAACCAGGTTATTGTCGATTTGTCAGGCGGTATGTATGTTGAGGGGGCAGAGATCTTACGGGAGAAGCTCATTAAGTATATGGAAGAAGGTCAAAAGCATTTTGTAATTAGAATGGCGCAGGTTGACTATATTGACAGTTCCGGGCTTGGTGTACTGGTCTCCATACATAAAAGGACGCGGCAGAGCAACGGCAGTCTGGCTATTAGCGGTGCAAACGGATTTGTCAAGGAATTGTTTGAACTAACCCGTCTCGACAGAGTATTTAGTATGCAATAACCGGCAAGGAGATAGCAAAATGGGGGCTCTGGATTACAATTTTAGATTTGATATGTGTGAGTATTGTCAACGGTTTGAATTGCTGGATATGATTAACGACGCCGTGCTGCTGGTGGACGCTAAGCAGGGAGATATTCTGTTTATGAACCACAAAAGCATGGAATTATACGGTTATAGTGTAGACGAGCAGTGTGGCCTGTCGATTAAGGATCTGCGGTATGATGCGTATGAAACAGTACTTAATACAATGAATACGGTAATCAGTCAGGGGACAAAGGGGCATATCTTCACAGCAAACCATGTCAAAAAAAATGGCGCCATATTTAAAGCTGAGATTAGCGCCCGCTATCTGGCTTTGCATGGCAGACAGATAATTGCCGAATTGGTTAGAGATTTAACGGTTGAAGGCAAAATGCGCCGCGAGCTGGAAGTAGCCGGTAAGATTCAACGGCGACTACTGCCGCGAAATATGGAGACTCCGCTATTTCGAATGCGCACCGTTTTTGAGCCGCTGGAAGGTTTAAGCGGCGACCTGTATGACGTTCAATACAGAGAGGATAGTCAGATTCTTTACGGCATTATTATTGACGTCATGGGTCACGGGATTGCCGCAAACAGCCAGGGCGGCGTTCTGCAATACCTGTTTCGTCAGGCAGTAGAGAAACCTATTGCCATCAATGACAAGCTAGCCTGGATTAACCATGAAGTAGCACCGTTTTTTAACAGCGGTGGTTTTGCCGCTGCACTTATCTTTGAATTTGATTTTAAGTGTCAGACCTTGACTTATTCTTGTGCCGGGATGAATCAATTTTTCTATTTAAGTGCTTCAGGGCCAAAAGTAATCAAGAGTCCGGGGCTCTTTCTGGGTATCAATGAAAATGAATCTTATGACCAGGAGATTCTATCCTTTCAGTCCGGAGAAAGCTTCTTCTTTCTTACTGACGGATTGTTTGAAATGATAGATCAGCCTATTGAGCAGGAGCATACTTTTTGGAGTATGTATGACTTATGTAAAAGAATCCCGGTTTGTAAAACTATTACCGATGATGCCTCAGGAATTGGCATACTTATAAGGTAGCTGTATTTGATCCTGGATTGTTAGGAGAGGATTGTGTTTGGATCTGAAAATTAAACTTGGCGCCAAGTTTGCAGTGAGTTTTGGTATAATCTTAGTGTTGTTGCTAATCATGACCGCAAACTCTTTCGTCAATTTGCAAAATGTAAAAGCAGATATGTACAAAATTGGAGAGGCTAATGAGCGAATGGCATTGTCAGCTGACATTGATGCTCAGTATAACAATGCCATAGCTTTAATTCGTGGTTTTGCCGCATATGGCGATGAAGCTTATTTAGGACAATTAACAACTTGCTTCGATAGTCTGTTGAAATCGGAGAACGACCTTCTGTCTAAAGCGCGAGCGGAAAAGCGACAGGAAGTTCAGGGACTAATTGACGAAACAACACAGTATAAGGACAGCATTACCAAAGAATATATACCGCTGGCAAAAAAATATCATTTGGCTAAAAGAAATGGCGACTTCGTTCAAGCGCAAGAATATGAAAAAATGATGGCTGCATTTGCCAAGCGCGTTGCTCCTCTGGCACAATCCATATCCAGCAAGACCGGTGAGTTTGCTCAAACCAACAGTACGGTTGCCAAAACGCTTATCAGCGAAAGTCAGGAGCGTGCCGATAAGGTCAACCGGTTTTCCATCATAGTTAGTTTTGTAGCGTTAGTCTTAGGGTTGGTTACTGCCGTGCTGCTAACCAATATGGTACGAAAACCGATGTTGGCGCTTACTGATATTGCCAGGCAGTACGCTAACGGAGATCTAAGAGGCATTGTTGAAGTTAAGTCCTCTGACGAAATAGGGGAATTAGGTAATTCCCTGAAAGATATGCATAACAGCTTTGTCGGTATGATCACTAAAATTCGTACAGCCTCGGAACAACTGGCTAAGGCCTCGGAACAAATGGCGGCATCTACGGAAGAAGTTACTTCAGCCAGTGAGGGAATTTCCGAAAGTATGCAGCATTTGTCCAATGAAGCCGATGGCGGTAATAATTCTATGCTGGAAGCCTCCCAGGCTCTGGTCGAACTATCCAGCCTTATTCAAATAGCTAGAAGAAAAGCAGACCATACCAGCAGCAACTCAGCAGAAACTTTGGCGGCCGCCGAAAATGGAAGGGCAAAAGTTAATGAGTCTGTTGCCAAGATGGATAATATAACCGAACAGACCAAGCACTCCAGCCAGATAATAGGCGAATTAAACGAGTATTCTCAGCAGATTTCCCATATTATTGACACTATTACGAGTATCGCCAAGCAGACTAATCTGCTGGCGCTTAATGCTGCTATTGAGGCGGCGAGGGCTGGCGAACACGGACGCGGCTTTGCTGTAGTGGCTGAAGAGGTCCGTAAACTGGCGGAGCAATCCGATCAGGGGGCCCAGGAAATTACGGCACTTGTTCAGAAAGTTACTGAAAAAACACAATTAGCGGTTATGGCCATGGCCCAAAACGTAACCGAGGTGGAAGTGGGTGTTACCACCGTTAACGAAGCAGGTGTGGCTTTGGATAAAATTCTGCAGGCTGTAACCAGTATGGCTCAGGAAACCCGTGAAATCGAGAAAATTACTTCTGAGCAGGTTGCTAACTCCGACCAGATAGTCCAGCTCATTAATGGCCTTTCGACAGTAATTGAAACAGTTGCAGCGCATAGTGAAGAGGTTACGGCATCTGCTGAAGAACAGTCGTCTGTTATGCAAACAGTGGCTGCGGCTTCGGAAGAGACCAGCGCTATGGCCAGCGAATTGAAATCATCGGTAGAGAAGTTTATCCTATGAGATAGTCTACTTAAGTATACGAAGCAGGGCGAAAAGCAATATTCGCCCTGCTTTTTGCTGTTATTACAGGCTGGCAATGATAGCATCCTAGATATTGCTTGACAGAATTATTTTCTTAAGCTATTATGTAAAAGCTGTCTGCCGATAATGATTTGAATTGAATCCGGCAACGGCGAGAATTACCAAAAAAAGATGTATTGACACTGAGTAACGCAATGTGTTAATATATAAAAGTCGCCGCAAGACGGCAACTATGAATACACACAGTGTTCCCTGAAAACTGAACAATGTAAGTAATGCATCATAAAAGCCAGATGTGCGGTGCTCAATGAGCACATTAAATAATTTCTTTTAAATTTTATGAGCCAACAAAAGGCTCCATAAATATAACTTTTATGGAGAGTTTGATCCTGGCTCAGGACGAACGCTGGCGGCGTGCCTAACACATGCAAGTCGAACGGAGTATTCATTTATGGATACTTAGTGGCGAACGGGTGAGTAACGCGTAGACAACCTGCCTCTAAACTGGGGACAACACCGCGAAAGTGGTGCTAATACCGAATGTGGTAACTTGGTTGCATGACTGAGTTAAGAAAGGTGGCCTCTATATATAAGCTACCGTTTAGAGATGGGTCTGCGTCTGATTAGCTAGTTGGTGAGGTAATGGCTCACCAAGGCGACGATCAGTAGCCGGTCTGAGAGGATGAACGGCCACACTGGGACTGAGACACGGCCCAGACTCCTACGGGAGGCAGCAGTGGGGAATCTTCCGCAATGGACGAAAGTCTGACGGAGCAACGCCGCGTGAGTGAAGAAGGTTTTCGGATCGTAAAGCTCTGTCGTTTGGGACGAACGTATCTTGTGTAAATAATGCAAGGTAATGACGGTACCAAAGGAGGAAGCCACGGCTAACTACGTGCCAGCAGCCGCGGTAATACGTAGGTGGCAAGCGTTGTCCGGAATTATTGGGCGTAAAGGGCGTGTAGGTGGATCTTTAAGTCTTGTGTCTAAGTGCGGAGCTCAACTCCGTATGGGCGCAGGAAACTGGGGATCTTGAGTGCAGGAGAGGAAAGTGGAATTCCCAGTGTAGCGGTGAAATGCGTAGATATTGGGAGGAACACCAGTGGCGAAGGCGACTTTCTGGACTGTGTCTGACACTGAGGCGCGAAAGCCAGGGGAGCGAACGGGATTAGATACCCCGGTAGTCCTGGCCGTAAACGATGGGTACTAGGTGTAGGAGGTATCGACCCCTCCTGTGCCGGAGTTAACGCAATAAGTACCCCGCCTGGGGAGTACGGCCGCAAGGTTGAAACTCAAAGGAATTGACGGGGGCCCGCACAAGCGGTGGAGTATGTGGTTTAATTCGACGCAACGCGAAGAACCTTACCAGGGCTTGACATTGAGTGAAAAACTAAGAGATTAGTTCCTCCCTTCGGGGACACGAAAACAGGTGGTGCATGGCTGTCGTCAGCTCGTGTCGTGAGATGTTGGGTTAAGTCCCGCAACGAGCGCAACCCTTATCCTTTGTTGCCAGCACGTTATGGTGGGAACTCAAGGGAGACTGCCGCAGACAATGCGGAGGAAGGCGGGGATGACGTCAAGTCATCATGCCCCTTATGTCCTGGGCTACACACGTACTACAATGGGCTTAAACAAAGCGAAGCAAGCCTGCGAAGGTAAGCGAAACGCATAAACAAGCTCTCAGTTCGGATCGGAGGCTGCAACTCGCCTCCGTGAAGTCGGAATCGCTAGTAATCGCAGGTCAGCATACTGCGGTGAATACGTTCCCGGGCCTTGTACACACCGCCCGTCACACCACGAAAGTTGGAAACACCCGAAGCCGGTGGGGTAACCGTAAGGAGCCAGCCGTCTAAGGTGGGGCCGATGATTGGGGTGAAGTCGTAACAAGGTAGCCGTATCGGAAGGTGCGGCTGGATCACCTCCTTTCTAGGGAGAACCGTTCGGGGTAACACCTGAACTACTTCCAAGGTCGACACATCAGGCAAGATACATCTTACATTGTTTAGTTTTGAGGGAATGCAAGTTACCAGAAGTTACTTGTTGAAATATATAAGTAGCTATGATAACATAGTAATTCCTGAGAACGTGGGGATATAGCTCAGCTGGGAGAGCGCTTGAATGGCATTCAAGAGGTCAGCGGTTCGATCCCGCTTATCTCCACCACAAAATCCAGTGACGATAGCTGTGGGGTTCCACCTGTTCCCATACCGAACACAGTAGTTAAGCCCACAAACGCCGAAGGTACTTGGCTGGAAACGGCCCGGGAGATTAGGAAGTTGCTGGTTCAGGAACGCGAAGCGTTCCGATGTTCCTTGAAAACTGCACAGAAGAAAGCAAAGTAAAGTAATACCTCTCATATGCAAATATGTAGAAGTAACTTAACGAAGCGCAATTAGGATTTATACTAAAGGCAAACGTAAGCTATGAACATGGCGACGCGAAACTGGCTAGTGTGTATCAGATGCGAGGCGGAACGGAGAAGTATGCAGCGCCGCGTACTAGTGTACGCAAGCAAATACTTCGAGTACCAACGAAGCAGATGATGCGCAATAGACAGTTGCAGCATAAGTCAAGTTGTTAAGGGCATACGGTGGATGCCTAGGCGCCAAGAGCCGAAGAAGGACGCGGTAAGCTGCGAAAAGTCATGGGGAGCCGCAAGCAGGCATTGATCCATGAATATCCGAATGGGGGAACCCGGCGGTGGTAATGCACCGTCACCTAGCTAAGCTAGGAGGGCACCCGGGGAACTGAAACATCTAAGTACCCGGAGGAAAAGTAATCAAACGAGATTCCCTAAGTAGCGGCGAGCGAACGGGGAAGAGCCCAAACCCTGTTCGACATTGGATTTTCGACATGCGACATTCGAAGGGAGACGAAAGTCTAACGAACCTCATCGAAAGTCTAAAGTCGAAGGTCGAATGTCGAGCAGGGGGTTGAGGACCGGCGTAAGTTTAGCCAGGCCTAGTCGAACTACCTGGAAAGGTAGGCCGCAGAAGGTAAAAGCCCTGTAAACGAAAGGCAGAGCTAAATGGCCGGAATCCAGAGTACCACGGGACACGAGGAACCCTGTGGGAAGCAGGGGGGACCACCCTCCAAGGCAAAATACTCCTTGGCGACCGATAGCGCATAGTACCGTGAGGGAAAGGTGAAAAGCACCCCGGGAGGGGAGTGAAACAGAACCTGAAACCGTATGTCTACAAGCAGTCGAAGACCCTTATGTGGTCAACGGCGTGCCTATTGAAGAATGAACCGGCGAGTTACAGTAACTAGCGAGGTTAAGTGGAAAACACGGAGCCGAAG
>NZ_CP156926.1:1287500-1302500 GCF_041428895.1 Sporomusa aerivorans
TTTGAAAATATTTAGCTTTTTTTAAAGTATTTGTAGGTTCTCAGAACTAGTATCTACTTAATGATCTTGGTAACTGCTTTCTATTTCACGAATTTTAGCTATAATATAGTAGGAAACAATAAAAGAATACATCTCTACAAATTACAACAAAAGGAAAATGACTAGAAAAAGAGTAATGTATATATAGAAGTTTAATAGCTTGAGCTGCACCGGAAGGACATCTATGTAACTGAATGGCCCACTTATTGCAGGTAAGATGGAGGCAGTATAAATAATTTTTTTATATTGGAGAGACCATGAAGCAGTCAGATGCAACTAAGATGGTAAATCAGGCAATAAAAGTTGTAGGTAAAAAGTTTGACTGGAAATGTAAAGAAGGGTGCCTTTTTAAGAAAAATGGTTCTCTGTTCTTTGTTTTTTCAGCATTTGGGCAAGCAAAGAAAAATGAGATTGATTATACACTCCAATACAAATTGTATGATTTTGATGAAATATTTTGGAACATAGTTGATCTTAAAGAGAATGCAAAGCAACCCCTGAGTTTCCATTATTTTGGGGCATGGACAGCCCCGACAATGTGCGTTAAAAAAGAGAAATATGCGATTAATGAATGGAATGAAAGCTTTTTAATAGAAAAATACTCAACAATATTTCAAGATGTTAATTACCTTGCTACTCAGATCGCTCAAGAGATTACAACTGTAGATGAAAATCTTAAGTACTTGGAAGCATTGTATTCTGAACTGCTGCAGCGGTATCCTGGAGCCGTGGTTAATATATATAAAGAAAAGCTAATGACTGCTATTCTAAAAAAGGAAAATTCTTTAGCATTAGAAATAGCAGAAGATAGAATTGCTCATAACGATAGCGGGGGATTCCTTACCGGGAGTGTTACCTTCTATCAACAAGCAAAAGAATACATAAAAAGGTGTAATAAAGACGAGAGAACGGAGTAGTTGGTATGAATACTAAACATTGGGGGGATGGATTTTGTCAAATGATTTATTCGAGCCGTCGCTAACCAGGGAGAATTATCGAGAAATAAAGACCTATCAGATTTCGCGGCTTTTATATGTGGCGTTCTTGGGCGGTGTTATACCGACTGTTGTCCTTGGAAGCAGAAACGCTAAATGGTTGCAAATTGATAAAAAAATGATTGGACTAATGATGATCCTGGGGATAGCAATTCTATTTTTTAAACCGCTATTTGTCGGATTGGCGACTGTCAATTATATTAAATATGAGGTAAGAAGCATCCGCTGGATATATAATGTTGCCTGCGTCCTGCTTTACCTGGGTTATTACTTTCTGATGAAGGAAAAATTTAAACAACATATCATGACTGGTGGAGAAATTCGGCCGATATTGAAGGACGCAGTAATTTGGAGTGTTGCCGGCATGCTGATTGAGTTCGGCCTTGTAATAACAGGGATAAGGATTATAGAATATGTCTTATGATATTGAAACCCGGAAAATATTTAATGAAGCGCAGCATTATTATGCTATGGGACGCTATGAAAAGGCGCTGGCCAAGTTTGATCAATTGTTGTCCATTCACCCAAATGACAACGATGTATTGTATATGCGGGCAAATTCTTTGTTTGGTCTTAACCGGTATGATGAAGCGGTCGATTGTTGCAGTCAAGCCTTGGCCAATGGTTTTTTTGCGGCAGATTGCCATTATTTGCTGGGGAAAATTTTTATGGAGACAAACCGATATGTGGAAGCAGAAGAGCATTTTCTCGAAGCCCTGAGAGACAACCCTGAAAGAGCGGATATCATGGCGACCTACGGATATCTGATGTTAAAAACAGGTCATGATAAGAAGGCCCGGAGGCTGATAGAAAACGCCTTAAGCATTGATCCTTCTGATGAAGTTGTATTACAGTATCACTTTTACTATCATCTTGCCAAAAATCAGCGCGATGATCAGGTAGAAGCTCTAAGAAGATATTTACAAACCTCTGACAGCGAAGTAAGAAAACTGATTCAGATGGGGGTAATGGAATACAGCAGCGGCAATTATAAAGCCGCTCGGGAAAATTTCAGACAGGCATACCTCTTGGATCCTACTGATGAGCATATTTTGTCTATCCTAAAGGATTTGGAAAGATCATCCAGTATATTTTATTTTCCGCAGCGTATGATTGAAAGAATTGGTGGACCTGCCGTTCTCTGGATTGGAATGGTTGTTTTCTTTTTGATTCTACAGGGTTTGGGATTTTCAAAAGCAATTGGAATCATAAGTGTAATATACATCGTGCTTTGTGCCTATACATGGATTATGCCTTTAATTTATAAGGCCATTCAAAAACTGAGAGAAAACTCATAATGAAAATGTCTGCAGGTTTGTTAAATTTAATTGGGTGAATTGGAGAAGCGGAATGGATAAAATCGAGTTGATTCAAAAGATGATCGAACAAGACTGTACGAATGCCTACGCCTGGTATTTACTCGGTTTGGAATATTGTGAACAAGGTGTTGAAAGCCTGGCTCTGCAAGCGTTTTCTGAGGCGCTTAAATACGGGGATGAGGCGTTAAAAAATAAAATTTTCGTTGAACTGGGGAAGCTTGCGAGTAAAAATCAAGCCGAAGCATCTCCAGCCAGTCGTCGGGAAGCTAACGAAGGATTTGAGAAGATACATTCGGAGAAAGCGGAAAAGGACGAAGATCTGCAAGAAGCGGCCGCCGTTCCGGACAACCTTATATCATTGAAAGTCATTGAAGGCGGAAAACGCATCGGCAATAGTCTGGATCAAGAAACGCCCGCCGTTCGTTTTCATGATGTCGGCGGCTTGGACAATCTCAAAGAGATTATCAGGATGAAAATCGTAAAACCTTTTATCAACCCAGGCTTGTTTGACAGGTTCAGAAAAAAAACGGGAGGAGGAATCTTGCTTTTCGGACCTCCTGGCTGCGGAAAAACATATATTGCCAAGGCTACTGCGGGAGAATGTAACGCGAAGTTTATTCCCGTACATATTACCGATATTCTTGACCCGTATTTGGGTATGAGTTCGCAGAATATCAAAGACATATTCGCTAATGCAAGGGCCAAAAAGCCATGCATCCTATTTTTTGATGAGATTGATACGGTAGGGTACAACAGATCCAAGCTATCGTCTGAACATATGCGCCCCATAGTCGATCATCTCTTGGCAGAAATTGAGGGCATTGATTCCAGTACAGACAAATTATTGATCATTGGAGCGACAAATATGCCCTGGGATGTGGATTCGGCATTTAAAAGGCCAGGCAGATTTGACAAAACAGTTTTTGTTCCTCCGCCGGATGAAGCTGCCCGGATCTCCATATTTAAGTTGAAATTGGCAGGAAGACCGGTAGAGACGATTGATTATGAGTTGTTGGCGAAAGCGACAGAATTATATTCGGGTGCAGATATCGACAACGTGGTTGAGGTGGCAACTGAGAATGTAATACATGAGATACTGTCGTCAGGCAAAGAACGGCCTATTTCAATGAAAGATCTGAGTGATGCGATTACAAGCACTAAGCCCTCTACCATTGAATGGCTGAGAACAATAAAAAACTATGTAAAGTATGCCAATCAAGCCGGCTTGTACGATGATGTAGAAAGGTACTTATCCAAACATAAAAAGATACTGGGATAAGAAGGTTCAGGTCTTCAGTGTTGGCAGCAAAAGGGACGCGGAACCGGAGCGGAACCGGAGAAGCCAGCTCATTAAAGCAATAAAGCCACGAGAGTCATTTAATGTGACACTCGTGGCTTTTATGCTACTGGAAACTAAACGTGTAATTATCCGGCAATCGGTTTGAGGCCTAGCACTCGCACCGTATTAAGATCATCACTGGCACCACGGCCGGTGGTAGTCAGGTAAGAATCTTTCTCGGCATGTGCCGACTAATAGCTCGAAGCCTTGCTATGTGGCGGCATAACATAATGGAGGTGTGCACTATGTTTTCACTCTTTTTAGAGCATCCAATTATTACGGGGATAGCGATTGTATTGGCATTGATAATTGTTGTGACAGTAGGTAATGTTGATCCTCAACTTGGAGAAATTCTCGGAATGAACATTGTTTTTCCGTTCTTAGTAATTGGCTTTATGATGATTTTATGCGTTATACTTGCCATCATTAAAGCATTTTCAAACAGAAAAAATTAAAAAAACCAAGGATTGAGCTTATTCCCGGTTACCGGAGGCGTATTCACCGGCTGCAATATCCAGCACATCCCGGCCGGGCTGGATCAAAGCGCGCTCGTATCGGCACAGCCATTTGGATTCCGGTTCGATGCCGCCAATGGTATGCCCGGATTCAATGGGGGTATCGTTTTCAAACTGATATAAGGCTGTATTGTAGGCATGCCGTACCACTTCATTGGGGTCGAGACCGTGGAAATGGTACTGCACATCCGGCAGGCCAAGGGCGTACAGGCCCAGGCTGTCCACCAGCATGTCAGTAGTACCCTGAATATTGAAAAACCGTACATTGACTCCGCCGTGAAAAAAACGAAACGGTCCGGAATAAGGAGTTTCACGCACACTCCCGGCAGTCAGCAACTTCCCGCTGGGAGCAAAATAGACCGCTACACAATGGGGAAAGAGTTCAAGGACGATTTCCAGCCAGTCGGCCAGGATGTCCGCCCGCTCCAGTGGCGGAAGCCCTCTCGCCAAAAAGTCGGAGGCCATTACCTGCCAGTGGCAGGAATCCAGTAGTTCTACTCCGTTGGGGCAGTCCCAGAACTGGGTGCGGGCAATTGTGTCTCCCAAAGGCTCCTTCACAGGAGTACACTCGGTCAGCATTACTTGTGAGGGCACCTGTTGACCGTCCGCATAAGTGACTAGGTGGCTGGTCAGGGCAAAGGAGGCAATGCCGTCTTTGCCGGAGACTATGTCTACAGCGCCGAAGCGGGTCTGAAGCTTCTCCAAAAGGGTAGCGGCAGACGGCATGGGAACCTTTTCCCGGAATAGCAGCCACATCATGTATACGCCGGAATGGCTGGCTTTTTTACTGAGATCCTGCCGGAGAATGCTTTCCGTCGAATCGGTGTTTTGCACAGTTTCTTTTTTAGGCGAGGATTGTTTCTTACCGAACATTGCGTATCCCCCATTTCCGATAAGCACTGATATTATTATATTGCAACTCGTATGAAAAACGGCCAGAACTTATGCCAGTAAGCGGCCCCAGGCTCTCTCATGACTTGCTTCGTTAACTCTTTGTAGCAAAGTATCACTTCAGCTAGAAAAATTGTCTACATATATATCGTAATAATTTCGGTACTTTTTAAGTTAGGCTTAGGCTATTGAAAGCGTAAAGTCAGCTATTATAGCTCGGGTAATTATGATTTTTGGGGCGAGTAGTTGTATATTTCACAAGGGGATTACAGGGGAAAAGATAGCGACAACATCTCTTTTGAAAATATTTACAAAAAAGGAATAAGTATCACATAAGTGCATTTTAAAGGGAATTTTGTAAAACCAAAGAAATAGTTAGTGGAAAAAGTTTACGATGAAAACAAGGAAGTGGGGCAATATTCTATTTATGGCTTTAATCGGTCTTATCATAGCTTCCCTGGTTAATATGTTTCTGAAAAGTTATGCCATGATGTGGGTGTTGACTTATGTCGGTGTGCTGATCTTTGTCGGGTTGACCGCTTATGATACGCAGCAGCTTAAGAAAATGGCCTATAGCCTGGAGGATAACGAAGAGATGGTTGGCAAGTTTAATGCCTCCCTAGACATTCGTACAAAACATGGTTCCTGTCCCCTCGTTTCTCTAGAAAATGTACGATAATAGCCATCAATGACGAGTCGATCTAACGCTAGTTTTAAATTTAAGGGAGTGATTTATATCAAAAGCTTGATAGCGAGTGCTGGTAATCCAATTGCATTTTTCATATTGTTATTTGGGCATGGGCCAGGAACTTTTAATAATTTAGGTGGAAATATTTATCAAATTTCGTTGTTTGGATTAATTGTCTTAGTTATTTTTGGATATCTATATCTTGGGGTATGTGTTATATTTAGAATGCTTATCAAAAGAGAAGAAAATATAATGGACTGCTTTAGAGAAATAAGTAGGAGTTTGTTTCCACTATCAGTTGTCGGACTCATATTACCCGTCTTATCAATTAACAAAATGGAAAGTAATGTTTTTGGCTTTTTTATATTTTTACCAGCAGTTATTTTTACTTTAATATGGATTGTAGTTTCGCTGTATGCGATATGTAAAAGCAAAAGAAGTATTAGTAGTAATGTCGACTAGTAGGATACAAGGGCATAGTTTTTCTGTATCATTTGTTAGTAAATGTAAAAGGGCAGATATATGAGGAAAATTACAATTGTTGAGTACCTGTATGGCAGTAGGCTTTCATATTGTTATTCTTTCATAATGAACTTCTAAATAAAAGACTGAAAGCAGTTAGTGGAGTAATCCCCATTAACTGCTTTTTGTGTCTGCTAAAACCATGATTCTTTCAGAAACTTAGATTTCCCATTGAATATCCAGTGGCTTTTATCCTTTGATTTTGCAATAAGTTTATCAGAGCCATTTTTTTCGGCATAATTTCTTTCCTTGGGGGTAATCGGGATAATCCAAAGTAGATTTATTGTATCACCATTGATTGAAGGTAAATTGATACGGGGAGCGGCTTCAGGCTTTGAAAGAAGGACAAACTCAAAGTTGTTTTTAATCGTGCTTACCTCTTTACAAGGGATCGTATGGCCATCTGCTAAAAATATAAGGTTTGACCATGGAAGTGAAGTTTGCGAACTTATATAGCGGAGCATTTGTCTTTCATTTTTTGATAACCATTCAGACTCTATTGCAAAAGCGAATTCAAATCTTCGCAATAATTCGGGCTGGTCAGCGTACTGTTCGACTTTAGGCTGAGGGAGTAAGGATACTCCAAGAGTAACAATATAGGTGATGTTTTCTCTAACGACCTTGACCATTGCCTTAGGGGGCCACTTTCCGCCATCAATAGCATAGTACTTTTCAATGCTTCCCAGGCTTGACGTAATTGCGTCAACGAAGTTTTGCTGGATGGATGGCCACGGATTGTTATCCCAGCTCTGCCAAAATCTCATTGAGGTTTCAACGCGTTTAAACAAAACATTAGTATCGGGGGTTCCCAGCGGAAAGCAAAGATTGGACTCTTTAATGCAATCCCTGGCGTAACCCGGGTATTTATAATCTTCGCCCATTCCAGACCAACTTGGAATAATACTGAGAATCTCATTTTTGTAAAGGAGCGCAGCTGCGTCACACTCTTCGAACCATATTATAGAGAGATCTTCTGGTTGAAGTTTCTCGGCACCGTCAGGATGTGCACAATATTCAACCGTAAGCATAGGGGCGTTTCCGTCTTTCATTGCTTGGACATCAAGTTTTTCCGGAGCTGCAGAGTAATTTCTAATCCAGCAGGAGCTTACACTTGAGTGCTCTTCGCCGGGAAAGTTCCATAAATAAAAATATGTGCAATCATCATATTCTTCGACGAAGGCTTGGATATTACAAGCGGGAGAAAACTCTTCTATAAGTATGTTTGACATGAATATACCTCTGACATCTTCTATTTATATCCATTATAAAGAACAGAATAATATTTTTCAAATTCGCCTTACGTTAATCAGCAGACTGAAAATTTAGGATTAACTTTGATTTAGACGATACTTAAAATAATGAGGTCTACGGCTCTGGGATTGTGTTACCACAAACATATAAGAAAGGGAGGGGATGTTTTGGACGGTAGAATACCCTGTAAAAATGAAAACTGTAAAGGGACAATATTACCATCAACTGTTGGAAAAACTAACGGATTGTGTATGCCTTGCTTTCAAGTGATGTCTAAATAAAAGAAGTCAACGGACAAAAATCCGTTGACTTCTTTTCCTCTATGGGGGCCTGATTGCATCAAAGAAACAGAAGGACTGGAAGGTTTGTTTTTTAAAGCGGTCTCCTCGGAAATTGCAAATAATTACAAAAAAGGAATAAGTATTACATAAATACATTTTAAAGGGAATTTTGTAAAACCAAAGAAATAATTAGTGAAAAATTTTACGATGCGATCCATCCGAAAATGTGGGCGAGAGCACATCTTCCACCGCAAGAATTTAAAAGAAGCAATAAGCTTTCTTTTAAAAAACGAAGAAATACAGGTAATTGTCAAACAAATTTTTGTTCTGGCTATAAATTCCATTTTAGCTTTGCGGGATAAAGACCCCAGAGCATTTGTTTTTTTATATATTATAAGGGGTGTTTGTGTTGGGCAGATATTTTTTCGATAAGACGGAGCGGGGCATTGATTTTGTGTGGATGCAACATGACAGAGAAAAAATTCTTGAGGGACGGCATCTTTTGACAGAGGCTTCCGAAGAGGGCGACGCCGATGCGCTTTGTTTTTTGTCGCGTACGTATATGGGTGCTCAGTACGTCTGGCAATACAGCGGTTTGGACGAGGATGATGACCGGGCGGAGAAGCTGCTGCGCGAGAGCATTCAAAGGGGCAGTGCGTGCGGCGTATTGATCGCGATGCGCTGCGGTGTACTCACGCTGTATGAGCGTCGATCAATGCCGTTTGCGTCGCTTAAGGAAGCCTGGAATATTGTATATAAAAAAGCCGAAGCAGGGCATCCGTTCTGCCAGTATATCATCGGTAATACCTATTTTTGGTGGGATATTTTTGAGATCGAAGGAACGAAGCCGGTCCAAAAGTATCAGACGATGGAAAACGCGGAACTCGCGATGGCGCAGTTAGCGGAACCGTGGTTCGAACGAGCGGCCGCAGGCGGTCTTGAGAGTGCGGTAAACAATTGGTATGCGCTTTATGACGGCACAAATGGTTATCCGGAGAACAAGGCGCAGCAGCTTGAAATTGCGAGGCGCGGCGCAGAGGCAGGATTCCCGGTATGGATGTACAATTACGGCTGGGATTTGGATCATAACGGATGCTACTCGGAAGCCCATAAATATTTGCAGCGCGCCGCCGACATGGGGCAAGCGAGCGCCTGGATTATATTGGGAAACCAATATTTGAATGGAAACGGCGTTCCGGAGGATCGCGCGGCGGCGTTGCGCTGCTATGAAAACGGCGCAAGGTCGGGTCTCACTGATGCTCAATATATGACTGCGCTGCTCTATTATCAGGGTAAGGGGGTACAAAAGGACTCCGCTAAAGTGTTTTATTGGGCGCAGCGCGCGGTCGTGGAAGGGGAAGACAAGGAGGCGTACGTATTGCTCGGCCACGTTTTGCTGCGAGGCGAGGGAACGCAGAAAGACGAAAAGAAGGGGCTTGATTTGTTACTCACCGCGCAAAAACACGACGTGCAGGAATATGAGAAAAAGGGGAGGTATCTGTTCTCACAAGAGATACGCGGTATTTTATGCGGTGACCTCGGCGACGTCTACGCCGATGGTATTGTCGTGAATCAGGACTACGAGAAAGCGATCGCGTATTACGACGTCGTCGCAGGCTGGGACAGCTACGCCCAAGCGCAGCGGGCCAGGTTCAAGAAAAGTTTCTTTTCTCGCAAGTGGACGCGTCGATAGGAAAGGAGTATAAATGGAGCAAACGATAAAAACATATATACGAAAAGAACGGCTGCGTTACTTCGGCCGTGGCGTCGCCTGGCTAATGCTGGCGTTGATAGGCTTTATTGGCAGCTTAGGTACTCTGTATGAAGTCATGGACGGCAAGATACGTTTTTCAGCAATGGACATTGGAATTACCACCCTGCTGGTACTGATATGTATCGGGGGTGGTTGGCGTGCCACATTGTCGTTTTACCGCGCTTTTTTCAGCGAGAGCGGCAAACTGACGCAGTCGGTGCTTTCACAGCGAACCGACCGCAAACAAAAGGCCGAAGAACTTTTCGCCGAAATCGACGCCGATCTCGCGCAGAACGTTGTGGCATTCGGTAAGCTACGCGTTGGAAGCACATGGGTCATGGGCGATGAGGCAATGCGCCTTGACCGCGTATGCGGGATTTTCAGGGAGAAGATTTTTTTAGTCGGTTCTTCACCGCGTAGTATCTATCATTTGTATCTTATGGATCAGGACAACAATTTGCAGTGCAATCTAATGACATATGAGTCTGATCTCGACGATGCTGCTGATTATCTCTCCGGGCGGCTGCCGAACGCATTTGTCGGCGACATAACGGATCTCCCATTGCTCGTATCAAAGAACGAGGAAGAGTTGCTCGCGTGCCTTTCCGAGGTACAGCCGCCGACACGTGCTATGGCCGCCGCTTCCGCACATCCTTTCAATTTTATCGGTGTGGATGGCGTTCCGACGTCGAATTTTACCTGGGATGACGTGCAGAAGGCACTTTACGCTTTGCGTGAGGGCGAATCGGCAGGGCTTGAATTCCTTTCGCCGATCGAAATCCCGGAGGGGAAGGCCAGGTTGCTTCTCTGTCGCGTGGAAGAACGAAGCCGGATGAAGCTGCTGTTGCTTTGTACGAAGCAGGACGGTTTTCAACATTGGTGCACGCGCGCAAATGTCGAGCATAAGGAGGCCGCGGCACTCTTGGAAGCCTGTTTCTCCTACGGGCAATTATCATTTGACGGTTTTACGCGCGAAGCATAGTACAGAAGCAAGGGGACGCTAATTTTGCTTCATGATACAAAAAACGATAAGAGGATCATAGGGGCAGGCTGTACGCCAAGGGGGAAGGGTGCATCGTAGAAACAAAGACCAGCTAATTAAGTCAAGTCTTACATCGTAGTGCATCAGGGGGACGGTTCTAACGATGCATTATAATAGCAACAAAGAAAAATGACTGGATAATCAAATGAGATTGTATAACAGAACCGCCCCGACGATGCGTGGAAGAAGACGTCGTAGCTGACATCGATGTTGTTATTGTAGTTACGCATGAGCTTGGCATCCGCATCGGTCGTGGAAATTTCATTTTCCCCGATCTGCTCTAGATATGGGAAGCAAAGGAACTGAGCATCCATCTCGTTTGAGCAATAAGAAGCCACGAGGTCATTGAATATGACTCTCGTGGCTTTTTATGTACCTGTATGCTACTAGAAACTAAACTTGTAATTATCCGGCAATCGGTGTAAGACCCAGTCCGCGCACTGTATTAAGATCATCACTGGCACCACGGCCGGTGGTAGTCAGGTAGTTACCAATCAGCATGCCGTTGATTCCGGACAGAAAACCCAAAGGGACAAGCTCGCCCAAAGCTTTTTCCCGGCCACCGGCATAGCGCAGAATTTTATCAGGCAGTATCATTCTAAAGATAGCAAAGGCTTGTAGGACTTCTATCGGTTTTAACGGTTGTTGGTCTTCTAATGCAGAGCCTTGTACAGGGTTGAGAACATTGATAGGGACCGAATCAACATCGAGTTCTTTTAGCGCGAAGGCAAGTTCAAGCCTATGCTCCCACGTTTCGCCCATGCCAATAATACCGCCCGAGCAGACCTCAAGGCCCTCGGCTTTAATGTGCTTAATAGTCTCTATGCGCTCCTCGTATGTATGGGTCGAGCAGATTTGATTAAAGAAGCTTTTGCTGGTCTCCAGATTGTGGTGGTAACGGGTAATCCCAGCTGCCTTTAATAGCTTCACATGCTGAGGACTAAGTATTCCTAGCGAGCAGCATCTTTCCAGTCCGGTTTCAGCACCTATCCGTTCAATGGCAGTCGTAATTTGATCAAAATCCGGGTCGTTTTTCATGCCACAGCCGGCAGTTACAATACAGAATCGATAGGCGCCGTGGGATTCTGCTGCCTTCGCTGAACTGAGAATTTGTTCCTGGCTCATCAGGGGGTAGGTATTTATTTGTGTTTGGTGATGCGCCGATTGTGCACAGAATTTGCAGTCCTCTGAGCAATTGCCGGAACGGGCATTTACAATCTCACAGGTATCTACCTGATTACCGGTGAACTTTATGCGTACTTTATTGGCGACTCCCAATAAAATGGGAATATCAGATTCGTCAATTTTCGTTAATGCTAATGCTTCTGCAAAAGTAAGTTGTTCACCGTTAAGAACTTTGCTGCCAAGTTGAAAAATTAAATCGTAACTCATAGTGGTAACCTCCTGTTTGTTAATCTTTTGCAAGCGGGTTTAGACCGGCATCTCGAACCATAGAAAAATCTTTAGCAATATCACGCCCGCCAAAAGTTAAATAATTGCCGATAATAAGCCCGTTCGCACCTGAAAGCATCACGGCTCCCTGCATATCCCGCAGGCTAGCCTCACGGCCGCCGGCAGGCCTTATAACCTTACTCGGCAAAATAAAACGGAATATGGCAAAAGTCTTAAGGATTTCCAGTGGTGATAGGGGGGGCTGTTTAGCTAGCACAGTCCCCGGTATTGGATTGAGTATATTTATTGGGACCGAATCAACCTCTAATGCCGCTAGTGCGAAGGCCAGATCGATACGATCTTCCCAGGTTTCACCAAGTCCGATAATACCGCCGGAGCAAAGTTCCAGCCCGGCCTTTTTTGCCGCAAGCAAGGAATTAAAACGTTCCTGGTAAGAGTGAGTTGTGCAGATTTCCGGATAAAAGCGCTCGCTGGTCTCCAGATTGTGAGCGTATCTTCTAATACCGGCTTTAAAAAGCAGGCAGGCCTGTTCGTATGTAAGTGTTCCTAAATTGGCACAGATTTTGATGGCTGATATCTTAGTAAGACCATCGATAAGTGACAATATGCTATCTAAATCAGGATCATTTGATAAACCTTTGCCGCTGGTTACTATACTTGCTCTGACTGCTCCGGCTGTGGCCAACTTCTCTACTGACTCCAGGGCCGTAGCTTGTGAAATAAGGGGAAAAACGGAACAGTCCGTGCTGTAATGTGCCGATTGTGCGCAAAAAGAACAGTCTTCAGAACATCTACCGGAGCGGGCATTGATTACTCCGCACATATCTACAGTTTTTCCGCTAAACCTATTACGAATTTTATTGGCATAGGCTCCTAAAAGGGGTATATCCTCCTCTGAGGCATTAGCAAGTTCCAGTGCTTCCTGACGAGTGATTTTATACCCGTCCAATATTATTTCGCCCAGCCTTACGATATTTTTTGTGTCCATGTAATGCTCTCCTTGACGATTGTTAACCTTAAATTGCAAATGTGGTTTACCAATCGATTCTATTTTACATGGATATCTACCAATTGTAAACTATTATTATAGAGGTGGTTAACCAATAAATAACTTTAATAATGATGTTGACATAATAAACATTGCTATGATATTATAGATAAGTCGCTGCAATGCAGTGAAAAAAATACCAATAGTGAATATGTTGACACAGTGATATAGATGTGATAACATATATAACTGTCGCTGGTGCGACACAGTGTTCCCTGAAAACTGAACAATGTAAGTAATGCATCACAAAAGCCAGATGTGCGGTGCTCGTTTGAGCACATTAAATAATTTCTTTTAAATTTTATGAGCCACAAAAGGCTCCATAAATATAACTTTTATGGAGAGTTTGATCCTGGCTCAGGACGAACGCTGGCGGCGTGCCTAACACATGCAAGTCGAACGGTCTGCTGTTCAACACCGAGAGTTTTGGTGATGTGAACTCCGACAGTGTCAAGCGCGAACGATAGAGAGCGCTTCACGCAAGGAAGTCGAGCTTTATTGCCGTCCATGGCAAGCTCGACATTAGGCCCATCCAGGGCCGTCACAACACAAGAGCCTTCGGTGTTGGACAGCAGATAGTGGCGAACGGGTGAGTAACGCGTAGACAACCTGCCTCTAAATTGGGGACAACACCGCGAAAGTGGTGCTAATACCGAATGTGGTAACTTGGTTGCATGACTGAGTTAAGAAAGGTGGCCTCTATATATAAGCTACCGTTTAGAGATGGGTCTGCGTCTGATTAGCTAGTTGGTGAGGTAATGGCTCACCAAGGCGACGATCAGTAGCCGGTCTGAGAGGATGAACGGCCACACTGGGACTGAGACACGGCCCAGACTCCTACGGGAGGCAGCAGTGGGGAATCTTCCGCAATGGACGAAAGTCTGACGGAGCAACGCCGCGTGAGTGAAGAAGGTTTTCGGATCGTAAAGCTCTGTCGTTTGGGACGAACGTATCTTGTGTAAATAATGCAAGGTAATGACGGTACCAAAGGAGGAAGCCACGGCTAACTACGTGCCAGCAGCCGCGGTAATACGTAGGTGGCAAGCGTTGTCCGGAATTATTGGGCGTAAAGGGCGTGTAGGTGGATCTTTAAGTCTTGTGTCTAAGTGCGGAGCTCAACTCCGTATGGGCGCAGGAAACTGGGAATCTTGAGTGCAGGAGAGGAAAGTGGAATTCCCAGTGTAGCGGTGAAATGCGTAGATATTGGGAGGAACACCAGTGGCGAAGGCGACTTTCTGGACTGTGTCTGACACTGAGGCGCGAAAGCCAGGGGAGCGAACGGGATTAGATACCCCGGTAGTCCTGGCCGTAAACGATGGGTACTAGGTGTAGGAGGTATCGACCCCTCCTGTGCCGGAGTTAACGCAATAAGTACCCCGCCTGGGGAGTACGGCCGCAAGGTTGAAACTCAAAGGAATTGACGGGGGCCCGCACAAGCGGTGGAGTATGTGGTTTAATTCGACGCAACGCGAAGAACCTTACCAGGGCTTGACATTGAGTGAAAGGTCTAGAGATAGATCCCTCCCTTCGGGGACACGAAAACAGGTGGTGCATGGCTGTCGTCAGCTCGTGTCGTGAGATGTTGGGTTAAGTCCCGCAACGAGCGCAACCCTTATCCTTTGTTGCCAGCACGTTATGGTGGGAACTCAAGGGAGACTGCCGCAGACAATGCGGAGGAAGGCGGGGATGACGTCAAGTCATCATGCCCCTTATGTCCTGGGCTACACACGTACTACAATGGGCTTAAACAAAGCGAAGCAAGCCTGCGAAGGTAAGCGAAACGCATAAACAAGCTCTCAGTTCGGATCGGAGGCTGCAACTCGCCTCCGTGAAGTCGGAATCGCTAGTAATCGCAGGTCAGCATACTGCGGTGAATACGTTCCCGGGCCTTGTACACACCGCCC
>NZ_CP156926.1:1307500-2237500 GCF_041428895.1 Sporomusa aerivorans
ATTGCATTATCTGGTGATTTTGTTATTCAGGGTGCCCCCAAATTGACAGCCGCCGCTGCCGGTATCCCGGTGCAAAGTGTTGTAAGCGCAAGTGTTCCCCTTGTTTTTGTAATGGGATTGACGGCGACATGTACCGCCTATTGGCTGCTGCAGCGCGAGCTGGCCGGGAAAGAAACTCTCGCCGGACGGGAAACAGAATTGTCGCAGGAGAAGTTAACACTATATGGTCAGGACGATGACGCCCTGCTAGGAAACATGCTGTCTTGCACGGCTAAAGGTCTGTTAGCCGTTATGGTGCCGGCTTTGTTTCTTCTCGATGTTGGCATTATGTATGCCGCGGAACTGCAAGGCGGAGATGCTACCGCACTGGTGGGCGGTACGGCCGTGTTTATTTTAGTGTTGATTGCATTATTAGCTCATAGAAACCAGGGGCTGGAGAAAATTACTGCTTATTTTATTGACGGTTTTAAATTTGGCTTTACTGTTTTCGGTCCGGTAATACCGATAGCTGCATTTTTTTATTTGGGAGATGCCGGTATCAGCCAGATTATGGGTAAGGTGTTGCCGCTTGGTTCACAGGGTTTGGTTAATGATATCGGCATGGCCATTGCGAGTGTAGTACCCCTCAATGCCGGGGTAGGTGCGGTTACGGTAACTGTTGTTGGCGCTATAACCGGATTGGACGGCTCTGGTTTTTCCGGAATATCCTTAGCCGGATCAATTGCCCATTTATTTGCGGCGGCTATCGGCTCGGGGATTGCGATACTGACAGCCTTAGGGCAAATTGCAGCTATCTGGGTAGGCGGCGGTACCTTGGTGCCATGGGCGCTCATCCCTGCGGCGGCAATTTGCGGAGTGAGTCCGTTTGAACTGGCCAGAAGGAACTTTTGGCCAGTATTGTTAGGTTTACTTGTTACAACACTCACCGCCATGTATTTGATCTGATAAATCCGGTTAAAATACGAGGTAATCTGCGAGACTTGACATTTGTTAAGTTTTCGCATATTTTTTGTAAAGCCAGGAGGCAATTGGTATTTTTCGCCGAAATATATAGCATATTCATGCACAGACTTTGGGGAAGGGCAGGGATAGTGTGAAGAAAATTGCAGTAATTACAAGCGGTGGTGACTGTCCAGGAATGAACGCCGCTATCCGGGCTACCGTTCGTGTAGCATTAGCGCATGGTGTAGAGGTTTGGGGGATCAAAAATGGATATGCCGGCATGATTGCCGGTGATATGACAGTATTAGATTCACGTTCTGTCGGGGATATAATTCAAAAGGGTGGAACTTTTTTGGGCACGGCTCGCAGTGAAGAATTCAAAACGTTGCCAGGCAGACAACAGGCAGTAGCCAATTTAGAGAAACGGGGTATAGAAGGCTTGGTTGTCATTGGGGGCGAGGGTTCGCTTACCGGCGCCAAGCATCTTAGCGAGCTGGGAATTAAATTTGTTGGTTTGCCCGGGACAATTGACAACGATATTTGGGGAACCGATTATACCATTGGTTTCGATACCGCAGTGAATACTGCGCTGGATGCAATTAACAAGTTGCGGGATACGGCCTCCGCTCATGGGCGGGTGATGCTGGTCGAGGTCATGGGACGGGACTGCGGCTGGATTGCTCTTACTGCAGGTTTGGCTGGCGGTGCGGAATTTATTCTGATTCCGGAAGCCCCCTTTAATCAGGAGGAAATTTGCCGTCAGTTACTGGCATCACGGGCTAAAGGTAAACAGTATAGTATTATTGTTATCGCTGAAGGAGCAGGCAGCGCAATGAGCCTGGGGCAGTACATCCGGACCAAAGCCGGACTGGAGACACGGGTATCGGTTCTGGGGCATATTCAACGCGGTGGTGCGCCAACTGTATCTGACCGGATTCTTGCCAGCCGCCTGGCGGAAACGGCAGTCAGATTGTTGCTTGAAGGCAAGACGGACATCATGATTGGCTATCGTAACAACCAGTGTGTGGAAGTCCCGATAGCCGATGCTGTGGGTAAAAAGAAGGATATTGATCCGGAGTTATACCGCCTGGCTGGTGTTCTATCGCAATAATTTAAAATCCCGCATTATTTCCCTGGAAATAATGCGGGATTTTGTCTAATAACGCAATGTCTGCGGTCGATTTGCAAAAATGTACACTATTAACGGAGTTATAGTAACAAGGTGCTCTGCCTGGTATACTGCTGTTTATTTATTCTTGCCTTAACACCAGGATCTATAATAGTATATATTTGTGTAAGTAGTAGGCTTAAGGGGTGTCTGGCACTCAGCAAGGGAGAGTGGATGTATAAGTATGGCGCTATGGTTTAATAACAATAGGTCTATCGATAAGTTAATTAAATTAACCACCCGGTACTTGGCCGGTGATATGTCGGTTACAGTTAATGTTAATGAATACCCGACGGAAATAAGACCACTTGCGGAGAATATTGCCGCATTGACGGACATGCTTAGGACATTTGCCAGGGAGACACAGGTTTCATCAAGCCAGGTCGCCGCAGCGGTCAACCAGGTCAACGAAGTTATCGGGCAAGCAGCCAGTCTGGCCGAGAGTGCCCGTCAGGAAGCCTGTAGTGCAGATAAACTGTCGCAGGATATTGCGGCAGCCACTAAGCATGCCGCCGCCCAAATTGACGAAATTATGACGGCTACTCAAACTATTACTACGGTAACAGGAAATATTTATGAAGACAGCATTACTTCCAAAACAGCTGCAGAACAAGGCTGTCAGGCGGCTGCCAAAGTCACCGCCGCGATGGACTCTATCCGGGTCGCCTCGGCTGAAGTCGGCGACAGGATTAGTGCCTTGACACAAATGGCGCGGGATATTGATAGCTTTTTGGCAACTATCCAGGGAATTTCCGCACAAACCAATCTCCTGGCTTTGAATGCCAGCATTGAAGCAGCCCGGGCCGGTGAGCACGGACGAGGCTTTGCCGTTGTGGCGCAGGAGATCCAAAAGTTATCAGATGCCAGCGCAATTGCCGCGAATTCGGCGAATAAACTGCTGGCCGAAATTGACGGCGGTGTTTTAGCCGCAGCTAAAGCCTCTGAGCTGGGTGCTATTGCTGTGGAGACAGGAACAAAGGAAATGCGCGAAGCCGATGCCAGTCTCCAGGCGATTTTAGTCGCTAGCTCTCAGGTGGAAGCCAAAGTGGCTGAAACCAGTGCTTCCAGGCAGAATCAACTGGCAGCCACACAAAAGACGGCTGATTTTTTAGGGCAGATTGCCGGTATGGCTGCCGAAGCGGCTGCGCGGATGACTGCGGCAAGCTCTTCCATTGAGAAGCAGGACAAGCATCTGGGGGATACGCGGCAAATGGGAGATATTCTGGCCAAAGTTGCTGATAGTCTTATTACTACTACCGGCAAAATAACACTTATTGACATAAATAGCAATCAACAGGCTGAACTGGATGGAAAAGTCGCACGCTTGCGAACCATACTCGAACAGATGGTAAAAAACGAGCGGATTACCAATATGAGCGTCGCCGAACACAAACATGTTTTGCATGATCTCTTAGCTCAGCATTCCGAGCTGGAGGCAGCCTGGACAAATCTTCCTGACGGGCAATTTGTCGTTTCGCTGCCACCGGCCGGAATTGCCAGCGCCCAGACCAGGGAATGGTTTAAACAAGCCAAAGCCGGGCGTTTCTATGTCTCCGAGGTTTATGTTTCCGCCATCTCTCATCAGCCGTGCTTAACGATCTCCCTGCCGGTCGTCGACGGTGCAGGGGTGATTATTGGTGTATTCGGGGTTGATTTGCGGCTATAATTACATAACAAGCACAAGTAACATTTTGAAGTTCTCAACAGCATCTAAAGCATGTGGTGTTTCTGCAGGCATAACAACGACCTGACCGGTTGTTGCGGTGACGGTTTCAGCGCCGATGGTGACCTCGGCTTTGCCATCGAGAATATAAACCATGGCATCGCCGGGCGCTGAGTGGCTGCTGATAGCTTCGCCTTTGGCAAAGGCAAATAAGGTCATGCTCAGTGTTTTATTCTGGGATAAAGTCAGACTGACTACTTTGCCGGGCTGATAATCTACCAGGTTAACCATTTCCAGTGCTTTACTAAATTCAATATTTTTTATGAATTGCTTTTCCATTACAAAAACCTCCTTATATTTGGGGATGTAGGTTATCTTTACCTTAAGTTTAACAAAACTGCGATATCTATGCTGTGATAAAAGTCACGGTTCATGAAAAACAGGCCCAAGGGGCCTGTTTTTTTCCTTTATCCTGTAACTAACCCGACTAAGATGCCTGCTTCTATAAACGGGAGATAAGTCATCGACTTCTACCTTACGTCGTCATTTAGGTCAAGCGTTCCTTCTTCGGTAACGCGGGTGTTAAGGCTGACCTTTTCCTCATGCCCCCATAACATCCGGGCAACTAAGCTATTGGCTGCATGTTTATTACCTAATTTAAGATCGCTTTCCCGAATAGTGTCCTGGGTGGTGTTTAGGCCGCTTTCCTGATATAAAGCGCTCGTGTTGTCAATGTCGGTTCCTTCCTGAAAATCCTCGTTTGTTGACGCCGGGGGCGTGGACATGATTGCCTCCGAATTTTGCTTGGATTCACTCATAGTAAATTCCTCCCTAAATGAATCTGGTTGCTTTAACTTAGCGTATCCGGCGACAACATGCCGCATACATTTTTCTTAGTCTGCCGGTGACAATTTATGCGCAATACGCATATTTATAAGCATGCGATTCAACATGAGGGCAACGTTGCCTGTGTACCGCGTCAGTTTTACTGACTTGGAACTCACAGGCGATATCTTTTTACGGGAGATGATCGATAATGTGCGGGATTACCGGGTGGATTGACTGGAAAGAGGATTTAACTAAGAAAAGTCATATACTGTCAGCCATGGTCGAAACGCTGGCTGCACGCGGACCGGATGCGCAGGGAGCTTACATTACAACACATGCGGCATTGGGGCACCGCCGCCTTAGTGTTATTGATCCGGTAGGGGGCGCGCAGCCGATGATCCGCTACCGTGGTAATCAAAAATTTGTCGTTACTTATAATGGTGAGCTGTATAATACGGCTGAAATCCGGCAGGAGCTGGAAGCCCGGGGGCATCGGTTCAGTACGCGCTGCGATACCGAAGTGCTGTTAGTGGCTTATATCGAGTGGGGTCCTGATTGTGTGCAGCGTTTTAACGGGATTTACGCCTTTGGCGTTTGGGATGAGACTGAACAAAGTCTGTTTCTGGCGCGGGACCGTATTGGAGTAAAGCCCCTGTTTTATGCCGAACGGGGTACTGGTTTTATTTTTGGCTCAGAGCTTAAAGCCTTGCTGGCTAACCCGCATGTTTGCCCGGAGCTTGATGAAGAAGGACTGGCTGAGGTCTTTATGCTGGGGCCGTCCAGGACACCGGGGCATGGTGTTTTCCGGGGTGTTAAGGAATTAAAGCCAGGTCACAGTATGATGTACAGTCGCCGGGGTACATTTATCAAACAATACTGGGCTCTGCAATCTGCAGACCATACAGACGACTTTCAAACTACTGCAGCGAAAGTGCGGGAACTCTTAATTGATACTGCCAGCCGGCAGTTAGTGTCAGATGTGCCCATATGTACCTTGCTGTCCGGCGGACTTGATTCCAGCGCTTTGACTGCGCTGGCTGCCATGTCGTATAAACAGTCGGGGTTGGGCAGCCTGCATACTTATTCAGTCGATTATGTCGATAATGATTTGTATTTTAAGGCAAGCAGCTTCCAGCCTAATTCAGACGCTCCCTGGGTCGATCGGGTATCAGATTATTTTGCAACATGTCATCATAAGATATTACTGGATACCCCGGAACTGGCGGACAGTTTAAAGCCGGCTGCGGTAGCACGGGATTTACCAGGCATGGCTGATATTGACACTTCACTCTATTTATTCTGCCGTGAGATAAAAAAAGGAGCTACAGTTGCTTTATCCGGGGAGTGCGCCGACGAGGTTTTCGGCGGTTATCCCTGGTTTCAACGGGAAGAGATGATTCATGCAACCACTTTTCCCTGGGCCCCCAGGCCGGAAATTCGTATCCCCTGGCTAAAACCCGAAATCCAGCAGAGAATTAAGCCGGCCGAGTATGTGGCGCAGCGTTACAGTGAAGCTCTGGCCGAAGTACCTGGTTTAGCAGGTGAAGAAAAACTGGCAGCCAGGATGCGTCAGATTTTTTATCTCAGTCTTACCCGCTTTATGCCGACACTGCTCGATCGCAAAGACCGCATGAGCATGGCCTTTGGGCTCGAAGTCAGGGTTCCGTTCTGCGATCACCGGCTTGTCGAGTATGTCTGGAATGTCCCCTGGAGTATGAAACAGCACCACATTAAACATTCACAAAAACTCTATTTCAATATTTACTTCTGGGCTACTTGCCTTTGATCTAGTATTGTCGGTCCGAACTGCAGTAATGGCTTTTATGATGTATAAGGCCATTTTTCTTTTTTGATCAAATGTTCCATTCAAATACTCATTAAGCATCATTTGTATTTGTTCTGAGGTTAGACGGCTTTCTTCTTGTGTTCTAATTGATGCAGCCAACTGCCTTTTATATACCAGTATTTGATCTATCTGTTGTTTCAGTTCTTCAAGTTGGGCATCTGCTTCTTGTTCAGTAATAACCTTTTTATTGAACCATTTCATGACCGTTGCACGTTGCTGAATAATATCGGCTTCACGTTCGGACAATCTATCAATAGCCTTTAGTTTATCGCTGTTGTCGTTAGTAGCTTTATATGATGATCTTATTTCTTCTAATTTTTCCGGGTATTGATTAATCAAGCTTAGGACTTTTAGTATTTGATCTTCTATATAATGCGTGGGGATACGCCTTGCATCACATCTTACGCCACTCCCATATCTATAGTTAGGGTTAGATACACCATGACATACAAAGTATCCCGGATATGGTTTCCTCCCTGAATATTCTATACGCATTTTGCGGCCGCACTTTGCACAATACACAAGGCCGGCAAAAACATGTTCCTTTTTTTGATTCCGTGATGATAAATTTTTATTTTGTTTTAGTTGTCGCTGTGCATTATGCCAGGTTATTTCATCAACAATCGAAGGAATAGATACTTCAATCCATTCATCAGAAGGTCTATTCTCCACCTTAGTTTTATTAATGCCTGTCCTCATAAATTTCTTTCTTAATCCAATATGAGTTCCTTTAAAACGTGGGTTAGTAATCACGTAATACACAGCGTTTGGTGTCCATGCTTTCTTCGACCTATGCGTAACTAATCCCATTTCATTCAATCTCTTAGCTATCATAGATGTACCTATTTTATCTTCAAGCAGCCATGCATACATTTTTCTAATCGTAGCTGCTTCTTCTTCACATATCTGGTAATTGCTTATTTCATGGTCATATCGATAACCAAATGGTTTTGTATCGCTGATTATCTTACCTTTTTGTAACTTCCCTCGCTTTCCGCGAGTAATTCGTTCTATAATCTTAGCCTTTTCATAAGCTGAAACGGCTCCACGTATGGAATAAAATAGTTTGCCTTCTGGTGACTGTTCGAAGGTAACAGACACGAATTTCAGTTGGGCTCCGGCCTTTTCTATATCATCAGTAATAATAAGCTGATGGGATAAATTGCGGGCCAGACGGTCGGGATCATATACTACGACAGCATTATATTGTTTCTTGGTAAGAGCTTCGCGCAATTCGGTTAATGCTGGTCTATCCAAATATTCGCCGCTGTAACCATCGTCCCGATATTCAATTATATTGATTGCTCCCATATCTTCAGCATATTTTTTACATGCATCTAACTGTGTATCAAGAGAGTAACCTTTCTCCGCTTGTGTATCTGTCGAAACGCGAGTATAAATAGCGACATTCATAGTTTCACATCCCTGGTATATGATATATTATTATTTAATTATATACTTTTATCTCCTTCTAAAAACAAACCACGGCCTTTATTGCTGCAAATAGGCTGTGGTTTTCTTCATCTATTTTTGTCGAATAAACGGCAAGTAGTTACTATCTTTCGTTATTTCGACATTTTATGCTATAATATAAAACTATAATGTGTCGATGCGTATTGTTTGTGTGAATATATGTAAATAAATTGTCGCACTGTATACACTTTGAAAAGCAGGAAAAACATTAAGTGTTAGCCAATATTACGCTACTTTTGGACTGACGCTTAATACAAAGCGAGTCAGCCGCCTCTGGGCTGTTCACCCGGAGGTCGGTATTCATACTAAGAGTTGCAGCACTATTGAAGCAAACGGGAAAATCACAACGCTGGCTTGCAAGAGATACAGGTATAGCCTTGCCGACAATCAACGCCCTGGTGCGCGGAACAAAAACCATGTTGACGATTGAGCAAGAGGAAAAACTAGCTAAATCCCTAGGTGTCAATCCAAAAGAATTGTATTACCAAGGGAGGAATTAATATGAAATGTAATTGTATCCAGTCAGTTGATTGACTGGATTTTTATGTTTATTTTCCAAAAGTCCTTGTTAAGTATTACCGTAAAGTGCTATAATCGATACAGAACATATGTTCGGATAACGTTCGATTATTTTGCTATCTTTAAACCTTTTATTTCGGCCTCTTGATGCGTTGTCCTGGCAGCCAACACGTCAAGCATGTTTGCGTGGTGTTCGAGTTTTGATTCTATTTGTTCAGTGTTTCGGTAAGTTTTCTCTACAAGGTCTAGCAGTGCCTGATCTGATTCCTTAAGATTTTTAATCTCGCTTAAAATTTCGGTTTGACCATGTTCTAATCTCTTTTGACCGTGTTCTAAGCATTCTAAGCGGTCAATGATTTTTTGCTGACCGTCAATGAGATGTTTTAATAGTTCTTCCATTTATTATACCTCACTTATTCTTATTAATGATTCTTTGCAAATTGGGGGAGTATTTGTGGCAAATAAGAAAGACAATAGATAGAATCCAGACGTTCATCCAAGTGTTCCTTTAGCCGTTCTGTTTGGTCGCCACGCAGGCTGTAGCCGTCAAAAAGCGCAGATATTTTACTGCCGTGGTCATACTCAATAACTGTTACAGATTTTTCTACTTTAGAAAGCCTTTCATCAATACTTTTTACTGCGGTTAAGATTTCTTTTAACAGTACAAGTTTTTGAAACTCTTCATTAGTCAATGTCATCACCTCGCTTTATAGAAAATATTTATTTTTCGCGTCCTATATAATGAAACTTCTATTGATTACGATTGGGGGAGAGTAAGTGGAAGTAGAGAGGAATGTTAATCAAAAAGATAAAACGATAAAAGAAGAAAATTTAGAACTTCTATTGGCCAAAATGTGGTTACATCAAATTATTTCTGAGATGAAGGAAGAGAATTAATAAGTTTTGCCAAAGCCTCTTGGTGTTCAGCCGAGAGGCTTTTATATTTTTCCATTACTTTTAAGAAACTGGCTTGTTGATCGTCTTTTGACATAGCCCTTATTATGGCGGCAGCACGCTTTTCTTTTTCTGTAACCGCGGCTCTATCTAGGGCGGATAATACACCTTCCATAGTAGGGAATTCATTACTGGTTGCAGGGTGAATGCTAGGTATTATTTCAACTGCTTCGACATCAAATTCAGCCATTGATACGCCGAGCGCATCACATAATTTACGTAGCGTAGCAGCAGTCGGTGTCTTATTAATGCCAGATTCAATTTGACTTAAGCGCCCCTGGCCGATTCCGGCCATTTTAGCTAATTGGTTTTGCGTAAATCCTCTTTGTTCGCGCAAAGATGTTATTCTTTTGCCAATATCCAACGTAAGCACATCCTTATATATACTTAAACGTATTGTATCATAGGAAAATTAAATTTAAAACTTATACGAATTAGTATTGACATGTAATACGAGTTCGTATAAGATATGTATAAAGGAGGTGCAAAAATGCTACTTAAGGAGTTAATGGAAAAGAAGCATTATTCACAGTACCGTCTATCGATTGAATCCGGTGTTTCGCAGGCTCAAATATCCCGTATTTTATCTGGACAACAGCCGCGATTGCCTACTTTGCAAAAGTTGGCCGATGGTTTAAAAGTTTCAGTTTCCGACCTGATCGGCGACAAACCCAAGAAGCTGCCGAAAACTGGTTAAAATTGTCAGTAATTCAGTGTAGGAGGTGAGAAAAATAAAAATAATCTTGGAGAATGATGCAGGCATACAAACACCTTTGATTTTAGATTCCTACATATCGCAAAGACTGAAAGATAATAACTTGACCAATTAATGATTATAGCTGCAGTTTTGAAAGTTTCCATATCTGAACTTATTGATGATGACCAGCAATCGGCCGCTTTATCAAAAACAGGTTAGCAAGTGGCCAACCTCTGGCCGCATATGTTGTACGGGAGGGAGGAATATGAAAATTGATTTCTCAAAGCCGATAGTCGAAGAGATACCTTGTGGTAAAAATCGTAAAGCAACAGTAACTATCACATTTAAAAATGAGCCATCAAATGAGGCGCTCGATGCATACTTTAAGGCCTTTTTAGATGATGCGTTGCGATCCAAAGCCGGTTAATCCGGCTGTAACATTATTGGACAAGGGAGGAAAGAATATGCCTAGGATAAGCGTGTGTACTATTGAGTACATACCGGTTAAGCAAAAGAACCGCCGTTATGTAGCGGACAAGCTACTGGCTGGCACCATCAAAGGCGCAATTATTATAATGTCGGCAATATTCATAAAGGAGTTTTTGTATCAACTGTGTTGGAGATAAAAAATACCTGCCGGGGTAGGGCAGGTAGAAAGTGGGGTGGAGAGTAGATGTTTGCTCCCTCCTGAGTACAAATTTATTTTAGCATGCGAGGGGGTGACATTGTTGCAGTCGGTTTCAGAAGTTAGTTGCGGAAAACAGTTTCCGAGATTTCTCTTGGAAACCATCTTAGAAAAAGGATTTAACGAAAAAACTCTTTACATTGAATCATGTTGCAGGTTTGGCGACGTATTCTCTGAAAGGTCGCTACGCAATTGGTTGTCGGGAAAGCATATACCGGATTTAAGGGCGGTGATAGCAATTGCAGACGTATTAGAAGAACCAAAGATAATCTATGAAAGAATGCAGATTGAAAAAACCAGTTTAGGCATAAAAAATACCGCTTGTTAGGCGGCATGAAAAATATTTGTAAATTTATTATATCACAGAATAGAAACAAATGGAAGTGGTTAATATGGACAACTGCCACCTGTGCCAAGAGCCATTCCTCGCCGATATGCGGCGCTATGACTGGGAAGATTCCCGGGGCTGGGTATACGACATATGCAGCGTGTGCCATGAAAATATCAAAAATAAGGAGGCTTTCCTCATGGGTACATATGAAGTGAAATACCGCGCTGACAATCTGTTTGAGGCGGTTGTAAAAGTAAAGGCAGCTAATGCCAAGGATGCTAAACGGTTAGCGTTGCAGAGTTCGGATGTTATCAGGCTGCAGCAGTTTGGCCGGGTTAAGTTCTCCAGTGTGCGGCTGGTAGAGGGGGCCGCGTAATGGACGAAAAGACCTGCGTAATATGCCTTGCCAGTACCCGGACTGCTGGCACGAATGCGGCGAGTGTTTGAAAAATAGTCAGGAGGCTGATTGAATATGAGTAACTTGGCTGAAAAGCTTGATGAATACCTAGAAGAACAAAGCGGCGCTACTGAGCAGCAAGGTTTTGTTATCGACACGATGGATAGGGCAGATTGGGCAGTGCGGAAGATTGGCGTGTATCAGCAGAAAATCGATGAAATTCAAGCCCTGGCAGAAAGCCGAATTAAGCATATTCAAGACTGGGCCGAGAAAGAAACGCAAGGAAACTTGCAGCAGATAGCGTTCTTTGAATCACTTATCCGGCCATTTGCCGAGCAGCAGTTAAAAGGATCAAAGAAGCGTAGTCTGAACCTGCCGAGTGGTACAGTCGGATTCCGTAAAGGCGGTACAAAGTTCTTTATTGATGGCGAGCTGGTCAGCAGGAAGAACGAAAAGCTTACCAAGTGGGTTAAAGAAAATGCTGTTTCCTTCTTAGTTATCAAAGAAGAGGCTGACTGGGACGAACTAAAAAAGACCATTACGGTGCTTGCGGGCAAAGCGGCTACTGCTGATGGCGAGGTAATCCCTGGTGTTGTTGCTAATGAACAGCCTGACAGCTTCTATGTTAAAGGAAATGCGAAAAATGGATAATATGCTGCACTGGGAAAACCTACGCAAAGTCCCTGCGGATGCCCTCAAAGAAATTAAAGGCGGCAGGCTGAACGGCAAAAGCGACATCAATCCTCAATGGCGATCCGAAGCAATGACAAAAGAATTCGGCCCCTGCGGTATTGGATGGAAGTTTGAAATCGTCAATACATGGACACAGCCGGCACCAAATAATCAAGTAATGGTATTTGTACAAATCAATCTGTATATCAAAGACGGGGATAAATGGAGCGAACCTATACCGGGATTTGGCGGCGACTTCCTCGTTGAGAGTGAGAAAGCCGGTCTGCATGCCAACGATGAAGCCTATAAAATGGCAACTACTGATGCATTAGGAACGGCTATGAAAATGATAGGAGTTGCTTCCGATGTGTACCGGGGGCTGGCTAATGACAGCAAATATGGCCGGGAGAAAACCGAACAGAAGCAGCAACCAACTTCATTCAGTCAGGCACAGCAAAGAATAGCGCAAGATAAAGCGCAGGAACGATCACAACAACAAAGTGGCAGCGGTATCAAATGGGACACATTCTGGTCTAATACCAAGATATTCGGCTTAAACGAAGATCAAGTGCACTTGATAGCCAGCGAGATGTACCAGAA
Source organism: Sporomusa aerivorans (assembly GCF_041428895.1). Classification (NCBI taxonomy): domain Bacteria; kingdom Bacillati; phylum Bacillota; class Negativicutes; order Selenomonadales; family Sporomusaceae; genus Sporomusa; species Sporomusa aerivorans. The sequence goes on from NZ_CP156926.1 coordinate 1,320,276, forward strand.
GAAAGTAACAAGCCTGACGGATGTTATCACTTCTCAGGCTGAGCTTAACAAATTTACCTCGGATTTGCGGAAACACGCACAAAAAGCGGGATAAGGAGGTAACACCTAATGGGATTTAAGGTTATCATCCAAGGCGACGACGATGTAATACTCTTTAAATGGCCGGTTGAAGAAGAAACCGCAAAATCGTTGATTGTGACAGCGGTTGGCAGAAATGCACCGCGGCCTAGAGAGGTGCAGGCACAGAAGCAGCCGGAAACAGCAATACAGGCAGTACCTGATATGTGTTGTCCATCCGCCAAACAAGACTCCGACACGGACGGTGAGCCTCCCTAAAGTAGCCAAGCGGCAGATAGGGCCAAGAGAAGGCGAATCGATGCTTGAGTATCACAAGCGGCGAACGGCAAGACTGTAAATTTATAAATAAGGAGTGTGTACATATGTTTATAACTAAAGAAATGCTCATAGAAAAAGGCGCATGCCGTGAAGGTATCGCATGGTTTGAGAAACATTTCCCCGAAGGAAGCGACTACCAGGAAGCTTTGAATGTGGCAGCTTCCCAGAACGAAGCTGGTTTTGCTCAATGGGGATTGCAACAGTTCGGCTCTACCAATGCAGTTATGGAAGTTGAAGAAATAAACTGCGAAGCAAGCATATTCTTTGCTGGAAAAATAATCGTAAAAGGTGCAATAAAAATAGCAAATTGGTTGCTTGCTGGCGATGGCATCAAGGCTGGCAGTGGCATCAAGGCTGGCAGTGGCATCGAGGCTGGCGATGGCATCAAGGCTGGCAGTGGCATCGAGGCTGGCGATGGCATCAAGGCTGGCAGTGGCATCAAGGCTGGCTGGGGCATCAAGGCTGGCAGTGGCATCAAGGCTGGCAGTGGCATCGAGGCTGGCGATGGCATCAAGGCTGGCAGTGGCATCAAGGCTGGCAGTGGCATCGAGGCTGGCGATGGCATCAAGGCTGGCAGTGGCATCAAGGCTGGCTGGGGCATCAAGGCTGGCAGTGGCATCGAGGCTGGCAGTGGCATCGAGGCTGGCGATGGCATCAAGGCTGGCAGTGGCATCGAGGCTGGCAGTGGCATCGAGGCTGGCGATGGCATCAAGGCTGGCAGTGGCATCGAGGCTGGCAGTGGCATCGAGGCTGGCAGTGGCATCGAGGCTGGCTGGGGCATCAAGGCTGGCTGGGGCATCAAGGCTGGCTGGGGCATCAAGGCTGGCGATGATTACGGAATATATGCTGGTCTGAGATTGCGCATATCACTTAAAACGCAGTATGCGGTTATTGTTGCAAAAGAACAGCCGCAGAACATTATCCTTGGCAGTTACAAGACTTTAGAAAATAAAGATAGCGGGGCGGCTTAGTGTCGCCCTTCGCATAGGCAGACTCCCCCATTGTTAGGATGGGCGATACTGAGAGAATTTATGCGGGGTGATATTGTGAAAAACAAAGATGAAATCATGCTCGAATTTTACCGGGCTAACGTGGAAACCGAGAAGGACCCAGTAAAGCGGGCTTCATACAAGAAGCTGATTGCCAAGTATGAGCGGAAGATGGGAAAGGCGGGGTAGGCATGAAGCAATCCCAACCGCCGCGAAACTGCGGCACATGCAGGCACTTAGTTACTGATCGGTACGAGACTCCGGTGTGTTACCAGATTAAACAGATTGACGATAAGCCGGTGGCGGCAAAGGTTAGGCGTAACGGTAAGTCTTGCCAGAGCTATGGGGTTAAGGAAGTAAAGGCGGGGGCTTAAGGCTCCCGCTGGGGTAGTGGGGTGAGGTGGTGGAAACAAGTGGCTATATACTTTTACATCGACGTATCTTAGAAAAACCGGTATGGACAGGTTCAACGGCAGAGCAAAAAGCTATTCTAATCACCATATTGCTCTTGGCAAATCACAAAGAGAAATCATGGGTATGGAATGGTAAAAAATTCAAGGCAAAACCTGGTCAATTTGTTTCCAGTTTAGACAAAATCGCAGAAATAGCAGGAGTGACAATTCAAAACGTAAGAACTGCAATAAATAAGTTTTGCAAGTTAGACTTTCTAACAAACGAATCAACAAAGACAGGAAGGCTTATAACTGTAGTAAATTGGCGGGTTTATCAGACTGAAATAAAAACAGATAACAAAGACACTAACATACCAACTAACAAAGCACCTAACAAAGAGCTAACAAAGCATCAACAAACAGCTAACAAACAGCTAACAACTACCAATAATGATAAGAATGATAAGAATGATAATAATATATTAATTTATACGCAAAATGACAACCTCGCCAAAGCTATCCGGGAATTCATCAAAATGCGAAAGACTATCAAAAAGCCATTAACTGACCGGGCATTAAAATTACTATTCGGCAAGCTTGATGATCTTGGTAAAAATGACACGGAAAAGATAGAGATTATAAATCAAAGCATTATGAACTGTTGGCAAGGAGTATATGAGCTAAAAAATAAAGGTGGTGCGGAAAATGGAAAGCCCGTTCCTAAAACGCCTGCAAACTATGGGAATCAAGATCAAGACTACAGCGAGTATAACTGACAGTATGCTTGATTTTGCAATTGGTTTTGGGATGTCGATCGAGGAAATACCGGACTACTTCGACATAATCGATCAAGCATTACAAAGCCAGGAAACATGTCTACGGTGCCAAGGTATTGAACAATGCCAATCAGAAGCAAACGGCATGCAGTATGTGCTTGAGATGGGACCTACCGGCAAAGTATCGCCTTCATACCGGATGTGCCGGCACAAGATGGTGGACATGGAGACAAAGCGGATTAGCCGCCTGTTATCTTCATCCCGGTTGCCTGACTTCTTCAAGGACAAGACTTTTGAGAACTTCAAGCGGCATGATAACCCGGAAGCTTTTATGGCAGCACAACGAACGGCCAATGATGTTGGAGGACTTGGTCTGATGTTATACGGCAAGCCAGGGACAGGGAAAACACACTTAGCTGCGGCGGTAGTTAACGCAAGACTGGCAAGCGGGAACCAGGCCGTATTTGTGACGGTGCCGGAACTGCTGGCTGATATCCGGGATACCATAGCGCGAAAGAAAGATACCAGCGAATTGCTTGAAACGGTGAAAGATGTTGAATTGCTGGTAATGGACGATATGGGAGCCGAGAAAATTACCGACTGGGCAGTTGAACAGCTTTTTTCGGTGGTAAATGCCCGGCTGTTAAGAAAAAAGCAGACGGTAGTAACTAGCAATTATGAACCGGCAAAACTGATTGCCCGAATGGCGGTAAAGGACTATGAGGGTAAAATCATAGATGATTTGCCAGGAAAACGGATCGTAAGTCGCCTCACTGAGATGTGCCAAAAGGCTGAGATGTGCGGCCGGGATCAGCGGCTAGGGAGTGCAGGCTAATGACAGGCGACTACACCACAGTACAAGTTTTAATGTTCATTATCGCAGTGTTGCTGGTTCTGTGGATTATACAGGATTGGAGAAAGTGAGGGGTTGGGATGAGAGAGATAAAATTCCGGGCGTGGGATGCAGAAAATAAAACAATGTTTGGGAGTAATTGCCCGAATATGCTTGTTCATTTTGACGGGCAACTAAATTCATTTGATGTGCTTGGCGATACTGTCGGAACGTATAAAACTAAGCAACTTGCATTAATGCAATACACCGGCCTTAAGGACAAGAACGGCAAGGAGATTTACGAGGGCGATATAGTTTACATGGTTGCCAATGGAATAACCGGACCAAGAGCAATCGAGTTTAAAGACGGATCGTTTGGCGTAAAACCTCTTAAGGATTCTGAGGATTTATGGTTTATCGAAGTTTGGCATATGGATGTTGAAGTCATCGGCAATATCTACGAAACGCCTGAACTGCTGGCGGTGAAGTATGAATAAGTGGATAGGTACTGGCCGGCTCGGACAAGATCCGGAAATAAGATATACATCTAGCGGCAAGTGTGTGGCATCGTTCAATCTGGCGGTTACTGAGGGATACGGCGACAAGCAAGTAACTAACTGGATCCCAATTGTTGCCTGGGAGAAGCTTGCCGAGTCGGCCGGAAATAATCTCAGTAAAGGAAGTAGGGTTTTAGTTGACGGTCGGATTCAAATCCGCAGCTTTGAGGCCAATGACGGCAGCAAGAGGCGTGTTGCTGAGGTTGTGGCGCAGAGCATAGAGTTTTTGGAGCGCAAGCAGGCGGCGGCAGGAAATAGCGGCGAGATTGATATTAACAGCTTTGGCAAGGAAGTTTTCCCGGATGAGGAAATACCTTTTAGCTAAACCCCTATGTTGTTCCTAGACTTAGGGGGAAATAAAACAGGCGAGGGAAGAGCGTATGCAAACTAAAATTTGTCGTAAGTGCGGTAATGAATTGCCACTGGATAACTTTTATAAGCATAAAGAAATGTTGGACGGCCATTTAAACCACTGCAAAGAGTGTGTAAAGTCCAGAGTTAGGAACCATAGGAAAGACCATCAAGAATATTTCAAGGAATATGAGTTCAATAGAAACAGAACTACAAAACGGCGTGAATGGAAGAAAAAACATGTCAATAAGACCAAGATAAATAAAAAGAATAGAGAAATAAAACGTCTCAGTCTTAAACAAAGGCGGCAAACGATTGAAGGTTATCAGAAAAGCCACAATGCTTTTACTAGAGCCGTGAAGAGCGGAAAGATAGTAAGGCCTGATATTTGTCAAGTATGTGGTACTGCAGATAAAGTCATTGGACACCATTGCGATTATACAAAACCTTTGAATGTTGTTTGGTTATGCAATGCGTGCCACGGCTTATATCACAGTAGTGAAAATGAATTAGGTTTAAAAGTTAAAAGCGCCGTTAATTTATTATTTGAAATAGGTTTAAAAGGGATAAGTTAGGTGGTGATACCATGTCCAGAATGTCAGTAGCCCAGGCAAAGGCTAAAGGATATATAAGTGAGCCAAAAAAGCACAAATACGGAGCCGTAAAAACCATAGTGGACGGCATTGCATTCGATAGCCGAAAGGAAGCTGCCAAGTACCAGGAACTTAAACTGCTACAACGTGCCGGGGAAATCGTTGAACTTGAACTGCAGCCGGAATATGTACTGCAAGAGGCTTTTGTTAGGGATCGTAAGCCGATACGGGCGATTGTGTACAGGGCCGACTTTCGGGCTAAGTACAAGGACGGCAGGGTTGTGGTGATGGATACCAAGGGGTACAGGACCAAGGAATATATGCTCAAAAAGAAGATGTTCCTGGCGCGGTATCCAGATGTTGAGTTTGTGGAGTGCTGAAATTGAGATTTGGGAGGGGTAGAGATTATGAAGGTAATTAGATCGGCAACTAACTTACATTGCCCTAAGTGCGGAAATGATATAGCCACTACAACCAAAACTGTTTCACTGGATACTATTTTAGCAGACAATAGGCCGATAAAGTGCTATTGGCCAAAATGCGGATGGGCAGGCAAAATGTGTGATGTTGCGCCGTCTAACCCCACCTAACCGGGAGGCGAGAGAATATGAAAATTGATTTGCTATACGCTGAGTTAGTGCAAAGTGGAACGGTAAATTTAAATGCATTGCCGGTGTTGGATAAATTGGAACTCCTGCGCCTGGCCCGGATCGGCGCGGAAACAATGAAGTTGCAGCAAAGAGCAGAAGCGTCTGGTTTGACCGGTGTATCTGACATTATGAGTGTAATTATAGAAATGGCACTAAAGGAGGCCCAGCCATGAAACCAGATTTAGCGGCGATACAGAAAGCGGCCAAAAAGTTAGGCAATATAAAGAATCGGTATGTACCAGGATGTGGGCATGAGGTTGTAACCAAATTAGGAACGCTTGCTTTCGTTGATAAAGAGACAAATCGCGCCCAATATCTAGACAGAGATACCGCCGAAGTAATTTTTGCAGTCCCCGCACTCCTGGACTACATCGCAGAGCTAGAGCGTGAGCGGCAGTGGGTGGCGGTGTCGGAGAGGTTGCCGGAGCCTCCTGACATTGTAGGGTATCGATGGCAAACTGTGAATGTTATTTGCGAAACTCCAGCAGGGAATAGATTTGTAACATCTGCTGCGTATGTAATTTATAAAGACGGCAAAACAAGGTGGCAGAAAATTAATGGATTTGACGAGCTAGGATATAAAGTAATTGCATGGCAGCTACTGCCGCCGCTGCCGGAGGTGAAATAATGCGAGTAAACAACGAGCAAATCCCGGAGGCCGCTATCCGAGCGGCGGTGGAACTGATGCAAACTCATGAATACTTCATTGCCGGTGAAATCCGAGAAATATTGAAAGAGCATAAAGTCCTACATACATGGTCAGCCGCAGAACGATTAATCCAGCGGGAGCGTAAAGCCGGGAGAATTGTCCATCATGAAGGGCGAATCATTGAATGGTGCTGGGTTAAGCCGCTGCCGGGGACGGAGGGGGAGTGAGTATAAAAGCAATAGATTTATACTGCTGCGCTGGCGGTGCTTCTCTCGGTCTATGGGAGGCGGGATTTGAAGTAACTGGCGTAGATATCGAATATCAGAAAAACTACCCGTTTAGATTTATCCAAGTTGATGTAATGGCTTTAACAGTAGAGTTTTTGCAGGAATTTGATTTTATCTGGGCGTCGCCACCTTGTCAGAGATACACTTTGGCGGGTACGCAGTGGCGAAATATCGGGAAAGAGTACCCAGACCTAATAGAGAAAACCCGTGAATTACTTCAGCGAACAGGCAAGCCGTATGTAATTGAAAATGTTCCCGGTGCGCCACTTATTAACCCGGTAATGTTATGCGGAACAATGTTTGGATTAAGGACATATCGGCACAGGATGTTTGAAACAAACTTTCCTGTGCAGCAGTTGATTCACCCGAAGCATGTTGCTAAAAACGCAAAGATGGGCAGACCGCCAAAAGACAACGAATTCCTTCAGATTGTGGGCCATTTTAGCGGTGTTCCGTTAGCCAGAGATATACTGGGATTGCCTAAACTGAATCAATATGAATTAGCACAATCAATACCGCCAGTCTATTCAAAATATCTTGCGGAAGAATATTTGGGCGTAGAGAAAGAAAAGGCAGAAGGAGGCCGACCATGACTAAACTTACGCCGGAGCAAATGTACAGTGCATCGTTAGTTTCATCAACAGATATAACTTTTAGGTTCGGTAAGTTAAGAATGCCCATGAAATCAGTCCTTTCGGGAGGTAACTTTAGAATGATAATTCGCGAGCCTATAACTAATCCGCTTTTTCTAGCGTTTATGAAAGAACGCAGATTAAACATTGGCGATGAAGTGCGAGGTTGTGAGTATCTGGTTTGGGTTAATAATTTACCAAAAGAAACTTGGTTTGAAATAGTGAAAGGAGATAAAAATGATTGAATTAAAAAACTGCCCATTTTGTGGTGGCAATGAGATTGATTTTAGTGACTGCAAGAGATTAGAAGATTGTGAGCGTTTTGAGTGTTGCGATGAAAAGGAATATGTTTTGGTGGTTTGTAATTTTAGCAAAGGTGGGTGCGGAGCTTCGAGCGGGTATTTTGACACAAAAGAGAAGGCCGTATCTGCATGGAATAGGAGGGATGGGCATGGATGTACAACAAGCGATTGATCTATTACGTAACAGAGACATTACGATCAGGAGTGCTGATGAAATCGCCTCCCTCCTCGAAGCCCAGACCCGGGAGGCGGAGCTAGGGAGAAAATTTAACGAAACCGTACAAGCAGCGAAGTCAAAAAGAAATAACTTCGCACCGTCAATATGTATAAATTTACCTCCTGAAATAAATGAGAAATGGTGTAGCAGTTGTTTCTGGATTGAGTTTTGCCGGTTACGCGCCGAGATGCAGCGGAAGGGGGCGGAGTAGATGATAAATCCAGGATATGAGTTAATACCGGATTGTCCTTGTGCTACGTGTCCTGATGAACAAGAACGCAAGTACTGTGACGCAGAAGAAAATTGTATTAAGTTTACTAATTGGGCTTGTAGTCGAGTGGAGAAGGAGTGAGCGCGGTGAGTGATTTTAAATATACTTCTGCTATGATTTCCAAGGCCAGGAAAGAAGGAGAAACACTCTTTGGTAGTACGGTAGTAGATGATTTATTGGGCGAGATTTCCGACCTCCGCGCCCAACTGGAGGCGGCAAAGGAAGAAAATAAACAGCTTCGAACCGTTGTAATGACAGAAATGACAAAAGAAGACTTAAAAATACAGTTGGCCGATATGAAACAAGACCGCGACAACCTGCAGCAACGGTTTACTGCGCCGATAGTCTGCATGTGCGGCAGCACGAAGTTTAAGCAGGCGTGGGTTTCGGAAAATGCCAGATTAACACTTGCCGGGAACATCGTTTTGTCAGTTGGAATGTTCGCTCATGCTGACGGTCAAATGAAGCAGCTAGAAGATAACGGCAGCAAAATTAGACTCGATGATTTGCATAAGCGCAAAATTGACCTCTGCGACTGGGTATGGGTACTTGATTTAGGCGGGTATATTGGGAATTCTACAAAGTCTGAGATTGCATACGCGGAGAAATTGGGCAAGCCTATCCGATATCTATCGCAGGAATTTCCAGAGTACGTTGAGCCGGTTGACAACCTGCAGGCCCAGATCAGCCATCTTGAATACCAGCTTGGCGAGGCATGCTTAAAGATTGCCGAATACGAGCGTCAGCCACTGGAAGAGGTAAATGCTTGGTGTGACGGACTGCGCAAGGGATATACTGATTTGCAGGCTGCCTACGAGGTTGTGCGGGGCGCACTGAGAGTTGTAAATGTAGCAGTGGAAGAATTATTTACGGCATGCCCAGAAGAAGCATTCGACACGCTTAAAGCTAATACACGACATGCCATTAACCTAGCCCTATCTGTAAAGCCACCCGAGGCCGGGGAGCGGAAAGAATCCTATACTGATGAGCAGGGCATTATCTGGAACCGACCGACAGCAGAAGCACATGTAAAAATATGTAAACAAAGCAATGATAAAACTGCTCTGATTACTATGTTGCGGAACGCACTAGACAGAATGAATATTATTGATAGTCAAGGGAACTGCGTTGTATGCGGGGCGTTTATGCTCGACAAGCAAGGCAATGTTGCCAATGACAACCATTCCCCAAGCTGCGAATATATGCAAGCCATTTCTATTACTCCGTTAGAGGCCGGGGAGCGGGTACGGGGGTTGGTGGAGGCGTTGGAAGAACTAATAGACATAGTACAAGGGGTAATAGACGGTGACGCTTACAATCTTGATTGGTTTACGTTGCAACCCGCTAGGATTGCTCTAGATAAGTACCGGGGAGGTGCAGCAGAATGAGTGAACAAGGCAAAAAATGTATCGATGGATGCGTGTATTCTATTTGGGACGATTATCCCGCTGATTTTATAACAGGTTGCGAAGGCTGCGAGAAAGGCAGTAAATTTACAACAAAAAAGGAGTATGAAGAACAAAGGAAAAGAGGTGCGGAGAATGGCTAAGTTTGAAGTGAGTGCAGTATTTACGGCCAGTCGGTATCTGGGAGAAATTGAAGCAGCAACAGAAGAAGAGGCAGAAGAAAAAGCCTTGGAAATGTTTGAAGAACAGCTTTATGCTTCATTGTGCCACCAATGCGCCGGAGAATTTGACGGTAGCCCGGAATTTTTGGAATTTGTGGTGGATGGAGGTGCGGACTAATGGCTCATAACTACCAAGCGCCGATCAAGCAGACCAGAACTGAGCGCAATTTCTGGAAGCGCTGGGACAGGCGGTGCGGCAAGACACTCAGTATACAGCATGACACTGCTGCCCGGGATACGGCACTCAGACGCGGGGTTATGCGGGAGTTGAGGGAGTTTGCGGGGAGGGGATAAGATGAAATACCGTAAAAAGCCGGTGGTTGTTGAGGCAGAAGTGTATAGCGGTGAATTTCCTGACGTTATGACAAGGGTTGACGGGTGGATTGTTAAAATAGCAGGTCCTGAATTACCGCATGAAATTAAATTTGAAGATGTTTCAGAGGCGTACATGTTTTATGAATGCGGTGACTGCGGGACTTTTTCGACCGATAGGAAGCGGCAAAAACCAATACCGTTTATCAATACATTAGAGGGGCCGCACGAAGTATCTCCTGGCGACTACATCATTACCGGAGTAAAAGGCGAGAGATATCCATGCAAGCCCGATATATTCCATATGACATATGAACCTGTAGAGTAAATAAAAAGGGCAGCTAGTCTGCCCTAATTCCCGTTTAAATAATAATTGTGGGGTGGGGTAATAATGGCTAAACAAATTAATTGCGGTATATGTGCCATACATGGTAATACAGTTGCTATGCATCTTGAGCAAGATCATTTCAAATGCCCCGATTGCAATGCTACGCTTTACGACAATGAGGACGGAGACGATACGTTTGTCAGGAATTGGCGGCAACAGCAGCAATATATCAGCCGAAGCCTGCCGGAAGGGGTCATAATCCACGGCGGTGAGAGAAAGCAAGGTAAGTCGCCTTTGAAAGATAAGATGACGAAAACCCCTATTAGCAAGCTAAATACGCTGTTGTACAAATAGTGATAGAAAATGCTATAATTAAAGTTTACAAATTTGACAAACTGTGATATTATAGAAAATGTATACGCGACTCGTTTTTGGGTCGCGTTATTTTTATTATTAACGCCTACGTATGGTGCGGGATGGTGGCGACATCTCTGTAGACACTCGAGCACATGCGTCTTAAATATTGGAGGAGGTGTAAAGTCCTTTCCTCCAGGTAAATAAATGGTTGCCGCCATGTTAGAGCCGTGGCGGCATAGAGATTATGACCATTTCGCTTGTATGGGCGAGGTGGTCTTTTTATATGCAGGAGGCGATACCGTGGACAAGAACGGCTGTGACTACTATCATGCAATCGAATCAAAGGACAAGCAAAACTGCCCCAACTGCCTGCACTGGTCTGGTAGCCGCTGCGGGATCGAATACAAAGTCAAGGCCAACAACAAGACTGAATTAGTGCATGAATGCTTCCCGACTCCGGGCAGGTCAAAGCATGTTAGGGGGTTATGGTTTTGATTATAGAAAACACACTAACCATTGACAGCGTACTGGTCAATACTGGCGGCGGCATAACTGAGGACGAAATACGCCAGATAGTGGCCGAGGAGATAGAGTTATGGCGCGCCAAGGGTAAGACGCTGGGCAGGGTGGAGTTGATGCTTGACGGGGAGGAAATACAGGTTGTGGCGCATGAACGCTCCCCGATTAAGCGCATCCGGCGTATAACCGGATACCTCAGTACTGAGGACAGGTTCAACCCGAGCAAGCAGGCAGAGTTGGGCGATAGGCGGGCGCATTTATGATGGTAAGGCCGATACCGAAGCACAAGAAAGTACGCCTGAAAGGCAAGCCGCTTGCGAAACTCAATTTAGATATTCATGTGCGAGATAAGTACATCTGCATCATAAAGGGGTGCGGCCTGCATGTGCCGATAGGAGAAAAGTTTCATCACGAGCCTTGCGGATCTGATAAAGAGGACCGAATCGAGAAGGGGCTTTTACTATGCTATGAGGTGCACCATGATGGGCGACACAAGGGACCGGATAGCGAGGCAATCAAGCAAGAGTGCCAAGAATATTTAAGGGGGCTGTACGGCAATGGCTGACATACTTGAGATTATTATCCCAAAAGATGCCGGGTTGCAGGATTATCGCTATCTGCTGTCGTTGGCAGAAAACGAGATTACAAAGCTAACGCCGCTAATCAGTCGGTACAAGGTGGCAAGGACTAATGCCAAGGCTGCTTATGATGATGCGCTGTCATCTGCAAAGGTTAATGCCATGGAATACTACGAGTTAAAGCCTAATCATCAGACTATGATTAATGCCTTGGCTAATAACGATGCAGAGGTAAGGCGGTTGAAACAGGTGTACATCGATGCCAAGGCGCTGGAGATAAAGGCTGTTGATAGGCTGGAGCAGATCAAGGGATTAAGGGACACGCTAAAGGCGTGTGTGAAGTCGGAGCATAGTAGTTATTGAGCATAGATACCTAGTGTTAAGTGGGTGGTGGTGTGGCAAATGCGGTAAACTGGGTCCATATTAGGACTGAATATGAAACGACAAACATATCTCAACGCAAATTGGCTGAAAAGCATGGTGTTAGTTATCCTACTCTGAGAGATAGATGTAAGCGTGAAGAGTGGGCGAAGTCTAAAGATAAAACACGTAGCAAAATCGTAGCAACGACGTTGCAAAAAACTGTAACGAAAATTGCTACGAAAGAGGCTGACCGCAACGCCCGGGTTATGTCGCTGGCTGATAAGCTGGCCAATAAACTTGAGCAGGCCATAGAACAGGTTGAGCAGTATATTGTGACCAATAAGACCAAGACCAAGACGGTTGAGTATAATTACGACTTTGGTAAGCCATCAAAAGAAGTCACAACTGAGAATGAGGACAAGGCGATAATTGACGGCATCATTGATAAGCAGGGATTAAAGTTCCTGACCGCTGCACTGAAAGATATCAATGATATCCAAGTTGTGACTGCTGAGAAACTTGCCCTTGAGCGCCGGAAGGTGGATGCAGTAGAGAAAAAAACTGGTGATTCCGCTGAAGCCATTGCCAAGCATAATGACAAGATTAAAACATTGATTGCTATGTTGAAACAACCAGTTCCCAATAGGGAGATATCGGACTTTGAGGATGATAAAAATGGCTGAATATGCCCCGTTTTGCGTAAAACAAACAGAATATCTTAGTCGCTGTTATGATAATTGGCTTAATATTGCTGAGGGTGGCAAGCGTGCCGGCAAGAACGTGTTAAACATTATGGCCTGGTGCGATATCCTTGAAACCCATCCGGACAAGCTGCATCTGGCAGCTGGTGTATCCGTGGCCTCCGCTAAACTCAATATCGTTGATAGTAATGGTTTTGGCGTACAGAGCTGGTTTGCTGGTCGTTGCCGATCCGGCAAGTATCAAGAGCGGGAAGCGCTATATATCCAGACACAAACCGGTGAAAAAATTATTCTAATTAGCGGCGGTGGCAAGGAAGGCGACGAGCGGTACATAAAAGGTAATACTTACGGGAGTGCTTATATTACCGAGGTTAATGAGTGCTGTAAAACATTTGTAAAAGAGGTATTCGACAGAACGCTTTCGAGTAGTATTCGAAAGCTGTTTTTTGATTTAAACCCTAAATCACCAAATCACTGGTTCTATGAGGATATCCTGGATTTTCACACTGAAAATGCACACAAATATCCTGATTACGGGCTGAACTATGAACATTTTACCCTGCACGATAATTTCAGTTTTACTGACGCAAAGATCAGGGAAATCATTCGCACCTATCAGCGTAACACCGTCTGGTATAACCGGGATATTCTTGGCAAAAGGACAAATGCCGAGGGCATTATATACGATATGTGGGATGACGATGAAAACAGTTATGATGACAGTAGCCGCCCGTTGGGTCTGGAGCGAATCAGCCGAAGGTATATCCCGGTTGATTATGGTACACAGAATCCGATGGGCTTTCTTGACTGTTATGATGATGGGAATACGATCTGGATTGACCGAGAGTACTACTATTCTGGTCGTGCAGAGCAGTTGCAAAAGACAGATGCACAATATGCGGATGATTTGATTGACTTCATAGGTACTGAACTACTTGATACAGGTGAGGCTACACGGCGAGAAATTACGTTTTCCATTATTGACCCATCGGCAGCCAGTTTCAAAGCAGAACTGCGGCAGCGTGGCGTTCGGGTTAAAGATGCGGACAATGCGGTACTGGACGGTATCCGAATGACTGCAACGATGATCAAAAAGCGGCGAATCAAAGCCCATGAGCGCTGCACAAATTTCCGTAAAGAGATTAAGTCATACATTTGGGATGAAAAGCAATCCCGGTCCGGTGAAGATCAGCCAGTAAAGGAATTTGACCATCTGATGGACGCAATTCGCTATTTAATTAAGACCATAGTAACAGCCAGGAGGTTAGCCGCATGAATAGCAGAAAAAAAGCCGCACAGAAAGCCGCTAAATCGGTAAAGACCAATGATGCGGTAAAGACAAAAGATGCATTCCGCAATCAGGCCGCGCGGCTAGGTTTTGGTACGCCGAACCTCCTGGAGGCTACCGAGTACCCGATGACACGGCTGACGCAGAACTGGCAGCTCTTAAATAGCCTGTACCGCTCGCACTGGCTTATCCGGCGTATTATTGACGTAGTACCCGGCGACATGCTGAAAAACTGGATAAAGATAACAAGCCAGATGCCGCCGGACGCTCTAAAACGCTTTGATAGCCTGGTCCGTAAGACTCAGCTAAAAAAGCGATTGCTCGAAGGCCTGCGCTGGGGACGGCTTTACGGTGGCGCTGCCGGCGTTATTCTTCTTGAAGGCCAGGGCGATATGCTGCATGAGCCGCTGGACTTGGATACTGTCATGCCTGGCACGTTTAAAGGACTGCTGGTGCTTGACCGCTGGTCCGGTATTACTCCTCTATCCACTGAGCTGGTCACGGATCTTAACGATCCTGATATAGGACTGCCGGATCGGTATATTATCTCCAGTGAAACGATTCCCAGAGGCGTAGAAGTACATCACAGCCGCCTGGTACGTTTTGCCGGTCGGGATCTGCCCTACTGGGAGAAGCAGCAGGAAATGCATTGGTATGCTTCCGAGGTTGAACATGTTTACGATGAATTGCGCAAAAGAGACAATACCAGCTGGAATGTCGCCAGTCTGGTATTTAACGCGAATCTGCGGGTCATGAAAATAAAAGACTTGGAACAAATGCTGACCACTTTGGATGAGCAGGCCGTCCAGGAGATATACAACGTTATCCAGGCGCAAAATTGGCTTATGAATAATTCCGGCACACAATTGTTAGGTGCTGGTGATGAGTTTCAAACCTTCCAGTACTCTTTTAGCGGTTTGGATAAGGTTTACGAAAACTTTATGATGGATCTGGCCGGCGCTGCTGAAATGCCCGTAACAAAGTTGTTTGGTCGTTCACCCGCCGGTATGAATGCGACTGGAGAATCTGACATGCAAAACTATGATGACAGCATAGAGGAAAAGCAAGAGTCTTATTTGCGGCCCCCGCTGGATAAGCTGCTGCCTATCATGTTTATGTCTGAATTTGGTGCTATACCTGATGATCTGGACTATCAGTTTAACAAGGTACGCACGCCGAGCGCTAAGGAAAGCACTGACCTTGCCAGTACACGCACGACGGCAGTACAAGGCGTCTATGACAGCGGCCTGATTAGTCAGAGGGTAGCTCTTAAAGAATTACGCCAAATGTCAGAGGAAACAGGCATGTGGACGAATATTACCGATGAAGACATTGATAATGCTGATGATACTACACAGCAGGGTGAAATGCTGCCGGATATTAACGATTTGGGTATTAATTCACTTAAAAAAAATATATAATAAATATAGAATGAGTTATTCCCAGAGGAGGTATAATTTATGGATTTTGAAAAATTGCAAGCCGCTTTTGATAGCTCTATAAAAGATATCCGCATAAAGAGCGAAAATGTTAGAAAATGTTTTGATAAAATGGATCTTGAAAAATCAATACATGAAGCATTCAAACCTTATAATAAAATGATCGAAAAACTTAATTTGAAATAAGAAAACCGCCTTATATGAGGCGGTTTTCTTATACCCGTTTTTAGGAGGTAGCCATGAAACCAGAAGGCTGGCAAGCCCAGCGCCGTATTGAATCTGATTATGACCGTGCTATCCGCAGGCTGCTGCAGCGTTCTTGGCAGATTATTGGTATTGATCCTGACATGATGAATCCATGGGAGCTGATACGCCGAATTGAACGCCTAGCCAACACTGGCAGTTTTGAGCATTTTTCGCAAGCCATTGCAAAAAAGATGGTTACGCAGACCTTTTTCGATACTGCCAGGACCTGGCGGCAGGCAGCAAAAGGCGGATCTAAAGGCCGATTGATTTTTGAAGCACTGCGCAATGAAATGCAGGGGCCTATCGGTAATACGGTGTATGCGCTGATTGACCGTAACGCGGGAATCATCCGCAGTATGCCTTTTGACCTGGCCGCGCAGGCGACGCGATACATCCAGGCTGAAACGCTAAAGGGCAGGCGGCATGAACAGATTGCTCAGGAGCTGCTTGCCAAGTTCCCGAAGATGACGGCCAGCAAAGCCGCAGTAATCGCGCGCACTGAGGCGGCAAAGTCTCATACAGCTTTAATACAGGCCAGAGCCGACAGGTTAGGTCTATCGTGGTATGTGTGGCGTACAAGTCAGGACGGACGCGTCCGGAGCAGCCATAAGCATATGGAGGGGGTTCTTTGTCGGTTCGACACGCCGCCAGCGCCTGAACTACTGGCCGGTGAAAAGAATGTTGGCGCATATAATGCAGGTGAGATTTATAACTGTCGGTGCTATCCTGAACCGTTAATTGACATTATGGATATATCCTGGCCGCGGAAGGTCCATTATGGTGGCAAGATTGTAAGAATGAGTAAAGAGCAGTTTAGAAAGGTGGCGTAAAAGGTGAATGACCTTACAAAGAGTGTGATGGAAAGACAGGGCGGATATAGACCAACAAATGGAGAAATGCCGCCACCTCCCAAAGTAGAGGGTAGCGCAGTTTTGCACAGTACTAAGATAAAAGTTATAGAATCTATGATACGTCTTACTCCAGAAGAAATAGCGATAAGTAGTGTCGGTTATGCACCGCCTGAAACTAGTGATGAAATTGGGCATTGGGTACTGCATTTTAAAAATGGCTTACGCATACATCTATTTGCAGATGGAACGCAGCAAGCAGAATTAAAAATACGATAGGTTTTGACCGCTTAACGGCGGTTATTTTTTATGCCTGAGAGGAGGTGAACCATGCGCGCATTTTACGGGACACGTTTCAGTCCCAATATGACCCAAACTCCGGAAGGATTTGTTATTTGCCATAACGTGCCTATTGCCCGGACCGGCTGGCAGGACTATTTCGCGCGGGAAATCGGCTTACAGGGTGAACAGCCTATCAAAGTATACCGGTCAGAAGAGGAAGTCTTCTCCCCCGCCACTATCGCCAGCTTTGAGGGTAAACCTGTTACAGACGATCATCCCGCCCAGGATGTTAGGCCGGACAATATTGCCGCCTACGGTAAAGGCCATGCTCAAAATGTACACCGTGGCAGCGGTACCCAGGCAGATATATTGCTGGCCGATTTAGTGGTTACGGACCCTATCCTGCTATCTGAGATTGAAACCGGCAAGCGTGAAGTCTCCTGCGGCTATGACTGCGATTACATCCCCAGGAGCGACGGGAAAGGTTATGACCAGGTATCGATCTACGGTAATCATGTTGCGATAGTGGAAAGAGGCCGCGCCGGGCCGCAAATTTCTATACGAGATTCTAAACCCAAAACGCAAGGAGGAAAAACAAAAGTGAAGATTGATTTAAATGCACTGAAAGGTAAACTCTTGAAAGCGTTTGCCACCGATGCTGAACCGGAAGAATTGGCTGCCGCTCATGAAATGTTAGGCGGGCAAAAAGAACCGGCCAAGGACGAGGAAATGCACAGCGAAAAGACCGAGGAAAATTTTAATGCCCAAATCCTGGCTGCTATCAAGGCTTTGCAGGCCGATGTGGCCGCGCTAAAAACCGGCAAGGCTGAACCCGAGGCCAAGGACGCTTTAACCGAGTTAGAAGAAGAAATGACCAACGGTAAGCCGGATGAAACTACCACGGATGAAACGCCCGAGGAAAGTGTCACTATCCCGGTAGAGGAAATGAAGAATGAAGACGGCTCCAAGGTCATGGACGCCAAAACCATGGACAAAGCCTCTGTGCTGGCGGCTATTAAAGCCATTAAGCCGATTATTGCCAATCTCCCGCCCACGGAGCGCCAAAAAGCGTCTGACGCTCTTACCAAGGAACTGCGGGCGGCTTTACAAAAGCCCACTCCAACTCAGGACGCCTATGCTGACATTATGAAACGCAAAAAGGCCGCCGATGCAGCCGGCGAACAGGGAGACTTTGGCAAGAATTGCGCCAAGCACAATCCGCACATGAAAAAGGAGGGTAAATAATGCCTGGTAAAGTAATAGGAATATCCTTTAACAACGGGTATCCCGGTACTATCTCCCGTTTAGGCGATGAGATCAGCCGGACGCGCCCACTCAAAGAAGGTTCTGAGGATTTGTATTTTGGCGATCCCGTTATTTTAAATACCGACGGAACCTTTCAAAAGTTTGGCGCCAGCAATACCGCAGCCCAATTTGCTGGGGTTGCAATGCGTCGAATTAAAGGCGCCACACAGTATTTGTCACAGAGTCGCGCCTTTTATACCAGTCTTGAGCCTACGGACGTACTGGAACGCGGTGGCGTCACTGTCAATGTGAATGTCGGTACTCCTACGATTGGCGGCGCAATATATATTCGGATTGCAGCTAACGCGAGCATTCCTGCTGGGGTTGTTGGCGGCTTTGAAGCTGCTGCCGATGGCACGAATACCATTCAGCTCACAAATGCCAAATGGGCCACGCTTAAGGATGCAAACAGCGTAGCGGAACTTACCATCTTAACCCGGCAGGGTGTATAAGGAGGATTTTTCATGAAAAAAGTATATACACTTGACGGCGCAGCTGGCATTCCCCGCGGATTTGCAGCACGCCCGATGACCATGGACGTCGCTGCCATTTCCGGCGGTAATGCCTTTTTAGTAAGTGAACTGGAGAAACTGGACCCGACTCTATTGGAACCGCTCACCAGCTCAACCTACGCCAGGGATATTCCCATAGAGAGCGGTGGCGGCTGGGTGGAAACCACGTCGGTGATGAATGTTGACTACGCAGTAAGTGGTGGCCAAGCTGACGCAGTTGGCGGCGTCCAAAATAATGTACGTCTTATTCAGGCAAACCTGGATAAGGACTTGTTCAAGGTATATCCGTACGAAGTAGCGATGCAGATTAAATTCGTCGATATGGAGCGCGGCAAAGTCACTGGCCGGAGTCTGGAGCAAATATATGATGACGGAATCCGGTTAGACTGGGACAAATACCTGGATATCAATACTTATAAGGGGCAAGCGGCTTACGGCACGTATGGCCTTGTAAATCATCCAGGCGTAACGGTGGGCGCTGTAGCTCAGAACGCTGGCGGCACGTCTACTCTGTGGAAAAATAAAACGCAGGATGAAATTCTGTATGACATTAACCAGGAAATTACTGCTGCTTGGGCAGCCGCTCAATACGATCAGTCGGCGGTCGCCAATCACATTTTGATTGATACACCTAACTACGCATATATTGCAAGCACAAAAGTATCCGGCCAGGCGGACAAGACTATATTGACCTTCTTGCTCGATAACAATATTGCGAAGGAAAAAGGGTCTAATCTGTTTATCGGCGACTGCCGCTGGTGCTTAGGTGCAGGTTCTGGCGGCACAAATCGTATGGTAACTTACGTAAATGCTAAACGGTTTGTCAACATGCCTGTACCTGTATCCCTATCTCGGGTGATGACGCAGCCTAATGTCAATACGGCCAGCTACGACAGCTTGTACGTGGGCAATGTAGGTCAGGTACAGGTCAGGTATACGCAGCCTATCCGGTACGCGGACGGCATATAAGGAGGACCTATTATGCGGATATACACAAAAAAATCGTTTGAGTTTAAAAACGTGGCTGGGGATAAGGTTGTAACCCAGCCGCTTTCCTTTACCGATGTGCCGGACTGGGCGGCAAAAGACCAAATATTCAAATGGGGTAAAGAAGACGGCGATATCATGGTAACGGAAACGGCCAAGGAAGAAGCAGCAGCTGAGAAGACAGCAGATGACACCGACGCACAGACTATAGCCGACGCGGAAGCTGCCGCCAAGGCAGAGGCTGAGGCAAAAGCTGAAGCGGATGACAAGGCTAAGACCAATAAGGGTAAATAATCATGTACGTATATGACAGCGGCAGCGGAAGCCTAATTGCTGCCGCTTCTAATTTGCGTTCAGGTGATAACCCGCCGTTTGAACTGGCCGACTTCTACGCGCTGTACCCAGCTTACGGTCCCAGGGAAATTCCGTCCGAAGATCCGGAAGGCGAATCGGTTATTACCTATTTGGTAGATCCCGGCATTATGGAAATGTATATCGGTATGGCTGATGCCGTAGTTAAAGAGTCACGCTGGCGCAGGCAGTGGAAAATTGCCATGGGCTTGTTTGTAGCGCACTTTTTGACCTTGTATCTGCAGAGCCTGGCCAATGCCGACAGTACAGCTGCCCAGGTAGTAGCTGCTGGACAGGCGCGGGGGCTTATGTCCTCTAAGTCTGTCGGTGACGTATCCGTGTCTTATGACTTTTCAACTATCGCCCAGGGCCTGGACGGCTGGGCTGCTTGGAATCTGACTACTTACGGTATGCAATACGCTACGCTGGCCAGGATGGTGGGTAAAGGCGGCATGTACGTATGGTAAAAGGTACTGTAGCCGTTAACTCTAAAGGAGATCCCAATATCTTGAAAAAGATTATGGCCGATATCGGCCAGCTTGAAGTTTATGTAGGTATTCCGGAAGAGGAAGCCAGCCGGCAGAGCCAGGGGGAAATCAATAACGCTGAGCTGGCTTATATCCATACTCACGGTGTACGGTCTAAATCTATGCGGGGGAAAATGCAGTCTGACCTAGACCACGGAATGGCCTATTCCAAGGCCTATGAGCTGTATATCCAGGAACACGGCTCCCCTCTTTGGCGATCCGTGCCGCGTCCGATCATTGAGCCGGCTATAGAAAAGCACAAAGAGCCTATTGCCGATAAACTAAAGCCCGCTCTTACTGCTGCCCTGGATGGCGACGAGCAAGGAGCGCGTGACGGCCTGGAAGAAGCCGGTATGTTTGCGGCAAACAAAGTGAAGGACTATTTTACTGATCCTGAAAACGGATGGAAGGAGAACAGTCCGAAGACTATTGCCGCAAAAGGCAGCGACAGGCCTCTGATTGACACCGGCGCACTCAGGCAGGCTATCACGTATGTTTTGGGGGAAAAGAAATGATTAATATTGCTGAGATTATAAATGATCCGGATTTTTGCCAGGCGTTTAGTGTATTTCGTAAAACCGGTAAAACCGGTAAATGGGTAGAAGGGGAATATATCCAAGCAGAACAAGAAATAAAAATGCGTGGTGTTGTTGTTGCCGCCAATACAAAAGATTTACTACAGGTACCGGAAGGAGACCGCGTGAAAGGAGTTATGGCGTTCTATTCAACAGCACCACTTCTGGTAACTAATGAAGCCGGAACTTCTGATCAAGTTGTTTGGCACGGGGAGCGGTATCGGTTGTTCCAACTCTGGCCATATGTAGACTATGGATATTACAAAGCTCTAGGAGAGCGCATGGCGGGGAATTAAATGGATTTCAAGCAACTGGAAAAGTTGTTCTGGCAAGCGACCATGCAAATACTTGGTTTAGACCCCACCATCCCTGAAAACGTGAATAAAGTTCGGCGTACTTACTCTACTGACGGTCAGCCTGCATGGAAGATTGACGAAGATGTTGTTTTTATTCGCCTGTTTGAAAAAGAAGACGATTACACCAAGCAGCTTGACAGTGTTTATGAACCCAGAGCAAGCACTGTTATTAAACAGTCGGCCCGTACCCGCGTCTGGGAAGTACAGTATGTGGCCTATGGGCCGGTCGCCCATGCTAATATTAATAAAATCAAAGACGGTGTTTTCCGGCAAGACGTAAAGCGTCTGCTGTCGGCGAGCTCCGTCTTTTTAATTCCCAACTTGCCGACTTGCAAGCGCGTCCCGGAACTGTTTGGCGGCCAGTGGTGGAATCGCTGGGATACTAGCTTGAATTTTAACGAGTTGTACCGGTTACCGGATGAGGATGTGGGACGCATCGAATCGGTATCGGTAGCAACTTACTACAACAGATAGGAGTGTGAAGTATGGCAGGTAAAACATTGCCGCTTGATCCGGTCGTTAACATACTTGTAAATTTAGCAGCTAAGTCAGCTGTGAGAAAAGCCTTTAACCTGGCATTGCTCATAGGAGAAACCACCATAATTCCGCAGAGTGAACGTATCAGAACCTATACCGGCATCAGTGAAATGCTAGAAGACGGCTTTAAAACGACGGATCGTTTATACAAGGCAGCCGCGCTTATCTTCGGGCAAGCCAAAACGCCGCCGAAAGTGGCGATAGGCTGCATTGGTACTGTTACGGAAGATGAAACCACTCGGGTAGAAACGCCGGTGGAAACTATCGCGGCCTGCCGGGAGGCTAATGGTGAATGGTATGTAGGAATCTATTGCGCTGATATCACGAAAGCGGAGCATTTGACCGTCGCTGAATATATCGAGGCCATTACGCCTAATAGCCTGTATACCTACACCACCAGCGATGCTGATGTATTGACAAATGACGACGGTAACATCTTTGCAGCTATGAAAGCCAAGAATTACCGCCGTAGCCTAGGGCAGTATTCCAGCAAGCATGACGATGCTGTTTGCGCTATAATCGGCTGGGCTATGGGGGCCATGACGGGGACTGCCGGCAGCGCCTACACCATCGCCTACAAAACAGAAGTCGGCGTGGAAACTGAGAATTCGAGCAGTGTTTTTGCTTCGAGTACGGTGGATAAAATCAAAGGCAATAACGGCAACGTCTACATTAACCGCGGCAGTTCCTATGATATCTTCGAAGAAGGAACCATGGCTGATGGCACCTGGTTTGATGAAATGATCTTTCTGGACAAGTATCAGAATGACATGCAGCTCTCTTTGATGGATCTGTTATATCAAAGCAACAAGATTGCCCAAACGGAAGCTGGCATGACACAACTGAAGGATGCCATAAAAGAAGTCTGCGAAACTATGAATAAAGTAGGTTTTATTAAATCCGGCGTTTGGAATTCGACTGCGGTTTTGAGTCTTGCAAAGGGTGACACCTTGCCAAATGGCTACCTGATTCAGTCTGAGGCAATCGACGAACAGGCGCAGGCTGACCGAGATGCCCGGAAAGCGCCGAATATTTATGTATCACTCAAGTTGGCCGGCGCTATTCACCATGTTACTGTCCAGGTAGATGTAAACAGATAAGAAAGGAGATTCTAAATATGGCTGGTTTTAACACGTACAGTTTTACCGATATAAACGCAACCATTTCTCATTCGTCATATGGATCATACACGATTCAGGGCGAGGGGATTGGCGATATCAATATTGCCAAACTGACGGACCGTACTGTCCATGATGTTGCTGCTGATGGTACTATTATGGTTTCGAAAATTGGCGGCAACAACGGTAATGTGACGATCAATGCCCAGCAGACCTCTACGCTGCATAATTTCCTGCAGGGGATGTTTAACTATCTCTGGAGTGCAGCGACCGATGAATGGGCGCAGGTCAGCCTTACCGTAGTGGCACCGAAGATGCAGAAAACTTTCTACTGCACCGGGGGCGCATTTGTGAAAGAGCCGGATGAGCCGTTCCAAAGCCAAGGTCAGCGCGTGGCCTGGGGCATTTTATTTGCCGATATTCAAAGACTGCCGATTTAAGGGGGACATGTAGATGTCAAAGCGGGAAACTGAAAAAATCATTACTATTTCCAATCGCAAATTTAAAATTGAAAAAATGGATGCTCTGACCGGCAGCTATATTGCATTTACTCTGGCTGAAAAGTTTCTGCCCATGGGACTGGAGGCTAAAGCAGGTCTTGCAAATATGCCGAAAGACCGGACTATGTTATCACGGACTGAATTCGCGCAGTTGCAGAAGGACTGCCTGGGCGTTGTAAGTGAGGTTTTACCTGCGCGTGCAGCCCCGGTGATTGCGGAAAATGGTTCCTGGGGAGTTGAGAATATTGCAAAGGATACGCGTCTGGTCTTACTGCTCACCGTGCATGCACTGGCGTTCAATATCGCGGGTTTTTTCGACGGCGAGGGCCTGCAGGAATTGAAAGCAGGCCTTGCGGATATCTTCCCTGTGAGTATGCCAACATCGACGGATACGCCTACGCCCCCGTAATTGCGGGCATGTGGAAGCAGCATGAAGCCTGGGACGGCACCTATACGCTGGATGACCTGATGGATGCACACGAAATACTGGTAGTTCGGGATGAAAACCGGCACCGGGCAGAGGAATACGCCGAGCAGCAAAGGAGGCTGAATAATCCATGATTGGTGAAGTCATAAAGCAATATCTTGTCAGCCTGGGTGTACAAATTGACAAGCCCGGATTCAATCAGATGCAGTCTACCCTGAACCAGACCAGCAGCACGGTCACGGCGGCCACGTCTGGCTGGGTGAAGGATTTTGTTAAGGCAGGAACTCTTATCAGCACGGCGCTGGCCAGTGTGTCTGCCTCCATTGCTGGTGTGATGGCGTCTGCGGCCAAACAGGACCTGGCTATGGAGAAGTACTCCCGTAGTATGTTGGTATCCAAAAGCGCCGCGCTGGAGATGAAGACGGCCATTGACGCCCTGGGCGAATCGGTGCAGGATATTCAGCTCACACCGGAGCTAATGCAACGATACCGAGCGCTTGTTTCTGATGGCCGCAATATGAAAGTTGGCGGCGACTATGAAGGAACGATGAAGAATTTCCGGGACCTCATTTTTGAATTTACCCGGGTGAAGCAGGAAGCCAGTTATGCGCTGCAGTGGGTGGGCTACTATCTCATGAAGCACCTGTCGAAGCCGCTGGCTGATGCCAAGACAAATTTTAAGTCCTTCAATGATAACCTAATAAAAAATATGCCCGTGTGGACTGAGAAAGTCGCACGGGCATTGGTTTATATTATTAACGTGGGCAAGCACTTCCTGGATTTACTCAAAACTATCGGAAAAACCATATATGACGTGTGGGACGCCTTTCCTCGGGGAATAAAGATTGCTACGGCTGCATTAGCCGGTTTTTTTATGGTGTTAAGGGCGTCCCCGCTTGGCCGTATGGTAGCCCTAGTCAGCTCACTGCTGCTTATGGTTGATGATTATTTCGGTCATATGGAAGGCAAGCAGGCGGCCATGGGGCCCGTTTGGGATAAGCTAAACGGTTATATGGATACTGCCAAGCAAAAACTGGCCGAGTGGGGCGAAAAGCTGGCTCCGGTATGGGACGCCTTTGTCAGGTATCTGGATTTAGCTAAAGATGGTGTAATCAACCTGGCAGGGAAATTCTCTGACTGGATACAGGAAGTCGGGCAATCCGATGCACTCAGCGAGTTTATAGGCAATATGAAAGAGTTGGGTAGTGCCTTTTATGAATTGGGTTCTGGTGTTATCCAGTGGGTATCTGCTGCCTTTCATGATTTGCTGGCTTCGCTGCAAAAGCACGAC
Source organism: Sporomusa aerivorans (assembly GCF_041428895.1). Lineage (NCBI taxonomy): Bacteria > Bacillati > Bacillota > Negativicutes > Selenomonadales > Sporomusaceae > Sporomusa > Sporomusa aerivorans. The sequence continues at coordinate 1,345,544 of NZ_CP156926.1, forward strand.
ACGGCAAGCAAATTTACCGATCTTATGGGCCGACTAAAAGGCATTCTATGGGGATTGCTTGGTGTGTTCAAAGACTGCATTCAGACGGTAGCCCAGTGGTTCAGCGAGATTGCACGTTCCGAGGAAATGCAGGATTTTATTGACGCGTCAGTGGAAATGTTCGGCGCTTTGATGGATTTGTTCAATGCTCTGATGAGCTTGGTTACTGTTGCCTTTTCCGGATTCTATGGCGAAATGGAAAAGACCCAGAAAGCGTATACTTTCCGGGATGCGGTGCGCGCCGTGGTAGGCATGATATCGTCCATGGTGAGGGTAATTTCAAGTGTCATTGAACTTTTAGCCAAGTTCTTTAAAATGATGGCAGATAGCCGGCTGTTTAAGGAGTTTTGGCGCGGTATGGGCCAGGCCGTTAAAGCGTTTAGCGATATTGTGTTTGGTGCGATCGGTATGGTTGGTAAGCTGGGGCAAGCACTGCTGGCTCTGGTTCGTGGGGACTTCAAAAAGGCGGCAAAGCTGGCAGGAGATGCGTTGCTTGGTAAGGCAGAGGCAGGTGGAAAAGTAAATCGAAATATTAAAACTAAAGAAGAGTTTTTTGCTGCCGTGGCAGCGCAAGAATCAGGCGGGAACTACAGCGCCCAAAATGAACGGACGGGTGCTTTTGGCAAGTACCAAATCATGCCTGAAAACTGGTCTTCATGGGCTGCTACTGCGGGATTATCTCCTTACGCAGAGCAAACACCTGAGAATCAAGAAATTGTTGCAAAGCATATCCTTGGTAGTTATTTTGATGAGTATGGAGCAGAAGGTGCTTTTGTGGCTTGGTATGCCGGTTCTCAAAATGGAGCTAGATGGAGGGATGGCGCGCCAGATGCAATTGGTGCAAATGGTCAGCATTATGGATGGGATTATAGGTGGAGTGAAAATGAGCCGTCTATTAAAGAATATGTAGAACAAGCATTAGGGAAGGCTGGCTATATTAGCAACGAAATTCAAGACGTATCATCATCTAAGTCAGCGCCTGAACAGCCAGCACCACAAGGTAAAGAGCCTGTTTACCGAAACCATCAAAATGATATGCGTGAGCCTACATGGTGGGATCGGGTCCAAGACTGGTGGGAGCAATTTGATAAGCCTAGCTCTTCGTCAAGTGATAGCGGTTTAGTTCGTCCGTCAACTTATTTTGCCAACGGATTCGCAAATTCTGATCCAGTGTTGCTCAATAATCTAATGAATGGAAGTTATCCGATATATGCTCATAACTCAGGTGGTGGTGTTACTAATATCACCTACCAGGTTGAAGTTGGCGGCGTTGAAGTGACGAATACCAATGCATCGCCTGCGGAAATTGGCAAGGCTGTTGGCGATAAAACGGCTTCTAGTATCAATGATAGGGCAAGGTATGTTTTACAGAACCGGACATTGAATGGCATACAAGTATAATAAGGGGCTATTATTCAGCCCCTTATTATAACTCACTGATTGACTTTTTGATTCCTTCCTGCATTATTCGAAACGCGCCAGATGCTACCATTTCGTTATCGACATAGCATTGCCAAGAATAATCTCCTGGATTAAGCGCCATTCCTTTATAATCATCAGGAACTATGGAGCTTGCCCATTTATCGCTAGTACCTTTAGTTGAATAATAATAGGTTCTATTGTTTGGGGCATATATTACAAAGTTGGCAGTATAGTTGGTATTGCTAAGGTTGCCATATTTATCTCGTAAACCGATTTTCAATAAAGGACTACTGGAATGTTGCCATGTGTGCGAACTAGCAATACTTATAGCAGAATGGACGAGCAAAAGCATTGCAATTAAAATTAAAACTTGTATTTTTTTCATGATTACACCACCTTATAATTTAGCGTGCAAAATTTTGGGAGTTAGCGACGGCTTCTTGATATCGCTCCGCCATAAGTTTTGAAACTAGGTCGCAAATAGTATCGTAATCTTTCTTTTCTCCGTAATAGAAAGCCGCGGTTTCCTGTGATCGTTTTATATCGAAGCCAATCATTTCGCCATAATCGTTATATATCCAAGCGCCTCTTACATTAACGGTTTTACTGTTTGGATAATAAGAAACATCTTCGCGCAAAGCCCACACTCTATTATTGACAGGAAGTGAAAGACGTTTATTTATGAGCCAAGTGTCATTATTGGCTCCACTGTTTAATTCTTTCACAAAAGCTTGTCGTACTCTTTCAGTTAATGGAACCAATAAAACTTTGACTGTCCACTTCTTGTCAGTATCTTTATAATATCTGTAATAAATCATAGTATTTATAGTATCATCGTCTGCAATATATATGCTGACTGGGTCATTTTCAGAAAACATTATATCACCTAGATATTGTGTCGGTCCGATAGGAGGAAAAGGATTTGAGTATAATTCATAGGCTTGTCCCTGTTGAGTAGTTATTATTAACCCAAACAAGGCAATTATAAAAAATGCATATGATCGCGGTAATATCTTTTTCATGCTATCACGGCCTCTCTTATAGTTTAGCATTGCAAATGGGGCAAACCTTTTCACCGCGTCCAAACAGGACACGAAAAAACCAATAAGGTATGTAAAATACCAGTGCAAAACCACCGGTTATAAGCGTCAACACTAAGCATTTGATCCAGTTTGTGCCGTTATTGACAACTAAGGGACGAACATCTCTACTGCAGTATTTGCAAAACTTCATCCGATCACGACCTTTCTATTACTATTATAACAAAATTTTACATAAATATAAAATGGAGGTAAGGAAAATGGAATATAATCTCCGTATATCAATAACAGAAAAAGGGAAAGAAAGACTAAATGAGCTTGTTTGCTCAGCAATAGAAGCAGCATATCAACAATTTTACCAAGAAGCTTCTTGTGGTGAGGCTGGGCTTGTAGATATTGGCCCGGATGACTAGATTATTTTTATTTAATTTTTATATGCTTATTTCCTTTGAATGCTTTATCTAGCATACTGCCAATATCATTTTCAATTTGCTTTAAGGCGTTTGGCAAGTCACTTTCTAGCGTGATATTGGCACCGCAACTGTCACATACCACGTGAGACGAGCTTTTTTCAAGATTGGATTTTGATAATAGGATGTTGGTACTGCATTCAGGACACTTAATGTTCATTGTTCCTCCATAGACATCCGGGCATAGCAACACTTCGACAAAAACCAATAAATTCCTTGTAATATCCTGTAAAGGATGTGATTCTCATAGGTGTAAAAAAAGGTCTATCCGTAGATGGCTATAATTATTTCTCTGATATCCTGTCAGGTGATAAACAACCTGGATGGATGGACTTTTCCCAACAAATTGCCAAACTCACCGGGAAATACGAATTGATTAATATGGTATCCGGGATTGCTAACCTGGATACTTTTCTTTTTCGTACACCCAAATGGCCGATCGGCGGCGTCTACTTTGACGGCATAATGCGTACTGAGCATGTCAGCCGGGTACGGCCTACCCAGTACCCTGTGCAAACAGGTGTTACTATGACTGACCATGCGATTATCGAGCCGGCAGAGCTGACAATTGAGGTTATGATGAGCGACTGCCATACTACCTCATTTGTGACGAATAATGTATATCTTGACTTGGTTTATCAGTCATTACAAAAAATTTCTTCCTACTCAAATATTGTACAGATAAATCAGGACACGACCACAGGGAATGGGCGATCCGCCAAGGCATGGATGACCTTAAAGGCTATGCAGCTGGCGCGGCAGCCTCTCGTAGTGGAGACCAGGCTACAGACCTATCAAAATATGCTGATTGAAGAACTATCTGCTCCTGATGATGTTAAGACCCTGAACGCTTTAAAAACAACTGTTCGCCTGCGGGAAATTATTGTCGCTAACGTGGCCGAGACACAGACCAGTGCCAGGGTAGCAGCGTACGAGCAAACAAATGGGGGGCAGGTAACGGCACAAACCACGGACATTAATAAAACGGCGGCTGCTGCTGGAACGGAAGCTTTAGGAAGGTGGTTTGGTAAATAATGCTTACCATAATACCAATTCAACCTATCCCCAATCGAACTTTCAGCAGCAAAATACCGATTGACGACCAAAACCAGACTCTGCAGTTTGAACTGCAGTATAACGAGCTGGCCGGTTACTGGCTGATGACGATCCGGGATGAAAGCGGGAACGACATTATCAGCTGCTTACCGGTGATACCGGCGCAAAACATCCTGGAGCAGTACGAATACCTGGGCATAGGCAGCGCCTACGTGGTACCGGCACAAACCGTAAAGGAGCAGTGGCCGTCATTGGATACGTTGGGCAGTACATGGTATCTGGTCTGGGGCGATACCGACGGAGGGGATGTAAGTGGCTGAGGAACGCTCTGGCCGGCTTTATGGCCGTAAGTGGAAAGTAACGATCTATAAGAAAGCCTACAAAACCATAAAGAGTGATGACGGTAGTTCATCTATTACAACCGAGGATACAGAACATAGCATTGCCGTTGACGTTTCATTACTACGATGCGTTTTTAAAGTTGAGGAAACCTATGAAACTCACGTTGCTGTCTGCACATTAGAAGTGTACAACATGAATGCTACTGCGGAGGATGGTATTATTAAAGAAGGCTTCCAGGTATCTATCGAAGGCGGGTACGATGAAGGGCAATATGGCGAAATATTCACGGGAGATATAGTACAGATTATTCGCAATCGGGAAGATGGCGTTGATTACAAGCTGGAAATCTTAGCGCTCCGGGGGAGTGCCGACCTTGTTCTTAATTTTACCAAGTGTAGTATCGCTGCCGGCAGTACTCCACGGGATGGGATCAATACTTTATCCAAAAACGCTAAACAAGCAATCGCTATAGGGGAGATTAGTGATAATCTATCTAAGCAATCCCTGCCGCGCGGAAAAGTATTATTCGGTACGCCTAGCAAATATTTGCGCGATTTAGCTATTGACAATGATGCCTATTGCTGGGTCGGTAATGATGGGAAACTAGTAGTAAAAAAAGTGGCTGATGAGATTCCTGCAGAAAACGTTTTAACGCTGTCACCTGGCAATCCGAATGCAGACGTACCTGCTACAGGTCTTGTTGGCACACCCCAATACAGTGACGATGGTATTCATATTAAGATGCTGTTAGACTGTCGGGTGAAACTGTTTTCGCTCGTTAAAATTGATAACGAGTGGATTAGGAGGTCTTTGCTCAGTCTCAATATTGGGGGCGGCAATAATAAACTCGTTCAACAGAACCAGTTCGATAAAGATGGCGAGTATCTAGTATCAAAACTGGTCCATCAGGGCGATACCTGGGGTGATGTATGGACAACAGAGGTCATAGGCATAGGCCGGAATGGCAAATTACTAACATCTCAGGAAACAGCCAACGATTATTCACGGGGGTGATATAAAAAAATGCCGAAGTCAAACGAACGAACGCAGGACCCTGTAGAACTGCAGCAACGCTTCCGCGATGTTATAGCAGCAGGCCTACGTGTGGCGGCACCGGGGATTATTCAAGCCGTGGACTATGAAAAACAAACTTGTACCGTGCAGTTGGCTATCCGGGAGCGATTAAATTTTAACGGCACTCTAGAGTGGGTGGAAATTCCGCTGCTTCTGGATGTGCCATTTTTTATTTACTCCGGAGGCGGGTACTGCATGACCTTGCCAATCCAGAAAGATGACGATTGTCTGGTAGTATTCGGCGATAACTGCATGGATGCCTGGTGGCAGTCCGGGGGGATACAAAATCAAATTGAGCGTCGGCGCCATGACTTGTCTGATGGTTTTGCCATTGTCGGGTTTCGCAGTCAGCCCAATGTTATTAAAAATTACTCGCCGAATACAGCGCAGCTCCGCAATGCATCCGGCAGCGCCTATATTGAAATTGCCGGTGACAACATTAATATTGTTTCCGCGAATACGACAATAGACGGACGTTCTTTCCTGGGGCATACACACGGCGGTGTCCAATCCGGAGGCAGTAACACGGGAGGCGTGACATGATTTATCGCAAGCTTGACGACGATGGCGATTACGTATTTGGCCGAAACCAAAACAATTATATTAGCGGTGCCGATGCTGTCAATCAGGCCGTAGTAACTCGTTTGCGTCAACTGATTTACGAATGGTGGGAGGATCTTGAGGACGGGATACCAGTCTGGCAGAAGATACTGGCCAACAGAGATAAGCAAGAAGCAGAGCGGATCATCCGGGAGAGAATCCAGAAAACCAAATATGTCAAAAGCATTCTTTACTTTGAAGCTACATGGGACAACGAAAAACGGGCGCTAACTATTCAAACGTCCATTGATACTGAATTCGGCCAGACTGAAATAAGCGAGGTGATATGATGGCCTATGTCGCACCATACATTGACGATTCTGGGCTGCACATACCGGCCTACAACGATATCCGGGATGACTTGATTGCTGATTTTAAAGCAATTTATGGTCAGGATATCTACCTCGACAATGACAGCCAGGACTATCAAATGATATCTGCGTTTGCACTTAAGACCCATGATACTATGCAGCTCCTGCAGATTGTCTACAATAACCGCAGTCCGAAAACAGCGGTAGGCAGCGCCTTGGATGGCATTGTAAAACTCAACGGCATTAAGCGTAAAGCAGCCAGTTACAGTACTTGCGTTCTGACGCTGACAGGTACTGCTGGGACTGTCATCACAAACGGTGTAGTCGAAGATGATGCCGGCGTTAAATGGGACTTGCCGGCCACGGTCACGCTGGAAAGTGCTACTTACCAAATCAGCGCGCAATGCGAGGATATCGGCGCGATCGAGGCCGCACCCGGTACAATTACAAAAATAGTCACGCCGACGAAAGGCTGGACCAGTGTAACAAATGACGTACCAGCTGTGACTGGCGATCCGATAGAGACAGACGCGGAATTCCGTTTGCGGCAATCTATCAGCGTAGCTATTCCCAGCCAGAATATGCTTGACGGAACCATAGCCGGTATTGCCTCTGTTGATGGCGTGAATCGCTATAAGGTATATGACAATGATAGCAATGTAACCGATGAAAACGGCATCCCTAGTCACAGTATTGCTGCAGTCGTTGAGGGCGGCTTAGACGCCGATATCGCGGAACAAGTCTACTTGCGCAAAGGACCAGGCGGCGGCACTTATGGCGATATAGGTGTGGATTATATCAACGCGGACGGACTACCAACGACGATACGCTTTTTCCGGCCTGTATATGTGGCTACTGACGTAACCCTGACTGTGACAAAAAACAGCGGTTACACATCTGCTCTTAAGGAACAGATAGAAAATAAAATTACATCCTACATCGATGGCCTGGATATCGGCAATAACGTAACGACTACGGGTATTCTGGCAGCGGTATTGTCAATAATCTCTAACCTGTCGAAGCCACCTTTTTCTATTTCATCCCTCAATATTGGCCGCCATGGTGAAACGCTAAGCAACTCGGACATAGTAATCGCCTTTAAGGAAGTCAGCGAGGTAGGAAGCATTACTATAACGGAGGTGTAGTCATGGCGTTACTGGACAGGTATTTAAATCTCGTCAGTAGCCAGCACCGTGATAAGCCTAAATATATGGCTACGCTGTCAGCGCTGCTGCAGCCCTGCGAAGACATTTTTTCTGTAGCCGTCTATATGGATGATGAATTTGACTTGGACAATGCTACGGGCACCCAGCAGGATATACTGGGTGAAATCGTTGGGCAAAGCCGTACGTTAGATTTTCAACCAGACAGGGGCTTGTCCCCGGTATTGGATAATTTCTCCTACCTAAATTTACTACGGGCTAAAATTGCAAAGAACATGTGGAAAGGGCGTACAGCGGATCTGCGAGAGATTTGGCTGACGCTTTTCGGCAATCCGATCATAATCCAAGATAACCAGGACATGACAATTGACGTCGTTGTGGTCGGCATATATGACCAAATGACCAAAAACCTCATACAGAAAGGGTATATTGTTCCTAAACCGCAAAGCGTGGGAATAAATTACGCCTTCTCCGACGACGCCGTCTTTGGCTATGACATGGAAACTGCTACGGTAAAAGGGTACGATCATGCCGATTGGATGAATCCTAACCCGTTAGACTCTTTTGCTTATGATATGGAGGATGACGCACAGAGAATGTATGGATATGATGAAAGCTATTGGACCTAAACCAGGAAGGAGTTGTATAAATGGCTGAATCCAATTTTAAAGTTTTTAATGAAGAAATGAGTTCTGACAGGACGTTCAGCGATGCAGAATATAGCGTAGCTACACAGCGCCAGGGCGGTGTTATCCCGGGTATGGCGTTAAGCCGCCTGCATAATAAACTATATCGACAGTCTACGGCCATGGCGAAAGCAATCGCTGATTTTATAGTCGCACAAGGATATGACTGTAAAGATGATGATATCCCCGGTATTACAACTGCTCTGCAGGCCGCAATGCTAGCAATTGCAGAAGATGCCGTAGATACTCACAGTACAGCTGCCGTATTAGATCACCCGGATAATTCTGTCACGGATGCCAAAATCGGCAATCGAACCATAACAGATACGACAACAGCCGCGGCGGCTGCCAATACGCTAACCAATTTGCTCGGCATGGTTGGTTACATGTTGAAAAGTATTACAGGAAAGTCAAACTGGAATACGTTGCCGGCGACTACGATCCAGGCTATCTCTGATCTAATTGTGACTACTGCAGCCGCTAATAAGTTGCTGAAACTGGATGCAAGCGGGAAGCTGCCGGCAGATATCACAGGCAACGCAACTACTGCAACTACTGCTAATACCGCAACGAATGCTACCAATCATATTTCTGCAGCAAGCGGCGCGCATGCTGCCAGTGCGATAACGTTTACTCCTACCGGTGGCATAACGGAAGTAACCACACAAGCGGCTGTTGCAGGGGTAGATACACGCAAACTATCCAAAGACTATGCGCCTGCTACTGGTGTTAGGGTTATGAGGGATTTAGCTCAGTATGTAAACAATTCTATTGCAACAGGGACGATTAAGATTACCATACCGATCATGACCGCCATAAGCTTTTTTGATATAGATATAGTTGGTTTTAACCGTTACTACTCCGGGAGCGGATATAAATCAGCGTGGAAATTGCGGATAAGCGGACAATTTTCTACAGATGGCACTGTGTTCAATGCGACGGATGTTTTATTGTCTCCTAACGCGCCTTTTACCTCTGTAAGATGTGGTACAGATGGCACGAATTTATGTATCTTATTGGGAACTACAAGCACGGCATGGGATTATCCCGCGATAAACTTAGAGAGATTCCAGTCATCTCACACTGGATATGCAGCGTTGGCAAACAATTTTAGTATATCGTTAATAACCGCTGAAACAGGCTATACAGTAACAAGTCCTATAATAAAAACACTAGCAACCTTAGAAAGCCCTCCGCTAACCGGGACACCAACTGCGCCGACAGCGGCAGCAGGGACGAGTACTACGCAGCTTGCAACTACCGCATTTGTGCAAGCCGCGATAAATGCCTTAGGCGGGGGTGTAATTGCTTACAGCTTGGCCGAAAATGGCTATGTAAAATTCGCCAATGGGCTAATTTTACAATGGGGAAATGTGGTGCATACAATTCAGTCGCGTTTAGGCACAGATGCTTTATCCATCACATTCCCGATAAGTTTTACATCAGTTTTTGGATTTATCGCTGACAGTTCGCGATATTCGGTGGCTGATGGGCATATCTATGGCTTGCAACATGGATCGCTAACAACTACTGGCGCTAAATTGCAAATAGATCAATTTAATACGAATGGTGCCGGCCAATCTGCTACTTTTTATTGGTGTGCTGTCGGCATGTAGTCCAGTGGTAAAAGAAAGGGAGGAATACAACATGCAGTATTACGCAAAGTTTGACGGTGCGGGAGTGCGCCTAACATCACTTGTAGAGGGTGTGCATTTTCAACGGGTTAAAAATCCTATTTACAACACGGAGGCCATTGAAACAGTAATCGGACAAGACACGGAAACCGGAGCGGATATTATAGAAATAGCCGAAGCCGGAACCGTTATAACTGGCTATAATGACGATACTTTTGAGGGAGTGCCAGACGGTTACGTTGCCATAACAGAGGACGAACAAAATTTGTATGCCACCGGCCAGTATATCCGCGACATGGAAACCGGCAAGCCGGTGCCGAAACCGGAGTATGTACCAACTGCAGAGGAAAAGTTAACTGCAATCCGAGCCAAGCGAGATCAGTTGCTGAGCGAAACTGACAAGTATATGTTGAGTGACTATCCTATCACTGATGTTGAACGCGAGGCATGGAAAGCATACCGGCAAGCCCTCAGAGATATGCCTGAGACGTGCGATACAGATAATCCAATATGGCCGGTGAAACCTGAGTAAGAGCCAAGATTTATTTGAGGTGATACTATGCCGCGTGAACCTTGCCGCTAAGAGCGGTTATTTTTATGCTTATTTTTGGGGGTGGGGTTTTGGGTGAGAAGGAAGCTTGTATGGAACACAGTGGTTGTGAAGCTCGCATAACTCAATGCGAAAAAAATGATGTGGACATTTTCAAAAGGCTGCGTGAAGTAGAAATGGCTGTGTGGAAAGCGGCAGGAGCAAGCGGGGTTGTGACCGCTCTTTTAGTAGTCGTATTAGAAAGGGTGATGAAATGATATCGCAAAGCGAATTGCAAATTGTTTTATGCGCCGCCGGGACAATCCTGGCGGCTCTTGTATTGGTCCTGATCGTGCACGTAGTTTATCGGGGATTGCCGGCGGGCAAAGCCAAAGAAAGCCTGAAAAAAATCATCTATGAACTGGATCGGCACGCAGACGATATGGAGAACCGAGAAAAACGGGCAGCGGCCATTCAGGCAGTCATGGACTTGCTTGGCTGGCGCCGGATTGTCGTACCAAAGGTTTTAGTTGGCTGGCTGATCGATGCGGAAGTGGCCGCGATCCGGAAGATTCAGCAGGTGACGGATACGCCGGACCTGCACAAGGAGGAAGTCTAGTTATGGGTAGTAAGTATTTTTCTGATTCGGAGTTGGCCTGCAAGTGCTGCGGCCAACTCCCGGTTAACGGCATGGATGAAAGACTGCTGCAAGTACTCGATGCAATCCGGGGGGCTGTGGGCGCCCCGGTATCAATATCCTGCGCCTACCGTTGCCCGTCTCATAATGCCGAAGTTGGCGGCGTACCCAATAGTCAGCATGTCCAGGGTTGTGCTGCTGACGTGTTGGTGCCGAATGGCATGAGCGTCAATGAATTGGCCGAGATTGCCGAGCAATGCGGCGCTGATGGAATCGGCCGGTATTATGACAGCCTATTTGTCCATATTGACACACGCGGCTATGCGGCGAGGTGGTCTGAGTGACACCGGAAGAGTTTATTTCATGGTTAGCGCCAGCGGCACAGGCCCAGTGTAAGCCGTATGATTTGCCGGCCAGTGTGCTTATTGCTCAAGGCGCGTTAGAAAGTGGCTGGGGTAGGTACAAGATCGGTGAATACAATATTTTTGGCCGTAAATGGGGCGGTTGGGGTAACTACATTGAGAAAACCACCTGGGAGTGTTACAACGGAGAATGGCAGCAGATTACGGCTAAATTTCAGGGATATGAGTCCCTATTGCAAGCGTGTGACGATTGGTGCATCCTGATCACCCAGGAGTCATATTATGCCGATGCATGGGCAGCCTGGTACAATACACACGATGTAGAGCAGTTTGTTCGTTCATTAGCCCCGGTATATGCAACTGACCCGGATTATGCTGATAATTTGCTCAGTACAATCCGGGCTAATAATCTAACAAATTTTGATTAGTCTTATTTGATAGGAGGCGTTTTAATGTATGATAAAAAAACTACTATCCTTATTATTGGTTGCCTGCTTGCTGGTATTGCCGCTTGGTACTTGTTCGGCAGCAGAGCAGATGTATCTGATATCGGACAGTCAACTGACGCAGTTAGAACAGAACTCAACGATACTAAGGGACAAATTGACGAAGCTAGAGGACACGCTGACACAATCACAGACGGACTTAAGGGAATCCAGACTGGAATTGGAAGCGTGTCAGGTAGAATTAACGGCGCTGCAGGAAAAATCGACAGCGCTAGTGATCGAATCGGAAATGCTCAAGGCGAACTTGGAAGCATCAGAGAAGTCCTTGACAAAAATGACCGGATATATCGATCAGTTAGAGAAGCAGGTCCGGTCCAAAATTAATAAGCTCACCTGGCAGCGGAATTTGTTTGCCGGGGCCGCGCTGTATCTGGCGCTTAGATAACTACTGCCGCCTGCCGGGTTCGTCCTGGTGGGCGGCTTTTTTATTTTATATCTATCCAAAATTACAGTTTCATGTACGGATAAAGAGTAGGAGGTAATGTAATTGTTGCAGCTGCGGAATGTACTTAAGTGGAGGCGACTTGTGGCATTTATTTGACAATATTATTGTCTATCGGGTACCGGGCGGGCAAATTCTCGTTTATAAATGAATGTAAATTTTGCAAAATTATGGCAACGTTAGAGGTTTTTTTAGTTTTTTGTCTAATTATCAAAGAATGAATCTTGTTAAGGTGGTTTTGAAATGGACGTTGAATCACTTACAATAGGTTTAGAGAATGAGGAATTGGACAAAATATTATTTGAGAGTAGATTTGTTAATGTAAAAAAGAAGGATAATGACCTGATTTATAGAAGTATTGTAGAGAGTTATGGACTTGATAAGATTCATGACAACGGGTTGCAACCTCGTTCCTTTTTTGAAATTAGCTGTGGATTGAGTGTTATCAAGAAATTAGGAATTGAGATAATTGCTCCGATTTACAACCTACCTTTTACTGTTGCAAAACGTAGGAAGCCGGCACAGACTGCCTTTGCAGATTGTCGTATTGAAAGAAGACATATATATTTAGTTCCCGATCACACGACTACTAGAATTTTAGATGATCAGGAATTTCATATTAGTGGGATAGAAATGTTACAAGGTGACAATGAAATCGAAGAATCCGTTGCCGAAAAATGGATAAGAGAAATTCAAAAACTAGATGTAGGTCATCGTGTTGCCGGTAGTATCCTTCACGAGCAAGGACACATTTTGACATTCGATGCTATGGACAAGACCAACATTAGCAGTCAGTCTGCGTTATTTAAATGGCTAGATGCTTATGGTTATCTTGATAATTGCTCAGAAAGAATAGTATTGTTTTCCCAATTAGAACCAAGTATAATGATAAACACAGCGTTAGAGTCATTAGCAGAAGATTATAGGTTGAGCCACTTTGTTAAAAGCTGTGAGCATACATGTTGTTTACCGCATTCGCTTAGTTATGTCCAGGATATCTTATATCCTGAGAAATTTTTGAAGGGAGTTGAAATCATGAAAGAATTACTATCTAAGCGTCAATTAAAAGCTGCTGTAAGGCCGAGCACTAAAGGGTCGCTTGAAGCTATTCTTCCGTTTGGGGAGGCGCAACGCTGCGATTCCATGAGATGTTATTCGCATGGTAAGATCACTCCCCTTACTAAAGAAGACAAGGCTAAGGCATTAGAGAAATTGCAAAAGTTAGAGTGTTTATAAAAGTTATTTTAGTGATCAGATAGCGACCTAACCGCATCCTCCGGGGTGCGGTTTTCTATTCTAACAAATATAAGCATATATAATAAAAGTTGAATAATTTGTGTGCGTTTAATATGATGGTTTTGAAATACTATCAAAATAGGGAAAAGGGGCTATTGCGCCATGCTCTGGAAGGTATTTTGCCTGACGATGTCCTCTGGCGGAAAAAGAGTCCTTACCCTAAGACGCATAACCCGTCCTATACCAAAGCGGTTGTCGGCGAAGCGCTCGCAGTTCTCAATAATCCGGCTTCACCTTTATATCAGCTGCTTGATATGGATGTCCTAAAACGGATTGCCGAGACCGATTTGTCTGCATCCAACATTCCCTGGTTTGGGCAACTGATGAGCGGGCCGCAGTTATTTGCCTATCTCATACAGGCCGATCACTGGATGCGTGAATATAAAGTGCAAATAGTATAAGCTGGGATAAAATAATTGAGCCGAACTGAGATTGCCCCTAGCAGAGGATCTTAGTTCGGCTATTTAATTAGCAGATTTACGTTAGCTTTCGTATATGGCTCGGTGCAAGCCGTGATTTTAAAATAAAGCTGACTGTCTGTCTATTAAGGAACGGACTTCCCGAACCGTAATGGTTTCATCGCCCTGGGGGTGGCCGATCAACAGGGGGGAGCAAGGATCATGCCGGGGACTGTTTCTGGATACTGTTTTTTCACTGGTAGTGGCATAACAATAAACGCAACCATGCCGGCAGCAGTCATAAGCGCCAAGATCGATACTTTCAATGCACTTGCAGGCGGGGCGCTGGTTAGGATCTTTTTTGGACTGAACAGAAGCGCCTAACATGTTTGCAAGCAGACTTGGATCGATACATGCGGCGCGGGCAATGCCATAGGAAGTAAAATCCAATGTCTCCGAGCAGGTCATTAGCCGGAGGTTATGATGTCCTGCAATCGCGGAAAAGCTCTGGGCGATCCGCTTCTTGTCGGCTTCACTTACCTCGGTGGCAATTATCGCCTTTGCATTTATCCTGACTCTTGCATACATGTCAATAAAGCTAAATATGCAGGTATTTGTATAGTCTGCAAGGCTGGCGCAGAGCCGGCCAAAAGCATCGAGATGATACTCCAGCGGGAATTGTTTATTGATAAACACCGGGTCATAGCGCCAAATAATCCGGTGTTTGCCGATTTTGTGGCTTAGCTTTTTGAATGTTTCCAGGATTTCGCGCTTGGCGGGCAGGTTTTTTTCCACCTGCTGATCATACGGTGTGATGGTAAATTGAAAGTAATACTGATAACCCAGATCATCAATTACTTTAAGTTTGTTCAGCATTGGCTGGGGGTTTTTGGTCCAAAACACAATACAATCCACGACAGACGGGTCTAGGGCAACATTGGCAATACGTTTGGGATTACGCGGATTTTGAATAAGGACAAAGCCGGCCTTCAGGCGATTGATCAGCCAATCCGAAAAGAAGGCCGGAATATCTGTCCGTCTGCTGGCGCTTATTATCATATGCTGACACCACCATGTTTTATTGGCATAGTTTCCGTGGATATCACAACTGCATAGGCTTCTATTGAAAATTAGAACGCTGCTGTTAACTGCAGTTTATATTTCTGGCACTGGTTTAATTTTATCCGATGACTAACCTTCAGATGGGTTAAAGCCCCGCCTGAAGGTTAGTCTACTTTATTTTACAGGAAACAGTGTTGTCTGTCTTGGAAAATATCATGACGAATTTTGTTATATTGCGGCGAATGTTAATTACTTATTAAGTTTTTTCTTGGAAATCCTGTCGATAAAAGGGAAAATGACTGTGGAAGGCGAATTATTATTATAGTAATATTACCTGCGGAGTGTAGTGATTATGTGGGAGAATATGAAAGCTAAATTCAAAGAATTTACAAATCAGATGAAAACCATTAAAACGCCGGCACTTCCTAAACCCAATCTATCTGCAATGGTTGCCGGTTCCAGGAACGGTCTGGGCAAAATGGCCGCCAGCATTGAGCCTAAGCATCTCATCTACTTTGCTTTAATCTTATTGCCGGCTATTGTTGGTCTGGGCGCTTATTACGGTATTGTCGACAGTAAGGCTAAACTGGAAGCAGCTAATCTGCCGGAAAACCAGCTGAGCCGTATGGCTATAAGTTATTCGGCGGAGGATTTTGTCAAATATGCCGGCAGGGGTGAGAAGGAAATTACCGCACTATTTTTGCAGGCCGGTATGCCTCCGGATTCTTACCGCAGCAGTGACGGCTATACACCGCTGCATGCCGCGGCTGCTTATGGACGCACTGCGGTAGTGCGCCAGCTTTTGGAAAAAGGCGCCGATGTTAACGCGCGTGATAAGGACGGTCAGACAGCGCTTATGAAGGCCGTATGGAACAGTCAGGCTGACGTAGTCGCCGCGCTATTGCAAAAAGGCGCTAATCTCGCCGTTAGCGATAGTAAAGGCAATAATATTGTGTCAATGGCCAAAACCAAAAGTGACCGGCGTACGCTTGAGGTACTTGTCAGAGCCGGTATAAACGATCTTAAGGAAAACTTAGATAAAGTGGTTCCGGCCAATAAAAAGGTCGAGCCAGCCAATACGAGTGAAGTTAAATCTCAGGTAGCTGCAACCGGTCAACCTGGGGGAGTAAAGGCCGGCGCTGCCAGGAACTTTGCGTCGGCAACACAGCCGCCCGGTGAACTTGTTCTGGCGACAGGTTTTGCCGGCAACGTCGGCGTGGGAAAGTCGGTCGATAGCTTGTACCAGCAGTTTGGCCGGCAGGCAGTTGCTGCCGGCGAAGAATATCTTTCAGGCTATAACTATCCGGTCTTAAGAGCTTATCATAATGGCTCCGGCTCGCCTTCACTGATTGTTTTCTTTGCTAAGAGCAAACAAAATCAGGATAGAGTGGTAACAGCCATCCGGGTTTTGGATGACCGCTATAAAATGTCGAACGGTATTGGGGTAGGTGCGACTTTGGGTGAACTCAGGCGTGTAGGCAATGTAAGTTCCATTCAGTACACCGATTCGCTGTATGCTATTGCCAAGGACAGCAAAATGCGTTACGAGCTTGACATTAGTGCTGACAACATGCCTGTTGCCTGGCTGAATGGCGGCGATACCAATACGCTGCCTGATGAAATGAAGGTCAAAAGCATTTATATCTTCTAACTGAATTTTGTTGACAACAGTAACATAGGTATGATATTCTCAAGTTACAATATTACATAGGTACGTGTTACCTAGGCTGATTAGACAGACTAAAGGCCAAGAATTATCCTCAAGAGGTTAATTCTCGGTCTTTTCTTTTTGCCCAAATATTCATTAATCATTATGGGAGGTAACTAAACATGGCTTTACCGGAAAATTTAAAGTTTAACACGCTGGCTGTCCATGGCGGACAGGAACCTGATCCAACTACCGGTTCCAGGGCAGTACCTATTTATCAGACAACTTCCTACAACTTCCGCGATGCCGATCATGCGGCCAACTTGTTTGGTCTTAAAGAATTTGGCAACATTTATACCCGGATTATGAATCCGACTACCGATGTATTCGAAAAGCGCATTGCCGCGCTGGAAGGCGGTATCGGCGCGCTTGCTTTTGCTTCCGGCCATGCAGCCATCAGCGCAGCCATATTTAATATTGCCCAGGCGGGGGATGAGATTGTCAGCTCCTCCACCTTATATGGCGGTACATATAACATGTTTGCCTACACCCTGCCGCGGCTGGGTATTAAAGTAACGCTGGTCGATCCCAGTGATCCGGAGAATTTCGCCAAGGCCATCACACCAAAAACCAAGGCGCTATATGCCGAAACCATCGGCAATCCTAAAATTGATGTGCTGGATATTGAAAGCGTAGCCGCCATTGCCCATAATCACGGAATACCGCTCCTTATCGACAATACCTTTGCTACCCCGTATCTGTGCCGGCCAATTGACTTTGGCGCCGATATTGTCATTCACTCAGCCACAAAATTTATTGGCGGCCATGGCACCTCCATGGGCGGTGTTGTCGTCGACAGCGGTAAATTCAACTGGGCTAACGGCAAATTCCCTCTTCTTTCAGAGCCAGACCCCAGTTATCATGATTTAAGCTATACGCAGGCCCTTGGCCAGCTCGCCTATATTCTTCGACTGCGTGTTCAAATCCTGCGTGACTTAGGCGCGTGCCTCAGTCCGTTCAATAGTTTCTCCTTCTTACAGGGACTGGAGACATTGCACCTCAGAATGGAGCGGCATAGCCAGAACGCCCAGGCTGTGGCGGAATACCTGAGCAAGCATGAGCTTGTTACATGGGTTAGTTATCCGGGCCTGGAAAGCCATACTGATTATAAATTGGCCCAGAAATATCTGTCGAAAGGTGCCAGCGCCATTTTGACGTTTGGCATCAAAGGCGGTTTGGCGGCAGGCAGAAAGTTCATTAACAGTCTCAAACTGCTATCCCTGTTAGCTAATGTGGGGGATTCCAAGTCGCTGGTGATTCATCCTGCCAGCACCACGCACTCCCAATTGACCGGGGAACAATTGACTGCCGCCGGAGTATCTGATGATATGGTGCGCCTGTCGATCGGTATTGAAGACGTTGCCGATATTATTGGCGATCTCGAGCAGGCTTTCACTGCAATTAAGTAATATTTTGGAGCAGGCCTTGGTGAAGTAATTACACTATTGAGAAATTATTAAGCATGTATTGACAGAGTATATGGCTAATGGTAGTATTTGTACTGTTAACTACATATTTTGCTTTCGTCTGCAGACTACCGGCTTCGATATGGTTAGCCAGCACTTAATAAGTGCTGACGCCATCAGGTATCCTGCGGTTGAGAGTAAAGACATAGTCATAAAAGCTCATTTCCCTATGGAAAGAGCTTTTTTTCTAAGGTACAAGCAACGAAAGCCAAGTCTATTTGGAGGTAACCATGAGTTTTGACACCATTAATGAGTACCGTAAAACCTTTCCCTCGAAAGCGCAAGTAATCGAACAAACGCCTGATCCGGGTGTCCGGGATATGCTCAACCATTTAGATAAAGCCGGTATTCCTACCGCCTTTGACCGTTTTGACGCGCAAAAGCCGCACTGCAGCTTCGGCCTGGCAGGAACCTGCTGCCGGATTTGTAATATGGGGCCTTGCAAAATTACCGAGAAAAGTCCTAAAGGCGTCTGCGGCGCCGACGCCCATGTCATTGTGGCCCGTAATATTCTGCGTTGGGTAGCAGCCGGCGTAGCCGCCCACGGGTCACGCGGACGGGAAGTGCTGCTGGCCTTGAAAAAAGCAGCCAGCGGACAAGTGGCGCTGCCGCTTCTGGGACAGGATAAAATTGTGGCGACGGCAAAAGCCTTCGGCATATATGAGGAAGACAAAACAGTGGCCCAATTGGCGGAACAGCTCGCCGATCTGCTGCTGGAAGACATGTCCCGCGCCGTACCGGCCACGCACCGGACAATTGCCGCCATGGCTCCGCCGGAACGGGTAAAGACCTGGTCGGAGCTGGATATTATCCCTGTCGGTTCCTATCATGAGGTATTTGAAGCTCTGCATCGCACCGGTACCGGCACCGACGGCGACTGGGAAAATCTTATGAAACAACTGCTGCGCTGTGGCCTGGCCTTCTCCTGGAACAGTGTGCTGGGTCCGTCCATTGCCGCCGACTGCCTGTATGGGCCGCCCAAACGCAGTTTTATTGACACTAATTTTGCTTCTATAAAAAAAGAATACGTTAATATTGCCCTGCACGGCCACTCGCCGGTGTTGCCTTCGGCGCTGGTACAGGCCAGCAGGGACCCGGAACTTGTCGAGCTGGCCAAGGCCCAGGGGGCGGCAGGCATTCGTTTATATGGCATTTGCTGCTCCGGCTTATCTTCGCTGTATCGCTATGGCGAGGTTCACCCGCTAAGTAATGCCCTCGGCGCCGAGTTAGTCATGGGAACAGGCGCCCTGGACGCCTGGGTGGCTGACTTGCAGGATATTTACCCGGGAATTATGGATGTCGCCGCCTGCTTCCACACCAAAGTAATTACCACCAGCGACTCCTGCCGCCTGCCTGGCGCTATCCATATTGCCTTTGATCATCAGCATGCCAATATGGACCAGATTCACAGCCAGGCGAAAGCCATTGTCAAACTGGCCATCCAAAATTATTCCGCCCGCCAGCAACAAAATGTGTATATACCAGAGGTCAGTCTGGAGGCCGAGGTCGGTTTCTCGGTGGAGAACATTGCGCAGGCTTTCGGCAGCCTGGAGGAGCTGGCGGCTCTGATCAAAAGCGGTAAGATAAAGGGCATTGTTAATCTTGTCGGCTGCAATAACCCCAAAGTTGTGTATGAACAGGCCATCGTGCAGGTGGCGGATACCTTGCTTGCCAACGACATTATTGTCCTGACCAATGGCTGCGCTTCTTTCCCGTTGTTGAAAATGGGTTATTGTACCCAGAAAGCCCTGGCCAAGGCCGGCCCCGGCCTGCAGGAAGTACTAACCGAACGAAAGCTGCCGCCAGTCTGGCATATGGGCGAATGCCTGGATAACGCGCGGGCATCCGGCTTATTCCGTGCGCTGGCTGATAAATGCGGCCAGCCGCTGAAAAACATGCCGGTGGCGTTTGCCAGTCCGGAATGGTCTAATGAAAAAGGAGTCGGCGCCGCTCTCAGCTTCCGGTTAATGGGCCTTAACTCTTATCATTGCATCCCGGCGCCGGTACAGGGTTCTGACAAAGTAGCCAATTTTTTCGCCCATGACACTCAGGAACTGCTTGGTTCGGTTATGGTGGTGATACCTGAGCCGCTTGCTTTAGGGCAGAGAATTGTCAATGATCTTGCGCAAAGAAGAAGTAAACTGGATTGGAACGGCAATAAGCAGGAGGTATAAATATGAACAGAAGAGATTTTCTGAAGAAGAGCGTATATATGGCTGTCGGCCTGGCCGGTGGTTTAAGTCTGGCCGGCTGCGGGACAAGTACTGCCCAGCAGGCCGGAACAAATGCCGGCCAAGCCAAGAATAAACCAACCGTTAAAATCGGCTATTTGCCCATTACCGACCATTTGACCATGATTGCTCACGGTCAGACAGAGTTCAAGCAATTTACCCTGGAGCCTGTTAAATTTTCCGGCTGGCCGGAATTGGCTGAAGCCTTAAAAGGCGGGGCCATTCAGGGCGCATTTGCGCTGACTCCGATCGGGATGAGCCTGAAACAAAAAGGCGTACCGGTCAAAGCCGTATTCTTAGGCCACCGCAACGGCTCGGTACTTACGGCCAAAGTTGGTCCGGAACTTAACAAAGTTGAAGATTTACGCGGCAAGACCATTGCCATTCCCAGCCGTTTTTCTACCCACAACATTCTTATCCATAAAGTGCTCACCGATAAAGGCATTAATCCCAATAACGATGTAAAACTGTTGGATATGTCGCCGCCCGAGATGGTCAACGCCCTGGCTACCGGCAAAGTTGATGCCTTTATTGTCGCCGAACCGTTTGGCGGACAAGCCGAAATGCAAAAAGTCGGCAAAGTGCTGGTTCTAAGTAAAGATATCTGGCGCGACCATATCTGCTGCGTACTTAACGTCCAGGAAGAATTGGTGCAGAAGAACCCGGAAGCTGTCGAGGAACTGGTCGGCGGCCTGGCCAAAGCCGCTACCTTCATTGACAACAACCCGCAGGAAGCCGCTAAATTGTCGCTTAAATATCTTGGCCAGAAGCAGGAAGTCGTGGAGCATGTGCTGACAAATCCCAAAGGCCGAATTACGTTTGCCAATCTTGTGCCTGATATTAAGGACTTTACCGCCACGCAGGATTATCTCGTCCAGTTTGGTATTACCAAAGACAAAATTGATTTAGCTCAATATATTGATGACCGGTTTGCCAGGAAGGCCTTTGGGGTGTGACCGGAACATGCAGACTAACTGGTTACCCAAAACGATACTGTTACCTTGGCTGGCGCTTGCCGCTTTTCTCGGACTGTGGCAGACTGCCGCCGGTTTTTACACACCGGAACAACTGCCCGGTCCGGCTAAGGTGCTGGCCGGACTGAGCGAGCTGGCGGAGTCGGGGATATTATGGGAACACATTCAGGTGAGCCTCATACGCTTTGCTATTTCCTATAGTTTAGCGCTCCTTGTTGCCGTTCCCTTGGGCCTCAGCCTGGGGTGGCATACCTATTCGCTTAAGGCGCTGGGTCCCATCCTGCAAATCTTGCGCCCCATTTCGCCGATTGCCTGGTTTCCCTTGGCTGTACTATGGTTTGGCGTGGGTAACGCCCCGGCGATATTCATTATTTTTCTGTCGGCTTTCTTTCCCATTCTGCTATCCACCATCAGTGCCGTTCGCAAGATCGACCCGGTATATTTAAAAGTTGCTCAGAATTTTGGGGTCGGCAGGGGTATGCTGTTCACCAAAATCGTTATCCCCGCCGCTTTTCCTTATATTATGATTGGGCTTAATATCGCCATTGGCGTGGCATGGATTCATTTAGTAGCGGGAGAAATGCTGGGGGCTCAATCCGGGCTCGGTTATCTCATTGTGGATTCCCGCAATTTCCTGCGGACAGACTGGATAATGGGCGGGATGCTGGTGGTCGGTCTCTTAGGGCTTGCCATCAACACGCTGTTTGGCTGGGCGGAGAAAAGTATTAACCGCAGATGGGGAGTAGGCTGACATGAAAAATGAGAACCCAGTAAAAATTGCCGTAGCCAATGTATCCAAAAGCTTCCCGGACGCCCGGGGAGAACAGCTGGCTGTACTCGTCGATATCAACTTACAGATCCATGCCGGCGAATTTTTGTGCTTGCTAGGGCCAAGCGGCTGTGGCAAAACAACTTTGATGAATTTGATGGCTGGCTTTGAGAACCCAACAAGCGGGATTCTGACAATTGACGGACTGACTGTCGATCGCCCCAATCCCAAGCATATTACAATCTTTCAGGATTATGGCCTGTTTCCGTGGCGCAATGTTTTGGATAATGTCATCCTGGGCCTTGAAGCCAAGGGAATGAAAAGTAAGGAAGCCCGGGCCAAGGCTGAGGAGTATCTGGAACTGGTTGGGCTGAGTCAGTTTGCCCGCAGTTTTCCCCGGCAGCTCTCAGGCGGGATGAAACAGCGCGTGGCCATTGCCAGAGCCTTGGCCGTTGAGCCGGACATTATCTTTATGGATGAACCGTTTGCCGCTTTGGATGCGTTTACCCGCTACCGGCTGCAGGACGAGGTGCTCCGTATCTGGCAGGAGAAGAAGCCAACGATTATTTTTGTGACACATGACATTGATGAAGCGGTATATTTGGCGCAGCGGGTTGTCATCATGTCGCCCAATCCGGGGCGGATCAGCCGTGTGATTAATATCAAGCTGCAAAAGCCCTGTGACCGGGGGGATGCCGGCCTCACTGCCTATCGCGGACAGGTCTTCCGGGAATTTGAACTGGCGCATGAGACCAACTCGGAGTATATCATTTAACCTAATGACAGGAGGAACCAACAATGGACAGCACCGTAAAACTGGATAATCTGACAAAAATACTGCAAGAAATGGGCAACGTGGCCGTTGCTTTTTCCGGTGGTGTGGACAGCAGTTTCTTAGCAGCAGCGGCGCAGCGGGCGCTGGGCGATAAGGCAGTGGCCGTTACGGCCTATTCGGAGACTCTGCCGGAATCAGAACGCCAGGAGGCCATTGCCATTGCCAAACAAATCGGCATTAGGCATGTTCTCTTGCACATCAGCGAGCTTAACAGCGACGAATTTGTGGCTAATACTCCCGATCGTTGCTATTACTGCAAAAAGGAACGGTTTGACGCTTTGAAAAGATGGGCGGATGATGAAAACATCGCCTGGGTTCTGGAAGGTTCCAACGCTGATGACAAATCAGACTACCGTCCGGGTATGCGCGCCATTGATGAACTGTGCGGCGTACGCAGTCCCTTGCTGGAGGCCGGACTGACCAAAGAGGAAATCCGGGTTATATCCAAAGAATGGGGTGTGCCTACCTGGAATAAACCCAGCGCCGCCTGTCTGTCGTCACGGGTGGCTTACGGCCTGCCGGTTACGGCCGAGCGGCTTAAACAGATCGAACAGGCGGAAGACTTCCTGAAGCAATTCTGCCGCGGACAGGTCCGCGTCAGACATCATGATAACCTGGCCCGGATTGAGGTGTCGCCGGAGGATATTGCCGGTCTGACTGCTCCGGATAAAGCCGGACTGATCAGCGCCGAACTGCGCAAATTAGGCTTCACCTTTGTCACACTGGATTTAGCCGGCTACCGGACCGGCAGTATGAACGCCGTGCTGGATTTGCCCGGCAAACAATAGATTAGCAAAGAAAAGTCCGTATCATCAGTTGTGATACGGACTTTTCTTTCCATTTAGGCCACACCCTGGGCCGATTCGTGTGGGTTAGAAACTTTGCCATCGCGTATTTTCCGGTAGAGCGCTTTTTCTGTCTCAGGCAGATTCTGCGGAATATCAATACGGATTTTCAGGTATAAATCGCCCAGGCCCTGTTTTTGGGGCAGGCCTTTGTTTTTTAACCGCAGCCGCTGGCCGGAGTGCGTGCCGGGCTCGATCTTAAGCTGAACCGGGCCATGAGGAGTAGCGACTTTGACCCGGTCGCCCAGCACGGCCTGTTCCGGATAGAGAGTGAGCTCTGTTTCCAGGTCCCTGCCGTTTACCTGCCAGGTAGGGTCGCCTACCTGGATATGCAGGTACAGATCGCCGGCGTCGCTCGTGCCGCTGCCTCTGCCGCCCAGGCCTTTGAGGCGCAGCGACGCACCCGGATAGAGGCCGGCAGGTATTTTTACTTTGACGGTTTTGGCGATTTCCGTAACTCCGGCGCCGCCGCAGGTCTGGCAGATGCCGTGTTGGCTGAAACGCTGCCCGGCGCAGGCGGTGCAGACCTGGGGCGCCGAGAGATGAAGATCCTTTTCTGCTCCCTGAATTAGCTCGATGACGGAGAGCTGAATCTCGGCATTTATATCTTCGCCTTTGTAATTGGCTGTGCGTGTCCGTCTGCCGCCAGGCTGACCGTGATTGAACTCCTGTCCGAAGATGCTGGCGAAGAAATTGCTGAATTCGGACGGATCAAAACCCTCGTTCCCCTGGTAACTGTACGTATAGCCACCGGCGGCGGACGGGTCGAAATGAACCTCATCGCCGGTCTGCCAGTTCATGCCCAGCTTATCGTATTTAGCCCGTTTACCCGGGTCACCCAGTACTTCATAGGCTTCATTGATCTGCTTGAATTTTTCTTCGGCCTGTTTCTTGGCATCACCCTGGTGAAGGTCGGGGTGATGCTTGCGGGCCAGCTTGCGGTACGCCTGTTTTATTTCTTTTTCGGTCGCAGTCTTTACAATGCCTAATATTTCGTAGTAATCGACATATTGCATAGGCATCACCCCTTTAGCTGCTTCTTATTTACTCATACTCAACGTCGATGACATCGTCCTGTTTGGTTTGACTGCCGGGATTAGCGCCCGGTTGCTGCCCGGGCTCCTCCGGCTGGTGCTGAGCGGCCTGGCTGTAGGCCTGCTCCAGTTCGCCTTTGAGCTGCTGCAGCTTAGCCATATCGGTTTTGTCGTCAGCCTGGCTGACGGCTTCCAGGGCGGCCGATAGCCGGCCGCTAAGATGCGCAGGCAGGCTGTCGCCTTTTTCCGCCAGGAAATTACGAGCCTGATAGGCCAGCGAATCTACTTCGTTTTTCAACTCTGCATATTGCCGGCGGTTTTTATCGTCGGCTGCGTAGCGTTTGGCATCGGCCACCATCCGGTCGATATCGGTTTTGTCCAGGTTGCTGGAACCGCTGATGGTAATGGACTGTTCTTTGCTTGTGGCTTTGTCCTTGGCGCTGACTGTAAGAATACCGTTGGCGTCAATATCGAAGGTAACTTCAATTTGCGGCAAGCCGCGCGGTGCGGCTGGGATGCCGGTTAATTTGAAGCGGCCCAGAGTCCGGTTGTCACCGGCCATTTCCCGTTCACCCTGCAGGACATGAATGTCAACTTCCGGCTGATGGTCATCGGCTGTGCTGAATACCTGACTACGGCGGGCGGGAATGGTTGTGTTGCGCTCAATAATCCTGGTCATAACGCTCCCCAGTGTTTCCACACCAAGAGACAGCGGCGTAACGTCCAAGAGGACTACGTCTTTGAGATCACCGCTCAGGACGGCGCCCTGGATGGCGGCGCCAATGGCGACAACCTCGTCCGGATTCACGCTTTGGTTGGGATCTTTGCCGGTCAGCTGTTTGACGAGTTGTTGAACGGCCGGGATACGGGTGGAACCGCCTACCAGGATGACTTCGTCGATATCCTTGGCAGTCAGTTTGGCATCAGCCAGCGCTTTCTCCACCGGAATCCGGCAGCGATTGACCAGGCTGCGGGTGATTTCATCAAATTTTGCCCGGGTAAGTTTGAGATCCAGATGCTTTGGACCGCTGGCATCGGCCGTAACGAAGGGCAGATTGACTGTGGTTTCGGTTACAGACGACAACTCAATCTTGGCTTTCTCGGCGGCTTCGGTAAGCCGCTGCAGCGCCTGTTTGTCTGTTAAAAGATCAATGCCGTTATTTTTCTTGAACTCGGCGGCCAGCCAGTCAACAATAGCTTTATCGAAGTCGTCGCCGCCTAAGTGAGTATCACCGTTGGTAGCCTTAACCTCGAACACGCCGTCGCCTACATCGAGAATGGATACGTCAAAGGTACCGCCACCTAAGTCGAATACCAGGATGGTTTCATTCTTTTTCCTGTCCAGGCCATAAGCCAGAGCTGCGGCTGTCGGCTCGTTGATAATCCGCAGGACGTTGAGGCCGGCGACCCGGCCGGCGTCTTTAGTAGCCTGACGCTGGGCATCGTTAAAATATGCCGGCACTGTGATAACCGCATCGATTATTTTCTCGCCCAGATACTTGCTGGCGTCATCCACCAGTTTGCGCAGGACCTGAGCCGAAATTTCCTCCGGTGCGTACTGTTTGTCATCGACCAGGAATTTCACGGTGTCATCTGCGCCCTGGGCTACTTTATAAGGCACCAGTTTCATCTCATCCGGTACTTCGTTGAAACGGCGACCGATGAAGCGTTTTACCGAATAGAAGGTTTTAGCAGGGTTTAAGACGGCCTGGCGTTTGGCTAACTGGCCAACAAGACGTTCGTTATCGCGGAAAGCCACGACAGAGGGAGTAGTGCGACCGCCCTCGACATTGACAATAACCTCCGGACGTTCTCCTTCTAATACAGAAATACAAGAGTTGGTTGTACCTAAATCAATACCTACTACTTTTCCCATAATTCGCGCCTCCTCTTTTATTAATAAATTAATGCGGGTTGCATGGGATTACTGTTTGATTACAATTCTATGTTATCAGATAACTGTTATTAATTAAAAAGTCAAATAAGGTCAAATAAAGCTAATTATAACCAATTTAGTCTTTTTCTTGAAAAATTGTCCCGCAATCATAGCCAATCTGATTATTTCTGACTTTTTGACCTTTTGACTTTATGAAGCAAAAATTTTCCTCAGCTGTGGCCGGAGCTTAGTACCTGGCGTAACCATGGACTACAGGGAACAAAAAACGCAGTCGCCGGCGAAAGTACCCGAAGACTGCGTTTTTTCATTGAATTAGTATCGTCTTAAGCCAGTTCGTCCATTAGGGCAGCTACTGAAATATCCTGCAGGGAATGCTCCACTAACGCGCCGGTGGCTAATTGAGGCAAGGAGTCTTCAAATGTTGGCCGGTCGGTACGGTACAGCAGGCCGACCGGGATCTTATCGCCCCACTGGCCCGCTACGGCCGAGGCTGCTGTAAAATCTGCCGGATTATAGTCAGGCAGGGTATTCAGGCGGTAGACCCGCTCCTGGTACCATTGATAGGTGTTGATATGGTTAAAGGAGACGCAGGGCTGGAGGATATCGACAACTGAAAAGCCCCGGTGGCTGATGGCCTGGGCCAGGATATCGGCAAGCTGGGAATCGGCGGCGGTTGAGCGGGCCACAAAGCTGGCGCCGGCCTGGAGCGCCGTTTGTACTATATTAATGGGTTGTTCCACATTTCCCCGTGGCGGCGGCGTGAATTTGGTGATTGCGCCCAGATCGCTTGTCGGTGAGGTCTGACCTTTGGTGAGCCCGTAGATCTGATTGTTGTGAATGATATAGGTAATATTGAGGTTACGGCGCGCCGTATGGATAAAGTGTCCCATTCCTAAGCCCATGCCGTCGCCGTCGCCGCCCTCCGCGATTACGGCCAGCCGGTGATTGGCCAGCTTGACGCCGGTTGCTACCGGCAATGTCCGGCCATGCAGGGTTTCAATCCGGTAAGTATTAATATACTGGGCGATTTTGCTGGAGCAGCCGATGCCGGTAACAAGCGCCGTTTGTTCAGGGTCTAAATCCAGGAGAGAAAACGCCTTTTTTAAGGCCGTAAAGATGCCAAAATTGCCGCACCCTGGGCACCATGTGGGAACATAGCGAACATTTAGATTTTCCGTCATGCCAGCACCTCCTCGATTTTAGCGGCTATTGCGGAGGGGACAAAGGGGCGGGAATCGTATTTCAGATAGGTCGCAGTTACCGTATAGCCGGTATGGGCGCGGATCAGTCCGGCTAACTGCGCCGTTTTATTGCCTTCCACCAGCAGGGTTTTCTTGCTCTGTGCCAGTACCTCGCTTACTGCTGCCGCCGGAAAAGGACTGGGATAGACTACTTGCAAAAAGTTAACGGTTTTACCGGTTTCAGAAACCTGGTTTATGGCTTCCACAATAGCTTGTTTGGTTGAGCCCCAGCCAATGACAGTCAGTTCGGCATCCTTGGGACCGTGCAGCTTGATTCCCGGGATTTCTTTCAGCATGGCAGGCACCTTATTAAACAGTTTGTCAGTACCAGCCGCCGTTATCGCAGGCTCCTGTCCGGCAAACTCGCGGTTGCCTGAGCTATAGAAGCCGTCTTCGCCATGGGTATAACTTGTGGCAATATGCCGGCCACCCTTTTGACCGGGAACGGCGCGAGGGGAAATCCCGTCGTCCGTGAGGGCATAACGGGCATAGGGCTGGTTCTCTGCCAGCCAGGTTTCACTGACAAGCTTGCCACGGTCAATCTTGAGCTCCGAATCGTCAAAATAGGCATGGACGGCGCTGGAGTCGGCTAAATATTTATCTGTTAAGATAATTCCCGGCACCTGGTATTTCTCTACCAGATTAAATACACGGAACGTTTCAGTGAAGCATTCCTCAATATCGCCCGGGGCCATAACAATGCGGGGGAATTCGCCCTGGGAGGCGTGAACCACGAAGTTTAGATCGGCTTGAGCGGTGCGGGTTGGCAGGCCTGTACTGGGGCCGCCCCGCTGGGCCTCTACAATGACCAGCGGGACTTCCCCCTGGGCGGCAAAGCCCAAAGCTTCCACCATCAGGGCGAAACCGCCCCCGCTGGTGGCCCCAATGGCCCGCACCCCGGCAAAGCCGGCGCCAATGAGCATGTTGACCGCAGCAATTTCATCCTCGGCCTGCTTAAATACCAGACCGTATTGGGCGGAATGATCGGCTAAATAGGTTAATACGCTGGAGCCCGGTGTCATGGGATAGCCGGCGGCAAATTTTACGCCGGCTTTGATGGCGCCCATCGAGATAGCCTCATTGCCGTTTAAGAACATCTTTTTCTGACTATCCGGCTGCAGCGTAAAAGGAAAAGCACTATGCACACCATGTTGTTGCCGGGCAGCATCAAAGGATTGCTGCAGCAATGCCAGGTTTTTCTCTAAGACCTCGCCTTTAAATTCTGACCTCATGATGCCGGCCACTGCCTCAAGGGGAAAGCCGCCCAGACTGCAAAAGGCTCCGACCATGGCGCTGTTGGCCATGACCTTGGCGTCACCGGTAAGCGTACCGAT
Source organism: Sporomusa aerivorans (assembly GCF_041428895.1). Lineage (NCBI taxonomy): Bacteria > Bacillati > Bacillota > Negativicutes > Selenomonadales > Sporomusaceae > Sporomusa > Sporomusa aerivorans. Next base: position 1,374,947 of record NZ_CP156926.1, read on the forward strand.
GAGTTTCAACGGGTACAATTTTACCCCGGCCGGCACCAATGCCATATCCGGTTTTACCGTATCACTGTCATACAAAATGCCAGCGCCGGTGTTCAGGTGCTCATAGTTTTGATCCAACACTTCCTGGGACAACGCACATAAAAAGTCTAACCCGTCTTCGTAGGTTTCGATTGGCTTGTTGTCGATAGAGGCGCGACAGGTATTCGTGCCGCCCTTGATTAATGAGGGATATTCGTTCACCACAAAGGCCCACAGTCCATTGCGCCCGGCCGCTCTGGCAAGCATGATGCCTGCGCTCATGATGCCATAGCCTGCTTGTCCGCCAAACATAACGGTAAATGGTTGTTGAGACATGTAATACCCTCCGTTCTCAATAATTTTTAACGGTTTTTAATTTGATTGAATACCTCGGCAATATCCGGTAGCTCAGGGATATCATACGTTTTGACCCATAACACCTTACCGTCCTCACCGACTAGAACATTAGCCCGTTCCGAAAAGCCTTCCGGTGTACGAAACAGACCGTATTTACCGGCAATTTCCCCATGTGGCCAAAAATCAGCTAAGAGTTTTACCTGGGCAATGCCCAGCTCTTTTGCCCAGGCATTCTTGCACGGATAGGAGTCTATGCTCAGGCCAAGCGGAACAACGTTATGTTTCTCAAACTCTGCTAAATTGGCTTCCAAAGCTTTCATCTGTTCGGCGCATACTCTGGTCCACGCCAGGGGGTGCCAGGATAACAGCACCTTTTTGCCCTTATAATCTGACAGGCGAATTTCTTCGCCGCGATTGTCCTTTAAAACAAAATCAGGCGCATAATCGCCAACCGTAATCCGATTCATAATGATCGCCTCCAATAATTTATTAGGCAAATTTATCACTACATATAACTTATAAATTATCATGGGAAAATCCTTCTTGAATAAAAAAAATCTTGTTGTTTTACAGTATTTTCTCTATAAAGAAAATTCGCCGGTAAACTTTTTTATAATAAATTAAAGGTATACTATACATGTCATAGAACGCATCACTATGACATGACCTCTAATCGTCTGCCACTGGTAGGCGGTTTCTTTTTTTACTGACAGAAAGTGTAAGTTTTTTTAGTATAAGGGGAGAGCTTTTATTAACTGCTATATGGAATATCGACATGAATACCGGTAAAAAAAATCTTGCAAAATAGGAATTTTATGGTATAATTTAATTAATATTGATTAGTAATTGATATTTTCATTTAAATAATTATAATTTAGGGAGTGAACGATCATGCAAATAGTCAGCGAATTGGTTAAACAACCTGCTCGCAAGCAGGAGGAGAGACAATGGCCTCTAAAAGGAAGTTTGGTGGCATTTGCCGGCATCCTATATATGGCATTGTTGTTGGCGTAACAACAAGAGCAATCAGGAGCTTCGCAATTCCCTACTGTAAAGGGGCATATTGACGAGGGAAAAATACATATGCTCCCGGAGGTAATCCGTCCGGGGGCATTTTTATATGATTATGAAGATATTGATTTGACAAAACCCTAATTGATATATATAATATTTATTGGGCAAGAAAAATTAATCTATAATTGGGGCGTCGCCAAGCTGGTAAGGCACGGGACTCTGACTCCCGCATTCCTAGGTTCGAGTCCTAGCGCCCCAGCCACATGACTCACTAGCTCAACTGGCAGAGCAACTGACTCTTAATCAGTAGGTTCACGGTTCGATTCCGTGGTGGGTCACCACTTTGAAACACAGGTACATCAAGGGTTAGAAGCCTTTCGATGTACCTTTTAATTTTTCCTGTTATGGTTAAGTTGCCGTTTATTTGCCGTTTATTTTCAAAAAAGAGTACAAAAGAAAGACAAAAATATAAAAAATTAGCAGGCTATTTGGTCTGCTCTTTTGTTGGTTTTTTGCTTTATCGGATGCCTGTTTTAAGAAGGATTCCATCTTATCAGCGGTTTCTTTTTCAGCCGATTTAAGAAGGTGAGAGTATACAACGGTGGTGGTATTGGTGTTAGCATGCCCAAGCTTGCCGGCGACGGTTCTAATATCCGTTCCGGACGTAATAAGGTAAGTAGCCGCCATATGCCGGAAACTCTTTGGTGTGATCGGCGGGAGATTATTGTTTTTGACAAACTTCTTTAGCCATGTATTCATGCTGTCAGGATGAGCTTGTTTGCCGTTCCAGGCTTGTAGATTGAAGAGGGTGGGACTGGTCCCACCCTCCAATTCATAAGACATTTAAGCTCAGTCCCAGGGAAACCGGGGATTTTTTTGCTAACTTGAAACATAAGAGTTATTTGGTTGCAGCTACTTCTGAGGCAGCCATTACCGGAGCACTAACCGTCTGAATTACCTCAAATTCAATTTTTTCATTAACATCCTCTACTCTACTGCCTATAAAAAATACGTCAATAAGTGCCCATATGCCCAGACCACCCAAAGTAAGTGTCATAAAAATTCCTCTAACAATATCGCCAACATAATAACGATGCCCACCTAATGCACCAAGAAAAAACCAAAATATATAAGCTGTAGTTTTAGATTTAGCTTTTTTTGAAAGCTCACTTTGAATAATTGCCAACTGTTGGGTTGTTAAGCCCTGTTTTAATAATAAATTACTCATAAATATAAGACCTCCCCAATACGTATTTACATATATCTACCACAATCGGTAGTAAATTCCTGCAAAAGAAATAATAATTTGCCAAAAAAGGTAAATTATTGGATTGAATTTTTCTAAGGCTATTCTAATTACAATTCTAATTCTTTTTACTGGATTTTATTTACTAAAACCTGCTGATACTTTTATTATTAAAGAAATTGTCAAGAAGGAATTAAGTCCAAACGGAAAGTATCAAGCGATAGTTTTTATAGATACTGGTGGAAATGCAACTGTTGATTTCTCTAATAATGTTGCCATATTTGTATGCTAGCGACAATAATGTTGATGAAACTCGAGAAGTTAATAAAATGCATATTGTCTTTAAAGGTTATCATATTCGTTACACTGATATTAAATGGGAAAGCGATTCAACTTTGATAATATACCATAATTACAATGATGGTGTTATCAAAAGCGAAACTGACAATAAAGGCATAAAAATTAAATATGCTAAAGCTGAGAAACCTAAATAATCATTTATTTGAACCATATTCCATCTGTTGCCTCCTTGCCTTGTGGGGGAGGCGGTATTTTGTTTAATTGTAGGTACCCGAACCTCAGGGCGCGGTTTTCTCTAAAACCAGTGTAATATAACATTACGAAACTTTGTGGCCGGTTGAAAGAAAAATTAGCTATTATAGGACCGAGGGGAATCAACCCGCCGATTTATGTATTTACTATGTAGTTTTCCAACTTCCAGAGCGTAGTAGCACAGAACTAGATAATGTCAACCTTGTAAGTTAAAATAGACTTGAATTAATGAAAGGATAGGGTTGTGTTGTGTTGAATATCATCTCTAGAGGATTGGTTAGAGCGTCGAATGAAGTATCTCCAAGATAGCATTTAAGGATGCTTTTTAAAGAAACTAAACTAGATGAACTATGAAAATTTCAGTTAATCGAGCAGAGTTTCTTGAAATAGCACTAGCTATCCCCGCGGACAGTAATGTTAGTTTAATGGTCAGCAATGGGATTTTGTCTATTATTAGTTTTACGGCTGGACTGTCTTTGGAAATTGTTGGATACATGATTGAATCAGGGCAGCCTACTTATCGGCCGTACAATGGCATGAGTTAGTTTATTCCGTTTTTCAGTCGCAAAAATTAGTTGTTGATATTACGAATCCGGAAAAAGAACACGGTTGAAGTACTAACAAGAGGTGAGAGCTAATGCTTAACCACAAAATACTCTTTATGACCCTTCTCCTACTTACCCTAAGTATTTCCCTATGTCATGCCGAAAGCTGGACTCAAGTAGATAGCTCCTCGTGGGTTGATGTTGATTCAATCCAAGTGGAATCCGATGGACTTATTAAAGCAGTAGCTAGAGAATATTTACATGAGGAAAAATATACTTCAACGACACTCCTTATAGATAGAACTAGAGAAAAAGTTTGCTTTTCGGAAATCCAACTCTACAATATGGAAGGAAAGTACTTCGGTAAATTATTGCTTGATCCCAAAGCAGAAGGCTCATGGAATGACTTTAAGGACGATGATAATGATTTATTAATAGGAGCCATCCTAAGGGCTGCTGAGAGGTTTTAATTAGTTTATTCTCGCTTAACAAGAATCATAATGGAGGATAACCGACCATGCTTAAAAGCCGTCTAGTAGCAGGCAACATTAGTACATTACTCTTGGTTTGCCTGCTACTCTTGTTCGTACCATCTAGTGTCAGCGCCGGGCCACAAAACCAATACGACCAGGTGATTGCCAATTGTAATCAGGCTATTGCCGCCAACCCGCATGATGCAAGGGTTTACCTAAAACGAGGTATTGCCTACTTTCATAAGGGGCAGTACGACCTAGCGCTTAATGACTACAACCAGGCCATCGCCATCAATCCACAATTTACCAATGCATATGTTGACCGTGGAAATAGTTACTATCGTCTTGGTCAGTATGAACGGGCGATTGCCGACTATAATCAAGCTATTACCATTAATCCCAGTGATGCCGAAATTTACTATGACCGTGGCTTGCTTTACAGTCTGCTAAAACAATACGATCAGGCTATAGAAGATTATAATAGGGCTATTGCTATCAATCCACAATTTGCATCAGCTTACTATAACAAAGCTTGGACTTGTGAAACAATTGGAAGAACTCAGGAAGCGATTGGCGCCTATCAGAAATTCCTGACATTGGCCTCACCCCAAGATACCAAACGCATTGAACATGCTAAGCAATATATTGACAAATAATCAAACAGAATCGGCGGGGCGGGATAATTCCCGCCCTTATTATTTGGCAAGTTTAGCTGCGTATGACTTTAATTAAAGGAAAAATGCAATTTCTGGAAGAAGATAGATATTGGAAAATTAAGTAATGCTGGTAATCCAACGGTTTAAACGACTTTGCAAGAAAATATAATGTGGATTATGAAGAGGAATCAAAATACTTGGTGCTGATAGGGGGCGTAGCAGTGATTCATAATAGAATAGCCTTTAGGGGTATAATTTTCTGCCTGTCATTCTTCGTGTCAATAATGCCTTTTGCCGTATACGGGGCCGAAAGCTCGAAAAGCGGGGTACCAATACTCCAAAAGGTGGCGCAAGAATATTATCTTAAAGGACTTGAATACGCGGATCGTAATGAATTTAAACTTGCCATAGAGCAATACGATCAGGCGATTGCATTGTATCCGAAGTCTGCGGATTATTATCTAAAACGCGGAGAAGCTCTCTTTAAGAATCAGCAAATAGAGCAGTCCATAAAAGATTTTACCAAGGCAATTGAAGTACAGCCGGGAAAATATAAATCATATCTTGTCCGGGCAAGGAGCTATATTGCGAGCAATCAAAAAGATAAGGCTATTGCCGATATGGAGCAGTCAGTCAAAATTTGCACAGATGGAATAAAACGCAGCCCTAAAGATACGGAAAAATATATAGATCGCGGTCAAGCTTACATGATGCTGGAGGATTATGAGAATGCTGCTAATGATTTCAGCAAAGTTTTGGAGCTGGACTCGCGGAGTGATGCCGCTTTTGTCAGACGGGGTATTGCTTATGCAATGGAACATGAATATGATCTTGCCATTATTGATTTCAATAAAGCAATAACATTGAACAGCAATAACGATGAGGCATTTTTGATTCGTGCAGAAATCTATTTTTTGGGAGGCAACCTTGAGCGAGCAATTCAAGATTATTCTGAAGTAATCAGATTGAAGCCAGCTAACTCTGTAGCGTACGCACAGCGTGGTTATGTCTATATGATGAGCGGCCAAGCTGAAAAGGCCCGTGAGGATTCGCGAAAGGCAGAGTCTATTGATAAAAAAATAGCGGATTCAGCAGGTTGGATGATGGCGATTGGGAGTATCAGCTATTCCCATATAACTGGTAATGTTCCAGAAAAAAGTGATTTTGATGCATTTCTTCTACGGGCTATAATGGCGTATTTTAGTGCTGGCCCAAATGCTGAAATCAAATATGAGTTTTTGCGGAAAGGCCCGGATCAAGTAGGAGTATCGCCTCCCGATTATTATCTTTGGGTTGAAATAAACGATAACAACAAGCGGCAGACAGGGGCGATGCGAGTCACCGCCATTGACAAAAAAGGGTTTGTTATTCCTGACTTTCTTACCAAAGATACTATAGAAAAAGATTTTTCTGAGGTTTATAAAATATTCCCATTGACTGTTTGCTTAAGAATAGCAAACAAAATAAAGAAAGAACACCGGATATAACAGGCTGTTTTCGCTGTTTCCCAATTGGTGGATTTGCGGTCACGAATCGCCTCCACCACAACCGAATGAATAGTACAACTTGTTAATGAGTGTAATTCTAAGGGCTGCAGAGAGGTTCTTGTAATAGTATCAGATATTATGAAACGTAAGTCGGCGGGATATTCCCGCCCTTTTTATTGGTCAGTAGTTAAGTATGACAAAGTTTAAAGGGAAATATATTTTTAGGAAGAAAATAAATATTGGAAAAATAAGTAATGCTGGCAATCCAACGGGACTAAGATGAAAATCTGGGAGAACAGAAATTATTTCTTAACCTAGAGGTATTGAATATATGGGACAAAGAGCTAATCTGATCATTTTTAGTAATAATTCATATGAACTCTATTATAGCCATTGGTGTGCAAATTCACTGACTAAAGATCTGTTTTGGGGACCTACGCACGCCTTAAACTATGTAAGAATGCAGAAGAGGGTTCATAATAAAATCGGATGGCTCGACGAGGTTTGGGCTGAGGGTGGAGCAGTTATAGATTTAGACAAGAAGATCTTTTTACTATATGGCGGTGAAGATTTACTAACGGATATTCCTCTGAGGCGAGTATATATGAGGCTTTTGTCGCAACCATGGAACGGCTGGGAGGTTAAATGGACATACGAAGGAATCGCTGATCTAGCAGGCTATGTTGGCTATCCTAAATCAAAAGTCCTTAAGCAAGCTGAAGCGGAATCAATTACATTTACTCCACCCAAAGAAAAAGAGTGGCTTAACCTTATTATGAGCGTGAAGTTTGTAGATGGCTGCACAAAAGTATTTCCATTGGATGGAATGATTGAAGACTTTTTATGCTATGGCCCTAAAATGATTGCTATTATTGACAAGTCCCACGGATATGAAGAAATAATTGTACCGGAATGGACGTCCACATTTCCCTTAGGTGGTTTTCACGTAGATGTTGCCGAAAGAACACTTGACTACTGGCTGGCAGATGTTGCACCTGGTTTGTTAATGAAAATTAAAGAGAAGTGGTGCGGGTGGAAAGTCAATTGGCATATGGATTGTTTTGAGAGTCATATTGAGAAAACAAAAGGAAGAATCATTTTACACGATCGATCCTTATCTGACATGGTGGACAACTTAAGAGATATGCTGCTTCAGGAAAACGAATATGATCCGGCAAATGAATTAGTACAATTGTCCGAAAAGTTATCAAGGCAGGGGAAAACTGTCCAAATTAACTCTTATGCGTTGAACAATCCAAGGTATGAACTAAAGCGAGAAGTGCGCGAAGATATATTTAATAGAGCAATACAAACATCTTTTGCTGTGAGTGGGAAGTTATTGATATTGTGTCAATCGCTGAACCGTTGATTCAAGTGTCTTGTGAATCTAGTAATATTCGTAGATCCGAAGGGTGACTAAATGACAGAGTTATTTACTAAATCAAGACAATATAAAGCGAGTATAAGTTTGCAGAATGGCATATTTTTTATAGATTACTATTTTTAAGTAGACGACTATGTGGATGAATTGAATGTTAGCTTCGGTTCCTATTGGTCTAGAATCAATAAAGAAGTGATTATAGTGGATACGCTTTGGGAAGCGGGTGATATGGCTATTCGAGAGCTACGGATCGCGTCAGGAGAGAAGCTTATTATTCAGCCTGAACCTACAACGATTGAATGGATACGAGAGTTATCGGGTTGTCCAAATGCAACTTTCATAAGCTCGGAAGAAACTGCGGTCTATTTTGATGATGGAGAAAGGATAGAAGCACAAATAATTATTTCTTTTGATGGTTTATGTCTTGTCCAAGAAAGTGGAACTGAAAATAACTGGATAATGGGTAATATTCATAACGATGACAACATTTATTGTTGGGCTTACTATGGTACTTTACCAGAGGCGATACTGGCATTATAGAAATAAAAATGGATTTGAGGTGAAGGTATGAATGACGGATGGAAGGAAGTAAAAACGGAACACGATATAGAGAACCTCATGCGGGTCTTTAACCGCTTTCATGATTCTTGTTTGAAAGAACTTCATTTATGGACAGATCATTACGTGAGCCCTGATTTATCAATGGCTGTAAGTGGAGAACTTGATTGTAAGGTCCGGATATTGGTACAACGGCAAAGCTTTTGAGCCTTCGGCAATTGAGATGCTATTCGAGCAAGTTACGAAACTAAACATTACGCCTAGTCTTGAAAACTGCGATTCAATTATTTTTGGAGCTTCTTTGCTCAAAAATGGAGATATGTTTTACTGGGCAGATGTGAACCATATTGGCCTACGCGGACAGATTAAATGGCGAGTTTCTTCTGATCTCGTAGCATAGCGGCGAAATGCCCCCTAAGGCACTATGCCTTCTGCGGGTATTGTAATAGCTGATCCAGGCCTCGATACTGGCCGCAGCCTGTCCAATCGTAGCAAAGGACCGTTTTTTTACATGCTCCACTTTTAAAAGCCGGAAGAAGGATTCCATCGGGGCGTTATCATAGGGATTGCCTTTCCGGCTCATGCTGCCAAGGATGTTATGTTCTTTCAGCAAGTCTTTATGCTTATTCGATGTGTATTGACTGCCCCTGTCGGAGTGATGGATGAGACCTTCAGCAGGTTTTTCTTTTACAATGGCCATCCTAAGCGCTTTACAAGCAAGGTCTGCTGTAGGGCGACTGCCCAGAGCCCAGCCAACTATTTTGCGTCTGGCTAAATCTAAGACACAAGCTAAATAACACCACTGGCCGCCCACCCGGATATAGGTGATGTCAGCCAGCCACACTCTATTTATTTCTTGCACCTCAAAGTTTTGCTTTAACAGGTTGTCAAAGGCTTGTTCATTCGGGTTTGCTTTGGTGGTTTGCGGTTTGTATTTGCTTTTGATCTGGGCTTTGATGCCATGAACATGCATGATTCGCTGTACTTTGCTGCGCCCGATGATAATCCCTTTGTCGTTTAGTTCTTCATAGACCTTTTGAACGCCGTAATTGTGATCATGCTCTCGTTCAATCTGACGAATATGAGCCACTACTACATCATCCCGGTCACCGGCTTTCGGGCAACCGGCTTTTACCCAGGCGTAATATCCGCTTCTGGATACCTTTAAAATGCGGCATAAATCGCTAACAGCATAGTGGGTGCGGTAATGGTAGATAAACGGATATCTTATTTGCTGTTTTTGGCGAAGTATACCGCTGCTTGCTTTAAAATAGCGACTTCGCTCTCTAGTTCCTTAATGCGTCGTTGAGCTTTACGGATTTCATCCTCATCGGGCTTGAGATTTCCTGATCCGGGAAAAGCATGTTCTGGATCACTTTTATATTGTTGAATCCATTTATAGACCGTATTTTCGTGAATTCCTAGTTCCGCTGCCAAACTGGGGCAGGTTCGAGTTCCACTTAGATAGAGTTTCACGATATCTTTTTTGAACTCTGCATCAAATCGCTGACCTTTCATGTTGGACACCTCCTGGCTTTATTGTACCAGCCATTCTTGATGTCCGCAAAAGGCATTACGGTTCAGATGATTCAGATTGGAGCCTTAACTCATCTCGCAAAGATAACTCACATTGGATATCTGCAAAGATTATGAAATGGTGTGATGTAAGTGATTGGATGGGGCAGGAGCTTAGATATGGGCCCAAGGGATAAATAGAATATTTGATAGAATCCAACGGCACATTAGACATTTTCTAAATAAGGAGAAGATATGCGGCCGTTAGAACAAATTTTGAAAGAATACTAGAAGCGTGCATAAAACAAGAAGACTCCCTTAACCGGGGAGACTCTAAAACAGGAAATAGCAGTATCGAATTATTAATAACATTAGGCGTGACTTAAAAGCGAACCCTCAGTATGGAATTGAAAAAAACAATTCCTTTATTAGAGCATTCAAATGCAAGTGTCAGGTTAACCACAGCTTTTTGCTTAATTCCGATAATGCCGGAGCAAGCAAGAGACGTTCTGGTAAAACTGGCATCTGGCAGAGGACTAGTTGCTTTCAACGCGGAAATGACTTTGTCAGAATGGGATAAGGGGATTTGAAGTTTGATTAAATCTTTTAAGGGGTGAAATAAAGCTAATAAATATGTTCAAAGATGAGTTGATTAGTGAGTATATTAAGTGGAAAAACGCTAATCCACAGAATTTTAGCTGGTGGAATTATGTAAATCTGAAGTCGGATTTGCAAACTGCATTAGGGTTTGCAAAATTCTATTATCCTGAAATCCTGGAATTAGATGGTTGTATTTTATTAAAAGATAAGTTTTCAAAAGAACTATATGAACTTTGGAGAAATGAATGTAAAGGAGAAAAAACTTGCATAGAAAAAATGATGAATTTATATCAATTAAGAGATTTTTTCCATTGTAATACTCAAGATGATGGAAAGTTGGAAGCTCAAATTAAGGCTCTTGGAGATATTTTAGCACTGTTTTGGGGCATGAGTTTCAAGAATAGATTTCCCAATAAATCAATTAAAGTAAAAGTGTTTGAGGAAAATGATGGAGAGTTATTCATTACTGTATTTGAAGAAATAAATGAAGTTTCTGAGAGAACAGATTCCCCAGTGTTATAGGAGGAACGTCTTCAGTACGTTTCTAGCCACTTTAATGTCTCAACGGATACAGAGGAATCTTTATCGAAATTGGTAGATTTGTGCCAGTGAAGCAGGTGGATGTATGGTTGCTAAAATAGAATTTGTTTATCTTTCTGATCGGAATAATAAAGATATTCTAACTGCTGTGTTAGACTCACTTAGCCTGATAGGGTGAAAATATAATCACTTGGGGGAAGGTGAATATACTTACTGGGTTGACGGCCCGATTTGGATGTTCGGTGATTCCAGAACTTTTTATGCTAAAGAGAATAAGGAATATGAGTCCATTATTAATGATCTAGCAAGTCATTTTTCTCCTTCAATAACTTTGGGAGCGGACTGGTTCGGAAAAACTGTAGAAGCAAGACTATCAATCATCGAAAATCATAATGAATGGAAAGAAGTAAAGTTTTCAGTAGATAGGTATGATGTTCTCGATTCCTATGATACAAATCAAAGAGACGAAATTATATTATGTCTGTGCAATATCTTTACGAATATTGTATCAGGCCTCATGCCTTATTATGGCTGTGGTGCTGCTGAAGTATATGGAGTAGTTGAATCGCCGGAGGTCCTCGTTGTAGAGGAAAATAATTTAGGTGACATGAACTATTTCTCTAATGAGGCGGCTAAGCAGTTGGATTTGCAGAAATTTAAGCAGACATTCAAAATCGAGCATCTTGGAAACGTAGGAGTACTACTTATTATAAGAAAGGGCTTAATGGAATTAGGCTAACAAGTAAACAAGAGGTCAGTGGACGTAAAAAATCCGCTGACCTCTTTTCAACTCAGGTGTCGCTTAATGATTAAATTGCAGACTCTGCCTGGTTGTCACTAAGCGTGCATCTTGTTGAGCTTCACAGAAGGTTTTAGAGAAGCAGAAGTTGAACAGTTAAAATATAGTAATGGACGAATTTATTATAATAGCGAATTTGAACAAATCGGCGGGGATAACTACCCGTCGATTGCTCATTTATTTGGCAAATTGTCCAATTTGTCCAGAGATTTAAAAAGGTTATTTTTAATAAGCTTTTATTTTGTCCAAACCGTAGAACCAGCGTCGTTACTGGATTCATCGCATTTTTGTCAATTTCATCCAATTTGTCCTATAGGTATATTTTTATAAGGAGTGATTTTAATGGCTAAGAAACGCGGTCATGGAGAAGGATCGGTATTCGAAGGGAAGGATCGGCCTGGTACATGGAGGGCATCATTTGCTTTATGCAATCTAGATGCCGGTGAATATGATCTGCCGTTTATTCGATTTTTTGACATGCCATAAACCCAATAAATAGGCGCCATAACAACTATGTAAACTTGCCGTTTATTTGCCGTTTATTTTCGAAAAATGGCTCAAAAAAGAACAAATGTTCTAAGGAGTAGAAATCTTTAATCCCTTATAAAACAAGTGTTTTCGAACATAACAAAACGTAAACAGAAGCAATATTAATTACTCTTAATCAGTAGGTTCACGGTTCGATTCCGTGGTGGGTCACCAAAGAAATAAAGAGTACCAAGTACTTTTTTTGTGTAGAAAAAATACAGCAAAGTGCTACGGATGCTAGCTGTTGACATTTGTTCATATATAATTACACTATAAGTATACTTAACAATACAATTGCGGAGAAAAGGGGATTATATTGTCCAAGAATAATAAAGAAATTACTAAACTCTATATCCAGCAAGCAGCATTAGAATTATTTTCAAAAAAAGGATATGCTAATGTTTCAATGGATGAAATTGCAGCTAGGGCAAAATTCACTAAAAGAACAGTTTATAAATATTTTCCATCCAAAGCAGCTTTATTTGCCAGCGTATTTGAAGGGTATTTAAAGCAACTAAATGATGATTTTGCCCGGATAATTAGAGATACCGATGATACTGCATCCCTTATAAAAGGGGTTGCTCGACACCTTTTCGAATTTTCTCATGCAAATGAAAAATTCGTGAGACTCTTTTGGATGATTAATAACGAGGAAGTATTGGGAGAAATACCGCCAGAGTTAATGCAGCACATCCGTTTGTGGAATCAAAATATTGCTGATCAGTTTATTGGAGCGATGGAGGAACGAAAACTTACAGGCGTCTTTGCTCGGTATTCCCCAGAATTAATGAATCATATGGTATCAGCAGTGAACAAAGGTATTCTTATTCATGTTAATAAAGAAGAGAAATTAAAAATATGGGAAACGGAAAAAGAAAAGAAGATAAAATTACTTGAGTTATTCTTAGTATTATTAGATCTTGGATTAGGCTCGGAAGAAACAAGTAGTCGATGAATTGCATGGTCATATCTCGTATTTTTTGTGGGCTTCATTTCAGTTCATTTTGGCAATCAGAGTTTTTGTTTTGATATGCAGTGTATTGTTTGGAGGCCTTTTCCTAGATTACAGTCTCCTATTTGACTTGTTTTCCTGATTATATAACGGCTCATAGGGCTACTATTTGTGTGATGTGGATGGTTTGTTTATCCTAAACACACAGACAGGTAGCTCCTATTTTTTTATGCAATTTGCTGGAATGGGACAATGGTAGAGCTAGCTGTGATTTTTTCGCAATAGATTTCTGAAAAGATGAAAGGGTTAAAAATTAAAGTTTCTGTATTGACAGATAAATTCGAATAGGTATACTATAAGTATACCTATTCGAATGAAAAAAATAATTTCAAGATGATGAATCCACATAAAAACCTATATATATTAGCTTGGTGGACGTTTTTATTGAATTTAATAGTATACTGTTAGTTTATTTGGTAGTTTGAATGGGGGCGATGAATTTGTTGCATAAGCTTAAGGAGGTGATCTTTGTTTAAAGTCTCAACAGCTACGAGCTGTTTCGTCAGGCTGTAGCAGGAACCCCTATAGAACAGTGATAAGTCTGTTATAAGCGTATTCCCATTAATGATATGGAGGAAAAATCCAGATGTCTCAGTTAAAAACAATGTTTGATAAAATTTGGGAAATTCATGCGGTGAAAAAAATTAGTGATGACAATTACCTTTTGTTTATTGATCGATGCTATTTGCATGACTTATCAGGACCGCTAGCTTTAAAATTGCTCACGAAAGCAGGATTAAAACCTCTCAATAAAAATCTCGTAGTCGCTTCTCCTGACCATACCGTGTCATCAAAACCTAATCGCTGTTTTGACGACACTTTTTCCAGTAAAGCTTTTATTCCTCTTTTTCGCGAAGAATGTTTGAAACATGATATACCCCTATTTGATTTAAATGACCCGAAACAAGGAATCATTCATGTAATTGGACCGGAATTGGGGATTTCTTTGCCAGGAATGACAATTGTATGCGGCGATAGTCATACATGCACACATGGTGCAATGGGAGCACTAGCGTGGGGTATTGGAACAAGCGAGTTATATCATATACTTGCAACGCAGACGTTGGTGGTAAAAAAGCCGAAAACGATGAGGGTAAATATCGAAGGGGAAATGAGTCCGGGAATTGAGCCGATGGATATAATTTTGCATATAATTGCAAAGCACGGCTCGGACTTTGGCGTTGGCTATGCTGTCGAATATTCGGGAGAGGCTATTCGAAAATTAGACATGGAAGGTCGCATGACCATATGTAATCTGACGGTGGAGTTTGGATCCGAATACGGTTTTATCGCACCTGACAGCACAACTTTTGAATATATCACAAATAGAGAATATGCACCGAAAGACGCTAACTTCGCCAAGTTAATTGAGCATTGTAAATCAATGGTAACAGACAATGGGGCGAAGTTTGATAAAGAAATAACTGTCAGCATTAAAAATCTTAAGCCTCAAATTAGTTGGGGAGTTACCCCGTCACACACAATTGGCATTGATGAAGTGATTCCTGACCCTCAGGATGCTTCTACCGAGAATTTGCAAAACGGCTGGATAAAAGCGTTAGAATATATGGATTTTCAGCCAGGCCAAAAGATGGAAAATCTTTTAATTGATCGAGTGTTTATCGGATCCTGTTCTAACGGGAGAATATCCAATCTTGAAAGAGTCGCCAAATTGGTACAAGGTAAGAAGGTCGCTGAACATGTAGAGGCTTGGATTGTTTCCGGCTCTGAAAAAGTTAAAAAGGAAGCGGAAATGAAGGGCCTGGACAAGGTATTTAAAGAAGCGGGATTTCTGTGGGGGGAACCCGGCTGCTCATTGTGCGGCGGAGCTAATGGGGAACAAGTAGGACCTGGTAAGCGTTGTGTATCCACAACCAATAGGAATTTTATTGGGCGCCAGGGCCCTAAAGCTCGAACACATCTTGCCAGCCCATCCACAGCGGCAGCTGCGGCAATTGGCGGAAAAATTGTGGATGTACGCCAAATAACTCTATAGCATGCGGACGGGGGAACTGAGATGAAAAAGCTTACCGTAATAAAAAGTGTAGCGGCGCCCTGGTTATTACCTAATATCGATACTGACATCATTTGCCCTATGAAGAGAATCCTGAAAAATCTAGATAATTTACCTGAGTATGCGTTTGAACCATACCGCTTTTTAAACGGAGATGGCGATGCAGGGATACCTGACTCTTCATTTGTTCTTAATAAACAAGAATATAAGAGTGCCCAGATAATGATCGTCGGCGAGAATTTTGGATCAGGTAGTTCAAGAGAAATGGCTCCTGAGGCGATTGCCGGCATGGGCATTCGTTGTCTGATAGGAATAAGTTTTGGTGGTATATTTTTTAAGAACTGCTTTCAGCAAGGTGTGCTACCTATTGTATTACCTAAAGATAAAGTAGAAGAATTGGCTCAGCAAACTTTGGAAGGTGAATTTACCGTGGATTTATACAAAACTGAGCTTACCACACCGAGGGGAGAAATAATCACATTTGACATTGAACCAGTACGGCAACGCTCGCTAATCGAGGGGCTCGATGATGTTGCTAATACTTTGCAAAGTATTGATTTAATAGTTGAGTTTCAAGCTAAAGATCAGCTTCAAAGGCCTTGGGTATATCAGGCTTAGTTTTTAAAATAAAACATAGATACTGCAAACTAAAGTTGATTCTTGTTTTAATTAGTTAATACAAATTTAGGAGGAGTAAAGATGTCAGCGAAAAAACTACGTGAATTACTGAAAGTACCGGGAATTATTCGAGCCCCTGGTGCAGGTGATCCTTGGACAGCCCGTTTAATCGAAATGGCCGGATTTCCTGCAGTTTACATGAGCGGAGCTATTACCAGCCATACCGTAATTGGCCGACCTGATATTGGATTGCTCACTATGACGGAGATGGCTCTCCAAGCAAAGAATATATCGAATGCTGTAGATATTCCTGTAATAGCGGATGGTGACAATGGCCACGGTGGAGTATTAAATGTTATCAGGATGGTTGAAGAATATGAGCGTGCCGGGGTAGCAGCTATACAACTGGAAGACCAAGTATTACCGAAACGTTGTGGCCACATGGAAGGAAAAGAAGTAATTCCAAAAACAGAAATGGTATCCAAAATCAAAGCAGCGGTTTATGCAAGAAGAAATGAAGACTTTGTAGTGATAGCCAGGACTGATGCGCGAGCAGTTGAAGGGTTTGACTCTGCGATTGAAAGAGCGCTGGCTTACTGCGACGCGGGAGCTGATGTAATCTTCTTTGAAGCGCCGCAATCCCGGGATGAGATGGAAAAAGTAGCTAAAGCTATTTCAAAACCGCTTCTGGCCAATATGGTTGAAGGTGGAAAAACTCCTTTTTTAAAAGGTGAAGAGCTTGATGCACTGGGTTTTAAGATAGTTATTTATCCGGGATCGACCGCTATGGTTGCTACGAAGGCGATCATTGACATGCTTGATTCTTTGAAAACCAATGATACTACGGCTGCATATGCTGAGCATATGCTTGATTTTGCAAATCTGAATAAGATTGCGAGTTTGGCTAAAGAGCGGGAACTGGAGAAGCGCTTTCAGTAAAGTTTGCCATACCAAGTTGCTATTCTATTTAATTCAGATCAGTTATTTGGTGCTACATTATCGAAGTGATAATACAGGGAGGTTTAAGCTTATGAAGGAAATGGAGAAAATTCGCTGCGTTATAATGCGGGGAGGTACAAGCAAAGGGATTTTTCTCATGGGAAATGACTTACCGAGGGATAAAGAAATGTGTGACAAGGTAATTCTTAGTATTTTTGGTAGTCCGGATGTAAGACAGATTGACGGTCTTGCCGGAGCGGATCCATTAACCAGCAAGCTGGCTATAATCAGCCCGTCCAGCCGGACGGACGCCGATGTTGATTATACATTTGGACAAGTTAGCATTAATTCGCCTAAAATCGATTATAAGGGTAATTGCGGCAACATTTCTGCCGCAATTGGCCCGTTTGCAATTGACGAAGGTTTGGTTCGTGCAGGCGAAACTATGACAAAGGTTCGCATTTATAATACCAATACTGATAAAATTATCGTCGCAGATGTTCCAACCGTCGATGGCAAAGCGGCAGTGATTGGTGATTGTAAAGTGGATGGTGTACCTGGTACTGGTGCAAAAATTATGCTGAACTATTCGAATACCGTAGGGGCATTTACAAAAAAAATGTTACCAACCACCAATCCTATAGACATTTTAGAAGTACCCGGTTGTGGAGCAATCAAAGTAAGTATAGTAGATGTTGCAAATCCAATGGTCTTTATCAAAGCAGAAGACATAGGACTTATGGGGACAGAAACGCCCCAAGAAATAGATGGTAATTCTGATTTATTAAATTTGTTGGAAAGAATACGTGGTGCTGCTGCTGTAAAAATCGGTATGGCTAAGAGTATAGATAGTGCAACTTCAGAGAGTCCTGCTCTTCCAATGATTGCATTTGTTAATAAACCGGCCGATTATTCAGATTTTACTACAGGCAATCTCATCAAAGCGAATGCCGTTGACTTCGTATCTCGTTTGATGTTTATGCAAATTACCCATAAAACATATGCTGGAACTGCTTCTGTTTGTACTGCTTGCGCTGCTAAGATACCTGGTACTGTTGTATATGAAGTAACCAACAGTCCTGAAGAGAAAAAGCAAATCAGGATTGGACATCCGGCTGGAGTAATTGAAGTCGAGTCAGATGCTAAATACGATGATGGACAAACAGAGATTACACGAGCGGCAATTTCCAGAACAGCAAGACGCATTATGGATGGCAATGTCTATATTCGAAGTTCAGTTTTTAATCGGGACTGAATATAAGACGCAGAGAAAGTACAATGGGGGTTCCAGGCATCTGAGGAGCTGATTCGTGAATGGAAATGACTGTTGCTGGAGCAAGAAAACTTGTCGATTATCTATATAAACTAACTGGCTACAATGC
The DNA here is from genome assembly GCF_041428895.1 of Sporomusa aerivorans. Taxonomy (NCBI): domain Bacteria; kingdom Bacillati; phylum Bacillota; class Negativicutes; order Selenomonadales; family Sporomusaceae; genus Sporomusa; species Sporomusa aerivorans. Next base: position 1,393,181 of record NZ_CP156926.1, read on the forward strand.
TATGTATTACGATAGAAATGGTTGTGTTGTCGCCGGTGAGGAGAAAAGTCGCGATGGGAGAGGTTATTCCGAGTTGTTACAACTTCTTACGGATAACACTGAAATGCTAAGAGTAGATGAAGCTGTAGATCAGCAACTGGACACTCTTGAACCTGGAATCTATGTGGTAGTTCAATGTGAAACCCAAAAAATTGGATTTCTTGGATTTACTGGTGATCCAGATAAAATTAAGCTATTTGTTAAAATCGCTATCGCAATGGTTAATAAGCTGATGAATGACAAAGCGGCAGAGCAAAAACTTCAAAAACAAGTAATTGAAATACATCATGCTATTGAACAAGCCGTTACTGCTGTAGAGCAATTAAGTGCTTCTTCAAAGGAACTTGCTGCTTCGAGTCAAGCCGTGACAATTTTATCTCAAGAAATCGCCAAAGAGGTTATTGCAACATCAGAAATAACTAATATCATCAAAAGAGTATCGCAGCAAACTAATCTTCTGGGGCTAAATGCTTCGATTGAAGCTGCTCGAGCAGGTGAAGCTGGAAGGGGTTTTTCTGTAGTAGCCTCAGAGGTGCGTAATTTGTCGGAGGAAAGTCATCGTTCAGCAGTTGAAATTGGAGACATGCTCAATAAATTTCGGTATTCGATTGAGCAAGTAATTAAAAACGTAGAAAACAATAACGCCATTTCTCAGGAACAAGCAAAAGATGCTCAGAAAATTGTCTACATGGTTGAAGGGCTACAGGAGATAGGTAAAAAAATGCTCATTATTACTGATAGAAACGAGCGAATTAAGCGATTAGGGATAGCGGATTAGCTAGCTAGGACGAGATTCTCAGGATTTAAAGAATGATATACCAAATTAAGACGGAGGTAATTAAAATGAGTGTATCACTGCTGATCATAATTGCAATTCTTGCCTCGATTGGCTTAGGTTATTTAACCAAAGCTAACATTGGCTTTTTCGCGTTGTCATTTTCGTATATTATTGGTTCATTTGTGATAGGATTAAAGCCAAATGAGATTATTGCGCTGTGGCCAATGCAGCTATTTTTCCTTTTCTTCACAGTTACATTTTTTTATAGTTTTGCAGCCGCCGATGGTACGTTAGAAAAAATATCAATGAAAGTAGTATATAAATGTAGAAACCATCCATACTTTCTGCCGATTACCATTTATTTGCTTGGAATAGTCCTTTCAGCAATGGGTGCAGGACTTTACGCGGTGCTGGCTCTTCTTGTTCCATTAGCAATCATATTGGCACAAAAATCAGGAATGCATCCTCTTTTGGCAGCTCTTGCTGCAGCGTTTGGTGCATCTGTCGGATCAAATTTTATGACAAGTGTTGGCGGAGTAATCATTAAAGGGCTTATTGTAAATGGAGGGTTTATTGAACAAGCGTCGACGTATACTCTTCAAGTGTTTCTTAATATAGGTATTTACTATACGATTCTTTTGGCGATTGTATACTTTGTGTTTAAAGGGCATAAGACGAAAAAAATAGAAGTTGAGCGACCAGAGCCGTTTACAAAAGCACAGAAACTTAACCTGTATATTTTAGGTTTCGTCGTTTTGGTTATGATTGGACCTGCAATTTTATATGCGGTTATTCCTAATTCATTTTTAAAGATGATAAATGCGAAGGTGGACATAGGGTTTGTTACGGTATTAGCATCTGTTCTAGTTATCCTATTTAGAGCTGGAGAAGAGAAAAAGGCTTTTAGTGCAGTGCCTTGGGGAATTATTACAACAATCTGTGGTGTGGGTACATTGATTGGGGTTGCTGTAAAAGCCGGGACTATTCAAATGTTGGCGGCGTGGGTAGGGGATAGCGTGCCTGGAGCTTTAGTGCCCTTAGTCACACTGCTCATTTCCGGATCTATGACCTTGTTTTCCAGCGGATACGGTGTCGTCATGCCAACGCTGTTTCCAATTGTCCCACAGCTTGCGCAAATAACCTATTTGGAGCCGTCGATTCTTTATTCACTCATAACAATAGCCATATTTGCTTGCGGGGTCTCACCATTTTCATCTGGAGGAGCTTTGATTATGGCCAGTATGCCGAATGACGAAATGCGCAAAAAGTATCTGCCTATTTTACTCTTTGTTTTTCCACCGCTTAATCTTTTGCTGGGCCTTGTTTTGACCTATCTGGGTATTTTTATCCACTAATATTTCAGTAAAAGGTGTTCTGATGGAAGAAATAAAACGGTTGTACCATTTTTGTAAGCAGTCAATCAAAATGCAGAGTTTTCCGCCACAAAGTGCAGAGTTTTTCAAGTAATACTTTTGCGGTGCTTTAAGCGATAACTGTCACCAGTCATATTGATAATCTCGCAGTGGTGGATTAGGCGGTCAAGAATGGCTGTTGTAATCGTTGCATCGCCAAGGAACTCAGCCCACTCGTCGAACCCTTTGTTTGATGTAATAATCATCGAAGTACGCTCGGCCATAGAAGACACAAAGCTAAAGAATAAATTAGCCTCTGCCGGGGAGAGTGGCATAAACCCAACTTCGTCAACAATCACCAGAGCAGCCTTACTTAAATATCTGAGTCGACGTTTGCTGGCTCTGGAAATTTCGGACGTTTTTAGAATCTTCATAAGGGTATCCAAGGTTTCAAACGCCACTGCATAACCCAAGTTCAGCCCCTTCACCGCCAGGGACAAAGCAAGATGGGTTTTACCAACGCCGGGAGGCCCCAACAAGCAAACATTGTATGCTTGTTCAACCCACGTCATATCACTTAGCCGCAACATCTGTTCCTTGGAAACACTGCGTTGAAAACCGAAATCAAAAGAATCCATGGTTTTCTCAGCAGGCAGGCTTGCTCTGCGGCGGCGTAGCAGATTCTGTTTTTGTACTCGAAGCCGTTGCTGTTCCAGTAAAAACAGTTCTACACTCTCCACGGGTGTTAGTGAATTTTTACCTGCAAAAAGTGCTTCAAAATCCACGGGAGTCATGCGTAAATCAGAAAGTAGTCCAGTTACCCGGTCAATTGGCCGCATCATCATCGGTCACCACTTTCCTTGGCATAGACATCAAGCGAGCGCTTTTGCGTTGTCACATGATACTTTGCATTGCTCATCGGAAGGGGCAACTCTGGCGGCTGGGGTTGTTTAAAGGCATTGTGTTCCAGATAGTCTTTTATGTAATTCGCGCTGTAAAGGTTACTGTACTGGCAAAAACCTACAGCTTCCAGGACAGCGTCTACAGCATATTGGTCGCAGAGCGTATGGATCAGCTTAAATTGATCTCTGGCATACCGGGATTTCTCTGTACGGATCGTTTGGAGAAAGTCATCCGCCTTGGCAAGAAGAAGCGTACCCAGTGCAACCTGCATCTGGTTCAGAGAGCTGGTTCTGTCGCGCTGGTGGCTTCTGCTTTGGATGAGCAGACCCCGACCGTTGGAAATGCGATGTTGGCAAATGCGATCGCCAAATACAGTCTGAATGTATAAAATGCCATCTTTGGGCACAATACAAACCTCTTTTTGCGCATTGTAAGTGCCAAGTGGAACGGAATAACGGTTGCTGTCATAAATAACGGTATTGTCCTTGCGGACAGTTCTACATAGGTGAGCGCCGTTATTTTCTGCGCAATCGACCAGCGGCCGTAAGTATTCCCGTTCTTCGGCAAATACTTCGGCAGGCACACGCTTTGTTGTTCCGTGAATTTTTGCGTTTGCGGTACGCTCCAACCAATCCAGGCAGCTGCTGTTTAGAATATCATCATCCACGTAAAGCCGGTTTTCCAGAAAATTGCCTTTCACATATTTCACGGTGCTTTCCACCTTCCCCTTGCTTTCAGGGTCAGCACCACGGCACATATAAATACTCAGTTTGCACTCCTGCCGAAGTTTTTCAAATTCATAAGTATGTATGATATCACCGGCATTTTCTGCCACGCAAACGATACTATCCTGGTCAAAAACCATCTCTTGCGGCATTCCGCCCATATACCTGAAGCATTGGTGACATACTCGCACCAAATCCGAAGCGGTGTAGGGGCGGCTCTGTAATTCGGCATATTTAAAACGGGAATGTGCCAGAACAAAAGCTGCAGCATAGACCTTGATGCGGCCACCGTCTACATTTTTCAGCCACTTCTCGCCAAAGTCTACTTGCAATTGCTGCCCCATTGGCAATTCAGGAACAGCTGCATAATCTCGTTGATTGAGTGCTTTGCGCAGATCATACTCATTCCGCAGGTTCTTTACATACCGAGAGACCGTTCGTTCGCTAAAGGTCGCGCTGTAGTGTTCTTTTAACCAATCACAAACCTGTGCTGCGCTAAGCGTAGGATAATCCCGTAGCCAGCTGATGATTGTGTCCTGGTAATCGTCTAGCAGCCTGACCTTGCAGACCGTGGCGACATTAGATTCATACTCATCCACCGTCATATTCCAGTAGCGGTCCACTGTTCTCCAGTTGATGCCAAGACTTTTCGCCACGGTATCTTTTCGGAATCCGCGTTCTTTTAGTTGATGTATTTTGCTATACACAGAATATCCCTTCATTTCTAGCAGCCTCCATACTCAGCGTGCTTCTATTGTATCAGCTGACTGGAAACTGTGTAGTTATTGGCGAAAAACTGTGTGCTTTGTGGCGAGAAAGTTTGTAGTTCTACTGGCTTAAAACTCTGTATTTTAGTTTACCATTTACAATTTTGTAGTGGATCTGAAATATGAAGATCTAAGCCGCTAACACTGGCTAAACTATGCGTATTAGATTGGTTTGCATGCTGTATTCGGGGCTCAGTGAAACCTTTCGCAATGATGCTAGAGATGTCTTGATGCAAGAACACTCAACGTCCATTGCCGTCACCAATATTTGTGATGCTCCAGTACTGATATTCTTACCGTAAAAAATCGACTATATATGTAAGCCTAAATACAATTCGATTGTGTGTGATCTCATTCATACAGCAGAACTTACTTTATATGGAGTCATGAAAGGCGTGCTAAGTATTCTGGATCGATTTGACATTTACTATACTTAAAAAAAACCCCAGTTCAAATTGAACTGGGGTTACTTCAATTTTAGATGAACATTGATTTCAGGTCAACTTCCACGGTCGCGAGTGCTATCGACTCGCTCAACGATAACACGTTTTTAATTGCCCGTAGAGCCGTCTTCTTTTCTTCGAGGGTAAAATTATCTTTATGAAGATTGAGCTTAATTATGGAGACTTGTTAGTCTGGGGCTATAATAGTATGTTTATTTCTGAGAAAGTGCGTTACTGCCGCGATAATTTGAAAACCAATTCCAAGAATGCAAACTCCCGCCCAACCGGACAGTCCCCAAAAATATGATCCCAAAAAGGAACCTATCGCACCACCTATAAAATAAAAAGCCATATAAATACCATTGTTTCGACTACGAAAAACGGCATCAAGTGTATTAATATTTGCCTGATTGGATATTTGAGCGGTTTGGATACCTAAACTTAGCAGAATAATTCCGCAAATAAGTCCCCACATCTGATATCCCAACATCCAGAAGCATATGAAGCCTGCCATAGAAAGACTGATTCCTATTGTTAACGTGAAATAATACCCTTTTTTGTCAACAACTCGCCCTGCTATAGAGGCGGCTAAAGCACCTACTACACCAATAAGGGCAAGCATTCCCGCCGCTTGCGCTCCTAAATTATACATAGGAGATTCCAACAAAAAGGAAAGTGTCGTCCAGAAAGCGCTGAAAGATGCAAACATTGTCGCGCCAATCAAAGAAGAACTTCTTAATATAGGTTGATTTCGCAGTATACTACCCAAAGATGAAATCAATTTCCCATAACTCATACTTGTATCAGGAGAGGACTGGGGTAGGCAAAAATAGAAAATGATAATTAATATTCCTATCATTATAGAAGCAATCTGGTATACCACTTGCCAGCCATAATATGTTCCGATAATTCCACTAAAAGTACGTGACAGTTGCATCCCAATTAACAATCCGGTCATTACAGCACCAATTACGCGACCTCTGGAAGCGGGATTTGCCAAATGCGCTGCTAATGTTACAAGCACCATTTGTGCAATAGAAGTGATTCCAACAAATAAAGAACCGATTGTGAACCATATAATATTTGTGGCAAACGAAAGTTCCAGTAATGCTACCATCGAACAGATTAGCATAATGATAATTAATGAACGCTGGTTTACCATGTCGCCCAACGGGACAATAAAAATCAATCCAATTGCGAAACCAATCTGAATAATCATTGCCGAGATTCCGATAACGGTCGATGAGACATGAAAATAGGTCGAAAGATTGGATAGCAAAGGTTGAGCGTAATATAAATTTGCTGCAGAAATTGCGCTGGTTATTGACATCAAAAGAATCAAGAATTGGCTTAATTTTGGTTTTTCAAAATTTTTCTCTTTTATTTGATCCATTTTTATTCCTCCAAATTTAATCTTTACGTAAACGTAAGATTTTACACAAAAAAAAGACGTGTGCGCTACGCATCAATTTTTTCATAGTTAGACTTGGCAATGATCGCTTCAAGTCTTAAAATATTATTTTCACATTCCCTTTTGAACTCATTTAGCTCCTCAATTTTTCCCTCGGCGGCCTGAATATGGTTCCTCAATATTTGAATGACCTGACGTTTTCCCTCTAAGATTTGACCGTCGGTAAAGTATAACTCAATGACCTGCCCAATTTCCTCCAAGGAAAGTCCTAAATCTTTCAACATCTGAATTTTTTTTAGACGTTCAATATCCTCGTTGTCAAAATATCGCGTTTGCCCATTTAATCTGCTTTCTCTGGCACCCAACAATCCAAGCTCTTCGTAATATCGAATTGTTCGGGTCGTTAGATTAGTTAGTTTGGCTATTTCGCCTATTTTATAACGCACCATATAATCCCCTTGTGCATTTAACGTTAACGTAATATTATGATAGCTCGCGATTGTGCAGATGTCAACTATTTACTTCTTGTAGTAATAGTCGGTAGAACATACTCAATTTTGCAATGAATAGCATGCCGAAGGTGTTTGAATTCTATTACTTGAAAAAAAGATAATAGTGATTCTGATTACCAAATGAGTAATAGCATTAAGAGGACTCTAGGGACGTTGTGCTAAGAAAGTACTAAATCAGTACTTTGCTGTATTTTGGATGAAGGTAGGTCCTTGGAAGCCGGTTTGTAGGAGCAGGCTTCAAACAGCCATGTAAACCACTGAAGACGCTCGAAATGTCCTTAGATGACATCTGTAGGTTGTAGGTTCGATTTCTACGTGGGTCACCAGAAAAATACCGCCTATTTACTGGCGGTGGAATCGGGAAACACTAATTCGCAGAATCTGTAAGCGACATATTCATCCATGATTTTTTCTAATTCTGGATATTCGCAATACCACTCATGTTTGATAGGTAAAAAAATTTTAGACATATGATCAGAGTCATTAATCATCTTTAGTCCATATACATCGCAAATTTTTTCAATTTGGTTTAATACTTTTCTTTTGTCTTCCCAGGCAGATTGCTTTATTTTTGCTAAAGCTTCAGAAGAAGTGCTGCATTGCATGTCTGGTTTTGACGATTTGGTTTTGAGTGCAAGAAGTGATTCTGTAATAATTTTAAGGTTATTAGTCAATGATACAAGCATATTGACATAGGCATCGAGACTGAAGTTGTTTTTGGCGGCGGTGATTTCTTGAATGGTTTTATAAGTACACACAAGCACTTCCTTTAATGCATGTTCTGTGTATTTTAAATCAGTTAATATATAACAGCCTGGATCACCATCGACTAACATCATGATTTTCCCGTTCTTCAAGACATCGGTCTGTGAATGTATGCGTGATAACATATTTCTCTTCCTTCCTCAACCTTGACGGTGTAAGACGGTCTTTTGTGCGAAAGATAAAAATAAACCTAGCGAATTATGGTAGTTAGTTAATGTATGTAGCCAAGTTTTAAGGCACTCCAGACCATCAGTTGTTATAGTATACAATTTTTTTGCTGGGCCCGCATCTGATACATCCCAGACAGCAGTGACATATCCACCTTGTTCCATCTTTTTCAAACACCGGTAAACTCCAGCCGGGTCAGGCTTTTTGTCCTGAAACATATAGGTTTCTTGCAGTCTTTGCAATATATTATAGCCGTGTAATTTATTATCCACTAAAAGAGTAAGAATTGCCGGATGGATAAATTTTTCAAGATTAGCTCCAGTACAGGGACAATCACTAAACTTTTTTTCCATCTTGAATGTAAGCATTTGGGAAATACTCCTTTTTAAAGTAAAAATTTTACATTAATAGACTAGCACATATAGTTGTTTAAGTCTATTAAAAAATATAAAAAATTGCTGATATTATATTAATGCTTGCATTTTTAAGCATTGTGCCGAACCGGGTTGGCTTAGAAAAAGTAAACTCGCTAATCCGGCCACAGTGCATAATAGAAACGGAAATACATTGTTTTTACCTGGAGTAAAGGAGATCTGATTCTAGCGGAATTCGCATTCCCAAGTAGTGGTCAGGAGTTCTGTCCATGGTCCCCGTGTTTTTCCAATAGCATATAATAATACTTCGTCGGTTATCTCGGTAATCCGGCGTTTTTTGTTTTTAGTAGATTTACCTAATATTTTTAATGAAATTGGCTTATAGGCTTAAACTTGTGAACAAAGAAATGTTTGATCATAAAAAAAGTAAAAAAATTAGCAATTTTTAAATAGTTCTGCAGGAATTTGGCGATTTATGGTATAAATATTAAAGTGGTATAAAAAACAGTTGTTATTAGCTCGGAGAAATTATATAAAAGGTACTATCAAAAAATATATAAAGGTATTGGGCAAACCTGCCGAAAGGTAGGGACGCAAAGCTATGGGTCTAAGGACGTTCGTCTATGATAGCCAAGCCGCACTAGTTATATTACTGTGCGGCTTGGCTATTTTTATATCAACATATAAGTAAAGGGTGATTAGCATGCGCAGGTAATACGAAGTAGTCTTCCAATATCCTGAATAAAAGTAGTGCTTAGACAAAGCCGGGAAAAATGAGAAAAAGGGAAGGGTTAAATGTGGCTCAGAACATGAAACGTAAACATCTATCTGCAAAGTTGCTGGCGGCTGCGGTGTTGATCAGTCTAACCTCAACAGGCCTAGCTGCACCGGCAGCAGGTTTTCCAGACGCCGGTAACGCATTGCGTAATGCACAGATTACCGAACGCAATCTGCCAAACGAAGAACGGCCCAATCTGACAGTCAAAGAGCAGCCGCTAAGACCGCCGTTGACAGACCAAGGCCTTAAAGTCCAGGTAGAAGAGATCGTTATTACTGGCCAGGACATCTTTACAGCAGAGGAACTATTACCCCTCTACCAGGACCAGCTTCATCAGCAGCTGACATTCACCCAGCTAAATCAGGTCACAACGAAGATTACGCAATATTTCAAAGCGCATGGTTATCTGGTCGCGCAAGCCTATCTGCCAGCCCAGGATATTGATCAGGGCCGCTTGGAAATCGTTGTGGTAGTGGGCCGCTATGGCGATATTCTTTTAAAAAACCATAGCTTGGCCAGTGATCAGGCAATCCGGCGGCAGTTGGAGGCGTTGCGACCCGGCGACTACATCAACAACAAAGATTTGGAGCGCGCCGTGCTGCTGACCGGTGACTTGGCCGGAGTAAGCGCCAAGCTGACACTTTCACCGGGTAAGAATCCCGGAGTGGCTGACTGTATTGTGGAAACCACCGAGAAAAAAGGCAATGTTCATGGCAGTGTCGCTATCAACAACTGGGGCAACCGCTTTATCGGCAAAGTGCAAAGTGCAGTCAACTATCAAGTGGACAACCTGGTTCATGGAGGAGATGAGTTAAACCTAAGCACAACCTGGGCTGATAATGACATTTCCCTGACAGGAGCCAGTTATCGACTGCCTGTGGCGGAAAGCCTGAGTCTCAATATTGGCTATTCTAAAATACGGTACTGGCTGGGTGAAGACTATGATTTCCTAGATGCCCATGGTACTGCTTACAGCAAGTATGCTGACCTGACCTGGGCAGCGGTCCGGTCGCGCACTGACAATTTGAATTTGCAGCTGGGGTATGATCATAAAAACTTCCGCGACCAGATTGACACCATTGGCAGCGTAACAGATAAATCATCCCATGCCTTCAGTCTTGGCGTAAACGGCGACAGTCGCGACAACTTGTGGGGCGGCGGCGTTACTGCCTATTCCCTTCAATGGTATAACGGTAATCTTTCGGCCCGATCCAATTCCGGTCTGCCGCCTACTGGCCACTGGAATAAAACCGTTTACAGCTTACTGCGACAACAGACCATAAATAACCGTTTGTTTTTGCAAACCTCCTTTAGCGGACAGTGGGCATCTACCAATCTTGATTCTTCCGAACGATTTTCCTTAGGCGGCGCCAATGGCGTAAGAGCCTATCCGGCCGACGAAGCTTCGGGAGACGAGGCCTGGCTTTTTAATGGCGAACTGCACTGGAACATTCCGCTCAAACAATCCAAACAAATGCTCCAACTCATCGGTTTTTACGACACCGGTGTATCCCATATTGAAAAAGATTCAACCGACAGCGACAACCGGCGGTCTCTGTCGGGAGCTGGACTGGGCGTGCTGTGGGGCCTTCCCGGTCATTACCTGGTAAAAGCCAACTACGCTTGGAAAATCGGCAATAATGTCGCTCAGTCCGACACCGACAAAAACGGTCGGTTTTGGCTGCAGGGTGTAACCTATTTCTAAGGAGGAAGCAATATGCAACGTAAATGGAAACGGCAGTGGCGACGGGCAGTCAATAAAATTATTGTACCGGCCACACTGGCAACAACTTTGTTTTTCAGCAGCTATTCGACCGGTTTGGCAAATCCCAGCGGCGGTACGGTAATCAGTGGTAGCGCCTTCATTGACAGCAGTGGAACGACAACCAACATAATTCAGACAACTGACAAATTGGCTATCAACTGGCAAAGCTTTAACATAGCTAAAGGCGAAATGGTCAACTTCCTGCAGCCCGGAGCCAGTTCAGTAGCCTTAAACCGGGTCATCGGCAACAGCGGGTCGGCCATCTACGGCACCCTTAACGCTAATGGCAAAGTCTTTTTAATTAACCCCAACGGAATTCTGTTTGCTCGCGGTTCGCAGGTCAATGTCGGCAGCCTGGTGGCATCCACTCAGAATCTTACCGACAGCGACTTTCTGACGGGTAAATATACGTTTACTGACGGAGGAAACGGCGCAGTTGTTAACCAGGGAACCATTCAAGCTGCAGATAGCGGTTATGTGGCTTTATTAGGCAGGCAAGTAGCTAATGAAGGTGTCATTATCGCTAATAAAGGTTCCGTGGCTCTTGCGGCTGGTAATGCCACTACGCTTGACTTTAGCGGCGACGGTTTAATCAACCTGAATGTTGATCAGGGATCGCTCAATGCACAGGCCAGCAACAGCAACCTGATCCAGGCCAACGGGGGATTGGTGGTCATGACGGCCAAAGCCGCCGGTGATCTGACAGGTACGGTAGTCAATAATAGCGGCATCATTCGGGCACAGGGGCTGAGCGAAAGAAACGGCAAGATTGTGCTGGATGGCGGCAATAACGGTGTTGTAAATGTCAGCGGTACTGTAGACGCTTCCGGTAAAACCAGTGGATTGACCGGCGGTACGGTCAAAGTGCTGGGAGATATAATATTGCTCACCTCGACAGCCGAAGTCGACGTGTCAGGCGACCAGGGTGGAGGTATAGCCCTGATCGGCGGTGCTTACCAGGGGGGAATCAGTGAAAAATCGGCTTCGGCTACAACGGTGGAAGCTGGCGCAACTATTACGGCTGATGCCATTAGCAGTGGTGACGGAGGACAGGTGGTTGTATGGGCAAATGATACTACCAAGTATGACGGTGCCATAACTGCCCGGGGAGGTGCTAATAGCGGTAATGGTGGTCAAACCGAGGTATCCGGCAAAAGGATTCTTGCTTTCAATGGTACGGTCGATCTCCGGGCGGAGAACGGCAGGACGGGTAACTTACTGCTTGACCCATATAATCTAACCATCTCTAATAGTACAAATAGCAATTTAACAGGCACAAGTGCAACAGGTAATGACAGTGTGCTTAATGCCAGCACTTTAACCGGATTGCTAAACTCAGCTAATGTTACGGTTTCGACAGGCAGCGGCGGCACCCAGGATGGCAACATTACTGTTGCCGCGCCAGTAAACTGGTCGTCAGATTCCGTACTGACATTGTCGGCAGCAGGCAATATTGCGTTTAATGCTGGTTTAACGGCAACCGGCACTAGCGCAGGACTGGTTCTTGAGTATGGTATAGGCAGAAATTATTTCCTGAACGGCAACGCCATTACCCTGGCAGGGAGCAGTGCGTCCCTGAGCATCGGAGAGTCTGGTGCACTGCAAACATACTCTCTAATCCACTCTATGGCTGAGCTTGATGCTATTGATACGGCCGGCCTTAACAGGAACTATGCATTGGCGCAAGACCTTGATGCCAGCGGCACTACTTATACATCCGCCCTGGTTGGAACCGGTTCTTCCACTGCTTTTTCCGGTACTTTTGCAGGTTTGGGCCATACTGTCAGCAACCTGGCTATTCAAGGGACAGCAAATTATACTGGATTATTTGGTTATTCAACAGGCATTATCCGGGATGTTGGTGTGACTGGCGGCAATATAACCAATACTAACGAATATACGGGCGGTTTGGTCGGTTACAACACAGGTACGATTACTAATAGCTATTTTAGCGGTGATGTGAATGGCAGTATAAATGTCGGTGGCCTGGTCGGGAGTAATGATAGCGGCACTATAAGCTACAGTCACAGCAGCGGTACCGTTAAGTCAACCGGGGTAGGTAATAAAAACATAGTCGGTGGTTTAGCTGGTAGCAGCCATGCCGGTACTATCAGCAACAGTTATAGCGAAAGCACTGTAACCAGCTTGTATGGCACAGCCGTTCTTGGTTATCAAAGTAACTATGTTGCTGGCGGACTGGTTGGCGCTGCCTGGAATGGCGGGACTATCAGCAATAGTTACGCTACCGGTACAGTGAACGGCAGCAGCACAGTTGGCGGTTTGGTAGGGGTAAACTTTGCTGCTATTAACAACAGCTACAGCGAAAGTGCAGTCAATGCCACCTCCAATGATGTTGGCGGACTTGTAGGAGTGAATTATGGCGCGATTAGCGACAGTCACAGTACCGGAGCGGTTACAGCCACCAAAATAAGCAATGTATATGATGACAACGCCAGTAATGATATAGGCGGCTTAGTTGGTACCAATAATACGGATGAAACACATACCGGTACAATTACCAACAGTTACAGCACGGGCAATGTTCAAGGTACAGGCTGGGTCGGTGGCTTAGTGGGCTATAATAATACAAATGCTTCCATCTCGGGAAGTTACAGCATCGGCAATGTTACTGGTTACTATAGCGTTGGTGGTCTGGCGGGGACTAATGCCGATGGTAGTATAGACACGAGTCACAGTGAAGGAGATGTAACCGGCTCTAACCGTATTGGCGGATTGGCCGGAAAAAATAGTGGCAGTATTACGAATAGTTACAGCGACAGTTCGGTGACCCGTACCGGAAGCGTTAGTGTTGCCAGTAGCGCGGAGGGTTTGGCGATTGGCGGCTTTGTAGGTTATAATACCGGGACTATTTCCGAATCTTCCTCCAGTGGCACGGTTACAAGCGATGATACCGGTGTGACAAACAGTACAGGAGGGGCACTCGCCAGTTATGTCGGCGGTCTGGTCGGCAACAATCAGGGGACCGTTTCCAACTCATCTCATAGCACAAGTGCCGTGTATAGTCATGTTGGCAACAGTGGCAGCGGTATATCGACTTACTATGCCGGTGCTTTGGCCGGGAAAAGCCAGACTTCAGCAAGTATCAGTGCAGATTCAACCGCCAGTGGGACTACCGTACTTTACGTGGACTCACCGTTGTCTTTGACTAGTGCACTGTCATTAGTATCAAGCGGCGATATTTCTATATTAGATTCGATTACTTCGACCTCACTCGTAAAACTTGACGCTGGCGGGGCTATTGAGGAAAGCGGAAATGGGAAAATTATCGCTGACTCACTAATAACAAATTCGCATGGCGCAATTACACTTGCCAATGCAAATTCAATTGGCTATTATGCCGCAAATTCAGATAATCATGACATTTATTTATACAATACCAATCCAACAGGACTTTACATCTACCCTATTACAGCCAACAGCACTTCGTACAGCGGTATCGATGCCGGTACCGGTAACCTTACACTGAAAGTTGACGGCTCGACAGTGAACATGGACTCCGCAAATGGGTTCATTATCGCCAACGGACTAGAACTGATCGGCCCATCCACGCAATTCTGGCTGTATGATAGCGGACTAGGGGGATATATCCGGATAAACACTTTGGCTGGAGATGTTGGTTCTGCAGTCATCAAAGTTGACCAAGATTTCGAAATTGGTCAGGTTGGCGCCACCATTGGCCTGACAGCTCATGGAGTTCCTGAGGCAGCCTATGGCAAGAGAGCGCTGGGGCTAGAATCAACAGGAACAATTACGCAATCCCAGCCAATCCAAGCGCTGGATCTGTATCTAGGGGCCGGTAACTTTGAATTAACCAATGCCAATAACCATGTAGAAAAAATAACCACATATTCCTACAACAATGATAATAATACAAGTACAGTAAACGTTAACTATTATGACAAGGGCGATATTCTTGTGAATACAGCCTATGAAAATTTTAGTGTCTCCGGTAGTGTGAAGTTGCAGGGTAAATCCATCAGTATTCCGGAAGGTGATGTTGGCAATAATGGGATGGGAATTGTGAGCGGCGGCGACATCACCTTGATTGCCGATAAAGATATTACCATCGGCAGCAGCCTTAATAGTACGGGCGGCGACATTCTACTGGCGGCAGGTGAGAAGTTTGTCAATAATACAACCAGTAATACCGGACTAGTGGCGAATGAAGGCCGTTATTTGGTATATTCGGCGAATCCAACCGATACAGTCGAAGGTATGACCGGTTACAACAAACACTACAACCAAGTCTATACCGCCGAAATTACGCCGAGCTATGCCGCCAGCGGCAACTGGTTCTTCTACAGCATCGCTCCCGTCATCAGCGTAACGCCAGGAAGCCAGAGCGTCACTTACAGCGCGTCGCCGGGCAGCTTTACCCCCGGCTATACGGGTCTGATTGACGGGGATACCGCAACGACGGCTGGCATCAGCGGCACGGCTGCCTTCAACATCGGCGGTCCATTATCCAGCAGCGGGAACTATACAGCAGGCAGCCATGAAGTGACTTATACAGGCGGCTTGACCAGCTCACTGGGATATATATTCCAAGATAATACGGCATCGGTCAATGAATTGACAGTGACGCCCAAGGTGCTGACAGTGACGGCTGTGGGCGGCAGTAAGGTGTATGACGGTACTCTGACAGCTCCGGTAATCTATAATGACAACCGTGTGTCGGGAGACCTCCTGACGGTGAGCGGCAACGCCGTGTTTGCAGATGCCGCCCAGGGAACCGATAAAACGGTAAGTATTAGCGGGCTGGCAATTAATGGAACCGATGCTGGCAACTATACGCTGCTAGATCAACCTGTCAGTGCGACGGCCAGTATATTAACGGCTAAGACTAATGAAAAAGTCGAAACTGCAGTCAAGCACGCTGAGAATAAGTCGAACATTCAGCCTAATCAGCCGGGAATGACAGCTTTGGGAACAAACAACTCTTTCATCCCCGTGGAAATTGTCCAATCTGGTGTAAATTTGAGCGGTATTGTCCCAACAAGCCCGGCAACACAACCGCCGGCGAACGTGCAACCTTTGCCGGCAGCCGTTCAGATAACCACGGCGGGCGGCCAAGCGAGCGGCTATAGTGTGCTGGTATCCGGTCAAGCGCTGACAGTAACGCTTACGGGCGCTAATTCAGTCGGTCCAACAGCGGGAAGCACCTCTAATCTGACTGTACTGACCGTCAAAACGGGTGAAGGCGCGCAGCCTGCGGGATATTATACAGCGACCGGTGGTAACGGCGGCTTGACGCTGGCACCGACGGCAACTAATGGAGTGACTGTGCCTCCGGAACCGCTGGAGGGGGCAATGGCAACTACCTTTAGCTTACAGGCGACCGGCGGCGCTGAAGCCAAATTCCGGGTTCTGTATGACAACGGCGCGCTTAGCATTCATCCGGCGAATGATGCAGCCATGGTTTTGATGCAGGCTGGCGACAGTAGCAAACTGGTAGTGGCTACCGGCATCCTGACAGCGCAGCAAAACTTGGGCGCCACCGTACAATCTGTAGAAGCTGTATATCTGCATTAAATAAAATTAAGAGGGCCGAGAATGGTAAGTATCGGCCCTCTTGGTTCGTTCGTAACAAATTGTGAGGAGGATTTTTTACATGAATAAGGAAATCTTTGCCGATGGAATCAGTGCTATTCACGTTACCGGTAATTTGGTACGAATTGATTTTTTGACCGTTCAGCCCCAGCTAAAAAGTGATAACGGACAGCCGGTAGTAGAAATAAATCAACGCCTGATTATGCCTCTGGAGGGGTTTATCCAATCATTGTCTATCCAGCAGGATATTGTCCAGAAGCTGATCAATACCGGTGTCATAAAGCAAGCTGACCCTAAAGCAACAGCAGAAAAAGAAGAAGATAAAATATGAATTTTACGCACCCCTGTCCCCTGTGTTTTTAGCCGGCGGCTAGCCTTAAAATGGGGTTAAAACCGCATCTGAGCTAAGTCTGCTTTATAAGCAGTTCCTGCAGATAAAATAATAATTTACAAAAAAGTAATTAGTTGAATTGAGATAATGTTGTTGTTTATTTTAAAAATCTGTAACAATATTGTAACATTTAAAGGGTAGAATTAAAAAAAGAGAAATTAGGACGAAAAAGTCCCTAATGATGCTATAAGGGCGGTGTTTACAATGGAGAATACATCTGACAAAATAGAGTGCAACTTGACTGAAGAAGAACTACGCGAGCTATTGACTGACTTACCCAATATCATTAGAGATTTGAACGAAGTAAGTGACGAACCTGAAATAACAAATTAAAAACTTTTGCCGCACCCTCCGGTGCGGTTTATTTGCACTCGTTTTTGAGGACAAAATGTGAAATGTTTTAGCAAATAAAGATAATAACATGACGAAGGTGGTTTGTGTGGTTCCAGTAGAAGTGTATGAGCGCATTGAGCATATCCTTACGATACTGCAGCACAATAAAGACACCTTAGATGAGCAGGCTACTGAATTGTTGTACGATGAACTTGAAAAATTGTGCGGCGTAATTTTAAATAACTGGTTAAACTCAATAAATTAATCCTTCTTGGTGGACGGGAATTCCGTAACTTACCGATTTCTCCGGGCCGCCATCCAAGTAGAAGTTATTGTCCAGAGAAGCCTGACGACTCAGTTCGTCAGGCCTTCTTGCTTTTTTATTTGCAGGATATGGTTATAACTTAGCGAATATTGGTAATAACATTATTTGGGAGGGGATATGAACTATGCGGAAAGTTTTACTGGGGCTCTTGTTAGCGGTTTTATTGGGAGTTTTCCCTGTTTTTGCTCATGAGCCGGTAGAGGTTGGCGCTTATAATTCTATTATTTCAGTTAAGGCAGAGAGTAGTTCAAATATCGTTGCCAAAGTAAAAGTTCAGGATCAGGCAGGGCACCCGTACAATCTAAAAACTTATAAGATAGACCGTAGCCAGAAAACGATTACCCTGGTGGAAAACAGTTTATATGATGCAGCAGGAACCTTAAAAATGACTGATGACAAACGTATGAAATGGACATACAGCCAAAAGAAAATTAGCGAGCAATATCTGCATGATTGCATTTATGAAGCAGTTATCAAATGGGTGGATGAAGAGAAAAAAAAGAAATAGCTGCGAGCCGCTCTGTTCTGCGGGACGGGGCGGATTTATTATCTGTATAAACGTCGTTTGGCGGTCGCCGGCTGGATTATTTTGCTGGATGGATTTTGGTCGATAACATACACCGTTTTTATACAACTCTAAAGAAAATATGATATACTTAACATAAAGTAACTAAAGGAGGGCTGTCTATGAGAAGGGGCACTTTTATCCGTATTTTGTCTGCTATTAAGCTGATTTCAAATAATGTAAGTGTTGTAGAAAACTTCAACAATAAGGCGCTTGTAACTGTTCGGGTTCCGGAAATAGCAGGGGATTCTCCTAAACAGTTCCGGCTGTTGCGAAAGGTACTTTCCTATTGCTCTTATTTTAGTATAAAGCCTGAAGATGGTGAATTAACCATTATAATGGAGTTCAGCTGGGAACAGAGAAGGTAATATGCTGAGTACCGAATGCTGCTACAGTTTTTCCTGTTCCATAATATAAGAAAAATGCCGTCAGAAATTATCTCCCTTTTAGCGCAGGCTGTACTTAAAAATGGTAAGAGAGGGAAAGTAATTATAACTGGTTAGCCGTCCGGCGGGACGGCTATTTTTTTTATTCAATAAAAATTTTATGTAAACGGTATAACGCGGATATCCTGAACTGCATATAATAAAGTAACCAGAGAAGGAGGTATGATATGGCTAAAATAATTAAACTTATCCGCACCAATAAATCCGGTGTGTATGCGCTGCCAGACGGGTGCGGCTGGACTTTTGACAATGTGTTGATTATCTTGGTTGACGGTAAGCCCGCTGCAGAAGGTCGATATGCGATTGCTGCTAATAATACGGCTGTTGATATTTTTAATGCCAAGGAAGATACCGTGGTTACTGTGGTATTAAAATAGCATGTGCCGTCCAGATTTGGACGGCGTTTTTTAAATTGCATTATTCAGCTGTAGTGATGATCCCGATGGTATTTTATTTTAAAATTACCAAGCTTTTCTAAAGAAATTATAAAAATAGGTAGTTACAATAAAAACATCAACAACGGAATGCTTCAGAAAGGGTATCGCCTTTCTGTTTATATAGATCTCTCCTATTATAAACTCTTTTGAACCCAGCGCTTACTTGCTGGGATATTTTTTTCAGTGATACTATATAAGTAGCTAACAGCCGGCAGAAGTGATGTGCTGGATAACTGCATGGACAGATATAATTAGATGAAAGCATTCTAGGATACTTTTTTTCAGCACTAATAGCGTACAACTATCAATGATAAAGTTCTTTGGATAACAAACATTTTTCGACATTATTTCCAAGCGAATCTTGTTACTATGTAACCAAAGGAGGATGATTGGTATGATACAAGCGGAAGTATATGACCGTATTGACCTTATTTACAAAATGCTGCAACATCATCAAGATAAGCTGAATGATCATGTAATTAACCTCTTGTATGATGAACTGGAGATATTATGTGAAGTCATTGCAGATGAGAAGCTGAAATCGGCAATATAATAATGATAATCCTGAACCGCTCGGCATGAGCGGTTTTTCCTTTTAGTGCTCTACCGATAATATTAATTATTTTTTAAATGATTAATATTATTGATTGACAATGAACATCAAAAAGAATATATTTATCTTAAGGAAACATTTTACATATAGCCTGAAAAGGATGATGGCAATGATTTATTCGTAGCAGTGATTGACCAATAGGCTAACAATATATTTTAAGGGGGTTAAGTACATGAGAAATTTATATTTTGATTTTACTCAGACAATGAAGGCGTATCAAAATGTCGGACTGTTGATCTTCCGGCTGGGACTTGGCGGCATGTTTATGTGGCATGGATTCCCGAAAATATTTGGCGGAATAGAGAAATGGACTGCTTTAGGGAAGACCATGGGCACTTTCGGGATTGATTTTGCACCGGCATTCTGGGGATTTATGAGCGGTTTCGCCGAGTTCTTTGGCGGACTGCTGATTGTGCTAGGTTTGTTCTATCGTCTGGCCTGCCTGATGCTGGTATTCAATTTAGGCGTTGCCTTTATCAGTCAGATGGCTGATGGTAAAGGGCTAATGAAGGCATCGCAATCGCTGGAGGATGGGTTCAGTTTTCTGGGAGCGCTTTTTGTCGGCCCGGGAAAATACAGCCTTGACGAATATCTGGAAAAGAGTGATCCGGTTACAAAGTTAACCGGAATACCGACTAATAACTAGAATCATATAATTTCCTTAGCCGCTTACTGTGAATTGGTAAGCGGCTGCTTTTATCCTGATAGAAAGTATAACTTTCGCCTGGATAAGGGCAACATCGGCTTTCGCTTTCACCAAAGGCTCGGCGCAAGCCGTGTTTTCTTTATTTTCCGGTTCCACTGTCATACTTTTGTCACAATCCCATATTATCCTTAAGTTAGTAAATGTAGGAGGGCGATCGTATGAACGGTTTGATTAAAAATACAATTGTTTATTCCCTGGTTGGTATAATGCAGTTTGGTACTTTCGCTGCTGTAGCAGAGGCAGCACCATTATATAATGATGGTTCACAACGAATTGTCCAGCTTGACCGGCATGACCGTCATTACCGTCGCAATGACGAGCGGCGGCGGGAGCACGACGAGCGGATGCGCCGGGAACAGGAGCGTCACGACAAAGAGATGCGGCGCCGGGCGCACGAGAGCGAACGGCACTGGCGGGAGCGGCAAAGACGCGAAGATGACCGCCATAAGCATGAAATGCGTGAAATTGCAGCTCTTCTGATTGGTATTGTTATCGGATCTGCAGCATCCAATGATTAACCGAAAGCCGTATCCTGCGGGATACGGCTTTCGTTATTTTAGCAAAGAAAAACACGGCTTGCGCCGCGTCTTTGGTGAAAATTATACTTGCTGGCAGGAAAAGTAAACCCGCCTAGTCGGCGGGAACTTCGAAGTCATTTAATATGCTGTTTATATCGATACCTGTTATTGCGAAAATCATTTGCGGAAGCTCTTGCATTATTTGCTCTATATCATTATCTAGCTGTAATTGTTTATAATTCATATGTATCACCTGTATTTCTATATTTTTTGCATTCCGGCTATTTTAAAAGTATTGCCGCCATTAGTAAATCCCCGAGAGTGGTTACGCCGGCCAGCAGCATGAAGTCTTTATCAAAACGGGATTCGTTTTTAGCTTTGCTTTCATAGACGTTGCTATTTACATTGTACATAGTAATCATCCTTCCGGCTTCCTTTTGAGGAAAATCTTGCTGTTACTTAAATTATATATGAATAATTATTATTTGTAAATAAAAAATATAAAATAATTTCTATTCAAACCATGCTATAGAAATGTAAAAAAGGTTCAGGTAGGGCTATTGGCAGCAAAAATCTAAAGTTCTTCAACACTTCTTCATAACTTCTTCATAAAGTCCTGTTATTCTAAAGTTGAAATTAAGAAGGCTATCCAATGACTGAGTTGTCTGCTCTATAATGTTGTTATTCCTAGATAAAGAAACTTGGTGCATGGATAAACTAAAGAAAACAGGAGTGATGCGTTATGAAGAATAAAATAACGGGCTGGCTTGCCGGCGGATTAATTACGGCATCGGTTTTAGGCGTTGCCTTTGGCTTTAACCCGGTTGGTAATGCAGCAGCCAAAACAGAGCAGGCAGTGGCCGGGCATAGTATGATGATGCAGCAGGGACAGATGAATCAGGAAATGATGAGTTCGCCGGAAATGCAGAAACAATGTGCAGAGATGATGCAAAATCCGGAAATGCAAAAGATGATGAAACAAATGCTGCAGCAGCCGCAAATGCAAACCATGATGAAACAAATGCTGTCTGGCGATCCAGAGTTCAAACAAATGCTGCTGGATTTGATCAATAGCGTAGAAGATACAACTACTGGGGAACAAGCGCCTGCCAGTGCCCGGAATTCTATGCCCATGGACCATAATGCCCACCATTTCATGGAGTAAAATAAAGGCGGAGACGGTAAAAACACATTACAAATTCACAAGTTCTTCACAGGTTCTTCACATTTGCCGTCTATAATGATTTTAAAACCAATGTAAAGGATGGTGTTAGTAATATGACAATGACGCATTATATGGAATTGTTGGCTGTCAATCAGCCCTGGAACCTGATTATATATATGGTTATTCCGGTAGCTTTAGCCGAGGCGCTTGTGGCAACAGAATTTTTTACGGTATTTCTGCGCGGCGCCAATGCCGGAGCCTGGCGGACCTGGAATAAGTGGATCGGGATTGTTCTCGGCTTCTATTTCTTAGGCATTTTCCTCAATCTGATGATCACAACCGTTCCCGGTATCGAGTGGCGCGGCGCCGCCGACATTCTGGCTGTTGGCGCTTATCTCAGCGGGGTTGTTCCTCTCTTTAGCATCGCCTTACTGGAGCTTGGTGTAATCGGTAAAGGTAAATCCGAAGATGAAAAGATGAAGCTTCACTTTATCCTCTTGACGGTATTCCTGGTTGTGGCCCACGTAGCCATGGTATTCGGCATGGTTGATCCGACCGTCATGGGTTGGAATCCGCATGGCGGCGGCGGACATATGCAACATATGGGACACCAATAGCAATGCTTGCAGGCGGCACTTCCGGACGGAAGGGCCGCTTTGCTGTTTCGATGTTTGCCGGCAAGGTACACAAGTTATTCATAGTTTTTTCAATACTTCTTCACAATGATCCTGTATACTAAAGGGGAAAGGCAGCCAGAAAGCTCCAGGGAGCAGGCAGCGAAGCTGGAAACCCAGGAAAATCTTTGGCTTTGGTGCGCACACACTACAACGGAAGCTTAATAATGCTAAACCCCGTCGGGAAACATTTATTACAGAAGACGTGTTTACTAACCGGGAATATAGTCGGAAGGAGTGCTGGTTATGGCCCAATATTCGGTATTAATTGTCGATGATGATATAAAACTGGTTCAATTGCTCAAAACCTACTTTGATAAAGAAGGGTTTATCACCTATACTGCAGGCGACGGTTTGGACGCCTTGCTGGCCGTGCGCGAGAAAAAACCGGATATAATGGTATTGGATTTGATGCTGCCTGGTCTTGATGGCTGGGATGTATGCCGGCGAATCCGGCGCGATAATGATTTACCGATCATTATGCTGACCGCCAGGGACGAGGAAAGCGACCGGCTGGTAGGCCTTGAAATTGGCGCTGACGATTATGTGACAAAACCGTTTAGCCCCAAAGAAGTTGTGGCCAGGGCAAAGGTCATTTTGCGCCGTACCCGTAAAGCGGTAGTGCAAAACGAGCCTATCAGGGCCGGCGGTTTAACTATCGATCTTGAACGTCACCAGGTAACGATCGGCAGCCAGTTAGTGGATTTGACGCCTACTGAATTTAAATTGCTGGAACTGCTGGCAGGCAATGCCGGCAAAGTATTCAGCCGCCTGCAACTGGTGGAGCAGACCCAGGGATATACTTTTGAAGGCTATGAAAGAACCATCGACGCCCATATTAAAAACTTACGCCGCAAGCTGGAACCAAGCCCCAAGGAACCCCAGTATATTTTAACAGTATACGGGATTGGCTATAAATTTGCCGGTGGCGGCGATGAATAGAATTAGCGGCATTACCTACCGGATTACCGGACTGATGTTTCTGTCGATTGCTGTGACTGTTTTCTTGCTCATTTATCTGGCCGATGAGCAGATGGCTGATCTGTTTCAGCAGTATTTGGTCGTTCAGCATATGGAAATGAAACAGGGAATGGGGCAGGCGATGGATTATCCGGTTATGCCTCATATTATGGGACCGCAGGAAATGACTTTTCTGGCTTCGGTTCATAAGTCGCTGATTTGGGTTGGTATTGGAATTATGGCGGCAGGCCTGGCCGCCAGCTATGCCCTGGCGCGGAGTATTACCGTGCCCATCCGCAAATTAAGCCATGCCGCCGAACAACTGGAGCAAGGAAATCTGGGACAGACCGTACCGGTAGAAACCAATGATGAGGTCGGCCATCTGGCCGTTATTTTCAACCGGATGTCGCAAACCATGGAAACCAACACCAAACTGAGGCGGCAGCTGCTGGTTAATATCGCCCACGAATTACGCACGCCGCTGGCCGTTATCCAGGGACATTTGGAAGGCATGATGGATGGTGTTATTGAGCCCAGCAAAGAACAGCTGAGTTCACTGCATGAAGAGGCGGTGCGGCTAAACCGCCTGATTAAAGACTTGCGCGATCTGTCGCTGGCCGAAGTCCGCCAGCTGGCTATGGAGAAAATGCCGACCGATATAAATCAGCTTATTACCCGGACAGTGCTTATGCTCAGGCCGCTGACCGATGAGAAACAAATTCAGGTAGGCTGTACACTTGCCGAAAATTTGCCTGAGGCCGTGGTGGACGCCGACCGGATGAGCCAGGTTTTTTATAACATTTTGGTCAATGCCATCCGCTACTCGCCGCACCAGGGGCGGGTGCAGGTGACTACCGCCGGGCATGACAGTCCGGCAGGGCAATGGCTGAAGGTGTCGATCGAAGATAAGGGCCAGGGGATTTCCCCCGAGGATTTGCCGTATGTTTTTGATCACTTTTACCGGGGGGACAAGTCCAGGGATCGCAAGAGCGGTGGATCGGGGATCGGACTGGCCATTGTTAAGCAACTGGTTGAAAGTCATGGCGGACAGGTAACTGTCGAAAGCGACATGGGCGCTGGCAGTGCTTTTCATGTATTGCTGCCGGCAGCGCCGCCAGCTAAGTCAAGTGCAGCAGGCGTCCAATCAACTGGGAAAGAAAAGCGAGGTGAACTGCATTGATACCGTTGATACTGGTACAATTCATACTCCTGGCATACTTAGTACGCTATATGATGCAGCGCAAAATGGGAAATAGTGCTAAAAAATAATTTGCTTTGACTGTCGTGGAACCAGCCTGGTATTGCCGGGCTGGTTTTTTTTTACTCATTTGTAAAATTCACAACTTATTCAACACCTCTTCATAACTTCTTCATAGCCGGTCTGTATAGTAGTAATCACGATAAACGGTCAGCCTGCATAGTAAAGCGCGGCTGACAAGGAAAGGGAGGAAATATGAAGACCATCAGGCAGTTAACCTTCAAAGCCTTTGTGTTGTCAGCTGTATTGGCAGTAGCTGTGGCGATACCTGCGCTGGCGGACGGCGGCCAGGAAGCCCTGACGCTCCGGGAAATTGTCGACACAGCCATGAAAAGCAACCCGGCAGTTATCGAAAGCCAAAAACGCTGGGAGGAAAAAGAGGGCCGCATACCGGCGGCAACGGCTCAGCCCAATCCCCAGCTTGGCATTATGAAAGATGATATACCCACCGGGACGATCAATCCGTTTAAGGCTATGATGACAGAGTATAGTTTAACGCAGGAGATTATGAACCCTGTCAAGCTGCGCTTGATGGGCAAGATGGCCGACAATGACGCCCAGATGGCCAAAGCCGGTTACCAGGATAAAAGAGTGGAAGTATACGCCAATGCCAAAATCGCATATTATGATTTGCTTTATGCTGGCAAGGCCCTGGAAATCGGTAAGGAGAATCAGCAGTTGATGGGGCAGCTGGTACAAATTGCCCAGGTAAACTATTCCACTGGCATGGCAGCGCTGCAGGATACCCTGAAAGCGCAAACCGAGTTTTCCAAAATGACCAGTGATCTGTATAACATGGCGGCCATGGAAGCTGTTGCCAAGGCTAAGCTGAATACCGTAATGGGCCGTACTGCCGATGCACCGCTGGCAGTGAAAGAAGAATTCAGTGCGCCGCCGCCCAAATTTGATCTGGCTGGCCTGCAGCAACAGGCCACAGCCGGCAAGCCAGCCGTGCTGGGAATGCAGCGCCAGGTGGAGATGGCGCAAAACGGTGTGGTTTTGGCCAAAAAGCAGCAATTACCCGATTTTGAACTGCAGCTTGGCTACAAAGACCGTAAACAAACGGAAATGGATTCACAGCCCGATACCTGGAAGGTGGGCGTTATGGTGATGCTGCCTATCTGGCAGGACAAGAACAAAGGGGAGATAAAAGCCGCTAATGCCAACCTGGACGCGTCGCAGGCCGCCTTAAGCAATATGCAGAATATGACTTCTCTCGATATTCAGATGGCTTTGGTCGAAGCGCAGTCCGCCTGGCGACGGCTGGATGTCTATAAAAACACAGTCATTCCCCAGGCCGAGCAGACGTATCAGGCCGGTGTTGTCGGCTATACCAACGGCAAGGTAGACTTTATGGCGGTATTGGACAGTCTGAATGCGCTCAGGAATGCCAAACTGGATTATTACAAGGCGCGCATTGACTACGAAAAAGCAGCCGCAACGCTGGAAAAGGCGGTAGGCAAGCCCCTGTTCATCAGTGGGGTACAGCCGTAATGGAGAAGGCAAAAAGGGAGAGGACAGCATGATTGAAAAATTACAGGCCAGAAAGAAGCTGCTTATCGGGGTGGCCGCAGGTCTGCTGGTTGCCGGTGGCGGAGGCTATTACTACTATACGGCGCAGCAGGGTAAGACGGCGGCTATTGATCATACCGGCCACCAAATGTCCGGACCGGTGATGGCTATGGGGGATGTGGTTACCCTGGATGCCAAGGCCAGGCAGCTGGCCGGGGTGCAGACGGCCCAGGCCGTAGTCAGGCCTCTGACCAAAGAAATTAAAACCACCGGTAAAATCGCCATGAATGAAAACGGACGTACGTACATTACGTCCCGGGTCGAAGGGCGGGTCGATGAGCTTTATGTAACAGCAGAAGGCGAAGCCATTGCTGCCGGACAGGCTATTGCCTCTGTATACAGCCCGACCTACATCGCCGCCCAGGAGGAGTATTTACTGACAGTTGATAATGTACAAAAACTTAAAACTGCCGGCAAGGATGCCCTGGCGATCAACAGCCGCCTCCGGGAAGCGGCCAGGCGCAAACTGCAGCTATTAAATGTCTCCGATAATGACATCGCTCATCTGGAACATACCCGCCAGACTCAGGACCATATGACCATCTATGCTCAGTTTGGCGGCACTGTCCTGGAGAAACAGCTGCTGCCGGGCGCTTACATTATGCCTGGCGATAAGTTATACAGTCTGACCGATCTGTCCAATGTCTGGCTGTATGCGGATATTTACGAGAAAGACCTTGCCGGGATTACGCCCGGTCAGCCGGTTACTGTGACAAGCGGCGCCTATCCGGGAGAAACCTTTGGCGGCCAGGTAACTTTTATCAACCCTATTATGGATGACGCCACCCGGACAGTCAAAGTGCGGGTGGCAATGAGTAACCCCGGCGGCCGGTTAAAGCCCAATATGTTTGTGAATGCCAATGTTCAAATCCCGCTGGGCGACAGCCTGGTTATACCGGAATCCGGTCTGCTGGATACCGGCAGCCGTAAAATCGTCTATGTAGCCCAAGGCGAGGATACCTTTGTCAAACGTGAGATCGTTACAGGCCAGGCGGCCGATGGTTATGTGCAGGTCCTGTCAGGACTTAACCCCGGTGAAACGGTTGTTACGGCCGCAACTTTCCTCATTGATTCCCAGACCAAGCTAGGTAGTTTTGGCAGTCATGCCGGCCATGGCGGCCAGGCTGCCCATGGCGCTGCGGCAGCGACGCCGACTGCCGGTGTCGGGGTTCCGGTGCAGTCGCCGTCGTCCGTACCGGCTGCGGGTGGAGAACATAGCGGCCACAGCGGTCATTAAGGGGGTACGGCATGTTAAACAGATTAATCGAATTTTCTTTGAAAAATCGTGTTATCATTCTGGTGCTTACCGCTCTGGTCGTTGTCTGGGGAGGCTTTGTGGTACGCGATACTCCGATTGACGCCTTCCCGGATCTTAGCGAGAACCAGGTGCTGGTCTCGGCCGACTGGATGGGGCGGGGGCCGCAGGAAATTCAGGATCAGGTTACTTATCCGCTGGAGACGGCCCTCAGGGGGCTGCCCAAGGTTAAAGAAGTACGTTCATCTTCGTCTTTTGGGATGTCACTGATCACCGTAATTTTTGAAGACGGGGTCGATCCGTACTTTGCCCGGCAGGTAGTCAACGAGAAAGTACAGCAGGCCGTTCCGCGGCTGCCGCGCGGTGTGCAGCCGTCCTTAGGCCCTGTCAGCACGCCTATGGGCCAGGTATTTATGTATACGGTGGAAAGTGACCGCCACAACCTGGCTGACCTGCGTACCGTCGAGGATTTTACCATCAAGCCGCAGCTTGGCGCTGTGCCCGGGGTCGCAGAAGTGGCCAGCATTGGCGGTTATGTGATGCAGTACCAGATTAATCTTGACCCGCGTCTTTTGCAAAGCAACCGGGTTTCGTTTAATCAGGTATTTGGCGCGCTGGGCAGCAATAACGCCAACATCGGCGCCAAAGTGGTCGAGCAAAACGGTCAGGAATTTATTATCCGCGGCTTGGGACTAATCCAGTCCATGGATGATATTAAAAATATAGTGATTACCCAGAACAACAATGTACCTGTTTATATCAAGGACGTGGCCAGCGTGACCGCCGGTCCGGATTTTCGCCGGGGCGTACTGACCAAATCAGGCTACGAAGCAGCCGGGGGCATTGTTATTCAACGCATGGGGGAAAACACGCTGAATGTCATCGACCAGGTCAAGGCTAAAATAGCTGAGATCCAACCCACTCTGCCGGACGGCATGCGCATAGTGCCTTTTTACGACCAGACCGATCTGGTGAAAAAAGCGGTCAATACCCTGACCCGGGCGCTTCTGGAAGAGTTCATTCTGGTATCGGTCATTGTCGTTCTTTTTCTAGGCAATGTCCGCTCCAGCCTGATTGTAACCAGCGCCATCCCGATTGGAATTTTAATCGCACTGATTGCCATGAAACAGATTCACCTGTCGGCTAACCTCATGTCGCTTGGCGGTATTGCTATCGGTATCGGGGTTATGACCGATGCGGCCATTGTCATGGTGGAGAACATCTACCGGCATTTGGCCGAAGACGGCGGCCGGCGCCCTATCATCGACGTAACTTTAGAAGCGGCCAAAGAAGTGGCAGCCCCCATCTTTTTCTCCATAACCATTATCATTGTTACTTTCCTGCCGGTATTTACCATGACCGGTACCGAGGGAAAACTGTATACCCCGATGGCCTGGGCCAAATCATTTGCCATGAGCGGGTCGCTGCTGCTGGCTTTCACCCTGGTGCCGGTGCTGTGCACACTGCTTTTAAAGGGGAAAATTCAGGAAAAGGACACCTGGATTGTTGCTAAAATGCATCAGTGGTATGTACCCCTGCTGAAAAACGTGATGAAGTATCATAAAACTACCATTGTGCTTGCCGTTGTTGTCATGGTTGCCGGCTTTGCGCTGCTGCCCCTGATCGGCACCACCTTTATGCCGGCTTTGAATGAAGGGACTTTCCTGGTGATGCCGACCATGCTGCCAAGTGTATCGTTGACTGAGGCGGTGGAAGCAGCCAAAACCATGGACAAAGTCATTATGGACATTCCCGAGGTCGACATGTCGGTGGGCAAGGTGGGCCGGGCCGAGTCGGCCATGGACCCGGCGCCCATTAGCATGATTGAAACCATCGTTACCCTCAAGCCCAGGGAAGAGTGGCGTCCCGGCATAACCAAAGAGGCCATTGAACAGGAAATGATGATCAAGCTTGCCAACATTCCCGGCCTTAATTTAGCTTTTACCCAGCCCATTGCCGGCCGGCTGTCCATGCTGACTACCGGTGTCCGGACCGAATTAGGCATAAAACTTTATGGGGAAGACCTTAACGTGCTGCAGCAAAAAGCTTTTGATATTGAAAAAGCGCTGGGTACGGTGCCGGGTGTCAGTGACTTGCTGGCCGAACGGGTCTTTGGCGCAGCCTATCTCGA
The DNA here is from genome assembly GCF_041428895.1 of Sporomusa aerivorans. Lineage (NCBI taxonomy): Bacteria > Bacillati > Bacillota > Negativicutes > Selenomonadales > Sporomusaceae > Sporomusa > Sporomusa aerivorans. The sequence continues at coordinate 1,422,881 of NZ_CP156926.1, forward strand.
GATTCAGGTTAACCGGGACAAAGCCGCCCGCTACGGACTTAACATAGCAGATGTGGAAGACGCTATTGAACTGGCGGTTGGCGGTAAAAGCGCCACAACTACCATTGAAGGCCGCAAACGGTTTGACGTTTTAGTGCGATATAACCGGGAAAACCGGGAAACTATTGACGCCATGCAGAATATCCTCATTCCGGCAAGCGCCGGCGGCGCAGCGGCCAAAAGCAGCGGCGGCATGGGCGGGATGACGGGCAATAGTGCTGTTGTCACTGCTGCTCCGGCTACCGGCGCCTATGTACCGCTGGGTGAAGTGGCTGAGTTCCGGGTCGTGGACGGGCCGTCCATGATCAGCAGCGAAAACGGTGTCTACCGGATGATTGTGCAGATGAATACGCGGGGCCGCGATGTAGTCGGCTTTGTTAATGAGGCCAACCAGATTATCAAGGAAAAGGTGGACTTGCCGCCCGGCTATTCCCTGAAATGGACCGGACAGTATGAAAATCAGCAGCGGGCCAAAGAACGGCTGGCCCTCGTAGTGCCGGCAGTCATTGTCTTAACCTTCTTCCTGCTGTATATGACTTTCAATTCGGCCGGTGACGCCTTCCTCATTCTGCTGAATATCCCGTTCTCCTTAGTTGGCGGCATTGTGGCCATGTATGCCACAGGCACCTATTTAACAGTAGCCGCCGCCGTAGGTTTTATTGCCCTCTTCGGCATTGCGGTGCAAAACGGGGTTATCATGGTTACCTATATCAAACACCTGCGGCAGCACCGGCCACTGGCAGAGGCTATTGTGGAAGGGGCATACACCCGTTTGCGCCCGGTCATGATTACTGCCCTGGTAGCGAGTCTGGGATTGTTCCCCCTGATTTTTGCCACCGGCACCGGCGCCGAAGTGCAGCGGCCCATGGCCACGGTAGTGGTTGGCGGATTGGTCACCTCGACGATATTGACCCTGATTGTGCTGCCGTGCATTTATTTGGTCTGGAACCAGTGGCGGGAACGTAAAAATACGCCGGCCGCAGGCCAAGAATCCATTGTTAAGTAGCGAGATTATGAATTAAGCGGAGGTTAAGTAATTATGAAAAAAAGTAAAGTATTGTTAGGGGCTGCGGCTACCCTCGTTATCATGTCTTTGGTGGCAGGCTGCGGCTCCGGTGAAAAAACGGCAGCGCAGCCGCAGGCCGGACAACAGCAGGCAGCCGGTCATGCCGGCCACAGTCAAACAATGCCCAAGGAAGACCCTATGCCTTTTATGAAAGATATGGATAAAGCGCTGCAGGACGCGGTTAAACAGGTTAAGGCCGGACAAACCATGGAGGCGCAAAAGAGCGCCGGTCAGCTTGTAAGCACGACGGAAAAGGTTATGCCCCATATGATGGACGACGCCCTGAAGGATAACTTGCGCAAGGCGGCAGCCGATATCAAAGACAGTGTAAACTCGGGTAAAGCCGACCCCAATGCCCTGGAGGGAAAAATGAAAGCTATGCAGGAGCTTATGAAACAAACCACCGCGCACCTGCAAAGCATGAGTCATTGATCAACCGGCAAAGGAGGCGCGTCTGATGCGAGGCTGGGCGCAGATTGTTATATTAGCCGGCAGTTTACTGCTGCAGGGAGCAGCAGTAGCTCAGGCCGTTCCGGCTTCCGGCTATAATCAGTTTATGGAGTTGCTGGATTCCATTCAGTCCGGAGCCGTCATGCCGGTTGCCGATGATACGCAAGTAGCGGCGCGTACATCGGCCCTGCCCGGCGGACAGGCTGCACAAATTACTGCCATTGCCCGGGATTTGCTTGGCTGGCCGGTGGTATGGGGCGGGGCTTCGCCGGCCGGCGGCTTTGACTGTTCCGGCCTGGTGCAGTATGTATATCGCCGGGCAGGTATAGAACTGCCGCGTACCGCCGACCTGCAGTTTCTGGTGGGGCGGACAATAGCGCCTGCCGCCCTCCGGCCCGGTGACTTAGTGTACTTTACAACCTATGAGCCAGGGGCATCCCATGTAGGCATCTATATCGGCAGGGACAAATTTATCCACACTTCTTTTTCCCAGGGGGCCGTAGCTATCGGTGATATGAATGACGCGTATTTCGTTAAACGGTATTATGGGGCTAAACGAGTTCTGTAAATAATGCTTCCTGACAGCCCTCGCCGGGTAGAGGGCTGTCAGTTCTAGCTGCAAGAAATAGATTTTAGTACTGATATCCACATTCATAGCCGCTCGCCCCTACCGCCCCTAGGGGATACCGCTGGTAGAAGGGGGAGCTTGGAGCGGGGGAGTCGGCGGCTAAAAAAAACTGGCTGCAGCCAGGTGGAAAAAAACATCAGGTTTTGCGCCGACTGCAGTAAACCCAGAGTTTTCTAAAGAATTTCTAAAAAACGGTATATATAATTCTAAATATAGCAAAGGAAAATTCATAGAAAAGCGAAGCTTTTCTATTGTAAATAGAGTCTCCTCCATATAATCCTGGCAACAAACCTGTTGCTGGGTTGTTTTTTTCTGCCAGCCTTTAGCCAGGCGGCCGGGAGTACTTTAAAAGGACTCCTTAGCCTAAGCGTCGAATATACTCCCCGGATAAAAGCAGCTTAAATGAGGTGGCGCATATGACGGAACCCCCGCGATGCATTCAGTGTCAACACTATTATATTACCTGGGACCGGGTTTTTCCGTATGGCTGCAAAGCTATGGGGTTTAAGAGCTACAAAACTCCCAGCGCTGTTGTGCGCGAATCATCCGGCAGCGAGTGTTTGGCTTTTGTCAGCAAACAAAAAACACAGCCAGCCCCAAAGAACATATGATTTGCCGGCTGCGGCAATTTATGTCATTTTTTTGTAAAAGCATGAATTTAGTAATAAGCTGCTTGCCAAACTGTACATACTAACATAATAAACTGCAGGGAGGTTATGCGTATGACAGATACAGACCGTCTTATTACAGAACAAGTAGTGCCATTCCGTGAGAAAATCCTTGATATCGTCAAGGACCAGCATCAATACATCTATACAGTGGCCAACAATATTCTTGCCGGCCACAAAAACATGGTTGGCCTGCAGGTCACCCAAAATGGCCAGGTTGTTGGTGAATATACGTTTCATCTGGACGGACTGCATATCGAGAGCGTTGATACCGGCAAACTTGATTCAGGCATCAATCATCCGTTTTTGGGCCTCGTTAAGCCTTATGGTGTGATGGAGCAGTCAGTCATCGAGCAAGTTGTCAAAGACGAAACCATTAGTACCGAGTTACTCAAAGCTATGATTAAGTATCTGCCTGATACCACCATAAAATTCTTGCGCTGAACGGATTAGCGTCAAACCGGTTTAGCATGCAAGACATCACAAAAGAAGGCCGGATTGGAGCATAAGCTTCAACCCGGCCTTTTTGAGTATTCCGGATTAAAGTAGAGACGATGTTAGTGAGCAGTGGTGCGGAAACCCTTTGAAAACCTACCCGCCTGCTGCTTGGCCAAAATCATAGGAACAGATATTGACAAGCGGAGGGATCTGCCATATAGTTTATATAGTCTGCTGATAATGATAATTGATATCAAACAGATGAATCCGATAAGCCTGGAGAGGACGATGTATGGTGAAAAACAAAACAAAGCAGTTGTTGGCGGTCCTGGTGTGTGGAGCGATTTCCTTAGGGGGTGCGGGGCAAGTACTTGCTGCCGAGGCTGAAGAGACGTTCGCCCTGGATGAATATGTTGTTACTGCCAATCGTGTACCTGTGAAAGCTAATAAGGTGGCAGCCAACGTTACGGTTATTGACAGTGTTGAGATCGAAAAGGGCGCCTACAGTAAAGTGTCCGATATTCTTCAGGCAAATAATATCAATATGGGAACGACCAGTTTTGCGTCTTATCCGATCCTTAACGGCGACGACCGTGTTTTGGTGCTTGTTGACGGGCGTAAGATGAACTGGTCGCATCTTGTTGTCAGCGGCAACAGCCGGGCGGTGAATATTGACAATGTACCGGTAAGTAATATCGAACGCATTGAAATTGTGCGCGGTCCCAATTCCGCTCTCTACGGCAGCGACGCCGTAGGCGGCGTTATCAATATAATTACTAAAAAAGCCGCCGGAAATAAGACAACTGTAAGGACGGAATACGGCACCTGGAATACGCAGCGGTATACATTAACAACCGAAGGCGTTGACGGCGATATAAGCTATATGTTTACATACGATAAGCAAAAACGCGGCAATTTTGATTATAAGAGTCCGATAACCCATGAGAATCGCGAGTTTAACTCCAGTGAAATCGATCGTGAATACCAATCGCTCAAGCTGGAAAAACAACTGAAAGATGATAATTCGCTTTCTTTGGAAATCGAGCGAAAAACAGGCAATGACGGCTACGGAGTAAGCCTAAAGAATGTTACAACCGGAGTTGTCACCTATCCGAATTCAAACCGGTCGGATGAAGACTTGAACTTTGCTTTAACTTATAATTGGAATAATTCCAAAGGCAGTAACGATTATTTCCGGGTGTACCGCAATCATAACGAAGTGACAGCGAATTACAGCAATTATTATACACATGACCTGACTGCCATCGGGGCTGAGTGGCAGCAAAACTGGACATTGCACTCCGGACATACGCTGGTTGGCGGTGCGGAAGTCCGCAAGGAAAAATTTGATGAGATAAATGGCACAGCTAATTCGCAGGGCGAGCAAACCACAACGGCCATTTTTATGCAAAACAGCTGGGATCTGAATGACAACTGGTCTGTAACGGTAGGCAACCGCTTTGAAGACAACAGTTCCTTTGGCAGTGATGTAACTTCGAATCTGTCGATAAATAAGGTTTTATCAGACAATAGCAATATATATCTTTCCTGGGGACAAGCCGTGAAAAATCCGACCTTAAAACAACGCTACGCCGATACCGCCAGTTGGATCGGCAATCCCAATCTCAAACAGGAAGAAGGACAGACGTTCACCTTAGGGTACAACAGTAAACTTGCTGCGGATACGTCCTTACAGGCAAGCGTCTATAGCAGTAAATTAAAAAATGCGATTGCTTGGGACCAAATCACGTCAACGCAAGGTATGTATGTGAATGTCAACCGTGAGAAAAGGCGCGGTTTGGATCTGCAGCTCACCAAGCGCTTGTCGGATCAATGGAGTGTAAACACCGGCTATTCCTATGCCAGAATCGAGAAAAAGAGCAGTTCCGGCGATGATTATGCGGCTGATCTCTTAAATAGCCGGCCAAACGGCTATACCTTCGGCGTCAAATACTTCCAGGATAAATGGGATGGCGGAGTTACGCTGCTCGCAGCCTCAGGCCGCAGTACCAAAGCATACACCGACAACTCTTTTATGACAGTGGATGCAATACTGAATTATCAGGCCGACAAGAATACCCGCTTGTATTTTAAAGGCCTGAATCTGACAAATGAAGCTTATGAATTAATCAGTTATTCTGCCGTTACGGCCGGAAAATATCCAATACCCGGACGTTCGTTCATTCTGGGGATTGAGCGTACCTTCTAAGCGGTCTCGGCTATGAAATACTGGTATGGAATTCACAAGTGGACTAGCCTGATTTGTGCTGTTTTTCTGCTCATTATGTGCGTAAGCGCGCTGCCGCTGATTTTTAGCAGGGAGATTGTGGCCTTTAACCAGGTTGGCGCACCCGGAGTTGCACCGGCGGGGAATCCGTTCAACCTGTCAGCGTTGTCGGTGGGCAAATATGCGGCGGATGCCTTGGAACGATATCCGGGTTCCAGCCTGCGAGCCGTTTACTTGGATTATGAAAGGATGACAGCCGGCTTTTCCCTGCAGTCCACCGGCAAGGGTTCTCAGTATGTGCGTCTGGACTTAAGTACAGGCCGGTTTATCGACCGGTCTGATCAGCAGGTAAAGTATGAGTTTATTCCGAAGTTTATCGACTCTATGTACCGCATGCATGTAGATATGTACCTGGGTGAATGGGGCAGAAAACTGCTGGGGTTTATGTGCGGACTCAGCATTGTCGCCCTGCTCTCCGGCTTGTGGCTGTACGCACCGTTTACCAGGACGTTGACGTTTGGGACCATACGTACGGCCCATCGGCGCAGCTGCTGGATTGACTGGCATAAACTGCTGGGGGTTGCCACCCTTTCCTGGGCGGTACTCTTAAGTGCAAGCGGATTCATTTTTGTATTTGCCGGCCCGGTTTATAATGCCTGGAATGAAATCACCCATAAAGAATTTTTGCAGGAATATCAGGGCAGACCGTATTCTGCGCCGCGCATTCTCATTGATGACGTGCTGGCAATTGCCAAGGCTGCTGTACCTGACCGCAGAGTAACAGGCATAGAAATGCCGCAGGCAGGTGGGCGTATGCCCTGGCATTATACCATTCGCACGCAGGGCGAGGGTTTTGCCGCATACATTAATAAGCCTGTCTGGATTGACGCGTCGACCGGGGCGATCACAGCCATTATTGAGTTGCCGTGGTATATTCAGGCCCTTGCTATGGCCAGACCGGTTCATTTCAGCAATCACGATACTTTGCTGCTAAAGAGCTTGTGGTTTATTATTGACGCATTCACTTGTATCATGATTGTCACAGGCATGTATGCCTGGTTTGTAAAGTTCAGGCCAAAATCAAGCGTTGTGAAGGTAAACAGTCAATCCGTGGCTTTTGACTACCCGGTTCGTCAATCGCCCAGGCAAATCTGGCAAGCGCCGATTGCCGTTATTCTGCTTACAGGATTTGGCATTATTGCCCCGCTGGCAAGTAAAGAATGGAATGTGATATCAGCGTTTGCACTGGCAATGCCAATTGTACTGGCGATATATTATTGTTTTCGCAGATAAGATAATACCAATAGTTTGTCTTAATCAACGTAAGCTCTAATTCAGAATCAATATTTTTTCAGGAAAAATAAACAGTGGCCGTGCTGAGATGTGTAAGTCTCAGCACGGCCACTATTTTTAGAGCTATGTCAGCAGAAACAAGGTGGCTTTTGTATATTAAGCCTTTCATTAAAGTACACCACATTCGCATAATGCTTATGGATTAAGATTAGCAAAGTTGAGCTGACATCATACAAATGTCTTAAGAAAATTAGCTGTCGAAGCTGACAGGCGGCGGGAGCGCAGCCAGACGATAACGGTTTTGGATTCCAGGGCTTGCTCGGGCAGGTTGCGGTAAAGCAGCGTATCATGCGGAATAAAGGTCATTGAGGCCTCGGGCACAACCGCTATGCCAATGCCGGTAGCGGCCAGCGCCAGGATGGAGCGGACATCATCGCCTGTACAAACTACGGCAGGCTCGAAGCCGAGATTTCTGCCATACTCGATAATCCGGGTTGCGCCCCGGTGCACCAGCAGGGGTTTATCTTTGAGATCAGCCATACAGACAGGGCCATAAGGCAATTTGCGGTTCCAAGCTTCATTCATGGCTGCGACCATTGGCTCGGCGGGAAATCCGATGGAATCATACGGTTCAAGGTTGAACAGCGGACGGGCAATGGCAATATCGATGGTGCCGTTATCCAGCATGTCCAGCAGCGCAAATGTATCCTCTTCGTGTATTTGAAAAGTAATATCCGGGTATTGCCGGTGAAAGTCATGGATTCGCGAGGGTAACAGTTTGGTGCCGGCGGACGGCACAGTGCCAATGGAGATGGTTCCGCGTAAGCCGGTGTTTAAGTCCTGCAGCTCTTTTACCGTTGCGTCCAGCAAGTCCAAAATCTGCGCGGCCCGGTCGCGGAGAATGCATCCTGCTTCGGTTAGGCGGAGCTGGCGGCTGCCCCGTTCAGCCAGTTGCATATGCAACTCGTTTTCCAGCATCTGAAGCTGTTGGCTTAAAGCAGGCTGAGCAACATGCAGCCTTTTGGACGCGCCGGTTATCTGCCCTTCTTCAGCAATGGCCAGGAAATATTTAAGCTGCTTAATGTCCACTATAGGAAAACACCTCTTACCACTCTAGGTATAATAATAACTTATGGAAGCCAGAAGTATTACATATTATTAAAATAAACGAGCATCTGCTACAATCACTATATACCAACCATAATGCAAGGTCAACTTCTTTGCAACCAATGAGGCTGTAATTGCCTATTGGAGGGATAGCTATCAGAGCAAGGGAACTGGCGAAAAAATTGAACAGTGAGATCGTGCAGTATGTGCTGAATGCGGTGCAGGAAGGGATTCTGATTGTTGATAAGGAATGCCGCATCGCTTATTATAACTGTACGCTTTCCCGTTTGGAAGGCCTGAAGATTGATGATGTTGTCGGCCGGGTACTGTTTGAGGTATTTCCTTCGATAACGCCGCAGGATAGCACGCTCTGTAAAGTTTTGGAGACCGGTGCGCCCATTCGTGACCGCCTGCAGGAATACTTCAATTATCAGGGCAAGAAAATCCAAACGGTTAACACTACCATCCCCCTTATAGACGCGGGGGAGATTATCGGCGCGCTGGAGGTTTCCCGCGACATTTCGCTTGTGGTAAGCCTAACGGATAAGATATCTGCGTTGCAGCAGGGAATCCATAAGGGGAAGTTTCCCCCAAAGGGCAGCACCCTTTTTTCTTTTGCCAGTATTATCGGTACTAGCGCTAAGATACGCTCTATTGTGAAGCTCTTAAAAAAAGTAGCCGATACGACATCAAGCGTACTCCTCTATGGCGAAACCGGAACCGGTAAAGAGTTGTTCGCCCAAAGCCTGCACAAGGAAGGGCTGCGGTGTAATAAACCGTTTATTGCCCAGAACTGCGCCGCTTTGCCGGAAACACTCTTAGAAGGAATTCTTTTTGGCTCCACGAAAGGCAGTTTCACCGGGGCGGTTGATAAAGCCGGCCTGTTTGAGCAGGCGGATGGCGGCACAGTGCTGCTGGATGAAATAAACAGTATGAGCCTGCCCCTACAGGCTAAGATTTTGCGGGTTCTGCAGGAAGGCGTCGTGCGCCGGCTGGGAGCTGCGGAAGATAGCAGTGTGGATGTCCGGGTTATTGCCACTACCAACGAAAAACCGGCAGACCTGCTAAAAGCGGGCCGGTTAAGGGAAGATTTGTTTTACCGGTTAAGTGTGATTTGCGTGGAAATTCCCCCGTTGCGGGAACGCCGGGAAGATATCCCGGATCTGATCGGGTATTTTATCGACAAGTATAATGCCCGCTTTAATAAACTGGTAACAGGTATAGCGCCGGAGGTCATGACTGTTTTTCAGGAGTATGGCTGGCCGGGTAATGTACGTGAACTTGAACATGTGGTGGAGGCACTGTTAAATTTTGCCGACGATGGCATAATTACCGGTGAATATTTCAAATATCTCAGTTCAGGAACCTTTCCGGGGTTTGTTGAGCAGCGGAGTCTGATTGCCGCGGCTGAAAAGCCTGGCAATTACTTTCGCGCCGAATTTTACAAGCAGGAAAAAGAGCAGATTGTGGCAGCCATGCAGAAAAGCGGCGGCAATGTTACGCAAGCAGCGAAACTACTGGGCATAAAACGGCAGGCCCTCCAGTACCGGCTTAAAAAGTATGTTGTTTTTCAGGAGTAGTTTTATTGTACTGCCGGAGCCTGCGCCACTGCAGGAAAGTGCAAACGGCTTACAAAAAAAAGTGCAAAGAAATTTTGCGGTTTCTGCATTTTTTTGCAAGCTGGTAACGTCAAAAAGTATGGGGTAGCAGGGCTGTTTAAGGTCACAAGCATTTGGCACAAAAGTTGCAACAATGATACTACGTTATCATTTAACTACACCGGCTAAAAATGTATTGTTGGAAAGACCGTTCATGAACGAGCCCGATGATGTGCTCCAGATTCGTACCAGCGAATTTGGGGCTTATTGCGTTTTTGCGGGCAATAACTGCCGGAGGAGGGTGTACTGTAAGGTGTAGTGTTTAGGTAATGAAAAAGAAAACTGAAGTAATGTAAGGAGTTGGCTTAATGAATATCCAAACAGAAGAACGGCAGTCATGGGTGGCGTTTCTAAAGAAGAACTTCACAATTCCCCACACCATTGCCCTGATCGTAGGCTTGACAATTATTGCGGTGCTGCTTACTCATTTTGTTCCCGCCGGGGAATATAACCGGGTGAAAGATGTAGTAAGCGGTAAAACACTGGTGGATCCGGCATCTTATCATGCTGTCAAAGCAAATCCCGGCGATTTTATCGCTATACCAAAGATTCTCTTTAATGCTATGGTCAAGGCGGCCGATATCATGCTATTCTGCCTGGTGGTAGGCGGATCGTTTGAAATCATTATGCAGACCAATGCGCTGCATGCGGCTACCGGCCGGGCGGCTATGGCCCTGCGTGGCAAAGAGTCCTGGGTTATTCCCCTGTTTCTTAGCATTTTTGCTGTTGGCGGCTTTACCATCGGGATGTCCGTCGAGGCTGTCGGTTTTGTTCCTATCGGCATTCTCGTAGCCCGGCAGCTAGGTTTTGACGTAGTAACAGGCATGGCAATGATTCTGCTCGGGTGTAATATCGGATTTACGGCCGGCTTGATGAATCCTTTCGGCGTGGGTATCGCCCAGGTGATAAGCCATGTACCGCTGTTTTCCGGTATGTGGCTGCGCGCCATCTTACTGGTGGTGCTGATTCTTGCCTGCAGTCTTTATATTTGGCGGTATGCCAACATGGTTAAAAAAGACCCATCCAAAAGCGTGGTGGCCGATGTGCCTGACCTTAAGACCGATTTTACCGAAGCCGATATCGAAATACCCAACTTCGAACTTAAGCATGCAGGGGTGCTGGTTATTCTGGCAGCAGGCTTTTCAACCCTGATCTGGGGTGTTTCCGCCAAGAACTGGTGGATTGCCGACATGGCGGCTTTGTTTATTGTCATGGGAACGCTTAGCGGCTTTATCTGCGGCTTTGGGCCAAGTAAAGTAGCGGCGACTTTTATCCAGGGAGCCAAGGGGCTGGTATTCGGCGCTATGGTTGTCGGTCTGGCCAGGGCCATCCTGCTGGTAATGGAAGACGCCAAAATTATTGACACCATTGTGCATAACATGGCCTTATGGGTGGGCGTACTGCCGCCTGCCCTGCAGTTAATGGGGATGTATGTTTTCCAACTGGTTATGAGTGTCATTATTGTTTCCGGTACAGGAATGGCGGCGGTTACCATGCCGATTTTGGCGCCGGTAGCCGATATCCTGGGCGTTACCCGGCAAACGGCAGTACTCATTTTCCAGCTGGCCGACGGCTTTACCAACAATGTGCTGCCTATGTCGGCTTCCACTATGAGCATGTTGGGCGTAGCCAAGATTCCTTTTGAGAAATGGATGAAGTTTATGTGGCCGCTGTTTGTCCTGTATGTCGGTATTGGCGCCGTCTTTATATTGCTGGCCCATTTTATCGGCTACCAGTGATAAGGACTAAAATACTGGAGAAGGCGGATTGGCATATGGCAAAAAATGATATAGACAAAGAGGCTATGCTGGCAGTCATTGACCGGCTGCAGGACGAACTTAGCGAAATAAGCGATTTTATTTTTCACCACCCGGAAATCGGCTATCAGGAAATACAGGCCGCCGGGCGGCTGGCTGGATATTTAAAGACAAACGGCTTTGCGGTGGAAATGGGTTACGGCGGTTTGGACACAGCGTTTCGTGGTATTTATCGGCAAGGCAGTGGCGGACCCCGTATCGGCCTGTTATGCGAGTATGATGCAGTCAAAAACCTTGGTCATGCCTGCGCTCACCATCTGCAGGGACCCAGTATAATCGGCGCCGCCATGGCTGTCAAAAACACGCTGAGGGATTTTCCGTATACCCTGGAAGTAATCGGCACGCCGGCTGAAGAATGCGCCGAAGGCGGCAAGAATGTTATGCTGGCAAATGGCGCTTTCCAAGAGCTGGATGCTGCCTTGATGATGCATGGCAGCGATGTGACAACCACCGATAATAAGTCGCTGGCCCTCTCAGAATTTGTGGTTACCTTTCATGGGACAGCCGCCCATTCCGCCATCGCTCCCGACAAAGGGCGCAGTGCCCTGGAGGCCGTTCTGCTGGCCCTTAACGGTATTGCCTATTTGCGCGGCCATGTCCGCGATGATGTGCGCATCCATGCGATTATCGAGGATGGGGGCCAGGTAATTAATGCCATACCGGCCAAAGCGGTTGCTCGGATTGAGGCCCGGGCATATGACCGTCCCTATCTTGAACAGGTAATTAACCGGCTATGCCGTATCCTGGATGGAGCGGCGCTTATGACCGATACCACTTATGAGATTGAAAGAATCGCCAATTTCCATAACAAAATACCGGTGCTGTCACTTAACCGCCTGTTAATGGACAATGCCGGGCTGGTACAGGCCAAGGCCATCTCTTCGCCCCGGGAAAAGACAGGATCAACCGATTTTGCTTCCGTTATGTACTATGTTCCCGGCTCCTGCATACGTGTTGCTTTTGTCGAACAGGGGATGCTGGCTCACAGTCAGGGGTGGCTTGACCTGGGGACAGCGCCGGCGGCGCATGCGGCCATTGGCACCGCTGCCAAAATACTGGCGCTGACCTGCTATGATCTTATTACGGATGAGCGGCTGCTGGCCGAGATCACACACGAGTTTATCCAGGAAAAGGCCAGGCTGACGCAAAGCTGATTTTGCAACAGCATAGCATGGTTTGTTTGCCGTGACCGGCTTTAAGCGGCAGAGCAACCGGTTTATTCAGGGGCTGCGCAATTTGGAAAAAGAACTGAAGGGATGTTTTTATGAACGGTAATATTGATCGACGGCTTTATCAGCAATGCCAGGCCTGTTATAACGACCTGCTTGCCAGCTGGCAACAGCTTGTAAATATTGATTCAGGCACCGGGGACGGGACGGGGCTTACCAAGGTAGGCCGCATTGTTCAGGAATTGTTGGAGCAGGCCGGTGCGGCCGTCAGCAAGTATCCTGTCGCCGGCCCGGACGAAGCCTGTCATATTGTTGGCACCTTTACTGGCAGCGGGCAGGGTAAAATCCTGACGATGGCCCACCTTGACACCGTTTTTCCGTCCGGCACCGCCGCCGGGCGGCCGTTTAGGATAGAAGGCAACCGGGCGTATGGCCCGGGGGTCTCTGACTGTAAGGGCGGTGTGACGCTGGGGTTATATGCCGTAAAAATCCTGCAGCAGCTGCAATATGAGGATTACGCGCAAATCACCTGCCTGTTTAACTGTGATGAAGAAATCGGGTCGCCAAGTTCTAAAGAGCTAATCGGGCAACTGGCGCGGGAACATGACTATGTGCTGTGTCTGGAACCGGGGCAGGTGGGCGATGGGGTGGTGTCCCGGCGCAAAGGCTCTTCGGTTATGCGGGTAGAAGTCCGGGGGCGGGCGGCTCATGCCGGCAGCGAACCACACCAGGGCCGGAACGCCATTTTGGAGCTCATGAACCAAATTAATCAGTTGAACCAGCTGGCTGCTCCGGCAAAAGAAACAACCCTCACGTTTACTACTTTTCATGCCGGTGACCGGATTAACGTAGTTCCAGATTACGCCGTTGCTCAGGCCGATATCCGGGTAGCCTGTCCCGGCGAACTGGACCGGCTTGAGACCCGGGCGCAGGCAATAGCGCGACAGACAGTGATTGCCGATACGCAGGTTAGTGTTGGTATCGACCGGCAAAATCCTTCCTTGCCGTCTAACGCCGGTACAGACGCCTTAATCGCCAGAGCGCAGGCCATCTATGGTGAGTTGGGGAAAGAGCTTAAGGCTGACGGCGCAGGCGGAGCTTCGGATGCCAACTGGGCGGCTCCGGCCGGTAAAGCGGTGCTTGACGGCCTGGGTTTCGTAAAAGGTGGCGCCAATCATACCGAAAACGAGAATACTCTGCTTGACAGTGTTATTCCCCGCTTATATCTTTTAACAAGGCTGCTTATGGAATTAGGCCGGCAAAGGCTAAGATAGGGAAAAAGCAAAACAACACGGCTGACCGGCCGTGTTGTTTTGCTTTAGTCTGTTATTGGCATGTTAGGCAAAGCACTGCGCTATCTGTTCATAGGCCCAGTCTATCTCGTCGCGGGTGATAGTGAGCGCCGGTGCAAAGCGGATAATGTTCCGGTGCGTTTCCTTACAAAGCAGGCCCCTGTCTTTCAGCTTTTCACAATAGGACCGCGCCGGGACAGTAAGTTCCAGACCGATGAACAGGCCCCGGCCGCGGGCTTCGCGGATTACGGGGTTGCCCAACTGTCGGAGTTTATCAAGAAAATATTGTCCCAGGTTAAGCGAGTTTTCTACAAGGTTTTCTTCCGCCAGTACCTCCAGGGCGGCTACCGCCACCGCACAGGCCAGGGGATTGCCGCCAAAGGTAGAGCCATGGGAACCGGGGTTGAACAGCTCCAGAATGCTTGTATCGGCGGCTATGGCCGAAATCGGCAGAACGCCTCCTCCTAAGGCTTTGCCTAAGACATACATGTCCGGCGTTACTCCTTCCCAGTCACAAGCGAACAGTTTTCCCGTCCGCCCGAACCCGGTCTGAATCTCATCGGCGACAAACAATACTTTATTGGCCTGGCATACTTCATAGGCGGCGCGGAGATAGCCATCCGGCGGGATAACGATCCCGGCCTCGCCTTGAATGGGTTCGACCAGAAAGGCAGCCGTGTTGGCCGTAATTGCTGTTTTCAGCGCCGTGATATCCCCGTAGGGAATGGTAATAAAGCCAGGAGTAAAGGGGCCGAAGCCAGCCTGATACTCAGAGTCGGAAGAAAAGGAGGTAATGGTTACCGTCCGGCCGTGAAAATTACCGGAACATACGATAATTTCGGCCTGGTTTTCGGGTACGCCTTTTCGCCGGTACGCCCAGCGGCGGACTGCTTTGATGGCCGTTTCTACCGCTTCAGCGCCTGTATTCATCGGCAGGAACATGGGCTTGCGGGTTAATTTGGCCAGGTGGTCAAAGAACTCGCACAGCTGGTCGTTATAAAAGGCCCTGGATGTCAAAGTCACTTTGTCAGCCTGGTCTTTGAGCGCCTTGATAATTTTAGGGTGTCTGTGCCCCTGGTTGAGGGCGGAGTAGGAGCTAAGCATATCCATATAGCGGTTGCCTTCAGGATCTTGTACCCAGACCCCCTCGGCCTTGGTTATGACAATAGGCAGCGGGTGATAGTTAGGGGCTCCCAATAACTCTGTCCTTTTGATAATATCCTCAGATCTGGCCATATTCTCTCTCTCCTATAATTTTTATTATTTGAGCAGCTCTGTAAGTGTTCTTGCCAAAATAAACGGCATGGCGTCAAGTGAATACCGGCAGCTCAGGCGCTCGGACAGTTTGTGGGCATCCTTGCCGTAAGGCCCGATATTGACTACCGGCATATTGAGGTTCTGGATGGCCTGCAGCGGCAGGCTATAACTGCGGGACCAGGCCGGCATATTGGCAGTGAGGGTGTCAATAACCTCCTCGTTATGGGACAGGCTGCAATAACTCAAATCAGAAATATACGGGTAGAATTTTTTAGTCATGATATTATATTGATAAGCGGCTTGCGCCTCTTTTACGACTTTCCCGATGATGTCTAACAGCCGTTTTTCCTTTTCGGTCTGACCGGTAACGAATGCGTGCGGGTAGTAGGGGGGCGAGAAATAGAGGATGACCTTGGAATTTTGATTGGAATACAGTTTGTGTACCTGCTCGACAATGGCCAGGGAGATTTCCCGGTCATCCGCTTTTTTTCCAAGCAAGTCCTGGACAAGATTCGCAATTAACGAATCGATTTTGTCGCCGGTCTCTTTTCTTACCGCCTGGTATAATTCGTCGTAAGTAAGCACTTGGGCCTGCCAGGGCAACTGCCGGTGCGGAATGCCGCTCAGACGACAAAAACTCTCATATTCTTTATTAAGGCGCCGGATAACGGTTGTAAAGGCTGCTTCAGCTTTTTGCTTGTATTTTGCCAATACGGCGGCAGGCAGGCTGCTGTGCGTGGCATGGTTAAAGTATAAGGCTACGGCGTTGGCGGTTTGTACGGTATATTCCTTTTTCAAATCGCGCTGCTTAAGGCAAACAGGCGGTTGCGTCACCTCCCCGTCCGCAATATCGCTAAGCTCCGTATTCAGGTCGATGTGGCGCAGGATTTCAGCGGAAAGCAGGTTGGCGTCAAGACCGTTAAAGGCTTCGCCCACGTGCGTCTCCTCGCCGTATATGTAAAAGCTCGGCAGCAGCTTGCCGACAGTACCGATATACACATACTTATTTTCATCGCCAGGGAAGCGGTCTGTCATATAGTCGGTATCGACGGCGGCAATGAAATCCCAGCCCTTTTCCCGGGACAACTGATCTAAGTAAAGAGCGGCTGAGAGCATTCCCGCCGAACTGCCTTCTTCATCCGGAACACCGATAAAGGCAAGATTGCCGGCCAATTGTCCGGCGCTCTGCGCAAACTCGGCGATCATAACCATCAGGGCGGCAACCCCTGTCTTCATATCAAAAATGCCGCGCCCCATAATCCAGTCGGGCGAATCAATTTCCTGCCTGGTATTCTCGGAAAACTGGATAGAACGCAATTTTTCCCGCAGTTCTTCCGGGCTTGCTGCATAGGCGCTCAAATCGCCAAAATCCTCGATGCCGGCAGTGTCTACATGTCCGAGACAAAGAACGGTTTTGGTTTTGGCCTGTGCTTCTGCCGGCTTTTGTCCGCCTTCAATATAAGCCAAAACCGTGCAGCGGCCCAAGGCATCACCGGGTACCGGCAACAGCTGCAGCTGATCCGGATGCTGCCTGAAATAATCGAGATTGGCAAAGTATGTATATATTTCCTGGGCAATGATTGCTTCGCCGCTTGTGCCGACAATGCTTGGGGTTTTCGTCAATTCCAGCGCCAAGGCTTTGATCTTTTCACCATTTGTCATTATGTAATCCCCCAGTTTGCTTAGTTAATCAGGAATTTTACAAGTGTAATCATAACCGGCTATGGGCTATGCTCTTTTCAGGGGAAAAGTCATGCAATGCGGGCCACCGCCGCACTTAAGCATCTCATACAGGTCAACGGTAACAATGTCAAGGCCCAGTGCGCTAAGCTGGCGGTTAACCATTTTGTTGTTGTGAAACGAGAGAACTTTGCCATTACCCAGGGCCTGGATATTGCAATGATGGTGAAATACGTCTGCCTGGCTTACCTCAATTAAAATAAATTTTCGTTTTTTTAAATTCTGCAGAAATGGTTCCGGCAATGCCTCCGGACACACTACGGCTACTTTTTCCGCCGCAATATTAAAGCACATATCTAAATGCAGGTTGTCTTGCGGACAGGGTACCGGTATCAATATATAACCTAACTTTTCCAATTGGCTAACAATGCTGTAAAATCCTGCCTGATCGGTCCGCTGAACCAGACCTACCACCAGGGTATACTCATCCAAAAACCAAAAATCACCTCTTTCAAAATAGCCTTCGGTACAGCGGGCTATGCAAGGAATCCGCAACTTCTCCATTTCCTGCTGGTAACAGGTAACAGTGAGATTCGCCCTGCCGGACAGGTTCGCGAAAATTGCCCAGTATATAGCCTTCTTTGATGCAAGCCCCGAAATCGCGGGAGTAGACTTGATTCGTCAGACCGGCGGCAGGCTCGGCCATTATAACCTCCACCCCGTTTGCGCGGTAGGCCTGAACAAGCGAGGCATGCTCCTTTAAGCAGGCATCCCGGTTGGCCTGAGCGCCGGCGGCGGCCCAGCGATTGGATATATAATCAATGGGTTCGAGTGAAATATTTACCGGCGGGCATAACAGTACTTTTTCCAGTTTGCCTGTAGAGCTTGTGACAAAAGAATGTTCCATTATCGTTGTTTCCTCCGTTGAAATCCAGATTCCCTTGTGTTATATGCAGATTGTTACTGGCTGCTATACTGTTATGCATATTCCATGCCATTTGGCAGGACGAATCGCGGAGGCTGGAGGCGGCTGTTTCTGCAGGTTTTTTGACTCTGTTAACAACTGCAACTGCAAACAAGCGCCAAAAAGTGCAAAATAATGGCCTGAAAAGAAAAAAACAGGCAGCTAATAGCTCGCCTGCTCAAGAATACAGATATAATGGTTAGCATCACCCCGGCGTCCGGCAGAGGACAGGTTTGGTGTCAGCCTAAATTTTGTATGAATTTAGTAGGAGTTTTATGGTTTTGTGATAAATATTTATAAAATCCGGTATATGGTTTGCAGATATCTTAAGAAACCAGGAAATGACTTTAATATGTTTGAAAATATATAGGTTCGAAATTTGTATTAGGGGAGAATTACTAACTTTTCTACAGATAAGTATACTATACTTACAGAGGGGATGAGGTTGTGAACCAAGCAAAGCTTAAAAAGGCCGAAGAGATTTTTATCAGGCGATTTCCCGGGGGATTTTCACATCCGCAGCTGCTCGGCCTGGCGAAAAAGCACAAAGTGGAGAAAATGAAGCAAATGGCCCAGGGCAGCTTCGGGGTTGAGCAGTTTGAAAGTGTTGGCAGTATCATCGATTCCATGGGGAAGATTGTCAGCCAATCCTCTTTGATCTCGCTGTTTGAAAAGCCAAAATTTAGAGATTTACTGAAAGCCTTGAGCGACAGTGAGAAACAGCATCTGACCCATGGTCTGAAGGAATTTTTGCATGGCAATCAGGCATTTGGTTTTGAGTTAATGACAGGTCTGCTTCAGGAGTATAGGCTGGCAAAATGGCCGTTACTCACAGTTCATGCTATATATTACCGGCCAGGTGTGGAAGTTTTTATCAAACCGACCACAGCCAAACGAATAATAGAGTATTTTGAATTGACAGGACTCCAATATCATTCCCAGCCAACCTTTGAATTTTACAGAGCCTTTCGGGAGCAAATCATGCAGATGAAACAAGCAGTCCATCCTTCGCTGCAAGTAGACAATGCCGCTTTTTGCGGGTTCCTTATGATGACGCTGGAGAACCATTTACATATAGATTAAATGACGTACCCTCGGTCCCGTTAGCCCACAGGCGCCTTATCGCGGTACCATTGCAAATAAACTGCCAGTAAGCCTTTCGTCACTGACACGGATACTTCCCGGCAATCAGCCAAAGGCTGATTACTAATTGCGTAGGGCAGGCTGCGTTGGAGCTGGGCTTTTTGTAAAGGCCAGCGCACGCCGGCGATTGTAACATCCGAGCAGCAGTCTGATAAGGAAAGCAGGGATATGATATCAGGCATTACCTCGGCTTTTATCCTTACAGTATCCTGGTCTGACAAGAAAAACAATACTTCCGACTCATCGGCGGCAATACCTTTGATGCCGAGTGCTTCCCAGCCGGCTAACGACTGTATGTTGCTAAAAGCATGGTCAAACCGCCCGCCCCAGATACCGGAGACAATGGCTGTAGCCGTACCGTGCATTTCTTTGGCTCGGTATAAAGCAAGCTGAAAATCGGTATAATCCTTATCTTTAGGATAAACCTCTACCGGAACGCCCAGACTTTTTCCCCAGGCCCACGCTTCCGGGCTGGCGCTGTCACCGTCCCCGATAATCCGATCAGGTGTTAGGCCGGCCTGGCGGCAAATATGAATACCACTGTCGATACACCATAGCGGCAACCCGTTTGCCAGCTGCAAGAACCATTCGCTTTCCGGCGGTCTACCGCCGGCAGTCATTACCAGTGTTGCTGCGGGGAGCGGTTTTTTAAACATAAGTTCAGTTTGCGGCAGCTTTAAACTATATCCCATTTTTTCCACCTGTTCAATTCTATAATTCAGATTGTTTTTTCTTCCGCCTCTTGGCTTTATTATCCTGCTTTATGCTGATCAGGCGGTAATATAAATAGCCTGACATAGCTTTTGACTATATCAGGCTATTTATATTTGGATTTATATTATGACAGAGAAGAGATTCATAAGCTTACGCATTAGATAAAGAATAGTTTAGAACGATCCTAGGGCCTTTTATTACTTTAACTCTGATTTTCTTCGCTGGAACTATCAAGGGGCTTCATTGCCGGCGCCAGTGCCTTTCCCGCGGTGAGTTCCTTAGGCGTAAGCGCCTGGAGGGCGGCAGCCAGACTCAGGCCGAATAGGATAGCGGAGATACCGTCAGTTACCGCTGTATTGAAAGGTGTCGGGATTGTACCAGGCAGTGTGAAGAGCGTAGCAATGGAATAAGTGATGTACCAAATTACAATTGAAAATACAATCCCTTTTAATCCCAGGTTGCTATTGGCAATTCGCGGTACTAAATAGGCGAAGCCTACGCCCAGCGCCCCGGAGATATTTATATGGCCCAGCAAGGCAAAGGCAAGTTCCTCGAAGGTAAAGGGCGGCGTGTGGGCATACACGACAAGCGCTATCAAATCAACTGTCCGTATTGTAGTCCAGCCCATAAACCCGGCGAACAGACTAAAGGCATTAGTGATGATGCCGCCAATAAGGCCCGCAATATAACCTCGTGTCAACCTGTCTTCCATGCGTTAACCTCCCTGCGGATTCCTGTTGGAATTAACGGTATCTTCCTGTTCGTTTTCAGCTTCCAGAGGTTTCATGGCCGGCGCTATAGATGTTTTCATAAAAACGGTATTCTCCTGTGGGGTGAGCGCCTGCAGGGCATAGGCTTGAACCAGACCAAAAATGGTCGCGCCGACAAAGTTGGAGACTGCCGTCTTGAAAGGTGTCGGAACAGTTCCTTGCAGACTAAACAGCGTTGTGATTGCGTATAGCAAGAACCAGATGCTTATGGAAAAGAACCATCCTTTGAACAAGAGATTCCGGCTGGTCACTTGCGGTATCCAGAAGGCAAAAATGCTCCCCAAAGCGCATGCCATGGCCAGCTGGCCCAAAGTCGCGTAAACCATCTCGCTAACGCTAAAGGGCGGGGTATGGGCGAAAATAAAGATGGCAACCCAATCGGCTATGCGCAGGGTTGTAAAGCCCATAAAGCCGGCAATAAAACTATATACAACGGCTATAATTCCACCAATAAGACCTGCAACAACGCCCCGTGCAAACCTGTCTTCCATATTTTCTTGCCTCCATGTAATGACTTCTCTATTAGCGTGATACAAAGTAGCAAAATATATCCGCAGCAGCAACGAGATCGAACGTAATTAATGTTGCAGGGCGATGGCGCGGAAAATAGCAGAAATGGTAAATGCTGTTTCCGTCAAACAAACTGACAGGCGTTAAATGCGGCTTGTAAGGCTGCCCGGGCTGGAGAATCTGGCAAAGGATTTACTGCAGCCGCTGGGGAAGTAAGCAAATTGCCGGGTAATCAAGCCTTGAGCATTTGTTCATGATATGCTGATTGGTATACCTATTACAGGGAAGGCGGGGTAGAAGGTGCAACAATATATTATTCAAATTGATTTTGTGGATTGTCCTGGGTTAGGCTATGAAATTTTCAAAGTCACCGATAAAAATAACATTAATAAAATTGCCATGGAGGTAATTCCAAAGCATGGCATGGTCATTCAGTTTCAATGCGCTGGCGAGGAGCAGGTTCACAGTTTAGTGGCTGATCTCAGAAAGATAGAAAATATTACGGCTGTCGAATTCCGTACCCAAATGCCTTATCAAGAAAAAGAAATTGAACTGCGGACCATTCTCAATTCCGTTAGTGAAGGTGTTCTGGCCATTGACAAGGACGGCATAATATCACATATTAATGAATTTGCCTGCAAACTACTGCATTGTCGCTTAGATAAAGCCATAGGGGTAAAAGTAGAAGCTTTAGTGGGCGAGGATTCCCCTGTTCTTGCAACCTTGCAGTCGGGCAATGAATATAGATTGAAGGAGTGGACGGTAAAGAGGAAAGGGAGAGCATTGCAGTTTTTATCCAGCAGCGTACCGGTCAAAAACGATCAAGAGCAAATCATCGGGGCTGTTTCTACGATCCAGGACTTTCAGCAGATTGAAAAAGTAATACTGCGGGCAGATAAATTGCAGCGGTTAACTTTCGCCGATATTGTGCAGCAAAGTCAGCCTATGGCGCAGCTTATTGCAGCTGCCCGCGCCGTAGCCAGACATTCCTCCACCATTTTGTTGCGCGGGGAAAGCGGCACCGGTAAAGAATTGTTTGCAACTGCTATTCATGAGGCAAGCGCCAGGTGCAGAAAGCCTTTTATTCCAATAAATTGCGCAGCTTTAACGGAAACGTTGCTGGAAAGCGAACTGTTTGGTTATGAAGAGGGGGCTTTTACCGGTGCGGCTAAAGGAGGTAAGAAAGGCCTGTTTGAACAGGCTAACGGCGGCACCTTGTTTTTGGATGAAATTGGTGATGTATCGCCGCGGCTGCAAGTTCGTTTACTGCGTGTTCTGCAGGACGGAACGGTCCGCAGAGTGGGAGGGACTAAAGCGGTTGCTGTGGATGTACGTGTTATTGCAGCTACGCACCGCAATCTGGAACAAATGATTCAGAGCGGGGAATTCCGGGAAGATTTGTATTATAGGCTGAATGTTATTCCGCTGACGATTTTGCCGCTGAGGGAGAGAAAAGAAGATATTCCTTTATTGGCTCAGCATCTAATTCGAAAAATCTGTAACAGGATTAATAAAGCCGAGGTTTATCTGGCCAAGGAAAGTGTCGAACTTTTGGTAGCGCAGAAATGGCCAGGCAATGTACGGCAGTTGGAAAATACTCTGGAACGCCTGATCAATTTGATTGATAGCACGGAGATCAGGCCTGAGCATCTTTGGGCCTGGACAGACATAACCGATAACGTTGCCGCAAAGACTATCGGCAATATCTCCAGAAAACCACAAACACTACAGGTGGAAATTCCGCTTACAGGCGAGTGGCCACGGCTCAAAGATATTGTTGCCAGTGTTGAAAAAGAAGTGATTACCCGGGTTTTAAAAAAATATCCTTCCTCCAGGTTGGCCGGACAAGTCTTAGGTGTTTCCAATACTACTATTTTGAACAAAATCCATGAGTATAAGATTTAGTAAAACTCTTATAAAATGATTGCGTGTGGTGCAACGGGGATAAATAGGCGCATATTCAGGTTGGTGTGATAAATTTTCTTTTCGTATTGATAAGAAAATTTATCAACTAAACTTATCAGCATCATTGGAAACGGCGATTAGGCGTACTTTATTACTTGGCATGATAAATGCAAAGATATAAGTTATAGCGTTATATTTTTCTATACCAGGAGGAATTTATTATGGCAGTTAAGTACGTTCCTGAGCCGTTTCGAATTAAAATGGTGGAACCAATCAAAATGCTTACCCGAAGTGAAAGAGAACAGAAAATTAAAGAGGCAAAATACAATCTGTTTAATCTTGCCGGTCAGGATGTGTATATCGATCTTCTGACTGATTCCGGAACCAACGCCATGTCTGACCAGATGTGGGCCGGTATTATGCGAGGAGATGAGGCCTATGCCGGTTCAGCCAGTTATTATAAACTGATTGAAGCCGGTAAAGATATTTTCAATTACGGCTACATTCAGCCGGTTCATCAGGGGCGTGCGGCGGAAAAAGTTCTCTTTGGCACAGTGCTTGGACCTGGTAAAATTTCCATTTCCAATATGTTCTTTGATACAACCAGAGCCCATGTGGAACTTTGCGGTGCACGCGCTATTGATTGCGTCGTTGAAGACGCAAAAGACCCTGGTGTGAGAGCGCCATTCAAAGGAAATATGGATGTTGAAAAACTGGAAAAGATTATTCTGGCGCAGGGGGCTGAGAATGTTGGGCTGGTAGTTATGACCATCACCAATAACTCGGCCGGCGGTCAGCCTGTATCAGTACAGAACCTTCGCGCTGTGGCCGCTGTTTGTAAAAAGTATAATATACCCTTGAACATTGATGCTGCCCGCTATGCGGAAAATGCATACTTTATCAAACTTCGCGAGGAAGAGTTTAAGGATAAATCGATTAAGGAAATTATCCGGGCAATATTTGACTGTGGCGATATGTTTACTATGTCCGCCAAGAAAGACACTGTAGTGAATATGGGGGGGCTAATCGGTGTTAAAGATGCCGATTCTCCGCTGATTCTGCCAATCAAGGCCCGGTGTATCTCCTATGAAGGCTTTACAACCTATGGCGGTCTTTCCGGCCGGGATCTTGAGGCGTTAGCCATTGGCCTTTATGAAGGACTCGATGAGAATTACCTGCGCTACCGTATCGGGCAAATGGAGTACCTGGCGTCCCGTTTGGATGATGCCGGTATCGCCTACCAGGCGCCGGTTGGCGGCCACGGTGTTTTTGTCGATGCCAAGGCCATGTTTCCGCAACTGCCTTATTATGAGTTTCCGGGGCAAGTGCTTGCTATTGAATTATACAAGGAAGCAGGCATTCGGACCTGCGATATTGGCTCCTATATGTTAGGCAATGACCCTGATACCAAAAAACAGCTCCAGGCTGATTTCGAGTTTACCCGCCTGGCTATTCCCCGCCGTGTGTATACGCAGAGTCATTTCGATATTATGGCTGACGCTCTTATTGCTATCAAAGAAAGGGCGCATGAGATTAAACATGGGTATAAGATTGCCTGGGAGCCACCCATCCTCCGCCACTTCCAGGCTGAGCTTGTTCCTATTGAGTAATAAAAGCCTTTATTATCGCCATTCTTTACGGACGCAGGTTTGGCGCTTTGGCGGGAGGAATCGGCATGGCTCTGTTTGATGTGGTGGGCGGCTTGTTTTTATGGGCGCCTTTTACGCTGGTCATTGCCGGTCTCATGGGGTATACAGTCGGTGCTATCTGCGAAAAAAAACAGACCATAATGGCGTATGTCCTGGCCCCGCTGACGTCCCATCCCTGGTCTCTCGTTCAGATCGGTTTGGCGACAGTTATTGTGTTGCCTGTTTTGCCTAAATTAAGAAAACATGCGGCCGTTTTTTCCCGGGCCAGCAAGTGAAAGAAATATTCGTCCTGGTATGTAGGCTGAATGCATAAGAACCCGCAAAATTTTGCGGGTTCTTATGTTTTTTGGATTTGTTCTACCTATGAATGTACTTTAAACTTCCAGCCTCAAACAGGCGCTGCTTTACAGGCGGAAAGTCTGTGTCATTTGGCGTTTATGCAAAAGCGGGAATACAGCCGATAAAAAGATCTAAATATCAAACTTAATATTGCTGCCGTTTGTCACATTAAATTCTCTGACATGTACCGAAAGTTTCAGCAACTGGTCTCTGTCGGTGATAATAATGGACGCTTTTTCTTTTTTTATAGCAGCTTTCTTTATGAGTTTATTAATTACATTGTACAAACCTTTTCTGCTCATGGAAAAAATATTGCATAATTCGTTTGTACTTTTAAAATTAAAAACGTCGCCTGCCGAATTTTTCACCAAATAATAAGCAAATATTTCTTCCGCATCAAACAGATTTTTCATTATCAGTTTTTTATACATACAATATATCCTGTTACTGATTTTGTATAAGAAAACCTTGAGGAATTCAGGGTTTTTCTGCAATTTGTCAAAAGTATCCTTGTTTATTTTCAGGAGTGAAACATTATTTATAGCTTTGATATCGCAAAATAGATTTTGTTCGTACATATAACTGAATCTTCCTACAAACTCATTCTTGGCAAGCTCGTCCACCAAAAAAGTTTTGCCATAGGCGGTAACACATTCCACTCTGACAATCCCGTCCAATACGTAAAAGATTTCTGTTAGATTTTCATCAGAATAGGCTATGTATTGTCCTTTTTTATAATGTACAATCGCGATTTCATCCAAATATTCTTTTATAAATTTATATATGTACAGATCGCCCAGTTCCATATACACACTGAATCCTTCTAGTAATTTCTCTATTCCGCGGTAAGTAATTTGCAGACGCAGGCGGGGAGTGATTCCCGCCTGCAAGACTTTAATGCGTTGTATATAGCTATATTATACAGAGAAATAAGGAAAAATAGCAATTACAATACTGTAATTACTATTTTAAAAACGTAGCACTGGCAACCGTCAGAAAGGGGTATTATCACCAATGTAGCAGGCTATATCATTATCCAAATATAACGTTTGCAGATGTTCCATTTTTTCGTCATCCACCTGACCGCGTTCCCTGTATTCATAGCTTTTTCCCAACTGGTTCCATTTGGTCAACCCGAGCCTGTGGAATTTTAAAAGATTAATCTCATAGAGTAAATTATTATTCATAAACTCAATTAATTTGTGCGCATTTTCATCACTGTCATTATACCCGGATATAGTGGGTTGCCTTAACACAAGCCTGCCGCTCCAACCGGATTTTGCCAGCGCTGCAATATTGGACAGTATTAAATCGTTATCGATGCCGGTTCCTGCCTTGTGTTTTTCCCTATCCATGTTCTTGATATCAATGAAGGCAAAATCTATATGCTTCATGATTTCCAAAAACACTGCCTGCTGTGCATAAGCACTGGTTTCAATGGCGGTGTGAATTTGCAGGGCATGACATTTTTTCAATACTTCTGCCAGAAATTCGTGCTGAAGTAGTGGCTCGCCGCCTGAAAATGTCACGCCGCCTGCGGAGCCCCAGTTATTGAAATCACGCCTGAGAATAGCGACTAGTTCATCGACCGGATATTCTTTGACACATTGTTTAAGGGCCTGATTAGGACAAACTGCAGTACAGTCAAAAGTTGTGCACTCATTGCAGATTTCCCGGCTGATGCCGGGTTTGCCGTTCGCTGCAAAGGCGACAGCGTTGTGCGGGCAGGCATTTTTGCATGCCCGGCAGCCTTTTTCCCATTTGCATACAGCTTCGGCAAACAGGATATGTTTCTTTTTCAGCCAGCTTTCCGGATTAGCGCACCATTTGCACTCAAGCGGACAGCCTGCCAAGAACACACTGGTTCTGCAGCCTGGGCCGTCATGGACTGAAAAACTTTGGATGTCGAATAACAATCCTGTGTTGGTCATATGCTCACCTTATATAGCTATATAGCCGGCACAGGTGAACGCACCGCAGGTAGCATAGGCCCAATTTTCTTTTTCCAGGCCCGTACAGGTTCCGACTCCGTATTTATCCGGATTGATGAAATTTTTACAGTTGCCGCATTTTTCGGTCTGTCTGAAGCTGGGGCAAGCCTGACTGCCTTCACCGTCAATCGGTACCAAACCCTTGCTTAATGCACACATTCCTTTTTCACAGTCCAGATGGATATAATTTTTGCACTCATAATGCCTCATCGTGATTTCCTCCAGTACTTTTTTCTGTTACGCCTCATCATATTCTGTCCTATAAATAACTTCGTCCTGGATGGGTTTGCCGATCTCGCACCAATATTGGGTGAAGCCGGCTACCCGCACCATAAGGTCCCGGTATTTCTCCGGCGTAAGCTGGGCATCCTTTAATGTTTTGCTATCGACAACATTAAACTGAACATGGAAACCACCCTTCCGCATATAGGCGCGGACGACGTCAAGCAGCTTTCTTGTTCCGCTAATGCCCCTGACCGCCGATGGATGAAGCTTTAAATTCATTTGCGAATTCTGATGGAGGGAATGATCATACACGGTCGCCGATTCAAATATGGCATAAATGCCGTTCTTGTCGGTGCCAGCCGCCGCCGATACCGAACCGTCTGAATACGTTGTGCCTGCCAGTCTGCCGTCCGCCGTCGCCAAGGTCACAAAACCCTGCGGCCCGTGCGTCGATACCGAGATCTGACACAAATAGAGCGGTTTCCCGTAATAGGAACGATAGCTATGAGTCATCTCATACATATAGCTGTGGTAGGCTTTAAAAATCTCATCCGCATACTTATCGGCGTTGCCGTACTTCGGCGCATTGAGACAGGCTGCAAAAATCTGTTCATACTGAGGACTGCTTGCCGTACTTTCCCGGAAATCAGGCGAGAATACGCTTGTTTCATAAGCCGTCTTGAAGCCGAAGTTATTAAGCATTGCCTCAGTCATCTCCGCCAGCGTATATTTTTGGTCGTCAAATACGTTTTTTCTGATGGAAGCCAGCGAATTGACAAACGTAATCGTCCCGCAGGATTCAAAATTGATACAGGCGTTATAGCGTGCGCCCATTGTGCCGATGTGTTTGCCTTTGGTGAAACAATCAGGTTTCAGCAGGGAGTTAACGGCAGGCATGTTGTATTTACGCCAGATATCCATCTGGATATTATTGCAGCGGTTGACAACTTCCGTGGTCAATTCCATGTATTCTTGCCACTGCGCAAGCAGTGTCTCGTAGGAAGCCAGCTTCTTGTTGTGAGAGGGAAATACCTGTTTGCCGGTCCGGTTGTCCAGTCCGTTCGTCAAAACAAGTTCCAGCACTTTCGGCATAGCGATGAAATGGACCCCGGTACCGCAGGTAGGTGATGCTCCGCCCGGAATCATAGTTTGTTTGCCATTGTAATCAAGCGGCAAAAAACAGCCGGGGGCTGATTCCAGACAACCGCCAAGGCACCAGGCCCTGGCATCATGGATATCCATGCCTTCCGGCCCGTAATTTTGCAGCATGAAGTTCATTCCGGTCTGGTTATTCATCCAGGCCGGATAGCCAAGCCCCAGTTTCGTACAGGCTGCGGCTTTCATGAGGAAATCTTCCGGAGTCTTTTCATCATACAGTACGCTCAGTGTCGGCTGCGGAGTTTGATTGCGCATACCGGCTTCAATAATTAAATATTCCAGCGGCGTAACGGCTGTAAGGCCATCATAATTTTGTCCGCCTAACGAAAGATTATTAAAGGTATTCCCGGACAAAACGCCGCCGGATACACCGGCTGAGGCAAAACATTCAATACAGGTAATCTTGATTCTGTATAATTCCAGAAGTTCAATCACTTCTTCGTCGGTCATTACGCCGTCGGCAATGTCTTTCTCGTAGTAAGGCTGCAGTACCTGACCCAGTCTGCCAATGGAAAGGCCGGACTGAGGATCTTCATTCACGACCCCTAAATGGCAGCAAAGTGTCAGCTGGATCGCTTCCCGGAAGCTCGCCGGTTTCTTATGGGCGATATTACCCATGACCTCGGCGATTTTTTCGTAGTTAGTTTTCAATGCGGCATCAGACTCAATGGAAGCCAAGTATTTCGCCTGTCTTGCATAATTTTCGCACCAGGCGCTGAGTCCCTTGGTAATTTCTTTCATTGCGGCATAGTAGTAGCCGCGGCTCATGCCGAAATCGCCGTCATCGCCGGCCTCACCCATGACTTCGGCAATTTTTTCATCGCACATTGCGATGATCCGGTCAAAGCCGTATTGCAGAGGAAGATAATAGTTTATTACTTCCCGCCCCTGCGGAATGGCGAAAGAATCAAACATACAGATGACGCTGTCCATAATACGTTTGAACTGATCATAGCCAGGCGTCAGCCGTGAATACTTATCGCTTAATTCTTCGATGGAAATTCCCTGCCAGGGTTTGGACGTTTTCACTAAAACAGGAATTTCTTCTTTACGCATGCCAAACTTTTTAGCTATGGAAATGATATTGCCGTAACTTTCCGTTACGTTGCCGCCCCCGGCGCCGACCATACTTACGGAATCCGCTTCGCTTTCCGCGGGGGCATCCACTTCCTGCATTAAAGCTTCCGCCTGGGCGTTAAAAAAGCTTGCGCACACCCAGGGAAAGGGAAAGGCGCCTCTGACGTTTCTGGTTTTGTTCATTACCAGCTTCTCATAAGGCAAAATAGTCGGCGTCATATGCGATAAAGCTGCGGCTACCGCCTTGGCTCTTCTTACTTCAAGAATTTCGCCGTCATTTTCCCACCAGATTCGATTATACCAATAGGCCGCTTCCATATCGGCGGTAACTTTTAAGGTATAATAAATATCCATCAGCTTTTTTGTGCTGTCTTTCGCTTCCGGAATATCAACTTCGGAAAGAGTGTCAACCTTTTCCCCGGCAATGCCGCGCTTTTTTAATATATCCTGCAGCTTGATTTCATTCGATTTCATATAAATCCCCTCCCTGTATATACTCTAGTACAAAATAACGGAAAACAGCAGTGTAAAGTACACACTTTCGGAAGCCTCGCAACAAAAAATATTTCTTTATTTGTTGCTGGTACTCCTTTGGAGATCTGCTATCATCACCTGAGTCCATTAGTGTAATAATATCATAAGGGGATAGATATTTATTGAACGGCAATAGTTATTATTTTACTTACTATAGATTGGCGGAGGTGTATAATGGGTAAGATACCCATACCGGGTTTTATCTTTGCTGGCCCGGTCTGTTGGCGGAGAAAATTGGGTGATGCTGAATAAAGGATGAGCCTCAATCCTGGTAGAATCCGGGATTGAGGCTTCTTGACGTTTAGTGGGGAGTGATCTCCTGGCAATTAGGCGCAGCTACAGGGATGATAGTATCGCGTCTTGAGGATTTTTTATGGAACAGAACCGTCGTCCCTGCGTCCGAATGGTTTTAGGGCAGTCTAAGGTTCTTTTCGTGATCTAAAACCTGACCAAGGGGTAAATTGAAACGGCTAATCCCAATAAGACAAGTGTCCAGACTCCCCAGGCCCCAATACTGTTGCCATGCTGTTTCAGCCAGTAAGCAAAGGTTGCTGCGTAAAAGCCGGTGAGAATGGTGGCGATTACAAACAGAAAATCCATGCTAGCTCCTTTAATTTACAACCGGCGAAGTCCGCTGCATTAAACCGCTACGACGCAGTTCGGTTTTTACGTCGACATGGATGTCGGCTTCGCGATACTTTTCATTCCAGTTGAAATCGGTAAATTCGGGTTTGGTTACAAAGAAAGAGCGCAAACGATAGCCCAGTCCGGCAGCGTCGCTGTTTAACGCCTGTGTCACCTGGAAATACTTCTCAATCTCTTCGCGGTATACCTTGGAAATTTGCTGCTCCAGCAACCTCCGGTATTCACCGTGTTCATAGTTGATGCCACTGGCAATAGCAACGATTTCCCCCTCCAGTTTTATGCTGATGCGAAAGACCGGTCGCCCCGCCTTCATTTCAGCGGTTATTTCCGGTTTTTGCGCTATACCTACGATTAGGTTAACAATTGCTTCCGGCTCTAGCGGATCGGACACGGTAACGAAGCCACGGGGATATTTGTTGACAAGGATGGCTAGCGCCCTGGCTTCATGGTCGGTGAGTACGCCAACCATTTTGTCGCCTCGAAAGACCGCCGCGCCGGCAAACTCAAGAGCATTCCCACCCTGACGAGGAATATCCCCGGCCTTATGTTCTGCCATTTTTTCGCCGGGCAGTTTTACCCCGGGTGTTCCTTCACCTGTCTTGGGATTCAAGGCGGCATAGGCGGCATAAGGCTGTGCGCTGTGATTCTTCAGCTGTTGATAAAAATCATGTATTTGGGTACGTGGATAATAGCTGGTTTCAGCGGCAGTTTTCATCATTAGCTCATAATATTTAGCCGGGGTAATAGAGAACAGGGGGTTATTGTTGACCAAGAAATCTCTGGCCGTTCCGCCGACAATGACGATATACACTGAGCCACGGACCTCTCGGAAGCGCATGAAGGTAGCCAGTGTATCCTTTAGTCCTTTGCGGGCCAATTCCTCGCTGACGACCAGCAGCTTCATATGAGACAAGTTGGGGGCCGGTGCAACTATCGAACCAAGCAGATTTCTTCCCTCGCTGAGGGAGGGGGCGGTAATGGAAATTACTGTGGCCGGAAAGCTGGATTGCTGGCCACCAGACGATGCGTCAGCAGAGTCGGAGGTGGTTGTGCCGATTTGATAGCTTATTTTCAACTGGTTTCCTTCGGCGGCATCCAGGCCTAGGGCAAGCACGAAGGCTGTCTCGTCCAGTTCACGGGTGCCGCTGCACCCGGCAGACAACAAACTGGCGGCAGATAGGAATATGACTATAAGACGAGTCGGATTCAGCCACATTGTTTTTTCCTCAACTTAAGCAGTGTAGTCAATGTGAGTATAACCGGAATGAAATAAAGGCCGGCTCCGGAAACAAGATTAAACGAACCATCCAATACGACGACGTCGTCGAAATTTTTCGGCAGCATGGCTAAACAGGCTGTTATTACGGTAATCAGCGGTGCAATGGGTCTGATGGCTGGCAGATTCAAAAGCCTGGACATTAAATATACCACTACATATAAATTGGCCGTGATGGCTAACAGGCCAGTGACAACCCACAGAGCGATCAGCAAGGCTTCAACATGCTGGACGAATCTGCTGATATAGATGAGTCTGGACATTTCAAAAAAGGGTAAGGTCTTTTCCATGCCTACTTCCGTGCCAAATACTAATAAATAGACCAATGTGATCAGTGTTTTTAACATGACTGAAAGACTCAGGCCATAGATACCTGCCGCCCGTACCGTTCGGTGGTTTTGGAAAGACGGCGCCATAATGATAAGAGCAAAAACAGAGATATCATATCCGGCTACCATAATGCCGAGTTTTAATCCATTGATTAATCCATTACCCTGCCATGGAATCAGGTTATAGACATTATATTTTGAAGCCAATAGGGCGAAGACAGCCAGGATACTTGCCAGTAGCCAGGGCAGGACAAGGTAGCTCACCCGAATGATGGTGCTGTGTCCTGTAAAAATGAAAAAACCGATTACAAAAGAGTACCAGGCAATGACAATATGAAAGTCAACATAAGGCAAGGCCGTGACCAAGGTGTTCTCAGTGTATTGTCGTAAGAGAAGAATCGAGTTTCCCCAAAACAGCGCTATGTAGAAAAGCCCCGTCAGCCATGCGAACGGGTTGCCCAATAACTGTCGGCAAACGGCAAGTAGGTCTCCGGGTACCCGTTCTGCCACATAAAGAATTAGGAAGAACATTATCATGGAACAGACGCCATTGATGAGCGGGACTGCCCAGCTCAATTCGCCCGATTGTCCTGTGGTAATTGCCGGAGTGGTAAGGAATATGCGCGGTACGGTGGCGATAAACGCAAATGCTACTCCTTCAGCCAGTCCTGCCTGTCCGGGACGGTAACTCATTTTCATTCGCCCCTTTCTGGCTGGTTTCTGATCCAGGACCGGCTTATTTTGGGCTGACGTGTTGGGTCTTTTGTCCCAAGGTAATCCGGGCGTCTGTCACGACTAAACGCCGGCCAGCGCACGACTACATCAACGCCGAAAACGGTTCGCGGGGTTACCGGGACAAGATAGGCGACTCCGAAAGATTTCAGATTGGTAAGCGTAGCCAGCCACAGGATCATACCGGAAGCCACGCCGACAAGACCAAGGGTTGCCCCCACTAATAAAAAAGCGAACCGGGTGAAACGCAACGCGTTAGCGAGGCGAAAGTCGGGGACGGTATAGGATGCCAAGCCAGTGACCGCAATGATTATTACCATAATTGGGCTGACAATTTTGGCCATTACTCCGGCCTGGCCCAGAATGACCGCTCCCACGATCCCGATCGTCGGCCCGAGAAAACCGGGAATCCGGATTCCTCCTTCCCGGACGAGTTCAAAAGAAAGTTCCATTAGTATGATTTCCACTATGGTCGGAAACGGAACCTGCTGCCTAGCGGTGGAGATTGCCTGCAGCAGCTCGGTGGGCAATGTCTCAGGATGAAATACGCTGATAGCAATATAGATGGCAGGCAGTAGCGCAGAGACTAACATTCCTACGATCCTGATTATCCGCAAGAATGCACTATACAGAAAAGACAATGCAAAATCCTCGGAGGTATGAAGCAGCGTGAACAGTTCTATCGGAGCAACAAGGGCGAAAGGGGAGCCGTCAAGTAGAATTGCCACTCGCCCCTCAGCAAGATGGGCGTAGACTCTGTCGGGGCGCTCGGTAGACAGCGTTTGGGGATAGGGATGAAACGGCGAGTCAACAATGAAGTCCTCAAGTTCGCCGATGTTACTGATGAAATCCGTTTGGATGCCGCTAATCCGCCGTTTTACCTCTTCCACCAAGTCCCGGTTGGTTAATGATTTGATGTAGATGACAGCACATTTAGTGCGGCTTCGGGTTCCGACCGTCATGGTTTCAGTAATTAGATCGCTGATTTTTGCACTGCTGCGAATCAAGGCCAAATTAATATTGAGTATTTCGGTGAAACTGTTTTGAGCACCGCGCACCGATTGCTCGGTTAGCGGCCGTTCAACCGCCCTGTGTTCGGGACCTTTGGCTTCAACGAGCACGGCTTCAGCAATACCGTCAATAAATAACGCCGCATCCCCACTGTTGATGCCATCCTGGATAGCAGTAAAGTCCAAAGCACGCTGTGCCCCGCCTGCCGGGAGGTAACGATCAATGACACAGCTTAGCAAGTCCTGGGACGAAGATAGCCCGCAATCCAGGCTGTTTCGCATCAAAGGTTCAAGTACGGTACGGCTAACCGTTTTTTTGTCACAAAGTCCATCTAGGTATACAAGCAGCGCTTTCGCTGGCGGCCGGGCGGGGAGGTTGAACGGACGAATGATGAGTCCTTTGTTTAGCGGCAGTTCATATATAGTTTCAATGTTTCTGTGGTTTTCTTCAAGGGCGGCGCTAACCGGCCGGTGGCCGATTGTTTCGTTATCGGCATAATAACCTAGTAATAACGGGTCAAGCTCGGACTGCTGAGCTTTTAATGCGGCGTATTTGGCTTTAATATTAGATAACTCTCCGGCGGTGCCGCCGTTCCGCAGGTATTTCCGAAGATCTTCCATGACGGTGACCAACCGATCGGCATAACGAAGCAACGTCTGCAACTGATCCATTGCCTGGCCAGAGCCCTCCCCTGCTTCGGACGGTAGTTGCAGATTGTCTTCCTTTGTCTCGGCCAGAACAAAGCGGCTGGGATTGGCTGGCGGTTGATATACCATGACTTGCCTGGCGAGTTTCAACCAACGGGAAAA
Organism: Sporomusa aerivorans; assembly: GCF_041428895.1. Lineage (NCBI taxonomy): Bacteria > Bacillati > Bacillota > Negativicutes > Selenomonadales > Sporomusaceae > Sporomusa > Sporomusa aerivorans. Next base: position 1,457,451 of record NZ_CP156926.1, read on the forward strand.
GAGGTTGTTTTCCATTGTAAGCTCCTCTGGGATCTGCGGTCTCTTCGATAGTATTTGCCAGAAGAAGGTATATTATAATCTTTATCCAGGCATAGCTTACGGACCTGTGCGACGCACATCGGCAATCGTAATGCCGGTCAGTAGTATAATAATAAGGAAAGCAGGGAGATAGTGTCAGGCTGGCGCTGGCTTCATGCCGGCAGTAGCCGCCTGTAGCCATCATCAGCATTGCTGCTGATAATGACAATTGCCAGGGTAGCAGGGGGGGGGGAGAAAATAGCCCTAACTTACTCAAAAGCAGTAAGCTAGGGCTATTTTACATGTGTGCCAGGTATTATGGCAGTAGGATATTGTACTGTCTGCGATCCTTAGCTACACTGTGAAAAGAGCAGTTGCTAGGCTCCGCGGTAGAAGCCGGCAGCAGGTGGTTCAATACTTTTCTTCTGGTCCGTACTGGCAGGAAGCTGCTGGCAAATCATGCCGGCAATGCGGGCGGAGCCGTTATCCGGGGGTAACTTGCCAGCTGCAGAGGCAAAGCCGTTGGCGGCAAGATCATTGACGATGCGGCAGCCCTGGCGGGGATCGCGGCAAAAGTAACCCAGCCGGTTGTTCACGACGAAGTCAATGTTGCCGGTTTCCTGAATGCCGACAGCCTCGGTAATGATGAGCGGGCGGCGCATTGCCACTGCTTCCATGATGGTGCCGGGACCCGCCTTGCTAATGATGACATCGCTGGCCGCCATCAGGGCTTCCATATTATCAACAAAGCCGTAGATGTAAAGGTGGTCAAAGCGGCTCTTCGAAGCCTGCAACTGGTTATAGAGGGCTTGGTTCCGCCCGGTGACCACCATGAGTTGTTTATCCGGACAGTCTTTCAAAAACTCCCTAACCCAATCGGACATGCCGCCGGCGCCGACACCGCCGCCTGTCAGAAGAACGGAAAAACGTTCCGGGTCCAGGCCTAACTCGCTACGAATTTTTTGGCGGGATGACGAAGGACAACTGAATTTGGGATGAACGGGAAAGCCGGTGAGGATAATCTGACTGGCGGCGATGCCGTGCCGGACGAGCGCCGTAAAGGCTTCTTCGGTCGGTACCAGGTACAAGTCGGCTCCCGGCGTTGCCCAGGAGGCGTGAAGGGTGGCCAGATCGGTTACGACTGTGAAAATTGGCCAGGAGGCACGGGTAGCCTTGCGGCTGGCGACCAACAGGCCAATGACCAGGGGGTGAGCGGCCAGCAAAAAGTCGGGCCTGCTGCGGTTAAGCTCGCATTCGAACTGCGGCGCAGCCTGCTGATAGACAAATCTGGTCAGCAGGTTCATTCTTTTTACACTGTTGGTTTGCTCAAAGAAGAGATTATTCAGCCAGAGCTGCTTGCGGGAGCAATAGTCATAAATCTCCGGCGCTTTTCTTAGACCGGGAAAGCCGGTGGCTTTGAGCAGGTCGGCAAGAGTGCAGTGAATATGGTTGCAGTTGTTCAAGGCCGCAGCTATTGCGGTTGCGGCGCTGCGGTGACCGCCGCCGGTGTCGGAAATGGCGAAAAGGATATTATTGACGGTTTGGGTCATTGATATCCTCCTATTGGTTAGTCAAGGGCATAGCCGTAGAAGACGGTTTTTCCCTAGCAATTTAATTATACGGAATCATGATAATGAATAAGGTTATTTTTAAGTAAAACGGTTGTTAATTTTACTGCGGCCTAATTTTTATCTAAAAATAACATGATCTTAATGGAATGGACACCAAAATATGCAATGATTATGGTAGCGGCTTTTACAGCATTCCGCCTCCCGTCCTTAAGCTGATTAGCCGGCTTAAGGACTAAGCGCCACGATTGGCAATTGCAAAGACTCAACCAGCCAGCGGAAGTTATTACCGGCGGGCCGGGAGCGTTTTCACTAATTGATATTTTTACTAAATGAACCAGACAATGACTTCATTAGTTAGGTGAATAATTTTGCATGGTAACATCAAGAAGTGGGATGAGGTGCTGCTGATGGAAATGCGGGAAGGTAAATTTCTTTTGAAGCTTGCGGAAACAGCAATGGAGAAAAAACAAATTTACGCTTTGCGGTATAGTGTGTATTGTCAGGAACTTAACTTTGCCGGGAAGAAAAATGAGTTTGCGGCAGACAATGACGGGGAAATTGATTGTTTTGACGAATTATGCGACCACTTGGTTATTAGCGATGTGGAACATAACCGCTGTGTCGGCACCTTCCGTTTTCTGCCGGGAGGCAGGCTGCCGCAAGGCAGCGGTTTTTACTCTGAGCAATGGTTTGATATCGGCCAACTGAAGGATAAGAGAACGCAGATTCTCGAGCTTGGGCGAGCCTGTATTGATGTTCAGTATAGGAATACCAGCGTTTTCAAGTTGTTGTTCGCCGGCTTAGGTACATACTTAAAGAGCAATCCCCATAAATATCTAATTGGGCTGACAACACTGCCGGCAGACGCTAAAAACGATATTGGCGCGATCGCGCAGTATTTAATTGGCAACAATGTCGTTAATATGGCATTTGGGATAAAACCCAAACAGCAGTTGGACTTAACCGCTGTTACTTCCGGTGAGTTTACTGTTGCTCAAATCAGCCAGCGGGCCATTTTAAAGAAGATGTCAACACTTATGCTGGCTTATTATAAATATGGCGCTGAATTTATTAGCGAACCGTCGATGGATGTGGATTTCAATCCGCCGGTATTTGATTTTTTTACAATCTTTGATGTGCAAAAATTCCCTGCCTGGGTAACCCGGGGGAAGGCCGGGTAAAAGCCAGCTTTAGGAGGCTATAGCCTGAGATAAGGAGCCAATAGGATGAAGCCAGGCATTTATAAAGCTGCTTCCCGCATAAAGCGTAATATATTGGGATGGCTGCAGACAGCAGCGGCGTCTGTTGTCGTTCACTGGATATTGAAAGGAAGTGCGAGCTTCGACAGCAGCGGTATTAAAGATATAAAGCCGCCATTTATTGTTCTCGGGAATCATACATCCTTTCTCGATCCGGCGTTGGTACAATGTGCAATAGCGGAGTACCCCTGTTATTTCCTTACCACAAACTTTTATTTTCGCCAGAGGGTTATTGGCAGCATATTGAGGCTTTGCGGCGCAATACCTAAAATACAGTTTTTACCGGACGTTCGTTCTACCCGGGGCGCGCTGGCGGCAATAGCCCGGGGCGATGTTGTCGGTATTTTTCCGGAAGGACGCCGGTCGATTGACGGCAGTTGCTGCGATATACCCGAATCCGTCGCCCGGTTTATAAAAAAAATGAAAGTTCCCGTTGTTGCCGTTAAAACAAATGGCGGCTATCTTGCCTGGCCCCGCTGGTCTGCTTTCTGGCGCAGGGGACGAGTGGAAACGGTGGCCGGGCAGATTCTTTCCCCGGCAGATATTGACGTGCTGGATGCCGGGCAAATCTATTCGATAGTCTGTCAGGCCCTGACTTATAATGACTATGACTGGAATCGTTTGGCCAGGAACCGTTATTCTCACCAGCGTGCGGCCGAGAAGCTTCAGCTTATTTTGCACCAGTGCCCGCGTTGTTCAGCCGAGCAAAGTATGCGCAGCAAAGGCAGAGAATTGTACTGCAGCGCGTGTGGGAATGCCGCCATTGTAGACGAGTACGGTTTTTTGGAACCTGCTGATCCTACCTGTGTAGTGTTCGCTGATCCGGTAAAATGGACTGCCTGGCAACGTGAATATATGAGCGAGCAGGTGCATGACAAAAAATTTCTTATCCAGGCGCTGGTAACAGAACTGCGGGTTGCCGATAAGTTTTACGGCTCATTTCGCAGCTGCGGTTGTGGCTATGTGAGCCTGCGACAGGAAGGACTTTTTTTTCATGGCCGGGTTGATGGGGAAGCAGCCGATTTGTTTTTCCCCATTGAAAGGCTGCCAACCATATCAACCGAGTTTGAATATGACTTTGAAGTCTGTGACGATAAACATGCCTGGTGGATTTTTCTGGGTGAAGAGCAGCAAACTGTCCGGCTGGAGAGCGCCATATCCTTGCTGTATCAGCTAAACACCGGCAAGTGTTAAACGACGTTTGGACGGGAAGCGCTATAAACACCGAAAAGAGGTCTGGCTGAATTTATGAGGCTAATTGTTATACCAACCTATAATGAACGCAAGAATATAGCGGATTTGCTGGCGCTTATTTTTCAGCAGGAGGAAGGGTTTCATGTTCTTATTGTCGATGACAATTCACCTGACGGTACCGGCGGGCTGGTTTGTGAACTCATAGAGACTCAATATGCCGGCAGGCTGTTCCTGTTGGCGCGCCCGGGAAAACTGGGACTGGGCTCAGCCTATATTGCCGGCTTTAAATGGGCACTGGCGAGGGAGTATCAATATATCCTGGAAATGGATGCTGATTTCTCTCACAACCCTAAATATTTAAAGCAATTACTGGCCACAGCCGAGAGAGCCGACCTTGTACTGGGCAGCCGTTATGTTCCTGGCGGCGGCATTACGAACTGGAGTATGATTCGCCGGCTGATCAGTCTGGGGGGAAGTCTTTACTCGCGCATTATTCTGGGGCTTCCGTTCCGGGATCTAACCGGCGGCTATAAATGTTTTCGCCGGGAAGTATTAATGAGCATTGATTTGGATGATATCCGGTCTAACGGTTACTCCTTTCAAATCGAACTGACGTACCGCGCTTTCCTCCAGGCCTTTATCATCAGGGAAGTTCCGATCACTTTTGAGGAGCGGGCGGCGGGCCAATCAAAAATGTCGCGTAAGATCTTTCTGGAAGCCATATGGATGGTTTTAAAGCTCCGGGCCGGGAAAAGCCGTCTGAAGGCCGCGGGGTGTAAAGCCATTATTTGCCCGGAGACGAATTGGACGCATCCGTAATGGCTAATTTCTACAGGAGAGCCCAATATGAATTTTAAATCCCCGCAAACTGTAGTAATGCTGATTATCCTGATTGGCACTGCCGGTCGTATTGCTTTAGCCGGCGCTATCGGCCTCGGCGTGGATGAATCTTATGTGGCAGTCGTAGCCCGTACTTTGAGCCTAAGTTATTTTGACCATCCGCCGCTGCATTTTTGGCTAATTTGGCTGACTGCTCATATTGCCGGCAGCGAAAATGCTCTGGTGCTGCGTCTGCCGTTTATCGGCATGTTTGCTGCTACAACCTGGCTGATGTTTTGTCTCGGCCGGATGCTTTTCGGCGAATGGGCCGGAGTATATGCCGCCCTGATTCTGAACATATCGGCTGTTTTTAGCCTTAGTACCGGCAGCTGGCTTTTGCCTGACGGGCCGTTAATGTTCCTGATGACGGCGGCTGCTTTAGTATTGGCACGCCTGTTCTTCATGGCGAATGCAAGTCCGTCCTGGCGGCTTTGGCTGGCGGCCGGCCTGTTGACCGGCCTGGGAATGCTGGCAAAATATCAGGCGGTATTTCTGATTTTCGGCAGTTTGCTTTTTATGCTTTCGACAAAAGAGTACCGTCGGCTGCTGCTCACTAGCGGGCCTTATCTTGCTGCAGGGACGGTCGCAATTGTATTTTTGCCCGTATTGCTCTGGAATCAGGAACATCACTGGGTATCCTTTCTGTTTCAAAGCGGCCGGGGAGCTATAACTGGATTTTATCCGTTAACAATGTTAGGTAATATCGCCGGCCAGGCGATGTGGGTTTTACCCTGGATATGGGGACCGCTGGTGTGGGTTCTGTTGAAGGGAGCTTTAGCCGGTCCGGGTGATGCCAGGACCGAACCCCTTCACGGCAGACAGTGGTTTCTATGCTGTCTGGCCGCCGGCCCGATCGCCTTTTTTACCGCAGCAGCACTGTGGGGGGCGCAGGGATTGTTTCATTGGCAGGCGCCGGGATATCTCCTGGCAATGCCTTTGTTGGGCCGCGTCGCCGGTGTCTGGCTGGAAAAAGGCAGTAAGATTGCCCGCTGTTGGCTGATAAGTTCTGTGGCTATTTTCCTGCTGTTGATAGCCGTATTGGGTAGCCATACAGCAACCGGCTGGCTGAAGCAGGTTGCGCCGCAGTGGTTCCAGACAGGCGATGCGTCAACGGAGGCTCTGGACTGGCGGGAACTGCCGGGATACCTTGTCCGGCAGGGTTTGCTGGATTCCCGGGCGCAGTTTGTGGTTGCCGCCCATTGGATCGATGCCGGGAAAATAGATTATATTTTAGGTGGCAAATTGCCGGTAGTATGTCTGAATAACGAACCGCACCATTTCGCTTTCCTGAATAAGCCGGCGGACTGGCAGGGGAAAAATGCCCTCATTATTGGCCGGAAAGATATTGTTGATAACGTATTGCCTCAGTACAGGCCTCATTTTGCGGCCATCCGGCAGGTTGGCGAGATCCCGATAACACGGGCCGGGATGCCGGAGTTCAATGTGGTAGTATTATACGCCGAAGATTTTAGCGGGAATTTCCCCATGCCCTATGGGCAATAATGCAGTTGGAGGAGCACTCATGAAAGTTTTGCGGGCCGGCTTGGATTATAGGGAACCTCTTGGCAGAGCCATACTGGCAGCATTTCTTGCCGGCGGGGCTACCAGCAGCATAGTTCTTACCCTGCAGCCATCACAGCATGCTGTGGTTTGGACTGTAGGCAACTTTTTGGGCAGTACGGGAAACGACCTGTTTTTGATCCTTTCCAATCTGCTTATTATCGGCTGGGCCTGGCGCAAGCGACTGACGAGTATTATTAAACTGACCCTGACCTTGGATTTGCTGGTGTGGCTTTCCGTCCAGGGAATTAAGCTGCTTCATTTGGAGCCCTGGTACCTTCGGCCAAACGGCGGTACCGGCGGTTTTCCGAGCGGGCATGCGACGCATGCCTTTGGTATGGCTTTTTTGCTATCCTTTTATTTTCCACGGCTTTCCTGGCTATGGTATTCATGTGCCGCCGCCATATCCTGGTCAAGGGTGGAAACTGACTGGCATACGGGATTTCAGGTTACGGCCGGAATTGTCCTGGGAATTGCCCTGGTTGCGGGACTGGTAAAGAGGTGGCTTACCCATCCTGACGCGCTGGCGCTTAAGACCCAGCTGACAGAAGAGCGGAGTTTGCCGCTTCGCAGGCAACAGTCATATGTTGCGGAATAAATGTTACTTAGTAGATTAATTATGTGCTATAATCGAAGGGCTTGATCAGAATATCAAAGGCTAAGCGTTCCAACTGGGAGCGCTTAGCCTTTTTGCGTATGTGTTACCTGGCGGTAGAGCTATATCTATTTTGTAGATAATTTACAAAAGACTGAGAAGCGTTGGCGGGATTTTTCGAAAGTGTGGGGTAAATTAATATTGGAGAGGATCTGAAAACGGGAGGGAGCAAGAACTGTGCAAAAAAAATATGCGTATAAATACGGTAGGAGTAAGATCGACTTTACTTTAGATACAGACTTAATAATTGCAGAGCTCGGCATTAAAGACTTTCCGGTTTTGTCTGATCCCGTAGAGGCGGTCAGAGAGGCCATTCGCAATCCCATTGGCTCAAAACCGCTGCGGGAGATTGTAAAGCCGGGCGAGACTGCGGCGCTTATTGTTAATGACACCACCCGCGTAGCCAACAGTCATGTTTTTTTACCGGTACTGCTTGATGAACTTAATGCCGCCGGGGTTGGGGACCAGGATATCTGGATTGTCTTTGCTCTGGGTACGCATCGGCTGATGACGGAAGAGGAAATGATCGGAGAAGTCGGCGCTGAAGTCGCCCAAAGAGTAAAAATGTATAACAGTGACTGCAAGGATAGTAGCCAGTTTCAGTTTTTTGGCACAACATCGTACGGCACGCCGGTTTATTTTAATAACAAAGTAGTGGAAGCTGACCATATTATTTGTACCGGCAGCGTAGTTCATCACTTTTTTTCCGGTTTTGGCGGGGGCCGCAAGGCTATGCTGCCAGGGGTTGCCGCTTATGAGACGGTGCGCAAAAATCACAGTTTGATGCTTGAACCCGGGGCCATGATCGGTAAGCTGGCGGGAAACCCTGTCTATCACGATCAGGTAGAAGGCACGGAAATGCATCGGCCGGCCTTTTTGCTGAATGTTGTTCTCAACGAAAAGAAAGAATTTCTCAGGGTGTTTGCCGGCGATTATCTGCTGGCGCATAAAGAGTGCTGCGATTTTGTGAATCAAGTCTACGGCGCTCCCGTGGCAAAAGAAGCCGATCTGGTAATTGCCTCGTGCGGCGGTTATCCGAAAGATATCAACGTATATCAATTGCAAAAAACCATGGATAATGCCTGGTGCGCCGTCCGGGAGGGCGGAGTGGTCATTATTCTGGGGGAATGTGCGGAAGGCTCGGGATCGGCAACTTACGAAAAAACCATGCAAAAATATAGGGCGCCCGGCGAGGTCGAAGCCGCCATCAAAGCCGATTTCCAGATAGGCGCCCATAAGGCGTACGCGGTTACCCGTTTAATGAAGAAAGCCGAGTTTATTCTAATTTCTTCCATGGAGCCGGCGCTTGCCCAACAGCTGTTGTTTACACCGGCTAAAGACATGACTGAGGCGTTACAGTTAGCGTTTGCTAAACTGGGATCAGCCGAGCCCGGTATTATCCTTATGCCGATGGGCAGCCTTACCGTTCCCCTGATCCAGGAATAGAAATAAACTCCCGCCGGATTCCGTATGTGGATTTGGCAGGAGTTTCTGTTTTTACACCGGATTGCTGCCTTTAATTTTCGCAACTGACGAACCAACAACCATTTTTAGCACTTCCGATGCCCCGACGCCGATGTCAAGCAGTCTTGCATCCCGGGCATACCGCTCTACATCATTGTATTTCATGTAACCGTGGCCGCCGAATATCTGCAAGGCCTTATGGCATACTTCACTAACCACTTCAGCGACAAAAAGCTTGGCAACCGAGGTATCCAGCGCATAATCCCGGCCACTGTCTCTTTTTCTGGCAGTTTCGTTTACCAGCAGGTTAGCGGCTTCCACTTTTACATACATATCCGCCAGCATCTCCTGCACTGCAAACAGTGTACTCAATGGCTTGCCAAAAGCACTGCGGCGATTGGCATATTTCGCTGAAGTTTCCAGAGCAGCTTCGGCAATGCCCAGTCCCATAGCTGCCATTCCCAAACGGCCGCCAACCAAACCGTACATAGCAATTTTGAAGCCTTCATTGGCATTACCCAGCAAATTCTCGGGGGGTATTACACAATTGTCAAATAGCAGCCCGGTGGTATACGAGCTTCTGCAGCCCATTTTTTCTTCAGGGGCGCCTATCTTAAAACCAGGCCGGCCTTTTTCCACGATAAACATGCTAATGCCTTTGGCCCCGGCTTCAGCATCTGTCTTCAAAGCAACAAAGTAAAGATCGGCTAAGCCGCCATTCGTACAAAAATATTTAGACCCGTTTAAAAGCCAGCCAGCCTCTGTACTCACGGCGGTTGCCTTAATGGCTGCAGCGTCGGAGCCGGCCTGGGCCTCGCTGACAGTATAGGCCGCAATCTTTTTGCCCTGCAGCAATTCAGGCAGGTATTGCCGTTTCTGCTCCTCCGTGCCGAATTTAACTAAAACATCGACCGCCATCCAATGTACATGGAGGGTTAAGGCCACCCCGGGGCTCACTTTGGCGATTTCTTTGGCTGCCAGATGGCTGGTGACAGAATCATAACCGCCGCCGCCATATTCCGGGCTATAGTTCATACCGAAAAAGCCTGACTCACCCATTATCCCTAAAAGCTCAACGGGAAATCGTCCGGCAGCATCCAACTCTCTGGCAATGGGCTGCAGATGTTTTTTACAAAATAATACTGCGTTTTCCACAGGCTTACTACCTGTGTGATGATCTGAGATACTCATAAAATCCCTCCCGGTGTACTGTGTTTGAGAGGCCTGGCGGACAGACCTCCCCCCATATAACCTGCTGATTATACGTTCATCTCGCAAAATGTATCAGCAACAATAAAGTCGGCCTCGGTGCAGGTTTTAATTTCCTCCAGCGTCACACCGGGAGCATGCTCCTTTAAAATAAGGACATTTTCCCCAACCTTAAAAACCGCCTTATCGGTAATTATCGTCTTAACGCAACTTTTTCCAGTCAGCGGCAGGGTGCATTTTTTCAACACTTTTGACGCGCCATCTTTGTCGGTATGCATGAGGCAGGCGACAACTTGTTCCGTACCATAACACAGATCCATGGCGCCGCCAATGCCAGGCCACCATTTGCCATGGCGCCGTACCGCCCAGTTGGCGATGTTGCCTAACTGATCCACTTCCAGAGCGCCAAGAACTGTGATGTCTAAAATTCCACTCCGCATAGCCCCCAGGGAAGTAGCCAAATCCATTATGGCTGCTCCCGGCAGCAAGGTGACAGGTTCTGAGCCGGCGTTTGTCACATCGGCGCTAGCCGCTGAGGCGGCAGGCCTGGGGCCAACGCCAAAGACGCCGTTTTCCGCATGAAACATGACCTTAACACCCTGAGGCAAGTAATTGGATGCTTGTGTCGGCATCCCAAATCCTAAATTGACAAGTTGTCCGTCCTTAAATTCTTGTGCGACACGTTTGGCTATTAATACTCTCGGGTCCATGTCATCCCTCCTAAAACTCTTATTTTTCGGGGGTCAATTTACCAATCTTCAGCCAGTGCTGACGGTAAATATCATCATGCTGCTCTAAACTTAGCCCCTTGACAACGGCTTGCACAAACGGCGCCGGTGTCCCGACCCGTTCCGGCGGAATCGTACCGACCGGAACAATTTCTTCCACCTCGGCAACGGTATAATCGCAGGCCATCGCTACCATTGGATTGCAATTTACACTGGTGTGCCGGTATTCGAGATTGCCGGTTTCATCGGCGCGCCATGCTTTGACAAGACCGACCGGCGCTCTCAGCGCGGCTTCCACAAAACACTTGATACCGTTTACTTCGATGATTTGTTTTGGTTCTTTCAGGTCGGGAAACAGTTCAGGATCATCCAGTATGCCTACGCCAACCGGTACGAGTACGCCGCCGAGCCCCATAGCGCCTGCCCGTACTTTTTCGATCCAGGTACCCATGGGATAAAACTGCTCCACTTTCAGGCTGCCTTGCAGATATTCATCGGTTGATTCCTGGGTTGTGCCAACATGACTGGAAATAAGCTCGCGCACCAGGCCGTTTTTGTATAACATAGCCCGGCCAAATCCGCTCAAGCCCGGCTCATTGGTAATCAGGGTTATTTCATTGATTTGATTTTTGATCAGCCACTCGATACAGCACGTCGGCTCCGCCGCGCCAACAAATCCACCCATCATAATTGTCGCGCCGCTCTTGGGAATGCAACGGAGTGCTTCATCAATGGACTTAACTTTGTTAGTAAATTTAGACACTAACTTTCCCTCCTTCAGATACTAATCTTTCGTTGGCTGAAACTGATGGCCATCAGCACTAGTTTGTACTGCAATAACTATGCCAAATTCTTAGGTTTATTAAAATATTGATTCTGCTGTAAAGAAAACACGGCTTGCGCCGAGCCTTTGGCGAAAGCGGAAGCCGATGTTGCCCTTATCCAGGCGAAAGTTATACTTTCTATCAGGATAAAAAAACGGTCAGTTCCGGGCTTTAGGCGAAAGCGTAAAGCCGGCGCCGCCCGTATACAAGCAAAAGTTTTGTTCTATTAGCGGACAGGAAAAGCCCCCGGGTTTCTACCCCGGGGGCCTTATTGCTGTATTGATAGGAGACAGGTGTACCCAAAGGATACACTTATAATCCTAATTTGCCTATCTTTTTATATAGTACAGACCGTTGCATATTCAGCATTCGTGCTGCTTGCGCCTTGTTTCCCTTGGTTTGTTCCAAGGCGCTTGCAATCAAATCCCGCTCGGTTCCCTGAATACAATCCCGGAACCCCATGTCAGCATGAGCCGGTAAATTGCTGCTTTCTTCTTCTTCCCACGGCCTGACCGGAATATTGCGAATATCAACAATATGGTCATCACTCCAGTTGATGGCCTGCTCTAACCGGTTTTCCAGTTCCCGCACATTTCCCGGCCAGCTGTATTTTTTCATAATGTCCAGGGATTCTGGCGATAAGCCAACTGCATCAGCGCCGATTTTGTGATTGATGCGTTCAATCAGGGCGTTGATTAACAGCGGTAAATCCTCAATCCTCTCCCGCAAAGCCGGCATCTCGATTTCTAATACGTTTAACCGGTAATAAAGGTCTTCGCGAAAACGCTTTTCCTTCACCAGTTGTACCAGATCGGTGTGCGTAGAGGCCATAACCCGGACGTCGAGTTTGGTCGGAGCCGTGGCCCCAATTCGCCAAACTTCCCGGTCCTGCAGTACTCGCAGCAATTTTACCTGCATAAATAAAGGCATGTCGCCAATTTCATCCAGTAAAATCGTGCCGCCGTCAGCCAATTCAAATTTTCCGGGTTTGCCGCCTCTTTTAGCCCCGGTAAACGCACCGTCCACATAGCCGAACAATTCCGATTCAAGGAGATTTTCCGGAATGGCGCCGCAGTTTACACTGATAAACGGGCCTTCCCGTCGGACTGAGCGGGTATGAATGGCCTGGGCGATAATCTCTTTGCCGGTGCCGCTTTCCCCGGTAATGAGCAAGGTCGAACTTGTCCGGGAAGCCCGCCGGGCCAATTTTTTTACATATAACATGGGGGGCGTTTCCCCAATAATATCCCGGCAGGTACAAAGAGCATTTTTTGTGCCGTTTTCCGGTTTCCCCGGCCGGGACACCTTATTCATAATTTCCTTGGCGGTACTTTGATCGGGAAACAAGGTTTTAACCATGGCTCCCACAGTCCGCCCGTCTTTTTTTAAGGGAAACCGCGCCACGAGAAATTCTTTGGCGTTAATTGTTAGAGTTTCCCCCCATATCGAATAGCCTTGTCCGACCGTCTCAAACAATCTGCAGGCTGGAACCACATCCCAAATTTTTTGGCCGACAACGTCCTGCTCAGCTCGACCCAGAATATCCAAAAAGAATGAGTTGGCGAAAAAAACTGTTCCGGTTTCGTCAATCGCCATGCTTCCCTCAAAAGGATTATCCAGAATCATTTTTAACTTTGCATATGACTGCTCAAGAGTTACTATTTCCATTACCACCTACGCACCTTCCTGTCAAAACTGCCTTGCAAAGTCTCCTTTTAATACACCATAACCTGTTTTTAACGTAAAGTGTCTTTAATAGCTACACTTATAATATCCCCGACAATGGAGATTGTCTATAGCAATTTCACAAGAACAGGCCTGTTGCCATGAATTCCCGATAAAGAGGAAACACCTGCAAAATCCTGCATGAATTTGACAGGCGTTTTACGGTTGTATAACAAATATCCTATACGGTGCACGGTTAATGGCAGGAGTTTTAAGAAATATGAGGTCTTACTATGTTTAACCTGCTGTGCCGTCCGGGAGGATGGAGTATTAATAGCCAACAGCTGTTCCATCGCCGCGCGGGTCTGCGCCGCCGTATTTGATGTTGTTTTCGGGGTTGATGAGTATAGCGCCGGCATGCCCCATTGTGTCGCTATAGTCGGCTACTACTTTGACTGGATGGCCTCGCTTTAAAAGTTCATCTATTATCTTTTGCGGGACTCGGCCTTCAATTTTTAGATCATTGGAATAAGTGCCCCAGGTACGCCCATGCAGCCAGCGAGGGGCTTCGATGGCTGCTTGGACGCTAAAATTAAAATCAACAATCCGGGTTACCATTGCAGCCTGGGTTTGCGGCTGGCCTTCGCCGCCCATAGTGCCGTAAACGAGGTAAGGCTGGTTGTTTTTAAATAGCATTGCCGGATTAAGAGTATGGAAGGTACGTTTCCGGGGTTCAAGATGATTAATATGGTTAGGGTCAAGCGTGAAGAAACTACCTCTGTTTTGTAGCAGTACACCTGTATCTTCAGCGACAATCCCGGAGCCGTAATCATGATAAATACTTTGAATTAAAGAGACGGCGTTGCCATCTTTATCAACGACTCCTAGCCAGATTGTATCGCCTTTAGGATCAAGCGGCTTTACCTCTATTGCCGCTTTTTGCAGATCTATCCGGGCAGCTAGTTTGGCGCCGTGTTCTTTGGATAGAAGAGAATCAACCGGTATTTTGACAAAGGCTGGATCAGTTAGCCATTTATCACGATCGGCAAAGGCTTGCTTGGTGGCTTCGATGATAACATGGTAATAGTCGGCGCTGCCTTCGCCCATTGATTTTAGATCGAAATTGTTAAGGATGTTGAGGATGGATAAAGATGCCATGCCTTGGGTGTTAGGCGGAAAGTTATAGGCTGTATAGCCGCGGTAATCTGTCGTAATTGCCTCAACCCAGTCGGCTCTGTGACGGGAAAAATCCTCCAAAGTTAAAACTCCTCCATTTGCTTTCAGGTCTGTAACGATTTTTTGAGCGATTTCACCTTTATAAAAGCCGTCTGCGCCTTGCAGGGCAATAATTCTTAAGGTCTTAGCGAGGTCTTTTTGTTTAAAAAGCTCTCCTGCCTGATAGATGGCGCCGTCAGGTTTTAGGAAAGTTTTCTTAAAACCGTCAAAACGCCCAAGATTGCGGAATTCGTTGTCTTCTTTATCAATGTTTACTTTTGTATAATACTCCTGGCTTGGCGTTACCGAAAAACCATTCTCGGCATAATTAATAGCTTTCTTTAAAAGTGACGCCCAAGACATATTTGAGTTCATATTTCTTTGGGAATAGTTATAAATTTCCCACCAGCCGGAAATTACGCCAGGAACAGTATTGGCTGCAAGATAACCTCTGGCGGGAATTTTGCTAAATCCGAGGGCTTTATAAAATTCTATATTAGCTTTTTCTCCGGACCGGCCACTTGCGTTTAGAGCTTTTAGCTGTTTGTTTTTGGCATCATAAAGAAGCCAGAAATTATCTCCGCCTATTGTATTCATATGGGGATATACAACACTAACTACAGCAGCGGCGGCAATGGCTGCTTCAGCAGCATTCCCGCCATTCTCAAGTACTTGGAGGGCGGCTTGCGAGGCAAGATAGTGCGGTGTCACTACCATTGCGTTAGGAGCCATTGTTGTTGGCCGGCCAGTGGCATGTACAGGCAGGCTGGATAAAGAAAACATACTAAATAAAGATAAAATAAAGATCCGTTCCCACTTGCTCATAGTTATAACCATTCCTTTCTCTTTTCTTAAGGTACAAAAATGGAATGAACCCGTTGACTGTGAGCGTTTGAATGAAGATATTCCGCATAATCAGTGCTGAGGCTTTGGAGTAACTATGAATCTATTATAATTTGATTGATATTGGAAGGATATGTAAAACAAATAAAGTAAATATTTAAAATAATGGTTCTAGTGTTAGGAACAAATAAAAGACTGAGCCAATTTTGGCACAGTCTTAGTATTTATACGGCCGGGTATTAGGCGCCATATATATAGGGTAAAAATCAGAACGAGGGCTATTGAGATTAAAGACGAATGAACTTGTCCCCTGGTAAATGTGCTTAATTTCCCATGGATTCGTAGAACCGTTCAAAACTACTGAAAATCACAAGTTGAAAAAAGAAAAAGAAAAAACAGAAAATGAAAAACAACTTGTAATTTAATCCAAATAATATATAATACTAAATCATGAGTACTTATAGCAAGAAAGATGGAAACAAAACAGAATATGCATTTAATGTGATTCGTAATCGTATCTTAGATGGAGAATATGGTCCGGGTTATCGAATTGTAGCAGGTAGAATTGCCCAAGAGCTAAATATAAGTCCTATTCCTGTACGGGAAGCGATTCGTCAGTTGGAGGCTGAAGGACTTATTGTCTATAAGCCCTATTGCGGGGCGGTAGTCCAAGTTTATCAAGAGGAAGAATATTTCAATGTAATGGCGGTGCTGGCACTTTTGGAGGGATATGCATCAGCAGAGGCTTGCCGGTATATGGATTCGGGCAACATTGCAGCACTAGAAGAAATACTGGTGGAAAGCTCGTTAGCCATGGAAGATTATGATTTTGACAAATATGCAAGTTTGAACAGAAATTTTCATGCGACAATGATTTCGTATTGTAAAAATTCCCATCTGCAGAACTTGATTGAAGATGAATGGAATAGGCTGACTCATGCGAGAAAAACTGTTTTTCCATTTGTGCCCCAGCGAATTAAATCATCCAATGAGGAGCACAAACAATTGCTTGAAATGCTCAAGAATCAGGTATCTGCTAGCGAGATTGAAGATTTTGTGCGGCAGCACCGACTGAATACGGTAAAGGCGATTATAGAAAAGAAAAATAATGCTAAAAAAACAAGAAAGCCCTGAAACATATTAGCTACCGGGGGAGACTCCGGTGCTTATAGTTTCAGGGCTTTTTTATGATTGTAAGGTGTATAAGCATATGAATGCACGGGATGGATTCCTGTAAAAGCGTGCTAAAATATTCGGAAATATTTCAAAAACACTATTGAAATAATATATGATTTATATTAAAATAAAATAGAATTTAATATAAAATTATATATGATACAAAGGAGGGTAAAAAAGTCAAAGCTTATTGGCTAAATAACTAATCATAGGGGGAAATCAATATGGAAAAACAGATCAAATCAATGCCGAGCATCTTGTTCAAAAACGCGGAAGTATTTGCGCCTGAAGCTTTGGGAGTAAAGGACGTTCTAATTGCTGCCGGAAAAATCATCAGCATAGGCACGGAACTGTCCAATCTTCCGTTAGATGAGGCAATGGTGAAGGTGGTTGATTGCGACGGGGCATTATTGGTGCCTGGCTTTATTGATGCCCATGTTCACATGTATGGCGGCGGCGGTGGTGCAGGATATGGCAGCCGGGCACCGGAACTTACCGCAACCGAGGCCTTTTTAGCAGGTACCACGACCGTTGTCGGAGCGCTTGGAATTGATACCGTAACGCGGGATGTAATGGGGTTGGTTGCCAAGGCTAAGAGTTTGCGCGAAAGATATCTTAACGCTTATTGTACAGCTGGGGGGATGGATCTTCCTCCACATACGGTTACTGGTAGCTTGCGGAAGGATATGTATCTGATTCCGGAAATGATTGGTGTTAGTGAACCGGCGATTTCCGATAAGCGCTCAACCCAGCCTTCCATAGATGATTTGCGCAAACTGGTGGCTGATATCCATGTAGCCGGACGGATATGTGGAAAAATGGGAGTTGTACAATTCCATTTAGGGGATCAACCCAGTGGATTCCAACCTCTCTTCGAAATATTACCGGATGTATTGATAAAACATATTTACCCAATGCATGTCAATCGTAATGAAGTCACAATGGAACAAGCACCTGAGTGGGCGCAGCACGGAGGATATTTCGAAGTTACTGCGGCCCTTTATCCACCGGATTACAAGCGTGCAACGGCAGTGATTGAGGCTATTGATATTCTTAAAAATAAAGGGGTTAATCCCAAACTGATGACCATCAGCACCGACGGCAACGGTGTCAGCACACTGTTTGGGAAGGACAACATCCAGCGCTTTCCGCTCAACCTATTGCACAATGAATTGAAAAAGATGACTGCTAAAGGCATGGATATGAGTGAGTCGTTATCCTATATTACCAGCAATGTGGCGGATGCTTTGGGACTTGCCGATATTAAGGGGCGCATTCAAGTGGGTAAAGATGCTGATGTACTAGTTTTGGAGCGCAGTAGCCTGAATATCCGTGAAGTGGTATCGATGGGGGCTATGGTTGTAGAGGCCGGGAAACGGTTGAAACCTACTTATAATCTGGATGTGTAGACGTTAATAAATAACTGCCGGGGAGAGAAACAAGAATGAAATACAATACCGAGAGACTAAAAGGCTCAATTACACCGATTATTACACCTTTCGATGAAAAATTAGCGGTGGATTATGACACGTTGACCAAGCTGGTGAATTGGCAAATTGAGCAAGGGGCTCATGGGATTTCAGTTGCCGGTACAACCGGCGAGCCCAGTGCGTTAAGTATTTCCGAACGTGAATTAATCATGGAAACCGCGGCTAAAGCAGTGGCAGGAAGAGTGCCCTTTACTCCCGGCACAGGATCGGCTAATCTTGACGAAACGCTGTACTTGACCAAGCGGGCGCAAGCATTAGGGGCAGATGCTGTATTGGTGATTTGTCCTTATTACAGCCGGCCAAATCAGCAGGGAATTTATGACTGGTACAAAACAGTAGCTGATTCGGTGGATATTCCAGTTATTCTTTACAATATTCCCGCCCGGTCGCTGGTGAATATTGAGCCCAAAACAATGGCCCGGCTGGTAAAAGACTGCAAAAACATTATTGGTGTAAAAGAGGCCAATAAAGATTTTGAGCATATTAACCACGTAATTCATACGTGTGGCAGGGAGTTCCTGGTTTATTCAGGTATTGAACTGCTATGCTATCCGGTCATGGCCATTGGTGGAGCGGGCCACATCAATGTGACGGCTAATATTCTGCCAAAAGAGTCAATAGCTCTTTGGGATTACTGGAAGGCCAAAAAGATCGATAAATTGGTGGACTTGCATTACAATATGCTGCCGGTAAATGAAGTGTTATTTGTGGAAACAAATCCTGGACCGGTAAAAGCAGCGATGAAGATGATGGGATTGATTCCCTGCGATCGTACCAGACCGCCGTTAAGTGCATTGACCGAGGCGTCGAAAGAAAAAATCAAGCAGGCGCTGGTGCAGTACGGCTTGCTAAAGGCATAATGAATAGTATTCGTCAAGGGTAAGAGCGAGGAACGGCTCGCTCGCCTTGACGAATCCTTGTTATAACACCTGTAAGCTAGCACTCTTGGGCCAGTATTGCATGTGAGTATCATAACTTCTTAGCCCATTGCCTGATGCAAAATGTTTTCTGCATGGTATTACATCTAGATGCAAATGTAATAAGCTGGATTGCTGATATTTATATCTCTAAAAGACTGAATCTTGCAAGATTCGCAAATGATTCATTAAAACTGAATTTTTGCAATTGATAAAAGCCTCGTCTTGAGGATAGCAGTAGATATCCGAAAGGTCATAAACTTAAGGGGGACATCAAGGGATGCAAGAAAATATTAGCGTTAGAAGTGATAGTATCGCAACAACCCTCGAAAAACCAACGCGCTATCGGTGGACACTACCGTTTCTTCTGCTCGTGATTGGTACTGTTTCTTACTGTGATAGGCTCAATGTTTCCGTTTTGATCGCTGATCCGTCTTTTCTTAAAGAAATGGGTATACAAGGTGATTCACTCAAAGCTGGATTGTTGATGTCGATATTTACAATTGGTTATGGTGTATCGAGTTTCTTGTTTAGTTCGTTGGGAGACATTTTTGGGCCGCGCAAGATAATGGGGTTGGCGATTCTTTTGTGGAGTATTTCTATGTTTGTTGGGCCGTTAGCTGGCTCATTTGTGGTGCTGGCGCTTACACGGGTCATATTAGGCGTAGGGGAAGGGATTCACTGGCCAATGCAGTCCAAATACGTAAGCAATTGGTTTCCTTCTTCTGAGCATGGACGAGCAAATGGAATTTGGTTGCTGGGGCCCAAAATTGGTCCAGCGATAGCTGTGCCGTTGTTTGCATTTATTCTTACTCACTGGGGCTGGCACATGACTTTCTACGCTTTAGGGGGAGCTAGTCTGCTCATGTTTTTTGTTCTTTGGGGGTTAGCGCCCGACAGTCCATCGCAGTCGAGATGGGTCAACAAGGCGGAATTGGATTACATTACTCGGGAACAAGTACAGCAAGGTTCTACAATTGAAAAAATGACGTTTGCAAAAGGCTTAAAAATAGTAGCCGGTAATGCGGAATTCTGGATATTGACAGCATACTATAGTTGTCAGTGCGCTATTTTTTGGGGTTTGCTAACTTGGCTCCCGTCTTATTTGAAGATTGCCCGGGGCTTTTCCTGGTCGGCAATGGGGAACTTTACATCACTGACTTGGATAGGGGCAGCAGCCATGGTTGTGCTAATTGGTGCACTGTCTGATAAAATTGGTCGCCGGTCGCCCTTCCAGATTATTGCTATGCTTGGTTATGGCGGGGGTATATTTCTAAGTTCGCAATTGACGGATAACGTAGCGGCAGCGTGGGCAATCGCCATTGCCACGATGCTTGGGGCCGGCGGGATGCCGGTTACGTGGTCGCTGGTAAATAAAATTATTCCCAAAGAAGCAATCGGCACGGGCTCAGGAGTGTTGAACGGCATTTCTGTCGGCGTAGGAGCTTTAATGCCTACTCTTATTGGATTTCTTATTAACCTAACCGGTGGCTACACCGGAGGATTAATGAGCATGGTTGGGTTTGCGGCAGGCGGTTTGATTTGTGCTGGGATAATGACTATGAAGAAATATTAAGAGTCGCGCTTATTCTCATCTGATATAGTCCTCAAAAATAATTGCTGCAATAACGCCTGAATTCAGAATTAACCTGATAGTGAACCATGTTTTAAGAAATGTATGATAGGAGATTTTTTTGGACTTCTTTCAAATGGACTTGGAACATGGTTCCTAATTATTCACACCCATTCTACTGATTGGCGGCTTACTGTTTGGAGTAAGCGTTATTAAAGATAAAGAGGGATTGTATTGAAGCAAAATAAATATAGTAACCTGTTTGAGCCGATTATGATCGGCAAATGCCTAATTAGAAATAGATTTGTCATGGCGCCGATGGGGCCAGCAGGATTGTGCGATAGCGATGGAGCTTTTAATGAACGTGGTATTGAATATTATGTTGAACGCGCCAGGGGCGGCGTAGGGTTAATCATTACAGGTATGAATTTTGTGGAAAATGAGGTTGAAAATCACAATAAGGGCGCGATGCCGTGCCCAACTGATAATCCCGTTATGTTTGTACGCATGGCGCGAACTTTGACTGAACGGGTACATGCCTATGATTCCAAAATATTCCTGCAGATATCGGCTGGTTTTGGCCGGGTTTCTAATAGGGTAAAGCCCGGCGAAGAGCCGATCGGACCTTCTATTATTCCTCATCGCTGGATCAATGGCCTGATGTGCCGGCAATTGAGTACTGCAGAAGTAAAGACGATTATTCAGAAAATGATCGATGCCGCTGCAATTGCTAAACGAGCAGGCTTTGACGGTGTTGAAATTCATGCGATGCATGAGGGCTATCTTATTGATCAGTTTGCTATGGCCTTATTCAACACCCGGACCGACGAATATGGCGGCAGTATTGAAAATAGAATACGCTTTGCAGTGGAAATTGTACAAGGTATTAAGCAAGCTTGCGGGGCTGATTTTCCGGTTATTATGCGCTATAGTCCCAAAAGCTTCATTAAAGAGCTTAATCAGGGTGCTGTTCCTGGTGAAATCTTTCTAGAAAAAGGACGTGATCTCCCGGAAGGATTGGAAATTGCAAAAATGTTGGAAAAGGCCGGGTATGACGCGCTTGATTCCGATGTCGGCAGCTACGACTCCTGGTATTGGAGTCATCCACCCATGTATCAGGAAAAGGGCTTGGCTCTTCCATTCAATGAAGAACTCAAGAAAATCGTAAATATTCCTGTTATTACTGCCGGTCGACTGGATAATCCCGATTTGGCCAGCAACGCAATCACCCGGAAACAGACGGATCTGATTGGGTTAGGCAGGCCACTTTTGGCTGATCCGCATATTGTTAATAAAATTCGTACCGGCAAAATGGCGAAGATCCGGCCTTGCTTATCCTGTCAGGAAGCATGCATGGGCAGGCTTAAAGCTTTTCTCACTATTTCGTGCGCGGTCAATCCGGCGGCTGGCAGAGAGAAAGAGTACGCACTGATTCCGGCCGTTCGTAAGAAAAAAGTGGTGGTTGTAGGCGGCGGAGTAGCAGGTTGTGAAGCTGCACGAGTGCTGGCCGAACGTGGCCATGAAGTGGAGCTGTTTGAGAAAAGCAGTCAATTGGGCGGTAATTTAATCCCAGGGGGCGCTCCCGATTTTAAGGAAGACGATTGGGCCTTAGTTGCGTGGTTTAAGCAAGAACTGGAAGGGCTGAAAATAAAAATCCATTATAATACCGCAGTTACAGGTAAGATGGTACGTGATACAAGAGCTGACTCAGTAATCATCGCCACAGGCTCCAGTCCCAGAATATTCAACCTTGGCAATAATGAAAAGGTATATTTGGCGGCTGATGTTCTGACCGGCAAAAAAACTACCGGAAGCTCAACTGTAATTGTTGGCGGTGGACTGGTGGGATGCGAGACGGCGCTAATGCTTGCTAAGCAAGGGAAACAAGTAACCATTGTGGAAGCTATGGATGATATCTTAAGTATCGGTGCACCGTTATGCTATGCCAACAGTCAAATGCTGAAAGACTTACTCCGGTTTTATAAAGTTGATATTTATACTGCCTCAAAGGCGGTTAAAGCAACGTCAGGCGGGTTGATTGTGGTCAAGGAAGGAGTAGAGAAGGAGATTAGTGCGGATTCGGTGATCCTTTCTGTAGGCTATACTGCGGATAACAGCCTGTATTATGAGATTCAAAACGATGTGCCGGAGTTATATCTATTGGGTGATGCCCGTAATGTGTCCAATATTATGTATGCTATTTGGGATGCTTTTGAAGTGGCACGAAATATCTAACAAGCAATGAAGGATAAGCAGCGAGAAACATTTACAGCAACCTGAGTAGGATGGTGATTGCTTGGAACTTACTCATGTACATTTGGTCAGTTTGGTCATTACTATTATACTTGTAATTGGGAGCGGTATGTACTCGGCACGCAAGGTAAAGTCGGCGGAAGGATATAGTTTAGCGGGCCGGTCATCAGGTGTGACATTGATTGCGGGAAGTATTGCCGGTACGGTTGTTGGCGGCGGCGCTACAATCGGAACGGCGCAATTGGCATTCACGCTGGGATTTACGGCGTGGTGGTTCACGTTAGGATCAGGAATAGCCTTTATTTTGATGGGTTTGTTTTATGCACGCCCCCTGCGCAGGACTGGACTGGAAACAATTCCACAGTATCTTGTGCTTAATTACGGAAAAATGGCGGGGCCGTTGGCCGGTGCGATTTCATCCATTGGTATTTTGTTTAGTGCTGTAGCGAGCTGTTTGCCTGGAATCATGATTATAGCGGCGCTATTCGGGATTACGGAATGGTTTGCCGCAGTGATTCTTATGCTCTTGGTCGTTGCTTACGTTTTTTTTGGCGGGATGAAAGGCGCCGGAGTTTCTGGGCTGATGAAACTTATTATTATTTGGGTAACCTTGTTTGCGGCAGGCGGGGTGGCATTTGTCGATCTGCAAGGTATGACCAATTTTGAGGTGATTTTTCCCTCGCTGCCATGGTTTAGCCTTTTTGGCAAGGGCATTTGGGCAGGTCTTGGCAATCTTTTTTCTCTTATTGTTGGTATTCTTTGTACACAAACTTATATTCAAGCTATTTTTTCCGCTTCGGATTCACGCACAGCAGCCGTAGGCGCGTTTACAGCTGCGTTGGTGGTAATTCCTGTTGGGCTGCCATCGATAGCGATTGCGATGTTTATGCATGCTACGCATCCCGAGGTTTTACCAATTTTAGTTTTGCCAACGTATCTGCTCCAATATCAGCCTGCCTGGCTGGGCGGTGTAGGGATTGCGGGGATATTGTTATCCCTTGTCGGGTCGATTGGTGGACTGGCACTCGGGATTGGTACAATGGTTTCAAAGGATTTTTGCTATGATTTGCTGCATATTACAGCCAACAAAACTGTATTGTGGGTAAATCGCATGACCGTACTGCTAGTGATATTTATCGCTTCTATTATAGCCATAATAAATTTAAACTCACAGGTGCTAGGTTGGAATTATATGTCTATGACTTTGCGGGGTGCAGGTATTTTACTGCCGCTTACTTTAGCTATATTTTTCCCAGGCAGGTTGACGTCCGGGTGGGCAGTTTCCTCCATGGTTTTAAGTACAGTAATAGCAATAATCGGGACGATAATTCTGAATTTATCAATAGATCCGCTGTTTGTTGGTATTGGGGTAAGTGCTGTAATTATAATGATGGGATTGGTATCGGAACATAAAAATTGTAGTCAAAATAAATCCGATTTTAGCTAATATGAAGACTCCTAATATATTCATGCTCATTAACGATCCGGAGACATTCTTGTCTCGGATTTTTTTTAGGTCAGACTAATTAAAGAAGCTGATATAAGTTAGAAAAAATGGATATTAATGCAGGAATTTAAAGAAAATTATCGAAAGATATATGATGTAGCAAAAATATCATATATCTTTACAGTGGATATTATATAACTCTTTTGGAGGTGCTCAATTATTAATGTATGCGACAATATGCAAGCGAAAGGAGAAAATTTATGAATAGCATACAGGCAAAGCTTACAGCTACTTTTCTACTCCTATTTTTAGTAGCGCTTACCGCTTTAGGGGGTCTTAACTATTGGAAAGCTAAAGAGCTATTGTTCGAGAACATTACGCAAAATGTTTCAGTGTTGGCGAATAATTCAAGTGAAGATGTAGGCGCCTGGCTCGAAGCGCGGAAGATGGAATTAACGATGATGTCCTGTGCACCAATCGTTCGCAGTGGAAATCCGGAAGCAATGGTGCCATATATGGCGGATGCAGTAAGAAGCAATAAGGTCTATGAGGCTATTGGCTTTGCAGCTCCGTCAGGTTTGTTCTATAATTCCGCCGGTGCTACCGGGAGCCTGGCAGACCGGGAAGCCTTTCAAAGAGCAATAAGAGGCGAGACGGTGATTACCAACCCTATCATTTCCAAGTCGACAGGCCATATGGTTACTGCGGTAGAAATACCCGTAAAAGCTGATGGGAAGATCATCGGGGTATTATACGGGACGATCAATATGGAGGATCTGGCCAAACGGATTCTGGAACTAAAGGTGGGTCAAACAGGCTACGCCTTTGTGGTTCAGGGGGATGGCCTGTTTATTATCCATCCGGATAAAGAGGTTGTTTTCAAACAGAATATCCTGAATGATAACAAAGCCGATGATAAACAAAAAGAACTGATAACCAATATGATAAAAGGCGAAGCAGGACTTGCCCGCTATTTCGACCTGCAAAAAAACGAAAAACTCACAGCCTTTGCGCCCGTACCCGGTGTTAATTGGTCGTTGGGGATAACCGTGCCTGTTAATGAGATTACCGATAGTGTTGCTGTACTCAAAAGCATCTCGCTGTTTACGATTGTCGTCGTTTTGGTGATTGCGGCAGGGTTTATTGCCTGGTATGCGCGACGCATCGCCAAACCCATTCGGGAGATAGAATCAGCAGCCGATAAGGTGGCGCAAGGTGATATTAAGTTGACAAAGCTCGACATTGTGTCTAAGGATGAGATTGGCAATCTGGGACAAAGTTTCGTACAGATGACAGATAATCTGCGCAAATTGGTCCAGCGAATTCTGGGAGCAACGGAACAGGTTGCCGCATCATCGGAAGAACTCACCGCCAGTGCGGAACAATCGGCACAGGCGGCTAACCAAGTAGCGGTGTCGATCGCTCAAACTGCCCAGGGAACGGAGAGACAATCAATTGCTGTCACTAAAGCGTTAAGCCTGGTCGAACAAATTACAGGAAGAGCCCAGCAAGGAGCGAATAACGCGAATGACGCCGTTGATATTACCAAGAAGGCAGTCGGAGCAGCAACCGGCGGGAACGAGGCAGTGGATACCGCAATCAGGCAGATGGATAAGATTCAGCTTACAGTAGAGAATTCGGCCAAAATTGTGGGGGAGTTGGGGGAACGTTCCAAAGAGATCGGCCGGATCGTCGAAACGATAGGGAGTATTGCGGGGCAGACAAACCTATTGGCGCTCAACGCCGCAATAGAAGCCGCCCGGGCAGGTGAACACGGCCGGGGTTTTGCCGTTGTTGCGGAAGAGGTGCGAAAACTCGCGGAGGATTCCCAGAAAGCGGCAAAACAGATAACTTCGCTTGTCGAAGACATTCAGGCCAAAACAGATACAGCCGTTTCTGCCATGCAAGCAGGAACAGCAGAAGTAAAAAAAGGTACGGAAGTAGTTGATCAGGCGGGCGGGGCTTTTACTGACATTATGGAGCAAGTAAAGGAAGTAGCGGTGATCGTTCAAGGGACAGCAGAGGAATTATCCCAGTTAGTGGCAGTTAGCGGCCAAGTACTGAATGCGGTGGAGGAAGTCGACGCTGTTAGCCGGGAAATTGGCAGCCAGGCCCAAAATATTTCCGCCGCCACGGAAGAACAATCTGCTTCTATGGAAGAGATTGCGTCATCCAGCCAAGCTTTGGCTAAGTTAGCGGAGGATTTGCAGAACGCTGTCAATACATTTAAGCTCTAGCGACTGATGAAGATTATGATTATGACAGTTCATTTCCAAGGTAAAAAGAAAGGTACTGGAAACCTGTTAAGGGGTTCCAGTACCTTTCTGACGGAATGCCAGTATTGAGGACCGGCAGAATTGCTTTTATAAAGGCTAATAATGTGAGGCGTTGATTTCTCTCAACGGAAAGACCGGCTAGACTACAGCTAAAGGCAGCTTTCCTAGTGCATCAAAAGTTGCTGTGACTTTATCGCCGACAGACAGCTTGTATGCTGCGGTAACTGCTCCGGTCATGACAATTTGGCCTGCTTCCAGGAATTTTCCCTCCCGGTGCAACATTTTTACCAGCATGATGATAGCATTGGCAGGGTGATCTAAAACGGCTGATCCTTTTCCATTGGCGGTATCTATGTCATTAATATTGATTTTTATTCCCAGTTCCGCCAAATTTGTTTCATATGGGGAAAGTCTTATATTGCCAAGTTTGATACGCGATGCAGAAATATTGTCTGCAATACCGTCTTGCGATGAAAATTTGAAGTCAATGTATCTGCTGTCGATAATTTCCAAGGAGGCAACAATATAGTCTGTTGCCTTCAAGGCCGCATCCATGTCGATATCCGGGCCGTGTAACGACTCTTTCATGACGAAAGCAATTTCGGTTTCCACTTTAGGCTGGATATGTTTTTTAAATTCCAAAGGCTCATTTTCACCCAGCGGCATGTAATCAAATAATCTTCCAAAAGTGGGTTCGGTACGGCCAAGCATTTGCTGCTTAGCTTTGCTGGTAAGCCCCATCTTATAGCCGATGGCTCTAAAACCTTGTTCAATACGAAGTTTTGTGCGAATATCCTGGATTGCATATGCTTCATCAAATGTTAAGTGCGGGAACGTGTGAATCAGCTGCGGAATGGCCTGATGTGCATCCTCTGCTGCCATAGTACGTTTGGCGCATTCATACATTTGTTCTTGTGATATTCCAGACATTTTTTATAACCTCCGATACATTTTTTTTAAATTAGCCGACTAGTTTACAATTAATCATATATTAAACAATATATGATTTTAATAATCTTGTCAACCTCCTGCGCCTGGAGCTGTTAATTTATAAATTATAACGATTTTGCATTTGACAATGCCGTAAGATTTAAATATCATAATATATGATATGAAAAAAGATAATACAAAAAATATAAGTAAAACAGAATATGCTTTTAAAGTTATTCATGCACGAATTTTACAGGGCGTATACGAGCCGGGGGATCGTATTGTCATTGACCAGATTGCTAAAGAGTTGGCAATAAGTCATATACCTGTTCGAGAAGCTCTAAGGCAGCTGGAGGCGGACGGGCTGGTTACTTATAAACAAAATATTGGTCCTGTTGTTCAAAGCTTCAATGAAGAAGAATTTTCGCAAGTAATGGTTGTGCTAGCGATTCTTGAAGCATATGCGACTGCTACAGGCGCCTTCGCCTTGTCACGTGATACTATCAAAAAATTAGAGAAGATTAATGCAGACAGCAAAATTGCTATTAATGATCTGGACTTTGAGGAATACGGCAGGCTAAATCACGAATTTCATGCAATAATTATGGGGCAGTGCGGGAATGCTTATTTACAAGAACTTATTCAGCAAGCGTGGCAACGCCTGACCCAAACCAGGAGAACCATTTTCCTGTTTATACCCAAGCGGATTAAGTCATCGCATGAAGAGCACGAAAAACTAGTTGAAATGTTTAAGAATAAAGCTTCCGGGGAAGAAATTGAGGCGTTTGTCCGTACGCATAGAATGAATACGATAAAAGCCATCCAAGAAAGAAAGAAGGACTATTTAAGACAGTCAAAGTTTTAACATAGCAGAGTTATTTTGGTATTTAATCCTGTAACTAACCCGCACTAAGACTCCTGCTTCTATAAGCGGGAGATAAGTGCGGCTAAGTTCCTGGATAAGGGCGACTAAACTTCAGGTGGGGTTAAAAACCCATCTGAAGCTAAGTCTACTTTGTTAATTGCCTGTTGCCGGCTATTTCGCCGCAGCAGGTGTTTTTTTTTACGTAAAGCTATTATAGAAAATCATTAAGAAATTAATCAACCGGTAAGTTAAAAATAGGTTGAAATCCAGAATGTATTCCGTTATAATCATATATGATATAATATATGATTATAACGAAGGAGGCTAATTAAAGACTAGGTTGCAGTATAGCTGATCAGGAGGGTTAGGACGCCCGATTTTATGGCAATGCAAAGAGGAGTTTAAACATGAAGCATAGGATGGTTAGTCGCTGGGGAATTTTGTTTGCGAGTGCGCTTTGCGATTTTTGTATTGGCGCTTCTTATGCCTGGAGTGTGTTTCAGAAACCATTAATAAATATGTTCAACTGGTCTCTAAGTGACGCTTCGCTGGCATTTACACTGCACATTATCATGATGCCGATAGCTATGGTTATTGCAGGAAAGCTTCAAGACCAATACGGCCCCAGATTTGTTTTAATGACAGGAGGCCTTTTATTTGGCGCAGGTATTATAGCATCCGGATTTACTACGTCGCTAGGATGGCTGTACCTGACCTACGGCGTGCTGGCGGGATTGGGCGACGGGACTGTATATGCCTGTGCGATGGCAAATACGGTGAAATGGTTTCCCGATAAAAAGGGTTTAGCTGGCGGACTGATCGCAGCCTCCATGGGGCTCGGTGCGGTTGCGTGGGGGCCGTTTGGCAATGTGCTGATCCAAAGCTACGGGGTTCTTTCAGCGTTTCGCGTTCTTGGAATAGTCTATATGGTAATTATCGTTTGTTCGTCTATTTTTGTAGAACGTCCGTCTAGCGATTATAAACCTGTTGGCTGGGAGCTGAAGGGGCAGGATTCGCCGGCCTTAAATAAAAACGGGAGAGAGGACAAGACCTGGCGGGAAATGCTTACCGATCCGGTATTTTATATTTTGTGGCTGATGTATTTTCTGGGGACATCATGCGGCTTAATGATTATCGGACATGTGGCGTCAATTGCCCAGGATATTTTAAAATTGTCGGCGGCAACCGCAGCTTTAACGGTCAGTATAATGGCTTTAGCTAATACCTGCGGGCGAATATTTTGGGGCTATATGTCGGATCAATTCGGTCGATATCCGGTTTTGATTGCCCTATTCAGTCTTCTAGCCATAACGATGCTGGCTATGACCAACGTCGGCAGTTTTAGTTCATTTGCTTTGGCGGTTTCGGCGATTGTTCTGTGCTACGGCGGCCTAATAGGTATATATCCTTCTATAGCAGCAGATATGTTTGGCATGAAAAACCTTGGATTGAATTACGGAATTTTAATTACGGGGTACTCAATTGCCGGTTTTGTGGGTCCTCGTTTGGCAGCGGCAATCAAAGAAACCGAAGGTGATTACGCTACAGCGTTTCTAATTGCCGCTCTGTTTGGAATATGTGGCGGGATTTTGGCTTTGGCGGTTTTCTGGCAAGCAAAGAAACGAAAATTTGCTAGTAGTCGTGAAAAAAGCTGTTATGCAGGTATTGATGATGCTGACAGGGGATAAGCGTCTATCAAATATATATATAATGTGATAATGAGGAGATTGATCATGAAAGAATTTATTTTTAGATTATATACTAAGATCTTATATGGTGAAGGCGTTGCTAAAAGACTTGGTATGGAATGTAAGCAGCTTAACGCCAGTAAAGTTTTTTTTGTGACTGATTCCTTTATGGTGGAACATTCAGCCGCTTTTCCGATGCTCATTGATTCAATCAAAGATGCTGGCCTTAAGGTCAAAGTATTTTCCGATGTTGAGGCTGATCCCAGTATTTCAACAATTGACGGAGTAGCCGCTATTATGAAAGAGTTTGGTGCGGATATTGCCGTTGCCTTGGGGGGCGGGAGCCCGATGGACACTGCCAAGCTGGCCTGCATGCTTCAAAACAATGAGGGATCGGTAAGAGACTACATGCGTAAAGTGCGCAGTGTTGACAAGCCCGCCGTACCCGTGATTTGTATTCCGACTACCGCCGGTACGGGCAGCGAAGTAACTTCCTTCGGAGTCGTAACCGACAGGGAGGCTGGCGAAAAAATTGGCATAGCCCACGACTCCATGATGCCTAAATTGGCGATTATTGACCCTGCTTTGCAAGTAAGCATGCCGCCCACACTGACGGCCGCGACAGGGATGGATGCTTTATGTCATGCTATAGAGGCTTTTGTTTCGCTTGATGCGGAGCCGCTGTCAGATGCTATGTGCTTACATGCGATTCGGCTGATCGGCGAGAACATTCGGAAAGCGGTAGCTAATGGCCGCGACGTGGAGACCAGAGGCAAAATGGCGCTGGCAAGCCTGGCAGCCGGTGTGGGTTTTGCTCAGGCCGGTCTGGGGGCCGTCCATGGGATAGCGCATTGTTTGGGGGCGATGTATCATGTGCCGCATGGAGTCGCCAATGCCCTGATGCTCCCCTATGTCATGGAGTTCAATGTCATGGCCAATATGGAAAAGTTCAGAGAAATTGCCATAGCCCTCGGTGAAAATGTACTGGATATGCCGCTGCGGGATGCGGCGTACCGTTCGGTAGCTGCAGTTAAGCTAATAGTAAAAGATTTGGGTATTCCTCAGACACTAAAGGAGGTCGGTGTAAAAGAGAGCGACTTCCCGGCCATCATTAAAAATACTATGACCTATGGACGGTTGCCGTTTAATCCGCGAACGGTTAGTGAAAAAGATGTTGCAGATATATTAACAGCAGCTATGGGGTAGAAAAGTAACGCCTAAAGCAATAGGATAAGATCCGACTGCTTTAGGCGTTACTTTTTATAGCGCTCATATTTATACTCTTATTGCCGATTACTGAGCCATAACCTTTAATTTTTGCCTCCCGCCTTCTTAATTCCATGCTTATAAAGCACAAATTCCTCAATTAATGCAATTTCCTTTTTCACTTCATCAGGCAGCTCGTATTTTTCATTCTCTTCCCGGATAACCGGGTTGGGCTGGGGTTCTGTGAAGAATTCGGCCAATGATATATCAAGGGCCTGGCAAATTTTTTCCAAGGTGGTAATATTGGGGTTCTTTTTACCGATCTCAATATCCCGTAAAGTGGCCTGGCCAATGCCGGCGAGTTGAGCAAGTTTGTTGGTTGTGTAATTTTTCATGGATCGCAACTGAATAATGCGTTCGGCGGTATTCATCATCTTATAGCCTCCAGTTAACGCTAAAAGCAATTGAAGTACAAATCAACAGAGAAAATTAATGCAAAAACATTGACAAAGGTAACGCTTTTGCATTAAAATAAATTTGTGAAAGGGTGAAATGGGCAGGAGAAGGTATTCAATCATAGTATTGCAAATTGTACGCCGTAATAACTTGATCAAACAGATAGAAAGTTGATCAAGGGCTTCATATTTGATCAGAGCAGTGAATTATAGGCATTTGTTGTTCCTGTATGCGTTGGCGCGCAACAGGAGAAAAAGAAGTTTCCAGAACCATCCATTTCCATTATAGCGCAATAATAAAAGAACGTAAACCTCTGAAGGCTGGAGGGCCGTTTTTGGGGGATTAACCCTGCAATGCAATACCAGGAAAGGAGGCGAGTAACGTGAAGCTAACCGATGCCGAAAAAGCTATGTTAGCCGGGGACGCGGGCAAGGTCAGGCAAAAAGCCATGGAATTGCTTGTCCGTTATGGTGAGGCGGTGGGGGCGGAAAAATTGGTTGCTACCAATAATGTATGCGGTGAATGGACGGCTATATGGCCTCTGGTCTGTGAATTCGGTCTGGACGGTCCGGAGACGCTTGCGTTGCCGGCGGTCAGGCTGCTGGCCTGTCAACTGGCTACCTCGCTGGACTCTGAATACTGGCAGCTACAGGGGGCGACGCAGGCGCAATACGAGGCCCATGCAGACCGGGAGGTCTTAAACGTATCCGCCGGCATCCAGCGGTTATGTACCTGTGCTCCTTATCTGGCAAGCAATGTGCCGGTAAAAGGGGAGCATTGCGCCTGGGCGGGGTCTGCCGCCGCGGTGTACATCAACTCGGTGCTGGGGGCCCGCACCAACCGGGAGAGTGACAAAAGCACCCTGGCCGCCATGCTCGCCGGACGGATTCCCTGTTGGGGTCTGCACCTGCCGGAAAAACGGCTAGGGACCCATCTCGTCAATGTCGTGTGCGCAGTAGAGAGTGCCCTGGATTGGGGACTCCTGGGCTTTTACACCGCGCAGCTGGTGGCGGCGGGAATACCTGTCTTTAACGGCATACGCCAGTCGCCTAACCTGGTTAGACTCAAACATTTGAGTGCGGCAGCGTCACTGTCGGACGGTATCGGGCTGTTCCATATTCCCGGCATTACAGCCGAAGTCTGCAGCCTGGACGACGCTTTCGGCGGCGGAGAGCCGCTGGATGTACTGCGCTTCGGCAGAGTCGAGCGCATGCTGGCCTATGACATGTTGAATGCCGGCGCAGAGGACAGCAATGTAGACCTGGTCATACTCGGCTGTCCCCATTGTGCCCTGGAAGAGCTGGGGGAGATCTGCCGCCTGCTGGCCGGCAAAAAGATAAGCAGCAATGCCGGCCTGTGGATTTTTACGCCCCGGGCGGTTAAATCCATGGCCGACCACAATGGCTACACCTGCATCATCAGCGGGGCGGGCGGGGTGCTCATGAGTGACACCTGCCCGGTACAGGGGCGGTTTATGCCCCGGAGCGCTAAGGTGGCGGCCACCAACTCGGCCAAACAGGCCAAATGTTTAAGCGGGGTTGGGGATGTGCAGTGCTGGTTTGGCTCAACGGCAGACTGCATTGCGGCGGCGGTTACCGGGTATTGGCGGGGTGGGCTGAATCCAGTCGTCAAGTAAGGCGGGACGGGTGGAATGAAATTAGCACAGCACTCCCTGGATTTTTTAATTCAGTATAGGGAGGCTTGAGGTAGAGCGGGCGGTATTCATAACACAGCTAACAGTGAACTTTCTGTTATGATATGTAAAAATATAGCAGGAAATATTATTTCAGGTAGAGAAAATAGCCATAGCTTACTAAAAAAAGTAAGTTATGGCTATTTTTACATATGGTCTATTGATATATCCTGCTGAGTGGATTTTAAAATTACGTGTAGTGGTGCTTGGCTTAATTTATACAGCATAGCGTCCTAGTTCTGTCGAGGATAGTGTTGTTATAAAATAAATTAGGCGAGTAACAAATGGGGGAGACTTTTGAAATTAAATGAGCTAAAAATTGGATCACATATAGCAAAAGTTCCAATTATACAAGGTGGAATGGCGGTTCGCATTTCTACTGCGAGACTGGCTGCCGCAGTTGCTGAAGAGGGTGGCGTTGGATTAATTGCAGCGACCTGCATGAGCTTTGAAGAGTTGCGGGCAGAGATTCGTTTGGCGCGTTCCTTGACCAGCGGCATCATTGGGATTAATGTATTGGTAGCTTCTCAAGTATTCTCTGATTTAGTAAAGATTGCAATTGAAGAAGGAATTGATTTGGTAGTAGCAGGTGCGGGATTTTCGCGTGAAGTTTTTAAATTAGGGGAGAAAGCCGGCACGCCTATAGTTCCGATTGTCTCCAGTGTTAAAGGCGCAAAACTCTCAGAAGTCCTAGGCGCTACTGCTATTATCGTTGAGGGAAAAGAAGCAGGTGGACATTTGGGGACAAATCAATCAATTAGAACAATTTTTCCGGCGATTAAGCAATCCGTAAATATACCTGTTGTAGCAGCCGGCGGCATTATGAACGGGAAAGATATTGTCGACATGATCAATCTGGGGGCTGATGGTGTTCAAATGGGAACTCGTTTTGCCGCCAGTGAAGAGGCAAACGGTGCACCCGCTTTAAAGGAATTTTATTTACGGGCTCAGTGGAAAGATATACTTTTAATTGATAGTCCACTTGGATTGCCAGGAAGGTCTATACAAAACCCTTTTGTAAAAAAACTTGCCGAGGGATATGTTCCGGCACCAGAGCATTGCCGAAACTGCTTAAAACATTGTACAAGGAATTTTTGTATTGTTGATGCACTAATTCGGGCTCAGCAGGGAGAGGTCGATACTGGTTTGGTATTTTCAGGAGAATACATACATAAAATTGGTGAAATATTGTCTGTGCGCGAAATTTTTGCCCGCTTGCTGCGGGAAGTTGGAGAAGTGAAAGCGGGCAATAGGCAAAACGGGAATTGGACTGTTGACAGGGCGTATAAAGACTGCTCGTTGGTTTCCTTTCAAGGGTAGTTTATAACTCTAATACATTAATTGTAAAAATAAATACAAAAACAGTCATAACTCAAACTGAAGCTATGGCTGTTTTTTATCTATGTATGTATTACTGTTAGCCGGTGAGAACAGACACCTACAGCCCAAAGCTGACTGTGAACTTCGTCCCGCTGCACGAAGTCTCAACCGTTATTCTGGCGTTATGCCGGTCGGCGATGCGGTAGCAGACTGCCAGGCCCAGTCCGGTTCCGGTAGCTTTGGTCGTCAGAAAGGGAGTCCCTAATTTGTCCAGTATCTCCGGTGATATCCCCGGGCCGTTGTCACTGATACTCAGTACTGCGCCGTCACTATCCACACCGGTTTCGATTACCAGCGTCTTGCCAGGCTCCATGGCCTCGAAGCCGTTGCGGGCTAAGTTCAGGAGAAGCTGGCGGATCTCCTTTTCATCCATGCAGAAATTGGGAATAGCACGCAAATTTATTTTTAGTTTATGCCCGGTGCGCAGCGCTTCTGCTTGCAGGAGCGGTTGCAGCGCGCTGATCACATCGTTTAAATTAT
The DNA here is from genome assembly GCF_041428895.1 of Sporomusa aerivorans. Taxonomy (NCBI): domain Bacteria; kingdom Bacillati; phylum Bacillota; class Negativicutes; order Selenomonadales; family Sporomusaceae; genus Sporomusa; species Sporomusa aerivorans. Next base: position 1,492,365 of record NZ_CP156926.1, read on the forward strand.
ACAATTTCAGTTCTATTGCTCTGTTTTTTGCCAAAGACAAGAAGTCGGTTATGATGGCATTGGCGCGGTCGAGTTCTTCAATCATGATTGCAAATTGTTCGCGGTATTTGTCAATCTCTGCTTTGCGCTGGAATATCTGCAGGTAGCCGCGCACCGTAGTTAATGGGTTGCGAACTTCATGGCCAATGGCTGCCGCCATCTCGCCGACCGTGTTCAGGCGATCGAGCCGCTGCAATTCGGCATCTATTTTTTTTCTTTCCGTGATATCCTCCAATACGCTCAACAAAGATTCCACTCGCCCCTGCTCATCAAGTTCCGGGATGGCATGGATACGGTAATCCTTGATGCTTCCGTCTAAGCTTGGGTACTGGGTTTCGAATTCCACTACGCGGCGGGTATGCAGGGCTTGGTGGAATTTTTCCTGCCACGGCCGGTAAACCTCCTCAGAAATACCAATTTCCCGCCAGGTTTTCCCTTTAAGCAGCGCGGCGTTGAACCCTATAGTGTCCTCCCAGTGCGATGCCGCATACATATAGCGTAATTCTGTATCGTAGCGTGATATTCCCATGGGGATATTTTCGATTAGTGTCCGGTACTGGCGTTCGCTGCGTTTCAGTTCTTCCGTCCGCTCTTCCACGAGCTTTTTAAGATTATTACGATGCTGGCGCAGCTCTTCCGATAAGAGGCGATATTCCCCCACGCTCTCTTTCAGGGCTATTTCCGCTCTTTTGCAGGCAGTGATATCCGTGAAGGTAGTGGCAATTATACCTGGGGCAGGGCTGTAGGCGCTCACCAGCATCCAACGATCCAAAGATGCGGCGTATTCTTCGAAGGTTAACGGCTGCCCGGTACTGGCGACCTGCTTGTACTTTTCGAACCAGGCAGGGTTTACCGGAGTGGAAAAATCGAGCACTCTTCTATTTAGGACTTCTTCACGTTTACGGCCGGTTTGCCACTCATAGGCAGGATTAACGTCGAGAATTAGCATGTCGAGGACCTCGCCGGATTCGGAATAAATTATCTTCATCAGCACAAAGCCTTCGTACATTGACTCGAACAGCAGACGGTATTTTTCCTCGCTCGCCCGGAGGGCCGCCTCAGCCTGAGCCTGGACAAGGATGTCGGCCGCCTGGCAAGCCAGTAGATCGATGAAATGTAAGTTGAGCTTATCCTGCCGGATGGTTTGCCGGTAGTGGGTGCTCAGCATGCCCACAAGCAGCCCATCCCGGCTGATTAACGGTGTGGACTGAATGGCCATTACACCCGCCTCCAGTAAGACCGCAAGGGCGGGTGTACCTATGAAAACAGGACTTTTTCTCACATCCTCGATAAGCACCCGTTGTCGCTTTTCATACGCCACGCCGCAGGGCGTACGATCACAGTAGTCAGTGCAGGCGTTGGTGAAGAAATCCAGGAAGTGCGGGTGAAAGCCTTTGTGGACACTTATTTTGAGTGTGCCGGACTGCTCATCCCAGAGCTGTATGGCGCCCATATCGGCTCCTGACAAAGTGATCGCGGTGCTGAGAACTTCCGCCATTACCTCGTTTAAATTGCCAGGGCTGACCGGACAGGTACTGAGCTCGTAAAGATGCCTGATTGCGGCAAATTCTGACGGTTGCCGCTTGCGAGAGTGGTTCGAAGGGATTGCCTGGTTTAGCCTGCGAAGTTTCCGTCCCAGCCCATGACTCTCTTTGCTCAAATCTCATCATCTCCAATGGACCCGCCAAACGTTCAATACATTATCTTTGACAATATTCGATTTTATCCACTATTTTCCTTCCCGGCCTCGCGTTTTGTTTCAGCGTTGTGCTTAACGGCCGTCAGGAAGTCCGTTTACAGGAAAATTTAGTGGAATCAACGCGGGAAGTTCTCAAAAAAATGTCCTGTTTACGTAGCGGTTACTACAAGGAGATATGAGTTTAGTAACGAATGCTATATTACAGTTTATGCAGTTAAATGAGTAAAAAATAAGAAGGGCAGGGGTTGCGTTACAGATTCGCAAGCGTCCCGGGAGACAATTGAGATAATTATCAGTACTTTATATAAAAAGAAAATCTCAAACTGTTGCAGTATAGAGTATCAGTTATCTATTGGTATAAGGAGGCACAACCGGTCCCGAACCGATAGAACAGTGGGAAAGGCGGTAGACGGATGGCAATAACGGTCCGGCAGGCACTAAGCATCGGTGGTTTGAGTCAGGCAGTTTTGCTTGCAGGACATGGCGGCCTTGACAGGACAATTCAATGTGTGGATGTTCTGGAGGTTCCCGATTCTTCAGGCTGGCTGCGCCCCCATGAATTAGTGGTAACAACTTGCTATGCGGTGAAAGACAATGCTGAGGCGCAACTCAATATTATCCGAGTGATGGCGCAGGCTAACAGTGCGGTACTGGCGGTTAAATTTGGCCGGTTTATCGGCACGGTACCGCCTGAGATGTGTCAACTGGCCGATGAGATGAATATTCCCTTGCTTAATATTCCTAACAATGTATCCTTTATGGATATAACCCTGCCGGTAATGACGGCCATTATTAACGTTCAATCGTTACAGTTGCAATATTCGGAAGAGGTCCGCCACAAGATGACCCGGATCTCGCTGGAGGCCAACAGCCTGACACCGGTGGCGGAAACATTGGCCGAGCTGATAGAGCACGATGTTATTATCTGCAATGCCGAAATGCAGTATTTGGCAAGGGCGGGAAAGGAATGTACGGTATTTTATCAGTTTTTTCCCGATGAGGTAGAGAATACTCGGCATGCCGGGTTAAGCAATACGATTATTGGCTGGGCCGCAAGCGGCAAGCGGACGTTTGCCTTCTTTCCCATCCATGTCCGGCAACGCCGCTATGGTTACATTCTGGTAGATTTGCAGGAGCCGTTAACCGATCTGCACAGCATTGCCATCGAACATGCCATCACGGTAGCTGCTGTGCAGCTGGTGAAGGAAGAAGCGGTTGTCCAGGCGCAGAAAAGCTATCAGCGTGATTTGCTGGAAGATTTAATATCAGGTGCGTTTAAGTCGAAGGAACTGGCATTCGGCAGGGCGGAAGCACTGGGACTTTCCTTGAATAAAAAGCAAATCATAATCATCATTGACATTGATAATTTTTCCGGCTTTATTGAACGGACGCAGCTGAATGATGAAGAAAGCGCCGCTTGGCTAAAAAATCAACTGGCATCTATTGTCAGCAATTGCGTGCACCGGATAGACTGGCGTGCACTGGTAGTGCAGCGAAGCGACAGTGTGGTCGTAATCATGCCGGCCCCCCTGCATGATCACGGCAGCAACGGTCAGGGAGCTATGCGCGCGATATTGCAGCAGTTAGCCCAGAATATCCAAAAAAAAGTGAGTGAAGAGTGCCAGGACGTTACGGTGTCCATCGGTATTAGTTCCTTGATTGATGATCCACTGGCGATCGCTCCCCAGTATCAGGAAGTAAGAAGTGCTATAAAACTAACGCGGAAAATGCAGGGAGAAGGCAGAATTGCTTTTTGGGAAGACGTAGAGATCTATTCGCTGCTTGGGCAGCTGGGACAGCCGCTGGAGCGTTTTTATGATGCGAAGTTAGGACAACTGGATTGTCCTGCCGTAAAGAACAGGGAAGAACTGATCAACACGTTGAAGGTCTTCCTGGAGTGTCAGGGGAATTCGGTAGAGACTGCGGAGAAGCTGTTTATTCACCGCAATACTTTGCGCTACCGGCTGCAGCGCATTGAACAGATCCTGGGTCTTGACCTGTCCCCGCCGGAGGAACGCTTTACCCTGTGGCTGGCCGTGAATGTTCGCGCATTGCTAAAAGGAAAAAGGTAATTTATTCAGACCGTACAAAAAAACGGTCTGTTTTTTATGCGCATTGGATGAAGACGTTTGTATTCTGATCGGGTATCATAATAGTAACATTGGGGGAGGGAAGATTATGCTGGCGGTAATTCGTGTATTAACTAGCGAGGATGATGGCCTGCTGCAGCAGCATGGCCGTATTATTACAGCGACATTTGGCCTGGAAACCAAAAGTTATTGTATTCCGGATCAATATCAGGGTGTATACAATGACGCCACCCGGGAGCAGGCCATACCTAAAATTGTGCGGCTTGCCCAACAAGCCGAGCGGGAAGGGGCCAAGGCCGTCTTAATCAGTTGTGCAGCCGATCCCGGCCTGGAAGAAGCAAGGGCCGCCTGTAAACTGCCGGTCATTGGCGCCGGGTCTGCCCTGGCGGCTGTGGGCATGGCCATAAGCGGGCAAATTGGAGTTTTGAACCTGACAGGCCCGACGCCGACCGGGATAGTGGCAATGCTTGGCAGCCGGTTAGTAGCCGAGGCCAGTCCACAGGGCGTCCGTAATACGACCGAGTTGCTGACCAATAAAGCGGCGGCGCTGGCGGCGGCGCAAACGCTGCTTAACCAAAAAGCGCAAGTCATTTTACTGGCCTGTACAGGCTATACGACAATTGGCATGGCTGACGCTATTACCGAAAGTCTTGGCTGCCAAGTGGTTGATGCCGTACAGGCCGGCGGTCTGATGGCGCAGTATATTCTAAAAGCTAGAGGAGAAAGAAGGGGTGGCTGACAGATGGATCACAGCAGGGATGATAAGCACCCGCGGGCCTTTGAACCAACGGTATTCATTTTAAATATTGTGCTGGCTGTTTTGGGTGCCATTATCGGTATGCAAATCATCACAACACTGGGGGTAACTCCTAACACCGCCTTAATCGGCGTGCTGGTGGCAATCGGACTTTCCCGCCTGCCGGGAAGCATTTTTTCCAGGTATCGTTCCATTCACCGGCAGAATCTGGCGCAGTCCAATATTTCCTGCTCCACGTTTGCGGCCGCTAATTCGTTGCTGTTACCCATCGGCATACCCTATTTATTTGGCATGCCTGACATGATTATTCCGATGTTAATCGGGGCGACAATGGGGATGCTCATTGACACCGCCATGCTGTACTGGTTTTTTGATTCGCGGATATTTCCCGGTTCTGCCGCCTGGCCGCCGGGAGTGGCGGCCGCCGAAGCCATTTATGCCGGCGATGAGGGCGGTAAGCGGGCCAAGTTCCTCCTGTGGGGATCGATTATCGGACTGGCCGGATCGTATTTGAAAATTCCCATGTCCGCGCTGGGGGTCGCCTTTATCGGTAATATCTGGGCGCTGTCCATGTTCGGAGCCGGACTTATTATCCGCGGCTATTCAACAAGTATTTTCGGCATTGATATCAATAAGTTATATATTCCGCACGGCATGATGATTGGCGCCGGTTTAGTGGCCGGTCTGCAAATTATCGCCATACTGGTTAAGGGGCGGAAAAACGCGACGGAAAGTGCGGCTGCTACCAGCAATGATTATACCCGCGATGACCGCGAAGTCGGCAGGGGCCTGGCCAAAGGCTTTGCCCTCTATGTAGCGGCTGCTGTTATCTTAGCGGCTATGGGAGGTTTATATACCCTGATGGCGCCGGGGCAAATGCTGGGGTGGATACTGTTTGCGGCAGTGTCCTGTATTATGGCGGAGCTGATTGTTGGCTTGTCGGCGATGCATGCCGGTTGGTTTCCCGCCTTCGCAACAACCTTAATTTTCCTTGTGATTGGTATTATAATCGGCTTTCCGCCGGTTGCGCTGGCTTTGCTGGTCGGGTTTATCGCCTCCGGCGGTCCGGCGTTTGCCGATGCCGGCTATGATCTGAAAGCAGGCTGGATGCTGCGGCGCGGTATGGACCATGCCGGTGAGATGGAAGGCCGCTGGCAGCAGATTTTGGCGGCGGTAACCGGCTCGATTGTGGCCCTTATCATGGTGCTGCTGTTCTATAAGGTATATTTCAGCCAAAATCTTGTACCGCCGGTTGACCGTGTTTTTGTGGCAACCATTAAAGCCGGCATCGATGCCAGCGTTATCCAGAATCTGCTGATCTGGGCAGTTCCGGGCGCAATTATCCAGCTTCTCGGCGGATCTTCCCGGCAAATGGGTATCATGCTGGCTACCGGCCTTTTGATTTTGAATCCCAATGCCGGCTATGCCGTCCTGGCCGGCATTATCATCCGGATTATTCTTATCAGACTCAAGGGGCAGGAGGCGGAAACCCCGATGACCATTATGGCCGCAGGTTTTATTGCCGGTGATGCTATTTACAGTTTTGTGGATTCTGCTTTTCGGGCTAAATGGAAATAAGTTTGCAGTTATAAGGTGCGGCGCGCTTTAAGGATTGGCGCGCCGCCGAAATCAGAACAGGGGGAACGAACATGGCATTAAAACAAGTATTGGAAGCGTATGAGGTTTTTGACAGCGCGTCAGTTAGTGGAAAGAGCGCTGTCGAGTTGATAAAGGCTGCAGGCATTAGTGATGTCACGGTGACACAGGTGAAAGGGAAAAAAGGCAGTACCGACTTTATCCGGGCGCGGATTGCCGGCAGCAAAGGCAAGCTGAAAGGCGGTCCGGCCCCCACTCTTGGGGTGATCGGCCGTCTGGGGGGACTGGGGGCCAGACCGGAACGGATTGGTTTTGTTTCCGATGGTGATGGCGCGCTGGCCGCGGTGGCTACGGCTATGAAACTAGGCAGGATGCAGCAAAAAGGAGATTTTTTGCTGGGTGATGTTATCATTGCCACCCATATCTGTCCGGATGCGCCGACCCGTCCGCACAGTCCGGTTCCCTTCATGGACTCGCCGGTTGAGATTAAGGATATGAATTTCTACGAAATTGATCCGGATATGGATGCCATTTTGTCGATTGACACAACCAAGGGCAACCGGGTTATCAACACCAGAGGGTTTGCGATATCACCCACCGTCAAAGAAGGTTATATTTTACGCACCAGTGAAGATCTTCTCGACATCATGCAGATTGTTACCGGCAGACTGCCGGCGGTATTTCCTATTACCACCCAGGATATCACCCCCTATGGTAACGGACTTTTCCATCTAAACAGTATTATGCAGCCGGCGGTAGCCACTGCCGCTCCGGTTGTCGGGGTGGCCATTACCGCGGAAACCGCTGTTCCCGGTTGCGCCACCGGCGCATCCCAATTGATTGATATTGAGCTGGCTGTCCGGTTTGCGATCGAGGTGGGTAAAGCTTTTACTCAGGGAATGTGTCATTTTTATGATGCGCAGGAGTTTGCCGCGATTCAGTCACTTTACGGCTCCATGCGTCATATTCAGACTGCAGGGAATAAGGCCTGATGCAGGCGCAGATTACATTAACGGTGGCCGAGGGCAAACGCCTGATTGCGGAGGCTATTTGCCGGCGGGCGGATGTGCAAAGCGCCCTGGCCGGCGGCAGAATTTTGCTAAAGGGCGGCACAACGGTCTCGGCAGTCTTAGAGCGGCTGACAGGTGAAATGCTGCGCATTTCCGGCAGGATTAGTCCCCGCGGGGCCAAGGCGTCTGCCCAGCGGGAAGGCGGTGCCCATAGTGCGGTACTTGCGCACGGGCAACTGATAAGCATGGACACTTGCTTTAGTGAAGCAGTGCAAAGTCTCGGCAAAACAGACATCGCCATTATTGGCGCCAACGCCATAGACAGCACCGGCCGGGCGGCGATGATGTTCGGCAGTCCGCTTGGCGGCATGCCGGGTTGCGGTTTGGCCGGACTTATGGCTCAGGGCTGCAAAATCATTATCGCCTGCGGCCTGGAAAAACTAATTCCCACATCAATTGACAACGCGGTGCGGTCTGCCGGGATGCAGTCCATGGACTGGTCGATGGGGATGGCGGTAGGGCTGGCGCCAATTATCGGCGAGTTGGTAACAGAGCCCGACGCTATCAGGCTGCTGGCCGATGTGGAGTGCTGTGTCATCGGTTCCGGCGGCATTGACGGCGCCGAAGGGGCGTTGACTATGGTCGTGGCCGGACGGGAAACAGAGATCGAAAAAATTGTGAAACTGGTTTTGACCTTGAAACAAACAGCGACAAGCGGCCAGGCAAACAGTCTTGCCGAGTGTACGCCCGGTAAGGCTGCTGGCTGCGGAGTGCACCGGGCCTGCGCCTGGCGCGTCCAGAAAGGAGAAAATTTGCAATGGGTAAAAAAATAGGGGCGGTTACCATTGGGCAATCCCCCCGCACGGATGTTGTACCCGAAATTTTGCAGCTAATGGGTAATATTGAGCTGGTGGAAGGCGGCGCTCTTGACGGACTTACTTACGAAGAGATTACTGCTTTGGCGCCAACCGCGGGTGACTATGTGCTGGTAACCAGACTATCTGACGGCAGAGCGGTGAAGATTGCCGAGAAATATATATTAGAGCGGCTGCAGGCTCAAATTGACAGACTGGTGAAGGAAGGGGCCGCAGGAATAGTGATGCTATGCAGCGGTGAGTTTCCTGCTTTTTCCTGTCCTAAGCCCTTACTGTACCCGCAACTCTTGCTTACCAATTTTATTCAGGCGGTGGCCGGCGGCAAGAAACTGGGCATTATTACACCGGATGCTGATCAGGTGCCGCAAGTGACAAAACGCTGGGCTGCCGCCGGTGTGGCAGCGGTACAAGCCCGGCCAGCATCGCCCTACGCGGCGGAGGCTAAGATCTGGCAGGCGGCTGACGCCTTAAAGGATTGGGGAGCCGAGTTAATTGTTATGGATTGTATTGGGTTTAATCAGTCCATGAGAAACGAAGTTACCCGGATTACCGGTGTGCCGGCGGTCCTGCCGCGTACGGTGGCCGCACGCGCGGTTGCTGAATTGTTCGCATAATGTGCAATAAAAAGTCAGAAGCCCTAAACGTATGGCACTTTAGGAGCTTCTTGCTTTTTGGGCGACGGTTAAGGAGACTTTTTTATGGCTAAAATTGTATTGGATCAGCAAAGTGTTGAATTCGCGGTGTATGGGGGCGCAGTACTGGGCTGTGGCGGGGGCGGCTGGCTCGAAGACGGCTTGCAGATCGGCCGCCTAGCTTTGGAGATTGGTCTGCCGGAGCTGCTTACGGCGGATGAACTGGCTGATGAGGACGTATTGGTGGCGGTTTCCCTGGTCGGCGCACCCGGGGCGAAGGAACGCTTTGTCAAGCCGATGTATTATGCCAAAGCGCTGGAATTGCTGCGCCGGCAACTGCCTCAGCCTATAAAGGGGATTACCACCAATGAAAATGGGGCGGGGACTACGGTTAACGGCTGGTTTCAGGCCGCGGTCAGCGGTCTGCCGGTGATTGACTGCCCCTGCAACGGACGGGCTCACCCGACCGGTCTTATGGGTTCACTCAATCTATCGGAGCAGGTCGGCTATGTGTCCTATCAGGCTGCGGTCGGCGGCAAAGGGGAACGCTACATTGAATTATGTATTGCCGGGGCACTGGATAAAGCGGCATCCCTGGTGCGCCAGGCTTCTGTGGAAGCAGGCGGTCTTGTGGCAGTGGCCCGCAATCCGGTAACAGCAGGCTATGCCAGGCAAAATGGCGCGCCCGGCGCGGTGCAGCAGGCCATGGCGGTGGGGGAAGCTCTTTTAAGCCATCGCGGTGAAGCGGCCATTGCGGCTGTAGTTGCCAAACTGGGCGGCGAAGTAGTCACCACCGGCCGGATCACTGCCTTTTCCATGGAAACGACCGGCGGCTTTGACGTCGGTAAGGTGCTGATTGAAGATAAATACGAATTATCCTTCTGGAACGAGTATATGACACTGGAGTTAAACGGCGAGCGCATGGCCACCTTTCCAGATTTAATCATGACGCTGGATGCGAAAACCGCCAGGCCTATGGTTTCGGCGTCGATTGAACAAGGCCAGGAAGTAGCGGTGATTATGGCGCCCCAAGAAAACCTGATATTAAGTACGACTATGAAAAACAAGAAGCTGCTGCAGCCTATTGAAACAATTGTCGGCAAGCCTATACTACAGTTTATTTATCCGTAGGGGTTGCTGCTGTCAACAGGATTGGAGAGAATGAAATGCAGGAAAAATTAGTCTCTGTGAGTGTAAATATCCTGAAAAATTGTCTGGGAGTAAAACCGGGGGAAAGTCTGCTCATTGTTGCTGATGAAACAAAAAGGACTTTAGCTGATGCTCTGTTTCAGGCCGGCAAAGAGTTAGGCTCCGAGGCCATGCTGGCAGTAATGCAGGCCAGAGAAAAGCCGGGGCAGGAGCCGCCGGCCGCCATTGCCGCCGCCATGGCGGCAGCTCACGTGGTTGTTGCGATCACCCAGCAATCTCTGACTCACACCCAGGCGCGAAAAAAAGCTGCGGCTGCCGGCGCCCGGGTAGCGACTATGCCGGGAATTACCCCGGAGATGTTTATGGCCGGAGCCATTACCGCTGATTACAGTCAGGTGAAAGCGATAACCGAAACCGTGACCGGCATCCTGACCCAGGGCAGGGAAGTGCGGATTGAAAAACAGGGCTATGTTCTTGAATTTTCTATTGCCGGCCGGAATGGAATAGCCAGTACAGGGGTATATCTTAACCCGGGGGAGTCAGGCAACCTGCCTTCCGGCGAAGCATACATCGCGCCGCTGGAAGGGACGGCCAACGGCCAGGTTGTGATTGACGGTTCGTTTGCCGGCATTGGCAAGCTGGCTTCCCCCTTGCTCCTGACAATCAAAGACGGGCGGCTGGTCGCGGCGGAAGGGGAGGTCAGTGAGTTGCTGCTGACTAAATTAGGTGAACAGGATGGCCGGCTGCTCGGTGAGTTCGGCATTGGCACCAATGACAAGGCGAGGATTACCGGTATCATTTTGGAAGACGAAAAAGTGTACGGAACCATCCACGTTGCCTTTGGCAGCAACGATACTTTCGGAGGAACCATCAGCGCCGGCGTTCACCTTGACGGCCTGGTCACAGAGCCCAATGTCTGGATTGACGGAAAACAAATCATGGCGAGCGGGAAGGGCTTATGGGGAAGATAGGCCTTGTTTTCGTGTTTCTCTCTTTTGGTTGGTGATGAGTCTAAGAGCCTTCCAATGGCTCAAGTGGGGTGGGGCAGGGGAAGTTTATACAATATAAATGGCAGACTGTGTGAAGATGTTCTTCATACAGTCTGCCGTCTTTTGCTTCCGCAGGTGAGTGGAATAAAGCACGCAACAGCCTGAAACCGCCAGTACTATCTAATTGCTTACGCAGCGAATTAGCAGCCTGCGGCGCTGCCTCTCCGGACACCGGATTTTGACCGGGTAAACAGGTTGCCGTCTACGCTAATGTGTTCGGTAAATTCAGCCAACGCCGGTTTGCAGGTACCAAGTGCCTTTACCGCGCAGGATATCGCCGCCTGATCCGGGGGCATCGCCCTCTTTAAGCACCCATAGATCCCAGCGCTCTACGCTGTTCTGCGGTCCGTATCTGCCTTGCGGGTAGCCGTTGGCCTCATAGCCCGGATCGCAGCCGTCCATATTATCAGCCGCTTCCGCATGAGTCATGAAGTGCTTGATATCAATGGGAATATTAAATGACTTGCTTAAAACAGCGGTAATCTGCGCCATGGCTTCAATTTGTACTGCCGTTGGCGGTTCAGGGCCCAGGTTAGTGGTTGATGTAGCGTTGTAGGCGCAAGCGGCCGCTATGCCGATTGCGCCGCTATTCCGGCAATAGGTATGACTTTTCTTGGTGCTTAAGTCGGTTGTGGTTACAAAGACCGAGCCGTCTTTGCCGATATTAAAATGGTAATCATTAAAATATTGGTCATAGTGGCCGGCAGTCCAATGATAATACACCTTAATCGGCCAGTTATAGCGCTGGGCGGCTTGCTGCAGGGCCGGTTTGGCCTGAACGGCGAGCGCTTTAATCTCAACCAGCGTAACTTGGCGCATAACCCGGGCGGCCCGTTCCTCCGAATCCGGATCATCGTGCAAATTGGGCGTATTAGTGACCTTCTGCATTTTTCTGATAGCCGCTACCTCAGTATCGATTACCCAGCCGATTAATTCTTTGGGAACGAATATATTCCGCCAGCCTAAGAGGGTATTTATCTGTTGGATTGCAACGGCTCTTTTTTCTTCATTCTCAAGCTTATCGGCCAATTCATCCAGCCTGTAAATAATACTGCGGATTATTCCCTGCAACTGGCCGTTAGGCAATTTGGCATACAGCACAAATAACGCCATGGCGACTACGTTGGCGGCTATTACTAATCCGGCTAGCCAGATAAGAATCTGAACTTCATCTGTACTTAGCATCAACGCATCCTCCTCGTCTTTTAGTATTAATATATTGAGTGGAGGACGCTTTTGCCACAATAATGCCCAAACGGTTAACTAATGCTTGTTTCAGGCTGGAATCCGCCGGCTATTTGCGGTATCATTGACTTATGGCCTGTAGGATGCAGGAAAAAGGGGGAATTAATGATGAATATGTTGGAGCAGATACTGGCAGCCAACAAACAATTTGTTGCGAATTTAATGATAAAATCCATGGACGTCAGCTCTGGCAGCGGTAAACTGCCTTCACGGGAATTAGCTATCTTTACCTGTATGGATACCCGCCTGGTGGAATTTTTGGAGCCTGCCATGGGGATATCGCGGGGCCAGGCAAAGGTTATAAAAAATGCCGGGAATACGATTACCGGTCCTTTTGAAGCAACCATCCGTAGTTTGGTGATCGGCATCTTTGAACTCGGCGTAAAAGAGATCATGGTAATTGGTCACCTGGACTGCGGTGTGGCGACTACTGACTCGAAAAAGCTGATTCAGAAAATGCTGGCCAGAGGCATATCGGCGGATGCCATCAAGATGATTGAAAAGGAACTGGAGCAATGGATCGACCATTTTCATCATCCCCTGGAAAACGTGGAGGAAGCAGTGTTGAAAATTCGCAGCAATCCCCTTATCCCCAAAGACGTGCCTGTCCACGGGCTGATGTTTAATCCGCATACGGGAGACCTTAGCATTGTAGTAAATGGCTATGGCCATACCAGAGACTGATTACATGACCTACAGGCGGATTGGAGAAACCCAGGTATGAACCTTTATCTTGTTCTTGGCGCGACAAATTCGGTCATCAGCCATGCTGAAGTTTTCCGGGAGGTTTCGCTGGTGGCCGAGGCGATTAAAAATTTTGTGGGGTGCGATAGCGGGCCGGCGGAAGGCGGGGCGATTGTCAGTTCTGTTATTGATAAGGTAACCCGCCGGGCCATGTATTTGCCGCTTGCAGTTGACCCGGCCAAATATAAAAATGAAGTTTATGTTTTGGTCAGTTCTGTACCCTATCTTCATAGCACTACCCGTGCCCGTGTTTTCTACGATGAGGCTGAGGCTAAAGCCGAAGTGAAGAGTTTTAACTCTGCGGTGAGCAGGGCAAGCTTTCATGCCTACCTATTTACGTATCGTCTTTACCCGGAGCAGTAGTCTTACCGGTGATCGCCCAAATAAAAAGAAGCCTTAGCTACTCATTATGACCGGGTAGCTAAGGCTTCTTATATTTTCCGGATAGAAAGTATAACTTTCGCCTGATCAGGGCAACATCGACTTCCGCTTTCGCCAAAGGCTCGCGGAAGCATGTATGATTATGCCTGTCCTAAGACTTTAGCAAGCGTAAGTACGGCGACAAGACCGATAACCGATGCTATGGTAGTTGCTGCGGTATAAATACCGAACATTTTGTTCATCGGGATCCCCATGGACTCTTTTACAAACCAGAAGCCCGGGTCGGTTACGTGCGACAAGCCAATTGCGCCGGCGCCAATGGCAACAGCTACCAAAGCCGGGTCAAGGCCCGGGTAGGCGGCGAGCACCGGTGTGATGAAGCCGGCGGAGGTCATCATGGCCACGGTGGCGCTGCCAATGGCAAAACGCATAACGATGGCAATAACCCAGGCCATGATGAGCGGACTGATCTGAATGGCGGTCAGTACGCCTTTTAACACTTCGCCGATGCCGCTGTCTAAGATTACACGGTTGAACGCGCCGGCGGCGCCAATTACGAGAATGATGGTTGCCATCGGGCCCATAGCCGATTCGGTCCGCTTAGCCAGGTCGGTAAGCGAGTGGCCGCGTTTATAGCCCATAACATAATAAGAAACAATGGCGGCGAGGAAAAGCGCGGTAATCGGGCTGCCAAAGAAGCTTACCCAAGGCATATACGGGGCATTTTTATCTGCAACCAGCTCGATAATGGTTTTACCAATCATGAGGAGCAGCGGCAGAAGAATGGTAAACAGGGTAATACCGAAAGAAGGGAGTTTTTCTTCAGGAGTTGGCTCTAATTTGCAGTACGCTTCAGGCGGCTGGAAGTCATTCTTCTTGGCAATCAGGCCGCCAAAGATTGGACCGGCAATAATGGATGCAGGGATACCAACTAATAAACCATAGAAAATAACTTTGCCGACATCGGCTTTTAACGCCAGGGTAATGGCCATAGCTGCCGGATGCGGCGGCACAATGCAGTGGACTACGGTAAGGGCGGTAAGCATGCCTAAGGCAACTTTAACCAAAGGTTGTTTAGACTCAAGCACTACACAGAACAGAATAGGTGTGAGCAAAACGATGCCCACTTGCAGGAATACGGGAATACCGCAGATATAGGCAACGATCATCATGGCCCAGGCGGCATTATTTTTGCCCATATAATTGATCAGAGTGCGGGAAAGCTTTTCGGCCCCGCCGGAGATTTCCATCATCTTGCCGATAATGGCGCCAAGGGCGAGGATGGGGGCGAGAAAGCCCAAGGTACCGCCCATCCCTGTTTCGATGGATGAGCCAATTTTGTTTAACGGCATTCCGGTTGCAAAGGCAATTAGGAAACAGGCGCCTAACAGTGATATAAAAGCATGAATCCTGAATTTAATACTGAGAACAATGATAAAAAGAATTGCTACGCCTAAAATAGAAAGCATGGCGGTAGAATAGTCCATTATTAATATTCACCTCTGATTTTTTTGTCCTGATGGAAGAGATACCTTCCGCCTGGATAAGGGCAACACCGGCTTCCGCTTTCGCTAAAGCGCAGCGCAAGCCGTGTTTTCTTCATCCAGACAGCAACGGTTAGCGGTTATCCGGGACGATGGGCAACATATCCGGAGCATGGGTTAATACGGTTACTCTGGCAGCATTACCCTGTTTGGCCAAGGCAGCGTCAAAGGCCTGCTGCACGCTGGCAAAGGGAACAAAACCGAGTTTGCGAACCTCTTCATCGGTTACACCGTTAGAGACGAAATAGACATCTTCCCGTTCCTTGACCTGAGCCCAGGCGATCGCTAAAGCGGCGGCGACTTCGTCGTGCACTTGACCTTTATCTACCATTTCACGTAAATCTTTGGCCGAGTGGCAGGTAATATCGGACATCTCGCCGTGGGTAACAGCGATACCTTCGTAGCACGGAGTGGCCAAAATAACAGTACCGCCTGCTTTAACAGCCAAGTCGGAAGGATAAAGCGTTTTGTGCGCTTGCCAGAACTCAATATCACAGGGATGAGAGCTTGAGATAACAATGTCGGCGGCTTCCGGAATGTTAACGGCATAGACCTCACGGGCTAATTTGACCCCTTCGGTGAAGGCTTCTTCCACATGGCCGAAGAAAGCGCCAACTACTTCGCCGTGCCGGTTGAGTACGGTATTGAATATGGTGTGCATACCGATTTTGTCGGCAATCATATTAAGTTCCTCGCGCACCGGGTTATTTTCGATACCCAGATAGGACCGGGGAGCTCTTACGCTGAGCAAATGGGTTTCAGCAGTAGTCTTTTCGCCTGATATACCCGGCTGGACGATTTTGGCGCCGCCGGCAAAGCCCGGAATATGGTGCGGCACTATGCTGCCTACGCCAATCTTGAAGTCGGCTTCATAGGTTTCTTTATTCACCAAAATCTTAGTGCCGTTGGCGGTTACGCCAAGGTCTACCAGAGCGTCCGGATTTTTGAAGTCATGGTTTTTGATTTTCACGCGTTGTGCAACTTCTGCGCCGAACTTAAGCTCAATTTCTTCCGCGGTCATAAAGCGGTGTGTGCCAAGGGCAATGATAATAGTGATCTGCTCATCTTTAATGCCGGCTGCATTCATTTCGTTTAATAAAACAGGGATTATTTTATCGGTAGGAGTCAACCGTGTATTGTCATCAGCCACAATGACAACGTTTTTTACTCCCTGAACCAAATCGCGCAGCGGTTTGGTTCCAATCGGGTTTTGCAAGCACCGGCTGATTTCTTGCGGGAGGTCGGCAACAGGCGCTACATCCTTGGGTGAATACACACCGATAAGATTTTTCTCTGGTACAATTACATCTACTTCTTCCTGGCCATAGGGGAGTTTAACCTTGATCTCAGACATTAGGTATACTTCCTTTCTCGCTTTGTTGGTTACGGAAAATGGGTCTTCTTTATAAAAATAAAAACTACTTGGCCGTTTGTGCGCCGATGGCAACACGGGCGGCAAACTCAATGGCGGCTTTCATGCTGCCGTCCTCGGCAATACCCTGACCGGCGATATCAAAAGCAGTACCGTGGTCCACCGAAGAGCGGATAAATGGCAGACCTACAGTTACATTGATCCCGCTGTCAAAGCCAAGTAATTTAATTGGTATATGGCCCTGATCGTGATACATTACAACTACGATATCGAACTCTTTGCGACAGGCGGCCCGGTAAAAGACAGTGTCGGGTGAGATGGGACCGGTAACGGTCATGCCAGCCTTACAGGCTTCCTCTACCGCCGGCACAATTTCATCGACTTCTTCCCGGCCAAACAGGCCGTTTTCACCGGCATGGGCGTTGAACCCGGCAACAGCAATACGGGGCTTAGCTATGCCCAGTAACCGCAGTGTGCGGTCAGCAAGCCGGATAATACGGAGGACGCGCTCTTTGGTTATCAGACTGGAAGCCTGCACCATGGATACATGGGTGGTAACGTGGATGACCCGGAGTGTTTCGCTGGCCAGGAGCATGGCGTAATCATGCGAATGGCTGAGTTCGCCGAGAATTTCAGTGTGTCCGGGGAAATCATGACCGCCAAGATGAAGCGCCTCTTTATTGAGAGGGGCGGTGACAATTCCGGCCACTTCCTTGGCCATGGCGGCCTGTACGGCTGATTCAACATACTGGTAAGCGGCATGGCCGGCCTCGGCGCTTATCTTGCCAAAAGGCAGACCGGCCGGTATATTGTCAAAATCAAGCACATCGATATTGCCGTGCTGGAAAACGCCTTCAGCAATTTTTGCATGTCCCAGGACTTTAAGCGGGCTTTTAAGAATTTTGGCAGCCTGCTCGATGCGTTTGGCATCGCCAAACACCAGCGGGCGGCAAATCTCGTACATGCTTTTGTCAGCCAAAGCCTTCACGATAATTTCCGGACCGCAGCCGGCGGCATCACCCATGGTTAATGCCAGAATAGGTAGCGTTGAATTTTGCTTCATAAATTATTCACCTCATATATAGTACCAATAAAGTTTAACAGGCAGGGTGTCAGCGAAAGCGCAGGTTAGCGCAACCCGTTATTGACACTGTGCCGAGAATAAAATCTTTACTGGATTTTATACAGCCCTGATCTTGTGGGTTGCTTTAAGTAAAGCGTCGGCGTCGCCAAAGGCTCCTGCCTTGGTGACAACCCGTAATGTCTTGCCGGTTGCGGTTTTCATCTCCCCCAGAGGAATTGCCGGCGCGACTTCCTCGATGACGCGTATACCCGTGACGCCAAGCGCCCGACAGACCGAAACCGCAGTATCCCCGCCTGTAAGCACGGCGCCGGCAACTTCCTGCTGCGCCAGCAGGGTCGACCCCAGCCAGCCGAGTATTTCAGCAATCGTGTTGCTGACTTCAACGCCCGACATACCCAGTTTTGCGCCAACCGCCATGGCCTTATCGATGGCGTCCGGCTGATAACCTGATGTGATTACCAGATTTTTGCCTTGAGAGAGATGGCTGGTGGCTGCGCTCAGATAGGGCGTCAGCTCATGCGGCTGCCAGGGAAGGTAGTTGGCCACTTCAATTTCTAACCATTCAAATCCCTGATTTATTAGCTGGGTGACCTGGGCTCTGGTAACGGCGCTTACGCTGCCGGCGATAACGACAACCGGTTTATTAGGCTTTATCTTCTGATTCCAACCAAAGAGCTCGGGCAGGAATTCAGCTAAACCGGCTGAACCGGACCAGAGGACGTTAGCCGATACGCTGTTTACTGCCCGCGCGGCAACAACGAAATGTTCGTCCAGCCAACCGTCGCAACTGATAATCTTACAGCCGGCTGACAACAGTTTTTGGAGGGCTGAGGCAACGGCAGCTTCCCCCCGGGTAAGTTCGGCAAAGCCTATATGGCCGACTGGCAGCGAACTTTGTTGTCTTAAGAGTTCAGGCAGCACGGTTTCGTATACAGGACATTTCGGGTCTTTGGCAATTTCCGTTGCCGAAACGGGAACCCCATGCAGCAGGTGATGGCCGCCGATCGTAGTGCGGCCGGTCTTGGGCAAGGCCGGCATGACAAACGCAAAGTCCTGTATCTTAAGATCCAGGATGGCCTGCAATTCGACGCCCACATTGCCTCGCAAGGTGGAGTCCAGCTTCTTGTAAAAATAGCGGAACCCGGTTTGCTGCGCCTGCCTGGCCACCGCCTGTACCTTTTGATAAGCGTCACCGGCCGAACTGGCCCGGCTGTTCGTGTCCATTACGACAACGCTGGCATCACCGGCCTTGTCCAGCACTGCACCTTCCAGCAGGACGTCAGTCTTTAGCCCCTGACGGGCAAATTGCACACCCGTGTCATTCGCCCCGGTAAGGTCATCCGCGATGACGATAAGTGTTCCGGTTTTTTCGTTCAATTACTCCGCCTCCTATTCATGCAGCTAAAAATAGCAGCTATCTATTAACATCACGGCACTGTTTCAGCGCCCGGCGGGACTGAGCGACCCGCTCTGAAGCAGCTTCGCCTATTTCCAAAGCCAGCATAACATAGAGAATATCGACTACGACAAGTTGGACTATACGTGAAATCATTGCATCGGAGCGCATCTTTGTATCTCTTGTGCAAGTTAAGAGATAGGCGGGTACCAGGCGGGTAACGCTTGACTCCATATAACTGGTCATTGCGCAGGTATAGCAACCGCGGTCCTTGGCCAATTTCAGGGTGCGGACGATATCGGTGGTCTCGCCGGAATGCGAGATGGCGAAAAATACTTCCTCAGGCTGGGCTATGGATGCCGCTATCGTCATAAGATGCGAATCTGTATAGGAGTGGACTCTAAGGCCCAGCCGCATTAACTTGTGCATAACATCCTGGGCGACGATGCCTGAAGCGCCCAGTCCAATTATGTGTATAGCGGAGGCTGCCCGGAGATGGGATGTGATAGCGTGCATTGCATCAGGATTGATTTGATTCTCGAGATCCGTGATTCCCTGCACGGTAGAGGCGATCACCTTACGGGTAACGTCAGGAAAAAGATCTTGGTTTTCCACTTCCTCATAGATTGGCTGCAGGACGCTCTTTTCGGGCAGCTCTTTTGCCAGGGCAATACGAAACGTTTGATAATTATCATAGCCCAGCAGCCGGTAGAAGCGAATAACGGTTGCATCGCCAACCTCGCAGCGTTCGGCTAATTCATTGATAGGGAGATTAATAACTTCCTGTACATTGTCTTTAATGTAATCAACAATACGTTCCTGCGCCTGCGTGAAACGATTGCTGTGCAAGCGAATTCGGGAGAATAGCGGCACTCTGTATTACCTCCAAACAGAGAAAATCTCCAACGTATTAACAAATCGTGAAAATTTTTTTCATGATAGATTTAGACACATAACAGCATTTTTCCTGCTAATTTTTAAAAAATTCAAGTATATTTTTATTTTCGTCAATAAAGGGCGTTGATCTCGACTGTATCTGCAACAATGTTTTACCGGATTGATTCATAAGGGCGTAACGCTCGCGGCAAATAAGATTTCAATGCCGTTACATATGCTAATACATATTGACTTAGCTTGATTTCTGTGTTAAATTTTACTTGTAAATTCTATTGAGTTTCCTTGAAAATTAACAATAACGACTGAGCACAAGCAATGAGGCTGTATTCTAATTGCTTGTGCTTTTTGTTTATTTTCCGGGAATGAGAGTACAAACGAAAGGAGTCAAGCCTATGCCACAAATGGAAAGGCCACTGCTTTATTTTGCCTATGGCCTCAATCTTAATCCTAGCCAGATGGAAATGAAGTGTTCGAAATTTGAAATCGTTGGAATTGCCCGGCTTCACGGCTACAAAATGGATTTTTTTGAGTATTCTCCTGTCTGGGACGGCGCTATGGAGACGCTTGTTCCTGACCAAGAGACTGAAGTATGGGGTGTGCTTTATCGCTTGACCGACTATAGCTGGGATGAACTGGATAACTGCGAGGATGTCCGCCTGGACGGCACCGGCGCCTATTTTCGCTATCCGGCTGAAATCTATGGCGCCGATGGCATTACCAGACTGGCCATGCTGTATCTGAAGAGCCGTCAGGGGAAAGCGGCTCCGGCCAGTACCGAATATATGATGCAGGTGCTGAAAGGTGCAACTGTACAGGGGTTGCCTGCCGCCTATATTGAAACACTGCAGGCAATAGCAACAAACCCCGCTTCCTATCCGGTACCCAGGCGGCCGGCTTGCGCGCGCAGAAATTGCAGCACAGCAGGATGTGAGGGGTGTGAAGCTAGCCTATAGCTCCTGGTTACAAAAAAGAGACCAGCACACGAAGTGCTGGTCTCTTTCTCACTTAGTGACAGGAAACCAAATAAATGGGAAGCACTACTATCTAGGAAAACACTGTCTAGGAAAACAAAATCTAGGAAAACACTGGCGTGGAAAGCAAAATCGGGGGAAACATTGACGAGGAAAACAAAATCTAGGAGAGCATTGGCGTGGAAAACAAACTCTAGGGGAACATTCACGAGGAAAACAGAATCGAGGAGAGCAACCAAAAGGAAAACATTGACCGAATTCTTCAATCTCTTCTTCTTCTTGTCTTATCCACTCTTCAATTTCAGGATTTTCCCATTCGTCTCTTGGCACTGTACTCATTCCTTCTTGTGAATTTGCCAACTTAAAAAAAGTTCTGGCTATCACATAATATGGATATGGTAATCCAAGTGACACTCTTTCTTCGGAAGCTAAAGAAAGTTAAAGCTGCCTCATGCCTATTGAAACAGCAGTTTCACAATATTAAATCAAGCCGCCGGCGCATTAGCTATGCGCTGGCGGCTCGATTTTCAACGTTTCATTACGTTCTTTAATATGTCTGCAAAAGAAGTTGGCGGCTTCTTTTTTGATCCTTCCCTGGATGTAGTGGAATTTTGTTTAAAGTTTTGAGTGCTTTGAATAGCTGCCACCTTTAAATCCATATTATTCGCCCTCCTTGGCTAATAATTTGTCTTCTGCTTATATTATCGTTATAATTTGGTAATTTCTTAAGACTTTAGTCCTACAATATAATACTGAAGTCCTATAGTGGGTTCTGACAATTATCATAGTAAATAATAAAAGGAAGCGCAGGGACGGTTCCCGCGCTTCCTCCGGAGCTTATGGTATACCTAGGGAAATTCAATCAAAATCTTCTCAGCGGCGTAAGTTCGTTCAACCGGGATTTTTGCCCCGGCTTGGCGACCATTCGCGCAGTTTGTGCAGGAACTCGTCGGTCAGCTCCTCAAGGGTCAAGCCTGCCCCGGCCACATCCTGTTGACTGAGGGTGACGATTTTTTCATCGCCATAGTAGATAACCGCCTCATTTTCTGTGCGGTTCGCGACAAAACGGTCATTGGCAAAGTCCGGTTTCGCTGCCGCCAGATAGAGCGCACCGGCTGTGCGATAGGCGCGGTAGAGGGGCAGTTCACTGCCGGCGCTGGCTTTAAAAGCCGGCAGATTCCAGTTGCGGTCAGTGACTGTGGCGGCCTGTTTGTCGCCGGTCACCAGCGGAGTAATCTTGGCAGAGTGCATATACTTTTGAACAAGCTCAACCCGGGACCCGGGATCGGGATGGGTGGAGAACAGCCCGTAGCTGCCTTTGTTTGCCAGATCATTCAGTTTGTTCATGGTAATCAGCATGCTGTACGGATTGAAGCCGGCCTCGCGGATATGTTTAAAGCCCTGCAGATCGGCTTCCTGTTCTTCTTTGCGGCTATAGCCCGACATAATGGCATTCATGGCCAGATTCTGCAGAACTTGGCCACGGTCGCCGAAGGCAAGGCCAAACAATAGTTGAACAGTCCATGATTTTTCAATTTGCTTTACGCTGTGCCGCTTGTCGATATGGCCGAGTTCGTGCCCCAGAACAGCGGCTAACTCATCATCGGACGGCATATAATCGACCAGACCCTTAAATATGTAGATAAATCCTCCCGGCGCCGCCAAGGCGTTTACCTCTTTGGCATTGAGTACTTTGAAGGAATATTTCAGATCCTGACGGTCGGCTACCGTCACCAGCCTGGCGCCGATCCGGGCGACGCGCTCGGCCAGTTCGGGGTCATCCACCAGTCCGTATTTGCTTTCCAGTTGTTTGGCAACATTGGCTCCCAGCGATATTTCCTGTTGTGTGCTGATAAGCCCGGCTGATGCTCTTGGCAAACCATACAAATTAAGCAGAACCAGCAGGCAGAATAGAAGGCCTGTGATCCGGCGGATATAATTAGGTATCGCCGCCACCTCCCCACAAACAAATTTTGCTTTGACAGGAATATTCGACTAAAGCGGCGGTAAATCCTGTTGGGAGTTATTGTGATTTTGCCGGAGGCAGGGCAGTTTATATGCAAGTTGGTCTGGCGGAATGAAAAGAAAGCTGACAATAATAGACTGACGAATTTTTCTTGACAGCTAACTTGCCCCCATGCTATCATACCAATAATATTCATAAAGCTGTTTAGCTGATCAGAAATCTGAAGGCTAAGTTCTACCTGTTTTGGGCGGACTTAGCCTTTTCTTTTTCGGAAAAGGGGGGCCGGGATAGTTTCGGCGGGAGGTAACAGTATGGGCAGGCTCTGGAAGTTTATAGTACGGGAGACTAAGTTGCTGGTGACAAGCTTTATTGAATATGCTAAAATAGTGAAATTATAAGGCGCGACAGCTGCTTTTCAGACGTACTAAGGAGATACTATGCTTACATATCAATTACTTTTGTTCATGATCGGCTGCTCGGTCGGAGCTTTTGGCACCCTGATCGGCGTTGGCGGCGGGATCATATTTGTACCGATTTTTTTACTGGCGTTCCACTGGGAACCTCAACTGGCTATCGGCACATCCCTGGCTATCGTGTTTCTGAATGCTATATCCGGCTCCGCCGCATACATCAGGCAGAAAAAGGTATACTATGATGCCGCTATCCGCTTCAGTATCGCTACCGTACCGGGAGCGCTGGCAGGCGGCTTTCTTGCCGAGTACTTTACAAATGCCGGCTTTCACATTGCCTTCGGTATTTTATTAATGTGTGTGGCCGTAGTTATGTTTTTCCGTTCTTCGCCCTCTAGCGCCGCCAATGGTTTTGACGCGGCCGGTTTCCGTTATAACCGCACACTTGGCATTGCCATAAGCACTGCCGTCGGGTTTTTGTCCAGTATCTTCGGTGTTGGCGGCGGTATTATCCACGTGCCGGCCATGGTCTATTTCCTAGGCTTTCCCACCCATATTGCCACAGCCACATCGCATTTTGTGCTGGCGGTGTCCAGCCTGTTTGGCGTTATTTCGCATTATCTGGCGGAAAATATACTGGTTACGCCGGCCCTGATTATGGGCGCCGGCGCCATCGTCGGCGCTCAGCTTGGCGCCCGGGCGTCGCTAAAAGTAAAATCCCGGGTGATACTGATATTGTTGTCGGTTGCTTTATTTGGCCTGGGACTGCGGCTGGTTATTACCGCGTATAACTTCGGATAACTAAAAGGTATATACCGAAGCAAAAAACGACAAACTTGAAATAAATTCTTGACTATCCAGAATAAACCATTTAGAATAAGGTCATATCAAAAACAAATGCATAGCAAAAAGCTAACCAGAAAACTGGAGGCTAACTACAATCTTGTAGTTAGCCATTTTTATTTTCCGTCGCAAGCGGGAAAGGGCAAAAGGGTTTCCGGTTCCGGCGGTGCCGGACTAAACATAATGATTTTAAAGGAGGAGATTACGTTGGTTCAGTTCTTGTCAAAACAAAGATCCAAATCAGTAAAGGTATATCTGTTGGTTATCGCACTGGCGCTGGTTGTCGCCGGTTTAGCCGGCTGCGGTAAACAGGAAGCCGCTGCCGACAAAGCGGGCAACAAGGCTGCCGAACCTGTTAAGCTCTTAAATGTTTCTTATGACCCGACCCGTGAACTCTATAAAGAGTTTAATGACGCCTTTACCGCTTACTGGAAAAACAAAACCGGTCAGACGGTAACCATCCAGCAGTCGCATGGCGGCTCGGGCGCACAGGCGCGGACGGTGCGGGAGGGAATTGAAGCCGATGTGGTAACCCTGGCACTGGCCCAGGATATTGATGAACTGCAAAAGGCCGGCCTCATTACCGCCGGCTGGGAAAAGCGCCTGGCCCAGAACTCCACGCCTTATACTTCCACCATTGTTTTTCTGGTACGCAAAGGTAATCCCAAAAATATTAAAGACTGGGATGATCTCGTAAAACCGGGGGTAGCGGTCATTACTCCCAACCCGAAAACTTCGGGCGGAGCCCGCTGGAATCACCTGGCTGCCTGGGGCTATGCCTTAAAGAAATATAATAACGATGAAAATCAAGCCAAAGAATTTATCACTAAACTTTATCAGAATGTACCGGTACTGGATACCGGAGCCAGGGGCGCAACCACCACTTTCGTGGAACGCGGCCTGGGAGATGTACTCTTGGCCTGGGAAAATGAAGCTTTATTGGCAGAAAAGGAATTAGGCAAAGACAAATTTGAGATTGTGGCGCCGTCTATCAGTATTCTGGCCGAACCGCCGGTATCCGTAGTCGATAAAATTGTTGACAAAAAGGGCACAAGGCAGATCGCCGAAGCCTATCTGCAATACCTCTATACCGATCAGGGCCAGGAAATTGCCGCCAAAAACTATTACCGGCCGCGGGCTGAAGCTGTTGCCGCCAAATATGCCGGCCAGTTCCCCAAACTGAATCTGTTTACCATCGCCGACCTGGGCGGCTGGGCCGGTGTTCATGAAAAACATTTTAAAGATGGCGGTCTTTTTGACCAGATTTATACACCGAAAGCCAAACCGTAACGAAGTGGGGAATAATCATGAGCCTGAAATCCCTGATCATAACTAAACATAGCATATTGCCCGGCTTTGGTCTGACAATGGGATTTGCCATGCTGTACCTG
Organism: Sporomusa aerivorans; assembly: GCF_041428895.1. NCBI lineage: Bacteria > Bacillati > Bacillota > Negativicutes > Selenomonadales > Sporomusaceae > Sporomusa > Sporomusa aerivorans. Next base: position 1,517,505 of record NZ_CP156926.1, read on the forward strand.
GGGCTTTTAGTGTTGATTCCGTTATCGACTATTATTCTGAATGCGGCCGGCATGGGCTGGCCGCATTTTTGGGAAATCATCACGGCGCCGCGCCTGGTTGCTTCTTATAAGCTGAGTTTTGGGGCATCGCTCTTAGCAGCCGCTATTAACGCGGTATTTGGTTTATTGGTTGCCTGGGTGCTTGTACGCTATTCCTTTCCCGGCAAGCGGATCATAGACGGTCTTGTGGATCTGCCTTTCGCCCTCCCTACGGCAGTTGCCGGTATTACGCTGACGACTCTGTATGCTCCGAACGGCTGGATCGGCAAATATTTGGCCTTATTTGATATTAAAGGCGCCTACTCCCCTTTAGGAATTGTCATTGCCCTGACCTTTATCGGGTTGCCGTTTGTAGTCCGCATGGTTCAACCGGTACTTCAGACCCTGGATCAGGAAGTGGAAGAAGCGGCGGCCAGTCTGGGCGCCAGCCGCTTACAAACTTTTACCAGGGTTATTTTCCCGGAACTGCTGCCGGCTCTCTTAACCGGTTTTGCCTTAGCTTTTGCCCGGGCCCTGGGTGAATACGGCTCGGTGGTGTTTATCTCCGGCAATATGCCCATGCGGACTGAAATTACACCGCTTTTAATTATGACCAAGCTGGAGCAGTACGATTACGCCGGGGCCAGCGCCATTGCGGCCGTTATGCTCATTGTTTCGTTTATCATGCTGTTTTTCATTAATATATTGCAGTGGTGGCAGAGCAAGCGTCATGGCTGAGAATATATGAAATCCAATAAAGATTTCCTTTTAGGCGGGGTGTTAGTAACGCTTCGCCGCTGGCGCTTAACCTACGCTTGTACTAACACCCCACCTGTAAATCTTTATTGGATACTACGAGAAGGAAGAAAAGGAGGCGAGCCGAATGGCTGGCAATGTAGCCCTGCGGCAAAACACAACCACGACACGGCAGACCTCAGGTGCAGTAACCGAACTGCCGCTCATCCGCTGGCTGCTCATAACCGTTGCGCTTGGTTTTCTGGGCGTGATGCTGATTATTCCCGTTGTCGCCGTGTTCGTCAAAGCGTTGGAGCAAGGATTGGACCTGTATGTGAAGGCCATAACCACGCCGGATGCGATGGCGGCCATCCAGCTTACCCTGCTGACAGTAGTAATTGCTGTGCCGCTTAATACTTTGTTTGGATTGGCGGCCGCCTGGGCCATAGCCAAATTTGAATTTAGGGGCCGGAACTTTCTGATTACCCTGATAGACCTGCCGTTTGCCGTTTCCCCCGTTATCGCCGGTCTGATTTTTGTATTTTTATTTGGCAAGCCGGGCCTGCTCTGGCCCTGGCTGTCCGCGCATGACATCAAAGTCATATTTGCGGTGCCGGGCATTGTTTTGGCCACCGTGTTTGTTACCTTTCCATTTATTGCCCGCGAACTGATCCCGCTCATGCAGGCCCAGGGAACAGCCGAGGAGGAAGCCGCCCTGACCCTGGGGGCTAACGGCTGGAAAACCTTTCGGCATGTGACGCTGCCAAATATCAAATGGGGGCTGATCTACGGCGTAATCCTTACCAGCGCCAGGGCGGTCGGCGAGTTTGGCGCGGTCTCGGTCGTATCCGGGCATATTCGCGGCCTTACCAACACTATGCCCCTGCATGTTGAGATTTTGTATAACGAATACCAGTTTGTCGCCGCCTTTGCCGTCGCCTCCCTGATGACGCTGATGGCTCTCGTTACGTTGATTATCAAAAATATCGCCGAATGGAAAGTGCAGCAGCAGAACCAGGCAGCCGGGGAAGCGTAGCATACGGGGAGGTTAAATCATGAGTATTGAAATTGTAAATATCAACAAACAGTTTGGAACATTTACGGCGTTAAAGGATATTAATCTGACAATCCCAACCGGAGAACTGGTGGCCCTCCTCGGCCCGTCAGGCTCGGGCAAAACAACGCTCTTAAGGATTATTGCCGGCCTGGAAGTAGCCGATGAGGGTTCCATTCTGTTTCACGGCGAGGATACGGCAAAGCGCAATGTCCAAGAGCGGCAGGTAGGCTTTGTTTTTCAGCATTATGCCTTATTTAAGCATATGACTGTTTTGGAAAATGTCGCTTTCGGTCTCAACGTCCGTCCGCGCAGCTTGCGGCCCTCCAAAAGCCAGATTCAGGAGAAGGTGCAGAAATTATTAAGTCTGGTAAGGCTGGAGGGAATGGCCGGGCGCTATCCCAGCCAACTGTCCGGCGGCCAGCGGCAGCGGGTGGCCTTAGCCAGAGCGCTGGCGGTCGAGCCACAGGTCCTATTGCTGGATGAACCGTTCGGCGCGCTGGATGCCAAGGTGCGCAAAGAGCTTAGGCGCTGGCTGAGGCAATTGCATGATGAGCTGCATATTACCAGCGTGTTCGTAACCCATGACCAGGAAGAGGCGCTGGATGTGGCCGACCGGGTGGTTATTCTTAACAACGGCCGCATTGAACAGCTGGGGACGCCGGAAGAGGTGTATGATCATCCCGCCAACCCGTTCGTCTATGATTTCCTGGGAAATGTCAACCTGTTCCGCGGTCGCCTGCACAAAGGCCGCATCAGCATTGGCTCGATTGAACTGGCGGCGCCCGAGTACGTCAATACTGTGGATACGCAGGCGGTAAGCTTTGTCCGGCCCTATAACATTGAAGTGGAGCGGGAAGCGAAAGGTCCGGAGTTTATTCCGGCGCGCCTTCTGTTTATCCGGGCCGTTGGACCGGTTGTTCATCTGGAGCTAAAAAGAGAAGATACCGACGAACTGGTGGAGGTAGAGCTGGGCAAGGAACGGTTCCGGCAGCTTGCCCTTGCGACCGGTGAACTGGTATTTGTAAAACCTAAAGACCTGAAAATATTCATTCCCGAAGACTATGTCATCTAAATGCCTGTCAGGTATTTAGATGACAGGGGGTTACAAAATGAGCAGGAAAAAGTGGTGTGAAGTATCGTGCGTTTAACGGAAAAATATCTGGAAACCGATATTCTGATTATTGGCGGTGGGACGGCAGGCTGTTTTGCCGCCATAACCATTACTGAGAACTCCCGGGCCAACGTCATAATTGCCGAAAAAGCCAATATCAAGCGCAGCGGCTGTCTGGCCGCCGGTGTAAATGCCCTTAATGCCTATATTGTCAAAGGTCAGACACCGGAAACCTACCTGGAGTATGTCAGGCAGGACGCCGCCGGGGTTATACGGGAGGATTTAGTCTACACGATGGCCGAGCGGCTGAACCGGGTTACGGAAAAAATGGCGGGGCTTGGCCTGGTCATACAAAAAGATGAGAACGGCGAGTATGTTGCCCGCGGCAATCGCAATATAAAAATCAACGGGGAAAATATCAAGCCGCTGCTGGCTGAAGCCGTAGTGAACAGTCCTAACGTTACGGTAATCAACCGCATTAATATTACCGATTACATCGTCAAAGACGGGAAAATTATCGGCGCTTACGGTTTTGCCGTTGATTCCTGTACGTTTTATATTATCTCGGCCAAGGCCGTGATTTGCGCAAGCGGCGGGGCGGCCGGGCTGTACCGGCCCAACAACCCCGGTTTTTCACGGCATAAAATGTGGTACAGTCCTTTTAATACCGGCGCCGGTTATGCCATGGGCATCCGGGCCGGCGCGGAAATGACCACCTTTGAGATGCGGTTTATTGCCTTGCGCTGTAAGGACACCATTGCGCCGACCGGCACGATTGCCCAGGGTGTAGGCGCGCCGCAGATCAACAGCCGGGATGAGGAGTACGAGCGGCAGTATGGGCGGATGAGTACCGCCAACCGGCTGTATTCCACTGTTATGGAAAATAAAAACGGCCACGGGCCGTGTTATTTAAAAACAGCCGGTATCACTGCCGGGCAGCAGGACGAATTGTACAAGGCTTATCTCAATATGGCGCCGGCGCAGACCTTGCGCTGGCTGGAACGCACGGGGCCGGCGGCTGAAAATGTCGAGATAGAGGGTACCGAGCCTTATGTCGTGGGCGGCCATACGGCCAGCGGCTACTGGGTGGACACCAACCGGGCGACAACCCTTGCCGGACTCTATGCCGCCGGCGATGTGGCCGGCGGCAGTCCGCAAAAATATGTGACAGGCTGTTTGGCCGAAGGCGAGATTGCCGCTTTGGCAGCTCTTAAACACATTCAGACTGTAAATAATGCTTGGCCGGAAGCCGGTGAAGTACGCCAGGTGGCGGCCGGCTTAGAGCAAATGCTGCTGCCGGCGGCGGCCTGTTATACGGCGGAGGATATCGAAGAAGCCATGCAAAAAATTATGGATGACTACGCGGGCGGGATAGCGGCCGGTTACGCTTTCAATATGCAGCAGCTGCAGGTGGCCCGGGCACGGATCGAAGAACTGCTGGCCATGAGCAGGCAGCTAAAAGCAGGCGATATGTACCAATTGCTTCAGGTCTGGGAAGTCATTGACCGGCTGTATGTCTGCAAGGTTCTCATCCGGCACCTGGCGGCCCGGCAGGAGACCCGCTGGCATACGTTTCAGGAAAACACCGACTACCCGGAAAAAAACGACGCCGACTGGCTGAAATACGTTAATTCCCGGCTGATAAACGGGGAAGTTGAAATTCTGTTCCGAGACTTAGTAAAGAAGGATGAGCGTTATGAGCATCAGAATTGACCGTGAGTTCTGTGCTGGCTGCGGCCGGTGCCGGGAGGTGTGTCCCGGCAATCTCCTGTATGCGGCTGAGTCCGGTAAAACGGAAATACGGAATCCGAAGGATTGCTGGGGCTGTACCTCCTGTCTGAAAGAATGTAATTTTAATGCCATTCAATATTATCTGGGAGCCGATATGGGCGGGCGCGGCAGCCGGCTGTCTATCCGCCGGGAAGGCAATGTGCTTAACTGGACCGCCGTCCGGCCTGATGGCCAAAAGACAGTCATTTCTGTAGATAAGAAGCAAGCCAATGCATATTAGGAGGCGTTTAGACGATGGATCATTTGGACCGCTTGGAAGCGCAAAGTATCTTTATTCTGCGGGAAGCCTATAAAAAATTCGGCAAGCTCGGTATGCTGTGGTCAATTGGCAAAGATTCAACGGTATTATTGTGGCTGGCGAAAAAAGCATTTTTCGGGCATTGCCCTTTTCCGTTCATTCATGTGGATACAACCTATAAAATTCCGGAGATGATAGCCTTCCGGGACCGGGTCGCCAAAGAATACAACCTGGAGCTCATTGTCCATACCAATGAGGAGGCTCTGGCAGCCGGCATGGGACCGGAAAAAGGACGGCTGGTCTGCTGTAAGGCGTTAAAAACCGACGGTCTGCAGCAAGTTGTCACCAAATATGAGTTCGAGGGGCTTATCCTGGGGATTCGCCGGGACGAAGAAGGTTCACGCTCCAAGGAACGGGTTTTCAGCGAAAGGAATAAAGACTCGGAGTGGGACTATACCAACCAGCCGCCTGAGCTGTGGAACCAGTTTAAAACGGATTTCCCCAAAGGCAATCACATCCGGGTCCATCCGATTTTGCACTGGAACGAGATTGACATCTGGTCCTATATTGGCCGGGAAAAGATTCCGCTGGTGGGCCTCTACTTTGCCAAAAACGGCAAAAGATACCGCAGTCTGGGCTGCGCACCCTGTACCGGACAGATTGATTCCAATGCCACTACTATTGAAGAAATCATTGAAGAACTGAAAAACACCAAACAGGGCGAGCGGGCCGGACGGGCGCAGGACCAGGAGGATTCCTACGCCATGCAAAAGCTGCGCAAAGACGGATATATGTAATTTGAATTTCCTATCTTGAATATATTGGGACGGGGAGGACGGCTGAATTGGCTACTGAGAGAGAAGTACTGAACATTGTTGTTGTTGGCCATGTCGATCACGGCAAATCCACAGTGATCGGCAGGCTGCTGTATGACACCCATTCTCTGCCTGAAGGCGCAATCGAGCGGGTGAAACGAATTGCCAAAGAGAAGGGGAAACCCTTTGAATATGCTTATCTACTGGATGCTTTTGAAGAGGAACAGAAGCAGGGTATTACCATTGATACTACCCAACTGCAATTTCGCACCGAAGAAAGGGATTATGTCATTATTGACGCTCCCGGACATAAAGAATTCCTGAAAAATATGATTTCCGGCGCGGCCAGCGCCGAGGCGGCCCTCCTGATTATTGACGCCAACGAAGGCATACAGGAACAGTCCAAGCGGCATGGCTACATCCTGTCGCTATTGGGAATACAAAAGGCCTATGTGTTAATCAATAAGATGGACCTCATAGATTATTCGGAAGCGAAATTTAACGAAATTAAGCGGGAGATGAATGAATTTCTCCACAATCTTCACGTCTTTCCCCTGAAGTACATTCCTATCTCGGCTTTTTACGGCGAGAATATGATTGCTCCGTCGGCGAAAATGCCCTGGTACAAAGGGGAACCCATCCTGAAAGCCATTGACTTATTTGAAAAGGATACCGGCCTGGAAACAAAGCCGCTCCGCTTTCCCATTCAGGATGTTTACAAATTCGATAACCGCCGGATTGTTGCCGGCCGGATCGAAACCGGCACGCTTAAGGCCGGCGATCAAATCCTGATCTCACCCAGTAACAAACTGACCAAAGTTAAGACCATCGAGTACTGGGCCGAAAGAGATAAGCGCGACAGCGTTTCCGCCGGCATGTCAGTAGGCATAACCGTGGAAGACGAGTTTTTCAACCAGCGGGGCGAATTCATCGTTCATCCGGGGCAGGCGGCCATTACCGCCGATACCTTTAAGGCCAATATTTTCTGGATGGGAAAAGCGGAACTGGTTAAAGGCAAAGAATATAAGCTCAAGCTGGCGACCCAGGAAGTGGAATGCGAAATCTCCTCCATTGTGAAGGTTATTGACGCCACTACCCTGGAAACCATTGAGAACGCCGCTCTGGTAAAAACCAATGATGTGGCCGAAGTCGTCATCCGGGCCAAGAAGCAGCTGTGCTTTGACGAATTCAGGAATAATCAGCTGACAGGCCGGTTTGTCATTGTCGACGGCTATGATGTCAGCGGCGGCGGTATTGTGTCGGGTGTCGTGAAAGAGCTGCAGACGGTAAGCAAGCTGGCCGGCGGCGGCCTGGAGCTGGTGGTAAGCTGCTTTGACGATTACTTCTATGTACTCGCGGAAGGCACGGTGCGGAAGCTGGCTGCCCGGCCCCATACTTTTGCAAATGGCGATATCGTGGCTGTAGCCGGCAAAACCTATGAATACCCCGGGGATTTTGACATCATTGATTTGCAGTCCGGCATAACTGCAAGCATCCGCAAAGCCAAACTGGCTGGTGTCGATACCCTGGACAAATACACCTTTACCGGTGTGCCGGCAATTGACTCGCGGGGCGCCTGTCTCAGGCTGGCGACGGCGGAAGATTTCGCCGCTTTCTCCCGGGAACTGGCGGCCATTAGCGACTGGCAGGGCAAACAGGCCTCCAGCTTTACCAATAAGTGGCTGGATTTTGTTAAGTACCGTAATATTCCGGTGGTGGCGACGCTGGCAGCGGAAAGCGCCGACTATCATATTTAAGGAATAAGTTATTTATTAACAAATACCACTGACAAGCTGCTGTCAGTGGTATTTGCGTCCAAATCCTGCTAGCTGCTTATTAGCGTCTGTTACCCTTCGCTGGCTTTAGCCTGCTGCCTGATTATTTCCTGGCGGAAAGGCGGCAGCCCGATACGCTGGATTACATCGCCGATTCGTTCACCCTGAAGGCTCAATTGCCGATAGGCGTTCAGTATAGCCTGAACATAGCCAAGAGCATCCTGTTCAGGAATTACGGCAAAAACCTTAACGCCCAGCAGCGGTTTTTTGCCGATCTTCCCGCCAACATACACGGCAAAGCCTTGCTTTTGGGCAGTCAAGGCCTGGTGGGGACAATGCTTAACGCATTGGCCGCAACCGGCACATTTATCCCTGTCGATAGAAAGATTATTTTCCCGGACCTCAATCGCCTGAGAATTGCAATTCTGCCCGCAAAGGTTGCAGAGAGAGCAGTTCCCGGTCACTGCCGGCAGAATAACGCCGTGCAGGCCAATATCATTGATTTGCGGTTTGGCGCAGGCGCTGGGGCAGCCACTGACGGCGATTTTGGTTTTGCCGGCCAGTTCCTGCCCCACCATACCGGCATTAAGTTGCGCGGCCAGGTCGGCTGTATCGCCAAGGCCGCGCCGGCACAGGGCTTTCCCCGGGCAGGCAATCACGGTCATGATGCGCCTTCCCCGCACGGCTAAAAGTAAGCCAGCCGCAAGGAGTTCCCGGAAAGCAGCAGCTAGCTGGCCAGTCTGCACCCAGTGTATCTCCACCGACTGGCGGGTGGTAATGTGCAACTGACCCCGGCCGTATTTATCAGCCAGCCCGGCCGCTGTGCGGAACTGGTCGCTCGTCATATTACCGGCAATGGTTCGAATCCGCACAGCGGCAAATCCTGGCTGAAGCTGTTCGATTGTACCGTGTTGTTTAATAGCGCTAGCTTGATCAATCATACTGTTCGACCTCTCTTTTACAATGACTTTATCCGACGACTAACCCGCTCTAAGACTCCCACTTCCACAAGGGGAGTTATACCCCTACGGGCACAGGCGAGCGGCTAAGTCCCTGAATAAGGGCAACTAACCTTCAGATGGGGTTAAAACCCCACCTGAAGCTAAGTCTACTTTATGCTATTGTAACATGGTGACATTTCGGTTATGATCGAAGTATAAATGTTAAAGAGGAGGTTGAGTTGATATGAATGCAAATCCGAATCTTGCCGAAGTAGCCGCGTTGATTGGCGACCCATCGCGGGCCGCCATGCTGGTTAGTCTGCTGGGCGGGAAAACGTTGCCGGCCGGCGACCTGGCCCGGGCTGCCCGCATATCACCGCAAACGGCCAGTGCTCACCTGGCAAAAATGATAAACGGGGGGCTGCTTATTCAGGAAGTTTACGGCCGGCATAAATATTTCCGGCTGGCCAGCAGCGAGGTGGGCCATGCCTTGGAAGCGCTGCAGGTTATATCACCGGCTAAACAAATCCGGTCCTTGCGTGAATCGGATCAGGCCCACGCTTTACAGTTTGCCCGCACCTGCTACGACCATCTGGCGGGGAAAATCGGCGTCGCTCTTACAGACCGGCTGCTGGAGCTGAAGTTACTAGAGCATGCTGCAGGGAAAGAGTTTACAGTAAGTGCAGCCGGCATAGCCAAACTACACAGCTTTGGCGTGGAAGCCGAAAAAAGTCCTAAGAGCCGGCGTTGTTTTGCCCGGCAATGTCTGGACTGGAGCGAACGGCGGTATCATTTGGCGGGAAGCCTGGGCGCCGCCCTCACAAGACGGCTGTTTGAGCTTAACTGGGTGGAAAGCATTCCCGGCGGCCGGGCTGTGCGCGTAACGGCGTCCGGCGCTAAAGGTTTATATGACGAGTTTGGCTTACAGATAAATTCTCTTGAATAAAACGGTACCCGCAGATTTATATCTGCCATATTTGCCAGGTGAAAAGATATACACTCTTTGTCCGGAAAGCCCTTCAGCCGATTGCAGACTGAAGGGCTTTTCTACTTGCTTTTTAACCGTCACTTCTGAGAGAATGAGCATCTTCCTGATTGGTTTTACGGCATTTCTGCGGCTGGTCCGGCTGAACCTTATACCAGGCGGCATACAGGGTAGGTAAAACCAGCAGGGTTAAAACAGTTGCCGCCAAGAGACCGGCGGCGATGGCGATGGCCATCGCTCCCCAGAAGACACTGAAGGCTAAGGGTATCATTCCCAGAATAGCTGCGGCTGCCGTTAACAGGATAGGGCGGAAGCGAATTAAAGTTGCATTGATGATGGCATCCCAGAGCATTTCGCCGGCTGCCAGCTGCTGGTCAATCTGGTCTATTAAAATGACCGAGTTGCGCATAATGATGCCTGATAAAGCGAGGATTCCTAACTGGCTGACAAAACCCATAGGGCTGCCGGTAAGCAGCAGACCGGCAGAAACCCCAATCAAGCCAAGGGGAACTGTGAGGAGGGTCATTAATAATTTGGCGACATCCTGCAGCTGAATCATGAGCAGGATTAAAATGGTGATAATCATGCCGGGCACGGGTTCCATAAGCAGATTTATGGCCCGGATGCTGTCTTCTTTGGTACCGTCGAATTCAATACTGTAGCCCAGGGGCAGATCGGCCCGCAGGGATGCCAGCTGATCATACACCTGCTGGGTAATGTCGTTGCCGGTCATACCCAGTTCGGGATTCACTTCGGCCTGAACAATGATCATGGGTTTTAAACCATGCCGGTAAACCAGCCCCTCTTCGGCGTCATACCGGATTTTCGCAATCTGGTCGAGCGGGATGTACTGACTATTGCCAAGCGGAATGGCAAGATCCTGCAGGCAGGAGGGATCTTGCCGGTCCTGGGCGGTATAGCGGAAAACCATATTGACAGTTTTGTCACTTTCCCGAAACTCAGCCACGGCGGCTCCAGATAACTGAGTCTGGAGCGCGGTGGCCAGCGCCTGGGAAGTAACTCCTAAAGCCCGGGCTTTGTCCTGATCAATAGAGAGGTGCATAACCTTGCTTTTTTCATTCCAGTTTAAGTTCACATTTTTGGCGGCAGGATGGGCCTCCATCACCTGACGGACTTTTCCGGCAATTTCCCGCACCTTCTCATGCTCATAGCCTTTTACGCGCAGCATAACCGGGTAATCCGCCGGCAGACCGAAAGCCAGGGTTTTGACATGGCCCTGGACACTGCTGAATTCGGAGTTAAAAAGGAGTTCGGCCCGTTTGGCTACTTCATTGCGGGCAGCCGTACTTTTAGGCACAACAATAAATTCGGCGAAATTGGTTTTATTAAAGGCCGGCTCAAAGCTTAAAATAAAGCGGGGGGCCCCTTCGCCCACATGATAAGTATAATAGGCAATGTTGGGATCGTCTGACAGCCTTTGGGCGAACTGGCGGGCGATGTCTTCGGTATTTTTTAGGGAAGCGCCTTCCTGCAGTTTTAGCTGAATTATAAGCTCAGGCCGGGTAGAGGCCGGGAAAAATTCTTTTTTCACCAGGCCTAAAAGTAAGAGCGAGCCGGTAAAGCAAGCCAGGGTAACAGCCAATACCGCAGTGCGGTGTGTTAGACACCAGGCTAATACTTGTCTGAACCAGCGGTAAAATTTTGCATCGTGCATAGTGTGTTCCGCAAGCTGCCGGGCATCTGCACTGACTGGTTTCACTCTGATAAACAGGTAGCCCAGCAGCGGTGTTGCGGTACTGGCGACCAGCCAGGAGGACAGTAAGGCAATAGTTACAACAAAGAACAGTGAGGCAATGTATTCAGAAGCGCTGCCTTGCGAGAAGGCAACCGGAATAAAGCCGGCGCAGGTCACCAGTTCACCGGTCAGCCGGGGATAAGCGGTTGATGTATAGGCAAAACAAGCCGCATGAAAGCGATCCCAGCCTTGCTCCATTTTAACAACCATGGTTTCAATGGTGATAATGGCGTCATCCACCAGCAGTCCCAAGGCGATAATCAAAGCCCCCAGCGATATGCGCTGCAGATCGATGCCTAGTATTTTCATAAAAGTAAACACAATGGCAATGACCAGTGGAATAGAAAGAGCTACCAGCAGGCCGGAGCGTTTGCCCAGGCTGAGAAAACTTACCACCAGCACAATGGCGATGGCTTCGGCTAATGATTCGATGAACTCGTCAATAGATTTTTCCACCACCCTAGGCTGATTGACAGTCTGGGTGAGTTCAAGGCCTGCCGGCAGTTCCTGCTTTAGCCGCTGCATGAGTGCTTCCAGATCGTCACCTAAAGTAAGCACGTTGCCGCCGGCTTCCATCGCCAGTGTAATACCGATGGCAGGGTGACCGTTATAAAACATTTTAGGGTCGGTTGGTTCGCTGTAGCTGCGGGTGACTGAGGCGATATCGCCTAAACGGAATGTGCGGCCATTGGCCTGGATGGGGAGACTGCGGATATCTTCCAGGCGTTCAAACATGCCGGTTACCCGCAGATAGACGTTGTCGGTGGCTGTTTCGATCATGCCGGCGGCCGTCATGGCATTCTGCGCCTGCAGGGTAGCTGTAATGACGGCGGGGTCGATACCCAGTTGGGCCAGTTTAGTATTTTCTATTTCAATATAAATTTTTTCGGTTTGTACTCCCAATAACTGAACTTTTTTTACACTGGGCACGTCCAGAAGAATACGGCGGATTTTTTCCGCCTTTTCCCGCAGGTCTTCGTAGGAGTAGCCGTCGCCGGTCAGAGTGTAGGTAACACCGTACACTTCATCAAAACGGTCGTTAAATACCGGCTCGCTGACGCCTGCCGGTAAAGTTCCTTTCATATCGTTAACCGTATTGCGGACTTCAACCCAGCGGCTGCGGACATCCTTCTGCAGAACCTGATCTTTTAAATTCACAAAAATGACTGTCTGGCCGGGAGTCGAGTAACTCTTAAGGAATCGCAGCCCGGGCAGGTCCTGCAGTTTTTTTTCGATTTTGTCGGTGACTTGTTCTTCCATTTGCCGGGCTGTCGCTCCCGGCCAGGCGACACTGACAACCATTTGCTTGATGGTGAAATCAGGGTCTTCCATGCGCCCTAAGTTCTTATAAGAGAAAATGCCGGCAAGAAAGAAAAGGACCAGGAAAAAATACACAAGTTGTTTGTGATGCAGCGTCCATTCCGTTAGATTAAAATTTTTCATAGGATATCACCGTTTATTTTTACCTGCTGCCCTTCTGTTAGCTTATGTACGCCGGCTATGACAATTCGGTCACCCTGCTGCAAACCGTCAATTATCTCGATACTGCCGCTGCTGAATTTGCCTGTTTCAATGGGGCGCAGTATAAGCTTATTATCGCTTACCACCCAGACTGCCGGTTTTTCTCCGGTTTGATAAATGGCGGCCAATGGTATGGTAACCGGTTGCTGTGCAACAGAATCAGCGACAGCTACCGCTGCGGTCATGCCCAGCTTGACTTCCGCCGGGGGATTGATTAGCCGTATGCGTGCCTGGAAGGTTCGGGCCGTGGCATCGGCTATCGGGGCGATTTCTCTTACTTCACCGTCCAGGGCGAGTGCAGGGAGCGCCCAGAATGTGATCCTGAGTTTTGCTGCTTTTTGCAACTGTTCGATACGGTTTTCCGGTATATTTATTTCTACTTCCCGTTCCCCGTCCTGCACAATAGTCAATACCGTTTGACCGGCGTTGACAACCTGGCCGGCTTCGGAGCTGATGCTGGCAATGACGCCGGGTTTATCCGCATACAGCAGGCTGTATGCCAATTGGTTAGAACCCTGCGTATACAGGGCAGATGCCTGGCGGACGGCCGCCAGGGCAACTTCATAGGCAGTTTCATACTGATCCAGCTGAGACTGGCTAATGGCATTTTGCACAAATAATTGCCGGTAGCGGTTTACATTACTTTCCGCCAGTCTGAGCTGCGATTCGGCGGCAGCGACCTGAGCCAAGCCGCTGTTTACCGTTTGCTGCAGGTCTTTAGGATCGAGCTGCATAAGAACATCGCCGGCATTGACTGTGCTGCCCAGCTCTACGTTGCGCTTTATGATTTTACCGGCCGCTTGAAAGGCGAGCCGGCTTTCATAGCGGCCGCGTACGCTGCCGGAATAGGTATAACCTTGCGCCCTGTCGGCAGGAGCAATGACAAGCGTGCGAACGAAAGGTATTGCCTCCGCCGCGGCCTGCGGACGGTTGTGTCCCTGCCAGACAAGAACGGTAATGACACATAGCCCCGCTGCCGCTATAACGCCGGCATAGTACAGTCTTCTCTTCGGTACTGTCGTTAATAAAGATAGCAATTGCATGATTTCACTCCTTCTATGCAGAGAATATTTGAACCATTCAAAGAATAGTTTATATAAGTCATCCACATCAGTTGGTATGGATGATTGATTTTTTGAACCGTTCAACTAAATGATGAAAAATTAGCCCGGCAGTATTCTGCCGGAGCCTGCTTTTTTACCAACACACCGTCTGCCTGCAAAACCCTAATGAGTTATACATAACGAAAAATGCAGGGATTTTTCCGGTATTCCTAAGGCCTTTTCGATGAGAGATTCGGCCATATTCAGGTGATGGGCCATTATTTCCTCGGGAATTTTTTCGCATAAGGAATCTCCCAGACATAACATGATGGACATGATAAAAGTCATGGCCGTTGGCAGATGGGAAACATGGAAATAGTGTTTCCGGGCTCCTTCTTCAATGATTTTAAGCAGCCATGGTTTCAGTAAAAGGGTAGCCTGACGGAAAATTTTATTTTTGATATGTAAATGTTTCTCATCATATAAGAAATCAAGGAACAGGCCGTCTTTATATTGCGCAGTGCGAAACAAGGCATATATCATAAATTCAATTTTACGCGGCGGGATAGTGTCCGGGGACGAGGCCGTTTTTTTGACATCAGTTAACAGGGTCGAGATTTGCCGGTTAATCAACGCTTCCAGTATTTCCTCTTTGGATTTAAAGTAATAATAGAGCATTCCCTGAGCAACACCCATTTGCTTGGCAATATCACTGATAGTGGTTTTCCGGTAACCATTGGCGGAAAATAATGGTTCGGCGGCATCTAAAATTTCATCGATCCTGATTTGCGGATCCTGCGGTGTTCTGGCCAAAAAAATCACCTCTATAATTTGAACTATTCAAATTATAGAGGTGATTAAAAGGCGTTGTCAAGGTTTTGTTTTTTATCCGACGACTTAGCTTCAGATCGGGTTAAAACCCCGCCTGAAGCTAAGTCTGCTTTATTTGCCGCCGCAGGACCCGGGCGGCGGCATAGTATTTGGTTCAAACTTACTCGCAGCTTGTGGAAGCAAAATTTTAAATTTTTTAAAAATATTTCCATGTATTGCAGGAATTATTCCCTTATATCGCCAATATTGTATTAATGAATTAATACAATATTACATTGTCTGTTGCAGGCTCGCACACAATGGGACGCCAAAGAACAGACACCCTGTGCCCGTACGCTGTTCTTGTTCATTCTTTTTAAGAAGGGAGGTTTAACATGTTGCTGGCAATTGATCCTAAGAGCGGCGTGCCTTTGTATGTTCAAATCAAGGAAGAACTAAAATCACTGATTGTCAAAGGGGTGTATCCGCCGGGCGCGCAGCTGCCGACGGTCAGGCAGCTGGCGGTGGAACTGCGCATTAACAGCAATACGGTGGCGCGGGCTTATACAGAGATGGAGCGGGACGGCATTATTTCCACCCAGCAGGGGAGAGGCACCTTTGTATGCGGTTTGCCGGACACTTTGGAAGCAGATGCGAAAGAACAGCAGCTTAACGCCTTGCTGGAGCGGTTATTAGGCGATGCTTATTCATTAGGCTTTCAGGCCCAGGATGTTTTTGAGCGGCTAAAACAGAAGCTCCGGTCAGAATAAAAGCTATTAAGGAGGGATTACATGAAAAAAGATGCGGAACGGTTACAGATGTCCACTTCCGGCAAAAAACAGCGTCAGCCTATGCGCAGCGCTTTGCCGTTCGCTATTTTCCTTATGATCTTTGTAGCGGCAATCCTTGGCGGCGCAGCGGGCGATAATTACCTGATTGTCATCGCCGGCTTTGTCGTGGCGCTGCTTGTTTCACAGTCGATAAAAGTTGCCCAGCAATGGGAAAAAGCCGTGGTGCTCAGGCTGGGAAAATTTCATTGCCTGGCAGGGCCGGGAATCTTTTTTACCATACCTGTTATTGATACCACTCCTTTTTGGATTGACCAGCGGATTATCGCCACCCCCTTCAATGCGGAACAAACCCTGACAAAGGATAATGTACCGGTTGATGTGGACGCAGTTCTGTTCTGGATGGTTTGGGATGCGGAGAAGGCTGCCCTGGAGGTCGAAAATTACCGGGAGGCTGTTTCCTGGGCGGCGCAAACCGCCCTGCGGGATATTATCGGCCGGACTATGCTTTCTGAGATGCTGGCCGGCAGAGAACATATCGACAACGAATTGCAGGAGATCATTGACAAGAGAACTGCGCCCTGGGGGGTTACCGTTCAGTCGGTGGAAATCAGAGATGTTATTATTCCGGAAGGACTGCAGAATGCCATGTCCCGCGAGGCGCAGGCCGACAGGGAAAGAAAGGCGCGTATTATCCTGGGGTCTGTTGAACAGGAAATTGCCAACAGTTTTCTGGAAGCCGCCAAAATTTACGGGGATAATGCCATTGCGCTGCAACTGCGGTCCATGAATGTCATGTATGAAAGTCTGAAGGAGCGGGGCGGCCTGGTGGTTGTTCCCAGCCAGATCGCCGATGCCGCTGCCCTGGGTTCCTGTTTGGGTTTGCAATTGCAAACAAAGCAAAAATCAAAAACGGATGAGAGACAAGAAGAATAAGGGAGGAAGGGTGTAGATGAACAAAAGATTCTCACGCCGCACTTTTTTAAAGTTGTCGGGCGCTACTGCCGCCGCCATCAGCGTTTCCGGCTCAATCGGCAAAATGGTCGCCGAAGTGTCCGCCGAGGCCAAGGGAGGTACGCGTGAACTGGTACGCAGTTACTGCGAGATGTGCACTTCCCGCTGTCCGCTGGAAGTCCGCACGGAAAATGGCAGGATTAGTTTTATTGCCGGCAACCCCGAGTGGGGAGCAACAGGCGGGACGGTATGCGCCCGGGGCGGAGCGGCTTTTTCGCAGCTCTATGACAAAGAGCGCGTTCAAAAACCGCTGATCCGCACCGGTGAGCGCGGCCAGGGAAAATGGCGGGAAGCCACCTGGGATGAGGCACTTTCGTACATAGCGGAGAAAATGCTGGCAATTAAGGACAAATATGGGGCTGAAAGCGTGGCGTTCGCTGCCCGCGGCGGTCCGCACAAAGCTTATATGGATAATCTGGCCAAAGCGTATGGTTCGCCCAATGTCTTTACCCATGAATCGACCTGTCCGATTGCCCGGACGGTAGCCCAGGAGGCAACCTTTGGCACAAGCGCCGTGGCGATTGATTACGGCAATGCCAAATATCTGTTGTCATTAGGCAGAAGCTATTTTGAAGGTATTAACGTTGCTCACGTCCGGGCCATCACGTCGGCCATGGCCAAGGGCTGCAAGCTGGTTTCGGTGGATCCCCGGTTTTCGGTGACGGCCGCCAAGGCCGACGAATGGTTTGCCATTAAACCAGGCAGCGATCTTGCGCTGGTACTGGCCATTATTCATGTATTAATCCGTGATAACCTGTATGATAAGGAGTTTGTCGACAAATATACCGAGGGGTTTGAGGCCGTCAGAGCTTCGGTGGCCAACGCCACTCCGGCCTGGGCGGCCGGCGAAACCGGGATTGCCGACAGGGATATCGAGCGCATTGCCCGGGAAATGGCGGCTGCCAAACCCCGCGCAGTCATTGACTGGGGCTGGCGCACTACGTTTACGCCGGAAGAATTTGAACTGAGACGGGCGAGTCTAATTGCCACCTTATTGCTCGGGAGCTTTGAGGTGCCCGGGGGAATCTATCTTACGAAATCGGCGGCGCTCATCAATGGCCTTGTTGGCCGGAATGTAGTGCCAGGGCTGGCGGCACCGAAAATTCCGGCATATCCCAAGCCGGCGAGACCCAGGGTGGACGGAGCGCAGGTTAAGGGGCATCCTCACTTTATGGTTCCTGCCAGCGATGGTGTAGTGCAGGCCGTTCCCGAGGCCATTCTGACAGAACAGCCATACCCGATTAAAGGCTGGTTTGTACTCCGCAATAATCCGGTAATCAGCCAGTCCAATACCAACAGGGTGATTGAAGCCCTGAAAAAGTTGGATTTGTTAGTCGTCTGTGATCTGTATCTGTCCGACACCGCCTGGTACGCCGATGTGGTTTTGCCGGAAAGCAGCTTCCTGGAACGGGATGAAGGCTTTAACAATGCGACTGGCAGTGCGCCGGCCTATACTCTCAGGCAGCAGGTTATTAAACCGGTTTATGATACAAAACCTCACTGGCAGATTTTTAAAGAGTTAGGCGAGAAACTGGGCCTGGCAAGTTATTTTCCGTGGCGGGACATGGAGGATATGCGGGCCATACAACTGGGCGGACGCCAAGAATTAATCAAAACCGCCAAAGAGAAGGGCTTTATCAATTTCGGTATAAAGCCGCTCTTCTTACGGGATAAAAATTCGGTAGCCCAGTTTGTCGAGAAGTTTCCTGACGCGCTCAGCCGGGTGAATGAACAGGGAACCATTGACGGGCCGTTACTTAACTTAAAAACGCACAGTAAAAAAATCGAATTGTTGTCGCATGAGACTGAGGAATTGTTTGGCAGGGGCGTACCGGTGTACCGGCCAGTCAAATTAAAAGAGGAAAATCAGCTGTATTTTACGCAGGGTAAGGTCGCTGTTCACACCAATGCGCACACGCATGATGTGCCCTGGCTCAACGCGTTAATGCCGGCCAACCGGGTCTGGATTAACCCTGACACGGCGGCGAAACTGGGGCTGAAGACAGGTGACAGCGTAGAAATAGAAAACGAGTATGGCAAACAGCCTGCTGCTGTTTTACTCAGCAAAGGCATTCGTCCGGATACTGTCTTTACGTATTTTGGCTTTGGCAGACTGTCGCCAGGTTTAAAACGGGCTTATAAACAGGGAACGAATTCCAATATCATGCTGCCTACGGTAATGGGCCCGGTTTGCGGTATCGCTCTTCATACCGCAGGCGTTGCGATACGAAAGGTGTAGGGGGATAGGTTATGGCGGAAAAACGATATGGCATGCTCTTTGACAGCAACCGGTGCATTGGCTGTCAATCCTGCTCGGTGGCCTGCCGGGCTGAAAATAAAGTGCCGGAAGAGGTCTACCGGCTGCAGGTCCGTATTGACGGGCCGAAGGGGGAATATCCCAATCTTGTTATGGATTTTGCGAGGCATTCCTGTGTTATGTGCGACAATGCCCCCTGTGTGCCGGTATGTCCGACCGGGGCATCCTACACCAATCAGGAAGGCATTAACCTGGTGGATGCACAAAAGTGTGTCGGCTGCAAATATTGTATTAATGCCTGCCCGTACCAGGCCAGGTTTGCCAACCCGGTAACAGGTGCCGCCGACAAATGTACGTTTTGTTACGAAAGCCGTATCAAAAAGGGCGAAAAACCGGCCTGTGTATCCATCTGTCCGGCAAATGCGCTTGTTTTCGGCGATTTGAATGATCCCAGGAGCGAGCTTTGTCTGGCTATGAAACGGTATACGGCAAAGCCTAAAGAGCATTTGGGAACGATGCCTAAGCTTAGCGTCATTCCCAATAAACGGGGAGGTGGGCAATAATGGAGCAAATCTGGGGAAGCATGGTCCAGTACACTGCTATACAATGGGAATGGCCGGTCGCGGTATATCTGTTTCTGGCGGGATTAAGCGCAGGCGCTTTAATCGCGGCGTTATTGGTGAAGTGGCGGGACGGAAACAACGAATATGACGGTCTGGTGAAAGCCGGTGTCTTACTTGCGCCGGTCGCAATTGGCATTGGTCAGGCCCTGCTGATTGTGGATTTAAGCAAACCTCTTTCTTTTTGGCTGCTGATGTTCCACTACCAGCTTAATTCCGTAATGTCCATCGGGGTTATTCTGCTGATGGTGTATTCGGGGCTGGCGACGCTGCTGGCAGTCATTGTATTCAAAGGGTTCCTGGCTGAATCCGAATGGACCGAATGGTGTTTTTCACCGCTGTTGCCGGTGGTGGAATGGTTTGAAAACCGGGGAACCTGGCTGGAGTGGATTATGTGCCTGTTTGCCATCGCCATAGCCGCTTACACCGGCTTTTTGCTGTCGGCGCTGGGGGCCAAGCCGCTGCTGAATGTGCCCTTATTGCCGCTGTTGTTCCTTGTTTCCGGCATATCGGCGGGAATTGCCGCAACCATCGCCGGCGGGGTAATTGCCTTTAAAGGATCGGTAAGGGATGAAAATCTTAACTATCTCTTATCTCTAGATACCAAACTGCTGCCGGTGGAACTGTTTGTCCTGTTTATCATGTTCAGCGGCCTCATCAACATGGGCGGGCAGTATGCCGTGGTTGCCAAGCAAGCTTTAACCGTCGGCCTCTGGGCCAAGGTATTCTGGCTTGGCGTGATTGGTGCAGGCTTGATTTTACCGATCATTGTTGCGTTGACTTCTCTTCACGGCCAGCAACAGACGGTAAGTCATTCTGTAAGTATTGCCGCCGGTCAGGCTGCGTACCAGGAAGTTCGCCAGGCGGTGCCTGTGGGGACGCTGCTCATTAATTCCACCATGGTATTGCTTGGCGGGGTCTTGCTGCGATTTTATATTCTGTATGCCGGCCAGATTTTCAGTTAGTTTCTGCAGAGGGGATAAATTCCGCGGAGGTGTGAGGCGAGACTATGTTACTGACGGAAAGTATTGTACCCGTTGAACCGGTGCATATCAAAGAGCAGCATTGCTTAAATAACCGGATTCGCGGCAGCCGTTGCCAAAAGTGTGAAACGGTATGCTCCCGGCAGAGTATCAAGGCAGGCACCTCAGGGGGGGAAGCTACGATTCGAGTGGATGATACCTGTTCCGGCTGCGGCTTATGCGTTGCCGCCTGCCCGACTGGCGCCATCGCCGCTGCGCGCAGGCTGCCGGAAAAATTCAAGCTTAAAGATCATGCAGTGGAACTTGCCTGCTGCAAACAGCAACTGGAGGGGGCTGTTGGCTGTCTGGGAATGCTGGATGCATACTCGCTAAGCTATGTTGGCCTGCAGTTCAGTCAGGTGAAGATCCTTTTAGACAGTCAGCGCTGCGAACCGTGTAATCCCGGCGTGCCGGCGGCAGTACGGCAAGCGGTTTTGTCAGCAAACGACTTCTTACGCAAATTTGGCAGACCGGCTCTAACCGTCATTTGCCAGCGCGGCAAAGCCGAAGCCATAATTGGGCGCCGGGATTTGTTCGCGTTTTGTTTCTCACGCGCCAGGGAAACGTTATTGGCTGCGTTGCCGCTAACTTTAGCGGGTGAGCAAACGCCGCGGGAAAGGCTTGTCGGGCTAATTGCCCGGCACAGTGAGGCTGCCGACGTAATGTCACTGGCTGCAGCCCCATTGTTTTGGGGGGCAAAAACGCTGAAAAACTGCAATTTCTGCGGAATTTGCACCAGAGCCTGCAAACAGGCGGCGCTGACCCTGGCGGTCGACAAAGAAAAACGGCAGATTGCACTTTGGCACAAACAAAGTGCGTGCATTGGCTGTAAGGCCTGTCAGATGCTCTGTCCCCATGGATGTCTTGAGCTCAAAACCGAGTTTAGCAGAATGCACTTAGTTGGCAGCCGCCGGCCGGCTGTAATTAATAGCGGTAACTGCTGCGGTACCTGCGGCGAATTTTTGCCGGAGCGGGAACAAACCTGCTGCAATTTGTGCGGCAGAGAAAAAACTCCGTTTCTGCAGGCCATTTATTAAGTAAGAGCAAGAGAAGCGCCTTGGCCATATGTAAACAGGCCCTCAGCCAATCGCCCAAATGTTTAAGCGATGGCTGAGGGCCTTACCTTATATTAGCCGGTATAAAGCAGCGCATTAGCGCTTTAATTTTGCTGCTATTAAGCAAGGGCGCAATGCTTTGTAACAGCGGTTTGGGCGAATGAACAATCGTCAGCCAGAATATATCGCACCGAAGTTTCCGCTAATATGTCCAGCGTATCAATCAACGGATAACCGGTATCACCTTGTGAAATCAGGACAGGCAATTCGGTGCAGGCCAGCAAGGTGTATTCCGCTCCTTTTTTATGCAGGCTATCAATAACTTTAATCAAAGACAGCTTATCGGTAGTATTGTTTTTGCCTACTATAGTTCTGCCGATTATCGCCGATATCCGTTTTTGCTGGGAGCCGTCTGGCAGAATAACCTCGATATTGTTTGCGGAAAACTGATCTTGGTACAGGCTTGCTGCTATTGTAGTAGTCGTTGCCATCAAACCTATCCGTGTGATGTTATGCCTGACAAGATGATTACAGGCTTCTTCTATAATACTAAGGATGGGCACTATGGCAGCACTGCGCAGTGAGTTAATATGGATGTGGGCGGTATTGCAGGGAATAACACAGAAATCGACCTTATCCTGGATGGTTGCTAACCCGTTCATAGCCAGTTCTTTCAGGATGTGCTCCTCCGGTCCTGCTAAGCTGCCGACGATTTGAAATGGTTCAGGCACACTGTATATTACTACCGGCGGGTATCCCTTTACATTTTTTCTGTTCTGAAACAGCCGGATTAATTTTAAATAAAATAAGGCAGTTGCTTCCGGCCCCATTCCTCCGATGACGCCGCAGGTTTTCATCAGGTAACCTCACTTTCCGGCGTAATAACGCTTCGCGGTGTATCGCAGCCAAACAGGATATCAAACCCGCCGGAATTTTTGACGGCGTCATAACCGTAGAAACCCAAGGCAAGCAGCCGGTTTTGCGCGTTGATATCTGCCGACGGAACGCATAGAGTGGTTTGCGGAATTTTGCGGTTGTGCATGTCCAGGTGCAAAATATAGCGCAGCAGGCTGTGATATTTTAGTTGCAGCTGTTTAATAATAAATCCCTGTGTCATAGTGACTTTAATGGAAGGATAATTGTTAGGGGCTATGGTAAGCAGAAAGTGCCTGTAACCCAGCTCTTTGAGTCGATGGAGATGGGCTTTGTGAATTAATGTCAGGAGGCCTTTGTTCCTATAAGCCGGATGGACCGCAGCCGGCCCTAACTGCGCAACCTGCAGTAATGCTTCCTGGCATAGGCCGATATCCTGTCCAAGATTAGTTTCGCTCAAACCGGGAAATGACGCAAAATGAAAGCCGAGCAGCTGCGTTCTGTAAAATATCCCCATGGCACTGTTGGGATGCTTTAAATGATCATGGAAGAACTCAGCCGGCTCCAAATAGTAGGAGGTTGGATCTGTCAGCGTTTGCGAGACATGCGCCTGAAGGCCCAGAATCTGAGCAATATCATTGCTGCTTAGAAATCTAAGTATATATTCAGGGTTATGGATACATGCACCGTTTACACCGTACATAGCGGCTTGCGTCACCACCTTTGAGAAATTAGCCAGCTATTGCCTGCACAGGAAAGTGTATAGCAAACTCTGTGCCTTCCGGTCCTGTCTGTACACTGATTTTTGCGTTATGCCTGGCGGCAATGCTGTAACATACCGCCAATCCCAGTCCTGTCCCGGACTCCCTGGTTGTTAGAAAAGGCATGCCTATGTTCTCAAGTATCCGTGGCTCAATTCCCTTGCCTTGATCTTTGATTACTAAGACAACCGAATTTTGCTCGTAAAATGTTTTAATTGTTACAACGCCATTTGCTGTCATGGCATCCAATGCATTTCTAACTAAGTTTAAAATCAATTGCCGAATTTCTTTGTCGTCGATAAGCACACTGGGGATTTCTTTTAACTCCAGCTTCAAAAACGTATTACATAGATTTGCATTGGCCTGAATCAGTGGGGCAAGCGCCTCTATAATTGCATTTAAATTGCAGGATTTTAGATTAACCGTCTTGTTTTTAGCCAAAGATAAAAATTCTGTAATAATTGCATTTGTACGGTCCAATTCTTCTATCATAAGTTTATAAAAAGACGCATACCGGGAATTGGATTCTTTCTTTTCAATCATTTGTAAAAATCCCCGGACCGTTGTCATGGGATTGCGGATTTCGTGAGCAAGACTGGCGGCCATCTCGCCGATAACGTTTAGCCGGTCCATTCGGGCCAGTTGTTTCTCTATCTGTTTTTGCTGAGTAACATCCCGGATAACCGCTAATACGGTTTTGGGGTACTGCTGTTCATAGAACTCGGGGATCAGATGCGCCTGGAAGTTTTTGGTCTGGTTTGAGCTAGTTGTAAACTCAAAATCCAATATTTTTTTTCCGCACTCAACCCTTTTAGTATCAAATATTTCATTGACTGTTGTTAAAAAACATTCCGGCATCTGAATACACTTGATTGTTTGTCCGATTAAGTTTTTGGCAGGTTCTGAGAAATACGCCTCAGATATCGCGTTAAGATAAGTAATCGTACGGTTTTCATCCACACGCAAAATAATATCCTGGGCATTTTCAACCAGTGTCTGCAGTTCTTTTTCACGTTCAAACAGGATTATATTTTGCGTGTGGATTTCGTTGAAATTCATTTTTAGTTGTTCTGTCATCTCATTAAAGGTGGTGGCCAGCATACCAAATTCATCATTATTGTTAATAACGACTTTGGCCTCCAAATTATTGCCGGCTATTGCCGCGGCTCCCGCCGACAAAGCCTTTATAGGGCGAATCACGTGAATTTGCGCAATAAGAAAAATGGAGCCTAAGATGGCAAGTATGGTAACGCAATAAGCAAGGACAATGGGGATCAAAACTTTGTTTACGTTGTTTTGCAGTTCTGCTTCATCGATAATAGATATTGCCCGCCAGCCTGATGTTGCAGAAGTGTAACAAAAGGCCAGTTGATTTTTACCGGCAATTACAACCTGATTCAGTTCGCCCTCTATTAAATAATTTAACTCAGGAATGCCTATTTCCTGGGGAGTTTTCATTAACCAGTCCGTATGTTTACGGGAAGTAATTATTTTATTATTCTGGTTGATTAAGATAACATAGCCGCTCAGATTAAGCTTGAATTCTTCTACTTCTTTTTGCAGTTCATTTATATTCCAGCCCGTCACTAAGACCCCGGCTATTTTGCCATTGGCTTCAATTGTATGCGCTATGGCAATGACCATTTCACCAGTTGTCTGCATGACGTAAGGATCATTCAAATACGCCTGGCCGGGATATTTTAAAGCGCCCTGATACCATGGACGTGTTCTGGGATCGTAGCCTTGTTCTGTAAAAAAGCTCGGATACTCAAGGTAGCCGCCCTGCTCTGTTCCTAACCCAATGCCAATTATGTTGGGAAAAAGTTTTTTATAATTGGCGAAATGGCTGTAATAATTCGGATTGATCTCCGCTGGCTTGGCAATTTGCTGCTCTTTGAGAACGGTGGCTAATTCCATGGATTTATGGTCCATAGCCAGTAATGATATAATCTTATTAGCCGGTTTGATGGAGCCGTCATTAATTATGCTGTGAATCCTGCTTAACGCTTCATAAGAATGCAGCCGGAAACTTTGTTTTTCCTGTTCCGTGATTATTTTTTGGATATACCACGCACCCACGGAAAATGGTATGATACTGGCAAGCAGGACAGCCAGTATAAATTTGTTTTTGACTGAAGATTTTTTAAGCATAAATTGCCACAACTCCCAACTAAAGAAGTTTTCCAAACATCTCAGAAATTTTTGCTTAATGATTCTACAAGAAATATAAATTAATTGGATTTATATTCATATTTCGCCAAAAGTTTCTAATTGCCTGCAGGGGGGAGAGAACTCAAATAAATTGGAGATTGGGGCAGATTAGTCTACTTTATAAATTTGGGAGGAAGTGACTTCATGCGACAGTTGATAACGACATTAATTAAGGAATTTACAGGTGAGTATTCCCGGCGAAACGGCAGTAAAAGCCAATGGCAAGAACCGCTGGTCGGCTTTGTCAATGCGGCGGACGAGCGATTTACCGGCCTGAGGGAAAGTGTCAGCGCCACTCACGCCTTACCCTGTGACCTGCTACCGGATGCACGTACTGTTGTAGTGTACTTTATACCGTTTGCCGATTCCATAGTGAGGAGTAACATTCCAGGCGCCGCGTGCTCTTACGAGTGGGCGGCAGCCTATATTGAGACCAATAAACTCATTTTTGATCTTAATACTTATCTCAGTGAGCAGTTAGGGCAAAAGGGATATGCCAGCAGCATCATTCCGGCAACGCATAATTTCGACGAAACAAGACTGGTGAGTGACTGGTCTCACAGGCATGTGGCCTATTTGGCAGGACTGGGAAGCTTTGGCCTGAATAATATGCTTATTACTGAAAAAGGCTGTTGCGGACGTGTAGGCAGTCTTGTGACTAATGTGGCTATCGAGCCGACTCAGGGGTCAGGCCAAGAAAACTGCCTCTATAAACATGGGGGCTTATGTCAAAAATGTGTCAGCAGGTGTCCGGAACAGGCGCTTACCTTAGAAGGGTTTGACCGCCATAAATGCTATTTGGCGAAGTGCCTCGAAAATGCCAAGCTGTATAGTGAGCTGGGATTAGCGGACGCTTGCGGTAAATGCCTGGTTAATGTTCCCTGCTCAAGTCGCAATCCTGCCCAAAGACCTCTAAGATGAATGATTCCTAAAATCATATAAGTAGCAAAAACGCCCGGTATTGCCGGGCGTTTAGCCATTTTTGCATAAAGTGAACATCACATGCTAGGCATGATGTGGATCCCCAAAGCTTATATATCAGAGAGCTGTTGCAAGAAAATATGGTTGTTGATTAATTAAGTCTAAAATTCGGATCCTGTTAGGGCTGACTGGTCCGGCTCTTAGAGTCGTCTATGCTGACACTGGCTTTTTAGTGGTTAATCTTCGTAAAGCAATTGCGGCGATTAACCCCACAGAACCGACCAAACCAACAATGATAATTGGAAGCTGATAATTACCTGTAGCGTGCAAGGCTAAAGAGCCAACAATTACACCGCCGGCGCCAACCAGCATGCCGGCCCCAACCCACGTGCCAATTACTTTGCTTACCACAGATGGCGGGAAGTATTTACATGCAAAGGCAAGACTTTGTGGTTGCGTAAATGCAGTTCCTGTTCCGGCTAACGCCAAGGATACAAGTAACACTAATCGATTGTTATAGACAAGAGAAAATAGTACGGAAGTGCAAAAAATAGTATTTAAAGTATGACCTAGGATCATTATGGACCGGTTTCCGAATTTATCGCCTAAAATTCCACCAAGCAGTGAACTGACGATACCGGAGAACATAACTACCATCATTAGTTTCCCGGCTATTACCGGTCCAAAACCAACTCCGATTGGCGGAAGTACGGCAAAGTATCCAGGCGTAAGGTCGTTAAACGCCTGCAGACACCAATTTCCCATACTATATACTATAGCACCGACCCAGAATGCAGGTGTCCGCAAGATTTGACGGGGATAATAATCGGGTTGTAAGTCATTAGTCTCAGCAGCCATCATTATGGCTGGCGGCTTAGTTTCCAGGTAAAAATGTACTGCCAGTAATATAAGCAGGGCTGTAATGAAAATGACTGACATCCAGGCGATACCGACTTGCCAGGTACCGCACTTTTCAAATAGCACGGGGGCGATTCCAACGCCGCACATAATGCCTAGTGAAACGCCTACTGACTGAAAGCCGCTGGCTAGTCCTCTTTGATTGGCAGGAAACCAAATTGTTACAACAGAAATAAATCCGACAAAAATTGGCGCAGTAGCCAATCCTTCAATAATTCGAATTGCAGCGACTATTTCAAGGTTATGTGCAATCCAGGGTAGCGAAGCATTAACCACGCTTAGTACGAAAAGACTTCCGGCAAATGTGGGGAAAAGGCCGAAGCGCTTGAGAACCATGGGTGACACAAAGGATCCGCCAGCAGTCGCCAATGCATGCAAGCCCATAAAACTAAATGATGCTGTGCCTAAATCAAGCCCTAGGTCGTTGGCAATTACCCCCATAAGCGGTCCGAAAGGAATCATGATCATTGCTGCACACATGGTTGTGATTGATATTGCGGCTAGTACTACCCAGCGGAATCGGGAGTAGGGCACAGATTTTTCCATAATATTAAAATCTCCTATCTATATTGTTACTTTTCATTTGATTATTTTGGCTATTACATATCCGTTTCTCTTCACATCCTTTCCCAGTAGGTATAAAATGCAGATCTTTGCAAATTTTCAATTTAATATTAATATAATGTTGCTTTTTTGAGAAATTCTATATAATTCATTTATTATGTAAAAATTGCATAATACTTTTGCGGTTTGAGTGAGTACATCAGTATATAATTTATGAATCTAAGGGTGTTTGGAAAAAGCTGAGCCCATGCACAAAACAAGAAGTGCATGGGCTCCTATGAGGCGTAAGTTACTTAGAGAATATGTATAAAATAATTTACTCAGCAAAGCTTTCAGTTAGTTGGTCTTAGACTTCTTCAAACTCCATTCTGGCAATAATGTCATTTTGCAGTTCGGGACTTAATTCGACGTAGTAAGCACTGTACGTTGCCACTCTCACCAGCAGATCTTTATACTGTTCCGGATTTTTCTGCGCTGCTCTCAGGGTAGTGTTACTGATAAAGTTGAATTGAACAAGGTTACCCCCTGTTTCGCAAAAAGTCCTGAGTAAAGCAACGAATTTTTTTATTTTAACATCATCTTTAACCGCGTCAGCACTAAAACGCATGTTAAGAATCGAGCCATTAGTCAACTTTACCTGATCCAGTTTGGCCACTGAACGCAAAGTGGCTGTCGGTCCTGAGATATTTCTGCCCTGGTGCGGCGAAATTCCACCCTCGGCAAGCGGTTCCCGCGCCTTCCTTCCGTCAGGCAGCGCGCCAACAGCATAACCCATAGGAATGTTTCCAGTCATGGTTAGGCACGCGGTAGTGCTTTTGATTCCGGCAAATGTCCGGTGCCGTGATACAGTATCGCACGCATATGCCAAAGCCTGGCGAGTTAGTAAATCTACATAGTCCTCATCATTGCCAAACTTGGGCGCACTTTGCAAGATATACCGGATATTTTCGCAGCCTTCGAAATTATTGTCCAAGGCATCGATCAATTGATTCATGGTAATTGCCTTGTCGTCAAACACGGCTTTCTTGACGGCGGCTAAGGAGTCGCCAACATTGGGTGCGCCGATAAAAGCTGTCGTGTGAGTGGCGTAAGGCGCGGTTCCGCCACAGTTAATATCCAGCCCTTTTTCAATACAGCCAGGGAATAGAGCGGATTGAAAGGGGTAAGGTGTTTGAGCGTAGAGTTTTAAATCAACATTTTTATAAACGAAACTGACCTGTACTAATGCTGCCACTTGCTGTTTATAAGCATTCCATACATCTGCGAAGGAAGTGAAGGTGCGCGGGTCCCCGGTCTGAGGCCCGAGCGGCTCCCCTGTAAGGCGGGATACGCCGTTATTTAACGCCAGTTCAACCATCAGCGGCAGATTGAAAGATACGCCGCCGATATCATGAGATACAGCCGGTACTGTTGGGTTGTGGCAGCCTGTTGAGATATAATTACGGGCATGGTCAATGGGAATGCCGTTCGTAAGCATGGACTGAATGGTGGTTTCATCGCTGACAAATTTTAGCTTTCCCCGTAAATGCTTGGCCGTTTCACAGGCTTTAATCACAAAACAATCCGGGGTAAGCCGGTTAACTCTGACTACAAGATCTTCTGCATTTAAGCCGACTTCTTTTTCGGCATCTAGCAACAGATAGGACATTTCATTAACCGCATCTTTTCCATCCAGAGTAATTCCCCCGACGGTTATTCCCTGCATAACCGGGTAACCGCCCATAAAGGTGGCTACAGTGCCGCTGGCAACATTAATAACGCCATTCATCTTTATTAACAGCAGTGACAGTAATTCATGGGCCTGCTCTTTCGTAATTTTTCCGGCTGTCAGATCTTGCTTGTAGAAGGGATTAAGATACTGGTCAAGCCGCCCGAAACTCATACCTGCACCCCAGCCTTCAATCATCAGCACCATAAATACCAGCCAGATGGATTGCAGCGCCTCATGGAAATTCCGCGCCGGTTTCGCCGGAACCTGCCTGCACATAGCTGCAATGCTTACCAGCTCGGCTTGTCTTTCCGGGTCACTCTCGGCTTGCGCCAAGCTGCTGGCCAGCGCGGCATAGCGCCGGGCGAAGTCCCGCACTGCCGCAAAGGTTATTTTTACAGCTTTATAAAAATGATATTTATCAATATCTGTTAGCTCCGCCAGGTTTATATGCGTCACGCTTTCATCGACTTTGATTTCGATCCCGTCAAGCCCCTGGGTCAGTATGCTTTCATAGTCGACGGCAACATGCGCAAAATGGTGGCCGTTTTCACTGAAGCCGATTGAGGTCTGAACGACGTGATCATATTTGTGGAATTCCTCAGGTACCATATTCATTACCTGATCCTGCAGGGATTTTCCCTGCCAGTAAGGCAGACATTCCAGTAACTGAGTGCGTTCCTGCTCGGTCAACGGTTGGTATTTATCCCAGGCGCGGGTTGAAAAGGTATCCATCTCCTCCAGAATCCATTGCCATTGGATTTCCGGCATGAGAGCGCCGCCGCGAATTTTGCTTGTCGGCCAACCGGCAAGCAGTTCACACTCATCAATACGGATTGACATTTTCTCGAGGATTTTCTTTAATGCCTTGGCTCTGCGAATTACATTGGGTTGTCCCTCAGTCTCCTTGTAGGATTCAGTCATAAAATAAGCTCGTTCAACACATATCTGGGGTGTTGTCACCATTTTTTCCCGTAATTTCTTGATTTTCTCCGTTGTTTTCATTGGCTTTCACTCCTTGCTATTCTGATTGAGATTTGCCGGTTATCAGGCATATGGCCAGTAATGGGTCCGGGTAATTAATCATTGTTAATTAATACTAATTTCACTATACTTAATTATAGGAAAGACACCAGCTGTTGAGAAATTGATTGTACGTATTACCGTAATAGAGACTTTCTATTTAACTACTATCGCGAGGGCCTTCAAGGAGGTGCAATTATGGATATTAGGCAGTTTCGCTACTTCATTACGGTGGCGGAAACCCAGAATTTTACGGCTGCGGCAAAAATTCTTTTTATTACCCAGCCGACCCTTAGCCAGCAGATTGCTGAACTGGAGCGAAAAATAGGCGTTAAGCTATTGATTAGAGATCGCCATTCCGTGCAACTAACCCCTGCCGGAGCGGCTTTGCTAACAGAGGCGAAAGGCATTGTTGCAAAAGTAGATGAGGCGGTAAGGGTTGTCTGCCAGATCAATGCCGGAGTCGTTGGCACTATTACGATCGGTTTTTTAGGTGCTGCCGAACGACGTTTCTTGCCGCAATTGATGGCTGAATTCCGGAAAAGGTATCCCGAAATTGACATTGATTTGCAGTACTTCAGCTCGTTTACTGAGCTGGATAAGGCTATTGTACAAGGAACAGTCGACATTGCCATTACCTTAAAAACGGTTGCAGAACGACTTCCCGCGCTAAATTGGCAATTGCTCTTTACTGTTCCGCTGTCTGTAATTGCACCAGCCAGCCACCCCTTTGCGGGTGCAGCGTCCTGCCAACTCTCGTTATTAGCAGAGGACTCCTTCTTATATGTTGAGCAGGACCGTGGACTTGGGCATACCCTGGAGCTGTGCGCGAGACGGGGAATTCATCCGAAAGTTCGGTTGGTTCCGCATATCCAGTCCCTTTTACTGTCAATTGAAGCCGGCAATGGATTTTCTATTTTACCGCACCCTGTCCCCGAAACGTACGCCAGCCCGTTGCTTTACTATACTAACCTCGGTGGCGACGATTCCTTTTTACATGTAATCGCCGCCTGGCAAACAGGCAATACTAACCCGGTTATTCCTCTCCTGCTAGGTGAATTTGAAGCATTAATGCCTATACAGTAGTTTCAGTATAGAACACGATAATAGACCAAACCTCAACCGGTGATACCGGTTGAGGTTTGGTCTATTATCGTGATTTTTCAAGACAGGAAGGTGATGAAATAAGGAGGGCAAATGGCATTATGTTTTTTGCGTATAAGTGCCGTTATAATTAGTATTTCCAATTTTCCGGCGAAAATGCTAATGTAATGTCTAAGATTTAGGATCGTAGTTTGTTATGTGAGGTGTTGGCCGGAAAGTTGATACAATTGTTGAATACTAATGATTTTATTGCAAACTGGACTTTTTCTTAAGAAGACAAACCTGGTAGCATGTGAACTGGTTTATTATGTCAAGAAATACATAGAGTCAAATGAGGTCTTGATACAATACACCAGAGTACATACGGACAGTTATGAAACATATTAGGAGGCTGCTGGAGTTGTTCAATGGCAAAATAAAGTACTTACTGTGGTGTGAAGGTTTGTACTACCCTGTTGCATTGATTTTACCTAAGAAATTTGAATCGCAAAAAGAAACTATAAATTTTGACATCTTTAGACTGCTTACAGATCAGGCAGTTATAAATGGCGGTTAGTGTTACAGGTGAAAGTATTATGGAAGCCAACAGGATGCTGAAGGTGCTCGGGCGGTCCGCCAGTGGGGTTTGCCGGAGTTGGTGTTATTGCTGCACAAAAAATATTATATTTTCGAGGAGTGAGAAGCATTGAATTATGTCAGCACAACTCTGATTGGTGAAAGTGCGGAAATGAAAAAAATTAGAAAACTAATACAACATATTGCTCAATCTGATGCTACTGTTTTGATCACCGGTGAATCCGGCAGTGGTAAAGAGGTTGTAGCCAGTGAGCTCTATTGTAAAAGTAACCGGCAAGGGCTACCTTACATAAAAATAAATTGTGCGGCTTTTCCTGATTCTTTAATCGAGTCGGAACTATTTGGCTATGAGCAGGGCGCTTTTACCGGTGCGTCAAGTAATGGAAAAATGGGTATGTTTGAAATGGCTAACAAAGGTACTATTCTGTTAGATGAAATTAGCGAGACGCCTTTGATTTTACAAGCTAAACTACTACGGGTTCTCCAGGAAAAGGAATTTATACGAATAGGCGGAAGAAAATCCATAAAATTAGATGTGCGGGTTATCGCCACCAGTAATCAGGATATGTATGAACTGATCAAACAGGGAAGATTCAGGAAAGATCTGTTCTACCGGCTCAATATCATACCGATCAGCCTGCCGCCTTTACGGGAAAGAAAAGAAGATATCCCCTTGCTGGCGCATTACTTTCTAAATAGGTTTAATATAAAATATGGTATGGAAAAGCAGTTGGACAATTCGGCAATTAAGGCAATGATGAAGTATGATTGGCCTGGAAATATCAGAGAACTGGAAAATGCAATAGAAAGAATTGTCGTCAGCTCTGAGGACGAGACCATTACGCAAAACGACCTGCCTTATAGTAACAGAGCAAATGTTTTGGTAAAAGGTAATTTTGGCAGATCAATAACACTTAGAGAGGCATTGGATACATTTGAAAGAGAATTTATCCAGAATGCATTGGAGCATTGCGGCAGCACTTACAAAGCGGCAAAAGTTCTTGGCGTTTCTCAGCCTACGGTATTTAGAAAGGCAAGGGCGTTAGGAATAAATTTAGTCAACGCCGCTCCTGCATTGCTATTATTTTCAGGTATGACATTATTATAAAATTGCAACAGGCCTGTTAAATCAGTCAAATGAACATTTGACTGGTTTTTTATTTGCGCGGAAACGGGAGTTCTTTAGTAAAGTTTTTTCGCTTGCAATACAATTATGAATTACAATTCAATTACGAATTAAATAAATATCGTGAAAAATAAAGAATGGTGAGTTTAAAGTCCCCTCAAAGTCTATATAAAAGGTTAGCTTCTCTTACTTAAGTATAAATATGAAGTTTAATTTAAAATATTTTGACACTATTTGTACTGAAATTAAAGTACAATAGATGCGTTTTGGACAAATTTGTCTTCTTATAAAAGACGAATAGGAGATTGACTGAGTTCTGCAAGCAGAGCTATTGATGCGCTGGCATGACAGTTGCATTAAAGCTTATTGTGAAAACAGTATCTTTTAATAAAACGAAGAACAGGAGGTGGTTTAGTGATCCCAATAGAGAAAACGTCTTGCTGTTAGCGGAATTTGAAATGCAGGCAGGATTGGATGCGATAAGTAACCAGGAAGGAATAGTTGGGAAGCCATGAGCATGGACGAAGCATGACGAAATCCTGTAGCTTTGGTTTCCAAGGATGAAGAGGAGGATTTTTTTATGAATGAATGTGATCTTGCAAATGCTGAAGCCCGGTACCCGGCATTTCGCTGGTTAGTATTGGCGGCTGGAATTCTCATGATGTTTATGAGTATGTTGACCGCCTTGGCAGTGGCCCCGCTAATGGGAGTAATTGCTCCAAGCCTTGGGATTGATATCGGAACGGCCTCCTTTGGCATTATGGGGTTGAACTTGTTCTCAACAGCAATAAGCGTCATTATTGTAGGCATTCTTGTGGATAGGATCGGAATTATGAAGGTTATGACCGGCAGCTTGCTATTGTTGCTGGCAGTACATCTTGCCTACCCGGTAATTGGGTATACATACAATGCCGTTGTGGGTTTGCGAATACTCACAGCGTTGGGTGGAGCAGTAGGCCTGATAGCGATTAATCCGATCGTATCCCAGTGGTTTCCCGTTAAAGAAAAAGGACTGGCGTTAGGCCTGAATTGCCTTACTATGCTTGGCGGAATGGCTGGCTTTACCGTTGGTCCGATGTTTGCCGAAAGAGCCGGCAGTTGGCAGACGGGCTTAGCCTGGTTAAGTTATATCCTGGTTTTGGGTATCATTTTTTTACTGTATGTCACGCTTAATGAGAAGAAACATCAGCCTCCTTCTTTGGTCTCGGTAAGTAATAAAGAGGCTTGTGAAGGAACTTGTGAAACGGAAGAAAGTTTTAGCAAAGTGCTCTTACATTGTCCGCCCTTTTGGATTGGCTTGGCTGTTATGGCACTGAGTAACTGGGCGAACAACGCCTTTAACGATCTTTCGCCAAGTTTCCTGGCAATTGCTCCGCCGCTTGGTGCCGGTTACGGACCGGAGGTTGCCGGCCGTTTATCTTCCGGAGCATTTTTTGGATCTATGTTTGGCATATTTTGTTCCGGCCTGGTTATTGATAAGGTCTTCAAGGGACGTTCCGGAATGCTGGTTGCAATAGGTTTTATTTGCAGTTTGGTATTTTACAACGGAATTTTGCTGCCGCAAATTCACGGTAATATGACCACCCTTTCCGCCTGGTTGCTATTAGCTGGTTTTACTGGTCCATTTACAGCTGTCGGCAACCAATATTTTGCCATAAAAAATTTTTCTCCTCACGTCATGGGAAAAGTGACGGCCTCCTGGACATGCATCAGCAATTTCACGGGTGCGTTTGGCGTAATGGCCGGTTCTTATGCACTTCACCATACAGGAACTTATGTTATGTCTTTTGGTATTGTAGCGTCGATTTGTGTACTGGGTTTGGTAGCAGCTGCTGTGGTTATCTCAAAGGAACGGAGTGCAAAGATCGACTCTGCCGGTGTCCAGGCGTAAAGCTTAACTACATGTGGTAAACCAAGTAATAATTGTGGATTGACCTAACAGTGAAGAAGGGGGCAGAGTATGAAAAAATTATTTATTGCTCTTTTGATGTTAGTACTGACATTGGGTGCTGCAGGCTCAACGTTTGCCGCTAATGAGAATCCCTTTAATGATGTTCCGAAAAAACACTGGTCTTATGAAGCGATTGATAAATTGGCTACGGATGGTCTACTGGAGAGCAACTCCACCAAAACGTTTAATGGCGATAAAGTGATTACCCGCTACGAAATGGCCAAATTAGTTGCTAAGGTGATGTCTAAAGCGGACAAGGCCAATGCCAAGGACAAAGCCCTTATTGATCGCCTGGCCGGTGAATTTGCCGATGAGCTGACAAGTCTTAATGTCACAGTTACCAAGCTGGAAAAGGACAGTGAGAGAA
The DNA here is from genome assembly GCF_041428895.1 of Sporomusa aerivorans. Taxonomy (NCBI): domain Bacteria; kingdom Bacillati; phylum Bacillota; class Negativicutes; order Selenomonadales; family Sporomusaceae; genus Sporomusa; species Sporomusa aerivorans. The sequence goes on from NZ_CP156926.1 coordinate 1,552,960, forward strand.
TAAATATCGGCGCGTTTGCTATGCTGAAATATGACCATCGAACCAATCCTGGCTTACTCAAGCGGATTAACGCCGACGGCGGTTTCGGCGGGAGCCGGGTAGATGAGTTTAACGACGTAATCCGGGGTGGTTTTAAATTAGTTGTCTTTAGTACCTATAAATTATCTGACACCTGGACGGTTGAGACTGTCGGGGAATTTACCCGGGGCATGCAGGATGGCAGCAGTACGCCCGCGAACCGGGACCAGACCAAAATATTTTCGATAAGTGGTAAACTTGACGGAATGGATCTTAAGGTTGGGCGTTTCCATTATGTTGATGCCTGCTCCGGATATGTTATCGGTGAGGATATGTCCGGCGTGCAAGCCCGTTTCGGCAAGGTAGCCAAAATTACTGCCAATGCCGGCTGGCTGTCGCGGTATGATCTTCTTAATAATCCGGGATGGACCGTAGATCCATTGTTTGGCTACGACATTCAGGGATATACCGGCGACGGTAAAGGTCCCAGATATCAAGCTGTTGATATTACTTACCCCATTTCCAGGACGACGAATATCGCTGCTGCCTATCATCGCCTGAGCAAAGACAGCATGTCACGTCATATAAATGAAGCCGGTTTTGACACCCAGCTAACTGAAAATTTAAAGTTTAAGGCTGCTTTCTCTAAATCCAGTGCGGACACTGATAACGACGGCTACTTTGCAGGACTGGATTATGGCCGTGCCGACTTCTTTAAACCGGGAACCTGGGATGCCCATTTATATGTTTCCAAAACCGATGCTACTGCGTCAATTGCTAACAATTACGATTCGGAAGATGGTTATTATGGCTCGAAAGCGGTTGAGATTGGCGGCAACTATACTCTTCGTCCGAAAGTAATGCTTGAAACAAAGTACATTATCCAGAAAGGCACTAAGGCCAATACCGATTGGAAAGACAAGTTCTTCCGTCTGCAGTTTAACTTTATGTTAATGTAGTTACCGACAAATAAACGTTAAGGAGAGAAGAATATGAAAAAAAGTTTGGTTCTGATCGTTGCGCTTGTATTCATATTGGGTATTGCCGGTAGTGTTTTTGCGGCCAACCCCTTTACCGACGTCCCTGCAGGTCATTGGTCGTATAGTGCGGTTAGCAAACTGGCTGCTGAGGGAATTATTGACGGTATGGGCGATGGCACTTTCCAGGGGGATAGAACTCTCACCCGTTATGAATTCGCCACTTGTATCGCCAGGGCAATTGCCAGAGAAGACAAAGCTAACGCTGCACAACGGGAGCTTATCGAAAAGCTGGCCGACGAATACAAAGCCGAACTGGAAGGGGTGGGCGTTCGAGTCAGAAAACTGGAAGAGAAAGCGCAAAAAATCGTGATTACCGGCAAGGCTCGCCTGCGGTACGATAACGTAATCGGCGGAGATAGTTCCGAGGGAGTTAAACATATCAACCTGGATTTGAACTATACGTATAACATTGGAGACGGCTGGGCCGTTAAAGCCGAAAGCGAGTGGACAAGGCTGCTTGATGATCCCAATGCTTCCGGTGATGATGATACTATGATGTCAGGTCAGTGCGAACAGCTTTATGTTACTGACGGAAAAAACCTCTTGGTAGGTAAACATGCCTATAAGCCTGGATACGGTTTGTCGTACTATGCTAAAATTCAGGGAGTTCAATATAGCTTTGGCGATAATATCAAGACAACCTTAAACTGGGGTCATACCAACAGCGATAAGGATAATGAGCGATTTCAGGCCGTTGACCTTGTGGTGCCTGTGAACTCTCGGACAAATGTCCGGGCCGATTTCCAGCGAATTGGGTCGGGTAGCGATTACAGCAAATATTACGGCGCCGGTTTTGACACTAAATTGGGAAACAGTTTCTTACTGCAGGCTGCTGCTTCCGAGGCGAAACCCGTAAATAATCCCGGGGTTAAATCAAAAGCCTATCTTGCCTCTTTGCAATATAAGACGGCGGATATCAGCATTGTCCACTCTAATGATATTTTTGTCGGCTATACCAAAATACCGGCCGATGTTGCCTATGACCGCAGCGACGCGGATGACTACAACTATACCGATGATTTTAAGGGCAGCCAGGTTGGTATTCACTATGTACCGATGAAAAATACATTGGTTACTGTTTGGTATATGGATGGCAAAACCATCAGCACAAGCAATAACACAAAAGTATATCGCGCCCAGGCGGAATTCTTTTTTTAAATGATAAATAACAGATTTTCAATGCTATACTGCAAAGGTTAGATGAAATACGGGAGGTCAATTGGTATGGATATAAGATTTGATGGAAAAGTTGCGGTTATAACCGGTGGGGCACGAGGAATCGGTTATGCCTGTGCAGAAGCAATGGTTGCAAGCGGGGCCAAGGTGGCGCTTATTGATATCCATGCCGGTAATCTGCAGCAGGCCGTCCAAAAGCTGCAATCACAGGGCACTGTCAGAGGATATCAACTTAATTTGGCAAAAGTAGCCGATATTTCCGGCATAATTAGTAAAATTAGAGAAGAGCTGGGGGAGATTGATGTCTTAATCCAGGCAGCCGGGATTTTGAGTGCAAGTCCGTCGGAGGACATTAGCCAGGACGAGTGGGATACCGTTATGAATGTTAATAGCAGAGCGGTATTTTTCATGATGCAGGCTGTAACCGACCAATCCATGAAACCACGCAAAGCGGGATCGATTGTCAATTTTGCCTCAATTGCCGGTGTTCGCGGAATGATGCCGCCCCTGTGCTCGGCCCATTACAGCGCCAGCAAAGGAGCTGTCGTGCAATTGACCAAACAGGGCGCCGTCGAATGGGGTAAGGATAACATCCGGGTAAATGCAGTAGCCCCGGGGGGAGTCATGACGGAAAATATGAAGGCTCCACCGGCGGCGCTTGAACAGCTCATTCCGCTTAAACGCCTGTCTCAACCCAGTGAAATAGCGGCTGGTGTCTGTTTTCTTGCCAGTGATGCCGCAAGTATGATAACAGGACAAATACTTGTTATTGATGGCGGCGGTTCTGCCGTTGGCTTTTAAAGACAAATAGTCATTAGCGACTTCTGTTGAGACAGGCGTTCTACCATAGTCAGCAATTATAAGGAGGAAATTTATTGTGAGTCTCAAATATAAGCATCTTTTAGCACCATTGGAAGTGGGGGGATATGTTCTAAAAAACAGAATGTCGGCATCCAATTCACTGCCGCATTTCTTGCAGGGACCGGAGCCTTATCCGGCGGATTCGGTTATTACACATTTTGCGAACAAAGCCAAGAGTGGTGCGGCCATTGTCACTTGCATGGGGATTAATAATTTCACCCGGGGCGCCAAGCTTCCCATGGATTTTGATGTTGCTCACTTCCCGGACTTTGATCTTTATGACCCAACCTGCCAGAACTATTTGATGCAGCTTGCCGATGCAATTCATTTTTATGATTCCATCGCCTGCATGGGCTTTTTTGTTGGGCCGGCCTCCGATTATCCCTTATTGGACGGGGATTCGCTTAAAATGATTGATGCGCATAAGGCGGTCAGTGAGTATGATGAAGTTACCCTGGAATTGATCGCGGACAGTTATGCCGAACAAGTAAGCATTCTCAAGCGTCTGGGCTTTGATATGGCTTCCATTCATTTCGCGTATCGCGGGCAACTGCCTTCCCAGTTTCTGTCGCCGTTGACTAATAACCGCACCGACAAATTTGGCGGCAGCCTGGAAAATCGCGCCCGGTTCCCGCTGATGGTCCTGGAGCGCATTCGTAAAGCGGTTGGACCTGACTTTATTATTGAGTGTCTCCTGAGTGCGGAAGAGCCTGCGGGAGGATATACTCTGGATGATACGGTCGCCTTCCTGAAGATGGCGGAAAAATATATCAACATTGTTCAATTGCGGGCGCCGGTAGTTGATCCGGCCCACCCAACCGGCTTTAACCCGGCGGCGGAACCCTTTGTTCACTATGCCGAGTATGTAAAAAAGAGCGGCGCAAATGTGCTTGTTGCCACAATCGGCGGCTATCAGGACCTGAATACTTGCGAAGAAATAATTGCAACCGGTAAAGCGGATATCATCTCTATGGCCAGAAGCTGGATCAGTAATCCCAATTACGGTCAGCTGGCTTATGAAGGCCGGCAGGAAGATGTGGTTCCCTGCCTGAGATGTAATAAGTGTCATGGACGAGGCAAAGAGGATCCGTTTGTCAGTGTATGTTCAGTTAATCCCCTCATCGGTCTGGAGCATATGATTGACAAACTCGTTGTTGCACCCGCCGCCTCAAAGAATATCGCTGTTATTGGCGGCGGACCCGCGGGAATGAAGGCCGCCATGGAACTGCATGACCGGGGGCATAAGGTCACGCTGTTCGAGGCTGCCGATGCGCTGGGCGGGGCGATCAAACATGCTGATTATGTAGATTTTAAGTGGCCGCTGAAGAAATTTAAAGACTACTTAATCCATCAGATAGCCAAGCGGGACATTGTTGTCCGTTTAAATACCAAGGTAACCCCCGAACTGCTCAAAGGGAAAAATTACGATGTTATTTTGGCAGCGCTGGGAGCGCAGCCTATCAAGCCGCCAATCCCGGGTATTGATAATGAACGTGTGGTGTCTGCAAACGATGCGTTCATCAACCCTGACGCCTTGGGAAAGAATGTTGTAGTGATTGGTGGCGGCGAAGTCGGCGTAGAGGCCGGAATGGTTTTGGCGAAAAAGGGTCACAACGTTACGGTATTAGAACTGCGTGATATGTTGGCGGCAGATGCAACTATCATTCATTACCGGTCGATGTTTGAAGAAGCCTGGGAAGCATTGGATACCTTCCGTTATATTCTGAATGCATGCTGCTATGCTATCAAAGGCAATGAAGTTATCTACACTGATAAAAATGGGGAAGAAAAAGTCATCCAGGCCGACAGTGTTGTTGTATCTACCGGAATGAAGGCAAATAAAGCTGAAGCCTTGGAGTTCTACGGAATTGCTGATAGATTCTATATGATTGGAGACTGCAAAAAGCCTGCCACTGTGCAACAAGCTATGCGTAGCGCCTTTTCTGTTGCAGTCACTATTTAATTTTTAAGGAAAAAAGAATCCATCATACCGGCAGGTAATACCGGTATGATGGATTCTTCTAACTTATCAAGCAAAAGTTGTAAAGCTTAAGGTGTCTCTGTATCGGAGCTGCCAGGGAGACGGCTGCTGACAGTTTCAAATTCACTTAAAAAGGGAAATACGGCAGGAGTGGTACAATCGGTTCGCCAGGCGAGTACGACATCCAGCCGGCAATCTGCCCCTGTTAGATCAATGTATCGAATGGCGGGATTGGCGTAGACCTGCGTATGGCGCGGCATAATAGAAATCCCCAGGCCCATCTCAATCATCATAAATACTGCATCGAGACGAGTACTTTGGCGAACTACATTCGGGGCAAATCCGCCGGCTTTACATATTTCCATTACATGTTCGAAGCTGTCCGGCGTGTGTTCGGGGGAAAGCAGAATAAAGGGTTCGTTGGCTAGTTGGGTAATATCAATATTTTTTTCGTTGGCGAGTGGATGGTTATGAGGTAATACGGCAGAAACTGTATCACTATATATGGGCTTCCAGTTAAGCTTGCTGGAATTGGTAGGAAGCTCCATGGACAATGTAAAGCCAATATCAATATCGCGGCGGAGAAGGGCGTCTGTTAACATTCTGGCATTTTCGTAGGAAGAGAACTGTAATTGGATTTTTGGATGAACGCAATTGAAATGCATCACAAATGGCACCAAAAAAGGTTTTACAGCCGCACCTAAAAAGCCGATGTTAACACAGCCGGTCAAACCTGAAGCAGCCAAACGGATTTTTTCCAGGGTCTCCTCATAACGGGCAAGGAGAATTTGTGCTTCTTCCAATAGCAGGTTACCTACGGCAGTTAGCTGAACAGAATGTTTATTTCGCACAAACAGCAGTACATTTAATTCCTGTTCCAATTCAGAGATATGCCTGCTAAGTACTGGTTGAGTAATAAATAAATTTCTTGCGGCCACACTGAAGTTCAGATGCTTAGCAAGCACGACGAATTCACGCAAGTGACAAAGCTCCATAAGTCCTCCCAATTTGTTATGCAATCCCACAGAATTCGATATTTCAAACGGCAGTTTCGCATTTATTAAAATGTTTGCCGCAAAATAGAAGTATGAATCTGTTACTGGATATAACATAAAAATAGCAGAATATTCAATTCCGCAAGTGCAATTTAACAGTTAAACCAATGATTCTACTTGATTCATAATTATACTATGAATTTTATATTTATGGAAAGATCGAAAAATTTAAAAATAGATATTACTGGAATGAATCCCTTAATTAGACTTTTGTTAAAGTCTGATTAAGGGACTCATTTTTATATTTTAGCCAAATTATTAGTGATTTTCATGCAAAAAACTGTTCTTGCTGATAAATAGTTCTATCTGTAATTCTTTTTATGCATAAGAACAAACACAATAAGTATTACTTTTTTGTAAGGCATTCTTGCCTTTTTTTGGCTGTCCATGCTAAATGCTTCTCTTGTTGAGGCAGTGAAAAAGGACTTTAAAAGATGTACGGCAACATCCGGAAAAGAGTGAAACTCGTCATTCTTATTTTGCATAAGAAGCCGCCGTATACAATATTTCCATTACCAGTCAATTTGTAATAATATGAACACAATCAATGGTTTAATGGTGTAAGAAAAGAGGAGGAAGTAACGCTTGAAAGCGGTTGATAGAAAGACATAAGATTAACTTTCTAATATTTCAGATTATAGCTGCAAGGAGGAAAAGGGTAATACGAAAGTCATGTTATTTTGCAGACATCGCTAATCGCAATAGTTTAACGATGCCTGTGAAATGAAACGTAGCGTTATCGTAGGACTGGGGTAATTTATAAAGAGGTGTTATATGTGAGAAGGCTGGATGCGGTAGTTGCGGCTGCGGAAATTATGCAAATGGTTTGTCCTTTAGATTGCAGCGTACTGGTGATTGACCGGGATGGGGTTATCTTAACTTCGTTGCAAGCTGAGTTTCACCGGAAAAACCCGGCTATACCCGCGTTTAAGATCGGCGATAAGCTTCCGTCTGACGCTGTAACGTATGACTGTATAAGAGAAAAAAAGCCATTGACTATAATTGTTCCCAAAGAAGCTTTTGGGTTTCGCTGGAAAACACATAACTGTCCGATATTTGGCGAAGATGGGCAGGTTGAAGGAGTGATTGCTGTTGCAGTAAGTCTGGACGGCCATGATACTCTTAACAGCGCTGCTCAGGCTATTGCCGCTACAACCGAGGAAATGACCGCCAGTACCCAGGAACTGGGAGCTAACGCCGTTAGTCTGGCTAAAGAGCTGGAGAAGGCAAAAACCGGTGGTGAAAACGTACTGGCTAGAATTAACAGAACAGATGATATCCTGAGATTTGTCAGTGACGTTGCCGCCAATTCAAATTTGCTCGGTCTAAACGCGGCGATTGAAGCGGCCCGGGCCGGTGAAAAAGGGCGAGGCTTTGCAGTGGTGGCCGAAGAGATACGTAAAATGGCGGCCAACAGTGCTCAATCAGTAAGCGAAATTAAAAAAATTCTATTGGACATACAGAAAGAAACAGTAGTAGTTGTAAAAACAATCCAAAATACGGCGGAGATTAGTGAAAAGCAGGCCGCGGCAATGCAAGAGATTTCTTTAACCATGGAATCACTGGCTGCTACTTCTGTTGAACTTGAGGAACTCGCGCAAAAAATGTGAGATTAAAAAGGAGATTGGAACATGGAAGCTAGTGCAAGAGTATTAAATTTGCGGGAAAAGATGCTTTCAATGCCAGAGGTGTGCATTGAGCGAGGTCTACTAATGACCGAATCCTATAAACAGACGGAAAGCCAGCCCCACGTAATCAGAAGGGCTATGTCCGTAGCCAATATTCTTCAGAAAATGAGTATTTGTATTGACGGAGGAGAACTCATTGTCGGCCGTGGCTCCAGTAAACAGCGCGGCGGCGTTATGACGCCGGAGCTTAACGCCGGCTGGTATTTGGAAGAAATGGACGACCTGTCGACAAGAAGTGTTGATAGATTTGCCCCTATTTCGGAAGCCGATAAGGCTAAAATGCGAGAATTTATGCCCTACTGGCAAGATAAATCACTACTGGATATGTGGACTGCGCGGATACCGGAAGACATACTGAAATTAAACAACCTGGTGCAGGGCGGCGGTGCTTTCTGCGGCAACAATCAGTATTTTGGCCACTCCAGTGCCGATTATAGCGTAATCATTACTAAAGGAATAAAAGGCATCCAACAGCAGATAAAGGATGAAATAGCAAAGTTAAACCTTGCCGACGTAGCAGACTTTGAAAAATACCAGTTTCTAAAAGCGGCTAACATTACATTGGAAGCCACGGTGGCATTTGCCAAACGGTATGCCGAGCTTGCTGCCGGTATGGCGGCAAAAGAGACTGACAGCCAAAGAAAAAAGGAACTGGAAAGGATTGCTGAAACCTGCAACCGGGTTCCTTATCATCCGGCGAGAAATTTCTATGAAGCCTTGCAGTCTATGTGGTTTGCCTATCTGGTAATTATGATTGAAGGCATGGGGCCGGGAAATGGCTTTGGCAGAGTGGACCAGTATTTGTATCCGTTTTATAAAAAGGACATAGACGAAGGAGAAATCACCGATGCCGAAGTGATCGAACTGATTGAACTGCTGTATGTCAAGTGCAACGGTTTGATTATAATCTATCCTTCCAAAGCAGTGCGTTTTTTTGCCGGCCTGTCAACAGGAGCTAATTTTATTTTAGGCGGAATAACCGAACAGGGCAAAGATGCGGTTAACGCGCTTTCCTACCTCTTCCTTGAGGCTGAAAAAGACATAGCGCTAAACTCTGAAGATATTATTGTCAGAATTCACAAAAAGACGCCGGATGCATTTGTGATTAGAGCCTGCGAAGTGGCTTATAAGCTAAGCGGGAAAATTAAATTCCTGAGTGATGAGACAACCATCCAGCAGCTTGTGCGTGACGGGAAACCCTTGGAGCTTGCCAGAAATTACGGCGTAACCGGCTGCAACAGTCCGACTGTACCGGGGCATTCGCTGGATATCCCCGGTGGAATGGTAAATATGCCATTCTTGCTGGAACTGGCACTAAATAATGGCGTTTCCCGCATGACAGGGCAGCAAATCGGACCACAAACAGGAGAGCCGAAAAAATTCAACTCGTTTGCAGAGGTTTGGCAGGCCTTTGCTAAACAGGTGGAAGCGTTGATGCCGGCAGCCCTGTTGTTCAGAAATGTTGACAAGCAGCTATTCGGCGAGTATTTGCCTATTGTTTTTGAGTCCTCCCTGTATGAGGAATGCATTAAGAAGGGACTGGATGTATTTAATGGCGGAACGGCGCCGTACATCAGCTATGCTGTTTCTTTAGCGGGTACCCCCAATGTTGGCGATTCCCTCGCCGCAATTAAAAAAGCAGTGTTTGAAGATCAAAAGATCACCATGGAGCATCTGATTGATGCATTGGATAAAAACTTTGAAGGGGAAGAACAGATTTTGCATATCCTGTCGTCGGCCCCGAAGTTTGGCAATGATGATGAATATGTTGATTCGATTGTTAATGATGTAATTGTGCTTGGCAGCCGGGAAGCAGGTAAGATCAAAGGTTTTAAAGGTGCAGTGTCCAACTGCGCGGCAGGCACGGTTACGGCTAATATACCGTTAGGATTTGTTGTTGGTGCTTTGCCGGACGGCCGCAAAGCCGGAACGCCGATTGCCGAGGGGGGGATATCGCCGCATCAAGGCCGCAATGTTTGCGGACCTACCGCGACCCTTATGTCGGTAGCCAAGCTAGACCATACCCAAATTACCAACGGCTCTGTTCTTAACATGAGATTTAGCCCGGATGCCTTTAAGGATGCCGGCAAGATCAAAAAGTTTGCCAATATGATCAGAGCCTTCTGTGAGACGGGCGGATATCTTGTTCAGTTTAATATTGTAAGTACCGATACGCTGCGGAAGGCCCAGCAGGACCCGGAAAAGTACAAAGATTTACTGGTGCGTGTGGCAACCTACAGCGCTTACTTTGTGGAACTCAGTGCCGAGCTGCAGAATGACATTATAGACAGAATGGAATTTCAGGAGTGTTAGGAAGGAGAGCGGTATGACGATTAAAGGGTCAGTATTTCATATTATTCATGGTTCTTTTGTTGATGGTTACGGAATACGAACAACCGTCTTCTTAAAAGGCTGCCCGTTAAAGTGCATTTGGTGCTGCAACCCGGAAGGGCAAGCCTTTAATCAGGAATTAAAAGTTATTGCCGCCGATTGCAACGGGTGCGGGAACTGTGTTTCCGCCTGCCCGCACGGCGCTATCCAGCTGGAAAAAGAACAAGACGATATTCGGCTGGATGTTGACCGGAAGCTCTGTACTAATTGCGGTAAATGTATTGATGTATGTTATACCAATGCGTTAAGTTTTTTCGGCAAAGATTATACGGTTGATGAGCTGTTCAATATTATCCAAAAAGATGCTATTTTCTACCGGTCGTCTGAGGGGGGGGTAACCATTGGCGGCGGCGAAGCCACGTGGCAGCCGGAATTCACATTGGCGCTGATTAGAAAATGCAAAGAAAACTATATTCATACTGCTGTTGATACGTGCGGTTATGTTACCAGTGCTGACGGACGGCAGGCGTTGGCTGAGGCAGACCTGATTTTGTTTGATCTAAAGGGGATGGACTCGCAGCAGCATCTTAAAAATACCGGTGCTCCGAACGAAATCATTTTGGAAAATCTGAAAAATCTTAATGACTTAGGCAAAGAAATCATAATCCGCGTGCCTGTTATCCCCGGCTATACCGATTCGCAGCAAAATCTTACGGCAACGGCCGCATTCCTGGCAACGCTTAAATCGGTGGCAAGAGTAGATATCCTGCCTGTCCATCAGTTTGGCAAAGTCAAGTATTCCCAGATCGGAATGGAATACAAACTAGTCGACATTCAACTTATTCCGCAGGAACGGCAAGAGCAAATTAAAATGTTGTTTGAAAGTTATGGATTGAACGCGCAAATTGGCGGCTAATAATGCTTATTATGCGGTAAAAAGGCTTGTTTTACAGAGCCTTTTTTGCTGGGCCGCCGGCTATAACCAAATGGTAATAGCTCGATGCTACATGGATATTTTACAGGTTGAGACCGGTTTGCTAACATGAAATCAGAGATCCAAATTCAGAAAATATCAAATTGAATTAGTTGATCGATTCTTGAAAAATCAGTTGTTGGCTAGCTGAAACAACCGGATTAATTAGGAGGAAAAAATGAAGAAGATTGAACTAAAGGATGTTAAGCCGTACACAGCCCCTAAACATTTCGATATGGTTGGACTCAAACTGCACGAAAGGGAAAGCGTCGGCGACCCCAAGTACTGGATGGGGATGTCGCATTTTCTACCCGGCGGTGGCGCTGAGTGGGCAGAAGTACCAATGGAATTAGTATATTTCGTATTGGCAGGCGAAATCACGGTAAAAACAAAAACGGAAAAATACGTTCTCAAGAAATGGGATTCTATCCATATTATGCCCGGCGATGGCAGAGCGGTCATTAATGAGACAAATTTACCGGCGACAATGCTTGTCATAATGTAGCGGTTAAGCGTTGGCGCTAATTAAATACCTGTAAGGAGGTCAGTTTTAAATGAAAGATATCTTTTCATTGCAAGGCAAGAACGCCATAGTTATTGGCGGCGCCGGCGGCATTGGTCAGGCTATTGCCAAGGGGCTGGCATTTTATGGTGCCAAAGTAGGGATCGCCAGTAGAAAACTGGAGAATCTGGAAAAGGCGGCGCAAGAGATCCAGACCGACATTAACAAAGAGGTAAAAATATTCCAGGTAGACTCTGCGAATGAGGACAGTATAAAAGCCCTTGCCGGGAAAGTGGTTGCTGAAATGGGCAAGGTTGATATCCTGGTAAATTCCCAGGGAATTAATATCAAGCAGAGTGCTTTGGAATTTCAGATGGATCAGTGGGATGCCCTGTTCAATGTAAATGTAAAAGGCGTAATGATGTGCTGTAAAGAGTTTGCCAAAATTATGACCAAGCAGAACTACGGCAAAATTATCAATGTATCTTCGGTCCGTGGGGCTAGAGCCTGCGGAGGGGGCAACAGCGCCTACAATTCCAGTAAGGGCGCTGTCGATATGATGACCAGAACGCTTGCGGTTGAACTGGCTCCTTTTAATATTACTGTAAACGCAGTGGGGCCCACCGTTACCGAAACCCCGATGATGACCAAGCTGCTTACGGACAATCCCGCATTAAAAGAGCGTCTTACCGGTGCGCATCCGCTGGGAAGGCTCAGTGTTCCTGAAGATATGATAGGGGCGGCGGTCTTCTTGGCTTCAGATGCATCGAACTATGTCACAGGACAGGTTATCTACCCCGATGGCGGCCTTACTGCCATCGGCTGATACAGGCTATAGTATTGCCCAGCTTTGCTAACGGCGTTGAGCCAAAGCAGAGGTTGCGTGTGGTTAATATATTATAGATATTAAAAATTTATAGTGACACGGTTGTTAAAAGGAGGAATTTTACTATGGGAAAAACAAAACTGGTCGATTTAACACATCCCTTTGGGGAAAACACTCCGGTGTGGCCGGCCGGCGAAGATTATCACAGCAAGAAGGTTCAGTATTTTGCCAAACATGATCGCCTGACGCAGTTGTTTTATGGGTTACATATGCATATTGGCACCCATACCGATGCCCCTGCCCATGTAGTGCAGGAATCGCCGTTTATGCATGAAATGCCTTTGGAAAAATATCACGGAAATGCTGTTATTGTTGATATTCCTAAAGGAAAATGGGGAGTAATTACCCCGGAAGATCTGGAAAAAGCTACTCCCAAGATTGAAAAAGGCGATATTGTTATTGTTCATACCGGCAGCCACCGTTATTGGGGTGACAATGACAAGTATTTCGCCCATGGACCTGGATTAAATAAAGCGGCGGCTGAATGGTTGGTAAAAAAGGAGATTAAGGCTTTCGGCATTGACTGTCAGGCTCTGGATCACCCCTGTGCAACCTACATGATCGACCATGGCGTGGGACCTTTTGTACCGCGTTTGATCGAAGACTATCGCCGGGAAATAGGGCGGAATCCCAAAGACGATCATCCCGATTGGGAGCCGGTGCATTATACGTTGCTTTCTAATGGCATTCCCGGGTTTGAGAATGTCGGCGGCGATATTGAAATGGTGGTAGGCAAACGCTGCGTAATTTCCGCTTTTCCGACAAAATGGTATATGGGTGACGGCTCCTGGGTCAGGATCGTGGCCTTTATCGATGAAGATGAAATTAACAAAAATATAAAGCCAAGAGAATACAAATACGGCATTTATTAATATTTGTCTGACATTATGATTTGTAAATAACTGGGAGCCTGTGAGGGCTTCCAGTTATTTAACAAATTATAGAATAAGACTAATGAATGGGGATATGGCAATGAAGGCTAGTGATATAAAAAAGATTGCTTGCATCGGCGCAGGTGTCATTGGGGCAGGCTGGGCAACCAATTTTGCTGTCCGTGGTTATCCGGTGGTTATTTATGACATTATGCAAGCGCAACTGGATGCTGCCAAAGACACTGTAAAAGAAAATTTGGATTTTCTTGTCAAGAAAGAAATAATATCTTCCCAAAGTGCTGCTACGGCCCTGGCAATGGTAAGCTACACGCTGAATCTGGAAGAAGCCGTAAAGAATGCGCAATTTATTCAGGAGTCCGGTCCGGAAAAATATGAAATAAAACAAAAAGTACTGGCTGAGATTGAAGAATATACACGGGCGGACACAATTATCGCCAGCAGTACATCCGGGTTGCTGATTACCGAGATTGCCAAATACGCTAAACACCCGGAACGGTGCATCGGCGGTCATCCTTATAACCCGCCGCATCTGATACCTTTGGTCGAAATAACCAAAGGTGAGCAATCAAGTGCGGAAACCGTACATTGCGCTAAAGAGTTCTATACATTATTAGGCAAAGAACCGGTCGTCTTGAATAAGGAAACCCTCGGTTTTATCGCTAACCGTCTGCAAATGGCTATTTCCAGGGAAATAATGGACTTGGTTATGCGTGGCGTCTGCACAATTGAAGACGTTGATAAAGCTATGCTTTATGGACCGGGACTGCGGTTCGCCATCATGGGCCCCATTCTGGCCTTGCATCTTGGCGGTGGTCCGCAGGGCGCAAAAGGTATGTTAACGAAAATGCGGGAGCCGGGAATGATGTGGCTCAAAGATATGGCCTCAGGAACAGAAATTCCGGAGGAATGGGCTGATATTGCGCATGAGGGCGTACTGCGTGAAATGGAAAACCGCCCGGCTGAGTTTGGCAAAACAGACAAAGAACTGATCAAATTCCGGGATGATATGTTGATTGAGCTGCTAAAACTTCATAACAAGTTATAAGTAACTGGAAAAGAGGGAGAACCCGATGGGGAAGTTAACCGGACAAACCGCAATAATTACAGGAGCGGCCAGAGGGTTAGGCAGAGCCTATGCCTTGCATTTAGCAAAACTGGGAGCAAATATTGGCGTTATTGACATTAGCTTGCGGTCTTTTCAGGAGTTTCAGGCCGAAGCGGACCAACTGACGGCAGATACAGTTGTTGAAGAACTCCGGGCGCTTGGTATAAAGGCGATCGGAGCTGAGGCCGATATCTCCAGTCAGCAACAGGTATTTGCCGCTGTGCAAAAGATCAGTAACGAACTTGGTGATGTGTCAATTCTAATTTGCAACGCCGGCGGCGGCATGGGGCCGCTGACGGAAGGTAAAGCGTCGGCAATGGATTTGGATATCTATCACAAGGTAGTAGCCAGAAATGTGGACGGAACAGTGTACACTGTTACTGCTGCAGCGCCTATGATGAAGAAGAACCGGGCCGGAAAAATCGTAACTGTCGCCTCCGTAGGCGGGCAAATGGCCAACTTTGATGGAACTTATGCGCATTATTCGATGTCCAAGGCTGCCATTATCCATTATACTAAGCTGCTCGCCAATGAACTTGGCCCGTATGGCATTAATGTAAATTGCATTGCCCCGGGGTATATCAGTACCGCCAGATTAAAAACAGGCTTTGCAGCAACCGGTGAGGAGAAATTCTTACGCAATGTTTCACTGCAACGCTTCGGCACTCCGGAAGATTGTGCATATGCTATCGAGTTCTTAACGACGAACATGTCAGATTATGTAACAGGCCATGTGCTTGAAGTAAACGGCGGCACTAATAGTAAAGTGTACATCAAGTAATAAGGTGGCCGATGCATATGATAAGCAAGGTTAATACTGTTACCGGGCCTATTGCTGTTAACCAATTAGGAAAGACCCTGATGCACGAGCATTTTGTGTTTGGCTATCCGGGATTTGCGGGAGATGCAACCTTTGGGCCATTTGATAAGAGCCAGGCACTGGCAATCGGTGTAGCAGCCGCTCAGCGGGCTAAATTGCATGGAGTACAAACAATTGTTGATGCTACACCCAATGATTCAGGCAGACAACCGGAATTGTTGAAGGAAATTTCTTTACAATCAGGTGTAAACATAATTTGTGCGACAGGCTACTATTATGAAGGTGAAGGCGCGCCGGCCTATTTCAAATTCAGAAATCTGCTGGGACATGCAGAAAAAGAAATCTATGAAATGCTGCTGCGGGAAGTTACGGAAGGTATAGGGGCTTCGGGAATTAGAGCCGGAGTAATCAAATTAGCCTCCAGCAAAGACTGTATTACTGACTACGAACAGTTATTTTTTAAGGCGGCCGCAAGAGTTCAGCGGGAAACAGGCGTTGTCATCATTACCCATACTCAGGCCGGGACTATGGGGTGTGAGCAGGCCGAACTGCTAATTTCCGCAGGAGCTGACCCGGGAAAAATTATGATTGGCCATATGTGCGGCAATACGGATATCCAATATCAGGTCAGAGTACTTGAAAAAGGTGTATACATTGGCTTTGATCGGTTTGGCCTTCAAGGATTAGGTGATTCGCCGAAAGATATTTTTCGTGAAGCGCTTACCGTAGCATTGCTTGCGCTTGGTTATGAAGACCGGCTGCTGTTTTCACATGACACGGTCAATCTTTTATTGGGCAGGCCGGTGGAAATGCCGCCGCAAATGGCAGCAATTTTTGCTGATGCACATATAGGACGGATATTTGAAACCATTATACCTGACTTGAAAAGAATGGGTGCCACCGACTCGCAACTTGATAAAATAATGATTCGTAATCCCCAACGACTATTTAGCTAAGGGAAGCTTAAATTAACTGCAATATTTGGTTTAAAAATTGATGAGGTGAATGAAATGGATAAAGTAATTATTACAGCCGCACTTACCGGCGCCGTAACTCCGAAAGACATTAACCCCCATATCCCAATGACGCCAGAAGAGATTGCCAATGACGCCTATGAATGCTGGAAAGTAGGTGCTGCCGTCGTTCATTTGCATATGCGGGATGAAAAAGGCTTAGGCACAATGAATACCGAGCTGTTCCAGGAAACGGTTGCCCTTGTTAAGGAAAAATGCGATGTGGTGATTAATTTAACTACCTCCGGCGACAATCGCGCTTCTGATGAGGAAAGAATGGCGCATATTGCGGCTATCAGGCCGGAAATGGCTTCCTTTGATGCCGGCAGCTTTAACTGGATGCCGGCCGGGGTGTTCATGAATACCCCGCAGTTCCTGGAAAAACTGGGAAAAGTTATGATTGAAAACCAGGTAAAGCCCGAACTGGAGATATTTGATTCCGGCATGATCCATACCACCGAATATTATCTCAAAAAAGGGGTTTTGCTGGCGCCGCCGCATTATCAATTTGTCCTGGGCGTACTTGGCGCAGCCATGGCCACAGTAGAAAACCTGGTGTATCTGAGAAACCTGCTGCCTAAAAACGCAACCTGGTCGGCTTTTGGAATAGGTAAAGCCCATTTGCCGATTTTATATGCGGCAATTGCATTGGGCGGCAATGTGCGTGTGGGTCTGGAGGATAATGTATATTACTCTAAGGATCTGTTAGCTACCAATGTTGATTTGGTGGCCAGGGCCGGCAGGCTGGTAAAAGAAGCAGGCAAAGAAGTGGCTACACCTGCTGACGCCAGGCAGATTCTGGGATTAAGGGGAAGTAAATAATGAGAGAAGCAGTTATAGTAGCTGTTGCCCGGACGCCGGTAGGCAAGTTCAGGGGTTCTTTCGCGCCGGTAAAAGCTCATGAACTTGGGGCAATTGCCGTCAAGGAAGCAGTCAAACGGGCCAAGATTGATCCCGCGGAAATTGATGATATAATTTTTGGCAATCTCATGAACAGTGAAGTCAACAATATGGCCAGAGTAGTGGGTTTAACCGCCGGCCTGCCGATTAGTGTTCCGGGTATTACGCTTGACCGCCAGTGCGGAACCGGACTGAATGCGGTTGCTCATGCGGCGGCCATGATTCAGGCCGGCTATGGGGATGTGTTTGTGGCCGGCGGCGTAGAAAGCGATTCCACTCGCTGTTATATCATGGAGAAACCCGGCGCAGCCTACCAGGCAGCCCCTCCTAAATGGGCGGAAGTCAGGATTGCCCCGGGGAATATGAATGTTCCCATGGGAATTACAGCTGAAAACGTTGCTAAACAGTATGGCCTAACCCGCCAGGAATGTGACGAGTTTGCCTTCTTGAGCCATCAAAAAGCAGCAACCGCATGGGAACTGGGATATTTTGACGAGCAGATAGCGCCGGTGGAAGTACCGGCGGGAAAAGGAAAAACCGTAGTAGTAACCAAGGATGAGACCGTAAGAGCGGACACTTCCATGGAGGGACTTGCCAAGCTGCCGCCGGTGTTCAAGCAGGATGGTATTGTAACTGCCGGCAATAGTTCGCCCTTGTGCGACGGCGCAGGTGCGGTTGTGGTTATGGAAAAAGCTAAGGCAAAAGCGCAGGGCCTCGAAATACTTGGCAAGTTCCGGGATTTTGCAGTAACCGGTGTAGATCCGCTGATCATGGGAATTGGCCCGGTAGCGGCTACCAGAAAACTGTTTGCCCGAGCCGGTATGACCATGCAGGACATCGATTTAATAGAAATGAACGAAGCTTTTGCCGCTCAGTCTCTGGCCTGCATTCGTGAATTAGGGATGGACACGGCAAAATTAAATGTTTGCGGCGGGGCTATTTCTCTCGGACATCCTATGGCTGCTACCGGCGCAATTTTAGTTGCCAAGATGGTAAGTGAGCTAAAAAGAAGAAATCTGCAGACAGGCTTAATCTCCTTCTGCATTGGCGGCGGACAGGGTATCGCGGCGATTATTGAGCGGGAATAGGACGAAGGAGGTGCTGCATTTGAATAAAGTAGTCAGCCGGGAGGAAATTATTAACCAGTTTAGTGATGGACAACGAATTATGATTGGCGGGTTTGCCAATTATGGAGTACCAATCAAGTTAATTGACCTTATTATCGAAAGTGGTGTAAAAGACCTGACGATCATCTCGAATGATACCGGCCTAGCCGGTATCGGCGCCAGCAAAATTTTTGACAGCCGGCAGGGAACTAAACTTGTCTGCTCTTATATCGGCATGAACCCTGAAGCGCTCAAACTGGTGGGTGATATGACCAAGGCGGGAGAGTTGGAACTTGAACTCAATCCCCAAGGAACTTTGGTAGAAAGAATTCGCTGCGGCGGCGCCGGCTTAGGCGGTGCACTTGTTAGAACCGGTATGGGCACGATGATTGAAGCAGGTAAACAAAAGATTGAAGTAAATGGAGTTCAATATCTGCTGGAAACACCGCTAACGGCCGATATAGCACTGGTTAAGGCCTGGAAAGCGGATACATATGGCAATTTGGTTTATCGGGGCACATCCAGAAACTATAATCCCATCGTTGCTACAGCAGGAAAAACCGTCATTGTGGAAGCCGAGGAAATTGTTCCCGCAGGCACATTTGAGCCTGATCAGGTTATGACTCCCGGCGTGTTCGTCAATATGGTATTAGCGAAGTAAGGAAGGTGTAGGAGAAGATGGATACAAAAGAATTCATTGCAGCGAGGATTGCCAAGCTTTTTAAATCCGGGGACGTAGTCAATCTTGGTATAGGTACACCGACTCTTGTCGGCAATTACGTTACCGACGGAGTTTTATTGCATACCGAAAACGGCTTGATCGGTTATGGTCCCAAACCTCCTGCCGGTCAGGAAGATCCGGATTTTGTCAATGCGGGAGCGCAGCCGGTCAGTATTGTCAAAGGCGCTTCCTGTGTTGATCATGCTACTTCTTTCGCGATTATCAGAGGCGGACATCTGGCCGCCACTGTACTCGGCGCCTTGCAGGTTGATGAACAAGGCAATCTGGCTAACTGGGCGACTCCCGGTCGAATTGTCGGCATGGGCGGAGCCATGGATCTGGTTACCGGTGCGCGCCAAGTGATTATCGCTATGGAACATACCGCTAAAGACGGATCCCCTAAAATACTAAAGAATTGCAATTTTCCGCTGACAGGGGTAAAGGTTGTAAACCTGATTGTTACAGAATTGGGTCTTATGGAAGTAACAGAAGCGGGAATTGTTTTAAAGGAACTGGCTCCAGGTGTCACAGTGGATGAAATTCAGTCCAAAACGGAACCAACCTTACTTATCCCGGATTCCGTGGCGGTAATGGAAGCATATCCAAACCGGCGTGGAGCATTCAGGGGCTCGGAATAAATAAAAGCAACTTGCACTTCCTGTTGCAGTGTTTGCCAGATGCAACAGGAGCAAGTTGCCGGTTTTACGGATTTAATTTTTTGTACCCATGACTTTGGCGCTTATGATATTCAAAGTATTTTGGGGTCAGTGATCTTGTTAGGGTGTGGGGGGAGTAGCGTGTGGAAAATGAACACTTGATTTTGCACTCAGCCATGGAAGCCAATATTTTGCCAATTACCTCCGCCTGCGATGCCCGCTGTGTCTTTTGCAGCCACAAGGACAATCCGCCAGGTATCCGCACTGTGTCGATGCCGCCGCGTTCCTTGGACGAAATAGCCTGGACCTTACGTTTCTTAAACGGTCAGGAGAAGATTACGATTGGTGAATCGGCAACCAGTATTATTGAAGGCGAGCCGCTGTGCCACCCGGATTTTATGGAGATCATTCGGCTGGTGCGGGAAAAATTCCCGGCAACACCCGTTCATATTACCACCAATGGCCACGGTCTTGACGACCGGCTGGTTGCTTTTCTAAAAACGGCTATGCCGATAGTAATCAATCTATCCTTAAACAGCGGCACTGTTGAAGGCCGGGAACGGTTAATGGGCGACAATCGCAGCCAGGCGGAAAAAGCCATCAACGGGGTTAAGCTCCTTAGGCAGTATCAACTGCCGTTTCACGGCAGTATTGTGGCCATGCCGCATCTGATTGGCTGGGAGGATGTAACCAGGACCGTACATTATCTGGCGGCAAATCAGGCGCTTGGCATTCGCATATTTATGCCGGGTTACTCTAAGCGGGCCCCGCGCTCGCTTAAGTTTGACACCACGGCTATGCACCGGGATTTGGCGGAGCTTGTGAGCAGGCTGGCTCAAGAGATTAATTGCCCGCTTGTTATGGAGCCACCGTTATTAAGTGACTTAACGCCGGTGGTTGCAGGGATTGTGAACGGTTCACTCGCGTATAAAAGCGGCTTGCGGCGTGGCGATGTCATTAAAACTGCCAATGGCTTGGCGCCGCGTTCCCGGGTTGAAGCCTGGAATATGTTGCAACAGCCGGGACCGGTTAAGGTGGAGGCTAGCCGCAACGGACAATACTTCGAGGTTGAATGGGATAACGGTGAAGGCGGCGGCAGCGGTGCTGTCATGGAATATGATTTTGACATGAGACGGCTGCAGGCAATGGAGCAGAGTATCCAGGCCGCCGGCGGCAAGGCGGCAGTGTTGTCATCAGAGTTCGGTTTTGCTGTTTTGACTTCGGTAGTTAAGCTGATGTCTGTTGAAAAAGGACTGATACAAGTCCTGGCAGTCAAAAATAATTTATTCGGTGGCTCAATCAAAGCAGCCGGTTTATTGACTGTCTCTGATTTTGTACAGGCAATCGAGGATTATTGCCTGACAAACAAGCGCCCGGACATAGTCTTAATTCCGCAGGAAGCTTTTGATTGTCAGGGATATGATCTATTGGGGCGGCCATACAGTCAATTGAGCGAAGTTACAGGAATTGCGGTAAAAGTAATATAGTGATAAGTTTCCGGATTTAGCCGGTTGTCTCCGCGGCGGAATCCGGCGAGGCGACAACTGACATAGCTTTGCTGAATTCAACAACAAGTTTGGCCAGAGACGGTATTAGCAGGTTTGTTGTGTTCTTTTTCCAGACCAGATAAATGTTATGTGAAGTATTAAGCTCAAAATTACGCAGTAAAGAACTGCTGCATAACCTGAGCAGCGTATCCCCGAAAGCAACACCGAGGCCTACTTCAGCCGAAAGCATTAATGATTCCACATTAGGGACATAATGCATTTTTTTTGGATAAAAGCCATTTTTTTCCCAGAAATTAGCAATGCTTTTATCCGCTGATGGCATAATGTCGGGTGCTAACGATATAAAAGTTTCATCTTTCAAATCGGTGATAGAAAAGTTGTCCTTTTGAATAATGGGATTATTTACTGACACAAAAAGCATATGTTTGGCTTTCATGAAAAAGATGCGGGATAAGTCGGGCTTGTCTTCGATAAACGGCTCCAGGGTTATGGCTACATCCAGGTCGCCGTTATATAAGGCGCTTACCAGATCTTGCGGGGTATGCCGTTCCAGATGGTACTGAATGCTGGGAAACTGTGTTGAGAAGGAGGTAAAAACCTTGCTCAGCAAACTACTCAGTTCCATTCCCTCAACGCAGCCTAGACGTATTTTGCTGTTTTGCTCGCTGTAAATGGCTTGTGCCTGTTCCTGGGCTTCGCTATAAAGTTCGTTAATTTGTTTAAATGTCTTCAAGTAAATCATACCTGCCGGAGTCAGGCTGACATTGCGGTTGGAGCGAAAAAAAAGCGTAAAGCCAATTTCTTTTTCCAACGCCGCAATTTGCTTACTGATAGCCGGCTGTGAAACATAAAGAGCCTTAGCAGTATCCGTAAAATTTAAATACTTTGTCAGTGCTAAAAAATACTCAATTTGAAGGCTGTTCATGCGTTTCTCCTTGTTGAGACTAACAAATATAGTATTACTGAAAACATTATTATAACATAATATGTGGAATATGTAAATATTCTCCAGAATAGGGCTCGTACTTGCCGCTATAGATGACGATTGATAATTTGGATTAAGAGGGGATTGGTTATGAATTTTGAAACAAGACGGTGGATATACCTGGCTGTGTCGCTGGTAATTTGCGTTTGTGCGGGTATTGGTTACTCCTGGAGTGTATTTCAAAATCCGATTGTTAAAAACTTTGGCTGGCCGGCTGTGGATGTCTCGCTGACCTTTACTCTGCAAATTGCGGCGTCGACCTTAACGCCGCTGCTGATTGGCAACATAGTTAATAAAGTAAAAACCAGACAAGTAATTTTGGCAGGCGGGATAATCTACGGCTTATGCGTGCTGACAACAGGATTCATACAGTCAATATTTCAGCTATATTTGCTGTACGGCATTGGCACCGGTATCGGTGTTGGCCTGATATATCCCTGTTTGATGGCCTACTCGGTTAAATTGTTTCCGGATAAAAAAGGGCTGTCAGCCGGCTTACTGGCAGCCAGTTATGGTTCAGGCGCCATAATTTTTGCTCCGGTTGCGGCCAATATAATTGCCGCGTATGGCGTGCTTGCCGCTTTTAAAGTGTTAGGCTCGATTTTCCTTATTGTAATCTGTGTTTTATCAAGATTGCTTGGTGATTTGCCTGAATCTATGTCTGTAGCAAATAGTTCGGGGTTATTAGTTGATAGATCCACCAGTGGGATAGACAAAACAAGAAGCGAAATGGTAAAAAGTCCAGTCTTCTATGTAGTACTTGCATTATTTACATTGGGTACAACGTCAGGCTTAATGCTTATGGGCAGTGCATCGCCCATTTTGCAGCAAATGCTTAAACTAACACCGGAAAAAGCAGCATTTTTCGTCGGAATTCTGGCGGTATTTAATACCGGTGGCAGGCTGCTCTGGGGTTGGCTGTCGGACCGGATAGGCCGGTATCCGGTAATATTCTCCCTGTTTACCTGTATTGGGGTGGCTATGTTTACGCTTTCAGCAGTCCAATCATTCCCGGTGTTTATTGGTGCGATGCTGTTAGTCGGTTTATGTTATGGTGGCTTTACCACTTTGATAGCACCTGTAACGGCTGACATGTTTGGCACAAAGAATCTTTCGTCAAACTATGGGCTGATGTATATTGCTTATGGATTTGCCGGGATACTGGGTCCCAGATTGGCAGTCTCGCTTGGTGATTATTCCCAGGCCTTCATCGCCGCTGCGGTACTTAGTTTAGTAGGTATTCTGCTAACGGCATTTATCGCCATGAAACAAAAAGGAGTAATTGGGACTGAGTTTAATAACTAGAAAGGGTGTTGTGTATGAGAGAAGTAGTTATAGCAGGAGCAGTCAGAACACCAATTGGGAAATTTTGCGGGACACTCGCGGGAATACCGGCTGAACAGCTGGGGCGGGTGGTCATTGCCGCTGCACTGGAAAGAAGCGGAATTTCCGCTGAACTTGTCGATGAAGTAATTATGGGGAATGTATTGCAGGCCGGCCTAGGGCAGGGAACAGCGCGGCAGGCGGCCATATATGCCGGCATTCCCGATTATGTGCCGGCAATGAACATTAATAATATTTGCGGCTCCGGGTTAAAAGCGGTTAATCTTGCCGCCGGTTTAATAGCTGCAGGTAATGCAGAGATCATTATTGCCGGCGGTATGGAAAACATGAGTGCAGCTCCCTATGTCCTGGATAAAGCCCGTTGGGGTTACCGGATGGGTAACGGGGAATTAGTGGATACCATGGTGAATGATGCCTTAACCGATGCCTTTAATCACTACCATATGGGGATTACTGCGGAAAATGTGGCAGAACGATACCATATATCCCGGGAAGAGCAGGATGCCTTTGCTGCTCAAAGTCAGCAGAAAGCGGAACGAGCAATTAAGTCAGGACAGTTTGTTGAGGAGATTGTTCCTGTGGAAGTAACAACCGGCAAAAAAGAAAAGAAACTGTTTTCCCAGGATGAGTTTCCGCGGACCGGGGTCACTGCCGAAAGTCTGGCAGGATTGCGGCCTGCATTCAAGAAGGACGGGACTGTTACCGCCGCCAATGCCTCCGGAGTGAATGACGGAGCAGCAGCTGTTGTTGTCATGGATGCACGCAAAGCGCAGGAGTTGGGTATTAAACCTATGGCCAAAATCATTTCCTATGCTTCTGCCGGCGTGGCGCCTGAAGTTATGGGATTAGGCCCGATCCTTTCCAGCCAAAAAGCATTAAAACAGGCAAACCTGAAAATTGATGATATGGATTTAATCGAAGCCAACGAGGCGTTTGCTGCACAGGCTTTGGCTGTGGGCAAAGAATTAAAGTGGCAAACTGAGCGGGTAAATGTAAATGGCGGCGCGATTGCGCTGGGACATCCTGTCGGGGCAAGTGGAACTAGAATTCTGGTTACTTTACTCCATGAAATGCAAAAACGGAAAGTTGATTTAGGATTAGCTACCCTGTGTGTTGGTGGCGGAATGGGCGTATCCACAATTGTTAAGAGAATAGATTAATTAATTTCGGAGAGTGTTATGAAGTCAAAATCAGTTGAGGACTCTAAGGTGTCAATGTCGGTTGTAATGATGCCCCAACATGCTAATCCGGCAGGTAACGTCCACGGCGGCGAGATTATGAAGATCATGGATAATACGGCTGGAGTCGTGGCCCGGCGGCATGCCCGCACTAATATTGTCACTGCCCGTGTTGATGAAATGGAATTTCATCAGCCTATCCGTGTTGGTGATGTAGTAACTTGTTATGGTGAATTAACGTTTGCTGGCAAAAGTTCCATGGAAGTTTCGGTCACAGTAACTGTTGAAGATTTGTCAAAAGAAGAACCGGCGTTAACGGCATTAACGGCGTTTTTTACACTGGTGTCACTCGATGCCGACGGTCATCCCCAAGCTGTGCCCGCTTTAGCAGCAAAAAGCGAAGCAGAGCGTTGCGCCTTTGCGGAAGGATATCGACGCTACTTAGCCTATAAATTACAACGGAAAAACACCAACTAAAAGTACATATTTTAATTGTATCTCCTGGCGCCGTCCTGCCAGGGCGAGCGAAGTTTTCGCTGCTCTAGCCGGGCGGCTAAAGGGGATAAAATTTTATAATTATTTTAAGATGGAGCTTATGTAACATGAAATCATACGCAGTTAAATTCAATATTTGTTTATCAAAAAATAATGCGGTTTTAATTGAAGAAACTGTAAAATCAGATAGCCCGGAAGATGCCATGCGGCTTGTCTATGGCAAAATAATGCAACTTAGACCAAGAGAAGCAAAAATAAAATTTCTGCAGGTTCGCAGTTTAGCATAAATTCAACGGTTCGCTTTTAATACAGCGATTATAACAAAAGCATATTTTGATAATTGTGTACAAAGACCAAGAATTTGAATATTAGAAGACTATTGTATTGCAAAAGGAAGAAAGGTAAGGGTGAGGGAGCAGAATGTGTTGTACGACAATACCCAAAAAACAGGCATTGGCAATTATAAAGCGCTACGAGCAAGTGAAAGCCATTATAGCTAAGTATGATAAATCCAGGGAGCAACTGCTAGCCATATTATTAGATATTCAGGCCAGTTCCGGAAAAAACTATGTGGCCGAGGAATGGGCCGAAGTTGTCGCTGACGAATTAGAACTTCCTGTTAGTAAAGTACATGATGTACTCACCTTTTACGCCATGTTTCATATCAAGCCGCAAGGCAGATATATAATTGAAATATGTAAAAGCACCCCCTGCCAGGTGACCAAAGCTGATGAAGTTGTCGCGCTGTTTGAAAAAGAATTAGGAATTAAGCTCGGTGAAACCACGCCGGATAAGCTTTTTACCTTGTTGCATACCAGTTGTGTCGGCGCCTGTGATATTGGGCCGGTAGCCAAAATTGGCGAGATAGTATACGGAAATCTGACTGCAGTGAAGATAGCCGAAATCGTTTTAAGTTACCGGGAGGTGTCGTAATGTCGAAATTAAGAAAGCTTATATCCGGCAACTGTGGCGCTATTACGCCGGTTAATGTAGAGGAATATATCAAAGCCGGCGGTTTCCAGGGGCTAAAAAAGGCATTCACAATGAATCCGCTGGATATAATTGGAGAAGTAAAAAAGGCAAAACTCCTGGGGCGCGGTGGAGCGGCATATCCGGTAGGCGCAAAGTGGGAACAACTTCTGGAAATCGGTGAGTTTCCGAAATATATTGTGATCAATGCCGATGAAGGTGAGCCAGGCACGTTTAAAGACAAAATTCTGTTGGAACAAGATCCGCTCAGAGTAATCGAAGGCATGACGATTGCCGGCTATGTATTTGGTTCTCAGGACGGCTATATCTATATTCGCGGCGAATACCGCGCCATACAAAGAATATTTCAAAACGCCGTTGATAACGCTGTACAAGCTGGATATTTAGGCAATAACATTCAGGGAACCGGCTTTGACTTTCATATTCATGTTATGACAGGCGCCGGCGCCTATGTGTGCGGAGAAAATTCAGCGCTGTTAAATTCTATTGAAGGAAAAGCCGGGCGGCCGCGGATCAAACCGCCGCATTTGGCCGAAGTAGGTCTGTTTCTCAAGCCGACCCTGGTAAATAACGTGGAATCCATTGCCAGCATTCCGACCATTGTTCTGGAGGGAGGAGATAAATACTTAGGCTATGGCACTTCTGACAGTGGCGGGACAAAACTTGTCTGCCTGTCCGGCAACGTAAACAACCGTGGTGTATATGAAATTCCTTTTGGTGTCAGCCTGCGTGATGTCATCTATGATCCTGAAATCGGCGGCGGTATTCCGAACGGCAAGAAGCTTAAATTTTTCCATCTGGGCGGCCAATCCGGCCCTATTGGCAGTGAAGGTCAACTCGATACGGCGTATTGTTACAAAGCGCTGCGTAATGCCGGACTTAGTGTCGGTTCGGGGGCAATCGTGGTTCTTGATGAAGAGGTTTGCGTTATTGATTATCTCAAAGGCGTAACTGAATTTTTTATCCATGAATCCTGCGGTAAATGCACGCCCTGCCGGGAAGGAAACAAACAGATTTACGCCATTTTAACGAAACTTTCCGCCGGTGAGGCTGTCCCTGAAGATCTGATAATCCTCCGGCGGCTCATAAATACCATGACTAACGCCTCTTTTTGCGGCTTGGGGCAGGCGGCTGCCGTTGCTCTTAGCACTTGTTGGCGGCATTTCCACGCAGAATTTGCCGACCACTTAAACAAAACATGTCCGGCAAATGTTTGCGTTAGCGAACAGGAAAGAGGTGAATAAAATGGCACATCATGCAGCCGATCCAAATAAAATTGTAACAGTAACTATCAATGATATACCTGTATCCTGTCCGGAAACCACCCTGATTCTGGATGCCGCTAAAATGGCCGGAATTGACATTCCTGTGCTCTGTTATCATCCCGATCTAAAAGTCCGAGCTACCTGTCGCATCTGCATAGTTGAAGTCAAGGGGCAGAAAAAATTTAAGACCGCATGCAGTAACGAAGTCTGGGATGGCGCCGAATTTATTACCAACAGTCCGGCCATCCGTCAAGCCAGAAAAGATATCCTGGAACTTATCCTGGCCGAACACCCGCAAGAATGTTTGCAATGTATACGCAACACCAAGTGTGAACTGCAGCAGTTAGCCCGGGATTTTGGCGTCAGTCAGCCGCTGTTTGCCAACAAACCTAAGCAAATTCCCCCGGAAGATGCTAATGGCGTTATTGTCCGGGACATGGCCAAATGCGTAAAATGCGGTCGCTGTGCGGAAATGTGCCAGGAAGTTCAAACCGTGGGCGCTATCAATACGGCTCACCGTTCAGTCGACTATGAAATTACCACCGCTTTTGACCGGCCTCTTCAGGACAGCACTTGCGTATATTGCGGCCAATGCATCTCGGTCTGTCCGGTTGGCGCCCTCTACGAACAAGATGATACGGAAAAAGTGTGGCAAGCCATTGGTGATACCGGCAAACACGTGGTTGTCCAGGTTGCGCCGGCAGTCAGAGTCGCCCTGGGCGAGGAATTTGGTCTTCCGCCCGGCAGCATCACCATTGGTAAAATGATAGCGGCGCTTCGACGTTTGGGCTTTGACAAAATCTTTGATACCAACTTTGCCGCCGATGTCACCATCCTGGAGGAGAGCCATGAACTATTGGCAAGAATGAATTCTGAAGCTGTGCTGCCGCTAATTACTTCCTGCAGTCCCGGTTGGATAAATTTTGTGGAAACTTTCTATCCGGAACTTTTACCGCATGTGTCCAGTTGTAAATCCCCGCAGCAAATGTTTGGCGCCCTGGTAAAAACCTATTATCCCAAGGTAGCCGGCATAGATGCCGCCAATATCATATCGGTGTCGGTCATGCCCTGTACGGCGAAAAAACATGAAAGTGCCCGTCCTGAAATGAACAGCAGCGGCTACCGCGACGTTGACATTGTGCTGACCACCCGTGAATTGGCCCGCATGATCAAACAGGCAGGCTTTGACTTTAACAATTTGGTAGGCGAAGCCTTTGATGCTCCGCTGGGCATTTCTACCGGCGCCGCCGTTATTTTCGGTGCTTCAGGCGGTGTGATGGAGGCTGCGCTGCGGACCGCCTACGAAGTGGTGACAGGAATAGATCTAGCCAATGTTGAATTTACAGCCGCGCGCGGTTTAACCGGCGTAAAAGAGGCGGAAGTCGACCTGGCGGGGAAAAAAGTCAAAGTGGCTATTGCCAACGGATTAAAAAATGCCCGTGTGATTTTAGACAAAATCAAAGCAGGCCAGTGCGACTATCATTTTGTGGAAATTATGTGCTGCCCTGGCGGTTGTATTGGTGGCGGCGGTCAGCCCTGGGGAACTACCACGGCAACAAAAGAAGCGCGGCTGAACAGCATTTATCAGCTAGACAGGGAGATGCCTATTCGCAAGTCGCATAAAAACCCGGCTGTAAAAGCCCTTTATAAGGAGTTTCTGGAAAAGCCGCTGAGCCGTAAGGCGCACGAACTGCTGCATACTCATTATGTTCCAAAAGTAAATAGTTGAAAGGCGAGTTCTAGCCATTTAAAAAATGTGCGGTGGTGACCACTGTTGGATACAAACAGAAGTGATTATCCGGAACATGTAAAGGAATTCTTAAGTAAGGACCCATATAACTTTGCTATGAAATTATTCTGTAAACGCTGGAAACCATTTTTGATCAAAGCCATCAGTTGTGATGAATTCACGCGTTTTGCCAGATTTACCAAACAGTTGCCGATATCAGAGAAAGTTCTTGCCCAGAACCTGCGGGAGTTAGAAGCTGACGGTCTCGTAATGCGAACCGTCTACGCAGAAGTACCGCCACGTGTGGAATATAGATTGACTGAGCTCGGTTACTCAATATGTCCCATTCTTAATGCCCTGTACGACTGGGGCAGGGAAGAAATGAAGAAGCGCAAGCTTCCTATAGATCGGGAAGGAGAAATCTGGCACGGATACCAAAAAAGAAACGAAACAATTATGCAGCCACCGTTCAGTCGCTGACTAATCCGGCTGTAAGTTGCTCCTATTGTTATAGAGTTTAATTTAATGTTTTGGTGTAATGAGAAAAAACCACTACTCGCTTGGGTGGTGGTTTTTTCGACTTGTCCTGAATGGGCACTTGCTGGTGAAAGCCCACTGCAGGCTTAAAGCTTATTCGGTTCGGCTGGTAGTGATTATATTTTGTCAAATTCCATTCTTTTTATGATGTCGTTTTGAAGCTCAGGACTCAGTTCTACAAAATAAGCGCTATAGGTAGCCACTCGAACTAAAAGATCTCTATATTGTTCCGGTTTAGTTTATTCACCCTGATTACGACATCTTCAGCATTAAGACCGATATCTTTTTCAGCATCCAAGAAAAGATAGGACAGCTCATTTACGGCGTCTTTTCCATCTTTTGTTACACCGCCAAGTGTAAGTCCCTGCATAACCGGGTAGCCTCCAAGAAAGGTTGTAACAATTTCATCGGCAACATTTATCACTGCATTCATTTTTATTAAAAGCAGTGAAATAAGCTCAAGTGAAGTGGAACCAGTAATTATGCCGCGGTTAAGATCTTTTTTGTAGAAAGGATACAGATATTGATCAACTCTGCCAAGGCTCATTCCGGCTCCCCAACTCTCAATCATAAGCGGAATATAAACAAACCATATTGATTGAATAGCTTCATAAAAGCTTTCGGCTGGATGTGCCGGCACCTTTCTGCATGTTTGTGAAATGCGTTCAAGATCCGTTTTACGTTGCTCATCAATTTCAGTTTTAGCCATACTTTCCGCAAGTTCCGCATATCTCAACGAAAAGGCTATTACTGCCTGATTGGTCAATTTTGCAGAAATTAAGAATTGATATCTTTCAAAATCCTCAGGTTTCGCTAGAGATAGTTTTGCAATCTCATCATCAATAATAGAAATCACGCCAGCCAGACCTCTATTTAGCACTAACTCATAGTCTACGGCAACATGCGCTAAATGATGGCCGTTGCGGCACATGCCGCCGGAAGTTTGAATAATGCCCTCAAGCTCTTTTTCTTCATCCGGGAGTAAGCCGCTCCATTTATCACTTAAGGATTTTCCCTCCCAAAAAGGCATAAACTCTCTAATTTTTTTCTTTTCAGCATCAGTCAAAGGAGCATATTTGTCCCAATCTCTCGTGGAAACGGTATCTATTTCATTCAATATCCACTGCGAATTCAGTTCAGGAAGCAAGGCGCCACCACGAATTTTACTGGTTGGCCAGCCAACGATAAGCTCACCGTCTTCAATGCGAATAGTCATATTTAGTAAAATTTTTTCCAGTGCTTTGGCTCTTCTTATAACATCCGGATAATTTTCGGTTTCTTTATAAGATTCAGTCATGTAATGTCCGCGCTCAGTGCATATTTCCGGAATCGTCAGCATTTTATCTCTCAGCTTTTTTACTCTTGAATTTATAGCCATTTAAATACCTCCTATATATTTTATTCAATTATAGGAGATTAATCAGGGACTGAGAAGTACGCACAATATTCTCATTAGCTTACTATGTGGTTAGTATATTACCTCGGACTGTCGATAAAATGTTGCCAGCAGTCTTTTGTCTAACCCACATGCAAATTAGAAAGCCACCTGTTTTTGGCGGGTGGCTTTGATTTTCCAGTAATGATATTTCAGAGAAATTTATTTCCGGTAAGGTGCGTATGAGGGGATGAGTGTTGATATCCTTTCCCGAATGTCAGCGCTGCTTCTCACGCAAGTATTCTTCAATGCAGTCCGTCAGCGCGGCCAGATCTTTTTTGCCAAAGAGAACCTGCTCGTTATTGATGACGAGGCAGGGGACGCTTAAAATCTGATATTGTTCCTTAAAATCCGGGAAATGGGCTAAATCAAACATATGCGCTTCAATCCGGGGATTGAGGGAGGCCATTCGCTGAGAGGCCATTACCAGTTCGGGGCACATGGTGCAGGCCAGGGTAGCAATGACCTCCAGCCGGATGTCCTGATTAACGGCTACGATCCGGTCCCGCAATTCACTGCTTATCTTCTGACCATCACTGCCGAGATTATACAGGGCAACGACCAGGGAGTTGATCTCATGACCGCCGGGGACGCCGTGAAAACTGATGCCGCTGTAACCGTCATCAGTTTCCAGGCGTATTTCCGGCAGCAGCTTAGTGACGGCGGCTTTTTCCGGTTCTTCACACTGGTAAGACAGCTTGTCGGACAAGGCGCAGATTTCCTGCAGGAAATGGCGAATTTCCCGGGAAACAGGGCGGTTATCCAGCCGGGCGCGCAGGTGAACCGGTTTGGTCAGTTGCTGAAAGACACCCTGCAGTTGCTGCCGCAGCGTTGCGTCCAGGAAAGCGCCCGGCATGCCGTCCGGCTGTTCCTGGAGAGCGGCAGTTTCCGCAAGGCCGGTTTTTATTTGTGTTTCGTCATTTTTGTTGCTTACGGCGATTTTGGGCAGCGAAAGCCGAACATACTTTTCGACCAAGACCTTTTCCAGCTCGGTTGCCGCTACGGCGCCGTCGGCCACCGCGGTCACCACCTGCCGTAAATTTTTGATGCATACATCACCGGCGCCATAGACGCCCTCAATGCTGCATTTTTGATTCCGGTCGGTTATGAGATACCCGGCCTCATCGGTTGCGACAATGCCTCTGACGGCTGTTGTCGCCGGTTCATAGCCGGCAAAGACAAAAATGCCGATATTGTCTTTGGCTTCCGGGATATATTTTTCTTCCGCTCCGGTGAGCCTGTTTCGCAAAACAAGGTATTCCAGCACTGAATTTCCTCCGGCCGCCGTAACCTGTGTATGATAATGTATTTGAATTGTTGCGCTGTTTTCGACTTGTTCGGTTACCGGTTCAGGGCATTTCAGCCGGTCGCCCCTGACCAGCAAGTTGACTTTGCGGCCGTAGCGGGTTAAGAACAGCGCTTCCTCGGCGGCGGCCAGACCGCTGCCGATTACAAAAATCTCTTTGCCTGTGAAAAATTCGCCGTCACAGGTTGCGCAATAGGCAACGCCTCGCCCTTTAAAATCCTCCTCGCCCAGGAAGCCGGCCTGGCGCGGATTGGCGCCAAGCGCCAGGATGACCCCCAGGGATTGCAGGGTTCGCCCATCCTTTAGGGTAATCGCTTTAAAATCACCTTCCAGGTCAAAGCCAATGGCTTCACCCTGCAAAAATTCCGCGCCAAAGGCTTCCGCCTGCTCCCGCATCTCGGCTGTGAGCTGCTTGCCGTCGGCTTTCCTGACACCGGGATAATTGACAACTTCCGAGGTTATCGTGATCTGGCCGCCGATGGCCGCTTTTTCTATCACCAGAACGCGGTACCGGGCCCTGGCCAGATAGATGGCCGCCGTCAGTCCGGCCGGACCGGCGCCGACAACGATTGCGTCATAACGCTCCATTGCTCTTTACACTCTCCCTTCCAGTGCATTTTTCATAACCGGGTAGATAAAAAGAAAGCCTGTACGCGGCAGGCCGTGATGCCTCATACGTACCGCATACAGACTCTCTCTTCGCTTATAACAGGCCGACTAAATCCAGGCTGGGTTTCAAGGTTTCCTTGCCAGGGGCCCATCTTGCCGGGCACACCTGATCGCCGTGTTCAGCCACAAACTGGGACGCCTGTACTCGG
Source organism: Sporomusa aerivorans (assembly GCF_041428895.1). Classification (NCBI taxonomy): domain Bacteria; kingdom Bacillati; phylum Bacillota; class Negativicutes; order Selenomonadales; family Sporomusaceae; genus Sporomusa; species Sporomusa aerivorans. The sequence goes on from NZ_CP156926.1 coordinate 1,586,275, forward strand.
CGCAAAAGCTCATCGGCGTTCCGGCCGATATTGCCTGCCAGCACTTCATAGGCTACGATTTTTCCTTCCGGATTGATGATAAAAGTGCCTCTTTCAGCAAGCCCGGCGCTTTCGATCATAACGTCAAAGTCTCTCGCCAGAGCTCCTGTCGGGTCTGCCAGCATGGGGTAGCGGATCTTTTTGATGGTTTTGGACGCATCATGCCAGGCTTTATGTACAAAATGAGTATCGCAGGACACGGAATAGATCTGGCAACCGATCTTTAAAAAGTCCTCATGTTTGTCCGCCAGATCTTCCAGTTCGGTCGGGCATACAAAAGTGAAGTCCGCCGGATAAAAGAAGAAGACCGACCATTTTCCTAAAATATCCTGCTTGGTTACCTCGTGAAAATCATTGTTCACAAAGGCCTTGACTTTGAAGTCGCTGACTTCCTTTCCAATTAACGACATGAACATAGCCTCCCTTTTGTTTTTTATTTGCACCATAAGTAACTTATGGTTAGCTGCTAAATAGGTTTGATGTGAAAACTTCAACATCTGTAAATAAAATTTATCAACTACTAATGGATATTGTTCTCAATTATCAATTTATCTTATTTAGATAATTTTGTCAAGAGCAAAATGCAAAATTTTACGATTTAATAATTTTTTCTTTATCCCTAGCTAGTCGCCGCGGAGGATGGCGATCTCTTCTTTAAGGAACAGGCGGTTGACTACCTGATTCAGGCCTGTCTAACAAAATGGCCATCGTTCTGACGCAGGACGATGGCCATTTTTTCGATTTGCGAATGTATACAGAAATACAATCGAGAATCGAATTTACAGACAAGGCAAAAAATATTATAGTAAAAGCCTGAAAATTAACAGTGCAAAATCGCTGCCACGGCTTGTAATTCCTACCTTGCCGGGTATGATTGCACCGCGGGAATGTTGGCTGTGATGGTAATTTTGGTCAGATTAAAGACGTTTTAAGGACAGTTTCGGACTTGTATAATTAAAGCATTCAATAAGTCATATATATTAAATTCTGCCTGTTTCCACAAATAATGCGCACTAGGCAATGAAGCCATTAAAGCATAATTCTGCTTTAATGGCTATTTTTTTCCTGATAGAAAGTATAACTTTCGCCTGGATAAGGGCAACATCGGCTTCCACTTTCGCCAAAGGCTCGGCGTAAGCCGTGTTTTCTTTATAGGCGGTGGAGAAGGGGCGGCGCTCTGGTAACTTCTAATTCTGTAATAACGAGGGAGGACTACTGATGCAAACAGCCAAAGACATTTTCAACAAAACTGCTACCGGAAAGTATCTTGCATTTACCCTGCTTTATCTTGGATGGTGTATTTCTTATATCGACCGGGCGGCCATGAATATTGCCCTGGCTTCTATTGGCAAGGAGTTTAGTTTAAATCCGGCGTCAATGGGTGTAGTACTGAGTACCTTTTTTATCGGTTATGCCATCATGCAGCTTCCCGGCGGCTGGATGGCAGACAAGTTTGGTTCCAAGAAAATTGTTATCGGCTCCCTGCTGCTGTGGTCGGTATTTACCGCCTTTACCGGCTTGGCCTGGTCACTGGGCGCTTTAATTGTTATCCGCCTGTTATTTGGCTTAGGGGAAGGCGCTTTTCCCTGTGCCAGTTTTAAAGGCATTGCTGAGTATTTCCCCAAGAGTGAACGGCCGAAAATGATCGGCGCGCTGCTTTCCTCCAACTATATCGGCAGTGCCATTGCGCCTTTGGTTATTGCGCCTTTGCTCATGTATCTGGGCTGGCGGCAGATGTTCTTTACTATCGGTATTGCCGGTATTGTCTTTATTGCCGTGTACTGGTTCTTAATCAAACCGGCCAAAGTACAGGAGGAGGAAGAGCAGAAGGCGGCCGGCGCTCCCCCAATAAGCGCCAAAGAATTGCTGAAAATTCCCCTGATGTGGCAGCTGGTGATAGCCTGGTTTGCGCTTAGCCTGATAAACAAAGGTCTGGACTCCTGGATGCCTACCTATCTGCTGACTGTACGTCATTTAGACTTAAAATCAATTGGCCTCCTGACGCCTTTGCCGTTTGTTGCTGCCGGTCTGGCAACGGCCATGGGCGGCTGGGTTATGGATAAACTCTTTGACGGCCGGGAGAAATACCTGCTGGTCACGGCTGCGGCTTTAACTGCCTTTTTCCTGTATTTTATGTACACTGCGGAAACGGCTATCATGGTAATTGCCTTTCAAAGTCTGGTGTATTTCTTTAAATCCTTTGTTTTGGCAGGGGTTATGGCTATGCCTATGAAGATGCTGCCAGGCACGGTTGTTGGTTCCGCAACCGGCATGATCAACGTTGGCGGTCAGTCGGCCGGCTTTGTTTCCCCCATTATTATCGGTTTTATGATCAGTGCTTTCAACGGCTCCTATGATGCGGTCTTTTGGTTCCTGATCAGCTGTGCCTGCCTGTCGGCCATCTCCAGTCTGACAATAAAAAAAGGTGATAAACTTCCCGGCAATACCAAGGTGGCTCCTGAAGTATGCTAAGATACATGCCCGTCCCCAGGGACGGGCATGTGCTTTTGTAGCGCAGATAAACCAGATGAAGCTTTTCCCCGGGGGAGGAAAAGACAAAAGGAGGAACACACATGCTGGCCTATCACATTAAAAGGGTATCAGAGCTGGCTGCTGCCAGGCTGATACCCTTTTAATATTGGTTACGGTATGCAGATTTCGATGATTCTGCTAGGCCGGCCGGAATTGGCCAGCACGCGTTTGCCAACCTCGCAGCAGAAGCCATGCAGCGTTAGCTTGGCGACAATCCGGTTCATGGTTCTTAAGGTTACTCCGGTTAGTTCGGCCAGTTCGGCAGTGGTAAAACGGTTTTTGCCCTGCTGTTTAACAAGGCTGTAGATTTGAAAAACGGTGTTGACGCTGATGCCCGTTTTTTCCGAAACAGCCAGAAATTTTTGATCGATTTTGGGATTGGTGTTTGCCGGCTGGTTTATATCGTATGAGCGGATAGGGCCGATGATTTGATTGCCGCTGTAAACAATAAAGGCCGTATCGCCGCCGGCTTTACCGGCTCTTTCCATACCAATGCCGGCATTGATTTTGGCCTCTTGCGCTGTTTTTCCGTAACCCACGCCGGCGCTCAAGGTGCTGGAGGTATTTTTTCTTACAGCCGGGAGTAAGTCAATTTTTTCGTAATTGTTAGTTACATTCTCCAGCATTTGCTTGGTGGAAAAAAGCAGGAATTCCCGCAAACCTACTTCAATAACGGCAGCCTGAATTCTCTGGGCAAACAGATAAATTTCCCGCGTGACGTTAGTTTTATCAATGATATATTGGTACTCATTGTCATTGAGTAATGAGTACTCATGCGAGGCGTCTATTCTTAGGTATACAGCGACTATTTGGCTTTGCTGGCTGACCTGCAGCAGGTAGTTTAACTGTAATTTATGCAGTGTCTGTCTAATCACGTCGGCGGTAGGGTCGACGCGGAAGCAGGGGATTTTTTTAGCTGTTAATCGCTCGTGCACACTGGACAGGGCTGTGATACAGCAGGAAACCCGGTTGCATTCGTAGTGCTGCTCATGAAAGGCGCAGACATAATCGGCAAAATCGTTGGCCTGCGGTAGTGGCTTGGCAGTATATATTTGCAGCCGGTCTTTGTTTATGCCGATTTCTTCATAGGCTTCATACAACTGGGCGGTGTCATACAGATCCGAGCTTAGGCGGCAGATATCATACTTATTTAATAATGCAATGGACAGTAAGACCCGCAATAAGGCACTGCCGCTGCGGGGAACGAACTCCCAGGGAATGGTTTGTTTAATATGTTTTTCTGCATACGATAACGGCGTAGCGCCGGCAAATAAGATAACATCCAGAAAAGGCTGCTGCGGAGCGATGAGGGACGGAGCTTCCAGATAGGTCCTGTACGTCAGGGCAACCGGTTCAATTTGGTGAAATTCCCGTTTGATTATCTGAATGATTTTTTCGCCAGGTTCCTGTGGTCCTGCGATGCCTAGTTTCATGCCGGCCTCCTAACTCATTTGGGACAGTTTAAAGACGTTTTAAGGTCATGCTTCTCTATATATAATAGCATTAACCGGAAAAAACACAATGAAAACACATATCCCCGAATCAGGCAGTGTAGCCGCCGATTGCTGTAGAAAGCTGTCAGCGGCTATTTTGCTCTTTCTGCCTAAATATATTGTATGGAGGAACAGAAGATGAAACTGAAAAAAATAGTCTTGCGCAAGATGAAAATGGAGTTTAAGACCCCGTTTGAAGTTAGTTTCGGACGCATGAAAGATAAGAGTTTTATTGCGGTTGAGGTTCACGGCCGGGAGCATGTTGGCTACGGAGACTGTTCGGCCTTTGCCCACCCCTTTTACAATGAAGAAACCACCACTACCGCCTGGCACATTATTGAGGACTTTCTGGCGCCGCTGCTATTCAGCCAAGAAGAAATAAAGCATCCGGAAGAAGTATACTCCTTATTTGAGCATATCCGCCGCAATAAAATGGCCAAAGCCGCCCTTGACTGCGCTGTTTGGGATTTGTACGCCAAAGAGCAGAATATCCCGCTCGCTAAGGCTTTGGGCGGCATCAAAGACAAGGTGGAAACAGGCGTCAGCATTGGCATCCAGGCCACGGCCGACGATTTGCTGCGGGTAATTGACCAACATCTGGCCGAGGGGTATCGACGGGTCAAGGTAAAAATAAAACCCGGCAAAGACATTAACTATCTGGCAGCCGTACGCAAACAGTTTGGCGATATCATGCTGATGGCGGACGCTAACTCGGCTTATACCCTGAAGGATATAGACTTGTTCAAAGAACTTGACGACTTGAATCTCTTAATGATTGAACAGCCGCTGTCGCATGATGATATCGTCGATCATGCCAAACTGCAGGCGGTTATGAAAACCAGAATCTGTCTGGACGAAAGCATTCACTCGGTGGATGATGCCAGGCACGCCATTGAACTGGGCAGTACTAAAACCATCAATATCAAAGTGGCCCGGGTGGGTGGCCTGACAGCGGCTAAGAAGATTCATGATCTGTGTCAGTCTTACAATATTCCGGTTTGGTGCGGCGGGATGCTGGATACCGGTATTGCCAGGGCGCATAATGTTGCTGTCTCGTCACTGCCCAATTACCAATTCCCCGGTGATGTGCCCGCTTCCAACCGTTACTGGAAGCAGGACTTAACCACACCTGAACTGATTATTGATCAAAATGCCATGATTGAAGTTCCGCAAAAACCGGGAATTGGGTTTGTGCCGGTGCCGGAATTGATGGATGCTTTTACTTTTGAGAAAAAAGAAATTTTTAGATAGCCATAGGAAATCGTTATTGGATACTATCTAAAGCATTTGCCAGAGCAGGCGGGTGATGCATTGACAACGCTCCACCACTGGCGTTTAACTTCCGCTTTTGCCAACGCACCACCCGCCTGCAAAACTTTAATGCGTTGTATATAGCAGAAAAAACGCCGCAGCTAACAGGCGTTTTTTCTACTATTAAAATTCCCGGCAAAGGATGATGTGAGATGAGAATTGACCGTGTTGATATTATTCATGTTAAAAATCCGTTCGTGCATCCTTTTGAAACAAGTTTTGTCCGCTTTGTGGAACGGGATGCCTTACTCATCAAGATATATTCGGAAGGGTTGACCGGCTACGGCGAATGCAAGGCCTTCCATGCTCCGCTCTATAATTCGGAAGATAACGGGACTTGTCTCTATATACTTAAAAATTTCCTGGTGCCAAGCATCTTACATCAGGATATTGAGGGACCGGCCGAATTCATGGCCAAGGTTTCCTTCATTGTTGGCAACCGGTTAGCCAAAGCCAGCATCGAAAATGCGCTGTGGGACCTAAAGGCGCAGCGGGAGCAAAAGTCGCTTAAGGCCTTATGGGGCGGTGTCTATGAGGAAGTCAAGGTAGGTGTCAGTTTGGGGATTGAACCGACAATTCCCGCCTTGCTTAATAAAATCGAAAAATACCTGGCCGAAGGGTATCACCGGACCAAGTTAAAAATCAAACCGGGTAAGGATCTCGCGGTGCTGAAAGAGGTCAGACGGCATTATCCCGATATTACGCTAACTGTGGACGCCAATTCCGATTATACGCTGGCTGACATCGAGTTGTTTAAGGCCATGGACGAGTTTAACCTGGCCTATATTGAGCAGCCGCTGGCTGAAGATGATATTATCGATCATGCCGTGCTGCAAAAAGCCATCACAACGCCGATATGCCTGGACGAAAGCATTGTATCGGTGGATGCGGCCCGCAAAGCCATAGCTCTTAACAGCTGTAAAGTCATTAACATTAAGTCCAGCCGCTGCGGCGGAGTCGGTGAAGCAATAAAAATACATGACCTGTGCCGGGAACATAATATTCCCGTCTGGTGCGGCGGCATGACTGAGCTTGGCATTGGCCGCGTGCAGAATATTTCGCTGGCCAGCCTGCCAAACTTTACGCTGGCTCACGATATTGCGGCCAGCAGCCGGTACTTTGCCGAGGATATCACCGTGCCGGTCGTTACTACCACCGGGCGGTGCACCCTGCTTGTTCCGGATGAAAGCAACAGTATCTGCTATCAGGTGGATGAAAAGGCCATTGACCGGATGCTGGTCGGACGGGAAGTATTCAGATAAATAAACGGAGGAAAAATATATGGGCAGTAAAGAGAAAGCTTTTAACTACATCGACAGTCGCCGGAACGATATGCTGGCGTTATGGCAGACCCTTGTAAACATAGATAGCGGCCCTGATAATAAGACCGGTATTGATAAATTGCAAAATACCATTAAAGCAATACTGGAAGGGGATGGAGCGGTTGTCCGGCTGATTGAATACGAGCAGGCCGGCAATATGCTGATCGCCGAGATCGGTACAGAACGTAGCCGGCCGGGGGTTATCTTTTTAGGACATATTGATACGGTGTTTAAAACCGGCACAGCTAAGCAGCGGCCTTTTACTATAAACGCCGGTAAAGCCTATGGTCCGGGGGTGCTTGATATGAAGGGCGGCGTAGTGGCCTTTCTCTATGCCATAAAAGCCCTTAATGCCGCCGGGTTCTCCGAACGCCCAATCAAAGTGCTGCTGGCAGGAGATGAAGAGACCGGCCATGCCGCAACAAATGCCGCCGAAGTTATTTGCCAGGAAGCTGCCGGCTGTATTGCGGCATTTAATTGTGAGACCGGTTTTGCCGATAATGCCATGGTAATTGGGCGTAAGGGCGTTGCCAGGTTTGATCTGGAAGTCAGGGGCAAAGCCGCACATGTGGGTAATGACCCGGAAAATGGGCGCAGCGCCATAGTGGAAATTGCTTACAAACTTATCGAGATCGAGAAGCTCACAGACTGGGAAGCAGGCATCACCTTTAATGTCGGGCGCATTGAAGGCGGTACGGCGCCAAATGCAACGCCTGATTATGCCAAGATAACAATAGATGTTCGCTTTAGCAGCGTCAGCGACTACCCAAGAATTAGAAAGCAGCTTGAAACCATCACTGCCAGGACCTATGTGCCGGGTACTGAAACGATATTAACAACCGGTGTCATTTTTAAGCCAATGGAGGCAACAGATGGCGTAAAGCGTCTCTTTACGCTGGTAAAAGAAGTTTCCAGTGAAAGCGGTTTTGAATTGCCCTATGCTAAGCAGGTAGGTGGCGGCTCCGACTCGGCCTATACCGTCAGTGCCGGTGTATCTACCATATGTGCAATGGGGGTAAAAGGCGGGCGAAATCACAGCCCGGAGGAATATGCTATTGTTGAAACCTTGTTTGAGAGGGCCAAGCTGCTGGCTGCCTGTGTCATGAAGCTTGACACACTGTAATTGGAGTTACTTTATGCGCTGCGCTTATCACTCCAGTCATAATACTTGATTACGTCCGGAACCGGCGCTTTCCGTAAACGGCTTTGACCTCTGCAGTGCTGCTATTACTTATGGACACGAGGAAAATAAGCCGGTACAATGTCTACATAGACAGTAAGCCCTAGGAGAGGAAGCAGCCATGAGTCATTTGCCACCGGAAGAAAAGCTAATTCCCACCAGTTGTGTTCACAATTGCAGCGGGCGCTGCTTCTTGCACGCGCATGTTAAAGACGGTAAGCTTATCAGGCTGTCGCCCGGCGAAGAGGGGCCGGACAGCCCGGATTGCCCTCAAACCAGAGCCTGTCTGCGCGGCCTTGCTCAGCGTCACTGGCTGGACCACCCTGACAGACTGCAATACCCTCTGAAACGGGTGGGGAAGCGCGGCGAAGGGCATTTTCAAAGAATTAGCTGGGATGAAGCGATCACTGCCATTGCGGCGGAAATGACCCGGATTAAGGAAGCGTACGGCAATGCCGCCATGTATTTAAACTATGGCACAGGCGTGTACGGTCAGATCAGCCAGTCCTGGATTGACGACAGCAGCCGGGGGGCACTGCCGCGGTTTTTCAACCTGTTTGGCGGTTTTCTGGGCTACTATAATACCTACAGTGCGGCCTGTTACAGCGCGGCTGCCCCGTATACCTTCGGGGAGGTGGAAGGCCAGTCGCCGGATGATCTCTTAAATGCCGGGCTGATCGTACTGTTTGCCGACAACCCGGCCGAGACAAGAATGGGCGGGGCTAATATTCCGCATTATTTAAGTCTGGCCAAAGAGCGGGGAGCCAAGATTATTGTTATTGATCCGCGGCACAGTGATACGGCCGCCAGTTTGGCCGATAAGTGGATTCCGGTCAAGCCGACGACCGACAATGCGCTGATGGCGGCGCTTGCTTATGTACTGATCAGCGAAGAGCTTGTTGATCAGGCCTTCCTGGATCAATACTGCCTAGGCTTTGATGAGGCTCATATGCCGCCAGGTATTCCGGCCGGCCAGTCTTATAAAAGTTATATTATGGGCCTGGGTGAGGACAAAATTGCCAAATCGCCGGCCTGGGCGGAAGCCGTCACCGGTGTTCCCCGGGAGGATATAGTCAGTCTGGCCCGTGAAATTGGTTTGACCAAGCCTTGTGCTCTTGTTCAGGGACTTGGCTGGCAGCGGCACGCGTACGGTGAGCAGGCGGTAAGAGCGTTGCCGGTGCTGGCGGCCATGACCGGCAATATTGGCCGAGAGGGCGGCGGCCCGGGACTGCGCCCGGGCGGACATAAAATGCCGATGGGGTGGATGCCGGCCGGAACGAATCCGGTTAAAGCCCGGATTTCCTGCTTTACCTGGACGGACGCCATTCGCCGCGGGCAGGAGATGACTGCCGCCGATGGAGTAAAGGGCGCTAAACGCTTACCGGCCAATATTAAAATGATCTGGAATTATGCTTCAAATACTTTGATTAACCAGCATGCCGACATTAACGCCACCGCTAAACTGCTGGCAGACGAACGGCAATGCGAATTTATTGTTTTGCATGATTTGTTTATGACACCCAGTGCCAAATTCGCCGATATCGTGCTGCCTGATGTCAGTCATTTTGAACGGGAGGATATTGTTACCTTTTCAGCGGGCATTGCCTATGCCATTTACCACCGGAAAGTCCGCGAGCCTATGTATGAATGCCGCAGTGTTTATGATGTATGCAGTGCGTTGGCCGGGAAGCTAGGTTTTGCTGAGGCCTATACCGGCGGAAAGACGGAACAGGACTGGCTGCGGGAGTGCGTCCGCGAAGCGCAGCGGCAGGACGCGGAGTTTCCGGACTTTGAAGAATTTCGCAGGATTGGCATCTATAAAAAGAAGCCGGCCAGGCCGATCATTGCTTATGAGCGGCAGATCCGGGATGTATCGGCCAACCCGTTTGCTACGCCCTCCGGCAGGATCGAGATATTTTCCCCAAGACTGTGGGAAATGAATAACCCGCTTATTCCGGCCATCCCTAAATACCTGCCCGCCTGGGAAGGACCTGACGACCAGCTGGCGGAAAGATTCCCCCTGCAGTGTATTGGCTATCATTCCAAGCGGCGGGTACACTCCACCTTTGATAACCTTGCTGTGCTCGAGGAAGCCGTCCCTCAGGAAATTTGGCTCAATCCAGGGGATGCCGGGGCACGGGGACTACAGAGCGGTGAAAAGGCCAGGGTTTTCAACGACCGGGGGGAAGTGGTGATACCCGTCAAGGTAACACCCAGAGTCAGGCCGGGTGTTGTCGCCATTCCCCAGGGGGCCTGGTGGCAGCCTGATACCAGGGGAATAGACCACCGCGGCAATATTAATACGCTGACAAAATATCAGCCTACTCCGCTGGCGTTTGGCAATCCCCAGCATACCAACCTGGTGGAAGTGGTCAAATGGGAGGGGGATGCAGAATGAATGGCCAAATCGGTTTTCATTTTCGCCAGGACCGGTGTATTGGCTGCACAACCTGCCAGATTGCCTGCAAGGAGAAAAATCACCTGCCGCTGGGAATCCTGTTTCGCAAGGTGCGGGAACTGGCAGGCGGCGGCTACTCTCAAAGCGGTCAGGGAGTGGCTAACAACGTGTATGCCTATTGGCTGTCGTTAACCTGCAATCATTGCCAAGAGCCGCTTTGCGCCGCCAGCTGCCCGGCGGGAGCTATCCGAAAACAGCGGGAAAATGGAATTGTGATTGTCAATCCGGATGTGTGCACCGGCTGCCGGCGGTGCATGGCGGCTTGTCCCTACGGCGCGCTGCACTATGATCCCCGGGTGCAGAAAGCAGCCAAATGCGACTTTTGTTCGGAACTGCTCACGCGCGGTGAAAGCCCGGCCTGTGTGTCAGCCTGTCCCATGCGCGCCTTGCAGCATGGTCTTATCGGGGAACTGCAAAAACGACATGGCAGTATAGCGCAGATACCAGGAATGCCACAGCCTGATATCACGAAACCGTCCCTGGTAATTACGCCCCACAAGAACGCCCGGATAATTAAATGACTAAGTAAAATGAATGCCTAAAGCAGTTGCTTTAGGCATTCAATATTTTCTATGATTTCCTGATTTTTGCAGGAATACGCCGGGTATGCTAGAATAGTAGGAAGTATGTAAAAATAATAACGTGCTCCTGAAGGAGGCATGCTCATGTCGAAACAAATTTGTGAACTGGCTTATCAGGGAGCTTCCACTGCGGTAAGTGTTGCCGAAAAGCTCCTTACGGAAGCCATCGAAAAACACGGTGCTGAAGCACCGGTAAAGTATCCCGATACGGCGTACAAGCTGCCCATGGTTACCGCCTTAAGCGGTGAGGAAGTAACGACTTTAGGTGATATTGTTCCTGTTTTGCAAAGGATTAAAGAAAATAACCTGCGGCCTGAACCTGAATTAGGCAATGCCCTCTTGTCCGGGGAAGCTACTTTGTATGCCGGTGAAATCATTGAAGCCCTGCGGTATGTCGGCGGGGCCAAACCTGATGAACCGCCTTATACCGGCTTTTTGCCTGATCCTATTCTCCGCAAATTCGGGGTGCCGCTGGTTGACGGCACTATTCCCGGCGTAGCCGTTGTCACCGGCAAGGCTAAGGACGCCAAAGCCGGCGCTGCCCTTGTTAAGGATCTGCAGTCCAAGGGCATCCTGGTTATGCTGGTTAATGACATTATTGAGCAATGTATTGAAGAAAATATTAAAGTCGGTGTGGATTACCTGACTTTCCCGCTGGGAAAATTCACGCAGATTATTCATGCCGTTAACTTTGCGGCCCGGGCCGGTTTGGCCTTTGGCGGCGTACCCAAAGGGGCTCGCGAGCAAATGCTGGACTATCAGAAACGGCGGGTGCCCGCTTTTGTTATTGCGTTGGGTGAATTGGACGCCGTTACCGTGGCCATTGGCGCCGGGGCGCTGTTTATGGGCTTCCCTATTGTCACCGATCAGGCGCTGCCGCCGGAGCTTACCATCCCTGGCCTCCTGGAGCCGCAGCCGGAGTATGATAAAATCGTCAAGCTGGCTTTAGAACTCCGCGGCATTAAACTTAAAATCGTGGATATCCCTGTCCCCATTACCGTTGGCCCGGCTTTTGAAGGCGAAACCATCCGTAAGAAAGAAGCCTGGGTCGAGTTCGGCGGCGGGCGTGCACCAGGCTTCGAGCTTGTCCGGATGTCCAGCGCCGAAGAGGTTGAGGACGGAAAAATCGAGGTTATCGGGCCGGAAATCGACGAGATGCCGGAAGGCAGTGTATTCCCGTTAGGCATTATGGTGGATATTTATGGCCGTAAGATGCAGGAAGATTTTGAAGGGGTGCTGGAGCGCCGTATCCATTATTTCATCAACTACGGCGAAGGTCTCTGGCATGTTGCCCAGCGTGATCTGTGCTGGCTCAGGATTAGTAAAGGCGCTCAGGCCGCCGGTTTTAAAATCCGTCATTACGGCGAGCTCTTAATTGCCAAGTTCAAGTCGGATTATCCGGCGATAGTCGACCGGGTACAAGTAACCCTGATTACCGATGCCAAGGCTATCGAAGAAAAAATTGCCATCGCCCGTGACAAATACCAGGCCCGCGATGCCCGTCTGAAAGGCCTGACCGACGAGTCGGTCGACACCTTCTACTCCTGCACCCTATGTCAGTCGTTCGCGCCTAATCATGTATGCATTGTTTCCCCCGAGCGCGTTGGCCTGTGCGGAGCGGTAAGCTGGCTGGATGCCAAGGCTTCCAACGAAATTACGCCGACAGGCCCCAATCAGCCGATCGAAAAGGGCGAGTGCGTCGATGCCGAAAAAGGCATGTGGCAGAACCTGAATGATTTCCTCCACACGGCCTCCAACCGCACGCTGGATGAGGTCAACCTGTACACCCTGATGGATAAGCCCATGACTTCCTGCGGCTGTTTTGAAGCCATTATCGCCGTGCTGCCGATGACCAACGGCGTGATGATCACCACCCGTGAACATTCTGGTGACACTCCTTGCGGCATGACCTTCTCCACGCTGGCCGGCACCTGCGGCGGCGGCGTACAGACGCCCGGCTTTATGGGCATTGGCCGCCGGTATATCGTCAGTTCCAAGTTTATCACGGCTGACGGCGGGCTGGGACGGGTTGTCTGGATGCCGAAGGAACTGAAAGACTATCTCCGGGATGAAATCACCGAACGGGCTACTCTCCTCGGACTTGGCGCCGATTTTATCGATAAAATTGCCGACGAGACGGTTGGCATAACCGAAGAAGAAATCTTGCCTTTCCTGGAAGAGAGACAACATCCGGCTTTGAAAATGGACCCGTTAATGTAACGGTATAAAAAAATGGAAAGATAACCCTGGCTGCCAGGGTTATCTTTTTTCGTCTTGCTAAATATCAATTTTCGCCTGGATAAAGGCAACAATTACTTCAGCCGCTCCGGATCGATCGGCCATTTGCCGTATTGCCTGGCGGCATCCATCATGGCAATTACATTTTGCGCCGGCGTACCTACCGACAGACCACAGCCGCTGGATAAGATAAACCCTTTCGGGCTGTCATAGGCTTTCAACAGGCAGTCCTTTACTTCGCCGGCAACCTGCCGGGGGGTTCCCTTCCAGAGTGTATACGGCTTTACATTACCCGCCAGGCAGACTGTGTGGCCCACCTTGCTTTTGGCTTCAGCCAGGTCAATCTGGTTATCCAAACTGAGTACAGTAGCGCCGGCATCGACCATGTCCGCCAGAATTGGCATGGTATCACCGCAAATATGGAGAAAAGGACCGCTGCCCCACCGTTTGCTAATCCGGTCGGCGTATTGTTTCAGGTAGGGTTTGGCGAACTCCCGGAAATGTTTGGCGCTGATCAACGTGCCGGAGGCAGTGGGTTCGGAGATGCTTGGTTTAATGCCCATATCGCACAGCACGTCAATAAATATGAGGACATTGTTAGTCACACACTGCAATAAACGGTGCACCTGAGCAGGATTGCGGCAGATATCCCGGAGAAATTGGTCAGTGCCGCGGACGGCCGCCGCCGTGGTAAGCGGTCCGCCGACCGAACAGCCTACTGCAGCGCGTTCCCCAACGGCTTTCTGAACTATTTTGAGCGCTTCCAGGATAAGCGGCAATCTCCCGGAACGGTACGGGTCGATTAACCCCAGCCTGTCAATGTCATCATAACTGGCCAGCGCCGGTGCCGCAACAAAGGGAATGCCATCCTCGGGAAAAGTCAGCCTTGTGCCGATGGCTTCGGCTATCCCAAACAACCCTGGCCCGGAGCCAATCGAATCGGTTTCATAGGTTTCGAAGGCATGAATTTGCGCCTGGGCCATAAGTGTGGCCGAATGATAATACTGTGGCATGGGGCCGCCGGCCAGGCTGTAGACTTGGTCGGTAGCCAAGGGCATGCAGGGTATCCGGTCAAGGGGCTGTCCGGCCGCGAAGGCCTTCATTCGCTCCTTGGGGGTCATTTGGTCCTTCCAGGTAGTTTTCATGGATTGTCCTCCCGCTTCCTTTAACCTTGCACGTTAATGGCTAAAGAATTATTATATATATTTATTAATAATTATCTATAATAAATTGAACTCCTGCTTTATTTTAGCAGGAGTTCAATTTATTGGGATAGAAAAAACATATGAGTTTAATAAATTTTTTATGGGGAGTGCAAGCATGAGTAAACAGGATATTTTGGCGGAACTGGCTAACGCAGTTGTCGAAATGGATGAAGAAGGTGCGCAAGCGGCGGCAAAAGCGGCTGTTGCCGCCGGTATAGACGCCTATGAAGCGATTACGCAAGGTTTGGTAAAGGGTATGAATATTGTTGGTGATAAGTATGAGGACCAGGAGTATTTTATTCCGGAAGTACTGCTTTGTTCTGACGCCATGATTGCCGGCCTGGAAATTCTTAGGCCTCATTTGCCCAAGGACTATAATCAGGACGCTGAAAAAATCGTAATTGGCGTTGTCCAGGGCGATACCCATGATATCGGTAAAAACCTGGTTAAAATCATGCTGGAGGCTGCTGGCTTTGAAGTGTATGATTTGGGCCGCAATGTCCCCCTGCAGGCCTTTGTTGATAAAGCCCAGGAAGTGGGCGCCACCATTGTTGCCATGGCGACCCTGATGACCACCACCATGGAGGGAATGCGTGTCGTTGTCGAAGAATTGGAGAAACGCGGCATGCGCGATAAAGTTACCGTGATGATTGGCGGTGGGCCCATTTCCCAGGCTTTTGCCGATGAAATCAAAGCCGACCTGTATGCCTCAGACGCCAATGTGGCTGTCCGGCAGCTAAAAGCCCGTAAGACAGCAGTTGCCTGAGCGAACTGAAGGCAGGTCCAATCAGGCCCAGGCAGTCTGGGAGATTATCGTGTGCAGTTTATGGCCAATGTAAAAATGGAGTGATGCGGGTGAGTTTTACAGAGAAATCACGGCTTAAAGCCGCTTTAGCCGGGGAAGAGGCCGATCGTTCGCCGGTAATCTGCCCTGGTGGAATGATGAGTGCGGCTACGACAACAGTACTCAAAGAATTTGCCGGCAGTTTTCACACCGATCCGCTTGTTATGGCTCAGGTAGCGGAAGCCATCCGGTCACATACCGGTTTTGAAAATCTGGGCGTACCTTTTTGTATGACGGTGGAAGCCGAAGTGTTTGGCAGTACTGTCGATATGGGTGATGCCGGCGTGGAACCCTGTGTCACCCGGTATGGGGCAGAGCAACTGGATTCTATCCTGGACAGGCCGTTGCCTGATCCGGCCGGCGGCGGCAGATCGGCCGTTATTCTTGGTGCTATTCAAGAATTGTCCGCCCGTAATCAGGAGGTCCCTATCATCGGCAACCTGACCGGGCCCATAAGTTTAGCCACCTCGATTATGGACCCTTTGATTTTTTTTCGCCTGATGCGGAAAAAACCGGCGGAAGTACAAAGCGTACTGGATTATTTAACTGATTATCTGGTGACTTTTGCCCGTAATCAGGTTGCCGCCGGCGCAGATGCCATTGCCATTGCCGATCCTACTGCCACCGGTGAAATTATCGGCGGGGCCAATTTCCGCCGGTTTGCAATTCCGCTCTTATCCCGTCTCATCAGGGAGATAGAGCGAACAGGGGCCGGCGCTATCGTGCATATCTGCGGTGATGCCACCGTGCTGCTCGACTCCTTAAATGAACTGGACGGCGCGGCCTTCAGTTTCGACTCCATCGTAAACCTGGCGAAGGCTAAGAGCGTTTTAGCCAATAAACCTGTCATGGGCAATATCAATACCCAAATGCTGCACACCGGCGAGCCGCAGCGGATTAGACAATATGTGAACATTCTGCTGCAGCAGGATATCGACATTATTGCACCGGCCTGCGGGATTAGCCTGGCAACGCCGCAGGCCAATCTTAAGGCGCTTACCGGTGCTGTGAAAGGATAATACTCTTGAAGCGTTTACACGAAATTACAGTTAGTCCGGGCGGCAGAACCGTTATCGCCGCGGAAGGCGCTACGCTGCTGCAGGCGGCCAGGACAGCGGGCCTGGCGCTGGAGGCGCCCTGCGACGGACGTGGCACCTGCGGCAAATGCCAGGTTAAAGCTGCCGGAGCTCTGAGCGTTCCGAACGAAACAGAGCGCAAATGGCTGGAGCAACAGCAAACTCAAGGCCTGCGGTTAGCCTGCCAGGCCAAAATCCTGGGGCCGGCAGAGGTGGAACTGCCGGGCGGTCAGCAGGATGGTTTTATTACTGTGGCCGCAGGCCAGGGTATAGAATGGCCGCTTGACCCGCCAGTGTATAAGCTAGTCTCTGGCCGGTTTGGCTCTCAGGAGGACCAGCGTGATCTGGCCATGGGATTTTCCCCTCAATTCCCGGATAATTACGCTGCGCTGCTCAAGGAACTGGCTGTAAATTATAAACAAGGAATTACGCATATGGAAGCCGTCGTTAACAATGGCAAACTGCTGGACTGGCATTACCAGCCCGGGCGTACGTGTTACGGGGTTGCTTTGGATATCGGCACAACAAGTGTTGTTGCCGAACTTTTTAATTTAGCGAGCGGCTGTAGCTTGGGCGTGCGCTCCTGTTTAAATCCTCAAACCGAGTTTGGCGGCGATGTGCTGACAAGAATAGCCTTTGCCGGTAAACTGGCGGAAGGAACCCTTTTATTGCAGGAAAAGATAATTGCCGGCATTAACCGGTTGCTGGAACAGCTGATTGCTGCCCGGCAGCTGGACAGCAGGGATATCTATCATATGGTTGTCGCCGGCAATACTACCATGCAGCATTTGCTGCTGGGGATAGCGCCGCATTCCTTAGCCTGCGCACCTTATCGCCCGGTTTTTCTTCAGCAGGTGGAAGTGAGTGCCGCTAAACTTGGACTTGCCATGTCTCCCCGCGGTGTCGTTACTGTTCTGCCTTCAGCGGCCGCCTTTGTCGGCGCCGATATTGTAGCCGGTCTGTTGGCGGCAGGTCTCAGCCATTGCCCGGACACGGCCTTGTTTATCGATATCGGGACCAACGGCGAAATTGTAGTTTGTAAGGACGGGGAGCTTGTGGGAACTTCCTCGGCAGCGGGACCGGCGCTGGAAGGGATGAATATTACCTGTGGCTGCCGGGCCGAGCCAGGGGCCATCGAAGGCGCTGCCATATCCGGTGACGGGACTGTGAAACTCAAGGTTATCGGTGGCGGCCAGCCAACCGGAATCTGCGGCAGCGGGCTCATTGATTTGATTGTCGAGCTTGTCAGGCATGGCGTGATTACCGCCAGCGGACGATTTGCGAACCCTGAGAAATTGACGCCGCAGCTGGCGTCGCGTCTTGTCACAATGGATGGCAAGCCTTGTTTTTCCCTTTCTGAGGACGGACGCGTGTTTCTAACCCAGAAGGATGTCCGGCAGGTTCAATTGGCCAAAGGCGCTATCAGGGCCGCTATCGATCTTTTGCTAAAGGAAATACACGTAGAGTTTAGTGAGATACATGAGATTCTGGTGGCAGGCGCTTTTGGTTTTCATTTGCAGCCGGCTTCCCTGGCAGGGATCGGCTTATTGCCGGCTGCCTGCCAGAGTAAAATACGCTTTGTCGGCAATACGGCCAAAGAGGGGGCCAGGGCGGTGCTCTTAAACCGCCGGGCCGGTGCTGAAGTGGAGCAAATCGGTCAGGACCTGAAAATTATCGAGCTGTCGCTGCAGCCGGAATTTCAGGATTATTTTGTCCGGGCGCTGGCTTTTCCCCCGCAAGCGGCTGTTGACGTGTGAGTGCTGTTTTTCCTCCCGGCCAAAATTGACACAGTAGACGCAGATGCATGATAAAGGGTGAGTTGCTTGATAGAAATACGGAATTTACAAAAGTCTTATGGTGACATTAAAGTTTTGAAAAATATTAATTTAACCATCCAGGACGGAGAAATTTATGGACTTGTCGGCCGGAGCGGCGCTGGAAAATCGACTCTTTTGCGCTGCATTAACGGATTGGAAAAATATGACTTAGGCAGTGTGAAAATCGACGGCTTCGAAATCAGCCAGCATAGTGATCACGAAATAAGGCAGTTCAGAAAAAATATTGGTATGATTTTTCAGCATTTCTCTTTAATGGAGAGAAAAACCGTATACCAGAATGTGGCGTTACCGCTGGAATGCTGGGGCTACAACAAGGGTGAGATTGACAAGCGCGTCCGGGAATTATTAAAGCTTGTTGATATTGAAGATAAAATCCATGACAAACCCCGGGTATTGAGCGGCGGGCAGAAGCAACGGGTAGCCATTGCCCGGGCCCTGTCGCTGAATCCCAAAATTTTACTTTGTGATGAGGCGACATCGGCCTTAGACCCGAAAACGACGAAAGCCATTTTGCTGCTGTTAAAGAAGATAAGTGAAAGCCTGGGGATTGCCGTCGTTTTTGTCACCCATCAAATGGCGGTGGTCAGGGCCATCTGCCATAAGGTTTCTATTCTGGAAGACGGCGAAATTATGGCCAATGGCACGGTCGGCAGTATCTTCCTTAATCAGCCGCAGGCGCTTAAGAATCTGCTCGGGGACGAAAACGAGGAATTCATAGCGGCGACCGGCAAAAATATCCGTATTGCTTATGCCGATAATAGTCAAATCTTGTCGGCAATGGCCAAAGAACTGGATATCGGTTTTTCGATTGCCTGGGCCAAGGTGGAAAAGTACCGGGATGGTGTGCTTGGCTCCATTGTAATTAATATTGATGAGGGCAATGTGCAAAAAGTAGGCGATTACCTAACCGCGGCCGGCGTCAAATGGGAGGCGGTACACAGTGAGTAGTTCGCAGATTTATACCCTGATTCACAGCATTGTGCTGCCCGAGCTTACCAAAACGCTGTTTATGGTGGGCGTAGCCACGGCAGTGTCCTCCATAATCGGTATCGGGCTGGCCATTTTATTAATTATTACCTATAAAGACGGGCTAAAGCCTAATAAATATGTTTATCAGGCCTTAAACACCGTTATCAATATTGTCCGTTCTTTCCCGTTTATCATTTTGCTGGTGGCGATCATCCCGGTTACCCGGGCCATAGTCGGAACATCCATTGGCGAAAAGGCCGCGATTGTGCCGCTAACCATTGCCGGTGCGCCGTTTATTGCCCGGATTATTGAAGGCAGTTTGCGTGAGGTTGACAAGGAACTGATTGAGGCGGCGAAATCCTTTGGCGCCAGCAATTTTCAAATCATCTTCAAGATTATGCTGCCGGAGGCGGTGCCATCAGTTATTTCCGGCATTACGCTGGCCATTGTTTCCATACTGGGCTGCACGGCCATGGCCGGCGCCGTTGGCGCCGGTGGACTGGGAGCTGTGGCCATCACTTATGGCTATGCCAATTTTGACAACACAATCATGTATGGTACGGTTTTTTTCCTTATTATACTAGTGCAGGTTATTCAGTCGATAGGTAACTACTTATACAAAGTACTAAAATAAAGTTATGGAGTGGTAAACGTGAATATGAAAAAAGCAATGGCCCTGTTGTTAATTTGTCTGCTTGGCCTTAGCGTGGTTGGCTGCGGGAACTCTAAAAGCGCCGATACAGCAGCCAGTTCCCAGGAAAAGAAGAGTATCACGGTGGGAACGTCCCCGATCTTTAAGGATATTGTAGCTGCAGCCAAAGAAGATTTCGATAAAGACGGCTATGTTTTAAATATAAAGGTTTTTGATGATCTGGTAACTCCTAACATCGCCTTGCAGGAAGGCAGTATTGATGCTAATGTCTACCAGCACGGGCCCTATCTGGAACAGTTCAATCAAAACAAAGGCACTACTCTTGCTCCTTATAACGGCGGCCTAGTTAAATACTTTATGGGTGTTTTTTCCAAAAAAATAAAAAACATTAACGACTTGCAGGCTGGCGCCACCGTATCCATCCCGAATGACCCGAGCAACCGGTCACGGGCTTTGAAAATGCTGCAGGCCAACGGGTTAATTAAGCTTAAGGACGGCGCGGCTATGCCAACCAAACTGGATATTGTGGAAAACAAGAAAAATTTGAATATCGTCGAGATGGATGTTATGAAGCTGGTCAGTTCGCTTGATGATGTTGACTGCTCCACTATCAATTCGGTTATTGCCGTTCAAGGCAATGTGGATCCCAAATCGGCCATTGCGTTGGAGGATAAAGCCGAAAGCGACAAATACTCTATTGTGATTGCCGTGCAGAAGGACCAAAAGGTTGATAAAACTATAGCCAGATTGGAAACCGCCCTGAAATCGGACAAGGTTAAAAAGTTCCTGGAAGAAAAATATAAAGGGGCGATAGTGCCGTTATTCTAACTTAACCTAAGTCGCAAGTAGGAAGAAAGACTGCCGGTTTTCGACTGTAATGTTGGAGACCGGCAGTTTTTTCAATAAGGAATGGTTTCTTTGTTAACCGGGTAAAAGGAGTTTGCGGCAAAGTTAAAATGCGTGCGCGGGATTGTTCAAAAGGAATTTTACACTGGAATATGGAATTAAGGTGAAATTAGCTTGATTTGTAATAAAAGGGGGACTATCACCTGACTACATCCAAAATTCAGTCTGCCTGGCTGCTGATGCTGAGTGCGGCGGCGATATTAATGATTACTATGGGAGCCAGGCAGTCGGTAGGTTTGTTTGTTACACCGCTGGATCAGGCTACCGGCCTGGGCATTGTTTCAATTAGCTTTGCACTGGCGATTGGCCAGTTTGTATGGGGGCTGGCTCAGCCTATATTTGGTGCTATCGCCGACAAAAAGGGCTCTTATCATGTACTCATTTTTGGAACCCTGCTGCTGGCCGGAGGCACAGCGCTGACACCCTTGGTGCAATCGGAATGGGCGCTTGTCGCAACCATGGGCATTTTAAGTGCGGCCGGAGCCGGGGCTGGCAGCTTTTCGATATTGATCGGCGCCACCAGCGGGCGCCTGCCGGCTGAAAAGCGGGCGTTCGCCGGTGGGTTTATCAATGCCGGCGGTTCATTAGGCCAATTTATTTTCGCCCCCTTGTTACAGGCTATTATCAGCGGCTTTGGCTGGGTTGCGGCCATGCTTACCATGGCCGCAGCCACCTTGCTGACTATTCCGCTTGCTTCGCTGCTGTGCGGTAAAGCCGCCGCACCCCGGCCCGCAGACGGCCAAGCCGCAGGCGGACTACTCCGGCAAGTCAGGCTGTCCTTGCGCAACCCCAGTTATTTATGCCTGCATGCCGGTTTTTTCACCTGCGGCTTCCATGTTGCCTTTCTGGTTACTCATTTGCCCGGGGAAGTGTCGCTGTGTGGCCATGCGGCCAGTGTATCGGCCACGTCACTGGCGCTTATCGGGTTATTTAATATCGGCGGCAGTCTGGCTGCCGGCGTACTTGGCACGCGGTACCGGATGAAATACATCCTGGCCGTTATGTATGCCAGTCGCGCGGTTATGATCGCCATGTATCTTATGGCTCCCAAAACACCGCTTACTTTTTACATATTTGCGGCCGGGCTGGGCTTTACCTGGCTGGCGACGGTGCCGCCCACGGCCGGTCTTGTCGGTAAGCTTTTCGGCACCCGCTATATGGCAACGCTGCTGGGCCTGACAATTCTTACCCACCAGATCGGCGGTTTCCTGGGGGCGTGGCTGGGGGGAATTGCGGTAGCCCATGACGGCAATTATCAATGGATGTGGTATGCCGATATGCTGCTGGCCGGTGCTGCGGCCCTCGTCAATTTGCCGATCCAGGAAGCCAAAGTGTCCAGGGAACCGGTAACAGCGTAATAAGTGGTATAATTAGAAATAATAGACGAGTACCGTGACGAACGCATAATTGCAGATAATTGTTAACACGGTATTACTAACTGGCTGACCTGAGGCCTGGTAGGAGGCAAAAACCATGCTTGCATTGCTTGGTCTGGCAACTGTAGCTGTCTTATTGACCGTAATTATAGCAAAACGGATGTCACCGATGGTTGCCTTAATTGTTGTGCCGTTGCTGGCAGCCATGGCCGGCGGCTATGGGCATGACGCCGGCAGGTTCGTCATTGAAGGCATACGGAATATCGCGCCGGTGGCAGCCACCTTCGTGTTTGTCATCATCTATTTTGGCGTTATGATTGATGCCGGTATGTTTAACCCCATTATCGACAAAACGTTGGCGCTTGTCGGCAATAATCCGGTAAAGATTGCGGTTGGCACGGTCTGTCTGGCTATGATTGCCCATTTGGACGGGGCCGGGGCGGTAACTTTCCTGATTACCGTTTCCACTTTATTGCCTGTCTATAAACAATTAAACATGGACAGACGCATCCTTACCTGTCTGACCGGTCTTGGCGCCGGGGTCATGGGGTTTATTCCCTGGACCGGTCCGGCGATGCGGGCAGCCGCATCTCTGCAGGTGCCGGTTATGGAACTCTTTATTCCCATGCTGCCGGTGCAGTTTGTCGGGATATTGTTTGCTATCCTGACAGGCTGGTGGCTGGGGCGAAAAGAGGCCAGGCGGCTGGGTTACAGCCAAACCGGTAATGCGGCTGGCATCATACAGCGCGAACTGAAGGACGAGGAAAAGAGACTGCTGCGCCCTGAGCTGCTCTGGTTTAATGTCTTGTTAACCATCAGCGTGCTGGGGAGTATGATTACCGGCCTTCTTCAGCCGGCGGTGGCATTTATGGCCGGTACGGCCATAGCCCTGCTGGTAAACTACCGGGATCCTGACGAGCAGCGAAAACGTGTGGATGCTCACGCCAAAGCGGCCCTGATGATGGCAAGTATTCTGCTGGCAGCCGGGGTCTTTATCGGTATTATGTCGCAAACCGGCATGACGGCAGCCATGGCCAAAACGGCGGTACACTTTATACCCCAAGAGTTAGCCGGCCATATTCCTGTTGTCTTAGGACTTATCTCCATGCCTCTCAGCCTTTTGTTTGATCCGGACTCTTTCTATTTTGGCGTGCTGCCGGTAATTGCCGAAATGGGCAGCATGCTGGGCGTGTCGAAAGTGCAGATCGGCCAGGCCGCCCTGCTGGGACAAATGACGACCGGGTTTCCGGTAAGCCTGCTCACGCCAAGCCCGCTTTTACTTGTCGGCCTGGCGCAAATTGATTTTGCCGATCACCAGAAATTTGCCATTCCGTTCTTGTGGGCGGCAAGTATTGTGATGACGCTGGCAGCGGTCCTGTTCGGCGCTTTTGCTTTATAGGTGTATAGCATGGTGATAGTGAAAAACAAACTCCTGTCAGATCTTGTTGAGATTTGGCAGGAGTTTGTTCCTTTTTTTAGAATACTTGAAGTGCATATAAAGTTGTACTTTACTATAGAAAAGCGAGGATATGAACCCTATGAATAGAATCTACGTCATACAGGCAAACCTGCTTGCTGAAATTGATAAGCAGGCGGAGCACGGCATGGAGCGGGATTACCCGCTGGCCTGGGAAACAATACATATGGCCAGTTGCAGCAAACTAGGCCAGTTGCTGGCCGTTAAGCGCCGGGTGAACCCGGAAATGGCTGCTATTGCCTGTACCTTGCATGATTATGGACGGATTGTAACCGGTAAACAAGTAAACCATGCCCCAAACGGATACCTGCCTCTCAAGGCGCTATTGCAGGAATATGGTTTGTTTACGGCCGGGGAAATAGAAATATTGGCCCAAGCGGCGAAGAATCACAGCAACAAGCAGAAAATCGGCACCCCGCTGGAGGAGATCGTAAAAGATGCTGATGTGCTTGACTGCCACCAGTACGGACAAACGCTGGAGCGCCCTGAACAGCGGGCGCGGCTGGCAGCCGTGCTTGCTGAATTAGGCATGTAAGCTTTTTATTTTACTGAAAGAAAGAATGACTTTCTTTTAGCATAAGGGCAACATCGGCTTCTGCTTTCGCCAAGGGCTCAGCACAAGCCGTGTTTTCTTTACCGCCAGCGCAGCAGGTAGCCGGTAATGCGCTGGTACAGGGTCATTAATGCGAGCACAACAGCGCCAATGACAATGATACCGGCAACAACGCGGGCATAATCGGCGAAGTCGGAGAAGTACTTGACGTACCAGCCCAGGCCGCTGGTAGCCCCGATCATCTCGGCGGCTGTTAAGAGGATGAAGGCCAGTACCAGGCTGACGGCGCCGCCGCTGACAATGTGCGGCATAGCTCCCGGCAGGAGAATGTTAAAAAGCATTGACCGCTTACTGACGCCGATCGTCCGGGCCGAATCCACAATCCCTTTCGCCAACGCTTCCACCCCGGCGATGGTATTGATGAATAAGGGCCAGAAGGCGCCGATAAAGATGACGAAGATGGAGGATAAGGTAAAGGTCGGTAATATGGCAATGGCATAGGGAATATAGACAATGGGCGGGATGGGGCCGAGGACATTGGTGGCCGGTTCAATGGCCAGCTTGAGACGGCGGTTCCAGCCGACGATGAGTCCTAAAGGGACCGCGGTCAGGACTGCCAGGGAATAACCCCAGAAGAGCAGATTAAAAGAACTGACAAGACTTTTTAGAAATACCTGCCGGTCCTCGGCCAGCAGCTTTAGCACTTTTAGCGGCTCGGGGAATAATTGGGGGTCTAACAGTTTCAGCCAGGCGGTGCTGAGCTGCCAGAGGAGAAGGGTGGCAAGGCCTAAGAGCAGGCGGTCGCGGCTGGTTTGGCTCATATGCCTGCGCCTCCTTCCACTTGCTGAAACTCTTCCAGTATTTCTTTTTGCAGCAAGGAGAGGATCTCATTGCGCAGATCGATATAGCGCCGGTCCTGTACCAGAAAATAACGCCGGCGGGGACGGGGGAAGGGAACCTCAATTATTTTTTGTACCCGGCCCGGTCCGGGAGTAAATACGGCAATCCTGTCGGCCAGATACAGCGCTTCGTCAATATCATGCGTGACCAGGAAGATAGTTTTTTTTGCGCCGCTGCCGATCCAGAGTTTGAGCAGTAAATCCTGCAGGCTTACCCGGTTTCTGGCGTCTACCGCGCCAAAGGGCTCATCCATTAGATACACAGGGGCATCCAGGGCAAAGGCCCTGGCGATAGCTACCCGCTGCCGCATGCCGCCTGATAATTCTCCCGGATATTTATGGCTGTAACTCTCGAGGCCAACCATTTCCAGCAATTTCCCTGCTTCCTCCCGGGCTGCTTTGCCAAGTGCGCGGCCAGATTCTTGCAGGGCAAAGACAATATTATCGAGCGCCGTCATCCAGGGAAACAGCGAGTAATCCTGAAAAACGACCGCCCTGTCGGGGCCTGGTGCAACAATTGGCATGTTATTTAGCGTAAGCAGGCCGCTTGTAGCCTGTGTCAGTCCGGCCAATAGCCCAATGGTCGAACTTTTGCCGCAGCCGCTGGGGCCCACTACTGCCAGCAATTCTCCCTGATCTATGGCGAGCGACAGGTTAGCAACCGCCGGCCGATCGTCGCCCGGGTAAACGAGCGAGACAGAATCGAGATTCAGTAAAGCCACAAGCATCCTCCTTTCCGATATGCTGTATAGTAAAACTAATGAGTCATACTTGTCGATTATAGATTGTTGACCGAAAAATCTTTATCAAGCTGCTGGTAGGTCGGATTCTGCGGTTCCCGTTGTTTCAACTGGTCCAGGGCAGTTTTATAGATTTCGCTGTTAACATGCTTGGTGATATCAATGTCGCTTTGGATATAGCCGGCTGCCTTCATAGCCTCCCAGAAAGCGACAAACCGCTTTTTATCAGGATCGGGGATGCTGTGGATATGACCGCTGTAAGTAGCCTTTTTAAGCATTTCTTTATCCAATTTGACATATTTGCTGAGAATATCCAGTGTTTCATCCTGGTGGTTGAGATAAAAGTCGTAAGCGCGGATACTGGCGCGGCTGAAACGGATATAAGCCTCTTTATTGGTTTGGATCTTGTCTTCAAGCGCCACTATCCGGCAGCACACATGGCCATCCATGTACTGGGACGACCAGGTAACTACTTTCAGGCCTTGCTGTTCAGCCATTTCGGAAAAAGGAACCCAAATCAGGCCGGCATCAGCCGCGCCTTTTTTTACAGCTTCCAGCACGGCGGCGGGTGAATCCAGTTCTTGAATGGTTACCTGGGTTTTCCAGTCAATACCGGCCTTAGACATGGCCGAACGCCAGACGGCGTCACCGGTTGCCAGGCGGACGGTAGCTACTTTTTTACCGACAAAGCCTTGGATGGTAGAATACTGCCCGACATTTTCGGGCTTGGTAACAACAGCGTGGCCTTCGCTTTGCATGCCGCCGATATCTACAAACGGCGTGCCTTTAGCGATGAATACCTGTGGTGCGGCTGTGCCGAACGAGCCGGCATCCAGTTTCCCGGCTTTAATAGCATTCAGGCCTTCACCGGAATTAGTAAATTGAAATAGTTCGACATCAAGACCTTCCTGCTCATAGAAGCCTTTCTCCTTAGCAACAAAATAGAGAACATGGCCAACGGCCGGCAGATAACCGATGTTAAACTTGATTTTGTCAGCCGGGGGTGCTGCTGAACCCGCGGACGCAGCAGTTTGTGGGGGTTTTTGCTGACCGCAGCCGGCTAAAAGTATACTGAAAACGAGGGATATGGCCAGGCAGGCCAGAATCAGACGATTTTTTAACACGGGCGAATCACTCCTTTTCTTCCTGTAACAACCGTTTATAATAAAAGCCGCTGGTATAAAGGGCGGCTGCCGGGTTATGGCCTAAGACCCGGTCTTTGGTTATCAGCGTTGTGACCGGGGCGTTGGAATGCTTGATAAATAAAGAATCATGGCCGACACACAAGCCAACGACAACATTGAGTTCAGTACCGGCCTGATTTAGCAGCCGGGCCTGAAGAATGGGGTTGCATAATGCTTCATGGCAGCCTTTTTGCACTTTATATTCGGGTGGAACCCCGATTTCCGTCTTGTCAAGCGAGCCTACCTTGCAGATGACGCTATAGCTCTCCAGGCCTTTGGCGGCCAAAACCTTGGTAAAGACCCGGGTTTCCTCCATAAGGCCGATGCAGGTGGCAATACCGATCTTCTTAGCGCCGATGCGTTTGGCAAAGGCGATGATTTCCTCGACTCTGGTCAGCTTGCCGTAATAGATGCCCTCAATTTCGGCGGCTGCCAGGGCCATGCTGCGGTCTGGCCCTTCCTGGCTATAGATGGCTCTTGCTTTTTCAATTTCAGCGTCAATATCCACCTCGCCGCGCGGGACTACACTCAAACAAAATTCAGGAAATTTTTTATCGCGCCGGTAGCAGTTCAACTGATGGCAGTCGGCGCAGCTAAGTTCTTCTTTCGGCCGGTGATCACTCAAGAAAAATACCTCCTTAAAAATTCAGGCAGTTGACAAAAGTTTTGTCGAAGTCATGATAAGTGGCCAGTTCCACCACGGTAACCTGTTTAACTAAACCGGCTGCCAAATCCCGGGTGGATTGGTTTAAGAGCAGCGCCTGCCCGCCGGTTTTCGCCGTGTTGCCGAGAAAATGGATCTTGCCTTTAAAGGGGGCCGGCAGCATACCGATATTGATGAGACTGGCCGCGTTGAGATGAAAGCCAAACGAGCCGGCGATATAAATTCGGTCAACATCAGCAGCGCTCAGTCCTTTGGCGGCGAGCAGGCATTCAATGCCGGCCCGGATAGCGCCTTTGGCCAGCTGTACCTGGCGGATGTCCTTCTGTGACAGATAGACTGCCTGCTCTACAGCAAAGACAGTTTTTCCATTTTCGCTCTGCAGTTGGCGCTGTAAGGGATGGGGAGAACTGCCGGCCGTACCGCTGAATTTGCCGCTCTTACTGATGATGCTGGTCCTGACAAGTTCCCCGACAATATCCAGAAGCCCGCTGCCGCAGATGCCAGCGGCCGGACTGCCGGCAATGGTCTTGACGGAAACAGCTCCGTTTTCCTCCACGGCGAATTTTTCAATGGCGCCCGGAGCGGCCCGCATGCCGCAGGCAATGTTCATGCCTTCGAAAGCCGGACCGGCGGCGGTGGAGGTTACCGCCAGGCGGCCGTTGACGGCGAGCGCCATTTCGCCATTGGTGCCGATATCTACAAATAAGGTGGTGCCGGAAAGATTGGCCAAATCAGCTGCTAATATGCCGGCGGTAATATCGGCGCCCACATAGGCGGACATCACCGGCGGCAGGTAGATTTGGGCAAAAGGCGCCGTTTTTAAGCCAAGTGCGGCAGCAGGATGGTAACTGTTACCCCAGAGTGCGGGTGTGTAAGGGTATTTACCCAGGGAGGCCGGATTGGTTTTCATAGCCAGATGCAGCATGCAGGTATTGCCGCTAAAGACGGTTTCATAAATCGTATCCGGTTCAGTGCCGGTGATTAGTGACAGTTCACCGATCATGGTATTAATGGCGGTGATAATAGCCGTGTGTAGAGTAGCCAACCCAGCGGCGTCAGAGCCTATTTTGATCCTGGAAAGAACATCCTGGGCATGCAGGCTCTGCGGATTGAGCTCGGAAACGGCAGCTAATTCCCTGCCGGTAGTCAGATCGAATAAGGCAGCTACTAACGTAGTTGTACCAATGTCAACAACCAGGCCATGCATGGCAGCGGCGGTATCGCCGGGTTCTATACCCAGTACGGCCTCAGACGCTAAAACGAAGGTCTGGTTTAAATCCTCCCGGTATTGTTTTTTGATTACCGGGTCCAGAGTAACGTCGAGCTGCTGTCCCCGGCTCAAAATCTGTACATGGTTTTTGTCTTGACGCTCCAGGATAAAGATATCAACTGCTTCAGCAGCAGTCATTTGTCCCTGAATTTCGGTCATGCAGCCCAAATGAATCCCCTGGCTTATTTCCGCCGATGTCAGAGTATGCTGGCATTGGCCGGTTAACCGGGTATTAGCCGCAGCATACGCAGGAATTCGCACTTTGCATTTGCCGCAGGTGCCGGCCCCGTTGCAGGGGGATTCAACCAGAACGCCGGCGGCCCGGGCAGCTGCGAGAACAGTAGTATTGCCGGTAATTTCAAGGCAGACAGGGATGCTGTCAGAGCGAATGCCGCCCTGCCAAAAACGTACTAAGGTCACATATTCACTTCCTTTCCCGGGATGGCGCGGCTTTGGTTGTTTGCGTCATAGCCTGAATATTGGCTAACGGGCTGGAGGTGCTGAGGCCGCAGGCCGGTGCAATGATATCTATACCGTTAAGCAGCAGATTGCCGGTTTGCAGGGCTACTTTTTTCGGCGGTCCAAACTCCAGGAGGTAGGTACTGACATTCCCCATGGTGGTCAGCTGCGGAAAATCCTCTTTCAGCTGTTTGAGGTTAACGATGGCGTCGGTGCTCACGGCATCGGCCTTAATAGCCGGCAGCAAGGGTTTTACACTGTTTAAGTTGCCGCAGATGTGGAGAATAACGGGAACCTGTCTTTGGTGGATTGCTTCGATAAGTTTATTAATATAGGTGACGGCGTATTCGGCAAACATCTTGGGTCCGAGGATTTCACCGGTTGCGGTAGGGTCGCCGATGGCAATGGCGGTGGCGCCGTGGTCGATCAGTTTGTGGGCAAAGCCGATTAAGAGATCGGTCACATAGTTAAAAACACGGTGAGCAGCAGCCGGGTCCCGACGCAAATCTTTGAGAAAGGGGATTGGATCGACAATGGAGGCGGCTGTACTTACCGGACCTGTCAGACTGCCGATAACCGGGATTGTGGGATATTGCGAAGCGAGCAGGGAGACGGCCTGGCAGACAACGGGGATTCTGCCGGCGGTTATTAAGGCGGCAATGTCTTTATATTCTACTTGCGCGGCGGACGCAAATATTTCCCGGCTGATTTTGGGCTCACATTCCAGGGTTCCCAAGTCAACCTCGCTGCCCAGAACTTCGGCTTCGACCGTCATGCAGAATGGGAGGCCGAAGTTCTCGAAGCCGGTCAGCCTGTGCACATGATAAGCTAAATCAGCCATTAAGGCTGCGTCGGCATGAGCGGCCGGCAAGGCGGCGCCGCCTTCGTTTATTACCTCGACGATGGCGGCGTTCATCATGCCGCCGGGGCAGATAACCGGCGGGCGGTCAACGGTTTGCTTGTTTAATACGGATAATAAGCGCGCTTTCTCCGTCAGGGCCGGCGTTGTCATTTGGACCACCTCGTCTCCAGCAGAGTCAGTTTTTCCGGCGTAATGGGGTAGCCGATTTCACGGACAGCCTCCAGCATGGTATGAATGTTGGCAAACGGTGTTTCGGTGGGCAGGCTGCAGCCAGACGCGACAATATAGCCTTTAGGATTATCATAAGCCTCGCGGATCCCGCTTAAGACAGCCAGCCGGACTTCGGCCGGAGTGCCCTGCAGCATGATTTCTGACGGTTTCACATTGCCCATAAGGCGCAGGCGGTCGCCAACCTTAGCTTTGGCTTCCGTAAGACTGGCGGCATTGTCAATGCTGATGCAGTCGGCGCCGGCCTCAGCCATCAGTTCCCATATCTTAGCCGTTTTGCCGCAGATATGCAGGGTTACTGTTTTGCCGCGCGAGTGAATATAGTCGATGAGCTCTTTGAGGTAAGGCAAAGAAAATTCTTTGAATTTCTGCGGGCTGATGATGGTAGCCGAAGACATGGGGTCTGTCAGGCTGGGAGTGCAGCCGCTGTCAATTATGGCTTTGGCGTAGTTAAGGCAAGTCTCCAGGGAAATCCTGCAGAGACGGTGAACCGCCTCGGGATTTTTGCCGACAAGTCGTGTAAGAGTTTCGGTTCCAACCAGAAAGGAGGCATTGGTAAAAGGCCCGGTAAGTGCGCCTGTTACCATTACTTCTTTACCGACTTCCCCTACGGCAATTTTCATAGCTTCCAGATGGTTTGGGAGATGGCCGTCCCGGTAAGGGTCCGCCGGTTTGAGACGGTCAATCTGGCTGATTTCGCTGATAGCCGGTTTATCCAGGTAGGCGGTTTCATCCTCCGGATAGCGAACAACGGCTCCCATGGCCTCGGCCTGACCGTAGAGATCGGTAAAAATACGGATGATATCATAGCCAAACCGGCGATAGGCGGCAATTTGCGCCTGGGCCAGCAGTTTGCCGTTGCCTGGCAGCTCGCTGACTTTAACTCCAATTACCCGGGCCGACGTGTTGCCGACAATAGGGACGCAGGGCAACCGGTCAACCGGTTTTCCCTGGTTGTAAGCGGTCATTCTTTCGATGGGTGTCATCTGGTCTATAGCCATTTAAGGGCACCTGCCTTTTTCGTATTCATTCCAATACTCCTTTCAGTTCGAATAGCATTTAGCATGGAAAAACAAAAGAAGACCAAAAGAAACGAAATGTTCCTTTTGGCCTTCAGTATGTCTGATCAGCCTTGCATAGATTGCGTATTGTGGCAATTATATGATAAGAAGTAA
Source organism: Sporomusa aerivorans (assembly GCF_041428895.1). Lineage (NCBI taxonomy): Bacteria > Bacillati > Bacillota > Negativicutes > Selenomonadales > Sporomusaceae > Sporomusa > Sporomusa aerivorans. The sequence goes on from NZ_CP156926.1 coordinate 1,617,806, forward strand.
AAAAGTGTCAAGGCTAAATTTAAAAAAGATCAATAAATTTACTTTTTTGGGGATTGACACCCGGATGCGGCTATGCTAACATGATGAGCATAATAGTCACTAAGCTGACCGGAATACCGGAGGCAATCACCGGCTACTGAGCCGTTGGTTGCCTTTTTTATTTTATTGACAGCAATTTGCTTACAGTATTAAGACCCGACGACTTCATTTTAACAAAGGCTCAATGCAAGCGTTAGTTCATTGCTGACCGGTAAAACACACCGGAGGCAACCGAATTCAACTCTCTTAGAGGGTTTTTTCGGTTGCCTCTTTTTTAGTCCTGATAGAAAGTATAACTTTCGCCGGGATAAGGGCAACTAACCTTCAGATGGGTTAAAACCCCACCTGAAGCTAAGTTTACTTTATCAAAAAATATTTTTAAGGAGATGAGGACATGACGGCTTTGGTTATCGGGGCGGATTATCTGGGAGCCATAGAACAAAAAATGCGGGCCAGGGGTATAACCGAAATCGCTCATATCAAGGGCCGTAATCCTGGTGAAATCAAAAAAGTGAATATACCTAAGGCCGCAGCTTTTGTTTTGGTCTTTACCGATTACGTTAATCACAATATTGCTAAAGTGGTGAAAGACCATGCCAAGGCGCGGTCGGTTCCACTGGTGTATGCCAAACGGTCCTGGAGTGCCGTTGAGCACAAACTGGCCGGACTTGGTCTATAGAGAGGATGAGATTATGAGTTATTTCGAGTTAAAAGAGCCGCCCAGGCGGGAAGACAGGCTGAAAGCCTGCATCGCCCACGGAGCGTCCCTGGGTGAGGTAGCAGGTCGCCGGCTGGGGTGCTGTCTGCCGGAGAGTGAACGCAGTTTTACCCAGAATTCTATTTGTCTCTTACTGCCGGCCTTAGGGACCATGAACAGTATCCCCAACAGTGTTGTGCTGATGCATGGCGGCCTGGGCTGCGGTTCCTCCTCTCATGGCGGCAATGCAGCCGTACGCGGCGGTAATAACCAGCGCTGGGGTATTGTCAAGGACGGCACCTGGTTATCCACCGGCCTGACGGAGGCCGATGTCATCAGCGGCGGTGAACCTAAACTGGCTGAGGCCATACTGGAAGCCGACAGGCGTTACCAGCCGGCTGTTATTTTTGTGGTGGCCAGTTGTGTGCCGGGTATTATCGGCGATGATGTGGACGGGGTGGTCGAGCAGCTCCAGCCCGAGGTTTCGGCGAAACTGCTGCCTGTCCATTGCGAAGGCTTTAAAACCAAGATCTGGGCTACGGCTTATGATGCTGTGTACCATGCGATTGGCCGGACGCTGCTGCCTGATGGCGAGAACAAAACGCCAGAAAAGAAAGCGGGAAAAACCGTTAATTTGATGAACATGTCGTCCATGGGGCGGGTTGATGAACTGGAACTGGAGCGCCTGCTAAAAGCTTTGGGGCTCAAGGTCAACGTGTTCCCGGTCTTTGCTGATCCAAACGGCATGAAGCGGATGGCTGAGGCTGATTTGTCCATTAGTACTTGTCCGACTCATGATGATTATATGCTAAATCACTTGCACGAGAAATATCAGGTGCCGTTTATTATCAGGCATATGCCAATCGGCATTGAGAACACCGGCAAATGGCTCGCCGATGTGGCTGAATTTTTTGGTCTTGGCGAGCAGGCCCGGGCCTTAATTGCGCAGGAAGAGGCAGAGCTGGCAGCTGCCCTTGCGCCGCTTAAATCCATGTTTGCCGGGAAAAAGGCCTTTAGCAGCGCCGGTGAGTTTCGAGCCTTGTCTACCGCTATCCTGCTGGCCGAACTGGGTTTTGAGGTAGTGGGCATCCGTGCGTTTCATCATGATGAGTTTGCGGATGTGGAATACGAAAAGCTGGTACGGATTACCGGGCAGGACTATCCCTTAAACATTGCCAACTGCCAGCCGTTTGAGGAAGCCAATCTCTTACGCAAACTTAAGCCGGATGTCTTCTTAGGGCATATGAACGGCAACAGCACAGCGGCCAAACTGGGTATTGCCACGCACGTTATTTATAATACCGGCCTCCATTATGTTGGTTACCGGGGAGCCTATGAACTGGCAAGACGGTTATACCGGCAACTGAAAAATCCCCGCTTTAACGCCAATCTTAGCCGGTTTGCCAGTCTGCCGTATCAGGAATCCTGGTACAGTCAGAATCCGTTTAAATATATTGAAACCGCAGGTGGTGACAGCGAATGAGCAACTATAATTTTGTGGAACGGCCCCGCTATACCTGCGCTTTAGGCGGCGCCATCGCCACAGTAAGCGCTTTGCCTAAGGCTGTGCCGATATTGCATGCGCCGCCAGGCTGCGCCGGCAACTTTACCTGGACTCAGGCCGGCGGCTGCGGTCTGCAGGTTGGCGGCTACTGCGGCGGACTGAGTATGCCCGGGTCCAATGTCCAGGAGCGGGAAGTTGTCTTTGGCGGCGCCGAACGGTTGGAGCAGGAGATCAAGAATGCCCTGGAAGTTATGCAGGGTGAGTTGTACTTTGTACTGACAAGTTGTGTTACCGAAGTAATCGGCGATGATATCGGGTCGGTGGTAAGACCTTTTGCGGAAGAGGGCGTCCCCATTCTCTTTGCCGAAACCGGTGGCTTCCGGGGCAACTCTTACCAGGGCTATGATTTGGTGCTGCAAAGCTTATTTAAAAATTTCGTCGCCAAGACTGAGGAAAAGCAGCCTAAAACCGTAAATTTATGGGGTATTGCTCCTTTTATTGATGTATTCTGGCGAGGAAACTTAAATGGCATCCGCCAGCTTCTGGCTAAACTGGGACTTTCAGTCAACAGCTTTTTTACTGTGGATGACAGTGCGGCCGGAATCCGGGAAGCAGGCAGCGCCAGCCTGAATATTGTTGTATCCGAGGTGTTTGGCCAGGGCGCGGCGCAACTGGCAGAGGAAATTCACGGCATACCTTATATAAGAACGCCACTGCCGGTGGGACCTTCGGCTACCGATGCTTTTCTCCGCCAGATTGGCGCTGCCCTTAATTTAGACAGTGCCTTGCTTGAAAGTCTGATTACCTATGAAAACAAAAGATACTACAGCTTGCTGGAAACACTGGCCGACTGCTTTAATGACGCTGATTTACAGCGGTATGCCGTTGTTATCGGCGATACCAATTATGCGGCAGGGATAACCCGGTTTTTGGCCGATGATTTGGGCTGGCTGCCGGAAGTTGTGGGTATTACCGACATTCTGGACGATGACCAGCAAGTTGAAATAGCCAGCCGCCTGACCCGGTTGGATAGCGGCATTTCGCCGGAAGTGATTTTTCACACCGATGGCAGCGTCATTGCCGATGCTGTACGGGCCCACTGGAATAAATACCAGGCGCAGGCCGGCAAATACGCCAATCCACTTAGTCCGGCCTTTGTTATCGGCAGCTCGCTGGACCGGGAACTCGCCAAAGAACTGGGCGCCGGGCATCTCAGTGTAGGTTTTCCGGTGGCCAACCGGGCTGTTATCAGCAGAGGATATACCGGGTATAGCGGCGGTCTGACACTGATCGAAGATTTAGTCAGCATAATTATTGCCGGCAGGTAAAGAAATGTGAAGGGAGATGTAAGTATGCTGCCCAAGGACAGGATTATCCAGGCAATAACGGCTAAAAGCAGCAGACCTTTCGGCCAGTCACCCGTTCCGGCCACGCTTCTGTCGGCGGGAACCTGGGCGTTTAGGCAACAAGGCCTTTCGCTCAAGGAGGTGCTTGAGAACCCGGCAGCGGGGGTTAAGGCCATTATCGAGACCAATCAGCAGGTTCAGTCCGACATTGTGTGGCCGGGCTCGGGCTACCATAACCTGCTTGTGCATATTTTTGGCGGCCAGGTCAAGTTCCGGCCGCAGGGCAATATTGATGTGCAGCAGCCGTTGTTAGCCGAGGCCGGCCAGGCCGAACAACTGGATCTGGGACTTATTGACAAACACGAATGGATTAAGACCATCCGCTCTATAATCGCACAGGTCGATGGGCAAGTCGGTCATAACGTGCTTGTCGGTACATCAAGCTGGGGACCATTTACCCTGGCCGGCCAATTTTATGGCGTGGAAAAACTGATGCGAGGCTTATATCAGGATAAAGCCGCCATTCATGCCTTGCTGGCGGTCATGACCGAGGTGTGCGTCGCCTATCTGGCCCCCGCTGTCAAAGAGGGCGCCCGAATTCTCTCTATCGCGGAGCCGACGGCTTCCGGTGATCTCATTTCCCTGGATCATTTTGAGGAATTTGTTGCTCCCTATATTGGCCGGGCAGCCGAACGCCTGCAAAAGCAGGGCGCTTATACCACGCTTCATATTTGCGGGAATATCAGAGACCAGCTGACTCTTGTTCCCCATATGCATATTGATTTGTTATCGGTTGATTACAAGGTGGATCTGGCGCTGGCCCAGCGTATTCTGGACGGCAAAACAGCGCTGGCCGGCAATGTAAACCCGGTGCTGCTCAAAGATAAAACTCCGGCGGAAGTCATTCAGGCTGCCAAGCAATGTATCAGGCAGGCCGGCCGGGCCGCCAACTATATTCTCATGCCCGGCTGCGACATTCCGCCCGGTGTGCCGCTGGCAAATGTGAAAGCATTCCTGCAGGTCGAAAGAGGTCATGAGGCCGAAGCTTCATGACTGTCAAAATCCTTTTTGCTCCACAGGCGGCAATTCAGGAAGAAGATTTCGGGCTTGGTCTCATATAAGAATAAAACTATAGGAGGACTTTATATGTCGGTTAATAAGGAAGAGCTATTCAAAAAACTATCCGATGCGGTGGTCGACATGGACGAAGCTGCGGCGGTGAGTCTGGCTGAGGAAATTGTCGCCAACCAGATTGATGCCTATGAGGCCGTGGAAAAAGGATTGTCTGACGGCATGGACCGGGCTGGCAAACTGTTTGAGGAAGAAGAGTATTTTATTCCCGAACTGCTCTTATGCTCTGATGCCATGTATGCCGGACTGGGCGTATTGAAGGGGCATCTTAAAGTTGCCGAGCAAGGCGAAAAGCGCAAGGTTGTTATCGGGGTTGTTGAGGGCGACACCCATGATATTGGCAAGAACTTAGTAAAGATAATGCTGGAGACCTCCGGTTTTGATGTGTATGATTTAGGCCGGGATATTGCGCCGGCGGCTTTTGTGGATAAGGCCCAAGAAGTTAATGCCGATATCATAGCTGTGGCCACGCTTATGACCACTACTATGGATGGGATGGCCGAAGTGGTCAGGATCTTAGAGCAGCAAAGCATTAAAAATGAGTTCAAGGTTATTATTGGCGGCGGACCTATTTCGCAAAGCTTCGCCGATAAAATCGGGGCTGACGGTTATGCCGTTAATGCGGCCGATGCTGTAAGACTTTCCCGGCGCCTTCTAGGATTGGCCGGATAATATCTTGTTTGGCTTGGCTGATTAGTAGCGACTAAAGGCCGGAGAGTTCCTGGGGAACACTTCGGCCTTTAGTTTATGGAGAGGAAAAATTGATCTAGGCGTGATTAAGGAGGTTGTGAGTGTGAGCTTAAAAAAATTCTTGATAAGTGCTCTCATAGTATTTTTAGCGGGTGTCGCCATCCTGTACAGCGGGGCAAACCGGGCGCCCTTCAGACAGCATAATCCTAACGGTCCGCATCCGCAAACCCATTCCGCAGCGCCGTTATCTGCCGGGACTAATTATCTGGCGTAATGAAATGTGAAAGGAGCTGTTTTATATGAGTGGCTATAAAACGCTGTCATGGAGTGCGATATTATTAAGTGCAGTGCTGCTGGTACTGCCACGGGTTATCCCTGTTTGCACCGGAGTAGGCCAGGGGGGGAATCCGATGCAATGCCATTTTGCCTATCAGGCTGAATTTCTCATTGCTCTTCTGGCACTCATCTTTTCCAGTGCTTTGCTTGTATTGCAGACTACCGAGGCCAGAACATTAAGCAGTTTCCTACTGCTGTTGCTGGGCATAACCATTGCGATATTGCCGCAACCGTGGGTTATTGGCATTTGCGCGCATGGCGGGGCATGCGTCAAGACGGCGTTTTTCTCGACGATTATCGGCAGTCTGCTTGGTTTTACAGGGGCGTTGCTTATCTGGGTTACCCGGCGGCAGCAAATTGCTGAAGGGCAAGCAGGAAAAACAACAGTCAATATCTAAAGGAATGTTGAGTAAATTATAATGAAGTTAACTCTCGATCAAAGTCAAGTTAGCAGGACTCGGCAAGGGTGGGAGATGCGGATTGAACACAGTAAAACGGGCTTTATCTGCAGAACCGGCGGGTAGCGTCATATCTCTGTGGCGTTTGTTCTACCTGTATGCACTGATTGGGCTGACCGGTTTTGGGCCAACGCTTGCCGCCGAAACCCAAAAACGTCTGGTTCAGAACCAGCCATGGCTTGAACAACGAGACTTTGTGAACGGACTGTCGTTAGCCCAACTCCTGCCTGGAGCCACTTTTGTCAACTTAACGGTGTATATCGGCTATAAACTGAGAGGAATGGCCGGTGCGGTTACTGCCTTTCTGGCCCTTCTGCTTATGCCGTTTACCGTGATGCTTATGTTGTCGCATATATACTTTACCTATCATTCGATAGAAACAGTGGGCATGCTGTTTCGTGGCGGCGCTGTGGTTGTCGTGGGCGTAATCACCCATTCCGTTATTGAAGTGGGGCGTGTTACTGCCCGTGACAGGATAGCAGTGGCTGTTGCTTTGGCGGCAGCCGGACTTATGTCCTTCTCGCAGAGTCCGTTTGTTGCGCTGCTGGTAGCTGCGCTTTCAGGGCTTCTCATTGATGGCCGCTTCCCGCAGAGACAAGACGGGGCCATGAGTGAACCGGGCAACCGGGATCATCATAATACCGTCAGCGTTATCAGCCTATGGCCGGCAGCCTGTCTGGGGGGGATCTTCACTGTGCTTTGGCTCGTGGCGCCTATTCCGCCTGTTCTCACTAAACTCTGGTTGGTTTTCTGTCGGATGGGTGCCGTCTTATTTGGTGGCGGGTTGTCCATGATACCTTTTATTCAGCAGGAAGTGGTGGTTGTCAATGGCTGGCTGAGTCTGGACGAGTTTACCGTCGGGATTGCTCTCAGTCAGATGACTCCCGGTCCGGTTTTGATTATCGCAACATTCATCGGTTACAAGGTAGCCGCCATCAGCGGAGCTTTGGCGGCTACCTTGGGAATGTTTGCCCCTTCCCTGATTTTGGTTATGGGAACTGCTGAAGTCCATGAGCGTATCCGCAACAATCGCCGGGTGCAGGCGGCCCTCAAAGGCATAGCGGCCGCGTTTACCGGGATGATGACAATTGCAGTTATTGATTTGGCCCGGCATACTCTGACCGACTTGCTGGCTGTTAGTATGGCTCTGCTGGCTTTTATGGCTTTACGGTTTGCCAGACTGGGTACCATTACGGTAATTGTTTTCGGAACACTGCTGTTCTGTTTGCTTTCAGCCCTGCGTAGTATGGGATAAGATTTGGCTTTTGGGAATAATTTGCCGGAGGAACATTGAATTATTCCTTATAAAATGGTATAATCAAACCGTTAAGGTTGATCAGATGACTGAAGGCCAAACGATAGTAATATCGGTTGCACTTCAGTCTTTTTATTTTTTTAGAAGGTTTGCTGCTTATAATTTCAAAGGAAAAGAGGGACTTGCAACATGACTGACAGCAAGAAATTTAGTTTCCGGACGAAATGCGTCCACACCGGCAACGGAATTGACAAGGAAACCGGCGCCATCCGGCGCCCGCTTACCATGGCCAACAGCTACCGGCTGCCGGAAGATGCCTCCACGCTTAACTGGAGTGATCCCAATCAGCTGGTTTACACCAGAAATACCTCGGCCAACCAGATCTATCTGCAGGAAAAGCTGGCGGCCTTGGAGGGAGGGGAAGACTGTGTCGTCTTAGGCAGCGGGGTTGCGGCTTTGGCCGGGGTATTTTTCACTTTTTTGGAGCAAGGCGCTCACATCATTTGCTCCAACGTATCCTACATAGCCGTGTACAGGCTGCTGCAAGAGTATTTTCCCGCTAAATACGGCATTGAAACAAGTCTTGTAGACACTGCTGATTTAGCAGCCGTCAAACAGGCTTTGCGGCCTAATACCAAAATTATTCACATTGAAACACCTGGCAATCCGACCACCCGGGTCAGTGATATTGACGGTATTGCCAAGCTGGCGCACTCAGTAGGCGCTTTACTTACGGTTGACAGTACCTTTGCCTCGCCCTATCTGCAGCAGCCTCTCGCCCTGGGGGCCGATCTGGTCATTCACAGTCTGACCAAATACATCAACGGCCATGGAGATGCTATGGGCGGCGCTGTAATCGGCCGCACCGAACTCATTGACAAGATAAAGCGGCAGGCCATGGTCAATCTCGGAGGGGTCATCAGTCCGTTTAACGCCTGGCTTATTATGCGCGGGGTGGTAACCTTGCCGCTGCGCATGAAGCAGCATAGCGAAACAGCCCTTGAGGTCGCCCGGTTTCTGGAAGCGCAGCCGGCAGTAGCCTTTGTCGCCTATCCGGGTCTTGCCAGTCATCCGCAGCACGAAATTGCCCAAAAACAGATGAGTATGTTTTCCGGGGTTATGGCTTTTGGGCTGAAGGTCGATGTGGCTACCCACAACAAATTTGTCAATTCGCTGGAATTGATTGTTCCTGCCGTGTCTGTCGGCCATGATGAGAGCTTAATCGTTTATGTCGGGCCTGATGATGAAAGAAATCATTTTTATCCGCCTGAGTTTCAGAATGGCCATTTACGTTTCAGCATCGGCCTGGAAGCGGCTGAGGATATTATCGACGATCTTAAACAGGCCTTGGCGAAATGCGGTTTCTAAAATCATAAAACCTGGCTGGCCATACCGTATTTTGAATTTGTATTGACAATTATAACCTGCTCATGTACAATGAACTTCAAATACAAATATAGAATCATTGCTGACTGGTCAGAGAACTGGAGGCTGTGTCCCTTTATTTAAGGGATGCAGCCTTTTTATGTTATTTAGAGAATACTTGACATGGAGTGATTGTATTGAAACAAGTGCTGCTGACGAAATGGGGAAAGAGGCTATTTCACGGTGCTTACCGTTTTTTGGCTATCGGACTTTTCTTATTACTGTGGGAAATTGCGCCGCGGATTGGCTTGGCGGATCCTGTTTTTCTGCCGCCGTTTTCCAAAGTATTTGCCGCCTTCTGCAAATTAATTGCCAGCGGGGAGTTATTCAAACATATTGCTGTCAGTTTGCGTCGTTCCATAATCGGCTTTAGTCTGGGACTTATCATCTCCATTCCTTTAGGACTCATTATCGGCTGGTTTAAAAACTTTGAAAACTTTATTGATCCGTTATTGCAGACGTTCCGGCAGACGTCGACTCTGGCATTGTTTCCGGTTTTTATCCTGCTGTTTGGTATTGGCGAGATTTCCAAAGTGGCCATTATCTTTTGGGGGGTGCATTGGGCGATATTATTAAATACCATTGCCGGTGTCAAAAATGTAGACCCGCTGTTAGTCAAAGCTGCCAGGTCCATGGGGACTTCTCCCTTGAAGATCTTTATTAAAGTAGTTATTCCGGCATCCATACCGTCTATATTTACCGGCATCCGTCTTAGCGCCACCACCTCTATTTTGATTTTGATCGCGGCCGAAATGATCGGGGCCAATGCCGGCCTGGGCTTTCTTTTGTATGATGCTGAAGTGAAATACCAGATTCCCAACATGTATGCGGCCATTATTACCATGTCGATGTTAGGATTGCTGCTAAACTATACTCTGGTAGCGATCGAAAAAAGGGTCACCCGTTGGAAAGAGGAGCCGGCTGCCGGTTTCTAAAGCCGAATTTTCATATGCTGATTGGTTGTTATACCAAAGGCTGGCAGGATATTGCCCGTATGCGGCTTATCTTACCAGCCTTTGTTTTTATAGATGATTTATATTAAATTTGTCCCTTGTACAGGGGCTGATCAGTGAAAAAAACTGAAGGCCACAGAAATAGTCAGCTATTTCTGTGGCCTTCCCATATTTTCGGGATCTGGCGGATAGAAATTATAAGTATTTAGAAGGACGGGTGATATTATGCTCGCTTATATCCAAGAATTCCAAGAGCGGTTGATCAATCTATCAGGTATTGTGACTTTTTTTGCCTTATGGGAGATTTTACCGCGGGTTGGTGTTATCGACGGACAGTTTATACCGCCATTGTCGGTGGTGTTGCAGACTTTATGGGCGCTGGCCGCAGACGGGTCCATATTCTTACACATTGCAGCGAGTCTGCAGCGGACCCTGATTGGCCTGGCGCTAGCCGTAGGTATTGGTATCCCCGGCGGTTTCCTGCTGGGTGGAGTCTACCCGCAACTGGCCCGGCAACTGCGCCCCTTGTTGCGCATGCTGGGACAAATTAACGGTTTTTCCCTGTTTCCCATATTTATTTTGTTTTTTGGCATTGGGGAAGGGGCCAAAGTCAGCATCATTTTCTGGTCGAGCATTTGGCCGGTCTTGTTTACCACCATTGCCGGCATTAAGCAAATAGATCCCCTGTTTGTAAAGAGTGCCTGGTCGATGGGGGCCAGTAGGGCGGTTATCTTCTGGAAGATACTTCTGCCAGGAGCGGCGCCGGTTATTTTTACCGGCGTGCGCACCGGGGCAGCCCACGCATTTCTCATGCTAATGGCGGCCGAGGTTATCGGCGCCAGCGCCGGTCTAGGCTGGCTCATCCATAATTCGGCTATCAATGGCGTCATACCCAGGCTTTTTGCCGGGGTCATCAGTATCGCCGTACTCGGCGCCGCAATCACCTATGCATTGCATTATTTGGAGGATATTGTAATTGACTGGAAAGCAGCTTACAAAAATGAAGGGTAACGTCAATTCAATATGATTTTTTACATCTGTGGTAGATAAAGGAGGGTGCCAGATGGAGGCAACGCTAAAGAAAACAGACACCAAAGTCAGGGAAGGGGGTGAACGAAGAAAGACAATGCTGCTTGTGCAAAAATTGATTGTCGACAATTTATCAATTATCGTGTTTCTCATTATCTGGGAGGCTGCGCCCAGGATTGGGCTGGTACCGCAAACTTTTATTCACCGCCGACAGTAGTGATAGGTACCTTGTGGGATTTGCTGGCTGACGGCACTTTGCTAATCCATATCAAGGCCAGTCTGTTACGGGCCCTGCTGGGATTTGTGCTGGCGGCCGTTATCGGTATTCCGTTAGGTTTCTTTTTGGGCGGCTGGTTTAAGCTGTTTGAGCGGATTGTCACACCAGTGCTGCGCTTGTTGGCCGAGGTAAATCCCTTCTCGTTGTTTCCCGTATTTATTTTAATCTTTGGTATCGGGGAAATATCCAAGGTATCCATGATTTTTTGGGTATGCCTGTGGCCGATTTTGCTGAATACGATTACCGGCGTGCAGCATGTTGACGGATTATTGGTGAAATCCGCTCGCTCTATGGGTGTGCGTGCTGTCGATATGTTTTTCAAGGTGGTGCTGCCGGCGGCGTCGCCCGGTATATTCCATGGCCTTAAGACCAGCTGCAATACCGCCTTCTTTATGCTGATTGCCGCTGAAATGATTGGCGCCAGCAGTGGTCTGGGCTGGCTGGTGTTTAACGCCCAGAACAACTACCAGATCCCCAAGTTATTCGCCACTACCGTTACCATATCTGTTCTTGGTCTCTCGCTTAACTATTTGTTTACCGAATTGGAGAAACGTATTATCAATTGGAAAGAGAACGCACCTGAATACTGATGTTTACGTAACCAAGCGATTACAAAATCGGAGGAGGATAACCGTATTATGGCAACTAGAAAAACAATCAAACTGGTGCTGACAGGAATTATTGGCGTGGCAGTGGCCGGCGCCATTGCCTATGGCGCCCATCAAGGCAATAATCCGGCCGCTGCCGGACAAAACGGAGCAAATGGCGCCGGTAATGATGGCCTAATTCCTATCCGCACCATATCGCAGACGGCGTGCAGCTCAACACCCTGGGTAGTAACCGATCAGCTAGGTTTCTTCAAAGAAGAGGGACTTAAAGTGGTGTATACCGGCGATACACAGCCGAACCAGATTATCCCTTCCATTCTGAACGGCAATAACGATGTTAGCAATGCCCATCCTAATACACTTGCCGTTGCTATCGCCGGTGGGGCTAAAATCAAAGGGGTCGTAAAAGCCGGCATTGATCCCTTGCCCGACCAGGACCCCAAGCTGCGGCATATGAATTGGTATGTCAACCCCAATGTAACTTCGGGCATTAAAAGTTTCGCCGATTTGAACAAGCTGGATGGAAAAATTAAATTTTCCATCATTACCAATAATCAATGCTCTGATTTTCTGGCTAATAACATTGCCGACCATAATGGCGTCGCCAGAAACAAGCTTGAGTGGGTGACCATGCCGGACGTGCAGGCCGTACAGGCCTTGAAGCAAGGCTTGGTAACAGTATCCGGCGTACATCCGCCATTCTATAAACTCATGGAAGATGCCGGCATGGTCAAGATTGCCGACAGCCTTGACGCCGGATTCGGTCAAGCCGGCGGTGTTGGCTACTATTACTTTACTACCGATTACATTGAGAAAAATCCTGAGACTGTCCGGAAATTTGCCCGGGCCATCCTAAAAGGCCAAAAATGGGCTAACGACCACCCGGAGGAAGCCCGGAAAATGACGGAAGACTGGATCAAGGTACCGGTTAGCGCCACCCATTATTATGCGGGCGACGCCGCTATTACCCCGGAGATGGTAAAACCGTGGATTGAAGATCTGGAAAATGCCGGCGTAATTGCCAAAGGAAAGGTAAAAGTGGACGATTTGCTGGATCTGACTGTTTTACAGTAAGTAGCTAGTAATCTATAACTTCCCTGTAACACCGGCTTGCGCTTTTTTAGCCAAGGCTGGGCGCCAGCCGCCTGACAGAAATATAGTTTTCTGCCGGACAAGGAGATACTGGTATAAATGTAGGGAGGTGCGGCCGAACAGTGAATTAACGACAGGCAATGCGGCAGGGTTATGAAAAGGCGCAGAAGTATTTCCCCAAGGGCGCAGGGGCCATTCTTACTTTTGGCATAAAAGGAGGCTTAGAAGCAGGCCGCAGGCTTATCGATAATCTCGGCTTGTTTTCTCACCTGGCCAATGTTGGCGATGCCAAGTCGCTGGTTATTCATCCGGCCAGCACCACCCACCAGCAGTTAACCCCGGCGGAGCAACTGGCAACCGGCGTAACCGCAGATCTGATCCGCGTGTCTATCGGTTTGGAAGATATTAATGACCTGATCTATTATCTGGAAGAAGCCCTTGAGGTGAGTCAAAAATATAAATGACCATCAAGCGTTTTTTGCATGTTGCGTTCTCTTATAGTTTATATTTGACAATTTTATTCAACAAATGTTAAGCCTTTTAAGAAGGCGAAACAGGTGCCCCGCAAGGGGCTTAATAGAGAAATGCGGTTAAGCATACTGTCAAACGCTGAGCGTTTTAGAAAGTTCACCATTGGTGACGATTAATTAACGGTGTGCTATAATGCAAAGGAAAGGAAAATCAGAAGATTTTCCTTTCCATAGGGGGCTCAAATTCGCTTGTTTGCTTGCCGGCTCAAAGCGTTTTTGGGCTCTTTTTTCTAATAAGACTTTTCCTTTTCATTAAAAAAACTCTCCTTACTTTAAGGCAGAAAGGATTTTACTGCTGCTTTAACTGCTTCTTCAGCCATATCATCAATAGCTGTACCTACAACCAAAATATTAACGCCGGTATTTCTAAAAGCAGTTTGATTATTTAGATTGATGCCACCTTCGGCTAAGGTCGGAACATTAACAGTCTCAACTAACGATTTGAGACGCTCTTTTATTACAGCAGGGATTTCACCAGCCGCGATTCCTTCATAACTCATACCGGTCATCAGACCAATAAAATCTACGCCTATTTTTTCCATCTCTTTGGCTACTTTAGCTACTTCTTCAGGTGTATCAGCAGGAATGCCAAAAGAATGCAAATCCGTAGAGCGACCAATATATGCATCGACAAGCAGGCCGTAGTAATGTGCTTTTTCAACAATTTCGGCTAAATCTTGTAAATCACTTTTATGAATATGAAGGCCATCAGCACCTGCTTCTGACATCAGCTTAAAATCGTTATCGGTAAGAATGGTAGGCATGATTTCGGTAAATCCACCGGGAATACCTACTGTGATATAAATGTCCTTACCAACAACCTGTCTCACTCCTGAGGTTACTTTAGCCATTTCCACAATTGGTATTTCATGACGAATTTGCTCGGCAGCGTGCATATTGGTAACTCCTTTATAACCCCGGGCTAGAGCGACTGCCGGATGGTTCGGCTCTACCATTTTAGCACCGGCTGCAATAGCAGCTTTAGCCAACCGGGCATCATCGCCGGTTAAACCAGTCGAAAGCAGCGTGGTACCACCGTGGGCATGAATAGCGGCTAAAACCTTTTGCCTTGCAGATTCCATTTTTTTTCTCATGTCTGCTTTAATCATTTCTAACACTCCTTAATTAGTATAATTATTACATAGCTAGGCTACTGTAATGTCATCCTTTGAATCTTTAACTTTACTAAATTTATTTGCGGAAATTGTAATTATAAAACTAATCGCCATGGCAACTAGCATACTAATCAAAAATCCTTGCCAGTCAGTAGAAAGACCTGGTGCTACAATGGCTGGGACATAAGCGGTTCCTCTGACATTAAAAAAACCTACCAAAGTTCCACCTACGCAGGCCGAGATGAGAGCACCGGCGAAAACAATTTTATTGGAAAACATAAATGGATAGGAAGCCTCGACAAAAGTGCCAAATACAACGTTGATTAAAAATCCAGGTGTGGCTAAAGCCTGTTCATCTTTGACCCTGGGATACAGCACATTTGCCAGGGTTATCCCAGCAGATACCATGACCAAACCGACCATATCAATTGCCCCTAAAAAGCTGTTCCCTGTTTTCTCCATTTCCAGTAGGACGATGGGCAAAATAGCCGCATGGTACATGCCGCCCATTATTGCCGGCCAAATTAGCAAACCGGCTAATGCTCCACATAGTACAGGGCTGATTTCGATTGCCGTATTGATGAGTAATCTTATACTATCCCCAGCCATTTGAGCCAGAGGACCGATTAAATAATAAACAAGCAAGCCTGCGATCAATCCGGAAATACCACCCGATACGATATTCGCTGTGGTTGCGGGGAAGCTCCACTGAAGGCATTTTATAAACAAGACCTGAACAAGGATACCGGCGATTATACCGCCGATAATGCCCCCAATTAGTCCACCACCGACAGATAAAGTACCGGTAATAATCCCTGCCACAATCGCGACTTCATTCAAACCGGAAACTTGCTTGGCAGCTATTGTAGCGACAACAACAGGCAGAGCGGCAATTATCGTTTCAAATATTTTCTCGAAAGCTTGTAACCCTGGAATTTTACTGATTATTAGGATAAGGGCCATGCTAATGAAAGCGGGTAAGGAAGCCATCAATATACCACGAATACTTATTCTGGAAAAAACGTTTCCAGAAGCATTGATTTCTCCGGCATTTCCTATCGAAGGACGGTATTTCAATTGCCAATGTTTAGCAAGGGCAAAAACATTAGCAATGGAGCGAGTCCGGTTTGTGGTGCCTGTAGTACCTGAAACAGCAACAACGTTTACACCCATGGCCTGAATTTTAGCCATGGAAGTTCCGCCAGTTCCTGTTGCTGCCAGTTTATTTTTGGCTGCGGCCGCAAGTGCTTCTTTATTAGTTCCCTCAGGATCAGCACTGGCCAGAATAAGTCCGTCAATTTGGCTGTCTGAAATTAATTGAGCAATTTTACTATCTTCCGCTTTCGCTTGTTCGTTTACTTCTTGCAGCGTTCCGGTAAAGCTAATTTCAATATCGTCACCGTTCCAGGTCCACAAACTTGCCTTTGTAGTTGGTTTGATATTATCCATGGAAGCTTCTGCCGCAATAAACTGCACAGCACCTATTTCCATTTCTGCAGCTTGAATTTGTTGGATAAGTTCCCCTAACAGACTTTTGGGGTCTTTTCCACCAAGATTATAAAGATTCCCGCCGCTGCTTCCTAAAATAGCAATTCTCTTTCTCATGATCGCTACTCCTTTTACATTTTTATATACGAATCAATCCTCACTGCAACTGGCCACGACAATATCTACTCCTTTCTTTTTTAAATTAGCTTGCAGCTGAGAATCGAGGTCGTAATCTGTAATAATTTGATCTATTTCATTGAATTTACAAATGGTAGCAAAGGAAGTTTTGCTAAATTTACTGGAATCAGCCAGTACAATAACCTCCCGTGCCCGTTCAATAAAAGCCTTCTTGGTTTCAACTTCATCCATGCCGAAATCAGTCATTCCCGCAGTTTCACTGATACCCGCAACCCCCAGGAAAAACTTATCGAAATGGTACTGACGAATGATGCTTCTAGCAATTGGTCCGCCTACGCAAACTTCTTTGTGCTGTAAAATTCCACCGACTATATAAACCGTTACATTCGTATTGAGAAATATATTGGCAATCGGCAAACTAGGGGTGAAAACAGTAATATTACTGCGTGCTTTTAAAGCTTTCGCAAGCTCCATCGCTGTACTTCCAACATCCAGAGCAATGACTTCCCCATCCTTTACCAGACTAGCGGCAGTTTGCCCAATTAAGCGCTTGTTAGAGAGATTCTCAGATTCGCGTTCACCCAATGTTGGTTCATGCCCAAGTTTGGACTTGGCCAGCATGGCGCCACCTCTGTAGCGCACAATGAGTCCTTTTTTAGTTAATTTCTGCAAATCTCTTCTTATCGTTACAGAAGATACACCCAGTATTTTTTCTAATTTTTCCGAGGAAACCAGATCTTCTTGATATAAAATATCCATTATTGATTTAAAACGTTCACCTTCGTTCACGAATGATCACCACCTATGAACATTATAGAACAACAATATCTGCTTTGCAATAATAGTTTTATTTTTTCTGAAAATGATAGCTATTTAATGTGTAAGTTTGCCATCGAAGAAGAGCGTGATTATGCCACTATTGCCGATATGGCTGGCGGAGCCAAGCTGCAGAGCAGGTCGATCGCAGAACCTTCCGGTGTTGGAGGAACTGCCAGTCTCAAGCCAGACCCTGGTGCAAATGGCGCAGGAACTGCAGCTTGCGATTGGAAAATTTAAATATAGCTGATCTTGACAGCTCATTGTATAAAGTGATATTTTGTAATAAACAGGTATTGGCTGATCGGAAAATGTCTGAAGGCTAAGAAAAACCGCCCAGGTTTTTCTTAGCCTTCTTTAATTTATATCCCTATAGTCTGCCGGTCTTACCACTATACTGCATGCCCACTAGCGTTTGCTTGCGCCTGTAGATAGTTTTTCCAGAGCGGGGACATATCTCTTAATCGTTGTACAATTCCGGGCAATACCTCCAGAACATAATCAATATCTGCCTCGGTTGTACTGCTCCCGAGCGTAAGCCTGAGTGAGCCGTGGGCAATTTCATGGGGCAGGCCGATTGCCAGCAATACATGGGAGGGATCAAGCGAGCCGGACGTGCAGGCGCTGCCGCTGGAGGCCGAGATGCCCTTGCTATCTAGTAATAAGAGCAAAGATTCGCCTTCAATGAACTGAAAACATACATTCACATTGCCAGGCATTCTCTTATCACCCGCCGGTCCGTTCAAGCGGGTGTGCGGTATACGGGTAAGTCCTTTAATGAGTTTATCCCGCAAGGCTGCCAGCCGCTTGTTTTCGGCAGGCATTTCCGCCACCGCCAGTTCCAGCGCCTTGCCCAAACCGACAATACCGGCAATATTCTCGGTACCGGCCCGTTTGCCTCGCTCCTGGCCGCCGCCGTGAATGAGACTGTCGATTTTTACTCCCCGCCGGATATAAAGCGCACCCACGCCTTTGGGGCCGTAAAATTTATGAGCAGCCAGCGTCAATAGGTCAATATTCATATCTTTTACATCAATTGGCGCATGACCTACGGCCTGAACGGCATCGGTATGAAACAATACCTTCTTTTCCCGGCAGATTTGGCCGATTGCTTTTACCGGCTCGATTGTCCCGATTTCATTGTTGGCAAACATCACCGAGACCAGCAGGGTTTTGTCGGTAATGGCCTGCCGCACCGCTTCCGGGTCTACCAGACCTTCGGCGTCCACCGGCAGATAGGTTACTTCAAAACCGTTGCGTTCTAAAAACTCGCAGGCATGCAAAATGGCATGATGCTCAATCTTGGTGGTAATGATATGATTACCCCGGTGCTTATTGGCAAACGCAATCCCTTTTAAGGCCCAGTTGTCGGCTTCTGAGCCGCCGCCGGTAAAGAATATCTCAGCTTTTTCCGCCCCCAGGGCGAGGGCTACTCTTTCCCTGGCCTGGTCAATGGCTTGTTCTGTCTTGTGTGACATGGCATAGATGGAAGAAGGATTGCCGTAATATGTATTCAGATAGGGAAGCATTTCATCGAAGACCTGTGGCTTAATATAGGTCGTTGCCGAATGATCCAAATAGATGTGCTTATCACTCATCGTATACACCTTCCTGACTTTGTTTTTAATTAAATCAGCCTATACTAAACAATATCTTTAGCAAATCACCACCTGGATGTTAATAATTAACATTGCACTAATTGTAATAAATCCGATCAGCATTGTCAACATTGAAAAATAATAAAATTTTGCATTGACACCGCCTGACGCATGGTCTACAATGTATAAAATATCTAAATAGCCGATTTGTTGACCGGAATGAGTCCGGAGACAGGTTTTTTCATTTTGAAAAGATCTGTCTTTTTATTTTTCACGGGAAAGTAATTCAAATATAAATATGAGGTGATAGAACATGTCCAAAGTAGCAGTTGCCAGTACTGATGGGATCACCATCAACGAACATTTCGGCCGGGCCAGGGAATTTTTGATTTATGAAGTTGATGAGACCGGGGTCTACCAGTTGCTAGAGAAACGGACAGTCCAGCAGCCTGTAGATCCTGCCACCCATGCCGCCAGCAGGGCAGTTGAATTGCTGACCGATGTGGAGGCCGTATTAGTAACCCAAATTGGTCCACGGGCTGAAATTGAGTTGCTGGGAAAAGGTGTTTTCGCCTTAGCTGTTACCGGTCCTATTGCTAAGGCATTGGAAACATACGGCCGGCGGGGAAAGCTTCTCCGGAGCATAAAGGCTGCCAGGCCGACAAGCGGTTGTCCGGGAGTAAGCGGCGCCGGGTTGTGCGGAGGCTCATTCAGATGTGAATAGGCAGTTAGGCTAAGTTTACTTTATGGCAGATGGGAGAGTTGAAGATGAAGGCAAACAGGCTATTGCCGGTGTTGGCAATACTGCTCGTTCTGCTGCTGACAGGCTGCGCGAAAAGAGTCGATGGCGGTGACTACCAATTCAAAAACGGCAAACTTTCGCAGGAATTTCACCTCAAAGTAATCAAAGGCGGCGCCTTTGATTATGCCATGGCCGATCTAAACGGTTTTTTTAAGGATGTGGGGATTGTTACCGATTACCAGGGGCCGCTTAAAGGCGGAACTTTGGTGCAGGCCGTTGTCAAAGGCGACGTTGATGTTATGCATTCCGGCCATGTCATCAATGTGGCCATGGCCAGACAAGCCGGTATGAAAATTAAAATTGTTATGGAAGGAATGGTGGACCATCCTGACGGCGATAAAGGCCATATGTATTGGTTAGTTCAAGATAATAGCAAGATCAATACGGCCCAGGATCTCATCGGCAAAAAAATAGCAGTCGCCAACAGAGGCAGTTGCGCTGATTTGCTCACTTATGAATATCTCCGGCAAAATGGCATCGCCAAAGACCAGGTGGAACTGGTGACCATGCCGGATGCCCAGCAGGAACAAGCCTTACGGCAAGGATTGATTGATGTTGCCGTTGTCCACTCAACTTTTTCGATTGGTGCGCAGCAGCGGCCAGGTCTGAAAGTACTGGTTTCCAGCTATCAAATCGGTGTGGCAGCCGGTGACGGGGAAGCTGGGGGACTGGCGGTGCGGGCGTTCAGTGAAGATTTTATAAAAAGATACCCGGGCGTAGTTAAAGCCTATATTTCCGGCAACTACCGGGGACAGCAATGGGGCAATAAAAATTTTGCCGACGCGAAACAGCTTTGGGCTAAATTCAATGATGCGCCTTTATCCGGCGGTAACTGGCATTCCACTGATAAATGGGTGGATGAAAGGAAGATTCAGTTCTGGATTGATATGATGGAACGCAATGGTTTTGCCAACCCGGGTGAAATTAAGGCCCAAGATTTGTATACGAATGAGGTTAACCCTTTTTTTACCGGTGAATTGAAAGAATAGACAGGTAAGGAGTAAACTGTATGGCGATTAAAAGTAAAATTCAAACCATCAAAGATGATATCATAGCAACAACCCAAAGATTGATTCAGTTTAACACCGTGGAAACACCGGCTCTACCCAATGCGCCTTTTGGTGCGGGTAACCGGGCCGCCCTTGATTATGTTTTGGAAATCGGCAGGCAATGGGGTTTTATTACCAAGGATTTGGATGGCTATGCCGGTTATTGGGAATTTGGCGAAGGCCAGGCTGTGGTTGTTATTATGCCGCACTTAGATGTAGTACCGCTAGGCACTGACTGGGATTATCCGCCTTTGGGCGGGGAAATCCATAACGGTAATATTTATGGCCGCGGCGCGGCTGATAATAAAGGACCGGCCGTTGCCGCCATGTATGCTTTTAAGCTTGTACGCGACAGCGGGATAGTGGTGAACAAACGTATCCGGCTGGTTTTCGGCTGCGATGAGGAGAGCGGTTTTGAGTGTGTCAAACATTATATAAAAGTAGAAGGGCTGCCGGCCTCCGGGTTCACACCCGATGGCGCTTTTCCCGTGATTAATGCGGAAAAAGGGGCGCTCAGCGGCAATTTTGTAAAACAATTGCCGCCCGGAACCAGCAAACTGATTTTTACAGGCGGCACGGCGCGCAATGTGGTGCCAGCCTACGCCAAGGCGGAATTTGCCGGGAAAAGCTATGAGGCAACTGGGGTGGCGGCGCATGCATCAACCCCGGAACTGGGAGAAAACGCAATCGTCAAGTTAGCCCGGGAACTGAGCGCGGTTGGCCAACATCCGGTGCTGGAGTTTATTACCCAGGCAGCAGCAAGCTCGGAAAGTCTGGGAATCGCCGCCCGGGATGAAATTTCCGGACATTTGACCTATAACCTGGGGTTAATTCATGTTGACGAACACGCGGCTACTCTGACGGTCAATATTCGTTACCCTGTTACGAATAATGCTGCCGACATAATTGAGAAACTGCAGGCCGCCGGCCAACAATACGGCTTTTCGTTTGCAGATTATACCGGTTCGTCGCCACATTATGTCGCGCCGGATTCGCCCTTAATAAAAAAACTGGTCGCCGCTTATCGCGAAATAACCGGCGACTACGATACGCCGCCACAAGCTATGGGCGGCGGTACCTACGCCCGCGTACTGGGCAACTTTGCCGCCTTTGGGGCGCGGTTTCCCGGCAATCCCCGTACGGCGCATCAAAAAAATGAATATATTTCGATTGACAGTTTGCTGAAAGCAACTGAAGTATATGTGGCAGCCATCTATAAACTTGCCGGAGAATAAAGAGTGATAAGGAGTAAGTCATGACACAGTATCGGGTAACGGAGGATAGTCTGCGGGTGTTTTGCCAGGAAGTTTTCGCCACTTTAGGCGTGGGGATGACGGATGCCCAAACGGTGGCCGACAATTTGGTGGAAGCCGAATTACGCGGCGTAAAGTCCCACGGTGTTGCCAAAATGAAGGAATATGCCCATAAGCTTGAGATTAAGGAGTTCAATGCCAGGCCGGACATAAAAATAGTCCGGGAGGGCATCTCCAGCCTGGCCATTGACGGCGATTTCGGCTTAGGGGCTGTTACCGGCAAATGGGCCATGACCCGCTGCCTGGATAAGGCCAAAAGGACCGGAATTGCTGTCGCTACGGTAGGCAAAGGCCGGCATTTCGGCATGGCGGCTTTTTATTCCATGCTGGCCTTAAAGCAGGATATGATTGGCATTGCCTTATGCAACAGCGGTCCCATCATGACAGTATATGGCGGTACTTCGCGGGTGCTGGGCACCAACCCGATCAGTATAGCCGTCCCCGCCAACCAAGAGTATCCGCTGGTCTTTGATGCGGCAACCAGTCAGGCTGCTTTTAACCGTATTATTGTCGCCAACCGGGAAGAACGGGAGATACCGTCCGGCTGGGCTGTTGATCAGCATGGGCAGCCCACGGTTAACGCCGGTGAAGCCTTGCTGGGGGCCGTCATTCCCTTTGGCGGTTATAAAGGTTCCGATTTGGCGGTTATGGTAGAGGTGCTTAGCGGTCTTCTAAGCGGTGCCTTTCTTGCGGCCGCAGGCGGTGAGCAGCCTGCGGCAAAACATAACGGCGTGGGTTTCTTTTTCGGGGCTGTTCACATTACGGATTTTGTAGATACTGCCCTATTTAAACAGGCGGTTGATGAGCTGATTGCAAGTTTAAAGGCCTCCCGGCGCGAGGAGAACTACGGGGAGATCTACATGCCGGGGGAAAAGGAATATATCAGCAGAGCCAACAGCATTAAGCAAGGCGTGGACATCAGCGGCGCGGTATTGGCCGATTTGCAGGAAGTACAAAAGAGATATGGGCTGAAGAGCATTTTGGAGATTATTACGGCTTCAGAGTAATACGGTAATGGAATTTGGCGAAAATAAAAATGCTGCCCTGTAGTCAAATAAGGGCAGCATTTTTTTAATTTTAATTTAAAATGAAGAAAATTTTTGTTGGCAGCTAATTCAATTCAGCAATGCCGCCGTCGCGTAACGTGATCATACGGGCTGAATTTAAATTGAGTTGCTGCCATTTTAATTTTTCTCCGCAGCAGCTGATCCCCAGGATGTCCCATTGCGTAATGCCGGAATTATAATTGGGAAAAACAACACGCAGGCTTTGGCCGCTTTGCAAGTCATCCCCGTTTAAGACGTTGGGTCCCCGCTCGGCGCTGTTGGCCGGCGTGATTGCCAGATCATAAAAGTCGGAGCTGCTGTTATTAACAATGGTGAATTCTTGACCTGCGGCCGAACCGGCGGCGGGGAAGCCTGTCAGGATTAAGGCGATAAGCATAATGATAAGGCAATATACTTTCATTTTGGACCTCCAGGTTTTTGGAAATATTTAGGAGACGTGCTTTAGGCATGTAAAAACTCATAAAGAAGTGCTAACAGTGGCTCCTTGTGAGTTTTTCTGTATCAATGGCATTTTGGGCATTTTTTCTTATTCTGGGATTCCGCCAAGGGGCAGCCGCTATGTGCTTTGTCACTTTTTATCAGCCAGCCTTCGATGCCATGCAACCGCAAGATAAAAGTGGCATAAGCCCCGTCCACCGTGGAATCGCCAATGACCAGCACTCTTTTATCTTTAGGCAGGTTCTTCAGGTGAGCGTGCAAATCCGCCAGAGAAACATTTAAGGCATCTGGGACAGGCGATTTTTGAAAGTTTTCTGCGGTGCGCACAGCCAGCAGAAGATCGTTGGCTGTTTTGCTTTCCAAAGGCACAATAAAGGAATGGTTCTCAGGTATTGATTTTAACAATTGATCAATTTTATGGTGAATCGAAGCGTTGGCATCGTGTCCGCCCGGGGTCTGGGCGCTGTGGACTTGGCCGGAGGTTGCTGCTTCGTGAGCCGAGACCGGCAGCAGCGTAAAAGTTAGAATGAGCGTTACCAGTAGAAATAAACGGGTTTTCATAGTTTGCCTCCTTAGATGAATTTGTGAAATTTTTGTATTTGCCGAAGATCGGATGAGTCAGCCTCCTTCCTAAGTATTTAATCATGCATGCCTGGGATCCGGTAGAGTTTCTTACAGGCACTGCCGAGCTCGAAAGCAGAAAAGGCTACAAAGGTCTGAGGACCTTTGTAGCCTTTAGCTTGTTGCTAATCAACTATATATTGATTATAAAACTATGTTATCCTGATGTCTATTATCCAAAAGTACTATTGACACCGCCTGAAAGTACTATCCGGGGAGCAACAAGCTAAAAAAAATAGTGCTTTAGGACAGTGTTGCGCTTCAGAGTTAATAAATATAATAGTAAACAAATGCTAGACCTTCGTCACCTAACTATTCTCAATTTTTAAGTGACGCAAAGTACTAGTGCCAGGCTGATCAGTAAAGGCTGAAGGCGGGGATTGTCCTTAAGGACACCCGGCCTTTCTTTTTTGCCGCGATGTTTTTAAGGGTGAGAAAACACTATAAAGGATGATGCTGTGATGAAAAAAGTACGAACCCTGGTAGTCTCCTCTTTATTGCTGCTTTCAGCCAGTACCCAGGCGGCTTGGGCGGAACAGGAAAACAGGGAACAATCGGCAGTGCCGCTGGAAGAGGTCATTGTGACCGCGCCGGCAGTCAGTGCGCCGCTGACGGTGGAAACCGATCCCAAAGCGCCCAGGCAGCCGGTTCCGGCTGCTGACGGCGGCGGTTATTTAAAAAGCATTCCCGGCTTTTCCGTGGTGCGGCAGGGCGGGACAGGCAGTGATCCTGTCTTTAGGGGGCTGGGAGGAACTCGGCTGAATGTTTTGTTGGACGGAACGTATCAGTTGGGGGCTTGCCCGGGTCGGATGGACCCTACCACTTCGTATGTATTTCCGGAAACGTACAGTAAAATCACTGTTTTAAAAGGGCCGGAGACAGTGAAATACGGTGGCGGTGATGTGGCCGGAACAGTTTTGTTTGAACGGGAAACCGAACGTTTTGACAAGCCGGGAGTCAGGGTAAACAGCAGTGTGCTGGCCGGCAGCAACGGTCGCGACGATGAAGTGATGGACATTACTGCCGGCGATGCCAAAGGCTATGTGCGGGTTATCAGAACCAGGTCGAATGCTGACGATTATACGGATGGCAGCGGCACGAAGGTCCATTCGCTCTATACCCGCAACAGCCTGACCGGCATTGCCGGCTGGACACCCGACGCCGATACCCTGTATGAATTTACCGCCGGTACCAGTGATGCCGAAGCGGCCTATGCCGGCAGGAGCATGGACGGCCCGAAATTCGACCGCAATGATTACAGTTTTAAATTCAACAAGAAAAATCTGTCGCCGGTAATTAGCAATCTGGAATTCAAGTTGTATCATTCCTATGTTGATCATGTGATGGATAACTATTCACTGCGGCCTGCCGGCATGATGGCCATGGCTATGGAAGTGGACCGGACAACCAATGGCGGGCGGCTGGCGGCTGATCTGGTTTTGGGCAAGTCCACTACGGCGACAGTGGGACTGGATTATCAGAAAAACGAACATTCCGGACGAAACAATATGGGAATCGGTTATTCAAAATGGTCCTCAGACCTGACCTTTACCAATTATGGCCTATTTGGCGAGTTTAAACAGCAGTTGGATACCAACAGCCGTTTGTTGTCCGGCATCAGAACCGACAGTCTGGATGTAAGGAATGAAAGTTCAGGGGCAAAAGCCCATGAGCGGACTTACGGTGCATTCCTGCGGTATGAACACGATTACGCCAATGCGCCGGTTACCTCCTATATCGGCATAGGACATGCACAGCGTCCGGCTGACTATTGGGAACGCAGAATCAAGCTCTTTTTAAAACCGGAGAAAAATACACAGCTAGATATCGGCTGGATTTATAATTCCGATAAATTGAAGACCGGTCTTTCACTTTTCTATGCCGACATTAATGACTTTATCCAGTTCAAGAATGCCAACAGTTCAACGGCCAAGACAGCGGAGAATATTGACGCCTCCCTGTACGGCGGTGAAATCGACGCGGCTTACACTCTGAATGAAAACTGGACGGTAACTGCCACACTGGCTTATGTTCGCGGCAATAATGATTCCAATCACAAGCCGCTGGCTCAGATGCCGCCGCTAGAGGGGACACTGGGACTGAAATACCGGCGTGAAAAGGTGGAAGCAGGTTTATTGTGGCGCGGTGTTCAGGCGCAAACCCGCTATGACTTGAACAGCGGTACTGAAACCGGCTACGACCTGGGAAAAAGCAGTGGCTTTGGCATCCTTTCAGCCAGTGTGGCTTATAAGGCCAACAAACAGCTTACGGTAGCAGCCGGGGTAGATAACCTTTTTGATAAAAATTACGCCGAATTTATCAGCCGCTCCGGGGTATCAATTCCGGTGCTGGGTATCGCCCAGTCTTTCCGGGTGAACGAACCGAGACGAACCATTTGGTTAAAGACCACCTATAATTATTAGCAAAAACACCTCGTAAGGAGTTTAATACCATGGTGAAACATCCATACAGCAAGGCAGCGGGATTGTCATTGGCAATGCATGCTCTGGTGATTGGTATTTTTTCGTTCGGTTGGAGTATATACACATCGCCTGCGATTATTGCTCCGGTCGAAGTGGAAATACTCCCGGCCAACGTGGCTGAGCCGGGTGAACAGCCAACTGCCGCTAGAGCCTTGCCGATGGTTGCCGGGCTTCACACCGCCCAGCCACCGGCGGCTGCTGCAGAATGGCAGAAAAGGACTGAAAAGCCAGTTAAACAGTCAGCAGCCTTATCCTCCCCGGAAACTAACCGGCAATCCGGAGTAAGCGAGCCAGGCGCCCCGCCTGTAGCCGTTCACGAAACTGCCACAGGCGGGGTGTCGGCTGATAAAAATGTTGCCAGGAATGAATTATCGGCAGGCAATTCAAAAGAGCGGTCACAGCCTGCATTCCAGTCGGGGCCGCGTCCGGATTATCCGCAGCAGGCCCGCAGGGCGGGACAGGAGGGTACGGTTGTAATCCGGGTGCTTGTCGGTGCAGACGGGTCGGCTGCTGAGACAACGGTGCTAGTAAGCAGCGGTTATTCCTTGCTGGATGAAGCGGCGGCACGGGGTGTGAGGAAGTGGCGATTTTCTCCGGCCCGCTACGGTTCCGCGCCGGTGGAAAGTTATCATGACGTACGGGTGAGATTCCGCCTAGCCGATTGGGAGTAAGCCGATTGGCGGCAAATGATTATACCAAATAGATGAGGAGGTCGGAACAATTTATGCTGCAATTTTTAATCAAAGGCGGCTGGGCAATGGTGCCGCTCCTGATTTGCTCACTGGTTTCACTTACCGTTATCATTGAGCGGCTGTATTTTTTCAGGAAAACCGCCGTGAACGGTCTGGCGGAACAAATTGTCGGTCTGGTGAAAAACGGGCAGCCGGGTGAAGCCGCCCGGCTGAGCAAAGCAGCAGCCGCGCCACTGCTTAACATATTAGGTGTAGGCATTGAGCAGGCCGGTAGCCCAGTCAAAGCTATGGAAGCGGCGGCCATTGCCGAAATAACGCTTATGAAACGCGGGTTGCCGGTGCTCGATACCATTATTACCTTATCGCCGCTTTTAGGACTATTGGGGACTATTATTGGCATGATCAGTTCGTTTCAGGTTATGACCCTGGGTTCACTGGCACAGCCGCATGCCATTACCGGCGGGGTGGCGGAAGCTCTGATAGCCACTGCGGCCGGCATTACGGTTGCTGTAAGCACGCTGATTCCCTATAACTATTTTACCGCACGCGTTGAGAAGGAAACCGAAGTCATCGAATACTATGCAACCCGGCTGGAAGTGGCGCTGGACACGCAGCTGCTCAGGAGAGAAACATGAAGATAGCAAGAAATACGCCTAAAAAGGCCCGGATAGAAATCATACCCATGATTGACACCATGTTTTTTCTGTTGGTTTTTTTTATGATTGCAACGCTGGCGATGACCAGCCAGAACAGTTTGCCGGTCAATTTGCCGCAGGCCGGCGGCGTTAAGGCCGACAGGCAGCAGGTGCATACCATCACCCTGACCAAGGACAATGGATATTTTTATAATCAGGAACCGGTCGCCTCGCCGGCGGACGCTGCGGCGCGTACCTCAGAGAGCCGCAAGGGACTGCCATTATCTGTTATTATCCAGGCCGACCGCAGTGTGGAACATGGACGCGTGATTGAATTAATGGACATCCTCCGGCAAGCCGGCATTACCAGAATTGCCGTGGCTGTCAATCCTTCCTGAACTGCTGTCTGCGCCGGCAGCTATCCGCAAATAAAGAACTGTAAAACTGTTTAGAATCTTTCCTAAGGTGAGCAGCAGCGTCGACATCAGTACCTGGATAGGTATCACGCAAACTATCTGCAAAATGCAGTTGGTCACATAAAGGGAAAAGACTAAAGCTTGAAAATACAGATATAGAATATTGACAATTATAATGCGGCAATGTATAATGCAATTAATTTATTGAATCCGACATTGCTGACTGATCTATGCAATCAGAGGCTGTGTTCCCTTAATAGGGAGTACAGCCTTTTTTTATTTGTTGTCGGAGCTTAACAGAATACTTGTCTAAAGTTGACCAGACATACTGGAGACTTGGTTTTGCACGGATGGGTATGCGTGTGAAGCCAAGCTTTTTTATCCTGATAGAAAGTATAACTTTCGCCTGGATAAGGGCTACAGCGGCACTTGCGTTCGCCCAGGGCCCGGTGCCAGTTGTGTTTTCCTTACTGTAATTTAAGCAATAAAGCGAGGCAGGAAGCTATGATCACAGTAAAAGATCTGAGTAAGACGTATGTAACTCCCCATGCCGTAATACCGGCGCTGAACAAGATAAATCTCAAGATTAACAAAGGCGACATTTTTGGCATCATCGGCTTTAGCGGAGCAGGCAAATCCACCCTGATCCGCTGCCTCAACCGCCTGGAGGAACCGGATACCGGCAGCGTTACTGTGGCCGGACAGGAAATTACCGCATTGGACAAGAAAGAATTGCGGCTGGCCAGACGCAAGATCGGCATGATTTTTCAGCAGTTCAACTTATTTGACGCCAAGACGGTATTTGAAAACGTAGCTTTCCCGCTGGAAGTTGCCGGTCATTCCCCGCAAATTATTAATGAAAAAGTACAGAAGATTTTGGATTTGGTTGGTTTAACCGACAAGGCCAGGGCTTATCCGCTGCAATTGAGCGGGGGGCAGAAACAGCGGGTCGGCATCGCCCGGGCGCTGTCCAATGATCCTGATGTCCTTTTGAGTGATGAAGCGACATCGGCTCTCGATCCGCAAACGACTTTTTCGATCCTGGAACTATTAAAAGATATCAATGAAAAACTGGGAGTGACTATTGTATTAATTACCCATGAACTCGATGTCCTCAAACATATTTGCAAAAATATGGCGGTTATTGAACAGGGGGAGATTGTTGAAAGCGGGTCTGTAGAGAAGTTTTTCCTCAACCCGGAAAGCGATACGGCCCAGCGGTTTATCCGCATTTTGCAAGGTTTTCAGGCGCAGAGAATTTACCGTGAGGGGGAAGGGATTTGAGTGAAGACTTAATAGAGCTTTTAGCGACAGGCTTAGGAGAAACCCTGTATATGGTTGCGCTGTCCACTTGCATCGCTTTGATTCTGGGGATGCCGCTCGGCATTATTCTGGTAATCACCGATAAGGGCCATGTGCTGGAAGCGCCAAAAATTAACAGGGTATTAAGCACCGTAATTAATATTGTCCGGTCTTTTCCTTCTATTATATTAATTGTTGTTTTACTGCCTCTGGCCAGGTTCATTGTTGGTACAACGTTAGGGGCAACTGCGGCGATCGTGCCG
Source organism: Sporomusa aerivorans (assembly GCF_041428895.1). Lineage (NCBI taxonomy): Bacteria > Bacillati > Bacillota > Negativicutes > Selenomonadales > Sporomusaceae > Sporomusa > Sporomusa aerivorans. Next base: position 1,647,412 of record NZ_CP156926.1, read on the forward strand.
CTGGCTATTGGTTCTGCGCCGTTTTTAGCCCGAATTATTGAAAACTGCCTGAAGGAAGTCAGTTTTGGCAAAATTGAAGCCGCCATGGCAATCGGGGCCCATCCCTTTACCATCATTACCAAAGTTTTGATTCCTGAAGCACTGCCGGCGCTGGTCCGGGGCGTTACCCTGGCTGTTATCACCATAACCGGGTTTACTGCGGTGGCAGGCGCCATTGGGGCCGGTGGCCTGGGAAGTCTGGCAATACGGTTTGGCTATATGCGGTTCCGGGATGATATCATGCTGGCTACCGTTGTTATTCTGGTTCTGCTGGTGCAAGGGGTGCAGTGGGGAGGTGACTCGCTGGCTAATTATATTAATAGAAAAAGATATAAGTTTGATTAAAAAACGAAAGGACGATGTCTATGTTGAAAAAGAGCATTGTTAAATCCGCGCTGGCTATTATTGGTGTTTTTTTGCTGGCAAGCTTGTTTGCCGGCTGCTCATCAGGCAGTGAAAAAAGCGCTGCACCTGCGCAACCGTCCGGTAAGCAGGAGGTTACAGTTAAAGTCGGCGCAGCCGTTGTGCCGCATGCCGAAATACTGAACTTTATAAAGCCCAAACTCAAGCAGGACGGCATCAATCTGGAAGTGGTCGTGCTGGATGATGAAGGCCAGTTAAATCCGGCGCTTGCGAACAAACAAATTGACGCCAACTATTTCCAGCATGTGCCTTACTATGAATCGGTAGCCAAGGAAAAGGGCTATAATTTTGCGGTAGCCGCCAAAGTGCATGTTGAACCAATTGGCTTTTACTCACAAAAGCTAAAGTCCAAAGAGGAGCTTAAAGAGGGGGCCACCATTGCTATTCCCAACAATCCGTCCAATGAATTCCGGGCGCTGGCTTTATTACAGGCCAATGGACTCATCAAGTTGAAGGATGGTATTGCTAATTTCTCGGCTACTCCCCGGGATATTGCCGAAAACCCGAAAAAACTGAAATTTGTTGAAGTGGAAGCGGCGCAACTGGCCAGGTCCTTACCTGATGTCGACGGTGCCATCATTAATACCAATTTTGTTCTGGAAGCCAAGATTGATCCGAAAAGCGCCCTTTTCCGGGAAGATGCCAACTCGCCTTACGCCAATGATCTGTTTGTGCGCAAGGGTGAAGAAAATCGCCCGGAAATCAAAAAACTGACCGAAGTTTTAACATCGGCTGATGTCAAGAAATTCATCCAAGATAAGTATGGCGTTGCTGTTGTGCCTGCGTTCTAGCAGCTGTGAACCTTAAGACGGCAGGATAATGGCGGGAGCTTGTCATTATCCACCGGATTAGGGATGAAACTACTTATGGGGTGACAGGAGGACAGTCATGAATTTTGTCAATATAGAAGCGGCCGAGGTACCTGTAAGGGAAACCCGACTTGGTTCCATTACCGGCTTTGAAGGGACTGCCGGTGAACTGGTTCGCTGCGCGCGCAGCGGCCAATTGCAGGACACTGCCCGCAGTTTCAGCCAGTGTATGGGCTGCAGTTCAATTAACGCGTTTTGTCAGCTTTCCATGATTCAGGATGCTGTCGTTATCAATCATGCGCCTGTTGGCTGCGCGGGTGATTTCTTTACCTTTAACTTTGTGTACCGGGTTGGGCAGATGGAGAGAAAACTGCCGCCGGTAATTGGCCGTTATTTTAGCACCAACCTGGAAGAACAGGACACTATCTTTGGCGCGGCCCAGAAGCTGGCTGAGACTGTCCGGGCCGTATATGAACGGGTACGGCCTAATGCTATCTTTATAACCACCTCCTGCGCTTCGGGGATTATTGGCGACGATGTGGAAGGGGTAGCCAACGATTTGACAGAGGAATTGGGGATTCCGGTGGTTGCCTGCTTTTGTGAGGGGTTTAAGTCCAAAATCTGGACGACAGGTTTTGATTCGGCCTACCATTCTATCGTCAGGAAGATTGTAAAGCCGCCGGTGAAGAAATCCAATAAGGTTAATATTGTAAACTTCTGGGGCAGCCATATTTTTGATGAGTTATTGGGCCGGCTGGGTTATGAAGCAAACTATATTATTCCTTTCAGCACAATCGCGCAATTGGAAAAGCTATCGGAAGCGGCGGCCACTATTCAAATTTGCCCGACATTGGGAACTTATATTGGCGCTGCCCTGGAACAAGTATATGGTGTACCGGAAATAAAAGCTCCGCCTGCCTATGGACTGTCCGGTACCGATAACTGGCTGAGAGAACTGGGCCGTGTCTTAGAGCGCGAACAAGCGGTGGAAGCCATCATAGCCGAGGAGCATGAACGTATTAAGCCGCAGCTTGCCAAATACCGCGAAAAACTGAAGGGCAAAACGGCCTATTTAACCGCAGGAGCCGCCCACGGCCACGCCCTTATCGCCGTATTGCGGGAATTGGGGCTAACCGTCCAGGGAGCGGCCATATTTCACCATGATCCTATTTATGACAATGGCGATACAACCTCGGATGCTTTGGCCCATAGCGTCAATACCTATGGCGATATCGCCAATTATAATGTTTGCAGCAAACAGGCCTTTGAACTTGTAAATATTTTAAACAGGATAAAACCGGACATTATGATTGCCCGGCATGGCGGCATGACACTGTGGGGAGCCAAACTGGGGATTCCGACTCTCTTAATCGGCGATGAGCAGTTTGGTTTCGGGTACCAGGGATTGCTTAACTATGCAGAACGCATTTTAGAGACGCTGGATAACAGGGAGTTTGTCACTAACCTGGCGAAACACAGCACAATGCCGTACACCAAATGGTGGCTGGAGCAAAACCCATTCGCGTTTCTCAGAGGTGACACAGATGAGTAGGTTTATAGAACAGCCCCGTTATGCCTGCGCATTAGGCGCGCTGCAGTCAGTGACCGGCATCAAAAGAGCCGTGCCCATCCTGCATTCCGGTCCCGGCTGCGGAGACAAAGTCAATCGGCTGCTGGGGCAGGGCGAAGGGTATGCGGGCGGCAATACCGTACCCTGCACCAACGCCAGCGAAGCCGAAATTGTTTTCGGCGGCGAGGGGAAACTGGCCGGTATTATTGAGGGCGCCTTCAAAGTTATTGACGCCGATTTGTATGTAGTTCTTACCGGCTGCACCTCTGACATTATCGGCGATGATGTCGCGCAGGTAACAGCTCAGTTTCAGGCGGAGAATAAACCGGTTGTCTACGCCGAAACAGGCGGTTTTAAAAGCAATAATTATGTCAGCCACGAAACTGTGGTCAATGCCATTATTGATCAGTATACCGACAAATTCAAAACAGGCACGCGGCCAATCAGGCATTTGGTCAACGTATTTGCCTCCTTGCCTTACCAGGACCCGTTTTGGCAGGGTAATTTGGAAGAACTTAAACGGATACTGGAAGGGATAGGCTTAACTGTTAATATTCTGTTTGGCTCAGCCTCGCGGGGGATGCAGGAATGGCAGGCAATTCCTCAGGCCGAATTCAATATAGTGATAAGCGCCTGGACGGGTTTGGGAATAGCCAGGCACCTGAAGGACAAATATGGCACGCCCTATCTTCATTTTCCTTACTTACCGATCGGTGGTCTGGAAACTTCCAGATTTTTATGGCTAGTTACTGATTTTGGCAAATTGGATCATAAAATTGCGGGCGAATTTATCCGGTCCGAAGAAGAACGGTTTTATATGCATATCGAGAGAACGGCTGACTTTATGCTGGAATTCAGATATGGCCTGCCCCGCCGGTTTTATACCTTGTTAGATGCCTCCTATGCTATTGGTTTCGCCAAATACCTCTTAAACGAGCTTGGCATTATTCCAGGCCGGCAGTTTATTATTGATGATACGCCGCCGGAATTTCAGGAGTCAATCAGGTGGCAGTTTGAAAATATTTCTGAACTCCGCTCTGCACAGGTAGAGTTTATCAACGATGGCGGTGCAATTCAGGAGAAGATCAGAAATGACATACACAAAAGAAGCCGGGCCTTGATTGTGGGCAGCAGCTGGGAAAAAGACTTAGCCAGGCAGATTGCTGCCGACCTGCTAATTGCCAGTGTACCCATGGCTCACCGGCTGGTGCTTAACTGCGGTTATGCCGGTTACAACGGCGGTCTCCGGGTAGTCGAAGATATATATGACCGCGTACTTGACACTTATAAATAACATAAATAAAGGAGATTTGTATGAGACCAAAATTACTATGGCACAGGTTTTCTGCACTGCTAAGTTCACTGCTATTGCTGGCGGGTATCGTGACGCTGGCAGGCTGCGGCAGTCAAAGCGCCAGTAAGCCGGCCGAAGACGATAAACCGAAATTTATCAATGGTAAATTAACCAAGGAATTTCATTTAAAAGCGCCCACCCTGCAGGATTTCAATGAAATCATTATCGCCGACCGCAAAGGGTTCTTTAAAGAAGTGGGTATTGTTATTGACTATACCGGTGTGGTTCCCGGCGGTCTTATGGCCCAATCGGTTATTAAAGGCGACAATCATTTATTTAATTCCGGCCACCCCATCACCATTGCCAATGCCCGGGATTCGGGCGCCAAAATAAAAATTGTCACCCATAGTATGTGGGATGATTCTGACCCGGATAAAGTCCACATCACCTGGATGGCCAAAGATGACGGCAAAATTAACTCTCCCCAGGATCTTAAGGGCAAGAAGATCGCCGTGAATAACTTAGGCGGGTGCGCCGAACTGTTAACCCTTGAATATTTGCGGCAAAATGGCATAGCGAAAGATCAGGTAACCCTGGTGACCATGCCGGATAAGCAGCAGGAGCAGGCACTTAAACAAGGCTTAGTTGATGTTGCCGCATTACATAACATTTATCAGAAAGCCGCCCGGAATCATGGCGGATTTAAGGTAGTAACCACCAGTTATAAAATCGGGGAAGCGGCTGGCAACGGTCCGGCCAGCGGTTTGGCGATCCGGGCCTTTAGTGAAGATTTTATTAAAGAGTATCCGGATGTGGTTAAAGCTTATGTAGCCGCCGACATCAAAGCCCAACACTGGATTAATGATCATTATGACGAGGCGTTGAAGATCGCCGCCGAAGAGCTAAAGGTTGATGTCAAGGATATGGCCGGCAATGTGTATCCGCCCGATAACTACATTGACGAAAAGAAAATTAGCTTCTGGGTTACGCTTATGGAGAAAAATGGCTTTGCCCAGCCGGGGACAATCAAGGTTGCTGATTTGTATACCAATGAATTAAATCCTTATTATACCGGTGAATTGAAATGACAGACAGCAATTGCAAGGAAGTTTATTTGTCCGACCGGGTATTAAAGCTGAAACTGCCGGTATTCAGGGAAATTGCCGCTCTGGCGGAACGCCGCGGCGCCATTAACCTGGGGGGAGGAACACCTGATTTTGCCGCGCCCCAGGAACTAAAAGCGGCCGCCGGCAGGGCTGTCAACAGTGATTTGAATCAGTACGCGCTTTCCCAGGGGATAGAGGGGTTGCGCCAAGGAATTGCCGGCAGGCTGGCGCAGGCGGGCGGCAGCTTCGATGCGGAAACGGAAATTACCGTCTGCTGCGGGGCTACGGAAGGAGTGGCCGCTTCCCTCCTTGCCGTTATTAACCCCGGTGATGAGGTCATTATTCCGGAGCCGGCCTTTACCATCTATGGACCTGATGTTGTACTGAGCGGCGGCAAGCCGGTATATGTGGAATTAAGCCAGCCCGGCTTTCGGCTTGAACGCCATTTGCTAGAGGCCGCCCGGTCGCCCAGGACGAAAGCTATTATTATTAATACGCCCCATAATCCGACCGGCAGGATTTTTGACCAGGAGGAACTGGCCACTGTCGCCGATTTTTGCCAGAAGTACGGTTTGCTGGCCATTACCGATGAAATTTATGATGAGATTCTGTTTGACGGAGTTGTCTTGCCCAGGCTGTGGACCATACCAGGCATGCGGGAAAGAACCATCATTGTCAACGGATTTTCAAAAACCTACAGTGTGACAGGCTGGCGGCAGGGGTATATAGCCGCTCCGGCTCAGCTTACCCGCGGTATCCGAATTACGCATAATTATTTGACCATAAGTGCGGCGGCTCCCCTGCAGCATGCCTTGCTCGAGGCTGTCCAGTTTCCCGCCGGCTACTATCAGGCGTTGCGCCAGGACTATCAATCCAGACGGGACCTTTTGCTTGACGGTTTGGAAAAACTGAACATTCCCTGCAGCGTACCGCAGGGCGGGTATTTTCTGCTGGCTGATTTCAGCCGTTTTGGTTGGGATGATGATGTGGCTTTTGCCAAACAGCTTATCGAAACAGTAGGCGTGGCCGCTGTTCCCTTATCCGGTTTTTACCATACGCCGCCTGGCAGCAAGCAGATTTGGCTGCGGTTTGCTTTTTGCAAAAAAGAAGAGACGCTGGCAGCTGCCTTACAGCGTTTGCAAAATATTGCGTTGCTTCATAACAAAGCGTAAGGGGGGGAGGCAATGCCTACCTATAGCAACATTACCGATACCATAATTGCTGAGTTGAAAAGAATCGCCGGCCCGGACAATGTACTGAGCGGCGAGGCCGTACCCGAACAATATGCCTTTGATGCCGGCACGCGCAAAGAGAGCCGGCATTATCCCGAGGCTGTCGTTTATCCTGCGAGCGCCGGGGAAGTGTCCCGGATTATAAAAAATGCCAACAAGCAGCATTTTTCCGTGACGCCGCGGGGCGGCGGCAGCGGCCTGGCCGGCGCCGCCGTGCCGCTGTACGGCGGGATTGTTATGGATCTCTGCCGGATGAACCGGATCGTGCATATCGATGCTGCTGCCAAATATATGATTGTAGAACCGGCGGTGCGGACGCTGGATATCCAGCAAGCGGCCAACCGGTACGGACTCATGTATGCCGGCGACCCCTGCAGCAGTGATGACTGCGTTATTGCCGGCAATATAGCTACCAATGCCGGCGGCAACCGGGCCATAAAATACGGTGTTACCGGCGATCAGGTCTATGAACTGGAAGTTGTAACGCCGCAAGGCGAAATCGTTACGTTAGGCGGGCGCCTAAAGAAGAACTCGACAGGCTATGGTTTAATCAAGTTAATTGCCGGGTCGGAGGGAACTTTGGGGATCATAACCCGGGCAACCATAAAATTGCAAAAGCTGGCGCCGTTGCTACCCAATTTTCTGGCTGTATTCCCGAACTTGGAGTCAGCCATTGCCATAGTCAATCAATTACTGGCTGATCCGGCGCTTGACCCCATTTCAATTGAACTGGTTGACAAACAAACCATGCTTGCTTTGGAGCGGTATCAGCAGGAAAAAATATTTGCCGGCCAACATACCGGCGATTGCCTGATTATACAGCTGGAAGCCTATACAGAAGAGGATTTAGACCGGAAACGGGCTGCATTGCTGGCGCTGTGCAAGGCTTTTGGCAGTCGCAGTGTGTATGACATAGCGAGTGATAAAATTTGGCCGGCCCGCAGGGCCTGGGGCAAAGCCATTGAGGTCGATCATCCTGTCGGGGTATCGGAGGATATTGTTGTGCCGGTGGATCAAATTAGCGAATTTATTACCCGGCTAGACACTCTTACCAGGCAATTTCGCTTTCAGTTTCGCATTGCCGGGCATGCCGGCGATGGCAATATGCACATCCGGATTATTCCCGGCGAAGTGGCAAGTGATGAATGGCCGGCTGCAGTCGCCAAATTCCGGGAGAAACTGTATGCGGCTACTTACAGTCTGGGCGGCCGCCTGTCAGGCGAGCATGGCATTGGCTTGAAGCGCAAAGAAGTTTTAAGCGGCATAATCAACCCGGTGGAGTTTGCGCTTATGCAAGCCGTCAAAAAGGCTTTTGATCCTAACTATATACTAAATCCAGGCAAAATATTCGATATAGGGCATTAATCAACAGAGTGTCAGCCGAATCCGGCCTAAAACTTATATTGCAGTCAATAAATTGGATTGACAGAATTTGATGAGCAGTCTATAATAAAAAAAACTACAGCAAAATATCGCCTGATTGTTGACTGGCCGGAAACCAGAGGCAAATTTTTTCTTGTTAGAAAAAGTTTGCCTTTTTTATTTTTACGTAAACATTTCTAGTTTACGGCTCATCCCAATATTATTAGCGAGGTGAAAAGGACCATGCCCAAAGTAGCGGTTGCCAGTACAGACGGAATAACCATTAATGAGCATTTTGGCAGGACTAAAGAGTTTTGGATTTATGAGGCGGCGGAAAGCGGGGCCTACACATTTCTTGAGCGGCGGGAAACGCCGCCGGCAGTGCGAACTTTGTCTGTGCATGCCACCGGTAATGCGGTTGAGCTGCTCTACGATGTCGAAGCCGTGCTGGTAGCCAGAATTGGCCGCCAGGCTGAGCTGGAGCTAAGGGCAAGAGGCATTTATGCTCTGCAGGTAACCGGCCTGATAGACAAAGCGCTGGCCGCCTATGGCAAAAGAGGAAAGCTGATCCGTCATCATTCCGCCGGCAGGGTGGCTGCCAATTGCCAACCTGCAGTTCAATCCGGTTCCTGCCGGCGTTCCTGCGACTGCAAAGAGTAATCTGTCTGGTGAATTATAAGCTGGAGAACAAAAATATTAAATTCTTATAGATGAGTTGACCAGCCAATGAGCTGGAGACGAAGATTTACACGTCTCCAGCTTTTTATTTTTCAGAGGATTTTTTGGCCTGATTCGGACAATTGCCCAAAAGTTCGTGCTGCGCAGCCGCATTTATCCAGATGTTTAAAAGAGGTGATCTTAGCGTGATAGAACACGTAATGAATAATTTCCGCAAAGCCAATCAAAAAAAATCGCCGGTTACAGCCAATCCGGGATTGCGCTATAAAATACCCTTTGAGCTTTTGCGGACAGCAGTGGATAAGACCTTGGCCATAGCCTTAGTGATCTTGATTTGGGAGGCGTTCCCCCGGCTGGAATTGATTGATTCATTTCTCCTGCCACCCTTCAGTGAAGTAATTCGCAGCCTGGTAAATCTGATAACTACCGGTGAGATATTCAAGCATTTTTCCATCAGTATCTCACGCTCCTTTACCGGTTTTGTCATCGGTATAAGCATTGCCATTCCCCTGGGGATTTTTATGGGGTGGTACAGCAAACTGGAAGAAGTGGTGGATCCTTTGGTGCAGGCCTGCCGGAATTCTTCCGTCCTGGCGCTCTATCCGGTTTTTCTCTTATTCTTTGGTCTGGGCGAAGTTTCGAAAATGGCCATCATTATCTGGGGAACTATTTGGCCGGCCTTGCTGAATACCGTTTCCGGCGTAAAGAATACCGACCCGCTGCTGATAAAGGCGGCGCGCTCCATGGGAGTTTCCAAACTTACCTTGCTGTACAAGGTAATCGCACCGTCGGCTTTGCCGTCGATACTGACCGGTGTCAGGCTGAGCGCCGCCAGTTCCATCCTGGTACTGGTCGCTGCCGAGATGATTGGCGCTAATGCCGGCTTGGGCTTCATGATTTTCTACTTTGAAGAGCGTTATGCAGTTCCCGAAATGTATGCGGGGATTATTACCATGTCGCTCCTGGGAGTTGCTGTAAACTACCTGCTGGTCGGACTGGAAAAACGCCTGACAGGCTGGAAAGAAAAGATTGTTGGCGATTGAAAATTAAAAATGAAAAGGTGGTGATTGTATGGTGCTTGGACTTCAGGATAGGAGTTGGAAATTCTTCAAGAAGACAATTGTAATTGGGATTGTGCTGCTATTATGGCAGGTTATGCCGGCTTTTGGCTATGTTGATACCCGCAGCCTGCCGGCCTTCAGCGAGGTTGTTCTGAGTTTGGCGGAGCTTACGCTGTCCGGCGAATTGCTTAAGCATGCAGGTGCCAGTTTTCACCACACGCTGCTTGGCTTCCTGCTGGCAGTGGCCGTTGCCATCCCGCTGGGAATTTTCATGGGCTGGTTTAAACGGGTGGAGAGGATAGCCGATCCGCTTGTGCAGCTTTGCCGGAATACGGCGACGCTGGCCTTGTATCCGGTTTTTATCCTGGTATTTGGCCTGGGAGAACTGTCCAAAATCGGGATCATATTTTGGGGATCGGTCTGGCCTATACTGATTAATACCATCGAAGGCGTTAAGACGGTTGATCCGCTCTTAGTCAAGGCGGCCCGCTCCATGGCAATATCGCGGCTGTCCTTATTTGCCCAGGTCATTTTACCTGCCGCCGTGCCGGCCATTATTACCGGCCTCAGGATAAGCGCCACCCGGTCGATTATTATCCTGGTGGCGGCGGAAATGCTGGGAGCACATGCCGGTCTGGGTTTTTTAATCTTTGATGCCCGGCACAAATATGAGATAGAAAAAATGTATGCCGGCATTCTTATCTTAGTTATGCTGGGGATGTCGGTAAACTACCTGATTGTCAAACTGGAAAACTACCTTACCCGCTGGAAAGGTCCGGTAGAAAATGTGTAGTTTTATAGGGTTGATATGTACTAACGCAAAGGAGTGAAAGCAAAAGTCACAGCAGATAAGTGGACTAACGGTATAACTATCGTAAGCGGATAATGATAAGGAGTGAGTGTAATGAGTGTAACACACAAAATTGCTGAGGTAATTGATAAGAAATTGGTTTCAACCATAACAAACGACGTGGTTATCGGTATTGATATCGGTTCCCGCACCGGTAAGGCGGTGTTGCTGGCCGACGGCAAACTCTACACTGCTATTACGCCAACAGCTGTATTTACCCAGCAGACCGCCGACAAGCTGTTTGGCATACTGCTCAAACAAACCGGCTTTAAGCAGTCGGATATCCAATACATTGTCGGTACCGGCTACGGGCGGATTTCCCTGAACTTCGGCGAGATCCCCCACAAGATCGTTACGGAAATCTCGTGCCATGCCATGGGGGCCCATGTGCTCAATGCCAATGTGCGGTCGATTGTGGATATTGGCGGCCAGGATTCCAAGGCTATCCGGGTAGACCCCAAAAACGGCAAGGTCGTGGAATTTATCATGAATGACAAATGCGCCGCCGGTACCGGCCGCTTTTTAGAAAAGGTAGCGCAGCTTTTAGATTTGACGACCGAGGATCTGGGGCGCGAAGCGCTTAAAGCTACCAAGCCTTCCGATATCAGCAGTCAGTGTGTGGTATTCGCCGAGTCGGAAGTCATTTCACTGAAGGCCAAAGGCGAAAAACGGGCTGATATTGCCGCCGGCATTCATATTGCCACCGCCCGCCGCATTCGCAATCTGTTTAACCGGATCGGTCTTGAACCGGATTTGGTATTTACCGGCGGTGTGTCCAATAATGCCGGCATGAAAAAGGCGGTGGAAGAAGTACTGGGTCACGCTATCAGTGAAGTCAAACTGGACACCATCTATGCCGGAGCGCTGGGCGGGGCGGTCATCGCCCAGAAAGCCTTAACCGCCGCCAGGGTGGAGAAAGAGGGGCTGTCAGCTTCAGCAAGTTAAAACGGACAAAAACCATACGGGATTCAAGCAATAGCCGGTCTGCTGTCAAACTGAAAGCTAAGGCGCAAGGCTCTTAGCCTCTGTAGGTCTTGCTAAAAATATCCGAGACTAACCTTTGGCTGGGGCTAAAACTCCTACCTGAAGCTAAGTCTACTTATCGCAGGAATTTTCAAAACACTTTAACACGGAGGCGATTTTATGAACAATCAGAGTAAACGCGGCCTGCAGTCCCTGGCTTTCGCCGCAGTCATAATGGCAGTCTTGTCACTGGTGCTGTTCGGGTGCGCCAAGAAGCCGGAAACTGCCCAGACGGTAAAAGAGAGTGCAGCTAAACAGCCGGATATAATCAGAGTGCCGACACCAGGGGATGTGACACGCCCGGATATTTATATGATTGCCGAAGAACTGGGATATTTTGCTGAAGAAGGAATTAAGCTTGAATATGTCGGGACGGTACCGTCACCACAGCTGGTTGCTTCCGTGGTGGCGGGAAAAATCGATGTCGGCGCCGCGCATATTAACAGAACCATTGCCGGTATTTCCGCCGGCGCCAAAATAAAAGCGGTAGTAGCCGGAACAGAAACCACCCAGGAGATACCGCATATGGTCTACGTAACGCTGGATAACAGCCCGATCAAAAACGCTCAGGATTTGGTCGGGAAAAAGGTTGGCATACCCACAATCGGCGGCTGCAACGAATATACGCCTTACGCTTATTTGAAGAAAAACGGCATAACAGCACCCAAAGGCAAGATTGAAGTGATTATTATGCCGGAAGGCAATCTGGAACAGGCGCTCAGACAGGGCGATATCGATGTGGCCGGGTTCCATAAAAACCCCGGTTTCCTGACTGCCCGCGGCGGCCTAAAAATCCTGTTTACCGACTATGACGTTTTCGGCACGGTCGGCGGTGGAACTCCCTTCTATTTTTCGGAAAAATTCATTAAGGAAAAACCCGATGTCGTCAGACGTTTTGTTAAAGCGGTGGCCAAAGCCAATGACTGGGCGGATGCCAATCAGCAGCAGGCCATTGACATTACCGTCAAAAGAGCCAATATAGATCCCAAATTGCTGCGCAACGGCTATTTTGCCCCCAAGGGGATTATCCAGCCGGAGACGGCAACCGTATGGATTGATTTGCTAAAGGAATTCGGCGAAATCAAAAGTGATGTAAAACCCGAGCAGATTTTTACCAATGAATTCAACCCCAGCGCTAAAATTTAGCAGTCCACCAAGTAGGCATTAACGAAAGACACGGGAAAGCGAGGCTATATTATGGACATTGAAGATATTCAGAGTCCGCGGGATTATCTGATTTACAGCAAAAATGAAGTGCACCATTACTCACCTGCCATCGGCAGACTTCTGGACTTGTCTGCATCCTATGTGCAGGATGCAGAGAAAGCCTACGCTGAAGGCAGGATTAACGCCGTTTGGTCCAGGGCGACCGGCTGGGAAATACCCCTTACGTATGCGTCCGGCATTATTCCGGTAGCGTACAGCGAAATGGGGCGGTTAAGCGATCTGGAATCAGTGACAATCGCCGAGGACTATTATCAGTTCCCCCAGGAAACATGCTCTATGGTTAAATGTACTGTCGGCCAGTGGCATAAACGCCGTGGCAGCGGGATCAAACGGATTATTGGCGCCAGTGTGGCATGCGAGCCGTACAATCTTGCCTGGGAGTTGATGCGGCGGGAAGGGTATGACGTTCATGCCATCGACGTGGTGTACCGGGCGCCCGGCGTAAAAGGAGAGCGGCTGGAGCAGCTGGTCCGGTTTCTAATAGAGCAAATTCATGAAACGGCAGAGTGGCTGACAGGCAGCAAAGATATTGATGAAGATAAGCTGAGAGTTGAAATTCAACGGAAAAACCGACTGATTGCCAAAGTCAGAAAGATTTTAGAGCTCAGAGTAAAAAATCCTTACTATATGCGCAGCCTGCCTTCCATTTATTTGCTCACCGGCTTGAATACCTATTTTGGCAAACCGGCGGAATATGAAGCGATATTGGATGATTTGATCACAGAACTCGAGACGTCGTCCAGCGAAAAAGGGGACCTGGATAAGGTGATTCCCCTGGTGTGGGTCGGCAGCCCCGGCCAGGAATTCGGCATTTATGAAGCTATTGATCAGGCCGGCGGCGCTTTACTGGGGTTTAGGGGTTACCCGTTTAACAACTATGACGAAACGTTGCCGCCTGTCGAGGCGTTGGCCCGCCATGTACTGGGCAATCAGGAAGCCGGTGCTTCCATCTATGTGCAGAAAGTTATTGAACAGGAACTAAAGAAAGTCAAGGCCAGAGGGCTGGTATTGTATGGTTATCTTGGCTGCTCCTACGGCAGTGTAGCCCGGGAGATGTGGCGGGACTATTTCCATAAAAAGGGCTTTCCCAGTATAAATATTGAAGGCACTTTTCAGGTGGGGCCCCCGACAGGACAAATATTGACAAGAATCAGGGCCTTCGTGGAAATGCTGGCCTAGTACAGTTTTTTTATTACAAAGGAGTGAAACATATGAAAATAGCGGAAGTAATTGATTTGAAGCTGATACCGGAACTTACCGGCACCACAGTAGTAGGCATTGATATTGGTTCACGGACCGGCAAGGCGGTACTTTTGGCCGGTGGCGAACTGTACACGGCGCAGACCCCTACCGGCATCAACATGCAGGAAACCTCAGATGAATTATTGGCGGAACTGCTGGAACTATCCGGCCTGAAACGCTCGGATATCAGTTATATTGTTGGCACCGGTTACGGCCGGGTGGCTATGGAGTTTGCCGAAATACCCCACCAGATTGTGACTGAAATCTCCTGCCACGCAATGGGAGCGCACTATCTGGACGCCAGTATTAAAACCATTATTGATATCGGCGGCCAGGATTCCAAAGGCATAAAGGTAGATCCGGAAACCGGCCGGGTAGTGGAATTTGTCATGAACGACAAATGCGCCGCCGGCACTGGACGTTTCCTGGAAAAAGTGGCTCAGCTTCTGGATTTGGACTTGAGTGAACTCGGACCGGTAGCGCTTAAAGCGACCAAACCATCAGAAATTAGCAGCCAGTGCGTGGTGTTCGCCGAATCCGAAGTTATCTCTCTCAGGGCTAAAGGCGCAACACAGGAAGACATAGCGGCCGGCATTCATCTGGCCACCGCCCGCCGGGTCCGCAATCTCCTGAGTCGGATCGGCCTGGAGCCCGGGCTGGCTTTCTCGGGCGGCGTTTCCAACAACATTGGCATGAAAAAAGCTATTGAAGACCTGCTGGAACATCCGATCAGCGAATTCAAACTGGATGCTATTTACGCCGGCGCGCTGGGGGCTGCTATCCATGCCCAGAACTATCAGGCCGCCGGGGCTCGCGGTACACTGGCAGCCGGCAGCGGTTTCTCGCTGGATTTGACAGAACTGGAAAACCGGATCGCCAAACAGCAGGAAACCATCATAACCGGCGCCGACGGCAAAAAGAAAGTCGGGTATTTGTGCACCTATACACCGCTGGAGTTGATTAATGCCGCCGGTGTGAACCAGGTGAGACTGTTTAAAATGGGCAACACCGAAGTGGTGGCCAGTGGCGAGCAAATCACGCAAAGTGTATTCTGCGATTTTACCAAGAGCATACTGGGAGCCTTCAAGGAAGGAGACCCTCTATATAAAGCGCTGGATAAAGTATATACCTTCTATACTTGCGACTGCATAAAAAAAGTAGGCGAAGCCATTGGCGACTTCTTTGCCCCCACCGACATTTACATCCTCCCCCGACTGCGGCATAAGGACTCTTCCCGGGGCTACTACCGGACAGAAATCCTAAACTTTAAAGAAGATCTGGAAAAACTGTCAGGCAATGCCGTCAGTGAAGAGGCCGTAAGGGAACAGATCAAACTGTACAACCAGGTGCGCGGCGTGCTCAAACAAATTTCGGATTTACGCAAGCGGGATAATCCGCCGCTCAAGGGTAAGGATTTTCTGGATTTAATTAAAGCCTACTACTATCTGCCGCCGGCAGAGCTGTTGATATTGTACAAAGAAATCTATGAAAAATTAGCAGCAGTGCCGGCGGAAGGGTCCAAACCCATCCGGCTGATGATGGCGGGAGGCATTGTGGCCGATGGTGACCGGCGGCTGCTGGAGTTAATCGAAGACGCCGTAGGGGCGCGGGTGGTAATCGAAGATCACTGCACTGGTTCGCGCAATGCCAGTTTCCAGATCAGTGAAGAAGGCGACCCATACCAGGCGCTGGCCGAAGGGTATTTGGACCAGTCGCCGTGCACGCGGATGAAACCGCTGCAGGAACGGGTTGCCATATCGGGCGACTTGGCCCAGGAGTATAAGGTGGACGGCATACTGTACGTATATCTCAAGTTTTGCCCGTGCTACGGACAGATCAAGCATGAGTTTTTCCGGCATTATCAAAAACTGGGCATACCTGTACTGGAAGTGCCGGTGGATTATTCGGCGAGTGATCAGGGCCAGCTCAAAACCCGCCTGGAAGCCTTTATTGAAGTCCTGGGCGAAAGAGGGGGCGTAGTGGCTGATGCGGAGCGAGAAAGTGCAAAACCGGCATGATACAGTAAAAAGAAACTAATATCATTACATTTTGTGTAAGCAAGGAGGAGTATTATGGATATTGAAGATATTCAGAGCCAGCGGGATTATGTAGAACATTGCAAAAGGGTGCATAGCTATTCGCCAGCTGTCAACAAGCTGTTGGATATGTCCGAGTCCTATGTGTCTGATGCCGAAAAAGCCTACCGGGAAGGCAGAAAGAAGGCAATCTGGAGCCAGGCATATGGCTGGGAAGTTCCGGTCATCTATGCCTGCGATACCATTCCAGTGGCCTTCAGCGAGATGGGCCGGTTAAGCGATAAAGAGGTTATGCTGATTGCCGAGGATTATTATCAGTTTCCGGTGGAGACCTGCTCTATGGTGAAATGTACTGTGGGTCAATGGCATTTGCGCCGCAATACTACGACTATCAACCGTATTCTGGGCAACAGTTCGGCCTGCGAACCCTACAACCTGGCTTGGGAGATCATGAAACGGGAAGGGTATGATGTATACAACAATGATGTGGTGTATCGCGGACCCAACGTGGAGGGCAAACGGCTGGAAGAGCTGATTAAATTTTTTATTGAGCAGATTTATGATGTGATCGAGTGGCTGACCGGCAGCCGCAAAATCGATGAAGATAAGCTGCGGGTCGAAATTCAGCGGAAGAACCGTCTACTGAACAAACTGCGGACTGTGCTGGAATTAAGACGGAAGCATCCATTCTATGTGCGCAGCCTGGCGACTATTTTGATGCTGAATATCGGCTTAAATAATTATTTTGGTAAGCCGGAAGAATACGAAGCGGCTATTGATTTACTGATTGAGGAACTGGAGAATAAACCGGTCGATGAAAACGATTTAAAGAATGTGATTCCGCTGGTATGGGCAGGCGGCACCGGACAGGAATTCGGCATTTATGAGGCCATTGACCAGGCCGGCGGGGCGCTCTTAGGACTGCGCAGCGTGCCCTTTAAGCTGTACCGGGAAGATGTGCCGCCGGTGGAGTCGCTGGCCCGCTGGGTGTATGACAATGCCGGCGCGGGCGCGGGCGTATACGCGCGTAATGTCCTCGAACACGAAGTGAATAAACTTAACGCCCGGGGCATTGTCCTGTATGGCTATATCGGCTGCTCTTTCGCCAGTGTTGACCGGGAAATGTGGCGTAAGTACTTTCATGAAAAAGGCATCCCGAGTATCAATCTGGAAGGGTCCTTCCAGACCGGGGCGCCCAGCGGCCAGGTACTCACCCGGGTTAAGGCTTTTGTGGAAATGCTGGCCAGTTAAACGGGGATCAGGTTTAACTTAAACTAATTTCTTTGCGAACATAGAGTTGACTGCTAACAAGCCAGAGACATTATGGGTGTCTTTGGCTTGTTCTTTTTCTGGGAGGATGATTCCTGAACCTGAAGCTAAGTCTACTTTATTATAAGGAAGTGATGTAGTTGAGAATAAAACGGGACAATACGCGGTTTGTGGTTTTTGTTACAGTTATGTTATATCTGCTATTCGTGTCGGGGTGTTCAAAAAATCAACCGGCAACAGCCAATACCGACAATGCAGCCAAACAGCCCGATATCATCAGGGTAGCCACGCCAAGCGCACCAACCAGTCCATCCATTTACTATGTCGGCGAAGAACTTGGGTATTTTTCCGAGCAGGGTATAAAGATTGAGTACGCCGGCGTGGTTCCCTCCACGCAGCTGGTTGCTTCGGTCGTGGCCGGTAAACTTGATGTGGGCGGCGCCCATATCAACAGGACCATCGCCGGAATTTCCGCCGGCGCCAGGATCAAGGCGGTAGCAGCCAACACCGAAACTACTCAGACTATACCGCATATGATCGGGGTGGTTACTAAAAACAGCCCGCTAAAAAGCGCCAAGGATATGGTAGGCAAGAAAATCGGCATCCCGCTTATCGGCGGCTGCAACGAATATACACCTTATGCGTTTATGAAGAAAAATGGAATAGAAGATCCCAAAAGCAAAGTTGAGATCATAGTTATGCCGGAATCACAACTGGATCAAGCTTTGCGGCAGGGGGAAATAGATCTGGCCATGCTGCATAAAACCCCGGATTTCATTAAAGAGCGGGGCGAGTTTACCGTACTGTTCAGTGATTATGACGTCTGGGAAACAATTGGCGGCGCCACGCCGGCGTATTTTTCCGAAAAGTTTATTAAGGAAAAGCCGGATGTCGTCAGACGCTTTGTAGCCGCTGTGGCTAAGACCAATAACTGGGCGAACGCCAACCCGGAAAAGGCTATAGAAATTACGGCCAAACGGGCTAATGTCGACCCTAAGACCATCAAACCCGGTTATTATGCCAAAGACGCGTTAATACTTAACGAAACTGTAACGGTCTGGATTGGCTTGCTGACTGATTTCGGGGAAATCAAAGCCGGTATCAAGCCGGAGCAGATTTATACCAATGAGTTTAATCCCAATGCCAGGAAATAATGACCATTCTTCCAAAAAAATTATGTGCCAACAGGAATTTCCAGTTTAGTAGCGAAGCATGATAGCAGGTGGAGAAACCGGCACAAGATACTTCGTGAAATTTGAAATAGCCAATTAGTCCTTAAAACAAGGCTGACTAATCTTCAGATGGGGTCGACTCCGCCTGAGGATTAGTCTACTTTATTTGCCGGTTTGCAAAAGGGGGAATTGCTTATGAAGTCTGCACCCAGGCGTATTATCTGCAAAAACTGTGCAGCGAGGCTTGCCGAATGGTGCTATGAGCGGCACTGGTGGTTTAGGCTGATTCGGGAACCACTGGTACTGGGCCTCAGAATCATGGCCTGGTGGCATGGTATTGACGGACGGGGACATGTGGTGCATAACCAGGAATGTAAAGGCTGTCTGCGATATATGAAGACGGAACTGGAAGAGAAGTCACCTGTTTTTCGATTCCTTAATGCGTATATTGGCAAAGGTGTCAGCAGATTGAGAGATTCCATGCTTACAGAGCAGGAACTTGCTGAGGCCAAACGGTATGCCCGGGAATCCAATCCGTTCTGACGTGAGAAATCATTTGTCAGGCATGATGTGCTCTTAAAATAAAGCTTGACAAGGGCTTGGCATCCATGGTATTTTATTTTCATTAAATATTGAGTGGATAACAGTTATTCTTTAGCTTTGTTTAATTGAACACATCAGAACTTGGTTGATCAGATAACTGAAGACCGGGGATGCTTGCACATCTTCGGTCTATTTTATTTTGCTTCATATATTAGCATGGTAATAGTAAAGAGGAGGAGCCGGATGAGTAAGAAAAAAGATTTACAGACTTTAAGCTGCACGGATTGCACTGTTTATAACTGTCGCACCCGCAGCAAAGAATTTCCCGGATTTTGTTTGACCACCAAGGATAGTGACGGGCATGCCATTGCCGATGATATTGAGGAAATCAAACGGCATTTGCAGGGCGATGATCAGGATGCCGTTGTTGCCCGGGCTTCGGCCCAGGTGGAAGGATTATTTTACGGTAAAATGACCAGAGTCGAAGAAATTATTGAGTTTGCCGACCGCATCGGCGCTAAGAAAATTGGAATCGCGACTTGCGCCGGATTGATTGAGGAAGCAAAGATTTTTGCCGATATACTGGCAGCCAAAGGGCTCACATACTATAGTGCCATCTGCAAGGTCGGCTCAGTAGACAAGACTGAAATTGGAGTGCTGGAAGAACACAAAGTGCGGCCGGGCAATCACGAGGCCATGTGTAACCCCATTCTGCAGGCACGCATCCTGAATCACCAGAAAACCGATTTGAATGTGGTTGTCGGCTTATGTGTAGGTCATGATTCGCTGTTTATCAAATACTCGGATGCCCTTGTCACCACTTTGGTAACCAAGGACAGGGTGACAGGCCATAATCCAGTTGCCGCCTTGTATACGGCGCACTCGTATCACAAACGCCTGCTGCAGAAAAAATAAATAGCAGGCAAGATACTTTACAATAAGGGTCATATATTCTATAATACCATCATAACGTGTAGTACATTTCTCTTAACTATATGTGCCGGCCGGTTCGCGGCTGGCGGCTGACTGGTTAATATACTAGAGGCCGAAAGAATGCTTTAAGCATTTTTTCGGCCTTTTTTATTTTCGCTTACTATTCGGAAAGAAGGGTTATTCATGAAAAAAGCAATTATCTTGCTTCCTGTTTTGTCGATAGTTTTGGCGCTTGTTGTAGAACTTTTCATGGTTAATGGCGGCAAGCATACCCCCGTAAAACAGCCCTATTTTGTATATCTGCTCTTGTGTTTTCTCGCAGGCTTTACAGTAACTGCGATAGCTGCTTATTTTAAACCCAAAGCCAAAGCGTGGCTTGAGGAACAGGCTTTGTTTGCCGCCGCAGCAATTTTGTTCTTAAACATACTTAATATCGTAACCAAAAAAATGGGTCTATTGCCGGTAATCTACTTTCCCACGCTTGATAAAATACTGGGTGTTATCGTTGAAGACCGGGAATTTCTCGCGCTTTGCCTGGCTTCATCGGGCAAGCTTTTGTTCACAGGCTATTTCTTTGGCGCAATTGCCGGTTTTGCCACCGGCATTGCCGTCGGCTTCAGCAAGGGGGCTGGCTATTGGATAAATCCGTTGATCCGTGTCTTAGGACCAATTCCTTCTACAGCCTGGATTCCATTAGTGCTGATTAGCTTTCCGACCACATTTTCCGCCAGTGCTTTTCTGATTGCGCTTGCTGTCTGGTTTCCTACCACGGTCATGACCAGCAGCGGCATTTTAAACGTACAAAATGCCTATTTCGAAGTCTCCAGTACACTGGGGGCAGGGAAATATTGCCAAATATTTAAAGTGGGTGTGCCGGCATCCATGCCGCATATGTTTATCGGCCTTTTCAACGGGACCTGCGCTTCCTTTATTACATTAATGACTGCGGAAATGCTGGGGGTCAAAAATGGTATTGGCTGGTATATTAACTGGCAGAAGGAGATGATGGCTTATGCGAATGTCTATGCAGGACTGATCCTGATTGCTATCACTTTTTCCATTCTTATCACATTATTGTTTAAAGTACGGGATTATGTACTTGTATGGCAGAAGGGAGTCATAAAATGGTAGGGGAAATCAGGGTTGAAGGGGTTGTCAAGCGCTTTCCCCAGCAAGATGCGGAAGATGTCGTTGCTCTAAGCGGAATTGATCTAACCATTGAAGCCGGCGAATTTGTGTCGCTCATTGGTCCTTCCGGCTGCGGCAAATCTACGCTACTCCGGCTGATTGCCGGACTTAACGGAGCCGACGAAGGCAAATTGTATATTGATAATGAAGAAATCAGCCGGCCGTCTTACGAACGCGGTCTGGTTTTTCAAAATCCAATGCTCTTTCCCTGGCTGAATGTTCATGACAATGTGGCTTTCGGTCTAAGGGCCCGAAAAGTATATAAACAAGACAAGGAGGAAGTTGCAAAACTTATTGACCTGGTAGGCTTGGCTGCATTCCATAAGTCTTACCCGCATCAGCTTTCAGGCGGCATGGCCCAACGGGCCTCGCTGGCCCGCGCGCTGGTCAACCATCCCAAAGTACTCCTTCTGGATGAACCGCTGGGTGCATTAGACGCTTTTACCCGCATGAATATGCAGGATGAGCTCATTCGCATCTGGCAGGAGCGGCAAACCACCATGATCATGGTGACACATGATGTGGATGAAGCTATTTATTTGTCGGACCGTATTATTGTCATGACGCCCAGACCAGCCAAAATTGAAAGTTGTATTAATGTAAAACTTTCCAGGCCCAGAGCCCGCAGTAATCCCGAATTTTTAAACTTACGCTCAAGAATTTTAGGAATACTCAATTACGCCGGCAATGAAAAAGAACCGAATTATTATCTATAAGAGGTGAGCTTATGTTTGTAAAAAAGAAAATGGCCATAATTGCCCTAACAGTAATTTTTTCATTATTACTAACCGCCTGCGGACAACAACAACAACCAGTAGCAACTAAGGCGGACGACTTTGTCCTTAAAATCGGGTATAGCGGCAGTTTGTGCGAAGCTCCGGTGCATATGGCGGTGGAAAAGGGGTATTTCGCTGAGGAAGGGCTCAAGGTTGAACTGATTAAGCTGGCGCCGGGCACAAATTTTGAGGCAATTACCGCCGGTAAGATCGACGCCTCGTTTGGTTTATTAGCCAGTCTGATGCAGCCGTTGTCCAATGGTTTGCCAATCAAGGTTACTACCGGTCTGCATACCGGCTGCGACAAGTTGCTTGTTCCCAAAGATTCAGGAATTAAAACCCTTGCTGATTTAAAAGGCAAACGGATTGGAGTACCCAGTATGACCAGCAGTCCGATTATCTTTGCCAAGCGGGCGTTGGCTGATGCCGGTGTTGGTGTAAGCGAGAAGAATATGCAGGTGGAATTTGCCGTCTTTAATGCCAGCGATCTGCCAATAGCCTTAAAGAATGGCTCGGTGGATGCACTGGCTATGAATGACCCGACAGCGGCAGTCGCTCAAAAAGAATATGAGCTCATTACGCTGGCCGATTCGGCAGTAACAGAACCGTATAAAAATCAGTATTGCTGCTCGGCTTATGTTAATGACAACCTGGCCAAAGATCGTCCCGAAATTGCTGCCAAATACACCCGCGCCATGCAGAAAGCCAGCGCCTATATCCAGAAAAATCAGGATGAGGTAGCCAAGATCCAGGTTGAGAAAAAATGGGTTGCCGGTGATGCGGCCTTTAATGCCAAAGTTCTAAAAACCTATAACTATGTACCGTCTGTTAAAGGCGCATATGATGCCTTTGGGATAACCGCCAAGCAACTGCAGCAGGTTGGTATGCTTGGCAGTAATATGGATGTGGAAGCTTTGCACAAGAATAGCTTTATCTTCTTAAAAGATGTGCAGGATTCAGTGCAATAGCGAAACTGGCTGATCAGTAAAAATGCTGAAGGCTAAAGTAAGGATACTTTAGCCTCAGCATTTTTTATTCTGTTAGAAATAAAACATTCTTATTGAATATATCAAAAAACAAGGGCAAGAGGGGATCGTTAAGCCTGATGAGTAGCAAATGGGAAATGCAAGCAAAATTTACCGTTCATAGCAAGCTGCTGGTACGCGCTTTGCGGCACCGTAATTACCGGTTGTTTTTTACCGGCCAGACAATTTCAATGACTGGAACCTGGATGCAGGATATTGCTATAAACTGGCTGATATACCAGTTAACAGGTTCGCCGTTGATGCTCGGGACCGTGAATTTCTGCAGTAAGATCCCAGGTTTATTACTAGGGCCGCTGGCCGGTCTGGTGGCAGACAGGTTCAATAAACACCGGATTATTATCTTTACGCAATGCATGTCCCTGCTGCAGGCGCTGGTTATGGCCATGCTGGTACTTTCCAACCGGATTGAAGTTTGGCATGTGATCGCCCTGGGGACGCTGCTGGGCTGTATTCAGGCGTTCGATCTGCCTGCCCGCCATGCTTTCATTGTAGATATGGTGGATAACAGGGAGGACATGAACAATGCGATTGCCTTAAACTCCATTATTATCAACGCCGCCCGCCTGGTAGGACCGTCGGTCGCCGGCATTCTTATAGCTATCGTCGGCGAAGGGGTTTGCTTTTTATTGAATGCCGGCAGTTTTATAGCGGTAATCGCTGCTCTCAGGGCTATGCGCATCCGGGCGGAGCCAATAGAACATCACGAGCAGTCTCTTGGCCGCGACTTACGCGAAGGTTTTACCTATGCCTATAAGTTTCTGCCCATCCGGTATTTGCTTTTGCTGCTCTGGCTAATCTGTTTCCTGGGTATGCCGTATATCGTGCTTATGCCAATTTTCGCCGATGAGGTGTTGGGCGGCGGTTCGTATATTCTGGGCTTTTTATTCTCGGCGACCGGTCTGGGGGCTATTTGTCGCGCTGCTTTCCTGGCAACGCGGCCCAGTGTTGCCGGCCTGGAGAACATAATACCGGCAGCCGCCGGGGTATTTGGCCTGGCATTAGCCGTATTTTCCCAGAATACCGCTGTCTGGCTGGCATTAATCATAATGTTTTTTGCCGGTATCGGCATGATTATGCATAGTATAGCGACAAATACCTTGCTGCAAACAGTAGTTGCCGATGACAAACGCGGCCGGATCATGAGTATATATTCTATGGCCTTTCAGGGGATGACGCCGTTAGGCAGCCTGCTGGCGGGATTTTTGGCAGAACGGATTGGCGCCCCGGCGACTGAAGTTATGTTTGGTTTTGCTTGTGTGCTGGGGGCGGTTCTCTTTTATAACTGCCTGCCCAAAATGAAAGCGCACATGAGCGTTATTTACAATTAACATATAGGAAAGAAATAGGAGGTTATTACATGGGTACGTTTATTGAACGCGCAAAATCCACATGCGCTCTGGGAGGGGCAATTGTCACAATAGCTTCATTGCCGCGGGCAATTCCCATTGTGCATGCATCCGGCGGGTGCACCACCATGCTGTCAGGTACTTACAACCAGGCGGGAGGCTATAGGGGGTCCGGCTATTGCAGCGGCCACATGACGCCTACGTCCAATGTAGTCGAGAAAGACATTGTCTTTGGTGGCGAAGAACGGTTGGAGGAGCAAATTACCCATACCCTTAAAATCATTGATGGCGACCTTTATTTTGTCGTGACAGGCTGCCAGGTAGAAATCATCGGCGATGATGCCGTAGGCGTGGCCCGCCGTTTCCAGGACAGCAAGCTGCCGGTGTTGGCAGCCAATACTCCCGGATTTTCAGGCAATGGTTTTAAAGGGTATGATGCGGTACTGAGTACGCTGGCCGCCGAATTTATTGTGCCAAAGGCCGTAAAGGATGCGAAGACCGTCAATATTCTGGGCATTATGCCAGGTCAGGATGTCTTCTACCGGGGCAATATCCGGGGCATCCAGCGGTTATTAAAAAAATTGGGCATAAAGGCCAATACCTTTTTCGGTGATGACGAATCCATTGAAAAAATCAGAAATTATGGGGACGCGGCTCTGACCATCGTTTTTTCCGATAAGTACGGTATTGATACCGCTAAGGTTTTTGAAGAGCAGCATAATATCCCCTATATTTCAGTAGATCTGCCCATTGGTGAGACCAGAACCGATGCCTTCTTGCGCAAAATCGGCGAGCGCCTGGGTATTGAGACAGTGACTGTTGAAACACTGATTGCTGAAGAAAAACGGTATTATTACAGTTATTTGGAAAGATTTCTGGATATCTACGGCGATATCGACTTGCAGCGTTATGCCATAGTTTCCGCTGACATCAATTATGCGTTTCCCCTGATCAGTTTTCTGGCAGATGATCTGGGCTGGGTGCCGCATTTGGTTGTAATCAATGAAGAACTGGATGATATCAGTAAAAAGAGATATGAACTGAAATATAGTCAGCTTACTTCCGAAGCCAAACCCAAAGTTGTTCTCGAACAGCATGCCGGTCAGCTTATTAACCACATCCGGCAAAGCTGGCCCCGGAATACCAATGATAAGTATTATGATACGCTTAGTCCGGCTTTCCTTGTCGGCAGCAGCCTGGAAGGTTCTACAGCCCAAAAGATCGGCGCCGCTTTCCTGCCGGTCTCCTTCCCGGTTACCAACCGGGCTGTTCTGGATAAAGGCTATACCGGCTACCGGGGTGGTTTGTCGCTGGCCGAAGATCTTTTTTCGGCACTAGTCAGTAATCGATAGGAGGAGATATTACGATGTCCAAACTAACGGAAAATCTTACGTATGACTATTTAGCCGCCGAGGCTGCACCTACGCGGGAGGAACGAATTGAGGCCACGTATGCCTTTGGCGGATCTTGCGCAGGGCTAAAACACGGCATGGGCCAAGGGTGCACCAAGTACAACTGCCGGAAGTTTGCGCAGGGCGGCGGTTGCCAGCTGACGCTCGCGCTGGGGATTGTCAGGACTTTTCAAAATACCGTGGTTATCATTCACGGGCCGCTGGGCTGCGCATCCAATAATCTCGGGGTCGCCGGCTATAGTAAAACTTTCAGGGTATTGAAGCATAAACCGGTTACCGATAATGTCTGGCTGCATACCAACCTGGATGAAAACGATGTTATCTCAGGCGGCGTTGACAAACTGCGTGAGGCCATCCTATATGCCGAGAAAGAGTACCGGCCGGATGCCATCGTTATTGGCAATAGCTGCACCCCAGGAATTATCGGCGATGATATCGATTCCTTAATCGATGAGCTGGACGGACAGCTGGCGGCCAGAATCGTGCCTGTTCACTGCGAAGGGTTTAAAAGCAAATTTGTCGCCACCGGCTATGATTCGGCCTATCACGGGCTGCTCAAAAAGCTGGTTGATCCTGTCGCAAAATATGAGCGGGCCAATCCGGATGATGTGGCCGGGGCGAGGGCCGAGACGGCCGAAAAATATCTTCACAGTAAGACGGTCAACCTTCTAAATGTTGGTTCCACCAGCTACGGGGATGAAGTCGAATTGTCCAGACTGCTTCAGGCACTGGGGCTTAACGTGCGGGTTTTGCCGCTGTATGCCAGTATTGAAGAGATTTCCCGCATGGGCGAGGCGGCGCTTAATGTCAGTATTTGCGCGACTCATGACGATTATCTGATTGGGCACCTGAAAGAACGTTTCGGCACAGAATACGTTATTGACACCTTGCCTATCGGTATCAAGAATACCAACCAGTGGCTCCGGGTCATCGCCAAGTTTTTCAAACTGGAAGATGAGGTGGAAAAATTGATTGCCATTGAGACCGCCCAGTTGGAGGAAGCGCTTGATCCGTTTAAAAAAGTGCTGAAAGGCAAGACCGTGTTTGTTGGCGGCGGCGAAACCCGAATCTTTACAACGGCTGAGTTTTACCAGTCACTGGGGATGAAGGTCCTGGGTTTAAAACCGCATAATTTTGACCGCTTTGCCGTCCCGATGATTGACGATATTGATGATCCGGAAGCCGTGGTCGATGTTGCGCCCGGGCAGCCGGCCGAAGAACTGGTGGTTTTAAACCGCCTCCGTCCTGACTTATATGTCGGCCATACGGGAGCCAATGCCTGGGTGACAAAACTGGGTATTCCCACTACGCCGCTTTTTGGCCAGTCATTCAACTATATGGGGTATTCGGGGGCTTTTGAGCTGGCAAGAAAAGCGGCGAGGACGCTGCGGAATACGGCCTTTTCCAAAAAGATAGCCGCCAATGTGCCTTTGCCGTTCCGGCCGGAGTGGTATGCGAGCAATCCCTTTGACAATATCAAAGAAGCGCAACAAGGCTGAGGCTGAAAAAAGTAGGGGGGAATATACATGGCTGTCATCGTGGATAATCTGACAGAGCTCATCGGCAATACGCCGCTGCTACGACCTAATAATTTTGCCAAGCTTGCCAAATTGAATGCAGAACTGCTGTTGAAACTGGAATATTATAATCCGTTGGGGAGTGTCAAAGACAGAATCGCCAATTCCATGGTTGTAGATGCCGAAAAAGAGGGCAAACTTAAACCGGGGTCGGTGATTATTGAACCGACCAGCGGCAATACCGGCGTGGGGCTGGCTTTCGTGGCCGCGGCCAGGGGCTACCGCATCATTCTTACCATGCCGGATACCATGAGCCTGGAACGGCGGGCTTTATTGAAAGCACTGGGGGCCGAGCTTGTCCTGACCCCGGGCGCCGACGGGATGAAGGGCGCTATCCGTAAGGCTGAGGAACTCTCGGTGCGGATTCCTGATTCCGTTATCCTGCAACAGTTCAATAATCCGGCCAATCCCGCCATTCACCGCGAGACAACCGCCGAGGAAGTCTGGCGCGACACCGCTGGGAAGGTCGATATATTTGTGGCTGGTGTCGGCACCGGCGGTACGGTTACCGGTGTCGGCGAAGCGCTTAAGGCCAAAAAGTCCGGTGTCCAAATTATTGCGGTTGAACCAAACGATTCGCCGGTTTTATCCGGCGGCAACCCCAGTCCGCATCAGATTCAGGGCATTGGGGCCGGTTTTGTGCCTAAAGTGTTTAAGTATGAGGTTGTGGATGAAATATTTAAAGTAAAAAATGAAGAAGCTATTGATACCGCCAGGGTGCTGGCCAGGGTTGAGGGCTTGCTGGTAGGTATTTCGTCCGGTGCGGCGGCCTTTGCTGCGGCGCAAATCGCCAGACGCCCCGAAAATGCGGGCAAAACAGTGGTTGCTTTGCTGCCGGATACCGGTGAACGGTATCTGTCCACTGTCTTGTTTAAGGAATTGACCGATGAGGGCAGCAGATACTGGCGCTAGCAGAGTGATCAGCATAGCAATCCTCCTTGGTATACAAACGAATACTAGGTCACAAATAAGTGCGTACTTGTTTCTGAAGGGTATAAAGGGTATTCTATAAAATAGATAAATATTTCCAAATAACAGTGCATACTAAAGGAGGGGGTTGTTTGTCCCAGTTACTAAACCCATTACAGGCAGGCTCTTTAGTTTTGAACAGCCGGCTGATCATGCCGCCGATGGCGACTTCCAAAGCAGAACCCGACGGCAGGGTAAGTCCGGCCATTCTTGAGTATTACCGGGAGAAGTCGGCGGGTGGCTATTTTTCCCTGATTATCATCGAACACAGTTTTATCCAGCAGGCGGGAAAAGCCAGTGGCAATCAGCTTTCCGTCGCCGAAGACCATGTTATTGACGGTCTTAAGGAATTGGCGGATATCATCCGCGCTAATGGTTCAAAAGCCGTAATGCAAATTAATCATGCCGGCAGTGCGGCAGCCCAGGAAGTTACCGGAACTGTACCGGTCGGGCCATCCGCCGTAAAAAATCCCCGTAAGGGCGGCGTACCGCATGAACTTACCGTACCGGAAATTCGTGAAGTTGTTGCCGCCTTTGGCGCGGCTGCCCACAGGGTAAAACAGGCCGGTTTCGACGGGGTGGAAATTCACTCTGCTCACGGTTATTTTTTAAATCAGTTCTTCTCGCCGCTGACCAACCGGCGTACCGATGAGTATGGCGGCGATGTGCTCGGCAGAATCCGGATTCACCTGGAAGTGATTGCCGCCGTGCGGGCAGCTGTAGGCGAGGAGTTTCCCATACTCATTAGGCTGGGGGCTGCCGACTACACAGACGGCGGCACCACCGCCGCCGACAGTCAGATTGCCGCCAGGGAATTTGTCAAGGCCGGCGTCCGGATTATTGATATTTCCGGTGGCTTTTCCGGGTATAATAATCCGGAAAGCAATGAGCCGGGTTACTTCGCGCCGCTTAGCGCGGCGGTTAAGGAAGTTGTTGACGTTCCGGTTATTCTTACCGGCGGTATTACCGACGCAGCGGCGGCCGAACGGCTTTTGGCCCAGGGGAAAGCCGATCTCATTGGCGTGGGCCGGGCGGTGATGAAGGATTCGCAGTGGGCGCAAAAAGCTATCGAAAGTTTAAAATAATTGAGGGGGTTAGGATTGCATGGCAGCAAATGAAGTTTTGGCAACCATCAAAAAACGGCGCAGTATACGCGCTTTTCAGGAAAAACAAATAACCGAGGAAGAATTGCAGACTGTATTAGAAGCGGCGCGGTATGCTCCCAGTGCGGGTAATCAACAGCTGTGGCATTTTACCGTAATTCAGGATCAGCAATTGCTTGCAGAGCTGAATGTCAGTGCCAAGGCTGGGGCTGCTGTCATCGATAATGAACACATCCAGCAACTTGCCAAAAATGAGAAATTCAATATTTTTTTCGGAGCTTCGACAGTGGTGCTGGTTTCCGGCAAAGAGGACGGACTGGAGATTGAATCCGACTGCGCGGCAGCTACGCAGAATATGCTGCTGGCAGCCGAGTCGATTGGTCTGGGTTCCTGCTGGGTTGATCTGACTCTGTTTGCCTTCCTGGGCGAAAAAAGCGAATATTATAAAGAAAAGCTGGGCGTTCCGGCAGGTTATAGGCCATTTTCTTCCGTGGTGCTGGGCTACAAAAAAGTTGAGGCAGTAAATGCACCGCACAGAAAAGAAGACGTTGTCAACTACATTAGATAAAGTAGACTTAGCTTCAGGTGGGGTTTTAACCCCATCTGAAGGTTAGTCGTCCTTATCCAGGGACTTTAGCCGCTCGCCTGTGCCCGTAGGGGTATAACTCCCACTTATAGAAGGGGGAGTCTTAGAGCGGGTTAGTCGTCGGATAAAGTATCTCCACAAAATACAATGGGTTAGCTGAAAATTGAATATCAGGCCGATTAGTAAATGAGCTAAAGGCTGGTGAACATCTCAAAGTATGATGTTTTACCAGCCTTGTTTCTTTTTGTATGCAATTCTTTATACTACTAAAAATCAAATACGGGAGGAATTTGTATGGCGATTAACCTTAAGGTTACTGCGGCTGGCAGCCGGGAGAACCGGTTAGGCTCTATTACCGGCTATTCCGGTGACCTAAATGACCTGGTTCAGCAAAGCCGGTGCGGAACGTTAAAGGAAAAAGAACGCTGCTTCAGTCAGTCCAGTTCCTGCGATGCCGGCTGCGCGCTGTCGCAGCTTGCCAGTATCCGGGATGTAGCCGTGATTAATCATGCGCCTTCCGGCTGCACCGCCATGTCGACCACCGCAATTGTTCACTATACCCAACTGGCAGCTAAACGAGGTGTGGAATATGATACTGTTTTTCTTGGAACCGATATGGACGAATCAGATACTATCTTTGGTGCTACCGGCGGCCTCCGGGAAATCATCCTCGAAACCTACAATCGCTACCGGCCCAAGGCCATTTTTGTAGGCACCTCCTGCGTATCCGGCATCATTGGCGAGGATGTGGACAGTGTGATCAGCGAGCTTAGGGCAGAACTGCCCATTCCGCTGGCGCCTGTTCATTGCGAGGGTTTCAAGTCCAGGGTTTGGGCCTCGGGGTTTGACGCAGCCGATCACGCGGTACTTACCAGTCTTGTCAAACCGCCTGAGAAAAAGAATAAGATCATAAATTTTAAAAATTTTAATGAAAGCGCCCGCAAAGAGATTATTGAAATTTTTTCCCATTTTGATGTGGAACCGTTTTTCCTGTATGCCAATTCCACGGTGGAAGAACTTACCCATTTATCGGAGGCTTTAGCCACAGTGGCCATCTGCGGCACCTTAGGCACCTATTTGGGCAATGCTCTGGAGCAGGAATACGGCGTTCCCTATGTCAAAACAATCAACCCGCTGGGCATTGTCGGTTTCGAAACCTGGATCAGGGACATAGGCCGGGTCATTCACAAAGAGGCTGAAGTGGAAGCTTATATCGAAAAAGAACGGGCCTTCTACCTGCCCAAAATTGAAGAAGTAAAGAAAGAGCTCAAAGGCCTGCGGGCCGTTTTAGGCATGGGCGCCAGTTACGCTTTCCAGGTATCGCGGGTGCTTCAGGAACTGGGGGTGGAAGTCGTCTGGGTTGCGTCCTGGCATTATGATACGAAGTATGACAATGATGAAGTTCCGCCCCATCTGGAATATCTGGCCGCCGAGAGTCCGTATAATTTTAAGGTAAGCGTCAGCGATCAGCAGAATTTTGAAATCCTTAACATTCTTAATACCCACAAGCCTGATATTTATATCGCCCGGCATCCCGGCACAACGGTCTGGGCTATTAAACAAGGTATTGCCGCCTTCTTTCACGGCGACGAGTATAAGAGCTTCGGCTACCGGGGGACCTTGGATTTCGCCAATACCATACTGGACACCATCCGCAACCGGAGTTTTGAAAAAAACCTTGCCGCCAGAATCACGCTGCCGTATACCGACTGGTGGTACCAACAGGACAACGCGGCTTTCTTGTACTGAAAGAAAGTATAACGTTCTTTTAGCATAAGGACAACATCGGCTTCCGCTTTCGCCAAAGGCTCGGCGCAAGCCGTGCTTTCTTTAAAAGAGGAGGAATAACCAGATGCCCAAACTACTGGACCAGCCCCGGTACAAATGTGCGCTTGCCGCCATGCAGACCGTGCAAAGCATCACCAAGGCCTTGCCGATCTTACATTCCGGACCCGGCTGCGCCGATAAGCTGCAGAGCGGCAATTACGGCGGCTCGGGCCATTTTGCCCCGCGCGTGTTTCCCTGCACCAACTTAAATGAAAAGGATGTTGTTTTCGGCGGTACCGAACGCCTGCGGGAAACCATTGCCAATGCGCTTAAAGTTATTAACGCCGATTTGTATGTGGTCTTAAGCAGCTGCTCCTCTGAAATCATCGGCGACGACATGGAAGAGGTCGTCCGCTCGTTCAAAGATGCGGCTAAACCGGTTATCTTTGCCTCCACCGCCGGCTTCAAAGGCAATAATTTTCTCGGACATGAGTGGGTTGTCCAGGCCATCATTGAACAGTACCTGCAGCCGGCTGACCAAAAGATCAAAGGCCTTGTTAATATCTGGGCGGGTATTCCGCAGCATGATCCTTTCTGGTATGGTAATTTATTTGCCCTGGAAAATCTGGTTGCCCAGCTTGGCCTGACTCCCAATACGATTTTTGGCTATGGACGGGGTATCAAAAATATTGATAAAATACCGGCGGCAGAATTTAACCTCCTGGTGTCACCCTGGGTGGGCTTAAGCAATGTACAGCTTCTCAAAGAAAAATTCGGCACGCCTTATCTGCATCTGCCCACCCTGCCTGTCGGCGCATTTGAAACCAGCAAGTTCCTGCGGGCCGTGGGCGATTTTTCCGGGATGGACAAGGATAAAACCGAAGCCGTCATTGCCGAAAATGAAAAGAAATATTATTATTTCATAGAACGGTTTGCCGATGTATTCCTGGAAACCCGGGTAATGGCCAAACGCTTTGCCGTCATTGCCGATGCGCAGTATGCTTTGGCCATTACCAAATTTTTGGTCAACGATGTCGGGTTATTTCCTTCCAAACAATATGTCACTGACAATACGCCGCCCGAGTTTCAGGACCAGATACGGGAAGAATTTAAAATTTTAAACTACGGAATAGAGGCGGAAGTAAACTTCTTATCGGATGGGTATCTCATTCAACAGGAAATCAAAGATACTTATTTTAACGGCTATCCGCTTATTATCGGCAGCTCCTGGGAAAAAAAAATCGCCCAGAAGACGCAGGCGCATTATCTGGCGGTCTCCTGGCCGGTGAACGAGCGGCTGGTGATTAACAGCTCCTATGTTGGCTATGAGGGCGGGCTTAAACTGCTGGAAGATATTTATTCGGTAGTGTTGACACGGTTTAATTAGAGCTTAGGACCCAACTCTGGATAATTTGCTGTGGGAACGGCAGTTAGCCAAGGAGTTACTTGAAAAATAAGGTTGTTAATACCCGCAGAAAGTGGCTATTATCGGCCAATTTACAAAGTGTAAAACATAATACTATTATTGTGATGGTAGACTGACTGGTCAATTAACTGGAGGCTGCATTTCATTCGAGTGGAAATGCGGTCTTATATTTTGTGTAACAATTACGAAATAAATTTTGTGGAGCATTGCGGCAAGTAAAAAAGCAAGGAGCTGATCCAGATAAACATAGAATTTTTATCGGCTCATCCGGAGTATATCAATACCGTGGCCGGATGGGTGTATAATGAGTTTGTCGTCAAATCCAAGAGTCAGCATACTTTAGAGCGATTGATACAGCACTTCGGTGACCGAAAATCAGAAATTTTTCCGTTAACACTTATTGCTATTACGTCTGACAAATGCGTGGGAACGGTTTCACTTGTTAAAAATGACTTAACAACCCAGACAGATTTAAGTCCCTGGCTGGCTTCGCTGTATGTTGACGAAAATCACAGAAAGCAAGGAATTGGCGAAAGATTAACAGATAAGGCTTTGCATATAGCACAGGAAGTAGGCATTACTACTTTATTTTTACGAACAGAACATGCATTTGTGTATTATAAAAAGCGGGGCTGGAGATTTGTTGGCAAGGCTTTGGATGAATATGGCCGCGAAACAAAAGTTCTCAAGTATGAAATGGCAGCGATTGCCGTTAACAGTGTAACTGATTGGTGATGCAGCCTGAAAAGGGCTGCTGGGAGGATTATAAATGCCTCAATTCAGTATTTTTTCATGGTTTGGTTTTCCGGTTCCGATGGAGGAACGTTTTAAACTAATTAAGATGGCCGGGTTTGAAGGCGTACTGTTATGGTGGAGTGATGAACATGCCGCTGTGGATGGTGATAAATCGCTTCAGCCGGAAATGGCGCGGCGAAACGGACTTTTTATTGAGAACATACATACACCGATAGAGGAATGTATTAACGGCTTATGGACAAATAGTGCTGCCGGTGATGAGTTTGAAAGAATTTTATCAGGTTGTATTGTTGCCTGTGCAGAACACGCAATACCGACTGCCGTTGTTCATGTTTCCCGGGGAGATAATCCCCCGCCACCCAGTCAAATCGGTTTAGACAGGATAAAGAGGCTACTGGAAACCGCAGAAAGAAAAAATATTAATATTGCGTTGGAAAACCTTCGTAAGCCGGAATTTTTGGATTTTATTTTCTCAAATATCCAATCTGACAGGCTTGGCTTTTGCTATGATTCAGGCCATGAGAACTGTTATACACCAGGTGCCGATTTCCTCGCAAAATATGGTTCCAAGCTTATGGCCTTACACCTGCATGATAATGACGGGACCGATGACTATCATCAGATTCCTGGAGAGGGTTCAATTGACTGGTCTGCCCTGCTGAAGAAGATTAGCGGAACGGGATATGGCGGAGCCATTGCGCTGGAAGTAGCTAATAAAATCCCGCTTTGTGGCGAAACACCGGCGAGCTATTTAAAAAAAGCTTTTGGTGCAGCCCAAAAACTAGTAAATTATAAAGAAGCTGATCAGCTATTGGATATTGTTGCCTTCGAGAATTATAGACGATGAGCAGTAGGGTTAATTCTGTTAGTTATTGACAAAAATAACCACATCAAAGTACAATGAAATCAACACAGTAACTAGTGCGATCCGTGAGAAACTAAAGGCTGAGGCTGATTCCCGGCGGAATCCCCTTAGCCTTTATATTTATCCGGCGACTACCCTTCAGATGGGGTTAAAACCCCGCCTGAAGCTAAGTCTACTTTATAAAAATGGAGATGATGAGGATGTATTGGAAATCTGCAGGCGCCATCCATACTGAAAAAACGGTGGAACTGGCATTGCGTAAAGCAAAAGAGTATGGCATCAAGTCCATTGTTGTAGCCTCCAATAGCGGAAAAACCGCTCAACTGCTGGCGGGAAAAGCGGAAAACGTGGTCTGCGTTACTCATGCCGCTGGTTATAAGGAGCCGGGCGCTAATGAACTGTCGGTCGAGCAGCGGGAACTATTGGTGGGAAAAAACGTTAAAGTTTTAACAACTACCCATGTGCTGTCCGGGGCGGAACGGGGTATCAGCCGGAAATTCGGCGGGGCGTATCCTGTGGAAATTATGGCCAATACGCTTAAGTTTTTTGGCCAGGGAGTTAAGGTTACCGTCGAGATTGCCGTTATGGCGCTGGATGCCGGGCTGATTCCCTATGGCGAAGATATCATTGCAATTGGCGGTAGCGGACAAGGCGCCGATACAGCTGTGGTAATACGTCCGGCGCATGCCGCCAATATTTTTGATACCTATATCGCCGAAATTATCTGTAAACCGTAACCGTGACGCTCCCTCTTAAGTCGGTTCGCAATGTTTCAATACGGACAAGCTCAGAGAATATTCATATCAAGATTATGGTTTTTGGAATTTGTTTTGGTAATAGTATTGACAAACATAATATATGAGATTATTATTAATTACAACAAATTGTGACTTGTAAAAATTATATTGGGTTGACTAGTAAATAGCTAGAGGCCATTTCTGTAAAAAGAAAAGGTCTCTTTTTGTTTTTTTTATGGCAGTGGTATTCCGGAAT
Source organism: Sporomusa aerivorans (assembly GCF_041428895.1). NCBI lineage: Bacteria > Bacillati > Bacillota > Negativicutes > Selenomonadales > Sporomusaceae > Sporomusa > Sporomusa aerivorans. Next base: position 1,683,091 of record NZ_CP156926.1, read on the forward strand.
ACCGCTAAATTATGGAAAGAAGGTATCCGAATTGCAAAATATGAATAATTTGAGTCGGCAAAATTCTCCCAGCTTATATCAACAAATTGCCGGACAATTGCGCCGGTATATCATTGAAGGCAAGTTTAAAGCGGGGGAGAAATTACCTTCTGAACGGGAATTAGCCAGGTCTTTTGGAGTGAGTCGCATACCGGTGCGAGAAGCGCTAAAAACCCTTGAGTTTATAGGAATTGTGGAATATGTACGTGGTGACGGTATTTATGTGCGGACCCTTAGCATGAAAGATTTATTATCGCATGTGGAGTTTGCGGTGCAGGATAATGTCTTGAAGACGTTGACTGATTTGTTTGAAGTACGCGAAAGTATTGAGGTTAAGGCTGCTCAGTTAGCCGCTATGTGCAGAACCGATGAAGACATTGAAACCATGCAGATAGCTGTTTTAGATATGGAACGGGATGTAAAAATGGGGCGTAATCACAAGCAATCATCCCTGGATTTTCATAACGCAATTTTTAAAGCTTGCAATAACATACTTTTATGCCGGATTAATGATGTTCTTGTTGACTTACAGCATTTGTCCCGTCAACGGTCTTCCGAAGTACCGGGAAGAGAGGAAATTTCCCTGGACTATCATCGCAGAATACTGGAAATGATACGCGAGCAAAATGCCAAAAAGGCGGGGGAACTGATGTTGGAGCATCTTCAGTACACGCGTAACACATTAGGGTACACGAAATAAATCGCAGGAGGTGACGCAGGTGAGTGTACACGCAAGCAACGGAAAAACCAATATGACAGTGGCAGGGAATATCAATATAACTACAATAAATCCCCGGTTTTCTTGGTTAATAAATTATCTGCAAAAATACATAATTATTTTGCTCATTGTCTTATTATGGGAAGTGCTGCCCAGGATTGGGTTTGTTGATACATTTCTATTGCCGCCATTCAGTGAGGTTATGATCAGATGGGGGCAAATGTTTATCAGTGGTGAAATGTTCCTGAATTTTTATGTAAGCATATTACGGGTGCTTGCCGGCTTTTTGATTGGTATTGGTATTGCAATTCCGCTCGGTGTGTTTATGGGGTGGTATAAAGGTTTTGAAGAAACGGTTGATCCGTTGCTGCAGGCCTGCCGAAGTTCTTCCGCAATTGCAATTTACCCTTTATTTTTACTGATTTTTGGGATTGGCGAGCAAGCTAAAATTGCGATTATTAGCTGGGGAACAATTTGGCCGACTTTACTGAGCACTATCACAGGTGTAAGGCAATCTGACCCGTTACTTATAAAATCGGCCAGGTCAATGGGGGCTTCGGGGCTGACCCTGCTGACCAAAGTGATTGTTCCCGGTGCGGTACCGAATATTGTGACCGGAATTAGATTGAGCGCAGCGCATTCTTTGTTAGTACTGGTAGTTGCCGAGATGATTGGCGCACATGCCGGACTCGGCTATTCTATTTTTTATTTCGAAGAGCATTATGCCATACGGGAAATGTATGCCATGCTTCTTACAATAGCAGTATTGGGCTTAATCGTGAATTACATATTGAAATATATTGAAAAAAGGCTTACCGCCTGGAAAGAAAGACAAATAGCAGAGTAGGCCAGTACTGTGCCAACCTTGAAACGGTAATTTCATGGTTGGCGCAGTACCAGGTTCATTACGGTATAAGGAGGTGCAAAGAGGTTGAATGTAAATATTGCGGTGCTGGGCGAGAAAAGCCGGCGTATTGTTAAGCAGACTCTGGCAATTTTTTTAGTACTTGCACTTTGGCAGATTCTTCCTTCACTAGACTGGGTTGACCCACATATTTTGCCGCCATTGAGTAAGGTTATAGAGGGGTTTTTTGATTTAGTGACATCAGGAAAATTGTTTGTTTATGCGCTGGCTAGTTTTAAACGGGCCGTAGCCGGCTTTACGTTGGCTATTATAATTGGTATTCCATTGGGCCTATTGATGGGATGGAATAAGCAAGTGGAGCAAATATTTGACCCAATTGTTCAATTATCCAGGAATACGGCTACGCTGGCACTATATCCGGTATTTATTTTGGTTTTTGGTTTGGGCGAATTATCGAAAATTGGTATTATTTTCTGGGGCTGCGTGTGGACAATTATAATAAATACCATTGCAGGAGTTAGACTCGTTGATCCGCTTTTAATCAAAGCCGCCCGGTCAATGGCAGTGTCTGGTGTGGACATGTTTAGAAAAGTGATATTGCCGGCGGCAATACCCTCCATTATTACCGGCTTGCGGCTGAGTGCAACCTATTCGATTGTTGTGCTGGTTTCCGCAGAGATACTGGGATCGAATTCCGGGCTGGGATTTTTGATTTTTGAAGCGAGAGACAACTACGATGCTCCGGCTCTATATAGCGGTATTATTATTCTGAGTGCTTTAGGGCTGAGCATTAATTACGCGATTGTGCAGTTTGAGAAACGATTGACTCATTGGCAGCCCCAAACGGGACATAAGTGAATTACTATTAAATAGGGAGCTTATTTGCAAATTAATTAAAAAAGGATGGTGCAGAACAGATGCAGGGGAAGAAGAAAAAAATACTATACGGGGTACTTAGTTTGTTTTTGGTCGCGATTTTGGCAGTAGGCTGCGGCAAGAAAACAGAAAATGGCGCAATGGCAGAACAACAGTCTGGCGGTTATAAAGAACCGTTTGTTTTAAAAGTGCAATCGCCTACAACGGCGTGGGGACCGTCGCCTTATATGGTTGGTGAGGAATTAGGCTTTTTTGCAGAAGAAGGTATTAAGTTTGAATATGTTGGGGTAGTTCCCCAGCCACAGATACCCGCTTCGGTAGTTTCCGGCAAACTGGATGTCGGTCAAGGGCATGTCAATACAACAATTTCCGCTATTGCGGCAGGTGCGAAAATTAAGGCAGTGGTGGGTATTACAGAAACAACGCCTAAATATCCTCATATGATATACATTACCCTGGAAAACAGCCCAATCAATTCGGCACAGGATTTGATCGGCAAAAAAATAGGCGTACCTGGCAAAGGCGGTTGCCATGAGTACATTCCTTATGTGTATATGAGCCGGTTCGGCATCGATAGCCCGAAAGGAAAAGTGCAATTTGTCAATAGCCCTGAACCCAATTTGGAGCAGCTTTTGCGTCAGGGGGATGTGGATGTAATCGGTATGCATAATCAGACTGATGTCATATTGGCGCACGGCGGGCTAAAATATGTGTTCGGTGACTGGGAAGCGTTTGATGGCAGTAATGGCGGGGCGACTCCGGCCTATTTCTCGGAAAAATTCATTAAAGAACATCCGGATGTTGTGCGGCGATATGTAAGGGCCTATATAAAAACACTGAAATGGATCAATGAAAACTTAGACAAAGCAATTGATATTACTGCTGCTAAAGGTAATTTAAAACGCGAATTCATCCGGCCGACATATTTTGTATCGGATGGTTTGATTAAAGAAGAATCTGTAGCTCCCTGGATTGACATTATGACCCAGTTCGGTGAAATTAAACCCGGTCTTAAGCCGGAACAGATTTATACCAATGAGTTTAATCCCAATTATAAAAAATAAATTCATTGTTACGGCAATATGTGGTGTGATTAAAAGGATAGAGATTTGGAGGAATCATTATGCCAAACTACTCCATTAAGGTAATCGCAGTGGCGATTGGCAAAGCAAGAGAAAAGTCACGATATACCTATCTGACCAATTTTGGTCAGAAAATAGATATTGGCTATAATGTTTTTTTGATTGAGGGCAATGGCAGAAAAATCCTAGTCGATACAGGTGGCAGTGCAAAACAACGCGAAATGTTATTAAAAAGCAGACAATCCAATGAATTTTATAATTGGGACCAACACCCCTTGGACGTTGAAGATGTGACACCTTTGGAAGAAGGGCTTGCGCATTGGCAGCTTGCACCGGAAGATATAGACACGGTAATACTTACCCATCTTCACTGGGATCACGTTATGAATGTGATGAAACTGCCCAATGCCAGAGTGGTTGTCCAGGAAGCCGAATGGGAAGCGGCTCTATCACCGCATCCGCTGCACAAATTTTATTATGCTTCCCGGGATTTCTATGAAAATTTACGCAATGTGGAACTGGTCAATGGCGATATAGAGTTTTTTCCCGGCATACGATTGCTGTTGACACCCGGGCATACGCCGGGTGGACAATCCGTTATTGTACAGACGGAAAAAGGTAAATATGCAATAAGCGGCTTTTGCACAATTTTAGAGAATTTTTACCCGTCTAAAAAGCTGCAGACACAAATTGGCCATTCGGTAATTCCGGCCGGAATACATCTGGACGCCGCTGCTGCCTATGAGAGTATAGTGAAACTGCTGCAACTGTCAGATATAGTTTTGCCTGTCCACGAGATAACGTTAGCTCAGAAAGAGCATATCGTAGGATAGTAGTATTGCAAAACTTAGTTGGCAGCCATATTGTCAAGTTGTCTCTAAATATGGTAAAGGAGCCATTAGCGCAGAACAGGCTAATGGCTCCTTCGTTTATTCTGTTAAAAACTTATCGGCGACACCGGCTGCCGCTTTTGCCAAAGGCCTGACGCAAGCCCTGGTTCTTCATCTTTATCAGTAGTCTTGTTCAGACAGTATCAGGCACGGTGCTTCTCCAGCAGCCGGGAATAAATATCCTCCACCAGATTCAGGCCGCCGGTATAGCCGATATAGGTGCGTTTTAAAATCAGGCGGTCAATAATGGGCAAGGCAGCGCTGACATGCAGACCGTTGATGGCCTTGGCAATATCCACTTCCCAGGAACTGGCGAGTAAAAGCGGCGTGGTCAGGGGCTTGGATGCGGCTATTTCTTCAAAGATTTCGCCGCCATCCTGGGTAAATGTTACCCCGGAAGCAATGCCTGGCGCAAGCTCCTGAAAGTAACCGGCAATGGCCTCCTGGTATTCTTCCGGCACATCCTCGGTAATAAACTGGTGAATGGGGAAGTAGCCCAGTTCGTTTACCAGAAATTTGCTAAAGGCCAGCGCATGAGCGGCATCGTTGATGTTATAGAAGCGCTTGGGCTGGTTTAGCCGGTACTCGGTAAGCACATCGGCCGCACGGACAATGTAATGATAAAATTCGGCTTCTTTCCGGGCAATGAAGGCTTCGTTCTGCCGTGAGGCCGTGCCGGCGAATTCGGCCACAATCCGCAAAAACTTGGATGTTTCTCTGCCGCCGACCGGCAGTACGGGAATATGCAGATAGGGGGTCTCGAATTTTTCCAGCAGCAGTTCGGCTGTTTTCAGACCGATATAAGGGGAAACCACCAGGTTGAATTCCGCCGCCGGGATGGCGTTTAAGGCCTGGATACCGCCGCTGTTAAAACCAAACAGGATATTGGTCTTAAGGCCGATACCTGACAGCAGCTCCCGTAATTCCTGCAGGTCTCCTTCCCAAAACGGGTCATGCCGCGGTACGCTGGCGAACACATTGACAAGCCCTTTTTCCTTTTGGGCAGCAGGCTTAAGATACTGGGTGATAATGGCCTGCAGCACCAACTCGTGGCCCTTATACCCGTCGCCTTTAAAACCGCCCGTTTCGGCATAGACAATGGGTATGCCCTGTTCCTGGAACTCACCAACCACACTGCCGACATCATCACCGATGATATCGGCAGTGCAGCCGGTCAGCACCACGAAAAAGTCGCCGTCCATGATTTTCAGTGTGCCTTCAATGACAGCGCGCAGTTTGTCGGTGCCGCCAAATACCACGTCTTTTTCAATCATATTGGTGCAAGGCATGGCATCCGCCCCGGCATAGCCGGCGCCCTGGTAACCGCCGGCCAGCGCCAGGCCTCTGTGCAGCTTTGCGCCGCAGCCCGGGCCAGCGTGCAAGATGGGAATGGCCCGCTCGATGGCCACCACGGTCTGCTGTCCGCCTAAAGCGCAGCCATGGCGGGGACTCTGGATAATATCTGTCATGTTATTCGCTCCTTAAGAATGAATAGGTATTCTGCTCAAGCCACCAGGCGGTATAGGGAAGCTTGCTGTGTCTGGCCACATTTTCGATATAGGCGGGATTGGCAATGGCGTCATCAATGGTCTGACCGAAGCGGATAAGACCGTCATACAGCATTTCCGTCGGTTCATTGCCGGCGAAAATCGAGGGTACGCCCAGTTTGGCCGCCCAGACAGTGGTGATATGCCGGGTAATGGCAATATCGGGCTTCGTTTTATGAATGGCGTTGGCTACTTCAAAAGCCTGCTTGTTGCAGACGCCGACAGGGTAATTGCCGTGATGGTCGACGCTGAAGCGGAGGAAGTTGAGCCGTTCATCATCATTGTCATATTTTTGGTCATGATGCCAGACGCAGGTTCCCGCAACCTCCATGCCGAGGTCTTTAACAAGGGCGATGATGCTGTAGGCCAGCGGCCCGCCGGCGGCAATAAAGGCTCTCTTGCCTGACAGGCGGCTGCGCAGCCTGTCAAGATCTTGGGCGATTTTCTCTTTTTCGGCGGCAATGACGGTCTCGACTTCGGCTTCCTTATGAAACATACGGCCAATCTCCCGCAGCAGCTCGTCTGAAGCCTTGATGCCGAACGGAGCCGGGGCTTTGACCTCTGGCACCCCGAAATGCTCTTCAAGTCCGGCGGCCAGATAACTGCCGAGTGTTTCGCAGTATTGCACGGTGGCGGCGGCTTCCGAAATGCGTTCCAGCTGCTCGATATTTGAGAGCGGGACAATATGGTTGGGACGCAGGCCAAGCTGCCGGAAAACGCTTTCATAAACAAAGCGGTGCTGAAAACTGATTACATTGATTAAATCCGGCTGTTTGGTCTGGGCCGGTTTGACAATTTTGCGCAGAATACTATGACTGGAGGCGTCAAAACCCGTTGCCCAGATATTTGTCCGGAAGCCTTCACATATAGTGGCGACTACCGGAATTCCCAGTTCTTCCTCCAGGGCGTCGCAGATACCGGGGACATCATCGCCAATGATGGCGGAAGCGCAGGTGGTTGTGACAAAAATGGCCTTGGGATCAAAACGGCGTTTGGCCTCCCGGATGGCTCTCTCCAGCTTGGCGCCGCCACCGTAAATCGTGCTTTTTCATCCAGATTGGTGTTGATGTATTTGACATTATGGACATTATAGCCCATACGGCGATTTCCCAGCCGGAAAACGCCATTACGGGTTGGAATGTCGCCGGCGCAGCCGGCAGGGCCGTGCTCGACCACGGCTGCATCCTGAATCTGGGTAAGCATATTCATAACCTGGTCAGCGCTGCAAGAGCCGCACTGGGTAAACGAACGTTCCCGATTGGGAAAATCGCTTCGACTGGTCAGTTGGGCGGCATCCCCCTCATAGCCGGTTATGGTCCGCAGTCTGGATTCCCGCAGTTCAACCGCCGGTTCATTTAAATTGATACTCATGGCCTGGCCTCACTTTCTGATATAATTAATTTTGGTTGTTCTTTGGTTACTGGAAAAAAGTTGAAGGCTAATGCATATTTAACCAAATATGCATTAGCCTTCAACTTTTTAATGACCAGCTAATAAAAAAACATTATAAAGATTGCCATTAAACCGGAAAAATTTTCAAAGTAATATAGAATTAATACTACTACAGAGTATCTAGGCTGTCAATATAAACCGCTTAAAGTGACGAAAGCGGTTTTGTTATTGACAGCACTGGGGAATTGTACTAAAATTTGTAATTAATAGCAGGAATGTTGAAAGCCTGCAAAACAAAGGTTCTCTGCCTTGGACTTTTATTACTTATAGAGCATGAGAACTTACATATGGGCTGATCATTGGATAGTGAAGGCCGGAGAGATTGCTAGGAACAATCTCTTTGGCCTTTTTCGCGTAAGCAAGACAGCCCATCTGGCGAGCTCTTTCAAATAAGGTTTCCAGCAAAACAAATTAATGGAGGATTCTGGATGAGTGTATTGAGGCTGGTAAAACAACGTTATTCGGTGCGGAAATATGAAGAAAGACCGGTGGAGGAAGAAAAATTGCAGAAACTGTTGGAGGCTGGACGGGTAGCGCCTTCGGCTAAAAATTATCAGCCTACCCGGCTGATAGTCGTCCGGGAGAAAAATCGGCTTGGAAAAACTCAAAAAAGGGGCCAATGTGTATGGTGCGCCCCTGGCAATTATTGTGCTTGGCGATCATGATACGGCCTGGGGACGGCCTTATGATAATAAAAGCAGTGTGGATATTGATGCCGGCATTGTTACCGATCATATCGTGTTGGCGGCAACCGAACTGGGGCTGGGCACTGTGGGTATGTTACTTTGATCCTGACGTTATCCGGCGCGAATTCAATATTCCGGCTCAGCTGGAACCAATTAATATAATCGGGATCGGTTACGGCGCCGGGGAGCCCAAGTCGCCGGACCGGCACAGTGAAACCCGAAAACCGCTTCAGGAAATTGTGATATGGGAAAGTTATTGATGACATCTTTATATAAGAACTTTCTGCAGAACTTGAAGCAAGCCACATCTTTTTAAAGCCAGTTTTTTCATAGAAAGCAAAAGGAAAGAATCTAAGCTGACTGTAGAATAAACAGAGGCTGCGAGTTTTTTTTCGTAGCCTTTTTTGTTTTTAGTAAGAGACTTACTCTTAATGGTTAAACACTGTTGTTAACAGTTTATATGCAAGCTGTGGCGGGCTCAAACTGCTGGAAGATATCAATTCGATAGTGTTCAACGGTTTAGTTAGCAGATAGAACAGGGGATATATGTATGATAAAAAAATAATTCTGGGATTGGTAAGTTTCATTATTGTAACGGTCTTCACAGGCTGCACTGTATTTACGTAAACAACTTTACAAGACGATAAGCCTAAATTTGTTAATGGAAAACTCGATAAAGAATTTCATCTCAAAGTGGTAACCCCCACCGATTTCAATGAATTTATTATTACCGATAGAAAGGGCTTTTTTAAGGAAGTCTGCTAAACAAATGAAGGCCAGGGGAACCGTCTTTTTAAGAACAATTCCCGGCCTTCATTTGTTTTATGATAAGGGTAGGGGAGACTGGCAAGAAAAACAGGTGGATTATGTTTCTATAATGACATTTACAGCGGCAGGTTCATAAGTAAAAAACACCGAAAGCCAGGCATACCCTTAAAGATATTTCCTAGCCTTCGGTGCTTCCCGATCAGCGTATTATTTTAATTAAAACAATATTACTATAGGTAAAGTACAGTGTCAATGTGTAGTTGAAATCTTTTTTTGGTTGTATATGCCGCGTTGCATTTTCCCCAGAAACATAAGTAAAGTTTAACGTGTATGGATAGCGTGCTGCGGGGCTGGTTTTTCTGCGATAAGAACATTCATAGCATGTTTATGAGGAATGCCGGAAGAATGGCAGTCAAAGATGATTTCGTCGCATTCTCTTGTCAGCCAGTCGCTGTACAGGGAAAAAAGCTCACCGGAAATCCACTTATAGGCGTTGGGTTCATGTTCCGGAGCGGGGGGAATGAAAGGTTTGGTTACAAATACAGACAGCACATGAATGCCGCCCGGTGAGGTATGCTGCTGGTAATTTATAAAAATATCCTGCCTGAGTTCAGGCCGGATATAGTGAAGTACGCCGTTGGAATATAAAATGTCATAAGTAGTATCCAGGCGGAAATCCAGTATATCTGCTTTAAAGACATGTACCGGTACGCCAATCTTGTCGGCTAGCCGTTTGGTTTTTTCAATACCGGCATCCGCAATATCGAAGGCGGTTACCTGATAGCCGTTTCTAGCGAAGAAAACGGCGTCTTTGCCTTCGCCGCAGCCTAGGTCCAACAGCTTTAAAGGTTTAACCGGCGGGAACAGCGCCAGTATTTTGTAACATAGCTTTGATGGTGCGAGTCCCCAATAATAATCGTCCTGCTTGTATTCATCTTCATAAATGGTACGTTTGGGTTCCTGATACGCATAGCCCATGAGTTTGTCAATACTTACCTCTAATATAGCAGCCAGCTGGGGCAAAAGTGTAATGTCCGGATAGGATTGGCCAGTTTCCCATTTCGATACGGCCTGGAAGGTGATGTCCAGCTGCACGGCCAATTCTTCCTGGGTAATATTTTTGAGTTTGCGGTATCTGCTGATACTCTTGCCTATATTACTTTTCATGAGATAACCTCTTTCTCACTATTTTTATTTCATTATAAAGATAACGCAACAGCAGAACAATAACCGTATATTTGAATTGCAAACTAATTTCGATTGCCGGTTGAACTGTGGAAAGTCCGGAATGATAAGGAAGCAGCAAACGAAAGCAGAGAGAACCCTGGAATATTTCATTTCCAGGGTTCTCTAACTGACTACTGCTTGATCGGCTGTTTAGTTATTACCACCAGGGAGGCCTCTTTTTTTCAACTCCTGTTCGGTACTTACCAACTCAATACAGAGAGCCAGCAGTTCCATTGCCTGTTTTAATTCGGCCAGCGGCGGAAAAGTAGGGGCCAGGCGGATGTTTTTGTCTTCCGGGTCTTTCCCGTAAGGGAAGGTGGCGCCGGCCGGGGTAAGGGCAACGCCGGCTGACGACGTTTTGGCGATGACCTTTTTGGCGCAGCCGGGCAGGGTGTCAAGACTTATGAAGTAACCACCCTGTGGTTTGCTCCAGGTGGCCAGCTCTTTGCCACCCAGGCCGGCTTCCAGTATTTCCAGCACTAAATCAAATTTTGGTTTGATAATCGCCGCATGTTTACGCATATGATCTTCAATTCCCGCCTGGTCTTTAAAGAACCGAACCTGGCGCAATTGATTCATTTTGTCAGGGCCGATAGTCTGAATGTTGATTTGTTTTTTTAGCCAGTTGGTATTGGTTCCGCTAGCTGCCACCATTGCAAGACCGGAACCGGGGAAAGTTACTTTGGAGGTTGAACAGAATATAAATACCCTGTCAGGGTTGCCGGCTTTTTTACAGGCGGTGAGAATGTCGGCCAGCTGGGCCGGTTTATCGGTCAGATGATGGATGGTATAGGCATTATCCCAGAAAATCCGGAAATCAGCAGCTTTGGCAGGCATGGCAGCCAGCCGCTCGACCACGGCGTCTGAATACGTAATGCCGGTGGGATTACTGTATTTGGGCACACAGAAAATGCCTTTCACTGACTCATCTGCGGCGGCCAGTTGTTCAACCAGATCCATATCCGGGCCATTTTCCCGATAAGGGATAGGTATCATCTCAATGCCTAAGTATTCGCAGATGGCAAAATGACGGTCATAGCCCGGACTGGGGCAGAGAAACTTGACCTGCGGCAATTTGCCCCACGGCGTGGCGCTGTCAGGCAGCCCGCGCAGCACAGCCCGGGCCATCAGATCATGCATCAGCGTTAAACTGGAATTGCCGCCAATAATGATTTCATTAGGGCTTACTTCCAAGACTTGAGAGAAGAGTTCCCTGGCTTCCGGGATACCCTCCACGCCGCCGTAATTACGGCAGTCAGTGCCGTTGGCCGACTTATAATCATTTACCTGGAGACAATCAATAATTCCCGCGGACAAATCCAGCTGTTCCGGACAGGGTACGCCCCGGGACATGTTAAGTGCCAGTTTTTGCGACTGGAAGGTTTCATAATTACGGACTAAGGAAGTATAATGCTCCTGTAGTTCCGGATTGTTCATTTCCTTTAATTTTGTCATTTTGCATCGCTCCTTTGTTCATTATCATTATACAAAAGTTACCGGAGGATGGGAATACAAGATTTTTTATATTAATTACTATATTGACAATAAAGCGAATTCATAATAGTATTTAAATGAGATAGGAACTATATGGTAATTAAAGAAATTCTGATTTAAAGAACGTGCGCCAAAGACATTGTTGCCAGAACAATATCTTTGGTTTTTTAAATTTTTATACAGGGACTGCGGGAAGAGAGGTGGATACTATGTACAACGACACCGTGCTGGATCATTTTTCAAATCCAAGAAATATTGGTGAAGTCGCCGAAGCCAGCGGCGTGGGCAGTGTGGGTAATCCTGTAGACGGTGACCGGATTACCATCTATATTAAAGTCGCTGACAATTGTCTGACTGATATCAAGGCGAAAGTTTTTGGCTGTGCTGCCGCCATTGCGGCCAGCAGTATGGTTACGGTCCTGGCTCAGGGGAAAACACTGACAGAAGCTTTGCAAATAACCAATGAAGCTGTGGCGGAAGCTTTGCAGGGACTGCCTCCCAATAAACTCAGGTGTTCCAATATTGCGGCCGACGCGCTTCATAATGCCATTGTGGATTATCAGGAAAAAATACAATATCATGGCTGAAGTTATCATAGGTAAATGAAGATTAAGGGTGAGTTGAGGAGGTAACCAGGTGATTCTAGCCCGTGAACAGATTAACAGATACTTGCGGCATATTATCATGACTGAAATTAGCGGTCCAGGTCAGAAAAAGCTTTTGGAGTCATCAGTTTTTATCTGCGGAGAGAGAGTAAGCGACGTGGCGCCGGCTATCTATTATCTGGCTGCAAGCGGTATCGGCTCAATAACTTGCCGTCTGGCCGATGACGACGGCTTTGACAAGCTGGCGGCCCGGGTTCAGGATTTGAACAGAGATGTTTCGCTGGCCCTGGCCGGCGACCAGAGTAGTGAATTCCGGATCTATCTGGGTGGACCGCAATTTATCAAAATGTGCAATTCCGCTTTTACTGCGTTTGCTCCTTCCATACTGTCGCTGCATTACGGCTGGCAGGGCGGAATGCAGGTTTTTAAAGAAGCGGCTGCATTCCAATTGTTTTTAGATAAGCTGCCTGACATGCAGCCGGCAGTCCCTGCGGCTGCGCACAACGGGAGTGTATCCGGCGGGATATTTTCTACCTGTTTTTTGGGGGCGCTAAGCGTTTTAGAGGTCATAAAGCTGATACTCGGTATTGGGGAGGCAGCAGCGGATTTTTTATATTGTAATCTGCTTACAATGGAATTCAGCCAGATTGAAAAAGCCGCTTTAGCGCGTACACTCATTGAATTATATACGGGGGAAATAACAGCCGGTGAGGAAGCGAAACTTACAGACAGCAAGGTGCTGATTGTCGGGACAGGCGGACTGGGCTCCCCTGCAGCCTATGCATTGGCCCAGGCAGGCGTTGGCACTATCGGTCTGGTAGACTATGACACTGTTGAAATAAGTAATCTTAACCGCCAGATTTTGCATGCGGAATCCCGAATTGGGATGCCCAAGGTTGAATCTGCCGCCATGTTTTTACAAGAAATCCAGCCGGGAGTTATCATACATAAATACAATACGGCTCTGACAAAAGAGAATATTTTCGCTATCCTTCAGGAGTATGATCTCGTAATTGCGGCTGTGGACAATTTTCCTGACCGCTTTCTTTTGAATGACGCCTGCTTTTTTGTTCGCAAGCCTATGCTGGATGCGGGGGTACTCCGGTTTGACGGTACCTGTATGACAATTGTCACACCCGAAAATCATTGTTACCGTTGCACCTTGCCGGCCATTCCCGCCGCCGGCAGCACACCGTCCTGCGCCGAATCGGGCGTGCTTGGCCCGCTGCCGGGTATTATGGGCTTTCTACAGGCTGCCGAAGCTGTAAAAATAGTATCAGGGCAGGGTGTGACCCTGCACGACAGAGCGGTTTTCCTGGATGGGCTGTTTTCTCATTTTTGCACCATAAAGCTGATCAAACAGGAGGGTTGCCCGTTATGCGGCACAAAGCCCACAATTCATGAGCTGCAGCAATATCAGTTCACGTGCTCCGATGCTGGTGATCCTCAAGCTGTATGAAACAATAGGCAGTTGGGCATAGCATATTGACAATCGGCGCAATGGGATGTATAGTAATATAAATAATATAACGGCTGACTGGTCAAAGGAACTAGAGGCTTTATCCCATATATACGTATAGGGGATAAAGCTTTTTTTGTCCTGATAGAAAGTATAACTTTCGCCTGGATAAGGGTAACATCGGCTTCCACTTTCGCCAAAGGCTCGGCGTAAGCCGTGTTTTCTTTATCCGGCGACTTAGCTTCAGACGAGTTAAAACCCCACCTGAAGCTAAGTCTGCTTTATAATTTAATACTGCTAATAAGTTGACCAGAGATACTGGAGGCTTGGTTTTGCACCTTACGGGTGTAAACCAGGCCTTTTATTATTGTGACAGTCAGCGAAGCTGAGAGGAGAAAAAGTATGATATTTCTAATTTGGAAAAGCCTGCTGCACCGCCGGTTGCAAAGCAGCGCGATAATTGTCTCTATCGCCGTCGGCGTTGCTATCTTTTTTAGTGTTGCAACCATGTATAACGGTGTGACTTCAGGCATGGAGCTTTCCAAGCAGCGGATGGGCGCAGATATTGTTATTGTGCCGTTCGGTGTGACGCTGGAGCCCAGTCTGCTCTTATTTGGCGGGGCCACGGCCAATTCCTACATGCCGAAAAATTATGCGGACGAAGTGCGTGCGCTGCCCGGTGTTCGTACAGCAACACCGCAGTTTTATACCCATTCTTTAACGGCGGACTGTCACGATATCGGCGCTCAGAACCGAATGATCGGCTATGATTCTGCCAGTGACTGGATTATCGCTCCCTGGCTGAAAAAAATACATAAAACAGAACTAAAAGATGATGAAGTTATTCTGGGGGCTAAAGTCCCTACCTGGACGCAGGATAAGATATCGATTTTAGGCCAGTGGTACAAAATAGTCGCAGTGGCGGAAGAAACCGGGACCACCCTTGATTATTCCCTCTTAGTCAGCATGAATGAAGCCAGACGGGTAGTAGCCAAAGACAAATCGCTGCAGCCGGTATGGGATAAGCAGGGACCGCCGGACGGCCTGATCTCGACAATATTAGTACAGATTGATGAAGGCGCCGATATAAACCAAGTGGTAACCGCGATCCAAAATGTTGGTCTGATGAAGCCGATTGTAGCGGCAGAGGTAAAAAAGCGAATTGCCGAGCAGTTTACGGTATTTGTGCTGCTCATTGGAATTGTCGGTATACTGGCGGTGGGTACTTCCCTGCTGCAGCTTTTTTCCCGGTTTTATACACTGACCTGGGAACGGCAGGCTGAATGGGGACTTTATTTGGCTTTTGGCGCTTGCGGGCGGGATATTGGGGCCGTAATTACTGGCGAGGCAGTAGCGGTATCTTTAACAGGATCTGTTGCCGGCCTGATACTGGGCGGCGGACTTTATCAAGGCAGCCTGGCCTTACTCGAGTCTTATCAGGCGTTTCCCTTTGTACAACCGACCTGGGGTTTTATTGCTGCTACGGCAATTGGCACAATCGGATTGTTTACCGGCTTGGGTGCTTTGGCTGCCTGGCTGCCAGCCTACCGGGGCAGCCGGATTGATCCCAGCGTGATTATGACCAGGGGCGAATTCGACTAGAAAAGAGGGGCTTATATGGGCAATCTGCTGGAATTACAGGGGATCAGTAAAAGCTTTGGTGATGACATCATTTTATCCGATATTTCATTTGCGCTGGCCCCAGAAACTGTCGTGGCTATTATCGGCCAGTCGGGCGGCGGTAAAACGACACTGCTGTCCATTATGGGCCTGCTGCAGAAGGCAACGACCGGCCGGGTGCTGATAGCTGGTCAGTCTGTTGAGTGTTTAAGTCCGCACAAAATGGCTAAAGTGCGTGGGCAGTATTTGAGCTTTGTCTTTCAAAGAGCGCGTTTGATAAATTATTTAACTGCCTTGGAGAATGTGATCGCGCCGGCATGGTTCATTCGCCGCGGCGAAAAGGTAGAACAACAGGCCAAAGCATTGCTGGAGCGTTTTGGTTTGTCCCACCGGCTTGAGCACAAGCCGCAGGAGTTAAGCCTGGGCCAATTGCGGCGGATTTCACTGGCCAGGGCGCTGCTGCTTAAGCCGTCTATTTTATTGGCTGATGAACCAACCAATGATTTGGACCCGGCTTTGGCTGAAGAAGTCGCCGGATGCCTGCTGGGCGCCCGGCAGACGGGAACCAGTGTAGTTATTGTCACTCACGATTTGGGGTTGGCAGCCCGGGCCGATCAGACTTTCCGCCTGGCAGACGGTACGTTGCATGCTGTAGCGGGCCAGTAACGTCCAGCTGGCTGCAAAGGGCAGAATCCCTGGCTATTATTGGCTGACACAGGAAAGGAGAGCTTCCTGAATACAAGATCCGGTAAGCTCTCCTTTGGCTTTAGCGGTGTTAGTGAGCATGACTTAAGGCGATTAACTGTTCTTTCTGTTTTAGCAGCCATTCGGTTATATGAGTGGTAAGCTCGTCATGCTTGCCTGTAAATACGTGATCGGCCTGGAGGCGAACAAGCTCTTTGCTGCCTTTGTACCGGTCATATAAAATCTCTGAGCCTGCCGGCGGGACAACAATATCCTCGCTGCCATGAACAGTTAAGAGCGGGGAACGGCGCTGCCGGCTTTTGGCCAGGGGGTCATAGCGGTTTTCCAGCAGATCATTAACAAAATTAGGGCTTAGACTAAATCCTTTGCCTAAAAAGTTGGCGACTGTCTGGCCGGCCAAAGATCGCTGCCACAAGCCGGGTCCCAGGATAATATTCCGGAAGTTTTCGATCGGCTGCGTAACCGGGGCTAATGCAATCCGGCCGGCAATCGACTGATCCTCATTGTTTAGCACGATAAGACCGCCCAGACTATGACCAAGCAGGTAGATGGGCAAGCCCTCAAATTCCGGCAGATTCTTTACCCAGCCAATCACACTATCTAAGTCTTCCTGCCAATTTTTGACGGTTGTGTCGGCAGCGAACTCGCCATCGCTTTCTCCTGAGCCTGTAAAATCAAACCGGACAGCGATAAGACCGGCTGCTGCAATGGCATTCGCTATATGGAGCATGAGTTGGTTAGACCCGATCTTTTCGCTGGTAAACCCGTGGCAGCATATAACAACAGGAGTTTGGGTCAGTGTAAAATTATTGGCATGAATCATGGCTGATAACTTACGGCCCTGGCTGAGTATCCATTCATGTTGTTTCATAGTACATTTCTCTCCTTTTCGGCCTAAAAATAAGATAAGACCCAAAGACGACTTTGTGTCGCATTTTGGGCCTTTAGTTTATCTAATCAGCTACAGTATTAAATTATAATAAATTATATCATGCTTAAAATCAGTTGTAAAGATAAGTATTGCTGAGCATCCACGCCTGGTAGGTGGTGAACGGCATGCTACAGTCAACTGTCTAAAAATACTATTCTGTGTACCCAAGTAATGCTTTTAGATAGTTAACTACGGCGTGGTTGGCAAAACCGGCAATTGCCATTACCGTCAAATTAAAAAATGGTCCGGTGCGGCGGCATAGGTTGACAGGCAGCAAAAGATTCTGGGGAGTTGAGCGAGTGAGTATAAAGCAAATGAAATGGTTTGTGGCTTTGTTGGCGGCTAGCTTTATTGGGGCATTCGAGTTTATCAGACATCAGTTTTTGCATGTTATTTCCATGGAATTCGGCAATGTGCTGGTGGCCGTTTTAACCGGCGTATTGGTTTTTATATGTTTTCACGGTATGTTCGCTTTGCTTGAAAACTTGTATGCAAAGCTGCAAAAAGAGAAGGAAGGGACTGCTGTCCTACAGGAACGATACCGGATAGCCCGGGGACTTCATGACAGTGTTGCCCAGGCCTTGTTTTTTATGAATATTAAAATGACAGAAATTGAAACGGCTTTACGGCAGCAGCGGGAACCCTGGGCGGCAATCGGGGAAGTCAAAGATGCCATACGCATGACAGATGCCGACATTCGCCAGCATATTTTTGTTTTGCAGCAGGTTCCGACGGAAAACATCAATCTGCTGGCGGTTATACGGCAATATATTGCCAGTTACGAGACAGACAGCGGTATGCAGGTGGAACTGAAGGTGTCGGGCGGGATAGGCGACAAGCTAAGTCCGGTAGTAAAAAACCAACTGTTTCGTGTTTTTCAGGAACTTATGCAAAATATTCGTAAACATGCCAGTGCAAAGCAGGTGCATGTTAATCTCCGCGAGACGGAGGAGCAGTTCTCGATGGAAGTTCGCGATAACGGTAAAGGATTTTCGGCAGAGATTATAAACAAGCAAGGTTTGTCCTTTGGGCTAAAGCTTCTGGAAAATGACATCCGGGCCATTGGCGGGCGATTGGAACTGGCAAGCTTTCCCGGTCTCGGGACGACAGCTACTATCAGCCTGAATTTACAGGGGAGATCAGCTTATGACAATTAAAGTATTAGTTGTAGATGACCATCTGTTGTCCCGTAAAGGAATTGCCAGTATTCTGGCCACTCACCCGTCGTTTGCCATTGTCGGTGAAGCGACAAACGGACAAGAAGCTTGGGAAAAAACCAGACTGCTTATGCCGGACCTTATTCTAATGGATATTAAGATGCCCGGTCTTGACGGGCTGGAGGCTACCAGGCTGATAAAAGAAGAAATACCTTATGTAAAAATTGTCATTCTCAGTGTGTCTGATGATGTGCAGGATTTTTTCGAAGCCATTAAAAAGGGCGCGCAGGGTTACCTGCTAAAAAATATGGAACCGGAATACTGGATTGATTATATTATTAGCATTGTTCGGGGTGAAGCGCCTATCTCCCGGGCTCTTGCCACTAAAATATTGCAGGAATTTTCATTGGTAAAAGCTGATATTTCCGGTAGTAATTTGTCAGAAAGGGAGCAAGAAGTTCTGCAACTGGTCAGCCAGGGCCTGGGCAATAAAGAAATTGCCGAAAAACTGTACATCAGTGAAAGTACCGTAAAAAATCATTTACGGAACATAATGGATAAACTTCACTTGCACAATCGTATGCAATTGATTGCATTTGCATTTAAAAACCGTCTGATTCAATAATAGGATGTGCTTGGGAAAATAAACGACATTTAAAATATGCTTGACGATTTTGCGGTGTCTATTTATAATATAGCTATTATATAGCAATAGAATATAGGATTATGAAAAATCTAAGCTGATCAGAAAACTGAAGGCCTAATTTCTCGAAAATTTATGAGAAATTGGCCTTTTTTGTTTTGCGTAAATATTATTTTAAGGAGAGGAAGCTATGAAATCATTTATTAACAGGAAAAAATACTGGAGTTTATTTTTGACATCTCTGATCGTTATGGGATTGGCGGTTAGTACCGGCTGTGGTTTAAGCGAGAACACTAAGCAAGCGGCTAAAAATGATGCCAACGATGTAAAAGTTTATCAGGTTGCAACCCGGGGAACTTTTAAACCGTTTACTTATATGGATGACAAGGATCATTTGACAGGCTACGATATCGAAATTTTACGCGAAATCGAGAAACGAAACCCTAACATAAAATTTGAATTTAAGACAATGAGTGTCGATGCCGGCTTCTTAGGTTTGGAATCGGGCCAGGTTGATCTTGTCGCCAACCAGATTGTCGCCAATCCGCAACGTGCCGAAAAAAGCATTTTTACCAGGGAAGTCAACAATTATACAAGCCGGAAATTAGCGGTTAAGGCCGACAGACAGGACATCCAAGGCATTGATGATTTGCGCGGCAAAAAAGTTGCTGTTACCAGCAGCAGTGAAGTGACCCGTCAATTGCAAAAGTACAATGAGACAGCAGACCCTAAGATCGAATTGGTCTACACCGACAAAGGCACGACCGAAACTCTGAACCTGGTGGTTACCGGCCGGGTGGACGCTTCGCCGACCTATGAAGTGGCCATCGAGGAAGCCAGAAAGACACTGGGGCTTAATATCAAGGCTGCTGGCCCTGTCATTGCCAGTGATGCCACCTGCTATGCCCTGCGCAAGGATGAAAAATCGCAGCAGCTAGCCGACCGGATTGATGCTACCATAAAAGAAATGCGGGCCGACGGCACGCTGAAGAAATTATCTGAGCAGTTTTTAGGCAAAGATTACACAGTGCCGCAAAGGTAAGAAATAAGATAACCGGGAAGTGGGGGATATCTTGGGAAGCTATTTCAGTTTGGAATATATGATAAAATCATTTCCTGTTCTCTTGTCATATGTTGATGTCACCATTGTCGTGACCATTGTTGCCGAGGTATTCGGCTTTTTGCTTGGTTGTGTGGTGGCTTTGGTGCGAATCAATAAGACAAAAGTATTAAATCCAATTTGTATTGGCTATATTTCCTTTATTAGAGGCACTCCTTTTTTAGTACAGCTGTATTTAGTCTGTTTTGGGATGCCGCAGTTGTTGCAGAGTTTGGGCTATCAGGATATCCGCTCGCTTCCCGGGCTATTGTTTGTATTTTTGGTTATGTCGCTACATGCCGGCGCGTATATTGCGGAAATCATGCGCAGCAGCATTTTGGCGCTGGACAAAGGGCAATTGGAAGCCGCCCATTCCATTGGTATGAACAGCTTTCAGGCCTACACAAGAATTGTCCTGCCCCAGGCTTTCTCTATGGCTATTCCCGCATTGGGCAACAATATCATTTCCACTTTGAAAGGGACCTCATTAATTTTCAATGTAGGTGTTGTCGATATGCTGAGAAAAGCTGACCTGATGGGGTCTTACAGCTACCGGCATCTAGAATTGTATCTGGATATTGCCATTATCTACGTTCTCTTGTGTTTTGCCATTCAGGCGGCAACCGCCTTGCTGGAGCGGCATACGACCTGGGGTAAGGAGCTGGCTGCATGAATAGCATTTTGGATACTTATATTTTAGTTGAAATCTTTTTTGCATTGGTAAAGTATGTACCAGTTACTCTGGGGTTGGCTGTCACCAGTATGATTCTGGCCAGTTTGCTGGGGCTTGTGGTTATGGTGGTCCGGGCCAGAAGAATCCCGGTGCTAAGCCGGCTGGCCGCCGTGTATGTCTTGATCGGCCGGGCTTTGCCGGCCATGATTGTCTTATATATCGTGTTTTTTGCTTTGCCGATTCTGCTGATGATTTTTTCTGAAACAACCGGTAAGCAAATAGCCGTTAATCAAATCCCGGCTATGACCTTTGCCATAATCGGTTTAACCATAACCACCGGGGCGTATTTGACAGAAGTATTTCGCGCCGCCGTGCAGTCGGTGGATAAAGGGCAAACGGAAGCCGCCCTGTCCATTGGCATGACCTGGTGGCAGGGATTTACGCGCATTATTCTGCCGCAGGCGGCGGTATTTGCCATGCCTTTAATGGCCAATCAATTTCTCAATCTGATAAAAAACACTTCCATTGCGTTTATGATTACCGTGATGGAGTTGTTTGGCGCCGCCAATGTGCTTAGCGCTAATAATAACCGCTATTTGGAGGTTTATGTAGTCGTGGCGCTGCTGTATTGGAGCATAAGCATATTTTTTGAAAGAATGTTTCTGATAATCGAAGACAAACTTGCTTTTTTCAAAAGGGGAATACAGCCATGATTACATTTAAGAACCTGCACAAAGCTTTTGGTGATAATGAAGTTCTGAAGGGAATTAATTGCGCAATACCTACTGGTTCTGTCACGGTAATTTTAGGCCCCAGCGGCTCAGGCAAAACAACATTGCTAAGATCCGTCAACTTTCTGGAAAAAGCAGACCGTGGGGAAATTATTTTAGATGACATCCATATTAATGTAGAAAAAGCGTCCAAAGCCGATATTCACAAAATCCGTCAGCGTACCGCCATGGTTTTTCAGATGTACAATTTGTTCAAAAACAAGACTGCATTAGAAAACATCATGGAAGGTTTGACAGTTGTAAAAAAAATGTCTAAGCCTGAGGCCAAAGAAAAAGCCTTGTATTTTTTAAATAAGGTCGGTCTGGCTGATAAAGCCGATGCTTACCCGCATCAATTGTCAGGCGGTCAGCAGCAGCGCATCGGCATTGCCCGTGCTTTGGCCCTTAATCCGGATGTTATCTTATTTGATGAGCCGACTTCGGCCCTGGACCCGGAATTAGTGGGGGAAGTTCTGGAGGTAATGAAAAAAGTAGCGCAGGAAGTGAATTGCACCTTATTGGTAGTTACCCATGAAATTAATTTTGCGCGGGAAGTGGCCGATACGATCATTTTCATGGATAAAGGCGTCATTGTGGAGCAAGGTCCCCCGCAAACCATATTAAATAATCCGCAGGAAGAACGCACCAAACAGTTTTTGTCACGCTATATTTCCTTTAATGAATATGTCATTTAGCAACTGACAGCTGTAAAACTAAGTAAATGAGGACAAATTTCTATGGCAGATAACAGTATTGTATTTGATTTTAACCGGAGTATAACCCGCCGGGGGACCGGCAGCCGTAAGTGGGACGATATTGGCAGTGTATTTGGCAGTCAGGAGGTTTTGCCGCTATGGATAGCCGATATGGATTTTGCCGTTCCGCCGGCGGTAGCGGACAAGGTAACTGAACGGGCCAGGCATCCTATTTATGCCTATAATGCCCGGGAAGATAACTTGAATCAGGCAGTTGTTGAATGGGTAAAGCGGCGTCATAGCTGGGATATTGAACAGGACTGGATTATCCAGGCGCCTGGTGTTGTTCCCGCCATTATCCTATCGATTTTAGCCCTTTCACAGCCGGGTGACGGCATTATCATTCAACCGCCGGTCTACCCGCCGTTTTTCGCCTCAATCAGAGATAACAACCGGGTTATTGTGGAAAATCCGCTCATTACCCGCAATGGCCATTATGAAATTGATTTTGCCGATTTGGAAGAAAAACTCGCCAATAAAAACAACAAACTGCTGCTTATATGTAATCCGCATAACCCGGTAGGCCGGGTGTGGCGGCGTGACGAACTGGCAAAAGTTCATGAGCTTTGTCAAAAATATGAGGTTGATGTATTGTCGGATGAAATTCACAGCGATTTGGTTTATAGCGGGCGCAAGCATACTGTATTTGCCTCACTGGGCACGCCGGTATGCAAGCAGAGTGTAACTTTCATGGCGGCCAGTAAAACGTTTAATATTGCCGGACTGAATACGTCCTATATTATTGTGCCCTGCAAGCGCAGACGCGGCCTGATCGATGCGGAAGTCAACCGCCTGCATCTTCGCCGGAATAATCTTTTTGGCGTGTTGGCTACCAGCGCGGCTTACCAGGCCGGCGAGGAGTGGCTTGATGCCTTGCTGGTATACTTGGAGAAAAATGCCGATGTACTTGTTGAGTTTATAGAAACAAAACTTCCGGAGGTTAAGGTAGTCAAGCCGGAGGGAACGTTTTTGGCCTGGCTGGATTTTCGTAACTTCTTTAAAGAAAGTTCGGCGTTAGAGAAATTTTTGGTGGAAGAGGCAAAGGTAGGCTTGAACCCGGGCAAATCTTTCGGCAGTCAGGGTGAAGGCTTTGCGCGTCTTAATTTTGCTACCCAGCAGAGTGTATTACTGGAAGCTTTAGCGAGAATCGAGAAAGCGATTAAGAAATCCCGGCAGAGATAGGCAGATGCAAAAAAAACGGCAGCAATCCTCATAGTAGAGGTTGCCGCCGTCTTTTTTGCATCTTGTCAGGCCTGGCCCAACTGTTTTACAGCCTGAGAAATCCGTTCCAGCGCCTCCGCTAATATGGAGCGGGGGCAGCCAAAATTCAGGCGCATAAAGCCGATGCCCTGTTTGCCGAAGGTGGCGCCGTCATTTAACCCTACACGGGCTTTTTGGCCAAAAAATTTAACAAGCTCCGGCTGGGAAAGGTTCAAAGCGCGGCAATCAAGCCAGGCTAAATAGGTTCCCTGCGGTTTGGCCACCTTGATCGCGGGGATATTGGCCGTGATATATTCTGTCAGGTACTCGGCATTGCCTTTCAGGTAAGTTAGCAGCTCGTCAAGCCAGGGTCCGCCGTGGCGGTAAGCAGCTTCCAATGCGGTGATGCCAAACACATTGCATTTGTTGATACTGAGCTGTTGGACGGTTTTGGCAAACTGACTGCGCAGTTTCTTATCGGGAATAATCGCGATTGAGGTATACAAACCGGCTGTGTTGAAGGTTTTGCTGGGAGCGGTAAGGGTTATGATCCGGTCTGCGATCCCGCTGTCCAGGGAACCCAGCGGGATGTATTTATGCCCGGCATAAACCAGGTCGCCATGGATTTCATCTGACAGTATTAATACATTGTTCTCCCGGCAAATTTCTGCTAGTTTGGCTAATTCGGCCCGGGTCCAAACCCGGCCGACCGGATTATGCGGATTACATAAAATCAGCAGCTTGGCCTCGGCTGCCTTGGCGGCCAGATCGGTGAAATCCATACGGTATTCGCCGTCTTCATAGAGTAACGGATTTTCCAGCACAATGCGGTTTGAATTTGCGACGCTGGAAAAGAACGGCGGATAAACCGGCGGCTGGATAATAATTTTATCATTTGGTTCGCTAAAAGTTTGTACTGCCAGCGTGATGGCGGCTACTACGCCCGGGGTACTTACCATCCATTCGGGTTTGGTTTGCCAGTTATGCCGGCTCTGGAGCCAGTCCGATACGGCGTACCAGGCATAGGCGCGGGGGGAAGGATAACCAAAAACTCCATGGCGGACCCGTTCGGCCAGGGCCTCGTTTACCGCCGGCGGTGAAGAAAAATCCATATCGGCAACCCAGAGGGGCAGAACATCTTCTGCGCCAAAAAGTGTATCGGCATCGTCCCATTTGGTACTGCCGCTCAGTTTGCGCGTAATTACGGCGTCAAATTTGTCATAACTCATGGTATCACCCTGTTTTCACAAATTTTAGCGACTGACATGAGGTGCACTATTATGGAGAGCGGATATGAGAAAAGGCTAAAGTTGTCTGCTTTAGACAATACTTTAGCCTTCAGGCACTCTGATCAGCCGATATAATAATATATATATTAAGGCTACCATTCACGGTTCTCATTGTCAAGAAACGATTTCAAAAAAACATTGTTAAAGCATCTTGTATTTTCAGAATGTGTTAAGTATAATAAATAACAAGCTAATTTCCAAAAACTATAATGAGACTGATTGGTGGAGCAAACCAAAGGTCAGAATGGCACTTCTTCGTAGAAGTGTTGTTCTGACCTTTTTGTTTCTCCGGCAATCTTAGAGAGGGGTAACACATGAGCAAGAAGATTAAACAGATCGCAATCTACGGTAAAGGCGGAATTGGCAAGTCAACCACAACTTCCAACATCAGTGCGGCATTGTCAAAATTAGGGTATAAAGTGATGCAGTTTGGCTGCGATCCCAAAGCTGATTCTACCAACACACTGCGTGGCGGCACCTACATTCCCACTGTGCTTGATACTTTGCGCGAGAAAAACAAAGTACAGGCCGAAGATGTAATTTATAAAGGGTTTAACGGCGTATATTGCGTTGAAGCAGGCGGTCCGGCTCCGGGTGTTGGTTGCGCCGGGCGGGGAATTATCACCGCCGTGCAACTCTTAAAACAATTGAAAGTGTATGAAGAACTGGATTTAGATGTAGTCATTTATGATGTATTAGGCGATGTTGTCTGCGGCGGTTTTGCCGTACCCATCCGCGAAGGCATTGCCGAGCACGTTTTCACGGTATCCTCCGCCGATTTTATGGCTATCTATGCGGCCAACAACCTGTTTAAAGGCATCAAAAAATACTCCAATGCCGGGGGCGCACTCTTAGGCGGACTGATTGCCAATTCCATCAATGCCCCTTATTCCCGGGAAATTGTCGACGATTTTGTCGCCCGGACCCAGACTCAGGTGGTCGAATATATTCCGCGCTCGGTAACCGTAACGCAAGCCGAATTGCAGGGTAAAACAACCATAGAGGCTTCGCCTGATTCCGCGCAGGCCAAAATCTACAGCCAGCTGGCCAAGAAAGTAGTAGAAACAACAAAATCCAAAGTGCCGTCGCCGCTGGAAACTGCCGAACTGCGCGAGTGGGCCGCCAAATGGGCCGATCAGCTGTTAGCCATTGAAACAGGCGAAGTTCGCAGCGTTGCCGCCGGCATTTAATGCCGGCTGGATCCTGAGACTAACCCGCTCTAAGACTCTCATCTTCTACAGGTGGGAGTTAGAGCGGCTAAGCCCCTGGATGAGGGCGACTAATCTTCAGATGGGGTAAAAAGCCCATCTGAAGATTAGTCTACTTTATGAAAAGAGAGGTGAACAATATGAGCGATGTATGCGCTGGTTCACTATGTGCCGCTATGCAGGAAAAAACCAGCAGGCATCCCTGCTACGCAGCCGATGCGCAGCATAAATATGCGCGGATACACTTGCCGGTTGCTCCCCGCTGCAATATTCAATGCAATTACTGCAACCGGAAATTCGATTGTGTGAACGAGAGCCGTCCGGGCGTCACCAGCGAAGTATTGACACCTGAACTTGCTAAAGATAAGTTTATCTGGGTTAAAGAAAAAATTGAAAACCTGAGCGTAGTGGGGATTGCGGGCCCGGGCGACGCCCTGGCGGACTGGCCGCTTACTAAAGCGACTATTGAAGCCATTCAGGCAGTTGATTCAGATATTATCTTCTGCCTGTCGACTAATGGGTTGTTGCTGCCGGATTATGCGCCGGACATTGTGGCGCTGGGCCTTCGCCATGTTACGGTAACTGTGAATACGCTGGATGCAAAGATCGGGGCCAAAATCTATAAGTTTGTGTCTTACCGGGGGCAGACGTATGTAGGTGTTGCTGCAGCCAATCTTTTACTCGCTAACCAGCTGGAGGGGATTGAATACCTGGTAAAACACGGTGTCCTGGTAAAAATCAATATTGTTATGATCAAAGGCCTCAATGCTGACGGGATTCCGGCGGTCGTCAAGAAGGTAAAAGAACTGGGGGTTTTTGTAACCAACATTATGCCGCTTATTCCCGCACCGGGCAGCGCTTTTGAGCAGCGGCCCCAGACCAGCATGAAAGAGCTTAATGCCTTACGCAATATCTGCGAGCTTGATATTCGCCAGATGCGGCACTGCCAGCAGTGCCGGGCCGATGCTGTCGGCCTCCTCAAGGAAGACCGGTCGCAGGAGTTCCGCATGTGTAACAGCGTGCCGGCTTGCGCCGCGACAAAATCCCTGACGCCAAGGATTTACCGGATTGCCGTGACAACCAAACACGGCAATCTGGTTGACCAGCATTTTGGTCACGCCAGCCAGTTTCACATTTATCAGGGAGCTGGACGGGAATTTCAACTGTTTGAGACCCGGCAGGTGGAGCAGTATTGCACCGGGATGGCCGAATGTGATGGAGAGACAGAACAGCGGCGGGATAAAATCGTGGAAACACTACAAGATTGTGACGCGATACTGACAATGAGGATTGGCTATCATGCCAAAGAGGTTTTCCGCGCGAGCGGGATCCATATCGAGGAATATTGTGATACGGTAGAAAGCGGCCTGCAATATGCAGCCGGTAAAGTTGCTGAGTTACCCCTTAGACCGGCCAGCGGGTATAAATAAAACAACCCTGAGTCCGGCAGGAAACTTTCTGGCGGAATTCAGGGTGGGAGTTTGGAGGCGCAACAATTAATTACCAGTGAACACCTGGCTGGCTAAAAGCTAGAGGCTGTTTTCCAAGTCATTTGGAATACAGCCTTTTTATTATATATAAAGACAAATTCTAATATCTACCAGCTGACGATTCTGCCGTACAGCCCTGGCAGCCGGATTCTAAGCTGCATTTTGTAAACAATAAAATGCAGCTTAGAACCAAAAGCCTATTGACAAATGCTCAACAGGAAGTATAATAAAAGATATTATATAGCTGTTGGCTGATCAGAAGGACTGAAGGCTAAGGTATTATCCGTAAGGATGGACCTTGGCCTTTTTATTTTGCTCTACCAGAATTTATAACTAGATTGTGTGGACGTAAGAACGACTAAGGTTTTTGCCGGCGTCCTGAGGGACTTGTCACAAACCAAGTCCTAGCTTATCATTATTGCCGGATCGTCTTTCGGCGGCTGACAGGGCGCGAACCTAATAGGAGAATTTGACTGATCAGTAAAACATGCTGAAGGCAAAGATGTTCTAAAAAAGAATAAATCTTTGCCTTTTTGTTATAGCATTTTTAAATGCTTTTCCGAAAAAACTCATGGAGAGGGAGATGGATGTCATGTCTAAAATTGCTGGTAGTATCACTGCTCTGATAGGCGGTACGCCACTAATACGGCTAAACAAGCTGACAGCAGGCGTTAAAGCCGAAGTGGTAGCCAAACTGGAGTCTTTCAATCCTGGCGGCAGTATTAAAGATCGCATTGGCTTCAGTATGATTAAAGACGCCGAAGAAAAAGGACTTATTAATGAAAATACTGTAATTATTGAACCCACCAGCGGTAATACCGGCATTGCCTTGGCTTTTATCGCCGCCGCCAAAGGGTATCGCCTGATCCTGACTATGCCGGAGACTATGAGTGTGGAGCGGCGCAGCCTCTTAAAGGCCTATGGGGCGGAATTGGTTTTGACTCCCGGTGCGGCCGGTATGAAGGGGGCGGTATTGAAAGCTGAAGAGCTGGCGGCTGTTACGCCAAATTCTTTTATTCCGCAACAGTTTAACAACCCGGCCAATCCGGCTATTCACCGGGCCATTACCGCCGAAG
The DNA here is from genome assembly GCF_041428895.1 of Sporomusa aerivorans. Classification (NCBI taxonomy): domain Bacteria; kingdom Bacillati; phylum Bacillota; class Negativicutes; order Selenomonadales; family Sporomusaceae; genus Sporomusa; species Sporomusa aerivorans. The sequence goes on from NZ_CP156926.1 coordinate 1,711,415, forward strand.
AAATATGGCAGGATACTGACGGCAAGGTTGATATTATTGTCGGCGGTGTCGGCACAGGCGGGACGATTACCGGTGTGGGTGAAGTGCTTAAAACACGCAACCCCCGCGTAAAAGTCGTGGCTGTAGAACCGTTTAATTCACCGGTACTGTCGGGCGGGCAGCCGGGTCCCCATAAGATTCAGGGGATTGGCGCCGGTTTTGTTCCTAATGTGCTGAACTTGGATGTGGTTGATGAAATCTATAAAGTCCAGAATGAGGAAGCGCTTACGACTGCCAGGCGCTTGGCCAAGGAAGAAGGCGTCCTGGCAGGCATTTCTTCGGGTGCTGCGGCGTTTGCTGCTATTGAGATTGCCAAACGCCCGGAAAGTCAGGGCAAGCTGATCGTGGTGATTCTGCCGGACACCGGGGAACGGTATCTTAGCACCGTTCTTTTCGCGGAAAACTAAACAGGTTCTTACGAATACACTCGCTGACAATCTTTATCCGACTAACCTGCTCTAAGACGCTCCCTTTTACAAGCGGGAGCTATACCCTACCGGCACTGGCGAGCGGTTAAGTCCCTGGATAAGAGCAACTTAGCTTCTGCTGGGGTTAACTCCACCTGAAGCTAGGTCTGCTTTATGGATACTATATAAGGGAGGAAACTTTTATGTCGAGTAAGCAAGAGGTGGCAACGGCAGTTGACAAAGATGACAAAATCATTGCCCGCAATATACGGCGTGTATACCAGATAAAGCGGCAGCCGAACGAAGAGGCTACCGAATTTGAAGCCATTAAACATTTGGATCTTACTGTTAAACAAGGGGAATTTTTGGCCATTGTCGGACCGAGCGGCTGCGGTAAGTCAACTTTTCTGGACATGATTGCCGGGTTGGCCCAACCTAGCTCCGGCGAAATATTTATGGACGGAAAGCTCATCACCGGCCCGGCATTGGATAGAGGCATTGTCATGCAGGGTTATGCGCTGTTTCCCTGGCGAACAGTAAGAAAGAACGTAGAGTTTGGGTTGGAAATAAAAAAAGTCCCGCAAAAAGACCGCAAAGAAATCAGTCAGCAGTATATAGAACTGGTTGGCCTGAAAAACTTTGAGGACCGTTATCCGCATGAGCTGTCAGGCGGGATGAAACAGCGGGTGGCCATCGCCAGAGCCCTGGCGTACGATCCGGAAGTTTTGCTTATGGATGAACCGTTTGCGGCTGTTGATGCCCAGACCAGAGAAGTCCTACAGGAAGAACTGCTTCGGATCTGGGAAAAAACGAAAAAGACAATTGTCTTTGTAACCCATGGTATTGATGAAGCCGTGTTTCTGGCCGACCGGGTTGCCGTAATGACCGCGCACCCCGGAACCATTAAAGAAATTGTCACAATCAATTTGCCCAGACCGCGAGACGGCATTCGCTCGTCAGCCGACTTTGGCTGGGTCCGGCACAAAATCTGGGAACTGCTGCAAAATGAACATTTTTCAGCAACAAAGAAAAAATCGCCGGAACAGAATGTGGCTGAGGCTATATCTTCGTCCGCCGCTTTATAATGTAATTTTTAGTGTGAAGAACAATTTAACAATCGCATTAGCTGATCAGACATACTGAAGGCTAAGGGACTTCTTAACGTTATCAGCGACCTTTCCCTTGCTGATAACCAAAGAGTGACTAAGGCGGGGGCCGTGTCCTAAGGACTTGGCCTAAGCAAGTCTTCTCTTTAGCATGAGTCCCTTAGCCTTTGGTATTTTGTTTTTTGCATTGCATCTTGTTAGCTGATGAGTAGTATTAACTAAAGATTCGGAGGTGTAATGTGTGGAAAAGGTAAGCCCCAAAAAGCTCTTGTCGGCACAGATCATAGATTTGATCCGGTACTCTCTTCATACTATGCAATACGGTTACCTGGTTTTGACAGTGCAGGACGGATGTGTGATAAAGATGGAGAGAACGGAAAAATTCATTTTTTCCTCAAAGAACAAAACAGGCTATATAGTGCGGGATGTCCCGGCAGGTCAGCATGCGTTCCAGTCCAGGATTTTGGCTCAATTGCAGGGCTTGATGTACGGGCAGTTGATTATCCGGATTGAAGATGGTAAAGTTGAACAAATAGAAAAAACGGAGAAAAGACGGATTAATGAGCAGGAAGGCATACTTGGCGACGGTATATAGGTTCGCTGGCTGAGGGGAGAATTACTATGACGATCACATACGAGCTGGGAAATGCATTATATATAAATATTACCAATCGTTGTAGCAATCGATGTTCTTTTTGTGTAAGGAATAACTCCCAGGGTGTTGCGGCAGGCATTCAGTTATGGCTGGAACGGGAGCCTGCCGTCGCGGAGGTGCTTGCTGACATCCGCAAACGGGATATAAATCAGTATAAAGAGTTTGTTTTCTGCGGCTATGGGGAACCCATGATGCGTGCGTTTGATGTACTGGAAATAAGCCGGCAGCTTAAGGACGAATTTGACAAACCCGTTCGCATCAATACCAATGGCCATGCCAATCTAATCTGCGGACAGGATATTACCCCGCGTCTGGCCGGCTTGATAGACGCGGTTTCTATAAGCATGAACGCCAAGAACAGCCAGGAGTATCAACAGTTATGCCTGCCGGATTATGATGAAGCAGCCTATCCGGCGCTGCTTGATTTTGCCGGAAAATGCAGACAGTATGTCCCTGAGGTGACGTTGTCGGTAGTGGATGTGATGCCGCCGGCAGATATTGCGGCCTGCCGGGCGATTGCAGAAGAGATCGGGGTTAATTTCCGGGTGCGGCAGTTTCAGACATGATTCGAGTTTTTTGGTAATACAAAACCACTAAAACTATGTGTTTTAGTGGTTTTTCACGTCAAAGGAGAGAAGATAAAATAAATACTTTGTTATAGAATGGATAATCCCTCAATTTATGTTATAGAAGGCATAATCCTGTCAAGTCAGTTAGCTGAACTCCCGTTATTTACTGCTATAAAATGACCATGTAAAGCGGAATCACTGCCATGGATAACAAAATTGTCGCCGAGGTTAATACAGCGGCATATCTGGCATCAGCCCCATAGGCGGCAGCCATAATCGAGAGGTTAGTCATGATCGGCATCGCAGCCTGAATTACAAAAACTTTTTTCATTAGCACCGGCAAAGGAAATATCAGCGCCAGCAAAAAAACGATAGCTGGACCGATGGCAAAGCGGCTGATAAACATAGCCAGCATATCTTTGCTTAGTTTCAGTTCCTTAATGTCAGCATCGTGAATAGCTACCCCAATAAAAAGCATTGCCAAAGGGGTTGTCATATTGCCTAAATACTTGCAGGTGTCTAATAGAAAAGGCGGCAATTTGGTATTTGTTAAAACCAGAAATAAGCCAGCAAGACAAGCGAGCATAGGGGGCGAAAAAAAACTTTTCAATGTATCCAGGCTTAAAAATTTATGTCTGGGACCACTCCCGTCTGTACTTATATAATAAGTTCCCAGCGTCCAGAAAGTGCAGGTGTTGGCAATATAAAACAACAGCGCATAAGGCAGGCTTTCAGGACCAAATAACGCCAGATTGACCGGCAAACCCACAAAAATCGTATTAACGCCGAAAGATCCGGCAATAAATACCCCTTGCTTGTTTTTAGGTATCCTTATCAATTTGGCAAGCAAAATTCCAATTACACAGCTCCCTAATATCGTTACCAGAGGCACGCCAAGGCCATAGCTCAAGCCCAGGAGATTTTCCCTGTTGAAGCTGCTTGTCAGGTTCCAAATCATCAATCCCGGTAAAGAAATCCGCGTCACCAAACGGGCTATTAGGCGAGAGTTTTCAGGGTTAAACCAGCCTTTTTCCGCTAACAAATATCCCACCGTAATCATAATGACAATACTTAGGTTTTCTTGTATTGCTTCAAAAAAAATCATAATATCTACACCTACAATTTAAGGAATAAAATCCATTAATTTATTAGTTTTTTTAAAAAAAAGAAGTATGAACAGATAGTATTTATATCTGTTCATATCCTCTGGATAGACCTAACCACGCAAGGAACAACAAACAAACCTAAATATACCTGTTACGCTTTAATAGGAAAATTGCCCATTGATATCAGGGGTGCGCTATATATGCTAAGAGAGAGAAACTAAAGACCCAGGATGCCGAAGAATATATAGCATAGAACGGCGCCAACTACTGACATCGAAAAACCCCAAATTATCAACTGCCGGAATAATTTCCCTTTGTCTTCATGTTCACCCGCGCAAGCAATACAAATTGCGCCGAATAGAGAAAGCGGCGAAGTATCAACCATATGCGAACCAACATTAATGGAGGAAATCATAGATATCGCATTACCGCCGCCTAATTGTTCAATCAAGCCAGGAACCAGAGGGAGAAACATCGGCATTACCACTCCGGAAGAACTTGAGTAAGCAGATATAATGCCGGATGCAAAAGCCAATACACCATTGATACTAACCGGATTGGATACTGCTGCAATCATTCCTACGAGAGCATTTAGGCCGCCCGCTTTATCCATTACATCAATTAAAATTCCCATACCGCCTACCATGATAATTACAGACCAGGGCATTGATTTAACAGCGGATTTACTATCGCCAGCATTACAGACTAAAAGAATACAAGAAAGCAGGAATGCCACAGCGCCTACATTAGTTACCTTGCCGGTACCGATAAGATTCATCATAGTTGGCGAGAACCAGCTTTTCGTTGCAGACAGACTGGGTAAAATAACTAATAGCACCAATACACAAATAGAAGCAAGCGTCAACCATTGTTTTTTATCAAAGGGATCTGGTTTCGGCGCAATGTCATCTATGCTTAAGTTGGAATTGCGCTGTTGCCGTATCCATGCCCAGCCGCCAAGCGCGAGAAACCCGCCGACATTACCAACAACCTGGGTAATTTCGGAATTCAGGTGGATTTTCCAGGCTAACATATTTATGTCGCCCAGATGCTGACCAAGAGCTTCCAGTTGTGGCGCCATCTTGGTAAGGATAGAAGTTGAGATGATTCCGGTTGGCGCAATTGGAGAAAAAGCAGCGCCATTAGCAGCGCCGACAACAAGCAGTGTCATTAAAAACGCGCTCATGCCAATACGGCCGGCTATAGACATAACTACCGGGGCCATTAGACTTACAGTGGCAATATTACCAGGACCGATCGTCGTAATAATAGTAATTAGCAAGAAAATAATTAAAGGAATTAACGCAGTATTCCCTTTTGCTAAACGGATAGCATTAGCCGTAAGCTTATCCATTGTGCCGTTGGTTGTCGCAATGCCAAACAGGAATGTTACACCTGTTAAAATCATAAACAAGTCCAGCGGCCATGCTTGCATAATCTTGACAGCAGAAAGGTTAGCATAAGCAGCTCCTATAACAATAGCAAAGCCAATAGCCACGATACCCACATTGAGTTCTTCATCATACATTGATAAACCAACTACAATAATGACACCAAGCAGTGAAGCGATGGCGGCAGCAGACATTTCAAGCATAACTTCCTTCCTCCCGGTTTTAAAATTATACTTCAGCATTATCTGAGAAGCTTTTTTAAGTTTTTATTGGCAGCTATAACTTCTCCAGTGAAATTTAAGGTCAAGCTAAATGTCGATGACCATTCAACCCAAAAGCGATTTTCTTATTTCTTTCACAAATTTAGCATTAAATTTTCCGCAATTTAAAGAGTCGTTAATGCCAAGCGGGGCAGGCTGACTCAGTAATTCTTCCGCTCTTTTCGTCGCTGCAGCAAATTTAGCCTGATGCAAATTAAAATTTCTGCTTAGTTTGTTCTGGTTTGACAAAGTAAGCTCCATTGGCTTTCTGCTGGCCACATGCTTTTTCATAGTTCTTCCCCCCTTCGCATATCATTAAAATTATCTATCGACCTTTGATCATATTATAATTAAAAGATATATAAATTAAAAATATGCATTTTAAATATTTTTATAGATAATTTTTATATAATACAATATTTGCTATTAATTATGTCGATTCGTTTTACCTTGGCTAGCCCGATCATGCCGTTGCCCGGCAGAACAATAGTGGCCGTATTGAAACGTTACGTTTCAATACGGCCACTATATTACTAGTAAGATCTTTTATCCGACGATCAACCTGCTCTAAGACTCCTGCTTTTACAAGTGGGAGTTATACCTCTAACGGGCACAGGCGAACGGCTAAGTCACTGGATAGGCGAGTAACCTTCAGATGGGGCTTTAACCTCATCTGAAGGTTACTCTGTTTTATTATTGCCTATTACTATTCCAACGCCTGCGCCAGATCGGCAATGAGGTCCTCTACATCCTCAATGCCGACCGAGAATCGCAGCAGACAGTCGGTAATGCCAAGACGGTTGCGGATGTCGGCCGGGATATCGGCATGGGTTTGTACGGCCGGAAAAGTTATTAATGACTCAACGCCGCCCAGGCTTTCGGCGAATTGCAGAACCTTTACCTTGCGCAATATCTGCTCTGGCAGACGGGGATGATCTACAGTAAAAGACAGCATGCCGCCGTAGCCTGAGGCCTGGCTTTCCTGAATTTCTTTGCCGGGATGACCGGGAAGACCGGGGTAATACACTGCGGTGACGCTGGGATGCGTTGTAAGCCACTTGGCAATGGCCAGGGCGTTCTGTTCGTGCTGGCGCAGGCGAATGGCCAAAGTTTTCATGCCGCGCAGCAGCAGCCAGCTGTCCTGCGGCCCTAAAATTGCGCCGGCAGCGTTTTGGACAAAGCCAATCTGTTCACAGAGGGCGGCGTCTTTGGCCACGGCAATACCGCAGATAACGTCGTTGTGGCCTGCCAGGTATTTTGAACCGCTGTGAAATACGATGTCGGCGCCCAGAAGTAAGGGCTTTTGGAAATAAGGCGATAAAAAGGTGTTATCGACAATGACGTGGACAGGATTCTGGTGCTTACGGGCCAAAGCAACAATAGCTCTGATATCGGCGATTTTCATCAGCGGATTTGTCGGCGTTTCCACCAGGATAGCCTTGGTTGCCGGCTGGAGCGCCTGCCGTACCTGATCAATATTGCTGGTATCGACGAAGCTGGCGCTTAAACCAAGCTGTGCAAATAACTTATCCATAACGCGATAAGTTCCGCCATAACAGTCTTCGGTAATAATCAGATGATCACCAGGGCGATAAAGCATGAGAATGGCTGTGATGGCAGCCATGCCTGAGGAAAAGGCAAACCCGGCATGACCTTCTTCCAGTGCGGCTACCGCTTCTTCTACGGCTTTGCGGGTTGGATTTTGGGTGCGGGAATAATCATAGCCGGTGCTGCGGCCTAGCTCAGGATGGCGGAAGGAGGCTGTCTGGTAAATGGGAGTACTAAGGGCGCCGGTGGTTTTGTCTGTGACTAATCCGGCCTGGACAACTTTGGTTGCAAATCTCATAAATTATCACTCCTGCTTTTATATAAATAATAGAAAACGACTCTTCCGCAAGAAGAGTCGTTTATAAACACGAATAACTCATCTTCCGGATTGCTCCGCTGGAATTAGCACCTTGCATTTCTGCCGGTTGCCGGGTGTCATAGGGCCAGTCCCTCGACCACTCTCGATAAGTTTGATATGCAATTAAGAGATATTGAAATATATTTTGCCATAGACGATAAATTTTGTCAATAGGTATTGTAAAGATTACTTTATAAAGTAGAATTAACCGCTCGCCTGTGCCCGTAGGGGTATAACTCCCGCTTATAGAAGGGGGAGTCTTAGAGCGGGTTAGTCGTCGGATAAAATGTTGGGTACTTTGTATTGACGCCGATGGAAAAAGCATTTATCATGATTTCAAAAGGGCAACCTGTTTTTGAAATTTGGGGGAGAGGCAGTGATCCATATGACTGAACCTAAAAATATTGGGGAATTAATTCAAAAGGCGGAAACAACGCATACGCTTTCCAAAGAAGAAATCGTAGCGTTGCTTATAGATACCCAGTATGAGGAAGAGTTCTTTGCCGCCGCCGACCGGGTGCGGAAAGCCTATGTAGGCGACGAGGTGCATTTGCGGGGGTTAATTGAATTTTCAAATATATGTAAACAGAATTGCCTGTACTGTGGATTAAGACGCGATAATAAAAATGTTAAGCGCTATCGTTTGAAGCCGGATGAAATTGTTGATTTCGCCGCAAAAGCTAAGTCCTACGGATATCGGACGGTAGTATTGCAGTCAGGTGAAGATGACTGTTTCGATACAGAGACTATGGTCTGTCTCATCAGGAAGATCAAGGAGCTTGATTTGGCGATAACGCTGAGTGTCGGCGAAAAGTCGCGGGCAGTATATGAAAAATACCGTGATGCCGGAGCGGACAGATACCTTTTAAGAATTGAAACAACCGATAAAGAGCTATATGAGAAGCTGGATCCGGGAATGAGCTGGGATAACCGGGCGCGATGTCTCAGGGATTTGAAAGAGCTGGGGTTTGAACTCGGCACAGGCAGTATGGTGGGGCTTCCCGGGCAAACCGTGGAGTCCTTGGCTGATGATATATTGTTTTTTAAAGAAATTGATGCCGATATGCTTGGGATTGGGCCGTTTATTCCCAATCCGGATACGCCGCTGGCCGGTGAAAGCGGCGGAACATTTGAAATGAGCACCAAGGTTGTGGCTATGCTCCGGCTGCTGATGCCGGATATCAACATTCCGGCCACAACGGCAATGGAGTCGCTGAATCCCCGTGGGCGGGTACTGGCTCTACAGCGGGGGGCTAATGTGGTTATGCCCAATGTTACTGAAGGTGAATACCGTCAAATGTATCTTCTTTATCCCGGCAAGATTTGCATCAATGATACGCCGGCGCATTGCCGGTCGTGCATTACCGGTAAAATTCAGGGAATTGGCCGCAAGGTGTCGGAAACACATGGTTTCCGGGTTAAACGCGCATAGTTAGAGCCAAATGGGGGAGTAAAAGTATGGCTAAGCAGGATGAGGTAGTTTCAGGCAAGTATTTTTCCGATGCGGCGCTTGAATTGATTGAACAGGCGGTGCGGGATATAAGTTTTGGCTCGCTTACACTGGTAATTCAGGACTCAAAGGTAATTCAACTTGAAAAGCTGGAGAAAATCCGGATTTGCGACCAGCAGGCCAAAGGGTCTGCCAAAGCCGCCGCGAAAGAGCCGGGCGGGACGGGGATACGAACTCGTATTATACAGTCTGTCAGCGGTATGGAGTATGGCAAGGTTGCCATTCAAATACAGGCCGGACAAATTATGCAGGTCGAGAGGACCGAAAAATACCGCGTAGGCAAACTAACGGGCCTTCATGGCGATGGCATATAGTCAACGAATTTTACAATTTCACTTTACAAGCGGCAGAATTTTTGGTAGTGTAATTATGTGCTAATCAGAAAACTGAAGGCCAAAGTTCAATAGGTGAACTTTGGCCTTTTCGTTATTTGAATATAACTAAATTTAAAACGGGAGGAATCATTGTGAAACCAACCTGGGCGGGCGATCTTACTAAATTGAACAAGGTTGAATTGATTAAGCTGGAAAAAGACGGGCTGGATATTGTTGAAGACATTGAGCGTTTTGCAAAACTGGGGTTTGCCTCTGTTGAAGAACGGGACTTTGATTTGCTGAAATGGCTGGGGCTGTACATATCGCGGCCGAAAGAAGAGGGCTATTTTTTACTGAGAGTTAAGGTTCCCGGCGGGGTGCTTACGTCAGCGCAGGCCCGGGTGCTAGGGGGCATCTCCCGGGATTACGGCCGTAATTTACTGGACATTTCCACACGGCACGCTATTCAGTTCCACTGGATACGGGTTGAGTATTTGCCGGACATTTTCGCCAGACTGGAGAAAGTGGGTTTGAGCTGTATTGAGTCGGCAGGCGACTGTCCGCGCACGATTGTGGGCAATCCGGTGGCAGGCTATGATCCGGAAGAAGTGCTTGACGCCGCGACCGTACTGAAAGAAGTATCTGATTTCTTCCATAACAACAGGGACTTCTCCAACCTTCCCCGCAAATATAAAATATCGATTTCCGGCAGTATCCATAATCCGGTTCACGCCGAAATCAACGATTTGTCGTTTACGCCGGCGGAGAAAGAAGTTGACGGGGTAAAAACGCTTGGTTTTAATGTCATGGCAGGCGGCGGCCTTTCCGCCAAACCTTGTCTGGCTCAGCCGCTGGATATTTTCGTCGAGCCAGGACAAGTGCTGGCGGTCGCCAAAGCGGTAGGTGTTATTTTCCGTGATTACGGCTACCGGGAAAAGCGTAATCATGCCCGCCTGAAATTTCTGTTGGCTGACTGGGGTATTGACAAGTTTCAGGAAGAATTGCTGAAAATCACAGGATCGCTGGCCAGCCGGGGCAAGGATCTGGTTGTTGACTGGAATGCCGGCTGCGAATACGGTGTGCGTAAGCAAAAGCAACCAGGACTTAACTATCTGGGAATCTCTGTTCCCCTGGGGCGTTTTTATGCCGAGGAAATGGAGCAGTTGGCTAATCTGGCCGATCAGTACGGCGATGGTTCCCTGCGCACCACTAACTCGCAAAATCTGATATTGCCCAATATTGCCGACACCCAGGTCAAGACTCTATTGGCCGAAAAAGTGCTCGTCCGTCTGACGCCGTTTCCCAAGACTTTCACGGCTCATGCCGTTTGCTGTACCGGCACGCAGTTTTGTCCGCTGGGGGTTGCGGAAACCAAAGAGCGGTCTAAAGCCATTCTCGAATATCTCGATAAAAATGTTGAACTGGATACACCGCTCATTCTTCATATCAGCGGTTGTGTAAATTCCTGCGGCCAACAGCAGATTGCCGATATTGGCCTGCAGGGAGTTATGAAAAAAGTCGGTGACAAAATAACTGAGGCGTTTGAAATTTCCGTCGGTGGGAAACTGGGGCCGCAAGCTTCCTTCGGTACAAAACTTAAAGGCAGTGTAGCTGCCGATGAGGCCGCCCAAGCCATTGAAAAACTTGTGATATTTTATAAAGCCAACCGGGCGGACGGCGAGTCTTTTCACGCCTTTGTCCAGCGGATCGGGGTTGAACCGGTTCAGACAGAACTTAACTGCTTTATTGCCTAGCTTCTTTTTAGGGGGGTACTCTTTCGACAGAAAGAGTACCCCCTTTTTTATCCTGATAGAAAGTATAACTTTCGCCTGGAGAAGGGCAACATCGGCTAACTTTTTGTTTTATCGCGGAAGTGTGAACAAAAAAGACAAATGTCCTTTTTAACGACACAAACAATTAAGTGTTGACATACAAGGTGTAAAAGTGTATAGTTTGTTTTGAGTACAAAATACAAAAACTCCTCTGTGCAAAAACATTTTTTAAAAAGGACTTTTACTTGTTTTGAGTTAGAAGACGTAGCTGCAGAGGAAGGGAAAGGTCAGGGGAAAATATGCGCAAGAAACTATTAGCTGTGGCTATAAGCACAATGCTGATGGCCGGCGCGCTTGCCGGTTGCGGCGGCGGCGCCAAACAGGAAACCAATGATATCAAAATCGGCGGTAACTTTGAGTTGACAGGCGGAGTTGCCAACTATGGCAAACAGGCAGTCAACGGAATTCAATTAGCCATTAAGCAAGCCAATGCCAACGGCGGCGTTCTGGGCAAGCAACTGACGCTGGTCTTGGCAGACAATAAATCGGAGGCAGCCGAAGCCACTAATGCCATCACCAAGCTGATTACGCAGGACAAAGTTGTGGCTGTTCTCGGTCCCGCCACCAGTTCCAATACTTTAGCCGTCGTCCAGGTATCACAGGATAATAAAGTTCCTATTATTACCCCGACAGGCACGAACGAGAAAATTACCGTAGATAACGGTAAAACCAGACCCTTCGCGTTCCGTTCCTGTTTCATTGACCCGCTGCAGGGCACTATTATGGCCAACTTTGCCAGCAACACACTAAAGGCCAAAACAGCAGCTGTGTTTATCGACAGCAGTTCCGACTATTCCAAAGGCCTGGCGCAGTCTTTTGAGACCGTCTTTGCCCAAAATGGCGGTAAAGTGGTAGGTAAAGAAGCATTCCTGCAAAAAGACCAGGACTTCAAATCAACTCTTACTAAGATTAAGGCTATGAATCCGGATGTTGTATTCCTGCCGGCCTACTATGAGGAAGTTGGCAAAATCCTCAAACAGGCCCGGGAAATGGGCATGAACATGCCGTTCCTCGGAACCGACGGCTGGGATGATTCCAAGGTAGTGGAAATTGCCGGCGCTGCGCCGCTTAACAATACATTCTTCAGCAGCCACTATTCTTCGCAGGATACCGATCCCAACGTCGTCAAATTCATTGAGGCCTACAAAAAAGAATATAATCAGGAACCCAGCGTGTTTTCGGCTCTCGGCTATGATGCCGGCTTACTCCTGATTGATGCCATTAAACGGGCCAACAGCACCGATCCTGTAAAGATCCGTGAAGCTCTGGAACAGACCAAGAACCTTCAGTTAAGCACAGGCATAATGACCGTTGACGCCAATCATAATCCTATCAAGAGCGCCGTTGTTATTGAAATGAAAGACGGCAAACAGATGTTCAAGGAAAAAATTACGCCTAAGCTCTAATTTGGCGGGAATTTGTTAAAACAGGGTTGACAGCCCGGCAGGCATATGCTACCATAATTACAAGATAGTTCTTTTGCTGACCGGAAAACCGGAGGCAATCGGTGACTGGTACAGTCACGATTGCCTCCTTTTGTTTTTCGCAGTCATATATTTTACTTTAACGGAAAATAGGTTAGAATAATAATTAACAAAATTTGAGAGGATGATTGTATTATGGCAAAAATCTACGGAAATCTGACTGAACTGATTGGCAATACACCTCTGGTGGAATTGAAAAGCTATAGTGGAAAAAGAGAGGCAATTGGCCATATTATTGCCAAGCTTGAATATTTTAACCCGCTGGGCAGCGTAAAAGACCGTATCGGTTATGCAATGATCAAAGACGCTGAAGATAAGGGCATTATTAATAAAGATACGGTAATCGTTGAACCGACCAGCGGCAATACCGGTGTTGGCCTGGCCTTTGTTGCGGCTGCCCGCGGTTACAAACTGATTCTTACCATGCCTGAGACGATGAGTATTGAACGCCGGAAACTGGTTAAGGCTCTGGGCGCGCAAATTGAGCTTACACCGGGTTCGAAAGGTATGAAAGGCGCTATCGAACGGGCGGAAGAAATTGTGGCGACAACCCCGAACGCATGGATTCCTCAGCAGTTTAAAAATCCGGCCAATCCGGAAATTCACCGGAAAACAACCGCTGAAGAAATCTGGCGGGATACCGACGGCCAGGTTGATATTGTTGTCGGTGGTGTGGGTACCGGCGGTACGATTACCGGTATTGCCGAAGCTCTGAAAAAATATAAGCCTGGTTTAAAAGCCGTAGCTGTTGAACCGGCCGATTCGCCGGTACTGTCGGGCGGCAACCCTGGTCCGCATAAGATTCAGGGAATCGGCGCCGGCTTTGTGCCGGTCGTATTTAACCGCGAAGCTATTGACGAAATTATCACAGTGCAAACTGATGACGCATTCCAGGCTGCCAGAGATGTGGCTGCCACGGAAGGTCTGCTTGTCGGTATTTCCAGTGGCGCAGCACTGTTCGCTGCAACCGAACTGGCCAAACGCCCTGAGAATAAGGGCAAAAGCATTGTGGTTATCTTGCCGGATACCGGTGAGCGGTATTTATCCACTGCTCTCTATGGCGAAGAATAATACGAAGAAGATAAAGAAGGCAGGCATGCTGACACAACGGCATGCCTGCCTTCTTTATATAGGACTTTAGCCAGTGGAGCGCAGGAATTTGGCGCTCGACAATAAATTACCCGCATCAGAGTCTTTAGGCGCTGGCCGGTAACTGTCCTTATAGGGGCGAGCAAACCACCCGGAGGACGGGTGGTTTTGATTTTGTGCTGAAGCAAGTATAAATTTCTTTATTGTCAGGGCAACTTGGGCTTCTATGTAGTAAGAGCAGGATTAAGCTATCAGGCAGCGAATAAAGTGATAGAATATTTTAATTTAAGTTCTAAAATTAATCTATATTTACAGACAGGTGATTTATGAAAGCTACAATAGTTGCCGGTATTGATGCCGGTTCGTCCGCGATCAAACTTACGCTGTATGACGGTAAAAACAGTAAGAACTTTATCTGCCCTGCCGGCTGGAATCCCAAAGAACAAGCGGCTGATCTGCTGGCAGCGGCAATGGCCGGAGTGGGTGCCCTGGAGCCGGCTTACATTGTGGGTACCGGCTATGGCCGGCTGAATCTGCCCTTTATCACCAAGGCCATGACGGAAATTACCTGCCATGGGCGGGGGGCGGGCTTTTTGCTGCCTGGCGCGTGTACTGTTATCGACATCGGCGGTCAGGATGCCAAAGCCATTCGCATCGATCAGCAGGGCAAAGTACAGGATTTCGTTATGAATGACAAATGTGCGGCGGGGACAGGGCGCTTTCTGCAGGTTACCGCCCAGGCGCTGGGGCTTGATATTGCCGAAATCGGCAACTTTTCCGGTGAGCCGGACGCCGAGGCTTGTACTATCAATTCCATGTGTACCGTGTTTGCCGAATCGGAAGTTATCGGGTTGGTCAACCGGGGCGTTCCCCGGCAGGCTATCATCAGGGCCTTATATACATCAATTGCCGGGCGGGTTGCGGTGATGGCAGCCGCCATTCAGCCCGCAGCGCCGGTTGCTTTTACGGGAGGTTTAGCGCAGAACCAGGCTTTGCGGCAGGAACTTGCCGGCAAACTGGGATTAGCTGTTGTTACGCATCCGGAGGCCGTTTTTGCCGGTTCCATCGGCGCAGCGCTGTTTGCCTGGGATGCTGTGAATTAAAAACTTTAAAAATGGGGGAGAAAGTATGTCAGATGCATTTACCATGCTGAAAAATGCCAAAGAGGCAGGAAAAAAAGTTGTTGGCTTTTACTGTGTCTATGCGCCGCAGGAATTGGTTTTAGCAGCCGACGCGCTGGGATTCGGCCTGTGCGCCACAAAAGAAGAGGGAATTCCCGACGGGGAAAAAACGCTGCCGCGCAATTTTTGCCCGCTGATCAAGTCGTCCTATGGTCTTGCGGTAACCGATAAGTGTCCGTACTTTCTGTATTCCGACATTATTATCGGCGAGACAACCTGTGACGGCAAGAAAAAGATGTTTGAACTCATGCAAAGCTTTAAACCCGTGCATGTTATGAAATTGCCGCAATGCAATCTGGACGATAAGGACAAGGCGTATTGGCTGGAGGAAGTCAAGGCATTAAAAGCGGTGCTGGAAAAAGAACTGGCGGCCGAGATCACCGACGAAAAGCTGCGCTCCGCCATTAAGCAGTTGAATCAGGAACGCCTGCTGATGCAAAAACTGTCCGGGTTTATGAAACTGGATCCGGTGCCGATGACCGGGCAGGATTTCCTTAAACTGATGTGGGGACGCAATTTTGTAACAGACCGGACCGATTTTGCCGAGCAAATCGAGGCCGTTATTGCCGATATAAAAGACTCTGTGGCCAAAGGGGAAGCCGCCATGCCTAAAGGCGCCAGGCGTATTGTTGTGACCGGCGTGCCTACAGGCGTTGGCGCCGAGAAGGTCATTAGAATTATCGAGGACTGCGGCGCCGCCGTTGTCTATATCGAAAACTGTTCAGGCATGAAGCAGTTTGTTACTCTTGTAGATGAAAGCAAACCGCCGCTTGAAGCCATTGCTGAGAAGTATCTGGCAATTCCTTGCTCCTGTATGAGTCCCAACCCCGTCCGGCAGCAGAATCTTGCCCAACTGGTCAAAGAGTATAAGGCCGACGGTGTTGTGGATATTACCTGGCAAGGGTGCCACACCTATAATGTGGAAAGCCGGGTAATCAGGGATTACCTGAAACAAAACGGCGATACTTCTTTTCTTCAGATCGAAACCGATTATTCGCAGGGGGATGTAGAACAAATAAAAACAAGAGTACAAGCCTTCCTGGAAATGATGGGGTAAGGCGAAAAAGACCCGGAAATCCGGGTCTTTTTTTTTATATATCAGTTATAAGTTTGATTTTGTTTCGCCTTAGGTTTGATGCAACCGTGTTTTAAATACATCGCCAGTAAATAATAAAACTATTGACTGGTGATATATTTAAGCGTAGTATATATACTATACGGGGGTATAGTATGACGGAGGGAAATCATGTTAAATGAACAGGAAAAGATAGATATAAAGAAAAGATTGCGTCGGACCAGCGGACAAATTAACGGCATTGAAAAAATGATCGATGAAGGCCGCTATTGTGTAGATGTGCTGCAGCAGATTATGGCTGCACGGGCGGCGCTCAATCAGGTGGCGCTGATTATGATTGAAAGTCATACTAAGAGTTGTGTCGTAAATGCCATCAAAGAAAATCGCACCGAGCAGGCTGTTGATGAATTGATGGGCGTTTTATCCAAATTCACCAAGTAGCCCTGCCGGGGTGTATATGTACAAGAGGGGTGAGAAAGATGACCGAGACGGCAAAGAATGGTTTGGAGAATGTCATTTTCAAAATAGGCGGCATGACCTGCGCGGCCTGTTCCGGACGATTGGAGCGCGGCTTGTCCAAGCTGCCGGGGGTGGCGAAGGCAGCCGTGAATCTGGCTGTCGAAAAGGCGGCTATAACCTATGATCCTGCGCAGGTTACGCTGACTGAGATAGCGCAAAAAGTTGAGGCCATAGGTTTTCAGGTCATAACGGACAAGGTGGAGTTAAAGATTAGCGGTATGACCTGCGCCGCCTGCTCAGGCCGCATTGAGAGAAGCCTGAAAAAATTGCCGGGAGTTGTAAATGCCGTTGTCAATCTGGCGGTGGAAAAGGCAACTGTTGAGTTCTATCCGGGTGTTACCGGTATCAGCGATATTAAGGACAGAATTGAAAAAGCGGGTTTTGGCGCACACGATTTAGCAGATACTGCTGAGGTGGATCAGGAAAAGCAAACCCGCGAAGCTGAGGTAAGCAGGCAGCGTTTTCGCCTCCTGGTGGCGGCCGGCTTTTCCCTGCCGCTCTTACTGGCTATGATCCTGCATATGCTGGGGATCATGGGCAGTGTTGCGCATGTGTTGATGAATCCGTATCTCCAGTTGGTACTGGCTACGCCGGTGCAATTTATTGCCGGCTGGCAGTTTTACCGCAGTGCGTATACGGTGCTCAAAAACGGCGGCGCTAATATGGATGTACTGGTTGCACTTGGTACCTCGGCCGCCTACTTTTACAGTATCGCCAATGTACTTCGGAATGAACCCGACTTATATTTTGAGACTTCAGCAATTTTAATTACCCTGATTATTTTAGGCAAATTGCTGGAAGCCACTGCCAAGGGAAGAACTTCGGCGGCCATTAAAGCCCTTATGGGGCTGCAGGCCAGGACGGCCAGAGTGGTCCGTGACGGCCAGGAACTCGATATTCCGGTGGAAGCCGTCTTAGTCGGCGATGTTGTGGTTGTTCGGCCGGGCGAAAAGATTCCGGTCGACGGTGTTATTGCCGAAGGGACATCGACTGTTGATGAGTCTATGCTTACCGGTGAAAGTCTGCCTGTTGACAAGAAGGCGGGCGACACGGTTATTGGCGCTACCATTAATAAACTTGGCACTTTTAAATTTACGGCCGCCAAAGTCGGTAAGGATACTGCATTAGCGCAGATTGTCCGTATTGTGGAAGAAGCACAGGGCTCAAAAGCGCCGATTCAGCGCTTTGCCGACGTGGTTTCCGGATATTTTGTGCCGGTTGTTGTTGGACTGGCGCTTGTGACCTTTGGAGTCTGGTATATTTTCCTTGATCCCGGCAATTTCTCACGGGCTCTGGTTAATTTTACAGCCGTGCTGGTCATTGCCTGCCCCTGCGCCCTGGGCCTGGCTACTCCAACCTCGATCATGGTAGGAACCGGTAAGGGCGCAGAGAACGGTATCCTGATAAAAGGGGCGGAGCACCTGGAAAATGCCCACAGGCTGACAACCATTGTACTTGATAAAACAGGCACCATCACCAAGGGAGAGCCGGAAGCGACAGACGTTATACCGCTGGCAGGACTTGCTGAAACAGAACTGCTGAGACTGGCTGCCGGCGCCGAGAAGAATTCGGAGCATCCTCTGGCTCAGGCTATTGTTAAATATGGTCAAAGGCAAGGTATAGTCCTGCCTGAACCGGAGTCGTTCGCCGCCATTCCGGGACACGGGGTGGAGGTTACGCTGGAGGGCAGGCGAATTTTAGTGGGCACCCGCAAACTCATGCAAGAAAACAATGTCGAGTTTACTGCCGAGCTAGCTGCAATTGAGCAATTGGAACTTGAGGGCAAGACCGTTATGCTGTTTGCTCTGGACGGCAGGCTGAGCGGGCTGATTGCCGTGGCGGATACCGTCAAAGAGAACTCGGCCCAGGCCGTGGCTGCGCTCAAACAAATGGGTATCGAGGTCTGGATGATTACCGGCGATAACGTAAGGACTGCCCAGGCAATAGCCCGGACGGTGGGTATTACCAATGTTCTGGCGGAGGTGCTGCCTGAACACAAGGCCGAGCAGGTTGACGCGCTGAAAAAGCAAGGCAAAGTCGTGGCGATGGTCGGGGACGGTATTAATGATGCGCCGGCGCTGGCTACTGCCGATGTTGGTTTTGCCATCGGCACAGGTACCGATGTTGCCATAGAGGCCGCTGACATTACGCTGATGCGGGGAGATCTGACCGGCATCGTCGCCGCCATTCGCCTGAGTAAGGCAACCATGAGGAACATCAAGCAAAATCTGTTTTGGGCTTTGATCTATAACTCACTGGGAATTCCTGTTGCCGCCATGGGTTTTTTATCACCCGTCCTGGCCGGGGCGGCCATGGCCTTCAGTTCGGTTTCCGTGGTCACTAATGCGCTCAGGCTAAGGCGGTTTGATCCCTACAGGGATAGGGATACTGCGGCATAATGCCGCCAGTACCGTGACAACCCTAACACTAAGGAGAATATGCCGTCAGTAGCCAAATGTGTAGGGGTGTACGGTATTGAAAGCCGGCAAGAAGGGAGGTGACGGTATGAGTCAGGCACAGGAAACAATTTTAAAAATCGAAGGGATGTCTTGCGGGCATTGCAAAATGAGTGTTGAAAAAGCACTTCTGGGAATTCCGGGAGTAGTAGGCGCCAGTGTAGATCTGGAAAAGAAGCAAGCGGTTGTAACCGGCACTGCTAAACAGGCTGATCTGGTGAAGGCTGTCGAAGACATCGGCTTTGACGTAGTTTGAGAACAGGCAACTAAAAAGCGCGAAAATCTGCTTGAAGATTTTCGCGCTTTTTACTAGTTTACTTACTTTCTTGCGGCGATTTCTGCGGTTCTTTATCGCAATCTCCGCTCATGCGGGACACTAAGAATATAGAGAGCAGTACCGCCAGCAAGGTGCCGGTGACAGAGACCGGTGTGAGGTAATGTCCGGGTAAGTATTCATAGAGGCCAAACAGGCCAAACAGTATGAAGATAATTGCGGCAAACCACTTCACAGCCCGTTCGGGGATTCTTTTTCCCAGTACAATGCCAATAATGATACCAATGGCGTCCGCTACCATCATACCGGTGGTTGTTCCCAGCCATACCGGGATAATGCTATTAAATTGAGCTGCCAGCGCAATGGTTGCTAGCTGGGTTTTGTCACCCATTTCGGCAATGAAAAAAGCAATGGCCACTGTCCAAAATGGGTTGTACTTACAGCCTTTATCTTCGCCGTTGAGCTCATCCCCCCGGATTGTCCAAAGACCGAAGATGATGAAGGAGATGGCCGCGGCAATCTGAATGTAACTCATCGGGATGAAATGGGTCAGATAGCTGCCGACAATTACGGCAAACAGATGGTTGAAAATTGTTGCGGCCAAGACGCCCCACATAACGGTTTGCCACTTGAATCGGGTTGCAAAGGCCATAGCCAGTAGTTGCGTTTTATCACCCATCTCAGCAAGCACTACAAAGATAAGCGAGGTTAAAAATGCTGTCATGATAATCCCCCTTAAGATGTGTAATATATATAAAACGAGACCTTTAGTATGGCAAATACAAATTTGCCATACTAAAGGTCTCGCTAATTGACAAGTGTCAACAACAGAGCCAGATGAATACTCATCAGTATGTTGACTCTGTTCTATGAGCTACTCCCCTTTAGGAGTATTAGATTAGTTACTAGTTTATAATAAAAACTTTAATATGTCAATAAGGGCTGCGGCAGAAGATTATACATTTGTTCACTGAAAAATGGAGATACTTGACAATCGGCTGCTATTTAGGTATCATGTATACATTACTTTACAAATTTAATAGTACGCTCTTATCCAGAGAGGTCGAGGGACTGGCCCGATGACACCCGGCAACCGGCGCAATGCGCAGTGGTGCTAATTCCAGCAGGAATCAGCAGATTTCCTGGGAGATGAGAGGGATTGGCAAACAGATTATGCCCCCTCTTAGCGAGGGGGCTTTCGTTATCTCTCAAATATCCTCCTGGATAAGGGCGCTAACCTTCAGATGCGGTTAAAACCCCACCTGAAGCTAAGTCTGCTTTATTTCATGAATACTGTAAGGAGGGGAAGAATTATGGTTGTGACCTTTTTTCCGGGTTTTAAATGGCGGCCGCAATTAAAACAAGTTCAGGTCGCCAGTCCGGAGAACCCGCTGCAGCTGAAACAGGGCGGCTGTCTGACTGACGTTACTGTGGCATATGAAACCTATGGCACTTTATCTGCGACCGGTGACAATGTCATCCTGGTTGCCCATGCACTGACCGGTGACAGCCATCCGGCTTCTCATGACCAATATGACGAGAAAGGCTGGTGGGAGCCGCTAATCGGTCCGGGCCGTCCCATTGATACCGAACGCTTTTTTGTTATTTGTGCCAATGTGCTGGGAGGGTGCCAGGGAACGACAGGTCCGGCTTCACCCGATCCGGCCACCGGCAACCCCTATGGTATGGAATTCCCGGAGATCACCATAGGTGATATGGTTCAGGTCCAGAAAAGATTGCTGGAGGTATTGGGCATTAAGCAACTGGCGCTGGTAATCGGCGGCTCGATGGGCGGGATGCAGGCTCTAGAGTGGGCAGTGAGGTACCCGGACTTTGTTGACGGGGTTGTTGTTATTGCCGCTCCCGGTTATTCGGCCGCGCAGGCCATCGCTTATAACCGGGTGGGCCGCCAGGCTGTTATGCTCGATCCTGCCTGGCAGAACGGCGATTATTACGGTGGCAGCAAACCGGAAAGGGGACTCGCAGCCGCCCGGGCCTTGGGAATGATTACATACCAGAGTGAGATGTCCATGGCCTATAAATTCGGCCGCCGGACCCGCGGCGGTCAGTTTGAAATTGAGAATTATCTTGACTATCAAGGGGAAAGTATCGTTAAACGTTTTGATGCCAATTCCTATCTCTACCTGCTACGGGCGCTGGATCTCTTTGATCTGTCTGACGGGTACGGGTCTTATGAGGCGGCTTTAGCCCGGATCGATGCCAGAGTGCTGGTTATCGGGGTAAGCTCGGACCTTTTGTATCCGGCCTATCAACAGGAGGAACTGGCCGAGACCATGCGCCGGGTTGGCGTTCGCACCGATTTTGCGGTTATCGACAGCCCGCATGGACATGATGGCTTTTTAATCGACTTCCATTTGCTGCGGCCAATACTATCAAAGTTTATTAATAAAGTTCTGCCTGCTCCCTCGGTCCTGCCAATCAGACAGTGGGGAATGTTCCGGCCTTCTAAGCTGGCCTATCTGGGCGCCCGCCTGATATCAGGGATACAGGTAAAAGAAGCTCCAACAATATAAAATATGAAAGAATGAGGGTTGAACTATGACATTACCCGAAAAACTGCGTTTTGACACCTTGGCCGTACATGCCGGGCAGCAGCCTGACCCTGCAACCGGCGCGCGCGCCGTTCCCCTGTACATGACTACGGCCTACAATTTCCGGGATGCCGATCATGCGGCCGATCTGTTTAGTTTAAAAGAACCGGGCAATATTTACACCCGGATTATGAATCCGACAACAGACGTATTTGAGCAACGTATTGCCGCATTGGAAGGCGGTGTGGGCGCGTTAGCGTTTGCTTCCGGCCATGCGGCCATTACGGCGGCAATCATCAATATTGCCCAGGCGGGTGATGAAATAGTAAGTTCTTCAACTCTCTATGGCGGGACCTACAATCTGTTCGCCCATACCCTGCCAAGACTGGGGATCAAGGTCAAATTTGTCGATCCCGGCAAGCCGGAGAATTTTGCCGCCGCCATTACCCCCAATACGAAAGCCCTGTATGCCGAAATCATCGGCAACCCCAAGATTGATGTGCTGGATTTGGAAAGTGTGGCCGCTATTGCCCACCAACATGGATTGCCGCTCATTATTGACAGCACATTTGCCACGCCTTACCTGTGCCGGCCGCTGGATTTCGGGGCTGATATTGTTGTGCACTCGGCAACTAAATTTATCGGCGGACATGGCACTGCGATGGGGGGAGTGGTTATCGACGGCGGTAAGTTCAATTGGGGGAACGGCAAGTTTCCGCTGCTTTCCGAGCCGGATCCAAGCTATCATGATATCCGCTATACCGAAGCTCTCGGCAATCTCGCCTTTATTATCCGGCTCAGAGTGCAGGTTCTGCGGGATGTTGGCGCTTGTCTCAGCCCGTTCAACAGCTTCATGTTTCTGCAGGGGCTGGAAACGCTCCATCTCAGGATGGCGCGGCACAGTCAGAACGCCCTGGCGATTGCTCAATACCTCGAAAGTCACGAACTGGTGTCCTGGGTTAGTTACCCCGGCCTGGAAAGCCACGCCGATCACAAGCTGGTGAAAAAGTATCTGGCCAAAGGCGCCGGCGCCATACTGACTTTTGGTATCAAGGGCGGACTGGAAGCCGGCAGGAAATTTATCAATGCCCTGCGTTTATTCTCTTTGCTGGCTAATGTAGGCGATGCCAAATCGCTGGTAATTCATCCGGCCAGCACCACACATTCCCAACTATCGGGTGAGCAGCGGACCAGTGCAGGCGTATCTGATGATATGGTCCGGCTTTCGATCGGGATTGAGGATGCAGACGACCTTATCGCCGATTTGGCGCAGGCTTTGACTGCCAGTAAATAAGTAACGGACGGAAGCTTCCATAGCCTGGAGTAATTCTATATATGCATAATGTGTATTTTACTGCCGGACCGCCTGCGGTTACAATAAAAGTAAAATTAGTACAGTATGCGGAGGATTCGGCTATGCAGGCTTTGTTAACATGGATATTTGGTTATAGGTTACCCACTACCCGGATGCGGGAGACTAAAGAAGGCGTGCTTGTTGATAAACGGGCCAAGGTGGTGCCTATTCCGGTTGTCAGAGATATAACCAGGACAAAGGAATTTTGGGATAAAGCAGTTTGGTCATAAGTGTTTTTTGGCCTAACTGTAAATTAATTCTTGACAGATTCATAGTCTGCCCGCCATAGTATAAGGTATATAGTATATAGGCTATATACCTTATACTGATGTTAGGAGTACGCCGGCTGTGGATATTCTCCATCTTACCTATTTTATTGAAGTCGCCAAGCAGTTGAGTTTTACTAAAGCGGCCCGGGAGCTTCATGTTTCCCAGCCTTCTATTAGTAAAATGGTTCGTAATTTAGAGGAAGAATTGAAAGTTACGCTAATTGACCGGTCTGCCCGGCGGATTAAACTGACCGATGCGGGACAGGCTTTATATGAACGCGGTCTGAAGATAGTTGATTCGCTCAAAAATGTAACAAGTGATCTGGATGACTTGACGAGCGGCCGTAAAGGCAGTATCCGGCTTGGCATTCCCCCTATGGTTGAGACAAGTTTTTTCGCCATTGCCATTGGGGAGTTTAAGAGAAAATTCCCCAATATTGTTATCGATTTAGTTGAAATAGGTTCCCGGGCTGTGGAAGAGATGGTCGAAGACGGCACTCTTGATATTGGCGTGGTTGTGCTGCCAGTTAAAAATAAAGCTGTTTTTTCCCTGTTTGCTTTCGTAAAAGATCCGATCTGGCTCATTGTTCATCCTGAACATCGTCTGGCCGGGCGGGAAGTGGTAAGTATTACCGATCTGGAGGAAGAGCCGATTGTCCTGTTCCGCAAAGATTTTGCCCTGCATGATCATATTGTGGAGAAATGCCGTGAACATGGTTTTGTGCCGCGGGTACTTTGCGAAAGTTCGCAATGGGATTTTATGGCCGAAATCGTGGTTGCCAAGCTGGGAGTGGCCTTGCTGCCCAAGGTAGTATGTGATAAGATTGGTGATGGCGTTAAGGCCTTGCCCATTGCCGAGGAAATCAGCCCCTGGCATTTGGCTATTGTGTGGAAAAAGGATACCTATCTCTCCTTTGCGGCGCGGGAATGGCTAAAATATGCCGCATGTCTATTTGGCGTAGAAGTGAAACTGGACTGACACCTGGCCTGTCAACAGCCAGGTGTTTTTTTGCAGGATAAACGGTAAGTACAGCGAAAAAAGTATTAATGTTGATAACAGTTGTTCAAGAAGGGATTGGCAAAACTTGCGTTTGGAAGATATAAATACTGTTTTCTGGCGGGATTGGGTTGTACTAAACCGGCGGCTGGTCAAATTTGTGTTGTCCCGGATGATCAGCCCGATACTGTATCTGGTGGCCTTCGGCTGGGGGTTGGGACGCAGTCTTTCGGTAAATGGCGGCAGTTATCTTGATTTCATACTGCCGGGGATTATGGCTCTGAATGCTATGAATATCAGTTTTAGTGCGGTTGGTTCCCCGCTCAATATGAGCCGCCTTTACCACAAGACACTTGAGGAATATCTTATTGCGCCAGTCAGTGCGGGTTCTTTTGTGGTTGGTAAAGTGTTGGCCGGGGCGCTTAGGGGATTTATCTCCTGTACGGTTATTTTTGTGCTGGCATTTTTATTTGGTGCGAAACTGGCGGTAACTGCCGGTTTTGTATTAACACTGGCCCTGACTTGCCTGTTGTTTGCCGCCATGGGGCTGGTGGCGGCTATGCTGATTAATTCGCATGAGGATATGGCCAGTTTCAATACTTATGTACTGTTGCCCATGTCTTTTTTATGCGCGACGTTTTTCACACCTGACCGGCTGCCGCCGGTGTTTCATTTGTTTATTGAGCTGTTGCCGCTAACACATGCCACTTATGCGCTCCGGGCTATTGGCGCAGGCTTGGAGACGCCCTGGCTGTCGGTGGGGGTTCTGGCATTTTATACGGTACTGTTGTTTGCTGTTGGTGTTTGGACAATGGTACGGGTGAGGGACTAATTTCAAACAAAAAAATGGGTGGGATGCCATTGGCATCCTACCCATTTTTTTGTTTGGATAAAGAGTATAACTTTCGCCTGGATAAAAGCAGCACCGTCTTTGATATTTGTCAAAACCGGTGTTGCAACCACAGTCTCTTTAGAGAACTTTTACAACTTTGCCAAGCACATGGCTGACAGGAACCGGGCCGATATAGCGGCTGTCACTGGAGTTGTTGCGGTTATCTCCCATTACATATACCTGGTTGGGTGGAATAACGACTTTCTTCGGTTCCGCAGGCCGCATGGGTTCTTTTATATAGGCTTCGTCAAGGGCAGTGCCGTTGCGATATAATTTGCCATCCTTGATTTCAATGGTATCGCCTGGCTTGCCGATAACCCGCTTGATCCAAATATGGTTGTCTATCTCGGTGATTTTGGCAACGCTCAGATAAGTGGATACCGGATCGGCAATATCGTCTTTTACGCTGCGTTCTCTGAACACCCGGCTGTCGATGATTACAATGTCGCCATATTCCGGTGTACCGGCAAACGTATGGTTTAGTTTAGACACAAACACATAATCGTTGTGGTGAAGGTTCGGCTCCATGGAGCTGCCAACTACGCGTGTCGGCTGAAAGACAAAAGCATTAATTACAATGGCCAGGGCGATGGCTACCGCCAGACTATAAGCCCAATCAGCTATTTCTTTTAAAAACTTCATACTTGGAATCCCCCTAAAATAGTAAATCTATCTTGTATACACAGGCTAAGGCGAACTTGTACAGTTTTAAGCAAATACCCTTAGCTCTGGGAGCGGTCTTCTCTTCCAGAACTAAGTCTTACTATAGCAGATAGGTTAGTTTGGGGCAAGAGTTAATATGAGGGACTGATCGAATTACCGGCAAATGGATATGCTAAGTCTGCTTTATCTTATTATTGCCGCCGGCGGCCCGGTAATAAAAAATGTTTTTTAGTAACAAACTATGTCCAGATACACCCAAAGGAGGTTATAGCAGCCATGTCCAAAGATACTTTAATCCGCAGCGAGGATACCACCAGCGGCGGTGATGTCGAATCAGTTCTTAACAAAGGAGATGCCAGCGGCACAAATAACCCGGACGATCATTTTGATGTTCACAAAAATGCTAAAAAGTATTATGAGATCGAAAAGGTTCCCGATTCTATGCCTGAGGTACATAAATGGCAGCGTGAGCATATTAAAGTACATGATCAGGGCAAAGACGGCTTTCCGCTCAATGTAATTATTGACCCGGCCATGCGGGAGATGTACCAGCATGTGCATGCCCAGGGACTGACCAACGTGTTTGACCGCTTTGAGCAGCAGGAGAAAATCCGCTGCAGCTTCTGTTCTTCGGGTCTGTCCTGTCAGCTTTGCGCCAACGGTCCTTGCCGTATCAGCCCCAAAGCGCCGCGTGGCAACTGCGGTGTTGACGCTCATGTTATGGTCGCCAGAAACTTTGTTTACCGGCATGTTACTATTGGCGCTTCCGCCAATATATTTCACGCCCAGCAGGCGGCCCGCACCTTAAAAGCCGCTGCCGAGAAACCGGAAAGCGGCCTTAAGATCCGTGACCCGCAAAAACTGCAGAAATATGCCGAGATGGCTGGTTTAAACAGCCATGAAGACATTAATAAGGTAGCTGTCAACTTTGCCAACTGGGTACTTGAGGATATGGGCAAGCCCTATTGGGAGGAATCAGCAATGGTTCAGACCTTTGCCCCGCCCAAGCGACAGGAACTGTGGCGCAAACTCAACGTTTTTCCCGGCGGGGGTTTTAGTGAAGTCGGTTTTGCCCAAACAAAATGTATGACTAATCTCAACGCCGATCCGGTTGACTTTTTGCTGACATCGGTGCGGCTCGGCGTAATTAATGAATATCAAGGGTTGTTTGCTCTGGATATTCTGCAGGAAATCCTGATGGGTACCCAGAAAATACGCGCCGCCAAACAAAATATGGGTCTCTTAAAGAAAGATATGGTTAATATCATAACAAACGGGCATATGCCTTTAACCGCCCATATTGTTGTCGAACTGGCATCCACGCCTGAGTGGCAGGAAAAAGCCAAACAAGCCGGCGCCAGCGGCCTGCAGGTACTCGGCCATGTCTGTGAGGGCCAGCAATTGTTAAACTACAAAGATACCGGCGAAATGAGCGCCTATGGCGGTCAGGAAGGCGAGTGGCTGAGTGAAGAGTATCTCTTTGCCACCGGTGCCGTTGATTTATTTATGTTTGATTACAACTGCACCATCCCCACCCTGCCTTTATATGCCGAGCGCTTCGGGACAAAAATGGTGAGTACGCATGAAGTCATTCGCATGCCGGGGACTGAAGTGGTCGAATTCAAACCGGAGGAAATGAAAAAACAGGCCGAAAAAATCCTCGGTATGGCCATTGAGGCATACTCCAAACGCAAGGCCGAAAATCGCGAAGTATACATTCCGCCCCATGTATCGGAAGGCTGTGTGATCGGGTTTAGTACCGAGTCTGTCCGGGATGCGCTGGGAGGTTCCTGGAAGCCGCTGATTGATGCAATTGCCGCCGGTAAGATTCGCGGTATTGCCACAATCGTCGGCTGCACAACTGCCCGGTATGGACAAGGCGGCAGCAATATTTTCCGTATCACTAAAGGCTTAATCGAAAAGGACATCCTGGTATTATCCGGCGGCTGCACTTCGTCGGTTATGCAATATACCGGCCTAACCAACCCGCAGGCGGCTGAAGAATGCGGTCCTGGTCTGAAAGAAGTCTGCAAAGCGCTGGGGATTCCGCCGGTGCTTTCCTACGGCGCCTGTGTAGATATTGGCAAAATGACGCAAACTGCCAAAGAACTTGCCGATGCCCTGGATGTTGACACTAATAAGCTGCCGCTTGTTATCGGGGCGCCCGAATACCTGGAACAAAAGGCGGTTGCTGACGCCTGCACGGCGATTGCCTTAGGCTGGCTGGTGCATGTGGCGCCGGTGCCGTCTGTTACCGGCAGTGATGTCGTGGTTAAGGTGCTGACTGAAACTACCGAAACGCTGGGTCTGGGCAAACTCACGGTTGAGACAAGCGCGGACAAGACGGTGCAGATTTACGTTGATCATATTGAAAAGAAACGCAAAGAACTGGGGCTTAATTAAAGGCAAATAGAGATAAAACGTTCGCCGGTACTGCAGCTCGTTTTTGACAAATATTATTTGATGCTATCTCTGCTAAACTAAGGTATAATAGCACTTGCGAAAGCATGGTTCTTCAATTTTAAATAAGGAGTGACACAGTGAAGAAATCCCGTAGACTTATGGCCGCCATTTTGACCGCCGTGTTTATTGGTATGGCTACTGTGCCAGCGGCAGCTGCCCCGACCCTGTATTATTCCACAACGCAGCAATTGAAGACTTACCAAAAGTATAACAACTGGCTGATCAGCAAGGGTTACGAGCCTTATAATCTTGTACCGGCCCCAGCTTCGCAACCAAAGCCGGTTCCGTCGCCGACTCCGGCTCCAGCTTCCACTCCCGCTCCCCAGCCATCAACAACCGGTACGGATGCTTTACTAACCGCGCCGATAACTGCTCAGGAAAAGCAAATGGTCAATCTTGTCAATCAGGAGCGGACCAGCCTCGGTTTGAAAGCATTGACGGTTGACAGCCGGTTGCTAAAGGTCGCCCGGATGAAGAGCATGGATATGATTAATAACAACTACTTCGGACACCAGTCGCCGGTATACGGTTCGCCTTATGACCTGATGAAGTTCCAGGGTATCACGTATAAGACGGCTGCCGAGAACATCGCCGGCAACTCTTCCGTTACGGCTGCTCATACCAGCCTTATGAATTCGTCCGGTCATCGTGCCAATATCCTTAATGCCAACTTTACCCAAATTGGTATCGGGATAATTAAAGGTGGACCGTATGGCCTGATGATAAGTCAGGAATTTATTGGCTAAACAGAACAAGCATGTAAACAAACGCTGAGGGTGTTTTGTTTACATGCTTGGTTTTTTAGTGATTTATATTTAATTGGCTGCTGAGGCGAGCGGATAAAGCAGAAGTTCCTCCTTGTTAATCCGTTCTTTAATGGCAGCCGCTATTTCCTTTAACTCGGTCAAAAAGGCCGGGGCATTGGCATTAATCTTTACCGAGCTTAAATATTTTCCTTTAAAGTTGTTAAATACGGTAACCAAACCGCCCATCTCCCGGGAAAATTGCTGGCTAAGCTGACGGGTTTGTGCTTCATTGACCTTGAGCAGCCGGGGATAAACGAATCGGTCCTCGTTGGATAAGTGAATATTGATTTTCCCTGACAACTGTCCCAAGAGCAGAGAAATGGCAAAAGCGTTTTTCTCCACTTGCTGGGGAGTAGAATATGCGTCCAGCTTGTCTAAAAGTTCCACAATATCTTTGTGCTGTCTTGTTAAATTTGAGATATCAGCCATTAGTAAAGCCTCCTCGAATTCTTTTGGTGCTTTCAGTATAACTCTCATTTATCGCCCAATATGTGAGCCAGGTCACATATTTTGGAATTAATTATGAAAAATAGTCGATTACAGGCAATGAATAAGGTATAATATTGAATAATTGGAAGAAATTTGCCGGTGGACATGGTTGGACACTGGGTGGAGGAGGGGGCTATAAATGCAAGCGGAAGCACAAAAGACCGATATAGAAAAAATTTTGGCGGCGTTTAATTTATTTGCACCATACCTGAAGGAATTATTTGAGGATGATGTCACCTTATCTGTCACAGATAAAGAAAAGTACCTTAAGATATTGCATAGCGCAAGTATTAAAGTCAGTGTGAACGACGGCGACAGGCTGCCGTCCGGTGCAGCTTCCCTGCAGGCTATTATGCAGGGAAAAACCAGATCGATGGTGATTTCCAAAGAAGTAGTCGGTATTGATGTCCGGTCGGTTGATGTGCCGGTAAAAGACGAAACCGGTACGGTAATTGGCTCAATAGGAATTGCCAAAAGCTTAAACAGGCAGCGTGAAGTGTATACGCTGGCCAATACGCTGGCCGCCTCGCTTAAGCAGATATCAGACGGTATCGGCCATGTGGCCGCCGGTGTGCAGGATTTGGTTAATTCCAACAAAGAACTGCTGCAATACACGGATAATGCCAGAAACGATACCCAAAAGACGGACGAAGTCATTACTTTTATTAAAAATGTAGCCAGTGAGACCAATCTCTTAGGACTTAACGCCGCCATCGAGGCGGCCAGGGCCGGGGAACAAGGCCGCGGTTTTAGCGTAGTGGCTGAGGAGATACGGAAACTTTCAAGTTCCAGTCATGAGAGCATCAGCCAAATTAATGCCATTTTGCAGCGGGTCCAGACACAGGTGATCCAAATTTCCCGCGGCATCCATAAGGCTAATTCGGTAGTTGAGGAACAGGCCGCTGCAATCGAGGAAATTACTGCCTCCATTGAGGAACTTAGTGCGTCGGCCACGATCCTCGAAGGGCTGGCCAACAAGCTGTAAAGCCTCTGTATGTCGTGAGTCCGTACAAAAAAAGATAGGTTTATTCTTTCTGACCGCTGTGCTGGGGACTGGGTACGGCGGATTTTTATTGACAAAGACTCTGCACACATGGAGTTGGCGAAAATGTGATACTATGATAAAATTCGAGTGAGGACAATTAAATAGTTATTTAAAAACGAATGGGGGAACATATGCGCGATACATTTTACCAATATTTATGGGTGGCAGTTGGGTGCTTGATTTGCAGTTTTTCCATCAATGCTTTTCTGGTGCCGCATCATCTGTTGAGCGGCGGGGTCTCCGGGATCGCCATTATTTCTTATTTCCTTTTCGGCTTACCCATCGGTGTACAGGTTTTCTTGATGAATATTCCTTTACTGTATGCCGCCTACCGGTTGTTGGGCAAGGAGTACACGGTTGGCACCATTTATGGGACCATTCTATTTTCGCTGGCAATTGATGCCACAAGTTTTGCCGCGCAATATAATTTGATCGACGACCCTATCATTTCAGCAATTACCGGCGGGATTGCCGCCGGCATTGGCAGCGGTATGATCTTTAGGGTTAATGGCAGCGCGGGTGGTTTGGATATCGTAGCAGCCATTGTCAAAAAATATTATTCACTCAATTTTGGGGCTGTGGGTTTTGCCATTAACTGCGTAATTATGTTTGTGGCCGCATTGTTGTTCGGTCTCAAACTGGCGATGCTTACTTTGATTTCCATGTTTATCAGCGCCAATCTTACTGACAAAGTTGTCGAAGGCTTCAACCGGCGGAAAACGGTTTTTATAGTTTCTTACAATACCGATAAAATTGTCGACGCTATCTTAAAAGAAGTCGGGCGAGGCGTAACCATCCTGCATGGCCAGGGGGCTTTTACCCGTCAGGACAAACAGGTGATTTTTGTTGTCGTCAGTCTTACGCAAATCGCCAAAATCAAACAGCTTGCGCATGCGGCCGACCCGCAAGCCTTTATGATTGTACAGGATGCCGCCGAAGTAATGGGACGGGGCTTTACTTTGCCGGGTGCTAAAGGTATGTAATATGAAAATAAGCTTTTTCAATAAATTTAGTAGATTTGATTGAAAATTTTGCGGATGTTATGTATAATATATGTATAACGGCCAACCAACCAGAATAACTTCCTGGCAGGACCAGAAGGACAGAACTTTTCGAGTCAAAAGGAGAGTTCAAAAATTCTGGAGGACAGCTACGCCCGGGAAGCTCCTTCTAACCGGATGTCCGCCTCAAATAAAACGGAGGTGCATTCGTGTGAACGGGCAGGAATTAGCATTATTGGCAGTGGTGGGTATTGGTTGGGTTTTGGCGCTCTATCATCAGTCCTGCAAGCTTATTGAAGCAAACAATAAAAAAGATTAGCAAAAGAAATAGAATCATCAACTGGGCATTATGCCAAGTTGATGATTTTTTTGTCCTGTCTGAAAGTATAACTCTCCTTCAATAAGTAGGAAACGCCAATCCTGGAGATGATATGACTACATAAAGTAATTACATCGTTTTGGGAGGCATTAATCTGGAAATCGAAGTACAACGCAAGATACTGCTATTAGGATTATTTTTAGGACTTTTCTTTTCTTCGCTGGATCAGACTATTGTCGGTACGGCAATGCCCCGGATCATCGGCGAACTGGGCGGCTTAAGCATCATGACCTGGGTTACGACTGCTTATATGCTTACTTCGACAACTGTCGTGCCGATAGCCGGCAAATTGGCGGATTTGTATGGCCGGCGGATTGTGTATGTTGCCGGTATTATCCTTTTTATGCTGGGCTCTGCTTTATGCGGGACGAGTAACAATATGACGCAACTGATAGTTTTTCGCGCCTTGCAGGGGATTGGCGGCGGGATTATGATGCCATTGGCGATGACAATAGTCGGCGATGTCTTTCCCCCCGAGCAGAGAGGCAGATGGCAGGGGGCGATGGGCGCTTTGTTTGGCTTATCCTCCGTTGTAGGCCCCGCTATCGGCGGCTGGATAGTGGACTATTCCTCCTGGCAATGGGTTTTTTATATTAATCTGCCAATTGGGGCGCTGGCTGCTATAACTATTCACATCGGCCTTATGGGGGAAAAACGGTTTGTTGACAAAGCGATCATCGATTACGCCGGGGCTGTGGCGCTCATTATTGCGACGGTGAGCATGCTGCTGGGCTTTAACCTGGGCGGTACGGATTTTCCCTGGCTGTCGTGGCAGATACTGGGCCTTTTAACAACGGCGGTAATTGCCTGGATATCTTTTACCTTTATTGAGCAACGGGCGGAAGATCCTATTCTAAGCCTGACGCTTTTTGAAAATCGCACTTTTACAATCACCAATATCGTCGGTTTTTTGATGGGGCTGGGTATGTTTGGCGCCATGATGTTCCTGCCGTTATTTTTACAGGGGGTTGTTGGCGTCAGTGCAACGTCGTCAGGCAATACCATGATCCCGATGATGTTTGCCATGATTTTGACAAGTGTTGTTGCCGGCCGCATTGTGACCAAGGTCAGTTTTCGCACTATGTTTACCGCCGGCATGGGGCTTATGACGCTAGGCCTCTATCTTATGAGCACCATGACGGCAGCTACTACGCAAACGGCGGCCATTTTATATATTGTTATCCTGGGACTGGGGATGGGCGTAATCATGCCCACCGTTACCATAGCCGTCCAAAGCGCGTTTCCGCCGGAACAGCGTGGCGTCGCCACGTCTGCTACCCAATTTTTCCGCAGTATTGGCGGTACTCTGGGGATGACTGGCCTGGGAGTGGTATTTAACTACCATTCGCGGTCTGTTATGGCCCAGGAGTTCTTTCCTGTGCTGCAGGGCAATGCAGCCCTTGCGACAGGAGAGTTGGGAGCCATGCTTGACAAAGCGCATACCGACCCGCAAAGTTTGTTTAATATGCTGTTAAGCCCGGAGGCGTTGCAGGTCATTCCTGCCGGGGTGCAGCAAGCCTTGTTGCCGCCGCTGAAGATTGCATTAGCAGACTCACTGCAGTTGGTTTTCTGGGTAGCGGCGGTTATTGTGGCTGCCGGTATTGTTATAAGCCTGTTTATGGGAGATGCCAGAGTCAACGGTAAAACAGACAGGCCGGCTGCCGAGGAGGCCGGAGTGCTGTTGTTCGCCGAGGGCTTGGCGGCGGAGACTGAGTTGGCTGCTGAATTAGTTCCCGACCTGATCCAGGGTAAGAACGATAGTAAAAAGTAAGGACATATCAATCCAGATTTAACTATAAAAGGATTTTGTCAGCAAGACAGAGAAAAAGTAGAACTGTTATAGTTTGGTATATTTCTGGGGAGATGAGTCTCTTGAATTTACGCTTTGCCAAAATAGCAGCGCTGTTTAGCGTTGCCTGCTTATTTTTTGTCCTGCCGGTGCCTGCTGGCTTAAGCGCTACGGCGTGGCATTTATTCGGGGTATTTGCGGCGCTAATCCTGGGGCTGATATTGCAGCCGTATCCGGAGCCCACTTTGTTGCTGGTGGTTACCACCTTAGCCAGTATATTTGTTTTGCCGATCAAGGAAATACTGGCGGGCTATACAGACGGAATGCTGTGGCTGACGCTTGTCGCCATGATGATAGGCACAGGCCTGAAAAAATCCGGCCTGACCCTGCGACTGGGGCTGCTGTTAATTAGCCGCTTTGGCAAAACAACCCTGCGAATCGGCTATATTTTAAGCTTTATTGATTTGCTGCTGGCTACCAGTACGCCGGCGTCGCCCGCGCGGACCGGCGGATTGGTGTATCCTTTGGCTGAGGGGGTTATTGATGCCGGCAGTTCAGGCAATGGGGCAGGCCGGCAGCGGACAGGCGCCTATTTTACATTGCTGGCTTATATGGCCAGTATGCTTACCGGCGCGCTGTTCATGACCGGGATGGGGCCTAATCTGATAAATGTCAAGCTGGCGCAGGATGTGCTTGGTATAAGTATCAGCTGGCCGCTATGGACTTTGGCCGCCTTACCGGGTTTTATCGGTTTTTTGCTGACGCCTTATATTATCTATAAGCTGTGTCCGCCTGACACAACTGCCATGACTGAGGTAAGAGCCAGGGCCACGCGGGAACTGGCCGGCATGGGCGGCGTCAGCACCAGCGAACTGATTGCGGCCGGTGTGTTTGCTACCATCCTCATTCTCTGGTCGACGAGCACGGTGACCGGGATTGACAATACGCTGGTGGCTTTTATCGGGATAACGCTTATGCTGGTGCTGGGGGTTTTGGAGTGGAACGACCTGGCCGAGAGTAAAGAGATGTGGTCCTTTCTCATCTGGTTCGGGGCTATCTTAGGATTTTCGGCAGCCCTGACCAAACTGGGTTTCTTTAGCTGGTTTGCCGGTATCATCAAACTGCTGCTGCCCACCACCGGTCTTAATCCCTATTCCATCCTTCTCCTGGTAGCTGCTTTGGCTATTGTGCCGCATTATTTCTTTGTTTCATACACAGGCTATGTGGTAGCATTTTCGCCGCTGATCTTTTCCTTTGTAGCCGCTACTGACATACCCCGATATCCGGCTTTTTTTGTATTGGCTTATTTAATGATTATTTCCTGCACCCTGACTCACTACGGTAATGCATTAGGACCTCTCTTAATGGAAAAAGGATATAATGACAAAAAGACCTGGTGGGGAGTGGGCACATTACTGACCGTGCTGCACGCCGTATTGTATCTGACCGTCGGCGTGGCTTACTGGAAATTGATTGGCCTGTGGTATTAGCAGGATTTTTGCTGGTTAAAAAAAGGAAATTTTAAATGGTAAGCGAATTAACTAAGGACCAGTGAATATTGAAAACAAAAAATTCGTTAGGAATAATTACACTTAGTCAAGGAAAGGGGCATAGTCATGATTGCAGAATTTGAAGGAATTAAACCAACTATTCATGAAAAAACTTATATAGCGGACGGAGCAAAGGCCATTGGCGCAGTCACTATGGAGGAATTTAGCAGTTTATGGTACAACACGGTTGCCCGCGGCGACGTAAACCGGATTCATATTGGCAGGTATACCAATGTGCAGGATAACAGTGTTGTTCATGTAGCCGACTCACATCCAACCATCATCGGTGACTATGTCACTGTGGGACATAACGCCATTATTCACGGCTGCACAATCGAAGATCATTGCCTTATTGGCATGGGCGCAGTTGTCCTGAATGGTGCGGTAATCGGCAAAGGCAGCATTATTGCCGCCGGGGCCGTTGTCCGTGAAAACCAGATTGTGCCGCCGCATTCCCTGGTTGTCGGTGTCCCCGGCAAAGTCGTGAAATCAGTGACTGAGGAGTGGGACAGTATTCACGCTCAGGCCTTGAAATACAAAACCCTGTGGACGGAACGCTATAAAATCATGCCCGATGCAGGCGGGGAACGCTATCATGGGGAAAAAATCGTATAATTGTCAAGGAGGGTGCTAACATGGAATTGGAATTTATTAAGAAACGCCATAGTGTACGGCAGTTTACCGATGAGCAAATCCCGGAGCAAACCATCAGGGAAATCATCAAAGCCGCGACCTGCGCGCCATCCGGAAAAAACCAGCAAAATTGGCATTTTGTCGTGATTACCGATAAACAGAAAATCGCCGAGATAGCCCGGCTGGTTGAGGCCAAAAACACCGAACTGAGTACATATTTGCGCGATGAGGCCAAACTTAAGAGTTTCAAAGGCACTGTCGGTTATCATACTGTTTTCAAAAATGCGCCCGTGCTGGTCCTCGTCTATGCCGGCCCTTATGAAACCATTGCGGATATGCTGCTGGCCGACGGTGTTATGCCCCGGGAGGAGGCTCTGCAATACGGCAAACAAAATCCCGGTATTCAAAATATTGCCGCCGCCATGGAGAACCTGCTGCTGGCTGCCGCCAGCTTAGGCTACGGGACTTGCTGGATGACCGGCCCCACGTATGCCGCCCGGGAAATTTCCGACTATATAGGTTTTGCCAAAGAGGGGTACTATTTGGCAGCCATGACACCGCTGGGGGTCCCTGCCAATGCAAAAGCAACAGGCACGCCGCGCAAGCCGCTCGAAGACGTGCTGACAATTATTAATTAAAGAAACAGAAAACGGGCAGAAAGTGCTGCAAAGCATTTCATGCCCGTTTTTTTGCTATTCAACCGTGACCCATAAATCAACGGCCCTGGCGGTTTCTGTGCTGTTTGGAATGATCTGAAGTTTTCCCTTGCCGGCCTTTACGGCTGTAAAGACTGCTTTGCCGGTGCTTTCCTGATTGGTGTCCTGTTTCATAATATCGCCCCAAAAATTATCGCCTGATGATGTGAATCTGGTAGTCTTGGTAACGCCGGGGGCAGGCTGAAGTATCAGTCTTTGCCCAACCTTCATTTTGAAGTTGTTGGCAGAAAGCTGTACTTTATCGGCAGCGCCGTAATTATAGGTTACGACAACATCATTTGTAGGCGTCGGGACTGTTTGCCCGTCAGGGGGGGTTACAGTGTGCGGCGGCTGGGGCTGAGGCTCTACCGGGGTGAGATTATTGGCGCAGCCTGCCAGGAGGACGGAAAGCGACAGCAACAGTACAGGGAGAATACAGCGGATTTTGCAGAAATGTTTTTTCATATAAACCTCCTCCGATATGAAATCCAAGATTAATAATAGTATGGGGCGGCTTAACAATATTTATAACGCCGCCAGCCATGTAAATAGTGTGAGAACCGTATGACCGGGATTTTTAGCCGACGGCTAACCTGCAGATGAGGTTAGAACCCCACCTGAATCTCAGTCTTTTTTTTACGGTCGTTAAGCATACTATTATTTAATATTGCCGGAAACAATAGTATTTGTGCAGCAGTAATTATAGGAAAAATGGAGCTTGGTCGCAGATGGAACAAACGGCATTCGCCTTGGCAAATACAATGGGGGGGAATATCTATGCAGCGATTTTTGCCGCCTTGCTGCTAACCGGAATTGGCTTTCCCTTCCCCGGTGAATTGACATTAGGTTTTACCGGTTATTTGCTTTTTACCGCTCAGGTAAATTTTTTGCCTGCTGTTATTGCCACTGCAGCAGGCGACTTACTGGGAGCATTACTCGGCTATGGGATTGGTTTTTTTAGCAGATCGCAGCTGGTTTCCCGCTATTTATCTTTTCTTACACCCTCAGCCGGCAAAATGATGGCGGTAACTGGCTGGCTTGAAAAGTATGGCATTTTGGCTATCCTGTGTGGCAGGCTGCTGCCTGTCGTTCGCGGGGCTGTCCCCATCCCGGCCGGTTTTGCAGCTATGGATATAAAAAAATATGTTGTCGGGAACATTTTTGGCTCAATTATTTGGTGCAGCGTTCTCATTTACCTGGGCTTTTTTCTGGGGCATAGCTGGCAGCAGATAGCCGGGTTTGCGAGCCGGTTCGGGCTGGCAGCCGCCGGCGTTTTAGGCTTGGGGCTGCTGGTATGGAGGTTGCGGCGTTATAAGCAAAATGAGGCTCCGTGATATATGCTATAAGGATTACGCTGTCCCTGCTAAAATTGTGTTAATATAAAGATAATCTTCGCATAACAATCCCCAGGTTTTTCCACAATATAATCTAATTAGCACTGGCAATATTTCAAAAACAAGGGGGAGAGTAAGATGATTATCAGCAAAAAATACTGGCAGCGTTTCCTGGCGGCAGGCCTGGCGGCAGCGATGATGGCAACTGGAGGGGGTGTGCTGAAAATGAGCTCGGCTGAGGCCAAAGCCATTCCGCAAATTTTTGACTTTGAGGCCCATCGGGGCGGGCGGGATGCCCGGCCGGAAAATACGCTGATAGCTTTTGCCTATGCCATGGAACTTGGCGTAACGACGCTGGAGATGGATATGCAGCTGACCAAAGACGGCAGGGTGGTAATCAGCCATAATCCTTTTATGAATGCCAGCCTGGCTAAGGGGCCGGACGGTTCCTATGTTACTCCGGGCAAATATGATATCCGCACCATGACGCTAAAAGAGATAAAACGATTTGACCTCGGGACCATGAATCCGGCCGCCGGGGATTATTATGAAGGTCATGGTAAAACGCAGTTGTCTTTTCCCGGAGCTGCCATGCCGACGCTGGAAGAAGTATTTGAGTTAGCCAATGCGTACGGTAACGCAAATATTATGTTTAATATTGAGACAAAGTCCTATCCTGATCCGGCTTTTCCGGAAGCAAAAAACAATCCTGACCCGGCTGTGTTTGTAAAAAAAGTACATGAAATCATTAAAAAATACCATATGGAAAATCGGGTTATGCTGCAGTCTTTTGACTGGCGGACCTTGAAAGAAATGAAGAAGCTGGATCCCAACATTACCCTTGTGGCGTTAACCTGTGAACAGCCATCCTGGGGTCGTGACAGCATGTGCCGGCAGGTGGGCGAGCCGGGAGCCTCGCCGTGGATGGGAGGCATAGATATTGACGCTTACAAAGGCGACTATGTGAAAGCGGCTAAAGCGGCCGGCGCCGACATTGTGTCGCCCTACTGGGAGGAATTGTCGCAGGAACTGGTAAGCGAAGCCCACGGGTTAGGCATGAAAGTTGTGCCGTGGACTGTGAATAATCCGGTCAAAATGAATATGCTGATCGACATGGGCGTGGACGGTCTCATTACCGATAAACCGTGGATACTGCGTGAGGTGCTCTTAAAGCGGGGAATTGCCGTCGCCGAGCCGACAGTTAATGTTAACAGTCCTTATCATACCGGCACGGCCATTGTCGCCGGCGATACCAAAGTACTGGCAAAAGGCGGCGACTCGGCCGAATAATGGATCTTGATATGAAAAAAAGCTCGCTGGTTTTCGCCAGGGAGCTTTTTTGCGCAAAAAATTAAAATATCCTGTCAGATTTTTATGATTATGGTAACAGGTATTTGCTTCTGATGCGAGGAATCAAACAAAAACGGATTTGCTTAATGAAGGGGTACTCCAAGGGGGTTAATTAATGGAAGCCTATGAAAAAATCTATAGACTTAAGGAACTGATTGAAACTAAGACTGCCGCTGATTTACCCGGCCCTTATAAGGTCGGGGTGGACCTGGGAACCGCTGATGTTGTGCTGGTGGTTACCGATGAGGCCGGTAATCCGGTTGCCGGCAGTTTGCGGTGGGCTTCGGTCGTAAAAGATGGCCTGGTTGTAGATTTTCGCGGCGCCATGACGATTGTTGAAGAGTTAAAGACCGAGGTTGAGGCGATTATGGGTGTTACTTTAGACAAAGGCGCCACGGCCATTCCACCGGGCACCGTCGGCCGGAATGCCGCCGCCTGTGGTCACGTTATTGCCGGCGCCGGTCTGGAACCTGTATGCCAGGTGGATGAGCCGGTGGCTGCCGCTAAAGCTCTCAATATTTCGCATGGTATAGTGGTCGATATCGGCGGCGGTACAACCGGGATAGCCGTCTTGCGGAGCGGCGAACTGGTTTTTACGGCTGACGAGCCAACAGGCGGCACGCATGTGTCGCTGGTTCTGGCCGGCGCCTACAAAATTTCATTTGAGGAAGCAGAGCTTTTAAAACGGAATCCCGCCCAGCACCGTAAAATTATGCCGGTTATTATGCCGGTCATAGAGAAAATGGCGACAGTGGTCAAAGACATGCTGGCCGGCAAAGAAGAATTCGCGGACTATCCTGTTTACGTAGTTGGCGGCACGGCGTATTTAGAGGGATTTGAAAAGGAATTCGGCACAGCCTTTGGCCGCGAAGTTCATGTTCCGCCCCATCCCTTGCTGGTTACACCTTTAGGTATTGCTATGTTTGGCTAAAGAATAGAACATATTTAACAGGGTTAATCACATTCTTGCGCTTCTTAGCTTGAACTGCAGGATAAATGAGACGTACATGGAATAAAGCACAAGCCAGATGCTGGTGCTTTATTCTTTTGTGTGGAGGGATGCATTATGTTGACAATGCAGGACTTATTAGTAGCTATCGGTGTTGTAATCAACGCATTGCCGGGAGGGCTTTACGCATTGACTTTCGGTTTCGCCTCTGTCCCGACGGCAGCCGGTTTTATTATAGGTGCTGTCGGCTGTGGCTTGCTGGGCGTCGTGACCCCCATATCTTTTCAGGCGGAGACGCTGACGTTAGCGGGAACCATGGGGCGTACCGTTCAGGAAAGAATCTCTATGATATTCCTGGAGGGTGTTATTCTTCTTGCCGTGGGACTGATGGGGTTGTTTAAGGTTATTGTCGGCTTTATCGGACCGGTGATTACCAATGCTATGATGGCCGGTGTTGGTATTGTCCTGGCCAGGGTAGCTGTCGAGATGGCTGCCAGGAATCCCTTTGTTGGCGGTGCGTCTATTCTCGCCGCTGTTGCAACTTATTACCTAACGGCCAACCCGGCCGATAAGCTGGTTTATACGATTGTAAGCTGTGTGGCTGTTTCCTCGCTGGTTAGTGTTTTTCTTAACAGGCGGCAGCCGCTTGCGGTTGACGCAAGCCGTGAACGCTTTGTGCTGCAGAAGCTGGCGTTTAACAAAACCGTTATCCGCGGGGCGCTGGGGTTGAGTGCTCTTAACGTGGGGGCCAATATTGCCTTTGGCAACATTACAGCCCAGACACTGGCTAAAACCGAGATCAATCTCGATCATCTGACAATAATCAGCAGTATTGCCGACATAGTAACTTCGTTGTTTGGCGGCGCACCGGTGCAGGCCATTATTTCCGCTACTGGGGCTGCGCCTCACCCGCTTGCCGCCGGTGTTCTCATGATGGTTATCATGGCCGCTATTCTAGCAACCGGCTTGTTGGTTAAGATTGGCAAATATGTGCCGAATGAATCTATCGCCGGTTTCCTGCTGGTACTGGGAGCTATTGTTACCGTACCCATTAATGCCAGTCTGGCTTTAAGCGGTGGGATCGAAGGTCCGGACAGCATTGTCGGCGGCGTTACCATGACAGTTACTGCCATTGCGGATCCATTTATCGGGATGCTTGCCGGCTTGCTGGTAAAATTCTTAATCAACAGCCTGGGGTAGAAGATGAAAAGAAGAGTGAGGTCTCTGACGCTTAGCGCCAGGGAGCTCACTCTTCTTCTCACAATATAGACCGGTAAATGGCCTCTATATCCTGCTGGGTGCCTTGGCGGGGGTTGGTCAGGCAGCAGACGTCTTTAAGCGCATTTTCGGCAAGCTTTGGTATGTCTTCGGCCTTAAAGCCGCGCAATTCCTGGAGTTTCGCCGGTAATCCCAGTTCTTGGTTTAATCCTTTTATGTGGGCGATAAAGCGTTTGGCGCTGGTTTCCGCCGACAAGCCCTGCGTATCAATGTCGGCGGCATGGGCCAGATCGGCGTATTTGGTTACGGCTGCCGGCAGGTTAAATTCCATAACTGCCGGTAACAGGATGGCATTGCACAGTCCGTGCGGCAGATTATAAAAGCCGCCAAGCTGATGCGCCAGGGCATGTACATATCCCAGGCTCGCGTTATTGAAGGCGATTCCCGCCAGGTATTCAGCGTAAACCATGGCTTCTCTGGATCTTAAATCGTTGCCGTCGCAGTAGGCTGTGGCCAGATTGCCGACAATTAGCTCAACAGCTTTTACCGCTTTGCAGTCGGTTACCGGTGTGGCGTTTGTCGACACATAAGCCTCGATGGCATGAGTCAGCGCGTCCATGCCGGTGGCTGCCGTCAGACCAGGCGGCATACCGGTCATAAGTTCGGCGTCGCTGACGGCAATGATGGGAGTGACATGCCAATCGTTAATTGTCATTTTTACATGACGTTCTTCATCGGTGATGACACAGAAGCGGGTCAGCTCGCTGCCTGTACCGGCCGTAGTATTAATGGCGATAAGCGGCGCTGCCCGTTTCTGGGATTTGTTTAAGCCTTCGTAATGAGCGATTTCGCCGCCATTGGTAGCTAAGAGCGCAATAGCTTTGGCGCAGTCGTGAGGCGAGCCGCCGCCAAACGAAATCAAAAAGTCGCAGCCGTTATCCCTGAGGAGTTTTAGCCCGTAATTGACCTGATTCACGGTGGGGTTGGGAGAAACATCTTTGTAGATTATATAAAATATACCTTCCTCGTCAAGTAGTGCCAGGAGTTTGTCAATCAAGCCGGTCTCGACAAGAACCTTATCGCTGACGATCAGCGCTTTGCGAAACAGCATTGGTTTGATGTAACTGGTGATTCGCTCCGTGCAGCCTGTTCCCAGTATACTAATCGGTGTCATAAAATATTCAAAGATCTTTTTCATTGACCACAGCCCCCCTTTTCCTTTAAGTTCTTAAAAACAATAACACCGTTTTTTTATTTATGCAAGATCCCGGACGGCAGTTGGCGCGATGTCGGCAATAAAGTGACAAATCACAACAACTGACAACCATATGGCAGATACCGTAACAGGCTATGTCAGTAAGAGCAAGACCGGGGAAATAGTACTTTTTTGGCCAAATGCTTTAACATCTTGCGACAAGCTCCAAAGTGGTAGACAGCAGAATGCTTTAGGTGTAAAATTGAGCCATCAAAGAAACAACAAATTTAATATATGCCACCATACAGGTGCCTCTTATCAGATAAGAGGAGAATAGGGAAGTTCGGAAGGATTGCTCACAATCCTTAAACGACGCGGTCGCGCCACTGTAATCGGGGAGAAATATCCTACTATGCCACCGGGAACCGGGAAGGCCAGGATGTTTTTATGATCCGTAAGCCAGGAGACCTGCCTGTCTTGGCTGTTATTTACCCCCGCGCCAGGGGTAGTACCGGAAGGACAGGATTTTAAGAAGATAAAACCCTAGCCCTTTTGGGCCAGGGACTTTTTATTTTAAAGGGGGAAATGGCATGAATTATCGGAGTGCAGTAGACGAACTGGTGGATGGTGCAGCAAAACCGGTTAACAGTCTGGGGCTGTTAGAAAAAGTATTTAAAAAAATGTTATTGGCTTGGGGTACGATGCACCCGGAAATTAAACCCTATCATTTGATTTTTGCCGCCGATAACGGAGTTGTGGAAGAAGGCGTTGTTACCTTTCCGGATGAGATCACCTACCTGCAGGCGCAAAACATGGTAGACGGGCGAGCCACTATCAGCTGCTTCTGCACGGCTAATCAGGTGCCTTACTCGGTCATTGACATTGGTATTAAAAATGAAAAACGGGTAGGCATAGACCGGCGGGTGGCAGCCGGCAGCAAGAACTTCATGAAAACCGAAGCCATGACGCGGGACGAATTTGCTAAAGCGTGGCGTATCGGTCAGGAAATGGTGGGGTATGCCGTGGACCAACATGGTGCTAACCTGATTTCCTTTGGGGAAATGGGCATCGGCAATACAACAACTTCGTCGGCTGTGCTCCATGCCATGACCGGTATATTACCCGAATTTGTTGTTGGCTACGGCGCCAGCGGTCCTAACAGCGATGTGCTGAAAAGAAAATGTGTGGTTGTGGCC
The DNA here is from genome assembly GCF_041428895.1 of Sporomusa aerivorans. Taxonomy (NCBI): domain Bacteria; kingdom Bacillati; phylum Bacillota; class Negativicutes; order Selenomonadales; family Sporomusaceae; genus Sporomusa; species Sporomusa aerivorans. Next base: position 1,755,407 of record NZ_CP156926.1, read on the forward strand.
AAAGGCGTGGAGCGGCACCGCGAAACCTTCAAATGCATTGAAGATATTCTCCGCTGTGTTGGCGGTTTTGATATTGTGGCGATTTGCGCGGGAATGACCGAGTGTGCAAACCGGAAAATTCCGTTTGTGATTGACGGTTTTATTACGGCTGTGGCATTTGCTTGCGCATCCCGTATTCAAAAAGAGGTTGAAAACTTTGGCTTGCCTTCCCATCTTTCCAAGGAACCGGGGATGAGCTATGCCATGATCTTAGGCAATATCCTGGCCGATGATGTTCCTATCCGGGCAAACATGGCCTTGGGAGAAGGGACCGGAGCCATTTTAATGATTGGTATGCTTAAAACCATGGCTTATACCATGTATAATATGGCCAGACTCTCTGATTTCGAATTAAGTAATCCGCAATCAGAGCAATTGGCAGCCATTTAGCGACACTTTTTGACGATTGTCTGCGCGCTTAGGCAGGAATCGGCAGCTGGAACAGCTAAAATAACCTCTTACGAAAGTGTTCGCAGGGGGAAATATAGTGCAAAACTATAAACGGTTTGTTTTGTCGGAAATTGTTAATACCCAGATACTGCAGGAGATTCAGGACAAGTTTTCGGAGACTACAGGCATTTCAGCTGTTGTGGTTGACGCCGATGGCAAACCTGTGACCAGACCCAGCAAATTTACCGAGTTTTGCGATTATGTCCGGTCCTTTCCCATAGGATTAGCCCGCTGCATGGCCTGTGATGACCGGGGTGGCCGCGCCGCCGTGGAAAGACAGCGTCCGGTCGTGTATCACTGCCATGGCGGGCTGACCGATTTCGCCGCGCCCATTATTGTGCAAAACGAGTATGTCGGAGCGTTGCTGGCCGGACAGGTCGTTTTACCGCAGCAGGGGTATGATGCCAAAGAGGAAATGTTTAACCGCTTATTGCCGGCGGGCATGGATACCGCCATTTTGTCAGACTTGTTTGACAAAGTGGCCATTATTCCGGAAAACCGGCTTAAAGCGGCTGCCGATTTGCTGCATATCATGGCCAACTACATTGTGGAAATGAGTGTAACCAATGTGGTGCAGCAGCAGTTGATGGAAGAACTTAAAGCCAAGGCGGAACTGGAGAACTTACTGCGGGCTGCCGAAATGAAGGCTTTGCAATCTCAGATAAATCCCCATTTTCTGTTTAATACACTCAATACCATTGCCCGCTTGTCATTGCTGGAGGGGGCGGAACGCACCCAGGAAGTTGTCCACTCACTTTCCGACTTGCTGCGCAATAATTTGCGGGCTATAGAAGAGATGCGCACTTTAGAGGACGAAATCAAAACCATCGATGACTACCTGACAATTCAGAAGGTGCGTTTCGGGGACCGGATTCAGGCTGCCATTGCCGTACCGTCTGAATTCCTGAAAACATCGGTTCCGGCCTTTAGCCTCCAGCCGCTGGTGGAAAACGCCATTATCCACGGACTGGAACCAAAAAAGGAAGGCGGTCATATCCGGATCAGTGGGCATACTGAAAACGATAACATAGTCATTAGGGTGTCAGATACCGGTGTCGGAATTTCAGAAGACAGAATTGGAGCCATTTTTCGCAATGAAATGCGTTCCCGGAAAGGGCATACAACCGGACTCGGAGTCATTAATGTCCATAAGCGTATACAGCATTACTTCGGCGATCAGTACGGCATTCATATTGAAAGCAGAATCGGTAAGGGGACAGATATCTATATTACCTTGCCGCCGTCCGATTACCGATAAAAGATAAGGGAGACACAATATGTACAGACTCTTGATTGCCGATGATGAACTGCTGGAACGGCAGGCGCTCAGATTTATAATTGAAAAGAACTGTCCGGATATTCAGATAGTTGCAGAAACCGGTGACGGGAAAAGTGCTGTGAGCATTTCTGCGGAGGAAAAGCCGGACATTGTGCTGATGGATATTCGTATGCCGGAACTGAATGGACTGGAGGCGGCCCGTGCTATCCGGTCAATGCTGCCCAATACCGCTATAGTTATGTTGACTGCATTTGACGAATTCAGTTATGCCAAAGAAGCTCTTTCCATTGGGGCTGTGGAGTACTTACTCAAGCCGTTGCGTCCCAAAGACTTGCTGCAGACGCTGCAGTCTGTCGCTGAGAATGTCGGCAGGCGTAAGCGGAAAGAACAGGAAGAAGCCGAGCTTAGAAAAAACATCGAACACGCCATGCCGTTTATCAAGAATTCTTTCATTCAGGACCTGATAGCCGGCAAGATTACTGATTTGGCGAATTTCCGTGAACGCGCCGGTTTCTTTGGCATCAAAACCGGTGCGGGTGTTATTCTGGTTGCTAATATTGATAATTTCAAGCAAATTACCCGCAGTGTTTCTGAACTGGAGCGGCAGGTCGTTAAGCAGCGCGTATACCAGCATATCTGTGAAATCGTCGGCCGGGATACACTGGTAGTTCCGTTCGGCGGTGATGAAATTATCATCCTTATGGGGTATGAAGGCGCCGCTTCTATGGAGCAAATTGAGCAGGAGGTCCGGGAAACGGCCCAAAAAATCCGGGATGGTATCATCCAGCTGGGTATTAGTATTACGATCGGTATCGGGCGCTACTATGACGATCCTTTGCAGATGCATAAGTCCTATATTGAGGCCTCCAGCGCCCAACAGCAAAAAATTTACATTGGCGACAATCAGATTATTCATATTGACGAGTTGCCGCACTTAAGCGCGGTAGCCTTCCGGTATCCTTTTAACTATGAACGCAACCTCCTGGATAAGGTACGGTGCGGTGAACGGCAGCAGGCCAAGGAAGTTTTGCGCCAGCTTCTGCATGAAATCTTTACGGCCAAAGCCAGTGTCGAGATGGTAAAAGCCTGTGTGCTTGAATTGCTGATCGTATTATCAAGAGCGGCAGTGGAAGGCGGTGCTAATCTGGAACAGCTTACACTGCTTAATTTCAACTGCATTAACCGTCTAAATGACTGTATAGACAGGGAAGAGGTCCGCCACTGGATTTTTGATGCTCTGGATCAGTTTATGGACAATATGCTGGAAAATCGCAGCAGTATGAACGTCCGGCTGATCAATAAGGCCTGCGCCTACATTACCGAGAACTTTCATAAGAGCATTTCCCTGGAAGAAGTTGCCCAGACTGTGCATTTGAGCCCCTATTACTTTAGCCGGATTTTCAAAGCCGAGAAAGGTTTTAACTTTGTTGACTTTCTGACCAAAGTTCGTATTGATAAAGCGAAAATTATGCTGCAGAACCCGGAATTGACGGTTGTGCGTGTGGCCGCTGAAGCCGGTTACCAGGATGCCAGTTATTTTTGCCGGGTATTTCGCCAGGAAGTCGGCGTTACCCCAAATCAATACCGGACGCAATCCAAAAAGAAATCAGAGCAGCCGGCGGCAGCCATACAACAACAACCTCGCAAAAAATAACAATAAAATACTATGCGTGATTTCTGCATTTTGCGCTGAGTTTATCAGCATACAAAAAAAGACTGTGAAAACAGTCTTTTTTTGTTTGTCTTCGCAAAAACACCAGGACATAACAAAGAATTACCATTTGTGTTTTTTTGTAATTAATTTCCTGGCGGATCATTGCGCTAATGCTGGCAAATATGTCCTGTGCTTACGCAACTTCATCTCAAGGTAAAATTGCGAAAAAATCTAATTATTACGAGGAATCAGGAAGATAAACAGAATTGTGAGGGAACGACATGTCGCAGGAAAAGCCGAGAGTGGTTCAGGAATATGTGCCTGGTAAACAGGTGACATTAGCCCACCTTATCGCCAATCCCAAAAAAGAGCTGTGTGAGAGACTGGGAATAGTAAACAGCGGCGCTATTGGTATTTTGACCATAACTCCCTGTGAAGCCGCTATCATCGCGGCCGATGCCGCCACCAAAACCGCTGCGGTGCAAATCGGCTTTATGGACCGGTTTACCGGTTCGGTTGTTATTACCGGTACTGTCTCAGCCTGTGAGGCGGCCCTCCTGCAGGTAGTTAATCTGCTGGCCGACGGCCTGGGCTTTTCAACAGCAAAACTGACAAGGTCATAAAGTTATGATTATGTTGGTAGGCCCTGTAGGGGCAGGTAAAACGTCGTTAATCCATGCGCTTAACCAGGACTCCTGCAAGGCGGAAAAAACATCGAGCATCTGCTTTAGTGACGGCAGCATCGATACGCCCGGCGAATACGCGCAAATGCCGCGCTTTTATTCAGCGCTTGCCGTGACGGCCACGAATGCCAAAGTAGTCCTTATGGTGCAGGATGCCACAGATCCGCGTATAACACTCCCACCCGGTTTCGCCGCCATGTTTCCGCGTCCGGTTGTGGGAGTAGTCACCAAAATAGATGCCCCTGGAGCTGACCAGGAACATACCAAACTGCGGCTTAGGCAGGCGGGAATTAAAGAACCTTTCTTCTGTGTTTCCGCGCATACCGGAACCGGTTTGGCCGAATTGACAGAATATCTCATAGGAAAGGAGGTGTAAATAGTGAGCGAAGCATTAGGTATGATCGAAACCAAAGGCTTGGTAGGCGCCATTGAAGCTGCGGACGCCATGGTAAAAGCAGCCAATGTTATGTTAGTAGGCTATGAAAAGATTGGCTCAGGCTTGGTCACTGTTATGGTGCGGGGTGATGTCGGCGCTGTAAAGGCCGCCGTCGACGCAGGCGCAGCAGCTGCCAGAAATGTTGGAGAGGTTGTCTCAACTCACGTTATTCCCCGTCCTCATACAGATGTTGAAAAAATTCTTCCTAAAGTTAAATAAAGCATAAATTTTGGAGGTGTGATTACATGCAAGACCAGTTGATCGAGAAGGTAATGGATGAAATCAAAAAAAGAATGGAAACCGCGGCGGCGGCAGCGCCTGTCCAGGAAGCTGTAAAGGTTGCTTGCAACCCCGGGCTTACCGAGTTTGTCGGTACTGCCATCGGTGATACAGTAGGCCTGGTTATTGCCAATGTTGACCCCATGCTGCATGATAAGATGAAATTAGATTCTAAATACCGCTCCATCGGTATCCTGGGCGCCCGTACCGGTGCCGGTCCGCACATTATGGCTGCTGACGAAGCCGTGAAAGCCACCAATACCGAAATCATCTCCATTGAGTTGCCGCGGGACACCAAAGGCGGCGCAGGACATGGTTCCTTGATAATCTTCGGAGCTGAAGAAGTATCGGATGCCCGTCGTGCTATTGAAGTAGCGTTAAAAGAAATTAATCGCACTATGGGTGATGTGTACGCCAATGACGCAGGTCATCTTGAGCTTCAATACACGGCTCGTGCCAGCTATGCTATCAATAAAGCCTTCGGCGCTCCTCTGGGAAAAGCCTTTGGTCTAATTGTCGGCGCACCTGCCGCTATCGGCGTGCTCATGGCCGATACTGCAGTAAAAACTGCCAATGTGGAAATTGTAGGTTATGCCAGCCCAGCCGGCGGCACTTCCTTCTCCAATGAGGTTATTCTGCAAATTACCGGCGATTCCGGTGCTGTTCGCCAGGCTGTTATTTCGGCTAAGGAAGTAGGTCTTAAAGTATTGGAAGCTATGGCTGGCCCGGCTCCGTCCGTTACAACGCCATACATCTAAGAACAGGGGGGAATTGAGAGATGAAAAGATCAAAACGTTTTGAAGTGTTGGAAGCCCGCCCTGTAAACCAGGATGGTTTCGTGGTCGAGTGGCCGGAAGTCGGCCTGATGGCAATGGGCAGCCCCAACGATCCTAAACCCAGCATTAAGATTGAAAACGGTAAAGTCGTTGAGATGGACGGCATTCCCCGTGCTCAGTTTGACTTTATAGATCAGTTTATCGCCGATTATGCTATTGACACTTCTATTGCTCCTCAGGCAATGGCTATGTCCGATGTTGAAATTGCTAAGATGCTTGTAGACGTCAATGTGTCGCGTGATGAGCTTGTTAAAATAGTTCGCGGCCTGACAGCTGCTAAAATTGTGGCTGTTCTTAACACCATGAACGTTGTGGAAATGATGATGGCGCTGCAAAAAATGCGGGCCCGGAAAATTCCTTCTAACCAATGCCACGTAACCAATCCGCAGGATAATCCGGTACTGATTGCCGCTGATGCTGCTGAAGCTGCCATGCGTGGTTTTGACGAAATGGAAACAACGGTAGCTGTTGTCCGTTATGCTCCGTTCAATGCCCTGGCGCTTCAGGTTGGCGGCCAGGTCGGCCGCGGCGGCGTGCTTATCCAGTGCGCGCTCGAAGAAGCAACCGAACTCCTGTTAGGCATGAGAGGCATTACCGCTTATGCAGAGACCATTTCCGTATATGGCACTGAAAACGTATTCGTGGACGGTGACGACACTCCGTGGTCCAAAGCCTTCCTGGCCTCGGCCTATGCTTCCCGCGGTCTTAAGATGCGTTTTACCTCCGGCACCGGCTCGGAAGTGCAAATGGGTTACGCCGAAGGCAAATCCATGCTGTACCTGGAAGTTAAGTGCATCATGCTGACCCGCGGCGCCGGCGTACAGGGCCTGCAAAACGGCTCGGTAAGCTGCGTAGGCGTGCCGGCGGCTGTTCCTTCCGGTATCCGCGCCATCCTGGGTGAAAACCTGACTGCCGCCATGCTGGATCTCGAGGTTGCCTCCAGTAACGACCAGACCTTTACCCATTCCGATATCCGCCGTACCGCCCGTACCCTGATGCAAATGCTGCCGGGCACCGACTTCATTTGCTCCGGTTACAGCGCCACGCCGAACTATGACAACATGTTCGCCGGCTCCAACTGGGACGTTGATGACTATGACGACTGGAACATCATTCAACGCGACCTGATGGTTGACGGCGGCCTCAAGCCGGTTTCGGAAGAAGCCGTTATTGCCGTACGGAATAAAGCTGCCAAAGCCATCCAGGCCGTATTCAAAGAGTTCGGCTTCCCGGCCATTACCGACGAGGAAGTGGAAGCAGCCACCTATGCGCACGGGACCAAAGATATCATTAAACGTAATGTAGTTGAGGACCTGAAAGCAGCCGAAGAAATGATGAAGCGCGGCATTACCGGTGTTGATATTGTAAGAGCGCTGGCCAAGAACGGCTTTGTCGATGTTGCCGAAAACGCGCTGGGCACTCTGAAACAGCGTATTTCCGGTGATTATCTCCATACCTCGGCCATTCTCGATAAGAATCTTAACGTTGTTAGCGCCGTAAATTGCAAGAACGACTATGCCGGCCCTGGCACAGGCTATCGCCTGAGCAAAGAACGTTGGGATGAAATTAAAGACATACGCCAGGCGATTAAACCGTCTGACTTTGACGTGTGATCTAGGAGAGAGGTGGATGGAAATGCAAATTAACGAACAATTGATTCGCGAAATAGTTGGGCAAGTTCTCGCCGGTATGGTCCAGCCTGCAGCTCCGAAAGCAGCTGTAACCGGCCGTTCCATGACGCTGGTGGAAAAAGGGGAGGCCCGCCCCGGCACCAGAACCGACGAAGTTATTATCGCCCTGGCGCCAGCCTTTGGCAAATATCAGAATAAAACCATCGTAAATGTACCGCACAGCGATGTGTTGCGTGAAATGATCGCCGGCATTGAAGAGGAAGGCGTCAAAGCCAGAGTTGTCCGTGTTTTAAGGAGTTCTGACGTAGCTTTCGCCGCTCACGACTGCACAAAACTCAGCGGCTCGGGCATTGCCATCGGCATTCAGTCCCGGGGCACAACGGTAATCCATCAGAAAGATCTGCCGCCTCTGAGCAACCTGGAATTGTTCTCGCAATCCCCGCTTTTGGACCTGGAAGCCTACCGCCAAATCGGCAAAAACGCTGCCCAATACGCCAAAGGCCAGTCGCCGGTACCTGTACCGACCAAGAATGATCAGATGGCCAGGCCAAAATATCAGGCGAAAGCCGCAGTGCTTCATATTAAAGAAACCGAACATGTTGTTCCCGGCGCCAAGCCGGTTGAACTGGAAGTTCATTTTAATTAGGCGGAGGTGAAAATAAATGACAGATAATAAAATGTTGGAAGATATCGTCCGTGAAGTATTAAAATCCATGGCTGGCGCTCCTCAGGCCGCTGCACCGGCAACTGCCGCTAAAGCCGGTCTGTGCCCTGAGCGCGACTATCCGTTGGCCAGCAAGCGCCCTGAGCTCTTGAAAACGCCTACCGGCAAATCACTGGCAGATATTACGCTGGATAAGATCCTGAATGGTGAGGTAAAATCCGAGGATGTCCGTATTACCCCGGAGACGCTCAGAATGCAGGCCGAGATTGCCGACGGTGTGGGCAGATACCAATTTGCCAATAACCTCCGCCGCGCAGCCGAACTGGTTGCAATTCCCGATGCACGCGTACTGGAAATCTACAATGCCATGCGCCCTTACCGTTCCACCAAACAGGAACTGCTGGCAATCGCTGAAGAACTGGAAGTAAAATACAACGCAAAAATTAACGCCGCTTTTGTGAGAGAGGCCGCAGAAGTCTACGAGCGCCGGAACCGTCTCAGAGCGGACTAAGGTGGGAGCTTCATGCCTATTATTGCAGGCGTGGATATTGGTAACTCCACAACTGAAGTTTGTCTGGCTCAAATAGAGCAAGGCCGGATAGAAAAATATCTGGCCAGCAGTATTATTAAAACAACAGGGATAAAAGGAACTTTGGCCAATGTGCCGGGCATTGTTATCGCCCTGAAAGAGGCGGTGCAAAAGTCCGGGCTAAGTTTAAGCGCACTGGACGAAATACGGCTGAATGAGGCGACGCCGGTTATCGGTGATTTGGCGATGGAAACCATTACGGAAACCATAATTACCGAATCAACCATGATCGGACATAACCCTTCCACACCGGGAGGTATTGGTTTAGGCGTCGGCGTGACGATACCCTTTGACCGGCTTCCCGGGAGTCGCCCGGGGGAAAAAGTCATTTGCCTGATTCCTAAAGGCATTGATTTTGAAGATGCTGCCCGGGGGATCAATGCGGCTATGGCGAGGGGCGTCGAGGTCCAGGGGGCGATAGCTCGTCAGGATGACGCCGTGCTTATCGTTAACAGGCTGGAGTATTCCATCCCGGTTGTTGATGAAGTCACGCTAATTGAAAAAGTTCCTGTCGGTATGCTGGCTGCCGTAGAAGTAGCCGAAGCCGGACAGACAATAAAGACACTCTCTAATCCCTATGGCATTGCCACTGTCTTTACCTTGACACCTGATGAAACCAAAATGGTCGTGCCCATTGCCAGAGCCTTGATCGGTAACCGTTCCGCCGTTGTAGTCCGGACGCCGGAGGGCGATGTCAAAGCCCGGTCCATTCCGGCCGGTTTTGTCACCGTTGTGGGACAAAAGGGTAAGGCTGATATCGATGTCGAAGCAGGCGCCGCCGCCATTATGGAAGCCGTCGAACGGGTACAGCCGGTGATTGATGTCCAGGGCGAGGCCGGCACCAATGTGAACGGCATGCTGGAAAGGGTTCGGCAGGTTATGGCTGAACTAACCAGCCAGCCGGTGACAGAAATGAAAATCCAGGACATATTGGCGGTAGATACCTTTGTACCGCAAAAAGTACAAGGGGGGTTAGCCGGCGAGTTCGCACTGGAAAGCGCTGTCGCCCTGGCGGCCATGGTCAAAACAAGCCGGCTGCCTATGCAGCAGATAGCCAATAAGCTTAATGAAGAACTCGGCGTACGGGTGGTTATCGCCGGAGTGGAAGCCAATATGGCCATCCGCGGAGCCTTAACCACTCCCGGTACGGATAAACCGCTGGCCATCCTGGATATGGGCGGCGGCTCCACCGATGCCGCCATCATTACCAGAGACGGTCGGGTACATTCCATTCATCTGGGCGGAGCCGGCGACATGACCACCATGTTGATCAATTCCGAGCTGGGGCTGAATGATTTCGATTTAGCCGAGGATATTAAAAAGTATCCGTTAGCCAAGGTGGAAAGCCTGTACCACGTTAGGCTGGAAGACGGCACAGTGAAATTTTACGACACCCATTTGCCGCCGCATGTGTTTGCCCGGGTAGTTATTTTAAAAGACGGCGGCATGGTTCCCATACCGTCTGATCATGCGCTTGACAGAATCCGGCATGTACGCCGGGAAGCCAAAAAACGCGTTTTTGTTACCAATGCGCTGCGTTCCTTGGCGCGGGTAGCGCCAACCGGCAACATCCGTCATATTGAGTTTGTGGTCTTAGTCGGCGGTTCGGCGATGGATTTCGAAGTGGCGGACATGGTAACCGACGCTCTGGCTGAATATGGCATTGTTTGCGGGCGGGGCAATATTCGCGGCAGCGAGGGCCCGAGAAATGCAGTTGCTACCGGTCTGGTTCTGTCTTATCTTGACAGTGAGGCGTGAAGACTATGCAATCAGATAATACATTAAATAGACCAAGCATAATCATTACTGCCTGCCCGCATGCCGGCTTTGAGGCTAAGCTGCGCGAGCTTAAAGCAGGTATGGAAGAAGAAGGGGTGCCCTGTCTTTTTGTCAGCGATGACGCCAAGGATGCGATAACCCTGGCGTATAAGGGAGCGCAGGCTTCAACGCTGGGAGTTGGCGTCGGCATCAGTCCGGACGCGTTGTGTGTGCATTACCAAAAGCTGCCGGAGCGACAGCCGCTATTTGTCCTAGCCGGGGAAGGCTCGCTGCCAGAGTGGCGGAACTTTGGCTACAATGCCGCACGGCTTGTTAAGGGTTTGCCTTTTAAAGCAGATCCGGCGGAAGCGGAAACGGCAGCTGCCGAAGATGCCACAGCCCAACTTTACGCAAGTGTCCGTGAGATTGTCCTGAAAATATTGCAGGAAAGTGCTCAAGGCCATGGGGAGGTGAATACATGGTCAAAAACGCTTTAGGTTTGATTGAAGTAGTTGGTTTGGCCGCCGGTATGGCAGCGGCCGACGCGGCGATAAAAGCGGCTAATGTTGAGTTAATTGGCTACGAACTTGCCAAAGGCGGCGGAATGGTTGTAATAAAGCTGTCTGGTGATGTAGGCGCGGTCAAGGCGGCTGTTGATGCCGGCTCAATGGCGGCGGCCAAAATTAATAAAGTGGTCGCCAAACATGTTATACCGCGTCCGCACAATGAAGTAGGCAAAATTATAATCACCAAGGAAACTGTAGGTCTCATGCCGGCTAAAACCGCGCCGGCGGATGCAGAGCCTCCTGCTCAGGCGATCATTTCGCCCGACCCGGAAGATGCGCCTGTTCAAACCGAAACGCAAATCACAGTAAACGATTCTGTTCAGCAAGAAGCCGAAGCGGAGATGGAAGCCGTTCAGGCCGAATCGCTCCAGACGGCAAAACAAGAGCCGGTTAACCCTGCGGAGATCTGCAATTTATGCGGTGATCCGGCATGTTCAAGAAAAAAGGGTGATCCCAGGATAACTTGCATCCATTATGATAAAAACAACAAGGAGGATGAATAAATATGCGCGGAGAGGCATTAGGAATGGTAGAAACCAAGGGCTTGGTAGGTGCAATTGAAGCTGCTGACGCCATGGTTAAGGCTGCCAACGTCGTTTTAGTAGGTTATGAGAAGATTGGTTCCGGTTTGGTAACCGTTATGGTACGGGGCGATGTCGGCGCTGTAAAAGCAGCTACCGACAGCGGCGCTGCTGCTGCCCAACGGGTTGGCGAACTGGTATCTATTCATGTAATTCCCCGTCCTCATGCAGACATTGAAAAAATTCTGCCCAAAGTTTCTGAATAAGCCAGCGTAGAAGGTGAGATTGCCGCGTCAGCGCGGCAATCTCACCGGCATAAACCTAGGAAATCCAATAAAGATTTTCTTCTAAGCAGGGTGTTAGTAACGCTTTGCTGCTGGCGCTTACTCTACGCTTGTACTAACACCCTGTTTAGAAATCCTGATTGGATACTATACAGAAAAATCCGGGGGTGAGATGATGGACCAAAAGATTATTGAACAAATAGTAAGCCAGGTATTGGCATCCATGCCTGCGCTTACGCAGGACGAGAAGGCTGATAACGGTATACCTGTAGGCGTATCCAACCGCCACATCCACCTCTCTGCTGAGCACATTGACATTCTGTTTGGCTCTGGCTATTCCCTGACGAAAGACAAGGATCTTAAACAGACAGGCGAATATGCCGCAAAAGAGACGGTAACCCTGGTAGGGCCTAAAGGGGTTATGCGTAATGTAAGAGTATTAGGTCCGGTACGCGCCTTTACCCAAATTGAGATAGCCCGTACAGATGGTTTCAGCCTGGGGGTAGTGCCGCCGCTTAGGGATTCAGGCAAAATTGCCGGCTCGCCCGGTATTGTTGTTGTCGGCCCCAAAGGCGCGGTTACGCTCACAGAAGGCGTCATTTGCGCTGCACGGCATATCCATATGGAGGAGGCCGATGCCCAAAAGCTTGAGGTAAAGGACGGTGACCGTGTTACAGTTAAAGTACATGGCGCCAGAGGTGGTACTTTTGATAACGTTCTTGTCCGGGTGAACCCGTCCTTCCGGCTGGAATTTCATATTGACACAGATGAAGCCAATGCCGCCGAGCTTAAAAACGGCGACATGGTCACCCTGTGCAAGTAGGAGAGAACTACTGTGGACAATGAAAAACTTGTGGAGTTAATTACCGTGGAAGTACTGAGAAGGCTTAAACAAATGGAAGCTCCGGTACCGGTGCAGCCGGCAGGCTTGCTGCACAAAGCGCTGGCTATATTCACGGGTGGCACCATTGGTCTTGAGGCGAGCCTGGAAGAGTTGAAACTACTACAGGCCATAGGCACGGAAATTACGGTTGTGCTTTCAGCAGCCGCTGAAACGATTGTCGGCGAAAATTGGATCAGGGAAAAACTGGGTAGTCACATACAGGTTGTTACTAGCCAGTCCCCTTATCCAGGAACCCATTTGCGGCTGGCCGATATTGTCCTGGTACCTGTGTTAACGCAGAACACGGCGGCTAAGCTGGCGCACACCCTGTCTGACAGCATGGTCCCTACCCTGATTCTTCAGGCCTTGATGCTTGGTAAACCTGTGATTGCGGCCGCTAATGCAGCAGACCCGCAGGATGACTGGCGGGTACGGAAAAGTATGGCCAAAGCGGCGCCGGCATTGAGAGCGGCGCTGGAAGCCAACCTGAAAAAAATAGAAACCTTTGGAATAGAGCTTGTTCCTGTAGCGAGTCTGGCTGCTGCAGCCAAACAAATACTCCTGCGGGAAGAGCAGCCCGCGTTGCCGGGAGTCTCTGAGAAATCTGCCGGAAAGCAGGTGCTTGATGCAGATCGTGTTAGACGTACTGCGCAGAACGGAATTAAGAGCATTCGTGTGGCGCAGGGGACGCTTATTACTCCGTTGGCGCGCGATATTGCCAGAGAATGTGGAATCGATATAGTTAATTCATGACTCCTGGAAAAACAATAACCGACAAAAAAGTGAGATTGCTTCGTCATACTTTCTCGCAATGGCCTAATCACTCAAGTTATTGCGGACGATAGCGTGGCAATTTCATTACTCGAATTTATGAGGGGATGAAAAAACATGTGGGTAGGAAAAATCATCGGCACACTTGTGGCTACCCCTAAGGATGACAGCCTGACGGGCAGCAAGCTCTTAATTGTACAACCGCTCAGGTTTGGCAATCGTCCGGCCGGTGAACCGGTCGTGGCGGTAGACACTATCGGATCCGGTACCGGTGAGACGGTGCTGGTGGTCGATGGCAGCTCTGCCCGTCATGTAACCGGTAACCCCCAGTCGGCAGTAGATGCAGCCATTGTGGGGATTATTGACAGCATCGAGATAAATAAAAGTTTACTCGAGGAGTAGTCTGCCATGAAAGTGTATACCAAAACAGGCGACGAAGGTAAAACCAGCCTGCTGAGCAAAGAACGGGTCTTTAAAGACAGCGTCCGGGTACACGCTTATGGTACGGTGGACGAGGCCAATGCCGCTATGGGCCTGGCCAAATCCCTTACCGATAAGGAGTGGGCCGTTGATATTATTCATGGCATTCAAAAGGAACTTATTTCCTTAAATGCCGACCTGGCAACCGACGGCTCTGTGACTGACAGCAACCAGTACCGGATTACTCCCGGTCATGTAGAAAGATTGGAAAATATAATTGACAAGCTGGAACAGCAGCGTATTCCGCAACGCTACTTTGTTACCCCGGGAGAAACATCAGCCAGTGCAGCGCTTGATCTGGCACGAACCATTGTCAGGCGCGCCGAACGCTGTATTGTCAGACTAAGGCGTACCGAAACCGTCCACACACCGGTTGCACTCTACTTGAACCGGTTATCCGACCTTTTGTTTGTGCTGGCAAGGTGTGTTGAACAGGAAGATTTGATTGCTAAGGTAACCCGGGCTGTAATGCAGGTTCTTAAGGAACGCGAGCAATTTGACGGGGGGACGACTGATATGCTGGACAGAGCCAAGAGGATGATTGAAGCTGCCGAGAAAAAAGCAATTGAGATTGGCGTGCCAATGGTCATTGCTGTTGTTGATGCCGGCGGTAATCTTGTCGCACAGGAACGGATGGACAACGCACTGCTCGCCAGTGTTTCCATAGCACTCAATAAAGCCTATACCGCAGTTGCGCTTAAAATGTCTACAGACCAAGCGGCTGCCGTATCGCAGCCTGGTCAGATGTTATATGGTTTAAATACCACCGACGGCTGCCGGATGGTTGTATTCGGCGGCGGCTTCCCCCTGTGGGAAAATGGCGTTTTGGTTGGTGGAATCGGTGTAAGCGGCGGATCAGTCGACGAAGATATGACTGTAGCCAAAGCCGGTCTGGCTGCCTTTTAAAAAGGATGCCCAGGAACGGAGGAGGAAAATACATGACTATTGATCAGAATTTAATTGCAAAAATTACAGCTGAAGTAATGGCCAGAGTTCAGGGGCTAGAGCCCGAATCCGCACACGGTGATGGCGGTATTTTTCAAACTATAGATGACGCTGTGTCTGCTGCCCGTGCTGCCCAGAAACAGCTTAAAAAACTGTCGATTGAGAAGCGGGAAGAACTTATTGCCGGTATGCGCAAAGCGGTTTGTGAAAACGCGGAAAAACTGGCCGAAATGGCCGTGAAAGAATCCGGTATGGGACGGGTCGCCGATAAAGTTTTAAAAAATAAGCTGGCCGCCGCCAAAAGTCCGGGAACAGAGGACTTAAAGAGTGAAGCCTGGAGCGGTGACCGCGGCTTAACCCTGATTGAGATGGGACCTTATGGGGTTATTGGCTCTATTACGCCGACAACCAACCCGTCTGAAACCGTAATCTGTAACGGTATCGGGATGGTTGCCGCCGGCAATGCGGTTGTGTTCAGCCCGCATCCCACGGCCAAAAACACTTCACTGTTAACAATCAAATTACTAAACGAAGCTATTGTAAAAGCCGGCGGTCCGGCCAACCTGCTGACGGCAGTGGCGGAGCCATCTCTTTCCGCCACAAATGCCATGATGAATCATCCGGGCATTAACATGCTGGTAGCAACCGGCGGTCCGGCGGTTGTAAAAGCCGTTATGTCCTGCGGCAAGAAGGCCATCGGCGCCGGGGCGGGCAATCCGCCGGCCGTGGTTGATGAAACCGCGGATATTGAAAAGGCCGCCAAAGACATCATTGACGGCTGCTCCTTTGATAATAACCTGCCTTGCATTGCTGAGAAAGAAGTTATTGTCGTCGGGAGTGTAGCCGATAAGCTGATGTCTTATATGCAGCGCTATGGCGCCTATTTAATTTCCGGGCAGGATATTGACAGGCTGGCCAAAGTGATTTTAACCGAGCAGGAAGAACTGGCGGCTGCCGGCTGCACGGAAAAACCGAAAAAATCGTATGCCGTCAATAAAAACTTTGTCGGCAAAGACGCCAAATACATTTTGAGCCAAATTGGTATCAATGTGCCTGACAGCATTAAAGCCGTCATATGTGAGACTGAGGCCGACCACCCCTTTGTTATTGAGGAACTTATGATGCCGGTGCTGCCGGTTGTGCAGGTGAAAGATATCGATGCAGCCATCGAATTGGCTGTAAAGGTCGAGCATGGCAATCGTCATACCGCCATCATGCACTCTAAGAATGTCGATAACTTAACCCGCTTGGCCAAAGCTATCGAAACAACGATTTTTGTAAAAAACGCTCCGTCTTACGCCGGTATCGGCGTTGGCGGCGAAGGGTTTACTACTTTTACGATCGCCGGACCGACCGGCGAAGGGCTTACCTCTGCACGCAGCTTTACCCGCCAGCGTCGTTGCGTTCTGGTGGATGCACTGTCCATTGTGTGAGTACAGGATAGGTAAAGGGAGTAGGTGAAGTATGCGGGAAGAAATTATTGCTGCCGTCAAGGCAGCTGGCGTAGTGGGAGCCGGCGGCGCCGGTTTCCCCACTCACGTAAAAATTAACGCCAGTGTCGATACAGTAATTGTCAACGGAGCCGAGTGCGAGCCGCTCTTACGAGCCCACCAGCTCCTTATGGCCAGTGAAAGTTCCAAGCTGATCATAGGACTAAAAACTGTCATGCTGGCTACCGGCGCAAGGCGCGGCGTCATTGGTCTGAAACGCAAATACGCGGAAGCCGTAACCAAGCTTGAGGCCGAATTAAAGCAAACCAATGAAAAGGAAATTGAACTGGCTTTTCTGACAGATATTTATCCGGCAGGCGACGAACAAGTACTGGTGCATGAAGTGACAGGCAGAATTGTTCCGGAGGGCGGTATTCCGCTGCATGTGGGGGTTGTGGTAGCCAATGTGGAAACTCTCATAAACGTTGCCGAAGCGCTTGCCGGTAAGCCGGTAACAGAGAAATATGTCACGGTAACGGGCGCTGTAAGTAAACCGGTAACCCTGAAAGTCCCTATTGGGATGGCCATCCGGGAACTGATTGCCCTGGCAGGCGGGGCTACTGCTCGTGATTATGCCCTAATCGACGGGGGGCCTATGATGGGGAAACTGACAACCGATGATCAGCCGGTGACCAAGACGACCGGCGGCATCATCGTGTTGCCGAAAGAACATTCGCTCATTAGTCAGAAAAGCACAACCTGGGCGGCGATTGCCAACCGGGCCAAAGCCGTATGCTGTAATTGCCGGGCCTGTACCGACGTCTGTCCGCGCAATCTCTTAGGTCATAGCCTGGAACCGCACCGCATTATGCAGGCTATCGGCCGCGGGCAATATAATGAGGCCGATGTTGTTACCAGGGCACTGTTATGCTCTGAATGCGGCGCATGTGATACTTTTGGCTGTACTATGGGCCTGTCGCCGCGCCGGGTAAATGCGGAATTAAAACGGCAGTTTGGCCAGGCGCGCCTGAAAAATCCTCATAATGCCAAACCGCAAAGCCCCCGTACCAACCGGCAGTACCGGCTCATCCCCACCAAGCGTCTCTTATATCGTCTGGGCCTCGAAAAATATGATGTCAAAGCACCCTTGAATATGGAGGCTGCTATAGCCAAAGATGTCAGAATACTGCTATCTCAGCATATCGGTGCTCCGGCCAAACCGGTTGTAAATGTTGGCGATCAGGTTGCCAAAGGGGACGTGATTGCCGTCATTCCGGAAGGGGCTGCGGTAGGCGTTAGCCTGCATGCCAGTATATCAGGACAAGTTTATGCTGTGGACCAAGCAATCGGGATTAAAAGCGTGTAATGCAGCAGGGGGAGAATGAAAATGAAACGTGCCATAGGCTTATTGGAAATAAAAAACATTACTAAAGGCATTTTAGTGGCTGATGCCATGCTGAAAGCGGCCAATGTTGAACTCTTTTTGTCGCAACCCCTGTGCCCGGGTAAGTATGTTGTTATGGTCGGCGGTGATGTTGGCGCCGTACAAAGCGCCGTGCGCAGCGGTAAAAGTGTTGGCGGGTCGGAAAACATAGTCGATGAATTCGTGCTGCCCAATATTCATCCTGATATTTTCCAGGCGCTATCGGGTTGTACAGAAGTTAAACAGATCAAATCACTGGGGATTATTGAAAGCTATTCAGTAGCTTCGGCTATTGTGGCTGCCGATACAGCCGCTAAAGCGGCGGCTGTGCAGATTCTGGAAGTTCGCCTGGCCCGCGGGATGGGCGGAAAAGCCCTAGTATCGTTGACCGGCGAAGTCGGCGCCGTAACGGCGGCGGTGCGCGCCGGCAGCAATGCCATCGAAGACAGCGGGTTCCTTGTGGATCAGTTGGTTATTGCCGCACCGCACCATAGTCTCCATCAGGCTTTATTCTAAAATTTTTTTTCGATAAAAAATTCCGAAAGGTGGGAATTATCTATGTTTCCGATTGTGGAAATCGCTGCAGCCTTCGGAGGCGGTATCCTCGGCGCAGCCCTTGGAGCTTTACCTGCTTTCATCATGACAGGTGTTTTGGTTCTTGCTAACATGACTGACATGGCTTTCGGCCCCTATTTTGGACCTCATATTTCTTTTGCCGGGGGGGTAGCAGCGGCGGCATTTGCCGCAAAACGCGGCAGTTTAGAATCAGGTAAAGATATTTTGACGCCGTTGGCAAAATTAAATGACGGCTATGTTCTTCTGGTAGGTGGAATATTTGGTGCAGCCGGTCTTATGGCACAGAAGCTATTTGCCGGTGTAGGTACTCCAACCGATACGGTAGCTCTTACCGTTGGCCTTTCCGGTGTTGTTGCACAGCTTCTGTTTGGCAGCAGAAAAGTATTTCAAGGCTACTCACTGCCGGACGGTAAGACAGCTCTCTTCTTGATCGCATTAGGCCTGGGTGTTGGCTTAATATCCGGCTATGCAGCCATTGTGACTAAAAATGTTGTTCTAGGCTTTGGGGTTGCCGCTACCACCTTAATACTTGTACAATTTATGGGAGTAGGGCCTGTAACCCACCATGTCGCACTGCCGGCGGCACTGGCGGCGGCAGCTACCGGCAACATCTGGATGGGCGCATTGTTTGGAATTTTAGGAGCTTTACTTGGCGATCTCTATGGTAAGGTTATGAATAGCAGCGATACTCATGTTGACCCGCCGGCTCTGACTATTGCTACATTAACCTTGGTCGTAGTTTTGTTTCTAAAATAAGCGGCACCTGCCTTCAGCAAAAAAGCTGTCACCCAGAGCATGACTGGTATTGGTAAAATAGACGAGCGCCTTGTTATTATGCTGGCTGTTGCAAACTGCTGGCCTGCGGCGAAGTGGAATTGCTGCCGGTTGCGCTTTAATAAAGTACTGACCCTGTGCTCTGCACTGCTAGTGTAGAGCCTTTTTTTATCCTGATAGAAAGTATAATTTTCGCCTGGATAAGGGCAACATCGGCTTCCGCTTTCGCCAAAGGCTCGGCTGAGGCCGTGTTTTCTTTATTGTGCTGAAAGAAAGCTCAAGTTTACTTTAACATCGTTTTGCAGGGGTGGATTGCATGGTGTATCTTGACGAAATATAACGAATAATGTAAAATTAGTATATAGTGAGATAGAGGGATAGAGTAATGAAAGATTGTAATCAAGCTTTTATGCAAGACAGTGTCCGCAGCGTTGGCACTGCTGCCATGCTATTGGCGTTAACCCGTACCATGGCCGATGAAGAGGCTGTGAAAAGGATGCTGACCGGCCAGGGGTTTCGCTTTGTTGTGACAGAAGTAGGCGGGAATTCGGCTGTGTCTGAATTCCAGGGAAAAGTCACCAAATCGGTGCTTGGCGCAGCTTTAAACAGCGGCATTATTTCTAAGACGCCAACGAATTATCACGCTTTACTGCATGCTACCGATGAAGCCAAACGGGGAATTTTAGTCAATGTCGCCAGTAGCGCCAGCATAGCCGTCAAAATAGCCATAGTGAGAGACGAGGCCTGGATTGCGGTAGCTTTGTTCGGGGAGTCGGCTATTCATCCGTTGACCAATCATGAACGGGCCGGTTTGGGATTAATGCATTTAGGCAGATAAATTTTGATAGTTAGAGTATGAGGGACAGAGTGAAGATTTATTTCATTCTGTCCTTTTTTATTTCTTAACCCTCTATTACATCTAATAAAAAACAAAGGAGAGATTGACAATGAAAGCTCTTGAAGGAATACGGGTACTGGATTTAAGCCGGGTTTTGGCCGGTCCTTACTGCACGATGATGTTGGCCGACTTTGGGGCCGATATTATAAAGATAGAACCACCCGGAGTAGGGGATGATTCACGGGCCTTTGGTCCGTTTGTCGGTAAGGAAAGCGCGTACTTTATGAGCCTGAACCGCAATAAACGCTCGATGACGCTGAATTTTAAACGTCAGGAAGAATGCGAGCTGTTTAAAGAAATGGTACTGCATGCTGACGTAGTTGTAGAAAACTACCGCCCCGGTACTATGGAAAAGTTTGGCCTCGGCTATGAAGAGTTAAAGAAGATCAACCCCAAGCTGATTTATGCCGCTTGCTCCGGCTTTGGCCATACCGGCCCCTATCGTGATAAACCGGCCTATGATATTATCGTCCAGGCCATGGGCGGTATTATGAGCATTACCGGCGCCGAGAACGGGGAGCCAACCCGTATTGGCGCATCGGTTGGTGATATTATTGCCGGTATGTTTACCGCATATGGTGTTATGACTGCCCTGTTTCACCGGGCCCGGACCGGCGAAGGTCAAAAAGTGGATGTAGGGATGCTGGACTGCCAGGTAGCCGTACTGGAAAATGCAATTTCCCGCTATGTTACTTCGGGAGTTGTTCCCGGACCGCTTGGCAACCGTCATCCCTCGATTACTCCGTTTTCTTCCTTTACAGCTAAGGATGGCTATATCATTGTAGGCGCAGGCAACGACCGCCTTTGGGAACGCCTGTGCAATATCCTGGAGCGTCCGGACCTGATAAAGGATGCCCGCTTTGACACCAACGCCAACCGTACCGCCAACTCCAAAGAGCTGGGCGCTATCCTGGATGCAGTTTTTAAAGCCAAGTCCATTCAAGAATGGCTGGGTATTCTCGAAGAGGCCGGACTGCCCTGCGCACCGATTAATACTGTTGACAAGATTGTCAATGACCCGCACATTGCCGCCCGTAATATGATTGTGGAGCTTGACCATCCGGTGGCGGGGAAATTAAAGATGCCGGGTGTACCTGTTAAGCTGTCGGCTACTCCCGGGGAGGTTGAACAGCATGCCCCGCTGTTAGGGCAGCATACTGGTGAGATTTTGCAAGAAATTCTTGGCTGGGATCAGGATAAGACCGACTCGTTTTTTAAAAAATAGGAATGTGAGTTAGTTGAAAAGCGGGAAACTGCGAGGAGGTTACATGGATTGCTTTGAAGCTATTGTTACAAGACGGAGTTGTCGCAATTTCAAAAGTCAGCCTGTTGAGCGGGAAAAACTTAACCGGATTTTAGAGGCGGCCATCTATGCGCCTTCGCCGGCCAATAAACAGCCCTGGGAGTTTATTGTAACGCAAAACGCCAAATATAACACCAGATTGAAGAGTGTTGCCGATCTGACGAAAGACAAGCTGGCCGATCGCAGCGGGTGGAAATGGCTCCCGGCATTCAGCCTGGAATTTTTGGTGCAGGCGCCGATATTGATTGTGATTGTGGGGGATCCGGCGCGTAATGGGGCTGAACAGTTTCTTGACGAGCCGAGTCCCGGGTATTTGGAGGCTTGCAGCGCCGCTGTGCAAAATATGCAGCTGGCGGCCCAGTCGCAAGGATTAGGGACACTTTGGTTTTCGCTGTTTGAAAAGAGTGACGTCCGTGATATTTTTAACATTAGTCAAGATAAAGATCCGATTGCTATCCTTTGCGTAGGTTACCCTGAATTCATTGGGAAAGCGCCTGTGCGCAAGTCTGTTGAGGACAAGGCCACTTTCCTGGATTAGTTCTGTACTGAGCTACAATAAACAGAAACTCCCGAGTCGCCAGTGAAGCCCGGGAGTTTCTGTTATTTTTATTACCGGTACTGTCAAATTGCCCCGAGGCGTAAGAGCAATGCGCGGTTTGGCCCAAGTTTAATTCTCCCAGTCTGGAGCATTTTAATAGGACAGGATATTTTTTTTAAAAAAATTTCTGATAAATAGGCTTGCAAATGAGCCGTCCTTATGTTATTATCTAAGTAAGCACCATCCTTATAGCGCCAAAGATTTAAACCAGTCTGCAGTAGGTAGGAAACTTTCCCGTTTTCCGTTTGTTGCAAATAGGTTAATTATCTGGCAGGATAGTGTTTTTTGCTTTACCCAAAGGTCATTTGATTACCAGGTTTCGTGTTGTACAAAGAATTGTCTCGTTCCCGTTCGCAAGCTAGTTTGTATAAGGTTAAGATGTATTATGTACAGTGACTGACTGCTATAGGGATGGGTGCTCTGGAAAAAGGGGGAGGGTAGCCTCCCCCTTAGTTTTGTACTTCTTCTGCGCTTTTTTCTCAAGCTCGCTGCAAACCGGTATTTACTTCATTAATGTAAATAAATGGTGTTGCCGAGCGGCCTTGAATGCCCACCAATAAAGGACTTGACTTAGAATTATACATTTGCTACTATTTAAGTAATTGAACAGGCCGAGTTCCGATTGGAAGCGGAGGACCCACCTTTGGGGTTAATTCTGTTATGAAACAGAAGGGATGTTGTAGCTCTTGCCATCCTACCCGTCAGCTAACTTCGTAGGCTAAAGCAAGAGGTCATTTATGACCTTAGGGTCTTTTTTTATTGCACAAAATCAAATTATCTTACCATACAGGGACGCCTTATCCTTGGAAAACCGGGGAGTGGGTTTCATTGTGTGGTTATAAGTAACGTCTGGTTGACAAAACACAGGGACTGCGGTCCGGGTGCAAAGTAGGCCGGTACGGAAAACTAAGAGGTTAGCAATTGGCTGGACCTTTGGTTTTTTGTACCGGTTTTTTATTTTCGGTTAAACCAGGCAGCGTTACAGGGGAGGTAAGAGAACAACGCTATAGGGACAGCTTACTTTATCACAAAAATAGAATTACAGAGAAGTTTCAGATCATCTTGGAGGAATGATTACGTTGATGAGAGAACTCAGGCGGTTTTTGATCGGTAGACCGCTGCATAATACGGAATTAGCGCATGAGCGATTGCCAAAATGGAAAGCGCTGTCCATCTTTTCATCTGATGCTTTGTCGTCGGTAGCTTATGGACCGGAGCAAATTATGCTTGTCCTGGCGGCAGGTCAGATTTTAGCCTATGGCTATATCGGACCGACCGCTATATCCATTCTCATGCTACTAGGAATTGTGGCTATATCTTATGTTCAGGTGGCAAAGGCAAATCCCGGCGGCGGCGGCGCCTATGCCGTTGCCAAAAAAAATCTGGGGGAATTACCGGCTCTCATTGCCGCCGCATCTATTTTTGCCGACTATGTTCTGACTGCCGCCGTAAGTGTATCGGCGGGGACGGCGGCCATTGTATCGGCTTTCCCGGCGCTTATTGGCAAAGAGGTAACTATTGATCTTTGCATTCTGTTTGGGATTCTTATGTTAATTAATTTGCGCGGTGTCAGAGAATCGTCTAACGCGTTCGTCTATCCAACGTATGCATTTTTATTAGGGATATTATGTCTATTACTGACAGGCATTTATCAGGCTGTAACCCAGTCAGGCGCTATTTTGCCCCAGGAATCGCTGGCCAGGCAACAATTGGACTGGGGCATGATGTTTCTTATACTCAGGGCGTTTGCCAACGGCTGCAGTTCCATGACCGGCATTGAGGCTATTGCCGACAGTGTGCCCATGTTCAAAAGTCCTGAAGCCCGCAATGCGGTAACCACAACGTATTGGATGGCAGGTATCCTCGGCTTTATGTTTAGCGGCATAACCTTTCTTATTCTCGGTCATCATATTCTGCCGATTGAAAGCGTAACTGCCTTATCGCAATTGGCAGAATCTATTTTCGGCCGTACGCCGTTGTACTTTTATATTCAGGTCACTACTATGCTAGTATTATATTTGGCAGCCAACACAGCCTATAACGGCTTGCCGATTCTTCTGTCAATTGTTGCTAGGGACGGTTATATGCCGCGTTATCTGGCTGTCAGGGGCGAGCGCCTTACCTATTCAAATGGCATTATTTTATTAACAATAGCGGCTGCGTTTCTGATCGTCGGTTACCACGGCAATACCGATAATCTAATTTCGCTGTATGCAATTGGTGTTTTTGTATCCTTTACCATTGCTCAGTCCGGGATGATCGTTCATTGGCGGCGGGAAAGGCCGCGCGGCTGGCAGCTGCGTGTAATTGTGAATGGTTTGGGAGCCTGTGTTACCGGACTTGTTGTACTGATTATTACCATTACTAAGTTTTCTCACGGCGCCTGGATTATTTTGGTGTTTATCCCGGTTATGATCTATGTTTTTAAGCAAATAAAAGCTCATTACAACGATATGGCCGAACAGTTGCATTTACCCTTGGCGGAGCTGGATACCATTAAGCCGGTTGCCCGGCGGAAAAATACGGTGATTGTACCGGTTTCAAGTCCGACCAGGGTTGTATTTGAGACAATCGAATATGCGAAAACTATCGGTGACAATTTAATTGCCCTTCATATTGCCAGTGATGATGAATCGGCGGCGCGGGTGGCTGCCAAGTGGAAATGCTGGGATCCGGGAGTAGAGTTAGTTACTATTCAATCCCCCTACCGGCTGGTTATGCAGCCATTGCTCAACTATATAGAGGAAATGGAAGAAAAGAAAGCGCCTGAAGACTACATCACCGTGATTATACCGGAATTTGAGACCAAGCGCTGGTGGCACCGCCTGCTACATAACCAGACCGGCTGGATATTGAGGACTGTGCTTATTTTGAAGGACAACGTAATTGTAACTACAATACCTTACCACTTACAAAAGTAACGAATGAAGGTTGGCAAGAACGGTTTCATTGCAAAATATATAGCTCTTGTAAATTCCACTAGTTGGCATTATAATTTTATTTATATCGTATCTCTATCTAATGCGGTCAGACTGCACAGGTAGCGGGTGAAAAAATGGTTTAAAGCAGACACGGGTAAATTTCGTGTCTGCTTTTAGCTTAGCAATACCCTGTTTGTAAATCTTTATCTGGATATTAATATGTTAACAGGAGGTCGTCAGGTGCATATATTATTTTGGGATATCGACGGAACTTTGATTAGAACATCTAAGGCCGGACTGTTTGCTTTTGCTCAGGCGGCAGAGGAATTGTGGGGCAAGGCTGTCAATTTTGACAATATCATGGCAGCAGGTATGACTGATAATTATATTGCCAGACAAATCATTGAATCGGTACTCGGGCGCGAGGCCAGTTGCGAAGAAATAGATACGCTGTGCCGCAGTTACGAAAGGTTACTGCCTGAGCACCTGGCAGTCAGAAAGGGCCTGGTTTTACCGGGGGTGCGCGACATATTGTCCTGTCTGAACGCGAACGCGGATTACAGGCTGCTCTTGTTAACAGGCAATAGTCACGAGGGTGCCGCGGTAAAACTTAAATACTTTGAACTGGCCGGGTATTTCGATTTTGCCTGCAGTGCGTTTGCCGGTAAGTACGAGAAACGGGTAGATATAGCCCGTCAGGCTTTGTCATCCGTTTGCCTGAATTGGGGCGATCCCAGTCAGCATAAAATCTATGTAATTGGCGATACACCCCATGATATTGAGTGCGGAAAAGCCATTAATGCCTATACTATCGGTGTGGCTACAGGCACCTATTCAGTGGCGCAGCTTAAAGATTGTTTGCCGTGGTGGGAGATTGAGAGTCTGCCTAGTCCGGAAAGTTTCGTAGATAAAATAACAGCCGCCAGGGTATAACCTTGCGGCTGTTTAAACATGTTGTTTATTTGTGAATATCCTTAAGAGATACTCCCGGAGCCCGGTAACGGCGGAAGTATTTGGTATGGGACAAACTCGCCAGTACTGCCGCAACCGGTTTTATGCGTAAAATGAGGTGCAGCAGCCAGTATACGGCGGCAACACTTAGCAGCGTATACATGTACTGTAAGACAAACTGAAGGATTTGCGGCAGGTCCATAAATACATAACCTAGCTTACCGGACAGCCAGGCTGCTACGGGCAAAGACAACACATAAGCAAACAGAAAAACGATCAGGGGGCTGACCTGGATAGCTTTTTGCGGGCAGTAGTTCATACAGGCCATGCAACTGTCGCAGGAATAACTCCAATGGGGTTTATTCCCTGTCATTGACAGTGCTTGCTTGGGGCAAATCCGCCGGCAGAGGGCACAGCCGTTGCATTGGTCCGAGGCGAAAAAAAGTTTGGCCAGGATAAATTGCGCCAGGATTATATACATAAAAGAGATCCGGGCCAACCCAAGCCCGAGGAGCAGCGGGATAAAGCCGTTATAATAAGAGTGTCCGGCGGAAACTCTCCGGGCAATGGTTTGCACCGTGTTCCGGGCTTTAGTTACGATGGCCTGTACATTCTCGTCATTTAATCCCCAGTGGACGGCCGTCCAGTTCGATGGCATATCTACGGCTGAGACTGCTTTTACCTTATACCCCCTCAGCCATAGGAGCAGGGCTATAAGATAACCTGCGGTTCCTTCCATGCCTGGGAATGCATAGCCTAGAATCCTTGTACCGGCCCGCGTAGGCAGTACGACAGCATGGGTACCGCTGCCTGCCGGCAGACGAAAAATATATTTTATCATCAGCCAGGGAGCTGTAAAACCATGGGTAGGATAGCTGAAAATCACGAGGTCGGTATCAGCAGGAATGCCGGCAGGCTGATTCTCTTTAACCTGCCGCAAGACTGTCCGGGCTGAAGAAAAGGCTGCCAAAAACCAGCCGGCCACTTTATAGGAGTTGCCTGTTCCAGTCATAAAGAAGGCGGCAATGTTACTGTACAAGTTTATCACCTCGTCATTATTATACAGCGCCTGGACTAAAGTGTGAAACAAAAAACGAGAGTTCAACACCCTCGTTTTAATGTCTATTTACTGTATGTTTTTAAATAGTGTAATCCAAGTTGTTCGTATTTTTCCAAGTGGTTTATTACTGCTGCACTCTGGGCAATATCAAGATTGTCGACACACACAATGCCTATTGCATCCTTAATAATTGCTTCAATTTCAAAGCGGCAGTAGCCAAAAAGGGCTAACCGGCTTGTTAGTTGCTTGATACGATAGCTCATATTCTTTTTATCCTCCGTAATCTAATTAAAGATGGTAATTGAACGCAATAGTACGTTCACAGCCGCTATTACCGGTGATATTACCAAGTACACATTAGACTAAAGAGAAATTAGGGCAGAATTTACTTATTCTAATGGTTGTTGCTTATATAAAACGCAATGGTAAATAACCACTTCAGTATAGCGCTGTTTTTCATAAATGTCAAGTTATTATTAAATCAAGAGATAGTTGACTGAATTTTCCATGCCAGGTATAATCGCATTGAAGATTACTAGACAGGCATGTTTGAAAACTAACAAAGGGGGGAAACTAATGTTTCGAATATTGGCGCTGCAGGGGAGTCCGCGAGCAAACGGCACCAATAGCATGGCTATTGACGATGCAGTGCGGGGCGCGGCGGTGAATGGGAAGGTAGAAGTACATAAGGTGTTCCTGCATCAGCTGAAGATTGCTCCGTGCCAGTCGTGTGACAGTTGTCTACAAACCGGACACTGCTGTATAAAGGACGATATGGGAATGATATATGACAATATTATGGTTATGGATGCCTTTATTTTAGCTGCTCCTATTTATTTCAGCGGTATGAGCGCGCAGGCAAAACTTGTGATTGACCGCTGCCAGCCGTTCTGGGCGGCAAAATATGTACTGCGCCGGGAGGTTTTTAGCGGCAAGCTCCGTCCGGGTCTGTTTATAGCAACAGGCGGACAACCGTCCTATGAAGGGCAGTTTATCGGCTCACTCCATGTGGTTAATTTATTCTCTAAAATGATTGGCGTGAAAAATCTTGGCAGCATTACCTTGCCGGACCTGGATGCGCAGCCGTTGGCGCAGCGCCCGGATGATTTGTCGCGCATCTTTGCTCTTGGCCAAAAGCTAACGCTAGTTTAGGCCAATGCCTATTTGCAGAGGCAGCTCGTCAATAATCATTTCGATACCGATAAAGCTAGAGTTGCAAATTTTTAAAGGCGCGCTGTCCTGCGATAATGCCGGCGGCACCAAGCCCACCGCGAGGCCTTCCTTGTTTAGTGAATTTACAGCATTGGATGTAACCATATTTATCATTTCACATAAGGCGCTCTGCGCTACATCATCAAAACTTTCTACGGCCATTCCCATCATCATGACAGACGAGATCCGCTTGGCGGAATCCTGTGACATGGTAAAAGCCACATTTCCCGAGACCTGATTGGTTAGCTGAACATTTACGAGTACACCCTGACTGTCGATAAACTGTTCTTTGGCGTAGAGTTTTCCCCGTACTATACTTTTAAATCCAAGCTGCGGCAGTACAGTTGTTAACGCCACAATGAATGGATTGACAAAACGTGCGTCCACAGACGATTCCTCCTTGGGTCATTACCGGCCGAAAGTAAAATATTACCTATCTTATTCTTCGTTAAAAAAAGCATATATAATTATCAGTCTATGGAACTAATTTCGTGGGCCTTTGGTCCTGAAAACATAAAAACCAATTATATTTCGCATCTTAACCGCAGAAAGGATGTTTATGGCTTATAAACTTGTCTGTATTGATGTGGATGGGACATTGTTAAACAGTAAACACAAAATTACGCCGCGAACCAGGGAAGTTTTGATAAAAGCTCATAAAAAAGGCGTTCAAATTGTAGTATGTACCGGACGAATGTATACGGATGCCGAATATTTTTCTAATCTTATCGGCGTAAAGTCGCCGGTGATCGCTTCAAACGGAGCTTTCATAAAAGAAAAAGACAACGATCAGGTGATTTTTAAGGATATTCTCGGTGAAGGCCTAGCTTTAGAATTACTGCAGATGTTCCGCAAACATAAGATTAAGCCATACTTTTGCACGCCGGATAAGTTTTATTACGGCAATATTATGTTTAAGTTGTTTTATGTGGGGACAAGACTTTTGGGTGCCCGCAGCAACAGTATTGATATGGAATATGTTTTTTCCTGGCCGCGGTGGCAGAAAGTGCTGCGCGGCGAAAAAGACAATATTGTAAAATGTGAAATTATCTATAGAGACAACGCTTTAATTGCAGATTTGCGGGAGGAACTACTGCATATGAAGCAATTGGAAATTGTGGATTCATCCCAATATAATATCGAGATTACCCGTGCCGGGATTTCCAAAGGTAAAGCGGTTGCCGTGCTGGCGGAGTTCTATGGCCTCAGACGGGAGGAAATTATTTCTATTGGGGACAGTCAAAATGATGTGTCCATGATTGAGTACGCCGGCCTGGGCATTGCCATGGGAAATGCCTCAGACCGGGTTAAGCAAACGGCGGATTATATAACAAATACCAATGACGAGGATGGCGTGGCCAATGCCATAACTAAGTTTATTCTGGAGCAGTAAGAGACGGTAGTAAGGGACAAAAAAGCCTTGCACTTTTGTCGGTATATGGACAATAAGTGCAAGGCTTTTTGTTGATCCGTTATCTTCTATTTGTTCAAACGATGAGCGGCATGGTATGTCGGGCCTACATAACTGTTAAGAGGAAACCCGGCTTGAATGGCGGCAGTAATAAATTCTTTGGCCTGTTTAACTGCTGCCGGCACTGGCAAGCCTTTGGCAAGTCCGGCCGTAATAGCGGCGCCGTAAGTGCAGCCTGCGCCATGTGTGTAGGTGGTGTTAAACTTAGGCGAGCGTAAAACGGTAAATTCCTGACCGTCGTACAGAATGTCGATGGCCTCGTCGGTATCCAGCTTGGCCCCGCCCTTTATCAAAACATTTTTTGGACCTAATTTGTGGATTGCGGCGGCCGCTGCCTTCATATCTTCGACAGTGCGAATGGACCGAATCCCGCTTAACTGGGTAGCTTCAAAGACGTTGGGTGTTATGATGGTAGCCCGGGGTGCCAGTATTTCGCGGATGCCGACAGTGCATTCCGGATGCAGTACTTCATCGGTGCCTTTGCAGGCCATAACCGGATCAATTACCACATTTTTAACAGCGTACTGATCAATCTTTTTGGCAACAAGTGAGATTACTTCGGTAGTTGCCAGCATACCTGTTTTCAATGCGTCTACGCCGATGCCGCCTAGTACGGTTTCCAGCTGGGCCTCCAGGGCTGTGAGCGGCAGGGGATAGATATCGTGAGACCAATCATTGTTAGGGTTTTGGGCAACGATGACGGTAATAGCCGTCATGCCATAGACGCCTAATTCCTGAAATGTCTTTAAGTCGGCCTGTAAGCCTGCACCGCCGCTAGTATCTGAACCTGCAACCGCAAGTGCCTTACATATTGTCATGAGTAATTCCTCCTCTAATCTGGTGGTCTGTTTGGTAGAAGCAAAATACTGAGTGAAAAAATATATGTAGTTGCTATGGCTTTTTAAAAAGCATAAGTGTATTATAGAACACAAATGAACTCTTTAAAATATACAGAATTGATAAAATCAATAGGGACAGATGGAGGATGATATGGATTTAATAATGCTTGACACCAGTAGCCGGGAACCTTTGTACATGCAGCTCTATACCTATTTTAAACAGGAAATTGAGCAAAACCGCCTGACCGAGGGAGAAAAGCTACCGTCCATTCGCGGGCTGTCTGCCAGTCTTTCTATCAGCAAAATAACAGTTGAAAAAGCGTACCAGCAGCTCATGAGCGAGGGCTATATTACTAATTGCAACCGTTCAAGATACCTTGTGAGTACGTTTGATGGCATGGCTATAAAAAAAGGTATAGTTCTTAGTGCGGATTACAAGGCAAAAACGCCGGCAGACAAGACGTCCGTCCTTTATGATTTTGCCAGCGGCGGCATGGATATGGAAGGATTTGATTTTTCGCTATGGAAACGGTATATTAACAAAGCCTTTGCCAATAAGGAGCGGCTAGTCGGTTACGGCCATGTACAGGGCGAGCTGGAGCTAAGGCAGGAGATCGCGCGGTATATCCACGGTTCCCGGGGAGGGAATGCTCAGCCTGAAGAGATTATTATTGGTCCGGGGGTGCAGAGTCTCCTTAACACACTATGCAGTTTGCTGAAAAACGAATTCACCAGTATAGCCTTTGAAGACCCGGGCTTTAAACATGGCCGACGTGTGTTTGCCGACAATTCATTTACCATACACGCTATACCTATGAACAAAGACGGCATCAGTATAGACCGGTTGTCTAAGAGCGGCGCCAGGCTTGTCTATGTCAGCCCGTCCCATCAGTTTCCCACAGGCTATATTATGCCTGTAGGCAAGAGAACCCAACTGCTGAATTGGGCGGAAAGTGTGCAAGGCACCATTATTGAGGATGACTATGACAGTGAATTTCGTTATTTCGGACGGCCGATTCCGGCGCTTAAAGGGCTTGGCGGCGGGCAAGCCGTAGTTTACCTGGGCTCACTCTCTAAGATTATGCCGCCGTCGATACGTATCAGTTATATGGTGCTGCCGGAGAAGTTGTTAACAGAATTTCAGCAAAATGCCGCATTGTATAACCAGGCGGCTTCCCTGCTGGAACAACTGGCGCTGGCCCAGTTTATGGCCGATGGCTGTCTGGAACGCCAGATCCGCCGGCTGCGTAAATTGTACTATGGGAAAAAAGTACTGCTGTTTGAGGCGGTGCAGAAAATCTTCGGCAAGCATGTGGAAATTGAGGCCACAGACTCCGGCGTGCACGCTATTCTTAATGTCAAAGCAGAGGCGCCGGCGAATGAACTGGTGGAAAAGGCCTTGGCTAAAGGCTGCCGGGTAGCTTCGGTCCAAGATTATTATTTACAGAATACCCCGGAAAACACATCCCGCATTATCCTTAATTTTTCTAAAATTCCTGCCGCCGAAATCGAAACGGCTGTTGCCCTGCTCAAAGCTGCGTGGTTTGGGGAAACAGGCCGGTAATTCCTTATTGGATACTATGCAGGCTATTTTAGCAGGCAGGACGGTGACACGTGTTTGTATTTTTTAAATATACGGCTAAAGTAGTTGCTGTCATTAAAGCCAACAGTCAGGGCAATCTCAGTGATGTTAAG
The DNA here is from genome assembly GCF_041428895.1 of Sporomusa aerivorans. Lineage (NCBI taxonomy): Bacteria > Bacillati > Bacillota > Negativicutes > Selenomonadales > Sporomusaceae > Sporomusa > Sporomusa aerivorans. The sequence goes on from NZ_CP156926.1 coordinate 1,787,306, forward strand.
ATTGCTTTCGCGCAATAGGATTATCGCTTTGTTTATCCGCAGCTGATTAATATACTCAGTCGGCGATTTGCCGGTGAGGCTTTTGAACAGCCGGCAAAAGTAATGAAGGCTCATATTGGCCATGGCGGCAAGTTGTCCAAGACTGAGCTTTTCCGTATAATGGCAGTCTATGTATTCCAGTACAGGGCTAAGGCGATCTAAGGTCCGGCGTTGCCGGTCTTTTTCATTTTCGCTGATCGTCTGCTCGGCATAAGTGCGCAGCAGTAAAACCAGGATTCGGTAGATAGCAGCTTTTACTGCCAGTTCATAGCCCAGTTCCTGACGGTAGAATTCAGCAAGGAGATTTCGTACCTGCTCTAAAAGTTCCCGGTTACGGTCAATCTGGTTGCGGAAAAGGATGCGGTTTTGCACTAAGGGTGTCAGATATTTGGTTTGGCAGAGATCAACCTGGCTGCTGTCAATGAAGGAAAGGTCAAATTCCACCACGTAATAAATAAGCTGGGGAGAGATATTTTCGCCGTAATGGATATCGTTACTGTTGATGATGACTAATTCGCCGGGTCCGACCCGGATAGGGCGGGAGTTGCAGTAGATTAACGCTTCACCTTTTTCGAAATAGAGTATTTCAAAATTTTCGTGCCAGTGGCACTCAATAACCGTACCCTGCCGGGTGTGCTCACTGCGGTGGATATCTACCGGGAAATCATGACTTATGCTGTGTTCACAGCGCCAGCTGTTTTTGTTGATGTTCATATGACCACCTTTGTCAATTTTGTGCTATATTCCAGCAACTTTGTCCATGACCTGTTTGTTGTTTCTCTATACAATAGTATCATAATCAAGTGCTTTTACAACAACTTAATGCTAGTACTTCATCTCTCCTAAAACCAAGGATGGTTTGCATCTTTTCCCGCAATGCCTCGCTGGCGCCGCCTTGCATTGCGAAAGAATCTACGCATTCTTTGAACCGGCAAGGATACTCTTATAGCCGTAGTTTTGCGAGTTACAGGGATAATAACTGAGGTGAATAAATGATTACGACTAGTCGCAGTAACAATGATTGAAAATAACCGGCACCGGACTACTTTTGCTTTATTATTATTAGTTGTTATACTTTGGGGCATTAATGTGGTAATGATAAAATACCTTACTAATTTTTTTCCGCCGCTTGCCCTTGCGCCTATCCGGCTTTTGTTAGCTACTTGCCTGCTGGTACCGGCCGTGATTTCCCAATATGGCATTGAAAAACCACCCCGTACCATATGGGTGCCTATGGCTGGAGTGGCGTTTTTCGGTATTTTTCTACACCACATCACATTATCCTGGGGAGTGGCGGCTACCAGCGGTACGCATGCGGCTCTTATTCTGGGGCTAAATCCTTTATTAACAATCCTTTTGGCCAGCCGGTTGGCTGACGAGCCGTTAAGCTGGTCGAAGGGGGTGGGCGTTATCCTGGGGTTTAGCGGCGTCTTACTGGTTGTATCCGGCAAAGTGCAGGGAACAGCTACTTTAATAGGCGATGCAGTAATGTTTATATCCATGGCAGCCGCCGTTTTCGGTTATATCTTCGTAAAGAAGAGTACGGTTCAGGCTGCGCCGCTGGTAGTAACGGCTTATACCCATATGGCTGCTTCCCTTTCTTTAGTCGTGTTCGGCTTTTTTGTCAATCCGGTATGGGCTTATGAAGGGGCCTGGGAGTTATGGCCTCTGGGTGTACTTTTGTTTTCCAGTCTGGTCAATACCGCCTTGGGCGCCCTCTGGTGGAATATGGGCATACAAAGGATAGGTGCATCCAAAGCGTCTCTTTTTCAAAATGTCATACCCGTAACAGGGGTCTTTGCCTCGGCGGTCTTTTTGACTGAACAGTTGGAGTGGACTCATTTGGTGGCGCTGGGCCTTGTTATCTTAGGTGTAAGTCTTGGGACGGGAGTTATTGGCTGGCCGTGGCAGCAAAGCCAAAAAGTATCATGAATAAGGGGTGATCATTATGTTCGGTATCGTTCACTACGAGATGTTTCTAATTGCAGGTATTCTTCTTAATATTACACCCGGATCAGACACTATTTATATCTTAAGCCGCAGTATTTCACAGGGACGCACTGCCGGCATTTACTCAGTTCTGGGTATTATCTCCGGCTGTGCTGTCCATACCCTGTTGGCCGCGCTGGGCTTATCCGTTATACTGGCTAAGTCGGCGCTGGCGTTTATGCTGGTTAAGCTGGCCGGTGCTCTCTATCTCGGTTATCTGGGGGTAACCACACTGCTTTCTAAAAATAACAGTTTAGCTCCACTCAGTGAGAATGTTATGTCCGGCGAAAAAATATACGTGCAGGGACTGCTGACAAATGTGCTGAATCCGAAAGTGGCTCTTTTCTTTCTGTCTTTCATGCCGCAGTTTATTGATCCGCACAATAGCTACGGGACTGTGCCGTTTATGATCCTGGGAATTACCTTTTTGACGACCGGCACCATTTGGTGTTTGGGCCTGGTACTCTTTTCAGCCCGGGTGACTGCTTTTCTCCGCGCCAACGATACGGCGGCCAATTGGATGAATAAAGTCTGCGGCTGCATTTATCTGCTGCTAGGGATAAAACTGCTGGGTGTTGAAAGCTAGCTCAGTCTTAAGGATCAAAATCAGCGCACAAAATATAGGAGTTGCCGGCGGCGTCTCTGAATATCTTGGAATACGTCACACAGAGCCTGCCGTTAGCCATTGACATATATGGTTCAGATATGTACTGATCCATACCGGCCTGTATAATCAGGCAATAGTCTTTTAATGACTGATCGGTGCCTTTTTGATCGCTCTGATATAAAACAGCGGCATATTCGTTTAAGGTATTCGATGAGCCTACGGTGTCGGTAATTTGGACACCGGCCATATTCAAAATATACAAGTATTGTATCCGGGGATGTTCGGCCATCAATTCGTATAACCTGCCGTCAAACCGGCTGGCAGTAGTTTTGCTAAGCTCTTCAAGCAGGTGCAGAAATGTGCTGGAGGATTGAGTTTTCTTTTGGAATTGATTTTTTATAGCGGCCAATCGACAAGTTTTAAACAACGAGGCAATTAAACGTATTTTGCTTTCCAGGGATTGGGGCAGTATATCGGTTACCGGAACAGGTTTGGCAAAATAGTATCCCTGGAGCATATCGGCGCCTAACTGGAGGGCTGTTAACGCCTCGTCCTCTGTTTCAATACCCTCGGCGACAATTTGTGAACCTACTTTTTTTCCTAAATGAGCCAGGCATTTAAAAATCTCCTGCTTATAATAATCTTGATTTATATTGCTGACCAAACAGCGGTCAATTTTGATAATGTCAGGTTTAACCTGGAGAATTCTGTCTAAATTGGAGTGTCCGTTGCCGACGTCGTCGAGCGCAAACAGAAAACCGTATTGCTTATGACTCTGAATAAAAGTTTCCAGTGCTTTAAGATCATGAACCTTGGATTCATTGATTTCTATTGCCACAGAGGCGGGATTGATACCGTTCTTTAGGCAGCTGTTTATGAGATGCCCGGAGCCGACGACACCGCTGTCAATAATTGAAGTCTCCAGATTAAGAAACAATATGGCGCGTTCATGCTTGGCAGCGCTCATGTTGAAGGTTTCAAACGCTTTTTCCCGGCACAGCCTGTCTAAGGCGACAAGCCGACTGCTTTCTGCTGCGAGCGGAAACAGGATATTGGGCATGATTGTAGCGCCGGTATAGGCGTCTATGCCGCGTGACAGTGCTTCATAGCCGGTCACGGTATGCTGGCGGATGGAGATAATGGGCTGGAAATAAGTTGTTACCGACCGGTTTAGTAACAGACATGACAGTTTATCTGAAGCTGCACATTTGGCATCATTACTAAGGGTCATGGCACATGTCCTTTCCGCATAAAAATACGACCTCTACACCGTTGTGTAAGAGGTCGTCATTGACTCTCTTTTTATCCGACGACTAACCTGATCTAAGACTCTCACTTCTACAAGTGGGAGTCTTAGATCGGCTAAGTCCCTGGCTAAGGGCGACTAACCTTCAGATGGGGTTAAAGTCCCACCTCAAGCTAAGTCTACTTTATGCTATATAGTTTCGCTGACTATGGCAGACCAGTTTTTACCCTTATAGGCGTTATAGCCGCGGGTGTGCGCGTAACCGTAAATTTTGGTATTGCCACGGTTATCCTGTTCCAGAGTGTAGCCGTATGTCTCGCCCTTCATAGCATTCTGGGCAGCTTTCAGGCTGTTTATATTGTCTTCCAGTATGCCCTTGCGGCTGGGGCAGGCAATCACATAACCGTCTTTATTAATGATTGCGATGTCGCCTTTTTTACCGATGCGGGCTGAATCAAGAATATCATAAATATATTCCCAGTTGAAACGGGAAGAGAAATAGCCGACAATCTGGCCTGAGTCGCTTTTTATCGGACAGGAATAAGCCACTGTGTGACGATTCTCGATGGGTGAAAAATATAAATCGGTTACACAGATGGTATTAGCTGCTTTAACCTCCTGGAACCAGCCTTTATCGGCCATGCTTTTGCCAATAAGCTCACGATGGATGCCGGCTGCGACGACAATACCTTCGGTATCAAATACATAAAGATCAAAGTATACTTCGTAAATTTCAACAAGTGTCTTTAGCAGGTTGTTTGCCTGCTCGATCCGGTCAGATGCAGTGGAGCACAAGGCATTTTTTACCTGGGAAAAACCTGCCCAGGCCTGAGCGTCGCAATTACGCTCAAAGAGGTTGCGGTCAATCTTGTCAATGGTATCATAGGCTACGTCCGCCGTGCGGGAGGCCATTACTTCGTTAGCTTTTGATTGAATATTTTCAATGATTTTCGTACTTTCTTTGGTTGTTGCAAAACTGCGGGTAGCCAGTTTTTTAATTTCGTCCGCCACAACGCCAAATCCCCGTCCGGCCTCACCGGCTCTTGCCGCTTCAATAGCCGAATTTAAGGATAAGAGATTGGTTTGCTGGGCAATTTGCTGGATGGTATTAATGACTTTGCTCATCTCATTATTGGCTTGTTTAAGGTCATTTAACAGAACCGATGCATCTGTAGTAGTTGTTTGATCTGACATAGTACCTCCAAAATGTACGAAAAAGGCCATCTGGATAGCAGAAGGCCTCTTACCACTCATATGTCTAATTATAGTAATAACTTACTAGCTTAGTCAAGTTATGCCAAAAATATTCTCCGGTAGAATACGCTGTGGGTAAAAAATGTACTTTTGCTGGTATGCCGCGAATATTTCTATATCACTTTACTGCGATACTAAAAGCTTTTGCTTATGGCGACGTTATCTCGATGAGTAGTCAAAGCAAGCCGCTCCTCCGGCCACGGCGGAGCGGCAAACTGCCGATTAGCCTGAAAGGTATTTTATGATTTAGTGTTTTCTTGCGGGTTACCCAACAAATACTCCCCGGCGAAATCAAGAAATAGTCTGGCAGGATGGGATAAGATTCGTCCGTGCTTCCAGATCAGGGACATACTATGGATAATTTCCGGGTCTGCCAGTGGAATTGCGCGGACAAGTTTATGATTTAAGCCATCACAGACATTTTTGGGGATTAAGGCAATCCCCAGGTTAACGGCGACAGTCTCGATCATGAGTTCACGCTGTGAGGTTTCAAGGACAATTTTAGGAATAAAGCCGGCCTGTTTGCATCTTTTTACAATTGCATCATGCAAACTGAAGTCGCTGCTGGAGAGAATGAAGGATTCCTGCGCGAGGTCTGCCAGGCGTAGCGTTTGTGCTTCCGCCAAAGCATGCTGCGGGTGGACAACTACCTGCAGTGGATCATGGGAGAAGGTAAAAGCGTCATATATATCCGGATTTCCCGGCAAACGGCAGATGATGCCGATATCCAGCATTCCGTCCTGGACGGCAACTTCAATCTTCTTAGAACCGGACTCGTATAACTCGGTGGCGACTTTCGGATACTTTTCCCGGAAGTCTCCCAGCAGCTGAGCAAAAGTTATGGCTTCGGCCATAAGCGGTATACCAATACTAACCTTCCCCCTGGGGATTTTACAGTTGCTGTCAAATTTGCTGGACAGATTGTTGAATAATGTAACCACCTGATCCGCATCCGTGAGAAAGATGGCGCCGGCTTCAGTCAGCGCCACGTGTTTGGAAGTACGGTCGAATAAAACGACACCAAATTCCAGTTCCAGATCTTTTATTAGTTTGCTTATAACAGATTGCGACACATGCGATGCCGTTGCCGCCTTGCTGAAACTTTTATGGCGGGCGACTTCAAGAAAGTATTTAAGATGAATGATTTCCATAAGTAAGCCTCCAGGGATTATGAGCTATCTATTCAGGATGGATATAGCAGCTGATTTTATCCTTATGTTATGCATATAGGTTGGGCGAGTGAAAAATGGCAGTAAGATGATAACTCAATGTTCACGCGTTCAATATATATAATTTTAAATAAAAACTCATGCCAAACGTACAAAGGGATTGGCATGAGCTTTTTAGTTTTTGTGGTAGAATTTGCAGCCGCCTGTTCTTATTATTTAGTATCCTGTAATGGTTGTTCTGCTTCCAGTTCTTTAATAATCTGCGGTAAGTTCGCAAGCAGTTCCTCCAGGTCTCTTGAATCAATATCAGTTTCTGTAGAGGCATCAGTGGATTTATTCTCGTTGTCCATAAGCTGGTTTCACACCCCTGTCATAAGTTGCATTTTAGATGTTTACTGCATGCGCTAAGGCGTTCAAAAGTAGCAGGCTGCACAAAAAAAACTGCCAGGCTGCATTGATATATGCAACCTGGCAGTCATAGACTCAGTGTCGTTAGACCCATGGCTTTGCGTCCCAACCTTTCGGAAGGTTTGCCAAGAATATTTATTAAATAATTGCTTCTACATAAATTTACAAATTCCTCTGTTAGGGACTACTATTTAAGATCATACTTTTTAAAATAGAGGACACTTAAAATTACGATATGTTAACAGGTAATAAGTAAGAGTTCATTGCGGAGTAGATCGTATCAGCACCGTTTAGGCGTAGAAGTATAGTTGGCGATAAAATAAAAATCCCCCAGGAGGGATTTTTTATTTTTATCAATTGCATATTAAATTTAACTTGCAATCGATAAAAGAATCGCTATATAATGAAGTTGCAAGTAAAATAGTGGAACTTTTTGAAAAAGTTGTGAATTTAAAAAGGAGCTAGGTAGCTTGAATACGCCGATAGTTCGGGTTATTACAAAGCTTCGAATGACGGAAAAGAAATGAGGCAGGGCAAAATCTGTAAAGGAGCGCGATTATATGGGCAATAAATTCAAACCGGAAATGAAAATGACCCGCCGGTCCTTTTTGGCTTGGTCGGCGGCCATGGGGGCCGGGTTTTCCCTGATTAGTCTGGCTGAGCGTATGACAGTGGAGGCTGCCGGTGTAAAATCCCCGGAACCGGCAAGTTATTTTTACCAGGCGTGTCCCCGCAATTGTCATGATACCTGCACCCTGATCTCAAAAGTTGTGAACGGGCGGATTGTACATGTTACCGGTGATCCCACTCATCCGATTACCGCCGGCACACCCTGCGTGAAAGGGCACTGCTATCCAACCTGGGTGTATCACCCGGAGAGGATTCTCTACCCGCTCAAACGGGCCGGTAAAAAAGGCGGCGGCGACTGGGAACGGATTTCCTGGGATGAAGCCTATACCACGATTACCGACAAATTTAAACACCTTATTGCCAGTGAAGGTGCTGAAACCATTCTGCCTTACAGCTACTCGGGCAATCTTGGCATTGTTAACAATTACGGGGTACCCTTCCGCTTCTGGAACAAGCTGGGGGCCAGTAAACTGGAAAGGGCTGTATGCTCTGATGCCGGTAAGCCGGCGACCAAATACACCTATGGACAGGTGGGCGGTATTGATCCTGAAACATATGCCAGGACTCAGTTATTTGTATCCTGGGGTGTCAATCATGCCGCGACCAATGTGCATATTATCAAATTCATTAATCGGGCGCGGGACAATGGGGCCAAACTCGTGGAAATCAATCCGGTGCGTACCCCGCTGGCCTCGCAGGCCGACCTGCACATTCAGCTGCGGCCCGGAACCGATGCGGCCCTGGCTTTGGGAATTATGCACGTCATTATTAACGAAGGACTGTATGACCAAAGCTTTGTGGAGACCTATACCGTTGGGTTTGACAGGCTTGTCGCCAAAGTCCAGAGCTATCCGGTTGAGAGGGTAGAGTCGATTACCGGCGTACCGGCGGCAGCTATTGTTGAATTTGCCCGCATGTATGCGGCTGTCAAGCCATCTATCCTCCGGGTGGGTTACGGCATGCAGCGTAATTCCAACGGCGGCCAAATGGTCCGGGCCATATCCCTGTTGCCGGCATTGGTCGGGATGGTCGGGGTGGAGGGCGGCGGTTATGTCTACATCAATGGTGATTATTGGGCCTATGACTGGAAAGCGTTGCAACGTCCCGACCTACTGGCAAACCAACAGGTGCGGTCAATAAATATGAATGAAATCGGCAAAGCGTTGAAAGGGCAAACAGTCGAAACCAAAGACAAGCCGATTAAAGCTCTGTTCGTGTACAACAGCAATCCACTGGCCATGGCCACCAATACCAACCTGATCAAACAGGGACTGGAGCGGGAAGACCTGTTTACCGTGGTTGTTGATCCGTTCATGACCGATACGGCCGACTATGCAGACCTCATATTGCCTGCGGCTACCTTTTTTGAATATGAAGACATCAATTCCGACTATCTTGGCTGGTATGTCCGCCTAAACCAGCCAGCGATACCGCCATTGGGCGAAAGTAAATCCAACCTGGAGATTTTCGCCGAACTGGCCAAACGCATGGGTTATGACGAAGCATGTTTCCAGGAAGCGGCGTCCGCTGTCATTAAAGCCGCTCTCAATTCAGGCAGTCCGCTGTTTGCGGGGATTACCTATGAGGCGCTGCAGGCTAAGCACTGGCTGAAACTTAATCTGGGCACGCCCTTTGCCGACAAGAAATTCAAAACGCCGAGCGGCAAAATAGAATTTTATTCGGAAAGCCTGGCCAAAGCTGGCTTTGATCCGGTGGCCGAGCATGTCCCGCCGGCGGAGGGGCCGGAAGCAACACCGGCATTATTTATCCGGTATCCCCTGCGGTTTTTGACTCCGGCTACCAAACATTTTATAACGACGCAATTCCACAATTTACCCTATATTCAGGAAATCTACGATGGCCCCGTGATCTTTATCAATCCGCAGGATGCCGGCAGCCGGGGGATTGAGGCCGGCGATTGGGTGCAGGTCTTTAATGACCGCGGCCAGGTCAGACTCAAAGCAGCGGTGACCGAAGCCGTCAAGCCGGGAGTGGTCATGTCACCCAAGGCGCCGTGGCACAAGCTGAGTCCGGGCGGCAGCAATATCAACGCGCTGGCGCCCGACCGGCTGGGTGATATGGGTGGTGTTTCAACCTATCACACCAACCTGGTACAAATTGCCAAAGTCTGATAAATGAATTGTTTGGAGGATAAAAGGATGGGAAAGCAACTGGGCTTTTATTACAATTCCAATTACTGTATTGGCTGCCAAGCCTGCGAAACGGCCTGCAAAAATAAAAATAAGCTGCCTGTCGGTATTCACTGGCGTCAGGTTGATCATTTTGAAACAAAGAATGAAAACAATGACCGGCAAGTGGACAGGTATATTTCGCGGTCCTGCATGCATTGCAAGCAGCCGGCCTGCGCGGCTGTGTGCCCGGTCAAAGCCTTTCGGAAAAGACCGGAAGACGGGATTGTAGTACAGGACCGGGAGAAATGTATCGGTTGTCGTGCTTGCGTTCACGCCTGTCCTTATAAAGCGGTCGCCTTTAGCAACCAGGCAGTCAAAGCAAGCAAATGTGATTTATGTATCGATGAACTGCGGCAAGGTGAGGAACCGGCCTGCGTACGCGGTTGTCCGTTGCAGGTACTGAAGGCGGGGGACCTGCGGGAGATGGAGGTAAAGGGCGTGGTAAAAGAATGCCAGGGATTTTTAAAAGCAGCAACAGGTCCGTCAATACGGTTTGCACCGGAAAAAAGATAAAAGCAGTACACGCCGCTGGCGAGAGTGTGGAAGATACCGCCACGGAGCTGGCGGAAATACTGGTGATGCGCGGTTGTGTCTATGACTTGTTACGTCGGCTGTTTTTGCTGGGACCGGAGGAACACATCATATCGGATTTTTTTGTACTGGCCACCGCCTACCGGGAGATTGATGAAGCCGCCTGTTACTCATGGGAAAGACGGTTTAGCAGCCAACTGCAGATAATGCGCCTGACAGCAATCAAAACCGTAAGCCGGCAGCTTAAGCCTGAATTTACCCGTCTGTTTATCGGACCCCGGCAGGTGCCGGCGCCGCCGTATGAATCGTGTTACCGTTCGCCGGAGCGTGTTCTGCTGCAGGCATCGGCTCTGGAAGTACGGGAGCAATATCGTAACGCCGGTCTTGCCGTAAAAAGACTCAACCGGGAACCTGACGATCATATCGGGCTGGAACTGGAGTTTATGTACTACTTGAACCATCAGGCGTCTGCCGCCTTGATGACGCAGACTGGGCCGGCGCTGCTGGCCGCCCTTGAGCGGCAGGAGAACTTTCTTGCCCGGCATCTCGGCCGGTGGACAACTGCTTTCTGTGATGACATAGCGGCCAACACACGCCAGGAATTTTACTGTTGCCTGGCTGAGTTTCTAAATGGTTTCATTATGACAGACTGTGTGCAACTGAAACAAATGCTGCAAAATGCTAAGAAGATAAAGGAAGGGAATTTATGAGTTATTTGACAACAGTCCATGAGGTATACAAGGAGGCGGCATTGACGCCGCAAGCTTCACTTTGCTGTATTTCGCAACAAAACCGCTTTTTGCCGGGACTTATTATCCCTGATGTCATGAGCGAAATGAATTATGGCTGTGGCACGACGGTTCATTTCGGCGAGCTTAACTCCCGGGAAACTATTCTTTACGTCGGTGTGGGCGGCGGCCTGGAAGCGCTACAGTTCGCCTATTTCACCCGCCGGCCTCATTCGGTAATTGCCGTGGACCGCGTACCGGAAATGCTTAAAAAAGCCCGGGAAAACTTTATTGCAGCGGAAAAATTAAACCCGTGGTTTTGTTCCGAATTTATTGATGTAAAGGAAGGGGACGCCCGCCGGCTTCCCGTGAATGATGAGAGTGTGGATGTGGCTGCTCAGAACTGCCTCTTCAATATTTTTGAAGGTGAAGATTTAATGAATGCTCTGCGGGAAATTCACCGGGTGTTAAAGCCGGGAGGACGCGTGTACATTTCCGACCCGATAACCACGCTGCCCATACCTGAGCAGTTGCGCCAAAATGAACGTTTACGGGCGATGTGCCTGTCAGGAGCCCTGGAATACGGTGAATATCTGGACCGGATCAGCGGCGCGGGGTTCGGCAGAATTGAAGTAAGGGCCCGCCGGCCTTACCGGGTACTGGATAAAGAGCGCTATTCCCTAGAATACAATATCCTGCTGGAATCGCTGGAGATCGTGGCCTATAAAGCGCCGGTGCCTGCAGACGGCGCCCGCGTCTTTGCCGGGGAAACCGTTATCTATTTTGGCAGGGAAAGGCTGCGTGATGAAGCGGGCTGCATTATACCGCGGGATATTCCGCACCCTGTATGCCAGAAATCGGCCGATTATTTTCGCAAGCTAAACAGGGACGATTTGATTGTTACCGCGCCAACCTATCACTGCAGCGGCGCCGGCGGCTGCTGTTGAAGGTATAAATGTCAACAGATAGTACTGTGCAGAAAAAATGAGTAGGGGATGTTTGACCGTGAATTATCAGCGTGATTTTATTGGTGAATTCCTGGGAACCTTTTTGTTAGTCTTATTCGGGTGTGGATCGGTTGCAGTGGATGTCTTATTTAAATCCCATAGCGGCCTGTTTCAAATTGCCCTGATCTGGGGCGTCGGGGTTAGTCTGGCGATCTACGCCACCCGTCATTTGTCCTGCGCCCATCTCAACCCCGCCGTAACCATCGCCATGGTGGCAAGCAAAAGAATGCCGCTTAAAAAAATGCCGGCTTATCTTACGGCGCAGTTTGCCGGCGCTTTTGTTGCGGGGCTCATCCTGTACGTCTTATTTGAGCCCTCTATTGCTGCCTTTGAGACGGCGCAAAGTATTGTGCGCGGCACCCCTGATTCCATGAAAATTGCAAAAATGTTTGGGGAATATTATCAGCTTCCGGGCAGCGCAACGGTGGTTTCCCTGCCTTTAGCCATCGGCGCGGAAGCGATTGGCACCTTCTTACTGGTGATTATGATATTTTCCCTGACCGAAGGCTGCAATCTTGGCCGGCCGGATAATAATCTGGCGCCCTTATTTATCGGGCTGTCCGTAAGTTCCGTGATCTGCCTGATTGCGCCCCTGACCCAGGCCGGGCTGAATCCCGCCCGTGATTTCGGCCCCCGGCTTGTTACTTGGATTTTTGGCTGGGGGGCGGCTGCTTTTCCTGATCAGTCGGGCGGTTTTTTCTTTGTATACATACTCGCCCCGGTGCTGGGGGCTTTGGCGGCAGGCTGGCTGTTCACCGGCATCATCGAGCCCTTGATGAAGAGAACGGAATGCGAATGCCGCTAATAGTGCCATTGTTCTACTGTTTTAGAGCTGACAAGCTACTGAGCAAATCAAATATAAAAACATGAGAGGAAGATGTAGTTATGAAGACAAGACTGATTCTGGTCGGTGGCTTCCTGGGCGCCGGCAAAACAACACTGCTGGGGGAGGTTGCCCGCACCCTGGCGCAAGCAGGTAAAAACGTCGGTCTGATTACCAATGATCAGGCCGCCGAACTGGTAGACACAGTATTTTTGGAAAATACCGGCACGGCTGTCGCTGAAGTGAGCGGAAGCTGTTTCTGCTGCAATTTTTCCGGCTTTACCGGTGCGATTGCGCATATTAATGCTAAGCAGCCTATGGAGGTCATAATTGCTGAACCGGTTGGCAGCTGCACCGACCTCTCCGCGACCATCGTACAGCCGCTGAAACATAAGTTTGCCGAAAGCTTGAGCGTTGCGCCGCTTTCGGTGCTTGCCGACCCGCAGCAGCTTGAGGATATTCTGGCCGGGAAGGTGACAGGACTTCACCCGAGTGCGGTTTATATTCTCCGGAAGCAACTGGAAGAGGCCGATCTGATTGTTATTAATAAAACAGACCTGCTTAGCCCGGAAGCCGTCGCCAGCCTGAAAGAACGTGCGGCGGCGGAGTGGCCGTGGGCCAACATCCATACTGTCAGCGCCATTAGCGGCGTGGGTGTGGACAACTGGCTGAACGAAGTTCTGCAGCGCGCGACGGCCGGAACACGCCTGGCTGAGGTTGACTACGATATTTATGCCGAAGGAGAAGCCGTGCTTGGCTGGCTGAATACTACCGTCATGCTGAACAGCGGGGCCGCCGACTGGAATATTTTCGCCCAAAACCTGCTGAGTGCTTTGCAGCAGCGGTTTGAAAAGCTGCAGGCGGCGATCGGCCATGTAAAATTGCTGGTCAAAGCCGGTGACGGCCTGGTATGCGGCAATCTCACCGGTGCCCGCAACGTCCTGAGTATCCGCGGGGCCGCCGGGGCGGGGCAGACGGCGAAGCTGACCCTGAACGCCCGGGCCCAGATGACGCCGGCGGCACTGCAAGCCATTGTTGAAGAAGAGATTTCCCAGGCTGCCGGCAGCAATATCACGGCCGAGTATACCGCTTTAAAATGCCTGCAACCGGGACGGCCTAAGCCCACTTACCGTTACGACCATGTCGTAGTCCCAAGTCGCTAGCGGGAAACGGCTAAGAGTACTAACGGCAACAATAAGGATCATAACGAGCTGCAGAATTCTGATTGATTTAGCAGCAGTCCGGCGTTTGGCCCGGAGCAGCCAATACCTGGCTGACTGCTTACAGGGATGACCGGGGCTTTAAGACCCAGGAATTACCCGCGAAAAGAAGGTCATTGTCTATTGCCAGGCCGGTGTGCGTGCGGCTCTTACTGTATTTGCACTGAGTGAACTTGTGGGATACCCTCCTGTCAGCAACTATTCCGGCTCGTGACAGGAGGGGAGTCACCGGCAGGACCTGCCGGCAGAGTAACGAATAATATGATTAGGAAGGTGAGGTGAACAAATGGAAATCATTCTAAAAAAGGCTCCTTCAGCTTTTGACAGCAAGGAATTCATAGCCTCGGCACTTCATCCGGAGGGGCTTAAAACCAAGCCTAATCAGATTATCAGCGTGGAACAGGCCGTTGGCCGCCGTGACCAGCTTACTGAACTGCAGCAAAAAATAGTGACTGCGGTCATTTCCCGCATGCAATCTGCCAGGGACGAAAAATCCGTGCGTACAGTATATAGCATGCCGTTTAGCGATTTTCTGAAAATCGTAAGCAGCAACCCGGACAGAATGTACGCCTACTTAGTTAGTGAACTCGAAAAAATATCCGGGAAAGGTATATGGCTGTATGAAAAAAATAGTCAAAAACTGAGCCGGACCCACTGGTTTCAGGCGATCGAATATACGGAAAAAGAAATAACTTTTCAATTTACGGATAAAATTTTGCAGTTGCTTTCCACCATGGCTACTGACGATATCGAATGCCAGTTAATCAGAGGAATTCAATACCGGGGTAAACATACCTCAGCGGTTTTCGATCTTATCTGGTCTTCGCAGGCAAGCGGCATTACAGAATACAGCATTCCTGAACTGATGAAGCAACTCTCCTTGGAAAATACGAGATACTCCTATGGACAACTAAAACTGCGGGTTTTAGAACCCTCCCTGCAAGAAATCTATGATTGGGACCGATCCATCTTTGTCCGGTTTGGACCAACTTTTTCCGGACGACGGGTGGAGGGCATTTGGTTTGAGGTAATAACCGGCGAAGAAGCTGAAAAGCTGCGGGAAAATGAACCGGAGTTTAAATTTGCGCCACCGGAATACAAGCCGCATTTGGATAAGTAAGAAAAAACGGTTGCGATCTATATTTAAATCGCAATCGTTTTTTTTTGCTATTAATGAATGTTAAAGAGGAATAAAAGAGGAAATCAATGTATCAGGAGTTTACCCGGGAGGCGCATAATATAAATTGGCTGATACAATAATTGCGCCAGTCTCAAAATGAGACTGGCGGCTTATAACCCGTCTTTTTTTGAAACTTGACGGTATATGGTTTTAGTGTTGTAATAATACTGGAAAAGCAAGGAAAGGAGGCGGACAGTATGGCTTTTACATTACAGGACGCGGCTATGGTCTGGGAGAATATCCAGCCAGACCAAAATTCCACTACTCCGGTTTCCGTACTAAAAGGAAATTGGGCGATGGATATGGCCGGTTATCAATCCAATGCGGACATGGAAAAAACATTGCGCGAGATTTTTCAGCGCGCCGGTGTGGAATATCCGGAAAAAACGCATGTATTGCATCTGAGAACCACCATGTTGACCGCACTCAGCAAGCTGAAGACAAAATAATTATACCGATGAAACTGTCCTAAATTGAGACGCCGGGTACTGAAGGAGGCAGCCATGTGTTGGTCCTGTAATCCGTATTGTGGGGGATGTAAGCCACCGAAGGAAAAACCTGCTCCATGCCTTCAGTGCGGAACTTATAATTTCCCGGAACGCAAAATTTGCAAAAAATGTGGGGGAGAACTGCCACCGCCGCCAGCGCGGCCAACCGTAATGTGCTTATACATTGATCAGATGTGTGCAAATCCTTGTAATAAACATAAAAAAGCACCACAGGACGGTATTAGCAAGACTTGTAAATGGCATACTCCTCCCAAAGCGCAGAATGACTCGGAGAATGAATGAAACTGCATGGGCTGACAAGTTTACAGGAAGGAGAGTGGTGAGATGGAATATCCTTCTTTCACCAATTCAGGTTTTGGCAATGAAACCATTATTATTTCAGAAGACGGCTATGTACTTTGGGATATGGTAGATAAAAGCAGATATTTACTTGGAAAAACAGCAGAAGAAGCAAAAGTCAGGCTTAAACAACTAAACAGAGAGCATTTGGCTTATCAGATTCCGTAATCTACAGTCATAACGGAAAAAAGTCAAGACAGTATTGAAATATCGCATAAATTATCTAAATATTATAAAATTATAATCATTTCCTAAAGAGGATTATAAAGGTATTAACAGAATAATTAATTTTAAGATGAGTTCCGAGTTATTACCTCCTGCCAGGAAGTAATAACCGAAGGGGGCAAAAAGTAATTTTTACCCCTGCCCAGATTGTGCAAAGGGAGTCTGTTTATTTCAGACTGCCTTTTTTTATTTGCCTAATGGGACGTAGCGTTATGGGGCAGGCCGGTTTGCGAAAAATTTGATTAGGAATATGAGGAGGGAATGTAGGTGACTTTCATGAAGCACGATCAGGGGACCTCCGGGATACAGGAAATTTACTGTACAATTAACAGAGAACTACTATCTCGTGAACGATGGCAAGCTATACTTCGCTGTAAACAGGATTTTTTACAGAATGAAGCTGAAGATCCCAGCAAATACCCGTATATGGATCAGGAAGTGGCCGCTTCCTGGATTAGATCCCGCAGGCGGGGCGTTAACCCTTATTCGGTAGTGACAAATTCAAATTTGACCCCGGAAGAATTAGCCGGAATTTTAAATAAGAACCGTCGCCTAATTGATGCTACCCGTTCTCTTGCAGACTCATTTAAAGAGATAATTATGGCTTGTGGCTATATACTATATCTGTTCGATAAAAACGGAGTTATCTTGCTGAATGAAGGCAGTTTGGAAAGCTTTGCGTCACTACCGGAATTTGATTCCCGGACCGGACTTTTGGTTAATGAAGATTCAGAGGGGACCACTGCCCATGAATTATGTTTGCGTCTTAAACGCCCTGTGCAATTATTAGGACCGGAGCATTATTGCGTGGCGTTTCAAAACAGCATTGCTTCGGCGGCACCAATAAAGAATAATAATGGCCAAATCCAGGCTGCGCTGGTATTTGTAAGCCAGCCTTTGCTAAACACACCAGAGGAGGAAACTCTCAGAAAAATAGGGCCGCATAGCTTAGGTTTGGTAACAGCTCTGGCGGTGGTCTTAGAGACCCAGCTCCGGCTTAATATGGCTGGCAATCTGTTAAGTGAAGCTAACGAACAGGTGTCAATATACCAAAGACAGATTCAAATTGCTAACGATAAATTCATTACTATTCACAGTGCACTGGACACTGCTTTGAACTGTATGGACGAAGGGGTTGTAACCATTGACCCCAACGGGCAAATTCTTCATATCAATCCGGCAGGTATGCGGATTTTGAAGTTAAGACCGGATGAAGTCAGTAGCCGTAATATTAATGAATTCCTGGGGAGCAATTCCTGTTTAATGCTCTTAGCCAAAAAGGGCGAGAACATCACTGTTGAAGAGCGGTTGCTGGTTGGCAATGACAGGTATTTTTATCACATAAATATTCGTCCTGTTGTTCAGCAATCTACCCAAGACTTAGAATTGGCTGTGTTAAAATTTTCTTCAGAAAAAGTGTCGGCGCAACAAAATAATAAATCCGGCAGTATGGCTGTTTGCACGTTTGAGGGAATTGTCAGTGAGAATAAAGATTTCATAAAAGGGCTGGAATTAGCCAAGCGTTTTGCCCGTTCACCGGAAAATATTCTGGTGACAGGCGAAAGCGGCACCGGTAAGGAACTTTATGCTCAGGCTATTCATAATGTGCGCTGTCCGCAAGGGCCGTTTATGGCCGTCAACTGTGCGGCCATGCCCAGGGAACTAATTGAGAGTGAACTGTTTGGTTACGAAGGCGGCAGTTTTACCGGTGCTGAACGAAGCGGCAGGCCGGGTAAAATAGAATTGGCGCATGGCGGGACGTTATTTCTTGATGAGATCGGTGATATGCCGCTTGAACTTCAGGCCGTACTGCTTAGAACACTGGAAGATAAACAAATCATGCGCGTTGGCGGCAGTCGGTATAAGAAAGTTGACTTTTACTTAATTGCCGCCACAAATAAAAACCTGTATCAAATGGTGAAAGAAAACTTATTTCGTGAAGATCTCTATTACCGTCTGTCTGTATTGACGCTTACCATTCCGCCTCTGCGCGAACGGGGTAATGATATTAAACTGCTGAGTGAGCATTTTATTGAAAATTATTGCCGCAAACATGGCTGGAATATTCCGCGCCTTAGTCCGGCAGCGCAGAAAAAAATTACCGAGTACCAGTGGCCGGGTAATGTGCGCCAATTGCAGAATACTATGATTTATGCGGTCAACACGGTGCAGGGAGATGTAATTAAACCGGAGAACCTTCCCGACTTCATTCTTATGGAAACCTGTCCGCTTAAAGTCGAGGATATTAAAAATGGTAATAAACATGTGGGTGACATGTTGTGTCTGGAGAATCTTGAAAAAGCGGCTATTGAAACAGCTCTCTTGCATGCCAACAATTACGTGCCTGATGCCGCCGAGATACTGGGTATAAGCCGTTCTACCCTATATCGGAAATTGAAAGATTACGATATTGAATACTGATAAGTTTAGATAGGCGAAGTATATTTAGACCTCCTGCGTGAGGTCTTTTTTCTTTTTGCCAAGAACATTAATAAATTGGAGACAGAAATTTTTCGTTTTCTATCCTATGAGTTAAAGCGGTTTCTTTCTACTGGCACAGTAATCTTAAAATGAAACTGTGCTCCTAAAAATAGATTGACGAGCATTCCATACAGATTCAGCATTCTACGCCTGCTAGCGGATTTTATGGCATCTCAAAAAGAGATAACCCCGCTTGCGCCTAAAACGGCCGGAGGTGCCGAAAAGGCAGGAATTGCAAGGGTTGATGGAGTTTTAAATATTCTGGCATGATTATTGCTATTTACATTTTGTACAAGGGAGGTGATATGCATGGCGGAAGATAAAAAGGCTGAAGAGAAAGCTCCAGAGTCAGGTGAAGCGGCGAAAGAGCAACCTGCTGCTAAACCTCAACTTCCTGCATCAGCCCGTAAACCGGGACAGAACTATGCCAGTAGCAAATTCAAGAAATAATTCCGGTTTTGTTTTTCGTCTGCTGTATCATAATGACAGCCAGTATGCATGACTTACATTACGTCAATTGTTGCCGGAATGTCTTTGCATAAAGCAAATTCTAATTGGCATGGTGCTGTTTGTAAAGTGATAGCAAATAGAAATTTAGGGCCTATGTTGCTCGCGCGCGGTAATGAGAAAGACGGCTGCGTCCCCGGAATTTGAGGCAGCCGTCTTTCTGATCCTGCCAAAAGTATAATTTTTATGCTGGATAAGGGCAGCAGCGGCGTCCTTTCTGGAGAGCTCGGCGCAAGCCGTGCCTACTGGCTGAATAATTTTGATGTGCAGCAAGATAAGCGGTGCTGGAAAGCAGTAGTGCTTAGATATCATCTTATAATGACACTTTGATCGCAAAAGAAGATTAGTGGAGCTGCTGCTGTTTTACCTGCCTTATTAAGGAAAAAACACATATTTACCATTCTCAAAAAAAGAACAAGCACGGCTTATTGACAAGACGAAAAAACGGGATAAACCCCAGCAGCCAGGCACTTTCTTACTTTATTAAGAAAGTTGGCATGTTTGTTGCAATACTGATAGTCGGGCGCTACGTAAGTTCGCAGCAATAGCGGACAGGGCTGTAGCTTGCTGGTAAGGGATAATCCGCCTTTAATGGCTGATCACATTTGCCAAGGCCTGATGGAGGTGTTGCGAGACAGAACAAATGCGAGGTTTGTCAAAGCAATAAGAAAGTTTTTGAAAGGGTTGGTGAGATAATGAAAAAAGAATGGATGGAAAAACACGCCGATGGTAGTTATACAGTGCGTACTTGTGGCTGGTCCCCCCCTGGAGACCATCCGGTAGGCTGCGGCATGAAATTGCACGTAAAAGACGGCAAACTTGTAAAAGTTGAGGGCGATCCGGAACATCCTATCAGCCAAGGCCGTCTGTGCGTGAGATGCTTAACTTTGCCCGAATTCGTACATCATCCTGACCGCATTATTTATCCTATGAAGCGGGCTCCGGAAGATCGCGGCAAAGACAAGTGGGTAAAGATTACCTGGGATGAAGCCTGGGATATTATCGTTGAGAAAGTCAATGGCTTTAAGAAGAATCATGGTGCCGAGTCCATCATCGTATTCGGCGGTACTGGCCGGGAAGCCTGCTTGTACTATTATCCACTGGGTTTTTCTTCACTGCAAACCCCGAATGTTTGTTATCCGCTTAGCGGCTGGTCTTGCTACGGACCTCGTTGCGCAATTACCGACTACATCCTGGGCGCAGGCTATCCGGAAATTGACTTTGCCGGCCATTATCCGGACCGCTATGATCACCCCGGCTATAAAGTTCCGGAATATTTAGTACTCTGGGGCAAAATGCCTTTATGGTCAAATCCGGACGGTTTCTATGGTCACTCTATTGTTGATATGATGAAACGGGGTACCAAAATCATCTCTATCGATCCACGTTTGAATTGGCTTTCTTCCAGGGCCGCTTACTGGATGCAGTTAAGGCCTGGCACTGATACTGCGCTGGCTCTCGCATTCCTGAATGTTATCATCAACGAAGACCTTTATGATCACAAATTTGTTGAAGACTGGTGCTACGGCTTCGACCAGCTTAAAGAACGTGTACAACAGTATCCGCCGGAAAAAGTGGCCGAAATTACCGGCATACCGGCAGAAAAGATTATTGAATGTGCCAGAGTTATGGCAACTGCCAAGCCAACTGCCATCCAATGGGGACTGGCTGTTGACGAGAATCCGAACGGCGTTCAGCTTGGTCATGCTATTCTTTCACTTTCAGCCATCACCGGCAACCTCGATGTGCCTGGCGGCATTACCTTAGGACCACCCGCTGCGCTGCTTGGCAAATGGCGTGTGGAAACCCGGTCTCAGATCTCTGAAGAACTTTGGGAAAAGCGGATTGGAGCCCAGGAATGGCCTGCACTTAGCACAGCTTTGGCTACAACGCATCCGGATGAAACGCTTGATACACTGGAAAGCGGCAAACCTTACCGGCTGAGAATGGGCTGGTTCAACAGCAGCAACTTTATTACTCCTACCAACTCGGCTGCGCCGCAAAGATGGTATGAGGCTCTTAAGACTCTGGAATTCAACGTGGTGCAGGATTGCTTCATGACACCGACCGCAATGGCTTTTGGTGATGTATTCCTGCCATTGCCGACATTTGCTGAGCATGACGGCGTAGTATTGACTCACTTCGGCCGGAATGCTATTTTTGCGGGTGCTATGAATAAAGCCTTCTCGGTTGGCGAATGTAAGTCTGATATTGAAGTTTGTATGGAATTGGGCAAACGCCTCAATCCAGAAAACTGGCCGTGGGAAAGTGTTGAAGATTTCTTCAGCGATCAGCTTAAACCAGAGCTTGGCATTGATTTCAACGGCTTGAGAGAAGCCGGTGTTTTCCAACCAGGCTACGATTACCGGAAACACGAGACCGGTAAACTGAGATTTGACGGTGAGCCTGGTTTTAATACCGTAACCGGTAGAGTTGAGCTTTATTCGACACTCTTTGAAGAGTGGGGCGAAGACCCGCTGCCGTACTACAAAGAGCCGCCGTACAGCCCTGTAAGTACTCCGGATCTTGCTAAAGAATATCCGTTAGTACTTACCACCGGCGCCAGAAAAGTTACATCCTTCCACTCCGAGCATAGACAAATTAAGTCCTTGCGCGCTATTGATCCTGATCCGGTTATGGAAATTCATCCGGAAACGGCTAAGAATCTTGGTATTAAAGATGGCGACTGGGCTTATCTTGAAAATCAGTTCGGCAAATGTAAAGCCAAAGCACAATATATGCCTGCCATAAAACCCAATGTTGTTCATTGTACCCACGGCTGGTGGTTTCCGGAAGAAAAAGCCGAAGAGCCTAGCCTCTATGGAGTATGGAAATCAAATATCAACACCCTGATCCCTCATAAACACATTGGTAAACTTGGTTTCGGCGCTCCGTTTAAGGCTATTATCTGCAAGGTTTATAAGGCGGAAGATTAAGAATATAAAAATCGATTGGAGGGAAAAGGATGTCACGTAACGGTTTGTTGATTGATTATGAATATTGCACAGGCTGCCATAGCTGTGAGGTTTCCTGTAAAAATGAAAAAAACCTGTCTAAAGACAAATGGGGGATCAAAATGACTGAAGTTGGTCCCTGGAATGTAGAAGGCGATAAATGGGAATGGAATTATGTGCCTGTTCCTACCCAGCTTTGTGATTTATGCGAAGACCGGGTGGCTAAAGGAGAAAAACCGGCGTGTGCCCTGCACTGCCTGGGGCAATGCATGGAAGTGGGACCTGTGGAAGAACTGGCAAAAAAAATGACGGACAAAGGCACTAAGATGGCCTTGTTTGTGCCCTGATTTTTGCGAGATTTGTCAGTAGGTTTTAATTATTGCATGTAAGTTAGAGTGCCATGACGGGTCCCTTCTTAGTGTTGGGGCCGTTGTGGCATTAACTATTTATAACTCGCTAATGCTGGAGCCAAAGGAAGTGTAACGCGTGCCGTTTGTCTGCAAAATTGCTATGGTCATGTTAGCTATACTGCATCTTGCGGCTTCATGGATGAGTATTGATTTGTCTGTACCGGCCTTTTTGATTACGACTGTTGTTTTGGTAGCCGGTACTGTGCTGATGGGCAAGGGCTTTAGGAAAGTTACTTTGCTGTTTCTCTGCATGGGTTGCAGCTTGCTGCTTTACTTTCGCCAGGATTTCTCTGTGTGGGTTGCGGCAACGAATTCGATGGCTAATGTAATTTCGTTGCTCGTTGTTATGCAGCTCTTTTCCATTCCTATTAAAGCCGGCAATTACCAAAGCATGATGCATTACTGGCTGATGAAATCTTTCCAGGGAGAGGCAGGTCTTTTTCTCTTTGCCACCATTCTCACCAACGTTTTTGCCAGTTTTTTATCGTTTGGCACTATTCCGGTCATGTTCTCGCTAGTTGGTGCTACCTGTCAAAATACGGTAGGTAATTATAAACGGTTTATCGCCACCGCCATCGCCAGAGGATATGCCTTAGCCGTTTTGTGGGCGCCGGGAGCCATCAATCTTCTATTGGTGGCCCAGGCGACAGGTGTAAGGTGGCTGGAATTATTTATGCCGGGATTTCTTTTGAGTTTGCTTGGTATTGTAACTTCGTACGCCCTTGAGAGCAAAGTGCATTTTTCTTCACAAGTTAACTGGTCAGGTCAGCCGGTTGAGTGCAGCACACTCACCAGCACGGAAGCTCGTGCCAAGGCCGGCCACATTGGGCTTGTTGTGATCAGTCTGGTGTTGCTTACCATTATCCTGGAGCAGTTTGACCTGGCTGCCACAACCGCCAGCCGGATTATGTGGGCAGGAGTTGTTGTGGTTGGTGTATGGTCGGCGTTTCTTGTCCGACAGCCTGATTTCTCTGCTGCCGTATCGGCGTATTGGCAGCATGGACTGTTGAAAACGGTTGATTTGGCCCCTTTATTTGTATCCATGGGTATTTTTTCTACCGCGATTCAAAAATCGGGCTTACTTACTTTAATTCAACCCGAGTTGCAACAGCTGGCAAATATAACCGGCGATCTGGCTCTGGTCTGCATGCCGTTGATATTGATAGTTTGCGCAGTGATCGGCATCCATCCGTTTATTTCTATCGTTATGTTTGGGCAGGTGCTCATGAACCTTAATTTGCCGGTAACGACTGTAGCGGTAGCTCTTTCGCTGGCTTTGGGCGGCAGTGTTGCATATATTCTTTCTCCCTTTGCCGGCATCGTACTTACTTTGGCCAAATTTCTTAATTGCCGGCCTACCGATGTTGCGCTGAACTGGAATTGGGTGTACTGTTTGTTATTCTTCTTGGAGGGGCTGGCCTTTATTTATTTCTGGGGGCGGTTGGCCTTATAGTATAGTCCCAATTTGACACTGGAATCGCAAAACCGGAGCTGCCCACCGGCGATGGTTTTCCTTTTTGGAAACTGCTAAATATGCTAACCGATTAATCTCTTTTTGAGATTGAGTACATGCTGGCTTAGATGGGCGAAAAGTTTTCCAGCCCAGTAAATTCGCAGGTTTTTAAATAAAAAGATGACTTGGCATATTTATTGCATGCCATAAATGTATGATAGGGTAAGCCTTAACTTATTTAGGGATTGTTCTGTCTTCTTTATTACGTAAAATATATAAAAGGAGGTACGCTAGCATGTGTTTTAGACCTGCATCATTATCCAAACCGGTCGAATGCCCAAATTGTAAAAAGAAGATTGCAGCGATGGCTGGTATTAAGCAAAAAAAATGCCCTTTCTGTGGGACGGAGTTACCAACCGATAATACAGATAAAAAGTAAAAGCATTGTGTTTTATGGGCAGTGCTTGGATAAAAATTTTTAGGTTGAGTAGAGGCAGGCCTGGTATTTAATGGCCTGCCTTTATACCACGCATTGCATAATGTGCAGGTGTAAAAAGGTTTTTCCTGAAAAACAGACAAGTAAAAATGCAACATAACGAAAGGGGTCGAAAAAATGCAGGAGCAAAAATATAATCGCTGGTTAATTCTTGTCGCTGCAGTCATAACAAATATCTGTATCGGGACATTGTACGCATGGAGTGTGTTTGCTTTGCCGCTGGGCAAGACTTTTGGCTGGGCGGCAACCGCAATTGCTTTGGCTTTTACTATTAATCATGCGTTAAGTCCGGTAGCCATGATTGGCGGCGGGTATATTCAAGACCGGTTAGGGTCAAAGGCCAATGTTGTTATTGGCGGAATTATGTTTAGCGTGGGTTTATTTATTACCGGCTTTGTTACCAGTGTGGAAATGCTCTACTTTACCTACAGTGTTTTAGCCGGCATTGGCGGCGGGGTTGTGTATGCCGGGACACTGGGCAATACTGTAAAGTTTTTTCCGGATAAGCGCGGTTTGGCTTCCGGTCTGGTCGCAGCCGGGTATGGGTCGGGCGCTACCATTGTTGCGCCAATCGCCAGTTCGATGATTGTGAGCATGGGTGTATTAAATACGTTTAAAGTCCTGGGCGCCGTTTTCTTTGTGGTTATCATGGTATGTTCTTTAGTTATCAAAAAAGCGCCGGCAGGCTACAAACCGGCAGGCTGGAATCCGCCGGTGGCAGTTGATTCGTCCAAACCGGCCATTGTTGACCTGGTTTGGACCCAAATGCTTAAGGATGCTACCTGGTGGATTGTTTTGGTCATGCTTACCTGTGGGGCCATGTCAGGTTTGATGATTACTGCGTTTGCCTCGCCAATCGGCCAGCAAATGTTTAAATTGAGTCCGATGGATGCAGCTCTCTTTGTTAGCCTGGTGGCAATATCAAATGCCTTGGGCAGGGTAGCTTTTGGCGCTATTTCGGATAAAATTGGTCGATCCAACACCATCATGGTCATGTATGTTATCTCCGCGCTGGCGATGCTAAACCTGGCGATGACCGGTTCAGTGATCGGATTTGCTGTTTCCGGGATTGGCGTCGGGGCTGTTTTCGGCGGGTTTATGAGTACTATGCCATCCATTATCAGTGAAAGGTATGGTTTAAAAAATTTTGGCGTTAACTACGGAATTACCTTTATTGGGTTCAGTTTGGCCGCTATCTTCGGTCCTATGACTGCAGCAACGGTAAGACAGGCTACTGGTAATTATGAACAGGCATTTTGGATTGCTTTAGGATTAAATGTGCTGGGCTTAATTTTCGCCTTCATTTTTAGAGCCAGGGATCAGCGCCGGCGAGTGACGGTTACCGTGAATGCCGGTGACAAAACTGTTTAGAGATTACAGGCGGGCAAATATGTACAGACCAGATGCATCGGTGTAATGACATTGTTAATTGCGTATCTTTATATGATTGACTGGCTGGTTTAGATTTACTCATGCTGTTGTCGCAGTGCTGGCTGCTTATGAGGGGCCTTCACTGCGATGTACGCAATTACCAATGCCATAAAAGTCCGTGGCCTACCATACGGTTCTGGAAGTTGGTAACACCCAAGAAAAAAACAATATCTCGTTATTGAAAAATTGACAAGTTCAGCTTGAAGGAGAGTTTGAATGGGTGAGAATAGACCACCACAAAATGAGGCTTGCTTAGCTTGGCGGACAATAGCCGGAGAAAAGCCGACTAAGCAGCGGGTAGTTGTGATCCTTATTCTGCTGGTAACATTATTAGTTGCGTATCTTGACAGGGTTAATATTTCTGTATTGGTTGCCGATGACACCTTTCTTCAGGATATGGGCATCAAAGGGGATGCGGTAGCCATAGGCTCTTTGATGTCGATGTTTTTATTAACGTATGCTGTTACCAATGCCTTATTAAGCCCTTTGGGTGATTTATGGGGACCGCGTAAGGTCATGGCGCTGGCAATAGTGTTCTGGATTATATCCTGTGCATATGGCGGCGTGGTATCCACTTTTGCCGGCATGATAGCCGCCCGGTGTATTTTAGGACTGGGAGAAGGCATGCACTGGCCGATGCAAATGAAGTATGTAAAGAACTGGTTTCCGCCAGGGGAGCGGGCCCGGGCCAATTCGACCTGGCTCATTGGTCTGACGGCAGGGCCGGCGCTGGCTATGCCCTTTATGGTCTGGATCATTGGTGAATGGGGCTGGCGGATCAGCTTCTTTGCCTTAGCGGCTATTGGGCTTATACCATTGGCGCTGATTTGGTTTTTTACGACCGACTATCCCCGTGAGAGCAAAAAAATTAACCATCTGGAACTGGAGTATATTGAGAGCGGCTTACGCGTAGAGGCAGAGGCCGTGGCCACCGGGGATGTGGCCGCTCCTGTTTCAAATTGGGCTAACTGGAAAGGCTTTTTACTAAATTTTGACTACTGGCTATGTGTTATTTTCTATGTATTCAGCACATCTGCCTGGTGGGGGTTAGCAACGTGGATTCCATCCTATCTAAAACAGGCTATGGGCTTCTCCTGGAAGAGTATGGGTTTTTGGGCTAATGCTCCCTATGCTGCCGGCATAATTGCCCTCATTATTGCCGGCTATCTGACCGATAAAATTGAGCGAAAGTCTACTTTTGGCATCTTACATATGCTGGGGGCGGCCGTAGGTATTTATTTTGCGGCTCATGCCACCGGACAGGTGGAAGCGGCTTTGTGGCTTGTTCTGGCTGTTGCCTCACTGCTTATTGGACAACCGGGTCACTGGTCTATTATCCAAAAGGTTGTGCCAGTTAGTGCATTGGGGGCCGGAAGCGGCTTTGAAAGTTGCCTGGGCAGTCTTGGCGGGGCTATAACGCCGATGGTTGTCGGTTACTTTATCAATGCAACCGGCAGCTTTATGGGGGGCCTGATGTGTCTGGTGCTTTTTTGTTTGCTGGGTGCTGTGGCCATGATTATGCTGTGGCTAAGGAAAGTGTGAACATTCGTGTGTGCTTCGACATTGGATAAGTATGGCAGCTACTATGCGATACAAGGGGAGAGAGCTTTGAAGGCCAGCGTCTATTTTGTAAAATTGGCGGACGATGCCGCAGCCGGGCAACAGGCAGAAGCTTTAAGACGGGTCTATGACGCCGCACACGCTTCTGCAATCCTTTCAGCAAATGATTTTGTGGCCATTAAGTTACATGTTGGCGAAGGGACGAATAATACCCGCATTAAGCCGGAGTTAATACGTGAATTGGTGGAAAGGGTTAAAGCCGGAAACGGCCTGCCCTTTTTGACCGAAACTTCAACATTGTACAAGGGAGAACGGCATAATGCGGTCAAACATCTCCTGCAGGCTCACCGCCAAGGCTTTGGCATTGAGAATGTCGGGGCGCCTTTTTTGATGGCTGACGGATTATTGGGCAATACCGAGTTTGAGGTGGCGATTCCGGGCGAACTCCATAAAACAGTGCATGTTGCCAGAGAAATTGTTGCAACTGACGTACTACTCGTCATTTCTCATGCTACCGGCTGTATTTCCACCGGACTGGGGGCCTGTATTAAAAACCTTGGTATGGGTTTAGCCAGCCGTAAAGGAAAACGGCGGCAGCATTCGGCTGTACTGCCTGCAATTGAGAACACCTTGTGTACAAACTGCCAAAAATGCCGGAAGTGGTGTCCGGCAGACGCTATTGTTGAACAAAATGGCAAAGCCAGTATTGTAGAGAGCAAATGTGTTGGCTGTGGAGAGTGTATTGCCACTTGCCGTTTTGATGCTGTAAAATATGATTTTGGTGCTGATGAAGGGTTTCTGCAGAAGAGTATGGCAGAACATGCTTATGGGGCAGTTATTGGCAAGCCGGGCAAATGTTTTTATTTCAATGTATTGATGAACATGACAAAAAACTGTGACTGCCTTGTGAAACATCCGGCTGTAAAGTTGGTCCCTGATCTTGGTATTCTCGCGTCCAGCGACCCTGTTGCCATTGATAAGGCGACACAGGATTTGACGGCAGCCGCTTATGGTTCAACTTTAGGACGACTGGCTTTCCCGGAACGGAATTCCGGTATTCAGATTGAACATGCGGCGCAAATTGGGATGGGTTTACTTGATTATGAATTAATTGAGATATAATAGCAGTATTTTTTTATAGAATTTATGAGTATATGGATATTGGACTTCAATTTTTGCTGACTGACAGTGTTTTTTTAACATTGCCAGTCATTTTTTTGCTGTGCGGGCTGATTTTTTGCCGCAGTGGCACAGTCAAATCCAGCTTCGATACATCAATTAGCTTAGGGGAAAACTAAGTGCAATTTTAAAATGAGACGAAACAAACCGAACCGTTCCCAAAATGAAAAAATAAAACTTCGATACCAGTATTTACCATGAATTATAAATGCTTGATTTATAAGGGTTTGCAGCTTTGCTTTGCAGATCGAAATGTTGGCACGGATTATGCAATAACTATTTATGGCAAGAGGATATATGTTCAGAATTTAATAAAATTACTGAGAGGCTACCGGCGGACCGGTGCAAGCTGAGCTAATCGCTGCCGGTATTTGTTACCATTACTTAACATTAACTTATGGGAGGCAGTTATAATGCGCAACGCAGTAGTTGTTTTTACGAAAGTTCCCAAGGCAGGAGAGACGAAAACACGTCTTACAACCAATCGGGGCGGTGTTTTGACCCCGGAAGAGGCTATGATTTTTTATGAAGGCTGTGTACTTGATGTCATTAATGTTTGTCTGACGGCTAACATTGGTGAAATTTATGTTTGTTATAACCACGATGGTGACCGCGATTATCTTGAACACTTACTCAGCAAGTCTTCGGACCGGTCCATGATTAAAGAAGTGTATGCCGACCAGGGCGGTAATTTTGATCAATGTATGCAATATGCCGCTGATTATATTTTGCAGAAGGGAGGCGTAGATCGTTTGGCTGACAGTGTTATGATTGTCGGTGGTGATCTTCCCAGTTTGCAGCCTTCGATTCTGCAGGACGCTGCCCGGAAAATGGAATATCTGGCAGCTACTGCTGTCGGTCAGAAAGTAGCCCAAAAGTCGGCAGTTCCAGCCGCGGACATTGGTGCCGCCTTAGTAGAGGGCGCTTGTCAGGAAGGCGGTTTTTCCCTTATTGCCTATACCTGTACAACACCGTTTGGTTTTGACCGGGTATTTTACAACATGGATGGGATAACGGCGCTGGATATGTTAGTTATGAAAGCTGTACAAGAAGAAATTCCTTTTGGTGTGGTAGAAGCCGCGCCGGATGTTGATATTCCGGTGGATCTGGCCAGTATGATTCCGGTTATTAGGGCGCTTGAGCTGGCAGCACGCTATGAGAAAAGCATCCAGGTGCCGGTAAACACGTTAGCCGTCTTAACGCAAATCGGCCTGGAAAGCTCAGCTTTGCCGCCAAACCGTTAATTGCGTGACTTTAACAATCTGAATCGATGGTGAGTATTGGATGAAAGCAATAGACGACAGCTGCCTGGAATGCGGGCAATGCGCCGAGAGTTGCCCTTTGCTGGCTGAACTGGGGCAGTCGCCGCTGCAATTAGCGCGGCAGGGCGTTGACGTGATGGCGGCATTTAGCTGCTCCTTGTGCGGTGCCTGTGAAGCCGCCTGTCCGCAAAGGTTAAATCCGGGGAATTTGTTTGCCGCCCGCCGTTATGAAGCGGTAGAGCATGGCGAAGTTGACATAGCTGATTACCGTTATCTGTTTCCGGACCGCACAAACAATATTATGAATACATATCGCCGTCAATTCGGCATTGACTACCAGGACGTGCAGGGGCAGGAAGGTGCCGGGACATGGTTTTTCCCCGGCTGCACCCTGCTGACATATTCGCCGCAATTAACCCGGGCTGTCTTTTGCCGCTTGCAGGAGAGCTTGGACTGCGGCGGAATATGGACCGACTGCTGCGGCAAGCCGCTACAACAGCTGGGGCTAAAGCGCAGGCATGATAGTATGCGGGAAAGTTTGCAAAAATTCCGGCAGGCACATAAGATCGACAGACTTATTACCGCCTGTCCCGGCTGTTATTATGAATTGCAGGAAGTCTTCAAAGAGAGTGAGCTAATCATTCAGACAGTATATGAAGCTTTGGACTTTACCCGGCGGGCTTTGTCCGGTAAAAAGATATGCACAATCCATGATTCCTGTCCAGACCGGTTTACCGGCAAATTTGGCAGTCAGGTGCGGCAGGCATTGAAGCACTGCGGCTTCAGGCTTGCGGAAATGAAGCACAACAAAGAAAAGGCCATTTGCTGTGGCAGTGGCGGTCAAATCTCTCATTTCCGGCCTGATTTTACCGAGCAGCTTGTGCAGGTAAGATTAGCTGAAGTCCGGGAGTCGGCTGCCGAAGTACTGGTAGGTTATTGTCTTAGCTGTGTTTTGAAGTTTGATAACCATGGTTCGCCCATTCCCGTGACTCATGCCTTGAATTTGTTGCTGAACGAAAGTGAAGATTACCGGGGAGCCAAAGACCGGGTTGCCAGGATGCTCAGCGGCACTGACGGGGAAAAAATTTGGCGAGAAATTATGGCAGATTGACGGAAGGGAGATCGCGACATTGAAGTACAAAGAACTAGCTGCTGTACTAAACAAAATGCTGACACTCAGGTGGTCGCCGGTGGCGGTAAAACTGTTAAAACCGGGCGAAGAAGTCCCGGCGAATGTATATGAGCCTTCCGTGCCGCTGAGGCATTGTCAGGCCATTACGATTGCCAGGCGGGGCAACAGTCTGTATATGCCGCCCCGCAAACACGCCTGCCCGGACGGCGCGGCCATTATGGGTTTGATCCCGATGTCGCCGAAACTCAGGTCAGGTGAACTGTACTTATTATTTAAAAAGTTACCGACGATTGAATGTGCGCAAAAAATGATTGCCTCCCGTCAGGAATTCGAACCGGGTATTTATCATGCCACTGTGCTGGCGCCGCTGGAAGAGGCGGAATTTGAACCGGATGTAGTTATCTTTACTATTTACCCTGAGCAGATGATGTGGCTGTGTTGTGCGGCCAGCTACGCCACCGGCGAGCGGCATACCTTTCATACCTCCGGCTACAATTCAACCTGTGCCGATCTGACGGTGCAAGTTATGAAAAACCAAGAGATGAATATCTCCTTTGGCTGTTATGGAGCCAGAGCAATAAGTGATCTTAGTGATTTTGAAGCCTATATGTCAGTGCCCTTTAAGCAATTGAGCACATTGGTGGAGGCGCTAAAGAAACTGGCTGTCAAAAGCATTCCCGAAGCCCGGCGCAAGATTTATATGCCGCCGGTTATAGATAAAACAGCCACTCCGGGCGATACAGCGGCTAACCAAGTCGAGCTTCGCATCGATGAAGAGCGTTGTACCGGCTGCGGGTTATGTGAGGCATTTTGCCCGGAAGCCGTAATTAAAATGACCACGGTCAATGATGCAGCCAAGGCAAGTGCGCCGACAGCCAAGAACTGCTGCGCCTGTTATACCTGTGTCGGTCAATGTCCGCAAAAAGCCATACAGCTGACTGTCAGATAAAAACAAAGAACATTCAAAAAAATGGAGGATAGAGGATGAGCGAAATCAAAAAAGCGGCATGCCATTTCTGCCACATGAATTGCGGTATGTTGGCAACAGTCGAAAATGGAGCAGTTACCAAAGTAGTGGGAGACCCGGAGCATCCTTTTAATGCCGGGGCGCAGTGTCCCCGGGGAGCTTCGGCCTTAGATCATTTGAATCATCCGAACCGGATTAACTACCCGCTGAAACGGGTAGGCGAGCGGGGTTCAGGCCAGTTTAAACGTGTATCCTGGGAAGAGGCCTTAGATGATATTGCGGCACGTTTAACAGTTTTAAAAGAGCAACATGGCGCCGAGACCATTGCTACTACCGGGGGAACCAACCGAACCGACGATTTTGCCCGGAGACGTTTTTTCAATCTTTTAGGCAG
The DNA here is from genome assembly GCF_041428895.1 of Sporomusa aerivorans. Classification (NCBI taxonomy): domain Bacteria; kingdom Bacillati; phylum Bacillota; class Negativicutes; order Selenomonadales; family Sporomusaceae; genus Sporomusa; species Sporomusa aerivorans. The sequence goes on from NZ_CP156926.1 coordinate 1,819,628, forward strand.
TCCTAATGTTGTGCATACAGCGCCTGTATGTTGGATCCCTACCTTTCTCACCGAGGCCTCATCCTACGGCTGGTGCGCTTCTGAACCCGAAATAGCCGGCGCAAAATGTATTGTTTTTTGGGGCCATAATCCCGGCTCTTCTTACTTGCCGGAAATGCGCGGCTTGTTAGCGGCTAAAGCTAACGGAGCCAAAATTATCGTCGTTGATCCTAACTTTACTGAGTCAGCTTCGAAAGCGGATATCTGGCTGCCGTTAAAACCAGGTTCGGACAACGCTCTGGGACTTGCCTGGCTGAACGTTATTATTAATGAAGGCTTATGTGATTATGATTTTGTTTACAATTGGACCGAGGGCTTTGAAGAATTAAGTGACAGGGTACAGGAATACACGCCCGAGTGGGCAGCCGAAAAAACCGGTCTTTCGCCCGAATTGATTATTGAAACTGCCAGAATGTATGCGATGAGCAAGCCGGCTTGTATCGTTTGGGGAGTTGCTGCTGACCAACTGGGAAGAGGTAGTGCGGCTTCAGCGCAAACACGCGTAGCTCTGCGGATTATTTGCGGTAATTTAGATGTTCCGGGCGGCGATGTCATGCCCGGCCCTCACCCGACCTTTATTACTGACTGGGAAATGGAATTAAACGATATGCTGCCGGAAGAGCAGCGGGCGAAACAATTGGGGTCAGATCGGTTTAAACTGAATTCCTGGCCGGGCTATAAACTCTTAACCGAGAATATGCTCCGTGTATGGGGTAAAAGTATCCCGGCGGAATGGTTCTGTGAAGCCAACCCTTCGTCACTGTTTAGAGCCATGGCGACAGGTGATCCCTATCCGGTAAAGGCCTGTATCACCTTGGCCAATAACCCGCTTGTATCGTACGCTAACTCCAAACTCGTTTATGAAGGCTTAAAGAATCTTGATTTTTACGTTGTGATGGAGTATTGGATGACTCCGTCGGCTATGCTGGCTGACTATGTTTTGCCGGCTGCAGGCTGGTTGGAAAGACCGGTTATGACTACAACGTATGGGGTTTCTGACTGGTTGATTGCCTCTGAGAAAGCCATTGAGCCGATGTATGAACGTAAGTCTGACACCGATTTCTGGGCTGAACTTGGGCATAGAATGGGGCAAGGCGAATATTGGCCCTGGAAATCGGATGAAGAAATATTTAAATACCGTATTGATCCGATCGGCTTAGAAGTTGATAGCTATGAAGAATTTGTTCAATGCTATCGGATGCATTTTGCTGAGCGTGATTACCGCAAATTTGAAACTCGTGGCGTAGCTACGGCTTCAGGCAAAATTGAATTAAAAATTTCCCTTTTTGAGCAACTCGGTTATGATCCATTGCCTCATTATGTTGAGCCGCCGTTTAGTGCAGAAGCCAAGCCGGAGTTAGCCAAAGAGTATCCGGTAACTCTCGTGGCCGGCGGTGGTTTTATGCCTTTCTTCCATTCGGAACACCGGGAAATAACAAGGATCAGACTATTACGGCCCTATCCACGGGTGGCCATTAATCCGGCGCTGGCCCAAAAGATGAACATCCAGGAAGGCGAGTGGGTTTGGATTGAAACGCCAATCGGCAAGGTTAAGCAGACCGCTTTTATTACCACAGCCGTAGCCCCTAATGTTATTCAGGCAGAACGTGGTTGGTGGTTCCCTGAAAAGGAAATGAAAGCTCCCAGCTTAATGGGTGTATTTGAATCCAATATAAACGTATGTGTGGATGACGATCCGGACACTTTAGATGAGCTTTGCGGCAGCTTTTGCTCTCGCGGCGTTATGTGCCGGATTTCGAAAGTGGAGGGGAACGACTAATGCATTGGGGAATGCTAATTGATTTAAAAAAATGTGCTGGTTGCTATGCCTGCACGATTGCGTGTCAAAATGAAAACAATTTACCTTTTGATATGAAATATTGCAAGGTTGCCAAAGTCGGGCCAATTGGGGAGTACCCGAATTTAACGTCCTACAATATTACCTTAGGCTGTATGCATTGTCAGGAGGCTCCTTGTGTTGATGGCTGCCCCACAGGTGCCAGCCATCACCGGGAAGATGGCATAGTGTCTATTGATCCGGAAAAATGCGTCGGTTGTCTGTTCTGTATGGTGGTTTGCCCTTACGGCGTACGGCAGTTAAATGAGGAAAACGGCGTTGTGGAGAAGTGCACCATGTGCTTCAGCCGGCTGGAGGAGGGCATGGTCACACGCTGTGTGGAAACCTGCCAGTTAAAGGCCCGGCATGTCGGTGATCTCGATGATCCGGACAGTGAAATTGTCAAGCTGATCCGCAAAAATAATGCGCAGCCGTTGTACCCGCATTTAGGAACGAAACCATCAGTTTACTATATCATGCCATAGGAGGGGTTAGCATGGAAAAGCAGCAAGAATATTGGGCAAGTCTGCCGGCGTGGTATTTTTTCCTGGCCGCAATGGGGGCCATGATGTTTGTCACAGCTGCAGTGACCGATTTATTGGGAAATCCCATCGCCGGACAAATTAACGGCTGGGTAAGTATCGTAGCTTTTGTTATGGCCGCTTTTGGCGCGCTGCTATTATTGGTGGAACTGACCCATAAGAGCAGAGGGCATTTGGTAAACGCACGCCCCTTTGCCTCGGTCATGAGTTTTGGTTCGTTAGTACAAAGTGCCTATATTCCTTTGGTATTTTTGTACGCAACCTGTTTCTTCAGTTTTGTTCCCTGGGCGGGAATCGGCTGGCTCAAAGCCATCCTGGCTGTGGTGGCCATTATCACCGCCTTACTCTATGTAACGTATCCGGGAATCGAGCTGGCAGAAGCCAAAGGCCGGGCATTTTGGAACGGCGGCGGTTTGATCGGCGTTTTCCTGATTAACGGTACGGCAACCGGGATGGCGGCGCTCCTAATCATGCTGATGGTGCTTGGCCAGGCCGATAGCGCTTATACCGCGACCATCCGCAATCTGTCGGCGGCAGTGCTTGTTGCCCAGCTCTTTACCGTGCCGGGCTATGTACTGGGGATGAAACTGTCTTCGGCCGAGGAGGCGCGCCGCGGAGCCGCCAAGCTATGGAACGGTGAATTCAGCAAATCCTTCTGGCTGGGAATTGTCATCCTGGGAACCTTGGTTCCGCTGGTATGCAATCTGCTCTTTAGCTCGGTATACTGGCTGGTTATTGCCGCTGTGCTGACACTTATCGGCGGTATCAGTTTCCGCATTGATTTCCTGCGGGCAGCGGTACGGGTGACCTTGCCCGGCGAGGAACGGGAAGAAATGAGCCGCAAAGAGATTGCCCAACTGGCTATGACGCTGGAAGGCTGCTGGCAGGAAAAGGCTCGCTGGCTCAACGCACAAAAATAAAGCAGAGGTATTACTACTATGCACACCAGGATCGAATTTGCAACAAGTCAAGCTGAAGATGAGCTGCAGGAATTGTTCACAGCCTATGGTATGAGCATGGCGGGTGATGTCGATGAACACATCGTGGTAAAACAAGATAATAAAATTGTGGCGGGAGCCATGGTGGCCCAGCTTGATAACAGTCTGTATCACATTTTGCTGTTTGCCGTGAGGATGGATGCCCGGTCGCAGGGGGTAGGCAGCCGGTTAATGCAGGCCATGCTGCGTAATCCCGGACGATACTGTCAACCCCCCGGGGAAAGCAGTGACGCTTCCTATCAGGTTACTACCGTGGCCCGGGGGACAGCGGTACCGTTTTATGAACAAAACGGCTTTATCGCCTGTGATTTTTCGGAACTGGCATACCCCTTTGATACGCAGTGCACAGGTTGTTCTGACAAGAATAGGTGCAACCCGGTGGCCATGATGTTTGCGCGTTCATGAGCGCAGTACAGACAAATCAGCACAGAGGAGCGAGCGGAATATGGAAACAAATTTTGTTATCCTGGGAACCGGCGCGGGGCCGGGATTGCCATCCTTCTTTTGTGATTGTGTAGGCTGCCGGGAGGCCAGAAGTAATCCGGCTTTAGCCCGGACCCGCAGCGGTGCATTCCTGGATACCGGCACAACCAAGATACTGATTGATACTTCACCGGATCTTAGGCAACAGCTTATCCGCGAGCAAATCAGACAGGTTGATTACGTTTTTCTTACTCACTGGCACTATGATCATTTTGGTGGTTTGGGGGAACTGGAATATTATGTGAAACTGGTACGTCACGAACCTATCCCGTTGTTTTTACCACCAAGTGCCGTCCCGCAATTTACGGCCGCTTTTCCTAATTTGCGCGAAGTGTTTTCCGTCCGGGCGTGGGAATTTAACAAGCCCTATGGTTTTGGCGAGGTAAGTCTTATGCCTTTGCCTGCCAATCACGGTATAGAAACGGCCGGTTTTTTGGTTAGCGCCAAGGGGTGTCAGTTGGCGTATTTTCCGGATACTGCCGGCTTGCCGGCTGAAAGCGCAAAAGTGGTGGTCGGTGTTGACTGGCTGGTGTGTGACGCCACTTTCCATGGCGAGAACTGGTTTCCTCACGCCCATATGTCCATCGAAGAGGCCATTGCACTGGGACAGGAAGTAGGCGCTGGAACTACCATCCTTACCCATATGGCCATACATTACAGCCAGCCGGTTGCGAACAAAGAATTGCAGGCTGAAGCCACCCGGCAGCCGCAGGTAGCGGTTGCCTACGACGGTATGCGCATCAGGCTGTAGCAGCTTAGAAGCAGATACGGTCAGAACCCGAAAGGGGAGAATACCATGAAAAAGTCGCTGGGATCAAAGCCATGGGCGCTGCCTTCACCGGTATGGGTTGTTGGCACCTACGGGGACGACGGCCAGCCAAACATGATGACCTTGTCCTGGGGCGGCATCTGCTCATCAGACCCGCCGTGTGTTGCCATCTCGGTGCGGAAGTCGCGTTTGACATATAGCAACATAATTAAGCGCAAAGCTTTTACCATTAATATACCATCCAAGCAGCACCTAACTGCGGTTGATTACGCCGGGATTGCTTCAGGCAAGCACGCCGATAAGTTTTTGGCCGCCGGCCTTACCCCAATCCAAAGTGACCTGGTGCAGGCGCCTTATGCCGAGGAATTTCCCCTGATATTGGAGTGCAGGCTGCTGCATACGGTAGAAATTGGTGTCCATACTCAATTTATCGGGGAAATTCTGGATGTTAAAGCTGAGGCAGCGGTGCTCAATGAACAAAAATGCCCGGTTATAGAACTGATCAATCCGATTATTAGCACGGCACCGGACCGTAAATATTATGAAGTGGGCGGCTGTCTGGGGCAAGCCTATCACACCGGTTTGAAAATCGTGGGCACGAAAATTAAATAAAGATTGGTACTCCGAGCTGACTGACCTAACGGCATTCTATGGTCAGTCAGTCTGAACCGGCTGGTTCACGGGGCAGCGGGAGAAATTCCGCTACCTCCCATCTTTGGAAAGGAGGCGTTTCATGAGTTTTTTCAAAGAACTTCTGTGCGCTTTCGTCACAGAAGTTTTATTTTTGACTATTCATTTAGCAGTAAGGGGAGTGAATGTCCGTGTTTGATAGTTATGCCAGAGAAATTGACTATTTACGTGTTTCGGTTACGGACAGATGCAATTTGCGCTGTAAATACTGCATGCCGGAAGAGGGGATTGAAGATATTGGGCATACCAATGTACTGGCATTGGAAGAGATTTTTCGACTAGTCCGTATCGCTACCCGGGTTGGCATTCGTAAAGTGCGGTTAACCGGTGGCGAGCCGCTTGTCCGCAAGAATATTACCAGGCTTATTGCGCAAATTGCCGCACTACCCCAGATGAAAGAGGTTGCTATTACCACTAACGGAATTTTGTTTGCCGACATGGCTGCAGAACTCAAGGCAGCGGGTCTCAAACGGGTCAACTTCAGTTTAGACAGTCTTCGCCCTGAGCGGTTTCGCTATATTACCGGCCGGGGATCGATGGAGGATGTTACGTGTGCTATTACTAAAGCGCTGGCGCTCGGGATGGCGCCGATAAAAATCAATACTGTCGTCATGAAAGGGATTAATGACGATGAAATCCTCGATTTTGTCAGACTGGCGAAAGAAATGCCGCTCCACGTGCGTTTTATTGAGTTCATGCCGGTAGGTGATTTACCGTTTTATAAAACTGACCGGATGGTTACGGTCAGTGAGATAAAAGAAATTGTCGGGCAGCAGTATAGCTTGCATAAGAGCTTAACTGTGCAAGGCAACGGACCTGCCAAATGCTATCAGATAAATGGCGGTTTGGGTACGGTTGGTTTTATCAGCGCCATGAGTGACCATTTTTGCACCGAGTGCAACCGGATTCGTATGACAGCCGATGGCAAGCTGCGTGGTTGTCTGTTCGGTAAGCAGGAACTCAACCTGAAACTGGCCTTGCAGAATGGCGCCAGTGATGAAAAAATTGCGCATCTCTTTAGCAAAGCCATCAGGGAAAAACCTAACCGCCACTACATGGGGGAAGGCTGGGGCGCCGATAACAAACGCAAGATGTACCAAATAGGAGGATAATGATGGAGTTTACTCATTTCAATGATGCCGGGTATGCCCGCATGGTGGACGTTAGTGCCAAAACAGATACTGTGCGGATTGCTGCGGCGCAGGCCGTTGTGCGTATGCAGCCGGCTACGCTGGCTGCCATCAGGAGCGGTGGTATAAAAAAAGGTGATGTGCTGGGAGTTGCGCAGGTGGCCGGCATCATGGGCGCCAAGCAGACGGCCGGTGTCATTCCCATGTGCCATCCGCTAATGTTAAGTTCAGTAAATATCTCCTTCGACATCAATGAACCGGCTTCCAGTATAACCATTAACTGTGAGGTGAAGACAACCGGCAAAACCGGTGTGGAAATGGAAGCTATCAGCGGCGCCGGTATTGCCGCTATGACCATTTATGATATGAGCAAAGCCATTGACCGCTGGATGGAGATTACGGATATCAAGCTGTTGGAAAAATCAGGCGGGAAAAGCGGTCATGTGAAGCGCGGGCAATAAAGAGTAAGGTGTTCCAAGGAGGCTAAGATGTACAAAACAGCCATTCTGATCATGAGTGATAAAGGGGCCCGCGGCGAGCGCCAGGATTTGAGCGGTAAACAAATTAAGGAATCGCTGGGGCCTAGCTATAGTGTTGAGTATTATAAAATTATTCCGGATGAAAAAGACCAGATTATGGCGGAAATGCGCTATATCTGTGATCAATTATCGCCGGCGCTCTTACTTACCTCAGGGGGAACCGGTTTTTCCAGCCGCGATGTGACGCCTGATGCCACCAGGGAAGTGATTGAAAAAGTTGTGCCGGGAATACCGGAAGCCATCCGTTATTACGGACTGCAACAGACACCTAAGGCTATGCTGTCACGGGCTGTTGCCGGCATTCGGGGCAAGACGCTCATTATTAATCTTCCCGGCAGTGTGAGAGGCGTGCGTGAATCGCTGGCGGCTGCACTGCCGGCGCTGGATCACGCACTGGATATTCTTCAGGGGATGGCGTCAGAGTGCGGACAGGGATGATTTAACGCTAGAAATCCTAATACTTTGCAGGCGGAGGTTATGAAAGTGGCAAAAGTAGTGGCAATCAATATCAGTGAGGAGAAGGGACAACCCAAACAGGCCATTGATAAAGGCTATTTTGCAGTAAATTGCGGACTTAGGGGAGATGCGCATGCCGGTGAATGGCACCGGCAGGTAAGTCTTTTAGGGAACGAGAGCATTGACAAGATAAAGAAGCTGGGTTTTGACAACCTGGCGACAGGAAGTTTCGCCGAAAATATTACCACCGAAGGTTTGATACTGTACGAGCTACCTGTCGGCACAAAACTTAAAGTCGGCGAGACCATTATGGAGGTAACGCAAATCGGCAAGGAATGCCACATGGGCTGTGCCATCCGCGAAAAAACCGGCGACTGCGTTATGCCGCGGGAAGGAATATTTGCCAAAGTAATTACCCCTGGCTGGATAAAACCAGGCGATGTCCTGGAACGGCTTAACTAGGCAGAGAATGCGTTACTAATTGGAAAGGGTTGAAAACTATGCAAATGGTCAGGGTAGAAGATGCCATCGGCAATGTATTATGCCATGATATTACGAGAATAGTGCCGGGGGAGTTCAAAGGAGAAGCTTTTAAAAAGGGGCATGTCATCTGTGAGCAGGATATACCTACATTGCTGAAACTAGGCAAAGAGCACCTGTATGTGTGGAAACTGAAGGCAGGCTTTCTGCATGAAAATGATGCCGGACTGCGTATAGCCAGAGCAGTAGCCGGGCATGGGCTTGCGCTGAGTGAACCCAGTGAAGGCAAGGTAAATCTTATAGCCAAGCACGACGGGCTGCTCACTATTAACGAAGAGTTTTTAACTGGTATTAATTCCATTGAGGAAATTGTCGTTGCTACCCGCAACCATAACCGTCCGGTAAAACAAGGTGACAAAGTAGCCGGTGTCCGGGTTATTCCCCTGATGATTGACGAACAAAAAATACAAATGGTGGAAGAGATCGGGCAAAAAGTCGAAGTTGCAGCTGTTACACCTTATCGTTCCTATAAAGTAGGCGTAATTACAACCGGCAGCGAGGTGTATCACGGACGCATCCAGGATAAATTCGGACCGGTTGTCAAGGCGAAAGTAGCAGGATTTGGCTGTAAAGTCCTGCAGCATATTCTCGTGCCGGATGATGCGGCAAAAATCGCGCAAGCCGTGAATGCGTTGATTGCCAACGGTGCTGAACTAATACTGACTACCGGCGGTATGTCGGTTGACCCTGATGATGTAACCCCGAGCGGCATTAAAAAGGCCGGTGCACAAATCGTTACTTATGGCGCGCCGGTATTGCCGGGATCTATGCTCATGGTTGCCTATATTGGAAAAGTGCCGGTTTTAGGATTGCCAGGCTGCGTCATGTACCATAAAACGACCGTCTTTGATCTGCTCTTACCCTTAGTTCTGGCCGAACGGCGGATTACCCGGCCGCTGATTGTGAAACTGGGGCTGGGTGGTATGTGTCTGGAATGTGATGTTTGTCAGTATCCGGCTTGTTCCTTTGGTACTGGCGCATAAAGGAGAGGAGGGAAACAAGTGAAAACAAGTATTTCCTTGGAAGAAGCCCATGCAATTTTAGGGGAATTGGTCCAGCCTGTAAAACCGGGTTATGTGTCGCTGTTTGCTGCGGCAGGCAGGGTTTTATGCCGGGATATACAATCAGGTGTAAACCTGCCGGCCTTTAGCAAATCCCCGCTGGACGGTTATGCCGTGCAGGCCGGTGATACCCAAACTGCCAGCCGTTCCCAACCCGTCGTACTGGAGGTCATTGAAGAGGTGCGGGCCGGCTATGTGCCGCAGCGCAAAGTGGTTTCCGGAACAGCCATAAAGGTAATGACTGGAGCGCCGGTGCCTGAAGGCGCAGACGAGATTATAAAGTATGAAGATGTCGTCAGGGAAAATAATCATATTTCGCTGTCTTATCCACTGCAGCCAGGTAAAAATGTGATTAAGGCCGGCGAAGACGTAACGCTAGGTGAGATGATTGCCTGCCGGGGCGCGTTGTTAAATCCGCCGCTGGTTGGGTTGTTGGCGGCGGTAGGTATCGCACAAGTACCGGTCTATGAAAAAGTCAAAGTTGCCATTCTCAGCACCGGCGATGAACTGGTAGATCCGGCTACAGCTTTACTTCCCGGAAAAATCTATAACAGCAATTTGCACAGTTTGAATGCATTCTGTTCCCAATTAGGGACCGAACCTATTTCCATGGGCATAGTGCCGGATGAAAAAGAGGCAATTGTTGCCCGGTTGGGGCAAGCGCTGTCGGCAGCTGATCTTGTGATTACAACCGGTGGCGTATCGGTGGGGGATTATGATGTTGTGCCCGATGCACTGGAAGCAATCGGGGCCGAAATTGCCTTTTGGAAAGTAGATATGAAGCCCGGTTCACCGGTAATAGCAGCCCGGTACAACCAGAAGCTGATTATCGGACTATCAGGCAATCCGGCTGCCGCCTTTATCACCTTTGATCTGATTGTTGTACCGCTGATAAAAAAAATGATGGGGCTTGCAGAGCAATTTCCACCCAAAATATCGGCTATACTGACCGACAGCTTTAATAAACCCAGCCAGCAGCGGCGATTTTTGCGCGCCAGGGTACAGCGGGACAATGAAATGAATTATGTGAAATTAACGGGCGAGCAAAGTAACGGAGTTTTGAAATCAATGATTGATTGCAATGCCTTAATTGATGTGCCTGCCGGCAGTGGACCGCTGATAGCCGGGCAGGAAGTTTCGGCAGTTGTATTAAGGAATGCTGCGGCGGGAATTTTTATCTAACGGGTAGGTTCCTCCTGTGATTAACCCGCTATATAAGCCCCCCGCTTCTGCAAGTGGGGCTTATACTCCGCCTGAAACTAGTTTGCTTCATCAGACTATCCTATATTGCTTGGTTTAATAGTTTTCTTAGTAAATCAGAAAGAAGCATACTTTCTGATTTACTAAGAGTAACTTTGCTCTATAAACCGCTTCCCGTGGGGCGAGCCAGGTTCTCATTTAAATCTATATAGGGGAGGTCTAATGATGAAAGGATTTCAAACCCAGGAATTAAATCGTGTTATTGAAATTGACCGCAAAATCTGTAAGGGTTGCGATTCCTGTAAGGCATTTTGCCCGGCAGATGCAATTGCTGGTAAATATGGGGCCGCACATACCGTCACTACCGAAAAGTGTATATCGTGCGGCCAGTGCCTTGTCAACTGCCCGTTCGGGGCGCCTAAAGACATGGTTGACGTTGTCGACAAAGTAATTGAGAAGCTTAATAATAAGCAGTTGACGGTTGTCGGCACCATTGCCCCGGCCGTACGGGTTGCCATCGGGGAAGAGTTCGGGATGGAACCAGGCAGCCTGGTCACGGAAAAGCTATATGGCGCTCTCAACCAGGCCGGCTTTAAAATATTGGACACCAATTTTACCGCCGACCAAACCATCATGGAAGAAGGCATGGAGTTAATCGCCAAAATCAGGCACTATGCCCTGGGTGAACCGGCCGAACAGCCGCTGGGACCGTTGCCGCAATTTACATCTTGCTGTCCCGCCTGGATTCGGTATGTGGAATTATACTATCCTGAGTTTATTCCTAATTTGTCGTCTGCAAAATCTCCCATGATGATGGCCGGCGCTCTGGCTAAGACTTATGGAGCCAAAGAAGTATGGAGAGTAAAACCTGAAAATATTTTTGTGGTTGGCATTATGCCCTGCACCGCTAAGAAATTTGAAGCATCAAGACCGGAATTTGACAGTGCGGCGCACTATTGGCGCAAGCAAGGTGAGAATGGTCATTATCCTGATGTTGATGTAGTTCTTACTACCCGGGATTTGGCCCGCCTATTTAAGAAACGGAACATTGATTTTGCCAATGCTCCCGAATTTACTGACAAAGATAATCCTTTGGCTCAATATAGTGGTGCAGGCACTATCTTCGGCAATACGGGCGGAGTTATGGAAGCTGCACTGCGTACTGCGTATTTCGTGATTACCGGCCGGGAGCTTGATGTGCTGGAGTTCAAACCCGTACGGGGACTTGCCGGCGTGAAGGAAGCCAGCGTAACCATGCAAGACGCCAAAACCAGTAAAGAAGTTACGCTGAATGTTGCTGTCGCTCATGGCATCAAAGAGAACGTTCGGCCGCTCTTGGAAGAAGTCAAAGCAAACAAATTACCCTATCATTTTATTGAAATTATGAATTGTCCCGGCGGCTGTGTTAACGGCGGCGGTCAGCCTGTAAATCCGATGGGCACCTCCTGGCTCGGCAAAGCAAAAGCAATGCTGCCATGGGCGTAAACTTTAGCAAACATCATGAGGAGGCAGACAATGGCACAGTATGATTATATTGAGAAGGCAGTCAGGGTTACCCGGCGGGAGTTTTTAGGTGTTGTTGGCATAGCCGGCGCGGTTTTGTGGACTGGCGCATATGCGGCGACAGATTTGGTACAGGACCGGACAAAGTATATTAAAATGCGGGCGCAAGGTATCTACCGCGACGACGCTCAGGCTAAAATCCGGCAGAGCCACAATAATCAGGCGGTTCGCCAGATGTATGCCAGGTTCGCTCAAAATCCGCTAAGCCCCTTGGCGGAAGAACTGTTCCATACTAAATATGTTAACCGCACGCAATTAGGGTAAGGGGGATTGGTGATGAACTATCATGAGACGCTTGAACCACGGGTGCTAAAACATTCTTTTGTTTCCCGCCTGTTTCACTGGGGCTTGATTCTCGGCTTTTTACCGGCAGCCATTACCGGATTCTTTATATGGATGAAACCATTTAGTGATGACATTCAAAATTTGATCATGCAGATTCATATTGCTGGCGCAGTGATCCTGACTATTGCCGCAATCTACTATTGTCTATTTGGCTTTGCGCGAATCGTAGCTTTTATCCGGCGGATTTTTAGCTGGAATGAAAGAGATATCGGCTGGTTGTTAGTCGGTGGCGGCTATCCGCAAAAGATGTTATTAGGCAGGACAATTCCTGTACCGCCAATGGGTAAGATGAATTCCGGACAGAAATTGATGGGGCTTGGCATGTTCCTGGGTGGCATTATGCTAATTGTCACCGGCTGGGTACTATATGCCTTCATGCCGGTTGCGCCCAAGGTAGCTACGTACTGGTTTGACATGGTTCATTTGGTTTTGGGGGTGGTACTGGGATTAGGCGTGTTTATGCACATTTTTTTGGGCATATACAACTGGGGCGAGTTTTTGGCCATGTTTGGCGATGGTACCCAGCCGCTCAGCCAGGCCAGACATCATAACCCGGTATGGGTTGACCAGGAAATTGAACGGATAAAGACTGGTACCGTATCTGTTTCCGGGCAGCGGACGGCAGGTTAGCAGCAGCGTTGAAACACTTTCGGGTCTGCAGGATATAGGGGAGAAGGTAACATGAAAAGTATTCGCATCAAACTTGTGGCAACAGTGGCTACTCTATTTATATTGGCACTGAGTTTACTGGCAGGCTTAAGTTATTGGCAGGCCAAAAAGATACTTATGCAAGATGTGGAAGCTGAGCTTACTCACGTCGTGCAAAATTGTTCGCAGGAAACGGCAAGCTGGCTTGACCGTACCCGAACGGAAATCGCCGGCTTGGCTCGTTCGCCTGTTATTGTCAGTGGCGACAAGCAGGCAATCGTCTCTTACCTGGCGGCAGAGCTAAGTATAGCCGAGGTATACGAAAGTTTGATATGGATTGACCCGACCGGCAAATACTTTGATTTTAAGGGAGAAACCGGCAGTCTAGCCGACCGGGAATATTTCCAGCGGTCAATTAAGGGAGAAACCGTCATTTCCGACCCGGTTATCTCTAAGAAGACCAACAAACCTATTGTAATAATCTCTATTCCTATTCGTCAGGATAACCGGATAACCGGTGTTTTGGCGGGGGCTATTAATATTGAAGCGGTAGAAAAACAGGTATTGGAAGTCAAAGTGGGTGAGACCGGATATGCCTATGTGATCCAAGGGGATGGCTTAATTATTTTTCATCCTAATAAAGAAATTGCCCTAAAGTTCAGCAGTCTTACCGACCCGAATGCGACGCCCGCACTGAGGGCGGCCACCGAGAAAATGACCAGGAGTGAACAGGGGATTATAAACTACGATTATCTGGGTATTAACAAGTATCTGGCTTACGCGCCGATAGCCGGTACCAAATGGTCTGTGGGTGTCAATGTGCCTGTGAGTGAAATTACAGCTAAATTAAATACCTTTACCTGGATATCGTTCGGTACCAGTATTATTGTGTTGCTGTTATCCTTAGGGGTTGTGTTTTGGGTGGCAACGTGGATTTCTAAACCGGTAAACACGCTGGAAAGGGCTGCTCATGGTATTGCAGACGGCGATCTTACAGTAACCCGTATTCACGTTAAATCCGGCGACGAACTGGAACATCTGGCCCATGGCTTTGAAACCATGGTTGGTAATTTGCGCAGTCTGGTGCAGCAAATTACTAACTCATCCGAGCAAGTAGCGGCGGCATCGCAGGAATTGACGGCCAATGCCGAACAATCCGCCCAGGTTGCCGGACAGATTGCCGCTTCCATTACCGAGACAGCGCGGGGAGCTGATTCGCAGGTAAGCACTGTGGATAATGCATTGCAGTTAGTCCGGAAAATTGCCGCCGGTGCCCAGACAGAAGCCAAAAATACCGAACAATCCATTGTTATTGCCAATAAAGCGGTAGAGGCGGCCGCCGCCGGTAATGAGGCCGTAGGCCTGGCAGTAAACCAAATGGGCCATATCAGGGAAACTGTTGAAAACTCGGCGCAGGTTGTGGCCGAACTGGGTGAACAGTCCAAAGAAATCGGACAAATTGTTGAGACTATTTCCGGTATTGCCGCGCAAACCAATCTCCTGGCACTGAATGCGGCGATTGAGGCGGCCCGGGCCGGCGAACAGGGACGGGGATTTGCCGTAGTGGCCGAAGAGGTGCGGAAACTGGCCGAACAATCGCAGGAGGCGGCTAAACAAATTGCTACGCTCATTGGTGATATCCAGGGGAAAACCGAGCAGGCAGTCGCGGCTATGGCAGACGGTACCCAGGAAGTCCGGCAGGGATCTAGCGTTGTCGATCAGGCCGGTCAGGTTTTTCGTGACATCGAAGGGCATATTAAAGCAGTTGCCGTGATAGCCCAGGGAACCGCCGGCGGTATGAAGCAGCTGGTCAGTCACAGTCAACTTATTGTTGATGCTATGAAAGAAGTGGAACATATCAGCCGGGAAATATCCAGTCAGACACAAACAGTTTCTGCCGCTTCGGAGGAACAGTCGGCCGCCATGGAAGAAATTGCTTCTTCCAGCCAACATTTGGCTCAACTTGCAGAACAGTTGCAGGATGCCGTTAACCGGTTTAAATTATAAGAATAGAGCATTATGTGCGGGGGAGGGCAATGTAATGGCTGTGAGCGGAATTATTCTGGCTGGGGGGCGAAGTTCCCGGATGGGGCGTGACAAAACGCTGTTGCCGTTCGATAATGAAACTCTGATAGAACGCACTGTGAAAAAGCTGATAAATTTTACGGATGAAGTGATCGTTGCCAGTAATAGCACGGCAAAATACAATTTTGCAGGTATCAGAGAGGTCCCTGACCTGTATCCGGGGATGGGACCTCTGGCCGGTATGCATGCCGGTCTGTTGGCTGCCCGCAATCAATATTCTTTTATAGTTTCCTGCGACATGCCGCTGTTTACGATAGAACTAGCCAAATACTTATTGGCACGCCGGGAAGGCTATGATGTCATCGCTCCGGAATTAAAGAATTGCTGGGAACCTTTGTGTGCGGTATACTCGCGTAATTGCATCGGGGCTATGGAACAGTGTTTGCAAGCCGGGATTAGTAAAGTGTACCTTTTTTATCCGCAGGTAAAAGTATTAAAGGTTGCGGAAAGGGAACTGGAGACGGTAGGAAATCTGGAAGAACTGTTTTTAAACCTTAATACACCGGAAGATTTAAACAGGCTGATTGGTAAGGAAAAGCTACAACAGACCAAGGTAATGAATTGTTGAAATAAGGGGTTAGAATATGAACAATCAGACTACACCGGTAATCTCATTTGTTGCGAAATCGGGGTCAGGCAAAACAACCCTGTTGGAAAAAGTAATACAAAGACTGAGAGATCACGGGATTCGGCTGGCAGTTATAAAACATGACGCCCATCAGTTTGATATCGATAAGCCAGGCAAAGATACCTGGCGGCTGGCACAGGCCGGGGCAGATATTGTTGCCATCTCCTCACCGGCCAAAGTAGCGATCATTGAAAAAGTGGTCGAAGAGAAACAGCTTGATGAGGTGATTGCCATGCTTGCGCCGGTTGATTTAATACTCACAGAAGGCTTTAAACGGAGCGGTAAGCCCAAAATAGAGGTATTCCGCTCGGCGGCGCATAAAGACTTGTTATGTGAGGCCGGTGAATTACTGGCTATTGCCAGTGATGTTGTCTGGGATATTGGCGTACCTTGCTGTGACATCAATGATATTGACGGTATTGTGCAGGAAGTACTTAAGTACTTATGGAATTTCCCGAATGCAGCGGCCGCAAAATAGCAAGGCTAGTCTGAAAATCTTTTATTGGCTATTGTCATAGAAAGGAAAACATCGTTGTAACCGGTGTTTTTCCGGGGGAGGGGGGGCAAATTATGCGTTATGAAGGCGATATTTATAGTCCCCATATTGCCGGAGACGACTATGTACTGCAGTGCACAATTGGTTGCAGTCATAATCAGTGTACCTTTTGCTATATGTATAAAAACAAGCAGTACCGGGTCCGGGCCCTGCCGGAGATCTTAACCGATATTAATCTGGCGAAAGCAGCTTACGGCGATGTGAAAAAGGTCTTTTTGGCCGATGGCGATGCGATTAGCATGCCGGCTAAAGATTTGTTAACAATATTGGATTATCTGTATGCCAGTTTTCCGGGGTTGTCCTATGTCGGCACTTATGCCAGTGCCGGCAGTGTTCTCAATAAGTCTCCGGCCGAGCTCAGAGACTTGCAGCAGCACGGGTTGACCGAGGCTCACCTGGGGGTGGAAAGCGGCGATGAACAAATCCTCTATGCCATCCGTAAAGGCGTCAGCTATGCGCAAATGGTTCAGGCCGGGCGCCTGCTGAAACAAGCGGACATACACTTGTTTGTCACAGCCATCCTGGGCTTGGCCGGGAAACCGGACAAGTCTGTGGACCATGCTAAACACACCGCCCGCATTTGTAATGAGATACAACCGGATTATCTGGGCTTACTAACCATCCTTGTTCAGGCCGGGACGCCAATTTATAAACAAGTGCAGGCCGGTGGCTTTATAGTGCCGGATGATCCCGCGATACTGGCAGAAATGCGGCTTTTATTGCAAGGGTTGGAACTTGAGCACTGTGGTTTTACCTCCATACATCCTTCCAACTGTATTTCCCTGGAGGGCTGGCTGCCGGAAGATAAGGACCGGCTGCTGCAAACACTGGCTGATATTATTGACAACCGGGATTGGTCGCGTTTGCGCCGCCGGGCCACCGAAAAGGTATAATTGGCAGTTTTGGTCTTTTTTTTAACCTTGACAATTGCAAGTTAGTTATAGAGTGCAATTGTTAAACGGCTATGTTTTTTATCAACTGATAGAAGCGGGCATTTGTGGAATTGGGGGAGTAAAATTGCAATCCAAAAGACTAATACCGGGTATATGTTTCTTACTGTCGTTATGGCTTTTGCTCGTACCCTTCTTTTTTCCAATCTGTGTTTCACAAGTTCACGGTATGGGGCATATGGCTTGCTGGTATACATGGCGGTCTGAACCATTCAATGCCCTTATGGCGCTCATTGTCAGCAGCTATCTTATTTTTACAGCGAATCCACAGGTAAAAAAGGCCTTGGGTCTGGTTCTTTGCATCTGTGGAGTAATTGCCGCAGCATTTCCTCAGTCGTGGGCAGTCGGCATGTGCGTCAAAGAAAATATGGCATGTCATAAGACGTATCTGTATACCCTGGTGGGGGCTATTCCCTTGGTTGTATTAGGCATATATTTTTTTTACCAAAGCTTTCGTATTTCCCAAGCAATTGACGAGGATGAAGCTAAATGACTTTATGGCACATGATTGGCTGCAACCTTCTGCATAGAAAACTGCAAAACAGTATTCTTATTATCCTGATTGCTCTTGGCGTTGCCGTTGCCTTTGCGGTAGCTGCGCTTTATAAAAGTGTGGATGCCGGTATGCACGAGGCGGTTGAACGTATGGGCGCCGATATTGTCATTGTGCCCAATACCGCGGAAGTCGAAGGCGGAACCCTCCTTTACGGCGGCGCACCTGTAAATGTTTATATGAACCAGTCCAAGTTAGATGAAATTAAAGATATTCCCGGCTTCCGTTCAGTATCGCCTCAGTTTTTCGTGCAGACACTGTCCGGCGCAGACTGCTGCAGTATTGACATCCCCACCCGCGTTATCGGGATTGAACCTGCAAGCGACATTTATATTAACCCGTGGCTACCGGAAGCCTATAACGGTAAGCTGCCGGACAACAGCGTGATTCTCGGGGCCAAAAATGATTATGCAGGGGAACCGCAGATCAAAATTCTCGGAAAAATATTCGACGTTGCAGCTGTGGCCGGAGAAACCGGTACATCAATAGACTACTCTATTTATATGAATATCAATACGGCCCGCCAACTGGCAAAAAACAACGATTCGCTCCGCTATATTTGGGCTAAGGCCGGACAGCCGGAAAATCTGATATCGGTTATTCTCCTTCGCTTGGATGAAAGCGCGGATATAAATTTCATTAATCAATATCTTGCCAAAATTGGAAGCATAAAACCCATTCTGGCCGTAGATGCCAAAAAAAGTATGCAGAGCCAATTGCAGCTTCTCATTCGAATCATCGGTACACTGTGCCTCAGCATCATTGGCGCAATTGTCTTTCAGGTATTTGCCAATTTTTATCTTTCCATGCGGCATCGACATAGTGAATATGGCATTTACCTGGCGCTTGGCGCATCCCGGTCTAAAATCTACATGCTAATTGTCGGCGAAGCTATGTCTATTGCCGCGACCGGCGGTATTCTCGGCTTGCTTGCCGGTATGCTGTTGTACCGCGGTTCGTGCGACTTTCTTGCCGCGCTGCGTTCCTATCCACTGCTCTCCCTTTCCGGTTATGAGTTTTTCCTAAACGCTGGTATCACTTTTGCTATTGGCGTATGTATTACAACCGCTGCTTCTGTGTTTCCGGCGTGGCAGGCGGCAAGGCTGGATCCAAGCACTGTAATGATAAAGGGAGAGTATGATTGATGAAAAAAACAGGGATTGAGCTCAAGGCCATTCATAAATCATTTGGCAAAATCAGCATCTTGCGCGGGATTAATTTTGTTGCCGCGGCAGGGACCACCACGGTGATCACCGGCAATTCCGGCGAAGGGAAAACTACATTGCTATCCATCATGGGGTTATTACAAAAACCTGCTTCCGGGAGCATCTTAATTGATGAAAAAGACGTTGCCGGTACCGGTATTGCTGAACTATCAAAAATTCGCGCTGCCCGTTTTGGTTATCTGTTTCAAACACCTCGCCTTGTGGGATCGCTGACTGCTCTTGAAAATACGCTTGTCTGTACTGCGTTTAGCGGCATAAGCAATATGCGGGAAAAAGCCGCCGCCCTGCTGGACTCTCTAGGAATGAGCAAGCATCTTGACTATAAGCCGGAACAGCTTAGTATTGGGCAAATGCGCCGTGTAGCCCTTGCCCGGGCGCTTATTATGAAACCGGCAATCCTGCTGGCCGATGAGCCGACCAATGACCTCGATTCTGAAGTATCTCAAATTGTCACATCCTCCCTCTTTAAAGCAGGAGAAAACGGCGCTGCAGTTGTGATTGTCACGCATGACCGCTCTCTTGCCGCCAAGACGGAGTGTGAATATAATCTTGCGGGTGGTATCTTACATCAGATCCGCTAAAAAAAAGGAGGCCTCCAAATGAATAGAAAATGGATTACTTTTTTACTGACTATTTTGATAACGGCAGCCCTGGTCACGACTGGCTGCGGCAGTGACAAAAAGACAGCCACAGAACAAGACAACAGCAAAACAAAAACAGAACGGATTTATAGAATCGGTTACTGGGGCGGAACCTGTGAAGCCCCCATTTTTGCCGCTTACGAAAACAAGGTCGCCGAAAAACTGGGCATCAAAGTGGAACTCGTACTTATGGCATCTAAAAATACGGCGGAAATGCTTTCTACCGGCAAGGTGGATGCGGTACTTTCATCCCCTGGCAGCTTCAAAGGGATTGAACAGGGAATGGATCTTGTATTAATTAATACGGCTCATACCGGCTGTATTCAAGCTTCCGCACCGATTAATTCCCCCATTAACAGCGCCGCCGATCTCAAAGGAAAAAGAGTGGGTGTGGACGCCATGGGCGGCCCCTTTATGGCCTACATCAGCAATGAACTCAAACAGCATGGCATCGACCCGAAAACAGAAGTGGAATGGAAAGTTTATCCTCCGCCGCAACTTCAAACCGCCATGGATAAAGGTGAAATCGACTGCTTTGGTACCTGGGACCCCTTTCCGCAGATTCCTGTAAACGAAGGAAAAGCAAAAATTATCTGGAGCAATACCACCATGTCTCCCTATAAGGATTATACCTGCTGCTTCGTGGGGGTTACCGGCAAAGTGGTCAGGGAAGAACCGGAAGCTGCGAAAAACATCCAGGCGTTTTTCCAGGCGGGCGGTGAATTATGCAAAACACAACCGGATGAAGTTGCCAGGATGATGGTTGAAAAAAAATACACCGGTGGCACGCCTGCACTCAATGTGCAGCTCATCAAGGCCTACCAGTGGTTTTCCGACCCGGCACGTGGCTTAAAGGACTGGAACTGGCATGTCAAGGTTTTCAAAGACGTTGGTATATTTGACGCCTCTACAAATCCGGAAGAACTCATTAAAAAATCCTATAAAATTCTTCAATAGAGTTTAATGGCGTAATTCCTTGTTTATGCCGGAGTTACTTATAAAAATTCAGTAAGAATTTGGAGTAATTATTATGCAGACTCTAAAAAAACAGCTTGCGGCAAGTCCTTCGTTTGCGGTACGCCTCTTTGCCGCGGAAACTAAGCAAACCTTTAAAAAACAATTCACGTTATGGGCGCCGGTTTTAGCATTACTTATCACCCTGGGGATCCATGCGGAAATGCCTAACAAGCAACTGGTTAATACCGGCTACTATACGCTGCTTATTTCTTTTCTTACGGCTTTTTTCGCCGCTTGGGCTCTCGGCTCAACCATTAAGCAGAAATGGTGTGAGAAGCTTTCCTATTACTCTTTATTTATTACGGCCGCCATTCTTTTAACACTGAGCTATGAAATCATTACCTTGAAAAAAGCCTTGCTGCCATTACCGTTTTTCCCGTCTCCTCCCAAGATCTTGGAAGCGTATGTCACGGACTGGGCGATTCTCTTAAAAAGCGTTGCCTATTCCCTGCGTCTTCTTATTCTTGGTTACCTTATCGGTATGCTGCTCGGCGTTCCCAGCGGTTTAATGATGGGCTGGTACCGAAAATTCGGCTATTGGATGAATCCGGTCGTCCGTATTATCGGGCCGATTCCGGCTACCGCCTGGATTCCTGTTGTTCTGGTAGCATTTCCGACCAGCTTTTCCGGCAGTGTGTTCCTTATTGCCCTGGCGGTCTGGTTTCCCGTTACTGTCATGACCTGTTCCGGTGTATGCAATATCAGCAAGTCCTATTTTGAAATTGCCCGTACACTGGGGGCGGATGAGCGGTATCAGTTATTGCAAATTGCGCTGCCCTGCGCGGCTCCAACCATATTTGTCGGAATGTTTATGGGCCTCGGCGGCGCTTTTGCCACACTCATTGCCGCCGAAATGCTTGGCGTCAAGGCGGGACTTGGCTGGTATATCAACTGGGCGCAAGGCTGGGCCGAATATTACAAGCTCTATGCGGCACTTGGCATCAGCGCGCTTATGTGCTCAGGCTGTACATCGCTTCTTTTTAAAGTGCGTGAGCGGATTCTTATCTGGCAGAAAGGAACTGTAAAGTGGTAGAAGAAAAAAAGGCTGCCAGCTTGGCGGGGAAAATTTCCATCCGTAATGTTTCAAAAAATTTCATGGATGCAAAAAGTACGGAAGTGAAGGCGCTACATAATATCAATCTGGAAATCAAAGCCGGTGAATTCATTACGATCATCGGTCCCAGCGGCTGTGGGAAATCCACACTTTTGCGGCTGGTTTCCGGACTCGATAACCCAAGTAATGGCGAGCTCTGCATTGATGGCGAATCTATCACCGGACCTCATTTTACACGCGGTTTTGCTTTTCAAAATCCAACGCTGTTTCCGTGGAAGGATGTATGGCACAATGTCGCAACCGGATTGGAAGCACGCGGTACTCTCAAAGAACATAAGGCTGATGTTGATGCATACATCGAACTTGTGGGCTTGACCAAGTTCAAAAATGCTTTTCCCCGTCAACTATCCGGTGGGATGGCACAACGTGTAGCACTTGCCCGTGCTCTTGTAAATCATCCCAAAGCGCTGCTTTTGGATGAGCCGTTAGGCGCCCTTGATGCCTTGACCCGCATGAATATGCAGGATGAGATCCTGCATATTTGGAACGAACAGAAAATGACACTTCTTTTTGTTACACACGACATCGACGAAGCAATTTATCTCGGTGATCGTGTTGTCATTATGTCAGTAAATCCCGGACAAATACAAAGAATCATTGAGATTGATATCCCCAAGCCGCGCCGCAGAAATGACGATGTTTTTTTTCAGTACAAGAAGCTTATGTTGGATGAGCTTGGCGTAGCCCTTGATTAACAGCAGGCAGGCTGAGATTCATGTTACGCCGCTGGCGCTTAACCTACGTTTTGTAAACAAGGGGGATAAGTAACTCACCACTTGTTTGGCAAAATAGAAACCACACGCTACTCGTGTGGTTTCACAGGTTTTTATTCAAGACCGCGGATAATACTCACTCCAAACTGCCCTGGCAGCTGCTGCCGGCCCCGGCAGTACAACAGTAGCAGTGATCATCTGCTATGATTTCACACAATAACTCTTCCGGTGTGAAATCAGCAATTGTTTTTGGCGCATGGATACGCAGCCCCAGTATTTGATTGAAATCGCAGTCATAAACAGCGCCATCCCAGCCAATATTGACTTGTGATACACACATGACCTTTTTGAGATTGTCTTTATTATAATTATCGACTAACAATTGTTGATAAGCATCCAATTGACTGCTATTTTTCAAATCTTCCTTAAAATGGCCGCAGGGGGCGTTAGTGATGGTAAAAAGATGATTGAAGCCAATACCATAATTATTCTTAAGCTGCTCTTTATAAGCTGCCTGCAATTCTGCCTGCGGCCCGGGTAAGAATGCGCCACCCGGATTATATACCAGATCAAGAATCAGGCCGGTTTTTTCTTTCCCGTAGCCAATACTGTTTAATAACTTTAATACTTCAATATTTTTGTTAAAAACGCCAGCGCCCCGCTGCGCCGTGACATTTTCTTCACCATAGCAAGGCAATGAGCCAACAAGTTCAATTTTGTTGGCTTTAAATAAATCAAGTAAATGTTTATATGTATCTAAGCCCAGAAGTGTCATATTGGTTCTGACTAAAATGCGTTTTACCGTATTGATATTACTTAATTCTTCTATCAGCATGGGAAGCTGCGGATTCATTTCCGGTGAGCCACCGGTAATATCAACCGTAGCTGCGTTTGCCTCTTTGATAAAATTGAGGCAGGCTTTCATTGTTTCGGAACTCATTTGCTCTGTGCGGTTAGGTCCTGCTTGTACATGACAGTGCCTACAGGTTAAATTGCAAACATACCCAACGTTTATTTGGACACTATCAAGTTTGTTCCTGACCAGTTTCTCGTCGCTTTCCTTGACGTTTTCACAAAATGTTTTCATATACGTCCTCCATTTTCCTTTACTTGACCGTTACCGTATACTTCATGCTAAATGAATTTTAATTCCTGTAAATATAAGGGTCTATTCTTATATTAAAATATTTCTCTTTCGATTGCAAGTTAATACAAACTTGCAATCGAGGTTTTTTTGTTATATACTGGGTTTAATAATGAAGGTGGCAAGCTTTTATCAGACTCAGTTGCATTTCTTTTTTGACTGCTCCGGGTCTAATCCGCGGAATACAAAAGCAAGTGGCAAGTAAGCGGGAAAAATCCATGAAACTCGGCTATTAAATATAAACAAAGGCGGGAAGAAAATGAAAAAATTTACAGCAGTTTTACTCTCAATCATGTTTGCGGCAGCTATGTTTGTTAACGCAGGCTGCGGCAGTGCCAAAAAAGAGGAAACTAAGGCAGCGGCGGAAGCGCCGAAGGTAATTCGTCTTGGTGCCGTTCCATCTACCAGCTATGCACCATTCTGGGTGGCGAAAGATCTTGGTTATCTTGATGAAGAACTCAAAAAAGTCAACTACACTTATAAGCTTGAATCATTCAGCATCGGTTCTGTTGTAAAAGACGCTTTCATTTCCGGTAATCTTGACATGGGAATAATGGGTGAATTTGCGGCGATTGTTGGCAATGCAAACGGTGTTGACTATCATATTGTGGCAAATGTTACTACAAATACGGAAGGCCGCGGTCTTCTTGTCAGAGCGGATAATCCGGCCAGAAGCATAGCTGACCTCAAAGGCCAGCGAGTTGCCGCTACAAAATCAAGCTCTCATCACCTTGTTTTTATTGACCTAATCAGAGAAGCAGGCATGAAGCTTGATGATGTTCAGTTTATTCACATGACGGACGAAGATGGTGTTACGGCGCTTTTGCGCGGTGATGTTGCGGGGGTTTGTGTTTCCGACCCAATTCTTACCCGTGTAGCTGAGAGCGGTGACGGAAAAATCATCGGTTATGGTCCCGGAGCCAGCATGTGGGTTGCAACCAGTGAAACCGTTAAAAACCGTCCGGAAGCTGTCCAAGCAGTCCTTACTGCCTGTCAAAGAGCTGATGATTATATGAATGCACACCCGAAAGAAAGTGCGCAGATCGTTCTCAAATACGTGAAAAAATTAAAACCGGAATTGGCGGAACAAATTCTTAGCAAATACACTATGATTACCGAACTTCGTCCGTCGGACGTTGAATTTATGGCCAACACTGCGAAAGAGATGTATGATATCGGCGTAATTCCAAACAAGGTGGATAATACAGAGTTTGTAATTACTAATTTTACAAAAAAATAATCATTGAGAAAAAGAAAACAAAAAACAGCACCTGCCATCCAATCCGGTTCTGGCTATTTGGAATCAGATGGCAAAGCTCCTTATACTTATTTTACGATTGAATGGTGAGGAGAAGGGACTATGAGATTTGTGGCAATGCTTAGAAACAGCCTGATGTTTGTCAGCGTGCCGCTTGCAGTTATTTTCATCTGGGCTTTTTTTACAATGAACGGTAAAATGAATCTGATCTTACTGCCGACTCCCTGGGATGTTTTTTATCAGATTTATGCGATGGCTGCTGGCGACGATTTGTGGTTGCATGTCGGTATGAGCCTGCGCCGCGTTTTAATGGGCTATGCGTTAGGCGCATGTGCAGGCATTACACTGGGGCTTCTTATTGGCATTTTCCCTATTCTCGATGAATTGTTGGGCAGCGTTTTTCTGCTGTTGCGCCCGATACCGACGCTGGCATGGATACCGTTGTCGCTATTATGGTTTGGCATTGATGAGAAATCGAAGTTGTTTATTATTTTCTTGGGGGCATTTTATCCCATTCTCATTAATGTGTGGAGCGGTGTCAGGCAGCTTGATGTAAAATACGTGGAATTGGTTGAGGTTTTGATGTTGTCGCGAGCCGCTTTTGTTTACCGTATTGTCATTCCTCATTCCCTGCCGTATATTATGTCAGGGCTTAAAATCGGGCTTGGTGTTGCCTGGACCTGTATTATCAGCGCAGAACTGACGACCGCCGTTGCCGGAATCGGTTTTTTTATGACTCAGGCCCGGGCAATGGCTCATACGGATATGGTACTGGCAGCGATGGTCATTATTGGAATTATTGGCAATAGTATTTATGTTGTTTTAGGCTTGCTTGAAGATCAACTGGTGCCTTGGTGCAGGGACGGTAAATGAACAAGCTGGGCATGAAGTTTTAGGACGGTTGCTGCCATTTTAACTAGGAAGGGAGTGTGATCTCATGAGATTATCACGAATAGAACGATGGCTGCTCCGTGCGGCTATGCCGCTTATGATCATTATCGTCTGGCAAAGTGTTGCATTAAGCGGGACACTTAAACCGGTTATTCTGCCACGATTTACAGATGTTCTACTTGCCTTGTGGAAAATAATTCTCAATGGTGAATTTGTCAAGCATATAGGGACGAGTTTTCTGCGTGTCATTGCTGGGTTTTGTATTGGTGGGGCGTTTGGCCTCCTTTTTGGTTTTGGCTGCGGATTGTATCGTAATATGGAAAAAACCTTCGGCAAGTTCTTTATGTTGCTATTCCCTATTCCCAAGTTGGCATTTGTGCCAATCTCGCTTCTCTGGTTTGGCATCGATGAGGCATCAAAGTTGTTTATCATTTCATTGGGGTCGTTTTATCCGATTTTCATTACCGTATCGAACGGCGTACGCCAGTTGGATAAAAAGTACGTTGAACTTGCAACCGTCTTGCAATTATCGCACGGAACTTTTATCCGGCGCATCGTCATCCCTAATGCGTATCCGTATATGATCAGTGGTATGCGTATCAGTATGGGCGCCTCCTGGATGTGTATTATCGGTGCGGAATTGGCTGCCGGAGTGGTTGGCATCGGCTATTTTTTGCAGGATGCGAGTACGCTGAGTCAGACAGCGAGAGTCATGGCAGGCATGATCTCTATCGGTATTGTCGGCAAAACGATGGATTACGCTTTGCGTTATATAGAAGAACGAATCATTAACTGGCGAAAAGCGTATACCGGTGTCCATAATGGCTGCTGAACTCATGGAGGAAACGCATGAGCGATCAAGAATATGTGCGTATTGAAAATGTCAGCAAAACATTTTATGTAAAAAACAATCGAATTGATGCCTTGAAAGACATTAATTTGACGATTGCCAAAGATGAAATTGTCAGCATTGTAGGCGCGAGCGGTTGTGGAAAGAGTACGTTGCTGCGCCTCATATGCGGGTTGGAGCGGGAATATGAAGGTGCGCTCAGCATTAACGGACACAAATTGAATGGACCGAGCCGCGGCGTTGGTGTTGTTTTTCAAGAACATCGCCTGTTGCCCTGGCTGACCGTCGAACAAAATATCTATCTGGCAGTCAACCACCTTCCAAAGAGTGAAAAAAAAGAACTGGTTGCAAAATATCTCGAACTGGTCGATTTGCCTGGAACGGAAAATTTTTTTCCGCACCAGCTTTCCGGGGGCATGGCCCAGCGGGTTGCGATAGCGCGGGCTCTTGTCAGCAACCCCAGAATTCTTCTTTTGGATGAACCATTAGGTGCGCTTGACGCATTGACGCGGAAAAATATGCAAAAAGAAATTCTGCAGATTTGGGAAAAGGATAAAATAACAATGATTATGGTCACGCACGATATCGACGAAGCAATTTTTCTCGGCTCGCGCGTCATTGTTATGACATCGCGCCCCGGTACAATCAAACGGGATATTACTGTGCCGCCCAGTATGGCTAAAGACTACACCGATCCGGAATTTATTCGTTTACGCAATGAAATTTATCATGAATTTTCGTTATAATGCTTAAAGCAATCAGGAGGGATCATTTTACAAGCGACAACGGAATTGCAAGTTCTTCTAACTAAAAAAACCAAATTTTGGAGGATCAACGATGAGTGATTATCAAAAAACTATCGGGCGATCATTTTTTTTGCCGGGGATGGCGATTCCGGCGAAAATGAACGGCATGAAGTATGAATTCAGCATAAATCCGTACTGCAGTGAGATAAAGGCGGAAGAAACAGTTGTGTGTATTGGTGCCGGCACGGGAATAGCAGCGCTGCAATATTCCTATTTTACGCGTCGCAAAGCTTCGGTTATTGTAGTTGACAATGTGCTGGAAAGAATCACCGAGATGAATGCGAATCTTAAACTTGCTGCAGAAGAAAATCAGTGGTTCCAATTCGATTACATAAAAATCGTTCATGGCGATATTCTTGAGCTGCCATTGCCGTCCGAATGTATAGATATTGCGGTATTCAATTGCATGGACAATAAAGTTGAAGCAAATGATTTAAAACAAGCGTTAACAGAAATTAATCGCGTCATCAAGCTGGGGGGCCGTCTCTATCTAGCCGGTACGATAACAAATTCTCCAATACCCGGCAATCTGAACGATGAATTTCTACGAAAAGAGAATTTAACTGGCGGTATGTTACGGGAAGATTATATCGATTTATTTGCCAATGCCGGTTTTGGTGAAATTCAGGTCCGTGCGCGCCGTCCGTATCATGTTTTTGGCAAAGTGCGTTACGGAATTGAGGAAGACGTCATTTTTGATACCGTTGAAATCGCTGCTTTCAAAATACCATTGCCGGAAGACGGACTTTGCTGTTATATAGGTGAAACGGCAACCTACACAGGAAACGACAAATTCTATGATGACGGCAAGGGTCATATTCTTAAACAAGATATACCGTTCAGCGTGTGCCATAGAACAGCCGAACGACTCCGTTCTCTTGGCCATGCAGATGTCGTTCTGTCACCGCCTACATACCATTATGCGGACTGGAAAAATGGGGGGAATTCCTGTAATTGCTATACTAATTCTTCAGTGCCGGATAAGATAGCATCATCATGTTGCGGCACTTTGCAAAGTACAGCGGAAGCTGCCTGCTGCTGCGGATTTGAAACAGCAAACTCAGCATTATGCTGCAGTGCGGAGAAGACTTCTGTGACAAAGAAACCACTGAAGATTGATTACCTTTATTTAGACCTTGATGATTGCAAGCGCTGCGTGGATACGGACGATGTACTTGGAAATACTCTTGCGGAAATTGAGTCACTGCTTGAATCCGCAGGATATGAAGTGAAGCTCACCAAGATTCATGTTGCAAACCGAGCAATTGCTCAGCGCTATAAGTTCATGACCTCGCCGACAATTCGTGTGAACGGACGTGATCTTGACATTGAATTCAAAGAATCTCTCTGCGGCGAATGCGGTGATTTATGCTGTGACAGCACGGTAGACTGCCGCGTATGGATCTACGAAGGCAACGAATACGAAGTACCGCCGAAAGAAATGCTGGTGAACAAAATATTGGAAGCGGTTTACACTAAACCGGAGCCTGTCGGTGAGCAGCCTTATGTTATGCCTTCAAACCTGAAAAAATTTTTTACTGGTCTGGAAAAACAAATCTGAAGTAGCCAATATTTTAGATATTTATTGATTGCGTATAATTATCAACTTGCAATCGCCTTTGTTTTTCTATATAATGGTAATAGGTCTAAAACACATGCAAAACTATAATATGAGGTTTTGCTCTTTTTTTTACTTATTCGATTGCAAATCTATTTTGAATTGCAATCGATATTTTTTTGTTATATACTGGATTTGAGGTGATGAAGGTGGCAATCTTTCTGAGACGGATTAACCCCGTTATCGATGCTGAAAAATTGGCAGCTGCCGTGTTTCAGCCTGAAGGACTTGTAATTAAACACAATCATTTCCCATACCGAGGGAAATACACTCGCACCATTTTTGAAATCATTACTTCCTCGCAAGCGACAGGCGTGACCGAGTACAGCATTTCTGAATTGATGGAGCTTTTGTCTTTGGAGCACACAAGGTATTCTTACGGACAGCTTAAGCTCCGGGTATTGGAACCTTCGCTGCAAGAAATATACGATCATGATGACGCAATATTTGTTGAGTTTGGACCGGCATTTTCAGGCCGCAGAGTGAATGATATCTGGTTTAAAGTAACAATGGGGGAGAAAGCGCGAGCATTACGAAAAAAAAGAGACTGAATTTAAGTTTGCGTTGCCCAAGAAAAAAACAGCCACACAGCATAGGGCGTAACGTGCACTTATAAATATGCCTGGAGGTAGATATAACATGGATAAACAAATCTCCCAAATCATTAGCAAAGCGGTAGAGGGTGGTGAGATCACTGCGCCTGAACTCCAAAAGTTGCTTTCCGTCCACTATTTATCAGAAGAAGCCTATTTGATTCAATGGGCCGCACGTAAGCTTAGTGCTGCTGCGGCAAAAGGTAAAGCTGAAGTACACGCCCAGGTAGGAATAAACGTTGGGCCTTGCTCGAAGAACTGCCATTTCTGTTCTTTTGCGCCCATCAATAAGGTGTTCCCCAAAGAGCAGGTTTTCAGCCGGGCCGAGATCATCGAAAAAGCTCTGCGTTTCGAAGCCGACGGTGCCAATGCCATATACCTGATGGTTACGGCCAACTATAAAATGGCAGATTACCTGGAGATTGCCCGGGACGTACGGGCAGCCTTAAAGCCGGACACTCCTATGGTTGCCAATGTGGATGACTTTGACGAAGCCGGAGCCAGTGCTTTAAAAACTGCAGGCTTTGCCGGTATTTATCATGTTATCCGGATGGGTGAAGGTGTTGTAACCGGGATTGATCCGAAAGTAAGACTGAAAACCGTCGCCGCCGCCCAAAAAGCCGGTCTCCTGGTGGGAACCTGTGTTGAGCCGGTCGGTCCGGAACACTCGATAGCAGAAATTGTTGAAAAAACTATGCTGGCGAAAGCTATGAAACCGGTACATGCCGGATCGGGCCGCCGCATTAACATCCCAGGTTCACCCCTTGAGGTTCACGGGGCCTTCACCGAAGCGCAGCAGGCGCCCATAACCGCCGCGGTTAAACTGGCTATGGGGTATGACATTCCCGGTCATGCCGGCGGTGATTCCTCCCACTTTGCCATGGCCGGCGTAAACCTTTCCTGGGCTGAGTCCGGTTCTAATCCACGGGATACCAAGGCCAATACCGTAATTGGCGGCACGGTGGACAGCAGGCGCCAGGCATTTGAGCAAGCCGGTTGGGAAATAGTCGAAGGTCCGTCACGGTTATTTGGCGGCAGGTAGGTTATACATAGCAGAATGTAAGCAGGAGGAGCAGTGAGTGTATGAGCTAGTCAAGATAAAACAGGACTTAAAATGACCTGCCGGACTTTTCTGGCAGGGTCAGTGGCAGTGGGGACGAGCCTGACACTCTTTTGGTCTGGTTGGCCGGTCAACGGCCGAGGACAGCGGTTCCAGGCTATGTCCAGCCAGTTACAGGAGGTTAAAGCATAGATGTTAAAACGCAAAAATATAGATACAAAAATGGTTATGTTTAGTTTGCTGGGCATGCTTATAATGAACCTTGCAGTAGGGCCGCTATTTCCTGGCAGCATGGCTAATGCCGCCGGCGGGATTCCCGTACAGCAAGGGGTTCAGTCACTCGTTACGCCTGAAAATGTAAGTGCCATGTTAAAGAGCGGAACCGTAAAACTGATTGATGTAAGGCCGCCGGAACATTACCGGGCAGAACATCTTCCCGGGGCCGTGAATACATGGTGGAGCGACTACCAGGACACAAACGGGCTTGTGCCTTCGCCGGAGCATCTTGCCGCTTTGCTAAGCAAGCTGGGAATTAATAATCAGGATACAATTGTGCTTTATGCCGATGCGGATAAGCATGGTCCTGCCTATGTGGCTCATTTCTGGTGGCTGCTTGACATGTTTGGATACCAAAACGTAAAAATTTTGGACGGAGGCCTGGAAGCCTGGCGAGTTGCCGGCTATAGCTTGACCGATGAAGTTTCGCAAGTGCCCACCGGTAATTTTCAGGTTAAAAGGATAGACACCGCAAAATTGGCAACGACGGAAGAAGTCTGGCATGCCGTAAACGAGCATGACCCCAATGTAATTATT
This sequence comes from Sporomusa aerivorans, assembly GCF_041428895.1. NCBI lineage: Bacteria > Bacillati > Bacillota > Negativicutes > Selenomonadales > Sporomusaceae > Sporomusa > Sporomusa aerivorans. Next base: position 1,850,984 of record NZ_CP156926.1, read on the forward strand.
CTGGATGTCAGGGAATGGGGCGAATTCACCGGGGATGTGCAGGCTCCGGGCGCAGCGAGAAAAGGGCGGATTCCCGGTGCTGTCTGGTTATACTGGGGAGACGTGTTAAATCCGGATAAAACTCTGAAAAATACTGATGCATTGCAAAAAATATTCGCTGAGAAAGGCATTACCCGGGATAAGGTAATCATTACCTATTGCCAGGCGGGAGTACGGGCCGCTCACACCGCCTATGTGCTGAACGAGCTTCTCGGCTATAAAAATGTAAAAAACTATGCCGGGTCCTGGAGCGTATGGAGTCAACGCGGGGATTTGCCTATAGAAAGTGACAGTTAATACGAAGCAGCTTGTATTGGCTGTAGCTCTCAAAATGGCTGGGGACAAGCATGTTTTCACCAACCCGCTTTATGGATAACGGGGTTTTTTGAAAATGAGTATATGGAGGGGAAAAATGACGATTGAAAAAATACTGGCTGCTGCTTTGGCCGGACAGCCGCTTACCGGCGAAGAGGCATTGGCTTTATTGCATATCGAAAACATATCGGCTGATTTTCATAAACTTCTATCTGTCGCGAATCAATTGACGCGTCGTGAGTTTCAAAACCGGGCCTATATCTTTGCCCAAATAGGCATTAATGCCGAGCCTTGTTCGAAAAACTGTAAATTCTGTTCCATGGGGGAAAATCATTACGCCATGGAAAGTACCTGGCAAAAAGATTATAAGGCTATATCAGCGGAAGTTGACAGTCTTATTCAAACAGGTATTGATGATCTTTTTTTAATGACAACGGCTGATTATTCTATTGAAAATTTTTTAGATATCGGGGAAAAAGTCCGTAGACAACTGCCGGAAAAAGTAAAATTTGTTGCCAATATTGGTGACTTTGATGAAACTGTTGCCTTGAAATTAAAACAGGCCGGGTTTACCGGTGTCTATCACATTCACCGTCTGCGGGAAGGAATTGATACGGATATTGAGCCGGAAACAAGAATAAAAACGCTGGAAGCTATTCGCGCCGTTGATCTTGATTTATATTACTGTGTCGAACCGATTGGACCTGAGCATAGTTACCAGGAGCTCATTGATGAAATGTTGCGGGCGCGGGAATACGATGTCAAAGTTATGGCGGTGATGCGAAGAATTCCTGTGCCGGGAACCCCGTTGAAGCATAAGGGGCAAATAACCGCACTGGAATTGGCTAAAATAGCGGCTGTGACCAGAATGGTGACTGTTCCGTCACGCGCCATGAATACTCATGAAGTTACCCCGCTAACGCTGCTTGGCGGAGTCAATCAGTTATATGCTGAGGTAGGCGCCAATCCGCGGGACAGTCATTCCATTACAGAGAAAAACAGAGGAGTCTCTGTAATGACAATAAGGAAGCTATTGGAAGATGCTGAATATGACTTATAAATCTAGATTTTCGGCGACTTAACTGTGAAGTGGGCCGGCAGCAACAGCAAAAAACCACGGCAATAGTCAAGTTGCCGTGGTTTTTTGCAGGAAATGGTCGCTTAACGTATGCGTCTAAATGAAAAGCTGGAAGTGGCAAGCCGGCAGAATAGATTTACAGGGCCAGTATCATATCATACCAAATGGCACCACCGTGATTTGATTGGGAGCGGCCTTGGTTTACATAGCCAAATGACTCATAGTAGTGCACCAATTCTTCTTTACAGGTGAGCAGCACATTTTTGCGGTTGGATTTTTTGCCAAGCTGAATAAAATGTTTCATTAACTGTGCGGCAACACCCTGGCGGCGATATTCGGAAATTACATCCAGTCCAAATACGGTTAGATTTTGTCCATCCGGTATGTGGTGGCTGGTATCATAAAAAAGCTCGTCATAGATTACAGGGCTATTTGTAACGCAGCCATTGATAAAGCCGATCAGTTTTGCGTTAGTTTTGTCTTCGGCTACAAGAAAGTAATCAGGGAATGCGGCAATTCTTGCCTGGAATGAGTTCCGTGAGGCCGCTTCAGCCGCCGGAAAACAGATTGATTCTATTTCCGCGACTCTATCTAAATCTTCCGGTTTAACTTTGCGAATAATAACTGCTGGCATGGATGTTCCTCCTGGCATATAATTCAATTAACAAGAATTTGTGTTAAATTACATTATATCATAGAAGAGCCAGAAAAAGTCAGATGTTTGTCAGTTTATAACCAGATACAAAATAGAATATATCATATTGTAGTCTCTAGGCAGGAGGTATTGACATGATTGCATTAACAGGCGGCAAAATCATAACCATGTGCGGCAAAAGTCTGGAGCGCGGCACTGTTTTAGTGCGGGGAGGGAAAATACGGGATGTCGGCAAAAATATTGATATTCCGCCCGGTTGCCGGGTTATAGATATAACCGGCAGGATAGTAACTCCCGGACTTATTGATGCGCACACACATTTGGGTGTGGAGAATGAAGGTCTGGGCTGGGAAGGCCGGGATGTCAACGAACGCAGCGAACCTGTCACGCCGGGTATGCATACCCTTGACGCCATTAATCCGGCTGATATCGGTCTTATGGAAGCCTACCGCGGGGGTGTCACTACCGTTATGATAGCTCCCGGCAGCGCCAATCCAATCGGCGGCCAATGTGTAATTATAAAAACAGCGCCTAAGCCGACGGTGGAACAAATGCTGGTAGAAAGGTATGCCGGACTAAAAATTGCTTTTGGTGAAAATCCTAAGCGCAGTTATGGAATAGAACATAAAAAAATGCCTGTCACACGTATGGCTACTGCCGCGCTGATAAGGGAAACATTGTGGAAAGCGCACCATTACATGGCAAAGCAAGGTGAAAAGGATTTTCCTTATAACCCCGGACTGGAAGCAGTAGCCAGAGTTCTTCGCAAGGAGATGCCTCTGCGGGCGCACGCGCACAGAGCCGATGATATTATTACTGCCGTACGGATTGCCCGTGAATTTGACGTGGATATTATTATAGAACATGGCACAGAAGCATATCTTGTTGCCGATGTGTTAGCCGCCGAAGAAATTCCGGTAATTGTTGGCCCTACACTATCTACCCGGTCCAAGCCGGAACTTAGGGATAAGACGATGGAGTCGCCGGCTTTGTTATTTTGCCAGGGGGTTGCATTTGCCATGATGAGTGATCATCCGGTGACTCCAAGCTGCTTCCTGGCCGTATACGCCGGCCTTGCAATCCGCTATGGTCTTCCGGCCAATCAGGCTCTAAAAATGATTACCTGTGATGCAGCTAAAATTCTGGGCCTGCATAATCGTATTGGCAGTCTGGCGCCTGGTATGGATGCCGATTTGGTTGTGTGGAGTGATGAGCCTCTGCTGCTGACTGCCCGTCCTGAGATGGTGATGGTCGATGGAAACCTGGAGATAATAGAGTGAGTTAGCCTCTCAGGAGTTTACTATAAGCATTAAAGAGAGAAATCAGGCCGCATGCGCCAGGTTTCTCTCTTTATATACCGGGTTTTATTTGGTTGTCAGGTATGCTCCTGCTAATATCAGCATTCCGCCCAGTATCACAGTAGAACTGATATTTTCATGCAGGATGGCTGCGGCCAGGATGCCGGTCAATAGCGGTCTGAAATAGAGATAACTGCCTACGGTGATGGCCGGAAGTCTCTCCAGTCCCTTGTACCAGGCGAGGTAGCCATAAACGGAGGCCAGCCCGCCAAGATACAGGAGATTGACAAACCCAAGCCACGATAGTGCAAACCTTGAGCTTAATGTAATTTCGCCCAGTGAAAAAGGAATAAGCATTATGGTGCCAAGAAGAGTAGTATATTTTATTATTGTAATTGATGAATAGGTTTTAAGAAGCTTTTTGCCATAGACACTGTAGAGGGCCCAGGAAATCGCCGTCATTAGAATGAAGAGATTACCCCATGAACGATTATCAAGCAGATTTCGCGACATATTGCCGTCGGTAATCAAGAGACAGCAGCCGCCAAATGCTAAAGTAAGCCCCAGCCAATTAATACATTTAAATTTTTCATTAAACAACAGCCAGGAGAAGATGCCGATGAAAACAGGTGATAGGCTTATCAAAATGGCGGCGTTAGTCGCATTTGTGTATTGCATTCCGTAGTGCTGCAGCAGATAATACAGCGTTACGCCTGTAGCTGATAAAAACAGGAATAGAGGGTAATCTTCACGGTTAATGCGTTCCTGATTGCGAAAGTCGATAATAATTAAAATTATCGAAGCTATTAGATAACGGTACAATGCGGACAGGGCCGGTGTAATTTCCGCTAGAACAAGCTTGGTAGAAACAAATGTACCGGCCCAAATCGCGACAACGAAAAAAAGCTCAATGTGCAGGGATAAATTTGAAAGTTTAATTTTGGCCTGTAAGACTGACCGCATAATTATTATAACGCTTTGATTTCAAAAAGGACTGTACCGCCTTCGCTGTAAGGGGGGCCCGGATCAATGCACTGCACTGTTCGGGTAACCAGTCCCAGCTCCCTTAAATCTTTTCCTAATCTTACGGCAAAAACTGCCGGATATATATTGGCAAAGGCAAAGCCGCAAATGCGGTCACTTTCCGTCAAAGACAGGGTGGCACCCCTCAGCACTATTTTATCGCCTGTTTGTATGCCGGCTGAGCAAGTACTTTTTACTTCTTTTGCGGTAATAACAAGATCCGCCATACTGTCGCCTCCTATCGATTCTTTATTAAGTACGCTAATAACTGATTTTGTTCGCAGAGTTTCTGAAAATTATCTTTACCAAGGGCATCGATAAGAACACTGCCCCAAATATCGTGCTTGATGTATTCCTTGGTTACCAATACAATGCCAGGTGTTGTAGTCCAAATTCCTTCGGTTGTACTTTCGGTGTCAATTTCGCCAATGACGACTTCTTTGTTATCGCTGACTATGGCGGTGAGGCGTTTTCCTAAACGTTTAAATGAAGATAAGCCGCAGGGTTCAAGGCTAATACAGTAGTTACAGTCCAGGGAACAGGTCCCAAACACTGCGGCGATGACAACAACCCCGCGCTTTTTTGCTGTGGCAACAGTATCAGCTAAGAGAACAGCCTCGTCCGGCCAAAGGGAAAGCAGCAGGGATGTTTGACTTGACTGGATGACAGTCACCATTTTGTCCAGGATAGTCTCATAGCTGGCAAGGTTCATAGTTAAATCGATATCGACAATTGGTTCAGTTTCACGTAACTGAAGCTCCAACCCGTCGATAATGCCGGCAAAGTCTGTTTTGACTCTGCTAATTAATTTGTCTGGCGGAACAGGATAGTACTTTCCTGTTTCTGTGCTGCTTTCAATAATAAAGCCTTTAATTTTCAGCCTGCTAAACGTATCATAGATTTTGGCCGCAGGTATCCGGCCAATTTTACTGATTTCGTAGCCGTTGGCCGGATGCTTTTTAAGCAGCGTGTAGTATGCTTTTGCTTCATAAGCGGAAAACCCCAGTTGTTCGAGTTTCAAAATGATATCATTCATAATATCCTCCCGACGCGCCGTTATCCCTATAATAAATCGTGGTGTGAATTGTAGCAATATTGACCGGGGTGAGGTAGAGAAAATTTTCCGGAGTTGGATAAAGTATAGGAAAGAAAGTCTCTTATCCAAAGAGTAAGAACTCCTGCCAATATGGTGTTCTTCGCGCTTCAACTGAGGGTAAAAATGCAGGCTTTGTGCTTAGTAAAGCGCAAAGCCTGCATTTTTTTATTCTGTGTTTGTAGCCTTATTAACAGTTGCTAAGTTTATTTTGGTATGATACGCTCATTTTACAGGTTGGGTGAGTTTGCGGGGAGGAGTTATTTATGAAAAAGAATATTGTGATTTTAGCCACAGGCGGAACTATTTCAGGTACTGCCGCCTGTGAGACAGAAACCCTCAACTATACGGCGGCTGTTCTACAGGTAGAAAATCTGATTGCTCAGATTCCCTCGCTTACCAATATAGCACATATTACCGGCGAGCAAATTCTGCAAGTGGATAGTTGCGATATGACGATTGAACTATGGCTAATGCTATCGAAACGCATCCAGGAACTGCTGGCATCTCCGGCTGTCGATGGCGTCGTTGTCACTCACGGTACAGATACCATGGAGGAAATGGCTTATTTTCTTAACCTTACGGTCAAAAGTAAAAAGCCGGTAGTTCTGGTAGGAGCCATGCGCCCGGCGAATGCTATTAGCGCCGATGGTCCGATGAATCTGTATAACGGTGTCGCGCTGGCGATCCATCCGGCAAGCACCGGCAAAGGAATTCTTGTCACCCTGAATGATACGATTAATTGTGGCCGGGATGTTACTAAAACGAATACCGCGCTGCAAGATACATTCAAGTCGCCGGACTTAGGGTATTTAGGGTATATTCAAGGCGGAATTCCACACTTTTACCGCTGTCCAACCCGTATACATACTTTCTGCAGTCAATTTGACATTAACGGGCTTAACCAGTTGCCAAGGGTAGATGTCATTTACTCTTATGTAGGCAGTGATCCGGCGCTCATCAAAGCAGCAGTGACTGCCGGCGCTCAAGGCCTGATTTACGCCGGCTTAGGCAACGGAGGCATGGCGGCGGCAATTAAAGAAGCACTTGTTGACAGTGCTGCAAAAGGGATCGTAGTTGTACGCAGCAGCCGGAGCGGCAGTGGCGTAGTTACCCGCAACGGAGCCGTTGATGATGATACTGCCGGGTTTGTTGTCGCCGATTCATTGAATCCGCAGAAAGCAAGAATTTTATTAATGCTGGCATTGACTGCAACCAGAGAACCCGAAGATATTCAAAGGATGTTCTGGGAGTATTGACAGGCAAGGACAGGAACCGAACCCCGTAAATCGTTAGCCAAGTGCTAAACACGTCAATCCAATCAACATGGTTGCAGCTCCGGTCAATCGTATTTTGAAATCGCTTTCCGACAATAATTTTGCACCCAAAACCGCGCCGATTAAAATACTGATTTCCCTGGCAGGTGCAATATAACTTACAGGACTAAAAACCATGGCTGTCAGCACAAGAATATAAGCCAGCGGTGAAAGTATGGCCACGCCGATTGCTTCTTTTTTATGACTCTCCCATTGCTCTTTGACTTTATCCCAGTTTTTTAATGAATAAGGAGTTAAGAGCAGGACTCTGCCCAAATTTGTTGACCAGTCCATTACGAGCGGCGGTAACAGGTATATGCTGACGGCAACTTTGTCAACAACGGTGTAGCCGGCAATAGCCGTACCGCAGAGCAGGGCATACAGTATTGACTTACGGGCGCCGCTAGTCTTTTGGCTAAAGGGGTTGCCGGTGATGACCAGAATGCCTGCGCCTATGAAGAATGCGCCGGTCAAGGCAAGCAGTGTGGGTTGTTCGTTCAGAAGCAGAATTGCCGTTAATATAGACAGGAGCGGTCCGGTCCCCCTGGCCAGAGGATATATCACGGAAAGATCGCCGAAACGATAGCCTTTGTCCAACAGGATAAAATAGATCGAATGCAAAAGAGCGCTGCCGAGGATAAGAATTATATGATAAGATTGGAGTAAGGGCTTTTCTATCAGAAGTATCCATAAGGCTAAAGGAAAATAGAAGATTGCGGATAGGGTGGCGAATATCCAAATAAATGCCGTGCCGCCGCAAGCCCGCTTGGCCAGAAAATTCCAGGCTGCATGACAGAAAGCGGCTATAATTATCAATGTTAGTGCAAGACTGGTCATTTCAAACTCCTTCCTGAATGAAAATACTGGCAGGTACGATGAATGTATGCTCATTTTAATATATAAAAAAATAAAAGTAAAACAGATATAATTGTGATAAAATATCTATAAATTCGATATTTATGGGTGATAGTGTATGGAGTTTTTAGGTATAGAGGCGTTTCTGGCAATTGTCCAAACCGGCAGTTTGACGAAAGCGGCCGAGATACTTCATTTATCCCAGTCAACTGTTAGCTACAGGTTAAAAGTGCTGGAGAAGGGGCTGGGCGCCACTCTTATTGAGCGCAGGAAGGGGATACAGACTATTAATTTGACTCCGTTTGGTCAAAGTTTTGTGGCCTTGGCCGAGCGTTGGCGCCTGCTCAACAGAGAAGTGGAATTCTTACAGTCAAGAGGTCCGCAGGTTAGCTTAACAATAGGGGCTGCCGATAGCCTGAACGTCTATGTATTGCCGCCGCTTTACCGGGCAATCAGCCAGCAGTGTCCTTTTCTGCATCTCCAGATTCGCACCCAGCACACTTTAGAATCGTATGAGAGCATAGCGCGCCGTGAGGTTGATGTGGCGTTTGTGAAGATGGAAAGAGTTGTACCCAATGTTGCTGCTGAGCCATTTTTTGAAGATGAAATGGTGCTGGTCCGGCTGGCGACAGAGGAAAGGACACCGGCAGATACTTTAGCGCCGCCGGAACTAGATTGCCGCTACCAGCTTTATTTCAATTGGGGGCCGGCTTATCAAATGTGGCATGACCGGTGGTGGGAAGTCTACAGTCCGTCTTATCTGCGAATTGATGCGGCGGCGCTGATTTTCTCACTTATGTGGGATACCCGGCAATGGGCTATTGTACCTCAGTCGATAGCTGCTTCTTTTGCCAAAACTGATAAATTTGTAGTGCAACGCCTGTCAGACCCGCCCCCGCCAAGAGTGTGTTATAAATTACTGCCTAAATACCCTGATCCCGCCAAAGCGTCATCGCTCAATTTGCTAAACCAGCTTGTCCGGTTACTTTACAACAGCGGCAGCTCTAATGCCGGACACCTGCCTATAACAAAGGAGACTTATCAACGATAAGTCTCCTTTGTTATGTACTACTATTGCCAGCATGAAGCGCTTAGTTTCCGCGCCAGTAGCAATATGTTGCTAATATACATAAAATGACTTAAAAAGAGAAAGTGTGGTGGTGTAATGTTTGAAGGATTAACCGGACACGTTGTATTACCTGGCGATTGTCAGTATGCGCAAGCAAGGCGCGAATGGAACAAAGCCGTCAACAAATTTCCCAGTGTCATTGTATACTGCTATGAACCCGGTGATGTAGCCAATGCCATTTTATGGTCACGCAGACAGGGCATTCCATTGCGGCTTCGTTCAGGCGGGCATAATTATGAAGGGTACTCAACCGGTACTGGTAAACTGGTTATAGATACTTCCTGCATGAACCGGATTTACGTGGATAATAACAATGATACCGTAAATGTACAGGCTGGAACAAGATTAGCGCAGCTGTATGAAGCTTTGTCCCATTACGGGTATGCTTTTCCGGGCGGGACATGTCCGACAGTGGCCATTGCCGGTTTAGTCCTGGGGGGCGGCATAGGCTTATCCACACGGTATCTGGGGCTTACTGCCGACAGCCTTATAGAAACTAATATGGTGGATGCCGGGGGCAATACTGTAACAGCAAATAATTGCCATCATTCCGATCTGCTTTGGGCGCTCAAGGGCGCCGGCGGCGGGAATTTTGGTGTGGTAACTTCTTATAAATTTGCGCTAAAAAGAAAAGTAAACAAAATTACTCTCATTAAACTGGAATGGAGTGACAACATACCGGCAAGGCGTGATTTTCTCCGAATATGGCCGGTATGGCTGGAAACCCTGGATCGCAGGATGAGCGCTTTTGGCGGAATCTACAAGCGAGGCGCCTGGCTTTATGCATTCTTTTACGGAAGAGCCGATGCGGCTGAATATATCTTGTCGCCATTGCTCGCAATACCGGGAATTACGCTTAGGCAACTTGAATATGTAGATTTTATTGAAGCTATAAATAGCATAAGTGCTACCTATTCCGGGCCGGAAGCTTTTAAATCTACAGGCAGATTTATGCAGGGGCCGCTTCTGCCTGACCAAGTGGATACTCTGCTTAACATTATGGACAATGCGCCTTCAGAGGCCAGTTCCTATCTGTCTGTATACTCCCTGGGCGGAGCTGTTCGTGATAAAAACGAAGAGGATACAGCTTTCTACTACAGAAATGCAGACTATATTTTAGGTGCGTCATCTACCTGGAAGACAGAGCAAGAAGCGCCGGTTCATAGCCGGTGGGTGGCGAATGCATTTCAATATATTTACACTATCTCAGTCGGATCGTATATTAATTTTCCCTATGGCGCTTTGCCCAACTATCAGCGCGCATATTACGGAAATCATGTACTGCGATTACAAAATATTAAACAAAAGTATGATCCGGACAGTGTTTTTTCATTTCCGCAAAGTATTAAAACAGCCGGAATATAAGTGGTAACAACCAGGTAATGTAAAAAGGTGATCTGAGGCCCTAGGGCCTCAGATCACCAAAATGTTTTTAAAGTACAACCAGCGGCACTCACCTGTCACTAAGGTTTGGTGTAGCCGCTGGCTGTGTTTTTTTAGTTAGGTGAACTCAACTGTATTATATAGACGGGCATTTACTTTTTAATGGAAAAGGTTAAACCGCCGGTAGCAACCGTACCGATGCTGATTGGAATATCGCAGAACTCAGGAGAAGGACCGGCGTAAAGAATATTTTCGATATTAACGGCCAGACACGTACCTACAGGGAAGGTTGTTCCGGATACGACGATGTCTATGTCGGTTACAGTGTCGTCAGTAACGGTGCATGTAAATGAACTTAGATTGACAGTTGCTGTCGGTCTTGTCAGCTCTAACACAATAAATTTGCTGTCTTCGTCTACTTCAACTTTAATGTCTACTTTTGGTTTGCAGCATTTATCCTTGTCCTTATCCTTATCCTTATCCTTGTCATCATCCTTGTCATCATAGGAATCATAATCCTTCTTAGGTTTGTGCTCGTAATGATCATCGGAATAATCGCGATCACCGATGAATCCCTTAAACCGTCCGGTCAGTACCTGAAAATCACGCAGAACAAGTGTGACGTTTAAGCATCCAAGAAAATCTAGTCCTTTAGGGAAGCCTTTTGGGGACTCCATTTAGTATCCCTCCTTTATATATTCGGCTTATTGGCCTACTGCATAATATGCATTTTGTTATGTAAGAGTTACTGGAACTTTACGTGTGGAAGTACTGTAATTTTTCAAACAAAAAATTGATCGATAATCACGTTAGCACTTTTTATGAATAGAATATAGTAGACCATAAATTTCATTATGAGGGGTTGACAGTTGTGGTAAAGAAACATCCTCCCGGCGGTCTTAATATTGAGTCTGGTTCAACTGTGACTGTTCTTACAACTGCGGCTTTAGGAACATATCATAAAAGAGTACTTAAAGGAATATTTACCGGCGTTGTTATTGAAGAAACTCAACAAAAACTCGAACGGTCACGCAAACAAATCTCAATTTATGCTACCGGAGATTATTTTGACGAATATGATAATCAGGAAAAAGATGAAATGTACGACAAAGACCATAAACCAGACAAAGAATATAACACCTATCATAAGCCGGATAAAGAAAAAGAAGAGTATTATAAGCCGAACAAAGAAGAGAAATATGACGGATATCATAATCCGTGCAAGGTAAATGAATGTGAGTCCCATAAGCCGTACAAAGAAAAAGAGCATGACGAGTGGCATAAGCCCTACAAGGAAAAAGAGTGTGAGGAGTGCCATAAGCCGCACAAAGAAAAAGAGCATGACGAGTGGCATAAACCCTACAAGGAAAAAGAGTGTGAGGAGTGCCATAAGCCGCACAAAGAAAAAGAGCATGACGAGTGGCATAAACCCTACAAGGAAAAAGAGTGTGAGGAGTGCCATAAGCCGCACAAAGAAAAAGAGCATGACGAATGCCATAAACCCTATAAGGAAAAAGAGTGTGAGGAGTGCCATAAGCCGCACAAAGAAAAAGAGCATGACGAATGCCATAAACCCTATAAGGAAAAAGAGTGTGAGGAGTGCCATAAGCCGCACAAAGAAAAAGAGTATTGCGAATGTCACAAGCCGCATAAGGAAAAAGAATGTGACGAATGCCATAAGCCGCACAAAGAAAAAGAGTATTGCGAATGTCACAAGCCGCATAAGGAAAAAGAATGTGACGAATGCCATAAACCGCATAAGGAAAAAGAGTATGACGAGTACAATAAACCGCACAAGGGAAAAGAACATGACGAGTGTTATAAACCGAATAAGGAAAAAGAGCACAATGAGCATCATAAGCCTTATTCAGATAAACACCACCATGGACAAAAACCTTGTGAGGAACAACAAGAAGAGTATTTGGCCCTATCGCTGGTAGTTCCATCATTTCCCTTTGCGACCGGGCAAATCGTATATATCAATGTGGAGCAAATTGTTGCGGTCTCCGTTCTTTGTACAAACGAGACAAAATAGTACGCCTTCTTTATGTTTATTCTTGTCGGAAGCGCTTTTGAGAAAGTATATAACATTAATAAGATTATGCCTGGGATATATGCATCTTCAGGCATGATCTTTTATTATTGTATTAAGCCGTATAACAGACAGTCAGGCAAGGCTCATTCCAGGTACGGCCGTAAAGTCCTGCCTGTTTTGTAATTGTCAGCAGGATGATACTATAGGTTATAGAAATTAGTAAAAAAGATAGTGCAGGGGAGGCAGTAAAACGTGAGCGAAAAAGCAGCGTATATTAAGGTCAAAGTCTTTCGGTTTGATCCTAGCGCAGAAACCGCAGGACGGTTTCAGGAGTATCTGGTGGAAAGTAAGGAACCTTTATCCATAATGGCTTTATTGGCTAAAGTCCATGAAGCGGATCTCACCCTGGCTTGCCGCACTTCTATGTGTTTTAAAGGGCAATGTGGCTCCTGTCTGGTGCGGGTAAACGGTCAGGACGTTTTTGGCTGCACAACTCTGGTAAAACCGGGAGAGGCAGTTGTAATCGAACCCCATTCTAAATTTGCGGTTATTCGCGATGTCGTAGTTGATTTCTTTCAACCGGCCGGGAATAGAAAGGAGTAGAACACTATGGAAATCACGGAGCAGTTACAAACCGACATACTGGTTATCGGCGCAGGCAGCGCCGGTCTCAGGGCGGCACTGGAAGCTGCTGAGGCTGGTTCACGGGTTTTAATCCTTAATAAAGGACCAGCGGGTAAATCAGGCATTACCCTGACTGCTGCCGGTGGTATGCAGGTGCCAATACATCCTGAGGATAAGCCAGATTACTATTTTGCAGATACCGTCCGTTGCGGCTATGACCTGGGTGATCAGAACCTGGTGCGTGCTTTAGTGGAAGAAGCGCAGGGAAGACAAGCCGATTTGGAACGTTATGGCGTCAATTTTGTTCGTGATGCCAGCGGGGGTTACTCTATGGGTCAGTTCCCCGGCCAGACCAGACCAAGAAACGTGTTTATAAAAGGCGGCGGCATTGGTTTGGTTTCCGCCCTGGTTGGCGCTTGTAAACATAATGAACGGATTACTATCCTTGATGATTTTTTTGTAACCGGCCTGGTCAGGGAAGATGGCTCTCAGGGAAAGGCTGTTGCCGGAGCAGTGGGTTTGAATTTAAAAAATGGCAATCTGACTCTTATCAGTGCAAAAGCTACTATAATGGCTACCGGCGGCTGTCAGTGGCTGTGGGAAACAACAGATTGTCCTGCCGATGCAACCGGAGACGGGGTAGTCTACGCATACCGGGCCGGAGCGGAACTGATCGATATGGAAATGGTATTATTCTATCCGTCGGTCATACTCCGACCGGCGTCGCTTAAAGGGGCCTTCGTGCACTATGAGTTTCTTAGTCCTGACGTCTTGGACGGGAACGTTTATGATAAAGATGGACAGGCCGTATTGCCCAAACCGCTGCCTGTACGGGATCAAGCCATGCGGCTGATGGCAAAAGCCATTCAGGATGGCCGGAGCGGACCTCATGGTGGATTATTTTGGTATGTTGGGGATTCACCCAAAGGCGAGGAAGTTGTCCGCAAAGTGCTCAACACGTTGCAGTACAATTACATAAAATCACACGGAGTTAATCCCGCAGCCGATAAAATAGAAGTTGCTCCGGGCGCCCATTATCTCATGGGCGGCATATTCATTAATGAAGAATGCAAAACTTCTATCAAGGGACTATTTGCAACGCCTGAATGTGCGGGTAATTTCGATGGCGCTAACCGGCTGGCTGGCGGGGGAATTACGGCAACGCAGGTCTTTGGGGCAAAGGCCGGAATATGCGCCCACAAGTGGGCACGTTCAACTGGCCCTGTGACGATTGGCGCAGCCTCGCTTGAGGAAGAAATCGGACGGGTTAGCAGCAGAATTGCTGGTGGCAATCATAAAAAATCAAATATTATGCCATTACGGGAAAAATTGCGGTCCGCAGTTCAACAATACGCTGGCGTAATCCGCAATAAAGAAGGATTATTGCGTCTACAGGAGATTGCCCGGGAAATAAAGGAAGAATTAGGCAGTGAAAAGGTTCCGGCGGTAACGTATTACAATCAACAGTTAGTGGATTTGTTGCAATTAGAAAATATGTGTGAAATTGCCGGTCTGGTGGCCGGTTGCGCACAGTTGCGTCAAGAATCCCGGGGACATCATTATCGCTCGGATTTTCCTGACCCGGATAATCTGAATTGGCTCCAGCATACGCTTGTATTCCAAAAAGATGGTAAGCCTGGATATGGCAAAAGACCTGTAGTAAGAATCAGGACCCCGATTTGAGGGGTATGTGAAGTAACCGATAGTTCAAATTTAGTTATAGACGATCTTTTTTGGTGTATTGTATGGCGAATGCAATTATTAACCAAGATGCTAATAACGAAAAGCAGGTACCGCTACAGTACCTGCTTTTACAATGCTATTTATTAGTATAAGCTGCTGCCATCCGGCGGCTGGCGGCGTTAATGGCCGCTGTAATTTCCCGGGTGTAATCAGTGCTGCCGCTGATAATATCGATCAGTGTTTGTTGTTTAAACTTGACCAGATCCAGTTTGGAACGCAGGCCAATAGCTTCGGTCATCATCAGATATTCATCGGAAATATCTGTGGGTATGCCGATGCCTGCCGCATAGGCGCGGAGTTTGCCTGTTTCTTTTAATACAGCCTTACTCTCCATATTGTGCAGTGAAGATCCTAGATCCTGCCAAAATTCAACAGGCTTATAAATTGAGTACTCGTATTCCATAAAGTTTTGGGTGAAGGTTGCCGCACCCTCGGAGAATGTAAAGCCGAATTTGTCTGCCTCCTTATACCACTTGGTTTCCGGGAACGGTCCGGGAGGGTTTACGATGACGGTATCTGGCAAAGACTCATCAATTAAGGCTAGGTTAGCTTGAAAAACTTCATCCAGGGTAATTCCGGCAGGCAATGGGCAGGGATAAATCAGTGAGAGGCCGATTCGGCAAGAAATACCGATTGAGTCTGAGGCCAGTCGGATGGCGGCAATAGTATTAACGATATCTTTTTTTTCTACTCCCTTATTCATAATATCCCGGTTAACACCGTCATGGCCTGTTTCACCGCCCATAAAGACGGCTCTGAGACCCGCCTGAATCATAATACGGTATGCAGCAAGTGTTTCCTCGGTAACTTTGGTTGCGCGTACAAACATAGAGTAACGGATATTTAGCCCATGAGCAAGAATTGCTTCAGCAATCTTGCGGCCATGTTCTACCGGCGTTTCGGAGCTGCTGAACCGGAAAAAGGCTACGCCGCGTTGCAGCATTGCTTTAATTTCAGTAATAATGTCTTCGACAGGCCGGGGGGTAAATGGAACAGTGCAACGGGTGTGAGAGCAAAAATTGCAATTATTCCAACTGCAACCGACCCCGTCAACAATAGTATGAAACAGAATTTTGTCGTCAAAATCGGCGTCACCATAGTCAGGGATAGTTTGCGTAGCTAATCCCCGGATAACATCCTGGCTATCTCCGGCAAATCCGCCTGTTTTTAGCAGGCGCCCGCCTAATGTTTCTACGACCTTCTCAAGGAAGATCTCTTTATACAGAGTTTGACGGCGCAGAGTTATCAGTTTCTCCAGTATTTCTTCACCTGGTCCCATAATAGCAAGATCAAAGTCGGAATTACATAATACTATGTCGCCATAAACTTTAACCTGGGGGCCGCCGGCGACAATGACTGTTTCCGGGCAGTGACGCTTAATTTCAGCCGCCAGTTCGCGACTCCATGTATAAGCTTCGCCATACCAGAGTTTTAACCCTACCATTGGGATGTTCCGGGCTTTCAGGTCGGCTACAATGCTACGAATCCGGTTACGCATATATTCCCGGCGGCAATTTAGGGCATAAGCGTGCAATGGCCAAGCAGCAATTAACAGACTGCCGGCAACAGGCTTTAGCCGGTAAGTTTTCATTAACAATTTCGTTGCGGCCTTTAATAGTTGCAGGCACCAGCCAGGAACGCCATTTTCCAAAGTAGACACACGTTGATCATCAACAATTTCTGCATACAATCCTTTATGCGCCAGAAAGGTGCGAAGAATGACAAGACTGTTTTCAAGGGCCGCATCCGAGACCACGCGCTGGCGAGGTGCATAACTGTTAATCAGGAGTATATCCGGGTTTGGGTTCATATTATTTTGCCTCCTTATGCTGATTGATTCTGAGCTTTTCACCAATCTCAGGGCAGGAACGCTGCAGCTTTTCAAAGGAGAACCGTGACACTGTTAAAATTTCGCATTCTGTAGCAGCTTTAGCATCAATTTGATGATGCGCCTGTTCGAATAGACCAACTGAGCCGAGCACATCACCGGCATTTGCCAGGAGCGCAGCCCCTGTTTGATCGGTAATCTGCATTTTACCGGCAATAAGCAGATTGAGCTCATTGCAAACATCACCCAGGTGAATGAACCCGCTCCCTTGTTTGCAGTCTACCGGCATTGCTATCTGGAGTAAGCCTTTGATCTCAGCCTCATTCAGGTTAGCCAGCAGTGATATGTTATTTAAGGGCTGGCCAATAAGCTGCCTAACGGAATTCAAACGCTCCTGCTCGCTGACAAATAAGTTAACAGGATAGCGGGCGGCCTCCGGAAAATTAGCTAGATACCACTCCCTGGCGGCAGTAGAATTAGAATATTTTTTAGCAATGCGCAAATACGGAGAGCGAATGGCAGCAAAGTGTTCGATATCTTTCGGCAATAGTAAAATTGGTACAACAAAGCCATAACCCGGATCCTGGAAACCGCTGGTGAATCGCCGGTACCCAAGTTGCTCGTACATAGGCAATAAATACGGATTGCAACCGCCGAAATTAAAATCAATATTATGCTCCCTTAAATATTCATAGCTCTTTACCATAAGCTTAAAAAACACCGGGGTTCCACGGTACAACGGGTCTACCATCATTTTGGTGCCAAAGCAAATAATGCTGTTATTGTCATCAAATTCCTGGAAACGATTTAATTTGAATATGCGGATAAGTTCATCCGGGAAGTCTTTGGCCATACCGACGGTAGCCCGCACAGCTCCGATGATTTGCCCGTTATCCAGGGCAGCATAAGCCAAATCACTCCACGGATCGAGTTCATCAATAACCTGCTGACGGATGTGATCGGTACCGGGAATACTACGGCTCATTTCTTTTACATGCACTTGATAACGGAAACGATAAATAGCTTTTTTTTCTGCTTGCGTATATGCATCATAAATTTTTACATTTTCCCAAACAGGTGCATTTTCACTTTGTAATTGACGATTTTCCATGTGTTTCATCCTTCCTTTTTTGTTAGTACGTGACTTTGCTAACTTTTTAGTCAATTCGATACCATAAATTCACCTCCAGCGTTTGGTTTTTGCCTTTACGCAGCCTAAAAAAGCGGAAAGGCGAAAAAAAAAGGCCATATCGGCCTTCTTTTTGCTTTGGACTACTTGCGCTGAAACTTTATGTGAATTGTCGTCCCGGCCGGTCCTGTATCAATGTCTAGTTTAGCATTGTGTCTGTGAGCGATGCGATAGCAGATGGCCATACCCAAACCGGTACCGGTGGCTTTGGTGGTGAGAAATGGTTTTCCAAGGTTATCGAGGATATGCTGGGGGATACCTGGTCCCTGGTCAGAGACAGTAAGGATGATTTCAGCATCGTTGCTATCTGTTCTAAGGTGCAGTTGCCCCCCTGCCGACATAGCTTCAATAGCATTGCGGGTCAAATTAAGTACAAGCTGTTTTATTTCTTTAGCATCAAGATAGAGAACGGTAATATCGCCAAGCTCAAGACGAGTGTCAATATTTGAGGAAATCGCATCTGCCTGGATCAAAGGATGTATTGACAATATAATTTCGTTCAGGCTGCATTTCTTCATATCAATGCTTTTGTTTTTACTTAACGCCAAATATTCGGTAATAATTTGATTGGTCCGGTCGAGTTCATCCAACAATAGGGTAAACTGTTCTTTATAATGCTGGAACTCGTGCTTGTTACCAAATAATTGTAAATAGCCTCGTACGGTGGTAAGGGGATTGCGAACCTCATGCGCGAGATTGGCGGCCATCTGGCCCACAATGTTCAGCCGGTCGAGGCGGGATACATCCTGTTCGAGCAAAACCCGCTTAGTTATATCGCGCATTATCCCTTCGACAGCAACAGGTTGTCCGGCTGAATTAGTGACAACAGTTTGTTTTGGTTCCAGCCAGAGAGTCTCTCCGTTCTTGTGGATCACCCGGAAAATGGAGGATTCATTATTCTCGATTGGTGATTTTATAATTTTTTTTAACTTTCCTCGATCATTAGGATGAACGAGGCGCATCATCTGACGCAGTGTATTCAAATCTGCTGGATCATAGCCGGTCAGTAGTTTTACTGCCGGACTAATATATTCTAAACCGGCTGGTTTAATCAGTTGATAGCGATAGATAACATCGGTGGCGTTTTCTGCTAGCAAGCGGTAATACTTTTCCTTAGTGGCCAACTCATCCCTTATTTTTTCGAAATAGATGAACACCGTTCCAATGGCGACGATTGACCTAAGTACACCGTCAATCAGGTAGCCCCAGGGAACAAACCAGTTAATCGTCAATAGAAGGGGCATATCCAATGTATGCAGCCCCAGAAGTATAAAAGTCCAAGCAGTAAGTCGCTTACCTATCCCCTGGATGTTGACCTCCTGGACAACAATTCCTGTACTAATATAAGTAATACCTATTAATAAAGTCCCTGGCACAATATATACTTCAATTGGAAGTTTTAAAAGAACCCCTAAAGCCGTGCATAGCAGAACTACTAAGCTGGTGATAATCCAAACTTTTGGGATTTGTCTGCCTACAAGTCTCAAAGTCCCTATTGTCATAAGAAGATTATCAGCGAAACAAAGTAAAGAATATATTAGGCTTATGCCTATGGCGGACTGTTCAACGAAAGATACTTCAAAAAAAACGATACGAATTTCGTGTAAAATCCATGCTGCCATCCACATTGCCAGATAGCCATGCTTGTACTGAAAGTAAAGGTATGTATAAGTCAAAACCATTAAAGCAGTGGCAATAATATTGGCTGTGACAGCGGTATCCATTGACATGGAACCCCTCCCATTCAGTGAAACTCACGGTATGTTCAAATCTTAGTTGAGCTAACGATTCCAATATAGTATTTGTATAATAATCACAATTTGTAATTTTCTAGATGATCCTGCCAATTCCTCTATATATTTCCAAAATATCCAAGCTGCCCGGACGGTGTTCACTGAATTAACCTTTATAGGAGTTTATTACTGGATAGAGAAAAGGTAATAAGATATTATGATAAAAAGAGTTTGTCCTGGGCGTAGATGCTCAGGAATGAGGGGGATGGTTATGGATTTGATATATAAACCAATTAACGCCGACCAAGATTTAACTGACAGCATTATAGTCATTCGCAATTCTTTTGCTACCGTTGCGGGAGAGTTCAACCTTACGCCGGATAATGCGCCTACCAATCCGGCGTTCATCGAAGTACGGCACCTTAAGAGAATGCGTGAAAAAGGCATTGTCATGTTCGGAGTCTTTCATGATGAGAGTCAAGTTGGTTTTGTCGCCGTGGAGAAAAAAGCTGAGAATGAATTTTATATGGAACGGTTGGCCGTATTGCCTGAGTACCGGCATAAAGGCTATGGACGGAAAATTGTTGAGCATGTGTCGGCCTATGTTGCCGGCCAGGGGGGCGGCAGGGTATTAATCGGCATGATTGATGAGCATGTGCTGTTAAAAGCCTGGTATTGCAGCCTGGGTTTTAAGGAACAACATGTTGCACGGCATGTCCATCTTCCTTTCGCGGTGTGCTACATGGAAAAAATCCTGTGAAAAACGAACCCCGCCTAAACGGTTTTTAAGCGGGGTTCGTTTTTCAAGTCGTTATTTTTCGCTGCCGGCTGCAAGCTTAGCAGCCAGTAGGCCTGCCGGAGCGCAGATTGACCAGTTCGCTTTTTTCGGCGAATACCAACGTTTCCATGGTAACCAGCTGCAGGATTATAAGACAAAGGGTCCGGCAGCACATTCGGCTAAATTTTTAGCCGCAGGCCAGCTTATTGCTGATAATCTCAAGCAGTGTGACCGCCCGGTTTTTCCAGGAGTTATCTGAGGCCAGCTGAATTCTCTCGGCGCGGCTCCGTTTGCCGGGGGAAGGCAAAAAGCCCGGAAACATGCTTTCGGTTATCCCGGTGACAAAGTCCGGCGGTATTTCAGGCAAAGGGGTGCTTAGAATCGGCAGACCGCTTGCCAGGTATTCCCAGAATTTAATCGGGTTTACTCCTTTTGTCATGTCGGTAATTCTAAAAGGAATTAAACAGTAATCAAAGTTGCTCAGATACCGCGGCAGCTCGGAATAAGCCTTATGATGGAGATAATGTATGTTCTTGCTGAGCAGCGCCAGCCAATTCTGTTTCAATAAAGGTCCTATGAGAACAAATTCATAATCAGGCAGGCATCGCGCCATGGTGTTGACTAACGGCATATCCACCCAGGGGGCGATTGAGCCGATATAGCCGATGATAGGTCTTCCCGGTTTAAAGGGAGTACTCTCAATATACTGTTTGGTTTGAGCTTCCTTGAAATGGTTATAGTCACAACCGTTGGGAATTAAATATACTTCTCGTGCCAGTAAGCTGGCCCGGACGACAAGCGAACGGGCCGTGGCAGTCACAATATCGGCATTCAGTACTGCTTGCGCGTAGCTGGGGAGCCAGTCGGAAAACTCGCCGGCCGGTTCATCTACCGAATCAAACAGGAGCAGGTCAACTTCCGGTAATTGAACCTGTGTTATGTGCGGAGGATAAGTGAAGTAGGCTAGGACAGGCTGGCCAGGGTACAGCTTCCTGGCTGTTTTTACGGCTGTATTAAAAGTTAGGCCATTGGCCAGAAAGAGGTTTGGCGAAAGCGAAATAAGCCCTTCCGGGTGCTGCTTGTAAGCATTAATATTGCAAAAGACAGAAATGCAGCCAAGCTCCGCCAGCGCCTTTAAGAGCTGCTGCGGTCGCTGGTGCAGGTAATCCCAGTCGAATGTCGGCGGATATACGATCACCGGTTGCATAGTTACCACCTCGCTCCATTATATTCACTAGTAGTCAGGGGTTGACTGGCGGTGCTATTTCTGAAAAAAACTGCCGGTCCGGTACAGAACAGCAGGATTTACGCTTATTTGTGCAGGTTATGATATTTTTTCGGAGAGGAACCATACATCTTTTTAAAAGCCCGGGTGAAGTTGGCATAATCCTGAAAACCGCTTTCCAGGCAGGCGGTTAATACAGGTTCGCCGGACCGCAGTAAATGATTGGCGGCAATCAGTCTTTTCTGCAGTATATACTGATGGATGCTGAAGTCGGTATGTTTTTTAAACTTGCGCATGAGGTAATATTTGCTGAGAAAAAAGACGGATGCCAGTTTTTCGATTGTTAAGTTTTCGGCAAGATTATCATCAATATATTGTAGTACCTTGTTGACCGTCTCATCGTATTCCATATCGTTGTCAGCGGCGATTAGCCCGTTTTCCCTGTCTAAACTCAGTCGGTTCAGATAAATGATAAACTGCAAAAACAGCGCATTCCCCAGCAAATCATCTGCAAAGTGCTGATTGTGGCAAGTGCTTTGAATTTGTGCGAGCAGTGACCGGATCATGTCCCGCGTTTGTGGTGTCATGCGTAACAAATTGCATTTAGGTTGACCGCTTATTTCAAAGCAAGTTAATAAGTTGGACTGGGTATTGCTATGTTTTTGTAAAAAGGAAGGCTTGAGCCATAGAACCATTCGCTTGTAGGCAGCGGCAGGATCGATCACCGGTTTATGAAGGGTGGAACTGCTGACTAAGAGGATATCCCAGGGTTTCAGTTTGTAAGCTGTACCTTCTATATAGTAGGTCACGTTGCCGGCGATAAATACGACAACCTTGTTGAAGTCATGATAATGAGATTCAATTTGCATTTCTCCCTTATCTTCCAGGTTGAAGAAAGTAAAGTCGCTTAGCAGATAGCCGCGCTTGTTATTTTGAAATTCGTTATCTTTATCCATAGTATTAGTGTTATTCGCCAGGGCAGTTTTTGCAACCTTTTTTTCCAGCTTACGCAATGTTTGCCTGAGTGTAAACTACTATAATGACAATAGCGATCAGGGAAAATTGAACAGGCCTGGAGGGAAAAGAATATATGTTGACCATAGCGCCTGTATGTGCCGCAGAGTTGGGGGAGCTGGCCGGCCTTTACGAACAGCTTACCGGCAGGAAAAGCAACCTGGCGGTAATGGCGAATATCTTCGGGAAGATAATAAACAATCAGGATTATCTTTTACTTGGCGCTAAAGATCAGGCGCAGCGGTTGGTTGGCTCGCTGCTGGGAATCCTATGTATGGATATGGTGGGGGAATGCCGGCCGTTTATGGTACTGGAAAACGTCATAGTGAGTAAACGCTGCCGCCGGCAAGGCATTGGCAGAGAAATGATTCAGTATATTGAAAATTACGCGCGCGAGCGAAACTGTTATTATGTCATGATGATTTCTTTGCTTAAGCGTACAGAAGCCCACGCATTTTATGAACAGGCAGGCTACAAACCGGGAGTAGTGCAGGGATATAAAAAATACCTGTAAGCATATATAACCCTGCCTGTAAATCTTTCTTGGATATTATATACCATTTTAAGGAGGAAGCAAATTGAAGTCTGATTTTTACAAATATCACGCGTTAGGCAATGATTATATTGTTATTGATCCTAATAAGACCAGGATTAACTACTTATCGGAGGAAAACATCCGGCTGATCTGTCATCGTAATTTCGGTGTCGGCTCAGACGGCATTTTGTACGGGCCATTATTTCAGGACAATTCCATTAGCTTAAAAATATTTAACCCGGACGGGAGTGAGGCTGAGAAAAGCGGCAATGGCATTCGGATATTTTCACGTTACCTGGCGGATGCCGGGTATATTACCGGCAGTAAATTCCGTCTAGCCACATTAGGCGGAGAAGTCGATGTTGCGCTAATGGACAGTAAGGGCGGACAAATACAGGTGGATATGGGAACGGTAACCTTTCAGAGTGATCAGATTCCGGTAGCCGGCCCGGTTCGGGAAGTAATTAAGGAAGAACTGACAATCCTTAACCGGCGGCTAACTATTACCTGCTTGTCGATAGGCAATCCCCACTGCGTCGTGCTCTGTGACGACATTTCCAGGGAACAGGCTATTGAATTAGGCGCTCTGCTTGAAATAAATGCTATTTTCCCTAACCGGATTAATGTACAATTTTTAAAAATTTTAGACCGTAATAACATTCAAATTGAAATATGGGAACGGGGCGCAGGTTATACACTGGCTTCGGGCAGCAGCAGCTGTGCTGCTGCCAGTGCCGCATTCAAAATGGGTTTGGTTGATAAGGAGATAAACGTGCATATGCCGGGCGGAATCATCCGGATCGAGCTGCAGGCTACCGGCAGAGTTTTGATGACCGGACCTGTAACTTCGGTTGCAAAGGGAGTATTTTGTGAGGAGTTATGGGCTCAGCTTACAAAATAGGAAAATGTCGGGCTTGTTTTATTAAAAGTTAGCGGTCGAATCACAGACAAGAGAAGAGCCACCTTGACAGATGCATACTAATTCTTTATAATTATTGCGAGGGCAACGATATCGTTGCCCTCGCAATAATAGGAGGGATCATGAACGAATTAATAAAGTGGATTTCTATTGCCGACAGGTTTAACAAAATGTATTTGAACAAAAAATTCGAGCCGTTGGGAATCAATAGCAGTCAACAGGTGTATATCCTGCGAATATGTGAACACGAAGGGATCACACAGGACAAACTGCAGCCGCTTATTCACATTAACAAAAGTAATATAACGCGGGCTCTGGCGCAGCTTGAAAGTGCAGGCTTTATCAGAAGAGAGCCTAACAAAAAAGATAAGCGGACTATTCGGCTGTACCCTACTGAAAAGGCAAGGAATATTTATCAGGAGATCATCAATATTGAAGATGAATGGATAGCCCTGATAACAAAAGACTTTTCGTTTCAGGATACCGAAGCTTTAGTAAGCCTCATTAAAAAAGTGGGTGAAAGTGCCATCGATTCTTTACATGGGGATGAAGATGAGTAATTTTTAGAATGCACAGGAATATCAGGTGAAAATTATGCAGAAACAATCGTTGTGGACTCAGGCTTTTATGGGAATGAGCCTGAGTAGTTTTTTCCAGTATATGACGCACTATGCCTTAATTGCAGTAATGCCGGTTTTTGTTATAGAACAGATGAATGGTAATGACTGGCAGGCAGGACTGGCAATGACTTTTTTTCAGATTGGCGCCGTGCTTTGCCGTCCACTCGCCGGTAAATGGATCGATGAATACGATTCCAGGAAAATGCTATTCTTGTCACTGGGCGTTTTTTTATTAGTCAGCATAATGTATTTGGGCGCAGCAGACAGCCTGTACTTTTTGTTGATAATACGGTTACTGCACGGAGCTGTGTTTGCCATCGGCACCACCCTTGTGGCTACAATGGCGGCGCTGGCTTTGCCGGCGACGCGCAGGGGGGAGGGAATTGGCTATTTTGCCATGTTCTCGAATCTGGCCATGGTGGTGGGGCCTTTTTGGGGATTGATAATTATTGCCCATTATCAGTTCATTATCTTGTTTGCCGGGTGTATTGTTTTGGCAATATTGGCTTTCTGGTCTGGCAACAGGGCCGGAGTCCATAGTGTTGCCGGCCAAGAGACGACGAAGAAAAGCAGACGTGCATTGGAATGGAGTAATTTCATAGAACCTTGTGCCTTGCCCATGGCGCTTACTGGCGGGCTGTTATTTTTTGCCTATACAGGGGTACTGGTATTTATTCCTTTATATGCGAAACAGCTCAACCTTACCGAATATACCAGCGCGTTTTTTGCTGTGTTTGCGTTATTTATTGTAGCGACCAGGCCGCTGGTGGGGCGGGTATTTGACCGTTCTGGCGCCAATACTGTCGTCTATCCGGGATTTATCTTCTTCATGCTGGGGCTGCTTGGCTTAACTCAGGTAGAGGGACCTGTAAGCTTTTTCCTGGCAGGAAGTGTTATTGGCATTGGGTTTGGTGCTCTTAGTCCGGTCTTTCAAACACTGGCGATACAACTTTCACCCGCCCACCGGGCAGGTGTGGCTACAGCCACATATTTTTTAGCTTTGGATATTAGCGTTGGGCTCGGATCGTTTTTTCTTAGCGTAGTGACTGCTCATGCCGGCTATCATGCTATGTATTTCTTTGCCGCGGCAGTTACCGGTATTACAGCCGTCGTATATTATGTTTTGTCGGCAAAATGCTACACTGCTAAATTGGCTGAAGCAGGGGATTGAAGGGCTTTAATACTGTTAGACAACCAGCCAGCCGGCCTGATGAAAGCATACTCGGTGCGCCCGGTTACGGCGGCATCTCCTTTGTGTGGCGGATCAAAAAAGAGAGAAGCTTGACTGGTTAGGCGGCAGGCGGCAGGAGAAACCCGTAGCTAAAATATAACTAAATTGACTTGACAATACATCTTTCACGTGTTATTATTCTGACCATACAATATTTGCTGATCAGGCCACTGAAGGCAAAGAGAAACTCATTTGAGTTTTTCTTTGCCTTTTTTATTTTCAGAGAGGAGAAGAAATCCTCACTGATAAGGCGTAAGATCGGTTTGATCCGTGTCCTAAAAGGACATAGTACAAGCCAGATTCTTACTTCATCCTAGTTAATTTGTTAACGGAAGGAGAATAGGAAATATGCATAAAAAGCAGTAAGAAACATAGCCCTGGCAAGGATAATAAAACAGATTGGCATTATTTTAATGGTATACCAGTATACCGGGATGCCGTGCCGAATCGAAAGCCGAATTTACTTAGAATTAAATGAACCTATTTGTGGCAGAAAAGTTTAGGAGGAAGATTATGAGAGCAAAGAAAATGACCGTTCTTCTGGGGATAATGCTGCTATTGGCCGCTTTGGTGGCGGCAGGCTGCAATACTGCCAGTCAAACACCGAAAAAACAGGAGGCTAAGTATCCGACAAAACCCATTACCCTAATTGTGCCATTTGCCGCCGGCGGCGTCAGTGATCTGGTATCCCGCCAGATTGCTCAGGTCAGTAAGAACTATTTGCCGCAGCCTGTTAATGTTGTCAATCGTCCGGGCGGTTCCGGCACAGTTGGTACAAACGAGGTAATCTCGGCAACCGCCGATGGTTATACGTTGCTTTTTGGCTCAAGCGGGGAACTGGCATCCGGGCTGCATGTGGTGAAAGCTCCCTATGGAATTGACAAATATTCACCTTTGGTGCAAATCGGTTCGTTACGGGTGGCGGTTGCAGTAAAAAAAGACGCGCCCTGGCAAAACCTGCAGGAACTAATCGCCTATGCCAAACAAAATCCCGATAAACTGTCGGTGGGAATTCCCGGCGAGGGGACGGTGGTTCACCTGACAGGGGTAAATTTCTCGCAAAAGGCCGGAATTAAATTAACATCAGTGCCTTTTCAGGGAAGCGGGCAGCTAATCCCCAGCTTGCTGGGCGGCCATGTTGATCTTGCCTTTCTCAATGTTTCGGAAATCATGAGCCAGTATAAAGCGGGTGAAGTGAGACTGCTGGGTGTTTTTGCCGATACGCGGGTGGAGGCGGTTAAGGATGTGCCTACGGCGAAAGAGCAGGGGATTGATATTGCCGGTGGCGCCAGTCATTATATTGTGGCTCCCAATGGATTACCGGATAATGTAGCCAAAACCCTGCAAGAAGCCCTGAAGAGAGTGACGGAAGACCCTCAGTTCCAGGAATTTGCTAAAAATACGGGGTATCAGGTAATCTACGCGGAAACAGATAAATCGAAACAGGATTTGAAACAATGGTACGAGACAACAGGCAAGATCTATACGGATTTGGGAATGATGCCCAAATGATGCTGAATAAAATCATTATAAGCGCGCACCTGGCGTGTGCTGCCGGCTACCTGCTTGTCGCCGGCAGTCTTCCGCTAGGGACGTTAAAAGCCCCTGGCGCCGGCTTATTTCCATTGATCATCGGCATATTGTGGGCGGCTGTTTCCTTGTTTGCTCTTGCTAATAGAAGGGGCGAGGAAAACAATGGCGACAGTCCGGACGGGGCGGACTCAGCCCGGGTATTTAAAGTAAGTGCGGCCATTGTAATATACACGCTGCTGCTGCCTGTCATCGGATTTTCTTTGAGCACGTTTTTGACTCTGATGTATGTCTCTTATCTGATGGGAAACCATAGCCGGGTTACATGCCTGGGGTTCAGCCTGGCAGGCGTCTTTTTATCTGTCCTGATTTTTCAGTGGCTGCTGCAGCTTTCTTTGCCTGAACCGCTCTTGACAATGCTTGACTTTTGAAAGTGAGTGATTACCAGTGGAGGATCTTATTCAAGGATTTATTACTGTTTTTACCGGGCAGAATCTGGCCTGGTGCTTTCTGGGAGTGGTCATGGGGACACTGGTCGGTGTATTGCCCGGTCTCGGACCGGTCGGAGCCATGTCGCTGCTGTTGCCGGTGACTTTTAATATGGATACCACCAGTGCCTTGATTTTGCTGGCGGGTATTTATTACGGATCAATGTATGGCGGTTCAACCACCTCCATACTGGTGAATGTTCCGGGGGAAGCCGCCTCGGTGATTACCTGCCTTGACGGCAACAAGATGGCGAAGCAGGGAAAAGCCGGCCCGGCATTGTCGATTGCCGCCATCGGCTCATTCGTGGCCGGCACGGTCGGGGTTGTACTGATTATGCTGATGGCGCCGGCGCTGGCCCGAGCGGCGCTGAAATTTGGACCGCCGGAATATTTTGGGATTGCTTTGCTGGGGTTGTTGCTGTTGACACGGTTGACTGGTAAGCAGGCCATTAAATCCTATATCATGATGTTCTGCGGGATTGCTCTGGCGACAGTGGGAATGGACCCGATCGGCGGGACAGAACGGTTTACTTTTGGCAGCCAGGCTTTAATCCAGGGGTTGGATTTTATTCCGGTTATTATGGGCTTGTATGGCATTGCCGAGGTGCTGAGCAGTGCGGAAGATGTGTTTAAACCGCTGGAAGTATTGAAAGTAAAGTTTCGGGAATTATTGCCCTCCAAACAGGATTTTAGAGACAGTGCCGGACCGGTGGCCAGGGGAACACTGCTGGGGTTTCTTATCGGGTTAATTCCGGGGCCTGCCAATATTATCAGTACCTTTGTGTCTTACGGTGTGGAAAAGAAGCTGAGCAAGCATCCGGAAAAATTCGGCAAGGGCGCCATTGAGGGAGTTGCCGGTCCGGAAACGGCGAACAATGCGGCCAGCTGTGGAGCCCTGGTGCCGCTATTATCTCTGGGAGTGCCTTTTTCACCGCTGCCGGCCGTCTTATTGGGAGCCTTTATGCTGCATAATGTAATCCCCGGACCGACGCTGATCCAGGAGCATCCTGAAATTTTCTGGGGGCTTATTGCCAGCATGTATGTGGGGAATGCAATGCTTTTGGTACTTAACCTGCCGCTAGTGGGCTTGTTTGCCCGTGTCGCCAGTATACCCGGCAAATATCTGATGCCGCTGGTCATTGTATTCTGCTTTATCGGCGCTTTCTCCGTGCGTAACAGTCTTTTTGATATCTGGGTATTGGTCATATTTGGCTTCCTGGGATATTTTTTCCGCAACCACGGGTACGATCCAACGCCGCTGGCCTTAGGAATGGTATTGGGGCCTATGCTGGAAGACAGCTTTCGGCAGTCGCTGGTTTTGTTCCGGGGAGATATGCTGGGATTCCTGTCACGTCCCTTGTCGGGGGTTATGATGGGCTTGGCGGCTTTAATTCTGGTTTGGCCGTTAATCCGGTCAGCCGTACAGTGTTTTTTCATAAAAAAATGAGGTGATACTATGAAGATTTTTGGCTATCAGGTAGAACCGGGAACCCGGCTGTGTGAGTATGTCAAAGTGGGTGAACTGGCTTGTTTTAGTGATATCCGTATTCCCGTGCTGGTAATCCGCGGCGAGCAGGCAGGGCCTACCTTATGGTTGACCGGAGCTGTTCACGGGGACGAGCTCAACGGTTTGTGGGCTATGCGTCGGCTTTTCTGGGATCTGGCTGTGAAAGATTTGCGGGGAACATTGGTGCTTACGCCGCTATTAAATCCAATGGCTTTTTTGGCCCGTTCGAAAATCAGCCCGCTGGATTATTTGGATATGGATCAGCAGTTTCCGGGAAATCCGCAGGGGCTTTACTCCGAGCGGGTTGCCCATGCTGTCTTCAGCGAGTTGCGGGACAAAGCCGATTATGTAATTGATTTTCATACCTTGAATCACTTGTTTAGCGCCACGCCGTATACGGTGTCTAAAATTGTGCCCGGCGCCGCTGACAGTACGAATAAGACTGCGCTCAGCATGACCAGGGCTTTTGGCGTTTACCCGAACTGCCGGGTGGATTTGCAAAGCGCCAGCGGGGAACTTCCCGGCGCTACCAGCGGCGCTTTGGATATTCTTTGCATGCAGCATAATATTCCTTGCTTTATGGCGGAACTGGGCGGCGGCGGCCGCTGGGACGAACCGGTCATTCAGGTTGCCTATGAGGGCATACAGAATGTGATGGTAAGCCTCGGGATGCTTGCCGGCGAACCGCTGGCCCCACGGAAACAGCTGATGATTACCAAACGGAAGTTCTTACGGAGCAACGTCGGCGGGTTGGTGCGAATGGCGGTGGAGCCGGGGAGTTTTGTGCCGGCCGGCGGCTTACTTGCTACGATATATGATTTCTGGCAGGAAGTGGACCGGGTATACGCCGAGCAGGATCTGTTTGTAATTGCCGCTTGTTTTAATCCGGTTGTTTCCAGCGGCGACCGCCTGGCCTTTGTCGGCTATGAATGGCACGAGGCCGAGTAATATGAGTCTTAAAGCACTGAAACATGATAAGGACTGATAGAATGTTTGCGTGGAAATATAAAATTGGTTTGCTGATTTCAGCCAGAAACCAGGTAATTGAACCGGATTTTAACCGCTATAAGCCGGCCGGTGTCACTGTGCACAGTACACGCATTAAAAAAGATCAGGATTATACCAATGTCGACACCATGACCGAATTGCAGGCAGCCGCCCACGAGGCTGCCGTGATAATTGGTCAGGCCGGGGCAGACATTGCTGTTTTCGGCTGTACCGCCGCCAGCTTTCTACAGGGCTGCGGTCAGGACCGGACCCTGTCAGCGTCGCTGCAGGCTTCTGCGGGTATCCCGGTGGTCACTACGGCCACCGCTGTCATTGAGGCGCTGCAGGCAATGAAGCTTAAACGCTTAACCATTATTACGCCGTATATTGATGAAATCAATCGGCGGGAGAGCGATTTTTTTACCGGCAACGGCTTTAGTGTTACCGCTCTAGAGGGCATGAATATTGAACAGACCAGCAAGCTGCCCGGCCTGGCACCGGAGGAAATTTACCGTTTTTGCGTCAGGCATTTTGATAATGAAAGTGATGCCTTATTTATCAGTTGCACCAATATCAGAGCGATGGAGGTCATCCCGTATCTGGAAATGCATTTGGGGAAGCCGGTGATTACTTCCAATCAGGCCAGTCTCTGGTATGCCTTGCGGCAGGCCGGCAGCAAAGACTGCAGCGATCATTGCGGGTTATTGCTGCGAGAATATTGAAAGGCCGGACTATTAAAAACTGATTAGCGGATAAGGGGATGTCGTATGAATTGTGCACAATGTAAACATAATCAATGTTCTACTGTCGGACAAAACTGTACAGGTGTTGGTGTAGAAGATATAATAGAAATGTATGCCGGGGACGATCGCAGCATAATGACGGCTGCTGCCTGTACGGAAGGACGGCATTATATGCAAATGTGCCGCCTGGAAGAGAGTGCGGCTTTTGCGCAAGAACTTGGCGTGAAGAAAGTAGGACTGGCTTTCTGCATTGGACTATCAGCAGAAGCAAAAGTCATCGCGGCATACTTTACAAAGTTTTTTGAGGTTCATTCTGTATGCTGCAAGGTATGTGGAATGAGTAAAGAGCATTTAGAGCTTGAACAAATTCAAGCCGGCCGCTTTGAGGCTATGTGCAATCCGAAAACACAGGCTAAGGTTCTGGCCGATGCCGGTACGGAACTAAACTTTTCCATCGGCCTGTGCGTTGGACATGATATTTTGTTCCAGCGGGCGTCGGTTGCGCCGGTAACTTGCCTGGCAACCAAGGACCGGGTACTGGCTCATAATCCGTTGGGAGCAGTTTACTCCCGTTACTGGCGGCGCAAACTGGGAATTGACGGCGTAGTTTAAGAGACAGTATTTCCGCCAAACATTTGGCTGCGGGCCCTTCGATAACGAAAGGACGGAAAGAATGGAAGCTTTTTTTACCCGGCTGCCACAGGGCAAAATCCTGGACAAATCCAGTGATAATCTGTATATGCGCATTGTCGACGATCTCCGGGAGGCCATACGTCAAGGCCACCTGAGGGAAGGGGATTTGCTTCCGTCTGAGCGGGATTTGGCGAATTTTTATGATGTAAGCCGTGTTCCGGTGCGCGAGGCGTTGAAGGTATTGGAGTTTTTAGGTGTGGTTCAACATGTTCGCGGCAAAGGTATCTTTGTTAAAAGAATTAGGATGCGGCAGGTGTTGGATCACATTGAGTTTATGATTATGGACCCTATGCATGCCCTGTTTGATCTGTTCGAGGCGCGCGAAGCGATTGAATTGCAGGCTGTGCGGTTAGCGGCTGCAAGAAGGACCGCTGAAGATATTGCAGCCATGGAGGCGGCTATTGTTGAAATGCAATTGAACATCAATCTGGGCAAAGATGTAGGGACTTCTTCGGTAAAGTTTCATACCGCTATTGTTGATGCCACTCACAACCAGGTGATTCCAAAGTTAAATGAATATTTACTGGATATGTTAAGCATTTCCCGTCAATATTCACTAAAAGACCCCCGGCGCCATGAAGTTGCACTCGGCTATCATCAACGCATTTTACAAAAGATCATTGCGCAGGATGCTGACGGTGCGGTTGCCGTAATGCGGGAGCATCTTGATGAAGCCCGCTTGGTTATCCAAAACCAATTGGAACCGGAATGACCTTAATTCCGGCTGGTATACCGATATACCAGCCGGAACGCAGCAATTCAAAGGTAACTAGGAGAATATAAAATGATACATAATTTTGATGAATTTATCGACCGGCGGGGAACAGAATGCAAAAAATGGGATACTTACGGGGAAGACGTCATCCCAATGTGGATTGCGGATACAGACTTTAAATGCCCGCAGCCGGTGGTGGATGCCATGATTAAAAGAGCCGAACACGGCATCTACGGGTATCCGATTAATACCCATCAATTTCATGAAGCAATAGCAAATTGGCAGAGAAAACGTTTCGGCTGGGATGTTGACGCAGAATGGGTTGAGTATACTCCGGCTGTCGTGCCGGCCATTATTTTCGCCTTGCGGGCATTTACGCAGCCGGGTGATCACGTTGTCCTGCAAATGCCTGCGTATCACCCTTTTCATCAGATTATTCCCGATAATGGCCGGCTCATAGCAGCTAATGAGCTTCAACTGAGAGACGGGCGATATGTTATTGACTTTGAAGATCTGGAGCGTAAACTAAGTCATCCGCGGGCCCGAATGTTTTTATTGTGCAATCCGCACAATCCGGTAGGACGCTGTTTCACCAGGGAAGAATTACTGACAATCGGCAATTTATGTTTAAAACACGATGTGCTGGTGGTGGCGGATGAAATTCATGCCGATATTGTTTACGGGCAGAAGCACATTCCGTTTGCAACCTTGTCGGCGGAATGTGCGAATAATTGCATTGTTTGTGTTAATCCCAGCAAGACGTTTAATATTGCCGGCGTGCGCACCGGTGCTGCGATTATTCCCAATAAGATATTGCGGGAAAGATTTCATGAGAGTGTCGCCAATAATAAAGCCTATGGCCGTACGGTGTTCGGTACTCTGCCAGTGGAAGTTGCCTACAATGAATGCGATTATTATGCAGATCAGCTCATGACCTATCTACAAGGCAATCTTGACTATCTGCTCCAGTATTTTGCCGAGAGGATACCCGCCATTAAAGTAATCAAACCGGAGGCAACCTATCTGCTCTGGCTTGACTGCCGGGCGCTTGCTATGCCTCCTGACGAGCTGCAAAGATTTTTTCTGGAACAGGCGAAAGTGGCCCTGAACGAAGGCTCAACCTTCGGCAAGAGCGGAACAGGCTTTATGCGTATCAATATCGCTTGCAGACGGGCAGTGCTTGCCGAGGCGCTCAGGCGTATTGAAGCAGCTGTTAATAAAATGTAAGTTTAGATATCTTGGTGAAAAATTGAACAGATTTTTTTAAAATGCAAAGTCACTGTAAGGAGTGTCTCAAAACAGGTCTTTTGACCTATGGGAGGCACTCTTTTTTTGTCCTGATAGAAAGTATAACTTTCGCCTGGATAAGGGCAACATCGGCTTCCACTTTCGCCAAAGGCTCGGCTGAGGCCGTGTTTTCTTTATTTAAGAGAGTAAAAAATGCAGGTGAAAACTAAATAAATGAAAATATGAAGACGGTTTAACAAACTTAAATTTAATATTAAATGGCTATAATTAAGACAAAGTCGCTGCGGTATTCACAAGGATACATTCAAAACACGGAGGAGAGTAGAAAGCGTGCAATCGATAAGCCAGCATATTACTACAGAGACAATACATATAAAGAATTTGTTAACTAATCTTATGGAATGCTCGGAGATTGTCCGCTGGAACTACTCAAGAATCGTAATGGCGGGGGCGGGCGATTACAAGTGGGGAGAATTGAATGAGCAGGGCAAAGAAATACAAAACCAATTACTTACTATGTATAAGCGTTTTATCAGTCTTATCCGTTTCCTGGCAACCGATTTGTCTGATACCCAGCAATGCATTTTAGGATTATCGGCGCAAAAAGTCCTTGGCATCATTGAGCAGAGCGGCTACCTTGTTAGGATGAACAAAGAAGAATTATATAGCGCGGCGTTAAATGCGGTTGATACTCAGTGTAATATGATATCTGCCGCGTATAAAGTGACAGATAACGTTTATATCTTGTTGCCGGATAGTACTACCCTGATTTCCCAGACGGAACTGGGAAAATGGGAAATCGAAGGCATAGATAAGTTTAAAGTAGCATTAATGCCTGTAGTGATAGAAGAGCTTGATAAAAACTTAAAAAATGAAGAGATAAAAAGTGTAGTTAGAAATAGACTGCTGGAGGGGTTCAAAGCCGGCGTAATTATTGCAGGAATAAAGGCGAAAGGACAGGACCGGAGCAATTTTACGGGCAGACGCAAATCAGACCAAGTGTTACTTTGGCTTGATATGGATAATGATGAAGACAGGATCATAGCCTCTTATTATGAATTTGTCAAGGCAAATCCGCAATCGCAAGTGGTTCTTATAACCAACAATCCTGCTTTACAAAAAAAGGCCGCTTTTTCCGGGGCGGCTTACTGTACGGCGCCTCTCCCCAAGCTTGCTGCCGCCAATCCGGTTAAGCCGCAGCAGGAAGTGCAGCAAGACGCTAAACCAGTCCTGGAACCCCCGGCGGCAGTTGCTAAACCTGCCAAGAGTGCAGCACCGGCTGTTCCGCCTAAACATAATAAACCACCCAGGGCCAGGCCGCCTAAGCCTGCTTTGCCGAAAGGGGCTCCGCCAGAAATGAGAGCAGGCGCCGGGCTAATCAAGACTTCGTTACCGCCTGTCCTGCCCGGTATACCTATCGCTCCGCCGCCTAGGCCCAATATCCCCAAACCTAAGCTGGATATTCTTAAACCTGACTTCATGGCGGCTCCCAATAAGCCCAAAAATGGCAAAGCGCCTGTAAAAATCAAAAAATGACACAAAAAAACGCTGTATTTCAACAGAAAAACAGCGTTTTTTTTAATGTAGGCTAACGAAATTCTTTTGCCAGTGCTTCAAATGCGGGGATAGAATTTTTAATTGTGGTAAAGTCCACGCAATAAGCGAGGCGGAAGTGGCCGGGGCAGCCAAAGCCGCTGCCGGGGACTAATAAGAGATTGTGCTTGAGCGCCCGTTTGGTAAATTCGATATCATCGGGAATGAGCGATTGCGGGAACAAGTAGAAGGCTCCCTGCGGTTTTACACAGGAATACCCGAGTTCTGTAAGCTTTTCGTATAAGTAATCACGCCTGTTTTGGTATTCTTCGGTGTTTACGGCGGCATCCAGGGAGTCGCCGACAATCTTCTGGAACAAGGCCGGTGCGTTAACGAATCCCAGGGTACGATGGGCGAATATCAGCCCGTTTATGAATAAATCGGCATTGTCTATTGCCGGGCTTACTGCAATATAGCCGATGCGTTCTCCGGGAATAGCCAACGACTTGCTGTAGGAGTTGACAAGGACAGAGTGACTGAATAGTTTTAGAATCTGTGGGACCCGGGCATCTTCATAGACAATTTTGCTATAGGGTTCGTCTGATATTACCAGAATTTCGGACTGGAATTCTTTTTCCTTGCTTGCCAGTAAAGCAGATAATTGTTTGAGGGTTTCTTCACTGTAAATAACCCCTGTTGGATTATTGGGAGAGTTAAGAATAATGGCTTTGCATTTCGGTGTAATACTTTGCTCAAGGGCGGCGAGCGATGGCTCAAAGGTTCTGGGATCGGTCTGGACGACTACTGGTTTGCCGCCATGGTTTTCAATATAAAACAAATATTCAACGAAAAACGGCGCCAGGACGATTACTTCGTCGCCCGGATTCAAAATGGCTTTTAAAACAACATTTAGTCCGCCGGCGGCGCCGGATGTCATGATAATATGATTTGGGGTCAGAGGCCGGTTGCATTCTTCACTGACTTTTGCTGCTATTTTTTCGCGAACATCAGGATACCCGGCATTGCTCATGTAACGATGCAGGCCCAAGCCGGCGCCGTTTGCATATTTTCTCAAAGCGGCTTTTACTTCGGCTGGCGGTTCGTAATCCGGGTTTCCCAGGCTAAAGTCATATACTTTGTCAGCCCCATGAATTTTACGGAGCTTTTCTCCTTCTTCAAACATGGCGCGTATCCACGAAGACTTGGCTATTTTGTCATGAATATTTTGCGAGAGCATAGTTTCCTCCTATGTAACTTTTTTTACGGATGATACAATAAAGAGCTTATCCGACGACTGACCCGCTTCTTAACTCCCACTTCTACAAGTGGGCACAGGCGAGCGGCTAAGTTCCTGGATAAGGGCGACTAACCTTCAGCTGGGGCTAAAGCCCTACTGAAGGTTAGTCTGCTTTATTATGCTGGCAATGAGTTCCTTAGCCTAGTTTACAGCAAGATTGCGCAAAAAAGCAACCCGTA
Source organism: Sporomusa aerivorans (assembly GCF_041428895.1). NCBI lineage: Bacteria > Bacillati > Bacillota > Negativicutes > Selenomonadales > Sporomusaceae > Sporomusa > Sporomusa aerivorans. The sequence continues at coordinate 1,887,562 of NZ_CP156926.1, forward strand.
AATTTAGCTGTTAACCTGTGTGTCTCTAAGGCAGACAGTCTGTGGGGATTATTTTGCTGGTGATATTCCTGGGAATTAGCTGTTTGAAAGTGATAAAAACGACAGGCGACAAGAGTTAAAGAGGCTTATATACTAAAAAAACCTGCTACCAGCATTTCGCTGAGTAGCAGGGTTATCCATTAAGAACGTCAGACCGCTAATTCGCCGACAGATGCCAGGATAGTAGCTACTGAATGCTCGAAAGCAGCTTTTTCCGAAGCTGACATAGGGATATCAAGGACCGGTTCTGCGCCGTGCCTGCCAACTACAGTGGGCAGACTAACGGCAACGCCATGCTTGCTGTTATAGGTGGCAACAGACAAAACCTGGCGACTGTCGTTTACTATGGCCTCCAGGATTGCACAGGCAGACGCGGCAGGAGCGTAGACTGTGCCTCCTTTCAAGGCAATAACTTGTCCTGAAGCCGTTAGTACTTCCCCGCAAATGTTGCTTACGGCGGTTTCGTCATAGGTGGGGAGGGTAGTTAAGGGGATGCCTTTGATGCTTATATTTGCTGTCAAGGGAACCATGGTTTCGCCGTGTTCGCCAATGACATAGGCGTCGATATCGCGGGCATCCACATTGAAGTGCTGCGCCAGATAAGAACGGTAACGGGCGGTGTCCAGAACAGTTCCCATACCGATAACCCGTCCGGCTGGGAGTCCGGAAACCTGATAAGCAAGGTGCGTCATGACATCCAGCGGGTTGGTAATCATCAGTAATATACAATGGGGGCTTAGCTTAACTACCTCTTTTACAATATCGGCAATTAAACTTGCGTTACGGGAAAGTAGCATTACCCGTGGCTCATCGGCCCGGCGAGGGATACCGGCGCTGATAACAACGATGTCTGAGTTGGCCGTATCTTTGATTTGGCCATGTCTGATGCGGGCCTGGGGGCAAAAAGCCTGGCACTGCAGGGTATCGAGCGCTTCACCGTGAGCCTTGTCAGCGGAGGCATCTGTCAACACAATTTCCTGAGCCAGTCCCTTTAATGCTGTTGTATAAGCGACTGCCACTCCTACTTTACCGCTGCCAATAAAAGAAATCTTCATAGTGTACTCCTTTGCATCTGTTATTTTTTCTGCTGTAGCCTCTGTAAAATATCCTGTTGGCGGCAAATGGCATCATACCGCTCTTGGCCAATCTCGCTTACCAGCACATTGACGATAATGTCATGTGTGACATATTCTTTTGTGACCAGCACTAATGATGGTGTCTTGGTCCAAACGCCTGTGGAATGACCGGCAGTACTTAATCTGCCAATGACTACTTCGGTATCGTCGGTGATGATAGTACAGAGCTTGGCGCCTACTCGCTGGTACGCATTTTGGCTGCATACTTCCAGATTGACTGTCCGGCTGGCCGCAACCTCGCAGTCCCCAAAGGTGGCAGCCACGACATATACGCCTCGCTTTACGGCTTTGGCCAGACTGGAATTAAGAAAAGGTATTTGTTCAGGCCAGAGAGAAGCATATATTTCTTTTTTGGCCTGGGTGATTAATTCATCTATTTTCGCATTAATCCCATCAGTTCCTTGCAAGTTCCAGGTGAGATCAAAAGCATCCATGGGGGGAACAAAAGCCAGGTCAGTCAACAGCGACTGAATGTTTTTCTGCAGATCTTGCTCCATACGGGAAAACAGGATGTCAGGCTGTACCGGATAATACAGAACCGGCTCACACTGGCTGTCAAGCACGGCGCCGCGGTTTTTTAATTTGGTGAGCACTTCATAAATTTTTGATGGTGGAATTTCGGACAGCTTACTGATTTCATAGCCTTTAGCCGGAAATCGCCGCAGCAAGGCATAGTAGGCTTTGGCTTCGTAAGCGCTAAAGCCTAGCGACTCCATTCTTTTTAAAACATTCATGCAAGTCACTTCCCTTTCCTATATACTACTATGGTAGTGTATAGACGACAATATACACTGAGGTCGGGTGAATAAACTTTTATATAGGAAAAGGTTAGCAGGCTGAAAAGTGCCTGTAAAACTTTAATGCGTTGGATATAGTATCATGATAGAATCTAACATATATGCGAAAATAGCAATACGGCGATTTTCTGTTGCGGATTCGGCTTAGGATACAGGATAGATATGATTTTGGAGGCTTAGCGGCATGATTAAAATCCTTTTATTTGCGCATGAGATCATGCTCGGCCAATAATAAATGTGCAGAGAGTTGCTTAAACACCGGGCGGAAGGAATTAGCAGGATATCCCTGGAAGATATACTGTAATACACTCTAAAGTTAATCATTGGGTGGCACGAATTTGTTTGATTTGAATGGAGGAAAGTACAATGAACGTTACCCCGGAATCGGAAATTAAGGCTAGAATTGAGCGTTTTCAAAGCAGCTTACAGGCCAAAGAAATGCCGGGAGCCATTATTTTACTCAACAGCGACCTGTTCTATTTTACCGGCACAGTGCAAAATTCGGTTTTATATATTCCTGCCAGCGGCGAACCTTTGCTGATGGTGAAGAAAAGTGTAAGCCGGGCTCAGCAGGAATCACCGCTGAAAAATATAATTCCCATTAAAAGTCCCAAAGAAATTGCCGGGATTATTGCAGAGGCTTCTGGTACAAGCCCGGTGAAGCTTGGCCTGGAATTAGATGTGATGCCGGTCAATTTGTATAATACCTATAAAAAAATATTCCCTAATGCCGAATTCAGCGATATTTCCCCGGCGGTGAAAGAAGTGCGGGCGGTAAAGTCAATCTACGAAATAGGCCTTATCCGCCAGGCGCTTGGTGTAATCGATAAGGCATTTTCCGCTATTCCGTCTTTTCTGCGGGAGGGCATGCTGGAAATTGAATTAGCTGCCTGTTTTGAAGCGGAAATGCGTAAGCGCGGTTACTCAAGCTGCTGTAAAATGCGCGCTTTTAATCAGGACTTCTTCTTCGGTAATCTCTGTACCGGCAGTAGCGGCGCATTTCCAAGCTTTTTCGACGGGCCGGTCGGAGGCATGGGGGTTAGCCTGTCCCAGCCGCAAGGCGCAGGCTGGAAAAAGATCAACCGTAATGAAGTAGTCTATGTCGATTATACCTGTGTGATTGATGGCTATACGGGTGATCAGACCAGAATCTTTTGTATCGGCGAACTCAGTCCGAGACTGGTAAAGGCATACGAAGACGCCTTGCTGATTGAAGCAGAAACCATTAAAGCTATGAAACCGGGAACTCCCGCCGAGGAGCCCTATCTATTAGCGGTAAAATTAGCTGAAGAATTGGGCTACAAGGATAGTTTCATGGGCTATAAAGACGATCAGGTGAAATTTATTGGTCATGGAATCGGCCTGGAGCTTGATGAATGGCCGATCATGGCCAAGGGGCTTGTTGCACCTATAATGCCGGGGATGACTTTTGCCCTGGAACCTAAGTTTGTATTCCCCGAAGGGGCCATTGGCATAGAAAACAGCTATGTTATGACTGAAAAAGGTCCTGAATCCCTCAGTATCACGCCGACCACCATTACTTATCTTAAGTAATGCCGCCGGATGCGTACATACGCATCCCAAAAACATGGGGACAGGGACACTGTTTCGCGTGCTCAAATCAATTGTGCGAAACAAAGTCCCTGTCCCCGTGTTTTACGCGTGCTCAAATCAATTGTGCGAAACAAAGTCCCTGTCCCCGTATATTTTAAAAAGTTTTTTCCATATATTTCATGGTATCAGATATTTAAGTTGGCAGATACTATGAGTGTAAAGGGTTCGTAATGGTTGAGCCAAGATTGGTGTCGGGTCTCACAAGGGCTCGGCATTAGTCGGCCAAAGATTGGCGTCGGGTCCGTGAGGGTTCGGCGTTAGTCGGCGGGAAGACTGGCATGGGTCTTGAAAGGCTGTACGGTAGCCCAACTGTTGCCGTGTGGTCCCAAGGGATTTATGTCGGTCGAGCTAAGACTGCTATGGGTTGTGAATTATACGGGTCGTTTGCAGTCGGGAGATTGCAGGCGGTTCAGTAGCTATCTGTGGTAGTCGAGCAAAGGTTTGCACCGGTTGTGTAATGCTTGTGGGTAGGCGAAAGTCTGCGTATAGGTATGTAATGATCGATGTAGGCTGTAGCGTAGATCATTGCGGGCTCTTTACATTATACGTAAGCCTTTAGCTGCTCAATTGTGAGCGGCTTTTATATTTGTGTGAGGTATATTTTTGTTAAAAAGATTCAGCGACTCTTCAGATAACCCTTGCCCCAGTCGCATAAGACGTTTAAGACAGGTATAAAGCTTTCGCCAATTTCCGTCAATGAATATTCAACTTTGGGCGGAACTTCTTTATAGACTTCCCGGTGAACCAGCCGGTCTTGTTCCAGCTCCCGCAGCTGGCCTGTGAGTATTCCCTGAGAAATCTCCGGTAATAGCCTTTGTAATTCATTGAAACGTTTTTTGCCCTGGCGCAAATGAGATAAAATCGGTAGTTTCCATTTGCCGGCGATAAGATTTTGGACAGCCAGCACCGGACAATCGCCTTCTTGATAACGTACTCTTGACAAATTCTTTCCTCCCTCTAATGGTACTATTTTTAATAGTATATACTAAAAATATGCGTACTTGCAATTTTGTTCATATAAAGATAATCTTTTGTTAGATGGCTAGAAAACTGACAAAGGAGTGACGTACATATGGATTTTTTTGAGGTAATAAATAAGCGGCGGTCAATTCGCAAATTTAAGCCTACCCCTGTTGCCAGAGAAAATATCATCAAGATTCTGGACGCCGCCAACTGGGCTCCGTCTGCCCTGAATTTGCAGCCATGGGAGTTCTTGGTGGTGACTGGCGATAAGAAAAACCTGCTTGGAAATAATTACGGGAAGATTGTTGATAATTACACGAAAGACTGGGATGAAGCTCCTGACAAAGCATTTATGCCCCGTCGGGAATTTATGCAATTTGCCCAAATTTACGGAGGCGCCCCGGTTATAATCATAGTTTTAGTCGCGGCTCATGCTGATCCGGTTTACCAAAAGGCTTTGCTTGAGAGTGCCAGTGCGGCAATGGAAAATATGCTGCTTGCCGCTACCGCACTGGGTTTAGGCGGCTGCTGGATGACAGGCCCGCTGGAAGGTGAAACATATCTGCGCGATGTACTGGAAATTTCATCAGATAGAGAAATCGTTGCCATTACGCCAATCGGTTATCCGGAAGTCATTCCTAATCCCCGGCCGCGGCTGGATCCGGCTTTAACCCAAAAGGTCAGATGGCTGAGTTAGCAGTGGCGGTATATATTTAGATACTAGGATACAAATAAGTGCGTACTTGTTATTTTTGATAATATTAACTATTATTAGAACAGGCAGTAATCTGGAGATGCAAGTACCTAATATCTGTGAAGGGAAGGTAGATAATCATGATTACAAAAGAAATGGGCATTGGTGAGGTCGTTAGTCAATATCCGCAGACGGTAGAAGTATTCCGTAATTACGGTATGGGCTGTTTTGGCTGCGCTGCTGCACGTTTTGAAAATGTTGCCCAGGGTGCGCAGGCGCATGGGATTGATATTGATGCATTAATGGCTGCTTTGAATAAAGTGATCTAAAACAGTAACCCAGGATAAAGCGTGGAAGGTGTTGTATGGTTTGGAGGTCATGAGAGTGCAAAAAATTGTTGCTATTAATGGGAGTCCGCGTGCGCAGGGGAGCACGGCTGCTCTGGTGGATGCGATCTTAAAGGGCGCCGGGGAAAAAGGTGCGCAGGTCAAAACGTATAATGTAAATACCATGAACATAAAAGGCTGCCAGAGCTGTTATGCATGTAAAACGCAGGGCCATTGCGTTCTGCAGGACGATATGCAAGAGTTATATGAGGAAATTGCCACTGCCGGCGGCATTATTTTTGCCACACCGGTATATATGTGGCAGATGACGGCGCAGTTAAAACTCGCGGTTGACCGTTTGTACCCTTTTCTTAAACCCGACTATTCCAGCTATCTGACTCCCGGCAAGAAAGTTCTGCTGGCCGTTACCCAAGGCAGACCGGATACGTCCATGTTTCACCACTATTTTGAGCATATGGGCAAAACGCTTTCGTTCCTTGGCTTTGGCGACTATAAGATCCTTATCGCCGGGGGAACACGCAAACCGGAAGATTTGCTCAGTCAGCCTACGGTTGTGGCAGAAGCCCGGCAATTGGGTGGTTGGCTTGCCGAGTAGCTTTCTGGCAAAAGATAACGATCAGGAGACGCGAAGAGCGTCTTCTGATCGCTTTTGATATATGTGTACACCTTACTTAGACTAGCAATTTTTGTGAACGGCTTTCTAAATAATTTCTAAAAGTTATTAATTATAATAACTACATAATAACCCAAAACATTAAAACTAGACCGGAGATGAATCAAAAAATGAAAAAGGTTATTATGTCTGTACTTGCCTCACTGGCGTTCGCCAGCACTGCTTTTGCAGCCGCACCAGGAATGGACGTAGCCGCAGGGCAAACCCAGCTTGGCTACTCCTACAATCATTTGGACACAAATGCAGAAGGCCTTGGTGAGCTGGGTTCTTTTAACGCCAATAGTTTTCAGGCTGCTTACGGTTTGAGCGATAAGTTTGCGCTTACAGGCGATTATCTTGATTCACAATCGAAAAGCTATTACTACGGCGGGGGCTACTCGCTGGACGACTTAAATTATAATACCAGCCAAATTGGGCTTCAGTACAAGCTAAATAAAAACCTGGCTCTTTCTGTTGGTAATGTAAGATCAGAAGTCAATGCAACTGACAATAACTATGCTGTTTCGGCTTCTACCAATGAAATGTTTGGCGGTGTGGCCTATAAGGCCGCTATCAATAACAATATGGACGGGTATGCGTCCTATATTCGCTCCAGCAACGTGCAGGACGGTAAGGTTGGTATGAACTATCGCCTTAACGACAATGCGTCAGTTGATTTAGGCTACCGTTACTTTGAAAATGATGGCTTAGGTATTAAGGCCAAAGGTGCTAATGTTGGCGTAAACTATAAATTCTAACTGAATAATGATATGAGACTAATAAGCAGCACTTATTGGTCTTATTTTTTTATCCCTTAAAACACGGGGACAGTGTTTTGTTTGTGGAATTTATCAGCATGATTTCATTTTGGTGAATGGTATCATCAATTGCCGGGAAAGCTATGGAAAAAAGCCGGGAGGCAGACAGATGACTTTACAATTGAGCCAAAAAGAAAGACAGCTACTGCAAGATCAACAGTCCCATGAGAAGGTTTGCATTCAGAAGTATCAAAGTAATGCGCAACAAGCGAGCGATCCTCAATTGAAACAATTATTTCAATCCTATGCCCAGCAGGAGCAGCAGCATTTGAACACAATCAACTCCATTTTAAATGGTCAGGTACCTGCTATGAACCAAGGGCAGCAGGGACAACAATCACAACAGTCACAACAATCGCAAACCGCGCAGCAAAGCAGCAGCCAGGCGACTTCAGCAACTGCTTCAACAGCAGCCAGTCAGGCTGACTCAATGCTTTGCAGTGATATGCTGATGACAGAGAAGTATGTTTCCGGCGCTTATGATACCGCTATTTTTGAATTTGCAGACGCAAACGTTCGTCAGGTATTAAACCATATACAAAAAGAAGAACAGCAGCATGGTGAGGGAATCTATAACTACATGAGCAGCAAAGGCATGTACAACGGTTAAAAACCTTTAAGACGCAGGAAATGTGTATGACAACTCCATAAGTCTCTCAGATACAGAGAAACACTGGTATTTGCTTAAATGCCAGTGTTTCTTATTTTTCTAGGTACTTTCATCTGTTTTCATTGCATAAAGCGCGGATTCCGCCTGAACACGCAAGAGTAGTACAATAGCGATAACGGGTCCCAGTGCCAGAATCCACCATACATAGCTAAAGTTGCCGGTTAAGTCCAAAACCAGGCCGATGAACAACGGACTTACGAGCGATGCCAGTTGAAACAGAAAATTGGACACGCCGTTGGCGGTTGCTGCCAGTGTCAGGCCGGCAAATTGAGAAATCATAACCGTAAGCTGGGGATTTACCGCATACGAGGTAAATCCGGCGGCAAAGCCGGCAATACACAGCGCAGTAAAACTGGTTTGACTGCCAAATAAAATTGTGACAGGAATCGTCACGGTCAAAGCGAAAAGTGCCAGCCAGCTCCGGTTACCAATTCTATCGGAGATGACACCGGACAGGAGCGGCGCTATGACTCCGCCCAGTCCATAAAGGGCCATGACGCGCCCGGCTTCGTTTACCGTAAAACCAAGACCTTTGATATATACGTTGGCCCAGGTCGCGATCCCTAACTGCAGCCACATCAGGCAGAAGCCAGCGGCAGCAGTCATTATCAGCAGCCGGTTGCTAAAAATGTACCGGAGGCCGGTTAAAACATTTTCCGCCCGGGATTCCGCATCCCGGTTAGATTTCATAAATGCCAGGACCAGCAGGCCGGCGGCAAAGGTCAAGGATCCGACAGACTGAAAGGCGCCGTGCCAGCCCAGTGCTTGATTTAAAGGAGGCACCATTATATTGGTCACGAGTATGCCGCCGGATGGGGCGGCAAATAAAATGCCGAACGCCAGTCCCTGCTCTTTGGGCGGGAACCATTCGACCAATGCACGCGAGCACGAGGCAAAAACGGCCCCGGCGCCGAGTCCGGCCAGTATCCGCAAGGTAAAGCCTACCTCATAGCTGCTGATCAGTGACAAAGACATGGTTGCCAAACCTTCGGCAATCAGACTGAATGCTAAAATCATTCGTACGCCGAACCTGTCAGCCAGCATCCCGGCCGGTATTTGCGTCACCACATACCCCAGATAAAATGCACTCATAAAAGCTCCGGCCTGGCTCATAGTCATTCCTAATGCCGGCACAACAACCGAGATTAATGGCGGCCAGGTAAACCGGGTTACAAAAGTAAACAAAAAACACAATGCGCATAATACTAAAATGACCCACCGATACTGCGAATAACAAGCGCCGTTTTTCATTGAATCACCCAGCCTTATAAAAATAAAGTATCTGTCAAATGATAGCAGACGCCTTCAAATTTCTACACAGCTAACCGTTTAGATGTGTAGACATGTTGACTCAAAAATAAAAACCTATTTTTTAAGGTTACGGAGATTTACCAGGGTAATTAAATTATACTGAATCGGCTATCCGTTCTACTTCATTGGCAGTAGCAGTTAACTCCAGCATGGTTTTTCCTATCTGCTCGGTAGCGATTGCCTGATGATCGCTCAACTGGGCAGTACTGACAATGGTAGCAACGACTCCTATCACTTCAGTTTGAATGTTTTGCAGAATTTTTTTGATGTCGTTTACCGATTGTGCACTATTTACCGCCATTTTGCGTATCTCATCCGCCACTACGGCAAACCCTCGGCCTTGCTCGCCGGCGCGGGCGGCTTCGATAGCAGCGTTAAGACCAAGTAAATTCGAGTTTGAGGCAACGTCACTGACAAAGCGCAGTATTTCATCTGTTTTGTTTATTTCGGCGATAACGCGCTCACTGCCGGCTTTTACTTTGCTCAAATCGTGGGCCAGACGGGTGGCGGACGCCGCCAGTTCTTCGGTAGTAGCAGTCATTTCCTCGGTGGTTGCGGCTATGGTGTGGGCGGCATTATGCAAAGCCTCTTCCGTCATTAAACTGATCGCCATGCCGACTACACCGGATAATGTCCCATCTTCCTCAAAAACCGGTCTGACAATAGAACGTAATTTTACTCCATATAGGTTGTGGGGAATTAATGTTTTTACCACTTTCCTTGTGGCAATGCAATTTTTGACCGAGGTTCCTGGCGCCGGTTCGCCTATTGTAACATTGGCCCTAAATGTTTCTGCCTCGACATAGTGGATAATGATTCCATCCGCATTGGCCACCAGCACAGAACAGTCAAAAGCATTGAGATCCCGGTAGAACTTGGCGGCAGCAACTACTGCTTCTAAATTGGTCATAGGCCATTCCTCCTAATTGTTTTCTCAAATTTTCGACATTTTAGAAATAATCCCTGCCACTTAATTGGCAAATCAGGCTCCTTATTAGTGAAAATTGCGAAAATGGACCAAAAGTCCTAGTAATTTTATTTTTTTCTGGGACTTTTGTCACGGTAAAACAAGTAAGACTGGGTATTCAAGTTCTATACAGGCTATCCGGTGACTATTTTTGGCAGGATTTTAGCATGTGGTTAGCGAAGAGTTTTGTATTCCAGTATTTGGACATTTGACAAAAGGTTCTTTTTTTTTGTCATATAATTGCCTGCACCCGCAGCGCGTTCTTGCGTGAAGCGGACTAACGCTTAAACAAAAGAGAGAATGCGGACGCTGCGTGCGCAACATGCTATAGATTAAGGAGATGAGTAATATAAAAGAGCAATTGTCATTAATAGAACAGAAAGTTGCCGCCGGGGAGCGGCTAACGCGGGAAGACGGCTTATTTCTGCTCAAATGTAACGATTTGCTGCGCATTGGCGGACTTGCCAGGAAAGTAAAAGAACGTAAATCCGGCAAGTATGTATATTTCAATGTTAACCGGCACATTAATCTGACTAATATCTGTGCGGCCGGCTGTAATTTGTGCGCCTTTGGCTGTGAGGCCGGAGCAGCTCAGGCTTATGTAATGGAACCGGAGCAAGCTCTGTCAATTGCCCGCCAAGCCGTTCAGGATGCGCCGGAAATTACCGAACTGCATATTGTAAGCGCTTTGCATCCGGACAAGCCTTTTGAATATTATGTAAATATCATTCGTTCTATTCATACGGAATTTCCCAATTTGCATTTAAAAGCGTTTACGGCGGTAGAAATTGCCCATTTTGCTAAAATCGCCGGCCTGTCCGTCCGGGAAGTGTTTACCGTGCTTAAAGAGGCAGGGTTGGGTTCCATGCCTGGCGGCGGCGCCGAAATATTAAATGACAGGGTACGGCAAATCTTGTGTCCGAATAAGGCTAGCGCCGCCGAGTGGCTGGACGTGGCGCGTACAGCCCATCAGATGGGGATACGCAGCAATGCAACCATGTTGTACGGTCATGTTGAAACACCGGAAGAACGAATTGATCATTTATTGACCCTGCGCGAACTACAGGATGAAACTGGCGGATTCCAGGCCTTTATTCCATTCCCTTTTCATCCGGAGAATACCGGACTTAGTGATATCAAGCGGACAACCGCCTGGGAAGATCTGAAAATGCTGGCAGTCAGCCGGCTAATGCTGGATAATTTTGACCATGTCAAGGCTTTTTGGATTATGCTGACAGTTCCCATTGCCCAGATTTCACTTGGTTTTGGCATTGATGATCTGGACGGTACCGTTGTGGAGGAAAAAATACTGCATGCGGCCGGAGCAAAGACCGCAATAGGCATTGGCAAGCAGGATATTATCGCTTTAATCCGGGAAACGGGGAACGTACCAGTTGAACGGGATACACTGTACCAGTTAGTACAGGTGTATGACAGGTGCCAAGCATGATGAGACCAAGAGTAGGCCATATTCAGTTTATTAATTGCCTGCCGCTCTATTACGGCTTGGTAAAAAACGGTGTTTTATGGAATGTAGAGTTGATCAAAGACACAGCAAGAGAGCTTAGCTGCCATTTGCTGGCAGGCAGGCTGGATATCTCGCCAATCCCATCGATTGAATACTCCCGGCACTGGCGTGAACTTACCTTGCTGCCTGACCTGTCGGTAAGCTGTGATGGCCCGGTAACGAGCATCTTCCTGGTCAGCAAAGTACCTATTCAGGATTTAAACAACAAGGTTATAGCCCTTACCAATACCTCGCGTACATCCCAGGTTCTGTTAAAGATTATTCTCGAAGATCGATACCAGGTGCGCCCTGAATTTTTTGAATGCCCGCCTAATTTAGGCTCAATGCTGCGGGAAGCCGATGCGGCGCTGCTTATCGGTGATCCTGCCCTCTACATTCATTGTTATCCCCCGGAAGGGTTATTTGCCTATGACTTGGGCAGTGAGTGGAAGAAGCTAACCGGCTGCAAGATGGTTTTTGCCGTTTGGGCTGCCCGGCAAAGTTTTGCCGAGGAAGACCCTGAACTCGTCCGGGAAGTGCAACGCTCTTTCTCGCACTCAATGTCGTACAGCCTGGCGCATGTTGATCAATTGTCAAACGAGGCTGCCCGCTGGGAAGCTTTTAGCGCTGATTTTCTTAAGGAATATTTCACAACGTTGCAGTTTGGTTTGGACGCTGAACATCAGCAAGGCTTGCGGGAATATTTCCGGCGGGCCCATGCCTTAGGATACATCGCTGAAATACCGCAGCTGACTTTTCTGGAGGTGTAACCGCGGTGGACAGAGGACAGGACATTATTGACCGGGTTCTTCAGGGCAGCCGGTTGCAGGACGCTGAGGCGATCGAGCTTATGGCTGCGGGAGATTTACTTCAACTAGGGCAAGCGGCAGACGTAATCCGTCAGAAAAAACATCCGGGACCCTATGTAACTTTTGTTGTGGACCGGAATATCAATTACACTAATGTCTGTGAAAGTAAATGCAGATTCTGCGCTTTTTTCCGTACGAAGGATGCAGCCGATGCTTATGTACTGGGGACGGATGAGCTTTATCGAAAAATAGAGGAAGCATTGGCAGCCGGCGGTACGCAGATCATGCTGCAGGGGGGACTCAATCCGGCATTAAAACTGGATTATTTTGAAAATCTGCTGCAGGGGATCAAGGAGCGTTTTCCCCTTACCATTCATTCTTTTTCGCCGGCCGAGATTGTTCATTTGGCCGCACACGCCGGGATAACCGTGGCTGAGACCCTGTGCCGCTTAAAGAATTCCGGTCTGGATTCCCTGCCGGGCGGCGGTGCGGAAATACTGGACGATGCTGTGCGGCAGCGGGTCAGCCCCTTGAAAATTACGGCAAAACAGTGGCTGGATGTTATGGAATCGGCCCAGCACATGGGGATAGGCACAACGGCTACCATGGTGATCGGGATGCAGGAGACCTATCAGCAGCGCATTAATCATTTCCGCGCGATTCGCGAACTACAGGACCGCACAGGTGGTTTCCGGGCGTTTATCATGTGGACGTTCCAGCCGGGCAATACGGAGCTGGGCGGTGAAAAAACCAGCGCCTGGGATTATCTGCGCACTTTAGCGGTCGCCCGCCTGTATCTGGACAATATTTCTCATTTACAGGGATCCTGGGTGACGCAGGGGCAGTCAATCGGTCAGTTGACGCTGGCCTTTGGCGCTGATGACTTGGGCAGCATTATGCTGGAGGAAAATGTGGTCAGGGCAGCCGGTACCGCTTATCAGATGTCGATTGACAAAATGACGGAAATGATACGCGCTGCAGGGAGAATCCCGGCTCAACGGGATACGCAGTATGCAATTTTAAAAACTTTTATTTAATGCTTTAAACGATTGCGAGGGATGAAAATGAACTCTTTACCGCAGGCCGAAATCGCTATTATCGGTGGGTCCGGAACGTTGTCATTGGATTTTCCGGCGGCGTTAAACCGCCAGGATGTCGAGATTTTACAGCATGAAATGGTGTTTGACACACCGTATGGCCAGACCCCGCCTTTTCTCTTATTTCGTCTCGGTGACAAAAAGGTGCTGACCTGCCGGATGCACGGCTGGCGGCAAGGAACCAGCCGGGCTGACGCCTCAAGGCAAATATTCTGGTTATTCCGGGAGGCAGGTGTGAAAAAAATACTGGCCGAGGGCGGTGTGGGCACTGTCAACCATTTACTTGACACCCGTGACGTGGTTATCGCCTCAGACTATATCGATCAGTCTATGCGCAAAGATGTCGGGCTGGAAGGGCATTATCTGCTGATTATGCGGCAGGCGCTCTGCCCGCACCTGAGACAAATACTGATCACCGCGGCCGAAACCAGACCTTTGCACCGTGTTTTCCGCCGGGGCGTATATGCTGTAACCGACGGGCGGCATTTTGAAAGTCCTGCCGAGGTGGCGATGCTGAAAGGCCAGGCCGACATTATTGGTCAAAGTCTTTGCCCTGAAGTCTATCTGGCCCGCGAAATTGGCGCCTGTTACGCCGGCTTGTATACTGTTGTCAACTACGGCGAAGGTGTTGTGAAAGACTGGGAACACAGTGAGCTTAGCCAAATCTTCTATGAAGATGCGGACAAAATTGGCCATATCTTGCTGGACGCTGTCAGCCGAATGGATATTGAGCAGACCTGTGGCTGCGCTAATTTGCGCAAACCCACATTATTAAAAAAAGTATACGGACCGACAACTTAAAGTGCAGTGATAAAGTAGACGTAGCTTCAGGTGGGGTTTTAACCCCATCAGAAGGTTAGTCTCTGGATAAAAATTTACTGACGTGATTAAGAGGCTGGGATCAACTAAAAGTTTTGTTGATCCCAGCCTCTTTGCGGAACACTGCTGCAGCCGTGTATCAATTATTTGCCCACGGCTATTTAAGAGCCAGGGCTTCGCCGGCCGGCGTTTCTTTCTCAGCCTTATTACCCCAATAACTGGCCAGTAGACTACCGGTCATATATTCCCAAACTGTCATAACGGCGCCTGGCAAAGCCGCCATGGGATCTAAATGGGCTAAGGCCAGGGCAACAGCCAGGCCTGAATTCTCCATGCCGATCTCAAATGTTACTGCTTTGGATTTTTTGACGGACATACCCACCGCTCTGCCCGCATAATACCCGAGAACCAGTCCGGCTATATTATGAATGGCGACGGCCAGACAAAGTATTAGTGCCATAGTCGCCATTTTGGAGGCATTTAATGCTACTACCGACGACATAATGGTAATAATGAAAATGACCGAAACCGCCGGAACTACTTTGATAAGCTTCTCTACCAGCCTGGGAGCCGCCGTATGCAGGGCAACGCCAACTCCTACGGGAATCAGCACGATTTTAACAATATCAATAAGCAGGGCGACAACATCGATAGGAATCATAGCGCCAGCCAGAAACGAAAAAATATATGTGGTGAGTACAGGGGCCAGTATGGTATTAACACTGGAAACCGTTACAGAAAGGGCAGTATCTCCCTTGGCGATATAGGTCATAACATTTGAGCCGGTGCCGCTGGGACAAGCACCCAAAAGAACCATGCCTGCAGCCAGGGCCGGTGACAGTCCCAGCAGTTTAGCAACGCCAAAGCCAACGAACGGCATGATTAAATAGCGAAAAAACACGCCATAAAAAACATCTTTAGGACGGGTGAGAATAAGACGGAAATCTTCCAGGGACATGGTAAGGCCCATTCCCAGCATGATAACCCCAAGCATATACGAGATGTATTTGCCGATCGGCTTGAACGGGGCCGGTTGAAAGAAAGCAATGACAGAGATAAGGATTACCCACAGGGTCATGTACCGGCAAATAAACTGGGCCAACTTTTCTAAAAATTTCATTACGGTTACCTCCTAAATATATAGACCTATAAAAATAAAAAACTCTTGCCCTTAAGTCCACAGACTTAAAGGGGCAAGAGGCAATTCTCGCGGTACCACCCTTTTTACAGATAAGATATCTGTATCTCTCTTCAGGTCCAACAACCCTAGCAGAATAACGACTGCACTCCTTGCGGAGCCGAGACCGGCGCAGCTTACTTCTTATCGATTCAGCTTTGCTGTTCAGGAGTGATTTTTATATTTCTATCATTGCCGGTTCGCACCAACCACCGGTTCTCTGAAATGAATCAAAATATAACATTCTCCCTCATCACATTTATCATATTGAATTAAATTGTAAAGTAACTTGTTCCTACTATACTCCTCCAACGGTAGCTTGTCAATACATAATATACACTCCATGGTTTTATATAGGTTTACACATAAGATTCCCAAGAGCCTTCGGTAATAAAATTCCTGTAAAAATCTGTGAGAATTAAACAGGAACTTTTTATTTGCCGGGGAATCTAGTAAAGTGATAACTGGTTTGCATACCGGGAGAAGCGAGGCTGAAAGAATGAAGACCATTGGTTTGATCGGCGGATTAAGCTGGGAATCATCTGCTGTCTATTATCGTTTAATCAACGAAATAGTGAGAGCTAAGTTAGGCAACACCCATTCAGCACAGAGTATAATGTATTCTGTCAATTTCGCGGAGTTTGAGAAGCTTCAGCATCAGGGCAAATGGGCTGAGCTTACTGAATTGATGATTGACGCCGGCATGCGCTTAAAAAGAGGTGGGGCGGATTTTATAGTGATCTGCACAAACACCATGCATAAAATGGCGGATGAGGTTGAAGAGCAGGTTGGAATTCCACTACTGCATATTGCTTGCTGATACCGCCGCGACTGAAGTGCAGAAAAAGGGGTTGCGTAAAGTCGCCTTATTGGGAACGAAATTTACTATGGAACAAGATTTTTACAAAGGACGCCTGGCCAGCAGACATGGTATTGAAGTGCTGGTACCAGACCCGGCTGAGCGGGAAGTGATTCACTCTGTTATCTACAGTGAGTTAGTATTGGGGAAAATACTGGGGACGTCACGGCAGGCGTTTGTGAAGATCATCGAGCACATGCAACATCTTGGCGCCGAAGGGATTGTGCTGGGCTGTACGGAAATTCCCCTGATAATTACCCAGAAAGATTGCACGGTGCCAGTTTTTGACACCATGCAAATACATGCTGCGGTTGCAGTCGAATTTTCCTTGAAATAACTTGTTATATGTAAATGGACCTAAGTCAGATTCTGACTTAGGTCCATTTATGATTTTATAACAGTAGCGGATAGCAACGGATTAATATCTTTAAGAATATCAGAACATAAAATGAACAACAGAAAAAGTGCAATAATCCTGAAAATAAATTAATCGGTGAACATAACTTCGCCGGAGTGAAAATGATACTTAGCGCCGACTACTTTAACCCCATCAATTTGATTTATAATCTGGTCGACTTTGACAAGGTTTACCATGTTAACAATATTAGCGTCTGTGGCCGCTTCATAAATATTATCGGGGTTAGCTGCTTTGGCAATGTCAACGGCAGGCTGAATTTTAGCTGCAATGGCGCCAATATTTGGCGGCACATGACCTCCGTCCACCGTTGCTTTTACTGCACCGCACTTTTCATGTCCCATGACGACGATTAGTTTGGTGTTTAAGTGCTCAACAGCGTATTCTATACTGCCGAGCGCAACGGCATCCAATACATTGCCGGCTACACGGATAACAAAAATATTGCCTAAGGCCTGATCAAAAATCAGCTCGGGTGGTACCCTTGAGTCTGAACAAGTTACTACCACGGCATAAGGATGTTGGCCATGAGCTAGTTCTGCTCGCCGGTTAGTTCCCACATCGTAGGTAGACAGCTTTCCCTGAATAAAGCGGTTGTTACCTTCTGACAGTATTTGCCGGGCGGTATCGGCGCTAACTGCCGGAGGGGCATTTGCGGCCGGCATGGGAAGAGTCGCGGGGATACTCAATTTTCTCAGCTCCTTTACTTGTTTTACTTAACGAAGTTGTCAACTGGCTGCTGCACAGACTGGTTCGTTAGGTTCAAGTGGAAGAGTGAGTGTCTTGTTCCTCAGAATGTAGAATCTGTACATATCTTAGCTAACGCAAGGAAGAGTGTCAATCAGATTATTCTGAAACATCAAAAAATAAATCGAATTATATAGGCTTGTCGCAGGTATTTTGGCGGGTAGTCTGATTGCTCAGGGGGAAGCTGATACCTGGCTCATGCTGCATACATCTATACGGCCTGTAAATACTAATTAAAAACATTGGGAGGATTTAAGCTGAACAAAATAAAAATGCCTAACAGGCCGGCTATAGTTTTTCCTACGATACTGGTCGGCGCGGATGTTCAAGGAAAACCTAATTACTGCACGGTTGGCGCCTGTGGTGTAGTCAATTTGGAACCAATGCTGTATATCTCGTTGAAGGATACTCATTATACAACTTCGGGCGTCAAAGAAAATGGTTTTTTTAGCGTTAACCTGCCATCGTCAGATTTGGTTCAGAAAGTGGATTTTTGTGGTGTCGTATCAGGGAAAGAGACAGATAAATCCAGGCTGTATACTCCGTTTTATGACGAAACGGGGCGGGCGCCTATGATCAGGAATGTCCGATCAATATTCTTTGTCGGGTAAGCCAAAGCATGCCCTTTTCAGAGTTTGTAATGTTTCTAGGGGAAATAACGGCGGTATATGTGGATGAAGCAGGTCTGACAGACGGCAATTTGGATCCTAAAAAAATAAATCCCATAATTATGATGTATCCTGGCTATTTTAAATTAGGGCAGGCTATTGGCACGGTATTCCAGGATGGGATGGCCTATAAAAAATCTCTCGGCTAAGGACTTTTGGCGCGATAACTCTTCAGATCAGAAACTATCTTATGGATATTTTCTGATTTTTTATTTTGCTGTAGAAGCTAAGCTGAGAAATGTTCAAGCAGCAATTAGACGCTAATTTTCCCGCATGTTATATTTTCGCTAAAGGGAGAAATCATTGTGTGTCGAATATTGACGTTATACCGCAAAGTGGAGTGATAACAATGAACGACACCGAAACGAGTAAGCTAGAGGATGTATGTCAGCAATGTCCTTATGCTGCAATAGATAGAGAATTAAAAGAACAGGTCCATTTTCTCCAGATTTTGATCGATTCGATACCTAATCCGATTTTTTACAAGGATAAACATGGGATTTATAAGGGATGCAATACAGCCTTTGAAGCTTATATCGGCTTGCCGAGAAAAGAACTGACGGGTAAATCTGTTTTTGATATTTCGCCCAAGCAATTAGCGCAAAAGTATTTTGACATGGATAATGATCTCCTGAATTACCGTGGTCGTCAGGAATATGAGAGTAGAGTAAAGTATGCCGATGGCAGCTTTCGTGATGTTATTTTTAACAAAGCCACCTTTAACAGCTCGTCGGGAGAATTGGCGGGAATCGTTGGCGCAATTGTGGATGTGAGTAAACAAAAACAAATCGAGCTGGCATTAAAACAGACTTCCGAGAAACTAAGCCTTGTTTTAAATCAAACTGTTCAGGCTATGGCGACCATCACTGAGATGAGAGATATTTATACTGCCGGACACCAACAACGGGTATCCGGTCTTTCACTCGCAATTGCCCGGGAAATGAACTTGCCGGAGGACACCATCCAGGCTGTAGAAGTAGCGGCATTGCTGCACGATATCGGGAAGATTTCTATACCCTCTGAAATACTGACTAAACCTGGGAAACTTTCCTTTCATGAATTCGAAATAGTAAAAGGACACTCTGAGACCGGTTTTGAAATCCTAAAATCAATAGATTTCCCATACCCGGTTGCGGAAATAGTTCGTCAGCATCATGAGCGCCTGGATGGATCGGGATATCCCCGGGGACTCAGCGGCAAAGAAGTTTTGTTGGAAGCACGCATACTTATGGTGGCCGATGTAGTGGAAGCGATATCGTCACACAGACCATACAGGCCTGCCCTGGGAATCGTTAAAGCTATCACGGAAATTAATCTCTTAAAGGGCATTCAATACGATTCTGATGTAGTTGAGGCCTGCTTAAAAGTATTTGAAAAAGGCTATGCGTTCGATGCGGTATAGCGAAAGAATGATCATTTAGGCCATTAATAGCATATATGAAAAGATAAAGTCAGGAAGGGATACAGGCCGTTGACAAATCATAAAGTCAATAGCCTGTATTTTTTGATTGAAGAAAAGCGATGATCCGGTATTTTTACACCTCGTTTACTCTCACATAATACAACTATGCCGATGCAAAACTTGCAACGTCTAAATATATACTCATTAGATTTATACAGGGTTTAGTGATTTGTTGTAGAATCAGTCAGTATGTAATTTACTATTTTACGGAGGCTGGCCACATGCTGCTACCAATTAGCAAAGCACCGGAGAACTGGGATGAAAATGACCTGCTCATGTTATGTACGGAAAGAATTCCGGAAAACCAGCGCTTGGACTATAAGCGTGAGCTTAATCTCGAACCACCGAAAGAACGCCGTGAGTTGTTAAAAGATATTACATCCCTTGCCAATAGCAACGGGGGAATCATTATATATGGCATGCAAGAAGAAAAGCATCCGGATCTGGGGTCTATAGCCGCTAAATTAACGCCTATAGTGGAACCGGATTTAATTGACAGGGCCACCCGGATAGTAAGGACCAACGTTGCGCCCGGATTACAGTTTTATTTATATAAGATTGAGGCAGAGCAAGGCGGGTATTACATAATAGCCTATGTTCCCGAAAGCCACATCAAACCACATGCCATCATCTGGGATAAACGTATCTACTATTATGCGCGGCGGAATCAGGACAATGTTCCTTTGACGGAACCGGAAATCCGCGATATGTATACAGTCACGGCACTGGCGAAAACCAGTATTCGCCAGCGCTATGCGGATATGGAAAAAATACTGTTTGATCCTGCGCCCTGGGGATCACTTCTTCTTACCTGCATGCCGATGATCAACAATTTGGAAATCGCTAACACTTTATCGATTCAGCGTGATCAGCTAAATTCCGCTCATTATGTGGACTGGTTTAACGGCAACTTACTCCGGCCGTTTGTCGATAGGTTCGAAGGTGTTAACCTAGGGGCAAATAATAGTTTTGGCATCAAAATTTATGAAAGCGGCGATATAACCTACGGCATGGGATTTCATATTTTGCCGCAGGAACCGCTTGCGTTAACATGGCTGGTGCATGATTGGACCAAAGCGTTAAGATTTTACTCCGAAACGTATTCTACCCTTGGTTATTGGGGACCGATCCGGTTATGGTTTGAGGTTGTCGACCTTGCTGATACAGCCATTCAATGGACGACAAACGGTAAGGATCGATTGAAAATTGAACATAGAGCGACTTTATTTCGCATAGATGGTAAAGTAGATGATCTTGCCGAAGCCAAAACCATGTGTATACCGTTGATTCGTTATTTTTTACAAGCATGCCGCAGGGACTGGTCAGAAGAGTTTACAGAAGCATGGTTTGCAGCAAACATTCAAATTTAGAAACTTTATCATTGTTTAATGTCTGTTAAGCAGAGGAGGTAAAAGGATGAATTTAGCTCGTTTTCCACGGCGGCGTTACACGCCAGGTCAGACCCCATTGGAAAGATTGTCTCGTTTTTCCCAGGTTATTGGTGGTCCTGCCATTTATATTAAGCGGGACGATATGCTGGGTCTAACCGGGGGCGGCAATAAGACCCGGAAACTGGAATTTCTGGTTGCCGACGCCTTGGCGCAGGGGGCAGATACTTTAATAACCTGCGGGGGCATACAGTCTAACCACTGTCGTTTGACGTTAGCGGCCGCTGTGAAAGAAGGACTGAATTGCCGGCTTGTTTTAACGGAGATTGATCCGGGGAGCTATAATTCATCGACAAGCGGTAATGTTTTCCTCTATCAGCTGCTTGGCGCAGAAAAGGTCAAGGTAATTTCCGGGAGTGAAGATGTAGCAGCCGAACTTATAAAAAACGCCGCCGAGGCAGTTGACGAAGGGCGTAAGCCGTATATTATCCCCATGGGAGGTTCCAACCATTTGGGGGCTCTTGGCTATGTCGCCTGCGCGGAAGAAATCATGAACCAGGCTTTTGACAGCGGTATTGATATCAGCCATATTGTACTTGCCGGGGGAAGTGCGGGTACGCACAGCGGTCTGCTCTTTGGGCTATACGCCAATAACTGCCGCATTCCGGTGACCGGAATCAGCGTGCTTAATCCCAAGGACGTTTTGGCAAACAGGATAGCTGAACTGATGCAACAAACCGCAGAGTATGTGGGAGTTGAGGTAAAAGTACCGCAGGAGGCCATCGTTTGTCTTGATGAGTACATAGGGCCAGGCTATACACGACCTACAGACGGCATGATTGAGGCTGTCAAGCTGCTTGCCAGAACCGAAGGAATTTTGCTGGACCCGACTTATACCGGCAAGGCGATGGCTGGCCTCATTGATCTCGCCAGAAAAGGAGTATTCAAGAAAACCGATAATATTCTTTTCTTGCATACCGGTGGCTCCCCAGGCCTGTATGCTAATACAGCCCTGTTTATGCCTCAGGTTCAGATATAACCAGACCTTACATTGACCGGATTTTTTCTATGCAAAGTTTTGTTATTGATGACCGGACGGAAGTGAATACCAGCTTCTATACATGCGGCGTTACAGCGGAATGCGTGTATGGATATTCGCCTTTGGTAGATAATAAATGAAAAGACTGATCTTTTTTGTACCGAATTGCAGTACACGGCAGCATCAAAAATGAACTAAGAAGAAGGCGAATATATGAAAGAGAAGCGTCATTGTAAGAATAAGTGGCATTTCAAGAAAATCGCGGCTGCTATCGGCAGTGCTGTTGTCATGGCTGCTGCAACCATTCCCGGTGTTGCTTCCGTTACAACAGCTCCTGCCCCCGAGCCGCCGGCCACACCGGTAACTGCCCAGGAAGTACCGTCTCCTCAGCCACAGCAAACTGAACCGGCTGCTAAGCCCGCTCCGACAGAAGAAGAGACCGCCCAGAAAGTACTGTCAATAACCGCGACAGCATATGCGCCAGGGCCGCATGACAATGAGCAGTGGGGCAATAAGACTCATCTCGGAACGCAAGTCCGGCCAGGGGTAATCGCGGTGGACCCCAGAGTAATTCCCCTGGGGTCCAAGGTTATGATAAAATATCCTGACGGAACCAAAGAGTATGCCACAGCGGAAGATACTGGCGGAGCCATCAAGGGACACCGGATTGATGTGGCCAAGTGGACGGTGAAAGAAGCCTATCGCTTCGGGATTAAGCCGGTTAAGGTGTATGTATTGAGTACTCCGGAGAAAAAAGATGTAGGCCGGGCTTAGTCTGGCCGTTGGGTAAGCACTTGGGAAAAAAAGACCGTCCGGACCTTTACTGCGAAAGCTATTTGCTGACAGAGTATTGACAAGCGAATAAAAATTCGCTAGAATCAATTCGATGGTTGCCGAATTGTAATATAGATCAGGGGATGCCTAGGAAAATGGATACAAAGAAAATGGCAAAGATTTTTAAGGCTTTGTCAAATCCCAACCGCTTAGAATTATATTTAAAGATTGCCAAGGCGCATGAGGCCAGTTTTGAGACTGGCTGCGAGTGTTTTGTTACAGACCTCATCGATTCTTTAAATATTGGTGCGCCGACTATCTCGCATCATATCAAAGAACTGTCAAATGCCGATTTGATTTTTACGGAAAAACGCGGCAAGTTTTTAATATGCAGAGTGAATGAAAAGCTGGTGGCTGAAGTCAGTAAGTTATTAGCACTGCAGAATACGCCTGAATAATCCTGTGATATTACACGGGCAGTTTTCTGACTTAATTTTTAACATTCAATTCGAAGATTGTAAAAGTATCATATCGATACCGGGTTCATTATGACAAAACTTGATCTATAAAGGAGAACGAAAATGAAAGTTTTTTCTTTTTCGGCCACAGGCAATAGTTTATATGTGGCAAAAAGGATTGACGGAGAGTTATACTCAATTCCCCGGATGATAAAGGAGGGAAAGCAAGTTTTTACCGATGAAGCAATTGGTTTTGTGTTTCCCTGCTATGGCTTCGGCCTGCCAAGGATGGTAGTCGATTTTTTACGCCAGTGCCGATTTGAGGCCGACTATTTTTTTGCAATTATGACTTATGGCAATAAAGCTGCCTCCGGTTTAAGACACCTGGAGCAAGTCGGTAGCGAGGCCGGTATTCAATTTGACTATACCAACGAAATACTCATGATCGATAATTATTTGCCTTTGTTTAAGATAGAAGATCAGTTAAAAAAAGAGAGTTCGAAAAGAATTGAGGAAAAATTAGACCAAATCGTCAGTGATATTGGCCAGCGGCGAAAAATGCTTACAAGAAAGGGGAGAGTCTCAGATGTCGTTTCTAAATTGATTCATAATCTTTTCACTAAAAGCCAGTTTGATGCCGGTGATAAGAAGTTTATTGTGCAAAACACTTGCAACAGTTGCGGAGTATGTGAAAAAGTATGTCCGAAAGGGAATATTAAACTGCAGGGCAAACCTGAATTCCTGCATGAATGTGATGGCTGCTATGCCTGTATACACCACTGCCCGCAAAATGCCATACATTTAAAAACGGAACGCAGCAATGCCAGGTTCATCAACAGGCATGTGAATTTGGCGGACATTATTACCGCCAATCAGGTTAACAATACCTGATGAATGCGTAAGTAAAACATGAAATGGAGGAGCAAGCGTATGCTGTACAGAAAATTCGGCAAGACCAATGAACAGGTTTCAGTTTTGGGATTCGGCTGTATGCGACTGCCGATTATCGGCAATGATCCGACCAATATTGACGAAGACAAGGCAATAAAAATGGTCCGTTACGCCATTGACGCCGGCGTAAACTATGTGGATACGGCCTACCCTTATCACGGCACCGGCTTCACTACCGGCGGCGCCAGTGAGCTTTTTGTCGCCAAAGCTTTAAAAGACGGGTATCGGGAGCGGGTTAAGCTGGCGACAAAGCTTCCCAGCTGGCTAATTAAAACCCGGGCCGATATGGACAAATATCTAAATGAGCAACTGGAGCGCCTGGAGACAGATTCCATTGATTTTTATCTGGTACACAGCCTGAATAAGAGTGTTTGGCCTGTGCTGCAGGAAGCCGATTTCAGAGACTTTTTGGAACAAGCCCTCAAAGACGGGAGAATAAAGTACGCCGGATTTTCCTTTCACGATCAGGCGGACTTATTTAAGGAAATTGTAGACTACTACGATTGGTCCTTCTGTCAGATCCAGTACAATTATCTTGATGAAAACTTCCAGGCCGGCAAAGCAGGCTTAGAGTATGCGGCTGAAAGAAACCTGGGAATTGTTATTATGGAGCCCCTGCGGGGCGGTAATCTTGTTAGATTGCCTGAGGCGGCCAAAGCGGTTATTGATCAGGCCGAAGTGAAAAGATCGCCGGCCGAATGGGCGCTAAGATGGGTGTGGAATCATCCCGCAGTATCTGTCGTGCTGAGCGGTATGACGACCATGGAGCAGGTCACCGAAAATATTAAGGTGGCTGAAGAAGCCCAAGCCAACTCTTTATCATCGCAGGAACTTGATATGATCGAGAATGTAAAGAGTATTTTTAACACCAGAATAAAAGTGAACTGTACCGCTTGCTCCTATTGCATGCCTTGCCCCGCGGGCATCAATATTCCTAACTGCTTTGCAACCTACAACGACCATTGGGTTTTTGACGGCGCCCCGGAGGCTAGGCAACGATACGGGATACTAGCCAAATTAGCCTCTCCTGCCTCTAAATGTGTGGAATGCGGCAAATGTGAAAGTCATTGCCCGCAGGGGATTGCCATTCGCGACGAGTTAAAACGGGTAAAAGAACTATTCGAGTAAAAGCACGGTATAGAACATATGGGGACAGGGACACTGTTTCGCTGCCGCGAAACGGTGTCCCTGCTTTGCGCCAGTGCTTCTTGCCTTATACAAAAAAAAGGGAATTGGGATAATGTAAGAGAGTGAGACTCTGCCGCATTAAGAAAAAGGTGTTGTAAAAGCGGCTGCTGTTGGCTTACTATATTTATAAGTAATCTCAATACAGGAGCTATATTATGGACTCAATGACTTCAAAACACTACCTGCGCTCCATAGAATTTATGCATGATAATCATGCTTGTGTAAATCAATTTCCTTTTACGTTACCCGCTTTCCTCAGTTTGGATTATCTTGATTTTCACCCACAGGTAACCTTTATTATCGGTGAAAACGGTACCGGGAAATCTACCCTGCTGGAGGCAATAGCCATTGCTGCTGGCTTTAATCCTGAAGGCGGGACGCGAAACTTCACATTTTATTCTAAGGACTCTCATTCGCAATTGCACGAACATATTCGTTTAATTCGCGGGCATAAGAAACCCAAGGATGGCTTTTTTCTGCGGGCAGAGAGTTTTTATAACTTTGCAACCCAGGTGGATGAACTTAAGGTCGCCCATTCCTATGGCGGGCGGTCTCTGCATGAGCAATCCCATGGCGAGGCTTTCTTTTCAACTTTTATGAACCGTTTTCAAGGCAATGGGCTCTATATACTTGACGAACCGGAAGCAGCCTTATCACCTATGCGGCAAATGGCCATGATTTCACGGATACATGATTTAGTCCGCCAGCAATCTCAGTTTATCATTGCCACCCATTCCCCGATTATTATCGGATATCCTAATGCAACTATACTGCAAATAACGGAAAAAGGCATTGAAAGCGTGGCCTATGAGCAAACAGAACACTATGCCGTAATGAAGGAGTTTATTAATAATCACCAAAGAATGCTGGCAATATTGTTAGCGGATTGAGGGCACTCAACTCTTGGCCAACCAAACCAAAAAACAAGGTCCCTGTCCCCGTGTTTCTACACTGCCGCTTGATGAAAGCGGCTTTTATTATTTGTTTATCACTGACTTTGCTATCGGGCGTATGATAACAAGACAGCCAAAATACGGACTGTTTTTCTGTATAAAAAAGGAAGTAAAGAAGCAATACCTGTTCATTGCAGTAAAACTAAGTGTGTTAAAGTAATGAACATGGCCTAGGCTTTCTGATATCGCAGGGATTGTAATCTTTATATATTATGCATAAGGAGGATCGCATTATGAAAAGACGTGTCGTTATTACGGGTATGGGGGCAGTAACTGCTCTGGGGTTAGGGGCAGATATTTTTTGGCATTCAATCCGTAAGGGAAAATCGGGTATTACCCGGATTGAGCGGGTTGATGTTGCCGATCTGCCTACACAGGTGGGAGCGGAGATCAAAGAATTTGACGCAGGTGCCTTTATTGATAAAAAAGAACTTAAACGGATGGACCGGTTTGCGCAATATGCCCTGGTGGCAACAAGCTTGGCCGTTAAAGACGCACGGCTTGATATGGATGCCATTAATCACAAGCGAACAGGAGCGATCATTGGTTCCGGTATCGGCGGTATTGAAACATTAGAGAAACAGCACAATATACTGGCGGAAAAAGGTGCAGACAGGGTTAGTCCTTTCTTTATCCCCATGATGCTGCCTAATATGGCAAACGGGCTTGTCGCCATTAAGTATGGCATCAAAGGTTTTACCGAGTGTATTGTTACGGCTTGTGCATCTTCGGCCAATGCAATTGGTGACGCGTATAAAGTAATCCAGCGCGATGCGGCTGATGTTATGCTGGCAGGAGGGACGGAAGCGCCAATTACCAGGCTGGCTATGGCGGGCTTTTGCGCAATGAAGGCTATGACCACAAATCCAGATGCGGCTGCGGCCAGCAGGCCATTCGACTTGAACCGGGACGGATTTGTCATCGGCGAAGGAGCCGGGGTACTGATTCTGGAAGAACTGAATCATGCTGTAAGCCGCGGGGCAAATATCATAGCGGAAGTGGTGGGATACGGTTGTACAAATGATGCGTATCATATCACTGCAAGCGACCAGGAGGGCGCGGCGAATTGTATGAGGTTAGCCTTGAACGATGCAGGCATACCTGCATCGGCTATTGGCTATATTAATGCGCACGGAACTTCAACGCCTATAGGGGATCAAAATGAAACTGCCGCTATAAAATCGGTTTTTGCAGAATATGCCAATCAGGTTCCGGTAAGTTCCACAAAATCAATGACCGGGCACTTATTGGGAGCGGCAGGGGCTACTGAGGCCATAATTACAGCCTCTGCCCTCCGGGATGGGCTCTTACCGCCTACCATTAATTATCAGAACCCTGATCCGGCCTGCGACTTGGATTATATTCCCAATGATAGCAGAAAGTCTGATATTGCGTATGCAATGACAAATTCTTTTGGTTTTGGCGGACAAAATGCTACACTGGTATTAAAGCGGTTCTAAGACTGATTTACACGCCAACAGAAAATACGTGTAAGCTGAGAGGGTACCATGATAGACGTAAAAGAGACTATCGCAATGTGCATTAATTTCATTGAGGCTAATATTTTTAATAAGATTAGCCTCGATGACGTTGCCATGCACTGTAAAATATCTAAATACCATCTGCACAGAATGTTTAAATCGCTCACCGGCGAGGCGATAATGGATTATGTCCAGTCCCGCAAGCTTTCGGCAAGTATCAATGATCTGATTCATACCAGGATGCGGGTGATTGACATCGCCTTAAACTGTGGATTCGATTATGAGCAGTCGTATATTAGAGCGTTCCGCAAAAAGTTTGGGCATACACCCCAAAAAGTCAGGACAGGACAGCTATCATTAAGAATCACCGAGAAATTAAACATTAATGATATTTACGCAGTCAATAACTCCGCTATATATAAGCCGTTCTTTGTCTTTAGGCAAAAACTGTGCCTGGTAGGTACCAGACATAAGATTATGAGCAAATCAGGCGATCGAGCCGCTAATCTTCTGGGAAGAGACTTTTTCTATAACCATAGAGAAAAAATAGCCAACGCCGTTAATCCGGAGGTCTACTTCGGCTATACGGATTGGAGCAACGAAGGCTATATCTATTACGTCCCTTCTGTGCAAGTCAGGGATTTATCAAAGGTTCCGCCCGGAATGGCCGGCGTCGAAATTCCAGCGCACAAATATGTGGTTTTTCGCTTTGTCGGTTTCTTTCGGCCGGATGATATAAACGGCAGACAGGTAGGGAGACTGCTTGTTCACATGTATTCTAAGTGGATTTACAGTTCCGGCTTTACCTTTGCAGATACTTTCCGGTTTGAACTTATCGACAGTTCGCTTTCAAAAGATAATTATTGCGAATTAGATATATACCAGCCAATTACAGAGCTGAATAAAAGTCTGTAATTAGTTACCTTTCGTCTCAACCGCCTGCATGGATTGGTTGGGACTTTTTTATATTATAAATCTGAAAGCGAATGTTTGGCCACGCTGCTGGCGCTGCGCGATCAAAGAATTCCATCTGGTATACAAATGCATACTAAAGCACAAATAAGTGCGTACTTGCCTCGGGGAACAATATCATTTATAAATAACTTATAAATAATCTTCAGGAGGGATAAGCATGACAGTACAAGGATGGCATAAAGAAGCCGTTGGCAAAAAGGTAGTTGAAGCATTGATTAAAAATGAATTTGATGCTATATATGCAGCAAATGCGCAAGAAGCAGCCACTTTTATCATGCAGCATGTTAAGCCGGGAACTAAAGTCGGATTTGGCGGGTCAATGACAATAAACAGCATGGGGATCCAGGAAAAAGTAAAAGCTGCCGGCGGTACGGTCATTGACCACGGCGCGCCAGGCCTTACACTGGAGGAAAGGGTTGCCATCGCTAAAGAAGAAATATTAAGCGACCTCTACTTGTGCAGCAGCAATGCCATTACGCTGGACGGTACGCTTGTCAATATTGACGGCATGGGTAACAGAGTAAGCGCGATGAGCTTTGGTCCTAAAAAAGTTATAGTTGTAGTTAGCACTGATAAAATTTGCAAAGATGAAGAAGCCGCCTTTGAAAGGCTGGAAGGCGTTGCGGCACCCATGAATAATAAACGGCTGGATACCCCGAACCCATGTACCAAAACAGGCGGCTGTGTCAATTGCCAGTTAAAATCCAGAATCTGTAGAGTGTATTCGGTAATAAAGAAGAAGCCGATGGTAACCGATATAACTGTAGTCATTATGGGCGAAAGTGCGGGCTACTGATCCATAAAAAAATAGACCTAACGGCAACATCACACAATACATTTTCCTGTTTAGTTAAAACGCTGCCCTAACATCAGGCAGCGTTTTAATATGTGGCTTGACTATTGATATGGTGAATTGAAAAGTTTGTATATGTTTACAGTATATTGAATTTCGTTATATACTTATTTTCAGATAAAGAAACTGTATATCGGTGAATGCCTGTTCAAGGCAGAGGTGTAAAGGAAGTGTGTGATAATGCGAATTGCTATATTAACCTGCTCTGCGGCAACGCAGGATTTAGGCTGCTCATCTGTCTGCTGCCTGCATGATTTGCGAAAGAAAAAAGGTGCTTTTGCAAGCTATGGCGAGCAGAGCTTAGAATTAATAGGCATTATAAATTGTGCAGGATGTCCAACTTTGGCCGGTCCGGAAAAATTGCTAGGCAGAATTCGGTCATTAGTAGACTTCCGGGTGGATGCAATCCACTTTTCTTATTGCATTGATGCTTTATGTCCCTATAAAACCAAGTATCAGGCCCTGTTAAAAGAAAAATTCCCGGATATTGATATTATCATTGGCACGCATGACGCCCATGTGACCCATGAACAATTTAGGGAAAGTGTTAAGGAATTGTTCTGTCAGCCGAAGCGTACAATGGTCGAGGTTATTAAAGGAAAATAATGGCTGATATGCATCAATACTAGAAAATACAGCTGGCTGGAGGCTGCTATGCGATATACTGTAGATAAAGCGGTTTTTAATATTAATCCCAATCTAAAAATAGGCATTTTAATAGGCAGGGACATTGAGAATTCAGAGACAACGGCTGCGGATGAAAGCCGCCTCAGATTTGCAGAGCAAAGGATGCGGGAAAGTTTGCAGGCCGACCTGGTAAGAGCGCTGCCAAACGTTGCTTTATATAGAGATTTCATGACAAATGCAGGCATTAATCCCAACAAATATCTTCCTTCTGTGGAAGCCATGTTTAAAAGAATTCTTAAAGGCGGGGCTTTGCCGGTAATTAACGCCCTGGTGGATCTATGCAATGCTGTATCAATAGAACAGATGATATCATTAGGCGCCCATGACTTAAAGGACATTCATAAAGACCTGGAAGTCCGCTTTAGCAATGGGGAAGATATATTTCTTCCCTTTGGCGCTACAGAATATGAAAACGTGGATGCCGGTGAGCTGGTTTTCACAAGCGGCAACATAGTTCAAACCAGAAAGTGGATTTGGCGCCAAAGCGAGCTGGGTAAAACTACGGTTGATAGTAAAGACGTTTTTTTTCAGCTTGTTGGCTTTGATAATACGGAAGCTACTCTGGCTAATGCCATGGAAGCCATTGAAGGCTTAATTGTGGACAGATTTAACGGTACGTGCGCCAAGTATATAGTGCATCAAAATAGTAGTAGTGCAATTGAATTCTAATTATTTGCAGCCGAATTGACAAACAAAAGCATTAGTAAAATCATCCGCCATTCTGAGAGCCAGATTTTCAATCTTCCCGAATACTTGAATACTTCTATTATATTTTTTGTTAAGTATGGCAACGGCTTCTTCTTTAGTTAAATCCAGATGTTCAAACCACATCGCTTTTACGCTTGGATATGTCCAGCAATGGTTGATATGGGTTAGAAAACAGGCAATTTCATTCGCATTTCCGTACCAGCGTTTTTCGCTGTCTTCCATGGCTTCGCTGTCGCCGGCCTTGGCAGTTGTTACAAGCTCGGCAGCAATAGTCAGATGATCATGTATAAGGTTTTTAAACTCAGACGCGACGCTGTCCCCGTAAAACGGTAAAAAAACCTTGGCAAAATCAGTTGCATTACGGAGAAGCCGATTGGTAGTGTATTTTAAATCCGGTGACTTAAAAGCAATGCCCAGAATAACCATTCTTGTCCAATAGATATGTTGTTCCCACAGCAAGCGAAACTTATCGTTTAAATAAAGTTCCATTTCACTTAAACAACAACTGTTAGCTTTACTGGGCAATCCTAAATCGCCATGCTCATCACAATTTGTCATGGCAAAAACCTCCTTTATATTACAATCACATTACATAATATGCTGATAATTTTCAGATGGTGCAAAAAACACGGGGACAGGGACCGTGTTTTTGCACTATCGGCCCAAAGATTACACGGTGTCCCCAATTGCTGCGTTTTTCCTGCCAATAGCCCGAAAACACTTCCCCTGTCCCCGTGTTTTCCCAAAAATGCAGAAAGCCGTCTCAGCTTTTCCGTGAGCAAGAGAGCAATAACTGAAAATTTGATCAGGCGTCATTGTTTATCATGCAGGCGAAAGAACCAGGCTACTGTTTTCTGGGTCAGGCCAAATATTAATACTTCGCTGCCCCAGGTCCAGTACCATTGCCAGCCAGTATATTTGATCAGCATGGTATAATGCTCAAGCATGAATTCGAAGCCTGTGAGCAACAGACCTATAGTCGCCAGATAAATGGTTTTTAGGAAAGGCGTTGCCTGCCAGGGAAAATAATTGTTTACATGAACGCATATTACCGGAAAAACAATATATTCGAAGATGAAACTTGTTCTATTGACACTGGCGAGTTCCCTGTAAGGATATTCCAGCAGCCCGAACTCTACCATGGTCAGGCCAAGCAGCCAGGTTGGCACCTGTACTAAGAAAAGAATAAATTGCATTTGAAGTAACTTATCTTTCGGAGTTGCAATAAGCGAAAGTATAGAAACGATAGCCGCTGCTGCCAGCAAAATGCCTTCTAAAATCATTGTGGGCCGCCTGTTCCTTTTTTTGTTAATTGTCTAAAGTACCAATCAATGTAGACGCGGGTGATATAAAATGATAAAATTCCTATCAACCAAAGTTTGTAACCTGAGAAAGAGATATATTTTATCAAATTGGTATATTCCTGGATAGCGACATGCACTAAGGCAATACCGCCGGCTGCAAGCAGCGTAAATGCGAGCTGAAGGCTAGGGCCTTTTGCGCGTGGATAATACAAGTAATAAATAACAAATACGGACGGCAAGAAAACAAAAGAAAACATGAAGTTGCTGTCGGTGGCTTTAGCAAATAAACGTACCGGACTTTCGAGTTTACCCCAATAGACTAGCAAAATAGTGAGCGGCCAATTGAGCGATTGGGCTACAGAGAAGGCAAACACACTTTCACGCAGCCTATCTTTGCGGCCAAGCACAATTAACAGCAGAAGACTGCCGGCGATCAGCGCGGCAATGCTCCAATCATCTTTATTCAATACATCGCCCCCAATAACCCCGCGAGTGCCTGCTAAAACATTTTTTAGTATTTCCTCACAGATACCCAGTATGCAACCATTACCGCCGGTAAAAAACACGGGGACAGGGACAGTGTTTCGCGGGACTACTGGCGAATAGCTGCTAAGAGATCAATAGTTGTTTCTTGTATCGTGAAACACTTCCCCTGTCCCCCTGTTTTACGTATATAAGGAATTTTAATTAAACCGGTGGGACGTTTTTGTTAGGATTATCTGAGGAGTAGAAGGGGATAGAACTTTTTTGTTGAAAATAAACTAGGACCCTTTTGGTATAGTTGCAGCAATAATCATACCTTATTTATTTCAACTAATGGAGGACCGAATACATGGCAATATCTCAAACTACGGAAGTTGTAAGGATTCGCAGCAAGGTTTTGGCCGAAATTACAAAACTGACCTATGAGAACCGTCTTGAAAAAGACATTGCAGGTGTGATGGATATCATCGTATCTGAAGAGGGGCCCAGGTACCGATGCTGTGTTCATAAAGAAAAAGCAGTACTCAGGCAACGTATTAATCTGACTTTGAGTCAACCGCTAAACATTACCCAGGAAGAGGCCGCAGAGGGGGCTATGGCCGGTAAAGTGGAAGCTATGCCGGTAATCTCGGTGCTGCCGGAAGCCTGCGACCAGTGCCCTATTGATAAATATTTGGTTACCGATGCCTGCCGCAACTGCTTAGCGCATAATTGTATCAACAGTTGCCCCAAAAAAGCAATTATGGTAGTGCAGAACAGGGCTTATATTGACAAAAGCCGCTGTGTGGAATGCGGTTTGTGCAAAAGATCCTGCCAATACGGCGCTATTATCGAGATAAGCCGTCCCTGCGAGCGAGCATGTGCTGTCAAAGCGATTGTCGCCGGCGGGGACCGCAAGGCCGTTATCGATCAGGAAAAATGCGTGGAGTGCGGCAGCTGCCGTGAAGCCTGTCCGTTCGGAGCCATCAGTGATAGCTCGGTGTTAGTTCAGGTTATCCAGCAGATTTTAGCCGGTAAGCAAGTATACGCGATGCTTGCGCCTGCTTTTGCCGGGCATTTCGGTCCCCGGACCAAACCGGGTCAAATCGTGGATGCCATCAAACAGCTTGGTTTTTCTGAGGTAAAAGAAGTAGCCTACGGGGCCGATATTGTAACTCTTAACGAAGCCGAGGAGTTTTTGGCGACTGTGCCCAATGAGCGCCCGTTTATGACATCCTCCTGCTGTCCGGCTTTCGTAAGTATGGTTGAAAAGCATTATCCGGATGTAACGCCAATGGTATCGTCTACTGTTTCGCCCATGATAGCCACCGCCCGTCTAACTAAAGCAAGTAACCCGGAAGCGGTTACCGTGTTTATCGGGCCGTGTATCGCCAAAAAAGCTGAAGCCCGCAAATATGCCGAACTTGTGGATTATGCCCTGACCTTTGAAGAACTTGCTGCTATGATTACCGGTAAGGGCATGGATATGGATTTTATGCTTGATAAGGAATTTCAGTCGTCAGCTTCCAGTACGGCGAATGGCTTTGCTTGCGCCGGCGGGGTAGCTAAAGCAGTTCAGGCTGCAGTGGGCGGTATTGATCCGGCTGTTGTAGTCAAGCCGCTGAATGCGGAAGGCCTTGAGAACTGCGCGGAAGCGGTTATCCAGCTCCGGTCCGGCAAAACAGAGGCAAATTTTTTGGAGGGAATGTCGTGCCCTGGCGGCTGCATTGGTGGTCCCGGCGGACTGGCTAATGCCCGCGTAGCCAAAAAACTGGTAGATAATTTGGTGCAGCAATCTCCTGCCGCAAATGCATTGGAAAATAAACCGGCCGCTACGGACAACGAAAGGATTGGACACTGGCATAGCCGGTAGCCGTTCACTTAGGACAGCAGTTATGAGCTGTAGCGGGAATTATTAATAAAGTGATAACGGAAAAGAGCACTCTTGTTTAGTGAGAGTGCTCTTTTCTGTGTTCTGCAAGATGAAAGAACAGCAGTTATGTTGAATTAGCAAGCTTGCAAGTGCTTGACACCCTAAATTAGGCAGTCTATAATAAAACTATCAGTGCATATACACGTAAAATAGAGTTAAGTTATTGTAAAATAAGGGGGAGATTGTGTAATCAATAATGTGCATATACACTTAAAGGCGAATAGTACAGTATGATATTCTATAAGGAGGGTGTTGAACAGATGAATTCACTTTCGAACCAAATAAAAACAGCTGCGTTGCGCATGGGGTATGAAAAGTGCGGTATTATTAAAATTGCAGATATGGCAGACTATGAAGGGAAACTTAAGGAACGAAGCGAGCATGTTCCGGAAGCCAAGGCTTTTGATGAAAAATTTCAGCGTTTTGCTTATTTGCAAAAGACATATCCATGGGCAAAGTCGGTTGTAGTATGCGTCAGACAATATGGGAAATATAAAGTTCCAGAGCATCTGCAAGGCCGGATTGGCAAATACTATTTATTTGATAGCCGAAGAGACAAACACTCCCGGGACTTTCAGGACAGTTTGAAATTTGAAGCATATCTTAAGGAATTGGGACTGAAAACAGAAACTGAACGGAAATTTGGGATTACTGCCTTACGCTGGGCTGCTTTTAAAGCGGGGCTTGGGTTAACCCGCCGGAATAATTTTTTTTATACAGAATCCGGTTCATGGCTGCATCTGGAGGCCTGGCTTATTGACCAGGAATTAGAAGCTATAGAGACACCCGCATTGAAGGCCTGCCCTGAAAACTGTAACAGGTGTGTAAAATCCTGCCCCACGGCATCTTTATCACAACCCCACATTATGAATCCTTTAGCCTGTGTTTCATTTCTTACCACATTCGGCGGCCGGGATTTGCCAAATGACAAGTATAATGCGCAAATCGGCTGCTGGCTTTTCGGCTGTGATGTTTGCCAGGATGTTTGTCCCATGAACAAAAACCGTTGGCAGGCGAAAGAAGAGTTTCCGGCGCTAAGCGAGTTGAGCTCGCATATCTCGCCGGAAAAGATTCTTACTATGGACTATAGTTTTTTAGAAGAAAAAGTGCAGCCAAAGTTTTGGTATATAGACAAGCAAGATGTCTGGAAATGGAAGGTCAATGCCATTAATGCCATGGTTAATGACTATCAGGAGCATTATAAAGAATATATTTTAAAAGCATGCTATGATAGTAATGAGAAGGTGAGAGAAATGGCAGCGTGGGCAATAAAAAAACTGGAGCTTTCAGCGTAGCTCAGCGATCTGGCAAAATCTTTAAGGCGCTTGGCTGACCTCCGACATTCCCTATTCTCATTGCCGGTAAGAGCTCTAAGCAGCGGCGGCGCAATGAAAGGAGTGTTTTATGAGCAGTGGTTATGAACAGATTTATGAAAGCCTTATACCCAAATTAAGCAAATGCGATTTTGTAGAGATCGCAAAACGGCTTGGCCTGTCACAGAAATCGGAGGGTACCCTGTTCGTCAATTTTCTTGGCCGGGAATACTCGATTAGTTCCCAGGGGGTTAAACCGGCGGACGGGAAGCCGGTTAATGTCAACAATCGCAGTGTTCTGGCTTACTATACGCTGTCTCCGGGCGTGGGCGAGCCGGCATGCTCCTATGTGCCGATTTCTTATCACGCCGGCGCCGGAATAATATTCACTGCAAATTTAAAATGGATGACCGATCCGCTCGGTAAACAATTCGCCGGAGATTATTCAACATTCAGTGAAACCATGTGCAGATTAGGCGGTGTTTTTGACGGTAAGTTGAAAGCGGGCGGCTATTCGTGGCTGCTGAACGCATTGCCGAAGATCCCCCTCCAAATCGTTTATCATGACGGCGATGATGAATTTCCTTGCGAAGTTCAGATTTTGTTTGATCGAAATGCTTCTTGCTTTATGGAGTTTGAATGTCTGGCATTTCTCGAGGGATGTTTGGTGAAAGCAATGCTTATGACCACCCAAACGGGAGATACAGCCGGTTGGGAGTAAAAATTTACGTTCTGGAGGCTTGTATGGAAGAAAACTTAAATGCGCTAACTCATGGTGTGGGTGCAATCTTTGCTTTCGCCGGGCTTATTGTGTTGCTTATGTCATCTTGGCTGCATGGTGATATCTGGCAGCTTGTAAGTTCCGGTATCTACGGCACGTCACTTGTTTTGCTGTTTCTGGCTTCAACACTATACCATAGCTTTCGTGACGAAAGACTCAAATATATTTTTAAAATTTTCGACCATACGGCCATCTATTTGTTAATTGCCGGAACATATACCCCTTTTGCGCTCGTGCTGTTTCGCGGCGCTTTAGGCTGGACGATATTCGGGGTAGTTTGGACATTAGCTTTAATTGGCACAGTTTTTAAGATCTTTTTTGTGAAAAGGTTCAAACTTTTATCAACCATATGTTATCTCGTAATGGGCTGGCTGATGATTGTGTTAATAAAGCCGCTTATGGATGCGTTACCTGCTGCCGGGCTGTACTGGCTGATTGGCGGCGGGCTCTTGTATACAATTGGCGCTTTAATTTATCTTTGCCGCTGGTTTCCCTATAATCATGCCGTCTGGCATCTGTTTGTTCTTGCGGGAAGCGGTGCTCATTATATAACTATCTTTTGTTATATAATGTCCGGCCAATCGGCTGTTTGAAAGCTTATAGGATTAACAAAGTCCTTAGCCATTATGTTCGTTCATAAGGCTAAGGACTTTTAGCTGTAAGGCGTGAATTTATCCGCCCGCTATTTAGCAGATACCGCAGCGGTGGTCTTAACGATTGAGCTGCCTGATAATGCCGGCGAGCCGGTATAGTCCCTTTTTTAAATCAGGTAAGGCGGCATAAGAATAAGACAGGCGGAGATGCTGGTTTGAGAGAGGGTCATATATGTTTCCGGGATTAATTAAAAGACCCGTATCCAGCGCAGCCTTAAATAATTTATGCATAGAAACCGGCTGAGTGAGCGTGAGCCAGATATAAAAACCCCCTTTGGGAATAGTCCAGGTGGCAATACCGGCAAAGTGCTTCTCCAAAGCTTCGATCGCAGTATCACGGCGAATTTTTAGTTGTTTTCTTATTTGGTGCAGATGCTGTTCATTAAGGCCGCTGGCAAGCCATTCCGCCGCCGCCCATTGTGACAGGGAACTGGAACCATAATCGTTCTGCATTTTAATATCCGCTAGTCGTTCGATAACTGGTTCGGGACCGACAATCCAGCCGATTCTAAGTCCGGGACTGACTGATTTGGATAAGCTGCCTATATAAATTACGCGCCCGTCGGTATCTCGGGCTTTGAGCGGCGCAGGCGGCGGAGCATCGATCCAGAGTTCCCGGTACACATCATCCTCAATGATTGGCAGCAGTTCATTTTGCGACAGGACGATGAGGTCCTGGCGACGCTGATTGGTCATGAGTGTTCCCGTAGGATTGTGAAAACAGGGGATGGTATACAACAGGGAGGCTTTCTGGCATTTCTTATGATTAGTAATCGAAGTGACCTGAATTCCCTCGTCATCAAGCGGTATTCCCGAAAATTGCATGCTCAGGGATTGAAATAACTTAAGCGACAGCAGGTAGGAAGGCTTTTCCAGTAAAATAGTGGCATCTTTCGGCAGCAGCCCAAAGCATATAAGTTGGAGAGCCTGCAAAGCGCCGGATACGATTAAAATGGATTCCGGCGCTGCGATAATACCAAAATCCCTCAGATAATGGCTTAACTGCTGGCGTAAATACAGGAGACCCCGGGGCTCCTCATAGCCGAATGACTGTATTTTGTCAGGCACTTTGCTTACAACGCCTTTTAGCAGCTCGGCAGGGATCAGTTCGGGTGAAAGTTCGCCGGTTCCCAGTCTAACATTTTTAAGATTGAATTCTTCCAGGTTGATTTGCTGAATGGTTGGAAAGTTAGGCAGGTAGATGCCGGACTCAGCGTAAGAATGCCAATTGACTTGCGGCGGGGAAGTCAATACCGACCAAGTATTATTGGCTACCCATATACTGCTCCCTATTTTACTCTCCAGCAGCCCGTCAGCAATTAACTCATCCAGCGCGGTTGCCAGTGTGCTTCTGTTTACCTGAAAAATACGGGCAAGCTCGCGCTGCGGAGGCAGCTTGCTGTTTACCGGCCAGTCGCCAAGACGAATTTTGTTTCTTATAAATTCAATAATTTGTACGTATAAAGGCATACGGTCTTTGGGATTGGGAGTCCAGTCGATAGGCAGCATAGTTATTCCCCTAAATTTATTTTTTTTATTATAACAAATTGGCTGGGGTGGTATCAATCCAATTGGTTGGAGACATTGGCAAAAAATCTTTTTATAATGATAAAAAACGTTATAGGGAGATAAAAGAATGCAAGCATTATTACATGGCGCATTGCTCGCCCTGGGCTTAATACTGCCTTTGGGAGTGCAGAATTTATTCGTTTTTAATCAAGGTGTAACTCAGCCAAGTCTCCTAAGGGCATTGCCTGCCGTGATTGCCGCGTCTGTCTGTGACACCCTGTTGATCCTGCTGGCCGTAAATGGGGTTTCTTTATTTTTACTGAAGTTTGCTGTGTTAAAAGTAGTCCTGATCGGGCTGGGGGTAGTATTTTTACTGTATATGGGCTGGCTTACCTGGAATAGCACCATGGAATATAGGGAGGCGGAAGCCACGAGCTTATCGGTTAAGCAGCAGATTGTTTTTGCGGCTACCGTTTCCTTATTGAACCCGCACGCCATCATGGATACCATTGGGGTAATCGGCACCAGCTCGGCCAGCTATGAAGGAACTGAAAAATTTTTCTTTACAATGGCCTGTATTCTTGTATCGTGGTTTTGGTTTTTTTTCCTGGCGGCTACAGCGCGGTTGGTAAGCGGCGAGGCGCAGCTCACAGCCGGAATTCGCTGGATAAATAAGCTTTCCGCGGTTTTTATTTGGGGATCGGCCGGGTATATGGTCTATAGCGCAATATAGAGAAACTTCAAATTGCGAATCGGCTCAGCCAGCGTTACCTTATGCTGAAATAAGCGTTAAATAATATAAAGAGAGCACCAGTAAGCAGGCTGGCGCTCAAAAACACACCCGGAGGGAACAATGAAAAAACTTGTAGCAGCAATTTTAGCAATGGCAGTGATTTTAACTATGCCGGTAGTGTTTGCACAGAATGCAGACGTTAATTCTGCACGCTTAGCGGGAAGCCAAGCCAAAATGTGATTTTTACCACAGGCGCGATTAAAGAAATCAACCAAGATCAGGTACGAATTTCAGGAGAAGGTGCCTACCGGGAAATCGTTTTAAATGTACAGGCCGGCGCCTATATTCTAAATGCGGAGGATGGCGCACAAATCGGCTTGCAAGACTTAAAAAAGGGCGATAAAGTAACAGCTTACTACGGTCCTGCGGTTACTAAAAGTATACCGCCGCAGGGCAATGCGATCGCTCTGCTTGTGGGAACACCCAAGACCGGCAGCGCAGGAATGTATATGCAGGTGGCCCAACTGGAAAAAAATCAAGACAGCAGTATAAAGGCACTGTGCACCAATGCTGACAGAATTGTGACAATTAGTCCGGACGTATTTGCCCAAACTGCAGACATTAAAGAGGGCTCGGAATTAATTGTATGGTACGACATAATGACAATGAGCATGCCTGCTCAGGCTAAGGCAACCAAGGTGGTATTACTGCCTGCTAAAGCCGATATAAAAGTTCATACCGGCGCAGGCACTATCGTTCTAAACGGAAAAGAACTGGCCTTAAGTGAACAGGATATTATTAAAACTGATGGCGGCGCGGTAATGCTGCCGCTGAGCGTCATTGCCGAAGGCTTGGGTTATGACATAGTTTGGAACGGGGAAAACAGGACGGTCGATCTGCAAAACGGT
Source organism: Sporomusa aerivorans (assembly GCF_041428895.1). Classification (NCBI taxonomy): domain Bacteria; kingdom Bacillati; phylum Bacillota; class Negativicutes; order Selenomonadales; family Sporomusaceae; genus Sporomusa; species Sporomusa aerivorans. The sequence goes on from NZ_CP156926.1 coordinate 1,928,181, forward strand.
GCATGTACAATGGCAACCCTGACAATAGGCAGCAAAACTTATGGCAAGTTGAAAATGGCTGTTCTACTGGAGCGTGCACCGGAAATTATTAATGGCAAAACACTTGTACCTGTAGAATTCTTTACCGATGTGCTGGATTTAAAAGTGGATATTAACAACAGTCATATCTAACGACAGCGTTAGGCGGCGATCTAAAAGGACAGGGGGCATGTTCTATTCTTCTTAATTCGAAGTGATGGACATGATCCCTGTCTTTGCTGTAGGACGGCGTCAGGATTCATAATTTTCCGGAACGGATTATTGCATATAGTATCCAGGCAAACATAAATACGGCAATAAAAAAGCCGATTTCAATAATGGGCAGGTTGCTTGACAAGGAAGACTGCCCGCGAAGTGATTGGCTAATAATAATACTGCCCATGATAATGCTGAAGGCTAATAGCATTATGCTTACCGACAATCGGTTGCTGATGCGGTCCTGATGTCTTAAGATAAGTTCTGTTTCGGTAAGCGATACATCTATATGCAAACGTCCTTGCTTGATAATAGCGCTCAATTCCTTAACACTTTTGGGAATATTGTTAAAGAGATCGCCAAATTCAATTATGGTTTTCCATACCGATTCAGCAATTGTTTTGGGATTCATTCTTTCCAGCAGCAATTTTTCCCCAAAGGGCTCGGCAATATCCAACAGACTCAAAACAGGGTCAAGTCTTTTCACAATGCTTTCTATAGTAAGCAGCGTTTTGCCGACCAGTACCAGGTCTGCAGGGACCCGGATGGCGTGTTTTTGTGTCAGACTGAAGAAATTGGTAATTACTTCACCGATACTGATTTTGCTAAGCGGAATCCCATAGTAGGTATCTTTAAAGAGCTCAATGTCATCGCGTAATTGGCGCAGGTCGACCTGCGCGGGGACGATTTCCATGCAAAGAATAGCTTTTAACAAATCATCCGTGTTATTGCGCTTAAGCCCGATCACTAATGCCGACAAGCAGTTTTTCATATCGGAGCCAAGTCTCCCTACCATACCAAAATCTAATAATGCAATGACCTCTTGGGGCATTACGACAATATTTCCCGGATGCGGGTCACCATGGAAAAAACCTTCCACAAATATCTGCTGGAAGATACCTTTGGCCAACCGATTCGCTATTGCTGAAAGATTGTATCCTTGTTGTGAGAGCATATCGCTCTGGTTTATTTTTATGCCTTGAAGAAACTCGGTCGTGAGTATTCTTTTTGTGGAATAATCCCAATGGACTTGAGGAATATAAAAGTAGGGTTGCTTTTTTAACTGCATAGCAAATTTATCGGTATTGCGCGCTTCTATGCTATAGTCAAGCTCTTTGCGCAGAGCTTTGGCGAATTCATCAATCAGATCGGCAATTTGATATTTTTTCGCCCATTGCAAGCGATTCTGCGCTGTTACGGCCAGCTCGAGTAAAATTTCCAGGTCTGTTTCGATTACGGCGGCAATATCAGGACGCTGAATTTTTACGGCAACTTTTTGTCCGGATTTTAAAGTTGCGGCATGAACCTGCCCAATAGAAGCTGCAGCTAGCGGTTGCGCCTCGAAGTCCTGAAAGATCTCCTCAATGTCAGCGCCTAGTTCCTTGCTGATTAAATTTTGGACCTGTTCAAAGGGAAACGCAGCTACATTGTCCTGCAGTTTTTCTAAATTGGCAATGATTTCATGCGGAAAAATATCCGGCCTGGTGCTGGCGATCTGGCCAAGTTTTATATAGGTAGGCCCCAACTCCTGCAGAACCATTCGGATTCTCTCACTAAGATCGGCAGGGTTTGCGTCCCGGGGAGTTACCCGCAGCCGTTCATGATAAGGAAGTTTTTGAATTAAATCTATTTCCTCAATGAGATAGCCAAAGCCGTGATTCGCCAAAACAACAGCAATTTCATGATAGCGGTTAATGTGTCGCATTCGCTTGCTAAACATAGTTCCCTCTTGTTTTGTCTGTATTTTTTAAGCAGCACTGCTAATTTGACCGGATGGACTGATTCCGGAGTACCTGGACAGGACACTCATTAACTAGTACTTCAGCTCCCCTAAAACCAATGATAGATTGCGCATCTTTTTCCGCACTGCGTCGTTGTCGTCGCCTTACATATGTCCGATATGCGCGGCTCCTCCGCCTTGCATTGCGAAAAAGATAAAGTACTCGTGCGATTATATTGTGTTATTAAATTCTGATTTTATGTAACAGCTGTTGGCATAAGAAAGTGCTGTCAGATCATAACTTTTGACTTCCAGGTTCCGCTTCTCCAGCGCCACAGCATAGCCAGACCGCGAAACCATTCATCAACGAGCATGACCATCCAAATTCCAGCCAATCCATAACCCATGACAACTCCCAAATAATAGCCTAGCCCAATGGTAATCAGCCACATGGAAAAAATAGCCATAATTACTGGAAAAATAACATCGCCAGCTCCCCGTAGTCCATAGATAAACACAATGTTAAACGTTCGTCCCGGTTCTAAAAAGGCATCAATCATAAATACCATTGCACCTAGTGCAATAATTTCCGGATCGTGAGTAAATATTTCCATTAATTGATAGCGAAATAAGAACAATAGTCCGCCAATAGCCCAGGCCACGCCAAAGGCAATCTTGAAATTTTGCATACCGGTTTTTTCTGCCTCTGTAAATCTTCCGGCTCCTACCAATTGCCCTATCATAATAATATTGGCTTGCCCGATAGACAGTGAAAATAAAAAAGCCATTTTAATTACTGACCAGGCATATGTACGGGTAATGTAAGCATCAGACCCCAGGTGGACAATAATAATCATCATGAGCATGGTCTGACTCAGGTTATAAGACATATTTTCCATGGCTGCCGGAAAACCAATGGTAAGCAATTGCTTTAATTCATGGGTGGGAAACACCTGCAAATATTTCTTGAAATTAATCTTCAACAGTTTCGTAAATATATAAAACAAAGCTGAGGCAACGGCAATTCCCTTACTGCAAACAGCGGCTATGGCAACGCCTTGCACGCCCAGAGCCGGAATTTCCGATAATCCCAGGCCTAGTACAAACGAACCAATTAAATTTAATACATTCATGAAAGCGGTAATCGCCAAACATTGCCTGGTCCGGCCCAAGCCTTTTAAGATAGCGTCCGCAGAAGATAAGAGAGCATCAAAAAAAATAAAACCACCTACGATCTGCATGTAGGTGTGAGCATAACTTAGTAATGTATTCTCTACACCCAACCGTATGAGAATACTATTACCGAAGGTCACCAGGATAAGACTGATCGCAGTTCCCAAAAAGGCGTTAAAAAGCAGCGATACAGCTGCAATTTTGTCAATCGCCTCTTGTCTTTTGGCCCCAAAATTTTGTGCCACCAATACTGAAGTGCCCATAGAAATAATGGCAAACACCAGTAGAAAATTCCAAACAATTTGATTGGTGGCTTCTACTCCGGCTGCAGCCAAATTATCATATTTGCTTAATATATATACGTTTACAAATCCAACCAACATAATGAGAAACTGTTCTAAGAATATTGGCCATGCCAATTTAAACAAGGAACCCTTAAACATATTGCAATTATCCCCTAGCACATCGAAATAGAATTTAAGTTTGATGAAGTCTATACAACTCAACTCATTTATACTATCAAAAAAAAATTGTTGTTGTCAATGAATGGGAATATTTTCAGTAAATTCCCCCGCATTCCGGTTAGGCTAAAATTTACAAATGTTCATGGCTGTTTTTTTTCATTGCGGAGCTGAATTTGGCTCCGTGGTTTGTTTTTGAGCCATACGATGGGCTTAACCAGCGTTATTAATGTAACAGTTGTGAGTTGGGGAAGGTTTTTTGTATTATCGATGCCGGGCCGTAACTAATATATTTTATGATTATGCAAAACATAATAAGGTCAAAAAACTGCGTAATCGCACTGTGTCAACAGGCGGTCAACATTATAATGACGTGGCAGATTGCCCTTAATAGAGCATCAGCTAAGCCAATATGGCCAGGATGGAATTACGGCAACAAAGGAAGGATCATATGGATAAAAAACAATGGAATTTTTCTGCCTGGTATCTTATTTTAGCCATGCTGGCGACCTGGGTTTTTAATGACTTTGTTTATAAGCCGTTCATCATTCGCGAAACAGAAGTCGGCTATAATGTTTTTCTCCAGAATTTAAATGAGCATAAGATCGATAAGGTTATTTTGAACGGTGACCGTATTGTTTATATACTGAAAGCTACGGAAGCTCAGAAAGAAACTGTCGCGAATGTGGTAACCGTCAATGATCCTGACCTGATTGAACGTCTAATCGCTGCAGGGGTGGATTTTTCTGCGCAGGCGCCAACGAAAAGTTTGCTGTCAACCTTACTGGGCTGGATTTTGCCCTTGTTGCCTTTACTCTTAATCTGGTATTTCATTTTCAACCGGATGGGCGGGGGCGGCCCTAACGCCATGTCGTTAGGGAAAAGTAAAGCGCACGAGATTCAGGGAGAGATGATTGGCATCAAATTCAGCGATGTCGGCGGGGTGGGCGAAGCCGAAACTGAGCTGAAGGAAATCATTGAATACCTGAAAGATCCTGAAAAATTCAGCAAAATGGGGGCCAGGCTGCCCAAAGGAGTGCTGCTGGCCGGCTCGCCCGGAACAGGTAAAACCCTGCTGGCCAAAGCGACGGCGGGAGAGGCGGGAGTACCGTTTTTCTTTCTTACAGGCTCCAGTTTTGTCGAAATGTTTGTCGGTGTGGGGGCGGCCAGAGTACGCGATCTCTTTGAACAGGCCCAGAAAAAATCGCCCTGCATAATCTTTATTGATGAAATTGATGCGATTGGTCAGGCCCGTACCAGTGTTGGGCGAATAGGGGGCAACAGCGAACAGGAGAACACGCTTAATCAGTTGTTAGCCGAAATGGATGGGTTTCAGGCTAATTCGGGCGTAGTTATCATGGCGGCTACCAATCGTCCGGAAATACTGGATCCCGCCTTGATACGGCCGGGCCGCTTTGACCGGCAGATCCAGATAACCTTGCCTACCGAGCCCGGACGGCTTGAAATTCTTAAAATTCATACCCGCAGCATGTCGCTTGGCAATGACGTAAACCTTGAACGGCTTGCCAAAATAACTGCCGGGTTTTCCGGAGCCGAACTGGCCAATATCGCTAATGAAGCCGCTCTGCTGGCCATCCGGCGGGAAGCTAAAACTATTTCCATGGATGATTTTGATTTGGCCATAGAACGGGTGGTCGCCGGCCTGCAGCGGAAAACACCGCTTTCCGATGATATCCGGACGAAAGTTGCCTATCACGAAGTCGGCCACGCTCTCACTGCTTATTATCTTGCCGGAACTGATCCGGTTCATAAAATAAGTATTATTCCCACCGCCAAGGGGGCATTAGGCTATACTATGCAGATGCCGGAGGAAGACCGTTATCTTATCGGCGAAAACGAGCTCAAGGCCCGCATGGCTGTAATGCTTGGCGGCAGAGCAGCCGAACTTATTATTTTTCAGGAAGGTTCAACCGGCGCCGCGAATGACCTGGAACGGGCTACTGAAATGGCGCGGCGCATGGTGACTGAGTTCGGGATGTCTCCCAAACTGGGGCCGGTTCGCTATGCCCATGCAGCCGGCGCTTACCTAAGAAGCGGTATTTCAGGCCGGGAGGATTTGGGACCTGCCACCATTGCCCAAATTGACGAAGAAATACACCGTCTATTAGAGGAGGCGCAAAACACAGCCCGGGAAATCCTAACACATCATCTTGCAGTTTTACATGAAGTAGCCAAGTTCTTAAAAGAACAGGAAGTAATTTCCGGAGATCAGCTCAGCCGTATTATAAGCGCAATGCCGAATCAGGTTTCCTAATGGCAGCTGGTAAATAGGAGACGCTCGGAGAAATGTTTATAAAAAAAATATTGACTAATCCTGTAAATTTATTTTATAATTTGAATTGAGTCAATTAATGGGGTGATACTATGGCCCGACCGCCGCAAGACCCGCAAATCCGAATTAATGAAATACTTGATGCGGCTGAACCGCTGTTCTATAGCCAAGGATATCATGAGACGGCAATCAGTGATATTGCGAAAAAATTAGGTGTTGCGCAAGGCACAATCTATTATTATTTTGCCTCCAAAGAGGATTTGTTAGAAGCGTTAATAAACCGGGAAATGGCCGATTTGATCGCCAGAATCAAACTGACGGTTCATGCCGGGAATGCAACTCCAACCGGTAAAATGCAAATTGCCATACAGACCTTGTTGCAGTCGCTGCACCGGGAAGAAGGATTGGTTTTTGAATATCTCCATAACGAACGGGCGATACATTTTCTCGACAGGCTGTCACGGCAGGGGAAACAACTGCTAGCGCCCACCTTACTGGAAATTATTGAGGCCGGGAATCAGGAGAAGTGTTTTCGTACGCCGCAGCCGCGAGTCGTAGTAAATATCATCGATGCCATCCTGGATTCTTTAATTACCGCCATCTATGAAAATTTACCGGCGGAACAATTGCATTGCCAGTTTAAACTGTCCGAGGAAGTGATTGCCTACGCATTAGGCGCTCCCAAAGGATCTCTGCAGTTCACCATCGACAACATAACACCATAGCCTCTTAAAACGCCGTTCGGTAAAATGCCGAATGTGTTTTAAGAGGCAATTAACTGACTTAAGTCAAATAGCTATCAATCCATTTTAGCGCGCTCAGATGCGAAGGTTATGCAGTAAAGTAAGGAGGAGAGTAAAGTGTGTACTACCATTATTCAGGGAATTCCTGTTGCCGCCGATCCTGTATTGCCACAGGCGCAGGTTAACAGGCTTGTTAATGACTTAAAGCAGACCTGGAGCTGGGAGGGACGGCAGGTCTGCAGGATTGAACTCAGCCGGGTCGGACAGATGATTGAAATCCTGGCCTATGAAAAGCCGGCCTTGCAGGTAGTTGCCTTAAACAAAGCATTGGAGGAGTAATTGCATGAAACAGCTTAATTTTCTTACTACAAAGCCCAACAAGAAATTATATTACGGGCTAATCGCCGCAGGCCTTGGTTTATGCGTGGCCGGCGGCAGTCTGGTTTGGGCCAAGCAAACCGAACCGAAAGCGGCTGTCCAGGACGTTGTCATGGTGCGGACAGCTGTCGTCGGCGCCGCCGGGACGGCTCAGGGATACACCTATTCCGGCGAAGTTCGCGGCCGGTTTGAGAGTCAGTTAGCTTTTCAGGTTGGCGGCAAAATCATTAAGAGAAATGTCGAGCTTGGCAGCACCGTTAACGCCGGCGATGTCTTAATGCAAATTGACGCCAAGGATATTGAACAGACGGTTAACAGCAGCTCGGCCCAAGTGTATTCAGCCGAATCCCAGCTTAAGCTGGCCCAAAGCAATTTGAACCGCTACCGTCAGCTATTGGAGACCGGTGCTATCAGCCGGGCGCAATATGATCAGTATGCCAGTTCGTATGAAGTGGCCCTTGCCGGCGTCCGGCAAGCTTCCGCCCAATATGCCCAGGGCTCCAATCAACTGGACTACAGTCTGCTCAGAGCCGATAAACCGGGTGTCGTTGCCGGTATAACGGCGGAAAGGGGACAAGTGGTGAATGCGGGTCAGGTAGTTGTTACTGTAGTGCAGGACGGCGAGCGGGAAGTGGAAATCAGTGTCCCGGAAAATCGTATTGAAGAATTGCGTAAAGCCGGCCAGATAAAAGTATCTTTCTGGGCGTTACCCAACGTAGCGGTAGATGGCAAGGTCCGGGAAATTGCCCCTATGGCCGATCAAACCACCCGGACCTTCAAAGTCCGCATCAGTTTACTCAATCCCCCGCCGGAAATAAAACTGGGAATGACGGCAGCCGTCACATTGGCGGACACGGGCGCCCAGCCGGTTATGAGCATACCGCTGGCTGCCGTTTATCAGGACGGTGACACACCGAAAGTATGGGTAGTGAGGGACGATTTAGTTACACTCCGTCCCATTCAAACAGGCAGCTTTGGCAATGGCGCCATTCAAGTGGCAGGCGGGCTTAAGACCGGTGAACGGATTGTAGTTGCCGGTGTTCATAAACTGAAAGAAGGACAAAAGGTAAAAACCGGCGGTGATTCTTTATGACAGGTTTTAATTTAACCAAATGGGCGCTTGAACACAAGCAGTTTATTTATTTTTTTATTGTCCTGTTTTTCCTGGCCGGCATCGTTTCTTATAATAAATTAGGCCGGATGGAAGATCCCGATTTTACCATCAAGCAAATGGTGGTGACGGTGGCCTGGCCGGGAGCTACAGCCCGGCAAATGGAAGAGCAGGTTACCGATAAGGTAGAGAAAAAACTCCAGGACCTGCCTGGCCTCGATTATCTGAAAAGCTATTCCACACCGGGGTACAGTGTCATCTACGTCAATCTAAAAGACACCGTTTTGAAAAAAGATGTCCGCAGCCGCTGGCTGGAGGCCCGGAATATGGTTAATGACATGGCTTCTTCCTTGCCTTCAGGCGTCATGGCTCCCCAATTCAATGACCGGTTTGACGAAGTTTACGGCGTTGTCTACGCCCTGACCGGGGATGGCTATTCCTATGAAGAAATGCGGGAAAAAGCCGAGAAGATTCGCCGTATTCTCCTGGATACCCCCAGTGTAAAGAAAGTACAGCTCTTAGGCGTGCAAACCGAGAAAATTTACATAGAAATAGAAAACCGTAAGCTGGCGCAGTTAGGAATCGACCCAAGCCTCATCACCTCTACGCTGCAGACGCAAAATACACTGGCGGCAGCCGGGATGCTGGAAACGGTCGCCGATAATGTGTACCTGCGGGTAACGGGGATGTTTGAGAACCTTGACAACATTAAAAATACGCCGATTCAGGCCAGCGGCCGCACCTTCCGTCTGGGAGATATCGCCAAGGTTACCCGTGCTTACGCCGAGCCCAGTGATCCGAAATTTTACTATAACGGCGAACCGGCGATCGGTATTTCCCTGGCGATGGAGCCAGGCGGCAATATTTTGACCCTGGGGGAAAACCTGGAGAAAACCATAGAGCAGATTAAAAAAGAACTGCCGGCAGGACTGGAAGTTCATCAGACTGTCAATCAGCCGAAAGTGGTAAAAACTTCGATTGATGAGTTCGTCAAGTCACTGTCGGAAGCCATCGTCATTGTGCTTATTGTCAGTTTTGCCAGTCTGGGCCTGCGTTCCGGCATTATCGTGGCGCTCTGCATTCCTTTGGTTATTGCTGTTGTCTTTACCTTCATGAGCCTCATGGGAATTGATCTGCAAAGAATTTCGCTGGGCGCGCTCATTATCGCCCTGGGGCTCTTGGTTGACGATGCCATTATCACCATTGAAACCATGGTAGTCAAGCTGGAAGAAGGGTGGAGCCGGTCTGACGCCGCCTGCTTCGCCTACACGTCTACCGCCTACCCGCGTTTAACCGGCGAACTGGTAACCTGCGCCGGCTTCATTCCGGTCGGGTTTGCTCCCGGCAGCGCGTCCGAGTATTGCGCCACCATCTTCTCGGTGGTAGCTATTTCCCTTTTAACCTCCTGGATTGTGGCCGGTACGGCCACACCCCTCCTGGGCTACTTATTTATCAAAGCCAAGCCGAAAAAACATGACGAAGCAGAAACCAATCTGCATGACTCCAAGTTTTATGTGTTGTTTAGAAAAATGTTAGTTTGGTGCCTGCAGCACCGGAAACTGGTGCTAGCGGCTACTGTAGGCTGCTTTCTGGCGTCGGTCGGCGCAATGGGACTGGTAAGACAGGAATTCTTCCCGGCGTCCACCCGGCCGGAGCTGATTGTCCAGTTACAACTGCAGGAAGGCGCCAGTGTTGCCAAAAGCGATGAAATTGCCCGCCAGTTTGCCCAAAAACTGGCAGATGATCCGTTGATCACCTACTATACGTACCACGTGGGCGAAGGCGCTCCCCGATTTGTCCTGAGTTTTGAGCCGACTTTTAATAAAACCAACTTTGCCGAGTTTGTAATTGTCGCCAAAGACGCTGCGGCCCGTGACCAACTGCAGCGTAAGTTTGACAAGCTCTTAAGCGACGATTTCCCCGAGGTCCGGGCTCATACCAAGGTCATTGCCAACGGCCCCAGCGCCGACTACCCGGTGATGCTGCGGGTGAAAGGCCCCGATCATGATAAGGTCCGTGAAATTGCCAAGCAGGTTGAAACTGTCATGGCGGCTAACCCCAGTATAAAAAGTACCAACCTAAATTGGTATGAGCAAAGCAAAATTGTCCACCTGGAAATTGACCAGGACAAAGCCCGAAAACTAGGAGTTGCCTCGCAGTCACTGGCTACTTCCCTGCAGGCCCAGCTTTCAGGTTCACCCATTTCCGAATTCCGGGAGAGTGACAAAACCATCAGTATGGTGTTTCGCTTTGACGCCGAAGACCGCAACGATCCTTCCCGCCTGAAAGACTTCAACATTCATATCGGCAACGGCAAATATGTGCCGCTGGATCAAATTGCCAAAATTAGTTTCGCCGCCGAGGAAGGGCTTATCTACCGGTACAATCTGAAGCCCATGATCATCGTGCAGGCCGAAATCCATCCCGGGCTTACCGGCGATGATATAACGGAGCAGATCTATAACAGTCTCGACGAACTCAGGTCTTCGCTGCCGCTTGGCTACAGCATTGAATACGATGGCTCCAAGGAGTCCAGCATCAAGGCTTCTAAGTTTATTTCCGAGCCTGTGCCGGCGATGATTATCGCCATTATGATTCTGCTAATGATTCAACTGCAGAATATACCCAAAATGGTTTTAACGCTCTTAACGGCGCCGTTGGGTATCATTGGAGTTACGATTGGCCTCTTGCTTACCGGCAAGCCGATGGGTTTTGTCGTCCAGTTGGGAATTCTGGCCTTAGCCGGAATTATTATGCGCAACTCGGTTATCCTTATGGATCAGATTGATCAGCAGCAGGCGGCCGGTGAAACCTTGTGGGATGCCATCATTAATGCCACTCTGATCCGGTTTCGTCCCATCCTCTTAACGGCGGCGGCAGCCATTCTGGGGATGATCCCGCTGGTCTCCAGTATCTTTTGGGGGCCCATGGCAGTGGCTATTGCCGCCGGCCTGTTCGGGGCCACCGTATTGACACTGCTGGTGCTGCCTACCATGTATGCCGCCTGGTATAAAGCTACTCCTGACCAGACTCAGGGTACTCCGTTGACGCCTGTCGGATCGGCTGCATAAACAAACGAATCATGAGTGTAAGCGTTACGCTCCCTGGCTAGAGCAACTCACAATGTAGAGAGGCCGTGCTGAAACCCAACGTTTCAGCACGGCTTCGTTATTTATTAATCATTCCCGTAACGTCTGTATATTTGACATATTTCTATATTATAAGTCATATTTCTGCAATAATTTACGATTTATTGCGAAAAAAGGGAAATGATGCTATTTGAGGAAATATTTTATAAGGCAAAGTTTCTTAATAGGAGTATTTATATCCACAATATTCCACTAATATTTTTAGAAAGAGAGGTAGTACTAGTATTGAATATTTCAGTTAATCAGCGTCTGGGTATTCGTGGAAAGCTTGCATTAGCAATAGCGGTTATATCTTTTGCATCCCTTGCGTTTGTTGCCAGCTGGGGATGGTGGCTTATGAAATCCCAGGCGGAAGACCTGGCGGTGCAAGTGATGACCGAACAGGCGAAACGGAATTCTGAACAAACATTAAGCGCGATTAGTGAAGTACAACTTTTAATTCAAGGACTTGCTGATTCCCGGGATGTGGCCGATGCGTCCACACCTGCAGATGCATTGCCTGCAATTAAACGGTTTGTAAATAAGAATAAAAACGTCCTTGATACAGTATTGATTAGCGCCCCTGATGCCAAGAGACTGGCCCCTGATGGCGGGGTTGCGGATATAAAGGACCGAAAATTTTTCCAAAGGATGTTACAAGAGCATACGCCGCTCGCATCCGAACTCATTATATCCAGATCGACAGGGAAACCCTCGATTCAAATCCTGGTTCCCTGGCTTGGTTTAGACAGTGGCTTTAAAGGCGCCATATGGGGTAATGTGCCCTTAGAGAAGATTCAGACGCAAACGCAGGCAATAAAGTTTGGTGAATCGGGATTCAGCTACATAGTTAATGACGAAGGATTTATTCTTGCCCACGGTACGAATAATGAGCTGATTGGTAAGCTTAATTTAAATGAATTGCCAGAGAACGATAGTCTTAAAGTTCTGTGGAAGCAGGCTGCCGATACCCGCAGCATAGTAACTGGCAGCTATAATTTTCAAGGATCAGAGCGGTTTGTAGTAATGGTGCCAACAGAAATACCGGGTAACCGGTTTTGGATTACTACTTTGGCTATAGATCAGCAGGAAATAGCTAAGAAGGCAAATAATGCCGGGCTTGGTCTATTGGCAGTTTCGCTGCTGTTAACTTTGCTTGCAGCTGTCGCCGCCTATTACTGGGCAAGATCATTTTCCAGGCCAATACTAGCCTGTGTAAAGGATGCTCAGAGAATTGCGGCCGGAGATGTGAGACCCATTACCAAAACAATATCTACTCGCGATGAGTTAGACGATTTAGCAGACGCAATTATTGCTATGAACGACTCGATCCGCTCATTGGCAATAAGTTTTCAAGAGAAAGCCGGCCGGATAGCGGCATCGGCGGAACAATTAACGGCTAGTGCCGAACAATCAGCCCGCGCGTCAGGCCAGGTGGCCGAGTCAATTACTCAAATGGCAGGCGGAACCGAGAAGCAAGCTTCTTCTGTAATTGTTACAACCAGCACAGTTGCCGATCTTGACAAAGAAGTTAGTTCTGCTGCTTTAGGCTCTGAGAAAGTTTCTGAGACCTCCAGGGCTACTGAGCAGTCAGCCGAAGAAGGAAAGCGATCAATACAAGATGCAATTGAGCAGATGAATTCGATCAAGAAAGGCGCCAGCCAGGTTGAGAACTCTGTGAACCTGTTAGCAGCCAGTTCCGGGCGGATTGGCGATATTGTCAACGTTATTTCAAGTATTGCCGGCCAAACCAACCTCTTGGCGCTGAACGCCGCCATTGAAGCTGCGCGTGCGGGTGAAGCCGGGAGAGGATTCGCGGTTGTGGCCGAAGAAGTTCGCAAGCTTGCCGAGCAATCTCAGCAGGCAGCCCAGGAAATCACCTCTTTAATAACGGAAAATCAAGATAAGATGCAACTGGCTGTTCAGGATATGGCAGCCGAAACGGAAGCTGTCAGGGTAGGAACTGCTGTGGTCGAACAAGCAGGTCAGGTGTTTGAATCAATTGTTGGCGCAGCCAAGAGAACGCAGAACGAAGCGGCTCAAATCAATGATCTCATGGACCGTGCCCGGAAAGAAAGCAATAAGGTGCTGAATGCTGTAAAACAAATTGAGCACATAAGTCGCGAGAATGCTTCGGAAGCCCAGACTGTCTCGGCCGCGGCGGAGGAAATGTCTGCATCAATGGAGGAAATAGCTTCTTCCTCAGAAGAATTATCCCGTTTGGCTCAAGAAATGCAAACGGCTGTTGGCCGGTTTAACGTAGGTATTAAATAGACAACAAAGATATATCCGGGTGTTTGCGCCCCAGTCCACTGTTAGCAGCAGCAGGACTGGGGCGTTTTTTTATCAGGTAAGAAATTTTTAGCCGAACAAAAGAATGATTATCATAATTAAATGTACTAATATATATTCTAATAAAAGCGTAGAACATAAATATTAGCTCTGCGTTTCTTAGAATAAAGCAAAAAGCTATTTCTATCCCGAAACGGCTTTTTGCATCTGTAAAGGTGTTGTCCTCTGAATGAAGACAAAAGTGAACACAATGATTTTTTTGTCTCTCTATTGCGTATGTTTTCCTAAAATTATGCAGGAGTTTGCTTTTACTAATAGAAATTTATTAAAATAATCTTCTGGTATTTATCAAGGGCTACTACCATAATCAAACGAGCTCTGCAGTAAGAGAGGGGAGGCGGTATATGGCAGTTTTGTAAAAAATGCAAAGGGTTAGGGTTGGCAAAAAAATAAAATGAGGAGCATACTTATGAAACAAGTAGATTTTATGAGTCATGAGTTGAACGTACCTGAACTTACGTTTCGCGGAATGCTACTGGGAATGCTAATAACAGCCATTTTTACGGCCTCCAATGTTTATTTGGGCTTAAAAGTAGGCTTGACGTTCTCTTCGTCTATTCCCGCGGCGGTTATTTCTATGGCAATTTTGAAGATATACAGCGATTCTAATGTTTTAGAAAATAATATGGTTCAGACTCAGGCATCGGCAGCAGGCACTCTTTCGGCAGTTATATTTATCATTCCCGGCCTACTGATGATTGGGTATTGGCAGGGATTTGCTTTCTGGCAGACTTTAATGATTTGTGCTTGCGGCGGCAGTCTCGGCGTGCTGTTCACTATTCCACTGCGCCGGGCTATGATTGTCAATAGTGATTTGCCATATCCGGAAGGTTTGGCAGCGGCCGAAATTCTGAAAGTTGGCAGCGGCGACGCAGCCGGAGCCAAAGACAACGGCATAAAGGATATTATGTCCGGAGGCATTGTCGCAGCTATTATTGCTTTATGTGCGGATGGTTTTCACCTTCTTTCCTCGGCAGTGCACTATTGGTTTACTTTCGGTAAAATTACCTCACAGCTGCCGCTTGGCTTTTCTTCGGCTTTGCTGGGGGCAGGCTATCTGATTGGCATTGCCAGTGGCATGGCCATGCTAACGGGGACCATTCTGGCCTGGGGTGTATTTGTACCCTACCTCACTTCTGTAATGACACCGGCGGCAGGACAGAGCGCCAGCGCATTTGCCCAGGCTGTATGGGCGCAAAAGGTGCGCCTTATCGGTGCGGGAACGATTGGCATTGCGGCCATTTGGACGTTGATTACGTTATTAAAACCCATTATCGACGGCATGCGTATCTCGCTGCAAGCTATGAGCAGCGCGGACACCGGAAAAAGCTTGCACCGCATGGACACAGACTTATCGCCGAAAACGACAGCCATAATTTTGGGTGTTATTGTTATCGGCTTACTGGGGACATTCTATTCCTTTATTGCCGATGCAAATCTTTCGGCAGGCGCTACCTGGATTTTTGTTATTGCCGGTGTTGCCGTCTCGGTTTGTATGGGCTTCTTTGTGGCGGCTGCATGTGGCTATATGGCCGGCTTAATCGGTACATCAGCCAGTCCTATTTCCGGTATTGGCATACTGGGAATTATTATCTCCTCGCTGGTGGTTTTGGGAATCGGTTCTGCAGTCAGTCTTTTTGATACAGAGATAGGTACTAAATTTGCCATTGCTTTAGCTATTTTCACGACAAGTGTTATTGTCAGCATCGCTGCTATCTCAAACGATAACCTGCAGGATTTAAAAACCGGTTATTTAGTCGGCGCTACGCCTTGGAAGCAGCAGGTAGCTTTGTTTTTAGGCTGCATCATCGGCGCTTTTGCCATTGCGCCGGTATTGAATCTGTTGTATGAAGCGTACGGTTTTGTCGGCGCCATGCCGCGCGCCGGTATGGACGAAAGTCAAGTTCTGTCTGCACCGCAGGCAACTTTGATGACTACGATTGCCAAAGGGATCTTCAGTCATAATTTAGACTGGAATTATATTCTCTTTGGTGTAGGCGTCGGTGTGGTCATCATAATCGTAGATTTACTCTTGAAAAAGAACTCGGCCAGATACTGCCTGCCGCCGCTCGCGGTCGGAATGGGCATTTATTTGCCGCCTACTCTGGAGATGCCGCTTATCATCGGGGCGGTCATGAGCTACCTGGTGTACCGGTATTTACGGAAGCGGGCGGAGCAGCGGAGTCCGCAAAATGTTGAAGAAGATGTGGAAGTTTGCAATCGACACGGGGTATTGTTTGCGTCCGGGCTTATTGTTGGTGAAAGTCTGATGGGCGTTCTCATGGCTATCATCATTGTATTCTCGGTAACAAGCGGCGGCAGCGATTCGCCGCTGGCAATCGCCGGCAAGGATTTCGGGCCTACGGCTGATTGGCTCGGTCTGGGCGTATTTATCGCATTGATCGCTTTATTTATATATCGGGTTGTTAGTGTAAAATCCGAAACGAATTAAACAATTTTTTCGATTATCTCTAATAGTAATCCTATGGCATAAAAATAACGTGAACTTCGCTGGCGGCGAGGTTCACGTATTTTTATTTCGCCTAGTCTGTTATAATTAGTTAATGCATTTTGCATTTTAAATTAAAATAAAACTAAAATGGAGTTTGGGAACAAATGCGGATTTTTGAATATGGCCAAAAAGAGCTGGAATACCTAAAACGCAAGGATAAGAAACTTGGTGCAGCCATAGACAGGATCGGTATGATAGAACGCGAGATTACTCCTGAACCATTTACTGCACTTGTTTCAAGCGTTGTAAGTCAGCAAATTTCCAATAAGGCGGCAGAAACCGTATGGAACAGGTTAGCGGGTCTTGTTGGTATTATCTCACCGGCAGGCATTGCCCAGGCAAGCCTGTCTGAAATCCAAGGCTGCGGTATGAGTGTAAGAAAAGCTGGATATATAAAGGGAATTGCCGAGGCCGCAATAGCCGGTGCGGTGAACTTCGCGACACTGCATACTCAGACTGATGAGGAGATAATAAAAAAGTTGTCCGCGCTTAATGGCGTTGGTATATGGACTGCTGAGATGCTGCTGATTTTTTCGCTGCGCCGTCCTGATGTGGTAAGTTACGGGGATTTAGCCATCCGCAGAGGTATGATGAATTTATATGGGCTCAAAGATCTCCCGCAAGAAAAATTCGTAAGGTATAGAAAAAGATATTCACCGTACGGTTCTGTTGCATCATTGTATCTGTGGGAGCTTTCTGTGTTAAAGCACTAACCGTAACTTTTCACCTGAAACAGAGTCCCTGTCCCCGTGTTTTTTCCAGAGAATTGAGGAGGAAGCAGGTATGATTACAAAACCATCGGAGAATGACTTTGAACGACTTATAACCATCTGGGAAAATGCGGTCCGGGCAACACATAGCTTTGTAACCGAAGAAGATATCCGGCAATATAAACCCTTAATTCTAAATGAGTACTTTCATGTGGTAGAGCTATTTTGCAACCGGGATGAGCATCAGATCATCAATGGATTCATGGGCGTAGCGGGCGATAAGCTGGAAATGCTATTTGTTGATAACTGCCGTCGTGGCGAAGGAATCGGAAAAGAGCTGCTAACGTATGCTATAAACCGGTTAAATGTTAATAAGGTTGACGTTAATGAACAAAATCCGCAAGCCGTTGATTTTTACAAACATATGGGCTTTAGAGTGGTAAGCCGCTCGGCGGTGGACTCTACAGGCAAAAACTACCCTATTCTGTCAATGGAGCTTAAGTAAGCGTAGTCAGCCGGGGATGAGGCGGGATATATTTTATAAGCAGGAAGGCAATCTCATAATGGCGCCTGAGGCTGCCTTCCTGCTATGTTATAGGACAAATGTCACGCAATATTGGTGAAAAAATAAAATAAAGGAATTTCAAATATTTGGTAGAATAGTGATATATTGCAATATATGTTTACTTTTTATGGGCATAGATTTGGTGAATTATTACGAATAATGAGAGGGAGCTATGACGCAAGGCTACAGTCAAGACAAAAGGCAGCCTGATGACGTCAACATGATCAGGCTGATCGATGTAATTGATCTCAATTTTCTGCAGCGTTTTCAGGACGATTTTGCAGAAAGCGTTGGCTTAGCCAGCATAACTGTCGATGTTGATGGTAAGCCGATTACTTCTCCCAGTAAATATACCAAATTTTGCATGAACTATACTCACTCCACCGCGTGCGGCGACAAACGCTGCGCCGCATCGCACCGAAAAGGGGGTGAGAAGGCGGCCCGAACTGGAAAACCGGTAGTATATGAATGTCATGCCGGTCTTATTGACTTTGCTGCTCCAATTGTGCTGGAAGGCAGGCTTATTGGTACAATCTTGGGCGGACAGGTGCTGACAGGGAAACCTATTGAAGAGAAATATAGAAAAATTGCCAATGAAATTGGCGTTAATGAAGACGAATATATTGCAGCTGTCAACGAAGTTACTATATTAACGAAAGAACGTATTGAGGCCGCTGCCAATGTTCTCTATAATGTTGCCAACTGCTTGTCCGCGACAGCCTATCATGAACGAAAACTACAACAGACAACAGATGTTCTGAATAGTAGTTTAAACCAGATGTCGGTTACCATGGACCGCCTCAATATTGTCGGGGAAATGGCCGCCAGCATTGGGCATGAAATACGTAATCCCATGACAACCGTTCGGGGCTACTTGCAGTTATTACAGTTAAAAGATGATTTTACCAAATACCGTGAGCATTTTAGTGTAATGATTGGTGAATTGGACCGGGCAAACAGTATCATTACCGAGTTCTTATCATTAGCAAAAAACAAGGCTGTCGAAATGAAGATCGGCAATATTAACAATGTTATTGAAGCTTTGCAGCCGCTTTTGCAAGCTGATGCCTCCTGCCGAGGGCATCAGCTGCTTGTCGAATTAAGTGAGATTCAGGATAATCTGTTTGATGAAAAAGAAATCCGGCAGATGATCCTGAATCTGGTGCGCAATGGCTTTGAGGCTATGCAGGACAGCGGGGAAGTTCGCATTCGTACGTATGAAAAAAATGGTAAGGTTATAATATCAATTCACGATAAAGGGATAGGGATACCGGACGAGGTAATACAAAAACTGGGTACTCCGTTCCTAACCACCAAAGACTATGGTACAGGCTTAGGCTTGCCAGTTTGCTATCGCATTGCCGAAAGACATGGCGCCAGTATTGAGGTGGATTCCTCTTCGCAAGGCACAACCATCGCCCTGCTATTTGAACCGCTAAAATAGAAGCCTGTTTCTGTCCAGCCGCTACAAGAAGCACAAATCCTGCATCCATATGTATGGGAGCAGGATTTTTATTGTTCTAAAACTATTGGCTGGTTGCAATAGAATATAAAAAGGTCCGAATATCCCTGTTTCTTCTGTTATAAAATTCTTTTTCCTTTGTCATACCGATCTTTTCGGCTGTTTTCCTCGAACCGGCGTGGTTATACGGCATATTTGCACATAGCCTGTTAAATTTAAGTTCGGTGAAGGCATAGTTTCTGCAAGCGTCTGCCGCTTCAACAGCGAATCCGTTATGCCAGTATGGATAATGGATTATATAGCCTAAGTCATTTTCTTGCTTACCGTCTATTTCTGAGATTACTATGCCACAGTCGCCAATAATTTCACCAGTTTCTTTCAACAGGACAGACCACCTCCCAAACCCTAGCTCATGGTACCGTATAATATTACTCTTTACCCAAGTTTCGGTCTGCTGTAATGTGAATGGTGCAGGCCAGAAACTCATTGTCAGGGGGTTGGAAAAAATTTGGTGGAGCTTGGCTATGTCATTATATGAGTGTTCTCTGATCATTAATCTATTTGTTTCCAGTACATTCATACTAATATACCACTCCTAAACTGTATAAACGAATGCCAAAGCTAAAGAAAATGCTTTCTGAAGCGATGAATATGTAATTTAAATTCCGTTTATTATATTATTTTCCTTTTTGGAGTTTTTAATTTAAAAATTTTTGGTCAATATTGGCAGTTAATGTCCATCACCACGAGAGGAATTAAATGTTGTTTGGAGAAATATGGTAGTATTAGTGGCGTTCAATCTGCAAAATAACCGGGAGGTTGTGTGTGGTGAAAGTACACAAATTAATCCCAAGTATTGACTGGAGTATAAGCAGCCGGGAAATGCAGGATATTTTAAATTCAACCCATGATGCCATCGTAGCTGTCAATAGAAAGGGCATCATTATACTTTTTAATACAGCAGCTGAACGACTGCTGGGAATTAAGGCGTGGAAAGCCTATGGTGAATATGCCCGGGACATTATTCCCGGCTCGCGCCTTCATTGCGTGCTGGAGACCGGCTTGCCTGAGCTTAACCAAAAGCAGGAGACCGGCGGCATCTGCATCCTTACCAACCGTGTGCCGGTCCGGGATGAAAACAACCGTATCGTGGGGGCGGTGGCCGTATTTCGCGATATGACGGAAATTCGCCAGCTAGCCGAGGAAATGACTTGTATTAAAGAAATGAAAAATTTGCTGGAAGCTATCATCAATACTTCACAGGATGTCATTTCCGTGGTGGATGACCAAGGCAAGATCATCATGGTCAACCCTGCCTATACACGGGTGATCGGCATGCGTAAGGATGAAGTAGTAGGTAAGCCTCCTACCGTCGACATCCGCCAGGGCGAGAGTGTTCATCTGCGTGTCATGCAGTCTATGGAAGCGGTGCGGGGTGTACCGTTAAAGGTTGGACCGGCCAATCGCGAGGTTATCATCAATGCGGCGCCGTTGATTATCGATGGCCGGCTGCGCGGCAGTGTGGCCATGGCCCATGATGTTTCCGAGTTTAAATTTCTTTCCGCAGAGCCTAACAGCATGCAAGCGCTGATGAGTCAGGAACAGGCCCGTTATACTTTTCATGATATTGTGGCTTCGGGACCGGTTATGAAGGCGGCGGTGGAAAATGCCTGCCGGGCGGCGCTTACGCCTGCAACTGTACTCCTGGCGGGAGAGAGCGGCACGGGAAAAGAATTATTTGCCCATGCCATTCATAATGGCAGCCAGCGAAAATACCGCCGGTTTATCCGGGTAAATTGTGCGGCAATACCGGAAACCTTGCTGGAGAGCGAGCTGTTTGGCTATGAGGCCGGGGCATTCAGCGGCGCACTTAAGAGCGGAAAAAAGGGCCTTTTGGAAGAGGCTGACGGCGGCACTCTGTTTCTGGATGAAATAGGCGAAATTCCTTCTTCGATTCAGGTCAAATTACTGCGAGTTCTGCAGGAAAGGGAAATAACCCGGGTTGGCGGCGTCCGGACATTTGAGCTTGACTTAAGAATTATTGCTGCCACTAACAAAAACCTGGAAGATGAAGTGAGAAAAGGGAACTTCCGCAAAGATCTTTTCTACCGGATCAGTGTTTTCCCAATAACGATACCGCCGCTGCGCCAGCGGTGCGGGGATCTGCCGGTGTTGTGCCGGCATTTGTTGACCAAGCTCAACCGGGAATATGGACGCAGCGTACAGGGGATTGCGGAAACTGCAGCGAACTTGCTGGACGGATACAATTGGCCGGGTAATGTGCGGGAATTGG
The DNA here is from genome assembly GCF_041428895.1 of Sporomusa aerivorans. Classification (NCBI taxonomy): domain Bacteria; kingdom Bacillati; phylum Bacillota; class Negativicutes; order Selenomonadales; family Sporomusaceae; genus Sporomusa; species Sporomusa aerivorans. The sequence continues at coordinate 1,949,316 of NZ_CP156926.1, forward strand.
AAAATGTTCTGGGCCGCGCCCTTATTAATATGCATTTTAATGAATACATAATTCTGCCGGTCCATTTACCCCCACTCGCTTCCGGAAAAGAACCCGGTGTTGAGCGGGAGTGCGCTGACGGTTCCGTTCAGACTCTGGCAGAGATAATGGAAGAAGCGGAACGGCGGGCCATTACCGCTGCAGTTGCCAGATGCGGGGGCAACCGGGCTGAAGCCGCCTGTTGCCTTAACATTTCTTTGCGTACCCTGTACTACAAACTGGAGAAATACGGGCTAAGCCGCGGCAGTCCGGAATAATGACAGGTAGGATCTGAGAGTGCAAAAAAAATCACTGCAAGACCTTGCAATTGCTGCAAGGTCTTGCAGTGATTTTTTTTGTTTTACTGGCCAAGACTGGGATTTTACGGGCAGGCTTAGTATGGCACATTTCTTGCGGTTAAAAATTATCAGATTGATTACTACTATTTACAAGGAGGGGTTTGTGATGGGAATCTTCACAAGAATGGAACAACATGGGTATGAGCAGTTGGTTTTTTGCCATGACCCGGCCTCGGGCTTAAAAGCCATTATTTGTCTCCATGATACTACACTTGGACCGGCGCTGGGCGGTACACGCATGTGGCAATATGAGTGCGAGGAAGAGGCTATAACTGATGTGGTGCGTCTGGCCAGGGGAATGACCTATAAGAATGCAGCCGCCGGTCTTAACATCGGGGGAGGAAAAGCTGTTATTATCGGTAATTCCAAGACGGATAAGAGTGAAGCGTTGTTCAGGGCCTTTGGCCGCTTTGTCCAGAGCCTGAACGGGCGGTATATTACCTCGGAAGATGTCGGTACCGCCGTCGAAGATATGGATTATATCCGCATGGAAACTGAACATGTCGTTGGGCTTGGTGTGGCTGATCCCTCACCTGTTACTGCATATGGAACCTGGAAAGGTATGAAAGCCTGCGCGGCCGCCGTTTGGAGTACTGATTCGCTCCGGGGAAAAACTGTGGCCGTACAAGGACTGGGACATGTTGGCTATACCCTTTGCCAGCATCTTCATGAAGAAGGGGCCAATCTTGTTGTAACAGATATCAGCGGGGAAAATATTAACCGTGTGGTTGCTGATTTTGGTGGCAAAGCAGTTGCGCCGCATGAAATCTATGGAGTTTTGTGTGATATATTTGCGCCTTGCGCCTTAGGGGCTGTCGTCAATGATGAAACCCTCCCGCTGTTAAAGTGCCGCATTATTGCCGGTGCCGCCAACAATCAGCTCAAGGAAACCAGACACGGAGATATTCTGCATGACCGGGGAATCTTATATGCTCCCGATTTTATAATCAATGCCGGGGGCGTAATCAATGTAGCCGACGAATTGCAAGGCGGCTACAGCCGTGAACGGGCCCTGAGAAAAGTAGACGGTATTTACAATACGATCGAACAAATTATCGCTATCTCCAGACAGGACGGGATTCCAACCTATAAGGCCGCCGAAGTATTGGCAGAAAAACGGATTGCTTTAATTGGCAAAGTGAAGAAAACCTTTTTACCGTAATGTGTATTTCCCCTCCCGCACCGAATGATTGTCAAGCATACCCAATTGGGCTGTCGCTAAATGGTGGGGAGGGGATTGTTGCCGCGGGCGCTACGCAGGCGGATAAACGGCGATTCATTGAATATTCTCAGGGAAGAGGAGGGAAAAAATGAGTCTGTTTCGTAAAAAAAATATTGCAGAACTGATCCGGGGCACCGAAAAAAGTGGTTTAAGAAAGTCGCTGGGGGCGACGGATCTGGTTTTGCTGGGAATCGGCTGTATTATTGGCACCGGCATTTTTGTTCTCACAGGAGTAGCCGCCGCAAAATATGCAGGACCGGGAATCATGCTTTCCTTTGTTTTATCTGGTCTGGCCTGCGCTTTCGCCGCTCTGGCCTATTCAGAGCTGTCAGCTATGGTGCCGGTCACTGGGAGTGCCTATACGTTTGCTTATGTTTCCATGGGTGAAATAGTCGCTTTTGCGGTGGGCTGGGCTTTAGTCTGTGAATACACGATTGGATCGGCGGCGGTAGCGGCCGGCTGGTCCGGGTATATGGTCGGGCTGCTTAGATCGGCGGGAATTGATTTGCCCGCAGCCTGGACCGCCGTCCCGGCAGACGGCGGTATTCTGAATGTTCCTGCGGTTATCATTACAACTTTTCTTACTTATCTATTGATACTGGGAACCCGGGAGAGCGCTGCGCTTAATAAAATTCTGGTATTTATTAAATTAGGGTGTATAGCTTTCTTCCTGTTCATCGCCACTCCCCATGTCGATCCGCTAAACTGGCAGCCATTTCTGCCCTTCGGCTGGGGCGGTGTGGCTACAGGTGCCGCCATCGTGTTTTTTGCCTATATCGGCTTTGATACTGTGTCCACTGCTGCTGAGGAATGCAAAAATCCCAACAGGGATATTCCCATTGGCATTGTCGGTTCGCTGATTATCTGTACTGTGCTCTATATTGCCGTTGCGGCTGTCCTGACCGGCATTGTGCCTTATTCAAGCCTGAACACCAGTGAACCGGTAGCTTATGCCCTGCGTGCCATTGGCATGAACTTCGGCAGTGCCCTTGTGGCCCTGGGCGCTATTTGCGGCATTACCACAGTGCTTTTAGTATTTATGTATGGCCAGACCCGGGTATTTTTGGCGATGGCCCGCGATGGCATGATTCCGCAAAACCTGGTGAAAATTCACCCCAAATATAATACGCCTCATGTGATTACAATGATTGCCGGCACCGTTGTGGCTATACTGAGCGGTTTACTGCCTATCAATATTATTGCCGAACTCTGCAACATGGGAACACTGTTTGCTTTTATGTTAGTCTCGGCAGGTGTATGGGTGCTGCGCAGAACCCAACCGGATATGCCCCGGCCATTTCGTTGCCCGGCCGTTAATGTGGTTGTGCCGCTGGCTATACTGCTATGCGGTTATCTGATTGCCAATTTACCGGTAGAAACCCGGATGTTTTTCGGAGCCTGGTACATTATCGGCATGTGCGTGTACTTCGCTTACAGCCGGAAACATAGTACCCTGGCAGCAAAATCTGCTGATAGTTCCCGCCAGCCTCCCTTTGATACTCAATGAAGAAGTAATGACCGCCGTCAGTTTTGAACGGCGGTCATTACTGTTCTTAAGGCTGCGAGCAGGGCTTTAGGATCTTGAATCTTTAGGGCCGTAGTTACATTGTACTTGCGCGCTTTTTACAATACGATATAATGTCAGTATGCACTATATATGATGAAGTGAAATGAGGATGATCTGTGGAACTGTTTACAATCCTACTAAGTTTAATCTTACTAATGTTCTTTGCTTTCCGAGGTTACTCCATTATTTTGTTCGCTCCCCTGTTCGCCGTTTTGGCTGCTGCAGCCAGTAATTTTAGTTTGATGCCGGTATATACGGAAATCTTTATGACTAAGGCCGCCGAATATTTTAAAATGTATTTTTCCATTTTCCTGTTGGGGGCCGTTTTCGCTAAGGTTATGGAAGAGGGTGGACTGGCCCGGGCAATTGCCGGAACTATAGCCAGAAAACTGGGCAAGGAGAATGCTATCCTCGCAGTAATACTAGGGTGTGCTTTTCTTACTTATGGCGGAATTAGTGTATTTGTTGTTGTTTTTGTTATGTACCCATTTGCCAGTGCCTTGTACCGGGAGGCGAACATTCCGAAACGATTTATTCCTGCGGCTCTATGGCTGGGAACATTTACCTTCAGTATGGGAGCCTTTCCGGGCTCGCCGCAGATTCAAAACATTATACCAACGGCATTTTTTGGTACTACCACCTGGGCCGCCCCCATGCTGGGTGCGGTCAGCGGGCTGGCTATTTTTTTACTTGGCTGGGCCTGGCTCTTATACAGGCAGCGCCAGGCTGCGGGACAAAATGAAGGTTATGGAACACATACGATAAATGAGCCTGAGGAAAAAGCGGAAGGGCGAATGCCGGACCAACTGCTGGCGTTTCTGCCGCTTGTTGTCGTTCTGCTGGCTAATCTATATCTTAGCAATCCCTTCAAATGGTCTTGGGCCTATCAATGGAATGAAGAAATTCTGTTGCCCTTCAAAGTTTTGAAACTGTCGCTGTTGAGTACCGGCGTAGATAAAGTACGGGCAATTTGGTCGTTAAATATTGCCTTGATTCTAGGAATTCTGCTCGCAATCTACATTGGGCGGGATCAGTTTCGCCGAACAGGCGGGATTGCGGCTTCCCTCAATAGCGGGGCAAACAGTTCCTTGGTAGCCGTGCTTAATACCGCTTCCGGGTATGGCTATGGCAGTGTGGTGGCCAGCCTGGCAGGCTTCCAGGTAATTAAAGCTTTCCTCCTGGATATTAAAATCGGGGCAGGTCCTCTGGTCTCGGAAGCTATTACCGTCAATATTATGGCGGCAATTACCGGCTCGGCGTCAGGCGGCATAACAATCGCACTTGGTATGCTGGGGGCGGATTACTTAACCTGGGCGCAAACTGCCAGTATCTCGCCCGATGTTCTGCACCGTTTTGCCGCGCTGGCTTCCAGCGGGCTGGACTCTATGCCCCACAACGGTGGTCTTATCACCGTAATGGCAGTGTGTGGTTTGACCCATAAGCAAGCCTATTATGATCTTTTTGTAATTACGGTTATGAAAACACTGCTTATCTTTCTGTTTATTGCGCTGTATATAATGGCCGGAAATTTCTAAGCTTTATTTTTCTGTTTACGCGCATTCTCCAGCGTATTCAAATCAAACTTTTTCATTTGTAAGAACGCCGCGGTAACGCTGCGGAGCTCATCCTTTGACCCGTTAAACAGGATTTTGTCCAAGCTTTCCGGGACAATCTGCCACGATACGCCGAATTTGTCTTTTATCCAGCCGCATTGTTCCGCCTCAGGAATAGCGGACAGCTTATCCCAGAAGTAGTCAATTTCGTTTTGATCCTTGCAGTTTATCATGAAAGAAAATGCTTCACTGAAACCGAAGTCCACGTCAAAAGCATTATCCATTGCTGAAAAATCAAGACCGCCAAGTTTGAAAGCGGCATAATTCACCCTGGCCTTTGGCGATACGGCCTCTCCTGCACCATATCTGCTGATTATTCCTGGTTCTGAATCCGGGAATATTGTTGTGTAGTATTTTACTGCTTCTTCGGCTTGCCCGCAGGCGTCACTGGAAAAAAGCAAGTTTGGCGTGAGCTTTTGAACAGCTTTTCCGCTGTCCGTAAGCATCAGCTGCCAGGACAAACCATAGCGGTCCTGCACCCAGCCGTACCACTTGCTAAAGGGATATTCACCAAGCGGCATTAATGCCGATCCGCCCGCTAATAACGCTGTCCATCTGGTGGTGACTTCTTCTACAGAGTAGCAGGCCACCAGCAGGGATATGGACGGATTGAAGCGGAAGTAGGGGCCTGCGCTTATTGCCTTAAAGGGCTGTCCGGCCAATTCAAAGCTTACAATTTCTGCATCTCCGGAAGGTGTATTCTCTAGTACTGCCACCTTTAATAGGCTAGAGTCGTCAAATAAGCTGATATAAAATAAGGCCGCCTCTTTTGCTGCTTTATCATACCATAAATGGGGAACAATCTGTTGCATAATGACCTCCTTCATGAATATAAGCAGGTATGATAGTGACGATTAATAATATTGTGGCTCATTTTTACGAAATAAAGTCTGCTTTTTACTGCCGGCATCAGAATTTATGCAATGATACTTGAACAAGACGTTTAATACGAATTTATTTCAGCATGGTTTAACAGGGAATGCATAGCAAATATGGGGCAGGGGGCGTTAAGCGCCTCTGCCCCTGTATTTTTAGATTACCATGCCTAGCGTGAGGAGATTTTTATCACAAAAGCATCGACTAAACCACCGCTAAACACAGGCTGGAGCGAATGCTTAGTCGGGAAATCCAGTGAATTGACAACGCCTGTCACATAGGCATTGCCGCTAGAGTCCAAAGCTATACTGATGCCTTCTTCCCGACCACTGCCCCCGAAATAGGTGGAGTAGACAAAACAGCCGCCGCTGGCACTGAGTTTGGTGATAAAGGCATCAAGAGGACCACCGCCAAAGGTCGGCTGCAACGGGTTATGGGTCGGAAAATTAAGCGAGTTTGTAAAACCGGTCACGTTGGCATTGCCAAAAGCATCCACAGCGATGCCGAAACCTTCGTCTAAGCCGCTGCCGCCAAGGTAGGTGGAATATATCAGGAAGGAGCCGCAGGCGCTGATTTTGGTTACAAAGGCGTCAAATTCGCCGCCGCCGAAATTCGGCTGCAATGCCCTTAACGTCGGGAAGTTCAAGGAATTTGTAAAGCCTGTCACATAAGCATTTTCCAAGGAATCCACCGCTATGCCGATACCTTCATCCTGGCCGCTGCCGCCTAGATAAGTGGAATATACAAGACCGGTTCCGCAAGCTGCAATCCTAGTCACAAAAGTATCGAATTCGCCCCCGCCAAAGGAAGGCTGCAGAGCGCATTTCGTTGGAAAATTGGCCGAATTGGTCCGGCCGGTAACATAGGCATTACCTAATTTGTCAACCGTCAGGCCCAAGCCTTCATCATCGCCGCTGCCACCCAGGTAAGTTGAGTAAACAAGGCCGGAGCCGCCAGCATTGATTTCGGTCACAAAAGCGTCGTATTCACCGCCGCCAAAAACCGGTTGCAACGCATTTTTCGTCGAAAAATTCGCTGAGGCGGTAAAACCGGTCACGTAAGCATTGCTGCAAGAATCCACCGCGATATTGATGGCCGCATCTTCATCGCTGCCACCCAGATATGTCGAGTAAACAAGACCTGAACCGCAAGCGTTGATTTTAGTAACAAAGGCGTCGGAAATACCGCCCCCATAAAACGGCTGTAACGCATTTTGCAAGGGGAAATTCACTGAATCGGTAACACCTGCCACATAAGCGTTGCCGCCTGCATCCACAGTAATGCCGGTAATAAAATCGAAGCCGCTGCCGCCTAGATACGTTGAATAAATCAGCGCAGTACCGCAGGCATTGATCTTGGTCACAAAGGAATCGGTTCCTCCTCCTGACATTGGTTGCAGCGGATTGTGGGTTGGAAAGTTTATGGAGGTGGTTATTCCTGTTGCATAGGCATTATCGGCTGAGTCTACTGCAATCCAAGCGCCGGCGTCTTCTTCGCCGCCGCCAAGATAGGTAGAGTAGATTAGCACAGGATCGATTATCAAGGGGCGGTCAGTAGCATAATTTGCTACGTTAAAACCAATCCGGTTGCCGTCCTTTAACCGGTAGCTGCAGGAAATTTCCTGTCTGGTGTCATCACTTTCCTGGTAAACTAAGGGTTTGCGCAACCGTATTTGTTCGCCGGAGACATGCAGCACCAAGTCGCCGCAGTCAGCCAGCTCTAATTGATCAAGACCTTGAAAATCAAGAGTAATTATCGATGGATCTGTGCCGGGAGCTAGCACGAAGTCATACTCCAGCTGCCCTTGTTTGCCGTAATAGATCATGTCGACCCCGGGATAGACATTCCGGTACCTGATTTTTTTATAGGTCGGTATTTCTGTACGCCATTGTGCAGGGTCGTTACCGATAAAATAGTTGACAATACCAGGCAGTTTCTCCAGTCCCTCCACCTGCAGCTGAGGGTCAGCGCCCGCTAAATTCATCGACAAGGTTGCTTTGGTTACTCTTGCCTGCCTGATCATATCTTTCTTGCTGAGACTGTGTACTTTACGCCTGGTGTGGTTACATTGCACTACCAGTATGGCTCCTTCGGCAGTCAAAAGCAAGGTATAGCCGCTCCCCCTGGCCATGAACTTTACCGCTGCTTCTGTCTGGCCATAGTTAGCTTCAAAACTCGTAGGCAATGCAGCGTAAGCTGCAATTGAAGGTTGTTCGGCAGTAGGGTTTTGCATATCCCGGCGCTCCTTTCTTTTTTGGGTTAACGAGTTCGTTGCCCTTTAGGCTGGTAAGGTCTGTAATGAATTGGATGGTGAGCAGAGAAATCAGTATAGAGAACAATAATTACCCATAGCATTATATGAATATTCACTGCCCTTGTTTACAAAACAGGTTGAAATAAAATATAACTGGCAGGCGATGTTTAAGGTGACAGACAGGGCGCTCCTGCGTTTATCCTGGAGTGGACTTCTGATAGACTGGTAAAAAATAGAAAAGCTCAGGCAATTTAGCAGTGTGCCCGAGTTTCTCTTTATTGTTTATCTCTTATAATTTTCCGTACATCACGGGGGCTCAGCTGTTACTGCTGGCTGCGGGGAAAATCGAATTTGCTGCGAATTAACTTGAGAAAGCTTAGCATGGCAGGCGTTAGCCACTTATCCTTATGATAAACAATCTGGGTGTACATCCCGAAGTCACGGCCATTCCAGGGAAGTTCAGCCAAAAGATTGGCCGATACTTCTTTTTCTACATAAATCTTCGGCAAAATAGCGATTCCCAGTCCGCTGATGACAAACTGCTTTATTGCCTCGATATTTTTTACCTTCATAAAGGAACGGGGTTTTATATCATTGTCGTCAAGCAGAGTTTCGATGAAGGTCCTATACGCGCATCCTTCTTGCGTGACGATGAAGTCTTCGGCGCTAAAGTCGCAAATGTCAATGGTCGCTTGCTGCGCAAGCGGATGATCGACAGCAGCAATAAATGACATTGGTTCTGGACACAGTATTTCTGTAGAGAGCGTGGAATAGGGAACCTTGTCGGTCAGGATAACCGACATATCAATAACGTTATTTTTAAGATCGGTATAGAACTTAGCAATATCTCCAAACTTAAGCTCTATTTCAATAGACGGATGCTCGCGGCGAAAATCCTTTAACAGTGCCGGCAGGCGGACCACGGAAAAAGTTTCACTTGCGCCAATAATAATCTTGCCGTAAGCCGCTTTTTCAGAAACAGAATCAACGGCTTCGTCTACAAGTTTGAGAATTCGTTCCGCATAACTGATAAAATGTTCGCCTGCACGTGTTAAGCGGATGCTGTGCCCAAGCCGGTCGAACAATTTAATCTTCAGCTCTCTTTCTAAGGATTGAATGTGAGCTGTTAAGGTTGGCTGCGTATAACCTAAGTGTTGTGCAGCCTGTGCAAAGCTCCCCTCATTTTTTATGGCAATAAGTGTTTGCAGTTGTCTGATTTCCAAGAGTACACATCCTATAATTATTTTCTATTGTTTTAATACGTACTATTAATTTTACGCCTAAAGAATATCATGCTAGAGTTACTATTGCAAGCATAATTCTTTAACTCAGGGAGGAATCAATAATGACAGAACAATTGAATGCTGAGGAGCAGGCCCTTGCAATGAAGACAGTAGAGGCGCTGTTGAAAAACAGATTTAACGCATCCTTTTACCCAACTGCGCAGGCAGCGCTGGCAGAACTCCTTAACGTCATCCCGCCGGATGCAACTGTTGGTATTGGCGGTTCATGGACATTGATCCAGCTGGAGGTAGTGGAAAAGTTAGAAGCGCGCGGCAACACCGTTTATTGCCACCATAAGCCCGGTCTGAGTCCGGAGGAAATATTGGATATCAGGCGCAAGCAGCTTACTTGTGACGTATTTTTGACAAGTACGAACGCTCTTACCGAAGATGGCAGGCTGGTCAATACCGATGCCACAGGCAATCGGGTGGCGGCCATGATATTTGGCCCCAAAAAAGTTATCGTTCTTGCCGGTGTTAATAAAATTGCAGGTACTGTTGATGAAGCAGAGGAGCGTATTCGTTCCAAGGCGGCGCCGCTTAATAATAAACGGTTGAACAGGCCTAATCCGTGTGTAAAGACCGGCTGTTGTGTCGACTGTCAGGGACCGACCCGCCTGTGTAATGTAACTACCGTTATTCATAAACGGCCGCCGGCTTCAGACATTCATGTGTGGGTGATTGGTGAGGAAGCAGGCTATTAATATTTGCCCATGTAATCGCTGCTTGAAACCAGCTCAGCAGGAAGGCCGCCTAAACGGGAAAGCAAGCATCGTATTCTTGTTAGGAACGGGGATTAGGGAGTGCAAAAATAGCTATTGGACCTGGTTGTAAAAAACAAGGTCCCTGTCCCCTTGTTTCAAGAAACTCCGTACAAAATCTGAGTGATTTTGTACGGAGTTTCTTATGTCTGAAGATATTACTGCCGTCAGGCCGCGAATCACGGAAAAAAAGCAATGGCTATAATATAGACATTGCAATGTAGTGCAACTACAGACGCAAAGCTGTAAAAATATACAAGCCCGCTTTATGAAATCTTAACCTTATATCGAGTTTTCCTGATCCTTGATATTTGTTATAATTAAGTAATACTTTTCATTTGTGGCAAATGATATTCTTAGATTGGATTGATCAAATGCGTTTATTATATAAATTTACATTGCTGCTTAGCATTCTGGTTGTTTTGAATAGTTTAGCTCAATTCATAGTATTTGATAAAATTTTTATTTCGGATACCGATGCTTTATTATTAGATATTAATGAGCAAGCTGCAAATAATGTTAGTATGCAATTAGCGGAGAATTTTAAAAAAATTGCGCTGTCGCTGAAAGTAATTGCCGCAGATGAAAAAATCAGGGAGAATCAGGACACACTTGATAAAATCAACACGGTTTTTTCTGAAGTAGACGTAATTACAATCCTTAATCGCCAGGGAGATATTTTGCTCATATCCGGCAATCAATATAGCCCTATGGTTTCAAATTTATCACAAAGAGAATATTTTAAACAAGCAATCCAGGGCCGAACTTATATTAGCGACGTTTTTACGAGTGCCAGGGGTTTTAAAGTGGTAAGCATTGCAGTTCCCATCATCAAAAATGAAACAATTGACGGCGTCGTTGTCGGGCTTGTTAAACTCCATGGCAATTCACTGGCATCCATGTTCGATAATACGTTATTTGGGAGAAATGGGTATATTTCTATTCTGGACCGGCGAGGCGATATCGTTTATCATCCTAATAAAGAACGAATTGGCCAAAAAGCTGTAATTTTTGATCGGCTGGATGGCCGGAAAGGATCAAGAATCTTAAAGGATTCTTCAGGCAGCGACCAATTCGTAGGCTATAGCAAAGTGCCGGACTTAGGCTGGAGTGTTACAATTAATACACCGACTGCCGATATAATAAAAAACAGAAATATTATGATCTACGAGATTTTGTCATTGTCGATCGCCGGGATATTTGTCATTGTTCTGGTTGGCATATATACGGCAAGGCGTTATACTGAGCCGCTCGATCAACTGGTGCAGGCATTTAATACTTTAAAAGACGGTAACTACAAAAAGATTGACTCCCGGAGCTATGAAAAAGAGTTCCATGAAATTGTTCATGTTTATAATAAGACGGTTGAAAAACTGGAGGAAGTTCATAACGATCTTGAGGAGGCCGCTGATATCGACTCTCTAACAGGCGCGTATAATCGCCGGGCTTTCGAAAATCACTTCTGTATTTTGCAGCAGGAAATAAGTAATTGTACTGTGGTGAGTGTAGGCCTTTGCCTATTGGATATCGATCATTTCAAAGGCTTAAACGATACATCCGGGCATCTGGCCGGTGATTATATATTGAAAAGGATTACTGAAATAATGAAGTCGATAGCAGGCGAACAGGCGGTGTTCCGCTTTGGCGGAGATGAATTTGCGGTTATACTTCGCGATATTCGGATGAAAGACTATTAGCGGTTGCGGAAGCAATTCGCTCAGCCTGTGAAAAGTCCTTGAATGGTTGTACTGTTAGTATGGGGGTGGCTACATTCCCCCAGGATACGAATTCGATAGATAAATTATTGGAATTGGCTGATGGGGCTCTCTATGCGAGCAAAAAAAATAAGAATAAAGTAACTGCTTATACAAAACAATGATAGGGACAGCTTCAGCCTGGCGCTTTAGTGTGGTATCTGGAGCGGCTGGTCATTCGTTTCGAATTTATGAATGTGGTTGGTTAAAACAAATAAGATGAGGTGAGTTTTTCAATATGCGGCAAAAACTTTCTATAGTTACCTTGGGAGTTAGTGATTTAAACCGGTCCCGCGCATTTTATCAGGATGGATTGGGGTGGAAGCCATCAAGCTGCAGTCAGGAAAGTAGTATTTTCTTTGACTTAGGGGGTGTCGGGTTGGCTTTATTTTCGTTTGATGAACTTGCCAAAGATGCAAATGTTAGCCCTGTAAGATCAGGTTTTACAGGTATTACATTAGCGCATAATGTCAATAGCGCTGAAGAAGTCGATGCGGTGATGCAAAAAGAAAAACAGTCGGGAGCCAGGATCATCAAAAAAGCGCAGCAGGTTTTCTGGGGCGGGTATAGCGGTTATTTTGCAGATCCGGATGGATACTTATGGGAGGTCGCCTGGAATCCATTTATTGAAACAGACGCAAAGGGTGCATTAATTTTTCCATAGCAGCCGCTGCTTTGCTTAGGATGTCTGACAGTGATAGTACAGAGATTTGATTTTACCAGCCCTGCGAATGTACAGTTAGTAATCAATGTATGCGTATTATTATAATTTAATATTAGGAGGAAGCGACATGCCCCAGATTATCATCAAAGGAATGGAATTAGATAAAGTAAAAGCCATCAGCACATCACTGGTGGATGAGCTGCAGCAAATTATTGGCTGTCCGCGCGATTATTTCACAATTGAGGCCGTTGTCAGCTCTTTTATTATGGATGGACAGCAGACCGAAATAAGTCCGCTGGTTGAGATTAAGTGGTTTGACCGGGGGCAAGACATTCAGGATAGGACGGCAGCTGCAATTTCCCGGCATATAAGAAGCTCCGGGTACAGTCATGCAGAGACATTTTTTACCGTATTGGAAAATAGTAAGTATTACGAGAATGAAACCCATTACTGAAAAAGTCAAAGGGGGCGGGATTGATTGTTTGCTTTTTGGCGGCTATGTTAACTGCCTCATCGCAAATACATATTATCAGTCAGGCTTAATACAGGGAATAAAATTAGTTTCGCCTTTAAGAAATTGCCCCAGCAGCTGACCTGTTTTTGAGGCCTCTTCCCATACCTGCTGTTCTTCTACGTCAACACAGTGGTTTGGGGAGGCCTTTATTTTATTGGTAAATATATGAGGTATGCCACTGTTTTTACAATCATCACCATAGCCGCATGTAAGGCAGGGTACATTACCTTGAATGCCAAATTCGGCTACATGATGCATTCGCTCCATCTGCAATTCTATCGCTATTGCATTAAGGGCCGCATCTCTGACTTCTTTATATAAACCTGAAATAATTGAGATAACATATTTTTTTTCATTTAAACTATGGTTATGTCTCATTGACCAGAGCCTTTCTAAAAAGGCCTTTGTATAGGCGTCCAGCATTCTATAAGGCGTATAGCCGCCAATTACCACTGCTTGTACTTCACGCATTTTTTGAGCTATTTCAGGGAAATCATCACTAACTTTGCAAGTGTTGTCTTCGACACACGACTTACAGGCTAAACAGGGTCTAACATGTACATTACTTAGCTTTATAAATTCGAAATCCAGGCTGCTTGACCGCAACACTTGCAATACTAAACGGTCAGTATTGCTGTTAGGGACAGGGCTGCCGGATATACCTAGTATTTTCATGCGCTTTTCTCCTTATATCCAGTATTTTAATATATGAAACCAATTGGGGCTTTTCGCTGGAGGGTGGAAACTATTTAAGGTGCAGCGTGTATAAAAGAAGTTTTTTTACTGTCCGAATGTAAAAGAGTTTACAGACATTTGACCTTCTGTTAAGGTAAAATAACAGGTACAGTCAAAATCTTTTGGCAGTGGTTTAACTGCCGCAATATTTTACAGCACAGAAGCTTGCTTGTCACCGAAGGCACCCCCTTTAAGTTTATTGTTTATAACATGCAGCCTCCGTAGCGGTTAAGCTTATAGACAGCCTTGAAAATGGGGAGTTGCAATTTTAATTATATACTTATGGCCTAATGAAAGATGTAAACCTTTTAACAAAATGGAAGAAAGATCGCGGTAGCGATAATCAGCCTTTATTTATTCTTAAAAGAACTCAAATAAATCAATGCTGAGGTTAAAAAAAACGAATGATGACAAACAAATCCTGTTTATGTTTGCGAGACAGTGCGCTTTTTTCCGGTCTGCGTTTAGAATTCTTTCGGCATATCTGTTTTGCCGCCAGCAAGCAGCAGTTTAAGAAAGGACAAGTTTTATTCCAGCAGGGAGAAGAGTCGGACCGTATTTATGTTATAAAAGAAGGCCGGTTTAAATTATTGCGCATTTCGGAAGACGGGAATGAATCAATCCTGCAGATTGCCGGGACCGGAGAACTGTTAGGGGAAACGGCATTATTCAGGCCTGGCGCTGTTCAACTGGCAACCGCTATTGCCTTGGAAGAAGCTAAGGTTCGTAGTATTAGTCGTTGTACGTTTGAAAAAGTAATAAAGGATCAACCGGATATAGCCTGGGAAATTATAAAAAATCTCGGGAACCGGCTATATACTATCTGGGAACAAGTATCCGAATCAAATCGGCAGTCAACTGCGGAGAAAATCCTGAGCTTAATGCTTCGTCTATCGCGGGAACATGGCGAAAACTGTTCTAAGGGAATCCGGATTACAATACCGTTAACACAACAGGAAATTGCGGCATTGGTTGGTGCATCAAGAGTGATGGTTTCGCAATCTGTAAAAGAATTAACGGATAAAAACTATCTTTGCCGGGAAAAAAGATACTATATTCTTAAAAATAAGTGTTTTTAACTCGGGGAATTGTTAAATAATTAACAGCTTCTCCTCATAATTGCAAGTATTATAGTGCTAGTACCAATAATACCTGAAATGAGGAGTGGTAATTATGAGCCGAGAGTTAGCAACCACGAATGGTCATATCACACTTACCGATGAAATGAAGGATGCGATTTTATCATCCCCGTTCATTGCACTGACGTCTGTTTCCAAAGTCGGCGTCCCCCATTTGATTGTAGTTGGCAAAGTTAAAAACATAGCCGAGGATAGCCAGCTCATATTTGGTGTCTACAAGATGGAACAGACGCGAAAAAATTTGACTGAAACAGGCTGGTTGCAAGCCGTTGTCGTTTCCGGAAAAGTAGGCTACCGCTTTACCGGAAAAGCGGTGGCTCAAAACGACGAAGTCACTCTTACCATCGAGCAGGCAGCTGCGTTGCTGTAAATTATTTAGAAGTACCCCTTCTAAATAAAATGAAGTAGTTATAAAAAGCAGAGAGTCATGATTCGTGACAGGCGAATTATGACTCTCTGCTTTTTATGATTTTGTGAATGACAAACTTCGCAGGCAATTTAACCGGCAAAATTACAGGTAGTATAGTTGGCGGCGACACTTAGCTCGCATTTGTCTTTTTTCGCCTTTGTGGAGGCCAGGCTGGCGAGGTTAATAAGATTAGATATGGTGCCCAGTATATTCTGCGAGCACTCTTGCGTCTCCTTTTTTTCTGCGATACCTGCCGAAACGGTAACAGGTATGTTATTATGAAATGAATAGCGGGAAATTGCTCTTAGCAGGTTTTGGGCAAAAATATAGCACTTATCAACGTAATACGGGGTAAGCACTAGGAATTCATCGCCGCCAAACCTGGATACATATGTTTGATCTGTCATGTTAGCTTTTAGGATTGTCCCTATTTCTTGTAATATAATGTCGCCAGCGACATGACCATGTACCTTATCGATGAGGCCAAAGTTATTAACATCAAAAAATGCAAAAGACATTTCTTGCTTGCTTTCGAGCAAGCGAATTGCGTTATAATAGATAAAATCCTTTTTGGGCAGCCCTGTTAAGAGGTCAATATGCTTTCCCAACTCAGCTTCTAAAAGAGATTTCGTAATAATGCCCACAAGCTGATTATTATCCTGAACCAATAACAGATCGGTATCGCCGGAATCAAACATCTCTTTGGCTTTCCAGATAGAGGAATGGGCATCGATATAGACAATGTGGCCTGACATGGCATCTGCGGCAATCCGGTTGGGATGTGATTGCAATAAATCCTTATAAGTTAACACACCGACAATTTGGTTGTCTTCCATTACGGGAAAGCCAACGCCCTGGTTTTCGGAAACTAGATTTTGAATATACCGCAGACCGTCAAGTACATTAACTACAATATATTTTTTTAACATTATATCAAACACATATCGTATCATATATCTATTGACTTGCTAACAATGATAGTAATGTTCAGCTGTACCTTTATTATCATTGTCTCGTCAGCAATTTTTTCCCCCTCTTCTAAAACTAGCGATACTAATTTATCATGAGGCAACATGTTGAGTAAGGACTTTCTTATGACAATCGCTTCAATAGCCGGATGCTCTAATTTTTTTATTTCATACTGATCAGGCGACAGAATATTAACCATTCTCCTTGCTGCCTCCGGACCGATGGGCGCCTTCTTGCCAATGATTAATATGTCCTGCATGGGAGGAATTTCGAATTCGGATAAGCGCATGCTTATTTCTACTTTTTTACTGCTTTCTGTAGGATTGCTCATGAATGTTGCCCCCTTTTCCGTCGCGTTGACCAAATAAGTTAAACCTAGTAACCTTTAATAATATATTAATCAACCTGCCCTTACAGGGGATTTCGCTGTTATAACCAAGCATATGTATAAAAAAAGCAGGCCAACGCCTGATTGCATAATTTATAAATTATTAAAACGGTAGCCTCAGAATCAATATGATACTGTTCTAAAAAATATATCTCTGCTTACTTATTTTGAGACAGCTTTGGCAATAGGATATAGATTGTCATTTTATATACACATACTATATACTTTTGCATATATTTAAATAAATTGTCAAGAAATAGTTGGGTATTTAGACCTAGAATTTTAGGACTTTTAGCCATAAAAGGAAAATTCAATTACAATCTGCGTCTAAAACTGTTTACTCTATAAGTTTCTAAAGGCAATAAACCTTGGCGGAACTATTTTTAAGGTTAGGAGAGAATGACAATGTTTAAAGAAATGCGACGTAAAGAGAAACAGTTAGCCGACTTGGACGCCATTAAAATTATTAATGAGGGACAGCTCGGTAATTTAGCCATCTTAGGGGCAAACGGTTATCCTTATTCTGTACCACTAAATTATGCCTATAAGAATGGTGCAATATATTTTCACTCCGCCAGAGCGGGTAATAAATTGGAGAATATCAGGTTTCATAATAAAGTTTGCTTCTCAATAGTAAATTACTATAGGCTGATTCCCGATAAATTTGATACAGAATACGACAGCGTGGTCATCTATGGAAAGGCGGCTGAAGTTATTGATAAGCAAGAAAAAAAAGATGCCCTTATACTCTTAGTAGAAAAATATTCAAACGAATATCGTCCACAGGGACTGGCCTACATAGAGAAAAGCATCGAAGCTACTGCTGTATTTAAAATAAATATCGAGCATATGACCGGAAAGCTGGGCCGGTAGTTTAAAAAGTTTTATATTCCATCGCCGTCTAGGCCGGAAAATGAATAGCTTTGCTTAAGCTGAGTAACTTTTCTCTGGCTCTTAGTGATTAGGATTATAGCTGCGACTATACTAATTGCCGCCAGGCCGTCATTTATTGTTAAGTTTTCATTGGCAAAATACCATCCCAGGAAAACGGCGACTATGGGATTAACATAAGCATAAGTGGAAACAATGGCGGGCTCTGCTTTTTTTAATACCCAAATATAAGCGCTAAATCCGATAAGTGAGCCGATGAAAATCAGATAAGCCAATGAGTATAAAGACCGGGCTGATATATTGCCAAGATTTAATTGGCTTAACTCACCGGCAAAAATGCCAACTAGCAAACAAAGAATACCGCCGGTCAGATTTTGAATGGCAATCGACATGAGCGACGATGAAGGCAACTCTGCTTGGCGTGAATAAACGGAACCTGCTGCCCAAAATAAGGCTGAAAAAGTTAATATGATATATCCGGAAAATTGTTCAGGCTGATACGTTGTGCTTTGCCAAGAGTTACAAACCAGTAAGACTTGGCCTACGAAACCTAAGCCTAATCCGGCTATTACGTACCTGTTAGGTTTGGCGCCTCCCTGCCATATCCAGGCGAATATCGTTATCCATAAAGGAACGGTAGCGACGATTAGCGCTGCAATCCCGGAGGGAATAGTTTGTTCTGCCCAAACGACCAATGAATTACCGCCCAAGAGCATTAGGCCTCCAATGATGCCGGCATTACGCCAATGAGTTTTTTCCGGATTCTTTGTACCTCTGGCAAATTCCCAAAAGTACAGCAGCATGCCAGCTAGCGTAAAACGAATACCTGCCAATAAAAATGGCGGCAATGTTTCCACTGCGAACCGCATTGCAAGGTAAGTTCCTCCCCAGGCAAAATAGACTGCCAACAAAGCTAAAATAATCGAGAAATTCATATGTATCCCTCCGTTTCTTAATTCTTAGCTAAAAGATAAGTTGTGAAGTCTCCTTTAACGTACTGAGAACAATAATAGTTTTGGTAGATATTGATTCTCCACGTACTTTTTCTTTCAACAGCTGGCTTAAGGATTCTGTATTGCGGGTTCTTATTTTGATGAGATAACAGTCGTCGCCAGCGACGTTGTGCACTTCCTGAACTCCGGGAATATCGACTAAAGAACTCTCGATATCTTTATCACCAGTTACTTTAATTAAGACAAAGGCGAGCATATCCAAGCCAAGCGCGTGCGGATTAAGCTTAGCCTCATAGCCGGCGATGAGGCCTTTTTCCTCCAATTTGCGGATACGGGCTAAAGTAACTGAGGGAGCAAGTTTGATTTCGCGTGCTATGTCTGCATTAGACATTCGTGCATTGCTTTGCAGTAAACAAAGAATTTTTTTATCTACATTATCCAAAGATTTTCACCTCGGAATTAATTATAAACTTAACAGCAATTGCGAGTAAAGCGATTAATTCTGGAATATATTGATTTAACGGAATATTATTCTGTTAAATATGTTTAATGCAGAATGTTATTCTGTAAAATACTGATGTATGCGAATTTTTTTGCAGCGCGCATGTTAAGGCGGAGTGCTGCGGCTTGGTTCACCATAAAAAACAACGACATCACAGCATAGGGTGTGATGTCGTTGCCTTTTTATTTAGCAAGTGGTGAAGTATATAAAAGGATACTATAATACAAATAAGTGCGTACTTGTTGATTGGGATATTAGTGAGTACTATTATAACAGGAATAGTATCCAGAAAAACAAATCTAAGGGGGGAATCTAAGTATGGCAAAAAATATCCTTGTTTTGACTGGCAGTCCCAGAAAAGGCGGCAATAGCGACAAGCTGGCGGATGCATTTATTGCCGGCGCGCGGCAGGCGGGACACACGACTGTAAAATATACAACGGCAGATAAAAAAATTAATGGCTGTTTAGACTGTAAGACTTGTTACAGTAAAGGGGGCGCTTGTTCTATTCCGGACGATTTTAATGAACTGGCGCCGCTTCTGGAGCAGGCAGATACGCTTGTGTTTGCAACACCCTTGTATTGGTTCTCGTTTCCGGTACAGCTGAAAGCTGCTATTGATAAGTTCTATTCTTTTTTCATCGGCAAAAGGGCATTAAAGATAAAAGATTGCATACTTTTAGTCTGCGGCGGTGAGGAGGATGAATACCATTACGAGGGTATTATCAAGTCCTACAAGCTAATTGCTAATTTTCTGAGTTGGAAGGACAGCGGCATAATCATAGTACCGGGTCTTCATGACAAAGATGATATTCTGAAAACCGACGGAATAGCGAGAGCTGAAACATTGGGGAAAAGCTTATAGCACGGTCCCTGGCCCCTCGTTTTACTACTATTGTTATTACGTGTCGTTACGTTTGTCTACGTATAACTGGCCGTCAGGTGTAACCATGGCCAACGTTACTTCCTGCCAATCCGTCACGCCCGCTTTGCTTAGCTGACACTCGAGCTGATCCAAAGTCAGACCACTTTGGACTAACCCTTGATCAATAATTTTACCATTGATTATAACCTCTGTACCGGCTAGAGTACTTGCTGGCGTCAGGTTTTGTTTCTGAATGGCGAAGTCCTTGGCAGAAGGGGACTGATATTCCGGCTTTTTTAGCACGCTGAGATGACCGTCTGATTCAATCAATGCCATTTCTACTTCGTTTGGGTCAAAAATGCCTTGTTCACGTAGCATTTCCAGTAAATCATTGACATTATAATAGCGTTTCTTCAAATTGTTTTCTAAAATCTTACCTCTGCGCAGTACTGTTAGCGGTTCCGCCTCAATTAATTTTCTGGCCGGTACGGACTTAAGTGCTAGCATACTAATCGCCAGAATCCATAATGTTGCAACTGTCAGAACTATGAGACCGTTACGAATGCCAAACTCTTCGTCAGTAATTACAGAACTACCGATATTCCCGATAAAAAGTCCGATTACAAAATCATAAAAGGTCAGCTCAGATAACGTCCTTCTGCCTAGTATTCGCGCAATAAGCAGCAGCGACAGCAGCATTAAAAGAGTGCGAAGGATTATAGCGATATCATGCACCACTTGACTGGCCCCCCAAGAAAGTATCCCTGTCAATGGATAAGTATATCTGTGTAGGTGATAAATACGCTCTAAGTAATGCTATTATTATAACCAGGATTTTTTATGCCAAGCCTTGTTGCTAAATTTTCAAAGACGTAAAAGGTTCCTGCCTTCCTGATTTCTTCGTCGTACTCTTAATTTTTTCCTGATAATATTCGATGCCTATATAAAGGGTACGTTCCGGCAATCTGATTTTGGGGAGATGGATGTCATGTCTATAGATCAAGCGGGTCTGAATAAGTTGCTAGCAATGGTCTATCCGAAAAACAATTTAACAGCATTAAGGGAATATCGTGACGGATTGCAAAAAAAGCTTGAACAAGAGGTGCGAAACAGCACTTCGGCGACGACCGTTAACAGTGACGATAACAACAACCGTGCAGATACCCAGCATGTCATCGTAGAATTGCAAGCAACCGATAAACAACTACAACTGGCTGTGTATGAAGAAGAGACCAGAAAGCTTGAACTGGAGAGATTAAAGCGGGAAGAAGCTATGGCTAAAAATCTACGCGCGCGGGAAAAAGCGCTGGCCAAACATGAAAGCGTTCTTTATAATGCCAGTATGAATAAGCTATTTTCTGCTATTAATAAACTTCCGCAGGTCCAGACTATGGCCGGCTCAGGCATGGCGTTCTCGTTTGGCCAGCAACCGGCAGAGACTGATAAAAACTCCTATTCTACGCATAGTTTAGAAGGAAAATTCGAAGAAATAAATCGGGATCTTAAAGAATCTACTGAATACGGTATAGCAGCAGCTGAAGTCGCCCGTCGCCGGAAGAATACTCAGTTGAAGGCTGAGATCGAAGAAGCCGCAAATAAATATAAAGCTGTTAAAAAACAAAAGCCTAAATAAATGAATATTAGCGGCTGCCAAGCTAGTAAGGCCTGTTTGCCTACAATATAACAACAAGAGGATGGATCCCTGTTTCTTATAGGAAACAGTAGAGCCATCCTCTTTGGCTTCATTAAGAGTCAAACTATCTTTTCTTCACACCGGTGATATCTTCTATTGTAATTTTAATTACGGCACATTTATCTTTAAAAGCATCAATTACCTTCATTCCTTTATCCTGAAATTCCGGACTGTATTTTTTCACCAGTTCTATTAGCATTTTGATCTTTTCAGGCTCACCGGCCAACATGGCTTTACCAAAAACAACAACACTTTCATATTTGGCCGTAAATGAGCTGGGCACTATTTCCGAATATCCGACCACAGTAAAGCATACCTGGCTATTTTGGGAAATATTATCTAACTTATGACCCTCAAGAGCACAATGCAGATAGATCGCCTCATCTAACACTATATAGTTTAGAGGTATGCCATAAGGCTGCCCAGCTTTGTCGACCGTAGATAACACCCCGTATTCGGCAGCTTTTAGAATACTCATAGCTTCAGTGCGCGTAACTTGTTTTTCTGTATCACGGACACGTCTCATAAATATCTCCTTATTAAAGAATTTTTGCACTAAGGAACACTTAGAAAATTTTAACCTGCAAAACCACTAGGTTACCTGAACTGGTATTGAAAAAACCATGCCCTTCTCCCCGTGGAGATAAGATTATATCTTTTTCTTTAAGGGCAAATTCTTCCCCGTCAATAGTTAATTTTCCTTCACCTTCAACAACATAAAAAACTTCGTCCATATCCTTGTGAGTATGTTCCGGCGTGCTTTGACCCGGTGCATATAGCAGTAATCCTACATCAAGCTTACTGCCTTCATGACTAAGCCCTTTACGCACCGATTTTTCCAGTGAAAAATCCAATAGAGAATCGGTATTGATTTTTTTCATATTTTGGTCCCCCTTAAGGTTTAAATAAAATATTACAAACTATTACATATTGTCTGCAACCACTTTCATTAATATAATAAGAAACAAAGTTACTTTTCGCAAGAAGGCACTATTTTGTTTGATACAGACCGAATAGTAACTATTGGTGATTTTACTGGAGGTTCTGAATGGTGAATACTAAGATTTGTCCCATTGAAGCGGCGCTGAATTTAATAGGGCATAAATGGAAGGTTCTTATTTTACGAAACTTATTAAGCAGAAGTAACCAGCGTTTTAGTGACTTGTTAAAAGGTATAAACGGAATAAGTCAAAAAATGTTGACCCAACAACTCCGGCAAATGGAGCAGAATGGTCTTATTTCCCGCAAGGTTTATGCGGAGGTTCCACCCAAGGTTGAATACTCTCTGACAGAACTAGGCTTGAGCCTTCAACCCATGCTTGAATCAATCAGCACTTGGGGTAAAGGTTATTTAGCGCGTCAAGGCAAGCAACAGGAAGATTTCATTAATGATTAAGACAAGAGATGGTTCACGGTTCGCTGCTGCCGTAGTTGTCAAAAACGACAGCAAACAAAACAGGCTCACTGGTTCTAAACGAGTGGTGGGGCGGGAGAAAACTGCAGATTGAAATGCAATTCTCAGGCCGGAAGATGACAGAGGTAACAATACCTGCGCACCCCTCCAGAAACTTGCAACAGCTGGCATTATTGAAACAGTGTCCCTGTCCCCGTGTTTTCACGTGTTTTCCAGTAAAGTCTTGGGTGTAAATAGAGGCTAAATGGGAGAGGCCTGCTCTTGGCAGGCTAATTTTATTTTCTATATTACATAACATATTGGTTCTATCAAACATAAGATATAACAAATCTGATTTTGGAGGGGGGATAGACATGGGATGCGGTAGCCGTGAATGTCGTTCGGCCTGTACGCCTAGATGTAAGAGAAGGTGTGTAGGAACTTTTACTACTAAATATAGGGTGTATGAAACTTGCTGTTATGATGTTATGAAAGTCTGTTCCAGCTGCGGCCATGAATTTGATTCTCGCCGGCAGCACTGTTGTCCAAATTGCGGCATACAAATGGATGATCCACCTCGCTTTGGCGGCTTTGGCAGAGGCTTTGGCAGAGGCTTTGGCGGCTTTGGCAGGTTCGGCGGCTTTAGGAGATTTGGTGGCTTTGGGCGTTTTGGCGGCTTTGGCAGACGCCGATTTTTCCCGTTCGGATTTTTCCCGGACTTTGATGAAGATGATGAAGATGAAGAAGATGAATTTTAGCCCCATAGGCATCACTGAATCAGTGATGCCTATTTACATCGGAAATATCAAGCAACTGGAAGCTTCCTGACTTGTGCTTACTTTGAAGCTCGTCGCAATCTAATCCTATGACAGCAAGGCCTTCAGGTTGTTAATCACCTTACTCTAATCATCAACATATTATGTAACATAACTATGAGTAAAGGGGGAGACTATGTGCCTAGACCTTATGGTAGCGGCAATTGCTGTCTAAGCCAGTCGGAAGTTCATTTAAGGGATTGTTTCCGTCTGCTTTGGACACAGCATGTTTACTGGACGAGAATGGTTATTATGGGTATTGTGTTTGATTTGCCTGATTTAGAGCAAACTACAAATCGTCTTCTACGTAACGCCCCTGATTTTGCGAGAGTGTTTTGCCGGTCCTATGGGAATCAAATCGCATCCGAGTTTGAACGCCTGATAACAGACCATCTCGTCATTGCAGCAGAGCTTGTGAAGGCGGCAAAGGCTGGGAATAGTAAAGCGGTGGAGGACGCTGAAAAAAGGTGGTATGAAAACGCAGAGAAAATCGTATGTTTCCTAAATCGTATCAATCCAAATTGGTCTGTGAAACGTATGAAAAATATGTGGTTTACACATTTGGCATTGACAAAAGAGGAGGCTGTCACGATGCTTAATAAGGATTACGCTAAAAGTATTGAGACGTTCAACAAAATCGAAAAAGAGGCATTGATGATGGCTGACGAATTCTCTAACGGCATTATCTGCCAATTTGTCCTGTAAATGCACTAACAATACAGAAACCAAAAAATTTCTATGCAAAATGGCTGACTGCGGTTAGCCAGAAGAAGGTCTGGTATAGGAATAAATCATAAAATGCCTCCGGACTTGGGTGGCATTTTATTTTGGGTTGTAACTCCAGCCGGCGGATATTATTTAAAATAAGATTTCGAGTATATTTTACATATCTTTCACGCAAAAACGGCATATGCTTCGTATTCTTCGAGGCACAATATCTATAGTGGCAGCCTCGTTACCGTTACTGCATAAAAATTGCCTAAAACTGCAATTCTTCATCATTGGTTATGGTGTACCTTGCTACGATGCGGGTATAATTAACAGAGATAGAAATGAAGAAAAGATATAAAGGCTATGCGCGAACTAGCGCAATAACCACAAGTTATTAAGGCAGGGTATACGAAATGAATGAAAAATGGACTATCGGTGAAGTAGCAAAACTTTTCGATGTATCGACAGATACATTGCGGTATTATGAAAAGAGCGGTATACTTTCAGCGCAGAAAAATAGTGAGAACGGATATAGGTATTACTCTTATGATGAAGTGGTAGTCCTCATGGATATACTATTCTTTCGCAATATGGAACTGTCTGTTAAAGATATTAAAAAAATTATAACGGAAATGGATATTGGCGACATTAAGAATGTACTTTATCAGAATCAAAGGATAGTCGAGAATAGGATACAAGAATTAACTAAGCTAAAGAATATGATTACCCAGGCTGCTTATCAATATAAGCTGTGTGAAGAACGGTTAGGCGAATTTCTTATTGTTTCTGCACCGGTCTTTAAATTTAAGCTGATTGGCACGCAAGCAGAAGACCTGATTACTCTGATACGAAAATATAAAAAAGAGGATTGGATAGATGACCGTATACGCTATACCCTATTAGTCCCGCAGGCAGAACTTATGGGTAGTCCCAATTTTAGTTCAGCGCAAGTGGGGATTAGCATTGATGAAGAAAATCTGTATTTACTGGATGGCGCGGAGCAACAGGAGCTTTCTTCCTTACAGGGGATGAATTATTTATATACAATCGCGGGAACAAACTACTCAGAACAAGAGAATGATGTACTGAACAAAGCTTTGGATTATCTAAAAAAACAAGGTAGACAAGTAAACGGTCCCCTGATTGGAAGATATATGGCAAGTTCTCATAAAGATGGTCTTGATTACTACGAAGTTTGGATTGCAACTAATCCTTGACATTGGAGTTGCTCCAAGGTTTATCATCTCATAAGGGGTGATAAACATGAATGGAAACGTACTGGGAACAGAAAGTATTATTTCATTATTTTTAAAATACAGTATTCCTGCGATTGCAGGGATGTTATTTCTAGGCCTAAACACCATTGTAGACGGTTTTTTTGTCGGTAATTATATTGGGGTTAATGCGTTAGCAAGTGTCAACATTGCTATGCCTTTTTTCAGCGTAATGATTGCAGTTGGTGTAATCATCGGTATTGGCGCACAAAGTTTCATAGGGCGGAAGTTAGGTGAAGGAGATATAAAAGAGGCGGGAGACGCCTTTAAAACATCTCTTTTCTCAGTAGGTGCCATATCGCTTATACTCTCGGTAATTGCCGTTGGTTTTACTGAACAGATGGCTGTTTTCCTGGGTGCCAATAAACAACTGTTGGTACTGGTAACAACGTATATTAGCTGGACAGGTATATTCCTGCCATTTTTAGGAATCATGTTTGTTTTGGACTATGTGTTAAAAATCCTGGGGAAGCCTGTATATTCCATGCAGATTCTAGTGGTCGCCGTTATAAGTCATATGATGCTTAACTACTTGTTGATTGCACGGCTCGGACTGGGGATTAAAGGGGCTGCGTTGACTGCAGGATTAGGTTATAGTATTGCTTTTGTTATGGCGGTACTTCCTTTTATAACGGGCAAAACAACTTTAAAATTGTCTGAAGGCAGTTTTAAAAAAACGCTGGCATGCAAGATTATCTATAATGGTTCATCGGAAGGCCTAGCCGAGATCGGCACAGGTGTTACGGCATTCTTA
The DNA here is from genome assembly GCF_041428895.1 of Sporomusa aerivorans. Lineage (NCBI taxonomy): Bacteria > Bacillati > Bacillota > Negativicutes > Selenomonadales > Sporomusaceae > Sporomusa > Sporomusa aerivorans. The sequence continues at coordinate 1,975,691 of NZ_CP156926.1, forward strand.
TTTAATATTACGCTTATGCGTTATGTAGGCGAAGTCGGCGTAGCTGCCTTCACAGCTATTAGCTATTTGTCTTTTATCGGGAATAATATTCTGATAGGATTATCAGATGGCGTTGGCGCCATTATTAGTTATAATTATGGCAGTGGCAAAATGGAGCGGGTGAAAAAAGTATTGCAGCTTGCTGGTTTCTCAGCCTTCGTTATCGGTGTAGGACTTTTCATAGCTATTTCTGCCTTTGCCAGAGAAATAATCGTGATATTTTTAGATGTGCATAATGATACTGTTCTTGACTTTGCTGAATACGGCGCCAAACTATATGCTTCAGCCTTTATAGTAAATGGATTGAATATCGTTGCATCAGGTTATTTTACTGCTATTTGCAAACCACAAAGCGCGGTCTTGATTGCATTGAGCAAAGGCATAGTTTGGATAGGGGCGGGTATTGTCATATTACCGGAATTATTCGGTATAAGAGGCATATGGCTAACTGTACCTGTTGCTGAGATGCTAACATTACTATTATCTGCAGCATTGCTGTATAACCATTATAAGTACCAAAGTCGGCGGGTTCCCCCCCAATTTGAACAGTGAAATTATGAGGCGTGAAGTTGGCGCAAACTGCATATGAATTACGATAAAAACAGGGAACCATAATTCAGGGTAGAATTATGGTTCCCTGTTTGCTAATACCAACCAGTTCCTTAGCGGTATCGGAAAACAGTGTCCCTGTCCCCCTGTTTCCACAGGGGGATTATTCCGGCATGCGATCGAGAATATAGGGAACAACCTCGTCAGGTGAAATGTTCAATGCTGTCGCAAATTCTTCATTTAATTGCTTTTCAGCACTGTTCATAATACCTTCCTCTGTCTTGGTTAATTTTTTATTGACGGCGGATTTCGCTTTTTTATCTAAATATAGCGTCTTAATAATTTTTATCCATTCTTCGGTCTTGCCTGTTTTAAGCGCGGCCCGAAATTGCTCGCTGCGCTGTTTCTCATTGTCTACTAAAACGGGTTCTATCTCGGGCATCATGGCTATCAATGCTAAAATCTCATCTTTTGAAATGATTGGTCTCATCGCAGCATTGGAATTATTCACGGGAGTCTTAATGGTCACATTAGTGTTGTAAACAGGCTGTAACACATAGTATTCAGTTTCAGTTTCATTACTGCTGCTAAACTTATCTTTTATAATATCTGTAATCCGGCATACTCCCGTTGCGCCGTATACAACATGATCATTTATTTTGAACGTAATTAGACCCCCTTTGCGTTGAATATATTCAACATAGTGTGGCTTGTTTTCATAAGAAATATTTATCCGATGACTAAGCTTCAGATGGGGTTAAAACTCCACTTGAAGCTTAGTCTGCTTTATTGCGTGGGCAGTCCCGGATAGTCGCTGTGTAGGTCCTGAGTTTATCATTCGTAAAAAAAAATTTTGTACTTAACAGGTAAATCATTACATATATGGAATATTAATAATGTTTGCGTACAACAGGGATTTTTGGAGGTTTTACATAATGTAGCCATATAGTCAATAATATAAAGCAATCATACGAGGAGTGTCGTAATATGCGTAGATTAATTTATTTAGTAGTAGTCATTAACTTTTTGCTGATTTTCACGCCGGGACAGTATTGTTATGCAGCTGATTCCAAGCTTGAGCTGGATTGGGACTACCTGACTACAAGCAACAATGACCGCGATCTGGATACGGTATCGCTGCATATACTAGAGAAAATTTCTGAGAAAAAAAATAAGTCCATATACCGGGGGATTACAATCACTCGACCGATTGGAAACGTAACTCTTGAAAACCAGACACACTCTCAAGAAAGCTCCGCAGTCGGTATCGGACCAATATACATGATTCGCACTGAAAAACATTATTCTGGCAAGCTATTGGCAGCATTAGATATAAGCGGCGGAGTTATTTTATACGATAAACCATTTCCGGCAGGAGGAAGATATTATAATTTTATGTGGCGGGTCGGGCCTAAACTTATTTATAAATTCAATGACAGCTCTTCAGTAAATGTAGGATATACGCTAATGCATGTTTCTAACGGTTTTAGAACTCATAATCCCGGGTATGATACCCGCGGCGTTTCAGTGGGGTTTGTATCAAATTTTTAACCCGGTAGAAGTTGTGAGTCCCTGTGTTTCATTTCCCCAAGCCTGCGTTCTTAGAAATAGACCGGCAATCATCCATAATGATGATTGCCGGTTTGCGCTTTGGTAAATGACCATCAGTAATATGCGATTTATTCTTAGAAATTCCTGCACACAACCTTTACAGCGGAATTCTACTATATATAAGGGCATTGATCAATTTGCTGACTACGTGCAAAATCCTGCATCACAGTAATTCAACAGGATCTTTGTATTTAAACGGTAAATATAAGGTTAATAGGCCCTTAGTGTTACAGGACAGCGATAGGCTAACAGGAAGAATAACAGAACGATTTTATTAGCTTGAGGTAATATCATGGTCAAAAAATTTGCTAAATCCAAATTAGTAACGCCAAATCTGCCTCCCGAATTACCCTTGACGTATAAGAACGGGTTTCACGACGAAGACTGCCTGGAACTCAGCCTTATACAAGACTGTACATTAGAGGTTCAGACTGCTGAAAACGTTGCTATTAACCAGGTTTTATTTAAAAATGTTGTTTTTAATTCCGTTCATTGGCCCTCCGTCAACCTAACCGACACTATCTTTGAACAATGTGATCTCTCCAATGTGGATTTCAGTCAATGTTTTATGGACCGTGTCCGGTTAACCAACTGCAAGCTGGTTGGTATTGACCTGACCGAGGCATCTTTGAGAAATGTTGCTATTGATAACTGCAATGCCGCTTATTCCGTGCTGCGTTACACCAATTGTAAGAAAGTCAGCCTTCAAAACTCTTCTTTTACTGAGTCTGACTTTTACTCCGCCACATTAACTGACGTAAGCTTCTCACATTGCAATCTTGATAAAGTCCAATTTTCAGGCGTTAAACTTGCAGGAATCGATCTTAGCACCTGTCAGTTTTATCAGCTGGGCCTAACCACAGATAACCTTCGCGGTTGTATAATCGCTCCCGCACAGGCAATTGCTCTTGTTAATATATTTGGGGTGGTTATAAAGGAGTAGGAGATAGAACACACTTTCTATTAACTAAAGTAAAATTTTACTGCTAGAGGTGAGCCGGAGAACGGTATCGCTGATTGACTTTTGCCAATAAGTTTGCTATACTAGCAAAAAAAAATTGCATATTGGACGAAACAGGTGCCCGCAAGGGCTTAATAGGGAAGAACGGTGCAATACCGGCGCGGTCCCGCCACTGTAATGGGGAGCGAACCCAAAATATGCCACTGAGACGAAGCGTCTTGGGAAGGCTTGGGCGAGCGAAGAACCAGAGCCAGGAGAACTGCCTGCTTTGTGAATGCCTTTTACACCTACGAGTGATAGGGAGGGGTTTATTTGGTTTGTGCTTATAATGAGTAACGCCATTCTTTCTGATTGCCTGGGAAGAATGGCGTTTTTTGCTGCGGAATTATCTTAATGCGAGGAATGAAAAAGGGGATGCCAATGAGTACAAAGAGTAAAAAAAATAAAAAGAATATATTAGGAAAAATGATCTATTCAGTAATTATGCTGGGGATAAGCTGTTCTTCCATACCGGTATTTGCTGCGGAGGAAAGTGAATTTTCCCTTGAACAAGTAATTGTAACTGCACAGCGTTATGAGAAACGCGATGTAGATGTAGCGGCTTCTACCGAAATTTTAACTGAGAAGGACTTGCAAAATACTGGCGCCAGTAATTTATACGACGCGTTGAAGTTTTCGACCGGCATCGAAATGCAGCAATATGGTACGGCAGGTTCGTCCCTAGGCAACATGTACAGCAAAATTGTTATCAGAGGAGCCGCCGGCGGCACGCTGGTACTGCTGAACGGAGTGCCGCTTAATGTTCGCGCCACCTATGACTTAACCGATATTCCTGTTGAAAACGTCGAACGGGTAGAGATTGTCAGAGGCGGCGGCTCGGTTCTGTACGGCAGTGAGGCAACCGGCGGTGTCATCAACATCATTACCAAGAAAAAGCGCGATAATTATTTTAAGACCGGCTGGGGCAATTATGGACAGCAAGAGCATACCCTTGGTTTACAAGCCGGTAATTTGGGTATCGGCTATCAATATTCGGAATGGGGTACTCGTAAGAAGGTCGCTACTGATGGAACGAAGTGGGTCGGCCCCGAGAATAATAATCTAAGCCTAACTTATTCATTTAGTGATAAGTTAGACTTAGCGGTTAATCATATTGAATCAGAATATCGCTATATTACAAGCAAAGCGGATACAAAACAGAATGTTGACAGAAATAATATGCAGTTAACTTATCGGGATGATCATTTCCAAACAACGGCTTATTATGTAGACCGGACACGTGAAAAAGACGCATTAACTTTCTCGGGCAATAAACGTGCGGTTGATGAGGAAAAGAACAGAAACTACGGGCTTGATCTGCAAAAAGACTGGGGGTTAGACAGTGGTAAAGTCTTATTTGGCGGTTCCTTTAAGCGGGAGGAATATACCCCGTATAAGGAGTCAAAACAGACTAGAAACAACTTTTCCGCTTATACCCAGTATGAAAAGCAGGTCAGTGATCTGAATACGCTGATCTTAAGCGCGCGCGAGTCCTGGACAACCGGAGCGCCCGGTGATTATAACAACACCAACTTCAGCGGCCAGATGCAGTTTGTTCATAAGCTGGCTGAAGACGAGAATCTGTATGCCAGTGTGGGGCAATCTTATAAAATGCCGGATTTGCATCAGATGTACAAAACGGAGCCCGGCGCCGACTTGAAGCCGCAGACAGGCACACACTACGAACTGGGTTGGAAGAAAGATGCTGGCGACCATAAGTGGCGTGTTGCGTTGTTCCATTATGGTATTGACGACAATATCACGGCTACATATACGGGCACGCCCGGAGAATTTACCTATAAAAACGAAAATTTAAAAAATACCGGTGTCGAGCTGGAATGCACAATTAAAGCAGCAGGCAGTCCCTTTGGTTACAACTATGCCGTCAGCTACGGCAATCCCAAAACCGAATCCATCAATAAAGGCGTTTCATCCGGATGGCAGCGAGATTACTCACGCTGGCAGCTTAAAGGCGGCGTAACGTATCAGCAGGACAAGCTGAGCGCTGCCCTAAATGCTTCTTATATGGCAGAGCGGGTACTGAGCGGCATTGATACCAAACCGTATTTAGTTACAAATTTAAACGTAAATTATGCGATGACAAAGAACCAGAGTCTTTTCCTAACGGTGAACAACTTGCTTGACAGGGATGATATCTCCTACCGGTCGACTTCTAACGCTTACTATTTCACACCGGCCAACTACATGATGGGGTACAAAATGACATTTTAACAGGTGGCTTGTATTTGTCGACAGCTGTTCCTTTATTGCCTTTAAGCGGGTTGGATTAGCAAGTGCGGGCCTCCCTTGCTGTGTTAATCTGTGAGATACTGATGAAAGCGTTCAAAAAACTGCGGGCAGGCGCGGCAGGGATGCCCGGCGGAATAAGCCGGTATCAATCGGTTTTTAAAGCCGGGCATAATCCACTGTAATAATAGAGATCATCTTTCTGCGTAAATATCAGCCGGTAATATTGACAATAAGACAACTCCTTATCATAGTGGATGCACATTTCGCAGTCCTGAATCAGAACTCCCTGCTCCCTGGCCAGCCGCGCAATACGAAACTGGCCGCCTAGCAAAAAATTCAACCGGCTTATATTAAAAAGATCCGTATGCTTTGCAAGAACAGGATACTTTTGCTCAAGCAATAACTCAATATCACTTAAAACCAAATCGAGGACGGCATCAGGGTCCCAAAATGCCTGGGCATCAGTACCCTCGGCTAATTGATTTGTTGCCGCGATTTCCTCGTCCAATTCTTTTTTTGCCGAATTCCTCATCGTTCAATTCCTTATCATTTTTCTTTACAGACTATTTGTCTGCTGCCTTTTAATATACCAATAGACTGTTGAAAGTGCAATCCTGCGGCCTGCGCTTTATTTTACACCGGAAATATGGGATACCAATAAAGAACTGTCCGGCTTTATTAGTTAAAGACTGTCTGTGCATTGCAGGATAGTCGTTCTGGTTATTTAACCTTAACCAGACAAGCGAGGTTTGGAAGAAAAGGTGGATAGGGGTGCCGGGAGGCACTCTTATAACCTCAAGCTTAAGCAAAGAAATAACAGCGATATCCACAGGCTTACGTGTGATATCGCTGTTATTTTTGAAATAAAAAACCTGGGGTGCAGGGCGGGGAATAAGATCAATCCTCCTGGCTCTCTCCCTCTTCTCTTTTACGAGCTAGTCGGAGGATCTCGTTAACATTCCTATCTATTTCGCCGATTTGATTTTCCAATCTTTCCAGTCGTTTTTTAAATGCGCTAATGACATCACGAGTTTCTTCAGACACATTTGACACCTCCTGTTTTTACATAATATGTTTTATAATGTAGTAGAGTGACAAAAAAGTCGCCCACCGGGACGCGCCGGCAGGCGGCTATTGCTGTTTAGCCGACGACTAACCTTCAGATGGGGTTAAAACCCCACCCTGAAGGTTAGTCTGCTTTATTCTTTAGCATATGGCGGAAGATTATAGGTATATTGGATATATTATATTTCATTAAGAGATGAAAAGGAGAATCAATGTGGATTTGTTGATGATAATCTTACTATTACTTTTCAGCTTATTGCTTTCGAATATTGTGAGCCACTACATTCCGTCTATACCAGCAGCACTCATTCAAATAGCTATTGGTATAATCCTTGCATTGGTATTTGCGGGTAATCCATTTGAACTTGAAACGGAGTGGTTTTTGTTATTGTTTGTTGCTCCGTTATTATATAATGATGGCAGGCATTACCCGCGTGAAGAATTATGGAAAATGCGGGTACCTATTCTTAGCAATGCAATCATTCTTGTTATTCTTACAACAATCATGGGAGGCTGTTTTGTTCATTGGCTGATACCTGACATTCCGCTCGCTGCAGCATTCGCTTTGACAGCTATTTTATCGCCAACAGACCCTGTAGCGGTAAATGGGATTGCCAGACGCATTCGAATTCCGGAAAAGGTACTCTCACTTGTTAAAGGTGAATCTTTAATAAATGACGCTTCTGGTCTGGTTGCCTTTAATTATGCAGTAGCGGCGGTTATAACAAGTTATTTCTCGATACATGCAGCGATACTTGATTTCTCCTATAAATTTCTAGTTGGTGCGATTTCTGGTTTTATTAATGGTTTTCTTATTACCTGGCTACGATTTACTCTACGAAAGCAAGGAATTGTTGATGTAACTTTTCATTCACTGTTGCAGATTTTGACGCCATTCGTCATTTATATTATCACCGAGGAGTTTTTACATGCTTCAGGAATTATTGGAGTAGTTGTTGCCGGGATTGTTCATGCCTTGGTAAGAGAACGGACGGAAACCCTAATAGCTGAAGAGCAGGTATTGACAGAACATATATGGTCTATTGTATTATTTATCCTAAATGGAGTGGTATTTTTATTATTGGGGTTGAACATTCCTTCGTCAATGACTGAAGCAGTAGCTGATCCGAGTATAAATAATTGGATGCTTGTTGGGTATGTCTGTATAATTGGACTGGTTATTTTGGGTATTCGTTTAGGCTGGTCGTATATCTTCTTTTACCATTACCATTTCGATAAAGCAGGAAATGGGGCTAAATCAGACTTCAAAACCTATTTGATGATTAGTTTAACAGGTGTTCGCGGTGCTGTTACAATGGCCGGAGTCCTTTCAATACCATACTTTCTGGCAAGTGGAACTACATTCCCGCAACGTTCACTTATTCTTTTTATAGCAGCTGGCGTAATTCTTTTTACATTAGTTGCGGCGACAATATTTTTGCCTATTTTAAGTACTGGAAAGTCAGCAAAGGATGAAGCGGTAAATAAAACGGATACTAGTGCAGCCAAACGGAAAATTATTCTGGAAGCTATTAATAGGATTCATGCGGAAATGAATGATGAGAATAAATCTGTAGTCTATGAATTAATGGACGAATATAAAACCATGATTAAGCGCATTCAACGTGAAGCGGATTTAGACGATACCGATGATTGTCAGCATGAAATAAAAGCAATACGGTTACTAGCGTTAAAAAAAGAAAGAGAATATATCAACGGCATGATGGAGCGGCATGAGATTAGTGAAGCTGTTTTCGATATAGTTGAGAAATTTCTTGACCGCCGGGAAGAAGCTCTCTCTACTAGCGCGTCTTCTGGACTATTATATCTGATTGGGAGAATAACAAGAAATTGGAATCGGTACAAGGGATATTCGGGGAGAGATGATAGAAAATCTGAATCTGCTAAATTACGTTTAAGTAAGAATATCCACTTAAAGGCTTTGCAGTCTGCATATCATTTTCTGGAGGAATATGAAAAAAAGCATGAACGAGCCAATCTTGTTCATGTTGTTATAATGGATTATAAAAGAATGATTGACCGGTTAAAAACACCGGCTGAAAGACATAACGGCAAGGCAGAGGAACAAAAAGAAGAAATGCATATAAAAGTAATGGACATAGAGCGGTCAGAGATTCGCAGGATGTTTGAGTCCGGAGAAATAACCAGGGAGCAAGCCAAGGAATTGAGAAGATTTGTCAACAATATCGAAAGTGTTACTTTGTACGAATATATGGAATAATGAAGGTATTGTCTTACTATTGCTTGAAACAATTTATAAACGTATGTGGACTTCGCAGAGTTAAAATCCGAATGTGTATTTAATAAGTGGAAGGATGATAATTATGGCTACAAGAAGAACAATTCGTAAGATTGTAACCGGTTCAACTCAAATGGATGGAGCAGGAGTAAAGCTTGTGAGGGTTATTGGGCGCGCTGATGTTCAGGAGTTTGATCCGTTTTTAATGCTGGATGCTTTTGACTCCCTCAATCCCGACGACTATATCAAGGGTTTCCCGTGGCACCCGCACCGGGGAATTGAAACCGTGACATATTTGATTTCTGGCAATATTGAGCATAGTGACAGCTTAGGGAATAAGGGGAGCATTCATGCTGGCTGCTGCCAGTGGATGACAGCTGGCAGCGGTATCTTGCACCAGGAAATGCCGCAAGCCTCAGAGCGGATGTTAGGGGTTCAGCTCTGGCTGAATCTTCCCCGTATAAATAAGATGACACAGCCGCAATATCGCGACATTGCGGCGACTATGATACCGAAAGTACGGGAAAATGGCGCTACTGTTGGTGTTATAGCCGGTAGCTACGGAAAAACGTTAGGAGCGACATCGGGTGATTATGTAAAAGCTTTGTTCTTGGATGTCATGGTAGAACCAGGATGCGAGTGGCAAATCCCAACAGATAAAAATGCCACGTTGTTTATTTACATGGTCGAAGGAGCCGCATGGTTTGATGCTGACAAGCAAACTATGATTGAAAGCCACAAGGCGGTACTCTTTGAAGCTGGAGAGCAGCTTGCTGTTTGGGCAACAAAACAGGGTGCCCGGTTTTTATTGTTTTCCGGTCAACCGCTCAGGGAGCCTATAGCCTGGGGCGGCCCGATTGTTATGAACACACGAGAGGAATTGCAGCAGGCCTTTCAGGAAATTGACGACGGGGTTTTCATAAAAAAATAACGATTCATTTATTGTAAATAGACATTGGCCGAATTTATTGGCTAATGTCTTTTTATATTAATTAAATGCCCCTAACATCGCCCTTTAAGGAAGGGGAGCATTGAGAGAATTAAGTAGTTTGCTGGACCATGATGAAGGTAAGAAAATTTATCCATTGATATTACCTCCATTTTACCGCTATAATATAAGCTAAGCCTCAATATATCCTTTGAAGGAGTGATAGGATGAGACTACAATTGACTATTGGCACGATTATAATTACCTTACTGCTTAGCGTGGGCATCAATTACAAGACAGCCATAGATCAAAAGCAAGCAGGCGAAGCTAGAGTAGCACAAATAGCGACCGAGGCCCAAGTCAATCAGCAAGAGGTTGATGAGATGCGAAAAGATATAGCAATTCTAAGGCGTGAACTGGCGGCCCAGCGTGAAGTTTACCCAACTAGCCGTGGCGGGCAGCGGGTGGCTCGCTACATAGACGGCGCCCAGGTGACTTGGTATAACGACAAAGGCAAAACAGCATCAGGCACAACTGCTACCTCAGGCAGGACTGTAGCCGTTGACCCGGAAGTGGTTCCGCTAGGGTCGGAAGTCGAGATTGTTATGCCTGACGGCAGAGTATTCAGGCGCATAGCGGAAGATACCGGAGGGGCGGTCAAAGGGAAGGTGTTTGACGTTCATATCGACGCTTCAGACGAAGAACTATATGAGCTGGGGCGTACCCATGGGGTGAGAGTATTTGTTCTTGGTAGGTAGCGATGGATTTAAGAGTACATACCGAAATAACGTTAACGGCGCCATATATACCGAGTGTGGCCTTAGAATGAAGTCTGGGATTGGTGATGAGACAACGTTTTAATAAGACTATGACTATTTCGAATCACTTTTACTTTGCCGGTATACTCGCCTATATGAAAGGCTTCCTTTCGTAATATCTCGATCTAACATACTTTGTTTTGGACCAGCATGCTTATGCTGGTTTTTTATTTATCTTGCTATTGGTTTACTGTGCAATCCCCGTTGAAATCAGGACAGCTAACAAAGAATTTTTATCGGGTTATATAGTGCATGTAAAACCCGGTGCAAGCAAATCCTAAAGGATAGCTATGAAAACTAGATGAAGTTTGTGTCTGTCAAGCGTGTTAATTGTTAAGGATAAGGAGACATCAAAATGAATTATAGAGTAATAGAAAAGGATAGCAAAAAATATATTGAATGTACTTCAGCTGAAGCACCGCTGACTGCTTGTTTTGAAAATAATACTCATTTATTGATGCTGCACGCTGAAGCGCTTTCGGATGACTTTTTCAAACTTAAAACAGGCCTCGCAGGGCAGGTGTTGCAAAAATTTATTAACTATCAGGTAAAAGTAGCCGTGATTCTCACAAGTGAACTAAAAATCAGCGAAAAATTCAAAGAGTTCCTTAATGAATCAAACAAAGGAAATGATTTTAGGGTTTATGGTAACATTGATGAAGCTGAGTCTTGGCTCTTAACCGTAAAATAAAAGTAATATAATGACAACTAAGCTTGCTTTTAAATTATTTATATTGAAAGATTTGCCCAAGGGCCGGTTTTCAGAGGAGAATTGAAGTTTAAATAAATTAGACGGAACCGCACCCCGGATTTTTTCTAAAAATTAATTATTTTACCAACAAAACTATTGACCTTTATTGCTGTGAGGTGTATATTTTAATTACTAAATAATAGCAAATATTAATTAGTAAATACGGTATGATTCTGTAGATTGTGAATAGGCTGCTTTTAAAACTATTAAAAAATAAAAGGGGTGAGTTCCGTGTATAAAGAAGATGATAAAAGCAAGCTTGAAAAAGTTCTTGTTTGTGAAGAATCGCGCTGTGACAGTGAAGACACCAGTTGCTCAGAACACTGTGAGTTAGTTGAGCAGACAGAGGCTGAGAAGAGTAGTTCCGGAAGTTAGAACGTTTAAATATATAATGCCGCATCAATCCCGGCAGAGTGCCACGAACGAAAGAGCCAATTTTGCGTAAGCGCTAGTAACCCCCGGCTGGTCCGGGGGTTACTAGCGTTTGTTGGTTTATATAATATTACACTAAAATTCTATGACAAGACTGAGAATAAACTAAAATATTATATACGAGAAAATCCATGCGTAGATACCAACCATTAGACTTATTCCGAGGCAATACGGTATAGTACGGCTCATAACTTCGCTTTCCCGGCCGTTCATTCCTACCGTAGTAGAACCGAGCATAACAGTTGTCGGCGCAATCGAACAACCTACTGCCGCTCCGACTGACTGGACGGCAGCTATGATTACTGAACTTATACCCAACACTTTGGCCGTTTCAGCTTGTAATGCGCCGAACATTACATTGGCATTGGTATTGCTACCTGTGAGAAATGCGCCAAGCACACCGATATAAGGGGATAATACCGGGAACAGTTTACCGGTTGCGCCAGCCATACCATTAGCAAGTAGGCTGGTGATTCCAGCGTCGTTCATGCTGATTGCCATCATAACCATGGTAATGATGCCAACGCTTGTGGTAATGCATTGCTTTATTGTTTTGGCGGCTGCTTCCCCCAGGATCTCTGATCGCCAGTATCCGGCACGCTTAAATACGAGAATGCCTCCCAAAGCGGCAATCATCATCAGCGGTCCGGGATGGTTCAAAAGGTTAATACGTGCATACATATGTTCAGGCTTCACCATATAACCGAATACCGTTTGCTCGGCTGGATAATCAAGTCCCCAGCTCAATGGGGAAAAGAGATGGGCTGCACCTTTAATTTGTGCAAGCAATGAAAGTGCAATTAAAATATAGTAAGGGGAAAATGCCAGATGGAACCCCATTTTTTTGACGGTGGAGCAGGTATTTGTTTCTGCAGCGGCAATTACAAAGCTTTCTTCTTGGCTATTTTCACGATAAATCCGGGTGCGTGCCATTATGGCCAACGTGCAGCAACCTAATAATGCGGGGATCATCGTTGCAAGCTGGCCGGCATCTAATATGTTCATCAGCCACATTGAGGAACAGATGACGGTACCTGTTACTAATACAGCGGGCATACCATGTTTGACTGCTGATTTACCACCAAAGATGAACAGTGTTCCAAAACCGGAGAGGAAAACAGGAACAATGAAGATTATCGACATCCAGGTGCCGATAGTTACTGCCGGAATGGAAGTAACCAACTGAATGGTGTAAAAGGACGAACCCATTGACCCGAAAGAAATCGACCAGCAATAGCCGACTAAGCATGTTGCCACGGCTACGACGGGCTGAAACCCCATTACGACCATAATAGGTGCAACAACGGCAATTGGTACGCCAAAACCTGCTATCCCCTGCATGAAGGAGGAAAAACACCAAGCCATAATGAGGACCTGCAATGCTTTGTCCTTAGTAATACTGATCATATTATCGCCGATAACTTTAACTGCACCGACCTTTTCTACAATATTGTAAAGATATACTGCACTCCATACGATTAAGAGTACATAAGCCGATAAACTCATGCCTTTGCTATTTGCTAATGCCAGTAACCGGTTATCGGCTCCGAATATGACAGAGCCGATTAGCATGGAGGTAAACCAGGCAACTGCACCGGATTTAGGTGCATCCCATTTAAGATAAAGGATGGTGAAAAGTAAAACAATAATAGGCAATAAAGCCAGCAACCATTTGCCAACAAGCATAGCTATGTCTTCATTCACGTCAGATGGCCTCCTTCGGAATTTTTTATGGTTGGCTCCGACGTCCTACAACCTAATAGGGCTCAATGCAGTAAACGTAATGTCTACTGCAAAGAGTATCCTGACTCATAGTTGTAAAGATAGTAGCTGGCGCTAATTATTATGATGCCGCCGGCATGTCGGGTTTGTGTAAAGGAATATAGGTTGTCTGAGTCGGTTAATGTTACCGTAGCTAAAGATAGTTAGCCAATAAGCCAAAACAAAGTATTAGCACAACAGCGCAGCATCTAAGAATCGTGTCTGCAGCAGAGTCCGGTTTGCTGACTTTGTTGTGAGCAGTAATTGCATTCTCCATAGTTTTTCCTCCTTTCATTTACTCGGGGAACGAAAGGTTCTGTACAGCTCCCCGGCGATATTTTTTCTACAAGCGCTGCTAAAGTAGAATAGGGTGATTGCTTGAATCTATTAAAATGAATCTGCAGCTATATGATTTCAGTCGCTGTTGCATATATATTCTATAATTAAATTTTAGCCTAAAATTCTGAAAAAGTACTGAAAGTTCAAACATATAGCTAATGAGACTTGCAAATTTATGCTTAAAATACAAATTTTTCCGAATTTCAGCTTTTTTTCAGTATTACGTGATATAATTTAAATAAAGGCAATCTTATCTTCATAAAATCCGGTTGGAGTGAATAGGTTATGAATATTCTGCTGGCTGAAGATGACGAAAGATTGGGAAAACTTGTTAAGTACATGATGGAATCTGAAGGACACAGTGTTGATTGGCGAGTGAATGGAGATAAAGTTCTTAGGCTGTCAGGCCAGAAGCACTATGATTTATTGATTCTTGACTGGATGCTGGCTGGGCTTAGCGGCATAGAACTGTGCCGACAAATTAGAACCAATCAGAATTACATTCCGATTTTAATGTTAACAGCGAGAGATAAAGTGGCCGACCGGGTTGCCGGGCTGGATGCCGGGGCCGATGATTACATGGTTAAACCGTTTGAGTTTAGCGAATTATTTGCCCGTATTCGTTCTTTATTCAGACGAACTAGAGTGTTTGTCGCCGATGAAGTGCTGTCTGTCTATGACATGGTTCTTAACCGTGCCAATAGAACGTTAACACGCGACAATGCAACAGTACAGTTATCCAATCGTGAATTTCAGTTACTGGAGCTGTTGGCTGACAACAAAGGCAAAGTTTTATCAAGGGAATTTTTAATTAACCGGGTTTGGGGATTGGAAAGTGACGTAACGGATAATAATCTTGACGCCTATATTCGTTTGCTTCGTAAGAAGATTGATATACCTGGAAGGCCATCGTTTATCAGCAATGTATGGGGTGTAGGGTACAAATTTTAAAAACGGGGCAAAAATATGCTACATAGAGTGTATAACCGGCTGATGTTACTTTATAGCGGGATTACAGTAGTATCCTTGTTGGGCTGTATGCTTATTCTCTATTTGTTATTGTCAATGCAACTTATTAAAGAACAAAAAGAAGAAGTAATAATGCTGGCGCAGAACGAAACAAATGCACATATGAACTGGTTCATGCAGGAATTCCATGTCCGCAATAATAGCAGGAATAATTTTTCTCCCAGCCACAGGTCAATTGATGTTCCCGGGAATATATTTTACTTTTTTGTAGATGCAAATGGACAAGCGAGAAATACTACTGAGCCTCTTGAAATACAGCAGGAAATTTACAAGAAAGCTTCACAATGGGAAGGTATATATAGTGATATTGTTGAGATTAGTACATTTAACGGAAAAAATATCTCGGTTGCCGTAGCGGCGTATCCCGTGTATCTTGATAGTAATTTTGTAGGAACCTTGTATGCCGGAAAAAATCTTGAGGCTTATAACAGCTTTTTAAGTGAGTTAGTTCATGCATTAAGTATTTCTGTTGGCTTATTTATGATTGTTGTTGCTTTCGCTTCTCACTTTTTAGCCAGTAGAGCCATTATACCAATACGTAGATCGTTAGAACGTCAAAGGCAATTTGTCGACGATGCTTCTCATGAACTTCGTACCCCTCTCAGCATTGTTCGTTCCGCACTTGAAATTATTGATAAACGGGAGGGGGACAAGATGTCTCCTTTTTCAGTTCAATTATTAGCTGATATTAGAGATGAAATGAACCGATTGTCTAGATTGGTTGGCGATATGTTAACTTTAGCCAGGGCAGATTCCGGTACGGTTGAGATTGATAAAAGTCTATTCGATTTTTGTTTTGAAGCAAAACGGGTAGTCAGAAAGTTTGAACAGCGAGCGCAGGATAAGGCAATTTCGCTTACCTTGGAAGTGCCCGAGCAGGCTATGATTTATGCTGACCGGGAACGTCTGGTGCAATTATTAACACTTCTTTTAGATAATGCGATAAAATATACTCCGCGGGACGGGGCTGTTCATGTAAGCTTACAGCTTACGGAGGAGCTGGTTAATAAAATGGTACAATTATCTGTAAAGGATACCGGCATTGGCATAAACGCGGAGGACCAACAGAAGATCTTCGAACGCTTTTGCCGGGTGGATCAGGCCAGAACCCGGCAAAAGGGCGGATTTGGGCTTGGTCTTGCTATCGCAAAATGGATTGTGCAGGCACATGACGGTAATATTGCGGTAGTCAGTCAGTTGGGGAAAGGAAGTAGTTTTCAGGTGTTGTTTCCCGCCGGAATTAAGAGTTCAACTCTAAGTAAGTCTGTCAATTTTAGCAACTGGCCTAACCGCAGATAAGCTTCGCGGGTGTATAATTGCTTGCGGACAGGTCATGGCTGTTGCTAATATATTACAATCAGCCCCACAAATGAAGATGAGCAAGGAACAAGTAAGGCAATTAAAAAGTTAGACGCAGAGACGGTGGTTCGTCTTATGAGATAAAGACGCAACCACCGTCCCTAGTCTTGTTAAAGTACCTTTTGACAAACGCCACGGATAATTGAGCAGGAAAGTTTGACATTCCTCAATTGAAGAAGTATAATCTTGAATAACATTTTAATATAATTTCTTGAAAAGCTGTGAACAGGAAGAGTATTGCGGGAATAGAACCGTACAGAGAGCGGGGAGTGCTGAGAACCTGCAGGGAGTTGCCGGAAGAAAATCACCTGAGAGCTGATGACTGAATGCTTAGTAGGTTAATCCGTATTCCTGCGTTAAAGGATAAGGTATGCAGTACCTGAGAATATTAAGGTGGTATAACGAAGTAAACGCTTCGTCCTGACTAATGGACGAAGCGTTTTTGTTCTCCTGATAGAAAGTATAACTTTCGCCTGGATAAGGGCAACATCGGCTTCCGCTTTCGCCAAAGGCTCGGCGCAAGCCGTGTTTTCTTTATTATAGATATTCTCCGGTATACAAGACTTTGAAGCGTTTAGCAAAAGAGGAAGGAGCAACAGAATATGTATAAGAAAGTAAGTCCCAAAAATAATTTTGTAGAAATGGAAAAATCAATACTGGCCTTATGGGAAGAGAAAAAGGTCATTGCCAAAAGCTTTAACATGAACGCGGGCAAGGAGTATTTTACATTTTATGACGGACCGCCGACTGCAAATGGCGCTCCGCACATCGGTCACGTCGTTACCCGGGTTATAAAAGATCTCATTCCACGATATAAGGTCATGAAGGGATATAGGGTTTTGCGAAAAGCCGGCTGGGATACACATGGCCTGCCGGTTGAACTTGAAGTTGAGAAGAAGCTGGGCATTTCCGGCAAGCCGGAAATTGAAAAATATGGCGTTGAAGATTTTGTGAAAAAGTGCAAAGAAAGCGTGTTTGCCTATGCTGCACAATGGAAGGAAATGTCGGAACGGGTGGCATTTTGGATTGACATGGAGAACCCGTATGTTACCTACCATAACAAATATATTGAATCGGTTTGGTGGTCGTTGAAGCAACTTTGGGATAAAGATTTATTATATAACGGACACAAAATTGTTCCGTATTGCCCGCGTTGCGGCACCGCTTTGTCTTCTCATGAAGTGGCACAGGGCTATAAGGATGTTAAAGACAATTCGGCCTATGTCAAATTCAGACTCAAAGGGGAAAATACCGCGATTCTCGTTTGGACGACTACCCCGTGGACACTGCCCAGCAATGTAGCGTTGGCTGTTAACCGGGCCTATGATTATGTTGAAGTTACCAATAAAGAAGAGCATTTAATTCTGGCGAAAGAACTGCTAAACTGCCTGGAAGGCGAATACGAACTGGTGCGCGAGTTCAAAGGGGAAGAATTGCTGGGCAGGGAATATGAGCCGATGTTCCGTTTCACTCAACCGGAGAAAAAAGCTTATTATGTTGTGCACGGAGATTTTGTTACTCTGAGTGACGGTACAGGAACTGTGCATATCGCTCCGGCTTATGGGGAAGATGACAACCGGGTTGGACAAAAGCATGATCTGCCGCTCGTAAATCTGGTGGATGCGCAAGGTAATTTTGTGGAAGAAGTGACTCTCTGGCAGGGGACATTTGTCAAGAAAGCTGATGAAAAGATACTGGCATTCCTTCAAGAAAATGGTGTTCTGTATAAGGCGGAAAAATATCTGCATTCCTATCCATTCTGCTGGCGCTGCGATACCACGCTTTTATATTATCCCCGCATATCCTGGTTTGTCAGAATGTCATCGTTGCGGGATAAGCTCTTAGAAAATAACGACAAGATTAACTGGTATCCGGATAACATCAGAAAAGGCCGTTTCGGCAATTTCCTGGAAAACGTAATAGACTGGGGGCTCAGCCGTGAGCGCTACTGGGGCACACCTTTGCCGATTTGGGAATGCGAATGCGGACATAAGGAATGCATCGGCAGCATAGCGGAACTTAAGGAAAAGGGGTTGGATGTGCCTGATGGCATCGACCTGCATAAGCCATACATTGACAAAGTACAGATGAATTGCCATCATTGCGGCAAAAGGATGCAGCGAGTCAGTGAAGTCATCGACTGCTGGTATGATTCCGGGTCGATGCCGTTTGCCCAGCATCACTACCCGTTTGAGAACCAAGAACTGTTTGAACAAAACTTCCCGGCACAGTTTATTTCCGAGGCTGTTGACCAGACACGCGGCTGGTTCTATACTCTGCTGGCGATTTCGACTGCTGTTTTTGGTAAAAGTTCATTTGAAAATTGCGTTGTACTGGGGCATATACTCGATAAACAAGGCCTAAAAATGTCTAAACATAAAGGCAATGTCCTAAATCCGTTTACCGTATTAGACAATCAAGGCGCCGATGCCCTGCGCTGGTACTTCTATACTGCCAGTGCTCCCTGGCTGCCTTCACGTTTTTATGAAGAGGCTGTAATTGAGGCGCAGCGGAAATTTATCAATACGTTGTGGAATGTTTATTCCTTTTACGTGCTATATGCGGAAATCGACCAGTTTGATCCGGCGAAATATCAGGGCAGACAGAGCAGTCACGTTATGGACAGATGGATTATCTCCAAGCTCAACACCCTGATTAACAAGGTCGATGAGTATTTAAATGCTTATAAAATCACCGGTGCTGCACAACTGATTGAAGAATTCACTGATGAACTTTCCAACTGGTATGTGCGGCGTAATAGAGTAAGATATTGGTCCATGGAAATGACCGAGGACAAAATTGATGCGTACTGTACTCTGCACACCGTCCTGAAAAAACTGGTGATTGTTGCCGCTCCCTTTGTGCCGTTCATCACTGAGGAAATTTATCAAAATCTTGTATTCGGTATCAATTCACAGGCTCCGGAAAGCGTACATTTATGCCTGTGGCCGGAATATGACGAAACGCTGGTTGATGCCAAACTGGAAAAAGAAATGGAGCTGGCTTATAGGATTTGTGGACTGGGCCGCAGCACGAGGAACCTTGCGAATATCAAAAACAGACAACCGCTTCCCAAGATGCTCGTCAGCACGAAGGAACTGCCGGACTACTATCTTGACATCATTAAAGAAGAACTCAATATCAAAGAAATAGTGGTAAATGCCAGTATGTCCGACTATGTAAGTTACACGGCCAAGCCCAATTTGCCGGTGTTAGGGAAGACTTACGGTAAGTTGCTGGCGGGTATTAAAAAAGCAATTACTGAAGCCGATCAGGTGGAACTGGCGCTTAAGGTATCTTCCGGACAAAGCATCACAATTGATGCCGATGGAACTTCGATTGAACTTAACAGTGATAATCTCTTGATAACTATGAACGGCCGCAATGGGTTTGCCGTTGCCAGCGAGGGTGAACTGGGCGTAGTTCTGGACACCCATATTTCAGAAGAATTAAAAACCGAAGGCTATGCGAGAGAAATTATTAGTAAGCTGCAAAACATGAGAAAAGGCAGTTCTTTTGAAGTTGTTGACAAAATTATAATCTACATGGCTGGTAATGATTTACTCGAAAAAATTGTACAGCAATATAAAGAGTATATTATGAGTGAAACACTTGCCGTGGATATAGTATTTAATGCGAAATGTGACTATACTGAGGTAAATATTAACGGCGAGAAATTGCAGTTGGCACTAGAAAGACAGTAGCGGGAATACGCTGGGGACCATCTAGGCAACATTAGGAAACGGTATCCCTGTCCCCGTGCTTCAATGACACCGGATACTATGCTGTCCGGTGTCTTATTTAAGGAATTTTACAGGTTGTTGACATCAACTTTGTATTCTATTTTATTTGCGACTTCCTGGGCTAAGTTTGCATTAAATAACTCCCTTAATAAATAAAAACCAAGTTCAAGTCCCGAACTAACCCCGCCTGAGGTAATGATGTTACCGTCCTGGACCACCTTCGCTGGACTGACTTGGACAGAATAGGCCTTAAGCTCAGGGAAAGCTGTATGGTAAGTGGTTGCTTTCCTTCCTGTAAGTAAGCCTGCTTCAGCCAGCAAAAAGGCTCCGGTACAGACAGAGGCAATGTACTGTGCAGTGGCTGTTTGGTTTTGAATAAACTCTTTTATATCGGTATTCCTCATCGCGCTTAGCCTGCCCTTACCGCCAGGAACTACTAATACATCAAGTTTTGGGCAAGCGTTTATAGTAGTATCCGGAATTATCCTAAGCCCATTATAGGCGTGTACTAGATCGGCAGCTTCAGCTAATAGCAGAACTTTTGTGCTGTTTGGCTGTATTTTGTTAACGTAGCTGAGAACTTCAAACGGGCCAACAAAATCCAATTCTTCGACTTGATCGAAAATTAAAATTCCTATAGTTATCATAGCAGACACTCCTTTGGTTGGATTGTATTATACAATATAAGTACTTTATGACTCCGGATAGAATGGTGTATAGGTATAACCAATGCTAAATCTGAAGCTCCAATGAATTGACTTATTTTGAGGCTGGTATTTTAATTTTAAACAATAAGTCAAACCTGTCCCGCTTGTACTGCAGATGTGGTTATGGAGAGGATTCAAAGGGTGGTAAATTGTTTTTAAATATTTTATACTGGTAACGTATGGTTGTAACGGAATCTATTAAGGGGAGTTTGATGGTATGATAGGGTTTTTACGAAAGATCAATTGGGGAGTTGCTTTAGTATGGGGATTATTGTTTGTGGCGGCGAACAGTTCGTTTGCGTTTGCCAGCGAAAAATTGCCACCGGAAAAGGCGTATTTGAACGATGTATATAAAAATATGATGGATGTCAAAAACTTGCATTATGACATGGCGATCAAGGTTGAAACCCCAATGGGAGAAGTGCAAGCTGAAATCAATGGGGAAGTCCAGGAAAAGCCGCTGAGCCTCAAGCATGATATAAGCATTTACTTTCGTGACATACATAACAAAGAAAATACAGTAACGCTAAAGCAATTTATAGAACAAAACAAAGGCAATCTAGTGATGTATTTGTCAAGTAACGGTACCTGGATTAAACAGATTGTGCCGGTCGGTCCTTCCTTGAGCAAAAAACTTTCAGCAGATGAAAAGGTCGCGGAGCGGATGAATATGCTGCAGATGATGAAATCGGTAAAACTGAAAAAGGAAACACCATCCTACAAATATCTGGAAATAACTTTGGATACTATACAAATAAGTGATGCTTTAGATGCAGATGCCAAACTAAATAATGCACAGGATAAGGACATGGCGAGCGTGCTTGCTCTAGGACGGCTTGGGTTGTTAGCTGCCGGCGATATAAAATATACTCTTAAAGTTGATAAAGCGACTAAGCTGGTTAAAGAAATAGATATAGATTTGACAGAACCAATTCGAAAAGGGGCAGGATTGTTTTTGGATATAACTAATCCCAAAGACCGGACTACCATTGAAGATTTTTTGAAAAAATCGACATTGAATATGCAGGTAGCGTATTCGCAATATAATCAGGTAAGTCCGATAGAGATTCCTCAAGATGTGCGAGACAATGCCAAGGAAGTCAAACCGGCAGGTAAGGCAATTCCTAAAAAAAGTTAATAAATATTGTTATGACTCATATTCATGCAAAGATTTTTCTTAAATGTAATAACGGAAGAATAGCGAAAAGAGAAGGCCAATTATTGGGTCTTCCCTTTTCGTGTTTTTGAAAGAAATTTTTCTTGAAGCGAATCAAAGTGATGGTTCTGTTGATGCCCAGCTAAGTTATTTAAGTTTATAGGCACGATATATGAAATATAATATAGTTCCCAATAAGACAAAAAT
The DNA here is from genome assembly GCF_041428895.1 of Sporomusa aerivorans. NCBI lineage: Bacteria > Bacillati > Bacillota > Negativicutes > Selenomonadales > Sporomusaceae > Sporomusa > Sporomusa aerivorans. The sequence goes on from NZ_CP156926.1 coordinate 1,997,695, forward strand.
AAATGCAGGAAAAAACAATGCTTTATTTTTAGATATTATAGTCCATTGTATGTAATTAAGTATCAACACAGTTTCAGCTTTTACCGTTATCAGCAACGTACGGGCATTTTTATACTGGCTTTCTGCATTTTCCGCAGTTATATTGAATGGGTAGTTGTAAATATGCGGAAACCTGCTTAACACAGACAAAAGAATATAAATAATTAACCGCAGGCGTAAGTGGAAGATGAAGAAAATTCTTATTGCCCCATGCATCAATTTCTCCTGTAATACTGAAATGTCTTGGCACTATATCCGGAATTGATGACCATGAAAAAAATATCATTCCAAGCATGAGGCTTAAGCTAGTTGCTGTGATAAATTCTAAGATAAGCTCGGCATTTGTAAATGGGAATTTTATGATTGGGCGGGTACTCTTCCTGAAAAAAGAAACCATATATTTTACCCCCTTACAATCCTTGTAAGTATTAATTATATTTTCTGGTATTCAACTCCTTTATTTTTATAAAATCTGCTTATTGGTGTGTGGGGGAAAGTATAATGCAAGCAGACTGGGAGACGGCTCTGATGCTGCTGAAATACAGGAAAACATAACTGATAGGAGGAATGTGATATTAATATTAAGCGAGTATGGGCTGTGTATTTCAGCCCGACAGGAACTACTCGGAAGATTGTTACTAAAATTGCGAATCAAGTTGGAAAAAAGCTAGAAGTGGAACAAGCCAGTCTCGATTTCACCTTGCCTGATGCGAGAACCGGTATTTTGAGTTTTACCGCAGATGATCTGGTAATATTCGGCACACCGGTATATGCAGGGCGTGTACCCAATGTCTTATTGAAATACCTGGAGACAATACAAGGTAATGGCGCTATTAGTGTTCCTGTTGTATTATTTGGCAACCGGAACTATGATGATGCTTTAATCGAATTAAAAGATATTCTGGACAAAAGAGAATTCCATACTGTCGCGGCCGGTGCGTTCGTTGGCGAACATTCATTTTCAAAACTTCTTGCCCGATATAGACCTGATGAAGCCGATATGACAGTCGCACAAAACTTTGCTATGAAAATAGTTGACAAACTAGAAGCTATTGATGTTGCTGCTTTGCCTCCAATCCATGTAAAAGGGGTTCCAAGTCCATACAGAGGGTATTATCAGCCCCGTGACCCCCAAGGAAGTGCGGTTGATATTCGTAAGGTAAAACCTTTGACAAGCGTAGATTGTATCAATTGCAGAGTGTGTGCTGATGTATGTCCTATGGGATCAGTCAACCGGCACAATGTAAGTGAAATTACCGGCATCTGCGTTAAATGCGGCGCATGCATCAAAAAATGTCCGGTTAATGCTAAATACTACGAAGATGCAGCGTTCTTATATCATCAGCATGAGTTAGAAGAAGAACTAACCAAAAGGGCTGAACCAGAGTTATTTCTATAGGGAGCGTCTAAACCATATTTTGCGGAAATTCAAGTATAACCGGTTTAATGCTAACTGGTATTAAGTTTAAAGAATAGTAAAGGCCTTACATCTTGGACTGATCTGAAATGTAAGGCCTTTACTTCTGTTACTGTTGTACCGGTAAATCGCAGCTGATCCGAATCTGGGGCAAGTACTGAAAGTGATGAAAGAGCCTTGAATTTTTTTGATTTCAAGGCTCTTTCGAATAGATCTCCGGTTTTATTTTATTGGCCTTTCGGCAAAATGGATTTTGCACACGAAATGAATTATCGAGAACCGTCTATGGGTCAACCCGGATTGGCTGAATAAGACATTCTCTTGTTCTATATACTATGCACGTAAGTTTGTAATATTTTTTTATAATCAACATCATTTGGCGGGAGCTTGCCATTTGTAATTACAAATTTAATCTTATCATCTATACTGGGAGCTACACCTTTTTGCTTTAATATATCTGCCAAATGATTAATGGTTCCGGCACTTCCGTCGAAAAAAACAGTTTCCTTTGTAAACGATTGTTGCAAAGCCTTATTAAATAATGGGAAATGTGTGCAGCCAAGAACCACGGCGCCATAATCAGGTATTGCCAATGGTGCAAATTTATTTTGCAAATACTGGTAGACATCTGAAGTGTCAAACTCAAACTGCTCGGCGAATTTTACCAAGCCGCCTAATGCCAGCGTATCAACCATTTCTGTTGCATCAAGTCTATGAACTAACTGGTGAAATTTTTCCTCCCGCAAAGTAAGACTGGTTGCCAAAACCAATACCTTTTTACCTTTTTCCCGACAATAAGCAACAGCTGGTTTTACAGCAGGCTCCATTCCAATGATCGGGAAACTATAATTCTTTCGCAGTTCTCCGACAGCAACACTTGTTGCTGTATTGCAAGCGATCACCACGGCATCTACGTTGATCTGCGCCATATAATCCATAGCTTTTTGGACGTATTGCCTTACTTCTTTTTTCGTCTTTTCACCGTAAGGCAAATGCTCAATATCAGCATAGTAAGTGTAATCAGCAAACGATAGCATTTTTAAAGCATGACCAAGAACAGTTAAGCCGCCAATACCAGAATCAAAAAAACCGATCTTCATTCTAATCCCTTCCTAGTTAATTATTGTATTATATTATCACGAACAACTTCGTCAAATAGAGACTCCGTTTAAAAAGGTGATGTCTATATAATACCATAAACTAGCGGCTGTAGGAATTTTGTATGGAAGATGCTGTTCTACTTTGCACAACGTAGCGGGTTGTTTTCCTTTTCAAATAGCTGCTGCTTTGTATAGCGTTTCATCATACTTTTTTAGGACTTTTTGTCCGCTGCCGACATGGTGGGGCGCATACTTGTCATTTTCGTACAAATATTTTTTCGTAATGCTTTTCCAACAGCAATAGGAGCGGATAGCCTATTACGTAGCAGGCGACGGTTTCTCCGACAGCTACTAAGACCATGGTAAGCACCATAGGAAGTTCCGCCGTGTAGTACAGCAATAGGCCTACATAAACGGCATTTAGGATGACAGGCGGCAGCGGCGCCAGATATTTGCTTGGCATCTTGGCGGTAAGAAATGCCGCCAGGAGGGTGACCAGTGGTCCAAGCAGGATATCAAAGATTCCTTCACCGGTAAAAATATTGGCGATAAGGCAGCCGGCAAATAAGCCGGGTATGGCGGCAGGCGTAAAGTACGGCAATATCGTCAGGGCTTCCGCAACTCTTACTTGCAGTTGACCGGAGCTTAGCGGTACAAGCAAAATAGTCAGGATAGCATACATGGCCGCAATTACGGCGGCTTCGGTAATAAATTGAACGATTCTCAAGCGAAGGGGCTTCATGGTATAATCCTTTCTTCTTCGACTGTCACAGGCGGGGAAATAAAAATATCGGGACCATCCATCGACAACCGGGATTCTTGACGAGGGGCAGGTGCAAGTGCCAAATAAAAAAAGGATTTACAAATCCTTTTAATCCTGACATACAGAAATATAAAGTCTTTCCCTGCTGCGTTTACGGCAGGATGGTTCCGGACACTCTTATGAAATTTTAAACATATTATAGCAGGGATTAGCTCTGTCGCCAAGAAATCCTTTTTACTGGCAAAGAATAACAGGAGATCCGGGAAGTGACCTGATTGCACCCGACATGATCATTAGGGGCCAGATGCTGTCTATGGAGGTCATTAGTAATGAAAATCATTGAGACAGAAAGATTATACTTGAGGGAACTGTTAATTGAAGATAAAAAAGAATTAATGAAAGTCCTGTCTAATCCTGAATCTATGAAGTTCTATCCAAATCCATTTAGTGAAGGAGAGGTAGAAAAGTGGATTCGATGGAATATCGAGAATTATAAAAAGTATAAACACGGGCTATGGGCTGTAATATTAAAAGAAGGTGAGGTATTTATTGGAGACTGTGGCATAACAATGCAAAATATTGGCGATGAAACTGTACCGGAGATTGGTTTTCATATTATCAAGGAATATTGCAATAGGGGGTTTGCAACGGAAGCTTCTCTCGCCTGTAAGGAATATGCATTTAAAGTCTTACATTATCCAAAAGTATTTTCATATACCACAGTCCGGAATATTCCATCACAAAAAGTTGCTGAGAAGCTTGGTATGCGAATTTATAAATATTTTGAGAAATACGGGGAGAAACAGATTGCTCGAGTCGCAAGTAAGGATTAGCTTTTTTAATATAACAAACTTTTAGGTCAAGCTTCTGAGATCAGCGGCTTGACTTTTTTATATCTTTCAGGACTGAATTCTATCGGACATTAACGAACAAGAGCTATCTTGCCAGCGCCACAGCGAAGTATTATTTTAAAATTTCTATTAACGTTATAGTCTTTCTGAAGAGGCGAGGTGATCATAAATATAGACATAGGGGAAGTATCGGTATATGTTTTGTTTACAGCGGTTGACCTTCCAGCCGAAATACCACAGTTAAACAATGTCACATCTGACATAGCATTATCATATTATGTTAATAGGTTACTCTGAATTTTACATGGAGGTGTTTGGTTAATGTATTATAATGACGATGATGACGATTCAATGTTTAGTTGCTGCTCGATGAACAGTTGCCAGTCCTGTGTCTCAATGAACAGTTGCCAGTCCTGTGTCTCGATGAAGAGCTGCAAGTCCTGTTACCCGATGAAGACCTGCAAGTCCTGTTACCCGATGAAGAGCTGCCAGTCCTGTTTCCCGATGGGGAGCTGCTGGTCCTGTTACCCGATGGAGAGCTGCTGGTCCTGTTACCCGATGGGGAGCTGCTGGTCCTGCTTCCCGATGAAGACCTGTCAGTCCTGTTACCCGATGAAGACCTGCGATAGCTGCCATTCCTGTTATTCCTGTCATTCCTGCCACTGCTGCCGTTCTATGAATTGGGGGAAGTAATGTCAATCCAATAAGATGTTGTGCCGACAAGATGTAATGTCGGTCCTTACTAACGGAAAAACAAAAGCCAAAGCATTCGGCTTTGGCTTTTGTTTATTTACATCAGCTTCTTAAGATCGTTTTGATCTATTCCGCTGGCAGCGTACCGCTCCTTGAGTATTTCGTAGACCCGCTCCATCGGCGGATAGAGACACTGACTGGAAAATAGGCAGTTCTCGCAATTCCAGCAGTTTAATTGTCCCTGGTAACTAATGATTTTCGCTGGCGAGTTGAATTCAGCCACAACTCCCTGGATTACCTCCATCGGATAGAACACGCTTAGTGTGCTCACGGCGTCCTTTTCCGCAAGCCCTTTAATCTTGGTCGCCAGAAAATCCCGTACGCACTTATAATAAGTTATCACTTGGCGTTGCGGATTAGCGTGTTGGGTATAACCCCAAAATTTTGTGAAGCTCTCATAGGCTTTATTGGTATCGCCTTTCCAGTAATTCAGGGCAGTAACAAACAAGTCGGCATTGCTGTAATACCACGGAAACGCTTTATTACGTACCGGCAGATTGATTAGATCCATGACCGAAGCTTCAGGCGAATAGTTCATGTTTTGCAAATAGCCGATGAGCGTGGCGGCACCGGCGTCGTCGAGGCAGTCGATGTTCCTGACCAGTCTTTTGAAGGTGTTGAAAGCAGCATAATTGGTAATGGGCTTTAGCTCATCAAATTCCTCGATTTCACTCAAGCCGGGAACGATTACATGAAAACTCGGAAAGCCCAGGAACGAAACATCACGTACATATACCTCGCAGCCTAGTTGAGCCAACAGGGCGACCATATAAGCCAACATTTCTTTGTTTGTGGCTATCGTGGTTTCTTCAAATTCCTTGAACTGATAACTGAAATTACGACTGAAAAATTCCGTAGGATAAAGCCCCGAGCCGGTCACCAGTATACCCATGTAGTTTTCTGGATCGTCCGTCGGGCTGCGGAAGCAAAACTCCTTGACCCCCATCATCCATTTTATATCCTGTCCCTGAAGAAGTTCGGTCAATGTCCGCTCTGCAGCAATTTCAAATTTAGGATGAGCGCCAAATTTCACAAAATAACTCTGATCATTCTTATTTACCAGGATAACCCCGACAACCGGCAACTTTTGTCCCAGCGAGCAGTCTTTGAGGATAACTTCAAAATTGCCGCTTTTTTCAAGTTCGGCAATCATCGCCTCAATCTCGGGAAATTTCATGATATAACGCCGCGGGATAGTAGGCGGTACTATTCTTTCCCTGAGAATTTTCTTGTTGGCGTAGCGCTCCATGATTTCAGATATTCCCTGCACCAAAGCCTCTTCAGGCGAATTGCCGGCGCACATGCCATTCGACATATACATCATTGAGACCATTTTTACCGGGATATGGGAAATTCGCTTGCTGTTAAGATTGCAATAAGGGAGAGTGATAAAATCGGCGGATACTTTCTCATAAGACATTGTCAGCCAATTTGCCAAGAGCTCCCGTTTATCCAGCAAAGGGTTGACTTTGGATAATTGGGTTTTAATCCAATCTTCTTCACTGGCGAGGAACTCATCGATACTCATCGGTTTCTCGTCAGGGGCGTAATAAAAGCCTAGGTAGTCCATGATCTGAGGCTTTAAATCCAAACTTAGTCTGTAGTTGCAGAGATTTTGCAGGCGTTCCATCATCTCGCCGTAGGCGCTGGCCAGGGCGAATTCGACCGAAGTTCCTTTTCCATTGGTCAGCAGATCGGTATTGTCGATCTGCACGCTCACCGAGTAAAAACCGTTCACCGAATTTTTCCATGATGTTTCTACTGTTAGAAGGCCCATCTCACCAAGAATATCTCTTATTCTGTTAATAGTTTTGATAGGCAGTTCATCTTTGTATTTCATATCGGTTGAGTCCATGCATTACACCTCGCACCCGTAACATTTTACGCTGAAGGAAAATTAACATGTTGAATTTCCCAGTTCTTTTTTTAATATATGACCATGTATCATGGTTGGTGATTGCAAGAAACCATGGCTGAAGCACCAACAAAAAGATGTTATTGCCATGCTCAAGCACATGAATACTAAAATTTGTTTCAAAAGAAGCTCCCACGTTTGGACAAGGCAAACAACTAGGTAGGCTATTTCGAGATAATGAAAGGCGTAAAATGTTCTTTTATGATTCTGATTCAGCAAAACCAGAATTTGGGAAATGTGGTTTAGGTAAATGTTAATAAAAACTTTTTTCACATTATTGACTTCTAATTAAATCCAGGCTGCTTTGAATGACAATTTACACTCAACCTGCTATGATTTTAATGAAAGATATAGCTTCAAGTTTTTTGAAAAAGTTGCATAAAGACGTAAAGGATGCAGGGTAGGAGTTGTAGGAATGACCGAGATTGAATGGGAAGCAATTAAAAATTGCAATAAAACATACGATGGCGTTTTCTTTTATGCACTTAAAAGCACAAAAACATTTTGTCGTCCATCCTGTACCTCTAGAACACCTAACCCCAAAAATGTTGTTATCTTTTATACTGCTGAAGATGCTGCTAATCATGGATTTCGTCCATGCAACCGATGTAGACCGGATTGTATGGATTGGCAAGGGGCCAAGGATGAATTAACCAAAAAAGCACTGGAATATATGGATTGCCACTATACTCATAAGTTTACTTTGCAGGTAATTGCTAATAGCTTATATGTTAATCCTCATTATCTTCATAGGACCTTTAAGAAATTTAAAGGATGTACATTACTACAATATCAGCATCAAACACGCATAAAGCACGCTGCCAAATTGCTAGCGGAAACTAAATTATCCATTTCATACATAAGCGATACGGTTGGTTATCATACTTCATCTCATTTTTCCAGAGTCTTTAAAAAGATTGTTGGTATTTCTCCTTTGAGTTTTAGAAAGACACACAATGGTGAACAATAGATTAAATAATATCAGTAACAATATCTTTGTGAGAAGAGATATAAATTTATTTTTGGAGGGGTTCTAATGACAAAGAAGATAGCTGTAGCTGGTAAAGGCGGCGTTGGCAAAACGACTTTTACCGCTTTGCTGATTAGAGAATTGATAAGGCGGGAAAAAGGTGCTATTTTGGCCGTAGATGCCGATCCAAATTCTAATTTAAACGAAGCTTTAGGAGTTGAAGTAGACGATTCTATCGCCAATATTCTGGAGGAAGTTAGGCTGGGAGATGCTGTTCCGAATGGAATGGGCAAGGACTCATTTACAGAATATCGGCTAAGTCAAGTTATAAGCGAAGCGAAGGGTATGGATATTATCCAAATGGGACTACCCCAACAAAATGGCTGTTACTGTTATCCCAATAATTTGATACGGATGTACCTGGAACGGTTACAAAAAAATTATGAATACGTTGTCATTGATAACGAGGCTGGCATGGAGCATTTAAGCCGGCGGATTGTTGCAGATATTGACATGCTATTTATAATTAGTGATACTTCGGTTCGCAGTATTCGTTCAGCAGCAAAAGTATCTGAGCTTATTCAGGTGTTAAAGATCTCGATACCCGAAGTTTACTTAATTATCACCAAGACAGGTGAAGCAGGAATTGACGGTCTTAAAGCGGAAATCGATAAAACCGGTCTGGATTTAGTCGGCACTATCCCTTATGATGTACAAGCTGTTACATTTGATTTTGAAGGGAAGCCATTGATTGATTTGCCGGACGATTCGCTTTCGGTAACAGCAGTTAAGTCTATTATGGAAAAAACAAGTGTTTAATTTGGATAGTGAAATGAAGAGTCACCATCGTAGAATTAAAATAAATATTCAGCTTTAAAAATAACAGCGAGATCTCCTGATTAGGCAGGAGATCTCGCTGTTATTTATTTCCTCATTTGGCATGAAAAACTTACTCTTGAATTACCAATAGCTATGAAAACGAGGTGAGGCGGATGTCTGAGAAGCAGGTTAACCACCTGGCGAATGAGAAGAGTCCGTATTTATTTTTTCGCACTACTGGGCATGGAGCGGTCCAAAGTTTTGGTGCGGAATGTAGGAAATTTACGGTTTTGGGTGACCTTAAAACTTTTGTTAAATAATAATTGTTTAATAAAAGGTTTTGATTGGTGATTGTTGAATAGCGTTTATTAAGTATTATCTGGATTAATAGATATTATTTGGAACAATAAAACTAATGTTAGTTGTGAGATATGATGGCGTAGTAATTAGTTATTTCTGCTACAAAAGATGTGCGGCAGAATGAGTATTTACGCTAGTATTTGTGCACTTACCGACGGAGGAGGATTTAAAATGAAGGTCACAACCAGGCCAGACGATAAATCGGAGCGCGCGAGCAGGCTGCATGTCGTTATTGCTGAGGTGGTGTCAGCTATAATTGGTTCAACGGTTTCCTTTGACGAGATGTATCAGATTGTTTTAGATAAAGCGCGGTGGCTGACGGAAAGTCAGCATGGTTTTGTTTCTTCGATTGAAAAAAAGACCGGTGCCCATGTCAGTAATACACTGACTAAAATGCGGGATGAAGGCTGTGCCGTTAGTGCGGCATTATATTCTTTGCCCGAAGGACCCCATAAGCTTTATAACAGCCTATGGGGTCATTCTCTCAACGTCCGGGAGAGTTTTTTTACTAACAATCCTTCGTCTCATGCGGCAGCAGCAGGATTGCCGTCCGGTCATGTTCCACTGAAAAATTTCCTGTCGGTACCTATAATATTTGGCGATGAAATCTTAGGACAAATTGCACTTGCCAATTCAGTACGTGAATATACGGAAGATGACCTTAAGGAAATAAAGCGCTTGGGGGAAGTATACGCAATAGTATTGCACAATCGACAGCAAGAAAGCGAGTTGCGGCGAAGTGAGGAGCAATTCCGCTCAATGGTAGAGATGGCGCCTTTTCCTATGCTTGTTGCTAGAAGAGAGGTGAATAGCACTATTTTGTACGGAAATCTAAGGGCGGCAGAACTTTTTAAGGTCTCACAGGAAGCATTGATCGGAAGTGCTGTTGCCGATTATAATCAAAAACGGGAAGAATGGATAGCAATTCTGGACGAAATTGAGAAAAACGGATGTGCGCTGGATAAAGAAATGCAATTTTACGATGTTAGCGGCAAGGCATGTTGGGTACTGCTTTTTGCCGTAAAGGTCATCTGGTTTGGTAGTGAAGCCCTGATGATCACGATTAATGATATTACTGACCGCAAAAATATGGAAGAAACACTGAGACAGTTAGCGACGGTAGATTATTTGACAGGAATTTGGAATCGTCGCTACATTATGGATCTGGGTAATAAAGAATTTGAACGTTGCTTGCGTTATAAGACCCATATGAGTGTCATAATTTTTGATCTTGATCATTTTAAACTAGTGAATGACAAGTATGGACACAATATTGGCGACCGGGTTTTAGAAGGGACTGCCAAAGTAGTAACCAATGAGTTAAGGGGGAGAGATATCTTTGGACGGTACGGTGGGGAGGAATTTGCTATCGTTTTCCCGGAAATAACGTTAAGAGAAGCGGCTAAAGTTGCAGAACGATTGCGACAGGCTATAGAAAAGTACCAGTATTCACTGGAGAATTCAAGTACACTGACGGTTACCGCCAGCTTTGGAATTAGTGAGGTCATCGATACCGACAGGACCTTTGAGGAGATTTTGGCCAGAGCCGATTATGCTTTGTATAAAGCGAAAGCATTGGGCCGTAATCGGATATACTGCAGCTAGAACGAGTCAAAGAATCACAGGGAAGCTTCGCGCTGTTATGGATGATGCGGAGAAGCGTACCAAGGTAACGGTGCTGGAATGACCTCAATCCTGTAAGTTCAGTGATTGAGGTCTGCTTTTATTGTGCGTTCCTGGGGGTTGGTAAGGTTGCTGCCCTGATTGCCCTGGAAGTTTGACGAGGTAGGAGATTCTGTCTTCGCCTAGCTCGGCGATCTTGGTATAATTTACTTTTGATTTAAGTACTACGCACATTTTGATATCTCTCCATCAGCGACAATAATTGCTCTGCCATAAATTCTGCTGAATAGGGCATTGAATTTGTAATCCACCATTCAACTACACCGATGGTTGCCGAAGCAAAATATTGTACCATAATTTCCTTATTCACATCTTTATTGATGCCACTCATATCAATTTGTTCTTCGATACTCTTCACCATCAAAGCATGTAATCGGTTTCTAAAAGCAGTGATGCTTTTACTCATTAGCATTTTTGAATAGAAAAAAGCATTTTGCTCTAAATATTTAAATGTTTTACAAAGCGAATCCTTACCAGAAATGTTGTTATCATTTCCTCTTGGCTGACAATTTTCAAATAATTTATTTAAGTGATTCTCTATGCATTGATTTAATAAATCAAATATGTCTACATAATGCGAATATATAGTTCCCCGATTTACATTTGCCAGTTCTGCAATTTCGTTAATTGTAATTTTTTCAAAATCTTTTTCCAGCATCAGCTTAGTAAAAGCATCCATAATGGCTTGCTTGGATTTTTCAATACGCCTGTCCATAAGAGATTTCTCCTTAGTATTGTATAAATGAACATTTTTAGCTGTTTTGTTTATTAATCAACATATGTGGCCGTTTTACTCATTGATTTCAGTTAACAGCGTTGCTACTATTGTATTAAACAAACGTTGAAAACTCAACACTTGTTGGTTATTTTTATTAAGGAGATGAATACAATGAGCTTAATAACGGTTAACGAAAGGTGTATTAAATGTGGGCTTTGTATTGAAGAATGCCCAGTATATGTTCTAAAGATGGGAGAAAAAGGGCCAGAAGAAGTGGCGAGCACCAATTGCAACGCCTGTGGACATTGTGTTGCAATATGTCCTAATTCTGCAATAGATAACGAAAAAGCACCACTAGCACTACAAGTTGATGCTAATGATTTTCCTAAATTAAATCCGCACCAGGCGGAGTATTTTTTAAGATCTCGTCGTTCCATAAGAAATTATCATGACAAATCTGTACCAAGAGAAATTTTAGCAGAATTAGTTAATATAGCCAGACTAGCTCCCACTGCGTCTAATAGTCAAGGTATATCCTATGTTATAATAGAAAATAAACAACTGCTTGAAAAAGCTGCTGAAATCACTATTCAGATGATAGAAAATTCTCCTGTAAGGCATTTATTAGAAGCAGCGATTATCGGTTATAGGGAAAAAGGACTTGATCCAGTTTTCCGCGGCGCACCAAATTTAATTATAGCTGTTGCCGACAAGAATTTTCCATTTGCTAAAAATAACGCTGTTTCATGCTTAACCTATCTGGAGTTATTTGCTCCTTCATTAGGACTTGGAACCTGTTGGGCTGGAATTTTTGAGCATTTTGCATCCATTGAAAATTCACCGCTAACTAATTTATTCAATATTTCAGAAGAAAAAACTGTAGTTGGTGCGGTTATGGTTGGTTATCCTAAGTATAAATATATGAGATTAGTAGATAGAAATTCACTAGATGCTACATACATAATTTAACGCAGTTTTTTCCTGAAGCAATACTCTGGGTTCGTAATTAATGCGATGAGCGCGATTAATAAAATAAGGAAATCATTTCATTATTGGAAACATATAATAACCCGCTCGAAGGTGGAAATACCATCTTTATGATATGAACATCAAACCCTGTCAAGGCTGCTTTGTTTGTCGTAAGACCGGACACTGCGACATGCAAGATGATTTTCAGAACATGTTTAAACATATTGTCGATGCCGATGTTGTGGTTTTCGGCTCGCCCGTATACATTTGGCAGGTAACAGCTCAAATGAAGCTGCTATGGGATAGACTCTGCGGATTGTTCGATGAAAACTACAAGATTAGGTATGACGCTAAATGTTTGATCATGGTCTATACTCAAGGAAATCCAAACGCTCAGGCTTTTCAGACATCCTTCAAAACCAATGAAGAAGTGCTTAAGATTTTTGGCTTAAATGTAGTTGATACCATTTTACTAACGGGCGGCGGAGACCCCAATACCGCGGCGAATAATCAAAAACTTTTATTAAAAGCTTATGAAGCAGGAAAAGCAATTTAGCCGATATGCGATGGTACGCTTTGCGAAGTAACCAAGAGAGAATTTTTACCAAGGTATTGTCGATCTTTGTGCTGAAGCATGTGAACAAACTGGAGCTTGATATCGCTTGTCGCCTCGAATACTGGCTAGTAAATAAAAATTTGAGTGGTTTCCACGAGACTCATATACGATGAATAAAAGCTCAGGCGTTTAATTGCCTGAGCTTTTATCCTGAAAAAATGTCTGGCACGATAGAAGCAAAGTGTACGTCACGGGTGCTTCTTCCCCAATGCGATAGACGGATGCAATTTAAGTGTAGCCGGACAAAAAACGGTAATTACTGGACGGCATTAGAACTGTAAGACAACTATTCTATGATATACGCACTAACGATCTCGCCATAATAGGCGGTATGAAAATCCTTGTTTGCGCCGTGAAATAAGCTGTCAACATCCTGTGGGTAAAATGTTTTTTTGTTTTCTTCTGTAATCTCGTGCTCAGCTTGTTTTTGCTTGTATATAATTTTACACTCAAGTGTTAGCGGAAGTTCTTTAATAGCAGGAACAGAAACTTTATTGGGTGTTTCAAGTGTTAAGTTTAGTTCTTTAATTTTGTCAACTGTACGACCTGATTTTGTCCCGCAAATTCCTAATATCTTCTTGTCAAAAGAGCCATATGGTATGTTTACTGTAAATTCAGGTTTTTTATCGAGTTGATGTTTTGTAAAGCGATTTTCTCTAACGAAAACTGTAAAAATTGGTTTTGACCATTCGATTCCGAGAGTACCCCAAGAAATAGTCATAGAGTTTACTTTGTCATCTGCCTTTGTGGTTAACAAAACGCCTGTTTGGAGCGCCTTCATAATTTCATTGGAATATTCGAATACCTCAATTTCTTTTTTTATAATGTTTATCCTCCTTGAAATCATACTGTTTTTATGATAAGCTAACGTATAATTTATAGCAAGTATGCACTTTTTTGATAGATACTATACAAAAGGAGAGCATGGATGGATAGCGAGATAAACATTAAGCCTTTTGCTTATGCAATGTCTTTAATTGATGGAAAATGGAAAATGCATATATTATTTTGGCTATGGAAAAAACAAGTTTTGCGATATGGTGAGTTAAAACGCGCACTTGGAACGATTACCCATAAAATGCTCAGTACACAACTCAAAGATTTAGAAACGGATAATTTAATTGTTCGTAAAGAACACTTCCAAGTTCCTCCCAAAGTAGAATATTATCTATCCGAAAGAGGTTTATCCATTATGCCTGTTTTGCAATGTTTATGCGAATGGGGCAATCAACATATGGATGAGTTGGGAGAACATCTTGATTCCAAAAGGAAATGTTCCCTGCTTTAGTGCTGAGTTTTTAAATGCACAAATTCTGCTAGTACTCCGTTGGCTAAACAGTTTTTGCACTTTTAATAGTTAAAATAACGATGTGGTAATAGTTAATTAGAAAGAATTATGCGTTGTTTGCCATGTGGTGCGTACAATTTTAAGATTTAAAACGTCCGATTTAATTTCTGTTCAAATGGGAGCCAGAAACAGGAGATACTCCTTTGTATCCAAGTAATACTGTTATAATTGAGTGATATAACAAAAAAGAGAAGCTCCTGCTAATTGTGTATTAATTTGGCAGGAGTTTAAAGTTGTGGTGGCAAATATTTCAGTAAGGGAGTGTATTCCAGGGGCAACGCCATTATGATAATGGTGTCAAATAGTATTTATGTAGGTGGGAGAGTTACATGACTTTTGTTCTAAGCCTCTTAATGGCAATATATATCATAGTTCCAATTACAATTACAGGATATGTGTTTGATATTTTCTTATTTGAAGCAGGTTCTATGAGGCTTGCTGATTTACGAAAACTATTAGGTCTGTTTTTTTCGATTGCACTAATAACGATATTCATTCAACAAAGTATTGATGATAGCTTTCAATCTATAACTGACAATTTGTTTTCATTATCGGGGCATTATGTGATATCCGACGCAATATTGTCGTTATATTTACTAATATTTTTAATTCTTCTAATCAAGACTCAGACTTGTAAATCAAGATGTTTTCCTTGTTTCATTGGGCATTTTACCTCAAATGATACTCAAAATGCTCAAATGAAAGAGGAGGAACACTATGACAATGCAAGGAGTAAAAGCAAAGAAAGTAAAGTTTTCTATTGTAATACCAGCCTATAATGAAGAAAAATATATAACAAAATGCTTGGATTCAATTTTAAAGGCGTCAGTACCTTATAAAGACCAGGTTGAAATAATAGTAGTATTAAATCGATGCACTGACCGAACTGAAGAAATAGCATTATTGTATGGTTGCATCATCGTAAAAGAAGACAGTAAAAATCTCTCTAAAATTAGAAATGCTGGAGCAAAGGTTGCTCAAGGGACAATTTTAGTCACTATAGATGCCGATAGCTGGATAGCCGATAATATGCTGGCAGAAATAGAAAGCAAGTTAATCACTGGAGAATATATCGGCGGTGGTGTTGTGCTAAAAACTGAAAGAATGTCGCTGGGAATAATGATATCTGCGATAATTCTATTTAGCGCAATCTTCATAAAGCATGGATTGATTTGTGGAGGTCTTTTCTGGTGCTTAAAAAAAGATTTTGACGCAATAAATGGGTTTGATGAAAACCTTCGTATTGCAGAGGATATTGATTTTGCAATACGCTTAAGGCAATGGGGAAAAAAATGCGGTAAAAAAGTTACGAATATTTCAAAGCCGCGTTTAATGACCTCCTGTAGAAAATTTGATATCTTCGGAGATTGGTATGTAATTAAGAATCCGCATATAATTCTGGATTATCTTAATCTAAATAAACAGAAATATGCAGATAAACTGTATTATGACGTAAAAAGATAAGCAGAAGTAAAGGGGGCAACCTTAGTTAACAAATTGACTAAGGTTGCCCCGGATGCTTTAAACATAGTTGCTAATATGGCTAAGTATGGGAATGTCATGTAATAGAGCTAAAATCAACGGCTAAGAAGCTAGTTTTATCTGGATTTTATAGCGTGTAAACAGTTTTTGAGATGACAGTGGTGTCAGTGCTTTGCTGGAAATTTATACCTTATCACATATAAATGATGATGAGAGTTGAATGGATAGATTTAGCCTGTTTATTTATAGGTTCTAGATTGTCGGCTTTTGCAATGTAGTGAACTTAAGAGTATGGAGGCAATTTTAATGTCATTTAAAGAGGTATTTAAATCTTTCCCACTTATTGAACTGAAAAGGTTGAGATTACGATCCATGTATCCAAGTGATGCAGAAAGATATTTAGGATGGTTTTCAGCGAAAGAAGTGCAGCAGTTTTTAAGCGGACTGGCATGTCCAAAAGATATAGAAGAGGCCAGACGGTTTATAGAAAATATGAACGGAAGATATTTTAAAAGTAAGCTTACCATTTGTTGGGGTATTGCTTTGAAAGAAAGCGATGAATTAGTAGGAAGAATTGAACTATGTAGATTTGTTCGTCAGTCAATGGCAGAGGTTGCCTATTCGCTCTCCCAAGAGCATTGGAATAACGGGTATATGACAGAGGCTTTGCAGGGAACTGTAAAATTCGGATTTCAAAAGATGGGATTACATAGGATACAGGCTACCGTAGTTCCTGAAAATATTGCATCAGTTAAGGTTTTATGCAAAGCAGGGTTTTCTCAGGAAGGATTATTTCGGCAATATAATTATGGAAACGAGTTTAGAGATACATTCATGATGTCCATATTGAAAGATGATATGCCAGTGTGAGGTAGGATAACTTTAATGTCAGATGGTGGTGTAGTCCCCTTAAAGTATCATATTTGCATACCGTCGCTCATTTTCAGAGTCCCCCGTTCATTAATATAAACCGCAATTCCAAGTTCACTTTAACCCAATTACTCTCACCCTGCTCCGCATTAAAAATATCCACATGATAACAGACAGAGACACTGATGAAATAATAATAATGCCAAGTCCGTCTATCATATTATTCCAGCTCCAAGTCCCCATAGCCATGCCAATACTTCCAAGAATCGTATGAACCGCATTGATTAAAGAAGACGCTGATCCAACATCTTCTTTTTGCTGATCTAATAAAATATCAGTACTGAATGGCCGGATAGCTCCCTCTACGAGTGTAAAGGGTAAAAAGGTTAGCAAAAAGAACCATGGTGAGCGATTACCCATAAGAAATAGACTCAAGCCACTGACGAGGGCGATTCCAAAGCAGCACCATGAAAAAAAACGAGGTGTGAAATGTCCGATGGAACGAATATAAATAATTGGTCCTAAAATCGCAAAGGCCGAATTAGCTGCAAAAAAGTAACTATAGGCCTGTTCATCCAAAGCAAAAATATTCTCGTAGATATAGGAAGATGTTGCAATATATGCCATATAAGGTGCGGATAAGATGGCGACAATAAATAGAAATCCGCTGAAGCCTGCGTTTTTTCCCACTACGAACAGACGTTGCAGCGAGCCTGACAAACTTCCACGGTATCGTTCTTCAACAGGTAAGGTTTCCTGAAACAGCAATGCAATGAATAAGCTTATAATACCGGTAAGTGCAAGCGCCCAAAAAGTATCGCGCCAATCCCCGCCAACCTGCAAAATTGCCGCTCCCGCAAGGGGGGCCACCATAGGCGCAAGAACCCCCATAACTTGAACGGCTGCAAGAACTTTGCTTTTTATCTTCCCGGAAAAGCAGTCTTTAACCAGAGCGGTGGCAACGGCCGTAATATTTCCCGCGCCAATTCCTTGCACAATACGGAATAAAATTAACTGATTAACTGTTAAGGCGAGGGCGCAGGCAATACTGCCTGAAATATACAAAAGCAGCCCCAGGACAAGGATTGATTTTCGTCCGTATTTATCACTGAGCGGACCAAACACAATGATTCCTACAGCAAAAAAGATAAAGAACGCGATTAAGGTTAGATTAATCATAGCTGCCGTTGTATCAAAGTATTGAGCCATAGAAGGCATGGCAGGCAAATACATGTCAATAGACAACGGAATGAACATTCCCATTAAAGAAATAAATAAGACCATTCCCTTGGTTCCTAAATATTGCTGAGGCTTTAATAACAGACTGTGGCTTTGTTGGTCATTCCTAATCATTTCACTTTCAACTCCAATCGCAAGACTTTGTTTTTTAATATAAAATCGACGAAAAAAAAGGATAAGCGATCAACTTATGTTGATAACTTATCCAGCATACGCGAGTATACCCTCCGTCAAGCCCAAATTATAATAGGTAATCCCATCTATGTCAATACCCAATTGGTGTAAATTGGTATAAATACCGATTAGTGTAAATAATGCAGGATGATAAACAGAGACTTTGATATAATCAAGATAAATCAAATCCGCCTCGGACTTACAAAATTTTAAGCAGATAAGCCTTACTCACTTATGCAGGTTACCTCAAGGTAAGCAGCTAAGCATAAAGTGCGTTCTTCCATTTTTATTTTGTGGATATTATAATGAACTCAAAATTAACAAAGGGGAGATTCCTTGATGAAAAAAATTCTGTTCGTATGTTTACTAGCTTTGTCATTTTGCAGTATCGTTCTGCCAACCGTTTCAGTACAGGCCGCCAGTAAGGATACAGCCCAAGCCAATAAACAATTAGTCGAATCGTTTTGGAATGAACTTTTCAACAAACATAATGTAAGTGTGCTTGACAATGCTGTTGGCAGTACATATATTCAGCATAATCCCACGTTTCCAGATGGCAAGGAAGCTTTCAAAATTGCAGTTGCCGGATTTCTGAAAGAATTCCCGGAAAGCGGTGCTGAAATTAAACATATTGTTGCTGAAAAAAATTATGTCTCTATCCACAATCATATCAAATTGAATCCACAGGACCGCGGACAAGCGGCAGTAGATATTTTCCGGGTTGAAAACGGTAAAATCGTGGAACATTGGGATGTAATCCAGGATATTCCTGAAAAAAGCGAAAACGGTAATGCTATGTTCTAAGTGCAAAGAAAAGTAAAAACAAAGGAGTGTTCATAAATGAAAATCGCTATAATTGGCGCTACAGGCCGTGCCGGTTCCCGTATCGTCTCTGAAGCACTCAGCCGTAATCATGAAGTGACTGCCATAGTTCGAAACACCGCTAAAATAACCAATCCGGCCATTAAAGTTGTTGAGAAAGATATTCTGGCACTAAATACAGGCGATTTACAAGGATATGATATCGTTGTAAATGCTTTCGGCGCTCCCAAAGAGCTTAAGCATTTACATGTAGAAACTGCCAAGCACTTAACTGCACTGCTCAAGAATCAGGATAAGCCTCGGCTGATCATTGTCGGTGGCGCCGGTAGTTTATTTGTGGACGATAACGGAACAGAGCTTCATTCTACACCGGATTTCCCGGATGCATATAAAATTACGGCTACCGCTATGCGTGACGAATTGGCATTTTTACGTACTGTCCAGGATGTCAACTGGACATTTCTTAGTCCATCGGCGGATTTCGCCCCTGGGGAACGTACAGGACAATTTCGGTTGGGAAAGGATCACTTGCTTATTGATAAAAACGGCAATAGTTCCATAAGTATGGAAGATTATTCGATTGCCCTTGTTGATGAAATAGAGAAATCGCAGCATATAAAACAACGCTTTACCGTTGGCTACTAAAATGTGAAAGGCTCCTTGTCCTCGTGGAAGGGAGCCTTTCATTTTGCAGAGATTTTTTCTTTTTGCAAAAATAAATTTGACCAATCGTTAATATTGTTCATAATACCAACTAGCACCATGCCTTTTTCCGTAAGATTGTATTCCACGGTTGGCGGTACAGTCGGATATACCTCGCGATGCAAAATATTGCTTTCTTCAAGTATCTGCAAGTTTTCCGACAACACTTTGGCACTAATCCCGTCGATACCCTTTTGCAATTGTGCAAACCGTTTAGGGCCTTTCGCCAGTAATAGGAGAATTGTCGTTCTCCATTTTCCCTTCAATATGGAAATAAAGCAATCAAAAGGGCATTGATAATACTTGGAATTAAATAGGAACAAAGCAAATCCTCCCTTCTATTCTCATATTCTATCAGCACTTAATAAATTCTGTCAATTATTGAGTTGCAAAGTGCTTCAATGTAAGATATATGTTCATAAAGGTAACACTTTATTTAAGTTTAATAGGGAAATTTTTTTGCTCATACTACCTCTAACGTTGAATCTTTCAATATATTATGTAAGAATATAGCAGGAAACATAATTGTCGCAGGAGGAATCACCCCATGATTTTTTACCTGGAAAGTAAGTTGTGGGTGTTTTATCATACGAGGCAAATTCAATTTTGAAGAGCTAGTGGCTTTTCATTTTGGCCTTATTCAATAGCTGGGGGAGGGTATACATATGGAGACAAAAATAATTAAGCCTATTCAAGTTCTATGTGCTACTGAGTATCTGACGATCCAAGAAATTGGGGAACGGGGTGAAAAACTATGTACTAATATTATTGAAGAAATAGATAAGTGCAGGCTCAGTATTGTTGGGCCTTGGACTTTCGTTTCTTATGGACGTGATGGGAATTATGATACTCGCTTTAAGCACGAGTATTGCGTTCCGGTCGAGAATATAGAAAACTATAAAGGTATTTTTCAAATAAAGACATTGCAGGAAGCAGAATGTGCTTTTATAATTTATCAAGGAGATCTTTCGGAAGAGAACTTTGGTGGAAAGGGATATGGACCCTTGGTTGACTCAATAATAAAATCAGGGAAAAACTTCACGGGAGAAAGTCGAGAGGTTTATCATAAATGGGTTTCGCCTAAATCTCAAGATAACATCATTGAAATTCAATTTGGCATAAGATAGTTTGACGATAAAGTGTATGGAGAACCATAACACTGGTTAGTATGGCTAGCAGGAAATCTCACACACTTGTCAGGAAAAGGACTAGAGGACGTGTTGATTCGTTTCAACACGTCCTCTTTTTTATGCACTGATCATGAACATGGACGTTATTTGTCGATAAAAGGTTGATAGTGTTTACTTTCCTGTGCCGCATTGAAATGAGCTTGGTAATCCCATGTATCTGATTTGACATAGTAAATTTCATAAACAAGTTGTTCATAGTCTTTATTAAAAGATGTTCGATTAATTTTCAGAAGAGGATAGCCAAGCGGCACTTTAAAAATGTTACTTAGCTGTTCATCTGTAATGACAGCTCTGATTTTTTCTGATACATACTCGATATCTACCCCGTGTTGCTGCAAAAACTGACGCATATTTTGTATGTCACCGGCGGATTTAACCATTGCAATATCAAAATTAGCTATATAATGATTCAAGAAAAAAATTGGTTCATTTCCCAACAATCGCACGCGTGAGACAAGAACCAGCGGTGTTTTATTAGGAAATTCGATATTCGTTCCTTGGGAGTTGTCAGTTAGCATTGCTTCTACTTTTAAAGTTTTGCAAAATAATCGATCGGCATGTTTCACAAAGTGGATACCGAACCCTCCCAACATGGTTTGCCGATCTTTTTTACCTTGCCCGGAAACAAATGTTCCTTTCCCGGCTTGCCGAAGAATAAGGCCATCTGATTCCAGTTTAGCCATTGCCTGACGCACGGGGGCTCGACTTACTTGATATTGTTCTTCAAACTCTTTTTCAGTTGGCAGTTGTTCCCCCTGCTTATAAAAATGGCACTGTATTTTTTTATATAAATCCTTATATATTTGTAAGCTTAATGATTCCTTCATCCACATCCACCTTAATTAATTGTTTAGTTGTCTTCCAGGTAAAGTCATTTCCATTTTAACATAAAAAATAAGCCTCGAATAGCTTAGCAATGATACAATATACAAAGTCAAATTTTATTGACAAAGTAATAATGTTATAATATTATGACCATATATTCAACTATACATACATAGGAGGTATTTTCAACAATGAAAAAACATGCTTTACACTTAATGACATGGAGAGAGATCAAAGATGCATTTCAAAAGGACCCTGTCGTTCTTATTCCCATGGGTTCCATGGAACAGCATGGTCCTCAATCAATCACTGGCGACTATCTGGCTGCGGAGGCGATTGCCGAACGCGTTGCTGAAAAAACAGGCGCGTATTATCTTCCCGTCATCCCATTTGGATGTTCGGAATATTTCCGTGGTTTTCCCGGAACGATCTCTCTGCAACCGCAAACCGTATTTGCCTTGATTAATGATGTCTGTGAAAGTTTAATCGAACATGGTATCACAAAAATATTTTTTGTCAACGGGCATGCCGGCAATGTGCCAACCATTGATCAAGTGGCGCGCAAAATAAGACGTGAGAAAAAAATTGTTTGTATTTCTATTGACTTGTGGCAATCCTTAATGCCCGCATTTAAGAAAGAAGTGTACAAGCAAGAAAACGACCCATCAGGTCATGGTGCAGAGCCATTAACTTCCGTTATGTCGTACCTTTACCCGGAAATGATGCGCATGGATCTCCTAGAACGTGCGAATAACAACTGCGAATGGGGCGAGTTCGAAATTAAGACCATTAGGCAAGGCAATGTCGAGGGCATTCCCGTGAATCTCTATATTGATATGGAGGACATTTCCCAGCAAGGCGTTATGGGAGATCCTTTCCAGGCTTCAGCACAAAGGGGCGAGGCTATCATCAACCATTTGGTGAATTTTTGTGCAACTGTGGTCGAAAAACTGGAGAAAACGTCGACAACGCGTTAAGACGAAACCAATCAATACTAGGGGGAATGGCCGCATGCACAGGCTGGCGTTGTCCTGCGAGTCAAACATGTGATGGAGAGGTGTTGACTATGTTAGCTTTATTGGGTTTTGGAATAATAGCTGTATTTCTTTATACAACTATGACGAAAAGATTGTCGATTCCGGTGGCCTTAATAATTATTCCGGTTGTTTTTGGCTTGATTGGTGGATTTGGCACTGAAATAGGAAAAATGATGATTAGCGGCATTGTGAAAGTCACGCCATCTGCGATGATTCCTATCTTTGCCGTAATATATTTTGGCCTCATGATTGATGCTGGTATGTTTGATCCGATGGTAAATAAAATTTTGAAATTAGTAAAGGGTGATCCGGTTAAAATTACAATCGGCGCAGCCGTACTGGCGATGCTTGTTTCTCTTGATGGGGATGGAACAACTACATTCATAATATCTGTCACTGCTATGTATCCTATAACACGCAAAATTAATATGAATCCGCTGATATTGCCCTTTGCAGTCGGCATGGCTGCCGGCGTCATGAATCCTCTTCCTTGGAGCGGCCCAACAACCCGCGTTATGGCTACATTGCAAAGTGATGCTTCTATTGTATTTAATCCAATTATACCCGCTATGATCGCGGGTATTGCCTGGGTACTTTTTGCCTGCTATTATGTTGGTAAAAAAGAGCGTTCGCGTTTAGGCGTGGCAGACTTTGGCGGGAACATTCTAGCAGAACCAGAGTTTGACGGAGGCGGCCAAAATCCTAGCATTAAGAGACCTCATCTCTTTTGGTTCAATGTGATTATGACCGTGCTGATTATTGCAGGGTTACTGGCCGAAATAATGCCGATGGCAACGCTATTCGTTATTGGTTTTGCCATTGTAATAACCGTCAATTATCCCAATCTAAAAGACCAACAGGAACGGATGAAGAATTATTCTACTGAAGTGGTGACGATTGTCACACTAATCTTTTCTGCGGGCTGTTTTACAGGCATTTTATCCGGTACTAAAATGGTTACGGAAATGGCCCGTGCTTTAGTTTCCCTGATTCCGCAAGGTATGGGTTCACTTTTGCCGCTAGTAGTCGCCATTACAAGTATGCCGTTAAGCTTGGTTTTCCCGACGGATGCCTATTATTTTGGCGTATTGCCGGTTATCTATGAAATGGCTGCTTCCATCGGGATAGAGCCGGTTCAGATTGGCCGGGCAGCTATATTAGGGCAAATGACTGTTGGTTTTCCGCTCAGTCCCTTGGCTGCGGCTACACTAGTGTTGATCAGCGTAGCAAAGGTCAATCTTGTAGAGCATCAGAAATTTATGTTTTTATGGGCTTTTGGCACAACCATAGTGATGACTATGGTTGCTTATTTGACTGGTGCTTTGTCTTTTTAATTCCAATAAAAGGAGAGAATATATCAGATGGATATTTGCCAACAGGTTGAACGTATCCAGGATGAAATGATTATTATTAGGCGACATCTTCATCAACATCCTGAATTATCCGGGCAGGAGTTTTTGACTAGTCAACTGATTGGACAAAAACTAACTGAGCTGGGCATAGAAGTTCGGCAGTGGGAAACAAAATCTGGAGTAGTTGGTCTGCTAAGAGGGGAGTATCCCGGTCCGACTCTGGCCATTCGTGCCGATATCGATGCCCTAAAAATACAAGAGGACACAGATTCTAGTTTCGCTTCAGTGAACGATGGCATTGCTCATTCCTGTGGGCACGACATCCATACCACAGTGCTTCTGGGCTGTGCTAAAGTGTTGAGTGCAATGAGGAGCGCCATCTATGGCAATGTCAAGTTTATTTTTCAGCCTGCAGAGGAATTATTAGTTGGCGCACAGCAAATGATTCAAGCGGCCGTATTGGAAGATCCGGCTGTAAAGGCTATTTTTGCGTTGCATTGCTGGCCGGAATTGGCGTCCGGCACAGTAGGCTTGAAGAAAGGCGCTTTTATGGCCGCTTCTGACAGCCTGCGGATTACGGTTACGGGACAAGCCGGGCACGCCGCCCACCCTCATAAAAGTATCGATCCCATTGTCATAGCTGCCCATATAGTAACAGCGTTGCAGTCAATTGTCTCGCGAGAAGTAGCGCCGCTAGAATCGGCCGTCATCACAATTGGAAAAATAACAGGTGGGACGGCACCTAACGTCATTGCCCCGTCAGTAGAGCTGGCGGGAACGGTGCGCACGCTTAATCCAGCATTGCGTGCTGAAATGCCGAAAATGATTGAGCGCATCGTCAATCACACGGCTCAAGGCATGCGAGGATTTGCAAGAGTAGATTATGTGGCTGGAACGCCACCTGTTATTAACGACCCCTTCATGGTGTCATTGATTGAACGCGCAGCTAGTGAAACTCTCGGGTCAGATAAAGTTATTTATTTAGAGAATGCTTCCATGGGAGGAGAAGATTTTTCCTTTTACCTGGGAAAAGTACCAGGAGTAATGTTTCGATTGGGAACAGCTTCCGAGGATCCTGCATCCCATTTATCACTCCATAATCCCAAATTGACCTTTGATGAAAAAGCAATTCCGACTGGCATTAAAGTAATGAGTGCCGCCGCATTACAATATCTGCAACTAAACCAGTAAAGCTCTTCAAGTCAATATTAAATCTTTGTCTATTTTATGTTTTTTTGCATGTTGACTTTGGTAATAGATTCCTATTAACGGTGGTTTAATTTATTGCAATTTCTGGAAATTTTGATTCCAACAAAGACATTGGTCAAATTATTGACTAATGTCTTTGTAAACAGTTTTTTTATGACATTGGTGCCATATTCATAAAAGTAATAATTCAGTATAAAGGTAGATGGATCTTTTACCAGTAAAAGTTTGACAAATCACTTTAATATATTTATTATGAAAATAGCAATGAAGCCCAAAGGGAAACCTTTTGGGCTATTTTTATCAAAGTAAATTATGACCAAAGAAAGGAGGAATTTATGATGAAAGACCAAGGATTTGAATTTATAATTATATCTGCTCGAATGATAAAAAGGCTTCCGCCTCCCCCGGATGTAAGCATCGCTAATTTTCAGTATATCTCTTTCAGTTAAGAAAGGATTGCTTGCTTACAAGTATATCACTAGCATCCTCCTTGCTGAAAGGGAACAAAAAGGGAGGATATACCAATGATGTTCCGGGACAAAACCCTTTGGGGATTAAATTCAGCAGTGCTATTCATGATGATTGGAGTAGGCATGATCGTTGCTGTACTGCCACAGCGTGTTATGCATCTAGATGGAGATGGACAGTCAGTAGGTTATTTGGCTTCAGCCTTTGCTTTTTCTTATATACTATTCCAAATTCCTATTGGTGGCTTAGCTGATAAATTGGGATTTAAACCATTTCTAATAATTGGATATTTACAGTGTTTTCTTACTGGTTTAATCTTTTTCTTTGCAACAAACTCGAATTGGATATTTTTGGCTCGGTTATTTCAAGGAGTGGGTGAAGCACCAGCTTGGGCACTTGCCCCGGCGTTGTTTTCGATAAAGTATCCAATGGACAAAGGAAAAGTAATAGGAATCTATAATGCTGTCATTCATTTAGGGCTGACTTTTGGACCCGTCTTAGGAATAGCAGTAGCAAGAGTACTAAATGAGCAAGAGATATTCCTCGTGTATTCCGGTTGTTGTTTATTAGGTGCATTGACGGTTGGTATTCTAGTTGAGCCCCGCCAAGGGGGAAAAGCAGAGAATAGCAGCAGTTTGTTTGATTTAAAAAACTTGATTAATATGTTCAATCAACGAAAAGTACGCGTTTCTTTAACAGGGATAGCTTTGTACGGGGCAGGTTATGGGATTTTTCTTACGACTCTCCCGGTATTTCTGTTAAAAGAAAAGTCTTTGAATGCAATTGAGATCGGCATATTTTTCACTTTATTTTATGCAGCAATAAGCTTGGCGCAATTCATTACAGGCCCGTTATCGGACAAATTCGGACGAAGCTTATTCATGATCGTTGGATTGTTTATTACTGCTGGTGCGATAGCGATTACCCCGGTACTAAATACTCCATTTATCTTATTGGCTTTGACAGTTGCAAGTTTAGGAATGGGAGTCTTCTATTTGGCTTCAATGAGTTATTTGAATGAAATTGTACCTAACGATTTAAAAGGAACAATTTCAGGGGCTTATTACCTATTTTGGGGCATCGGTATGTTTTTTGGTCCTCCAATAATGAGCCGAGTTTCAGATGCCTTCAGCTTTCAAACGGCTTTTGTTATATATTCATTTTTAATTGTTTTGGTCGCCGTTGGCCTAATGAAGAATAATAAATGCTAATTGAGAATTCGAAATAATGATGTTCTGGGGCGTCTATCTGGGAATAGACGCCTTTTTTACGTACTGTCATTCTATGAGGTGGAGAAGTAAAGATATCATATAATACGTTCCATTTTTAACATGACATTGGTGCCATGTTCATTAAAGTAACAACAACGTCCGGACCAAGTTTAGCATCTGCGTCGCTAACCTGCCTATTGACATTCTTTATTAATTCCAAGCAAGTGTATCGCCTTTGCGATCAAATTATTACTGTTTTTCGCCTTTAATAATTAATGTAGGACATTGCGAGTAGTGGAGAACATAATTGCTGACGCTGCCCATTAGTAGCTGCTTAACGCCGCTTAGGCCTCTGCGTCCCATAACAATTAACGAGTAACCGTTTTCTTTGCTAAGCTCGGTAATTTTTTTTCCGGCATGCCCATATTCCAGTTTGGTAGAAATCCGGCCAGCAAAATCAGCAAATATCGCTAAAGCCTCAGCTATAACCTGCTCTCCATTTTTATCCATGTCTTCAATTAAATTTAGCGGTAAATCCTTGGTATCTGTTAACAAATATCCCGGATGCTCAATAATGTGCAGCAAAGTAACTGCACTGTCAAATTTTTCAGCAACTCCTTTTGCATAATTAGCAGCTCTTAATGCAGCATCTGAACCATCTATAGGTACTAAAATTTTTCTAAACAAAGTTCTCACCCCATATCGTTTTTTCTAAAGAGATCTAGTGTTAGCTTTTTGCATCTATATCGTCCAGATTGTTCGCTGAAGAGTATTTTTCCTGAACTAAGAACCATATGTAACTTAAGAGAAAAACCCCCATGATGACAGCAGAGCACCAATAAATCGATGCGTAACCGAGTTTTCCTGCGAGCATTCCTAAGGCAACCGAACCAACACCATTGCCGATGTCAATCATATTATAAAAGGTTGCACTGGCTGCGCTGCGTTTGTCTGATGTCACAAGATTAAACATCCAGGTTTGTAATGCTGGAAAAATGGTGCCGTAGCCAAAGCCGTACAGAGCAGAGGCTGCTAAAAAAGCAGTCATGCTTTTGCTTTGTGCCAAGACCACAAAGCCTAATAAAAATAATATTGCACCAGGTAAAATGACCCAGGCTGGACCTTTTCTATCAAATATCCGGCCTGTTACTAGCCGGGATAAAAAGATACAGATGGTACACATTAGAAAAAAAGCCCCTGAATTGGCAATATGCGCTTCTTTGGCTAGTAACGCGATGAAATTTAGAATACCGCCGATGCATACCCCGAACAATAAGGCAAGAAAGGCTTGATATAGCAGGCTTTTTTCAACAAGTTTATCCATAAATGAGGATTTTTCTTGTTTCACAGTATGTATAGAGCGGTCTGCAGGAAGGGAACAAAGACTTAAGCAAAAGAGTGCAAAAATCTGACTGATTGTTGCCACTACAAATAGATTATTAAAAGAAAAATTATCAACAATCCATACCCCCAGGCCTGGTGCAATTGCCATTGCCAATGTGGTGCCCAGTCCAAAATAACCTATTCCTTCGCCGCGTCGTGACTTAGGGATTAGGTCGGAGACAATGGTAGCATATAATGTAGTGGCTATGCCAAACCCCAGTCCATGAACTACCCGTAAGGAAAGTAACCGTGGTACGGTAGTAGCTAAAATATAACTTATGGCCGCAACAAAACATAATGTACAGCCAATGTATAAATAATATTTTTTCCCCCATTTTTTTATTCCATAATCTGTGAAAAAACGAATCAGAATGGCACAGAATACAAAAATTGCCGACAATAATCCGACATCAGTACTAGTTCCGCCTTGATTTAAAACATAAATCGGCAGTGTTGGCAAAAAGATATGAAAGCCACTAAATAAAAAAGTATTTGAAATTGTAAATAAAATGAAATCTTTTGTCCATAGTTTTGAAATATTGGTTGCCATTTAATTATCCTTTCTAAGTAAGACAGTACCATTACTTTTTATACTTTGTGTATTTGAATATATGGATTTGAGCATTACATATAATTCATGCTGTTTCTCTTCTGGCAAGTCGGTTAGAATAGATTGTCTGTGATTATTGATAGCTTTTTCCCAAATAGCATATTGATTTAGTGCTTTCTCAGTGAGCAAGACTTCTTTTTCACGCTTATCATTTTTATAATTTCTTTCGACAAAGCCCTTCTCCTCAAGTTTTATTACGGTTTTTGAGATTGCTGCTGGTTCGATATTAAGATATTTCGCCAAAGCGATCTGAGAGATAGGTCCAGTTTCTTTTAAGGCTACAATAATTGACCATTCAGAACTATATAGCCCATATTCCGCCAGTGTTTGGTTTACTCCTTGGGAAATAGCCCTCGTGGTTTGGTATAGCAAATGAATTAATTTAGCTGCAGTCATGTTTACACCCCTTATACTAGTTAATAATCAACCAATATATAATATACTAGTTTATTATTAACTAGTATATTATATGGTTAGATTTGTAGTCAAGTATTTAATAACTCAGCTGGTCGGTTGCTAGAATGGACATTTGGAAAATTTTGGCTTAAGTCCTATTTAAATCCAGTGGCATGTTATGGAAGGGGCTTCGAAGTTGCAAGAAGCCAGAAACGTATAAATTCGTAGGATGTTGGCTATGGCATGTAATGGAGTAATTGTAGCGACATGTACTGGAAGGGGTGATGAAGCCCCGCAGGCCGTGGCTTTGAAGGTATTCTTTTGATTGTAAACAGTTTTTTAATGACAGTGGTGCCATGTTCATTAAAGTAACAGGTCTAGATCCTGCATTCAAATAATGCAGGATTTTCTTTTAGCTTTAATAAGAAGATGAATATTCGCGATAATGATTAAAGAATGGTAATTTATTGTTTATTTGAAGTTATTAAGAGATTAGGTAGGTAAGTGGGAGATAAAAAAACATTTTAAAGCCAGTAAAATCAAGGAGTTCCACTTTTGACATGACAGTGGTGCCATGTTCGTGAAAGTAACATATTATTTGAGATTGGTCGGGGAGAACCATATCATTGGTAATAGCTAAACACTCCTGCTAAAATTTGTAGAATTTTGGCAGGAGGTGTTTGCTTTATGGGGAATACGTGATTACATGTAATTAAAAGGAGCCGAAGCAACATGTTTCATAGATCAGTAAGGATTATAGCAACAGGTAAATATATTCCCCCTACCGTGGTAACTAATGTTGATTTGGAACAGAAACTTAATTTGCCGTCGGGGTGGATTGAAAAGAAAATTGGGGTATTTATACGACATTATGCTATAGGAGAAACACAATCCGAAATGGCAGCAAAGGCAATTCGTGATGCACTGCAGAGTGTAAATATGACAATGGAGGATATTGACTGTTTGGTAGGCGCTAATGGAGCTATGGAACAAGCCATACCCAGCAATGCTGCTCTAACGAAAAAGGCACTGGGCCTAGAAAAGGTTATACCTGCCTTTGATATCAATTCGACCTGCTTGAGTTTTGTTGTGGCAATGGATTTAGTTTCGCATATGGTGGCTGCTGGCCAATATCGACGAGTTGTTATCTTCTCGAGTGATATCGCTTCAAATGCTCTAAATTGGGAACATAAAGAAAGCTGCATCTTGTTTGGCGACGGGGCTGCTGCGGTTGTGATTGAGCGAGAGGATAATCCAAGAGGGCCGAAAATAGTAGCGTCAAAATTGGCTACATACATTGAAGGGGCTCATCTGGCGGAGGTAAAAGGTGGAGGTACGAAACTCCACCCTAGAGAATATCGAGAAACAAACAAAACGGATTATCTGTTTTATATGGAAGGGGAAAAAATGTTCCGACTTTCTATGAAGTATATTCCTGATTTTCTTACGGACTTGCTAAAGTCAGCAAACTGTAAGATGGACGACATAACTATGCTTATTCCCCATCAAGCAAGCTTAACAGCGATGAAATTAATCCAGCGAAAATTAGGTATTCCGGACGAGAATTTTATGCTAACCATTCAGGAATATGGTAATACCATTGCCGCTTCAATTCCCTTGGCCCTTCATGATGCTATTTCCCAAGGCCGAGTAAAACGTGGTGATCGTATCGTTCTATTTGGAACATCGGCAGGACTATCGATCGGGGGTATGGTTCTTGAATATTAAGAGCCAGACTAAAAATTTGTTATTAACAGGAGGGCGGGCGCCAGCGACTCTTGATTTGGCAAGAAAATTTAATTCATATGGAATTACAGTGTACGTTGCGGAAAGCTTGCCAAATCATTTGTGTACATATAGTAGAGCAGTCAAAGAGAGTTTTGAACTCCCAGCGCCTAAGCTGGATCCAGAGAGATATATAGAAGAACTTAAAGCCATCATTGTACATAAAAAGATTGACTTGGTGATTCCAACCTGTGAGGAAGTTTTTTATATCGCGCGTTACAAGGAAATGCTTACTTTGGCTCTTCCCAGGGTTAATGTGTTTGTAGACAGTTTTGAAAAATTAAGAATGCTTCATAATAAAAGTGCTTTCATTGAGTACATAAGCAGTTTAGGTAAGGCGGTTCCTCGTACCTGGCTTTTAAGATCGTCTGAAGATGTCGCTAATTTTTTTACAAGAACCCAATTTTCGCAGCGTATCATTATAAAAGCGGCATATTCTCGCTTTGCTACAAAAATTTTTGAACTGGAAAATGGCAAGAATATTCCACCGCTAGATGTTTCCATAGAGCATCCGTGGGTTGTTCAGGAATTTATTAACGGAAAGCAGTATTGTTCATATTCAATTTGTCACAGCGGTACTGTTTTTGCCCATACGGCCTACGCTGCAACATTCACTGCCGGCAGGGGCGCTTGTATCTGTTTTGAGTATACGGACCATCCTGAGATCTATCAATGGGTGCAGGATGTTGTAAAAGATTTAAAGTTTACAGGTCAAATTGCATTTGATTTTATTCAAACTACTGACGGAATTTTATATCCCTTAGAATGTAATCCCCGAGCCACGAGTGGAATTCATTTGCTAAACTCACAAGAAATAGTAGAGGCAATGATGATTCCCGCCGCTGCTGTACAGATCAGTGGAGCAAAATCTAAAATGGTAGCATTGGCCATGATACTATATGGTGTCCGTCAGTGTAAAGGATTTACCAGCTTGAAAGATTGGCTGAAAATCTTTTGGCATGCTAATGATGTTTTATTTTCTGTTGATGATCCAGTGCCTTTTTTTCAACAATTCGTGATGCTGAAGACGCTGTATTTTATCGGTTCTAATGGTGGCACATCCATGCTCGAAGCTACGACATATGACATTGAATGGAATGGAGAGGACATATGAAAGTCCTTGTGACTGGCGGAACTGGATTTTTGGGTAAAGCTTTGGCTCTTAGGCTATTACTAGAGGGACACCAAGTGACGACAGTCGGGCGCAATGAAGTTGTCGGCAAGGAATTAGGTAGATTAGGTATACGCTTCATAAAAGCAGATTTAGCCGATGAACTTGCAATAGTAGAAACTTGCCGGGGTCAAGACTATGTTTTTCACTGTGCAGCCTTAGCATCTCCTTGGGGGAGATATCAAGAATTTTATAACAGCAATGTTTTAGGAACCAAGCACGTTGTTCTAGGATGTCAGTGCTACAATGTCCGTCGCATGGTTCATGTTTCCACCCCTAGTATATATATGGAATGGCGAGATCGACAGCAAATCAAAGAAAATGAAGTATTACCAGAAAAAAGCATCAATACATATGCGAAAACCAAACGCCTTGCTGAAAATATAGTGGATGATGCTTGGCGAAAAGGGCTACCTGTTATTACAATTAGACCACGGGGGATATTTGGTCCTGGAGATCATACTATCTTTCCACGACTGATACGAGCCAATGATTCCAAGGGTATTCCGGACTTTGGAAAGTCCGTTATAACGGACATTACATATATTGATAATGTTGTAGATGCGTTACTGCTCTGTATAGCTGCTCCAGAGACTTCGGTAGGAAAAAAATACAATATCACTAATGGTGAGCCTATACGGCTCCAAACACTACTCGAAGAGCTATTTGAAAAATTTAGATACCCTTTGCGCTTTAGGCGAGTGCCATTTTCTTTGGCATACTGTGCGGCAGCCCTAGCCGAGTTATATGCAGTGCTTCCTTGGGGGGGCGAGCCTGAAATCACTCGTTATGGATTAGGCGTCTTATATTATTCGCAAACACTGGATATTACTGCGGCGCGACGTGAGCTGGGGTATGATCCACGTATCAGTATTTCGGAAGGTATTGGGCAATTTGCCGATTGGTGGAGGAAGAAATTTTGATGGGATTAGAAGTCGATCTGTTAACAGCTGGGTATTGCGTACACCCCGAAAAAATGACTGCCCGTGATCGGGCATTTCATAAGAAGAAATTTCCTGCTATGGCAGCTGTCATTAAACATCCAGCGAAAGGGTATATCCTTTTTGATACAGGACATACAATGCGTTTTTTTTCAGAAACTTTAACATGGCCTCTTGCGGTATATCGCTATATAACCCCAGTCTATTTGCAAAAAGGCGAGAGTATAGTAGAGCAACTTCACTCCCAAGGAATACAAGCCCATCAAGTCCGTTATGCGATTTTGTCGCATTTTCATGCGGATCATATTGGCGGATGCAGGGACTTTTCTCAGGCCACTTTCATCGTTCATGAAGACGCATATAACGCTGTACAGAACTTAGAGGGGATAAAAGCATTACGGGCAGGGTTTATTAAAAATCTACTTCCTGAAGATTTTACTGATCGGTTACGACTGCTTTCTGATGGGGATGCTGTACACTTGCCGCTGGAACATCGGCCTTTCGAATATGGGTTTGATATTTTTGAGGATGGGTCGTTATTTTTGGTTGTGTTAGCGGGACATGCCAAGGGGCAATTGGGTATTATGATTCCTAATAGCACAACGGGAGGGTATTTCTTAATTGCCGATGCTTGTTGGCAGAAGTGCTCATATACTCAGTTGATGCTTCCACATTGGTTAACCAAACTAATTATGGCTAATTGGACAGAATATATAGGTACGTTAAAAAAAATTCACGAATACGCAAAATCTCATCCAAACATCGCAGTCATTCCGTCCCATTGTACTGAAACCTTGGAGGGAATGGCTAGTGTTTCAAAATAGTAAAATACTGATGCAATACTTGAAAAGAAAATATGGTAATGGCTGCAAAAGTCGAGCTGAACTTCAAGGATGGCAAGAGAAGAAAGTGCAGGAATTCTTAAAGAAAATTTTGCCGATGTCTAATTTTTATCGGCAATACTATACGGGTTGGGCTATTAATGATTGGCCTACCTGGCCGATAATCAATAAGAAGATCATGATGGATAACTTTACTGCCCTGAATACCGTTGGTCTTACCAAAGAGGAGGCTTTCGCGGTCGCGATGGCAGCAGAGGAGTCTCGTGATTTCACGCCCACTGTTCGTGGGGTTACGGTTGGTTTGTCTTCAGGAACATCAGGTAATCGAGGCCTTTTTTTAGCGAGCAAAGACGAGCAAGCAAAGTGGGCGGGGGCGATATTGGCTAAAGTGTTGCCTGGATCGTTGCTGCGTACTCATCGGATCGCATTTTTCTTGCGGGCAAATAGTAATTTATATCAAACAGTGGGGAAAAGGCAGATACAATTTGAGTTTTTCGATATGCTTAAGCCTATTGATGAACATATAGACCGTTTAAACAAATTTCAGCCGACGATATTGGCGGGGCCGCCATCGATGTTACGGCTTCTGGCCGATGCGTTGCATAATAAGTTATATATAACTCCGGCAAAAGTTGTCTCAGTGGCAGAAGTATTAGATCCCCTTGACAAACAATGCTTAGAGGCGCAGTTTCAGCAAACCATTCATCAAATCTATCAATGTACGGAAGGCTTTTTGGGAGTGACTTGCCGATACGGTACACTTCATTTAAATGAAGATTTGGTAGTAATTCAGAAGGACTATCTAGATGATGAGTGTAGGCGCTTTAGTCCGATCATCACCGACTTTAGTCGTACATCACAACCAATTATTCGATATCGGTTGGATGATATAATAACAGAGAGGACAGACGGCTGTCCATGTGGATCACCTTTTACTGCAATTGAACAGATTGAGGGACGTTGTGATGATATCTTTTATATTGAAGCGAAGACAACGAGGCGGCTCGTCCCAGTATTTCCTGATTTTATTCGCCGGGCTATTATCACAGCCGATGAATGCATTATCGAATATGTAGCTATTCAAAAAGCTGAAAGCCATATCCAGATCGGGCTCCGAGGCCATCAGGCTGGAACCAAAGAACGTGTCCAAAATAGTCTGGATAAGCTGTGGGATATTATGAATACCGTGGCCCCGCACATTGAATTTATTGAGATTCCTCACAAGATAGCTGGGCGGAAACTAAGAAGAGTGGAAAGGCAATTTGTAGTACGATGGGAAAAGTAGAACTGTACAATAAACAAAATATAGAATGCTTGGTCTGGCCTGATACAGAGGATGGAAAGTATGCACAAAAATATCTGGTTCCATTGATTCGCGATGGCGTAAAGCTATATATACAAAATGTGGATACCGAGATGATGGTTCTAAAAATAGGAGAATATATTCTTCCTATTACCTTAAATTATGCGGAATACGAAAATTCATATGTCTGTTCGCCTTACACCCATTATGTTTCCTACGCAGTTGAGGAGCTTCGCGAACTAAAGAGGCCAGGTCTGAAGAAGATTCTATCTGGGATTATTAGAGTGATTGGAGTCATTCTTAAGAAAATGAGGGTTAACCAGGTTGTACACGTGAACAATTGGCTGTTGTCCACCAATTTGTATCCCGATTTAACAGAGGAAGTCATTAATGAGATTATACTTTTTATAAGAGAACGGTTTCCTGAGCATGCTATTGTTTTTCGCTCATTAAATGAAGTTACGAACGAAAGTATTTTGCAATTTCTAAAGAATTTAGGAGCTCATTTCATAGCCAGTCGACAAGTATACGGGTTAAACCTAGAAGAGGGTAAGCTACCTCTTTTATATGATTTTAAAAAGGATATGAAATTGCTTGCCAGTTCCTCATACGAAGTCATCGGAGCTGACCGGTTATCTGCGTCTGATATTCCGCGAATGATCCAGTTATATAAGATGCTATATTTAGACAAATATTCGGAGCATAATCCTTGTTTTACTGAGGCGTTTGTAGAATGTGCAATACGTACAGAAATATTGACTCTGTTTGGGCTACGAAAGGGAAATCGCATAGATGGCATAATGGGCTTTTTTAAGCGAAATGGGGTCATGACGACACCGTTTGTTGGATATGATGTAACTCAGCCGAAAAAGGCAGGATTATATCGATTACTTTCAACAAAGATTATCCTTGAAGCCTCAGCAAGACGTGTATATTTGAATAACAGTTCAGGTGCTGCGCAGTTTAAAAGAAACCGAGGATCAACTGGACATATTGAATATAGTGTGGTCTATTATAAGCATCTAGCATGGTGGCGGAAGTTTCCGTGGTTGGTTTTAGCAACTGTAATTAATAAGATAGGAATTCCGTTAATGAAGACCTATCGACTGTAACGTATAGTCCGTCCGAGTATTTCATAAATTACTCAATAGGTAATTCATGGATGGTTTTCTTAATGGATTCAATCGGGTGAATGAATAAAATTAGATTAATTCGCCGTTATACATGATACGGCGAACCGTATCATTGGTAGTGGCGAAAAATGAGTTGTATGGGATTCTAAGAATAAAAGATGAAATGATGGGTATTAATCCTGCGAATTTATATAAGTTTGCAGGATTTTGTAATTTTATGGTAAATAAGTGTGGCGTATAAAAATAGATTGGTTGGATTGCGCCGGAAATCATGCTAATTTGATGGATAAAGTAGAGGATACGAAAGAACCGTCACCATGTATCTTTTGTTTGGCTAACCCTTTCGTTAATTGTGTTGATTTTTTTAAAATTGCAGTTTATATTTACATAGAGAGAACCTATAACTTAACAATAAAATATTAATATTTAAGAGTATAGTGAAGAGTTTTTGGGGGATACGAAAGGGGAGAATTTTATGGGGTGGGTAGTTATATGATGGGAAATAGCAATTTATTAAAAGAAGAAGTTTGCAAAGATATCGATAAAATCAAAGCTGAACTTCTGACAATCTCTCATTACCTATGCAGTAATCCGGAAGTGGGGTTTCAAGAATACAAAGCGGCTCAAGCACTGACTAATTCATTAAGGAACGCGAACTTTGAAGTAGAGACCGGAGTTTGTTGTCTTGAGACGGCCTTTATCGGAACATATGGACAGGGAATGCCCACGATTGCTTTTGTGGCAGAATATGATGCTTTACCGGTGATAGGTCATGCCTGCGGACATAATATAATTGCCAGTGCGTCGCTAGGGGCAGCAATTGGTTTAAGTAAAGTAATGGGTGGCAATACTTGCGGGACGGTGAAGGTTATCGGAACCCCTGCGGAAGAGAATGGGAGCGGAAAAATTATTATGCTACAAAAAGGTGCTTTTGTTGGGGTGGATGTCGCAATGATGCTGCACCCTAACAGTAGCTCCATGGCTGATGATATTTCTTATGCAACGCGGAAAGTAGAGTTTACGTTTCAGGGAAAGGCAGCCCACGCGGCGGTGTCTCCCTGGGCTGGTACAAATGCCTTGAACGGGGTTATTCAAATGTTTAATTTGGTTGATTCCATGCGGTTGCATGTCAAGGACTATGCTCGAATTCATGGCATTATTACTGACGGCGGGGTGGTAACCAACATTATTCCAGAAACTGCACAGGCTGTTTTTAGCATCAGGGCTCTTAATAACGATTATTTAGAGGAACTTGTTGCAATAGTCAGCCGTTGTGCGCAAGGTGCGGCAATCGGCACCGGGACAACCTTCGAATATAGAGTGTTAGGTTCTGGTTGCCGCGAAGTTCGAAACAACAGAATATTGGTAGAATTGCTGCAAACTAATTTTGCTCAGCTTGGTGAACCTATCGTTGAAAGAGATTTTTCACAAGGTATCGGCGCTACCGATATGGGCAATGTCACTCATGAAATACCTGCGATACATGGTAATATAGGCTTAGGGGAAGGACTTGTGCTTCATACTAAAGAATTTGCTGAAAAGGCGGTATCACCGGAGGGCGATAAAGCCATACTTACAGCGGCAAAAGTAATGGCGATGACGGCGGTGGATATCTTGGTTGATCCTAGTATTTTATTTGAGATTAAAAAGTATGACAATGAGTGAGTACAACATCTTTATGACTCATATTGCCAGTGATGACTTGAGAGGCATAACAGCATACATTGCTAATATAATTAAACGATTTTGGATATGTTAGTGATCTTGTTTAAAAGATTGTAAATATATTTAGAAAATGAGGAGAGAAACTTATGAAAAAAATTGTTTTAGCATTATTATCCGTTTGTATCATGTTAGGAACGGCCGCCTGCGGCAATTCGGAAAAGCCTGCGGCAACACAGGAAAAAGCAAAAGTACCAACCGAAATTATTGTAGCATCCGGTTCGTCGTCTATTCCGAATACCTATATCGAAAATGGAGTACATAAGGGGCATGAGGTCGATATTTGGAATGCTATTTCGGCGAAAACCGGATTAAAAGTTACATTTGTAACAGGGGAATTTAATACTCTGTTTGGCTACCTGGATTCAGGTAAAGCCGATACCGTGGGCAATACCATCACGCTTAATGCGAAGAGAAAAGAAAAGTATGATTTTTCGGAGCCATACGCGTACATTCCCGAGAAGCTGGTGGTTCATTCTGATAGAACAGACATTAAAAACTTAAAAGATATTACCGGGATGAATTGCGGGTTTTCGTCAGGGTCCAATGGCGGCAATTTGTTTCAACAAATTGCTAAGGAGCAGAATATACAAATCAACCTAGTCGCCTTTGACAGCTCTGAATTGCTGGATCAAGCTTTTCGCCAAGGCAAAGTGGATGTCATGATTTTTGCGGGCGCTGAGGCAGCTTATAAAATTAGCAATAAAGCTCTTGATGCCAGAATGGTAGAAGAAAATATTGCTGTTGGTGCTAAAGCTTATCCGTTTGCAAAAGGCAATGCCAAGTCCGAAGAACTGAATAAAATTGTTACAAAAGCTATTAAAGAAATGCAACAAGATGGAACGCTGGAAAAAATATATACTAAGTGGTATGGAATGGATTTCAGCAAAAAACCGGCTAATGGCAAAATAGCAGAGTAATTATGCGAAACAAGTTGCCTGCCTTATACTGTGGTTATGGCTAGGGCAGGCAACTTGTTTTTTGATTTAATTTAATGTTATGGGTGCCGGCATGGAAAAATATCGTGTTTATTGCATAATGAAGATATAGTACTTTCATGCAAAAGCATAGTCAGGTGAGAGGGTAAATGATTACAATAGAGCATTTAAAAGTGCAATTTGGCGAAACCGTGGTCTTGAAAAATGTAGATATTCAAATTGCTAATGGCGAGGTAGTTGTATTAATTGGCCCGTCAGGCAGCGGAAAATCTACATTTCTCCGGTGTCTGAATTTTTTGGTTAGACCTGTAGAAGGTAAAATTACACTTGATGGAGCTGTGGTTGATGCCAAAACGGTTTCGAAGCGGGAGATTGACCGCATGAGGCTGAAAACGGCAATGGTCTTTCAAAATTATAATTTGCTTAAAAATAAGACGGCGATACAAAACATTATGGAACCTATGGTGACGGTGCAAAAAATGAACAAAAAAGAAGCCGAAGCAGTGGCTGTCAGCTTACTGGAGAAAGTGGGGCTTTTACATAAAAGAGATGCATACCCCAAGGAAATGTCGGGAGGACAGCAACAGAGAGTCGGAATAGCAAGAGCCTTGGCTGTAAATGCCAATGTAATTTTATTTGATGAACCAACATCATCTCTGGATCCTGAATTGGTAGGAGAGGTCCTAGGGGTCATCAAGCAATTGGTAGCAGAACATAATAAAACGATGTTGATTGTGACGCATGAAATGAAATTTGCCCGGGAAGTGGCAGA
Source organism: Sporomusa aerivorans (assembly GCF_041428895.1). NCBI lineage: Bacteria > Bacillati > Bacillota > Negativicutes > Selenomonadales > Sporomusaceae > Sporomusa > Sporomusa aerivorans. The sequence continues at coordinate 2,037,593 of NZ_CP156926.1, forward strand.
TCGGATTCTCTTTTTAGAAGACGGTGGTATTACAGCTATGGGAACACCGCAAGAAATATTTGAAAACTGCTCAAATGAAAGAATTAAAAGATTTATCAATACGATTAATTCTAATTAAATAACAATATTGATACGAGGATGAATCCATGAATTTTGATGTCTTATGGTTTGTTAATCTGTTTCCCATTGTTTTACCCGCGCTGGAATTAACGATTAATATGTCGCTGATGTCTCTGGTGCTTACCGTCTTACTGTCTGTTTTCATTTCGATTATCAGGCACTTTCGGATACGGGGACTATCGGAATTTTTTGGTGTCTATATTACCCTTTTTAGAGCAACACCGTTGGTGGCACAGTTGTTTATACTGTATTTCGGTCTTCCCTCAATCATCCCGGCCATGAAGTCGATGAGCGCATTTCAGACAACCGTACTTGCTCTTACGTTAAACACATCGGCGTTTATGGCCGAAACACTCAGGGCCGCTATTGAATCGGTTGACGGGGGGCAGCTCGAAGCCTGTTATTCCATGGGAATGACACGATACCAGACGATGGTGCGTGTGGTGCTGCCACAGGCCTTTGTTGTTGCGTTGCCATCGCTTGGCAACCAATTTATCGGAATCATTAAAGGCACCGCTTTGGGATTTACCGTTGGACTTGCGGATATCATGGCCAAAGCAAAAATCGCAGCGGCGCTGGATCTTCGTTTCTTCGAAGCCTATTTATGTGTCACGCTGATTTATCTTGTGATTGTGGTTTGTGTTGAAAAAATGCAAGGGATACTGGAAAGACGGTTGCAGAATTTTTATTAAAGGCCTGCGTGATTTGTGGCGTCGTGTTTCGCCCTGTGAAGTCATGTGGGTGGATTTTCAGGGCCGTGCCTTATCACAAGTCTGTTCAGTGTAGTATATGCCTAAAAAGCTTCGCCGTTATACCCGATACGGAGAACCGTATCATTGGTAACGGTGCAGGAAGAAAGAGCTCCCGTCAAGTATAGACGCTTGACGGGAGCTTTTGTATGTTTAAGGAAGAAAGAGGGATTCTCATGGTCTACCTCAAAGAGAGCATATCATATCAGATTATGAGTGAAGGCTTACTTTTAGAGAATAATCAATTGATTCTAAAGCAATATAATAACTCTTGACCGTAACATAAGTGTCATAGTTTATAATGAAGCCATAGGAGACGGAAAGGAGCTTATCCTGTGTTAATTAGAGAATTATCACGTAAAACGGGTGCGAGTATACGCTCAATAAGGTACTACGAAGCAAAAGGTCTGCTGGCTGCTGGACGTTTGCCGAATGGCTACCGTGAATATGATGATGATGCAATTTCGCGGGTAAAAACAATTCAGTTTTATCTTAGCTTGGGGCTCACGGCTGACAACATTGCAGGAATCATTGCTTGTCCGACTCTGCAACAAAGTGATCGTCCACTATGTAAGGAAGCTTATCAATTGTATAAAATCAAATTACACGAAATTGATGAGCAAGTAAATCTGCTGCATTTTATCAGAGTGCGTTTACAGCAAAGAATAGAAGCCTTTGAACAGTCGATGGAGTCTCAAGATTCAGGGCATTAGGAGGCCTTTACCGATGATTATTGACAGTCATGCTCATGTCGTGCTGCCGCCAGAGAGGCAAATACAATGGATGGCCGAGGCTGGGATTGATCAGACAGTTCTTTTTACCACTACGATACATCCAGAGACAGCGACCACGTTACAGGCGTTTGAAACAGAATTGAATATTCTATATGACATCTTAAACGGAGTGAAAAATCCCTTGCCGGAAAGAATTCAGGCTATTGAAGAACTTGCCGGAGTAATCCAAGCAAATCCTGAGCGATATATTGGCTTCGGACCAATCCCTTTTGGCTTATCTTATTCAGAAAACCTGGAGTGGATCGAGCGATATATAATAGCCAATAAGTTCAGGGGGATAGGGGAATTAACACCTGGATCGGGCCAGGTAGAGAAGCTGGAGGTATTATTTCACGCCGCTCAAGAGTTTGATAATTTGCCGTTATGGGTGCATACTTTTTTTCCATTAAACGGCAGTGATATCAAGGATTTACTAACGTTAGCAAAACGTTATCCTCAAGTACCGACAATATTGGGACATATGGGCGGTATGCATTGGCTAGATACTTTAAAAGCAGTCAAAGAAATTCCCAATGCTTATTTAGATTTATCCGCTACAAATACGACAATAGCTCCCTCCTTTGCCATTCGGGAATTGCCTGAAAGGACCTTTTTTAGTTCAGATGCTCCGTATGCTTCGCCATCAATAGCAAAAATTATTATAGAAAAATTGGTAGCAGACCGATATGTTTTAGATCAGGTTTTGGGAGAGAATATTGCGAGACTTCTACAAATATAATTCCAGTATGCAATTTATTTAATTCATTCGATAAATAGGAAGGTACCGTTAAGCTTTTTTCTCAAATTTGACCTTTATATGTTATACAACGCTTCGTAACGAATATAGGCCTAGTTGGGTACAGTGTGTCGTCTAGATTATATTTTTAAGTTTAACCTATTATCTTGTAATTTAGGTGTTTCTGGAGGTTCGGGGTGATTGTAAAAATAGACGTAGGACAAATAATTTCCTTATGTCTATTTTTACGTGTTTTATCATGTTACTGAACGTCATTTAAAAGCTCGCGACCCCAGTAGTTGTAAGTGTTTTTTAGGGATATCCAATGTCATGTAATGGAACGAAGTATTGGCATGCTATGGAAGAAGAGGATGCTTACGAAGCCTTGAAATACAAGGTGTTTCCCATTTAATATGACATAGGTGCCATGTTCATTAAAGTAACATATTCGCTTAAGATTAGTCGGGAGACCGTATCACTGGTAACGGTGCTGTTTATTTTGCCTCAAGACCTGTATTTGCAGGGAGTGAGAGCTTTTTTTATGCGAAAAAGGAGAAGTGCCCTCATTGTCTTGCAATTGAAAACGTATGGAAAGGGAGAAAAAAAGTAGGAATTAGAAAAGGGCTTGTAGTGTTACGCGATCCTAGTATACTGATAGTAACGTCGCCGTAAATAAATAGCATAGGAGAGGTTTATTTATGGGACAATTTGAATTAAGAGCAATTGGGAAAGTTCAAGTCGATGATAATGACATGAAAGTAGTATTGGATAAGAAATATATTCCTGCTATTACGAAGCTTGAGGATTTTAAGTATATCAATGTGTTATGGTGGTTTGACAAATATGATAATACCGAATCCAGAGCAAAACTTATTGAAAAGAATCCTTACAAAAATGCACCGGAGGTATTAGGAACTTTTGCAACACGCGCCCCAGAGCGGCCAAACCCTATTGGGATTACATGCAGTTATGTTACATATGTTGATTATCAGAATGGGATTATCGGCTTAGCCTATATAGATGCCGATAATGGGACACCTGTCTTGGATATCAAACCATACACACCCAGTCTGGATAGAGTAGAAGTGCCATTAATGCCAGACTGGTGCTCTAACTGGCCTAAAAATCTGGAAGAGTCTGAAGATTTTGATTGGAGTTCAGTCTTTACCTTCTAACTTATAATAGTTCCGTCCCTGCGAGTCCAGGATTATGATAGATTGAGAAGGGGCAGCGAACCTGCCCCATGTCCCTTCTGCGCTGACCTTATTCTGTTGTTTGCCGCAGCGATACTGATTTGGTTATTGCCCGATACTCAGGGATAAGTTTATTTTGCTATAAAATTTTCTCGTTTAAAGTAATGTATTTAGAAGTATTCCCCGGTGACTTTCGCAACTTTTACCGCACAAACTTTATATTCATAAGTTTTAGTAACTTTGTCACCGCATCCACTTGTGATTTCATTTGTTGGGCATTCTGGGTAATGGAAAGACATCCAGATTCCACCAGGCAATACGTCATCAGTTACCCAAGCTTTGGCTTGTACTGCACCTCGGCGCGATGTGACGGTGATAAAATCTTGATTAACGATATTTAGACGTTTAGCATCATCAGGATGAATCATGGCACGTTCTTCGGGACGGTAATCCGTCAATTGCTTAGAATAACCAGCCGTAGTTATACAATAATGATAGAGAATACGTCCAGTAGTAAGCAAGAAAGGATATTCGGCATCTGGTAATTCAGCGGGTGGCTGATGTTCGATGGCTTTAAACACGCCCAAGCCACAGGTGAATTTGCCGTCGACATGGAGATACTGGGTGCCGGGATGCTCTTTATCCGGTACTGGCCATTGTAATCCGTTTTTATCAATTCGCTTAAAGGATAGGCCGGCAAACATCGGACTTAATGAAGCCATTTCATCCATGATTTCACTGGGGTCGTTGTAAGACATTTGATAGCCCATTTTATTTGACAAGTCTCTTATGATTTGCCAGTCAGGGCGACTGTTGCCGATAGGGTCAATCGCCTGACGCACTCGCTGCACACGGCGTTCGCAGTTGGTAAAAGTACCGTCTTTTTCAGCAAATGAAGCGGCGGGCAGTATAACATCAGCCAATTTACCAGTCTCGGTCATAAAAATATTTTGTACCACCAGAAACTCCAGATGCTCAAAACCTTTACGCACATGGTGGGCATCGCCATCAGAACGTATGGGGTCTTCTCCCATAACATACATGGCTTTTAGTTTGCCCGCAATGGAGGCATCAATCATGTCCGGCAACATATAGCCGATTTTATCGGATAGTTTTGCACCCCAGGCCTTTTCGAATTTTGCGTGTATCTGAGGGTCATTTACCTTTTGATAGCCGGAATAAACATTAGGTAAAGCGCCCATATCGCAGGAGCCCTGGACATTATTTTGTCCACGCATCGGGTTTACACCTGAATAAAGTTTTCCCACGTTGCCGGTCAGCATGGCTAAGTTGGCCAAACTCATAACGTTATCGGTGCCGCATATATGTTCTGTGATGCCCAGAGTATAGAATATGGCAGCACGTTCAGAGGTGGCATACATTTTAGATGCCTCAAATAATAAATGCTTAGGCACACCAGTTATTTCCTCAACATATTCAGGGGTATATTTTTCAACGACCTCAGCCATTTTGGCAAAATCAGTGGTATTCTGATTGATAAATTCCTGATCGTGCCAGCCGTTTTTCAGTATAATACGCATCATACCATTAATAAGAGCAATATCCGTGCCTGGCGTTAGCTGCATCCACACGTGAGATTTAGCCGCCAGTTCGATCCTGCGCGGGTCGGCAACAATCAGTTTTGCACCGTTACGGAGAGCTTGACGCATTTTAGCACCAATCGCAGGATGTGCTTCGGTAGGGTTGCCGCCGATTAAAAATATCACTTTACATTGAGATATTTCATTAATTGAGTTGGTCATTGCGCCAGAACCAAAGGAAGCTGCTAGTCCGGCCACAGTAGGAGCATGACATATACGGGCGCAATGATCAACATTGTTCGTGCCAATAACTGCGCGCATGAATTTTTGCATTATGTAGTTTTCTTCATTTACACAACGAGCTGAACTGACTGCTGCCAGTGCGTCACTACCATATTTATTTTTAATTTCAGTAAATCTAGTAGAAATTAAATCAAGCGCTTCATCCCAAGAGGCTTCCACAAATTCGCCATTTTTCTTAATTAACGGTGTCGTCAAACGCTCAGGGCTATGAACGTAGTCGGTACCAAAGCGCCCTTTTACACAGGTAAGCCGGCCATTGACCACACTAGTTAGATTAGAAGTCACGCCAATTAATTTACCGTCTTTGACATTTAGGTCGTAGTTGCAACCAGCACCACAGAAAGGACAGGTTGTTTTAACCTTTTTATCGGGTCTCCCTACACCGTTCATTGCTTTTTCAGTTAAAGCACCGACAGGACAAGCGGACACACAGGTACCGCAGAATACACAACTGGAGGTGTTGACCATATCCTCATCAAAAGCCGGCGTTACTTTGGTATTGAAACCACGTTCAGTCCAATCTAGAGTATTGCAACACTGAACTTCCTTACAAACACGTACACAACGCCCACAAAGGATACACTTATTGTTGTCCCTAATTATGAAAGGATTGCTATCATCTATGGCAAATTGGCGGCGTTCGCCCCCGTATTTAATTTCTCTAACACCAAGTGTGCTTGCCAAGGCTTGCAATTCACAATCTAGATTACGCTGACAGGAAAGACATTCCTGTGGGTGATTTGCCAGCATTAGTTCGACGACGCTTTTTCTTGCTTCACGAATAGCAGCAGAATTAGTGTGCACAATCATTCCTTCTGACACAGGATAAGTACAGGCCGTAACTAATCCCCGTACACCTTCAACCTCAACAACACAAACTCGGCATGACCCTTCAGGTGTTAAATCAGCAAGATGGCATAAAGTTGGGATGTTAATACCAACACTACGGGCGGCATCAAGTACAGAGGTTCCTTTGTAAGTTTGCATAGGTAGGTTATCAATTATAGAGTTGACCTTTTCCATGACAATATTCACGCTCCTTAAAAAAGTCGTTAGATAAAAGACTTTTGTGGATTGTTTTAATGCAATGATACATAATTATTGCGATAGATAATACTTATTACAATAGTTGATATTTTCTATAGCTGATAATAAAAAAAATTCAGATTTATAACTCAAAGTTTTCATAATAATTTTCCTTGGTTATTCACGCTCCTTTACGAAAGTTTAACTAGACAAAAAAAATCATGTCCCTCCTTATTGCTATAATACGCTCTCGGGAAACTCGAAAGCATTTATGGTTCAAGGTTTTTAGCCTTGGACTTTCAGACTTCGTTAAGCAGCAATTGCAGCTACATTATCTGAAATGGGGTTCTATCACTCTTGTTTTGGTTAATGAAAAAGCGTTGGCTTTCGTCTGGTCTGCCATGTTTTCTTCCTTCTTACACTACCTTTTCGAGATCAGTCTAAAATATTAGGATGTTTTCTTTTTAAAACTGGAATATTTTCAAATTTCAGTACATCATAAATTTATTTTAATTATAATTGATAAATAAATCAAATTAGTTATTTCTCAATGGTAAAAATTTGCTGCCGAAAGGAATGATTTTTCTGAATTTAAAAGAAAAAAGTCTATTAAAAACAGGATATATATGCAAATCTCCCGTTTTTTTCCTTATTTGGTGGTGTTGGATGGATGATTTCGATTTTGACGGATTTCGCACTTCGTTTAAAGGAACATGGCAAGGCATTGGGGAAATTTTATGGTACGATTACCAAAGCACATATCACGACCTCTAGTAGAAAATTTGATATGTTTGGTGATTGGGTCTTCATAAAAAAGCCACAAATACTTTTTGCTTATCGTAATGGTAGAAATCGAAAGTGTTCTGATGAATTTTACTATGATGTAAAACGGTAATAGAGACGGAAAGATACGAAAGGACATCTTTATAAATAAGCTAAGGTTAAGGGGACTGGGTAATGACAATGAACACGAGATGTCAACAACCCCGTTCCCTTAACAACTCTTGGTGGATTAGCCGATGACAATATAGAAGAACTTATTACTTTACTATTGGCGATTGGGCAAAACCATCCAAAATGGAAGTTTGCACAAGATTTATGAATGGTTGAAGCACCAGTCAATATGACGATCTGGGCCATGAATAGCGAAGAGTATTGCATGATGTTATTACCAGAAGAATACTGAAGTATGTTAAGACAGTGATAAAGAACTCAGGATACCGCTAGAATGGTAACTCCTGAGTTCTATTTATTTCTAAATTTAATTTTTTACATATTATTCCTTAGGGTATATACTTTTATTATAGTTTGTTAAACCTACACTGTATCTAGAGGTAGTATTACAATATAAGGTTGTGAGAGGTATGGAGAAATGCATTAACCGAGAGCGGTACTATTATATTGATTGGTTGAGGATACTAGGAATGATTTGCGTATTCTTTTTTCATAATACTAGATTCTTTGACCTTATGGATTGGGAACTGAAAAATAAAGAGACTTTTTTAGAACCTACAGTCTTTGTTATGTTCGTTAATTTCTGGATAATGCCACTGTTCTTTAGCTTGGCTGGTGTAGGGACTAATTTGGCATTAAAGGTCAAAACGACAAAGCAGTACATTCGAGACAGATATTGGAGACTTGTTATTCCTTATATATTTGGCATATTTATTCTTATACCGCCGCAGAGATATGTGGAGTGTTTGAGCAAAGGTAAGTTTTCCGGAACATTTTTAAATTTTTTGTCGTGGTATCCAGAGCATAAGTTGCTTATCGGAAATTTCGGCTTTAGTCCGGTTTGGTTTGGAGAACCTGGGACTCATTTATGGTTTTTGGCCTTTTTATTTATTTTTTCGGTACTTGCTTTGCCTATTGTACGTTATCTGAGAAGCGAAAGCGGCGTGAACCTTATGAAACCTCTTGGGACTGCTTGTGAAAAAATAGGAGGCATATATCTTTTTGTGGTACCGCTTGCCTGCACTAAAATATTATTACAGCCTATTTATCCGAAATATTCATCATGGGCAGATTTTACATTTTGGTTCTTAATTTTTATTTTTGGTTACCTATTGTTTTGTGACAAGAAGTTTATTGAAAGTGTTGAACGACATAAATACATTTCATTAGGAATTGGTATGCTATTTCTTGTAATATTGTTAGTGCTCTTTACCTCTTTTTTGGATTATTTGAAAAGCTGGTGGGATCATCCGGACTATTCATTAGGTTGCATATTTTTTCATGTAATGTGGGCTATTACAACATGGTCATGGCTGATGTTTTTCTTGGGAGCAGGTAAAGCGTTCCTGGACTTTGAAACTACATGGTTAAGTAGAATTAATGAAGCGGTGATGCCGTTTTATATGCTACATCAGACGATTATTTTGCTGATAGGTTTTCAGATCATACAATGGAATACTAATGCATGGTTCAAATATATCGCGATCAGTTCCTCTGCATTTATTGTTATCATTGCAATCTATTATTTAATGATAATAAAGTTTAATTGCTTACGTATATTATTTGGAATGAAACCTCTTGGATGTGTGTTACTTCACAAAGCTATGTAAAGGGAATAAACTAAGCTGTTGATAGATGCAACTAAATAATTATGTTAAACCTTTGTCAATGATTTGAAGGGTTACAGGAATATCAAAAAGTGTAATAGATAGAGTATAGACGCAGACGAATGGACAATGAACCTGTCCCCGCGTCCCTTTAATTAATAGGCTTTTGGGATAAAATATTACTTAAAGCATGTTCAGGCAATTGGAGCAGCAATCCCAAACATACTTCTCACAGCGCCCGAACTCGGTTTAGGAACTTGCTGGATTGGAGAAATATTAAAAAATAGTCTTAACTTGAAAAATATATAAACGAACTCAACCTTTGACAAGGATTGGTCAGAGGTTGTTTTTAATGGATTTTTCCCTGTTCTTTAATTTATGGATTGTGACAGGATATTTTACTGAGATTATAGAATTGTAAATTAATTTATAATCCTTTTGGGAAAGAATTCGAAAAAGAGGATAAGGAAACTCGTTGCAGATACGTTCTGGACGTAATTTCTTTTGCAGCTTAAGCTGTAGTCATTGTAGTGAGGAATTGGACAGGAACATAAACGCTGCAAAAATGAAGGTCCCAAGAAGCCCCCGCCTCTAGGTGGTGGTAGTATGTTACATAATACACATACAGAGGAAGACTTATGAAGAATGTAATTTGTAAAAAAATATACCTTGAATTGAGAACGCCGGGTAACGGAGATTTTGTGGCCGACATTGACAGAATCCTTCAAGCTTTAAAACCGGAGTATGGAGAGGTTCAAATTTCTATTGAAACCATTAAATTGTCCTATAAGCTGCTGCGGGATTTTGACTGGAAGCTCACAGTTACCTTAGTACAAAAAGGTTTTGCCTGGGAAATTGTAAACCTTGAGAGGGGAAATACTTCAGATAAGAATTTTGCTTATGCAGCTGATCTTGGGAGCACAACGGTTGTCATGCAGCTGATCGATCTGAATACTGGAAATATTTTGTGTGAAGAAAGCGGGGTCAATCATCAAGTCCGCTTTGGTGAGGACATCCTTAGTCGAATCGTTTACGTTAAGGATAATGATGCTCATTTAAGGGAAATCCAGCAATGTACGCTGCTGAATTTTATTGAACTCATGGATAAAATTCAAACTGCGACAGGCATTTCTCCGGACAAATGCGGTACATTCATTATCGGCGGCAATACTACCATGATTCATTTTCTGTTGGGGATTGATCCTTGGTTTATTTTCTATACTCCTTATACGCCAGCTTTTAACCGGAGCGGTTTCTTTTTTGGCCGTGAAATAGGCTTACCCTTTAATGGATTAGTATACTGTTTTCCTTCTACAGCTAATTATTTAGGTGGCGATATTATCAGCGGGCTGTTGGCGTCCAAGATGTATGAACAAAGTGAACTGGCTCTCTATATGGATATTGGAACAAACGGCGAAATGCTTTTGGGCAACAATGAATTTCTGATTTCAGCTGCGGGTGCGGCAGGACCTGCCTTGGAAGGCGGTATCAGCAAGCAGGGAATGCGGGCGAAAGCAGGGGCGGTAGATTCGGTGCAGATTGTTCAAAATCAGTTGAAGATTACTACAATAGAGAATGCAAAGCCAGTGGGTATATGCGGTTCAGGGATTGTTGACCTTCTTGCTGAAATGTTGCTGGAAGGCTGGATTGATTACTCGGGTCGGTTTATTCCCGGCAGATCAGAGAGAATCCTTATGCGGGACGGAGAATATGTCATTGTTTACGCATGGGAGTACGAGTCAGCCTTAAATGAAGATTTAATATTCAGTCAGGCTGATATTTTAAGATTTATGGATACAAAAGCGGCAGCGAACACCATGGTAGCGTTTTTAGTGGATACATTGGGTATTACACCGGATAAGATTCAACGGGTATATCTGGCCGGAGCCTTTGGGACCTACATAAGTATTGAGTCAGGAATTACCATTGGGTTATATCCCGACCTGCCCAGAGAAAGGTTTGTTCAGCTAGGAAATGGCTCTATAAAAGGAGCCTGCAAGTTGTTAAAAGATGCAGATCAATTATTGGTTGTAGAAGATCTAATTAGCAGTATAATCTATCTTTCCTTAGCTGAGGCACCGGATTTTCTGAATAAAATGTTAGCGGCCAAATTTTTGCCCCACACGGATTTTTCATTATATCCCACGGTCATTGAAAAGATCAAGAGCCGTAAATACTTGGAAAGTAGTTCCCGTTAATCGTCTTTCCATCGACAGGACAATCCCTAACTGGCAACTAATAGATCTTTATAATTAGCAAGGGTTACAGGAATATCAAAAAGTGTAATAGATAGAGTATAGACGCAAACGAATGGGACAATGAACCTGTCCCCGTGTCCCTTTAATTAATAGGTTTTTGGGATAAAAGACAAATTAAGAGGCGATGGCATGAAAGAAATGAGTTTAGAAGAATTGTGGCAGCTTTATCCTATTATTCTTAAAGACCATAACCCAAATTATCAATCGTGGTACGCCGAGGAAAAGCAGCGGCTACTTCACATCCTGCATGACTACGATATTTGTCGTATCAATCATATAGGAAGCACGTCAGTTGAAGGACTTATTGCGAAACCAACCATTGATATTCTATTGGAATTACCTAAAGACTATGCTGTGAATGACATTGCTCAGCTGTTGCAGAACGATGATTGGATTCTAATGCAAAAAGATGATAAACAAAGAACGCTTGATCTGGGAAAAGGATATACGCCCAACGGCTTTGCAGAAAAGGTATACCATCTTCATGTGAAACCGTTGGGAGATTGGAACGAACTTTATTTTAGAGACTATCTGCGACAATACCCTAATGTTGCACGGCAATACGAGGCGTTGAAGCTGGGGCTTAAAGAGCGATTCGAACATGACCGTGATGCCTATACCTATGCAAAGTCGGATTTTGTCATGGAACAATCTCAAAAGGCTAAATTGGAATTTGCAGGACGTTATTTGCCACCTGAACACTAATTCGCCTTTCAAGCAGTAGACGCCCTAATCCGTTCTTTGGAGGAGGTCGGGGGTGCGGGGCGCGCAGCCCGCAAAACTTCCGATAACCGCCGCGCCAGTGGAGCCAGTTTTGCCGTAAAGTGTAGCGCACGAAAATGAGGAATAGGATTGACTTTTATAAAAGAGAAACTCCTGCTAAATTTTGTATGAATTTGGCAGGAGTTTCGTAGTTTCAGCCGGAAAATAAAAAACAGGGAAAAATAGTGTCAATAATGCCGTCTGCGGGACATGGGGGAAGATCAAAAAGCGTAATTGGCCGGATATAATAGAGACGATGAACCTGTCCCTGTGTCCCAGGTAATTGGTGAATTACATGGGTGAGGTTAGAATGGAAATTAAAAAGATTGAAATTGATAAGAAACAAGTTCTTGATTTACTATTATTGGCAGATGAACAAGAAGACATGATTGATAGGTACTTAGACCACGGGGATATGTTTGCTCTATATGATGGTGACTTAAAGAGTATCTGTGTGGTAGTATGTGAACCTAATGGTATTTGCGAACTAAAAAATATAGCCACTTATAGACAATATCAGGGTCAAGGTTACGGTAAATATCTTGTAAACTATATTTCTGACTATTATAAAGGAAAATATCAGGTTATGTTTGTTGGCACTGGGGAAAGCCCTGTCACTATTTCGTTTTATATGTCTTGCGGATTTATACAATCTCACCGGGTCAAGAATTTCTTTACGGACAATTATGATCACCCTATTTTCGAATGCGGCGTCCAGCTTGTGGATATGATTTATCTTAAAAAAGAATTATAAAATATGAAGATTATTAAAGCCCAACAATTTATTTTCTTTCCCCATATTCCAGTTAGAGTGTTAGAGAAGCATTAATAGGATGTCAACAACCCCGTCCCCGTGACACGTCCAGGAACGCCATGCAGTATTTTTCGGAAAGGCATCAAGGTGTGAAAATCCAGTTCTGATAAGACTAAACGATAAGGATAATTTTAGGGCACTATTTAGAAGAGACTTTCCTCCTGGCAGTAACAGCCTGAATAATAGTCAAAGGGATGAAAACACCTATGAAGCCAGTAAAATCAAGGAGTTCCATTTTGATATGGCAAAGGTGCCATGTTCGTTAAAGTAACAAGCTTAAAGGAAAAATAAGTAAATTATCAAAATGGAGCCTTAGCTATCAATAATATAGCTAAGGCTCTAGTCATAATATAGAACGGGTTAGTCATCAAATAATCTATGGAGGGTAACAATCTATGGTAACAATTAATATGGATAATGTGTCCTTTGCGTTAAGAAGGACACAGAGTTGCTTATGGCTGAAAGAAATCGGAAATGTTTTCTGTGTGTTTGATCAGCAAGATTCCGGGAATATCTCGCCCGGTGTGCAAGCTGGCGAGAAAAAATATTTCGTAAAATATGCAGGGGCACAAACAGCTGAGTATGAAGGAAATATGCAAACTGCTATAGATAATCTTAATAAAGCGGTAGCTGTATACGAGGATTTTTGTATTGTGCGAGAATGAACAAGCCGCAAAAGTCAGTGTTGTTTAATGACTTTGCATAAAGGTTTATTAGAATAATATTTGTAAATGGATAATAATGCCGTTAGTGAAATTATATGATACTATTTGTAGGGTAGGGCATATTTTCAAAATTAGGGTGGTATCGCTGCAGGTAAGGTTGTAATGAATAATGGATTGTTGAGGCATCTGGGTGAACCTGATATTGGCAACATACTCACTTCCTGTGTTTGGATTTGTGTGGCAACTTATTCTATACTGACTGGTGAGTATGTTGTGCTTTGGTTGAATTTAGTGATATAAGCGTTTTTAATAAAAAACAATAGCATTACAAAACTAAATAAATTTCAAATAATTTAATAAAGCGTCATCTGAACTTGGATTACGATATTATAAATAGAAAAACAAAGAAGAATATATTTTATTAAGGAGGACTAGAAAATTATGATATTATATCTTTTATGAACCCTAATAAAAGGGCTGATCATAATATTAGAAACTGTCCTACTATTATTTCCGGTTATATAAGTATCTGAGGCAAATGATTAAAAAATCTACATATTGAGCGTATATGGACTAAAATGAATTTTGGCAATTATTTATTTTGAAATAAGGATTTGCTGTTACTGTATGTGGCTAAGGATCGGAGGTTTAACTGCGTAGTCCAACAGAAGAGATAACACGGAAGGAAAATTATACACATGGAGGTGGAGCTTGAGGGATGGAATTAATTGAAACTGCTACTAGTAGAGAGAGAAACCAGACTGATGAGTGCACTCTCAGGATTACTGAGAAAGAACGGATATTTGGTGGATAGTGCACTAAATGGTAAAAATGGATTTGAAATGGCTTGTACAGGCACCTATGACATTATAATACTGAATCGTACGCTTCCCGAGATGGATGGATTATCCTTTCTTAAAGAATTCCGTGGTTCGGGATACAATACTCCGGTTCTTATTCTTTCGGGGAAGGACTCTCCGCAGGCACGGGCAGAAGGACTAAATCTTGGCGCGGACGATTATTTGGGCATACCTTTTGCTATTGAGGAGCTGCTTGCCAGGGTACAAGCCTTGGTTCGCCGTAAGAACACAGAAATGGTTAAAAATGAATTGGTGGTAGGCAATCTGAAATTCAATCCTCGGAAGCTTCAAATTACTGAGGGGAACAGTGTTACGAGACTGACTTTAAAAGAAGCATTATTACTCGAATTATTCATGTCTAATTCAGAAAAAGTAGTGACGAAAGAACAGATCGCTGAGAAATTATGGGGCTTTTTTGCTGATACTGATATTGCTGCGGTTAACCTTTATGTGCATTATTTACGTAAGAAGATTAAAAATTTTAATTTAAGAACGATACGAGGAATCGGTTATTCGTTAGAGGCAAATTCTACGATGGAATCTGCTAATAATTGAACCGATTAACTAACAGTCAGTGAACGCGTAGGCTCAATAGCTGTTTGGATTTTAGACGAAGAGGGGCTGTCGCATTAACGATACTAATAGTCGTTGGCGGCAGCACGGTTTCTTCTGTCTGCGGTAAGAAAATTTTTCAGATTGTTTTGTGTTTACAAACAAAAAAGCTGCTACACTAAATTTCTAGTGCAGCAGTCCCTTGATTACGGGTGAGTCAGCCTCGGGTTACGTTAACCCAAGGCTGATATTTATTTGAATCGCGTATCCGCCACGTGGATACGGTAGCGGAAATGGCCAGCTATCAGAAAAAGACTTTTGTGCTGCAACAGGCGGTGCAGGCGATGTTGACGCAGGCCAACCAACAGCCGCAGCAAGTACTGAAACTCCTGTCGTAATCGCGTCATAACTGAATAAACAAACCAAGGGCGATAACCTTAGTTGAAACCGGGCAGGACGCTGGGAGTATGCAACAGAGGTTATCGTTTTTTTTTAGGTAGTAAGCCGGCTGGTTATAAAATGCAGGGGTTATTCAATCTATTGCTCCGTTCCACCCGGTGAGTACGAGGCGACGACGGTGTTTGTTAATGCAATTTCATACGGATCGCCGGATCTGAGCTAGAAGGACTATCTTAGTAAGTTCTAATCTACATATTTAATGATTCTTTGGAATTAGTCGGTAACTGATAGATAAGTCAACTATACATTTTGAAAATAAAAACAAACTACATTTTTATTTATTTTATTAATTATAAATAAACTAAATAAAAATATTAAATTTACAATTGGTTAAATTGAAATAGAACTGAGTAATAAAGCGTAATTTGATTAAATGTGACGATAATTTGTTTGGGAAGACAAAAAAAGGTGAATTATTTTAGAAAATAGCGGCGCGCTAGTGTAATGCTACTTATTTGGTTGGAGGAGATTTGAGAATGTTAGTCTTAGGGAGAAAGCCAGGTGAGTATGTCATGATTGGCAAGGATGTCATGATCAAAGTTATCAAAAGCGATGAAGGTGACTTGCGTCTAGCCATTGATGCCCCTAAAGATGTTGTTATCGTGCGGGGAGAAGTTTGGGAAAGACAGGGTCAAATGCAATTGGCAAAATCTAAATAAAAAAGTAGGACGAGCATTTTGCACTTATAGGCAATGGCAAGACATTACTTGGTCTGAGTAAGCGCTATGGCGCTAAGTTACTTTGAATTAGGCATTTTTCTCTTGGGTAGTAAGCCGAGTGGCCATGAGGCTTATTATAAATAAACAGCAAACAGCGAATAAGGAAGTTCGCTTAAACTCAAAAAACAGGGAGGTTTATATCTTATGATTATCAATCACAATCTTGCGTCACTGAACACGTTAAATGTGTTGGGTAGAAATGAAAAAGCTACTCAGTCATCACTAGCAAAACTGTCTTCCGGTTTGCGGATTAACAGTGCAGCCGATGATGCTGCCGGCTTAGCGATTTCCGAAAAAATGCGCGGACAGATTCGCGGCTTGGACCAAGCGAAAACTAATTCCCAGAATGCGATTTCGTTGACCCAAACGGCTGAAGGCAATCTGAATGAAACGTCCAGCATTTTACAACGTATGCAGGAACTTGCGGTACAATCTGCCAATGACACCGCGACAGATTCCAATCGCAAAGAAATTCAAAAAGAAATCGTGCAATTGAAAACCGAAATAGACCGCATTTCTAACACAGCTGAATTTAACACCAAGAAATTGCTAAATGGCGATGTTGGCAATACAGCTAATGTAATGGGAACTAATACGCTTGCTTTCAAGCCGTTGGAAGTTAGTGATTCTGACCTGGCGGCAGATACGTATACGGTGAAAACAGCTAATGCAGCTACCATTGGTATAACTGCAGGAGTGAATACAACCGGTATTAAAAGTGATGGTAGTGAATTCGACATGACTTCAGGAAAAATTTCCGGGCTTAAACTGGGGAATTATACACTGAGTGTCAAATCGGCTGCCGGCGGCAAATTTGATTTTGCGCTTAAAGATAAAAACGGTAATGTTGTAGCTTCAGTTAATGGCAAGGATAATAGTGGTGACATCGAGCTTGTAGGTAATGGGGGCGCCAAGTTTACCATTAAAACAGGCGCTACTTTACAAGCTGGTGAAATGAAATTTAATTTAAACGCTACTTATGCGACTGCCAGTGACTTTTCGATTACCAATAGCCAAGGAACTAGCACATATAGCAGCGCTAAAGATTTGAAAATTACGGACAGTGATTTTGAAGCCGGCGGGATTAAATTCGAAATGACGGTAGATACAGCTCTGGTGAAGGATGCTACCGGTACAACAATAAAAACAACGAATAACGCGCTTACCATGCAAATTGGCGCTAACGCCAATCAAACTATGCAGGTGGCAATCAACAAAATCGATACCAAGACACTTGGTATCGATGGGCTTGACCTTTCAACCAAAGATGGCGCACAGGCTGCTATAACGGCGATTGACGCCGCAACTGACAAAGTATCTTCCGAAAGGGCTAAGCTTGGCGCTGTTGAAAACCGTCTGCAACATACCATTGCTAACCTGACGGCCTCTTCCGAAAACCTGACTACCGCTGAATCGCGTATCCGCCACGTGGATATGGCAGCGGAAATGGCCAGCTATCAGAAGAACCTTGTACTGCAACAGGCGGCGCAGGCGATGTTGGCGCAGGCCAACCAACAGCCGCAGCAAGTACTGAAACTCTTGTCGTAATCGCAGCATAACTGAATACACAAACCAAGGACGATAACCTTTGTTGAAACCGTGCAGGACGCCGGGAGCATGCAACAAGGGCTATCGTCCTTTTTGTTTTTTAGGTAGTAAGCCAGTAAAGGGCTTGTTATAAAATACACATGTCAAGGAGGGGTTAGATATGCATACTCATTCGATTAACAGTTCTATGCCGGCAAGTAATAATGCTCCTTACGGCGCAAAAAATCAAAAAGTTGGAAATAATGGCAATGAAGCTCTTGGGACAAATAACAAAAATGTGAAGGAGAAAAAAGATTTTACTGACTTCGAGACGTTTATGAAGATTATGGCGGCCGAGCTGCAAAATCAAGATCCGACTGACCCGGTAAAGAATACGGAATATGTCTCACAGCTGGCGCAGGTGAAATCTCTGTCCCAA
This sequence comes from Sporomusa aerivorans, assembly GCF_041428895.1. NCBI lineage: Bacteria > Bacillati > Bacillota > Negativicutes > Selenomonadales > Sporomusaceae > Sporomusa > Sporomusa aerivorans. The sequence goes on from NZ_CP156926.1 coordinate 2,055,650, forward strand.
TTGCAAGGTCTGACTAACATGATGATGACAAACAGCGCTTATAATTTGATTGGTAAATCGGTAACCTATCAGACGATAGACGCCTCTGGAAAAGCGGTGTCCGCTACAGGCACGGCACAGGCGGTAATTATGAAAGGCGATCAACCCTATCTGCTGGTTAACGGACAGCTTGTCAAGGTCAGTGAGGTAATTATGGTGGCGCCGGTTACGGCTAAAGACGGTAAAAGTAAATAGAACATCTAAAAATAATATAACAGCTGGACTCCTAAAGTGAGAGGCTGACCCTATTTCAGACTGACAGATGAAATGGATACGGGGAGGATTTATAACAATGTCATCAGCTATGTATACCGGTGTATCCGGTTTGAAGGCGCAACAAACCAGATTGAACGTTATTGGCAATAATATTGCTAATGTTAACACGTTGGGATATAAAAGCCAACGGACGACTTTTAGCGATGTTTTCAGCCACACGTTGCGCTCAGCCACTGCGCCAAGCAGATCGTCCGGGCGAGGCGGCATTAACCCCATGCAGGTAGGGTATGGGTCCAAGGTAAGTTCTATAGATACGAATATGTCAACTGGCTCAACCCAGACAACCGGCGATAACCGGGATGCCATGATTAACGGGGACGGATTCTTTATTATTAAGGACGGCAACAGCGGTCAATATAAATTTACCCGTGCAGGTAATTTTAGCGTGGATATGGAGGGGAACTTGACAGTCAACGGCATGAAAGTCTGCGGTTGGCAGCAGTATACCACCGACGCCGATGGCAAGATTACGTATAATACCCAGACTAATATTCAACCCATTAACCTATATGAAGGCAATACGGTTATGCCGCCGAAAGGCAGCACGATCGGACAACTGGCAGGCAATTTGGACCCGTCTAAAAAGGCGCACGGGGCTGCTCTCGATAATATTGGCAGTGTCCCCGGTACGCCAGATGGGGTGACCACCATGACCGTTTATGACGACCAGGGTAACAGCTATGATATACAGGTAAAATTTAGTAAATGCTATACTGATGCCAGTACCAGCGGAACGGCAAAGGGAAGTGTGGCGCTGGATAAGAATGGGTATACAGTTACAGCGGGAACGAATGACAAGCTAAAGCTGGCTGTGGATGGCGGCGCGCAAGTTGAGATTACCATTCCACCGGGTAAGTACGAGTCGCCAACAGCGTTTATCAATGCAATTAATACGGCTGTTAACGGTACCCCGGATTTAACTGGCAAAGTGGCAGCTCAATTGACGTCAGACGGAAAGCTTTCTTTTACCTCCACTGCGACAGGCGATAGCAGTACGGTGGCTGTAAGTGATGGAACTCCTCCGGGGGCTTTGGCCGCTTATATCGGGACTGTAACGAGCGATCCCGGCGTTACCCGCTCCGGCAATACTTCCTGGTTTTGGCAGGCTGTATCTGCTTCCGGGGATATAACGGTAGGATCTCCTTCCAATGGGTATCTGAAATTTGATAGTAGGGGCAAACTGATTACAGGTGACGCTAAATTCAATCCGACACCTAATCTTGCACTGAAAACCAAGAGTGGTCCGATTAACCTGAAGTTAGATATGTCGCAAATTGCTACGTATAAGAACAGTGACGATACGAAGGTAACTGCTGGGACCGACGGTTATGCAGCCGGTAAGTTGAGTGATTTTGCGATTGGCGCAGATGGTATGGTTGTCGGTATGTATTCCAATAATCAAAGGCAACCGCTGGGCATGCTGGCGTTGGCCAAGTTTACGAATCCGGCGGGACTGGAGAAAATTGGCGACAATTTATATCGTACAACGACTAACTCCGGCGAATTTACTGGCGGGGTGGCGCCTGGAGCGGAAGGAACCGGAGGTCTGCAGGGAGGGGCGCTGGAAGGATCCAATGTTGATTTGGCCGAGCAGTTCAGTGATATGATGATTGCTTCCCGGTCCTATCAGGCCAACAGTAAGGTGATTACCACTTCAGATTCGTTGATGGAGACCGTTATTAATATGGTCCGGGCATAACCGGCCTAAGGAGTAGTGGGTATGAGATCAACATTTAACTTATATAATATCGCAGCGACCGGCATGTACGTTAATCAGGCTGGCTTGTCGGTAGTAAGCAACAATCTTTCCAACATTATGACGCCTGGCTACTCCCGGCAAAAACTTGCCAGTGTGGAAAGAGTTGGCAGCGGGGCGGGCGGCAGTCCGTCTTACGGCTGCGGTACAAGTGTGGCAAAGATTGGCCGCGCCAGAGACAGTTTTCTTGACCAGACTTACCGGCAAGTGAACGGCAGGGCGGTATATTACAATTTGAAGTATGCCCTTATAGAAGACGGGCAAAAATTGCTGAACGAATACGGTGTTAAGGATAAATCCAACGAATCTGATAAAGGTCTGCAGCAAACGGTGAAAAATTTCTTTAATAGCTGGGACCAATTAAGTAAGGGGGTCGAAGGCGCGCGAAGCACAATTGTGGGGAATGCCACGGCGCTGGTGAATGCGTTTAATCAAATCAACGCGCAGTTGCAGGAAATGCAGCAGGACGCCGGCAATCGGGTTAAGGACAGTGTGAATATGCTGAATAGCTGCGCCCGGGAGCTGATTGCACTGAACCGGGAGATTGTCCGGGCAGAGTCTGGCGGCGTAGAAAACGGTAATTTGCGTGATCAGCGAGATGCGCTCCTCGATACGATGTCTTCTTTGGCGAATATAAGCGCTATTGAACAGCCGAACGGGTCTGTAGATGTCCGCATTGGCGGTGTAGCGCTGGTGCAGGGGGATATCACTCACAACTTGGCGGTGGAGGAAACAGACGGGTCTTTTGCGATTAAGTGGGCAGAACTGGATCTTGCGGCTGATATCTCCAGCGGCTCGATCAAAGTCAATCTGGAAGAATCCGATCGTAGGACCGGCAGTGATGCAAGATATACTTTTGCGCCGCAAGGCGGCAGTACTCTTACAGATTTACGACAGGGGCTGAATCACATGCTAACTACTATAGTGAGCAAGGTGAATTCCCTGCTGCAGTCGGGTAAGGATTTATACGGCAATACCGGAGAAGCGTTGTTTGTTAAAATAAATAGCGATGAACCTTTAGAAGCGGGAAATATTAAGGTGAATCCGGTGATTGCTAACAATGTGAATAAAATTGCTGCTGGCGTTAGCGGTGCGCAAAGTGATTATTCGGTGGCAATAAAAATTAACGGCTTGCAGAATGAAGCGATTTTCAATTTTGATGGATTGCCGATGACTGGCACAGGTTTTTATCAGGCGTTGATTTCCTGGGGCGGTACGCTGGGCGATACAGCAAACAGCAAGTACGATACACAAGCCATGTTGCTGATGCAGGTCAGCAATCAGCGGGATACGGTATCCTCCGTTTCTCAGGATGAAGAAATGTCAAAGATGATTGTTTACCAAAATGCGTATAATGCCAGCGCCCGGGTTTTGAGCACTATTGACAGTCTGGTCAGTGACCTGATTAATAAACTGGGCAGATAACGATTCTAGCAATGAATGAGGAGGGATGAAAATGAATGCGACGTTTACTGGCATAAACATTGCCAGCAGGGGTGTTTATGCCAGCCAGGCAGCCATGTCGGTGGTTACGAATAATAGCAGTAATGCAAATACCAAAGGGTATTGCCGACAGATCGTAAATCAGAGAACGATTGGTGCGGCGGCTGTTTACGGCGGGCGGCGCATCCTTGGCAACGGTCCGGAGTTGACAGCAGTCAGTCAACTCCGTGATCCCCGTCTGGATGAGCGCTACCGGCAGGAAAACACCCGATTTGGCGCGTGGCATACCAAGGCCAATGCGTTAACGGAAATGGAATCAGTGCTTAATACAGCAACTGCCGGCAACGGTTTTGATAAGGTTTTCAGCAAGTTTTCCGATGCATTGGAAGATCTAAATAAAAGTCCTGGCGACAGTTCAAAGCGGAAGACGGTCAGGGAATATGGACGAGCCATGTGTCAGTATTTAAATGAAAGCGCCCAAAAGCTCAATGGAATCCGGCAGGATAAGAATAACTCGGTTAAGTCCATGGTGGACCAGATTAATTCTTATGCGCAGCGATTGCCGATTTAAACGGCAAGATCAGCCAGGCAGCGGCCAGCGGCGCCAGTACCAATGAACTTAAAGACCAACGGAACGTGCTTATTGATGAATTGTCTAAGCTAACAGATATTAACGTAACAGAAATGAACGGCAATCCGTCGCCGGATGGGGCGGAGAACAAAAGGCTTGCCATCCGTATGAATGGCATTACGCTTGTTGACGGCAATGAAACCAATAAGCTGGAGGTTGTGCAAGGCAATGCCAGCGACGGCATGTATAGTATTCGGTGGCAGAAAACGAAAGATACTTTTTTACCTACCGGCGGCCAGTTAAAAGCCGAACTTGATTTGCGTGACGGTAACGGAATGAACGATTCTTATCAAGGTGTGCCTTATTATATTGCACAATTGAATAAGTTTGCCCAAACCTTTGCTATGGCTTTCAACGAAGGGATTCTGGCCGGGGAAACCGCCGTAACAAAATCATATCCTGGTCATGCCGGTGGTTATCTGCCTAACGGCGTGACAACCGGTATTCGCTTTTTTTCGTATGACAAGGCTTCCTCTGCTGACCTTAAGGCAGACATGGCGGCCAATAGCATAGAGAGTGTCTATCAGAAAATTACGGCTGCCAATATTTCTTTATCGAAAGATATTGAAGAGGATGAAAAGAACATTGCCACAGCCTCCAGTGCAGGTGGTCAGGATAATGCTGAAAATATAGCTAAGCTGGTAAAACTGGTCAAAGACAGCAATATGTTCAATAAAGGAACACCGCTTGATTTTTATGGTTCGCTGGTTGCGACGCTGGGAACGGATAGCGCTACGGCACAGCGCTTGTCGGCCAATGCCAATGCTATGGTCAAGAGCATTAACGATCGCCGGCTGTCTGTGTCCGGAGTGGAGCCCAATGAAGAGACAGCCAGTATGACCTTATATCAGGCCGCTTACCGTGCAAACTCCAAGATGGTGAGTGTCTGGAGCGATATTTACGCCAAGACAATTGATATGGTGCATATTTAGCGCTAAATATGCGTAAAGGAGGGAATGAGTATGAGAGTTACCAGCAATATGATGATGGCCAATAGCTTGTATAATATTGGAAATAATATGCGGCGCATGGATAAGACTCAGCAGCAGCAGGCTACCCAGTCTAAAATTCAGCTGCCTTCGGATGACCCGGAAGTGGCTACCCAGGCGGTTAAGTACCGGGATTATGTCTCTTCTGTAGCTCAGTATCATAAGAATGTCGAAGATGCTACTGGTTGGATGAAGGTGAGCGAAGGCGCATTAAATGATTTGCATGACGTGGTGCAGAAAATGCGTGAATTAACGGTAAAGGCTTCCAATACCGGAACGATGAATCCTGCAAATCTGGATGCGATTAAGCAGGAAGTGTCACAACTGAAAAAGACGGCCGTTCAGATTTTGAATACGTCCTATGCCGGTAGATATATCTTCGCCGGTTATGAAACGGATAAAGAGCCGTTTGGCATGACCACTGTTACGGCAGGAGGATCTACAGTTGAGAGGATTACCTACAAAGGTAAAATTATGAATATGAACGGAGCGGTATCGCCTGATGCGGATGCTGTTAGCGCCGGAAAAGCCTATCAGGATACGGGAGCCCGCCAGGCGCTGAAGTATAACGTTGGTTTTAATAATCAGCTTACCGTGAATGTCGAAGGCCAGGATATCGTTGGTTCCGATCCGGCCCATAATTTATTTGCTACCCTTGATAAATTGATGCTGGGGTTAGAGGGGAAAACAAGTTATAAATCCATTGCCTATGCTGCGTCAACAGGGTCTGTTGCTCTTCCGGGCGTCGGCTCTACAGTTACGGCAGGCACCAATGATAAGCTAACTCTGGCAGTGGATGGCGGCCCACTGGTAGATATCACCATTCCGGCAGGAAACTATGTATCGCCGTCAGCGCTGGTTGCCGCCATCAATAAAGAGATCAGCGCATCCGCATTAAATGGCAAGGTTACAGTATCCTTAAACAACAAAAATCAACTGGTCTTTACATCGGCATCAACCAGCGCCACTGGCGCAGTCGCTGTCAGCGGCAATGCTGCAGGGTCTTTTGTTGGTGCTACGACACCAACCGCCGGCGGCACTGTCAAAACAACTCCATTTACTCTGTCAAGTATCCTTGGCGACCTGGATGCTGATCTTGACCGGATTTCGGCCGTGAATGCAGGCTTAGGGGCCAGAGAGAATACGGCAGGAATTGCCGATAACAGGCTGGGAGATGACAAGACGGTTTATACCAAGTTAATGGCGACTAATGAATCAGTTGATGCGGGGGAAGCAGAAATGAACGCCGCCGCAGCCAAGGTGGTTTATGAAAGTTCGCTCGCCGCTACGGCCAAAGCTGTTAGTAAAAGCTTACTTGATTATCTCGGCTAACGAAAAAGGAGGGAGAAAACATGGCTACTTCTTCTAGTGGTGGGGTCGGTCCCACTACCGTAAATGGAATTACGCGGTTTAGCGGTTTGTCCTCCGGTATAGATGTGGATTCACTGGTTAAAAAACTCATGGTTGCAGAGTCGGGAAAACTGAATCGATTAAAGCAAGCGCAACAAATGGATACGTGGAGAAGGGATCAATACCGGACTATTACCAGTGACCTGCAGGCTTTGACCGATAAGTATTTAAATGTAGCTTCACCGGATAGTATGTTGAATGAAGGAACTTTTCAGCAATTTACGGTTAGCAGTGACAGCGGCGCCGTATCGGCGACCGCCGGGGGCAAAGCTGTCAAGGGAACCCATAAGGTCAAAGTCAATCAGTTGGCAAAAGCCGCAATACAAACCAGTGCCAAAGGGGTGAGTAAAGACGTGGCCGGGTCTGCTAAGCCTGATTACGCGGCACTTAAAGGGAAGAGTTTTCTTATCCAAGTGGATGGGACAACCCGGGCGGTGACCTTTGATTCTGACTATAATCCGGCTAACCAGACCGGCGTTGAGTATGTGCAGGCAGCGATTAATAAGGCTATCGGCACAACTACAGACAGTAAAGGCAATGCGATTAATAAAGTGACGGTCAGCGAAGATGGCAACGGTTACTTAAAGATTGTTCCTACTGAAGGCGGCGGCGCCGGCAGTATTGCCGTTGGTGATGTCGATGGCAAAGGAGCGTTCGCCGCACTTGGTTTTAAAGCCGGTTCCATTTTATCGAACCGGTTGAATACGGCTGCATCTTTGTCGGCCATTGGGCAGGAGTTGAAGACGCCATTTATATTTGATGCCGCAGGGGAAATTTCTTTTATGATTAATGGAAAGGAATTTACTTTTGATAAAGATGATACGCTGGATGACATGATGAATACCATCAATAAAGATAAAGATGCCAATGTAACAATGAAGTATGATGAGAATACCGACCAGTTTATCATAACCGCTAAAAATACCGGCGCCGGCAAGACACTCGACATAGTGGATACTGCCGGTAACTTTGCATCTAAAGTGCTGACAGACAAAACCGAAGGTCAGGATGCGATTGTGGAAATTGACGGTCAGCGTCTGACCCGCAGCTCCAATTCGATTGTTCAGGACGGCATAACCTATAATCTGAAGGAGAAAACGACAACGGATGCCACGATTGGCGTGAGTCAAAACAGCGACGGCATATATGCTAAAATCGATAATTTTATTAAAGATTATAATGCGCTGATAAAGAAACTGAATGATAAAATTGGTGAAAACTATGACCGGAATTATCCCCCGCTTACCGATGAGCAAACCGGTTCTATGCTAGAAAATGATATTAAGAATTGGAACCAAAAAGCCCAAGTTGGGTTATTGCAGAATGATTCCGTCGTGAAAAATCTGCTGTATAATATGCGGAGCGCCTTGATGTCTTCCGTGCAAGGCCAGATGAGCAACCTGGCTCAGATCGGAATTACCACTGGCGCCTATTCGGAAAAGGGGCAGTTGCACATTGATCCGGATAAAGTAGATAAGCTGAAGAATGCAATTGCTAGTGATCCGCAGTCGGTAATGGATCTTTTTACCAAGAAGTCGGAGTCTTATCCCGGAACTCTTACCGTTCGTTCCCTTGACAATAAGCAGAGAAGTATCAGGACTCAGGAAGAAGGCCTGGCCTTTAGACTGTACGACATCATACAGGACAATTTGGGCATTGTCCGGGATTCAAACGGCCGCAAAGGATTTCTTTTAGAAAAGGCGGGATCGCCAGGAGATGCTTCTGATACGTCTAGCTTTTTGGCTAAAGATATGGAGACGCTAGCAAGCCGCATTAAGGCAGAGCAAAAACGTCTGGATACCCTGCGTAACCGGTATTATATGCAGTTTAGCAATATGGAAACGGCTCTAGAAAAGCTGGCGTCCCAGGCTTCTTTTCTTTCTTCCTTTGCCAGTTCTTGATCGGAGCTGATGGATAATGACGGAGCAAGCTGACGGCGCGGCATATGAGTTGTTGACCAGGAAATTGGAGATTCTGCAAAAAATCAGCGCCAATACCAAGTACCAAATAAAATTTATTCAGCAGCGTAAAATGAAAGGGCTGTTGCGGCTTTTACGGGAGCGGGAGCAGTATTTGCTAGAGTGGGAAACCATTATGAAAGTCGGTGCGGTAAGTCTTGCAGCGGCTGATGAAGAAATGAAAAAGATGATTTTGCTGGTTGCAGCTAAGCTGCAGGAAGTTATAAAGGACAATGAGGCTGCCATAGAGGATGCCAGAATAGAAAAAAATCATATTGCTGCTGATTTACGGCGGGTTGAGAATGATGTAAAATTGCGAAATTCCTATGATTATCAAAGGAAAGCCTTCTCGGGGAATTGCTTAAATCAAAAAGGGTAGGCATAAAAGGATTGCTTAAAGAAATAGTAGTTGCAGGTAAGATTACGACGAGTTAACATAATCGATACAGAGTAAAACAACAGTGCGTCAACTGAAAGATTCTCGCGCTGAGTTGTTCAATGAAGCCGCCAATTCAGGCGGCTATCTTTTTATTTAAGAATAAATCGGCGAAACTTTTCTTCTAGGCAGGTAGTTTTTATTTGGTTTTCTCGGAAAATTGACGTTGTGAATATTTTGAGCCAAAAGGCTAAAGCATTCTATGATGTATCTTATAGCGTGTAAACAGTTTCTGAAATGACAGTGGTGCCATGTTCATAAAAGTAACAGGTCTAGGTCCTGCATTCATTCAAATAATGCAGGATTTTTCTTTTAGTTTTAATAAGAAGATGAATATTAGCGATAATGATTAAAGAATGGTAATTTATTGTTTCTCTTATGGGGAGGCGAAGTCTTGAAAACTTATGATAAATATACAGCACATCAAATACTTGTTACGCAAAGAAGTTTATTTGGTGGCCCTAGTTTAACGGAAACAAGAGAAGCATTATAACCATTGGGTTATCTCAATGGTAGGGGCAAAGATATTTTTGCCAGGGTTTTATTAGGTGGTGGGGTCTCAATATTAAGGGGGCGAAGAATATGATTCAGCAATGTTTGAAGTTTATGCTATGGTCGTTACTTAATCCAATTTGCATTTTCGGTTCTTTCGCTATTACCAATTACCTCGGAATGCATTATCCAGTCTCAACGAATGCTGTCTGTTTAGCTAAAGAATTCTACTCAGTGTATGTCTTTATCGGTATGATAGCTCTCTTGGTACAGATTATATTTGCATATGCGATAAGCAGAATTTTTTCTCCACGGGTGACGCCAACCAAGGTCCTTGAGGCGTTCTTTGCCGCCCAATGTCCTTTTATCGTGATGATCTTCATTGCGCCTTTCCTTTTTTCAAACATAGAGGGTAACGTTATGGGATTAATATTGATTCCAATCTTTCTGTTACTAGCGGCGATAAGCGGAGTGTTTTCCTTACGTACTTATTTCAAAAAAATAGCCAGAATTATTGAGAGCGGAGAATCACCTGAAGGTGGTATTCGAGGAGTAGTCTGCGTCTTAGTAGTCGTTTTTATAATTTCTTTATTCTCAATCTATCGTTTCGGCTTCAACACCCACTTAGTCAACTACATGGGTTGGAGGACCGACATACCGCAATACGCGGTATCGCAGGCAATCAAGGCTTTAAAAGATAGAGATCCAGATGCTTTTACTCAGTATGTCGACCTTGATTCATTTCTTCAATCAGAAGACTCTGGGGTATTAAAGGCTGAGATTTTAAATGCTGTTGAGCAAGGACGCCTCTTTGATAGTGGTGAGGAGAGAATAAGAGTAGGTGAATGGGTCATGGTTAAACAGGAGGCTGAAAGGGGTGTTGGTTCGTTTACACAACTACCTATTACTGATTCATTCGTCTTTTCAAATAAAGGTGATTTATCAAAGGCGACAGCGTTCTTTTATTCTGATGCCAATGGTGACAAGATGAGAGTGTCTTTTGAACTTCAAGAAAAGAACGGAAAATATAGAATTATTTGCGGAGCAGATTTTAATGCAGTAATAGATAAAATAAAAAAATACCGTAAAGCTCTTGCGGTATTCCCTTATCTCGCGAATAAGGATGTTATTCAATCAACATTAACAGTAAAATTGCTAGACTTTTCAGCAAGTCTTCCAGAAGGTGGTTCCTTAGAAGATTCTGAGTGGGTCGTACGGGATGGGCAGGCGAAGTCAACATCTTTCTCCCTTCCTGTAAATATTTCGGCGGAAGTAGGTAATAACACTAATAAACGCTTGAGTGCAATTGAAGTTGCTGTAGTTTATAGGGATAAACAGACGAATCAGGTTCTTAATGTTGGTAATGCCGTTGCATCTATTAAGAAAGAACCTATGAAACCGCAAGAAATACGACAGATTACTTTTAACAATAGAGTAAGTCCAATCTTAGCAGTCGCGCTCACAAGCGGCAAAGCGAAAGTGGCTGAAATATATCCGGTAAAAGCGTTCTATGATGACGGGAAGGTTTTAGAATTATTAAAAGTTCAAATTCCAGAACTATGACATGCACATGAAGCAAGTTCCTTTCTGTTGAGGTTGGTTCTTATTTGGGGGTGAACCGGCCGTAAGCAAAAGTCTTTTTTTCCTGATTGTGCTAATAATTCGGCCTTATCAAAATAGGAATAAGGTTTTTTAGATTTTAATTGAATTACCTTGTCAAATTCAGCTAGTGTTAAAAGATAGTTCTGCTTATTTTCTTTTTCATTGATGTGAAAAAGAAAGTATTTCGTGCTAACGTACACAGCTCGCGAGGAGTAAGCTGGCATAGAAAGAATCAGGGACGGCTCCGACGATTCGCTTTAAGCTAGGACGGACATGGACTATTGAATTTAGAACGAACGAATCATTAGTACCGTACCCATGAGTCTTCTGTCTGACCATGGACATTTAGAGGTCAGTGGACAGGTGGGAAGCTCTGTCGATGACCACTTTATGACTTTCAAATTTGTGACCGACCAAACAAGCATACTTCAAAAACTGGAGGCGGTATTGGAAGAGCTTTTAGTATTCAGGAACCCGAAGTAGTCTTCTATTGGGGGGCTATATAAAAGAGGGGCAGTGCTTCTTTTTGCTTAGGTCTTGAAACAAGGTACCTGCCCCCGTGTTTTGTTATGCCGTCTGCGGGACATGAGGGAAGGTCAAAAAGCGTAATTGGCCGGATATAATAGGGATGATGAACCTGTCCACGTGTCCCATGTAATTGGTGAATTACACTGGCGAATGAGAAGAGTCCGTATTTATTGCAGCACGCGCATAATCCGATAGATTGGTATCCGTGGGGCGAAGAAGCGTTTTCGAAGGCTAAGGAAGAGGATAACCGATATTTTTTAGTTACGGCTATAGTACGTGCCACTGGTGTCAAATCCACAAATGCAAGTAGACGTCTGCAAGTAAAACAGACGTCTATTTTTTATCTCAAAAGGAGGAGACAATTCAATGGAACACAGTACCGGTATGATTATATTCTGCTTCATGAACTTAAAAGGAGGCGTGGGAAAAACGACACTTTCTACGCACGTTGCTTGCGCCTTGGCAAAGCTAGGGGTCAAAGTACTTTTCATTGACAATGACAAACAAGGAAACGCCAGCCGCTTTTTTCAAGCGCAGACAGAAAATACTCTATCCGAAGTTTTGGACGGTAGCATTTCAGCGACACAGGCTATTCAAAAAACATCATATGAAAACCTTGATATCATTTCAGCGGATATGGGTCTAGCCGCAGTGAATCTTGACATTATGCTTTCCGATAAATATAAAAATCGTAATCAGAAGTTTTTACTCAAAGAGGCATTAGAGCCAGTTCGTACACAATATGACTTTTGCATTATAGATAATCCGCCGGACATCAATACCAGCGTCTACAATGCGTTAATGGTCGCAAATGAAGTTATTTTTGTGGCAACACCGGATTGCTATGCGTGCGATGGCATGGACTTAATGTACGAACAACTGCAGGCGGCGAAGAATGATCGAATCGCAATGGATCAGGGATATAGTGAATTGTTGCCGGACCGGCGCCTTCGTTTCCGGGGTTGTGTGCTAAATAAATATACGCCAGATGCTGCCCCAATTTTGGAAAGTATCCAGAAGAAAATGCCCATTTTCTCGACGACCATTCGTTTAACCAAAACAGGAGCGAAACGGCTGAGTGAAGCAGCCGAGCGTGGAATTTCCATACAAACACTTTCGCCGAGTTGCGGATTTTCGCGGGATTTTAAGCTTTTTATGGAAGAATTGATCTACACGAAAGAAAGTGGGAAACGATGATGGCAACAAAACTGGATATGAATGCCTATTTCAACCGGGCCTCACAAAGTCCTAAGATTCTGCCGGAATTGATACACCTGCTTGATATGTCTGCACTTGCTCCGAACAAACAGAACTTTTACAGTATCGCAGATATAGAGGTTTTAGCAGCGGACATTCTACGCAACGGGATTCGTCAGCCGCTTGAAGTTGTGATGCAACCGGATGGGGTAACCTATCGCCTGATTTCAGGGCATCGGCGGCTTGCCGCTCTAAAGTATCTAAAAGCTCAGGGAGAAACCGTTCCGGAGAAAGTCCCCTGCATCATACGCCGTTATGAATCAGAAACAGACGAAATAGAGGCGATCATTTCGGCCAACTGCCAACGCGACAAAACCATAGAGGATGAACTTAATGAGCTGAAATATTTGCAGCCGATTATTCGCAGACGGTTTGAGGAAGAGAAGCCAGGCGGGAAGTTCCGTGCATATTTTGCAGGCCAACTGGGATTGTCCGAGTCAACGCTGAAAAGAAAGCTGGAGTTATCAAAGCTTTCACCGGCACTCCTGAACCGTCTCAAGGAAGGAAAACTGCAATTATCAGCAGCGTATGAATTAACCGGCTTATCGCCGGAAGAGCAGGCAGAGGCAGAACAGGCCCTGCCAGAAGACGGGAGTGTGCAGGCGGCAATTGAGGTGAAAGAGGAAATCCGGGCACAGAAGCCTTCGGCGGCTACTCGGGAAGAAGCTGCCGGCGAGGAGGAGCTTGCTGTAGGAGGGGAAGCGGCAGGTATTCCTGGCAGCAAGGGTAGCAAGAAAAGCAGAAAAAACCCTTCACCAAAGGCACAGAGCCCTTCCCAAGAGGAACCTGCCGGCGTATCCCCTATTCATGCGAATCCACCCCTGCCGGCTGATCTTCAGGAACGATTTGCAGCGGCCGTTTCCGAAGAAGATGAAGTAGATGGTCTGACAAAGGAACAAATCGAAATCGTGGATTTTTACAGCCTGTCTGTACAGATTCAAAAGAAGAGCATCCTGTGGGTGGCGGATTTTTGCCGCAATCAGATGCGGCAGACAGCCGAGCGTTTTTTAGTAGAAGAAAAAGATACCTCGAAGCAGACCGTAGGTAGAATCGCTGTGTGGAAGGAGCTACTTTCACATCTGGATAGTTTGGAAAAGAACATAGTGGGATAAAGAGTTATTTACTGGCGGCAGAGATTCTGCCGCTTTTTTTATGCTGCTGAAGGAGGGAATTCCTGTGGAGAAAACAAGCCGGGAAGAGTTAGAAATTGTAATTGCCGCGCTGCAAGAGAAAATTATGGTGTTGGAAACGGAGCTAAACGAGCGCGGCGTATTGACTGTTGAGCAGATTATTGAGCCGAAGGATTATCAGGAAATGAAAGTTCATGCCGGGAAGCTGGAGCAAGAGGTTTGGGCCCTGAGATATATCCTGTCCTATTCCGGTATCCAGTCGCTGGACACACTGGCCGCAGATTTCCTGACGATTTTACAGACTCGGCTAAAACAGATCGCGGTGGAATTTGAGAACTTTCCAGTGGGTCTGGAAGAACGGAATGTATTGAAAAAAATCATTCACAGCCTGCACAGCGGTGCGCGCCAACTTGATGAACTGCTCAAGTAAGGAGGTGCTTAGCATGACATTGGCAGAGAAAATTCGCAGTTTGCGAGTAAAAAACGGCTACAGCATTTCCAAGCTCTCCCGGCACGTAGGCGTCGACCGGACAAGCATTTACCGGTGGGAGGAAGGAATAACGACGCCAACCTTGGCCAGCCTTACGCTGCTTGCGCAATTTTATGGGATCGACGTTAAGAAGCTCCTAGAAGATGATGAGCTGATTGATTTACGGCTGCTGGTTAAAAATCTCGAAGCACGTGTAGAACAACTGGAGCGGAAAGGGGAGGGGTCATGAGTATCATCCGGGTAGAAAAGCAACACAAATACACCTGCGTAAGCAATGTTCCCTTGCAGGATGCCCGCCTGTCCCTGAAGGCGCGCGGCCTTATTACCTACTGCTTGAGTCTGCCGGACAACTGGACGTACAGCGTCAGCGGGCTGGTGAAAGTGATTGGCGCCGAAGGAAAAAGCTCTATTCAGTCGGCGCTGCACGAATTAGAAACTTGCGGCTATCTTATACGCAGGCGCTTGCATGATAATAGCGGCAAATTCACCGGTACGGAATATGTCCTTTACGAAGAGCCGCAAATACAGGCGGAACAACCATTTACCGAAAATCGGCCAATGACTGTTGCCGAGGAAAAGGAACCATTTACCGATTTTCCGTCAACGGAAAAACCGCCGACGGCTAAACCGTCAACGGAAAATCAGCCACTACAAAATACGTATTCTATTAAACAAGAAAAAGAGAAAATACACACACAACAAAGCGATGCCGGTGTGTTTTCTGGTGAAGAAAACAAGGGGCAAGGAGAAAAGGATGCGAGCGCAGCTGTTCCACTGGAGCAGCTTGTAGAAATCGCGATCCGGTGCCGCATTCCAGGAGAAAGCATTGAAAAACTTCTCAAGCGCTATCCGGAAGACAAGATTCACATCCAGCTTCTATATCTGGAATCCCAAAAAAGTAAGGTGCGTGACCCTGTCGCCTGGCTGTTTCAAGCGCTAAAACAGGAGTATGATGCTCCGCTTCCGAAGCCGAAGCCCACAATCATTCAGCCGCCGCCACTACCGCCGCTGCCAGAAGTGCGTGGGGAACCTCTTTCACCGGAATTTCAGGCATTACTGGATAGAATACATAAGCGCATGGCGGATAAAGGGAAAAAGGGGGAAGACGGATGAACTTATTTTTGGTCAAGGGAAGGTTGATACGCATGATTGCTGATTATTACGCACTGGAAAAAATACGTGCCCTGGAGAGTGCCTTGCAGTATATGCAAGGAAAGCTTAATCAACCGCGCCTGGTTTTTAAGCTTAGCCAGGAAATTGTTCGACGAAAGGCCGACCGACGCTGCTTTAGTCGCCGCCATGATTACCCTGCTGCCTAAAGAAAAGCAAGAGTTTTTCCGCCTCCGCTATCAGAAAAAGCTGCCGCTGGTTTTTGTTGCGCCCAAACTCTTTATTTCGCCTAAAGTCGCCGGCGTATGGAATGCGGAAATTCTGGAACGTCTTTATGCCTTGCGGGAAGGTGTAGTAGGGGATTTTATCCTGTCCCCGCCAGCCCTCTGCGCAGTTGAAAGCTACCTTAATACCATTTTAGATTTTTACTTAACAGAGGGAATGAAATATGCAGATCCTATCTATATCAGGAAACTGGAAACAAGAAGAGATTCTCTTGTTCAGTTGCGACTATATATGGAGCAATATTTGGAAAATGTGAATGCGCAAGAACGCCAGCTTTTACTTTGTTGGTGCTATGATCCATGCCTCACCTATGTCGAGCTCGCCGGGCGGTTTTACGTGTCGGAATCGACAGCGGGAAGATATGTGCTGCGCTTTAAGGGCGTAATGTTCATTTTTGGGGAAACATTGAGCAAAAAAATGCCGGACAAGGGTGTGACTGACTTTAGTGCTTTATTATATGCCCAAGAAAATAGGTAGCCACCCTATTTACGGAAGAGGCTATGGATTAATCGTATATTACGTTTTTTCCTTCTTCACTCAACTTTTTTAAAGATGAAAGCATATGATTTATTTCTTCATCGGAATGTCTTTCCCATGAACCTAATTCAGCTATTATTTTCAAAGGAGATTTAGACCTATAAGAACGTGTTGGGTTTCCAGAAAATCTTTTGTTAGTTAAGTTCGGGTCATTATCAAATTTACCTAAAGGTTCTACAATATAAATTCTTTCCTTTGATTTAGATTTCGCTAATTCAGCACCCCATTTAGCAGCATCTAATGTTGCAGTAAAATATATATAGTTAGATTTTTTATCTTGGTAATTTGATAAGTGTTGTGGTTCTAATAAATCTCCAATTTTTAGCTCTGCTTTAGTACCATGAAAAAAAGGACCATTATCTAAGACATCTTCTTTCTCATTCATACTGTTACACCTCTTTTATGTTTTTAAATTTGTGTATAACATTATCGTATCCGAATTCCCCAAAAAAGAATCGGGTTCGATTGTGGGAAGGATATTCATGTAATGTGTAGCTTTTGGAAAAGCAACAAACTTTACGAACAGAGCCATTATATATTCAGGGTCATCCTGGTAGATAAGGACAATATAAAAGGCAGCATACAAGAAACAGAACTGGTGAAGTACGATTAATAACTCGGCCACTGGTCCTGGCCTGTTCTTAGGGGAAGGCGGAAGAAAGATCATGTCTTCTTCTGAATCGCGCTTTCTGCCGGTGACCAGGTGGTATATATCGCGGCGGGCGACACGGCACAGTGGATGGTAGATTCGAGTACCGCACAGGACACGCCGCATATCTACGTGAAACCGCTCAAAACGGATGCCCAAACGAATTTGATTGTCAACACAGACCGGCATCGGTATCATGTGCTGCTTATGGCGGCGGACTGGTATAATCCCATCATCATCTGGGAGTATCGCATCGAGGAAGAAATCGCCCAATATGAGGCCGACAACCGTGCCCAGAAGCAACTGCCACTACCGCGGAATTCCAAATCCCGCTATGAGGTCCGGGTACAGGGAAAATCGACGCCCGGATGGCTGCCGCGCGACGTATGGGACGATGGCAAGAATACCTATATCCATCTCGGCGATACCCAAAAAGAGCTTCCCATTCTATATGCACTTCAGGAAAAAGGCCGGACCGCTCCGATACAGTATAAGCGCGAAGGCGAATATTTCATCGTGAATGGCATCCTGGACCGGGCGCGGCTGCAGAGCGCGCAGGGCGAAAAAGTGGATATTGTCCGGCAGGCGAACCGGAAAGGCGGTGCCTGATATGCTGAAAAATTTACAGGTATTTGTGAAGCTATTAAAGGCAGGGCGGAAACGGGAAACGCCGCCGGAGGCGTCAGCCGCTAAAGAAGCAGAGGTAACCACGAAAGCAGAAACGGCAAAGAGCCGCACGATAAGCAAAAAGAAAGTGTACCTGCTTTGCATTCTGCTGCTGGTTGCGTTCATCGGCTCCTTCTTCGCTTTTTCCAGAGATGCCGCCAAGCCAAAGCAAAAATCGATCGAGGCAGCGGACGCAAAACTTGCAGTACCGCAGCTGGCCGCTGATTACAGCGACCTTTCGCGACTCGCGCAAAAAGACACGAAACCGAAGGGGCCAGCGGGGAACGGAACGACCGCTGCCGGCAGACAGCAAGCGTCGACGGGCATGGGAAACGAACCGTCGGCCAGGACGGTATATCAGACGGCCGACCCTGGAATCAGGCCGACATTATCCAGCGATATCCGGGCGCGTGAAGCGGAGGAGAGGAACTTGGCGGAGCGGACGCAGACTTTGCGGGAGAAAGTATGGAGCTCGGCGATTGCCTTTGCGCTCAAGAAGGAAGGCGACGCGACGGAACAGCACGTCAATACCTACAAGGCAGCACGGAAAAACTCGCTTGCCCCGGGCACCATGCTGCCGGCTATGCTCATCAGCGGCATTAACTCCGACAATGGCGGGCAGGTTACGGCGCAGCTTACCGCCGACGTCTATGATTCTCTTTATGGCGATACGCTCTTAATCCCCATGGGAACAAGGCTTGTAGGCACCTATGAGGGAGGGGCCAAGCTAGGCGAGGCCCGTGTTAACATTCGCTGGAGCCGCATCCTGCTGCCAAACGGAGCCTCGTACCAGATGGGTGATACCATTGTAACCGCCGGCATGGACGGCTATCCGGGCATTCTGGGCAAAGTGGATAACCATGATGACCAGGTTGTTTCGGCCGGGCTGGTGACAACGGCGCTCGGCGCTCTGGGTTCGATTGCCGCCGGCAATACGTCGTCCAATGGGGACAACTACAGCGCTTCGAATCTAGCCGCGCAGGGGGCTGCCAGCAATTTGCTCAATGTGGCAGGCAAGCTCATGGAGCAAAAAATGGGCCGCATGCCGACGATCACCGTTGAGCCGGGGACTCCCTTTCTCCTGCGCGTCGCCGATATATTGCCACTTCGCCCGTATGACGACTAAAAAGTGGAGGGCGAAAAGAAAAGGCGTATCCTGATCCTCCTGGGTACGGTCGGATTGGTTATGTTGCTGGTTTCCTGGCTGACTACGCAGTGGTTTGCCAGGCGCTTAGACTATGATCCGCTGTTAGGCTGGGCTTTTTCCGTTGAGGGCGGCACGAAGTTCTATTTCCCCTGGGACATTTTCATTTGGCGCTGGAAATTCTCAGCCGTGGTGCCGCATTTATCGGCCCTGGCCGGAAAATATCTGCTGCTTGGCCTGCTCAGCGGCGTGGGCTTAAGTTTTTACATCGAAACCAAGCTCAGGCCCCTGGATTCGCATGGCAGTGCCGATTGGGCCGGCCGCAGCGACGTTAAGAAAAGCGGCCTCTGCGTAAAAGCAGGCGTCATTTTTGGCCGCAATCCCTACACCAAGAAATTTCTCTTTCACGACGGGCCGGAACATATTCTGTTGCTGGCGCCAACGCGCAGCGGCAAGGGCGTCGGCGTGATTATCCCGACATGCCTTGTCTGGAAGCATTCGATGCTGGTAACGGACGTGAAAGCGGAGAACTGGAATTTTGCCGCCCCGTACCGCCGCAAGGTACTCAAGAACCGGGTCATTAAGTTTGAACCCTGCTGCATTGACGGGACGGGCGCCAGGTGGAACCCGCTGGTTGAAATCCGCTATCGGACGGTGCGGGAATTCGGCGACGTGCAAATTATCGCCGATATGCTTGCCAACCCCGACGGCAAGGACATTAGCGGCGACGGCGCGCACTGGGTCATTACGGCCTCATCGCTTATGCGTACCGTCATCATGCATCTGATGTACAAAAAACACCAGGAAGGAAAACTGCCGCCAACAATGATGGAAGTCGCCACCTTTTTGTCTTTGCCCCACAAAGCCATTATTGCCGAAATGAAAGTCTATCCCCATATTTCACCGGAAGAATTCTTGAGTGATACCAACATCCTAAATGAAATCTACAGCCTGCCGGACACGCCGTACACTGACATTGGCAACTGGACGCGAGAAGTGGCGGACCGGTTGGAAGACCAAGCGGAGAAGCAGGCCGTCGCAGCATTGAAAACACTGCAAGCGGCACGAGCTTGGCCAATGGCTGGACGCCTCCTATGCAGCCATAAAAATGCTTGATGAGCTGGACGCTGTTGCCGGTGAAACAGTCGAGGAAGAAATCGCGCCGGCAGCCAGGGAGGAGTTTCGCTTTATAGAGTAGACGGGGAGGAACGCTTATTTGACCAAACAAAGCCGCACGGAAGAAACCTTGTATTATCTCCTGGGCGAAGATATCCGCGCCTACTTGGCTGATGACAATATTACAGAAGTGTATCTCAATACCAATTCCGATGAGATTTGGATCGACACCAGGGATCGCGGCAGAGTGGCTACGGGAAAAATGATGGATGCCCAGACGGCGGCCAATGTCATTTATACGATTGCCGACCTTACCGGAAAAATCTGTAACGATACGAACGAGACGCTTGCCGCTGAGTTCCAGGGCATTCGTTTTCAGGGCCTGCTGCCGCGGGTGGTTGAAAAGCCCGCCTTTAACATGCGCAAACACAATGCCGGGGCTCTGACCCTGGCGGACTATGTAACCAGCGGTATTATGACCGAGGCGCAGCACCAGGTGCTGCTTGACGCCATCTATTCCCGCAAAAACATCCTGGCGGCCGGCGGCACAAAGTCCGGAAAAACCACGTTCCTGAATGCCGTTTTAGCCGAAATCGCCAAGACCGGCGACCGGGTTGTGCTGCTCGAAGATACCAAGGAACTGCAATGCGCGGCGCCGGATATGGATAGGCTGCTTACGACAGAAAACAAGACACTGGAGGACCTGCTGCGCGATACCCTGCGCCTGACACCGGAACGGATTATCGTCGGCGAGGTACGCGGCGCGGAAGCGCTTATCTTACTGGATGCCTGGAGTACTGGCCATAAAGGCGGGGCGTCAACCATCCATTCCAACAGCGCGCGACAGACGCTGCGCCGCCTGGAGGAGCTTACGGCCCGGGCGGAGGCCCGGGCGCACCAGTATATGATCGGTGAAGCCATCGACATTATTGTGTATCTGCGCTACAGCGGGTTGAAGCGGAGCGTGGAACAGATTCTGGTGGTAGACGGGTGGGATGCCAGTAAAGAGGAATACTTGGTCCAGGAACTGTAAAGGCAAGATGGTCAATTTGACCACCTTGCCCTGGGAAGTGGAAAGCGGATAGGCTAATGCGAATTCGTGGAACGGAAGACGGTATTTTAGAATGGGGGATTTTAGTGTGGATGAAAAAATAAGAGAGAGAATTATGCAAGCGTATGGGCAGGCGCAAATATTGGTTGTGGACGATGCTGCGTTTGCCCGACTTATCATTACCAGAGAGTTGACCGACATGGGGTTTGACGGCAGGCAAATTCATCAAGCCGGCAGTGGCGAAGCGGCCCTGGAAAAGATAAAACAAAAATTCTTTGATCTTATCATTTTAGATATTACCATGAAGGGTGTGGATGGCATTGCTGTGCTGAAAGCAGTGAGGCGAGCCCAGCTTGCGACCAAAGTCATCATGTGCAGCTGCAGAAATTCGGAGGATATCGTTAAAACCTGTGTCCGTTTCGGCGTTGACGCATTCATTGTAAAACCGTACGCGCCGGAAATCCTGCAAAAAACTCTGCATCGTATTGCGGTTGGCAGCGCCCAGGAAGATGCGATCTGGCACGCCCATTGCCATGTTTGCGATCAAAAAATGGTTGAAGTCAATGCGAAGGACACGGTCAGCTTTTATTGCCCGAAGAATTGCATGGTACTCGGTCCATGGCCGACCGTTTTAGTAACTCAAAACGAACTGGATCGAACCTATGGGAAGGCAAAAAGGGTAGGTTTTCTGCATTCGGGACGTGAAGGTATCAAAGTTGATGTATCAGTGATGAAGCTGTGAAAGTGCGGAAAAAGGGTGGCGCGTAGCCGCCTTTTTTTTATTATGCTCGAAGCGGAACCGGTATGGAATTTCGAGGAGGCGAGATGAGTGAACGTAATGAAAGGTCGAACGAAAAACGCAGGAAGGAGTGGCCGGTATCTAATCTTGGTGGCGATAGCGGCAGGAATTTTTCTTTTCCACGGCACTGGCATGGCAACTGATGCGAGCAGTATGAAACTGCCGTATAAGACGGGCATTGGCCACGATGTATACGGAGCTTACGGGCACTGTCCCGCTCATTGGCGGGACGATTGCCATCGCCGTTGGTGGTGCCATGTACATGCTTGGCGAAGGGCAAATGACGCGCACGGCTATGCGCATTTGCATCGGCACGGGCATCGCCCTCTTGGCGCCGCAGGTTATCCAGGTCTTTACGCCGGATGTAACGGCCGGAGTTTTATTTTGATGGCGCAGAGAGCGGAGGGGGGCACGCTCGCCGTCCAGCCGCTGTTTCGCGCCCTTACCGGACAGCTGCTGGTTGCCGGAGCGCCGCGCGGCATGATTGTTCTTAATATATGCCTTGCCGCCATCTTCCTTTTGGCGCTGCATATCCCGTGGATTGTGCCAGTCAATCTGCTGATTCACCTATCGGCAGTATACCTAACCAAAGAAGACGAGCAATTTTTCGATATCTTACGGCGTTACCTGCACAAAAAATCTTACTACGGTGTATGAGGAGACCAATTATGAAACCATTTCAGGAATATCAGATGGATTTAACGAAAGTGGCCGAATGGCTGCCGTGGGCCGCTATGCCGCTTGCAGGCGTTGTGGAAAATAAAGACCATTCTTTTGTCGGCGCATTTTCTTATCCTTGTGACGCGGTCTTTGATAGCGCTTGCTTGTGTCGGGAGCTCCAGGCGTTGGGTTCCGGCTGGGGAATATGGTCCGATAACCGCCAGGGCCGGTGTTACGTGGCGTTTTCGTGGCTGCCGCAGGCTCAAAGTGACGACGCTGCCGGCCACTTTGACCGGGTTTTGGAGACGTTGGCAGAGCACTTGCCGCTGCAGCGTTTATACGCCGGAGGTTTGTTGCAATACCTCTTTGAGAGCATTGCCATCAAAAAGCAAATCACGTTCCCTGACATACCGATGTATTTAGATGCATTACTGTCCCTGGAACAGACGTATAAGCTGAAGCCGCGGGAAATTAACGTGGATGGATATTGGGTGACGGTACTCGCTCTGAACGGATTCTTGGAAGAATGCACCGGCAGACTGTATTCCTTTTTAAGAGAAACAGCCATTCCGTTTCGTTCCGTGCGCCGCTTTCTACTGCTCACCGCGACCGAGGCAGCCGAAGAAGCAAAACGCTATATGGCTGGGTGGTGCAGTAATCACAGGACAATCACGCCGCTCTTAGCCTATGAAGCCAACAAGCCCTGTGGCCTTTACGCCCATCTTTTAGTGCATTGGAGTACGGAAGAGGATGAACTCGCTCGGCAAAGTATGCTGATCAAGGAGTTTCTTAGAGCGCAGGGGCAGCTTGCCTACGGCGAACATGCCCAGCCGGAACTGTGGTTTGCCGCTGTTCCCGGGAATTTCCGCGCCTATCTGGTCGCGCCCATGCTTCAGATTGACGACCTGAGAGTACTGTTTTGGGGCGAAGAAGGGGCTCCAGTATGATTCATTTGAAAAAATACCGGGAAAAGCGGGTGCTGTTACAGGACTATATGCCGTTTGGGCGCATCTTGTATTTAGAGAACGGCGCAGGGTTATGCGTATTAAAGGATGGAGCCTTTCTTTCTACCTTGCGCTATCGCGGCCCTGACCTCGACAGCGCAATCCAAGAAACGCTCGCCTGGATGACCGGGCAGATGAACAGCCTCTTGTTAACGTTGGGGACCGGCTGGGTGCTGTATGCCGAGGCGCAACGCGCCCCATCGGTCAGCTACGATTCGGATGTGTATTTTCCCGACGCGGTAACAAAGGCCATTGACGAGGAGCGGCGGGAAAATTTCCAGAATGGGCAGCACCACTTTGAAAATAGCTACTATCTTTCGCTATATTGGATGCCGCCGGCCGATACGATCAGCAAGCTCAAGAACTTCTTTGTTGAGGGCATGGAGGCGAAGAGGACGGAAGCGCCTGCCGATGCTGCGGAATATATCGAGGACTATACGAAACAACTAGCACTTCTTTTTGCGTCCTGCTCGGTGGTCGGCATGCCGGAAACCGAATGGCTGGGGCCGGATGACCTCCTCTCCTATCTATACTCGACAATCTCCTTAACGTATGTTCCGCTCAAATTACCCAAGAACCCTATACTATTGGACGGGCTGATCTATGATACCCCGCTTTACGGAGGTATGGCGCCTCGTCTTGGCGCGAAATACCTAGCGGCCGTATCGCCGGTAAAATATCCGGATCATAGCAGCTTTGGAATGCTCAATATCTTAAATACGCTGCCATTCTCCTACCGGTTTATCACTCGCTTTTATTTTTTAGACAAACAGGACGCGCTTGGTGAAATAAAGACGTTTGCCAGGGGGTGGCGGTCAAAGGTAAAACCGTTTACGGCCACGATCAAAGAGCTGCTTACCGGTTTTGCCGGCAATGAAGTAAATGAGAATGCGGTGGAAAAGGTCGAGGAAATCCGCGCTATGGAGCAACTGGTTGAATCCGATACTGTAGGCTGCGGCTATTACTCCGCCATGCTGCTCCTGGCAGACCAGGACAAGACTCGTTTGCAAAAAAACGCGGAGGAAATCGTGCAGCTCTTTACGAATATGGAGCAGGGATCTATCGCCGCAAAAATAGAAGGGATGCATACCCTGGAAGCCTATTTCGGCAGTATTCCGGGCAACGTGTATTATGGCCTCCGCCGTCCCATGCTGTCAACGGGAAACCTGATACACCTGTTGCCGATTACCGATATTTGGGCGGGGAAAAAACGCAATGACCATTTCAAAGCCCCCGTTTTGCTTTACACGAAAACCGGAGAAAACACATCCTTCCGTCTGACCCTCCATGTCGGCGACGTCGGGCATACGATGCTCATCGGGCCGACGGGCGCCGGAAAATCTGTGCACCTCAACCTCATTGCGGCGCAGTTTCGCAAATATAAAGACGCCCGAATTTTTATTTTTGACAAAGGCGCATCAAGCCGTATTTTGACAGAGGCCGTCGGTGGTAATTTCTTTGACCTCGGCAATGAAACGGAGCTTTCGTTTCAACCACTGCGGCAGATTGCTGATGAGAAAGAGCGTATGTGGGCGGCCGAATAGATTTATGATTTCTTAAGGCAAGAAAATGTGACGATTACGCCGGAGATCAAGAAACATACCTGGACGGCCTTAACGTCCATGGCGGCGCTGCCAGAGGTCTACCGCACGATTTCCACCCTGAAAACCACCGTGCAGGATAAATTGCTGAAAGATGCCTTGGTGCCGCTAACTATCGAAGGCGCTTATGGCAAAATGTTCGATTCGGCGGAAGAAAAACTTGTATTCTCGAATTGGCAGACCTTTGAAATGGAAACGCTGATGAATACCCCGGCGATTTTGTCGCCGGCGCTGATGTATATTTTCCACCGCATCGAGCAGGCCCTGGATGGCAAGCCCATGTTGATCGATCTTGACGAGTGCTGGATCTTCTTCGACAATCCGACCTTTGCGGGGAAAATCAGAGAGTGGTTAAAAGTGTTGCGTAAAAGCAATGCGTCGGTTATCTTTGCTACACAGTCGTTAGCGGATATAGTAGATACGCCGATTTTTTCTACCATTCTTGAATCTTGTCCGTCGCGCATCTTCCTGCCCAACAAAAACGCCTTTGAGGAACGGTCTAAGAAACTGTATCGGGCTTTTGGCCTGAATGACAGGCAACTGCAGATTCTCACACAGGCAACGCCCAAGAAAGAATACTATTATGTGTCGGAACTGGGCTGCCGCCTGTATGATCTGGACCTGGAGCAGGAAGCTCTGGCCTACTGCGCGGTGAATAAGCAGGATCTAATCACCTGCAGCCGGATTATAGCCGAATACGGCAGGGCGGATTTTGTGCCAAAATGGCGTGAACACAAAGGCTTGCAGTAGGAAGAAAAAATATACCGCAGGGATTAAATCCCTGTGGTTTTTGTTCTAGTACGACGAGTAACATGCCCAGCTTTGATGGGTTCACTATCAACGTCTTCCGAATGAACTTCTATACCTTGAACATCCTGAAGGTAAGTGCTATCCTCCTCTTCTTTATCACGAACCATGTCACCGATGTTATCCGTTGCTGACATGACACCGGCGGTTGCTGCGACGGCGGCCGATCGTAACCTTTTTCTTACTGCCGGAAAGGATAGAGCCAGTACAACGCCCCCAGCTATCCAACCCAGCGGAGATAGGAGTTGCAGAATTCTCGAACCCCAGTACAACATAAAATGAGCACCTCCTGAAATAGATACGCTCAATAGTATGTGTACTAAGTTCTCAGATTATGTTGAACCTGACGCAGGGGTATGACAATAGGCGCAGCGTGTTATAACGTTGGTTGCAACGAAAGGGGGCGAGGCGATGAAAGCGAGAATTACGCAAAGTGGCAATTCGATCGTCCTCATTCTGCCGAAGAAGTTGCCGACCGGCTCACCGGCTTCCTTGCCACCTATATATTTCTCGCGCTTCAATGGTTGGGAATTGGACGCACCGGAGGCTAACGCGGCGGCAGTCGTGCTGGGGCTGGCGGCTGGAGATATTGACGGGGCCTAATTTTCCGCCTGGCTAAAAGAAAACTCGGTGAAAATTCCTAAGAGGATCTGACATAGAAAGCGCCTGATTGTTCAGGCGCTTCATGCTTCCCGGAATCAACAATGCACTTTAGAATTTGGTTGCTCACTTCGCCTGCTACGATAAAAAAGTTGAAAGCGCGCGAAGCTTGTTTCTTGCTGAAATACCATTTTGAGTACAAAAGGAAGTTATCCACGCTTTTTCTCTTGCAGTGTATGGATCATGCCAGAAACGTCTAATGAAAGACTTGAGCTTAGATGAGCAGCCCATATTTAACTGAGACAATTCATTTATTGCATTGAAGTTGTCCAATACAGCTTGTTCTGTTAGTTTTCCCTCTAAATAGTCCAGAAATAGCAGTTCGTAAAACGCAAAGGGTATAACATCAGAATCTTGCATTCGCATTAATGTATAATGAGGACCTCGTTCCTTAATATCATCGGTAACTAAACTAACACACCCCAAAGTTTTGGCAAGCGCTATTGCATATACTTCTCCCAGGTCACTGCCGTCGAACAGTCTGCGTAATTCTCTAACATGGTTCTGGAAGATATTATGCATCCCGATACTTCTTAAAGAATCGTCTGTAACCAATTCTATCTTTCCTGTAGCAACATCTTGATCGAAGGCGGCGATGACAGGCGCGTTAGCATGCCTTTCTAGCTCCTGGTTTCGGATGAACTCGTACACTATCAACTTATTAAATCTGCTGAACAATATACTTTGCAGATTCGCTGTGTACAGGTGAATAATTACGTTCGTGTCAAGGGATGCATCCATTAATCAACCCCCCTGAGCAGATCGTCAAAGCTTTCATCCTTATCGCTTTTCTCAGGGGGGAGATTAAGCTCTTCTACAGGTATATCAACATAATTTAATACTGCCTCTAAACTGGACTTGGGAATTAGCTTCTCATTATAATTAGATATTGCCCACTCCAAATACTCAGCTGGTACTATTTTTGCATCTGAAGATATACAAAGATTAATGTTTCCCTTAATAGCATTCAATAGTTTGGAAGCGGTATTTTCTGCTTTGTCTTGTTTGAGCCGCTCTATTTGCTCTCCGTTTAATTTTTCTAGTTCCTTTAGGCGAATAAGAGCCATATCATAGCTTACACTAAAGGCAGTTTGTATCCGAGCAATATCGAGGCCATTCCATTTTTCAACTGGCTTATCATGCAATTCAAATCGTATAAATTTATCTACCTTTTCACGGGGCATTAGTAAACAAGCGGCGAAGTAATTGGCTTCGATTTCTTCCTCGGTATGTCCGGTAAGAGTTTCGTCTTTTATTATCGTTTTGCCTTCTTGCTCAGACAGGTGCAGCTTGTGGTGACCGATTTCATGGGCAACAGTAAATATTTCTCGCGATAAGATAGTAGATGAATTGGAAAAAATTATTCCTTCGGCATCTCTTATCATAGAAAACCCTAGAAATGAATCTTCCCCGATGGGATATCTAATAACCCGATACCCCAGTTTTTCCGCCACTTCAAAAACGTTCGGAATGCCGTAGTCAGTAATATTTTCTCTTGTAGTTTCAGCTATTCTTTCTATGTTTAACTGCCGGGTTTTATTCATCTGCATCAACCAGCTTTACGCTATTATATAATTTGCGGTGGGCATAAAAAGTCTCAATCATGTTAGTTATAAATGCAAACTTGTCTTCTTGAGGCTGACCATTTTCGCCTCTGAAAATTGGCTGCACAGCAGGAACATTGTTAACTGAAGAAGTAATATCTTCAATTTTAACCCCTAGAATTCCCGCAATAATATTCAAGCTTGAATAGGAGATGTCGATCAGGCCCTTCTCAAGTCTTGCATATTTCTGCCTGGTGCAAGCCATTTGTTCGGCAACCTGTTCCTGGGTAATCCCCTTGGATTCCCTTAAGCTGCGGATTCTTCTCCCCAAAGCTGTATTCATGGCTACACTCCCTTTCGGCTATATTTTACTATATTCTATGAAGTAAGGCAACAAAAATGTTATAAATTTGTAACATTAATTTTTATTATACCTAGTGAAACGGAAAAATATACATCGGTATGTTATAAAATAGAAACATGAGGAATTAAAAACCTCGTAGCGTAGCTGACGAATGCAGAGCTTATTCTTGCAGACCTGGCCAAAGACAGTAAGCCAGTGACGGAGCAGACAGTCAAAGAGTATCAGGTACGGCTAGATAAGGCGTTGGATAACTTGGTTGCCGAGGCAGAGCAAGAATATAGCAAAAAAGAATATGTGGCTCTTGCCGATTTGAAACGAGAGAACGAAAATGTATGAATTGGTCGTACTTAACCTGCCGCACGGGAGCTTAAAAAGTTTGATAACGTTATGCAAATTGGAACACGGGAAAACTTCTATCAGGAACTGAAGAACATAGGCACACCGCCGGGATGTGCCAGCTTGTAGATAAAAGAGATCAACGGCGGTTGGTATTGTGGACATGAATGGTGAAACGGAAAACAGTGCATCTTTGGACGGAGTTCTTGTTTGGAAATCTTGAAGGTGGAACATAATTATGGTATAATAAAGCCGTGAAAGGAGCTGATAGTATGCCCCAGATTATTCCAATTCGGGATTTGAAAAATACTAGTGAGATTTCTCAAAGGTGTCGTGCATCCAATGAACCTATTTTTGTTACAAAAAATGGGTATGGAGATATGGTAATCATGAGTATGAAGATGTATGAAGAAAAAATGTTCATGCTCGACGTTTATAGTAAGCTTATTGCAGCCGAGGAGCAGTTGGCGGAAGGAAAAGTGCTTAACGGTGACGCCTCGTTAAAAAGTATAAGAGAGAAGTATAATGTATAAGCTGCTTGTTACAGAGCTGGCGCACCAAGATTTGGATAAGATATTCTTATTTGCGCAGATTTTGATCTTACGCCGGCAATTTCCCTATATTCAATTATTACAAATACCAATGACCGTCGTTTTTGGCTGTTTTATCGATTTTACGATGTATATGCTTAGTATAGTGGCGCCGGTATTGTATATCAGCAGTTTATCACATTACTGCTGGGAACTACACATTAGCCCTGGGCGTTACTTTAGAAATCATCGGCAATGTTGTTGTTCTTCCCGGTGAAGGTATTGTCAATGCTATTTCCTTGCCATTGGCATTTTGCCTTTGGGAATACAAAGACTTATGTGGACACAAGTATTGTCCTCATTGCCGCCTGCCTATCCTGGATGTACTTCGGTGAAATTTACGGCATTCGTGAAGGCACCTTGATTTCTGCCTTTTTTACTGGCTTTTTCTCCGGATTTTTCATTTGCCGTTCACATCTTTTCAGGACCCTATAGAAGAAAAGCCAGGCTATCAGTACCATTAAATCCATGACACCCGTATTCTCTTGCGGGAATCTGCCGGTGTTTACAGGTCTTCGATTATGAAAGGTTTTTCTTTTTCTCAAAAAAATATTTAACCACTTGATAACAGGCTAAAATGAGACTCTTGGTTTTATCGTCAGTGTAGTAAGTTTTCCTTTTGCAGTCGCCGGTTGAGTGCGATAAGGTATAACAATAAAAAATATCGCATATATCTTGGAGGTACACATGGATAGACCGCAATCGACCGCTGATGAATTCGTGGCACCTATCAAAGAATAACAGCTGCTGTACCTGCACGATCCTATCGGATAAGCACATTAAAAAGTGACGAATTCTGCGGCTGGTTTTCATTCCTCGGCGCAGCACGAAGCAATACTGCTCGCCGACGTGCGCCAGCAAGCAACGAAATCTGGACGGCTTCTGCGGAGAAAAAGAAGTTAGTGCGGCTTACCAATGCATCATCGCCAAGGATAAGAAACAAAAATTGCCTGGACGGCGGAGCCGTGGTGAAGCCGCGTGAGGTGCTGCGACATTTTTCTGAAGAAAACTATGCGCATCGGGTGCAATTCCACTCCGCGTAGGAAGCTCTGAATAAGACGGAAAAGAAAAGTTGGACGGATCGCCAGGTATACGAACAGGCCAAGGCCGATTATCTTTCCTGGCTGAACAGTCAACTCAGCTGCCAAGTGCATTCATATCGATAACGACAATCTGGAAGAAGCTTGAAGTGCAAGGTGAGGGAGCGACAATGGCCGCTCCCTCACCTTGCTTCTGCTCAGTCTATACTGTCGATCTTGTTGCCGTTTCCGCATAGCCTGGAGCGTGCTGTTCTATCCCTGTGCAGTCAGCAAAATGTATCTGTTCAGCAAATGACACTTCGCCGACGCGCTGATCCAAGAAGCGACGTTCGGTATCGTAAAACTGTTAATCGTTGACAGACTCAGGTTTTAATAAGTTACAATGCTATACATCTCCCTCAACGCCGCGGCTAACTCTGACATCAGATTAAGCCATTGCATTTTATCGTCTCGAAAATATATAACACCACAACGAATAAATTGATTGTACTATTACTTAATATCATGGAAAAACTATAGCAGCAAGAAATGCAAGTGGCCCATTTGGGTAGCTACTTGATAGATTGACGTTCTGCTGGCTAGCGAGATTAAGAAAAGCCACCTTTGTTTTATGAATATGATATAATGGCACCAGAAATCTCAAGCGTAAAGCACATAATATGAAAGGTGTTGGAACAGGATGAAGCTTGAAAACAAAAGAAAGGGGGGGAAACTATCAAGATATTGGCCTGCATTTTTGCTGATCGCGTTTTTGCTGTTTGTGCCCATATCCATTAATAGCTTTGTTGAAAGTCAGTATGGGCTAGGAATAAAGGAATACATTGAACGTTCTATGCCGCTAACGAAAAAAGAAAAGCAGTGGCTTCAAAATAATCAGCTCATTTTTGGCGCGGACAATCAAGCTCCACCGCTGCGCTTTGTCGACCAAGAGACGGGACAGTACCGTGGCATTTCAATTGATATTGTAAAAGCAATATCAATTTATCTGGGATGTGACATTCAGTTTCAGCCTTACACTTTTAACGATGCACTGCAGGCACTTAAGGAAGGCAAAAGCCAAATGTTTGATATCTTTCCAAGCGAAGAACGCGCCAAGACCTACCTGTTTACGGACGAAATATATGAGATCCGTGGCATTATACTCACAGCAAATCTTAGAAGCAACATTCATTCCGCGCAGGACCTGAATGGGCTCCGCGTAGCTACGCCGAAAGGCGACTACTCCGTTGAATTTTTTAGTGAACAAGGCATTAACGTGCGGTGGTCAACTGAAGTGAATATACAAGATTGTATCCAGTTGCTTCAGGATGGCAAGGTTGATGCAGTTATAGGGGATGAGACTGTTGTCCGGTATTACAAGGAACGAATGGACGCGCAGGATTCTCTGATTGTTGTGGACAATCCGCTGTATAAACTCGGGGTAGTATTTGCGCTTAATAGATCCCAGCCCATTTTGCAGGATATACTCAACAAAGCAATCCTGCAAATGAAAAAAAACGACCTCCTTCCGAAAATTCAGCAGAAATGGTTTGGTCTGTCCGTCTCTGAAATTTCACGCAGAGCGTTCATGAACTACGCTTTCATGGGCGAAATGCTGCTATTAGGTTTATGGATGACTCTCACCTTTTTTGTTCTGTGGAACCGACGTCTTAATCGAGAGGTGGAGGTTCGCACCGAAGATTTGTTTAACAGCCAGAACGACCTGCAAACTACCTTTGACGGTATTACTTACCTCATGGCTGTTATTAATGAGACAGAAGAGATTGTAAATGTCAATACCGCCTTCTGCAGGGCTGTCGGACAGAAAAAGTCCGCCGTTATCGGTAAGCCCTGTGCTTCGTACAAGCCTTTGCTCTTCGGGGAACGCTCTTTCGATTCTATATGGGAAAGACTTAAGCATGAAGAAATTCGATACCAACATCAGACAGATAGACTGTTTCAGACGGACATTTTTCCGATAAAGGATCAGGAAGGGTACCTGAAACGCGCCTTGTTTGTGCTTAAGGACATCACGGAGATAAGTCTTATACAAAATCAGCTTCAACAGGCGGAAAAGATGGTGATGGTCGGGCAAATGGCGGCCGGTGTTGCGCATGAGATCCGTAATCCGCTCGGTATCATCAAAAGCCACGCATACCTGCTCAAGCGCCAGCTTGGCACTGTTGCGGATGTTACGCTTAAAAGTATCGGTGCTATAGAATCCTCTGTGGACAGAGCCGCATCCATCGTGGATAAGCTGTTGAATTACTCTCGCACTTCCTCCAATGGTGGTGAGCGAATTGAACTGGAGCCCTTTCTGCGCGAAATGTTGGATTTGCAGTTTGCTTCCATGAAAACAGATGGCATTGCGATGCATTTGGATTGTTCCAAAGGTCTGCTCTGCACAGTGCAGCTTGAGAGTCTCAAGCATATCATTGTCAATTTAGTAACCAATGCCATTTTGGCAATGCCTGATGGTGGGGACCTATTTGTATCCTGTTATAAAGTAGCGGATTCTCTGGAGCTTGTGATACGTGACACCGGGGTGGGCATCCCAAAAGGAAACATTGAAACCATCTTCTTTCCCTTTTTTACCACGCGCGAGCCGGGCAAGGGAACCGGACTTGGACTTTATGTCGTATACAACGAGGTGAAACGCTGCGGAGGAGACATTTCTCTGAGCAGTGACGAAGGTAAAGGCAGCACCTTCACCGTACGATTGCGGGCAGTTTTTCCGGATATACTGAAACGAGGAGGGCAAACATGAAGAAATCTGATTTTCGCATCCTGGTAGTGGAGGATGACCCTGAATATCAGGAGGCATTGCTGCTAATTTTAGAGGAAGAAGGCTACCTGGGCAAACGGGCATCCTCTGGCGCAAATGCCCTTGAATTACTTGGTAAAGGGTCGTTTGACCTTATTCTCGCAGATATGATGATGCCCGGTATGACGGGGATAGAGTTGCTCGTTCGTATGCGCTCGCAGGGAATTTCGACAGAGGTAATCATTATCACGGGTTTTGGCACAATTGATACCGCAGTGGAAGCGATGAAAAAGGGCGCGTTCAGCTATTTTATAAAAGGCAGTAATATCGAAGGCCTGGTATTAGAAATTCAGAAACTTTACGAACTTAAGAATTTGCGCGAAGAAAACGCTTATCTCCTGCAACAACAGGAGAGCCCTTACCTGCTCACAACGCACAATCCAGAGTATCAGGAAATGCTTGACCTTCTTGAAAAGGCGGCGAGCAGTTCTATAAATATTCTGCTCATGGGACCATCCGGCGTGGGAAAAGAGGTCATTGCGCGTCATATTCATAAGCTTAGCCCTCGCAGCAAGGGACGCTTCGTTGCTGTAAACTGTCAGGCCCTTTCAGAGCAACTGCTTGAATCCGAGCTGTTTGGACATGAGAAGGGCGCTTTTACTGGCGCCCTGGAGCGCCGTGTGGGACGTTTTGAGGAGGCTCAGTGCGGCACCTTTTTTCTTGATGAAATCGGTGAAATTGCTTTAAGCACGCAGGTAAAGCTATTGCGTACCCTTGAAAACCGCACCATAGAGCGTCTTGGCAGCAACCGCTCTATTCCGGTGGATATGCGGTTAATCAGCGCTACAAACAAGAATTTGTATACCGAGGTGATGCATGGACGCTTTCGGGAGGATCTTTTTTATCGAATCAACAACATTGTAGCGGAAATTCCGCCCCTCTCCCAGCGACGGGAAGACATCGACGGTTTTATCAAATTTTTCTTTAATAAATTTTCCCAGGAGCAAAAAAAGAAAATTATTGAGATTGACCCCGCTGCGCTGCGTTTTCTTAAGGAGTACGATTACCCCGGAAATATTCGGGAAATGAAAAACATAATAGAACGGTTAATCGTGCTTTCCGAAAACGGCGTTATTACTTCACTGGGACTGTCTCATACTCGCTATACCGATTCTTTGGTGCATGGCCCGGGTCCAGTGAACCTTCGCGATTTCCGCAGTCAGGCCGAGCGGGAGCATATTCGCTCTATTCTTTTGAAATGTAAGGGGAATCAAGCAATGGCTGCCCAGATGCTTGGCATAACAAGGCGTCAGCTTTACAATAAGAAGGTTGAGTATGGTCTGGATTAAAGATGGGAAATAAATTTCATATCACATGGAAATATATTTCTTTCCTTCACTGCGCGGACAAAGTTTTTTACTTTGTCCGCGTTTAGTTTGTTGAACATTACAACAAAGAATAAACTGCACTTTGCTGCTATTTTTACAAAGATTGTGAACAGAGATGGATTTTCTATAGAAGGGGCCATAGTTGGCATGATAATTGCTTATTAATAAGCATGGAAGTGACAACTTCCAACAATACCCCAATAGAAAGGAAAGGTGCAAAATAATGGCAGTCAAAAAAGGAACATGGGTACAGATACACACCATCGTGCTGCGTCCGGAAGAAAGAACCGGCAAGATCCCGGAGGATACACGAAAAGTACCGCTGGAAATGTGGGTAAAGGGATTTCTGAATGAAGACGCGGAGATTGGAGAGCAGGTCGCCGTCACTACTGTAACGCAAAGGACGCTGACAGGAACCCTTGAAGCCGAAAATCCGGCGTATGATCACGGCTTTGGGGAAACCTTCGTGCCGGAACTGCTTCAAATTGATACAAATCTTCGTAAAATAGTGAGAGGAGAGGACTAAATCATGGTAAAAGACAATGGTTACCAGGCGGTGCTTTCCCGCAGCAACGAAATCCTTAAGGGCGCTCTGGGCATGGATTATTCCGCCTATGAATCCGGCGGGATCGCGTTTGACTATGAAGGCATGATGGCGAATAGCGGATACAGCTTTGAAGATATCGTAAAAATCCAGCGTGCAACAGGTGTGGGCAACACCCCGCTTCTTGAGATGAAAAATCTGACCGCTCTTGCACGTAAGACCTCCCCCAAGGGAAAGGGCGCCAGAATTTTTGTGAAGGATGAACAGTGCAATCCGTCCGGCAGCTTTAAGGACAGACGCGCAGCCATTTCGGCTTATCATGCCAAAAAATTAGGATACAAGGGCGTAGTTGCCGCTACAAGCGGAAACTACGGCGCCGCAGTCGCGTCACAGGCGGCCATGTACAATCTTAAATGCATCATTGTGCAGGAATGCTATGATTCCCACAAAATTGGACAGCCCGAAATTCTGGAAAAGAATCGCAAGTGCGAATGCCTTGGTGCGGAGGTAATTCAACTGAGCGTGGGGCCCGAGCTGCACTATTCCTTCCTGCGTATACTTGAGGAAACCGGGTTTTTTAACGCATCTCTGTATTCCACCTTTGGCGTCAGCGGCATTGAAACGCTGGGCTACGAGATTGCGCAGCAGTGCCGTGAACAGATTGGCCGCGATCCGGACTATGTGATTGCCACACAGGCAGGCGGCGGCAATCTCACCGGGACAGCACGCGGACTGCGTTGTGCAGGCGCCAATAAAACAAAGGTATATGGTGCAAGTGTTGATTTAAGCGGACTGCACATGGCGTCAGATACGGACTTCAACCGCAAATCCTTTACAACTGGGCATACCGGCTTCGGCGTTCCGTATGCAACCGATCCCGATCACTCGGATGTCCCCCGCAGCGCGGCGCGTGCTCTGCGCTACATGGATAAATACCTCATCGTGCAGCAGGGAGAGGTATTCTATATCACAGAAGCTCTGTCTGTGCTGGAAGGCGTGGAGCGCGGACCTGCCGGGAACACCTCGCTGACGGCCGCCTTTGCTCTGGCCAGAGAGCTGGATGAAGATCAGGTGATTGTTGTGCAGGAAACGGAGTACACCGGCGCGGGGAAGCATCCGCTGGCACAGCTCTCGTTCGCTCGGTCCATGGGTATTGAGATTAAATTCGGCGATCCCAAGCAGGACAAGCCCGGCCAGAACATTATTCTTCCAGAGCATCCGTCCCAGATTACCGCCCGCTATTTCGATATGGATAAGCTGCGGCATTCCTGCATTAAGAATGCGGTGAAGCATGTGGGCGCCACAAGCGCAAATGAAAACGATATCCGCTTCCTGATGGAAGAGACCCAAAGCAATCGCGCTTACGTGGTAAATACACTGACAGAACTTGGCATCACGCTGGGGTAACAACGCAGATTACGGAGGTATTTCTATGGATAACAAGCTCTCGCAGAAACTGAGCAGGGAAATCTCCCTGTTCCCCGCCACGATGATGGTTGTAGCGGTAGTTATCGGAAGCGGCGTGTTCTTTAAGCCATCGTCCGTATTCGGCGGAATTAATGCGCCGGGGCTGGGCATTGTAGCATGGATTCTAGGCGGCATAATTACCCTGGCAGGTGCCCTGAGCATCGCGGAGCTTGGAACTGCCATGCCGCAAACAGGCGGTTTGATGGTATATCTCAACAGGCTGTTCGGGGAAAAGCTTGGCTTTCTGTTTGGATGGTCGCAAGTGTTGATTTACTTCCCTGCTATGGATGCCGCTCTGGCGGTTGCCTTCGCGTCGCAGTGCACCGCCTTCTGGCCGCTCACCGATGTTCAGCAAAAGCTTGTCTCGGTTGGAATGCTGGTAGTATTGGGCCTTATCAACCTGCTTCCCACCAAGGTAGGGGCGAAATTTGCATCCGTGGTAACCATTGCTAAGCTTATCCCGATAGCGGTTATAATCGTCGCAGGCCTCACCCTGGGTCAGGCTCACACCTTTACACCCATGGTATCCTCTGGAACTACAGCCAGCGGCTTTGGTGCTGCCATGCTTGGTGTCCTGTTTGCATACGAAGGCTGGATTGCCGTGTGCAATCTGGGCGGTGAAATACAGAATCCTGCCAAAAACTTTCCCAAGGCGATTCTGTTCGGTCTGCTGATCATCACCGTGGTCTACCTCGGCGTAAATATTGCCGTGCTTAATACCATGTCTTTGGATGCCATTCTCGCATCTAAAAAGGTGGTCTCTGATGCGGCGGAAATTCTTCTGGGTACTGCCGGTGCCCGTCTCATCGCCATTGGCATTCTGGTTTCTATCTTTGGCTGCCTTAGTCCTTTCATCCTTGCTGGCGGACGTCTTCCCTACTCTATGGCCATGGAGGGAAATTTTATTTTCCGGTCATTCTTCTCAAAGCTCAACGGAAATGGCTCACCCGCCAATGCAATCTTTATTCAAATTGTTCTTGCAGCGCTTTATATCCTAACAGGAACTTTTGATACGCTTACAAATTTGCTTGTTTTCGTAACCTGGGGCTTCATTTCCGTCGGCATAGCCGGTGTATTCGTAATGCGCAAAAAGCACTCTGAGCTTGTGAAAGAAGACGGGTATCGAGTTCCCTTATTCCCCGTCGTTCCGATCATAGGGATTATCGGCGCTCTTTACATTTGCTTCAATACTATTGTAACCACAACAGGTTTTGCAATTTTTGGTGTGCTTGTTACTCTCATTGGACTGCCTGTGTATTCTCTAATTCAAAAGCGCAACGCAAATACACAGTAATCTCCGTACGAGATTGCCTCAGAGAAATCGGCAAATTGGCGGCGTAAGCCGCAAGCTTTATGAAAATCGAGCTATTCCATTATGTCGATGTGCATGTGGGCTGACAGCTTTTCAGCCATTTTTAGCTGGCCAGAAAAAGTTTCTAGGTTTGCTAGTAGGATAGTAAATACACGCCAGCAGCAATATTAACAGCGAAACAATGGGGTTGCTATCAATTGTGGGTTTTGGTAGCAACCCTATTCTGTTTTGTGGAGCGGACAGAATATACATTGTCTGCGGTTACACGGATTTGCGGCGAGGAATTGACGGATTAGACAGTATCATCCAGCGGCAATTTCAATTGAATCCCTTCACAGATGGGCGGAGATTATGTTCATGGGATCGTCGTCATTCATTTTCCGCAGATGGTGGATAAGCAGGATGCCAGCTACTTGAGGATGCAGAGGTCACGATAATCATTCGCGTAAGGGTTTACGTCGCTTACGACACTGCGAATGCGCTGGAGAGTAGCTAACAATGAGAACTGTGTCGGGATGCTCCCCAGGAAGCGCTCAATCTGCTGCTCAAGACCATTGCGGAGCTTTTCCAACATCAGATTATCTGGCGCGTCGCCCGTGATATTCAGCGGCCGTTTCTGGATGCGGGAATAGCTGTCCTCCAGAAAGAGATAGAGTACATCGCCCCGTGTGACCGGGAACTCCCATGGTTTCGCCTTTGGCAATGCGGAGGCACAGACACGATTTTCCCACCTTCGGTGCGCCCGCAGGATGTGCAGACTCTGAGGCAGTCCGTTGATGGTGAACCGGACCGGCGACAGCTGCGTGGTCATCAGAGTCTCGCCATAGACTGTTTCCAAGCTTTTTGACATTTTCAAACCTCCCTTCTTTTGATGCTTTTATTGTAGAAATCTTTGCGGCATTGATATGTATATATGGACAGCGGTATTTACTTGCGGGAGTCTGCAGGTGTTGTATGAGTTTTTGATTAGAAAAGCATACGTTTTTCTCAAAAAAATACAGGGCATGTTCATGAAAATCCAACAGTAAAAGAAGGAAAAAAGGGGAAAAATTAAAGCAATGAGGTGAAAATAATGGAAAATCTCATTGCTATTTTGGATAAAATGCCAGACCCCAGGCAAGCCTGGAAGATAAACATAAATTATCGGATATTTTACTAATAAGCCTGTTAGCAGTCACTTGCAACGCCAACAGTGCAGTGGAAATTCACGATTTTGCTATAGCAAGAAAACAGTGGTTGGAAACATTGCTCTCATTGGAACAGGGTATTCCAAGCCGCTTGACCTTGCTAGAGCCTTGCAAATTATCAAACCCAAAGCTTTTGCTACCTTGTTTTCCCAAATCATGGCCAATGTCGAAATAATTAGTAAAAAACGCGTAGTTGCCTTAGATGGGAAAGCGCTTGCGGGCACTTATCATAAGGAAGAAAGAAAAGGCTTGATCTATATGGTAGGCGCGTGGTGTAGTGAAAACAAAATTTCTTTGGCACAGATAAATACTCAGGCCAAAAGCAATGAAATCACTGCTATTCCAGAATTGTTGGACTTAAAAGGCGCCATCGTTACGATGGACGCGATGGGATGCCAAAAAGATCTGGTAAAAAAGATTGTAAAAGAAAAGAAGGCTGACTATCTTATCGGGCTCAGAG
The DNA here is from genome assembly GCF_041428895.1 of Sporomusa aerivorans. Taxonomy (NCBI): domain Bacteria; kingdom Bacillati; phylum Bacillota; class Negativicutes; order Selenomonadales; family Sporomusaceae; genus Sporomusa; species Sporomusa aerivorans. Next base: position 2,095,151 of record NZ_CP156926.1, read on the forward strand.
CAAATCAAGGAACCATGCACCGAGAGTTTCTTGAATATGCTCAAGCTTCCAGGTCTCACTGGGGTATCGAAAATAACTTGCATTGGGTTTTGGATGTTGGCTTTCGCGAAGATCAATGGCTAACACGTCTGCAGCTTGAGGCAGCAAACTTGTCGTAACTTCGAAGGCTGTCAATTTATTAAAATTGGATACAGAATCTATGATGTCCATTCAAAGAAAACGATATCGCTGTTCTTTGGATATAGACTATATGGAATCCGTTCTCTTTAATCCTTGGATTTTTTCATGAACACGCCCTGTTAGGAAAAGAGGGTTACCGCAAAGCAGTAATTAAAAGTTACCTGCTTATATACAAAGTCAATGAAGTTTCCCAAACCGTTAGCATTATGCGCTTTTTCTACAGTGCGCAGGATTATTCGAAGTTAATATAATTTGGCATATGCTGTCAGGCATCAAGTTATTTTGGATTGTGTAGTAAAACTATAAAATTCGTTATTGCCGCCGATAATAATCTGATCAAGAATACTGATACCCAGTATTTCACCGGCTTCTCTAAACTTTTTCAGCAATTCAACATCTTCACGGCTTGGCTGGGGATCGCCGCTGGGATGGTTGTGGCCGATAATGACAGCCGCGGCGTTGTGAAACAAAGCCTTTTTAAAGAGTTCACGGGGATGGGCCAGCGAGGCGTTGAGAGTACCATGCGATATTTCGGCGGCACCGATGATTTTATTCTTCGTATTTAAGAATAAAGCGCAGAACATCTCTTCGGCAGCGTTTTCAAGTTCAAAAATGACTTGAAAGGCGTCGGCCGCATTGATTGGCGATTGAATGAAGGGTTCTAGGAAATACCGTTTTTTTTCTTCTTTTACAATCGCAAGTTTTTGAAAGGTTATGAGCATACTGAATCCTCCTTATGCTTGAAAATGAAAAAGGGACTGGAAAGGGAGAAATAACCCCTTTGCCAGTCCTTCTCTTTTGCCGCTACTGTGCGCGGCATAGAAACTTTATACAGCTAGGCAATTTGTTCTTCGTTCGGCGCGTCTGTGCTTAACAGCGCATTCAGTTCAATCAACCGGGCTTCCTTTTCTTTTAACTCCTGTTCTTCTGGGAATGGCTTTTCGAGTTCTTTTTGTGCAGCGGCGATTTGCATATGGATGCCTTGGAGTTTATCTTGCGTTTCGGACAATTTTTTCGAGATATCCGTCAGCAAATGATCCATACGAGTGAAATTACCGGTGGCGCTCGTTCCCATACTGCATTCATGCGTTCGTTTCCCTTTTAACTGGAGTCTAAATTCATTGTCAAAGAGGTCAAAACGCAGAGCCAGCAGAAAACCGCGGTATTGTCCCATCAAGGTTGGTTCGCATTCTTTTTTCTCGCTGGCAAGCAGTTGCAGTTTTTCTCCGGCTGCGTTTTTGTCGGTATAGAATGTATCCAGTAGCTCTATGCCGATGAATGAATCCTTTACGATAGCATGTTGCCGCTCCGTTTCCAGGTTGTCTGTAAGGCGGCGATGGTCTCCTCCGCGTTTTTGAGCTGTGCCGGGTAATTTTTCGAGAGCTTGTCTTCCAACTGATACCGTTTGGATTTATCATCTGCCGCCAGCAGCCGCAAGCGGGCCACTTCGATATCCAGGTTCATTTTTTCTTTTATGAGTGGATTGCCCGCGCAGAGTGCCTTGATTTCCGCATAGGAGAGCACTTCATCGTCAACATCTTCACAAGACCGGACGGGAGCTTTGCTGGTCATGATTTGGCTAATGAATTTTTGCTTGTTCTCGATAGTTTGGTACAGGTAACTGTCAAAGGTAGCTTCTGTTACATACCTGAAAATATGAACTGCCTCATTTTGGTTCCCCTGCCGGACAATTCGGCCGGCCCGCTGCTCCAGGTCACCGGGGCGCCACGGACAATCCAGGTCATGATTGGCGATCAGCCGGTCCTGGACATTCGTACCGGCGCCCATTTTTTGCGTACTGCCAAAGAGCACGCGTACCTTGCCGGCCCGCACTTTGGCAAACAGGTCCTTTTTCTGCTGGTCAGTGTCCGCATCGTGGATAAAGCTGATTTCCTCGCGGGGAATGCCCAGCCGGACGAGCTTTTCCCGCATGTCGCAGTAAATACTAAAGCTGCCGTCCGCTTTCGGCGTGGACAGGTCGCAAAACACCAGTTGCGTTAGTTTTTGCGGCTTTCCGTCAAGCCAGAATTTCAGGATGTTCTGGATGCACTGATTGACTTTGCTGTCAGGGTCGTCAGGCAGAGCCGGGTTAATCAGGCGCTGATCGAGTCCCAATTTTCTGCCGTCGCCGGTGATTTTAAGCATATTGTCTTCATGGGGCTTAACCAGTTGTTTGTGTACTCGTTCGGCGCGTTTTGAAAGGGCGTCGACCATATCCTTTTGATAGCTGCTCGGTTTGGCCACAACCGTCTCGTAAATGCTTTCCGGGACAGGAAGCTTCAGCATATCGGCGGTCTGTATATCCGCCGCTTCCCGAAATACGTTCATAAGTTCCGGTAAATTAAAGAACCTGGCAAAGCGCGTGCGGGCGCGGTAGCCTTTTCCCTCTGGAGCGAGCTCAATTACCGTAACTGTTTCGCCAAAAGTTGCCGCCCAGGAGTCGAAGTGGCTCAGCCCCATTTCCTCCAGCCGTCTGTATAAGAGATAGCGCTTCATCGTGTACAGCTCGGTCATGGAGTTGGACACCGGCGTGCCGGTTGCGAATACGATGCCTTTATTATCCGTGATTTCATCGATGTAGCGGCATTTGGCGAACATATCCGAAGATTTCTGCGCATCGGTCGTGGAAAGACCGGCCACATTGTGCATTTTGGTGTAAATGAAGAGATTTTTAAAGGAGTGTGCCTCATCGACAAATAAGCGATCTACGCCCAACTGCTCAAAGGTCACGACATCATCCTTGCGCTCGGTTTTAAGTTGTGTTTCCAGGCGGACTTCAAGCTGCTTTTTAATCTTTTCCATTTGCTTGATGCTAAAGGATTGGCCGTTTTCGCTTTTCAACTCTTCCAGGCTGTCGGTGATATCGTCAATTTGGCTTTGGATCAGCTCTGCCCGGCGTTCCGGGGAAATCGGAATCTTTTCGAACTGCGAATGACCGATGATAATCGCGTCAAAGGTGCCGGTGGCAATCTTCGAGCAGAACCGTTTCCGGTGGGCTTTTTCAAAATCTTTTTTGCGAGTAACCAGCAGATTGGCTGCCGGGTACAGCCGCAAAAATTCAACGGCCCATTGCTCTACCAGATGATTGGGGACCACGACAATAGATTTCGTACAAAGGCCCAGCCACTTGGATTCCATTACCGCCACCGCCATCGTAAAGGTCTTGCCGGCGCCGACTTTATGGGCCAGCAGAACGTTATTTCCGTACAATATGTGGGCAATGGCATCCTTCTGATGCTTGCGAAGTGTAATCGCCGGACTCATACCCGGAAACACCAGGTGGCTGCCGTCATAAACGCGCGGCCGTGTGGAATTAAACCGTTCATTGTATAACGAAACCAGTGTATGACGCCGTTCGGCATCCTGGAAAATCCAGTCGCGAAAAGCACGTTTGATGGCTTCCTGTTTTTGGACGGCCAGGGTAGTTGCCTGTTGATTTAGTACCCGCTTTTCCTGGCCGTTCTCCATGACAGTGTCATAGATCCGTATATCTCTGAGATTCAAGGCTTCTTCCAAGAGCTGATAGGCATTGCTGCGCCTGGTGCCATACGTCGTATAGGCTGCGACATCATCCCCTGACACTTGGGTCTTAGCGGAAATGTTCCATTCGGATGTATAGGCTACATATTCCACCTGGATGAGCCGGCGGAGGTTGGTTGGGGTTTGAAAAGTTTCATACATAAACGCCTGGATATACTTTATATCAATCCATACCGCGCCTAACCGGACGTCAATTTCCGGGGCCGTGAGCTTTTTCGGTTGTACCTGTTGTAAGGCTTCCACATGGGAGGCGTAATCCGGGTCAGTTTCGGCCAACTGCTCGACCAGGCGAAGCTTGGTACGGACATTGCCTGACAAATACTCATCCGCCGTCTGCCAGCTTTTCGCCGTCGGGTCAAAAAAAAGCGTTCCCTGCAATTCGTCAGTGATCGCCTTGTCGCCTTCTTCATTCGGTTCCTTGCCAAGCAGGGATGCCATAAAGTGTAGATCCACTCGGCCTTTTTCATTCATCGATACGGTGAGGGCCTCACTGGCCGTTTCCACCTGCGTCACCGGCTGGTGGGGAGCGATAGTCCGCTTGGTGAAAATATCCGCCTTGCGCTCCATGTTGCCGTCTTCGTCGAGTATTTCGAGTGAGCAAAGCAGATAATAGGAGCTATCCTCGGCAAAAGCAAGCTTGTTGGCGCGGCTGTTGATCAAGCCATAGGTGCGGACAAAAGCATCATAGCGTTGGGATAATAACACCTGCTTGGCTTGAATCAAAGCCGCATCCAGCGAGTGCATCTGCACAAATAACAGGTCATAGACAATATCCCGCAGGGTAATCAGCGCCGCGATCCGGCGGTAGGCGCCGTCTGAGACCTCCTGCAAGACAAGCTCGTTATCCTCGCAGTAATACAGGTGCTTGTCCTGGATTATGTAGGAAAAATTTCGGATGTCATCCGGAGCGTTCAGCGTTTTAGGGACAGCTTCCTCCTCATGATCAAACAGGTCGGCCGAAGTTGCCGGCTGCTGCGAGGGCAGTTCTATAGATAGAGTGGTTTCTTTCCTCACGGGCGGTGTAACGCTATCCGGCGCCGACATCGTCAACTCGATTGCAGGTTCAAGGATAAGCGGACTGTCAAACAGAGAGGTTGTCTGAGGTTCGGGGCAACTGTCCGGAGGTCTGTCCTGGATAGGAGCGGGGGATTGCTTAGATATTTCGATAGCTTGATTCTGGGGTGGGCAGACCTGCCAGCTTTCCATGACGTTGGCTAACAGCAAGGTCAGTTCTTCTTTCTTGGGCATGCAGGTGCTGCCGCCGGAAAAGCGGTGGTTGCTCTTGGTGAGCGTACCTAAAATATGGTCAGGATGATCAAGATAATAGCGGTTGATTTCAATTCCGTCCGCTGTTTCACCCAGCTCCAGCCAATCCGGCTCGGGAGCCGCCGCTGTTTTCTGGAAAAACAAAATATCCATGGGCACATTGGTGCCAGCCTGGAGAAAGGCCGTGTCCGGCAGGCGAATAGCGCTCAGCAACTGCGCGCGCTTGGCCAGGTATTCACGGAAAGCAGAACCTTTTTTATCCAGGAAAAATTTGCTGGTGATCAGGGCCAGCAGCGCGCCGTCTTTCAATACATCCAATGATTTTGCGAAGAAATACTCATGGATGGACAATTTATCCTTGTAGGTTGGGTCATAAACAGGAAAATTCCCGAATGGTACATTTCCGATTACTAGATCGAAAGTGTCATTCGGGAATTTTGCTTTTTCGAAGCCGATGGTTTGAATCGCTGCCGCCGGATACAACTGTTTGGCGATATGGGCGGTAAGCTCATCGATTTCTATGCCGTAAAAACTAGAAGTCTGTTTCAGTGCTGCTGGCACTGCACCGATGAAGTTGCCAATGCCGCAGGAAGGTTCCAGAATCTTACCGCCTTGAAACCCGAGCCGGCGGACGCCGTCATACATGGCCTGGATAATCGCCAGCGGCGTGTAGAACGCCGTTAGAATGGAAGCGCGGGCCGACCGGTACTCTTTTTCCGTCAATAGATCATGAACTTCCTGATATTCCTTTTTCCAGGTCAGATTATCCGGCGCAAAAACCTGGGAAAGTCCGCCCCAGCCGGCGTACCCGGCTAAAATATCCTGTTCTTCCCGGGTTGCCTGCCGATTCGCTGCTTCCAACTGCTTCAAGAGCGTTAAGGCGCTTACTGTACGTTGATAGCGGGCCTTCGCCCCTGACGGATAACTTTTCACTGTTAAATCAAAATTCTCGCCGGAAGCGGCAGGCAGGGGCAGTGCCGGTGCAGCCACTTCCACTGGCCGCGGCTGCGGGGACTTCGCCTGATCTACTGGCGTTTGCGCACCGGTTTCCGCTTCCGGCGGGGGCGTTTCGGGTTTCGCCACAACATGAAGTTGTACCGGTGATGCCTCAACCGGTTTCACCGGCGGCGTTTTAATGGCGCTTTCGATGGCGCGCAGCAGGTTGGCCGTACAATGACTGACAGCTTCGGCGATACGTAAGATGCTGTCCTTTGTGGAAACAGCGGGCAGCAGTGTTTCGTACTCGGCCAGCGATACGGCAGGTTCTATCTGACAGCGGGCAAATATGGCGTAACAGGTACTGTCAACGATAAACTTTCGCAGGCGGCATTCCAGTTCTTGCTCATCGCCCTGGTTGAGAGCGTCGGCCGACGGCATGGCAAGCAGGTTCTTTTTGTTGGCTACATTGCCATGCAGTTGCGCGGCGATAGCTGAAATCAACGACAGAAGGTCGGTTTCTGTACAGTTATATAGGTCTTTCAGCGCCTGGCAAACCGCCTGTTCACTGCTTTCTTCCAAAGTCCATAATAGAACCAGCGGGGCATCAGCATCTTTCTGAATGTAAGTATCGTTAAGATCAAAGACATACTTGATTTTCTGCCAGCGTCCATCATGGAAAAATAAAGCGATGCCTTTGGCCCCGCGTTTGATTCGCCGGTGAAAGCGGCGATTCCAGAGCTCCAATTCGGCGCAGGCTTGGGCCTGCGGGCGCTGCGCATGGATCATGAGCTGGTCGGTGTACGGATATTTGTACATTCTGCCGACTGTCCCCAAAAAAGCTTTCCAAGCCGCCATGTTAGCTGTAATCTGCTGTAGTACTTGATCTTCCAATTCTTGGCGCGTTTCCGCCAATTGAGCCATTTTTTCATCCGTCCTTTCTGCCTTTGGGTGCTGGTTTATGGCGAAAAAAAACCATTCTCCATAGCCGAAAGCAAGGAGTAAAGCGCAAGCGTACCTTGCTTTCGGCTGTGGGGAGTGGTAAAGTGAGCGCTAAACCAGTACCGCGAATGCAGCTTGATCATCCTGTCGACTTGCTTCCAAGCCAACGCCGACTGTAGCCGATATTTTGATACCACCACGGGCACATCATTTTTTACCAAGATATAATGATTATAGATTGATCTTAGATTGATTTTATATTGACTAGCCGGGTATAATATAGGTAGAACTCTAACATAAAGAGGTGCAGAAATATGAAAGCGATCATTCGTCCCATGACGGATTTGGCCAAAAAGATGGACGAAATTGAACATTTTTGTATTACCGAAAGCCTGCCGGTATACATCACAAAAAAAGGCACTGGCAGGCTGGTTGTCCTTGGCCACGAAAATTATGAAAATCTAATGTCTGAACTCGAAAAGTTTAAAGAAGAAAATGAATTGTATAAATCTCTTATTCAAGCGGCAGGCGAGAGCCGTAGAGGTGAAAGTCGGGATGTTAACGATGTCTTGGACGAAATAGACGCTGAATTAAGGGAGCGGGAAGATGACGACAGGCAAACCGAGCGGAAAATATCAGGTTAAAATCGTACCTACGGCCCAGAAGGACCTCCGGGACGCAGCCCTGTATATAGCTCAAGATAGTCCTGCGAATGCCCGAAAATTTGTCGCCGACGTAAGGGCTAGGATAAACAATGTTTTAGCGAACAGTCCCAATATCTGTTTACCGCCTAGAGCGTATCCTTTTTTAGCGGAACAGAGATACCTACGGTTTTCGGTACACACAAACTATTCAGCCCTATGGGTCTGGAACGGGCCAGTTATCGAGATACATCGTATTTTACACAACAAAAGAAACTGGACGCTGATCATGGGTGGCCCTGAAGACATGGAAGAAACAGAACCCTCCGAATAATACGGAGGGTTTCAGTCCTTCATGCACTGTTTGTACTGCTCCTGCCGCTATTGTAAGCTTTGTGCACTACGTCCTGGCGGGCCTAGCAGCCTAAACATTGCCGGGTTTTTCGTAGATTGTGAGATGCTGGTCTTGCTGGTTATAGATCATTTTTACAGAAAACCGGTAATATTTTGGAATAGCGTCAACAACCTTGCCGTAATCATACTGCCAATCAACGCCTTGTTGCCGAAAGTACAAGTCAATTTCCGAAGCAGTCCCTTCGGTAAGCTCTTTTGCCGCGTCCTCCAGAAAGAACAGAATACCGATAGCGTTAATATCGGTATTCTGACTGTTTTCCGCAGCAGGTATTCCTTTATAGCCCAATTAAACGTTTCTCCAGGCTCAATGATACTCGGAAAGTTGACTTTGTTCATTGTAACCTCGTTCAGACGTAACCCATTAGTGTATGCCATACCAACGCCTTGTCCAAGTTGGCCAATCCATACGCCGTTTTTAGGTGTTAGACACTCCAGCATGTAGAACTTGCAGTCATTGACTATGGGTAAATCTATTTTGGTATACCCGTTTTCCTGCAGGTGCCTGATAAGTTCATCCCGGGACATTTCTTTTTGAAATTCCAGCATGAAAACCACTCCTCTTTATTAATTTTATTTCCATTCTGTTTTCTTGTTTTGGGCTATTACGCCGGCTTGACAGGCTGTTTCATGCCGGTTTTTTCCCTGCGTCTGCGTACGACCAGAGCACGGCGCTGCTCCGCCTGGATATGCCGATTGATTTCCTCTTGGGAATATGCAAGCGCCGCGCCATACTGCTCAACCAGCAGGCGATATTTTCGCGCTAGATTTCGATTACGCGCATAAAGGGAGCAGCGATAGAGCAGGATATGCCAAGCGTAATCAAGTTCAGCCGCGTTCTTTCTCAAAGTAAATTCCTCCTTTACACCTAACTCGTTCAGTTGAAGGGTTGAAAACGAAAAAAGCACCGAGTTTTCGGTACTTTTTGACGCCCATTTTAGCTGTAAAATTAGCAGGATTTAGCGGTTAACCGCCGTAGGGGCTTTGCCAGCTTCGATAACGGTCGCCAATCTTCTTGGCTCAGTTGTAGCGGCACATTTCCTATTCCCCAGAGTTCCCGTGAGAGCAATCTGATCCGGAGAAACGGCAGTAATGACAGTTCCGGAGACTATTTTTCCGTTTAGTTTAACGCGGCCTAACTTTTGACCGACAAAGTATCGATACTGTTCGATTGCTTCTCGGTTATCTTTCATGCTACGGCGCGCTTCCACCACTTTACGCGCATGGTAAACTTCGTAGCCAAAACATCCTCCATGTACAGCATTCTCCGGTTTCTGGAACTGTGCTGACCGCTGTTCGGCCGTAATTTCAAGCTCCTTCGCTACAAATTCATCTACATCACTATTGTAGAACAACCCAAGATCAAGAGCTTTCGATACGGCAGCCATAAGGCGTTCTTCCTGAGCAGTAAAGACATATGTTTCTGGGTCCTTACCTGTCCATCTTGTAAATATCGAGTGGGACGAGCAATCGAGAGTAAATGGCTCATCGCTTTTCGTCATCATAAGCCGCCTTCCTTTATTTTAAATTGAGAATGGGTTACCTTTACACCGCCCGTTTTCTCCGTTTTTTCGTCAGGCGGTTTTGCTTGAACTCGTCTAAAAACGCATGAATCTCTTTGGTAGGGTCGCAGTTGTCCCACCCGCGGCATTGCAAGATTTCGCCGTCATAAAGTTCCATGGTGTAATAGGAAGCAGCAGGCTCCGCCGCTTTTCGTAAAAAGACAATGTCCGTGAACCCGTTTGCAAAGCTGGAGATGTAATCGCCGACACAGTGGATTAGGTCGCGCCCTTCGGCAATGAGGTCGCCGGAATTTTGGGGAACGACGACGCAAAAGTTTTTCGTGGCATACTCGTATTTCTCGACTAATTGGGGATACCGCTCGCTAATTTTTTGATCAAGCAGCCGGTCTCTTCTGTGCTCGATTCGCAGGTGGTTTTGGAGATGCTTTTCCGCTAGCTTGTTTGGATACAAAATTTCTTTGCAGGACATATCGTAGCCGAGCTGCTGGCATTCTCGCAGATAGTCCAGATAATCGCGAAAAAAATACGCAGCGAGTTCACCGCGTTTTTCCAAGCGTTTCTGGTAAGCCAGAAGTTTATCAAAGGGAACAAATTCCCTTAAATTTTTGAGAATTAAGGTTTCAGTGAGCCAGCCATAGGCGTCCAAGTCCGGCAGTAAAATCTGGCAGCCGCTTTTTCTAAGCTTAATCCAGTGCACCAGTTTTCCCCCGGATACATTCGCTTTGTCGGCATGCCTGAGTTCTAGCTTTGTCGGTTGAAAGCCCAGCACTTTTCTGAGTGACTTGCCGTTCCAATTTAAAACACCGCGAGCGGCCGGATGCTTGCCCAGATAAGATTTTACCAAAGCGCTAATATTCTACTTGCGGATGTTTGGCGAACAGGGCGAAGTAACGCAGGATTTGTTCATTCATATCGGTGTAGTCTTCCCAGGCGCTATATTGATACGGGGTGTGAGGGAGCGCCCGTGCGAGACTAGCCATATTTACAGCTAGCTTGCCTTGCCAGCCATAGTATAAACCACCGCTCGGATGCTTGGTATAGATACTTTGGGTCAAGACATATTGGCGGTAGTAGGGGTCGACATACATCATCTTAGCGCCCTGGCGGGAAAACACATAGTAGCAGGAGGGGGAGTATTTTATCGCGCCGGGATTGCTGTCTAAGAAACGAGAGACATAGAAGGTCTGGCAGGTAATCATCTGCTTATTTTTCACAGAACGCGCAAAATGGTACACATACGCCTCGTCGACGATATTTTTTATCCCACGCCAGACATGCTTTAGGGTGACTTCCCTGCGGCAGCGCGGGCAGGTTGTTTTCGCATTGTGCTTCAGAGACGAACGGTCCTTGAGTGGAACATCCTTTTCGCAGAACGAACAATAGCCTGTGGTATCGCCCTTTTTCCGGATGAATAAGTACTGTTTACTGAAGGCATTTTTCCGGACGAATTGCTTTAAATCTCTCGTGACCGGCCCTGGGCGGAAATGAGATAAGATTTGTTCGGCAGTCATGGCTTAAGCCTCCCCCCCAAACAGATCGATTTGGTTGAGCTGGCCAGCCGGCTTATTTGCCGCTGCCGGTATGGGAGTGCTTTTGGGAACGGCAGGCGCGTTCGGGCGCTTTGCCGCCGCGGGAATGGGACGTTTGGGTTTTTCATCCGGATCAAAGTCAAAGGGTTCGCCCCAAAAGCCGTAAAATCTGCCGATAATATCTTGGGCTTCGTCTGGCGCAATACATACGCAGGTAGTACCCCCGCGGTTTTTTTGCGCGAGATGCCGCATGACTTTGTAGGCGCGCTCTAGCGTGTGTTTTTCTTCCAAAACCTTTTCCACGTAGCTATCATCTTCCAATAGCAGTGCGCGCACAATCTGATTGATGGCGAACAGATAGCCTCGATCATCGGCTGCTGTCGCCAGCTCCGCATCGAGTTTTTGGATGGCCTGTTCCATGATGTCCATATCCTTACCTCCATTTATTGCAATAGAATAACTACCGGCAGGATAAGCCGGTAGTTTACGTTTCTAAAGAAAAAAACAGCGCTTGACGTTATTTTTGCGTCAAGCGCTGTTCTTGCGTATAGCGTTTAAACCGAACCAATCACTTCCACAGTAAAATTGTCTGTTTCGTAACTATCGCCAACACTTGCCACCTCCGACCAGCTGGATACTTCGATTGCCACACTTTCATCCTTCGTTATTTTATAGATCAAATCAAACACCATAATGTGCAGCGTAACGATTTGTATAAGACGGTTATTGAGAGCATTGTTTACCTGCGTGAGGGAAACACTATCTACGTAAAAATTAATTTTAGGTAAAGGGGGTGGTCGCGCATGTTATCAGAAAAGAAAATACCCAATAGATTGGTAAACGAGAAATCGCCTTATCTAATGCAACACGCTTATAATCCTGTGGATTGGTACCCGTGGGGCTCAGACGCCTTTGCAAAAGCAAAGGCCGAAGATAAGCCGATATTCCTTTCTATTGGGTATAGCTGACGACTTGCATTGATGAACTTGTCACTGGTGCCATGTACATTAAAGCAACATGTTCGGTTTAAGATTAGTCGGGGAGAATAGTATCATTGGTAACGGTGAAATATAACCCCAACTCTTTGCAAAATGCGGGTATATACTATTGATAATCTGTCTGATTATCAGGTCTACCAAAAGTGTATCTTACGGAGGAAGGGGTGTCGACAGCCCCTGCCCTTGACACATAAATCTGCAAAAAATTGACAAATGGTATTCTTTTGTGCTACAATAGCACACATATTTAATAAGATCAAAACTGTGATAGAGAGAGTATCTGTTAATGAACCCGAGCAGAGATTGGATGTCACCGGCTGAAAGCATCCTTTCGGAGTTAATAGAGAAGACCACTCTTGAGTTGCGTGCTGAACGGAAATGGTTTTTTCATTTTTAATTAAGCATAGCCGCACACCTTGCGTTATCGAGGTTTTAAGCTATGTGCAAAGGATTGTTTCCTATTGGGCATAACCAGGGTGGAACCGTGTGAATAAAAGCTCTCACCCCTGATTTTTCAGGGGTGAGAGCTTTTATTATATAAAAATAAAGAAAGAGGTGTTGAGGGTGATTAGTGTAAAGCTTAAGAACGGAAATTCAATAGAGGTGCCGTTCTCTACCACCTGTGCTGAAATTGCTAAACAAATCAGTTCAGGACTTGCAAAAGAAGCGCTTGCTGCTGAGATTAACGGAAAGGTGGTGGATATAACGACCACCGTCAACGCGGACTGTTCTTTACATGTGGTTACCTTTAACGAAGAAGCAGGTAAAAAGGTGCTACACCATACGGCTGCCCATGTTCTTGCACAAGCTATTAAAAATCTTTACCCTCAGGTGAAACTTGCCATTGGACCGGCAATCGAAAACGGATTTTACTATGACTTTGACTCAGAAGTTCCCGTCTCATCAGATGACTTAGAAAAAATAGAAAGCGAAATGAAGCGGATAATTAGACAAAATTCAGCTTTGGAGCGGTTTGCACTTAACCGGTCAGAGGCATTACAATTTGCCGAGCGGCTTAATGAGCCGTACAAAGCAGAATTGATTAGGGAATTGCCTGATGGCCAGCCAATCACTTTTTATCGACAAGGGGATTTTGTTGATCTTTGTGCGGGGCCTCATTTACCCTATACGGGTATGATAAAGGCCGTTAAGCTTATTTCCTGCACAGGCGCCTATTGGCGAGGTGATTCCAATAACAAAATGCTCCAACGTATTTATGGGACAGCATTTACTAAACAGTCGGAGTTAGACTCCTACCTGGCTGCACAGGAAGAAGCAAAAAAACGTGACCACCGTAAAATTGGCAAAGAACTTGATTTATTCTCCATTGATGAATATATCGGTCAGGGGCTTATCCTTTGGCATCCTAAACTTTCTGTTGTGCGCGAGGAAATAGAAATGTACTGGCGTAAGGAGCACCGTAGGCGTGGGTATGAATATATCTATACTCCCCATATTGGACAAAGTAATCTCTGGGAAACTTCAGGGCATCTGGATCATTTTGCTGAGGGTATGTATCCTAAAATGAAAATGGCAGCCAAGGATGAAACAGAGAATACCTACTATTATGTAAAACCCATGAGCTGTCCGTTCCACGTGAGAATGTATAAGACCAGACCACGCAGTTATAGAGAACTGCCTATTCGCTGGTGCGAACTTGGTAGTGTTTACCGCTTTGAAAAATCAGGAGCTTTGCACGGTATGTTACGTGTACGTGGTTTTACTCAAGATGATGCCCATATTGTTTGTACTGAAGATCAGTTTGTGGATGAGGTAAATAATGTTCTTGACTTTGCACTTGATATTAATAAGGCATTTGGTTATGACAAGCTAAACGTATATCTCTCTGTGCGTGATCCACAGGATAAGGAGAAATTCATTGATAATGAACCTGTGTGGCAACTGGCAGAAAGCACCCTTGAAAAGATTCTTAGCGATCGGGGAATTGAATTTAAAAAGGACATTGGTGGTGCTAAATTTTACGGCCCAGCAATTGATTTAAAGGCCGTGGATGCTATGGGACGCGAATGGCAGGGAACAACTATTCAACTAGACATGAATTTACCTGAGAGGTTTGGCATGACCTATGTCGGCTCTGATGGTAAAGAACATACACCTATTATGCTGCATAGAGCTTTGCTTGGTTCGATGGAACGTTTTGTTGGAACGTTGATTGAACATTACGCGGGTGCTTTTCCTATATGGCTTGCACCTGTTCAAGTAAAGATATTAGCCATATCGGAGAGAAATCATGAGTATGCAAATAAAGTGCTGAAGGTATTAAGAAACGAAGATATAAGGGTTGAAGTGGACGACCGGAGTGAAAAAGTCGGTTACAAAATTCGTGAAGCCCAGTTAGGGAAAATACCATATATGCTTATACTAGGGGATAAGGAACAAAATGAAAATGTAGTTGCGGTCAGAGACCGGAAAGAAGGTGAAACTAAAACAATGAGTATTGAAGCGTTTCGGGCTTTAATAACAGAAGAAATATTGCATAAAAGGTAAGACTGAGTCGGGTGATGGTTTTCTGACTCACGCATTAAATAGACATTGGTTAAATTATTAACTAATGTCTATTAATCGTTTCGTGGCATGTTATGGAATAATATTATGAGGCCACAAAGCTAGATAATATATGGATTCTCGGCAACCCCAAATGACATGTACTGGAACGATTTAATGGCATGTACTAGAACAAGGAAATGCCTATGAAGACAGTAAAACAAGGTGTTCCGCTTTTGACATGAACAAAGGTGCTATGTACATTAAAGTAACACTTAAACTAACTCCTGCTAGTATGGTAAAACCTAGCAGGAGTTAGTTCGTTAAAGGAGAAACAATAATTGTTGACATAGCCGTATTCATTATAGTAACTTGTAATTTAATATTTATCCTTTATGAACTGGGGGGATTCGATGATAACATTATTGTTTGTGGTGAAAGGATTTGAAACAATGGAATTCAGTGCTTTTGTCGATGTCATGGGATGGGCAAGAAACGACTATGGGTATAATGTGCCAGTTGTTACCTGTGGCTTTCAAAAAGAGGTAACCAGCACCTTTAATATTCCAGTTCTGGTCGATAAAACAATTGATGAAATAAATGTTGATGAGTATGATGCATTGGCAATTCCAGGTGGTTTTGAGGAATTTGGATTCTACGAAGAAGCTTATGATGAACGATTTTTGAATCTTATCCGTGAGTTCGATAAACAAGGCAAAATAATTGCCGCAATTTGCGTAGCGGCGCTACCTGTGGGGAAAAGCGGGGTGTTAGCGGGACGAAAAGCCACGACCTATCATTTGCGGGACGCATATCGTCAAAAGCAACTGAAAGAATTTGATGTTGACGTAGTAAATGAGCCTATCGTGGTAGATAAGAACATTATCACCTCTTATTGTCCCGAAACCGCCCCGGGCGTAGCATTTAAACTTTTGGAGAAGCTGACCTCCACAGAAAAAATGGAAATTGTAAAACAGGCAATGGGCTTTTAGATAAATACGATGTATTCGCTTTCGGTCAGTCGATAGTGGCTAGTGTTAAATAGTTTTGAGTGTCAGGAAAGGAATGGATAATTTATGGATGTGAATGTTTTACTGTTCTCTGATTTCGAAACATTAGATGCGTTTGGGCCAGTCGAAGTGCTTGGCCGTATTGAGAAATGTCGGTTGCGTTTTGTTTCAACAAATGGTGGTATTATTAAAAGCAGTCAAGGGGTAGCAATTTTAACGGAAACTTTGGAAAATGTTGATTTCTCCGGAATACTTTTAGTTCCTGGCGGTCAAGGAACACGACAATTGATCAACGATAATTTGTTTATTGAGAAGTTATCTGACATTGCGCTTAAATCCCAATATTGCCTTACGGTCTGTACAGGATCGGCGTTGCTTGCTAAAACAAATCTGTTGAATGGTCGAAAAGTTACATCAAATAAGAGAGCATTTGAGTGGGTTAAGTCAGTGAATTCCGATGTTGAATGGATCAGTCATGCCAGATGGGTTGTTGATGGAAAGTTTTATACTTCGTCTGGCGTATCGGCAGGAATAGATATGGCTTTAGGCTTTATATCAGATAGGTTTGGTATAAAAAAAGCTATAGAACTTGCACAAAGCATTGAATATATTTGGAATTCAAACAAGGAAGACGATTTATTTGCCAAATAAAATATACATGGCGGAGATAGAAAATGGGGGTATTTAAAGTAATATTTTTGCATAGGATTGTTAAGTGCTCTAGGGGCACGCATAAAATAGACATTGGTTAAATTATTGACTAATCGTTTCGTGGCATGTTATGGAATAATATTATGAGGCCACAAAGCTAGATAATATTGGATTCTCGGCAACCCCAGATGACATGTACAGGAACGATTTAATGGCATATACTAGAACAAGGAAATGCCTATGAGGCCAGTAAAATCAAGGTGTTCCTCTTTTGACATGACAAAGGTGCCATGTTCATTAAAGTAACAGATTTCTGAAGATAGTCGGAGGGAACCATATCATTAGTAACGGCGAAAAATGGTGTGATGATGATGTCACAAGGATTCGATGAGCTTCATTTCTGGCATTTAAATCGGAATTTTCACAAAATAGGAGACAAGCTATTTGCCAATATATGCAAATAGCTGTTCCTATTTTTGTGATTGGTTTACTAATAAAGACTATTTAATGCAGTATTATGCTTAATGCAATCAAACATTCGTTCTCATTTTAAGTTAATTTTTGCATGCTATTCCTTATTATTTCTTCAAACTTCGGATTGTAGATACCAGGTTTTACCTGCAACTGGCGTTAAATTATCTATAGAATTTTTAATGTACAAATAGGCACATTTGAGGATTTTACAACTTACGCCTTCATTATTTGCAATACCTGTTTCATTATATGCAACATGATTGCAACCACCATTGCAGAAATCATAAATTTCACAAGACTTGCATCTATCTCTGCGTATTATTGCTTCGCTTGTGAGGAACGAATAAAAATGACTCAAGAGAACCATCTCTTGAGTCATTTGGTTTACCTGGTGCCAATATAGATACTAAATCTTGTTATACCATTGCGGGCTGCGCTTGGCTGATCGCGTCCATCGATCACACATGTTACGACATCGTACTGGTATTTGCCTATCTCAACATATCTGGAGTAGGGAAACCCATATTTGCTATCAATGCCTTCCTCTGTTGGATTGCCGTAGCGGCCTTTAACCGCGTAACTCCATGCGTCATGCAATCTTTTGCGGGAATCGTTACTTATATCCTGCTTAATAAAATATTGAAAATTAATTCTGGTTATGATGTCATTAGCATCTGTAGTAATTGTAAGCTCGGGAGAGTATTTTACACGGTCGGTTTTGGCAATGACGATGTTTTTTGAACCATCTTTATAAACATTCTGAGACTCGATTGTATCCCCTTTTGCCAGTACGAACTTGCTCTTAAGCATATAATCGTCAAGGATTTTACCGACTTGCGCAGCACCAAACTCTCCATAGGAGTCGCGGAGCTGGGCATTGGCCGTGGCAGGCGCTATCACAAACACCGCTATTAACAGGATACTTGCTAAAAACACTAGAGATTTGTTCCTCATAAGCTATCACTCCTTATATTATTAATAATCTAATTATGCCATAATTACCATAATTACTCAACATTTACCAGTTTAATCTGCTGGCAGGGCGGCAGTCAGTATAGATTTAGATGTCGGCAATCCGTCAGACTGTGCGAAAACAGGCACTATAAATAGCCAAAAAGCAAAAAAAGTACCCTGGCTTTAAAAATCAGGCTACTCATTTGGATGTTTACTTGAAATTGGAAAGGTCATCTGGAGATTCGTTATTATATCGTCCGTAATCTGCTCACTATTTCTTTTGGCCCCAGAATGTTTATTACTCTGCGAAGGTTATAAGCGCAGAAAACTAAAGAGGCTTCAGCCTTGACTCTTTCAAAGCCCCTGGTTAGAAAATAAGTAAACCCCATAGCCCTCTTGATTGTACCAAACACTGGCTCATTCATCATTTGCCGGCGTTTGTATAACTGCGGGTTTTCTTCCATTCGTTTTTTGATCGCCTCAATTGTCCCGGTTGCTTCACTACGGCTGATTGTTCGGCCTTTTTCGGCCTTTGTACATTTTCCTTTAGCAGGACAACTCTTACACTCCTTAAAATTAGCGTATTCTCGATACTCAAGGTCATTTACCTTACGCGTTCGCCAAAACGATAGTTTCTTTCCTTCGGGACAAATATATATATCTGTTTGAGCTAGGTATGTAAAGTTATCCGCTTTATACCTCGCTTCACCTGCTGGAGTGCGGCTTTCTTGCATAGCAGCATATACAGTTATATCGTTTTTTTCACAGCTCATTAGGTCTGTATGGCTTTTGCTATACCCTTTATCCGCTAAGACTGTGATCTTCTCTACTTTCAATATTTCTTTTGATCTCTCGGCCATAGGCAAAAGCTGACCGCTATCACTAGGGTTGTTGGTTACTGCGATATCCACCACCAGGTTATGTTTCATGTCAACGGTTGACTGTACATTATAGCTTACGTCGACGCCATTGTTATTTGAATACATTAGTCTACTATCTGCGTCAATAGTCGATACTTCATTTTCGTCGCTGTCTTTTATCCGCTGCTCCATATCCTCGTAGTTGGATTTTCTCTTTGTCAGCTTTTCTAGGCGATTTTGTATTTCCGTGGCAGTCAACTTGCGTTCATGGCTTTCCTCTTGATCCGTTGTATCAAGCATTTGTAGATATTCATTTATTTTCTCATTGATGTATTTAAGCAGTCTCGTTAGCTTTTTTTCACTATAATTATTTTTCTTGGAATTGGAAGCTCGGAATTTGCTGCCATCAACCGCCACAACTTCTTTGCCAAACAGCTCCCACTCACGGCATAGGACCGTAAATTCCCTAAATACCTGCCTTAATGCCTGACTGCTGTCCCTGCGGAAATCCGCAATCGTTTTGTAGTCAGGCGTTAGTTTATTTAATAACCACATGACTTCAACATTCCTGATGCATTCTTTTTCCAAGCGCCGAGAAGAACGGATGCGGTTTAAGTAGCCGTACAGGTACAGTTTTAGCATTTCTTGGGGGCGATACCCGGGCCTTCCTGTAGTAGCTGATTCATAGCGAGTAAAACCAAGTTCTTTCATGTCAAGGACTTCAACAAAGGCCTCAATGACACGGACTTCATTTTCCTCACTGATGTAATCGTCTATCAGTTCCGGAAACATCACTATTTGGTTTCTATTTTTACCTATTTTATAAGGCATATATTTCTCCCTGCTTACTTTCTTTATGCCTATATTATATCATTTTTCTCTCTTCTTTTGTTATTTTTTACCTGCTTCTCGCACAGTCTGCCGTTCCCTTGACACATCTCGACATCACAATATGACAAAAAAAGTTAAATTTTGCAGGGCTTTTACATGGCAATAGAGAAAAATAGAACGTAATAATCTAAAGCCTGGAGGTGTCGAGGGGACGGAGTTGCTGACACTTATTTTTTTATCGGTAATTACATTCTCTTGACGCCTGTGAGTAAGACGACCTTCAGTCCTGTGACTTGTTCGAAATGTAGTGTCGACACCCCGTCCCCGCGACACCCTCTGGTTGACTAAGGTTTATTTAACGTTTCGTGGCATGTTATGGAATAATATTATGAGGCCACAAAGTTAGATAATATATGGATTCTTGGCAATCCCAAATGACATGTACTGGAACGATTTAATGGCACGTACTAGAACAAGCAAATGCCTATGAAGCCAGTAAAATCAAGGGGTTCAATTTTTATTCCATTTTGTCGTGACAGTGGTGCCATGTTCATAAAAGTAACAGGTAATCCGACTAGTTTAGCATTATTTTAGAACTGGCCGGATTATTTTTAATTGGAATTTATAAACAATTTATAGCTGTGTTATAATATAAATATGGAAGGGAGTGACGGGTGTGAGTAAGCAGACCAATGTCAGAGAAAATCTTGAAAGCGTAATTAGTGTTATTCAAAATAGTATAGATGTGAAAAAGATATATTTATTCGGTTCTTATACAGATAATACGTATACTGATGATAGTGATCTTGACTTATGTATCGTCGCTTCCTTAGCCGGTTTACGCAAAATTGATATTTTACGTAAGATAAGAAAAGCGATGATGCAGGATGTAGACATGCCGGTTGATTTACTAGTATATGATGATGATGAATTCAATGAACGCGTAGTTTCAGCAGCAACCATGGAGCATAAAATTGCCCATGAGGGAGTACTTTTATATGAACAATAATTTGGTTGCGCAAGAATGGTTTCGCTATGCTAAGCAGGATTTAGATTCGGCTATTTATTTGCAAGAAATGCAGCCAGTTCCGGTTGAAATTATTTGTTATCATTGTCAGCAGAGTGCGGAAAAATATTTAAAAGGATTTATTGCTTTTCATGGTGGAGCAATTCAGCGGGTTCATGATCTAGTGGCTTTAAACAAGACCTGCATGAAATATGACGAAAATTTCATGCAGATCAGGGAAGAATGTTTAAATTTAACTGATTATGGAGTGCAGGCAAGATATCCATTTAGCTTGGAATTAAACGAGACCGATGCTCATTTAGCTGTTAAAAGTGCAGAGCAAGTACAGGCATTTTTAAAGGGAAAGATAAACATGACATAAAGAAATAGGCTCTAATCTTGCTAGTGGATTAGGGTTTATTTCTTTATTTGATGGAGGTTAGAATGTTAATTCAATGTACAAAAAAACTTCTTGAAGAATTAAAAATAGAACCTGTACTAGTAAATAGCAGTGAGCCGGCATTATTTTCATGGCATGCTAACTTAATTACTGTCAATCGTAAAAAAACAGTGGTATTAGTGAACGACAGCAATCATTATGTCATAGTACTCTATGGGATAAAAGCGAGAAACTTTAAAAATCTTGATGAGCTTATAATCTTTAGTATTAGGGAAACCTTATTAGCTGAGTCTATGAAACCTGAGCTGGTTGAGAATTTTACTCAACATTCGCCGGTAGTTACTTATGCCAAAACAAAAGACCGGTCAAGTGTTGCCAAAATGAACAAAGCTTGTGAAATGGTATATTGGCATGCAGATGAATTACAGAGTAATATGGTTATTCAAAGCTTTGTTAATCGACGGGTGAGTACTCATCTTGTAGGCGTTGGCAAAGGGGCTTATAAACATCCTAATGAATGCTTATATAAAGATCTGGAAAATTTTACGGGAACTTCAATTTTTGACTGTCAGGCAGTGGAGCTAATGATTACCCTTGAACTTACCGACTATAAAGTTTGGCGCAAGGTGGTTGTTCCGCTACATTTTACTTTTCTGCAGTTACATCATATATTGCAGATACTCTTTACTTGGCAGGATTGTCATTTGCATGATTTTAATGTTATTGACAAGGATAAGGCAATCACCAATATCGTGTGCGGGGAAGATGCCTTTGAATATCCTAAGGACATTCCCATGATCAAGGAAGCGGATTGTAAATTATCCGATTACATTCCTAAATATTTAACAATACAATATACTTATGATTTTGGTGATGATTGGCGACATTGGATTAAAGTGGGTAATGTAATCGAAACATATCCACAGAATTATTCGGTTTGCGTAGAAGGGGAGGGAAATGCTCCACCCGAGGACGTAGGCGGAGAACCGGGATATTACGATTTTTTAGAAATAATAGCTGATCCCAAACATCCGGACCATAAGGAGATGATAAACTGGTCTCAAATGCAGGGATATCAGGATTTCAATATTGAGCTTATGAATCACAAACTTAAAGGTTATGGAAATCTGTAATCGACTAGGAAGTGCCCATTG
The DNA here is from genome assembly GCF_041428895.1 of Sporomusa aerivorans. Taxonomy (NCBI): domain Bacteria; kingdom Bacillati; phylum Bacillota; class Negativicutes; order Selenomonadales; family Sporomusaceae; genus Sporomusa; species Sporomusa aerivorans. The sequence goes on from NZ_CP156926.1 coordinate 2,116,962, forward strand.
TAATAGGACAAGGTAAAATTTCTGATTCACGCTATTAATGACTAAGGTTTATATAAATGTATTGTGGCATGTTCTGGAACAAAATTATGAGGGCGTAAAGCCAGGAATCATATGAATTATCAACAATTTAAAGTGGCACGTTATGGAACTATCTAATGGCATGTACTGGAACATGAAAATGCCTATGGAGCCAGTAAATTCAAGGAGTTCTATTTTTGTTCCATTTTGTCATGACAGTGGTGCCATGTTCATTAAAGTAGCATGTATGCTTAAGATTAGTCGGGGAGAACCGTATCATCTGTAACGGTGCAAAATGACCTTAACTCTTGCGGGAGTTTGCGGTCATTTTTTTATGCTCCCGAAGTTTTTAAAGGTAGTATCTGCCCTCATTGCCCTGATTCTTTGTGGATTAAGGGTGTCGTTTTCAAACAGTCTGCCATTCCCTTGACACCTATTTTAGGCTCACCCGTTTGCATTCTATGTTTAGCAATAGCAAAAATCAGCAAAACTTACAGGAATTTAGATTAATTTAAAGAATTGCTAATCTAGCAGGGTAAAGTTTGCCTACAGCGGACCTTTATTGATGCGGTGTTGGATAGACTGCCAACGGCGAAGATTTTGGCTGAGAAGGATGGGATTTATACCGATTCAGCAGAGATTTATGGAAGTGGGATTGACATGTGACTGGGAGTATGTGAAAGTTGAGGCTGGAGGAGAGCAGGATGAAAAAAGACCTAACTAGAGGTGGCGTGGCGCAGTCCTGTATCCTTGACATGTGTGCAAGTCAGGGAATCGGTGCTATCGTCGGCGAAGTTAATCAGCTTCGTGCTGATGAATTGTTACAGAATCTGATTAAGCAGGACATAAATCTTGAAAATGCGTTGCAAGAACTACAAAAAGTTAGGGATATTGTTGCACAACCACAACATATCCAAGGAAATCTTAGGACTAAACACGGAATTGTAGCCGAACACATCGAAATTCGCTTTAATAATGCTGATAACTTGATGGTAGGTAATGTGCCAAGCCATATAAAAGAACCTAATTTATCTTCTTCTATAGATTACTATAAAAGTGGACAACCGATTCAATCAAAGTTTGTTCAAAAAAATCTTTCTATTGATGCAATAAACGATCATCTTAACCAAAATCCAGATTTTTTGTCTAAGGGTGGATATGATATTCCATGCGATTATTTTAATAAAATACAAGAGTGGCGCAATCTTTCACCGAGAGACTTGAATAACTTGTCAAGTTCAGAGGACGGTGAGATTGCTCGTAATGTTGTTAGAAAAATAAAGGAATTTGAGCAAGTCAATAATGTAAAATTTGAGGATGTCGTTCACCCGGCACAAGTTACATACGATGAAGTACAGTTGGGTAAAGTCGGCATTACAATTGATAATAAAGAGCAGGAAATTTCAGATGTCGATGAAGCGGAAAGACAAAAATACGAACTCAAAGCAAGAGCATCATTCAAAGAGGGGCTGAAAGTTGCGGGAATTGCCGCAGCAATTGATGGGGTGTTGTCATTTGGTACAACCGTTATATCCAAATTCCGTCAAGGTAAGAAACTCAGCGACTTTACTGACGATGACTGGCGAGATATTTTTAAAGAAACGGGTATAGGTATCGGGAGAGGTGGTGTAACAGGCGGTAGCATTTATGCTTTGACAAATGTTGGGGGAATGTCTGCCCCGCTGGCAGCGGGCATAGTAACCGCTACATTTGGTATAGCAAAACAAGCAATACAACTTGCTAACGGTAATATCAGTACCGATGACTTCATTTACAATATTCAACAGTTATCGGTTGATACTGCTGTTAGTGGTGTCGGCGCAGTAGTTGGTCAAGCCCTTATCCCCATTCCGGTTGTCGGCGCGGTTGTTGGTTCACTTGTTGCTACTATAGTGTTGGGTACAATCCGGGAGAATTTGCTCGGAGGTAGTTATTATGATTTGGTAAGCCAAGCAAAATATCAGAATGAGATGTCGTCCATTTATCGTCTGCTTACCACATCCATGGAAAGAAGCCGGCAGACATTTGAAGATATGGTGCAAACTTATGTTTTGCAAACTCAACAGTATCAACAACTTCAACAGCAAGACATCAAAAATAATAACAAGTTGCATAGCTTGTTAGAAAGTATATAGGTGAGAATATGAAGCTTTCAGTTATGCCATCAAACAACGACCTCAATTATTATTTATCACGGGATTATGCTGAAACTGCAAGAATCGTTGCGGGAATGACCTCTATTATTGATGTGAATGAAGATAAACTATTGGTTATGCAAAACCAAAATTGGTTTCAACGTATGTGGTTTACGGTCTCAGGCAAAAACAAAGCTACAATACAGGAGATGGAACAGAATCGCGATAAATTAGCCGCATATACTGTGCAAGTCTTTGCTAAGTTTATTGAAGAAAAACGCATCTCTGATGCCATTATTTCAAACATTACTATTCGGTTGAACGAGATATACTCATCGCATTTGCAATTACAAGAGATAATGTATGAATTTGTAAATAAGTTAAACGAGAAAATTGATAGCGTAAATACTTATCAAAATTTAATAACCGATATTCAAAATAATAAGTATGATCCTAAAAAGAACTTTGTCAGCTTACTCGAAATCCTTTCGCTCCTTGATAAACGAACGACATCTGATAATAAAGATCTGATTAGAATCAAAGAAACAATGGAAACAAACGGGTTTGTATTTGCCCAAACCGTTAGTATTGGAGCTTTCACTGAACAGATTCTTGCTTTGCCGGAAGAATCTATCGGTCAAGTTTATTTATTTGCTCAAAACCACACAAAATTTAAGTTTATTCAATTTGCTTGTTGCTTAATTGAAAAATACCACTTCGAACCAAAATCGCATCGAAAGATTATAAAAGATAATGTCGTAAAAATATCGTTAAGAAATTGCGGTTTGACCGGAAACGAAGATTGTAACGTTGACGAGTTTTATGATGATATTCAGAGTGACGCTATAGATAAATTTGCAATGTGTAGGGAATTTTCCACTCCAGAATATACGTCTGAACAAGATTCGGCAGTCGATGATAATCGCAAAGCAGAACAACCTTTTGATAGTTCAGAGGTAAGTGAAAAAACGAATACTGATATAGCGATTGTGTATGATAAAAATACAAAACAATGCGCGGAATTTTTATTGGGGCTGATTGGTGAAGTAGTAAAAGAAGGGGAGGGTAAAATGAGTGCTGTTTTGTACCCTGAAAAAATATTTGCAAAACTCCCTCCGGAAAATAAGTCTGTCAATCAAAAAATTATCTACATAGGCAACTTTCCCGAAAGCGAGATGTTGAGTAAAAACATCTTGAAATGGCAATTTGATCAGTTTGGATTCCGATATGGCTGGCTTGGTTATAAATCCGTGATTCTTTTCGATGAAAAAAAAATTTCTGAAGCTGCTTTTGGCGACATGAAAGAATATGCGAAAAATAAATTTAAGAAATATGTAGATATATTAAATTCAGTGGAAGATGGTGGTTTTTGGAATAGCCTTACTACCAAAGAAAAAATTGGCGTGGGCGTTGGAGGTACTGTAGCAGCGGCAGTATTGGCTTTATTAGTATTTGCATCCGATAGTGATACGGACGATATGATTATCTGAGCAAAGATTTTTGGCAAAACGATTCGATGAGAGATTAAACTTAGACTAAAGACATTATGCAAAGTCAAGTTAAATTAATGCCCGCCCTTTACGGCATATAATAAATGGAGGAATTACCGTGGGTAATAACATTGACAATGAAGACGAGGAAGTCACTGTCATCTATGACAATGAAGACGTGAAAGTCACTGTCATAGATGACAATGAAGACGAGGAAGTCACTGTCATAGATGACAATGAAGACGTGAAAGTCACTGTCATAGATGACAATGAAGATGTGGAAGTCACTGTCATAGATGACAATGAAGATGTGGAAATCACTGTCATAGATGACAATGAAGAAGATATAAATAAACAATCTAATTCAAAAAACGACACTACGGGTTCATCTGAAAAAAAATACTTGAATCAAAAACAGATGAAAGAGAAGCAGCAAAAATTTGCCATGCTACACTTCCTCTTTTTCGGGTTAAACGACTTTTTAGGAATAGAACCAGAAAAAAAGCCAGATGAAGAGGTATGAGAGTGGGGCATTGGGGTCAGGCTTGAATTATTTAGTTATTTGTGTTGATTCATTTGAAGGTTTTTCAACCTATGATATAATCATAATAGGTTTAGGGCAATGAGGGCAAATCATAGCCCTTTTTCGCCGCTATACTCGATACGGAGAATCGTATCATTATAGCAACGGAATTCACTAAATTGATATATTACATTAACTATAAAATTTTTGTTGACTGCAAGGGTTCCGGGTGATTCTGACACTTTATAAAGAGACCTTTGTCAAAAAAATATTGACAAAGGTTAATATGGGCTATGGATAGTGGAGAATATTGTATGATGCTGTTGCCAGAGAATATTAAAAAAATCACCTCTTGTCTTTGTTAACAGAGGTGATTTTATAATGCGTTTATTCTGTAATTCTTATATTGGTGAGGATAGCTTCTTTTCAATTGTTTACTAGATCATTGCTTAATATAGTTACATCAAGTGGATTTCTATCTACGAGACGTTTGAAACTATATTTTGGATAACCGACCATGACTGCTCCAGTTATTGACTTACTTTCCGGGATTTTTAATAAGTCTAATAAAGGGGGATAGTTTGAGAAAGCGCACATTTCAAAGAGACCCGCCCATGCAGAACCAAGTCCCAAGGTATTAGCGAATAATTCTAAATAAGAAAACGATAGAATTGTGTTTTCACGACCGTTTTTAAAATCTTTTGGTGCAGTTGCTACGATGAGGTTAGGAGCGGAATGGAAAATCCCATCAATTCCATGCTCTTTATAGGCACGAATATGTATAGGAAAGCTCCACCAAAGGGATTGATTTTCTTCCATCCATTCGATTACCATTTGAGTTGTTTTTTGTAGTATTTCTGTATCATCAACAATAATATATGAAATTCCCTGTTTATTACTAGCAGTAGGAGCAAAGCGGGCGATATCAACTAATTTTAATAGTAGATCACGTTGAACCTTTTGATTTTTGTAACAACGAATGGAGCGACGAGACCGGATGAACTGATAAGCGCTATCGCTATCAATTACCGGAAATTTTTCTAAAGGAATTTGATTAGATAGGGGTGTTTTAACATTATTTATTGCTGTATGCGGACATATGGCAACACAGTGTCCACAAGCTATGCATGATTCAGGATTAGATAAGATAGGACCATTCTTCTCCATCTGTATAATTCTAGGTGGACATATATCCACACAAATGCCACACTGAGTACATTTTTTTTGATCAACATAAATCAAATCCATGGTATCACTCCCTGATTTCCATTAATTTGTAGTTGTAATAATGTAATAATAGGATGTATTGATAAAAATAACAAGTAGGTACTTTGGAGTATTATAGTATCTATTTGTATACTGCGATGCTTTACATAGTTAATCTTTAGAAGGTACATAAACCAGCGTATGAAATAACCTTAGTCAATGATTTGACAGAGGTTATTTTTTTGTATGAAGATGCAAAACAGCCGTTTACGCAGGGTGAGCAAGAGGATACGATATAATAGATAAGTTTACATAATAAAGAAGGTGAGAACATGAAAAAGAATGTAACACCTATCACTCCCCGCTGTGGGATATGTAAAAAACTCTATTCGTCCAGTGATGAGGATGGTTCTGGTTTATGCGTCAAATGCAGGCCAGCCAATAGTCAACCTATTTTAGCCGTGAAACGTCAATTCAAACAAACAATTTTTATGGAGGTCGGTAAACAAGTGATGGATGATTTCGAACAAGAGGAATTACAGGAGCAGGAGCAGGGAACAGCTAACACAACCACTGAGGAAGAAAAAGCAGAGCAGGATAATCCCGAATCCCAGGAACCGAGTGAGAATACGGTTTCTGATGATGCTACAGAAGCTCCTGTAATGGCTGAAACCAACGGTGAACTTAAAATCGAAGATATTATTGAACCAGGTCGGTACGGAGTTAGCAATAGCCAAATGATTCCTGCTTTAAAGAAGGCTATTATTGAGCAATCAATAGAGAAATTGGCGTTGTTAAAGAAAACTTATTTTTACACATTTGACAAATCCATTCGCTATTTGAAGAAAGCAGAGCGTGAATTCATCGAGAAGAACAGCATTTAAGTTATTTGTGCCATTTGAAAAATAAAAGTTAAAAAAATGAACCCCTTTCAGTTAGATACCCCAAAACTGAAAGGGGTTATATATTTATGCAACAACAAATTATCATCACAGAGGTTAACAAGCCATCCATTATAGCACTCAAGGCATTTAATCAATATGGATAGTAACGGCTTTTATATCAATATTTACAACCTTGATTACTTTAATAATAGCGTTATTTACACCTAAGCTTAAAGAGCTTTTTGATCGACAATTCCAATTATTCAAGCTCCAATCAGAACATGAATATGAACAGAGAAAAGAAGTAAAGAAGATTTTATCTAAAAATAAAATTCAGTTGCTTAATGCTTGTGAAGAGCTAAACCATCGCCTATGGAACTTCTATGGTGAGAATTATCTAAAAAAATGGCATAAAATAGATGTTATTGATGTTTATGAGCATTATTATTTTGTATCTTTTATTTACCGATTTATAGCAGTATTTGCATGGGTACGAAAAATTGAGAAAGAAATGGTATATTTAGATACTACGTTTGCTTTGCAGGAAGATTTGGATTTTATAAAGTTTTTAAGGTTATTGCCTCAAATTTTGTATGATGCAGAATTATATAAAGGATATTCGTATGAACGTAGTATGGCTACAGATCATTTTTTTCGGGGACAACTTGAGAATCTTGCTGAAAAATTTATAACGGAAGATAGAGTTTGTGATTTTACGGATTTCTGTAAAAATTTTAATGCTTACATTGATGAGATTATACCTGTTTGTAATTTTCTAAATGATATATCACCAAATGAAGACAGATTAAGATGGGATCGACTTCAAATTCTCCATATTACAATAATGGCTTTTCTTAATACCTTTGGATATGACTTTCAATATACAGATGTAGATCAAATTGATAAGATTACATCTATTCCAAGAAAATCGCGTTTATTAAATAATTTCTTAGATATGGTTCGCCGGATGAAGCTGGAAAATCAAATAGAATTAAAAAAATATTGGAGACAGCTATAAGCGAAATTTAAAATCTGATAATACACAACCTTTGTCAGGCGATTGACAGAGGTTCACGCGTTGGGGTAAATAATATAAGGGGACACAGACCGGGCTTATATTAAGTGGGAGGTAATCTCATATGAACAAAACTGATATTAGCAATACACATCACACGAACAAGATTTATTGGGACGAGAATGGTAACGATTTTTTAGGAGCTATTGTACTGCCTTATTACGGTTGTAATACTTTAACGGAAAATGAATTAAACTTATTTGGTGACGTAGCTGGCAAAAAACTTTTAGATATTGGTTGCGGTAACGGTGAATCTCTTAAATATCATGGCAATAACAAGGCCGCCGAGCTTTGGGGCTTAGATATTTCTAAAAACCAGATTGAGAAGGCAGCGAAATGTCTATCGGAAAGTGGCTATGCAGCAAAGCTGATTTGTGGGGCAATGGAGGACGAATGCGGACTACCAATAGATTATTTTGATTATATTTATTCAATTTATGCAATTGGATGGACAACGGATTTACAGGGTACATTTAATAAGGTTGCATCTTATTTAAAAAAGGGTGGCATGTTTATATTCAGCTGGTCGCACCATATCCATATGTGCGTGGCATTTGAAGATGGTAAAGCCTTTTTTAAAAATAGCTATTTTGATGAAACATGGTCTGAGCGGGAACTTGACGGGAAAAATATTTTACTTTGCTCCCGAAGAATATCAACTTACGTAAACGCATTGGCGAAGGCTGGTTTTGTAATTGAGCAATTGATTGAGCAGACAAATGACGAAACTTTGCAATTAACAGGCGAACTTAACGATTTGAAGAAAAAATCGCAAATGGTTCCGTTAACAGCTGTTTTTAAAGCGAGGAAGCTGTAGTCATATCCGTAGGGTAGTTACTATTTGAAGGTATCTTATGGGGAACGGGATTGGCGACAACATCTTTATTATTAGATAAGCTAACTGCAGTAATTGGAATAAATGGTAATTTTACCACGAAACTATAAAAGCGCAGTATAAATCAAAATATGTCTTTAAATAGTAATGTAAATGGTAAACTAAAATACAGAGTTTTAAGCCAGTAGAACTACAAACTTTCTCGCCACAAAGCACACAGTTTTTCGCCAATAACTACACAGTTTCCAGTCAGCTGATACAATAGAAGCACGCTGAGTATGGAGGCTGCTAGAAATGAAGGGATATTCTGTGTATAGCAAAATACATCAACTAAAAGAACGCGGATTCCGAAAAGATACCGTGGCGAAAAGTCTTGGCATCAACTGGAGAACAGTGGACCGCTACTGGAATATGACGGTGGATGAGTATGAATCTAATGTCGCCACGGTCTGCAAGGTCAGGCTGCTAGACGATTACCAGGACACAATCATCAGCTGGCTACGGGATTATCCTACGCTTAGCGCAGCACAGGTTTGTGATTGGTTAAAAGAACACTACAGCGCGACCTTTAGCGAACGAACGGTCTCTCGGTATGTAAAGAACCTGCGGAATGAGTATGATCTGCGCAAAGCACTCAATCAACGAGATTATGCAGCTGTTCCTGAATTGCCAATGGGGCAGCAATTGCAAGTAGACTTTGGCGAGAAGTGGCTGAAAAATGTAGACGGTGGCCGCATCAAGGTCTATGCTGCAGCTTTTGTTCTGGCACATTCCCGTTTTAAATATGCCGAATTACAGAGCCGCCCCTACACCGCTTCGGATTTGGTGCGAGTATGTCACCAATGCTTCAGGTATATGGGCGGAATGCCGCAAGAGATGGTTTTTGACCAGGATAGTATCGTTTGCGTGGCAGAAAATGCCGGTGATATCATACATACTTATGAATTTGAAAAACTTCGGCAGGAGTGCAAACTGAGTATTTATATGTGCCGTGGTGCTGACCCTGAAAGCAAGGGGAAGGTGGAAAGCACCGTGAAATATGTGAAAGGCAATTTTCTGGAAAACCGGCTTTACGTGGATGATGATATTCTAAACAGCAGCTGCCTGGATTGGTTGGAGCGTACCGCAAACGCAAAAATTCACGGAACAACAAAGCGTGTGCCTGCCGAAGTATTTGCCGAAGAACGGGAATACTTACGGCCGCTGGTCGATTGCGCAGAAAATAACGGCGCTCACCTATGTAGAACTGTCCGCAAGGACAATACCGTTATTTATGACAGCAACCGTTATTCCGTTCCACTTGGCACTTACAATGCGCAAAAAGAGGTTTGTATTGTGCCCAAAGATGGCATTTTATACATTCAGACTGTATTTGGCGATCGCATTTGCCAACATCGCATTTCCAACGGTCGGGGTCTGCTCATCCAAAGCAGAAGCCACCAGCGCGACAGAACCAGCTCTCTGAACCAGATGCAGGTTGCACTGGGTACGCTTCTTCTTGCCAAGGCGGATGACTTTCTCCAAACGATCCGTACAGAGAAATCCCGGTATGCCAGAGATCAATTTAAGCTGATCCATACGCTCTGCGACCAATATGCTGTAGACGCTGTCCTGGAAGCTGTAGGTTTTTGCCAGTACAGTAACCTTTACAGCGCGAATTACATAAAAGACTATCTGGAACACAATGCCTTTAAACAACCCCAGCCGCCAGAGTTGCCCCTTCCGATGAGCAATGCAAAGTATCATGTGACAACGCAAAAGCGCTCGCTTGATGTCTATGCCAAGGAAAGTGGTGACCGATGATGATGCGGCCAATTGACCGGGTAACTGGACTACTTTCTGATTTACGCATGACTCCCGTGGATTTTGAAGCACTTTTTGCAGGTAAAAATTCACTAACACCCGTGGAGAGTGTAGAACTGTTTTTACTGGAACAGCAACGGCTTCGAGTACAAAAACAGAATCTGCTACGCCGCCGCAGAGCAAGCCTGCCTGCTGAGAAAACCATGGATTCTTTTGATTTCGGTTTTCAACGCAGTGTTTCCAAGGAACAGATGTTGCGGCTAAGTGATATGACGTGGGTTGAACAAGCATACAATGTTTGCTTGTTGGGGCCTCCCGGCGTTGGTAAAACCCATCTTGCTTTGTCCCTGGCGGTGAAGGGGCTGAACTTGGGTTATGCAGTGGCGTTTGAAACCTTGGATACCCTTATGAAGATTCTAAAAACGTCCGAAATTTCCAGAGCCAGCAAACGTCGACTCAGATATTTAAGTAAGGCTGCTCTGGTGATTGTTGACGAAGTTGGGTTTATGCCACTCTCCCCGGCAGAGGCTAATTTATTCTTTAGCTTTGTGTCTTCTATGGCCGAGCGTACTTCGATGATTATTACATCAAACAAAGGGTTCGACGAGTGGGCTGAGTTCCTTGGCGATGCAACGATTACAACAGCCATTCTTGACCGCCTAATCCACCACTGCGAGATTATCAATATGACTGGTGACAGTTATCGCTTAAAGCACCGCAAAAGTATTACTTGAAAAACTCTGCACTTTGTGGCGGAAAACTCTGCATTTTGATTGACTGCTTACAAGTAATCATTTAAGTTATATCTTTTTTGTATCAAGAGCTATTTTAATGATGAAACCCAAACAAGTATTGTCTGAAGAACTTCCACCTCGTTCCAGTTTCTGTCCAGTGATTAACAGCTAGTTTGTTTTTTAAAAAAAGAAGCACGATTTAACTGCGAGCTTGTCTCGCAGTTACTATTTCGAACGTAGTGAGAAATAGTAAGTTCTAGTAATAATTAAATCTAGCAATGCGAGACATTTGGGATTTTTTCCAGGTGACATTCTGGATTCTTCTAAATGACATTTGGAATTTTGTGCATATTTGGTAATGGCATAGTACAATACTTCCTTAGTTGGAAGAAACCTGATTTTAATAGATTTATTGCAATGTCGCTGATTTAATGATATAAATCAATTCATATCATTAAATGATAATTTTTTAATAAGTCATTTAAAATTAAGTTCACCCGATTATGTAGAGTAGACAGAATATGGTTTTATAGTTAAATTTATAACGGACCTTTGACAAAGCATTGACGGAGGTTTGAGGTAGATTTCCTATTTTAAGTCACTGTGGACTAATGCTATTAATCCTAATGAACAAAATCGAGCATTTAAGTTGTTGATTGAGAAAATAGTGTATGATAGGGAAGATATTGGTTTGAGGTTGGATATTTTATATAAATAATTGCAAATGTAATAAATTGAGAACCTCCTGCTAAAATTTGTATTTATTTAGCAGGAGGTTCTCGAATATTAACAGAATCTTAAGAACGAGGAATAGGATTGACGCAGGTGTTTAGGCCAAGGAAACAAGGCGAATAATCCAGTTTCTACTTAGGTTAATCCAACTTTAACTTATTGGGGAATTTGGTAGATGCGGGGCGAAGTAGAGAAGATTAGTAGATGGAAAGAAGGTAAATATATTGTCATCTCATAAGCCAATATTTGCTTTTGTATTAATGCCATTTGCGGATAGTTTCAATGATATCTATCAATTAGGAATAAAAGCTGCAGCTGCAAGAGTCGGGATTGAAGCACAACGACTAGACGAGCAGATATTTAATGAAGGTATGCTTGAACGTATCTATAGACAAATAGATATAGCTGATATTATTATTGCAAATATGTCAGGGAAAAACCCTAATGTTTTTTACGAAGTTGGTTATGCTCATGCAAAAGAGAAAATCTGTATTCTTCTTACTGATAATGCGAGCGATATACCATTTGACTTAAAACAGCGGCGGCATATAGTTTATAGTACTCTAACACAACTTCAAGATGAACTGGCTAAAACTCTTGAATGGGCAAAAACCGAAGTGGAAAATATAAGACAAAGCCAGATTAAACTTGTTACTCAAGAGAGTGGCACTTTGGTTACTGATGATTATAGGGCTCTTGCCTCTGTGGAGTTTAGAATTAGTATGCATAATAATTCTAATAGATCATCGCCTGATATTGAAGGCATTTATTTATATTCTGGGAATGATTGGAATTTTACTCAGGATAGTAATGAATGTCCTAAAACTACTTCAGATTTTCCACCATATAAATTCTGTTACTTCATTAAATCACCAGTATCTAAAATACCCTCGGGTTCGTGGGCTCAAATTAAAGTAATAGGAACACGTAAACTTGCTGAGAAATGGTGTGGTGATGAGATTAAAACACGGTATGATGTTAGCGGCTATTATGGTATTAGATTTATAACTAATAAAGGGGTATTTAACTATAAGAATGATTTAAATTTGATATTAGAAGCTATGCCGTTTTAATTGCTTCCATATGCATAGGAAATTCATAATTTTAATTGTAAACATTATCAAATAGATAATCGGTAATGTGATTGAACCCAAATGAAGATTACGGAACTTTTGGCAAATCATTGCCGGAAGTTTGAGGTAGATTTCTTGTTTTAATGGTGGTGTGGATTAATCTCAATGAAGAGAATCAAGCATTTAAGTTGTTGATTGATCGGATTTATATGATCGGATGGATAATGACTTGAGGATAGATGACTATCCGTTATTTTGCGTATGTAAACCCACCCTCAAGCAAATCCTAAAAGATAGCTATGAAAACGAGGTGAAGCGAATGTCTGAGAAGCACGTTAACCACCTGGCGAATGAGAAGAGTCCGTATTTATTGCAGCACGCGCATAATCCGATAGATTGGTATCCGTGGGGCGAAGAAGCGTTTGCCAAGGCCAGAGAAGAGGATAAACCAGTATTTTTTAGTTGTGGCTATAGTACGTGCCACTGGTGTCATGTACATTAAAGGAATATGTTCATGTTCATGCAAAACCTAGACAAAGTTTTTATTAAAAGCTATAATTTGACAAATTACGATAATGTATTTATCATAAAGATATCAATGAAGCCCTAGGGGAAAGCCTTCGGGCTATTTTCATTTGAACAGTATCCTAACGGGTAAAATTATGTTAGCGGTGGTTTGGAAGCTAACTATTAGCATCACTAAGAGATATTAATATCTTGCATTCATATTAAACAAAAAATATAAACAAAATTGCTTAAATCATAGATAGGCGCGATGGCTTCTTTAATCGTGTAAGGAGTGAGATGTTTGGCACAAAAATGTTTCTCACATAGAAATATTGACGGCGAGATAGAAGATATTTTACATATTTTGAAGGGAAGAAAGCTTAAAAAGAAATTGGATAAAAAATTGTATTTTATATTGGATAGCATTTCTGTTTATATAACATATATTAATGCTGGTACTTTACAGTATGAATTTGTTAATAAGGCGTTTGCCCGAGCATATAATATTCCGCGGGAGCAAATTATAGGTAGCCATATGAATGAAATACTTCCCGAGAAAAACTACCAAAATGCAATTAGATATATTGAAGAAGTTAGAATGGGTAAGGCTGAAACCTATGAACATTATTTTGATGTATCAATTGGGAAGCGTTGGGTTAAGGTGGACTATATACCTGAATTTGATAATAAAGGAAATGTTAGTTCGTTTATTGTTCTTGGAACTGATATAACTGACCGAAAAAAAGCAGAGGAAAAAGTAAAAGAGAGCGAAGCTCTTTATCGATTCATTGTTGAGACTGCCAGTGAGGGAATTTTAATTTTGAACCGTGACTTAATAATTACATTTGTTAATAATAAATTAGCGGTTATGCTTGGCTATGAAATAGAAGAATTAATAGGAAACAGTTTCAAACAATTATTATTTGAAGAACACTTGGGTGAATTTGTGGTACAACTACAAAAAAAAATGCGGGAAGAAGATGCAATATATGAGAGATATTTACGGAGGAAAAATGGATCGAAGCATTGGGTGATTATTTCTGTAAAAGCTATGATGGATGATGAAGGTTACTATACTGGATCATTTATCATGCTTACTGATATTCATTCGCGAAAACTAATCGAAGAACAACTGGAAAGTGCGATTAAAAAACTTGAAGTATTAAGTAATATAGATGGATTAACTAATTTGGCTAACCGGCGTTATTTCGATGAAATAATGTCTTTAGAGTATGATCGGTTATCACGTTATGGGTTAATGTTATCTTTTATTATGATTGATATTGATTATTTTAAGAAATTTAATGACTATTATGGACATCTTTGCGGGGACAATTGTCTTCAGCAAGTTGCGAAAGTATTAGCCGGCAGTGCTTGTCGTCCTGCAGATATTATTGCCCGGTATGGAGGGGAAGAATTTATTTGTATGTTGCCAGAAACAGATATAGAAGGTGCGAAAGTGATTGCTGAAAAAATGCGAATAGGTGTTGAGCGTCTACATATTCACCATAATGGTTCTACGGTTTCTGATTATGTTACAATTAGTCTGGGAGTTGCAACTACAAAATGTTCACCAAGTAATAAGGTACTCGAATTTATTAGTAATGCAGATAAGGCTCTTTATAAAGCAAAAGCCAGTGGGCGCAATACTATCGAAGTTTTTTAATTTATCGTCTATAAAATAAGAATGTTGGCGGAAATAGGCACTTACTTTATAAACGGTCGTTGGTCACCTTATTGACTAATTCTTATAAGCTACCAAGTCAAATAAATTATGGATTTGAGCGATATGTTAATAGCATGTACTGGAAGATGGAAATGCTCGTGAAGCCAGAGTTCTATTTTGGTTCCATTTTGACATGACAAAGGTGCCATGTTCATGAAAAATGGTGCAATTGGCTATCTTGAAAATGATGAAGAAAATCTAAAGATATTTGATGTAATTGCAAATGCACTTAAAAAGAATGGAAAGCACTTTATGAATATATGTAACGCAGAACATGCAGAAATGCATTTTCCAAAACGATATTGGGATATTGGGATATTGGAGAGAAAGAGTCTTCACTTCCAGTGTTTCATTGGGATAAAGAAAATCGACTTTCACCTGCTCCGGCAATAATGCAGTCTGGATAATGCTTCCTTAGAAGTCGTAGAGAACCTATACCTCATTCCAGGAAGCAAAGATATTGTGCATTTTGACTTTCAGGGCAGTGAGGGAATCTTGTTTCATTATCTCGAAAATGATCGATTGGAAGAAGTCGATTTTGTCATCATTGATCATCCGCCAACATTAAACGAATCGGCATTAGCAGGCTTTGTAGCCGGCGATGAGACAGGCGAGGAAATGAACAAAGGCGCATCTAACCAGTGAATATGGCTTGCAAATGCGCAGCCTACGGCCGATTGAAGTCAAAAGTGTCTTCGGAAATAGCTCATAATATGAGGAAATTGACTGCCGCCAACGCATAGGTGGTAGCTTTTTATTTTTGACATGAAATCAATCCGAATTTCTACTGATTAGAGAGTCTAAAATAGTGAAAGGAGCCGTGCTGAAACTTTTACGTTTCAACACGGCTCCTTGCTTTTGTAGTTGACAGATGGAAATTGTCATGATATTCTGTATATAATTCATAATAATTAATATAATGATATATATAATAATAACGTTGATTATGGTGCCCCGTCGATAAGGAAATATTCTGGTGTGTACGGAGTACCATTTTAATATATATTTTTAAAATGACGAATATTTATGTTTTTAATTAAAGAGAGGTGTTAAATGGACGGTATGACTTGATGATTTATGATTGCTTTTTATGTGATTGTTGTTAGTGGCAGTGGGTGAACCATCATATTGGGTTACGGGTATAGGAAGAGATTGGAAATTGATAAGAGGAGGATTTTTAAAATGATAGAAAAGACTTTAAAAAACCTTTCGGTTGATTCAAAAGCAAACGTGTATTTTGATGGTCGCGTGTCGAGCAGAAGTTGCTATAAAGAGGACGGAACAAGATTCACCCTCGGTGTTATCACACCTGGCACTTATACCTTCTCCGTGGGAGACAGAGAAATTGTACGACTGATTGCAGGGACTGCTGAAATACTTCTGCCAACGGAAAAGGAATGGCGCAGAGTGAGTGCACCTGATTCATTTGAGGTCATCGCTAACAGCAACTATAACATCAGATGTTACGAGGTCGTTGAATATCTTTGCGATTACTATAAGAATTAAGATCAAAATCTCATTACCCAATGGGCAAGAATAATCAGGAAATAAGGAGAGTTGAAAAATTGACAACAGAATCTGTTAATTGGAAAAAAACTTTTCTTCTCGCGGGATCTTTATGTGCGTGTTACATGGGAGCTGGGTTTACATCAGGGCAGGAAGTTTTGCAATTTTTTACATCTCTTGGAACCATGGGGCTTGTATCAATAGCAATGTCTTGGATTCTCTTTATATATTTCACATACGTAATTTATAAGGTAGCAAAGGAGCAGAATTTTAATGATCCGTATGATATTTTAGAATATTATTGCGGAAAAATTTTAGGTCGGATTCTTGTTTGGTATATTGTGGCATTAATGTACGGAGTGTTTATGATAATGCTGACTGGCTCGGGTGCGACAATTAATCAATATTACGGAGTTCCCATTTATGCCGGCGTTTGGGCTATGGGCATTCTTACGCTAGGTACTGTGGTGCTGGGAATAGACAAGCTTATAAACATAATAGGCCTGATTGGCCCAGTTAAAGTGCTATTTATAGTAATAGTGGGCGTTCCTGCTCTCCTTGCTATGTTTTCCTCTCCGGCAGCATTTTTGGAAGTTGACAAGATAATACCAACATTAGAACTAAAAAAAGCTTCATCCAATTGGGTGACGGCAGGAATAATATATCCGTGTCTTTATGTTATGACTGCAATACCATTTATGGTCGCTTGCGGAGCATCTGCTACAAATATAAAAGAATCAATTATTGCCGGTGTTACTGGCATTAGCGGATTTATGTTTTCAGTTTTTATGCTCGTTGTAGCTGAATTGATGAATATTCAAGCCATTGTCGGCAAGCAAGTTCCTACATTAGTTGTTGCTGAAAAAATTTCCCCGATCTTGGGGGCGACATTTTCAGTATTAATCATCTTGTGTATTTACTCAACGGCGACTTCCTATCTTTGGGGAACTGTTAGAAAGTTTGCTGAGGATCGAACTAAAAAATTTTATATTATTTCAACAGTGCTTGCAGGGATTGGAATGCTTTTTGGACAGGTAATTCCTTTTGATGTGTTGGTAAATACTTTATATCCTATTTCAGGGTATGTAGGTATTATCTTTTTAGTATGTATGATTGTTAAACAATTAAAAGATAAGTATGGTAAAACTAACGCAGACTTTAATGGCTAACGGTTCTCAATTAAATATTTTATAAATATGCCTAAACAAGGAGGAGAGAAATCATGAGTAATCTTAAAAGTGTAGTATCGATAGTAAAAACCACTGGAAACACTGAAAAGGATATTGATGTAGCTGTAAGAAAGTCCCTTGAGTTGATCGGTGGTTTGGCTGACACGGTAAAGCCAGGTAATTTGGTTTTGATTAAGCCTAATCTGGTAGCTCCGGGAAAAGATCGGCTGTCCGGTGCCATTACCCGTTATGAAATATGTAAGGCCATTGCGGATGTTGTCAAAGAAATGGGAGCAGAACCTGTGATTGCCGAGTCTTCTGCAGCCGGTGTTGATACCGAAAAGGTAATCGTATTTGGTCAGTATGACAAGTTGCGGGAACAAGGGTATCAGGTAGTTGATCTGAAAAAGGCAACTCGTCAGGAAATAAGGATAGAAAATGGTAAAATTGTTCAAACCTTGGATTCCTGGGAATTAGTTGCCAAAGCCGATGTTATCGTCAGTGTACCCATAATGAAGACACATGACCAAACTGATGTAACGCTGGGAATTAAGAATCTAAAGGGATTGATTCAGGATAAACAGAAGAAAAAGTTCCATACGCTTGGTGTTTTCGAAGGTGTGGTAGATATCATTGAATGTCTCAAACCAAAGTTGACCATCATGGATGGGACGATCGGCCAGGAGGGCCTTGGCCCAGTATTTGGCGAACCGGTCGAGCTGGGAGTAATTGTCGCCTCAAAGGATGTTGTCGCAGCCGATGCAGTTGGATCGGCACTCATGGGCTATGAGCCGCAGGATGTTAAAATAACCAAAATAGCGCATGAACGCGGCTTAGGTGAGCTGAACCTTGACAAAATCGAAGTAAAAGGCGAATCAATAGCCAGTGTAAAGCGTCATTTTAAACGCGCCAGTGAGGTCGAAATAGAGGGCGTTCCGCCTTTTACAAAACTTGAAGATGAGCGTGCCTGTACCGGTTGCAAAACCACGCTGATTAGTGCAATCATGGATATGAAGAACGATAAAATAGAATGGATACTAGAGGGCAAGACCATTGTCATCGGGCCGTTGCCGGAAGAGAAACTTCCGAAAGATGTAAAGAAAGAAGATTTGATATTGGTCGGCTTATGTACAAGGCATTTGGAGAAATACGGAACACATGTAAAGGGTTGTCCTCCCAATAATATCTGGGTAGTAAGCGCTGTCGCGGGAGATAGGCTGGAAGTCGGCAGAAGATATGCAACTGAAGAAGGAGCAAATGACTAATTTGCATATCTCTGAGTATGGGAAATATCAGACAGATACAGACCTGGCATTAAGCTGAAATCCTAAAGTTTTTATAGTGGTTTGAGGCTGAGTCGAGAGGAGCGCTCCTCTCGACTTTGGTATAACTATTCGGTCTTACGAAAATTTTTGTGCTGTGGGAAAAGTTTCTGCAAGAATTGTAAAAGGGGTAAATACGATGAGTGACAATAAATTTTTTATTACAACAGCAATTGCTTATACGTCAAGAATTCCCCATATAGGAAATACGTATGAGGCGGTACTGGCCGATTCTCTCGCAAGATTCAAAAGGTTGACAGGATTTGATGCCTATTTTCTTACCGGAACTGATGAACATGGGCAGAAGATTCAGGAACAGGCGGAAAAAGATGGTGTAAAACCGCAAGAACATGTGGATAAAATTGCTGCTGAGATACAGCGTATTTGGGATTTTATGAATGTTAGCTATACACAGTTCATTCGCACCACCGATAAGCAGCATAAAGAGATTGTCCAAAAAATTTTCCAGAAGCTCTATGAGCAAGGAGATATCTATAAAGGTGCTTATGAAGGCTGGTATTGTACACCTTGCGAATCTTTCTATACCGAAACGCAACTGGTGGAAGGGAATTGCCCGGATTGCGGACGTGAAGTAAAACTAGCTAGTGAGGAAGTCTACTTTTTCAAATTATCCAAATATGCTGATCGGTTGATAAAGCATATTGAAGATAATCCTGGCTTCATTTTGCCGGAGTCTAGAAAGAATGAAATGATCAACAATTTTTTAAAGCCGGGTCTTCAGGATCTTTGCGTATCAAGAACCTCTTTTGATTGGGGAATTCCTGTAACCTTTGACTGCAAACATGTTGTGTATGTCTGGATAGATGCGCTGGCGAATTATCTTACGGCTTTGTCATACAATCCTTATGGTGAAAGCGGCAATTTGTTCAAAAAGCTGTGGTCGCCTGATTTGCAAATCATCGGCAAGGATATAGTCAGATTTCACACAATATATTGGCCGATAATGCTCATGGCATTAGGCTTGGAATTGCCTAAACGGGTATATGGGCATCCGTGGCTGTTGATTGACGCGGACAAAATGTCAAAATCAAAAGGTAATGTAATCTATGCAGAGGAGCTTGTTAAATTTTTTGGCGTGGACGCCGTAAGATACTATTTGTTAAAAGAAATGCCTTTTGCCCAGGATGGCAGCATTACCTACGAACGCATGATTAACAGAATAAACACTGATTTAGCCAATACGCTGGGTAATTTGGTAAATAGGACAATAGCAATGGTAAACAAGTATTTCGGAGGTGTTGTCGCTGCTCCGTCCCATAGGGAGGACATAGACGAGGAGCTTATTGTACTTGCACTTGAAACCCCTGCCCGAGTTGAGGCAAGGATGAACGAATGCAAGGTGGCCGAAGCCTTGGATGAGGTCATTAACTTATTGAAAAGGTGCAATAAGTATATTGATGAAACCGAGCCGTGGCTGCTGGCGAAAACGGAAAGCAAAAAAGCAAGATTGGCTACGGTGTTGTATAACTTAATGGAAAGCATCAGGATTGCTTCGGTACTGTTGCTACCTTTTATTCCTGACACGGCAACCGAGATACAAAAGCAGATTAATGCCAAGCATACAGATTGGGTTTCTGTAAAAACCTTTACCGGAACGATAGTTGGGACTGCAATGAATGAAACCAAACCGTTGTTTGCGAGAATTGACGAAGTTAAGAAACTTGCAGAGATACATCTATATCATGAACAAGAAAAATAAAATCGTAAGGGACGAATCGCGATTATGTGATTCGTTCTTTGTTTTTTGTGGTTGACAGACGAAAGTTGTCATGATATTCTGTATATAGTTAATTATTATAATCATAATAATGAATATAATAATCTAAGTAATAAGGGGGTGATTCCGCCGTTTCGCCCGTGTGTTTCCCGAATTAAGAAAAAATTAAATTGGAGGAGATCGTATGCAAGCAAAGTTGTTCGATTATTTGGAGAAGTATGATTACGAAAATCTGTTCATTTGTCAGGAGAAAGAGACTGGGCTTAAGGCCGTCATAGCTATTCATGATACTACTCTTGGCCCTGCGGTTGGCGGTTGCAGAATGTGGATCTATGATCATGAGGATGACGCCATTGAGGATGCGCTCAGACTTGCCAGAGGTATGACCTACAAATATGCTGCAGCCGGTATTAACCTGGGCGGCGGCAAAACCGTCATTATCGGTAATCCTTATAAGGATAAGACCGAGGCTCTGTTTAGAGCATTAGGCAGATTTATTAACCGCCTAGGCGGCAGATATATCACTGGTGCCGATGTGGGGACAACCATGCAGGATATGGAGTATATCCGCACCGAAACCCCTCATATCGTAACCGTTCCGGAATCCTACGGCGGTGCGGGTGATATTGCGCCTTATACTGCATTAGGTACTTTCCAAGGCATTAAAGCAAGTGCAAATGAAATCTACGGTTCTGACTCGCTGGAAGGAAAAACCGTGCTCGTACAGGGTTTGGGAAAGGTAGGGGGCAACTTAATTAAGCTCTTGACCGATGCCAAGGCCAAAATCCTTATTGCTGATACTGACGAGAGACTGGTGGCAAAGTACAGAGATGAGTACAAGCTGCAAGTTATCCAACCTGAACTGGTTTACGAAACAGAGTGCGACATTTTCGCCCCTTGCGCATTGGGAGCTACTGTTAATGACCAGACCATCGACAAACTGAAATGCACGATTATTGCCGGTGCTGCCAATAACACATTGAAAGAAGAGAGACATGGCGAGATCTTAAAACAAAAAGGTATCCTGTTCGCACCAGATTACATTGTCAACGCTGGCGGAACCATTTTTGATACAGACAGATTAGGTGTATCGGGCGTACACAACAAGGAACGGGCTGTTCAAAACGTACTGAAGGTGTATGACACCACTAAGACAGTCTTTAAAATAGCCAAAGAAAAAAATATTACGCCGATGGATGCAGCCGACCTTTATGCCAAGAAAAGAATTGATGAACTGAAAAAACTGAGAAACATCTAATTAAGGTACGATAACGGCCAAAAGAAATCGGATAAATTTTGATGCTTTTGGCCGTTTACGATTTTTCTGCTGGGAGGCTAATGTATGGCAGCAAGTAAAGTTATCCGCAATATACTGGTGCTCACTGCTGTGATGCTATTAGTTATGACAGCTTCGAATGAAGTCAATATTTCTCATGTAATAATGTTTATTTTCATTGGTATTGTTATTGGACTAAATGCTTGAATATGAGGAGGTCAGTTATGTTAGAAGTTCGCTGGCATGGACGCGGCGGCCAAGGGGCGTTTACCGCTGCCCGGCTATTGGGTCATGCCGTATCCATTTATGAAGATAAGTATGTTCAGGCCTTTCCATCCTTCGGGCCGGAACGCCGCGGTGCGCCGGTATTGGCCTTTACGCGGATTAATGAAAAGAAGATCACTGACCGCAGCGAAGTGGAAAGCTGCGACTATGTAGTTGTGTTAGATGATACCTTATATGGGCCTGCTGTTACGGCCGGTTTGAAGCCAGACGGAATAATGGTAATTAATTCTACTAAAGCTGCGGATCAATTTGAAAGCTCAGGCTTTCGGGTTGTGACGCTAGATGCAACGGCTCTGGCACTTGAGGTACTCAAGCGGCCAATAACCAATGTTCCCATGCTGGGGGCGTTGGCGGCTGTATCCGGGGTGGCGGGTTTGGAATCCATGATCATGGCCATTGATGAGCAACTACCGCCCAAAATCAGAGAAAAGAACAAACAACTGCTAAAACGGGCATTTGAACATGCAAAGGGGGGGAAGTAGCATGAATCGGCCGAAACCTGTGCGCTTTACCGCACCGAAGAAGCTATCCGAATATCCATTGGGACCGGCGTTTCGTTCCGGGCACTTGGTAGAAATCAATTCAGGCATGAGAACCTTTCGCCCGGTTATTGATACGGAAAAATGCGTGAAATGCCTGCGCTGCTTTCTCTTGTGCCCTGACGGAGTTATTGATAAATCTGGCGATGTGCTTGAGGTAGACTATGACTACTGCAAGGGCTGCGGCATTTGTGCCCACGAATGTAAACCCAAGGCGATCCAGATGAAAAAGGAGGGAGAAGCGTGAGCGTTAAGCAGTTTATATCAGGCGATGAAGCAATAGCTGTTGCCGTTAAGTTAGCCAAACCCCATGTTATCGCGGCTTATCCAATCACACCCCAGACCATTGTTGTGGAACGGTTGAGCGATTATGTGGAAGACGGAAGCTTAGAGTGTGAGTATCTGTATGTAGAGTCAGAGCATAGTGCCATGTCGGCGGTGATGGGGGCAAGCGCCATTGGGGCGCGTACCTTTACCGCTACTTCTTCCCAGGGGCTATTATATATGTGCGAATGTCTGCACTATGCCAGCGGGGCGCGCTTTCCGATTGTCATGATGAATGCCAACCGGTCAACAGCTGTTCCCTGGAATATCTACGGCGATCAACGGGATTCGCTGTCACAGCTTGAATCTGGTTGGATTCAGATCTATGCCGAGGATGCGCAAGAGGCGCTTGATGCTACCATTCAGGCGTATCGCCTGGCAGAAGACCCGGAGATTATGCTGCCGGTTATGGTAAATATTGATGGCTTCATTTTGACCCACACCTATGAAGTTGTTGATATTCCCAACCAAGCTGATGTAGATAAATTTATACCCTATCAAGACTTCCCCAATAAAATGGAGCTTGAGAATCCCAAAAGCACCTGTATTACGGCAGGGCCGGACTGGAATACTGAGTTTCGCTACCAGCAGCATGTCGCCACATTGAAGGCTGCGGCAAAAGTCAAGGCTATTGATACTGAGTTTGCCAAAGCGTTTGGCCGCTCCTACGGGGGAATGGTAGAAGACTATCGGTGTGATGATGCCGAGGTTATTTTGGTGACACTGGGCAGTGTTACCGGTACGGCAAGGATTGTGGTAGACGAGCTTAGGAGCCAGGGTAAAAAAGTCGGCTTGTTGAAATTGCGCTGCATACGCCCCTTTCCCCAGGACGAAGTTACCGCTATCTTAAAAACCGCCAAGGCAGCGGGGGTACTGGAGAGAGATATCAGCTTTGGTTATGAGGGAGTAGTATTCACCAATGTGAATTCTGCACTGACCGGGCTTGAGAATAAGCCTAAGACCTATAATTTTGTTGCTGGCTTAGGCGGCAGAACCATTTCCAAGAGTGATATCGCCGGAATGTTTGCCAAACTTTTGCGCCAGGCCGAAGGCAAAGGTGAGGAGTCGGTAGTAGAATTTGTAAAGCTGAGGTGTGAAGACGATGGCCGTTAATGCACAAACCTTAACAAATGAAGAATATTTTTACGGACATAAAGCATGCGGTGGCTGCGGCGGCAGCCTGGCAATACGATTGGCGCTCAAAGTGTTAGGGGCAAGGTCTGTTGCCGTAGTGCCGCCCAACTGCATGTCGACTGTTGGCTTTATCTATCCGAACATGCCCTTTACCGTGAATGGAATGATTCCACCCTTTGGGGCGACAGCTGCCGTAATGTCCGGCATTGCTGCCGGAGCCAAGGCACTGGGGCTGAAGGATTACCATGTGGTGGGGTTTGCCGGTGACGGCGGGACTGCCGATATTGGCCTGCAGGCATTATCTGGCGCGGTTGACCGGAACGACCGCATTATCTATATCTGCTATGATAATGAAGCTTACATGAATACCGGCGTCCAAAAAAGCGGCCTGACGCCCTATGGCACCAAGACCACAACGACACCGGCTGGAGAGCGTTTTCCGGGAGCTATCCGCCCCAAGAAAAACATCTTTGAAATCATGGCCGCCCATGATATACCCTATGCCGCGACAGTAAGCGTGGGGTATCCGGAAGATTTCCTGCGCAAGCTGGAAAAGGCCAAAGACGTTCAGGGCACATCCTTCCTGCATGTTATGGCTCCTTGCCCCACCGGCTGGGGTACTGCGTCAGAGGTGTCTATTGCCCTTGCCAAAGAAGCAGTTGATTGCGGCCTCTGGTATTTAGCCGAATATGAGGCCGGGGCGTTTACCCTCAATCGCAATCCGAAAGAATTCACGTCCACTAAGGATTATTTGGCCAAACAAGGACGCTTTTCTCATTTGAAAGAAACCGACATTGCCGTTATTAGTGAGCTCAGAGATGCCAAATGGGAAAAAATCCGTAAAAATTGGGTTAAGTAATATGACGATAAGGGAGGTAATTCAATGAAGACAGGTCAACAATACAAGGATAGCTTGCGCCAGCGAAATATCAAAGTGTATGTAAAAGGTCAACTGTTAAAAAGCAATGAAGTGATTGACCACCCTTTTATCCGCGGTCATGTCAATTCCGCCGCCTTGACGTATGATCTGGCTCATGACCCGGCTTATGAAGACCTGATGACCGTTACGTCTCATCTAACCGGTAAAAAGATCAACCGGTTTACCCATATTCATCAAAGTGTTGACGATCTCATGAAAAAGGTAAAGATGCTGCGCATGATTTCTCAGAAAACAGGCACCTGCTATCAGCGCTGTGTCGGCTTTGACGCCATTAACTCACTGTATAGTGTAACCTACGAAATGGACAAGAAACTGGGAACAGAGTATCATGAGCGGCTAAAGAAGTTCCTGGAGTACTGGCAGGAAAATGATCTGATGGTAGCAGGTGCCATGACTGATCCGAAAGGTGACCGCAGCCTCCGTCCGGGACAGCAGGCAGACCCTGATCTTTTTGTGCATATAGTAGAAAAAAATGATAAAGGCATTGTTCTCCGGGGTGCTAAGGCGCATATGACTGGCATGGTTAATTCCCACGAAATGCTGATTATGCCGACAATGGGCATGGCCGCCGAGGATGCCGATTATGCGGTATCCTGCGCCATCCCGGTTGACGCACCAGGTATTATCCACATCTTTGGCCGTCAGACCAATGATGACCGGAAAAGTGAAGGGGAAATCGACCAGGGCAATGCCCGCTACGGCATTGTCGGCGGGGAATGTCTCACTGTACTGGAGGATGTATTTGTCCCCTGGGACCGGGTGTTCATGTGCGGTGAGACCGAGTTTTCCGGGATGTTGGTAGAGCGGTTTGCCTGCTACCACCGCCAGAATTATGGCGGTTGCAAAGGCGGCGTGTCTGACGTTGTCATCGGTGCGGCAGCTGTTATGGCCGATATGAGCGGCTACGGCAAGGCTAACCATATAAAAGAAAAACTCAATGAAATGATCCATTTGACAGAATCACTCTATGCCTGCTCTATTGCTTGTTCAGCTGAAGGACGGCCTACCGCATCAGGTGCTTACTTTGTTGACCCGCTGCTCGCCAATGTGGGCAAGCACAATGTAACCCGCTTAATTTATGATATTGATCGTATTGCCCAGGACATCGGCGGCGGACTTACCGCAACCTTGCCTTCTGAATCAGACCTAAAGAACCCGGAGATCGGGAAATATGTTGAAAAGTACTTCAAAGGCGTGTCTACCGTTCCCACAGAATACCGTATGCGGATAGCCCGCCTGATTGAAAATATGACCGGCGGTACTGCGCTTGTTGAAAGTATGCATGGAGCCGGCTCGCCGCAGGCGCAAAAAGTAATGTATTCCAAGCTTTCCAACCTGGAGCATAAAAAACGTTGCGCCCTGGATATTGCCGGTGTACCGGCTGAGGTTGCCAAGGAACTACAAGCAGTAACTGCCAGTAAACGCAAATAAGCTTAATGGCAGTAGTTAAGATCGGTGTAAAGTTCTGCGGCAATTGCAATCCGCATTATGACATGCCGGGATTAGTAACCGAACTGGCGGCACAGGTTGACGGGCTGACATTTGGCCGTTGGGATAAAGGAGAATATGATATTTTACTGGTGCTGAATAGCTGCAGCATAGGCTGCGCCACTCGTCTGCTGTTTGGCGGACGAGTGATCGTAGTCACCAGTGAAAGTGTCGATCACTGGCCGGTAACAAAGGAAGAATTGCCGAATGTCGTCTTAGTTGCATTGCAAGATGCGGTACTGTCTTTAGGTACACAAAACTGTAATAGAGGAGGTTAAGTATGCGTGAAGTAGTTATTGTGGGCGCTAAACGGACGCCGATAGGCGATTTTCTTGGCTCCTTCAAAAACGTCGGCCCTGTCGACTTGGGTGTCACAGTCGTACAGGCCGCCCTCGCCCAGGCCGGAGTAAAGCCCGAACAGGTCAATGAACTAGCCTGCGGTATGATCTATAAGGCTGGCGTCAAAGGAAATCCTGGCCGCCAGATACAGCTTCAATGCGGTATGCCTGAGAGCGGCTACGCCTACACCGTTGATCAGCAATGCGGTTCAGGCATGAAAGCCGTTGAATTGGTCAGTCAGTCACTCCTGCTCGGCAAAGCGGACATTGCCGTAGCGGTTGGGGTTGAAAGCATGTCCCAGGCTCCCTACCTTTTAAAAGGGGCGCGTGAGGGCTACCGCATGGGCAATGGTGAAATATATGACTCAATGCTCTGCGATGGCCTCGTTTGTGCCATGATGGGCTACCACATGGGCCTAACGGCCGAGAATCTCGCTGAACGCTACAACATAACCCGTCAGGAACAGGACGAACTGGCTCTCATGAGCCATCAACGAGCCACTCAAGCGATCAAAGAAGGTACATTCAAAGAGGAAATAGTGCCTGTCACTGTTCAGAGCCGCAAGGGGCAGAGCGTCATCGACACTGATGAGCATCCCCGTGTTGATGTTGCGCTAGAAAAACTGGCGGCCATGAAACCGGCGTTTAAAAGGGATGGTACTGTTACTGCCGGTAACGCTTCGGGGGTAAACGACGGTGCTGCCGCGCTGGTTCTCATGACCGCCGCCAAAGCTAAAGAATTGGGTATTAAGCCGCTGGCCAAACTGCTGGCCACTGCCAGCGCCGGTGTAGCACCCGAAATCATGGGTATCGGTCCGGTATATGCGGTGCCAAAAGCAATAAAATATGCCGGGCTTACGGCAGCAGACATCGGTTACTACGAAATTAATGAGGCGTTTGCCGCGCAGTTTCTGGCCGTCAACCGTGAATTGGAGATTTCTTTCGACAAAGTTAACGCCAACGGCTCAGGCATCGCCCTCGGTCACCCGGTAGGCTGTACTGCCGCCCGGATTATTGTTTCTCTCATCTATGAAATGGGCCGCCGCCGTGAACGTTACGGTGTTGCTTCGTTGTGCGTGGGTGGCGGGCCAGCCATTGCTGCTGTCATTGAAAAGCTGTAGCGCTCTTAGAATAAGTTACTTCGAGTACATTTGTGCATTGTATAAGCGGACTTGTTCATTCCAATGCAGATTTCAAGAAGTGATGATCAGTCGAGGAGGTCTCAAAATGCCTGTAAAAAAGCTTTTAGTGATTGGTGCCGGCCAGATGGGCAGCGGCATTGCCCAGGTGGCCGCTGCTGCCGGTATAGAAGTAATCATCCAGGATATCAAAAAGGAATTCATTGATCGCGGCCTTAAGGGCATTGAAAAGAATTTTGCCAAGCTTGTCGAGAAAGGTAAAATAGCAGAAAGTGATAAGCAAATGGCGCTGGAACGAATATGGGGCGAAGTAAACCTGGCCGCTGCCGCTGCCGACATCGATTTTGTGGTAGAAGCGGCAACTGAAAATTTTGACATCAAAAAAGAAATTTTCATTACCCTTGACCAGGCTGCTCCTGCCGGTGCCATTCTTGCCAGCAATACTTCTTCTTTACCGATAACTCAGATCGCCGCTGCTACCAAGCGCCCCGACAGAGTCATCGGGATGCATTTTTTCAACCCGGTGCCTATTATGCAGTTGGTGGAAGTCATCATGGGCATGGCGACATCGACGGAAACATATGAGACCACCCGCGATTTAGCATTGTCGCTTAAGAAAACCCCGGTCAGGATCGAAGATTACCCCGGTTTTTGCGCCAATCGCATTATGGTTCCGATGATCAATGAGGCGGTTTATGCCCTGATGGAGGGAGTGGCCACCATTGAAGATATTGATGCCTGCGCCAAACTCGGCTACAATCACGCGATGGGGCCCTTAGCCCTTTGCGATCTGATCGGCCTTGATACCGTCCTTTCTGTGATGGATGTATTGTATAAAGGCTACGGTGACTCTAAATACCGCCCCTGCCCGCTGCTCCGGAAGTATGTCGATGCCGGCTGGCTAGGCTGCAAATCTGGCCGCGGTTTCTATGACTACTCGGCAAGGAAGGAGTTTTAGTAATGAATAACTGGAGAAGCCTCTATCTCTCCAAATTAGTTTCGCCGGAAGAGGCTTTGCTTAGTGTAAATTCCGGAGACCGGGTGGCGCTTGGTTGTGCTTGCGGTGCGCCAGGTGCATTGATTGAGGCATTAATTGATAGAAAATCAGTACTGCGTGATGTTGAAATCGTTAATATGTTAACAATGCCCAATGCTGGGTATATAAGTCCAGGTATGGAACCCAGTTTTCGTAATAATTCTCTGTTTGTCAGCCAGTCCACCAGAAAAGCGGTGGGTGAGAAACGGGCAGACTATACACCCTGCTTTTTTTCTGAAATACCACGATTGTTCAAAGCCAAGCTTCTGCCGCTGGATGTAACCTTACTGCAGGTTTCACCGCCTGACGAGCAGGGATTTTGTAGTTATGGGGTATCTGCAGACTATACAGTAGCGGCCTCTGAATGTGCTAAGGTGGTCATTGCTCAAATCAACAACCACATGCCGCGAACCGGTGGTGCCAGAATTCATTTAGATGCATTGACATTCATTGTTGAGCAAGATGAACTACTGGTTGAATTGAATCCTCCCTCCATCGGGGATATAGAAAAAAGAATTGGGGAAACGGTAGCAGACCTTGTTCCGGATGGAGCAACACTGCAACTGGGCATCGGGGCAATTCCGGATGCGGCACTGTTGTTTATGAAAGATAAAAAAGATTTAGGCATTCATTCGGAGATGTTTTCCGACGGAGTTGTCTTTTTAGTGGAAGCAGGTGTTATTACCAACCGGAAAAAGACTATTCATGCAGGGAAGCTTTTGGCCACTTTCCTTATGGGGACACGCAAGCTGTATGATTTTGTCCATAACAATCCAGATGTAGAGATGTACCCTGTTGACTATATTAATGACCCTTGCATCATTGGTCAGCACGAAAAGATGATATCAGTCAATTCGGCAATACAGGTAGATTTAATGGGGCAAGTAAATGCGGAAATGATCGGCAATAAGCAATTCAGCGGTATTGGCGGACAGGTTGATTTTATTCGCGGTGCAAGCCGCTCACATGGCGGAAAGTCCATTATTGCCCTGCCATCCACAGCAAACGGCGGCAAAATATCCCGCATTTGCTGCCAGCTTGACCGCGGCGCTGCTGTCTCGACATCCCGCAATGATGTTCATTATGTGGTGACAGAGTACGGTGTGGCCGAGCTTAGAGGCAAGAGCTTGCGCCAGCGCGTCCAAGCCTTAATCAATATCAGCCATCCGGAATTCCGTGAGCTATTAACCAGTCAGGCTAGGGCAGAAGGGCTTTTATAAGTTTTTACCCGTACTCTTTGTGCTTTTGCGGTTAGAAAACAAGAACGATTATGGACCCAATAACCATTCTTTACTCGTCATTGCGAGGAGGCACGACGAAGCAACCTTCTTCCTGCATTGCCTGGCACTAGGAGATTGCTTCACTGCGTTCTGAGTGACAGTAAATTAATTTAAAACGAGGAGGAATCTACATGCAATTTGAATTGAACGAAGAGCAAAAAATAATGCAAAAAATGGCGCGGGAGTTCGCTGAGAAAGAGGTGGCTCCAGGCGCGGCTGAGCGGGATGAAAAGAGCCAAACTTCGCGTGCGCTTTACAATGCCATGGGGGAAATGGGTTTTACCGGCATCTGCTTTCCGGAAAAATACGGCGGAGCCGATGGTGACTATATTAGCTACATGCTTGTGCTTGAAGAGATTGCTAAGGCTGACAGCGGCATGAATACCGTTTTATCAGCGTCAGTATCGCTCTGCGCCTGGCCAATCTATGCCTTTGGCACCGAAGAACAAAAACAGAAATACCTTGTACCGCTCGTGGAAGGCCGGACAATGGGAGCTTTTGGCCTGACTGAGGCCAATGCCGGTACGGATGCTGCCTCACAGCAGACGGTAGCTGTCCGTGATGGTGACAACTACATAATCAATGGTAGCAAGCTCTTTATCACCAATGGCGGTGAGGCCGAAACCTATGTCATCTTTGCTATGACTGACAAAACCAAGGGCGTAAAAGGCATCAGTGCGTTCATTCTTGAGAAAGGCATGCATGGCTTCTCTTTCGGTAAAGAAGAACACAAAATGGGTATTCGTTCCTCACAGACCCTGGAGCTTATCTTCCAGGATATCAAAGTACCGGCAGCAAACCTCTTAGGCAAAGAAGGCGAAGGCTTTAAAGTTGCCATGGCCACACTGGACGGCGGCCGGATTGGCATCGCTGCCCAGGCTCTCGGTATCGCCCAGGCAGCCCTTGACCATGCCGTCAAGTATGCGAAAGAGCGGGTGCAATTTGGCAAACCTATCGCCGCCAATCAGGCTATTGCGTTTATGCTTGCCGACATGGCTACCAAAGTTGATGCCGCCAGACTGCTCACCTACCGGGCTGCGTATCTCAAGCAAGCAGGTTTGCCCTATTCCAAGGAATCAGCCATGGCCAAAATGTACGCTGGCGATGCGGCCATGTCAGTTACCACCGACGCCGTACAAATCTTCGGCGGCTACGGCTATAGCAAGGAATATCCAGTAGAACGCTTGATGCGTGACGCCAAAATCACTCAAATCTATGAAGGCACGAACCAAGTACAGCGCATGGTCGTCTCCAGCGCACTGTTAAGATAAGGAGGCTAAAGACAAGAATGGAAATCATCGTCTGTGTTAAGCAAGTGCCTGACACTACTGAAATAAAGATCGATCCGGTCACCAATACGCTTATCCGCCAAGGTGTGCCGAGCATCGTCAATCCGTTTGATAAAAACGCTCTGGAAGCGGCGTTGCAATTGAAAGCACAATATGGCGGCAACGTAACCGTAGTATCAATGGGGCCGCCGCAAGCCAAGGAAGCCTTGAAAGAATGCCTGGCAATGGGAGCCGATAAAGCAATCTTGGTCAGTGATCGGGCGTTTGGCGGTGCAGACACGCTTGCAACCAGCTATACATTGGCGGCGGCAATTCGCAAGCTTGATAAATATGATATCATTCTTTGCGGAAAACAAGCCATAGACGGGGATACCGCGCAAGTCGGGCCGGAAATTGCCGAGCATTTAGGGATTGCGCACGTAACCTTTGTCGCTAAAATTGCAGTCGAAGGCCATACTGCCAAGGTTGAGCGTGAACACGAAGAAGGGTATGAAGTACTTGCAGTGAAACTGCCAGCCCTGATTACAGTTATTAAGACCCTTAACTATGAGCCGCGTTATCCGACAGTAAAAGGCAGTATGAAAGCGAATCGGGCTGAAATAGCTGTATGGACAGCGGCAGACCTTTGTGTTGCAGAGACGCAACTGGGGCTTAAAGGATCACCGACGCAAGTGCGGAGGATTTTCACCCCGCCGCAGCGGGGGCAGGGAATCGTGATCCAAAAGGATACGGTGGGGGAAGCCGTAGACGAACTCTTAGCAAAACTTACTGATGCCAAGATTGTGTAACGAAAGGGGAAACAGAGCATGGCTGTATTAGTAACAGAAGAATGTATCGGCTGCGGTGCCTGCCAGTCCGCATGTCCATTCGGCGCTATTGAAATGCCGGAAGATAAGGCATGTATTACCGATAGCTGTACTCAGTGCGGTGCTTGTATAGATAGTTGTCCGGTACAGGCCATTGTCCGGCAGGGAGAAAGCAAAGCAGTCAGTATGGATAAAAACGAATATAAAAACGTATGGGTCTATATCGAAGTTTCGGAAGGGAAACTTCGCAACGTTGGGTTGGAACTTTTGGCAGAGGGGCGCAAGCTTGCAGACGCAATGGGGCAGAAGCTGGCGGGTGTGCTTATTGGGGATAATGTTGAAGGACTAACGAAAGAAATTTTTGCCGCAGGTGCAGATACTGTGTATCTGGTGCAAGCCCCGGAACTGGCACGATATAGTACAGATGGCTATAGCGCCGTTATCGTTGATCTGATTAAATCATACAAACCGTCTGTTATTCTGCTGGGAGCAACTAATGATGGACGAGACCTGGGACCGCGCGTGGCTTGTCGTGTCGGGACAGGTCTGACCGCCGACTGCACCGGTCTTGGCATTGACGAGGCAACAGGATTGGTTGCCTGGACGAGACCGGCATTTGGCGGCAATATTATGGCGACAATTCTCTGCCCGGATCACCGACCGCAAATGGGAACTGTCAGACCATCGGTATTTAAGCGGCCAGTTCCGGATTATGCTAAAAGCGGTGAGTTGATTCGTGTGCCCAGCAAGGTAAAAGCCGAAGATATTCGAACTGAATTTCTTAAACTTCTTCAAGTTTGCACCGGTCCGGCCTGCAATCTTGAAGAAGCGGAAATTATTGTTTCCGGCGGCAGAGGTGTCGGCAAACCGGAGAACTTCTGCTACTTGGAAGACCTGGCAAACGTCCTGGGCGCATCAATAGGCGCATCACGCGCAGCAGTGGACGCCGGCTGGAAACCTCAGATGCATCAAATTGGACAAACAGGTAAAACGGTTGGCCCCAGAATTTATATTGCATGCGGTATTTCCGGAGCTATTCAGCACTTGGCCGGCATGTCATCCTCGGATATTATCATCGCCATCAATAAGGATCCCGATGCACCGATTTTCAAAATGGCCGACTATGGGATCGTAGGCGATCTCTGCGAAGTACTCCCAGTGCTGACGGAAAAGTTTAGGAAGATTAAAGCTGGGTAATCGTATTTTAAGGAAGAAAATAGCACAGTAATCAGGAAACGTATAGCTCATAATCACTTGCAGAAAATAGTGCAACCGATTTTTTTCGGCTGCACGGATATTAAGTCAGAGGTGACAGGGTACGGATATTAATAACATGAAGAATACTCTGCAGCTTTTCCGTAATGGGCAAGTTACTATGGAAGAGGTACTGAATCAACTAAAAACATATACTTACGAGGATATCGGCTATGCTAGGATTGATCATCACCGGGCGGTGCGGCAGGGGTTTCCGGAAGTGGTATTTTGCCAGGGGAAAACTGTGTCGCAGGTCGCTGAGATCATGCACAGACTGGCAGCTGTATCCCCTAATGTATTAGGAACTCGGGCAAATGCAGAAATGTTTGCAGCAGTTAAAGAGCGGGTACCTGAAGCCTGCTACTCCGAAATCGCCCGATTCATTACGGTGGAGCGCCAAAAAGCGGTGGCCGATCCAGAGCGGTATATAGTAGTCATATCCGCCGGAACCGGTGATATGCCTGTCGCGGAAGAGGCAGCTATTACTGCGGAGATTATGGGCAATAAGGTAAAACGGCTTTATGACGTCGGCGTGGCGGGTATTCATCGGCTGTTTGACCAACATGAGATAATTTATCAGGCGAATGTCTGTATTGTGGTTGCAGGCATGGAAGGTGCTCTAGCCAGTGTGGTTGGCGGTTTGGTGGCAAAGCCTGTTATCGCTGTTCCAACCAGTGTGGGCTATGGTGCTAATTTGCATGGGTTTTCCGCCCTATTGTCCATGCTTAACAGTTGTGCGGCAGGAGTTGGTGTTGTCAATATAGATAACGGCTTTGGGGCCGGTCGGCTAGCCAGTATTATTAATTCTATGCGTTGATGCGGCTTTAGATAAAAGGGGGGGGGAGAGCCATGAAAGAGCTTCAGCAAAAACTAGACCGGCTTATCGATATGCTTCGAATGATGGTAGTGTTGTAGTCGGGTTTTCCGGCGGAGTGGACAGTAGCTTTTTGGCAGCTGCTTCTCAAAGGGTCTTAGGAAACAAAGCAATTGCCATAACCGCATGTTCAGCAACACTGCCTGAACGGGAAGCCCGCGAAGCGGAAAGCTTTGCAAGGTCAATTGGGATTCAGCATAAACTTATCCCTATCAATGAGCTAGAGAGTCCCGATTTTGTAAAAAATGATTCAGACCGTTGCTATTATTGTAAAAAAAAAACGCTTTTCAACATTAGCGGACTGGGCTATAACCAAAAATTATAAATGGGTTCTTGAAGGTTCAAATGCGGATGACGTGAACGATTACCGTCCGGGAATGAGAGCGATCCATGAACTGGAAACGGTGAGAAGTCCTTTATTGGAATTAGGATTCAGCAAACAAGACATAAGAGATGTTTCGAAGGAATGGGGGCTACCAACTTTTAACAAGCCAAGTGCAGCCTGCTTGTCTTCGCGGATTGCCTACGGTTTGCCGATTACCTCTGAGCGAATGCGGCAGGTTGAGGTTGCCGAAGAAATACTAAAAAAATACTTTACGGGTCAGGTAAGGGTAAGATATCATGACAATTTGGCACGGATTGAGATAGAAGATGAGCAAATGAGTATTTTGGATAATAAGGACATAGTTCGCAGTATTGTTGATAACTTAAAAAACTGGGATTTACGTTTGTTACATTGGATCTTTCCGGGTACATAGCGGGCAGTATGAATCAGGTACTTGAAAAGTAATCTTTATTGAAAGGGAATAATATGCGGGCACTTTATTTGGATTGTTTTGCTGGCATTAGCGGGAATATGTTTGTAGGAGCGCTGTTAGATTTAGGGGTGCCGGAAGAGCAATTACGTAAAGAATTAGCTAAATTACCTATTGGCGGCTATGATTTGGTTATTAAAAAAGTTACTAAATTGGGCATACAGGCTACATACTTTAATGTGAAATTAGGCTGGTTTCCCCGTAAATATCGGTATTTACCTGATATCTTGGAACTAATTAATCATGCTCCGTTGGATGAACAGATAAAGGTAAAAAGCAAACATGTATTTTGCAGACTGGCTGAAGCTGAAGCAAAAGTCCATGGTATTGCTGTTGATAAAGTTCATTTTCATGAAATTGGTGCTGTAGATACTATCGTCGATATCGTTGGTACAGTTTTCGGACTTCGCTTTCTAGGAATTGAACAAATTTTTGCCTCTAAGCTGTATACGGGTAAAGGATTCGTAAAATGCAGCCATGGAGTAATGCCAATACCAGCACCGGCTACTGCGGAATTATTACGTGGTATTCCATATGAGCCGGGTGAAATAGAAAGAGAAATGGTGACGCCGACCGGTGCAGCATTGGTTGCCACTTTATGTACGAACACCCAGGGAATGCCGACTGACTTTGTTAGTGAGAAAAATGGTTATGGTGCCGGAACCTGGGATGTTAAGATTCCCAACACACTACGAGCCGTACTAGGGGTAACAAACGTTCAAGTCAGAATAGAGCAGAGGAAAAATACTGCGGGACTTTCATGAAAGCAGCGCGCTGTATGGAGGAACATGATAACTATGAGTGAATATACTAACCTTTTATTAGAAGTTGCCGACAACATTGGTATCGTAACTATCAATCGGCCTAGGTTTCTTAACGCATTGAACGTTGCAACGGTATACGAATTGGATCGAGTGGCAGATGAACTAACTAAGAATGAAAACGTAAAAGTGGTCATCATCACTGGTAAGGACAAGGCCTTCGTGGCAGGAGCCGATATTACCGAAATGCAGTCTATGACGGCGATTGAAGCACGTTCCTGGGGGCAACTAGGGCAGGCCGTTTTCAGTAAGATAGAAAACCTACCTAAGCCAGTTATTGCCGCAGTTAACGGGTTTGCACTGGGTGGCGGTTGTGAGCTAGCTATGGCTTGTGATATACGAATCGCTTCTGACAAGGCTAAATTTGGGCAGCCGGAAGTGTCTTTGGGTATTATACCGGGTTTTGGCGGAACTCAACGGTTACCAAGACTGGTTGGTAAAGGCAGAGCAAAAGAAATCCTGTTTACAGGTGAAATCATTGATGCGCCTGAAGCATACCGCATCGGACTGGTTAATAAAGTGGTTGCACCTGATGAATTGATGAGTGCCGCCATTGCTATGGCTCATAAGATCATGTCCCAGGCGCCACTCGCAGTTCAAGGCTGCAAAACGGCAGTGAATATTGGGCTGAATTCTGACTTGGAATTCGGTGTGGCTTATGAGGCAGAAGTGTTCGGCCTATGTTTTGCCACTAGCGATCAGAAAGAAGGTATGATTGCTTTCTTGGAAAAACGCAAGGTAAGTTTTATTGGGAAATAGCACGAAACGAGGATTTCTGGATTTATTTCAAAAAGAAATTATCAATCAGGGGGAGTTGTCGGGACGTACACTTTATTTCTGTTGTTCACCCGGATCCTGATCCTCCTTTAGCGGCATAATCAAGTGTTGCTGCGAAGCAGATTTTGCATCCTCTTGCTAGATTGTAGTTGACAGACAGAATTTATTATGATATTGTGTATATGATTTATAATAATAAATATAATAATTTAGTTAATAAAATCATTTTATAACTCCATCATTAAAAAAAGTAGCCTTCAAGCGTGGTAAACGTATTATTAAACGAATAAAGAAATAGCATTTTTAGGCAAAGCTGCCGCAAAACGTTTTTGAAAAAAATTTTGCGGCAGCTTTTTTTTATTAAGATAAGTTATTAATCTGAAGATACATATTGACATTAAATATTATGAATTGTATTATTATAATAATATTTATAATGAGGGCTGTAATAATGGATAGATTTGAAAAAATGGTTGCTATCGAGCCAACCAAACTTCCGCCGGAATGGGACCAGCGTCTGGCTGGTTATGCGAGAGCAGCAGAGTTTTATCAGGACATTCCGAAAGGCGACAGCCAAATCATTCAGCGGATCGGCAACGCTGAATGTGTTATGCTCAGCTATACAACAAGCATTGACCGGGTAGTGCTTAATGCCTGCCCCAAAATTCGGTATATTGGCATGTGCTGCAGCCTCTACGCTCCGGAAAGTGCCAATGTTGATATTCATAGCGCAAATGCTAAAGGGATCGTTGTCACCGGCGTTCGGGATTATGGCGATGAAGGTGTTAAGGAATATGCCGTCAGCGAATTGGTAAGGCTGATCCATGGACGCGGCGGCGTTATGTGGAAAGATGAGCCGACGGAATTGACGGGCCTTAACATTGGCATCGTGGGATTAGGCACCGTTGGTAGTATGCTTGCCCGTACCTTCCAGTTTTTTGATGCAAATGTTTACTACTTCAGCCGCACCCGCAAACCGGCGTTTGAAGTTATCAATAACTGTACTTACCTCCCTCTGGATGAACTGCTTGCCAAAACCGAGATTCTGATTACTTGCCTTAATAAAAATGTAGTTTTGTTAGGACGGCGGGAATTTGGCCTGTTTGGTTCCGGAAAAATCTTGATGAACACCTCGATCAGCCCTTCCCATGAAATACCCGCCTTGCGGGATTGGCTGCAAACCTCCGGCAACTATGCCATCAGCGATACTGTAGCCGGTCTGGGTGAAGAAATCGCTTCTCTGCCGAACGCCTTTTGTGGCAGCCGCTCCGCCGGGCTTACAGCGCTGGCAAAGCAGCGGTTGGCGCAAAAGGTCATCGCCAATATTGAGTCTTTTCTGGCTGCTTCGATTGAATAAGCCAATTCTCGGAGAAAAAAACAAAAAGTCCAGGGCATAAAGCCTTGAACTATAAATGCTTCCGGTTTTGCCGGGAGCGCACAAAATCATAATGGGAGGAATCAACATGAGAAAAGTACTGGGTACCGCTGCCATTGGCCATTATTCCCAACTGACAGAGGGTTTTGTATTTACCTCAGGTCAGCTGCCAATTGATGTTTAAAACCGGGATGATGCCTGATGACATCGCTGTCTAGACCGAGGTTCACTGAAAAATGTGGCCGCCATTCTTCAAGCGGCGAGAACATCCCTGGAAAAAGCCGTAAAGATGACGGTTTTTGTCCGGGATATGAACGATTTTGACAAAATCAACGCGGTCTATGCAAGCTTCTTTCAAGGAGGTGAAGCACCGGCAAGGTCATTAGTTCAGGTTGCAAGGCTGCCCAAGGACGCAGGGATCGAGATTGAATGCATCACAGTTCTGTAATAAGATGTGCCTGTTTCAACTATGGACAAAGTTGAAATAGTAAGAAAATTTAAAAAAGAGGAGATGCAACTATGGAAAACCAAGCAGTTGCACATACCGGCTCAATGGTGTATAGGAATGCGATGGAATTTGGGTTCGATACCCCTCACATATGCAATAATCATCTTTCGTGATAGTTCACGAGCCAGTATATTCAGTGACTGGTAAATGAATGAGTTAAGTAAAAAATGCTTCCTGTCTTTTGCACAATTGCCGTGTAAAAGACAGGAAGCATTTCAAATGGTTCGGGCACTCCCGAAGTCTAAGCTAACTCATGTCATCGGCATAAATGCGCAACATTCCGGTGCGGATGTTTTCTTTCAGTGCCTGCGAGTTGACCCAAAGGTGATCTTCCAGCAATTTGGTTGCCAGAGCCTCGTCATGTTTTAAAATGGCTTGGGCAAGATTAAGATGAGCGTGTACCAGTGTCTCGCGTACCGAATCTGTCTCAATATTTATTTTACGGACAAACCGGATTCTTTCGTAGACATTCTGTAAAAAAGCAATTCGTTCCGAATTGCCGCTCAATGCAACAATTCGCATGTGGAATAATTCATCAAGCTGGATCAACTTTTCTTGTGAAACACTTGTATAAGTGTCCTCAATTTTTTCCCAGTCAGACAAGATGGAAGAGATGTCATTGTCGGTTCCTTCCTGACAAACCTGCCGTACAGCCCCCAATTCCAGATCAAACCGTACACTGTACAGCTCTCTCATCTCTGTTTCGCTGAATTTGCGGCAGAAAAAGCCCTTGCCGGGGTCAAAGTAGGCAAAGCCACCCACCACCAGACGGTTGAGTGCTTCGCGTACAGGCACCCGGCTGATTTTCAGAATATCGGCAACGTCGACTTCGTTGATTTGCTTTCCCGGACGTATGGCGAAATCAATGGACATGTCTCTTATGTAGTCGTAGGCACGCTTGACAGCCAGTGTAGATGTTTCTTTTACCGCTTTATCTGTTCTTTTTTGTTTACTCATAGATTACTCCTCATAATTGGATGCGCTAGGAAATCCTTAATTAGTCTCAAGTTTCAACGCTAGCTTTGGATTATTATATTAATTATTATCACGGGAATATTATAACAGGTATATTTTTACTGTGCAAGTCTAAAAGACCTGCTAACTCAAGTCAAGAGAAAAATCAAAAAAGAGTAGCAAATAAATGCATAGCAAAGCAGAACGGCAGTTATGTGTAGCGTGCTTTTTATTGGAATATCTAAAATCAATCTTAACACCGTACTTAAAGTAGAAGAGAACAGTTTGGAGAATAACGCATGCCATAAGGCGCAAGGAACTATTAGAATTATCAAAACAGGCGGGGTTTTCCAATGGGATGGGGGAAGGTTTAAAAAGAAGAGTTTAAGCCATTAGCGTCGATGATAGCAAGTAAGGAAGTGTAGTGTTGTTATTTCTACAAAATGGTGAAAATTGCAGTGGAGGAGGAGAAACAAATGGATATTAAAAAATATGAAGTTTTACTCCATACCATTGATAAAGGAAGTTTTCTTAGGGCTTGTGAGGATCTGGGATATACTCAGTCCGGCATTACCCATATGATGAATAACCTGGAGAATGAGATCGGGTTTCCGCTTTTGCAAAGAAGTAATAAAGGGGTACAGCTGACACCGGAAGGGAAAAAGGTACTCCCTACAATACGGGAACTGGTGAACTTCAATAATAAACTGAATCAGGAAATTGATTTAATCAAAGGATTGGAGACCGGTAAGGTGCGGATTGGCAGCTTTGTTACAGTGGCCTGTGCCTGGCTACCAAGAGTGATTCAAACCTTTCAGGGAAAATATCCGGGCATTCAAATTGAACTTTTTGAGGAAAACAGCATATGGCGCTTGGAAGAATGGCTACAGGAAGGTTTCATCGACATATGCTTTTTCAGTAAACAGCCTTATCATACTTTTGAATGGATTGACTTGAAAAAAGATCCGTATTTGGCGGTTGTGCCGTCGAAGCATCCTTTGGCAAAACAGGAGCAGGTACCGGTAGAAGCTTTCGTGGAAGAATCTTTTCTCATGTTTAGATCCTTAGATGGGCCGGATCGGGATATAAGCAGTTATTTCAAGAGAATCGGAATACCGCTAAAATCAAAGTACTCTTGTAGTTCGGATTTCAGCGTTGTGTTTATGATAGAACATAATTTGGGAATCAGTATGATGCCCGAGTTGATCTTGGAGAAAATTATTCGCAATTACAGCATCAATGTGGTGACAAAACCTCTTTTTCCTCCTTTATATCGTCAACTGGGGTTGGCTGTTCGTTCTTTTCAAAATATTTCTCCGGCTATGGAGCGGTTTATTAAATGTACCAAGGATGTTTTGCTGAAAAAAAGTGGAAATGGTTAAATCACAACTGCGCCTGAAGAGGCGTGATACCTTCTTCTGCATTGATTACAGGGCCACTTTTACGTTTTCCTTTTTCTGTTGACATCTCATTGATGTCGACCGTGCTTTCATTACCCATACACCAGAAATGGTGATTGCCAAATTTGTATTTGAGATTGGTAAGCTCGAAGGCCATGCGCGAATTTGTCCTTTGAACTGCTACCATAGGGCTGTGCTTAGGCGATATTTTGAACTCCGAACTCCCTGTAAAAGTACCTAAGTAAGAGTAAACGGATATTTAAAGCTGCAACCCGCTACTAATGAGATGGGGTGCAGCTATTAGTGATTCGCCTAACCATGATGATCCTCCATAATTCTCATGAATAGGTTTTATGTTTGGCTCCTGGTTCTGGACACACATCTATCGTCGGACGATGGTTGCATTTTTTTGTGTCAAAATAGAGAGGTTGCGCTATACGGAGGAGGAAATGGTAAAATTATTAATATACTATGAGAAGTACTAATAGTCAATATGAAGAAGACTCTTTTTACTAAATGATCGAATTTTAATAATCTTATGACAAAGGAATATATGGGATAGGAATATCCTAAAGCCTGAATTTTAAATTGAGGGGAGAATGGTATTATGTTGACAGAACGCGTTAGGAAGCTAAAGCAAATGCAAAATAGTGTAAAGCCAAGCTTGAGTTCGGAAAGGGCAAGACTTGCTACGGAGGCCATTGAGCAATATGCAGCGGAGCCACCGGTATTGCAAAAAGCCTATATGTTAGCGCACATTTTGAAAAATACGACAATTTTTATGCAGGAAGGCGAATTAATT
The DNA here is from genome assembly GCF_041428895.1 of Sporomusa aerivorans. NCBI lineage: Bacteria > Bacillati > Bacillota > Negativicutes > Selenomonadales > Sporomusaceae > Sporomusa > Sporomusa aerivorans. The sequence goes on from NZ_CP156926.1 coordinate 2,158,892, forward strand.
GTAGGCAATCATACGGATAAGCCGCGCTGTGCTCCGGTTTTCCCTGAATATAATTCAGAATGGATTGTGAAAGAAATTGATGACTTTGAAACCAGGCCAAGTGATCCTCTTGTATTGTTAGAGAAAGATAAAAAAGGATTGCTGCAAATTTTGCCTAAATGGAAAGACAGAAGTTTTGACAAAATCGTTGCAAGACATTTATCCGAGGAGGCAAAAAACGCTGAAGAAAGCGGAGTTATGACGATCGGAAACCGAGAGTGCGGAACGGGACACCTCAATCCGGATTACTACAATCTTTTGCGAAACGGCTTGAATTATTATAAGGAAAAATGTCAGAAGAAAATTGCAGAGACTGAAGTTGATTCTCCCGAGACCCTGGCAAAGGTAGATTTTTGGAACTCCGTTATCATCACTATTGATGCGGCCGGTGAATTCGCAAAACGTTATAGTGAATTGGCGGGCAAATTAGCGGCAGAAGAACTTGATCCGATTAGAAGGCAGGAATTGCTAGAAATCAGTGAAGCGTGCAAAAATGTACCTTTAAACCCAGCAAAGACCTTTTTGGGGGCCGTGCAGTTTGTATGGTTCATACATCTCATCATCAGCATTGAGGCAAACGGTCACGGTACTTCATTCCACCGATTTGACCAATATGTAAATGATTTCTATGTAAAGGATTTGGCCGAAGGCCGTATCACTGAAGAAAAAGCGATAGAAATTTTACAATGCTTCTTCATCAAGATTACGGATATTATCAAACTTCGCGATAAGTTCTACAGTGCGTCCTTTGCCGGATATCCGATTTGGCAGAATCTTATTATCGGAGGACAAACAGCTGACGGAAAGGATGCAACCAATGAAACTTCTTTCTTAGTTTTAAAAGCTAACCGTGGTGTTCAGACTTCCCAGCCTACCGCTTCTGTACGTTACTTCGACGCCCTTTCAGAGGAACTGATGGAAGAATCATTGAAAATGATTCAGGATGGATTGGCTACGCCGGCATTCTTCAATGATAACTTGGTTGTGCCGATCGTTATGGATAAGATGGGAGTATCTATTGAAGAAGCAAGAAACTGGGGGATTCAAGGTTGTGTTCAACCATGTGTTGCCGGATATTCTGACGGACGTCCGACTGTAGGATATGTAAACCTCTTGAAGTGTATAGAACTAGCTCTGCACAATGGGGTAAATCCGGTAAATGGCGAACAGCTTGGACCCAAAACAGGCGAGCTCAATACTTTAGATAGCTTAGAAAAATTGACAAAGGCATTTTATACACAAATCGATTATTTTGTAGATCTCATGCTGAAAGGTTTCAATGTGGTAGGCTCTATGCATGCAAACCGTGAACCGGTAGCTTTTGCGTCCATGACGATTAATGATTGTATTGAAAAAGGAAAATCCGTCCAACACGGAGGAGCAAGGTATTCCGAATCCGGAGCATTTATTTGCGGTATCGGAAATGCAACCGATGCATTGGCAGCAATTGATACTTTAGTATTTAAGAAGAAAGTACTCGATATGAATCAGCTGATGGATGCATTGCATGCAAACTTTGAAGGGAAAGAAGATATCCGGCTTACGCTTTTAAATAAAGCTCCCAAATATGGAAACGACAATGACTATGTGGATGCGATTGCGGCTGACATTGTTAAGCATTATAGAGAGAGTTTATCCAGATATCGTGATTCCAGAGGCGGAAAGTATGTAGTTGTAGTAGAATCTCAGTCTATGAACGTATCTCAAGGCAAGTGTGTCCTGGCTTCTGCTGACGGAAGATTTGCTGGAGAAGCATTGAACGATAATTGTTCCCCTGTAATGGGAAGAGATGTGAACGGTCCGACAGCAGCTGTTAAATCGGTAGCGAAATTGGATCAAAAGAATGCACAGGATGGCTGCTTATATAATATCAGATTTGAACCCAGGAGCGTTCAAGGGATAAAAGGTCGAAAAGTCTTAAAAAGTGTAGTGAAGACATATTTTGATAATATGGGAGAACACATTCAAATTAACGTTGTAAATAACGAAACCCTTAAAGCGGCGCAGAATGAACCTGAAAAGTATCGCGATTTGCTAGTGCGTGTAGCCGGATATCTTGCTTACTTTACTGAACTTGATCGTGATGTACAGGATAATATCATATCGAGAACAGCGCATGAACCGAATTAGTTGCTAGCGATGAACAAGGCAAATTATATTGGGGGATTGCAGCGTTTCTCTACGGAAGACGGTCCGGGTATCCGTACAACCATCTTCTTTAAAGGCTGTCCGTTAGCTTGTGCGTGGTGCCATAATCCGGAATTGTCCAGTGCATCGTTTTATCTTCACTACAAAAAAAACAAATGTATTTTATGCGGTCGCTGTATAGAAGTCTGTCCGGTAAATGCCATATCCGCAGGGGATCATGAAATTGTCATCGACAGAGAAACATGTATAGCATGTAGAAAATGTATTGAATTTTGTTGCTCCGGTGCACTATATACAAAGTCAAATGAATACAGTTTGGAGGATTTAATCGTTGAATTTGAAAAGGATAAACAATTCTTTGATAATTCAGGCGGCGGAATCACTTTAAGCGGAGGGGAGGTTTTAGCAAACAGTGAGTATGCGATCGCTGTAGCAAAGGTAGCGAAAAAGAGAAACATAGCTGTAGCAGTTGAAACAAGCGGTTTTGGTAAATACGAAGAGTTGCGTGCATTAGCAGAAATATGCGATGATATTCTCTTTGATATAAAGCATATGAATTCAGAACTGCATAAAAAGTATACAGGTGTTTCCACAGAATTGATATTGAAAAACCTAGAAAAACTGGCAGCAGATCCGAATATCCGAAATAAAATAACGATCCGAGTGCCTTTCATTCATCATGTCAATGACGATGCGGAAAATGTGGAACAGCTTTGTAATTTCATGATTGCAAACGGTTTAAAAAAAGTAAATATATTGCCTTATCATAATATGGGAATCGCTAAAGGTAAAGAAATGGGGCTGTTACAGCAGGAATTTGAGACACCACTTGATGAGGTATTGATAAGGACAAAAGAAAAATTTCTTAAGAAGGGTATACAGGTAGAAGTTCTTGGCATGGATGATGAATAAACAGGGACTTGAATTTCAAAAAAAGAACGGTATCAGAACTAAATAAGGTTGGAGATAATGCTCCCTACAATGAAATTTGGAGGGAGCATTATCATAATTTTTTAGAGAAATGAGTAACACCATTCCAATAACTTTTGCGTTTCTAAACTCTCTTTACCGACACTAAGTCCAAGGTAAGGTGAACTTCCCTGGAGGTCAGCCTTGGGCTTTTTGCTTTAGGCTTAATCTATGAGGCGTCAAAATACAATCGCACCGAACAAACCAGGTCGCAAGCTACTGCTGTTTATCTTTTGCCTGTTCTGTATCATAGTTTAGCAAATGCAGGTTGTCTGAATGCAGACCATTCTCATTTTAGAACCTGACTTGCAGGTTTCATTTCAAGAGTATGAAAAAATACTATTGCACGAATTTGTGAAATCACCATCCTAATTTGGAACTGGCTTAAATTTCTTAGCTTGGTCTGGAGTTTCGTTACTCGCCGCCGCTGGTGGCCTCTATAAAAGTCTGCCAGCGGCAAAAAAAAATTTACAAAAAAGGCAGCTCAATCTCCGGCCAGCATTCTGGTCGACTTGATCGAGCAGTGCAGTATCCCGGCTCGATACTGTCAAGAGTGTTTCGAAATTAGTTTGCAGTCCAATGAAAAGAAGCTCAACCAGCAATTCGCGAAAATGAGTTTTATCAGGGCCTTTAGAATTCATCATGTTTCCAGGCAATCTTACGTTGCTTTTCTTCCCGCTCGGCTGCCGTTTTGGCCGAAGAATCAAATAGGCAATTATCCTCTTCGGAAATCCTGGCAACAGCCGCGCAAGCGGCTGGTTCAGCAGCGAAGGAATGGGCAATTAGGGAAACTGCATCAGCAGAAGTGGATATGCCTTTGGCAGCGTAGCGGATGTTTTGCCGCTGAGCGGTAAGCACCTGTTTTTCTGTGGCTGCAAGAAGATGAGCCAGCTCGTTTTCCTGGTTTCTTAGTTCGGCCTGACGATTTGTCAGGCGCTGCATTTCTTTTCCTATGGATTGGTTTTTCTTTAAAATTCCGGCTGTGATAGCGGATAGCTTTTCTTTAGCCTGTGGCGTTGCAGTTAGTTGTTCAATTTCTTTTTCCAGAAACGAGATGCGTTCCTTTAAGGCAGTATGCGTATGAGTTGCGGCAAGGGTTTGCATCTTTTGTGTTTTAGCAGCTATTTGAGCATTTTGATATTGGTGGTGGGTTTGGGTGCTTAGGATTTTATCATACCATTTCGGTTTATGCAGCATGGTCAATGCGTATTCACGGGAAAGGAGAGAATCTTCTGCGCTGCGTTTTTCGCGTTCTGAGTTGGATAGCTCTTTTTTTAGTTTTTGAAGCGCCTGAATTCTTCCTTCACTCAGACGATAGAGTGCAATAGTTTGGGCACGCTTTTCGGAAATATAGAGCGGGCGCAGTGCTTGTATCTCTTTTGTAATGCGCTTTTGTTCAGCGCGTAAGGAATAGAGTGCGATACGCAAAATACCCTGAACTTCCCGCGCGGTATAGCGCTGTTCTTGTGGTGTTTCTTTGGCTGACAGCTTTTTGACCAGAGCTGTTTCCTTAATTAGTTTTAAGCGAAAAAGTATGAGTTGGCGGATACGGTCTGTCGTTTCGCTTAGCTTATCCTGCATTATACGGTAGGCGTCTTGCTGCGGTTTTTGTGTAAGCAGAATCGCATTTGCTTTGCGGGTGACATAGGATTTTGCTTTTGGTGTGTTAAGTTTTTTGCGGAGTTCCTGTAGTGTGCTGCGTTGCTTTTGGCGCTCCGCCGCATTGGATTCCGCTATATTTTCCAGACGTTTTTGCTCAGTATGAAGTGCGGTAGTCTCTTTGGGCGAAGAAGCCGTTTTAAGGCGGCTTTCTATATCTTTCTGAGCGCGCTTTAGGAAAAAAAGATTTTCAGAGAACTGCGTGTCCTTCTGCCATGCGGACAAAAAATCCGGATTATTGAGTACTCTAATGTAGTCTTCCTGGGCTTTGCGAATTGCTTGTGGATAGGTAAGACGATCCTTTTCCCTATCTACTAAAACTGCGGCCTGCTTTTTAAGTTCTTCTTTTTGCAAAGAAATCTCTATAAGGGCAGCTTGCTCAAATGCTTCAAGCTGTGGTGCCTGTTGCAAATAGGTAAGACAAGCCCTATCTAGTCGATCTTTTTTATTCGCGAGCGAGGAAATGGAACGAAGCGCTTTGGCCGCTTGGCATGCTTTTCTCGTACAGTCTTCGAGGGCCTGGCCGAGAAGTGTTTCCTCTTCATTAAACTGCAAGATGGCCAGAGCTGATTCGCAGTAGGCAATTTGCTGGGACAAGGTTTTATTCTCTTGTTTTTGTAAGCCGGATAGATGTTTTTTCTCTTCACTGCATTTTTCCTGTATTGCTTCGAGGACAATGGATAAAGACCGTCTGTCGCGGTGTACTTCTTTTATCGTAGAAAAAACCGCTTTTTCCTGCTGGCTCATTTCGGAAAAACGCTCGGCAGCCAGGCAGTCGTCAAAATTCCGGATGTTTCGGCAGGCAAGATCCGTTGCTTTTTGAGCAGTGGCGAGGTCAAGGGGAGGAGACAGGGGCGATTCATCAGATGTGCTGTATAGTTGGACATCCGCTTGCGCGGTTAGCTTTTTTAATTTTCGCTCATTTTTATAGTTTTGTAATTTCTGCAGACGGTCGGCCGATTCAATTAATTGGCAAAGCTCTTTGCGGAGAGTACGGCGCTCTTTTATGGCAATTACCAGCGGATGATCCGGGGTATTCGCAACCGTTGGGCCGATGTGTTTTTCCGGTTCCAGGGAAAAGAGCTTCTCCGTCAAGGCATCCCCCTTCTGGGCGGCCTCCTGCCTGCGGGCGCGATAGGAGCGGTGGTCGACGTGTTCCACATGCCCATATTTTACCAACGACGTATTCGTCAATTTGGCAAAATCCTCGCGCAGATATAACAGATGGTTTCGGCCTTCTAGTTGTTTATTCCAGACGGGAGCAACGGCGCAGCCACCTTCGCGGCGCCGGTCCACGACGCTTCCGTCTTTACGGGTATAGAGCCGGCGGGCCTTTTGAAAAAAGCAGCGTGGCTGGCGCTCGCTTTCCTTTTCCAAGGCATCTAGTTTTCGCGGTGAAAACATAAGATGGCAGTGCAGGTTTTCTTCGCCTTCGCCCATAGCGGCCAGCTTGTTGTGGATGGCATATGAGTAATAATAGTCTGTTCCGAAATGTTTGCCGATAAATTCCTGAGCAAGTACAAGGTTTTGTTCCAGCGTCAGTTCGCTTTGCAGGGCAAATTCAATTTCCTTATAGGTATGGACAGAAGTTTCATAAGCGTCTGCGGCCCGAAAGAAGGCTTTCGGCGAATTCTTCGCCCACTCGGGGAGATGGTGTCCACCACAAATAAAACCTTCTTTTTGGCTGTGTTTTTCCTGCCGCGCAATATAGTCGAAGTGATCCGTAGCCGCGATATGGCCAGCACGCTTTTGATCAAGGTTTGCATACTTTCCCTCGCGGTGATTGTATTCGGCGTGATCGCTGGCCAGGATGATGCGTCCGCCCGGTGTTTTGTTGTCTTTGATCGTAAAATGATAAAGCGCCATGCTCCGTGTCCCTCCCTGAGAGGAATTTGCCAACCGCAGGTTCAGCGCAGCCGAAGGCAAGCGGCAGATGGGTTTGGCGCGACTTGACGAAATCGTCAAGTCATAAGTGCGCCTGTCTCTGTTTCGGTCTATTGTTTCATTTTCATTGTAGCATGGCTGCGAAAAAATCATGTTGCACGCTGCTGTAGGAGTTGCGCACACCGTCTATTCTAGGGGTTACGGGCTTCGTATAATGAAAAAAAGGCGGTGGGAGAACATGGATAGGCTAGCGGCAGTTGAGAAGAAAATCGAACAAGGGAAACTTGCTTTAAAGCGGTTGGATAAGGCCAACCGGTTCTTACTGCATAAATATAACGTTCGTATTTTCAACGATGCGTTGCAACAGGCCGGCTGGCAGAGTAAAGCGGAGTGGAGCGAGGAAGAATTTTTATTGCTAATCGGATTCCTGCGTGCTTTGAAATGCCGTGCTATTTCTGAAACTGATCGCCGCCTTTATCTGCACTTTGCAACAGGCGAAGCAGCAAAGAAAGAGGGGGATGGGTGATGACAGCGGCAAAACCAAAAACGATGGAAGAGATGGAAGATCGGCTTGGCATTCTTTACCGGCGCCGGCAGAAAGCGGAGCAGCGGCTGAAAAAGTCGACTGCGGAAATGAGAACTCTGCAAAAGAAAATCAGGGATTTGGAAGAGACAAAGTTTACCCGCGAGTGCCGAGACTTCGGCTTGCGCTTGGCACAGGAAAATCTCTCCCCAGGGCAGGTGGATATGGAAAAGGTCGCCCAAATGGTGGCGGCCAACCGTGGTGAATATTCGCGGTCGGCAGATTCGCCCTTGCCGGAAAATCCGCTTAACCAGGAAGTTGGGAGGAAGGCCGAATGAGAGTTTGGATTGCCGAAAAACCAAGTGTTGGGCGAGAACTGGCCAAATATTTAGGGAAGGGGGTGCAAAAGAGTGGACACATTGAAATTGCTGGGACAAGTGATGTGGTGACCTGGGTGTTTGGGCATATTCTGCAACAGAAAACGCCGCAGATGTATGATCCGCTTTATAATTCGTGGTCGCCTGCGTTGCTGCCGATTGTGCCCCAAAGATGGGAGCTGTTCGTTAAGGCGGAAGCAAAAGAACAGTTTCAAACTATCAAGGATTTATTAAAACAGGCGGACGAAGTCGTGCACGCAGGCGATCCGGACAGGGAAGGCCAATTGCTGGTGGACGAGTTGCTGGAGTATTTGAAAAATAAAAGGCCGGTGAAAAGGCTTTTACTGAATGCTTTGGATGAAATCTCGATCAACCGCGCTTTGCGGAATTTGAGAAATAATGCCGACTTTCAGCCGCTCAAAGAATCGGCGCTCGCTCGCAGTCGCGCGGATTGGTTGATTGGTATGAATTTAACCCGCGCCTATACGGCCATGGCCAGGCAAGCGGGTTATGAGGAGGTCATGCGGATTGGCCGGGTCAAGACGCCGACCATGGCGCTGGTCGTGAAGCGCGAGCGGGAAATCCGGGCATTTCGGCCGACCAAGCATTACGGGCTTAAAGCGAATCTTGAACAAACGGGAAAATGCTTTTCGGCAGTATGGCTGATACCGGAGGAGTTTCCCGGCTGCGATAGTGAAGGGCGGATATTAAAACGAGAACTGGTGGAGAATGTTACTCAGGAAATTCTCCAGTTCGTAAAAAATGGCGAACCCTTTCGGATTGAAGATGTGACCAAAAAGGAATCCACAGAGGCACCGCTTCTTCCACTCAGCTTATCCGCACTGCAGATTCAAGCTGGTAAACTCGGCTATACGCCGCAGCAGGTCCTGGATCTAGCGCAAAAACTATATGAGTTAAAATTGACGACCTATCCGCGTTCCGACTGCGATTATTTGCCGGCAAGCCAGTTCAAGGATGCAAAAGTCATTTTTGATAATCTGGCATGGGCCGGCTGGCAGGCAGAAGTGGCAGGCGCAGATGTCAACAGAAAAAGCCGGGCCTGGGCCGATGAAAAGGTTTCGGCGCATCATGCGATTATCCCGACGACGCTCTTGTGCGATAAGGCAAGACTTACTAAAGAACAGCAAGATATTTACGCCTTAATTGCCCGTTCATATCTTGCACAATTCTATCCGTCGCATCGCTTCTCGAAGACTACACTTCGTATTCGTATCGGTAACCATACTTTTCAGGGGACCGGGAAAGTGGTCCTGGAAGAAGGCTGGAAGACATTGTATAAGGCAGAACCAGATAATGAAAGGCCAGATGAGGAAGCCGTTTTACCGGATCTGCAAAATGGGGATGAAGTAAGCTTACGGGAAATGAATGTACAAGAGAAAATAACAAAGCCACCGAAGCGGTTCAATTTATCCAGCATTATTGAAGCCATGAAAAATATCCACCATTTTGTTCGGGAAGAGACTTTAAAGGCGCAGATGAAAGAATGCTCCGGTATCGGAACAGAGGCAACGCGGGCAGGAATTTTAGATGAACTCGTACAGGGGAAATTCCTGCGTATCGAAAAAAACATGCTGTATGCAACGGATATTGCAGAGAAGCTGTTTGACGCATTGCCGAAATCACTGGCTTATCCCGATATAACGGCAATTTGGGAGGACAAGCTTGCGCGCATCGCTAAAAACAATTTTTCCGCAGAAGCTTTTCTTGATTCGACCACGGAGTTTGTCAGAGAACTACTTGGAGAAGCTAAGGGAAAAACCATTTCAGTACTTGAAGGACAGATCCTATGCCCGGTTTGCAAAAAGGGAATTTTGAAGCGGCGCAGCGGCAAGAAACAAGGAACTTTCTTCTGGGGATGTTCGTGTTATCCTGATTGTCAAACTAGATATTCTGATAAACGAGGGAAACCTGATATCGGGTAAACCTAAAAACTGCCTTAGTCTTCCGGAAAGTGTGAAGACTAAGGCAGTTTTTTTATTTGACAAACTTTTCTGGTAAATTTGCCCAAACCATGTTTTCAACTGTTTTAGTTATATGAAGGGAAAATGTAGAGAGTATCTCTGCGGACACCAATAAATAGGACAAACCGTGCATTCGCATAGACCTCTCTTTGGTGAAAGGAGGTAATATGTTGGAATGCCAGGAGCGTTTTGATAGTTTTTGTAAAACCGTCTTACGGAACCATGCTCGCAACTACGATCAAGTGGTACGTCGTCGCAGCAGAAGAGAATGTTTCTCGGAAGATATTTGCGAAGACACAAGATTTCAGCGTTTCTTTTCTGTTGATCCTTTTCAAGATACTTATGTATTTCGTGTATTAGATATGGATGTGAGTGTGGAAGATGTACTTCTCGGCGCAGCTTTGCAAGAATTATCCGAGGAGAGAAGGGCAATCGTGCTATTGTCGTACTTTTTGGATATGACGGACAGCGAGATTGGTGCATGCCTGAATCTTATCCGCCGAACCGTGTCATATCGCAGAGGCACTACGCTAAAGCAATTAAAAAAGTATTTGGAGGATTTGACAAATGAGGAAAAAAGAAAACGCTAAATTAAAGAAATCTAATCGAAAACGCTTATTACTTCCGCTTGCTGTTATTTTAGCAGCTATGCGGGGAGAAGAACCTGCGATCAGGCAGGTGTTAACGTACTATGAACGTTATATAACGCGGCTGGCATCCAAAGAATTATATGATCGGTACGGAAATTTATATATTTGTGTAGATTATGAGTTGAAAACGGAATTGCAGAATAAGCTGATTGCTGGAATTTTGAAATTCCGTGCCATGTAAAGGAAGATGATCTTTGAAAAAGAAAGCGCAAAAGCGCAGTATAAACTTTGCGGATACAAGATAATGAAACTCCCGTATAGCTATAGTCCGAGCAGAGAAAAACTGTCGCAGGCAAAGGTACGGCTGCATAGAGGTGCAGGGGTGGAATTCCCGTGGGCATAGATGCCGTCCGCAAAGTTTTCTTTTATTTCAGTGAGGGGGAGGGCTTTATGGATAATAAGGCATTAACAATAAAAGTCATAACAAATACTCCGTCTGAAAAAGCACTACGGAGTTTTCGGATAAAATTATTTGAAATGCAGAGTAAGAAAACTATGCTTTCTTGTCCTAGCATTAAGAAAGCATGAGCGTTAATCTTTACTCATTTTGGGATCAGTTTGTTTTTTTGTTTTTTGACGACTTCCAGGCCCAAACGAATTAGTTCGGTCGTTGCTTCCGAGCGTGTCGGATAGCGTTTTTCAAAACGAAAATCTTCTATTTCCTTAAACATATTTTCATCTACGGAAACCATGAATCGTGGTTTGGTTGTTGCCATACTATCACCTCAACTTATCAATATTATAGCAAGGTTGATGCACTGATGTAAAGAAACATCTTGACAGGTGTATCACTGATGGACTATACTGAGAGTGGATACACTGATACACTGATACAGTGATACACCGGTGATTGAGTATAGGTGGTGAATATCCGATGAGTTTAGAAAACCGAAAATATGATATTCGCTATGTTGCAAACTATCTTAGAAAGTCTCGCGCTGAAAGCATGGAAGACCTGGAAAAGCATCGGATGGTACTCAACGAATTGTGTGTCAAAAACAACCTTAAGTTCGTTGAATATAAGGAAGTAGGGACATCCGATAGTATTGATATGCGTCCAGAGATTTTAAAGCTTTTAAAAGAGGTTGAAGGCGGGGTATATGACGCTGTTTGCGTTGTTGAATACGATAGGTTAGGGCGCGGCGACCTTGGAGAACAAGACCGGCTTAAAAAAGCATTTCAAAAGTCAGAAACGCTAATTATTACGCCGGATAAGATTTACGATTTAAATAACGATATAGATGATACATATGCCGACCTAAAAGGTTTTTTTGCTAGGCAAGAATATAAAATGATTACTAAGCGCTTACGGCAAGGGAAGGTCATAGGTGCCAGGCGCGGACAATGGACAAATGGTATACCTCCATTCCCTTATGTATATCAGCGTTATCGTGATAAGTATAATGAAAAAGGCCTTGTTGTTAACGATGAAAGATTGCCAATATATCGTGAAATGCTAGAAAAAGCATTAGCGGGAATACCTTCACAGAAAATAGCTCAAAGCCTGAATCAAAGAGGGGTTTTTACTCCAAAGGGTAATTATTGGAGTGCTGTTACTGTACAAAGGCTTTTGCTTGATGAAACGCATCTAGGGCAGATTATTAGCAACAAGACAAGAGGGAGCGGACATAAAAAGAAACGCCCGAATGCGAAAAAATATGAAAGGCTACCTAAAAGTGAATGGACTGTTGTTGAGAATTGCCATGAAGCAGTGAAAATTAAAGAAGAACATGATCGTATCGTTGCCATCCTAAGCAGCAGGAAAAAGGTTCCCACAAAAAGCCGGAAGCAATCACATGCATTGACGGGACTTGTCAAATGCGCTAAATGTGGACATAGTCACACGCTCCATTTAGTTGACGGTAAAGCATATGTTAGACCCTGTTGGTATATAGACCCTCTAGGCAATAAATGCCGTAATAAAGGCATTTTGTCGGATACTTTGGAAGAGACTATTTTGAAAGAAATATCAAAGTATCAGAGCGAAATTATAAATAGCAATGAACCAATAGACAACCAGCAGTCCGATAAAATTAAAGCAGAAATCAGTGAACTTGAAAACCTGCTTCAAAAATATAAAAAAGCATTGGAAACAGTAAATGATGCTTATGAACTTGGAGATTATAACCGGGAGGAATGGCAAACAAGAAAAAGAAAATGGCAAAAGCTCGTAAGTCAAATCGAAGACGAACTATACGAAATGAAGAAAATTTACCAATCCAATCAAAACGTAAGCGACGAGGAACGTAAGCAAAACTTCATAAATTTTCTTGCTAATATCAGGACAATGACCGATAATGTACAGCGTAATGACTTGTATAGGACAGTCATTGAAAGCATTGTTTACCTGCGTGAGGGAAATACTATCGACGTAAAAATTAATTTCAAGTAAGGGAGGTGGTCGCGCATGTTATCAGATAAGAAAATACCCAATGGATTGGTAAATGAGAAATCGCCTTATCTGCTGCAACACGCTTACAATCCTGTGGATTGGTACCCGTGGGGCTCAGATGCCTTTGCAAGAGCAGAGGCCGAAGATAAGCCGATTTTCCTTTCTATTGGGTATAGCTGACGACTTGCATTGATGAACTTGTCATTGGTGCCATGTTATGGAACGGGAGTCTTTTGAGGATAAAGATGTGGCGGCGCTTTTGAATAATTATTTTGTGGCTGTTAAGGTTGACCGGGAGGAGCGGCCTGATGTTGACCATATTTATATGACGGTTTGTCAGGCGGTGGCCGGTCAGGGCGGCTGGCCGCTGACAATTGTGATGACTCCAGATAAGAAGCCGTTCTTTGCCGGAACTTATTTGCCCAAGCATGCCAAATGGGGCAGGCCGGGGATTATGGAAGTATTGGCCATGTTAAAGGAACAATGGGACAGCAATCGCGACAAGATAGAAGAGATCGGTGCGAAGCTGGCCTTGTCGCTGCAGCAGAAGACGGCCAGGCCGGAGGCTGGGCAGTTGTCGCACGCAACGCTGGAACAGGCGTTTACCCAACTGTTAAATGATTTTGATCCTACCCATGGCGGGTTTGGACCTGCACCCAAGTTTCCCACACCGCATAATCTTTTGTTCCTGCTGCGCTTCTGGCGGCGGTCGGGGGATAAAAAAGCCATTGCCATGGTGGTCAAGACCCTGGACGCCATGAGCCGGGGGGGAATATATGATCATCTGGGGTATGGCTTTGCCCGCTATTCGACCGATAACCGGTGGCTGGCGCCTCATTTTGAGAAGATGCTGTATGACAATGCCCTGTTATGCTACGCATACATAGAGGCGTACCAGTGTACCGGCGATTCGGATCTTGCCCGTATTTCCGAGGAAATAATCGCCTATGTTCTACGGGATATGGCCAGTACCGGCGGTGCGTTTTATTCTGCTGAGGATGCCGATTCCGAAGGGGTTGAAGGAAAGTTTTACGTCTGGTCGCGGGCAGAGATTCTGGAAATCCTGGGACCGGAGCTTGGTGAACTGTTTGTCGCTGTTTATGATATCACGCCAGGTGGCAATTTCGAAGACGGGACCAACATTTTGAATCTGATTACCCAAGATTTATATGACTATGCTGCCAAACATTCACTGGATATTAACGACTTGGAAACAAAAATGAGCGCGGCCAGAGAAAAGCTGTACCAGGTTCGCAAGCAGCGGGTCCATCCGTTTAAGGATGATAAGATTCTGACGGCCTGGAACGGACTGATGATTGCTGCGTTGGCCAAGGCTGCCAGGGTTTTGCAGCGGGACGATTACGTGCAGGCTGCCCAGCGGGCTGTGAATTTTATCTTTGCCAAGCTTACTGCGGAAGACGGCAAACGGCTATTGGCCCGTTACCGGGACGGGCATGCGGCCTATTTGGGTTATATCGATGATTATGCGTTCCTGCTCTGGGGCTTGCTTGAGGTGTATGAAACTACCTTCAATCCGCAGTATCTGCGCCAGGCGCTTGAGTTGAGCAAAGAAATGATCGACCTGTTCTGGGATAAGGACGACGGCGGTTTTTACTTTACAGGTCATGATGGCGAAGAGTTGCTGCTACGGCCCAAAGAAATCTATGACGGCGCTTTGCCGTCAGGCAATTCGGTAGCGGCGTTGGCGCTGTTAAAGCTAGCGCGGTTAACGGAAGATGACAGCTACATTTCTATGGTTGAGAGCATGTTTAACCGCTTCAGCCGTGAGATTGCCCATTATCCCCGGGCTTATACCTACTTTTTGCTGGCGCTGGATTATTACCTGTCTGCACCGAGCCATATTGTTATTGCCGGTGACAAGCGGGATAGCAACGTTCAGGCCATGCTGGCGATGGCAGGCCGGAAGTTTATGCCGGAAACTGCCGTAATCTATAATGATCCGGAGTATCAAACGGAAAATTGGGAACTGCTGCCTGTCGCATCAGGTCAGGAAGCCCTGGGCGGAAAAGCTACCGGTTATATTTGCGAAAACTTTACCTGCCAGCGGCCGGTGCAGACGCTTGAGGAGTTTGAGCAGCTATTAAATAAAGAAAGTGTTAGACAATAAGTTTTAATTAACAATTAGTTAAAATACACCTGTCAGAATACTTGTTTACCGTTCGTGACTTTGGTAAAATGTAGTTAAATGACGAATAATTGTATATAAAATCGAAGAGGAAAAGGGGTTATATCATGATCAGTGCAAAATTGCAAGAAGCTATCAACAGTCAAATTCAGGCGGAAATGTACTCGGCCAACCTCTATCTGGCAATGTCAGGCTACTGTATGAGCAAGAATCTTAAAGGGTTTGCCAATTGGCTGCGGGTGCAGTATCAGGAAGAAACCATGCATGCGCTAAAATTCGTTGATTATATTCTGGAACGCGGCGGCGAATTAAAACTGAAAGCGATTGACGCTACGCCGGCTGATTTTGGTAAACCTGTTGAAGTATTTGAGAAAATCCTGGCTCATGAAGAGCATGTTACCAGTTTGATCAACAAGCTTTACGAAGTGGCTGTTGCCGAAAAAGATGTCGCTGCCCAAATCTTCCTGCAGTGGTTTGTAACCGAACAAGTCGAGGAAGAAGCTTCCGCCAGTGAAGTGTTAGAGCAGCTTCGCATGCTTGGCGACGAGAAATCCGGCATATTCTATCTTGATAAAGAACTGGCTTCAAGAACCTACCAGCCGCCTGCAGACGCCCAAGGCTGATAAAGGTGCGGCACCAAAAAGACCCCTGAGAGGGGTCTTTTATTTAAGGCAATGCTGCCTTTGAGGGGAGGAGGAAGCGGGTGAGAGTAGTCATAATCGGTGGGGTGGCGGCAGGAATGAAAACGGCCGCCAAAGTACGCCGGGAAGATCCCGATGCGCAAATTACGGTATTGGAAAAAGGCTCGCTCATTTCGTACGGAGCCTGTGGAATGCCGTATTATGTCGGTGGCTTGGTTGCCGATATTAATAATTTTATGAAGACCCCTTCAGGTCATATGCGCAATCCGGAGTTTTTTAAGGAAAAAAAGATAGACGTTCATACCAAAATGCTGGTGACAGCTATTGACCGGACAGAAAAAATGGTGACAGGCCGCAATCTGGCAACAAACGAAGAATTCACGCTTCCCTATGATAAGCTGGTTATAGGCACCGGCGCTACTCCTGTAAGACCGCCGCTTGACGGTGTTGATTTAAAAGGCATCCACCAGTTCTGGCATCCGGACGATGCTGTTGCCGTACGTTCCGGGATTGATAACGGCCAAATTAAAAACGCGGTGGTTATCGGCGCCGGGCTTGTTGGTATGGAACTGGCGGAAGCCTTTGTCACCCGCGGTGTTAAGACAACGGTTGTCGAGATGCAAGACCGTGTGTTTCCGGCTTTTTTAGATCCGGAGGTAGCAGCCGCAGTGGGCAAATACGCCGCCAAGAAGGGGATTGAGCTGCTACTGGGCGAAAAAGTGGAGCGTTTTAATGGTGACGAGATGGTTCGGGAAGTAGTAACCAACAAACGCGTCGTCCCGGCCGAGGCCGTTGTTCTGGCAATCGGTGTGCGTCCCAATGTTGAGCTTGCCAAAGCTGCCGGCCTGACTATCGGGCCTACCGGCGCTATTGCCGTGAATGAATATCTGCAGACAAGCGATCCGGATATTTATGCCGGCGGGGACTGTGCGGAAAATACCAATATTATTTCCGGGAAAAAAGTATTTGCGCCTATGGGATCAACAGCTAACAAACATGGCCGGGTTATCGGCGAAAATATCGCCGGGAAGAGGGTCAAATTCGGCGGTGTTCTGAATACGGTGGGGGTCAGAGTGCTGGATCTCCATGTTGGTAAGACCGGGCTTACCGAACGGGAAGCCGGTGAGCTTGGGTTTGATTATATAACTGTTGTGGTGACAAATCCGGACAAGCCACATTATATGCCGGGTTCCCAACGAATTACCGTTAAGCTGATTGTTGAGGCCGCTACCCGCAAAGTGCTGGGAGCGCAGCTGTTTGGCCAGGGAGAGGTTGTGAAACGTATCGACGTTTTGGCAGCCGCCCTTACAATGGGAGCTACGATAGACGACTTGTTTGATATGGATCTGGTCTATGCGCCGCCATATAGCAGCCCTATTGACAATGTGGCCGTGGCGGCCAATGCGGCAATGAATAAACTGGACGAGCTTGCAAGGCGGCAAGGGTCCTAACAGCGCTCATTTTTTTCGCGGAACTATTCGCGTAGCGTAAAAAACATGACAGCAGCTCACACTAAGCTTGAGGTGAGTTGTTGTCATGAGTTTTTTTATCCCGAAACGTGCTATTTTTGAACCCCGGGCATTGGATTATCCTATGGGCAAGGAACTATATGAGAAGCTCAAGGGTATGGAGGTACCTATAACTTTTACCGGTTCGCACAACAGGGTGTCAGGTATACCCGGGAAAACGCCGCGGGAGGCATTCCGGGAGGCTAAGCGCACGCTGGTGGTGGGGGTAAGAAAGGGAACTGACTTTGCCGGCTGTAAACCATCGGCGCACTATCAACTGCCGCTCAATACCAGTTGTCCGAGCATGTGTGAATACTGTTATCTGGCCACCACACTGGGAAAAAAGCCTTACTTGCGGGTCTATGTAAATCTTGACGACATTTTTAACCAGGCCGAAAATTATATTGCGCAGCGCGCCCCGGAAATTACCTGGTTTGAGGGGGCTGCCACTTCCGATCCTATTCCTACCGAACACCTGACGGGTATCCTGTACAAAACCATTGAATTTTTTGGCCGGCAGGAACTGGGGAGGTTTCGTTTTGTTACCAAGCATGATAAGGTGGATAGTTTGCTCTTGTGCAGGCATAATGGGCATACCCGTTTCCGTTTTAGTCTGAATGCGGCGGCCGTCATTGAAAAGTATGAACACATTACGCCGCCGATGGCTGACAGGGTGGCCGCCGCAGGCAAAGTCGCCCACGCCGGGTACCCGTTAGGATTTATTATTGCGCCGGTTTTTTACTTTGCCGACTGGCGGCGGCAATATGAAGAACTCATCATGGCGCTTGATGCGCAACTGCCGGCAGCCGCCCGGAAAGATCTAACTTTCGAGCTTATTTCGCACCGTTTTACAAAAAGAGCCAAAAATAATATTTTGGATTTGTTTCCGGAAACCACTTTACCAATGGAAGAAGAGGATCGCAAATATAAGTATGGGCAGTTTGGTTATGGTAAGTATGTGTACCGGCCTGAGGTCATGGCCGAGCTCAAGGAATTCATGAAAAACAAGCTTTTCAGCGTATTTCCGCATGCCCAAATAGAGTATTTTGTTTAAGAGAATATTTGGTTTTTGTTTACAATAAATATTCCCATCCTGCCAGGTATTTGGCAGGACTTTTTTTTATGTTTAGAGAATCCCCTTAATTACATGCAAGAATTTGCGATATATATTATAGTGATACTTTTGTTGAGGTATAGGGAGGGCTTTCATTGGAGAAGTCGACAGTTATTGGTATGGTAATGGGAATTGTGGCAGTTCTTGTCGGTATGGCGCTCAAAGGCGCTAGTCCGACTGCACTTATAAACCCTGCTGCATTCATGATTATTTTTGTTGGTACGGCTGCGGCGTTATTTAACGCTTTTTCGCTGGAACAAATCAAGCAATTCCCAGTTTTGGTTAAGAAATTATTTAAACAGCAAGAATTAATCCCCAAGCCTGAACTGCTTAAATTATTTGTTGAACTGTCCCAGATTGCGCGCCGGGAAGGTATTTTGGCTTTGGAGAGCAGACTGGAAGAGATCAAGGACCCGTTTTTGAAAAACGGCATGAGCATGGTCATCGACGGTATGGACGTAGATTTTGTCCGTGACGTGCTTGATGCTGATATTGATGCCATGGAAGAACGGCACCGGGCTGGAGCGCTTATTTTTTCGCAGGCAGGCATGTATGCGCCTACACTCGGCGTTTTAGGCGCGGTTATCGGTCTTATTGCCGCCTTGGGAAATTTGAACGATATTGAAGTGCTGGGTCACTCCATTGCCGCTGCGTTTGTTGCGACACTGCTCGGTATTTTTACAGGCTATGTATTATGGCATCCATTTGCCAACAAACTGAAACAGCTTTCCAAAGAAGAAGCTGAACTGAAACGCATGATGGTCGAGGGGATATTGTCTCTCCAGGCCGGTGATTCACCGATGGCTATTGAATCCAAGCTGCTGGTATTTATTCCGCAAAGAATCCGGGAGTTATTAAAGCCTAAACCGGAGGATAAATAATGAGCAAAAAAAAGAAAGAACATCATGAAGAGCATGCCGATGAAACCTGGCTGATACCGTATTCCGATCTTTTAACCTTACTGCTTGCGCTGTTCATCGTTCTGTTTGCGTCAGCCCAGGTTGATGAGAAGAAGTTTGAAGAAATAAGAACACAGTTTAATGTGGCGTTTAGCGGCAGTCCGGCCCTGCTTAACAGTCCTAAGCCGCCACAGCCGGATAACCCGAATTCGCCGTCAATTCCGCAATTGCCAACTATCATTGAGCCTATGCAAGGCGCCAATGAAAAAGCATATATGCAGGAGACGGCTCAACTGGTGGAGTTAAAGAAGACTCTGGATAAATATATTTCGGAAAACGGCTTACAGGGGGATTTAAGCACTGCTTTAACCGAGGACGGATTGTTGATTCGCATTAAGGATGCCGCTTTATTTCCGTCAGGCAGCGCCGAACTCAGACCCGAGTCTCGCCGCCTTGGCGAGCAGATAGCCAAGCTCTTGTCGCCGCTTACACAAAGAGTGACAGTTTCCGGTCACACTGACAATATGCCGATCAATACCCGGGAGTTTCCGTCAAACTGGGAGCTGAGCTCCCGGCGGGCTGTAAACTTTATGCGGTTCCTCCTGGCGCAGGACACCGGACTTATGCCGGCGAGGTTTAGTGCTACCGGCTATGGTGAATTCCGGCCGCTCGCCGGTAACAATACCACTGAGGGTCGCTCGTCAAACCGGCGGGTTGAAGTGTTGATCCAGCGCAACTACCATCCCTAAGAATTACCGTTAAATTACATAAATGCTATTTTGAGAATGAGGCATTCAATGGCCTCATTTTTATTTTTGTCCAATGCTTTGTGGTTCGCCTGAAAAAAATGAATATTCACTAATGACTTGTTTTTCCTTGGTTATACTATAAACGTTGTTAAGTCTTAATAAAAGCCGGGCGGATGGATGTAGGTGCTAAGCGCCGTGTAATTTAATCTCATGTTCGATCAGCGCGGGGAGGCGCAGGCTTATTTATGAAACTTGTCATCATTCCGACATACAATGAAAAAAGCAATATTGCCGAATTGGTTCAATTGGTATGCAGCTATGTTCCCGACATGCATGTGCTGGTTGTTGATGACAGTTCACCGGATGGAACCGGCGAACTTGTTGAAGGTTTGATAGCAGGAGAATTTGAGAGCCGGCTGTTTCTTTTGCAGCGGTCTGGAAAACTGGGATTAGGTACAGCCTATATTGAAGGGTTTAAGTGGGCGCTGGCACGTGATTATGAATACATTTTTGAAATGGATGCCGATTTTTCCCACAATCCCAAATATTTGCCGCATTTTTTGGATGCCATAACATGCTGTGATGTCGTTTTGGGAAGCCGCTACGTACAGGGCGGCGGGGTAACCAACTGGAGCCGACTGCGCCGGCTGATCAGTCTTGGCGGCAGTCTGTACTCCCGGGTTATTCTCAACATGCCGTTTCGTGACCTGACTGGCGGATTTAAATGCTTCCGCCGTCAGGTCCTGGAAAAAATTGATTTGAGCGCTGTTAAGTCTAACGGATATTGTTTTCAGATAGAAATGACTTACCGCGCTTTTTTATTGGGTTTTGCGATCAGGGAGGTGCCTATCGTTTTCGAAGAACGGGCCGAGGGGCAATCCAAGATGTCGTCAGGTATATTTAATGAGGCTCTCGTAATGGTGCCTAAGCTGAGAGCGGCCAGAAATAGTCTCAAGTCATAATTTGCTTTACTGTCAGAACTGTGTTAGGCTGAGATTGCGGTTTCTATCGCAATCTCATTCTTTTTTCTTGGCTTTTTGTATATTTAGTATATAATAAATGTGTAATTGTAAATTTGTGGCAGGTGTTAACGTGGTAATCGGTATAGGTATCGATATTATTGAAATTAGCAGGATCAAGGCCGCCATTGAGCGGGAAGCCTTTGTCAAACGGGTGTTTACGGCGGCGGAGGCGGCCTATTGCCGCAGCCGGGGTGTGCAGCAGGCGGCCTCGTTTGCCGCGCGGTTCGCTGCTAAGGAAGCGGTTGCCAAAGCGCTCGGGAGTGGCTTTGCCGGTGGCAATGTTATTGATATTGAAGTCCGGGTAGCGGCAAACGGCAAGCCGGACATTGCATTGCACGGCAGTTTTGCTGATCTGGCGAACAAGCTGGGTATGAAGCGTATCCACATTTCTTTGACCCATGCGCGGGAATATGCAGCTGCGCAGGCAGTATTAGAGGGAGGCGAGCCGGTTGAAAGCGACAACTGCAGCTGAGATGCGGGAGATTGACCGCATCGCGATTCATGAATATGGGATACCGGGCGTTGTGCTGATGGAAAACGCCGGCCGGGCTGTCGTCCGGCAGCTTGAGGTACTGGCAGGACAGTTACAGGAGCGGCGGTTTTGTATTTTTGCCGGTAAAGGCAATAATGGCGGCGACGGCTATGTTATCGCCAGGCATTTGGCTAACCAGGGCGCCAAAGTAAAAGTATTTTTGCTGGGTGAAAAAGCCGCTGTAAGTGGTGATGCCCGGATTAATCTTGATATAATTGAAAAAATGAATTTGGATATCCTCGAAATAAGCAGTGAGCGGGATTGGGATAAGGCAAGAGTGGCGGCAAGTTTTACCGACTACATCGTGGATGCCTTGCTGGGCACAGGCGTACGGGGTGAAGTGAGCGGTGAAATGGCGCGTCTTATCGATATGATAAACGCTGCCGGCAAGCCGGTGGTCGCAGTTGATATCCCTTCCGGTGTGGATGCTGATGCCGGCCGGATCTGCGGTACGGCGGTGGCAGCCGCCTGCACTATTACGTTTGGCTTGCCGAAACCCGGCCTGTTTTTGTATCCCGGCGCAGAATATGCCGGTGAGATTACAGTCACTGACATCGGCATACCCGCCGCTGTCGTTGCGGGGCAAAATATCAAGCAGAATATAGTTATGGCGGAGAATGTTCGCGCTGTTTTGCCAAGGCGCAATCCCGCCGCTCACAAAGGTACTAATGGCCGGACTTTGGTTATTGCCGGTTCGCGCGGCCTGAGCGGTGCTGCCGCCATGGCTGCCGAAGGCGCCCTCAGAGCTGGGGCCGGTTTGGTAACACTGGCAGCGCCGGCCAGTCTCCAGGACATATTGGCAACCAAACTTACTGAAGTAATGACTAAGCCGCTTAGTGAAATAGACGCTGGCGGCATCAGCCGGGAGGCAGTTGCCGATATGATTGAGCTGGCGGCCGGCTGTGATGTGCTGGCCATTGGTCCTGGCATTGGCCGCAGTGAAGATACGGCGGCTGCCGTGCGTGAGACCATTACGGCCGTCGAATGCCCGCTGGTTCTTGATGCCGATGCGTTATACGTGCTGGCCGGTTTTACCGGTCTTCTGACAGAATGTGCCGCGTTGCCGGTATTGACGCCGCATCCGGGCGAGATGGCAAGATTAACCGGTCACTCAATTCAATTGGTAAATTCTGACCGTATCAATATTACCCGAAAAGCGGCAGGAGAATGGGGCAGCATTGTCGTATTAAAAGGAGCAAGGACAGTAGTTGCTTTTCCGGACGGAGAAGTATATATTAATCCTACAGGTAATGCTGGCATGGCAACCGGTGGCACAGGGGATGTGCTCACAGGCGTCATTGCCGGACTGATTGCCCAGGGCATGTCCAGCCATGATGCGGCTGTTGCAGGCGTCTATATCCATGGCTTGGCCGGAAATATTGCCGCTCAGTCCGGAATGGTGGGGCTGACGGCGACCGATTTGCTTAAAGCAGTACCGGCTGCATTATACGGCATAAATAACTATTAAAGTATATAAAAAAGTTGACATCGGTATATAACTGCTTATATAATAATAGTATCTTTTAATATGCTCCATACTGGCGGGGGTGAAGGTGTGGCAGAATTACGGCGCATAATGATTAGTATTCCGAATGCATTATTACAGGAAGTGGATGGCATAATAGCTATGGACAAATTGAGCAGAAGCCAGTTTGTCAGAGAAGCCATGCGTTTATATATAGAAGAGCGCAAGCGGAAAGCAGTACGTGATATGATGAAAAAAGGGTATCAGGAGATGGCCGTCATTAACCTAACCTTAGCCGAAGAAGGTTTACTGGCCGACGTGGATACGTTTGAACTATTGCCTGGCCTGCTGGCGGAGCGTGAATAGCAATGATTGTCAAGCGCGGGGATATATATTACGCTAACTTGAGTCCGGTAGTTGGATCGGAGCAGGGTGGACACCGACCGGTACTGGTTATACAAAATGATGTCGGCAACAAATACAGCCCGACGGTTATTGTTGCAGCGATTACTTCCCAGATATCTAAGGCAAAACTGCCTACGCATGTGGAGGTAAATGCCAAACAATATAACCTTGAAAAGGATTCGGTGGTTCTTCTTGAACAACTGCGTACCATTGACAAGCGCCGTTTACGGGAAAAGGTGACGCATCTGAGTGAGGAAATCATGAATAAAGTGGACGAAGCTATTCGTATCAGTGTAGGCTTGGTTCAGTTGTAAGGCTAGGTGTAGGCGGGAAACTGCCTATTTTTAGTTTGCATACATAGGAGGAAAAATAATGTATCAAATTCGTAAAGGGTCATGGCTGTTAGTCGTCATGACTATCTTTTCATTATTCCTGATAACCGGCTGCAGCAATGCAGGTAATAATAAGGCGCCGGCGGCGGCCGTGGCCGGTGCGCCGCTTACGGTCAAAGTTCTTGATGTTGGCCAGGGGGATTCCATTCTGATCCGTACCGGTGAGCAGGTGGTGCTGGTGGATACCGGCGATGTGCCAGCCAGGGAGAAACTGGTCAGTATGCTGAAAAGTCAGGGAATCAGCACCATTGATAAGCTGATTATTACTCATCCGCACGCCGACCATCTTGGTGGGGCAATTGCCGTTCTGGACAATTTTGCCGTCAAGCAGATATATGATAGTGGCCAAAAAACTACAACCAATTTATATAAGCAGTATTTAACACAGATTCAAAAGAAAAAAATTCCGTTTACCGTAGTGGAAGTCGGTACAACCATTGACTTGGGGCAGGAGGTTGTCCTTAAAGTTTTGGCGCCGGAGAAGCCATTCTTTAGCGGTACGGATTCTGATTTAAACAACAATTCGATTGTGGCCAAACTGGTGTATCGCAGTTTTTCTCTGCTGCTGACAGGCGATGCGGAAGAAGAGTCGGAACAGCGGATGCTGAAACGGGATGCCGCCGGTCTGAAAAGTACGCTTTTAAAGAGCGGGCATCATGGCAGCCGTACCTCTTCGACCATACCGTTCTTACAGGCGGTTAAACCGGAAGCGGCGCTTATTTCACTGGGGGCCGATAACGAATACCATCATCCCCATCCGTCCACTCTAAAAAAATATAATGAGAGAAAAATTAAAGTATATCGTACAGATACCGACGGTACACTGACCGTTACTACTGATGGCTCGACGTATAACATTACTAAGGAGAGATAGACAGGCATGAATATACGGGCTGTAGTTGACAGGTTTGAAGAAGATAAGGCCGTACTGCTGGTAGGCGAACAGGAAACCAGCATAATCTGGCCCCGGCAGTTATTGCCGGAATGCCGGGAAAGCGATATTTTGGCTATTAACATTACCGTGGATAGTGCTGCCACCCAAAAAGCCAAACAGGAAGTGGAAGACTTGTTCGAGCAAATCATTCGACAAAACAATAGCCAGGACGGAAAATAGCAGGAATATCCTGCAGAATAATTGCATATATTTTTATTTTTGCACGATAAGTGACTTAAGTCCTGCAGGAATTTTGACAAGAAACTCGAATAGGTAAAGGACACTTCGCTGTCTGGAGGTGCCTTTATGCGAAAGTTGTTTTTGTTTTGTCTGCTTGTTATGCTTATGACAACCTGGACAACTGTACAAGCTGCTCCTGCTCCTCCGCCTGTACCGGGAGCTAAGGCGGCAATTGCCATGCCCAAGCTGGCAAGCGCAAAAAAAGTACAGACCCTGGCCGCCAGTAATTTTTCAGAGCTGCGCCAGGTTAGATGGGCTAACCACACTGATGCTGTTACCGGCGCCGCCACTATGCGGTTGGTTATGGATGTATCCGGACCGGTAGAGGCCAGCGGCGTAATTGTTGCAGAGCCTACACCGCGCCTTGTGGTTACAATCAAGGAGACAACCCCTGGGAAATCTGTCGACAATCTTAGTTTTGACGGTAAAATTGTAGACAAAGTTGCCTTCAATGTCAGCGGTAAAGATACTAAAGTGATTTTTGACCTGCCGCAGGTGCTGGATGATACGGATTACCGGGTTTTTACACTGCCGAGTGATACTGCGGCCAATAAATCATTCCGGGTTGTTGTCGATGTCAATAAACCTGTCCCGCTGCCGGACTTTTCTTTTACCTCCGGGCTGAAGAACAAAGTCATTGCCATCGATCCAGGCCATGGCGGAAGTGACCCGGGAGCGATTGGTCCTACCCGGTATCAGGAAAAAACAGCTACCCTTGCCGTAGCTTTGAATGTAAAAAAATTACTGGAGAAGGAAGGCGCCAGGGTAGTGATGACCCGGCAGGATGACCGGGATGTATATGGTCCGAATGCAACTGCCGTCGATGAGCTTAAGGCCCGGGCAACGGTGGGCAACAGCCGCAAAGCGGATGTGTTTATCAGTATTCACGCCGATTCATTTTCCGACCGTAGCGCTGGAGGAACGTCTACATACTACTATCAAAAAACACGCTATGACCCAATGCTGGCAAAAGCTCTGCAAGTAAGCCTGCTTGAAGCCGGCAATCTTCAGGACCGGCGAGCTAATCCCGCTAACTTTTATGTGATTAAAAGGACGGCTATGCCGGCGGCTCTTGTTGAACTAGCCTTTATCTCCAACCAAAATGAAGAAACCTTATTAAGCTCACCTGATTTTCAGCAAAAAATGGCTCAAGGAATAGTGCGGGGCCTGGATCGGTTCTTTGACCAGGCCTCTAAGCTAAACTAGAGAGGTGGGTACTATGCGAAGTAACAAAATTACATGGTTGCTGGCCGCTCTGGTACTGGCCGTAACCTTACTGATAGCCGGCTGTGACAGCGCTGCTCCCGCGACAGGCCAAACGCCTGCCGAAACACCGGCTAAATCAGCGGAGCAGTCTCAGAATCCGGGAACTGCCCCGGGGGCAGGGCAAACTATGCAGCTTACTATTTATCATGCGACCAAGGATGCTATGTATCTTGTGCCGGAAACTCATAAAGTGCCGGTCAACAGCCATCCGGCCCGCACCGCTATTGAGCTTCTTATTGCCGGCACTAAGAATGCCAACCTGGTAGGCGTGATGCCGCCGGGGGTAAAAGTAAAGAATGTCACGGTTAAAGACCACGTTGCTTACGCCGATTTTGACGATAAGCTAATTAAAAAAGGTAACGGCGGATCGGTTAGTGAGATTTTGCTGGTAGGAGCTATTGTCAATACTCTTACTGAGTTCCCTGATATCCAAAAGGTGCAGATTATGGTTGACGGCAAAAAGATTGATACCATTACAGGACATCTTGACGTCAGTGAGCCGCTGAGCCGCTCAGAGCAGATTATAAAGAAATAAGAAAGACGGCAGTTCTTCAACAGAAGAACTGCCGTCTTTTATCTCTCAGTTCTCATTATGTTTTAATGCCAGGCCGTGTTTGCGCAATTTTTTCAATACAGCCGTATGCGATAAGCCTAATACTGCCCCCAATTGACGTGAGGTAGTATGGCTATTCATAGCCTTAATAAGCACATCGCGTTCAACCTCTTTGATGATCTGCTCTAAGGTACGGTTGCAGGCCGGTGCGGTAGAGGTGCTTGGCGGTGTGTAGTCCTGGTCAAAAATGATATGTTCACCCAGAATTATGTCGCCGGAAACTATATTGACGGCGCGTTCAATGACATTCTCAAGTTCGCGGATATTGCCGGGCCAATGATAGTTGCACATTTTTTCCAAGGCGGTCTGGCTTAGGTCGTCCACGTTCTTATGGAGCCGGGCTGCACACCGCTTTAGGAAAAACTGTACCAAAAGCGGTATATCATCGCGCCGTTCCCTGAGCGGCGGAATAAACAGCGGAATTACGTTAAGGCGGTAGTAGAGGTCTTCACGGAAGATACGGTTGGTAATCATGTTCTCCAGGTTACGGTTGGTAGCCGCCAGAATGCGGACATCAACCGGGAGTTCCCGTGTGCCGCCGATACGGCGTACCTTTCCCTCCTGTAATACGCGGAGCAATTTGGCCTGCAGGTGGGAGGGGATTTCCCCGATCTCATCCAAAAAGATGGTTCCGCCATTGGCGAATTCAAACAGGCCCTGTTTGCCGCCCTTGACAGCGCCGGTAAATGCTCCGTCTTCGTAGCCGAATAGCTCACTTTCCAGCAAGGTATCCGGAATGGCGGCGCAGTTTAAAGGGACAAATATTTTGCTGCTCCGGGGAGAGGCGGCGTGGAGCGCCCGGGCAATCAGTTCTTTACCTGTACCGGTTTCCCCGCGGATCAGTACGGTTGATTCCCCTTTGGCAATAGATTTGGCCAGAGTGACTACCCGCTGCATCGCCTGGCTGGTGTACAAAATTTCGTCAAAGGTTATCTGCAACTGGCCAGTCACAGTATAAACCAGTTCGCGCACAGCACCGATATCCTTAATAATGGTCACAGCGCCGATAATGCGGCCGATTCTGTCGATAATGGGGCGTCCGCTTGATAAATAGTGGCTTTTGGTCTGTTCCAGGACAATTTCCCGGTTGTTATACAGTGTGCCGTATTTTAAGGTATCGAGCAAAGGACTGTCGGCGGGAAATATTTCTTCAAACTGACGGCCCAGGACATCTTTTGCCGGTAAGCGGACAATTTTTTCGGCGGCAGGATTGTATTGCGTAATTCGCCTTTCCAGGTCTATCCCGATAATGCCTTCACTCATGGAGGTTAATACGGCATTAAGCTGTTCGGAACGCACCTGGTGGGGCATAAGGCTTATTTCGGATATTGCCGTAACCTGCGGGATAGAACTAAGTTCATGCAGAAGAGTCTGTTTTTCGGCCGGAGTAAGTGCCTTGATTTCCAGATAGATTGTGCTGATCTCCAGTTCCATGGAAATAATGTTGAGCTGGCGGGTGGCCAGTATCTGTGAAACGTCGAGGACAAGGCCGAGTCTGTCGATATTGGTTATTCTTAGGCGCAGGTTATCCATCCGGAGACCTCCTGGCATTTAAAGCTGTTGAGAGATAAATTTGCTGTTGACGGTATTAAATCCTTTGTTGCATACAACTTTTTTTCTGGTTGTGGTATACTAGCCTTGCAGGAAATGCCTGCATAAAAGAGAAATTATTAGAAACATTATGCAGCCATAGAGGGTGAGGTTTCCGATGAGTGAACTTAACAAACTGGGCGAATTTGGCCTGATTGATTTAATTAAAGAAGGTACGATTCATGATACTGGCAGCGTGGTTGTCGGTATTGGTGATGACTCTGCCGTGTTGTTGCCGACCCCCCGTCAACTGCAGCTTCTTACCACAGATATGCTGGTTGAGTCAGTGCATTTTGATTTAGCGACAACAACACCGTGGCAGCTTGGCTACAAAGCCATTGCCGTGAACTTAAGCGACATTGCCGCGATGGGGGGGATACCCCGTCATGCCGTAATTTCCGTTGCCTTACCCCAGTCAACGCCAGCCGAATTTGTGGTCAACCTCTATAAGGGGATGAAGGAAATATGCCGGGAGTATGGTGTTAATATTGTTGGCGGTGATACCGTTTCGAGCCCGCAGGGGATAGTTATCAACGTAACGGTGGCCGGTGAAGTCGAGCCGGCTAATTTGGTGCGGCGTTCCGGCGCTCAGCCTGGCGATATTGTAGCTGTTACCGGCTGGCTGGGAAATTCGGCGGCAGGCTTGGAGTTACTTAATGTTAATGACTGGGAAGAATTTGATTTTGCCTGGCCGTTAGTCACTTCGCATTTAACGCCGCAGCCGCAGGTGAAGCTTGGCCAATTGGTGGCCGCTGCCGGTGCTACCAGCATGGATGACATTAGCGACGGACTGGCCAGCGAGGCTCACGAGATAGCTAAAGCCAGTAATGTAGGGATAAAAGTGTATGCGGAGCAGATTCCGCTGGCTCCTGAACTCAAAGAAGCGGCGCAGGTGCTGCGTAAACCGGTGCTTGAGTATGCTTTGTACGGCGGCGAGGATTTTCAACTGGTATTTACTATGGAAAGCAGCAACTTTGCAGCCTTGCTGGCTGCGTACCCCGATTTGCCGCTGGCTAAAGTCGGCGAGGTGGTTGACGCCAGCCAGGGCGTGAGTCTGGTGGACAAGACCGGCTATGCCGAAGCATTGGAGGCCCGCGGTTATAATCATTTTCGTGAGGCGGAAGAGCCGCCTCTGTCATTTGAAACAACTTCGCCGGAAGGAACGCATACCTTTGGCGAGATTCTGGCCGGTGTACTGCAACCAGGTGATGTATTATGCCTGGCGGGGGATCTTGGGGCCGGCAAGACGCTGCTGACACAGGGGATTACCGCCGGGCTTAAGGTTGCCGGCCAAGTGGCCAGCCCGACTTTTACCGTACTTAATGTTTACGAGGGAACCACTGCCGATGGCCGGGATCTCCCAATATATCATTTTGATTTATACCGTCTAGAACATCCGGCCGAACTGGCTGAAATTGGCTTTGATCATTATGTGGATGCCGGCGGTATTGCTATTATTGAATGGCCGGAGAAATTTGCCGAGTTTCTGCCGGAAAAACACCTTTGGCTGTCATTAAAGCAAGGGGAATCTGCCACTGGGCGGGTTTTTGAGCTTTTGCCAGTAGGTGCGCGGTACAGAGAGCTTTGTGAGGAGTTGAAACAGGTTGCCCATTCTTGCGATTGATACGGCTACCCTTGTGTCCAGTGTGGCCATTGCCACACCTGATACACTGGTTGCTGAACTTACGATTCAAACCCGGAAAACCCATTCTGAGCGGCTGATGCCGCATATCGCCAGTTTGCTCGAAATGGCGGAAATGCCGCAGTCCAAGCTAAAGGCCGTTGCCATTAGTATCGGACCCGGCTCATTCACCGGGCTTAGGATTGGTCTGGCAACAGCCAAAGCGTTTGCTTATGCGCTTAATATTCCGCTTATCGGTGTGCCTACCCTGGCCGCGCTGGCGTTTTCGTGCCCCGCTCCGGGCTGTATTCTGGCGCCTATGTTAGATGCGCAAAAGGGGAATGTCTATTTAGGGATCTACGAATGGCAGAACCGGTCTATTGTGGAGATAGAACCTCCCCAGGTAGTGGCGTTTGCCGGAGCGCGCACCAAGTTGGCGCAACTGGGACGTCCTGTGCTGATGCTGGGAGAGGCTGCTGCGCAGTATGCCGCAGAAATTCCTGAGGCCGCGCCGCCCCATGTGATCATGCCCCGGGCCGGCAGTGTCGCCGTTCTGGCCCAGCAACTGTACGCTGAGGGAGTCCGGCATGATGTCAATACACTGGAACCGCTATATATCAGGCGTTCAGAGGCCGAAGAATTATGGGAGCGAAGACAAGCCCGGGAGTGCCGCTGATGGCCGAATTCAGTATCCGGCGTATGCTGCCGGGGGACATTGACACAGTTTTGACAGTGGAACGGCAGGCGTTTTCCACCCCCTGGTCACGCGCCGCTTTTGAGGAAGAAGTATACAATAATGAATTGGCGCATTATCTGGTGCTGGTGGCTGACGGTCAGGTTGTGGGCTATGCCGGTTTCTGGCTGATTGTTGACGAGGCCCATGTCACCAATGTCGCGCTTATGTCTGAATATCATGGCTGCGGCCTGGGCTCCCTCTTATTAGAAAACATGATACTTACGGCCAAAGTTCTTGGGGCTGCAAGCATGACGCTGGAAGTTCGGCCCAGCAACGCAGCCGCGCGTAACCTGTACTCCCGCCGCGGTTTCGTCGAACGCGGCATCCGCCCCAACTACTATGCCGAACTAAACGAAGACGCCATCATCATGTGGCTGGATAATCTATAAAAAAGAGGAGGCTACGTGATAGATTCGCAGCCTCCAAGGGTGATTGTGTAAAATAGCATATGCACTAGCGCGTGAAAGGGTGATAACGAAAATACAGGTCGTGCCGCATCTTTGACGAAGGTGTAAGCCTGATGTTACCCTTATCCAGCCGAAAGTTATACTTTCTATCAGGACAAAAGTACAGGGCGGCTGCAGCCGCCCTGTACTTTAAAATCTATTGGAGAGTAGATTCATACTGCTCGATCATTTTGCGAACCATATGACCACCTACACGACCGCAGTCGGCCGAGGTCATAGTTGACCAACCCTGGCTACGAACGCGCTCGGAAATACCTAACTCGTTAGCAACTTCCATTTTCATGCGGTCAAGAGCGTTCTCGGCACCGGGATTTACAGGTTTATTCGAGCGTGCCATATTCAGCACCTCCTTTCGCGGACGGTATCTTGTTGTCCTGGTTTTAATTTGCCTTACTTTCAACATTAAAATACATTCGTAAATCATGTAATAATTAGCAGACATAAGACGGAGGTTTGCCTTTATGACTCAAAACGTAACGCTGGCTTTAGAAACAAGCTGTGATGAAACTTCCGCAGCCGTTGTCTCTGACGGGCGGACAATCTTAGCCAATATTATTTCCTCACAAATTCCCACACATCAAAAATTTGGCGGCGTTGTGCCGGAAATTGCTTCCCGTAAACATATCGAGAATGTGATACCTGTCATTGACCAGGCTTTAACTGCAGCCGGGACTACGCTGGCAGATGTGAATGCCATTGGTGTTACCTACGGGCCCGGTTTGGTAGGAGCGCTGCTTGTCGGGGTGGCTACAGCCAAAACGTTGGCGTTTGCTCTGAATAAACCGCTTATAGGCGTAAACCATTTGGAGGGCCATATTTTCGCCAACTTTTTAGCGCACCGGGAACTAAAACCACCTTTTGTGGCCTTGGTAGTTTCCGGGGGGCATACTTCCCTGATTCATCTCAAAGATTATAATGACCTTGAACTCTTGGGGCAGACCCGGGATGACGCAGCTGGCGAGGCCTTTGACAAAATTGCCAGGGTAATGAATTTTCCTTATCCCGGCGGACCGCATATCGACAAGACGGCCAGAGAGGGCAATCCGGAAGCCATAGCCTTTCCGCGTGCTTTTAACGTACTGGAAGGCGAGAACCGGTTTGCGTTTAGCTTCAGCGGTTTAAAATCAGCCGTGTTGAACTATTTAAACAGCGCCGGTCAGCGCAAGGAGGAAATAAGCATTCCTGACGTGGCGGCAAGTTTCCAGGCTGCCGTTGTAGATGTTCTGGTTAGAAAAACAATAGATGCCGCAGAGTATACAGGGACAAGTAAAATCGTACTGGCCGGCGGGGTTGCGGCCAATTCGTCACTGCAGGACAAGCTTACGGCAGAGGCCGCAAAAAGAGGGCTTTCACTATACTATCCGCCAGCTGTTCTTTGTACAGATAATGCTGCCATGATTGCCTGCCGGGCGTATTATCAATTCCTGGCCGGGGATTTTGCCGATCTGAACTTGAATGCCGTTCCTGCTCTCAAATTGGGATAATACTCATGTGGAAAACCAAACAAACTACAATTGTGGATAATGTGGGTAAGTTTTGTTATGGGAGTGTTAATTCGGTACTAGCCCTGGGGTTTGCCTGTGTATAATGCTGTGGATAATGTGGATAAATCCGGGGATAACTATGGCGTTTTTTGTGGATAAAGAAAGAAATTGTAACTTTGTAAATTTATGACCAGATAACAAGGAATTTTTCAGCTTGCAGTTGAATACATGATTGATTAACAGCTATAGGTTTTGCTTTAGTGGAACGGGGGAAGTTTCTATATGGGTGTAGCCGCCGATATATGCCGGAAAATGACAGCTTTGACTGCTGCCCAAATGCAAATTATTGATAACACGGCCAGCGTATTGGGTTTGGCTGCTGATTTAGCTCATGCTCAGGTTACGTTGTATGCGCCGGCCCGCAGCGAGAATTTTTTGGCCATTGTCGCTCAGGCTAAGCCTAACACCAGTTATATTGAGTTTAAGACCAATATCCTGGGCAGTACGGTGCAATCCAGTGAAGAACCATTGGTATGGAGGACTTTGCTTTCCGGTACCAATATAGCCGGACAGCGGGAGTGGGAGCTTGGCATGGATGCGCTGGAAATGCGTGTTTATCCGATTGTGGATTCAGACGGCAAAACGATAGCGGCTGCCAGTTTTGAAACCAATAACCAGGAGGCTGTTGCCGACGGGCACGGCATGCTGGTGGAAACAGCCAATATGCTTTTAAATATGGCGACGGTTTCCCCGCCGCTAGGCCCTAAAATGTACCGGCCGCTGGGCACCCGGGATGGCATTGTTATTATCGATGAACGCGGATACGTGATTTTTGCGAATTCGGCTGCCGAAGCTATCTATAAAGTATTAGGCATTAACCGGGTTGTCGGCAGACGGGTGTCTGACAGACAGGTTAACATGCGACTGGCGCAGCAGGCGTTTGCCTCCGGTCAATCGCTGGAAAAGGAAATTGAGGCTGGCAATATGATTTTAGTCCAGCGGGCAATTCCTGTTTTTGCCAGCGGACTGGCAGTACGGGCTGTATTTATTATTGCCGATGTTACCGAGCTTAGAAAAAAAGAAAAAGAACTGCTGGTAAAGTCGGCAGTCATACAGGAAATACATCACCGGGTCAAGAATAATTTGCAGACAATTGCCAGTTTGCTCAGACTGCAGGCCAGACGCACCAAAACCCCGGAAGTAAAAGCGGCGCTTAGGGAAAGCGTCAACCGGATTTTAAGCATATCGGTTGTTCACGAATTTTTGTCCCAGCAGGACAGGGAATTTATTGATGTGGCGGAAGTCACTAGAAACATCCTGGATTTGGTCATTCAAAATATGCTTGAGCCGGATTTTAACATTGAGACAGTGCTTAATGGCCAAACCGTCATTTTACCGTCTGAACATGCCAGCAGTTTAGCATTAGTTATTAATGAACTTATTCAGAATTCCATTGAACATGGCTTTGTCGGTCGCAAAGAAGGGTTAATCGGTGTGGACATTGCGACAACACCTGAGACCTATCAAATAGATATTTACGATGATGGTATTGGCCTCCCTAAGGATTTTAATCTCCAGAATACCAATAGCCTGGGGTTACAAATTGTAAGGACATTGGTGGAAAGCGACCTTGGGGGTAAATTCCGCCTATTTTCCCGTGCCGGCACCCACGCTTTTATTACCATTCCCCGGCAGATGGAAGGCGCTAAAGAGGCGAAGGAGGAATAACATGGACGCTTTGCGGATAGTAATTGCTGATAATGAATCAATCATACGCATGGATTTAAAAGAATTATTAGAAGAAGCCGGACACACTGTAGTGGGGGAAGCCCCTGACGGTTTGAAGGCAGTTGAATTAGCCCGCAAATACCGGCCCGATCTTGTCATTATGGACATCAAAATGCCGGAGATGGATGGTATTACAGCGGCCAAAATTATTTCTAACGAAAAACTCTCGCCAGTGTTGCTTTTAACTGCTTTCAGTCAGAAAGAGATTGTGGAAAAAGCCAAAGACTCCGGTGTTTTAGCCTACTTAGTCAAGCCTGTCAAAGAAGCGAATTTGTTTCCGGCAATGGAAATTGCCTTATCGCGGTTCCAGGAATTCGCCGAACTGGAACGTGAACTGGAAGAAGTAAAGAATTCACTGGAAACCAGAAAAGTCCTTGACCGGGCCAAAGGCATTCTGATGGATGCCTACAGTTTGACCGAAAGCGAAGCCTATCGTCGCATTCAGCAGTACAGTATGAGCAAACGTAAATCGATCCGGGATGTGGCGGCCGCTATTGTGGAATCTGCGACACGCAAAAGATAAATAGGCGATTTTCTTTCAGGGCAGAGGACTGGATGTCTCTGCCCTGAA
This sequence comes from Sporomusa aerivorans, assembly GCF_041428895.1. NCBI lineage: Bacteria > Bacillati > Bacillota > Negativicutes > Selenomonadales > Sporomusaceae > Sporomusa > Sporomusa aerivorans. The sequence continues at coordinate 2,193,698 of NZ_CP156926.1, forward strand.
AAATTTCTTGCTTTTTTTAAAAAAAATACGTATTTTTGCGTAAATGCACTTGATTTTTTTAAGCGAATTTTATATTATAAATTATGGAATTAGCACTCAACTTAAGCGAGTGCTAACAAAAAAGCTAAAATATTAAACACACCATAAAGGGAGGTTCTTTACATGATTAAGCCATTGGGCGACAGAGTTGTGATTGAAGCTTTGGCAAAGGAGGAAGTTACTAAGAGCGGGATTGTTCTTCCGGACACAGTCAAGGAGAAGCCGCAAGAAGGTAAAGTTGTGGCCGTTGGTTCAGGCAAAACATTGGAAAATGGCCAAAAAGTTGCCTTGGATGTTAAGTCTGGCGACAAAGTGATTTTTTCCAAGTACGCTGGAACTGAAGTCAAATTCGATGGCAAAGAATATCTCATTATCAGTGAAAGAGACATCCTGGCTGTAATCGAATAATCAGCTAATATTATAAAGCGAAAGGTAGGTAATACATAAATGGCTAAACAAATTTTGTTTGATGAAGAAGCACGCCGCGCACTCGAGAGAGGTGTAAACGCGCTGGCTAATGCTGTTAAAGTTACCTTAGGACCTAAAGGCCGCAACGTAGTGCTTGACAAAAAATTCGGCGCTCCGGCCATCACTAATGACGGCGTAACAATCGCTCGCGATATCGAACTGGAAGATCCGTTTGAAAATATGGGTGCGCAGCTTGTTAAAGAAGTTGCTACCAAAACCAATGATGTTGCCGGTGACGGTACCACTACAGCTACCCTATTAGCTCAGGCTATGATTCGCGAAGGCATGAAAAACGTAGCTGCCGGGGCCAATCCGATGATCATCAAAAAAGGCATCCAGCAAGCTGTTAACGTACTTGTCGATGAAATTAAGAAAAGCGCCAAAAAAGTGGAAACCAAAGACGCTATTGCTCAGGTCGCTTCCATTTCGGCTGCTGACGAAGAAATCGGCACACTGATTGCTGAAGCTATGGAGAAAGTCGGCAAAGACGGTGTTATCACTGTTGAAGAATCCAAGACTATGGGTACCGACCTGGATGTTGTTGAAGGTATGCAGTTTGACCGCGGCTACATCTCGCCGTACATGATTACTGACCCTGACAAAATGGAAGCTGTGCTGAACGATCCTTATGTTTTAATTACCGACCGTAAAATTGGCGCTATCGCCGATTTGCTGCCTGTACTTGAAAAAGTAGTTCAACAAGGTAAAGAACTACTGATCATTGCTGAAGACGTAGAAGGCGAAGCTCTGGCTACCTTGGTTGTAAATAAACTCCGTGGCACCTTCCGCGCCGTTGCCGTAAAAGCTCCTGGCTTTGGCGACCGCAGAAAAGCTATGCTGGAAGATATCGCTATCATTACCGGCGGTGCTGTTATTACCGAAGAACTGGGCCGCAAACTTGACAGCGTAACTATGGAAGATCTCGGTCGTGCCCGTCAGATCCGCGTTTCCAAAGAAGAAACCACTGTTGTTGACGGCAGCGGTGCAGCCGATGAAATCAAAAAACGCGTTAACCAAATTCGCGCTCAAATCGAAGAAACCACTTCCGATTTCGATAAAGAAAAACTGCAAGAGCGCTTGGCTAAACTCGCTGGCGGCGTTGCCGTTATCCAAGTTGGCGCGGCTACCGAAGTTGAACTCAAAGAGAAAAAGCTGCGCATTGAAGACGCTTTAAATGCAACCCGCGCTGCTGTTGAAGAAGGTATTGTCGCCGGCGGCGGTACTACTTTCATCGATATTCAAGCCAGCCTGGAAAGCCTGAAACTTGCCGGTGACGAACAAACCGGTGTTCAAATCGTAAAACGCGCCATTGAAGAACCAGTTCGTCAAATTGCTGACAATGCCGGTCTGGAAGGCTCCGTTGTCGTAGAAAACGTTAAGAAAGCCGGCAAAGGCCAAGGTTTCAACGCTCTGACTGAAGAGTATGTTGACATGATTGCAGCCGGTATCGTTGACCCGGCTAAAGTTACCCGCTCCGCACTGCAAAATGCTGCCAGCATTGCAGCTATGGTGCTGACTACCGAAACCCTTGTTGCTGATAAGCCTGAGAAAGACGCCGGCGCTGCTGCTGGTATGGGCGGTATGGGTGGCATGGGCGGTATGGGCGGCATGGGCGGCATGATGTAGTAAGTGCCGCGAGCCGTTTAAATACGCGGCTCCGACATATGCCAAACCGCAAATAGTACCATTTTAGTACCGAAAACGATTAAAAAAATTAGAGGTTGTCCATGAGGTTATCAAACTTCTTGGCGCCTCTTTTTTCATGTCTAGGTGATGGTGATCATGTGCGCATCGAAATCAATGTCTGACCATTTTAAGGCGCACATTTCACCCACTCTGGCAGTGTAAGCTAAAACAACAAAAAGCGCGTAGTCGTCCTCTAAACCTCTGTTCTGAGCGTTTTTGAGAAACAAGGCAAGCTGCTCTTTTTCAAGATACTTAGGGCGTTATTTTCATTTGGGGGTGGGGTATGGAACAATTTTTGCCATATAAAGAGATAATGGCTAGCCCAAATAGTGCATGGGCGCTGTTGGCCATAGTGTTAGTTATTTATGTTATGAGGGACAGTGGGAAACGTGAGGAACGGCTCACAGGGATTATCGATGGTACGTTGGCAAAACAGACTGAGACATTGAATCATGTAAAATAACAGCCTGTTGTCCATGAGAGACATTATATGTATTACTTTGCTAAGCCTAATGATTCAAATAAGAATCTTGAAAGAGTATCTTTACATAAATAGACATCGCGCTTATCATTGGCATTTGTCCGGCAAATAACGCGGATCAGGGCAGGACCATATAATTTATAGCCCGTCTCTCAGCCCTTTAATGGCCGGGGACGGGATTTTTATTCCTATCGGGTACCGGGTTCGTCCAGGTGGGCGGCTTTTTTTTATGGATTAGTGCAATTTACCTATGCAATTTAAAAAAAATTTAAGAAAGAGATTGTATTATATAAATTGTGCATTCGATATACATAATTAAAGGAGGTTTCCAGATGAAAGGTATGTTGAAAAAACTTATGATTTATTCCATGTTAGGACTGATGCAGGTCGGCTTATTCGCAACTGTAGCATCAGCAGCTCCCAGAGTCGAAGAACCGCCAGCAGTAGAAGAGTGCTGTGGAGATCCCGCTTGCATGAAAAAGTGTGCCAATGGCGTAACGCCTGAATGCAGGGAAAAACATCATCATAAAAAAACAAGTACAAAAGCAGTACCACAAAAAGACATCCAAAAAGACAATCAGAAAGACAATGGTGAAAATACTATAAATAGATTTTTACAATGAGAGTACACGCATAACAAATAAAGAATCGCTCGGTAGCTTCGGCTGCCGGGCATTTCTATTTTGGGCAGAAAAATAAAACGGTTTACCGGCTTACCAGGTCATATTGCATCTTATAATTTAAATACATTCTTTAAAATCGTATCAATTCAGTTGTCATAGCGTTCAAGATGCTATCCTGTGATAAATTTTAAATATATTAGGGTATTTAAGTAACGTAATTGCTGAGTATTTGAATAATATATGATGGGGAATACATAGATACTTAAAATTATCCTGAAGTTATATCCAATTCTTTCATTAAGTCTTGCTATGATGAATTAATGTATATTGCTAGAAAAGAGCCATACATACCTGAATTTTATAATTTCGGAACAGTTTAGAAATCGTTTTTGAATTTGTACTTTGCCGCATCCTCCGGGGTGCGGTTTTATTTAAAGGCAATTCAAATGTCGGCCCAATATAATAAGAACAACCCCATAATAAAACCATACATTACCTAGTTTTTCCCGGCTACCTAGTGCCGGGTCCTTTTTTATTTTCCGTTTATTGCCGCTTGTAATTTTCGAACGTGCGTTCTGTGCTATGGACAAACAGATGTTCTATTACGAGGTGCGGAATGGAAAACAAACATAAGATACCTGTCGGTGTAACCGCTTACCATGATAAAGACGGAAAAATAAAACCTCTCTGCCTACATTGGACAGACGGGCGTAGATACGAGGTTGACAAGGTACTTGACGTACGCGTGGCGGCATCGCTCAAAGCGGGTGAATGGGGGATGCGGTACATATGCCGGGTATTGAATCGGGAGGTTAAGCTCTTTTATGATGACGTCGATAGGAAGTGGTTCTTGGAGCAGTGAGAAAGCCTCTAGCCCGCACTCCTATATATTAATGAAGCTATTTTTTTCGATCTTGGTCACAAATTTGGGCACGTAACTATTTTTATTATCTGTTTAGGATTATAGATATTACAATTAAAGTGTTGCCTAACCCCGGGACCGGAGGGTATGTTTTTATTTAAATATAAACATATGACAGGTGGCCCAGAGAATGGGCGGCATGATGTAAGACTCCTTGAGAATTCCTTAGTTAAGGAATTTTGCGAGTCGCGCAGCACCCAATTGCTCACAGGTTATAATCCAAAAGAGTAGAGGCTTTTCACTAGTTCATTGAACTTTTGAAAAGCCTCTTTTTGGTGCTTTGCAGTTAGCCTTCCGCCCGGTCTTTTGTCACCTGTTCCAGGGCCTTGATATATTCAATTTCGTTAGTGGTAGCTTTGGATACAATGGAATTATTTATTTGCTCTCGAGACAGAGCATTGTCGCCGGCGCTCATCGCATATTCACTGGTGAAGGATTCCATTGGTGTTTTTTTACGCATATCGTCACCTCCTGCTTTAGGTTTTGTCGGAGCATAACTACCTATTCCTTTAAGTTTTTTGGCTAAGTAGCGAATATTACCACTATTTTTACTGCTAAGGATGAGTTATAGAGGGATTTGCCAAACCGTGTCGAACTCTTGTCAAATATAGCAAAAGGAGGAATTCCGATGCGGGATGAAAGAGCGCTACAGACCAACGAGGAGATTATGGCTGCGTTTAAATTGGTTCTTCCTTACCTCAACCAGATAGTCAGAGAAGATATGGCTGTTGGGTTGACTAATTTAAATGAATATCTAGCTTATCACCGGGCAAAAGAATTTGAACTCGACCTCCCCGCCGGGAAACCGATAAAAGGAATCAGTACGATTGAGGAGTGTATTCGCACCGGGAAGGCTACTTATGCAGATGTTCCTCCTGAAGTATACGGGCGGACGATAAAGACGATATTTACTCCTATCTATGGTATTAATCGCGAAATTATAGGTACCTTGAGCTCAGGTATTGATCTGGAGCATAGTCTTGAATTGGTGAATAACGTGGAAGAGATGGCCAGCTCAACAGCGCAAACGACTGAAAGTGTGCGGCAGATTGCGCAAAGCGCCGGCGAACTGGCTTCATCAAGTCAACAAGTGCTGCAACTAGCCAAAGATCTGGCGGAAAAAAACAAGCATACAGCCGAAGTTCTGGATTTTATCAAAAATATAGCTGCCCAGACGAACTTACTGGGCTTAAATGCGGCTATTGAAGCAGCCAGAGCGGGTGAGCACGGCCGGGGATTTGCGGTTGTCGCCGAAGAAGTAAGAAAACTTGCCGATCAATCTCAGGAGGCCACAAAAAAAATCCAGAGTACACTACAGGAAATGAATGGTGCCGTTACTGAACTGAATAAATCGATTGAGGCGACAGGGGCAATCAGCCAGGAACAAGCCGCAACCACACAGGAAATAACCGCTGTATTGGAGCGGATTAATGCCAGTGCCAAACTGCTGGAAAAATATGTAGCCCGTTATAAATAAGTAGTGCCAAGTTTATGTTATCCCCTTCCCTGTGAAGGGGATTTCTTATCCTCCTAGAATTATACTTTCGCCTGAATAAATAAAAGATCGGCTTCTGTTTTCATCAGAGGCTTGGCACAAGCCGTGTTTTTTTTATAAATTGACATACTAAGAGAGAAAACTCATTTACAGGTTAAGGGGGTATTGATCTGGAATACAAGCATATTGAACAAAGCCGCATACCGGCATGCACTCTGGATGAACGGTTTTTTACCAGGCTTTGGGATGTCTTTTCCAAGGATGGTGAGTTTTTGTGGCACGCTGAAGTGGGGCACAGCAGCGATCCTTTAGGCAAGCTGGAAGAGCATCCCACCCAGACTGTCAGCGATTGGCAAGATTTGATTCAAATGGCGCGGTCACTGCCGCGCATTGATCAATTGTCGCTGACCGTAGAAGTGGAGGGCAAGGGAACTATGGCATTGTCACTGAAAAATTATGTTCCGCTAGGGGGTAAGCTCATAGTTACTGGCCAGGAAGAAGAATGGGTAGATAAACATTTTCATAACTGTATGACATTGTTTACAGAGCGCAAAGAGACATTCAACACATTGCTTTATACCCGTCTTGGCTTTGGCGTGATTCAAACAGCTATTCCCCTCGGCAGCATGTTTATTTTTGTTATGGCGGCAGCCGGCTTGCTTATTCCCAGTCATATAAGGCACAGTGAATGGCTATGGTGGATAACGGCTGCAACGGTTGTTATCACGTTGCGTTTGGCCTATACTGTATCTGACAAACTGATACTCTTTTGTATGGAAAAATACCCATACGTAAAGTGGCAAGACCGGTAGCATAAACGTTCCTTCTTACGCATACATACTACTGTAGCTGCGGAAGGAGGGAAATATATGATTATCAGCTTGCGTCGCCTGTTTGATCACCGGAATATTTTTTATAGTATTATCGGCCTGTTCGCCATATCGGCCCTGTATGTACAAGTGGCTGATGTAATTTCTGGCGGACCGATTGCTATTGCGGGGACTCGAACTGAGCAGAAAGTAGTAGCGCTCACGTTTGATCATTCCTGGGGCAACAAATATACTCCGCCGATCTTAGATACATTGAAAACGAATAATATTAAGTGTACCTTTTTCATTATGGGGCCCTGGTCTAAGAAGTTTCCTGAGGTGGCTCAGCGGATGGTACAAGACGGGCACGAAATTGCCAGCCACGGGTACCGTCATGAAAACTACGGTGACATGTCGCCGGAATGGGTAAAAGAAGACATTAGCAAGGCGCATGAGCAGATTAAAGAGGTAACAGGTGTTGAACCACGGTTGCTCCGGCCGCCCAACGGTCATTACAGCCAGAAATCGCTGCAGGTTACCGATGAACTTGGCTATAAGACTATTATCTGGAATGTGGACTCTCTGGACTGGAAAAATCCCGGGCGGGATGTTATTGTCGATCGGGTCATGAAACGCCTTAAACCGGGAGCCATTATTCTTATGCATGCCTCCGATACCCCGGTACAGACAGCTGACGCGTTACCTATTCTCATTGAGAAGATCAAAGCTGAGGGGTATACTTTTGTAACGGTGGGAGAGTTACTGGAAAAATGCAGTGAAAAGGGTATACAGCGACATTAGAAAGGCTGGAATTGCCACGACTCGTTCTCCTGATTCAATGAAGACCGGTGAGGACAAATAAGGCAATCTTGTTTTTATCCTGTTCCCAATGATCTTTTGGCCCGGATAAGTATAACGGCGGCGTGCATTTTCCGCAAAGGTAGATGCGAGCCGTTTTTTCTTTACATATATTTTCTTTGTATAGCAGGAATTTGACGATATACGGCGAAATTGATGTGATTGCATAAAGTTCACTGCTAATGCCGCAAACTATTTTCATGCGTGATTTCGTATGCCGTCAGTAATATTGTATTGTGGAGTGGCTAATGGTACAAAGTATCCAGGTACGATTAGGCAACATTAATTTTATAAATTGTTTACCATTAGCTTATGGCCTTAAATACAGGGGCATGGAGCAAGGGGTAGATATGATTGCTGCTGCACCTGCTGTGCTGAATGGATTGATAATAGAGGGCCGGCTTGATATCAGCCCGGTATCTTCGATTATCTACGCCCTAAATAGGGATAAACTTTTTATATTGCCTAATCTGTCCATAAGCGCCAGTGGTTTTTTGCAAAGTATTTTACTAGCCTCGAAACGACCTATTACTGAATTGAACAATGCCCGGGTTGCGCTGACAACCAAATCGGCTACTTCGCGCATACTATTGAAAATCATCCTGAATAAGGCCTATCAGCTTACGCCCGAATATTTCCCAAGCGAGGTGGGACTCCAAACAGAGGTTCTCAAAGAAGCGGATGCGGCTTTGTTTATCGGGGATGATGCCTTATATGCCTATCACAACAAAATTCCGGGCTGCTATTATTATGATATTGGACAGGAATGGCGGAAGCTTACCGGACAAGCCATGGTATATGCCTTGTGGGTGGTAACCAGGGAATTTGCCGAAAGCCAGCCCGGCTTGCTGCAAAAGGTTTATGAACGCTTGACTGCCGGTTTTGCGCATGGCCTTGCTAATATTCAGGCTGCAGCAGCGTGCGAAACCTATGTTTCCCCATTTTCAGCAGGACAAATAACCGATTACTTGCAGTTGTTAAACTATACGTTAACACCGGCTCATCTGCAGGCGCTGTTAACCTATTATGAGCTGGCACAGGAGATGGGATTTATTGACGGCGTCCCGGAACTTAACTTTGCTTCGGTAGAGTAGTTGCTGCTATTACTTAGTAACGGTTGTAATCCCGTGGCAGGTTAAAAACAAAAACTGCTGCCAAAGGCTTAACAACAGCCTTATACAATAATTGGAGCAAATTAAAGGAGGATTTCTAATGACGACCGGCAAACAAGAAATGATTTTGGTCATGGACTTTGGCGGCCAATACAGCCAGCTAATAGCCAGAAGAATCCGCGAATGCGGAGTATATTGCGAGATAGTGCCTTTTAATATCAGTGTTGATAAAATTCGTGAGATGGCTCCTAAGGGAATTGTTTTTTCCGGCGGACCTTCCAGCGTTTATGGAGAAGGAGCGCCTAAATGCGACCCGCAGGTGTTTGAAATTAATCTGCCGGTTTTGGGTATATGCTATGGCATGCAGCTTACCGCTCATACTCTTGGCGGCAAGGTAGCTCATGCTAATTCGCGTGAATATGGCAACACCAAACTGTATGTTGATAAAACTGCAGGCGTTTTTGCAGCGATTACGGCCGAGACTCAGGTCTGGATGAGCCACGGGGATTATATTGCCGAGCCCCCCGCCGGTTTTACCGTTACGGCCCATACCAATAGCACGCCGGTGGCAGCTATGGAAAACAATGAGCGCCGTATATATGGCGTACAATTCCACCCGGAAGTGGTACATACCCCTGAAGGCATGAAAATGCTGAAAAACTTCCTGTTTACTATTTGCGGCTGTACCGGTGACTGGAATATGGGTTCTTTCGTTGATCAGTCCGTTGCCAAGATTCAGGCTCAGGTGGGCAATAAACGGGTGCTTTGTGCCCTGAGCGGCGGTGTTGATTCTTCGGTAGCCGCTGTTTTGGTGCACCGGGCCATAGGGGAACAATTGACTTGTGTATTTGTAAATCATGGTTTTCTGCGTAAAGGCGAAGCGGAGCAGGTGGTAAAAACGTTCCGTGACGGCTTCAAGATGAATCTTGTGTATGTAGATGCAGTGGACCGGTTTATGGCCCGCCTGAATGGTGTAACTGAACCGGAACAGAAGCGTAAAATAATCGGCGAAGAGTTCATCCGGGTATTTGAAGCTGAGGCCGCCAAACTGGGTGAAATTGATTACCTTGTACAGGGCACGCTATACCCTGACGTTATCGAGAGCGGTACGGCCACTGCCGCTGTTATCAAGAGTCACCATAATGTGGGCGGGCTGCCGGAAGACATGAAATTTGAGCTTGTCGAACCGCTTAGAGACTTATTCAAAGATGAAGTGCGGGCGTTAGGCCGTGAAATTGGTCTGACTGATGATATTGTCTATCGTCAGCCATTCCCGGGCCCGGGGCTGGCGATCCGGATTATTGGCGAGATTACCGAAGAACGCCTGGAAATTCTGCGTGAAGCCGATTCAATCGTCTACCAGGAGATAAAAAATGCCGATCTTTACCGTAAAGTATGGCAATCTTTCGCCGTGCTGCCTGCTATGAAGAGTGTGGGTGTCATGGGGGACGAACGTACCTATGCCTATACCGTTGGCCTTAGAATTGTAGAAAGTGAAGACGGCATGACGGCAGACTGGGTGCGTCTGCCGTACGAAGTCCTTGACAGCATCTCGCGCAGAATTGTTAATGAGGTTAAAGGTGTAAACCGGATTGTTTACGATATTACCTCCAAACCACCTTCCACAATCGAATGGGAATAATTTAGATTGTCGTAGGGCACTGCCATTTATTCGCCAAAGGGCAAAATGGCTTAACCTGCCGACATAGAAAAAACGACCTTGCATTAAAGCTTTTCGAAGCTTGTGCAAGGTCCTTTTTTTATCCTCAACCCGCGTAAATACAGGAATTTCTGCTTGCTAAAAGAGGCGGGCACCATGGAGTGGCGGGCATTCCTGGCAAAGCCAGGGAGAATACAGGAAAATGCCCTTTGGAGAATAAATGGCAGTGCCCCACGACATGGTGATATTTTCTTTTATGCTTTTTGGGAAAAGGCATAGCGCTATGACTTTCATGAACATTGCACTGAAACGCCCGTAACATGGGGCGGGAGAGTATATTCATGATTTTCTGTTTCCCCAAAACCGAATCTCCAATTCCCCCAAAATCGCCCATTTTTATTTTTGGGAAGTGTTTTTGGGAAAAGGGGGTCAAGCAGCGGAGCGTTCCATACAAGGAGGTTTTGCAAGGTGAGGAAGAAAAACTTTAAAGGTCGTTGTGAGAAGCGCGTCATTACCAAGTGCAGTGATGTATGCAGGACATATGACGCCATCCAGTACGCTTATGCGGATATTTTGCAAGCAAGTGATGAAGTAAAAGAAATCAGGTGTAATGTTCCGCTTAATGGGCGGGACATTAGCGAATACACATCGGATTTTGTCTGCGTCAAGTCTGACAATGATTTGATGGTGCGTGAATGTGTGTTCCGCAAGTTTCTGACAAAGCCACTTACGGTCAAACTGCTAGATGCTTCAAGGGAATACTGGTTAAGGCATGGGGTCACAGATTGGGGGTTAGTCATTGATGAAGAAGCATGATTTGTTGAAGGACGGTGACAACATTATCAGGGTTTTAGAGGTAAAGCCTGATAAAATCCTCATTATCGACTGCATCAAAAGGACTATGCCTGTATGGGTGGAATCTTCGGCTTTGGATTCCTTCTCTGGCTGCATTGATGAGGTGCTGAACGAGGTAACGAATTTTAAAGTCACTTTCATTGATGCTTTGGATGCTGACCAGAGAAAAGCAATGTATGACCGTTACACGTTGATTGCACCGAGTCTCCCTTTTATAGCGGATGAAAGAATGCGTTCTAAAGTTATCGGTTCCACTGCTATAGAACACAACATATCAAAGCAAACCATTAGGATCTATTTATGCCTGTATCTGGCCTATATGAATATAACAGTTCTTGCCTCAAGGAAGCGGCTGGATGATGATGCAGAGCTCACAAAAGATGAAAAAAACATACGATGGGCTTTGAATAAATTCTTTTATACCACGAAAAAGCAATCTCTTATGACTGCATATACCATGATGCTGAAAGAAAAATATTGTGATGGTATGAGCATTCTGAGAGATACATATCCGTCTTTCTATCAATTCCGTTACTTCTATCGTAAAACAAAAAAGATGCAGAACTTTTACATTTCCAGAGACGGATTAAAGAATTACCAGAGAAACAACAGGCCTCTTATTGGCGATGGGATACAGTCGTTTGCTCCTGCCATTGGCGTTGGTATGCTGGATTCTACTATATGCGATATTTACCTCATCAATGATGCGGGCAATCTTGTAGGCAGACCCATTCTAACGGCCTGTATTGACGCTTACAGCGGTTTATGTTGCGGGTATGTCCTATCATGGGCGGGTGGCGTGTATAGCCTTAGAGGGCTGATGTTGAACATTATAGCGGATAAAGCCGCTTGGTGTAAGCAGTTTGGTATTTCTATAAATGCAGAGGATTGGTCTTGTGATAAACTTCCTGCTACGTTGGTCACCGATATGGGGAGTGAATACAAATCTGAAAACTTTGAGCAAATTGTAGAGTTGGGCATTAAAGTAATTAATCTTCCCTCGTATAGACCTGAATTGAAAGGCATGGTGGAAAAATTCTTTGATGTGATTCAGGCAACATATAAAAAGCACCTGAAAGGCAAAGGTGTGATTGAGCCTGATTATCAAGAACGGGGAGCACATGATTATAGGAAAGGTGCCTGCATGACCATGACGGACTTTGAGAAAATTATCATTCATTGTATTATCTATTACAATTCCCAACGAATCGTTGAAAATTTTCCCTATACCGAAGCCATGATTGCCGCGAATGTGAAACCATATGCAAGCTGTATCTGGAACTGGGGTAAATCCCAAATGGGAGCCTATTTAATTGAAGTAGGCACTAAAGAGCTTGTTCTTACCCTTCTGCCGAGAACTACGGGTAAGTTCAGCAGGTTTGGCCTGAAAGTCAATAAAATGCGCTATCACTGTGACGGGTATACAGAGCAGTATCTTAAAGGCGGTGAGGCTACAGTTGCTTATAATCCAGCGGATGTTACTTCTGTATGGCTATTGAAAAATGGAATATATGCTAAGTTTACCATTATTGAATCCAGATTTGAGGGTAAAGATTTGACTGCTGTACAGAGTTTACAGATAGCTCAGAGAGACATTGCAAAAGGAGCCAACCAGGATAATCTACAGGCTCAGATTAATCTTGCGCGGCATATTGAGGCAATCGCTGGCAGCGTCAGGAGCAGTGCCGATGTAAGCGTTAAGAATATCCAAGATAGCCGCAAGCGTGAACAGCGTAAGCACCATAGAAACTATATGAAAGGAGCCAAGCCATGATAAATCTTTCAGATATCATCAACATCCTGCCTCGTATGAAATCAGGGGACTCGTTGAGGAATGCATTGGAAGTATTGCCAGGGTACAATCCTGAACGCTGTAATGGTGATGCTTCCGTAAGGCTTATGGCGTTATCGGACTTATATAAGGTGTATATCCCCTCGCAAATGTCGCTAGAAATCTATAGCAAATTGTACTTGGCTCTCTTACGCTCTATGCAGAAGAAGGGAACGAGGCTGGCGGTACAGCAGCAGAACCAGAACTACAAAGCCATCATGCAACAGGAATACAGCGGCATCATGGGCGGATCTGATAGCTTTACCATTATCGGCACATCTGGAATAGGTAAGAGCTCTGCTATTAGCAAGGCGATTAATTTAATTACAGGGAATCGAGTAATTGAAGCTGATAATCCCTATACCAAGGTTGTACCATGTGTGATTGTGCAATGCCCTTTTGATTCGTCAGTAAAAGGGTTGTTGCTAGAGGTTCTGCGTAAAGTTGATGAAGTTTTAGATAGTAAGTACTATCAGAATGCTTTAAGGGCAAGGGCTACAACGGATATGCTTATTGGCTCTGTCAGCCAAGTTGCTCTTAATCATATCGGTATGTTGGTGGTTGATGAGATTCAAAACGTAGCCAACAGCAAAAATGGCAAAAGCCTGATAGGATCTTTAACGCAGCTCATCAATAATAGCGGAATCAGTATCTGCATGGTAGGCACTCTTGAAAGCAGCAGGTTTTTTGAATCGGCGATGCAGCTTGCACGACGTTCAGTGGGATTGCAGTATGCGACTATGGGCTATGATAAATATTTTCAAGAATTCTGCAAGGTCATATTCAGATATCAGTACGTGAAGCAACGAACGGAAATCACGGATGGAATCATTGCATGGCTTTATGAACATAGCGCAGGAATTGCATCGGTTGTGGTAGCGTTGATTCATGATGCACAGGAAATCGCTATCTTGAGTGGCAAAGAAATCTTGAATCTGGAATCTTTAAACGCAGCCTATCAACAGCGGCTATCTTTCCTTCATGGGTATATTCAACCATCTATTTCTCAAGGCAAGCAGACTTCTAAAATCAAGAGAAAAGCGCCTGTCCCTACTGCTGAGAATGAAACTTCAGATGATCGTATTAGTATTGCTGATTTGGTTGCCAAAGCTAAGAATGAAAGTATAGATATTATGCAGCTTTTAAAGTCCAATATGCCTGTTGTGGAAGTAGCTGTATGATAGCTTATTTTCCTACCGCATATCCAGATGAGCTACTTTATAGCCAGTTGGCACGATACTACACGAAATCAGGATATATGGCCTACACCTTTGCGGCTGAAGAACTGTTTACATCAAAGACTGTACGCCCGGATATGGATTTTATCAATAGTTACACGCCCGCCGCAGTACAGTTCATAACAAGGAATATGCCCATGGAAGCAGTCATTGAAAAGCATACCATGTTCCCTTGCTATGGGCGGTTTTTGCCGAGAAAACGCAGACAAAAAGCATTTCAATCATTGGTATCTATGATGGGAAATTACTATAATCTCTTGCCGATACCTCAAAGCAAGAATGGCAAAGTTCGCTGTTTGCGCTACTGTCCGGCTTGTGCAGCTAATGACAGAGAACAATATGGAGAAGCATATTGGCATCGGATTCATCAACTAATAGGGATTCATGTTTGCCCTGCTCATAGATGTTACTTGATGGATGGCAGTGTGATGATCCGTGGGAAAGCTACGCCCTCTTTAAAAACAGCAGAGGAAATAATACCACAATCGGAATTGTGCATATTTGCGGATAACGAAATTGAAATCCGCGTAGTTGTTTATATGGCAGAGGTTTTTCAGGCTGATGTTGACATGGATTCATGTGTTACGGTTGGTGATTTTCTTCATTCTCAAATGGCTAATACCCAATATCGGTCTGTACGTGGAGAACAGCGTAATATTGCACTCTTTCATGCAGATTTTACAGAGTATTATAGGGATTTGTCCCAAAACTGGTTTACGGAGTTATGGCAGACACAGAAGGTGTTGACGAATGATAGGGTGAACTTCTATGAAATCTGTCTCATGGCTATGTTTCTTGGTATTACCGCTGATGAACTGGTACATATGGAACTGCCGGAGAAAACACAACAACAGCTCTTTGATGAAGAGGTTTACAGACTTCATGAACAAGGTTTGAAGTATCCAGCTATTGCGAAAGCTCTCAGTGCCCCATATGCGACTGTTAAAGCTATCGGTGAACGGAGGTATGGAACTTATCATAAGCCACCTAAAGCGTCACTTAAAAGCGGCGCGAAGCCTCAAAACTGGGATCAGATTGATGAGAATACCCTACCACTTGTAAAAGAAGCTATCAGCCAGCTACAGGGTGATGGATCAACCAGACCTAAAAAGGTTACTACTTTTGCTGTTGAGAAAATCTTGCATCTTTCCAGTAAAAAAATATCTTTGCATCTACCAAAATGCCTTGCTGACATACAGCGGCAGGAGGAATCACAGGAGCAATATTGGGCTAGAGAAGTAACTTGGGCTGCACGTCAGGTAGAAGATCGTGGTGTCACTTTGACATGGCGCAAGGTACGGGATTTGACGAATATGCGCCGTGAGGACTTTGAAGCTTGTCTGGCGTATATTCCTGATTATGCAGAGAGTGAGCTTGCTGGGCAGATACTGCACTTGCTGTAAATTAGTCAATGATTGTATAAGAATGGTGAACGTATTAAAACATTGTAAGTTGTTGAATCATTTTTATCGTTCTTTTTTATGCTTCGTTTGTGAAAATGTCAATTTGATGGTAAAATAAGCTTATTTACGGGCGGTTTTGAATTAATGGAATAATAAACACGATATAATTAAATTGAGAAAATTTTTACAAATATTTTTATTGTGTTTTTGTTTGTGATATAAACAAAAAATTATAGTTGATGAAAGGAAGTAGCTTTGTGATGAAATATCTTTATAAATATATGCCATTAAGAAAAGAGTTTTTTGATAATTTAATGATAAGAGCAACGCCTTTTGCAGCTCTTAATGATCCGTATGAGGGACTTTATAATGATGAACAATTTAAAACTGCAAACAAAGGGGTGCAGAAGTTTGCAAAAAAACAAGGTATTCCTGTCGAAGATGTTTCAGACAATTTTCTGAACGGAGTTATGGATTTTATTCAATTGGATTTTGATGCTGTAGGCGTCTTATCCTTCACAGAAGATTATACAAGCTCATTAATGTGGGCACATTATGCAGATCAACATCGTGGAATTGTGTTGGAATTTGATTATGATAAACCTCTTTTTCAAGATTCAACAAGAAAATTAGGAAAACGAGAATCACGGTTTGGAGAGAATTATCTTGGGGGTTTTTACGAATTTCCTGAGAAGGTTATGTATCGAAGGGAAATTCTTAGCTTTGAACGATATGAGCAAGTACAAGTAAATGGAGAATATCCTTTTAGAGAATTTCTTCACGATTTATTTTTCACTAAATCAAATGATTGGTTATATGAAAAAGAGTGGAGGTCTATCGTCCAGTTAAGCGATGCGGATAGTATTATATGTAGAAAAAATGAGCTTCTTTCTAAGACTTTAGCTAAAGATAAAACTATTAAAGTAAAGAATCCTGATCAAGATAAGATACAGATAATATATCCGAGTGGATATGAAATGCATGAAGACATGGGGGATCAAAGCTTAAAGCAAGAGATTGCGTTACAGATTTTTTCAGAGAATGCGAACAACATAAATTTGTTTAGATTGAATCCTGAAGCAATTAGCAGGATTTATTGTGGTCATAGGTGTGATGAGGATCAAGTAAAGAAGTTCGTTCATAGTAATTCACAATTGACACACTTAAAAGATAATATTTATAAAATGGAAATTGACCGATATTCCTATCAATTAAATAGCAATTTAGTAAAGTAGTATCTATGCATGAATTTTATGATTTATTGATAAAGAGTGTTTTATGATTCTAAGCAATTTGGTTATACTTGGTTCTCAGGAAAAATTAAAAAATTATTTCTGTTCCCCTATGTGAATTGATTTACCAAAAGGCGGGCTTGTCTCTTCCGCTATAAAAACAAATCGTTTACAACGAATGTCAGTGATTTAATAGCTTGAACCAATATGGGCTATCAAATGAGCTGTATCTGAAACGATATATTATTAAACTGACACCATAGCAATCCCCATGCCAATCACGGCATGGGGATTCATTTTATATTGGGAGGTTTAGAAAATGGTAATAGTAGGACGGAAAATTAGCAGAATCGCATGTAGACTGGCAGATCTGGTGACTCTGCTTGAAGAAGACTATGTCAACGACGAATATGATGATTGCACGGTGTGCGGCAGGATGTTCGCCTGTTATGGAAAGCAGCGTGCCCAAATTGTCATGCTTCATATAGCAGGGAACTCATAAACAAAAGTAAAGATGTCAACTCAAAACCCTTTCCGATTAAATGGGAAAGGGTTTTTCCTAATTGTCAGTAATAAAGTTTCGATTTTCAGCAGAATAAATAGATCCTTATTACGGTTCTAAAAGGTGCGTTTTATGGAACTTTAAAATGCCTATTCGAGATTAGACCTAAGGGGCTTCTGATTGTTTCAAAAGCAAATATCCGCTCTTGTAAAATTTAAAAGTTCCTTTATATGGGAATGAAAAAGAGACTTTCAGAGGAGAATCTAAAGGCTCTTAATAAGGGGCTTCATGCGAATGGATTTAAGGAAATAAGAATTGCTATACTTTTAACGCGTAGGGAGGCGATATTATAATTAGCATTGATTTAGATAATAAAAATGAAGAAACTGTCTATAAGGCATTCAGTGTTGATGGCAATGAATCCGAAGCTTTAAATGACAGCTACTTAGAACTTTATGAGCTTATTGGCCGTGAGGCTATGCTTAAATTGTTCAAATATTTTCGTGGTGATAAAATTGACTGCCCTATGAGGTTATATCGTCCTGATTTTATAGCAGATTTAGTAAACCAAACAACAGATAGACGTGAACGCGCTAAGATAGCCAGAGCCGGCGGATATACCATAAAGTTTATAGAAGGCGTACTGGGCAAACGTAGAAAAGAAAACGAGTCTGAGTAAAAATGCATTTCTTATTATTAGCACAGGCGCTTCTATGGGCTCTTGAAGGTGATACCGTATAAAGTTGGTGATGTTATTCGCGTAAGCGATTAAATAACAAATATAATATGTGAAAAGGGGCAAAAGAACAATGAAAAAAACAGCTATACTTACAATGGCGGCAGCTACTATCTTAACAACCAGTATTGGTTTTGCTGCACCGCTAACCGATTATTCAGCAGGAAAAACCGCCATTGATTTAACGTGGAGATCCTCAGATATTAAAACGAGTGGAACAAACGATGATGGAAGCTCCTGGGAAACATCGTTTGGTAAAAAAAGTAATCTTGATTGGGGAATTACAACCGGTCTAGGGAATAATTTTGCTATTCAATATAATGGGTTTAATGCAAAATCGAAAGATGCAGTTTCCTGGAGTGCTGCTGATGAAACTGGTATTTCCAACCTAAAACTAAAAAACCAAGAACTTAATGTACTTTATAAATTAAATAAAAACCTATCCGTTTATACAGGCCTAGTTTCAGTTAAAGCACAGGAAAATGCAACTATAACTTATACTGATGGAAGCCCTACTGAGAATGAAACCTATACTAGCAAAACTAAAAAGGCAATGCAATTTGGTTTTGTTGGTAGCACAAAGATAGCTGATAAAACAACAGCATATGCTGCTGTTGGAGTTGCTTCTAACTTTACAAATTGGAAAGTTGGCCTATCGCAAGAGATTAGCCCTAACATTGATTTTAACGTAGACTATCGTGGAGTCAAAGTGAAAGAATTAGAATCTGACGGCGAAAAGTTTGATGCAAGCTCCAAAGGCTTTGGGTTTGGTGTAACTTATAAATTTTAAAAAATCCAAGGCATGTTCTATTTGCCTTGGGAGATTATAGAATTAAAAGCCTTTGGCGTTGGTTCTTTATCTTCTGTTATGGTTATTACTGTGAGTTCTGCTCTATATCGCAACAGCTAGACAGTTCCGCTAATAACGGGTGCAAAGTAAAGACGGTGCTGGCAGCACTGTCTTTACTATTATTTTGTGAATTTATGATTTTGGTGTGGCTCTATAATGAAACTTTTGGTTCTAAAGCGGCAACAAATGAACGAAAGGAGGTTATTTATATGGGGTTTTTCAGTTCAGCACTCTCCGGCTCAGATGGGCTTAAGAGAGAATATGAGAACATGAGTAATCAAGAACTTAAGCTCAAGTACAATGAACTTAAGGAAAAGGCAGCATCTCCATCGGCAAATATAGTCATAAAAGGATCTTTTGCAGCAGTATGCCATGTGCTAAAAGAACGCGGTCTAATTTAAGGTAACACACATGAATGAGAAGGGGGACGTTCACTAATTGTCACTAACAGGTTGACAAATAAGGAATGTCCCCTTGTATCGTTTCTTTGTGAACCGCTTAAGTGTATCGTTAAAATTGGTGCGCCAAAGCCCAAGGAACAAGTACAGTATACATCGCTATGTCTGGCTTACCGAGGTGGAATTTCATTTGCCGGATTGGATTCTTAAATAGACGATTCAATTAAATTTGGAAATAATCCATCGGATTATATTATATAGGAGGGGCAAGAAGAATATGAACACGTTATTAGTAATATTGCTATTGGTTTCTTTAATTGCTATGGTTGTTGGTCTTGTCAAACCAGGTCTGGTAATTCGGTGGGGAGAAAAGAAAACAAGACCGAGGGTACTGGTGATTTATGGTGGTTTATTTATAGTTTTTCTAATAGTCCTGGGAATGACGGGAAGCCCCAATAGTGAAAAAGCTAGTAGTCCTGATGGAAGCAAATCTGCTAAAGAGGCAGTAAATAAAGAATCGGAAACAAAATATACATATGACAGCGCAGAGATGCGTGTTGGAGATTGGTGCATGGAACATCAATTTCCCAATAACCCCACAGTTTCTATCAGTAAAGGAAAATCAGATGGCAGCTTCTATGAAACGGATGGTAAGAAATACTACTTATTTACATTAACAGGATTACCTCGTGCGGTGGATATTCTTGTAGATCCTTATACAGGAGATTTACTCTTCAATGATGTAGGGATTAAACCATACTCACTAAACACATGGTATAGTCAGTATCGGAAAGATTATAAGGGTGCAAATAAGACTTCAACTGATTCACGTTTGGCTGGTAGATGGGTAGCAGACGATGGTGCCAGACTGGATTTTTCCAGTAATGGAATCGGAATAACCAACCTAGATTTATGGTCTTATGAATTTGGGCTTGGGGATAAAAATATAACTTGGAGAACAGAAAATGGTCGTTTAATAATTGCAGCAAAGCGCACCGTAAAGAGTAAATATTCATTAGGAAAGCAAGGATATGGTGATGTTTTAACTATGGATCATTATGGGAATTTCAAACGTACAGAGGGTACAAATGGACTATACGGAACGTGGATGCCTATTGATAGCGGTGGCGGTGGTATTCAGTTCTTTGAAGACAAGACAGGAAATGACCAAATTAATCGTTTGGGAAAATTTACTTGGTCAACAGAAGATGGATATTTAACGAGAACGTATATCCAAGAACGTGTATTTGATTATACTATGGAAAACTTTAAGCTTATCATTTTCGGTAATAATGGCAACATTGTGTTTACAAAGGTAGGCTAATAACGATTAGGGCGGGACCGTTCATTGGTCTCGTCTTTTTTTGACTATTTTGGTGTAACTGTCTGACCATTTCTGTTTCGGTAATCGCATCCCCCTTTCTTTCCTTTATATATTATGAAGATGAGTAGGCGCAAGCCAAATCAACAGCTTCCCTATGCTATTCAAGCATAAAAAAGCATAAAACAGAGGAGGGATATTACCATGGGCAAAATCAAAATAGCGAGGATTATACTGTCGGCATTGTCGGCGGTACTCACTGCAGCAAAAGCTGTCATCGACTTTATTGGTTGTATCAATAAGTTGAAGACAGAAACTGCGTAAACTTTTATTCCATATCATTCCGGCAAAACAGCCTAAAACAGAGCTTCCCACTGAGGAAAGCTCTGTTCTTTTATGTCTGAAAATAAGGGAGAATTGCAGCCGATGAAATCAATAGAAACGATACTTGATATGAGCAATAACTCCACAGGCACGGAGAACTATCACAAGTTTTCGCCAATACCCGGCTTTCCGGTTATTACAGACGGTGTTCTTGCTCTGGCGGAAGCGGCAGGGTATTATTGGCTTCTTGACATTATCGGAAGCTATCAGAGCAACGGGAAGCTGGATAAGGCTTTCCAGGTATGGACATTGAATGTCAATACAGATAACAACAGTACGGCGGTTGTTCGAGGGTATAATGATAGGACGCTTATTGTTATGCAAAAGATACCATACACCGACTTCCCGCCCGGAGAAGTAAAGCTGTACCTGATTGATGGGGTTATCCTATTGCCTTCCGAATATTGATATTCACTCAGCGCCTTCCCTATCGGGAGGCTTATTTTATTTGGACCAATAGGGTGGTCTGTAGCAATGGCACATGCCAAAAATCCGAAAACAATGTTATTGGGACACTTTTCCAATGTGCCGTTAGGCTACAGTCTAATTGCACATGTTTATGGGGGAATTTGAATGAAGATAGGCTATATCAGGGTAAGCACAACCGAGCAAAACACGATGCGACAGGAGGTTCTGTTAAAAGAACTTGGTGTGGATGAGCTTTTTATCGATAAAGCCAGCGGCAAGAATACCGACAGACCGGAGCTGAAAAGGATGCTCACCTATGTCCGCCAGGGTGATACCGTGATCGTTGAATCAATCAGCCGTTTTGCCCGTAATACACGCGACTTACTGGAACTCATTGAGCAACTAGCTGTCAAACATGTTGAATTTATATCTAAGAAAGAGGCTATTGATACGACAACACCGACAGGAAAGTTCATGCTGACTATATTTGGCGCTGTAGCAGAATTGGAACGCGAGTATATCTTGCAGCGCCAGCGGGAGGGTATAGCGATTGCCAAAGCGCAGGGAAAATACAAGGGGCGTAAGCCTATCATGCATCAGGACTTTGATAAGGTCGTGTCTAAGTGGAAATCGGGCAGCATGACAGCGGTCGAGGCTATGCGCAGGCTGAACATGAAACCATCTACATTTTATCGGAAAGTAAGGGAAATATGATGCTGAACCAAACCAACCTTTCCGGCATGGCTGATGAAGAACTGCTGACAGCTATTCTGGAAAAATCGGTAGTACGTGAATTGATAGCGGAATATGGCAGTGTTCAGAATATACTGCTCCAGTCCTCAGAACAAGAGCTAGAAAAAATCAAAGGAATTGGAAATGCTAAAGCCAGAAAAATTCAATGTATAGCAGAAATAGCTAAACGGGTCTACCGAATTAATAATGAGTTACCGCCAGTCATCAAGGCTCCTGGCGATGCCTTTAAGCGGATGGAGGATATGCAGTTTCTTGCTGTCGAACAGTTTCGGGTAATTTACCTGAACACCAAAAATGGTATTATTGCTGAAGAGGTAGTTGCCCAAGGCACAATTAACTCTACCATAGTAGGATGTCGAGAACTCTTTCGCCGGGCAGTGCGCCTATTGGCTGCATCCATCATTTTGGTACACAACCATCCAAGCGGTGATACCATGCCAAGTCAAGAAGACATTGCTATTACTAGAAAACTGATTGAAGCAGGTAAGTTATTGGATATTAACATTTTGGATCATATTATTATCGGCAAGGGGAAATTTGAGAGTTTAAAAGAAAGGGGAATGTTGTAATATGGAGCAACCTTCTAAAGTTACTGGATTGCCTAATTAAAAAACAATGTATTACAGTAGCTATTTTATTATGATGGCTGCTGTATTTTTTTATGGATATTCGTAACTCAAAATCAATACAATACCACTTGTACTGTACCATTTATACCACCATTTTATTGGTAATAAACTTTAGATATTATTTATATTTTACAGAGAAAATTTGAAATTTCTCAGTGGTAGCATAGCGGGAAAACATGTTACTAAAATAAGCATAGAATCACCCAGGAAACAAACGCGTAAAATAAAGGGCGGCCAAAAACCGTCTTTTATTTTTTACAATATTTTTTTGTAATTACTCCTACAGGGAAATAAAAATATTTTTCTTGTAGGAGTTGATAAAATGAATAGCATAAGGATTTGCCTAGATAGGGTAAGTTATTATTCGAAGCCAGAGGGTAAGGAGATCGCTCAAATAAGTGATAGGATAGCTCAGCAAACAATACCGCTAACCTCAGAGAACATCAGAGGTTTTGTAGGGGATGTGGGTTTAGATGGACATACCTTCTGCCCTGCGACCTTTAAGAATGGTAAACGGAATAAAGAAAACTTTAAGCAAATGCAATTATTTGTTCTTGACTTTGACAATGATACTCCGGATAAGCAACTATCATTTGATAGCGTTAAAGAGAGAGCTGACAGATATAATCTCCCAGTTTTATTTGCATACGAAAGTTTTAGCAGTAAAAACAAAGATCGCTTCCGAGTAGCCTTTCTCAACGATGTGCCAATTCAATCAAACAGGGACGCAGAGGTCATTCAAGATGCTTTGGTGACGATTTTTCCCGAGTGTGACAAGAGTAGCAAAGATATATCCAAGATGTACTTTGGGGGGAGAAAAGATAAAATATTGTTTTTTGATAAAGAAGCTTCCCATATGAATGTAGTATCTGCCATTACTGGTATGACAAGCTATCTTGAGGAACGGTATAAAAATAACTATAGAAGAAAAGTATCGGAATTCATTAGGAATCATGGTTTGAGAGAAAACAGTAAAGGGATGCCTGATGTTTCGATTGCTAATGAACTTCCAGAAACAGAGAACATCGCTGAGATTACTGGTGTTCCTCATGATGATAAAATCTCGCCAAACTCTACTATAGAATATTCTTTATCTATAATAGAAGGATTTGGCGAAGAATTATCAAAAAAATATTACTTAATTAAATATAGTGATGGCACCAATGTCTCAGCGAAGAATAAAACATCAAGGAACCATGCAGATCTTAGGTCACGGGACATCCCTAGACTTCGTTCTGTCTGCCAGTTATTACGAGAGTTTGAGACTGGTAGTATAAGATTAAGTCATGATGAATTATTCGGTTTAGCAACTAATCTGACAAATGTAGAAACTGGTAATCAACTGTTTTTAGATATCTTTAAAGCGAATTCCTATGCGGATGGTCGTATCGGACAATATGGATATTGGGTTCATCAACTGAAGAAATACATCGGAGGGTATAAGCCTCAGTCTTGTAATAGCTTCTGCCGATACTGTAATAGCTGTTCTCATGTTACAAATCTCCTATCGACTGCTAAGTTGAAGTACCATCAGATGGAGCGTATTGCCAGATATACAGAGCTACTGTATACATTAGATGAAGCTGAAAAGGATTTTCAGAAAACTTTTCGTAACGCTATGGATGACGCTAGAAAGATGTGGTTTATCATCAAAGCACAGACGGCTATAGGAAAAACAGAGACTTATTTAAAGCTTATTAAGGACACATCTCTACGAATTCTAATCGTCGTTCCGACTAATAAGTTGAAAAGTGAAATACGAAGTCTAAGAGCAGAATCGATGGGGATTGAGATGATAGAATCCCCGTCGCTACGTGAAATAAAAGATTATATCCCGGATGTTGTTTGGGAACATATTCAATACCTTTATGCTTGTGGGAAATCGGTGATTCCCTACTTGAAAAAGCTCATACGTGAAGACCACCCTGAATGTGCTAAATTGTTTAAGAAGTACTTAGAGGAGTTGGACGCATTCAGAAACTTTGATGGTCACGTTATTACGACTCACAAAAGATTTCTAACAATGGATGTTAGTAAATATGATCTCGTTATCATTGATGAGGATATACTTATCGGCAGCATTATACAGAATAAAATAGACATCAGCATTTCCGACTTAAAAAGATTGAAAAAGAAGACTGCGCCCAGGAGCACAGTCAGAACGAAAGTTAATAAAGTTCTTAAATATATTGAAGCAGATGAAAAAATAAGTGACTTTTTTTCTCTGCCATCTATTGATTACGACAAAACAGACGATGATATAGCGATTGGGGTCGATATACCATCATTTTGTTCCGCCACGCGATTTCTCTATCGTAAGGTATCTGATAAGGAAAATAACATAAGTGAAGACTGCATCACTTTTATCCAACCAGTGAAATTCAAGCCAAGCACTAAGTACATCATGGTATCGGCAACTGTCGATAAAACGGTCTGTGAATATTTTTTTGGTAAGGATAACATGGAGTTTCATGATTGCAAAAAAGCTAGGTACGAAGGCGATTTATATCAAGATTACTGCCGCCCTATGAGCAGGGATTACCTTTCTAAAAACAGGGGCATTATTAAGCAAATCAAGAAATGGTCGGGGTTTGATAATACCATTTCTTTTAAACAATTCATGGAATGTTATCTGGGTGACTTACATTTTGGTAACTCTGCGGGGTGTGATTATTTAAAAGGAAAGAATTTAGATGTAATCGGAACGCCCCACATACCTGATTGGATATACAAATTATTCGCTTACACTATTGGCTGTGGGTTCGACACGGAAGCGAAGATAAAGTTCGGTACTACAGTCGAACACAACGGATGGAGGTTCCGTTTTACATCCTTTGACGATAAGGTGTTAAGAGCGATTCAGTTTTATATAATTGAATCGCAGTTAGAACAAGCCGTGGGACGAGCACGGCTTCTCCGAAATCAGTGTAAAGTAAATTTGTTCTCGAATTTTCCTTTGAACCAAGCTAAGATGATTTGTGACTTTGATTACGATAAGGATTAAATCTGCAATCTATTTTAATGGCGCAACCATTTGGTTGCGTCAGTTATTTTTTAGCTTTTGATAAAATTGTTCTTTTAAAAAGATGTTGTAGCCCCGTTATGTTTGTATAGCTGTTATATCAAAACCCACTTTGTTTCGATAAAGTGTATAGTATAGCTCCAATATAAGTGATATAATTTAAATAATATGACAAATTAACCCACTGATGTCTGGAAGGATAGCAATATACGAATAATGGCAAAGAATTCACGTGGTAAAACAAATATTACAAGTAGAGCTATGAGGGAAGTGAAGAACGATGGAGCAAGTTGTTAAGACGGGCTTAAAACTTGATTTGCATATTCATTCTAAAGCATCATCAGGAAAAGATGGTGCAAAAGTGAATAACAATACATTGGAGAATATTCCTTTGTTAATTGATAAGCTTAGTAAAAATAGTGTGAATATTTGTTCGATAACGGATCATGATTCCTTTTCATATGCTATGTATTCAACACTTAAAAATGCGGAGAAACATGAAAATTCTATAAAGAAAGTTCTTCCCGGAGTAGAATTTTCAGTTTGCTTTTCTGCAGGTCAAAATGAGAGTGTCATTCATGTTGTAACTATTTTTTCGGATGAGGATGATAATAAAGTTAAAGAAATTGAAACAATATTAAGTCAGAATCGGCCAAACTATAAAAGTGCATATAAAGAAGAGGATTTTTTAGCTCTCCTTCGTAAAATTGATATTAACACCATATTGATTGCTCATCAAAAAAATACGTTGACAAGTGAAAAATCACGGAAAAACGATGCCAATACTTTAGGTAATAAAAAATTCCTTGAATTTGTTTATACGGACTATTTTGAGGCATTTGAATTTAAGAATCGACGCAATGAGGTTTTAAACAAAAGTTTTTTGGTGCAAAACGGATTAGAAGAGCAATTGCGTTTTGTAACGGGAACTGACTGTCATGACTGGTCTGTATATCCTTCTGAAACACCTTCAGAAATTATAGATGCATTTCCATACACATACGCCAAGTGTTTACCGACGTTCAAAGGCTTAGTAATGGCAATAACTGATCATACCAGGTTGAACTGGGTTAATAGTTTTTTCAATGTTGATAAAAATTCGTTAGAAAAAATAACCCTTTGTCATAACGCCAAGGAAATCATTATTCCTCTTTCAAAAGGAATTAATGTAATAATAGGAGACAATTCTATAGGGAAGTCATTATTGTTACATGCGATTACTGGCTATGAGAAGAAAGGTGCTGCTTTACCTTCAAAGATAAAGACCGGATATAAAAAATATTTATCTAAAATAAATTTAGATATAAAGCCACAGTTGCAGTCAGAAAATATATTTAACTTTGATATGCAGGGTGAAGTGAGATCGAAATTTGAGGAAAATAAGCTGAATGCAACTGATTTTTTAAAAAGCTACTTTCCACCGCCTGTAAATGCATCGCTTTATAGAAATATTATTGATGCTGAAATTGGACGGATGATAAGCTACTTAGAAAAAAAGTTTACACTTGATGCAAAGATAGAAGAACTTTCGACATTTGGAATTGTTATTAGTGAAGACAATGCTGAAAGTATGACATTTATTAATAATATTAGAGATGCAAAAAAGAAGCCGGATTCTATGATAGCAATTTCTACGCAAATAAAAAATATAGTATTACAACTTCAACAGTTATTAGAGCTTGGAATTGATGAATCAGATGAAAAGTATACAAAGCAAACAGTTGATGAATTTACAAAAATGGAAAAACGGTATAGTCAAAGGGCAAGTGCTATTGAAAATGAAAATTTTAGAATGGAGAGTGTTGCAAAAATAGTAAAAAAATATGCAGATCGGCACCGCCGGAGCATAAGCGATACTCAGAAAAAAAGATCTGCTTTTACAGAAAATACATCAGAACTTAAAAATCGACTTACTGATATTATTAGACTTACGAAAGAAATTAAGCCATTCGTGATTAGCAGCAACGTAATCAAAGTAAAACCTAACAGCGAAAGTATTTATGATTATGAGTTTATTTCTAAGCTTAATGTTGACGAGGTCGGTACAGAATATATCAATTCGCTCATAGCCAAGGTTTTAAAAGCTGGAAAGAAAATTGATTGGGCATCAATTACAGAAAAACAATTGCAAGAAATGTTATTGAGGTATGATGAAACGCCGGTTTTGCAATTTTTTAAAATGGCGCTCAATTCAATTATGGATGATGATTTTGCTCCAAAGAACTCTATTATATATCAAGGAATGGATAAATATGCCGAAATGTCATCTGGACTTGATGCTAAAATATATTTTGATTTACTTTCTTATGAAACGCACAGAGATGGGATCTATATAATTGATCAGCCAGAAGATAATATTTCACAAAGTGCCATTCGAGACTACTTATTAGAACGTTTCAAGAATATGGGCGAAAATCGCCAGATTTTAATGGTTTCTCACAATGCGCAATTCATTGTGAATTTGGATGTTGATAATTTGATTTTTCTTTCAAAAGCAGGAAATACATTAGAGGTACAATCTGGTGCATTAGAATATGTCTGTTCGGAGTATAATGTTTTAGAGATTGTTGCTCAGAATATAGATGGCGGACTAGATTCTATTAGAAAGAGGTGGAAACGTTATGAAAAGACACCTGTCATTTAGATATGAAGATGGAAAGTATGCAATTGCAGAGAATAATCAAATTCTCTTTTCGATTGACGGTAGTAGTTTGCGATTTGTAGCTCTGGATTTTTATAATGGCGTTTATGCTGGAGAAAACAAATCTATTGCAATAGATTTGATTAATGATATTTCTAGTGACCCATTAAAAAAAGGTATCTACATCTATACCTGGTTGTGTGATATTATTGAATCTATTAGAAAAGAAATTTCAGGAACGGAAGAAGCGTTAGTTGATAATAACGGAACGGATATCCTTAGTTCTAAAATTATACAGCTTTATGAATGGGCGGCTTGCGCAGGCGATGGGTTTTCCTTCGGGCAGGAAGGCGTTCCTGCAACAGATTATCCATCTGATAATATGGAAGCCGATTATGCTGTTAGAATTTCAGGCAAAAGCATGGAACCTACTATCGAAGATGAAAGTATTGTTCTAGTTAAATGTGCCAATGAACTTTTTGATGGCGATATTGGGATTTTTTATGTTGATGGAAACATTATGTGTAAGAGATACAGTAAATCTAGTAAAGGGGTATTTTTAACACCTGATAATACATCGGATCAATTTACTTCTATAAAGATTACTGAAAGTACAGAATGTATTATTCAAGGTAAAGTGTTGGAGTAATATAATACCAGATGTTCAGCTTAACCGTAATGCCAGATTGGGTGGGAATCAATGTGTAACAAGACGCACGCTGTCGGAAATGCAAGGTTATATGCTTCAAGTAAGGCATATGCTCTTTGAGCTTATTTCTTTTGATGATATAGTTGTTAGTATTGAAAAGCTTGCTGATGTTGCTATCGAGTAACTTGATGGAACTGTCATTGCGGAACAGCTCAAAAGTGTAAATTCGAATAGTAACCCAGCCAAGGATCGTTCCATTGTGTTTTGGAAAACGTTGTATAACTGGTTTGACTATGCCCGCAATGGTAGCCTCGTATTACAAAAAACATTAAGTGCCGCAATACTGAATATATGGGGTAAAGATGATGCTTTAAGGAATCAGATTCCTACGTCTTACGGCGATACCTTTAAATGGTGTCAACATGTTGAATAGGGGAATATTTGAATATCTAAGATTTTTTTGTTGAAAAGCTGGTAGAGCTGCCTTCTTACTATTGCGATTTTCTAAACCTCTCCACTATAAGCTGAATCCCTGTGCCATAGCACAGGGACTGTTTTTTTGCTTTGTTTCATGATAAGAATTATCTAATTTCAGATGTAGCTTATATTAAAAATCTTCAAACTTACTTATGTTCTTCTGCTATTCTATTATAAGATTATCAAAAAAACATATATATATATTGTGATATAATTTATATGATAGATTAATGGCAGAAGAAGAAAAGTAGAAAGCGATCATTTATGGTTCCTGATATTTCAAACAGCCAGAATTTGACCTTGCAAATTTAACCAAATAGGAGAGCTACAATGAGTAAGTTATCTGACAGTGATATTAAACGATTCCACCAAAGGCTTATTACAGGCATCGATAAAGACCTCAACTCTTTTGCTACATTTATTAAGGATTTGGAAGAAGAAGACGTTGTTGAATTAAATGAGTATGCTCATTCTCTTTTTATAAGCCGTCATAAAGAAAGAGCGATGGATATGGATAAGTTGAAGGTCTTTGTTTCACTAATGAATCTTTCTTGTGCTGATGTAAAAAGGATATTGTCCTATTTGGAATCAATAGAGTACGGTTGGCATGGTAATGAATATATTTTAAACAATTCATGCCTTCGTTTTCATCCTTTGAATCACTGCAAAAGGAAATCCAGTGTATGCGACGTAGAAATGGCTGTGGACATATTCGGTGAAATATATGACATATTTTTTGATAAAGAATATGGGAAAATAACATTATTTATTTTCAACTACTGTCTTACAGCATTATTTATAAAAAGACTAAATCAGGACGGCTTTTCTATGCCGTTTTTTCTGCAAATAGCGTGTGATAGAGATTCTGTTCTATACCAGCTCATAGAGAAAATTGTTGAAATATGTGATGTAAATGCAGGTTTATTTAGTAACTGCACTAATGATGATCACGCTTATTGTGGATATATACATCAAACTTATTACCCTACCCAATCAACAGCAAAAGACTTAGACGATTTGATTCATAATAATAAAGATATTCCCGTTATTATTGCCGGTCATGAGAATGAACGTTATTACAATGCTTTGCTTAGGGAAATCGCAAATATACCAAACAAGAAAAATGTTCTTGGTTTGAAGGACAGGTTTAATTTCCTGCCAATCTTTATCTGCCCAATGATTAAATCAAGTTTCGACAATGTCTTTGACATAGATTTAACGGATTTAGAAGTGAGTAAAACGTATTTAACCCTGTTGAGAAAAAACGAACAAATGCTAGCTTCATGGGTTCTAGATCTTGTGAAAGAATCTGAAGACCGGTTGTTCCCTCAAATGAATGAATATAGCATATCAAGAAAGCACCCATTCTCAGGAAAAATAAAGGCTTACATAAATTATATTAGCCAGAATTATCCGGATGTAACATTAAATAATGCGAAAAATATAGGTTTATTAAATTTCTTTTTCAAGGGATATTTGAGGGTTTTTAATCGATTGTGTACTTTCTCCCTTGACGAAAAATTTGCTTGCTTTGAGCGTAAGGGAGAAATGATTTCACAAACCAGAGAAAAAAATATAGCTATGCTGACCGATCTATCCGAACATGATCTAGTTGAGTTTCATCGACGTTATCTTCCTTCTCCGAGTGGAGCATGCATTCATGATAAAGAAGCATCACGATTAGCAAAACAGATCGAAAAACACTACAGGGCGTTGAAAGTGTTTATCCGTGTAGCACTTGCAGCCGTAAAAGAAGACAGATATATCTTCACTGTAGATACATTACAGGGAACGAAAGATACCGATGTTAGTGGGAAAATAGGAACAGTTCAACGGCGTATGAAGAAATACGAATGTTTTAGAGTAGATTTACGAGATAAAAAGTCGATAAAGCTAATTGTGGCTGAGAAGCCATTGGAAGACAATAGTTTGATTGAAATATTGAAACATAAGGATTTTGCGAATAGCAAGATGGAAATACCTTATGCCGTAGGCTTCGATGAAACGGGAGACATATGCATAGAGGATATATCTGAGTTTCCACACCTTCTATTGGCTGGAGCGACCCGTTCAGGTAAAAGTACTGCTATGATGAGTTTATTGATGAGCATAGCGTACAAGCATTGGACAGGCGACGTCAATGTATTGATTATGGACTTTTTAGGTAAAACGGATTCTGATTTTGCAATATTTAACAATCAGCCCTTTCTATCTTGCCCAGTTATAACAAGCCCAATGGTAGGATTAAAAGCCATTCTAAGATTACACGAAGAAATGCAAAAAAGATTGCAGGACAAGAACTTACCCAATATGCCGTATATCGTTTGTGTTATAGATGAATTTCCGAGATTGTTTGCAGATATAGTGAACGGGTCTATCGAAAGCCTTAAAGGAGCCATGACAGAGTTGTTAAGTGGAGGCAGGCACGCTAAAATTCATTTGGTGCTGGCGGCTCAAGATCCGGTAAAAAAGCATATGGTGTGTGGCATCGGAAACATTTCCGCAAGGATAGCGTTGAAGTGTGGCCATTATCAAAACTCTGTAGCAATACTCGGAAGAAAGGGTGCAGATAAACTATTAGGGAAAGGTCAAATGATTTTTGATTCCCATGAAAGGGATAAGCGATTGCAAGGGTCATTTATTAAGAAAACAGATATGAAGAAACTTCTTGATGAAATAAAGAAAACTTATGTTCAGCAAAACAAGTATTATTTTAATTTTGACGAAATCAAATTAACTTCAGCCTTTATGGAATCGGGTGAAGCGATACTCGTAAATCCAAAAACATCACGTCCCAATTCAGAAGATGAAAAATTGCTGGATGCCATCATGTGGTCATTATCGCAGAACCAGATAGCTAATAGTAGGCTTCAAGAGTATTTAAAGATTGGAAATAATAGATCGAATCGAATATTAAAACGGATGGAAGCGTTATACTTGATAGAAAGACTGCATGGTAACTTGGGGTGGACAGTGGTGCCTGAATGTATTGAAGATATGTCTGTCGAAGCAATCAAATTTTTGGGGACATATGGTCGTACCGAGAGTGATATAAACAGTGCGCTGCTGAAGCGATCAAGTAAAAATGATTAAGTAATGTTGCCAATATTTAATACGAAAACAATAGAGAATGGAATAAAAGTTAAAAGTATGGGTTTGCTCATTTAGGGAAAACCTCTATGTCTTTTTTAAAAATTGGGTTGAAATGACTCTAAGGAACCTCCTTCCAATTCCTCTTGCCATTATTCGGTTCTATAATAAATGTTGGGGTAAGCAAATAAAATGCTTACTTCAACATTTATTATTTTTGCTGCAACTTTTCTAGATTTGAAAGATATTTTACTTTTTAAATTTTTCTAGAATTATGTTCGCAAGGAATATTTCTAATTAAGTCTGCACTCCTCAACGGTGTGAATATTCTTTTTGAAGATGCGGAAGTGAATGCTAGGGTAATAAAAGATTTTGATATAGTGTTAATTATTGAAGCAATGACATTAAAAATTGTTCGTTAATTAGCCTAGAAGATGAGGTATAATATAATTAATGTATACGACTTGAGTTTATAAATGTCATTTGATGATATGTTTATTGATAGGAGATAAAAAATGATAAAAATTTTAGTTAATTCGCCTAAAGGTGGAGTTGGTAAAACTACATTAGCAACTAATATTGCTATATATTTAGCTCAAAATCAATATAAAGTTTGGGCCTTTGATTTAGCGCAAGGAGAACAGATGACAACAGCGCTAAAAGTAACTGAGTTTTTCAATGAAGAGCAAAAATCTAATAAAATTAATACGAGCGAGTTGGATTCAATTCCTAAGAAATTTAATAAAGCTAGTAATTATGATGTTTTAGTTGCTGACACCGATGATTATTTTGAAATTATTAAAGATTTGGCGGATCGGGAAATCTCTAAGGGGTGGAAAATAATTGTGCCTATAATAGATGAATATAATGGTTTGCAAAGGATTCCTAAGGAAATAGGCGCATTATGTGTTTCGTATATGTTCGCTGGCAAAATGGATTTTGATCTAAAAATAGTTCCCAATAAAATTTCAAATCTTGCATCGATTACAAAAATAAAAAAGAAACTAGAAGAGCAAGGAATAGAAGGATTTATGAGTGAAAGTTATATTACTGATTGTAAGTCTGAACCTCCTTACTATATTAATGAAAAAAACTTTTATAATGAGATAAGAACATTGTTAAAAGAAGTTGGGGTGATATAGTGTCAAAGCTTGTATCAGGTTTAAAAGAGAAAAATAAGTTAGAAGGAAAAGTGGGTATTTATCTTCCTAAAGATTTGTTTTATGATTTTTATAGTATTGGGTTAAAAAAAATAGAAAAATTTAGAAATTTATCAGAACTGGTGAAGTTTTGTATATCTTTTTACGCTTATCATTCTTTAGACTTGAATCGAGAACTATATGGACAATTAAAATATAGCGAAATTCCTAATAAATTCTTTGATCAACAAGAAACTTTTAGAGAAAAGATTACTTTGAAAGAATTTGAAGAAAATTTTATTAAAGTTGAAGTGCTTAATTGGCATTTGATTATTTGTTTAAGTAAGTGTGATGATATAACATTTGAAAATAATTTTGATATTATTAGAAGAATTCTTATGCTGAGTTGGGAGAATTTAGATAAAAGCGAATATTGGAGGAGGGAAGAAAGGTTTAGAGTCGGTGTGACTGATATTTTTCAAAAAAATATTCATCAATTGAAAATTCTTCATGGTAATTATAGTAAAAGTACTTTAATAAAAAAATGTTTACAATTTTATGCGTTTAACGTTGCTAATAATAAAAATTTAAGTCATTTAGAAAATTATTCAAAGAAATATGCTCATGAAATAAATGAACTTACTGAAATAGAGCTATTGTTGCCTGATTATTTGGCTGAAACTTTAAATTTTCATTATAATATTGCAAATGATATTCAAAAAATAATAGATTATAACTTAATGGTCTTTAAAAATCTATTTCCAGAAAGGAGTATAAATATTGGCTAAAATACATAAAGAACTAGCCTGTATGCTCCTAGGATATACGACTAAAGAAAAAGAAGAGATTGGAAATAAAATAGTTTTAGCATTAGGAGGAGACCCTACTAAAATTGCTACGGATTTACCAAAGCGAAGAGGTAATTCAGATGGAGGGATAGATGGTAGAATACCTATTATAATCGAAGTAATTCAAGAAACTCGGAGAGGAAACGCAACGCTTTATTCTGATAAAGTGCGTCGTGAGGCTAAGGCGGCATTTTGTATAAAGCTACAAAGTCAAAATTTTACTAGAGATCAATTAGGATCATTTATAGAAGATATGAGGAGAGAACGCATTTTTGATGGTATTATTGTAACGGTGATGCCATTATCTCAGGATGCTGAAGTCAGATTTAAGGCTTATAATGAACAAGGGGATATAAGAATTTGTCATATTTTAATTGAAGATTTATTAGCTAACAATGTATCTATTGGTTTTGAATTAGCAAATGGCAAATCTTTTCAAAGTAATTTTGTTAGTGCTTTGAAAGAATATTGTTCACATGCTTAGTTAGTAGTTAGACTCTTTTAATGTTTGTTTAAATATTAAAAGTATAGAGGAGTGCAACGTTCTGTATGAAAATTACTTTCATCGTCTAATGTACAGGGAGGATGAGCTATTCTGTTTAACTCTCTTGCAATTTAAAGGGTTGGTAGCTATAATAAGTGTAATAATGTCGAGGATACTATGTCGTAGGGCACTGCCATTTATTCGCCAAAGGGCAAAATGGCTTAACCTGCCGACATAGAAAAAACGACCTTGCATTAAAGCTTTTCGAAGCTTGTGCAAGGTCCTTTTTTTATCCTCAACCCGCGTAAATACAGGAATTTCTGCTTGCTAAAAGAGGCGGGCACCATGGAGTGGCGGGCATTCCTGGCAAAGCCAGGGAGAATTGTAAATGGTAAACTAAAATACAGAGTTTTAAGCCAGTAGAACTACAAACTTTCTCGCCACAAAGCACACAGTTTTTCGCCAATAACTACACAGTTTCCAGTCAGCTGATACAATAGAAGCACGCTGAGTATGGAGGCTGCTAGAAATGAAGGGATATTCTGTGTATAGCAAAATACATCAACTAAAAGAACGCGGATTCCGAAAAGATACCGTGGCGAAAAGTCTTGGCATCAACTGGAGAACAGTGGACCGCTACTGGAATATGACGGTGGATGAGTATGAATCTAATGTCGCCACGGTCTGCAAGGTCAGGCTGCTAGACGATTACCAGGACACAATCATCAGCTGGCTACGGGATTATCCTACGCTTAGCGCAGCACAGGTTTGTGATTGGTTAAAAGAACACTACAGCGCGACCTTTAGCGAACGAACGGTCTCTCGGTATGTAAAGAACCTGCGGAATGAGTATGATCTGCGCAAAGCACTCAATCAACGAGATTATGCAGCTGTTCCTGAATTGCCAATGGGGCAGCAATTGCAAGTAGACTTTGGCGAGAAGTGGCTGAAAAATGTAGACGGTGGCCGCATCAAGGTCTATGCTGCAGCTTTTGTTCTGGCACATTCCCGTTTTAAATATGCCGAATTACAGAGCCGCCCCTACACCGCTTCGGATTTGGTGCGAGTATGTCACCAATGCTTCAGGTATATGGGCGGAATGCCGCAAGAGATGGTTTTTGACCAGGATAGTATCGTTTGCGTGGCAGAAAATGCCGGTGATATCATACATACTTATGAATTTGAAAAACTTCGGCAGGAGTGCAAACTGAGTATTTATATGTGCCGTGGTGCTGACCCTGAAAGCAAGGGGAAGGTGGAAAGCACCGTGAAATATGTGAAAGGCAATTTTCTGGAAAACCGGCTTTACGTGGATGATGATATTCTAAACAGCAGCTGCCTGGATTGGTTGGAGCGTACCGCAAACGCAAAAATTCACGGAACAACAAAGCGTGTGCCTGCCGAAGTATTTGCCGAAGAACGGGAATACTTACGGCCGCTGGTCGATTGCGCAGAAAATAACGGCGCTCACCTATGTAGAACTGTCCGCAAGGACAATACCGTTATTTATGACAGCAACCGTTATTCCGTTCCACTTGGCACTTACAATGCGCAAAAAGAGGTTTGTATTGTGCCCAAAGATGGCATTTTATACATTCAGACTGTATTTGGCGATCGCATTTGCCAACATCGCATTTCCAACGGTCGGGGTCTGCTCATCCAAAGCAGAAGCCACCAGCGCGACAGAACCAGCTCTCTGAACCAGATGCAGGTTGCACTGGGTACGCTTCTTCTTGCCAAGGCGGATGACTTTCTCCAAACGATCCGTACAGAGAAATCCCGGTATGCCAGAGATCAATTTAAGCTGATCCATACGCTCTGCGACCAATATGCTGTAGACGCTGTCCTGGAAGCTGTAGGTTTTTGCCAGTACAGTAACCTTTACAGCGCGAATTACATAAAAGACTATCTGGAACACAATGCCTTTAAACAACCCCAGCCGCCAGAGTTGCCCCTTCCGATGAGCAATGCAAAGTATCATGTGACAACGCAAAAGCGCTCGCTTGATGTCTATGCCAAGGAAAGTGGTGACCGATGATGATGCGGCCAATTGACCGGGTAACTGGACTACTTTCTGATTTACGCATGACTCCCGTGGATTTTGAAGCACTTTTTGCAGGTAAAAATTCACTAACACCCGTGGAGAGTGTAGAACTGTTTTTACTGGAACAGCAACGGCTTCGAGTACAAAAACAGAATCTGCTACGCCGCCGCAGAGCAAGCCTGCCTGCTGAGAAAACCATGGATTCTTTTGATTTCGGTTTTCAACGCAGTGTTTCCAAGGAACAGATGTTGCGGCTAAGTGATATGACGTGGGTTGAACAAGCATACAATGTTTGCTTGTTGGGGCCTCCCGGCGTTGGTAAAACCCATCTTGCTTTGTCCCTGGCGGTGAAGGGGCTGAACTTGGGTTATGCAGTGGCGTTTGAAACCTTGGATACCCTTATGAAGATTCTAAAAACGTCCGAAATTTCCAGAGCCAGCAAACGTCGACTCAGATATTTAAGTAAGGCTGCTCTGGTGATTGTTGACGAAGTTGGGTTTATGCCACTCTCCCCGGCAGAGGCTAATTTATTCTTTAGCTTTGTGTCTTCTATGGCCGAGCGTACTTCGATGATTATTACATCAAACAAAGGGTTCGACGAGTGGGCTGAGTTCCTTGGCGATGCAACGATTACAACAGCCATTCTTGACCGCCTAATCCACCACTGCGAGATTATCAATATGACTGGTGACAGTTATCGCTTAAAGCACCGCAAAAGTATTACTTGAAAAACTCTGCACTTTGTGGCGGAAAACTCTGCATTTTGATTGACTGCTTACAAGAATACAGGAAAATGCCCTTTGGAGAATAAATGGCAGTGCCCCACGACATTAGAATGTAAAAACTATGAATGGCTGCTGCCGTTCATAGTTTTTTTTCGCCTTAGGAGGAGAATTTCAAAATATGTTGAATAGAATATAAATAGGCTATGCTAATTAAAAAATAAACCATATTTAGCATAAGCTATTAGTAGTGTGAGTATATTGGTAAGCTGTTTGTAATTGCTAATGTGTTGGGATATATCGGAAAGGGGAAATGATGCGTGGCTAAATTTGTTTATCTGTTCAAAGAGGGCCGAGCCGACATGAAGGCTCTGTTAGGGGGTAAAGGCGCTAATCTGGCGGAGATGACCAATATTGGCCTGCCTGTACCACCGGGCATGACTATTACAACAGAAGCCTGCACTGAATACTACCGCTTGGATCGTAAATTGCCTGAAGGGGTGATGGCGGAAGTACAACGTAACTTGACAGTTATAGAGGAGCAGGCCGGTAAGAAATTTGGCGATCTAAGTAATCCGCTCCTTGTATCGGTCCGGTCGGGAGCTATGTTTTCTATGCCTGGCATGATGGATACCATTCTGAATCTGGGGCTTAATGAAGCGACTGTACAGTCGGTTGCCAAGAATACCAATAACCTTAGGTTTGCATATGATGCATACCGTCGTTTTATCCAGATGTTCAGTGATGTTGTTCTGGAGATTCCCAAGTATGAATTTGAAGATATTTTGCACAATCAAAAAGACAAGCAAGGCGTAAAATATGATCAGGAGCTTAGCCCTGAGTCGTTGCGCAAAATTATTGATGAATATAAAAAGCTTGTGTTAAGCAGAACCGGCAACCCATTTCCGGAAAATCCGCTTGAACAATTGGAAATGTCAATTGAAGCGGTATTCCGTTCCTGGAATAATGACAGGGCTATCATCTACCGTAATTTAAATAAAATTGATCATGACCTTGGCACAGCAGTAAACATTCAGTCGATGGTTTTTGGCAATATGGGGAACGACTCGGGAACTGGCGTAGCATTTACCCGTAACCCGTCAACCGGAGAAAATGTGTTGTACGGCGAATTCCTTACCAATGCCCAGGGCGAGGATGTGGTTGCCGGTATTCGCACGCCGCGGCCTATCGCTCAGTTACAGGAAGAAATGCCGGAAGTTTACAATGAATTTGTCCGGATTGCCCGCTTACTGGAAAGCCATTATAAAAATATGCAAGACATTGAATTTACTATAGAACGTGGCCGCTTATATATTCTCCAGACACGTAACGGTAAGCGTACCGCCCAGGCCAGTGTCCGGGTGGCGTTTGAATTGGCCCAGGAAGGGCTGATAACCAAAGAACAGGCGATTCTCCTGGTAGATCCAGGTCAGCTTGACCAATTGCTTCACCGGCAGATCGACAGCAGTATAGAAGTAAGCGTGCTGGCTAAAGGTTTACCTGCTTCACCAGGCGCAGCTTCCGGTCAGGTGGTTTTTGATGCTGATGAAGCCGAGCGGCTAGGAAAAACCGGTAAAAAAGTGTTGCTGGTTCGTACTGAAACAACCCCGGATGACATTCACGGCATTGTGGCTGCCCAGGGTATTTTAACAAGCCGGGGCGGGATGACCAGTCATGCGGCTGTTGTTGCCAGAGGTATGGGTAAGCCGTGTGTCTGTGGCTGCGAAGCTATTAGAATTGATTATGTAAAAGAAGAATTTACAATAGGCGCAACTGTTATCAAAAAAGGCGAGCTGGTTTCCATTGATGGCGCCACCGGAAGGGTGATCCAAGGTCAGGTGCCAATGAAAGATCCGGAAATATCAGCAGAATATACAACATTGCTGCAGTGGGCAGATGAAATAAAACGGCTTGCTGTTCGCGCCAATGCCGATACTCCGGAAGACGCAAAGAAGGCGCGGGAATTTGGTGCTACCGGCATTGGGCTGGTCAGAACAGAGCATATGTTTATGGGGCAGGATCGGCTGCCTTTTGTACAAAAAATGATTCTTGCTGAAACGCTGGAAATGCGGCAGGAAGCATTGGCTCATCTTCTGCCAATGCAAGAGGGAGACTTTTATGGAATTTTGCAGGTCATGGAAGGATTTCCGGTTACTATCCGTCTGCTGGATCCTCCTCTGCATGAGTTTCTCCCCAGTGTAGAAGAACTACTTGTTGAAACCACTGAACTAAGAATAACGGCAAGAGATGCTGCGCTGCTGGAAGAGAAACTGCAATTACTGAAAAAAGTGCGCAGTTTGCATGAGTTCAATCCTATGCTGGGCCATCGTGGCTGCCGGTTAGGCATTACATTCCCTGAAGTGTACGAAATGCAAATGCAAGCGATATTCAATGCTACTGCAAGACTGACCAAGGAAGGCTGCAAGGTTTTGCCGGAGGTTGAAATTCCATTAACAATTGACGTAAATGAGATGAAATTCTTTAAAAAGAAAATAGATGCTATTGCCGAGTCTACTATGAAAGCATTTGCTATTAGATTCCACTATTCTGTCGGCAGCATGATTGAAATGCCAAGAGCCTGCGTTATGGCCGGCGAACTGGCCGAGGTCTGCGATTTCCTCAGCTTCGGCACCAATGATCTGACTCAAACCACCTTTGGATTTAGCCGTGATGATGCTGAGGGAAAATTCCTGCCGCATTATCTTGAAAGCAAAATTTTAAAAGAAAACCCCTTTATCGCTATTGACCGCAAAGGTGTCGGTGCTCTAATGGAAATGGCAGTGGAACGCGGACGAAAGATCAAACCCGCTATTGAAATTGGTATTTGCGGAGAACATGGCGGTGAACCTTCCTCTGTTGCCTTCTGTCATAAAATTGGCCTGAATTATGTTAGCTGTTCCCCATACCGTGTACCCATTGCGCGATTGGCTGCC
The DNA here is from genome assembly GCF_041428895.1 of Sporomusa aerivorans. Lineage (NCBI taxonomy): Bacteria > Bacillati > Bacillota > Negativicutes > Selenomonadales > Sporomusaceae > Sporomusa > Sporomusa aerivorans. The sequence goes on from NZ_CP156926.1 coordinate 2,234,440, forward strand.
GCGCAAGCTGCGATCAGTGAAGGCGAAATCATTGGTACTCGTTAATCCGGTTAATGACTAAATATATGGGAGTAGTATACCTTTTCTATAATCTATAAAAGGGTATATTACTCCCAAAAATTTCAAAGAATAAGATTGTTGACATCCTGTTTGTCAATATGATATTATATGAAAGTCGCCGATTGGTGAGGCAAGATATTCCAAGTAACGTATGTTGCTGGAATAAGATCCAAAAATAAATATGTTGACATGTTGCAATAAATATGGTAACATAAGTAACTGTCGCCGCTAATATGCGACAAACAAAAAAAGTGCGTTGTGCACGGTGTTCCCTGAAAACTGAACAATGTAAGTAATGCATCAAAAAGCCAGATGTGCGGTGCTCAATGAGCACATTAAATAATTTCTTTTAAATTTTATGAGCCAACAAAAGGCTCCATAAATATAACTTTTATGGAGAGTTTGATCCTGGCTCAGGACGAACGCTGGCGGCGTGCCTAACACATGCAAGTCGAACGGAGTATTCATTTATGGATACTTAGTGGCGAACGGGTGAGTAACGCGTAGACAACCTGCCTCTAAACTGGGGACAACACCGCGAAAGTGGTGCTAATACCGAATGTGGTAACTTGGTTGCATGACTGAGTTAAGAAAGGTGGCCTCTATATATAAGCTACCGTTTAGAGATGGGTCTGCGTCTGATTAGCTAGTTGGTGAGGTAATGGCTCACCAAGGCGACGATCAGTAGCCGGTCTGAGAGGATGAACGGCCACACTGGGACTGAGACACGGCCCAGACTCCTACGGGAGGCAGCAGTGGGGAATCTTCCGCAATGGACGAAAGTCTGACGGAGCAACGCCGCGTGAGTGAAGAAGGTTTTCGGATCGTAAAGCTCTGTCGTTTGGGACGAACGTATCTTGTGTAAATAATGCAAGGTAATGACGGTACCAAAGGAGGAAGCCACGGCTAACTACGTGCCAGCAGCCGCGGTAATACGTAGGTGGCAAGCGTTGTCCGGAATTATTGGGCGTAAAGGGCGTGTAGGTGGATTTTTAAGTCTTGTGTCTAAGTGCGGAGCTCAACTCCGTATGGGCGCAGGAAACTGGAGATCTTGAGTGCAGGAGAGGAAAGTGGAATTCCCAGTGTAGCGGTGAAATGCGTAGATATTGGGAGGAACACCAGTGGCGAAGGCGACTTTCTGGACTGTGTCTGACACTGAGGCGCGAAAGCCAGGGGAGCGAACGGGATTAGATACCCCGGTAGTCCTGGCCGTAAACGATGGGTACTAGGTGTAGGAGGTATCGACCCCTCCTGTGCCGGAGTTAACGCAATAAGTACCCCGCCTGGGGAGTACGGCCGCAAGGTTGAAACTCAAAGGAATTGACGGGGGCCCGCACAAGCGGTGGAGTATGTGGTTTAATTCGACGCAACGCGAAGAACCTTACCAGGGCTTGACATTGAGTGAAAAACTAAGAGATTAGTTCCTCCCTTCGGGGACACGAAAACAGGTGGTGCATGGCTGTCGTCAGCTCGTGTCGTGAGATGTTGGGTTAAGTCCCGCAACGAGCGCAACCCTTATCCTTTGTTGCCAGCACGTTATGGTGGGAACTCAAGGGAGACTGCCGCAGACAATGCGGAGGAAGGCGGGGATGACGTCAAGTCATCATGCCCCTTATGTCCTGGGCTACACACGTACTACAATGGGCTTAAACAAAGCGAAGCAAGCCTGCGAAGGTAAGCGAAACGCATAAACAAGCTCTCAGTTCGGATCGGAGGCTGCAACTCGCCTCCGTGAAGCCGGAATCGCTAGTAATCGCAGGTCAGCATACTGCGGTGAATACGTTCCCGGGCCTTGTACACACCGCCCGTCACACCACGAAAGTTGGAAACACCCGAAGCCGGTGGGGTAACCGCAAGGAGCCAGCCGTCTAAGGTGGGGCCGATGATTGGGGTGAAGTCGTAACAAGGTAGCCGTATCGGAAGGTGCGGCTGGATCACCTCCTTTCTAGGGAGAACCGTTCGGGGTAACACCTGAACTACTTCCAAGGTCGACACATCAGGCAAGATACATCTTACATTGTTTGGTTTTGAGGGAATGCTAGTTACCGGAAGTTACTTGCTGAACTAAGCAAGTAGTTCTGATAGCATAGATATTCCTGATGTTCCTTGAAAACTGCACAGAAGAAAGCAAAGTAAAGTAATGCCTCATAGTAATATGAGAAGTTCTTTACGCGCAATTAGGATTTATACTAAAGGCAAACGTAAGCTAAACCCTCGGCACAGTAAAATGTAGCCGAGAGACTGGCTAGCGTGCATTAGATGCTAGGCGGAGGGAGGACGCGAACGGAGTCGTACTGGAAGTACGTCGAAGAGAGCGCCCGGACTGACAACAACGCAGATGATGTGCGATAGACAGTCGACAATGTATCAGCAACAAGACAAAATTAAGTCAAGTTACTGAGGGCATACGGTGGATGCCTAGGCGCCAAGAGCCGAAGAAGGACGCGGTAAGCTGCGAAAAGTCATGGGGAGCCGCAAGCAGGCATTGATCCATGAATATCCGAATGGGGGAACCCGGCGGTGGTAATGCACCGTCACCTAGCGATTGCTAGGAGGGCACCCGGGGAACTGAAACATCTAAGTACCCGGAGGAAAAGTAATCAAACGAGATTCCCTAAGTAGCGGCGAGCGAACGGGGAAGAGCCCAAACCAGAGAGCTTTGCTCTTTGGGGTTGAGGACTGACAAAAATCAGAAAATATCTAGCCGAATCATCTGGAAAGATGAGTCACAGAAGGTAAAAACCCTGTAGGCGAAAGATTGCATCTGAGGGTCAGAATCCAGAGTACCACGGGACACGAGGAACCCTGTGGGAAGCAGGGGGGACCACCCTCCAAGGCAAAATACTCCTTGGCGACCGATAGCGCATAGTACCGTGAGGGAAAGGTGAAAAGCACCCCGGGAGGGGAGTGAAACAGAACCTGAAACCGTATGTCTACAAGCAGTCGAAGACCCTTATGTGGTCAACGGCGTGCCTATTGAAGAATGAACCGGCGAGTTACA
>NZ_CP156926.1:2240000-2850000 GCF_041428895.1 Sporomusa aerivorans
TACGTCGACCTACTAGCTCAGTCGGTAGAGCACCTGACTTTTAATCAGGGTGTCCCGCGTTCGAGTCGCGGGTGGGTCACCATTCTGGCCCGTTGGTCAAGCGGTTAAGACACCGCCCTTTCACGGCGGTATCAAGGGTTCGATTCCCTTACGGGTCACCAATTTCGACATGCGATGTTCGAGGTGCGACATTCGATCGAGAATCGAATGTCTAAAATCGAACGTCGAATACGGGCGATTAGCTCAGCCGGGAGAGCGCCTGCCTTACAAGCAGGATGTCGGCAGTTCGATCCTGTCATCGCCCACCAATTTCGATACTGGATGCTAGACGCTCGACACTCGATAATTATCGAACATCGAAGGTCTAAAGTCGAAAATCGAATAATGCGGCCCCGTGGTGTAGCGGTCTAACATGCCGCCCTGTCACGGCGGAGATCGACGGTTCAAATCCGTTCGGGGTCGCCATTCGCCTCGGTAGCTCAGTCGGTAGAGCAGAGGACTGAAAATCCTCGTGTCGACAGTTCGATTCTGTCCTGAGGCACCATTTAAGCGGAAGTAGCTCAGCGGTAGAGCATCGCCTTGCCAAGGCGAGGGTCGCGAGTTCGAATCTCGTTTTCCGCTCCATTTATGTGGCGACATAGCCAAGTGGTAAGGCAGAGGTCTGCAAAACCTCTATTCCCCAGTTCAAATCTGGGTGTCGCCTCCAACTTAATTAAATATGCCGGGGTGGCGGAACTGGCAGACGCAACGGACTTAAAATCCGTCGGAAAGAAATTTCCGTACCGGTTCGATTCCGGTCCTCGGCACCAGTATAAAAGCTTACAGAGTTTGATCTGTAAGCTTTTTTATATTACAATTGAGGTTGAGAAGTTTTAAAGATTGTTGCTTACGCTCATGATAAAGCGCTAATATTAGCTAGAGTGCTAGGCAACAGTTGATAGCCAAAGCGTACCGACGAAACAGTATGTTTATTCGAAGGGTGATAAAATATATGAAAATAGTTACGATAGGCGATTCCATTACGTATGGATTTCCCTACACACCTGCTCAATCCTGGGTTCATATAACCGGTCGGGAATTAGGTATTCCCTTTATTAATCAAGGTATTAACGGTGACACAACTACTGGCATGCTGCGTAGGTTTAAGCAGGATGTTATCAATCTGGCTCCTTCGCATGTTATCATTATGGGGGGGACAAATGATGCCTTCGCCAGAGTGGACGAGACAATTGTTATTAACAATATCCGGCAGATGACTGAACAAGCGATAAATAATAGAGTGGTTCCACTGATCGGTTTGCCTATACCCTGCATCTATCGGGAAGATGAATATATACTTGGGGTATATCGTGAGGATATGCGGGAATATGCAATGGATAATAGTATAACAGTTATAGACTTTCATGCCGGCTTCATAAAATCCTCGCAAATGCTTTATGATGATGCCGTGCATCCCAATACTGAAGGCTATAAAATTATGGCAAATATCTGTATTGCTACATTCACACCCGAGAGGAGATAAACAGAAGAAGCAAATCGTGAGCAATATATTGTTTAATGAGCGTTATAATTCAATCCGGGGAATAGGTGCTGAATGTTTGAATACGCGCAATCGTTTATGAGCGTCCATTGAGGGCGTTTTTTTCATTTGCCGGAACTCGTAGTATTCATGACCTGTTGAACACAGGTGGCTAAGGCCTGGCGAAATAACTGCTGTGTATTGGTATTATCCAATAATGGCCGATAGCCAAGTTCATTATTTGCCTTAGACCAGCTAAGCTCCCAAGTCTCGTTTAAGAAAGCCGGACCGGTCCATTCGGCTGAAGGCGTTAACTGCAGCGGGGATTTAGAACCGGTTAAATCAATGATTAACTGAATGATCTCCAGCCAGGATAAATATAGGCTGCCGACATTATAAACTGTGCCGGTGGCATGTGGACGGGTTCCCGCTAACTCAACAGCAAGTCCGATATCGTCCATGGTGACAAACATACCGCCGGCTTCAGCCACCGTACGTATCGGCCGATTGGCGATTGCCAGCTTGATAAGTTCGCGTAAATGCTTGCCGGCGATCGAATCCCCAAAAGCCCACCAGAATCTTAAAATTGTTGTTGGGATGCCATATGTACAGCCAAGAACCGCACTGAGCTGTTCGGCACAATGTTTGGCAACCGAATAAAGCGGTTTACGCGCTTGTTCGGGATGACAGCAGTGAGTTTCTTCAATGGCAGAGGCGGCAGGAACGCCGTATACTCCTGCCGTACTGGCATAAATAAGCCGTTTGGCGCGGGCCGCTGCAGCGGCTTGTAACAGATTAATATGTCCTAAAATATCACTGCTAAACAATTCATGGGGGTCGTCGCTAAAGCTCCAGGCAAGATTGACGACAATATCATTGCCGGCAATTATATCTGTTAGCCGTGGTATGTCTCTAAGGTCGGCTTTAAGAATTGCAGGCTTTGTGCCAGCTATTGCTGTAAAGGATGCTTCTTCTTTATCAAAGAGAGTAACCTGGTGGCCATGTTTTAGCAAATAGACACATAGATGTTTTCCCACATCGCCGGCACCACCGGCCAGAACAATTTTCATGAGTGTTCCCCCTATTAATACTTACTATATGGGTTGCCCAGCCGGGTTATAATGCACTGTGTTCGCGTGCTTTAGTGTATTTCCTGCCCGGGTACAGTTTTGTAAATAAGAATCATAAAAAGCAGGCAGGTAAGTTATGGAAAGCAACGAATGTCTACAAAATAGTAGCTTAGGAGGTGATTTGTATGCGCATTCTGTCCGATTTTAAGACAGCCGCAAAAATCTATTCTCTAATCATATTTATGGTACTATGTTTAATTGGTGTAGGATGGGTAGGCTTGTATTCCGTAAGAGCATTGAGCCGGGAAATGACAATAATGTATCAGGACAGACTGATTCCCATTCAATTACTCGGAGAAGTTCGGTTACTCAGCAAAGACTCGGAGTCCAAATTAGTGGAATTGATTTTAACTGATGACCGGGATAAGCAACAAATAATTATTAAGAATATTCAGGATAATACAACCCGGATTAATCAGTTGCAGGCGGAGTATGCGAAAAGTAGTCTGGATGCTTACCAGACTGACAAGCTGGCTAATTTGGAGAAAGAGCTGACAGGGTACCGGAAAGTACGGCAGGATATCATTACCCTCGCCACTTCCGGCAGGCAACAAGAAGCGTTTGACCTATACAGCGGCAGCGCGTCCATCTTTAACGGGTCAACACAACTTCGACGGGAATTGATCGATTACAATAAAAATCTTGCCTTGCAATCAAACTTGCAGGAAATTAACGCGGCCACGCAGGTGGAAGGTGCTGTTTGGGGTGTGACGGCAGCAGCAGTTCTGCTGGCATGTATTTTTGGCCGACTGTTAGTAAAGATGATTGCTAAACCGTTGACTATGCTCACAGCCGGAGTACGCCAGGTTGCCGACGGGAACCTTACACAGCTCGTACCGGTTTCTGCAAAAGATGAATTTGGCCGGATGGGGTCGGAGTTTAACAGTATGACGGAGAAGTTGTGTCATATAATCAGAGAGGTCATCGAATCAGCAGAACACGTAAGCACTGCATCCAAGCAGTTAACGGCAAGCGCCGGACAGTCTGCCCAGGCTGCCAACCAGGTAGCCACTTCGGTTTCTGATATTTCCCAGGCTTCTCAAGAGCAGCTTTCAGCACTGACCGGTTCTCTTAAAGCGGTAGAAAAGATATCTTCGGCTATTCAACAAATTGCTGCAAATGCCGCTGCCGTCGCCACTGATGCTGACCGGACTACCGCAGCAGCGCAGACTGGCTGTAAGGAGATTGGAGCCGTAGTTGCCCAGATGGATTGTATTGAACAAACGGTAAAGGAATCGTCACAGGTAGTCACTGGGCTTGGCACGCGTTCTGAGGAAATTGGTCAAATCGTGAGTGTGATAACCAATATTGCCAGCCAAACGAATTTGTTAGCGCTCAACGCAGCAATTGAAGCGGCTCGTGCTGGTGAGCAGGGACGGGGATTTGCCGTAGTCGCGGATGAGGTTCGTAAGCTTGCAGAGCAGTCTCAGGCCGCCACGCAACAAATCTCCGGACTTATTAACGAAATACGGCAGGAGACGGAGCGGGCCGTAGTTGCTATGCACAAGGGGTCCAGGGAAGTAGAACTAGGCTCGCAGCAAGTGCATGGCTCAGGCAAGATATTTCAGGACATTGTCAGTTTCATCGACCTGGTATCAAAACAAACGAAGGGTATTTCCGGGGGGATTCAGGATATATCCCTTCATAGCAGCCAGATTGTTACAGCCATCCGGCATGTCAGTGAAACCGGTAAAGATATTCTTGGCCAGACCCAGACCGTATCGGCGGCGACAGAGGAACAGTCGGCTGCTATGGAGGAAATTGCATCATCCAGTCAGGCGCTTGCCAGGCTGGCGGAGGGATTACGTAAGAGTACCGGCCGGTTTAAGGTCTAAAAACAATCAAAAAAACACTCCTCGCAGGTATTCGTGTCCATAAAATACCTGGAGAGGAGTGTTTGCTATTTCCTACCGGTGGGAAGATTTAGGTCCCGGCGCCGCTGAACAGGCTGCCGGTGTGGCTGTATCGGCGATTTGGCCGGCGAACAGCTCACCAATGTCTTTAAGGATTGCAAAAAGAAGTGTGGGATTAATTAAGTCAGCTTTTTGACCGTATGTACTGATGAAAGGCCGGTCGTGATAAGTTGTTAGAGATTCACGGCCAGTTTCATACAGACTGTATTGCTGGCGGTTAAGCAGGGTATTCATCGCATCCAATAAGTCAAAAGCCCGGTAATGTGTTGCTGTTGTAACTATATGTCCGGAGAGTACCCGGTAAGCTTTACCTAGCGTCCAGTCATGTATCTTAAGCATATTGTCCGGTGCTTTCTGGCTGAGCAATTGATATAAGATCTGTTCATTACACGCAAAAGCGGTCCGAAAAAATACAAAAGTTATAAACCAGCGAAATTCGGATTCGCCGGTAGCGGCAGGGGGGAGTAACCGGCGTTGAAGAGCAAAGTACTGCTGGCAATAAACAAGGGCTTGCGTCATGCTTCTGAAAAATTGATGATGTGTATTGTCGGATCGACAACGGTATGCCAGCAATAGTTTCGAACGGTAAAATTCAATTAACTCCTGTAATTGCTTTATTTCCGAAACATTCTTCATGACATTCCATCCCTTACAGAATGCTCAAATCTTCTCCGTCCAGAATCTTCTTCATGTTCTTCATAGGACACATTTTGCCGCACATGGTGCAAGTGTCTTCGCATTCTGGCGCAGATTCCTTACGGTATTGCCTGGCCTTTTCCGGGTCAATAGCTAATTCAATCATTTTAGGGAAGTCTACTTCAGCCCGGGCAGCACTCATTTGATTATCCCATTCCCTGGCGCCGGGAATACCTTTGGCAATATCGGCTGCGTGGGCGGCAATCCGGGCCGCAATAATACCTTCCTTCATGTCATCCAGGTTAGGGAGGCGGAGATGTTCGGCCGGTGTTACATAACAGAGGAAATCGGCCCCGTTGGCAGCCGCGATGGCTCCGCCGATAGCACTCGTAATGTGGTCGTAGCCAGGGGCAATATCAGTTACCAGCGGGCCCAATACATAGAAAGGGGCGCCATGGCATAAGCTCTTCTCCAACTGCATGTTGGCGGCAATTTCATTAAGCGGTACATGTCCGGGCCCCTCGATCATAACTTGCACGTTTCTTGCCCAGGCACGTTTGGTTAATTCACCCATAGTTATAAGTTCTTCAATTTGCGCCGGATCGGTGGCATCATTGATTGAGCCCGGACGACAGGCATCTCCCAGACTGATGGTAACATCATATTTTTCACAGATGTCGAGCAGGCGGTCATAGTATTCATAAAAGGGATTTTCCCGATGATTAAGTTCCATCCAGGCAAAAAGCAACGAGCCGCCACGGGAAACAATATTGGTGAGGCGCTTATTTTTTTTCACACGTTCAGCTGTTTTCTGGTTTATGGCACAGTGGATGGTCATGAAGTCGACCCCGTCTTCGGCATGTCTTTCCACCACAGAGAAGAACTCGTCAACCGTGATATCCTTTAGATCTTTGTCGAGCATGCCGACAGCATCATACATGGGAACAGTACCGATCATTACCGGGGAAATCTCAATTAATTTCCGGCGGAAATCACGGGTTTTGCCATAGCAGCTCAAATCCATAATTGCTTCTGCCTTTAATTCGATTGCCTTCTTAGCTTTCGCCAATTCAAGCTCAGGGTCATAGCAATCTTTGGAAACACCTAAATTGACGTTAATCTTAGTGCGGAGTTTCTCGCCGACACCCTTGGGACTCAGCCGGGTGTGGTGACGATTGGCCGGAATTACGACCTTACCGCTTGCTACTGACTGGCGCAAGAGCTCAGGCTCCAGCTGCTCTTCCAGCGCTACTTTACGCATCTGTTCTGTAATGATTCCTTTTCTCGCGGCATCCATCTGTGTAGTGTACATAAAAATACCCCTCCTCTTAATATTTTTAGCTATAGAAAGAGGTGGGGCAGGCAAGCTTCCTTAATGAACATATGAATGCTTTCCTACGGTGGTACTAACCACATCAGGTTCGAGGGTTGGATAAAATCCTCTCAGCCATTTGGCACCCCTAGCTATAACTAATAAAACTTTAATAAATTTTATATTGCACCTATTATAAGCTATGCTTTGGTTGATTTCAAGAGTTCAATTAATAAATCTCCTGTTTCCACGGGATCTTGCGGTTTTACAAAGAGTTCTTTTATGATTCCGTCAAAAGGAGCCTGAATTGTAGTCTCCATTTTCATAGCTTCTGTGACCAGTAAGTGATCGCCCTTTTTGACATGATCGCCTTTTTCTACCATGACTTTTACAACTTTCCCCGTCATCGAAGCGCCAATCTGATTGGGATTCTCTTTGTCGGCTTTTATTCGGGAAAGTACAACTGTTTTTATGCTCTTATCCTTTATTATGACTTCGCGCGGCAAGCCGTTCAGCTCAAAATTAACAATCCGGGTGCCATCTGGAAGCGGATCTTCAATAGAAACCAGTTTGATAACCAGTGTTTTGCCTTCTTCAATATCTACCCTGATTTCTTCTCTTAAGTTTAGACCATGGAACAGAGTAAGTGTATCCAGAATAGACACATCACCATAAGTATTGACAAAATCCGCCCAATCTGCAAACACTTTGGGATATAACGAATGGGCCAATACATCGCAGGTGGTTACAGGCCGCTGCAAAATTCCCGACAAGCCATCGCGAATTTCATTAAAGTTAGCAGCTTCAAGGGCTTCACCGGGTCTTGCGGTTAACGGTTTTTTGCCCTTTAGGATAATGCGCTGCAACTCTTTCGGAAAACCCTGGTAGGGCTGACCAATCTGGCCGGAAAAGAATTCTACGACGGAGTTGGGGAAGGCCAGCGTATCACCAGTCTCGTAGATATCATCTTCCGTCAAATTGTTTTCAACCATATATAAGGCCATGTCGCCGACTATTTTAGATGATGGCGTTACTTTTATGATATCGCCGAACATATCATTTACATGCCGGTAAACTTCTTTGACTTTATCCCATTGGCTTTCCAGCCCCAGTGATTTTGCCTGCTGCCGCAAATTACTGTATTGTCCGCCAGGCATTTCGTGCTGATATACCTCAGGATTAGGGAAGAAGAGGCTGCTTTCGAAATCTTTATAATAGGCGCGGACATCTTCCCAGTAATGGGATAATTGATTTAAAGCGTGGATATCTAATTTAGGCTGGCGCGAATGAGCCTCTAATGCATAGTACAGAGTATTGCCGCTCGGCTGCGAAGACATGCCGGACATGGCGGAGACGGCAGTATCAACAATATCGACGCCGGCGTCAATTGCCCGGGCATACGAATAGATACCGTTGCCGCTGGTGTCATGCATATGCAGGTGAACAGGAAGTTCTACAGCCTCTTTGAGGGCCGAAATCAGGCGATAGGCAGCTTCCGGTTTGAGCAAACCGGCCATGTCTTTAATACACAGAATATGTGCGCCGGCCTGTTCAATCTCTTTAGCCAATTTTACGTAATAGTTCAAGTCATATTTAGGACGGGCAGGGTTCAGAATATCCCCGGCATAACATACTGCGACTTCGGCAACCTTGCCTGACTGCCGTACTGCATCGATAGCAACCCTCATGCCATCCAGCCAGTTCAAGCTGTCAAATATGCGGAAGACATCAATACCCGATTCGGCGGCCTGAGCCACAAACGCGCGTATGACATTATCCGGGTAACTGGTATAGCCAACGGCATTCGAGCCGCGCAGCAGCATCTGAAATAAAACGTTAGGTGCCTGTTTGCGAAGAGCCTCCAGCCGTTTCCAGGGATCTTCCTTCAAAAACCGGTAGGCAACGTCAAAGGTGGCGCCGCCCCACATTTCGAACGAAAACAGGTTAGGCAGCATGTGGGCGGTCGGGGTGATGATATTCAGCATGTCGTGAGTGCGAACCCGGGTGGCAAGCAGGGACTGATGGGCGTCCCTGAGGGTGGTATCAGTAATTAAAACTTCTTTTTGTTCTTTAATCCAGGCTACGAGGCCGTCAGGGCCGCGCTGATCAAGTATTTGTTTGGTGCCGTCAGCTAAAGAGCCTTTGGGCGTTTGGGGAAGTCTGGCCGGCGGATAAGATGGCTTGGCGCGTTTGGCCAGACCTTCAAACCCGTTAACTGTCGTTTCGGCCAGATATTGCAGCAGTTTACTGCCTCTGTCCTGAGCCTGGGAGAATACGAACAATTCCGGGGAGGTATCAATAAAGGTAGTATAATAATGTCCGCTTAGGAAATCATCATGGTTGACTACGTTATAGAGGAACGGAATGTTGGATTTTATACCGCGAATGCGGAATTCACCCAGGCAGCGCTTCATTTTAGCAATAGCGCTTTTATGAGTCAGGCCCCAGGTAGAAACTTTTACTAACAGTGAATCGTAATAAGGGGTGATCACTGAACCGGCATACGCGTTGCCGGCGTCCAGCCGGACGCCAAAGCCGCCGCCACTGCGGTAAGCCGTAATTTTGCCGGTATCAGGCATAAATTGGTTGGCAGGGTCTTCGGTGGTTACCCGGCACTGGATGGCATGACCGTTGCATTTGACACTGCTTTGATCGGGGACGCCAATCCGTTCATCACTCAGGCTGGTGCCGTCGGCGATAAATAACTGGGCCTGAACAATGTCAACACCGGTGATCATCTCGGTGATAGTATGTTCTACCTGAATCCGGGGATTAACCTCAATGAAATAAAACTGCTGATCAGGTGTTACCAAAAACTCAACCGTACCGGCGCTGATGTAGCCAACAGCCTTCATCAGGCGGACGGCCGCATTACAGATTTCATGACGCAGTTCGTCTGAAAGCGAGATACTGGGCGCTATTTCAATTACCTTCTGGTGGCGGCGCTGCACTGAGCAGTCTCTTTCGTACAAATGAATGACGTTGCCTTGCTGGTCGCCTAAAATCTGTACCTCAATATGTTTCGGGTATTCCAGCAGGCGCTCGACATATATCTGATCGTCGCCAAAAGATGCCTTGGCTTCTGATTTAGCCCGTAAATAAGATTCCTCGATGGAAGCCGCTGTGCGGACAATTCGCATACCGCGGCCGCCGCCGCCTAAGATGGCTTTAATAATGAACGGATAGCCAAAATGTTCAGCGAAAGCCTTGACTTCCTCAAGACTGTGTACAGGACCGTTGCTTCCCGGAATAACCGGCAGGCCTGCAGCCACGGCTTGTGCGCGGGCATTAATTTTATCGCCAAACATAGCCAGCTGTTCAATAGTAGGACCAATGAAAATAATACCTTCCTCATGGCAGCGCTTAGCAAGGTTAATGTTTTCAGATAAAAAGCCATAGCCAGGATGAATAGCATCTACGCCGCGATTCTTGGCTATACGCAGGATTCCTTCAATATCAAGATAGGCGTCGACCGGACTCTTGCCCTCGCCTACTAAATAAGCTTCATCGGCTTTGTAGCGGTGCAGTGAAAAGATATCCTCTTTAGAATAGACTGCAATTGTGCGTATGCCTAACTCATTACAGGCCCGGATGACTCGGATGGCAATTTCTCCCCGGTTGGCAACCAGCACCGTTTTAATTTTCTTCATTGACTTTACCTCCTAAAACCACCAATAGTGCATTTAAAAAATACAACTGTAATTCGTAATTTACCACCGATTTACAAAAAACACAAGTGGAATTGCCAAAAAATAATAGTATAGTTATTTTTTATAGATACAGCTGCAGTTTTTTATAACTCCACATTTTTTGAGTATTCAATATAATCTTTTATAATAATTTTTAGTTTCTGTAAAATTTTATATTTTAGATTGCAAGATAAAATGGGATATACGTCAGTTTGTTCGCTGTCAGGTGAAATTTCATCAATTTGGGCGCCGGAGGGCCGGTTTTTATCCAGTGGCGTCACTTGGCTGACCTCCCCATGATTTATCTGTAAAGTCTGAAAAAAGTAATGGAAAAAGATGTAATTTAGTTATATAATAAACATTAGTACTGTATTTAGTCAACGAAACAATAACAAAAGCAAATAAAGTAACAAAAAAATGTGGAGTAAGGTGGTTCTATGAGTCGGTTGTCAACTATTCTGGAATCTATCCAGGATGAAGTCAATGCAGGTACTGTCTTTGAACTAGACACTGCAGGCGAGCCGGTTTCTTACGCCAGCATGCCCCGGGAAGAACTAAAGCAGGAAATTATCCAACTGACAAAAGCGCTCATTCAGTCCATCGCATATGACACGTTTACACCCTTGAATGTTTATCTTAGCCGGGTCTGCAAGCTTAGGCTCGAGCAGGGGATTAAACTATCTGATATCATGTTGCTTTTTGATGTATATGAAAAGTCTGTGAAAGATGTCATGTCTTTATTCCTAAAAGATGATTGGACCAGCCTTAACCGTTACCGGCGAGAGATTGACTCCTTGCTGGATAGAACACGGGTTTTTGTTTCCGATTATTTTTTTTCTTTATATGAGGAAACGGTTTATAAGCAATTTGAGCAATTACAGGCTATTAATGAGATTGCCGCCTGCCTTACGTCTTCGCTTGACTTACAGGAGGTATTGGATTTTATTGTGGTTAGTGCGCTGCGTTTATTTGGCGCTGATTGTGGCAGCATTTTATTGATTAATGAGAATGGTGACCGGCATGCGCCTATTATGGCCGGTTGGCAGGACAACCATTCTGCAGCCATTATTTCCGGGATGATAGTCTATACCACAAGTATTATGGAGATCAGGCATGATACGCTCCAATCCGGCCAGGTTAAGACTGTCTTTGAGCGGGAAGGTCTGGCTAATGTAACAGTAATAAAGTTGTATTTGCATGAAGTGGATATGGGAGTTCTGATCATTGGTTTTCGTTCCAGCAGGGAAAAAGCCCAGGTTGATCACAAACTCCTTAAGACATTTGCCAATCATGCTGCTATCGCTGTTCATAATGCGCAATTATACGGCGATGCCGATTTTAAGCTTCAGCAGCGTATTCATCAGGTAACCGTTATCCTGGAGCAAAAACGGGCAATCATGCATTGTATGCGCGAAGGTGTCGTTGCCATCAATGCCGATGGCTTTATCGATATGATAAATAGCGAAGGTCAACGCTTATTAGGCCGCCAGGATAATATTATTGGCAAACATATCTGGGAGGTGCTTCCCAATTCACGTCTGCCGTTAGTTATTAAGACGATGCAGGCCGAATACGATCAGGAGCAGGAAGTAGGAAATAAAGCCATCATCACCAACAGGGTACCGCTAATTGTAAACGGGACTGTTATCGGGGCCATTGCCACCTTTCGGGATAAACAGGATGTAAAATTGCTTGCCGAGGAACTGGTTGGCCTGAAAAGCCTCCTGGAGTCGATGCGGGCTCAGTCGCATGAATTCGCCAATAAACTTCATGCCATATCCGGGCTGATTCAGATGAAACAATATGATAAAGTAGTTGAGCTTATTACTTTAATGTATAAAAGTCAGCAGGATATGGTCAGTTCTATCGTCAGGCGAATAAAGGATCAAGCCACAGCAGGTCTGCTGATTGGGAAAATAAGCCAGTCAAGCGAACAGGGAATTTCGCTGAAACTGCATTCCCGGAGTAAACTGATGGCGTTGCCGCCTGGCTTCAGTAGCTTATCTATGGTAACCGTCCTGGGCAATTTAATCAGCAATGCCATGGAAGCGGTTGAGAGCCTGCCGGCCGAACGGCGGGCTATAAGTGTCTATGTGTTTGAAGGCAGGAAGTATCTTAATATTACGGTCAGTGATCAGGGAAAAGGGATACCCGCGTCTGTTCAGAGAAAGATTTATCAGCGCGGTTTTTCAACAAAACAAGGGAATAGGGGGGGCGGATTAGCTTTAGTCAGGCAGGAGGTGAAGATTTGCGGAGGTACGATTACCGTACATTCGCGCGAAAATGAAGGCAGTACATTTCAGGTAAAAATACCAATACGGTAAGAGATACCAATACGGTAAACCTAGAGCAAGATAGGGAGGGAACCGGATTATGGGAATCACTATTACTATTGTGGAAGATGACCCTATGGTTCTGGAACTTCACCGGCAGTACATTAACCAGATCAAAGGGTACAAACTGATCGGGCAAGCGGCAAATGCCGCCGATGGGTATGAAATCATCAAGAAAAGCCGGCCGCAGTTAGTTATACTGGATGTATATATGCCGGGTGAAAGCGGTATTGATTTATTGAGGCGAATAAGAGCTGAGGGCATTAACATTGATGTTATTCTGGTTACTGCCGCCCACCGTGCGGATACAATCCAACAAGGCATGCAATGCGGGGTGGTTGACTATATCATTAAACCGTTTACTTTCCAGCGTTTTAAAAAAGCGTTAAAGAATTATCAGCAATACTATGATAGGCTAAGCAACGCTCAGCAGCTCTGTCAGCGGGACATTGACTGTCTAAAGGGCGCAGTTTCGGGAGAAACTGTCGCCAGTTGTCTGGATGATTTGAAGGACCATATTCCCAAGGGACTGGACAAGGTGACTCTGGAATCTGTTCTCTATACAATTAATGATCAGTCCGGATATTTCACCGCCGGCGAAATTTCCAAACTGGTTGGCATATCCAGAGTCACCGTAAGGCGCTATTTAAACTATTTATTTGATAACGGCTGGCTCAAAGGTATTCTTTCCTATGGTCCGGTGGGGAGGCCGTTACACAAATACATTAAGAATGATTCATTTTCTATGTAGTGATTAAGGAGATAGTAAACAACTCGGCAGCGAGAGTTTGCTGTCTCTTTTTTGTCCTGTTCGCAAGTCTAACCTTAGGCCTGGATACGGGCAACATCGGCTTGCACTTTCGTCAAAGACTCGGTGCAAGCCGTGTTTTCTTTATCCTGATAGAAAGTATAACTTAGGCCTGGATACGGGCAACATCGGCTTGTACTTTCGTCAAAGACTCGGTGCAAGCCGTGTTTTCTTTATGCACAATTAGAGCGGTTTGTATGAATTATATTTACAAAAGTATCCTTATTTACCATATAATAGTCAAGTTGGGGCGTGTACCTTATAATGAGAATTGTAAAGCACATCCAAAACAGACCGCCTTCTAAAGGGGGATAACCAAAAGTGGAAAAGGTACTGTCCTTTAGAGTTGCTGATGCTATGCCTGAAGATGTTGGTCAAGGCTATGTCCGGCTTGATAATGCGGATATGGAGCAACTGGAGATTATCATAGGCGACATTGTGGAAATTCAGGGCCGCAAAACGACAGTAGCTAAAGCGGTTCCCTGTTACAGCCAATTCAAGAATCAAAATTTGGCCCAACTGGAATCCATCGTTAGAGAAAATGCCGGCGTAGGTATCGACGAGAGAGTAACCGTGCGGAAGGTTATACGTCAGCAGGCTCAAACGGTGGTTTTGAGCCCGCTGGATGTGACGATAGATTTTAGCGATGCCCAGGATATCAAACATCTGGAGCGGGTCTTAAACGGATTGCCGATGATTACCGGTGACCGGGTTAAGGTTAGCCTTGCCGGGGCAAGAAGTCAGTATTTCACGGTTATCGGCACTGCGCCGCAAGGACCGGTTATAGTGAATACGGCTACCAAAATCAAAGTCACAAAAGCGGATGCCTCGGAAGACAGAAGTTTTCGCGCTTCTTATGAAGATGTCGGTGGCCTTGACAAGGAGTTGCAACGGGTAAGGGAAATGGTAGAACTGCCCTTGAAATTTCCTGAGATCTTCCGGCAGTTAGGTGTGGAAGCCCCTAAGGGAGTGCTGCTGTACGGTCCGCCTGGTACGGGAAAAACCCTGATGGCCAGAGCGGTAGCCAGTGAAACTAACGCGGCATTCCTGCATGTAAACGGACCTGAAATCATTAATAAGTTTTATGGTGAAAGCGAAGCCCGCTTAAGAGAAATATTTGAAACTGCCCAACGACGCGCTCCGGGTATCATATTTATTGATGAGATTGATGCCATTGCGCCTAAACGAACTGATGTAATTGGTGATGTCGAAAAACGGGTCGTGGCTCAGTTGCTGGCTTTGATGGATGGTTTAAAGAACCGGGGACAGGTTATTGTTATCGGCGCCACCAATGTACCGGATATGGTTGATCCGGCGCTTAGACGCCCGGGACGGTTCGACAGGGAATTATCAATTAATCCACCTGATAGATTCGGAAGATTGAGAATATTAAAAATACACACCCGTTCGATGAAAGTGGATGCTTCCGTTAATCTAGATAAACTTGCGCAAATGACGCATGGCTTTGTTGGCGCTGATATCGCCATTCTCTGCAAAGAGGCCGGAATGAACGCCGTTAGACGGCTCCTGCCGCAGATTGATTTTGCTGCAGGCATTACGGAAGAAGCTTTAAATAAACTGACAATAACTATGGAAGACTTTCATGTCGCATTCCGGGAAGTGGAACCTACGGCAACCAGGGAGTTTTTCTCTGAACGCCCTACAGTCAAGTGGGAGCAGGTTGGGGGCCTCGAGGATATTAAGAAAAATCTCCAGGCAATGATTGAAATACCCCTGCAGCACTATGATCTTGTTAAAGAAATTCAACACAACATGCCCAAGGGATTTTTACTGACAGGGCGGCCAGGAACAGGCAAAACGCTTGTGGTAAAGGCTTTGGCCGGTTCCAGTGAAGCTCATTTTATCGCCGTCGATGCCGCAACGCTTAATTCCCGCTGGTTCGGTGAAGCGGAAAAAGGATTGCGCTTAATCTTCAAACGCGCCAAACAGATTGCACCTTGTATCTTGTTCTTTGATGAAATTGATGCTTTGGCGCCTGTCCGCGCAGTTACCGACAGAAGCGGAACAGACCGGCTGGTGAGCCAGTTGCTTTTGGAATTAGACAGCCTTATGGCGAGTGCCAATGTGATTGTTGTTGCCGCAACTAACAGGCCTGATATGGTTGATCCGGCGCTTATGCGTCCGGGGAGATTTGATTACATTGTTGAATTACCGCTCCCCGGGCCAGAGGAACGCCTGGAGATCTTCAGGATTCATACCGCGACTATGCCGCTGGCAGTCGATGTTAATCTCCGGTTCTTGGTAAACCCGACCGCTGGCATGGCCGGATCGGATATTGAAGCAATTTGCAAGCATGCTTCTTTGTCCGCTATGAAACGTTATGTTAGTCAACCGCGGAATGTAGCTGCTATGTCTGAGGGTTTTAAGGTATTGATGGATGACTTTAGCTACGGACTGCGTCAAGTATCTCAAAAAACAGATGGCGGTTGCCAAACGGGGGTGATGGCCAAAGAACGGTAATTTCGGTTCTCACCGGTCACCTTAAGTCAAATCCAAAGAATTAAAGGGGGAGAGAAAATGACACTGGCGGTTGCTGTTGACGCCAAGATGCAGGAAGTTACTGTATGGACTAGGGGCGTAACCCTAGCCAAAGAAGCCCGTGATACGGCTACCCTGCTCGCCAAAGCCGGTAGCCTCGAAGGCAAGTATAATCAATTTTTCGACAACTATGTAGATTTGCCTGACCGGATCGGTGTTCCGGTTAAGAGTTACGCCCGGATTAGCCCTGAGCCAATTGAGACCTATTACGAATATGAGAACTATCATCCGGATGTTGTTGTGCTGGCTGAAGAAACACTTATCAAGGGCAATGACATTTTGAAGGGCTGCAAGGATGGGACTGTTGTTGTAATCAATACCAAGCGGGATGTTAACAAGCTGGTCAAATATCTGTCACCTAGAGAAAACCTGGGCAAGGTAAAAGCGCTTGCCGCTATCGACGCTGATGCTTTGGGAGCCGGTGTTTTCCATACCTTCGACGGCACTGAGGGGTGTATTGACGATACTAAGATTGGTGCAGGCGTTGGTGCCGCCATGGCCGCTGCTGCTGCCAAGGCCAGCGGTATTGTTAAATTGGAGTCCCTGCTCAAAATTGCCGAAAATAAAACGGCTGTTGAACAAGGCTGGGAAAGAGTTGTTATATTGCCTTTTTGTAACGGTGAAGCCGGCTGCCCTGTAAATCCGAGCAAACTGGAGCTTGAATGGAAATAGGTGGTTTTGATGCTGGTAAAGGTAAATTTTGAGGAGGTGTAACCATGGCAAAAGTTTATAAACAAGTGCCATTTGCGGCTATTGTTCCTTCCCCTCAGAAAGAAAACGAGGGTATGATTACCGGGAACTGGCGGTATCTCCGTCCAGTCGTTGATAAAGAGCAATGCACCGAGTGTAAAACCTGCTATATTTTTTGTCCTGATGCCTGTGTTAATTACTCTAAGGACAGCGGAATCGATTTTAACTTAAAGTATTGTAAAGGCTGCGGTATTTGCAGCAACGTTTGTCCGGTAGGAGCCGTAAGTCGCGTGCCTGAACTTGATTTTGATGATTAAGGAGTGAATAAGATGCCGATTAAGAAAAGAGGTACAGGTTTAACTGCGGTTGCCGACGCTTGGCAGCTTGCCGATATCGATGTTTCAGCATCCTATCCTATCCGCCCGTATACTGCGGTTATGGCTGAATTAGCAAAGCGTATTGCTAACGGAACCATGCAGTGCGAAATGGTTCATGGCGAAGGCGAGCATGCGCAGTTCAGTATTGCTCATGGCGCTTCCATGGCTGGCGCCCGTGCCACTACCGGTACTTCCGGTGTAGGCGTAACTTATGCTTTTGAAACGTATTCACCAATTGCCGGCAGCCGCTGTCCGATCCAGGCCCTTATTGGCGACCGTACGTTGGATCCCCCCGGCGACTTTGGTTCCGAGCATACTGATTGCCTGACCCTGCGCGATAACGGCTGGATTTATGGCTGGGCGCAGGATGCCCAGGAATCATTGGATAACAGCCTGATATATTTCCGTATAGGTGAAGATCCTGAAATTATGCTGCCGCAGGTCGTAGCCATGGACGGTTATTTTGTTACTCACATTGCTCAGGACTACGAAATGCCTGATCAAGAGCAAGTTGATAAATTCCTGCCTAAATTTAATCCTAAATTCCGTCTTGACGTCAAGAATCCCGTTATTATGGGACCGCAAATTGAGCCGGAAATGGGACCTCCTCTGGAGTGGGACCGCCATGTGGTTATGACCAAGGTTAAAGAAAAAATTGTTCAGGTAACCGAAGAGTTTGCCAAAATATTTGGCCGGACGTATGCTCCGTTTGTCGAAGAGTATATGACTGAAGATGCCGAGATGGTATTTGTGCTCCAGGGCGCTCACGCCGTAACCTGCCGCAGCGCTATCAAATATCTGCGTGAAGCAGGCTATAAAGTTGGCATGTGCAGACTTCGCTGGATCCGTCCATTCCCGGATGAAGCATTGGCGCAAATTCTGCCTAAATTTAAAGTCGCCGGTATCGTGGACACTGGTACTTCCTATGGCGCTCCCTGCGCCGGCGGTGTTCTTTCAACAGAAGTGAAAGCCGCGATGTCCGAAGTTGCCAATAAACCAATCCTGCAAAGCTTTACCTCCGGTTTGGGCGGCGAGACCATTACTCACGAAGAGTTCTTCGCCATGGCCGAAATGATGAAGGAAACCCTCAAGACCGGTAAGCTCATTCAGGCCGGTACCTGGGTTAATTTCAATGATTATCATGAAGGCGCTTCCCAGATTAATGCTGCTAAAGCCGAAGCTGCCCCCAGTAAATAATAAGGAGGAGTAAACGATGGCAGTTGCTGAGTTAATTAAGTCCATTGCACACACAACGGATCTTGTGGACACTTATGTCCCCGGACACCGTACCTGTGCAGGTTGCGGCCCGGCTCTCGGATATCGCCTGGTAGCCAAAGCTGCCGGTAAAAATACTATCTTTATTGGTCCAACTGGCTGCATGTATGTTGCCAATACCAGTTATGCCTGCGGTCCCTGGGCCGTGCCCTGGACCCATGCCCAAATCACCAACGGCGGTGCCGTGGCTTCCGGTATTGCCGAAGCTTTCCGGATGATGATTAAGAAGGGGAAAATTCAGGACGAATACCCCAACATTATCGTAATGGCCGGTGACGGCGGTTGCTCTGATATCGGTCTTCAGGCTATGTCGGCTATGTTTTATCGCGGACATAAGGTTCTTTGCGTCATGTATGACAACGAATCTTATGCCAATACCGGTATTCAGGTTTCGCCGTCAACTCCGTATGGCGCTACCACTATGTTCACTCCGGCTGGTCCGGCTATCCCGGAAGCCAAGAAACATCACCTGAAAGATCCGATGCCAATATTCTGTGCCGGCGGCCATCCATATCTTAAATATGGCGCGACCGCTTCCATCGGCTATCCAATCGACCTGATGAATAAGGTTCGCAAAGGTCTGTCACAGGATGGCCCGGCTTTTGTCCACCTGCATGTTCCGTGTCCGAAGGGCTGGTCTTTCCCTGCCGATCGGACAATCGAGATTGCAAAACTGGCAGTTGATACCGGCATGTGGAATCTCTATGAAGTTGAAGATGGCAACTGGGCCAACAAGAAATTCAATATTGCTCCTAAGACTCTTAAGCCTGTTGACGAGTATCTCCAAACCCAAAAACGCTTCTGTCACCTGCAGCCTGAACATGTGGCCACAATTCAGGGGTTTGTCAATAACCGTGCGAAAGCGCTGGGTATGGAAGTACCGCTTCCGCCAGCTAACTAGCGTGTCACAAGTAAATAGGCGTTAAGCCATAAGTCCCTGGTTCCGCTATGAACAAAAGGAACCAGGGACTTACTAATGCAAGGACTCGACCGGCACGCAAATCAGGAAT
This sequence comes from Sporomusa aerivorans, assembly GCF_041428895.1. Lineage (NCBI taxonomy): Bacteria > Bacillati > Bacillota > Negativicutes > Selenomonadales > Sporomusaceae > Sporomusa > Sporomusa aerivorans. Next base: position 2,259,252 of record NZ_CP156926.1, read on the forward strand.
TGGAAGGAGGCACGGTTGTATGGATAAGGGTGTTGCCTTAACCTTTACAAACTGGATACTTGCTTTCCTACCTATTTTAGTATTACTATCCACTATTTTACTTTTCAACTGGGGTGCGCCAAAATCTGGAGCAGTCTCATGGTTTACGGCAGTATTCATCGGACTGGTTGCTTTTGGCGGCGACCCGCGACTCTTAGCTCTGGCAAATAGTAAAGGTATGGCTATGTCACTGTATGTGTTACTGATCATCTGGGGAGCGGTTTTTCTCTACAATTTTGTTGATAAGAATGGTGCTATCAAAGTAATTGGTGATACCATGATTAAAGTTACCGAAGAAAAACTGCTGCAGTGTTTACTTATGTCCTGGTGTTTTGCCAGCTTTATGCAGGGAATAGCCGGTTTCGGCGTACCTGTGGCCGTAGTCGCGCCAATTATGCTGGTTATGGGCTTTTCACCGGCTGTTGCTGCGGCTACCTGTCTAGTTGGTCATTCCTGGTCAATAAGTTTTGGTTCCATGGGTTCGTCTTACTACACTATCCAACTGGCAACAAAGATACCAGGGGATATTATCGGACCGTGGATGGCTATCTTGTTTGCTATTCCCATTTACGCTACCGGCATTGCGGTATGCCATATCTATGGCGGGTTCCCTGCTGTTAAAAAAGGCTTGCCGGCAGTACTGATAACAGGTACTGTAATGGCCTTCATGTGCTGGTTTATGAATAAGCTGGGCGCGGCTCAGTTAGCGACCTTAATTCCGGCGCTCTTCGGCTGTGGGACAATGGCCATTTTGGCTAAAACCATTTACCGTCATGAAGCCGATGGAACTAAAGAAGACGATGAAAAGCCGTATATGGGCTTTCATCTGGCGTTTTCTCCTTATTATATTCTAATTACTTTATGTATTATGACGCAGATCAAATCAATAGCAAGTATTTTCAACCCATATACCTGGGGACTGGATTATCCGGCTATAACGACGGCTGCCGGCTTTGCTGTAAAAGCGGAAAAAATGTATTCCAAAATTAATATTTTTTCCCACCCGGCGCCACTATTGCTCTTTGCGGCATTCTGCGCATTTATGATTTTCAAAGCGACCAGCAAGTGGAAGCAGGGCGCGTTTGACGGAGCGCTCAAGGCTACTATCTCCCAATGTGTTCCCACCAGTATCGGGATCACAAGCATGGTTATGATGGCCCTAATCATGAATGATACAGGAATGACCAATTTACTGGCTCAGGGTATTGCCAAATCGACAGGCATCTTATTCCCGGTATTTTCACCATTTATCGGTGTGCTGGGAGCCTTCCTGACCGGGAGCAATACAAACTCGAATGTTATGTTTGGCGCGTTGCAGTATGAGACGGCTAAAGTATTGGGGATCAGTACGGTTATTATGTGCGCCGTACAGTCTGTCGGCGGTTCAGTCGGTTGCTCCATTGCCCCGTCAAAAGTATTGATTGGTTCGGCTACCGTTGGGCTTGACGGCCGTGAAAGCGAGGTCATGAACCGGACAATACCTTATTGTATAATTATTTCGCTGCTTGTGGGCATAAATGCCTGGATCTTTGCCTACATGCTGTTTAAAGATTTGCCTTAGGTTAAAAGGCGTATGAATTATACAAAGGAGGTATTGTAATGAGTGCAAACCCTGCGCCTAATACCAATCCTACAGTCGTCATAGCGCCGGTATCCTGGCGGAAAAAATATCGTGCCCCGCTTATGAATGCCGCCTTCTGGGGATTTTGGATTGGCTTTTATCTCGCGCATCAGGGCGGAGTCACCAACAATAGCACAATGATTAATTTGTCGTACCTGATATTTACTCTGTCCTGCCTGGTGCCACTGGTTACAAAGAAATAATGGAGGGGAAATGCCGCTGTTGCGGCATTTCCTTATTTCTTACTCAAAGGGAGGTATGCCGGTGACTATAAGTGTAATTTACTATATTTTGCGATGGACTAGTCTGGCGATATCAACCGGAGTTATCGTAGGAGCCGGCGTAGCCGCTTTTTTAAGACTGCTGTCCTGGTCTATCAGCGCTTGGTCAGAGATGGAATATTACTATTTTTTCTTACCCGTTTTTCTGTTACTAAACCGTGTTTTGGTTAATCTGCTGGCTTTTCACAGTGCCGGCGGGAGCGATATGGTCCTTGAGGCCATTCATCGCCAAAATGGTAAGCTCTCCTTAGCCGGAATCCCGGCAAAAATGGGGGCAACTGTTATTACTATTGCCGCAGGCGGATCGGCCGGCAAAGAAGGACCCGCCGCCCAACTGGGTGCAACTCTTGCGTCGGCGTGGGCACGATTGCTAAATATTGAAAATAATGATTGCCGCAAAATAGTTATTTGCGGTTTATGTGCTGGATTTGCCTGTGTATTCGGGACACCTGTCGCCGGTGCTGTTTTTGGTGTAGAAGTGCTGTTTATCGGCAAGCTGCTCTATGATACTTTGTATCCGGCTTTTCTGGCGGCAGTGACAGCCTACTTAACCTGCCAGCTATTGGGGGTCGCTTATTTTTATCAGCCTGTTTATGTTGCAGCAGGTGGCTGGCTGGTGGTGCAGGCCATCTTGCTCGGACTAGTTTGTGGTTCAGTGGCTGTGCTTTTTATAAAGAGTATTCAATGGTGGCAAGAGCTGTTTGTCTGCTGGCGTTTACCTCAATATATAAATACCATTATTGGCGGTATATTGCTGAGCTTGGTAGGTTATTTTATTAGTCCGCTGTATCTGGGCTTAGGCTTGGAATTATTTGAGGCCGGTATCAACGGCCAAAACTTAGCCGCGACTGCTTTTTTCTGGAAAACAGTAACAACCGGCATAACGCTTGGCTGCGGTGGAACAGGGGGCATTATCACTCCCGTTATTGTTGTCGGGGCGGCAACCGGCAATTTGTTCGGGCAGATTTTAGGAAGCCTCGATGTGTCCGTTTATTCCGCCATTGGTATGGCGGCTTTACTGGCTGGAGCTGTAAATACTCCGGTAGCGGCTGTGATTATGAGTGCCGAGCTTTTTGGCGGTGAAGTGCTGCCGTATACTGCGGTGAGTTGTTTAATCAGTTATTTAGTCGCCGGGCACCGAAGTGTCTACCCCAGTCAAATAATTTTTTCCGGTAAGGTTCCCTTTCTGTGTGATGACGAGGGGAAAACAGTTAGATGCGCCCGGCGTGAGGCCAAAAAGGCATTTTTAGCAATTAATGCTAAAATCAATGCAGGAAGATGTTGTAACAAAGAGAATACAGACAGCAGGGACAGGTAACTTTTAGCTGTCATTGCGTATGGGCATAGTAACGCTTTAGAAAAAAGAGGATAAGCAAATTCCCGGAAAGGAAGTTTGGACAATATGCAAATTAGGAAACTGGCGTATACCGCTATCTTTATGGCTGTTGGCGTATTATCGGCGCATTTGGTTTATATTCCGGTGGGTGTCGCTAAGTGCTTTCCGTTACAGCATGTAATTAACATCCTGCTGGCTGTACTTTTAGGCACGCGATATTCCGTTTCAGCCGCATTCGGCATTGCTTTACTGCGTAATATTTTGGGCACTGGCTCCGTTCTGGCCTTTCCCGGAAGTATGGTAGGGGCGGCTCTGGCTGGCATGATGTATCAAAGAACGCATAGCATCTGGGGCGCCATTATTGGTGAAGTCGTTGGAACCGGCATTTTCGGCGCATTACTGGCCTATCCTATAGCTAAATATTTTATTGGCTCATCAGCCGGAGGGTTCTTCTTTATTGTTCCTTTTATGGTCAGCACAGTAGGCGGTAGTATTATTGCCTACGTATTGTATAAAACAGCCATTCCGGCAGTACTTACCAAAAAACTTAATATTGGCGACAGGGCTGATTAATTTCGGACGGTGGCTTGTTTTCAGAAAGCTTTCTAATTTGCAGAAATAGAAAGCTTTTTTTGTTTGGCTTACTAAGGAAAAAAGTAATTTAAATTAATTACAAAAATATGGAAAGGTATTTGGAAAATGCAGGATTTTACGACTAAGTAACGAATATATATAAAACAATAAATAGAATATTCAGTAACTCCAAATCTGAGGGTCTAATGGAAACTATGACCATCAGATCGATGGGTTTTCCGGGAAACCGGACGACCTCCCGCTGCGGAAAGGAGTCAGTGCATGATGGAGACAGGGCGCTCATCCTTCTGGCGTGTCCTGTTTTTTCTTTATCCTGATAGAAAGTAAAGTATAACTTTTGCCTGGATAAGGGCTACATCGGCCTCGCTCTTTAGATCTTTTTCGCGCGTATGTTATTTTTTCACAGTCGCACCTTGTTGAGTAAATTTAAGACAGGCAGGTGTTTTTTTTGTGACTATGTATGCTGAGAATAATTTTGATGGCACGCTGGCCGGATGGCTAAGGTTTACGTCACCGCTAAAAAATAAGGATAAAAACTATAAGTATGCCGTTAGACGAGATATATTGGAATCATGGATACGATGCCGTGAGGCCAAGGTGAGCCCGACTGATAATCGCATACATCTTCAGCTCGAATACACTAGCCTTCAGGTTATGTTGCGGCAGAATCAGGAACTTATCAGAATTGCTAAGCCTTTTATGGAAAACCTGTATAAGATTGTAACCGGTTCCGGTTTTGTAGTTTGCCTGACAGATGTACGCGGATATATTATGGAGATATTGGGAGACAAAGACACTTTGCTTAACCCGATAACAGTCAGTTTTTTTCAGGGGGCAAGCTGGAGTGAGGAAGAGGCTGGCACCAACGCCATTGGTACAGCTCTGGTAATAAAGAGGCCCATACAGGTATCAGGTTCGGAACACTATTGCCGCAAACACCACTGTCTGACTTGTTCCGCCGCCCCCATTCTCGATGCGCAGGGAAATCTTCTGGGGATTCTCGATGTTTCCGGGGAATCTACGGCCGCGCATCTGCATACGCTGGGAATGGTTGTTGCAGCTGCTGAGGCGATTATGGCTCAACTAGGCATCCGCAAAAAGAATAATGAACTAAAAGTAATTAATCACCGCCTGACAAATATATTTAACACAATGTCCGATGGTGTGATTCTGGTTGATAATAACGGTGTTATCAGCGAACTAAATCCTGTCGCCCAAAAGATACTTGATGCTGATTTGGGTAAACCGGAAGTCAAGCCGGGGGTTCAGGTGGAGAGCATCTTGGGGACGAAACAAACCTTTATTCGCAGAATGCTGAAATGTAAAGAATCCTGTCTTGATGTGGAAATTATGCTTGATACCGGTCAGGGGCTTAGTCATTGCCTGGCCTCAGGGGAACCGGTTACCGATGAACAAGGCTTTGTTACCGGCGGTGTTATTATCCTGCGGCCGATAAAACAGATTCAGAGCTTAGTTAACCGCTTTATCGGGCATTATGGGACACTGCAGTTTAGTGACATTATCGGTGAAAGCAAGGCTATATTGGAAGCTATCCGGATAGCCTCGCTGGCTGCGACAACGATGGCGAATGTTTTGCTCCAGGGGGAAAGCGGCACTGGCAAAGAGATTTTTGCCCAGGCTATTCATAATCGCAGTGACCGGCGCGCCGGTCCCTTTATTGCCGTTAACTGCGGGGCTATACCGCGGGAACTGATTGGCAGTGAACTGTTTGGCTACGGCGATGGTGCCTTCACCGGCGCCAAACGTGGCGGCAAGCCGGGAAAATTCGAACTGGCCTGCGGCGGAACCCTGTTTTTGGATGAAATTGGCGATATGCCGCTAGAACAACAGGTCGCCTTATTACGGGTATTACAGGAACGAAAGGTAAACAGAATCGGATGTGATAAAGTAATTCCCATTGATGTGCGTGTCATTTGCGCTACAAATAAGCACTTAATGAAAGAAGTGGAAAAAGGAACGTTCCGTAAAGATCTGTATTACCGGCTGGATGTTATCTCCATTACCATACCGCCTTTAAGGGAACGCCCGGAAGATATTGTCCCCTTGTTTAATCATTTTCTGGAAAAGTTAGATAAACAGTCCCGGAGACTTGTCGTTAGTCCGGAAGTCATTGAACGGCTTGTACGCTATAGCTGGCCGGGTAATGTACGTGAACTGCAGAATGTAGTGGAGCGGATTGTGAGCCTGACAGAAGGTCAGCTTATAACGCTGGCAAATTTGCCGCAGGATATCTGTAACCGGCAACCGGCGAGTGTAGCAGGCATAGTTGCAAACAGTCCGGATGATACGCGGCCGGAATCTGTCTGCAGGCGGGAACAGCGCCGGGTTTACCTGGCGGAAAACGAACGCCAGGAAATTGTGGCTCTGCTATCCAGTCACCGGGGCAATGTCAGTTTGACGGCCAAGTCCATGGGGGTGTCGCGTAATACCTTATACCGGAAAATGAAGCAGTACGCTATCTACAACTAAAGCATAAAGTGTCCCACAAGTGTCACATAAAAGTGACACTTGTGGGACACTTAACGGAGCAGATTACATAATTTTGAAGAATCAACTGGACAAAGGCCGGTTGATTCTTCCTTTTTTTTTGATATACTGTGAAATTTTTCTGATTAATTAGAGGCTCTGCGGCTCGTGCTTTGACAGTATACTTGATGGGACCGTATTTTTTATTTATGTAGGATTCGCAAGGTTGGTATGAATCTTGCGTTCTAAAGGTATAGCAAACAGGTGGTAAGGCGATGGTTACGCAGATAAGATTTAGCTAAGGAGGGCGGTCCATGAGAGTAATACCTGTATACCAGGCTGAAGGCATGGTACTTTGTCATGACATTACCGAGATTATTCCGGGAAAGAGAAAAGGTAGAGCTTTTAAAAAAGGGCATGTAATTCGTAAAGAAGACATTGATAAACTGCTTAACATTGGCAAAGAGAACATCTATGTCTGGGAAGTAAATGATAAGACCCTGCATGAGAATGAAGCCGCAGCCAGATTTGCCAAAGCAGTGGCCGGACCTGGCGTCGTGCTGGCAGAGGCAGCCGAGGGGAAGGTGGAAATAAAGGCCGGCAGGACCGGGTTGATTAAAGTCAACATCGATGCACTGGACCGGATTAATGATATTGAGCAAATTGCAATCGCTACCCTTCACTCCAATCAGATGGTGACTGAAGGCAAGAAAATTGCAGCCTGTAAAATCGTTCCTTTAGTAATCGGCACGGAGAAACTGCAGAGAATTGAGCAGATATGCACTGATTATCAGCCGGTAGTAATGGTAAAGCAGTTACTACCATACAAAGTCGGCGTTGTGACAACCGGCAGTGAAATCTATCACGGCCGGATAAAAGATTGTTTTGGCCCTGTGCTTACTGAGAAGTTTGAAGGGTTAGGCAGTTCGGTTTTAAGGCAGGTATTTGTGCCTGACGATGTTTCTGAGATTGTGAAAGCCATTCATGGCTTGCTTGCCGAGGGGGCCGATATGATTGTTACTACCGGTGGCATGTCTGTGGACCCCGATGATGTTACTCCTTCCGGTATTCGGGCTGCCGGCGGGCTAATTGTCACTTATGGAGCGCCAACTTTGCCCGGGGCCATGTTTATGCTGGCTTACTTTGGCATTGTTCCGGTTCTAGGCTTACCCGGCTGTGTAATGTATCACAAAAGTACAATCTTTGATCTTGTGGTTCCCCGGCTGTTAGCAGGGGAAGTGCTGGACAGGCGGGATATTACCAAGTTGGGGCACGGCGGTTTGTGCTTGGTATGCGAAGAATGCCGCTATCCCGAATGCGGCTTTGGCAAAGGCATTTAATGAATGTTAAGCCTTGTATATTTCGGAGATGCAGAAATCTCCTGAAATATAGAAATTTTCAAAAAGGAGACAAGAGCAGATGCAAAAAAAAGTGCTGAACATCAATGGTTTGCCCAGAACGCTAATTGTTGATCCTGAAGCCACTCTGGCAAGCGTACTCAGGGAACAATTACTGTTAACCGGCTGCAAGGTTGGCTGCAATCAAGGTCAATGCGGGACTTGTTCGATTATTATGGATGGCCGGGTAATCAGATCTTGCGTTATGAAGATGAAAAGAGTGCCTGATGAAGCGCAAATCACTACTATTGAAGGTTTGGGAACACCTAACAACCTTCACCCGCTGCAGGTGGCCTGGATGGCATATGGCTGTGCACAATGCGGCTTCTGCAGTCCTGGTTTTATCCTGTCGGCAAAAGTTTTGCTTGATGAGAATCCCAATCCCGCCAGGGAAGAGGTCCGCGAATGGTTCCAAAAGAATCGTAATGCATGCCGGTGCACAGGCTACAAGCCTTTAGTCGATGCTGTTATGGCAGCTGCCCGGGTTGTCCGCGGCGAAATTCGTAAAGACGAGCTGATGTTTAAACCTGTCGGTAATAAAATTTACGGCACCACCTATCATCGTCCGTCTGCGTTGCAGAAAGTTACCGGTACCTGGGATTTTGGCGCTGATGTTGGTTTGCAAATGCCGGCGGGGACATTGCGCTTAGCACTTGTTCAGGCAGAAGTATCGCATGCAAATATTAAAGGCATTGATACTGCGGCCGCTGAAAAAATGCCTGGTGTATTCAAAGTAATTACTCATAAGGATGTTAAAGGCAAAAACCGGATTACCGGCCTGATTACTTTCCCGACAAACAAAGGTGATGGCTGGGACCGCCCTATTCTTTGCGATGAGAAAGTATTCCAGTACGGCGATGCGATTGCTATTGTCGCCGCCGATACCGAAGAGCACGCCAGAGCGGCAGCTAAAGCCGTCAAGGTTGATCTTGAAATCCTGCCGTCCTATATGAACGCTCCTGCTGCTATGGCTCCTGACGCCATTGAAATACATCCCGGTACACCCAATGTGTATTATGAGCAAGGAGTTGTAAAAGGCGAAGACACCAAGCCGATTATGGATGATCCCGGTGTTATTACCGCCGAAGTGGAAACCTACTGCAGCCGTCAGCCGCACTTGCCGCTGGAGCCTGACTGCGGTTCGGCTTACATTGATGAAGAAGGTCGTTTGACAATCCACTCCAAGAGTATTGCCCTCCACCTGCACCATGCCATGATTGTTGCCGGTATCGGCATTGAGCCGGAAAAGTGCCGCCTGGTCGCCAACCCGACAGGCGCTACCTTTGGTTACAAATTCAGCCCGACCAATGAAGCTTTGCTGGGGGTTGCCTGCCTGGCTTGCGATGGTAAACCGGTTTCACTTAATTTCAATATGTACCAGCAAATTACCTATACCGGCAAGCGTTCGCCTGCGCTCGTAAAAACTAAGCTGGCTGCCGACAAAACAGGCAAACTGCTTGCTATGGAAACCAACTGGTGGCTTGATCACGGCCCATACAGCGAGTTCGGCGATCTGAACTTAATGCGCCAGGGTCAGTTTACAGGGGCTGGTTATAATATTCCTAACATTCGCGGCAAAGGCAAGTGCGTATGCACCAACCACGCCTGGGGCTCCGCTTTCCGCGCTTACGGTTCGCCCAAAGCTTTCCTGTCCTCGGAAATATGCATAGATGTCTTGGCGGAAAAACTGGGTATGGATCCACTGGAATTCCGCTACAAGAATGTCTACCGTCCCGGGGCAACTACGCCAACCGGTCAGGTGCCGGAAGTTTTCTGTCTGCCGGAAATGCTTGATAAAATCCGTCCATACTGGGAAGAAGCCAAAAAGCGTTGTAAAGAGCTTTCCACGCCTGAGAAAAAACGCGGCGTAGGTTTGGCAATTGGCATGTACGGCTGCGGCTTGGACGGCCCGGACAGCTCGCACGCCTGGGCTGAATTAACCAAAGAAGGTGTATCCATCGGCAGTTCCTGGCAGGATCATGGCCAAGGCGCCGACCTTGCATTTTTAACTCACGCCCATGAAACCCTCCGGCAAATGGGAATAACGCCGGAACAGATCAAACTGGTAATGAACGATATGGCCTATACTCCGGCCAGCGGACCGTCGGGCGGCAGCCGTCAAAATGTTATGACCGGCAATGCAACCCGGGTTGCCTGCGAAATGCTGGTAAATGCAATGCGCAAACCGGATGGGACATTCCGTACTTATGACGAAATGGTGGCGGAAAACATTCCGCTTCATTATAACGGCTCCTGGACTGCCTCCATGTGTACCGACTGCAGTCCCGATACCTGCCAGGGAAATCCGTTCCCAATCTACATGTATGCTGTTTTTATGCCGGAAGTGGAAGTCGATATGAAAACCGGTAAAGCTACCGTAGTCAGATTTGTAACCGTACAGGATATTGGCACGATTACCAACAAGTCAACATGCGACGGCCAGGTCTATGGCGGCTTGGCCCAGGGAATTGGTCTTGCTCTTACCGAGGACTTCGAAGACCTTAAAAAGCATACCAGCCTTGTCGGCTGCGGTTTTCCCTTTATCAAGGATATTCCGGATGATATGGAAATCATCTACAACATTACTCCGCGTGAGCATGGACCGTATGGTGCTGCCGGCGTAGGCGAAGGTCCGTTAACTTCGCCGCATCCCGCTATTCTTAATGCAGTCTATAATGCCTGCGGCGTTCGTATCTTCTCAGTACCGGCACTGCCGGAAAAAATAAAAGCCGGTTTAGAGACACTGGCAGCTAAAGAACAAGCCGCCGGCGGCAAATAATCTGATAATGTAAGACTACGCTTCAGTTGGGCTTGTCCCAACTGAAGCGTAGTCAACCTTATCCAGTAGAATAAGGTTATGGATTACTCACTACTTACGTTTTTTTACAGTGGAGAGGGGGTTCGCTATGGATCAGCAACTACTGCGTCAACGGGAAGCGAAATGTGTTCAAGAGAATCCACCCGGCTGTACTGCCCGATGTCCGGTCCATGTTGATGTACGCGGTATAGTAAATGCTGTCCGGCAGGAAGACTATGCGGCAGGTTTTGCCGTGCTCCAGAAAATGGTTCCGTTTCCGGGAATTATCAGCAGGATATGCGACCAGCCCTGCCAGCAGGCGTGCAAGCGTAGCGAGCTTGACGATCCTATTTTTATCCGGGCAATGGAGAAAATCTGTGTTGATAACGCCGCAGCCGCCAGATTTGCCGTTCCCAAAGTTAAAGACAAGCAAGTGGCTGTCGTGGGAGCTGGCCTGAGCGGCTTAACGGCAGCCTGTGAGCTTGCACGCAAAGGATATAAGGTAGTTGTTTTTGAGGCAACCGACCGCTTGGGAGGGAGTATCTGGGATATACCAGAGTCTCAGTTGCCCCGTCAGTTAATTCAAAACGACTTTTCCGTTCTGGAAGGATTGCCATTGGAAGTCGCCTATAATGCTCCCGTGACATCGCTAGACAGTCTTTATGAAAAGTATGATGCTATTTATTTCGGCACCGGGCTTGTTCGGGACAGGAGCATAAGCTTCGACCTCGCTTTGGATGCTGAGGACGGAATAAAAATTGAGCCGCTAACCTTGGCAACCAGCCATGGTAAAGTTTTTGCAGGGGGAAGCCTCCGCCGCAAGGCCGGAATTTCTTCGCCAATCAGCTCCATAGCCGACGGTAAGATCGCGGCAGTATCCATTGACCGGTTATTACAGAATGCATCGCTTACGGCCAACCGAGGAAATGAAGGACCTTTTGAAACAGCGCTCTACACAAATATCATGGGCCTAAAACCGGAGCATATGGTACAGGCAAGTGAGCCGGCGAGCGGTTATACCAAGGAGGAAGCCTGTCAGGAAGCCAACCGCTGCCTGTTATGCGAGTGTCTTGAATGTGTAAAAGCGTGCGAATACCTAGCTCATTACAATTCGTATCCCAAACGGTATGTACGTGAGGTATATAATAATTTATCAATTGTAATGGGGATTCATCGTGCCAATAGACTAATTAATTCCTGTAGTCTTTGCGGTCTGTGCGAAAGGGTGTGTCCGGGCAAGCTGAATATGGCTGAAATTTTCTCTGAGGCCCGTAAAATAATGGTGACTAAGGGTAAGATGCCGCCGTCAGTGCATGATTTTGCCTTACGGGATATGCAATTTAGCACAGGCGAACAATTTACGCTTATCAAGCACCAGCCAGGTTTTGCCTCAAGTGAACTGGTATTTTATCCCGGCTGTCAGTTAGCCGCATCTTTCCCAGGCTATGTCAAGCAGATCTATCAATTCTTGCGTGAGAAGACGACTGGCGGAGTTGGCTTAATGCTGGGATGTTGCGGGGCGCCGGCCACCTGGGCCGGGCAGGAAAAGTTATTTCTGGCGGCAATGAAAAATCTGGAAGAAGGCTGGCGCAGTCTGGGCAGCCCCAAGGTTATCACCGCATGTCCTACCTGTTATAGCCTGTTGAAACAAAATTACCCTGACATGAATGTGGAAAGTTTATGGACGCTGTTTGAGCGGATCGGTTTGCCGGCAGGTCAATGTTTGGATGGTGAGCCGCGCAGGCTGGCGATACATGACAGTTGTACAACGCGGTATGATGCCGAGCTGCAAAACAGTGTAAGGAATATCGCCGGCAAGTTGGGATATGAAATTGAAGAGTTGCCTTTATGCCGTGAGACTACAGTATGCTGCGGTTATGGAGGCTTAATGCTTTATGCCAATAAAGAGGTTACGCATAAAGTTATAAATAGAAGGATTAAAGAAAGTGAGTCAGATTATCTAACCTATTGCGCCATGTGCCGTGATAATTTTGCCGGCCGGGGCAAACAAGCGTATCATTTGCTGGATTTAATTTTTGGCAAGACCGATGCTGAGGTGACTGGCGGAGAAGGACCGGGGCTTTCAAAACGGCAAGAAAACAGAGCAAGATTAAAAACATCACTATTGCATGAAGTATGGGGTGAAAAGGTGAACGCAAAGCAAGCTTCTGTTAAAGTTGTTATTCCCGATGCCGTCTTACGGGTTATGGAAGAGCGAATGATTTTGGTTGATGATGTTACGCAAGTGATCGCGCAGGCCGAAAGCAACGGCAATAAACTAAAAGATGCAGAAAAAGGTTATTATATTGCATATTTCCAGCCGGCCAGCGTCACCTACTGGGTAGAATACCAGCCGCACGAAGATGGCTTTATCGTTCGTAACGCTTATTGTCACAGAATCAATATTACCGGATAGCGGAGGATGCAAATGAGCAACATGACAGGACAACAGCAGGTAAATATTACCTGCTTTAAGTGCGGCATTGCCTTAACACTCGGCAAGGTAACTTTGACTTATCTTGGCAGCAGCTTTCCGGTTGAACTGTATAGATGTTCGCAATGCGGGCTGGTGTATATTCCGGAAGAGTTGGCCAACGGTAAAATGCAACAGGTAGAAGCTGCGCTGGAGGATAAATGATGCTTCACCAACACCCTGGCGAACTTGCGCTTACCCGGCGGCTTATTGAATTATGCTCGTTTGTACCTGGCGCCAAGGTGCTTGATGTTGGCTGCGGTACAGGCGCAACGATGCGGTATATCCATAGCGTCTGCCGGTTGGAGACAATCGGGATAGATTCATCGGCAGAGCGTTTGAATGAGGCCAGAATGTGTTCGCCAGGCCTAACGTTCATTCAGGCGTCAGGCGAAAGCCTGCCGTTTGCGCCTGCTATGTTTGATGGGGTGCTAGCCGAGTGCAGCCTGTCGGTTATGCAGGATGTAGGCTTAGCTTTACAGGAAATCAGCCGCGTTCTTGTCCCAGGGGGGAAAATGGCTATCACTGACCTCTATTTGGCCGATTCCGATAGTTCGGCCGGGTATCTGAACAAAAAACAACAGCAGACAATTCTCAGGGAGCTCGGCTTTACCAGCCTTGTCTGGGAAGACCAGTCGGCTTTTTTGCGAGAATTCGTTGCTCGCTATATTATGGAGCATGGTTCAATGGAAGAACTTTGGCAATGTGTAGTAACTTCCGGGAAAAAGATAGGATACTTTTTGCTGGTAGCTGAAAAAAAAGCAACGAAAGGATGAAACACTTTGGAGAAAACAACATGCCCCCGCTGTGATAAGGAGTTGGCTGACAATGCACCTTTGTATCAGTGCTGCAGGTGTTTTACCGTGTATTGCAAGAGTTGTGACGGCACCAATGAAGGGCGGAGTTGTCCAAACTGCAGAATGGGACCACGTTTAATACTTTCTGCGGCAAAATAAGATATAGGGAGGGGTCCGGCATGAAGGAAGAAAACGTGTTGATTGATAAAATTGAAGCAGACTGGGTTATTGTCGAAGTGGTTGACAAAAATACAGGACAAATGTTTAGAAGAAATTTACCTGTAGGCTATTTGGAAACTGATAACGGCATAGTTTTAACCGGCGAAGCCATGGATGGAACAACAACTCACATCAATTTTTTATCTGAAGCCGCACTCGCCAAAATAAACGATTTACTTGGTAAAGGTCCTGACAAAGCACGGTGTGATACGAAAGAGGATGTAAATCATGTTTAATAAGCTTTTGTCGGCAGTGGAGGCTGGCGGAAGTGTAAATGTTCTGACTGTCATTGACTGTGTGCCGGCAGATGCAGTTCAGATCGGGCAAATGATTATTGTTGAGAAAGATGGAAATGCGGCTGGACAGCTGGATTCGACGCTTCTCGAAAAAATAAAGGAAACGGTGCAGAAAAGCGTATGGGTTAAACCGGTAATCATCACGCTGGAGGCTCAACAGGGAGGAAGTGTTCGGCTGTTTTGGGACCGGCTGGTGAAAAAGCGCAGTGCGGTGGTGTTTGGCGGCGGGCATATCAGCCAACCGCTGGTACAAATGCTTTCATTACTGGATTTTGCTGTGACGGTCATTGACGACCGGCCGGAGTTTGCCAATACAGCCAGATTCCCCGGGGCCAGCAAGGTAATCTGTGAAAACTTCCAGCAGGCAGTCCAGCATATATCAGTGGATAGTGATACGGCAGTTATTATTGTTACCCGCGGGCATCGCTATGATCTCGATTGTCTGCGCTCTACTATGGACAGCAATGCCGGCTACCTCGGGATGATTGGCAGCAGAAAAAGGATTAGGGAAATTATCAAGCTGATAAAAGAAGAAGGAGCGCCGCCGGATATTGAAAATCGGCTAAGGGCGCCGATTGGCCTTGATCTTAAAGGGGAAACTCCTGCTGAAATAGCAGTCAGCATTGCCGCCGAAGTAGTAGCCGTTTTTCGGGGTGGATCGGCCGCGTCATTAAGCGCGGCGAGAGGGTGTAGTCATGGATAAAGCATTTTTACAAGAAATTTGTCAATTGCAAAATCAGGGTGAAAAAGCCGCCCTGATTACCATTGTGGAGACGCGCGGTTCGACGCCCCGTAAAGCCGGCAGTACAATGCTGGTTTTACCGGATGGCAGATCCTTTGGTACTATTGGCGGGGGCTGTGGCGAAGCTGAAGTCAGGCGGCAGGCCTTAACCGCACTTGACGGCAACCGGTCCAAACTGTATACGGTAAGAATGCTCAATGATGCGGCGGCCGATGAAGGAATGGTTTGCGGAGGCGTTATGGAAGTGTTTATTCAGGTAATATAGCGAGTAAACGGTGCGGGCAAAAAAAGGAGGATGACTGTGAACGAATTGTTTTTTAAGCTGCTGGAGCTATCACAAGCAGGCTTCTTTTGTAGTCAGATCCTGCTTATAATTGGCTTGGAGGCCCAAGGTAAGGAAAACCCTGAACTGGTGCGGGCCATGTCCGGTTTAAACGGGGGAGTGGGGTTTTGTGGCAAGACTTGCGGAGCTTTGACCGGTGGGGCGTGTCTGATCGGCCTCTATACCGGTAAGGGAACTCTGGAAGAGATGGAGGACAGCCGTGAGAACGACATGATCCGGGAATTAGTAAACTGGTTCGAAGGAACAGCGTGCGCCGGTTATGAGGGAACTAACTGTGACAACATTTTGGAAGGTGATCCTGCCAATAGGGTAACACGTTGTCCACAGCTTGTTATAGATACTCTAAGTAAAGTCGAAGAAATTCTGGCGGCCAATGGATATACCCTTTCCGGCAGTTAGTTTAGTGGTCCACTATAAAAAAGTGGCGGCTAGGAGGGTGGATGTGAAAAAGCTATATCAGAACTTAATTCAACTGCTTTCATCCGGTCAAAGCGTAGTGGTGGCTACTGTTTTTCACAGTGCGGGTTCGGCGCCCAGGTCGGCAGGGGCCAAAATGATTATCTGCGCAGACGGATCCATTATTGGCACGGTTGGCGGAGGAAAGCTGGAAGCCGAGACAATCAAACTGGCCGAAGCAGTGCGGCAAACCCGCCAGTCGATGATTCAACCATTTGATTTAAGAGGCGCGGATGCTGCCAGTACAGGGATGATCTGTGGCGGACAGGGACAAATTCTGCTCGATTACTTAGATGCGAACGACCCGGGTAACACATTGATTTATGAAGCTGTTCTATCGATTATGGACAAGGCGCAAAAGGCGTGGCTGATAACCGAGCTTACCAGCGAACCGGTGGCTGGCCGGAAAAGGCAACAATGCCTGGTTAAGCAGAATGGCACTATCGTTGGAAATTTTGTATGCGAACCGGCGTTTTTAGAAAAGCTCGCCGCTGGTCCGGCCAAGATTTCCATTCATGCCGATGTTAAGGAAGACCGGAACTTTTTGGTTGAGCCAATCAGGACGCCCGGAGTGGCCTACCTGTTTGGTGCCGGTCATGTTTCCCGGCAAATCGCCCGCCTGACAGATATGGTTGGTTTTATTACGGTGGTTATCGATGACCGGCCTGTTTTTGCCAATAAGGAACGCTTTCCCCAGGCGGAAGTTGTTGTGGTAGAAAATTTTGAATGTATATCGCAGCTTAGCATTAACAAAGACAGCTACCTTGTTATTGTCACCAGAGGGCATTTGCATGACAATATCGTTCTGGAACAGGCTATAGAGACTAATGCCGCCTATATTGGCATGATTGGCAGCAAGAAGAAACGGGAACATATATTCCGGAATCTACTGGCAAAAGGTGTCAGTCAGGAAAACTTAAGGCGGGTTCATTCCCCGATAGGTATTGACATTATGGCTGAAACGCCGGAGGAAATAGCGGTAAGCATTGTGGCCGAGCTGATTAAAGCCAGGGCGGAGCGGGAAATATGTGCAATTCAAGGGTCGTAGGTCTAATCGTGGCGGCAGGGTATTCTTCCCGCATGGGAGCGTTTAAACCCCTGCTGCCGGTAGGTGAGAAAACGGTAATTGAGACGGCAGTAGACAGTTTGCGTCTCAGCGGTATTAAGGATATCCGGGTGATAGTCGGCTACCGGTCAGCCGAATTATACCCTTTATTGGAACGATTGCAGGTGGACGTTATCGAAAATCGGAATTATGCGGCAGGCATGTTTTCTTCGGTTATCACGGGGCTTAAAACTTTTAGCGGTGAAGAAGAAGCTTTTTTTCTGTTGCCCGGAGACACCCCTTTAATTAGAAAACGCAGCATTAAGGATTTGATAAGGGTATTCCGTCAGACCGGTGCGGCCGTTATATATCCTGTTTTTAACGGGCAGCGGGGACATCCGCCGCTTATCAGCGCCAAGCTGTATGATAGTATCCTAACGGGAGATGGGGCAGGCGGACTCCGGCATATTTTAGACCGGTTTACTGCAGACAGTGTAGAGGTGGCGGTAGCCGATCAGGGGGTGCTGCTTGATATCGATACACAAGAGGACTATAGGCAGCTTATTCAGTTTTACGAACGGCGCAAAGTGCCTACCAGCGAAGAGTGTCTGGGTATGTTACATAAGTATCAGACCAGTGAAAGAGTCCAACGTCATGGGCTGGAAGTGGCCAAAGTCGGCCGCCGGCTGGCAGAACTGCTCTCCGGGGCGGGATTTAGTATTTGTACTGAGTTAGTTGTCGCCGGCGGTCTGGTGCATGACTTGGCCAAAGGCAAGCCAAACCATCCGGAACGCGGGGCAAGAATGGTGCGGAGTATGGGGTTTTCCAGTCTGGCAGGCATTGTAGCTTCTCACATGGACTTGGAATTTGCGGCAGAGCGTGATATTGACGAAGCGGCGCTTGTGTTTCTGGCCGATAAGTTAGTGCAAGGCGAACAAAGAGTGTCCTTAAGCGAACGCTTTAAGCCTGCGCTGGAGCGATTTGCCGGCAGTCCCGAAATACTGGCTTCTATTTTGCGTCGCCAGCAGACTGCCGAAATCATCCAGGGGCGGGTTGCCGGCCTTTTGGGCGTTAATAGTGTTGACGAATTATATGAAATCCAATAAAGATTTTTTTATAGCCGGGCAGTGAGTAACGCTCGCTGCTGGCGCTAAACCTGCGTTTTACTCACTGCCTGGCTGTAAATCTTTGGTGGATACTATAGAGTATGGCAATAGGAGGTAAAAGTTATGGAGCCGGTATATTTTAACAATGCCGCGACTTCCTGGCCTAAGGCGCCGCAGGTAGGAGAAACAGTAGCTGCCTGTATTAACGGTTTGCCTCATCATGCCGGCCGCGCCGGTTTTAGCGGACCGGATGTTCCTGGTAAATGCCGCAGTTTGCTGGCAGATTTACTGCAGGTGAAATTTTCTGAACGCATCGTTTTTTGTCCGAATGCCACCCATGCTTTAAATATTGCGTTGCAGGGTTTCGGCTGGCGAAAGGGAGGAGCCATAGTTACCTCTGTTGCCGAACATAACTCGGTATTGCGGCCGCTCTACTATCTCGCCAAGACCAGGAGGTTATCCGTCTATAAGGTTCCTGTTGATAAGGAGGGGCGGATTATACCGGCAGAATGGCAGGCGGCGATTGGCAAATACAAGCCGCAGCTGGCCGTATTTACCCATGCTTCTAATGTAACCGGGGCGATAAATGACGCTGCCTTGCTGGCCGGGATGGCTAAGGCTGCCGGTGCTGCAACGCTTCTGGATGCATCACAAACTCTGGGACTGGTACCGGTTTTGCCGGAACACTGGGGGATTGATCTTTTAGCCTTTACCGGACATAAATACTTGTTAGGACCTACAGGTACAGGCGGTCTTTATATAGCTCCCGGCACAGAGCTAAATCCGGTATGGGTAGGCGGGACCGGCATACAAAGCGACCTTGACGAGATGCCTGCTCTCCTGCCTGTTCGTTTCGAAGCAGGAACACCCAATGACGCGGCGTTTGCCGGGCTGGCGGCCGCGTTAGCCTGGTCCGGTGAAAACCCGCTGGATAATGTTGACGGTATGCAGGGTAAGATTGACCGGCTGGCGGCAGGCCTTACCGCCCTTGGCGCTGATATTATTGATGTCAGATCGCCGCGGACCCCGGTGATTTCCTGTACGTTAAAGCATTGGACGGTAGAAGACGCCGGGGAAGCCTTGCACAAGAGCTTTGGCATTATCTGCCGCGCCGGACTGCATTGCGCGCCGCAGATTCACTCCTTTTTAGGAATGGCTCCACGGGGGACTATCCGGTTTAGTTTATCGCGCTTTACTACCGACACAGAAGTTGATTATTGCCTGGAAGCAATTGGGATGATGCTGCATGAACCATTTTAAATGGAAAAAGGTTGAGAATTGTTTTGGCGGAGCCAACGTTTATGAGTATCGACTTGCTGTCAGGATAGACGAAGCCTTACTGGCATGCTTTGGCGGCCTTGGCTCGCTTACATGTCATAGGAACTTTCCGCGCCCTTTTTTTCAAACAACTCTTGCCGACGGCACATCTTTTAAAGGCGTAATCAATGATTCTGTCATAAAAGTCAGTTTTCCTGACGGTGATGCCGCGACAAGCAAAAACAGTTTTGACAATTTACTGGCGGAAATGCTGGCAAAGCATATTGTAACAGGAGAGAGGGAGTAGCCATGGATGATATTCAGGAACATAAGGAAAGTTGGCTTTCTGCAACCAAGAGTGTTTGTCCCGAATGTTTGCGGCGCATTCCGGCCGAACGGGCGGCTATCGGCGACAAGGTTTTTCTAAGGAAAACTTGTCCCGAGCATGGACTGTTTCAAGTATGTATATGGCAGGGGGAACCCCGGTATGAGGATTGGACGAACCCGTCTGAACCGTCTAAGCCGGGGGTATGCGCTACCCAGACCGACAGGGGCTGCCCGTTTGACTGCGGGCTATGTCCCGAACATGGCCAGCAGACTTGCTGCGTATTACTGGAAGTAACAGAAAGATGCAATCTGCATTGTCCTATTTGTTTTGCCGGAGCAACACCGGCGGGTACAAGCGATCCCGCTCTCGCTGATATTGAGAGATGGTACCGGATGCTTATGAATAGCGGCGGGCCGTATAATATCCAGTTATCAGGCGGCGAACCGACCATCCGCGATGATTTGCCGGAAGTTATTGCTATGGGGAGAAGACTTGGTTTGGAGTTTTTTCAGGTCAATACGAACGGACTTCGCTTGGCAAGCGATGCACAGTATGCCGGCAGGCTGAAAGCGGCAGGGCTTAACTGTGTTTTTCTTCAGTTTGACGGTATAAGTGACGATGTTTATCTTAAACTGCGCGGCAAGCCGCTTCTTGAAATAAAGCAACAAGCGATTGCAGTGTGTGAGGCTCACGAGCTTGGTGTTGTGCTGGTGCCTACCTTAGTTCCCGGTATAAACGACCAGCAGATTGGCGATATTCTACGGCTGGCTGTTAACAGGATGCCCGTTGTACGCGGCGTACATTTTCAGCCGGTCAGTTACTTTGGGAGATATCCGGTGGAACCTGCTGATTCGGCGCGGATGACACTTCCCCAGGTAATGCGCGAGATTGAAAAGCAGACCAACGGTCAAATGAAAATAAGCCATTTCCGCCCGCCGGGAGGAGAGCATGCTCACTGTTCTTTTCATGGCAACTTTATATTAACGCCGGGCGGACAGCTAAAACCCCTGGCGCCTGCACCAGACAGCAGTGCCTGCTGCTGTCAGGGCAAATACGCCACAGGGGGGGCAAAGCGGGCCAGACAATTTGTTGCCAGACAATGGTCGGCCGCCCGGGATAAACGCAATACGCCTGCAGTGGAGGCGGGCTCCTCTGGCGGTGTTGGCAATATAGCCAGTCTTGACGAGTTTCTCGAACGTGTAGAGACCTATACGCTGGCCGTGTCCGGTATGGCGTTTCAGGATGCCTGGACGCTGGATTTAGACCGGTTAAAACAATGTTTCATTCATGTCGTGGGACCTGATGACCGGTTAATTCCCTTTTGCGCCTATAATCTCACCAACCGGCAGGGACAGTCTTTATACCGGCGGTCACCATGAAGAGCGGCCTGAAAGTAACGCCTTTAGAAGCCTGGATAGCGTTGAAAACAGGTAGTACGGGCTCAACGCTGACAAGAGAACAAGTTGAACGCTATCAGCTGTCCCGGCTAAATGACAGCATAGCCCGGGCGCGAACCTTAAGTCCGTTCTATCGGCGGCATTTGGCCGGGATGGCGAGAGCGGCAGTTGCCAGACTGGAAGACCTGGCCGGCTGTCCCCTGACGACACCGGCTGATATTACTGCCCATGCTATGCAAATGATTTGTGGTTCTCAGAGTGAAATCAGCCGGGTCGTAACGTTGGATACTTCCGGAACCACGGGTGAACCTAAGCGAGTCTATTTCAGCGCCGCCGATCAGGAGTTAACGGTTGATTTCTTTCGGTGCGGCATGTCTACCTTAGTGGGGACTGGCGATAAAACCATGATTCTTTTACCGGGCGAGCGTCCGGGCAGTGTGGGCGATTTACTGCGTCAGGGCTTGCTGCGTCTGGGGGGAGTGCCTGTCGCCCATGGTCTTGTAAAGAATTTGCCGGCTGCTGTGGAGGCTATGTGCCGTGAGCAGGTTACTTGTCTTGTCGGTGTTCCGGTACAGGTTTTGGCAATGGCCCGTTACTGGGAAAAATGGCAAGGGAGCAAACGGGCGCCTCGCTGTGCGCTGTTAAGCACCGATTATGTTTCCGCCGCCATTGTCAGCGAGCTCAGACGAATCTGGCAGTGTGAAGTATTTGAACACTACGGTATGACTGAAATGGGATTGGGCGGCGGGCTGGAATGTCAGGCCCATCAGGGCTATCACTTACGGGAAAACGATCTGTATTTTGAGGTTATTGACCCGGTTTCAGCCCGACCGTTGCCGGACGGGGAGTACGGCGAGGTGGTTTTTACTACTCTTACCCGGCAGGGTATGCCGCTCATTCGCTACCGGACAGGGGATATTTCCCGCTTTATTCCTGAGCCCTGTCCTTGCGGCAGCAGTCTGCGGCGGTTGGCGCGGGTACAAAACAGGCTGAACAGCCGGGTGGTTTTGGGAGAACACCAGGCAATAACAATGGCTGAACTTGATGAAGTGTTGCTAGCATTGCCGGCTGTGGCGGATTTTACGGCCGAGGTGGTGTATGACCGGCCTGCAAAACTGACAGTGCAGGTAGAAATACTTTCCGGGGACATAACCCATTCTGAGCAGGTAATTCTAAATTCTCTCAGGCTGATACCTGGTGTTCACATGGCCGAGCGAGCAGGCCTGCTGGCGATCGGAGCCAGGATTGCCCACTATTTTCCCCATTATTCCGGTAAAAGAAGTATTCGTATTATGGAGGGTGTCAGGAGTGCGACATGAACAAGAGGAAAAGCTTATTTATCTAATTCGCCACGGTAAAATAGCAATGGAGAATAATGAGCGCCGGTATATAGGCCATATTGATATTCCTTTATCAGCAGAGGGGGTAAAACAAGCCCGACTGCTCCAGGCCGAATTTGCCCGCAGGGATATTGCCGCTGTTTTCTGCAGCGACTTGACTCGATCTGTCACTACTGCCAGGATAATTGCTGAAAACACTGAAAAAAAAACAGTAATCAGAAAGGAATTGCGCGAGATTAGCATGGGCGAATGGGAAGGAAAGGCAGTTGGGGAAATAAAGCAATTTTTTCCGAAAGAGTATGCTAATAGGGGAAGTAATATCGGTAACTATCGTATTCCGGGCGCCGAAAGTTTTGCAGAGTGCCAAGACCGAATTGTCGCAACTTTCTCTGAGATAGTCGGCAATACGGAAGGTAATCTGCTTATTGTTGGCCATGCAGGCATTAACAGATTGCTGCTCTGTCATATTCTTGGTATGCCAATTGAAAATTTGTTCCGTATTTCTCAGGATTACGGGTGTATTAATATGTTAGCAAGTCATAACGGACAATATTGTGTGCGATTAGTGAACAAACTGGTATGGTAAGGCTGGTTAGAATTCCAAAGAATGTCTTGACATACCCCTCTCGGGAATGATAATATAACTAAGTCGTGAATCGGCAGCGTTACAAAACTTGACATAGATGAAAACATATGTTATCATCTATAAATGTCGCTGCATAATAAGCGATACGTTCCCTGAAAACTGAACAATGTAAGTAATGCATCATAAAAGCCAGATGTGCGGTGCTCATTTGAGCACATTAAATAATTTCTTTTAAATTTTATGAGCCACAAAAGGCTCCATAAATATAACTTTTATGGAGAGTTTGATCCTGGCTCAGGACGAACGCTGGCGGCGTGCCTAACACATGCAAGTCGAACGGTCTACTGTTCAACACCGAGGGTTTTGGTGATGTGAACTCCGACAGCGTCAAGCGCGAACGATAGAGAGCGCTTCACGCAAGGAAGTCGAGCTTTATTGCCGTCCATGGCAAGCTCGACATTAGGCCCATCCAGGGCCGTCACAACACCTGAGTTTTCGGTGTTGAATAGCAGATAGTGGCGAACGGGTGAGTAACGCGTAGACAACCTGCCTCTAAATTGGGGACAACACCGCGAAAGTGGTGCTAATACCGAATGTGGTAACTTGGTTGCATGACTAAGTTAAGAAAGGTGGCCTCTATATATAAGCTACCGTTTAGAGATGGGTCTGCGTCTGATTAGCTAGTTGGTGAGGTAATGGCTCACCAAGGCGACGATCAGTAGCCGGTCTGAGAGGATGAACGGCCACACTGGGACTGAGACACGGCCCAGACTCCTACGGGAGGCAGCAGTGGGGAATCTTCCGCAATGGACGAAAGTCTGACGGAGCAACGCCGCGTGAGTGAAGAAGGTTTTCGGATCGTAAAGCTCTGTCGTTTGGGACGAACGTATCTTGTGTAAATAATGCAAGGTAATGACGGTACCAAAGGAGGAAGCCACGGCTAACTACGTGCCAGCAGCCGCGGTAATACGTAGGTGGCAAGCGTTGTCCGGAATTATTGGGCGTAAAGGGCGTGTAGGTGGATTTTTAAGTCTTGTGTCTAAGTGCGGAGCTCAACTCCGTATGGGCGCAGGAAACTGGGGATCTTGAGTGCAGGAGAGGAAAGTGGAATTCCCAGTGTAGCGGTGAAATGCGTAGATATTGGGAGGAACACCAGTGGCGAAGGCGACTTTCTGGACTGTGTCTGACACTGAGGCGCGAAAGCCAGGGGAGCGAACGGGATTAGATACCCCGGTAGTCCTGGCCGTAAACGATGGGTACTAGGTGTAGGAGGTATCGACCCCTCCTGTGCCGGAGTTAACGCAATAAGTACCCCGCCTGGGGAGTACGGCCGCAAGGTTGAAACTCAAAGGAATTGACGGGGGCCCGCACAAGCGGTGGAGTATGTGGTTTAATTCGACGCAACGCGAAGAACCTTACCAGGGCTTGACATTGAGTGAAAAACTAAGAGATTAGTTCCTCCCTTCGGGGACACGAAAACAGGTGGTGCATGGCTGTCGTCAGCTCGTGTCGTGAGATGTTGGGTTAAGTCCCGCAACGAGCGCAACCCTTATCCTTTGTTGCCAGCGCGTAAAGGCGGGAACTCAAGGGAGACTGCCGCAGACAATGCGGAGGAAGGCGGGGATGACGTCAAGTCATCATGCCCCTTATGTCCTGGGCTACACACGTACTACAATGGGCTTAAACAAAGCGAAGCAAGCCTGCGAAGGTAAGCGAAACGCATAAACAAGCTCTCAGTTCGGATCGGAGGCTGCAACTCGCCTCCGTGAAGTCGGAATCGCTAGTAATCGCAGGTCAGCATACTGCGGTGAATACGTTCCCGGGCCTTGTACACACCGCCCGTCACACCACGAAAGTTGGAAACACCCGAAGCCGGTGGGGTAACCGCAAGGAGCCAGCCGTCTAAGGTGGGGCCGATGATTGGGGTGAAGTCGTAACAAGGTAGCCGTATCGGAAGGTGCGGCTGGATCACCTCCTTTCTAGGGAGATTACGGATTTGAAACATAGTCCGAAATCCTAGGTCGGCGATGCCATCGAGGGAGTCTACAGGTTGTAGATTTCTGATAGACCGTCGTAAACAAGTCTATCTTAATTCGATGTGCGGACATCTGGCAAAGCATTACGATACTAGACGCACCATATGCGGTGGCTGTAGTATCATTTACATTGTTTGGTTTTGAGGGAACACGGAAAGCGATTTTTAGACAGAGCGGACGCGAATATCATTTGCGTCCGCTCTGTTTTTGCTACCCAAAGCTCAGATAATTGGGCCAAAGCCTGCAGTGAATTGCTGCAGGCTTTGTTTTTTCATTTTATTTTCAGAATCAATTGGTATAATTCCTAAGAATCAGAGTCAAAAATGACTGATATGCTATGTCTGTCTGTAAGAGAAAAAAGAATGCTAAAGCGCAATATAACAGTAAACATATTTATTCGTCTCTGTTTATATTACAGATAATCTAGCATGTACTGATACAAGGGGGATTATTATGGCTGCTTCAATTTCTGTGGCAACTGTCCGATCACGCAACATATGTGTGGGATTGTTTCTGGTATCCTTTATTTCTTATTTGTTATTTAGCCATCTTGTGCCAATCACAGATCCGGTCGAATCAAATTATGTCCTTACTGCCAAGGAAATGGTAACCAGCTCAAACTGGCTTTCACCGCAAATATATGGGCAGGTATGGTTTGATAAGCCGGTTTTTTTCTATTGGTTGACAGCAATTTCTTTTAAATATTTTGGATTTTCCGACCTGGCAGCCCGTTTGGCGCCTGCTGTTTTTTCTGGTTTAGGAGTGGTATTGGTATACTGGTTTCTGGCCAAGACTTCCAGCCAGTCAGTAGCGTTGCTAGCGGCGCTTGTAATGGGAACCTCACTGGAGTATTTTTTGCTTGCCAAGTTTGTTATTACTGATATGGTTCTATTTGTCTTTAACAGTGCGGCCTTGGTATTTTTTTACCTTGGCTACATTGGCGCAGAAGGGACAAAGCGATGGTATATTGCCATGTATACCAGTATGGCTTTGGCGGTGTTGACCAAGGGACCCGTAGGTTTACTTTTACCGGGGCTTGTAATGGTATTGTTTATTACCCTGCAGCGTAATTGGTCCGAAATCAGAAGAATGTCAATACCGGCCGGCATACTGCTTTTTTCTCTGCTTGCCTTGCCGTGGTATGGCGCTATGTATTATGCTTATGGCTCTGATTTTATCAATACATTCTTTGGTGTGCATAATTATCTGCGGGCGACTGTTTCCGAGCATCCCAATGATAATGTAGTTTATTATTATGTGGTCGTCTTTTTGCTGGGCATGCTGCCTTGGTCGCCAATCACGGCAAAGGCTATCGTTGACGGCTGTAAATGCGGCGAATGGCGAAGGTCAACACTGTGGGTATTGAGTATTATCTGGGTCGGTGTTTATTTTATCTTTTATACGCTTATGGCTACCAAATATCTTACCTATACATTCCCGATATTTTTTCCACTGGCGATCATAACGGGAATGTATCTGGAGAAATTGATAACACAAAATAAGAAAAGGGCGCTTATCTACTGGATAGGTATACCTTTACTTTTATCAACTCTTGGATATTTTGTTGCAGCTTATCGTTTTCTGGATTTTGTTTGGCTGGCTGCAGCATTGTTTTGTCTGCTGGTTATAATGCTGGCTGCCTGGTGGCAGATTAAGAGACAACAGGCAAAACAGGTTCTTGGTCTACTCGGCTTGTGCCAAATTGTGGTGTATTTAGCGGTGTCAGTTTTGGTTTTTCCTAATATGGCGGACAGCAAATCGGGAAAAGAGCTTGGACAAACCCTGCTCGAATATAACGGACAGAAAATGGGTTTCTACGATTTTTACAGTACATCCGCCGTATATTACAGCGGCAGAACAATTGTAAAAATTATGCCGGCAGATACTGTAACAACAGCACCGGCAGACGTGTTGAGCTGGTCAAGCAAATATACGATGCCGACCGAATCGTTAGCAAAGTTCGTGACGAATTCCGCAAAGGATAGTATAGTAATTATAGTACCTGAAGCAAAAACAGATAAATTTCTAAAAGAGGCGGAGGGGTGTAATCCCAAATTTTTGCAAAGAAAAAACGGGTTTAGTTACTATGCTCTTAACGGTTAGTTGACTGTACTGCTAAGCGTTGGAGGAAGGAGTAGATACATGCGTATTTTGCTTGCTGAAGATGATGCCAAGCTGGGGAATTTAATAAATGCAATGCTGATCAAATCTGGAATCCAGGTTGACTGGGTTACTCAGGGAGACACGGCGATAGAGTATGCCATGTATTCACCCTATGATGTAATTGTTTTAGACTGGATGATGCCTGGTCAAACCGGGCTGGAGGCTTGCAAATATTTACGGAAGCATGGTTATCAGAGCTCTATTTTGATGCTTACGGCGAAGGATGATGTTGTTGACCGGGTACTCGGATTGGATTCGGGCGCTGATGATTATCTTGTAAAACCGTTTGAATTTGCAGAACTGCTTGCGAGGCTGCGGGCTTTATCACGGCGTAGCAGCGCCAGGCTACAAGAGGAGGAGGTACAAGTCGGCGACCTTGTGCTGAACCGCTCCACTCGTAGTGTACGGTTTGCCGATAACGAGGTGCAACTTACCAGCCGTGAATTTCAATTGCTGGATTTGCTGGTCCAAAACGAAGGACAGGTTGTTCCCCGGGAAGTAATTTTAGACCGGGTCTGGGGCCTGGAGGCTGATGTATCGCCCAACAATCTGGATGCTTATGTGCGGCTGCTAAGGCGGAAGATCAATCTGCCTGAGGGCGATGTGGTAATTCAAAACGTAAGAGGAGTGGGCTTCAAGCTGGAGGCTCATCATGTTTACTAAAATTCGTAACCATTTAACCATGGTGTATGCGGCGGTCATGATATGTTATCTCCTGGCATTTATTATCGCCAGTTATTCCGGCCTGGTCTGGGTGCTGTACCGAGAAGAGCAGCAGGATGTCGAGGCATTTGCCAAAGAAGAAGCGCGGGAACACGTGGCTGTGTTCCGGCAGATTCAGTTGACTGGGAAGCCGCCGGTGGAGGATGATGATCAAAATGGCGAAACAATCTTCCACTATGCATTTGACCTGGCAGGACAGCCGGTTTCGTCAAGCGAACCGCCCGGTGACTTGCGTGACGCTGTTTTAAACAGCATCCAGAACTGGAAAGGAGCGGACGGGGAAGTAGTATTTACCAAGATATACCTGCCTGATGGCAAAAAGAATTACTATATGATCTGCGGTATCCGGATTGCTGACAGTGAGCAGGTGTTAGGCACTGTTTTCGTGGGTAAGAATATCACATCTTATTATGAGATGCTGCAAAGACTGTTACTTGTACTGATCAGCATGTCCCTGCTGTTTTTGTTTATTGCCACTTTTGCCGGTCATTTGCTGGCAGGCCGGGCCATAATTCCGCTTAAGAATTCTTTTTTCAGACAGCGCGAGTTTGTTGCTGATGCATCCCATGAACTAAGGACTCCTCTCAGCGTTATGCTTACTTCTGTAGATGCCATTCAGACCGATGATGAAAATCGGATTTCGCAGTTTTCCGGACAAGTTCTCGATGACATGAAAGGTGAAATCAAAAGGATGACAAAAATTGTAGCAGACTTGCTGACGTTGGCCAGGGCTGACGCCAGTGCTGATACAATTGTAAAAGAAAATTTTGATTTAAACCTTGTTGCCGATAAAGTTGCCCGCTCTTTTAAGCCGCTGGCCAATGAAAAAGGGATCAGGCTTGATTATAACGGCAAAAATAAACTTTTGGTTCATGCAGACAGAGAACGAATCAACCAGTTACTGGTAATTTTGATCGATAATGCTTTGAAATTTGGCCGGCAAGGCGGCGAGGTCCTACTCTCCGTCAAACAGACGACTAGCCCGAAACGGACAGTATATATCAGCGTACAGGATGATGGCGTCGGTATTCCTGCGGAACAGCAAAAGCTTATTTTCGAGCGGTTTTACCGCATAGATAAAGTAAGATCCAGAGAAGCAGGCGGTACCGGGCTGGGGTTAGCTATTGCCAAGTGGATAGTGGAGGCGCATTCCGGGACGATAAAAGTTGAAAGTACAGTTGGCGTTGGCAGTACATTTATTGTCAGTCTGCCCTGCTAAATAACACTGTTTGCCTGATTTAGATGTGCCGGGCCGTTAGCGAAAGTGCCCAAAAAGTAATACTTTGGTCAGAAGCACAAAAGCCTGCAAGCCGTTGACTTGCGGGTCTTTTGAATATTTACGCCTGATAAGGCGAAGCTATTAGAGAGTATATTTTTGGAGGTATCTGTTATTGCCGAACGGGAATTTGCTGGGTATTTTTGTTTCCAGAATTCTTAAGCTTACAGTTAAGCGAGATGTTAATATTATAAAGATAGTTACAATACCGTTTTGCATTCATACAATAATTATTTTTGCAGGGGTGTTTTTGAGCAATAGTTTACCGGTTCGTGAGGCGACGGGTTTTATTAATCCATCGGTAACAGGCCAGCCACTATTTATAGAGAAATTTATTAAGTGGGATGCGCATTGGTATACGTTTATTGCCGAATATGGCTATGATAGTCAAAGTATCGTTTTTTTTCCTGCCATCATTCTGCTAATTAAGGGTTTGGCCGGATTAGGCATAAGTTATGTTACCGCAGGGTTTATTCTGTGCAATGTTTTTACTATGATTAGTTACTGCCTGATGGCCAAAACATTCTTGCTGGATTTTTCCGCCCGGGAGACCAGACTGGCGCTTCTGGCTTATGCAGTAATGCCCACGGCCTTTTTTTTAAATAGCGTCTATACCGAACCGGTGTTTATCGTATTTTCACTTGCCTGTCTATATTGTATTCGCTCAGGCAGCTGGTGGAGCGCCGGCTGGTTTGCGGCGCTGGCTGCTATGACCCGGAGTCTGGGGATATTGCTTGCTGTTGTTTTGTTAGCGGAATATGTCAGATATTATAAAAATGTGAGGCAACTAAGAACCGCGATGGCATCACTTCTTTTTCCCATAATAGCCGTTGCCGCCTTTTGCGTTTACAATCATATCATGTTTGGTGACTGGCTGGCATTTGTTCATTCACAGCAGTTATGGGGAAGGCGCTTTGGGCTGCCATGGGAAAACTTCCGGAACAACCTTCAGCTTATCGGTGCGGGTGTTCCTCTTACCGAAGCCGGTGTTTACTTAGATGCCCTGCTGGTGGCGCTTGCTTTCGTCGCTTTGGTTGCGGCATCGACGCTGCCCCGTTACAGGCTTCCCGCGCCTTATCTTATAACAGGCTGGCTGTGGTTTCTGGTGCCGATGTTCTCGACATCACCTGTTTATCCTTTGTACAGTATGGCCCGCTTTGTGATCGTAATCCTGCCTGTGTATTTGTTTTTAGCCAGGCTTCCTTCAGCGTTGTTTTATAGTTTAGCATGCCTGAGCGCCGCCGGACTGCTTTTT
Source organism: Sporomusa aerivorans (assembly GCF_041428895.1). Classification (NCBI taxonomy): domain Bacteria; kingdom Bacillati; phylum Bacillota; class Negativicutes; order Selenomonadales; family Sporomusaceae; genus Sporomusa; species Sporomusa aerivorans. The sequence goes on from NZ_CP156926.1 coordinate 2,289,642, forward strand.
TGTACAGCCTGGTTCCTTAATTGGTACTGGCTGGGTTGATGTATTGACAGTAGCTTATTCTTCATGTAAAATTAGTTCTAATTGAACAGAGCTCTTATCTAGAGTGGTCGAGGGACTGGCCCGATGACGCCCGGCAACCGGCAGAGTCTTCTGCAGTGGTGCTAATTCCAGCAGGAGTTATCCTGGCAGATAAGAGGAAAGTGCTGCAATAAAAGCTCCTTTCCTCGGAAAGGGGCTTTTACTATGTGCAATAAAAATAGTTTACTACGCTGTCCGGAGGTGCTTTTAAAACATGTGTGTAGTTTCTCTTACCGTTCGTCCCGATGCAGTAGAGCATTATGAAAATCCACCAAGAACTTTCAGGCAGCTGCGAATGCGTCGTATCAAACCTGTGTCAAAGATCGGGGCTCTGTATCCTCTAAAGAATAATGAATTTAACGATATCAGAGACCGGGAGTTTCTTGATATCGCGTATGATAAAGCCGTGGCTTTTGTTCTTATCAATTGTCCGCAACAGGCTGATTCTGATCAGCAAGCTGCCACGGTTTTTGCAGCTTTGGCGCAAGCCTGTATTCCTTTTACGATGGTTTCCGTCCAGCCGGCAAAAATCAGTTTCGTTGTCGGCGAGTGCTGTTTGCCAGCCATGTGCGACTGTTTGCAACAGTTGGCGCTATATCCGGAAATTGTTGCAGATTGTACAAAAATTTCAGTGCGGGAAAACAGCGGGCAGCCGTTATTTACAATGATTACTGCCTTAATCGAGATATTGGCGGAAAGAAACATCCCTGTACTGCGCATGTCCGAATCGTACGGGTTAATAGAGATTCTGACGGAAAGCCGATTCAACAGGCAAGCGCAGCAGGCTATTGAAAAGCAGTTCTCAGTTAAATAGGTAAAGAGGTAGAAATGATATGATAGATTACTGTAAAAAGAGGTATGGTGAGCAATACGAAAGTGTTAGTCCGGGGCTGACGAAACCTAGCAATGAGGTTGTGATCATAATTCGTGACGGAACCGTAGTTGCCTTCATGCAAAAGTCCGGCAACAGACTGGTGGAAGGCATGTACGGGGACGGAATATGACTTCGGGGTTATGCTGCAAACGGTATTGATGCAGGCATACCGTTTGCAGCATATGAATGGTTATTGACACCGGCTTGGTGTTATGATACTATCATTACATTAATAAAATAGTTGGCTGATTGGAAAGACCAAAGGCTAAGGACTTCTCTGGCAGAGAGTTCCTTGGCCTTTTTATTTTTCTGTCAAAAAGACAAAGCAGCCGGTTTATATGTTCGCAATGATGGTAGGTAATTATGTGATGACCGGCTCGCAACTAAAAGAAGGAGTGGATGACATGGCGACAAGAACAACGATTGATACATGGTACAGGAAAGAGGATTATTGGGCCATTATTATTGCTCTCGGACTTATTTTAGTCAGCACGATCGCTTTTTTCAACGGGTCGGCTAAGCTGCTTGCGGCAATGGCAATCAATGTTCCCGGCTGGTCGGCTGATTTTAGCAAAATCAGTGGTTTCCTGGCAGGTAACTGGCTGGGTATTGCTTATTTGTTTGGTTTTTTTGCCGTAGTTTTTACGGGCGCCGGCCGTATATTAGGCTACCGTTCGAGTGATTATCTGGCAAGCTTTTCGGTATTATTTATCTTATCTGTTGTGGTTACAGTTTTGGGTTCCAACCAAGTTCTGAAAGACTGGCAGTTAGAAACACCGCTGCTGGCGTTATTAGTGGGTATGATTATCAGCAATACTGTGAAACTTCCTGCTTGGTTCCAGAGTGGGTTACGAACCGAGTTTTATGTTAAAACAGGTATTGTTCTGATGGGAGCTACTTTGCCGTTTACGGTGATCCTCCAGGCGGGGCCGCTTGCCATTTTGCAGGCTACTATTGTGGCCGGAATCACGTTTGCGTCCATTTATTTCGCCAGCACCCGCCTGTTTGGTCTTGATCCGCGTTTTGGCGCAACACTGGCAGCCGGCGGTTCCATCTGCGGCGTCTCAGCATCCATCGCGATAGGCGGCGCCTGTCGGGCAGAAAAGGAACATGTTTCTGTATCAATTTCGATGGTTATTATCTGGGCAGTAGCGATGATCTTCCTTTTACCCTTTTTGGCTAAATCTTTGGGATTAGCTCCTGGCCCGGCAGGGGCCTGGATTGGTACTTCAGAATTTGCTGATGCAGCCGGTTTTGCTGCCGCTGAAGCTATGGCCGACGAGCGGGCGGTAAAGACTTTCACGCTGATGAAAGTTGTCGGGCGTGATATGTTTGTCGGGATTTGGGCGTTGATGGTTGCTTTTCTTTCGGTAACACGCTGGGAAAACAAAACGGTGGAAGAAGCCAGTCGCGTCAGCGCAGGTGAAATTTGGCGACGGTTTCCCAAATTCATCATAGGCTTTTTTGCCGCCTCTGTCTTTACTACCTTAGTGATAGCCTATCTTGATCCCAAGCTGGGCACTGCGTTTTCGAAAGAAGTTATCGGTCCTGTCAAATCTTTACGCGGCTGGACCTTTACCTGGGCTTTCCTCTGTATTGGCCTGACTACCCGGCTGAAAGATCTTACTTCCTTTGGCTGGAAGCCTCTGGCGGCTTTTGCAGCCGGGGTAGCTATCAATGTGCCGCTGGGATACTTATTATCCAACGTTCTGTTTGTAGAGTACTGGCTGGGGGTTAAATAACATGGTGGATTATACTACCCGCATAATTATCAGTCTCAAAGAAATTGAACAGTTAAGAAAGCAGATTGTTGGTTCTGCGCCCGGCCCCGAAAGTCTCAGAAAATACGGGGCCATGGCAGCGGCGGCGTCAGAACGGACGGCAACCATGCTTGAGGTGCTGGCAAGCGTCGGTTTTACCTTCAAGGCCAATAAAGAATATATATATGCTGATTCAGAGAGCGTAGAAGCGGCTAAGGCCAAACAGCTGCTAGCCGCACATGGTTTCGCCGACAAAGAATACCAGATATATTTGGAGTACCGCCGCCAGTGGGGGATTATGTAGCAGGATAATTATTACTGATATAGAATAAGTTACCTATCTTATTTTTTAAGGGGGTAATGGCAAATGGCGAAGAAAATTCTTATATTGACAGGCGATTGCGCAGAAGACTATGAGGTTAAAGTACCGCAGCAGGCACTCTTGATGCTGGGCTACCAGGTTGATGTGGCTGTCCCCAATAAGAACGCCGGCGATATGGTGCAGCTTGTTGTTCATGATTTTACCGGACTGGATACCTATATTGAACTTACCGGTCACCGGATTCCGGTCGATATTGCGGCAAAAGACGCCAAAGCCGAAGAGTATGTCGGCCTGGTAGTTCCCGGCGGGCGTGCTCCCGAGTATATCCGGATGTATCCGGAAGTTGTCAAACTTGTTCAGGACTTCTTTGCAGCCGGCAAACCGGTAGCCGCCATTTGCCACGGTACGCAACTCCTGGCTCCGGCCAATGTGCTGGCAGGAAAAACCGTAACTTCTTATCCGGCCTGCGCAGCCGAGTGCCAGTTAGCCGGAGCTGAATGGCAAAATGAACAGGTGGTTGTCAGCGGTAATCTTGTAACCGCACAGGCCTGGCCTGATCATCCCGCATGGTTAAAAGCCTTTGTTGATTTATTGGGAGCTAAAATTAGTATTTAATGGAATCAGATAGAAAAAGAACTTTGGAGATTGCAGTAATGCAATCTCTTTTTTATCCTGCTAGAAAGTATAACTTTCGCCTGGATAAGGGCAACATCGGCTTCCGCTTTCGCCAAAGGCTCGGCCCAAGCCGTGTTTTCTTTATATATCCGGTATTTCGGTCATACTACATATAGACAAAGTAATGCATTCAAGCTAAAATGGCGGATGGGGCTGTTTGTCGGCACCAAGAAAGGAGTGCAGCTATTGTTTGTACAGGATCTTATTCTGCAAGGAGCACCGGACCGGATTGCCTTTCATGGCAAGGACAGTGTGACATATGCTGTTTTTAGAGAGAAGGTAGCGCAATATCGTGATTATTTTTATACAACAGGTGTCCAGGAAGGAGAAAATGTAGGTCTCTTTTCCCGCAACTCGGTCGAATTTGTTTATTCCTATATGGCTATTGTCAGTCTGGGCGCCGTTGTCGTGCCGATCAATTTCCAGCTTACTGCCAGGGAAATTGCCTTTATTGTTAAAGATGCGGGAATGACAAAACTGATTTCTATGGAGCTGCTGGCTATAGATAACGAGCTTGCTCAGCAAGGGTACGAACAGCCAGTTGCTCAGCTTGTTATTCCTGATTTTAAGCAAGCCCTGGAGCAGGGACAGTTTCCTGCGGCTCCGCTGCTTAATAAAGGATTTACCGAAAATTGTCTCTGTGCCGTTATTTACACTTCCGGAACCACAGGCAGCCCTAAAGGAGCCGTGTTAACACATAAAAACCTTGTCAGCAACGCTGGCGCATTCAGGGAGGCGCTGCCGGTCACTGCGGCAGATAATGTGTTATGTGTGCTGCCGATGTATCATTGCTTTGCCTGGACCTGCGCAATCCTTAACTCCTTGCTTTGCGGTGCTTCCATCACGATACTGGAAGCGTTTGCGCCCAAGGAAACACTGACCGCTATTAAAGAGTACGGCATAACCGTGGTGTACGGCGTGCCGCCGATATATAATTTTTTTGTCCGGGGAGGAGACCCGGATGCGCTTGACGGTGTGCGGTATTTTATTTCCGGTGGCGCATCACTGCCGGAAACGGTGGCCCGGCAGTTTTTTGATAAATACGGCCAAAAAATAATTGAAGGCTACGGTCTTTCCGAAGCGTCACCGGTTGTAATGCTAAACCCGCTGAAAAATCCCCAATACTGTTCCATTGGCAAGCCTCTGCCGGGGCTCGCGGTTAAAGTCGTTAACCCTGAGGGGGAGATTCAGCCGCCGGGTGTTGTCGGTGAACTGGTGGTACGTGGCCCCAGCGTGATGCAAGGTTATTTTAATCTGCCTGATGAGACTGCCGTCGCTTTGCGGGATGGCTGGCTGCACACCGGTGATTTGGCGTACCAGGACGCAGAGGGGTATTTCTATATCGTCGACCGGTTAAAAGATTTGATTATATCAAATGGTGAAAATATTTACCCGCGCGAAGTTGAGGAGTTATTATACGCCTTCCCGGGTGTCATTGAGGTCAGTGTCATTGGTGTTGCCGATCCGTTGCGAGGGCAGGTGGCCCGTGCCTATATTGTGCTGGCGGAGGGACAGGCCTTTGACAAGAAGGCCATACGGGAATATTTGCAGGCCAATCTTGCCGCTTTTAAAATACCACGGGATTTTGTCGTCGTAAGTTCTTTGCCGAAGAATCAGACAGGCAAAATATTGAAGCGCGTATTGCGCGATCAGGCAGGATAAAGAAAACAGCCGGGCTCTGAATGATAAGAGCCCGGTTGTTTTATCCGACGACTTAGCTTCAGCTGGGGTTAAAACCCCGCCTGGAGCTAGGTCTGCTTTATCCACTTTCGCCTAAGGCATGGCTGATGCCATGCTTTCTTTCCGTTTGTATTTTAATGGACGTGTGGTATATTTATAAATAGCAGATTTGGCTTACGTATATTTGCCAGGACGGAAGGTCGGTATTTGTGATTAAACGGTTAACAAACGGCGACAGTGCCGCGGTTTGGACTTATCTTGAGCAACATACAGTGGAAACCGTTTTACTTGCCAGTAATATTAGCCGTTGTGGGCTTGAAAACGATAGAATGAGCCGGCGGGCAGGTGATTATTACGGATTTTTCTCTGGCAACCGGCTACAGGGGTTGTTAGCTTTTTATAATCTGGGAAGTGTTGTGCCTCATTTTGAAACACCTGCTGCTATCTTAGGATTCGCCGAATTAATTGGTCAGCGCAGATTTGAGGTAATGGCCGGTATGAAAAGGGTAGTAACTCCCTTGGACCAGGCGTTGCGCAAGCATAAAAAAGCGCAATACTATGAGAATAGTTACTACCTGGTTAACCATAACCAAAAGTTATATAAGGAACGTTTGCTGCCGGTTGTTGCCGCAACAGACATAAGCCGGTCACAGGCTCTTAAATTTGTTGTGGAAGCATACCGTCAGGGGTTTAAACGCCGCTTTAACCTGGAACTGGCGGCAAGATTGCTGGATGACCGCGGACCGGAGGAGGATTTTGTCTTTCTGCTGGACGACGGGGTCCCCAAGGCGCAGGCTATGATTCAGTCTGTTACCCGCAGTGTGACGCAGATTGCCGGAGTATATACATCTGAACACAGCCGGGGCCGGGGATACTGTAAAATGATTGTGTCGGAATTGTGCCGGCGGAGTCAGTTGTATGGAAAGACGCCAACACTGATGGTCAGGCAGGATAATGTCACGGCTGTTAGAGCTTATCAGGCGATTGGTTTTACGCATTATAGCGATTATCTGCTTGTAAAATACGAAATTTAACTGGGGGAATATATCCATGCGCATAGCGGTAGGCGTTACCGGCGCGAGCGGAACGGTATATGGTTATACGCTCATAAAAAGCTTGGCGGACCTGGGCGTGGAGGTTCACGCCGTGTATACGGATATGGGCCGGAAAGTCATGGAATATGAATGCGGTTTGGGCATGGAGGATGTTAAAAAATATGCCGTGGTCTACGAAAATACCGATCTGTTTGCGCCGGTGGCCAGCGGATCCTTTAAAACAGGCGGAATGGTCATTGCTCCTTGCTCGATGCATACCTTGGGAGCTTTGGCAGGCGCCAGCGGGCGGGACCTATTGACAAGAGCGGCTGATGTCACCTTAAAAGAAGGCAGGAAACTTGTGGTGGTGCCACGGGAAACTCCTCTAACCACAATTCACTTGGAGAATATGCTCAGACTGGCCAAAGCCGGCGCTGTAATTATGCCGGCAGCGCCGGACTTTCATAACCGCCCCAAGGAACTGGATGAATTAGTGACTTCTTTAATTGATAGGGTGCTGAATATTTTCAACATAGAGAAATGAAACTGCTGCCTGCGCTTTTACTCTTTGCCGTTTGTCAATCTTTAGCTGATAACTAAAACCCCACCTGGAAGCCAAGTCTACTTTATTGGATGTATGGGCGGCTGAACCGGTGAAAATAGCATATTAAGGGAAAAATTTCAAAAAAGATAGAGGAAATTCCATAATTTTGCCGAAAGAATACTGTCAAATGTCAGTATTTGAAGCAGAGGTGAGTTTCCTTGCGGCCTACAATTAAACTACCCGTCTTATGCCTATGCCTCTTAATGTTCAGTCTGTTCGCTCTGCCATCACTGGCGGCTTCCAGGCCAACGGCTAACTTTGGATCTGAGAAGGATACCATTGTTAGGACAGCCGAACGGTATTTGAAAACACCCTACCGGTTCGGTGGGGATACGCCGAAAGGTTTTGACTGCTCGGGATTTGTCAAATTCGTTTATGATAAGAATGGCGCAAAATTGCCGCGAACGACTGATGCGCAATACCTAAGCGGTCAAAAGGTCGTACGTACTAAGCTTCAGCCTGGTGATCTGGTCTTTTTTAACACATATGCCGCGGGGGCGTCTCATGTGGGAATTTACTATGGCAACGATAAGTTTATTCATGCTTCCTCAAGCAAAGGGGTTATGATCAGCCGGCTGGACGAGCCGTACTGGAAGCCGCGTTATCTGGGAGCGCGGCGCATAAGTGTAAAAAAATAAGCAAAATACTGTGCTTTAGAGACAATGATCCGAACAATATTTAAAAAATGATATTTAAAGTTCGAATTTCTGTTGACAGCTTTTGGGCACTGCTGGTACAATAAAACAAGAAAATACATACTGCTCGTATATATTTGAGAATATGGCTCAAACGTTTCTACCAGGCGACCGTAAATCGCCCGACTACGAGTGAAAGTGCGCCTAGGGTTCCGCGCAGTGTTGCGTGAATTGCGGTCTGTGACCAAGTGGCGCAGGTGTTAGCTGCTAACACTACACCGATGGGATAAAAACCCTGGCGGGGAAGTTTCGCTCTACCAATTAAGTGCGAAATTTCCCTGTCAGGGTTTTTTTGTACTGAAAGAAAGTATATTTCTTTTAGTACAGGGCAATATCGGCTTTCGCATTCGCCCAAGGTTTGGCGTAAGCTGTGTTTTCTTTATCCTGTTAGAAAGTATAACTTTCCGCCTGGATAAGGGCAACATCAGCTTCTGCATTCGCCAAAGGCTCGGCGTAAGCTGTGTTTTCTTTATCCTGATAGAAAGTATAACTTTCCGCCTGGATAAGGGCAACATCAGCTTCCGCATTCGCCAAAGGCTCGGCGTAAGCTGTGTTTTCTTTATGTTCTTCTCATGGTGTATTGTTAATTGGTGTACACTAACACCACAAATTTCGCTAAAGGGGAGAAACGAAAATGTTAGAAAAATTGTTTGATCTGAGTGCCCGCAAAACAGATGTCAGGACCGAGGTGATTGCCGGTATTACCACCTTCATGACTATGGCCTACATACTGTTTGTCAACCCCAGCATTCTTGGTTCCGCGGGTATGGACAAGAATGCCGTGCTGCTGGCTACGGCTATCGGCGCCGGTCTGGTTTCTATCATGATGGGGCTTTTTGTCAATTACCCAATTGCTTTGGCTCCGGGTATGGGGCTTAACGCTTTTTATGCCTTCTCTGTTGTTATTGGTATGGGAGTTTCCTGGCAGGTTGCTTTAGGCGCCGTATTTATCTCCGGTCTTATTTTTATCTTACTGACAGTGACCCAAGTGCGGCAATTACTGGTCGAAGGCATGCCTAATTCTCTAAAACATGCCATTACCGTTGGAATCGGTTTATTTATTACCATCATCGGCTTGAAACTTTCCGGAATTATGAGCATTCGTTTGTCGCTTATACCGCCTACATTGGAAAAAATCGTGGCAGCCAAAGGGAATGGCACGCCGTTATCTTTTGAAACTATTATTGAAATGGGTAAATTCACTCACCCGGAAGTTCTGTTGGCCGTATTCGGTTTGATCTTTATTGCAGTTTTGATGGCTCGTCAAATTAAAGGATCAATCCTTATTGGCATCTTTACAACTACTGTTCTGGGTATTTTGATGGGAATTGTTAAAATTCCTGCCGGTTTCAGCCCGGTAGCCATGCCGGATTTCAGTAGGAATGCCTTTTTCGCCCTGGATATTATGGGAGCTTTAAATATGGGGTTAATGGCCATTGTATTCACTTTCACTTTTGTTGAATTGTTTGATACTATGGGAACACTTGTTGGTACGGCTTCCAAAGCCGGCATTATGGACAAAAACGGCAAATTTCCCGGTATTGGTAAAGCTATGCTGGTGGATGCTACCGGTGTCAGCCTGGGCGCTATGCTGGGTACAAGCACCATTACTGCGTACGTGGAAAGCGCCGCCGGTGTTGGTGCTGGCGGCAGAACCGGTTTGACAGCTGTTGTCTGTGGCGTACTTTTTCTTTTAGCTTTGCTGTTTACACCGCTGGCCGGTTTAATTCCTGACGCCGCAACCGCACCGGCGCTCATTATTGTTGGCGCTTTAATGCTGGAGTCCATCCGCAATATTGATTTCGGTGATTTTACAGAAGGTTTACCTGCATTCTTGACCATAGTCCTGATGCCCTTCACGTATAGCATTGCCAACGGCATCTCAGCCGGTCTTGTCATGTATCCATTATTAAAACTTGTTACCGGCCGGGGCCGTGAAGTACACTGGATTGTTTATATCCTGGCCGTGCTGGTCGTGTTCCGATTCGTATTCCTGGCAGAATAGCGGGGAAACTAACCCAGATATTTGTTTCAAATATCTGGGTTTTATTACCCGGAAAAATGTAACTTTTGCTTACTTACCCTGCGGTTGCTCTTAAATTTATATACTATAATCACAGCCAACAAGAAAGGATGATGATATGAAAGCAGCAATTATTATGGGCAGCGACTCTGATTGGCCGGTTCTTGAACCTGCAGTCACCCAATTGGCGGATTTCGGCATCGAAACGGAAATACTGGTGGCATCTGCCCACCGGACTCCGGACAAGGTTCATCGCTTTGTTGCTGGCGCGAAAGACCGCGGTGTTCAGGTATTTATTGCGGCCGCCGGCGCGGCTGCTCATCTGCCGGGGGTTGTGGCCAGTTTTACCACCCTGCCGGTGATTGGTATTCCGGTTAATGCCACACCGCTAGGCGGCATGGATGCTTTGTTAAGCATAGTTCAAATGCCGGCAGGTATTCCGGTTGCCACTATGGCGATCAACGGGGCAAAAAATGCGGCATTGTTTGCCGCCCAGATACTGGCCGTTCATAACACAGAACTTGCCGGCAAGCTGGCGGCTCACCGGCAGGCGATGGCGGAAGAAGTTGAAGAAAAGGACGCCAGACTGGCGGCAAAGTTAGGCAAATAACTAATAAATCCATTATAAGAAATGTGAAAAGGAGACTGACCAACATGACTCAAAAACCAATGTACGAAGGAAAAGCCAAACAAGTATTTGCTACTGATAATCCTGATGAATTGCTAGTATATTTTAAAGATGACGCTACCGCCTTTAACGGCGAAAAACGCGGTACAATTGGCAATAAAGGTGTTTTAAACAATAAAATTTCTATCTTCTTTTTTAATCTGTTAGCTGAAAAAGGAATTCCCCATCATTTTATAAAAATGGTGAGTGACCGGGAGATGCTTGTAAAAAAACTGGACATCCTGCCGGTTGAGGTAGTTGTACGCAATATAGCCGCCGGCAGTCTGGCAAAACGTATTGGCTGGGAAGAAGGTCGCAAACTGCCAAGTACCGTTATCGAGCTTTATTATAAAGATGATGAGCTGGGTGATCCCCTGATTAACGACTATCACATTAAAGCTCTTGGGCTGGCAACTGCCGAGCAGGTCGAAATCATGGAAAAGTATGCTCTTAAAATTAATGAGATTTTATCTGCCTTCCTGAAAGAACGAAAAATTGAGCTTATCGACTTTAAACTTGAATTTGGCGTACACAAAGGCGAGGTGCTGCTTGGCGACGAAATTTCACCTGATACTTGCCGGTTCTGGGATACCGAAACGCATCAAAAGCTGGATAAAGACCGTTTCCGTCGTGATCTGGGCGATGTCGAAGAGGCCTATCAGGAAGTATTGAGAAGACTAACCGGTCAAGCTTAGGCGACTGATTATAAACGCTCAGCTGCGCGGGCTGTTATATAAGCTACTGCCGTCAATTCCTGCTTAAGAAGACGGTGTTGTCAGTTCGGGCGTTCCCTCCAAGCGAGGAAAACGAAAAAGGAGAATTCATTGTGCTTTATGATATGCAAAGTGACAAATGGCGGGAAGAGTGCGGTGTTTTCGGCATTTTTTCCCACCAGGAGAATGTGGCGCTGGCTAGCTACTGGGGTATATATGCCTTGCAGCACCGTGGTCAGGAAAGTGCCGGTATTGCGGTTACCGATGGAACAGTAATGGATGTGCAGCGGGGTATGGGCTTGGTAAATGAGGTATTCAGGCAAGGTTTGCCTGAAATGCCTGCTCATATAGCTATTGGTCATGTCCGGTATTCGACTACTGGTTCCAGTCTGCTGAGGAATACGCAACCTTTGTTGGTCAATTACGCCGGTGGTCAGATTAGCCTGGCCCATAACGGGAATCTGACCAATGCACACGAGATCAGGGAGGAACTGGAGAAAAAGGGCAGTGTCTTTCAAACTTCAATCGACAGCGAAGTGATCGTTAATCTGATTGCCCGCTCACCTAAAGGTACCATTGAGGAGCAGATTATAGAGAGTCTTGTTCATATACATGGCGCTTATTGTCTTGTAATTATGACGGAGAAAAAACTAATCGGCGTCCGTGACCCGCATGGTTTTAGGCCGCTTTGCCTTGGCCGCCTGGGTGAAGGCTGGGTGCTGGCGTCCGAATCGTGTGCGCTGGATACGGTAGGCGCCGAATTTATCCGGGATATCGAGCCGGGTGAGATGGTAATCATCGATGATAACGGTGTGGAGTCGTGGCATTTTGCAACACCGGACCGGCGGGCGGGCTGCGTCTTTGAATACATTTATTTTGCACGTCCGGACAGCGTGATTGATGGACAGAGCGTCTATGAGGCCAGGTTTAATATGGGCCGCACGTTAGCGCGGGAAAGCGGCTTTAAAGCAGATATTGTCATCTCAGTACCTGACTCGGGTACTACTGCGGCCTTGGGCTACAGCCATGAGGCGGGAATTCCTTTTGCCGAAGGACTAATGAAGAACCGTTATATTGGCCGTACGTTTATCCAGCCAGAACAGAAGAAACGCGACATGGGTGTCCGGATTAAACTTAATGCAGTTACCTCTGTTGTTAAAGGAAAGTCTGTTGTCATGGTAGATGATTCCATCGTCCGCGGCACTACCAGCGGTAAAATCGTCCGGATGCTGAAAGAGGCCGGCGCTACTAAAGTGCATATGTGTGTAAGTTCTCCCCCGATCGGCTTTCCCTGCTATTATGGAATTGACACCTCGGCCCGTAAAGAATTAATTGCCGCAACAAAACAAGTTGAGGAAATCAGGCAATTTATCGGTGCGGATTCCCTGCACTACCTGTCTCTGGCAGGACTCCATGCAGCCATTGGCAATATCTCGGAGAAAACGCTTTGCAATGCCTGTTTTAACTGTGATTATCCGGCGCAGACTCCATCTGAGTGTGATTGCGCCAATAATAAATTTTTATTTGAGCCTAAAGTTAATAAATGAATAGTGCAGGAGGTCGCAAAATGACCGGTAACCAAAAATCCAATCCCGAACTAACCTACCGCGACGCAGGTGTCGATATTGACGCAGGCAACAAGGCGGTTGAGCTTATGAAACGTCATGTTCGCTCCACTTATCGACCGGAAGTCCTGGGTGATATTGGCGGTTTTGGCGGTTTATTTGCGCTAAATGCCGGTAAGTACCGGCAACCGGTGCTGGTGAGCGGTACTGACGGTGTCGGCACTAAACTTAAAATTGCATTTATGGCTGACAAACATGACACCATTGGTCAGGATGGCGTGGCGATGTGTGTGAATGATATATTGGTTCAGGGTGCTGAGCCGTTATTTTTCCTGGACTATCTGGCGGTTGGTAAATTGGAGCCTGAGAAGGTTGCCTCGATTGTCAGCGGTGTGGCTATGGCCTGCCGTGAGTCCGGGTGTGCCCTCATTGGCGGTGAGACGGCCGAAATGGCTGGGTTTTATCCGGACGGAGAATATGATATTGCCGGTTTTGCCGTTGGTGTTGTTGACAGAGACAAAATCATCACCGGGGAAAAGATTAAACCGGGCGATGTGCTGATAGGCTTGCCGTCCAGCGGCATTCATTCCAATGGCTACTCACTCGTGCGTAAAATTTGTTTTGAGGTAAAGCAATTTAGCGTAGACAGCTATATTCCCGAATTAGGCCGCACTCTGGGGCAGGAGCTTCTGGAACCCACACGGTTATATCCCAAAACCTGCATGCCGCTGATTGAGAAGTTCGATATTCACGGCATGGTTCACATTACCGGCGGCGGGTTCTATGATAATATCCCGCGCGTGCTGCCGTCAGGCTGTGGTGTTGAGGTAGATACAACTGCCTGGCCTGAACCGCCTGTCTTTGGCCTGTTAAAAGAGTGGGGCGGTGTGCCCAAAGCCGAGATGTACCGCACCTTCAATATGGGGATTGGCATGATTTTAATTCTTGCCGCAGAAGATGTACCGGCTATACAGGCCGAGCTTGCCGACCGCAATGAAAAAGCGTATATTATCGGTAAGGTAACGGCCGGCGAGCGTCAGGTGGAGCTTAGGTAAGGGGGCTGTATCATGAACAAAACCGTGATCGGTGTACTGGCGTCCGGTCGTGGCAGTAATCTGCAGGCTATCATTGACGCCATTCAGGCTGGCAGGCTGGATGTTAAGATCGGGGTGGTCATCAGTGATAATCCTGAGGCCAATGTGCTAAAGCGCATGGTGAACTATGATATACCGTCGCTATGTATTGACCGGCGGCAGTTTTCCAGCCGTCAGGACTTTGAAGCCGCTATTGCTGAAGAACTTAACATTCGCCACGTTGAACTGGTGGTACTGGCTGGATTTATGCGGATATTAAGCCGGTACTTCATTGACAGGTTTGAAGGGAAAATCATGAACATCCACCCTTCGCTGCTCCCGTCTTTTCCTGGGGAAAATGCGCAGCAGCAGGCGCTCGAATATGGCGCGAAGGTATCTGGCTGTACTGTTCATTTTGTGGACGAGGGCATGGACACCGGCCCGATTATTCTCCAGGAAGCCGTACCTGTCCTGGAAGATGATACAGTAGAGGCTCTTGCGGACCGGATTGTACATGCCGAACATATTCTATATCCCCGCGCGCTTGCGTTATATTGCGAAGGGCGGCTGACTGTTGCCGGACGGCGGGTTTATATTACTGACAAAGAGTAAAATGAAGCGAGGGACCGTGATGAAAATTAAACGCGCGCTCTTGAGTGTGTCGGATAAGACCGGCATTGTTGAGTTTGCCCGTAATCTACATATATTAGGCGTTGAAATTATTTCAACCGGCGGTACCATGAAGGCCATCAAGGACGCCGGCGTCCCGGTTACTTATGTTAGTGAAGTAACCGGCTTTCCTGAGATTATGGACGGCAGGGTTAAGACGCTGAATCCTTATATTCATGGCGGTATATTGGCTATTCGCGATAACCCCGCTCATCAGACCGCTATGATGGAGCATGGCATCAGCGGCATCGATCTGGTAGCCGTTAATTTGTATCCTTTCCGGCAGACGGTGGCAAAACCGGATGTGACACTGGAAGATGCTGTCGAAAACATTGATATCGGCGGACCGGCCATGATCCGGGCAGCAGCGAAGAATTTTCACTATGTGACCGTTATCGTTAATCCGGCGCGTTATGAAGAAGCGATTGCACAACTGACTGCTGACGGCGAGGTGGCGTTTAACAATCGTATGGCCTTGGCTCAGGAGGCGTTTAGTCATACTGCCGGCTATGATGCTTATATTTCCCGGTATTTAAGCGGACAGCTTGGACAAGGCCTGTTTCCTGAGACGGTGCATCTCGTTTATGAGAAAACACAGAATTTGCGCTATGGGGAAAACCCGCATCAAGCCGCCGCCTTTTACCGGGAACAGTATTACTCCGGACCGGGTGTAGCCAATGCTAAACAGCTTCATGGCAAGGAGCTGTCCTACAATAACATTGTCGATGTGGAAGCCGCCTATGCGCTTGCCGCAGAATTTGAGCAACCGGCAGCTGCTATTATAAAACATACTAACCCCTGCGGAACAGGAATCGGCGAAACCCTGTCCGCAGCCTATCAGCAAGCATATCAGGCAGATACGGTGTCGGCTTATGGCGGTATTGTGGGATTAAACCGTGAGGTTGACAAAGCTACGGCACAGCTAATAAGCCAGATTTTCGTTGAGGTTATTATTGCTCCCGGTTTTACGCAGGAAGCGCTTGCTATTCTGACTCAGAAAAAAAATATCCGGTTGCTGGCCACGGAATTGCCTGAGCCGGATACAGCCCGGCTTGACGCTAAAGCAATATCTGGCGGTATATTATTTCAACAGGCCGATATGACAACCGCTCCCCGGGGGGCGATGAAGGTGGTTACGAAACGGCAACCGACTGACGCTGAATGGAAACAGCTCCTTTTTGCCTGGAAAGTGGTTAAACATGTCAAATCCAATGCAATCGTGATTGCCAATGACAATAAAACCCTGGGAGTCGGCGCCGGACAGATGAACCGGGTTGGCGCCGCCGGCATTGCTTTGGCTCAGGCTGGCGAGCAAAGCAAGGGTGCGGTTTTGGCATCTGATGCGTTCTTTCCTTTCGCCGATACCGTCGCAGCTGCCGCTAAAGCGGGGATTACCGCTATTATTCAGCCTGGCGGCTCAGTTAATGACGAAGATTCTATTAAGGCAGCCGATGAACAGGGTATTGCTATGATATTCACCGGTATGAGACATTTTAAACATTAATTAATGAAAAAATTAGCAAAAAGAGATTGCTGCGCGGGCAGCAATCTCTTTTGCTAATCTAATTCAACAGTTACCTGAACGTTGGCGGATAATGTTAGCAATCCGGCGGATATGGGGGTGCCCAGGCTGTCGGCCTTGGCATAGAGACGGGTGGAAACTTCCGGTGACTGGAGATTAATCCCGTTTTCGCTTACACTCGTAACCTTAACAACACGTTTATTCAAAGCGCTGGCGATGGCATCGGCTTTACTGAGTGCATCCCGGACGGCTTGCGCCAGGGCGGCATTTTTGACATCACCTTCAGCCCGTTTGCCGAAGCGGATGCTGTTCACCTGATTTGCGCCCGCGTTCAGGGCAGTATCAACAACTTCACCGGCTTTGTCCGCATTAGCCGTAACGATAATGCTGTTATTCACCTGGTAGCCTTTGACAGTTGGCAAACGTTTGCCGTTGTCATCATTTTTATAGAGGGGTGTTACTGAGTAATTCGCCGTTTTTATGTATTCAGATTTGATGCCCAGCGCTTCGAGCTGGCTGCGTACCCGTTCTGATACTTCGGCGTTTTTGGTTTGTGCGGCTGTTACTGTCTCAGCTTCGGTAAGCGTGCCTACATTGATATAAGCAATGTCCGGGGTGATTTCCTCCTGGTGACTGCCGCTTACCTGAATTTCGGTATTGCCGGAATTTTTTTCAGCAGCCCAGGCCGCCGGCAGTACGGTGGTCAAAACAAGCAACGCTAAAACTAAAATTCTTAATGATTTATACATGGTTATCAACTCCTTCACTTATATAAACGCGGCAATAAGCAAAAAGTAACGGAGAAAATGAAAAAATAATCGAAGGCTGAATTATTTTTTTGGAACCTACTTGATAATATCCGGAGGTTATTATGCAGGACTTGTTAAAAAAACGCTGGTACAGTTTTTGCGGAATACAAGGGTGCAGTCCGCAAAGTACGGAAAGCATCTATGGCGCCATTGTAGACAGCTACAGCCAGTATTTTCGGCAGTATCACCAATTGGGTCATCTTGCCGGCTGTTTTATCCAATTGGACGGAATCAGGCCGGCGCTGAATGACCCGGAAGTTGTGGAATATGCCTTATGGTTTCATGACATCGTCTGTGTGCCCCGTGCAAGCAGCAATGAAATGCTAAGCGCCGCAGCCGCTGGTTATGCTGCAAACCGGCTTGGCCTGTCTGACCGCTTTGGAGCCCGGGCAGCTGAACTGATATTGCTGACAAATCATAAGGCGACCGCCAGTGACAATGACGGTGCATATTTTACAGATATTGATTTGACAATATTCGGTCAAAGCTGGCAGGGGTTTATGGACTATGAACGGCAGATTAGAGCTGAATACAGCTCTTTGTCTGAAAAGGCTTACCGGCAGGGACGAATACAGGTTGTTCGATTTTTTCTCGATAAAAAAACAATCTATCAAACTCAATATTTCCGGGAAAAGTTTGAGGAGAACGCCAGGCAAAATCTGCTCAAGCTGCTTAAATTTCTTGAGAGCTAGTACTTCACCGTTCTTAAAACCGATAGAAAAGTTCGCGTAGATTTTTTTGCAATGCAAAGCGGAGGAGACGCGCATATTCTTTAAAGGTTTAAGGCCGTAATGCATTATTGCTGTATTATGCATCAGATGATTGGTGTAATTGCCGGATGCTCCTGGCTGGCAGGACTACTGTTCTGGGCCATAACCTGCAAAGCCTGGCCCAGGCGCTTAACTCCTTCCAGCAAGCGTGCTTCCGAATGGGTAACAAAACAGAGTCTTAGTTCCCGGTTGCCGGAATTATCCGCATAAAAAGCCTCACCGGGAACAAAAGACACGCCTGTTTTAGCAGCTTCATGCAGTAACTGCCGGGTTAGCATGCCTTGGCTGAGCGTGCCCCAGAAATAAAACCCGCCTAATGGCATTGTGAATGATAAGTAGGGACTGCAGTACTGCTTGAGTGCGCCGGCAAAAAAGTCACGGCGCTTTTTATATTGCTCGCGAACCAAAGTCAGGTGACCGGCAAGCAGGCCGGCAGATAAATAATCATACAGCATTCTTTGTGACAAATTGCTGCTATGTAAATCAATATACTGCTTTTCCATAGCGAAACGGTTTATGACAATATCGGGAGCCACAACCCATCCGGTTCGTAATCCGGGAAACAGTATTTTTGAGAAAGTGCCGAGTGCAATTACCCCGCCATAGGTATCAAGCGCCTTGAGTGAAGGGGGAGGCTGCTGTTCGTAATATAATTCACCATATGGGTCGTCCTCGACAATAACTAAGCGGTGTTTGGCGGCCAGCCGTAGCAGTTCCCGCCTTTCCTCCAGAGCCATAACATCACCGCTTGGATTTTTGAAAGTCGGCATCATATATAGTAATTTTGGGCGGTAGCGAATCAGGTAATCTTCCAGTATATCCAGGGCAAAACGTTTGGAGGCCGGCAGACTGAGCAATCTGGCGTTAGCTGCGCTAAAAACCTGGATGGCGCCCAGATAGGTCGGAGACTCGACAATAACGTAGTCGCCTGGTTCCAGAAAGAGTTTCGTTACTAAATACAATCCTTGCTGAGAGCCACTGACAATCATAGTATTTTCAACGGCGGCATCGATCCCTCTCTCAGTCAGTAAACCGGCTAAAGTACGGCGGAGCGGCAGATATCCTTCTGTTGGGATATGTCCTAGGTCAGAACTTTTGAACCGGGAAGACTGCAGCGCAAACAGCCGGTTAAAGTCGTCAAACGGATAGAAGGCGGGATCTGGCATACCGGCTGCGAGTGGAATTGTGTCTCCGTCGGCGGCTGCGGCGATGAGCTCGCGGATGATAGAGGAAAGCTGGGTATTAGGAGTGGGAGTGAAGAGCTGCGACCAGGGAACTGCCCGTACTGCCGGCTGCGGTTTAGGTTGTTCGGCTACATATGTGCCGCTGCCTACACGGGTGCTGATAAGTCCCATCTCTTCCAGCTGCCGGTATGCGTTAATGGCTGTTGTACGGCTTACACCCAAAAGAACAGCAAGCTCCCGTTCCGGTGGCAATTTGCAGCCGGATGGAAGGGTATTGTTTTTAATATAGTCTGATAGTATGGTGGTAATCTGCCGGTACAAAGGAATGGTCGACTTGGGATTAAGTGAACCGAATTTAACTAATTTGGATATATCCATTTCTAACAAATCTCCTTTGATATCCAATTAATCTTAGTAAAACTTATAATTGGATATTTACAATGTTTTTCCTGCCGGGTAATATGGAATAAATCAAAAAAAGGTGGTGGCAGTTTGAAAGAGTATGTACAAGGAGCGCGCGACAGTATTCCGATACTGCTGGGGGTTATCCCTTTCGGCATTACCTGTGGCGTTATGGGACTGACGGCAGGATTAACGCCGCTGGAGACTGTGGCAATGTCCCTGCTGGTATTTGCCGGAGCAGCTCAATTTATCAGTATTACTATGATAGGTGCAGGTATTACCGGTTGGGGACTTATTGTATTTACAACCTTATTGATAAATCTGCGGCATTTATTAATGGGAGCGTCACTTGCGCCGCACCTTATCAAGCTGCCGTTAGCAAGGCAGTTATTGTTAACCTTTCCGCTGACTGACGAAGCCTATGCTATTACCGTCAACAGGGTGACGAAAGACGGCTATAATGACAAGTATCAGCTGGGCTGCAGCTGGGCCTTGTATTTTACCTGGGTAATTTCAACAGTGGCAGGCGTAATGGTGGGAAGCTATATTCCCGATCCGCTGGCATGGGGATTGGATTTTGCGATGCCGGCTACCTTTTTAGCCATGCTGATGCCGCGACTGATCAATCCGGTTAGTGTTGCTGTTTGCCTTGTGGCTGCAGTAACTGCGGTAGCGGGCGCTGCCTTTCTTCCGGGCAAATGGTATATAATAGCCGCCTGTTTGACGGCTAGCGTTACAGGCGGCTTATTAGAAAAGGGGGATGAAGATGCGGTATGAATTTATTTCTATAATTTTTGGGATGGCAATAGTAACTTTTTTTACGCGATTCGGTGCTTTGGCACTACTAAAACAGACTGGTTTACCAAAATGGTTTGAACGCTGGCTTAAACATGTTCCTACGGCTGTTCTGACAGCGCTTATTGTGCCTTCACTGCTTTTGCCGCAAGGGCATGTGGATTTTTCCTTCAGCAATCACTATCTTCTGGCTGGGATTCTTGCGGCTGTGGTAGCTTATACCTGCCGGAACGCTATAATAACTATGGGGCTGGGACTTACGGCAATGTTGTCATTGCGCTGGCTTGGTATATAACTACTTTGTTACGTCCGGAGTTTTTCGCCTGGGCGAGTGCCTGATCAGCCTGCTCGATAAATTGCTGACTGGTTAGGGAACCGCCGGCGTAAATACTCATGCCGATACTGGCTGTAAGTTTGCCGCCGGGTAACTGTTCTACATTTGGAAATGGATGAATGGCTATGCTGGCTCGCAGCCTGTCAGCCGTAGTAACCGCCTGATTTTTTTCAAGGTCAGGCAGAACGACAAAGAATTTTTCGCCGTCAAAACGTCCTGCCAGATCGTTACTGCGGATCTGGGTCTTTAGTAACATGGCCAGGGTGACAAGCGCTTCATCCCCCTGGATATGACCGTGAAGATCGTTATATATCCGAAAATGATCTATATCCAGTATGAGTAGGGTTACTGCTCCGCCGTAACGAAGTATTCGGTTCATCTCTTCATCCAGCCGCTTAATGCATTGACTGGCATTATACAGACCTGTCTTACAATCTAAAAGGGCTGTTTGTTCCAATATGCTTTTTACATGCGACAGTTCATCGGCAGTTCTTTTTAGTTTGTCTGACATATTGCGTAATATGGTACTATTCTCATCTACAATACTGACAGGAAGGCAGTATAATAACATGTTTGTCAGCAGTGCCAAACCAAGGAAGATACCTAGCAGCAATGTTGTTGACATGATAGTACTTGCCAGGGTGGCTGTGATTTCTACATAGCCGGGAGTTGTACCGCGAACATTGATATCTGCGCGCTGAACGGTATCAAAAAGGGAAGGCGGCGTTGTCGTCAGCGCGGCTTCACTTGTAATCCGGTGTGTTGTTATTCTAATGTGTTTAATATCCGGCTTCTGCTGATAACGGGCGACTAAGTTATTAAGCTGAAGTACGGTATACTCAAGGTTATCAGAATTACTGATAATAATTTCTTGCGCTTCGCGGGCGATTTGGTGGGTTAAAGCGGCTGTTTCCGCTTGTCTGGTTTTCCAGGCTAAGCATAGATAGGTGAGGGGCGTCGATAAGGAGATTAGAATGCCTGTCGCGAGAGCCAGGACGAACATGCGGGTAGAAAATGCTCTTAACATGTCATCATTGCTTTTGAGAATGATAAATCACCTCCCAATTGGTATGTGGCTTCTGCTATACTATATGCTTACTTTAAACTAGTTGACACATATTGGATAATATGTAAACAAGATGGGTAGCATTTAGCTGATTTTCGGCATAGAATATGGTGCGATAACAATTGGGAGGTGCGATAGAGTATGCCTGTTCAGGAGGAAGACCGTAAGCATAAACATCATCCTGGCTATAACGATGAAATGATGCCGCATGTTCACACCTATTTAACGGAAGTGGATGTGGCAGATGATCATCAGCATGTTATTATGGGGGTCAGCGGTCCGGCGAGAGAAAAGGGGAGGAGCCATTGCCACCGGATTCATGGCCGAACAACTTTTATCTGTGAAGAGGGTGAACTGGGTCATTGGCATACCCAGGATGTTATGACCGGACCGGCTATTGAGATGCCGGAAGGTTTCCATGTTCACTTTTTTGAAGGTATGACAAGCGAAGAAGATAATCACTGTCACAGTTTTGCCGGTGCCACAGGCCTTGGGCCATGTGCCTGTTTGGATTCGGAAGAGGAAGAGGATTGTGAAGAAGAATCAATTGACGAGTGCATGTATGAAGAAGAAGAGGAAGAGGACGTTTGTGATCCGCCGATGAAAATGCCAAAATACAAATATAAATTTGGCAAACGTCCCCAGGAAGAATAAGACGCTACTTACAAGAGCCGTCAGCATATAGTACTGACGGCTCACATTTTTGAGATGAAAAATCGAGAGAGAAAATAAAAAAAAACACGGCTTGCACCGAGACTTTGGCGAAAGTGCAAGCCGATGTTGCCCTTATCCGGGCGGTTAAGACTTCTAACCGGATAAAAAAACAAGGCTCTTTGGTTATTTATCCGAT
Source organism: Sporomusa aerivorans (assembly GCF_041428895.1). NCBI lineage: Bacteria > Bacillati > Bacillota > Negativicutes > Selenomonadales > Sporomusaceae > Sporomusa > Sporomusa aerivorans. Next base: position 2,311,806 of record NZ_CP156926.1, read on the forward strand.
AAATACGAATCAACAACGAAAGAGCTTTGTTATGAGGAGGACTACTTTAATGACACGACAGCTTCAGGTTGACTGCGTTGACCGATGTGATACGGTAATGTGATGAAGAACCAAATAGGTGACGTGAATATCAGCAAAAACAGAGTCGCAGTAAACAGCGGACTAATAATTGCCAACATCAGGTAAAAGGTAATATTCCTGAACACAAGCTCACCCCCTCCCATCTATAAAATAGCTATAAACTGGAAAAGGCAACCTGATCTGTAAGTTTATTATACACCATTATGAATGTGAAAGAAAGTACGTTTTAAGAAAAAAGTTATTAATTTCACTTATTTTTTAAAAAAAATATTGGCACCGATACCAATTTCAAAGATTTATCTTTAAATGTGGCAAATTTTATGATAAAATTTGTGCCTAAACAAATGATATAAGGTAGAATATAATTAAAAGGTAAAATGGCAGGGGAGGAATCCTACCTATGGAGTTATGGTATACAGAATATCAGACCAGAAATCTAGGGTTAACCGCCAGGATAAAAGCAACACTATTTTCCGGCCAGTCAGACTATCAAGAGGTTGCAGTTGTTGATTCGCATGAATTTGGCCGGATGCTGGTACTTGATGGTGTCTTTCAGACTTCCGTATTTGACGAGTTTATCTATCATGAGATGATTGCTCATGTGCCGCTCTTTGCACATCCCGATCCTAAAACGGTACTGGTTATTGGTGGCGGTGATGGCGGTACCATCCGGGAAGTTGTCAAACACCAGTCGGTAGAGGTGGCCGAGATGGTGGAGATTGATGGCCTCGTGGTTGACGTCAGCAAAAAATATCTGCCGGAAATCAGCCAGGCTTTAAATGAAAATCACCCCAAATTACGTCTTAAGATTGGTGATGGCATTAAACACATGCAGGAAGTAGAAAACAAATACGACGTAATTATTGTGGACTGCTCAGATCCAATTGGCCCAGGCGAGGGCCTGTTTACGCATGCATTTTATCAGAATGTACATCGTGCATTAAAGCCGGATGGTTTATTTGTCCAGCAAACAGAATCGCCGTTTTATCATCAGGAGCTGATAAGACGGCTTTACCAGGATATTACCTCTTTGTTTCCTGTTACCCGGTTGTATTTGGCCAGCATTCCGCTCTATCCCGGCGGGTTGCACTGCTTTACTATCGGGTCCAAACAATATGATCCGGCTGAGGTGGATGTCACCGGCATTCCGGAAACCTTAGGCACCCGCTACTACAACCGCGAGATTCAGAAAAGTTGCTTTGCGCTGCCTGCTTTTGTGCAAGAACTACTGAAGTAGTTACATATAGCGATCAATAAAGTAAAAGCGAGACGGCTTCGCCGGAGGTATTATCCTCAAAAAACCTGCGAAGCTGCCTCGCTTTTTTTGTTCTGATGGAAAGCATACCTTTCTTCTTATAAGGGCTGCCGCGGCTGGCGGATGCCTTTGTCCAAGGCCCGGCGCAAGCCGAGTTCTTTACTCACATTAAGTTTTCCGGATTCAAGCCATTTAGCTCAGGCAGGACAAACTTACCGTCTTTACGGATCAGCCGGTCATCAAACCAAATTTCACCGCCGCCGTATTCAGGGTTCTGGATACAGACAAGATCCCAGTGTATGGCCGATTTATTGCCATTGAAGGCGGCATCATATGCGTTACCGGGAGTAAAATGGAAACTGCCTTTGATTTTTTCATCAAAGAGGGTATCTTTCATTGGATGCTCAACATAAGGATTTACACCCAATGCGAATTCGCCGATATAGCGAGCTCCCTCATCGGTATCGAAAATCTGGTTAATTTTGCTATTGTCGTTGGCGGTGGCTTTGACAATTTTTCCATCCTTGAACTCAAGACGAATATTGTCGTAGGTGAATCCCTGATATACCGCCGGCGTATTGTACGCCAGGACTCCGTTTACTGAGTCTTTTACAGGGGCGGTATACACCTCGCCGTCAGGTATATTTCTGAGGCCGGAGCATTTAACGGCAGGAATGCCTTTGATGGAGAAGCTGAGGTCAGTCCCTGGCCCGGTTATTTTTACCTTATCGGTTTTTTCCATAAGCTCAACAAGCGGGTCCATAGCCTTGGCCATTTTCGCGTAGTCCAGATTGCACACATTAAAATAAAAGTCTTCGAAAGCTTCCGTACTGCTATTGGCTAATTGGGCCATAGAGGCATTGGGCCAGCGCAGGATGCACCACTTGGTTTTGGGAACGCGGACATCGAGGTGTACAGGTTTCACCCAGTGCTGCTGGTAGCTTTTTAGCTGCGCAGAGGGGACATCAGCCATTTCGGTAATATTAAAACTGGCTCTGATGGCAATATAAGCATCCATTTCCTTCATTCTGGCTTGTTCCCAGGAAGCGGCCATTTTGAGCTGTTCCGCAGATGCTTTCATAAGCAGCGAGCGCTGCAACTGACTGTTTTTGATTTCAAGAAAAGGTACGCCGCCGGCGGCATAAGCCTCATCAATCAGCGCTTTGGCCAGTGGGAGAGCATCGTCAAACATTTCAATCAATATTTTTTCGCCTGGCTGGAGACTGGTTGAATAGCCAATCAAATTTTTGACGAGAGTTTTTATTCTTGGATCCAAATTAGTTCCTCCTTAACATGGTTTTTCACGGTATTATCCTGCCATTTATCAGTATTTGATGTTTTAGCAAAAATATCCTTTGACAGATAGCTGTTCAAATAAAAATAATACGTCCGGCACTTGCATTTTTATTTTTCCTATTATATAATTCAGTATGTTACGATGATTCCTCGATAGCTCAGTCGGTAGAGCAATCGGCTGTTAACCGATTTGTCGTAGGTTCGAGTCCTACTCGAGGAGCCATGGCCCGTTGGTCAAGTGGTTAAGACACCGCCCTTTCACGGCGGTATCAGGGGTTCGAATCCCCTACGGGTCACCATGGGCGATTAGCTCAGCCGGGAGAGCGCCTGCCTTACAAGCAGGATGTCGGCAGTTCGATCCTGTCATCGCCCACCAAATAAAAAAAGCTTTCAGAGTACAACTCTGAAAGCTTTTTTTATTTGTTCTTTGTGAAAAAAACAGCATTGTTCATTAGCATGAGGCAGGAATAGTTTGAATTTTAGCGAAATATGTCAAAAAAGGCGGTGGAATTAGTGGGGCTACCCAGAACAAAAAATTCAATAGCAATGACTTTTGTCGGTATATGTCTATTAATGGTCATAGCTGGATTAATAGTAAATTACTTTAACTTTCAATATAAAACAATAGTTGCGGGCGAACGGGAGCGCCTTAAGGACGAAGCCACTATTCTTGATACGTATTTTAATACAAAATTAATCGGTCTGAAATTACTGGCCAATTACCAGGATGTGCGCAGTCTGGAAACTCTGCGGGCGAGGCGGAATCTATTGGAGGCGGCTGCCACCCTGGGAGTCGACAATATTGCCTTATACGATACCAAGGGAAAACTGATTTGCGATTGCTCATCCATGCCGGGGTATATTAGTGCTCCCTTTGAGGATCAACGATTTAGGGATGCCTTTCAGACCGTACTAACAGGGAAAACAGCAATATCAGGCCGGATGATATATGGTGGTTTAACTAAAGCCTTTATCAGTATTCATGTGCCGGTAATAGAGGAAAATCGTGTTATTGCCGTGCTTGTGGCCTATATTCCTCTTAGTGACATATCGATGGCTATTATGAAAGAAGGCGTGCCGGAAAGACAGTATTTCTTTGTGTTAGACAGCCATGGTCAGTTTTTATACCATCCACACATAACTGAACTTTATCCGGAGAGTCAGCCGCTCAAGGAGCAAATGACCGGATTGGTGCGTAAAAATGTCGGAATCGATGAATTTACCTCGCCTTTGGACGGCATTGATAAGCTTATCATTTATTCCGAACTCTATAACGCAGACTGGCATGTGGCGACAACTGTACCATTAGCCTCTTTATATATGAGAGTTTTGGGAAAATCGCTGGAGGATGCCCGCAGTTTCTTTTTGCTGGCGCTTTGCTTGGCGCTCTTGTACGGTGTTGGCTATCAGGCCAAGCGCCACGAACGCGAACGTGAACGGCTTAAACTGGAACGGATGACTTGCGTGAATCAGTTTGCCGCCGGGATTGCCCATGAAATCCGTAATCCGCTAACATCAATAAAGGGCTTTATTCAACTCATGTCGCGGCGGTCGGACAGGCCGGCAACGCCCGAGCATCTTGAAATTATTCTCTCCGAGATTGGGCGTATTGATAATCTTATCAGTGAATTTCAAATGCTGGCCCGCCCGCTCAAAGAACCTGAATTTCAGAAGGTGAATATCTGCAAATTGGTGGAAGACGTGGCCTTATTGATGGAAGGGCAAGTACATAATAAAAATATAACTGTGCGGCTGCAGCCATCGACTGCAGACTGTTTTGCCGTCGGCGACATGCCCCAGCTTAAACAGGTCTTTATTAATTTAATGAAAAATGCTGTTGAAGCGGCCCCCTTTGGCGGCCATATCAATATTGCAATTGACAGGCAACAGAATATGCTGGCTGTGACGGTGGAAAATAACGGCGACAGTATTCCGCAGGACATTATTGAAAAGCTAGGTACTCCGTTTTTTACCACCAAGGAAAACGGTACCGGCTTAGGTTTATCCGTATGCTTTAGCATTGTTGGCAATCATGGGGGAAAAATAAAAGTGCTCAGCCAAAAGGATATGGGGACTGTCTTCACTGTACTGCTGCCGCCGGCAACCGATGATTATGTGCCAGTCATTCTCTAGCATGCGGTCTAGGTGAAAAATTGCAAATGGTTTTTCTAAGCAGGATTATTTTTATTGAGAGCAAATAACAGATAAAGACGGAAGCTTTGGGTCATTATAAACTGGCTTTAGAACAGCTAATGCTGGAGTGTGATTTATGGAAGCAAAAGAGCGGCGTGAAAGAATTAACTCTTTATTGCAGCAAACCAGGCAGCCGATAACCGGTACAGCCCTGGCAAAAATACTGGGTGTTAGCCGACAAGTTATTGTGGGGGATATTGCTATTTTACGGGCCGCAGGTATTGATATTTACGCAACGCCGCAAGGGTATGTTATTTTGCCGACTGCAGCGCCAAGTGCTGTAAAAGCCCGGCTAGCCTGCCGTCACGACCGTGACCACATGGAAGAAGAACTCGCTGTTATTGTTGATAATGGCGGCAAAGTCTTGGATGTCAGTGTGGAGCATCCTGTTTACGGGGAAATAAAAGCGAATCTGATGCTTACCTCGCGCCGTGATTTGACGGAGTTTTTACGGAGAACAGCTGAGAGTGGCGCCGTGCCTCTTTCCCTGGTTACCGGCGGCGTCCATCTGCATACAGTTGAAGCACCCTCTGATGAGGTGCTGCAAAAAATTAGAGTTGAGCTTAGAGCGCTTGGGATACTGCTCGATTAATTTAAAATTTTTGATAAAAAGCTGTCAGCCGTGAACTGGCGGTTTTTTTATTCTTAAATGATGAAAGTATAACTGGGTAAGGTAGTTAAGCCGGTATGAATGCTTGAACGGATAAATGCAAAACATAAAATAAACCGCTATAGCTTGGTTAGCATGGATTTTAAAATGGTTGCCATTTTTAGACAGTATAGATATAATAAACATAGTGACAAGACAGGTGTAAATATATGTGTAAAGATGGAGGAAAATATGGATATCATCAGTCGCTTGGAGCAGGTGTCGGTTAGCCGCTTCCATTATAAATTGCTGGTAATGACCGGTCTTGGCTGGTTATTTGATGCTATGGATACCGGTATCATAGCTTTTGTTTTGCCGGTGCTGGCTAAAGAATGGGCCTTAACGGCGACGCAAGTTGGTGTTATCGGCAGTATTGGGCTTTTTGGCATGGCAATAGGCGCTGTTCTGGCCGGTTCAGCTGCCGACAAGTGGGGACGAAAGGCAGTCTTCGCTGTTACGCTGCTTATCTACAGTATTGCAACCGGTCTGTGTGGGCTGGCATGGAATTACGAATCATTACTGGTATTTAGATTTTTAGTTGGTTTTGGCTTGGGCGGGGAATTGCCGGTTGCGGCTACTCTTATGGCGGAATATTCACCGGCTGCCAGCCGTGGCCGCTTCATTGTCTTGTTGGAAAGCTTCTGGGCTGGTGGCTGGCTGGCTGCTGCACTCATCTCATACCTTGTTATTCCCTACTATGGTTGGCAAAGCGCTTTTTTTCTCGGATCGGTGCCGGCGCTGTACGTCTTTTTTATCCGGCTGGCCGTGCCGGAGTCGATCCGTTTTCTTATTGATAAAGGGCGTCAGAACGAAGCGGCTGCCATTGTGTCCGGGATTGAACAAGCCGCAGGCATCCGGCCGGCGGCGCAGCCTATGGCTGCGGCGAAAACAGACATGCCGGCAGCAGCAGGTACCAAAATAGCCTTTAGCGAGTTGTGGGCTGCTCCACTTGCCAAACGGACCATCCTGCTTTGGCTCATATGGTTTGGGATTGTTTATTCATACTATGGAATATTTACATGGCTGCCTTCATTATTGGTTAAACAAGGACATACAGTGATTAAAACTTTTGAATATGTACTTATTATGACATTGGCGCAATTGCCAGGATATTTTAGTGCCGCTTTTTTAGTGGATCGCATTGGCCGCAAGGCTACGCTAGCTATCTATTTGGCGATGAGTGCTGTCAGCGCTTACTGCTTTGGGCAGGCCGGCAGCGCTGAAGTAGTGCTTTTTTGGGGTAGTCTAATGTCATTTTTTAATCTTGGCGCCTGGGGAGTTGTTTATACATATACGCCGGAACTGTATCCTACCCGGATAAGGGCTTTTGGTTCAGGCTGGGCGGCGGCGGTAGGGCGTTTTGGCGGGATATTGGCTCCTGTTATCGTGGGATATTTGATTACAGGTCCGGAAGGTTTTGCACAGGTGTTTACGATGTTTACCGGAGTAATGCTGACTGTGGCTGTTGTCGTTTGGTTATTCGGCGAAGAAACAAAGAGCAGGACGCTGGATGAGATCAGCCAATAACAGCAAAACGGCGCCGGGCGATGGCTCCGGTGTTTCTTTTTGCCTGTTAGGCCGAGGCATGGTATAATTTTATGTATAGCTTATTGCCAGGGGGAAAGTATTTTATGATGACTTTGGGTTTGGTGATCGCGGCTATTGCGGCTTACTGGGTATATAACGATGCCCGGGGACGCGGCCATGAAATGAGTACAGCACTGTTGTGGTCGATTGGCACGTTGGCTGCGCTGTTTATATTCTTGCCGCTGTATTTGCTGCTTGGCCGGAAGCCTCAGTTTAAAGCTCGCCGTAATGATGATATTATTGACGTGGAAGCAACACCGGTAGAAGAGACAATTAAATGTCCGATGTGCGCAGGTAAAATTAAAGAGGATTATAAAGCATGTCCTTACTGTGGATTTACACTGAAACCAGCCTGTACTTCGTGCGGCAAGGAACTTAACCGTGAATGGCGGGTATGCCCCTACTGCCAGACTGCTACCGATGCCAAGTAGATTTTTCTTGACGAACATGGCCGAAAATCATGCAGCAGTCAGCCACTCATCCGCTAACAAAAATCAGGGAGTGGCTCAATAATAAATTTCAGAGTTAAACCACTTGCGTTGTTATGTAATGTATGCTATAATCCTTTAAGTGAGGTGAGCGCAGCACCTGGAATGCATATAACAGGTAAGTTTTTTTCATAGCTCACAGACTTTATCTAACAGTTTATAATGCGCCCGTAGCTCAGGGGATAGAGCACCGGCCTCCGGAGCCGGGAGCGCAGGTTCGATTCCTGCCGGGCGCACCATAGGAACCTGCGAATCCAGAAGATTCATGGGATTAAGACTAAGTAGACCATAAGGTTTACTTAGTTTTTTCTTTTGTAGAGCACCAGCTTAAGTTCTACGCGTAGCTCAATGGCATTTCAATTGTATAAATCAATAGTAAATACACATGAACATGCAGAAGTTGGTCACAAAATGGACTTAAGAACAGCCAAGAGAATTTTCCTAACGGTGAAACAGGCGCAAAATATTACCGGAAGAACACTGGAGACCTACATAACAGAACTTAACATGTTAAAACATTGTTTCTCTTTTCTGTATCCTGAGGACTACATCAACAGTACCATAAAAACTATAACCGCGCCTAATGTTAAACAAAAGCAAATGCGAACATTCACCGCAAAAGAAATCAGCAAGCTACTCAATAGCTTGCTGATTTTTTTGGTATGCGGAACTATTGTGTTATGTGCGTGTTCTTTTCTACGGGTATCCGTAAGACAAAACTGCTGAACCTGCGGATAGCAGACCTGAACATTACTAATGATTTACTGCGGATTGAATACGTTAAGGGCAACAATGAACACTATGTACCTTTAGCAAAACCTTGAGAAGAACATTAATACAGTACCCTAGAATGCGCGAAAAATTTCTGGATGACGAAAGCTGCAAAGGGTTATTCCCGAGCAGCAAAAAACGCAGGCTTACCTGCAGTGGTATCAATATGCTCTTTCAGAAGCTAAAGAAAGAACTAAAGCTTACTGGTGGGAAAATCTCTAGTCACACCTCTGCAAGGAACTATCTTCTCAACGGTGGGGATATCTTCAGCTTACAGAAGATCATGGCATGGACATGCTGACCTAAAGACTTCCAGGGAATACTTAAGTCTTAACGATGAGGAGATGAAACTACAGCACGCAAAATATAATCCATAAGATAACAAAGATTGGTTGTACTAGGCGAACAATAGTTCTTAAAATATTTCTTAATTATTAGCAGGAGTTTACATTTTTGCTCAGAATAGACCAGGAGACATTATATTGAAACTATAATATTTACTAGTTTACACTGTTGTTGACTATAATTTATCGGAAAGGAGAGGACATTAGACACAATCGGATCAAGGAGTTGCGTAAGAAAAACAAGTGGACACAACAACGTTTATCGAATCTAACAGGCATTCCTCGCAATACTCTGGGTGAAATTGAGATTCACCTTAGAGATATTCACGAGGATCAAATCACAGCATTATGCAAAGCCTTTGATCTAGATGGTCGAGAGAAATTATTTGAGAGACTATAGTCAACGCCACCGTGTAACAACGGTGGTTTTTTTGTTATCTGCTTGTCGAAAGAGGTCAAAAAATTGTACTTTAGGTATTCATAAGATTGTGCTATACTAATTTCAGAACATATGTTCGGAGGGCGATGCAAATGAAGTACATTATTTACAACTGGAGTTCTAAAATTAAGTGGTATTTTTTATTTTCTGAAAGAATCTTTCTAGTTGATCCAATGTATGAGCAAGAGTTTAAGAAAAAGCATCCTTTAGTCACTTTTGCGAATTTTATGGATAAAATCTAATGCTTCTTTAAGCTCCTCTGGAGTTATTTTGTCCTGTTGCGCCTTATGAACCACTGAGATGTATCCAAAGTATTTGCTATTAGAGTCCCTTAGTGTGTCTACTATGCGCTTGTCTTCTATATACTCTTCGAGAGTCATGGAATTCTCGTCAAGAAAAAAACCAATAGGAACTTTGTAATACGCTGCAAGACTTTTTAGTGCTTCTACGGATATTGGTCTTATGCCATTTTCATATTGATATATTGTTGATGCCGAATCGAAACCTATGGCTTTTGCAGCCGTTTCGCCAGTTATCTTCAGTAATTTCCTGACATACTTAAGTTTTTCATTAACATTCATTAGAAGACCCCTCCTGTCTTCTCTAGTATATAATAAGCGTTCTTGATTTGAAACATATGTGATAAATAAAGTTAATTTATTTTTTTTGTGAGAAATATATTGACGAATATAACGGTGTGTTATATTATATAGAACAAGAGGTGGACATCATGCACGATACAAGCTGAAGCTCTTGCAGTACCACATAGCGCAAGCGAAGTACGTAACGAGAGGAGAAACGTATGGTAACATTAGAATATACATCGGTTAATACCGAGGGAAAGCTAGGGAACGCGCAAAGCACTTACGATACCCTCCAGCAAGCTGTAGATGATATTAAGAAAGCCCTATTTAGCGAAGGATGCAGCATTATTAACCCAAAGGTGACAGACAACAACAAGAGGTACAACATTGAGCTATTACTTAAGGAGGCTTGACGATGTACGCAAAACCTTGCATTAGAAGTGAATGAGGGAGTTCTTTCGAGAATTCTTTCGTTTAACCGATAATAACACAGAAAATGTGTTGGAGAAAGAATAATCTGGTGATATAATAAAATTCGTAAAGGGAGACCAAATGATTTCTCTCACGGAAGAACAACGGGAGAAGCTCAAGATTGCACTACAAAATCAACTTGCGGGGTACAGTGCAGATACTGATGATAAACTCGCGTTTAAGCATTTGTTAGGGATTTTGTCTGCCTATAAATAACACGAATTTTAGAATAAATAAGGCATAAAGGAGATGGCAACAGTGCGCATATGGAGAACCGCAGCGATCGAAAGCTTACTTACAGATGCAAATCGCGCATTACAAATATATGACTCGCACTTACGGGAGCACCTTAAGGTGTGATCTGGATACTCATAATGATGACCTGACGTATGAAGATAAAGATTTCGACATTATGAAGGTTACCACTGCAGATACTGTTAAGATTCTTGAGGACGGGACTGCACAACACCTATAGAAGAGCCTTCGGGCTTTGAAGTCATCTGGACTCGCGAGAATCTGAGCAAAGCGAAAGTGAAACAACTGGAATATGTAACTATCGATAGTCTTGAGAACATCAAGACATCATGCGATAAGCACTTTATGGCCCTAGAAGGAGCGATGATACTAAGGTTGCGCGATTTCTTACTGAAGCATTTCCCGAAGGAGGAGTCCTAATGCAAAACCCATCGTTATTATCTGATGATCAACTGCGGCAACTCCTATTAGAGTCCGCAGGTATCATCGACAGTCTCTTTGAGAAGTTGCACAAGAAAGACATGCTGATACTCCAACAGCAAATCACAATAGAAAGACTTGAGGAAAAGTGCGAGAGGTACAATAAGGTTCTTTTTGGCGGCAGTGAAGGCGAGGCTGTTGAGAAAGCAGAGGTGAGCGAGTGATTATACTTACAGAAATCTACAATGCACTGCATAGGCAAATTCAATATAGATCAGATGGTTAATCACGAGTAGATATCTCCGGCTATTCTGAATGAATTCAAGAGTATAGTTCGTTGGCACAATGATAATCCAACTACAGAATCATCCCTTAGAAGCAAACACAATATGCCTGAAGGTGTTCACATTGGGCGAGGCATATAGAGAGCTACGGGGATTGGCGCAAGAGAAGGAGGAGAAAGCTATGTTAATTCTTAAGAAAATCGCATGTTTTTTCTTGGGTCATAAATACGATGGACTAGGGTGGATGTCTATAAGGAATATATAAAAGAATGCCGAGGTAGCTATCATGATTAAAAAAGGAGATATTGTAAGGCTGATCTACAAGTCTCCTCCTTGGGAAGACTACTTCTGGAAAATTGGAGAAGTAGAGCTGAGCGAAGAGCGCGGGGGAACTGAAGTAATTCATGTGAAGTTCTCAGATAGAACTATAGGATGTACAAGAACTGAACTACAGAAAGTGAGGAAGAACTAATGACCATTGTTGGCTTTATAAATCATTAGTTTAGCTGGAGGATTTGCCTCTGGGGTGCAGTCGATATCTATTGGGTTAACTGATTTGTGCTATTGGTTAGAACCTAAGTTAATCAGAGGATTCAAAGCAATTTCTAACGGCAGAGGACATTAGTTTCCCACAGCGTAAAACTAAGAATTCCGCAGGTTATGATTTATCCCTGTTGAGATTCAGAAAGGCCAACGGATAGGCCAAGGGATAGTCTATAAGTATCTATTGGCACGGCGATAACTTCATAGGCGAACGCAAAAGAGGATTTGGCAGCAGTGGAACTCGATAGGGTTATCGAGAAGGAATACGAAGCGGCAACACAAAAGTTTACTCCTTTTGCTTCTGCTCATGAGGGTTATGCAGTAATCAAAGAGCAACTTGAAGATGCTACAGATAAGATTGAGTTCCTTACGAACCAATTGGATGTACTGATGCACATAAAGGAGGATCGCAAGGCACAGCAGCAGGATGTCTACTAATGGTCTTATTAAGTTCAGCGAAAGTTAGCCAAAGATACCATATAAGTAGCTGCGATGTGCTATAGGTTCAAGAAAGATTTGCTTTAGTAGCAACGTAGTGTGACATTGTGTGCCTTGAGATAACACGGGATTTTGCATAAGGAGGTAATAATGATTGTACGTCAATTTGAAATAGATGATAACAACACAGGTAATATCTATTTAATGTCTATAGAAACAGCATGTAGCTCTGCAGAGTGTCTTGAGTATCTTCAACAGTTTTCCCGACATGTTGCTCATGTTAAAACGAAAGATAAGCGAGGGAAGAAGCAAAAAGGGGGACGAAAGATTTTAGTAGGTACTATTGTAGACTACAAATGGAGGCTGGACTGCTGTAATATCTTTGATGGCGTAAAGAAACGAGGTATAGACTTAAGAAATGAAGTGCGATCGTTGGGATAAAGAAGAGAAAAGTTGCAGTAGGTACTGAGTAAGGGGAGAAATACCAATGCTGCGTCTATTGCGAAGAACACAGTGAATGTAGAGATAACTAAAGTATCTGTAGAATTGCGTTAGATATCCTTTCAGAAAAGAGGTACAACTATAAATAGAACAGCGAAGATACTACAGGATTTAAAGGACAAGATTATAACTACAGCAGATGCTATAGCATACCTTGAGTTTGATGATTGGCGCAATCAATGCGACCAACACAGAGTAGACTTAAGTCTCAAGAGCGCACTTATGGATGAGTACCTAGTAATGACTGCAGTAACTCCTGAAGATGTGCTGCTTGAGAAAGAGCGAATGGAAGAAATTGCGGAGCTACTGCAGCTAATCAAGCGCAATCTATCGGAGAAGCAGTTTGATATTCTATGGCTATATTCTGTGGAAGGCTGGACTCAAGAGGAAATTGCAAAAAAATATGAGACATACCATATGAAAATATCAAGAGCGTTAAAAAAAACTCACGAAATATGTGCAAAAATTATCCTTGATCCGACTATAGTGCAAGAACTCTTTCGTGATCCACAGTCAAAGCTTGAGGCTCATTCACCGGAAACTGCAGGTTATCCATATGAAATGCTACAGGAATGCAACAACGGCGGCGAATGGAAAAACTGCGGTAGATCGGGGAAACGGTGGGTATCGAAATCAATCTGTAGAATCCCTGAGTACCTACAGGACAGTTTCGGAGACTTAAGTACAACCTGTGGACTCTGCACTACTGACGAAGGAGATAACAAGTGCGCTCGAAAGGAGGATATGGATCTTAGCAACGACTCACTTGTAATTGGTGATATTCAATTGATCCTCAATAAATACAGTGGAATCTAAGGAGGTGATAATATGATTACTGTAGGACAAAAAACAGAATTCAAAGGAGTCATTCAGACTGCAACAATCGCAGGAGAGACTACAGATAACTTTGATGTATCCATAACTGAGGCATATATTGATGGCGAATGGGTAACTTTCGCGACACCAAAGGTCGTTAACGTATTGCTTACGAATTACAATACGGCCAATCTTACGGAACAAGAGTTAGCTGTAGTCAAAGCAACGATCATTAAGTATAACTCTACGCTCACAGGTGATGACAAGATTATCGCAGACTCCATTCTGAAAAAGTTGGTGTAGCCTATGCTGCCCGATAGTTTTCCCGATAGGCAAACACTAATCAAGAGGTCAACAGTATGAACCTAACTCCAGTTATCGAAGGTGTAGTTGTGCTCTGGTCTGAGCGCATTTGTAATCGCATTAAGGCTCGTTGGTCAACTTTAGGTATCCAGGGTAATGCTAAAGCTGACTGGTTTCTACTTGGGAGTGTCAAAGGTATGGTTGCAAGTCGTATCATTGGTTCTGGACAAAAGGCATGGATCGCAGAGTTCGGCAGTGGTTCACTTGTGGATACCGATAATCCGTACCTTCAGGAATACCTGCAATCACCCCAGTTTAACCAATGGCGGCTCCAGAGCTCTCGTATGCCGATCATGGGTCGCTCTACCGGTGAACACAAGAATATCGATGGGGAAGCATTAGTTTCCTCTGATAAACTCGCAGAATTTGACTTAGAGCGTGATGGGAACCTGCAGTGGCAACCTCACGAGCCTATGCACATTATGCAAGAGGAAGTTACTGCAGCACTACCTGAGATAGCTGAAAGTTTATCTGATGCTATATCTAAAGCGATCACTGAAGAAGTATCACTCATGTTAACTGCAAAGATTTATATATAGAGAGGTGACATATGGACACCTTTGAGTACCAAGATAAACTATTCGCTATACTCTCGAATGATACAGAGTTACTAAATATATTTAATAATCCATCTGACATTGATCAATTGAATAATGTCTTTAGACGGGAAGCATGTATGCCTGAAGAAGTAACTGTTGAGAAGATCCCTTTTGTGACATTCGTTTTTATAGATACACTTCCAACAGATAATTATATGATCAACAATGGAGTACTTGAGTTTAATGCATATGTATCATCTCGATATGCCGCAATGTTAATCAAAAGAAGAATTGATGCACTTATAAAGAAAAACATTGAGCAATTTCAAGTTACATATGAAGGTCAAGTATCAAGTGGAGTTCAAGGTGTTATATGCTACCGATGGAGATACAAAAAGTTAGTCAGTTCTTAAGCTTGTTACAGAAATATAATGGTTTTTTTTATTTACGAAAGGATGATGTGTAAATGGCAGGCATTGATTTAAACCAAGCTATTCTACTGCATGGCATTGGTAAAGGGTACTTTGAGACAGTTGATGGGAAGTTCCTTGAGATTCTTTCTGGTCAAACCCTAAAACTGGACGTAGCGGCAACAATGGAAGATGTCTACGGTGGTGATAGCTTATTCCCTCGTTATACTTACATTTCCAAAAAGGAAGGTACTATTGAGGTCGATGTATGTGACTTTAGCTTGTCTCAAGTTACTGTAGGTCAAACTGTAGACCTTGATTCAAGTACTGCAAAAAGACTTCAACGGGTAATCAAAAAGGCTACCACGGATACTTCCTTAGGTACTTCTCTCACTGGTGTAACTGATGTCAAATGTATGACTTCTGACGGTACTCCTGTAGTTGTTGTAGCGGCTACTCCTGGCGCATCTCAAGTTGCCGTAAGTGCAACTGGTGAAATTACATGGGGTACTGGCATAACTACCGGAGAGTATATCTTCTGGTTCAAGTCGGATTCTGCAAATGCAACTAAAGCTATGCTCTTGAAGAACGCTATGCCTTCTGTTGCAGAGTTCTCTTGGGCATTTACCACAGAAGATAAAGAAGGTAATAAGTATCAAGTGGATATCTATGCGAAGCGTGTTCGTGGCGATGGAAAATTCACTATTGATACTGCACGAGATAAGGCAAGTTCTCCTAAGATTACTGTTAAGATTCTTGATCCTGGTGATGGAACAGATGAATTCTGCTCGATCACAATATCTAAACTTGCGTAAATACTGCGGGGGTATCCGAAAGGATACCCTTTATTTATTTAGGAGGTACATATGGCAGAAAACAAATATACACATTCAGTGCTCATATATGATGCCGACAATAAGAAACATAAAGTTTATCCTGTGCCGCTTTTGTATATTCAAGAAGTTGCACAATTTTTATCCAAAATAAATCCAGATTTCCTCTTTAGTAACTTTATGATTGCCGAGACTGATGAGTATGGCACACTTGAGAGAGCTGAAGATGGAAAACTTATTTATGGCATAACGTTTACTGAGGAATTACTTGAGATAGTTGAGATAGCCTTAAGGTTCAAAGAATCTAAGGAAGATATACGTAAGTGGTTAGACATAGGTGTTACTCAAGAAATAGTTCAAGTTCTCATAGGGTTATCACAGGTAAAAAAAAAGACGGAGCAAACGGAGAGCCAGAATGGGACTGCCTAATAGCTGGCCTACTGGAACACACAAGTTTATCTAAAGATGAAATACTCATGTTAAGTGTGATGGAAATCGAAGGTATCCTTGCTGGGCTCCACAAGAACAATTCTGCTGATGAGACTAAAGATAAAAAGGTGCTCGAAGGCCACGAAGGACTTATGCACCTGATTGATAACGAAGGAAGACTATAAATGGAAATAACAGGCAGGTGATTGAATGTCTGATGAATATAAAAAGATAAATATAGATATAGTTGTTCAAGGTAATGCAGAAGAAAAGTATAAAGCTATAACACGGCAGTTACGAGCGTTGAATCTTGAGAGAGATCGTTTGATTCAATCTAGAGACAAAGGTGATATTTTTGCAGTTAAATATGAGGAACGTGTTGTAGCTCTCAAGCAACAAGAGATTACACTACAGAAACAACTGTCAGAACTTGAGGCGCTGTCTGCGAGAAACCGCAATAAGGCACTGCAGGAAGAATCTGGGGAAAGACAAGCGATTGCTAAAGCTGAACTTAAGGCAATCCAAGAGAGAAATGAAGCTCTAGCTAAAGAGAAAACCAGACAAAAAACTGGTGATCCTGCTATAGAAAGACGGCAGTTAGCTAATGCTGAACGCATACGACAGGCGCAAGGTCAGTCGTATTATAATGAAATCTTTGGGCAGCGACAGTCTCCACAGATGCTGTCTTATGTTAGTGCAGGAATTGGCTTGTTTGAGTCATTTAATACAGTAACTAAAGGATTAACTACTGCTCAAACAGCGTTAAATGCCGTGACTACAGCTACTCCTTGGGGGGCTATAGCTAAGCTTATTGCTGCTGGTGCTGCTTCTCTGGCTACTTACGCTTTCTATGCAGGAGAAGCTGCAAATGCTCAAGCAAAGACTGCACAAAAACAAGCGGATTTAATTACGGCTAAACAGTCAGAAATCGAAGTGTCTAAACAACAGATTGATTTCATGGAGACTTTAGGCAATACTTACGTTCAACTCCAGGCCGACCTAAAGGCTGTCCAGGGCAATGAAGAGAAAACTGCGACAGTCCAAAAGACTATGGCTACAGTTACTAAAGAATTAACTGCAGTTGTTGGCGAAGAAGCAGCAAAGAGGATATTGGATTCTAAGGATATCCAAGAGGCCATCACTCAAGAGCAAAAGGTTCATGCCGAAAAAGTTTCTCAAATGGAAGTCGCATTAGGAGAACTTAGGGCAGAACAAATTAAACTTATGAAAGATGCTGTAGATGCATCTAATGATCGGATCGGTGCAATTAATAACGAAGCAATTGCTTTTGATAAAGCCGCTGATGCCATCGGAAAAGCATTGGGAACAATTGATGAAATTTGGTTTAGATACTATAGAGGAAAGGCTAAGTATTTACGTGATCAGTCAGCTTTCATTAGCCAGCAAAACGAGGGTCTTCAAGGAACTACATTAGGAGAAGATATAGGGTTAGGTTTAGTAAATGCTGAAATGTCATCTATAGGTATTTTTCCTGGTTCCGGTGCTATCCTTCAAGAGCAGGCTGCTACTGCTGATGCTATGGCCGAAGAAATTAAAAATAATGCCAACGCAAAAGAGCGTGAAATACAAAGAAAAGCTACATCTGAACTCAGTGGATTGTATGCTCCTAAGGGTTACTATGAACAGAAAACAGGCCCATCTGGCCCCAATGCTCCCGATAATGAGGAACAACGGAAGCGCATAGAGATACAAGCAGAATACAAACGTATCATGGCAGACATGTCCGTTAGCACTAACAAGTATTCTGAAGCTCTTGATGACTTGAATACTAAAGAAGCTCTCTATGGTCAAACTGTCGAGAGTACTAATGAACGCTATGATCTCATGGCCAAGCGTATTCAACAGTTAACTTCAGAACAATCTAAGTTGACTACAGAGCGTAACAAATACCAAAGTCAGCTTGATAAATATCTCGCAGAAGACCAGGAGTTTGAAGCTACTGCTGCCTCGACAATCGCAGGTTGGTCTGGGATGTCTAAAGGTGAGCGTAAGGATTACCTTGTGAGAAATCGCGAAGATTTCCAACAGTTCAAAACCCTTAAGTCGCTGTTGGATATTCTTAGTGAGCTTGATGTAAAAATATTAGAAACCTCAAAGAACACAAGTAAACTTGAGAATCAATGGGATAAGGAGCTCTTAGGTGATACTCTAAATCCCGATAAGCAGCGTGAGCGTAACTTAAGAAATATTGGGTTAGCTGAAAGCACTGCTTTAGCTCAAGTTAACAAAAGAAATCCTTTGTATCAATGGGATGAAAATGCTATTAGTTTAGCCGCAGAACGGCAAAGGTATCAGCAATACGCTAACTATGGTCAGCAACTTGAAGATGAGCGCAAGAAACTAATTGCAAGTCTGCCAGAGCAAATGAAGGATATCCAAACAAAAATTGATCAAGAGAATCTCCTTGCTGATTCAGTAGAGAAAACAGAGAAACTTAAGATATTGACTGATGCTCTAGCTGCTGCCCAGAATGAAAATACTGCGGCACTACAGAATAATACAGATAAACAGAATGAAAACAATAGTGCAAAAGCCAAATCCGAAGAAAAGCAAAAGGAACTAGCCAAACAAGCTTCACAAAACATAAGGAAGTTGTGGGCAGACTCATTTATTGACATGGCACAGAACGGCTCCTCCTTTAAGGATGTCATGAAGAAAATCTGGAACGATATCCAGAAGGATGCCATATATGCATTATTCAAAGTAAAGCATGAGGCTTCCACTGCATCTCAAATGTTTGGTAAAGGGAAGAGTGGTGGTACTTCATCGGGCTCTACCTTACCTCCAGTTCCTCCAAAGTCAGGCAAAAGTGGCATCGGTAAGGCTGCAAATGGTGGTGTTTTGACCACTCCAACAATCGCAGGTGAAGCTGGAGAAGAAGTAGCGATACCTGTAGAAAACAATACCCAGAATTCAAAGAAACTCCTGGACTACGCAAGCAATAAACTAGGGTATTATCCAGGGAGAAATACTTATGTCCCATACTTCAAGGATTCATCTTTAGCTACACAACCTGTGGTCAACGTACAGATGCAACAACAGCAGAATCATATAGATGAGCTACAGAGGCAAACGCAGGTCTTAACGGCAATGTTGAATCATCTAATGAATAATCCAGGTGTCAATACAACAGTTCTTCCTGTGGTAACTCAGGTGTCATCAGAGCAGGTGCTTGAGGTACTTGCGAAGAATCCTTCAGCACTTAGTAATATCTTAGGTCGACACAGGAATAGTGGTTTTAGTAGATAAACAAAAAGGAGAGCTTAATTGCTCTCCTTGAGTATTTCTTCAGTCAATTTTCTAGTCTTGTTATTTGCTTCTCCTAGAATATATGATACGGCACAATCCTTATAAAATCTACCAAGTACATTCCTAAGTGCTTCATTCTTAAACTTATTGATGTCATCTACATATCCTTTACATCACTTAAGTAATACACTGGATATCGTTTGCCCTGGAAGATACTTGCATTGTTATATGACTTAAGTGCGCTTGAGAATTTATCGTAGGTTTCTTGTGGGATTTTCCCTTTTGCCTTTTGTGTTGCAATATAAAGTTCGCTATATTGCCTATCGTAATCAATTTTGGTTGTGAATACTATAGTCCTTCTCAAGATAATAACTCCATATATACTTCCGTAGCTAAAGGATACCACATAATACCAAAATTATACAAGTGAGGTGAACTTATGACAGACCTAAAGAAGTTCATAGGTGTACCATATAGGTTCCTTGGTGATACCTTCGAAGGCTTTGACTGCATTGGAGTTATAAAGCTCTACTATAGAGAATGCGGTTGGCCTTTAGTTGAATCTGATGGAAAGCCTATTGATCCCGATTGGTATCAAAAGGATAAATATAGACTCGCAAGATATTTCCTTAAGCACTTCGATAGAATTACTGATGTTGACATACTAAAAGACGGAGATATCGTCATGTTCGAAATCAATGGTGAAGCTCATTGTGGTGTAATAGTAGATTCATATGGTCGTTTCATAAGTACGTTTCCACCGATGTCTAAGTATAACGGTGGGATTTCTTTTTGTGACAAACTGCGCTTCTGGCTCAACATGAGAGGCGTAAAGTTTATCAGTGGATTCCGAAGGAGGGATAGCTAATGGCAATACCAACGTTCCCTCTTCCGTATGTATGGGAAGTCGAAGAGACATCAACTTATGCGACAAGAACAGTTACTTTTGAATCACAAAAGAAGCAGATTCAGAGAGTCGCAGTAAACCCACTGCAAACCTGGAAGATTACTTGCAAAGGTTCTCCAGAACAAAGGTTAATACTTAAGAATTTCCATGATAGCGTTGGTGGCAATTCCAACGTTTTTAACTTTGTTGATCCTGATGGAGTAACACAGGTCTGTAGGTTTGCAGAGAACAAACTGACTATTACAGATATACGTGAGTTTGATCCCACAGATGTAACTCATGGTAAAATCGTAGGCTTTACTGCAGAGCTAACAATCGAGGTGGCGTTGTAATGGCACTCAATCTCCCGATCAAACTTATGGAGGCCAAGGAGTCCAGTAGTATCTTTCTAGTGGAACTCTATATTTTTCATCTTAAGACAGGGAAGTTGTATCTATGCGCTGCTGACCAAGATATAACTTATAACGGACAAAAGTATCTTGCAGTACCTTTTGAGCGCGATACGGTAAAAGCCAGTAGTGATTCAAAGGTAGACGATACAACACTTAGGGTTTCAAATGTTGACGATAGTTTTACTGCAGCACTTTACTCTGGAACTGACTTCAGAGGATGCATATGTGATATCTTTCAGATTCTCTACCCTGAAGCTCTCACCGATCCAACACAGATTAATCCAGTTATGCGAGGGTATTTGGATGCTCCCATACTTAAGCAAAAGGAAGCAACTTTTGAAGTAACAGTAAAATCACAAGTACCTAATCTTACGAACTCTCGTACATTCCAGTTGTCCTGCAATAGTGAATTTGCGGATCAGGAATCATGTTTTGCATCAAAAGATACTCAGACGGGAACTTGCCAAAGTGGAACAACTGCAGAAACTATTGTAGTTCAACAGTCTCGTGATGATAGTTATTGGATCAACGGTATAATCACAAGTGGTTACGAAAGTAGAATGATCGAATCATCTCAGGGGAGTGTCATTAGTTTGCACTATCCTTTTTCTTTTGTTCCCACAAATTATACGATTGAGCGCGGCTGTGACAAGAGTTTTGCCTCATGCAAGGCTTTAGGTCAAACACAGAATTACGCTGGATTCCCCAGTATCCCGTATGAATTAGTCATAAGAAGCAGCTAAGGAGGTGAAACATGGGTAAATCAAAAGGTAAGGCAATATTAGGGATTATCGGTTTTGCTTTTGGTGCAGGGTGGCTTGGTGGTGGCGTTAGATTTGGCTTAAGTTCGACTCAATGGCTTTTAGCTGGACTCTATGGAGCATCACTTGGTACATCGCTCTGGTCAATGACTCATAAGCAGAACTATGGTGATTCTTCAGCAACCTATAATTTTGACCAAATAATGAACCAAATAGATTCCAATAGCCGTATACCGATAATTTATGGTACGCGCAAATGGGGTGGACAACAGACCTATCATAAAACTGCATCTGATAAACAGTCATTAAGTAAGGATATCGTTTGGTGTGAAGGTGAAATCGAAAGTATATCTGATGTCAGAGCTGATGATTTACTGATGGAGCAAACCACAGTTTTTTCCGTTCAAAACACAAAGTATCAGGATGCATATATTGAACTAAGTGGACACTCTGCCTTATGGAAATTAACTTTATTCGCTAATGGTACTGCCGTATCTACTGTTAACCCCTTTGGAGGCCACAATACTGTTCAATATTTAGTCGATAGTATTAATGGACACGCAAGTGATGGATGGGTTGCAAGTACAACTATCGGCAGTGAAAAAGTAAGTAGTTCCATTGGTAACATAAGTAAATGCAATTGCTACGACAGTCCTTATACTATATCAAGATACCCATTAGAAGGATGTACTTACCGTTTTTCTAATGGCGCATCTTCGCAGCCAGCACCAGATAACTATAGTACTGTAGGTGGCTATAAGAATGTCGCATGGTCACGTTTTAACTTAACTGTAAGTGAAAAGTTGACCGGAGGAAACCCAACAGTTACTGCGATTATCAAAGGAATGAAAGTACGAGATACCCGCATAAATGCAAAGATTTACTCAAGTAATCCCGCGATGTGTGTGCGAGACTATCTCTTAAGTAAACGCTACGGAGCAGGACATTTTATTACTGCAGATATGCTTGACGAGGATAGCTTTAGAGAAGTTGCAGACTATAATGATCAACTTGTGACAACTAGAGTTCCAACTACGCTTGCTACTGCAGATGCTGTCTATAATAAAATCACAGAATTACAACAATATCTATCCCTGCATTCATCCAAGTTATCTACAGAAGAACAAGAGAAAATCAACAATGAAATTGCAAGTTTAGAGCAGTCACTTATAGATATTCAGAGTAATCCTGTAGAGTATACTCTGGAAGTAACCCCAAGACATAGCCTCAATATCATCATTGCTGAAACTAAGTCGCACATTGAGATTCTGCAGGATATGTTTGCAGTATTCGGTGGTTTTCTTGTGTTTACTCCTGATAAGATATCCCTTCGATGCGAAAAGGAAACCCCAGTATCCTATGCTTTTACTGACGATACGATCATCCAGGATACATTAGATCACACCCAGTATCCTATAGATCAATCGCCGAATCGCTACAGTGTCAAGTTCTATGATCCAGATAACCAATGGACGGGTGTAAAGGTAATCGTAGAGGATGCGGTAGATCAAAAAGAGCGAGGCAAGATAATAAACAAAGATGTAGACCTAACGGGATGCACAAGTCAATCTCAAGCTTTACGACTCGCGAGACTCTATAGAGATAAAATGAAACTCTGTAGTATCGTTGTACAGTTTCAAACGGCGACTATGGCAATGCACTTGGAACCTGGAGATGTTATCACAGTATCCAAGAAGATATTCCCTAATGGTGTAGAACAATGGCTGTTCCAGGATATGCCCTTCAGGATACTTGAGATTTCAGAACAAAAGGGAATCTATAGTATTAAAGCAGAGCAGTATAACGCAAGTATCTACAATGATTCTTTGGGTGCTCAGATACAACCTAAGAATTATGTGCAGGTTCCCAATCCAATATCCGATGAAGTACCTATTGTAACTAATCTATCGACACTGGAACTCTTTAGGGAATCTGGCAATGGGCAAGTGATAAACGAAGTAAAGCTTATGTGGTCAACAGTATATCAGTTTTATGATTATGCTGAAGTCTACATGTTGTCCGATAATCCATCTGTAGATGAGATAAGTGAAAGTATTGAAGAATTAGATGGGACTATAGATTCCTTTGAGTCCAGTGCATGGACATATATTGGCAAAGCACAAGAGTACTTATGTGTTTCTAATTTAATCAAAGGTATTACCTATAAGTTTAAGTTTGTGACCGTCAACACACTAAATCGCAAGTCCAACTTTAATGCATCTCCTGTTGTTGAGTTCTATTGTCAAGGCAAGACACTTACACCCGGAACTCCAACTGGATTGACCTTAAGTTTTACTGATATGTGTTCGGCCGCATGGAATATGGCTGAAGCAGATGTAGCCTTTTGGGAATTGCGGATGGATACTAATACTGGAACAGAAGAAGGACTATTGGCAAGGACAACAGCAAACAAAGCGACTCCAACGTTACCGTCCCGTAAAGGTACGGTATTTTTGTTTGCTCATAATACTGCAGGATTCTATAGTAACCCCTGTATTCTAACGTACAACAAAACAGCTCCTGCAGCACCGACTAATGTTACAGCAACAGATATATTCCAAGGATTCATTGTTACTTGTGATGCTCTACCTGCGTACTGCTCGGGCATAAGTGTTCACATTAATAACGGCACAGGAGACATCGCTTATTTTAGCCCGAACAGCAGCTATACATTTAAAGCTTCTTCGGGCATCTTTGATATTCAGGTTGCTTACGTAGACCTTTTTGGCGAGGGCGCGCTAAGTTCAACTATAGAAAAAACTGTTAAGCCAACTGTAGACCCTGATCTGATTGCTGAAGAATCTCTCTCGTTAGCTAAGATGGATGCTACGATAAAAGATGCTGTTGCTAAAGCTCAAGATGCCGTTAGTGGGACTGTGTTTAATGATACTATAAACCAGTTGACGGTGACTGATGGGACTCTTGCTAACCAGATCACACAGACAGCTAGCCAGACAACTATAATAGTAACCGAACTGAATAAACCTATAGATCAATCATCATATACATCCATTGTTCAGGCATTAACTGCAATCAATCTTAGGGTTACATCAACGACTTTCAATTCCGCTATGCAGCCGAATCAGTTGATTACTCAGATTAACCTCGCGAATGGCACAATTACTCTCGATGGCAAACTGGTGCATATCACCGGGGATACATTGTTTGATGCTAATGTAATCGTGAATGCTATGATTGCCGCTAATGCTATTACTGCAGACAAGATCGCAGCAGGAGCTATAACAACCGCAAAGTTAGCTGCAGGTGCTATTACTGCAGACAAAATTGCCGCAGGTGCAATTACTGCCGATAAGATATCTGCTAAGCTAGGGGAGATTTCAGGAAAGCTTACGGCCAATCAAATAGATGCTGGAGTTATATCAGCAGATAAAATAACATCAGGTGTACTTTCGGCTGACATTGTTTATTCAGCAGGATATCAAGTTAAGGTTGTTACTATGGTTAAGGGTTCTATAGCAAATGGAGCAACAATACCTCTACCTGCTGGATTTACGCATGAACAATGTACTTTTGGTGTTCAACTGCCGACTGCAGCAGACTATATGTCCTTCGCTTACGTTGACTACAATACAAGAACGATATCTGTGGGGTACGATAGAACATATGTAAAGCAATTTAGCCTAGTCTCAGCAAATACCGATTCTTTTTTTGATAATCATAGTCACAATGTAAATGTTAATGTTAGTGGCAGTACTGGTAGCTCTAATGGGGACGGTTATCACAGTCATAGCTTTAGTGGTAGTGTGTCTGGTGGGACTAGTAGTTCTGGTAGTAGTCACAGACACGAAGTTATTGTATTCCTTGATCCGCCTGTGTTAGATATTAAGAGGACATATGGCGGTTCTTGTTATTATTGGATTATAGGAGTGAAGTAACGGTGTGGGCAATTGTAAATTCAGAAGGCACTATCATTGCAACTATAAATGTTTTACCTTCTATTGAAGACCTAGAGACAAGAAACGAAACTTTTTACGAATGTAACAATAATGTAACTGTGGGTGAAAAATGGGACATCATTTCGATGTCCCATTACTCTTAACAAAGGAGTGATTAGATGTCATTCGAATATGGCGAACAAAGGGATGCACAAGGTAATATAACTCATGCTGGATCATGGGGGGTCAAAAGTTCTCCTAAAGAAGCATTTGAAGCAATCATAGAAAACTTTAGAGTACTTAAGGATGAAGGTGTGTCAGAAGAAGTTCTACACTCCTACGTTGACGGAGCTATCGCAGAACTGGTCAACGGCTCGCCCGAAGCACTGGATACTCTTTATGAACTAGCGAATGCTCTTGGGAATGATCCTGATTTTTCCGCTACTGTGCTTGCTAAGATTGGACAAAAGGCGAATCAAGCAACTACTCTGGCTGGCTATGGAATAACAGATGCTTACACAAAAACAGAGTCTGATGCTAAATACTCTTTCCTGGATAAAACTATCAGCAATGTGAGAGTTTTAAAAGATGTAGCAAGAATTTTTTCTAGCAACATTCCAGTTACTGGTACTTTGAAAATCACCATTCCTATATCTTGGAATAATGCAATGATGCGTATTGTTGTTTCTGGTTTTAACCATTCGTCCAGTACTCTACCGTGGAATGTCACTATTAGCGGGTATAATGCATCAGCGGGTAGTGGTTCTTGGAACTCTGCTGCTGTATCAGCTTTATTATCTCCTGGTTGCCCTTTCACTTCTGTAAGGTTCGGCCATGATGGGGCTAATTGTTGCATTCTGCTTGGAGTAACAAGTACTGCTTGGCACTATCCTGCGATAAAAATAGACGAAGTGCAGCTATCTTTCAACGGTATGTCAGGTATACCAGCTACAGGCTGGACACTAAGTTACATTACCGATGAGACAGGAATAACCATATCCGGTTCACCTATAATAAAAACTTTATCAACTATTGATTACGAAGGAATAGACATTGCAGCAGGAACTGATTTAAACAATTTAACCACACCGGGAGACTATCGAAGCAACAGTAATACTATTACGGCATCTTTACTGAATGTTCCGGTGTCAGTAACTATACCTTTCACGTTGCAGGTTACTAAGATAAACGCAACAGGTTATGCTACACAAGTATTAACTACAACTCATCCTTCAACAGCATTTCAACGTTTCGTCAGAAATCAGTCTGGTGGTTCATGGGGAAGTTGGTATGAAGAACTATTTAAGGATAATACTTTAAGTAGTGTGAGAGTATTAAGAGATTTAGCTAGAATCTATAATGGTTCCAGTACTGTTACAGGTACATTGAAAATTACTATACCATATACTTGGTCTGGTACAATGTTACGTATTTTGGTTTCTGGTTTTAACTACATTGGAAATGAGCTAGCAAGTTGGGATGCCGTTTTAAACGGGTATAATCCTGGCTCATCATGGGGTACTACGGGTTTGTCGGCATTACTATCCCCAAGCTGCCCGTTTACCAGTGTGCGATTTGGTCATGACGGCACAAACTGCTGCATACTTTTAGGAACAACAACTACAACATGGAATTATCCAGCGATAAAGATTGATGAAGTACAATTATCACATACAAATAATCAGACAATACCTGCTGCTGGATGGACTTTATCGTTTATTACAGACGAAACTGGAATTACTATGTCAACGTCTAGTAATACGCCTGTAGTAAAGACAGCACTATCAAATGATAGCAACATTTCCGGTGTACGCGTACTAAGAGATGTTGCAAGAAGTTACAATAGTAACGCTGTAACAGGAGCATTAAAAATATCGTTACCATCAACAACCGTAATTTCAATGATGAAATTGACCGTTTCTGGTTATAGTCATGTCGCATCACCTGGATCAGCATGGGATGCCATATTAAGCGGCTATGTAAATACGGGAACTTCTAAGTGGGAATGTTTGGCGGCGATACTTTCACCTAACTGCCCATTCACTTCAGTTCGTTTTGCACACGATGGTACAAACTATTGCATTTTATTAGGCACTACAGCTACAGTTTGGAGTTATCCATCTATAAACATACCAGAAGTTCAAGTGTCATTTAATGGTGTTAACTATGTACCTGCCACTGGTTGGTCTTTGTCTTTTATAACATCAGAAACAGGAGTAACATTTCCGAATTTAGCAGCACCACAGATAAAAACATTAACTGCCACTAATAGTGATGGTGTAACAGACAATACTATAAGCAGCGTACGCGTTCTGAAGGACATAGCGAGATATTTTTATAATAACACTATAACAGGGACAATAAAAATAACTATTCCAACTACTTGGAACTCAACAATGATGCGTTTTAAAATAACAGGGTATAACTACTCAAATAGTCCCGCGTCAGTATGGGAAGCTAATATTACTGGCTATAATTATAGTGGTGGTTCTCAATGGATTTATGCAGCGGCGACTCTTTCACCTAATTGTCCATTTACTTCCGTTAGATTTGGGCACGATGGAACTAATTGTTGCATTTTATTAGGTATAACAACAACGTTTTGGTCTTACCCTTCTATAAAAATTGACGAAGTACAATTAACTGCTGGAGGCACGTCTACCTTTCCAAGTACTGGATTTACAATAAGTCTTATTACTGACGAAACAGGGATAACATTCCCTAATGCTCAGTCACCACAAATAAGAACATTAGCAGCTTTAGAAAGTCCTACTATAATAGCCCCAACTTTCTCAGGGGGAACATATGTTGATACTGGAGACTTATATATACGGAGTGCTTCTAGCCATGTACTACGATTTAATACTGGCAGCACAAATCTAGGCTACGTGGGTGTTATTAAAGCTACTACTCCATACTTGGCAATGTATAATGTGACAGGTAGTGCTGGAATTAACGTATATGATACTGGTGGAGTTACAATAAATGCTGCTACTTCTGTTTCACTCTCAGGCGGTCAATTAGCTTTCCCCCCAACTCAAAAACCTGCATCTGATCCCAATACTTTGGACGATTACGAAGAGGGAACTTTCACGCCGTATGTTTATGGAACTACCACGGCTGGAACGGGCACGTATTCCGTTCAAAGTGGGGTTTATACTAAAATAGGAAACGTAGTGTATTTTCATTTGGCTTTTTCGCTGTCAGCACATACTGGAACAGGAAACATGAGAATTGGTGGATTGCCATTTACAGTTAATTCATCTTACAACCCCGCGTGTTCCTTATGGGCAAATGGGTTAACCTTTACGGGAAGTTTAGTCGGTGTCTTAAGTGGTGGCTCAACAAATTTGTTTATTTATCAAATGGCTAGTACTGCAACAGAAGTTGCAATGGACACGTCAAATAGCATGGTAGCAACTGGTTTTTATTACGTATCTTAAGGGAGGAATATAAAATGTCGTTAGAAAAAATATGTGTAATTGATAAAATTGAAGTTCTTGAAACAAATCAAATACAAATACGTAGAGCAGTGTAAATGGTAAACTAAAATACAGAGTTTTAAGCCAGTAGAACTACAAACTTTCTCGCCACAAAGCACACAGTTTTTCGCCAATAACTACACAGTTTCCAGTCAGCTGATACAATAGAAGCACGCTGAGTATGGAGGCTGCTAGAAATGAAGGGATATTCTGTGTATAGCAAAATACATCAACTAAAAGAACGCGGATTCCGAAAAGATACCGTGGCGAAAAGTCTTGGCATCAACTGGAGAACAGTGGACCGCTACTGGAATATGACGGTGGATGAGTATGAATCTAATGTCGCCACGGTCTGCAAGGTCAGGCTGCTAGACGATTACCAGGACACAATCATCAGCTGGCTACGGGATTATCCTACGCTTAGCGCAGCACAGGTTTGTGATTGGTTAAAAGAACACTACAGCGCGACCTTTAGCGAACGAACGGTCTCTCGGTATGTAAAGAACCTGCGGAATGAGTATGATCTGCGCAAAGCACTCAATCAACGAGATTATGCAGCTGTTCCTGAATTGCCAATGGGGCAGCAATTGCAAGTAGACTTTGGCGAGAAGTGGCTGAAAAATGTAGACGGTGGCCGCATCAAGGTCTATGCTGCAGCTTTTGTTCTGGCACATTCCCGTTTTAAATATGCCGAATTACAGAGCCGCCCCTACACCGCTTCGGATTTGGTGCGAGTATGTCACCAATGCTTCAGGTATATGGGCGGAATGCCGCAAGAGATGGTTTTTGACCAGGATAGTATCGTTTGCGTGGCAGAAAATGCCGGTGATATCATACATACTTATGAATTTGAAAAACTTCGGCAGGAGTGCAAACTGAGTATTTATATGTGCCGTGGTGCTGACCCTGAAAGCAAGGGGAAGGTGGAAAGCACCGTGAAATATGTGAAAGGCAATTTTCTGGAAAACCGGCTTTACGTGGATGATGATATTCTAAACAGCAGCTGCCTGGATTGGTTGGAGCGTACCGCAAACGCAAAAATTCACGGAACAACAAAGCGTGTGCCTGCCGAAGTATTTGCCGAAGAACGGGAATACTTACGGCCGCTGGTCGATTGCGCAGAAAATAACGGCGCTCACCTATGTAGAACTGTCCGCAAGGACAATACCGTTATTTATGACAGCAACCGTTATTCCGTTCCACTTGGCACTTACAATGCGCAAAAAGAGGTTTGTATTGTGCCCAAAGATGGCATTTTATACATTCAGACTGTATTTGGCGATCGCATTTGCCAACATCGCATTTCCAACGGTCGGGGTCTGCTCATCCAAAGCAGAAGCCACCAGCGCGACAGAACCAGCTCTCTGAACCAGATGCAGGTTGCACTGGGTACGCTTCTTCTTGCCAAGGCGGATGACTTTCTCCAAACGATCCGTACAGAGAAATCCCGGTATGCCAGAGATCAATTTAAGCTGATCCATACGCTCTGCGACCAATATGCTGTAGACGCTGTCCTGGAAGCTGTAGGTTTTTGCCAGTACAGTAACCTTTACAGCGCGAATTACATAAAAGACTATCTGGAACACAATGCCTTTAAACAACCCCAGCCGCCAGAGTTGCCCCTTCCGATGAGCAATGCAAAGTATCATGTGACAACGCAAAAGCGCTCGCTTGATGTCTATGCCAAGGAAAGTGGTGACCGATGATGATGCGGCCAATTGACCGGGTAACTGGACTACTTTCTGATTTACGCATGACTCCCGTGGATTTTGAAGCACTTTTTGCAGGTAAAAATTCACTAACACCCGTGGAGAGTGTAGAACTGTTTTTACTGGAACAGCAACGGCTTCGAGTACAAAAACAGAATCTGCTACGCCGCCGCAGAGCAAGCCTGCCTGCTGAGAAAACCATGGATTCTTTTGATTTCGGTTTTCAACGCAGTGTTTCCAAGGAACAGATGTTGCGGCTAAGTGATATGACGTGGGTTGAACAAGCATACAATGTTTGCTTGTTGGGGCCTCCCGGCGTTGGTAAAACCCATCTTGCTTTGTCCCTGGCGGTGAAGGGGCTGAACTTGGGTTATGCAGTGGCGTTTGAAACCTTGGATACCCTTATGAAGATTCTAAAAACGTCCGAAATTTCCAGAGCCAGCAAACGTCGACTCAGATATTTAAGTAAGGCTGCTCTGGTGATTGTTGACGAAGTTGGGTTTATGCCACTCTCCCCGGCAGAGGCTAATTTATTCTTTAGCTTTGTGTCTTCTATGGCCGAGCGTACTTCGATGATTATTACATCAAACAAAGGGTTCGACGAGTGGGCTGAGTTCCTTGGCGATGCAACGATTACAACAGCCATTCTTGACCGCCTAATCCACCACTGCGAGATTATCAATATGACTGGTGACAGTTATCGCTTAAAGCACCGCAAAAGTATTACTTGAAAAACTCTGCACTTTGTGGCGGAAAACTCTGCATTTTGATTGACTGCTTACAAGCAGATCGTATTATGGAGGATGGTGAAGAAATATCAAAGAAATATCACAGACACGTTCTTTCTCCCTGTGATGATATATCAAACGAAGACGAAAGAGTAATTGCGGTGGCAAACGCCGTTTGGACTGAGGAAGTCATAGCGAACTATCGAGCATCAATAGAACCAATAGAATAAACCGAAGTAACACCTGTAGAAACGCCGGAATAGGGCGTTATTTTTATGTGGAGCAAACTCATAGACCTCCTTAAACAAATCATAGGCAACCTACCGTTAACACTGTCGGACTCTACAGAGCCTACAGATGTCTCATGGAATCGCATAACAATGACAATAGAATTCGTACTGATAATCGTAATGTCACCACCGATCCTGGTGGTGACATTAGTTTATTTTCCGCAGTACTTCGAGAACCTTATGCGCATATGGTTGCCGATGTTGACAGCTTATGGATTACATTTGACTACTAATGCTTTCAAAAAGAAATAACGGAGGTGATGCATGGATAAAATAGAGCATCTTGAGTCACGCGTTGATAAACTTGAGGATGACATTAGACCATTACTGTCGTTGCCAACACAGATGAACATGTTGATTGACGTACAGAAACAAACTAATGAAAGTATTAAGGAAACTAACGCGAGTATTAAAGACTTATCAACACATATATCTACTAACTATGTTCAAGAGAAAATCTGCAGTGAACGCTGTGGGATATTTAAGGATGACCTAAAAGACCTGAAGGATTTCCGTAAGTGGGTCTATGGTGCAATCATAGTAGGACTGTTCAATGTATCACTTAAGTTTGTCGGAGGTTAAGATGAAAGGCATAGACGTAAGTGAAAACAATGGTTATATCGATTGGCAAGCTGTAGCTAACGCAGGAATCGAATTCGCAATCATACGTTGTTCTTATGGATTACATTCGAAAGACTCAATGTTCCTGCAGCATGTCCAAGGAGCAAAAGCAGCAGGACTTAAGGTTGGATCCTATCACTATTCTTATGCACTCTCGGTATCTGATGCATTACAAGAGGCAATAAACTGCAGAGAAGCTATTGATTCCGCAGGAGTACTTTTGGAACTACCTGTGTTCTTCGATATGGAGGATGCAGATCACTATAAGGTTAACCACGGATTTGCTTTTGATTCAACTGAGATCACAGCCATGTGTAGAGTTTTTGTAGATAACATAGGACTCGATTGTGGCATCTATGCGTCTTACTCTTGGCTCACTGATTATATCGATTGGCGAAGCATAGGTTGTGCCGTATGGAATGCGCAATGGAGTACTCGTGACGATCTCAAGGGCTACATGTGGCAGTATACAGATTCACTTGAGATCAACGGTAAATACTTTGATGGGAACATTAAATACTAAGGAGTGAGCGAAGCGATGGATAAACAAAAGTTAGTTACCAAAGTTAACGAAGCTGGTCATGCTATTGATGATTCTGTAGAGTCTTACGCAGAACGCCATAAGTTTCCCAAGTGGAAAGTATGGCTCGGTGCTGCAGTAGTACTTGGGTTAGTACTGGTGGTGATCTGCCATTGATAAGACAAAAGTTACGCTCATTGGTATTATTGTTGTGCTTGCTTGTGTCTGTACCTATTTGCTCTTCGGCCGAGCAAGTGTATCAATTGACGGAACCGCAGTTGACAATATTAGAGCAGGACTCAGCGATGCTCAGAAGCAAAGTAGTGAAGCTAGAGAACGAACTAATGAAATCAGAAACGGACTTGCAGACAGCGCAACAAAAGCTGGCGCAATATCAGAAGGACTCAACGAAACTGCAGACTCAATTGGTAACATTAGGGAACAAATCGAAACTGCTAGAGCAGAACTTAGAAGTTGTACAGACATCCTTGACGAAATCGACAGCATACATCGATCAGCTAGAACAACGGGAAAAACAATTGGAGGCTCAAATTAAACGCGAAAAACTTGAAAAGTACGGATTGGCTCTTGCGCTGATCTATAGTCTTATACACTAGCAGCTATGCTGCGTTGCGGTCTATAGGGTATCTTAGGATGCTCTGTAGGCCGCTTTTGTCGTTTCTATATGATGTTGTTGAGGATAACTTTTGCTGTCCATACCTTAAGCCGAAAACTTATGTCTGAGATTTGTAGAGGGATTTTCCAGAAGTTCATTCCTGTAGTGGCTCGATTGCTAAACATGTCTGAAGTATTCGCCATTGGTGAAGAAAGAGATAGACAAAAGAAAAACGTAACGGTTATCTCACGTTACGTTCAATAGCTTCTTTAGCTCTCTTAATTTTATCCTCTTGATATCTTATGAATGCTTCAGCAATGAAGGGCAACGCTTGTTTATCGTAAAGCATCTCTTTGATTTCTTCAGGAATATGATCGAGGTCGTAAGGATTATCTACAAGATGGCTATAGCTTACTCCATAGATTTCAGCAAACTTCTCAAGATAGTCCTTACGAGGGTTTTTCACTTGATCTGTTTCGTACCGTTGGATTACCGTTTGACCTACACCCATACGATTCGCAACGTCCCATTGCGTCATATTATCCATCCGTTCTCTGGCGTCCCTCAAACGTCCACCTAATGTTCTCGCTATCTTTACAGTTGCCATCTATAACATCTCCTTTGTGTTAATCTTGAGTTAACACAAATATAGCATAATTTTGTGTTATTTGTCAATGGAAGACAAAATAAAATTTCAACAGCTATTCACATGAATCTCAGAAGATATGATACAATACACCAGGAGGTGGAGCACCCGCTTTCCTGTAAACATACTGCAGATTTGACAAGAGAAAATGCCTAAAGATGTAGACTATGCTTAGCCTTAAGTTATGCGCCCGTAGCTCAGGGGATAGAGCACCGGCCTCCGGAGCCGGGAGCACCATAGGAAAATCAAGCTTTCTCAGGTTTACTGAGAAGGCTTTTTTCGTGCTTGGGGCTTATTGTGGGGCTTAATAGGTGCTTCTTCCGTACAATCCCGCACCGGAAGAATCGGAAGATCCCCGTGATCCCGAACAAACAATCCTACGCGTCACAATGATCGACTCCAGTGAACGAGAATACAAGCTGCCTAATGCAGACCTTGACGGTTTCGTGACCTGGCTCACCCGTACCAGTTGGTACTGGTACTGCGGTCTATGTGCTGAACAAAATGACCGGCAGCAAAGAGTATCTGGCTTTTGACAAAATCATCAGCTTTGAAGTGCTTCCGGTAGCGTAATAGCTCAAATCCATCTCTCAGCCATTTGGCCGGGGGCTGGGATTTTTTATTTTGCCGCCTAACGGAAAATTTTTTGATACTAAAATTTAATTGTTCGGAAAATAATATATCAGAGTCAATAGTCGAGGAGGTTTAGCGATGAGTAATCAAGTTATACTATGGAGCCTGATGATTCTACCATGGTTTACATTATACTTCATGCCCAAAGACGCTAGAAAGCGGTTTATGCCTGTAGCTCTGTTTTCGATAGTAATATGTATACTATTTGTAGAGATGGGGCAAACCTTAGGTTGGTTTGTTTGGGAAGAAGC
Source organism: Sporomusa aerivorans (assembly GCF_041428895.1). Taxonomy (NCBI): domain Bacteria; kingdom Bacillati; phylum Bacillota; class Negativicutes; order Selenomonadales; family Sporomusaceae; genus Sporomusa; species Sporomusa aerivorans. The sequence continues at coordinate 2,346,517 of NZ_CP156926.1, forward strand.
AGCTTACCCATTTAAAGCACCTTCGTATATATTCGGAGCAAATACCATTGCTACTATGTGGCTTTTCTATTTTCTGTACGGTCGATTTTGGAGATACTTTGCAGTGGATACAATACTAAACTTTGGTTTTATATATTTGTTTCATGTGTATTATCTTGGCAATAGAGGTATTTTTCATGAGGTAAGTCTGAATCCTTTATTAAACGTGGTATACGCGAACATAATTAGTATTTTGTTATATGGCTATCAGATGTGGCAAGAAGGTGTCTTTGAGCGTGCTGAAACTAAATCTACCAGCCCCTCCTTTGCTAACTTACAACCTGCAGCAACTAAACCATTGACTGAGAGCCACAAAGATAACGATTACGAATAAATGGCTAGCTTCGAAGTGACTCCGGTAGCGTAATGTTACTATGACTGCAGCCGCCTGCCGGGCTCGTCCTGGTGGGCGGCTGTTTGCGTTTGCAGGGAAATTATCCCACGACAAAGAATGTACATCACAAGGCAGCTTAAAAAAGGAGATGTTTATATGAAAAAACTTATGATTATATTAATATCTTAGTTTTAGCATATATTCTACAGCTTTTGCTATGTTAAATATCGAAAGAAATGATTTTAATGGACAAGTCAGGTGCTTCTTCTTTAACATGGAGATGGGTTTTATAGACAAATAGTTTTTTCAAGTAAAATAGATGATTTTATAGCCAAATTCAAAACTGCTAATAAAATTACTATGCGACTTTCTTATATAGATATAGCTTTGAATGACAACACTAATTATACTTTTGAATAACAAGATACAATATAAGACCTTACGACTGTCGGAAGCAGAGGAAATTGCCGATGCGCTTGGCTATGAATTAGTATGGGAAAAACGGGAGGGGTAGAAATGGACAGAAAGCTAAGAACAGCCTTGCAAACAACTATAGATGATTATTACGCCATTGATAAGGAGATTAATCATCCCAGTACGGCACCAGATAGAGGGTTGCAGTTATTTGCGGCTAAAGAGGCCCTTAATCAAGTATTACAACATTTTATGAACTCTGAATATATCGAATATGTCAATGGCCGGTGGCAGATTAAAATTATTGTTGTGGAATCTTTTCCGCGCGAATAATAAAAGAACCCCAGGAGTAACCGGGGTAGTGACGCATACGTAAAAATGAATTTGTGCTTTGCCGCATCCTCCGGGGTGCGGTTTTGTTTTCATTATTGTAATATGAGCTTTTAACAAATTCTTTTGAAATACAAATAGCTTAAAATTATTGCATTGAATTTGTTGAGGGAGGCAAGCATGGTATTTAAGCATGAATGTGGAGGACGTGCTCACACCGCTGGATATAAAGCGATGCACGGATGGAATACATGTATTTGTATTAGATGTGGCGATGTATTCTATAAATGGATTACGAAAAAAATGTTAGGATTAATAACCTAGCCGCTCACCGAGCGGTTTAATTTTTTAAAGGTAATTATAATATCAGCCCAATACAATAAGATTGTCTCCATAATAAAACCATACATTACCTAGTTTTACCCCGGCCAGCGTGCCGGGTCCTTTTTTATTTCCACTCATTGCCGCTTGTTGATCGTGAACATATGTTCTAAATTAAATACAAGCAAATGTTCTATAAACGAGGAGCTGAATGGAAAATAAATACAAAGTACCCGTAGGTGTAACTGCCTATCATGATCCAGATGGCAAAATAAAACCCCTTTGCCTACATTGGACAGACGGGCGTAAGTACGAGGTTGACAAATTGCTTGACGTTCGTATGGCAGCATCACTCAAAGCAGGGGGGGTGGGCATGAGGTATAATTGCTGGATTGTGAATAAGCAAGTGTACCTATTCTGTGATGAGGGTAAATGTCTTATGGAAAAATAATACAATAGTTTGTCATGTCACAGACTAACTTTTGTGGTTTCGAGTGATTTTGGTATTAAAGTATCATGTTACTTCAATGACTTATTGCGAGTCTGCGCCATTCAGTCTGATTTTTTTATTTTTTAAGGCATAAAAAGGATTTTTTGACATAGACTGTAATATTCTTTGTTTGGAGGGGTAGTATGCTTTTAGATTTTGTATATGGCATGATGGCCGTTGGGGTTATTACTTTATGTTCTTTGGTTTATATGTATTGTAAGCAACCTTGATTCTAACCCTCGGGAAACCGGGGGATTATTCTTTATGAATAACTCCTTTGTATACAGATTAAGCTATCTAAAAGGAGTGTGGCAATGATGATGGATGGTGGATTTTTTCCGGTTGGGATGATATTCATGGTTTTGTATGTTGTTGTGGTTATTTACGTGCTAATGCAACTGAATGGCATAAATAAAGCGTTGCAGCGGATTGCCAGTGCACTAGAAAGAAAGCAAGAGTGATCACCGCCGCCTGCCGGGTTCGCCCTGGTGGGCGGATTTTAATTTGTAATTAATTTGTCACAAACTCGTCATATATTTGCAAGATTTTCTCGTTATAATAGAGTCAACTAAAGGTAAGAGAAAGGACTGGATCTATATGCTTGACGTAATATATATATTATTATTAGGCACAACATGTATAACTATGTTAATATCTGTACAGAGAGGATATGGAACTATTAAATATTGGAATGATATCCCTATTGTGAAATTAATTAATATAATTCGCAAGGTAAAACTAATGTGAGTTGCTCTATTGTTGATAGGGTGGCTTTTTTATTTTGGGCAGAAAAATACCGCTTAATTGGCGGTATTCTCGGTTTTATACTGTTGTCGCATGGCTATAATTCTGTCCATGTCGGCATCCACCTTGGGTATTCATTTATTATCGCTACTTTCATGGGGCTATGGCCGCAGCACGTAGGCTCCTGCATTACAGCCGGGGCTTACACCCCGACCATTATTCGTACATTTCTGGGTTAGCCCCTGGTACGTCCCAGCCAAGCATTGAACCGACAAGCATAGCCTTTACCTGGGCTTTGGTCACGCCTATCGCCTGATTTAACTCGTCAGCAGTGGCTCGGGATTGTATAGGGTAGTAGCCTGACTCCTCGCGTTTTATTGCTATTACCTCCCCGGTACTCGGTAAATTCACATAGCAGTGGTCTGGTAGACCTACAAACATTTTTATTGCCTCCTCTTTAATAACCGTAGTGGCTGTCAATCTCTTCTGTACACAGTCGTCCGGTGTCTCCCCTGGGCTGGACGCTAGGCCGGGGATTCTGCGGGTTTAATTTGATATATGTCTTTTAATTGCTTCACGTTTCTGCCCTGTGGCAATAATAAATCAAAATCTTCCATTACCGGAACTAATTCATTCACGTCATTGGTACACCCTTCCGTCGCCAGCATCTTCATCCCAGATAAGCTATTCACCGGGATAATTTAACTTTACCATTTTTTTGCCGCGCAATTCGTACATTACATTCGTCAACACTCCATTCGACGCATTCTGGAGTAATGCATTCGCGGTGTGCGTTTTTTTTTATTGGACCTGGGAAAATTGACCTGATCATGGTTGCACGATTGCTAGCTTAAGAATAGTATATAAAAACACATCAACGAAGGAGGTTGCGTGATGTTTTTTGGAGAAACGAATAGAGCTCTTTGGTTTCTCGTTTTAATAATTAGTTTGTTTTTCCTCTTTTTCAGCGATTTTGATGATACTTGTACTAGCTAGCTTTTGGGTAGATGTTATAATGAATTCTTATGCTTGGTCTTAGCCGCTCACCCAAGCGGTTTTATTCTTAAAGGCAATCCTAATATCAGCCCAATATAATAAAAGCGTCTCCATAATAAAGCCATACATTACCTAGCTTTACCCGGCCAAAGCACCGGGTCCTTTTTTTATTTTCCAGCTGTTTTTGCTGTAAAGTGCAAACATATGTTCCGCCGTCTGATTGAGGTGGTAACATGGCAAAAACATTTGTAACTGTCACAGCTGAGCATGACGAACAAGGCAATATCAAGCCTCTTTTCATGCACTGGCCCAATGGCAAAAGTTACGAATTTGACCGGGTCCTGGATGTGCGATTGGCTCCGGCCATGAAGGCAGGTGGCATGGGATGCTGTATTTATGCCGAAGTATGAACCGGGAAGTGCGGCTTTACCACGAGGAAAACAAGTAGTTTGTGGAGCATTAAACTGAATACCTTACTCGAAATTGATATTAAATACTTGCCCAACTGCAGGAGTCGTATTTATATAGGAAGAATGTAATATTAGGATGCAGTTGGTAGTATCGGCTTCGTAATATAATAAAACTGGAGGGTGACAAATATGATTATCAAAGCCCAAGATATGAACGTTGAACAGCGAACTGGTGAACGAGAAGGCACTTTGACAACGCTACTCGAAAATTCTCAGCTGCATAACAAAAGCAGCCTCTTTGCCAAAATCACCTTGAAATCAGGACGTAAAACTCCCTATCATAAACACGAAGGTGACTGCGAAGTTTATTACATCGTCTCTGGCCATGCCCAAGTAAATGATAATGGCTCTTTAAAAGATGTCAAAGCAGGCGATATTATATTTACTGATAACGGCGAAAGCCATTCGCTGGAGAATATCGGTGATGCCGATTTAGAATTCATCGCACTTATTCTCAAACTTTAACCTTTTTTCTTCTCTACCACAATATTTTTCACTACGAATTCCTAGGGTTACCATAGAAAGATAATAGTAATTAATATAAGTCTGTTTAACAATTACTTAATTATAGACGGCAAACAATACCGCATAGTACACATTATAACAACATAATTGAAGTCTTTGCCGCATCCTCAGGGATGCGCTTTTCATTGTATTTTCATAATCACTGCATATAATGAACCAGTAAACAGATGGCAGTTGTTCATAGAGTTCCCCCATTTTACCCGGACAGAATACCGGGTTCTTTTATTTTTGAGTTACGAAATTATGATATTTATTAAACAGCCAAAAGAGAAACCAATCAGATAAGTATGAATAACCTATGTTCCACCCATTCTGATAGCTGATGTGCCCAAGCCATAAATGAATATACTCAAAGAATATTACTGCCAGAGTCCATTTAAAATAATACCCCAATATCGACTTAGCTGAACGGTCATTAGGCAGCCATTGAACAAATAAATAAATGGTCACTATATAACTCCCAAGACCATTTACAAATAACGCCAGCAGTGGGTGCCCAGAATAAGACCACAGAGAATAATACACCATAATAGCTTCAACAACTAATGATAACCATGATGCAAATATACATACCGACAGATATTCGTACCATCTTCCTTTTCTAGCAAAAGCTAGCCACATGGCCCATGAAAAAATAAATTGACCTATCCAAAAAGCCCAAACCATGTGCTTGCCTCCTTTGTAGATAATGTTTCCCATCATTAATTATCTAGAACATACAGTTTGCGTCATGCTGTTGGATTGTCATTTAACCGGGTTTAACTCAAAGACGATCATGTTATCCCGTATCATTTTTTAGGTAGACATTGGCGAAGTGAAACGCAAAGCCCATCCCTCAACCAATTTATTTTGGCAGGGAGGGGCTTTATGTTTTTCATCCATGATTCTTCCCCTTAAAAAAGTATATTTTTTTTAGCTTGCCCATAGAGAAAACGAGTCATGCTAATCTTCTGGCTAGTGCGCCGGCTCTTTTAGATTTGACATCTTACCCACTTTTTGATAAAGTTTAGTACAGTTGAATAAACATTAAATTCGGTTGGACAGGAAACTGTTTTCAAGTCGTCTGGGTGACTCAGGGGGGAGGCCCAGACTTTTTGAAAGCAGTTTTCTCTTTTTATGCAAAAAAAGGGCTGCTTTTTGTTGTGTAATAAGAGATGCATAGTAAAGGATGGTGATATAAGAGATAAGACTGAAGTAAATAAGTCAAAAATTACTGTCTTGATATAACAGGGGAAGGTGTGCTATCAATGTTTTTGTTTTTACAAATATTGATCATTTTACTTACCAACTAAATTCGGTGGAGCGCTAAGTGTTAAGCTAAGACAGCCAGCAGTATTGGGTAAACTTGTTAGCGGTATTCTTATCGGTCCGGCGGTGTTGGGGTGGATTTCCCCCTCCGAAATGATTACGCAGATTAGCGAGATCGGCGTTTTACTCTTAATGTTCATTGCCGGTCTTGAAACAGATATTAAGGCTCTTAATCAAAATCTTAATTCGTCCATTGCCGTCGCAGTAGGCGGAATTGCCGCGCCATTACTTTTTGGCTACCTGGCCGGTTTAGTAATTGACATGGACCAAAGCCATGCGTTATTTTAGGCCTGCTATTTTCGGCTACCTCGGTGAGTATTTCTGCCCAAACACTCAAAGAACTTGGACAGTTAAAAAGCCATGAAAGCACAACCATATTGGGGGCGGCTGTGCTGGATGACATTTTAGTCGTTATAGTGCTGGCGATTGTGATGAGCCTGCTCACGGCAGAGCAAGTAAGTCTTAGTTTAATTATCGGCAAGAAATTCTTGTTCTTTGCCGCAATTGCTTTACTTGGCTGGAAAGGTGTACCGTGGGTATTAAGAATATTAGCTCCTTTGCGAGTATCTGAAACGGTTGCCAGTGCGGCGCTAATCATTTGTTTCTTTTTTGCCTATTTGTCTGAATTACTTGGTGTTGCCGGGATCATCGGAGCGTTTTCTGCCGGTATAGCGATTTCGCAAACTAAGTACCACAAAGTGGAGAGCAAAATCCAGCCTATCGCTTATGCTTTTTTTGTGCCGGTGTTTTTTGTCAGTATCGGGCTTTCTGTTTCTTTTGCCGGGACAGGCGGCCAGGGTTGGATGATTATCGGGCTTACGATAGTTGCCATTTTAACCAAGCTGTTAGGATCGGGGCTAGGAGCGAGACTAACTGGTTTTAGCAATATATCATCACTGGGAATAGGGGCTGGCATGGTATCACGCGGGGAAGTTGCGCTCATTTTAGCAGCGGATCGGCTTAGAGGCCAACTTACTGCATCCAGAAAACTTTACCGCAGTAATTGTCGTAGTTATCCTAACCACGCTGGTAACACCACTCATGTTAAAGGGGCTGTTCACTAGGAAAGAACTGGCACAAAAGCAATCAAACGAGGAGGGTGTTAATTAATGAATGTAAATAACTTTTTAACTATATAATTAAAAATATTGCTAGTGCGAATGATTTTGCCGCATCCTCAGGGGGCGGTTTTTATTTTAGACGATAGTCCTATATACGCAAGCATTGTGTTTGACGATATATTAAGTAGAGATAGGGAGGCGATGCTGATGTTTTTTACTTATGAGTTAGCCAAACAGCAAGTCGTGCTTAAACGTCGGCGTTGGTCGACATGGATGCGTTTACTTATGTTAGCTGTAATACTTTACTTTGTGTTTAGGGTGTTATAAGCTGTGCTTTAGCTCCGGACTTTGTCAAATTTTTTCATTTTTACTGAGCAATCTATGCTAATCCTTGCCGCGTAATCCGGATGGAGCTTTTCTAAAGTAATTCTAAAATTAGCCAATTATAATAAAAATATCTCCTTTACATAAACTTCCTCTCTATACCCGGTCGGTGCTGCCGGGTTCTTTTTTATTTTCACTGTAACCGATTTTCCTTGTGAATCATAAGATACAATATACATCACGTCACGACACACAACAAAGGAGGACTTTTATGGGATTTGGAGGCTTCGGTGGACGTGGTAGAGGCGGTTTTATCGTTGTAATAATCATTATAATTATTTTATTACTATTTTGCGGTTGTGAGGATGATTTCTCAACTTGCTAGCCGCCTAATCCCCACCATGGATCATTAGGTTATCTCCTTAGCTCTGCCCGGCCCGTGTGGGGCCGGGCGTTTTTATATTACGGTGTATGGTCGGTATTTCTATTTATTTCCTCTTGCATTTGCAAAACTCATGTTCTGCAAGAGGTGTTTGTAATGGGTAAGACATTCGTTAATGCCAAATGTGTAAAACACATAAAAATATGCTCCGGGGGGCGGTTTTTATTTAATCCTTACCGACGTAAATCCGGATGAAGATTTTCTAAAGTAATTCTAAAATTAGCCAATTACAATAAAAGTACTCCATATTATGGTTTACATATATCTCCATGCTACCCGGTCAGCGCTGCCGGGTTCTTTTTTATTATCAATGTAACAGATTTTCCTTGTGAGTCATAAGATACAATGTACATCACGTCACAACAAAGGAGGGATTTTTATGGGATTTGGAAGCTTCGGTGGTCGTGGTGGAGGTAGTTTTATCTTTATAATAATCATTATAATCATCTTACTATTTTTCTGCGGCTTTGAGGATGATTTTAGCTCAACTTGCTAACCTAATCCACCACTCCGGATCATTACTTAATTGAAAAGCTATCTCCTTAGCTGTGCCCGGCCTGTGTGGCCGGGCATCTTTATATTAATCCAGGTACTGCTATTAGCTATTGACTAAATATAGCATTCGGCATTAAGGAACACCGTTCGACCAGATCAGCAGCTTCTGAAGTGATTGCGGTAATGCAATAATTCACAGCCCATCTCTCAGCCATTTGACCGGGAGATGGGCTGTTTTATTTCGGTTCGGTTTTGCCGCTGGATAACTTTTTAAAATCTTACAATACTATCTAAACATATTCTAATTTATGACTGCTATATTAATATATGGATTCAATTCAAATACAGGGAGTGTTATCATGCGGAAGATAGTTAAAAATCTGGTTGTATTTTCAATGGTAGGATTAATGCAAGTGGGTTTATTTGCCTCTGCAGCTGAAGCCGCTGCACCCAGACCAGGTGATCCGCCGGGTTACGAACATCGGAACGATCAGCATCAGCGGGATATAGAAAAAGAAAAGGAGCGTCGAATCCAAGAAGAGAATAGACGCCATGAACATGAAATGAAGCGGCGCCCTCACGAGAGTAAAAGAGACTGGCACGAGCGGCAAGAACGCGAAAAGGAACGTCACGAAAGAGCAATATATGAGATTATGCATAGAGGCCCCAGATAATTACATAGTTTAACCACTGCCGCCTGCCGGGTTCGTCCTGGTGGGTGGCTTTTTTTTATGGCAGGGAATGCAGGTATTCTTTTCAGGCTTTTTTCAGAATTGGGTTGTACAATAAATTTACATTAATTTAAAAATCTTGACTATGTAGTCGCGATATATTTATTTAAAGAACATTTAAAGGAGGATTACGGCAATGTCCTTTACTGATTTATTTAAAGTTCGCCGTGATGGCCAGATTCCGATACTAAATATGCTGCTGATGGCACTATTATTTGCAATCTTTGTATATAAACTATTTATTGATTAAACAGCATTTTCGGCCTGGCTTTGACGTATAGACCGTTTTCCCGGCTCACTATGAGCATTTCATTTTAACTTTTATATAAAATACTTAGGTAGGCAACAGGGGGCAGCCTGCTCCCGTAAAGCTGGTCAATGCAGCGCAATTACTACCAGTTCCGCATCATTCGAGGTGCGGTTTTTCATTGATTTTTCATAATCACTTCCTATAATAACTCTGTAAGCAGTTGGTTCCTGTTTTACAAATGATTCTCCACTTTGCCCGGCCAGTGCGCCGGGTTCTTTTCTATTTCCAATTATTTCTGCTTGCAATTCCGGAACGGACGTTCTGTGCTAATGCAAACAGGTGTTCTGTAAGAGGCGTTTGTAATGGGTAAGACATTCGTAAAAATCACAGCGGATCATGATATTAATGGTGTTGTCATGCCGAAAATTCTACACTGGCCAGACGGCCGCCAATGGGAAATAGATAAAGCCTTTGACGTTCGCATGACGGCATCACTCAAAGCAGGGGGCCAGGGAATCAGGTATACCTGCCGTATAGCAAATAAACAGGTGTATCTATCCTGCGATGAAGGTAAGTGGTTTATTGAGAAATAATGCTGAATGGAAAGGCGTGTTTGGTTTGGGATCTGAAGAAACATCATATTCTGTTTGATCGTGAAGGTCAAAAAAGATATTAGCTCTCCTGTTTTGAAAATGTAGACATAGTGAGTATACATATCACCTAATTTTGCGTAGCGTCATATAATGATAACAAACGCCCGGCAAAGGAGGATAATATGAATTGTCCCAAATATTACATGAATAAAGCGCCAAGCGCTTATCAGACAATTGACCATGGTCCAAAACCTTTTGTCGTAAATATATCGCAGGCAACAAAACAAAATAAGACATTTCGCACTGCTATATGGACGGGCGGCTTTATGCAGCTAACCCTAATGTGTATCCCTGTTGGCGGTGATATTGGGCTGGAAATTCATCCTCATCTTGACCAGTTTATCCATATTGAAAAAGGGTTGGGGATTGTTAAAATGGGCGCTCGTAAAAATGATTTGTGTTTCCAAAGAAATGTTGGTGACGGTTATGCCTTTGTTATTCCAGCAGGGACTTGGCATAACCTAATTAATACAGGGGATAGCCCATTGAAACTGTTTTCAATTTATGCGCCACCCCAGCATCCGAAAGGAACCGTACATCTAACAAAGGCAGATGAACACAGCTATTAAAAAAACAACCAAAGATTATGTCCCTAAGAAATATAAGATTTTAAGTCCTTTAGTTCCTAAACAGTCGCCTGCCGGGTTTATTCTGGTGGGGACTTTTTCAGTATTTATAAAAAAGCTCGCAGATGTGCAGAACCCTCCGGCAGGGAAGCGGTATATTTTAAGTAAGAAAAGTTGTCCGCTGGAACTTTTTAACTGAACGATTCTAAAAAAAATCTAAAACTTGATTGATATTATGTAAACGTGATTTCAATATTCTACAAGGAGGTTTTACATGAAAAGTGTAAAAAAGAAAATTATGGTGTATTCTATGTTAGGATTAATGCAAGCGGGATTGTTTACTGGTGTAGCATCGGCAGCTCCTCAATATGCTGCTGAAACATCAAATCCGTCATCCGTTTTAGCATATCTAATGCAATATTGCGAAAATATCTTCTCTGTGAAAAATGGTAGCGATTTACAGACGGATTACGAGCAAGTTCTTCCGGAAAAAAGCAGAGATTCGAATAATTTCTATCAACAATTTCAAAAGAAATGTAATAAATAAATACATAACCCGGATAGCGTTTATTCGCTGTCCGGGCTTTTCGCATATGAAATATTTTTACCAAGCAAACAAAGTAGCAACCGCTACTTAGTTTTTGATAAATTATCAGCTTTGAGGTAATTCCAGTAGCGTATTAGCTGCCATATCTATATACGCCTGCCGGGCTCGTCCTGGTGAGCGGTTTGCGCTAACCCCTGCCAGCGCGAGCCTGGTTAGGTTTTCTAAAGTAATTCTAAAATTAGCCAACTATAATAAATTCATCTCCTTTACATAGAACTTCCTCTCTATACCCGGACAGTGCGCTGGGTTCTTTTTATTTCCACCGTAACAAAATCTTCTTGTGAATCATAAGATACGACATACATGATACTTAACGACTCAAATCTAAGGAGGTTTGTTCTATGGGATGTGGAGGCTTCGGTGGTCGCGGTAGTAGTTGGATTGTTATAATAATCATTATAATCATCTTATTATTATTCTGCGGTTTCGAGGATGAATGTAGCTCAATTTGCTAACCTAATCTGCCAACCCGGATCATTACTTATTTGAAAGGTTTGTCTCCTTTAGTTCTGCCCGGCCTGTGTGGCCGGGCATTTTCCATACAATAAAATACGTTTTAAGCCCATATCACATTGCCAGGGGATGGGCTTATTAGCATTTATGTAGTATAATTGATGATAACAATTTTCAATTGCTGGGAGGACATATGGAATTTATAAAATCAATAGGTTATTTTATTCTTGCTGGTTTATTCGAAATTGGTGGTGGATATCTAATTTGGCTTTGGTTACGCGAAGGAAAAGGTATTAGTTATGCAGTTGCAGGCGCAATTATACTTATTTTATATGGTGTAATCCCAACTCTGCAGCCGGCAAGCTTTGGAAGAGTTTATGCTGCGTACGGCGGGATATTTATAGTCTTATCGATTTTATGGGGCTGGGGTGTGGAAAAGGTTATTCCTGATAGATTTGATATAATTGGCGGTTTTATTTCTCTGATTGGCGTATTAGTAATAATGTATTGGCCCAGATGATCATAGGGGCCGTCTGCCGGACTCGTCCTGGCGGGCGGCTTTTGTTTTGTGCAATTTAAACGATTTAATACTCAAGCTATGAATCCAAATATTGCTGTAATGAATTGGGATTTGGCAATTGTATCTTCACTATTTCCAAGTTTTCAAAAGAAATTCTAAATAATGGTTGTTATTATTAATACATGGATTCAATATTGAACAAGGAAGTGAGTATTCCCATGAAATTTACAGGTAAAAAAATAATCGTATACTCAATGCTTGGGTTACTGCAAGTAGGGATGTTCTCGTCGGTAGCCGCAGCAGCACCAGGACCACTACATAACAATGGCTCACAACGAGTAGCATATCTTGATCGTGATGATAGGCATGATGATGAACGTCGGCGTAATCACGATGAACGCAAACGCCAGGAAAACGAGCGGCATGAAAGAGAAATGAAGCGCCGGCCCAATGAAAGTGACCGGAACTGGCACAAGCGGCAAGAGCAGGAGAAAAAGCGTCATGACCAGTCGCTGCGTGAAATAGCAGCCCTCTTGATTGGCGTTGCAATTGGTTCTGGTTCGTCGAATAATTGATTAAACTAAGCCACATTGCCAAAGTGTGGCTTTTCCCATTTTAACAATTCTAGAAATGGCCAATTAAAATAAAGGCACAGGTTCGATTCCTGCCGGCGCACCAGCAGAAAATCAGGCCTTCTGGCGATTTTGCTAGAAGGTTTTGTTACTGAAGATTTTGCTAGTGATAAGAATAAGGGTGAATGATGTTCGATTGATTCATTAAAAAAGAGCTTGACAATAACTAGTCATATCATTATATTAGTTATATAAAACTAACTAAATTAAGGAGTATATCATAATGCAGCAAGAGGAAGTCATTGTTAAAGCGATAAACATCATCTCAGAATCAATGCGCGAAAGCATGCGCCGATATAAAGAAGAAACGCAGAGCTCAAAAGAGTTGTTTAATTTATCGATAACCCAATTGCATTATCTGCATGTGATAAAGGAACGAAATAATATTACCATTACTGAGCTTGCAGAAATATTTGGTGTACAAAAATCTACTGTTACCGTGACGGTCAATAAACTTTTGCAGTGTGGATTTATTGAAAAGCTTGCGTCAGAAAGTGATTTGCGGGTAGTGTATGTCAGTTTGACCGAAAAAGGTAAGGAAATAATTGAACTGGAAGGCAAGGGCTATCGTCAGTTTGCTGCTGGCATTTTAGCAATGTTGAATGAAGAAGAACAAAATACATTTACTTTTCTTTTAAATAAAGTGATAAATAATATTACCCGCAAGTAAGCGGGTTTATATAAACAAATGTTAGTTTATATAAACTAACTATTTATAAAAGCATTAAGGAGGAACCTATGAACAAAGTAAAGTGTCTTTTTTATGTTGTGGCCATGCTAATAGTTAGTGCTGGAGTAGCGGTTAGTTGCTATGCCAACGAGTATAAAGAAAGTCAAGCGCCAGGAATATTTTTAATTGTTACAGATAGTTCAAAAGAAGCTTACGGCCCACAGCTTAAGAATGAAGTATTTTTGCAAATACGATACCAGTTAAAGGGCTCAGTGAACAAAGAAAGCGAAATTAGAAATGAAAATGCCGGCAATGCGCTTAATGAAATCAATTGGGCCGGAACAGCTGAGTTGTTGGAGCTAGCTAATCGTTTCGGGGCCAATCAGGTATTAGAAGTAGAGATATTGCCAATTAAATCTGATTTTAGCGATATCTTATTTTATAAGGCGATCAAATCGGAAGCCACACTCAGAATTCGCTTGTATGATGCTGTAAAAAGGCGGTACATACTGACTGAAGAGGTAGCCGGAATAGGGGTAAACAAAACGTATATACCGTATACCTCTGTAGGGAAAAAGCAGACAGTATGGGAAGCTGTACGCAAAGCGGCCAAGGCTGCAGCACAAAAAATCAATCAAAGCGGGTTAGCAAGAAGCTAAGTTATGTACATCCCCGATTTAGGAGGCAGAATGATGAATAGGCGGCAATTTATTACCTACAGCGGCAGCGCTCTTATCATGGCAGGTGGTTTTCCGCTGTTTCAGTCACTGGACCAGTTACAGAGCACTGAGCGGGAGAAAACTCCTGCTTTTACAGTGGTACTGGAACCGGAGATTGCTGATATATTATACCTCGCTGCCTTAGCTCCCAGCGGGCATAATGCGCAACCCTGGACAGTAAAGATGATTACCAGCTATCATTGGATAATTGGTACAGATAGTAGCCGCTGGCTGCCGGCTGTTGATCCGGAAAATCGGGAAATGATGATTTCCATCGGAGCTTTTTTGGAGAACCTGGTAACGGCGGCAAGCAGCCACGGGTATGAAGCAGAAATACGAATCTTTGCGCAAAGTACAAAAGATCCAGAGATTGCCGCTGTAAAACTGCATAAATTAGGTCAAGCTGCTAATTCGCTCATTCAGCAGATTGAATTACGCCGGACTTTAAGAAGTAATCTTATAACAAGAGAACTATCGGGTGAGGATATAAGACTGATTACGCAGGGATATCAGGATGATGTCCTCTATTACCCAAGAAACTCAAAAGAAAGTAAGGTTTTGGCGGAAGCCACTATCTTAGCGAATGAGATACAAGCATATCGCGATTCAACTCAACAGGAATTGGCAGGATGGATTCGATGGTCAAATCAGGACAGTAGGCGGTATGGCAATGGGTTAACAGCGGAGACAATGGAAATCGAAGGCGTATCACGCTGGTATGTAAAAAATTTTTATACGTATGAATCTGTGTTGAAGAAAGAATTTCGGGCAGCAACCATTAAGAAGGTAAAGGAGCAGACTGGAACTGGCAGTGGGTGGCTGGTGCTTACGAGCAAAGATACAACTGTATCTGAACTGATTCGAACCGGGCGAAACCTGCAGCAAATCTGGCTTATGGTAAGGGATAGGAACATTGCGCTTCATCCGATGACCCAGGCAATAGAGGAATCAGCGACTGGTAAAGAGCTTCCGTCAATACTGGGCATTACCGGCAACATGCAGTTGTTGCTGCGTGTAGGGTATGTCAACCATTATCCCCGTCCGGTGAGTCCGCGGATGTCCCTGCAGAAGATAATATTATGAGAGTTCATCGGCCATTGAGCTCCGGGAATTAGCCGGTTTTTCGGGAAATAATTAACATGTTCTTAATTATAATATAACAATGAATTTTCGCTTATTTGCTATAATTAAAACTGCATAATCGGTGAGTCGTCTCGGCAAGCGGGTAACTGACAATGAACGGCGAGGTGCTATCAGATGCCTCCAGTTAGATTTAGGGATGTTTTGGAACTGTTGCTGCAGTCTTTTGTTGTTAGTGCGTTGCTATTGTTATTGTTTTGTCCAAGAATTTAAATCAGGCTAAAGTCCGTAAAAATCAGTTGAAGTTGGCAGCGGGCACTGTTGACCGATGCGAGGACATCAAAAATGGCTTTCCAGCAATATTGCAGGAAGGCCATTTTTAATTTCTCGTATTAGCCATGAGTTAGAAGGTTAGACTTTTATTCGCAGGCGATTTGTGATAAAAGGTGCCTATTGGTACATCATACCATTCATACAGAATGAATGACGGTTAATAATAAGTTTAGCGCATGGAGGTAGGTTTACTACCTCTTATCTGCGTGCACTATTTACTGATAGGTGATTATGTATGATTACAGTTGGCATACCACAGGGATTACACTATCATGAGTTTGGCTCCTTCTGGCAGCGCTATTTCGATAATGCCGGAGTCAAAACACTTGTTTCCGCACCAACCGCCAAAGGCATTGTAAATATTGGCAGCTATCTATCGGTAGATGAATCCTGCCTGCCTCTAAAAATATACCTTGGCCATGTAAATTCATTATTGGGCAACTGCTCGCATTTATTTGTTCCCCGCATTTCCCATTACCATGACAATTATTTTTTTTGCGCAAAATTTGCCGGTCTTCCCGATATTGTAAGGAATACCTTTAATTTGCCGGCTGACCGGTTGATCTCCCCAAACATCGAAGGGTTTTCATTCCTGAAAAATTACAAAGAATGTTACTCCATAAGTCACCAATTGGGTATCAGCTCATTAAAAAACTGCTGGGCTTACCACCAGGCAAGAAAAGTTTCTCAACAAGATAACCAGGTGCTGCCTCCGGCCGGAGGCAGAAAGATAGCTGTCTTAGGCCACAGCTATCTTTTAAAGGATTCCTTTTTTATAACAGATATCCGAGCTCTTCTGGCGTCACGCGGAATCGAGCCTGTTTTTCCCGACAATGTTCCGGCAAGATTGTTATATCAGCTTGCCGCACAGCACCATCCCGAGATATATTGGCAGTTATCAGCCAAGTTAGCCGGGGCTGCGCATTATTTCACCCACCAGGCCAACATTCAAGGAATACTGGTAATCTCTAGTTTTGGCTGCGGGCCTGACTCTCTGATGAACGATTATCTGGAGTATCATGAACTTGGCAGGTCGAAAATACCCTATATGATATTGAATTTTGATGAGCAAACAGGAAATGCGGGATTGATTACCCGTCTGGAAGCTTTTCTGGACTTGATTGAACGGAGGGGTAAGCTTTGAAGATTATTTACCCACATATGGGTTATTTAAATATTGCCCTGAATCATATGCTGGCAGGTTTAGAAATTCCATACCTTCCTACTCCGTCCATCACGAAAAAAACAGTTGAGCTAGGTTCAAGTTATTCACCGGAAGGTATTTGTTTGCCGTATAAAATCACGATGGGTAATCTCCTGGAAGGGATACAATGTGGGGCAGACACTTTGGTAACTATTTGCGGAGAAGGCAAATGCCGACTGGGCTTTTATAACGCCGTGCAAAAAATCGGAATTACTAAATCTACAAATCAAAACATCAGCCTTCACACCATTAACTCAACGACTGGGCTTTTCACCAGCCTTTACCGGTTTTTGCGAACTGTTACCTGCGATAAGAGCCGTATCGCTATTTTGTATCATATAGCCAAGGCTGTGAAAATGCTAAAAGCCATTGATGCGATTAGTCATGCAAAAAACTACTACGGACCGCGGTGTTCTCAGCCCGAGAGAATTATTGAACTTTGTAAAGCGGGTGCGGCGGAAGTCGGAGTATGTAAATCTTTTGGCGATGTAGACTATGTGAAGGAACAGGCCATTGGCGCTATGAAAGCCCTGGCCGGTGAAGCTCAGCCTGTTAAGGTGGGGATTATTGGTGAATTTTATGTCCTGGTAGAGCCATATGTTAATTTTGAAATTGAGGATATGCTGGTTAAAATGGGTGTAGAAGTAAGGCGTTTGGTGTCTACCGGTGAGTGGGCTTACGCGCAGACCTTACTCAGGATATTCGGCTTATATAACGAAGAAACGGAATACCTGCGGCAGGCTCGCCCCTATATGAATTATCATGTTGGCGGCGATGGACTTAAATCTGCGGGAAGTGCGGTCTGGTGTGCGAAAAACGGCTATGATGGTATCATCCATGCCTATCCTTTTGGCTGTATGCCCGAGATAGTGGCCCAGTATGCCTTGAAAAACATTGCCGCAGACTATTCGATCCCTATGTTAACGCTAAGTCTTGATGAACACTCCAGCAATGTTGGGATTGTTACCCGCATTGAAGCCTTTATAGATTGTCTGCAGCGGCGAAAAAATAAAGCTTGATCTTATTTCACCGAACTGGCCGTTTACTTTATTCTCTTTTGGCAGGCTGGAGAAATTCGGCTTTCATTGCAGTGATATACCATTAGCCTGATGCCATATGCTTCCACTTATAATCTAGTACACTCTGCAAACAATAGTGAAGGGTCCAGTAAACAAGTGAATGGAGGCTGTATTATGACTGTCAAAAAGGATTTAGAAAAAGCTCTGGCCGCCGCTGAATCAGCAAAGGGTACATACTCTACATTTGCCGCATCCACTGATGACCAAAGTGCGAAAACAATGTATCAGCAAATGGCTCAAGACATGGATCGGCATGTTGTGCAGATTAATAGCCGCTTAAGCTCTACAGCAGAAAACAAGTTAAGTAATCAGGAGTAACAGGAATAGGGAGGTAGAATTACCTCCCTATTCCATTCATTTTCCATTACGGAAAAATACATCGGCTGGATTAAAAGCATTTTATAACGAAGATCAACGCAGGAGCACTTCTCCAGTCAGTCTTGATTGTTGCTCTTAAAGCGCCTTGCGTACTTCTTAGAGTAGCTAATGCTTATTTAGTCTGTTGTATCCGGGCATGGTAAAAATACCCCAAATAGACAGGATATCTTTTTGCGCTTTGCACAACCTATCATCGTACGAGTTTACAAACAGGGGGATAATTATGGAATGGCAGGAATTTTTGCGTGACACCTGGCAGACTTCGCTAGTATTCATAAGTCTGCTGCTTTTTACTCGCATCCTGGGTAAAACGCAGGTCGGACAGCTGACGTTTTACGAATATGTGAGCGGCATAACAATAGGTTCGCTGGCTGCCAACATTGCAGCAGCAGATGCCGATAAAGTATGGAATCATTATTATGACCTTATATTGTTTGTGGCACTTACTTATTCAGTATCACTTGTGACAATCAAGAGTCGCCCACTCCGGAAATTAATTGATGGTTCTCCTACAATTGTAATAGAAAACGGACGTATTATCGCAGAAAACATGCATGGCCTGCGCTACGATCTAGATGAGTTGAACGGGCATTTGCGCCAACAGGGAATCTTAGATCCGGCAGAGGTGCAATATGCTATTTTAGAAACTACGGGTGATTTAAGTGTAATAAAAAAGGCTGACTACCAGCCTTTAACTAAAAGCGACTTCAATATCCATCTGGCGGATCCTTCCTTTCCGGTAGAATTAATCATGGATGGAGTAGTTATCGAACGCAATTTGCGCAGGCAAAACCGCTCGCAGGACTGGCTGGAGAAACAACTGGCGGAGAGAAACATTTCTGATATCTCCCAAGTAACCTACGCCGGGATTGATTCTAAAGGGAAACTCTTTGTTAATCAGCAAACTAAATCAGCCTTGAGTAATAATGAGCACGATTAGGTGTGGATATTGCACAGCTCGGGCAATTTAGGCCATAGAGAAGACCTGTTATTTCAATTAATTCTTATAAATTACTATACATTATTGCTGTCTTGTAGTATACTTAATATATCTGATAATATAGTTGCCAATGATTATCATATAGATTGTTTTCCGCTTACCTGTCTTCTCCGGGTACGCGGATTTTTCTTTTTAAACTAACTTCATGCTATAATATCACTATGGATAGTTAATTACATTACCGGTTTTACTATCCGCTAATACAGCAAACCGAATTAAAAGACTGAAAGGGGAAATAGATATGTTACAAATGCCGATTGCCGTTACTCTATCTGCCGGGGAGGGAAAAGACTAAAACTGTCCCTCCAAAAACATTGAATGCAATTTTGGAGGATCAAAATGACAAATATTAATTTGGCGGACTATGGGCTCAATCCCCGCTTTAGACAAGAGGCGGAGTTATATGAAGGCATGTACCTTGCAAGGGTGTGCTCGCAACACCGTGAACTGTATAAGCTAGTAGGGGAATGCGGTGAGTTTGCCGCTGTGGTTTCAGGCAGGTTGGCCCATAATGCAAGTAACAGTACGGAGTTTCCGGCGGTTGGCGACTGGGTTATGGTCGACAGAGCGAATGATTATGCAGGCAATGCTGTAATTCTTCATGTTTTGCAGCGTAAAAGCATGTTTGCGAGGAAGTCGGCGGGCACGTCACACTCACTACAGATTGTAGCCGCCAATATTGATGTAATTTTTATCTGTATGTCGCTAAACGCGGATTTTAGCCTGCGCCGGTTAGAACGATATCTGTCCATAGCCTGGGACAGTATGGCCATACCTGTCATTGTGCTTACAAAAGCTGATTTGTGCAATGATTTGAAGGCGCGTCTTGCAGACATTGCCACTGTCAGCGGTGGGACAAATGTTGTCGTCTGTTCGGGTATGACAGAAAGTGGCTGCCAAGCTATTCTTTCCCATATTACACCAGGAAAAACAATAGCCTTTATCGGGTCTTCGGGAGTTGGCAAATCGACGCTGATTAACCGTCTGCTAGGGCAGACTGTATTAAGCACACGGGAAATCAGGGAAGACGATAAAGGCCGGCACACGACAACACACCGGCAGCTGCTGCTTCTTCCTGGCGGGGGAATCGTAATTGATACACCGGGGATGCGCGAATTGCAGCTTGATTCCGTTAATCTGGCCAAGGCTTTTGCGGATATTGAGGATTTGGCGGCCAACTGTAAATACAGGGACTGTTCCCACGCCACTGAACCGGGTTGTGCGGTCCGGAACGCAATTAATACAGGCGAATTGCCAGAGGAACGCTTGGAAAGTTATAAAAAGCTGCTTAAAGAAGCTTGCTATGCAGGTTTGAACTCCCGTCAGCTGGAACAGGAAAAAATCAAAAATATGTTTGGCGGTCTCGGAGAAATGAAGCAAGTCATGAGATATGCAAAAAATAAGAAAAAAAGATAGTGTTTATATTTTAGAACTTAAGAGACCTGGAATTGAAAAAAACAGTCAGTAAATCCGGCTACACCGGTTACTGGCTGTTCTTTTTATGAATCGACACATCTGTGCTTTCAGTCAGGCTAAATGATTACGCTAGTCATTTGATACAAATGACTGTTTTTTCTAAATTGTATTGACAATTATTAGGAATGGAATTATAATGAGCACAAATGATAACAAATGAGCAGAAAAAAGCAAAAGTAACAAGCAATATACTCGGAAATGATTATGAAAATAAGATAAAGGTAGGTGAAAGGCTATTGTTCTTATTTAATTTTTGCCAAATATGAGGAGGGAGAACATGAGAGAAAGTCTGCAAAGGTTCGGGGGATTTCTGGCTGGAATGGTAATACCCAATATTGCCGCTTTCATTTGCTGGGGTTTTATTACGGCTTTCTTTATACCCACAGGCTGGTTGCCGGATGAGTATTTTGCCAAACTTGTCGGGCCAATGATTCAGTATCTCTTACCTATCTTAATTGGCTTTTCGGGAGGACGGCTTATATATGGCCTGCGTGGCGGCGTTGTTGGCGCCATAGCCACCATGGGGGTAATTGTCGGCAGTTCAATCCCGATGTTTATGGGGGCCATGGTGATGGGGCCCTTTGGCGGCTGGGTAATTAAAAAGTGGGACGAAATGATCGAAAACAAAATTCCGACAGGCTTCGAAATGCTAATTAACAACTTTTCCGCCGGTATCCTAGGGATGTTCCTGGTCATGATAGCCTATCACCTTGTTGGACCGGTAGTCGCAGGTATTGCCACCTTTTTGGGGAATGCCGCCAAAGTCATTGCCGAGGCCAAACTGCTGCCTTTATTGGCGCTATTAATTGAACCAGGTAAAGTATTGTTTCTGAACAACGCTATCAATCACGGGGTATTCACGCCAATTGGCGTAGCAGAAGTAAAAGAGTTTG
The DNA here is from genome assembly GCF_041428895.1 of Sporomusa aerivorans. Lineage (NCBI taxonomy): Bacteria > Bacillati > Bacillota > Negativicutes > Selenomonadales > Sporomusaceae > Sporomusa > Sporomusa aerivorans. The sequence goes on from NZ_CP156926.1 coordinate 2,368,054, forward strand.
GCAAGTCCATCTTCTTCTTGCTGGAAACCAATCCGGGTCCCGGTCTTGGTCTGCTGCTGGCATACTGGGTATTTGGCAAAGGAATGGGAAAACAGTCTGCGCCAGGTGCCATTATTATTCATTTTTTTGGTGGTATTCACGAGATTTATTTTCCTTACGTACTAATGAATCCTTTATGCATTATTGGCGTTATTGCCGGCGGTATGGCCGCAGACTTAACCTTCCTGCTGTTTAACGCCGGATTGGTTGCCACTCCCTCACCGGGGAGTATTTTTACCGAGCTGGCGATGACGCCCAAAGGCGGGCTTTTCGGTGTGCTGGCAGGTATTACGGTAGGTACTGTTGTATCTTTTGTGGTATCCAGCCCGTTTGTCCGGGCGTACAGCAGCAATGTCGACGAGACCAGCGGCGAGGATTTTGCGAAAGCGCAGCAAATGGTCAAAGCTTTGAAGCCGGCCAAGATCGAAGAGCAAGCTGCCAACAGCCAAACGCTTGCAACAAAAGAAGCTGCCAGCGTGAAAAAAATTGTCTTTGCCTGTGAGGCAGGTATGGGATCATCGGTTATGGCTGTTTCCGTACTTAAGAAAAAACTAGCCCAGGCCGGAAAAAAAGATATCGAAGTGGTTCACAGTCCGGTGAACCAGATTCCCCAGGATGCTGATATTGTACTGACCGCTATGGGGCTGGTCGAAAGCGCAAAGAAAAAAGCTCATCCAGGAACTCGAGTTTATGGCGTCCAGGACTTTATTAATACTCCGGTTTATGACGAAGTGATCAGGCAATGCTGAAGCTGAACTCATGAGTTAAGAGAATTTTGTCAGGGGCAGTTGATAGCGCGCCGTGAATTTGTGTGTTCCAGTTGTTCGCGGCGCGCAAGGTTTCTTTATCACGATAGAACGATAGTAAGGAGAAAGATATATGCGTTTTAACCGTGACTTGGTATTCATTAACGGTGACTTTGGCAGTAAAGGAGAAATTGTCGAGTTCTTGGGCAATCAACTGATCAGTGCCGGTGCGGTACATCCGGATTATGTAATGGCCATGCACAAGCGCGAGCAGGATATCGGTACGTATATTACCGAAGGCGTAGCCATTCCCCACGGTACGGAAGAAAGCCGCAGCCTGGTCAAAAGAGCCGCTATTGTAGTATTGAAAATACCGCAGGGGATTGAATGGATAAATGGCCAGAAGGTTTATTTAGCCTTTGGGATTGCCGGCAATAATGAAGATCATGTGGCGTTATTAGGAAGCCTGGCAACCATTCTTATGGACGCCGGCCGGAAGGAAAAACTTATGGCTGCCCAAAGTGCCGAGGAATTATTTGCCTATCTTGAAGAGAATATTGAATAATAAACGCAGGAAGTTTGCTTGAAAAAGTGTGACTGGAGGAAATTATGTTTGCTGAAGAACGAAAAACGGAGATATTGCAGCTTGTTAAATTAGGCAGTCCTGTAACGGTAAGCAGTCTAAGCCAGCGTTTCGGCGTTTCGGAATCCACTGTGCGCCGGGATTTACAGGAACTGGAGGATAACGGGCTAATCCAAAGGACACACGGGGGAGCTATTTCGGTACAGACGGGTTTTGAAATGAGTTTTCAGGAAAAGGAAGTCTGCTTTTTAGCGGAAAAGCAGCAGATTGCTGTTTTGGCGGCTGATCTGGTATGTCCGGGTGAGACAGTGCTGCTCGATTCCGGAACAACCACATTGGAGATCGCCCGCTTGCTGCGCAATAAAAAAATTACTGTTGCTACCAACAGTATGGATATTGCTCAAGTCTTTAGCGAAGATGCCAATGTGGAAACCGTTTTGCTCGGGGGAACATTACGCAAAAATACACGCTCTTTGGTGGGATCACTTACTAATGATGCTTTGCGCCGCATGTATTTTGACAAAGTATTTTTGGCGGCTAACGGGATTGATCTTGAATTTGGTATAACCACTCCGAATCTGAGTGAGGCTGAAACCAAGCGGTATATGCTCCAGGCCGCTAAAGAGAAGATTTTGGTAGCCGATCATTCAAAATTCGGACAGCGCAGCCTGTGCAAGGTTTGCGGCTTAGAGGAAATTGAACTGTTGATAACCGATCAGGGGCTGGCGGCCGATGAAAAACAGCAGCTTGCTGCGTTGGTTACGGTCATGACACAACCCAGATAGCGGGAGGTATCCGGTTATGGACAATAATGGACAGCAGCAGATTGTGACAATTACGCTTAATCCCGCGCTTGATCAGACTGTATATATTCCGCAGTTTCAATTAGGTGAGGTAAACCGTGTTTCCGGGCAACGCATTGATCCGGGCGGCAAAGGCATCAATGTAGCCAAAGTAGTCCGGGCTCTAGGGCAGCCGGTGTCGGTTACCGGCCTCTTAGGTCAGGACAATAGCAAGCTTTTCTTTGAATATTTTAGCAAACAGGGTATTAATAACTTTTTTATCGAGATTGCCGGTGCTGCCAGGGTTAATATTAAAATTGTCGATGATCAAAATGGCAAGGTAACCGAGATTAACTTTCCCGGCCTAAATTGCACCGGTCATGATCTGGCGGCTTTGGAGAAGGTTATTCAAAAACTGGCCGGGGAACAACAGTGGTTTGTTATTGCGGGCAGTTTACCGCAGGGAGTGCCGGATGCCGTTTACGGACGATTGGTTACGTTGCTGAAAAAACAAGGGGCCAAAGTATTGCTTGATAGCAGCGGGGCGGCGCTAAGCGAAGGCATCAAGGCCAGGCCTCATGTTATAAAACCGAATCTGGAAGAGCTTGGCCAGTTGCTTGGCCGGCAGCTGACAACCGCTGTTGAGATTAAAACTGCCGTTGCCGACTTACTTGCCGGCGGTATGGAACAGGTAATAGTAACACTGGGGGCAGAGGGGGCCCTTGTTGCTGAAAAAGGTGAAATGATCCGGGTTAAGCCGCCGGCGGTTGTGGCCAACAGCACGGTTGGCGCCGGCGATGCCATGGTGGCCGGTTTTGTGGTTGGTCAAACCAGGGGACTGTCGCTAATCGATTGCGCCCGTCTGGGGACAGCGGCGGCTACGGCGTCGGTTATCCAGCCCGGTACACAGGCGGGCTCGGTCGCAGAAGTGGAAAAATTGCTGGCGCAGGTTCACGTTACCCGTGAACTAGCTGCATTTTAAATAAAATCAGTATAAGGGCGGGTGAAAGATGATTGTACGGGAATTGCTTATTTTGAATAAGCACGGTTTGCATGCTCGGCCGGCTACGCTCTGGGTTCAGGCAGCGGCCAAGTACCAGAGTAGCATACGCCTTAAAACAGCAGACCGGGAAGTTGACGGCAAAAGTTTGCTTGCCATTCTTTCGCTGGGATTATCTGCCGGCAGCACAGTGCAGTTGATGGTCGACGGTCCGGATGCCGAAGCGGCGGCTGACGCGCTAACACAGTTAGTTGCCGAGCTGGGAGAAAAGGAAAGCTAGCCGGCCATGTGGGCGGCTTTAACCCAGGTCCAATGAGGGGGGATTTTACGGTGAAAACACGCGCAGTACGGTTATATGGCAAAAGGGATTTGCGTCTGGAAACCTTCGATTTGCCGGCAATCAAAGAAGATGAGATTTTGGTTGAAGTCATTTCCGACAGTATTTGTATGTCGAGCTATAAAGCGGCTGTTCTGGGTCCGGATCATAAACGTGTCCCCAGGGACGTAGCGGAGCAGCCGGTTATTATCGGCCATGAAATGGCCGGCAATATTGTGGCTGTGGGTGCTAAGTGGCGGCATCTATTTAGGCCGGGCGAAAAATTTGCGATGCAGCCGGCCTTAAATTATAAAGGAAGCATGGATTCACCGGGGTACTCTTATCGTTATTGCGGCGGCGCGGCTACCTTTGCCATCATGCCGCAAGAGGTTATGGAACTGGGGTGTTTGCTAAAATATGAGGGCGAGGCCTACTATGACGCCTCGCTGGCCGAGCCTATGTCCTGCATTATTGGTGCCTTTCATGCCAGTTATCACACTAATATGGGATCTTATGAGCATAAAATGGGTATTGCTGAAGGCGGAAAACTGGCTATTTTAGCCGGGGCCGGCCCCATGGGGCTGGGTGCGGTGGATTATGCGCTGCACTGCGACCGCCGACCGGGCCTGATTGTGGTAACCGATGTGGAGGCAGCCAGAATTATCCGGGCAGAGACGATTTTTCCACCGGCGGAGGCAAAAAAAGAGGGTGTTGAACTTGTTTTTGTAAATACCAAAGACATTAAAGACGTGCCGGGCTGTTTGAAGGCCCTTACCGGCGGCGCGGGCTTTGACGATGTGCATGTCTATGCACCCGTAAAAGCCGTAGTGGAGCAGGCTGATCAGATTCTGGGGCGGGATGGCTGCCTGAATTTCTTTGCCGGTCCCACTGACGCTGCTTTTTCCGGCATGCTTAACTATTACAATGTTCATTACAATGCGGCTCACGTGATGGGGACTACGGGCGGGAATACCCATGATATGATCGAATCACTGCGGCTGACAGAGAAGAAGCTGATCAATCCCGCGGTGATGGTAACCCATGTTGGCGGACTTGACAGTGTTGCGGCTGCCACGTTGAATTTGCCTGATATTCCCGGCGGCAAAAAGTTAATCTACACCGGCATTAATATGGATTTAACCGCCATTGCTGAATTTGCGCTCAAAGGCAAAGATAATCCGCATTTTGCCAAACTGGCCGAGATTACGGCGCGTAACCGTGGCTTGTGGTGCGCTGAAGCAGAAAATTATCTGCTGAACAACTGGAAATAAGGGCTATAATAACGAAAACAGTACCCTGCACAAATGTGGGTACTGTTATTTGTTTGCAATGCGCCCAGGCGGACAAACTACAAACTGAATACTTACAAATAATTATTATTGACAGATTCTTGTGATTAATATAGAATTGACTTAATAGCAGTAATGCTATTTTCTCTTCTCCATTCGTTTGGCATACATTCCAGTTTGCTAACCCCTTGCAATCCATGCAAGGGGTTCTTTCTTTTTGCCGGTTAGTTAGCCATGAAAGGCTGAAGTTTTCCCTGCAGATGACTCCAGGAACGCTTGGAGAACACAACAGGCAAAGAGGCTTCTTTGGCTTTACGCTTGATTATCTCAGCAATGTTATGCGATATGTAATCGGAAAATACCAGGATTAAGTCAGTGTTTGCCGGTATTTGGATGTCTTCAGATACCCGTTTGCGTCCCTTAAAGTGTCTCATGGATTTTACGCCTGCTTTCGAGAGATTGGAGGGTATATTGCCTAGGTCATCGGCACCAACGATAAATACTGACATAAGTCTCACTCCATAATTGAAAATAATTCTCATTTAGATTATAAAGCTAATTTTTACCTAAGTCAATAGGAAATAACGATTATTTTAAAATTTTGATATTGTTTCTCAATAAATACTGTTCATAATCCGGGAAAATCTTACCGGTCGCCTTAACCGGGGAGTTGGGCAGTAGTTTCTTTGTTTGCAACCGGTATTAAATCTACAGTCGTGTCATAGGTTAGCGTTACCGTACTGGCGACATCAAAATAGGCATCCTCGTAGCTGCCGGCAGTTACCGTTTCGCCGGTTTCCCGGCCATTAATAATAACTTTGTAGGTTGTCATATCAAATACTCCTTTAGATCGTAAAATATTTCGGGCGAAGCGCTTTGCCTCGTACTACTAGTTTGCCCAATTACAGCAATCTGCCATTGACAATAATGCCCAAAAAAGAGTACAATATATTAGTAAATTCTTCTACCAGCATGCTGATAGCGTGCTTTTTTTCTTATTACTAACAGGAATAGGATAGGCGATTATGATTTCAGTTCGAGAAAAAGTAAGGTTTGTCGAGACAGATATGATGGGGGTGGTGCACCACTCTAACTATTTTCGCTGGTTCGAAATGGCCAGGGTCGAATATTTGCGGCAGATTGGCATTTTGCTTAATGATATGATGGCAGAAGACATTGTTTTCCCAATTACCGATGTAGAGTGTAAGTACCGGGCATCGGCCAGATTCGACGACTATATTCTGATAGAAGCCGAATTAGCTGAGGTATCAAAAGTCAAAATGGTTTTTACCTACCAGATATTTAGAGAACTGGATGGTGTATTGCTTGCTACCGGGCGTACCCAAAACGCATTTACAAACAAGCAAGGAAAAATAATTCGTCTGCCGGACAAGTATTTTGAAAAACTACATAAGTCTTGCCGGTGAATGAGACTGTTGGCAATTGAATTGTCAGCGGTTTCGGCTGCTGCATATAATATATGGCGCCAAGAGAGACTAACTTGATAGGAGGTGGCGTCATGGGAAATAATGCGCCAATCGGGATTTATGATTCTGGCCTGGGTGGACTTACCGTTGTCAGAGAAGTACTTAGTCTACTGCCGGGAGAAGATATTATATATTTTGGCGATACTGCCCGTACTCCGTATGGCTCGCGACCGCCGGCCGAGATTTTGCGGTTCATGCATGAAATATTGGATTTTTTTTCGTCACAAAAAGTAAAGCTGGCAATAACTGCCTGTAATACGATGACGGCTCTCGGGCTCGAACAGGCTAAAAAAGAATATCCCTTTCTGATAATCGGGGTAAATAGCGGAGCTGCAGCTGCGCTTGCTGCCAGCCGTAATAAACATATTGGGGTTGTTGCTACAGAAGCTACAATCAATAGCGGTAAGCATGTTGCTGCCATTAAGGCGCTAAATCCGGCCGCGGAAGTTTTTCCGCAACCCTGTCCGCAATATGTACCGCTGATTGAGCAGGAAAAACTTTTTGGTCCGGAAATCGAGCAGGCGTCAAGGGAGTATCTTACACCGCTCAATGCAGCCGGGGTTGATGCGTTGATTCTGGGGTGTACGCATTATCCGTTCATTAGTCCTTTAATTAGAGAGATTATGGGGTCTGAGGTGGCGCTGATTAATCCGGCCAGAGAAACGGCGGCCGAAGCGCGTACTTTGCTGGCGCATCAGGATATGCTGGCAACTCGCGCGCAAGGAAATGTGCGACTGTGTTTTTCCGCCGATCTGCCGCGGGCGGAGCGATTTACAACTTGTGCCATTGATTTCGGCCATACGCGGGCCCGGGCGCCTGAGTTTGAACTGGTTAATCTCCAAGATTATAGTGTGAAATTGTAAAAAGTAATTATAGGGTTTCTTGCCGATACCCGGAAACGGAGGCAGTAGTGTGGAATTGTTAGCAGTTTTATTAATCCTTGTGCTAGGGGCAATTGTTGGTATATGGCTGTATATTGCCAACCAGGGAGATGCCCACTTTAAGTTTCTTGTTGAGCAGCATACAGATTTTACTTTGAAAAGCATAACCCAGGATACCGCAACGTTTTCAACAACAATACCCTTTGTTAATGACGGTACTCAGGATGGAACTTTTATGGACGTGTTTCCCCGTCATTTTTTGCCCGTGGAGCAGTTTGACGCTGTCGATACCGATGTGCGGCTGACGCTGGATAGCGCTAACCGCAGTGACGGTTATTGGGAAGCTTATATTGTTCCTAAAAGTACAGGCGGATCAATTGTTTTGTCTGTTAAGTTCACGGCCAAGTCAGGCGATATTAAAGCTGCCCTGAGAGATATGGTGGATATGCCGATTGATATTATCTTTCAGGTAGTTGCCCGCAGTCCCTGGTACATACATAAAAACCGCCTGATTATGAAAGCCGATGAAATACATAAGGCACTTGCCGCTGGTGGAGAGGCTGCAGCCAGATAGGAGGAATATACATATGACAGAGCAGGCGCTATCGTTAAAACCGGTCCCTACTCGCATACTTACGGATAAAGACAACATTGTTGATGTAATTGAGCATTATGCCAAAGAGGATATTGGCCCCAATGACGTGGTATCTGTTGCCGAAAGCGTTGTGGCCATCACCCAGGGACGGTTTATACGTCCTGAAGATATGAATCCTTCTTTTTTGGCAAGGGTGCTTTGCCGGTTTGTGCCGCAGAAAGGCAGTCTGTCCAGTGTTTATGGCATGCAGGCTGCTATAGATGCCGAGGGAAGCTTCCGGGTTGCCTGGGCGATGTTTTTGGGGATGCTCGGCAAAGTAGTCGGCAGGAACGGTTTGTTTTATGAGCTGGCCGGAGAGCAGGCGGCGTTGATTGATGATGTTACCGGGACAATGCCGCCTTTTGATAAATGCCTGGTATATGGTCCGGCCGATCCAAACGGTGTGGCTGAGACGATCAAAAAAAGGCTGGGCTGTTATGGAGCCGCCGTAGCCGATGTAAATGATCTCAAACGGGCGGCTGTCTTAGGAGCCACGCAGGGACTGGACCCCAAAGAGGTGGCCAGGATTCTGATCGATAACCCGTTTGGCAATGCCAGCCAGAAAACCCCTATCGTAATTATTAAAAACTATGCTTTAGCTGCACAAAAAGCTGTTGCGCAATAAGTACTTACTAAAGACAGAGGGTAGGGATACTATCCTCTGTCTTAAATATCTTGGGAGGTGAATTTATGGCTCGCATCGGTATCACGACAACGGTACCGGTAGAAATTATTCTGGCAGCAGGCCATGTCCCTGTAGATCTTAATAATATTTTTATTACCAGTCCGGATGCCGGGCACATGGTGGAAACAGCGGAGGAAGCCGGCTATCCCCGGAATATTTGCGGCTGGATAAAGGGATTATACGCTGTAGTGGTAAATAAAGAACTTAATGCTAATTTTGGCGGTATAGACAAAGTTATTGCCGTCACCCAGGGAGACTGCAGCAATACGCATGCTCTAATGGAAACCTATGAGCTGGCCGGAATTGAAACAATTCCGTTTGCTTACCCGTTTGACCGGGACTACGATCTGTTGAAACTGCAAATGGAAAAGCTAATGAAACTTTTAGGGACCGACTGGGAAGCTGTGCAAACTACCAAACGACAGCTGGACAGGCTCCGGCTTAAGGTAGCCGAAATCGACCGGCGAACCTGGCATGATAATACTGTCAGCGGTTTTCATAATCATTTGTACCAGGTGAGCTGCAGCGATTTTAACAGTGACGTGACCGGTTTTGAACAAGATGTGGACATATTTCTGTCCCACTCCGGGAATGCCTCGGAATATTCGGATGAGCTTAGATTGGGATATATTGGTGTCCCGCCTATTTTTACTGATCTATACCCGTACTTGGAGACGATGGGAGCCAGAATTGTCTTTAACGAGGTGCAAAGGCAGTTTGCTATGCCGTTTGTCACAGATGACCTTGTAGAGCAATACAGAATGTATACGTATCCCTATGGCGTGTTTGGCCGGATTAAAGATATTCAGACTGAAATTGAACGACGCAATCTGGACGGCATCATTCATTATGTGCAGAGCTTTTGCTTCCGCCAGATTGAGGATATGATTTTGCGGGAAAAGCTGGACGTGCCCATTTTGACAATTGAAGGCGATAAGCCTGGAAAAATTGATGCCCGTACCAGACTGCGAATCGAAAGCTTTCTGGAAATGCTGCGCTGATAATAGTGGCGTAAAATCACGCCAGAGATAAAATGTCGCAATCTAAATTTTTCAATTATTTTCCGGCAAGGAGGTGGACAGTCATGCGTTGTGGTATAGATTTAGGTAGTCGCAGTGTTAAATTGGTAATAATGGATTTGGACACTAAAGAACAGAAGGCGGCCAATGTGTATGAAACGGCGCAGTTTTACCGTGAATACGGCCAGCGAACGGAAAATGGTCTGGCGGTTGATTTTGCGGTACTGGGGTTTCCGGGGGTTACTTCCCTGACGGCAACCGGCTACGGCCGTAATACTATTAATATTGTCGGGGCGACAGTAATACCTGAACTTAAAGCACATATGCTCGGGGTTATTCATCAGACCGGTTTGACTAATTTTACCCTGCTTGACCTGGGTGGGCAGGATAGCAAAGTTATAAAAGTGCGCAACGGGAAGATGGTCGATTTCCAAACAAATGATAAGTGTGCCGCCAGTACCGGTCGGTATCTTGAAAATATGGCTGCCGTACTTGGCATAAGTCTGGAAGAATTGGCCGGCTATAGCGACAATCCGGTTGAACTGAGTGCCACCTGCGCCATTTTTGGTGAGTCGGAACTGATTGGCCGGATAGTGGAAGGATATACAACGGCAGAATTGGCGGCCGGTGTTAACTATACTATATTTAAACGCATCAAGCCTATGCTGAGCGCGCTTAAAAGCGGGCAGATCGTTTTTACCGGCGGTGTGGCGTTAGGTACTTCGATCAAGGAGTTTATTACCCGGGAAATGGATGTAGAAGTCATTATACCTCAGTATCCCCAATTGAACGGGGCTATTGGCTGTGCCGTGTATAGATAGCCGGTTTGGCTGTAGGGAGGCGAAAGGTATGCTGCTGGGAATTGATGTCGGCGGGACATTTACCGATGCTGTGGTTATAAAAGACGGCCAGGTGCTGGCCACGGCCAAAACACCGACCACCCACCAGGAATTGCTGGGTGGTATTGTAGCCGCCTTTGACAAAGTGCTCATCGGCATTGATGTAAAAAAAATCAAGCGGGTGGCATTGTCAACAACTATTGTAACCAATGCGCTAGTTGAGGATAAGACTGATCCGGTGGCTTTGTTTCTAATGCCAGGGCCAGGTATTAATCTCTCTGGACTGATACCGGGGCGACCCTATTTTTTGAGCGGGTATACCGATCATCGCGGCCGGGAACAGGCTAAGCCGGTGCAGGCGGAAGTGACGGCTGCCTGCCAGGGATTAAAAGGTACTGCATCCGTTGCTGCTGTAGCCGGAAAGTTTGCGGTGCGCAACCCTCTGCAGGAGCAAACTGTGGCCGGCTGGGTAAAAGAATATATGCAACCGGCGTATATAACACTCGGCGCACAGGCGTCCGGCTCGCTCAACTATCTCCGGCGGATTAACTCCGCTTATTACAACTCGGCCGTATGGCGCATATTTAATAATTTTGCGGCGGCCATCGAAGCTTCTTTAGCCGAGCGCAAGATAGCTGCGCCTGTATATATCTTAAAAGCGGATGGCGGTACTATGCCGCTGGCGTCTGCCCGGCTTCAGCCGCTCGAAGCTATTTTTACCGGACCGGCCGCCAGTGTGCTGGGCATAATGGCGTTGGCCAACCCGGCTGAGGCAGCCGTCTCTTTGGATATTGGCGGTACTACAACGGATATTGCTTTGTGGCAGGGGAGAGTGCCGCTTTTCGCTCCGGGGGGAGCAACGGTAAACAATTATCCCACAGCAGTGCGTTCTTTTTGGCTGCGTTCGGTGGGAATCGGCGGCGACAGTTATGTGCGGCGGGAAAACGGGTTGTTGGCCGTTGGGCCGATGCGCCGCGGACCGGCCATGGCCAATGGCGGGACCGAGCCGGCGCTGACAGATGCGCTGCGGACAGCAGGACTAATTGAGTATGGTGACTTGGCGGCGGCCCGTAGAGCTATGAGCAGCGTGGCAAAAGACAATCAAACTCCGGAAGATGCTGCCTATGAGACGCTGCAGCTGGCAGTAAATACAATAGCAGAGACCATTCAGGGCATGTTGGCTGAAGAGGCGGCAAGACCTGTGTATAAAGTAGAAGATATTGTTTATGGCGAAACGTTCACTCCTGAGCTGGTTGTTGGCGTTGGCGGGGCAGCCCTGGGGCTTGCGCCGCTTGTTGCCGAACGGCTGGAGTTGCCCTGGCAGGTTCCGCCCGGACATATGGTTGCCAATGCTATCGGGGCCGCGTCGGCCAGGCCGACAACCGAGATTACGCTAAGAGCCGATACGGCACAGGGATTTTATACTGTACCGGAGCTCGGAATCAAACAGGAGCTTGCTGCAAAACGGTTCACTATAGCGGAAGCCTGGCAGGCGGCCGAAACGCATATTGCCGAGCGGGCAGCCGTCGGCGGTATGGCCGAAGCTTCAGTATACAGTGAACGTCTTTATGAAGAACAATTTAACGTAATTCGGGGTTTTAATACTATTGGCAAAATTATTACTTGTAAGCTGCAGCTAAAACCGGGTGTGCTTATGCCTGTACACATGCGGGAGGCGGGACAATGAATCAAAAGTCGCTAGGTTTGGTGTTCTTTCCGGCGTTTGACTGGGCTATAACTCCTTCGCATCCGGAACGGGAAGAGCGTCTCTTGTATACACGGGACCAAATCGTCGAAGAAGGACTTCTGGATTTGCCGGCAATCAGGGAATACAAGCCGCAGCTCGCTAAAATCCAAGATGCCGAGCGGGTTCATATTGGTATTCCTAATATTGCCTCGCTCATTACCGATGCGCACTTGGTTTCCGCCGGTGGGGCCATTACTGCGGCCGAAGCTGTTTTGCGCCAGGAGGTCAAGCATGCTTTTGCCCTGGTGCGCCCGCCTGGCCATCACGCCATGCGGGTAGTGCATGGGACGCGGGGCTTTTGCACTATCAACATTGAGGCCGTCATGGTCGAATATTTACGCCGCCACTATGGATTGAACCGGGTCGCCATTGTCGATACCGATGTGCATCACGGTGACGGTACCCAGGATATCTTTTATCATGATCCCGATACTCTGTTTATTTCCTTTCACCAGGATGGGCGTACGCTTTATCCTGGAACCGGCGCTGTTAATGAAATGGGCAGTCCGGGAGCATTTTGTTCAACTGTCAATATTCCCCTGCCGCCGGGAACGACCGATACCGGACTGCATTACGTGCTGGATAATCTGGTTTTGCCGGTACTGGAGGATTTTCAGCCAGACATTATTATCAACTCCGCCGGGCAGGATAATCATTATAGCGATCCACTGGCTAACATGGCGGTAACGGCTCAGGGCTATGCCCGACTGGCTGAGAAGCTAAAAGCCGATATCGCCGTACTGGAAGGCGGTTATTCGATTGAGGACGCATTGCCGTACGTAAATACCGGCATTATTCTTGCCATGGCCGGACTGGATTACAGCCGGGTGGTGGAACCGGATATTGCCCGCTGCCCGCGCCAGTCGGATGCGACAACCGGGTACATTGCCAACCTGGTTAAAGAGTGGCGCGATATCTGGGCGGAGAAAGAAAAACTGCGACGGGCTGCCGTGGCCAAGGCCGGGGAATTCTGGCAGCGCCGCCGGAATATCTATTATGATGACAGCGGTATTCAGGAACAGCAGACTGAAACAGTCCGGCTATGCCCCGAGTGTAATGGCTATCAGACCATTTCCACCCAGGCCCAGGGTCAGCCGCTTGGCATACAAACAGCCTTTATTGCCTCTATACCCCGCAACAGTTGCCCCATCTGCAGGCAGCAGGCGCGAGATGCCGCAAATAAAGCCAGGAAGACTGATCAACACGACTATTACTTTATTCAGGATAAGCAGCAGGACATATTGGAACAAATCTAAAAAAACTATTTAAACTTAAGGAGGTCATTATGACCAGAGCAGACGGACGTGCAGCCGACGAACTAAGAAAAGTAAAAATTACCCGTAATTATTTGAAATATGCTGAAGGCTCAGTGCTGGTTGAGTTCGGGGACACTAAGGTTATTTGCGCCGCAACGGTTGAAGAGAAAGTGCCCCCATTTTTGAAAGGATCGGGTGAAGGCTGGGTTAGCGCCGAGTATTCGCTGATGCCGAGGTCAACGCAAAGCCGCAATGTGAGAGAGGCTGCCAGAGGCAAGCTGACCGGACGTACCCATGAAATTCAGCGGCTTATTGGCCGGGCCCTTAGAAGTGTTATTGATCTGAAGGCTTTGGGCGAAAAAACCATTTGGCTGGACTGCGACGTTCTGCAGGCCGACGGCGGTACGCGCACGGCTGCTATAACCGGTTCGTTTGTTGCGCTTGTGGATGCCGTCAACAGTATTTGGGGCGAGAACTCAAAACCCTTTCCGATAAAAGATTTCCTGGCCGCTGTTAGTGTTGGGATTTTACCTAACGGCGTATATCTGGATTTATGCTATAGCGAGGATTCTAACGCAGTTGTTGATATGAATCTGGTCATGACTGGCAGCGGACAATTTGTGGAAGTGCAGGGCACCGGTGAAAAAGGCACATTTACTCAGGAAGAACTGAATGCAATGCTCTCTGTCGGCAGAGAGGGTATTGAGATTTTATTAGATATTCAGAAAGAAACGCTTGGACAACTGGCGTGGAAAGTAGGCCGGGAGGGTTAAACGGTGCATAAAACAATTGAACAGATTGTTGTGGCTACGAAAAATGCCGGCAAGGTTGCCGAATTTAAATTAGCATTGCAAAATCTTCCTTATACGGTTATCTCCCTGACGGATTTGGGCAACTACCCGGAAGCTCCTGAGAACGGGGTAACGTTTATGGAAAATGCCTGTGCAAAAGCCGAATATTACGCCCGTCTTACAGGCCTGCTATGTATGGCCGATGACTCTGGTTTGGAAGTGGATTATCTTAAGGGAGAACCGGGCGTTTATTCCGCCCGCTATGCGGGTGAGTATGCCAGCGATGCCGATAATAACAAAAAGCTGCTGGACAATTTGATCGGTGTACCAGCGGAAAAAAGAACAGGAAGATTCCGTTGTGTATTGGCCCTTGCCAATCAGGAGCAAACCCTGCTTACGGCCGAGGGAACCGTCGAAGGTATTATTTTGGCTGAGGCGCGTGGTGAGAAGGGCTTTGGTTATGATCCGCTGTTTCAGGTGCCGGAATTGGGCCGTACGCTGGCGGAAATTTCAGCGGAGGAAAAAAACAGTATTAGCCACCGGGGCCGGGCGCTAAGTAGCTTAACAAACCAATTGGCAGAACTCGGAAAATGAGGATCGGTGTTGTCAGTGACACGCATGGCGACATACAGTCGCTAAAGCGGGTAATAGCTGCTGCCGGCCCGGTTGAACATTGGCTGCATGCGGGTGATTATTACCAGGATGGCTGGCGGCTGGCAGAACTGTCGCAGTTGCCGGTAACGGTTGTGGCCGGCAACTGCGACCGCGCCGCTGCTGTTCCTGCCGATGAGTATGTGGAATTGGCAGGTAAGACCATTTGGTTGACCCATGGTCACCGGCACAAAGTAAAGTATGGGACGCAAGACCTGACCTTTTGGGGCCGGCAATATTGCTCAGATATCGTCATTTTCGGACATACGCATGTAACATATAACCGCTGGCACGACGACATCTTATTGTTTAATCCTGGCAGTCCCAGTGCGCCGAGGGGCGAAACAGGCCCGACTTATGGTATCTTACATATCCGCGATAATGGCATTGTTGAAGCGCAAATTGTGAAATTGTAACCTCGCCCTGGTGGCGGGTTTTTTTTTCACTTACGTGAACTTTAACGCATATATTATTATGTCAGGGTAATAACACTAAAGGAGGTGGAAATTTGAATACACCTGATACGAATAATTACTTTACCAACGGCGCCGGTGTTGGTATTCGTGCTTTAGCAGCAATTATTGATGGAATCATTCTGGCTATTGTCAGTGGAGCCTTGCTGGCTGCGTTTGGGTCTGATTATAGTCATGGAAGTGTCGGCGGCCTGGAGTATCTGTGGTCACTAGCAATAGGTTTTTGCTACTACACATACTTTGAAGGCAACAACGGGGCAACTCCCGGCAAGATGCTCTTTGGCCTTAAAGTAGTTAACACTGATGGTACTGCCTGCGATGTCAGGGCTGCCGCCATACGTACCGCCTGCCGGATCATTGACGGTCTGTTCGCCTATTTGGTGGGGGCTATTCTGATATGGATATCTGACCGTAACCAACGGTTAGGAGATAAAATAGCAGGTACTTTGGTTGTTAAAGCGAAGTAATCTGCAAAAAAATAACCTGCATGCAGCTCTTGGGCTTGGTGTAGGTTATTTATATTTTACGGCAGGTTGGTAAATAATAGTAAGCAATATGCATCGCCTTACGGTCTTATGGGAGATCAGGCATTGCAGTTAAAGGTTGAGGAGGAAATAAAGTTTGCAAGGCGCAGCTAACTAATTATTTTTAAAATAATCCGAATTTTAAGTTGAAAATGCAGGATTCTTGCTTTAAATAACCGAATATTCTATGAAATAGCAAAAAAAAGGAGCTGGTTCACGTGCCAGTTGTTGGACCGGGATTTACAAGTTTCTGGTATAGTGAGGATATGGAAGAGCAGGTGGTGGTTTCCGACGGTCAGTTTATTCTGCTGAATTCTAATACCAGAAGAGTGGAGCGATTAGGCGATACAATCGAAGAAGCTAAAGACGCGTTGAAATTGCTGGGGAAATTTGAAGCTTTTCCGGATTTTCAATAACTACCTTAGTGAGCCCGGGGAGGGCTCTTTTTCTTTTCCTGCTAACGATAAAGCAGCATCGGCTTGCGCTTTTGCTCAAGACTCGCGCAGCCGTGGTTCGCTATGCATTTTTAGTGAGGGCGTATGCAACACTAAAGGTGCTCAATACGTAATGTATTCCATAATAGAATTTTCTTGCATTTTGTATTCACGTGTGAGATAATAATACTGTGAAGTTAAATTGGATTAATCCATTAATCCAATTGGTGGAGTGGTGGCTGTGATTGTACAAAAGCTTGGTGTGCCAATATACCTGCAAGTGAAAGCATACATTTTGGACAAGATAAAAACAGGCTGTTACAAAACAGGCGACAAGCTGCCGACAGAACGTCAATTGTCGGAAGATCTGGGGATTAGCCGCAATACAGTCAGCGCCGCTTACAAAGAGCTATTGCTGGAAGGCGTTTTGGAGGCGCGGCAGGGACGGGGAACTTTTGTCCGGGAACAGACAACCGACATAACGGCAGGCGCCGATGTGGCCGGCAGCCGGCTTGAACGGGCACTAAGAGTGATTGATGCCGCCATGGCCCAGGTAGTAGAACTTGGCTTTACCGTTGAACAGTTTGCCAGTATTACTGCTATCCGGGCTAAAGAGAGGGAATTGTCGACAAGACAGTTAAGAGTGGCTGTTGTTGACTGTACGCTCGAATATGTCGAACGATTTATTTCTCAGCTTGCCCAAACAGCCCAGGCCCGGTTTGAACCGGTAGTTTTAACTGATTTGATGACCGGTGTTGTAAAAACGGAGTTTCTGGCCGCTTGCGATTTGGTGGTCACAACAGTGGAGCATCAGTCGTCGGTTGCTGAAATTTTGGGCAATCATTCTAAGCTATTAGCCGTGTCGACCGTACCCAACCTGGAGGCAGTCATTAAGCTTGCCCGTTTGCAGTCTGGTTCTGAGGTAGTTGTCGTCGCCAAGACGCAGGCTTTTGTGGAAGCATTAGAGAGACTCCTGCGTAAAATTGGCTGTAACGGTATCCGGTTAATACCTTGTATCGGGGTAGAACGGGAACCAATCAGACACTGTATTGCAGATTGTAAGGTTATTGTTACCGCCGAGGCTGCGCAGCATATTGTCCGCCAAGTGGCTGTAGAAACACAGGAAATCATCGCTTTTTATTATGAAATCGACCAGGGGTCGCTCCAACAGGTTATCAACCGGTTGGTTGCAGAGTCTGATAAAGCAAAGGAGTAGTGGAAATGACAAACAAGACAAAGGTTATATTAGGCGTAATTGGCGCTGACTGTCATGCAGTTGGCAACAAAATCCTGAACCATGCTCTTACAGCAGCCGGTTATGAAGTAATTAATCTGGGAGTGCTGGTTCCGCAGGAAGAATTTGTTAACGCAGCAATCGAAACCGATGCCAGGGCCATCCTGGTTGCATCCTTATACGGTCATGGTGAAATCGACTGCCGTGGTTTGAGGGATCGCTGCCGTGAAGCTGGTATCGAAGATGTTTTGCTCTATGTTGGCGGCAACCTGGTGGTTGGTAAAACTGATTTTAAAGAAGTTGAACAAAAGTTCCTCGCAATGGGGTATGACAAGGTATATGAGCCAGGCACACTGCCTGACAAAGTACTTGCCGATCTGAAAGAGGACTTGAAATAAAGGGGTCTTTATTTTGAATAACGTTTTGCTTATCGATTTTGGCAGTACATATACCAAAATTACAGCAGTAGACGTTGATCAGGAACAGGTTTTAGGTACTGCCAGAGGTATTACTACCGTTGAGACTGACATTATGGATGGTTTGAACCAGGCTCTCGCTGCGCTTTTTGCAAAGACCGGCAAACTTGAATTTGAAACGGTACTTGGCTGTTCAAGCGCTGCCGGTGGTCTTAAGATGGTGGCTGTCGGCCTGGTGCCTGAGATGACGGCCGAAGCAGCCAAACGGGCGGCTTTGGGAGCCGGTGCGAAAGTACTTAAGGTGTTCAGTCACGAATTAAGTGAATACGAGATTGAGGAAATTGCCGCCCTAAAGCCGGACATCCTTTTGTTAGCCGGAGGCACAGACGGCGGCAACCAAAAAGTTATACTGCATAATGCTAAAATGCTGGCCGGACTTGGCTGGGACGTGCCGGTAGTAGTGGCAGGCAATAAATCGGTTACACCGACAGTTGTCAAAATCTTGGGCGAGAAAATGACTGAGGTTTGTCCCACCGAAAACGTTATGCCAAAACTGGATGAACTTAATATTGAACCGGCTCGCGCCGTTATTCGCGACATATTTTTGCGCCGGATAACCGAAGCAAAGGGTCTAAACCGCGCGAATAAAATGGTAGACCGGCTGGTTATGCCGACGCCGGCGGCCGTTCTCAAGGCTGCGGAGCTCTTGAGCCAGGGCGGTGGCAAGGAAAAAGGGCTAGGTGACCTGATGGTGGTGGATATCGGTGGCGCTACTACCGATGTGTACTCCATCGCCAAAGGGGATCCGACAGTAGGCGGCGTTGCCTTAAAAGGACTGCCCGAGCCGTTCGGCAAACGCACGGTAGAAGGCGATCTGGGCATGAGGTACAGTGCCGGTGCGCTCCTGAAAGCGGCCGGAGCCGGGATGATTGCTGGTTATGCCGGCTCCACAGAGGCGGAAGTGACGGAATATGTGTCCAAAGTGGAAGCTGATATTGATCACCTGCCTCAATCGCCAACAGAAGCCCGTATTGAGATTGCCATGGGCAAAGCCTGCGTACGGTTAAGCGCCGACAGGCATGCTGGGCAACTGGTAACCTATTTCACACCCATGGGCACTACCTTTGTCCAGAATGGTAAAGACCTTACCAAGGTAACCACCGTTATCGGCACCGGCGGGGTAATTGTCAACAATCCTGAGCCGGAGGCCATTCTGCAAGGCATATTATTTGATGAAACCAACCCCCAGATACTCAAACCCAAAGACTCGGAGTTTTTGATTGATAAAGACTACATCATGTCCTCTATGGGATTGTTGGGGGAAGCCTATCCGGAAGTGGCTGTGCGCATGATGAAGAAGTATATTGTGAAGAAATAGATTAATTGAGGAGGCTTTTGCCACATGGAACTTAAGAATAAAAAGTGGACTCATGACGAGTTTTATGCTATCCGCCAAGAAGTTCTTACTCACTGGCCAACAGGTAAGGATGTAAATTTTGAAGAGGCTGTAAAGTATCACGAAGCCATTCCGGCCAAGCGCCATTTTGCTAAACGACTGATAAAGGCTAAGAAAAACGGCGAGACGCTGACCCAGCCCCGCGCCGGTGTTGCCCTCATCGATGAGCATATCAATCTCTTAAACTTCCTGAAAAACGAGGGCGAAGCCGATCTGTTGCCGACAACCATTGACAGCTATACCCGCCAGAATCAATATAAGGAAGCGCAAAACGGCATTGAGGAAAGTCTCAAAGCCGGCCGTTCACTCTTAAATGGCTTCCCGGCTGTCAACCACGGTGTTGCCGGTGTACGCCGGGTAGTGGAAAGCGTAGACGCGCCGCTGCAGGTGCGCCATGGTACGCCCGATGCCCGTCTGCTCGGCGAAATTACTATAGCTGCCGGCTATACTTCCTATGAGGGCGGCGGTATCTCCTATAACATACCGTATGCCAAGAGCGTTTCCTTGGAACAAACTATCTATGACTGGCAGTACTGCGACCGTATGATCGGCATCTACGACGAACATGGTATCGAAATTAACCGCGAACCGTTTGGTCCGCTGACCGGTACACTGGTACCGCCCAGTGTCTCCCATGCCGTTGCCATTATCGAAGGTATTCTCGCCGCCGAACAGGGTGTAAAAAATATCACTCTGGGCTATGGCCAATGCGGCAACCTGATTCAGGATATCGCCGCCATTAAGGCTCTTGAGCAGCTTGCTGAAGAATATATGGTCAAGCACGGCTACAATGATTGTTTACTTACTACTGTATTCCATCAGTGGATGGGCGGTTTCCCGCAAGATGAAGCCAAAGCCTTTGGCGTTATTTCCTGGGGGGCTGCCGCTGCTGCGCTGGCAAAAGCCACTAAGGTTATTGTTAAGACGCCGCATGAGGCACTGGGTATCCCGACGAAAGAGGCCAATGCGCAAGGTCTCAGAACCACCAAACAAATGATCAATATGCTTAAAGACCAGGCTTTCCCGCTAACCAAAGAGCTGGAAACTGAAATCAATATCATTAAAGCGGAAACCCGTTGTATTCTTGACAAAGTGTTTGAGTTAGGCGGCAGCGATTATGCTATTGGCTCGGTTCGCGCCTTTGAAGCCGGTGTGCTTGACGTACCGTTCGCTCCCAGCAAATTCAGCCTGAACAAGATCCTGCCGGCACGCGACAATAACGGCGCTGTCCGTCTGTTCGATGTAGGCAACCTGCCGTTTACCCCTGATCTTGTTGCGTTCCATAAAGACAAGATGGCGGAGCGGGCGAAGGCCGAAGGCCGTGAGCCGAGCTTCCAGATGGTAATTGACGATATCTATGCCATCTCCAAAGGCAATCTGGTAGGCCGTCCGCGCTAAAAAAGAATAGTTTACTTAAGCTAAGTAATGTGAAACGGAGGTGAGATTGCTGTGCTAGTGGCGCTGTATCCGAAACTGGCGAACAACCGCCACGTCACTAGTGCCCGCGCAATCATCTTCCGTTTCTTCTTGTTTTGAAAAAACAAATCATTTTAAAGGGGAGTAATTCATAATGAAAATTATTGATGTAGTTTGTTCGAAAGGCCGTACCGGTTTCTATTTTGACGATCAACGGGCGATTAAGGCCGGTGCTGCTCATGATGGTTTTACCTACATAGGACAGCCTATTACCGATGGTTTCAAAGCCGTGCGTCAAGCCGGCGAAGCCGTATCGGTCATGATTATTCTCGAAGACGGACAAATCGCCTACGGTGACTGCGCTGCTGTTCAATATAGCGGTGCCGGCGGACGGGATCCGTTGTTCTTAGCCGAAGACTTCATTCCTGTAATTGAAAAAATGATTAAGCCCCGCCTGGTGGGCCGTGAACTTGCTTCCTTCAAGCAACTGGCTGAAGAAATCGACCATCTTAGCGATGAAAATGGCAAACGCATTCATACTGCACTGCGCTATGGTGTTACCCAGGCAATTCTGGATGCCGTTGCTAAAGCTAAAAAACAGCTTATGTGTGAAGTTATTGCCGGCGAATATAATACCGAAGTCAGCGCTAAAGAAATTGCTATCTTTACCCAGTCCGGTGATGACCGTTATAATAATGTTGATAAGATGATTATCAAGCATGCTGAAGTGCTGCCGCACGGCCTCATTAACAATGTTAAAGAAAAACTGGGTGAAAACGGTGAATTGCTTGTTGAATATGTTAGCTGGCTGAGAGAACGGGTGGCAAAACTCAAAACCACCGCCGACTACGCGCCTGTACTGCATATTGACGTGTACGGCACTATTGGCCTGGCTTTCAACAATGATGTTGACCGTATCGTGGAATACTTCCGCAAGCTGGAAAAAGCGGCTGCTCCGCTAACTCTCCGCATTGAAGGACCTGTTGACGTAGAAGACCGCGAAAAGCAAATTGAAATCTTGGCCGAAATTACCTCCCGCCTGCATAAAGAGAATATCAAGGTGGAAATCGTGGCTGACGAATGGTGCAACACTTTCGAAGATATTAAAGACTTTGCCGACAAAGGAGCCGGCGATATGCTGCAAATCAAGACCCCTGATCTTGGCGGCATTAACAACATTATCGAGGCCGTACTGTACTGCAAACAAAAAGGGGTTGGTGCTTATCAAGGCGGCACCTGCAACGAAACCAACCGTTCGGCCGAAGTGTGCGTTCATGTAGCCATGGCGACCCAGCCTGTTCAAATGCTGGCTAAACCTGGCATGGGTGTAGACGAAGGCTATATGATTGTTTATAATGAAATGCAGCGTATTTTAGCAGTACGCAAAGCGCGTAAACATTAATTATTTTACCCTGTCAGATAGTATGGCAGGTCTTGTGAGGGGGACCCGTTTATTATGAAGTCAACCGTTACTCTCGGTCTCGGCGACCAGCTCATGTATTCCAGTTATTTCGCGCCGCGCGGGCGCAACCGGATGTATATTTTGGGGCAGCAGCTAAGTGAACGTTATTTATCGCCGCTGGACCGTCTGATCGGCATCATCGGTGATGCCGGCGCGGGTAAGTCTTCCATGGTAAAAGGCATGTTTCCCGGCCTTGAACTTACCAATGATGACGACGGCGTCAATATCAGGCCGCTGCCGCTTTTGAAAAATATTGACAGAGGCTTTTTCTCCAGTCACACCTACCATGTGGACATCCGGTTTGAACTGGCTTTTACGCAGATACATGTTTTGGCTGAAGCCGTCACGCAGGCGTTGGCTCATGGTAAACGGGTCATTGTTGAACATTTTGATCTTTTGTTTCCCCTGCTCAAAACTAACGCCGATGTTCTTATCGGCGTTGGCGGCGAGGTCATTGTTGTAAGACCCACGGTGTTCGGACCTGTGCCGCAGGAAATACGCGACGTTGTTGTAAGGACGCTGCAGTTCCGCAAGATGGCCCATACGGCAGAAGACCTTACCAACCGTATTTTGGTCAATGATTACGGCGCTATCTTAGAATTCCGCCATCGTGATGTGCACCATGGCTTTGTGCTTGAATATCCGCTCGAGTTGTCGGCTGATCTGAAAGAAGTGGAGCGCAAAGTGAAACACCTTATCGATGAAGGTATTAATATAAGTTATTGTGATGAAGAGCATATTAAAATAGGCGATTTGAGCTGGTCCTGCTCCGGTCCGCGCACCCATGTGCGCAATACCGAAGACATTGAAAACTTCCGGCTTATTCCTGAATATAAATATGATCCCAAGACCCGTACCTATCTTATTATCGGTCTTGTTGGACCGATGTCCGATACACTTGATGGCTTTACGCTCTTAAATACCATCAATTGTTAGAGGTTTTTTAGGAGGTTAGTATGAACGAACTCAAACCGGCCCAGGCCGGCACTCTGGAATCCAATGATATTATGATAACAGTTGCTCCGGGCGAGAAAGGCAGCGGTATTGTACTGGAACTGGAAAGTATTGTTCTGGCGCAATACGGTCAGGCGATCAGAAGAACCATTGAGGCAATGCTTGCGGAGCAAAATGTTACCGACATATATGTTAAAGCTGTTGACAGAGGGGCGCTTGATTGTACCATTCAGGCGCGGACCCTTGCCGCTTTGGCCCGGGCAGGGATTATTCTCCGGGAGGAGCTGATCTGATGGATTTACGCAGAACTATGTTATTTATGCCGGGCAATAACCCCGGCATGTTGCAAAATGGCGGTGTGTTCGGCGCCGATGCGCTTATTCTGGATCTGGAGGATGCCGTTGCGCCGCAGGAGAAGGATGCCGCCCGGCTGCTGGTAGCGCAAGCTCTGAAAACTGTTGATTACGGCATGAGCGAAAAAGTAGTGCGCATCAATCCACTGGACACTTTTGCCCGCCGGGATATCAAAGCCATCGTCCCCTGCGGTCCGGACGCGCTATTGATTCCCAAAGTGGAACGGCCGGAAGATATCAGTGAAGTAGCCCGTCTGGTCGCCGCCGCTGAACGTCCGGGACAAGCTCCGGTCAAACTCATTGCTCTCCTCGAAACCCCCTGCGGTATTGCCGAGTCATACCGTATTGCCAAAGCCGATGATCGGGTAGTTGCGCTGGCGTTTGGCGCAGAAGATTATACGGCATCGCTTGGCGCAAAACGGACGAAAGAAGGCACGGAAATTTTCAGCGCCCGTACCACTGTGGTTAACAGCGCGGCTGCCGCCGGTATTCAGTCGATTGATACTCCATTTACCGATGTAAATGACCGGGAGGGACTGCTTGCCGATACTGAGCTTGCTAAACGTCTGGGTTTCAAAGGCAAGCTTTCCATCAACCCTCGCCAGATTGATGACATACATACTGTCTTTAATCCTTCCGGTAAGGATATTGAGTGGGCGGACCGGGTAATCAAAGCCATTCGCAAAGCGGAAGCCGAAGGTTCAGGTGTAGCTTCGCTTGACGGCAAAATGGTCGACGCACCCATTGTCGCCAGAGCCGAGCGCATACTGTATCTGGCCCGCTTGCTGGGTTTGGCGGAGGAGGCTTAGTATGAATCAATTAACAAATTCCATAGGCCGTATCCTGCCTGAGTATATTGAAGGTTATGGGCAGGTGAGGCCCTTTAGCGGTGCGTTTGCCACTGCGCCTGATATGCAGCGTCAAGCGCCGGGCGTCAAACGGATTTTGCCCGGTGCGCAAAAACTGGCTGCCGATTTGGAAACGGTATTTAAATGCATTCCTGTTACCGATGGCATGACCTTGTCATTTCATCATCATTTACGCAATGGTGACGGCGTTGTTAATATGGTCTTGGCAGTTGCCGCCAAATTGGGCATTAAAGATCTGACAGTTGCGCTAAGTTCAGTTTTTCCGGTGCATGCCCCCATTGTAGAGCATGTGAAAACCGGTGTAGTTACCGGACTTGACACCAACTATATGTCAGGACCGGTAGCTGAGGCCGTATCGCGTGGGCTGTTCCCCAAGCCGGTTGTGCTTAGAACGCACGGCGGCAGGGCCAGAGCCATCGAATGCGGCCAGTTAAAAATAGATGTTGCATTTATCGCCGCTCCTACGGCTGATGATTACGGCAATTTAAACGGCGTTGAAGGTCCGGCGGCCTGCGGCTCACTGGGATACGCCATTCCTGATGCCGAGTACGCTCAGCATGTTGTTGCTCTTACCGACAATTTGGTGCCATACCCTCTTTCGCCTGTTTCTATTCCGCAAACCAGGGTAGATTATGTTGTCAAAGTGGATTCCATCGGTGATCCAAAAGGCATTGTATCCGGTACAACCAAGATTACCCGTGATCCGGTAGGTCTTAAAATTGCCGAGACAACGGCCAAGATCATCAAGGCTGCCGGACTTATCAAAGACGGATTTTCCTTCCAGACCGGAGCGGGGGGAGCTTCCCTGGCTGCTGCCCATTATGTCCGCCAGATGATGGCCGAAGCCGGTGTTACCGGCAGTTTTGCCTTAGGCGGCATTACCGGCTACATGGTAGAAATGCTGGAAGCCGGACTGTTTAAAAAGTTGATCGATGTGCAGGGGTTTGACCTGGATGCTGTGCGCTCGCTGGCGGCCAACCCGAATCACCTCGAAGTGGGTGCTGGTTTTTATGCCAGCCCGTTTAACCTGGGAGCTGCCGTTAATAAACTGGATGTAGTGGTACTGGGCGCTACCGAAATTGACACCAATTTCAACATCAATGTGGTCACCGGCTCTAACGGTGTTATCATGGGTGGCTCCGGCGGACATAGTGATGCGGCTGCCGGCGCTAAGGTTACTATTGTTGTGGCCAATCTTCTGCGTGGCCGGCTGCCGATCATTATGGATAAGGTACTGACTGCAACCACTCCCGGTGAGACAGTCGATGTGCTGGTTACTGAGCGGGGTGTGGCCGTCAATCCGCGCCGGACAGATTTGATTGAAAAGTTTAAGACGGCAGGATTGCCGCTAAAGACTGTGGAAGAATTAAAAGAACTGGCTGAAAAAATTGCCGGTGTGCCTGAAAGGATAACAACCCGGGACAAAGTTGTTGCGGTAGTTGAGTATCGTGACGGTACCGTAATTGATGTTGTTAAGCAAGTAGGCTAGAACAAATAAGAGATTGCTTCACCAACGTTTGCAACATCCAGGGGATTTCCTTTGTACTTGCTGGCGCCAGCGTGACAATCTCTCTTTTTACAATTCGTATCCAGGCGTTAAACAGGGGGCAGTGGCATGTGGGCTAATTACGAAATACGAGATATAAATCTGGACAGTGCCCGGGAAGTTGAGGCGGTAAGAACGTTTCTTGCCGGCTTTGAACTGACTTTTGACGGCGCTGTTGACTATACAGTTGCATTCTATCAAGACGATGAAATCGTTGCTACCGGTTCTCTCTCTGGCGAAGTTCTGAGAAACATTGCCGTTTCTCCCCGTCTACAGGGTGAAGGGCTGACAGCCAATGTGGTAAGTCATCTGATGCAGCAGGCCGGGCAGCGCGGCCTTTACCACTATTTTATCTACACCAAACCCACAGCCGCACCCATGTTTACGGCCCTGGGCTTCAAAGAAATCTCGCGGGTTGAGCCGTATGCCGTCCTGCTGGAATCCGGCATTGGTTCAATTGACGAATATTGCCGGGAAATAGCCAAACAAGCCGAAAAATTGCCGGTTGGTTCAAGGGCAGCCCTGGTTGTGAACTGCAACCCTTTTACACTCGGGCATAAAGCCGTTATTGCCAAAGCCTGCGCCGAGAATAAGGCTGTTGTCGTCCTGGTTGTCAGCGAAGACCGTTCGTTATTTCCGTTTGCGGTGCGCCTGCGTCTGGTTCAGCAGGGACTGGCCGAATTTGAGAACGTGCTTGTTATACCTGCCGGTAAATATATTGTTTCTGCGGCTACCTTTCCTTCGTATTTTACCAAGGGAGAAGCCACAGTCGCCGCGCAGACCAGCCTTGATGCCAATATTTTCGCCCGCTACATAGCGCCGGCGCTTGGTGTAACCCGGCGCTATGTCGGTGAAGAACCATATTGCGCAACGACCTGTACATACAATGAAGCCCTGACCGAGATCCTGCCACAGCATGAGATTAGTCTGGAGATTATGCCGCGAATAGCAGTCCAGGGGCAAGTCATCAGCGCTTCGCGCGTGCGGGAACTTATTCGCCAGGATAATTGGACTGCTTTACAAGAACTGATCCCGGAAACAACCTACCAGTATTTGATATCACCGGAAGCCCAGCCTGTTATTGAGCGAATCAAAGCCAACGATTCCCGGCATTAATGCTCGTAATGCACTCCTCCAAGAACAGTAAAATAGGTTGATAGGGTTTTGTATACAAAATACATGATGCGTGGTATAATTATTTGACAATTCCCATCAACTACGACTTGCATGTCTTAAAATAGAAAAAAACATGCAAGCCTTGTCTTAGGAGGATCTATTATGCGTGTTGAACGCGATTTTCTTGGAGAAATTGAGTTACCTGATGCAGCCTATTATGGTGTACAGACTATGCGGGCTGTTCAGAACTTTTCGATTACCGGACACAAACTGGACAAGGAATTTATTATTGCGCTGGCTATCGTCAAGAAGGCGGCTGCCAAGGCCAATATGAAAACCGGCCGTATGCCGACCAACATTGGTGCTGCCATTGTTGAGGCCTCTGTCGAAATTATGGCTGGTAAATGGCATGACCAATTTGTCGTTGATGCTATTCAAGGCGGCGCGGGCACATCCATGAATATGAATGCCAACGAGGTAATCGCCAATCGTGCTCTGGAAATTTTGGGACACAAGAAAGGTGATTACACAGTTGTATCACCCAACAATCACGTTAACATGGCTCAGTCGACCAATGATGTTATCCCTACAGCAATCCGCATTGCTATTATCAAGAAGGCTACCCGTCTGTATCATGAACTTGTCTTGTTGACAGATAGCCTGACTCATAAAGCAAACGAATTTAATCATGTGCTTAAAATGGGCCGGACCCATCTACAGGATGCAGTACCTATCACATTAGGTCAGGAGTTTGCCGCTTATGCTGCCGGGGTAAAACGGGCTGCTAAGCGAGTGCAACGGGCCATGCAGAACCTGTTAGCCATTAATATGGGGGCTACTGCGGTTGGGACTGGTTTAAATGCTGAACCTGAATATATCGAGGAAGTTGTGCGTCAGATTTGCTGGTTGACTGATGAAACATTTGTTTCGGCACCTAATCTGGTTGATGCTACGCAAAATACCGATGAGTTAGCCGAGTTTTCCAGCACTCTTAAGATTTGTGCTTTAAGCTTATCCAAGATGGCAGATGACTTAAGACTTATGGCTTCAGGACCTAAATGTGGTTTTAACGAGATAATCTTACCTGCCATGCAGCCGGGATCATCCATTATGCCGGGAAAAGTTAATCCGGTTATTCCTGAAATGGTAAATCAAGTGGCTTTTCAGATTGTCGGCAATGACCAGGTGGTTAGTCTGGCAGTTGAAGCCGGTCAATTTGAACTAAATGTTATGGAGCCGGTTATCGCATATAATATCTTTAATTCGCTTACCATACTAACAAATGCGATAAATACGCTTAACAACAGGTGTATAATGAATATTGCAGCTAATGATTGCCGTTGTCAGCAGATGGTGGACGACAGTATCGGCGTTATTACGGCGCTTCTGCCGCATATTGGTTATGAAGCCGCCTCGTTGATTGCAAAAGAAGCCATAAGTAGTTCACTCCCGGTAAGGGAAATTATTAAAGCTAAAGGTCTTATTCCTAACGACCAACTCGAGATTATTCTCTCACCAGGTGAAATGACCAAACCAGGTATAGCTGGTAAACAGTATCTTAGCAGCACCGGTCAGGATACTGCCTGAAAGTCTTTAAGCTTGGTTACAGAATTTCAGAAGATAAGTGTTAAAAATATGAGGGGGTTATATCATGGACGTACGCGAAGCTGCATTAAAACTTCACCGGGAAAATCAAGGGAAACTGGCGGTAGTATCAAAAGTGCCGTTATCTTCGCGGCATGATCTTAGTTTAGCCTATACGCCCGGCGTTGCCGAACCCTGCAAAGATATTAAAAACAATAAAGATTTATCTTTTGAACTTACCTGCCGGGGCAATATGATTGCTGTAGTATCTGACGGTACCCGGGTGCTGGGCCTTGGTGACATTGGGCCGGAAGCGGCTATGCCGGTAATGGAAGGTAAAGCCGTGTTGTTTAAAGCCTTTGGCGATGTCGACGCGGTGCCTATTTGTCTTGATACCAAAGATCCTGATAAAATCATTGAAACTGTCAAGCTGCTGCAGCCAACGTTTGCCGGTATTAACCTGGAAGATTTTTCTTCACCCAAATGTTATGATATTGAAGATACCTTGAAAGCCCAGATGGATATTCCGGTTTTCCATGACGATCAGCATGGAACTGCTATCGCCGCAGTGTCGGCTCTCATCGGGGCTCTGAGGTTTGTGAAAAAGAACTTGGCCGAGGTCAAAATCGTTGTGAATGGTGCTGGTGCTGCCGGTACGGCAATTGGCCGCCTGCTGGTGAACGCCGGTGCTAAAAATGTTATTATGGTCGATGTTCATGGCGCGCTTTATAAAGGCATGCCGGGACTTAACCGGGTACAGACAGAACTTGCCAAGGTAACCAACCTTACCAAACTGGAAGGTAATCTTGAACAAGTGTCTAAGTATGCTGATGCTTTGATTGGCGTATCAGCTCCCGGCGCCTTTACCAAAGAAATTATTCAGAATATGAACCCTGATCCGATTATTATTGCAATGGCTAATCCTGTGCCGGAAATTAGCTATGAGGATGCTAAGGCCGCCGGCGCCAGGGTGGCAGGTACCGGGCGTTCCGATGCGCCCAATCAGGTGAATAATGTGACAGTCTTTCCGGGTGTATTCCGGGGAGCCTTGGATGTAAGAGCACATCAAATAAATGAAGCGATGAAACTTGCCGCTGTTTATGCAATTGCTGATTTAATTCCGGAGAATGAACTTAAGGAAGACTATGTTGTGCCTGCTGTCTTTGACCCCAGAGTGGCGCCCGCTGTTGCCGCCGCTGTGGCCAAAGCCGCCATGGAGACCGGTGTGGCGCGGATTAAGGCCGACCCTGAAGAAATCAGAAAGAAAACAGCTGAACGGGTGGCGCGTAACCGCTAAAAGGAGGAAAAATGCGTACCATTGAAGTTTCCCAAATCACAGCCGCCGTTGCCAAACTGGCTATTGATGCCAACTATTACCTGTCTGATGACATTCGTGAAGCATTGGAAGCAGGCCGGGAACGGGAAGAGTCCCCGCTAGGCAAAGCAATTCTCGGTCAATTGGTGGAGAATGCCTGTATTGCCCGTGATGAGCAAATGCCGATTTGTCAGGATACCGGTATGGCCGTTATTTTTATAGAAGTTGGCCAGGATGTACATATTGTGGGCGGAAACCTGGAAGATGCCATTAATGCCGGTGTGGCGCAGGGCTATACCGAGGGCTATTTGCGCAAATCAGTTGTTGCTGAGCCGTTGTTTAACCGGAAAAACACGGGCGATAATACTCCCTGTGTGCTGCATACTGCCATTGTCCCCGGTGATAAAATCAAAATTACATTAGCTCCGAAAGGTTTTGGCAGTGAAAATATGAGTGCTCTGAAAATGTTTAAACCGGCTGATGGCCTGCCGGCTATCAAAAAATTTGTGGTGGATACCATTTTTAACGCCGGCTCGAATCCTTGCCCGCCAATTGTTGTGGGTATTGGTATTGGCGGAACCATGGAGAAAGCTGCCTTCCTGGCCAAGCGCTCCCTGCTTCGGCCTGTAAATAAGCGTAGTTCCCATCCGGAATACGCCAAACTGGAACAGGAACTATTGGAATTAGTCAACAAGACCGGTGTCGGCCCGCAGGGGCTTGGCGGCCGGGTAACGGCGCTGGCTGTTAATATTGAATACTATCCAACACATATTGCCGGACTGCCGGTGGCAATCAATATCAACTGTCATGCCACCCGTCATGCCGAAGTTGAATTATAAGGGGGTGTTGGCACATGCAAGAGACTATCAGAATTAACACTCCATTGACTGCGGAGCAGGCCCGCCAGCTTAAAGCCGGTGATTTTGTACTTATTAGCGGTACTATCTATACTGCCAGGGATGCTGCTCACAAGCGGATGGTAGAGGCCTTGGCAGCCGGGGAGAAGCTGCCTGTTGACTTTAAAGATCAAATTATTTATTATGTCGGCCCGGCGCCGGCAAAACCAGGCCAGGCTATCGGTTCTGCCGGACCTACCACCAGCGGCCGTATGGACGCCTATGCGCCGCGGCTGCTTGTCGAAGGCCTGCGCGGGATGATTGGTAAAGGCTACCGTTCGGCTGAAGTTGTTGACGCAATGATAAAGCATAATGCCGTCTATTTTGCAGCAACCGGCGGGGCGGCGGCGCTGATTGCCAAAGCAATTAAAAAATACGAGATAATTGCCTACGACGATCTTGGATCTGAAGCACTGGCCCGTTTAACAGTGGAAGACTTCCCGGCGATCGTTGTTATTGACAGTGAAGGCCGGAACTTTTACACCGAAGGTCAGGCTAAATACCGCGA
This sequence comes from Sporomusa aerivorans, assembly GCF_041428895.1. Taxonomy (NCBI): domain Bacteria; kingdom Bacillati; phylum Bacillota; class Negativicutes; order Selenomonadales; family Sporomusaceae; genus Sporomusa; species Sporomusa aerivorans. The sequence continues at coordinate 2,399,355 of NZ_CP156926.1, forward strand.
GATTTAATTGGAGCATGACTGCTGCCGGCGTCCAACCGGACGCCTGGCAGCAGTAAAAAAATACATGAAAGTACTTGCTTGACAAACAATTAAAATGTCAGTATAATATATTTTGTGACTACGGGGCGTGGCTCAGTTTGGTAGAGTACCTGGCTTGGGACCAGGGGGTCGCAGGTTCGAATCCTGCCGCTCCGACCACATGTTTTTTATCACCTTTGTTGCGGGTGTAGCTCAATGGTAGAGCACTAGCCTTCCAAGCTAGCTACGAGGGTTCGATTCCCTTCACCCGCTCCATTTTATTTCAAATATTATGCGCCTGTAGCTCAGAGGATAGAGCAACCGCCTTCTAAGCGGTTGGTCGTAGGTTCGATTCCTACCAGGCGCGCCAGAAAATAAAGGCTTCCGAGGATTCGGAAGCCTTTTTATGTTATCTTGGTGTGCAACGAGTGTGCAACGGTAGTATTTTAAAAGGCTGTCCAGTTACGGACAGCCTTTTTTTATTTTAAGAAGGCATATGCTATTTTTTCAGCAATAAGCTTACTATTTTCGGGGATTGCGTGACTATAGATGTCAAGTGTGGTAGAGACTCTCGCATGACCAAGCGCGCGGGATACATCAGTAATTGGAACATTATTGGCCAATAACGTAGTGGCGAATGTATGTCTTAACGTGTGAAAGTTTTTACTGGGAAACAGTTTCCAATCTTTTTTCTGACGGCACTCTTTCAGTATCACTTCATATGATTTCTTTACGCTCATTGGTTTAGCGACGAAGTTATTCATTGAAAACTCAATATGCAGTTGTAGCTTATTCCAGAAGCGCTTTAAAAAGTTCTGCGGGGATATTGGGTTATGGTTGTTTGTTACAAAGGCAAGGTCATCGTCGCCGGGATGAAGCAGACGGCTTTCGGCCCATTTTTTCTTATATTCTTTTAGCGCAGCAACTGTTTGCAGGGGGATACTAATTTTACGGATACTATTTTTTGTTTTTGGTGGTTCAAAAATAATACCTTTTTTATTTGACACCTGGAGTGTTTGGCGAATAAATATCTCATTGTTGTTTAAATCAATATCTTGCCAGCGTATACCAAGCAATTCTCCCAATCGAATACCGGTAGTAATCGCTAATAGTAGCAACGGATAAAAACGATCTTTTTTTGCATGGGATAACAATAGCTCGATTTCAGTAGAAGTAAAAACCTGTATTTCTTCACGAATTACTTTAGGAGTATCAACAAGGTCGGCAGGATTACTTTGGAGATACTTATTGATTACAGCCCTTCGCAGCGCGTTACGAATCATTTGGTGAACCTTTTTTCTGGTTTCACCGGAAAAGCCTTCTTCTTGCATGTCATTATATAGATTCTGTAAGTGGTTAGGAGTAATTTTCTGAATAGGCATATTCCATAGTGGTTCTGTATGATAAATCTGTGATGTGTAGCCTTCATATGTCCGCTGTCTTATTTTGGGCTTTGCATAGGTTTCAACCCAAGACTGTAGCCAAACATACAGGGTTAAATTAGAGGGCTCAACGTGTTGATTACGACCGATCAACAAACGCTGTTCATTGAGCCAGTCTTTCACGCTATCATCATCTTTGCTGGATTTGGTTAGGCGGTTACCGGCAGGTGTAATGATCATTGCCCGGTACAATTGTTTTTTTTCGTCAAAATAGAAACTGCCCTCGCCATTTGCTCGTTTTGCCATAAAAAAATCAGTCCTTTCACGATTGTATATGAAAGGCCAATCAGGTATACTGTTATTGGAGTGTGCGATTGGCCTTTACGGCGAATTGTACGGAGATCGCTCAGTGTTGGTAGCACTGGGCGGTCTTTTTTTATTACTACAATACCTCACCAAAAATGCGAAGTTCATCATAGCTGCGTAATACAATATCAGGATAATTCGGATTTAAAGAAACGAGTCTGTCTTTATAGTATTTTTTACAATAACCTTCACCATTTAAACGAAATATCCCGATATGGCCTTCATCTAAGTAGGATTGCTGTTTTACCCAAGCAATATCGCCGTCATTAATCTTCGGTTTCATGCTATCGCCAACAATACGGACAGCGAAGTTTGCATCTAAAGGCACTTCAGGGCCGACTTCGATTTCTTCACAGTGGTTGCCGTCAAGTAAGGTACCTGTACCGGCAGATGCTGGTAGGTCATATAATGGGAGTTTGCGGAGCGGAATTACACATTCGATGCTAGCAGCATCTTGCTTCTTTGCATGATATATTTCCGTTCTGACAAACTCATGATTTAAAATTAACTCTACGGATTTTTTACCGTGCTCATCCAGGGCACGGTATTTTTTTATGAGGGATTGTTCGAGGATAGAAAGTGTTAAATCTGTTTTTGACTTTTCCCCCGGATCTTTGCCATATAGTAAATAGTCGACACTAACCCCCAAGGCTTCAGCAAGAGAGATCATTGTTCCAATTTTCGGTTCCGTGGTAATACCTGCAAGGATTTTACTAAGAGTGCCAATTGGGATATTAGCCTCTTTGGAAAGAACTTCTGTCGTAATCTTCTTTTCATTCTTAGTTGTTTTTATACGCTCCAAAATCGGAAGAAAATCGTAATCCAAAATAATCACCTCAGGGAAAGTATACCATTGAGTAACAATGATGTAAATATATTTTCTTCCGTTGACGGAAGAAAATAGTTGCAAAGTGGTTGACAAATTCCGTTGATGGAATTAACATAGAAACATAAAATTCCACCAACGGAAGAAAGGGTGAAAATGATGGTGAAAAATTTAGTAGCAGAACTTATTCGACCTGGGCACAAGCCAGACCAGACCGCAAAAATTATTGCCGATGTTCTTGGTTGCACAGAAAAAACAGCCAGAAATAAATTAAATGAAATTTCTGCCTTTACTGTACCAGAAGCTCTGAAAATTAATGAACAAATTTTTAAAAATGAATTTGAGATAAGGTATTTATTCGATACCCGCGTCTCGGATAAGTTGGCATAAAAAACCGACCAAAGGGCGGCAAGGGAAATAATAATTATTGAACCCATTGAGCTTCTAAAAGCTGTCCTGTCTCAATGTTTTGCTTGGCAATACATGCGTTGGCAACGACACCACCGAAACCATTTTTGCCTCTAAATTTTGTTACTACGGTAGCGATGCCTTGGTCATAATCAATGCTGTATCTGGTTTCTACGTGTTCATAACTTTTAGGATCATTCATGTTGTTCTTGATATATTTTTCAAGAGCACGATTGGAACCATCCCAAGCGCTTAAGTGTTGCTTTTCAAATTTCTCTTTCAGGGCATTTTTACGCTCTTGTTCAAACTTCTTTTTTGCTTCCTCTTTGACTTTTGGGACATCCATGTTTGCTATTTGCTCTAGCACGTATTTATTTAAGTACTGGTTCGATAAATAGCTTTTGGTATTAGTCTTGTTCTTGGTAGCACCTATTTCCTCATCGGTCATAAGTAATAAAATTTGAACCTGTGTGTCATAAGGGGCTTTAACTACTTTATTGAGTTCATCTTTTAATTTGACTGCATCAGGAGATTTAACATCTTCCAGTTCTTTTACCGCTTCGGTAAATTTGTTTTGAATAATTAATTTGTTTGCAGCATCAACCTTTTCTGCATCTGATTTCCCGCAGCCGATTACTAAGAGTGCAATAACTAAAATAACTATCAAGTGCCCAAATAGTACCAACCGATTTTTTGTGTTCAACGGTATCACTCCTCATAATTAATAGCTTTAGATTTCGACAAAAACCTAAATTTTCCTTGTAACAATTTGTAAAAAATGCGAGGCGATCTAAATGGAACCAGCATTTGAAACCATAGCTGCCTTTGCCAAGCGGGTCAATTTACCGGATGGTGTTATCCGGCGCATGGTAAAGCAGGGAGAGCTTCCATATGTCACGACTGGTAAGACGCATGTAAAAATTCATATTGAAGCTGCTTTGGAGGCAATACGGCATTACGCTGAACAAAAAGCCAGTGAATTACAGGCGAATATGCCCATACCAATTAACATGGCAAACATTCCGCAGTTAGTGCCGCGCTCTGAACGCAAACATAAAGGCCGGCCGCCGGATGCTGTTAGGTTGGGGCGAAAAGCTAAATAAAAAAGCCCGGCGTAAAGGCCGGACTCCTCTAGTATTTGTATATCCATCCAACCTCAAAATTATGCAAAGGGGGTGATAATCTTGGTCAAAATCTCTCGGCGCGAATATCGCGAACTGCTAAAAACATACCCGCATTGGGTGAAGCGCAGTAAAAATGGCTTTTGGAAGTGGTGATAAGCATGTTGGATGTTACAAAGGTAGCATGTCCGCTCCGCGAGCTGCAGCAAGAGCTTGCTGAGGCCATGGCGCAGATTGAGCTTATGAAGCCGGTCGTTGACGCCACTCTGGAATGGATGCAGGTGAAGAATGGCAGTTATTGTTACCCGGAGGATGCAGCATCACTGAAGAGTCGGTATCTGTATGGCATGTGTGTGGAGATGGACCTGTATAATGCGGCTGCGAAGTATAGGAAAGCGAGGTGAGACTGTGGACAAGCAAAAAGAAGCAGTCCAGTTGCTGGAACAACTGGACTGTAAGTTGGATAGGATTATTCATCTTCTGGAAGAACAAAAAAGTCAATCGTCACACGAGGAATGTCTGTATTTTTCCGTTTTACAATCTTTAGACAAACATTTACTTGGGATACATGCTGTAATATGCGAACCTCGCGTTTATCGCAGTGTCCGTAAAACACGAGTAAATCCGGGCCCGAATAGCCAATACCGGTCAGAATAAAATCCGAAGGACTTCCGCTGATCACAATTTCTAAACCTTCATCACCAGACAATGAATCCTGTAATTCAGCGATTTCTTCCCTCAAGTCTTGATGAATTTTTTCGGCTGCATTGTAAAATTCATACGACACTTCAATCACCTCCTTCTGAGGCGATATTTCGACGGTAATCCAGTAATTTCCTGTAAAACCGCAACCTAATTACTTGGCGAACATATGCTGTAAATCCTGCTGATCAATAAAAATATTTTGAAAGGAGGCCCAATATGCCCGAATACCTGAAATTCCGCTGCTGCATGTGCCCGCAGAAGAATGATTCCAGCCGTATTTGCCCTGGCGTACCCGGCATACTACACCCGAACGAATCACCTTGCCGGCTTGTCAAAGCTTATAAAGACAATCGAGGTTGGGAGTATTTCGTTCAGGCCGGAATTGGCGGAGATACCTATAAGACGTTTTACCGGAAACCAGGAAAAGCCGGTAAGGGGTTAATACGTGGTAAGTGCTGGCGACCGGTACCGTGGCGCGACAGTTTCGATGAGGCCCAGATTGACCTGAACATCGAAGCCGAGAAAAGAGGATGGGAGGAAATCAATGATGCCCCCGCCTGATGAGGCCAGCCGGGTACTGGCCGAAATTCCCGATCAGCTTCTAGCCATCGGGAGTCGCGGGAACCCGCCACGAGGGAGTATTGCAAGACTCCCCTTGATATAGATTGTTCTTTTAAAATCACAAAAACAGGAGGCAACGAGATGTTAGACATCAACGCAATGATTAAAAAAGCTGCTCAGGAAAAAGTCGATACGTCCATTATGTTTGATGTAACTGAGCCTGCCAAGGCCAAAATCACTATCGAAATACCCGGTCAAGATACTGTTGTGCTGGATGGACTTGACGAATTTATGGTTTTTCACGAGGTGAGTAACCGTTCCAGATGCGTAGGGATAGCCACTATTCCATTTCTGATTCGTATTTTTAAAGAACTAAAGGGCAAAATTGACAAGGCTATATGCAATGGATTGGCTGAGGCATTAGGGAGGTGAGTACTATGTTCAAAGTCAACACCATGGCTGCCCACATTCTCAGCCTGATCCGGCTCTTTGCGTTTTCGCCAGGCGAAACGCTGATGGTTCTTAGCCAAGTTAAGCAAGCCATTAAATCGGAAGAAAAAGCAAAGGAGGCGTAAATCTTGCCCACATGGTTTCATATTCCCATGGCAGTAATCATCGGGGCCAGCGCAGCTGTTGTAGCAGCCATAGTCATCGCGGTCCGAGAGCTTGGCGACTGGCGCGCGCTCAAACTGCAGTTAGTAGTAAATAATCGTAATCACAACCAGAGGAGGTTCGGAAGTGACTAATCTCCGTTGCTGGTGCCGGCGCTGCGCTACGAGCTACTGCGGTGCCAAGCAGTGCAAAAAGGATCCTTGCCCGGAGGAAGAGGTTTGCCATGCAATGAAAGGTTGCCCGGACTTCACTCCGGATCCTTCGCAGGGAGGTGAACATTAAAATGATTACCGCCAAGATCCAGCAAGGTCAATTCATTATCCTTGCTAGGTTTCATAACGCGATCTATCGTATTCGGGGGCCTCAGGCTCGTGTTAATCATTTACTGGGAGAGCGGATAATTCCGCGCATAAAAAAAGCCGCCCATTAGAGCGGACTAAAGAAAAATTCTGTTGGGTTAATTTTAACATGAGCGTTGAGTGTAAGACAAGCCAGAAGAATATAATGAACCATTTTTTATAAGCGGGTCAGTCACAGCAAGTAAATCATTATCAGTAAGCGAGCCACAGGCTTTTAGTAAACCAAAACAAATTAGCGAGCCACAAGCGGGTAGGAATCCGAAGCTTTTAAGCGAGTCAATATTGCAAAGTTATCCAAACTTTTTTAGCGAGCCATCGTCGCAAAGTGAATCAAATATTTATAGCGAGCCAAGTATAGAAAGAAGCCCATTACAAGGGGCGTGCCAAGTTGCGGAAGAAATCCATTGGACTATAGCGCGTCAATGAACGCAAGAAAACCAGTCGTGTCAAGCGAGTCAGCTAGACCGAGTAAACCACAAGATGTAAGCGAGTCAAAATTTGGGAGAAAACCAAGTCTGAATAGCGAGCCAGTATTGCAAAGTAACCCAAACTTTTTTAGCGAGTCGTTATTCATAAAAAATCCATTGTAGAACAGCGAGTCGTCGCGATGTAGCACCCCATGGGCAAAAAGCGAGCCAAGCCTATCTAGCTAACCAAGAAATTAGAGCGGGTCATTATTTGCCAGAAATCCATTAAACCGGAGCGAGCCATTATCTATAAGTAACCCAATCATCTGTTGCGAGCCAACACATTAAAGCAACCCATCAACTTTAAGCGTCAAGCCACCAACTTTAAAAATCCAAGGAGAGGAAGCGATTTATTTTGTCAAAACAGTTCATGCGGTCACTTACCAAATCGTTTTATGACTGCCAGCAGCTGCGTATTGAAATCGGTAACCGCATCTGCCAAAACGTCCGGATTAAGCTCGGACAGACACCGGGAACCAAAACCGAGGAAATGGATATTGATGCGCAAAAGCTACTGAAATCCCTAACCGATGATTACAAACGCCTGTCAGACGCCCTGACCTCCAGTACGAATCGGGCCAAGGCCAAACTAATCAAGGATCATCCCGGCGTGATTACGGACCAATTTGAATTCGAGCTTGTCGGCTGCTATGTGGACATGCTGGAAAAGGAATCAATCTTAGAAAAGAATATCGCCAATATGCTGAAAGCCTTCCCGATTTACACAGCATTTCTGCAGCAAGTCAGAGGTTGCGGGCCCCTCATGTCGGCGGTAATTATTTCGGAGCTCGATCCGCACAAGGCAAATTCAATCAGCGCCTTTTGGAAGTATGCCGGGCTGGATGTAGTCGTCAATGAAGATGGCACGACAGAAGGCCGGTCCAAGAAAGCGCATCACCTGGTAGAGCAGACTTATCTTGACAAAGACGGTAAGGAGCAGATCAAAAAGGGAATTACGTTTAATCCGTTTTTAAAAACAAAGCTGGTCGGTGTGCTGGGTAGCAGTTTCATTAAGCTCAGGAGCCCATACCGGGATTTATATGATGGGCAAAAGCAGAGATTAGAATGCGATCCCAGAACTGCCGAACTAACCAAGCTGCACAAGCACAACCGCGCGGTGCGGTTTATGATTAAGATTTTCCTCAAGGAGCTTTGGCTAAAATGGCGTGAACTGGAAGGCTTGGAAATCCGTCCGGATTACGCCGAGGAAAAATTAGGCATTAAACACCATAAAAAAAGCCCGGCTTAACCGGACTAAAGAAAAATTCTGTTACGGATATTTTAGCACACTGAAAACCAAATAACAATGGGAGGGATTTACTTGAAATCAATCGGTATTGTACGCAAACTTGATGAATTGGGCCGTGTAGTTATTCCTATTGAACTGCGCCGCACGTTTAATATTGCCGAGAAAGACAGCCTCGAAATCTTTGTCGACGGTGACCAGATTATCCTTAGGAAGTATGAGCCGGCTTGCGTGTTCTGCGGTAATGCCAATGATATCACTCATTTTAAGGGTAAGAATGTCTGCCAGGACTGCGCAATGCAAGTTGCCGGCACACCAGTCTCCATTGGTGGAGGTAAGAAGTAATGAGAGAACCAATTCCCTCTAAAGCCCGCGAGCAAGCGCACACCTGCCCGCCTGGTGAGGTTAAAACCTATATCGGCCTAACACCGGTTGAGTGTGTTAAGCAAGGTCTGCCGATATCGGAAGCGGCCTACATGAAGCCGATGGACCTGACTAAAGCCGATGGGGCGCTTTTACTGGAGTGTGGCTGCACTAAGCAGGATATAAAGCGATTGTATAGTTTCAAGCACGATGCAGCGCTATATTCCAGATTAAAGGTGTTGGGCCTTCATCCTTGGCCGCCACCCGAGGATCAGGCACCGGAATTAAATACCAATAAATTTCAGGAGGAACCGGCAGCAGAATCACAGCCCGATATTCCACCGGAAACCGCCGCTATCATCGAGGCCGTGGAAACGGGCACCGTTTCCGACCCTACGTTGGAAGAGTTGCCGGAGCTGATCACGAAGGTGGCGTCGCTGGAAGAGCCAGTAAACGTTGGAGGTGAAGATTTGTTGGGCGAGTTGCCGGAAGCTATCGGCTCATATCTTTCCACAGAAGATGGCAACCTTGATTATCAAACGTTATATCCGGATTACACCTGGTACGATGGCAGCCTGAAGCAAACAGACCAGTTTCTAACGGTATTCGGGGACGGCAGATTCTCTTTATCGAACGGTATCCGAAGAATTTTTCAGGGTTACTTGGTTGCTATCGGGTTGTCTCCTGACCGGATGCATGCCGTTATTGTTCCTAATGAAGACAGCGCATATCTGATAAAACTGGAAAAGTCCAGATACAGAAATCCTTATCTCAGTGAATCCCTGGCAAGTTCCGGGATACCCTTGCCGGCAAAATATCAGATGTCCTGGAACGAGTCGCGGGCAGTATGGGAAGGTACTCTTGTGAATAACGGAGAGGATGCGTTATATGACTATCAAGGTTAATTTATTAACCCTGCCAATATCGCAGACTTCTCCATTATAGGATATGCAGTATGCAAGCCATATATGCATAGAGAGGTGAAAATTTTTGACAAGCCTATACATCAATGAAGGCGCCACCTGCCCGACTTGCATCTACCAGGAAGGAGCGCTCAAAAAAGAACTGGACGCCGTACGGCAGTGCAAGAAATGCATGCGGCGAGAAGGCCGGCCAGGATGGGACCCAAAGCCAAGCGTTAAAATAGAGGTTTCCGAGAAATTGATCAATTGTAGGCAAGTACGTATGGTCAGGCGGGTGATTTCGTGATTGTATCTGTTCAAATCAAAGGATTCCAATCGCACGTTGATAGTCAGTTTAACCTCAGTCCGGGACTCACGGTACTGACCGGGCCTACAGACTCCGGCAAAACAGCGCTCATCCGGGCGATACGCTGGGTGGCTTTCAACGAGCCGGCCGGCGAGACTTTTGTTAATCAGGCGACCGGTGAAGCGATAGTCACAGTTATGTTGGATGATGGGGCGGTCATTACAAAAGGCCGCAGGAAAGGCGGCCGGACCGTCTATCATCTGGTACCGGCCGGCGGCAAATCTCAAATCTTTGAGCAGGCCGATGTACCGCCGGAAGTCACGACGGCGCTCGGCATCACCCGACAGACGTTCGGGGACTTTGAAACGGCTTTGAATTTTGCGTTTCAATTGGATGCGCCATTTATGATTTCTGAACCGCCATCGGCCGGCGCCAAAGTGTTAGGAAAGATTGCTGGCACGGAGATTGTCGACCAGGCTCTGAAGTCGGTGGCCAAGGATACCTATGGAGCCCGGCAGGACAAGCTGCAGGCCGACAAGCGGATCGAACAGCTGACTGAGGATCTGCAGCAGTATGCCAATGTTGATTTGCTTAAAGATCAAGTGGATGCCTGCGAACTGCTTTTAGAAAAGTTCGATCAGTTGCAAATGAAGCATGAAACATTATCTACTTTAAAGCTTCAGAAAACACAGGTGGATAGACACCTGGCGGCGCTTGAGGCGAAACTGCAGAACTATGTGTCACTGCCGGCTGCTGGGAAAAGCCTACAGGCTGCGGAGTCTGACGCACAGCGACTGCAATTGCTATCAGAGCTGGCAAGCAGACATGGACAGCTCGATGCGGCGATTTCCTTGCATCAGGAGGAGCTTGCCCGTTACTCTGATCTTCATTGGGCGGGCGAATATCTGGCGGCACTCGACCAGTTGCTCTCTAAGTTGGATATCCTGCGTGAATCTTCTAACCGGTACGCACTGCAGCTTGAAGTTCTGGGAAAAGTGGATGCCATACTGTCAGTGACCAAGGACCTGGATGTAGCAGCCACCGACCTGACCGATGTGGAACAGGGAATACAGCGGCTGGGCAATCTGGAATTGTTGTCTATCCAATACCAGGCCCATACCGTGACAATTGCGGCCCGGGAAAAACTACTGGACGCTTTACAAGGGATTGATCAGGCGGAACCGCTGTTTGTCGGTTTGGATGAACAGCGTAGTCTCCTGGATCGATTGCGGGAACTGCAGACGGTATACCGGGTGAAACACAGCACCTATGAGGACGCCGGCAGGAAGGCTGCAGCCGCCGTGACAGCGGTAGTTGCACAAGAAAAAGTCATTCAGGATTTATGGACGGAAGTTGATATATGCCCTTTGTGTGAGAGGGTAATTGAGAAAGGGGATACAATGCATGGACATTAAAACCAGAATTGAAACAGCCAAGACCAATCTAAAGAGAGCGGAGCAGGCCAAGACCGTGGCCGAGACCCAGAAAGCGGCTGCTGAGCAGCAACGCGAGGAAGTGGTTCAGAAAATGGCGGCTGAAGGCGTGACGCCGGAAACAATTGCTGCAAAGATTGCTGAACTGGAAACTGATATCACTGATACGTTGACTACGGTCGAGGGGCTTATCCCTCAGGTTTAAGGAGGCATGATTATGGCATTGCGTGATTTACTAGGGCCTTCTGCACCCGGAACTCACATTTTAAATACAGATTGGGGCAAATCGTTCACAGAAACTCGTAATTTAAGTACGGAATCCGCTCAATCGTTCACTCTTAACTCTTATCAGATCAATAAAATCAAACTGGACGTCCGGCAAGCTGCAGAGAAGATTACCAAGCAAATCGCCAAGCGGGATCTGCTCTTTGAGCAGAGGGATGCGGAGATAGTGAAAAGCGCGGCAGCCACACAGGCGCTGGATCTCAACGAAAAGGTGCAAAGGCTGCTGCAGCTCACTTCGGACTTCGCCCGGCAACAGGCCAAGAGCCGGATTGAAGAGATTGTCACTTCGGCGCTTTCCGTGGTATTCGGCAAGGATTACAAATTTCAGCTATCCCTTGAGGTCAGGGCTAACAGGCCAGAGGTCGACTACTGGCTGGAGTCAGAGGGCATCGTTACGCAGCTTAAGCCGCCGGATTATGACAGGGGCGGCGGAGTTGCCGATGTGGTGAGTCTGGCGTTGAGATTGGCTGTAGCAGAGCTGTCGGAGGTTAAGGGGCCATTGTTCTTGGATGAAATTGGAAAACATGTATCTGCGGAATACGCGCCGAACGTGGCCTATTTCTTAAAGGAGTATAGCCAGAAGTTCGGTCGCCAGATGATCTTGATTACGCATAACGAAGCGCTGGCTGAGATTGGCGATGTCAGTTTTGCTGTTTCGCAAATCAATGGCAAGAGTGTGGTGAAAACGGTATGAGTGTTTTAATTGAAAAGCCCCAATTTGATCCCAATGTGCTAAAGGCAGGCATGGCTATTAATGTTAAGCATAATAGAATGGGCTCGCCAGGTGCAAGACTTCCATATGGTTCTGATTTATATGAGGTGAATGTAACTGCTTTACTCACAAAGATTGATCCACTGGAAATAAAAGCGGCGTATTTTAGCAACAAAGAGGAACGGCTTGTAGAAGTCTCCATTCCTGTAGAGTATGTCGCTTCTAAACTCATTGATATAAGTGTGGTGAAAGCAGTGTGAACCCTTATTTTTCCCGGCAAGAAAAAGAGAATTTTATCCGACTAATGATTCTCGAAGGCATCCTGGATGTCATTATTGAGGACTACGAAAAAGCAAATAAGCCAGACAAACAGTTTATGGCCGATATGCGTCGGGCCCGAACCTATACCACAAAAGCCCTGAATCGCCGCCAATCTTTCCTAGATCAAACTGCAAAGCGTAATTTCATGGAAAGCCTGCAGCGACTGGAAGTGCTCTTTGTTCCTAAAAATGAAGCCAAGAAGCACTTCCAGGAAGTCGCAAAATTGCAAAGCATGATACCGTTTGAGGCTGCAGACTTCAAAGACTGGTATGAGTTTTTGATTGATCATGCCTGCCGGACTTGTGCCAGAAAAGATTTTGAGGAGTGCCAGGCGCGCCGGATACTTATGAAACATGATATTTATGCCTATAATCCGGCCGCAACCGATATCTGTCAGTACAGTTATGTTGAGACTGAGGAGCAGCAAGGTGTTGGCGCCGTCGGCGAAGCCCTGCTGAAGGCTACGAAAAAGAAAGGAGGTGCCGCATGAAGTTTTTATTTGTTGGTGACCTACATCTACGCGGCACCAATCCCAGAAACCGCACTGATGACTATAAAGAAGCCGTCAAAGTCAAACTTCAGGAAGTTTTCAGCTTAGCTGAGAAGCATGAAGTCAAAGCCATCCTCTGCCCGGGCGATATCTGGGACCGGCCGGAGGTATCAATCGGCGTGCTGGTTGAGTTCATGCAAGTATTCCGAGAGTGTCCGGTAGATTTCTATACCTGCGCCGGCAATCACGACATTCACGGCTACAATCTGGATACTTACGACCGGACAAGCCTTCGGCTGCTGGCAGAGCTGGTGCCGAAATTCCGGGTATTCAGCGAAAGCCAGGTGATGGTATATCCGGATGTGTCCATTACGTTTTCGCCCTACTCCGGCAGGATGGACCGGGAAGGGCACGGTTACGACACTTACTGGAAGGATGAGCATCTTAAAATTCACATCGCCCATGGCATGCTGCTCGACCATACGCCGCCCTTTGACCGATTCACCTTAATTCAGGATGTCAAAACGACAGCAGACCTGGTACTGACCGGCCATGACCATCACGGTTTTGGCATCTACCGGCGTTCAGACGGCAAGGTGTTTTGCAACCCGGGTAGCCTGACGCGGATCAGCGCCAGTACCGGCGAGATCGAGCGGCCAATACAAGTAGCTCTCATTGATGTGCTGGATAAGCAGACTTTTGATATTCAATTGATTCCGTTGCAGTCGGCCAAGCCAGGAAGCGAGGTGCTGGATCGTTCAAAAATTGAAGCAGAAAAGCAGAGACAGTACGCCATGGAAGAATTCGCGGCGCTCATCCAGACCGGTAGCGGCGAAAAAGTGCTTCTCAATATTAATGATATTGTTGAGTCCATTGCTGCAAAGGAAAGTTTAGCGCCGGATGTTGTTAGGAAAACGTTAGAAAAAATTCAGGAACAGCGCCTAGGCGCTGCGTGAGAGGAGAACTTCATATGAATGATGTTCAAGAACAATTAGAGCATTTAGTTACGCTATACGGTCCGGATAAGGTTAAGTTTGCAGTTCAAAAGCTTTTAGGCGCATCGTCACGGCCGATGCCGGCGGAATATATTCCGATTCTGGCGCCGAGCCTGTTGGAAAGAACGGTCGCCCAATTGGAACGCGCTTTGGATGATGTGAAAGCGGCCGGATATGCCAAGGAAAATGTCTACAGAAATAAGGCCGATCTAGTTAAGCAGCAGACTACAATGGAGGCCGCGGTGAAACTGGCTGAAGCGGAAGCATTTATGCAGATTGAGGGGGAAGGCCGCGACCAGTATGTCATGGAGGAAGATAAAAAAATCGCTCTCAATAATGATGCGGCCCGGGATGCGTTTCGACGCCGGGCGTCTGCAGAAGAGCGGCGCCAGGCGGCCAATCTAACTGCACAGATTAATGCAATTGATGTGGAACTGGCCGAGGCTGGCGATGCCTGGTTTACGACTAAGGAAGCTGTTGAGACCATCCGGGCCAAAGCCTACCTGCAAGCGGCGCTGCTCAATTTTTTGGCAGGGAGGGATTTACATTGATCTCGAAAAAACAGCGCAAATCATCCCGGAAACGTAATGTTAACCCTGATTATAAATATCTGATGGGCCTATCCACACGCCGTTTCCCGAAACTGTTACCCGGTTTTAATTTTTAAACTATGAGCAAAAGTGAACTGCAAAAAGAGCGCCATGACCGCGGCGAAGAGTTCCAGAACGAAATTCGCCGCTCCTGGAGGCTCATCCCCAACGTATGGCGCATGCGGATAACTGATGGCAGGGGCGCGACAAGGCCAGCTGATGAGATCGTCACGACGATCAACGGTAATTTTCTTGTTGAAGCCAAGCGTACCGCCGGAAACAAATTTGAGCTGGGATTTATACGCCCCAATCAGTTTCGCGGGCTACTCAATTTCGAGGTTATTCCCCGCAATTTTGGGTTAGTATTCGTATCTTTCTTAAATAAGGACATTGATGAGGCCTTTGCTTTCCGGTTATCGACAGCGGTTAAGTATATGCAAGAATACCGGTACCGCTACATCGCCCGCAACGTGTTCAAAGAGAGCATGACCTTGCCGGTTATTGAACTTCCCCGCACCTATTACCATGACCCCCAGAATGCCAAGCTGAGTGGTCCGGCTTACGACCTAACGGAGGTGATCGAACGTTGCCGCTTATTATAACTCTTGCCAACAATATCCGGATCCGGGGCGCTAACACTCCGATCAGAGCTAAAATTACAGCCGATCTCACGATACCCAATCCGGAATACGAAGCACGAAAAGCAAAGAAGCGGCCGCTTTGGGGCATTGAAAAATACCTTAGGCTTTATTCGTTGGACGGGAACGACATCATTGTTCCCCGTGGATATATGGCAGACTTGCTTAAAATACCAGGTGTAAAAGATAATCCAGAGACCACCTTTTCTGTACAGCTTGTTCTTCGTCCCCCCGTTGATTTTGGT
This sequence comes from Sporomusa aerivorans, assembly GCF_041428895.1. Taxonomy (NCBI): domain Bacteria; kingdom Bacillati; phylum Bacillota; class Negativicutes; order Selenomonadales; family Sporomusaceae; genus Sporomusa; species Sporomusa aerivorans. Next base: position 2,414,707 of record NZ_CP156926.1, read on the forward strand.
GAGTGGAATCCACAATATAGATTGCGGATGGATCAGGATGAAGCCATTCAGTCACTAAAGGGAGCAGAAAGCGGGATATTGGTAGCACCGGCCGGCAGTGGCAAGACGGTTATGGGGATCCGACTAATCAAGGAATTGAGACAGCCTGCGCTTTGGCTGACTCATACCAAAGATCTATTGTATCAATCAAGGGATGCCGCCAAAAAATTGCTTAGTGCTGTTGGGAAGATTGGAATATTAGGTGATGGAAAACACGAATGGGGCGACGGTAAATTATTTTTGGCCACAGTGCAAACGCTCGGGGACAATCCCAAGCTGGTAGAGACGCTTAAGCCACTGATTGGCAATTGTATTATTGATGAAGCACATCATTTCCCGGCCACATCCTTTGTCGATCTCGCTGGCCAGTTTGCTCCTTTTCATATGTATGGTTTGACGGCCACGCCGGAGCGTAAGGACAAGTTGGAAGTCTACATGTACCGTGGTATTGGCCCTATTGTCCATGAAATCAAAAGAGAAGGTCTCTACGAAACTGGCCGTCTGATTAAGCCCGAAATAAAATTCATATTTACAAGATTTGATTATGAGCAAGCCGCTGACCGAAATGAACTAGGCAGCGTGGATGCCGGCGGCGAGGACCTGGATTACCGCGTACTGATGGACAGACTGGTGGCTGATGAAGCAAGGGCCAAGCTGATAGCCGGCAACATCCTGGAACACGCCCAGAGCTTCAGTATCGTTATCACTGAAAGTGTTCGTTACTGCCATATTCTCGCCGATATGGTCGAGTGTTTTGCTAAAACTCGCTGGGGCGTCGTGCCGCGTATCGCCATCGTTCACGGTTCGATCAGCCGTTATAAGTGGATTGCTGGCGGCACCGAAAAAAATGCCCGGCAGCTGGTGGCCGCCGGCGAGGCGCTGGAGTGCCGGCACAATGAACGCTTGAAACGTTGGGAAGTTCAGGTTGAGCAGTATACCGAAGAAGAATTCAAGAACTGGCAAATCAGCAACGTAGTGCGCAAAGAGCAGATTGCAGCCTGCCGGGCAGGAAATGTGGATATCCTGTTCGCGACCGCGCAGCTTGTGCAGGAAGGTCTGGATTTACCGAATCTTTGTTGCGGCCACCTGGCCATGCCGAAGCGCGGCGATGCCGGCGGCAGTAAAAACGGCGCCAGCGTCGAGCAGGCCATAGGCCGCCTGATGAGGCCGGACCCCGGTAACCCCAACAAAAAGGCAATTTGGTTTGATTACGTCGATTACGATGTCGGCGTGCTTCGGAGCCAGTATTATAGCCGACGTTCTGTGTACAAGCGTCTGGAATTGCTGGTTCCGGCAAAGCCCAAAACCGAGCGCGATGAAGTAGAGACCTTTCTGGACTCTATGCCTTGGTAACTATAAAAATTTTTGGAGGATGATTTCATGAGTAATGTAACGACTGTAAATAATTCGGTGGCCGCGGTGGCCAGCACTAATTATATAACGGCCATGTTGGAATCTATTAAAACGGATTTCCTGGCTGTTAACGAAGGCATGGATTTCGATTTCGTTAATATCGGTACATGGCTGTACGTTAGCAAAAAAGGCAAATTTGTAGAAAAAGACTCCAATGATGATGTTGTTGAGGATTATGGCGACAGCATAGATGTTGTTGTTGGGTATGGTGAAAAACGCTGGACCCTTTGGGGTATGAAGGAATCACCGGAAGAAGGGCAGCTTATTGTGGCCAAGCGCGACAGGGAAGAAGCAGAACAGGATCTACAGGCTTTTCTTGAGGAAAATCCCGAGGCGCAGACCCGTTATGATCTAAAATCTTTGGAGTTGAGATACATCGCTTATATTGTCCCTGTAGTGACGCTGCAGCCGGAAGGTTTCCCTAAAATCTATTTAATGAGCTTCCCGTCTACGACCACCATTCAGTGGGGCAAATACGCCCAGGGCATTTATCTGGGTAAAGGAGTTAAGGCAATGGTGCCACCCCGTACCGGTGTTAATCGTGTGGTAACACGGATGACAACAGTAGAAAAAGGTGAGGGTGACAAAAGCTGGATCGGCATCGACTTTGAAGCCGTCGGCCTCTTTAACCCCAGAGACTATGGTATTGACTGGGATCCGAAAAAAGCGGCAGCTTCTGCTCCTAATGAAGCCACTTCATCCGCAACTGCTGCTGAGGAAAAAGTCGCAGCCGGCGCCGAATCATTTTAATTGAGCAAGACTGCCCCGCCTGGTAGCTGTTTGCCGGGAACGGCGTGGCCGCCAGGTGGGGCATAATTTTTACACGTTTTGGCAGAGGTCTTAAAGATGGGTATAGAGGAGCATGTTTTTAAGGAATACGAAAACCTTATCCATTACGCTATCAGCCACTACTATCCATACCGGATCCATGTTGAGTATGAAGATTTGTTTCAAATTGCCAGTATTGCTTTAATCAACGCCTGGAGAAGGTATAACCCTGCCCGTGGCGCCAGTTTTGTCACTTATGCATTGCTTCATCTGAAATCTGCTTTGTACAGGGAGATAAGGCGTAATACTGCACAAAAACGTAGCGGTAGCGTAGTTTCGTTATTTCAAGAGGTGGGAGAGAGCCAGACTCGCTTTATTGACCTGATTCCAGACCCCGACACAATAGAAGGGTATAACTTGTATCGAAAAGGAGGGAGGCTTATGGCAAGCCAAAAGAGCACAAGACCAGTACCGGTGGCGCCGGTTGTCACGAAACTGGATTTATCTTCATTCGTCGTGTTTAACGCAAGCAATGCGATGACTACAAGGAATGCGGCTTATATTACGGTTACCAAGACTGGGAAAGTCACGATGTCGGCGGAAGTCGGCAAACGATATAGAACCGGTGAAACAATTGAAGTACTGTTTAATCAAGTCGGAACGATCCTTGTCATACGCAGTTCTGGCGCCGGCATTCGCTGCCGGCAGAATGGAAAGAATTCTGAAGGCAAAATTATTTCCTGCGCCAGTGCGAAGGTATATCTGGAATCCAAACAAGTACCGCTGCCGGCGCGCTTCCGGGCAGAGTGGGAAGAAGAGCTGCAGGCCTGGGTGGGAAGGCAGTGAAAAATTTAGAGGAACTTAAAATTTGGGTCAGCCCGTTATCACATGAAATATACGCTGGCTTTGTTGATAAAGACGGCACAGTTGCAACTAATAAAGTAAATGTGACAGAAATGGCGATTACTGCCGTGATGCTGCATTTGGATGTAGAACAATGCGAATACGGTTGCAGAGCCGGAAGGTTACGGTTTATTTCAACTGAAGATGCAAAAAGAAAGGAGAAGCCATGATTACGAATATCAGAACTGATAAAATATCTCCGCATCCGGATAATCCGCGAAAGGACTTAGGGGATTTAAGCGAACTTGCGGAAAGTATCAAGGTTAATGGCATATTGCAAAATTTGACCGTTGTTCCTTATCTTGGTGAAGTAACAGGACAGCCGATTGACGGGTTATATCGTGTCGTTATCGGGCATCGTCGCCTTGCAGCCGCAAAACTGGCCGGGCTGACAGAAGTACCTTGTGCAATTTCTAACATGAATTTCCACAAGCAGCTATCCACCATGCTGCTCGAAAACATGCAGCGCAATGACCTGACCATATGGGAGCAGGCACAGGGATTTCAGATGATGCTGAATTTTGGCGACACCGTTGAGGACATCTCAACGCAGACTGGTCTTTCGGAAACCACCGTACGGCGTCGTGTTAAGCTGTTGGATCTCGACAAGGATAAATTTAAGAAGTCTGTGGAACGTGGTGCCACGCTGCAAGAGTATGCGGAGTTGGATAAAATCAAGGATATTAAAACCAAGAATAGTGTTCTTGAAAAGATTGGAACACCTGATTTCAAATGGGCATTGCAGCGTGCTATTGATACGGAAAAAAACAATATCAATAAAGCTCTGATTATAAAAGAATTAGAGAAATTTGCAGCACAGGTCGAAAGTAGCAATGGACTACAATATGTTGCGTCCTATTCTACAGCGCTGCAACAGGCAATTGTCGCGCCTGTAGATGTTAATACTGTCGAATATTTTTACTATATCAATAGTTCGGGCTATGTATACCTGTACAAAAAGAGTGAAGCTAACAAATCAACTGCAGCTGATCCGGCATGGCTTACACAACAAAGAGAGCGAGACGAACAGCGTGCCGCTCTGAATGAAATATCGAAACGGGCATATAAGCTCAGATGTGAGTTTATTAAAACCGTGCCTAATACTACTGCCAAAAAAAATATGAGTACCATACTTGAATATTTGCTATTGGAAATATTGTATAACGGCAGTGGGACTGACTATGAGGAACTAGTCGATTTCCTCGATATTGAAATTGACGAAGATGACGAAGATGACGAAGAACAAAACTTTAATAAAGTTAAGGAGATCGTTGCCGCTCAGCCGGAGCGTCATTTACTGGTTACTGCTTATTTAATGCTTGATTCGGCACATGCAACCTATTATGGCTGGGATAATCGGCATGAAGACAATAAAGAACTCAATACAGTGTATGACTTTCTTGAAAAGCTTGGTTATGAGGCATCAAAGGAAGAGCAATCGTTGCGGGACGGAACACATGAGCTGTATATACGCGAGGATGAGGCGGTATGAACCATCTGAAACAGATTTTTGAATATCAAGGGCAGATGGTGAGGACGGTTATTCGTAAGGGTGAGCCGTGGTGGGTAGCTAAAGATATTTGTGATGTACTGGGGATTAAAAATCATAGTGACGCACTTAGCAGATTATCTGATTCTATGAAGGGTGTCGCTATTACCGACACCCTTGGAGGTAAGCAAGAGGTTGGGGTTATTTCAGAAGCAGGCATCTATAAGCTTGTATTTACAAGCCGAAAACCAGAGGCAGAAAGGTTTACTGATTGGATTGCATTAGAAGTTCTTCCAAGTATTCGTAAAACCGGCCATTACAGTATCCATAACAATCCTAACGCCATCCTAAAGCGCCACCTTGACACGGCTGCTAAATTATCTAAAGGTCTTCCCAGGGACAAGCAAATAGAACTACGCCGCCTGGCCGTCCTAGAGGCGGCCGAGGAATCAGGTGCCGATTACAGCGCGATTCTGGCCGTGTTGGAGACTTCAGAAACACCTAAGGAGGATCAAAATCAAGCTGTAGATTTATTCCTCCAGGAGATCCGAAACAGCCTTATTCGTTACCCGCAGCGGGAGAACTACTTGTACCTGCCGCCTTGTGAGGAGCGGAGGATCTGCGAGCGGCTGAAGCTAGATCGCATAACTGTATTAAGGGGCCTGGAAGAGCGCGGAATCATCAAAATATCCTATGAATGGAACCGCGGTGACCGAAAAAAGAATTACACCGCCAAGAGTCGTTTTTATAACCGGCGGCGATGCGTTCAGTTAAAAATAGATTGTATAAATATGCGGGAGAGTGAAGTATATGGCAGCTGAATTTTACGATGCGTCCGAGGATCTCGAAGCCTTGGCGCGTGACATTATTGAGGAGTATCACGGCCATTTGGTTGAGGCAAATATAAAGTACTTATTCCGGACCGGCAACTGGGAGGTTAAAAAGCGCGACACGTGGGGCCAAGCCAAGAAGGTTGGTAAGGAAGTCAACTTCTTAACCGGTCATGACTTTATTGTTACCATTCACCGAGATGTATGGGAGCAATTGAAGGCGGAAGATAAGCGCGCACTTTTAGATCACGAGCTGCAGCACTGCTCGGCCGGTACCGATGATGCCGGCAATAAGGTTTGGTACATCCAGGGGCACGATGTGGAGGACTTCCACGCCATCATTCGTCGCCATGGGCTCTGGTCGCCGGCGCTCAGAAAAATGGAAGGCCTATTGAATCAGACGGAATTGGAGCTGGAACCTGAGGACGCGGATCCGGAAGAGCATTTGGCTGCTCTGCCAGGCGGGGAGACTTTGGCGATCGGCGGCCGGCCGGAGCTGCGGGTGATTTCTTCGAAGCCGGTGCAGGAATTGCCACCGCCGGAGACCGATGCAGATGTTGAGCGGGAACCGAACATTGTAGATGCCGATATTATTGATATTGAAGTTATTCATGATACTGGTACGGAGGCTTGATATGAAGGTATGGGATTTAGTCAATAAGCTGACCCAAACGGAAGGCGTCAGACTATATAATGCCAATAACAACATGATGCAAATTGCAAGAGCAAACGGCAAGAGCAGGCCAGCATATATCAAGGTTTCCATTGGCGATGATGATGCCGAAAAGCTGTTGCGCCCGATACAGCCGCAAGGAGCGCAAGCTTTTATCGTTATTGCTGATATTGAAGAAGTTAACCAAATATTGGATGCGGAGAAGAAGGCCGTCGAGGGTGCTGACCGGCCGCAAAAAGAAACGACAAGTTATCCACAGGAGGATGAGTGATGGCTAAATTTATTGCCGAGTGTGGTAAAACTTTTGACGTAATCAAGAATGATCAGCATTTAGTGGGGATTCTTTTAGGCCGTGAATATCACCCGGAGAATTTGAGAAAAGATAACCGGCCTATTCCGACAGAATGCCAGGCATGTAAAGCAGAAAAGCATATCTACGGCGTATCGTTACATAGGGACGATATAGGACTTTTCGGGGCTACGGATACTACTTGCTTTGCTAAGCGGGAAGGCTTTCAGGAACTGCCGACAGTTACCGAATATTGTGAAGGCGGCTGCAATACCACGGAAAAATATACCTTTGAGGTCATTTTACAGGCTGATGAATTCCGGACGATTATCCTGTATGAATCCCCGCCTAGCCGGAATATATCAGCATTTGACTATATCAAAGAAATGGCTGAAAGCCTTTGGGAAAAATTCACGGATGAAGCCTATAAAGAAGAGGATGGGATGGAGCCTGGTTGCATCCGTGTCCAGATGGTTAATATGGAGCGCGGACAAGCCGATTATATTGAATTTTACCGAATGGAAGAAATGGAAAACGCTATTATCAGTGTGCGTTTAGTTGGCTTTGAACAGAAAATAAATGAGTAAAGAAGGCCGCGCAGACTGAATAAACAGCCATAAAGTACCTAAGTGATCAACGGGGCGGCCAGCGCCGCCCTCTTTTACCCGGGAGAGGGGGAGACTAAATGTGCAAGAGAACATAGACCAGCTTGTTGATTGGAAACAATTCTATTCGCAGTACTTACCGGGGCTTAAACCAAAGGGTGATGAGCTTCACGGCCTTTGCCCTTTCCATAATGAAAAGAATCCTAGTTTTGGTATCAAGATTAAAACAGGTCAATATAAATGCCTGTCCTGCGGCGCCAACGGCAACGGCTGGACCTTTCTGCAAGAGTATAAGGGGATGACCAAGGAGCAGGCCAATAAGACGATTCTTGATTTCGCCGGCATTAAAACTGAGTCTAAGTCGCGCGCTAAGAAGCCGGCATTTACCGTGGAGGAGTATGCGGCGGCCAAACAACTGGATGCGGCGAAGCTCTATGAATACGGCATGAAAAACGCAGTCAAAGGCATGGCGGTTCCCTATATGGACGAAAAGGGGAATCTGGTCGCAACACGCTACCGGCATTCGCTTAAAGGCGCGGTACGCTTCTCCTGGATGAAAGGGTCCAAGGTTCACCCGTACGGCCTCTGGCGGCTCCAGGAGGCGAGAAAAAAGGGTTTTGTGGTGCTGGTGGAAGGAGAGTCCGATTGCCATACGCTCTGGCAGTATGATATTCCGGCTCTGGGGTCGCCCGGCGCCGACACGTTTCAGTCAACATGGTCAGCATATTTAAAGGATTTAAATGTATATTTATTCAAAGAACCTGACCAGGGCGGCGAGACGTTTTTGAAAAAAGTCTGCATTGGACTCTTGGACAGTCATTTTACCGGCAAGGTGTATTCTTTGTCACTGCAAGGCTACAAGGATCCGTCAGATTTGCATTTAGCGGGTGAGGATGCGTTCCGAGCCGCCTGGGCGGCCGCATTCGGTATGGCCAATCCTATTGACATCCGGATTGTATCATGCCTGGCGGAAAAGGTAATAGAGGACCAGCCGTTCGCGCCGATCAAGCCCGAGAAGTGGCGTTATTCAGAGCATGGTGTGTTTGGTCTGGATGAAAAGGGGATTGAGGAAAAGATTTCGCCCTTGCCTGTCATTGTAACCAAGCGGCTGATCGACATTGACACCAACACGGAAAAGCTGGAGGTGTCGTGGCGGCGCCATGGGAAATGGGAGTTTCTCAAAGCGGAAAAAGCCACGCTGTTTCAGTATTCAAAGATTGCGGAACTCGCCAATACCGGTATGCCGGTATCATCAAAAAACGCCAAGGAAATGGTGTCGTACTTGTTCGATATGGAGGCGGCGAATATGGAATTTCTGCCGACGGTGCAGTCGGTTTCTCATTTAGGCTGGTTGGGGAAAGAGCAATTTCTGCCGGGTCACGCCAATGAGATCGCGCTGGACATGGATGCCAAGCGCGGTATGAGTTTTTTGGTTAATGGTTTTGAAAAGAATGGTGATTTCTCTACGTGGAGGACTTGCCTCGAGTATGTGGTTCAAAATCCGATTGCGCAACTGATGTTGGCCGGCAGTTTTGCCTCGCCGCTTTTAAGTGTGATTGGGCACCGGAATTTTATTATTCACGTCTGGGGTGCGTCCAAAGGCGGGAAAACCGCGGCGATGAAAGCGGCTTTGAGTGTCTGGGGCAATCCGGAGCGGATCATGGTATCGTTCAATACAACACAGGTCGGCCTTGAGCGCACGTGCCAGTTTCTGAACAATCTGCCCCTGGGTGTTGATGAGCGGCAGCTCGCCGGCGATAAGCAGGAATTTTTGGACAAGCTGGTGTACGCGGTATCGGCTGGACAGGGGAAAACCCGCGGTGACAAGGGCGGCGGGCTGCAGGCCAAGGCTTTTTGGAATCTGGTGGTGCTGACGACCGGGGAGGAATCGCTGGCCGGGGATGCGTCGCATTCCGGGGTGAGGACCCGGGCGCTGGAACTGTACGGAGTTCCGCTGCCGGATGAGCGAGAGGCCAGCAATGTGCACAGAGTTACAGATATGCACTATGGGCACGCCGGCGTTCTCTTTATGCGGCATGTGATGGAGGAACTGAGGAAAGACAAGGAATTTTGGCATAAGGAATATACCAGCGTGTACCGTCAGCTTCAGGATAAATGGCCGCATATTGTACAGCCTCATATCAGCGCGATTGCCATGCTAAGCGTTGCGTACTTCTGGGCGAGGCAATGGGTATGGGGGATTCCGGAGGAACAGGCGCAGGAAGAGATGATTCGCATGGCGGTAGCTGGCGTAGAATTGTTAGGCGCGGCGCAGGAGGCGGATTACGTGGACCGGGCGTTTGATTTCACTACTGCGTGGCTCGCGTCGAATGCGGATCGGTTTAAGGAGAACTGCCACCAGGAGAAATACGGGTATTACGATGGTGTGAAGCAGCAGTACTGGGTGGTGCCGGCGATCTTGAAAGCCGCGCTACAGGATAATGGATTCTCAGTAAGTCGGACGCTTAAGGAGTTTGCTGAGAAGGGAATTATTCAACGGGAAAACAAAGGCGGGGGCAAAGAGACGTTTTCTGTGAAAAAAATATGGGGAAATCAGCGAGTTAGAATGGTGGTTTTTAATGCTTTATGTAAAGAAGAGGAGAAAAATGAGTAAAAAGGTGGGCAAGGTGGGCACTGCGTGGGCAGAAGGTGGGCAGGCTCAAAGCCTTATAAATCCTGGATTCTTAATAAGAAAATATAGTGATGCCCACCTGCCCACCTCGATTTTACCCCCTATACGCGCGTGCGCGCACGTGTGTGCGCACGCGCATGTGTAGAAAAAAGAGGTGGGCAGGGTGGGCAGGTGGGCATAATGCCTGCGAAGCCCTATGAAACCTGGATTGTTGCCTTGAAAGAGTGCCCACCGTGTGCCCACGATGCCCACCTGTGAATTTTTGGAGGTGTTTTCTTTGGGATTGGCGATTCAAAATAACCTCTTTGGGAACGTGCCGGCAAAGCCGATAGAAAAAACCGAGCCGGCCGAAGCATCCGTGAAATATGCAGTTTTTAGGGAACTTGGCAAGCCGGTGTACCGCAATGGATTCGGCAAGATGTACCTGGATCCGCGTCCTGACATCGATGACGATAGCGAGCTCTGGGTTACGCTTTTGGTCCTGGCCGACAAAATTGAGCCCAAGCTCTGGGAGGCGCTTCTCGGATTCCGCTGTGTTGGCGCCAGGCTGCTGCCGGTGGAAGGCACGGAAGCGCATGCGCTACGTCCCCACATTGATCCTTCTGGGGATTGCGGGTTTCGCACTCCCCAGGAATACCGGGATGAGGCGGAGCGCTGGCTCAGGCCGCATGAGGCGCAGCTCAAGCTCCTGTTGGCAAATTTAAAAAAAGTGAGAAACGAGATGTGGCCCACTAATTTGGGGAATTAACACAAATAATGGGAGGGGATATACGATTATGCAAAATAGGCTTTCCGATTTGAACAATCACCTGTTTATGCAGCTTGAAAGGCTCGGTGATGAGGAACTGTCCGGCGAAAAGCTTGCCGAAGAGATTAACCGGGCGAGAGCCGTGACGGACGTCGCTCAGCAGATTATAGCGAACGGTACCTTGGTCCTAAAAGCAAAGGTTGCGACTGAAACAGTTGCCAGAGGAACAACGATACCGCCGATGTTGCTGGAGTAAAGCGCTATGAACGAAAAATACTCGGCGGAGCACATTGCGTATATCGCGGCCAACATAAAGGGGCGGAGTTATCCGGAATTGACTGATATGTTTAATCAGCAGTTTGGTCTGGGAATAAAGGCCAAAGCAATGATTTCTTTGGCCTTCCGCCACGGTTTGCGTAATGAGCGGGATTGTCGGTTCAATACTGGCTATGAGCCCACGCAATTCAAGAAAGGGCACGTCCCTCATAATAAAGGTAAAAAGGGAACTGGCGGCTGGGAGCCTACGCAGTTCGCTAAGGGACATAAACCTTGGAATTACAGGCCCGTGGGGAGCGAGCGAACCAATGCTGATGGGTATGTGGAAATCAAAATCGCCGATCCTCGCACATGGAAAGGTAAGCACATCCTGCTTTGGGAAGCAGCTCATGGACCGGTACCTAAGGGGCATGTAGTGATTTTCGCGGATGGGAACCATCAGAACATTACGCTTGAAAATTTATTGCTCATTTCCCGGCGCGAGCTGGCCGTCATGAATAAGCGGGGACTTATAGCAAATGACGTTGAGCTGACCAAAGCGGGTGTTGTTATTGCTGATATTTACCTAAAAATAGGGGAACGGAAAAGAAAATAACGGGAGGGAGAGCAATGGCTAAACTAGACAAGCTCCAAATATGGGTAAGTCCGCTAACAAATACGATATATGCAGGATACGCTAGAGAGGGCGTCGCTACGGAAAAAGTAGCGATAACTCAACAAGCGATTGATGCGGTTGGAGCGCACCTGATGAAAACAGGAGATAAATATGAATCAGATTACGGTCAGCTTATTTTTGTTTCAAAAGGAGAAGGAAATGAAAAATCTTGAGCAACTGCTTGAAAACTGGAATCAAGGCATGCAAAGAGAGTTCAACACGGATCCGAAAACACTGATCGATCTGGGGAATCAGATTCTCCTGGGCAGCCAGATCATATCAGCGCTTCAAGCCGAGAATACGAACCTGAAAAACATGATGGAGCTTGTCCGAAAAGAACGTTTAGAGACCATGGAACCCTGGCTCGCCCAGTACGGCATTCCGTACGATTGCGGATGGCGAGACTCGATCGACGAATTGATCCAGGGCGTTGCCAAAGAAGATGACCTTGCTATCCAGTTTTTTAACGCATTGAATGATGCAGGTATTAAATATAGGCTTAGTCCGGATGGCTCCATTGATTACCTGAATGAGACTGAAAAGGCCTTAGGGGACGCGATCGCCGCCCGTATTGAGGCGGAAGCAAATCAAGGTATACAGCGCTGCCGGGTCTGCGGCTGCACCGATAACCACGCGTGCCCGGGCGGCTGCTATTGGGTGGAAGAGGGTCTGTGTAGCGCGTGTGCGGGGATGGATTAGGAGGGTAATATTGATGAGTTGGCAATGGAAAAGGCGCTGTAAAACACAAAAGATACTTAATTGGGCAATATTCTGCATAATCAAAGCACTTGCATTGTTCGTTCTCTGGTGCGGAAACCGTAAAGTCAGAATCGAGCATGGGGCGTATGACCTATATCCTTCTTGCAACAATTGGCAAAAGACCTATTGTCCAGCTAAATCTCGTAAATACTTGGGATATATGACCGAGGGGTTAGTGGTATTTGGTGATTCCTTGGGCGAGATATATGCGAAGATTATTACTCTCTATGTATTTCGCGGTATTTATTTCCCATGGGTTAAATAGGGGCCATGATGGACTTATACAAAGCAGGAGGGATAAAATGCAAAATACCGTTATAGTCAATAGCTTCTTATTCGTCAATTTTGCCGATGAGGCACCAAAATGCCCGATGATTGTTGTATACCATAACCCTAAAGACTTCCCAGGGAAGTACGTAGCGAGGCTTTGGGAGCTTGATAAGCCGACTGATTTCGTGATGATTGCCGATACTCTTTCTGAAATTCGGGAAGAGATTCCAGAGTGCTTCGTGCGAATTGACCGAAGTCCGGAAGACGATCCGGTGATTGTGGAGACTTGGGTATAAGGGGAGCCGATTTATGGACATAAAAGAAAAATCGTTTCTTGAACGGTCATATAACATAACAGCCAACAGCACAACAGGAATGGCAAGAATCAAATTTTTAAACAAGAAAGGCACATTTCGAAAAACACCTCAGTGCGAAGCGTGTAGTTTCAAAGGTGAGGCTGTGGTTGCCTTCGGCGGGTACAGGGAAATGACATGCGATCGGGATTTAACTACTTGGCGCAGGCTGAGCGGTAATACGGACAAGCATTGCAAGTTTTTTCAGGGCCAGAGGAAGGTAACGCTGAACGATTAAAAAAATGAATGAAAGGACGGTCCTTAACCGTCCTTCAAATGAGAAGAGATTATCTTTGCTGTGTTTTAAACGTATTACAAGCTGTACCATCAGCGGTTTGTACTCGAACGTCACCACTTGATCTAACCTCAATGCCATCTGCGGTACATTTGAAGTTATTATTGTGGTGGCATTCTTCGCACATACATTTAGTTACCTTCGACATAAATAATCACCTCCGTGCTTAGTATGTCTAAGTGTGCATGGTTTATATTTTGGTAAATTACGTAGAAATCTTACAGGACTTAACATTGATTAAATGACGGGGAGGAGCATGAGCCATGGAATCACCTGAAACAGCGAACAAGGGATGCGCCCTTAAATGCCAACTATGCGAGGAGCATCCGGCAACGGCCACTATCAAGAATAAGTTTAATGGCAGAGTCTTACGGGTTTGCAAAAATTGTTTGGAGTATTTGAAACTGGAGGGAAATAGATGATGCTTGAGATACTTCAATTTATTTTTCAGGACTTTTGGCACTGGTTAGGCAGTATGCTACTCGTTGGTGCTGTGAGTGGCGGTATTTGTCGGATATTTATAGGGATTTTTAGTAAGTAGCAGGCTTAACGGGGCGGTTCGCGCCGCCCCTAACCACAAAATAATAACGAGGTGAGGCTATTGACGGCAAAATCACAAAAAATGAAAAAAGAAACCGATATTGAAAAAATAGTGGAACAGGCGCTGCAGAAAGTCTTACACTTCGGAATTGAACGCGGTAAATGTGCAGCCAAGGAGGCATTTCGAAAAACGGAGAGCCGGCTTTACGCTTACCCGGTGCTTCTTGACAATATTGAGCAATATAAAAAGGACATTGAGGATTTGCTGCGTGAGAAGCCTGGTCGGTCTAAGGATTTGGTGTTTTACAGCACTTCTGGTGGTAGTCGGTTGACTGATGATGAAATCCAGGAAGGCCGAATCCTGATTGTGCGCAAAAAAATCGAGCGCGACCAGACGGAGATTGACGAAATCAATTATGCGCTGGAAGTTGTCAAAGAAGATGAGTACTATCCCCTCTTGACAAAAAAGTATTTTGAGAGCAAAAAAGACGATGAAATTGCTGAAGATTTTTCCTGTGATGCAAGAACGATTCGTAGGAATAAAAGCCGTTTAATCCGCAAAATTGCTATAAAGTTGTACGGTGCTGAGGCTGTAGGATAATGTCCATTTACGGTGTCCAAATCGTGTCCTTTTCATGTGTCCAAATAGGTGCTATAATGATTTTATAATAGAAAAATTGTAGCCGCCCGAAAATGGGCGGCTTTTGTCATGCGTCAGAGCCGAATAATGGTTAAGTCGGCGCGGTCTGTAAAACCGTAGTCTGCCAGACAGGGTGCTGGTTCGATTCCAGCCTGATGCACCAAATGAATATTATGTATGTAAAAATTACTGTAAAATATGCCAGCGTCCATCGAGGCGTTTTTCTTGTTTTGTTTTACTTCGAGAGATTTTCTATTTGTTTGGTAAAAATGTATATTTTGAGGTTAATTTATATATTATGCCAGTTGCAGAGGAAAGGGCTAACATTCTCTCAATTATTTCTGATTTTAAAACCCAGTTGCCGTGTTTATCAGGAATTAATCCTTGTCCAAGTAGAATTTCAGAGTTAGGGCCTTGGCACGGAAAGCCTAAAGAGAATTTACTACTGATTTTTCCTGCGACAATAATTTCTTTAGTTGAATTGGTTGTGGACATATTCATTGCTCCTGTTTTAAAAATTAACTTGCTGTGATTACATTAATTTCCACATTAAACAGCCGTCTCCTGCAAAGATAACGGAAAAAACAAATCGATAAAGCGAGGTGACGCCGCATGCCCCACTGCAACCAAACCAACTGCCGGTTCTGTGACGCTACTAAGCTGCTCTGCCAGACCCAGCCGTATTTGGTTGACAGGCGGTGCATCACCTTCAAACGGCGACCGCGAGAACCAGATTACCGGGACCTGATGCGAGTGGATCGGCCGAACTGCCACAAAGATGGTGGCGGCAAGTATAAATCCAGCCGGGTTAACCTGGTGAAATGAGGTGAGAGCTTGAATACAGCTGATAACATTACAGTTCATTGTGCTTATGATGAGCTGGCCGACATTACAACGCTGGTGCCCAATCCGCGAAACCCTAACCAGCACCCGCAAAAACAAATCGAATTACTGGCCAAAATCATCCAAAACCAGGGCTGGCGTGCTCCGATCACCGTGAGCAACCGCTCTGGTTTTATTGTACGCGGCCATGGCAGGCTGCTGGCGGCGCAACTGCTTGGCGTTAACCAAGTACCTGTGGACCGCCAAGACTATACCACTGAGGCCGAAGAATGGGCCGACCTGATTGCGGATAATAGAATTTCTGAGCTATCTCAGATTGACGATTCATTGCTGGCCAGCTTATTATCTGAGATCGGTTCGACTGACTTCGATACCAACCTTACCGGTTACTCGGACAAACAGATTGACAACCTGCTCGCTGATTTCCGCACCATGGAGATCCGTGAAGACAATTTTGATCCGGCTGCAGCTGCTGCGGAGATTAACGAGCCGGTTACAAAGCCCGGGGATATCTGGCAGCTTGGCCGGCACCGCCTGATGTGTGGGGATGCTACCAAAATAGCGGATGTAGAAAAGCTGATGAATGGCAACCTGGCGGCCATGGTGTTCACGGATCCGCCGTATAATGTGGCCTACGAAGGCGCCACGGCCAATAAATTGACTATCCAAAACGACGATATGCCGGCGGAGCAATTTAATCAGTTTCTCAAAGATGCTTTTACCGCAATGTTTGTGGCAATTGAGCCTGGAGGCGCCATTTATGTTTGCCACGCCGATTCTAAAGCCAGTAACTTCCGTGGCGCTCTCCATGATGCTGGCTGGCTACTCAAGCAGTGCCTGGTGTGGGCCAAGAATCAATTCGTTCTCGGCCGGCAAGATTATCAGTGGCAGCATGAACCTATTTTATACGGGTGGAAGCCAGGCGCTCCACATCGTTTCTTTGGTGGTCGGAAACAAGGTACTGTAATTGAAGAAGCAGCACCGATCAGCGTCAGAGAGGACGATGAAGGGGTGCTGCTTACTTTTATGGCTGGTATTCAGACTGTAACAATCCGGGTACCGTCGTATGAAGTGTTACAGGCTGGCGATGATGGTCTATCTACCGTCTGGCGATTTGAGAAGCCGCTACGAAACGGTGAGCATCCGACCATGAAGCCGATTGGTCTTTGCGCCCGGGCTATACAGAATAGTAGTCGGCCTGGAGAGGTTGTGGCCGATTTTTTTGGCGGATCCGGCAGTACTCTGATGGCAACGGAGCAGACCGAGCGTATATGCTATATGATGGAGTTGGATCCGGTGTATTGTGATGTGATTGTCCAGCGGTGGGAAGAGCTTTCAAAGCAAATGAGCACAAAGTTGAAATAAGTCCCCGTTATTCATTGGGATTATCCTCATGGAGTGGTTTTGCAGCTGCTGGTTGTAAGTTTGCTCTATAGCTGTTTTTTTCAGATCTAACAAATATTCCTTCTTGCCACATTTGATAACCGTATACTAATACACCATCAAGAGTAGTAATTGACGCGTTTAAAAAAGGAGAAATGCCTACTTCTTGAAACAGTCCTCTATTACCAAGAAAATAAACATGGACTAAATAGATAAATGCAAAATTTAGCACTATATCTATTGCTAGGTATATCCAAAATTTTCCGTAAGTAAAGTGTAATAGCCATATTGTAGTGATAATATTTAATCCAAAAATAATATAAGAATGCGTTCTTAGTAGAAAAATTTCCTCTCCGTAAGTAAACCAACCTAAACTTTCTCCTGCCTCTACAACCAATATGCTGGTAAGTGCAGAAAATATCGCGACAGGCATAAAATATTTGATATTTTCTTTAGGCATAAAAAATAGTGTTAACCAAGGGACGATTAACATCGACCATAATATAACTTGATTACTCATAAGTATACCTCCTTATTTCGTATACTATAAGTATCTGTGTTTTGCATATCTTTAATACTCGATAGAGATTACATTAAAACAAAAAGGCCGGATGCTATCAACATCCGGCCTGTTCCGGGCACTCCCGGCAGGAGATAGTAGGCTGCACTGTGGCCACAGATTCCCGCTGGCTACTATCTCACAATCCATTGTAAAACATGGATGGGGGTGTCGGCAATATCAAATACAAACAAATGTTCGAAGAATGATAAAGAAAGCTTACTCTTACAACACCAGGCTGCAATTATCGAAGGAATATCAGAATCTAAGGTTAAGTACCGTAAGATTGTACAGGCTGGTATTGCCAAGTGGGTCAGTGATTTTCAAAAGGGCAATATACAAGTGAATAGTGTAGACGACCTGAAGAAGCTCATCGAACTGGACATAGAACTCCAGCGCGATGAGCTTTAAGTTTTTTATTATCGCGTGGGGGTGGTGACAGGTGTAAATGGCGGAAAAGAATGAACTAGCCAAGCAGGACTATCTTGCCGGCATGAAGTACCAGGAAATTGCAGATAAGTATGGCGTGTCGCTGAACACTGTGAAATCATGGCAAAAGCGTCATGGGTGGAGCCGAAAAGAAAAGGGTGCACCCGAAACAGAAAAAGGGTTCACCCAAAATGAAAAAAGTGTGCACCCGAAAAAGGGTGGCGCACCCTTCGGCAATAAAAACGCCAAAGGTCACGGCGCGCCCAAGGGTAACAAAAACGCGGTCGGTAACAAGGGAGGCCCTCCGCTCGGCAGCAAGAACGCTCTTAAGACTGGCGAGTTTGAGACGATATGGTTTGACACCCTGACGGAAGAGGAACAGGCTCTTTTCGGCAAGATTAATACGGATCCATTAGTGCAGGCCGAACAGGAGATAATTTTCTTCACTTTCCGCGAGCGCCGCATGATGGAGCGTATCAAGCGGCTGATGGATGGCCTGACGGAAAAAGAAAAAAGAATCGTTTCCGAACTCAGGGAAGAAAAACAGGCCGTGGAAATGTATGACGAAAAAACCGCCCAAACCAAAACTGTCATGGTACCGGTGCCTAAGATGGTGATCACCAGCATTACGGAGACGCACTCCAAGGCCATTGACGAAATTTTACGCATTGAGGATGGCCTAACGCGGGTTCAGCAGCAAAAGGCCAGATGGGTTGCCTTGAAGCAGAGCATTGAAAGCGAGGCTAAAGGCGAAGGCGGCGATATTGCCAAGAAGCACGCGCAGCGTTTGCAGGAAGTGTGGGCGAATCGATGCTGAGCGCGGAAGAGTTGCTGCTTGAGCCGCATGTCATGAGTTACTACGCCGATAACCCTGTCGATTATGTCAAAGAGGTTATCGGCGCAACGCCGGATGATATTCAAGCAGAGATTCTGAACAGCTGTGCCAGAGAGCAACTTACATCCGTCCGGTCCGGGCACGGTGTGGGCAAGTCAACAGTGGAAGCCTGGATCATTAAATGGTTTATGTATTCTCGGCCGTTTCCGAAGGTTCCCTGCACTGCGCCAACTCAGCATCAGCTCCATGATATTCTTTGGGCAGAACTCAATAAATGGAACCGCCAGGCGGCCGACTCGTTTTTGTTTGAGTGGACCGATAAGCGATTCTATCATAAAGCCCAGCGCGAGGAATGGTTCGCGGTACCGCGGACAGCCACCAAGCCAGACGCCCTGCAAGGCTTCCACGCCGATCATGTTCTCTATGTCATCGATGAGGCCTCAGGGGTGACAGATAAAATTTTTGAACCGGTACTGGGAGCTCTCTCCACCGAAGGTGCCAGGCTACTAGCTTGCGGCAACCCGACGCAGCTCGCTGGATGGTTTTATGACAGCCACAATGACAAGCGGGAAATGTACAGCACCTTTCACATCGATGGTCGTAACTCGCCCAGGGTAACACAGAAATATATCAAGATGATTATTGACATGTTCGGTGAGGACAGCGATGTGTTCCGGGTGCGGGTAGCCGGTCAATTCCCGAAAGCCATGCCGGACAGCTTCATCCCGCTTGATTGGGTGGAGCGTAATAGTGTTAAGGTGCCACTTATCATTGTGCCGCGGCGAATTGACATCGGCGTCGATGTCGCCCGGTTTGGCGACGATCAGTCGGTGCTATGCCCCGTATTTGATCGAAAGGTTCAGCAGCAACCGGAAATATACAATCACAATGACACCATGGAATTGGCTGGACGAACTATTCAAATGCTGGACCGGTATACCGGTAAATATGGTCATATTCCCATGTCAGTGCGGATCGACTGCGACGGCCTGGGCGTCGGTACATATGACCGCGTGTCGGAAGTAGTGAAGCAGAAAAGAATGACCCATGTCAAGGTATATGAGGGGCATTTTGGCGGCGCCGGCGGCAAGCTCTCTAAGGAGGATCCCGTTCGGTACGCCAACAGCACCGGCCTTATGTGGGGTACAATCCGGGAAATGCTGCGTCAGAATCAATTGACTCTTTGGTACAACAACGCACAAATCAGCCAATTGACCAACCGGAAGTATCGGGTAAACTCCGACGGTGAAATTGAACTGGAAAGAAAAGAAGATATGAAAAAGCGTGGACTGAAATCGCCAGATATTGGCGATGGTCTGGCTTTGGCTCTGTGGGAACCGAAGGCCAAAATGGTTGCCGGTCGCCTTGATATTTACTAAGCGGGAGGTGAGATTTTGGGAGAGAAAGAAAGAGTAGAAATAAAAAGTGTTCCCTTTCTTCCAGTTAATTGCAATTATACCTTATTGGATGACGCCTATACCGGCGGCGGCGGTTTCTTGAACGGCGACTACTTAATCCCGCACGTTCGGGAGACTCCGGACAAGTACGGTCGACGCAAGGCACTATCGTATTACGCCAACTATGTTAAAGCTGTCATCAATGCCCTGGTCGATCCGGTATTCCGGAAAGTGGCGGCCCGAAACTGGGAAGGGCAGGGAACCGACAGCGCCATGTTTTCGAAGTTCCAAAACGATGTTGACGGCAAAGGCACCAAAATTCAGCGCTTCATGAAACGGGCACTTAAAAAAGCTAAATTGCACGGCGTATGCTTCATTGTCGTGGATAATGTCCCAGAGCAGCCGTTGAACAAAGGTGAAGCCATAGAAAAAAGAGCGTTTCCTTATGCCTATCTGGTGTTTCCCAAACAGGTCAAAGCCTATGAGTGTGACAAGGCCGGCGTACTAACTTCCATCACCTATGAGATTTATGCGCGCCGGGCGAGCGGCGCGGCCGTCTCCTATACCACGGAGCGTTGGACCTGGACGACAACATCTTGGAAGCGGGAAGCGGAAGGGGAACCGGTAGAAACGGAGCACAAGCTGGGAGTGGTGCCGGTCATTCCCCTGTTTGGAACCGATGCGGATGAAGGCGATATGCAGCCAATCGGCGATATGTTATCGATTGCGAGGATCAACCTCGCAATTTTTAATTTATGCAGCGAACTGCGGGAATTACTACGCAACCAGGCCTTTGCGACGCTCTGTTATCCCGTTACCGACAATGCCGGATTTGATGAGTTGAATAAAATCGTCACTGGTACCGAAAATGCGTTAGGGTATGACGGCCTGGCGAGAACCTCGCCTTCCTATATCGCCCCGCCGGCGGAGCAGGCCATTTTGCTTCAGGATGAAATTAAGCGACTGGTGGAAGAAATCTACCGTATTGCCAGCCTTACCAGCGTTGTCGGCGTCCAGCAGAAAAATTCCGGCGTGGCCAAGGAATGGGATTTTGAAAATACCAACCAGGCGCTGGCCGATTTAGCCGAAAACTGTCAGGATGCCGAAATGAAGATGGCTTTTCTGTTTGAGAAATGGACTAACTCCACGATCAGCTACTCCTGTGTATATCCGGATGACTTCGGCATCGTGGATGTGACCGAGGCACTTGACGATGTGACGAAAGCATTGGATCTTCAGATTGGCGGCTTATTTCAGAAAGAGGTCAAGAAAAAAGCTGTGGAAGTCTATTTGGCCGATCTGCCGGAAGAACGGTTTGATGCCGTTATGGAAGATATTGACCAGCAGATCGAAGAAGTACAGCAGGCCGTCGGCTTCGAAGGTGCCCCTGAATGAACCGCGAGGAACTGCTCTCTTTGCTAAGACAACACATGGGCAAAGGCAGCGAATTGGGTGACAAGCTGGTTGAGGAAATTATACGTCAGGTTAATGCTGGCTTGCCATTAGCAAAAGCGATTGACACAGCCCTTGCCAATGCCGAATTCACCGGCCAATACTTTAATCAGCTCATTGATACCATCTGTAAGGCGGCTTTACTGGGCTATGGCATAAAAATCCCATCCATGGAAATGAAAACTGCTATGCGGGAACATCTGCTCAGCGATTACTGGGCGCCGGATAAAATGAAACTTTCCAAGCGGCTGCACGGTACGTCCAAAGAAATGCGCCAGGCGATCATCGATACGGTTGCGGTGGCTATGCGCAAATGTAAAACCGTCCGGCAAATGGCCATGGATCTCTATGACGGCTACAACAGCGGCAAGAAGGTTATAAATGGCGCTGAGCTGCCGCAATATCTGAAACGGTTGGTCGCGGCGGCGCGGTCGGCGGTCGGTGGCGATCCGCGCATCACCCGCGAGTTCAACCTGGTCGTACGCAAGGCAGAGCAACAACTAAAGAAGATGGAGCAGCCGGATAAGCCGCTAAAAGTGGCTTATCAGCAGTTAGTGGACGCAGCGCAAAAACTGAGCGAAAAGGCTATGGAGAAGGCAGCCTGGGTAGCAGTACAGGAAAAGGCACGGTATTACGCGGACCGCATCGCGATCACGGAATCGGCCCGGGCTTGGTCGGATATGTTTTACGCCAGGCACTATGATGATTCTCTTGTGATCGGGTTTGGCTGGCGGCTGTCTACTCGTCATCCCCGGGTAGATATCTGTGATTTTCACGCCAAGGTGGATCATTACGGTATGGGCGCGGGGAACTATCCCAAAGGCAAGATGCCACCGCACCCGGCGCATCCGTTTTGCACCTGCAATTTGGTAGTAATTTATAAGGGTGAGGCGGAACCAGGTAAGTTTAATCCGGATGCAGGCGCTGCTTGGCTTAAGGCTCAGGATGCTAAAGCCCTCAGAGAAATGCTTGGGATTGATAATGCAAAGGCTTTTGCACTGGATGGTAAGTGGCAGAAGCGACTGCGGCATTGGCATGGACATAAAGATCCGAAGCCCATGAAGAAACTGAAAGAGTTGTTAAGTAATAATGGAAATGTTATACTTATAATAAATGAACGACAAATTGGCAAAAAGATCGGCAAACATGCCGAGGATTATGGGTTAGATGCAGGTAATCCAAATGACCGTGCCTGGTTGACAGCGTATATTAACGCTATTTTTACGGATTATCAAGAAAAACGTGTTGGAACATTTCGCGGACAAGGACCTGGTGGTGCACGAGGAGAGGTTCTCTTTTACCGAAAAGATAACGACATTGTAGTTACCTCTCCCGACAATCAGTTTGTTACGATTTTGAAAGATGGGATTTATAATCAATCGTATCTCAACGCCAGTAAAAAAGAAGGTGAAAAATGATGACAGTGAGCGAATTGCAAAAGGGATCTGATAAGTTTATAGAATTTGTTCAACAAAAGGCAAAGGAGCGCGGTCAATCCTTTTTCATTGATAGTGGCGAAGGTCGTGACAAGGTTGTTAATGATATGTATGTGGAGGATCTCAGCGGTTGGTTAATCAATCCCGATGAGGAAGCCGTTTTTGTGCCCCAATGGGAACGCAAAAATGTAGATGAGAAGTTTGATCATCAATATGTTTTTGCCATTTGGCAAGAGGACTCCGGCAAATTAAACATAGAGTTTAGGCGCTTTCATTAGCTACCCAATAAATATAAACTGGGTGGCGTTTGCCTTAATTGGAGGCGATAGGCATTGAGTGTGGAAAAAGATTCCATAGTACAAGTGGCATTAAAGTTGGCGACAATAGCTCACTCTGGGCAGATAGATAAAGGCGGTAAGCCTTACATTCTGCATCCTATCTCTGTAGCTAAAATAGTTGAAACGGAAGAAGAAAAAACAGTAGCGTTGCTGCATGATGTGATTGAGGATACGCCGGTTACTCTAGAGGAATTGAGGGAAAATGGTTTGCCTGAGTCGGTTGTGGTTGCGGTCGACGTACTGACCAAACGCCCGGGTGTTGAGTATGGGGATTATATTCAGCGGGTAAAGCAAAATCCGATTGCTTTGACCGTCAAAATTGCGGACATGATACATAACATGGATCTGTCACGTATTCAGAGCCCTTCGGCTAAGGATTATGCCAGAATTGAAAAATATGAAAGGATTCTGGCCGAATTAAAAACTGCAAAAGGTTAATTTTAGCACTCTTGAATAGGCAAGGGTGCTTTTTTGATGCCGTTAAGGAGGTGGTCCGGATGCGCAAGTATCCACAATAGCCGCTAGCGCCGCAGGGCGCTTTTTCTATGCGCAAAAATAAGGAGGATGACCACAGTGACACTGGAAGAACTCTTGGCCGCACTGGCCAAACTGCCTGAAGGCTCTAAATATGCGGAAGCCCTAAAAGCCATTATTGCTACCAAGGACGGCGAAATCGCTCAAAAGGGTACGCAGTTTAAGACGTTAACCAAAACGCTCAAAGAAGCTGAGGAAAAGCTCAAAAAAACTACTGACCGCCTTGAAAAATTCCATGATCATACCGGTGTTGCCGACGATGTGGAGGATGTTGAGGCGGCGCTGGTCGAACTCAAGGCCAAAGAAGAGGAAGCCCTGAAAGCGGCTGGCGGTAAGGGTGCTCCGGAAATCACCCAACTGCAGAAGGACATTGCCAAGCTGCAGCGTGATTTGAAGAGAGCTACAGAGGCTCAGGTTATTTCGGAAAAGACCGCTGCTGAGGAACGGTCCAAGCGGCAAAGCAGCGAGCGGAACCGGGCTTTACTGGCGGCTCTTACTGAGAATAAGGCGATCAAACCGGATCAGCTCTTAAAGATTCTGGCCGATAAAGTCAAGGTGAATGACGATGACAGCCTGACTTTCATAAAAGATGATGGCGAAGAAATGGAAGTCACTGTCGGCGTCAAGGGATACCTGGATGCCAATCCGGAATTTGTGATTAATGATCAAAACCGCGGCGGCGGTGGAGGTGGTGGCACTGCTGGCAAGAACGGTGAGGCCGGTGCCTTTGGCAAATCGCTTGCCCAGCAAGCCACCACACAGCAAACCCCTGCTCTGCAAAAAGGGCAGGCATTTTATTTTGGTAAAGGAGAGTAATAAACAATGAAATTTACACAGACCGACTATCTGGGCACGAAAAATATCCTGCGGTTTCCGGATCACTATGTGGCCGTTCCGGTTAAAGTGAGCGATACCGATGTTATAGCCAATTCCGATGGGAAAAAGATTGTTAAGGCCGGGACGATCGTTGGCGGATCCGGTGGCAAGGCGTTGACGGACCCGGAAACCTATTCGGTAACCGTCCAAAATGACGCGGATGCCGAGGGTGTTTTGTTTAATGATGTCGACGTTACGCATGGGGCCCGTAGCGGTGCCATGATTATCCATGGCTTCATTGAGACCAGTAAAATTCCATCGGCACCGACTACCGAGGCGGCCACAGCGCTGGCCGGCCGGATTGTATTTCTGAAATAAATCGAATTAAGGAGAGATGACGCGAATGAATATTTTTGACATGATCAATGCTGATGAAATCGGCGTGTACTATACGGAGACCGCTTCCAATAAAATTCCCTACCTTGGCGAGGTACTGTTTCCCCCGCGGAAAAAGCTGGGATTAAACCTTGCCTGGATCAAAGGCAGCAATGGCTTGCCAGTTGCGCTGGCTCCGGCTGAATTTGATACCAAAGCATCTATCAGGGATCGGGTTGGCGTGTCCCGGGTTGAAACCGAAATGCCATTCTTCCGCGAGGCTATGCGTATTGGTGAAAAAGACCGCCAGCAGATTTTGATGGCAATGGAGGCAAGAAATAAAGATATCCTGAAACCCATAATCCAAAAGATTTTCGATGATGCCACCAACCTGGTTGACGGCGTTACCGTCGTCGCGGAACGCATGCGCATGCAGCTTTTGTCTGCCGGCACGATCGGTATAAGCGCAAAAGGCGTTGACTATGATTACGATTACTTGATGGCTTCTTCGCAAAAAACCACCCTGACGGGCACGGATATGTGGTCCGATACCGAAAATTCCAATCCGGTGGAGCAAATCCTTTCTGAGATGGATGCCGCGGAGGAAGCAACCGGCAACCGCCCCACCCGGGCAGTCTGCAGCCGGAAAACCTGGGGATATCTGTTGCAGAATGAAAAAATCAAGAAGGACATGAACCCGGTCGGCGGCCTGAACATCATCATGACGGACAACCTACTCAAGCAGTACTTCTTGGACAAGCTGGGACTGACTGTTGTGGTGTATACGAAAAAATACCTGTTGTCACTGGGGGGCGATTCGCAGCAGTTTTTTCCGGACAATGTGTTTACTCTGATTCCGGAAGGCGACTTGGGCAATACCTATTTCGGCACCACGCCGGAAGAAGCCGATCTACTGACCAATGCTTCTCAGGCCACAGTGTCGATTGTTAATACCGGTACCGCGGTAACCACCTATGCCGAACCGCATCCCGTCAACATCCAGACCATTGTGTCCGCGATCTGCCTGCCGAGCTTCGAGACGATTGATAGCATCCGTATTTTGACGGTGGCGTCATAATAGTAAAATGAACATTGAGTTTGAGCTGGATTATCTAAGTTTATTGGCGGCGGCCGAGCGATCACCAGCACTGGCTAATGAGGCAATGGTGCTTGGCCTAAACAAATCAGCGCGAGAAGTGCAGGCCATTGCCCGGGCGAAGCATCGGTTCCGAAGCAGGACAACCATGCTGGAAAAGTCGGTGGACTATGAAGTGAATAAAGCAGAAATGGAAGCTACGGTTTCACTGGATGAATCCGTAGCTTCTTATGCTCCCTGGGTACATGACGGCACAAAGCCGCACTGGATTGAACGAAAGGCAAAGAAATCTCTCCGGTGGACGCAAGGCGGTAAATTTATGTTTGCAACGAAAGTATGGCATCCAGGTACCCAGAAGGACCAATTCCTGTATGAAGCTGGGAAAGCCGCTTTGCCGCGAATCAATCAGATTTTTGCCCGGGCTGTTGAGGATTTGGTCGCTCAGCTCAATCGGCAGGTAGGAGGTGCCTAATGGCTTATTTTAGTAAAGAAGATGTGCGGGACGAACTTTTAAAGCGCCAACTTAAACCTGAAGATGTCGACGAAAGCACGGCTTATATCGACGATATCGCCGCCAGGCTCAGGGTGGATCCGGTCATGATCCCAAATCCCGCGCCTTACGCGGTGCGGACGCTGGCCATGTCATACGCTTTGATGCAGGCTGCGCTTAACGCTTCTATGAATAACGGCACTGGCGGCGAAAACGCCGCGGATGCCTTCGAACTGAAGCGGCGGGTTTACGCGGCCAGAGTGGCTGAACTCGAAGGGGAAATCAATGCGCAGACCTTATTAGGACGGGGAAGTCAAAAATCTAAATTTCCCATGTCGATTTCTATGCAGAGGTGCTGACACATGCTGTATTGGTGGCCTATAGTTAAGCATTTCAGTGACTTTTTAGGGAAAAGAACTGAATTTGCCGAGCCCTGGAATATTTACCCGGGCAGCAAAGGCAGTGCGAAACCCTTTCCTTGTATTGAGGTTCAGTGGGACCAGGAGGCTGCCCTATCGGTACACAAGCCGAATCAGGGCAGTCTTGTTTTATGGATCGACATCTGGGTGGCTTCTGATGAGGTTGAGCAGGATGACGTATACCGGCAGCAGTATGAGGCGCAGTCGGCCATCTTTGCGAGTCTTCGGGAGTGGAGCAATGCCCTAAAAGAAGAGCTTAACCTGGCGGTCAAGCTGGAATGCCCGGGTATTATCTCGCAAGGGACAATTACCCGGCCAACCTTTGGCTGCCGCATGATTATTAATATTGAATGGAGAGGTGGCAAAAATTATGGATACTCAGAAGACTAGCCTGGTATTCGATTTGCAGCGATTTGGTACGCCGAGTCCTAAAAATCTATTGCTGGGCGCAGGCCCTATTTATTTTGACCGTCTTGACGATGATGGTAATTCTACCGGGCTAAGAAACATAGGCAGCACCGATGATTTTAAATTTAAAACCGAGGTTACGAAAGTAACGAAAAAATCTTCCCTGGATAAAGCCCGCCGCACTTATGCTGAAGCCGTTAAGGAAATTGGCGCCACAGGCTCCATCACCATGACGGAGTTTGACCCGGCAAATTTGGCTCTCGCTTTATACGGCGAAGAGGGTGTAATCACCCAGGAAGCCCAGGAAATAACGGACGAAGTGTATACGGTTAAACTGGGGCAGGCTATCCAGCTTCCGTATTACAAGGTGAAAGATGTTGTCGTGGAGCCATTGGAAGCCACCGGCCCAGTAATCGGCGAGGCTGCCTCTTACGCAGTCACTGGCACAGGTACGGTAACGTCCGGCGGTACTTATACCGGCACAACGACAGGCACTTACTACGTTGCCATTACCGCCGCCAACACTACCGCCGGGGATATTTCGGGTTGTAAGTTTAAGTGGCGTAAATCGCTAACCGGCGTGTATAGTGAAGAAATTGAGGCTACCGGGGAGGCTCAGGAGCTGGCCGAAGGTGTAACGGCTACCTTGACTGTTGCGACTGGTAAAAGTTTTGCCGTTAACGACATTTATTCGATTGCAGTTACTCCGGCTTCAGGCGCTTATACCCTTGGAAAAGATTATAAGGTGCCTACCATTGAGGCTCGGGGTGGCTTGATCACTTTCCCGACTACATCATCTATTGAAGACGGAGCGCAGGTAAAAATCAGCTACAGCGTCCCTGCCGCCACGTTCCCGAAAGTGTCCGGGGCAACTGTCAGCAGTGTGGAGGGCATGCTGTTATTCCTAGGCGATCCGTCTCACGGACCGACGTATAACGGGGAATTTTGGCATGTCTCTATTACACCGAATGGTGAAATTGGCATGATCTCTGATGATTTTGCCACCTTCGGTATTGATTTTACTTGCCTGGATGATAGCGAAAACCACCCGGACGATCCTCTGTACCGACTGGTCAAGCTGGCTTAGTAGTGAAGCGGCCGGGTAATTCCCGGCCTAATCCTTTTATTCTTTTAAGAGTACTTTTAAAACGGAGGGAATACCTGTGAAACAGAAAGCAGAGACTCGCAACGAGCTCGATATATTGCTGCCGGAATCAGACGTTACAATCAATGGGGAAAAAATAATTATCAAGCCGTTTATGTTTGCCGAGCTGCCCAGCATTGTAAAACTGCTGTCTAAAATGGGCGTAGGCTTTTATGAGCTGATCAGTGCCGATGGTCTGCAATTCAGCGACTCCGGCAACCTTATTCTTAATCAGAAGTTTATTGAAAACATCGGAACAATTTTTGAGAACCATTTCCCAGAGGTAGCCGAGCTGATGGCTATTTATACCGGCAAGGAACCGGCGTTTTATTTGAATAAAGAAAACGGCGTTGACGGTGAAGACGGCCTTATGTTGCTACTCATGATTATTGAGCGTAACTACGGTTTTTTTATGAAACGTTTGGCCCCGATTCTGGAAGAAATAAAGGCCAAACAGAAGTCAACTGGAGCGAAATCGTCTTAGAACTGAAAAAAGCCGGCCACTCATTTGGTGAGGTTAAAGGCTACACGCTGGATCAGATGGTCTTGTTTTATGGCGCGGCCTTACAGCAGCGGATTCGTTATATGCAGGACGTTCGCGCCGGGGTGTGGGCCGATAAGGACGATTTTACCAAGTACATAGATGACATAGTTAAGCGGTAATGTAATATCTCCTTTACACTTATTGCCATATGTTATAATATTGAGTCAAAAAGGGGAATTGTGGTAATGAGGAAAATTTCCAATGTTTTACTAATCACCTTACTTATTGTTTTCTCTTCATTCTCGTTTTGCTCGGCTGAAATTACATCACGAACAGGAGATACTCAAAACGAGGTTATTACAACAAGTCAAACAATAACCGGCCTTGATGAAGCTTATATTTCATATTTCATAAAAAAATCTGCAAATAGTACTGATACATATACACTTGTTTTTAGTCGTATATATCCTTTGTTTGAGCATTTCTCATATAAAAATGGCTATCCATGTTTAATAAAATTTGACAATGAGAAGGATTTTACTATTCTTGAAACAACCGGAATAAACAACAAGCAGATTGAAGTCGGTTCTATGAGATCAATGGCCGGGTTTAAGATAAAGCAAGAGCAAGTTGATAAATTGAAATCATGTACGAATGTTAGAATTCTACTGTTTAATGAGTCCAAAACATATACTTCGGAATTTCAAGTACCGCAAAATGCCCTAAACGAATGGAAACAAGTGGCTCTATAAGCAATCAAAAAATCTGCATAATATAGTAACCGTTAAATTGCGCGGGTACTCCGATCATCTGAACCGCTGAATAAATCAGCGGTTTTTTATGTCCGAACGGAGGTGAATAATTGGGTAAAAATGTCATAGAAATCCAAATTACAGCTCAAAATGCTAGCGCATTAAGGGCTATTAGGCAGATAGCAGAGGAGGCCGCACAGTCAGCAGCTAAAACTAAAGCCGCAGGGTCTACAAGCGGCGACGGGTTTAATAAATCTCTTATTGAGATAGGCAAGCAAGCTAACCATGCAGAAAAGGCATTAGAAAAGGTTGAGAACCAGGCGAAGAATACGGCTGCTTCTATAAAGAAAATTGGAGAAAGCCGAGTACAAAAGCCTGTGATTGCAGTAAATATTAATACATCGGCCCAGGCAATCACTAGTAGTAGAGTGGAAGGAGCGTTCCGACCGGCATCGCTTGGATCTGGGGCTAGTGGCAAGAAGGTCAAGGCATCGGATATCAAAGGGCTAGCGGATACCGCCAAAGAGGCGGAAGATGCAATCAGGAAGATCGGTGATGCTGGTACCAAGGCCGGAACAAAGATAAATGCCGGCGGCAAAAAAGGTGCTGACGGGCTTCGTAATATAGGTAATCAAGGCGAGGGGATATTAAGTACTTTTAGTAAGATCGGCATGGCGGCGTATGGAATCATTGCCACTGTCCAAACGGTAAAAGATACCTTGGGTTCTATCTTCGGAACCGGCATCACCTACGACAAGCAGATGGAAACTGCTCAGTTAGGTGTTGCCGGTATTTTAATGTCTATGACAAAACTCAATGGTGAGCAATTAAAACTGAACCAGGCCATGCAAATCTCAAGTCAGACACTTAAGCAAATCCAGGAAAACGCTGTTAAGATTGGTTTACCGGCAGAAGATATGATAAGTGGTTTTCAATCAATTCTTGGTCCAGGGTTACAAGCCAAAATGACTATGGAAGAGATTGTACAAATTACTACCACTGGTACAAAGGCCGTTAAGACTATGATGGGTTCAATGGCTAATGAGATGCAAATTACCCAGGAGCTACGCTCCATGATAAGCGGCACCATTGACATGAACTCGCAGGTAGCTAAAGCACTGGGTATTACGAATGCGGACGTTGAAAAAGCGAAGCAAACGGCTGGTGGCTTGTTTAAGTATCTCATGGATAAAATGAGCGGGTTTAAAGAGCTTGCAACTATCTGGCCTGACACAATGACCGGAGCTACAGAACGATTTAAAGCTATGTTTGGACAGGCTTCTGGTAGTTCGTCTGAAACCGTATTCGTCAAACTGAAAAAAGAAATCAATGAAATTACAGATGCCTTATTTGTAGTTGATGAAAAAACAAAGACGGTTAGCTTTAATCCTACTTTACTAAGCAACATAAAGGAGATTGTTGATAATACCGTCTTATTTATCGAAAAGACAAAAGAAGCCGGTAAGGTAATAGGGCCAGTATTATTACCGCCATTAAACCTTGTGCTGTCGATCTTAAAATTTATCATACAACACACGCAAGCGGTAGCAACTGCACTATTGGCATGGACAGCAGTACAAAAAGCTATTCCTTTGTATGTCCTATTGAAAACAAAAATTTCTGATGCGGAAAAAGCATTGATTGCCCAAAAAAGAGCCGCCGCACAAGCATCAATAGCTAATGTAACAGGTGCTAATAACGCTATAGTTGCTATCGGTAGAATGGAAAAGGCTCTTTTTGCAGTAAAAACCGCTATTCGCGGCTTAGCCTCTGCTACACTTTGGGGGGCAATCGCAACCGCTGCCGGTATTGTTGTTGAAAATATAATTGAAGGTTTTAATAGGGTTGATAAATGGAAAGAGGAGCGAATCCAACAGCAAAAGACAAATCAAGGCAGTGATGGCAGTATTTCATGGCTATTGCAGGCACATGAAGGCGATTACGGTACGGTAAGTAGTGGAGCAGGAAGAAATGGTCAACCTGATCCCGGCGGTGTAAGCTATGGTGCATATCAGTTTAACTCTACGGATAAAGTTGTAAACTCGTTTGTTGAGTGGCTTCAAGGAATAGACCCACAAGTTTTCAACAGGTTAACGCAAGGCAGTATTGACACTCTTGATTATTCTGTTCCTGTAACAGTTGGGCCAGGAGATAGTCAATTTAAAACTAACTGGGAAACTCTTTCTTCCAGTGATTTAGGAAATCGTTTTGCCGATTTGCAAGATACCTATGCAAGAATGATGTATTATGACCCGGCTAGAAACTATCTGGCTGCTACTCATGGATTCGATCCCAACACCAGAGCCAATGCAGTCCAGGCAGCTATTTTTTCAACCGCTATTCAGCATGGCTCGGGAGGAATGCAGAAAGTTTTTGATAGATCTGCTCAAGATTACGGTTATCTTAACATGTCTTATTTTTCATCAGATGAAGACATACTTCGTGCTATTTATCGGGCTAGGGCAGAACTTAATCCCAGCGATACGCCTCGTTATAACGAAGAAGTAGAGGAAGCTATTGCTGGATTGGCTAAAAACAGTCCTCCAGCTAAGGGTACTTCTAGTTCTGGCAACTTGACCCTCAAAGACGAGCAGCAGGAAGCCAAAGCCCTGGCGGACGCCAAAATTGAATTAGCAAATGCCATTTCCAAAAGTCAGTTACAAGAGTATATTGCCAAATTAAAGCAAGAGGAGCAAAACCTTGAAAGCCGCAATATAAAAACCAATTTAGGGACGGCAACTGATGAAGAAAAAATTTCATCAGAGGAATACAACCGCCAAAAGAAAGTAATTGCTACTGCCAGGACAAATGCCGAAATTGCTGATTTACAACAGCAATTAGACAACGAGAATAGTAAGTTATCAAATAAGAATTTTTCTACTGAAGAAACGACAAAAGTTAAAACCACTATCGTAAACCTGCAGTCTCAGATCCGGCAGAAGGAGATTGAACTCCAAACTACCATTGACGGATTAAACAATGTCCAAGATAGCGCTATGCAAGCTCTAAAGGATGCGGCCACGGATATTGATATTACGAACCTTGAGAATAAAGGTCAGTATTCCAAGGCTCAAAAACTCCGTTCCGAGAAGCAAAATAGGGCTTTACAGCAGCAATTTATGACAAACGACATGTCGGATGCTTTAAAGCTGTTGCAGGAGAATAAAACGCATGATGCAATTCAGGCGGACTATACCCAGGCTGAAGCTACCATAGAAAATGCCATTAAATCCTTAAGCATGACGCAAGAAAAGCTAATTCAGGGGGTTGCCCGGGGCAGTATATCTGTTAACGATGCACTCACCCAATATCAAACGGCTTTTGATGCGAAGACTAAGGACGATATTGCAACCTTAAAGGCTGACCTCGAAAAGTCCAAAGGGGCAGGGTTTACCGATTTTGTAAATAAAATTGAGCTTAAATTGCTTGAGCTTAAAGACCACGCCAAGGATTACGTTGATAAACTATTAAAATCACTGGATAGTAACCTGGAGAAGAAAATACAGGATATTGAGTCAAACCCTGACTTAACTTCTATGCAACGGGAAAGCCAAATAGCGGCGGTAAAAAGGGAAGATGCGGCCAATAATGTAACAACGCTTAAGGCATTGATAGCAAATCCACCCCAAGGAATTGATACTGATTTTCTAAAAGCGGCACTAGCTAATGCTGAAAAACTCAGCGAAAGACTCAATAAGCTAAACGACATTAACTATCAGGTCAAGCAATCGTTTAAGGAATCCTTTGAAAGCGGCCTACTCACCTTTCTGACTGACGGTATAACCAAGTGCGAAACGTTGGGAGAAGCCTTCCGTAACCTCGCCAGTACGGTTGTAAGTTCCATTCAAAGGGTATACGCCGAAACCATAACCAAAGACATCATGTCGGCTTTCGGACTAGGCGATTACACCGGTGCCAAAGGTGGAGCTGCTGCAAACACCAACTCTGCCACAGCCACAAACACCACCGCAGTGAGTATTAATACATCTGCCATTAATCTGCTTACTTCTACACTAAGGTCTTTTGTGGGATTAGACACTTCTGTGGACGTTTCCGGTGATTCCGGCGACGGTGACTACCTGGATGATTTGCTTCAGGGCATGGTAAACGGCTTTGCCATAGGCGGGAGCTTTGCAAAGTTTGCTGATGGCGGTACAATGGACAGCGGCCCGGTCAAAGGCCCGGGAACCGGCACCAGTGACAGCATCTTAGCTTACCTTGGTAACTACCAAAAGTTTGTCGGCCTCAGCAACGGTGAGTACGTCATTAAAACAGCCGCCGTTAAAAAGTTCGGTACGGACTTCTTCGACAGGCTGAACTCCGGCTTAATCCCCAGAGAGTTTTTGCAAGTTAAAGCCCGGTTCGCTGATGGTGGCTCCATGGGCAGGACGTTGGCCGGACCGCAGGAGCTTGCGGCTACCCTGGCGTCCGGTGACACGAATATTCACCTAAAAAACGTCAACCTGTTTGACATGGGGGAAATCGACAGATATATGTCTGGCCGGGCCGGTGAGAAAGTAATCCTGAATCACATGAAAAACAATGCAACTCTCATGAGCAAAATTTTAAAAATTTAGGGGGCTTAATGATGAATAGTATTGAATTGATAAAACAACAGGACGAAACGGTAGAAATTCTTTTGCGGAAAAATTTACAGTTAGCCCAAGAGATTGGAGAATGCCAAACTGATAGTATTATAGAGCAGGCAACTGCTATTAAAATCGTGTTGGAAAACGCCCAGGCATTGAACAATATATTATTTGTAAAGTGAGGCTATAAAATGGAAAAGACATTCCCAAGGTGTAGTTCTGAACTTTACTCGGTAACTATTCCGGAACAGGTACTAAAAAAATGCTTGGATGAATACCAGGCCAATATTCGTCAAGCACTCGAGAATGGCGAACGTATACCAGTAAAGAGTGACGAGATATTCTCTAATCATTACGCGGCATGGAGTCTAGAGTTTATACAAGAAGTATCAAAAGATGATGATTTAAGCTTTGCGGCATTGCTTGCTAGAAATCATGACGAGGAAAAAGTAAGAGGGCTGGGACTGCAAATTCTATCCATGATTCAAGAACAAAAGTTTACTGTCTCGGAAACATTGCTGTTCTTACGGATGCTGGAGAGCTATGCGTTATCAAGTCCGTTACATCCTTAATACTTTTGCAAATAATCAATGCCGCCATCTCTTACATGGTAACAATCGCTATCACTACACTGTGCGGCTTCTTCGCATGTAAATATAATTTTATCAATAAGCGGTGCACGAGCCCTGGTAGCATAATTTGTTTTCTTCAAATGCTGTTTCAATACGCATACAGTTTTCTCCAACCGATGACAGAAAAGCTGAATATGAGTTTTGGTTACAGACATAGTTTACCTCCTTTCATCTGACAATGCCTGGGCAACCATCTAATTCGACAATAACCAATAATTACCTACAAAGAGGTGAAAAAACACATGGCTTGTACCGTTGGATCAGCCAACAACGTCCTTGCATTACTCAAGGGCGTTGTTTCTTTTTTGATTGATTCCTCAAACTTTGATACCGGGAAAAACTGGACGCTCTTAACGCCTGCATCCGTCGATGCTATTACATCCTCGACAGGCGTCATTCTCAAGGGCGTAGGTGACGGCGACGATGAAATCTACGTTGGTATGAAAATGTCAGTCGCCACAACTGGAACATCAACGACAAATGTAAATATCCTACTGAATGGCTATGCCGGTTATGATTCCGGTCTTGGCTGGGCAGAGCAGCCGGGGGCGATTAGCCTGGATAAACTGCCTGTAATACCGCTAGTGGATGCAACCCATATGACTTACTGGGTAAGCGCCAATTCCAGCCGGTTTATTATCATGGTGGAACTTTCCACGCAATACGAAGGAGCCTACCTCGGTCTATTTACGCCGATTGCCATTGAAAACCAGTACCCTTATCCGCTCCTGATCGGCGGCAGCTACTACGCAGATGGTGCATGGACGGATACCGGCACCAATCACGGCATGTTTACGCATCCAGGCACCGGCACCTATTCCTCCGTTGCCATTCGCCGTCCGGACGGGGCTTGGCGCTATTGTAAAGGCAGTACCCTGGGCGATCTGAATATGTGGCCGACAAATATTGCCCCGGTTGACACCTTGACTATCCTGGACGATGTTCTCACACTGGAAAATGTCATTATGTACCCGTTTTTGATGTATGAGAATAACCCGGTGGGCATGATCGGCCAACTTGACGGCGTGAATTGGATCGGCAACCGGGAGGACTTGGCGACCAAAGATAGCATTGTGTATGAAGGCTCAAGCTATAAAATATTCAACAATGTGTCAGCACGGGACAAAGATTCTTACTTTGCTATCAAGTGGTCATAAGGGGGCCGGGTAGATGCCGTACAAACAAGGTGAAGCCGCAAGCCTGGAAGACCTTATCAGCCAGCTAATAATCTGGGCTACCGACACCGCTATCCACGGTGACGATGCCTGGACATTGATGCAAAATGAGGCTTGGCCCAAGGGAACGATTCTAAGGGCTAAAGGGCTTGACGGCAAAAATAGCTGTTATATCGGACTTATGGTACTGGACTTTACCAGTAGCACCGCGTATTCCTCCTGGCTTCTACAGACAGAAGTCATTGCGAAAAAAATCGTGTGGGCTAAATCCGCTCTTAACAAACCGGGCGCGAATTTCACCCATACCAGCGGCGCGGCGTCCTTTGCCGTATGGAATGACGCTCTCGACACGAGCAAAGGCACAGTCACCTACACACTGTCCGGCCACAACAACTTAGTAAAGTCCTATGGGAAATGTCTGGTATTCGGTGTTTTCAAGCAGTTTACTGACGGGCTTAACTGGGATGAACAGCCAGGGGCCATAAATACAGCC
Source organism: Sporomusa aerivorans (assembly GCF_041428895.1). Lineage (NCBI taxonomy): Bacteria > Bacillati > Bacillota > Negativicutes > Selenomonadales > Sporomusaceae > Sporomusa > Sporomusa aerivorans. The sequence goes on from NZ_CP156926.1 coordinate 2,450,963, forward strand.
GAACTTGATCTTGACTTGTACCCTCTCTTTTATACAAAGACGGGTTCCACTTCCCAAACGGAGCTTGCCCCACCAGTGTATCCCGGCTGGGGTTATCCGGGGATATCCCTTCCATCAGGGGAACCCTCTGCAGACAATATCACCTATTGGCTTATCAAGGATAACAGCCATTTAACCGTAGTTACACGTAACGGCATACAGTGGGATATGGGACACGCGGGACTACTGGAGCCTTTCGAAGCCGTTATGCAGTATCCGTTTCCCGCTGTTGTCGCCGGAACCTGCACCGGACTAAGTATTGTTGGCGAAAGCACGGTGGTCAACGGAACGCGAAAAGTGGTTAAAGGCAATAAGATCGATTACTCATATAGCAACTGGTCCATGTCACGGAGTCTGCCGCTTGCACCCTGCGAAAACGGCGTTTCCCAGCTTGCCTTGTGTCTGCCGGATGGGACATGGACATATTTCAGTAATTGGACGCAGGAATTGCAAAACCGAAGTTACAGCAGTTCGTCCACAGTGACCAGCTACTACTTTACCGTGGAGCGCCCCGTTCGGGAAAGCAATACTGCTGACGGCTACCGGATCAAGCCAACCAATGTGGAATTAACCGGCGTTGCCCCCTGTTTGTCCAGTGACGATACCATAACCCTGGAGCCGTTACAGCTTATACAGAATGATTCGGCCAATTACAAAGTGGATTTATTTGGTTCCCTGTGGGGCATGTCCTGGCCGGGAACCGATTTGCCATTTGGGGAAATCACTGTAAACGGCAAGGCTTGCCTGTTAATCCCGAACTGCTGGGAAGACCGCCTTTGGTATGTTATCCCATGGACGAATAGCTATGTGGAACAAAGCAGCTATTTTTCACAGTACAAGGAAATTTTGAAATATGGTAAACAGTTTAAAATGCTTATCGAACTGGAGGTTTAGCATATGGCCTACACAAAAACATCCATCACCACACCCAACCAGCTCTTGGTTGCGCTGAGTACCTTTGCGACAAGCTCCGGCTGGACGGTGCTGTATGAGGGGGACGATACCCCCATTGACGGGACCACCGGCACCGACGGGAAGCGGCTGGTCATTCAAAGCCCTGGCGGCGACACCTTCGCCCATTTCCGGGCCGCTAACGGCAAAAACATATTTACAACCCATAACACCACTGGCTATATGTATGGTGTGGGATTGACCTGCTCAACGGCCTATACGGAATCGCCGACAAGCGGCAAGTGGTTCGACCAGACCGGCGCTTGCCAAATGACCACCGGCGAAGTTATTGGCTGCGGTATCCCCATTTATTTTAATAAAGCCTGCAATGTCTATTTCAACCATATATCGGACCCGGCAGAAATGATAACTATATCTGTCGAGCTCTTTGACGGCGTATTCCAGCACATGGCGGTAGGTGAAACGTACAAGATTGGCTCCTGGACAGGCGGCACCATCTTCAGCGCCAGCCGTAACAGCGCCAATATGTTTGTATCCTCCATGACTTCGCAGACGATTGAGGCAACGAGCGACTATATATTTGCCGTTAATGCCAGAGCCAACACGTTTTTGCGGGCGAATATCGACGCCGCGCCCAACCGCTCCCCGGAAGTGCTATGGGGAAGCGCCGGACCGGCCACGGCCACCGCTGACGCTGGCTATACAGGCAAGCGGATCGCCCTGCCGGTATTCGGGGATGATGTTATTTCTAACTCCTGGTATCCCAAAATTCCGCACTATCGCTATATTCAATCGCAGTCGACCACCGATACAGGCCGAAACGTCAACACCCTTAACTGCATTTCCGTAAACTTGCCGCTGGCCGTCTATGTCCTGCGTGACCCGGATGCGCTTTCAAACTTTAGTCAGGTCGGTTATGTACCGGGTATTTACTTTATTTCGACACGCAACGTGGCACCGGCCAGCACCTACGATATTAATTACCCGGCATCCGGTAACCTGTTTCAATCCTTTCCTCAGACCAGCCGAGGTGGCAGTTTAGGCTATGACGGTATTTCGATCAAGCAATAGGAGGCGCTTTAGATGGCTGAAACGGTAGCGCAACGATATATGGACCTGTCAGCCTTTGGTAAAGCCAGCGCCAACATAGTAGGCCGGGCAACGAAGGTAAACCCCTTGCGCATGAAGCTGCTCGCCGAATCGCTTAGTACCGTTACCGTCCCCTTAACCTGGAGTGTCATGGCCCGGATCAATAAAGAGTGGGGCAACAACCAAACTATTACCTACATGGACACCGCTGGCAGCTATGTTTGGAATGTAGCTACCGGCGTGTTTGTCATTACGGACACAAATGGCAATATTACAACCCGGACGGGGATTGAAACCATTGAGGACTTGGAAGTTTCCTGGGGGGTTATGGCCCTGGTGCAAGTGGTGCTGGAAGTCTTGGACTACACCAACTATAACGTATTTCTTATCGCCAGCCCGGAGCCTGCTTCCAAAACGTCCCGTGCGGAATCTGTAACCTGGTGGAGTAATGAGTATTTGGCCGAGGGATCTCAACACGCGGTTTTCAGTCGAATCTCTGACGGTAAAGGTGATAACAATTTTGGTAATGTGCCGGTTGATTGTATCGGCATTGAGCCGGAATTTAGCCCGTTGCTGCTGCAAAACGGTGGGGTTTGGGTGGCAACAAACGACTACTCATTAGATTTAGTCAGTCAAGATACGAATTTGCCGTCTGAACGACCAGCACAGACCAAAGCGGGGACAACCGCAAAGGCAGTCAATTATTTAATGATTGCCGCTTTTGCCCAGAAACTGTTAAGCAGCGATTCTGCTATTGTTTATGAGCCTTCCATGCTAAAAGAATGGATTGATAGTCTCCCGTCCAGTAGTAGGCCGGAACAGTTGAGGGATGGATATTTTAAGAGTCTGGACTACCTGATGATTGCCGCGTTTGCGCAGAATTTATTAAGTAGCGATTCTGCTATTGTTTATGAGCCTTCAATGCTGTGGCAGTTCTTCCAGTGGTACTTCCAAAGTTCTGATATTGTAGCGAATACCCGAAGAATATTCGACTTATCGCCAAGGTGGTGATGATTTGGCAACTGAAATTTCCGAAACCCTTGCATTCAAAACGCAAATACATAAAGCCTGGGATGCCACCGAGCAGCGCATGGCGCTCAGAGTATACCCACGCCGGTCCATTGCCTATGACTATTACGGCATGAATGCGGCGCAAAGCCAGTACCTGCGGGCGCTATCCTACGCGAAACAAAATCAAAAAATAGAAATACCCCTGTGGCACGCTGGTTGCCGTCTCTCTGAAAGTGCTTATACAGATTTTTCGCATGTAAGCCTTGATACAGTAAACCTATGGCAATTTCGAGGCTGCAGCGGCGTCATGTTTTGGCGTAATGACAAAACTGGCGGCGATCGGTATTTTGTAAAGGCGCTCTATGCCGATGGTTCCTTAAAGCTGACGGAAATACTGGAGCAGGATTATCTAAAGGCTTCCACGGTGGTTTATCCCACCTCTTACGGGTATTTGAAACAGGAGGATAAATATTCGGCCTACAGTTCCAATCTCACTACCATGCAGCTCAATGTGGATCTGTTGGACGATTACAGCCTTACTTCTCTGCCAACAGCTCTCAATGAGTACAATTATGAAGCTTGGAAAAAGAAAACGCCGTTTCAGGACGCTTTACCGGCCTCTTATCTGGGCGTGGATATATTTCCCCTGGCCCCGTCCTGGACAGGCGATCTGGCGGCTAATTTCACGCGAAATGCGAATCTATTGGACAATGAAACCGGGCTTGTTAAATATGATTTAAAAAGCGTGTACGCCTCGGAGAATAAAGAGATTGAATATGAACTTTTCAGCCGTTCGGAAATCAACAATTTCCAGCGATTCTTTACTAGGTGCAAGGGTCGGTTGAAATCTTTTTATGCTCCGACATGGCTAAGTGATATGACTCTGGTAGAAACGGCGTCCAGCGGCCAGCTCTATTTGCTTGTCGAGTGGCCGCTTTACTGGAAGTATTACGCCAGTTTGTCCCGGAGGAAATTAATCATTGTTTATTTGCGGTCCGGTTCGGTAAAGATTTTTCCAGTGGCAGGCTATTCGACTGACAGTACCGGCGAATATGGCAAGGTCTACCTGGAAAGCGCATTGACTGCACCACTCAGAAAATCAGATGTAGTCATGATTTCCTTTCTCTGCCGGTATCGGTTTGACAGCGACACGCTGACAACCGACTATGACACCACCGGGATTGCGAATGTTAGCACATCGTTTGCGGAGGTAAATGCTTAAATGGCTGACAGTAATATATCTACCTACGAAAATAGCACCCAGGACGGCCAGCCTCTGGAGTGCTATAAATTTTTCTATGGCGATACCACGTATCAGTATACGTCCAGCCGCCATGACGTAGCCTTGACGGTGACAACGGACGGCGCGACCAGTACAGAGACGTACACGGCTGACCACATCAAACGAGACGCTATCAAGCCGTCCAGCAAAGGAAGCTCCAATTCCACGGTGGTAACGGTGGATAAGGATAATGCCGTGGCCGCACTGTTTAAGGCATCCCCACCAGATAAGCCGGTTTACCTAAACATTTTTCGGCTGCATGAGCAAGACCATGCAGCCTATGACACCATATTTGTGGGAGAGATCATACAGGCCGCTTTTGAAGACTCCGAATGCAAATTGACGGTAAAAATGGAGAACTGGCTAACCCGGAAACTGCCCAATTTCACGCGGCAGTTTTTTTGTTGTAATGTGATCTATGACACATCCTGCCGGTTAAACAAAGCGGACTATGCCAAGGAAATCTATATTGATGGCTATAAGGGCCTGACTGTAACCGTAGACTTGACCGGCTATGAGGACGACTATTTTGCCGGCGGGCTGTTTTATTATAACAACAATGTCCGGATGATAACCGCCAGCACCTCGACCACCTTAACCCTCCGGTATCCGTTTCCGACTACGCCAATGGGTAATGTGACCATATATCCTGGTTGCAACCATTTATTTAGGATCTGTGCAATTCGCTATGGTAATACGCTTAATTTTTCCGGGTGTCCCTATGTGCCACCAGAGTTTAGCAATGATGATAAAGTGGGCAGCGGTGTATATTGGGTTGATTCGACGATAGTGCAGCGGGATACCGACGGCTATATTGGAACTATATCGCTTTAGGAGGCGGCGGCTATGGCCATGAACAAGTGGGTAGGCTGGGGGCTAACCACGCTCCTGTCTTACTTTTTGAATCGTAGTGATAATGATACAGACAGTGATCCGTCCGAGTTAGGCGCGGAAGCTGCTGAACTAGGAAAGCCGGTGCCAGTTGTCATGGGACGGCAAATAATAGAAAGTCCATTAACTATTTATTACGGAGATTTTAGTTCTAAAGCCTATACAGAAAGTTACTCTGCTTGGGCTGAGTTTGATGGCTGGGCGTTAGTATTAAGTCTAATTGCTGCATATATAGCTGCGCCATCCACAGGACACCAAGTCACACCAGCCAAGGTAACTGGTAAAGTAACTACTGGGCAAGGGGCAGGCGGTTCTGTAACTGGCACAGCATCTGGAGCAACTTATAAAGATGATACAACCGGGAGCCTGTTAAATTCCTTATTTATGTGGCTTCTATCTACGCTAATAAACGGGCGGCTTTTAAAAACCACCATCCAAAAGGGATTTAAATACTACCTGGGGTATCAGGTGCTGGTTTGCGTTACTGGGGAGAATATAAGGCTACGTAGCTTGTACATCGGCTACGACAAAAACAGTGACGACGATAATAACGGCCCCGTATGGACCGGGGACGAGTCAAGAGAAAATCATCTTACTTCACCTTTTGTTATCAGCGTCGATAATGATGAACTGTTTGGCGGGGCTGACGAAGGCGGCGGCTTCATCGGGGATGTGCGGGTATATTTGGGTGGCGCCGAGCAGCCGGCAGACTCCTGGATGGTTGAGCAAATGAGCGCCGATTCTGTACAAGAGGAATTACGCGGCCTTACACCGGCCTATCGTCCGTTTGTAAGTGCGGTTGTCCCAACGGCCTATGTCGGCAAACAGGCCCAAGTCCCGAATATGTATTTTGATATGCAGTGGATACCTAACCGGCTGGGGCTTGGCGGCATTGGCGATAATGACGCAAATCCCATGGAATGCATTTATGAAATGACTGTCAATAACGAGTGGGGCCTGGGAAAAGATCCGTCTGTACTCAATGTGGATTCGATGCTGACCTGCGGTAAAACTCTGGCCGAAGAGGGCCGGGGCGTATCCATCAAGATAACAACCAGGACCGAAGTAAGCACGATTATTGACAACCTCTGTGAGCATCTAGATATGGTTCGTTATGATGATCCACAGACCGGCAAGCTGACTTTTAAACTTATCCGGGACGATTACAATATTGATGCCCTGCCGGTGCTGGATTCATCCATTGTGAGTGAAATCAGCTATACCCGCACCGTTTGGTCAAATTCCAAAGGCGAGATTGTTGCCAAATACTCCGACAGCTCATCTTTGTATGATACAAGCACCGTGACCGATAATGACCCGGCGATCATTGAGGCCAATGACGGCGACCGCAATTCTGAGGATATGGATTTTACCTATTTTACAACTTCTGCAAATGCAGCCTGGGCCGCGAACCGGGAATTGAGGGAAAAGGGCTATCCGCTGGCATCGGTGAGATTGGTATGCAACCGCAAAGCAAGCTCGCTTCGTCAAGGGGATGTATTTAAGCTCAACTGGGACCCCTACGGCATAGAAAAGCTGGTTATGCGGGTTAACGACATTGATTTAGGGGATTTTACTACCGGGGAAGTAACCATTGACGCGATTGAAGATGTCTTTGGCGTTGGGAAAACCAGCTATGGTGTGAGTGACACCACATCCTGGACTCAACCGGACAACTATCCTACCGGGGTGCAGCTATTCCGCTATTTTGAGGCTCCGTTTGAAATACTGCAAACCAAAGATAGCTATGTCTATGCGGCTGCGGTGTTACCAGCCAAGGATACAGTGAAATGGAATGTTTGGCGGTATCGTGATTTAAGCTGGACGAAAACTACCAGCATGACGAAATGGACACCTGCGGGGCAGCTTGTGGGTTCGATTGCCGAGGATGGCGACGCGGAAGATGTTACCGGCTTTGAGGTCATCGACATTAACGGTGATGTTTTGGAAATGGCTGAACGCAAAAGCGAGTCCGGCATAGCATTAGCCCGCAATGGTTCACGATTATTAATGATTAACAATGAACTCATGGGTTGGGGAACGTTAACCCAGCTTTCAAATGGCAACTTCAAAGTAACAAATGTTATCCGGGCTACTTACGACACCGTACCCGCCGCTCATGCCGCTGGCGCTACGGTTTATTTTTTGGATTACGGTTATTATTCCAATGTTACAACCGGCGGGGCCGTATGTGCTAAAGGAAAAACCACAACGGAGAAATATAACATTACGACAGCCACGGCTACCGAAGAAGAAGAATTTAGCGATACCAAAGTAACCTCTTTAACTACGGTACGACGGGCCGAACGGCCAAGCCCCCCGGGACGCATCCGCATGACCAGTCATTTAAATAGTCAGGTTTCCCGGCTGACAAAAGCGGCCGGCAATGTTGCATTAGCCTGGACAACGAGAAATAAAAATGCTTCTTATGGCTGTGTGTCACAAGAGGATTTAGTAGATTATTACAGCGGGCAAACGGTGGCGGCTCCTGTCGGGCTGCAGACGGTGATCCGGGCCTACCTGGGCAGCACCATGATCCACGAAGAGATATTATCCCAGATTGAAAATGAGGAAAATCCCTTGATGCCTACCACACTAACCGACTTTACTTACACCTGGGCAGAGCGTTGCCTTGACAGCACCGATTTTAGCCAGGATACGATTCTGACGATGACGGCCAAGCTGGATGGACTTGAATCTTACCAGTACCAAAGCCGGATCGTGGAGTGGAAGCCGCCGTATATTGTGGACGCCTGTGCTACCGAAGAAGAAGCGCAAACTATACTGGCGAGTATCTATTCCGCTGACGGCATTGCGTTAACCTTTAGCGACGCATCGAAAAACAGGGCTATCCCAATCAAAGCCATGCCGCTTATCATCCTGGGAACCGTTTTGGATACAGAGCAAACGGGCGCGATCTTGTCCAAAGACGGCAAATATGTGGTGCCAAACGGCACAGCCCTGGCGATTACCGGGGAAGGGACTTATGACACCGTAACCCTGGGGAACGGTTATATAGTCCTCACCTATTTCGATGCTACAAGTCCGGGAAGTTTGTACGCTTACCAGTTTGACGGGACGAACTTTAATAAAATAGCCGTCCCCAGTTTATAAGGTGGTGATTTTGTGGCGACAGAAACAGAGAATATCAAACTTAAAAAGCTGGAAGACAGCGACAAGGTAGTAAAGGACATTTTCAATGAGAATGTCGATATCTTAGAAGCGAAACTGACGGAGTTGGAAGCGGGGCAGACCGAGGATATTAGCGCCCTGGAAACAAGAGTATTGGCTACCGAAACCGGGTTAACGAATCTGGCGGCTACAGTTGCTGCCAAAAAAGATGAAAGGGCCGTTACCTTCCTCAGTGCGGATTATGAAGTCCGGTATCCTTGGAAAGGGACGGCCAAGCAAATCACAGTAAGCCTTAAATCTGTTCGCACCACGGACACCAGCTTTGAGCTTCAGCGACAATCGAGTACCGACTATGCAGCACAGGCCGCCAATTGGGAGAAAATTGGCGGTCAAACTTTTAACCTGGTTGCCGGTTCGGTGTCCGGGGATTATTCTATTAGCCACGGTATTACTGCCGGCGATATATTGCGGCTGTATACCACCAGTGACGATAGCGATATGTCAGTCCAACTGTTTATTTTAAATAGTTAAGAAATGATTTTAAAGTATTTTAAAATAGTTTTAAATTATTGGAGGAGTTAACATGGCCGTACCTACAGATTATGTATTTTCTTCTGGAACTTGTTTAAAGAGTCAAATTTACCAGCTCATTATTGATAAGCTGGTGGCCGCAGGCTGGACGGATACTTCTTCACTGGCATCCAGTGATTTTGTAGTTTTGAAGTCTACAGGCAACAACGGAGACAAAAATCTAATACTTAATATCCGGGATACAAACGCATCTGCTGCAAACTCCGTAGTAAGTACCGACTATTGCGTTATGTCTTACCGACTGCAGGATACCTACACACCCGGCACTACCGGAGTAGCCGGAACCTTTGGCCGGTCTTCGCTTGCCTGGACTGCCCTATACCTTGCCCCGGTTTCCGCGCTGACAACCACGCTGGCGGCAGCTACACCAATAAATTATAAAGTGTACGCGGATGCCAGTAAGATTATCCTGCTACTGGAATACCCGTATGCCACGGGTTACAGCCCGACACTCATTTACATGGGCCAGCCGGATACTGTGTATGTTACTGAGTCCAACAATCGCGGTTGTCTCACAGGCACTACCAACAACGGCACTACGGCAAGTTCGGTCATGATCTGCAATACCTCCGACGACCAGGCGTCTGCAACCGCGCCTTATGCGATAGCCACAAGCGCCCTGCTGCCGTCCAAAAATCCAAACGGGGCCGGGAAATATGCTGTATCTGAGATTTATTACGGCTCAACCACAGAAAGTATTCGCGGTAAATTAGACGGCGTCCTTTGTGCCTATAATAGTAACCTACTTACGGGCGACCAGATAACCATAGGCACGTATACTTACTATGTGGCTGTATGCGCTTCGGTGAACGTGCTTTCCTTTCCTTCCTTGGCTCTATTAGTTCGAATCGCGTAAGGGGCTGATTAAATGTCAACTACGCATGGCTATAACATTTTCGGGAGTGGTTTGACTGATTTAACCGGAACTATCCCCGGCACTGATGGTATTACTTATACCATCAGTGCCAGTTCTACACTATCTACTTCATATCCAGCATATAACATATTCAATACAGGATTGGGCGGTGCCGGATGGAAGGCTTATTCAACGTCGCTTGGATGGATTAAAATTGTATTTAGTTCTGCTGTAACCATTTTTAGATTCTCAATAATAACAAACAACTGTCCTGTTTTTTATTTTCAGGGTAGTAATGATGGAAGCACATGGACTACCCTTTATACGGGAACTGGAAAATCTGGCTCAACTGCAACTGTTTCTGGTGATTTTACAACCACCGGAGCATATCTACAATATCGTTTTTATGCCACATCAACAAATACTGGTTATTACATTACTGCAAGTGATTTAATGTTTTTACTTACTGCTGAAACCAGAGACTCAAAAAATGTTGATGGGCTACTACTTTCAGAGGTAATTAAATCTGAAGGAATAAAGAAACAACGAGTAGTTACTGGGCTTATCCCAGAAACATTCAGATGTGGAAAGCGTGACAAAAATGTTCCCGGAATTGTTCCAAAGACAATATCTTGTGGTAAGCGGGATAGAAAAGCGACAGGTTTTTTAAGGCCAAGTTTGGCAATGGAAGAGAGGGAAAAGAAATTACCCGGCATACTTAGGCCAAACTTAAAATTCAGCAAGCGGCAAAGAATCACGCCTGGGTATATCAGCTCTCAGATAGCCAAAGGAACAAGGGAGCAGCGGACAGTACCGGGCTTTATTCCCAGAAGTATCACTGCTGGCAAACGTGTTAGAAGCGTAACCGGATTTATGCTGCCTAACATGAAGCCGGGGATAAGAAGCAGGAGTAATGAAGGTGTACTTGTCGAGACGGTACTATACGACTCAAACGCTGCCGATCATATCAGGCTTACGGTTACGCCGACATTCTCTTATGAAAGCTCCGCTATTGAAGCATCAACGGTTAATACTCGGGAAAGCACCACAGGCAAATATTCGTTGCTTATTGGTGGCACAGAATCAATCTCTTATGCGGATACCAGTATTGATTTGGCAGCTTTGTCATTTCAATTAGACCTGGCAGACTTGGCAACGGGAGATAATAGCTGTAGGCTTTACTTGTTATATGATGATGGTGGCCGGGATTACCTTGATTTTGTCGTAACCCTGGAAGAAACCTATCGCGCTACATCATATCGAACGTTATACACGTATACTGGGGGATTTAGCTTATCCGGTGACATTGGTAAATTAAGAGAAGATGATATGGAGTATGTGGGTAATAACATAACTGGTGGCAATGGTGTTTTAACCACTACAGACGTTATTTCATTTGATTTATCGAAGGTTAAAGGTATAAATGGCATAAACATTGCCGGTGATGGCTGCTTGTTCCTGGTTAGCTTTGATGGCAGGCAGACTTGGTATGCCTACCAAGATTCAACTTGGGTTGTAGTGGATAGCGACAATATTGCAACCAACGGTATGACGGCCAGCATATTGTCAGCCATAACAAACGCGCAGTGGGCAGAGATATTCCAAAGAACACAGCTTGATTTTATGTGCTATATGAGTTCTTTGTTGGCTTCTCACGTTACATCTTATGCACCCGAAAATTTATATACTTCGGGTGTACTTCCTACAGGTGATTATGATTGGCATACAAAGACTGTATCTGCTCCAAGTAGTGAATATAAGATATCAAAAATCCAAACCCTTTGGTCTGGTGGTGCACAGGGAAGTACGCGTTATAACTACGCAGAAATATTAAGTAATTTATATACGACAGCAACCATGGTTATAAAAAACTATACAATCGGCGTAACATCTACTTATGTCTCACCTGATAACGAAAAGATTACGTCCATAACCTTTGGTTTTAACGGTACTTCAAATTCATATAATTATTATTACATTTATCAGAAATCCACTCAAGCCTACCTCCAGAGCATCACCGCTCTGTTCCAAACCAACTCTGCCCCAACAATCTCCAATGTTGCCCTATCGCCCGCTGAGACGCATACAGAATCCACACTGACCGCTCATATCGCGGATTCGGACGGCGACAACGCAAGCTATCGCATCCTGGTAAATGGGGAAGAGTTCCAAGCCTACAATACAGGCGATTCGTTCGAATATGACATTTCGGTTGTTATCCCCAGCAACGCAACCATCGTAGGGACAAACGCTATAACAATTGAGGCAACAGACGGAGTAGCCACAAATCAATATACCACCTATTTGACCAAAACAGATGCCATACCTGAGATAGTCGCGGTACTTGATAAGACAACCCTAACAGCCGTTATCAGTGACGCGGACGCCGATACCATGAGCTACCAAATTACGCTTAATGATGTTGTGCTGGTAGCCTGGACAGAGTTTGCAACAGGCCCAATAAGTATAAGCTATAAACTGCCGGCGAAAAGCATTAAGGTAGGGAAGGAAAACAACTTAGTCCTTGAGGTAAAAGACTCCTTAGAACAGACGGCCAGCGTGGAAATTGACTTTGTTGGTGTACGGTATGGGAAATTCCCTTTCATTATCTAGTTTCTTTTTATCAGTGTTTTTATGGGGTGATAATATGCCGCGTGAACCATGTACTGCCGCTAATTAGCGGCTATTTTTATGCGAAAAATGATTTTTACGGGGTGATCGCTTGGGCGAAAAGGATTTTCAGCAAGATGTTATTGACCGGCTTGCCCGGATTGAGACAAAGCAAGATACCACGATGGCAACGGTGGAAGATCACTCCAAAACGTTGGTGCAGCATGGCAAAGATATTGTTGCAACTGACGCCAGGGCGCGGTCAGCTCATCATCGGGTTGACAGTATATTTCTGACTGCCGGTATTGTCGGTGCTGTGGCCGGATGGGTAGCAGAATTTGTTGCAAAATTATTTGGTAAAGGGGGGCAGTAATGGGGAATCCAGAAAAAATAACAACTGAACACGTTGAGCAGCGAACCATTAAAGAAATTATTATTACCCCGGAACACGGCCAACGATCAGCCGAATTTAGGCGAAGCGTCGCCAAGCTCAAAAAAGACGGCAATTACCGATGCCCGATCACCGACAGAACTACCAATATACAAGTCCATCATATTGCGGAATTTAGCCTTGCGAATGTCATTGATTTTGACAAACTCAAGGCTTTTTTGCTGGTTATAGATCCGTTTGGCTATAGTGAGCAAATGGCCGATCAGCCGCTAACCCATATTGATGATATTCGCAACCTGCTGCCGCTGGCTACCGAGTACCACAACAACATTAATAACCTCCTGGGCAACGGCACCGGCATCCATAATATGACCTTTCCGGCATGGGTAGCGCAGTTTGTGTGCAAAGACGGCCAATGCCCGGTACCGCAGGAAGGCGAAACCATTGAAACTGTTTTAGAAAGGGTTGATTGATATGCAGCTTATCTACAGTCGGCAGGATCAGCGAATTTATCTTAAAAGGGATAATAGTGAGGTTAAGTCATGGGAGTGCCGCAGTGACTTTGTAGATGGATACAACGATGCAGGCCAGCCGCGTGAATCATTGCCTATTGGTGAGTACACAGTTTCGGCCGACGAACCGCCGGCAGAAAACAATGCCGCATATGGTACTTTCTATATCACTACTGGCGACCCACGGGGCCGGGATATTCACGGCGGCGGCAGCGGGTGCGACGATCCGCTTACCGACTATCAAGGATGGTGCCCAACTTATGGATGCTTACGGATGCAAAACGCAGACGGCCAGGAACTTAGCCGAATTATTATTGCTTCTGGTAATAGCGTTCCCCTAAAGGTTCAAGAAGATCCTTTTGCTACGGAAGAACCGAAAACCGGCAGAGTGGTTAATCCGTATTTTTTTGAGTTTGCCAAGGTTGCTGCCGAGCTTGCCAATACGGGCCGTGACAATATCATCAAGCCGGAGTGGATTTACGCCCAATGGGTGCATGAAAGCACCAACATAGACAAAGACAGCCGGTTTTACGGCCAGCCGTTTATGTCCGGCATGGCGCTGGATTACAACAACTTGGCTGGGCTCACGCAGGAAGCGCCCAACAACACGCCCCAGCCGGACGGCCAGTATTTTTACATGCAGTTTCGTAATTGCAAAGCCTACGCCGAGTATTTTGGCCGTTATCTCAGGTATTATGCGATTGACGGCATATATGAAGTAACCGACATTGACGGTTATGTTGCTGCCCTGAAGCATGGCGGCTACTTCGGGGATTTGCTGGAAACCTACTTGGCTAGATGCAAGGCGATTCTGCGAGAAACATTTGGGGAGGAATGGACATGATAGAGCTGATAAAAATTGATGATTCCGGAATTTTTTCTTTGCCGGATAGCGTGGAAGGAAAAGTGCAGTCGGTGTATGCCAACGGCATCGAAGTGGAGTTTGCTGTAACAGAAAACGGCAATATTGATATTACCGAATATAAGGGCCAAGCGGTCATTACTGCGGATCTGGTCTAATGGGCAAGGTGACACTGATTTTTGTTGGCGGCGACACATTGGTCGATGATGTCATCGAGAAAGTAACATCTGGTGACTATAGTCATGTTGCTATTAAAATCAATGGCGGCGTCCTGGAATCGACAGGAATTATGAAAGCTGGTGATAGATATCCAGGCGTACATATGCGCAATATGAACGAATATGAGGGCAACCCCTATGCCGTATTTTTCGACATAGACTTGCCAAATCAAATAGCGGCTGAATTAATGGCTAAAAAACTGTTAGGCAAGTTTTATTCTTATATCGGGTGCATCGAAGGCGGCGCGCATACACTTTGGGGTATAAACTTGCATCCTATTATAAATGGGGTAATTAACTGGGCAATCATGCTATTTATGCGTTTGCCGGTTAATCTCGATACCGGCGCATGGACAATGAATTGTAGCGAAACCGTCACCCGAATATTACGGGCAGGCGGTTTTAATATTTTACCTGGGATTGATGCCGATTGTATTACCCCAATGGATTTGTATCGCTATTTAACTGGTGGGCAGTTAAAAATAAATGAAATGAGGAATGGTAAAATGGCAAACACGAATAACTCTATCTGGGCAGCATTGGGTCAAATCGCACTGGCGGCAGTAACGAGTTATGGGGCGTCGAAGATCAGTGACAGTGAAGCGTCCTGGACAACCTACCGTAATCAGATGGTGCAAGGTATGGCGGCAACGGCCCTGACAGCCGCAATCCAGCAGTACAATACTGCGGTGGCGGCCAATGCGCAAGCCACAACAACTGAAACCACCTCCAATCAGCAACCGTAAAAAGCCAACTGACGGCGCTGAGTGATTTTAGCCCTCGGGAAACCGGGGGCTTATTTTATTTTTTGGGAGGCGATTCAAATAGACAAGCAACTTCTTTGTCAGCAGTTTAAGCCACTAATTAAGAAGTACGCGGGTATATATAGAAAATCCGTTCCTGATGCTGAATCGGAAGCATGGTTAGCTTTGTTACAAGCCATACATAACTTCAATCCCGATTTGGGAGTCCCATTGGCCGGCTATCTTGAAAGCCGGGTTAAGTTTGGCCTGCTAAATCTTTGGCGAAAAGAAGCAAAGCGCAAGCAAATGGAATACCAAGGGGACAAGGCGCTTGCATATATAGCGGCTCCGGATGATCCGCAGGCTGAGTTAGTATATAAGGAAACTATTGAGAGGATGCTGGCGGCTTTGCAAGCATTGCCGCAGCGGCAGCTGCTTGTGTTAGTTCACATTTTTGTATATGGTCGCAAGCTGGCATATATCTCTCAGATATTAGGGTTACGGTACAGGCAGTAAGTCAAATAAAACATAGTGCGTTGAGGCGTTTAAAAAGCCAGTTGATCTGAATGTATATAAGTGAAGGCCTTCAAAGTAAGATCTGTTTTAAAAAAAATTTTGGAGAGGAAGTGTTTAGAAATGGCAAGAACCTTTAGTTGCAATGAGGAGATTATCGTAGTATCCAAGGGAACCGAAGACATTGGCAAATTAGCTATGCTTGGCAATGACGGGAAATTTGATCCGAGTGTGATTCCGGACGGTGAGAAAAATACTGCAGTTTGTCGTGTATCAAGAAGTGTAGACCAGAGTATTCCCAATACAGTAGCTACGAAGGTTGTCTTTGATTCTGTAGAATTTGATTCGGATAATATGTATAACACAACGAATCCAACAAGAATTACAATTCCTTCGGATGGCGTATACCAAATTGTTGCTCAAATTATTTATAATTCTCAGGGTACTGGATATAGGGCGGCAAGTATTATGCTTAACGGTTCTATTAATCTTTCGGGACAGTCAAGTGTTGCAAATGGTACGAACACATGGGGGGGAAATGTGGGGAGTATTAACAAGCTGCAAACAGGTGATTATGTTGAATTGCAAGCCTTCCAAATAAGTGGAGGAGCATTAAATGTAATTAATGATTCTGCACAAGGACGGCCATTCTTAGCAATCTTTAAAGTTTCAGATTAGTTCATGTTTCATGATTTGCACTTCCCGGTGGCTTAGGCTGCCGGGCTTTTTTATTTCTAAAGAAGTTCTAAAAAACGCGATGTATACTATTCTAATCCACTATGTTAACTCTTTTGCTGCCTGCCGGGTTCGTCCTGGTGGGCGGCTTTTTTATGCACAGAAGGGCTAAAATTTTAGCTATGTTACTTATTGTATGTTGACTTATTGTCTGAAATTACGCGATAATATTTATTGGGTGATTAAATGAAGTTACTGCATACTTTTGCTGGAAATCTTAAGCGATATCGAACTGAACGTGGATTATCACAAGAGGGATTTGCAGATATAGCAGGTTTGCATAGAACATATATTAGTGCAATTGAGCGTGAAAAGCGCAGTATTGCGCTTGATAATGTTGAAAAAATTGCTTCCGCTTTGGGTATTGATGCATACCTTCTTTTTGTGGAAGATAAAAAAATGATTGAAAATAAACAGTCACCCATGGAGGTGACATAATGCCTTGCGCAGCTATTGATTTATTCTGTGGTATCGGGGGTTTGACACATGGTCTTTTACTGTCTGGTTTACAAGTACTTGCAGGAATAGATATAGATGGGACGTGTCAATATGCATATGAAACGAATAATCAAGCTGTATTTATTGAGGCTGATGTCGCCCAGTTACCATCTGATATAATTTCGAATATTTACCCTAATGGCCTGATACGCGTATTGGTTGGTTGCGCTCCATGCCAGCCTTTTTCGAGATATACACAGCGATATCGCAAAGAAGGCCACAAAGGGGATAAATGGCGACTCCTTTATGCTTTTGCAGATAAAGTCCGTGACATTATGCCAGAGATAGTCTCAATGGAAAATGTTCCTGAATTAGCAGCAGAATCTGTTTTTAATGATTTTAAAGCTGCACTTATAGAAATGGGATATTATGTTTCGTGGAAGATAGTGTATTGTCCCGATTATGGTGTTCCCCAAAGCAGGAGGCGGCTTGTTTTACTTGCTTCGAAATTGGGAGAAATTTCACTTATAGATCCTCAATATACCCCCGAAACATATTTAACCGTTCGAGATACCATTGGTAACCTCCCGCCTATTGATGCTGGTCAATCGTTTGAAGAAGATCCATTGCATTGTTCTTCACGTTTATCATTAATAAATATTGAGCGCATTAAACAATCACGTCCTTGCGGGACATGGAGAGACTGGGATGCAGCTTTGCAATTGAATTGTCATAAAAAGGAAAGTGGAAGCACATATCCCTCAGTATATGGCCGTATGTCATGGGAAGAGCCCGCACCAACAATAACTACGCAGTTTTATGGTTATGGTAATGGCCGTTTCGGGCACCCTGAGCAAAACAGAGCACTGTCTATAAGGGAAGGTGCAATGTTGCAATCATTTCCTTACGACTATAAATTTCTTCCTTTTGGTGCTAGATTAAGCAAAAAAGAATTGGGGATACATATCGGAAATGCTGTACCTGTGAATCTTGGGCGTGCTATTGGCGAGAGCATACAACGTCATATTGGGGAGGTTGCTGAAAATGGCTAAAACGGTACAAAAACCTATCACTTATGAGCAAAAAACTCAGGCAGATATACAACTCAAGGAATTACAAAGACAAATAGATTACGATACAAAAGATTACACTGTTGAACTCATTGTTACTAAATTTGATAAAAGTGATTTCTTTATTCCTAAATATCAGAGAGAGTATATATGGGCAGATAAAAATAAGACATCCTTTATTGAGTCTGTGCTATTAGGACTGCCGATTCCATTCATGTTTTTTGGTGATTGTGAGGATGGACGATTAGAAATCATCGATGGCGCACAACGGATCCAGACACTTGTAAAGTTTATAAAAGGTGAGTTAGCTCTATCTTCTTTGTCAAAATTAACAAGACTAAAGGGCTTTAAATTTTTTGATTTATCAGAAGCACAGCAAAGACGCTTTAATAATAAAACGATGCGTGTGATAGTTCTGGATGAGTCTACGCCAAATGATGTTCGTCAGGATATTTTTAATCGTATTAATAGGTCCGGTATAAAAGTAAATGAATCTGAAGTTCGACGTGGATCATACCCCGGTAATTTTGCTGACTTTATTGATCAGTGTGGACAAGATGAGTTGTTTAAAACAATATGTCCTGTTTCAAAAAAACAAGAAGATCGACACGAGAGATTTGAACTTGTTTTAAGATTTTTTGCATATGTAAACGATTATACTTCATTTGACCATAGAGTATCCGATTTTCTGGATGAATTCCTTATCGCGCATCAGCACACATTTGCTGAGCAGGCGTATCTTGATGAATTTAACAAGACAATGCAATTTGTTACCAAATATTTTCCATTTGGGTTTGCAAAAAGCAAGGATGCGACTACTACTCCTCGTGTACGTTTTGAAGCTATATCTGTTGGTGTCGCTCTTGCCCTTAGAAGTAATCCAAAACTGACCGTGGATTCTATCGACTGGATTAATTCTAAAAAGTTTAAGGCTCTTACCACGTCTGATGCCAGCAATAATCAAGGAAAATTGAAAGAGCGAGTTGAATACGTTAGGGATCAATTACTAAAGGATGCTACGAATGAATAACACAATGCTTCTTTTTGATGATAGAGTGTCTGAGATTGAATTCTATTATTCCATAATGCTTGATAGTGAAAATGGAAGCGGAAAAATTCAGACTATTGACAATGCGAGATTTCAACGAATCCTCAAGTCCAATTTTTTGCTTATGTTGTACAATTTGGTTGAGGCTTGTGTAATTAGTGGCCTTATGGAGATATATGAGAATTTAAAAAACAGTGGTAGCAGTTATGGTGACCTTATTGTTGAAATCCGATCTATTTGGTCAAACCATGAAATAGGAAAAGTGTATTCTAATGTGGCAGGAAGAGCCGTTTATGAAGATCGTGTGAAGTCTATTATCAATCATGTTATTTCAAGTCAGCCAATTATTTTAAGCCGAGAGGCGATAGGCATAAGTGGAAACCTTGATGCGAGGGTCATAAAAAAGCTTTGTGATAAGCATCGGATTAGATATGTCGCATCAGATGAGGATGGCTGTTTAAAAATCGTAAAAGACAAACGAAATAATCTCGCTCATGGTGATGAATCATTTGGCGATTGTGCAAGAGATATGACGTTAACAGACCTTGAGCATATTAAAGATGGAGTAGTGTGTTTTATAAGGGCAATATTGTATGGAATGAAAGAATATCATGATAACAAGCACTACTTACTGGCCTCATTAGAAATTAATTAATCTCAATGACACTACGCTATTTGCCAGACGTTTAATGAAGGTTGCCGCACCCTCCGGGGTGCGGTTTTCTATTTATTGCCGCCCAAGAAATTTCAAATAATAGTAAGCTACAATATAAGAGTAAATAGTTGCTCAGCTATTTGCACGTACTTTCCCAAACCCAGCACTATGTCGCTGGGTCTTTTTTTAGCAGTGGCCGTTCGGCTGGGATGAAAGATGATGGTTTAAAATATTACCTCTTCTTGAATTTATTGGGATAAAAGCTCTTAATTTGCAGGAATTTAGCGAAAAGGCAGAGAATAGTTTTGCTATATACTACCAATATTGGAGGGATACCATGCGAATCAGTTGCAGATGTGGACATACAGAAATACTTTCAAATAAAATGGGAAACTTTGAGGTTCATCTAATTAGGTTTTCTGTAGACAGCAAAACGGGAGTAATATCCGTAGTTTGCAAGAATTGTGGGCATAAATCAGAAGAAATATTAATAGGTGCTTGATATGATGGGAGAGGGTGGCTGTTAGCTAATTATTCGGAAGGACCACCTCTAATTAATTATGTTATAGAACCAATCAAATATTTACCTTTAATGTAAAAAAAATTGCATATAAATACCTATGTTTTACCATAATATTTCTTCTAAAAATGAGCCCCTGGCACACGCCAGGGGCTCATTTTGTATTATTGCAACAATTGGTAAGTAATGGTGTTGTGAATGAAATATTATAATTCTATTTAGTTCTAGGATTGTTATTGCTGGGATTAATTGTCTATGCTAGAATATACAAAAAAGATTTGGGAACATATGTTCTTGTGGAGGGTGAATATGTCCAAAGAAAAAGCAATACTTAATTTTTTAAACCAATCGCACGCGTACTCGCCAACAATCCGCGAAATTGGGGAAGCAGTGGGGCTTCGTAGCAGCTCAACGGTACATATGTATTTAAAGCGATTAGAGAAGCAAGGGTTTATTGAGCGACAGCTTGGCTGCCCACGGTGCATATCGGTGGTTCATGGCAAATAGAATTTGGAGGAGTTGTATCAT
Source organism: Sporomusa aerivorans (assembly GCF_041428895.1). Taxonomy (NCBI): domain Bacteria; kingdom Bacillati; phylum Bacillota; class Negativicutes; order Selenomonadales; family Sporomusaceae; genus Sporomusa; species Sporomusa aerivorans. Next base: position 2,471,609 of record NZ_CP156926.1, read on the forward strand.
GCGGTCATTTGATGAAATAATAGCTGCTGGAGTTATTCGCCATGTTGAAGAAAAAGAATGTTTAAGGTATAGCTGTCACACACCAGATCATGAGAATGGTGTTTTTGTCATAGGGAATGTATTAATAATTGTTACCACAGAGTATGTAGATGGGATAAGAATAGAGCATTTAAGCGCAAGTCTACCGTACGGGAACCTTGATTTAAGAGATATTAGGGAGATTAAAGAAATCTTTTGGTTGCCACAAGAAATAAAAGATGTAACAAGGCTGTGTATACCATCAAAGGTAGTTCATTTACAGAGAAAACGTAAGGTTCGAGTCGCGTAATTATAATAAAATTTGGTGTGCAATTGGTGTGCAATTAACCATATTTCTGACCTGTTTTTTAATAATTTTACGATTTTTTGATAAAGATAAACCCCATACTTACTGGATTTGCAAGGTTTTAAAGCCCACTTTTTCACACTTCTAAGCGGTTGGCCGTAGGTTCGATTCCTACCAGGCGTGCCAGGGAAATCAAGGCTTCCGAGGAATTGGAAGTCTTTTGTTATGGTAAAATTGCCGTTTATTTTCAAAAAAGAGTACAAAAGAACTCCAAAGATACAAAAAGTTAAGCAGGCTATTTGGCCTGCTTTTTTTGTTTTTCCAATCTCTCTTTTCCTTTAGCTTTACTATCAGCCAGAAAGTCGGACATTATTGCGGCGGTTTCCTGTTCCGCGGATTTTATTGAGTTATTTTTCCGATTAGTTGGGAAAGAGTCGGTCAAAACGATTTATTCGTATAAGCGGCATAATTTTGGCGCGGTAGCCTTATCTTTAATACGTGCTTCGTATTCTCTGATTTTTTCGCTGGTAATGTTGTCTAGTTTATCTTCGAGCTTAAGGACTTCTTGCCAAAGGGATTGTTTTGTGGGTTCATCATCCGTTGCTCTTAGTTCTTCAAAGCATTTAACTAATAATTGTTTAGCTTCTAACTCTCCGGGCCAATTGCCAGGCATAATTCTCGTGTCATTATCAGGGTAGTACATTACTAAATACTTTTTGAAGTTCTCCCTGGCCTGGGTTAGCGAATATATTCCGTTTGGTCCGCCCCGAACTACATCAGCAAAAGAATCATCCTGACCATCATCCTCCCAGTTACACAAGACGCAAATATCCCACTCAGACATTTGGGGGTCGATTCTTTTAGATAATGTGGGGTAACCACAGCATGGGCAAAATGATCTTTCGATTGTCATAGTTATTTCCCTCCAGTTGGAGTTGTTACCAAATCTTTAATAGTGGCAAAATATTCGCGTATCGAATAATTAATCCTAACCATAATGGGGCTCGTACTTGCCAAACCATAGTAGTTTAAATTAAGTTGGCGACAAAGGAGCTTTGCTCTTAACATATGGTAATCGCTGGTGATAATTAGTAATGTTGGCTCACCCTTAGAATTTAAATATGCGATATTCTTGCTGAATAATATATTCTGCCTTGTAGAAGTGGACTTATCTTCATAAATAATTTTTTGACTATCAAGGCCCTTTTGGATCAGATATTTTCCCATGGCTTCAGCTTCTGAAACTAACTCTCCTTCTCCCTGGCCTCCGGAAACTATTACTTTTACCGTTCCGTTTTTGACAAGATAGTCATAGCCTGTGTCTAATCGGGTTTTAACGGTATTAGAAATTTTATCGCCATCTAACCCGGCACCCAGAATTACAGCATAGTCTACATGACTGTTAGTAGTAGCTTGCCATTCGCGTATAACAAAAGCTTCAATACCAATAAAAGAAAGATAAAATAGAATCAATCCGCTAATAGATATTTTACGCAAGAGTATAAAGCCTTTACTTAAACTGATATAAAATTTTGCTGCATAAAAGTAGAGAAAATATACTAGAAACAAAGAGAGCCATGTACCTAGAAGGAATACTGTTCCATAGGTAAAGCCCAACAAGCATATTAGCAAAATAACGATTCCCAATGAGGAAATTAATGATGTCTTAATCAGCACAAGTTTCAAATTCATAGAATACTCAACCTTCGTCTTATTCGCATAGAAGAGAGATTTAAATACTGCTACTACACTATTCCTCGAACAATCAATATAACCTTCCCCAAATTGGTAGTTATGGGTATAGCTAGGTAGATATATTTAGATTCGGTCCAGATTTTCGCATAAAGCTGCGAATTTAATTGATTGTGTCAACTGCTTAGGAAAGCTCAAGAACGCAAGGAATTTATGGAGCTGGTATTAAGGCTCAGAACTACTTCAGAAAACTTCAGTTTAACTTCCTGCTTAGAAGCTGGCCAGGAAGTGTTCCTTATTGGTAAAAAAATAACCGGCGCAAATGGCCGGGGTATTAACTTATGAGTGTTTCTGGGGCCTAAAAAACCTATTTTATTTTGTTCGTACTCTAAATTGTTTAATATATGTACTTTATCAAATAATAGACACATTGTTGTAAGTAAAGAGGGATCGTTGAAAAGAAGAAACTTCGACGACTGCCAGGCCTAAACCTTAAAATCAACATGATCTCCAACGCCGTCCACGATAGCACGTTGCTTATCGGGATCCGGCTTGGAGTCTTTTTTTATAGATTTTTTGGATCTCAGCTGTCTTTTCTGCCTCAGCTGATACTGCAGCTCCAGGTCAAAGTAATCGGGTAGCGCTTTCCGAACCGGTAACACTCTTTTTATAGGCTGAATAGGTTCAACTCGTTCCACGGTATCACCCCCGCATATAGAATTTACTGCTAAAGTGGTTCTCCAAGTTGCGATCGCAACTTATGGGAAATCGGGAGTATTTATGTTGATGCTATTTAACTCTTTCGAGAAAACCTCTGTTTCGATTCCGAATTCATCGGTTCTTTTATCAATTAAAGCCCAACCTAGTTTTTTATAATAATCCGAGGCGTGTTCTGTTCTCAGATACAGCGTTTCAAATCCTATCGTTCGGCTTATATTCGATATTTCAGTAATTAAGCGTTTGCCAATACCTGCGCCTCTATATTGTTTATCAACGACAAGAGCTGCAAGCCAAGGCTTCAGGGAAAGACTTTTTAAATCATTCTCAAAAAGTGATACAGTACCGATGCAGTTAGTTCCTTCTGTTGCAATGATAGTTATAGGTAGTACATCCTTTTTACCACTCTCTAACTTTTGAATTACATCATGCAATGATATTCCATGCCTGATATTTTCTACGAACTCTGTATATAACCAATTTGCGACTATTGGTATCAATTCTTTGTTGTCAACCAAATACTCAAATCTCAAAATTACCCCTCCCGCGTAATGTTCGCTGTTTACGGGTGTGGTCCGTTACCAATACTTCTATGACTTAATCGTTAGTATCTCGGGCGGGTATATATTCCAGTAAGTCTCCAGGCTGACAGTTGAGGGCGGCACATAATTTCTCTAATACGTCCCATGTAACACCTTTAGCATCCTCATGATACAGTGCTGTTGCTGTATTTCTAGCTATGCCTGCCATTTTTGATAGTTCAGATATATTTATTCTCTTTTCGCCTAATATTCGGCTAAGATGACATTTAATCGTCATGCAATCACTCCTTTAAGCATATTGTACCATGATTTTTATAAAATGCGCAATATATTGAGCATAATCCGGTTATCTCATGATAGTAAATTCCTTCCATGATGACCTTGCCTGGCAAGTGTACGATTGTTTGTAAAAGCATGTGGTGGGTGGAGGTGGCATGACCGTCCTTGAAAAAGACCTGTAACAATTCTGGGAAATTATTGTAAAACTTTCGAATGTATGTAGTGGATATGAAGAACCCGAGAATCGCGCAGGTTTTGTGTTGTTGTGGAATTTTCCAGGATGATAAAAACGTACAATGGCAGGGAAAAAAGAAATAGTTAACGAAACAATACTGATTATGTAAAATAAATTTCTATATTGGGAGGACACAATGCTTGAAATACTTGCTGAAATAGGAAGAAGAATCGTAAACGGCGGCTTCAAAACGCATTTGGTAGTTTTCTTCATTTGTTTAGCGATAGGCATCATCATAATTCAGCAGGTATTTGATAAACTGCTCAAAATAGTCGCAAGAAAAACCAAGATCTCTTATCCCCTGCTGCAGCAAACATTTAGGGGAATACCTACGTTGTTGGGCATTCTCATTGGCCTCTACGCGGTTATGGAAATCCTGACAATTCCGCCGGGTCCGCTACTATTTCTCCAAAAGTTATTCCACTCTATTGTCATTCTGTCCCTGACCCTCATGGTCGCGCATCTGGGTTCTGGCTTTCTTAAGCATAAGCTCGGAAAAACATCCAAAAACTTCGCTTCCACTTCGATCATAGCCACAGCAATCGACCTGACCGTTTACGCCATCGGCATATTAATTTTGCTTGAATCTTTCGGAGTTTCGATCTCGCCGTTGATCACCGCTTTGGGTGTTGGCGGCTTGGCTACAGCTTTGGCGCTGCAGGACACTTTGGCGAATTTATTTTCCGGCATCAACATTCTGGTGTCCAAACAAATCAAGATGGGTGACTTTGTTAAACTGTCGACCGGCGAAGAAGGTCATGTAGTGGACATGAACTGGCGCAATACCACAATAAAAACTCCCACTGAGAACATGGCGGTTGTACCTAACAAAACAATTGCTTCATCTATACTCACCAATTATGCCCAGCCGTTTGCTGAATGTTCTATCTCCATCCCCATAGGAGTCAATTATGAAAGTGATTTGGATCATGTGGAAAAAGTTACTACCGAGGTTGCAAAAGAAATTCTCCAGGAAACCGAAGGAGGCGTCAAAAGTTTTGAACCGTTTATCCGGTACAGCAGTTTCGCCGAGTCCAGTATTAATTTCAATGTTATCCTGCGGGTAAAGACCGTAACGGACCAACACCTCATTCGCCATGAATTCATCAAGAGAATTTATGCGCGTTACCAACAGGAAGGAATAATAATTCCGTTCAAGAAATAAACGGTTAAATTGGAGCAGGAAACGCCGCTGGATGAAACAGGGAAGAGATTCAAGATCGGCGGGATAATCCCGTCGATTGTTCATTTTAGCAATTGTACAAGTAGCTTGTGATATATTGCAGGAATTGTGTTTTATTCATAGAAAAATTTGGTAGAGGTGATCGGCCATACAATGGCATGAGTTAGTTTATTCCGTTTTTCAGTCGCAAATTGATATTACGGATCCGGAAATGTAAACACAGTGGAAGTATTAACGAGAGGTGATTACTAATGCTTAACCACAGAGTACTCCTTATGACCCTCATCCTGCTTACCCTAAGTATTTCCCTATGTCATGCCGAAAGCTGGACTCAAGTAGATAGCTCCTCATGGGTTGATGTTGATTCAATCCAAGTGGAATCCGATGGACTTATTAAAGCAGTAGCTAGGGAATATTTACATGAGGAAAAATATATTTCAACGATACTCCTTATAGATAGACGTAGAGAAAAAGTTTGCTTTTCGGAAACCAAACTCTACAATATGGCAGGAAGGTACTTCGGTAAATTATTGCTTGATCCCAAAGCAGAAGGCTCATGGATTGACTTTAAGGACGATGGTAATGATTTATTGATGAGAGTCATTTTAAGGGCTGCAGAGAGGTTCTTATAATATTAAAAAGCTATACATGGTCGGCGGGATTAATTTCCCGCCGATTGCTCATTTACACAGTATAGAGGCTGAGAAAACGCGGCGAATGGCAGGTAAATTGAAAGGTTGGCGGCAGCTGCTATACAAAAGCTATAGAAAAGATCAAATGGATTGATAGGACTTTGTTTGGAGTGTTTGCAGGGGCGCATATAGCATGCTAATGTAAAGAAATGTATGGGTGGATGTATGGGTGCTAAAATAGAATTTGTTTTATCTTTCTGATCGGAACAATAAAGATATTTTAGCTGCTGTGTTAGATTCACTTAGCCTGATAGGGTGGAAATATAACCACTTAGGGGAAGGTGAATATACTTACTGGGTTTACGGCCCGATTTGGATGTTCGGCGATTCCAAAACTTTCTATGCTAAAGAGAATAAGGAATATGAGACCATTATTAATGATCTAGCAAGTCATTTTTCTCCTTCTATAACTTTGGGAGCGGACTGGTTCGGGAAAACTGTAGAAGCAAGGCTATCAATCATCGAAAACCATAATGAATGGAAAGAAGTAAAGTTTTCAGTAGATAGGTATGATGCACTAGATTCCTATGATGTAAATCAGAAAAACGAAATTATAGTGAGTCTTTGTAATAGCTTTACTGATATTGTATCAAGCCTTATGCCTTATTATGGCTTCGGCGCCACAGAAGTAGATGGGATAGTTGAATCACCAGAGGACCTCGTTGTAGAGGAAGATCATTTAGGTGATATGAACTATTTCTCTAATGAGGCAGTTAAGCAGTTGGACTTGCAGAAATTTAAGCAGACATTCAAAATCGAGCATCTTGGAAACGTAGGAGTACTACTTATTATAAGAAAGGGCTTAATGGAATTAGGCTAACAAATAAACAAAAGGTCAACGGACACAAATCCGCTGACCTCTCTTTTTATCTCAGGTGTCGTCTAGGGATCAAACTCAACCTGGATAATATTACTTATTGATAATCCCTAAAAATCAAATCTCGTGAATCATAATGACTTAGACTCATTACTGCCCAAAAAGGGATAACTGCCACCATAGTCCTTTATGTGTTTTCTTTGTGTCCTAAAAGCGGTAGTAAGACTACCCATGCTTTGCCTGTTTAGCTATCTTTGTATAGCTATTCTTATACCTAGTCCAATTAATATTGCACCTGTAACTGATTTTAGCCATTTTTGCGTTTCGCGGCGTACCAAAAGATGGCGTAGTTTTCCAATGAATATGACAAGTAAACTATACCAGGTTGCCGATACAAGAGAATACAGCAGAGTAAGTATCAGCGATTGAGTTACAATGTTTCCGTCCTGGTGCATAAACTGCGGGAAAAATGCCAGAAAAAACAGCGCTGATTTGGGGTTCAAAATACCTGTCAGCACGCCTTTTGAATAGAACTCGACTCCGCTTAGTTTCGTAGGTGTAATATCCTGATTCTGCCCAATGTTGTCTTCCGTGCATATAACTTCTTGTTGTCTATGTAGTTTATAGCCATCAACTAAACTGGTTAATCCTAAATAAGCAATATATCCGGCACCAAGCATTTTCATCAGATTATATACCTCAATTGACTGCGTGATAATTAGAGACAACCCTAAACCGGATATTAGTGCATTCAAATATACTGCCGTCACAATGCCAGACACATTGAGTAAACCAGCTCGCCGACCACTAATACCCACCGATTGCATGACTAGAATTGTGTTTGGTCCGGGAAACATCACGAGCAGGGCAACAATACCAACATACGAATATATTTCTTCAAAAGAAAACGGCAAAAGTCATCATCCTTTTTATATTTATGTGAGAGATACACATGGCTTACCCCGGTGGTTTAGATTAATGCGCGCTCTTATTGGTTGTTACGTCTTCTTGTAAAATTTTTAATAAAGCCATTGCTGGTCGCGATAAAACTTTATCTTTGTGAAAGACTATCCAGATACTGAAATCCGCCCGTGGTATATTTTCAAATTCAATTAGCACGCCATCTTTCAGAAGCTGATTAATCATAACTGATGGCAATGCACCACACCCCAGGCCCTGCAAGATGGCATTTTTCATTACTTCCGAATCGGTGTACTCAATTGTGGTCTCAAAGACTTTACGTCCAAGTGCTTTTTCGTATAACTCACGAAATAATCCGCCAACTTTATATGCTAATAGCGGATAATCCAAGATGTTAGCGCTGTAATTATTTCTTTCCGCTACCTTCTGATGCACGACCCAAACCAATTGCTCTTTAAATAATTCGAATCCATTTAGGAAATCTGCTGATACACTATTTTGGATAAATCCCAAGTCAAAACGATTTTCAATTATACCCTTTACAACAGCAGAAGTGTTGGAACACATTTCTACAGTAATAGAGCAGTTTTGAACTTGTTTTTGTAGTTTTTGGAGAGATGGCAAAAAAACATAATTAACCATTGTTGTTGCAATGCCTAAATTTACTCTCCGGATGGATGCTTAGCTCTTCCTGCGCTTCATTATAAACCGACAATAATCTTTCCGAGTAATTAATTAGTTTTTTCCCAGCATCCGTAATGTATAACTTTTTGCCAACACGATCAAATAGCTTAACGCCAAAATGCTGCTCTAAAGTGCGAATCTGTCCAGTAATTGTCGGCTGCGTAAAGTTCAGCATTTCTGCCGCCTGAGTCATATTTCCTAGTTTTGCAACGATTAAAAAGGTTTGGAAAAACTGAATATCCATTTTCACCTCTTGAGCTAAAAAGGTCGATATTAGTATTCTCCCTATCTTGACTGCGATTACTGCATAATATCTTCTTGCAAGTGCTCTGTTTTCCTGCATTGCAAACCAAATACGCATATAAGAATATTCTATTGATACAATAACTAACGCCAATTTCACAAATAAATACGAGAGGGCTATACTTTAATCAAACCAAGCGTATGTGGAACAGCGTGTGAAGGAGGAACAAAAGATGGAGATGCTTATATTTTTCATAATTGCAATCCTCTTGTCAGCATATGAAAATAGTAGGGATAAGAGAACCCGTTATTAGTTTCCGCTTTAGTGTTTGGTGCTGAAAAAAGACCGGGCAAGCCCATCAGTACGGACTTATCTGGTCTTTTTAGCGTCATTTGCAAATATTGTCAAAGTCGATAAAACCAACTAAGTAAAGTTAAAGCCCCTGGCATGCGCCGGGGGCTTAGTTTGTGTCACTGTTTTTGATTGGCGATCAACTCAGCAATACCAGTTTCCTTTACAATTTTCGAAAGCTTGGCATTGTCTGCGATCCACTGGTCGCTGAATTTATCAGGACCTAGATACTCGACGGACATTCCAATATCCGCCATATCTTTTTTGAACGATGGATTATTGATCATTTTTTCTAGTTCGTCTGCAAGTCGTTTTTTTTCTGCTGCAGGGAGACCTTTGGGGGCACCTATTCCATTCCAGAAACTCAAGGCAATATTGATGCCTTGTTCTTTTAGTGTAGGTATATTTTCTAAGCCGGGAATGGTTAAGCGCTTTTCTTCAACTACTCCTAAGAATCTGATTGTACCGTTCTTGCTATATTCTTTTAAGGGTGCTGGAGTACCCGTGATAATTAATTGTATGTGTCCGCCCAGTAAAGCGGTCAGGGATTCAGCATCCCCTTTAAAGGGAACTTGTACAATATTAATACCTGTTTCGCGGGCAAACATCTCGCCTGCAATATGTGAGGAACTTCCTAAACCAGCATGCCCAAACTTGACTTCACCTGGATGCTGTTTAGCATATACTACTAGGTCATTGATGTTTTTCCAGGGCTGATTTGCCAGCGTGGCAATAGTCGCTGGGGCAGTTGCAACCTTGGCCAACGGATCCAAGGCGGAAGGATAATGATATCTGGTTGGCCCATACAGTGGTTGCAGCATTACACTCACGGGAACAATTCCGATAGTATAACCATCTGGACTTGCGCTAGCCAGCTCGTTCATACCAATAGTGGCTGCTCCGCCTGGTTTATTGACAACGATAAATGGCTGACCCAAATATTGTGGTGCGGCCTTTTCCAATAACCTTGCTATCGTATCCGTAGTACCGCCAGCAGCAGCAGGAGCAATTATCGTTATTGGCTTAGTTGGATATTTTACTGCAGTTGTACTTTCTTTGGTGCCCATACCGCAACCCACCAGTATGGTTGTCATGACTAATAGGGAGACAAGCAAAACAAGGAAAATCCGTTTCGCATTCATTAGTCGATTCAGCCCCTTCTGCATCATAATTCAATATCAACCATACTATCTGGTGACTCCTGTATCTTCTTAACCAGAGAACGCCACTCATCACATGTTAGAAAAGCTTGTCCAGGGTCTTGAACATAAGCCGGCACTCGGAAATTGACCGTGTTGCCGAAGCTGGCAACCGAAAGCATACCACCATAGGCGGCTAAAGATAAGCGAACAAACTCAATGATCGGCAGGGCCTGGTCCAAGAAAAATTGCTTATTTACTGATGCTTTCACGAAATGACCTCCTTATGCGTTTGGGTCGCCAGGTAACGTACCTCGCAATTATGGCTACTTCAGTTACCACACACACTTCGATTATTATTTTGGCCAATCTAAGCCCACTGCATTGGTATTGAAGCTATGTGGTCACATAACCTGCATTCATTGCTTCATCACGACTATCAAAATAAACTTTGTGACTGTCGTACATTTTTGATACTCAGCGGCATGATGCGTAGTGAAATTCCCCAGTATTTGAGATACCGATATAAGTGGCAGCCAATGGATAGCATAATGTAAATATTTTCTATATATAAATACTATATTCTCCCATAATATTCCTTCTGATAGTAAGAATTTTACAATAAACCACGAAAAATAAAAGCTGTATAAGGCTGTGTATTCGGTCAAAAGTAGTTCATTTACAGAGAAAACAAGACAAAACAAGACTTCCAAGAAATTGGAAGTCTTGTTTTATGCTAAACTTTACATGACAATTACGGCCATTCGTTTCCCCGATACTTGTTTACTAGGTCAATAAATTCCCTTTCATATTTGTCAAGGCGTGCCTTATCTTCTTGTGAATCCAAAAATGGTTTTCGTTTACCAATAACTAGAATATCCTTTATCTTTCCCGCGGTTTTAAGCGGATATTTCAATTTTTTGTAAGGAGCAAGAACAGATGAAGTGATATTAGTATTTGCTGTCAACCATGCAATTTGCTCAGTTGAAAACAAATTACTAGTAAACTCTAATCTTTCTAAATTCATTATTCTCGCAAGCGGAGTAATATCATTATCATTAATTTTTTTAGCTGAAAAATTAAGTGTCTTTAGCTTTTCCGCGCGTGAAAGCGGTGTTAAAGAATCTAAAATATATTTATTCCATATTTTATCTCCAAAATACAACTCTTCTAAACTAGGCGCTAAGGGGATTTCTTCCAATGTATGCATCCTTGTAAAGTCGTCAAAACTAAGACCTCTTAATTTGGGATTTTTTGATAAATCCCAAAGGTGAGTGACGCGCTGATTCCAAAAAAATATTAAATACTCAATACTTATAAGTGTCTCAAGTTTTTTGAAATCAGCTATTAAAGGACACTTCCAAAAGTGTATAATTTTGAATTGCTGTCCATAGGTTTCAATAAAATACTCAAATGTATTCTGAGTTAATCCACTAATCCATATTTCAGTTGCCTTGCAATCCTTTAAACGATCAATATCATTTTTAGTGATGCGGCCGCCAGAAACATCTGCTTGAAGTAAAGATACGCATTTATCAGCAATCTGATCTCTGCAAGAAAAACTCTGTAAGTAATAATCCAGCCCTTGTATTTTTTTCATTATTCTCTCCCATTTATCCGAGCGCTTTTAAAATTCTAAAAGCTGAGACAGATCTTAATTTCTGCCTAATCAACTGTCTTAATATATTTTCTTTTTCATATGAGTAAACCCTTTAATTTCCAACACAATCACGACTAGCGTCAGTTTGTCCGGGATTTTTAATATGTGTGAGGGTATACCGGGGCAGTATAATACCTTGAGGCATTCCGGGATCTGTATTCTACATTTGAGACTAGCTTTATAAAAAACATTCTTTTTATGTTTGTATATATTTTTTAAACATTTCTGTAACGTTGTTGTAACAGTCATCTAATAGAATAAAGGAAAAATAATCCTAATATTTTTAGAGGAGGGATAATATGAAATGGAGTAAAAAACTGGTTTGTGCCTTGCTAGTGTGTTATTTTGTCTTGGCTATTGGTGGAGCAGCCTTTGCTATGGGCAATCCGCCGGAAAAAATGGGAGATCCTAAACCTTTATCAGTTATGGCCAATGAAAAGTTAACTAAACTGGTAGAGGATGGAATAATTTCTCAGGAGCAAAAAGAAGGCGTAGTGGCTTTTTTGAAAGAGCGCGATGTTGAGATGAAAGATAAAAAACCACCATGCGAAAAACCACAGGATAAGGACATGAGAAAGCATCACCAAGAAATGCTGTCTGCTATTCAGAAGGCAGGTAAGCTAACGGCTGAACAGGCAAAAGCAGTAGATGAAGCGCTTAAACCGCCTGCACCGCCACAAGATCGTCCAGAATCATTCCGTTAAGTAAGGTCGAGGGTATCAATAAAGGCCGCTGGTTCTTCCTGGCGACTCGCTATTGGAAGTTCGGGCGACAAAATGTAAAGCCGCTATTTTGCTTTGGCATAATAGCGGCTTTTTCTACACGTTGACACGCTGAAACATGCATCCTTAGCAGGGGCGGGCCGATTAGTATAAAACAGTCAAGTCAAATAAAACTTTCCCCTGTGAAATCCTCAAAAGAATCAAACAGAGGAAATTAGATTCTTTTGGATTCTTAAAAAGGGTATTTGGATTATTTGGTTGAAATCTACCTAACATAATTCATACCCCAAAAACGAGGTATGAAACTTGGCTTTTTGTACAAAAGGACTTGCTTGCTCATTAAAGAACTATGAATTTATACGATAAATTTGGAGGAGAAATTCCTATGGATGGCAAAGTAACGCAATCATCAATCAGATCCGAGGCAAGACGCGCGTTCCTCGCGCTCTGTTCGCCTAAAACACGACTTTTACACGAGCCTGTTTCCGATCCCTATATGGTTTGTGGACATCCAAACCCATCTGGCCTCGGCGATGCAGCCCCTTTTTCACAAACTGGTTCTTGGGGGCAAAGTTCAGTTTTATTTCCTAATCTTGAGACCTATCGTACAGCGGACAAATGCGGCAGAGCACCTTATGGCGGGGCGGAATATGGCATTCCTCAGACACCTGAAGCCGACGCAGTGTGTAAAAAAATTGCGGCGCTTCATAAAGGTCATGGAGCCGTCATCTGTCCATCGGGATTATCTGCGGTTGCAACAACGTTAGACGCATTTTCACCGAAAGCAGTTCTTATCCCTGATAATATATATGGACCAATTATCCGATTTTTGAACCGGCGACGCATAAATCAAATCCGCTATCCATCAGGTGCTTCGGCAGATGAATTTCGCTCGGCCTTATTAAAAGCGCGTATCAAATATTCAGAGCGCGAAGATTTGCTTGTCTATATTGAGGCTCCGGGCAGCGGTACTTTCGAAATCCCCGACATCGCTGGCATTATAGCTATAGCGCAAAATGCGAAGCTGCGTACTGTTATGGACAACACCTGGGCAAGCCACGTCCGTTTTAAACCGCTTGAACATGGTATTGATGTTGTTGTGCAAGCGACGACGAAATACGAAGGTGGCTATGGTGATACACCTTCGGGTATTGTTATCGCCAAGCACCCGCAAGACATACAGATCATCGCTGACGAATTGCGCGCAACCGGCAACGGCGCGGTAGCACCAACGACTTGCTCGCGACTTTATCGCAGAATTGATTCGACCGAAGAACGCCTCAATCAACACGCCGGCACCGCAGAGCGACTGATCGACTGGTTCTTGAAGCAGCCTTTCGTCACCGACGTTCTGTCGCCGACTTTGGAAACCTCTCCTTATCACGAACGTTTTAAGCGTTATTTTGGCAAAGGAAATGGCCTTTTTAGCGTTGTTTTCCGTCCGGACTTAGCGGTGGAGCGCGTCGAGGCTTTGGTCGATGCACTAAACCTGTTCTGGGTTGCCGAAAGCTGGGGAGGGCATTTGTCGCTTGTATTGCCAGTGCATGCCAAGCGCGAAGTCACATCTATGCCGGCTGGTCATGTTTTGCGCTTCCATGCCGGACTCGAAGACTACCAGGATCTATTACGTGATCTCAACCAAGCGGCAGGGTGCTTATAGTAAAATAAAAAGTTAAGCAGGCTATTTGGGCCTGCTTTTTTGTTTCGTCAATATCTTTTTTTCTTAGCTTTAATGTAAGGAGGCATGAAAAGCCCAGATTAGTTCTGGGACTTCATGCTTCTTTTATTGTTAATTTCGTCGCAGGCTTGGTTTGCTATTTCCAAAATCAAGCCTCCTACAGATATTATTCCATAAATAGTAATAAATGCAATCAGGATGAGTCTGTATTCGTATAGAACTGGCGTTTGGACTGCTAGTTCTATGAAGGTATAAATACTAAGAAACGGTGATATTAATAAGGCAGCAGTTGTCTTTAAAATTCTGGATTTTGTTAACCTTGTAATAAGTTTCTCCTTAACTATTTGTGCCGTAAATACCACAGATATTGCTAAGGCAGCATAGTAGACCGCTAAAAAGTTCACTGTTATTGAAGAGATGAAATTTGTTATGTCTTTGAGCGCCTGCACATCAAGCGGTTTATGGCTACTGCCATAAAGCGTTAGAGTAAATAGGATTGCCAAGATACACTCGTAGGAAAGGAGCTTTTCCCGGCTAATAGTATTAATTATCTCGTTGAGATAATAGCGGGATTCATGCTTTAATTTATTTAATAACATATGGGGATCATTCCTTGTTTTATTACAGTAATTTCCATTTATGCTGATTTTTATACTAGATTGCTTCGTTGGTTCGGATTGGTCTATTTATTGTTTTGCAGTAATATAACTGTTTATTGTCCGTTGCTAGTTATACTGATTCTGTAGTAGTTTACTTCTCAAAACCCAAACAGTGTCCCTGTCCCCGTGTTTTTAGCGTGTTTTTTTACAGAAAAACTAAAACGGTATCCTCTGTCCCTGTATTTATGATAATAACCTGTTGACAAAAATAAAAATTAGATAATATAATATCTTTAATTAAAGATATTATTTGCGGATGGTGCAATGATGGAGGAAGCTACTGACATAGAGAACAGACAAGCAACTCGGCTGTATATCGCTTTAACCCGTACTTATAAAAAAATATTAGCTATGGATTTACGCAACATAGATAGCTATGGACTTAATCCGACTGAGTTCGGGGTACTGGAGTTCCTGTTTAACAAGGGGACCCATCCGTTGCAGCAGATAGGCAGTCATATCTTGATAACCAGCGGTACTATTACATATGTAATTGACAAGCTGGAAAAAAAAGGGATGATTGTCCGCAAACCTTGTGAAAAAGACCGCCGGATTATTTATGCCGAGATTACAGAAACCGGCAAGCAAAAAATGTTTGAGATTTTGCCGGGACATTATCAGGCAATTGCACAGGCGCTTTCAGGTCTTACTTCTGAGGAAAAAGAACAAGCGATTACCTTGCTTAAAAAAATCAGTTTTTCTATAGAAGAAGGATCTTTAAATCAAATATCTTTAAGTTAAGATTTACGAATAAGATATAGAGTAATAGACTACGCAATTTTTAGATTCTGCACTAAACCCCACCGGAAGTTAAGTCTGTTTTATAAAGATTTGACCATTCAGTGGTTGGCAATGCAGGCCGATTACAATATGGTTTTAAGGGAATATCTAATAAAAAAAGCGATTTCTGGAGAGGAGATATAGATTATGATAAAAGCAACAAAGGCTCCCGTGCTGTTTGTCGGGCATGGGTCCCCGCTAAATGCGATTGAAGACAATAAATACACAAAAGGCTGGCAGGAAATAGCCGGCAAGATACCGAGGCCATCAGCAATTTTGTCAGTATCCGCCCATTGGTATACAGACGGCAGTAAGATTAATGACGCGGAAAAACCAAGAACTGTATATGATATGTATGGCTTCCCTGATGAACTGTATAAAGTTGCGTACAATGTTCCGGGTGCACCGGAACTGGCTAAGATTACGAAAGATTTAATCCCGGGTAAAGTTTTGATTGATAATAGCTGGGGAATTGACCATGGTACCTGGTCAGTACTTTGTAAAATGTACCCAGAGGCTGATATTCCCGTTTATCAGCTAAGCGTAGACGGCAAAGCAAGTGCGGAAGTCCATTTTCAGATTGGCCGGAACTTACGGAGTCTGAGAGAAAAGGGCGTATTAATCTTCGCCAGCGGCAATGTTGTGCATAATCTGTCTAAAGTGGACTGGAAAATGGACGGCGGGTACTCCTGGGCAGTTGAATTCGATGGCTATATCAAGGGAAAAATACTTGCCGGAGAATATCAGGACGTAATTAATTATAAATCTGCCGGTAAGTCAGCCGACCTGGCGTTTTACCACCCCGATCACTTTTATCCGTTGCTTTATGTATTGGGCGCCTCGGAAACCACAGACAGGATCTCAGTTTACAATGAGTCCTGTACTTTGGGGGGGTTATCAATGACCAGTTATTTATTTGAATAAGTAAGATTTATAAAATATTTATTGAGGATAAAGGAGTGTATAACGTATGGCAAATGCAAAAATCGCCGTTATTGTAGGGAGTCTCAGAAAAGATTCTTTTAGCAGAAAACTTGCTAAAGCCTTGATGTCCCTGGCGCCGGCAGGATTGGAACTGAAGGAGGTTGCTATCGGGCAACTGACAATGTACAATCAGGATTTTGATGACGAGGGTACTCCACCTAAGGAATGGGCAGCTTTTCGCGAAACAATGAAGGAGTATACTGGTGTTCTGTTTGTAACGCCGGAGTACAACCGTTCTGTTCCAGCCGTTTTAAAAAATGCTCTTGATGTAGGTTCAAGACCTTATGGCCAAAGTATCTGGAATGGCAAAGCCGGGGCAATAGTAAGTGTATCGCCCGGCGGGTTAAGCGCCTTTGGCGCAAACCATCACTTGCGGCAGTCTCTAGTATTTCTGAATGTCCTTACTATGCAGCAGCCCGAAGCGTATATCGGCAATGCTGCAAATCTGTTTGATGCCGACGGTGCATTAGGTAACGCGGAAACCAGAGAGTTTTTGCACAAGTTTATGCTGGCATTTGCAGAATGGGTAAAAAAAGTTGGATGACAGTATGATTGTGTAAGTCATTCAAAAAGCTTTCGCTAACTTACAATAATATATACGTAAAAGGCGTCTGATTCCGCAGGAATTGGGCGTCTTTTATTTTACAATAAAAAACTTGTCTAACAAGCGGGAGTTTAAATACATGATCGTGTTTTCTGCACAATTGTCGGGCACTGCGAGCGAGGTATTGAACTGCATTAAATAAATGATAACGATTGTAATTTTTGATACAATAGTTATGTTGTCCCAATATGGGGGCGAGTTTAAAAAAATATAGTGACAGGAGATACGGTAATGAAAGTTTTAGGATTAGTCGCTTCACCCCGGCGAGCCGGAAATTCAGATATAATTGTCCAGGAAATGATGAATATGCTTCCTCAGGAATGGAAAAAGGAAATCATTCGTCTTAGCGATTTGCGGATCGATTCATGTACAGCTTGTTATGCCTGTTTGCCAAAAGACAAGCAGTGTGTTATCGGCGATGATCTAACCTTCCTGTTAGATCACATAAAAGCTGCAGATAAGGTAATTATAGCAGCACCAGTTTATTCTCTAGGGCAGCATACAACCATCAAGCTGATAAATGACAGGATGATATCCATTCTAAGTAAAGGCGATGAATACTTCACCGGGAAGCAATGTGTAATCGTAATATCTCACGGTGTTAAAGACTGGGAAGGCTATGCCAGAGAAGCAACCATGCACTTCGCCCGGTTTTTCGGATTGAACGTGACCGGAGTTCTTGTTGTTCAGGCGGCTCTTCCCGGCGATGTACTGAATCCAGAGATAATGGGTAAAATGGATGCCCTGGCGCAATCACTTGTCGATAATACGCCTGTTGATTTTACTGACCCGGAATTAGTGTATTGCCCCGAATGTGGAAGTAGTATGCTGCAAGTTTCTCGGAAGGGAAAGTGGCGATGTGTCATGTGTGCGTCAGAGGGAGAATGGACGAATGACACTGGTGAATTTACTTTATCCAGAATGCCACAGGCGCATCGCCGATTTACATTAGAAGGAATAACCGCACACGGCTGCGTTCTAACCGGTATTAAGGAGCAGTTTTTGCAGCGCAAAGCACAGGCAGTAGAGATACGCAAGAAGTACAGGAAAGGAAGTTTTTGGATAAAGCCCGATAGTTCTCAATGATATATTGGAATTAGAAGAGAGAAAACAACTTCTATTTTTTAATTTAATTATATAAATGTTATGTAAGTGTCCCAACAATGTAACAAGTGTGTTACATTGTTGGGACACTTTGTTAACTTAATATGCATAAAATTTACAGCCGTATGTAGATACGCCTATATTGGGTATTGCGTATTACATAGTGTATTGGCGGTTATTAATGCTATTTCCAATTAAGCATCGTATAAAAAAGCAGTTTTGCATTGTTATGGCATAATAATTGCGTTAGTCTACTAGTTGTATAAGTCATATATCAAAAAAATACGTTGAAGGAGGCCGCAACATGGGGTATTTGGAGGCTGCACATAAATTCTATAAAGAAGCTGCTGTAACACCACAGCCTGGTCTTTGTTGTGTTACAAGCAAGGAGCGCTGCTTGCCGGGATTTGCTATTCCGGACACTATGCGAAAGATGAATTATGGCTGCGGGACAACAGTTCATTTTGGTGATCTGAGTCCCGGTGAAACTATTCTTTACATAGGTGTGGGCGGTGGCCTGGAGGCGCTTCAGTTCGCCTATTTTACCCGGCGGCCCCAGGCGGTTATCGCTGTAGATCGGGTTCACGAAATGCTGGAAACAGCCAGAGATAATTTTAATCTTGCAGCAACAATGAATGATTGGTTTCAGCCAGATTTTATTCAGTTATTACAAGGTGATGCACTGAACCTGCCTGTAAAAGATGAAAGTGTTGATGTCACCGCCCAAAATTGTCTCTTTAATATCTTCGAACAAGACGACCTAATGCAGGCGCTTGCTGAAATGAACCGCGTATTGAAGCCGGGAGGCAGATTCTATATATCAGATCCTGTTACAACTAAACCAATACCTGAACAGTTACGGAAGGATGAACGATTACGTGCGATGTGTCTTGCGGGGGCAATGACTTACCAAGAGTATCTAAATAAAATCACCGGTGCAGGTTTTGGCACAATCGAAATAAGGGCGCGTCGGCCATTCCGGGCTCTGGATAAAGAACGGTATAACTTGTCAGAAAATATTCTTTTGGAATCAATCGACCTTGTTGCTTATAAGAAACCCGTTTCCGCCGGTGGAGCCCGTGTTTTTGCCGGTGAATCCCTTATCTACTTTGGAAAAGAAAGATTGAGAGATGAAGAAGGCTACATTATAACAAGGGATATTCCCCAGCCTGTGTGCCAAAAAACAGCCGACTACTTTCGTAAATTGAACCGGTGCGATGTGGTTGTGACCGCTCCGACATACCATTTTGACGGCTCAATTGGATGCTGCTAAAAGTGTACTGTTTATTTGTCAAAGTATCTGATTGTCAACAAAAAAACAAACAAGGAGATGTTGGCTGTGGAGTGCAAGCGTGATTTTATCGGTGAATTTCTCGGGACTTTTTTATTGGTTCTCTTTGGGTGCGGGTCTGTTGCGGTATCTGTCCTATTTAATTCCCATAGCGGCTTGTTTCAAATTGCATTAATTTGGGGCGTCGGGGTTAGCTTGGCCGTTTATGCCACACGGCATTTATCTTGTGCACACCTTAACCCTGCAGTTACTCTAGCCATGGTGGTGAGTAGAAGAATGGCTCCCCAAAAAGTAGCGACCTATTTTATCGCCCAGTTTCTCGGGGCTTTTTGTGCGGGGCTAACCCTGTATATCTTATTTGCCCCATCTATTGCTGCATTTGAGACGGCGCAGAATATTGTTCGCGGTACACCGGATTCCATGAAGGTAGCAAAAATATTCGGCGAGTATTATCAGCTCCCAGGAAGTGCGACGGTTGTATCTATGCCTTTAGCAATAGGTGTTGAAGCGATAGGAACTTTTTTGCTGGTACTCATGATATTTTCTCTAACAGAAGGCTGCAATCCGGGAAGACCGGATGACAACCTGGCCCCGGTATTTATTGGCTTATCCGTTAGTTCAATAATTTGTCTGATCGCACCGCTGACTCAGGCTGGATTGAATCCGGCCCGCGATTTCGGTCCCCGCCTGGTAGCGTGGATCTTTGGCTGGGGGGCAGCCGCTTTTCCTGACCAGTCCGGCGGCTTCTTCTTTGTATATATTCTCGGTCCGGTGATTGGCGCTCTGGCGGCAGGGCTGTTGTTCACAGGTGTGTTGGAACCGCTGATGAAAAATAAGGAATGCCATTGTCGCTGAATCAAAAATAAATGAAGGGAAGATGAATTTTTATGAAAACCAAGATCATTTTAGTCGGAGGATTTCTTGGGGCTGGCAAAACAACGCTTCTGTGGGAGGCTGCCCGGAAGCTTAGTCAAGCGGGTAAACGAGTCGGATTGATTACCAATGATCAGGCGTCTGAACTGGTAGACACCGTATTGCTTGAACATACCAACACATCTGTCGCAGAAGTCAGCGGAAGCTGCTTTTGCTGCAATTTCCCAGGGTTTACCGATGCTATTGCTCATATTACCGGCAAGAAGGCTGTCGATGTCATTTTTGCTGAACCTGTTGGCAGTTGCACCGATCTTTCCGCAACCATATTGCAGCCATTGAAGCATAAGTTCGCTGAAAAATTAAACCTTGCGCCGCTTTCCGTGCTTGTTGATCCTGAGCAACTGGCAGATATTTTAGACGGAAGAATGTCAGGGCTTCATATGAGCGCAGTTTATATTCTTCGGAAACAGCTGGAAGAGGCCGACTTAATTGTCATCAATAAAACAGACTTGTTAACTCCGGAAGCAGTTGCAGCTTTGCAAAAACGTACTGCTGAACAGTGGCCGTGGGCTAAAGTTTATGCTATCAGTACTAAAACCGGGGAAAGTTTAGAAGCCTGGCTGAATGAGGTTCTGCAGTCCAATGAGGCGGGAACCCATTTAGCAGAGGTCGATTATGATACTTACGCCGAAGGGGAAGCCGTTCTCGGCTGGCTTAATACAACAGTTATTCTGCAGAGCAAGTCATCGAACTGGGATATTTACACCGAAAATTTACTGAATGCCCTGAAACGTCGCTTCGAAGAACTGAACACTGCGATCGGTCATGTGAAATTGCTTATTAAAACAGGCGAAGGATTTGTGATCGGCAATATCACAGGCGCCAGGAGCTTCCTGACTATTCGTGGATCCGCCGGGGAGAGCAACGAAGCAAGAATGACGCTGAACGCTCGCGCCCAGATGGAACCGGATACGCTTAAAACCATAGTACTAGAGGAGATTTCCCAAGCGGGCGGGAGCAACATAACTTCAGATTTCACAGCCCTAAAGTGCTTAAAGCCAGGACGTCCTAACCCGACTTACCGTTACGATTATATTGTTGGCTAACTATAATTTTTGTGCGGCGCTACTATACAAAGTCTTGGCAAGAATTGCTATTAAATTCACCCTGCCGCTTCGAACGCTAAAAACAACCGATGAAAAGCCGGATTGGTATTCCTCTGTTTTGGTGGAGTAGAGCGCTGGGGCATGCTACGACCTGCTGGGCGCGCATCACTTCGTATCAGGTGCGCCGCCAGAGAATAGAAAGGGTTTGCGAACAGCGCAAGCCCTTTCATTTTTGATTATGAGTAGAAAAGAGGAGTTTCTCCTGCTGAAGTGTAAATATTCTACGACAGTAACTTCTCTGCGTATTAAAAAACAGTTAGCGGTCGCTTATTTGTATGCTGGAAGAATGGAGTGAGCTTAAGATATGACTGTTTCATTTCCACCACATTCATCCAATATCAATCTTACCTTTGAAGAAATCTCCGCTGTATTTGAGCAATCTTACGACGGCATACTTGTTCTTGACGGCAATGCCGACGTGGTGCTGGTAAATGACTCTTACTTCCGGATAACAGGCCTTGACAAGAGAGACATCGAATTTAAAAATTTTCGTCAGTTTTCCCAGAACAGCCCCTATAAAAAGACAGCCTGCATCGACGCGCTTGACACCAAAAAGCCGGTGACCAGAACTCATAATAACCTGATCCCGGGGAAAGTGGTCATGGTTACCGCCAAACCGATTTTGGATGAGAATGGGCGAGTACGGCTGGTGATTGGCAATTGCCGGGATATGTCCGAGATGGTGCAACTAAGGGAACAGCTTGAACGAGCGCAGGAAATTGAAGAACTATACTATAAGAGTTTGAACAATCGCAAAGCAACAGGACTTGTTGCCGTAAGCAGTAAAATAAATGAAATATTTCATGCTGCATTAAAAGTAAGTTCCGTCGATATTACTGTTTTGATAACCGGGGAATCTGGTGTCGGCAAGGAGGTCTTGGCAAGGTATATTCACGAAAACAGTTCGCGGGGGGAGGCCCCTTTTGTTGCCGTCAACTGTGGAGCTATTCCGGATAATTTATTGGAATCAGAGTTTTTTGGCTATGTCGGCGGGGCATTTACCGGAGCGCTAAAACATGGCAAGAAAGGCCTGTTTGAAACCGCAGACGGGGGAACCATCTTTTTGGATGAAATCGGTGATTTGCCGTTTAGCATGCAGGTAAAATTACTGCGGGCGCTGGATGCAGGTGAAATTACCAGGGTAGGAGCCAATTCTCCAACCCCCGTCAATGTGAGAATCGTAGCTGCAACTAATAAAGATTTGGGGAATATGGTGCACGAAAACAAATTCAGAGAAGATCTGTATTATCGCCTAAATGTCGTTCACTTTCATATTCCTCCGCTCAGGGAGCGTCCTGAGGATATCCGGCCGCTTTGCATGTACTTTTTAAATGAATGCAACCGGCGATACGGGCAGAATAACCGGCTGGACATCGAAGTTCAGAAAGCCTTGGAGAGCTATCTCTGGCCGGGAAATGTGCGTCAGCTCAAGCACATGATTGAGCGAATGGTTGTCTTAAGTAATGGCGAGCAACTGGAATTATCGTCTTTCTCTGCCGATAGCGATCTTAACAGATGCAAGACGGCAAGTGATGCACCGGCTGATATGATCATGGTTAATCGGTTTAGCCCCATCCCAAGGGTAATCGAAGAGGTGGAAAAACAAATTTTGTCTCATGCAATGAAACTTCATTCGAGCAGCCGTCAAATCGCCAAAGTCACAGGCGCTATCGGGGCAATGCACGGCGCCTTGGAAGCAGGTACTTTGACAACTTCTTATACAGCTTCACAAGGGTTACTCTTAATGATACCGACCATGTACCGGCTGTCCGGGCAATTAAAACCGGGCGTGCTTCATGTAAGCGCGCGTACGGTGGGAACTCATGCGTTTTCCATCTTCGGTGACCATTCGGACGTTATGGCCTGCCGGCAGACTGGTTTTGCCATGCTGTCAACAGGCAGTGTGCAGGAGGTTATGGATCTGACCGGTGTGGCGCATCTTGCCGCCATCAAAGGGAGAATCCCCTTCCTGCACTTCTTTGACGGCTTTAGGACTTCACATGAAATTCAGAAGGTAGAATGCTTGGATTACAAAGATCTTGGCGACTTATTGGATGAAGAGGCCTTGGACGAATTTCGCAAAAGTTCTTTAAATCCGGAAAGGCCGGTAATGAGAAGTTCGGTGCAGAATCCGGATGTGTTCTTTCAGGCGAGAGAATCGGCCAATCCATTTTATAACAGGCTGCCCTACCTGGTAGAAGAATATATGAACGAAATCAACAAGCTTACCGGCAGAAATTATAAACTGTTCAACTATTACGGTGCGGAAGACGCCGAGTATGTAATTGTTGCCATGGGTTCTGTAAGCGGGGCAATCCAGGAGACGGTAGACGCTTTAAACAGACAAGGCAAGAAAACCGGCTATCTGCAGGTACATCTGTATAGACCCTTTTCCGTGGAACACTTCTTCAGAGAAATGCCGGCTACCGTGAAACGGGTTACTGTCCTGGATCGCACTAAAGAACCGGGCGCCTTGGGTGAACCATTATATCTGGATGTTAGTGCCGCTTTTATTGATCAGGAAATACGGCCCCAAATTCTTTCCGGGCGGTATGGGCTTTCCTCAAAAGATGTTACTCCGGCCCAAATGGTGGCAGTTTTCACCAATATGATGGCTGCTGCTCCGAAAAAGTTCTTTACGGTGGGTATCACAGATGACGTTACTCATTTATCCCTGCCGGTAGGGGAAGAACTGGACCTGGCCGACGAGGGCACCATCAGTTGTAAATTCTGGGGGCTTGGTTCTGACGGCACTGTTGGCGCCAACAAAAACTCCATTAAAATCATTGGCGACCACACCGATAAGTATGTTCAAGCTTATTTTGAGTACGACACAAAAAAATCCGGCGGTATTACGAAATCACATTTGCGTTTCGGAAAAAAGCCCATCCGTTCAACCTATTATGTGAAAGTGGCCGATTTTGTAGCCTGCCACAATCCTTCTTATATCAGTAAATACGATATTGTCTCCGACATAAAAAAGAATGGCACCTTTTTATTGAATTGCAGCTGGACAGAAAAAGAACTGGCTGACAACCTGCCGGCAAATGTAAAACGGGCGTTAGCTGAAAAACAGGTTAATTTTTACATCATGGATGCAACTAAAATTGCCAAGGAACTCGGGCTTGGCAATCGCTCCAACACCATTCTCCAAGCGGCGTTCTTTAAATTAGCCAATGTCATTCCGGTTCCGCAGGCTGTCGAATACATGAAAGAGGCTATTTTCAAAACCTATGGCAAAAAAGGTGAAAAAGTCATCGCCATGAACTATGCGGCCGTAGATCAGGGGATTACCGGAATACAGAAGGTAGAAGTCCCGTTATCCTGGCAGAACGCTCAGAATGAGGCTGCCGCAGTAGACGAAGCTTTGCCTGACTTTGTTAAAAACTTAATGATACCTATGAACGACCAAAAAGGTGATGATATTCCAGTCAGTCGATTTGTGGGGATGGAAGATGGCACATTCCCGCTGGGGACATCGGCATTTGATAAAAGAGGCATTGCTGCTGACGTTCCCGCGTGGATTGCCGATAACTGTCTCCAATGCAATCAATGCTCGTACGTGTGCCCGCATGCGGCAATAAGACCGTTTCTGAGCACCAAGGAAGAACTGACATCAGCTCCTCAGGGGTACGAAACCAAAGAAGCAAAGGGACCTGGTCTAGAAGAGTATAACTACAGGCTGCAGGTAGATGTACTGGATTGCTATGGCTGCGGAAGCTGTGTTCAAGTTTGTCCTGCCAAAGAAAAGGCGCTTGTCATGGAACCCTTGGAAAGCCAGACTGAGGAAGCAGCCAACTGGGACTATTCCCTGAAGCTTTCCCCTAAAGACAATCCCCTGGATAAGTTTACTGTAAAGGGAAGTCAGTTTGAGCAGCCGCTCTTAGAGTTTTCCGGTGCGTGTGCCGGCTGCGGTGAAACTCCGTATATGAAACTTTTGACCCAGCTTTATGGTGACCGGATGTATGTAGCCAATGCCACGGGCTGTACCCAGGCCTGGGGGGCGGCGGCGCCTTGTTTTCCCTACACTGTTAACAAAGACGGATTCGGCCCTGCCTGGTCAAATTCCTTATTTGAAAATAACGCCGAGTTCAGCCTGGGTATGTGCCTGGCAGTGAAGCAGCAGCGACAAAGACTGGCCCTCAAGCTGGAACAATTAGTGGACCTTACCCGGAATGAAGGTCTTAAAGAGGCTGCTCACGACTGGCTGGCGGATATGGATGACGGCAATGCTGCCAAGGCTGTAAGCAAGACCTTGCTTTCAGCTTTAGCATTGGCCAATCTCACCGGCGAGGAGCAGGCCATAAAGGAATTTGTGCTGAACAACAGGGAACATCTCGTTAAAAAGTCAATGTGGATGTACGGCGGCGATGGCTGGGCTTATGATATTGGCTACGGCGGACTGGATCATGTACTGGCCTCAGGCGAGGACGTCAACATTCTGCTTGTTGATACAGAGGTATATTCCAATACCGGCGGACAGTCCTCAAAGGCCACCCCTATAGGTGCTGTTGCCCAATTTGCCGCGTCAGGGAAGAAAATTCAAAAGAAAGATTTGGGAATGCTGGCTATGACTTATGGCTATGTATATGTAGCCCAAGTCGCTATGGGAGCCAGTCAGGCTCAATTGATTAAAGCATTAAAAGAAGCCGAGAGTTACAAAGGACCGTCACTGGTCATTGCCTACGCTCCCTGCATTAGCCATGGACTGACAAAAGGAATGGGATTTGCCCAAATGGAAGCAAAGAATGCTGTGGCGGCCGGCTATTGGCACCTATACAGATATAATCCGCTGCTTAAGGCGGAAGGAAAAAATCCGTTTATACTGGATTCAAAAGAACCAACGGCCAGTTTTAGAGAATTCTTGCTGGGCGAAGTAAGATATTCTTCACTCTTGAGAAGCTTCCCGGAAGAAGCTGAAGTATTATTTGCCATGGCGGAAAAGGCCGCTGCTGAGAAATACCAAACTTATAAACGGCTGGCTCAGGGTTAAGATTGAGACTACTAATCGTAGCACTAGACGGGAGGTAACGCGATGATTAAAAAGTTCGAAGAAATTGTAAAGACTGCTCAGTCAAGAGGGCCTAAAACAATTGCGGTGGCGGTGGCGCAGGATTATGACGTACTCATAGCCGTTGATAACGCCAAGAAATTGGTGCTGGCTGATGCCATCCTGGTAGGCGATGAAGAAGAAATCCGCCGCATAGCGCATGAATCTAGTATTGATATCGATAAGTTTAAAATAGTAGACCAAAAAGATACTGTTGAGGCATGTAGAACGGCGGTTCAGCTTGTTGCGGAAGGTAAAGCCCAGCTTGTTATGAAGGGGCTGGTAGACACTGCCGTAATCCTGAAAGCAGTACTGGACAAAGATTTCGGACTTAGGACGGAAAATGTATTGTCGCACGTTGCCGTAGCCGATGTGGCAGGGTATGACAGATTATTCTATATTACCGATGCGGCCATGAATATTGAACCGGATTTAGCTACCAAAAAGCAGATTATTGAAAATGCGGTGCAGGTTGCCAATGCTCTGGGCAATGATAATCCCAAAGTAGCGTGTATCTGCGCGGTAGAAAAAGTCAATGCAAAAATGCAGGCGACCCTGGACGCCGAGAAATTGGCAAAAATGAACCAGGCTGGCGAGCTAACGGGATGTGTGGTGGCAGGGCCGTTTGCGCTTGATAATGCCGTATCGACTGAGGCTGCAAAGCATAAGGGGATAACAAATCCTGTGGCGGGTAATGCGGATGTTTTATTAATGCCGTTTATCGAAGCAGGCAATGTGTTATACAAATCAATCGTCTTTTTTGCCAGAGGAAAAATCGCCGGGATTGTTGTAGGCGCTAAAGCCCCCATTGTTTTAACATCACGGGCGGACTCAGATCTGACAAAGCTCAACTCCATTGCTATCGGCGTGTTAATGGCCAGTAAATGATGAGGAGAAAGACTAATATGAAAGATAACTTCAGAGTATTGGCGATAAACCCTGGATCAACATCCACAAAAGTTGCCGTCTATGATAATGAGCAGCTGCTGTTTGAAAAGGTAGTGAGATATTCGAACGAAGAACTTGCTCCGTTTGACGCTGTGGTTGATCAGTATGAATTCCGGAAAAACGGGATTCTCAAGATGATGGCGGAAAACAACATAGATATTGCCACGCTGGATGCTGTAGTTGGGCGGGGCGGTCTCTTAAAGCCGATAGAAGGCGGTACCTATGCCGTTAACGAAGCCATGATCCATGATTTGCGTCAGGCCCGGCGCGGTGAGCACGCGTCCAATTTAGGCGGAATTATTGCTGTGGAAATAGCTGATAGTCTTACCATTCCGTCCTTCATCGTTGATCCTGTTGTAGTTGACGAACTGGCCGATATCGCCAAAGTATCCGGCCTGCCGGGTTATGACAGAGTAAGCATCTTTCATGCGTTAAACCAGAAGGCCGTTGCACGCAGCATTGCTAAAGAATTTGGCAAGCCCTACCGGGAGGCGAATTTAATCATCGCCCATATGGGCGGTGGCGTTACAATAGGCGTACATACCGGTGGCAAAGTGGTCGATGTTAATGAAGGTCTTTACGGGGAAGGCCCCTTTTCGCCGGAACGGACAGGCGGACTGTCAACAGGTCATATGATTGATCTATGCTTCTCCGGAAAGTATTCGAAGAGTGAAGTCCAGAAACTGGTTGTGGGTAAAGGCGGCTTAGTAGCCTACTTAGGGACAAACGACGGCCGGGAAGTCGGCAAAATGATCGAGGCCGGGGATGCAAAAGCCAAACTGGTTTATGAAGCCATGGCTTACCAGATTGCCAAAGAGATTGCAGCCGGGTCGGCCGTTTTACACGGAAAAGTCGATGCTATTGTGCTGACAGGCGGTCTGGCGTATGACCCGCTGCTGGTTAAACTGATTACAGAGCGGGTGAGCTTTCTTGCCGGTGTAAAAGTAGTTCCCGGCGAGAACGAAATGATCGCATTGACAGAAGGGGCGCTGCGGGTGTTGAGGGGTGAGGAGAAAGCAAAGGAATATAAATAATGTACAGCCTGTTTGCTGACTCTTGCTCTTTATAAACATAGAGGTTGACAAAACCAAAGATGTGGAGGAGAGGAAATGCTAAACGAGCAAATCATTAAGAAACTGTACAGTATTGTTGGCAAAAACAATGTTTTTACCGAAAAAGAGGACTTAATCTGCTATTCCTATGATTCAACCTGGATATCGCACTTGCCTGATGCAGTGGTCGCGCCCGCCAACGCTAAGGAAATCGCAGCAATTGTAAGCCTGGCCAACGAATACAAAATACCCATTGTTCCCCGCGGCGGCGGCACAAATCTTTCCGCAGGCTCAGTTCCGATTGAGGGTGGAATTGTTCTTGCACTGCACCGTATGAACAGGATCTTGGAGATCGATACCGACAACCTGACGGCCACCGTCGAACCGGGCGTCATAACAGCAGCACTGCATAAGGCCGTCGAGAAAGCAGGACTCTTTTATCCGCCGGATCCTTCCAGTATGTTTATGTCTACCCTTGGGGGCAATGTCGCCGAGAATGCGGGCGGTCCCCGGGGTGTAAAATATGGCATTACCCGGGATTATGTCCAGGGTCTGGAAGTGGTGACCCCAACAGGCAGCATAGTCCGCTGCGGCGGCAAGACCATTAAAAATGTCAGCGGCTATGATTTGATGCGTCTGTTTACCGGTTCCGAAGGGACTCTCGGTATTATTACGGAAATTACCTTCAGACTACTTCCTTTACCGGAGGCCAAACGGACTTTATTAGCTGTATTCGACAGTCTGGATTGCGCGGCTAAAGCGGTATCCGAGGTAATAAAAAACCGCATTATTCCCACCTCGCTTGAATTAATGGACAATAATGCCATGAAATTGATTGAGGGGTTCAAACCTGTTGGGCTGCCCCTGGATGCGGACGGCGTCATTCTGATAGAAGTGGATGGCAGCGCTGATGAAGTGGGCAGGCAAATTGCAAAAGTTGCCGAAACCTGCAAAGTATGCGGCGCCCGCGAGGTAAAGATAGCTCAGGATGCAGACCAGGCGGCAAAGCTCTGGGAAGGTCGGCGCTCAGCTTTTGGCGTTATGGCTAAGAGTGCGCCTACGGTTATTACCGAAGATGCCACCGTGCCTCGCAGCAAAGTACCGGATATCGTTCGTGCCATCCAGCATATCGCCGCCAAATACCAGCTTAAGATTCCTATCTTGGGTCATACCGGCGACGGAAATATGCATCCCATCATTCTGACCGATGAACGTAATGAAGAGGAAATGAAACGAGTTGATTTGGCAATTGATGAAATGTTCAGGGCGGCGTTGGACATGGGAGGTACTTTAAGCGGGGAACATGGAATCGGTATAGTGAAACAGAAATATATGCAATGGGAGTTTGGCGACGAGGGTATTGCTCTCATGCGTACGATTAAAAAGGCGGTTGATCCTAATAATATCTTAAATCCGGGTAAGATATTTGTACGAGGTGAATAAATATGACACTGTCTATCCGAGATTTTCAAGAGGAATCGTTCAAATGCATCCGCTGTGGACTGTGTCAGATGGTTTGCCCAATTTATGCCGAGCTGGGTGCGGAACCGGCGGTGGCCCGCGGCAAGGTCCGACTGGTAAAAGAATTAATTGACGGCCAGGTTACTGTGTCGTCCCGTCTCAAAGAAATCATGGATTTGTGCCTTAACTGCAAAGCTTGCGTAGCTAACTGCCCGCCAATGGTGCAGACGGATAAGCTGGTTTTAGCGGCAAGAGCCCACATTGCCGAGCAAGCTGGGCTTCCCTTCCCTGTCAAGGCGGCATTGCATAATTTTCTTCCCAGTAACGGAATGCAGAGCTTCGCGGCGCAAATGGCCTACTTTTATCAGAGTTCCGGACTGCAGAAGCTGGTGAGAGCCAGTGGCGTACTCGGTACAGTTTCCGCCGATATGGCTAAACAGGAAGGGCTTATGCCCCAATTTGCTCCCCGGACTTTCCGTAACATTCTGTCTCAATTGCCACGAAAAAAAGGCGGTAAAATTCGCGTTGCCTACTTTCTCAGCTGTATGACCAACATGGTTAATCCGGACTTGGGGAAAGCGGTTATTGATGTGCTTGAACGTCATGGCTGTGAAGTGATCATTCCGCCGGCAGTCCAGTGTTGCGGTACGCCTCACCTGGCTTACGGCGATATCGAAATGGCAAAAACATTGGCAGCCCATAATGTCAACGCGCTTATGGAAACAGGTGCGGAAGCAGTTATTGTTGACTGTGCGACCTGCGGCGGCGCTCTCAAAGAATATGGAGAACTACTGCCGGAAACCGCTGATTTCAGCAGTAAAGTCCGTGATATCTCAGAATTCCTGGTTGACGTTGGCATTAAGGCAGGCAACAAACCTATTGAGGCTATTGTGACCTATCACGACTCCTGCCATTTAAGCAGAGGCCAGGGAGTCAGAACGCAACCGCGTGAAATTCTTAAAGCCATTCCCGGTATTGTATTTAAGGAGATGCCCGAAGCGGACCGGTGCTGCGGCGGCGCTGGCAGTTTCGGCATGAAGCACTATGAACTGTCGCAACGCATTCTGGACCATAAGCTCAATAATGCTGAAAGTGTAAATGCTGCCATCATTGCAGCCGGGTGTCCTGCCTGCCGGATGCAGATCAGCCATGGTATTGAACGCAGGAAACTGCCAATGACAGTGGAACACCCCATTCAACTATTGGCTAACACTTTTTAAATGGCAAGTTAAAATTGTCAATAGGATATCAGATGCTATATTCCTTCCACAGCCCCTGCTGGTGTAGTACTGGAAACTAATTGACAGCCAACTTTCCGTATACTACACTGATGGTGATAATAGTCGGAATTGCAGGTCGAATTATCATGCCGGTAATACAGGCTGACTGTGAAAGGAAGATTTAATGAGTACAAATCACTTGCTCCACGCTACAGAAGGAATCGTACGCGGTAATATATTTGATGCTACTGTAGCGCGTTTACGGGAATTTATTGATTGCGGCAGCCTGAGTGCGGGCGACAAACTGCCATCAGAGCGTGAGCTTGGGGAGCAGCTTGGTGTTAGCCGGTCGGTTTTAAGGGAAGCGCTACGAGTGGTAGAATCGCAAGGTCTGATTACGATGATTCAGGGCAAAGGCGCATATGTGAGAAAGCCCGGGATTGGGACTGTCATTGAGCCGGTGCAGCGATTGATAAAGGATGGATCAATAACCTTAGCAAATCTGATGCAGGCAAGGTCTGTTATTGAGCCGGAAGTTGCAAGAATTGCCAGTATTAATATTACTCAGGAGCAAATTGCTAAGCTGGAACAAGACTGCCGGGAAATGATTAAATATTTAGATTTTCCTGAAAAGTATCTTGAGGCCGATACAAACTTTCACAGACGTTTGGCGGAAGCCACCGGCAATCCAGTGCTGATTATCATGATGTGGCCGCTGATCAATTTGTTTGCGGGCTTTGTTCCCTTGTTTTACGAACGGCCAGGCACTCCGCAGAAAGTATTTGCAGCGCATGAAGATTTGCTCAACGCACTGAAAAGCCATGATTCAGAAGGGGCTGCCAGTTTGATGCAGGCGCATCTGGAAGATGTAACAGAATGGTTTGGAAATCTTGCAAGCGAGAAAATTTTCAACAGTGATGAGAAATATTGAAGGTGGGTGTGGGAGGTATTCCGCTCGAAAATCAATACATCTATTCCCCGGGAAATGCTGCTCCTTGAGGTTGAACTGAATTCTACCTGTCATACCAGTCATACGAGTTGACTGTAATCAAGTTAGTAATGGCTGTGTATTTTGACAAGTTACTTGTCATACCAGTCATACAAGTTATAAAAATATGAGGAGGTTTAAGTTATGCCAAAACCGGTTATCCGAGAGGAAAGGTGTAAGGGGTGCGGGTTGTGTGTAGATGCCTGCCCCAAGAACATTATGGTATTATCAGCGGATTTTAACGCTAAAGGTTATAATCCGGCAGCTTGCGCCGATGAGACGGCATGTGTTGGCTGTGCTTTATGCGCCAGAGCCTGTCCCGATGTAGTAATTGAAATTTATCCGACGACTGACCCTCTCTAAGACTCCCGTTTTTACAAGTGGGAGCTATACCCCTACGGGCACAGGCGAGCGGCTAAGTCCCTGGATAAGGACGGCTAACCTTCAGATAGGGTTAAAACCCCAACTGAAGCTAAGTCTACTTTATAAATAGAATGGGAGTGAAGAAATGTCTGAAAAAGTATTGATGAAAGGCAATGAAGCGATAGGCGAGGCGGCTGTTATCGCAGGCTGCAGACATTATTTTGGTTATCCGATCACCCCGCAGTCCGAGCTGATCGAATACATGGCCAAGCGTTTACCGCAGGTCAACGGTGTATTTTTGCAGGCGGAAAGCGAAATTGCTGCTATTAATATGGTTTACGGAGCCGCCGGAGCCGGTGCCCGGGTAATGACTTCATCGTCGAGTCCGGGAGTAAGCCTTAAGCAAGAGGGGATTTCTTACATTGCCGCCGGTGAACTGCCATGCGTAATTGTTAATATCATGAGAGGCGGTCCCGGGCTCGGCGGCATTCAGCCCGGGCAGGCTGACTATTTTCAGGCGACCAAAGGCGGCGGCCATGGGGATTATCACTGTATTGTGGTTGCGCCAAACAGCGTTCAGGAAATGGCGGAATTAACTGTGAGCGCCTTTAACCTAGCGGACCAGTATCGCAATCCGGTAATGATTTTAGGCGACGGGGCTCTTGGTCAAATGATGGAGCCGGTTAGCTTTGAGGATTTGCGGTTAATACCTGTTGATAAGCCATGGGCTACCATGGGTATAGGGGACCGGGTTAGCCCTAACAGGATCAACACGCTTTATCTTAAACCTGAGACGCTGGAGCAAGTGAATAATGCCCTGCAGGCAAAATACGCCATGCTTCAGGAGCGGGAAGTACGCTGGGAAGAAACGTCAACTGACGATGCTGAGCTAGTTCTTGTAGCCTATGGGATATCGTCCCGAATTGCTTATTCAGCAATGGAAATGGCCCGGGAAAATGGTTATAAGGTCGGTTTATTCCGTCCTATTACCTTATGGCCTTTCCCGAAAGCCGCTTTAGCTAAGGCGGTAAGCAATGCAGCGGACGTTCTGACGGTAGAGTTGAGTGCCGGACAGATGGTGGAAGATGTTAATCTTGCTATTAGATGTTCCAAACCAGTTCATTTCTTAGGCCGCACAGGCGGTATGATGATGAGCCCGCAAGATATTTACGAACGGATAGTCGAAATATTTAAAGCGAACAAAGGGGGCAAATAACCATGGCTGAAAAGTTGTTTGCTAGACCGCAAGCGTTAGCGGACGTGCCGACTCATTATTGCCCGGGCTGTCAGCATGGCATCATTCATCGCCTGGTAGCAGAAGTAATTGATGAGCTGGATGTAAGGAAAAAAACGATAGGTGTTGTACCTGTCGGCTGTGCAGCACTGGCCGATATATATTTTGAGGTAGATACGCAGCAGGCGGCTCACGGCCGTGCCCCCGCAGTTGCCACCGGCGTTAAACGGGTACATCCTGAGAATGTTGTATTTACCTATCAGGGGGATGGCGATATTGCCGCCATTGGCATGGCGGAAATTGTTCATGCGGCCGCACGGGGTGAAAAGATAACCACAATATTTGTAAATAATGCTATCTATGGTATGACTGGGGGGCAAATGGCGCCAACGACCCTGGTAAACCAAGTAACAGCGACCTCTCCCTACGGCAGGCAGCTTTCCTCCGCCGGGGCGCCGATACGTTTGTCCGAATTGCTGGCCACCCTGGATGGGGCTAAGTATATCGCACGGGTTTCCGTTAACGATCCGGCTAATATGACTAAGGCCAAGACTGCGATTAGAACCGCTTTTGAAGTTCAAATGCGCGGGGAAGGATTTTCTCTGGTGGAAGTATTGTCCACATGCCCGACAAATTGGGGTAAGTCGCCGGTAGAAGCCAAGAAGTGGCTGAAGGAAAATATGCTGCCGCAATTTCCGCTTGGTGTCTTTAAAAATATTGAGGGGGTGAAAGAATGAGGCACGATATTATCATGTCCGGGTTTGGCGGGCAGGGGGTAATGGTTATGGGCCAGCTTCTGACCTATGCGGGTATGCTGGAAAACAAAAAAGTATCGTGGATGCCGTCCTACGGACCGGAAATGCGGGGCGGGACAGCGAATTGCTCCGTAATTATTTCCGATGCCTCGGTAGGAGCGCCCATTGTTACCGAGCCAACTGCAACAGTAATTATGAACCTTCCGTCACTTGACAAATTTGAGCCAGCCATGAAGGCCAATGGAACTATGATTATCAATAGTTCGCTAGTCAATAAACAGGTGCAGCGCAAAGATATCAAAGCGTACAGTGTACCCATTAACGAAATTGCTAGTGAGTTAGGCAATAGTAAGATGATAAATATGGTGGCCTTAGGCGCGTTATTGGCGGCGACATGTGTTGTACAGAAAGAATCCTTAGTGAATGCCTTTGCCAAGAAGTTTTCCTCAAAGCCGGAAATGGTGCCTGCAAACCAGGAGGCTCTTAACAGAGGGTATGATTTCGTGATGCACCTCAAGGCAGATCAATAGATGCTTCCGTTTTAAAGTTTTTGAAGAGGGCATTAAAGTTAAGGTTCACTGGGTTAAGGGAAGTGCTATTCAGTAGCGTAAATGAGCTTAGGAAGGACGGGCGACTGGTATTACACCAGTCGCCGGCGTTAAACACACCCGTCTTTCCCGCAGCAACGGAAAACTGCTACTGATGACTGATCAGGGCCGCGCGATGCAATCTGCTTTCACATGTCGGAATATTGAAACAATATTTAATTTGGAGGTGCTTTATGCCGGAAACAGTATTTGAGTTTGGTTATGGCAATACCAAGATAACGCTAGGTTTGCCAGCAGGTAAAATTATCAATAATGTCCTGGGAAAACCCTGGCCGCCAATTAGCGATTTGTCTGACACGGTACGCGCTGCGCTGCGTAATCCTATCGGAACCCCGCCGCTCAGGGAAGTTGTAAAACCCGGTGATACAGTGGCGGTAGTGGTTAGTGACATTACACGCGCCTGGGTTAGGTTCGACCAGTTTCTGCCTATTTTATTAGACGAATTAAATGACGCAGGTGTTCCCGATAAGCACATATTCATTATCATTGCGCCTGGTGCTCATCGTTTAAATACAAAAGAAGAGTTTGTTGTACTGTGTGGAGAGGAGGTATGCCGGCGGGTCGCGGTAAATAACCATGACTGCCATAATCAAGCTGAGCTTGTGTACACTGGGAAAACCAAGAGCGGAGTTGACTGTTACATTAATAAACGGGTGGCTGAGGCCGACAAGGTGATTTTGACCGGCGGTATTGTTCATCACCTGATGGCTGGTTTCGGTGGCGGCCGCAAAGCAATATTACCAGGTATCAGCGGCTTTAAAACAATTCAGGGCAATCATTTGTTCTGTATGAATAAGGAAGTTGGTAAAGGGCTGAACCCGAATTGCGTTTCAGGCAAGCTGGCCGGAAATGAAATGAATGAAGACATGCTTGAGCAAGCAGCTTTGGCTAAGCCGGACTTTTTATTAAATGCCGTGTTTACACCGGAAAACAAGTTTGCCAAATTTGTTGCCGGACATTGGTATGAAGCCTGGCTGGCCGGCACCAAAATCGTCGATGAAATATACGGAGTTCCTATTTCTGCACAGGCTGATTTGGTTGTTGCGACTGCTGGCGGCTTTCCCAAAGACATTAACCTATACCAGGGTGTCAAAACAATTGACAATGCCTTTATGGCTGCGAAACCGGGTGGTGTGGTTATTTGTTTTATGGAACTGCCGGACATCATGGAGCCGGCTGAATTTAGCGATTGGTTTAAATATCCAACAATGCTGGCGCATGAAATGGCTCTAAGAAATAATTTTACCATTCCGGGCTTCCTGGCTTACCGATTATTGGATATAGCCCGTCAAGTCTCGCTGATCATTGTAACCAAACAGGAAAATGCAGAATTCATTAGAAAAGCCGGTATGATCCCTGCAGCTACGGCGCAAGAGGCGCTTGTCATCGCTAAAGAGAAACTTGGGCGTGAAGATTATACAATTACTGTAATGACCGCGGCTGCAAATACGGTGCCTGTACGGAAATAGATATGTTTTGCTGCTGCCCGGAGGTATGAAGATACGCTTTGCCGAGGGGGAGCGTCACAGCATAGCATAGACCAGTATCCATGGGTGGGAGAATGCTTGGGTTAAGGATTCCAGTTAACTAGGACTAGCCGTTATATTAAGGAAATGGAGAGGAGCCCCAAAAATGAAAAATTTTAGATGGGTATTAGCAGTACTAATGTTCCTCATAACTTTTATTTCTTATATGGATCGGGTTAATCTGTCGGTTGCTACGCCTGAAATTATGCGAGAATTTAATTTTACCAAAATGGATATTGGCTTTTTCCAAACAGTTTTTTTCATGGGATATGCCGCTATGCAAGTACCCGGGGGGATTCTGGCGGAATACTTCCGGCATCGGATCGTTGTTGTGGCTGCTGTTACCTGGTGGTCGGTATTTACCGCTCTTACTGCCGCCGCTACCACGTTTTCACAATGGGTGATTGTCAGAGGGGCGTTTGGGTTGGGGGAAGGTCCGGTTTATCCGGCGCTCAGTACTTTTATTGCCAGATGGTATAACCCGGAGGAAAAGGGAAAAGCATCTTCCGTTATGCTGAGCGGCGCTTTTGTAGGGCCGGTTTTCGGGCCGGCAATTACTGTCGCGTTGATGTTAGCTTTTGGCTGGCGTTCGGTATTTGTAATCTTTGGCCTGGCAGGAATTCTAATTGCTCTGGGATGGCTGATATTTGCCAAGAACTCACCCAAAGAAAGTCCATACGTCTCTGCAGCGGAATTAAAATATATTGACGCGGGGCGGAATGCGGCCGCAGAGGATAAGAAGGAGCTTGCCCCCTGGAAGAGTTTTATAACTTCAACTCAATTTTGGGCCATCGGTATTCAGTATTTTATCGTAGATTACATAATGTATGTGTACCTGGCTTGGCTGCCCTTATATCTCATGGAAGCTCAGAAGTTCTCATTGGCAAAAATGGGTATAGCCGCCTCATTCCCGTGGGCAGCATTGTGCATAGTGACACTTTCTGTGGGGGCGCTCAGCGACCGGTTGGTAGCGGCAGGCGCTTCCAAAGCTAAGGCGAGGTCCTACCTTGGTATAACCGGCCTGGTTTTTTGCTCACTATTTCTCTACTTAGGAGCCGTCGCGACAAATCCGACCTTGAATGTATTTTGGCTAACTTTGTCGTTGGGCTCGCTTGGCCTGTCATTTCCTGCCGGTTGGTCAGCGTGTATCGATCTTGGCGGGAAATTCTCGGGCTCGGTCTCAGGCTGGATGAATTTTTGGGGCAATATCGGTGGCTGCATAGCCCCGTTACTGACCGCCTGGATCGCAACCAATTACGGTTGGCAAGCCGCAATTATTGTGACGGCGTTGTCTGCAGTTATTGGAATTATCGCCTGGTTATTCGTGAAGCCCGATATTCCGCTCCAGCGTAACAACGTAGTGCCGCCTGGCCAGACAACAAGCTGCCGTTAATATTAAAAATATTTCGAATATAACGAGGCGGAGTGAATTACCGCTTAGCCTGGCCGCAGAAGTGGCGACTGCGTACTTATAACAGGAGAAATCTGTGGCCAGGCTGGTTGCCGCTATAGGGAAGGTGAGTATCCGCTGTGTTACTGCTTAGCCGAAGGGATAGGGAAAACCTTGATCCCGGGTGAGAATTTTACAAGGAGTGGAGAGTATGTACGCAGAAACCGTTAAGTTTCCTAAAATGGCTAAGGTTAGGCAAAGTATAGCTCAGCCCGCGATTACAGAAATCAAAAATGCAGTCAGCGAAGAAGTGAAAAGAATCAACATGGCGGATCGTATCAAGCCCGGGGAGAAGGTTGGCATAACAGTCGGCAGCCGAGGTATAGCTAACTTAAAAGCTATCGTGGAAGTGCTTATTGACGAAGTGAAGAAAGTTGGCGGAGAACCCTTCATTCTGCCGGCAATGGGTTCGCATGGCGGAGGTACGGCGCAAGGGCAAGTAGAGATGCTCAGGTCTTTAGGGATTAGCGCGGAAACTATGAATGTTCCTGTTCTTGCCTGTAGTGAAGCCAGTCAAATCGGTATAACCGGGCAAGGGATACCTGTCTATGTTAATGACATTACCCTGTCTGAACAGCTCGATAAGCTTATTCTTTTTAACCGCGTTAAAGAAC
Organism: Sporomusa aerivorans; assembly: GCF_041428895.1. Taxonomy (NCBI): domain Bacteria; kingdom Bacillati; phylum Bacillota; class Negativicutes; order Selenomonadales; family Sporomusaceae; genus Sporomusa; species Sporomusa aerivorans. The sequence goes on from NZ_CP156926.1 coordinate 2,510,220, forward strand.
ATACTGAATTTGAGGGCGAGATCGAAAGTGGTATTCACAAGATTTGCGCTATTGGGGTCGGTAACCCCAAAGGCGCACTAACTGTTCACCAATATGCATTGGATTTCGGTTATGAAAAAACCATTACAGAAGTGGGCTCTTATATCATCCAGCACTTGCCGGTGGCTTTTGCCTTTGCTTCGGTAGAAAATTATTATCACGAAACAGCCCATATAAAAGCAATGTTGCCTGACGAAATAGCCAGCGAAGAAAAAGGACTGCTGAATTTGGCTAAGACGATGCTGGGAAAACTGCCTTTTGAAGAACTGGATGTTCTTATTGTGGATGAAATGGGCAAGAACATCAGCGGCGCCGGTATGGATACCAATGTCATCGGGAGAATTCTTGTATTTGGACAAAAAGAACCAGAAAAACCGATCGTAAAAAGAATTGTTGTATTGGACACCACCGAGGAAAGCCATGGTATGGCTACGGGAGTCGGTCTCGCAGATTTTACGACTAAGAAGCTGGTGGATAAACTTGATTTATGGTCTACTTATTTTAATTGCATAACGGCCCAATCTCCCGAAAAGGGAAGATTACCAATCTATTTTGCAACCGAGAAGGAGAGTATTGGAGCAGCTCTAACCTGTATTGGCGTTACTAAGCCGGAAAATGCCAGAGTCGTCCATATTCAAAATACCAATGAAGTTGAGATTATCGAGGTTTCAGAAAGCCTGGTCCGGGAAGTGAAGGAAGGAACAAATCTTGAGTTGCTCGAAGAATTAAAACCAATGCAATTTGATGACCAGGGGAATATTTTTAGAATTTGAGAAGCAGGCGTTACGCTCAGAAAGCGCGACAGCATGTATTATTCATGGAATCATGGCGTAGAATGAACAGCGCAATCTTCTTAGTGAATGCATCCGGAGAAAAATAGTATTAAAAAAACAGCGATAGGGAAATCGCTGTTTTTTGTTTCTTAAGTTAAGCCTGTACCCGCTACAGTCAAGGCTCTGAAAGACGGTACCGTCAGTATCAATTTTGCCAGCCAGCGCTTTTCAAACACAATCAAAACAAATTAAGTAGATAATAAAGAAAACAAGTAAAAGGAGGAGACCAATGTCGATTTCATCAGTTTCTTCAGCAACAAGCTTATATCAGTCCATATATCCTGCAAATTCTAGTTCGCAAGAAAATCAGACCAGCATTTTAAGTATTTCTAGTGGGGATAGTGTAGAATTGAGCAGTGCCGGAATTAATGCCAGCGCATCAGCCGGTGCAGTATCCGGGACAGCGTCCGGTTCATCAGCCGGTTCAACCGGTACATCCAATTGTCCGCAGGGCAATGCAACTTGCGTTAACTGTGGGGCCTGTGAAGTACTCGCAACAGATGGCCTTACCGGGGGAAGCGGCACAACCAGCATAAGCGGCGTTAGCAATATAGATAGCACAGATGATCAGGACGATTATACAACCGATTTCTATACATCAAATGCAATAAATGCTTATGAAAGTCAAAGCAAATATCTATAATATCAATACACCATTGTAGTTTTGCAGGTTAGTATTGAAACAGAAGGATAAGACGGAGCAGCAATATTTTGATTAGCCGTGTAGGGTTTTTGTGAAGATGGCTGTCGGATATTTGCCGATCGGTCGCTATATAATGCAGCTGAGGCGGAAAAACTATTCAAGACAGTGGAATTATAGTATAACTATAATTGCCAAATAGGAAGATTTATTCCCTTGCCACCGTTTACCTGACAGGTAAGCGGCATTTTTTTGTTTCAAATATATAACTTTGCCCGCCGGGTGTGCAGGATTTAATTAATTGGCCGTAGTATATGATGTACTGCGACGGATTTTCGTTGAATAAAGACAACGGCAATAGGAGTGTTATGGATAAGATTGAAATATATACCGATGGAGCCTGCAGCGGCAATCCTGGACCTGGTGGCTGGGGAGCTATACTCATTTATAAAGGGGTCGAAAAAGAATTATCCGGTTACGAATCACATACTACCAATAACCGGATGGAATTGACCGGACCGATAAAAGCATTAGAGGCATTAAAAAGGCCATGTGAAATAGTAATATATACAGATAGTGCCTATGTATGTAAGGCTTTTACTGACAACTGGATAAAGAAATGGCAGAAGAATAACTGGCAGACCAGCAAAAAGACCCCTGTTGAAAATCAAGACTTGTGGATGCGGTTAATGGAATTATTAGATGCTCATAGCGTTAGCTGGGTTAAAGTGAAGGGGCATAGTGACAATGAAAAAAACAACAGATGTGATTCGCTGGCCAGGGCGGCTATCAAGACGGGAGTGCTGTGAATTGCGAACTGTTTCCCGCTCAAACGCATAGACCGGGTTTGCTTTACCCGGTCTATTTATTATCAGTATAATATTTTAAAAGAATTCAGTTAGTCTCTACGTATTTTACTGTTTCTCCGTGAGCTTCCTTATAGTCATCAACAATTTTATTTAATTCCTGAAAAAGCTCATCTTGCGGTAACTGATTATTTTCTTTAACATATGAAACGATATCATAAATGCAATCGTGTGATAATCCGGCTTTATGCACTTCTTTTGCCAGTTCAACCAGCTTTTGAAACATGCGTTCACTCCCTTTCCTGCACATAAATATATTTTACGATCTTTTAATTGCGATTAATGTAATTTATCCAGAGTAAAACCAAAATCTTATATGAAATATTTCTACAATAGATTCAAGAATTCGCCTTATTTACACCGGCAATGGGGTGTACTGAAGGATAAAAGTGAAATAGGGTTAGAAAAGTAAAAAGATAATAGTTATGTAAAAGGCTTTTTTAACCACTGGGGAAGCAAAATATACCTCTGAGACAGATAGACTATTCTTTTTATCATAATTGTAGTATAATTACTTTGACATAATATTTACTGCTATATGTTTTTTTATTCCGTTTACCTATGCTGGTAAACGGCCTTTTTTTGTGTCTGCAGTTTCGCTTGCTTTAGTCTGCAGGAAATATGTGAAAGTAAGTAGAATATTGGAACCACGAGCATGCCGGAGGAATTTGTATGAAATCAAGCAAACTTGCACTCGCGACATTATTTATTACAATGTTGACTGTTACTTTTTATATTCGTAATTTTGTTACCGGTGAGTTAGCTGTTATTGAAAAAAGTGTGCAGACAGTTCACGAAGAAAATGTTAAACAATTAAGCCTGGTAGTAGAAGCCCAGGAGCAGATCAACAAAGTCCCCTGGCTGGTATCTCGGTTTATTCTTTCCGAGAATGCCGATAAACGAAAATATATTCAAGAGCAAATCAGCAGACAGATTGAATTGATTGACAAGGTCTATATTCATAGCTTCAGTTATCGGGACGACGAGAAAGCTTTGCACGCGTATGTGGAAAGAAATTGGAAGGGCTATAAGGATATCGTTTTTCAAATCATTAATCCTGCTAATAGTAATCCCAATGAGGCTCAGGATCGAATGGAAGATTGCCTGCTGTATGCAGAACGCGTGAACAATGGCATGAAAATGATCGTAGCTTTTCATGAGCGCGATATAGCGGAAAAAACTAACGGTGTTTTGGAAACGGCTATGCAAGCTAAAAAAAACGTTTTTGGTTTAGTGATCATTGCGGCTATAACTTTCATTTTTGTTGGACTCATAGCTTATCGCAAGATAATCTGCGCGGAAGATAAATTACAGGCGCAAGCCTATCATGATGCCCTGACAGGACTGCCTAATCGCCTTTCCTTTGAGAAGGTTGTAAGCGAAGAGATATGCATTGCCGGGGATTCGGCTGGTGGCGCTGTTGTTTTTCTGGATATGGACAATTTTAAATTTATTAATGATCAATATGGGCATGACGCTGGTGACCAATTCCTTATTGTGATTGCCAACCGAATTAGATCATTCTTTAATGAAAATGTTTTTGGGGCTCGCTTTGGCGGCGATGAGTTTGTTCTGTATCTGAAGAATGTCAACGAACAAAGTGCAGAATTAATGATGAAGAAATTGCTGCTGCTTTTTGCTGATCCTGTACAAGTTAAAGGTGTAGCTATTTCGCCAACTCCCAGTATAGGAGTTGCATTTTATCCGAAACACGGAAGTAGCGCGATAGAACTGCTAAAGAATGCGGATATTGCCATGTATAAAGCCAAAGTAAAGAAAAACAGCTATGTTGTATATGATGCCAGCGGGGCTTGAGGGGATTGATGCACGTGTTGTTAATGCCGGGAAGGTTGGGGAGATAGTCAGTTGGCACAGCGTTCAGCGGCTTAGGAATAGTCGATACGAAAGCATTGTGGTTACCAGTAAAAGGAAACAAATGGCAACAGCATATAACCCCAGTATCTTGCTTCCTTGTTCATCCTCAAGCAATTTCAGCCATATTCCTACTATTAACCCAAGGCCGACAACCACCATAGTCAAAATGGAAAGATACCAAAACACAGCTACCACCTCTAATACACTGTATGTATTTAGCGCTTGGTTAGACCACTTCCTAAAGGGATTCTCTGCGGAGTATACTGCGTATGGTCTAGGGTTAAAGTTGCTTTGGCATATATGCTAATGACAGAAGTATAGGCGCGCAAGGTAACCGCGCAGCTATACTTCTGTCATTATTTTGTCACAATCCCATATTATCCTTAAGTTAGCAACTATAGGAGGGATATTCATGAGCGCATTGGTTAAGAAACTGATTATTTATTCCATGGTCGGATTAATGCAAATGGGATTGTTTGTCACGGCTGCCGAAGCATCGCCCAGAGAAACTGAAATGTCAAGGTATGAGGACCGGCATGACCACAATCGCCGTCAGTTGGAGCGAGAAAAAGAGCATAGATTGCGGGAAGAAAACCGACGGCATGAACACGAAATGCGGCGGCGTCCCTTTGAAAGCAAGCGGGCCTGGCATGAGCGGCAAAAGCATGAGAATGAGCGCCACCGGCGGGCAATACATGAGATAATGAGAATGGGCCACCATGGTATAAATAAGGGACTATGATTGATGGAATTTGGAGGTAGAGCCAATAAAATGACTGAAGAGGAACTCTGTAACCGAATCCGGGAAATCTGTTGCGCTCTTAAAGAGAGAAGCGATAAATGTACTGAAAAACAGCTTATACAAGAATTGGATGCGTTATGTAATTGTATGAGCCAAAGACACAGTAGTATTATTAGGACTAATCCGGGAAACTGAATATGCGCTCTCCAGAAAAAAAAGCAGGTTTCTTAGCCTGCTTTTTTATTCTGATAGAAGTCAACCTTCGCCTCCGCCTTTGCCCAAGGCCCGGCGCAAGCCGCGGTTTCTTTATTCAGGTTGGCCAGAGAATGATATGCGGATTGCAACAGTCATATGGCCGGCACAACCGGTACGGCCGGCAGAAATACGGGCGGCAATGGAAGGGAAAGCAATTGAACGGAATACAGCATTGTCGATTGACGGGATATTCTGTCCACTCGATTATCTCAGGATATTCCCTTGGTTTTTTTCTTTTATTTTTCATAATGGGTCATAACTCCTTTGCTGAGATACTACATAATATGCTGACGGCAATGACAGAGTCAAATCTTATCCCCCGGGTAACCGGGATTATGTATTAGCTTAGGGCAGCGGAGGAGTCATAAGTTTCTAAATAAATTCTAAAAATTGGTGCTTATTATAGGAGTATAGGTTCTAAAGGCTGCAGGAAGGTGTAGAACTTTTCTGTTTATATAAATGTTCAAGCGAATGCAAGGAGGTTATTTACATGTACGGTCATCACTTTCCTTATGGTATTGCTGTGGTCAGTTTACTGCATATAGCCGTAGCCGGTGGCGGTCTATACTTACTATATAGCATAGCTAAGTCTTTGAAGCGTATTGCCGACAGGCTGGAAAAAATTAATCAGGATTAACGCAAATATTCCCCGCACCATTGCGTCTGTAGCTCAGGCAACAGGCCAGTTTGGCTGTGTAGGGAAATAAGCAACATATTTACAATACTTAGTTAAAATTGATAGGGAACAGACACTTCAGGGCTCTTTGTCGGCGATCTGCTGCAACGAAGGGCCTTGCGGCTTTTGGTAAAATAATTAGGGTATTATCACAATATTTTTAATAAAATGTTGTTGTAGGGTGACAATATACGTTTTATACTAGTATAGAGAGTTTATCTAGAAGGCGGGATAGCAATGCGTGTACTTGTTGTCGATGATTCCAAAATAAGCCGGGAATTCATTGCTTCACATCTGCGCGAAATTGGTGTGGACAAGATTGATGAGGCGGAAGATGGAATTGATGCAATAAACAAAATTAAGATGTTACCGCCGGACAGCAAGTATGACCTCATTACCCTGGATGTGGTAATGCCCAGGAAAGCCGGTCTGGAAGCTTTACGGGACATAAAACTTTTGTCCCCGAAAACCAAGATAATTATCTGCAGTTCCAATAATGATATCCGCACAGTGCAAACCGCCATAGGCTTCGGGGTTGACGGGTATATTGTAAAACCGTTTACAAGACAAAAGTTCCTGGAGGTTCTGTGGCGAAGTTTAAAAATTGAACATAAATGACAATTGAGCCGTCTACCTTGGTAGACGGCTCAATACATGCTATCGATTATGGATTGTACTGCCAATCTGTATTAAGCGGCATAATCTGGCGGCTGCCGACTGGACAAGCGGAGATGCTGAGGCTACGCATTCCTCCAGCGACATTGGGTGAGGCAGAATGCTCATTAAACCGTTAATGCCGTGTTCCAGGACCTTTTCATGATCTTTCCCCAATCCGCCCGACAGGCAGACAGTCGGCACATTGAACTGTTTGGCGATTTTGGCTACGCCGACAGGCGCTTTGCCATACGCAGTCTGGAAATCGGTATTACCCTCGCCGGTAATGACTAAAGCCGCATCTTTAACAATAGCTGCAAAACTGGTGGTCTCCAAAACAATTTCTACCCCCGGACGCAGTTGCGCGTTGGTGAAGAACAACAGGCCGGCGCCCAGACCGCCGGCGGCTCCGGCGCCGGGCAGTTCGGCAATATCCTTCCCGGTAGCTGCTTTAGCGATAGCGGCAAACTGGCCGAGTGCGGCGTCAAGCTCGGCAATTATTGCCGGCGTGGCTCCTTTTTGCGGACCATATACGGCGCTGGCGCCTCTGGGACCACACAGCGGATTGTCAACATCACAGGCTACCATGATAGTTGTTTCGATTAACCGGCTATCAAGTCCGGCCAGGTTGATAGCAGTTAAACCTGCCAGGGCGGCCCCGCCCGGCGGAAGTTCCTGACCGGCGGCATCAAGGAATTTAACCCCCAGTGCCTGGGCCATACCGGCGCCACCGTCGTTAGTAGCGCTGCCGCCAATGCCGATAATCAGTTTCCTTACACCCTGGTCAAGGGCCGACTTAATCAATTGTCCGGTACCTATGGTAGTAGTAATGCGTGGATCACGCCGGTCCTTAGGTACAAGCGGAAGGCCGGATGCCGCCGCCATTTCTATCACGCCTGTTTCTCCGTCCCCCAGCAACCCCCAAAACGCTTGAACCGGATCACCTAACGGACCGGTAACCTCTTCATGGATAATGCGTCCATGGGTGGCTGTTACGAGAGCTTCTACCGTCCCTTCACCGCCATCGGCTATAGGAACTTTGATCACCTCTGCATGGGGGAAGACCGAGAGTATCCCTTGTTCCATTGCCGAAGCCACAGCCACTGCAGACAGGCTGCCTTTGTACGAGTCAGGCGCTACCACGATGCGCATTATAATCACGTCCTTATTTATAGTAAACACTCCTGGTATCCAATAAAGGTTTTCAGAGTTAGCAAAAGATAGGTTAAGCGCCAGCGGCGAAGCGCGGCTGATGCCCTGCTTGGCAGAAAATCTTTATTGGATTCCTATACATTAATTTTACCTGAAAGCGGCAAATGTTTTCAATTATCTGTATTGAATAACCATCTAAGCCATAAGTAAGACGTGATTGGTTAAAATGCACAATAGAACTAATTAAAAATGTGAATAGTACTTATTTTGATGTATAATGTAGACAACAGGCCGGGAAGGGAGAGAATATTATGATCATTACTGCCGAGCTAGCCCGGCATATTGTTGATAATATCATGCCGTTGGTTCAGCAGAATATCAATATTATGGATAGTTCAGGCCTAATTATCGGGTCAGGGGAAAGTAACAGGCTCAATACGTACCACCAGGGTGCTATGGAAGTTATTCGCAGCGGCAAGGCAATTGAGATATATCCGGAGAACCTGGAACAATATCCCGGGGCAAGGCCCGGACTGAACTGGCCGATTATACTTGGCAGTCAGGTTGTTGGCGTTGTAGGGGTATCCGGGCATCCTGATGCCGTTCGTAATACTACCAAACTGGTAAAGATGGTCACCGAACTCATTCTGGAAAGGGAAAGCCTGGTTGAGGAGTTTAGAGCCAATCTGCAGCTAAGGGAACAATTTCTGCATATGCTGCTGGCCGAACATTGCCGGGAGCATTCGGCCCAAATAGAAAAAGTAGCCAAATTGCTACGCTTTAAACTCGATTTACCGCGTCTTGCAGCTGTTGTTTCGGTTAGCGTTATTGTAAAGAATGCTTTTAGTCAATACGGCGAGCATGATCTTATTACTTCCCGGGCTAGGGAAACGCTTACCCAACTACTGGATGCCTCGCTGCTTATCACTGCGGCTGACCTGTTTTTCTTCGTTGACGATGAATTAATAATTTTTAAGCATTTTACGGCCGAGGCAACAGTTGAAGATTTTAAGCAGTGGGCATCGGCGCTGCTTAAACAGCTTGATTGCGAGCGGCATCGGGATTTACGCCTTGGTATGGGAAGTCTCGCATTTTCGCCGTTTGAACTGCGTGATTCATACAAGGAAGCGCAGTTCGCGCAAACAAAAAGTCAGACAGGTGCCAGTGTTGACTCAATATATGACTTTGATACACTTATCGCATTCCTGATCAGAGAACCGGGAGCCATTCATTCCTGCTATGCCTTGCAGTGTATAAAAAACAGGATAAGTACGCAGATCGAGGTTAAATATGATATGCGAAATACGGTAAATATGCTGCTGGCCAATAATCTCAATGTGTCCAGCGCTGCCAAAGCACTCTACATCCACCGCAACACCCTGGTTTTCAGACTGGAAAAGTTAAAACAGCTAACAGGCCTGTGTCCCGGGCAATCTTTAAATCACGCCATGCTGTGCAGGATTATCTTCAGCTAGTTAAATATGCAGGAATAAACTCTAGATTGGGTTAATTTAATAGCAAAAGGGATTTTAAGCGCATTGGCTAGCCCTGTTTAGGGATACTGGAGTGTGGAGGGAAAACTATGGATTTTGTTGTACATGTGAGTACGCTTATTGAACGGAATGGCAAATACCTGTTTGTAAGAGAAAAAAAGACAAATGCCTATGGCAAGTATAATTTACCTGGCGGACATCTCGAGCTTGGTGAACCTATTGCCGACGGAGCCAGACGGGAAGTGCGGGAAGAAGTTGGTTTTGATGTTGAGCTTGAAGGCTTTTTAGGGGTATATGAGGGAGCAAGCGATAATCATTATATAAATTTTGTATTTACCGCCCGGGCCGGTGAGAACTCGACCGCTGTGGCAAAAGCCGACGAGATTCTTGACTGTCACTGGCTGTCCAGCGAAGAAATTGACAATTTACCTGATGAGCTATTGCGGCATGCTGTGCGAATTAGACTGATAATGAAGGACTACCGGCAGGGGAGCGTCTATCCACCGCAAATGCTGCATGTAATATAAAGATTTACAAAGGCATATTGAATTTTAGCGAAAAATCGCTAATAATGAGAAGTAAGATATTTATGCAGTGCACTTGCAGAGGGCGATTTCAAATTTTGTAACATTTTGGCTATGTCCAAGGAGGGAAATATATGGCTGAACATTACCGCTTTGCTCAATGTAAGATTAACCAGCTCAGTCCTGGGCTTGAGCTTGGCGAAACTGTACTTTCACCCGGAGGCGGGGTGCTGCTGCATGAGGGGACTATCCTGACAGAACGGCAGATTCAATTAATGACTCTTTATCAGGTTGATTCTGTGCGGGTTCGGTTTGTTGTTCAGCGAGCGGGCACGGAAGCCATACCCGATACTCCCCTGGTTCCTGAAATGAGTGAGGATTTTACCGGTACCGAGTATTGTGAACCGGATATAGCGGCAACGGCCGCAGACCATGAAAATGAGTTTTTACATATATACAACAATGCGGTGAAAGATTTAAAGAAATGTTTTGCCAGGGTGAGACTGGAGAAACACCTGGACTGTGATCTTTTGGATGCAATTGCGGATTCCCTTATGGGGTTAGCTTCACGCGGAATTGGCGCTACGGCTCTGCTAAATACCACTGTCCGGTCTGAAGACTACCTGTTTCATCACTCGGTCAATGTCGGTATATTGGCAGGAATCATCGGCAGTCTTAGCGGCGCTTGCAGTGAATTTCAGCAAAAAAGCCTGATTTTAGCAGGTATTCTGCATGATCTTGGCAAGCTGGAAATACCTGTTCAGGTATTGTATAAGGCTGGTCAACTGAATGAGGAAGAATTAAACTTAGTCCGCCAGCATCCGGCTATTGCTTTTAAATTCTTCCGTAATTACAAAGCGATTTCTGATCCTGTACGTTACGGGGTTCTGCAGCATCATGAACGTGATGATGGTTCGGGCTATCCTTTGCATACCGGGTCCGCCAAGAATCACCCGATTGCCAAAGTGCTTGGTATCGCCGATGTCTATGATGCTATGACTTCTAAAAAGGTATATGGGGTGGAAGTATCGCCCTTTGCCGCGATTGATACTATTCAGGCTGATACTTTTTCCGGTAAGTTTTCTCCTAAATACAGCACACCCTTTCTGCATGAATTATGTCAGACCCTGATTGGGCGCTATGTAATGTTAAACGACGGCCGCACAGGACAATTGGTATTCTGGAACCGGAGCGGCAGGGAAAACTGCCTTGTCAGATTTTCCGACGGTAAAGTCGTAGATATCAGCAATCAGAATCGCCTGAAGATAACCAAGCTGGTGTGCTAGCAGCTTTTCGCAGACCGGATGCAATGAGATGTTTTAACAGCTTATATAAACCAGAGAAAAAGGCATGCCAATCGGCATGCCTTTTTTGCATAACCGCTTACCCCTGACATTTCGGCCAGGTAAAGTACATGGTGGTTCCGTGCGCTTCAACTGAATGGACTCGGATTTTACCGCCTTGATTTTCCACGATTTTTTTTACCAAAGCCAGGCCAACGCCGGTATTTTCCGTACTATCCCTGGGCTTTAGCACCTGAAAGATTTCAAATATTTTTTCGTGATACTGAGCGGCGATGCCGGGGCCGTTATCTGACACTGAGAACTCATAAGCGTTGCCCAGGTCTGTTACGCCGACCCGAATCCTTCCTGCCGGCTTGTCATGATGTTTTATCGAATTATCAATTAGATTTGTGAAAACCTGTCGTAAACGAAGACTGTCGGTAATGAATGCAGGTATGTTTTGATCAATTTCAATATAAAAATTGTCAGGTGGGTGCAAATCATCAAGAATTTCCGCAAGCAATACGGGTATATTGCACAGTTCAATCAGACCGGTTATCCGGCCGATTCTGGAATATTCAAGAATGCCCTGGATCAGATTCTCCATACGATACACCCGTTTGCGCAGCAACAGCATATTATCCCGGATGCTCGCCGGCATATCGTCTTTTAAATCTTCCTCAATCCATGCCGATAAATTGGTTATGGCCCGTAAGGGCGCTTTTAGATCATGGGATACAACATAAGCGAACTGATCCAACTCCTGATTACGCAATTTTAGCTCTTCCTCATGCGACTGTGTCTCCTGTAATTGACAGCATAGTTTGTCGCTTAAATCGGTGAGTTCTTCATTTCGCTTGGTCAGCATGGCCTCTTTAGTTTCTATGAGCCTGATATAACGTGTGATTTGAATATAGAGGAGAGCTGCGGTCACAAGCACAAAAACCCAGCCTTTAATGACCGACAGATTTCGAAAGGTTGCCGGATCGGCAGCTATCATTCTAACGAGTTCATCGGAGGCAAAAATCCAAATGAAACTGACTAAAAGGTAAGTAAATACTATTTTACATACAGTTACGTTCAGGCGGGGAATTTGCGGCATGCGCAGTTCTCCTCTCTAAGGTGCTGTAAAAGTTGAAATAGTACTTTTATTCAACATGTGTCTTAAGCAAATCCTGCATAACGGTGATCTGATTAGTTTGTTTCTAATAAAAAATTATGATATTTAGCCATAATTGCTGATATTGGGTAGCATTTCGCTGAATTTGATAATAAATTGTCATTTCTAATTTACAGGCGATAGGCAACGTAGTATAATTTTAACTGTTAACCACTACTGAATGTAGTGGTTAACTAATAAAACAAAGGTTAACCACCTAAGACTTAATAAGTTAACAATGAGTGGAGGAATGTGCATGGATATTATCAATCTGATGATTGCTTTTGGTACGGCAGTGGCTGTCAATAATAAGATAATGCGGCGATTTGCAACAGCACCGGCCAGTGCCAGGAATAAAACATTGTACGGGAATGACTGAGATGCAGAGCAGAGTTGGCTGGATAACCGAGGTTGGTCTGCTGGCGGCCTTTATCACTATTACCGGTACCTTCAAGCTGCCAGGCCTGTTGCCGGGAACTGAATTTCAACTGTCAGCGCCATTGGCTGTGGCAATTTGCGCTGTATTTGGCTTTGGCAAATACATAACGGCCGGCATGCTGTCCAGTGCAGCCGGCCTAGTCCTGGGGACTCAATCGCTGGTAAATGTGTTTATCGCCATGATATTTAGAATTACAGTAGGGTTAATCCTGATGCTGCTGGGACGTTCCTGGCCGGTGATCCTCTTGGCCGGCCCGGTTGGCTCGGCCGTTGCCAGGCTGGCATTAGGCGGTATCATTGGTAAAGCGGCTATCCCGTTGTTGCTGGCCGCAATGCCGGGAATGCTGTATACGGCTTTAGCGTCGTGGCCGTTAACTGCATTGCTTGCGCGGGTAAAGCAACAGAAAGGCAAGGTATTGGGCCATGTTATACAGCGTTAGAATGCGGGCTGCCCAGGGGGGCGCCCATGAAGCAGGCGGCAGGCACATTTCGGGTGCTGAGCGGCTGGTAGGGCATGAGCTGCTAACATCCACGGCAGCGGCTATGATTAGGCGTGCTTTGTCGCACAGCAGGGGAGCAGCGGATTATATTAATTTTACCGTCGAGACTGTCCTGACGGAGAACTTGCGGGAGGCAAACTGTTTACCGATTATGTCGGTTGAAGTTCCCGATGCGGCGCGAGGCCGTTCGGCCGCGCTGGCCGCCTTGATCCAGGGTGGAGTTACTCCCGCTGCCGCCGCGGCAGGTATTGAAAAACTGGCATGTTTAACCGGCAGCATGCGCGGCGCTATGCTGATAGACGCGCAGACCGGGGAGCGCCTTGACTCCTTCGCCGACCGGGGAGTGCGTGTGTCCCGCATGGATGTTGTCGACGAACAGGCGTACTTGTGCTGGTTAAGGCGCCAGGGCTATAGCGGCGCTCACATTCGGGAAGCCGTCGTATTAGCATCAAAAGTCATGGCGGCGCCGGGGGTGCTGGCTGAGCTTTGCTGGTCAGATGACCCGGATTATACAGCCGGATATGTTGCCACACCGGCTGGGTATACCCGTTTTACAAGGCTAAAACCGTTAGGCAGCAGTGTTGGCGGCCGGGTCTTTTTTGTCGGGAAAAACGCCGACTTAGAGGAGCTGATTTATTACTTGGAACAGCAGCCGGTGCTAGTCAAAGTCCCGGCTGGGGGGGAGGCACGCAGCGATGCAGTTTCTGATTGATTATCTAGAGCAGGTAAAAGTTAACAACTTATATCGTCAGACAGTAGTCTATGACCCTGTTGACGCCGCCCATGTCATCCAGAACGGGCAGACATATCTGATGCTGGCTTCGAATAATTACCTGGGTTTGACGCATGAGCCGCATGTGCAGCAGGCGGCTATGGAGGCCATCCGCCGTTACGGAACCGGGTCAGGCGGGGCAAGATTGACTACCGGCACATATCCGCTGTTTGATCAGCTTGAGCAGGCTTTGGCCATGTTTAAAGGAACAGAGGCAGCCCTGGTCTTTAATACCGGCTATATGGCTAACCTAGGTGTTATCAGTTCCTTGGCCGGGCCGGATGATATTATTTTTAGCGATGAGCTTAATCATGCCAGCATTATCGATGGCTGCCGCCTTTCGCGGGCTCAGGTGCTGGTCTACCGGCACAACGATATGGGGCACTTGGAAAAATTGCTGAAAACAACAGGCTGCCGGGGAAAACGGCTAATCGTGACAGACGGAGTCTTTAGCATGGACGGCGATATAGCGCCGCTGGATGTTATTGTCAAACTGGCTGAACGGTATGACAGTCTGGTTGTTGTGGATGATGCCCATGCTACCGGGGTAATCGGACCGGGGGGCAAGGGAACGGCGGCCTATTTTGGCATTCAGGATAAAGTTCAGGTACAAATCGGTACTTTAAGCAAAGCCCTTGGAGCAGAGGGGGGCTTTGTTGCCGGTTCAAGGTTATTGATTGAAGCTATTAGAAACAAAGCCCGCAGTTTTATTTTTTCGACCGCGTTGGCGCCTGCCGTTATCGCCGCAGCACAGGCTGCTCTTCAATTCGTTGCCGCCAACCCGGATCGGATTGAGAAACTAAGGGATAATGCCCAATATGTAAGAAACCTGCTGACAGCCCGACAAATACCGGTAGTTTCCGGCGAAACGCCTATCATCCCGATAATGGTGGGGGCTGCCAATGATGCCCTGAGACTGACTGCCGAACTAAAGGAGCAAGGACTTGTCATCGCGGCGATCAGACCGCCCACTGTGCCGGCCGGTACCAGCAGGCTGCGGCTGACTGTTACAGCCCGGCATGAACAGGAAGAACTGCGTGAGGCTGCCGGTAAGATTGCGGCGGCTGTCGGCAAGTTGAAAACAACGGAGAGATAAATATGAACAGAGGTCTATTTATTACGGCGACAGATACCGAAGTTGGCAAAACATTTATCTGTGGCGCGATTACGGCCGCTTTAAAAGGACGCGGCATTTATGTCGGTGTGGTCAAACCGGTAGCGTCAGGCGGGGTCTATAGTTCAGCGGGTAAGCTACTGTCGGAAGATGCCACCTTTTTAATGGCCGCAGCGGGGCTCGGTGAAGACCGGCGGCAAGCGGTTAACCCCGTATGTTTGTTGCCGGCGTTAACGCCGGCGGTTGCAGCTATTGAGAGCGGCGTGACTATTAATACCGGCCTGCTTGAAAATGCCTGCAGGGCTATGCTGGCAGCGTCCGAAATTACCCTGATTGAGGGTGTGGGCGGGATAACCGCCCCAATCTGGCAGGATTATCTTGTTGCTGATTCCATACTGGCGCTTGGACTGCCGGCTGTTATTGTTGCCAGGCCTAATCTGGGAACCATTAACCATACTGTGCTTACTGCAGCATATGCGCGGCAACGGGGTATAAAGCTGGCCGGCATTATTATCAACCGGTGGGATGAGGAGCAGGTTACCGTGCTGGAACGCAGTAATCTTGCCTACATTGAGCGCCTGACCGGTTTACCGGTACTGGGGAAATTTCCTTCAGTCAGTGAAGTTAAGCAGGACCGGCAGGCTATGGAACAATTGGGGAAGATGGCTGAGCAGCATTTGGCAATGGACCGTTTAATTGATTTGATGTCAGGGGGAACAGACGATGCATCAAGCTGAAAAGAAGGATAAAGAGTATGTCTGGCATCCGTTCACACAGATGCAGGATTGGAGCACAAGGCCTCAGAAGGTTATTGCCGCCGCCCGGGGGGTTAAGCTTATCGATACTGACGGCAATCAGTTCTATGACGGCGTATCTTCACTTTGGGTCAATATTCACGGGCACCGCAAGGCGCAAATCGATAAGGCCATTATTGACCAGCTTGGCAAAGTAGCTCACTCGACAATGCTGGGCCTGGCTAACATCCCGGCTGCCGAACTGGCCGAACAGCTTGTAGGCATTGCTCCCCCGGGACTTAACAAAGTATTTTATTCTGATGACGGTTCGACGGCGGTGGAAGTTGCTCTTAAAATGGCCTTTCAATACTGGCAGCATAAAGGAAAACCGGCCAAGCAGAAGTTTATTACCCTGGAACAAGCGTATCATGGTGATACCGTAGGTACTGTCAGTGTCGGCGGCATCGACTTGTTTCACCGGGTATTTAAGCCGCTTTTGTTTACGCCGGTACATATTCCGTCTCCGTCCTGTTATCACTGTCAACTGTCGTCAGACCGGACAACCTGCGGCATGCAGTGCGCCTCCGTGCTGGAGCAGGTCTTGAGCGAGCATCACGCCGAGCTTGCCGGCCTCATTATTGAACCGCTGGTGCAGGCTGCCGCAGGTATGCTGATGTCACCGCCCGGCTATTTGGCGAAGGTGAGGGAGCTAACCCAAAAGTACAATGTGCTTTTAATCGCCGACGAGGTGGCTACCGGCTTTGGCCGGACAGGAAAGATGTTTGCCTGTGAACAGGAAGCGGTAGCTCCTGACATGATGACACTGTCGAAAGGTATTACCGGCGGGTATATGCCTTTGGCGGCAACACTGACCACCGACGAAATATATAATGCCTTCTTAGGCGGGTATGCCGAGAAAAAAACCTTTTACCACGGCCATTCGTATACAGGCAATCCGCTCGCCTGCGCGGCGGCGCTGGCTAACCTCAGGATATTCCGGGACGAAAAAGTAATTGAGGGGCTGGGGCCAAAGATAGAGGCTGCAGCTGACAAGTTACAGACAATAGCCCGCCTTGATTATGTTGGCGATGTTCGTCAGTGTGGGTTAATCATCGGTATTGAACTGATGCAGGATAAAGCCCGGAAGATACCGTTTCCCTGGGAGCAGGCGGCAGGCAGCCGCGTCTGCCTTACCGCCCGCCAATACGGGCTTATCATTCGGCCGATAGGGGATGTTATTATCTTTATGCCACCTTTAGCCAGTACCGTTGATGAGATTATTGAAATGCTGGCGATTATTGAACGGTCTGTCAGGGAAAGTCTGGAGGCGGACAGCATAGCCAGCAACAGTCTCCAGCCGACAGATTTGTAAGTTAAATGAATTGACAAAGTGGTTTTTATTTACTATACTAAAAGAAATGAACCTTTAAGACGGTCCAGAGAGGCCGGCAAGGTACGCAATGATAGTCCGTTTATGCGACTTTGTAGCCTCTCGCCTGCGCGAGAGGCTTTTCTATTGTGTACCGGGGTAATCAAAGGAGGAATTTTAATGTCGAGAAACATTATCCAGGTTGAAGATAAGCTTCCTCTGCTCCAGACCATTCCCCTGAGCCTGCAGCATTTATTTGCTATGTTTGGCGCTACGGTATTGGTGCCGTTCCTGTTTAAAATTAATCCGGCAACCTCACTCCTAATGAACGGTATCGGCACTTTGCTGTATTTGTTCATCTGCAAAGGCCGGATTCCGGCCTATCTTGGTTCCAGTTTCGCCTTTATTTCGCCGGTATTTCTGATCATGTCCCAGTACGGCTATGCAGCCGCCCAAAGCGGATTTATCCTTTTCGGTCTTTTCTTTATTCTTATGTCGCTTATTGTTAAAAAAGTCGGTGTTAAATGGATTGATGTGGTTTTCCCGCCGGCAGCCATGGGGGCCATTGTTGCCACAATCGGCCTGGAGCTAGCTCCTGCTGCCGCCAGCATGGCCGGTTTAACCGGGGATATGATGCAGCAGTTAAACATCCCGGCTGACAAAGCGGTTATCGTATCGGTATTCACTTTAGCAGTAACTATTCTGGGATCTGTTTTATTCCGCGGCTTCTTCGCAGTAATCCCCGTTCTGATCGGTGTTGTGGCCGGCTATGTACTGTCGCTGATTCTGGGGATTGTTGATTTGAACAGTATCGCCAACGCCGCCTGGTTTGAGGCTCCTACCTTCTATACTCCGGAGTTCAATGTAAGTGCAATGATTATTATTCTGCCGGCCATGCTGGTAGTACTGGCCGAGCATATCAGCCACCTTGTGGTAACAGGCAATATCGTCGAGCGGGACCTGATTAAGCAGCCTGGTCTGCACCGTTCGCTGTTCGCCGATGGCCTTTCCAATGTCCTGTCCGGCTTTGTCGGCGCCACCCCCAATACCACATACGGTGAAAATATCGGTGTTATGGCTATAACCAAAGTATACAGTGTCTGGGTTATCGGCGGGGCAGCCGCGTTTGCCATAGCTCTCTCTTTCGTTGGCAAGCTGGCTGCGCTTATTCGCAGTATTCCGGTACCGGTTATGGGCGGGGTATGCATCCTGCTGTTCGGTGTAATTGCTGCTGCCGGTATTCGTATGCTTGTTGAGAAAAAAGTGGATTATACCCAAGCAAAAAACCTTATTCTGACATCTACCGTGCTTGTTTTAGGCATAAGCGGAGCGGCTGTCAAACTCGGAGCCGTTGAACTGAAAGGCATGGCACTGGGTACTATTGTATCTGTGCTGATTAGCCTGACCTTTGCGCTGTTTGATAAAATGGGTATTCTGGCTGAGCAGGTAGACACGGCTGATGAACCGGTTCCCCACAAAGCGAAAGTCTAATACAAAGTAAAATAAATATAAACAAGCGCCCGTGATGGGCGCTTGTTTATATTTCCGGCATGGACTCCAGATATATTTCGCCGGTTTCCCGGAGGATGGCCTGGGCGGATGTGCAATCTGCAATCAACTGGCTAAGATTGTCTTCCTTGCCTTTGCGGGCCAGAGCGGTAATTTTGACTACATCGGTGAATTCTTTCGATTCTATGGGATAATTATTGAGCCGCAACTGGTTTTCCACCGTTCCCAGCAAAGCATAGTTTATTTCAATTGCCAGCCTGGTATGAAGCTGTTTCTCCACGACAGTGGCGGCTTCCAGTCCGGCGGCTGCTGCCTGGGTATAGGCCCGTATCAGGCCGCCGGCGCCCAGCTTGATGCCGCCGAAATAACGGGTTACAACAATTACGGTATTTTTGACCCCCGACTTGTTGATAACTTCCAGTATCGGTCTGCCGGCCGTGCCGCCGGGTTCACCGTCGTCATCGGCTTTTTGCTGCTCGCCGTGCTGGCCGGCTACATAAGCCGAGCAATTGTGGTTGGCTTCGCGATGGCGTTTTTTGATATCCTCAATGAAGCTAACAGCCGCGGTTTCTGTTTCGGCAGGACTGGCATAAGCAATAAAAAGAGATTTATTGATTTCTATTTTTACTTCGCTGGCTTGTTTTAGAGTCAGATAGGCAGGTAACATGACAACACCTCGTAATTCGAACCTGATTTTATTTCCAGTCAAATTAAAAAGCAAAGCGGGCCGGACATGAAGCTTTTTGCGGCAGTTGAACTTTTGGCCGGCATAAAATACTGCATGATATAGTGGCAGGTGTTCTTGCGAGTCAAGAATGAAAGGGGTTATTTGGCGCTGCTGACAAATAACTTTTTAGGAAAGGCTAGCAATTCTCAAGAGAACTCAGCAGACGTGTTATATCCGGGGGAAGGGGAGCGCTGACGGTAACCGGTTTATTGTTGCCCAAGTGGTGGAATTTAACAGAAACGGCATGTAAGGCCTGCCTTGGCAACAATGGTGAACGGATACCGTACATTCGGTCACCGGTAATCGGGAACCCCAGGTGGGCAAGATGAACCCGGATCTGATGGGTGCGTCCGGTTTCCAGGGTTAGTTCCAACAAGGTGGCATCGGAAAAACAGCAGATGGTACGGTAGTGAGTAACCGCCCGGTCGCCTGCGGAAGTGACGGTCCGGCGATTTGGCAAACTCGGGTGCGCCCCGATAGGGGCCTCAATCGTTCCCGCTGGGGGACTGACAAGTCCCTGAACCAGAGCCTGGTAAGTACGGGTAAGTAGCCTGCTCTTCAACTGCTCTTCCAATAAAAACTGGCTGCGGGCATCTTTGGCAAATATAACACAGCCGGATGTCTCGCGGTCAAGTCTATGTATGGCCCGAACGGTAGTCATTACACCTTGTCCGGCTAGATGATACGCCAAGTGGTTCGCTAAAGTCCCGCTGGCTGTTTGGCCGGCGGGATGGACAAGCTGATAGGGCGGCTTATTCAGTACCAGCAAATATTCATCTTCATACAAAATTTCAACCGTACCAGGTTCAGGGGTTACACCGTAGGAGGTATCCTCAAGCACTAATAGGCGCAGCGTGTCGTTTTCTTTCAGCTTTCTTGCCAGAAATGCTGGCTTGCTGTTTAAAAAGAAGCCTTTTTGCCGGGTTGCTTTTTGTATTTTCCGTCCGGAATAATGCAGGATTTGCCTCAGATAGGTTTCGACAGTCATGCCGGCGTGATCCGGGGAGATTTTATAGGTTTGAAATGATTTCATGGAGAAGACCTCTTTCGCTGATTGTTGTATAATTGTATGATAATATAAATAACAAAGCAAAGCAAAATTTTAGAAGGGAAGAAACTATGACATTAGCTGCCCAATTGCTGGACTGGTATTATAAAAACGCCAGGGACCTGCCCTGGCGTAAAGATACAGATGCTTATAAAATCTGGGTGTCGGAAATCATGCTGCAACAAACACGGGTAGAGGCCGTAAAAGGATATTACAAACGATGGATGGAACGGTTTCCCACGCCGGAAATACTGGCGCAGGCGTCGGAACAGGAAGTATTGCATTATTGGCAGGGGCTTGGCTATTATTCGCGGGCCCGCAACCTGCTGACAGGTGTAAAAGAGGTGTGCGCCGTATATAACGGGAAAGTTCCGGCGGACGAGGCCGTTATCCAAAGTTTGCCTGGAGTAGGGGAATATACGGCAGGTGCTATTGCCAGTATTGCTTATAACCGGCCGGCTCCTGCAATTGACGGTAATGTGCTGAGAATTTTCAGCAGGTTGTTTTGTCTCAGGGAAGATATTGCCAGGCAGACAACCAAACGGGAAGTAAGGCGTCTGGTGCAGCGGCATATACCCGGGCAATGCCCCGGTGACTTCAATCAGGCCCTGATGGATTTAGGCGCTGCAGTCTGTATTCCTTTGCGGCCGCGTTGTCAGCTATGTCCGCTGACCAATTTATGTAAAGCCTACGAACTGGATATTCAGGATACTTTGCCGGTGCGTGCTCCTAAGAAGCAGCCGCTGCTGGTTGTTCTGGCCGCCGGTTTGATACTCTATAACGGACATTATCTGGTGCGGCAGCGGCCTGAGACCGGTCTGCTGGCCGGTATGTGGGAATTCCCCGCCGTAGAACTCACTGATGAGCAGGCGGCTGCCTCTGAACTAAAAGAGACTCTATGGCAGGAATGCCGGCAACAGGTCAATGTCGGTACCAGGCAATACCACTATATTCATACATTCAGCCACCGTAAATGGGATATTGCGTTTTATGAATGCCAATGGCTGTCAGGCGAGGCACTCCCGGAGCGGACCGCTTGGCTTAGTGCTGACGAACTCAGCACAGTTCCATGGGCCGGACCGCACCACAAAGTAGCAGTGGCCCTGGCCGTACGTGAAACATAGCCCCTGTCCCCGTGTTTTAAAATGTTACTCCCGGTCCTAAGGCCGGGAGTATTTGGTGTTTGCTTTATTTTTTTACTGAGATTTCCAGCGAACTATCTCTTTGTGATTTCTTGGTTTTAGCGCTTTTCTTAGGGCCGCGTCCGGGTTTCTTATCCCCCATACCCGTCACCTCCGGAATTATTTAGGGGGTAGTCTGCCCCGTTTATTATTTTTTATGCACAAATTTTATTTTATTCTTCATAAATCATCTTCTTAGTCATACCGCCGTCGACAATAAAGGCCTGGCCGGTAATAAACGAGGCTGCGGGTGAGAGGAGAAAGGCCGCCATACCGGCAATATCCTCCGGCAGACCAACCCGCCCGGCCGGGTGCTGGGCATGATCGCGCGGCTTAAAAGCTTCCGGCGGCTGACTGACATTGATCCAGCCGGGACAGATGGCATTAATCCTCACTTTTGGCCCCAGCGAGTTGGCCAGGGCATGGGTGAGGCCCAGCAAGCCTGCTTTGGCCGTTGCGTAGGCTTCGTTATTTGGTTCGCTCATAAAGGCGCGTGTGGAGGAAATATTGACAATAGCGGCTTCAACTGAGTTTCTTAACAGGGGTAGGGCAAATTTAGTTAACACAAATGCTGATCGCAGGTTAATGTTTATTATCCGGTCAAATTCGGCAACTTCAATCTCCTCAATTGCCTTGAACCAGGAGACGCCCGCGTTGTTTACGATCCAGTCCAGACGCCTATAGGTATCAGCCGTAAAACTGACAATTTTCCTGACATCTTCAACGATCCCGACATCGGCTTGAACAAATTTCACTTCCAAGCCTTCGGCGTGCAGTTCGCCGGCAGTAGCAAGACCGGCCGGCTCGTTGTTATCAACTGCGATTATCCGGGCGCCTTGCCGCGCGAGTCTATGGGCAATTGCCCTGCCGATCCCCAGAGCTGCACCGGTTACAATGGCTACAGGCGGCTCCTTACTAGTCATGGTAAGATACCTCCGTTTCTTTTTCCTACAAGTTTATCAGGAAAGGAGGACTCGCGCCAGCGGCTGGAAGTGTACAATCATAATGTCTCCTCTGGAAGGACGGTTACAATCAACCTCAAAAATAAAGAGAAACCGTGGAGCGAGTCACGGTTTGTTACATTTCCCTATTAATGCAAAATTCGACACGATTTTTATAATAAGTTACAAAATATACCTAAAAAACCAATTTAGAATAATCAGAATTTATTATATCATAAATAAATTCAAACTTCAAGGAACGTTTGTAATTGTAAGAAGTGAAAAACAAAAAAAAATACCGTTTTAAAACAAAAATTTCGTTTTTTAAGCAGGATTCTAGATTTTTTAAAAGAATATTATGCACAGATCAATTTAATAAAAATTATCAAATTCAAGTGTAGGTGCTTGCTTATTTTTTTGTCCAGCGGTTTATTAGCAGTGTTAGTCTGTTGAAAAGGCGATAGCTGCTAATTCTAATATTAAGCAAAGGAAGGGATCCTCCTATGGCAAAAATGAAAACTATGGATGGCAATGCTGCAGCCGCTCACGTAGCGTACGCGTTTACTGAAGTTGCAGCCATTTACCCGATCACACCGTCATCCAACATGGCAGAAAACGTTGACACTTGGGCTGCAGAAGGGCGTAAAAACATTTTTGGACAGACAGTAAGGGTTGTAGAAATGCAATCGGAAGCTGGCGCTGCCGGCGCTGTTCATGGTTCGCTGCAAGCCGGTGCTCTAACAACCACGTTTACCGCATCCCAAGGTCTGCTTTTAATGATCCCCAATATGTACAAGATTGCCGGGGAACTGTTGCCAGGCGTCCTCCACGTAAGTGCCCGTGCAGTAGCCGCTTCTGCTCTTAACATTTTTGGTGACCACCAGGACGTAATGGCCTGCCGTCAGACCGGTTTTGCCCTACTTGCTGAAAGCAGCGTGCAACAGGTTATGGACCTGGCCGCTGTAGCCCATCTTTCGGCTATTGAAGGCCGAGTTCCGTTCTTGAACTTTTTCGATGGATTCCGGAATTCTCATGAAGTTCAAAAGATTGAAACCTGGGACTATGCTGATTTAGGCAAACTTGTCAATCAAGACGCTTTAGCAGCTTTCCGTCAGCGGGCGCTCAATCCTAACCATCCGGTTACCAGAGGAACTGCGCAAAATCCGGATATTTATTTCCAGGGACGCGAGGTCTCCAACGAGTATTACGAAGCGTTGCCTGAAATTGTTGAGAAGTACATGGAAAAAGTTAAAGAAATCACCGGTCGGGAATACCACCTGTTCGACTACTACGGTGCGCCGGATGCTGACCGTATGATTATTGCTATGGGTTCCGCCTGTGAAACGATTGAAGAGACTATCGACTATTTGAATGCAAACGGTGAAAAAGTAGGTCTCTTAACAGTCCATCTCTATCGTCCTTTCTCCATCAAACATTTCATGAAATATATCCCGAAAACTGTTACCAAGATTGCTGTTCTTGACCGGACCAAAGAGCCAGGCAGTGCTGGTGAACCGTTGTATCTTGATGTTAAAAACGCATTTTACCGGACCTCCTGGCAGCCGATTATTGTTGGCGGCCGCTACGGTCTGGGCTCCAAAGACGTTGTACCGGCTCAAATTCTTTCGGTATTTGAAAACCTTAAGGCTGATGAGCCCAAGGACAACTTCACAATTGGTATTGTTGACGATGTCACCAACACTTCCTTGCCGATTGGTACTGACATCGATACTACGCCAGCCGGTACTCGCGCCTGCAAATTCTGGGGTCTGGGTTCTGACGGCACAGTCGGCGCCAATAAAATGGCTATCAAAATCATCGGCGACAAAACCGATCTGTACGCACAAGGGTATTTTGCCTATGACTCGAAAAAGTCGGGCGGCATAACCGTTTCCCATTTGCGTTTCGGTAAAAAGCCGATTAAATCTCCATATCTTATCAACAAAGCTGACTTTATTGCCTGTCACAACCAGTCCTATGTTACCAAATACGATGTTCTGGCCGGGTTGAAACCAGGCGGTACCTTCCTGCTCAACTGCATTTGGGACGATAGCGAACTGGAAGGAAACCTGCCGGCTGCCATTAAGCAGTATCTTGCTACCAACAACATTAAATTCTACACCATCAATGCCGTACAAATCGCCCGCGAAATCGGTCTGGGCGGCCGCATCAATATGATTATGCAATCGGCCTTCTTTAAACTGGCCGACATCATTCCTATTGAAGATGCTGTAAAATATCTCAAAGATTCCGTTGTTGACGAATATGGCCTGAAAGGCGAAAAAGTTGTTAATATGAACTTTGCCGCTATTGATCAGGGGATCGGCGCCATGGTGAAAGTGAATGTTCCTGACGCCTGGAAGAATGCACAGGACGCCGCTGTAGCTGCCAAAAAAGTGCCTGAGTTCATTGAGAAAGTAGTTATTCCTATGAACCGTACCGAAGGCGACAAGCTGCCTGTCAGTGTTTTAAAAGAAATGGGTATCACTGACGGAACCTTCCCAATGGGTACCGCGGCTTATGAAAAACGCGGTATTGCCGTAGATGTTCCGGAATGGAATATTGATAAATGTATCCAATGTAATCAATGCTCCTTCGTTTGCCCGCACGCCGCCATCAGGCCGGTACTTGTTAACGAAGAAGAAATGAAAAATGCTCCCGCCGGCTTTACCGCCAAGAAAGCTACCGGCGCTGCCGATCTGCAATTCCGTATTGCCGTATCGCCGTTAGACTGCACAGGCTGCGGCAACTGCGTCCAAGTTTGCCCGGCTAAGGAAAAAGCGATCACTATGCAGCCAATCGGTACCCAAATGGCTCAGGCTGAACTTTGGGATTATGCTATGACCATTTCCAAGAAGCCGAACCCGGTAAATAAAGAAACCGTTAAAGGCAGCCAGTTCGAAACCCCGTATCTTGAGTTCTCCGGCGCATGCGCAGGCTGTCTGGAAACTGCCTATGCGAAGCTGGTGACCCAATTGTTCGGTGACCGCATGATGATTGCCAATGCAACCGGCTGTTCCTCCATCTGGGGCGCTTCCGCTCCGGCAACTCCGTACTGCACTGACAAATGCGGCCATGGTCCTGCCTGGGCTAACTCCCTGTTCGAGGATAACGCTGAGTTTGGTTACGGTATGCAAGTCGGCGTGAAACAAATTCGCGACCGTCTGGCCGCTAAAGCTACCGAAGCACTGGCTACCGCAACCGGCGATGTAAAAGTTGCCCTCGAAGAATGGCTGGCTAAGAAAGATATTGGCAACGGTTCCCGTGAACGGGCGGACAAGCTTGCCGCTGCTTTGGAAGCTGCCAAAGGCAATGCGCTGTTTGATGAAATCTATAGCTATAAAGATTTCTTCCTGAAGCGTTCGCAATGGATCTTCGGCGGCGACGGATGGGCCTACGATATTGGTTACGGCGGTCTGGACCATGTCCTGGCTTCCGGTGAAGATGTTAACGTGTTTGTCTTCGACACGGAAGTATACTCCAATACCGGCGGTCAGTCCTCCAAGTCAACACCAACTGCTGCTATAGCGCAATTTGCCGCCAGCGGTAAACAGACCAAGAAAAAAGACCTTGGCATGATGGCCATGAGCTATGGTTATGTTTATGTAGCTCAGGTCTGCATGGGTTCTGATAAAAACCAAACTCTGAAAGCCATTGCGGAAGCGGAAGCATACCCGGGACCGTCCCTCATTATCGCTTACTCGCCTTGCATCAACCACGGCCTGAAATTAGGCATGGGCAACAGCCAGCTGGAATGCAAACGCGCTGTGGAAGCCGGCTACTGGTCCATGTACCGCTACAATCCGGCCCTCAAAGAGCTTGGCAAGAATCCGTTCAGCCTTGACTCCAAAGAGCCTTCCGCTGATTTCAAAGAGTTCCTCATGGGCGAAGTTCGCTATTCCTCACTGAAGAAACTCTTCCCGGATCAAGCGGAAGCCCTGTTTGATAAAACTGCCAAGGACGCTGCTGAAAGACGTGACTCTTACAAGCGTTTGGCAAAAATGTATGATGAAGCTGTGGCTGAAGCAGCCGCTGCCAAAGAATAATACTAAATTGCAAAAGCACTATTTGCCGGTAAGGCAAATAGTGCTTTTTGCAGTTTGCCTGAATGGGCGAAAAGTTGGTGCTGAAAGGTCACTACAGGCTTGGCGGCAGGAACTGTTAGCGATATGGCGGCCAGCTCCGTTTATACCCGGAAAAACGAGGCGCAGACAAGCGGCTATGAAGATTTAAACCAAAGACCCTATATAGCAGGATTAAAACTCCTGCTATATAGGGTCTTTTGCTTTTTACGAAATCTTTTATCCCGGAAGGGACAGTGAATCAAAGCATTCCGAGCTTGGCGAGCCAAGGTTTGATGTCATTGAGATTGTTGGCTGTGAGCCCTTGCAATACAGTGGAATTCGGGCAGAGGCTCCTGATGGCGCCCATGCTTTCGGCAACGTCACTGCCGCCGCTGGTGCAGAAGGGAATTACTGTTTTACCGGAAAGATCGTAGGCTTCGAGGAAGGTATGAATCGCCATCGGCGCGGTGTACCACCAAATCGGATAGCCTACGAAAATAACATCATAGCTGCTCATATCTGTTACCTTCGTAGCTAGCTTCGGTCTGGCATTTGTCTCTTTTTCTTGTTTGGCAAGATCGGTGCATTCGTTATAATTCGTCGGATAAGGCTTTTCCGTTTTGATTTCGACGAGGTCGCCGCCGACGAGTTCGTGAATCTGATTAGCGGCTTTCCGGGTATTTCCTGTATGGGAAAAATACGCTATGAGGATTTTTTTGCCGCTTTTATTTGAGCCCTTGTCATTTGACGCAGCTGAAGTATTTTTCTCATCAGAGAAAGAAACTGTCTGTTTCGGTGAAGAGTTAGGCGCAGCAGTGCTGTTCCCGCAGCCTGTTAGCGAGAAAAGCATGAGCACGGACAATAGTAAGGTTAATATTTTTTTCATGTAGTGTACTCCTTTTGCTTACTTTCAGCGACCGAAGAATTCATTAGCTTCGCGCATGCGTTTCAGTATATCCACGTGGAACGGGCACCGCGGCACACATTCGCCGCAGTACGTGCAGTCTCTGGCTGTCCGCCGCAATTTGAAATAGTGGTCTTTAGCAAGTTTGTCACCGGCTTGGGCAAGGTCAAAATATTTATTAACGGCGGCGATATCGATGCCGTAAGGACAGGGCTGACAGTGGTTGCAGTAAATGCAGACACCGTTCATATCCTGATGTGGTGCACTGGCGATAAAGGCGTAGTCGCGTTCCGCCGGCGAGGCAATATAATAGGCGAGCACCCCGGTGAGATCTTCCATATTGCGCACGCCGGGCAGACAGGAAACAACGGCCGGACGGTCCAGCGCGTACTGGATGCACTGCGGCACGGACATGGCGCGCCCGAAGGGCGAGGAACTGTCACTTAACAAACGGCCGCCGCCATACACCTTCATGACGGTGATGCCTGCACCTCGCTTTTCGGCCTCCTGATAGAGCTGTCGCCGCTCTTCGGACAGCTTCAGCCGGCCATCAACCGGAACAAAGTCATAGGCCGGGTTGATGCTGAACATGAAGATGTCCATGAGACCGGTCTCGAGAAAACGGCGGGAGATATCCACAGAATGCGAAGAAAAGCCGAGGTATCGGATGACTCCGTCCTGCTTGAGCTTTTGGGCGTAATCCAGGATGCCGCCAGCCATCACCCTCACAAAATCATCGGGCTGGTCAACATAATGAATGAGGCCAATATCGCTGTAATTCGTGTCAAAGGCTTTCAGTTGTTGCTCGAAGCCCTGCTGTACCTGGTTTAAGTCTCGTGTTCTCGTATAGATTTGGCGCGGATAAGTGACACCGATATGCATCTGCGTCATTATCTTGTCGCGCCGTCCCTTTAGCGCACGGCCCATAGCTTCTGCCGGTCCAAAGTGCGACATGACAGTGTCGACTAAATTGATGCCCTGCTCTGAAGCATAAGCAATCATTCTTTCGATCTGAGCCGCAGAGGACTCATTAAGAGCACTGGCGCCGATGCCGAGGGTGCTGATTTTTGCTCCGGCGCGCAGGGGGCGATATTCGACCGTACCGGAGAAATCCGGTGCGGTTTTGCCGGCGGAGGATAGATTGTCCGGGGTAACAGTCGACAAAGGCGATTTAAAATTGCAGCCGCCGAGCATGAGACCTACAGCTCCGGCCCCCATAGCTTTGATGAAATCACGACGTTTTATGATGATACTATACCTCCATTTCTCTCATAATACCTATAACGTATCACTTGGAGTCGACTCGAGGTCAAGCTCTTTTTGGAAAAAAAGTGCAAAATGACGTAGCCATATATATGGCTACGTCATTTTGTTGAAAAAAGCTTGACTTTGAGTTAGCTCAAAGTGATAACCTGTGAGCGTAAACAAATTCAAAGCTGTTCGTATCTTACGGATTTCTTAATACAATAACCAGCTATCTCCCCAGGACTGGTCCCAATAGGGAATCTCACGACCGGACTCGAAAAACCGGCAAAGATGAACGGCGTTTTTACTGTCAGGATGGACTGTAAATCAATGAAGGGAGTTTTTTATATGAGCAAAAATATTTTGATTGTATATTATTCCCATTCCGGGAACACACGTAAATTAGCGAAGCTGATTGCTGAGGAGACTTGTGGGAAGCTTTGTGAGCTAGTGCCGGAAAAGGCCTATCCTGACGACTACAGCACAGTCGTGGAGCAGGCGAAAAAAGAAATCCAGGCGGGCTTCAAGCCTGAACTTAAAACCAAGGTCCAGGATCTCGCCGCTTATGATACGGTCTTGGTGGGCTCGCCGAACTGGTGGAGTACAATTGCGCCGCCTGTCGCCGCTTTCATGGAAAGCTATGATTTGTCAGGAAAAAACGTTGTTCCGTTTTGCACCCACGGCGGAGGCGGCTCCGGTCATATCGAAGCCATAGTCAAAAAGCTCTGCCCGGATTCGGCGGTGCTGTCAGTGCTTTCGGTATATGATGACACGGCGAAGGCTTCACAGGTAGAAGCCTGGCTGAAAAAGACTGGTGTAAAATAAGCTGATTTTAAAGGAAAACGGAAAAGATCTACAAATTATAAAGAAGGAGACATTCAAATGAGCGATTTAAGCAATAGCGTAATTTTTCCGAAAGGCGGCAAAATGCCGGCGCCATATAATAAAAACTTTACCGGTCAGGCATATCTTCAAATGCTGGTACCGGGCGACAAGGAATTCAACTGTCCGATTGGCAACGTAACATTCGAGCCGGGCTGCCGCAATAACTGGCATAAACATCCGGGAGGTCAGATTCTCTTAGTAACAGGTGGCAGAGGCTGGTATCAGGAAGACGGAACACCGGCGCGTGAACTCAAGGCAGGTGATATTGTAAAGATTCCGGCAAACGTGAAACATTGGCACGGTGCTGCGAGAGACAGCTGGTTCGTACATCTTTCCGTTGAGACCAACAGCCAGGCCGGTCCGGCAGAATGGTTGGAACCTGTTGCCGATGATGAATACAATCAGTTAAAATAATCCTTTGTATTTGTCCATGACAGTACGGCGGGGTGCTGTGCTGACAAAGTTGTCAGTGCAGCACCCCATTCTTTAAAAAACGAAAAACTATTGATTTTGAGCGAAGTCAAGCTGATAGTTCTATGCCCTGGAAAAAATAAAGTATTTGTTTGCAATAGGTTTATAAAATGAGGAATGAGATTTGATTAGAAATATATTGAATATAGCAATGACTGTGCTGTTGCTGTTGATCATGGATTACCGCTTTACGGGAAATGCCTTTCATGAAAGCGGCGGGTTGGTCCTCGCTTTGCTGTTTATTTTTCATAATGTGCTGAATCGACGCTGGTATACGGTGTTCTTCAAGGGCAGGCAGAGCGTCAGAAGTGTACTCATGACACTCGCCAATCTACTGTTGACAGCTGCCATGCTTACGTCGTTCGTTACCGGCGTGCTGATTTCGGTGACAGTATTTGCACCGCCAG
Organism: Sporomusa aerivorans; assembly: GCF_041428895.1. NCBI lineage: Bacteria > Bacillati > Bacillota > Negativicutes > Selenomonadales > Sporomusaceae > Sporomusa > Sporomusa aerivorans. The sequence continues at coordinate 2,540,720 of NZ_CP156926.1, forward strand.
GTATACGGAGCGACGGGCTCCTCGTGCATGATCTTCATCAAGGGGCGGCTTATGCGAGCTTTATCCTCGCGGCAATACATCTGGGACTGCACTGGGACATGCTCGGGGCAAAGCTAAAGAACTGGCTGCATATCGATGGTTCCAGCTTAGGTTGGATCATTACGGGCCGCATCGTAGCCATTACCGTCATTGCTTACGGCGTTTATGCATCCTTTACGCATCATATTGGTGATAAGCTTCTCCTGCAGCATGTCTTTATGGAGTGGGGGGCAGCGCCTTCCCTTTGGGGGTTTCTGATCGATTATCTTGCAATTTCAGGCTGCTATGCCGGCATAACGTATTATCTGTTGTATTTACTGCGATGAGAAAAACGCAGGGGTTCTTCTAAATTAATCCTCTAATACCTCAATCGCTTGACGCATCTTTCCCCGGATATTTACCTGGAAGGGGCAATTCTTTTCGCACGATCCACATTCTGCACAGTCTCTTGCCCTTTGGCTTAACGAGAGGTAATGTTCTTTCGCTAAATGATCGCCAGCGAGAAATAGATCGAGGTATTTATGAACGGCGCCAATATCTATATTGACAGGGCAGGGCAGACAGTGGTTGCAATAGACACAGGTTCCCCGCATATCCTTATGCTGCAAACCGGCGATAAACGAATAATCCCGTTCTTCTTTGCCAGCGGAATAGAAACCAATGGCATCCGCCATATCGGCTTTTGAACGTACACCCAGCAGACAGGATAGCACGGCCGGGCGGTCAAGCGCATATTGCAGGCACTGGCAGATTGTCATGGCCCTTGCAAATGGCGAAGTGCTCCGATCCAGCAATATGCCGCCGCCATAGGGTTTCATCACTTGGATACCAATACCGCGTTTTTCACATTCCTGATAGAACTTGGAGCGTTCACGCGAAACAGCCAGTTGGTTTTGACCGCTCATATCCAGTTCTTCAAAAGGAACATTGCTCACCGGGTCGAGGTCATAGGCCGCATTGAGACTGAACATGCACAAATCGATTTCACCTGTTTCAATAAAGCGGTTGCAAATATCCACGTTATGAGAAGCGAAGCCAAGGTAACGGATTGTGCCAGCCTTTTTCAGTTTCCGGGCATAATCGAAAACGCCGGAAGAAAACACTTCCTCGAAATCTTGCGCTTCATCCACATAGTGAATAAAGCCAATATCGGCGTAGTCGGTTCCCAGTTTGGCAAGCTGTGCTTCAAAGCCTTCTTTTACTTCAGCAAGCTTGCGGGTGCGCAAATACTGGCCCTTGGGAAAAGTAAGCCCCAGATGCATCTGGTACAAAACTTTGTCACGCTGACCTTTTAGGGCCGCGCCGAGCTTATCCAGCGCTTCGGGATAGGAAAATGCCATATCGATCAGATTGATACCCTGTGCAAGCGAGTAGTCAATCAACCGCTGCATTTCTGCCGCAGCGATTTCGTGCAGATGGGTTCCGCCTATTCCAATTGTGCTGACCTTATCATTACCTCTTGGTATTTTTCGATATTCCATATAGTACCTCTATCCTTAATGTAGTAGCTTTTTTTATCTTAAAGGATGAAGTTAACTCTAAGTCAAGCGAAAGAATTTTTATTTTTCCCTTGACCTGGTGTTAACTCCAGGCTGTACAATAACAAAAACAAAATGCCACATAAGTAAAAGTGTATATTCTTGCTGCAGAGCGCAGCGAAACCATGGAGGTGAGAATTCTAAATAAAAGGAGTGAATTAACAATATTAATAAATTTCAAAGTAAAGGTGGAAATGTCATGGCCCCAAAAATCACGGCAATTCTGGTGGGGATTTTTATCTCATTGTTTAGTATAACCCCTATATCGGAGGCAAGAAACATGAATGATCAAGGCTTGAACGCAAAACAACAGGGTATCGTCACAATTGCTGCCTTCACAGCCCAAGGCGATTTGGGAAGGCTGAAAACTACTCTGAATGACGGGTTGGATAATGGGCTAACTGTTAATGAAATCAAAGAAGTCCTTGTGCAGATGTACGCGTATTGTGGTTTCCCGCGCAGCCTGAACGGAATCAGTACCTTTATGAGCGTTCTAGAAGAACGGAAAGCGAAAGGTATTCAGGACGAGATTGGCAAGGAGGCAAGTCCCTTGCCTGCTAATAAAAGCAACATCGAACTGGGAACAGAAATTCAGACTGGCCTGGCTGGAGGAACACCGGCCAGGGGGCCGATTTATACATTTGCTCCCGCAATTGATGAGTTTTTAAAAGGACATCTGTTCGGGGACATCTTCGGCCGGGATATTCTGGATTTTCAGAGCAGGGAGATCGCAACCATAGCCGCGCTGGCAAGCATGGCAGGTGTTAACTCTCAGCTGCAGGCCCATTTTAATATCGGGTTTAATACCGGGCTGACTGAGGCGCAGATGAAAAGTTTGCTATCGGTTCTCGCAGCCGGAGTTGGCAAACAAGAAGCCGACAATGCCTCTGAAGTCTTAAGTAAGGTTATAAGCAACAGAGCAAAGTAAAGGCTTGGATATGTAAAGCCTTACCGAGAAACAGTTTAGCTACGGATAGGTTTCTATTGACGCTGAATCCGGCAGGCTGGTATAATAAAACTATATTAAACAGCGGCGATGGAGTTCGCCTTTAACCCCGCGCAAAGCGGTAATGACTCCTACCACTCAGGTGGTAGGAGTCTGTTTTTTTCCGGCGGTTGCTGGCTTAGCACACTAAGCAGCCGGCACGCCCGGGTTACAACTGGTTGTGCTGGCATGCTGGTTTATTGCGCCGGCCGGCGGGCCCGGCAAAGTGCTGATTTCATATAGTTCGAAGGAGGAATTTTTGTGCCCAAAATTGCAAGTCAAGCCAAACGATTACGGATTTACATCGGGGAAAGCGATCACTGGAAACGGCGGTCTTTGTATCATGCCATTGTGGAAAAAGCCAAAGCGCTGGATATGGCGGGGGCATCGGTGTTTCGCGGTATTGTGGGCTATGGGGCCAACAGCCGGATTCATACGGCCGGTATTGTGGATTTATCCAGCGATTTGCCCATTTTGGTAGAACTCATCGACAGCGAGGAATATATTGCCAAGTTGTTGCCGTTTCTGGATGAAATGCTGGAAGAAGGTCTGGTCACAATAGACGATGTGGAGGTTATCAAATACGGCCACAAGCCGCCCACACGTTAAACATAGAAGACAATTGCTGTAAGTGAGGTGAACAGATTTGCCGGAAGTAATGTTGGTAGCAGTCGGCGGAGCCATTGGCTCAACGGCACGGTATTTGGTATCTGTCTGGGCCGCTGCGCGGTTTGGCGCAGAATTTCCTTACGGGACGTTGATTGTAAATATTGTTGGTTGTTTTATTATTGGCGCTTTCATGACGATGGCTACCGAGCGGTTAAGCCTCAGCCCGTACTGGCGGTTATTTATTACCGTGGGGTTTGTGGGCGGGATGACCACCTTCTCATCGTTTAGCTATGAAACCATCCATTTGTTGCAAGAAGCGGATATGCTGCGCGCTTTTTATAATGTAGGACTCAATATCCTGGTCGGTTTCTCGGCTACATGGCTGGGAATAGGGGTTGCCAGATTATTTTAACAGCTGATAATGATCGAATAAGGGAGCGTGAAGACAATGATTTCCGTACAGTTGCCCAATGGCAGACAATATGAATTCCGCCATGTGGTGTTTGACTATAACGGGACGCTGGCCGAGGACGGGCGCATGACTGGCGAGGTGCGGCAACTACTGGCTGAACTGGCGGCCAAGGCGCATGTCGCGGTGATAACGGCGGATACCTTTGGTCTGGCGCGGCAGGAACTGGCAGCCGTGCCGGGGGTGGAACTGATTTTGTTAGCGGCAGACCAGGACGGGACGGAGAAAGCCCGGCTCGTCCTGGAGCGGGGCGCCGAACATACCGTAGTCGTCGGCAATGGCGTCAACGACCAGCCTATGTTTTTCATTGCCGGGCTGAAAATCTGCGTGCTGGGCCCGGAAGGGGTCAGCACCGGTGTATTGGCGGCGGCCAACATTGTGGTGCGGTCGCCGGCGGATGCCATCCGGCTGTTATTACAGCCCAAGCGACTGATTGCGACCTTGAGGACTTGAGTATGGTTGAAAAAATATACTATGCTGACGATAAAGGCTGTTCGGGCGGTGGTTAGGCGGCTGCCCAAAAGTAACAAGCCATTTTAAGCTTTATTTTTATAAGAAAACGCAAGCTATACACCAACATAGGTGCATCGGGCTTGCGTTTTTTGATTATGCATTCGCGCTTTGCTCATTCTGCGAACAAGACTGTTTGGTCTAAGCCACGGAATATAGAACCTTCAAGGGACTGTACATCACAATATGTTTGGAGTAGCTTTTTGAAGCGTGTTATCCACTCCTCCAGCCCGTTTCCACCATCAAACGCATAAAGCACGTTGATGATTTCACGGTCACCAGCCTGTATCATGGCGCGCCGGCTGTCACTGCTCGGGTTGCCGAAGGCGCCAATATCATCATACAATGCTGGTAGATGCTCGATATTAATAGCGCCTTTGCCAATGCCTTCATAACTTGTGCCGTCCGGTGCACGGTGCAGGGTGATATTTCCGGACAAACAGCTCACGTCATACGAACCAATAGAATAGCCGGAAGAGATTGAAACCAAATTGTTGGTCTCGACTATGTTGTTGATGTGATACAGGCCATTGCCCTTCACGGCGCGCCGCAGCATGGCTTCCGCCGCATTCCTGTATTCGTGCGGTGATTTGCCGAGCGCTTTATAGGCATTTCTCGTGGCTGCAATTTGTGGAATGCGTGCGATAGCATCCAGCGTACACTGTGCCTGTAACTCGCTTATTGTCTTGTCGAGTAATTCCAATAGAGCCGGTGTGCTTTTTTGCACAATCGCCCGATAATGCAGAATACCGAGAGCGGTGTCCGGATAAAGCTGTTGTAACTCATCTGAAATAAAGAAATTCATTGTGCTCTCCTTTCTAACCTTGAGATGGCCTGCTGTTTTCCAATAAATCTGGTTCCTACAGCTGCACCTTCGAGAATATCATAGAGTGTCTTTGGACGGCTTCCCTGTGTGATCACCATGTCAATGCCATAGGCGGTCACAAGCCGCGCCGCCCGGAGTTTGGTAATCATGCCGCCGGTGCCGCCGGCAGAGCCTGCTCCACCTGCAAGCGCACTGATATGTTCATCGATTTCCGAGACCTCGCTAATCAAGTGTGCATTGCAGTCTTTTTTGGGATCACCCGCATATAATCCGTCTACATCGGACAAATTGATTAGCAAATTTGCCTTACAGAGCAGAGCGACAAGCGCGGCAAGGGTATCGTTGTCGCCGAACAGTTTCTCTTTAGAACGGATTTCTGTGTGGCTGACAGAATCGTTTTCGTTGACGATCGGTATTATTCCGCGGGTTAGCAATGCCTCAAAGGTGTTGCTGAGATTTTGCTTTCGCTCCGCATCATCAAGGTCTGTGGCATCAAGTAAAATCTGAGCTGCGGTCCTGCCATACTCATTGAAAAGCCGGTCATACATATGGACAAGCTCACATTGTCCGACTGCTGCCGCCGCTTGAATGGCGGGCAAATCCTTTGGGCGCGCCGGAAGCCCCATTTTGCTATATCCGACCGTAATTGCGGCGGATGTCACAAGAACGACCTCATGCCCCTTGCTTTGTATATCGGACAGCACGCGCACCAACTGCTCCATGCGCTGAAGATTAATTTTTCCGTCCACATTGGTCAGCGTCGATGTGCCGGCCTTTACAACAATCCGTTTTGTTTTCATGCAATTCCTCCATAGACCTGTACCTTGTCATTCTGCCTGTTTCAATATACAATGGTTCTTAGTATAAAGTAAAACGATAATTTATTACATTTGATATGAGGAATTCTCATAGCTGGGAGATGAGCCTATGGATTTGAAGAAGTGCGAGGTTTTTGTTCGCGCGATCGACACCGGCAGCTTTTCAAAAGCGGCAGAGCTGTCAGGCTACACGCCTTCCGGCGTGGCGCATATGATGAATGCGCTGGAGGACGAAATTGGCTTTCCGCTGTTGGTGCGCGGGCACAGAGGGGTCGCGCCAACAGAAAATGGACAAAAGCTGCTGCCCATTCTGCGGGAACTGTTACGGTGGAATGAACAGTTCAGACAGACCGCAGCAGAAATCAACGGCCTTGAAACCGGTACGGTTACGATCGGCGCTTATTCCAGCATTGCAACTCATTGGCTGCCCAAGGTTATCAAGGCGTTTCGCGAGAAGTATCCTCATATTAAAATCCACTTGATGGAAGGTATCCGCCAAGAAGTAGATGGGTGGCTTTCAGAACGGCGAGTAGATATTGCTTTTTTCAGTTATCAGGAGCCGATGACCTACGAATGGATACCTCTGAAAACAGATCCCATGCTTGCTGTTTTGCCGCCTGAACACCCGCTGGCGCAGCTGGCGGCATACCCGCTTGCCGCATGCCAGGAGGAAGCATTCATCATGCCTGCGTTGGGAAAAGACGACGATGTTGTTGATCTCTTGAAGAAAGCGGGCTTGACTCCACAGATTTGTTTTTCAACACTGGAAAATTATGCGGCCCTCGCCATGATCGAATGTGGATTAGGCATGAGTGTGATGAATGAGCTTATTACCAAAGGACGACAAAACAACGTCGTCATGCTTCCGCTCGACCCGCCGCAAAGTATTACGCTGGGAATCGCCGTTTCGTCTATAAAGGCAGCTTCACCGGCAGTACGAAAATTTATTGCTTATGCAATGAGAATGTTAAGAGAGTAAGGATTATTCTAAAGCAACTAAAAACAGGGCCCAAATCTTTGTGTTTCAAGGATTTGGGCCCTGTTTTGTTGGGGTAAACATTTAAGAACTAATCCATCCTAGAGGAATTGGTTAGTTCTTAATAGCTCTACTGAGGCTAACCGTTAGGTTAGACAATCTGCCGGGCTGGCGTGTTAGCGCACGTCAGTCCTTTTTCTATACTCAGGAATAGCAGAATATGTAACTTTTTTTCTTTCTGCCTGGAAAATTATGCTATAATAATCGTAACAGGTTGTCAGGGAACGGTTAGCCACACCCTTTTAGAAAGGGGGTGGTATGATGACAGCATTCGAGGCAATGTATCTTATGATCGCATTTGCAACGCTTGTTGTTTTAATCATAAAAAAGAAATAACCGCCCCCTGCCAAGGATTACGGTTATTTCTTATAGACTTTAGTCCGGGCTAACCGTTCGGTTAGACAACCTGTAGGGCTGACGTGTTAGTGCACGTCAGTCCTTTTCTTATATTATACCCATAGATTGTAAATTATGCAACGGACTAGGAAAAAATCCGGTCTGCCTGTCTCACTTTACTTGCAATTCACTTGAAAAGAGCTATAATTAGAAATAGGTGGAAATTAAAGAGTCGCCGTGACCCGGAAGTGTTGGAGCACTCCCGCGGCACGCGCAAGGTGTAAAGGCACCTACACGTAGCAGCCAAGCTGTCCACGACGACATTTCTATTATACAATGCCGCCTGTTTGAACACAAGCAAGGCGCGGGTGTAGTGGGATGTTGGCATGAGAGCAGGCTGTGCGACTTCATGCAGTAAGAGACTTAGCCTGTTCCTGATACAATCAACGGAAAGGCAACTGTTTGCGTACCTAGTGTACGGACTGCCTTTTTGTTGACAGCCGGTTCTTACCGGTTTATTAGGTTTGGGATTTAGCAAACGACGAAGCAAAGCGCATGTGTAGGGTTAAAAACCTCGCATGCGCTTTTTAATTTCCCCCTGTAAAAAAAGCTGGCGGCAGCGCCAACGGGTATGCCGCAGCCTAAGTATAGGGGGCATTGTTGTGTTTAACAGTATTTTAAACCAGGCGTTTGAGCAGTACGTCCTTGACAGGGTGGATAATATCCTTATTATAGCCGGTGTTACTGATGCAAAATACAGGAAAGTAGTGAAAGCGGCTGATTCTGTACTGTCACAGCTTATGAAAATTGCCTGCGAACTGGAAGCGCAGCAGCCGGAATTGCTGCGTCTGGTTATGGAGTATGAGGCCGCCACTGCCATTGAATCCGGCCTGGCGGCTGAAATTGTTTACCGGGAAGGTATTCGGGACAGCTTAAGCATACGTCAGGAATTTACCGCTTTTATGCAGAAGCAAATTTAAGGCTATTAGTATTCTTCCGCTTATAGTCCCGTTAATCTCATTGGCCGTACAGTTCTCTGCAATCGAAAAGCCTTTTTTGTCAGTTTCATAGCAGTTTTACAACAACAGTGGCAAGCCGGAAGATAACCAGGGCCGTTCCAAGCAGGCATAGCCAGCCCAGCCAGTCGCCGAACTGGCTGTACAAAGAATAGCCGCCGCCTAGCGGTACTTTCGTGAGAAGGCCGGTTTCAGCATGATCATTGGCGACTGCTGTGCCCAAAAGGCGGCCGCGGCTGTCGCTGACCGTGAGCAAACCCCATTGCGCAGCGCGGACTACGGCGGCATTTCCTTCCACGCCGCGCAGGACGGCAACGCGGGCATGCAGCCAACCGTCAGTGTGAAAATCCAGAGCCGGCACCAGCAGGAGACCGGCTCCCTGCCGGCTGTATTCCCTGGCCGGCTGGACAAAATCCATATCCTTGCAGATAGCAATTCCAGTGCTGGCGGCTGTGCCGGTTGCCAGCAGCGCAAGGTCCTTGCCTGGGGCATAGCGGCTTTCATAGGGAGAAAGCAAATGCTGCTTAAAGTAAGACTGGATCAAAGAGCCATCCGGGGCAAATACCAGAACGGCGTTGCGGAGCTGCTCCTCCTGGAGGCTGAGGCCGGCAATCAGTGTAACCTGGTTTGTGCTCGCTGCCTGACTTAGTAGGGATAAGCCTGTTGCGCGGACGGCTGGCGACAAAAACGCAATTTTTTCCGGCAGCAGCACAAACTGCGCTCCGGCGGCTGCCAGCGCGTCCACGCTGCGGCTGTAGCGGTGCAGGGAAGCGGTTATGGTCTCCAGGTCCTGGCTGCGCAGTTCTTCACGGGTGGCAGGCACAGCGGCCAGGCCAATGGTAACAACCGGAGTGTCCGCCGGCAGGTAAAGGCGGCAGAATCCAAAAAGAAGCGCTGCAGCTAAGAGGCTGCCAGCGAGCAGGCCTGGCAGTCGCCAAGGGTTCCCGGTGCGGTGATTATGCCAAACGACGGCCAAACTGGCGGGGATCAACATTAAAAGAAATGTGATGCCCCAGATGCCGGTCAGGGAAGCCAACTGTATGACCGGAAGATTAAAAGCCTGCGTATAAGCCAGGCTTTCAAAAGTGCCGAACGAGGAAAGTAAGGAACGGACAAACTCGTACGCTGTCCAGGAGGCGGCAAAGGCGAGTGGCGCGAAAGACCAACCCGAGGAATGGGCTGTTGTGCGAAAGAGTAAGATGGACAAAGCAAAGGAAGCCGCATTCAGCGCAGTTGTGCCGGCAAATAGCAGCGGCGGCAGATAGCCGAACTGGTTTGTGGCGCCGAGGACGAAAGCTGTAAATGCGGCCGGAACTGTCTCTACGGTCCGGGAACGCAGAGAGTAAAGGCATACCGGCAGCGGCGCCAGCCAGGTCAACAGCCAGTAATCGTAAAAGCCTGTGGAGAAATAGAATAGTATGGCGCTCAAACAAGTGGCAAAAAACGAGGAATGAAAGATTTTTGACGGTAATGCGGGCATGGCAAGGCCCCCTTTTATGATGCTCTTATGATATTCTCCAGGTGCGCGGAAAAACCTTTGCCTGACAAGCGGGCGGCGCTGCAGCCTTTGACACGTCTTCCGGCTGTAGCCGCAAACTGTATTTCTAAGGACAGAGTATCATTAATTTTGAACTTGTCAGTTATACATAGCTGGCTGATTGCTGGACGAAAGGGAAGAATAATAAAGGGGCTGTCGCGCTAAGATAGCACCTAAAACAACAAAAAAAAGGCGTCCGGCTAAGGCACGCCTCCAATAAAGAAGTATTTACATTGACATACTGATAGTGTATGCTATAAGTAAGTTGAAGAAAGAGGGAGTGTCTTGATGTCGGTAATTCTGTAAGGGCTTAGGTTAAGGGCATGAAACGAGCAGTTGTTCTGCTTTTATTTGTGTTGTAAAAAACTGCCTTACAGATTGAATGGCATCCATTATTTATAATGGTGTAATTTGTAGCGCAGTATCATACTGCGCTTTTTTGTTTTCTTTCTATAAGGCGAAAATTAGAAAGGAAGAATACCATGTATCCATTTACAGACCAGTTTATGTCCAATGAGGAAAATGTTAAGTTCTTGAAAGCCGCTATGATGGGGCCAAATGCCATGCGATTATCAGAGGAATTGTCATCGTATCTAAACATTGATGAGAATATGCGAATACTTGACCTCGGCTGCGGGTGTGGTCTTTCCACGCTTTTGTTGGCGAAAAAATATGGCGCGTCCGTTTTCGCCGCCGACCTTTGGATTTCGCCAACTGAAAACTATGAGCGTTTTCAATCTATCGGGATTGCTGATAAGGCCGTGCCGATTTCCGTAGACGCGACCAAAGGGTTGCCTTTCGCAAACGGATATTTTGACTTGTTGTTCACCGTGGATGCTTACCATTATTTCGGCGATACGGCGGAAATGCTCCCGTCGCTTATTCCTTTTGTGAAAAAGGGCGGCTATATCGCCGTGGCTATTCCTGGATTAAATTACGAATTTGAGGGTAATGTTCCCGATGAAATGCAGCCGTTTTGGAATAGCGAGATGGAAAGAACCTTGCGCTCTCTTGATTGGTGGAAAGATTTGTGGAAGAACGCAGAGGGCATTGAAATGGTGGACAGTCGCGAAATGGCCTGTTGCAGACAGGCGTGGAAAGAGTGGCTGACCGGTTATCATCCCATTGTCGCTGAGGACATCAAAATGATGGAGGCTGAAGGCGGAAAGTATTTTAATCTTATTCAGTTGATTGCTAAAGTACTCTGAATACCTTTGTTCCAATAAAGTAGACTTAGCTTCAGATGGGGTTTTAGCCCCACCTGAAGTTTAGTCGCCCTTATCCAGGAACTTAGCCGCACTTATCTCCCGCTTATAGAAGCAGGAGTCTTAGTGCGGGTTAGTTACAGGATAAAGTGAAGCCTTGTCCGTGAATAAGGCCGCTACGCCTATCCAGCCAGTCAAGGGCCGAGTAGTATTTTGCTAGCGCAGAATCTCCACTCTTAACCCCTTTGACTGGCTGGATTTTTGCCGTACCATTGCGCCGCCGGCTGCTCCATTTTACGGCAAAATTGGCTTCGCTGGACTGGCGGCAATTGGTAGCTTTATGCGGTGGCTCGAGAAACCCGAACGGCGAAAGGCGCTGTCAATGGAATGTGGAATAGCGGACAGAGCGTATAACACACTACACTTTGCGCGTCACGGTTTCACCCTACCCCTCAAAATGCAAAAGACGGACTATCAGCTTTACGCCGATAGTCCGTCTTTTGTTGTCACATTCCGCTTGTCGACTACCCAAGCTGAATGTTCCCTTTAGCCGTGTATTGGGAGGCCGTAAACAAACGGCATCCTTTCTGGGAAAACGGAGGCTATAACGGGGATTAATTTGTTTGAATGGCGTATACTCCCAAGGTTAATAAAATTACACCTAGTATTCTTGCTCCATTTACGGTATGCACCGCTCCCAGAATACCAAAATGGTCAACGATCACGGCAAAAAGTATTTGTCCCGCAACTAACAGGCTGAATAAATTGGCAAAACCGATCTTAGGTGAGGCGACAATGGTTGTAAAGATATAGAAAGCACCCAGCAAGCCTCCGGTCCACATCCACCAGGTTGTTGCTAAGACCTGCTGAAGGGAAGGTGAATTTTGCAGTCCTGATTTTACAGCGAGCAGGTAGGCGGCAAATAAGCCGAGTGTACCGACGGCGAAGCTGACAATGGATGTCAAAAGCGGACTGGCAAGACTTAAGGATAGCTTCCCATTAATAGCTGCCTGTGTGCTGATCGCTGCTCCTGAGAGGAATGACAGCAGATAATAAGTAAAGTTCATGGCCACACCTCATTTTCTTGATAGTTAAGCGTACTTGCGAATAAACTGCACTTTTATTATAATGATTTTACCCATATAATCAAAATTGATATTTAATATAGGTAGGTATAAGGTGAGGTTATATGCATATTAATCTGGAACTGTATCGTATTTTTTACGTGACAGCTAAAACCGGCAGTATTTCCAAAGCGGCAAAAGAGTTATTTACCTCTCAGCCAGCCGTTAGCCAGTCAATTAAACTATTAGAGCAAAAGCTTGGCGGGCAATTATTTTTCCGGACTTCCAAGGGCGTTTCGCTAACTGCCGAGGGGGAGATATTTTTCCGCTATATCGAGCAGGGGTACCAGCTGATACAGACAGCTGAACATAAATTTCAAGAGATGCTGCATTTACTGACCGGACAAATCCGCATTGGCGCCGGCGATACCCTGAGTAAATATTATCTGCTGCCATACCTTGGCCAATTTAATGAATGCCATCCGCAAATACAAATACATGTAACCAATCAGACTACCTTTGAGATCCTTGACTTTCTCAAATCCGGCAAGATTGATCTGGGCATCATAAATTTACCGATTGAGCGGGACGCTGCTGTCGAGATCACGGAAACCCAAAAGATCCAGGATTGCTTTGTCGCCGGCCGCAAATTCAGGCATTTGAGCGAGGCTGAGATCAGCTTAACAGACTTAACGAAATATCCAATTATGGTATTGGAAAAGGGGGGCAATTCACGGACTTTTTTGGAAAAGTATTGGAGCGCCAACGGTCTGGTATTGCAACCTGAATTTGAATTAGGAACCATTGATTTATTGATTCATTTTGCCAAAACCGGCTTAGGGGTTTCCTGTGTAATAAAGGATTTTATCAGCGAGGAGCTGCAAAACGGGGAGCTGTATGAGATCAAAGTCAAAGAGCCAATACCGAAACGGTCAATTGGTTTGGTAGTATTGCGGGATGTTCCATTATCTACAGCTGCCAGGAAATTTGTTTCCCTCCTGACAACTGGTGCAAAGGAGACTCAAGTAAATGGACGCTAATACAAAATGGTATACTGAGAAAAGAGTGGAACGGGTGATTGCGAGCTTAGAAAAGCATAATATGCAGGGGCTTTATGTGGAGAATACGATACAGCTTATAAATAAAATCAATGAACTGATACCTGAAAATTCTATTGTGGCGGTGGGGGATTCGATGACGCTTGTTGAAACAGGGGTTATCGAAGAATTGCGCAGCGGGAAATATCAGTTTCTCGATAAGTACAAACCCGGAATTACCCGCTTGGAAAAGGATCGGATCTATAGGCAGACATTTAGCGCGGATACATTTTTGTGCAGTACCAATGCCTTAACTGAGTCGGGTGAACTGTACAACATCGACGGAAACGGCAGCAGGGTTGCCGCAATGCTCTATGGACCCAAACAGGTGATAATCGTCGCCGGGGTCAATAAAATTGTGAAAGGCCTGCAGGAGGCCGAGGTCAGGGTAAGAAATTATGCGGCTCCGCTGGACGCCAAAAGATTAAACAAGAAGACACCCTGTACTTCGCTTGGTTACTGTGTAGACTGCCGGAGTGAAGAGCGGATCTGTAATGATTTTGTGGTGATTAAGCGGCAGTTTGATCCGAAGCGGATCAAAGTAATCCTTATTGAGGGAAGCTACGGTTATTAGCAATGCCGCTCTCCGCGAAAGTTGATCTATCCGACATTTCGGATGCTGGCTTTGCAAGGCGCTGAATATAAAAAATGCCGCCCTCATTATCAGGACGGCATAATCGAAGCAGAGCCAGCAATGCCATTAGTGTGTATAGCCCGAGCCGTTAACCGCATTCATCGCTGCTGTAACGGTTAAAGTCTTCTTGTTTCTTCATGCCGGCTATAAGCACCCCGCACAAAACAAGAGCAGCGCCGATATAACCTTGCGGCTCTAAAATCTCCTGCAGGAAGATAAAACCGAACAATGCCGCAAAAACCGGTTCCAAAGAAAAAAGGATACCTGTTCGTTCCGGTGTCGTGAATTGCTGGGCGACCGGTTGCACAACGAAGCCAAACGCGCTGCACACAATCGCCAGCCCCAGTACGGCAACCCATTCGGTAGTAGTAGCTGGCAAAACCGGCGTTTCAAATACAAATGAAAAAAGTAAGCCATATAAAGCAGCAAAGCCTAACTGGAGGATTCCAAGCTGCAAAGTATCTGTTTTATGCGCAAAAGAGTTGGTGACAAGAATATGTACCGCATAGAGAAATGCGCCAAGCAAACATAGAATTGAACCGCTTTCGATTATAAACGTAGCCTGGATTGTCAACAATCCTATTCCGGTAATGATTGTCAAAATTCCCGTAAGGATTGGGAGGGTGGGCAGCCGGCGCGTAATTAAGGACTGCAGAAGCGGGACAAACACGACGGTGGTGCTTGTTAGAAAACCGGCGGCTGAAGCTGTTGTTGTTGTTAATCCATACATTAGAGCCGTAAAAACACCAAATAGAATCAGGCCAACCAGTGCGCTACAGCCGATTGTTTTGGAGTCGGCTTTAATTATGCGCTTAGGAAATATGAGGAATGTTATAACAAAAGCAATGCCGAACCTGAGAGCGATTAAAGTAAAAGGTTCGATTCCGTTTAGGCCAAGTTTCATCAAAAGATAGGAGGTTCCCCAGGCCATAGAGATGGTAGCGATGAGTAAATCGGCTTTTTTCTGTGTCATAGTGTAGTCTCCTCGTATTCCGCAACCCTTGTCCCGAATTTGTGCACGACACTTGCTATGCTTGTGCTTTGTTGGAATTTAGTATACTATAAAGGCAAAGATTATAAAAACGCATCTTTTTAATGAAAAACATGATATTTTGTAATGGAGACTAAGTCTGATGAACATTCAAAAATACGAAGCCTTTTTGAAAACCGTGGAGTGTAGGAGTCTTACGAAAGCGGCGCAGGAACTTGGCTATACGCAATCGGCAGTAAGCCATATGCTGAATGCACTGGAAACCGAGTGGAGTGTTACTCTCTTGACACGTGACCGGTCAGGAGTATCTGTTACTTCTGACGGGTTGCAGCTCTTGCCGCTTATACGAAAGGTCTGCAATGCCAACCGGGAGCTGTTGAATCAGGTAGGAGAACTGCACGGCCTGGAAGCCGGTGTCATTCGCATAGGCACCTTTACCAGTGTATCTGTGCACTGGCTGCCCAAAATGATAAAAACTTTCCATAGTGAGTATCCGAACATTGATTTTGAACTGTTACACGGCGATTATACCGAAATTGAAAATTGGATTCTGGAAGGGCGGGCCGACTGTGGTTTTCTTCGTCTGCCCGCCAAGGCAGACCTGGAAAGCATCTTCCTGGAGCAGGACCGCCTGCTGGTAATACTGCCGGAGCAGCACCCGTTAGCGGACTGCGACTATTTCCCCATTACCAAGTTAGCCGACGAACCCTTTATATTGCTGGAAGAAGGCCCGGAAAATGAGATAACAAAAATTTTTGCGGAAAATGGCATCCGGCCCAATGTACGGTTTACGGCCAGGGATGATTATGCTATCATCTCCATGGTTGAATGTGGTTTGGGAATTAGTATATTACCGGAACTGGTACTGCACCGGACGCCGTATAAAGTTGTCAAGCGGGAGTTAGCTACACCTGCGTTCCGAAAACTAGGCATCGTCCTGAAAGATACTCGTTATGCCTCGCCGGCTGTCAAACGATTCTTAGACTATCTGCACCATCGGGAAGGTCAATTGACATAAAGAAAACACGGCTTGCGCCGGGCCTGTGGCGAAAGCAAAAGCCGCTGCTGCCTTAGCCCGGCGAAAGTTAGACTTGCTATCAGGATAAAGTAAAAACGGGTAGAGAAATAGCTTTCTCTGCCCGTTTTTTGTCAAGATTAAGAGAGTTTTATTTATTAAGTTTTGTACTGGCAGCAAGATCGGTAAAGCGGTTGCTTGTGTGCCCGTTCATGTCTTTAAAAGCGTGAATGAACGCTTCCAACGGAGTGAGGGTGTCGTTTGAACTGGAAAAGGAGGCAATGTCGGCGACTGCGCCGGTTTTTGTGTCATATACTGTCTGGGTGATGGTTATATAGTAAATATCCCTTTTCTCTTTTACGCGGGAGGCACTGACTTCCGAGACAATAGCCCAGCGGCAGCCGGAGGCAGCCGCTGTTTGCCGCCAGTCATCCGAAACTGTCTGATTTTCAGCCAGGACATAGTTTGGGAACGTGTGTCTGTATTCATCAAGCAACGCTTCATTCATGTACCAGAAGTCTGCCTGCAAAGCCGACGGGAGGTTATTTTGCAGCGGGAGCAGCAAGATGGGCGTACGATGTGCTGTTATCGTAGCCGGCGGGGGCGGCAATTGCATCCCGGCCGCAACTGCCAGGTGGCGTTTCTCGTAGTAATTTTTTAGCGCAGCGTCCAGATAGCTGGTCAATTGATGAGGATCACCCAGGGTATCAGGAGTATCCCATTTGATTGATTTACCGAACTGCTGGTAGCCGCCGACCAGAGTTTGCAGGACGCCGGTTACCGCATCGCCGGAATTGACAATCCGCGTCAGTGGGAGGACCGAATTGAACTTAGCGGCAAAAGCGGCATTGCCAACAGCAGGAGCGCCGAAGGTGATGACTTCCAGCTGTTCCGGGCTGACGCCTGCGCTCAGAAGTCTTGCGCCGGCCAGTGTGGCTGCTGCGCCCCCGAGACTATGGCCGGTCAGGTATAGTTTGCAGGTTTGGTCAGTTTGGAGCAAAACAGGCAGAGCAAGACTGTCGTACCGGGGATTGCGCAGGCGGGCGGAGGGACCGGCCTGGACAAATTCATTAAACCCTTTATGAACTTTCGGCTCGGTATCCGGTATGTTTTTTTTGTTGGCATTAGCGATAAACTCACTGGGATTTTCGCCGGAAAAATATACTTTATCGACTTTGAGGTCGATTTTGACGTCACGCCTATTTTCCGTGCCGACAATGGCTACCAGGTAATAAGATACCCCTGGCTTTTGGGCAATCAGGTAACGGGCGCCGGTTTGTCCCTGGTCTTGCACATAATGATCAATTTGCCAGCCTTCCTGTGCCAGGTAACGGTTGGCTAGCTCGCCAATCCGGCCGTTATAGGCCGCTGCGCTGGCGCCGGCGGCAAGGTATATTTTATAGGCTTCTTCATAATCCTCTTTCGGCCCGGTGTAACCCGTGACCGGAATGGATAGCAGTTGGCCTGTGATCAGTATTAGCAGCAACAAGCGTTTCACAAAATATCACCCCCGTATTTACTGGTTCTGCCAGCGTTGTGTTTGTTTTTTGCTTTGACTGCCAACGGAGGAGTCAGACCGCTGACTGTGTAGTCAGCAACAGGCATACCCTGACCAGTCAGCAGTTTGGCTGTAACATAAATACTTCTCTGAGCAGGCTGGTTTCACCTGCTGTGTCAGCGGTGGCTTTTAACTTTATTAAGCAGCTTTTGTATATTTTCGTCAACCGACCGCGAAATCCTTTGCATTGTGAAAGCTAAATTTTGGCAGGAAAGGGCTAAGCTTTAGCTTTCACAATGATTAGGAATGGGGCGTATATCAGCATGAGAAGCTGACAGGCCGCTAGCTTCATTATCGGTTTTATCGAATTATATCATCGATATTATCCGTTTTGGCAATTGGGTTTGATGTGGTATGATGTAAAAAAATAAAGTTCCCTTGTGAAAGTGCAGTGGCTAGTACTTATTTTGCCGGCGGGATAAGGCCGGTATATGAGGTGAGGAGATTGGGGAAACTGGAAGATGCTATTAAAGCGAAGGCGATTGACATGGGCTATGAAGCCTGTGGGATTATTGAGGCTGCTTCCTTCACAGAATTTCTGGCAGGAGTGGAGGAGCGCAGCGCGCTTTTTCCCCATGCGGCTTCGTTTTACGAAAATCTTAAAGGGAGGGTATTGGCTAATCCGCAGGACAATTTTTCCTGGGCGCAGTCGATTGTTGTTTGTCTCAGGCGCTATGACAAATATGAGGTTCCCGCTAACTTAGAACAGCTTGTGGCCAAAGTTTTCCTGTTTGACGGCAGAGTCAGTCACTCCAGCGAATATGCCGGTCATGCCCAATTTGGAGAATTCTTGCAGGCGAGCGGGTTCCAGACCGCACAAGTGATGCTGCCCGCCCGCTGGGCCGCAGCGAAAGCCGGTTTGGGAAAGTTTCGCAATAATAATTTTTTATATACCCGGCAGGGATCCTGGAACTGGATTGACACCTGGCTGATTGACAAACAATTGGAGTATGAAAAGCCTGTCGAAAATGCCCGCTATACTTGTCCGGCCGACTGTAATAAATGTGTAAAGGCATGTCCGACCGGGGCTTTATCCGCTCCTTTGACCATGGATGCAACCCGGTGTATTGCCTACCTGACTTTTAATGCGGCAGAATCACTGCCGGCTGAAGACGTAAGGGAAAGTATGGGTACCTATATATATGGCTGTGATGAGTGCCAGAATGCCTGTCCGGTTAATACCTGGCAGGGTAAAGCGGCATTTCCCGAACCTGTTCCCCTGGAAGATATGCTTACTCTCGATACGCTATTTTCCATGGGTGAGGAAACCTACCGCACTCAATTGCAGCCAAGGTTCTGGTATATTGCTAAGGAGAACTTCTGGCAGTGGCGCTGTAATGTAATCCGGGCCATGGTTAATGAGAATCCGGAAAAATATGCGAAATACTTTGCGCAGGCCCTCGCAGATCCGCATGAGCACGTAAAGCAAATGGCGCAATGGGCATTAAGCAAAGTAAACTAAGACTGCTTCCATTATTTCATTTAAGTCAAGTAGAGAAAGGGTTATAGTTTTTAACTATAACCCTTTTGTATTGAGTGAACTGGCTTTTAAAATTTATGGGTTTTGCCCCAACAAAGCATCTACGCTTTTTAATGCAGTGCGGATTTCGATCCCCTGCGGGCAATGGCTTTCGCATGCGCCGCAGTCCACGCAGTTGGCGGCTTGGGCTGCCGTTCCCAGGCGGAAACCATACAAAAAACCACAGCGTTTTTTTGCTTCGGCATCGCCGCCCAGCAGAGAATAGTCGTTGAAAATACTAAAGCATCCCGGAATATTTACTCCCGCAGGACAAGGCATGCAATACCCGCAGGCAGTACAGTTTACTTTGATCTTCTCCTTGAAGATGGTTTTAACTTGTTCGATAATCCGCAATTCTTTGGCTGTCAGCGACCGTGCCTCAGCTTCCTCAGCCACCTTAATATTTTCTACAACCTGCTCCATTGTTGTCATACCGCTTAAAACGACCGCTACTTCAGGATGATCCCAGACCCAGCGTAGGGACCATTCTGCCGGTGTTCTTTTAATTTCGGCCTGATTAAAAAAGTTCAAAGCTTCCGCCGGCAGGTTCTGCGCCAGTTTGCCCCCGCGCAGCGGTTCCATAATGGCAATGCCCAAGCCTTTTCCGGCCGCATATTCCAAACCTTCCCGGCCGGCCTGATAATTTTCGTCCAGATAATTATACTGGATCTGGCAGAATGACCAATCATAGTAATCAACGATTTCCTTAAATAACCCGACTCTTTCGTGGAAAGAGAAGCCGGCATGCTTAATTCTGCCATCCTTAATTGCCTGATCCAAAAACTCGGTGATACCAGCCTCCTTGAGCACCGGCCAGGTATGGGAACCAATGGTATGCACCAAGTAAAAATCAATGGTATCTGTCTCAAGCCGCGCTAATTGTTCATTCAAATACTTATCCATGTCTGCGCGTGTTTTTATCAGCCAGCTGGGCAGTTTGGTCGCTATTTTTACCCGCTCACGGTAGCCGTCTTTAAGCGCCTTGGCAACCAGAGGCTCGCTTGCGCCGCCTTTATCCATGCCGGTACCGTGATAAGGATAGGCAGTATCCACGTAGTTGACGCCGGCGTCAATCGCATGACGGATCATTTTGATAGCTTCGTTTTCATCAATGTTGGTTGGTTCTCCTCCGATAATGGGAAGCCGCATACAGCCAAAGCCCAAAACCGAAACCTGTTCATTTGTTTTACCGTAGTTTCTGTACAGCAATATAAACACTCTCCTGTTCGCGTAGTTTACTGCCAATAACATTACTGTGTATTTACAAAATTATTATGCATCAAATGCAATCATTAGGGGTAATCCATTTCTGGAAAATCATTGCCTAATCCTCCAAGTAGTACTAAAATGTATGTATTACACTTTTTGATGCAGGAAGTACTATTATGATTAAAAAAGCAGAGAATAATTCTTTAGTGATGCGGCAACAGCAGGAATTGGCGCAGCTTATCGAGCGTTTTACGGTTCATGATGGCCTGCACACCACCGCTATTCCCGCACTGCGTTTAAGCCGCGCTTCCCAGGCGTCGCGACCCATTCATTCTATCCATACACCGCGGTTGTGTATTGTCGCTCAGGGGAGAAAACTCGTTCTTTTGTGCGGGGAGCGTTATCATTATGGCCCTTCTCAATATCTTGCCATTTCGGTAGATCTGCCAATTTCGGGCCAAGTAGTGCAAGCATCGCCGGAGTGTCCGCATTTATGCCTGCTGTTGGATTTACAACCTGAGCAGATTTTTGACATTCTTAAAGAGTCAGACCCGGCATGGCGGAAAAGGGTGGATTCACGGCGCGGTTTGGTTGTAAGCAATTCGAATGCCGGTCTGCTGGATGCTGCCATAAGGCTTGTGCGGCTGTTGGAAACGCCGCAGGATATTCCGGTACTTGCTCCGTTAATTATCCGGGAAATTCTCTATAAAATTCTCCAGGACGAACATGGTGATACGGTAAAACAAATTGCCATTGTCAGCAGTCAAGGCTACCAAATCGCCGAAGTCATCCGGCTGATCAAGCAGGACTTCGCCAAGCCCCTGCATATTGACCATTTAGCGTCAGCAGTCAACATGAGCACTTCGTCGCTGCATCACCACTTTAAAAAGGTTACGGCAATGAGTCCTTTGCAATATCAAAAACAACTGCGGCTGCAGGAAGCCCGCCGCCTGTTGCTTTCCGGCGCAACAAACGCCGCAAATGCCGGGTTCCAGGTAGGATATGAGAGCCCGTCGCAGTTTAGCCGGGAATACGCCCGTATGTATGGGTTGCCGCCTATCAGCGATCTGAAACAGTTCCTCGCTACCCAAACAGTCTAATACTTTTGTTAAAAAACTGCGTAAATACTAACCCGGAGGGGTTAACAGCTTCCGGGTAGTTATATTTTGAAAAGGACTGACGTGCTAGCACGTCAGTCCTTTTCAAAATATAACTACCGGTATGTCGTACCGGCAATAAAAACCATCACTGCAGCCTTACTGGCGTGGTGATGGTTTTTTATTGCGATATCCTTTTTAGATGTTTAGGCAGCATACTACTTAGATGCGGGTAAATTAAAAAAATGAAGAATAAATTTTTCTTAGCACTATTTGCATTATTTAGCAGTATAAGCTATAATCTTAAATGAGAATGATAATCTATATACTTATAATGATTATCATTATGTTTGTTTGCACAATTTACTTGCGTGTAAATTATACTTTAATGCCGGCAACGGGAAAAATCGCGTCCGGCAAAAATAAGGGGAGAAGATGTCACAATGGAATTTTTGAGTCAAAGCTTTGCACTGTTTCACAAGGGCGGCCCGGTAATGTATTTTCTGGCTATTTGTTCACTGGCGGTCGTGACCATTAGCGTAGAGCGTTACTGGTATTACCGGGGATTGTCCACCGATGGACTGAAATTTATGGAGAAGCTTAAGCAGCTACTGGCTGAGCGTAAGCTGGGTGAGGCAATACAATTCTGCGAGCAAACGCCGGCGGCTGTTTCTCAGGTATCCTTGCAGGGGCTGCAGGCTTACCAGCAAGGGGATGACGTACATAGCGCCATGGAGAGTGCAGCTGTTCTTACGGCAGCACGGTTACGGTCCTATCTTAACTACCTGAGCGGCATTGTGACACTGGCCCCATTGCTTGGTTTGCTGGGTACTGTCATCGGCATGATCCAGTCTTTCAGTGTGCTTAATATCCAGTCCGGCCAGCCAATGGCCATCACCGGCGGCGTCGGCGAGGCCCTGGTAGCGACGGCTGCCGGCCTGAGTGTTGCCGTGCTGGCGTTCGTCGCCAATATTATCTTTACTCATCGCCTGGATCATATAGTCACCGATATGGAGCAAGCCGGCGCCATTGTTATTGCTTCTTTGCGGAAATGGCCGGAGCGGAGGAAAAATCATGAGATTGCGTAGCTTGCGGGTGGAGGAACAGCCCCAGCTTATGGTTATTCCCTTGATCGATATTATGTTTTTCTTACTGGTTTTCTTCATGATGAGCACCTTGTACATGGTGGAGCAGCATACCATGCCGGTAAATCTGCCGCAGGCGGCTGCCGTACAGCAGGATACCCAGCGCAATATCAATGTTACCGTCACGCAGGAGGGACGGATCATGTTTGACCAGGAGGAAATTCCCCTGGCCCTCTTACAAAAGCGGGTAGGCATGGAGATTGCCGCTCAACCTGATAAAGTATTTGTCTTAAGGGCCGACAAACAAGTTGAGTATGGCCATGTTATTAGTGTACTGGATGAAATGAAAATGGCCGGTGCCCGCCGGGTAGCGGTCGCGGCCGATGTGAAAGCGAGGTAGTTGGTATGGCGGCTAAAATGAGCTGGCGGCGGGCAGCAACGGTATCTGCTCTTGTTCATTGCTTGTTGCTTGCCGGCTCCGGGCATCTCTTTGCCGGTTTATTTCCCGAGAAAGTCAGCGAGGAACAATATATCGAACTGGATTTCCAGAACGTGCCCCAGGTCGCGGCGGCGCAGAATACACCGACACCGTTGCCTGATATGCAGCAAAATATACCGCAGCAGGCAGTTACTTCTCAGGCGTTGCCGCAACCGCAGGCTGCCCAGCGTCCGGCTGCAGTTACGCCTGCGCCGGTAGCTTCGCTGCCGCCTGAAGCCGCAATTGGCGGTGGCGATGCCCAGCCAGTAACAGCGGCGCCGGCGGCCCCCAGTAGCGGCAGCGTTTCTTCAGGCAGCGCCAGCGGCGGCATTGCTCCGCCCGGAGTATTAAGCAGGGTGGAGCCTGTGTATCCCCAATCGGCCCGGCAGGCCGGGATAAACGGAACTGTAATGTTAAAGGTGCAGGTTCTGGAGGATGGAAACCCGGGAAGAGTAACGCTGTCTAAGACATCAGGCAATGATTCTTTGGATGAGGCCGCCATAGCGGCTGTTCAGCAATGGCGGTTTGTACCGGCCCGCAACCGCGATACCGGCCGGTCGGTGGTATGTATCACAACAATTCCGGTATCATTTCGCCTGAACGGGTAACCGGCGTTCAGGCTACTAGTCCAATGAGCATGCCGGTGCGTTGAGAAAAGAAAGGGTGTTGACATGAAGTATTGCTTAAGAAAGCAGGCAATTGCCGCCGTATTACTGCTGTTACTTATCGGTCTAACTATTCCGGTTATGGCCAGTAGTAATGTTCCTGTAACTCCTCCCGGAATTAGTACTTTGGCGCCGATTTCCCTTTCGCCGGAACTGAGGGAAAAATACTCGGAACAGACAAAACTGGTGAAGGTCAAGGCAACGGTAGCGGCAGACGGGATCATCGAGGGTGATGTAAAAGTAGTTTTAAGTTCCGGGGACGCGGCTTTTGATCAGGCTGTAGTCGAAGCACTGCAGAAATCGGTGTTCACACCGGCTTATACCGGTGATAACCAGGCTGTAGCCTGCTCAATTATTTTACCGCTTAATGTTAATGTGGAAAAATACGTTCCCGAGGAAGAAGTAACCGGCGAAACAGAGCAAACCAAGGCCGGTCAATAAAGAAGTGTTTGTTTAGTGCATAAAGGACCGTGTTTGAATCGTGAGATTTGGACATGGTCCTTTTGATTTAAGAAACCATGTGGCAAGCCTCAGTTTGAAGTATTATAAACACGCCGGCAATGACTGGCAGCCAGCAATAACATGATCTGTACCATCAGCAGCAGGGCAAACAGCTGGAAGGCGGAATGGTAGCCGTTGTACTGGCTGTACCGGCTTAAAAGCATCGGTCCCCAAAACATACCTACTCCCCAGAACAGATAATAAACCCCGGAAATAGCCCCTTTAAAACCTGCCGGAACTTTCTCGTTTAAAAAAGCCATGGAGGCAAGGTAGTATGCTCCCAAGCCAAAACTGGCCAAACACAAAATCAGGGTGAGCGCAGGCTGATTAACATAGACGGTTACAGAAGTTCCGGCAGCGGCAGTTAACATTCCGGTCAACATAAACATTTGACGTCCTATCCTGTCTGACAGCCAGCCGGTGATAATCTGGGCCAGGCTGATAGCAACATAGAACAGTGAAAAAAATATATTAATACCGGTCTGATTATACCCTTTTGCAGTCAGCAAATAAACTGGAATAATCGTCATAAACAGACCAAAGCCGGCGCCATATAACGTGATACCCCAGAGGACAGCTAAAACCTGGGGGCATTTTATTAAAGCTAAGCCAGCGCTTACATTCATCGTCTCTACATTGGGGCGATGAATACCAGGCTGGATTTTTATGCTAAAACCGATGATGATGGCACCAATAAGGCACAATACAGCATAAAGCAGGAAAATCTGCTGATCCGACCAGCCTTTTAGCAGCATAACCTGGAAAAAAGGTCCAATAGTAAGCCCAAGATAGATGGCAGCATTATATATACCAATTGCCTGCCCTTTATTGGCAGGATAGCGGACTGATAACAGCGCCGGCGCCAGACTTAGTAGTGGCGCCTCGCCAATTCCCTGTAATACCCTGCCCCAGAATACCAGGCTGACATCATTATTTATATAGTAGAATAATAAACCGGCGACGAAGCTTAACAGATACCCCAGCAGTAAAAACGGCTTAGCAGACCAGCGGTCGGCAAGCATCCCGACCGGCAGTTGCGACAGTACCTGGGCTAAAGCATAGGTGGATGCCAGGTACCAGACAGATTGACTGGAATTAGTAAGGGAAATAACGGTATTTGGCAATAGGGCAAGTACCATTCCATCTCCAAACATCAGCAAAAAGACGGCAGCGCTTACGGCCAATAACTGGGTATGTTTAAACATTGGATTTTTCTCCTTTAATTTAATTGGGAAACAAAAAAAGTAAGGTTGTTAGCCTTACTTCATTATAGCCCTGGTAAAGGAGGCGGTTTTATCCGTATTTATGATGAATTTTTCCTGTTCTTAGAATCCTGGCGATAGATGAGCGGGGACACACCTTCATACTGCTTGAACAGTCTGTTTAAGGAAGACTGATGCTCATAACCGATCTGTTGGGCAATTGTCAGCATACTATAGGTTGTTTCCCGGAGTAAGCGTTTGGCTTCCTGCAGTCGTAGTTTTTGCAGATAGGTTTGTACGCTAACCCCCATCTTCTTTTGAAACCATTGACTATAATAGTTAACGTGATAATGTTCCAGGGCGGCCAATGTCTGTAGAGAAATATTAGTATGGTAGTTGTCTTGCAGATAGCGAATAGACACAGGCTTCTGGTTTTGCCGGATTAGTTGAAAAGAATAATGCAGCAGTTGATTAAGTGCGGCAGTATTCGTGATGCTCTCCTGGCACTCACTAAGCATAAGGAACCGCAATGCCCGCCAGCGGTCATCAAAATCCAGGTATTGTACATCACTATCACTATGATGTGAAAGCAGGTTGTAAGGAATATAAAATACTAAAAACTCATTCCGGTCATTGGAATAATAGCTGTGATCACATTCCGGCGGCAGGAACAGGACATGCTGATAGTCAACAATTAGCGAGCGCGGCCCTGATTTCAGGTTTAGTGTCCCTTGCAAAGGCAGGATTAAATGTCCAAACGAATGAACATGGCTATGCTCAATAGCAATAAAATGCATTTTTTCAGCAAAAGTAGCATTGATCTGCTGCATTAGCATCACCCCGCTAGCGGAATTAGGGTTTGTTACGAATCATTTAAATTGAGTATATTATATAGTGCCTTACCAATTGATGGCAACTCTTTTGTCAGATAAGAGATACGCAAGACTTTATACCGCAAATAGGACAAAATATGTCTTATTTGCGGTATAATAATAGCGGTGATAAAAAATGAAAATGAACAGGCTGTTTGAAATAACAATCATATTACTTAACAAGGGATCGGTTACAGCCAAAGAACTGGCCGACCGTTTTGGCGTTTCTACCAGAACAATTTACCGGGATATTGATGTGCTTTCCTCCACCGGCGTGCCGGTGTATACGAACAAAGGCAATGGCGGGGGCATACACCTCCTGGAAAGCTATGCAATTGAGAGGACGCTGATCTCCGAGCAGGAAAGCGAGAACCTGCTGTTGGCCATTAAAACGCTGCAGGCCACGCAATATCCTGAATTGGATATGATATTGGAAAAAATGGGGGCCATATTCAAGCATGCACCTGACCATGACTGGGTGGAAGTCGACTTTTCGCCGTGGGGCAGTGCACCGAATGACAAAAACAAATTTAACGACATAAAACGGGCTATGCTGCAGCGGCAGGTTCTATGCTTTGATTACGTTGACGGCGAAGGCCACAAAAGCAACCGCTTGGCAGAACCGGCGAAACTGCTTTTTAAAGACAATGCCTGGTATTTGGTAGCTCACTGCCGGCAGCGCCAGGCGCAAAGAACCTTCCGGATTTCACGGATGAAGAATTTAAAGACCCTGACAGAAACATTTACGCCCCAAGTATCGCCACAGCCGGAACCGGCAGAAAGCAAGGCTGAAAAACAGCCGCTGGTTTCGTTGAAGCTTCGTTTTCAGGCCAAGGTCTTAAACCGGCTTTATGATTATTTTGCCGACTCGCTTATCAGCCATAATGCCGACGGCAGTTTTACTTTAGATGCGGTACTGCCGGAGGGCGAGTGGTTGTATGGCTATATTCTTTCGCTTGGCAGTTTTGTTGAGGTACAGGAGCCGGAACATGTCCGCCAGCTTATAGCAAGTCGCTTACAGCAAGCTTTAAATATTTACGAAATTTAATTCAAATATGACATACTATTGTCTTATTACCTTGTGTACAATGAAGAAAAAACGAGGTGATAAGTCAAATGAATCAGAACTTTATTCAAGTTGATCAAGAAAAATGTACGCGCTGTGGTGTTTGCGCCACTGTGTGCCCGGGTGTCCTGGGTATGGGGGATAACGGCCCCCGGATTATCCGGGATCTCTGTGTAAGCTGTGGACAATGTGTGGCTGTATGTCCAACAGGGGCTTTGGACAATGAGAATACACCACTGGCCCGGCAGCAGGCTTCGCCGGCAATGCCTGCTATTGACGAGACGGCAGCAGCACGGTTTTTGCGGGCGCGCCGCTCGATCCGTAATTACGAGCAAAAAAACGTCCAACGGGAGAAGCTAATAAAGCTGCTGGATATCGCCCGGATGGCGCCTACTGCCTGTAATTCGCAAGGGATCGTCTACCATGTCGTGGATCAGCCTGATACCTTAAAGCAGATTGCGGCCGCCGTCATTGACTGGACAGAAGCGGAATTAGGCGGCAACCCTATGCTGGCGACCGCCAAATATGCCCCTCATCTGACTATGATGGTGGAAATCTATCGCCAGACAGGGGAAGATGTTGTCTTAAGGTCGGCCCCCTGCCTGATAGTGGCACTAAGCGACAAAAACGCTTTCGCCGTTGGCCGGGATAATACCTATATTGCGTTTGCCTATGCGCAGTTGCTTGCAACGTCAATGGGATTGGGAACATGCTGGGCAGGCCTGTTTGAGTATTGCGCCGCTGCCGGTTACGAGCCGCTGTTAAAGTTGCTGAATTTACCGCAAAATATGCAGATTACCAGTGGCATGATGGTCGGTTATCCGCAATTTACCTACAAGCGGCTGGTCGACAGAGATTCTTTGCAGGTTACCTGGCAGTAGCTGATCAGTACGGTAACAACAGCAAATAATCTACACTGCATAAACAATTATAAAGGGGAAGATAGTATGACTGATGAATTACCGCCGCTGATTGCCGCATTTGTGGAGGCCAAAAATGCTTATGACAGCAATGCTTTTGCCGCTTGTTTCGCAGCAGATGCCGTTGTCCATGACGAAGGACGGGAAATGGTTGGTCCCGCTGCCATCAAAGAATGGATCGAAACCAGCAATGCTAAATATCAGGATACGCTTACCGTTCTGAGTTTGGCTAAGTTTAATAACGAAACTGTTCTTACCGCGCAGGTGGCCGGTGATTTTGAGGGCAGTCCGGTTTCACTTGACTTTCATTTCGTTATCCAAGACGGCAAAATTAGCCGGTTAGCGATTGGCTTTACCGGCGATAATGCCTAGGTTTTGCTGTTACCTATAAAGGAGTGAAGAAATGATTACAAACAATCTACTTCTCAAGTTAAAGGACAGAAGCAGTGAAAATGTTGAACAGGTGAGGTCGGCGCTTTTAAGTATGCGCGGAAAAATTGAGTTTCTGCGTGGTCTTGAGGTGAAAGTGAATATACGCCAGGGGGTAGCCGCCTTTGATATCATAATGATTGCCCAATATGACTCGCTGGCGGATTTTGAGGCGTATCTGGTGCATCCGGTCCATGTCGAAGTAGGTCAATATATTTTAGGCGCACTGGCAGCAAGCGCATCTGTTTGTTATGAATCCTGAGTTAGCCAGTTGCTTAGTAGTTGCAAGAATGAAGGGATAGCCACAACCTTGAGGCTATCCCTTCGCAAATTAGTTTACAGCATTTGTTTGGCAGAGGTCACTGTTACTTCCAGGACTGCCCGTATCCAGCTGAATCTTTCTTTCACACGGTCAAAGTCAGGGCCCGACTTTATAAACCGTGTGGTGCCTTCGACAATAAAGCCAGTTCCTTTTCCCCGATAACCTTCGATTTCCCGGCTGGCGATGGAAAGTGTAATCGCATTGTGCTTGGTTAGATTTTTTTCGGTTTTGTTATAGCCGGACGCAGGAATCAGGAGTTTGTCATCAGCGGTAACTTCTATATAGTTATTCCAGGTATTCACTAAATGAGCGCCGCTGTCACCGGTAGTTACCATAGAGATCGCTCCGTCGTTGGGGTGAGAGAGTATGGCGAGTAGTTTTTCGTTGAGCATCATATCATCCTTTCTGCTGGTAATGAGAACTACGGCATGCTGAGCCGTTTTGTCCTATAGATCATAGTATAAAGCAAATTTGACCCCGTATACAGGGACAGTTTTTGAAAAAAAACAGGGGTCAATTTATGCGTAAATCTTGACGCAGGCTCGTGCTCTTTATATAATGGCGATAAAAAATATAGTTAGGTGAAATTGTGTTTATTTTGGACAGCAATAAGCGCCAGCCGCTTAATGTTAAACTCTATAATCAGATTAAAGATCAGATTGTGACAGGGAAACTGCCACCGCACAGCAGACTGCCGTCGGTTAGGGATCTGGCTGGTGAGTTAGCTATAAGCCGCAACACGGTGGAGTATGCTTATGAGCAGTTATGCACAGAAGGCTTTATCTACAGCAAAGCCCGCAGCGGTTATTTTATAGCCGCATTGGATCAGGAATTTATCATTCGTTCCTCTCAAACGCGGGTTAACTCCTTACGGCATATGTTTGCGGAGGAAAAACAGTATACCTTTGATTTTCACCCGGCCAGCCTGTTGCCGGATAGTTTTCCTACAGCCATTTGGCGTAAACTGTTTGCTGATTGTTTGCGGGACAATGCCGGCGCGCTTACCCGCTATAGCGAGCAGCAGGGAGAACGGGAACTGCGTGGTGAGATCCAGCGCTATCTGGAGCGGTCGCGCGGTGTCATTTGCGAACAGGACCAAATTGTTATATGCAGTGGTCTGCATGACAGCCTGGCCATTGTTGCGCAAATACTGCGGGCAGAGCACTCCCAGCTGGCGGTTGAAGAGCCTGGCTACTGGATTCCCCGATCGGTTTTTCAAAATCATTCGTTTAGCATAACTCCTGTTCCGGTAAATGTGAATGGACTTGACGTGGAGTATTTACAGACCACTTCAAGTACGGTCGTGTATGTTACTCCATCCCACCAGTTTCCGTTAGGCTATGTCATGCCGGTGGAAAGTAGGCTCAGACTCATTCAATGGGCTGAAACTGTTAACGGGGTAATCATTGAAGATGATTATGACAGCGAACTCAGGTATCACGGTAAACCAATCCCGGCCTTGCAGGGATTGCACCCGGCGGCAGACATAATATACGCAGGCACTTTTTCCAAAGTGCTTTCGCCGGCGTTGCGCATAAGCTACCTGGTGCTGCCATACCCATTACTAGCGCGGTATCACGGGTTGTTTGGCGGTTTTCCCGGGACAGTTTCATTATTAGAGCAAAAAATTCTCGCGAGATTTATAAAAGACGGCTACTGGGAACGGCATCTGCGCAAACTGCGGACGATTTACAAGAAAAAGCATGATTTGCTGCTTGGCGCTATTGAGCGTCATTTTGGTTCCAGGGCCAGCATCATTGGTCAAGGGGCCGGACTTCATGTGGTGCTGGAGTTGTCTGCGCATGATATTGAGGAAAAGGAACTGATTTTACGGGCGCAAGCAAAGGATATCAGAGTCTTTCCGTTCGCCGACACGTGCCTGGTGGATGCGGGGCGGAATTCACGGATTATGCTTGGCTTTGGCGGTATGAGTCCGGATAAAATTGAGCAAGGAGTAAAGCTTTTGTATCAATGTTGTTATGAAGCATGATATAATTATAGCAATAAGCTGGGAATAGGTAGCTAGGGTTCCGCCTGCATGTGCAGGGCCGGCGACCGAGCGCTACAGCCCTGCTCTCCAAGAGCAGGGGCACCTATTGGCATAAAAAGCCCGAGGGGGATAGCTTGGCGTACTTCGTGTGCGCCGGGATATCTCCTCGGGCTTTTTTATCCTGATAGAAAGTATAACTTTCGCCTGGATAAGGGCAACATCGGCTTCCGCTTTCGCCAAAGACTCGTCGCAAGCCGTGTTTTCTTTATTTTATTTAAGGAGTGATTATGTGCTTGCTGAAAAATACGATGTGTTTTTAATTGACCTGGATGGGGTTATGTATATCGGCGATGAGCTGCTGCCCGGCAGCAAAGAAGCCATTGCGGAGTTAAGAAAAATGGGCAAACAAATCTACTTTCTCACTAATGATCCGCGGTACTTGCGTCAGGAATTTTGTGAGAAATTATTGCGGCTGGGCGTAAGCGCTCACAGGGAAGAATTCATAACAGCCGGTTGGGCTACCGCCTGTTATCTCAGCCAGCATGACATTAGGCAAGTGCAGGTGATTGGCACCAGGAGTTTGCAGGCGGAAATCGCCGGCAAGGGTATTCAGGTAGTGAAGCAGGGGGAGTGCCAGGCCGTTGTTGTTGGCTACTGCGAACATACTGCCTTGGGCGAAATTCAGCAGGCCGTCAGACAAATTGAAAACGGTGCTCAGTTTATTGCCACCAATTCCGATATCTCATTTCCCGGCAATAAAGGGCGGTGCCTGGCTACGGGTTCTATTGTGCAAGTTATACAGGCGGCCAGCGGCCAGCGTCCCGTTATTATCGGCAAACCGTATTCAACCATGTTTCAACTGGCGTTGCACAAGGCGGGCAACCATACACGGATGGTGATGATTGGCGACAGCCCGGCCATCGATATTGCGGGAGCGCACCGAAACGGTCTTGACGCTGTCCTGGTAGAGCGGGAACCGCATAGTTATCCGGTGCCGGCCGATTATCGAATCCCCAACGCCAGGCTTAATAATCTCGTGGACTTGTTTCAATTCCACAGTGAATACAGGGAGTGGCGCTATCCGGGTTTTCCCTGGCCGGATACGATCGAGCCGGGAGTCACCGCGGTGATTTTTAACGAGCATGGCAAAGTTCTTTTAGTTAAACGTGTTGATAACGGGCTCTGGGGTTTGCCGTCAGGTCACGTGGAAATGGCTGAAACGGTTACTCAGGCCATTGTCAGGGAAATACATGAGGAAACCGGATTGTGTGCAGCCGTTGAAAAATTGGTAGGAGTCTATTCAGAACCTGCCACGCAGGTTTTTAGCTACCCGTCAGGTAAACGCACTCATTTTATTACTTTGTGTTTCCTCTGCAGCATAAGCGGAGGCCGGCTGCGGGCAGACAACAGCGAGGTCAGCAGGGTAGCTTTTTTTGATATTGACGCATTGCCAACAAAACTTTTGCCAATGCACCCCCAATGGCTGAATGATGCCCTTGGCAAAGCGGACTTGGCCCAAATCAGATAGGGCAGTTTCGTCCAGGTTCGGCGTAAGCCGTGTTTCTTTGGTCTACCGGAATTTATGATTAAATTCTATGGACATAAGGACGACGGCACAAGCCTGGTCTTTTTTACGCAAAAAAAGGAATTTGTCAGTTGCCTGCGGAAAGTAGGGAATATTTTATTTAACGCATGTCTGTAATTTGTTAAACTAAGGAGATAACGTAACTATGAACGCCAAGCATAAAAGTTTGTTAGAAATCCATATCTCAGTTTTATTGTTCGGCTTATCCGGGTTATTTGGCAAACTCATAGTCTTGCCGCCCATGATGATAGTGTTTGGCAGAGTTGTCTTTGCCAGTATTTTTTTGTATCTCCTGCTGCGGTATCGTAAAAAGGAAATTCGGTTAGAACGGCCTGCAGACTATGGTTATATGGCGGTTATCGGTTTTTTGCTGGCAATTCACTGGAGTACTTTTTTCCTATCCATCCAAATATCCACTGTGGCTATCGGTTTGTTAACCTTCTCTACCTTCCCGGTGTTTGTAACCTTTCTGGAACCCTTTTTCTTCAAGGAAAAAATTGTGACAGCCGATATTGCTGTCGCCCTGATTACCTTCTTGGGTGTGGTGCTGGTAGTCCCTGAATTTGAAATGGGCAATCAGCTGACCCAGGGCGCACTGTGGGGGGGAATATCAGGTTTCTCCTATGCGCTGCTGTCGATGATGAACAGAAAATATGCCGGCAAATATTCCGGTACGGTTATTGCATTTTATGAGCAATTCATAGCGGCAGTTTTATTGCTGCCATTTCTGTTTTGGTATAAACCGCTGGTACAGCCAGCCGATATTGCGCTCTTAGTTATATTGGGCATTGTCTTCACAGGGGTTGCCCATTCTTTATTCATCAACGGGCTAAAAAATATCAGGACGCAGACTGCCGGGATAATTTCCTCTGCCGAGCCTGTATACGGGATTATTTCTGCTGCGGTTTTACTGCACGAAATACCGTCCTTAAGAGAACTGGCAGGCGGCTGTATTATTTTAGGTGCTGTTTTGTACTCGACTGTTAGATCCAAATGAGTCTTATTCAACTATTTAATGCGCCGCCGCCGGCGCGTTCTTTTTTTTCAGAGGATTACCAGGCATAAAGAGAGCTATAATGCCCAAAACGACACAGACAAGGGCGACAAAGTTGTATGCGTCCCGGTAGGCCAGGATACTGGCCTGATGGAGGAGCTCCTGATATATTTTTCCCATAGCGTCTGTGGCTGCCTGGGATGCCGGTACGCCCATATTTATAAAGATCTGTGTGTAAGCCGCCAGCGTGCTGCTGTAGCCAGGATCGGCCGCAGTCAAATGCTGTACCAGATTGGCTTGTTCTGCTTGCTGGCTGTGGATGAGTTGATTAGTTACCAAGGCAATACCGATACTGCCTCCCAAATTGCGCATTAGAGAAACAATGGCTGAGGCATCATTACTGTTTTCCGGTGAAATCTTGGAGAAGGCCAGGGTACTTGCCGGCACGAAGAGGAAGGGGAGGCCAATAACCTGCAAAATGCGTACCAGCACAAAGGTATAGTAATCAGTTTCCGGCGTTACAAGCCCGGCTGCCCACATACCGAGGGCTGTTACCAGCATGCCGAAAGAGATTAGATACTTGGACTGAATTACAGTTACCAGTCTGCCGGCGACCGGCATCATGAAGAGGGTGACAATCCCGCCGGGCGAGAGCACCAGGCCGGAGAGGGTGGCGTCATAGCCGAAATTGGCCTGGACTAGCATTGGTAAGATGGTAGCGCTGGAATACAGGGCAAAGCCGACAAAAAAAATCATAATGCAGGGCATCCCGAAGCTGGGAATAGCAAAAAGGCGCAGTTTGACTATCGGATTCTTTTGCTCAAGCAGCCAAAAGACTGCCAGGATAAGGCCAATGGCGGCGATAGCGGCAAAGAACACGATAAAAGAACTGTCAAACCAGTCTTCCTGCTGGCCTTTGTCCAGGACGATTTGCAGCGCGCCAAGCCCTATAGCGACCAAGCCAAGCCCGATGTAGTCGACAGAGCCGATATTTTGCTTTTGGGCGCTGGGCGGGTCCTGGACCATCAGTTTGACCAGAAAGGCTGCCAGCAGTCCTACCGGGACATTAATGAAAAAAATCCAGCGCCAGCTGTAACTGTCGGTGATATAACCGCCCAAAAGCGGCCCCAGTATCGGAGCTAATACTGTCGTTATACCGGTGATGGCAAAGGCCATACCCAGTTTTTCCGGAGGGAAGCTATCCTTGATAATGGCCTGCTGCATTGGCTGGAGGCCGCCGCCTGCCAGGCCTTGCAATAACCGGGCTACAATCAGCATGCCCAGCGAATTTGAGATACCGCAGATAAAGGAAGTGAGGGTAAAACCCAAGATACAAAAAATAAAGAATCTCTTGCGGCCCATCAGCGCGGACAGCCAGCCGGACAGCGGTAGAACAATGCCGTTGGCTACGAGATAGGAGGTGATAACCCACGTGCTTTCCTCCGAACTTGCCCCGAGTGAGCCGGCAATGTGGGACAGGGCGACGTTGGCGATCGTCGTATCCAGCACTTCCATAAAAGCGGCAAGGCTGACAACGGTGGACACCAGGAGCGGGTTTGCAACAGTGGGAGCAGCGTCGCTCATAGGGCTAACCCTTTGTTGTCTGTATGAACCGTCGGTATGACCGACATGCCCGGTCCCAGGTGAAGCGTTTCGTCCGGTGCGCTGTCAAATACTATTTTTACCGGGACACGCTGGACAATCTTTACAAAATTGCCGGTAGCATTCTCGGGGGGGAAGAGCGTGAAGTGCGATCCGGTGCCTGATTGCAGGCTCTCCACCTTACCCTGCAGCTTCACGCTGGGAAAGGCATCTATGCGGATATCGACAGGCTGGCCGGGACGCATATGTTCCAGTTGGGTCTCCTTGAAGTTGGCGACAACCCATAATTCCGTTCCGACCAGCGAGGTCAGCTGCTGGCCTGCCTGGACATAACTGCCTGTTTCCACACTGCGTTTGGTAATGCGGCCGTCAATAGGGGCAATGATTCTGGTATTGGCGAGATCGTTTTCCGCCTGGGCGAGATCTACTTCGGCCTGCTGGACTTGCGCATTAAGCTGCTCGCTCGTGCCTTTGGCCGCGGCGATGACACTGGGAGCCGTATTGGCGGACCGGAGTTCAGCCTGCAGTTTGTCTAAAGTTGAACGTTCCGATTTTTCGGTTGCTATGGCCTGATCCAACTGCTGAAGGGAGCAGGCGCCGGCGCTGTATAGACTCTCCATTCGTTGCCTGTCGGCCAGGGACTTTTCCCAGATCGCCCGGGAGGAAGCCACTTGTGCTTCAGCGGCGGCAAGACTGGAGGGGGCGGATACCGTGGTGGTTGCCAGGTTGCTCTGGGAAGCGTTGGCGGCGGCTGTGGCCGCCGCCAGGGCGGCCTTAGCCCGGTCACGGCGAATGATATAATCGGTCGGATCAATTTCCAGTAATACATCCCCGGCTTTTACCGTTTGGTTATCTTTAATATGTAAGGCTTTTACATAACCTTGCACTTTGGGGCTGATAACAACTGTGCGGCCGTCGATGGTGGCATTATCGGTCGATACATCGCCGCGCTGAGAATAATAATAAACGCCGGCGCCAACGGCTGCTATCAAAATGGCCAGTATGACTTTCATGAGTTTCGGATTTAGTTTCATGTAATTCATCCTCTCTTACATACACGTAGGTTAACCGGTTGTATTTACGGCTGCGATAATTTTTTGGATGGGCTATGATTCATAATGCCATGGAGATAAACGTGAAAGGCATGGTCAACATATTCGGTATTGGCTTCTGGTTTTAAAGGAATAAACTTCTGGATAAGGGGTTTGGTAATAAAATAAAAGTTCAAAATTCCCGCCAGTGAAATCGCGGCATAGTTGAGATTCAGGTCGGCCCGGAAATTCCCTTGGGTAATGCCTTCCTGCAGGGTGTCCTTCATGAACTCATATACCTGCGACAGGTGAGCCTCGATAATGGGACCGCCATAGTTTGTAGGATTGGTTACTTCGCTAATCATGAACCGGGCTAGAAAGGGCCGCTGGGCGTGAATACGGGCAATCTGGTTGGCATAGAAGGTGAGACGTTCAATAGGAGAAAGGGCGGCGTTGCTTTTGGCTGCCTGCAGGGCTTGCAAAATTGGTGCGAGCTGCTCCGCCAATACGGCCTGGTAAAGGCCCTCCTTGCCGTTGAAATGATAAGAAATGGCCGATACGTTAATTTGGGCGGCATCGGTCAGTTCACGAATGGATACAGCCGTAAATCCCTTAGTAGCAAACAACGGTGTTGCTATTTCCAGCAATTTTGACCGGGTATCGTTTTCCATAAGGTAACCTCTTTTCTTTGCGACAGAAAATATTTCCAGAAAATTAAAACAAACGATTGTTTGAAACAATTGTATCATGCTCGTGACACTTTGTAAAGAATTCCCTACAGGCGCTAATGGGTCACAGCTGGCACAGCTTTTTTTAATATACTACAGGGAATTAAAGCGATAGCCTGTGCCCCACAATGTTTCAATAAATTCAGGACTGGCAGGGTTCTTTTCAATTTTTTTGCGTATTTTTTGGATATGGACGGCTACGGTGGCCACATCGCCGAAGCAATCATCGCCCCAGATAGCATCAAAAAGATGTTCCTTGCTAAATACGATGTTTGGGTTTGCCGCCAGAAAAAACAACAACTCATATTCCTTGGTTGTCAATGGAATCTCATTGCCGTTTACTTGAACTTTGTGAGAGGCTATATTGATTTCCAGGCCTTTATACTGCAGTACTTCCTGCGCCGGTGTCAGACCTTTAAGGCGCTGGTACCTTTTGAGATGGGCCTTTATTCGCGCCACCAGTTCGGCCGGACTGAATGGTTTGGTTAAATAGTCATCCGCCCCGACATTAAGTCCTCTGATTTTATCAATGTCTTCCATTTTGGCAGACACGACAATTACCGGGATTTCCAGATTTTTTCTGATCTCTTTGATGATTTCAAAGCCGTCCTTATTGGGCAGCATTAAGTCAACTACCACGGCGTCATAGGCTCCCGAAGCCGCCTTTTTCATTCCTGTCAGCCCATCCTGAATAATCTCCGTTTTGAATCCGTTCAGTTGCAAATAATCGCGCTCCAGTTCGGCAATATCCATATCGTCTTCAATAATCAGAATTCGTTCCATGGCAATTCTCCTCTTGTTCGTCCTGCCAGACCGGCAAGCGGATAGTAAAGCAGGTTCCTGTGTTGATGGAGCTGGCAACAGTGATCCTGCCCTGATGCGCCTCTATCAATTCTTTGGCGATAGACAGTCCCAGTCCGGTTCCTGACATTTCTTTCGGACGCTCCGTATGAATGCGGTAAAACCGGTCAAAGACGAAAGCAAGCTTTTCCTCCGGGATGCCAGTCCCGTTATCATGAATATCAATACAGACCAATTCATCCTGACGGTAAAGGGATACCTGGATGGACAACCCTGCCGCCGGGCCATGCTGGATGGCGTTATTTATAATATTATTAATGGCCTGGTGAAAGCGCTTTCCGTCGAGGTTAACCAGAACGCCGGGCTGTATTTGGGTATTATAGCAAAATTCAATATTTCGCTCGGTAAAATCAAATTTGTATTCTTCCATCAAATCATCCATAAACGTCCGGATGGGCGTCACTCTGTACTGAAAATCCAGTTTTTGCATATCCAATTTTGCAAATAAAAAAAGGTCGTCAATCAGGTTATTTACGTAAATCACATTGTGGTGTATGGTTTGCAGGTACTTGTTTCTGGTGTCTGCTAAACTTACCGAATCGTCGCATAAAGCTTCCACATAACCCTGGATAGCCGTTATTGGCGTCTTTAAGTCATGTGAGATGTTGGTAATCAGCGCTTTGCGATTTTCTTCATATTCGGCTTTGAGTTTTTCATTTTCATATAATTTTTCGGTCATTTCATTGAAAGAATCGATGACTACTGCAAGATCGTTAGGAATATTATTTTCCACTTTCACACTATAGTTGCCGTTAGTGACTTCATCCAGTCCTTTCTTTAAGCTTATCATCGGCCGGAAGAGTTTCTTTTCTAACCGCAGCAGGAAGAAAAAATGGAGGAGTTCCTTTACCACAATGAGTCCGGTGAAAAAAAGGACGATATCCCTGTTGTCTGTCAAACGAAACAAAAGGTAGAGGATAGTTAGATTAAACAACAGGCCTAAAGGGCGAAGATAACGGAAATACCGGTAGTGTCGCAGGAACTGGCCGCGGTGATAATCACCATGCAGCCGGCGAATTTTCGCCTGCAATCTCCGGTTGGCTGGTTTATAGGAATCCTGCCGGTCTTCTGGCTTAAACATCCGTATCTCCTTTCAAGTATGTAAGATCCGCTATTGTCTATTATATTGTATAGCAAATCAGGGCGCAAAGGATTCTGCACGCCCTGATCTATATATTCTGCAGTAAATAAATTTGCAGACGCAGGTGGACAGTGTATTGACAACACTCCACTGCTGGCGATTGACTTTTGCTTTTTGCCAACACACCACCCGGCTGCAAAACTTTAATGCGTTATATATACTACGAAAGTTTGTATCAAAATTGTAATCGCACCCGGCAGGCTATGGCCTGGTACTTGCAAAATCTTTTGCAGGCGCCGCAGCGCTTGCATTTCCGCTTATGAATTTGCATTACACCGGTTGCCGTTTGTTCGATTGCTCCCAGTGGGCAGACGGCCAGACAACGGCAGCAGTGCGTGCAACGGTCGGCATTTACGTAATATTGCTTGAGATTCATGTGTTTGCTATGAGATAAAGGAGAGTTCCGCGTTGGCCGTCAGCGCATGTTGCATAGCCTGGGTATCTGTCTGGGTACCGGCAGCCGTGAGTACGATTTTCTCGATTTCGTAATGCTGGTTGATGGATACGACCAGCTTGGCGCCAAGTCCGTCTGCGGAGCAAAACTCCTTCAGAAAACTATGACGGCCATGGTGGTGCATGCCTCGCTGCGAGAGCCTTTCTTGCCAGAGCAGCTTGATATCATCGGGAAGATCGTTGGTTTCAAGTGAGAGAGTAATGCTCTTATCTGCATGTTCTTCCACCTGTAAGGAATCCAACAGACTCAGGGCAAAAGCGAGTTTGGAAAGTTTGCCTTTGAGGTCGTTGTGAAGAAACTGCTGATGATTGATCCGGGAAAATTCATGATGTTTCCTGTCGGCAAAAAAAGGCGTGGTAAAACCCTCAGGGCGTTCATGCTGATGAGCCGGCCTGCTGTCACAATCCCATTCGGCAGTCATTTTCACTTTAGTCTGTTTTGTTAACATGGTTTTTTCGAATTCATTTTGAATGGAAAAGATGGTGGTCTGATCTTTTTCTGCTTCGGCCTTAAGCACTCCGGCCAGAACTTCCTTGGCTTTCATAGTTTTTACTACGTCGTACAACACTTTAATTTTGTTCATGGAAATAACCTCCTTGGTTGTTATGAGGTTATTATAAAAAGAGAATTTAAACCGGCTTTAAAGCATTTATAAAAATTTTATAAAAAAGTCTTAAAGTTTTTTAAAAGCAAAACTCTGAGCTGTATAGCGTCAGACGTTAAATTGCTCCGGTCTGTTTTTGAGGGTAAAAAGCCGCCACCTTTGCTTACGGCAAGGTGGCGGCCATAATTTATTTTCCTGATAGAAAGTATAACTTTCGCCTGGATAAGGGCAACATCGGCTTCCACTTTCGCCAAGGCTCGGCGCAAGCCGTGTTTTCTTTATAATCGCTTGCTGAAACATACTGTGGCTAAACCGGTGAAGGCTATTCCCATGAACAATAAAACGAAGCAGTTGAGGTAAAGCGCGGGGGAATAACCGGCCAGCATTAATTCCCGGACGGTATCGGCAAAGTAAGTCAGCGGGAAGGCGTAGGACAAAACGGTATCCATGGCTGCCTGCGGCCAGGTGTAACCGGAAAGTACAAAGGCCGGAACGGTATAAGCGATCGATATTCCGGTAAAGGTCAATTCGTTGTTGCAGACAGCGGCAACGAAGGCGCTAAAACCGGTAGCCGCCAGGATAAAGGCTGATGCCAGCAAGACCAGGCTAATTATTGATGCTTTGCCGGGAATGGCGAAAAAATGAACAGCGACACTTATTGTAACCAGGAAGGCCACTGTGGCTGCAAGCCAATAGGGAAGCAGCTTGCCGGTCATCCTGGTGAGGGGGGAAGCATTTTTCAGTTCGTCCGGGCGTTGATACTCGCTTTGGATACTTGCGCCGACCGCCAGGAAAACGCCCTGTTGAAAAGCGGCCATAGCCAAGCCCAGCACAAAAAAGGTCAGATAGCTTTGGGTTGGATTATTGAGCACCCGTAGCCTAAAATCGACCGGGCTTACTTTGTTTAGCGCCAGGGAGGGCAGTTGGCCGCTGTTTATTTCCGTCAGGCCGGCAGCGGTTTCTTTGGCAAACGTTGCCACGATTTCCTGCGAAGCGTTAGTTACTGTATTAGTAATGAGAATATTAGCTCCATCGGCTATTAAAAGCACAGTGGCCGAGCGGCCGGATTTGGCGTCCTGCGCGAACTTTTTGGGAATGTGGATGGCGGCTGCGGCTTCTTTCTCGCGCAGGATTTGTTCCATATCGACCTCAGAGGTAACATAACCGATAATCTGGAACCGCTCGGAATCCTCGAAGCCCTGCAGGAGCGAACGGCTGAACTGTGTTTGGTCTTCGTCGTAGATAACCAAAGGGACGGCGTTTATCGTATGTGCGCCATACAGCAAAGCGAACAAAAAGAGATAAGCCAGCGAGGCGCCAAACAGAAACAGGGCACGCCGCTTGTCGGTTATGAACATGTCCCGGAATTCCCGTTTAGCGATATGCCACCAGTTCATACAAGGACCTCCTTAGCGGGGGGATTAGCGAGTTTGTTCCGGCGTTGGGCAAAAACGAAAATGGTGCTTAGGTAGAAGCCAAGGCCGCCGGCAAACATGATTGCTATATTTTTCAGTAAGGCTGGCGAATAGCCTGCCAGCGTGAGATCGCGCAGCGTATCGGCCAGATACGTGAGCGGCATGAGCGCGGAGAAAAAACGGGCGAAATCATTCATGGCAAATTGAGGCCAGCTGAGGCCACTGAACAAAAGTCCGGGCATGAGATACAGAAGCGGTGTCTGCAGCGCGCTGACTTCATTCTTGGCAATGGCGGAAAAGAAGAGGCTGATGTTAACGACCAGAAAGGTGAAGGCGCTGCCTAACAGAATAAGGCTGGCGGGATTGCCGCGGACAGGTACGCCGAAAAATACCGCGATAATACCTAAAGATGCAAGAAAGGCGCCCAGCGCGCTTATCCAGCAGGCCAACAGCTTGCCGGTGACGAGGGCTGTTGACGAAGTTGTCTGCCAGCGGGAAAGCCGTCCGTATTCTCTGACAAGGAGGGGACCGGCCACTAGCAGAATGGCGATCTGCACGCCGTTCGCCATAAGTCCGGCCAGCATAAAATTAGTATAGGACGTAGTAGGATTATTGATAATCCGGACGCCTAGCTTAACAGGAGCAACTGAGCGCAAAGCCGAAGCCGGCATTTGGTTAATACCTTCCAACAGCTTTTGCCCGGTAGCCGCCGAAAACGTTTGGATGATTTCCTGACTGGATGAGATTACGGTATTGGCATACATGTTGTTGACAGAGTTGGTCACAATCAAAATTTCGGAAGCCAATCCCAGTTTGATATTTTGCGCAAACCGGGGCGGGATGGAGATGGCGACCTGCGCCCGGTTCTCCCGCAGGGACTGCTCCATGGCTTCCTGGGTCATTACCTGGTCTACCACCTGGTACCGTTCTGAATCCATATAGGCCTGGGTCAGCGCCCGGCTGGTCGCCGTCTGATCCTGGTCGTAGATGACGGTGGGAATATTTTTGATGACATTGCTGCGATAAACATAGCCAAAGAGCAGGCTGTAAAGTATTGGAATGCCAAAAAGCAGCAGCGCTGCGGGCCGTTTACGACCAAACAGCGCTTTGAGTTCCAGCAGCGTAATTTCTGTAAGTTTCATTTTACTGACCACCATCTATCAGCTTAAAACGCATACCGGGACGGACTTTGTCCGAGTTGATCTGGATTTTAACATTAAAGGTAATGATGTCGTTATCGCCGCGTTCGTTGGTGGCCCGGTAGGTGGCGAACTCTGCTTTTTTACTGATATCAACGATGGTTCCGTCTAAAATCAGGTTGCTGTCCCGGCCTTGAATTTTTACCGGCTGCTTAAGAGTATAGCGGGACAGATCGGTTTCTCTGACTTTGAGGTTGAGCCAGTTGTCTACAGGATCCTGCAGGGCCAAGAGCGGCATGCCCTGGGAAACCATCGCTCCTTCTTCCACATACTTGGCTGTAATAATGCCGTCAAAGGGAGCGCGTATTTCCGTTTCATCCAGGGAAACTTCCACTTGCTGCAGGGTAGCCTGCGCCTGCGCCAGTTTGCTGCGCATGGCGTCTTCATTGGCAGTATTCACATCGGTTTGCAAAAGTCCGGCCTGGGCGGCGACTACACTGGCCTGCGCCTGGCTGTAAGCAGCCTGGGCAACCTGGTATTTGGTGCGATAGCTGTCAAATAATTGTTGGGAAACGGCGCCGGAGGCCACCAGTTCGCTAAACCGGTTGTAATCGTTCTCGGCCAGGGCTAAGTCAGATTTTGCTTTTTCTAATTGGGCCTGGGCGGTGTGGACGGAAGCTTTTGCCGTCTGGTCCTGCAGGCTGGTGACGGTAGCGGCCTGATCTGTTTGCGCCTCCACGGCTTTAATATTGGCCCTGGCCTGGTTGGCTTGAGCGACAATCTCCCGGTTATCGATGCGGGCCAGCACCTGGCCCTTGGTTACCTGGTCGCCTTCTTTCACCAGCAGGCTGATAACCCGGCCCGGTATTTTGGAATTAATATCGACCTCTTTGGCCTCTACACGGCCCCACGCTTCCGGGGCAGACTGCTGGCCGCCGCAACCGGCAAGCAGTGCGGCAGAAAAAATCAGTAAGGCTCCGTAGGTTAGCCGGCGCATGCAAGTGTTCGCAGGTTTTAATGTGATCATGTGCAAATCTCTCCTTGTTATTAAGTTACCCTTTGGCTCTAATCTTCAGATGGAGGAAAGCCCCAACTGAAGATTAGTTGCTTTATAATCAAACAGCAGGTAAGTTCAGTGGCTAGTTCGCGGTAAGCCTGTAGCGGCAAATTAATAGTGGAAACACGGAATGCCCTTTTGATTTTTGAACATAGCAGCTGTTAAAACAGAAAACTTTTGTACCATATAATACTAAAAATGTATCATTGGTACTGACGGGTTATTTTAAAACGCGCGTTATGCGCGTTTTAAATAATAGAAGTTATAAAAGTAACTATGCTATGTTCATGTTTTTTCAGTTGTTAACCCGTGGACAATTACGTCTAACATCGCGGCCACGGCATCCGGATAGGTCATGTTATTGTCGGCGAGAAACCGGTAACCGCTTAGGTCATTCATGGTACTAACGACCATTTGCTGCACAACACTCAGGTTTACAGGCCGGATAGTGCCTGCCGCCATTCCCTGACGGAGCAGGTTAACCACACGGTCCATTCGTTCTTGCCGGAAGCGGATGACTTTTTCCCATTCTTTTGGGTAAGTCAGGCGCAAGTCATCATATATACGGCTGTGAAACGGTTCAAACGTTTGCGGCGTGACGGTAAGAGCCGCTTTGAGTTTTTCAAAAACCGGCAAAGCGGAATTATAGATTTTTTCTTCCTGCTGCCGGAAATCGTCGAGAACCATATCCAGAACCGTGGCAATAAGTTCATCTTTGGAAGAAAAATGTTCATACAGCGATGATTTGCTGATGCTAAGCCGTTTGGTAAGGTCACTCATGGTAAATTTAAAGCCGCGCAGGTTGACTTCTTCGACAGCGGCCATGATAATCCGGTTACGCAAAAATATCACCTCATTAAACTGAGTACCAACTAATACTATATCGGTACTGTAGTTACAAGCATATAATATTCCCTTTATTTGCAAATGT
Organism: Sporomusa aerivorans; assembly: GCF_041428895.1. NCBI lineage: Bacteria > Bacillati > Bacillota > Negativicutes > Selenomonadales > Sporomusaceae > Sporomusa > Sporomusa aerivorans. Next base: position 2,584,900 of record NZ_CP156926.1, read on the forward strand.
CAATGATAAATTTGGCTTTACTCATACAATATTTTTGCACGGCGGCATTGCCGGGTTTATATTAATAAAAATAGGCGTTAAAAGGAGCATGTACCAGGCTGGTTCATGCTCCTTTTAGTTATGGTTTATTTGTACATTATTCTTCCGGCTGCCAGCTTTTACATACATCGATCCACTCGTTAGCGCGGGCATATTGATAAAGCTCGTTACAATTGAGCTCAATAGCGGAATTGCTGCTGCCGCAGGCGGGGAAGACAGTAACAAAACGCTTAAGTGAAATATCCAGGCAGGTTGTAACTCCGCCCGGGTTGGCAAAAGGGCACACGCCGCCGATGGCGTGGCCGGTTAACTGAGTGACCTCATCCGGGGTGAGCATCTTGGGCTTCAAGCCAAAGTGCCGTTTGAATTTACCGTTATCCACTTTGGCGTCACCGGCTGCTACTACCAGGATGCAGCTACCGTCAGTATTACTCTGAAAGGAAAGCGTCTTAGCGATACGGGCCGGCTCTACACTCAGCGCTTGAGCCGCCAGTTCCACCGTGGCGCTGGAAACGTTAAATTCCTGTACATCCTGTTCTCTGCCCAGAGCGGCGAAATATGATTTAACTTTTTCTAATGACATAGGGCATGTCTCCTTTACAAGTAAATTATAAAAACAAGCCGCATAAAGACGACCATTTCGGGTTCAAAAGTAATTTTGGGTGACAAAATTGCTATTAATCCATATAGTATCTCAATTTATAAAAAATGGCAAACAAAACCCCTGCCTGAATGGCAGGGGTGTCTGACGGAATTTTAATCGGAATCTTTACAGTTTGACTGTGCGGGAGGTACCCTTCATATCATTGAAAGTTGCTTCCCCGTCTTCGATATAGAACAATTCGAAGATAGAATCGTCCACACTGTACATGTTTTTCAGCATCGGCATGGTATCAAGGGCCGCTTGTTTGGTTTGCCGGGTGGAGTTGAACACGGCCTTGCCCTTTAACCGTATCCATTCATTCGTTTTCGAAGTCGTGGATATCTCAAAATTGGGATTGGCTTTGAGTTGCCGGAAGACAGGCTTCTGATTGCTGGTGCCAAAGTACAATTTGCCTTCAAAGTTCATAACAAAGCCGAAGGGCCGTACTTTGGGGATATCCCCTTCCACCGTCGCCAGGTAAAACACCGGGTTGTCTTTCAAAAAAGTTAGCACTTCGTCCATTAAGCAGCACTCCTTTTACTTTATTTTTGTTTATGGTAAGATTATACAATAAGGACATAAAGAAGCAAGTATGCAGTTTTTTCTGTCTTAGTCAGTTTTTTATGAGTATTGGAGAATTAGTTATGGAGAGAGAGCAAAGCTTTATAGAAGAATTTAATAACTGTCCCATCACGTATGCGTTGAATCTTATTAGCGGCAAATGGCAGTTGCCTATTCTGTGTGTGCTTAGTCAGAATACTGTGCTTAGGTATAATGAAATAAAAAAGAAGATCGGCGGCATAACCAATATGATGTTGACGGAATCGCTTAAGGATCTTGAGGGGAACGGCCTGATCATCCGGGTTCAGTACATGGAGGTGCCGCCGCGTGTAGAGTACTCTTTAACCGCAGCAGGCAAAAGCTTGCTGCCGGCCCTTGAGCAATTGTCCCGCTGGGGCGCTGCCCAGATGCAGGCGAAGGTAACTCATTCCGCAAACCAAGGGTAAGCGTGGTTGGAAATTAGACACTAATCCGGTCCTTTTAGTGAGCGCCCATGACTGTTGGCAGTTGGCATGGGCGCTATTTGCATTATTGTCAGTAGCGGTTACATACTGGAAATCATATCATTGGCAATTATCATACCGTTTTTTGGAATTATTATACCGTTATGGGGAGGATTGTTGCTTGTATGGAAGAATTCATATATCAAGAGGTTTAGCCCGGCTTGCAAGCACCGTTATTGAATTATACGGAAAGGAAAGGTTATATGCTGGAAATATATTGGGGTTGTTTCCTTTTTGGCGTGATCTTTGCAGCGGGAACCTTATTATTTGGCGATGTTTTACATAATGCAGTGAGCCTTTCTACTGAGTTTTCCCTCGAGCATTTGGCGTGGTTGCAACCTATGGTTATTGTCGGAGGAATAACCGGCTTTGGCGGCAGCGGATTGTTGCTGGCGAGGTATACTGAACTTACGGACCCGGCGGTAGTTATATTTTCTGTATGTATAGCTGCTCTGTTATCTGTTCTGGTCTATTTTGTATACGTTAAGCCGATGAGGCATTGTGAAAATTCGTCCGGCTTTTTTATAACAGACCTTATCGGGAAAACGGGAGAAGTAATAGTACTGATACCTGCGGGAGGTTTTGGTGAAGTATTGATTAGAGTGGGTGCAGGCAATACCAATCAGACTGCAGCAAGTTATAGCAAGATAGAGCTTCCTGCCGGTACAAAAATTGTAGTGGCAGAAATCCGCGAAGGAGTTTTATATGTATATCGTAATAATAAACAGAGTGGAGGAAGAGCAGAATGACAGCAGCCTTAACTATCCCTGTACTGGTAGTGAGTGTTTTGATTGTTTGCGGTTTGGCCTTTTGGGCGCGCTATAAGACGGTAGGGCCAGACCAAGCCATGATTGTTACCGGCTCATTTTTGCTGGGGGGCGATGTTCTTACTGACGATTCCGGGCGGAAAATTAAAATTGTACGTGGTGGCGGTGCATTCATCCTGCCAATTTTTCAGCAAGCGGCTACTTTATCGCTGCTTTCTCATAAACTGGATGTTTCTACACCTGAGGTTTATACCGAGCAAGGGGTGCCGGTAATGGCAGACGGAGTGGCAATTATTAAAGTCGGCAGTTCGATCGAAGATGTAGCAACCGCTGCTGAGCAGTTTATCGGTAAACCCACAGACGCTGTTAAAGGCGAGGCTCAGGAAGTACTGGAAGGACATTTGCGGGCTATCCTGGGCACAATGACAGTAGAAGAAGTGTATCGTAACCGGGATAAATTTGCCCAGGAGGTTCAGGGTGTGGCTGCCAGAGACTTAAAAAAAATGGGCCTCCAAATTGTGTCTTTTACTATCAAGGATGTCAGGGATAAGCAGGGGTATCTTGAAGCACTTGGCAAGCCCCGGATTGCGGCAGTAAAAAGGGATGCAGAGATAGCCGAAGCCGAGGCTGTAAGAGATTCCCGGATTAGAAAGGCCCAGGCGGAAGAAGAAGGGCAAAAAGCTGAGTTGTTGCGTGATACCAACGTTGCCGAGGCTACCAAAGAGAAAGAACTTAAAATTGCTTCCTTTAAGCGAGAGCAGGATACGGCCAAAGCCGAAGCGGATCAGGCTTATAATATACAAAAAGCCAAATCCGAACAGATGGTAACACAGGAGCAGATGAAAATTGAGATTGTCCGCAAGGAGCGGGAAATTGATGTGCAGGAGAAAGAAATCCTGCGCAGAGAAAAGCAATTTGACGCCGATGTGAAGAAAAAGGCCGATGCCGACCGTTATTCGGTTGAACAGGCGGCGGAAGCTGCCAAGGCACGGCAGATGCGGGAAGCTGACGCTCTCCAATATCGTATTGAGGCTGAAGCCAAAGCCAATGCCGAGCAGCAGCGTCTGGCGGGTCTGGCCATTGCCGATGCCGAGCGGGCCAAAGGTACTGCTGAAGCCGATGTTGTTAGATTAAAGGGTCTAGCGGAGGCGGAAGCAAAAGAAAAATTAGCAGGAGCATTCGAGAAGTTTGGTGAAGCGGCAGTCCTGGACATCATTATTAAGATGCTGCCCGACCTGGCTGGCAAGATAGCCGAGCCGCTTAAGGCTATAGATAAAATTACAGTTGTTGATGCCGGTGATGGTGATGGGGCTGTTCGGGTTAGTAAATATGTGACCTCATTGATGGCAACCGCACCTGAAATGTTGAAAAATGTCTCAGGGGTTGACCTTGAGCAAATTATTAGAGGCCTGCTTAAACAACCTGCGCCCGGTTCGGAAAATAACAACGAAAATAATTAGTATAGGGAGTTGAATATTTTACCGCAACTTTACATGCCGATAACACAGAACTTTATCGATTGGTATACAATTAGGCCAAAAGGGAAAGAAAGGCCTGTGATAACTATGGCGATTTGGCGGGTTCAGCTAGATGTTGGCGAAACGAATCAATATCGAAATTGGTTAAAACGTAGAGGCTTTAGTTCGGCAAATTATTATTCCGCCAACGGATTTTCACTGGAGAAAATGAGAAAAATGGCTATGGATGGAAAACTTCATGCTATTCAATGTATTGTGGGAAAATCCGTGCGTTGGTATTATATGGAGAGTCAGGCTGAGTTGGCCCGATTACGGGGGGACCTTTCCTGAGCTTTAGGAACAGTAGAAATAGACATATTAACGGTAGGAAAAATAAGCTTTTACAGTGTATCTGTAGAGCTTTTATTTTTGCTCCTGACAGAAACTACGGAAAACTACAGAACCCTACAGGAAGTTTATATGGAATGCAAAAAACGGCAATTGATGAAAATAATTACGAAGGTTATAATTATAATGTTTATGTTAAAAACTTGAGGAGGTTTAGGATTTGATTGTCGGTAACAGCTTAAAAGTTAGACTGATCGTCCTATTGGTGTTGTTCGCGTTTTTGCCAGCCTGTGTCAGTGGGATTGTCGGAGGCTACATAAATGCGCAGTCGTTAAAGGAAGCGACTATTTTAGCCAATCATAATACGGCAGAGCAGATTGGCAATGAAATTTCCCGGATGATAGACGATGCCCGCATGATGACTGAGACGCTGGCGGCTTCACCAACTGCCAAAACCATGGAACCTGCGGCTATCAGGGAAATGATATTGGCTGCCCAGCAAAAGAACGCAATTTTTGAACTGATTTTTGTTATGGATTCCACAGGCATGCAAATTGCCAGAACCTCCGGTAATCTGGCCAACCGTGCCGACAGGCCTTATTTTAAAGAAGCTGTTAAGGGAAATACTTTCTTTACAGATGTATATATTTCCTCGTTTACTAATGCGCCCTGCGTTACCATCGGCGTCCCGATTAAAAACAGTTTAGGGCAAATTGTCGGTGTTATAGCCGCCGACGTTAGCCTGAAGGCTATCTGGGGTATTGTCGATGAGGTAAAGATTGGTCAAACCGGCTATGTAGACATTGTTGATCAAAAGGGAAATGTTATCGCTCATCCTGATAAGGAGCGTGTGCTTAAGAAAGAGTCATTTGCCGACTATTCTTACGTAGCGAAAGTAATTGACGGCCAGACCGGTTCGGAGGAAGCCATCTCAACAAGGGGAGACAAGACGCTTACTGCCTACGCTCCTATTGCGCGAAATAAATGGGGCGTTATCGTCCATGAGCCAATAAAAGAGGTCATGGCGACAATCGTCCATTCCGCGGTAGCAACTGGGATAATCACTTTATTATCAGTTCTTATCGCCTTAATAAGTGCCTTTTATGTAGCCCGCAGCATTGCCCGTCCTCTGGAAAAGCTGGTGCTTGCTGCTGAACAGGTGGCTGGCGGCGACTTGGCCCACCGGATTGAAGTTCATGGTGTAGCCGAGATTGAAAAACTTACGGACGCATTCAACTCCATGATAACAGCGCTTCGCAGCCTTGTTGCCAAGACGTCGACAACTGCCGAAACGGTCGCTGCTTCTTCTGAGGAATTAGCCGCATCAGCCGGCGAAGTGGGAAAAGCGGCCGAAGAAGTAGCTCTTACCATTCAGAGTGTGGCTGAAGGCGCAAATAAGCAAGTGAGCATGGCGGATGATTCCGCTCAAATAATCAAGGCTATGGTGCAGGCTATCGCTAATACCGGTAAGGCGGCTCATTCAGTAGCCGCTGCCTCCGAGCAAAGCGAAAAGGCTGCTGAAGCCGGCTCCGCACAGATCGGCATGGCTGTGGCCAAGATGAACGAAATTCAGCATAATGTAAGTCAGGCGACGGTAAAGATTCACGCGCTGGGTGATAAATCCCGTCAGATTGGTCAAATCGTTGATGTCATTACCGGTATTGCCGGTCAAACCAACCTGCTTGCTCTTAATGCGGCTATTGAAGCTGCGCGGGCCGGTGAGCAGGGACGCGGCTTCGCCGTTGTCGCCGACGAGGTCAGGAAACTGGCCGAACAGTCCGAAACAGCGGCCCGGGAAATTGCCGGCATTATTGAGGACATTCAGGTCGAGACGGTGGAAACCGTAAGTGCCATTGATAAGGGCGGCCAGGATGTGGCGGCAGGTGTACAGCTTGTCGAAAACTCAGGCGCTGCATTTAAAGAAATTTATACGGCGGTAAAAAATGTACATGACGAAGTGATGCGGATTGTGACTTTGGCAGACGAACAGCAGCAGCGCAGCACACAGGTGGAAACTACTGTGCATGGTATTGCCGATGCCGCCCGCCTTAATGCGGCCGGCGCCGAACAAGTAGCGGCGGTCAGCCAGGAGCAAAACGCCAGTGTCCAGGAGATTGCCGCCGCTTCGGCCAGCCTGGCGCAAATGGCTTCAGAGCTGCAGCAGGCCGTTCTGAAATTTAGAACATAATAACGTAATGATAGAATCCCCGACTGACTAGTTGGGGATTTTTGTTGTTTTACGAAAGGGTATTCACTTAGAATGGGAATGTAATCTTAGGCTTAGGACTTGTTAAAGCTTGCCGCAGGTTTAAAAATGCTGGATATTATTGCTAAAAATGCTGCATAATTTAAATATTAAATATATAGTTCGGTCTTTAGACAGAAAAATATCAATAAATATGTAAAAAATTATCATTTGTGGAGTTTAGTCGCTTTTGGACCGCCCAATAATGTTGTATAATGTAATGATATAGAGAAGAGTGGACATACTTAAGGGGGATTTCCATGAATAACGAAGTTGAACATATTGATAAAGAGCCTGACTCTAATCCTGCTATGCCTGCTAATTTTATTGAAACCATTATTAATGAGGACCTTAAAACCGGAAAGTACGGTAACCGGGTGCATACCCGTTTTCCGCCGGAACCTAATGGTTATCTGCACATTGGTCATGCCAAGTCGATATGCCTGAACTTTGGCCTGGCACTTAAATATGGCGGTAAATGCAATCTTCGCTTTGACGATACAAACCCTACAAAGGAAGATGTCGAATATGTCGACTCCATTCAGGAAGACGTTAAATGGCTCGGCTTTGACTGGGAGGATCGCAAATTCTACGCCTCCGACTATTTTGAAAAAATATATGAATTGACAGTTGAGCTTATTAAAAAAGGCAAAGCTTTTGTCTGTGATCTTTCGGCTGAAGAAACCCGGCAATATCGCGGCACGCTCACCGAGCCAGGTAAGGAGAGTCCGTACCGGAACCGGTCTGTCGAGGAAAATCTGGAACTTTTTGAAAAAATGCGCGCCGGTGAATTTGCCGAAGGAGCCCGGGTATTGCGCGCTAAAATTGATATGTCTTCGCCTAACCTGAATATGCGCGATCCGGTTCTGTACCGCATCGTCCGCACCCGCCATCATCGGACCGGAGATAATTGGTGTATATACCCTATGTACGATTATGCCCATCCGATTTCCGACTCGCTTGAAGGCGTAACGCACTCAATTTGCACCCTGGAATTCGAAGACCATCGTCCGCTCTACGACTGGACGCTGGCCAACCTGGGAATTTATCAGTGCCAGCAAATTGAATTTGCCCGCCTGAACCTAACCAATACCATTATGAGTAAACGCTATTTGCGCCGTCTGGTGGAGGAAGGCTATGTGAGCGGTTGGGATGACCCGCGGATGCCGACCATTTCCGGTTTAAGACGGCGTGGTTATACGCCGGAGTCAATCCGGGATTTTTGTGACCGGATTGGTGTGGCTAAGAGCAACAGTACGGTAGATGTTGCCTTGCTGGAGCATTGTATTCGTGAAGACCTTAATACTAACGCTCCAAGGGTTATGGCCGTGCTCAAACCGCTAAAACTGATTATTGATAACTATCCGGCAGGACAAGTGGAAGAGCTTGTGACTGAAAACAATCCGGAAAACCCGGATATGGGCTCAAGAACCATTCCATTCTCCCGGGAACTGTATATTGAGCAGGATGATTTCATGGAAAACCCGCCGAAGAAATATTTTCGTCTGACACCGGGAGCGGAAGTGCGGCTCAAAAACGCTTACCTGGTTAAATGCGAGCATGTGGTGAAAAGTGAGGAAACCGGTGAAATCCTGGAAGTGCACTGTACGTACGACCCTGATACCAAGAGCGGCAGCGGTACGGTCAGCCGCAAGGTAAAAGGTGTTCTGCACTGGGTATCGGCTGCGCATGCGGCGCCGGCTGAGGTTCGCTTATATGATTATTTGCTCTTGAATAATCAGGACCAGGAAGATGAAGAAAAGGAAGTTAAGGATTTTGTGGATACTTTAAATGTCAATTCCATTGAAGTGCTGAAAAACTGCATGGTCGAGCCTAGTATTAAAAATTCCCGGCCCGGCAGCCGTTTTCAGTTCCTGAGGAACGGATATTTCGTTGTTGACCGGGATTCCGGAGCAGATATGCCAGTATTCAACCGTATTGTGTCACTAAAGGATTCCTGGGCTAAGATTGAGAAGAAATAAGGCGTGCAGAAAGACTTTTGCCAGGCCGGCGTGCCGGCAAAAGTCTTTCTGGCACTGAAGTTTCGGTGGCTTTGACTCGTTACAGACAGAAACGGGGTAATATGGAGTGCTAGTCTTAATAAAGTTTTTGTACATTACCTTTTTATTGCCACCGGGGTTGTTTATCGCCACTCTGGCGCTCTTGGCTGTGTGGTTATACCGGCGGAGGCGGCAGGGAGCTGGAATGCTGATTGTTATTACAATACTCCTCTATCTTATCTCCACACCGCTTGTCGGTGATGCGTTGATCCGCTCCCTGGAGAGCCGCTATTCACCGCCGCCAGCGGTGAACGGCGACGTTATCGTCATGCTGGGGGGCGGGGCGACCGCTGATACCCCCAATGTTCACGGGCTTGGACATTTAACGGGGTTTGCCGCCAACCGTTTGCTGACAGCAGCCCAGTTGCAGCGCCTGACCGGCGCTCCGGTTATCATATCCGGCGGGCAGGTATTTGCCAATTCCGGCAAAGAAGCGGAAATAGGCCGGCATATCCTGCTGGGACTTGGCGTTGATGACGCCAAGATTATTGTTGAGGGGCAAAGCCTCAATACTGCCGATAATGCCAGATTTACCCAGCAAATTTTGACTGAACGCGGGTTTCTCAGGCCAATACTGGTGACATCCGCTTTTCATATGGAACGGTCTGTGCAGCAGTTTGCCAAATTTCACGTTAACGTAATACCTTATCCTACAGACTATCAGACCAACATCCGTTTTTTATTTGAGTGGAATATGCTGTGGCCCAGAGCAGACGCCTTTTATAATACGCAATTGGCGGTAAAAGAATATCTTGGTCTTATGGCAATACGCTGGTTTTAGAATTCTACAGCAGTCAATATGTTTTACAGGCAGGATGTTAGTAAAAGTGCAGGCTAAGCGCCAGCGGTGGAGCTTTGGCGCGTTACTTGCACCCCTGCCCATACATCCGGACAAGGAGCAGTGATATTTTGAAAATTTTACTTATTGGCGGCGGCGGGCGTGAACATGCTTTAGCCTGGAAACTGGCGCAGAGTCCCCGCGTAGAGAAAATATATTGCGCGCCGGGTAATCCGGGAATTGCCGCATTGGCTGAGTGTGTCAATATTGATGTTAACGATAATGAAGCTTTAGGCCAGTTTGCCTTACAGCATAATATAGGTTTAACCGTTGTGGGACCGGAACTGCCGCTCACCAATGGTCTTGGTGATCATTTTGCCGCCTTAAACCTCAGAGTTTTTGGGCCAGCCCGCAAAGCTGCCGCCCTGGAAGGCTCCAAGGCATTTGCCAAGAAAATTATGCATAAATATAATATCCCGACGGCCGCTTCGGCAGCTTTTACCGAGGCGGACAAGGCCATAGCCTACATCAGAGAGCAGGGAGCGCCTATTGTGGTTAAAGCCGACGGACTGGCGGCCGGCAAAGGTGTGGTCGTTGCCATGACGGTTGATGAGGCTGTCGGCGCCATAGATATGATGATGCGGGATAAAGCCTTTGGCAATGCAGGTAATTTAGTAGTTATTGAGGAATATCTTGAAGGTGAGGAAGCCTCGCTCTTAGCCTTTACCGATGGTTATTCCGTGGCGCCGATGGTGGCGGCTCAGGATCATAAACGGATTTTTGACAACGATCAGGGGCCTAATACCGGTGGCATGGGAACTTATGCGCCGGCGCCGGTTGTGACTGAGGCTGTACGGGAACGCGTAACGCGGGAAGTGCTGCAGCCGGTTATTGACGGCCTGCGTCAGGAAGGTATCATATATAAAGGCTGTCTGTATGCAGGGCTGATGATTACGGCGCAAGGGCCGAAAGTTATAGAATTTAACGCCCGTTTTGGCGACCCGGAGACGCAGGTTGTATTGCCGCTGCTCGAGGGTGACCTGGTGGATATTATGGAAGCATGTGTTGATGAGAAGTTGGCTGACGTGAGTATCAATTGGAAAAACGAAGCGGCTGTTTGTGTCGTTTTAGCTGCCGGCGGTTATCCGGGCAGTTATCATAAAGGCGATATTGTTACCGGTCTTGATGCTGCTGAAGCCCGCGGAGCTATGGTTTTTCACGCCGGTACCGGAGCCCGGGATGGCCAGGTTGTTACCAATGGCGGCCGGGTGCTTGGCGTTACGGCGATAGCTGCGGATATTCGCGCCGCCGTAGACAAGGTATACCGGGCCGTACCCGAAATTGAGTTTGCCGGTCTGCAGTACCGCAAAGATATCGCCCGCCGGGCCTTTAACCGGGAGTAAGATTATCAAGAAGGAGTCCTAATGTGGATGCAGGTTTAACAGCCATTAATCTTCTGGTCATTATTATTGCTGTTTTAGGTATCGGTATGACAGCCATCGGCCTGCCAGGCAACTGGCTGATCCTTGTTACGGCAGTCGGTTACGGCTATCTGGAAAACTTTGCGCATATGAGCACTGCCGTGCTGCTTTGGCTTTTCGGCGCGCTGCTTATAGGCGAACTGGCTGAATTCGTAGCCGGCTCACTGGGCGCGAAAAAAGAAAAGGCCTCCAGCAGTGCCATTGTGGCCGCTTTCGTAGGCGGTATTGCCGGCGGCATTATCGGCACAGGCATTATGCCCGGGCTTGGCTCGATTGGCGGGGCAATTGGCGGATCATTCGCTGCCGGTTACCTGACCGAGTATGTAGCTACCGGTAACCGGGAAAAAGCGGGGCGTGTAGCTAAAAGCATTGTCATTGGCCAGACTCTGGGACTGATTTTTAAACTGGCTGTCGCCATTGGCATGGTAGTTTTTATTATTTCCAAACTAACATGGCAAGGGTAGAACAGGAGGATATATATGAAACGCCAGCAAATACTTGATGCCGCATATACTGTTTTTTCCCGCAAAGGCTATCATCGCGCCACGGTTGATGAAATTATTGCTTTGGCTGATACCGGCAAGGGCACGGTATATAATTACTTTGTCAATAAAGAGCAGCTCTTTTACACGCTGATCAAAGAACGCAGCGCGCGTTTTGAAGCTGAGCTTATTAATATAGCCGGACTCGTTGAACCGCCGCTCGGTAAAATCAAGAAAGCCATTAAAGTATTTTTGGAATTTTATGTGGAAAATGCAGATTTGTGGCGGGTTTTAATGCACGAAATGCGTGGTTTGGGGCATGAGGAGCCGTCAAATTTTACTGAAGCGCAGCGTGAAAAGTACCGGGCCCGGTTTCAGCATACGACTAGCATACTGGAACAGATCCTGCAGGAGGGCATCGATCAGGGGGTTCTCCGTATTTGTGACGTGCATAAAGCGGCTCACGGTTTGTTTAGTGTGATTGTTATGATGGTTTTTCAAGGGTTTATCGGTGAGAAGGGTGAATCTATAGAGACATCGGCGAACGGTATTGCCGATATCTTTCTCTATGGTGTTGTTGCCCGGCAGGATTAATGAAGAAAATACGGCTTACGCCGAGCCTTCACCAAACGTAAGCCGATCTTGCCCTCAACCGGGAGGAAAGATATACTTTTTAACCGGATGGAAGGAAAACGGCTTGAACCTTATTAAGGTTCAAGCCGTTTTTAATATTAGAATGCAGGTACTACTGCGCCCAGGTATTTTTCTGTAATGAACTTCTTCACTTCCGGTGAAGTAAGAGCCTTCGTCAGCTTTTGAATTTCCGGGCGATTTTCGTCACCTTTTCTAACTGTCAGGATATTAACGTACGGGGAGTCATTCTGTTCGATAAACAGAGCGTCTTTGGTGGGTACGAGCTTGGCTTCCAGGGCATAATTGGTGTTGATCACAGCCAGGGCAACATCATCGAGCGCGCGTGGTAATTGGGGAGCTTCAAGTTCACTGATTTTCACATTTTTGGGATTATCGGCGATATCTTTTACGGTAGCGTTAATGCCAACGCCTTCTTTAAGTTTAATAATGCCTGCCTTGGCTAAGAGCGCCAAAGCGCGGCCGCCATTTGTCGGGTCATTGGGGATGGCGATTTGAGCGCCGTTTTGCACATCGTTAAGATTCTTGATTTTTTTGGAGTAAATACCCATAGGCTCAATATGTACGGCGGCAGTGTAGGTCAGGTCAAGTTTGCGCTCGGCGCTGAACTTTGTCAGGTAAGGAATGTGCTGAAAGAAGTTGGCGTCAAGTTCTTTTTCGGCAACGGCAATATTAGGACGGACATAGTCGCTCATTTCAACAATAACAAGATTGACGCCTTCTTTTTCCAGAATGGGTTTAACAGCATTGAGGATTTCGGCATGAGGAACGGCGGTTGCTCCTACTTTTACCGTCTTTTTTTCCTGACCGGCGGGAGCCGGAGTTTCTTTACTGCCGCAACCGGCAATCACTGTGGCCAGAGCCAGTAATGCAGTCAGTAATAATACGGTGATTTTTTTCATAATAATATTCCTCCTGGTAAATAAATAGGTAAATGAATTGTGTGCAGCAGATGGAGAAGTTGTCAGAATATCCTCCTTTCAGGGAAAAAATAAAAGCCTCTTCGGCAGAGCGAAGAGGCTAATTTGCCCGGTTCTTCATCTGCCAGGATAGTAATCCTGTTGGAATTGGCACCGTTCGCATATGCGATGGTTGCCGCGGCGTCATCGGGCCATTCCCTCAGCCAACTCTTGATGAACAGTATTTAATTTACAAAAATTATATTATCATGGTGTTATGTACGCTGTCAATAGAATTTTTATAAGTAAATCCCGGTAGTAAAAACAAAAAAATGGGTATAGTATGTAAATGTTTTAATTAAATAAAGTTAAAAAGAGATAAAGAAGGAAAATCTGGTAAAGCAGCGAATAAATATACAGTAAGCAAGAAATACAGGGAGGCGTAGTACCATGCCGGTAAATCCCAAGTTAAAAGACAAACTTTCCGATCAGCTGTTTCAGGCTATTTTGGAGTTGCAAAATGAAGAAGAATGCTATCAGTTTTTTGAGGATGTCTGCACCATTGGCGAACTAAAAGCAATGGCTCAGCGGCTGGAAGTGGCGCGCCTGCTAAAGGCAGGCGTCATTTATGATGATATTGTGGCGGCAACCGGCGCCAGTACGGCAACCATCAGCAGAGTAAAGCGCTGCCTCTATTATGGAGCAGACGGCTATAAGACAGTACTGGCCCGGCTGGACGCAGACGAGGAAGACAAGAAGGGAGTAGAATAATGAAAAAGAACTATGTGCCGCAAATTCCTTATGGCACACGAGATTTATTGCCCCGGGAAGCCAAACAGAAGCGTCTCGTGGAAGGGGCGCTTGCTGAACTCTTTTCCCAATGGGGTTATGAAGAGGTAGTTACACCGACTTTTGAATATATGGAAACTCTGACATTAGGGACAGGGAGTAGTATTCAAGAGAATGTCTTTAAATTTTTTGATAAGAATAACCGCATTCTTGCCCTTAGACCGGACTTAACAACTCCCATTGCCCGGGTGGCGGTTACCAGGCTCAAGGAAACGCCGCTGCCGCTTAGATTGTTTTATCTTACCAATGTATTTAGGCATGAGCAGGCGCAGGCCGGCAGACAGTGTGAATTTTACCAGGCCGGAGTTGAATTTTTAGGAGCGCCTGGACCAGTTGCGGATGCTGAAGTGGTGGCGCTGGCTGTGGAGGCCATGCTGGAAGCAGGACTGACTAATTTTCAGATTAGCTTAGGGCAGGTTGATTTTGTCAACGGGATTATGGCTGAAAGCGGATTAAGCCCGGAGTATCAGCAGCAGATCAAATATTCCATGGTTTCCCGGGATTTGGTTGGCCTTGGCGAACTTCTGTCGCAAAGCGGCCTTAGTCCGGCTGCGCAGGAGCTGCTAAAACAAATTCCCCTCTTACATGGCCGGGAAGATATGCTCAATAAGGCGTACCAACTGGTGAGCAATGACCTTAGCCGGACGGCACTTGACAATCTGGCCGACATCCGGCGGCTGCTGGCCTGCTACGGCGTTGACAGCTACGTTAATTTTGATCTTGGCATTATTCGCGATTTTGATTATTACACCGGCATGGTATTTGAGGGCTATACGCCCGGTTTGGGCTTCCCGCTGTGCGGCGGCGGACGCTATGATAATATGCTTGCTTCCCTGGGGGATCCCAACCCGGCAACCGGGTTCGCGCTGGGCATTGAGCGGGTGCTGTTGGCGCTGGAGCGGCAGGGGATCGGCGTCAGTGTGCGCGGCCGGGATCTATATATTGCCTGGGCCGAAGGAAAACTTTCTGAGGCAATTGAAGCTGCCGGCAAGTACCGGAAGGCAGGACGGCGGGCGGAATTGGCAATAGCCGCGGCAGCGAAACAGGCCGCTGAGACAACTGCCCGTGAGCAAGGTTATGAAGAGCTGATTTATATTGAGTAAACGGGTTAAACAGGTGATTTCCGCGCTTACGGCCCGGATAACCGAAGCAGACAGACAATTTATCGGACAGCATTTGCTTCCCGGCGAAGCAGCACTTTTCTGGCAAATGAACCTGCCGGACCAAAGACATGCTCTCAACGTGGCCTATACTGCCCTGGAGCTTGCAGCGCAAGAACGGGGGATCAATCAGGATTTATTACTTAAGTGTGCATTGCTGCATGATGTGGGCAAGGTAAAAGGCGATGTCAGTACGGCTGACAAAATAATCACAGTAATATTGGACAAATTTGCCCCGGATTGGGTGCGAAAATGGGGACGCAGCGGCCGAGGCGGCAAGATAGCCAATCTCCGGCACGCCGTTCACACTTATTACCACCATGCCGCCCGCGGAGCGGCAATGCTCTCAGCAGCCGGCGTTGCCGCAGAAATAACCGGCATTGTGGCCAGACATCATGAAGCCCCGGCAGACGGGGAGCCGCCGGAACTGAGGCTCTTAAGAACTGCCGATAGCTTAAATTAAAGAGGCTGTTCTTAGCAGCCTCACCTTTTTATATATAGTTCACAACATTCTTAATAGCCCTTTACTTTGTCAACGATATTCAGCATATTCCGTCCCTGGATAAACCGGGTAAGATTATCGGCGAACAGTTTAATGGCCCTGTCCAGATAAGCCGGTGATAACGCGGCTACATGGGGGGTAATGATGACATTGGGCATCGACCAGAGGGGACTGTCTTCAGGCAACGGCTCGTGAGCGAATACATCCAGACCGGCGCCCTGAATCAGGTTTGTTGACAGCGCTGTAATCAGGTCAATTTCGTTGACAATTGCGCCCCGGGCAATATTGAAAAAATAAGCTGAACGTTTCATGGCGGTAAAATGAGCCAGGCTGATCTTGTTTTCCGTTTCTTCCGTTAGCGGCAGGGCAATAACAATATAGTCGGCATGTGACAGCATTTCGAGCAGGCTGTCGTCATCGGACGGATACAATGTGTCAACAAACAATTCAGTGGTAGCTTCTTGCTTGCTGGCAAGAACCGTCATCCCTAAGGCTTTGGCTTTTTTAGCAATTTCCCGGCCAATGGAGCCCAGGCCGACAATGGCAATGGTATGGCCATGCAATTCTCCGGTCGGCATACGTTTCCACTGGCCGCAGGCCTGCTGGCGGAGGCTGATGGTAAGACCCCGGCTGAAGGCCAGCATCATGGCTAATACGTGTTCTGAGACCGGAATCCCGTGAATGCCTTTGGAATTGGTTAAAATAGTGTCTGCCGCCTGGATTTCAGGAAATAACAGTTTTTCAACCCCGGCGCTTAAGGCATGAATCCATTCCAGGTGAGGTGCAGCCTGATATAAATGCCGGGTTTCAGACCAGCCCCAGGTTACTAAAACATGGCAGCTGGGCATGTGTTCGAGGGCCGATTTTTCGTCGGTTACAATTATATTAACGTTAGGATCAACCGCCGTAATGACCTCTTTCTGGCGGTCAGCAAGCTGGTTGAGCACAACAAGATTGAGTGCAGCCATTGTAAACCTCCTCCTTAAAGTTATTATCCTGCCAATTACTTCTACATATACAGTGGGTTTTCCTACTTGCTGTCCAAAGTTTGCATTAACAGGCAATAAAAAATGGTAATAGTGTATTGACGGTTTTTTTGCAAAGTGTTAATATACTAATATATTAACACTTTAATTAACTAAAGAATATGGAGGCATGACATGACCTCAAATGATATGGATTATCTCACAATAGCACTGCCCAAGGGAAAGTTGTTCGATCTTTCCGCAAATATGCTGGCTAAACTTGGTTATACTGCCGAAGGGCTTAGTGAAAACTCACGGAAACTGGTTATTACCAACGAAGCGGCGAAGATCCGGTTTATTATAACCAAGACGGCTGATTTACCGACTTATGTTGAATATGGAGCTGCCGATATCGGTATTATCGGAAAAGACGTTCTGCTGGAAGAAAACAAAGATGTCTATGAGCTTTTAGATTTAAAATTTGGTTTTTGCCGGATGATGGTAGCAGTGCCGCAGGCGCTTAAACAGGATAAGCTGAGCGATTATGCCCATATGCGGGTGGCTACAAAATATCCCCGGGTTGCGGAAAGCTTTTTCCATAG
Source organism: Sporomusa aerivorans (assembly GCF_041428895.1). Lineage (NCBI taxonomy): Bacteria > Bacillati > Bacillota > Negativicutes > Selenomonadales > Sporomusaceae > Sporomusa > Sporomusa aerivorans. Next base: position 2,601,892 of record NZ_CP156926.1, read on the forward strand.
CATTGGTATACAAATGGAAATTATTAAGCTCAATGGATCGATTGAACTGGCTCCTATGGTCGGTTTGGCGGAGATTATTGTTGACCTGGTGGAAACCGGACGTACTCTTAAAGAAAATAATCTGGTGGAAGTGGCCCAGATTCACCCGGCGACAGCCAGGTTTATCGCTAACCGGGTAAGCTTTAAAATGAAGTTTGAACGCATCAATACGATGGTTGAAGGACTAAAGACCTTGGTGGAGAGTGAGGGAAACGCATGAAGACAATTTACAGTAATTTCTTAATGAAGGAAGAGATCGCTGAAATACTGGTAAAACCGGCTTTTGACAAAGTTGTGCTGGGCACCGGCGCGCGCGCAAAAGTAAAAGACTTGTTTGGCGAAGAACTATCCGCCCAGCAGGTGGTCGAACGTATTGTCGAGGATGTCCGTAAAGAGGGCGACAAGGCTGTGCTGGGATATACAAAATCTATTGACGGGGCGGACTTTACTGCCGATACGATGGAAGTTACGCAGGCGGAAATTGACAGCGCCGTGGAAGGAATTGACCAAGAGGTATTGGCGGCGCTTGAGGCAGCGGCGGCAAATGTCAGACGATTTCATGCCGAACAACTGCCGAAATCCTGGTTTACTGAACGCGAGCATGGCGCAATTTTAGGACAGAAATGCACGCCGCTGGACCGGGTGGGCATTTACGTGCCCGGCGGTACGGCTGCGTATCCTTCGTCGGTTATTATGAACGCAGTACCGGCTGCTGTGGCTGGGGTACAAGAAATCATTATGGTGGTTCCGCCCGACAGGGCAGGACGGGTTAATCCCTATGTGCTGGCGGCTGCCAGATTGGCCGGTGTTACAAGGATATTCAAGGTGGGTGGCGCCCAGGCCGTAGCCGCACTGGCTTTCGGAACCGAAACCATTCCCAAAGTGGACAAGATAACCGGTCCGGGGAATATCTTTGTTACCCTGGCTAAAAAGGCAGTGTACGGTCATGCCGATATTGATATGCTGGCCGGCCCCAGCGAGATTCTTATTGTTGCCGACAGTACGGCCGAGCCGCGCTATGTGGCTGCCGATATGCTAAGTCAGGCCGAACATGACGTGCTGGCCTCCAGCATCCTGATTACCAACAGCGCTGAATTGGCCGGTAAAGTAGCCACAGAAGTGTCAGCCCAACTGGCTGAACTGCCGCGCAAGGATATCGCCGCGCAAGCTATTGAAGATAACGGGCTGATCATTATTACTCCCACTATTCTGGAGGCTGTGGAACTCGCCAATCTTTCGGCGCCGGAGCATTTAGAACTGTTGACGGCCGAACCTTTCAAACTGCTGCCTTATGTTCGCCATGCCGGCGCCATATTTATGGGACCTTACTCACCAGAACCGCTGGGAGACTATTTCGCCGGGCCTAACCACGTATTGCCTACCGGCGGCACAGCCCGTTTCTATTCTGTTCTAAACGTGGAAACCTTTATGAAAAAAACCAGCATCATTGCTTATACCCAAACTGCGCTGGCTGCGGTCAGTAAAGAGATCATCAAACTGGCAGAGGCGGAAGGGCTGGATGCTCACGCCAATGCTGTCAGACTAAGGGGGAATTAATATGTTAACGCCCCGCTCCGGGCTGGAAACGTTAAAACCATATTCCGTTGAGGAAATCAATTGGCCTGTTCGTCTCGACGCCAATGAAAGACCGCTCGATCTGCCGCCGGCTGTCAAAGCCAAGGTAGCAGAGCGGCTGGCTAGCCTTCCCTTTAACCGTTACCCCGAGATTAGCGCCCAGTCCTTAAAAACAACTATCGGGGCTGACTTTGGCCTGAAAGCCGCTAATGTACTGATCGGCAACGGCTCCAGTGAGGTTTTGGAGGCGTTATGCTACGCATTCGGCGGGGCCGGACGCAGTATTGTCTACCCGAGCCCGTCCTTTTCCATGTACGGCATTTATGCCAAACTGGCCGACAGCCAGCCTGTTCCGGTGGAACTCAATAGGGATTACACCCTGGATGCCGATAAACTGCTGGCAGCAGCGAAACAGGCAGCCGCCAGCGTCATTTTGCTCTGCAATCCCAACAATCCGACAGGCATGATTATGCCGCCGGAACAAGTGGAGTATATTGTCGCCAATACCGGCAGCCTGGTCGTTATTGATGAGGCCTATCACGAATTTTACGGCCAGACCTCGGTACATTTGCTGCAAAAACACCCGCATGTGGCGGTTGCCCGTACATTTTCCAAAGCCTATGGCCTGGCTGCGGCCCGGGTGGGATATCTTTTGGCTAATGAAGAAGTCACCCAAACTATCGGTAAAGTTTTGCTACCCTATAGTGTAAATGCCTTAACCCTGGCAACCGCGGAAACCGTATTTGGAATGCGGCGGGAGTTTGCCGGCAGTATCGCCGAAAACAGCCGTGAGCGGGACCGGATGACAGCAGCGCTCAGCGGACTTCCCGGCATGACCGTCTATCCTTCGCAAACCAATTTCCTGCTGGTTAAGAGTAATGATGCGGCTGGCCTGGTTGCCCGCCTGAGCGCCAGGGGAATCGGCGTACGTGACTTCAGCAAGTCGCCCGGACTCATTAATTGTATCCGGCTTGGTATCGGTACTCCGGCCGAAAACGACGCTGTACTGGAGGCTGTCAATTCATGAGCCGCACTGCCAGTGTAGAAAGGTTAACCGGAGAGACAGCCATAAAAGCTGTGCTGAATATTGACGGCGCAGGCCGGGCGCAGGTACAGACCGGTCTTGGCTTCTTCGATCATATACTGATATTGTTTGGCAAACACGGCCTGTTTGACCTGACAGTCGAGGCTAACGGCGATCTGGAGGTCGACGGGCATCACACGGTAGAGGATACCGGTATTGTCCTGGGGCAGGCTCTGGCCAAAGCCCTGGGCGATAAAGCCGGTATTAAGCGCTACGGCACCGCATTTGTGCCAATGGATGAAGCGTTGGCGATGGTGTCTTTGGATATTAGCGGTCGCCCGTACCTGGTGTTTGATGCAGTGCTGCCGGCTGAACGGGTCGGACAGTTTGACAGCGAGCTGACCGAGGAGTTTTTACGGGCCTTGTCGGTGCATGCCGGGCTGACGCTGCATGTCCGGCTGTTGGCAGGTAAAAATACTCACCATATTATTGAAGCCATCTTTAAGGCCTTGGGGCGGGCGCTTGATGAAGCTACGCGCCAGGATGACCGCATTCAGGGCGTCATGTCGACAAAAGGAATTTTATAAGGAGGCTTAGTGATGGCGCTTGAAATCTTAGCAATCATCGATTATGGGATGGGCAATCTGCACAGTGTCTCCAAAGCCCTGGCCAAACTGAATACAGAAAACAGCAATAAATATGAAATCATAGTCACCAGTGATCCGGTCGTAATTGGCAGTGCAGCTAAAGTCGTACTGCCTGGCGTGGGGGCGTTTGGCGATTGCATGGCCAATCTGAACAGTTATGGACTTATTGATATCATCAAAGAAGTGGCCGGCCGGGGTACGCCTTTTATGGGAATATGTCTGGGCCTGCAGCTATTGTTTGACGGTAGTGAGGAAGACCCGGGAGTGACGGGTCTTGGCATTCTCAGCGGGATGGTGCGCAAGATTGTTGCCCCGGGATTAAAAATTCCGCAAATGGGCTGGAACAGCCTTGAACTTAAAACCGCCAGTCCGCTGTTCACCGGCTTGGTGCCGGCGCCATATGTTTATTTTGTGCACAGCTATCACGCCGTACCGGACGACAGCAGGATTATTACTGCCGTAACCAATTACGGCGGCGATGTGACCGCAGCGGTCGGCAGCGGCAATGTCCAGGCAGTGCAGTTTCATCCGGAGAAGTCCAGTGCGACAGGCTTGGCAATTTTGGCTAATTTTCTAAGGAGTTGAGGTTTATGATTATCTTTCCGGCGATCGACATAAGAGGCGGGCGCTGTGTTCGTCTGACCGAAGGCCGTTTTGATAAAGAGACAGTCTTTGCCGATAATCCGGTTGAAATGGCGCATAAATGGGCATCGGCCGGGGCTGAATATCTGCATGTTGTTGATTTGGATGGGGCGCTGGCCGGTAAGTCAGTCAACCTGGAAGTGGTCGGCGCTATCGTCAAAGCTGTAAATATTCCCGTGCAATTAGGCGGCGGTATCCGGACACTTGATAACATAGCGCAAGTACTGGCAGCCGGTGTCAGCCGGGTAATACTGGGCTCTGTCGCTGTGCGCAGCCCGGAGCTGGTGCGGGAAGCCTGCCGGCAGTTTGACAGCCGGATTGTGGTAGGCATTGATGCCCGTGATGGTCAGGCGGCCGTAGACGGCTGGGAAGCAGCCGGCGGAGTAGGGGCCGAAGAATTGGCCCGCAAGATGGCGGACGCTGGCGTTGCCCGTATTATTTACACCGATATTTCCCGGGATGGTACGCTTAAAGGCGTGAATGTCGCCGCAACCGCTTCCCTGGCAAAAGCGGCCGGTATTCCGGTGATTGCATCCGGCGGCGTAAAAAGTCTGGAAGACATTACGGCGCTAAAGGCTGCCAACGAAGCCGGCGGTATTGAAGGCGTTATTGTTGGTAAAGCCATCTATACCGGAGCCGTGGAGCTGGCTGCAGCTATCCGCCTGGCAAAGGAGGGAGCCGCTTAATGTATACCAAGAGAATTGTTCCCTGCCTGGACGTTAAAGACGGACGGGTGGTTAAAGGGACTAATTTCGTCGAGCTGCGCGACGCCGGCGATCCGGTCGAACTGGCTAAGGTCTATGATACAAAACTGGCCGATGAACTTGTTTTCTTAGATATTACCGCTTCCTCAGACAACCGCAGCACTATGGTGGATGTGGTGGAACGGGTGGCGTCCGAAGTATTTATTCCCTTTACCGTCGGCGGCGGCATCCGTACTGTGGAGGATATCAGGACCATGCTCAAGGCGGGAGCCGACAAAGTCTCCTTAAATACGGCGGCTGTAAAGAATCCGGAACTGGTGGCCGAAGGGGCCAAGCGTTTTGGCAGCCAGTGTATTGTGCTGGCGGTAGATGCCCGCCAGTCAGGGCCTGATAAATGGGAAGTGTATATCAACGGCGGCCGTACCCCGACAGGTATCGATGTGTTCGAATGGGTCGTAAAGGCCACTAACATGGGCGCCGGGGAAATTCTGCTCACAAGCATGGATAGAGACGGCACCAAGGACGGCTATGATATCCCGCTTACCCGGGCGGTGTCGGAAGCGGTTAATGTACCGGTGATTGCCTCAGGCGGCGCCGGTGAAATGGAACATTTTTATGAAGTTTTAACGCGCGGTAAGGCGGATGCCGTACTGGCAGCCTCCGTGTTTCATTATGGGCAGTTCACCGTTGGTCAGGTAAAAGATTATCTTAAATCCCGTGGTGTTGAGGTGAGACAATGAATATTCAAGCTATAAAATATGACAGTAATGGTTTAGTGCCGGCCATCGTCCAGGATGAAGCCACAGGGACGGTGCTTATGCTGGCCTATATGAATGCCGAGTCACTCAGAAAAACGCTGGAGGCCGGCGTAACCTGGTTCTATAGCCGCAGCCGCCGGACGCTTTGGCAGAAAGGGGAGACATCCGGTCATGTCCAGACAGTCAAAGAAATGTATTATGACTGTGATGCCGATACCCTGTTAATTAAAGTAAATCAAACCGGCGCCGCCTGCCATGAAGGGACGTTTTCCTGCTTTAGCCGACGGCTGGATAGCGCTTCCGGACAGGCTGAAAAACTGGTTGACCCGGAAAAAGTGTATAAAGAGCCGCTGGCCGGTGTGCTGTATGAACTATACCATGTCATAAATGACCGTAAGCATAATCCTAAAGAGGGTTCCTATACCAATTACCTGTTTGAAAAAGGACAGGATAAAATCCTGAAAAAAGTCGGTGAGGAAGCGGCCGAAACCATTATCGCTTCTAAAAATAATGATAAAGCCGAGATTTTGTACGAAATGGCTGATCTTTGGTATCACTGCCTGGTACTCTTAGCCAATCATGAAATTGCGCCCAGCGAACTGTTTGAGGAGTTAAAAAAACGCCGAAAATGAATATAAGAAAAGACGCTATCTCCAAGCGGGAGATAGCGTTTTGGTTTATTTCCGGTCACAGGCAAGTTGTCGGGAGCAGAATTTACAAATTTTCTTCCAGACGTTTGCGATAGTCAGGGTTTAGCATCAGCAGGAAGCCAAAGCCGAGAACAACCGCCAAAGTAACAAATATTCCGTAGCTGGACCATAAATACCCGAGAGATCCGAATACAGCGACAGAGGATATAGCCGTTATGATTACAAATAATGTACCGATAAGGAAAATACTAAGGGCACTGAAACCGAAGTTGTAAGTTGCCGAAAGGAAGAGAATAGGCATTAGAACGAGAGCCATCCTATACACCTCTCTTTTTTATATTTTCCTGCTATAGTATATTCGTCAGAAAATTTTAAAATCCTGCCATTTGATGTCTAATTAATCAGAAAATTAAAAAATAAATTATTAGATTTACTGCCGCAAAGAAAAAATCCGTAGCTAGCTACGGATTTTTTATATTCGCTGTTTTATTAACAGCCTGAGCAACTTTGAGGCGGAGTACTGCTCGTTTGAGGGCAATTTCAGCCCGGTGGAAATCTATATCCCCGCCGTCTTTGAGGCGTATTTCCGCCCGCTCCTTAGCTGCCTCGGCTCGATCGGTGTCAATTTCCGCCGGCAGTTCGGCGCAGCTTGCCAGAATAGTTACCTTCTGCGGGCGGACTTCGATAAAACCGCCGCAGAGCGATAGCATTTCCTCGCCTTCGTCTTTTAAGATCCTGAGGGGCCAAATATCGAGCCCGGCAATCAGCGGCGCGTGACCGGGCAGGATACCCAGGTCCCCGTCGGTGGCTCTGGCTATGACCATATTGACGTCTGCGGAATAGACCATCCGATCAGGAGTAACAATATCCAGCCGAATTGTATTGGCCATATATTATTCCCCCTTCATCTTCTGAGCCTTTTCCACTGCTTCGTCGATGGTGCCGACCATGTAGAATGCCGTTTCCGGCAGGTCGTCGTGCTTGCCGTTTAAGATTTCTTTAAAGCCGCGGATGGTTTCTTTTAAGGATACGTATTTGCCGGGGGTGCCGGTAAAGGCTTCGGCTACGAAGAACGGCTGGCTTAAGAATCTTTGGATTTTACGCGCCCGCGATACGGTGAGCTTGTCTTCATCGGACAACTCTTCCATACCCAAGATGGCGATGATGTCTTGCAGTTCTTTATACCGCTGCAGTACTTCCTGTACGCCGCGGGCGACCTGGTAGTGGTCTTCGCCCAGGACGTGGGGGTCCATGATCCGCGAGGTGGAGTCCAAGGGGTCCACGGCCGGATAAATACCGAGCTCGGCGATCTGCCGGGACAGTACGGTGGTGGCGTCAAGATGCGCAAAGGTGGCCGCCGGCGCCGGGTCGGTGAGGTCGTCGGCCGGCACGTATACGGCCTGTACCGAGGTGATGGAGCCTTTTTTGGTGGAGGTGATGCGCTCCTGCAGGGCGCCGACGTCGGTGCTCAGGGTAGGCTGGTAGCCTACGGCCGACGGCATGCGGCCTAAAAGGGCGGATACTTCGGAACCGGCCTGAATGAACCGGAAGATGTTGTCGACGAAGAGGAGTACGTCCTGGCCGCCGACGTCACGGAAGTATTCGGCCATGGTGAGGCCGGTGAGGCCGACGCGCATACGCGCTCCGGGCGGCTCGTTCATCTGGCCGTAGACGAGGGCGGTTTTGTCGATTACGCCGGACTCGATCATTTCGTTCCAGAGGTCGTTGCCTTCACGGGTCCGCTCGCCTACGCCGGCGAAGACGGAATAGCCGCCATGCTCGGTGGCTATGTTTCTTATGAGTTCCATGATGAGGACGGTTTTGCCTACGCCGGCGCCGCCGAAGAGACCGATTTTGCCGCCCAAGGCATAGGGGGCGATGAGGTCGACGACTTTGATGCCGGTTTCTAAGATCTGGGTTGTGGTGGCCTGGTCTTCAAAGGCCGGTGCCGGCCGGTGGATTGGCCAGTATTCTTCAGCGCTGACGGCGTCCGGGTTGTTGTCGACGGCTTCGCCGAGGACGTTAAAGACGCGCCCCAAGGTGCCTTTGCCTACTGGAATTTTAATGGGTGCCCCGGTATCGACTGCTTTCATGCCACGGGTTAGGCCGTCGGTGGAGGACATGGCCACGCAGCGGACGGTGTTGTCTCCCAGGTGCTGCATGACTTCGGCGGTCAGTTTTACACGGACTTCGCCGACGGTTTCGTCTACGGTTACGGCGTTATAGATGGCAGGCAGTTTTTCCGGGGGAAACTCTACGTCAATAACAGGACCGATTACCTGTATGATTCTACCGATATTCACGGGGTTTCCCCTCCTTAACTTCTTGAGACCTTTTACTTGAGTGCTTCAGCGCCGCCGACGATTTCGGAGATTTCACTGGTGATGGAGGCCTGGCGCACTTTGTTGTAGTTTAAGGTCAGTTTGGATATGAGTTCTTGCGCGTTGTCGGTGGCGGAGCCCATGGCTGTCATGCGGGCGCCGAGTTCGCTGGCCGCCGATTGCAGGAGGGCTCCGTAGATGACGGTCTCCAGGTATCTGGGCAGCAAGAGTCCGAGGACTTCACCGGCTGACGGCTCGAAGATGTATTCGGTCTGAGGCGTTTCTTCCCCATCCCCGATCCCGGCTACCGGCAACAGTTTGACGGTGGTCGGATTCTGGTTGATGGGGGAATAGAAGTGGGTGTAGGTGAGATAAATTTCGTCGTATTCGCCGCTGGCAAATTTTTCGGCCAGGAGTTTGGCGAGGTCTACGGCATCCTGGTACGAGGGTTTTTCGGAGAAACCGAAAAATTCGTGGTCGATTGTGTAGCCACGCCGTTTGAAGTAGTCCCGCGCCTTGCGGCCGACGGTGATTAAACGGGCGCTGTTGTTGCCGCGCACGTGCGGCAGGACTTCTTTTATCAGGTTGGAGGAGTAGGCGCCGGCGAGGCCTTTGTCGGCGCTCAGGACGAGGTAGCCGGTTTGCCTGACTTCCCTCACTTCTAAAAGCGGATGGGAGGCTTCTTTGGCATTAGGCGCTACGCTGGCGAGTACTTCCCGGATTTTGTCGGTGTAGGGACGGCTGGCAATGGCGCGTTCCTGGGCCCGTCTTAAGCGGGCGGCGGCTACCATTTTCATGGCTTTGGTGATTTGCTGTATGTTTTTTACACTTTTGATGCGGCGGCGGATGTCTCTGGCGCTAGCCATGTGTTATCACCTCGCTGCTTCTACTTTGACAAAAGTGTCTTTAAATTCTTTGATGGCTTTTTTGAGAGCCGCCTCGGTTTCGGCATCGATGGTTTTCTTTTCGCGGATGGTTTTGGCTACTTCGGCGTAGTTGCCGCGCATGAATTTTAAGAGGTCCTGCTCGAATTTGGTGACGTCTTCGATGGCGACGTCGTCTAAGTAGCCGTTGATGCCGGCGTAGATAACCATGACTTGCTCTTCGACAGACATGGGGACGTATTGCGGCTGTTTTAAGATTTCCATCATGCGCTGGCCACGGTCAAGCTGGGCTTTGGTGGCTTTGTCGAGGTCGGAGCCGAATTGGGCGAATGCGGCCAGTTCGCGGTATTGCGCGAGATCAAGACGCAGCCGGCCGGCTACCTGTTTCATGGCTTTGATCTGGGCCGAGCCGCCGACGCGGGATACCGAGAGGCCGGCGTTGATGGCCGGACGGATGCCGGAGTAGAAGAGTTCGCTTTCTAAGAAGATCTGGCCGTCGGTGATGGAGATGACGTTGGTCGGGATGTAAGCCGATACGTCGCCGGCCAGGGTTTCGATGACGGGCAGGGCGGTAATGGAACCGCCGCCGAGTTCGGCCGAGAGTTTGGCGGCCCGCTCTAAGAGGCGGGAGTGTAAATAGAATACGTCGCCCGGATAGGCTTCGCGGCCGGGAGGACGGCGTAATAGAAGGGACATGGCGCGATAGGCCACGGCGTGTTTGGAGAGGTCGTCATAGACGCAGAGGACGGCGCCGCCTTTATACATGAAGTATTCGCCCATGGTTACGCCGGCGTAGGGAGCCAGGTACTGGAGCGGCGCGCTGTCGGAGGCGGTGGCGGCTACGACGATGGTGTATTCCATGGCGCCGGCTTCTTCGAGGGTTTTTACGACCCGGGCCACGGTGGAGGCTTTTTGGCCGATAGCGACGTAGATGCAGGTGACGCCCTGGCCTTTTTGGTTGATGATGGTGTCGACGGCGATGGCGGTTTTACCGGTGCCGCGGTCGCCGATGATGAGTTCGCGCTGGCCACGGCCGATGGGGACCATGGAGTCAATGGCTTTGATGCCGGTTTGCAGCGGTTCTTTTACCGACTGGCGGTCGGCTATGCCGGGAGCACGGTATTCTACCGGCCGGAATTCGCTGGTAGCTATGGGCCCTTTGCCGTCGATGGGCTGGCCGATGGCGTTAACGACACGGCCGACTATGGCTTCGCCGACGGGAACCTGCATGATGCGGCCTGTCCGCCGTACGGTGTCGCCTTCTTTAATTTCGATTTCGCCGCCCAAGAGTACGGCGCCGACATTGTCTTCTTCCAGGTTTAAGACCATGCCGTATACTTCGTGTGGAAATTCCAACAGCTCCCCGGCCATGGCCTTTTCCAGGCCGTGGATCCGGGCGATGCCGTCGCCTACTTCGATTACTGTGCCAACATCATCGACGCTTAGGTCGACCTGATAATGCTCTATCTGTTGTTTGATGATGGCCGTTATTTCTTCTGGCCTCATTTTCATACCTTGTATGTCACCCCAATCATAAAGTAGACTTAGTTTCAGGTGGGGATTTAACCACCTGAAGGTTAGTCGCCCTTATCCAGGAGCTTAGCCGTTCTTATGCCCGCTTCCAGAGCGGGAGTCTTAGAACAGGTTCGCTACAGGATAAAGTCTACAGCAAGACGCTCAGAGCCTGAGCCGTCTTATTACGTATAAAACTGAGACTACACAGCAGTGGCCTGGTTATTTAACAGGGCCGCCTTAAGCGCTTTTAGCTGGCGGGCCACACTGCCATCAATCAATTTATCGCCGATTTTGACAACAACGCCGCCAAGCAGTTCTTGGTCAATTGTTGCTTTGAGCACGATATTTTTGCCGGTAACTTCGCTTAGTTTTGCCGCCAGCGCCGTCAGTTGTTCCTGACTAAGCTCCTTGGCGGTAAATATTTCGGCTTCGGCAATGTTTCTGGCCTCATTGGCCAGACGTATGTACTCGCGGATAATAGCCGGCAACGCCGGCTCACGTCTTTTGTCAATTAAAAGCAATATAAAATTGCGAACAAAGACATCCAGTTCTTCGGCAAATATCTGGCTGATGGTTTCTTTTTTCGCCTCGGCCGGCACTAGCGGATGATAAATCAGAGTGGCCAGTTCTTCATGCCCGGCTATGGTGTCTTCCACTAGCTTGAGCTCTTGTTCCACTTTATCCAGCATTGCTTTTTCAGTGGCAATTTCATAAATGGCCTGGGCGTACTTGAGCGCTAACTGGCTTGTTAGCATGGCAGATTACCTGACTTTGGTTCAGCCGGTTTGGTAATCGTTTCATTTACAAGCTCAGCGTTAACTGCCGCGTCCAGTTTACGATCAATTATTTTTGTGGCCGTAAGCAAAGAAAGGTTGACTACTTCATCTTTCAGTCGAGCCATTGCGCCGGCTCGTTCGGCGGCAATTTCAGCAAGCGCCGTTTGTAACAGTTTGGCATTGGCGGCACGGGTCTCTGCCAGGATTTGCTCTTTAGCCTGTTCAGCAAAATTTATAGTTTCGGCAACTAGTCTCTGAGCTTCTGTATGAGCAGCGGCGAGCTGCTGTTCGTATTCCTTCTTAAGCTGTTCGGCTTGCATTTTATCACGCTCAGACGTCTCCAGCCGCTCGGCTATGAACTTTTGACGGCCTTCCAGAATTCGCAATAAAGGCTTATAAGCCAATAGCGCCAAAATTCCGGTTAGGATAAGAAAGTTAATTATTTGGGCCAATAGGGTACCGTTTAAGTCAACCACAGGAGTACCTCCTACTATTGGCGGGTAAAGGTCACTGGCAGGACGGGATTCCTGCAAATGGCCCTTACACGCTCAATTACAATCATACTGACTTTATTTAATGAAAGGATTAGCGAAAACGAATACCAGAGCAATTACAACCGCAATAATAGGCACTGACTCAATTAAGCCGACCGAGATGAGCATATTTATCATCATCGCGCTTTTGGATTCAGGCTTTTTGGAAATACCTTCAACAAACTTGCCTGTTACCACACCATCGCCGATGCCTGCGCCAATAGAGGCCAGGCCGACCGCAAAAGCGGCGCCAAGGATAGAACCGCCGGTGATAAGTGCCTGTTCCATAGTCATAAATTTTTCTCTCCCTTATTTCAGATATTCTAGCAGATGTAAAAGTAATAAAAGTAAGTGTAACTTTAGCCGATACTAATGGTCTTTGCCAAGCGAGTTGGACAGATACGACATTGAAAGCATTGTGAATATAAAAGCTTGTACAATGCCAACGAATACGCTGAACGCCAGCCAGGCAGTCGGGATAATGTAAGGTACCAGCATTCCCAGAATGAGCAGTAATACTTCGCCGGCCAAAATATTGCCGAATAAACGAAACGACAGAGTAATTGGCTTTGCCAATTCTTCTATTACATTGATAATCACAAACACCTTGTAAGGCTCAAAAAAATGTTTGAAGTACCTGACCGGTCCATTATTGATCATACCCAATACATGTACCAGGACAAGTACCATCAAAGCCAGGCCCAATGTGGTGTTGATATCGTTTGTGGGCGAAGTTAGCCCGGGGATTAGTCCCATTTCGTTGGATACCACCAAAAATAAAAACAAAGTTATAATTAGTGGCGCTAGTTTTCTTCCTTTAGGTCCCATTGTGCTGTCAATCTGATCCAATAAGGCGGTAACCAGCATTTCCAGAAAGTTTTGCCAGCCAGTGGGTACTAGCTGCAGTCTCCTGGTAGCCAAGAAGGCCAGGATGATGACAATTGCCATACTGAGCCAGGTCATCTCAAGGGTGTCCATATTAAAGGTCATTCCGGCGAAATGCGCTAATTTGTGACTGCCAATTTCATGTCCTCCACCATGTTCCATGTTCTCACCTCCTTTAAAATTGTCGATTTTTTCGCAAAAATTTTGCTAAAATCGACAAAATAGAATAGTTATATATATATGTAGATATATATATAATCGTATTTTAACCAAATACGTAAAAAAATGTCAATAAAATAGAGAAATGTTATATAATTCAGAAATAAAAGTAAATATAGAGAAATTTGCTTAATTCTCCAGCGAAAACCGTAAGAAAATTGACAAAACTAGTAGTTTTCGGTATCATATAAATAATTATAGATATATATACTTCGGCTTTTGAAGTACGCTATAACACTCATGAATCATGAATCATTATTATTTTGAAGGATGACCAAGATGAGAAATCGCGAGAACCTAATCCCTGTTTACTACCGCTTAGCGGAAGATATAAAAAAAATAATCGAATCAGGTGTATTAAAAGACGGCGATCTGATTCCGACTGAGGCGCAACTTTGCGAGCAATACGCCATTAGCCGTATGACAGTTCGGCAGGGACTTGCCCTTTTAGCCGAAGCCGGTTTAATTGAAACTGTCAGAGGCAAAGGCAGCTTTGTTACCCGGCCCCGACTAAATCAGCTGGTTATTGATCTAAACCATAACGCAACAAGCAAAGAGCAAATACGGTACACGCTTTTGGGGGTAAATTTAATCCGAAATAACGGGGAATTTGCTGAAAAACTGGGTTTTACCGGTGAAGCAAATGTAATAACCATAAAACGCCTGATGTTTAAAGGTAATTTGCCTGTGGCAATCGAAGAGAAGTTTTTGCGCTACCAGAAGGGAAAACCATTGCTGGAAACCCAGCTGGAGTATGCCGATTTCCCCGAAGTGGTTGCCAAACATCAGGAAAGTGTGCCGGTTCGCAACGATATGCGGATTTTCGTGGCAGCATTGTCAGCTGAACAGGCTAATTTACTAGCAGCGGAAGGGTCACAGCCTGCCCTTGGCATTAAGCAGCTTATCTATTCGGAGGATGATAAACTGTTGGGAGTGGCCACTATGATTTGTCATAAGGACAGGTTTGAATTAAAGGCAACTTCTTATCCATTATCCGGAAGGCTGTGAAAGTATGTTGAAAACCCAGAAAATGCTGGTAGGGGCTATGAGCAAACTCGACGATACTATGGTCATGAATTTGGTCAGGCAAGGCCTCCAGATGGGAATCAGCCCTTATGTTTTATTGGAGGAAATCCGGGCAGGCATTGACCGGGTTGGTGAATTGTACAGCAAAGGTGAGTATTTCTTATCCGATCTGATTATGGCGTCTGAGATTTTTAAAGATGTATTGGCGCTGGTAACAAACCACCAAGGAGTTATCGCTAAAATTTCATATCCCACGGTTGTTTTTGGAACGGTGGAAAATGACATTCATGACATTGGTAAAAATATTACCACAGGCATTCTGCGCTATAATGGTTTTGGTGTCTGTGACCTGGGGGTTAACGTGCCCGGACACAAATTTGTTGAAGCCGTAAAACAGCATAATAGTCCTGTCGTTTGTTTAACAGGACTTATTACCGGGGCCTATGAATCCATGAAAAAAACAATTGCAATGCTGGAAGATGCCGGCTTGCGTTCACGGCTTACCGTAATTATTGGCGGCTTGGTCGGTGAGAGTGTCAAGGAGTACACCGGAGCTGACTATTGGGCCACAGACTGTACCAAAGTAGTTGAAATATGCCGGAAGATACTTGTTGCGAATAGGAGAGTTGTTCAATCGTCGTGAAGGAAGTGGTTGGATGGGTACGGCAATATTAGCATGCCAGACAATTCAGCAGGAGCTTACATTGGCATTAAAGGAAACAGGCAAAAAATATCCGGTAATTTATGTTGAATCAGGATTGCATAATACACCAGAATTATTACATAAAAGAATCCAGGAAAAAATTAACCGCATCGATAATGTTGAAACCATTTTATTGGTATTCGGCTACTGCGGCAATAGCATATTGGGTATCAAGTCAGCTAAAGCGAGGCTCGTGCTCCCGAAAGTGGATGATTGTATTCCGTTGCTTTTGGGTTCGTGTAAAACCCGTAATAACCTATCGAAAGAGATGGGAACCTATTTTCTCACCAAAGGCTGGCTGGACAATGAAAGCAATTTATTACGCGAGTATGAGCGTTGTGTTGAACGTTATGGCCGTGACAGGGCCTTAAGAATCATGAAGGTTATGCTGGGGCATTATAAACGTTTTATCCTTATTGACACAGGCGCCTATGCGTTGGAAAATGTATTGCCGGAGACGCAGCGTTTTGCAGAAACCTTGCATCTATGTCATGAAGTAGTAAAGGGATCGCTGCGTTTATTCAATAAACTGTTGCTGGGACAGTGGGATGAAGAATTCCTGGTGTTAGAGCCAGGTCAGGAGGCTACCTTGCAGGATATCTGCAGTAGCGGTTTGCCGTCCGAAGTAAGTCAGCTTCCCCCCCATAGATCATTGGGTTATTGATATACTTTTAAATAAGAACCAGGAGCCGTGCGCGGCAGGCCTGGTTTTTTATTACATTGCCAGTAAGTAGATTCCCTTTTTTCGTAAGCCAAAGATTTCTGTGATGTCCTGAGCTGCCTTAATGCTGTAGCCAAAGGGGAGGAATAACATGAAAAATCTATCGATTAAGGCCCATTTATGGATTGCTTTTGCAGTTATCCCCATGATTCCGGTAATTTTTCTCAGCATTTTGCAGATCCTTCAACCCTATAGGCACTCCTGGGAATCAATAGCCTTCAACCTGCTTATTACTTTGGTCTTTACCCTGCTGCTGGGGTATTTTCCAGCCAAACGAATCAATATCACTATCAGAATGCTTGTAGAGTACGTCCAGAATGTAATGAGCGCAGGCAAGGAGATTGCGGCGGTGAGTTTTCCCCGCTTTGCGCCACGGGAATTTACCGACATGGCTGAAAATTTTTTTATACTGGCTAAGCAGACCAAGGACAGTCAACAAGCTTTACTTAGGCTAAATGCAGAACTCGAACAGCGGGTAGAAGAGCGAACAAGCAGCCTGCAACGGACTAACCAGGAACTGGCCATATTAAATCAACTAATTACCCCGTCGACACCTTACCCGGGAGGCTCAAGTATAATCGGGGAATGCCTCAAGCAGTTTTTGGAGCTGTCAGGGGTAAAGGTGAATTTGTACCTAACCAAACCGGTATTTTCTCTACTGGGGCCTTATGAGGAAGAAGTGAGCGGAGTAACTGATCAGGAAGCGGCGACTGCGCAGGGAAATCATAAAAATGCACAACGATATTATATTCAGCCTATTCGTTCCGGCAATACAACGTTTGGACACCTGGTAGTAGCCAATTCGCCGTTAAATGAAGCCGACCGGAATTTTTTGCAAACTTTGTCCCAATCCGCCGGGATTATCATTCAGAAAGAAATGCTGTCGCAGACTCTGCAGCAAAATCTTGCTGTGCTAAAAGCCGTACTGGAGAGTATGAATGATGCAATCACCTTAGTTGACAACAAGCAGGAAGTAGCCTACGCCAATGGGCGTATGGCCAAGCTGCTCGGCATTCCCTGTGGCGGGCTGCGCGGGTTGCCGGCGGCGTATATTTTTGATGTTTTATCAGGAAGCTTGGCCGAGTCCGACCGGAAAACTATTCAGCAAGCCAGGCAGGAATACGGCGTCTATAAGTTTAAATTTAATCATGGAGAGAACCATCGGTATATGATGCTTTCCGCCTTTCCTGTCACCGGCGATGAACAGTATACTATCGGCAAGGGGTTTGTCTGGCGGGATATCACCAGGGAGCAGGAAGTTGACAAACTAAAGAGTGATCTGATTTCTATGATCTCCCATGAATTCAAAACCCCCATTACCAGCATTAAGGGCAGTGTGGAAACACTGCTGCGCCGGGAGGCCGACTGGGATGAAGAATTTAAACAGGAGATGCTGACCGGGATTCACGAGGACATTAACCACATTCAGGAACTGGTTAATGACTGGCTCGACATTTCGCGAATTGAGGCAAAAGCCATACGTCTAGAAAGAGAACCGGTACGTCCGTATGCTATTATTGATAGCGCCATCAGAAAATTGCCGAAGCATTTCGCCTGTAATGCAAGAATAGAGTCCGCAGTGGCTGAAAATTTTCCGTTTATGTACGGGGACAGGGTTCGTCTGGGGCAAGTTTTGTCCAATCTGCTTATAAATGCCATTCGCTATAACGATAATGTTCCTGAGATTAAAGTTAACGCCGGCTGTGATGAAAAATATATACATATCAGTGTCACCGATAACGGCATTGGGATAAGTGAACAGCATTTGACTAAAGTCTTTGACCGGTTTTACTGTGTTGATGCCGGTAGGAACCGGCGGACAGGCGGGACCGGATTAGGGCTGGCAATTTGTAAGGGCATTGTCGAAGCTCATGGCGGCAGGATCAAAGTCAGAAGCAGTCAAGGTGCGGGCAGTACCTTTATTGTTTCAATACCTAAATATATTAGCGCTGGTGATGGCTATGAGAAAATGTAAAGTATTCATTATAGATGATGAGCCTAAAATATTGCGATTTATTTCAGCCAATCTTAAGTCATTAGGATATGAGGCCTATATATTTCAGAACGGTACAGATGCCCTGGCTAATTTCGATGTTTTGGACCCGGAGCTGATCTTATTGGATATTATGATGCCTGAGCTGGATGGGTTGGAAGTCTTAAAAAGGCTGCGAACATTTTCCAATGTGCCTGTCATTATTCTGACGGCGCGCGGCGATTCAACCGATAAAGTGCGCGGCCTCAATATGGGAGCCGATGATTACCTTACAAAACCGTTTGCATTGGATGAACTTTTTGCCAGAGTCCAGGCTGTTTTGCGGCGGTCCGCCAACCGGGAAGCCAATAATCACGTAACAAGCGAAATCAGAAACGGCGAGGTTACCGTTAATCTGGCGCAGCGGCGAATCTGGCTTGGAAACAGGGAGATGAAGCTGACCGAAACGGAATACAAATTGTTTTCCCTGTTAATGGTGAATGCCGGTAAGGTGATGACACACGAACAGCTTCTGAGCGATATCTGGGGGAGTGAATATCGTGACGATGTGGACTATTTACGGGTAGCAATAGCCCGTATCCGGCAGAAAATTAAGAATGCCGAGTTTGAGGGGAAAATAATTGTAACATATCCCGGTGTGGGCTATATGATCGCCACTGAATAAGCAGGGCGCCATGCCGGAACTTTTATATTTAAATAGGTAAGCAGTAAGAAGACCTGACGACTCAATGACCGTCAGGTCTTCTTACTTGTTTTAGGCTGAGTCTTATGCCGGCAGAGCGTGATATTAATTTTTCAATGTTTTAGATAATTGCGACTAAACAATTGACACAATTATTAGTCATAATATAAAATATATATATACATATATATAGCATCTGTGTTTGAACTGCAAAGGAGTTTTTTATGCGAAACCGTGAGACCCTGATTCCTGTCTATTACCGTTTGGCTGAAGATATAAAAAAACAAATAGAATCAGGTGAGTTAAAAGACGGCGACCTGATTCCGACAGAGGTGCAGCTTGGTGAACAATATTCTATAAGCCGTATGACGGTGCGCCAAGGTATAGCCCTCCTGGCAGAGGCTGGTTTGATCGAGACAATCAAGGGCAAAGGGAGTTTTGTCACCCGGCCCCGTTTAAACCAGTTGGTTATTGACCTTAAACATGTCGGAGTTCCCAGGGAACAGGTACACTATAAGCTCTTAGATGTTAACTTAATACGTAATAATACGGATTTCGCCAACAAGCTGGGATTTACCGGCGAAGCCAGTGTAATTGCAATAAAGCGCTTAATGCTTAAGGGGAATTTGCCGGTGGCTATAGAGGAAAAGTTCTTGCGCTATCAAAAAGGCAAGCCACTATTGGAAACCCAATTGGAATATGCCGATTTTCCGGAAGTAGTTGCGAAACATCAGGAAAGTGTGCCGGTTCGCAATGATATGCTGATTTCTGTGGCGGCCCTGTCTGCCGCGCAGGCAAAACTGCTCGATGCCGGGGAAGGATTGCCCGCGCTCGTAATCAAACAGGTTATCTATTCTAAAGATGATAAATTGCTGGGCGTGGCAACTATGGTTTGCCACAAAGACCGTTATGAACTAAAGGCAACCTCATATCCATTACTAGGAAGGTTGTGATAGTATGTTGAAACTGCAGAAGATGCTGGTTGGAGCTATGGCCAGGTTGGACGATACCATGGTGTTGAATCTGGTCAAACAAGGACTGCGTATGGGAATTAGTCCCTATGTCTTACTGGAAGAAATAAGGGCGGGCACAGACCGGGTTGGCGAGTTGTACAGCCGGGGAGAATACTTTCTGTCCGATCTGATTATGGCTTCCGAGATTTTTAAAGATGTATTGGCGCTGGTGAATCAAGACCGGGATGTCAGGACGAAAGCTTTTTATCCAACCGTAATTTTTGGCACGGTAGAAGAGGACATTCACGACATTGGCAAAAATATTACAACCGGTATTATGCGTTATAACGGCTTTGACATTTGCGATTTGGGGGTTAACGTACCTGCACAAAACTTTGTTGATGCCGTCAATTTGCATAATAGCCGGATTGTTTGTTTGACCGGATTGATTACCGAAGCTTTTGATTCTATGAAAAACACAATTATGCTCTTGGAAGAGGCCGGCTTGCGCGAACGGACTACTGTAATTATTGGCGGCCTGGTCAATGAAAGTGTCAGAAAGTACACAGGCGCCGATTATTGGGCCACAGACTGTACAAAGGTCGCGGAACTATGTCGTTCTATTCTTGCAACTGACAATCGTATTGCCCAGTCATTATAAAGGATGTGGCTAGAAGATGGGGACGGCGATAATAGCCTGCCAAACTCTCAGGGACGAGCTTAGGCTGGCAATTAAAGAGACGGGTGTGGAATATCCGGTTATTTATATTGAATCCGGTCTGCATAACACGCCGGAACTATTGCATAAAAGCATTCAGGAAAACATCAATTGCATGGATAATATTTCCACCATACTGCTGGCATTCGGCTACTGTGGCAACAGCTTGCTGGGGATAAGGTCAGAGAAGGCCAGGCTGGTAATACCCAAGGTTGACGACTGTATTCCGCTGCTCTTAGGTTCCTGCGAAGCAAGAAGAAATATTTTGAAAGAAAAGGGAACCTATTTTCTTACCCAAGGCTGGCTGGATAATGAAAATAACCTCTTGCGTGAATATGAGCGCTGCGTTGAGCGTTATGGGCCGGAGCGGGCTCTAAAGATCATGAAGATTATCCGGGGGCATTACAAACGGTTTATGCTGATTGATACAGGCGCCTATGCTGTAGAAAGCGTACTGCCGCAAACCCGGCGTTTTGCTGAAATGCTGCATATGTGCCATGAGGTGACGAAGGGGTCATTGCGCTTGTTATGTAAATTATTACAAGAACAGTGGGATGAGGAATTCCTGGTGCTGGAACCGGGAAAGGAAGTCACGCTACAGGATATCTGCGCTAACAATATTCAGGCGGCAATGAATCAGAGTACACCTGTAAGATTGATTAGTTGCTGACTCTTGCGGCTAACGTCAACTATATGCTGCGCCGGCGATCACTGCAATTAGCTGAGAAACATCTTCATAGACAATGAATAAGCCACCCCGGCGGGTGGCTTATTCTATGGCTTGGAACAGGCTGCCCGGGGAAATACTCCCGGATTGACCTTTTCATCCTGGCCGGATTGCATATTGACCGTTTCAAGTACTTTGAGAAAAAGCGATACAGCAGGGTTCTGGCGGTCCTTCTTCCAGGTAGCCACGATATTACAGCAGGCTTCCTCCCCCTGCATGCCGACTAAGGAAATCCCGGCCGGAACATGGCGTGCCAGCGACGGATCTTTAGGCATGAAAGAAATGCCCATCCCTGCCTCGACATACCAGTAAACGCTCTCCATACGAGTTGTCTTGCTGGCGATATTGGGTGTAAAGGTTCTGCTGGCACAAAGATTCATAAACCAGCTAAAACCGTCAGGTGTTTCCGTATCGGACAGAACAATGAAGGGGTCGGTGGCCAGGGCCGAGATATCAAGGGAAGCAACTCCCGCGTAAAGATGGTCGCTGGGCAATAAAAAGTACATAGGCGTTTTTTGAATTAGACGCTGGGCGAACCGGCCGGCTTTCAGTTCCCGGCCCATTATGATCGTGAACCCCATATCCACTTCGCCGGATTCAATAGACTCTTCAATCATTTTAAGGGTTAACACCTGGATATCAACGCTGATTTGCGGATATAGCGAGCGGAAGCGTTTGAGCGAATACGGGAGAAAGGCATTTTCAAAACCAAAACAGCCAAGTTTCAGGCTGCCACGGATGCCGCGCTGGGCCTGACGGGTTTTTTCAATAATATCGGCCATTCTGGCGATCAGTCCATTGCCCTCGCGCAATAAGGTTTTTCCGGCCGGTGTTAGCTCCAGTGAACGATGATGACGGATAAACAGTTCAACGCCCAACTCGGATTCGAGATCGGCAATTTGTTTGCTTAGCGCCGACTGGCCAATGTAGATCCGTTTAGCCGCCTCAGTAAAGCTCAGGCATTGGGCAACCGTTATAAAGGAGTGCAGATTGCGAATATCCATGGCAAGTCCTCCGTCTAAATATGTCTATACATCTATAATCATAATATAATTGTTGACAAAAGGGTAGCGGGGCAACTGATTATTTTGAATAATATCGAGCACTGGGTATACTTATCCGACTAAGTTTGAAAACCCCGCATGGGAAGGAGTACATATTGCTTGCTATGATTTCTGGGAATGGTTTTAAGAATTCTGAGAATTTGACGCCGCGGCCAGAGTGAGCTAACATGTAAACATATACACTGTGATCATATAAAAGCAGCCAGCAAAGCAATGATTGACTCGGCTCTGGATTTGGGTGTGGATGGGGTACAGTTTCCTTATTTTGATCCGCGTCTCCTTAGTACTATATGGCTTTCCAGAGTGCGTCTGCCCGGCAGTGAGTTGCCTCTTACCTGGTTGCTTGCTGATACGCAATTTAGATTAGACAAGGATACAAGCATGTTGTTTGCGTATACAGCTGATAAACATAGAGAATATTATGATTTAAGAGCAGTGGGATTTGAATATTTAGGAATCTAAAATATGAATTTGCAGAGGGAATATGGCTTCAACACGGCTGGTCAGGCTAAACGGCAAATGACGGCAGTTCGCCTAAAGGTATGTACTACGCAGTTATAAGAATTTAAATTTTATTTAGATAATAAGTGTTATGAAGGAGTGGGAACATGAAAACACCACAAGAACTATTATTAGAACGCAAGACGCGGGTTCATAAAGCCGTTGCCCTGGAAAAACCGGACAGAACGCCGGTAATATTAATGGCCGATGCTTTCTGCGCCAATCACATGGGGGTAAAGCTGTCCGACTTTTGCTCAAGCCTTGCTATCCAGAACCAAACGATACTAAATTCCGCGAAAGCTTTCGGCGATATTGACGGTATGAATGCGCCCTATGCAGCAGGGCCGCTGTTTCCGCTGATCTTTATGACCTATGTCAAGCTTCCCGGCAAGGAGCTGCCCGACAATTCCCTGTGGCAGCTTGACGAAAGGGAAGTTATGACGGTGGAAGACTATGATACTATCCTTAATAAGGGCTGGGCGCCGTTTATGCAGGATTATCTGGTCAACAGACTGCATTACCCGCTTGCCCAGATGCTGGAGGAACTGGCGCAAACACCGCAATTTGTGAAAAACTTCGAAGATGCCGGGTATATGATATATTCGCCCATTATCGCCACCGCGGTCCCGGAACTGCTCGGAGGCGGCCGTTCCATGCCGAAATTTATGCGGGATTTGTATAAGATCCCCGACAAGGTCGAGGCTGTACTGGACGTTATCCAGCAAGAGTGCCTGGAAACCTTGCGGCAGCAAATCCGGGCGACCAAAGCTTCCATTGTGTTTATGTCACCGGCCCGCGGAGCCAGTGAGTTTTTCTCGCCGAAGCTCTGGCAGCGTTTTATTTGGAAATACTTGAAGGAAACAGTGGACGTAATCCTGGAAGAAGGGGCGTTTGCCGATATTCACATTGACTCCAATTGGGAACGCGATCTGGAATTTTTCCGGTCGCTGCCGAAAGGCAAATGTATTTTTGAAACCGACAGCGCTACAGATATTTACAAAGTTAAAGAAGTTATCGGTGACATGATGTGCATCAAGGGGGACGTTCCGGCCGCCAAGCTGGCGCTGGCCACCCCGGATGAAGTCTACAGCTATTCGGCCAAACTGGTGAAAGACATGGGGCCGGGTTTCATTCTCTCTTCCGGCTGCTCCATACCGCCGAACGCCAAGATTGAAAATGTCAAAGCCATGATTGCGGCCGCCACCGGCCAATAGAACAGGCGAAAATAACATAACGAAGTCCTGAATCCTTAGAATGGGGTTCAGGACTTTTTTGTGTCTCAATGTCAAAAAACCGGTCAGAGTTTTTTTATGTACCCCAAATGGTACATATTCATTGCAGGGATAGTGCGATAGTAGCAATTTTGCGACTATAGCTAAAATCACACAGTTGCTGGAATCAGGAATAACAGCATGTTTTCACTAATATTGGGTAAGGGTTGTACTATTGGCATAAAATTTGCATCTATAAACAGTTAGTGCTTTTATATGTATTTATAAATCTGCAACCAGCGATATAAAGAGATTAGTGAGCGGCGGAGCGTGATTTTGCTACAGGCTTGCTGTTATCCCGGTTACTATGAATTCACAAGGGGCGGTGGAAATGACAACAGAGGATTTAATCCGTATTGCCGATATTATTCGGGACTTGAATGTATTTGACTGTTCGGCCATGGTCTGTGATAAGGAGGGACGAATTCTTCATTATTTCCCGGCAGACACCTTTCATGCCGATGTTAAAATTGGCGAGATTGCCCAAGGCGGAGCGATAATGGAATGTATTAGAACCGAAAAAAAAGTAGTTGCTGCAATACCCAAAGCGGTGTACGGCATACCCTGCAAAGCCATTGTCAGACCTGTATTTGATGAGAACCTGCAGTTCGTAGGCATTATCGGCGTTGCTGTCAGCATGCAGACACACGCAGTCTTGAACACTGCTGCGCTTACGATTGCCGCAACTTCTCAACAATTGAATGTAACAGCCGAGAATCTTACCGTTTCAGCTACTAAGCTCTCTGATAATCTCAACCAGGTTCGGCAAGATGGCGAAAAAGTGTTAGGGGATATTAATAAAACGGCAAATATACTGAATTTTGTCAGTGATATTGCGGCAAATTCCAATTTGTTGGGGCTTAATGCCGCCATTGAGGCGGCCAGAGCAGGCGAACATGGCCGTGGCTTTGCCGTTGTGGCGGAAGAAATCCGTAAAATGGCGGTAAACAGTGGGAAATCGGTCAAAGAGATTGAAGTTATTCTTAAGACCATCCAGCAAGATACTGCCAATGTTGTAGATGTTCTTGTTGCAGCAGCCTCTTTAGGTGACACGCAGGCAACAGCCACCGGTGAGATTTCGGCATCCATTCAGCAGCTAGCCGCAACTGCGGCTGATATACAGAAAGTTGCAGATTTAGTATAAAAGAAAACATATTCATAGGGGGAATGAAGTAATGGCAGATGTAATGACTGCGGAAGAAAGACTCGTAGCGGCAATTAACCTTCAACCGGTGGACAGGGTGGTCTGTGCGCCCATTATTGAACAGTATGCCGGTCAGCACGTTGGGCTGACCAACAAAGAATTCCTGTGGGACTGGGATAAAGCCCAGGCGGCTATTCATAAGGTTTGGGAAGACTATCCCGTATGGGACAGTAATGCCTACATGCTGCACGGGCGTATCGGCCCGGTTGCCACAAAATGCGGTCCGGGACGATTCAAAATGCCAGGCAAAGACCTGGAAAACAACGCCCAATACCAAATCCATGAGTTTGAGACTATGACCCGGGAAGATTATCCGCTTCTCAAGGAAAAAGGCTGGGCTGAATTCCGGATGGTTTTTCTGGAACGGGCCCATCAGGTCAGCCGGGAAGATGTGCTGGCCGGACAAAAAGAAATGGCCCTGCTCCGTCAGGATGAAATTAACCGCAGCCTGGCCCGCGGCCAAAGTTTGACCTGGGGGGCTATTATGGGCACAGTTCCGTTTGACGCGCTGTCGATCGTGCGTTCCATGGAGCGTTTTTATAAAGATATGTACCAGATCGCCGATCAGGTGGAAGAGTTGCTCTGGCTGATCAACGACGCCGTTATTGCCGGCTCGGAGATGGCCGTCAAGGCCACCGGTATCAACAGGGTATTTGTCGGTGGTGTGCGCGGCGCCGGACAGTTTATTAACAAGAAGAACTTCGAGCGGTTTGTCTGGCCGCAGCTCAAAGTCATGGTGGAACGCCTGGTCGAAAAGAATATTGTCCCTGTTTTGCATTTTGACGCCGACTGGACCAAAAACTTAGAATATTTTCTCGATTTGCCTAAAGCCAAATTTATATTGGAACTGGATAGTGCAACCGATATTTTTAAAGCCCATGAAATCTTAAAAGGCCATTGCGCAATCAAAGGGGATGTCAGTCCGGCCCTGTTTACGGTAGCTTCCCCTGGCGAGCTTGACGAATATGCCAAAAAGCTAATAACGACATTCCGCAATGGGGAAGGGCTAATCTACTCGTCAGGCTGCAATTTGCCGATGAACGCCAAACGGGCGAATGTGGATGCATTCTTTGCTGCTGTGGATAAATACGGTCGCTATAATTAATTACGGTAGATACGTTGCAAACAGTTTCACTATAGGTGAGACTGTTTTGCCTTGTTTTAAGATATGCGGCAGTATAACAGATATACTAGCGGGAATTTACCGTAATATGTCGAATATTGCAAAGTACAAGCAACAAAGGAGTGATTCTGTGCCACGTGTTTCCAAGAAGACGAGGCGAGATAATCAATTGGCAAAACAGAAACTCGGGCAAATATTTGATAATTTGCCGGATCCGATCTTTGTTACTGACCGACACGGCCATGTGCTGCTGTCCAATTCAACAACAGCCATAACTATTGGCATGTCTTTAGATGAGCTGTTAAATTCCAATGTCCATGATCTTGTAGACAAAGGTTATTACAGCAAATCCTATGCCGTGGAAGCGGCTGACAAAAAACGCGTGGTAAAAGGGGAACTGGTCACCAAACTTGGCTTCAGGCAGTTATCCACCAGTACTCCCATTATGGATGATGACGGCAATGTTATTCTGGTGCTGACTACCGGCCGGACCTCAGAGTCTGAGAAAACGCATAAAGGCGCGAATGAGCAGGAGTTTATCAGCCGCTGCAAGCGGGAAATGGAGTACTTGCGCAATTACGTTCTGGACAAAGAGACCATTGTGGCGGAAAGCAAAGCCATGAAGAAACTCCTGTTGGAAGCTCACGCCATTGCCCGGACCGACAGTACGGTGGTGCTATATGGCGAGTCCGGTACAGGCAAGGAAATTCTGGCTAAATATTTGCATCGCCATAGCAAACGGTCCGGCAATGCTTTCATCGCCATCAATTGCGCCACTCTGCCGGAGCATCTGGTGGAATCCGAACTATTTGGCTATGAGAAAGGGGCTTTTACCGGCGCCAGTGCCGAAGGGAAAATTGGTTTATTTGAAGCTGCCCACGGCGGTACGCTGTTTCTGGACGAAATTGCCGAATTGCCCTTAGCGCTGCAGTCCAAGCTTCTCCGGGTTCTGGAAACCTGCGAAGTGAGACGGCTGGGCAGTTATGTGGACCGCAAACTGGATTTTAGACTGATTGCCGCGACTCATAAGGATTTACAGAAGATGGCCCAGGAGGGTACATTCCGTACCGATTTATTCTATCGTCTTAATGTCATTCCGGTGCAGATCCCGCCTTTGCGTGAACGTCCGGAAGATATCATCGCTTTGGCTTTGAAATTTTTTGAATTTTTCCGCAAGAAATATGACCTGAACATGCAAATGAGCCCTCACACGCTGGCGACTTTTCAGAAGCATAACTGGCCGGGTAATGTACGTGAGCTAAGAAATGCCGTCGAACGGTTAGCGATTAACAGCCTGCAAAACTTTTCCTCCGACTACCTGGATATGGATCAGCGTCTGACGGGAACTATGCAGCCGTACGATTGCCTGCGGTCACTGGGGCAGGCAGGCAAGCTGCGGGATGTTGTCAAGTTTGTGGAAAAGCAATATATTTATCAGGTCCTGCATGACTGCGGCGGTAGGATTGGCGAAGCGGCAGACAAGCTGGGAATATACCGCACGGTGCTTTATCGTAAGTTAAAGTCATTTGAAGAAGATGATACGGTATAAATAAACCCGAATGTACTCTCGGCGGTACATTCGGGTTTATTCATTTCGGCTCCAATATATTTATAGCTATATGTACCTGAAATGGTACATATATTTTCTGAATTTTAATAACTGTCGCATAATAGGTACTTTTCAAAACTTATATCTGTACTTTAAACAATAATCATAGCTGATTTTGTTAGGGTTTATGAGAAATTTCCCGGTTGGCACAAAACTTGCTTCATAGTATTGGCGATTCTGAATTTTGACATTAGAAGGGAGTCTTTGGTATGTCGAAAATGTTAACCGCCGAGCAGGCGGCTGCCTTAATCCAGGATGGCGCTTCAGTGGCGGCGACCGGTTTTGGTCTTGCCGCCTGGGCGGAAGAAATTGCCCAGGCCATAGAAAAGCGGTTTGTGGAAACCGGTCATCCCCAAAACATTACCCTGACCCACGCGTCAGCCATTGGTGACTGGAAGGAGCGCGGTACGACCCGTTTGGGGAAAGAGGGCTTGGTCAAGCGCTGGATTGGCGCCCACATCGGTTCATCAGCCGGGATGTCCAAGCTGCTTGCAGAAAACAAAATGGAAGCGTATTGCCTGCCGCAAGGTGTAATTGTTCAATTATATCGCGAAATCGCAGCCAAACGTCCCGGCCTTATAACCAAAGTGGGCCTGGGGACTTTTGTCGACCCGCGGGTCGATGGCGCCAAAATGAACTCGGCCACTACCGCGGATATTGTCAAAGTAGTGGAGTTTGAAGGTGAAGAGTGGCTGTTTTACAAAACTTTCCCCATTGATGTGGCGCTGATCAGGGGGACGACGGTCGACGAAAATGGCAACATGACCATGGAGAATGAAGGTGTGCTGATGGAAGCGCTGCCGCTGGCGCAGGCCGCCAAAAATTCCGGCGGTATTGTCATTGTGCAGGCCGAGTATCTGGCCAAAGCCGGTTCGCTGCATCCCAAACAGGTAAAGGTTCCGGGCATTCTCGTTGATCATATTGTTATTGCCGCCAGCAAGGAAAGCTGCTGGCAAACGGAAGGCGTCTATTTTAACCCGGCCTTTGCCGGCGATCTTAAAGTGCCGCTTACCAGTATTCCTGAGCTGGCGCTGGATGAACGCAAAATTATCGCCCGCCGTGCGGCTATGGAGCTGGCTCCTAATACCATAGTCAATCTGGGAGTGGGAATCCCCAGCGATGTTGCCGCAATTGCCGCCGAAGAAAACGTTACCGGCCTTTTAACCCTGACGACAGAGGCCGGCGGTATCGGCGGCGTGCCGGCCAGTCTGCCGCATTTCGGCCAGGCCTATAATGCGGAAGCTGTTGTCGAGCATCATTCCCAGTTTGACTACTATGACGGCGGCGGCATTGACGCAGCTTTTCTGGGACTGGCGCAAACAGACAAAGACGGCAACGTCAATGTCAGCAAATTTAAAGGCCGGCCAATGGGCTGCGGCGGTTTCATCAACATAACGCAAAACTCGAAAAAAGTGGTTTATTGCGGATCCTTTACAGCCGGCGGGCTGGAGGTTACCGGCCAGGACGGCAAGCTGGTTATTGGCAAGGAAGGCAAAAATAAAAAGTTCATTGACAGTGTCGAGCAGATTACCTTTAGCGGCAAATATGCGGCTAAAGTCAAACAGCCGGTAGTATATGTGACCGAACGGGCGGTATTTGTTCTGGAAAATGGACAAGTAACTCTGACGGAGATTGCTCCCGGTATTGATCTGGAGAAAGACGTGCTGGCATTGATGGACTTTAAACCTGTTATCTCACCTGATTTAACAACCATGCCGAGTGGAATTTTCCAGCCTAAGTGGGGCCAGCTTAAAGAGATAATTGAAGCCAAAATGAAAGGTTGATGAATATGGTTGACATGTCGCTTACCCCGGAGCAACAAAAACTGCAGCAGTTGGCCCGGGATTTTACGGCTCAGCATATTATTCCCGTGGACCGCGAGTGGGACGAAAAAGGCGAGTTTCATGAGTTTATTCTGGCTGAAGCTAAAAAGGCCGGTCTTAATTGCCTAGCCATACCC
Source organism: Sporomusa aerivorans (assembly GCF_041428895.1). Classification (NCBI taxonomy): domain Bacteria; kingdom Bacillati; phylum Bacillota; class Negativicutes; order Selenomonadales; family Sporomusaceae; genus Sporomusa; species Sporomusa aerivorans. The sequence goes on from NZ_CP156926.1 coordinate 2,631,319, forward strand.
AAAGAGTACGGCGGACCTGGTTATGACTCGGTAACTCAGTCGCTGGTGGCCGAAGAATGGGGCTACGGTTGCGCCGCCTTTACCACGACGCTGGGAGGTAATGGCCTAAGTTCCTATCCGCTGGCCGTTGCCGGCACCGAAGAGCAAAAACGCCTGTATTACGGGCGGATCGTAAGCGGCGGTATGGGCGGCTTTGCCCTGACCGAGCCGGGAGCCGGCTCAGATGCCGGCGCTTGCGCAACCACGGCCAAGCTTGATGGCGAAGAGTGGGTGCTAAACGGCACCAAATGCTTCGCTACCACCTGCGGCTATGCCACGATTATGGTGGTATTCGCCTCCACTGACCCCAGTAAAGGTGTTAAGGGATTAAGCGCCTTCATTGTGGAGAAAGAACGCGAAGGCGTCATTGTGGGCGCCGAGGAGCACAAAATGGGCATTCGCAGTTCAAACACCGTGGAACTGATTTTGAAGAATGTACGGATTCCGAAAACCCATCTGCTGGGCAAAGAGGGCGAAGGCATGAAGCTGGCCATGAAAACGCTGGATATGGCCCGGCCTATTGTTGCGTCACTGGCCGTAGGTATTGCCCGTCGCGCTTTAGATGAAGCCGTAAAATTCGCCAAAGAATATCTCGACGTCAATGGCAAACCCATCGGCAGCCATCAGGCGGTAGCCTTTAAACTGGCCGACATGGCCACGCAAGTGGAAGCTGCAAGACAACTGGTGCGTAACGCCCTCCGGCTAAAGGATGCCGGTGTGCCTTATACCAAGGAAGCGGCTATGGCGAAAACGTTTGCCACAGATGCCGCCATGCGGGTGACGGCCGATGCCGTGGAACTCATGGGGCAATATGGCTATTCTCACGACTCGATCGTGGAAAAGCTCATGCGGGACGCTAAAGTCACCCAGATCTACGAAGGCACCAATCAGGTTCAGCGGATTGTAATATCCGGAATACTGCTTAACTCATAGTGCCATGAGTCGCCTAAAAGCATGGTGCTAAGGTAAGCAGTACAGAAAAGGGAGGGTTACGCATGAGTTATGCATTAACGGAAGAACAACAACTAATTCAGCAAAATGCCCGGGAGTTTACCGCCGAGTATGTTGCGCCGGCGGCGGGCGAAATCGATCATACCGGGGTACATCCGGCAGCTATTGTTGCAAAAATGGTCGAACAGGACTTTCTCGGAATATTTTTGCCCGGTGAATTTGGCGGCGCTGAAGCGGGTTATCTCAGCTACGCGCTGATTATTGAAGAAATATCACGGGTGAGCGGGGCGGTTGCATCTATCCTGATCAGCCACGCCTCGCTGGCAGCCTACAGCATCTACCGTTACGGTTCTGCAGCTCAAAAACAAGCTTTCCTGCCGGCTTTGTGCCAGGGAGAAAAGGTAGGAGCATTTGCCTTTACCGAACCGGGGGCAGCTCCCGGGGCAGGCATGCATAAAGTGACAGCCCAAAAAGAAGGCGGCAGCTATGTTCTGAACGGCAGGAAATGTTATGTTGCCAACGGCGGCGCAGCCGGCCTGTATATAGTTTTTGCCCAGACCAACCCCGAAGCCGGGGCGCAAGGCATCAGCGCCTTTATTGTTGACAGTGGCGCAAGCGGTTTGTCAACCGTGCGGACTATCGGCAAAATGGGACTCAGAGGCTGCCAGTCGGCAGAACTGGAGTTTAACAACGTAATTGTGCCGGCTGCCAATCTGCTAGGAGCGGAAGGCGCAGGGCTGGCTATTGCCGCCGAGGCGCAAGCCGCCGCCAGTATTGCCGAAGGGGCGATGGTCGTCGGTATTGCCCAGGCTGCTATGGAAGACGCCGTTAAATACGGCAAGCAGAGAATCCAGTTCCGCCGTCCTATTGCCAGCTTTCCCGCTATTCAGACCATGCTGGCGGAAATGGCTGCTAACATTCATATGCTCCGGTTGGCAGTATATGATGCCGCCAGTCTTTTAGACAACGGCGAACCCTTTGCCAATGAGGCAGCCATAATTAAACTGTTTGCCGGCCGCATCGGGCAAAGCGCGCTGATTGACGTAATTCAGATTGAGGGCGGTTACGGTTACAGCCAGGAAATGGTAGCCTCGCGCCTGTACCGCGATGTGAAAGGCGCCTGCCTGAAAAACAGTTCTCTCGATTTTCCGGAAAAAGTCATCGCCGGTAATCTACTGGCTTAATTTACAAAAAAAACTAGGAACGAAAAGGAGAGGAGCCGCTCCTCTCCTCCATGAAGAAAGGGGTAAACCATGCAAAAGCTTCTTGTCTGCTACAAGTGGGTATTAGACGAACAAGACATCAAAATCGCGGGCGATTTGTCCCTCGACACCAGCCGGGCTAAATATAAAATCAGCGACTATGACAAAAATGCAATTGAAGAAGGAGTTCTGTTAGCGGAAAAGCATGGCGTCAGCGTTGAAGCCCTTACTTTTGGCTCAGTGGCAGCCAAGCAATCCCTGAAAGACGCCCTGTCCAGAGGTTTGGAAAAAGTATATTGGCTTGGGGATGCCGCAGCCGACCAGGCAGACGCTTTTGTAACGGCCAATATCCTGGCAGCCGCCATCAGAAAGATAAGCCAATATGATTTGATACTGTGCGGCGAAGGCAGCTCCGACGCCTATAGCCAGCAGACAGCCCCGCGCCTGGCGGCGCTCCTTGGCATTCCTGCCATCACCTTTGTGCAGCAGCTTAGCGTTGCCGACGGTAAAGTAACAGCTACGCGCAAACTGGGTGACTGCACCGAAGAAGTAGCCATAACCGGACCGGCAGTAATCAGCGTATTGCCCGAAATCAACAAACCGCGGATACCAGGCCTCAAACAAGTTATGGCGGCGGCCAAAAAACCGTCAGAAGAAATAAAACTTGCTGACCTGGAGCTTGCCGCCGAAGAACTCGCACCCAAAGTACGTTGCGTAAACCTGAAAGGCTACGTAATGGACCGGAAAAAAGTAATCTTCAAAGAGGCAAACCAGGCCGATAATGTCGCCAAACTAGTTGCCAGCCTTGCTCAAGAAGGCCTGTGCTAAAGGAAAGGGGTTAAAATAACATGCCAGGAATTTGGATTTACTCAGAAGACAGCGCCGTCGCCAGACAACTGTTGACCGCCGGCCTTACTTTAAAACAAAGCATGCAGCAGCCTGTTAACGTACTGACCCTTGAGGAAAGCGACGCGCCCGGTTTGATACTGGCAGGTGCAGATAAAGTAGTTGTGCTAAAAGGAACCAACCCGTGGCCGGAGAGCTACAGCGCGGCCATAGAAACCCTGCTAAAAGAAGAACAAGCCAGCGTATTTTTAATCGGCGCCACGCTGCGCGGCAAGGATTTGGCCGCTAAAGTTGCAGCCGGCCTCAAAGCCGGCCTGGTGACCGACGCGCTAACGGTCAGCTATGTGAGCGGCGCTATTGAAACAACGCGTTTAATCTATGGCGGCCTTGCGGTACGCGCCGAAATGGTGGCGCTGCCGGCCATGGTTACCATTCCGCCGCGTACGTTTGCCGAGGCCGAAAGCTGCGGCGGTCAGGGGCAGACAGTCACGCTGCCGGTAAATAACGAGGTTGCCGGCGTAACCATCCAGAATGTTTGTCCCATCGTCCGGCAGGGAGCCGATATCTCGGCTGCCAGCCGCGTTGTCTGCGTAGGACGGGGTCTTGCCAAACAGGAGGATTTAGGCCTGGCAGAACAACTGGCCGCCGCCGCCGGGGCTGAAATTGGCTGCACCCGGGGAATTTCGGAAGATTATCACTGGTTGCCCAATGACCGCTATATCGGTATTTCCGGTCAGAAAGTCAAGCCCGAACTCTATATAGGCATGGGTATTTCCGGGCAGGTGCAGCATGTTGTCGGTATCCGTGACGCCAAAATTATTGTTGCCATAGATACCAATGAGAAAGCACCCATTTTTGAAGCAGCCGACTATGGGATAGTAGGAGATTTGTACGAAGTGGCTCCTTTACTGACAGCCGCCTTGCAGAAGAAGTAAATGGTCATTGTTATAGTAGGGGGGATAGCATGTCAGCTGACGAAAAATTTGATGCCGTAATTATCGGTGCCGGTCCTGCCGGCGCCGCCTGCGCCTATGTTTTAGCCAAGCATGGCAAGAGTGTTGTACTGGTGGAACGGGGAGGGGACGCCGGCAGTAAGAACGTTACCGGCGGCCGCCTGTACACCTATGCGCTGGAACTGGTTGAACCAGGACTGTACCGGGAAGCGCCGCTGGAACGAAAGGTAGTTAGAGAGCAGATTATGATGCTAGGCGCCAATAGCGCCGTAACAATGGACTATGTCGATTATGAGTTTGGCGAAGGCGTACCTCAGTCCTATTCGGTTTTGCGGGCGCCGTTTGACGAGTGGTTTGCCGCCCAGGCCGAAGCTCAGGGGGCGATGGTGGCGCCAGGCATTCTCGTTGATGAACTCATCGAGGAAGACGGGAAAATTGTCGGCATTAAGGCTGGCGACGATGAAATCTACGCCACGGTAGTCATTGCCGCTGACGGCGTGAACTCGTTTATTGCCCAAAAAGCCGGTCTTAGAAAAGATATCGAAGCCCGGAGTGTGGGCGTAGGCGCTAAAGAGGTCATTGAACTGCCGGAAAAAGTGATCGAAGACCGTTTCAATCTAACCGGCGACGAAGGTGCGGCCCGGGTTTTGGTTGGCTGTGCGGACGGCGTTCTGGGCGGTGGCTTTTTATACACGAACAAAAACAGTGTTTCGCTGGGGGTTGTCTTAAATCCGCCCGACCTGGCCCAGAATGGCAAACAAATTCACCAAATTCTGCAGGATTTGAAAATGCACCCGGCCATTTACCCGCTCATAAAAGACGGCACTACCATAGAGTACGGCGCTCACCTTGTACCGGAAGCGGGGTATCACGGCATGCCGTCCAAACTGTACCGGGATGGGCTGGTGGTTGTGGGTGATGCGGCCGGCCTGGTGGTAAATACCGGCGCCATCATCCGCGGTATTGATTTGGCCATTGTCAGCGCCGTAGCGGCAGCGCAGGCTATCTTAAAAAATGAAAACGTAAGCAATGTAGGCCCGGCCTATGTTCAGGAGTTGGCGGCGCTGCAACTGACGTCAACAATGAAGTTGTATGCCAATTTCCATGAGCTTATGAGCAACCGGCGGATGGTTTCCGTGTATCCGGCCATGGCTAATGATATGCTGAAGGTTCTGTTTGCCGTGGACGGTAAACTGCCGGAAAAAATGGATAAAGCCATGCTGAAAGTCCTGAAAAAGCATGTTACCTTTGGACAGTTACTGGCAGACGGCTGGAAGGGGTTTAAAGCCATATGACGATTCAGAAATTATCACCGGAAGAACTCTTAGGGCTCAATAAATTTGCCGTTGACGAAGAAGAGCCGCATATCGTACTGGACAAAACAATCTGCGCCAAGTGCCAGGATAAACCCTGTCTGATAGTTTGCCCAGCCGTGCTGTATACCCTAAAAGACGGGGAGATCAACTTTGACTATGCCGGCTGTCTGGAGTGCGGCACCTGCCGGGTGGCTTGCCAGAATAAAGGCATTGTCAAATGGACCTATCCCCGGGGCACATTCGGTGTTGCTTTTCGCTGCGGCTGATTTCTGATTATACTTTCCTGCAGACCGGGAGCGAACCGTACTAAGGAATAACCGCAGGTCAGGCGCAGGTAAAAAAGTATGATTATTCTGAATGGCGAGGGGGGTGACAAACTGAATTGCCTGTACGGCAATATACCCGGCGTGGTTTATAAATTTTCGACAGGAGGTCAAACCAGTGGGAAATGAGCAAAAATTTTATGGCTGGAAATTGGTAGGCGCTTTATGGTTTCTGTATCTGTTAAATATGGGCTTCCCGCTTTATGGCGGGGCAGTAATTAACACGTATATGATGAAAGAAATCACTATGGAACGCAGCGTTTACGGCATGGGTTTCACCTTATTGAACTTTTTTGTGGGCGTACCCTCGATAGTTGTCGCCGCTACCATAATGAAATGGGGTATCAGAGCCACCTTCGGCATTGGCTCGGCTCTTATTCTTGCCGGCAGTATGTGGATGGCCTTTTTTGCCTCCCAGCCCTGGCACTATCTGGTTGGTTTCGGCGTCATTATCGGTTCGGGGATTGGTTTTGGCACCATTGTGGCATTGTCCACGGCTGTGACCCGGTGGTTTAAACGCTATCGGGGCCGGGCGATGGCCGTGTCGCTGACAGCATCCGGGTTCGCCGGTTTTCTGGGAGCGCCGCTGATGAACAAAATACTGGCTGCTAACGGTGGTGATTGGCGTCAGGCCTGGCTCATCGTGGCCGGTATCGCGGTTGTGGCCGCCGTTGTTGCCTATATTTTTGTTAAAGAAAAACCCGAAGATCTTGGACAGGTGCCGGATGGCATCTCGGAAGAAGCGAATGCCGGGCAAAACGGGGCCGCCAATCCACTGGCCACCAAGTTTAGCTGGACACCCGGCGAAGCCTATCGCACTACTGCGTTTAAAATGATTGTTATTGGATCGTTTGCCTGCCAGTTTCCATTTTTCTTCTTTACCGCTCACTGGATTTTGCACTTGCGCGGGGCAGGCATTAATCCGGCTGATGCAGCCTGGGCCATGGGACTGTTTACCATGGGAGGTATCTTTGGACGTTTGATCGGCGGCTGGCTTATGGACAGAATGCCGGCCCGGTTTGCCTTCATGATGGGGATCTGCTGCTACTTTATCGGTTCATTCCTGGCAATTAATGTAACGCAAACGGCCTTAATGGTGGCGTTTGCAGCCGCCATTTTGTATGGCGCCGGTTTCGGCTGGACGTTTGTCTGCCTAAATACCATGGTTGGCAACTATTTTGGCCCTGTGGCCTTCCCTAAAGTCAACGGCATGATGCTGCTCTTGTCGGCGCTTTTTTGCTCACCGGCCGGACTGGTCGGCGGCAAGCTGTTTGATATGTTTAAAAGCTATACCCCGGCCTTTTATCTTAACGTAGTTATCTGCATTATCGGCATAATTGCCCTGTTCTTTGCCGCCATGCCGCAAAAAAGCAACGCCGCCGGCCCGTCAGTTAACGTTTAATTTTGCAATGCTATGATATAAAGAGGAGAGATTTTCATGAGAAAAATGAAGGCAATGAAAAAATGGCTGACAATTGTACCCCTCGCGCTGATGTCGATAACCATGGCGGGAACCCCGGCGTTTGAAAATCCTGTTTATGCCGCCTCGGCATCCTTTAGTGATGTGCCGGCTGGTCACTGGGCCTATGGTGCAGTGGATCAGTTGGCGAAAGCCGGTTTTGTTGACGGTTATGGCGACAAGACCTTCCGGGGCGATAAGACCATGAGCCGCTATGAATTTGCCATTCTTGTGGCTAAAGCCGTGGATAAGTTTGACAGTGCCGATGAAGCCAATAAACAACTGATTGATAAATTGTCGGCTGAGTTTGCTGCCGAACTCAATCGTCTGGGGGCGCGGGTGGCAAAGGTGGAAGCCAAGACCAACACCTGGATTGGCGGCGAGACCCGTTTCCGGGTGGTGGGCAATGATCCTAAGATTGGCAACAAGCTGTCTGGGTCGGATACGTTTGAATTTAGGCAGCGGATCAAATTCTGGGGCAATATCAACGATAATATGTCTTTCTTTGGGCGTCTTGCCACTACCGGCGGCAACAAATTCGGCAATGCCGAGTACAGTTCCGGCTCGGAAATTGCTCTTGATCAAATGACGGTTACTGCCAAGAATACGTTGGGGTTTGATTCCATCCGCGTCGGCCGCAGCGCTCTGGACTTTATTACCACCGGTTTAATCGGCAAGCCGATGAATGTGGACGGCATATTACTTACTGACAGCTGGGACAAGCTTAGCTTTAAGGGCTGGACAGGCAATATTAAAACCAATAAGTGGAATCCGACAGCCGGTTCGGCGGGAGCTTATACCGATAATGAAGCTTATCAGTTTACCACCGGTCAATTAGGTTATAAACTGTCTAAAAACCTTTCCCTTTATGGCGGCTACTACTGGGCTGATGTTCCCGGAACCAGCACGACAGGCGGTTTAGGCACGCTAAACACCAATATTGGTTCCTTCTCCAGTTCGCAAGGATGGACAAGTTCTGTAGTCTATAAAATGGGTAAATACACCTTGCTTGGTGACTATGTGGGCAGCAAACTGGACGGAGCGGCTAACTTGCCTGACAATCCCAAAGGCTGGGCCGTTCAGTTGAGCAACAGCCAGGGACCTGCGGCCATGTATCAGGCAGTCGGCCTAGTAAACCCAAACAAAGTGGGTACCGATGCCTGGATGGTATCTTACCGCAGTGTGGATGCGGGGGCCATTCCCTCCGGTGCCGGTGGTTTTGATACTACATCTGTAGCCAGACCCGGCGAGTCTTACAATGTGTTTACGCACAGCACTGACAATGTGAAAGCCTGGTTCCTGGCGTATCAGAATGTTGTCGCCAAAAACGTAGTGTTGTCTCTTGAATATCAGGACTACAAAATTAAGGATAGAAGCTTAACCTCCTTGACCAATGACAAACTGGATAAAACATACATGATGAAGTTTGAATTCTTCTATTAATCTTGTACTAGTAAAGGTGATCAGAATTCTGTTCATGTCAGGGACCCCGACTTGCTCGGGGTCGTCCTTTTACTTATTCAGGATGAGGAGGTAACAACTTGAATAATGACCGACTGGTGACGCAGGCAATAGCAGCGAGTGAGGCTCCGACCAAACAGCGTTTCATTTTGCTAATCGTTTTATTAATTACTTTACTGGTAGCATACCTGGACCGGGTTAATGTATCTGTTTTGGTTGCCGATGATGCTTTTTTAACTGAAATGGGTATAAAGGGCGACGCCGTGGCCATGGGTTCCCTGATGTCTTTGTTTCTGGCTGCTTATGCCATTACTAACGCCTTTCTCAGTCCATTGGGGGACTGGTGGGGACCACGTAAAGTCATGGCGCTGGCCATCGTATTTTGGGGGCTGTCCTGCATTTACGGCGGATTGGTGTCCGGTTTCGCCGGCATGATTGTCGCCAGGTGTATCCTGGGTCTGGGAGAAGGTATGCACTGGCCGATGCAAATGAAGTTTGTGAAAAACTGGTTTCCGCCGCAGGAACGGGCCCGGGCCAATTCAACCTGGCTGCTGGGCCTGGCCGCCGGACCAGCTCTGGCCATGCCTTTTTTTGTCTGGATTGTAGGCAACTGGGGCTGGCGGACAAGCTTTTTCGTACTGGCGGCTATTGGCCTCATCCCGCTTGTATTAATCTGGTTCTTTACCGCCGATTATCCCCGCGAAAACAAACGAATCAACCGCCTGGAGCTCGAACATATTGATAACGGTCTCAAGGCCGAGAGGCTGGCGCAAAGCAGAGACTCAGTCGCTGATAATGCCTCTACCTGGGAAAATTGCAAAAGTTTCCTGGCGAATTTTGATTATTGGCTGTGTGTCATATTTTATATCTGCAGTTCATCGGCCTGGTGGGGGCTTATGACCTGGATTCCGTCCTATTTAAAAGATGCTGTGGGCTTTACCTGGAAGAGCATGGGCTTTTGGGCCAATGCCCCTTATGCCGTATCCGTCATAGCCCTCATCGTGTTTGGCTATCTGACAGATAAAGTGGAACGAAAAGCAACATTTGGCATTATCCACATGCTTGGGGGAGCGGCAGGCATTTATTTTTCCGCTCAGGCCAGCGGACAAGTCGAGGCTGCCCTCTGGCTTATAGTAGCCGTTGCTGCCCTGGTAGTAGGGCTGCCCGGCCATTGGGCCATGATCCAGAAAGTTGTGCCGGAGAAGGCGCTGGCAACCGGCAGCGGTCTGGAAAGCGGCTTAGGCAGTGCCGGCGGGGCGGTTACGCCGGTCGTTGTCGGTTACTTTATCAACATTACCGGCAGTTACCATGGCGGCCTCATGTGCCTGGTAGCCTTTTGCCTGATTGGGGCAGGCGCTATGATAATGCTTTGGTTCCGTAAAATCTGATACCCTTCAGTACCCGGAACCTGGAAAGAGCATGAGGCTTTTAGTATTGGGCAAGCCACGCTGCTGCCCGGTCAGGTCATAAAAGAAATGTATCGATCGCAAGAAGAACTATCACTAACCTGATAGTTCTTTTTTGTTTTATCCTGCCAGCAAGTATAAGTTTCGCCTGGATAAGGCAACTCCGGTTTCAGACTGTCTGTAATTTTTTCAATTGAGTTTTCATGTTGGTTTTTACGCCGTTAAACTCTTTTACAAACAGGGGGATAACCGGGTTGGGATTGCTGCTTTTCCAGACAATGCCGATATTGCCGTAGGCATTGGGGCCATTCATGGCAACCAGGGAAATGCTGTGCCGCAGCATTTGACAGAATACCGGGTCAAAACTCCAGAAAGAAATACCCAGGCCGGCGGTGACTTGCCAAAAGAGAGTTTCGATGCGGGCGGGCTGGCTGACAATGTTGGGCGTGAAGCCTCTGAGGCTGCATTGGTGTATAAACCACTCCCGGCCAATGGGAAAAGTCGTGGGCGATACCAGAATAAAATCTTCCTGCTTAAGCTCGGCAAGATCAAGCGAGTATCTATTGGCATAGGGATGTTTGCGGGGCAACAAAAAACATAAGCGCGCCCGGCGCACCTCACGTACTTCAAATTCTGATGTCAGCTCATTGCCTAAGAACGGGTTGAAACCGATATCGAGTTCCTGGCAATCCAGTGCTTCGTTAATCATAGGGACAGGCATCACCTGGATGTCAAGCTTAATATGGGGATACAGGGCACGGAAATGCTTGAGGATCTTCGGCAGAAAGACATGTTCCGTGCCCATGCAGCCAATCTTTAATGTTCCCCAGAATGCAATCTGGGATTTGCGTGTCCTTTCAAACAACTCGTCGATTTTGGCCATCAGCCGGCTCGACTCTTCAAGCAGAGTGGCGCCCTGGGGGGTTAGATGCACTGCGTGATGGGTACGGATAAACAATTGCACACCTAGTTGTTCTTCCAGCTCGGCAATATGTTTGCTTAATGTGGACTGGCTCATATAAAGATGCTCGGCCGCCCTGGTGAAGTTTAGATGCTGGGCTACACAAATAAAGGAACGCAGATGCCGGATATCTTCCACTTTATCCTCTCCAATCGCGGTATAGGTTTGCTGGCCTGATTTGTGCAATTTTGTATATTCTGAATTTTATTTAATCATATAGTTTGCCACTGTTGTTTTCAACAGGATGGCGCCGGCCGGGGTTATGATTTTTTTTAGGGTCGTCCGTCAATTTATGAATTTCACATGGTTTTTTTTTCATGCTATCATCGTGACTGGAAAGAATATTCAAACAAATCCAGGGGAGTAATGGGCAATAAAAAAACAAGTGGAGGTGAATTCATGGGGAAGGATACCATGACTGCGGAAGAAAGACTGGTGGCAACCATCAAGCTGGAGCCGGTCGACCGGGTGGTTTGTGCGCCGGAGACCGGAAACTATGCCGGACAATATGTTGGCATGACCAACAGGGAATTTGTCTGGGAATTTGCGACCAAGGGCCTGTCGGCTGTCGGGAAGCTAGCTGATGACTATCCCTTGTGGGATTCCAGCGCCGATATTAACGGCATCACCAGCGGCTATGTAGCCGAAAGAGCCGGGATGGGGAAGATGAAATTACCGGGCAAGGAATTGCCTGATAACGCTTCCAGCCAGGTCCTCGAAACCGAGGTTATGAGCCGGGACGATTATACCATTGTCACAGACAATGGCTATGGGGAATACTGGCTGACATTCCTGGAACGGGCTAATGGCATCGGCCGTGACGAGGTGTTAAAAGGTATTGCCGAAGCCGGCCGGATCAGGGCGGCGGAACTTGCAGCCATACGGCGCCGGGGGCAGGCGCCGCTGTATGGCGATTTGGGAGGTTTGGTCCCGTTTGATGCATTTTCCTTAACAAGATCAATCGAAAAATACTACAAAGACATGTTCCAGATCACCGACCGGCTGGAAGCGTTAATGCCCATTCTGGTAGATGCTTTTGTGGAAGGGTCGGAAAAAACGGTAGCCGCCACCGGAGTCAACCGGGTCTTTGTCGGCGGCAGCAGGTCGGCCGGACAGTTTATTGCCCCCAAATATTTTGACAGACTGGTATGGCCGTATCTTAAAGACTTAGTAGAAAAATTAGCGGCCAGAAACATTGTGCCAATACTGCATTTCGACTGTGACTGGACCAAAAATCTGGAATACTTTCTGGAATTGCCGCAAGGAAAATTCGTACTGGCGTTAGACGGAGCCACTGACATTTTTCGAGCCAAGGAGGTACTTAGCGGTCATTGCGCCATCCATGGCGACGTACCGGCCGCTTATCTCACGGTGGCCTCACCCGCTGAACTGGACGAATATTGCCATAAGCTTATCAAAACAGTGGGCAAGGGCGGCGGTTTTTTATATGCCTGCGGCTGTTGTATGCCAATGAATGCCAGACCTGAAAACGTAAACGTCTTTTTCAAGGCAGTGGAAAAGTACGGATATTATTAGTCAAGGAAAGGGTGAAAAGACATGAACAGAATACTCCTGAAAGCGGTAGTGCTGTCCGTTTCGCTGTTATTGCTGGCAGCCACGGCGGTTTCCCCGGCGCTGGCCAATATCAGCGCGGCATTTCCGGGCATAAGCGCCCAGACGATTATGCTGCTGGTGGCATTGCCTTCTATGACTATGGTGCTGGCCTCGCTGGTATTTGGCAGGCTGAGTGAGGTTATGAGCAGAAGAGCGGTATTCAACCTGGCCATGGTATTCTTTCTAATTGGCGGCATAAGTCCCTATTTTATGAATGATATTACCTGGATTCTGGCGATGAGAGCAATTCTGGGGCTGAGTTTAGGACTTATTTTTCCGCTATCCCTGGTGCTTATTTCTGATTTTTTTGCCGGGAATGAACGGGCAACAATAATGGGACTGCAAAGCGTCTGCGTAAACCTTGGCGGCATCATCTTTTCCCTGCTGGGCGGCGTCTTGTGTGTGACTGACTGGCACAATACATTCCTGGCTTATACGGTTGGCGTGGTAATATTTCTCTTTGTCTATTGTTATCTGCCGGAGCCTGTCAGAGAGCAGGCGGATCAGGACAATCCGGCGGCGAAAGCGCCTCTGCCCGGCAGCGTATATGTTATGGAAGGGGCGGTATTTCTCTATAACATGCTGATTTTTGCTTTTTTTACCAATGTAGCTATCCAGGTTGTCGGCGAAAAGCTGGGTAATGCGGCGAGCGCCGGCGTAGCTTTAACGGTGTTTACCGGCGGCGGTCTTGTCGGCGGGTTGATTTTCGGCAAGATTATGCAAAGCTTAAAAAATATCACAATTCCGGCGGGCTGGCTGATAACCGGCGCCGGCATGGCCCTGATCGCCAGTGCGCATGACTTTACTTTGCTGCTGGCAGGCTGCTTTATTGGCGGAATAGGATTTTCCACTACTTGTCCGGCCTTTTTTGTCAGTCTTTCGGTTTTGGCGCCGCCGTCGCGGGTTGCCTTCAGCCTGGCGCTGGCGTCCGCTCTCAGTGGCATCGGCCAGTTTGCAGCCCCTTTCGTTTTTGAAGCCATCTCCGGTCAGTTTGGCCAGGCGCCGGGAAGATTCCCGCTGCTTGTCAGCGCAGTAGGTTTCGTGGCGATAGGGCTGCTGTTATTGCTGCAGAATTCTGTGCAGCCGTCCAAATCGGCTACTATAAATTAAAATTGGAGGAATCATTATGAAAACCAACCAGGAATTATACCAGGAGCGTCTTACCCGCCTGAAGCAGGCAATTGCGCTGGAGAAGCCGGACAGAACCCCGGTCATTCTCACCGGTGACGCTTTTTGCGCCAGGCATGTGGGCATGAAGCTGTCCGAGTTTTGCGCCAATATGAAAGCATCGCATGAAGCCATTTTTAAATCAATCCAGATGCTCGGCGATGTTGACGGCACAGGCGGTACTTTTGCCGCCGCCACCATGTTTCCGTTGATGTTTTATACCAAAATCAAGTTGCCCGGCCGTGAGCTTGCCGACGATACTCCCTGGCAGCTTGATGAACAGGAAATGATGACAGTGGAAGATTATGATACCATTTTGAACAAAGGCTGGAAAGATTTTAGTCTTGACTTTTTGAAAAATCGCCTGGGTATCGATGTTGACTCGCTAAATGCGCAATTGGCGGATGTGCCCCGGTTTATGAAAAATTTTGAAGAGGCCGGTTATGTAGTTTATACACCCAGCGCCGCCATTACCGTCAATGAATTTTTAAGCGGCGGGCGGTCACTGCCTAAATTTATGCGGGATATATACAAAATGCCGGACAAAGTGGAGGCAGTTCTGGATATTATTCTGGCCGAGACCTTGGCGGAATTCCGGCAGCAAATACGGGCTGTCAAACCGCTGGTGGTGTTTATCTCGCCGGCCAGGGGCGCCAGTGAATTTTACTCCCCTAAAATATGGGAGCGCTTTGTCTGGAAATATCTGAAGGCTACCGCCGACATGATCATTGAAGAGGGCGCCGTGGTTGATTTGCATATTGACGGCAACTGGGAGCGGGATTTAGCGTACTTTAAGCAATTGCCCAAACACAAATGCATCTTTGAATCTGACGGAGCCACCAATATTTACAAAATAAAATCGGTTCTTGGCGATCATATGTGCATTAAAGGGGATGTTCCGGCGGCGCTCCTGACGCTGGGGACGCCGGAGGATGTATATAACTATTGTACGAAGCTGATTAACGATATCGGGCCGGGGCTTATCCTGGCATCCGGGTGCACAATCCCTCCCAATGCCAAAGTTGAAAACGTCAAAGCCATGGTTGCCGCCGCTACCGGCAAGTAACTCCGGCTGGCAGGTCATACAAAGAGGAATATAAAAATTAGAAATATAAATAGGTGGGAAAGCATGAAAACAAGAAGCAGTTTTATTGTTACGTTAGCCCTAATGACCCTGGTTAGCGTTAACGGCGCTGTAGCGGCGCCAATGAATCCGTTCGGGGACGTTCCGGACAGACACTGGGCTTATGATGCGGTGAACAAGCTGAAGCAGGACGGCCTGATTGATGGTTTAGGCCAGGACAGTCTGGCGGGAGGCCGGGTGATTACCCGTTATGAAATGGCGCAAATGGTGGCCCGTGCCGTGTGGAACGGGGAAAAAGCCAGCGCCGAAGATCAGGTTTTAATTGATAAACTGTCGGCAGAATTCAGCAGTGAACTGAAAAGCCTGGGCGTGTCCGTCGATACACCGGACAATGCACCTGAAAAGAAAGGCGATAAATTAGGCGACAGGTTATCCGTTAGCGGGTTTCTCCACCTGTCGGAACAGGTCTGGGATAACAGGGGCGATTTCAAAGGTCATACGGCTGCCACCGGCGATACCCCGCACGCCCGGGACGGCCATTATCCGGCCCTGGGAATTGATCTGTATATCAATTATAAAGTCAATGATAAATGGCAGGTAAAAATTGAGGATGAAGCTGTCCGGGATTTTAGAAGCGGCGGCTACTGGGGCAACGGGTATGATGGCGATGTAAGCGGGTCCCAGCATAACAGCCAAATGTACGCTGAGGGCCTTGTCGGCGCTACGGCGGTAAAAGCGGGCAAGTTTGATTATGGCGCGGCGTACGGCCTGATGGTGGCGCCGGGGCGTAAGGGCGTACAGGGAGTTCAATTTGCTTTTGGCGACAAAGCCAAGACGACATTGACGTACGGTTACTTCCGGCAGCGCTGGGTCGGTAATGCCACAAACCCGTCAATCATTTCCACTACTACTGACAATCGCTACGCCGCCATTGAGTATGATGTCCCGCTGGCGCCGGCTGCTAATTTTAAAGCGGCTTATCATAATATAAGGACAGATGGCTCCGATACGAGTGTAATCTCAGACAATATCAACCTGTGGGAAGTTGGCGCCGATAAAATGCTGGATAAAGACTGGCAGTTATTCGGCACCTATGGGCAGTCGAACGCCGCCAGCCAGAAAAAAGCCTATATAGTCGGTGTCAACTACAAACGCGCCGACCTCAATGTGCCCGGTTCCTACGGTCTTACTGTCCGTTATATCAATGCGGAAGCGAATTCGTCCATTGCTCCTGATAATTACTGGATCTCAAAATATGACTGGGGCCTTAAAGGACCGGAATTAAGCGGTCAGATTATGTTTGATAAAAACGTGGGCATGATGTTCTGGGCTGCGTCCCTTAAACCGACCGATGGCGTCCACACCGGCAAACTGAACACGGTAAAAGCCGAACTGGATTTCTTCTTCTAAACAACGCAGCCGCGACTCATTCAAATAAATTATGAGAATAATATAAAAATATTGACAAAGTAGATTGTTTTAGCTACCTTATATATAGATGTATATATAAGGTAGCTAGGCCCTATGATTACACACAAGCGGTAATATTTTGAAAAACGTTGCGGTTAGTGAGAGTTGTTGTTACAGGAGGAGACTTTATGAAAATCAATTTTGAGGAATTAGTGCAGACTGCCCTGGCAGCCAAAGCAGATCATGCGGCAATTGCCGAGGTGGCAAAAATCAATTTTGTCGAGGACTTTAGAAAAGCCTGTGAGCAAAATGTGTGCCGGAAATATAATACCAACTGGGTCTGTCCGCCTGCTGTCGGGTCCTTTGCAGAATTAAAAGACAAGGCCTGTCAGTATAAAAACGGACTTCTGTTCCAAACCGTCCATCAGATGAAAAGCGCTTTTGACTGGAAAGGCATGATGGCTGCCAAAAAGATTCATGACGGTGTGTTCAGAAACATCTTAGACAGTGTTAAGAATAAGTATGAGCTGCAGAATATCCTGCCGCTGAATGCGGGCAATTGCGAGTATTGCGAACGGTGCGCTTATTTGGACAAAGAGCCTTGCCGCTTCCCGGATGAGGCTTTTGCTTCCGTGGAAGCCTACGGGATTGATGTTATTAAGCTGGAAAAAACCTGTGGAATCCCGTATTATAACGGTAAGAACACCGTGTCCTATGTTGGGCTTATATTATTTAATGCTGAGCAAGCTGATTGCACATAACATCAGCTTGCTAAAGCCTTGCATAAATTAATGGAGACAATCCCCCCTGACCTTGTATTGCTGACTACAAGGTCAGGGGGTTCTATTTATAAGCGTTTATAATTTTTATATTTTTAATTATTTTGTAATACACAAGGTTGTGAATTTTATGGGAATTTAATGTTTAATGCGCTACTATAAACATACCGGCATTGCGCAGGAAAGTGCCTGACAGTGCCGGTATTCTAAAAATCTAAGGGGGCATGGCCATGAATTCGGCTTTATGGTGTGAACATGATGAAAAGAATTCCAAATATACTACAGTTAAGCACAATTTTGCTGACAAAGAAGTACTGTTAAAAGTGCAAACCTGGATGTGTCCGGTCTGCGGTATTCACGGCTCAATTACAGAAGTGGCCGAAGTGGCGGAAAAATAAAATTGAATTAAAAAATGATAAAGCAGCTAGGGGGCAATCGTTTTGAAAAGTGATGTTGAAATTGCACAGGAAGCCACAATGAAACCCATCGCCGGCGTGGTGCAGGAGTTGGATATTCCTGCTGAAGAGCTGGAGTTGTACGGGAACTATAAGGCGAAAGTTTCGCTTAAGACCTGGGACCGGATCAAGGCCAGGCCGGATGGCAAGCTCATTCTGGTTTCGGCCATCAATCCGACGCCGGCTGGCGAAGGTAAGACAACAACAACAGTCGGCCTTGGTGATTCGCTGCGACGGCAGGGTAAAAAAGTCGTTATTGCCTTGCGTGAACCCTCTTTAGGCCCCTGTTTCGGCGTAAAAGGCGGCGCGGCTGGCGGCGGTTATGCCCAGGTTGTTCCCATGGAAGACATCAATTTGCATTTCACCGGCGATTTTCATGCCATTACTACCGCGCACAACCTGTTGGCGGCCATTCTCGACAATCATCTTCACCACGGCAATGCCCTTGGCATTGATCCCCGCCGCATTACCTGGCGGCGTGTGCTTGATCTTAATGAACGCGCTCTGCGCAATATTGTCTGCGGACTCGGCGGCAAAGCCAACGGTGTGCCCCGCGAAACCGGCTTTGACATCACGGTGGCGTCGGAATTGATGGCTATTCTTTGTCTGGCTAAGGATCTCGACGACATGAAAGAACGGATTGGCCGGATTATTGTTGCCTATACCTATGACGGGAAACCGGTAACGCCCGCCGATCTCAAGGTAACCGGCGCCCTGACCCTGCTTTTTAAAGACGCCATTAAACCAAATCTTGTCCAGACGCTGGAAAATACGCCTGCGTTTGTGCACGGCGGCCCGTTTGCCAATATTGCGCACGGCTGCAACAGTGTGTCGGCGACGAAATACGCGCTCAAACTGGCTGACTACTGTGTTACAGAAGCTGGGTTCGGTGCGGACCTGGGAGCAGAAAAGTTTATTGATATCAAATGCCGCTTTGCCGGTTTCCGACCCAGTGCCGTCGTAATCGTAGCCACCGTCCGGGCGCTCAAGATGCATGGCGGCGTCCCCAAGACCAAACTAGCCGGTGAGAACATGGCCGCCCTGGAGAGAGGTCTGGCTAATCTGACCAAGCATATTGAAAATATCCAGCAATTTGGCTTGCCCGCGGTAGTTGCCATTAACGCTTTTCCCACAGATACCGCTAATGAACTAAACTTTGTCGAAGAAAAGTGCAATTTACTGGGGGCCGAAGTGGCGCTGTCGGAAGTCTGGGCCAAAGGCAGTTTGGGCGGGCAGGCGCTGGCGGAAAAAGTACTGGCTGCCTGCGAGAAGCCTAATAAATTCAGCTTTGCTTATGATGAACAAGCCCCGATAAAAGATAAGATCAAGGCAATTGCCACAAAAATTTACGGTGCGGATGACGCTAACTACACGCCGGCCGCAGAAAAAACAATCCAGGAGCTGACGGCTCTGGGTTTTGACAAAACGCCGATTTGTATGGCTAAGACCCAATACTCTCTAAGTGATGATATTAGCAAGCCGGGGCGTCCAAGCGGCTTTAAAATTACTGTCCGGGAAGTAAGGGTAGCGGCCGGCGCCGGTTTTTTAGTGGCCATTACCGGCGAAATTATGACCATGCCCGGACTGCCGAAGGAACCTTCCGCCGTCAGAATGGATATTGACAACAGCGGTAAAATTGTTGGTTTGTTTTAGGCCTGTATGAAGAAAACACCCGCAATCCACCTTGAAGGAGGTTGTGGGTGTTTTTATTTTGGCCGTTAGCGGCTGCTTGGTGGTGCTAGCTTTGTAGTAAAGTAAGACTTTCGCTGCGTGAAGTAGTCAAGTACCTCGTTGCAAGCTTTAATTGCATCTTCAGGATTTAAAAAATCAAGGCTGAGTGTCATTCGAGTAAGCGTTTGGTGGAGCTTACCCAAATCGCCACTCTTTATGTATAAGTTTCGGGCCTGTTCGAAGTAACTATAGGCTTCTTTGTGCTTGCCCCAAAGCTGAAAACAAACCCCCCGGGAATAGGCTAAGTTTGCCATATCCGGCAGCATTTGCTCTTTGGAAAAATATGTCTCGGCTCCCTCGTAGGAGGTTAAAGCAAGCGAGAAATTGCCTATATCACGGGACGCATCACCCAAAATCAGAAAAACTTTGCCGATTTCCCGGGGATTTCCTGATCTTTTACTAACCATAATTGCATAATCATAGTAGGAAAGTGCGTCCGACATATGTCCTGCCTGTATTAGAGCAGACGCCTTCTCAATAATTTCTACCGCGCTCAGTTTCTTTAGACTTAGTTGATTGATTCTGGTAGCGCCTTTGTCAGGCAGCCATTTGGCAGCAGCCTTGAAATTTTTGACTTCGTCTTTCACATCGGCGGCTTCGTTTAATTCCAATACTTCTTTTATACATTCCGGCCATGAGGCATGAGGAATTTTATAGTCACTTTTATCGGCGACATCTGAATTATTTTTTAAAAGATAAGCGACTTTGTCAATGTCGTCCAGGCACAAAAAATGAATTATGCCACCTTCAATTACATCGGAAATAGGAATCTCATGCTCCTTCAGAATACCGACAGCCACACTGCTGACTCTGGCGCTAACCGTAGCCTTACCGTCTGTTATATCGGATTGTCTGACCATTTATACACCACCTTACAAGTAATATATTACAATAGAAGAATTACATAGTAAAGTGAATGGGAAAATAAATAGCTAGACAAGTGGTGTTTTGTATTACGAAATTCTGAATCGAAACTGGCAGAGCGTTAAGCATCAACACAGCCTGGTCCTGCCTCATCCAAGAGGTTGCCTAACATAATCACAATTGCCGGCTTGTTTACGACTGAATTTGAATAAATGGAAAAAAATCCTTGACAGGAAGAATTAAATTAACTATATTTGTATTATAAAAACATGGTTAATGTATTACGAATGTTTATAAAGAGAAAGATCTTATGAAAGTAAAAACCCGCTTTTTTTAAAGCGTTACATAGATAATGGCGTAAGCCGACTCGCTTATTGAGGAGGCCGGGGCAAGCGTACCCACCTTCACTTGTCCCTGAACGCATTTACGAGACTGATTAGATTGCAGTCTCGCTTTTTTTTACTCAATTCCGGGCTTATATGCTGAATAAAGAGATTAGCTTCAGGCTGGGTTTAACTCCAGCAAAAGCCAAGTCTCTGAATAAATGATCCGGAAGATAGGAGCGCGTTGGTGTGATTTTTGGGAATAGTTTTCGGAATTATAGGAATTTGACGACAGTAGTAGCTTCGGCTACCATTATAGTATAAACTGCATGCCTGATGGCAAGTCTATGTGAACATCAGAATGCTGTCTCAGGCATAACGTTGTAGGGGGAGGAAGCATGGAGAAAAGCCAGCAATTATACAAAACGCATTTAAACAGGCTTACTACGGCAATTTCACTGGGAACGCCGGACCGGGTGCCGGTTGTGTTAGCCGCCGATTCTTTTTTTGCCCGGCATATGGGGGTTACTCTGGCCGACTATCTTGACAATCTGGAGAGCAGCAGTCAAATCAACCTAAAATCACTCTCTCAGCTTGGTGAAATCGACGGTATTCAGTATTTGGCCCCCTGCGTTCATGCCCTGGGCGCGGGAACTCTAGCCAGGGTGAAATTGCCAGGGCGGGAATTGCCGCCGGACGCTCAATGGCAGATTGACGAAATTTCACCCATGTCTGTGGAGGATTATGATGTCATTTTGGACAAAGGGTTTGCCTACTATCAGCAGCAAGTATTTGAGCAGTATTTGCCGCTTGCCGTGCCTGATCTGCAAAAGTACCTGTCAGCAGACTGGGGAACAATAGTGGCAAATTACGTTAATGCCGGTATTGTGCCGTTTAGCCCGCTAATCTTTGGCGTTCCCTTTGATGTTCTGTCAAGCGCCCGGGGAATGGTAAACCTGACTAAGGATTTGTACCGGATACCGGATAAGGTGGAAGCGGTAATCGATATTATCACCACGGAAATGATTGCTATGATCAAAGAGCGAATCGGGCAGATTAAGCCGTTTGCCGTCTTTACCGGCGCAACCCGGTGTGCGCCGGAATATATGTCGGCTAAAATGTGGGAGCGTTTTGCCCTGCCCTCTTTAAAAAGACAGGTAGAAGCGGTAGTTGACGCCGGAGCTTATGCGCTGCTCCACTGGGACAATAACTGGACCCGCGCTATTGAATATCTGGGAGAATTTCCTAAGGGTAAATGCATCCTGTCTTCCGATAGTAATACTGACTTGTATAAAGCCAAAGAAGTGCTGCGCGGCCGTATGTGCATTATGGGCGATGTGCCTGCCGCCATGCTTACTCTGGGAACACCGGATGAAGTATACCGGTATTGCAGCAAGCTGATTAACGATTTAGGGCCGGACGGCTTTATTCTGGCAGTGGGCTGCTGTACACCGCTTAATGCTGACCCGGAGAATGTGAAAGCCATGATTGCGGCAGCTACCGGCAAATGATGCAGCAGTAGCTTCTAACTGTTTACGATAATCGGATTGAACATAAGGAAGAATCGAATAAAAAAAGCAGGCTGGTAAGCTAATATGGCCATCGCTTGACCATGAATAATGGAGTAGCCTGCATGCAGCCAACAGCGTCGCTGACAATTATAAAAAATATCCGCAGACATATGTCTACGGATATTTTTTGCTAATTACGCTTTTTTTTTGCTGAGTCACCTCAGGGTTCAGCGCCGCCCGGTAGGTATAGATCCGGGCACGGCGGGTGTCAATGTCAGCGCTGCCCTTTAATTGTAATTCTTTTCGCATCTTAGCGGTTTTGGTCTGTTTGCCGTCAAGTTTCGCCTGGATCTCCGCATAACTGGCTAATATTGTGATCTTTTTTTTGCGGATTTCCATAAAGGCGCCGCACAGTGACAGCTGCTGCCTGCTTTTTTCCCTGACAATCCTGACTGACGTAACTTCAAGGCTGGTAACTAATAAAGCATGTCCGGGAAAAATTTTAAGATCGCCGGTTTGTGTCCGGGCTATGACCATACTGACATTTGCGGAATAGACCATCCGGTCCGGAGTTACAATATCTAACTTTATCCTGGCAGCCATATGATTCTCCCTATTGTGCATCTTTTCCAGCTGACGCTATTTGCTGAGGTAAAACTGCTTCGGCAGTATAAAAGATATAAATCACATTATGTATATACATCTA
This sequence comes from Sporomusa aerivorans, assembly GCF_041428895.1. Taxonomy (NCBI): domain Bacteria; kingdom Bacillati; phylum Bacillota; class Negativicutes; order Selenomonadales; family Sporomusaceae; genus Sporomusa; species Sporomusa aerivorans. The sequence continues at coordinate 2,653,880 of NZ_CP156926.1, forward strand.
TATAACATTTTACATAGACTAGCGAATGATTGTCAATAAAAAATACTGATTTCACAATATAAAATAGAAAACACCGCACAACTTGGTTGGTAATGTGCGGTGTTTTCGGTCATGGTGATCTAAGTCTCTAGTCACAGCAAGGCCGGTTGGCAACCTGCGGCGGCAATTCATTTAATAATAGCGGCAGGGAAGGGTTGGTATTGGATTTTTTCCAGGCGGCTAAAATTTCAAGCGAATGATCTTCACCGGCAAAATCAACAAAACGAACTCCGGGGCCGGCATAAAACTCGATATGATGCGGCAATATAGCGACGCCCATGCCGGTCTCAACCATTAGCAATATGCCTTCATGGAGTTGCGGCTGGCTGATAATATTGGGCATAAAGCCCCGGTTGGCGCAAATTTCTACCGTTTGATATGCGGCCATGGGAGCACCTTGCGGCGAAAGTGTAATAAAAGGTTCATTAGCCAGTGCGCAGAGATCAATCTTAGTTTCATTGGCTAAAAGGTGACCGGCAGGCAAAACTGCGCAAAGGTAATCGGTGTAAATTGTTTTGGTCAGAATGCCGGTCCAATTTCTAAGTGCATAGGATACGGTAAAGCCGACATCGATATCCCCCTGGATAATTGCCCGGTTAAGTTCCTCCCAGTTCAAGATATCCAAATGCAAATTAACATTTGGGTAGTTTTTTCGAAAACTTTTTATTACCGGCGGTAGAAAATTTTGGACAGTTGATTCCAAGTAAGCGATTCTTAGACTGCCGGCAAAGCCTGACGCCGTCTGGCGCGTCCGTTTAACAGCCTCTTGCGATTTAGCGATGAGGGCATAAGCCTCCTCCAAGAAAACCGAACCGGCTGCCGTTAATTGAACCGAATGGGTATTGCGCATGAAAAGTCTTACTGCAAGCTGTTTTTCCAGATCGGCGATTTGTTGGCTTACTGTCGATTGGGTCAGATACAGGTGTTTAGCTGCTTCGGTAAAACTTAAACGTTCTGCCACGCAGGTAAAGCATTGCAATTGCCGAATGTCCATAAATCCTCCGGTGACCGTAGTATATTTCTCTTGAGCGAAATAAACAGTTGTTATTATATTTTCCAATCAGTGTAAACGGAATATCCAATTTCCCTAATTGCAGGGCGTAAGCTATCATAAAATTATAAAAAACCAGGATGATATGTATTTATACCGCCGGTATGAATGCATTCATATATGAGTATTTTTGCAGGTTTATAAGTATAGTTATCTATACTTATAAACCTGTGGATTAAAAAATGGAGGTCGATGTAATGAAAACAGCGCAAGAACTTTATACGGAAAGGCTTAACCGGATTAAAACAGTGGTGGCGCTTGAAAAACCGGATCGGGTGCCGGTGGTTCCACTGGCAACTTCCTTTTGCGCCAATCATTTAGGGGTCAAAATATCAGAGATTGCCGATAATCCCAAGCTGTTAAACGAAACTATTATTAAATCCTTTACCCGCCTTGGCGAGTTTGACGCTTTGCAGCAGGTAACATTTTCGGTCCATTTATTATCGGTAGCCTGGCTGTCTAAAGTGAAGATTCCGGGCCGTGATTTGCCGGATACGGTCTCCTGGCAGGTAGCCGAGAATGAATTAATGACAGTGGAGGACTACGATACCATTATCAGCAAAGGGTATAATGCATTCTTTGCTGAGTTTCAGGCCAGCCGCCTGGACAACCTGCTGGCTAGGGTGCAGCCCTTTGCCGACTATCTGCCTGAAGCGATAAAACGGATTCAGGAGATCGGCGTTGTGCCGCTGTCACCCGGTGTACAGGCTGTCATCCCTTATGAAGCCTTCTGCGGCGGGCGTACTATGCCGAAATTTATGCGCGATTTGTTTAAGATGCCGGACAAGGTGCAGGCGGCTATGGACGCTGCCATGCCTGACATTATCCAGGGCTTGCGCGCTGCTTATCACGGTACAGGTTTTGTCGGGGCCTGGGTTGGCGGCTGGCGGTCAGCCAGTGAATTCTTATCCCCTAAGACCTGGCAGCGTTTTGTCTGGCCATATATGAAGCAATTGACCGAGGTATTGCTCGAAGAAGACGTTATCCCGATTTTCCATCTGGATTCCAACTGGGAACGCGACTTGGATTTCTTCCGGCAGCTGCCGAAGGGGAAATGCATCCTTTCGCCGGACAGTTCAACCGATATCTTCAAGATTAAGGAAGTCCTGGGAGATCATATGGCCATCATGGGCGATGTTCCCGCTTCGCTCTTTGCTCTGGGCACCCCGGAAGATGTTTATAAATACAGCAGCAAACTAATCCGGGAAATCGGGCCAAGCGGCTTTATCCTGTCTTCCGGCTGCGATATACCGTTTAACGCCAAGCCTGAGAATGTAGCGGCCATGCTGGCGGCGGCCACTGGTAAATAATTTATTCGGGAATATCGGGAAGCCGCATGCTATTTTGAAAGAACTGAATGGCACCGCGTGCTTTGTTAAGAAACAAGGGGATAGCAGGATTCCGGTTGGTTCTTTTCCAGGATGCGACCATTTCAACTTGTGCATCGTCGCCTTCCAGCTTAATAAACCGCAGGTTAGGGCTGACGTAAGGTTTGGTGGTAAAGAACGGGAGGATGGCAATGCCTTCTCCCGATTCAACCAATGTAAGCAAAGTCTCGGTAAGATAGGGCCGCTCCACAAAGTTGGGCGTAAAGCCCCGGTTGGCACATAGCCGTAGCGTAAAATCGTAAGGGAAGGGGGCGACTTCGCGGTTGAGAACGACAAAGGGCTCCTGGGCTATGGCGGCTAAATCCGGCTGCGGCTGATTGGCCAGAGGATGATCATTGGGCATTACAAAACATTCCACGTCATGGTAGAGTGTCTGCCAAACCACCCGGGGCGTATTTTGCAGGGAAGCCGACATAGTCAGGCCGACATCCAGCTCGCCGCGTTCCAGGGCCAGGTTCAGGTCACCCCAATTCAACTGGGTCAGTATTAATTTGATTTTCGGATAGGAACTGCGGAAATCTTTTACCAGTTTAGGCAAAAAGTGTTTCGTATGAGATTCCAGGAACCCGACTTTCAGCGTACCGGCAAACCCGGATGCGATATGACGGGTTTTTATTATTGCCTCCTCTGCAGCGGCAATAATAAACTTTGCTTCTTTCAAAAAAAAACGGCCGGCCTCCGTCAACTGGACTGAATGGGAATTTCTCACAAAGAGTTTAACATCAAGCTGTTTTTCTAAATCGGCTATCTGTAAACTTACTGCAGATTGTGTGAGATATAAGTGTTTGGCTGATTCGGTAAAATTTAACCGTTCTGCGACACATACAAAGATCTCCAATTGACGAATATCCATAAGTTCCTCCTAACTGGAAAAAAAATTCAGCAAAATAAAAATATGCACAATATTAACTAAATTATAAGGTAATTACAAGCTAACATAAATAGGACAACAGCTATTGTTTTCGAAAATGAGTGATTATATTTTCTCATTGTTGTAATGAGAATTTTAAATTTCCATAACAGATTACTTTATTATAATATAAAAATTGATAATAGTGCGAATTTTATTTTTCATTTGGAGGTATTGCTGTGAAAACATCACAGGAACTGCTGCAGGAACGTAAAGAAAGAATCAGAAAGGCAGTGGCCTTGGAAAAACCGGACCGTACGCCGGTAGTAACCCTGGCTGACGGATTCTGCGCTGCACATATGGGAGTGAGGCTGTCTGAGTTTTGCACAAGCCTGAAAACTTCCAATAAAGTAATGGTCGAATCCATAAAAGACCTGGGTGATATCGACGGCTTTGACTCGGCCTTTGCCGCCGCTTTGCTTTTTCCTTTGGGTTTTATGACCAATATTAAGCTGCCCGGGCGGGAACTGCCGGATAATGTAATCTGGCAGCTTGATGAAAAGGAAGTTATGACGGTAGAGGATTATGACACGATCTTAAATAAAGGCTGGACGCCTTTTATGCAGGATTATGTGAAAACACGCTTAAATGTCCAGTTTGATTCACTGATGGCAGAACTGGCGGATACGCCGCAAATGGTCAAGAATTTTGAAGATGCCGGTTATGTAGTGTATTCCCCCTTGGTTATTAATCTGGTCAATGAGCTTTTAAGCGGCGGCCGGTCTATGCCTAAATTCATCCAGGATTTATACAAGCGGGCAGATAAAGTAGAGGCTGTTCTTGATGTAATTCAGGCAGAAGTATTGGCTAACATGCGCAAGCAGATTCGCGACACGAATTCTTCTTATGTCTTTATTTCGCCGGCGCGCGGCGCCAGTGAATTCTTTTCGCGCAAGCTGTGGGAGCGTTTTGTCTGGAAATATCTAAAGCAGGTAGCCGACGTGATTATCGAGGAAGGCGCAGTAATTAACTTTCACATTGACTCGAACTGGGCGCGCGATCTGGAATATTTCAGGGATTTCCCCAAAGGAAAATGCGTATTTGAAACAGATGGCGCAACCGATATTTATAAGATCAAAGAGGTTCTTGGCGATCGTATGTGTATTAAGGGCGATGTGCCGGCTGCCATGTTTACGCTTGGCACACCGGATGAAGTCTACAATTATTGCACAAAATTAATTAGGGATATGGGGCCTGGTTTTATCCTGGCGTCAGGCTGCGCTGTGCCGGTAAATGCCAAGGTGGAAAATGTCAAAGCAATGATTGCCGCAGCGACCGGCAAATAAATCCTGAACTTTGACGCTATTTTAAATTCTTATTGTCACGATTAGGAGAATGCATTTCCCTGATCGAGGTTTTTTCGGTATCATTTATTTGAAAACAAATTCTTAGTAATGGAGTGAAGGCAATGGCAGTAAATAAAGATCAAATGACACCAGAGGAAAGACTTGTTGCCACAATAAATCTTGAGCCAGTGGACCGGGTAGTTTGCGCCCCCATGATTGACCAGTATGCCGGTCAATTCGCAGGAATTACTAATAAAGAATTTATGTGGGACTGGGAAAAATGCATGAATGCGCTTGATAAAGTGAAAGATGCCTATCCCATTTGGGACAGCAATCCTTTTATTATGTGCGAACGTTATGCGCCGCTGATGAAAAAGGTAGGGCTTATGCGCACCGCCATGCCGGGGAAGGAACTGCCTGACAATGCTTCCTTCCAAATGCATGAAGTTGAAATTACAACCCGTGAAGATTATGATCTCTTAATTAATGAAGGCTTCCTGGCTTATGTAGGCAAGTTTAATCAGGTGGCTCACGGGTCTACTCTGGAAGAGCAGCTTGCGGCTATTGAGGAAAAAGGCAAACTGCTGGTCGACGAAAACTTGCGTACTCAGCGCCGCGGGCAGAGTTCAACCTGGGGCATACTGGGCGGGTCGGCGCCTGATGTACTGTCTATGACCCGGTCTCTGGAAAAATTCTTTAAAGATGTAATTCAGATCCCTGACAAAGTATATGAGGCCATGAATGTGGTAACCGATGGCATGATTGCAATCCTTGCGGCGCAAGCCGATCAAATTGGTATAAGACGTACGTTTATCGGCGATTCCCGCAGCAGTGCTCAATGGATATCCCTGAAAAAGTTCGAAGCGCTGTTTATGCCGGTCATGAAGCGACTTGTCAACGGCCTGAATGAAAAAGACATTATTCCGGTATTGCACCTTGACTCGGACTGGACGAAAAATCTGCCCTATTTATTAGAATTGCCGGCGAAAAAGTTTGTTGTTCAATTGGATGGCTCGACCGATATCTTTAAAGCCAAGGAAATACTAAACGGTCATTGCGCAATTATGGGCGATATGCCGGCAGCCCTTTTAACGGTAGGTTCAGCAACTGATGTGGATGAATACGCGAAAAAATTGTTTAATGTGGTTGGTAAAGACGGCGGTTTCATTTACTCTTCCGGTTGTTGTGTACCGATGAATGCCAAACATGAGAATATGAAAGCCTTCTTTGACGCGGTGGAAAAATACGGACGCTACAATTAAGAAACTAGTTTCAGCCAATTTATCATTAGTTCCGGAAAAATTGGGGAAATAGAAATTATTATCACAAAATATCCCGTGATCTTGAGGAGCACGGGATATTTTGATTACAGAAGATTGCGAGGGAATTCATGAGCTGGTTTAAAAATTTGACAGTAAAAGAAAAGTTTGCCTGTTTAGTTGTTGTTGTATTAGCCTGCCAGTTACTATCCGGCTTTTTTGCCATTTATTATTTCGCGAAAATTTCCCAGGACACAGACGAAATTCACCGGCAGATGAGTAAAGCCATAGTAATTAGTGATCTTGCCTTTCGCGGACAGCAAGTGACAACCATAATGCTGGATTTGACGACTACTGCCGATAGCAGTAAGGCGCAGGCGGATATCCGCAGACTTGGACAGCTAGTTCAGGAGAATGAGCAGATTATTGGCAACTTTAGCAAACAACCGTTAAATCCTGCTGAGAAGGAACAGTTTGATAGTCTGATAGATGCGGTGCAAAGAACAGCTCCGGCTATCTCGAAAACTATGCAATTGGCGACAGAAGGAAAAAGACAGGAGGCGTACAGTGAGTTTACCCGGAATGTGGCAGAAAATTTTGATATAATTAATGCCAACTTGAGCAGATTAGCCGCTTATGCTTCGCAAGAAGCGGATAATAAGCTGACTGAGTCTGTTCACAGCAGGTACGTCTCCTACCTTTTACTGGCTGTTGTCCTGGTAATTGCCGTAATATTATCAGGCGGTATAGCCTGGTATATTGCAAGAACAATCATTACTCCTTTACGATTGCTTGTTGACCGGACGCAGGAAGTTGCAGCCGGCAATCTTGCGGTGAGCAGTTTGGCATTAGGTTCTGATGAAATCGGCCGCTTATCAGGTGAATTCGATGTGATGGTTGAGAGTCTGCGTACGTTGGTTAAACATATAAATCAGGCATCCGAACATATGGCAGCATCTTCGGAAGAAATGACTGCCGGCGCCGGACAGTCAGCTCAGGCAGCCCAGCAGGTTGCCGGCGCCATTTGCGATGTCGCCGCCGCCGCGGCAACTCAGGTGCAGGCAGCGCATAGCGCCGGCGATGCCGTAGAAAATATGGCTGGCAGCATCCGGCAGATCGCCGGCAATACAGGTGACGTCGCCACAATGGCGGAACAGACTGCCAATGTCGCCGCAGAAGGCTGCCAGGCTGCTCAGACGGCAATTCGTCAAATGGCAAATGCAAAAAGCGTAGTAAACAATTCCGTACAGGCGGTTAGTGAACTGGGCGAACGATCAAGGGAAATTGGGCAAATCGTCGATGTTATTGCCAATATTGCCGGTCAAACCAATTTACTGGCGCTCAATGCGGCCATCGAGGCGGCGCGCGCCGGCGAGCAAGGCCGTGGTTTTGCCGTTGTAGCTGAAGAAGTGAGAAATCTTGCAGAGCAGTCGCAAAAAGCGGCCAAGCAGATTGCACTGCTGATTGGTCAAATTCAGGGAGATACAGCTAAAGCTGTCGCCAGTATGGATTCGGGTAACCGGGAAGTTAACCTGGGAACCGAGGCTGTAAACGCAGCAGGAGACTTATTTGGCAAGATACAAACGTTAATCAATCAGGTTTCCAAGCAGATACAGGGAATTTCCACTGCTATTCAACAACTGGCTGTAAACAGTCAGCAGATTGTCGCGGCGGTAAAAGAAATTGACCGGTCCAGTAAAGATACGTCAGACCGGGCGGAGACCGTATCGGCCGCTACCGAGCAACAAGCCGCCGCTATGGGCGAAATTGCTGATTCCAGTCAACTGCTGGCAAAAATGGCAGAAGAGCTGCGCGGTAGTATTCAGCAATTCAAAGTATAAAACTGAGATACTATATCTCAGTTTTTTATTTTGATAAAGACGTGCTGAGAAAGGGCGCCCAGGGGATTATTTTTTGTTATGGCAGCAATGAGAAAAGTGAATTTCCATAAAAATGTCTTTCCGTTTATTATAATTATAGCTTGTATCCTTCATTTACTGATGGTGGATAGAAGGCGAATAAGGCATGCCTGTTATTTAAAATTTACAGAATAATATGAAAACAATGACGGGCGATAATGTTGCAATGAAAGGAGGAAAATTTCCCAGGTACAAAGATTTTGCTTTTATTTGGTTTTAAGAAAACCCGACCAGAGAGGAATAAAAAAGCATCGGTAAAAGGGGGAGTAAAATGAAGTTGGGCATTTTGATTGCGGTACTGGTATTTGAATTTTTATGTATAATTGCCGTTGGCTGGTACTTGAACAGACAGCAAACCAGGCAGGACGGCTTCTTATTGGCAGGCCGCAGTCTCAACTGGCAATTGTTGTCGATAACCCTGGCTTTGAGTATTCTAGGGACACCGCATATTTACGGGATGTTTGAAATGGCCTGGTTTATGGGAGCGGCAAGTTTATGGTTTGGTTTTGGCTGTTCCATCCTGCTGGTCGTAGTTTGCGTATTCACCGGCAGATGGGTTAGGCGGCTGAATGTATCCTCCATGCCGGAGTTGATGCATTTGCTGTTTGGCGAAAAAATGCGGCTGATTTTGCCATCGGTTATGATCCCCATCATTTGGGCGGTAATGACCCTGGAACTGCAGGGGATGGGTATATCCTTCGCCTTAATGACCGGAGTTACCGTAGAACAGGGGGTATATCTGGGAGCTATTCTAGGCGTACTGTACGTATGCCTGTCCGGCCTGAATCAGGTTGTCTGGCTGAATATTATCAATGCGTTCATTAAATACGGCGGCCTCGCTGTGGCTACTGTCCTGCTGACTGAAAAGCTGCCTGCCGGCTGGGCTGGGGTATCCCAGTACTTTATCGATCAGGGGCAGCCCTGGATGCTAAGTATCTGGGGCACGCCGCAAATCCTCATTTCTTTTGGCATGAGCACGGTTATCGCCATTCTTGTCAATCACAGCCTCGGACAGCAGCTCATGCAGCCCTGCATGGCCGCCAAGGATGACCGCGTTGTCGCCAATTCCATGTGGGTGGCCGTGATTGTAAACGGTATGCTGGCGGTATTTACAATTTCCATGGGACTGGCTGCCAAGAGCATTCCGGAATTTCATGCGCTTGGTCCTAAAATGGCGGCCATATCGATGCTGCTGGAGTACCTGCCGAATTATGCGATTGCTTTGGTGCTGGCCGCTTTCTTCGGATCCATGCTGTCCGGCTTCTCTATCATTGCCTTGGTAACATCAACGCTGTTTACTAAAGACATTTACGCTTATACCAGCAGAAAATGTATGTCACCGGCAGAAGAGAACCGGGTGGCCCGCATAACCATTATCGTTTTCTGCATTCTGGCAACCGCGGTGGCGCCCATCCTGCCGCCGATTGTTACTGCCATCAACTGGCTGTTCTCCTGGCCTGCGCCCATCATGGTCATGTGCCTGATCGGGCTATTCTGGAAGCGGTCGACCACAGCAGCCATTACCACCATGTTTGCTGCCTGGATCGTTAACATGCTCTGGTCGTTTACCGGTTTGCCCGCCGCGATTGGCCTGGAAATGCTGACAAGTGCCAATGTGTATGCGACCTTGAGTGTGTCGATTGTCGTTGGTATTCTGATGACCGCTTTGTGCGCAGGAAAACCCGGAATATTTAGAGTGTCTAAAGCTGTTTTGGCCCAGGAAAGGGCTGAGGCGGCTCAGGCGTGATGAACGCTATGAGATTTTTAGGGGAGGAATTGGAATGCTTTTCTGGGATTTGTTCCTTGCCAATATGGGAGTTATGATTTTTGTCTGCTTTGTGGGGCAATGCATTATTTGGTACCAAAACCGGAAATCAGGAGGAGTGCATTATGAATAGCGGTCCGTTGCTGGAGACCAGCTGGATGGCCTCAATCGTTATAATGATGCTGGTATTTGGAGCCATAACTGCCTATCGGTCTCTTAAAAAGGATTAGGAAATATAGAAGTGAAAGAAAAACAAGTTTCTCTAAGGCTGACAACATATTGAAACAAAGAGTTTGGCTATGATTATATTTTTTTATTGTTGCCATTAGAAGAATGAATTTCCCCGGCTAAGTTCCATATGGTAACATTTTAAGTAAATTCGGAATTTACTTGGAGGTGATGTACGAATGGAACAAGCCGTAATGTTGTTCGCGATCTGCCAAGAGCAGCATAAGGCTACACCGGCCTTTGGGAAAGTTGTGGGAGAGGAAAGTTATTCCGACGATGGGTGACAGGGAGCATATTATGGATTAGTTTCTGTGCTTTGCGAGCAGGACATCTAAAAATTAATTTCAGATTATTCAAATTTTAGAAAACGATATTAGATAAATTAAGGTGGGAGTTTTAATGAAAAAAAAGGTAACGGCTTTATTGACCGCGCTTATGATTGGCGTCTCTGCTAATTCGGCTTGTCTGGCCATTTCCGGAGCTGATGTAGTCATAACCGGTACATTCAATACCAGATACAGCAGTGCTAATGATAAGGGGATATATAATTTCGCTGATGATTATAGTAAAAGTGGTTTTTATCACCGGGCCGATATTGGCTTGATTGTCCCGGTTTCTAAAAATGTATCTTTTACGGGGATGATTTTTGCAGGCTCACATAATACTGATGAAAACTATGACCTAGGTAGGAGATTTGACGAAACCTCTCTTGAGATGGCCATGATTACAGCTAAAAAGGGCAATGCTGAATTCAATGTTGGCCGTTTAATCACCTGGCAGGGTCTGGGGTTAACTGGATCTAGCCCATATTTTGACGGGGCCAGCGTGAAATTAAAAAATGATAAATTAACAACTACTGTTACTGCTGGTAATGTAATCAACTGCACCTTCATACCGGAGCTGGGGGGGCCGGTTTCCAATAACCGTACCTACTACGGGGTGGATGTGGCTTATGATGTGGAGAAAGATAAGAAGATTGTAGCGACCCTGTGGCAAGATACTGATAAAGATCTCTATAATGCGTATAAGACTTTAACGGTAGGGTATCAGCAAAAGCTGGCTAAGGACTGGGTTTTTACCGGCGAATACGGGCGCAATAACGCCAACCTGGCTAAATTGAAAAATGACGGATCGGCTGCCGATGCTTTTTTTGCGCGGGTTAAATACCGCGGGGCTGTTCCGGGACAAGTCGGTTCTAACGGGGCTTCTTTAATGTATGTTAAAGCAGATCCATATTTTGACCCAAGCACTAATACTGTTCTGGAGACTACTCCTAATGGCTGGGGATATCCAACAAATGGTTCTAATTTTGATAACTTTAAAGGCTTAGTAATTTCTTATGAACATACCGTATTCGATAATACAGTATTGAAGCTCAATTATGCCCCGGCTGACCGGGTCAAAGACATGAATGGCGTTCCCCGCGACCGCAGTTATTTTACCGCCGATTTGAAGTTGTATTTTTAAACTCTAAAACAGTTACAGCCTCGCCTGCGGCTTATGGCCGGGGCGGGGCTGTATTCATAATTTATTAGCGGAGGCTGCCGGCTGCCTGCAGGTCTTCAAGCTCTTGCAGAAACAGAGGAACGGTTGGATTAGAATGGACCTCTCCCCAAGCGGCAACCACATCAAAGCCGGTACTGCCGCCGGCGATGTCCAGGAAGCGGAGCTCAGAGCCGGCGTATTCTTTAATATGCCGCGGCAAAACAGCGACGCCGATGCCTGATTCGACCATCAGCAACGCGTTCTCAGGAAAGGCGGCCAGTTTGGCAACCTTCGGGGAGAAGCCGCCGGCTGCGCAAAGCGTCATAATCTGATTGTAAAGACTGGGCGATTCTTCCGGGGCCAGCAAGATGAAGTTTTCCCGGGACAAGGCTGAGAGCATGAGCTTATTCTCGTTGGCGGCAGGATGATCCTGCCGCAGGACCACGGCCAGCGAATCGGCGTACAAAGTCTTCCAGCACAGTCCGGATATACTCAGCAAATCAAACGAAAGCGTAAAGCCAATATCGATATCGCCGCGTTTTAACGCAGTGGCAAGTGCTCCCAGATTCATCTGGCTTAATTGTAAATCGACATTGGGATAGGTGCTGCGAAACCGTGAGATAAGCGCAGGGAAAAAGCTTTTAACCGGTGCTCCCAAAAAGCCGATGGTAAGCTGGCCGGCGAAGCCGGCGACTGCCAGCCGGATTTTTTGGATACCTGCCTCGTAATGGGCGAGAATGGTTGTAGCTTCGCCAAGCACCGCTGCACCGACCGGTGTGAGCCGGACATTTTGTTTATTGCGGGCAAATAACTGCACGCCCAGTGCATATTCTAAATCAGCAATGTGGCGGCTGAGGACAGGCTGGGCGATAAAGAGCTCCTTGGCTGCCGTGCTGAAATTTAAATGTTCTGCGAGGCATACGAATTCACGTAATAACTGGACTTCCATTGTATCCCCCCTGGATAACGCTTATATCATATAGTATAAAGAGATTACAGAATGAGGGAAAGTACTTTCCGGCAAAAAAGATAAGTTCCGCCGGGCGTAATACTTTTCTGTCATAAGCTTAGACAGACATGGTATTTCCCAAAGAAAGCAGATTGCAGTATTATGAGGTTGAAATAATGGAGTTGTTTGAAGGGAGCTGATTAGCATGGCGTTTGCAAGTACACAATTTTCTATTATCCTTTTTGGTCTGGAAAAAATCCTGAAGATGACGGCATTGCGATCTGACACATTTGCCGCGCGGCTTAAAGAAAAGGATTTTGTTGCGCAAATTAAGTTAAGAGATAACTCGCAGGGCAGATATTTTATTTTTAAAGGCGGCAAAGTTGCTTCACAGGCGGGAATACACCAAAAACCGGATGTTATTATGTCCTTTGAAGATGCCGCAACGGCTGTACGATTAATGAAGCCAACTAAAACCCAACTGGAATTTATCAGTGCTGCCAAGCATTTTCAGATTGACATGCAAGGGCCGGACGAACTGACGCTCTGGTTTGCCGAGACCCTGAATATGACAATGAGTGTTGACCAGGAATATGGTGTGGATATGGGCGGCGGAGTCACGCGCTATACAAGCAATACCAATGGCGGCCCGGTCTTTGTATATGTCAAGGCTGGGAAAATCATCCGCATTACACCGATTGATTTTGCTGAAGAGGATGCCGACCCCTGGGTGGTCCGGGCCAGAGGCAAGAGTTTTTCGCCGCCTAGAAGAACCACGGTGAATCCCCATACCCTGGCCTGGAAATCGATGATTTATTCGCCGAACCGGCTGCTTTACCCCATGAAACGGGTCGACTTTGACCCCAATGGTGAAAGAAACCCGCAGAACCGGGGAATATCAGGTTATGAGCGGATTAGCTGGGACGAGGCATTGAATATTGTTGTCAGCGAAATTAAACGGGTTAAAAAAGATCATGGTCCGGGCGCAATTATGAACGGCAGCGGTTCTCATCATACCTGGGGGGCGTTAGGGTATTGGCTAAGCGCCAGGCTGCGGTTTTTTAACTCTATCGGCTGGACGCCGGTGGTGCATAATCCGGATAGCTGGGAAGGGTGGTTCTGGGGCGCAACCCACCACTGGGGGCAAAGCGCCCGCAATGGCGGCTCGGAAACTTACAATCTGGTGGAAGATTGCCTCCAAAACTGTGAAATGGTTGTTTTCTGGTCCAGCGACCCCGAATCTACCAGTGGTGTATACGGAGCGCAGGAAGGGACAATACGCCGGCAGTGGCTGAAAGAACTTGGCATTAAGCTTGTGCATATTGATCCGTATTTTAACCATACGGCCGGATTGCTTGGCGGTAAATGGCTGGCGCCCAGACCGGGTACCGACAGCGCCATGGTGTTGGCGATCGCCTATGTCTGGATTACGGAGAACCTGTATGACAAAGAGTATGTGGCTGAACGCACGACCGGTTTTGATAAATGGCGGGACTACATTTTTGGGAAAGAAGACGGTATAGCCAGAACGCCGGAGTGGCAGGAGCAGGAAACCGGTATTCCGGCCAAAGATATCCGGGCGCTGGCACGGGAATGGGGCCGGAAAAAGACCTATCTGGCGGCCGGCGGTATAATCGGTTTCGGCGGCGCCTGCCGGACTGCCAATGGCACCGACTGGGCCAGAGGCATGGTGTGTCTCATGGCGATGCAGGGCTTAGGCAAACCCGGCGTTAATATGGGCGGGATGCAGCAGGGGACTCCGGTGGATACCCGCTTCTACTTCCCAGGTTACGCCGAAGGCGGTATGTCGGGCGATATTTTCGGGACCGGCAACTTCCTCAACTTATATCAGCGGATGCCGAATATTGTCACTATGAATACTGTCAATCAGGGGGTGCCGCGTCTTAAAATACCGGAAGCCATTATGGAGGGACAGTGCGAGGCCTATATTGCGGATGCCAAAACCATCGAAGGCCAGTTTTTCCCGCTTAAATACCCGTCTCCCGGCTATTCACCGGTAAAAATGTATTATAAGTACGGCGGCTCCCATATCGGCACAATGGTCGATACTAACCGGTATGTAAACATGTACCGCTCAGACGGGCTTGAATTTGTTGTAAATCAATCAATCTGGTTTGAGGGCGAGGCGCAGTTTGCCGATGTAATCTTGCCGGCCTGTACTAACTTTGAACGCTGGGATATCAGTGAATTTGCCAACTGCGGCGGCTATATCTATCATTCCTTTACCCAGGTTAACCACCGGGTTGCCGTGTTGCAGCACAAATGTATCGAGCCGCTGGGCGAGTCAAAATCCGATATCGAGATTTTCCTGGAATTATCCAAACGGCTGGGGCTGGGTTCAGTATTTTCCGAAGGCTCTACCGAACTGGAATGGTGCAAGCGGCTGTTCGAAGGGACCGACCTGCCAAACAGCATATCCTGGAAAAAGTTTCTCAAGAAAGGCTATTTTGTTATTCCGCCGCTGCCTGAAGACCGGCGTGATCCGGTGTCATTCCGCTGGTATGCGGAAGGCCGCCCCAAGGATACGCCCGAACCGTTCCCGGCCCCGGCTGATTATACGGGGGAATACCGCATGGGCTTGCAGACTCAGTCCGGCAAACTGGAATTTGAATCTTCCAGCTTAAAACGTTTTGACCCCAACGATCCGGAGCGGCCGCCGATTATGAAATACATCCCGGCCTGGGAAGGGCCGCACGCTGCGGAGCTTTATGCCAAATACCCGCTGCAGCTGATTTCGCCGCATCCGAAATTCACCTTCCATACGCAAAGTGACGGCAAAGACAGCGCCATCAATGACATTAAGGATCACCGGGTATTCATCAATGGCCATTATTACTGGATTATCCGGATCAATCCTCTTGATGCCGCGACTCGCGGTATTAAGGAAAACGATCTGGTCAAGGCCTTTAATGACCGGGGGGCTGTTATTTGTGCAGCGCAGTTAACCGAACGCATTCCCCCGGGAACGGTACACTCGTACGAATCATCGGCGGTATACAAACCGGTGGGTGAACCCGGCAAGTCGCCGGACATTGGCGGCTGCATCAACCTGCTAACTCCCAGCCGGATGATGATTAAGAAATCGCACGCTATGGCGGCCAATTCCTGCCTGATTGAAATTGCCAAATGGGGCGGCGAGGAGAGTGTTTCATGAAAAAGTGGCGTTTAATCATTGATGTTGAGAAATGTGTGGATTGCAATAATTGTTTTTTAGCCTGCAAGGACGAGCATGTCGAGAATGACTGGCCGGACTACACCCGCCCTCAGCCCCGGCATGGCCACCGCTGGATAAACATCATGCGTACGGAACGGGGGCAGTACCCGCTTGTTGATGTGGCGTACAGGCCGACTACCTGCATGCACTGTGACGATGCTCCCTGTATCCGGGCGGCAAAGGGCAGTATTACCAAACGGCCGGACGGGATTGTAATTATCGACCCTGTAAAGGCGGCAGGGCAGCAGGAACTGGTTAAGGCCTGCCCGTATCAGGCTATCTGGTGGAACCAGGAACAGGCAGCCCCGCAAAAATGCACCTTGTGCGCCCATCTCCTGGACCAGGGCTGGAAGAAGCCGCGCTGTGTCCAGGCCTGTCCCACCGGCGCGCTGCGGGCGGAGTTTGTGGAAGATGCTGAAATGAGCCGCCTCTGCCAGACGGAGAAGCTGGAGGTTTTGCAGCCGGAAGCCAATACACGGCCCGGTGTGTACTATAAAAACCTGTACCGGTTTAACAAGTGCTTTATTGGCGGTAGTGTGGCAATGAAGCGGGAGGATGTTGTCGACTGCGCGGAAGGCGCCAGCGTAACTTTGTTAAAAGGGCAGGAAAAACTGGCGGAAGCTGTTACCGATAATTTTGGTGATTTTAAGTTTGACGGACTAACGGCCAACAGCGGCAATTATACTGTCCAGGTTCAGTTGCCAGGCTTTCCTGAGGCTGAGGTTGCGGTTGAGCTGACCCTGAGTAAGAACGTCGGCACAATTCTTTTGGCGTAACAGATGGAGAGCATATTGAAAAGGGGATGCGTAAAACGTTTAAATGAAAAGCGGAATGCGCCCCCTTTTTTTCATGAGCATCCTGCGTAAGGAAGGATCACAACTTCGGTATGTTTTTGTGTTACACGGGTATTATAAAAATAAGCCAGCGGGCCGGTTAGTAAGTATGAACCGGTCAATTTAAAACACAATGAGACTTTTTGCAATATAAGAAAAATTCTGTTGACAAAAGGGAAATGCCGAGCTATTATTTATATAGATGTATATACATGATGCCTAAGAGGAGGAGAACGTTTTAGATGCTAATCATCGGAGAACTCATTAATACCAGCCGTAAAGCCATCCGTGAAGCCGTTGAGACAAGAAACGCGGCTTACATTCAGGAAGTTGCCAAACAGCAGGAGGAAGCCGGGGCGAACTATCTGGATGTAAATTGCGGGACAATGGTCGGTCAGGAAATTGAATGCATGGAATGGCTGGTCAATACGATTCAGGAAGTTACCGATTTGCCGCTATGCATTGACAGCCCTGACGAGAATGCATTGAGAGCCGGGCTGACTCTGGCTAAGACGACAAATGGTAAGCGCATGATAAATTCTACAACAGCCGAAGAAAAGCGATACAAAGCTGTTTTGCCGCTGGTTAAGGAATTCAATGCTAAAATTGTGGCTCTTTGTATTGAAGACGCCGGTATGCCGGAAACGGCCGAGGATCGTTTGCGGATTGCCAGCAAGCTGATTGACGACATGGCGAAAGAGGGCATCCAGCAGGATGACATTTATATTGACCCGCTGATCAAACCGTTAAGTACAAATGATAAGTATGGCAAATCGGTTTTAGATGCTATTTACGCAATTAAGCAAAAATATCCTGCCGTACACTTAACCTGCGGCCTAAGCAACATTTCCTACGGGTTCCCCAACCGGGCCGTTCTTAACCGGCTGTTTGTAGTACAAACCATGACAGTGGGCATGGACGGCTACATCCTGAACCCCACTGACAAAGCAATGATGGGCGTGGTATACGCCGGACAGGCCCTGCTGGGCAATGACCGGTATTGTACCAAGTATCTGAAAGCTCATAGAAAAGGGCTTTACGCATAACCGCGTAACAGCTCAGGAAAACGGGATTACTCTATAATATATATTTTAGGGGGAGATCGAATGTCAAAGATTGATCTGGTAAAAGCGGTAACTGAGCTCGAAGAGGATTTGGTCATTGCCGGGGTAAAAGAACAAACGGCAGAAGGTGTATCTGCCATTGAAATTCTTGGACAACTGCAAGCCGGTATGGAAGGCGTGGGTAAACTCTATGAAGCCGGTGACTATTATCTGTCCGAATTGATCATGTCGGCGGAAGTATTCTCTAATGCAGCTGCTCTCCTGGGCTCGGCCCTTGATGAAGGCGGCGCCAGCAAATCCGTTGGTACTGTTATCCTGGGAACGGTTAAAGATGACATTCATGATATCGGTAAAAACATTGTATCCACTATTTTAAGCTGTAATGGTTTTAAAGTAGTAGATATCGGCGTGGATGCTCCTATAGAAACTTTTGTTGATGCGGTTAAGACCCATAATCCTGATGTAGTTGGCATGTTCTGCCTTCTGACCACTGCCTTTGATGTAATGAAAGAGACAGTGGCCGCCGTAAAAGCAAGCGGGTCTAAAGCAACAGTTCTGGTAGGCGGCGGCCCGGTTGATCAAAATGTCGCTCAATGGTGTTCTGCCGACGGGTATTGCAAGAATGCCTATGACGCAGTGGAGATGTCCAAGAAGGCATCCGGGGCTAATTAAGAGTTCCTTATTATCGAATAATCTGGTTTGAAGGAGGGTATTTCTGCTATGGAAGACGAAAATAAGCAAATAGGCAGTATTGCCGGTAATGTTGATACACAAAAGGCCGGGAGTGAGCAGCCTATGGTCAGGCAGCATACCCTGCCTGAAAGTCAGATCCCGGATGCAGAGTGTACCCAAAATGAGGTACCGCAAATTATTAATAAAATAGTAAGTATAGCCAGAGAAATCGGGTGGCTGAGCGATCGCAAAGTTCCTGTGGAAAGCGATAGTGATGAGCCTGTTTCCCAAGCTGCTTCACGGTGACGGTTGCGAAAACTTTATTCATGCAGGATTAATCCGGGTTGTGTGACAATCCGGATTTCCTGTATGGGATATTCGGGAAACCGCCGGGTGGGTTGTTGACTGGCGGTTGGTATAGTGAATGTTCGCAGTAAAAGGTGGAGGAAGACAATGCATATATTACTTTTTGGCGGTTTTTTAGGCTCGGGCAAGACAACGACCATATTGCAGATTGCCAGATACATAACGGAAAATAAACAAGAAACGGTGGCTCTCATCGAAAACGAGATTGGTGAAGCCGGCGTTGATGATCAGCTGTTCGCTGACAGTGGCTTACAGGTTAGACCGTTATTTGGCGGGTGTGTATGCTGTCAGATTACCAGTGATCTAATCACGGCAGTCAGAGAAATTCATGAAACCATCAAACCTGATTGGTTAATCATTGAGATGACTGGCTTAGCTATTCCGGGCAATATCGCCAAACTGATTAATGAGTATTGCAGCTTCTACACCGGCTTCAAAACGATTACCCTTGTTGATATGGGCCGCTGGCTGGAGTTAAAGGAAGTTCTTGGCCCGCTTGTTACCGGTCAGGTGGAGAAAACCAACTTAGTGCTTATTAATAAAGCCGATATTGCCGGTTCTGACCGGCTGGAAATTACCCGGGACATTAAGGAAATCGTCGGCGAAGTCCCTATTCTGGTTGCCAGTGCGGCCGGCAAGCTGCCTGCCGAGGTAATCGAGGAGGTCATTCGTTTTGAGTAAAATGGACGATGCTGTGGTATTCAGCAAAAAATACGACTTTGACTTCCCTCAGGCTCTGACTAAACCGGTTATCGAAACGCTGATGACCCGCCTGATACAGGATATCGGCAGGCCTTTGTCGCACAAGGGGATTATACTGGGACATATTAAAATGGTGGCAAAATTACCGGATACGGAATTTGTATTTTTATCCCTTACCAGACTGGACCAGGTTGACATCAAACTCTCGGCTCAATGGGCAAGAGAACTGACCAGTACCTGGAAGACGATTCACTTAGACATCAATGTATTGCTCTTCGGTCAGCGTACGGAAGTCCTGGAAGAAGTGGTTGCCGGCTCGCTGGCGATTTTGCGCCGGGATAGCAGCTGCCAAGAGTAATCTATATAGAAATCCAATATGGGCTCTTTCATAGGCGGTCAGTTTGTAACGCTTCGCCGCTGACGCTTAACCTATGCTTTTACTCACTGCCTGTCTGTCAATCTTTATTGGGTACTATAATACAATGCTGTTTCGATGTCTGTCCTCTTCGATAGGCTCGTTGCATACATTCCACCGAAAGAAGAACTATCTGTCATATAAAAGTAGTTCTTCTTTTTGGCATTTTGCATAATCCGAAGAAAGAAGGTCTACATAATGGATGCAGACATAACTTATAACTTACTGATAGCTGGCAATGACCGGTGTTTTACCTGTAAAAAGGACAAGACGATTTTGCAGGCGCTTGTTGACTGTGGCGTATTTATTGAAGCCAATTGCGGCGGCCGGGGTACCTGTGGCCGGTGCAAGATCCAGGTGCTGTCCGGTCAGGTTACTACGCAAACCGGGCAACCTGTTCAGCCCGGACCGGACAAAACCTATCTGGCCTGTCAGGTGTATCCCCGGGGGGACATTACTATTTTGCTGAACAAGGCGGCGGTCAGTTCAAAAGGGCAGAATATTGAAATTGGTATTGCTGAAGAAACGCCGCTGGTAAAGAAAGTAGTGCTTACTCCCGTGTATCCGACTGTCGACAATCACTATTCTTTACAGGATATGCTTCAGCAGGCGCTGGCGTCTCAAACGTCAGATCCCCGGCTTGGCGCCAGTCTCCGGTTCTTTGATCAGGCCGCCATATTGCGGCGGTTGGCAGCAGTGGTCGAAACGCAGCCTGAACGCATCACCCTTACATTGCTTGACAGCCAGTTAATCGCAGTTGAAACCGGCGATACTTCCGGGCGGCTGTACGGAGTGGCTTTTGATGTGGGCACAACAACGGTAGTGGGAATGCTGGCGGACATCAAGGCGGGTAAGGTAATTGCCGTATGCTCAAAAAATAATCCGCAGGCGTCGATGGGAGCTGATGTCATTTCCCGGATTCAGGCGACACACGAATTGGAAGGCGGGCTGGAACGGCTGTCCCAACTTATAAGGATCTGCCTGAACCAAATTATTGCTGAATTATGTGGCATGGCGAACATAGCGCTTCACGATATTTATACGGTAACGGTGGCCGGTAATGCCACAATGTCGCATTTAGCGCTGGAGATTTCACCGTCCACGCTGGTACGCAAGCCGTACGCCGCACTGTTTAAATATATAGCCCCGCTTGATCCAACGGAGCTGGAACTATCCATAAACAAGCAGGGAAAAGTCATCATATTGCCGAACATTGCGAGTTTTGTGGGTTCAGATACGACCGCTGCCATACTGGCTATTGAGCAGGACATTGCCGATAAACCGTTACTGTTGGTGGATTTGGGAACAAACGGCGAGATGGTTATTGGTGACGGCAAACGGCTTTATGCTTGTTCCACTGCGGCCGGGCCAGCTTTTGAAGGCGCCTACATCCGCGATGGCATGCGGGCTGCCGAGGGGGCTATTACCGACGTTGTTATTACCGGCGAGGATGTTCTGATTCAGGTAATTGGCAATGTTAAGCCTGTTGGCATTTGCGGCTCCGGCATCGTTAAGGCTGTGGCCGAACTGGTGAAAACCGGCGTATTAGCTGCTAACGGACGTTTTAATACAGCAGCCGGCGGTTTGCCGCTATCAATCCGTGAGCGCCTGAAAAAGCGTGACGGGCAATGGGAGTTTGTTCTTGTCGCGGCTAAGGACAGCGCCGGCGGAGCTGATATTTCCATTACGCAGGCCGACGTGCGCCAGATACAATTAGTAAAATCATCGATATGTACCGGTATTGAATTTCTGCAGGAAAGGTTGTCTGCGCGGCATGAGCTAAAGGTGTGCCTGGCCGGCGCGTTTGGCAACTATATTGACATTGAGAGTGCCGTAATTATTGGTATGCTGCCGGGTGTCAGGCCGGAATGCATCTATTCGGTCGGAAATGCAGCCGGCACCGGCGCCGTTCAGACACTGCTGTCGGCCGAACGCATGCAACGATGTATTGCAATAGCTGCCAAAGTTAATTATGTGGAATTGGCGGCGCAGCCTGGTTTTCAGAACGGTTTTTTAAAAAACCTGAGTTTTCCCCGATATTGCCCACAATAAAGTAGACTTAGCTTCAAATGGGTTTTAACCCCATCTAAAGGTTAGTCGCGGATAAAGCAAAACGCTGCATTCAGATTCCGGGAATGCAGCGTTTTTATTAACACTTAATTTGACAGAATAGCCTATTTTCATTTACCATTTTAATATATGTTCATAAGGAGAACTTCACATGCTATTGAATCTGCTCAAGATGACGGCACAAGGCCTGCTGCTATGGATCATTTACTGGTTAGGCAACCAAATTACAGCCCTTAGCGGTTTACCTATCCCCGGAACCGTGTTTGGCATGGTTTTGCTGTTTGTCCTGTTACTCAGTGGAATTATAAAACTCCACTACATTCAGGCTGCTGCTGATTTTTTACTGAAACATATGTTATTTTTCTTTATTCCGATTGCGGTTGGGTTAATGGACTGGGGAGCCGTTTTTTATGAGTACGGGGTGATATTAACGGTTGCGCTGCTGGCCGGTGCTGTTTTACCGTTTTTCACGGTGGGCATCCTGACGCAGCTATTGCAGAGGGGGGATAGGAAATGGAAGTAATTACTACCGGCATTTTTATTTTGCTTACTGTCGCAGCGTACCTTGGCAGCCGCTATTTATATTTTCGCTATAATAATCCGTTAGTTAATATTGTCCTAATTAGCTCGGTTGTGCTTATCGCCATTCTGTCCTTAGGCAAGTTTTCTTACGCAGCGTACACTCCGGCCAAGGATATTATGACGATACTGCTTGGGCCGGCGACTGTTTCTTTGGCCGTGCCCTTATACCGTAACCGGCAATTGCTGCGGCAATACGGCGCCGCTATTATTTTAGGTGTTGGCATGGGAACCGTTGTATCAATGGTTACCGTTCTTTGTATCACCGGGGCCGGTGGTTTATCACGGGAAATAATTGTGTCCATTATCCCTAAATCCTCGACGATTCCTTTTGCCGTCGACGTTGCCCAGATGGCCGGGGGTAATCCGGCGCTGGCGGTAGCTTTTGTTGTGGCAACAGGTACGTTTGGTTCAGTAGCCGGGCTAGCCCTGCTGTCCTGGTTCAAAATCCATGATCCGGTGGCCCGGGGGCTGGCAATGGGTACGGTATCGCATGGCCAGGGGACGGCAATGGCCCTGCTGGAAGGAGAGCAGCAAGGCTCGATGGCCGGTGTGGCCATGGCTTTGGCCGGAATATTTACTTCGGTGTTGGCGCCGGTTCTTATCCTGTGGTTTGTCAGGTAAAGGCGATTTTCCGGTTATAAGACTTGCCTGAATTTCTCGATCGATGAAAATTATGGATTAGAAAGTGATAGAGGCAGGTTTTTGTGGGAAAAATAGAGAAACGAATAACAGCAAACAAAATATTGGCTTTGGTGAGTTAAAGCAAGGAAGGGGTTTGTGTTATGGCAAAAGATAGTTCTTTTGATATTGTATCTGAAGTTGACATGCAGGAAATGGATAACGCCGTTAATCAAAGCAGTAAGGAAATTG
Source organism: Sporomusa aerivorans (assembly GCF_041428895.1). Taxonomy (NCBI): domain Bacteria; kingdom Bacillati; phylum Bacillota; class Negativicutes; order Selenomonadales; family Sporomusaceae; genus Sporomusa; species Sporomusa aerivorans. Next base: position 2,676,968 of record NZ_CP156926.1, read on the forward strand.
GCCAGCGCTATGATTTTAAAGGCAGTAAGGCTGCAATTGTTTTGGACGGTGATTCGCTTAAATTATCGGCTGAGGATGATTACAAACTTGGCGCTATGCTGGATATCCTAAGAGGTAAGATGGTAAAACGCAATGTGCCGTTAAAATGCCTGGATGAGGGGAAGGTAGAGCCAGCGTCAGGGGGCACGGTGCGACAGACGGTAAAAATTCAAAAAGGAATTAGCAAGGAAAAAGGCAAAGACGTTGTTAGCGCCATAAAAGATTTAAAACTCAAAGTGCAGGCGCAAATTATGGATGATCAGGTAAGGGTGACCGGCGCGAAAAAGGATGATTTGCAGGCCGTCATTCAGAAGCTGAAAGATAAAGACTTTGGTATTGAGTTGCAGTTTATCAACTTCCGCTCATAAGAGAACGCTATTTATTACGGTATAAATAAAAGCGCGAATGCCCGCTGGTTTGCAATGCAAGGGATTGGTCATCCCCTCACATTGCAGGCCGCGGGCATTTGCGTTCTGTTATCCTGATAGAAAGTATAACTTTCGCCTGGATAAGGGCAACATCGACTTCCGCTTTCGCCAGAGGCTCGGCGCAAGCCGTGTTTTCTTTATCTCAGGCTGCAGCAGCTTGATTATCCAGGATAGTAAAGGCACGGGTCAGCCGGGTGCGGTCAAAGGCCGCTTTGACACTGCCGTCGAGGCCGGCGATGGTAATGCTGCCGCCATTTTGCAGAGCCCGTTTCTGAATATTGACAAGCATACCCAAACCGGTTGAGTTGATACCGCTCACCCGGGAGAAATTCAGTCGGAAATTGGGGTAGCCATCATCAATATATCCTAACACAGCCTCTCTGATGGCGGCTGCCAGCTCTCCTTGCAGGTCACCGGTCAGATTAATAACAACCTGATTGTCCACAATCACAAACTCTTGATTTTCCATAAGTAATCCTCCTTGCTTCATCATGTCCTGAATTGCGCCATTGCCAATTTGAGATTGGTTGCCATGGAATTCGTAGCGGTAGAAGTGGTAGCCAGGCAATCCATTACGCTCGAAGTCTGGTGTGTCGCCCCGGACACTTCCTTGGCTTGCTGAGCCGTATTTTCAATTACAGTGGCCAGTGAATCTATCAAATCGATTAGGATGTCCGAATGGGTTACTTCTTCATCGGTAATGGCAAGAACGGCTTCAATATCGGTTGCCGTATGATTAACGGCTGTCAAAATATTCTCCAGGGTTTTATGCGCCTGACCGGCGCTGGCAACACCTTCTTCCACTTTCATACGACTGCCCTCTATAGCTGCTACTGCGGCGGCGATACTCTGTGTAACCTTGCTGATGAGCAGGGATACTTCGCCTGCACCCCGGGTGGATTGCTCGGCCAGGTGTTTTACTTCTTTGGCTACTACGGCAAAACCCCGGCCTGCTTCGCCGGCCCGGGCAGCTTCGATAGCCGCGTTAAGGGCCAGAAGATTAGTCTGCGAGGCTATATTGGTTATGGTCTCGGTAATTGCACTGATTTGCGCAATGTATTGGTTGAGCATGGTAATTTCTTTTTCGGTCTCGGTTGTTTTAATCTTGATATTGTCCATACAAACCACCGTGTGATCCACTGTCTGCCGGCCTTCAAGCGCAGTGTTCAGTGTCTCTTTTGAACTGGCGGCGGCAGAGGCTGCTTCCCGTTTGGCAATATCGGTCAGCGAGGATAGTTCCAGCAGCGACTTAGAAACCTCCACAACGGATACAGTACCAATAGCAGCGTCATTGGCCAACGCGACGCTGTTATTGGCGACTTCAGCCGCTGTAACCGACACTTGCTCAACTGAGGCGGCAGTTTCCTGCGAGGCTGCAACTACCTGTTCGGCTGACTGAGACACTGTTTGCACAAGGGAGCGTAAGTTCAGCACCATGGCGTTGATGGCAGTACCCAGACGGCCGATTTCGTCCTGAGAGGTAATAACAATTTCCGGTATTGCCAGGTTACCGGCAGCGACATCCTCAACACAGGTGACCATAGTATGAATTTCCTTGAGAGTCTGGCGAAGAATGAATAAAGCCAGTCCGACAGCAGTACCAAGACCAGCGATAATCATGGTGCAGAATATCATAATTAGCCGGGTGTAGCGGGAATCGGCCTCCTGGTATTCCTGGTTGGCCAGGGTGAGCTGCAAGTCCAGCAGCTCGGATAGTTTCCCGGATACCGGTTCGATACTTGAATACATTTCTTCAATCATAAAGGCGGACAGGGCATTCTTGTCTTCTTTGACCATAATTTCAGTGGCTTTGGCAATAGCGCCGTCCGCAATCCCGAACAATCCGTCAATCTGGGAAACCATCCGATCTTCTTCGGGCGTGAGCGGTTTGTTTTTATAGGAAGTCCACTGTTCCTTGATGGCCTTGGTGCCTTCCTGCAGCCTGCTGCGCCCTAGCGCCCAGGCCATATGCCCATCCTTGACTTTGTGGCAGGTATCAACAATATTTATTGTAAAATTATCTGACATGACCTTAAGCTCCTGTAGCGATACAATGCGGCTCTGATACATGCCTTTCAGTGAATCGTTAGAATTCTTGATACCCTGCAGCCCGATTACGCCAACACCGATCGATAAAAGTGACATAATGGCAATGATTGCGGCCAATTTGGCTTGCAGACTGAGGTTGCTTAATATCTTGCCGTAAACAGTGCAACAGGGAATGCGGCAGGCTGTTAATGACGTCTTAAAACAGGGAAGTTTGCGATGAAGGATTGCGGGGAGGTGCAGGGCTTTCATTTTGACATGGATTTTACGTAATTTTACTGCGGCATTTCTGATAATGTTCACGCTGTACTCCTTTAGATCGGTTTTTTGATTTAGCGTTTTTTTCCTGGCTGTTATAAAATGTTAGTTTTTTTTACGACATTTTCCTTCCATGTTTTCTTAAGATAAGGTTAATTTTATGTTAATATTGCAACAGGCTTTCACAACATTAAAGTAGACAATGAACGCTGGCTGCTTATATAATTGAGTTGACAATATTGCCCGAGATACTGTTAATTTGCGCAAGGAGATTTATCAACATGGCTAAGAAAACCGGAAGTTTAAAATGGTGGCTGCTGTTAGGGATTGCTATAATTGGCCTTATTTATTATTACAACGGAAAATCTCCCGGAAAAGCCAAGCCTGCCCCGGAGCCCGGCTATAATCTGGAAAAAACAGGGGCAGGGGTTGTTGCTGATTATTCGCAGGCTTCGCTAAAAATTCATAATGCTGTTGATGCTGTACTGGCCAATGCCAAGCTGGCAGTAAAAGAACCGAAGGAGAGCAAGCGCGAGGTTCCCAGGAAAGAGGTTGAAGGACTGATTCGTTGGCACAGCCGCCAGATGCTTATCGAACTGCCTGATGTTATGTCACCTCAAAGTCTTGAAAAGATGCTGATTCAGGCAGAGGTCAAACTGCTCGGAACCGAGCCGGATACCTACGCCGGACAGTCTGTAGTGCGATTTGATATTGGTTTGCAGGAGAAACTGGGTGGTGAGCCGCTGACGTTGGTAACTGACCGCTTATATATTGCTGTTAAAGGCAAGCCTGCCGAAAAACGAAAATCCAAAGGGGAAGGCAGCCGTGGGGAAATGGCCATTGTTATTGACGATTTTGGCTATAACCGGGAGCCTATTGCCGGCTTTGCCGAGATGGGGCGGCCAATTACTTTTGCCGTACTGCCTTACCGTACCTATAGCAATGAAGCGGCTGCCAAAGCCCTGAGCGCCGGTCATCTTGTTATGCTCCATTTACCCTTAGAACCACTGTCGGCCAGTGAAGGGGTTGAACCGACTGTTATTACTACCGGCATGAGTGATGAGGAAATACGCCAGACTGTAACCAACGCCATTGCTGCTGTACCTGGAGTCAAGGGTGTCAATAATCATCAGGGCTCAAAGGCGACAGCCGACCGGCGGGTCATGAAAACAGTATTAGGTGTTATTAAATCGCAGAGCTTGTTTTTTATTGATAGCCGCACCAGCAGTCAATCGGTGGCTGCCGAAACAGCCAGACAGATGGGGATTAGAACCGGGGAAAACGAGTTGTTTCTGGATAACAGCCCGGATATTGGGCTCATAAAAAATCAACTGCGTAAAGCAGTTGATTTGGCAGGGCGCTATGGTTCCGTAATTGTAATCGGGCATTCCCGCCCTAACACAGTTGTGGCTGTGCGGGAAATGATCCCCGAGATTGAAGCAGCCGGTATTCGCCTGGTTTATGCCAACCAGCTGGTTAAATGAGAAAGATAAGTCAAGCAATAAAAAATACCCTGCCCAAGCAGGGTATTTTTGTTTCTAAGGACGGGCGGCTTCAAAATCATCGGAGGATATTTTGACTGACTGCGGCTCAGGCGCTTTGAGCACAATGGTAAAACTTGTGCTGCCGGAACGTATCCGGTGTTTTGAGATATAAGGAATAGTCTGCAGTGTCGTGTCATCGCTTTGCAACTGAATATTCAGCCGCAGGTAGTAGTCTGTCGGTACATCGATTTCAATCTTATCGGTATCTGATGAAGACGGTATCGTAAAGGTTTTGCCGAAACTGGAAACGGTAATCTGGTCCAACGGTTTGCCCAGGAAGGGGTAGTGCCAGAAATAATCAGGGTTGTCCACCTTGAAAATAACTGTAACTCTGGTGAGATCCCTGCTGCTTGCCTGCGCCTGGAATGGGGCGGCAGCGCCGGTGAGCAATAGGAACAGCCCAACAACTATGCAAACCTTTTTCATCCATAACATAAAAATCCCTCACAATCTTTTATCCGTTTTTTATGACTTGTAAAAAGATTCTATGATAATCCATAGATTTCCTTTGGGATTTTTATGTCTGATGAAAAACCTTATACCGGTTTGCGCTGCCAGAATGCGTCATGCTTAGCTTTGAGCTGAGTTCTGGTAGGTTCGTCTGGCCATAACTCGAGCGGTTTTCCACCGCGCATAGCTGCAGCCAGATGCGCATAGAAAGCCGGGTCGGCTTGCTCCAATGCGGCGATCCGCTCTTTAATCTCCTGGCGCTTGGTTTTACCATTCATTGGGCAAGGGCTGGCGATAGGGGTTAATCCGTGCAATCCTACCGTTTCCCTAATTTCTCTTTCCCGGAAATAAACCAGCGGACGAATTACGGTAAGTCCGGTCCGGCTTAAATGCGTTACCGGGGAGAAGGTTTTCAAATGGCCGGCATATAAGAGCCCCATATAGAAAGTTTCCACGGCATCATCGTGATGATGGGCCAGCGCTACTTTGTTGTAACCGTGTTTTTGCGCATAGCTGTTGACAGAGCCGCGACGGAAAAAGGCACAGGTAAAGCACGGGTCCTTACCCTCGTTATTATCAATAATACCGGCGATATTAGCCTGCTCTGTGCCGTAGGGAATACCCAGTTTGGCACAAAAATCCACAAGTGGCGCCGGGTCGAAGTTATCGGTGAATAAAGGATCGAGGGTAAAAGCGCCAAGTTCAAACTGGACCGACGAAATATCCTTGAGTACTGCCAAAGCATAAGTGAGAAATAAGCTGTCCTTGCCGCCGGACAAGCCGACAAGGATTTTGTCGCCTGCTTGCAGCATATCGAATTCGATAATGGCCCTGATAAACCGGCTAAAGTAAGGTTGGGGCAGATATTTACGCATGGTTTAGTTGGAAGCCTCACTTTCCAGAATTTTGCTCTCAGTCAGCCAGTCCCAGTATTTTTTTGGAATGGCATGCTGGGCCAGTCTGATGTTTTTACGGGTGGCAATATACTGCGACTGGTAATAAGTTTCCCAGGCGGCGGTAAAATCCTGGTTCTCCAGATATGGCAAGAATGGTTTGGCGTCTGTACTGCTCATTTTGCCGTTAATAAACACAAGAGCCGTATTTTCCAGGATAAGTACAAGGCGGGTGTTGGGATAGCGAGGGGCAAACTGCTTTAAAATTAGATCGCCGGTCTGGTGAAAAAGCTTTGGTTTGGCAACCAAGGTATTGTCAGGCGCGGGCTGAAACCGGATAAAGCCGGTCATTTTATGAACTTCGTGGGAGACTACCTTAGCACGGGAGAGAAAAATCCGGCTGATGTCCCCAATACCGCAGCAGCAGTAAGAATAACCGTAGCGCAGGGCTTGTTCGACTGCGGAAAAGATGACAGCCCCTTTGTCGTTTGCCTGATAGCGAAGGTTGGTAAAAATCAGGCGCGCCAGCGTTTGCCCGGGCATTCCAAGCAACCAGCCGGCATCCAGGCTGCAGGTGTCGGCCAGTTGTCTGACCAGGACCGTCAGAGCCGTAGTATCGGCATCATAGCGGTCAGTCTCTTTAAACAGGCCCAGACTGTCCTGCTCCCCGTGAAAGCATGGCAGGTCATTATGGATTTGTGACAAAAGCGCTGCTTTTATGATCGGCCATGGCGCCGGTGAGCATATAATCACGCGAGTCCCTCCATAAAGTAGACTTAGCTTCAGGTGGGTTTTAACCCCAGCTGAAGGTTAGTCGCCCTTATCCAGAGACTTAGCCGCTCTTCACTCCCGCTTATCGAAGCGGGAGTCTTAGGGCGGGGTAGTCATCGGATAAATTAAGCTGAAAATAGTTTTGACGGCTGGTTAGTGGCAAGTTTGGAGCGGCCAAGCGCGAACCCGTCTGTCAATGGTGACAAACGATAAGGCCCGTTTGCGTACAACACCTGCGTTTCTATTTGGCAGTCAACAATAAGAATAAACCAATTAAGGAAGTTTATCAATATTGGAAATAGGTGTACAACGAATAAAAATGGGTGATGAAAGAAATAAATTTTATTAAGTTTCATGCGCCGGGATGCTCAATAAAGTATCACTAGAGCCAGACCGGTCTCGGGGGATACTTGTTTGTGTTTGTCGCCCAAACTCGGTCATATATTTCCAGTAACGTTTGGGCATATGGCTCATGCGACATTGCGGGTTATATCGACCCTGTATTGCAATAGTATCGTAAAACAACTGCCATAGTTCGCGAAAAGTTTTCTCATCCTCATCAACTTCCGGCAGTTCAAGTTCTTCAATCGAAATGACTGCAGACTGGTATGGCCGATAAACAAGTCCCATCCCATGTGTTTTGTCATGAATTAAAAAACGCTCTTCCGGATAACGCTCGCAAAAATGCTGTACCAAGAGAGGCAATACGTAATTTTTGGGTTCTATTTCGCCGACAAGGACATTGTTAATGATAGAAAATCTAAGGAATCCTTTAAACAGATGACTTTCCCTTTCCAGATGCTGAACTGCCTTAAAAAGCTTATTTACAATATCTTCCGTTAACATGTTCATTACCGCAGGACCATGTCGGTATCCCAGACGCAGAAATAGTAAAATGTATAATTCTTTTTGGGCAAGACAAGTTAAAAAAGAGTGACGTACAAAATCAAGAGCGGAAATTCCCATCTTTCTGGGTATAGAATCCAGTACTCGACCCGCTTTATACAAGTCGGTCGAGATTTTTTTTGTTGCAAAAAGCAGGGAATGAGCTTCATCTGCTAATACAATATCCATTGGAATTTCTTTTTTCTCATAGCTTTCAAATACACAACACAATAATCCGTCAAAACTACCGTCGTAGCAGTAGATCAAATCTGACTGGCTATACACTTTTCCATAACCCCCATCGCTGCAGGTAAAACCGGCAGGTGCTGCTCAAACAGGGAAAGCTGTTCTGTGCGAGAAAAATCCCAGCGTTTTATTTCCAGAGCTTTCTCCGATAGTAAAGCTTGCAACATCACACTTTGTGAATTTTTAATTCCGTCTGCTCTTTTTCCATTACAAGTAATAAAGTATTGGGCGCGTTTTAGAACAACCCCTAATTTTTTTAGACTGTCGAAATTAAGTGTTGCAGTACGACGGACGGATAAAATCCGCTTTGCACTGGTTACACCAATACCAGGCACTCTTAGTAAGTTTTGATAAGGAGCCCGGTTAACGTCTACGGGGAAAAAGTCTATATTGTTAAGAGCCCAGTTGCATTTAGGGTCTAAATAAGGATTAAAGTTCTGATTCTGCTGATCGAGAAGTTCTCGGGCTGAAAAGCCGTAAAAGCGCAAAAGCCAGTCCGCCTGATAAAGCCTGTGCTCACGCCATAGCGGTGGTTTTGTATCTAATGCAGGTAAAAGACTATTTTCAGTTACCGGCATGTAAGCAGAGAAAAAGACCCGCTTTAGCTTATATTTTCTATACAAACCTTCGGTTAAGTTCAAAATTTGATAGTCGGTGTCAGGAGTGGCGCCAATAATCATTTGCGTACTCTGGCCAGCAGGGACAAATCTGGGGGCATTTTTATATTTAACAATGTCACGTGAATTCTCTTGTATGTGATTCTGAATAAATTCCATCGGTGTAAAAATGGAATGCTTTGACTTATCAGGCGCCAGCAATTGTAAGCTGTTTTGTGAAGGTAGTTCAATATTTACACTCATTCGGTCCGCCAGCATTCCAAGGCGTGTAAGCAGTATGTTATCGGCTCCCGGAATTGCTTTGGCATGAATATAGCCGGAAAACCGGTACTCCTCACGTAAGATACGCAGAGCTTCTATCATTTGCTCGCAAGTATAATCCGGATTTTTTATAACGCCAGAACTTATAAACAGGCCTTCAATGTAATTGCGGCGGTAAAAGTTCATCGTCAACTCAGCGAGTTCCCTGGGTGTGAAGAAAGCGCGCGTCGTGTCGTTAGAAATGCGATTAACACAGTATTTACAATCATAGATGCAAACATTAGTCAGCAATATCTTTAACAAAGAAATACAACGCCCATCTGCCGAAAAGCTGTGACAAATTCCAGCGGCGGCCGCACTGCCGATTCCCCCGGCAGCGGCCTTCTTGTTAACTCCGCTCGATGTGCATGCTACATCATATTTGGCTGCATCTGTCAGGATTGTTAACTTATCAAAGGCATCCAACGTACATCAACTCCCTTGCTCCTATTCATTATATACCAGAACGTATGTTCTGGTAAAGATTATAATTGGTTTTTGACTGCTAATCCGGGAAAAAAGAAACTCCCCGTTTTTGGGGAGGACGCGTTTTCGCCAGTAAACAACGTTCTTATTGTATATCCTTAGAAATATCTTTATTCAGCAGGAGGAGCAAATGCCAGGAATGGCGAAAAAAGGAAATATCAGCAAGCGGAGGTGGAAAATGAAGCTTTTGGAACGTTGGTTTGTATTAGTTAATCACTGGCTGCATATTAAAACTCTTAAGGCCCAGCTCCGGTTTTGGGGAGTAATGCTGGTGCTTTTACCAAGTACATGCCTGATGCTGGTTTTTACTTATTACGGACTGTATCCTTTTTATAGCCAAATACATATTCTGCTTTTATGTTTTGTTATTTTGTTAGCTGTTTCATTGCCGCTCACCATGGTATTGGCCAGCAGTCTGGAAACTCCGCTTAAACACTTGTTTGCCGGCGCGGCTGCTGTGCGGGCCGGCGATTACAGCTATCGTATCCGGCCGGAGCTTATTGAAACTTCGGTTATTGAAATCAGGGATCTGTGCAAACTCTTCAATTATATGGCGGAAAATATCGACACAAAAACAGAAACTCTGTATTTTGCCAACAAAGCGCTTACCGAGGCGCGGGATGCTGCTCTGGAAGCATCGCTTGCCAAATCACAGTTCTTGGCAAACATGAGCCATGAAATTCGTACTCCCCTTAACGTTATCCTCGGAATGGGGGAGTTGCTGGCGGAGACACAGCTTACACCGGAGCAGGAGAAACATGTGCGCATATCAGCGGCAGCGGGAGAAAACCTGCTTAACCTCATCAATGATATTCTTGATTTGTCTAAAGTGGAGGCCGGGCAGTTGCCTTTAGAAAGAACGCGTTTTTCCTTACCGGAAGTGATAGAAAAATCCTGTGAACTGTTACTGATCAAATCCCAGGTAAAAAGTATCCGGCTTACCCAGTCAATAGCGCCGGGAACACCTGTCAATCTGATTGGCGATCCGGTACGGCTGCGGCAAGTAATCATTAACCTGCTGGATAATGCCGTAAAGTTTACCGATACCGGGGAAGTAGCCCTGGAAATCAGACAAACCGGTACGAGAGAAGACGGCCTTGTAGAGCTCCTCTTTACGGTACGAGATACGGGGATTGGCATTCCGCAGGATATGCTGGAACATATCTTTGAACGCTTTACGCAGGTTGACTCCTCAAATACGCGCCGCTATGGCGGTACCGGTCTGGGGCTGGCTATCTCCCGGCATCTGACAGAGCTTATGGGAGGGCGCATCTGGGTGGAAAGCACTGTTGAAAAAGGCAGCAGCTTCTATTTCACTGTGCTGTTTGGCCCTGGTGACAGCCAGTGTGCTGCGACTTCATTGGAAAGCGGCACTGAAGAGGCGAGCACAGAACTTGTGCCCAAGCTGCCATTGCCTGTCCCGGTATCCGGGCCGGCACTACATATTTTGCTAGTGGAGGATTCAGAAGATAATCAACTGCTGGTGGAATCCTTTCTTAAGAAAACCGCATATCAACTGGATATGGTGGAAAACGGGGAAATGGCTGTGCAAAAGGTTCGTCAAAACCGGTATGATCTCATACTGATGGATATGCAGATGCCGGTAATGGATGGATATCAGGCCACGCAGGCTATCCGGGAATGGGAATGGCAGCACGGGCTCGGTCATACCCCCATTGTTGCCCTGACTGCGTATGCACAGCATGAAGATACGGCCAAAATGCAAGACTCTGGCTGCGACGCGTACCTTGCCAAGCCAATCAGGAAAAAGGTGCTTTTAAATGCAATAGAACAATATGCCAGGAGGCAGACAATATGAATAAAGAAACGGTAGTTATTGACAGCGACCTTAGGGATCTGATTCCGGGCTTTATCAATAAGCGGCAGACAGATATAAAGTCTATACAAACGGCGGCGGATAACGAAGATTACGAGAGTATCAGAATAGTCGGCCATACGCTAAAAGGAATAGGCGGCGGTTATGGTTTTGAACGGATAACTATGCTGGGGGCCGCTATTGAGCAGGCGGCCAAAATTAAAGACGGTAACAAAGCCAGGGAACTGGCTCACAGGCTTAAGGAGTATCTCGAACTCATTGAAATCCGCTATGAATAGCAGCTGGGAGGTACAAATGTCTATTCTGATTGTTGATGATTCGGTGGAAAGCCAGGAACTGTTAAAACGTATCCTGGAGAAAAACGGGTTTAGTGATATTCTCACAGCCGAATCGGCTACTGACGCTTTCGCGCTGCTGGGGCTTGATCAACCTGCCTGTATAGTCAAAAACGTTGATTTAGTGCTTATGGACGTTGTTATGCCGGGGGTAGATGGAATAGAAGCCTGTTGGCTGCTAAAGTCCCACAAGTGTTTTGTCGACGTGCCGGTTATTGTAATTACTGCCAGTAATGACGCCGAAACGCTCGATAAGGCTTTCGCCGCCGGCGCCACTGATTTTATCAGCAAGCCGGTTAACCAGCTCGAGTTAAAAGCCCGGGTTCATTCGGCGCTAAGAATCAAGTATGAGATAGACCAGCGCAAAGCGCGGGAAGCCGAACTGGTAAAGGTACTTGAAGAGTTGGAAAGCGCTAATAAAGAATTACACCGCCTGTCTTCGCTTGACGGGTTGACCGGCATTGCGAATCGGCGGCATTTTGACCAGGTTTACGATGTCGAATGGCGTCGGGCCGCCAGGGAGGGTTACGAGCTCTCGATACTTTTTCTGGACATAGACTTTTTTAAAGCTTATAACGATACATACGGGCATCAGGAAGGTGATGATTGTTTAAAAGTTATTGCGGCTACCGCGGGCCGGGTGTTGAAGCGCCCGGCAGATCTACTGGCGCGTTATGGCGGAGAGGAATTTGTTATTGTTTTACCGGGAACAGGTGTAGCTGGCGGGCAGAAGCTGGCCGAAGAGATACGTGTGGCTGTGGAAAAATGCCATATACCACATGCTGCTTCGCAGGTAGCTGATCATGTAACAGTGAGTGTCGGCGTAGCCGGCGGCCGGGTGAAGCCCGCAGCAAAGCCGGCGGAATTGATAGCCCGTGCCGATGCTGCCCTTTATGAAGCTAAACACTCAGGACGCAATCAGGTATGGGTTGCTTCTGCAGATGGGACTTAAACCCACCTGCAGATTGGTTTATTTTTCTGATACAAAGTAGGGCAACATCGGCTTCCACTTTCGCCAAAGGCTCGGCTGAGGCCGTGTTTGCTTTACATTATCAGAAAGTATATCCCCTTTCTGATAATAAGTAAGAACGACTAACTAAGGCTTCTGCCGCGACGCGCCCGGATGGCGCTAGTGCCGATTGCGCCATGGATGGCATAGCAATTCGGTCGTCCTGAAGGACTTGGCACAAGCCAAGTCTTTTCTTATCCTGATAGAAAGTATAACTTTCGCCTGGATAAGGGCAACATCGACTTCCGCTTTCGCCAGAGGCTCGGCGCAAGTCGTGTTTTCTTTATATAATTGGCTGATTGATGAGATACTGCCAGAAAAGTTCCAGGCATGCTGGCCGGAGCGGCTGGCGGCTGACGGCGTAGAATTGCCGTTTAATGACCGGACCGGGTAAGGGTAAGGAAATGAGTTTGCCTTCGGCAAGTTCGTTTTCAACAGCCCAGGCTGAGATGAAACCAACACCGATTTTGCTCATAATCGCTGCTTTGACTGTTTGATTGCTGCCGGCTTCGAGGACAACCCGGAGTTTGTCCGGGGCAATTCCTAACCGCGTCAATGCTTCCAGCGCGGAAATGGCGGTCCCTGACGATTTCTTGCGCAAAACAAAGGGTAAGGAAAGCAGCCACTCCCCGGTTGGCGTAACCGGGGCCAGGGCTTGATAATCGGGGTGGGCAACCAGGACCAGATTATCCGACCAAAGCGGTTGGCTCACAAGACTGTCTTCCGGCTTTACGCCGACAATGGCAACAGGGATTTCACCCTTGTGAAACTTATCCAGAATGGTATTACTGTCGCCGGTTACCAGGGAGATTGAGAGGTTCCGGTGTTCCAGCAGAAAACCGGCCAATAGCGGCGGCAAGATATAGTCAGCCGGAATTGTACTTGCGCCAAGCAGTATCCGGCCGGCCGTTCCCTGGGTCATGGCCTGGATTTCATTATGAGTATTGGCAATCAGGCCATTTATGGTCCGGGTTGTTTCATATAATTTTTCACCGTATATTGTTAAAGAAACGCCTTTGGATGTCCGGGTAAAAAGCGGGCATCCAAAGTTTTTTTCGAGGTTGTCAATATGAAAAGAGACGGTCGGCTGTGTCAGGTCGAGTTTTTTTGCTGCCGCTGAAAAGCTTCCTTCTTCAGCAACCTGGAGAAAGACGGTTAGTGATTGAATATAAGACATGTTGTCACCTCAGGAATATTTATTGCATATTAGCTATTTCAATTCGTGTTAGCAGATATATTTTCCTCTTACAAGTTTTAAAAGCAGGAAAAATAATACAGATATATAATATTTATGTATGTATTCAAAATATTTTGTATGAGGTGATGGAGTGAATGGTTTGATCATTGTAACCGGTTTAGTATTCGGTTTGGGGGCCGTCCTGCTGGTTAAGCTGGGGAACCCGGGAAACTATGGTTTCTGCGCAGCTTGTCAACTGCGGGATATTGCGGGTGCATTAGGGATTCATACGGTAGCCACGCTGCAATATGCCCGGCCGGAAATTCTCGGATTTGTGCTTGGCGCTTTTGGCCTGGCGAAGATTAGCGGTGAGTTTAGGCCACGGGGCGGCTCCAGTCCGGTGATGCGGTTTGTGCTGGGGATGGCTATGATGATCGGCGCCCTGGCATTTCTGGGCTGTCCGCTGCGGGCTATTTTGCGGGTAGCCGGCGGTGACCTGAACGGACTTACGGCACTTGCCGGTTTTATTGCCGGAATTGGCGCCGGTGTACTCTTCTTAAAACGCGGTTTTAACCTGGGCCGTGCCCATGTCTATGCCGGTGGCGTAAAATATGGCGGCTATCTGGCTGCTGTTGTCGCACTTATTCTTTTAATTGCTGTCAGTACCGGCGCCGGATTTTTGAACTTTAGCGACAAAGGACCAGGAGCGATGCATGCTCCGGTTATAGCCAGTCTGGTTGCCGGCTTGGCCGCAGGCGGTTTAGCCTGGCGTACCCGTATGTGCCTAAGCGGCGGCTTCCGCGATTTTATGCTTGTGGGTGACACATCACTGCTTAAAATTTACGGTGTTATGTTTTTGGCGGCGCTGGCAGGCAACCTTTACTTCGGTTTCTTTAAACTGGGATTTGAGAATCAGCCGCTGGCTCATACCATGCATGTGTGGAATTTCCTCGGCTTATTCCTGACCGGTTTGGCTGCTACCCTGGCTGGCGGCTGCCCGCTGCGTCAGCTTATCATGGCCGGTGAAGGCAGTACAGATGCCATGATTACTGTGTTAGGCATGCTGGCCGGCGCCGGTTTGGCCCATAACCTAAGTGCGGCCGGATCAGCCGCCGGTGTCGGGGTAAACGGGCAATTTGCCGTGATTATTGGCATTGTCCTGGTTGCAGGTCTTGGCTATATGTGCCGGGAAAAACTAATCCCGCTAAGTAAAGGAGTTTGATCAAAACATGGCGAATGTTCTGGATGTAAGGGGCCTGAGCTGCCCGATACCACTCATTAAAGCCAGGGACGCTCTGCAGGAAATGGCGTCAGTAACCGTACTGGTTGATGAACCGCCTGCCAAGGAAAATATCATTAAATATGCCCAGTCCCAGAACTTCCGTGTCGATTGTTCTGAGGCTAACGGCGAATATACTATTAACATATCCAAACAGTGATTATATCCATCCATATATGTGAAAGGGTCAGAATATGAGCAGTTGCGTAATTACATTTCCGTCCGTCTATCATGCATTCCGGGCAAAAAAGATACTCAAAGAACAAGGAATCCTGGCAGAGCTGGTGCCTGTCCCGCGTGAACTCAGCGCATCCTGCGAGGGGCTGGCAGCCCAGGTAACCGAGCAGGATGTCGAGAAGGCTGTTGAGGTTCTGGGCGCCAAAGGGATTGCCATGCTGCAAAAGGGCGTTAAGGTTGTAACTGCTTATTAAGACGTTACAGGCTGCTTTTGGCTGTTTAGATTATTTAACGAAACCACGTAGAGTTGTTTCTTATGAAATAACCCGTTTAACCGGGAGCAAGAAGCGTTGACAACAAGCCGGATAGCATGAGAAGATCCCCACGAGGGATCTTCCGGCAGCCAATGCAGAAGACAGTAGCGGCGCTTCCGGTGCGCCAAGTGAAATAGCTGGTTGCTTAACCAGTTTTTTTTCACTCTGTCATCTCCTTATATCACATAATTTTACATTTATACTTCCTATACAATAGGAAGACACTATGAAGGCGTACTCAGAAAACAAACTACCGTGCCAGTTTAACTTATGGGTGTTATGATGCTAAAGGTTTTAAGGGAGCATCTGAAAGATGAATGATGGGATCAGCAGGATCATAGAGCAGAATATCAAAAGGGCTATGAAACAGGGCGCGTTTGATAATTTGCCCGGCCAGGGTAAACCCCAGCAGCTTATCGATCTCAGGTTTGTTCCTCCGGAACAGCGGGCAGCATTTTTGGCTCTGGGAAATTCCGGTTCTCTCCCGCCGGAAATGGAATTGCGTAAAGAGATCGCCAAGTTGGAAGAAGAGTTGCAAACTGCGGTTGAGGCGGAAAAAACCAATATCCAGAAGAAACTTATAGAAAAGAAAATGTTTTATGATGTTCTGAGGGAACGACGAAAACAGTAAAAAATATCCAGCTTTGAGCTGGTTTTTGTTATTAGCGGATGTGCAGATTTCGCCAACAAGAAGAGGTTAACTGGAACATTTTACTGGGATGTAACAGAATCCCCTTTTTTAACAGAATAGCTTTTGGCATAACGGCAATACTATACATAGGCTTCCTAAAATAAATTTGGAGGTGGCTTGATATGGGAAAAGTTATGTCGGAAGAAACAAAATATAAATTAGCGCACGATCTTGGTTTTGGTGAAAAAGTTGAGGACGGAAATTGGGATGACGTTACTACAGGTGAAGTTGGCTCTATGGTTAGAGAAGCTATTAAACGTGGTGAGCAGGCAATCGCTGAAGAAGCGAAAGTGAATGGGCAAGTACATCAGAATGCTAAATAATAAAAAAACCGAAGTCTTTGATTAAGGCTTCGGTTTTTTTGTTGCACTTATCTATTGATGGTCTATGTTTTTTACAACATTAGATAAAATTGTTGGTTATGGGAAATGCAAAATAATATTAATTGGGCCTGCTGGGTGGCTGGATACCGGACTCATTACGCTCCCGTTCTTGACTATAAACGGGGAATATTTTATGACTCATGATGACACTCGAAAGTCTGTGATTGGAGGATTATTATTAGGAATATTAATGACCTCTATGGATAATACCATAGTAGCCACGGCAATAGGCAAAGTCGTTGCGGATTTAGGCGGACTGGATCAGATTATTTGGGTAACTTCGGCTTATCTGATAGCCAGCGTTCCCAGCATGCTGATTTTTGGTCGGTTATCCGATATGTATGGACGAAAGCTTTTCTATATTACCGGGTTGAGCTTATTTATCATTGGTTCCCTTCTGTGCGGAACGGCCCAAAACATGTTGCAGCTTAGTATTTATCGCGCCATTCAGGGACTCGGGGGCGGTTCGATCATGCCTATTGCCTTTACTATTATTTTTGATATTTTCCCGTCAGAACAGCGTGGTAAAATGTCCGCATTGTTTGGTGCAGTGTTTGGTTTGTCAAGTATTTTGGGTCCTTTCATTGGAGCTCTTTTTGCCGATTATATAAACTGGCGGTGGATTTTTTATATTAACTTGCCTTTGGGAATAGGTTCTATGATTCTCATATATAAATTTTATTTTGAGTCTTTTGAACATAGAAAACAAAAAGTTGACTGGTGGGGAGCCTTATGTATGGTTATTTCACTTGTCGGTTTGTTGTTTGTGCTTGAACTGGGAGGGAAAAAATTCCCATGGGATTCTGCACTCATTTTAGGATTACTGGTTTTATCTACTGTATCCTGTATTGTATTTATTGCCATAGAGCGGAAGGTTTCGTCACCGATCATTCCGTTGGATATGTTTAAAAACAAGCTGTTTTTGGCTACTCAGGCTGCTGGTTTTTTCTATGGCTGTGTATTTATTCTGCCAATCGTATATATTCCCATATATGCGCTTGGTACATTTGGCGGTTCGGCAACCAATGCCGGAATGATACTTATGCCCATGATGCTAAGTTCTGTGATCGGAAGCCAGGTCGGAGGATTTTCCTTACGAACTCAATCCTATCGCAATCTTATGCTGCTATCGGCGAGCGTATTATTCAGCGGGATATATTTGCTTAGTACGTTAAAGGCGACCACACCTATATTCATAGTTGCCGCATATATGTCGATTGCCGGATTGGGTATTGGCATCTCATTTCCTGTGTTGACTACAGCCGCTATTCATGGATTGGACATTCGTCAACGCGGTTCAGCCAATTTGTTGGTTGTTTTCTTTCGAATTATCGGTATGACAATTGGACTTACGTTGTTAGGCAGCGCTCAAAACATGGAGATGCAGGAAAAATTGGCTAACCTTGTGCCTCCAGGCTTTTCTCACTTAAGTCGATTTAATGAAATCCGCACGATTTTACAGCCGGAGACACGGCTGAACCTGCCTCCGGAGATTTTGAGTATCATGTTAACTGTGTTGACGGAATCGGTTGTTCATATATTTTTCTGGGCACTTATTTTTATACTTTTGGCTGCAGCATGCATTATGTTAATGGGTAATTCTAAGATGACCGTTGCGCAAGTTCCTATAGAAGCACGCAAGGAGGCCAACGAAGCATGTCAATGAAACTAATTGTTCTGGGTATCTTGATGGAAGGTCAAAAGCATCCTTATGACATGCAGCAGATTATGGTCAAGCGAAATATGTCAAGATATATTAAACTACAAAAAGGATCCTTATATTATGCAGTAGAACAATTAACAAAAAATGGTCTGACCGAAGTTGTCGACGTTGTGAAAGACGGTTCACATCCCTATAAGACAATTTATCGTATTACAGAAGCAGGCGTAGAAGAATTTCATAAATTATTATTGGAACAGTTTTTAAACCATGATAAAGTCTATAATCCATTACATGCCGGTTTAGCGTTTGTTTATCATGGAAATCAGTCTCGAATAGCAGAAATGCTGGAAAACAGAATTGAAAAACTGGAATCAAATCTAGTGCTGATGCAAAAGGAATACGCGAATATGGTCCCGTTTGTCCCCAGGAGCGCTCTTTACATCATTGTCAGTGCCATTGAGCACGGGAAAACAGAATTGAAATTATTGTGCAACTTACTTGATGATGCCCGGAATAATCGATTAGGTGAAAGTGGTCAACTGTTTACTTTGGGTATCCATGAATAAGCAGATAATATGAGACCGGGCCTTAAAAAGGTTATTTAGAAACATCTCATTGAGATGACGTTACTACGGGTGAAGTTGGCTCTATTATTAGAGAAGCTATTAAACATGGCGAGCAAGCGATAGCAGAAGAAGCTAAAGCTAACGGAGCAGTTCACCAGAATGCTAAATAAAAAAAGATGCCCCGAAGAAGTATTACTTCGGGGCATCTTTTTTTAAAAATCAGTACTAAACACCTTCCGGTATAGCTTGATATACTTATTCAGATGCTTGAAATGCTGAACTCGTCTGAATCAGTCAACCAAGTGAGCATGACAGTGGTGCCATGTTCATTAAAGTAACATTTAATGGAATACAACAATAAATGGTTAGATATTAGCTGATCCTGCCATATAGTTTATTATGGCAGGATCTTACTTTAGGAGTAAAGAAAAAATATCAAATATTTACATATAAAGAAAACTTTTACTCTGGTTATTGTTAGATATTGACGTGGAAGGAAAAGCCGGTTACCATAGTAACGAAAATACATTTTTTGTACTGATGCTTTAACAAAGGATGGTGATCCGTTTGCGTAATCAAATTATCGCAGCGGCAATAGAAGATATAAACAAGTTTGGTATAAAGTTTACAATGAGTGACCTCGTAAAACGCCTGTCAATTAGCAAAAGTACCTTGTATGCACAATTTAAATCGAAAGAAGAGGTGATAGGAGCTATAGTGGACCTGGCCTTGGGAAGCCTGCGCCAACAGAGGAAGGACATACTTAATAATAATACTTTGAATGTGCCTGAGAAATTAAAGGCATTATTATTGGCTCATCCCCCCATGGATGTAAGTATGGAATTTATGTTTGACTTGAAGCGTCATTTTCCGGAGGAATGGAACAAAATTCAACAGTCCCGGACCGAAAAATGGGAAATCGTTGAATCTTTAATAACACAAGGTATTGAGGCTGGATATTTTCGTTCTATTGACTCTCTTGATTTGACTATACTAAGGATAATTTTTGATGGTACTGTGAAAGAGTTGATGGATCAGAGTTTTTACCTAAACAATTCTGTATCTTTCGTTGATTCTATGCATAAAATTGCAGACATATTATGTAGGAGCCTTATGAAGACGAATATTTCGGATGAAGCCTAAACGAAATCAGGCCCAATAAAATTCTTCTCGAATCGATGTGATTTTTTTCTTTTATTAGTACCAAAGATACAATTATTGTACGAATAGGTTTAGAACTGATATGTCAGAGATGCTAGGTAGTACAAGTACGATGCGCAAATGATAATAAAATTGCGTAATGCGACAGGGGCCGTCCCTGTCGCATTTTATAAATGTTCACAGCCATTTCTGATATTATAAAAGATCTTCCGGATATGATTAAGGACCGACTCAAAAAAAAGAGTTCCATTTTCATTATACCATTAATGTACCTTCATGATTTTTTAGAATTATTTATACTCTCTTTACATGTTCTTGTTATAATAGAAAAAAGGCAATAAAGCGGGTGAAGTTCTCATGGGAAAAACTATTTTGGTAGTTGATGATGATCCGGACATTATCAAATTGATCACCAAAAGTTTAAAATACGAACAATTTGAAGTCATGACGGCTTGTTCAGGGAAAGAGGCCCTGGCAATACTTATAGCAACTCCCGTTGATTTTGTGGTGCTGGATATCATGATGCCGGAAATGGACGGGTTGGAAGTTTGCCGCAACATCCGCACTGACTATAATATCCCGATTTTATTTTTGAGCGCGCGGGACCGGGACATTGATAAGATTATCGGACTGGAAATCGGCGCCGATGATTACATGACCAAACCTTTTAGCATTCAAGAGTTGACCAGCCGGATCAAGGCGCATTTCCGAAAGGTGGACCGTTTGTATGAGGAGTGGAACGAATGCAGGAAAGATGCTGACAGCAACGGATCGGCATCTATGTCGCCGTTGGTTTTAAATGAGCAGACTTTTGAAGCTTTTTTAAACCGGCAAAAGCTTGATTTGTCAACCAAGGAATTTTTGATTTTGGCTTTTCTGAAGAACCATCCCAATATGGTCTTAACCCGGGAACAAATTTATGAAAATGTTTGGGGAGACGAATACGGTGAACTAAACACCGTCACCGTGCATATCAAAAATATTCGCAAAAAGCTCGGCTCGGAGTATGATTTGATTAAAACGATCTGGGGTGTCGGCTACAAATATACGGAAGGATAACTGGAGAATTGAAGCTCAAAATTAAACTGCCTTTGCTGTTTTTATTGATGCTGGTAACACTGGTGTTTTTGCTTGTGGCTATTAGAGTATACACCATGGATAAATTATTTCCAGGTTATAAAGATTATGCCGCTGACAATAAAATAATAGCCGATCGTGTGGCTGCGTTATATCCTGATCAGCAAGGAATCGCTGCTTATCTGAGGCAGATTTCCAACTCTCAAAATGTTTCCTTGAAACTATATAATCACGACGCATCTGCGGTGCTTTTATCCTATTTGAAACCGTACGACGATTATGACGATAAAGCATTAAAGAATTTCTGGTTACCCGTAAAAACATCCCAGAACCACTTAGTGTATTTTTTAGAGATTGAAAGGGTTCTCCAGTGGGAACAAAATTCAAGAGAGCAACTCATGTTGTTCCTTTGGTTGATGCTGTTTTTGATAGCTGCCATCTTTGTTGTTCTGGCAGTATATTTTCATTTCAGCATCACCAGGCCGATTCAGATACTGAATACCCGGTTAAAAAGGGTAAATATCGGGCATTCATTTACCTCCTTATATTTGAAAAGGAAGGATGAGATCGGGGAACTGTATCATTATTTTAACGAAATGCAAGCAAGGCTTCATCAGGCGCACAGGGAACAGGTCGATATGATTGCGGCGATTGCTCACGATCTAAAAACTCCCCTGACGACCATTAACGGCTTTGTGGAATTGTTGACCCTGCAAAAAGATCTTTCGGAGAGCGACAAACAGGAATATTATGAGCTGATTCTAAAGAAATCAAAGCACATGGTGGATTTGATAAATTATTTTTCAGCTTTTACCAGGGATGAGCTTAAATTGGAGGCAATCGATAAGCAACCTGTGCAGGTTCTGAAACTGTTTGAAAGCATTGTGGCGGAATATGAAACCGAATTGTCCGGGTTTGATTATCGGCTGACTTCGAGTCATTCCTTCAGCGCCAATCAGGTTGTAATGATTAACAAGCCTATGATCCGCCGGGTTTTTGGGAATCTGTTCAGCAACATCCTAAGATATGGAGAAAGGAAAGAACTCCATATCTACCTGAGCGTTTATCAGGAGGGAGATTATGCCCATTTTCAAGTGGAGGATAACGGGGTGGGAGTGCCGGCCCAGGACCTGGATTCCTTGTTTCAGAAATTCTTTACCGTCGATAAGTCCAGGGAAAATAAGAGCGGGGGTACCGGACTTGGCCTGGCAAGCTGCAAATCCATTATTGAACACCACGGCGGTCAAATCAGCGCTTTTCATTCCCAATACGGAGGCTTGGGAATCAGGTTCACGATTCCGTTGATTTGAACGGGCGGTGTTGCCAAAGGGATATCGCTCCGGAATGAAGATAATTTTTACGTTTTGGGCTGAGGATTTTATATCCATCAGCCCTTTTTTTGCCTTCCTCACCACAGTAAATGCAATTTTTTCATTATTTTTTAGATCTGCTTTACAGAAATTTATACTTTCTTTAGCGGCGATTCATGATGACCCTGTATGATGAATTTGAAGATAACAAAAAACCAGTAAAATTGCGTGACCGATTTGGAAAGAACAATTGAGGAGTCGACCGATGAAATATAACAAAAAAATCGCTTGGGCAGCAATAGCCCTACTCGTTCTGACTATAGCAGCTTATTGGCTGCTGAGCGGGCAAGAAAAATCAAAGACTACGGTACGTCGAGACACGTCCGAAGAAGTTTTGGATCAAGCCAGGCGACTATCTGGAATTGGTGCTCTTGGACGGGTGGAGCCACGTTCCCGCGTTGTTGTTGTTTCCTACGATGGTGATGGTGCCCGGGTAGAAGAAATTCTGGTGAAAGAGGGGCAAGCTGTACGCAAGGAAGATGTCATTGCGGTATTTAGTGATTTTGATCGGCGGCAAGCCAAATATGCGTCCGCTATGGCCAAGGTTCGCCTGATTGCCGCTAAAATTCAAGCAGAACAATCTACAGAATCATATCTACTAAGTGAGTACAAAAGAATGAATGAACTTTGGAAAGTAGGAGCAATCTCACAGTCTCGCTTTGATGAAGCAGAGCGCAATTTGCACCAGTCCCAGGCTACAGTAGCTGCTCTTAGGGCGGAGATGGCCTCTGGCAGTGCCGATTTGGATTTTTCGCAAAAAGAACTATCGCAAGGCAAGCTTTTAAGTCCGCTGGACGGTACGATACTCGCTGTAAAAGCTAGGCCAGGAGAGCTTGTCGGGAGTTCCGGTGTTGTTGAAATAGCGGATTTGACGCGGCTCGATGTCGTAGCCGAAGTCTATGAGAGAGACATAACGCGAGTAAAGATTGGTCAAAAAGCCGAAGTCAAGGTCGCAGGATTGCGGGAGCCATTTATTGGTGAGGTACGGGATATCGGGTTTCTGATCCGAAAGAACGACATAAATGACACTGACCCGCTGGCTGATAAAGATAATAGAGTTGTGGAAGTTCGTATTACGCTAGATTCTGCAGCTATTGAGTCACTTCGTCATTTGATATACATGCAAGTTGATGTGAGGCTGATATGATGCTAAGCAGGCAGTTTTATTTTGCGACGCACCTGGCTTGGCGACAATTGACTCACGGGCGGGCCAAGCTTGCAGCTGCCACTCTTGGAGTAATGTTTGCCTGCGTGTTGGTGTTTATGCAACTAGGATTTATGGATTCGCTGAACGAAAGTTCAACAATAATCGCCAAACGGTTTCGAGGGGAACTGTTTTTAGTCCATAAACAGAGCCAAGCGTTGTCGGCGACAGCTGCTTTTCCCCGAACTGAACTTCAACGGGTATTAGCAAGCCCTTACGTTGATTCAGTTGTTCCTGTTTATATTGGCGAGGCTCAGTTTAAGAATCCGGAAACCAAGGTAAATCGCACCCTTATGGTATGGGGTAGTGAACCCACTGAGACTGTCCTAAGCCTCACAGATATTGAGCAATTCCGGGCCGCGCTGACAAGACGGGATACGGCTGTGTTTGATGAGTCGTCCCGGCCGGAGTTTGGTGATATTGCTGTATTGTTGAAGCAAGGTCCGGTGGTAACAGAAATCAACGACCGTAAGATGGAGGTAATTGGTACAGTGCGTATCGGAACATCGTTCGCGGCTGACGGCAATTTAATTACAAGTGACCAGAACTTTTTTCGGATTTTTCCAAGCCGACATCCGTCTCAGATTGATGTCGGCGTTATCCGGGTAAAAGCAAATACTAATATTGGTCAATTACAGCAAGACCTGCGTCTCCTTCTTAGTGATAATGTTCATGTTTTTACGGACAAGGAATTTATTGATTTCGAATATCAATATTGGCAGAGTAGTGCACCGCTTGGATTTATTTTCGGCTTTGGTACGATCATGGGATTAGTCGTTGGGCTGGTAATCGTATACCAAATTCTCTTTACGGATATTACCAATCACTTAAAGGAGTTTGCCACCTTAAAGGCAATGGGCTATTCAAATCGTTATCTGCTGCTGGTCGTTTTCAGTTCGTCTTTAATTTTGGCGATCCTTGGATTCATCCCCGGATTCCTGCTTTCTCTGGGTCTCTATAATGTCGCTGAATCGTTTACGTTTATCCCCATGCCGATGCCGCTAACCAAGGTGATAAACGTGTTTCTTATGATACTCGTGATGTGCGTGTTTGCGGGGGCAATTGCTATGCAAAAAATGCGTTCAGCTAATCCGGCGGATATGTTTTGATGGATACGATAATTAAAGTGCAGGATTTGAACTTCAGTTTTGGTAGCGGCGAACTGAAAAACCAGGTGCTTAAAGACGTGAACCTTCAGATCAAGATGGGGGAAATTGTTATACTGACAGGCCCTTCCGGCTCGGGAAAGACCACTTTGCTTACTATTATCGGTGCTCTCCGCGCAGCAGGTGAAGGCTCAGTTCAAGTTTTGGGACAGGAATTGATTGGCTTCGGGGAAGAAATTTACAACCAAACTCGCCTAAACATAGGATATATTTTTCAAAATCACAATCTGCTTGAAAGTTTATCCGCCCTTGAAAATGTATGCATGTCACTTGAGTTGCGCGAAGGCTACAACATGGAAAGAAGAAAGTGCCTGGGAACAGAGATTTTATCTGCAGTTGGGCTTGGAGATCGTCTTCATTATAAACCCGCAAAATTATCCGGTGGTCAAAAACAACGTGTATCCATCGCCAGGGCACTTGTTGCAAATCCTAAGCTGATACTCGCTGATGAACCAACCGCATCATTAGATAAAGTAAATGGTCAAGAGGCTGTTCATATACTTCAACGCCTTGCCCGCGAACAAGGCGCCACTATACTTCTGGTTACGCACGACTATCGGATTCTAAATATGGCCGATCGTATTATTGAGCTTGACGACGGGGGAATGCGTTGATTATATGCATAAATTGCAGACCTATTATGCAGAAGCATTCTGAAGACGAATACTTCGGATGATGCCTAGACGAAAATCAGTCCCAATAAAATCGTCTCGAATAGATGTATTTTTTTCTTTTCTCAGTACCAAAAGTACAGTCATTGTACTGGAATTTCTAGACTTGAATACTGGAAGCTTTTAGAACAGCTATGCCATATATTCCTATTGGCTGTGGCTTAGCCAATAGGAATATATGGCATAGAAAGGAGGGATAAACTTGCGACGTATTCATCGAGCGATTCAAACCATACCGGTTGTCTGGGATACATCTTTGTCGTGGGAAGAAATTAACAACTTAGCGCACGAAATTATTCAAGCTTCATATCCACGCTTTTGAAAAGCCGTTTATTACGACCACCGCCCGGAAAATAAAAATACTGTAAGTCATTGGCGGGAGTAAGTTTCGGACTGTAGCCTGCTTTAAAAATTCGGGCTGACCCTCGCTGCAGCCAGTGTTGGCCATGACGCGCGAAAACAAATTTCAATTTGTTTGTGAATATTACCCTTCTTGTTAAAACGTATGGTTTAGGAGTGGTGTAGATGAAATCTTTAAAAGCTGCTGCGTTATCGTTAGTATTTGGTTTATGCTTGATCTCTGCCCAGGCTGCCTATGCAGCCGATTACGGCTTATCCGTTCGTAGCTGGTTTCCCTCGTTGGATGGAAAGGTCCAAAAAGGGACAGCGTTAGATTTTAAAGATAATTTGGGGATTGAAAATAAAAACTTACTGTCAGTTGGCCTCATTTTTGGCGAAGAAGGCAAGCTTCAGTTCGATTATGACGATTTTTCTTTTGACGGCACAAAAAATCCGGGTGCCGGCTATACCTTTGACGGTATCTCTTACAATCCTGCTGATCGTGTAAAAGCGACAACCGAATTTACCTATATTGCTGTTAAGTGGCTGCCTACATATAATGCTAAAAGCGAGCGTAATTTCTCCTGGTTATTTGGTGTTAGTAATTCGAAAATTAAAAGCAAAATGGAAGCCCCAGGAAAAAATGCTGAGAAAACATTCAAGTCCTTTGCCCCTATTGTTGGCGCACGTTATGAAATAGGTGCTCTAACCCCAACATCTTATTATGGTGAAATAGCTGCGTCAGTTACCAGTGGTAACAAGTATTCGTATGCATCTGAAGTTGGCGTTAAAAGAAACTTCTCGAAAAAAGCTGATTTTATAGCCGGATACCGCTATGTAACCGCAAAGTCAGGCTCCAAAGATGAGTATGCGAAAATAAGCCTGAACGGTCCTTTTTTGCAGCTTAATTACCGCTTTTAAACTTGCATCATCGTTAAAATGCCCGATTTAACTGTCTAGTAATCCCGAAATCAATTAGATAATATTCGCCACCATCGCCACAGATTATGTTATCTGGTTTTATGTCACGATGTACGACCTTCAATCCTTCCAACTTTATCACGATGCACATCGAGTGTGTAGTTTGGCTGCAAAGAAAACACAACCCGTGAAGCCTTGTGCAACAAGGCTTCACGGGTTGTGGAAAAAGGTGGTTTATGTTTCCCCGGATATGGTTAGAAAACATCAGGTTTTTGAGGTTGCTGTTTTATGTATTAAACACGGTTAAATACGGCTTAAAAGGCTAGAAATGGAATTAGCCTATAAATCCTTGATTTATAAGGATTTGTAGGCTTTTATTGTATATTAGATCCTGAATTTGTTTACCTTCACCGGGAGGCAAGCAGGATTTCTTCTTTTTGTCAATGGTGCGGATTGCTAGTTTTAATTGATCTCCTCCGTGTGTGTACAGTCAATTTATGGTAACTGACATATCCCACACTTTTTACAGTCAGCGTTAATTTGGAATGGCATACTGTTCACACCTTTCAAGGTTTAACTGATGAGTTTAGAACGAATACAGGCTTAAATGTACTATTACAGCCAAACATATTTTCCGGTACCAGTATTGAAACATGCTCAGAAATATGATTAAAGTAGACAGACAGCACGACTTGGAAGAGTGCTGTCTGTTTTGGTGGACACGCGTTTAAAAATCAGCGGTTTCAGTTATATATGGGTTTACCTGCCAGCGGTGTTAGACTTCGGCAACAACCCGGCAGGGGAGCCCTGTCAGTCCTTCATAATTGACCGGATAAGTATGCATTAAAAACGGCTGGCCTTTAGCCGCAGCAAGCAATATTTCCAGGTTTGCTAGATTTTCAATAACAAAGACTCCATGATCCGCACAATATTGGTCAGCACGGGGATGTTCGGCAGGCTTACGGATACCCGGGAAATCAATGCCAATCATGCTCACCTTTTTATTTACAAGATCGGTTATTAGCGCATCTGATAATTCGAGACGGCTTTGGAGATATTCAGGAGTTCCAAACCTGTTTTCTTTTAAGCACCCGGTATAAAACATAATAAAATCGTGTTCAGTGATTTCGTCCATATTGATATCGTCTGCTTCAATTTCTCTGTCTTTCACGTGGCTGACATCAAAGAGTATTCCTCTTCTTTCGGTATTCTCCAACGGAAATTTTTTATTCATAACATCGAAGTGGGTGCCGATATGGCCGAATTGAACAACAGGAGGTATTTCACCGGCAGCAGTCATACTCGACATTGATTTTAGAATTTCTTCGGTAACGGTAACTGATAGATCAATTTTCATTATGCATCTCTCCTTGTAATACCATTGGTTTCCTTGGAAACCAATTTTATTATAAAACAATATTATTTCCGTGTCAACTATAAAATTATTAACATGGAAACAATTTATGCTTGGCTTCGTGTAATTATATGTTGTATAATAAAAATGTTTCAAATAAGAATGACATTATGTAAAAGTTGGGTTGATAGTATGCAAAATAGAGAGCGGAAGGTTCAGATTTTAATTAGCGAGCTTGAAATCTTAATGTATCATTTTAATGATCTGGAAGATTATGAGAAACAGAATTTGGAAAATATTGTGCTGGAGCAAGGACATGCAGAACTGCATAATATAAGTATTTCTTTGGCGGAATGTCATGTGATAGATTGTATTGAACGCAATGAAATGCCTAATACAACAACTATTGCCAAAAAATTAAACATAACTAAGGGCGGTATTTCCAAGATAACAACTAAGTTAATAAAGAAAAATATGATCGAAGCTTATCGTCTGACAAATAATCAGAAAGAAATTTACTATCGTTTAAAGCCGCTGGGGAGAAAAGTTTTTGAACTTCACGAAACCTTGCACAAGGAGGCGGAAGAAGTTTTTAAGAAAATTTTTAGTGCATATAGTCAAAGTGAATTAGCGTTTGCTAGCAGGTTTTTAGCAGATATAACTGCCGCAATTCGAACTACAACTGACTCTAAACAGGATAATTTTTTTGGCATCGAATGTGTAGCAAAGAAGAAAAAGTAGAAAAGGTTATATGCGAACATCTCATTGGAGTGATGTAACCACTGGTGAAGTTGGCTCTATGGTCAGAGAAGCTGTTAGGTACGGTGAACAGACGATGGCGGAAGAAGCTAAAGCGAATGGTGTAGCACATCAGAATGCAGATTAAATATAAAAAGATAACCCGAAGATCTTACTAGAGCTTCGGGTCATCTTTTTTAATTTTGTAAAATAATTAAAAGAACATATTTTCTCTTCCAGCGTGTTATAAGTAAAACAAAATATTGACAATAGTCTTCCACCTGTAATATGTTTATTACAGGTGGAAGACTGTTGTTTTAAATGGTGGAGGATTCTTTAGATGGGAGAATTGGAGGGGAAGAAAATAAAAAAAAAATACAGCCAATATCACCTTCTAGAGAGGATTTAATTAAAATGTTGGAGGCAATGGCAAATCCGCATCGCTTGCAAATTATTGCATTGTTGTGCGACAGGCGTATTCATGTGAGTCAACTTGCTCGTGAGGTTAGGATAAGTCGACCATTACTATATTTGCATTTGAAGCGTTTAGAGCAGGCTGGTTTGGTAACTAGTAAACTAGAATTATCGGCGGATGGAAAAGCAATGAACTATTATGAGGTAACACCATTTGTACTTTGCTTAAGTCCGGAGAGTATTGCGGAAGTGATGAAGCCAATCAATGTAAAAGAGTTCGGTGAGGCTACTTTGGGCGTTGATAAGGAAGAGGGGGAAAACGAATGAAAAGCTTTGATATTTATGGATTTACTTTTTTGGTTGCCGGAATGATACTGATGTTGATGTTGGCGTGGCAATGGTTTAAAATGCGTCAAATTCGAATTACGAGTACGGCTGAAATAGCAAGAGATGAGGCGTATCGTAAGTTGACGGAGGAAGCAATCTTAACACAACAGAAAATGAATGAAAATCAACAAAAAATGATTGAAGAACTTTCCGAGCTGCGGATACGTATCACTAGTATAGAAAAAATGCTGCGGGAAGTTGAGTGAATAAACACAATGGTATATGGGGGGATCCGTAATAATACTCAGCGAAAGTATTTAATCACTGTAATAACGGTCATGATATCAATTGGTTTAATTGTTTCAGGAAGTTTAGTCTATAAAAGTTTAAAATTGATTCCAGAAATGTTTCAATTAAATGGTGAGCTTCGCGCCGAAGGATATTATATGGGAGAATTTGAATTTAAGATGGTCGGAATCGTCTACTATATTGACAAAGGTCAATATATAACAGCATTTAGCCGGCTCAATCAATTTCATAAGCAATTAAAGAACAGAGAGGGCTTAATTAAAGTTCCAAAGTTTGCTGATAAGAAAAAGGAATTAGAATTTTATTTGGGACTGCAAAATTCCAGGACAGGTGCATTTATGGATGATTCGTATCCTCTTTGTACATATGTTGGTTCTACACTTAATATGGTGAGCCACCTTGAACTTTTGGCAAAGGAAATAGGTGAGCCACTTCATCTAAAGTACCCGCTAAGCTTCTTAGATCAGATTAATACAGGAGAAAAATTAAAGAATTATTTAGATGATCTGTCTACAGCAGGTTGGGTTGCATCCAAGTTACCTAAGACGCCATATATATTGGCTTTTGAAATAGTCTACTTTCCAGACCTGGAACGTGTTAATTTATACAATTTTTCTCCGGAGTGGAAACATGCACTTTTACAATGGTTTTACGAAAATCAGGACAGCAAAACTGGATTTTGGGGACCCAGATTGAGGAGTTCCGGACAACTGTTAGATTCAGGAGATTTAGTAGCTACTTCACATGTTGTCAGACTTTTTGTGGATGATCAAGGCAACAACCGCCATACCGAATTTCCTCTGCGATATAAAGAGGCGATGTTTGCTAATACACTGCAGAAGCTTTCCGTGCCTATGCCTCAAGATTTAGCCGAACAGCACGACTGGTCATTGGCTACCTTCCGTGCATTAAGAATACTGACCAATTTTTTATGGAGCGATGCTTCGACTGAAAATAAAGATAGTTCCAGGAGAATTATGGAAAGCATTGTGCGGAATAAATTTGAGAAGTTCTATATTCCGGATCAGGGTGCTTTCAGTTATTATTCCGGAGCATTAGAGGCCGATTTGGATGGTACGGGAGAAATCTTAGATATGCTGCGAAATATCGGAGTACTATCAAGAGCGCGACAAGAGCGGCTATGGGGTAAGAATGATCAGACCATTACAGATTTGGGAGTATATAACGTTTCGGAAATAGAAGAAGATGACTTTGAACTATTGAAAAACTTTTCTGACATCAACTCCATACGTTTATACCGAATAGATCCCGTTCATGACAGTTATACGTCCAATGTTGCTAGCGTTATCTACCCAAAAGAGACGTCGGTCTTAGATAGTATGGAGTTATTACCGAAAATGAGTAGGTGGCTGAACGAAACACCGCAAAACATGGGAAACTGGATATCTAAAGAATGGCTTATACAAGAATTGGCGGCTATACAAAATCAACCGATTCCAGTTTCAAAAGGAGGTATTCCTCTGGAACTTGCAAATGCGGTGTTACAGAATAACAGGGAGCTAATCGTAGTCGGTTTTGATATATTACAAGTACCTAATGTAAATGGTAAACTAAAATACAGAGTTTTAAGCCAGTAGAACTACAAACTTTCTCGCCACAAAGCACACAGTTTTTCGCCAATAACTACACAGTTTCCAGTCAGCTGATACAATAGAAGCACGCTGAGTATGGAGGCTGCTAGAAATGAAGGGATATTCTGTGTATAGCAAAATACATCAACTAAAAGAACGCGGATTCCGAAAAGATACCGTGGCGAAAAGTCTTGGCATCAACTGGAGAACAGTGGACCGCTACTGGAATATGACGGTGGATGAGTATGAATCTAATGTCGCCACGGTCTGCAAGGTCAGGCTGCTAGACGATTACCAGGACACAATCATCAGCTGGCTACGGGATTATCCTACGCTTAGCGCAGCACAGGTTTGTGATTGGTTAAAAGAACACTACAGCGCGACCTTTAGCGAACGAACGGTCTCTCGGTATGTAAAGAACCTGCGGAATGAGTATGATCTGCGCAAAGCACTCAATCAACGAGATTATGCAGCTGTTCCTGAATTGCCAATGGGGCAGCAATTGCAAGTAGACTTTGGCGAGAAGTGGCTGAAAAATGTAGACGGTGGCCGCATCAAGGTCTATGCTGCAGCTTTTGTTCTGGCACATTCCCGTTTTAAATATGCCGAATTACAGAGCCGCCCCTACACCGCTTCGGATTTGGTGCGAGTATGTCACCAATGCTTCAGGTATATGGGCGGAATGCCGCAAGAGATGGTTTTTGACCAGGATAGTATCGTTTGCGTGGCAGAAAATGCCGGTGATATCATACATACTTATGAATTTGAAAAACTTCGGCAGGAGTGCAAACTGAGTATTTATATGTGCCGTGGTGCTGACCCTGAAAGCAAGGGGAAGGTGGAAAGCACCGTGAAATATGTGAAAGGCAATTTTCTGGAAAACCGGCTTTACGTGGATGATGATATTCTAAACAGCAGCTGCCTGGATTGGTTGGAGCGTACCGCAAACGCAAAAATTCACGGAACAACAAAGCGTGTGCCTGCCGAAGTATTTGCCGAAGAACGGGAATACTTACGGCCGCTGGTCGATTGCGCAGAAAATAACGGCGCTCACCTATGTAGAACTGTCCGCAAGGACAATACCGTTATTTATGACAGCAACCGTTATTCCGTTCCACTTGGCACTTACAATGCGCAAAAAGAGGTTTGTATTGTGCCCAAAGATGGCATTTTATACATTCAGACTGTATTTGGCGATCGCATTTGCCAACATCGCATTTCCAACGGTCGGGGTCTGCTCATCCAAAGCAGAAGCCACCAGCGCGACAGAACCAGCTCTCTGAACCAGATGCAGGTTGCACTGGGTACGCTTCTTCTTGCCAAGGCGGATGACTTTCTCCAAACGATCCGTACAGAGAAATCCCGGTATGCCAGAGATCAATTTAAGCTGATCCATACGCTCTGCGACCAATATGCTGTAGACGCTGTCCTGGAAGCTGTAGGTTTTTGCCAGTACAGTAACCTTTACAGCGCGAATTACATAAAAGACTATCTGGAACACAATGCCTTTAAACAACCCCAGCCGCCAGAGTTGCCCCTTCCGATGAGCAATGCAAAGTATCATGTGACAACGCAAAAGCGCTCGCTTGATGTCTATGCCAAGGAAAGTGGTGACCGATGATGATGCGGCCAATTGACCGGGTAACTGGACTACTTTCTGATTTACGCATGACTCCCGTGGATTTTGAAGCACTTTTTGCAGGTAAAAATTCACTAACACCCGTGGAGAGTGTAGAACTGTTTTTACTGGAACAGCAACGGCTTCGAGTACAAAAACAGAATCTGCTACGCCGCCGCAGAGCAAGCCTGCCTGCTGAGAAAACCATGGATTCTTTTGATTTCGGTTTTCAACGCAGTGTTTCCAAGGAACAGATGTTGCGGCTAAGTGATATGACGTGGGTTGAACAAGCATACAATGTTTGCTTGTTGGGGCCTCCCGGCGTTGGTAAAACCCATCTTGCTTTGTCCCTGGCGGTGAAGGGGCTGAACTTGGGTTATGCAGTGGCGTTTGAAACCTTGGATACCCTTATGAAGATTCTAAAAACGTCCGAAATTTCCAGAGCCAGCAAACGTCGACTCAGATATTTAAGTAAGGCTGCTCTGGTGATTGTTGACGAAGTTGGGTTTATGCCACTCTCCCCGGCAGAGGCTAATTTATTCTTTAGCTTTGTGTCTTCTATGGCCGAGCGTACTTCGATGATTATTACATCAAACAAAGGGTTCGACGAGTGGGCTGAGTTCCTTGGCGATGCAACGATTACAACAGCCATTCTTGACCGCCTAATCCACCACTGCGAGATTATCAATATGACTGGTGACAGTTATCGCTTAAAGCACCGCAAAAGTATTACTTGAAAAACTCTGCACTTTGTGGCGGAAAACTCTGCATTTTGATTGACTGCTTACACCTAAATACAAAATGACAATTCACATTAAATAAATAGGTTATTTGGTGTAGTGAAGTTATTGTCCGTGAGATGTTTTTTCAGAAAAGGTTATTTATAAGCATTTCACTGGTGCCCTGTTCATAAAAATAACAAATTTAAAGGGAAAATAAGTAAGTCATCGAACTAGAGCCTTAACTATCAATAGTATAGCTAAGGCTCTAGTCATAGTATAGAACGGGTTATTCATCAAATAATCTATGGTAACAATTCATATGGATAATGTGTTCTTTGAGTTAAAAAGGACACGGAGTTACTTAACTGCTTAATTGTTAAGCTCATATCAATTCGTTCCGAGGCAGGTACAATTTCTAAAAAGGCAGTGTCAAAGTATAGGATAGAATTTTTCTATTCCTAATTCGTTAAGTAATTTTTTTCTATACACCACATAACAAACGCAAGGAATTAATGAAACAATACTCAAATCAGTGCCATAATTGCTATCTACTACAAAGAAGATTATAAGCCAGATTGCAATAACCAAATTGAAGGATATAACTGTGCAAATAAACAATTTCTTTATGTTTCTTTCCATGAATTACCTCCTATTTGTGTTCATCAACTTTTTTTTCTTATAAACTTAAATAGCACTTATACTAAAGCTTTTATCCTTAGCATCTACCCATCCGATACTTACCTCACAGCCCAGCTCATATTCGAGTACATGGGCTAGTTCTTTTTGAGCAGAACGCATAATATCCATATTGTTATCAGAAAAGCCGTCAATTGGAAAGAAAATATTTTTAGATTGAGTAGTGATTTTTCCCTCTTCACTTTGCCGCCATGTCCATCTTCTTGTCCTCACTGAGTTATTGGCGGCATACACAATTTCATTCTTATCCACTGGCTCAAACTCTTTACATCCAAACGGAATGAAATTATCTTGCTCCTTTGAAAACCGTAAAGTCATTTCTCCATTCATTGTATCAATGTCATGTGCACCAAGCGGAATTTTATATTTAAGCGATATGGCATTACCCAAATCAACTACTGTGTTAATGCTTGGTATGTCTTTTCCCTTAGCTATTTTTGTCAACAATGCTTCGATAGAACACATATATTTATTAGGATTGACATTAAGCTTACGGAAAGCCTCCCGGTAGCACAATACCGGTTCTATTTCTTTCACGTTTATATTCTTAAGAGAAGATTGACACAAAAGTATATTTTCCTCTAAAAACTTTTGAATTTTTAAATTAAGCACCGTATTATCTACTCCATGTGCAATTACAACGGCAAAGCAAACCGTATCAAGGATTTCAAAAACTTTATCTTCCACTGCGAATTTCATAAAAACCTCCTAATAAGTGAATGAGCAAAAACCATTATGGTGGGGACCAGTAAAGATGGCAGTAGATTTAATGTATTGAATGATTTAACTTTTAATATGGATAGCCCGGAAGCCAAAATGAGAAACCCTCCAACGATGGAGATTTCCGTCATAAATTCAGATGTAAGGAATGGGGCAATTTGATGCGCAAGAAGAAAAATACTCCCCTGCCAGATAAACAATACCAAGGCGGACAAGGAAATTCCTATTCCATAAGTTGAAGCCAACACAAGAGAAGTAACTAAATCCAATGTTGCATTAGTAAACAAATAAGTGTTGTTTTGATTAAGTGCGCTTTCAATTGGTCCGAGAATAGACAAGATTCCAAAGCAGAAAAGGATAATAGCTGTCGATAAACCTTGTCCGAGATTAGTTTTGGAGTATTTTCCCACAAGTTTATTAAATTTGCCATCCAGATCTATAGCCGTGCCTAAAATGCCACCAATTGCAAGACTTATAATAAACAAATCAGGATAGGCGCTGTTGGACATATTTTTTATAACAGCCATGTATGCCAAGACCTGTTGCTGCAAGTCCCATAGCATCGTAAAGAATATTGTGGTATTTCACTTTAAGTCCTTTTCTTATTACAATACCCACTACACTTCCAACCAAAATTGTGCCGGTATTTACAAATGTTCCAATCACTAAGATTCTCCTTTCACAACAATAACTATAAAATAACTATAAACTCTCTAGCAGCTAGAGAGTCAAGTGATTTTGAGTTTGTATTGTAATAGCAAATAGTTTTGTTGTTTCCAATGGTTTGGATATATCGCAATATTGATTGAACAAACAGGGTGAGCTAATATATAAAATAGAATAATTCGTAACTTAATGTTGTTATAATAGCTTTGTACGCAAGGAGGTATTGAAAAATGTCAGATGAGGATCACAAAGAAGCTGGTAAAAAGGCCTTTTACACGGTTGGTCAAATGGCCCAGCTTTTTCACATGAATATTCGTACACTTCGATATTATGATGAACTTGGCATCCTAAAACCGGAATATGTAAATCAAGATACAAATTATCGCTACTATTCTACAAATCAGTTTGAGCGTTTGAATACAATAAAATATTTGCGTGCTTTAGATGTACCACTAGAAAAAATATCTAATTTTTTCGATGAAAAAGATGTCAATACCATTTTATCTATTTTTATTGAGCAGCGTGATAGTGTCTTAAAAAAGCAAGAGCAGTTAGCACGGATTGAAAAAAAAATTTCAAACCGCATTGAACAAATAGAAACTGCCCTATCAGCACCATATGGTAAGGTCATAGTCAAGTGTTTACCACAAAGAAAGATTGTATTATTAAAGAAAAAATTTACTTTTGCTGATGATTTTGAACCTCTCATTCGGGATTTATGTAAAAATCATTGTCTGGATGATGATATTTTTCTTGGAAATGTTGGTGTATCTGTTAGTCAGCAGGATTTAATCAAAAGACAATTTATACACTTTTCATCTATTTTTGTAATCGTTGAAACCGACGGTTTCAAAAATGAAGATAATGTATTGCCAGAAGGCTCTTATGCAACCGTCCAATATCAGGGAACTCATGAAGATGCTGTGCCGTATTACGCTTTGCTATTAAATTATCTTAAAGATTCTGGCTTCCAAGTTAAAGGGGATTCTGTAGAAATTACTATAATTGATACAGGAATTACAAATGATTGCAATAAATTCGTGACAGAATTACAAATACCATTCCAATAGTCAAATTATTTTATCATTAGACACTTGACCTTCTAGTCAATAGAAGGTCAAGCTATGTTGAGTGCCCAAATGAAAAAATATAATCTGTCTTTGAGTAAATAAAGAAAGCTTTGTTATGGCTGATACACGAATGGGCCTCTACACCGATTAACCATTAAAAATGGAAGGGTCTGTTTTTTCATGGTCAAGGTCATATCTTTTTTAATATTAAAGGTTCAAAAACTTGAATAAATACACAGTAATAAATAGAAATAGGAAAATATAATTATTTGGAAATTTTTATACTTATTTCTGGGTTATTCATAAAGGAGTGGATAGTAACAATGAAAAAGTGGTTTGGAATCTTGTTTTTGATTATTCTTTTGATGCTAGGCCTGACATTGTCGGCGGGAGCTGTAAATCAACCGAATTATAAGCCGGACGATTTGGTAATGATGAAGGTCGCTCTGCCGGGTGGAGAAAAATGCGGCTACCTATTGGTAAACAACGGTAAGTGGGTAATTTTACCTCAATTTGAGGAAGCCCGTAACACTTTTTTTCGCGGTTCCGAGCTAGCGGCGGTCAAGATGGGGGGAAAATACGGTTTTATCAATATTAAGGGACAAATGGTGATAAAACCCGAATATGACAAGGTAGGATGGGCCTGGTCTGAGGACTTGATGGAGGTGCAGGTAGGTAAGCTGACCGGATTTATTGATATGACCGGGAAACAAGTGATCGAATTGCAATCTGGTGTGGTGAACCCTTTTTCTGAGGGTCTTTACTCGGTTTTTTCAGGAGCAAGAACAAAGTACATTAATAAAGCCGGAGCAGTGATGTTTGAAGTGGATGGAAGAGGCCAAAATTTCCTCGAAGGTCTTGCCCCAGTAATTAAAATTCAAGGAAGAGCTGCGGTAGAGTTTATAGATAAATCAGGGCAAACTGTAATCGAACCGCAACCAAGCTTATTGATAGACGGGCTGCGGTGGAGTTCGTTTCATGAGGGGCTAGCCGTAATTAAAATTGATAACAGGTTCGGTTTCATTGATAAGCAAGGGATACTCACCATTCCTGCTGTGTTTGACTGTGCAACTGATTTCAGGGATGGACTGGCGGCTGTTTTCGTAGGACAAAAGATTGGCTATATTGATACCAGCGGAAATATGGTTTTGCCGGCGCAGTATGATCCCGTCGGTAAATGGCTCCCTATGATGGCGCTGGACTTCAGCTCATTTCATAATGGTATAGCCAGGGTGAAATGGAACGACAAGTTTGGTGTTATTGACAAGAAAGGTAACTGGGTGGTTCAGCCTGTATTTGATAAAGCTGTGGATTATTTTTACTCAAAACAAAAAATAGTAGTAGTTGGCGGTTATTATTATGATCAAACCGGAAAAAAACTGGATCACTATGTAAATCATATGAAGGATGCTGATACTTCGCTAAAAGAAGGTAATGTACAAAAGGCAATTGCTTATTATAAAGCGGCATTAAAAATCAATCCAGGGGATGTATCAGCAACATGGAAATTAAGTCTGATAAAATAGTATTTACTAGTGAGATGGAACTGTTTCAATAGCAGCAAGATTATATTAAATAAATCAAGAACCCGAAGCCGATAGATAGCTTCGGGTTCTTGATTTTAGATGCCGGTTGTTTACACCGTAGCCCTTGTTAGGGTGTGCCAGCAAATTGCCGGATTAGGTCATTAGCCATTCGAATCATTTCCTGGTCTGTGCTGAGTTGAATGCTTTGACGAAGGGTGGCTATTGCCTCTTGGTTATTATTAAGGGAGGCCAATGCTACTCCTTTCATATAATAAGCTTTTGCATACCGGGGATCTAAGGCGATGGTATTATCGAAATCGGCGATGGCGTGCTCATATTGACTTAATCGGCAATAGGCCTGGCCCCGATTATAGTACATGAGTGCAGACAAAGGATCAATTTCAATTGCCTTGTTATATTCGGTGATAGCTAGCTCATATCGATTTAAATAAACGTAGGCAACGCCTTTGCTCGTGTAAGCATTCGCATACTGAGGATTAATGTCAATGACTCTGTCATAGTCGGCAATAGCCTTTGCGTATTCGTTTAACCGTGCATGGGCAAGACCACGGTTGTAATATGCATTTATATACTGGGGGTTAATTGCAATAGCTTTGTCAAAATCGGAAATCGCTTGATCAAACTTGTTTATATGTGCGTATTCGGTGCCGCGATTATAATAAGTGACAGGATCCTTTGGGTTTAGAGCTATCGCTTGGTCATAATCTGCGATGGCCTGCTCATAATGCTTTAAGGCGGCATGAGTAGCGCCACGGTTGGTATATACAGATGCATGATTAGGCTTATTGGCTATCATTTTATCAAAATCCGCGAGAGCCTTTTCATACTGCTTCAGCTTGTAATAAATCTTTCCCCGGTTATAGTAAACATGCGCGTAATTTGGGTCAATGGCAATTGCCTTGTCAAAATCGGCAACGGCCTGCTCGTACTGGTTTAATTCGGCATAGGCGTTACCACGGGCATTATACATGTATTGATCCGTAGGTCTAATGGCAATGCCTTTATTATAATCAGTGATAGCTTGCTCATATTGATTCAAATGCTCGTGGGAAAAAGCACGGTAATAATATACGGAGGGGTTATCCGGCTGCAAAGAGACTGTTTGGCTAAAGTCTTCAATAGCGTTATCATATTGTTTCAGTTCATAGTACGCTTTGCCACGGTTATAATAAGCTTCAGCATATTTGGGATTGATAGCAATGGCCTTGTTAAATTCAACGATGGATCGGTCATATTGTTGTGCCTTCAGTTGCGCGACTCCAAGATCAAAGAAATCCTTTGCCATTAATTCTTCAGCCTTTGCAACTGAGGAACGTGACAAAATCAGAAAAAGAGCAACTAGTAATAAAGGCAGTAAAACTTTGAATGGAGACTTGTCATTTAGATACCATATACGCATAGTACCTCCTAATGATTAAGTTGGATAAATTACATTTAATTATCCAATTGACGTTTGGATCAATAAGAGCCTAATCATGACGTTTCAGTGAGTTTAAGGATATAGTCCTTTGCCTCATTGAGTGATGAGTCGTCAGTTCCAAGCGCAATGTACTGACCGAAGGCAGCAATGGCCTCCTGGTTGCGGTCCAGGTTCATTAATGCGAGTCCTTTGTAATAATACAAAGCGGCAAATTGGGGATCAAGGGCAAGGGCATTTTCAAAGTCGGTAATAGACTGATGGAATTTACCTGACTGTAAGTAAGCTATACCTCGATATAATGTGTACCTAAAGACACTCTCTTGGTTCGGTTCAAGCGCCAGCGCTTTGTTGTAGTCAGCGACGGCACTGTCATATTGCTTTAAGGCTAAATAGGTATTGCCACGGCCGAAATATGTATTCGGAATCGCCTTGGAAAACTCTAAAGCTTTGTTGAAGTCAGACATAGCCTGCTCAAAATTTCCCAACTCGTAGTAAGCAAAGCCCCGGTTAGCATACGTGGGTTCGAGCTTGGGATTAATTGCTATGACTCTGTCATAGTCGGCGATAGCTTTATCGAATTGTCTTAACTCATAGTAAGCGAAGCCCCGATTAGAATATGGAAGTTCGAAATTGGGATTAATTGTTATGGCTTTATCATAGTCAGCGATAGCTTTGTCGTTTTGTTTTAAAGTACAATATGCATTTCCACGGTAAAAGTAAAAACTAGCAGAATTAGGTGTAATGGTAATTGCGTTATCAAAATCAGCAAGAGCCTGTTCATATTGTTGTAGATGATAGTTAGCAAGTCCACGACCGCTATACGCGGCAGCATCCTGTGGATTAGTTAATATGACCAAATTAAAATCATCGATGGCTTGGTTAAATTGCTTTAGGTTACTATAAGCAAGGCCCCTTTTAAAATGTAAGTTCATATCTTGTGGATCAATTGCTAGATACTTATCAAAGTCAGCGATGGCCGAGGGGTATTGTTCCAGATCAAAATAGACAATCGCTCTTGTTCTGTAGACCTCGATGTGTTGATATCCGGATGAAATGGCCTGGTTAATATCAGTTATAGCTTGCTGAAATTGTCCTTTGGCGTAATAAGCTTTGCCACGCCAATAATACGCATATCCATACTTGGGATTAACCTCAATGGCCTTGCTAAAATCGGCGATGGCTAAGTCAGGTTGTTTTAGCGCAATGTACACAATGCCACGGTTGTTGTATGCATATTCGAACCGC
Organism: Sporomusa aerivorans; assembly: GCF_041428895.1. Taxonomy (NCBI): domain Bacteria; kingdom Bacillati; phylum Bacillota; class Negativicutes; order Selenomonadales; family Sporomusaceae; genus Sporomusa; species Sporomusa aerivorans. Next base: position 2,717,709 of record NZ_CP156926.1, read on the forward strand.
GAATTAATGGTGATGGCTTTCGTGAAGTCGGAGATAGCCTGGTCAAATTTTTCTTCTACGAAGAAGTCAAGTCCGCGATTATTATACCCTCTTTCATCCTGTGGCTCGGCATTCGCTAACAAAGGCATAGAGGCAAGCAGTAAAATACAGATAATTAACGAAACACCGGATTTATGTTTTAGATGGCGTAACACGAAACCCAGCCCCTTTGGCTTAATATCCTGTGCGTTATTTAACCATTGTTGTATGGAATCTCCTTTTTTAATGGAAAAAAGAGCTTACCTAGTTGATGCGATAGGGACACTCGTCACTTGTCAGGGGGGCCACCCAGTTTAATAATTGATTTTTTTGCAATGTCAACAAGGGTGGGATTATCGCCAATCCGGATGCATTGCCGGAAAGCATCAATTGCCTCTTGGGTACGGCCTAGCAGCGGCAGTGTAGCTCCTTTAATGGCATAGGCTTTTGAATAGTTGGGATTAATAGCAATGGCTTGATCACAGTCGGCGATAACTTTTTCATATTGTTTTAACCGCGAATACGCCAGACTCCGTTGATAGTAGGCTTCTGCGTCTAAGGGATTAATAGCAATCGCTTGCTTAAAGTCAGTGACCGCTTGCTCGCAGCGATTTAGATTATAATATGCTATGCCGCGTCTTAAATAGGAGGCCGCATGCTTAGGATTTATGGTAAGGGCATTATCAAAATCGATGAGAGATTGTTCGTATTGTTTTAAATCAGTATGGACGAGACCACGACAAAAGTAAGCTTCGCCAAACTGTGGGTTAAGGGTGATCGCTTTGTTCAAATCAGCAATAGCTGGCTCAAGTTGGTTTGACCAAAAATAAACTCTACCGCGCAAAAAATATTTACCTGCGCTCTGAGGAGCGAAGTCAATTGCTTTACTGAAATCTGCAATAGCCTGTTCATAATGCTTAAGCCGTTCATGGACTAAACCGCGTAACCCGTATGCGTCTCCGTACTTTGGATTAATCGCAATGGCTTTGTCTAAAGAGGAGATAGCCTTCTCGTATTGTTCTAATTTATAATAGTCTGAGCCACTGTTATAATATCCTTCTGCTGGCGATTCGGCGCTTGCAACTGATGGTATAAATGTGATTAGAAAAATAGTCAAGATTAAGATTGTGAAAAGTTTGGTTTCTGAGAGGTATTGTCTATTAAGCATAATATCCCCCTAACGATTCATTCTTATGGATAGTTTTCCCTGAATAATTTAATTTTCCTGCCCAAATGCAAAAGGTTATATGCGAACATCTCATTGGAGCGACGTCACGGCAGGCGAAGTCGGCTGATGGTCAAAGAAGCGATAAAACGCGGCGAACAGGCGATGGCGGAAGAAGCTAAAGCCAATGGCGCAGCACATCAAAATGCAAAATAATGAAAATACCCGAAGATTAAATTCTTCGGGTATTTTCATGTATTACATAACAGGCCATTGCCTTGAAGTAATATTGTAGTGTTTTTTGTGCCTCATAATAAAACATCATTAGATAAACTTTATCTTATCCGACGAGTTAAGACTCCCGCCTCTAGAGGCGGCGTCAGTTCGGGGGTGGCGTTGACTCTCCACCTGAACCCCAGAAGTTTCAGCTTTTTTGAAACGAGTTCACGTTATTTTGCAGTCAACCATTGCAACTGGTCTAAATCAATCTCATTTATCCATTCATCAGGCATTTCGTGATCACAAACAACCATATCGAAATCTTTAAGGCTTGCAAAGTTATACAAATGATTAACATTCATTTTGCTGGAATCGGCGACTAAGATGCTGAGATCAGATTTTTCTATAAGCAGCTTGGAAAGCTGGATGTGCTCTTCCAGAAAGGTGCTAATATTTGCCGGGGAAAAACCGGCACAAGATAAAAAGGCCTTATTAACAGAGAGTTTCGCCAGCATATTTTCAGCAAAAAAACCACTTGTGGCCATGGACACAGCGTTGGCTTCCCCGCCAACAAGGACCACTCTGCCATCAAAAGTCCCTTCCTTTTTGCAGTTTAGTAATCCAAATGAAATTGGTAAAGAATTGGTAATAACAAACAGATTTTTTTTCATTAAAAGATTCTGTGTTATTTGTTCGGTTGTGCTTCCGCCTAATAAGGCAATTGTATCGTTGTCTTCAATAAGATTTGCAGCTGTGGCGGCGATTTGTTTTTTTATATCCAGATTATAGACCGCCCGTTCATTATACAAAAGTTCCAAATGCGTATTTTTAACTTTGATTGCTCCCCCAAAAATTTTAGTAAGGTGATTGTTTGCGGCTAAATAGTCGAGATCGCGGCGAATGGTTTCCATGGATACGCCAAATTTTTGGGCTAATGTTTTTACATATACTTTATTTTTGACATTTAGTTCATCAAGTATTTTTTGTCTTCTTTGTTCAATGGATTCATATAGCATTTATATTCACCTACATAAAAGTTTAATGTTACTTAAATTTTAACCTAATTTGACTATTTTTGCAGCGTTTTCTCAGGAAATAAACCTATTGAAATTCGGATGTGAATATATTGCTTATTCTCTGTAACTGAATAATGATATAGCTGTGTTGTTTTTATATTGTTTTTATGTGAGTTTAATGTGGTTTTAACATTCTCGTAACATTTTCCCACACAAAATTTATTATAATCAAAGTACAGCGAGAGTGATATAACAGACGTTCGTAATGTGAACAGGCGTAGGGAGTGATGTTTATGATATGCATAAATAATGTAAGTAAGTCGTTTGGTAAGGAGCTAGTATTACAATCCGTGTCTTGCCGTATTGAAAGGTATACGCCAACCGTTTTACTTGGTCCCAGCGGTGCTGGCAAATCGACGCTTCTCCGGTGTATCAACGGGTTAGTTACTACTGACAGTGGCCAGATCACCATTGACAATGTGGCACTGCCACGGCATCCGCAACAGCTTCGCGAATTTAGAAAATCCATCGGCATGATTTTTCAGCAATTTAATCTTATTAAACGGGTATCTGTTATCGAGAATGTACTATGCGGGCGGCTGGGCTATACTTCTATATTTCAGTCTTTACTAACCAGGTTTACGAACGCCGATTATGAATTGGCCTGCCAATACCTTGATAAAGTTGGGCTTTATGATAAGCGCCTGCAAAAAGCAGGACAATTAAGCGGCGGGCAGCAACAGCGAATCGCTATTGCCAGAGCCTTAATGCAACGGCCCAAAGTTTTACTGGCAGATGAGCCTGTTGCCAGTTTGGATCCCAAAACATCGCTGGTAATTCTTGACTTACTAACTAAAATCAGTGAGGAAGAAAAAATTAGTTTGGTATTAACCTTACATTCGGTGGAATTGGCCTTGCAATATTCCAAGGAGATTATTGGCTTGAATCAGGGTAAAATTATGGCCCGCTACAATACAAATAAAACGAATGCCAAGGAATTATATTCCGTATACGATCAGTTTGAGGAGGTCGCCAATTGGTGAAAAAAGACGAACTTAGTTTCCAGCCAAAAATCGATATAGAAACAATAAAAAACGAAATGTCGCCAAGTTTTCGCTGGTATTACATCATATTGCTGATTATGGTGCTGATTTGTTTTCAACAAACTGGATTTTCCTTCGCAAAATTAATAAAAGGTTTACCGGAGATGGCGAAATTTGTTGCGCATGCATTTCCGCCGGATTTTACCAGGTTTAACGAATTGGCACTATCCATTTTGCAAACAATTGAGATTTCTGTTGCTGGTACAATTTTAGCGATTATTATTGCTTTGCCGATTGGTATTGGCGCTTCAGTCAATTTTTCTCCTAATCCAATTGTTTATAAAAGTTGTAGAACGCTTTTGAATTTCACACGGTCAGTATCGGAAATGATTGTTGCCCTTGTTTTTGTAACGGCGGTAGGGCTGGGGCCTTTTTCGGGCGTGATGGCGCTTGCGGTACACTCGGCAGGTATGTTGGGGAAATTTTATGCTGAAGCGATTGAGAATGTTGGTAAAGGAGAAATAGAGGCTATCAAATCTACGGGAGCAAACACCTTTCAGGTTTTGAAGTTTGCTGTGCTGCCGCAGGTATTGCCGGAACTTGTTACTGTTATTCTGTATCGGTGGGAGGTTAATATACGATCGGCGACTGTGTTAGGCATGGTAGGCGCAGGCGGCATTGGCTTCGATCTGATTACAGCTATAAGATTATTTCAGTATCAGGAAGCTTTGGCCATTGTGTTGTTAACCTTGATTACCGTCGCCGTTATCGACCAAGTCAATAATCGCATCAGGGCAAAAATTATTTAAGAAAAGAGGAGAAGTATGACCAGTTTAAACAACCGGGTGAGTCTGATGGACATCAACCTCAGTGCGGAATTTCGCAGTCAGCTGGAATCTCTTAAAAGAGCCGGCAGGCCAATTATTTCGTTGAATGTGGGGGAACCTGATTTTAACACTCCGGAACATATCTGTCAGGCTGCTATCGAGGCTATTGAACAGGGGTTCACCAAATATACGCCTGTCGAGGGTATCTATGAGTTGAGGGAAGCCATTTGTACAAAGTTTCGTGAGGAGAATAATGTTGAATATACACCGGCGGATATCATTGTCAGCACGGGAGCCAAGCAGGTTCTGGCAAACGCTTTATACGCTATTTGCAATGAAGGCGATGAAGTGTTGATACCGACCCCATGCTGGGGCAGTTATCCGGAAATGGTTAAATTGATCGGCGCAACGCCTGTCTTTGTCAACACTGAAGAACCGGGCGGAGCAGTCCTAACTGCAGATAAGATTAAGCAACATATTACCGATAAAACAAAAGCCATTATACTCAACAACCCCCATAATCCCACCGGTGCTGTTTATGACAGGGAACTGCTGCGGGAAATAGGTAATCTGGCTCATGAAGGCAATTTTTATGTCATTTCTGATGAAGTATATGAGTATCTGGCCTATGAAGGAGAGTTTTTCTCCATGGCGTCAATCAGCAGTGATATAAAAGCAAAAACAATCACGGTCAACGGCTTGTCAAAGGCTTTTGCCATGACAGGGTGGCGGGTTGGTTATGCGGCAGGACCTAAACAAGTTATTGACGCTATGCGGTTAATCCAAAGCTATACGACATCAAACATGAACTCCATTAGCCAAAAGGCTGCCGTCGCCGCGCTATCAGGGTCCAAAGAATCCGTTGACCATATGGTCCGGGAATTTGACCGGCGGAGACGGTTTATTGTCCAGCGTTTGCAGCAGATGCAAGGAATTAGCTGTCTTACTCCCCGGGGTGCATTTTACATTATGGTCAATGTAGCGGCCTTTTTTGGCAAGTCATATAAGGATTGCATGATTCGAAACTCTATGGATTTCTCGATGTACATCTTGAATGAAACCAATGTATTAATGTCGCCCGGAGTAATCTTTATGGCGCCGGATTATGTACGCATTTCCTATTCAAATTCTCTGGAAAATCTGGAGATTGCCATGGATAGGATGGAAAAAGCGCTCAGGTTACTTACAGATTGAAATTGAACGGAGGGATAATTGAATCATGAGAAGATATTTAGTAAATCGTTATGTTATGTTACTGGTAAGCTTTGTCTTTATGTCATTACTATTAACAGGATGTCAGACAGCCAAAACCGAAAAAACCTTTCGTCTTGGCATCATTCCTTCCGAAAACGGGCAGGAAACCTTAAAACAATTTTCACCCTTAGTCGCTTATCTGGAGGAAACTATGAAAGTTAAGGTTGAGCCTTATGTGGCAACAGATTATAACGCAGTTGTCGAGGCAATGCGAACCAAACATATTGATGCTGCCATGTTTGGACCCTTTTCGTACATTATGGCCGCAGAAAGAGCCGGTGCAGAGGTATGTGTTGTGCGGGTAGGCGGAAATGGGTCGCCTACTTATAACAGCTATTTTATTACCCACAAAGGCAGTGGCATCAAAACCTTAAACGATTTACGGGGTAAGGCGCTGGCATATACTGATCCCGCCTCGACTTCCGGCTATCTTGTTCCCGCCAAAGTTTTGCTGGATAACGGAATATCATCCCCGGATTTTGCTTCCGTAATCTACTCCAACGGGCATGATGCATCCATTTTGGCGGTAAAGAATAAACAGGTTGATGCCGCAGCGGTGGATGAAATGAGCTATACGCGCGCAGTGGAAAAAGGAATTATCACCAAAGACGAGGTGCCGGTTTTTTATACTTGTCCGCCTATTCCCCAATCTCCGTTTGCTGTGGCCAAAGATATAGATCCGGCGTTAAAGCAGAAGTTTGTCGATGCGATGACTAAAGTTCACGAAGTGAGGCCTGATGCCTTAAAGCCTTTAAGTGCCAGTAAATATGTATCTGCTACGGATGAAAACTTTCAACTCATTCGCGATACTGCCAAAGCGTTAAATTTGGATCTCTCCAAAATAAAGTGATAGAAGTTATACTACCGTTCCGAAGACTTATTACTGGAAATAGAATGATACTATTCGGTGAAAAGGGTGATCGTCAATGGTTAATCGCATGAAAGAACAACTCCTGCAGGGAAAAGCCGCATTCGGGGTTTCTATTATGATTCCATCGGTACAAATCGTCGAAATGGTTGGCAAGCTAGGTTTCGACTGGGTTCTCATTGACTGTGAACATGGCGCCATATCGTTGGAGACGGTTGAACTTATGGCCATGGCCGCACAAGCAAGCGGCTTAATCCCGATTGTGCGGCCGCCGAAGAATGATCCGGAGATTATTCTTCAGTACATGGACCGCGGCGTGATGGGTATTCAGGCTCCGCATGTAAGCACGGTAGATGAGGCGAGAGCGGTGGTATCCGCCGTGAAATATCACCCTCTGGGTACGCGCAGCCTTGCGGTGGGAACACGCGCGGCAAACTACGGGTTCGGTATTACCCTGGGTGAATATACACAGCAGGCTAACAAAGAAATTTTGGTTTGTGTGCAAATTGAGGATACAGATGCGCTCAATAATATTAACGCAATTGCGGGTGTAGAGGGGGTTGATGTCTTATTTATCGGCCCATCCGACCTTTCCCAGTCATTAGGACATCCGGGCAATTCTGAGCACCCGGTTGTACAAAAAGCCATGAGGGAAGCATTTGAATCTATTGCTTCCTCTGGAAAAGTGGCAGGGACAGCAGGAAATTTTGAGGTGGTTACTAATCGTTTGGAACAAGGTGTTGCGTATTATTATGTTCATTTGACGACGATACTTAATTATAGTTGTTCTGAATTTTTCAAGAGAGTACGAATAATATAAAGATCCTAAAATTCCTTGTTGGCAACACCCCCGTGACACATCTTAATGACGTTTTTATTTCCAGCAAACAAAAACGAAAAATACCTCTTCTTGGAGCAACGTTACGACAGGATAGGTTGGCTCAATGTTCGCGAAGCGATAAAACGCGGGTCATGGCTAAGGAAGCTACAGCGAATGGAGCGGCTCAGCAAAATGCGGTATAAATAAAGATACTCCGAAGTTTGTTATAGCAAACTTCGGAGCATTTTTATTGTTAAATGAGCCGGCAAAATAAACCCAAAAGGGAAACCTACTTAGTATGTCGAAAACATAGTGGTATCAACAGTTGCTGCAAGTTTATGAGGGAAGCTTATTTAAAAAATAATATAAATTCATTAAAAGGAGGAAGGGCGTTTGCCTGATATAACCAAAAGAGGAAGGTTATGGGAATTTAAAAATTCATGGTACATATTGCTTGCGTTTTTCTATCCGGTGTCATTTTTATCATTTTTTATCATCGGTTTTCGAACCTGCTGCCGGAAATGGAAGCTTGCAGGAGTTCTTTACATGGTTCTTCTCCTTTGCCCTTTACCTGCGGCAAACCGCTTGACCGTATCCATTTCATTAGTTGCCTATTTCGCTGGAATTATCCATGCCTTTGTTTGTCGGAAAGAATATCTGATTCGTCTGGATATCTATCAAAGCAAGCAGGAGCAGATCGAAAATCAGGCGCTTTACGAAAGTATCGAAAAGGAGTATGATTCCGACCAAGAAACAGCAGGTCGTATCATTGAGTCTGAGCCAACACTATCGGAAGTACATATGTCCGACCGTGAATTTGTCCGAAAAATACGGAATTTAAACGCTCCCATTACTGATGAAACCGTCAGCGCCTATCTTGATAAAATAGAGTCGGTATTGACAAATATATTTGATTACGTAGAAAAACACCCGGAAAAGCAGGATGCAGTCAGAACGTTGAACAATTACTACATGCCGGAAATCGTCAAACTTTTGGAGAGGTATATTGAATTGTCCAACAACCCCATGAAAAATCACCAGATGACCGCTGCCATGGCTGAAATTGAGAGTGTTCTTATTACTATAACAGAGGCCTTTCAGAATCTGTACAACAGTATGTTTAATGACATTACCTCTGAGATTTCAACAGATGTAAAGGTGCTAAAGGATATTTTTGTTCAAAACGGCTTAACAGAGGGGAAAAATGAATTATTTGTCAGAAAAAGGATGAATGTAAATGATGAAAAATAAGGATGACCTACCGGAAATCAACCTGACGCTTGGGGAAGATGTTGCTGGAATCGAAAATTCCGAGAAGCAACCCGAAACAGCTCCTGCTCCTATACCCCTTTCCGTGCAGACTGACGAGAGTATACTAAGCGAAAAAGAAAAACAGCAAGTAATAGAATTTTCAAAGAAAATCAATTTGACGGATACCAATCAGTTACTGCAATATGGGTTTTCCGCACAAAAGAATGTATCGGACTTTTCTGAAGCTGCCTTAAATAAGGTCATGACTAAGGACATGGGACAGGTAGGTGACATACTTACCGGATTAACTGTAGAGCTTCGAGATTTTACAACAGACGCCGAACCACGAAAAGGGATACTGGGCTTTTTTAAAAAAGCCGGAGACCAACTGCAAGTCCTGCGTACTAAATATGCAAGTGTGGAAGCTAATATAACCCGTATTACCAATTCTTTAGAAAACCACAAAATTCAACTCTTAAAAGACATTTCCACTATGGATAAAATGTATCAAATGAATCTTACCTATTACAAGGAACTTACCATGTATATCGTTGCAGGAAAAGCGCGACTTAAAGAGGCGTTAGAGGCTGAGGCGCCGGCCTTGCGAGAAAAGGCCCAGGCGAGTGGGTTGCCCCAAGATGCCCAGCTTTCCCGGGATTTTGAAGACATGTGCAATCGCTTCGACAAAAAGATCCATGATTTGGAATTGACAAGAAGCATCTGTATGCAAATGGCACCTCAGATCCGTTTGGTGCAAAATAATGATAGCACAATGGTGGAAAAAATCCAAAACTCCATCATCAATACCATTCCCCTTTGGAAAAATCATATGGTGCTGGCTATGGGTCTGTCTAACGCCCAGAAAGCTCTGGAAGCTCAAAAGGCTGTAACGAACGTTACTAATGAACTTTTGAAAAAGAACGCTGAAATGTTAAAAACTAGTACAGTGGGAATTGCCAAGGAATCGGAGCGGGGCATTGTAGATATAGAAACCATTAAGTATGTGAGTCAGCAGCTAATTGCTACCATTGAAGAAGTAATTCAGGTGCAGGAGGACGGCAAACAGAAACGCCGGGCCGCAGAGGCCGAACTTGGTAATATTGAGAATGAACTGAAGCAGAAGCTTCTGGCAGTTGTGAAAAAATAATCCCGGAATTGGTTATTTTAACACTACTAAAGAAAAACATCGAAGCAGAAACAACGGCTCCGGCTGTGAAGTGAACCCCTAATCGGGAAGACGAACGAAAAGACCTCCTATGGTAGGATGAAAGTAACCTACTATAGGAGGTCTTCGTATGTCTGGTAAAAAAGGAATGGAGCACATTACCCGCCTGATATAAAAGAGCAAGCTGCCCGCATGGCTACATTTTATAAGGAAATTTGTCAAAGTTGCTCTCAGTACAGTATGAAAGCTGCTGGCTAAATTTTCAGCATTGTTCATTCACTATAGGTTACCTTCCTTTAAGGGAGCGGTTATTGTTAATTCCCCAAATTATCACGCTTCAAATGTCCGCAGAATACCCTAGTAATAAATAGAAACTTTTTATTTCAAGCGGATGGTGTAATATGATTAGAATTGGTTTGGTAGGTTGTGGAGCCTGGGGATTTAATTATATCAAAACGTTAGGTTTTATACCGGAAGTAAAGCTTCAAAGTGTATGCGACATAAAAGAAGAATCGCTGCACAAGGCAAGAAAAAATTACCCTGATATAAGAACAACCGCCGACTACCGTGAACTCTTAAGAGATGACCAGTTGGACGGTGTTATCATTGCAACGCCGCCTCATAGTCACTTTTCCATTGCAGCAGAATTTTTATCGCAAAGCAAGGCAGTGCTGGTGGAAAAGCCGTGTACTCTTTCCTATCATGAAGCAGATACTTTAATTAAGCTGGCCGAAAAAAACAATACTGTTTTAATGGTAGGGCATCTAATGGAGTACCACCCGGTAGTTAGCAAAATGCAAGAGCATATTAGTCAGGGGCGGCTGGGTCAGTTGAGATATATCTTGCTGGAACGTACCAGTCTTGGAAAAATTCGCAATGATGTTAGCGTACACTGGGATCTTACGGTGCATGATCTTTCCATGGTCAGATACCTGGTTAACAGAAATCCGAGATGGGTAGCTGCCCATGGTGTAAGCTATCAACAACCAAGCATATATGACCTGGTTAGCATTATTATGGAGTTTCCCGGTGATTTGTTTGTACAAATTCACGCAAACTGGATCAGTCCAATAAAAAAACGACAGGCGGTAGTTTCAGGAGATCAGATGACATTGGTCTTTGACGATGTCCAAGATACCGATAAGTTACAGCTAATAGCTCATAACTGCGAGATTACTATGCCTGAGTTTGAAAAGTGTTTGCCGCTAACCAACCAGTGTATGCATTTTGTGGACTGTATAAAATCCAAGTCAGCACCAAGGACTGGGGCCGCAGATATTCTCTGGGTAATAAAGGCGACAGAGCTAGTGGAACAGTCACTTATGAGCAATGGAGCAAAACTCTGTTGGGATGGGAACGGTGAAACAAATGTTAGAGATAGAGATATATAACCAAACTCATCAGCAAGAATGGGATAATTTCGTCGGCGCCTCACGGAACGGTACTTTTATGCAGCAGCGAAATTTTCTAAACTATCACCCGGCAGACCGCTTTATTGATTGTTCCTTGATGGTTTATAACTCCCACAGAAAATTAATCGCTGTAATACCGGCAGCGCAAAAAATGACAGAGCAAAAAAAAGTATTTTCCTCTTATCCGGGTGCTTCACACGGCGGAATCATTGTTGATCAAAGGTTTGGCACCTCCGAAGCAATGGCTTTGATACCCTTATTAACTGAACACTGCAAGTCGAATCGCTTTGACGCTATAGAAATAAAAATGATTCCCCGCATTTATCATTTTTGGCCTAGTGATGAAATAGACTTTGCCTTGCGATATTACGGCTTTTCCATAGGCAGAACCGAATTAGCCACGGCCTTGCCTTTAAAAGAACTTGCTGAGCCTTCCGATTACCTGATCGAGAGTACGCAAAGAAATATTCGTAAAGCGCAAAAGCTCGGAGTTACCATCGAAGAAAGTCATGATTTAACAACGTATTGGCGTATTCTTACCAATAACCTTAAAGAAAGACATAATGCAGAACCTACCCATACCCTTGCCGAAATCCTTGATTTAACAAATAGGTATCCCGAGTCCATAAAGCTCTTCGCCGCGTTTCTGCAAGGCGAAATGGTTAGCGGAGTAGTCGCATTTTTGCTCAACAGTCGTGTTATTAACTGTTTCTACATCGCCAGTGACAATAGATATCAAAGCCTGCGCTCCGGGGAACTGTTATTTTACCAATTAATTAGCTGGGGTATGAAAAAAGGCTTTTATTACTTGGATTGGGGTATTTCCACTGAAGACAAGGGATTGAAGATAAATCAGGGACTCTTTGATTTTAAAGAAAAGTTCGGCGGGCGGGGCGTATTGCGGGAAATGTATAATCTTGAGTTATTCGATGACTAAGCCGCTCTAAGACTCCCGCTGCTGCAGGCAGGAGATATACCCCTACGGGCACCGGCGAGCGATTTGGTCTCCGGATAAGTCTGACTAAACTTCAGGTGGGGCTCCAACCCCACCTGAAGCTAAGTTCTTTTTATAAACGGAGGTGCTTTTGTGAAAATACTTTTTATTGATGTGGATCACCAGTATTTACTGGGTTTACCTGCCGGTTTTGAAAGACAAGGGTGTGAAGTAAAGATATTACAGGATATTGTAAAAGCAGAACTGGAGCAGGTATTAAAAGAATATCAGCCGGATCTTGTGGTAACTGCCGGATGGACTAAAATACACACTGACTCAAGACTTAAAATATTAGGGGAGATGGTGGAGAAATACCGCTTAAAACATGCCTACTGGGCCACAGAAGATCCCCGCTGGACGGATGAATGGTCATTGCCTTATATTAAAGCAACTAAGCCGGAATATATTTTTACAATTGACCGGGAATCAGTATCCTTTTACAACCGGCTTGGTTTTAAGGCTGACTATTTGCCCTGGGCTTGCAATCCGGAGTTTCACCGGCCTGTCGAGCCTGTAGGAAAGTACAAATGCGATATCGCAGTTGTAGCTACTGCCGGGATAACCTGGAGTTCCTACCGCCGGGACAGTGCCCGGATATTATTAAAACCTTTAGTGGAGAGGGGCTATAATGTTGCCATTTGGGGTAAACGCTGGGATAACCTGGACTCGGATATTGTCGGATTTAATGTGGCCTCCCGGCATCTGCGGGGGAAGTTATCCTATCTGGAAACAAACCGTGTTTACAGTTCGGCTAAAATAATTCTCGGGTTTCAGAACGTAACCACGGAATTAACCTCGCGAACCTACGAGGTTATGGGTGCCAGGGGATTTCTCCTGGTACCGGCTACTACCGCCGTTTTAGAAAAGTTTGAACCAGGAAAACACTTGGCCGTTACCCGCTCAGAAGATGAAACCCTGCGTATGGTAGATTTTTACCTGGAGCAGGATGAAAAGAGAAAGGAAATTGCGTTAGCAGGTCAGCAGGAAGTATATTCTTACCACAATACGTACGGTGACAGGGCTGCACAAATCCTTAAGTTTACAGGTTTAAGGCAGGCTAAATCATGCAGAAAACTATAAAACAAGCAGCTAGTTGTACTGGCATTGGCATTACCGGTCAGACAGATTGCACAGCAATGTTTCATCCAGCGCCACCCGATACCGGTATTGTTTTTATCCGGGAAGATTTGCCGGGGAAACCGGAAATTCCATGCCGTCCGGAATATGCACAGGTGGACGCCCGCTGGACTTCATTGGTTGACAATGATATACGCATTGAACATACGGAACACCTGCTGGCAGCCATTGCCGGACTGGGCCTGGATAATTTGCAGATTAGACTGAACAGCCCGTTTATCCCGGTGGTAAGCAGCTTTAGCAGCCGGGAGTTTGTGCAGACTCTTTCAGCTGCAGAACCTGTTTTACAGGATAAGGCGAAAAAATATTTTTGTGTAAAAGAACCGGTCTGTGTCGAAAACTCATTTTTTCATCAAGATAAGCGTTATGATCGGTTTCTGCTGGCATTACCCGCGCCTGAACTTATCCTCACATATCTGTTAGACTACCCGGATAAAGAAATTCCCACCCAGACAGCTCATTTTGCATTCGGTAATCTATCAGATTTTACTTCCGAGCTGGCCGCGGCAAGGTCATATATCACGGAGCGTGAATATGAAACGGTTGTCAAATTAATTGGCAAAAATATTGAGGATTGTCTGGTCATTTCAAAAGGTCCGCTAAATTTACAATGGGACAATGAGCCGGCAAGGCATAAGGTGCTAGACTTGCTAGGAGACATTCATACCATGGGGCGACCCGTAAAGGGTCACTTTATTGGCTTTCGAACAGGACATAAAGACAACAATCAACTATGTCAGAAATTAAAGATGCAAGTTAAGGAGGAGTTGTGTACATGATTCCCCACGTGAAGCTCCAATTGGGCAAAGAAGAAGAAGATCGGGTGATCGAAGTGCTGCGCAGCGGTATGCTGGCGGCGGGCAGCTATGTTCAGGAGTTTGAAGATGAGTTTAAGCGGTATCACGGTTCCGGGTACGGCGTTGCTACTTCCTCCGGTACAACCGCCCTACATGTAATCTTAGAAGCTATGGGTATCGGCGCCGGTGATAAGGTCATAACTACCCCCTTTTCCTTTATTGCTACGTCGAATGCCATTTTATATACAGGGGCCACCCCGGTTTTTGCTGATATTGATCCGGTAACGTACAATCTTTCGCCCGCCGCACTGGATAATGCGGTGAAGGACCATCCGGAGGCTAAAGCTGTGATCGTGGTTCATCTGTTTGGGTTACCGGCAGATATGGATGAAATTTTAGCGATTGCAAACAAAAATAATCTCATTGTCATAGAAGATTGTGCCCAGGCCCACGGAGCTATTTACCGAAACAAAAAGGTCGGTATTTTGGGTAAAGCTTCAGCCTTTAGTTTTTATCCAAGTAAAAATATAACCTCCGGCGAAGGCGGTATGGTCTTAACCGATGATCCAATGATCGCAGAAAAAGTAAGAATATTGGTTAATCAGGGCCAGCGCCGGCGTTACTATCATGAAATGGTGGGCTATAACTACCGGATGACCAACATTCATGCAGCTATTGGGTTAGAGCAGCTTAAAAAATTAGATATATATAACCAGAAAAGAATAGAGAACGCAAAATTTTACGATGACCACATTGTTAATCAAGGTATCCAAAAACCGGTTTTACCGCCAGATAGAAAGCATGTTTATCATCAATATACTTTAAAAGTAGACAACAGAAGCGCTTTAACAGCCTGCCTGGATGCCAACGGCATCGGCTACGGCATTCATTACCCGTTAATTATGCCGGCCCAACCGGCATATAAAAATATAGCGACCTGCGCAGGCGCCTGGCCGGTGGCCGAAGACCTGGCCGACTGCTGTGTTTCAATACCTGTTCATCCGGCACTTTCCCGGAATGAATTAACAACCATTGTAGAAGTAATTAATAATTACCGTTGAGGGGGCTTATATGTGATTATTAGCGGTCATCAACCGAATTACCTACCATGGCTGGGATATTTTCATAAAATGATGTCCTGTGATTTGTTTGTCATCCTGGATGATGTGCTTCTTGCGAGAAGGGAAGTTACTAAAAAGAACAAAATAAAGGCTCCGGAGGGAGAGCGGTTATTAAGCGTGCAGGTAAGCAGAAAAAAGAGCTTGATTAAAGATGCGGCTCTGCAAAACGATTTCCCGTGGTATTTAAACCACTGGGGTTCGTTACAAACCTGCTATGCCCGATCTCCCTATTGGGAGAAGTACAAAAACTTGTTTTTTCCCATTTATGAAAATCCAGGGGAACTGCTGGCTGACCTGAACCTGCGATTAATCCATGTGATCCGGGAAGTCTTGGAAATTAAGACGCCGATGATCCGATCTTCCGAAATCCCTGGAATAGAGGGAAACAAAGGTGACCGTATCATTAGTCTATGTAAACAATGTAAAGCCGATATCTACTTTTCCGGCATCGGAGCACAAGCCTATAATGACGAGGCAGCCTTTGCAAAAAGCAACATCCGGCTGGTTTACCAGAAATTTGAACATCCTGTTTACCCACAGGAGTGGGGAGACTTCCTGCCGAATTTGTCGGCAGTGGATTTGATATTTAACTGTGGCCCCAACAGTAAAGATTATCTTACCAAGCAGGTGATCATGTGAAAAAAGTTAATGTATTGATATCGGGCTCCGGATCCCTTTATGGAGTAGCTGTCATTGAATCTTTGCTGAGATCGGATTTACCCTTAAACCTGGTAGCCTGTGATATCAGCGCCCGCACCTTAGGACTATACCTGGCACATCAGGCCTATATCGTACCGCCTGCCCACCAGGAGGAACTATATTTAACCAGCTTGTTAAATATTATTGCCAAGGAAAATATACACGCTATTTTTGTTGCTTCCTCACATGAGCTTGCTTTTTATAGCCGTAATAAGCTTGATATTGAAGAAAAGACCGGAGTCAAAGTGTTTACCAATCTCCCCGAAACCATGAATATATGTAATGATAAATGGCTTACAGTAAACTTTCTTAAAGAAAAGGGCTTTAATTTTCCTGTTACCATTCGCTATCCGGAAGATCAGGACAAAATCAATGAATTTATTAAAGCAGTGCAATTTCCCATTGTAATTAAACCGAGACAGGGCGCCGGATCGCAGGGTTTATACATCGTTAATCAATATGAAGATATTCACCCTCTCATCGCAAACAAACAAGACATTATCCTTCAGCAATATTTGCCGGATGACTGCGGAGAATTTACGACCGGTATTTGCGCTGGGGCCAACGGCAGGATTCTTTCCGGGATAACCCTAAAAAGATATTTGCAGGAAGGCATGACTATGTCAGCGGACGCAGATGATTTTACGGAGATCACCGATTACTGCAAAGAAGTAGCCCGGGTCCTGAAACCTTACGGCCCGTGCAATTTTCAATTGCGTCTTCTCAAGGGTAACCCCTATATTTTTGAAATCAACCCTCGCTTCAGCAGTTCCACGGGAATGCGCTCTTTATTAGGCGTTAATGAGGCGGAAATTTTAATAAGAGCGGAAATACTGGGCGAAGCAATTTACCAGAATAAAAATTTAAAATGCAGTGTAATTAGACAATATACTGATTACCTTGTACCTACTGAGAAAATTATTATGCTGCAAAAGAAATTTAATATGGAACATAAAAACTAACGAAGGTCTTTTTAGTATGGACTTTAATCTGCTGAGTGAGCGAAACCAAATAAGAATATGCCCGGAGCTACATGTGTTCCGGGCATATTAATAAGAAACCTCTACATTATTGCGTAGGATATTTTTTTTGTACGTATGTCCTTGATTATTGCGCGGCCAGTGCCCCACGGATAATCGACTCTTCCAGCACCACCGCAGCGGCTGTACCCACCAGTGTAACGAGCTCGTCGCCCGTCAGGTTACTGGTGTATGAACCAAGGGCAAGGCAGAAGATCGTGTCACCGTCCAACTGAGTGTGATCGGGAGAAATGGACCGAGCCATTCCATCTTCGGCAAGTTCTGCCACTCGGTTGGCCTCTGCCTTGGTCAACGTCGCGGTGGTAGCTACTACCGCGATTGTGGTGTTCATGCTCTGGCTATACCGTGGCGGCACGCCGGTTAACATCGCCTGGGTCTGATTGACAAAGCTTCCGTCAGTATTTAGCGCTCCGACGACGATGCGGCCGCCACGCCATATGTCACCAAGAGGATTGACCACCGCCAGCGCAGCCACTACAGGACCGCCGGGAATGCATATTGAGGCGGTGCCCAGTCCGGATTTCATCGGCCTCCCGTAGATTTTTCCCGCCGTAGCACCTGCTCCGGCCCCCACATTTCCTTCCGGCACGGGACCCGCATTTGCAGCCTGGCAGGCGGCGTAGGCCAAGGCTGCAGTAGGCGGGGGAGAGCCCTTGGCGAATGTGAGGTCATTAATAACCGCTGCCGGTACAAGCGGCACCTCGTCAATCCCACGCTCAACGATCCAGCGCATAACTCCTCCCGACGCCGGTAGTCCGAAGAAACTGCCGCCGGTGAGGAGAAGGCCATATATAGGATATTCCGCGGTACCGGGGCGGATTAAATCGGTATTCTGCGTACCTGGGCTGCCTCCGCTTACGGATACGCCAGGGACTGCCCCAGCCGGACAGAGAATTACCGTGCATCCCGTACAACCGCATTCGCTTTCGGCGTTCCCCACCAGAATGCCGGGAACATCAGTAAGTCCTCCTTTAGCGGCCCCTTTCATTTTTCGATATTTTTCCATGCTCATTATTTCTCCTTATCGATAATATTTAATATAAGAAGAGTTAACCCTTAATCAAATTGATTTCAATATCATAATATGTAAATAGAGATAAAAAGACATTTTTGCTTATTAAAAAAGCTCCCCGTCTTTTAGCATAATTCTCTCTTCCACGAAGAGATTTTCTGTTGAAAGCGGGGAGTTTTCTAGTGCCATTAACAATGCTGTTCACATATGTGGGCAATTCGTGTTGTACCAATGACTTCGCCACAATAATTTAATGCGTTTACCTTAAAATACGGACCGACTGAATCAATACAAATATCTGTCTCAAATCCGGTGCGGGGAGTACACTTTACCAATACTGACAATTTATCAGGGGTTGGTCCGGCTAATACCTGCCATGCAGCCGTTTCAGTTGAGCCGTTCCATGATGCATAAATTATCGACGCATCTTCGCATAATTGCTTTACAGCAATACTGGGTGGATAGTGCGGCAATCCTATCCATTCATTCTTAAACGCTCTATAAGAAATGTTTTGATTAGGAAACTGCATATCATATAAAAAATTCATTGACGGATCCTCTGTGGTATTGCCTGCTTGGGCAAACTCAGATAGATATGGTTCCTGTCCCCAGCCGACGAGTTCATTTCCGTTAGGTAGAGGTTGAACATTTCCTTGACTGGGAACCATTAGAATCGGAGCATGATAGTATGTTCGATCCATCTCTGTAGTCCGGTTTTGGAAATTGAGGTGAAGGATTAAGCCACGTGCCGGCCCATTAGGCGGGGAATTGGGCGATGCACAACAAGCATCATCGAATAAGCTTATTCTTTGCCCTGGTCTATGACGGGCATCATGTTGCCAGGAAAATGTAGCGTTCGGACCAAAAGCGAAATCACTCTGTTTTCCACCAAGCTGCCAGATTATTTTTCCTGTTTTTTTATCGATGCTATAGATGGCCCACATGTTACGCATGCTAATCAAGATCGTATGGTTCGGTCCCTCTACCACTGAATTTACGTGGAAACAATCCCAAATATTATTAGAGCTTGTTGCAGATGATGCTGATAGCATTGAGTCAGCCGGATCTACATGAGCAAGCACATTCCAAAAGAAAAGAAGCTTGCCTGTTAGAAGATCAACTTCCTGAATGGAATAATTATCAAAATATCCGTCTGCTGGGCCTCCAAACGGTGTAAGATCTCCCGGTACTTGTTTCACTGCAGTAAACAAAGCCGTATTTTGTTTGGTAATAGTAAATTCATGGACATCGGCAGTGAAGCCTCTTTGTGCAGTGATTTTTTTAACAACTTCATAATTCTGGTTTATGATCAGATAGTAAGCGCCGGGCTCAGGGTCTCCTGCCGGCAGATTTGGATTTGCAGACTGGGTTCCTGATATAGTTCCCTCCCACATAGTCAGAACTGGTTCACCCTTATAGCACTGTGCTCTAAAGTCCGCATTTTGTTTATATATACTATCGAGGGGCCTAAACCAGACTGGGTTACCTTTTTGATCCATGATTAGAGCGCCTGTTTGCCCGATCATTGTTGCCTCATACGAAGTATAAGGCGCAACAAATAGTAAGCCGGAAGCAGTACAGGGTTTATTAACATTAATAGTAACCTTCATGGGGTGCAAAGCCGGGGATGAAACAAAATTCCATACTGGTAAGTTTGATTTAATGTTATCCATTCAATTAATCTCCTATTATGGATTAAAAGGGATTGACAAAATTAGCCGCTTAGTAAAATATATTTATTCAATTTAAAAATGGTTACACTTAAGGAACCAAAATCCTACTTGTTTCTTCAGCTTACAGAATGTTAAAAGGGGCAGTCTCAATTTTTATTGAAACTGTCCCTTTTAACATGAATTTTATACCCGGGCTAATTAACTTTGTTATCGAAACTACTTACGGGTACTCCCGGACAAGACGCTTAAAACCTCGTTAATGTCAGGAAGTTGGGCGGACGGATATACTTTCACCCACATTATCTTGCCATTCTCGTCGACAATGATGTTAGCGCGTTCGGAGTAACCGTCCTGCTCACGGAATATTCCATATTGCTTGGCGACCTGTCCATGAGGCCAAAAATCAGCTAAAATTTGCAGTTGCTTTAGTTGTATGGCGGCAGCCCAAAGCTTTTTACAGGGGACGGGATCTACACTAAAACCCAGCGGAACTGTGTTCAGGCTTTGAAAAGTTTGAAAATTGTTCTCTAATGCTCGCATCTGATCGGTACATACCGGTGTCCAGGCTAAGGGATGCCAGGAAAGTAGTACTTTTTTGCCTTGAAAGTTTGTCAGAGAAACGTACTGATCATTGTTATCAGTCAAAGTAAAATTCGGTGCATTCTCACCAACTGAAATTAGTTTCATTGCGCAACCCCTTCATAGTTAGTTACTTGTAGCGTGCCCCAAAGCAGAGGCTTACTATGTGTAAGCGGGAAAAGATTGCGATAAGAGATAAGGTTTAAGCAAAGAAGTTGGCTTAAGAAGCCGGCTGCTTACTTACGGCTACATTATCGGCTTTAAAAAGACGGCCTGGCAGGAAAAACGCCAATACAGCAGCCGCAACAGGTACAAGGGAAATAACCGAAAATACACTGGGGATGCCAAAGTGGTCGGCAATGTATCCCAGGATAGTAACCGCCAGTCCCCCTAAACCAATACTGAAACCGATGGTAAGGCTGGCCCCAAGCGCTTCGTAGCCTGGCATCATCTCCTGGGCCAGCACGGTTGTGGACGAGAAAGAGGCAATATAGACAAAACCAATTATTACAACCAGCGGCAAAGCCCAGTAACCGGTTGCATGCGGTAACAGGATCAATAAAGGCAATGTAAGGAGCATGGAACCCAGAATGATGGTCTTACGGCCAATTTTATCCCCAAGTACCCCGCCGATATAAGTGCCTAATACGCCGCTCAGCAGATAGCCGGAGACAAGATAACTGGCATAGGCGTGACTGCCGCCCAGATACTCGCCAAAGTAGAGAGGAATATAGGTAGTCAGCCCGGCGGCAATGCTGCTGCGAAAGAAGATATATGCCAGCAGGAGTGTTATCATTGCCCACGGTATGGGCGCAGAGGTCTTTTTCTTTTGAATGGTATTTAGCGGTTGATTTACTGTTGCGGGCGATAGTACGGGCAGGTTCCTCCAGAGCATAAAAGCGAGCAGAATAGCCGGAAGACAGAAGTAAAGGGTGTTGTTTACCGAGCCTGGCAAAGCTAACAAAACCATCATAAACACTGAGCCGCATGCTTGCCCCAGATTACCGCCAACCGAAAATATGGCCATGCTTTGGCCGCGAGTATCAGAATGGCTGGTATTGTGAATCATTTTTGCGCCTTGAGGATGGAAAGCCGCGATTCCTAAGCCGGTTATGATGACTATCATTAATAGGCTCGTGTAAGACGGCGCTAAGCCGGTGACTGCCATGCCTACCCCGGAAAGCAAAAGCCCGGCCGGGACCAGCCAGGGCATCGGAAAGCGGTCGCTGATATATCCGAAAATGGGCTGAATCACTGAGGAGGTTAGATTCTGGGTCAATACGATGAACCCAACCTGGGAATAGGAGAGGGAAAAAGCGCTTTTTAAAAAGGGCAGCAGGAGTGGCAGGGCCCCTTGGCTTAAATCGGTGATTGCGTGGCTAAGTGCAACTAATAACACGGATTTGGTAAGAAGCGGATGCTTTTGTTCACTCATGGGCAGATTCTCCTATGTTTCTTTAAAAGTTTACTTCATTTTTATTTCTATGGATTCTACGACTACATTATAACACAATTTGGTTTTTTTTAAGAGAATATGCAATTTGCCAGGATGTGAAAGAGTAATTTATAAAAATCTGGGTAAGATTACGTAATAACGTCTCACTCTAGCAGTCAGGGAACTATCCCGGTGTGAATTTGATTGTGAGAGAGGCTGGCTAGAATGTCTCCCGCCAATAGCCTATAAATTTTCATTTCGCTGTTTAAGTTGAAAAGCTCCGGGAGTTACTTAGCAAGTGTTAGGAGGAATATTATGAGCATCTATGATTTTAGCGTAAAAACCATAAATGGCAGAGAACTTTCATTGGCTGAGTTTAAAGGAAAGGTATTAATTATTGTTAATACCGCCAGTAAATGCGGGTTTACACCGCAATATGTGGAACTGCAGACACTTTATGATTTATATGCCGATAAAGGCTTGCTTATCCTTGGCTTTCCTAGCAACCAATTTGCCGAACAGGAGCCTGGGAGTAATGAGGAAATCCAAAACTTTTGCCAGATCAATTACGGGGTAAGCTTTCCTATGTTCGAAAAAATAGAAGTACGCGGCAAAAATGCCCATTCTTTGTTTAATTACCTGACTGAAAGCGCACCTTTTAAAGGGTTTGATTTGAAGCACCCCATCGGTGGAAAACTTCAAGAAGTATTGCGGGATAATTTTCCTGAAATACTCGAAGGGGATTCTGTAAAATGGAACTTTACAAAGTTTCTTGTTGACCGTCAAGGAAAAGTTGCCGGGCGCTACGAACCTACTACATCTCCGCTAGAAATGAAAGCGGATATTGAAAGGTTATTGTAGATTTATTTGCTGCTTGGCCAGCTCCTGTTTATTGATACCTAAACTGCGTACTAGACAAAAAATCCGAAGCCTTGATCAGGCCTCGGATTTTTCATTGCAACTGGGGATTCTTGGCTTGTTCCGCAATGGTATAAATTTTAATAACCAACCACCGGATGAATAGTGCCATGATAATATAGACAGGAAAACCGTAGTAATATTTCCATTTAAGTAATTGGTAAAAGCCACCCCATACCAGTATAGGTTCTAAAACAAAGCAAAACACGGCCGCCATTAATATAGTAGCGTACAGGAAGCTTTTCCACGTCGGGCAATACTGGTAAATCAGGGAATAGATGACGGGCAGGCTGGCCAGGTCAACTGCGGTTAAAGGCGGAAAAATTGGGATTACATCAATGGGGTAATCCCACAAAACCAGTTCCTCGCCAAACTCATCCAGGACTAAGGTAATTATTGTAGTTAATCCACTATGCAGCATGATTTCCGGTAAGCGGATTTTATCGACCAGTTTACACCAGGTAAATATGGAGAAGACGAATAAGCCCAGCATAAGCCACCATTTAAAATGAAACACCTCATCCTGTAGCCACTGTTCTACGCGCAGGGTAGTTAATAATCTTTGCAGTTCCACAGCAGCCGCTGCCGTTGAATCCAAGATCAATATTATACGCCTCCTTGGAAGTGACTGCTTCTAGGCCTTTCCCGCAAGGGCGTAAACCTTGACAAGCAACCCTTTGATCAGCAAGGCAACAGCAATATATAGCAGAAAGCTATAATAATATTTCCAGTTAATTAACTGATAAAAATTACCATAAGAGAGGGATGGTTCAATAATAAAAGACAGCAAGGCGGCTGACATAAGACTGGCTCGAATATAGCTTCTCCAGGTAGTGAAATGTTGGTAAACAAGAGAAAATATCATGGGAAATAGCGCTAAATTAATAGCTGCTATGGCTGGGAAAATGGGAAATAAGTAAATAGGATAGTCCCATAAAATTAATTCTGCACCATATTCATCAATACCCATTATTATGATTGTTGTTAAAACTGCATACAGCGTAATTTCCGGCAGTCGTGTTTTGTCAAGCAGTTTCCACCAGCAGATTACGGCTAAAATAGACAAACTAAGCAAAAACCACCATTTAAGCTGGAAAGCATCCTCGCGCAGCCAGTTTTCGATATGGGTAGAAGTAAGCAGTTTCTGCATTTCCGACTCAAGCGGCATACCTGTTACGGCAAGTAGCATAGGCTCCCCCTTGCTTAAGAGATGTTTTACAGTTTATTATGCCACGAGGTCGGTTAACGCATCCGATAAATGATGGTTATCTAACGGAATTAGTCCCCGTCCTGAGGACGGGGACTAATTTTCAGTTCAACCTTATGTCAGGCTCCTATCAGGGAATAGTTAATAGAATAGTGGCTGCTGCGCCATTTGGTAAAGCGGCACTGGTACCCACACGGGTGATTTGTATCGATAACAGATCACATTGATTAACAACTAGGTTGGCAGTTGTGACTGCACAACAATTTGGCGGGTTTGGCCCTGCTACTGTTGCTCGTATTCCCGTAAGGACAGGAGTAACCCCGCAGTCTGTACTTCTAACTATCTCACCCGTTATTGACTGTCCCACATCCAAGGGCTCATCTCGGATACTAAAAACTAGGCCTGTAATGGTTGAAGTCTGTGGTATGAGTACGGTATTTCGAATAAAATTCGATGATGCGGTTCCGAGTCCCATGAAATCATTGTTGCTAATTGCGAGGCCTGAACCTAAATAAATCGTATTTTCGCCGGCCCCGGTAGAGCCAGTAGCCCCAGCAGCGCCAGTTTCCCCGGTAGCGCCGGTTGCCCCAGCAGCGCCAGTTTCCCCGGTAGCGCCGGTTGCCCCGGTAGCGCCGGTAGCCCCAGTTGCGCCAGTTAATCCTCTAGCGCCAGTAGCGCCAGTTTCCCCGGTAGCGCCGGTAGCCCCAGTTGCACCAGTTAATCCTCTAGCGCCGGTAGCGCCAGTTGCGCCAGTTTCCCCGGTAGCGCCGGTTGCCCCGGTAGCGCCGGTAGCCCCAGTTGCGCCAGTTAATCCTCTAGCGCCGGTAGCGCCAGTTGCGCCAGTTTCCCCGGTAGCGCCGGTATCCCCAGTAGCGCCGGTATCCCCAGTAGCGCCGGTATCCCCAGTTGCGCCAGTTAATCCTCTAGCGCCAGTAGCGCCAGTAGCGCCAGTTTCCCCGGTAGCGCCAGTAGCCCCAGTTGCGCCAGTTTCCCCGGTAGCGCCGGTATCCCCAGTTTCCCCAATTAATCCTGTAGCGCCGGTAGCGCCAGTTTCCCCAATTAATCCTGTAGCGCCAGTAGCCCCAGTAGCCCCTGTAGCCCCGGCGCCGGTATATCCATGCTCACAGGGGTTGCATTTCAGTAGTAATTCTAAGGCTTCTTTAAAACCAATTATTTTTGGACCTTCGAAATTATTTGACATACTATTTCTCCTTCCCATATCGCTGGGGGCGATTGTTATGCTTGACTTACTGGTTGACATAAAGGATTTTATATATCATATTCATATGAACAAAAAATGTTGCAAAAATTAAGGTGAAATGGTATTTTATAATAGTACTTTTAATAAGTATTTTAGAAAGTTGCATAAGGAGTACAAACTATGTTTCCGATAGTAAACAATACGATTAGAGTAAAGCAGATCAATGTTGAACTTGTTAAAACCGCATTGAGAGCTTTGTCATTTGGAACTAAATTAACTATAGCGAATGCAACCGGATTAAGTGTAGCAACGTGCGGCAACATTCTTAATGAATTATTAGAGCGGGGCGAGGTTATCGAAGCCGATTTAGAGCAGTCTAGTGGCGGCCGTCCGGCCCGGCGGTTTATCTACAATGTAAACTACGCTTATATTGCTTGTATTTATGTGGCTAAGGAAGGCGGTACTTGCAGAATCATACACGCGGTTACTAATTTAGCGGGTGAGATGATTGAGAAAGACTCGACAGAAGTAGAAAGCATCAACTATGAAACTATAGATAATCTGATTGCAAAACTAATTGGCAGCTACGGGAATATTAGGGCTGTTGGCTTTGGTATACCCGGAATTGTCCAAAATGGTGTGATTGGCGCCTGTGATATTGAAGAACTGAGCAATATTTTATTGGTCAGCCGGTTAAAAGCCAGCTATAACGTGAATTTTACAGTTGAAAATGATATGAATCTGACTACTTACGGTTTCTATAAGAAGCAAAACTATGGTGACGGCAAAACGGTTGCTGTTGTAACTTTTCCGCAGGATAATTGTGCCGGCGCAGGCATAATTGTTGATGGACATATAATTAAAGGCAATACAAATTTTGCCGGGGAAGTATCCTATTTGCCGCTTGATATTTCGCGGGAGGAGCAATTACAGCAGACAAGTTGCACGGAGTCTTTTTTTCCTGTAATGGTGAAGATCATAACCTCAATTATCGCGGTTATTAATCCGGAAACCATTGTAATAACAGGCGGGCTAATCCGTTCGGATATGCTGGACGCTCTTGCTGGCTCTTGCCGGAAAATAATACCCTGTGAGCATATGCCGCAGATAATTATCCGGGAGGATATGCAGGAGGATTATTTATACGGTTTGTTTTCCGTTACTTTAGAAAGCCTGAATTGTAATATACAAATGGTAGAAAAAAGAATTTAGCAATTAGTTCCCAAATAATTGATAGGCAGGATGAAAATGAGTAAAAGAAATGAGCCTGACTGGGCATCCATATCCACACGCGTGGCTTTTTTCATTGGCGGTTTTGGAATCTCTTCCTGGGCACCGCTTGTTCCCTATGCTAAAAGCCGTCTTGGTATCGATGAAGGAGTTCTGGGGCTGCTTTTGCTGTGCCTGGGCGCCGGATCTATTGTTACTATGCCTATTTCCGGAGCCTTTGCGGCACGTTTTGGCTGCCGGTTTATGATTACGGTGGCCAGTTTATTTATTGGTTTTTCTTTGCCGCTTTTGGCTACGGCGGAAACCATTACAGCGCTTATTGTTGCTCTGCTGGTCTTCGGCGCTGCTCTTGGGGCGATTGATGTGGCAATCAATATTCAGGCTGTAATTGTTGAGACGGCCAGTGGCAAAGCTTTAATGTCCGGCTTTCACGGATTCTGGAGTATTGGGGGGATTGCCGGGGCAGGATTTATCAGCGGCCTTCTCGGGAGCGGAATGTCACCCATGACCGCCGCGTTATGTGCTTCCGGTATAATTGCCATACTTGTAATTACATTCGGCAAGCATTTGCTGCCTTACGGGAGTAAAGCAAAGGATGCACCTTTGCTTGTTATGCCTAAGGGAATAGTGCTATTCATTGGCGCTTTATGTTTCATTGCTTTTCTTGCCGAGGGCGCGATACTGGATTGGAGTGCTTTGTTTTTAACCACCATGCGTAATGTCGATTTTGCTTATGCAGGGTTTGGTTACTCTCTGTTTGCTGTTACGATGACGTTAGGTCGGTTATGTGGCGACCGGGTGGTACAAAAATTTGGCGGCAGGAAGATACTTATTTTCGGCGGCGGCTGTGCGGCGGCTGGGTTAGCTCTGGCTATAATAATCCCCCATTGGCTAGCCGCATTTATTGGTTTTGGTCTTGTCGGCTTAGGGGCTTCCAATATTGTGCCGGTGCTATTTTCCGCGTTAGGCCGTCAGCAAGTAATGCCAGTCAACTTGGCAGTCTCGTCTGTCACGACGCTTGGTTATTCCGGTATACTAGCCGGGCCGGCGCTCGTAGGCTTTGTAGCGCATGCAACAAGTCTTGCCGTTGCTTTTACCGGGGTTGCCGCCCTGTTGCTGGTTATAACCGCCAGCTCGCGTGCAGTAATGAAATAATTAAGGTAACCAGGCCGGGAGAAATGCAGTAAAGCAGTTCTCTGCCCGCGGGAATATGGGGGTGGAACTGCTCTGCTGATACTCCTGTTTTTAGGCATTTTCAATCAATGTGTCTTTGGAATATAGCAGAAATAGACGGATGCTTACCCGCATCCGTCTATTTCTGTTCCTGGTCACCGCTTATGAGATTCTTTTCATACCAAGAACTACAACCAGGTTACCTCCTGCGGGTTCCGGTCAACAAACCTTTTGTAGCTGTATTGAGGATACCCGACCATGACGGCGCCGGTTATGACCTTATTTTCGGGAATATCAAACAACTTTAGCAAAGGATTATAGTTTGCTAAAGCGCACATCTCAAAAAGTCCTGCCCAGCAGGAACCTAGACCCAAAGCCGTTGCGAATAATTCAAGATATGCAAGCGAAAAAATTGTATTTTCCCGGCCGCGAGGAAAATTATTTTGCGTAGTACCTAAAATAAGATGGGGAGCTCCACGTAATATAGGATCTTTCCCTTTTTCTCTATAGGAGCGAATATGATAATCAAAGCTCCAGTGCGCCTGGGATTTACTCTGTTCTTCCATCCACGCTATTATTGCTTCAGTAGCTTTATGAAGAATCTTTGTATCCTCAACAATAGTATAAGATACACCCTGCCGATTACTGCCGGTAGGCGCAAAACGCGCAATTTCAACTAACTGCTGTAGTTTTTCCCGGGGTACGGGGATTGCTTTGTAGCGCCGAATAGAGCGGCGCGACTTAAGAAATTGCTGCGCTGTTTTTTCATCCAAAACCGGAAAATTTTCCAACGTTGCCTGATTTTCCAACGGGGCTTTCTGATTGTCAATTGCAGAATTGGGGCATATAGCTACACAATGCCCGCAAGCGATACAAGCGCCGGGAAAACCTGCCTCTATACCGTTTACTTCTTCAGTGAGAATTCCTACCGGACACACTTCTGTGCAAATGCCGCACTTGGTACACCGCTCTTTGTCTACTTCAATCAGCTTCATAGCCTGCACTCCTCTACCTATTATTTCCATGCATTCTTAGCTGTAATAATAAACATTCATATATCAGTTGGCAAGTACGCACTTTTTTGAAATATACTATCCAATTGTATACTGTAACAGAAACAGGGGACCGAGGCGCTACCTGCTTCTTGGGTAAAAGTAAAAAACGAAACAGCATCCCTGTCCCCGCGTTCTACGACCGTCAATTTTTTACAATACAGCCTGGCTGAGATCTGTTACTATGGCATGGAAAGGGAGGAGAGCAATTATGAAACTCGTTATGGTTATTGATAAGGAACTGCCTTTGGGCATGATTGCCAATACGGCGGCTGTATTAGGAATAAGTCTGAGCAAAATGTTTCAGAAGGATATTGTTGGGCCTGATGTAGAGGATGCCGACGGCAACACGCATATTGGCATTACCGCGCAGACAATCCCGATTCTAGGCGGCGGCAGGGAACAGATTAAAGAACTCCGGGACAGGCTGTTTGATACTGCTTTCGCCGATGTAACCACGATTGATTTCAGTGAGGTGGCCCAAAGAAGCCTGGAGTATGCTGATTATACCGGCGTGTTATCCCGTTTGTCCGGACCAGACCTGTATTACCTGGGGGTTTGCCTGTACGGGCCGAAAAAGAAGGTAAACAAACTGACCGGGAATATAGCGTTACTGCGATAGTTGTTTAAATGATCCGCGCATAGGCTATTCTTTCAAACTCAGCTACCGGTAAGTCCCGCTTTAACGGGTTTAAATAATTTTCCCGGTAATAGGAGGCAGTTATATCTTCAACAAGTGTAAGATTGAACTGTTGGAGAAAATCAGATAAACCGGATGGTTCCAGGCCAAAAATCCAGGCTTGGTCCTTTTCTTCGAAATACTGCAGTAGGTTATCTGCGCCCGGTATTGCAGAGGTCTTGTCTATCACACTTTTCAAGATATACGTAAATACCAGTATGCTGCCGGGAGAGGATTTTGCAATAAATGAGAGGGTGTTCTTTACCGCTTCGGCAGTGATATAGGGAGTGACTCCTTCCCAAATGAAAAAAATACGCTTAGCTAAGTCAAGCTCTGTAGCGCTTAGTGCTTCAGCAAGGGTCTGAATGTTAAAGTCAATGGGAATATAGGTGATATTTGCGGGTAATGCCCCCAAAAATTGTTTGAGTTTTTTCTTCTTTATATTCTGTATAGCCGGTAAGTCAATTTCGAGAATTTTTACCTTATTTATACCTGCTATTCTATAGGGGCGTGTGTCCAAACCCGCCCCCAGAATAACTATCTGGTCAATGCCAGCATCTATTGCGGCTTTGCATGAATCATCGATATATTTAGTCCTGCATAATAAAGAGCCCAGTACACCTTTGGCCGTAAGCTGGAATACCATAGTTTCCATGGCTCTGAAGATCTTAAAACTCAGAAGAAACAGGGTTAACTTACTGAAGAAAATCTTAATGACGGGATCAGCGAACAGGCGCAATTTTGGTGGCTGATACTGTTCCTGCAGTCGTGCAGAGGCCACTAGGAAGGCTGTTTTCCAGCTTTGGCTGCCTGGCATAGTTTTGGTGTCTCCTTTCTATAATTTAAAAAAGTATATGTTTAGCTATGTATGTAATTACATTAAATGGTGATATTTCCTTTATTTATATTATTAGAAACATGGAGACAGGGACGTTGTTTTTTTCGTTCTATTTTTCTTTATGCTCAAGACTAACCTTTTAGATCACCCGCTAAATATTTATGGATAATCTTTTTCACCGGAGGAATTTCTGTACCTTACTGAGAATGTAAAAGGTAAATTACAGAAAAACAGGTGGAATTATGAAATTTATCGCGGATTTTCACATACACTCCAAATACTCAAGAGCCACCAGCCGGGATTGCGTACCAGAAGTGCTTGACGTGTGGGCGCGGCGGAAAGGCATTCATGTGCTTGGTACCGGGGATTTTACGCATCCGGCCTGGCGGGCGGAGCTAAAGGAAAAGTTTATCCCGGCCGGTGAAGGCCTGTATACCCTTAAGAATGAGTTCCGGCAGGCGGACAATCTTGCCGGCGCTGATTTCAAGCCGCAGTTTGTTGTTTCCGGCGAGATCAGCTCAATCTACAAAAAGAACGGCAGGGTACGCAAGGTTCACAATCTGATCCTGCTGCCCGGGCTGGAACAGGCCGAAACAATAGCCCGCAGGCTGGAGGCCATCGGCAATCTACGCTCGGACGGCAGGCCGATACTGGGACTTGATAGCCGGGATCTATTGGAGATCGTTCTGGATGCCTGCCCTGAGGCTATTTTTATACCGGCCCACATCTGGACGCCGCATTTCTCACTGTTTGGCGCCTATTCCGGATTTGACGACATTACCGAGTGTTTTGGCGACCTTACCGGCTACATCTATGCCCTCGAAACCGGCCTGTCCTCCGATCCGCCCATGAACTGGCGTCTCTCGGCCCTGGACAACTATACGCTGGTATCCAACTCGGACGCCCATTCTCCGGCCAACCTGGCCAGAGAAGCCAATATTTTCGAAACCGGCCTTTCTTACCCATGCATGCTGCAGGCGTTAAAAAACCGCAGTACGCAGGAATTTGCCGGAACAATCGAGTTTTTTCCGGAAGAAGGCAAATATCATTACGACGGACACCGGCACTGCAAAGTGTGCTGGCAGCCGCCAGCCACCAGAGCGGCCGGCGGCATCTGCCCGGTATGCGGCGGCAGGCTGACCGTCGGCGTGCTGCACCGGGTGGAGGCCCTGGCCGACAGGGAGGAAGGCTTCAGGCCGCCGGCCGCCAAGCCTTTTACCAGTCTTGTCCCGCTGGCGGAGATTATCGCTTCTTCTCAGGGGACCACCGTCGCCAGTGTCAGGGTAAAGAAAAAATACGACCAACTGCTGCAGAATCTTGGCCCGGAGCTGTTTATTCTCCGGGAGGCGGCCTTGCCTGACATTGAATTAGTTGCCGGTCCCTGCATTGCCGAAGGCATCCGCCGGCTACGAGACGGAAAAATTGACATCCAGCCCGGCTTTGACGGTGAATACGGTAAAGTCAAGGTACTGGACCAAAGTGACATCGACAGGCTGTCCGGTCAAATGTGCTTTCTGACTGATCAGGTTTTAGCCGATACCGCTGCCTGCCAGCCGGTGGCAGATGTTGCTGAAGCTGCTGCCGGCCTGACGGCGCCGCTTAAAGAACCTGCACCGGTGCAGGCTGATGCCCGCTTGCCGGCAAGGAACGGACAGGCCGGTCAAGCCGCTGGAGCCGTCCTGCCTTATGGACTGAACAAAGAACAGTGGGAAGCTGTTGCGGCTCCTGATCAGGCCATAGCCGTCATTGCCGGGCCGGGAACCGGCAAGACCAAAACCCTGGTGAGCCGTATTGCCTATCTGGTAGAACAGTGCGGGGTACCGCCTGCAGAGATCACGGCCGTCACTTTTACCAATAAAGCGGCCCAGGAGATGAAGAGCCGCTTGGAGCAGCATTTCAAGAACAAGCGGCTGGTCAAGGCCATGACAATCGGCACGTTTCACTCCATCTGCCTGAAGCTGCTGAGCTTATGGCGCGGCAAAAATAATGTGACCATTATTGATGAGTATAATGTCCGTTCCATCGTCGAGGAACTGGTAAAGAGTATGAAGCTGGCCATTTCGCCCCGGGATGCCCTGAAGGAGATCGCGCTGCTGAAAAGCGGTGTACTAACGGCAGCTGAGACGGAAAAAAGCGATACGGCCGCCAGACTGTACACCGCCTACTGCGCACAGCTTAAGGGCTACGGCGTAATGGACTATGACGATATCCTCATGGAGGTGCTTCACCGGTTTGAAGATGTGAGCAGCGGAACTGAAACGGGGAGTGTGGCGCACGTCTGCTCCCACCTCTTAGTGGATGAATTTCAGGACATAAACAGCATTCAGTTTAATCTGATCAAAGCATGGGGCAAAAGTAGCGAGAGTATCTTTGTCATCGGTGATCCTGACCAGTCGATCTATGGTTTCCGGGGTTCAGATTTCCGCTATTTTGCCCGGTTTACCGCCGAGTTTCCTGCTATCCGGCAGGTTGAGCTGACGCAGAATTACCGGTCAACTCCGGAGGTTATTGCCGCCGCCCAGGCAGTAATCGCCAAAAAACAAGCAGGCGATAAGAGCTGCTTATTGGCAGCCAGCAGAGAGAGCGGCAGCAAAGTGCGGCTTATCGACAACCAGGATGAACTCGGCGAAGCGATTTTTGTCGCCAAGGAGATCAACCGTATGGTCGGCGGTATCGATATGCTTGACGCACACCTGCAGACGGCGGTTCGGAAGCTTAAGCCGGCGGACAGGCAAGCCCGCGGTTTTGCCGATATTGCCATCTTATACCGCACCAACCGCCAGGCCGATGTCCTGGAGCAATGCCTTTTACAGGAAGGAATTCCCTATGTGGTTGTCGGACGGGACGAGTTTCTGGCCGAAAAGCCGGTCCGCGAGACGCTGGCGTTTTTTAAGTTTTTACTTAACCCCGGCGATGTTACATCCCTGCTTACCTGCCTCAAAGCCAATAACATCTATACGCCCGAGCTCAATTTGAAAATTCTGGACAGTTATAATGCCGGTAAGAAAGACATTGCCGCCCTGGAAAAGCTGCTCGCGGCGACACCCTGGCCGCTCAATAAACCAGGCGACCCGCAGGCGTTTATAACCCTGTTAAAGAAATATGAACCTCTTATCCAGAAAGAGCAACCGGGAAAAATTATGGATGCCTGGATCAGTGACAACCACCTGGCCGGCATAAAGTGCCTGGAGTTGCTTGTACATACAGCGGTTGCGCACAAGGACCTGGCGGCCTTTATCCAGAACCTCATGCTGGGCCGGGAAAGTGATGTCGTCCGCAGCAGCAGTAAGGTCTATTCGTCAGATGCCGTCACCCTGATGACCATGCATGCGGCCAAAGGCCTGGAGTTCCCGGTTACATTTATTTGCGGCGTAAACGATGGCCTGATTCCCTTGCGAAACGGTATAGCCGAATTGGATATGGCTGAGGAGCGGCGGCTCTTCTATGTCGGCATGACCAGGGCCCGGGATGAACTGATCCTCTTAACAGGCCGCAGCCCATCGCCGTTTGTCGCCGATATTCCCCGGGAGCAGCTTATTTGTGAGCAGGCTTTTAAACCAAGGCCGGGTTCTCAATATAAGCAGGCCTGTCTTTTTGATTAATTAACTGCTGAATATGATACGCATTACCAGGGCCTGCCGGTGCAGGCCCTATATTTTTCTTCAGGCTGCGACAGGAAAAGGGAAAAGTATGGAGAAAATAAATATGTTTGACCCTACACCCTACTGAACATTGGGAGGAAGCTATGAATAACCTATTTGACCGCTTGAACCCGGCGCAGCAGGAAGCTGTTGCCCATACTAACGGTCCGCTCTTAATTATGGCCGGGGCCGGTTCCGGCAAAACCAAGGTGCTGACAAGCCGGATCGCCAATCTCCTGGCCCAGGGAGTGGCGCCGTATAATATTCTGGCCATAACGTTTACCAATAAAGCAGCGGCCGAAATGAAAGAACGGGTGGCCGGCATGGTCGGGCTGGTGGCCAAAGATCTGTGGCTCAGTACCTTTCATGCCTTCTGCGCCAAGTTTCTGCGGATGGAGATTGAGAACCTCGGCGGGTATACGCACAATTTTGTTATTTATGATGCCAGTGATTCCCAGTCGCTTGTTAAAGCCTGTCTGAAAGAGCTCAATCTGGACGAAAAACAGTTTACGCCGAGTGGTGTGCAGTCCACCATCTCCAATGCCAAAAACGCACTGCAGGATGTGCGGGCTTTTACTTCGCAGGCCGACAACTTCTATAATCTGCGGGTGGCCGAGGTGTATAAACTTTACCAGAACAAACTCAGGACCCATAATGCCCTGGATTTTGACGACCTATTGATGCTGTCAGTGGAACTCTTGGAATATAATGCCATGGTGCGGGAAAAATATCAGAATAAATTTCACTATATTCTGATCGACGAGTATCAGGATACCAACCGGGCCCAGTACCTGCTGGCCCGTACGCTGGCCGCCAAGCACCGCAATATCTGTGTCGTAGGCGATGTTGACCAGAGTATCTACGCCTGGCGGGGCGCCGATATCCAAAATATCCTTGACTTTGAAAGCGACTATCCCGACGCCAAGGTCATCAAGCTCGAGCAAAACTATCGATCCACCCAGACCATTCTGGATGCCGCCAATGCCGTTATTGAGAATAACTGCAACCGCAAGCCCAAATCGCTGTGGACCGACAATGTGGCCGGGGAAACCATCACCCATTACCTGGCGATGGATGAACGGGACGAAGCCCGCTATATTACCGACAATATTGTCAAGCTTAATACCGTGTATCGCACGCCATATAAAAATATTGCCATTCTCTACCGGACCAACGCCCAGTCGCGGGTTTTGGAAGAAGGGCTGCGCAACGCCGCCATCCCCTATACCATGGTCGGAGGTCTCCGGTTCTATGACCGTAAAGAAATTAAAGACATTATGGCCTATATCAAGGTTCTCTTTAACCCGGCCGATGCCATCAGTCTACTGAGAATTATCAACGTGCCCCGCCGGGGCATTGGTGATACTACCATCGGCCGCTTGAACGAATATGCGGCCCAGAACAATGTACCTTTATTCGATGCCGTATCCAATCCCGATCTGGTGCCGGGACTGACGGCGCGTGCCAGGCATCAGCTCGAAGCGCTGGCCGAACTAATCTTTAATCTGATATCCTGCATGAGTACCTTGCCGATTGCTGAACTGGTGAATAAAGTTATGCGTGACTCCGGCTATCTGGCCGAACTGGAAGCCGATAGCGACCCGTTGGCTCCTAACCGTATTGAAAACCTGAAAGAACTTGTCAGTGACGCCAAGAAGTTTGCCGAGACAGAAGTGGAAAACACGCTCGAAGACTTTTTGAGCCGGGTATCCCTCCTGACAGATCTTGACAACGCCGAGACTTCGGATGATAAAGTTACCCTGATGACGCTGCACTCGGCCAAAGGCCTGGAGTTTCCGGTCGTTTTTCTGGCCGGTCTGGAGGAAGGAATTTTCCCCCATGTCCGCACGCTCATGGATGAACGGGAGATTGAGGAAGAACGCCGTCTGTGCTATGTCGGTATCACCCGGGCGGAGCACAAGCTCTATATCAGCAATGCGCACCACCGCATGATTTACGGCAATACCGTCAGTTATGCACCTTCGCGTTTCCTGGATGAAATTCCAGCAGATCTTATCGAACGCTATGCCCCTAAGCGGCCATCCTTTTTACCGCCCGTCCAGGGCAACCGGCCAGGAGCCGTCAGTATCCCGCCGCGGGCCGTACCTAAGCCGGAACTGACCGTCTTAAAGAGTCCGGTGCAGAATCCGGCTAATCCCAAGGAAATGAACTGGAAAGCCGGGGAAAAGGTGTATCACGCCAAATGGGGCACCGGCACCGTTGTTGCCGTGACCGGCAGTGGTCCCAATATGCAGCTTAGCATCGCCTTTCCTAATGAAGGCATTAAAAAACTGCTGGCCCAGGCGGCGCCAATCAGTAAAGTCTAATTTATATTTCGGGGGTTACATTGTATGAACAACGCGCTACCGGACACTCTGTCGGCTGCCGCCCAGGAAATCGAACATTTAAGAAAGACCATTCACTATCATAACCACCGCTACTATGTACTGGACGATCCCGAACTGAGCGACCGGGAATTTGATAAGCTCTTAAGGCGTCTCATTGACCTGGAAACGGCCTATCCCTCGCTGATTACCCCCGACTCGCCCAGCCAGCGAGTGGGCGGCTCCCCGGCCGACGGTTTTGATCGGGTGGTTCACCTAACCCCCCTCTTAAGTTTGGGCAATGCCTTTTCCCGTGAAGAATTAAGGGCTTTTGACGCCCGGGTTAAAAGCGGGCTTGACAAGAACCAGGTAGAATACGTTGTTGAACTTAAGATAGACGGTCTGGCCATGAATCTTGTCTATGAGAACGGCCGGCTGACCCGGGGCGCTACCCGGGGAGACGGCACCTACGGCGAGGATGTGACCACCAATCTCCGGACTATCCGGTCGGTGCCCCTGGTTCTGAGTGAAACCGGCGGCATTCCGCCGCTTTTGGAAGTGCGCGGGGAAGTATATTTGCCCAGAAAGGAATTTGACCGGCTCAATAAACTGCGGGAAGCCGCCGGCGAGCCGCTGATGGCCAACCCCCGCAATGCGGCCGCCGGCTCTATCCGTCAGCTTGATCCCAAGATCACGGCCGAACGGGCGCTGGCGATCTTCATGCACGGTCTGGGAACGGAAGAAGGTCTGGGGGTGACCACCCATGCGGCCATGCTGGAGAAACTCAAAGCGCTGGGCTTTAAAATCAATCCCCATTACCGGCTGTTTGACGACATTGAGGCTGTCGCAGAATACTGTGAAAGCTGGGCGGAAAAACGGGTAGACCTGCCTTATGACATTGACGGCCTGGTCATTAAGGTTAATAACTTAGCCCACCAGCACGCTTTAGGCTCAACCGCCAAAGACCCACGCTGGGCCATTGCCTACAAGTTTCCCGCCGAACAGGCAGCTACCGTGGTGGAAGATATCTTTGTCCGGGTGGGGCGCACCGGTGCTTTGACACCGACAGCCATACTCAGGCCCGTCCGCCTGGCCGGCAGCACGGTCAGCCGGGCCACGCTGCACAATGCCGACTTTATTGAAGAAAAGGATATTCGCATTGGCGATACCGTCATTGTTCATAAAGCCGGAGAGATCATTCCGGAAGTAATTTCGGTTGTTGAGAACCGCCGAACTGGCAGCGAGCAGCCTTTTGTCATGCCGACTGACTGTCCGGAATGCGGGAAGCCTATTGTGCGTGAGGCCGGCGAGGTCGCCCATAAATGCATCAATCCTCATTGCCCGGCGCTCCTACGGGAAGGACTCATTCATTTTGTTTCCCGTGATGCGATGAATATTGACGGGCTGGGTCCGGCCGTTATCACCAGCCTGCTGGACGCCGGCCTCATTAACGATGCAGCCGATCTCTACCTGCTGAAAAGTGATACCCTGGCGGGCCGTGAACGGATGGGGGAAAAATCTGCTGCCAATCTGGTAGCGGCTGTTGCCGCCAGCAAAGAGGCCGGTCTGGCCCGGGCGCTGTTTGCCTTAGGCATTCGCTATGTCGGCGCCAAGGCCTCGGCTGTTCTGGCCAGGCAGTATGGCGATATCGACAAGCTGGCCGTCGCCAGCACCGAAGAATTAATGACAATTGACGAAATCGGCCCCAAAATTGCCGAAAGTTTGGCCGGCTGGTTTGCCGAGCCGGATAATCTGGCCTATATTGCCAAGCTCAAAGCCGTTGGCGTCAAATTGACCGAGGAGCGCCAGGAGCCGGTAAGTCAGGAGCTGGCCGGCAAGACCTTTGTGCTGACAGGTACACTGTCCATGCCACGCAAAGAAGCCGAGGCCCTGATCGCTGCCTGTGGCGGTAAGATTTCCTCCTCGGTCAGCAAGAAGACCAGTTATGTGGTGGCTGGCGAGGAAGCCGGCAGCAAGTTGGACAAAGCCCAGGAATTAGGTGTTCCGGTATTGAATGAAGAAGAGTTCCGGGTGCTGGTGCAAACGCCTGAGGCATGATATAATATCTGTTATTATTGAAAATACTGGCACATTTTGCCTTTGGGAAGGTGATCTGATGAAAATTACCCGCCAAGATGTTGAAAACGTGGCTCTTTTGTCACGGCTGGAGATGACAAAAGAAGAACTGGACGCCTATGCCGGACAGCTTAATGCCATCCTGGAGTATGCCGACGTTCTTAATAAATTAAATACCAAAGACGTTGAGCCGACAGCTCACGTACTGCCGTTAAAGAATGTTATGCGGCCTGATGCGGTTAAGCCTTCACTGCCGCGGGAACTGGCGCTTTCTAATGCGCCGGAGGCCGAGGACGGCTATTTCAAAGTACCCAAGATTATGGAAGGGTAGAGGATGGGAGGTCAACAAGTGGAACTATTCAAGAAACCTATTCATGCCTTGCATGAACTGCTGGTAAAAAAAGAAATATCGGCTGTGGAACTGGCCAAGGACATCTTTACCAGAACCGATGCCGTTGAGCCCAAGATACGCTCCTACATAACCGAAACCAGAGACCTGGCGCTGGCCCAGGCCGCCCGCGTCGATGAGAAGATTGCCCGGGGCGAAGCCCTTGCACCGCTGGCCGGCATTCCCGGCGCTCTTAAAGACAATATTTGCACCAAGGGCATTAAGACGACCTGTGCCTCCAAAATACTGGCCAATTTCGTTCCGCCATATGATGCCACCGTTGTGGACAGGCTGGCAGTCCAGGACGCAGTCATTACCGGTAAAGCCAACTGCGACGAATTTGCCATGGGCGGCTCCACCGAAAACTCCGGCTTCTTTATTACCCGCAACCCCTGGGACACCGAGCGGGTTCCAGGCGGTTCAAGCGGCGGTTCGGCTTCGTCGGTAGCTGCCGGTGAAGCTATCTGGGCGCTCGGTTCCGACACCGGCGGTTCTATCCGCCAGCCGGCCGCTTATTGCGGCAATGTCGGCCTCAAACCAACCTATGGACGGGTATCCCGTTACGGTCTGGTAGCTTACGCCTCTTCGCTTGATCAGATCGGGCCCATCACCCGGGATGTTACCGACAGCGCCCTGGTCTTAAATGCCATCGCCGGGCATGATGCCAAGGACTCGACATCTGTCAACGAGGCTGCTCCAGACTATACCAAAGCCCTTGTGAACGATGTCAAAGGTCTTAAAATCGGCCTGCCCAAAGAATATTTCGCCGCCGGCATCCAGCCGGAAGTCGCCGAGGCCATTGATAAAGCCGTTAAACAGCTTGTGGCCATGGGCGCCGAAGTGAAGGAAGTATCATTGCCGCACACCGAATATGCCTTGCCGGCTTACTACCTTATCGCACCGGCAGAAGCCAGCTCCAACCTGGCCCGCTATGACGGCGTAGGCTTCGGCCACCGGGCCGAGGGCACCGATATTATTGATATGTACAAAAAGACCCGCAGTGAAGGCTTTGGCCCGGAAGTCAAGCGCCGGATCATGCTTGGCACCTATGCCTTAAGCTCGGGTTACTATGATGCCTATTATCTCAAAGCCCTGCAGGTGCGCACCCTGGTTAAACAGGATTTTGACAAGGCCTTTACCGAAGTTGACGTCCTGATTACGCCGACTGCGCCAACAACTGCTTTTAAAATTGGTGAGCTGAGCGATCCCTTAGCCATGTATCTGCAGGATATCTGCACCATTCCCATCAACCTGGCCGGTCTGCCCGGAATCTCGCTGCCCTGCGGCTTTGCCCATGGCCTGCCGGTAGGCATGCAGATTATCGGCAAACCGCTGGCAGAGGCTACTATTATTCAGGCGGCTTACGCCTTCGAACAGGCCAACGATTATCATACGCGTTTTGCGCCGCTGGGGGAGGTTTAACGCCATGAAATATGAAACAGTCATTGGACTTGAAGTCCATTCCGAACTAAAAACCGAATCAAAGATTTTCTGCGGCTGCAGCACCAAATTCGGTTCTGATCAAAATACCAATGTTTGTCCGGTCTGCTTAGGCTTGCCGGGCGTGCTGCCGGTCATCAACGAAAAGGTCGTGGAATTTGCCGTCAGAGCCGGCCTGGCCTTAAACTGCCAAATTCTGCCCTTCAGCAAATTTGACCGTAAGAATTACTATTACCCCGACCTGCCTAAGAACTATCAGACATCCCAGTATGACCTGCCGATTGCTGTCAACGGGTACCTGGATATTGAGGTCGACGGCCAAACCAAACGCATTGGCATCACCCGTGTCCATATGGAGGAAGACGCCGGCAAGCTGGTGCACTCCGGCACCATCAGCAATAGTGAATATGCGCTGGTCGACTACAACCGTACCGGCGTGCCGCTGATTGAAATTGTATCCGAGCCTGACCTCAGATCACCGGAAGAGGCTAAAGCGTATCTGGAAAAAATGAAAGCCATTCTCCAATACATTGACGTGTCCGACTGCAAGATGGAAGAGGGCAGCCTGCGCTGCGATGCCAACATTTCGCTGCGTCCGGCCGGCACTGAGCCGTTCGGTACCAAAGCCGAGCTCAAGAACCTCAATTCCTTCCGCTCGGTGCAGCGTGGTCTGGAGTATGAAGTAGAACGCCAAACCCAGGTGCTGGAGGAAGGCGGCCGCGTCATCCAGGAAACCCGTTCCTGGGATGAGAACAAAGGCGTGACCCTGTCCATGCGCAGCAAGGAGCAGGCCCATGACTACCGCTATTTCCCTGAGCCAGAGCTGGTTCCCATTGTCGTTGATCCTGCCAGGGTAGAAAGCATTCGCGTCAGCCTGCCTGAACTGCCGGATGCCCGCAAGGCCAGACTGATGGCCGACTACG
Organism: Sporomusa aerivorans; assembly: GCF_041428895.1. Classification (NCBI taxonomy): domain Bacteria; kingdom Bacillati; phylum Bacillota; class Negativicutes; order Selenomonadales; family Sporomusaceae; genus Sporomusa; species Sporomusa aerivorans. The sequence continues at coordinate 2,758,344 of NZ_CP156926.1, forward strand.
GCTTGTCGGCCTATGATGCCGAAACCATTACCGTCAGCCGGGCTATGGCCGATTACTATGATGCGGCCGTCAAAGCCGGCGCCGAAGCTAAAGCCGCCGCTAACTGGCTGATGGGGGATGTCTCCAAGCACCTGAACGCCGCCAATGCCTCCATCGAATCCTGCCCGGTTTCGCCTGCTCAGCTGGCCGGTCTCATTGCTCTCATCAATAAGGGTACCATCTCCGGTAAGATTGCCAAGACGGTGTTTGAGGGTATGTGGTCCAGCGGTAAGGATGCCGAAGCCATTGTCAAAGAGCAAGGCCTGGTTCAAATCAGTGACGAAGGCGCCATTGTCGCCATAGTCGACGGCGTTATTGCCGCCAGTCCGCAATCGGTCGCCGATTTTAAAGCCGGCAAAGAAAAAGCCATTGGCTTCCTGGTCGGCCAGGTCATGAAGCAAAGCAAGGGTCGCGCCAACCCTGAACTTGTCAACAAATTGTTGAAGGAACGGCTGGCTTTACTATAGGAAAGCCAATAAAGATAATGTCCCGCCTGTACATCTTTATTGACTGCTATACTATAAACTAACACATAAATTCCCAGACAGGGCGCGTGATTTGCGCCCTGTTTTTTTGCATGAAAGAGTGTTGGCGCGCACATAATGGTATTGATACGCCGGAAAAAAGAGGTCAAAAAAGCCATGTTAAAAGCTACCTGGGATTTGCGTTCAGTACTATCTATCCACATTCTGCGCCTGGTTGCCGGCATACTGGTTGTGCGCCTCATATACCCCCTGTTTTTTACCGCCAGTTCGTTTATCATCGAATTAACCGACAGGCTCATCGTGTTGGCCTTGGTAGTATGGAAGGTCCGTGACACGCAGGGTAGCTGGCGAGAGTTGGGGCTCTCACCGCGCAACTGGGGCGCTAATGTCATGAAAGGCCTGGCCGGCGGTGTCGCACTGCTCCTGGTCAGTCTGTACAGTGAACGCCTCTATACTACCTTACTGCTGGTGGAACCGACCCAGCACCCGCTTGTGGCCCAGGTGCAGGCAGCCATCTCCTGGGAGCAACTCATTATACCGTTGTTTCTCGCCGGAATTGCTGCGCCGGTAACAGAGGAAATGCTGTACCGGCTCTTTACATTTTTGCCGCTCAAGGATAGATGGGGCCTGTGGGGCGGAGCCTTGGCCAGCGCCAGTATTTTTGCCCTTTTTCACTTCAATGCCTATTGGCTGGTGGAAATGATTATTGTCGGCATCGGTTTCGCTCTGCTGTATTACTGGACCGGCTCGCTTTTAACCGCGATAACGGCCCACTCGTTTATTAATACCAGTAAAATCATCATGATGTATCTGGGGGTTCCGCTGGTGCAGTGACAAGCTTAAATCGGCAGGATAAGAACCAGAATAGCAGGAATTTTTTTATGAGACAGAGAACCCATCTATGTGGAAAAATTTGCATAGATGGAGTGATAACGAATGAGTAACGAGCAAGAAGTCAGCTGTCTGAAACCTGATGTAAACTGTCCCTGTCCCCAAACAGAATGTGACAACCACTCCCAGTGTTGTAAATGTGTGACACTGCATCGTGCCAGTAACAGTCCGACATGCTGTATGGCTGCGCTGATCAGCAAGTAAATTTTTAAGGTCTGCGGCGAGAAGTTTAGGTATTTAAATACAAAGGGAGGACTCTTTTCATGCCAATACGTCAGGAATTGCCGGTTGAGAAACTCCGCTTTAACTGTGATGAAAACGTCTTTAACTTTGTCACGACAGAAACAGTACCGCCACTAGAAGTTATGATCGGCCAGGAACGGGCTGTTAAAGCTGTCGAATTTGGCCTGTTCACCAAGAATCCTGGCTATAATATCTTTATCTCCGGCTTAGTGGGCACAGGCAAGATTACTTATGCTGAGGCCGCCGTAAAAAAAGTGGCCGGCAAGCAGGAACCGCCTTATGACTGGTGCTACGTCAATAACCTGGAGACTCCCGGTCAGCCGATTGCCTTGGTTTTGCCGTCCGGGGCAGGATATATTTTTAAACAGGATATGCAGGAACTTGTTGAAGATCTGAAAACCGATATTCCCAAGGTGTTTAGCAGTGAAGATTATGAACAGGCTAAAGCCGGTTTGGTAAAACAGTACCAGGAACAGCGTTCGGTTATGGTCGAAGAGTTTACCCAGTACGCCGAATCGCAGGGCATTTCTCCCCAGTGGAGTTCAACCGGCTTTGTCGGCTTGCCCATGGTTGACGGCAAAGCCGTAGCCCCGGAAGATTACCAAAAACTTGACAAAGAGCAGCGTGATGTCATTGAGAAAAACATGCTGGCCGTCCACGAAAAGGGTATGGATGTCGTCCGGCGCATCCAGCTTTTGGAGCGCTCCACTCGGGAGGAACTGAAACAGCTTGATGTCAAGATCGGCCTGTTTGCCGCCGGTCATCTGATTGACGAGCTTAAAGAAAAATACGCAGGACACCAAACAGTAGTCGATTACCTGGAAGCTATTAAGCAGGATGTGTCCAAAAATATCAATGAATTCAAACCTCAGACCGAAGAGGACAACAACCCGCTGGCTTTGTTCAAGCGCCCCGCGCAGGATGCCAAGGATAAGTACAGCGTGAACCTACTGGTAGACCACCGGGAAACCGAGGGTGCGCCAGTGGTGGTGGAAATCAACCCAACCTATTACAATCTGGTAGGACGGGCCGAATATGAAACCCGCATGGGCGTTGTCAGCACCGACTACACGATGATTAAGCCCGGCGCGCTGCACAAGGCCAATGGCGGCTATCTGATCTTAAATGCCCGTGACGTCCTGGCCAATGTCGGCGCCTGGGAAGCCTTGAAGCGGGTGCTCAAAACCAAAAAACTGCAGATTGAGAACCTGGGGGAGCAGTATGGCGTGCTGGCCATGGCTTCTCTCAAGCCGGAGCCCATACCGATTAACGTCAAGGTTGTACTTATCGGAAATCCCTATATCTATCAGCTTTTATACAACTATGACGAAGACTTCCGGAAATTGTTCAAGGCGCATGCCGATTTTGACGTGGTTATGGAAAATAATCCACTTAATATTCAAAAGCTGGCCGGCTTTATCAGTTCGACGGTGGCGCGTGAGAAGCTCAAACACTTCGACAAAGCGGCTGTGGCCCGGATTGTGGAATACAGTTCCCGCCTGACCGGATCGCAGAATAAACTAACCACCCGTTTTAATGATGTTGTGGAGATATTGTGCGAAGCCGATGTCTGGGCAACTATGGATAACAGTGAGATCGTTACGGACGAACACATTAAAAAAGCCATTGAGGAAAAACGGTATCGCGCCAATAAATATGAAGAGCGGCTGCAGGAAATGTTTGCCGAAGGCCACCTCCTGATAGACACCGAAGGGGAAAAGGTAGGCCAGGTGAACGGCCTGGCGGTCATGTCGGTGGGCGAGTATATGTTTGGCAAGCCTTCCCGCATTACGGCCAATACCTTCCTCGGCAAGAGCGGCGTGCTCAACATTGAGCGGGAAACCAAAATCAGCGGCACCAGCCACACCAAAGGCGTGCTCATCTTAAGCGGCTATTTAGGCGAGAAATACGCCCAGAAGCATCCGCTGGCACTGACCGCCAGCCTAACCTTCGAGCAGCTCTACGACGGTGTTGACGGCGACAGCGCCTCCAGCACCGAGCTATATGCCATCCTCTCGAGTATCGCCGGTTTGCCAATCAAACAATATATTGCCGTTACCGGTTCGGTTAACCAAAAAGGCGAGATTCAGCCCATTGGCGGCGCAACCGAAAAAATCGAAGGCTTTTTCTCGGTGTGCAAGTTAAAAGGACTGAACGGTAAGCAAGGCGTAATGATTCCGCACCAGAATGTCAGCAACCTGGCCTTAAACGATGAAGTCATTGAGGCGGTGCGCCAGGGGCAATTTCACATCTACCCGGTCGAAACCATTGATCAGGGAATAGAAATACTGACTGGAGTATCGGCCGGTGAACTAACCGACGGTGAGACCTACCGGACCGGAAGCGTCAATGCGCTTGTCAGCAAAAAGCTTAAAGAGTACACCGATACCCTGATTAAACTGGGAAAAGAAGCAGAGGACAAGAAAGACTAAAAAAGGGCGGGATAGCCGCCCTTTTTTTGGTAAACACAAACTAACCCACGTTGACTTCACAATCAAGGATTTTTAAGAAAAAGGTGAACTATCTGTGCCCAAACAAGTTGCCAATCTGCCTGTCACGAAGGGACAAGCCTATACGATCGAAATTACCGGCCTGGGTCATAGCGGGGAAGGTGTAGGCCGTTATCAGGATTTTACGGTATTCGTCCCCGGCGCTTTGCCGGGGGAAACCGTTACCGCCGAAATCACCACGGTCAAAAAGACTTATGCGGTGGGGGCGCTTACCACCGTTCGTATCCCGTCGCCGTACAGGATTGTACCCGAATGCGGGATTTATGACCGGTGCGGCGGCTGCCAACTGCAGCATCTAAAGTATGAAGAACAATTACAGGCCAAACGCCGGCAGGTGGTCGATGCCGTAACCCGAATCGGCAAACTGCCTGATGTAGTAATTCACCCCACGCTGGGAGCCGGCAATCCCTGGTACTATCGCAATAAAATGCAGTTTCCGGTGGGCAGCCAGCAGGGGAACGTGGTTATCGGCTGTTTCTCCCAGGGCAGTCACGATATCGTCGATACCGATAACTGCCTGATCCAGCACCAAAGCAATAACGCCATTGTGCGGGAACTCAGAGCCATTATCGCCGAGTTGGGCATTACACCCTACGATGAGCAAACCGGGCAGGGCGTAATTCGCCATGTCCTTGGCCGGGTGGGAACAGCAACCGGGGAAATTATGGTGGTGCTGGTGACGGCAACCGACCGCCTGCCCAAACGGGAGGCGCTGATCGAACGGCTTAAGGCCAAAGTATCAGGCCTGGTCAGTATCGTGCAGAATATTAATTCCAAAAAGACCAACATCATTATGGGCGATAAAACCGTCACCCTCTGGGGGCGGGATACCATTACCGACAAATTGGGCGAGTTCAGCTTCAACATCTCGGCCAGGTCGTTTTTCCAGGTCAACACGGTACAGGCTGAGGTATTATACAACCAGGCCGTGCAATACGCCGGCCTGACCGGCAGTGAAACGGTGATTGACGCTTACTGCGGCACAGGCACTATCACGCTCTTTCTGGCCCGGCATGCGGCCAGGGTATACGGCATCGAAATCATCGAACAGGCCATCCGCGACGCCCGCCAAAATGCTGTCAACAACCAGGTGGACAATGCCGAATTCATCGTCGGCGACGCTGTGGAGGTCATGCCCCGCCTGTACAAACAAGGTATCAGACCTGACGTCGTTGTCGTTGATCCGCCCCGGGCCGGCTGCGAACAGAAGGTACTTGAGACTTTTGCCCGGATGGAGCCCAAACGGATTGTGTACGTATCCTGCAATCCGGCATCTCTGGCACGGGATTTGGCTGTCTTAAGCGGGCTTGGATATGAAGCCGGGGAGATTCAGCCGGTAGATATGTTTCCGATGACATATCACGTTGAGTCAGTTGCGTTGATAGTCCGAAAATCCCAGGAATAGTAAGGGTTTGAGGATTGGGAGTAATTTCAAATGTGTGTTTTAAATTCGCCTAGACTTATGTTTAGGCGAATTTTTGTTTGAGGGCGATATCCCTTACACGAAACAAGTTTTGTAACTGCTACGTTTTGCGCGAAAAGGTACCTGGAGTAAGGTACTCTTTCGCTTTTTTCAATAGATGGTCTGCCTTTTGCCGATAGTTCCATATTAGCGGTAACATTTACTGCAGAATTTATAGGGGGGAACATATTACCAAACAATTTCATAAAATATAGCGAGTAAACGTAAATACTCTCTATATTTTTAACCGGAGGGGAATTATGAAACGCAGAAATAAATTCTCTCGCTGGGAGAGCCCTGAAATAGAAGAATGGGACGATGATGACGATTTACGAATTGAGGATGAGCGGCAGTTTATTGGGATAGGGTTTGGGGGATTTGGTTGTTTCCCGTTTGGCTGTTTCCCACGAAGTTTTTGTTTCCCACGTCAGGGCTGTTTCCCACGTCAGGGCTGTTTCCCGCGTCAGGGCTGTTTCCCGCGTCAGGGTTGCTTCCCACGCCAGGGCTGCTTCCCGCGTCAGGGCTGTTTCCCACGCCAGGGCTGTTTCCCACGTCAGGGCTGTTTCCCACGTTAGAGAGGATTTTTAAAAGGCTTAATATTTTTAGTGCATTTTAGTAGAACTGATTTTGACGCTCAATTGATGAATGAGTAATCTTTACGACTGGGAAAAGGATGAAATAGACCGCCACTATTAGCAAGTTAATAATTGGCGGTCTATTTCTTATGATTGTCTGCTATAACCATAAGCACCAGGTAAGGAATAGAAAGTTAATTCGTAAATCGTGTAAAAGTATCTAAAAAATAACTAACGAGACACCCCCTCAAAAGGCGGCGCATTGTTACACGAAATAGCTATTTACGTGTAACAGTATCATCTTTCTATCAAAACACATGTTGAGTCAGTTGCGTTGAGAGAGCGGAAAGCCCGGAAATAGTAAGGTTTTTTGGGTTAGGCGTAATTTCAAATGTGTGTGTTTATGTTCTCGCAGACGTAGTAAATAGGGACGAACGCATGTTGGGGTGTACTCCTTACACGAGACTCGAAAGGCTAAAGATATTTTGTGTAAAGATATGCATGCGAAGGAATTAAAGCTTACCGTTTAAGATTAATTGCAGAGAACCGTACCACACTGGTAATGGCGAAAATAACTCATAATACAAGTAAATACAAAAGATAGTCGAGTTCCTGCAGAATGTTCTAATAATTTTGTAGAAACTTTGTGTTTTTATAGGTAAATTTATTATTTGTGATGCTTAACAGGACTTTTAGACTTGGAAGAACCGCCCCTGTAAGTCTTCGGACTTTCTGCGAATACCATGAGGCTATTGCCATACGCACCATGGCGGATTTGGAACATGATCTGGCCGAGGCCATAAGTGCGATTGCCGATTGGCAAATTCCTGGTTTCGGCCGTTCCGACTGCTCTTGCACAAGTCATCTGTTTGGTATGCAGGAAGATCCGTTTCATTCGTTCCGCTTTATTAAACTGTTGCAATACTTCCGCATGGACCGCCTGGAAGTGGAACTGGCGAAAGACCCTTATTCCCCAATTGGGCAAGAGGGGCGGCTTTTATTATTAGGAAACCTTTATAACTGGTCTCTATCCTCTAGCCGGAACGGAAATAAATATGCGAGTGCTAGTATGAATGCTTCTATCTTGGCTGGGGAATCGTATTTTTACGGGGTAATCAACTTGCGTAACGATCTCCGAAAAGTATGACTAAATGGTTTAAAACCATATCCTAATCATGGATAGCCTGTGTCCATTTTTGACAATGTTCTTTAACGTTAGGAGTTTGTTCGACGAAAGACAAACCAGGAGAAAATAAAGACGATGACGAAATAAGCAAGAAAGGAAACACATTGCGTCCAGCGAATTGATTGATACTGCCAAGCTCATTAAAATTATGCAAAATATCAAATAATTTGCTAAAGTAAATACAGTGTGAATTAGGCCTTCGGTAAATCTTTTAGCGTTCTTGAAAGCGAGCTTTCTAAATGCATATACAAATGAGTAATAGGCTTTTTTCAAGTGGGCTGAAGCGGGGTCAAACTACTGGAAAAACGGAGGAAACTATGGAAATGCATAAAAATTCTGCTGAAAAGGTATTTTATCAAATCTTAAAAAGTATTTTGAATGGTGTATATATGCCGGAAAGCAGGCTGCCATCAGAGAATGAAATGTGTGCGTTATTCGGTGTAAGCAGAGTTACTATTAGAGCAGCTCTTCAAAGGCTCTCTGCCCTGGGGGTGGTTGAAACGAGCAATGGTGGTGGTACTTATGTGAAAAAAGCATCTACTTCTCTAGCGTTCAATACTCTGATTCCTTTTATGGTGCTAAAGCCCAGAGACGTCCAGGAAATACTCGAATTCAGGCGGGGAATTGAGTCGATGGCTGCAGGCTATGCTGCAGAACGAGCAACAGATGAGGATATAATAGAACTGAATGAAATAGTATCCCATATGGAACAAATATATCAGAGTGGGGATATGAAATTATATTCTGAAAGTGATTATAGCTTCCATCAGTTTATTGCCCGGCTATCAAAGAATTCTTTAATTGAACGGGTCGTAGATATTATAGGCGATATTTTTCAGCAACAAATCAGTGATTCGAATTTATGGCTGGGAGCTAAAGCCGGGCATGATGGACATTTAAAGATTGCCGAAGCAATTAAAAAGAAGAACCCCAAGGCTGCAGTTTTTTACAGTGAAGAACATTTAGATATGTCAAGAGATATGTGGCAAAGTCATATGCGGAGAACTCAGAGTAATTAAGTTTTGAAAGGAAGGGAAAAATGCTTGTTTAAAATTGTAACAGCGATTTTGAACAAGCGTTTTATTATCGGCTTAAGCCAGCGGAGTGCCTGAATTTTGCGAACCACACGCGCTATGATAGAAAAAATAACGAGTAAGCGCAGCACGTATTCCAGTGCAGCTGGCTACAAGTGAGAAAAAACAGGCTAATGAGCATTCATGCTTTTGGAAGATGGCCGGCTTGAAGTATCGCCTAAACAGAGCGGAGCGTTCAATTAAGCCCTCGAAAACCACAAGGCTATCTGGAATTTGCATTAAAGCAGAGCCGACAATAGGATACTATACAGAGTGACAAAATGCTTCATGGACTGAGCAAATTCCTATAAGTTGTAAGATATCGGTCACAAAATCATAATATAGACTGATTCCTTAAGAAACTACCTGATGTTTTGTTTATCATATTCAGGTAGTTTTTTATTGCCATGTGTGGTTGCTTTGACGCTTACCTTTAAGGGGGCGATATGGCAAAGAATCAAAGGCGTTACGACTTGAACAAAGTGAAAGTCAGCGTTTTTAGGCACTGGCCGGTAACCGCTCTTTGTAGAGGCGCGCAAACCATTTGTTGGACGAGTGGTGCTAATAATTTTAGATAGTTAAAAATTACCTTGAAGTTGTCGAAAAATATTTACTATATGGAATAAAGGCAATATTTTTAAATATAACCATTGACCTGTAATACAGATATGTATATAATAAAGAAAGGTTAGCAAGACGAAATGCTTTAATATAACTTGATTTTCAAACATTTTTTCGCGTTATTGGCAGTTTTGGCCGTTTCTGAACTTTTTTAAAAAGTTAAAAATCGGTAATACAGGAACGTGGTTTGAGAAATGTAATTGCAAAATCAAGTTTGCATTTTCTATGCTAGAAAATAATTCAGGGAGGGACAATTCTTGAAGTCAAGAGAAAAATTAATTGCTGCACTGAATCACCAGTGCATAGGAAAGTTGGCATTTGATTTAGGCGCTACGAAAGCTACGGGAATTAACGCATCGATGTTATACAGGCTGAGAAAAGCGTATGGACGAGATGAGCCAGTTAAAATCTATGATGTTTATCAGATGTTAGGCATGATCGATGAGAAAGACATGGAGATGTTTGGCATTGATGTGGTCGGTATATGGAGCGATGTTACTTGTTTTGGCTATCGGAACAAAAATTGGAAAAGTTGGACGATGCCGGATGGGACACCTGCCCTGGTAGGAGAAGGGTTTGCATCAACAGTTGATAGTGCCGGAACTACTTTTATCTATCCACAGGGAGATCTAACTGCGAAGCCAAGCGGTAGGTTGCCGAAGAATGGGTACTATTTTGACCAGATTGTCCGTCAGGAAGCATTTGATGAAGATAGCGCAAATGCCTTTGAGGATTACAAAGAGCAGTTTGTGCTATATGATGATGAGACGTTAAGGTACTACGAAGAAAACACAAGCTATTATTATAACAATACGGATTACGGCATTGTTTTAAACGCCGAAGTTTCAGCTTTTGGAGCAGCGACTCAGGTAATCGGTCCTATGCTGAAAGTATCACCGGGTATTCGTGACCTTGCCGAATGGTTAATGGCTCATCACTTATATCCAGATTATGTAAAAGAAATTTTTGAATTTCAGTCTGATATGGCAATAAAAAATCTGCAACTGCTCAAAGAAGCGGTGGGGAATAAACCTCAGGCAGTTTTTCTTAGTAGTACAGATTTTGGCACACAAGCAGGGCCTATCATGTCAGTAGCAATGTTTCAGGAGCTTTATACGCCGTATTATCGGAAAGTTTGTAATTGGGTACATGAAAATACCACATGGAAAACATTGTTCCATTCTTGTGGGTCCGTATCACCGTTTATGGACGAAATGGTTGATTTTGGATTGGATTGTTTGAATCCGATACAGTGTGAGGCTGCGAATATGGATCCTCAAGCGCTGAAAAACAAATATAATAAAAAACTGGTGTTCTGGGGCGGCGGCGTTGACAGTCAGTCTACCATTGCTAAAGGTACACCGGATGACGTGGAAAAGCAAATGGAGGAAAGAATCAGAATCCTTGGTGCTGACGGCGGTTTTGTATTTTCAATCGGGCACAATATTCAAATTAATGACCCTATGGACAATGTGAGAAGAGTGTTTGATGTGCTTAAGAATTACCGATAGGATAGTAAGACTATATATGGGATGGATAAAATCATCACAGAAGAGAGTGCAGTATAAATGAGTGTGATAAACGAGTTGTTACAAGGCATCGAACTTCCTAAAATGGTTAAAGTTAGACAGAAGTTTGATCGGGTGGTGATTGAGGATATTCCCGCAGCGGTGCGCAACCAGCTTGCTCGTACCGATATTGCCAAGACCGTAAAACCCGGCATGCGCATTGCAATTACTGCCGGCAGCCGCGGTATCGCCAATATTCATATTATTCTGCGTGAAATTGTAGCGGTGTGCAAGGAGCGGGGGGCTCAACCATTTATAATTCCGGCCATGGGCAGCCATGGCGGGGCAACGGTAGCAGGGCAACTGGAGGTTTTGTCCGGTTATCTGATCAAAGAAGAGATTGTTGGCTGTCCGATTATCGCCTCAATGGAGATTACCCAAATTGGTACGCTAGATAACGGCAGGCCACTGTTTATAGACAAGCACGCCAGTGCAGCCGATGGCATTATCGTAGTAAATCGCATAAAAGCGCATACCGGGTTTCGCGGAAAGTATGAAAGCGGCCTTGTTAAAATGATGGCTATCGGATTGGCCAAGCAAATCGGCGCGGAAGAATGTCATAAGGAGGGCTTGCCCGCTATTGCCGTTAATGTGGAACGGTACGGACTTGGCATTCACAAGCATAGTAAAATTTTATTTGGGTTGGCTATTTTGGAAAATGCATATGAAGAAACCGCTCAGCTTACGGCACTAACTTATGACGAGATACCTGAGGAAGAACCGAAACTGCTTCAGCAGGCAAAAGCCGCTATGGCAAAAATTAAATTGCCGTCAACCGACATTCTGGTTGTGGATGAAATTGGCAAGGACATCAGCGGTGATGGCATGGACCCAAATGTGACTGGCAGATGGACCGTTGATAATATTCATAGCGGACTTGTTTCCAAACGCATTGTGGTGCTGGATATCCGTGACAACAGCCACAATAACGGCAATGGAATCGGACTGGCCGACTTTACTACCATGCGGGCTTTTAAAAAATTTGACCGGGAAAAATCATACCCTAATGTATTGACCAGTACAGCGATAAAAAATTGTTTTATGCCCTTGATCCTGGATAATGATAGGCAGGCAATCCAAGCGGCAGTCAAAACAAGCAGCATTTCCGATTGGCAAAACCTCAAGATAATCCGTATTAAAAACACGCTGGAACTGGGCGAGTTTTATGTATCCGAATCCCATATACAAGAGGTCAGGCAGTATCCGGATATCGAGATTGTTTCCGAACCTACAGAGTGGGATTTTGATGCAAATGGCAATTTGTTTTAAAAGCGACTTAAATTTGAACTATAAGGAGTATACCCATGAACAAGACAATCCTGATTAGAGAACCCGGCAATATAGAATATATTAACCAGGAAATCCCTGTGCCCAAAAAAGATGAAGCCTTACTTAAGCTTCTTTACGGGGGTATTTGCGGATCGGATTTAGGCACCTACCGGGGTACTTTTGTCTATTCCTCATATCCACGTATTCCTGGTCATGAATTTTCGGCTGAAATCGTGGAAATAGGACCTAACGACAAAGGCCTGAAAAAAGGCATGGTGGTTACAGCCAATCCGTATTTTAACTGTCGGGAGTGTTATTCCTGTACGCGTGGCCTGGTAAATTGCTGTATGGATAATCAGACTATGGGTGCGCAACGGGATGGCGCATTTTCCCAATATATTACGATGCCTGTTGACCGGATTTACGCTGGCAAAGGACTTTCAGCCAAAACGCTGGCCTTAATAGAACCCTTCTGTATCAGCTATCATGGCGTAAAGCGCGCCAAAGTACAACAAGGCGAAAACGTTCTTATTATTGGTTCAGGGACCATCGGAGTACTGGCGATGGTCGCCGCCAAGTTGTTTGGTGCCAACGTGTATGTAAGTGATACGCAACAGGAAAAGCTCAACTACGCTCTACAACTTGGCGCGGATGGGGCAATCTTAAATGACAGCCCGGAAAATTTTACAGCCAAAGTAAACGAAATTACCAAGGGAAACGGGTTTGATGTAACTATCGAGGCTGTGGGCTTGCCGTCAACCTTTCAGAACTGCATAGATGCTGCTGCTTTTGGCGGACGGGTGGTGCTGATAGGCATTGCTAAACAGAACCTGGATTTTAATTTTACGGTGATACAGAAAAAAGAACTGACTGTTTTAGGGTCCCGTAATGCGATAAAGGAAGATTTTGAGCAACTGATAGACATTGTAGGTGGCGGGAAGGTGGATCTGGAAAAAATCGTAACAAATGTTTATAGCGCGAATGACGCGGTACAAGCATTTGCGGATTTTGACAAAAATGCCGGCAACATGTTAAAAGTTATCTTGCAATTCTAGTTGCGATTAGAAAAAACGCCACTTGGGAGAAGATGAAGAATATGAACACCCGATATGCATTTCCACTGTGTATACAACTTGCTGTACCGGATGATATTTATCATGACAAAAATTTCAAAGCTACGCTGCAGCTATTGAAAGAATATGGATTCTACGGTGTCGAGTTAAATATTACCGATTTTGACAATATTAAACCGCTGGAACTGACCGGGTACCTGTCAGACTTTGATTTAAAACTGACCATGGTTGCTACCGGCATGTACGCCAAACAAAATGGTTTATCGTTAAGTTCCCTGGATGAAGAGACTAGGAAAAAAACAGTACAGCATATGAATAAAATTATGGCATTTGCCGAACAAGCCAAGGCTGGAATCATCTGCGGATTTATTAAAGGCGGCCCTGATAATAATGTGGCAGCGGCGACTAAACAAATGGAACTTTCCCTGTTGGAACTGAGCCGCTTGGAGCTTGTTAACCAGGTCGACATATACCTGGAGGCAACCAATCATTATGAAGCAACATTGGTTAATACAGTTCTTGAGGGTGTGAATTTTTCCGCTAAAGCCGGTACTTGCATTAAGATATTACCAGACACCTACCATATGAACATTGAAGAGACAAATATGTTTGCCGCTATGGTAAAATACCAGAATTATTATAAGAACATTCATATTTCCGATAATAACAGGTATTTCCCGGGACTTGGCGGGATTGATTTCTTTGCGATTATTTCTGTATTAAAAAGCCTGAATTATAGTGGAACGATTACTATTGAAGGGCGTTGCCTGAAGGGACTGCACGAGGACATCGCGGTAGCGGCAAATTATATTCATAATGTATCACAACGGATTTAAGCTATTAACCACCTATTACGACAACAAAGGAGTTAATTGATACTATGATAATTATCGGAGAAAGAATCAATACCAGCCGCCCAGGTATCGAGCCGGCAGTCCGTAACCGGGATGTCGCTTTCATTCAGGAAGAGGCCGGGAAACAAGTCCAGGCTGGCAGTTGTTATGTGGATGTAAACTGCGGGACATTGCTGGAGGAGGAACCAGCAGCTTTATCCTGGCTTGTTCAAACCGTACAAGAGAAAGTAGAGGTTCCTTTGTGTATCGACAGCCCTAATCCGCTGGCTTTGGCCCTGGCGTTGAAAGAACACAAAGGCAAAGCCCTCATCAACTCTATCAGCGGGGAACGGGACCGTTATGAGCAGATTGTGCCGCTGGTGCGGGAATACAAGGCTGGTGTTGTGGCGCTGGCCATGGATGATACTGGTATGCCGTCTACTGCAAAAGACCGAATAAGAGTGGCAGGGAATCTAATTGACAAACTAACCCAAAATGGGGTTCCACTTACTGACATCTATATTGATCCCCTGATTCAGCCGATATCGACAGACGGGACACAGGCGATGGCAGTTCTGGAAACTATCACGACCATAATGAATACTTATCCGGGTATCCATACTGTCTGCGGATTGTCCAATGTTTCTTTTGGTCTGCCGGGGCGGGGACTGTTAAATCGCTCATTTATGATTATGTGTATTGCTGCAGGCTTAGATGCGGTTATCTGCGATCCTTTAAATAAGGAAATGATCAAGGCGATATATGCGGCAGAGGCACTGGCGGGCACCGACGAGTATTGCATGGAGTATATCAGTGAGTTCCGCAACGGTCGGTTAGATTAATTTATACAACCACGGGAGAGGGGAATTTTATTATGACAGTAATTGAACAAATCAAAGAAAGCACTATGAAAGGTGCCGTTAAAAAAGTGCAAGAATTGGTTCGTGCAGCCCTAGAGGAGAAAATGAATGCGGCCGATATCATCAGCCAGGGCTTCATACCGGCGATGGAAATAGTGGGTGACAAATTCAAAAAGGGAGAAATCTTTGTTCCGGAAATGCTGGTGGCTGCTAGGGCTATGCAGGGCGGAATCAAGATTATTGAACCGCTATTTGCCCCAGGAGAACGTCAATATATCGGTAAATGCATAATTGGAACCGTTCGCAGCGATTTGCATGATATTGGTAAAAATCTGGTAGCTATGATTCTGCAGGGAGCAGGCTTTGAAGTAATTGATATCGGTATCGATGTGCCGGCCGAAAAGTTTGTCAGTGCCATTCAAGAGCATAAGCCCCAGATTGTTGGGTTATGCGCTTTGCTTACCACAACTTTACCGGAAATGGGCACTGCCATTCAGGCTATCAAGACTGCCGGTATCCGAGAGCAAGTCAAGATTGTAGTAGGCGGAGCGCCGGTTACCCAGTCGTTTGCTGATTCCATCGGTGCCGATGCCTATGCGTCTGACGCCGGAGCCGCTGTTGAAATATGTAAGGCCCTGCTTAACTAGAAGGAGGGGCCAAAACAGTTATAGCTGATACTGCCAGAGAAGTTATGGAGGTACAGATAGAAAATGAAAAAAATAACTGTGAATCATGGACTACGACCAGATTTTGGATTAACAACCGGAACATTTATCAGTTTTATTAAAAGCAATGAAACTACCCAAGAACAAATCATTGAGTGGGCTTACAGCAAAGGTTTTTCTTGGGTCGAGGTACGCGATCCGGCAGTAGCTATGAGCAGTGATTATCTGCAAAGCATTCAGGAACTGGGACGGCGTTTAGGGCTTCGCCTTCATTATGCTTGGGATACGATTGATCTTTTGCAGCCAGATGATCAATTGTTCTATAGAGGTGTTGAAAATGCGCTTGTGTTTGGCGAGAATACCTATTCGCGCGTGTTAGCTGCGCCCTGGCATATTAAAAACGTACCTGACAAAAAGGGTTACAACCAAAATGAGTTTAAACTGATCAGCCAGTTAGTGGAACAATACACACAATATGCGCAAGCAAAAGGTGTAGTCTTATGCTTCGAAAATGCATTTGAGCCTTTGCGGGGAGATAATTGTCAGTATTTCGGTATGAGTGAGTTGCTAGAACGGATTCAGGATATGAACACCGTATTTGACCCCGGGAATTATGCCAATCAAGTACAAGTCCGGGTTTTGCCGTCCGCAGAAGAGCTATTGGCGTTTGTACGTAAATACAAACGCCAGATACCTTATTTCCATATTAAGACTACGGCGGCGCACAGCCTCTTACCCTATATAACTTCAACTGATGATTATGATATGGAGGCATTATTCCGAGAGATGGCAGAGGTTTCGAATGCATTGTTTTGCCTCGAATTACCGCCAGGTAAAACGTTACAGGAAACTCAAGAAAATATTGCCAAGAGTATTGAGTTTTTACAGAGTTCAGAACTCGTCAGCCTCTCGTGAATGGAGAGTAACAGGTTATAGCAGTAGGACTGCGTTAACAATTATTGTTGGAGGTGCTTACAATGTCTAAACCTAGTGTGTATGTGACCCGCCTGATCCCACTACCGGTAATTGATAAACTTAGCGAGCGTTGCCATGTGGATTATAACCGGGAGGATAAGATATTAACAAAGTCTGAACTCCTGGAGAAAATTAAGGGCCGGGATGCCGTATTTGTGGTCGGAAGTGTGATGGACGAAGACGTTTGCAAAGCGGTTAGTCCGCAGTGCAAGATATTTGCTAATTATGGTGTTGGCTACAACAATATTGATGTTGAGGCAGCCACTAAGTACGGAATTTTTGTCAGTAATACACCAGATGTTGTAACCGATGATACCGCCGATATCACGTGGGGGTTGATGCTGGCCGTTGCCCGGAAGATCGTTGGCGGTCACCAATTTGTGCAATCGGGAAATACCGGCAACTGGCTGTCGCCGGAAAACCTCATGGGTACTAAAGTCTCTGGCAAGACATTGGGGATTATTGGTGCCGGCCGTATCGGTTTGGCTGTAGCTGAACGGGCTAAAGGCTTCAAAATGAAAATTTTGTATACGGACATGCAGCCTAATACTCACTTTGAGGAAAAAACCGGCGGGATATTTGTTGATAAGGCGACACTGTTAAAGGAAGCTGATTTTGTATCCCTGCATGTGCCATTGATGACGGAAACACGGCACTTAATTGATGAGCAGGAACTTAAACTCATGAAAAAGACCGCCTTTTTGATTAATGCGGCCCGTGGACCGGTGGTCAATGAAGAAGCGTTGGTAGCAGCGTTAACCGCCGGTGAAATAGCTGGCGCCGGTCTGGATACGTTCGAGAATGAACCAGTGGTTGGTGAAGCCTTGCGCTCGCACTCTCGTGTTGTACTGACGCCTCATGTTGGCACTTACACGCTGGATACCCGCGTTGCTGCCGGAGAACTTTGTATTGCCAATATATATGCCGCCCTTGACGGACAACAGCCGCCCACTTGTCTGAATCCCAGTGCGATAAATCAGCGTAAATTGTAACTAATATGACCAAGTTTTGAATCGGTCGATAATAAGTACAAGTTTGCGTTCATTTTACTGAATATTTTAATGTTTTTAAAAAGTCAAGATTTATTGTTTCGATATCATACTCATTTTACGCTCATTTTATTATTGGGGAGGAATAATTATGTCTAATATGACAGAAACAAGCCACACACCGATCCCAAAGCCCAACGGGAACCTGCGCTGGAAAATGAGTTTTTTGCTGTTGCTGGGAGGCATAATCAATTATTTCGACCGGGCGAATATCGCTGTTGCCGCTCCGGAGATGATGAAGGAACTGCACTTTACCAATACCGATATCGGCCTAATCGGAGCCGTATTTTCATGGGCCTATGCTTTGGGGCAGCTACCGTCAGGCTGGTTGGTGGACCGTCTGGGGGCTAAAAAGATTTATACGCAGGCTGTAATCTGGTGGAGCGCCGCCACGGCTGCCACCGGTCTTTGCAATACGTTACCGTCATTCCTGGCTGTACGGGTATGGCTGGGTATTGCTGAAGCACCCTGCATGCCGACATCAGCCAAAATTACTTCCTACTGGTTTCCGCAAAAAGAAAGAGGCCTGGCGTCAGGTATCTGGGATGCGTCCTCAAAGGTTGGTCCGGCGCTCGCGGTACCGGTGCTTGTTGCTTTAATGATCGAATTTGGCTGGCGAGCATTGTTTTATATAACGGGCGCCGCCGGAATTATCTATGTTGTATTATTTGCTTTATATTACGCTAATCCTGATAAGAGTAAAAGCATTTCGAAAGAAGAACTTGAATATATCAAGGCTGACGGCTCAGGGGTTGAAGAGACCACTAGTAAAGACACTATCAAATGGGGTTCGTTATTCACCTACCGGAGTATGTGGGGCATGATGCTGGGATATTTTTGTGTAGTCTGGTTATCTAATATATTTCAAAACTTTGTACCACTGTACTTAGTTAAAAGTTACAATGTTTCGTTAAAAGACCTTGGCGTTTATGCCACACTTCCCTGGGTGGGAGGAATTTTTGGAGATCTGGTCGGCGGGTATATGACCAAGCTGTTAGTGGAGAAAAAATCTATGGAGCCTATGAAAGCAAAACGTGCTGTAATTAGTGTTTCAGCATTGGTAGCAGCAGTAATGGCGGTAGCCATCTCTTATTCACCCAGTATCTCCGTTTCAGTGGCGTTAATGGCAGTCTCCATTGGCAGTATAGCTGCTATTAGTGCCAATACGTGGGCCTTGGCTTCCGATGTTGCTCCTAGAGCACTGGTTGCATCGGTTGGCTCTATTCAGAACTTTGGTGGTTTTTTTGGCGGGGCATTTTCACCGATTGTCGTGGGAATGATTGCCGATAAAACTGGATCATTTGCGCTGGCCTTTATCAGTGGCGGCATTGTTGCCGCCGGAGCTGCTTTGTGTTACTGGTTTATTGTTAAAGAGCCAATCGCAGTGAAAAGTGCTGCCTAAAGATATTGTGACTAATGGTGATTATCGCCAGACGATATTATAAGGTTTTCCTTCAGGGCTTGGTACCTCATCTTATCGATGGATCAAATAAGATGGGGTATCGGGTCTAACTTAGATTATTTATGTTATAACATTGATTAAATTAGTAGGGAGATAACTATGAGCAGGCTTAATAAAACTCTATTGACTAATAACATTGAAGTTTCTGCCGAAGTTGAAATGCGGAGTTATCCGGTTAACTTACCAGAACGAATTATACAATTTGGCGAAGGAAATTTCTTGAGAGCCTTTGTGAACTGGATGATTCACTTATTAAATAAAAACAACTTGTTTAATGGACGGGTTGTTGTTGTTCAGCCAATAGCTGAAGGTTTAGCTGGAAAAATCAATGCCCAGGATGGATTGTATACTCTGCTGTTAAGGGGATTACAGGACGGTAAAGTTGTTGAACAAAAAGAAGTAATCAGCTCTATCAGCCGTTGTATCAACCCATATGCTGAGTGGGATGAGTATATTAAATGCGCCGAGAATCCCGCAATTGAATTTGTTGTTTCTAACACGACTGAGGCTGGAATTTGTTTTGATGTTAACGACATTTTGACAAATAGGCCGCCAGTTTCTTTTCCGGGAAAACTGACTGCCTATTTATATCACCGGTTCCAATATTTTAACGGCCAAGCAGACAAAGGTATGATTATTCTGCCATGTGAACTCATTGAACGTAACGGTGCTACTCTTAAAAAAGTGGTATTACAACTGGCTGAAAGCTGGAACTTGCCGCAAGAGTTTAAAGAATGGGTAGAAGAATGTAACTACTTTCTTAATACCTTGGTTGACAGGGTTGTTACCGGTTATCCCAAAGATGAGATAGCAGAGCTAACATCCCGTTTTGGCTATCAAGATGAACTGATTGACGCCGGTGAGTTATTCCACTTGTGGGTAATTGAAGGACCTGTTGAATTGGCTAAAAAACTCCCCTTTACCCAAATCGGCCTAAATGTTATCTGGACTAATGATATGACTCCGTACCGTACCCGTAAAGTGCGCATTCTCAATGGCGCTCATACGTCTTCAGTACCGGCAGCCTTTTTATATGGCCTAGATACGGTAGGAGAAATGATGGATCATAGCGTTATGGGGGCGTTCACCAGGCAGATTATTACTGATGAAATTATTCCTTCGATTAATCTGGATAAGCGAATGCTAACTGATTTTGCGACGGCAGTTATTGAGAGATTCCAAAACCCCTATATCAGGCATTATTTACTTAGTATTTTGTTAAATTCAGCATCTAAGTTCAAGGCCCGGGTATTACCTTCGATTTTGGAATATAACGAGTTGCAGGGAAAGCTTCCAGAAAAACTAACCTTTTCTTTAGCGGCCTTGATAGCAGTCTACAAAGATGGCAAACTTGAAGGTGCGGCAATGCGAGCCGCCCGGGAAAAAGACGAATTTATTATGAAAGATGACTTGTCAGTACTGGCGTTCTTTGTAAGTACTTGGTCTGAGTTTGACGGTAGCTGTAGCGGGGCGCAGATGGTTGCGAAAGACGTGCTGTCAAATACCGCGTTATGGGGCGAAGATCTGACGAGTGTTCCGGGATTAAAACAAAAGGTTGGCGAGTATCTATACATGATAACAAACCAAGGTATGCAGACTGCTGTAAAGAAACTTGTAAATAAATAAATTATCGTTTTCCAATTGGCAATGCCATTACAGATATTCAAGCCGGGTCATGGATTCATACACACAACATAAAGACTAATCTTGATGAGGTTTTAGAAGAACACCGAATCTTACAATTGAAAAAAATACTATACTCCCTAATCAAAACATATTCTTGGTATTTGAATATATCGAGAATCCAGATGCAAGCAAAGACGAGATCGTTGTACCCCGTTACCTTTTTCTATACGCTGACTGATAATAGAGAAATTAACGTTTCAGGAAAACGAAAAACGACACCCCTCCATCTAGGGGGGGCCGAACCTTTACACGAATCTCTAATTCCGTGTATTAGTATTACCTTTCTTCCAAAGCACATGTTGAGTGTGCAGCGTTGATAGAACGGAAAGAGAAATAGTGAAATTAGAAGCGCCATTGTGTACGAAAAAGCATTCGTATACAATGGCGCTTTTTGTAAAGTAGTACAAAAATTGAAGGCTTTTTCGGGAGAATAGAGAAGAAAAACTCAGGTTCAAGTGGAATTCGTGTTGCGGGTTGGGGTTGGAGTTATAGAATTATTGATGCTCTAATCTGCATTTAACCTATCGATAGACAGGCTAATCCGGCCAAAATAACCGTAGCGGCAGTTATGCGAAGCTTTACGTCATCTTCAGCCAAAAATCGCGCACCCATTATGGCCCCTATTAGGATACTAACTTCTCTAGCCGGGGCAACGTAACTTACTGGTGTGAAAACCATAGCGGTGAGGACAAGAATATAAGATAATGGACACAAAATTGCAACACCAATAATTGAGAGGCGTTTTGTTATCCATTGATGAACTATTTCTTCGCGATTTTTCAGGGCATAGGGGAGCAGTAAAAAAGCCTGGCCGACAGTAGCTCCCCAATACATCAGTACCGGAGGAACGTTTATAGTGCTGACTGAATACTTATCCCAGAGTGTGTAGCTTGCAATAAAAACGCCGGTTAAAACGGCAAAAAGGACGGGTTGAGAAGCGTTTCTTTTAACGTAATTTGCTGGGTTGCCCAACAGAAGAAATACACCAATGGCAATAAACAACGTACCCATTAAGGCGAGTAAAGAAGGATGCTCCCCCAAGAATAGAATGGCTGCAAGTACGGAAATTAACGGGCCTGTGCCACGGGCTAAAGGATAAACTAGTGAAAGGTCACCCACATTGTATCCTTTATTTAATAGAATGAAGTACCCAACATGAAGAAAAGCGCTGCCCAGCATGAAAATCGTGTAATCCCAACTAAAGGAGGATTTGGTGACCCACATTGAGCCAATGACAATTGGAATATATACTATAGAGGCGGTTGCATTGAATAGCCAAACGAAAATTGCTCCGCCACAAGCCTTCTTTGATATAAAATTCCAGGAAGCATGGCAGAAGGCAGCACAAATGAGAAGAAATAAAGCCAGTCCGGTCATCTATAATAACTGATTGAGCTTGCTTTCAGGCTCTTCACCATTCTCTACACGTTTTATATTATTCACAAAGAAATCATATCTTTTTTTATGGAATTTGCGACCGTCAGGCATGCCTGCTGTATGGGGAGTAAGTATCACATTACCCAGATTCCGGAGCTCACTGTCAGTTGGAAGCGGTTCAGATTCAAACACATCCAGGCATGCGCCTGAAATGTCCCTGTTTTTTAATGCATCTATCAAGTCTCTTTCATTGACAATCCCGCCGCGGGCTGTATTGATAAAAAGCGCGGTATTCTTCATTTTCTTGAATACTGCTTTGTTGATCAGCTGTTTGGTTTGCTGATTCAGGGATATATGTACACTTACTATGTCCGATGCGCTTACAAGATTATCGAAATCCGTCATTTTCACAAAACCGTCAGACTGTTGGGAGGCATTTCTAGCATAAGCCAGCACATTCATATCAAAAACCCTGCAAAACTCAGCTACTTTTTTACCGATGGCGCCCAAGCCGATAATTCCAATCGTTTTACCCGTTAATTCACTCCCTGTATAGTCCAATTGATTTTCATCCAGCCTGTTTTTCATGAAAGAATCAAGAAACGGTATGTTTTTATAATAAGACAATATCAGTGCCATTACATGCTCGGCCACTGCCTGTGCATTCACTCCTGCAGCATTGGCCACCCAAATGCCGAACTGCGTACAGGCATCGATATCTACATTATCAAATCCTGCACCCGTCTGTACCAATTGTAATTTTTTTGCTATAGAAAGCAGGCTGCGGTCCACTTTTATATGTTCAGGTATGATTACCTGGCAATCTTCAATATGATGCAGCATTTCTTTTCCGGGCGGGACAATTACAATGTCCCAGTCTTCCGGAAAATACCTTGCAACATTTGATTTTGAGGTATCAGTAAAATAGCCGACTATGAGAATCTTCATTGCTAAATCACCTTTCATGCTCTATACCATGCTTCGAAGAAAACCCGATTAATGTATGCAATTTATCCTTTTAAAGAAGCAGTAATAATTGCCATATTATAAACTTCATCTGCATTACAACCTCTGGAAAGGTCATTTATCGGTGCATTTAGCCCTTGGAGAATCGGACCATATGCCTCAAAGTTTCCAAGACGCTGAGCTATCTTATAACCAATATTACCGGCATTAATATCCGGGAATATGAAAGTGTTCGCTTCCCCAGCGACAGGAGAGTGTGACGCTTTTATTTTTGCAACATCTTTGGAAAACGCGGCATCAAACTGTAGCTCACCGTCAATTGGAAAATCAAGATTCATACTCTTTAATTTTGTGGCTGTATTTCGCATTTTATCAACTGATTCTCCAGTGCCTGAGCCTAACGTACTATAAGATAATAAAGCAACTTTTGGACCAATTGAAAAGACTTTTGCCGTTCTTGCCGTTTCAACAGCAATCTCGACAAGTTCATCCTCACTTGGATTCAAGTTGATAGCACAATCGGCCATAGCGTACTTTTCCTCAACATTCTCTATTTTGCGATATAGAATAAAGCTGCTTGAAACAATCCTGTTTCCAGGTGATGTTCTAATAATTTGCAGTGCCGGGCGAACGGTGTCGGCAGTAGAATAGGTTGCACCACCTAAAAGGCCGTCAGCATACCCTGTTTTTACAAGCATCGTACCGAAATAATTAGTTTTCATCAGAGACTCTCGGCAGGTGGCCTCATCCATTTTTCCTTTTCTAAGTTCAACCATCATCGCAACCATGGATTCTATAGCCGGATATGTTTTAGGATCTATGATTTCAATTTCATTTGTAAGAAAACCATACTTTTGCGATACAATATGTATCTCTTCTGGATCACCTAACAGTATCGGTTCGAGGATCTTCTCTTTTTTTAAACGGCTTGCAGCCTCAAGAATTCTTGGATCGGAACCTTCTGTAAATACTAGCTTTTGATGTTTGGTTTTTAATTTTTCAATCATACTTTCAAACATTTTATAACCTCCATTTTTTACTTAGTGGATTTTGTTTATGATCTCTCCAGTGAAAAAACGTTTGACCATCGTCTCCATTAATGATAATTTTAAGCATAAAGAATATTGTTGTAAAACTCAAATATTTTGTGAACTATATTAATTATTTCTATATATCGAGAGGTGCTCTATGTATTTTCCTGGGGTTGAGGCGTTTTTAGCTATCGTACGGACCGAGAGTATAAGCAAGGCGGCCGAATTGTTGCACTTGTCACAGGCTACTGTAAGCTATCGGTTAAAGACCTTGGAGCAGGAAATGGGTGGCCTTTTGGTTGAGCGAAGAAAAGGAGCATCCAAAATCCGTCTGACACCAAAAGGGGAGAACTTTTTTAGCATTGCGGAAAGATGGGATGCTCTCTGGAGGGAAACACAAATCTTACAGGCCAGCGGTTCTCAATTAAGTCTGGCAATTAGCGCTGCCGAAAGTATAAGTCACTTTGTTTTGCCTCCTGTATATGGCATGCTAAATCAGCATACCCCGCCGATCCGACTGCAAATTCGTACTCAACATACTCAGGAAGCATTTGATAGTATTGAGCGACGCGAGATGGATGTGGCGTTTGTGGTGCGAGAGATAGTGTCTCCTAGTGTCACGGTTAAACCGTTTTTTTCTGAAGAAATGGTGCTGTTGCGTCTGGCAGTGCCGGGGCGGCAGGCTGGAGATACTGTTGAAATGGGAGAATTGGCGGCAGAGCACGAAGTCTTCATAAATTGGAACAGAGAGTTTCAATTCAGGCATGACCAGTGGTGGGATCCTCTTTGCCCTTCCCGTGTTCATCTGGACACGGCGGGACTAATCGCTACTTTTTTGAAGGACGCAAGACAATGGACTATAGTTCCCGCATCTATTGGCGCACATATGATGCGGATTGGAGATTTTGTTCTTCAGAAATTATCGGCACCGGTGCCTCCAAGGATATGCTATAAGGTAACTCACAAGTTTCCCAACCAGGCTTTACATGATACCCTTCGTATTCTTGATAACTACCTGCAAGATATATTTGGAATACAATGATCTGACCAGTCGAGATAATAGTCGCAATTGATTCTGGGCCTGCAAACTGAAACTTAAATATGATTTATAAAAATTAAAAGTTGTTTTTAACACACATGGAGTGTTGCGTTTGGCTGAAAAGAAAACACAGACCGTGAAGCCAAGCCGGTTCTGGGTTCACAGTCTGCGGGAAAATGCGGTAAACGTTTCCCTGAACGTGGCTAGAAAGCGTCAGGCAACAGAAAAAACTTTAGTAAACTAGTTGTACGTTTTAAACCGTACTTCCTGTCTACTAAAGGGGTAGCATACCAAAGTATACTAATCAAATAATGTCTAACTTTTTTTGGTCACTTCAGCGGTTAGGATCTTTCTTCTTGCTATCTGTATTCGGGATTCCTAGTTTCGTAAGTATTTTGTTACTGCGATAAATCGTTAAAACTATCAAACCGGCAGTTACCGCGATTAATAAGCCTATTTCCTCTAAGCTCACAGAGATACCTCCATTTATAAATTCTGTGTGTTTACCGACAGGCTAAGCGCCAACGCCATTACGGCAGTCAATAATAATTGTCGATCGTAACTGTTTAGACAGTTCCTCCAGGATACGCTCATAATAAGGACAGGCATTTTCATCAGAGTCAGTACTGCTCATGCAAGAGGACATCGCAATTATATCGGCGCCACATTTAATCAATAATTTAGCTCTATCCACTACTCGCTTGCCTGGACACCCAGCACAGGCAATACATCCAACTACTGCAGCCGGGCCTAAATCCCTAAATACACCCGCTCCTTTTTGCACTGCTACAAAGTCCTTTGTTTCCCAAGTCATGTCGCCGCATTGCGGACAAACGATAAATCCCACTTTAACCAAGATTTTCTCTCTCCCTTTTTCAATTTTTCTCCGCCAATTTTTGCTCCGGAATTGATAATTCGTCCTATCGCGGTATATAGTATTCATGGCAACTACCAAAAGTGACTTTGTTTTGTAGAAAAACATGTGTTATCTTAAAATTTCTCTTTTTTTCGCGTTGTTTCTTCGTTTAACTAATATATGAATAATGGATAATCAAACACGGAACGTTGTATATTCTAAACCAACATGCGACATGCCGGGTAACATAGTAAGCAAAATGATATGCAGCAGTTTCTAAAATAAGAAACTGCTGCATATCATTTTGCTTATACCCAGTTAATCGCTCTATTACTAGCAAGGTAGAGGAATATTTTGGCCTTATAAATAGACAAACCGATATCCAGAACATCGTCGCCGGATGATCAGTATACTTAATGTTATATAACAGGACGGGTGCCCCGTCCTGTCAGTTTATGGAAGAATACACCGGATATGTAAATGAGCATGGGATCAATCAAAAGGATATTTAAGAGCTATTCTGATGTGAAAAACATGGTCATACTATTCGTGGCATAGAGAAGATTATATGGAAATATATTTTTAATCAGGAGCTGCGCATACAAAAAAATACTCTAGGCAAGGGATTTTAGTCCGCTTTGCGCCTGGAGCGGAGCGAAAGGAATGGATATAGTCATGGAATATAACAAGGCAATCATACAAACAATCATTGAGAGTCTTGGCTTGACCGAGGATATTCAGGTGGACGATATCCCTGATATAAATCTTTATATGGACCAGTTATTAGAGTTTCTTAACAATAGGCTTTATTGGTTAAAAAGAGAGCCGCTTGACAAGGGTTTAACAAAAACCATGATCAACAATTATACCAAAGATCAACTATTGATACCGCCTCAGAACCGAAAATATGGAAGGCAGCATATTATGCTCCTGATATTGATTTCCCAATTAAAAAGTATACTTTCAATTAGTGATATCAAAAAATTGTTTGCACCTATTTTAAACGATATTAATACCCCTGACGATGATGTTATTCCTCTCCAAGATATATACATAACCTTCCTGGAGTTAAGACAAGAACAATTCGCAGAATTCCATGATACTTTTGAGGAAAAAGTCAAATATATAGAGAGCAAAACATCTGCTATAGAAACAACTAATCGGAATGCGGCTGAGCTTCTTTTAATCATATTGATGCTAGTTGCTCAGGCCAATGCTTCGAAACGTCTGGCAGAGAAAATGATTGATATCTTTTTTACCGGTAAGGCAGAATAAAAGTGGCACGTCAACCTCTTGCGGTTCTCAGCCTAGCCGAAATCCTCGGCAATGTGTCCGAGGCGTGCCGGCGCGGCAGCATGGAGAGGACAAGCTTTTACGAATGGAGTGGAAGCGCCGCTTTCCAATTTAAATCAACGTACTCTGAGCACGCCGGTAAAAGGCGTTTAGATTGCTTAATTTTAAAATTGGGAGGGATTTACAGTCGGGATGGAGAATTATGCTTAAGACCAATTGGCGTTATTGCTGTTATTCGTCAGGGGGAAGACGGCGGCAATGGTGATTTTATTGGCAGGAGAGGGTGTTAGCAAGATTTATGTACAATTACCGTAGTATTATATTTGCAGACAGGTCGGACCGGTACTGGCAGCTGGGCTATGCGGGGCTATTGCTCGCAGGGCTTTTATTTTTCGTCTCCTGTGCCTTTTATAAGGAAATGTGGTTTGATGAGGCGTATACAGTGGCCATGGTCAGGCATGATTTTTTTAGAATTTGCGAAATCACAGCCCTCGATGTTCATCCGCCTTTGTATTATATGCTCGCCAAGCTGGCTTCTCTGGTCTGGGGACAGGATATTGTGGTTTACCGGCTGGTGTCGGTAACCGGGATGCTGCTGTTCCTGCTGCTGGGCGTTATTCATATCCGCCGTATCTGCGGCAACCGGGCGGGCCTCTATTATACCTTTTTCGCGGTATCTTTGCCGGTGATGCTGGAGTATTCAGGGGAAGCCAGAATGTATTCGTGGGCCATGTTTTTTGTGACCAGTGCCGGGATCTACGCTTATCTGGCCTACCGGCAAAATCAACGGCGCCATTGGGTACTGTTTGCGTTCTTCTCGCTGGGCAGCGCTTATACCCACAACTATGCCTTGCTTGGTGCTTTTTTTATTAATCTTAGCCTGCTGACGGCTGTTTTTTCCAGGAAAAGATATTTGCTCAAGCCCTGTCTGGTGACGATTTTGGCCCAGATAATTCTTTATCTTCCGTGGTTGTTCGTATTAATCAGTCAGGTAGTTGCGGTGACCAAAGAATACTGGATTGTTATCAATTATCAGCACCTGTTGCGGGATTTGCTGGTGTTTTATTTCGCCGAAAACCTGCCGGCCTCTGCCACCTGGCTGCTGAGTTTTGGCTGGCTGGCGGTCTGCGGCTTCGGGCTGTACACGGCTTTTACCCAGAAACGGCACTATGCGGGACTGGCACTAAGCAGCCTGGCTATTTATCTGGCCGTGATTGGCCTGGCCCTGCTTTTGTCCCAGGTAAAGCCAATTTTCATAACCCGGTATTTAATGCCGAATTCAGGATTTTTATTCATTGCTCTGGCCTGCGGGCTGGCTGCCGTCAGGCGGCAGGGCGTGGCTGCTCTTTTATGTACGGCGATTTTTATTGCCTCCTCCGTAAACTTTTATTTGCATTATGATAAAATTTACAACCCCCGGAACAATGACTTGCGGGCTGATATTGCTTACAGCCTCAACCCTGACGATATCTTTTTGTACACAGACATTCATCCGGCGGGGATCTATATGGTAGCCTTTCCTAATCATCAGCATTATGTGTTTTTGCCAGGCGGGCAGGAAGAGTCCAAGCCCAATCCCTTCCAGCCGGAGCTTAAACTTATTTATGATTTAAATGTCCTGGCAGACTACAAAGGCCGGATTTGGCTGATCGAAAGCGCCAATTCCCAGCTTTTGTATGGCCATTTGGGCAAAAGCGAGCCCCTGTTTACGGTTATTGATTTTGCCCGAATTTATGATATGCCCTATTTAAGCCACAAAGGCTTTGTGTTTGTCGGATCACTGCTGCAAAAAGAAACGGGGCCTGTGCCGCCATTGCCTGCACAGGAGTAATACAGATGCCAAGGAGGGCTGACCAATGAAATCATTAATCTCCATTGTTGTGCCCATGTACAATGAAAGCCAGAACATAGACTGTTTTTATCAAAAAGTATCTGAGGTCATGGGCGCCTTAACGGCGTATGACTATGAAATTATATGCGTCAATGACGGCAGCACTGATAATACACTGGAAAAAATTGAACTGCTGGCAACGAGGGACAAGCGGCTCAAGGTAATTGAACTGTCCCGGAATTTCGGCAAGGAAATCGCCCTGACCGCCGGCATCTTTGAAGCAAAGGGCGACGCCGTCATCCCCATTGACGCCGATTTGCAGGACCCGCCGGAACTCATCCCGGCGTTAATAGATAAATGGCAGGACGGCTATGATGTTGTTTACGCTACCAGGCTGGTCCGGGAAGGGGAAAGCAGTTTGCGAAAAGTGACCGCCTTCCTGTTTTACCGGGTCATGCACCGCCTCGCCAAGGTGGATATACCGCCCGATACCGGCGATTTCCGGCTCATGACCAGGCAGGTGGTGGAGGCGGTCAACCAGTTGAGCGAATACCACCGGTTTATGAAAGGGCTGTTTAGCTGGGTAGGCTTCAGGCAGACAAGCATTCCTTACCTCCGCAACCCCCGCCACAAGGGGATAACCAGCTTCAACTACTGGAAGCTCTGGAATTTTGCTTTGGAAGGAATCACCTCCTTCTCCTTTGTCCCGTTGCAACTGGCAACCTATGTGGGGTTTCTGACAGCTTTGCTTTCCGGCGTATATATCGCCTATATTATTGTGAAAACCTGGCTGTATGGCGATCCGGTGCCAGGTTATCCCTCAATGATGGTGGCCATCTTCTTCTTTGGCGGCACCCAGCTGATGACCTTAGGCGTCATCGGCGAGTATATCGGCAGGATTTATAATGAGTCCAAACGCCGGCCGCTGTATTTTATCAGAAAAAAGACCAATTTTTAGGGTATTAGTAGAGGCGCATCCTAATGAAACTGCTCGGGGCTCTAAAAATGACAAGACAGGCAAGAATTAAAAGTTGAGTTGATGCAAGAGAGGGCTTGAAGATCACCCAAGGACAAGATTGCGATTACCGATTTCAGAGAAAAACCCGGCTCAATAAATGAGCCGGGTTTTTCAGTCTACTTAAAGCGGCAATTTACATGTATAGAAGTAAGGATCGAAACCTAAAACGACGAACTTGTCTCGGATCTAAGGCTACCTGTTGCCGCTAAGTTTTGTAAAATCTTACGGGAAATATCAGGGTAAGTATAACTGAATTTTTTAAAATATTGGAAAGACAAAACAAGAATTTCTACATCGGTGCTTGCAAAAACATTTGATGTATGCTTAGTACGATTAACTAAACCGACTTCGCCAAAAAACTGTCCTGGTAATATGTATGTACCATCCGACGTTTCCAGTCTGCCGGCAAGTAAAATATTCAGTTCATTACCGGAATCTCTGCAGGTTATTATCGGCTCGCCGGTGTGGCATTTAAGAATTGCGCCGCAACTGTGGACGAATCTTTTGGCCGCCGGTTCAGGAATTCCGTGGAGCACCGGAATTGCCTTATGAGGGGAATGTTGTAGACATTTGCTCAGGTAAGCCCAATAAGCATCTTCCGCGACTGCACGGTTGCTGATTACTTTTGCAGCTTCGGGAAACTCCCGGTAGAACCATTTGCGGGTTTGATCATTCGGTGCGGTTCTATTATAAGCCACATTAAGTATAGGGGAGTTTACGGTCTGCAAGTATGCGATATCGTCTATTAATAAGACAAGTGGTATTTGCAGGCCGTAATCCGGGTCGACCCAATTGCGTGTGTAGCGTCGATAGCCGTAGTGTTCATGAAAGGGGAGCAAATAAGAATTGCAGTTGAGAAAGCCAAATTGTATTCTATTTTCGCAATACAGTTCATAAATTGTTGTTGCCAGCAGAAAATGGGCGGCGGAATGGCGGAAATCCGGAGATATCATACCCTTTGAAGCATATCCAAATAAATTGTCTACGTCAGCACTAAAGGTTTGAAACCTGTCCAATAAAAAATTTTGCGCTAAATTTGGTGGGAAATCTTCTACCCGTCCGATATTTACTCTTACAGTACCAATGAGATTTGTTCCAGTCTTTACATTCAGCAGCAATCCAAATTCGTCCAATTCATCACATAGCATTTCTTTACGATGGTCAACGGAGGCGAGCCGATGGCCAATTTCTTTTGCGTAAATATGGTAACGAAAGCGGAAAATTTCTTTTTTTTCTTGTGGTGTTGTCGCAATTCCGATGGTGATGGATTTGTCAGATAAGCTAACTACGTTTGTCATAATTTTTTTCGCTCCTTTTTTTCGTTTGTAGTGGACGATCGAATAGAGGGCATTATATTCAACGCCAATTACCTCCTTTGAATTAAAAATTAAGGAAATAGGCTGTATTCCCTATGGGTTTGAAAAAAATGCCCCTTTTTGAAAATAAAAACCCTTTATTCAAATACAGCATTTGAATAAAGGGTCTCTGTTTTGCATAAATTTGGTAAACTATTACTCATTTCGAGTAATTATTACAATGGGAAGTAGTAAAATAGTATTGATAAATTCTTGAACCGATCAATAATAATGTTTGAAATAAGGTGAACTTTCGTGAATCATGCGAGCTTGGCAATATTATGCGCGGTAGCCGGAATGTTTTGTATGATTCTTGTCTACAGCTATCTTTACGTTCTATACCGCGAACGTTACATGGGGATTTGGATCATAACCTGGGTCGCCTTTTCCGTGCGGCTGGTCCTTTTTGACTCCGGGATACTTGATTGGAAACAATCGCTGACCGGATTTATTATCTTTCAAATAACGTATAACAGCACAATACTATTGTTTCTATATAGTCAATATCTTTTTGTCGGCAGACCGTTTAACCGTTGGTGGGTGTACGGCGCCACCGCCGTAATTTTAATCAGCATTACCGCCGCTTTTCTGGATTTACCCTTTTGGTTTAAACACTCTTTTCCCGCCATGTTCGCCGGCATAATCCTGATCACTATCGGTCATTCTTTTATCTATGATTTAAAAATAAAGGGCATCGGCAACCGCATTACCGGCTATGCCTTTATCCTCTGGGGCCTGCTTACCGCCAGCACCCTTTATACCCTCGGTTTAGGATTGCCCTGGATAACTTCCGTGAATTACGCCATTGGCGGAATATTACGGCTGGTTATTGCCTCTGGTACGTTAATTGTGTATTTTGAAAAAAACCGCGCCGATTTGCTTGAACGGGAAGCTTACTTTCGGCTGTTAACAGAAGGTGCAGTAGACATCATCTACCGTTACCGGCTTTTACCTGAACCTGAATTGGAGTATATCAGTCCGTCCATACTTCCCATCACCGGCTATAGTGCCGGGGAATATTATGACGAAGCCGGCTTGCTGCGGAGTTTGATTCATCCCGATGATCTGCCAGCGTATAAGGCTTTCATTAACGCCACGGGAGAATATAGTTCTTTGCCTCTTGCGCTGCGTTTAATTCGCAAAGATAACCATATAATATGGATTGAGAATAAGTGTGTTCACCACTATGACGAAAAAGGAAATTTGCTTTACCTTGACGGCATTATCCGGGATGTCACCGCCCGTAAAGAACTGGAGCGCCTTGCCACCCGTGTTGACAAGCTGAATATGGCGGGAGCGATGGCTGCCAGTGTCGCCCATGAAATACGCAACCCTTTAACAACGGTTTGCGGCTATTTGCAAATAATGGCCCGTGAGGCTGACTTACATAAGTATGAAAAGCGTTTGGTTTTAATGTTGGAAGAACTGAACCGTGCTAATACCATTATCAGCGAATACCTCTTATTAGCCAAAGATAAACGGGTTGAACTAAAAAACCACTGCTTGAATACATTAATAAATAAAATATCCCCTTTAATTGAGGCTGATGCCGCCAATTTTAATGTCGCTGTAAGTCTTAGATTACAAGAATTACCCACGCTTGCTCTGGATGAAAATGAAATCCGCCAGCTGATACTGAATTTAGTACGTAACGGTTTGGAGGCCATGCCAAGGGGGGGCATACTTGTTATCGGGACAAGCTTTGAAAAAAAGGAAGTTGTCTTGTGGGTGCAGGATCAGGGTACCGGTATGCCGGATGATATCCTGCAAAACCTAGGAACACCATTTTTAACGACGAAGGATACTGGCACGGGATTGGGCCTACCAATTTGCTACCGCATTGCCACCCGGCACCATGCCACCATTAATGTAAAAACCGGAAATCAAGGCACGACTTTCTTGATTCACTTTAGTCAATCGCATTTTGTCGCCTGACGCTCTCTAAGTTTCCGCAGACCAAGATAAACAAAAGCGACACGGTCGTTGATCCGCCCCGGGCCGGCTGCGAACAGAAGGTGCTTGAGACTGCATCCGGCATCTTTGGCACGGGATTTGGCTGTCTTAAGCGGGCTTGGGTATGAAGCCCGGGAGATTCAGCCGGTGGATATGTTGCCGATGACGTTTCACGTGGAGTCAATTGGGTTAATAGAACGAAAAGCTCAGGAACAGTAAGGGGATGCGGATTGGGCGTAATTTCAAATGTGTGTTTTTGTGTTCTCATGGACGCAGCAAGCGGGGGCGAACGTATGCTAAGGGTACACCCCTTGTACGAAATGTTGGGATATTTTGCGCAAAACTATAGGCAGGGGACTAACTACTGTTTAAGATTGGTCAGAATTGCTCTAAAACACGGTAAACGACGAAACTATAGTTATGAAATTTAAAATATAGCAGGATATATTATTAAAGCTAGAGAAAAACAGCCATAGCTTATTTTTAGTGAGCTATGGCTGCGCTTTTGCATAAGGGCAATTATGGAAGGTGAAAGAATGTATCTATCATATTCAATCGGAATAATTATTCTGTTTAGTATTATTTGGTTTGCATGGAAATTTACCTCAAGGAAGAAAAATGTTCCGTGTCCGTCATGGCTTTATTGGGCAGTCGAACTAGAAAACCCTTTCGCTAGAAGCAGTCAATCGAAAAGTATTATTTCCGGACTTGATATTGAAGAAGGAATGACGATACTCGATATCGGATGTGGTCCCGGCCGGATAAGTATACCCTTAGCAAAGGCAGTTGCTGAACACGGGAAGATTATTTCAGTTGATATTCAGCAAGAGATGCTAGATATAGTTCAGAGAAAAGCCCTGAAGGCGAATGTTCATAATATTACTGTTGTGAATATAGCAATGGGAGAAGGAAAACTTGGAGACTATAAAGCCGATAGGGCAGTCTTGGCAGCTGTACTTGGTGAGATACCAAACAGAACTACTGCTCTAAAGGAAATATATAACTCATTAAGGCCGGGGGGAATACTCGCAATTTCGGAAACTATGTTTGACCCTCATTACCAAAAAAAGCAAACCATATTAGATTTAGTTAAAGCAATAGGTTTTGCCGAAGTCGGTTTTATTGGAAATAAGTTGGCATATACAGTATATTTAAAAAGATAAGTAAAGATTATTATTTTATATAATATGAGGTTGTAAAAATGATTATTGCACTTAAGGTAACCTCCTAAAATAGGTTAACAAAGCAAGTGAAGCATTTGGCTTCCCTTTGTATTTTTTAATATTATCCCAAAACCATAATTTTTAGGTATTCCTGCTTGTTTCCCTGGACGTGGTTAGGAAAATTGTAATAAAGACCGTCAAGGATCAAATAGTTGAGATGTATAGAACACCAATTTCAATGTACAGTTTTTTGATGACCATAGAAGATTACAAAGGATAGGTATTGGTCTATATTTAAATGAATTTGATGCATAATAGAACTATAAGTCACGCTTCATTGTCGCGTTCAGTGAGAGTAGCCTAACAGTCCTGACCGGGTATTCATCTAGCAACTCAGGACGACGGGGAAAGCGGGATATTGTTAAATCTATAAAAGGTGAGTGTTCAAAATGGTCGGAGTAGAAATTGACATGGTTATTACCGACAGCTTGAAAGCATTGGAATTATACAAAAAGGTATTTGATGTCCAAAGTATTGAGGTTACGAATTTCCCCAAAGGTGAAAATGAAGTCGTTTTTACCCTATACGGAGTTCGCTTTCACATGTTGGATGAAAACCCGCAATTCGGCTTAAAAGCGCCAAACCCGGATGAACCCCAATCAATGTGGTTTAACATCATCGTTCCTGATATCAAGGAAACATTTTCAAAGGCTGTCAGCGCGGGTTGTGCAGAACTTCAGCCAGTGACTGAACTGCCTGATTACGGAGTCACCAATGCTATGTTTATAGATTCTTTCGGCTATCAATGGATGCTGCATCAAGTGCATAAAGAAGTAAGTTTTGAAGAACGCACACGCCTTTGGGAGGAAAAAAGGGATAAACAATAATTGTTGTATCATGAGCATAATAAAAAAAGCGAGCCGGTTGGATGGTTGAAAATCACCCAACCGGCTTTTTATTGTCAGTGAATAAGGGTCAGTCGCTAAGGGTACCTCTTTTCCATCCTGAAGCAAAATCTTTACTTTTTTTTTACAGTAATGAACTGTTTTTTAATAACATTTTTACAGTGTTTAAAGGTAAAATATGCTTTGTTGATAGGTATACGGTAAGCGTGATATCTAGCATTATTAAAACATTAGTTTAATGAGAATGAAGTGCTGATGTTAGCTGCTTAAAAATGCTGGCAGAAGCGGTATAAAACAATGGATGGGACAATGCAGCTGACAATATTTCATAGCAATATATTTGCAAATATACAGGAATCATAGCAGGAGGTAATTACTCTGTTTCATCACATTAAAAAGATCTTGATTGGGCGGCCATTGCATAACAGGGAAGCCATGGGCGAACGATTGCCCAAATGGAAGGCGCTGGCGATATTTTCTTCGGATGCATTATCTTCGGTTGGTTACGGTCCGGAGCAGATTGCACTGGTACTGGCTGTTTCAGGTCTTGTAGCCTATGGCTATTATCCCTATGCATTTCTAACTGTACTTATTTTACTGGCCATTGTTACTGCCTCTTATACCCAAGTTGCCAGAGCCAATCCGGGCGGAGGCGGCTCATATTCGGTAGCCAGAAAGAATCTGGGCGAATACCCCTCGCTTGTGGCAGCGGCCGCTTTATTCGCCGATTATGTGCTGACAGTGGCTGTGAGCATATGTGCCGGCACGCAGGCGCTGGTATCCGCTTTTCCGACATTACAGGGCCGGGAAGTCAGTATTGACCTTGTGGTCTTATTTGGCATCCTGACCTTGATCAATCTTCGCGGGGTCAGGGAGTCTGCCCATGTTTTTGTGCTCCCGACGTACTTGTTTGTGCTGGGTATGCTGGGCTTGATCATCACTGGAGTTTATCAGGCATTAACCGGTCCGGGGCCTGTTTTTCCACCGGCGTCGCTGGCCCGCCAGGAGTTGGATTGGATGATGCTGGCGTTGGTGCTGCGGGCTTTTGCCAATGGCTGCAGCTCGATGACCGGTTTGGAGGCCATTTCGAATGGGGTGCCAATGTTTAAGCAGCCGGAGCATGTGAATGCCATAAAGACGACCTACTGGATGTCCGGGCTGCTGGCCGTTATGCTGACGGGGATCTCTTTTTTACTGCTCCACTATCATGTCATGCCGATAGCTCATGTGACCATGTTGTCGCAGATTGCCGAGCAAACGGTGGGCAGAGGCTGGTTTTACTATTACATTCAAATGGCTACCATGCTAATTCTGTTCCTGGCGGCGAATACCGCCTATAACGGTTTGCCGCCACTCTTGTCGCTCTTGGCGCAGGACGGTTATATGCCCCGCTATTTGGGCATGCGCGGAGAACGGTTGAGCTTTTCCAATGGCATTCTGCTGCTGAGTCTGGTAGCGGGATTGCTCATTATTGGCTTTAACGGCGACGTGGAACATCTCATTTCTCTCTATGCCATTGGTGTGTTTCTCTCTTTTACCATCGCACAGTCCGGCATGGTAGTTCACTGGTGGCGGCAAAAGAATCGCAACTGGGGCAGGCGGGCATTGGTCAATGGGTTTGGGGCGACGATAACGGGTATTGTCGTGGTAGTGATCGCCGTCAGCAAATTTTTTGCGGGTGCCTGGATTGTACTAATTTTCATTCCCGCCATGATGTTCGTATTTAAAAAAATAAAAAAGCATTATCTGGATATGGCGGAACAACTGCATTTGCCGCTGGAGGAAGGCCCGTATAGTATAAAGCCGGTGGGAAAGCACTATGTCGTTGTGCCGGTTGCCAGCCCCACTCGGGTAGTGGCGGAAACAATGCGGTACGCAAAAAAGATTGGCGACGAGATTATCGCCCTGCATATTGCAACCGATAAGGAGACAGCCCGGCGGGTGGAAGAAAAATGGCGTCAGTGGAATCCGGAAGTGAATCTGGTGACGGTTTATTCGCCATACCGACTGGTGATCCAGCCGTTATTGCACTTTGTGGAAAAACTAACCCGGCGGAAACAACCGGAGGATTATATTACTGTGGTGATTCCTGAGTTCGAGACCCGGAAATGGTGGCATCGTCTGTTGCATAATCAGACCGGACTGGTTCTGAGGACGCTGCTGATCTTTAATAAAAATGTGGCTGTTACCACACTTCCCTTTCATTTGCAAAAATAGATGATAGCGAGGAATACCATGTTTTTCTAAAGACATGGTATCTCTCTCTGTGTGTTAATAAAATACAAAAATGGTTTTTAAGCTGCATGTGTAGAAATACTATCCATGCGCTTTTACTTTTTTTATATCAGGCTGCTGTTTCTTAATATGGTTTTTACAGTGATTAGAGGTACAATAATAAGTGCCGTTCTATGTTTTGCTGACGGCAAGATGAGATTTAAATATCGCTTCAATACGGGGATATTATAAGCATTTGCTTAATCCTGAGACTAACCTTCAGATGGGGCTAAAACCCCGCCTGAAGCTAAGCCTACTTTATAAGGAGTTGGTATAACATATGAAAAAAGAGGAGGAACGTCGGCCTGATCCTGAAGAGTTACTACAGCAAATTCATAAAGAGCATCGCGGTAAGTTGACAATTTTTTTAGGGGCGGCCGCCGGAGTCGGCAAAACATATACCATGCTGGAAGCCGCCCATGACCGTCTGGCAGAAGGAGTGCGGGTAGTCATTGGCTGGGTGGAGACGCATGGACGGGCGGAGACTGAAAAACTGGTGACAGGCTTACCCCAAATTGCTCCTAAAACGCTAACATACCGTGCCAAGAATCTAATGGAAATGGATATTGACGCCATCTTGAAGCAAAAACCGGAACTGGTTTTAGTGGATGAACTGGCGCATACCAATCTGACAGGCTCCCGTCATGTCCGGCGCTTTCAGGATGTAGAGGAACTATTAAATGCCGGGATCGATGTTTATACAACGCTGAACATTCAACATATAGAAAGTCTAAACGATGTGGTTGCCCAGATTACCGGCGTCATTGTCCGGGAGACGGTGCCTGATTCATTTGTTGAGCAGGCCGACAATATCCAGTTGATTGATATACCGACGGAAGACCTGATTAAACGCTTAAAGGACGGCAAGGTTTATATTTCCGGTCAGGCTCAGCAGGCGTTAAAAAGCTTTTTTCGACCGGGCAATATCAATGCCCTGCGGGAACTGGCCCTGCGGTTTACCGCCTCCCGGGTCGATCAGGATATGACAGAATATATGCGACAGAATCATATTGACGGGCCCTGGCCGGCAGCCGGCCGGGTGATGGTTTGTGTCAGCGCCAGTCCATTTTCGGCTCAGCTTATCAGGGCAGCCCACCGGCTGGCAAAAGGACTACGAGCCGGTTTTCTGGCTGTCTATGTAGATACCCTAGCGCGCCGTTTTCCCATGGGGGAGAAGGAGCGGGACCGGGTTTGGCGTAATTTGCGCCTGGCAGAGGAGCTGGGCGGCAAAATTATCACGGTCGTCGGCAACGACATTGTGGAGGAAATGATAACGGTGGCCCGCAACGAAAATGTAACGGCCGTCGTGATTGGTAAGCCGCGCCACAGCCGGTGGCGGGAGTTTTGGCAGGGCTCGCTGGTGGATAAGTTGATCCGGCGCAGTGAAGGAATTAACGTCTATGTTATTCAAAGCAAGGCAGAGGCTGAGGCGTATTCCACCATCAGTACAGCCCGGCCTGATGCGCCGGCGATACCCTGGCTGCCTATTACCGGGGGGCTGTTGATGACGGCGGCGGTTACGGCAATAAGTTGGCTGGGCAGGGAACAATTAGAGCAAGTGAATATTGCCCTGTTGTATTTATTGCCGATTTTGTTCAGCGCTGTCCGGTGGGGCCGCTGGCCGTCCTATATTACAGCGTTGGCCAGTGTTTTGGTATTTGACTTTTTATTTACCCCGCCCCTGTGGACGTTTACAGTGAGCGATATTCGTTATTTATGGAGTTTTATCATTTTCTTGGTCATTTCCTTTGTGGTCGGCGGACGGACGGAAATGCTGAAAAAAGAGGTACTGCTGACCCGGCAGCGAGAAACCAGCGTGCGTACCTTATATGATTTTAGTAGCCAGATTGCAGCTATCATTGACGTAAACCAGATTGCCTGGACGTTTGTTAGGCACACCGGTGTAGCGATTGGCCGTAATACCGTACTGCTCTTACCAGAGGCTCAGGGAAATCTAAAAGTAGAAGCATGGTATGATGCCAGTGCGCCGGATGGCAGGGGAGATCAGGCGGAATTGCCAGCCGCAGAACATGCGGTGGCTAACTGGGTGTGGGCCAATGGCCAGGTAGCAGGGCGGTCTACGGAAACACTGCCTGGCGCGGACTTTTTGTTTGTGCCGCTGGCCGTTGACCGCCGGACAGTGGGAGTGTTTGGCATCGAACTGGGGCAGCAGAAAATGACACAGGAAGAACGGCAGCTCATTTATGCCTGGGCAGGTTTGGCGGCCATTGCCGTGGAACGGGGGAAGCTAACTGAAGATGCCCGACAGGCGGCGCTATTAAAAGAGTCCGATCAGTTGCGCACAGCGCTGTTTAATTCGGTGTCTCACGAACTCAGGACGCCTTTGGCGGCAATTAGCGCAGCCGTGGCCACCTTGCTGGACATGGGGGAGCAATATAGTGCCGAAATCCGGCGCGAGTTGCTAGAGACAGTCAAAGACGGTGCTAACCGGATGGAGCGGGTGGTGAGCAATCTGCTAGATACCGCCCGGCTTGAGAGTGGAATGCTTCAGTTAAAAATCGACTGGTGTGATGTGGAGGATATTGTGGGCACGGCCATTCGCCGCATGGGTGAGGCAACGAAAAATCATGTCCTGCGGACCCGACTGGCCCATGAATTGCCGCTGCTGCGGGCTGATTGCGTCTTATTGGAGCATGTCTTAGTCAATTTGCTGGATAACGCTATTAAATATTCGCCTCCCGGCACGGAAATCACTATTGCCGCCGAGCAAAACGGGCCGGAAATTATTGTATCGGTGGAGGATGGTGGTTGCGGCATACCGGTGCAAGATCTGGCAAAAATCTTTGAAAAATTTTACCGTACGCCACAGCAAGCGGTGCAGGTTACCGGCACAGGGCTGGGTTTATCGATTTGCAAGAGCATTGTGGAAGCCCATCGGGGACGGATTTGGGCCAAGAATAACTCGGGTGGAGGAGCAAGCGTTGTTTTTGCTATACCTGTACCGGATAACGGCGGTAGGACTATAGTAAAGGAGGGTGAGTGGAATGACGGAAAAGGGCCTCAGAATTTTGGTGATTGATGACGAGCCGCAAATACGAAAATTGCTGAATGTTTCCCTGCAGGCGCATGGTTATCAATTAAGCGAGGCGGGCAATGGGTTGGAAGGAATTCAACAGGCAGCTGCCTTTAAACCCGATCTGGCTATTGTAGATCTGGGGCTGCCGGATATGGACGGAAAAAAAGTAATTCAGCAAATTCGCGAATGGTCATCGATGCCAATTATTATTTTGACAGCTCGTGATCAGGAACAGGAAAAAATTGCTGCGTTGGATGCTGGCGCAGATGACTATATCACCAAGCCATTCGGCATAGGCGAGTTAATGGCCCGGATGAGGGTCTGCCTGCGGCGAATAGCAACTAGCGACAACGAACCAATACTGCGCTGCGGTGGTTTGGCTGTCGATTTGCTGCAGCGACGGGTCACTGTGGATGACCGGGAAATTAAACTGACACCGACAGAGTATGAATTGATCAAATTTATGATGCAGCATGCCGGGAGGGTGCTGACGCACAAGCAATTGTTAAAGGCGGGATGGGGCAATTCCTACGGGGAGGATACCCATTATATCCGCATCTATATCGGTCAGTTGCGACGCAAAATTGAGCAGGACCCTGCTCAGCCCCGTTATATTGTCACCGAATCAGGTATTGGCTACCGGCTGATGGGACGTTAGATGATCTTGATGCCAATAAAAAACAGACTGCTTGCCATAAGCAGTCTGTTTTTTATTGGCGTAAAGTAGGCGAGGTGTCGGATCTTTACATATTCTATATGCCGCAACAAGGATTTTTAGCCGCTTTTTTTACGGCATTTGGCGGTATTGTAGGTATAGAGACAATCAGTCTCAAATCTCAATATTGAAAGGAATCGTGACCATATATTATGAACGAAGGCAGTACCACCTTTACTTTTTTTTTATGCCGTAAGCCGATCTTTTAGCGACATCTTTATCCCCACCGGGGCTACAATAAATCTGAAGTCCAAAGGAAATAGGAGGGAAACTATGGCTGACTTATGGTTGGCAGGAATCACTGCCGTCTTATTATTGGTGTACTTACTTTATGCATTATGGAAACCGGAGGAATTTTAACATGATGACAGATATTGTATTGTTTGGACTGTTTCTCGTTGTGGTACTGCTTCTGGCTTGGCCGTTAGGCAAGTACATGGTAAAAGTGTTTACCATGGAAAAGACATTCCTTGACCCGGTAGTTCAGCCGTTGGAGCGGCTACTCTACCGACTGGCAGGGATCAATCCGGAACAGGAAATGAATTGGCGGCAGTATGCCGGAGCACTTCTGATGTTTAATGTGCTGGGCGCGATTTTAGTTTATCTGATTCAAGTCCTGCAGGGGGCGCTATTCTGGAATCCGGCCGAGCTGAACGGGGTGTCACCCTGGCACTTGGCATTCAATACTGCGGTCAGCTTTATGACCAATACCAACTGGCAGTCCTACGGCGGGGAATCAACCGTAAGCTATTTCACCCAAATGACGGCCCTGACTGTGCAGAATTTTGTTTCGGCAGCCGTAGGTCTGGCAGTGGCGATGGCCCTGATCCGGGGTTTAACCCGTAAGACAGCTTTAACTATTGGCAACTTCTGGGTCGATCTGGTGCGCGGCACATTCCGGGTATTGTTACCTTTATCCATTGTATTTACGCTGATTTTTATTCAACAAGGGGTTATACAAAATTTGTCGCCTTATCTGACGCTGCAAACGCTGGAAGGGGCGGAACAAACACTGGCGATGGGACCGGTGGCTTCCCAGGAAGCCCCGAAATTGTTGGGAACAAATGGTGGCGGCTTCTTTAACGCCAATTCCGCCCACCCCCTTGAAAACCCCACGCCGTTAACCAACTTTCTGCAAGTGGTAGGCATTTTCCTTATTCCTGCAGCCCTGGTGCTGACTTTCGGCCGGCTGGCCCATGACCGGCGGCAGGGGTACGCCGTATTAGCAACAATGGTGCTGCTGTTCGGCCTGATGCTGGCCGGCGCCTATCTCAGTGAACTGAACGGCAATCCCATTTTGGCCGGTTTGGACGTGGACGGTCCCACAGCGATGGAGGGCAAGGAAGTCCGGTTTGGCATCGCTGGTTCGGCCTTGTTCGCCACGGTGACGACGGCGGCTTCCTGCGGTGCGGTTAACGCCATGCATGACAGTTTTACGCCGCTGGGCGGTTTCTTTCCCTTGTTGCAGATGAAACTGGGAGAAGTCATTTTCGGCGGCGTTGGCGCCGGCTTTTACGGCATTATGCTGTTTATCATTTTGAGCGTGTTTATCGTTGGCCTGATGGTCGGCCGGACGCCGGAATATCTAGGTAAAAAAATTGAAGCCCGGGAGACTAAAATGGCAACGCTTGGGATATTATTTCCTTCGGTTAC
The DNA here is from genome assembly GCF_041428895.1 of Sporomusa aerivorans. Taxonomy (NCBI): domain Bacteria; kingdom Bacillati; phylum Bacillota; class Negativicutes; order Selenomonadales; family Sporomusaceae; genus Sporomusa; species Sporomusa aerivorans. Next base: position 2,801,335 of record NZ_CP156926.1, read on the forward strand.
AATGCTGACCAGCAGTGCCATTGCCGCAGTTACGGAACCCGGAACATCCTCTATTCTCAATCCCGGACCGCATGGCCTGAGTGAGATCATGTATGCGTTCGCTTCTGCCGTAGGCAATAATGGCAGTGCTTTTGGCGGCTTGAGTGCCAATACCCCCTTTTATAATGTAATGCTGGCAATGGGGATGTTGATTGGCCGTTTCGGTGTCATTCTGCCTATTCTGGCGATTGCCGGCGGTATGGCGGAAAAGAAGGTTTCCCCTCCCGGCCCCGGCACTTTCCCCACAACCGGCTGGCTGTTTGTATTGCTCTTAGCTGGCATCATCCTGATTGTCGGTGCGTTAACCTTTTTACCTATACTGACTTTAGGACCTATTGTTGAGCATTTGCTGATGCTGCAGGGGACTACGTTTTAAAAGGAGCGAATGGAATGAATACTCGAAGCAGTTTTAATAAAGAGATCCTGGGAACCGCCGTGCGCGATGCTTTCCGAAAATTAGACCCGCGCACTCAGTTGCGTAATCCGGTCATGCTAATCGTGTATATCGGAGCTATTATCACAACCTGGTTTACTGTACGCGATTTTGTGCTGGGAGGCGGTCAGTCGACCTTCTTTACCCTGCAGATCACGCTATGGCTATGGTTTACCGTTTTGTTTGCCAATTTCGCCGAAGCGGTCGCTGAAGGCCGGGGTAAGGCGCAAGCCAATGCGTTGCGCAGTACCCGCAGCCAGACCAAGGCCAAGAAGGTAAACGGCAGCGGGACGAACTTGGTGGATGCGGTTGAACTGCGTAAAGGTGATGTGGTGCTGGTAGAAGCCGGAGATTTTATTCCCGGCGACGGTGAAATCCTCGAAGGCATGGCGTCAGTAGATGAAAGCGCCGTGACTGGAGAATCGGCGCCAGTCATTCGGGAATCAGGCGGCGATAAATCTTCAGTTACCGGCGGTACCAGGGTGCTGTCCGATTGGATTAAAATCCGCATTACAGCCAATCCTGGCGAAACTTTTCTCGACCGGATGATTTCACTGGTCGAAGGGGCAAAACGGCAAAAAACCCCCAATGAAATTGCCCTGACCATCCTGCTGATTGGCTTAACCATCATCTTTTTGTTCGCCGTGACAACGCTGGCACCCTTGGGGATTTATTCCGGGATTAACATACCGGTTGCGGTTTTGATAGCCTTGTTGGTCTGCCTGATCCCCACGACTATTGGCGGGCTGCTTTCCGCCATCGGCATTGCAGGTATGGACCGGTTGCTTAAGCGGAACGTACTGGCCATGTCCGGCCGGGCGGTGGAAGCTGCCGGCGATGTGGATGCGCTGCTCCTGGATAAAACCGGCACTATTACGCTGGGCAATCGTATGGCGACTGAGTTTGTCCCGGCTCCCGGCATTAGTCCGGAACAACTGGCCGATGCGGCTCAGCTTGCCTCGCTGGCCGATGAGACACCGGAAGGCCGTAGCATTGTTGTATTGGCCAAAGAAAAGTACAACCTGCGGGAACGGAATTTAACGGCCATGGAAGCCGAGTTTGTTCCGTTTACGGCGCAGACCCGGATGAGCGGCGTGAATGTAAAAGACCAGGAAATCCGCAAAGGTGCGGTGGATGCCATCAAAAAATATACGCAAGGGCGGGGCAGGGCTTTCCCTGATGCCGTTGAAAAAGCTTGCGAGTCGATTGCCAAGAGTGGTGGAACACCCCTTGTCGTGGCGGAAGGAGCACGCGTGCTTGGTGCCATTCATCTGAAAGATATCGTGAAAGGCGGTATTAAGGAACGGTTCCGGGATCTTAGGCAGATGGGCATTAAAACCATCATGATTACCGGTGATAATCCGCTGACTGCCGCAGCCATCGCCGCCGAGGCCGGAGTGGACGATTTTCTGGCCGAAGCAACACCTGAAGATAAATTGCGGTTGATTCGCCAGTATCAAGAAAAAGGAATGCTGGTTGCCATGACCGGCGACGGCACCAACGATGCGCCGGCGCTGGCTCAGGCTGATGTGGGTGTGGCCATGAACAGCGGCACTCAGGCTGCCAAAGAGGCCGGCAATATGGTAGACCTGGACAGCAATCCTACTAAACTGATTGAAGTGGTTGAAATCGGCAAGCAGCTTTTAATTACCCGCGGCTCCCTGACCACCTTCAGCGTGGCCAATGACGTAGCCAAATATTTTGCCATCATTCCTGCCATGTTTGCCGGAGCTTTTCCGGTGCTGAACGTGTTCAACATCATGGCCCTGGCTACTCCGGAAAGTGCGATTTTAAGCGCAGTTATCTTTAACGCGATGATTATTATCGCCTTGATACCGCTGGCCTTGCGTGGGGTACAGTACCGGCCGGTGGGTGCCGAGGTGCTGCTCAGGCGTAACCTTCTAATTTATGGCTTGGGGGGGATTGTGGCCCCGTTTATTGGGATCAAACTGATTGACTTGATCATTGTAGCGCTTGGCTTGGTCTAGTGATGGGGCAGAGTAAGAGATAACTGTCACAGAATAGAAGGAAAGGGTGTTGAAAAAGTATGTTCCGACAATTTGTAAGTGCGGCAGTAATGCTTGTCGCACTAACCATTATAACCGGTTTTATTTATCCGTTGGCGATGACCGGCGTGGCGCAGGCGGTATTTCCCGATCAGGCTAACGGTTCAGTTATCGTTCGAGACGGAGTGCCGGTAGGTTCCAGATTAATTGGCCAAAATTTTACCAGCCCCGGCTATTTCCATAGCCGGCCATCGGCGGCTGGCCAGGACGGCTATGATGGTGCTAGTTCCTCCGGCTCTAACCTGGGTCCGACCAATCAGAAGCTGATGGACACAGTGAAGGATAATGTACAAAAAGTACGTGAAGAAAATGGATTGCCCGCAGGGGCTGGGGTGCCATCCGACTTAGTGCTGGCCTCAGGCAGCGGTCTTGATCCCCACATTACGCCTGATGCCGCTTATGCCCAGGCTGAACGGGTTGCCAGGGAGCGAAGGCTAAGTGCTGATTCAGTGCGGCAACTGGTGGAACAGCATGTAGAAGGAAGGCAATGGGGCATTTTGGGTGAACCCCGTGTCAACGTGCTGGAGCTGAATCTGGCGCTTGATGCGTTGAAATAGAAGTATTACTTTCTTTATGAAGACCCGCTTCACTCGCCCTGATTTATCAAACTGTTGCAATACTTCCGCATGGACCGCCTGGAAGTGGAACTGGCGAAGGAGCATGGGGAGTGACACAAAAAACAGAAGCATGTGGATTTTTCCAAGGGAAAAATCCACATGCTTCTGAAAGTAGACCTATTAGAATAACCATTACAATTCTAATTTATCGGTAATTCTATGAATTACATAAGGCACTGTAAATGCCAAAGGTAAACCCACTGTGGTGTAGCAAAAAGTATAAGAATATGAAACACTTAGAAACTACCGACCTTGAGCCGGATTTTAGTGCTAACTGATTTTGCTTATTGTGGATTACAAACAAATTGCAAAACTATCTTGACGGTACCGAATGAAATATTGATATTTAAATTTTAGCGAGGAACTTATCACTCGACTCATGTTAATCCAGTGCAGTGGGTATAGTCCCCTTGTTTCATGCTTGCCAGTTTGTTTTCTGCAAATAACTGTGCTTCTTCCAGCGATCCAAAAGTTAGTTTCCCACTAGCTTTCCAGTAAGAGTAGTATTCTAAATTCTTATTTTTATGTGTAATTTTGACGGTGAAACGGTCTTCCTCGTGTTTTTCTAACACAACCACATACTCAGAATCATCATAGATCCATTGTCGGCGAATAATACCCCAATCGGCAATTTCAATATACTTGTATTCCAGAATAATCACCTCGCGAAATGTAGTTATGTGAGTGAATTGTTAATATATTCTAAATTTGATTATATCTCCGACTAATACTACTGTCAATAAACGCGACATCTCATTTATATGTATATCATATTTGAAGAGACGCGCAGGGACGCTCGCTATGCTTCTTTGAAACGTAAAAATCCATGCAGCTAGCTGCATGGATTTTTAGTTGCCGGATAAAACCAAGCGTTTTTTGCAGATGATCAGATAACTTTTTTATTATCCGCACTGGGGGTGGTGACAATAACTTTTTCAGGAATGATAATGAGAGCGCCTCTGGCCTTTAAGGCGCCCTTGGACACATCGGATACTAGCTTCTTTAAGGTGTCAACGATGGGACCTGTGGTTACATACTCTGCCATACCCTTGATCTGATATCCTTCCCTTGTCGCACCGTTGCAGGCGGAAACGGCTACCTTGCCATTGGTCTTGATGTTGGACAGAGTGGTCTCAAGGAATACATCACCGACAATCAGCTTACCATCGGTAGTTACATCTTTAAATGCCACGGGTACGTTGTTCGGTTCGTCAGAATAAGTACCCAGATACCACAGCTGCTCTTTAAGAAGTTTTACAACATTTTCTTTCATTTGCATGGACCCCCTTTGAATTGCTCTCGCTTGAGCCTTGACTAAAGTATAGTCCGGCAATTCCTGGCAGGGAATACATTGGTAAATTAATAAGTTACTATTAAATTTAATAGTAACTTGAAGTAGGAAAGCGATATCTTTATAATACAAGCAGGAGATGATGAGATGTATCAACGTAAATTAGAAAAGGATATTCGTTGCCCTCTGGAATATGGATTAGAAATTTTCGGAGGGAAATGGAAATCACGCATTATTTGCGTTCTGGCAGAGAAAAGTGTCCTTCGTTACAGCTCGCTGTGTAAGCAGATGATGAACATTACAGATGCGGTCCTGGCATCGGCATTAAAGGAATTGATCGCAGATAAAATCGTTCAAAGGCAGTCTTATGACGAAATTCCTCCGAGAGTGGAGTACTCTCTTTCGAATAGAGGAAAATCCGTTGTACCCATTCTGAAAAGCATTTGTAAATGGTCGGGCGTATTCCACAGAGAGAACAGCGAGCTTGTTCTTTCGCAATGCCAAAAATGTGATTACAATTTTAAACCCGAGTGATTGAATGATGGAAACTGATAGGATTAAGAATAGGGTGGGTTGGATTGAATCAAAATAATTTAAGCAGCGATATTTTGATGGAAATTATTAGCATACAGACTGAAGTGGTTCAGCAAGGCATAAATCTGAGCAGTATTATGGAGTTAGTGACCCAGCGAACTCAGTATATTACCAATGCAGCTGGCGCTTCTGTCGAATTAATTGAGAAAAATGAACTCGTGTACAGTGCTGCCTCCGGAATTGCTGAGAAGTACCTTGGCTTACGATTGAATATGGAAAATAGCTTGTCTGGAGAATGTATAAAAACAAGATTGCCTTTGGTCAGTAATGATATTGAATGTGACGAAAGAGTCAATAAGGAGGCCTGCAGGCAAATTGGCCTTAACTCCATGATCGTAGTGCCTTTGATCTGCCGGAATGATGTTGTTGGCGTATTAAAGGTTCTTTCAGAAAAAGCCGGTCATTTCAATGCTGACAGTATTAAAATACTGGAAATTATGTCAGGACTCATTGCAGCGGCGATGTTTAACGCAATCAGTAATGAAGAAAGCGAGTTGTTTCATAAAGCCACACATGATAATATGACCGGGATAGCAAACAGGTCTTTATTTTATGATCGTTTGCGGCAAAAATTGTCACAGGCTTCGAGAAAACATGAAAATTTCGGAATCATAACACTTGATATGGATGGATTGAAAGAGATCAACGATAATTATGGGCATCGGGCAGGTGATGCAGCAATTAACGAAGTTGCTTTGCGGATTAGCAATACCTTGCGCGAGATGGACACTGTTGCCAGGCTTGGGGGAGACGAGTTTGGAATCCTTGTTGCAGAAGTAATGACTCGGAATGATCTTAGATCGTTGATTCAGCGGATAGATTTTGAAATTATAAAATCATTTGAATTTGAAGGCGGGAAATTAAATCTTAGAGCCAGTATCGGCTATGCTCTTTTCAGTGAAGACGGCATTGAGCTGGAAGTTCTGATTGAAAAAGCAGATAAATCAATGTATGAAGTAAAAAGAGCTCGCAAGGGAGCAGAGAAGGTACGCTGATTTTTTAAATTCCAATTTCCAGGACAAGAAATTGGCCAAGATTAAAATACTGCATTGATAGAATGGAAGTAGGTAAAAGCAGCTTGGGTTTTACTGCGAAGGCAAATTAGTGGGATATTTTAACGGAGTGATAGCAATGACTCAGTATATAGCGCTGTTGAGAGGAATTAATGTAGGCGGAAAGAACATAGTTAAAATGTCGGATTTAAAACGCATGTTTGAAGAACTCGGACTACAGCTTGTTCAAACCTATATTCAAAGCGGCAATGTTTTGTTCAAATCAGATAAAACAGAAGAAATGCTTCGGCAAACAATTGAGCAGGAGTTTGCGAGCGTTTTTGGTTTCCCTGTTATTGTTGTTTTGCGAACCGTTACGGAATTAAACCAGATGATCAGGGAATGCCCCTTCTCTAAGGAAGCGATAGCTGCGGCAGAAGAAGCGTCGGCAGCGGAAAGCCTGTACGTGGCGCTGCTACTCCAAGCTCCCGCCGAGGAAAGCGTTGAACGCTTGAACTCTTATCGGAGCAAAAATGATGATTTTTGCATCCAGAGACGGGATGTATACCTTTTGTTTCATCACAGCATCCGGGTTTCCAAGCTTGCGAATAATCTTTCCAAACTGGATGTTCCAATGACAGTGCGTAACTGGAAAACGGTCACTAAGCTTACGCAATTGGCAGCTGCCGCCAAGGATAAATAATAATGCTGCATTATAGGATCATCAGGACTCACGAAACAGGCCCTTAATCGCCTTGGCGAAAAGGTATTCGAAATGTTTCTGAAAGGTAAGTAGTGGTGAATCCATGCTACTATGTAGCGAAAAGATACTTGAAATTTTAGGAGGTAAGAACATGAGTGTTAAAGAGTCTGTTATCGCAGCTATGAAAGCTGCCGGCAAACCTTTAAGTGCGGGTGAGGTTGAGAAACTGTCCGGTTTGAACCGAAAAGATATTGATAAGGCATTTAAAGAATTGAAAGGGGAAAATGCCATCACTTCGCCGGTACGATGTAAATGGGAACTGGTGAAATGATAATCCGCTGCCGGCGATTTTGCCACTGTAGATATGCTAGAATGGAATAGTTTTATTATGGTCGCCTAAAACTTATGTTTAGGCGACTTTTTGTTTAGGTGAGTCGGTATTTATACAGGGATTTTGAGGGATTTTGCTTCTGTGGAGGGAGCGGAGCTGATGATATAGTTTTACACCCGAACTACAAAATTTGTTTGTCTGGATAAAGGATTTTATTTATGGAAGGAGAATATTTTCACCATAATAAAGCCCAATATTTACCAAGAATGTCGGTTTTAGGTATCGAAAAACGCGGTGTTCATCGCCAATTTTCTGCAGGAAAATTATGGAGGTTGATAATATGGCAGCGTTAAAAAGGACAGTACTTTATGACAATCACGTAAAGTCAGGTGCAAAGATGGTGGATTTCGGCGGATGGGAAATGCCGATCAATTATAAAACGGGAATCATTGAAGAACATATTTACACCAGGAAAAAGGCCGGCATATTTGATGTGTCGCACATGGGAAGATTCGTTATATCCGGTAAAGAAGCTGCGAAATTTCTCCAATATGTTTTAACGAATAATGTTTTTGCCCTTGACCTTAAGCAGGCGCAATATACCATGATTCCGAACGGGAATGGCGGCGCGCTTGATGATGCTTATCTTTACCGCTTCTATGAAGATGAGTATTTGCTTGTTGTAAATGCTGCCAACGCCGAAAAGGACTGGGAACATTTACAAGGGGAAATAGCGGGATTTGACGCGGAAATTACTGATAAGTCCAGCGAACTGGCTATGATTTCGGTACAGGGACCGGACTCGAAGAGCATCCTCAGTACACTTACCGGCAGCGTTTATCTTACGGAACCGGTAAAGAACGCACTGGATATTCTAAAGCTTGACGGGCAAGAAGTGCTTGTTGCCAGGACGGGTTATACCGGAGAGCCGTTAGGCTTTGAGTTGTTTGTTAAAGCATCCGTGGCAGCCGTTATTTGGGAAAGGCTGCTTGCGTACGGGGCTATGGCTATTGGCCTTGGCGCCAGAGATACACTGAGGCTTGAGGCCGGACTGCCTCTTTATGGACACGAATTGGGCTTAGGTCCTGACGGCGGGGAAATCCCGATTTTCTCTTGCCCTTTAGCTAAATTTGCCGTAAGCTTTGCTGCAGCCAAAGGCGATTATATAGGCAGAGAAGCTTTGACCAAACAATATACAGCTTTTAAAAAGATAATGGAAAGAGATTTTGCCGATCTGGCCGATTTAACCAGAATAGTAAAACCGATCGCCTTGCTTGATAAAGGTGTTGCCAGGGCAGGCTGTAAGGTTTTCAAAGGTGATAAGGAAATAGGCTACATAACAAGCGCAACCATGGTGCCTTATTTAAAGGCTGAAGGATATGGGCTTGAAAGCAAAATTACCGATGATAAAGCAACGAGAGCAATCGGTCTGGCCTTGCTTGATGGCGATGTAGAACTGAACGATAAGGTGGCGGTGGAGATCAGAGGCAACAAGGTGAAGGCTGTTATCACGCCTTATCATCTGAAAAGCGATGCTCCTCCGTTTGCCAGACCGATTATTTATGGAGCTCTAGTAGACTGTACATTTGACAGTTCGGCAGATTACAAGACCAAGGCTTTGCAGCTCATCGAAAAAAGTTGCCGGAACACCTTATGGAGACAGAAAGAAGCCATTAACCTTATTCCCTCTGAGCAGACACCCTCTGCCGCTGTCAGACTGTTGTCGGTAATGGATCCTTCTTTTAGGTATGCGGAGCACAAGAAAATGAAATCATTCTATGACTACGATATTTTTTACTATCAAGGTACCGGCTTCATTGATGAGATCGAGCATTTATTGATGGCAGAAATGAAAAAATACCTCAAATGTACTGAGGTAGAAACAAGAGTTGTCAGCGGTCAGATGGCAAACACTGCAGTTTTTAGTGCGATTATGGATTTCAAAAACAGAGTAAATAGAAAAAAGGACGCTGCCCGTTTGGGCTACGTACTAAACAATCACATTATCAGGGGTGGACACTTGAGTGCCCAGCCTATGGGCGCTTTGCATGACTACATAGCCATTGATCCTGTCACCGAAAAAAACGCAGTTGTCAATTTTCCGGTAGAAAAGGATAACAGTTTCAAAATCGATGTTGAGGAAACGAAAAAAGTCATAGAGAAATATAGACCGGAGCTTATCATTTTCGGTAAGAGCATGGTATTACATAAAGAACCGGTAAGAGAAATCCGTCAGTTTATCGATGACCAGAAAATCAATGCGGTTATCATGTATGACATGGCTCACGTACTTGGACTGGTAGGGGATTACTTCCAGAATCCATTTGCTGAAGGTGCGGAAATTGTCACAGGTTCAACCCATAAGACCTTCTTCGGCACCCAAAGAGGAATCATTGCCGGCAATTACGACAAGGATGATTATAAATTCGGATTATGGGAAACCATCGAAACAAGAGCTTTTCCTGGAAGCGTAAGCAATCACCACCTGGGTACTATGCTTGGGCTGCTGATGGCAGCTTATGAAATGAACAGCTTCAAAGATGAGTACCAGAAGAATATAATCGAAAATGCCAAGTATTTTGCAAAATGTCTTAAGAATGCCGGACTGGATGTTGCCGGCGATCCTTCTATATCTTACACGGAGACTCATCAGGTAATTGTGAGGGTGGGATATGGCACAGGGCCGGAAATAGCAAACAGGCTCGAAAACAACAATATCATCGTCAACTATCAGGCTACGCCTGAAGAAGAAGGCTTCTCGGCTTCCGGCGCAATCAGGCTTGGCGTTTCTGAAATGACGAGATTCGGCTTTGGCTGCAAAGAGTTTGAACAGACGGCAGAATATATAGCGGACATCGTTCTAAAGAATAAATCCATCAAGGCAGAAGTTGCAAAACTTAGGGGTAATTTCACCGATCTAAAGTACTGCTTTAACGATGAGGATATTACGAAAAATCTTGAAAAATTGATGTCCACTTTTTAAGGGAGAATAAATAACATCGGCTGCTTACAGAAATAGTGAAAAGTAAGTGATAGTACGGTTCTTTTTGAATTTTACATTACAGTCTTTATCCAGACTGACATTTGAAGTAGCTTTTCAGTCAGCCCCTAAAGGGGCTTTTTTTCATGCAGCATTACATTTTAATTAGGCTAAATAAATAACTGCCAGCGTATCCCGCCTCCTTTTTAAAGGGACGAACACTTTTAATTTTCGTAGTGTACAGAGTCGTATATTCTTGTTGGCTGTACCCATTGAATATTTTGGCAATTGGATGATAATATATAATAGAACATATGTACTGTTTTGGGAAGGTCAGGTGTAATAAATGGATTATATACAAGGCACTTTTTTTGAAAATATGCATAAAGCCCCTTTGGCCGACAGGATCAGGCCAAGAACTTTGGAAGAATATATTGGTCAGATACATATCCTGGGTAAGGGCAAGGTACTAAGACAGATCATAGAATCGGATAATATTACTTCGATGATTCTGTGGGGGCCGCCTGGTGTTGGCAAAACTACCCTGGCTATGATTATCGCCAATATAACGAATGCTAAATTTATAACCTTTAGTGCGGTAACTTCCGGCATCAAAGAGATTAAGGAAATCATGGTGAAAGCAGAAAAGAGCAGGCTGATGGGCGAGCGGACCGTGATCTTTGTGGATGAAATCCACCGCTTTAACAAAGCACAGCAGGACGCTTTTCTTCCTCATGTCGAGAAAGGCAACATTATTCTCATCGGCGCCACTACGGAAAACCCCTCTTTCGAGGTTAACTCCGCCTTGCTATCGAGAAGCAGGGTATTTGTCCTGCATTCTTTGCAAACAGAAGATATTATGAGGCTATTAAAGCATGCTTTGCAGGATGAAAGAGGCTATGGCGGCCAACAAATTGAGATTGCCGATGAACTTCTGGAATTAATTTCCGTATATGCCAACGGAGATGCCAGGACAGCGCTTAATGTGCTGGAAATGGCGGTGATGAGCGGTTCCAAACAGGGGGACACTACGATAATCAGTAAGGATATCGTGGAAGGGTGCCTCCAAAAGAAAGCATTATTATATGACAAAAACGGGGAAGAACATTATAATCTTATCTCAGCCTTGCACAAATCCATGCGCAACAGTGATCCCGACGCTGCAGTCTATTGGCTGGCCAGAATGCTGGAAGCAGGAGAAGAACCGTTGTTTGTTGCCAGAAGGCTGGTCCGTTTTGCCTCTGAAGACATCGGCCTGGCTGATCCCAGAGCTTTGGAAATGACTGTCGCCGTGTATAATGCCGTCCATTATCTGGGTATGCCCGAGTGTAATGTGCATTTAACCCAGGCGGTGGTATATCTTGCGGTGGCTGCCAAGTCTAATGCCCTATATGTGGCCTATGAAAACGCTAAAAAGGATGCGAACAGTACGCTGGCAGATGGTGTGCCCTTGCACCTGCGGAATGCCCCAACTAAGCTGATGGCAAGCCTCGACTATGGTAAAGGTTATCAATATGCACATAATGTCGCGGATAAAGTAACGAATATGCAGTGTCTGCCGAAAAACTTGCACGACCGGCAGTATTATCAGCCTACAGGGCAAGGCCTTGAAAAAAATATCAAAGAACGTTTGGAATTTATCAAAAAGCTGAAAAATGAAAAACATTAGAAATTAGAAGCAAAAGGGCGGAGTTGATAATATGACATCAACTCCGCCTTTTATTGACATTATAATTCCAATTCTGTGTTGACAACCAATAATTTAATGAATAAAATAAAATTACAATAATTTATAGATTTAGAATATTTATTAAGAAACATTACTGTTGTATTCGTGAGTGACAATCCTTTTGCATCACCAGGAATAGCATTTATTTCGGCGTATTTGTCCTAAGTGACTTGTCAAAATAGAGAAGGAGTGATTTCATGAGTGAAGACAGCAAGTGTCCAGTAACAGGCATGACCAGAAAAGCCATTGCCGGCGGCGGTACCTCAAACCGGGATTGGTGGCCGAACCAGTTAAACCTTAAAGTTTTGCACCAGCATTCCTCGCTTTCCAATCCAATGGATGAGTCTTTCAACTACGCTGAAGAGTTCAAGAGTCTCGATCTTGATGCCCTGAAGAAAGACTTATATGCGTTGATGACTGACTCGCAGGATTGGTGGCCAGCTGATTACGGTCATTACGGGCCGCTCTTCATAAGGATGGCATGGCACAGTGCTGGTACATACCGAAACAATGATGGTCGCGGCGGCGCGGGGTCTGGCTCCCAGCGTTTGGCTCCCCTCAACAGCTGGCCTGACAATGTGAACCTCGACAAAGCACGCCGTTTGCTTTGGCCGCTCAAGCAGAAATACGGCAGAAGGATATCCTGGGCCGACCTGATGATCCTTGCCGGAAATTGCGCTTTGGAGTCGATGGGCTTAAAAACGTTCGGTTTTGGCGGCGGACGCGTGGATGTTTGGGAACCGGAAGAGGATATCTATTGGGGATCTGAGGGCGAGTGGCTGGGCGACAAGCGTTATTCCGGCGACCGGGAGCTTGAGAATCCGCTTGCCGCCGTGCAGATGGGCCTGATCTATGTGAACCCGGAAGGGCCGAACGGTAATCCGGATCCGGTCGCTTCCGGCCGTGACGTTCGGGATACCTTCGCCCGTATGGCTATGAACGATGAAGAAACTGTTGCGCTCGTCGCAGGCGGCCATACATTCGGCAAATGCCACGGTGCTGGTCCGGCGGCTCATGTGGGTCCTGAGCCCGAGGCCGCCGTCATCGAGGAACAGGGACTAGGCTGGAAGAGCAGCTTTGGGAGCGGCAAAGGCGGCCATACAATTGGCAGTGGCATTGAGGGGGCCTGGAAGCCGAACCCGACTAAATGGGACATGGGCTATCTAAAGGTGCTGTTCAGATACGAGTGGGAACTGGTCAAGAGTCCGGCCGGAGCACATCAGTGGCTGGCCAAGGATGTAGCCGAAGAAGACATGGTAGTTGATGCGCACGATCCAGCAAAGAAACACCGGCCGATGATGACCACGGCAGATCTCTCCCTGCGCTACGATCCGGTTTACGAACCGATCGCGCGGCGCTACCTGCAAAACCCTGAAGAATTTCAGGACGCCTTCGCCCGGGCATGGTTCAAGCTGACTCACCGCGACATGGGGCCTCGTTCACTCTACCTTGGTCCGGAGGTTCCGACGGAAGAACTTATCTGGCAGGATCCGGTGCCCCCGGTCGATCATGAACTGATCAGTGAACAGGATATTTCGGATCTCAAGGACAAGATCCTTGCTTCAGGCCTGTCAATCTCCCAGTTGATTTCAACAGCCTGGGCTTCTGCAGCCACGTTCCGTGGCTCTGACAAGCGCGGTGGAGCGAACGGGGCACGCATCCGCCTGACACCTCAAAGGGATTGGGAAGTCAACCAGCCGGATCAACTGAATACCGTCCTTCTGGCTCTGGAAAAAATTCAGATAGATTTTAACAGCGCCCACAAGGACTCTAAAAAGGTTTCGCTGGCCGACCTGATCGTACTGGGTGGCTGCGCTGGAATCGAGCAGGCTGCCAAGAATGCCGGCAGCAATGTGACCATTCCGTTCAAACCGGGACGCACCGATTCATCCCAGGAGCAGACCGATGTCCATTCTTTTGCAGTACTGGAACCGAAGGCTGACGGGTTCCGCAATTACCTGAAAGGCAAATTTTCCGTATCGGCAGAGGAATTGCTGGTTGACCGGGCGCAATTGCTGACGCTGACCGCTCCTGAGATGACGGTTCTCGTTGGTGGCCTGCGTGTATTAAATACCAACTTCGGACAGTCGGAGCACGGCGTTTTCACCAAGCGGCCAGATGCGCTTACCAATGATTTCTTCGTAAATCTGCTCGACATGCGTACCGCCTGGAAAGCGGTCTCGCAAGACGCCGACGTGTTCGAGGGGCGTGATCGTGCAACTGGTGAACTTAAGTGGACCGGCACCCGGGTCGATCTCATATTTGGTTCGAACTCCCAACTCCGGGCCATCGCGGAAGTATATGGTTGCAAGGATTCCCAAGAGAAGTTCCTGCGTGACTTTGTAGCGGCATGGGACAAGGTTATGAATCTTGACCGCTTCGACCTGGCCTGATAGCGGTAAAATGGCTGCAGGGATTTTTGAAACAATCCAGATTTGTAGTCGGATACCCGGGAAGCGATAACACATCCTCTCCTCCACCATGCAAACGTCTGTCAGGGCGGAGTTGAGCCGGACACTGTCTCTTGACACTATGGAGAGCGGTAACGGTTCGTAGCTGAATAAAAGGCCCTTCCCCCAAAGGCCGTTTCGGTTTTAAAACTGAAACGGCCTTTTGCATTCTCACACCGCACTCACACGGTTTCGCACTTTCTCACACCGTACTCACAGCATTTTTGTTATGATGATTGGTATTGAACAATCATTTGATATGAGGTCAAAGAGATGAAGAAAGTGAACACGGTTAAAACCGCTAGTGTAGGCGGTGACTGTTAATGAATAGGTTGTTTCGGGCATTAGGCTGTGACCTGGGAATCGATTTGGGGACCGCCAACACGCTGGTCTATAGCAGAGGGCAGGGTATTGTTCTGCAGGAACCTTCGGTAGTTGCGGTGCTTCAGCATACCGGCGAGGTGCTGGCAGTAGGCGAGGAAGCCAGGGCCATGCTGGGCCGGACCCCGGGTAATATCGTGGCACGCCGGCCATTAAAAAATGGGGTTATTGCTGATCTTTACGTTACTCAGCAAATGTTACAGTATTTTATTCGCAAGGCTGTTTCGGCGCGTTTTTATAAGAAGCCGCGGGTTGTTATCGGCGTTCCTTCGATCAATACGGAGGTGGAGAAAAGGGCTGTGGTATCGGCAGCTACACAGGCCGGCGCCCATAAAGTGTATTTAATCGAAGAGGCTATGGCGGCCGCTATCGGCGCAGGCTTGTCTGTGGAAGAACCCACAGGCAATATGGTGGTTGATATTGGCGGTGGAACAACCGAGGTGGCGGTCATTTCACTGGGCGGTATTGTCAGGAGTCAGGCTATCCGTATTGGCGGCGTTGAAATGGACGAAGCGATCAGCCAGTATGTAAAAAGAACACACAGTCTGATTATCGGTGAACGGACAGCGGAGGCTGTCAAGATTGCTATTGGTTCAACCGTCGCATTACCGGAGGATGAAGCACAACTGGAGATTCGTGGACGCAACATGTTGACCGGACTGCCAAAGGCATTGGTCCTTTCGGAACAGGAGGTGCGCCTTGCCTTGGTTGAACCGGTCGCCGCCATTGTTGAGGTGGTAAAAAACACGCTGGAACGCACACCGCCTGAACTGGTCGCCGATATTATCGACCGTGGCATGGTCCTGACCGGCGGTGGCGCTTTGCTGCGGGGGCTGGATGCGCTGCTGGTTAAGGAAACCGGCATTACGGTGTGTATAGCGGATGAGCCCCTTGCTTGTGTGGCGCATGGCACCGGAAAAATATTGGACAATCTCAAAATTCTGCGCCCGATGACGCATTCCATATGAGAAAGCCTGTAAGAGGGGAGGCGATTTGGTGCGCTTATGTATGCCATGTACAGATAGGCCTGGGTTGCTGCTTGACATCTCGCAAATTCTGGTGAATTGGGAATGTAACATAGTATCTGTCGAGGTGGATAAGGGTGCACTTTATCTGGAGTGCCAGATTGCTTTTGAGGAACAAAAGCCGCAGATTATGCGAGAATTGCAACAGGTGGTTGGAATCTACAAAGTTAGCGAAGTCTTTGATATGCCGTCGAAAGAACGGGCCGAACAGCTTGAGGCTGTCCTGGCCTCTGTTCCGGATGGCGTGTTGGCCGTAAATGACTCAGGGATACTAAAACACTGCAATAAAGCAGCTGCCAACATCCTAAAGCTAAAGGAAGGCAGTCTGGAACAACCGTTGCCACCCGACCTGGCGGATAGTCTCCTTATTTGGCGGATGCTAAACAACGGCTGTTCCTTTCGCAACAAGAAGATCTTTATTGAGAGTATCGGCAGATACTGTATGGTTAGTGCCCGGCCTCTGCGCAACGATATCAATGAAGTTGTCGGAGCTGTTGTTATGATTTGCGATAGCCGGGATGTCCGGGAATTTGTGCAGAAGATGACGGCTTCTTTGCCGGTTGCTTTTATGGATATAGCTTTTGCAAGTCCGGCTATGAAAAAGGTATTAGAGAGCTTACGGTCTGGCGGTCATTGAAATAAGCAAGGCCACTGCAGAATATGGCAATGGCCTTGCTTGTTTTAGGTCTTGGTGTTGTCCGTGTTCGCTGTTAATAGATTATGGTTACCGTTATAAATCAAAATTACCGCTGGCCTCAGGCTGAAAAAGAATTTTCTCCACTTTTAGCAGAGCGGTCCCTCCGGGAATTTCCCGTTCAACCTTATCGCTTTCCCGGTATCCCAAAATAGCCATGCCGATCGGCGCTAATACCGAAATTTTTCCTTCCAACATATCGGCTTCATCCGGATAAACCAGAGTGCAGATCATTTCCTCCCCACTGCTCAGATCCTTCAGCAATACCTGTGACCGCATTGTAATCACATCAGCGGGAATGGCCTGCGGTTCGATAATAACAGCCCGCTTCAGTTCGGACTTCAATTCGTCTAAGTACAGCTTTCTGTCTGGCGCAAATTCCTCTTCGAGCTGGATTAATTTCCCCAGTCTCTCCTGATCCGTGCGGGTAATAAAAATAGTCCTTGACAATCCTGTCTCCCCTTTCTTTCAAATTCGCTCAGCAGGCGTAAAAACAGAACGGTTATATGGTGATGCATGTATAATGCTTAAACGGAAGCAGGCAACTTTTTTGTTCATTATTCCTGCCATGGAATAGGATAAAGGTCCTTGCCATAGCGTACGGTTACAGGATTGTACTTTCACCTGTGTATTGGTATACTAAAAAAGACCAGGAAAATTAAGGGGATTGTTTTTTCAAGAAATCAGATTCGTCCTGCCAGTCTGCAAAGTATCCTTTGTGACACAAGGTTCAGTGTATCTGCCAGTGGTAATAACAGGAATTTTATAATAACAGGGGTTTTAACGGATTTTTTAATCTTTTCTGCTAAACAGGCTAAATATCCGGAATTTGTTGAGACGAGTATTGCACTAACCCCGGCGTCTTCCAGGCGTCTGACTATAGCGCTTATTTCAGTAATACTTAAATCCCCGGTTCTAACAATAATAGGATATGCGTTGCCAACCTGCTGTCTAATGCCTTGAATAATTAGCAGGAGGAATCTCATCCTATTTTCGAGATTACCACCAAATTCATCTATTCTTTTATTCATGCGCGGCGATAGAAGTTGGCCAATTAAATAACCATGCGCAGCATGTACTTCAACGGCGTCAACGCCTGTATCCCGGCATCTTCTGGCGGCATCCGCGAACTTTTGAATGATTTCCTGAATTTTTTCAGTTGTAAGTTCCTGTGGAATATCCAACCATTTTGAGCAAGCAATAGGAGCTGAGGCAACAGGGGGAATACCCGCGACTAAAGCACTGGTTTCTCTGCCGGCGTAGTGGAGTTGTACAGAAACCTTGGCGCCATATTTATGGCACTCATTTACTAAGTTTTTTAACCCGGCAATGTGTTTGTCAGACCACAAACCAAGTTGATTCGCTATAGTCTTTCCCAATGGATCGACAGCGGTTGCATCAATAGTAATTAATCCAGTTCCGCCTTTTGCCTTTGCGATATGACAATCAATTAAATACTGAGATATATTAGCATCTTGATTTGCACAATTTGTTCCCATTGGCAGGCGCCTCCTTCCATCAAATCATGCAGCGGCTTACCCAAAACGTGGAACCTGTCTATTGCTCACTCTAAGCGATTAGCTCATTGGAAGTTATTATAACAAAAATGTTGTGAGTACGGTGTGAGAATGCACGAAACCGTGTGAGAGCGCTGTGAGGAAGACTTGGCGCCTATTGCGGCGGTTGTCCCATTATGTTTATGCTGGTGGGCTAATCTGTCTGCGCCTTTGTCGCCGTCTGGGGGGACGGTTTTTTTGTTGCCTTGGGAGATCTTAAAAAGAAAGGACCTAAGCCATGATGGAGCGCATTACTAAAAATATTATAGAATCTATGATGACCGCGAAACCAGATAGTGGTATAAAATCTGTCATCTGTCGCGCAGGTATTATGCTTGTTTTGGTAATCGCCGCCTCCGCTACCGGGTATTTTTTTCGTGCCATGGGATTACTGGAAACCAATATCGCCATTGTTTACCTTTTAGCCGTTTTGTTAACAGCTCGCTTTACGGATGGATATGTTTTCGGTATTCTTGCTTCCCTGCTCGCGGCGTTCTTCTTCAATTTCTTATTTGTCGATCCGATTTATACCTTTTCTGTATATGCCCATAGGTATGTTATCACTTTTATTATTATGACCATTGCGGCGCTGGTCACGAGTACCCTTACCACACATGCCAAACAGAATGCAATAGATGCCCGTGAAAAAGAAGCCGGCACAAAGATTCTATATACATTGACAAACCATCTTACAGAGGCAGAAGATATTCATGATATTGCAAGGATTGCAACGCGCGCTATCAGCAAAATGCTAAACAGTAGTGTAGGATGCCTCTGGCTTGATCCGAATGGAAAACCGGAACAGATCTTTAGCCAGCAGGTTTCTCCTCAAAAGCAGATTCGCCGGGAAATTCCGGATGTGGACGCACTTCTGCACCGGATCGAAGGACTGAAAACCGACTACGATATCGGCCCGGAGTTTTATGACTGGCCGATCTATGGACGGGAGACAACGCTGGGGATTATCCGGGTTGCCAACGAAACTGCAAAAGTCATGAACGAATCGCAAACCCGAATGCTGCATGCCATGATCGAAAGCACGGCGTTGGCAATGGATCGTTTTCGCGCCACGCAGCAGCGGATAGAATTCAATGAGGAAATTGCACGAGAGCGCTTTCGGGGAAATTTGCTGCGGTCAATTTCCCATGACTTGCGCACACCTCTTGCCGGCATCATAGGAACTTCTGAAATGCTGTTGAATATGACGGCGAAGGATGACCTGCGATACCCACTTATGGCAGGAATCCATAAAGATGCCAATTGGCTGCATTCTTTGGTTGAGAACATTTTGAGCCTGACCCGTCTGCAGGACGGAAAGCTGGTGCTCAACAAACAGGAGGAAGCCGCCGAAGAGGTCGTAGGTGCCGCGATCCGCCATATTTCACGGTACTACCCGGAGTATGAAATAGCAGTTAATGTACCGGATGAATTGTTGCTCGTACCAATGGACGCCAAGCTGATCAGACAGGTACTTATCAATCTTTTGGATAATGCCGTCAAGCATACATCTCTCCAGGATGAAATCTGTGTTTCGGTGACAAAGGATGCGGAGAAGAACTGTGCCGTGTTTTCGGTCCGCGACAGTGGAGAAGGCATTACGGACTCCGAGTTGCCGAATATCTTTCAGATGTTTTATACGTCGCGGGTCAAGCATTCGGATGCACAGCCCGGCATAGGACTGGGGCTTCCCATATGCGACGCGGTGGTGAAGGCGCATGGAGGGAGCATAACGGCCCATAACCGCGTGGATGGCCCAGGAGTGGAGCTTATCTTTACGCTCCCATTGGAGGTAGTAGACCATGAATCTATATAACGCCTACGTCCTGGCAGTTGAGGACGACAGGCAAATACGAAATTATATCTGTTATTTGCTGGACGCAGAAGGTTTCAGGCATATTGCTGCAAGCACCGGTGAGGGTGCATTAAGTATACTTGTCTCAGAACCAATCGACCTGATGCTGCTTGATCTGGGACTTCCGGACATTGATGGCATGGAGGTCATCAGAAAAGTGCGCGAATGGTCGGAAATGCCGATTATCGTTATTTCCGCACGCGACCAAGACAAGGAAAAAGCAGCCGCGCTGGATTTGGGAGCCGACGATTATCTGACAAAGCCCTTTTCCGCAACGGAGCTTTTTGCCCGAATCCGTGTTGTGCTGCGATATTTATATCGGCAACATAGCGGTAACAAAGCGCAGGGTATCCTCCAGGTAGGCGGGCTGCAAATCGACCTCGATAAACGATTACTTTATGTAGATGGCAGCGAAACCCATGTCACACCCATGGAATATAACCTGCTGTCGCTATTTTTTAAGAATATTGGCAAGGTGCTTACGACAAAGCAAATTTTGAAAGAAATTTGGGGCATAGGTTATGGCAGTGATACGCAGGCCTTGCGGGCCCTCATGGCGGGGCTCAGACGAAAAATCGAAAAAAATCCGGCAAAACCACGGTATATCCTGACAGAAATAGGGGTCGGTTACCGGCTGGTAGATGAATAAAGTCCTCGGCTGCACCGGGTATAAGCAGGTCACCCCTGTTAACGCGCCGGAAAGGAAGCTTGCCTCTCATGGCATACATCAGGTGATTTATGACTAAAAAAAGAGTGCGAGCTTTTCTGAAAAATAGCTCCGCCCCCAACCAGATTTAGGATCGATGGCCTCTGAAGAGGCATTTAGAAGGTTGCTCTACCATTTATATACTAAGAATCCATAGTGGTAAGGTGGTAAGTCGATAAGATTGGCTTTCAACTTAAATCCGGCATCTATGGCCCATTGCTTAATTTGTTCGGGTTTCGGACGAATATCCAAACTTGGTCCTCTGGGGGTAGTTGGATCATAGTTCCAATGAATAAGACCAGCTTTTCCACCTGTTTTGAGAATTCGATAAGTTTCATTTAAAATTTCTAGCGGGTTAATATGATGTAAGATATTAAATAGCGTTACATAGTCGATCGAATTAGTGGCGAGTCCTGTTCCATCTGCTATAAAATCACGTTTAATTATATTGACTTTGGATTTATGGGAAGCAGTACGAGTAGTGGCGGCTTCAATCATCTGGTCATCAATGTCGAAAGAAATCACATTACCTCGGATTCTTTCTGCAGTAGGGGAAGTAAATGTTCCGTAGCCGGTACCAAACTCTACAAGGGAATCAATCTGTTCATTGATTTCTAGTTTGTCGAGAATGAGTATAACATCTAATAAACTCTCCCAGTATGACTGGTCGGGCATTCCGCTGTCACGAACTTTCATAATTTTAACTCCTCATATTTAAAATTTAAATGGTAAATAGAAAAGCGAAGTTTTTCCACATAAGGATAAAACTTCGCCTTCAGTTTTTCTGATCAGCAAATAGTAGACTTTATTCAAATTAGAAATATTTTAATCAGTATATCATGATTAAATTATTAGTAAAATCATCTTTTTTTTAATAGTTCCTATTGATTTAGTCAATATATGACAGATACCCTCAAATTTTATGCCTTGTTCGGAATGTAGAGTTACCCGGCGGCCATTGGAAAAGACAGCATGCATAATGGAATTAACAGGATTATAGAGCAAAATATTAGAGGGCAATGAAACAGGGAACTTTGCCACCGGAAATGGAGCTGCGCATAGAAATTGCCAGTTTGGAAGAAAAACTGCAAACTGCCGATAAGGCAGAAAAAGCTGACGGAAAAGAAAGTGTTTTATGATGGAACGAAGAAAACGTTAAATAAAAGCTATACTATTGTTCATAGCACTATAGTGAGGACTTAACATATTATAGAGTAAACGCCAATAGGGGAGGTATCCTTGTGGGTTGCTATTCTTACGCACATGACTGGCGGTTGCCAAGGACCGCTAAAAGATGTGTTAAAACCTATACTTCAGTCTTGAACTTATATAAAGTATGTTATTTAAGATTATATAAAGTATGCCTGTGGTGTGGTTGCGAGTTTGATGAGCATTACTTTCATGGTGAGTGTCCTTGTTGTGGCAATGATGATCCTCCACCGCAGCCGGGGTTTGTTCTTTTTCCGGAACTGCTGCTTGCAAGTTCGCCGCTGGCCCTTTTTCCCGAACTAGCATTTTATCCATAGAGATTTTTTAACTACGCTGATAAACTTAGAGAAATAAGATTTTGGGGGTTGCACTATCCCGGGAGGGATGGTCATTGTAACTGGTAAAGTGTACAGGAAGAGAATCTGAAAGGCTGGATTAGCGGGAGATGGGTTATGTTCGCCTAGACGTTGTCTGGGCGAATTTTCGTTGTCTGAGCAAATAACTCCCCCAACTTTATGGCGATCACTAATAAAATCTGTAAAACTATGGATAAGCATTACACCTGCGCCTCTTGACAACACTACAATAAGATGATAGTTTATAGTCAAACAGGAGATGATCTGATGAATATTACATTTAAAGGTGTGCAACAAAGAAAATTGGGAGATCAAGTAATTCAGCAGCTTCAAGAAAAAATTTCGTTAGGGGAACTGAAGCCTGGTGATAAAATTCCTACCGAGCCTGAACTCATGAGCATGCTTGGTGTAGGTCGTTCCACAATCCGAGAAGCGATACGCGTTCTAGTAAAAGCTGGCCTGCTTGAAGTTCGGCAGGGAGATGGGACGTATGTGCTCGATAAAAATGTTAATTCAGAACCATTAGCGCATCGACTGCGGCGGGCTACCATACTGGAAGTGTACGAGGTTCGACGTATACTTGAATTGGAAATAGCAAAGCTGGCGGCCCAGCGCCGGACGGAAGATGATCTTTCTTATATGCGCGAAAGCTTGAACAGGAGACGTGAAGCAAGACGCGTAGACGATAATCGCGCCTATGTTGATAGCGATCTTGAATTTCATCTTGCTGTCGCTGCTGCGAGCAAGAATAGTGTTCTTGCCGATTTATATCAAAGTTTTTCTAACGCATTGCGGGATGCCTTGGACAAGTTGGTTTCAGACCGGGAACTATATCAAAACCAGATTTCCATCCATGAACAGTTATTAGATGCCCTTGAACGTAAAGATGGACAAGCGGCTGAATATTGGACTGCTGAGAATCTAGACAGAACAATGAAAGATTTACAAGCATTATTACGATAAATGATTTCATAATTTTAAACATCAGATGATAAGATGAAAATGAGGTGCAAAATGAAAAATCGTTTTCTCTGGTTGCTGTCTGCAGGGCATCTGTTCGCCGATTTGAACCAAGGGGCGTTGCCAGCCATACTGCCTTTTCTTATTGCCGAGTATAATCTGAGTTACGCTGCCGCTGCCGGCCTTGTTTTTGCGGCAAGTTTTGTTTCTTCCGTTGTGCAGCCTTTGTTCGGATATTTTGCCGATAAGAGTTCAAAGCCTTGGCTGATGCCGGGTGGTATTCTGTTAGCTGGCTGTGGTTTGGCTGCAGTGGGCTTTCTTTCCAACTATTGGTTGATTTTTGCAGCCGTAACGGTTAGCGGGGTCGGAATTGCAGCCTTTCATCCGGAGGCGGCGAGAATGGCTAATAAAGTTTCCGGTGAAAAAAAAGGAACTGGTATCAGTATTTTTTCCGTCGGCGGCAACGCAGGATTTGCTTTAGGGCCGGTTATCACCACGGCTTCACTGTTGTTCTGGGGATTGAAAGGCACATTGATCCTGATTGTGCCGGCAGCCATCATGGCGGCAATCATAGCCGCCCAGGCAGGCAGGCTGCAAGAGTTTCAGACGGTTGGTAAAAAAACGGGAGATATCCGAGACGCGGCAGTAGAAAAGGACGAGTGGGCTCCTTTTTCCAGACTCACGGTAGTTATATTTTGCCGTTCTATCATTTTTTACAGCCTGAATACTTTTTTGCCATTGTACTGGATCAATATACTCCAGCAATCAAAAGCCGCCGGTGGCTCCGCGTTAACTATTTTATTCATGATCGGGGCAGTGAGCACTCTGTTTGGCGGGCAGTTAGCAGACCGTTTTGGTTACAATAAGATTATTCGGATTGGATTTGTTGCGCTTTTGCCTTTCCTAGCGGTGTTTACCATGGTAAACAATGTAGCCTTGGCAACTATATTGCTGATTCCTATAGGTATGACGCTTTTCGCACCTAACAGCCCCATGACGGTTCTGGGACAAAAATATCTTCCCAACCGGCTTGGTCTGGCTTCAGGAGTCACGCTGGGGCTGGCAGTAAGCGTGGGCGGCATAACCGCACCGATGTTAGGATGGTTTGCAGACAAATATGGACTGCCGCTTGCAATGGAATTAGTCACTTATCTGTCTATAATACCGGCAGTTATGGCTTTTACTTTACCTGCTCCCCAGTCTGATACAGCTACAGGCAGGCAATTTCTGGCTAAGAAGGGTATCTGAGGATCAAAACGCTTACTTCATTGTTTTGTTACATGTAGCGGTTTAAAGTAAATATCCTTTCCGGCGGATAATGAATAGGCCTATGTAGCAAACTGTTTGCCTTGGCGTTTGCAAAACAAGTGCTAAATAACTAAAATATATATTACTATATTGACACTGGTTTCATTGGCAGGTATAGTATAACTAGCAATTAAGCGGACCATAATCATATGGATGCTTGATGCAAGGGAGCGAGGTACCCTTCTATAAAAGGGGTGCTGAGAATACGCCAACTGAATAAACCACTGGCTGATCAGAAGACTGAAGGTCAATGTTGACTCCGAGCTTATGCTTGGGTCAACATTGGCTTTTTTTAATTTTCGTAAAAGCCGGTGCTGTTTTACCGTAGGCGGTCCAATCAAAAACTACAAGGAGGAATTTGCGTGCTTAGGTTTCTGTCGAGAAAAATGGCTATTTTACTAATTTTCCTGGTTTCGATCTTCGCAGTCGGGTGTGGTGGAGGATCGCCTTCGGCATCGCAAGAAATCAGCCTGGGCCTGACAGCGCCGATGACCGGGGACTATGCTGAATATGGTACGGTGTTTAAGAACGCCGCTGAACTGGCAATTGAGAAGGTCAACGCCAAAGGCGGAGTAAACGGTAAAAAACTTAAACTGGTTGTGGGTGACAGCAAAGCGGACCCGAAAGAAGCGGCCAACATCGCCCAGAAGTTTGTTTCAGATAGCAATATCACGGCGGTAATTGGTGATTTTACCAGTACCGCAGCTCTTGCCGGCGCGCCTATCTATCAAAAAAGCGGCTTGGTTCAGCTGTCGCCGACGTCCTCACATCCTGACTTCACGAAACAGGGCAATTACATTTTCCGCAATATTGCCAGCCAGGCGGTTGAAGGACCGGCTTTGGCTGAGTATGTAGTGAAAGACCTCAATAAAAAGAAGGTTGCCATCGTCTACATAAAAAATGACTGGGGTATTGTAGCCCATGAATTTTTCATGAAGAAAGCAAAAGAACTGGGCGCGGAGATTGTCGCGCTTGAACCATACCTGCCAGAGCAGGGTAAGGACTTTAGCGCAATCATCACCAAGATAAAGGAACAAAAACCTGATCTGATTTATTTGGGGATGATGTATACTGACGGAGCACTATTTGCCCAGCAGGTTAAAAAAGCTGACTTAAATGTGACGCTTGCCGGTACTGGCGCCCTCTATTCCAGCGAACTGCTGAAGCTTGGCGGCGCTGCTGTAGAAGGGCTATATCTGACAGTTTCTTTCTATCCGGAGGATACCCGTCCTGAAGTGCAGGATTTTGTTAAAAGCTATCAGGAGAAGTATGGTAAGCTGCCAACGCAGTTTGCCGCTCAGGCCTATGATGCAACTAACCTAATCATTGAAGCGCTGAAGAAGGGTGCAACCGATAGAAAGTCTTTACGTGATAATCTTGCCGGTATCAAGGATTTCCCGGGAGTAACCGGCATTACCACTTTTGATGAAAATCGCGATGTAAACAAAACTCTGTCGAGATTAATTATTAAAGATGGAAAGTACATTCCTTTCCGTCAGTAAATAGCGGGCATATGCTTGTGACTCTTTCTTATTTGCCGGGGTTTGGATGCCCCGGCGAATAAGGTAACGCCCAGTGTTTTAACTTCGCCTGAAGGAGTGGTGCGATGTTTTTGCAGCAAATTATCAATGGTTTGACGCAAGGCAGTATATATTCTCTTATCGCAATTGGTTTCACTTTGATTTTTGGTGTGTTAGGCCTGGTAAACTTCGCCCACGGCGAAGTTTATATGGTTGGCGCTTTTTTAGGTTTTTTCCTGATCACCGGGCTAAAGCTGTCTTTTTTGCCGGCATTGCTTCTGGCTATGGCTGGTTCGGCCCTTGTTGGCGTTATCGTCGAGCTTGTAGCCTTTAGGACGTTGCGGAACGCGCCTGATGTTGCGCCTATGGTGTGTACTCTCGGATTATCTGTTGTGCTGCAAAATGCAGCCATGCTTTGGTGGGGAAGTGACACCAAGAGTTTGCCGACGGATTCTTTTGATTTGCAGTTTTATCCCATTCTAAATTTACAGGTTTCCAATGCCCAGTTACTCATTTTGGGAGTTTCCATTGCTTTAATGCTGGTTTTGCAGTTTATCCTGTATCGCTCAAAAATAGGCAAAGCCATCCGGGCAACGGCCCAAAATAAAGATGCGGCTAGCCTTATGGGTGTAAATATCAATAAAATAATAGCGGCAACCTTCGCGTTAGGTTCTGCGCTTGGTGGGGCTGCCGGCGTCTTGATTGGCATGTATTATAACGCTTTTTATCCTATGATGGGTTTTAGCGCCGGGCTGAAGGCTTTTACAGCCACTGTTTTTGGCGGCTTGACAAGTGTTCCCGGAGCAGTGCTTGGCGGTTTGATTTTAGGGGTGGTTGAGAACCTGACCGCCGCCTACATTTCATCCGGTTATAGAGATATGTTAGCATTTGCCCTCCTCGTGCTGGTTTTGCTCATAAAACCGTCAGGCTTATTCGGCCGAGATACTCAAGGGAAAGTGTAGGGGATTTATGTGGACGCAAAAAAAAGTAAACTTTTTGCTTTGGCCCTGATCCTGGTAGCGGCAGCAGTTCCCTTGATAATTAATAATGATTACGTGATCAGGATACTTATTATGTCAGGGGTGTTCAGTATTCTGGCGCTAAGCCTCAATCTGGTAACCGGCTACACAGGACAATTTTGTCTGGGGTGGGCAGGGTTTTACGGTATTGGCGCCTACGCTTCGGCGTTATTGGTTATGAAACTGGATTTTTCATTTTGGCTGGCTATGCCGTTAGCAGGACTTGTGGCTGCTTTTTTTGGGATACTGCTGGGGATACCGACTATGCGGCTTAAGGATATTTATTTAGCTATTGCCACACTTGGCTTTGGTGAAATAATTCGCCTGATTATGCTGAATTGGACCGATTTAACCCGTGGTTCGATGGGGCTGCCGGGAATTCCGTCGCCCAAACTGTTTTCTTATGAGTTTGCAACAAATTTACCATTTTATTATCTTTGCTTATTGCTTGTTGTGCTTACGATAGCCGTGATCAGGCGAATTATCGATTCACGTGTTGGCCGGGCGCTTATTGCCATACGGGAGGATGATCTGGCAGCCAAGGCAATGGGAATAGACGTAACCGGGTACAAAATCCTGGCTTTTGCGGTGGGGGCCTTTTTTGCAGGCATTGCCGGCGCATTTTATGCCCACTACGCATCTTTTATCGACCCGCATACGTTTTCATTTAGCGAATCCATTGCCATTCTGGCGATGGTGGTGCTCGGCGGGATGGGAAGTGTCGCCGGTTCGATCATCGGCGCAGTTACGCTGACAATTGCACCTGAGATACTGCGGGACCTATCCGAATACCGGATGATTATTTTTGGCTTGATTATGATGGTTGTAATGTTGATCCGCCCCCAGGGAATCATGGGGAAAGGCCGGGAAAAAACCAAGGCGCGGGTCCGGATTAAACGACAAGGGGGCGGTCAATCTGGCATTGCTCGAAATTAAAGGCTTAACCAAACAATTCGGCGGGCTGACTGCGATCGACCACCTTGACCTGAGTATTGAGCAAGGACAGATTGTTGGCCTGATTGGTCCGAACGGCGCGGGCAAAACAACTGTGTTCAATATAATTACCGGTGTCTATAAGGTCAGTGCCGGCGAAATAGCCCTGCGGGGTCAAAACATCACCAACCTGCCGCCTCACCGGGTTACGCAGCGCGGCATTACCCGTACCTTTCAAAATATTAGACTGTTCGGGCAAATGACGGTTTTGGACAATGTGCGTATCGGGCGCCACTGCCGCACGAAAACCGGACTTTTCGGCTCCATCTTACGTGGTGATGCCGTAAGGGAGGAAGAAGCGGCGATACAAGAGGATGCAGCCGGATTACTGGCAATGGTTGGTCTTGGTGACAAACAGGCGGAACTGGCATGTAACCTGGCGTATGGGGAACAGCGGCGGTTGGAGATTGCCCGGGCCCTGGCGTCCGAACCTGAACTTTTACTATTGGATGAGCCGGCGGCCGGAATGAATCCCCAGGAGTCCAAGCAACTCATGGAATTGATTAGGCGGCTTAATGAACAAGGGCTCACGATACTGCTGATTGAACATGACATGAAAGTAATTATGGGAATATCTCATAAAGTGGTAGTGCTTGATCACGGGGTAAAGATCGCCGAGGGACTCCCGAGAGAGATTCAGGCTAATGCCAAAGTTATTGAGGCATATCTGGGCAAGGGGGCGGCACTATGCTCAAAGTAGATAACATACACACCTATTATGGCAATATTCACGCCCTCAAAGGGGTATCACTGGAGGTTAACGCCGGTGAAATTGTAACGCTCGTTGGCAGTAACGGCGCCGGTAAAACCACGACAGTGAAAACCATTGCCGGGCTGCTTACGGCTGCTGAAGGAGGTGTATTTTTTAACGGGGAGGATATAACCGAGCTGGCTGCCGATAAAACCGTGCGGAAAGGAATCGCCTTAGTGCCGGAGGGACGTCAGATATTTCCCTTCATGACAGTGCAGGAAAATCTTGATATGGGTGCCTATAGCCGCACAGGAGATGCAGACATTAAGTACTCCTATCAAGAAGTTTTTACTCTGTTTCCCAAACTCTGGGAGCGCCGGAAGCAGCAGGCGGGAACACTGTCCGGCGGCGAACAGCAGATGCTGGCCATGGGACGGGCTCTGATGGCTAAGCCCAAGCTATTGCTGCTTGACGAGCCTTCGCTAGGGCTTGCGCCGATACTGGTAGAGACAATTTTTACGTTAATCCAGGAGATTAACCGTCAGGGGACGTCGGTTCTTCTAATTGAACAAAATGCCCGTATGGCGCTATTGATAGCTCACCGTGGCTATATTCTTGAAACCGGCAAAATCGTGCTCGCTGATCAAGCCGATAAGCTTTTAAACAGTGATGAAGTAAGAAAAGCATATTTAGGTGAATAATTCACAGATGATGAAAGGGGAAAGCACATGGAAAAAAATAATTGCTGTACACAAAATGAGGAAGAATTGACAACTGCCATCCGGCTGGCCATCCAAGATCGTGCTGTGTGGTTCTACTTATTATATAAAGGTATGAAAGAAGCAGGCTGCAATGCCGATGAAGTTGCCGAAAAAGCTATTTTCAAGTTTGGGCAGATGAAAGGCCAAAAAATCGGCACAGCTAGTACACCTAAAGAGTTTTTTGACGGCATCGCCACTAAAAACGCTGCATTGGCCTTTGCGATGGAACCAAGGGAAGTTGAAGCGGAAAAGGGAATATACCGTTTTCACCACTGTGCACTGGTTGAGGCCTGGAAAAAACTCGGCTGTTCACCTGAAGAAGTGAAACATCTCTGCGATCTGGCTTCCTGTGGCGACCAGGGTGTTGTAAGCTGCTTCCCTGAACTTGAGCTTAAGTTTAATAGTTTAATTGCTGCCGGTGATGCGTATTGTGAATTAGAAATAACCAAGAAGAAGTAAGCGGAAATAATATATAAGTGCCTATAAATCCAACGCTGGATTTATAGGCACTTTAATTTTAAAGGTACATGAAGATAGCATACAATGCCTTCATTTAGTGGACAGACAAATCAAGCAGCCAAACGGCCTATGAGAAATTTTGCAGTATAAGCACTATGTAAAAGAATTGCATTGATTTTCCATTAAACTAATGATATAATTAATATTATAAGATAATAATTATTGATTAGAGGGTGAATTTTATGCAGCGTCGTATTCCGATCATATTACAGCTAAGTATAATGTTTGGCAGTATCGTTTTATTTCTAATTGGTGTTTTAGGTTACTCTATGTCAAAGTATACCGATACTACGGAACATTACGATTCGTTAATTAATCAAACCGTGCAGCGAACTTTGGGGTTAAAGGACGCGCAGGACGAGTTTCATACAGGTATTGCGGATTTACGCGGATTTATTGCTTATGTAGACCCGGTTTATGAGAAAAAAGCGAATGAGAGTTTTGAAAAATCCTATAAGCGAGTAAAACAATTTGCCGGCGAAACTCGTTTTGAGGAAATAAAGCTTGAAGCCAATAAACTAATTTACCTCTTTGAGGAGTATGTAACCCTAAAAGACAGGATTATTCAAGCCAAGAAAGTTGATGATCCTCAAGCTTCCAATATCACAACTGAAGCGCGAAAAAAGACCGAAGAGTTGCAAACGCAATTTGCCAAAATCTTTGCCTTGCAGGAGAACATTCTTACTGTTGAAAACCAAAGAATGAAACAGGAAACCGCTTTTACAAAACAAATTGTGTTTGCTGCAAGTGTTGTGATTTTGCTTCTAGTTTTTGGTGCGGTTTACTGGTATAGCCGGAGTATTGCGGCGAGACTGGGAGATCTGAAGCGGCAGATTGAAGTGGTCAGCAACTTAGACTTGACGGCCGAAGAACTTGTTTCCAGGCAAAATGATGAAATAGGGGATTCCGTTTTGGCCCTGGCAAAAATGAAAGCGGCTTTAAAGGAAATAACTTATAAAATGAGTAAAGATGCCGGTGAGCTTGCTGCTTCAAGCGAGGTATTAAGCAGTACGGCAGCAGAACAGCTTCAGGCAACAGAAACCGTCACACAGACTATCACTGATATTGCAACCGGTTCTGCGCAAAATACAAATAGTATAACCGACATCTCGGCTACAGTTGAGGAATTATCAGCTTCCACTGAGGAAATTAGTGCAGCTGCGGCAGAAGTCAATAATAACACACAAAATGCTGTAGCCGAAGCTGCAAAAGGAATGGGATTACTAGAAAGAGTAGTCAACCAGAATAACACAATTGGCCAGTCAATGGAGCAGGTTACATTATTATCTAACGCCCTTGTGCAGGGATCGCAAGATGTACAGGAAATACTTAGTGTAATTGGGAATATTGCAGACCAAACTAATCTACTGGCGCTGAATGCCGCTATTGAGGCTGCGCGGGCGGGAGAGGCCGGCAGAGGTTTTGCGGTGGTAGCCGAAGAAGTCAGGAAACTGGCAGAACAAAGTCGGCGATCTACAAGTCATATAGGTGAAATAGTGAACCATATGACTAATGATATTCACTCTACAGTCGAGTGCATCAAGGCAGCAAATGTTGAGATTGTGGCTGGAAAAAACGTTACAACAGAAACTCAAACTGGTTTTGAACTAATCATTGCGCAGCTAGGAAGCGTAAAATCAGGAATTGAACAAATAAGTTATGCGGTAAACGAAACGGCAAAAGGAATGCAATCCATGGTGGATAATATTCAAAATATCAGTGCTGTCGCCGAGGAAACTTCTGCTAGCACGGAAACTGTATCAGCCGCTGCAGAGCAACAAACAGCCGGTATGAATGAGCTGAAATCCAATGCGCTGGGGCTGGCAAAAATGGCGGAAGATCTTAATAATATTGTTGGCAGGTTTAAAGTGTAACAGTAAATGCCTTCTATGCTTATAATAATAAATGAGGTTAGAATGTGGCCGGGGAGGGGGGCTTTGTGATCAAAACCAGTACTGATTTTTCCTTAATAGAGAGCAAAATGAAGTTTCTTTTTGACGGACTGCATCTGGATAGTTTTCAAACGGCAAAGCATTGCTGCGGAGTAAATCGATTAGTTTTACTTCTCGCGGATAAATTAGATTATCTTCAGCCAGCTGAAGTACTGTTCCTGCACTGGGGAAGTCTTCTGCATGATATTGGCAAAGCGGAGATACAGGCTACCGTACTCAACAAAAAAGCTTCTTTAACAAGTGAGGAATATGCCCAGATAAAATATCACCCCCTATTCGGCTATACCTTAGCCCAGAGCATGGATTTACCTGAGCAGGTATGTGAAATCATTCTTTGTCACCATGAACGTTATGACGGCACTGGCTATCCTTGTCATCTTAAAGGCAAAGAAATACCGTTATTAGCCCGGATATGTTCAGTAGTGGACGCTTTTGAGGCCATGGTCGCGAAGCGTTCCTACCGGACGCCCCTTTCCTGCGAAGCAGCATTCAGGGAATTGGTTAGCAATAAAGGCACTCAATTCGATCCTGATCTTGTAAATAGATTTATGGACTTAAAAGAAGTTATACTGGAAAATCAGGGCTATCTGGTTGGCACCTGTTCAACTTGTGAAATAGAGTAGTGAGATGTATGGGGTCGGTTAGGAAAGCAATCGTTTCCTTGGCCGGTTCAGCTTTTATGTTCATCCGGCGACTTAGCTTCAGATGAGGTTAAACCCCACCTGAAGCTAAGTCACTTTATCGGAAGAGAAGAACTTTTGAGGATTTGGCTTGACTTTTAAACACTGCCAGATTATGCTTAATTTGAATTTACGTATACAAATAATTTGAAATACTAAAAGTAGCGGAGGAAAGTATGCTCCCGATTTTTGACAGTATCTGTATTCTGCTTGCTAAAGCGGAACAAAAACATAATCAGTTTGCCAAAGAAATATTTAGCCAAAAAATTGGCATTACTCCTGTACAGATGATGGTTCTTTACACACTCTATAAAGGTGACGGTATCAGTCTTTCTGAGCTGGGAAAGCGGTGTTATTTAGACAGTTCTACACTTACTGGCCTTATTGACCGCATGGAAAGTGCAAAATTAGTATATAGGGCGGATTCACCGGAAGACCGTCGCGCATACCATATTTTCTTGACTGAGAAAGCGATTGACTTGAAGGCTTCTGTGATGGAGGTCTTGAATATAGTCCGAAATGAAATGCTCAAAGAGTGTACTGAAGAAGAAATAACCGTGTTTGAGAAGGTGTTGCTAAAAATATACCGGACTTTATAAGCCGGTAACCGACAAGGATGTATTTTAAAAAAAGGTATTGAAAATATTTTTAAAATATATTATTCTGGTATTAGAAATTACGCATGCAAAATATATTACTGATAGTAAAGCCGATAAGTATTTTTTATATAATTTTATTACGTACACTTAATATCCGAGAAAGGTATATTTTGCAAAAATAGCGATAGGAGTGTGAAATCATGAAGAGCAAAGTTTAAACATATACTACGTATACGTAATATGTGAATACAAACAATAGAATTGAGGTGAATTTTATGATTACAACTTTACTTGGGTTAGTATCTTCCGACTTTGCAATGCTAATAGCAGCTGATGACTACATTAAGCGTCTCGCCAATGTTAATATCTTGTTTTACTAAATACGCTGTGGACGATATTTGAGGTATATTCGCTTGAGAATCGAGAAATTACAATCCTTAGGCCATGCTCTGGAGGCGGCCCTCACTAGCCAGATACTCAGTCAAAATAAAGATAATTTAGTGGGGGTTAGTCTATCCAGCGATAGCCGGCAAAAAAGAGCTTTTGCCGGAAGTGCTGCTACTTTACTAGTGCATCTAAAATATGCGAGAAATCAGAGAAAGCGCTTGACTTTATAGGGACAGCAGAGTACAATATGAAATATAATTTTCATAATCAATAAGCAAAGACGCTTCAGCAGTTTATAAAAACGGCGCGAAGTGTCTTTTTTTATTTTATCAATAAATCGGAACTTAATCCCGTTCAGCGGAACAATGTAAAAATATAGTTTTATTAGTGTGATGTTGTTAAACAGACAGTTTTGCAATTATGCCTGTCAGAAGTGTAATCTTAGTTGCGATATAGCGCAGGATGAACTTTTGTTATATAGGAAATTAAGTAGTATGAGGAGGAGAAAAATGGAAACAAATCAACAAAATCTTTTTTCTGGCGAGGACGAAGCAACCTGGAAACGGCGATGGAAAATGATGTACGCTTCGGTAGCGGGATATGCTATGGATGGGCTGGATATGCTGATCCTGTCCTTTGTTATGACTGCCATCATTAAAGAATTCGGTTTGTCGTTTGTGGATGCAGGCTGGATTGCTACTTATACCCTGATTGGCGCCGTTATAGGCGGATATTTGTTTGGCATTATGGCTGATTATGTGGGACGTGTAAAAGTTTTTTCCCTGACAATTCTTTTGTTCTCTGTTTTTACCGGGCTGTGCGCGTTTGCCAATTCGGTAACAGAACTGAATATTTACCGCTTCTTGTCAGGCCTTGGACTTGGCGGGGAGTTTGGCATCGGCATGACGCTGGTTGCAGAAACCTGGCCTGCGGCTAAAAGAGCGCGGGCGACAGCTGGGGTTGCTATTGGCTGGCAGTTAGGCGCTGTTTTAGCTGCAGTGCTTTCCGCGCTAGTTGTTCCGCAGTTTGGTTGGAGAGGGCTGTTTGCAATTGGAGTATTGCCTGCTTTGTTTGCTGCTTGGTCGCGTCGTGGTATTCCTGAACCAGATATTTGGATGAATCGCAAACTGTTAAAAGAGTCTATTAAGAAAAAAATGGCCAACGGGGAAGTATTGACAGAAACGGAAAAAGAAGTTTGGAGTCAGGCGAATAAATTTCCTCTTATGCAATTATTTGCTGGTTCGCGTAAAACTGTAACTACCTTTGCCCTCACAGTTATGACCAGTGTGCAGAATTTCGGCTATTATGGCATTATGATCTGGCTGCCGACCATTTTGATGCAGAAGCATAATCTCACTCTCAACAAGACTACTACCTGGATGGTTGCCACCGTAATCGGTATGGTCATTGGTATTTACCTGTTCGGGCAGTTTGCTGACAAAGTGGGCAGAAAGCCGGCTTACATAACCTTTTATATATGTTCGGCGGCAGCTGTGTGGATATATTCTTTACTCAATGATCCGATCTCGTTGCTGATTGGCGGCGCAGTTCTCGGCTTTTTCTGCAATGGTATGATGGCGGGTTATGGCGCTTTATTATCTGAACATTATACTACCGATGCACGTTCCACGGCGCAAAACTTCATCTTTAATTCCGGTCGGGCGGTAGGTGGCTTTGCTCCTGTGGTGATTGGCATGTTGGCCGCAAAATATACACTAAACGGTGCTTTGGTTGTACTAGCCTTTGTATATTTGCTGGCAGCGGTCAACGTTTTTTTCCTCGTTCAGGAAACAAAAGATGTGAAACTGGATTAGGTAAGATATACTTGCTATAATTAGAATATTAAATAGATAAATGCAGAAGGAATACGTTGAAAGAGGTCTCAGTTGTAATTTTGAGAGACCTCTTTTGGTACTTACTATATTTCAGATTAAAGAATTTGCCGACACCGGCGGATGGTGTATGCCAACGACCAACCACAGGCGCTTAACCTTTGCGTTTACCAACGAACCACTCGCCTGTCAAACTTTCAATGTATAATGGATTAGCGGAAAAGGGATTGGTCCATATCGGCAGAAATACGCTTTGCAGGAGGATTATTGATTGGAATGGTTGGATAGATTTGTTTCGGTTATGGATATTGTCAGCAATGTCAGCCTGGATGGAATCAGCATGACGGAAATACAACAGGAGACCGGGCTGGCTAAATCCACTTTGCACCGTATGTTAACCGACATGGTAGATCAGGGATTGCTTTCACAGATACCGGCCAATAAACGCTATCGCATAGGTCCAAGGCCTATGGTATGGGGAAGTAAATATTTAGAAGGACAGGATCCGGCCCGGTTGTTGGCGCGCTTTTGTGATGTACTGTCGGAACGTACAGGATTATATGTCTTTTTATGCCGCTATGACAATGGTGAAATCTACTGTATATATACCCGTAGGCCAAGTACCCAGCGAGCTAAGTATTTTGTACATATCGGGCAAAAAATGCCGCTTCACTGTTCGGCAGCGGCAAAAGTGATTTTAGCTTTTCAAAACCCCGGAGAAATTCAATATTTATTATCACAACATAAGTATCAGGCTTTTACTGAAGACACGAAATGTGAGAAAGAAGAGGTTATAAAAGAACTGGAACAAGTGAGAAAAGCAGGAATTGCTTTTTGCAGAAACGAAATGGAACCCAATGTAACGACATTTTCTGTACCGGTAAGTTTTTCGGATGAAGAAGTTTTATTTAGTATCAGCATCATTGGTGAAACGGTTGATATGGAAAGCCGCGAAATAACATTGCTGCGGGAATTGCTGCGCATAGGACAGGAAGCAAGTAAATTTATGAAAATGTCGAGAAGTCTTATTTAAGCCAAGCATTATTTTTGCGAAAAAACGATGCTGGACTATATATTTATCAAGTTAAATCGGAACTTAGTTCCGATGGGCGGGAAGATATAAGGTAGATGAACTTCAGGCGGGGGTTTCATCCAGCTGAAGGATAGTCGACGGATAAAATAATTGTGAAAAGCAGTTAGGAAGCATAAAAGTAAAGAGAGGGAATAGGAATGGGTAAAAAATTTTGGCAGGAGACGCAAATCGTCGAAAATATCCCTGTAAATACCGATACCTATTATATGAAGATATATGCGCCTGATATTGCCGCCAACGCCAACCCCGGTCAATTCGTTATGGCGGAGGTCAATATGCTCCAGGCTCCTTTGCTAAATAGGCCTTTGGGAATTGCCGGCGTGGATAAACGGCAAAAAAGCATTACTATTTTTTATCGGGTAGTAGGCAAAGGTACGTATCTGTTAAGCCAGAAAAGAAAAGCGGAATGTATAAGGGTACTTGGTCCATTGGGAAATGGTTTTGAGTTGAAGGCGCAACGTCCTTTGCTAATTGGCGGCGGTATGGGATTAGCGCCATTGCTTTTTGCGGCTCAGGCAACGTGTCCCGTACCTGTAGAAGTCATTGCCGGCGGACGTACGGAAAATGAGCTTTTCTGGAAAAGCTTATTTGAGGAAGTATGCCAGCAGGTTCATATCACAACCGATGACGGTTCTTTAGGAACCAAAGGAACTTGTGTTTCACCGCTGGCCAGTTTGCTTAGCAAGAATAAATTTGATGCAATGTTAGCCTGCGGGCCGATTCCCATGCTGCGGGCGGTTGTGGAATATGCCCAGTCGTACCGGATTCCATGCCAGGTATCACTGGAAGAACATATGGCCTGTGGATTTGGCGCCTGTCTGACGTGTACCTGTGAAAAGCAAGACGGCGGCTACTTTCAGGTATGCAAACAGGGACCGGTATTTAGGGCCGGGGAGGTGAAGTTATGAACCATGCTGCGAAAACCGAAATGTTAGCGGTAAACCTTGCCGGAATTCAAATGAGAACGCCTATAATCGGCGCCTCGGGAACTTTTGGCAATGGCGAGGAATATGACGACTTTGTTGACTGGGATTATGTTGGCGGTATCAGTGTAAAAGGGCTTACGGTCGAACCACGCAATGGCAATCATGGACGTCGGATTGCCGAAACTCCGGCTGGTATCATGAATTGTGTTGGTCTGCAAAACCCAGGTATAGAAGTGTTTGTGAATGAAATACTGCCAAGAATACGCGTATATAAGACACCGATCATTGTTAACATCAATGGCAATACTGTGGAAGATTATATAAAAATTACGGAAATGCTGGCAGGGGCAGAAGTGGCTGGCATTGAGGTCAACATATCGTGTCCGAATACCAAGCATGGCTGTATGGCTTTTGGGGTGAATCCCGGCTCTGCCGCACTGGTGACCAGGGAAGTCAGAAAACGCGCCAAAGTTCCTGTGATCGTTAAACTATCACCCAATGTTACCGACATTGCCGAAATCGCTCAGGCAGTGGAAGCAGCGGGTGCTGATGCGGTGTCATTGATTAATACTTTACTTGGAATGGCAATTGATACGAAAACCTGGAAACCTGTTTTGGGCAACCTTACCGGCGGTCTTTCCGGACCAGCAATAAAGCCGGTTGCTGTCAGAATGGTGTGGCAGGTTGCCCAGGCCGTAAAAATACCGGTCATTGGTTTAGGCGGGATTAGCAGCGCCTTGGATGCGATTGAGTTCTTTCTGGCAGGCGCCAGTGCCGTTCAGGTCGGGACGGCAAACTTCGTTAATCCGAAGATAATGAATGAAATTGCCTGTGGACTGTGCAGTTATCTGGAGGAACACGACCTTCAACATTACAGCCAGTTAGTTGGCAAAATTAACGTAGGAGGAAACTGAAGTGAAAAAAGTGAACGAGCATTTGATTGTAGCCTTAGATGGTATGAACAGCAAACAGGCGCTTGCGATTGTGGACGAACTGGGTGATGCGGTTCAATATTATAAAGTAGGCATGGATTTATTCTATAAAATGGATAATGGCGAATTGTTAGCATTTGTAGAAAAAGGAAAGCGTTTGTTTATTGATTTAAAACTTCATGATATTCCCTCTATGGTGCAAAGCTCTATAAAATCATTATGCCAGTTTCAACCGGAGTTTCTTAGTGTTCATGCCAGCGGTGGCTTAAAAATGCTCAAAGCAGCCGTAAAAGGTGCTGAAGAGTGGGCGCGGGAAAATCATACAGCCAGACCAAAAATTATAGCAATTACCGTTTTGACGAGTCTGTCTGAGCAGGATTGGGCAGACGTGGGCGCGGAAAATTCGATTCGTGAAGCGGTTTTGCGGATGTCGCTAGTGTGCAAAGAAGCCGGTGTAGATGGGGTTATAGCTTCACCGCAGGAGAGCAGTTCCATAAGAGCTTTATGTGGTCCGGACTTTATAATTGCTACACCGGGAATCCGTCTGATGCCTGACCCGAACAGTGATCAGGCCAGGACCGCAACACCGGTACAGGCTCTTTCCGGCGGGACGGATTATATTGTTGTTGGCAGACCTATTTTGCATGCTGCTTCACACGGTGAGGTCGTTAAAGCGATTCTGGAGAATATCTCCCAATTTATACAAAAAGGGTAATTCGGCTAGATACTGTAATTAGGCAGAAAAGCCAGAAATTTGATGTTGGAGGCAGCAGCAATGCTTAATGACAGATTAGGCAACCCAGCCAGGAGAATTGTATTAAAAAACGGACGCATTATTGATCCGGCGCGTTCTTTTGATCAGATAGCCGATATTCTGCTGGCCGAAGGAAAAATTTTAAGGATTGAAGAAACTATAGCGGCTGATGCGGCCGAAGTATATGATTGTTCAGGTTTGTGGATTACTCCCGGTTTGATTGATGTTCATTGCCATCTGCGGGAACCTGGCTATGAAAATAAGGAAACCATTCTTAGCGGCACGCAAGCGGCTGCGCACGGCGGATTTACTACCCTTGTATCCATGGCCAATGTTAACCCTGTGCCGCATAATGTAGACGTCTATGAACAAATACAGCAAAAAATACGTGAAACAGCGGTGGTTCGCGTATTCCAAGCCGCCAGCGTCACTCGTGACCTGCAGGGGAAAGAATTAACCGATATGGCTTCTTTGGCCGCCTTGGGGGTTAAAGTATTTTCGGACGACGGATTTTATATAGAGCGGGCTTCCGTTCTTTATAAAGCGCTAAAATTGGCAAAGAAACTGAATGTAATTGTATCGTTGCATGAAGAGGATGCTTCCCTCAAAGCGTATTGGCCGACAGCTTATCATCCGGTAAATGAATCGGCCGCCATAAGCCGGGATTTGGAAGTTTTACGTTATTGCGGCGGCAGAATGCACATCCAGCATGTCAGTACGGCGCGTAGTGTGGAATTAATTCGCCAGGCAAAAGCAGAAGGTTTGGAAGTAACGGCGGAAGTATGCCCGCACCATCTGATTCTTACATTAGATACAGTTCCCTGGAAAGGAACCTATGCCAAGATGGCGCCGCCGCTCCGGATGCCAGAGGATGTCGAGGCATTAATTCAAGGATTAGATGATGGAACCATTGATTTTATTGCTACTGATCATGCGCCCCACACGGAAGAGGATAAAAATAAGGCCTTTGACTTAGCCGCCAATGGGATTATCGGCCTGGAGACCGCCATGCCAATACTGTTGACCAAATTGGTATATGAAAGAGGCTATACACCTGCATGGTTGTTTGAACGGATGAGTTCTAAGCCGGCCCAAATTTTCCGACTGCCAGGCGGCAGTATTCTCGAAGGCATGCCAGGTGATCTTTGTATTATTGACCCGGAATGCAAATGGGAAATTAATGATAACGATTTTGTGTCAAAAGGGCACAATTCTCCTTTTATCGGAATGGAAGTCAAAGGAAAGGTGGCCGGTACTTTGGTGAACGGGAATTTAGTTTATGAGGGCGCTATGCCGGCACGCCGTATACAATGAAACGGTCGTGAAAGAAGCTGTTTAATGTCCCCTTTCGATTCTTGCAGCAGACTGCTAAAATTAGCATGCAATAAGAACTGAAAGGGGACATTTTTATGAGCAGTACCGTATTAGACTTTAACAATCCAACCGTCTGGGGCTTCTAAAT
Source organism: Sporomusa aerivorans (assembly GCF_041428895.1). Taxonomy (NCBI): domain Bacteria; kingdom Bacillati; phylum Bacillota; class Negativicutes; order Selenomonadales; family Sporomusaceae; genus Sporomusa; species Sporomusa aerivorans. The sequence goes on from NZ_CP156926.1 coordinate 2,841,727, forward strand.
CACCGAATTGAATTCCGCAAAGAGTGTTGTACAGTTTAGTGGTATTTGGGCCAACTTCTGTTTCGCTATGGAAGACATGGAGTTTATCCTGATAGTGAATACCGCCGATTGGTGTAATAACAGCCGCAGTTCCGCAAGCTCCCGCCTCTTTGAACTCTTGAAGATTATCAATCAAGACGTCCCTCTCGGCCACTTTTAAACCTAAATAGTTTTCCGCCAGATAGAGAAGAGAGTATTTGGTTATGCTTGGCAAAATCGAGGGGGATTTTGGCGTGATAAACTCATCGTCCCAGGTAATGCCAAAGAAATTGGCTGAACCGACTTCTTCGATTTTGGTATGAGTCAGGGGATCGAGGTAGATACAGTCACCAAACCCGCTTTTTTTCGCTAATTTATAGGAATACAGGCTTGCTGCATAATTGCCGCCTACTTTGGATGCGCCTGTGCCGTAAGGAGCCGCCCGGTCAAAGTCGGAAACAATAAAATTGACAGGTGTCATACCGCCCTTGAAATAGGGACCGACAGGCATGCAGAAAACAGAGAATAAATATTCCGGGGCTGGTCCGACACCAATATTATCGCCGACGCCAATTAGTAACGGCCTGATATAGAGTGTGGCTCCAGTACCATAGGGAGGAACATAGGCTTCATTGGCTCGTACCACTTGTAATACGGCTTCCACAAATTTATCTTCGGGAACTTCAGGCATCAGCAGACGATGAGCGCCACGGTTTAACCGCCTGGCATTTTCAAAAGGGCGGAAAAGTTGAATATCTCCGTTCTTAGTTCTGTAGGCTTTTAATCCTTCGAAGCATTGCTGTCCGTAGTGTAAAGCGGTAGATGCCTCGCTGATTGACAGTTTATTGTCAGTAACTAACTGGCCATCATCCCACTGGCCATCTTTCCAGGTGGAAATATAGCGAAAGTCTGTTTTTATATAGCTAAACCCTAAATTTGCCCAATCTATATCTAGTACTTTACTCATCACTATGTACCCTCTTTCTAAATAATTTATTTAAGTTAGTCAATCTCCGCGGGAATTACTCGAAGCCTCACCTTAAACCGTGAAATTCTGCAAAGTAGATCAAACCATACTTTTCAAGTACTCATCACTATATACCTCCTGTAAAAATAAAAAAACTCTTGTCCTTCAAGTCTAATGACTTAAAGGGGCAAGAGATATTCTCGCGGTACCACCCTTTTTACAGATATGATTATCTGCATCTCTCATCAGGTCAAACAACCTTAGCAGAATAACGACTGCACTCCTTGCGGAGCAGAGACCGGCGCAGCTTACTTTGCAGTTCAGCCTTGCAGTTCAGGAGCGACGTTTGCATTCCCACCGTACCGGTTCACACCAACCACCGGTTCTCTGAAACGGCATAGAGTACAAGTTCTCCCTCATCACTTTTACCATATTGAGTTAAAGTGTAACTTTGCTTATTTAAATATACGCTTATAGTTGGTATCTGTCAATGAAAAAGATAATTTTTCATGCAAATGTCTTGTAGATGTGTACTGAGCAAATGTATATGTTTCCGAAGCAGGTAAAAATTATATCTGTAAAAACATCATTAAAATTTCGAAGAGAGGGATTGTATGAGCAGGAAAGATGTTGATTTTAATCTGAATGAGCCGTTAAAAAAGCGACTGAATTCACTTCAATTTGCTGTAACTCAGGAAAATGCGACAGAACCGCCGTTTCGGAATGAATACTGGGACAATAAGCGTGAAGGTATTTATGTCGATATCGTATCAGGCGAGCCGTTATTTAGTTCATTGGACAAATTTGATTCCGGCTGTGGTTGGCCGAGTTTTACGAAACCGGTGACTGCAGAGAAGATACGGGAAGAAAAAGATAAAAGCCATGGTATGATCCGTACAGAAGTGCGTAGCAAAAAAGCAGACTCACATTTGGGACATGTTTTTACTGATGGGCCAAAACCAGGCGGTTTACGATATTGCATTAACTCTGCCGCGTTGCGGTTTATTCCCAGAGAAGAAATGGAGAAAGAAGGTTATGGGGAGTTGCTGACATTATTTGAAAAGTAAAATTACTTATCTAAATTACTCCTGGTACTTTGGCGAACTTCAAAGTACCAGGAGTTTGGGGTGATTTTAGCTTTATGATTTTAAAGACTTTGGCCGCCGGTTTTTTTTATCCTGGGAAAAAAACGGATAATAGCCGTGCAGAGGCCAACACCGGGGGAATTTCTGCGTAACTTGTTCAGCGCGTTGTGATCCCTGTTTTTTTGCAGTAGGAGTGAACATGTCTCTGTAGTTGCAGGAGCATACTAGGGGTAGAACAATCGCGGAAGGAGTTAGAAATGCGAATACTTGTTATTGAAGATGACAATATTCTGAGAGAAGCAACGGTGGAAATTCTGACCGGAGAAGATTATATAGTGGAGCAGGCGGCAACTGGTGATGAAGGGCTGTATTTAGCAGAACAAGGAATACATGACTTAATTGTGCTAGATATTATGCTGCCGGGGCTTAGCGGTTTAGAGATCGTTAAAACTCTGCGTAATAACGGCTGTGCTATTTCCATACTTCTTCTGACCGCAAAGGATAGTGTAGATGATCGTGTGATTGGCCTGGAGTCCGGCGCGGATGACTACCTGGTAAAACCGTTCGCTATGCGGGAATTGTTGGCCCGAATCAAAGCTCTTATACGGCGCAAAGGCAATCTAATTATAGAGGATCAGCTGAATTACGGTAAAATAACCTTAAATAACAAATTTAAGGATGGTTTCGTAGACGCGGAACCACTCGGATTAACTAATAAAGAGTATGAAATCCTGGAATTTTTAATGCTAAATACCGAACAAATAGTAACGCGAGATCAGCTTTTTGACCGGATTTGGGGATTGGATTCGGAAACTTCAATTAGTGTTGTTGATATATACATACACCATCTGCGAAAAAAACTGGTTGTTTATGGTTTAGACACACTGATTCAGACCGTTCGCGGTGTTGGTTTTATGCTGAAGGAGAGTTAGCATGTTTCAACGTACGCTGACTCAATTGACTGTTATAAATTCATTTGTTTTCTTCGTTATATATTTTTTATTTACCTCAATACTTTATGGATATCTTTCTCACCGCCTATACGACAGAATAGACGAAGCCATGCTCTTGCATGCAAGTGAATTTAGACTGGTCAATGGGCGTGTTGTTCCATTAGAGCGTCCGATTTTTGATCCGCGAATTTTTGTATTAATCCGCAGCACAGACGGACGAACGCTAAATCCTATTCCTTTTCGTGAAGATGAGTTGAAAAATATTGACGAGATTTCTTCCGCGATTGAAATTGGAGAGTTGACAACCAAAGAATATGAAGGCCATATCTATAGACTAATGAGATGGCCTTATACAAAACCGGAAAATATTTACGATAATGCTACCAATTTCCTGATTGAATCTGTCATTATAATAAGTATTGTAGATTCGGAAGTACAATTGCTCAATAACTGCTTATGGCTTATTGTCGGTGGCGGCGTTATAAGTGTATTCGGTATTATATTAGCCGGGTTTCTTCTTGCCAAACGGGCCATGGTTCCCATCCAGGAAGCATGGGAAAAACAGCAACAATTCGTTTCAGACGTATCCCATGAATTGCGTTCGCCCTTAACAGGGATATACAGCAATGCCGAGCTAATGCTGCGATATCCGGATAAGAGTATCCGGGAAGAATGTCATAGGATTAATACTATCATGAAAGAATCAAAACGAATGACCAAGCTAATAGCCAGTCTACTCACCTTGGCTAGGTCCGATTCCGGCAAGTCTGACCTAAACCTTGGTGTGATTAACCTAAGTGCTGTTATTAATGAGGTAATCAGTCATTTTGAGGTATTTAAAGAACTAAATCATATTGGTTTAACAGCTAATATTGAACCCAATGTAGAAGTTGCAGGCGACAAGGATAGATTACATCAATTGATGGTAATTCTGCTTGATAATGCTTTTAAGTTCACACCTGCAGGCGGACAGGTCACTGTTGGCTGTTATATAGCCAACCGGAACGCCATAATAAGTGTGCGAGATACAGGAATTGGGATAGTCCCTGAGAATATTCCGCGCATATTTGACCGCTTTTTTCGTGGAGATAAGTCCCGGTCAAGAAATTCCGGCGGAGCAGGTTTAGGTTTGGCTATAGCTAAATGGATCGTAGAGAAGCACGGCGGGAAGATTGATGTAAAGAGTGCAGCAGGAAAAGGAACGAAATTTATAATATCGCTCCCAATGTTAAAAAAATCTTTTTCATAGGCACTCAAGATACTTCCACAGCTTCTTCAGCTATCGTAAAAGATGTGCCTGCCGGCACCCGCTTAATGTAATCGACAAAAACAAAACAATAACTCCCCAAAACTGGTGAATGGATTATTTAATCAGTAGAAAGAATCTAAATAATAGATTCGAACTACAAAGGCAACTCCGACAGCAAGTTCTAGGGGTTGCCTTTATAGCAGGCGTATCAGATATGGAATGAAAAGGCGCGAAAATATACTTCGATTTAAGAAAAAAATTCCTGATGTTGGCAGTTATGTAAAACATATCATGTGAATTAGAAGGATTTAATGCTACAGGTAAAGAAAAGATTTCTTGATATCAACATTAATTAGGAGTGAGCGCTATGTTAATTCATAAAAGCATAACCGACTTTGTCGATGATCTTGCTTCAGACTCGCCTATGCCAGGAGGCGGAGGTGTGGCTGCCTTAGCAGGTACGTTGGGAGCCGCATTAGGTTTAATGGTTTGCAGCCTGACGGAGGGGAAAGAGAAGTTTAGAGATGCGCAAGAATCTATTGCCAAACTTAAACAGGAAGGTACAAGATTAAAAGCAGAACTGTTGCAAGGGATAGATGGTGATGGACACTCTTACTTAGGAATTGTTAATGCTTATAAACTTCCTAAGCGCAATGAAACTGAAATCCAGGCCAGGAGCAAAGCTATTCAAGAAGCAACCAAGGAAGCTGCACGTTTTTCACTCTCTGTTGGACAGAAATGCCTTCAAGTAATGAACTTTGCGATTGATATTGTTCGATATGGTAACCCGAATGCAGCCAGTGAATCCCTAGCCTGCGGACTACTAGCTTATGCAGGCGTATATTCGGCATTGGCAACAGTTGAAATTAATCTTGCTGCTATTCACGATAAACTTTTTGTCAAAGATTTTCTGGCAATAAGCAATCACATAAAAGCACAGGCGGAAGAACTTAAAGAGAACATTACTTTGGACGCAGGAAAGCGAATTGTAATAAACGAGAACTTTTAAGGGAGGCTGTGATGAAGCTCTTTATATGGAATCACGACCGTACCTATCATAGCTGGAGTATGATAGACGAACCCTGTTTACATACCTCCATGTATGGCAAGGCAACCGCCATTGTACTGGCTGAAACAGAGGAACAGGCTATCACTCTGTTGGCGGAAAAAAACGAAGGCTGGCGGCCGGAAGATCTTCGACGTTTAAGTCCCTATATCATAGAGTTGGATAATTCTTCGGTTATTTATAGTCAATTGCAGTTTCTGTAGTGCTGTAAAGGTTCCGAGACTGTTTGCCTGGGGTTTTGCCTTCTGCATTGTTTATCAATACTGGAATTCTATAGTCTGAGTAACTCCTGAAGGAAAATTTAGTTGCTAAATTCAACTGATAAAATGTTGTTGCTGTTGACAAGAATTAAAACAGTTGATATAGTATTGATCCGGGAACGCCAGAGTGGCGTAACTGGTAGACGTAGCAAACTTAAAATCCGCCGGGTTCTCATAATAGATTTTTCTTCTAAAAAGAACAGTTGACATAAGAAGAACAATCTGATATAGTAATAACTCTGAAATGACGGCGATATAGCCAAGTGGCAAGGCTAAGGTCCGCAAGACCTTGATCCCCTAGTTCGAATCTGGGTGTCGCCTCCATACATAGCCTGGAATGGATGTTATCTTTAGATATGTCCAACCTACTTTGAATAATAGGGAATCTAATGATATGCAGCTGTCGAGCCATCAAAGAGTGGAGGACAAAAACATATCTAAGGATGCCCACCTGCTAGGTGCAGGTTTGGACATACAAAGAGACGACATTTTGGGCTATGAAAATAATCAATCAGACACAGTTGACATAAAGGAAACAATGTGATAATCTATAAAAGTCGCTGTGTACGGCGGAAATAATTGGCACGAATAATTGTGTTGACATAACAAAGGGTTCGTGTTAAGATATTATTCCGTCACAAAATGAGTGATGCGGTTCCCTGAAAACTGAACAATGTAAGTAATGCATCATATGCCAGATGTGCGGTGCTCATTTGAGCACATTAAATATTTCTTTAAATTTTATGAGCCATCAGATGGCTTCAATAAATAAAACTTTATTGGAGAGTTTGATCCTGGCTCAGGACGAACGCTGGCGGCGTGCCTAACACATGCAAGTCGAACGGTCTGCTGTTCAACACCGAGGGTTTTGGTGATGTGAACTCCGACAGCGTCAAGCGCGAACGATAGAGAGCGCTTCACGCAAATAAAAAGTGCCAACACCTGAGTTTTCGGTGTTGAATAGCAGATAGTGGCGAACGGGTGAGTAACGCGTAGACAACCTGCCTCTAAACTGGGGACAACACCGCGAAAGTGGTGCTAATACCGAATGTGGTAACTTGGTTGCATGACTGAGTTAAGAAAGGTGGCCTCTATATATAAGCTACCGTTTAGAGATGGGTCTGCGTCTGATTAGCTAGTTGGTGAGGTAATGGCTCACCAAGGCGACGATCAGTAGCCGGTCTGAGAGGATGAACGGCCACACTGGGACTGAGACACGGCCCAGACTCCTACGGGAGGCAGCAGTGGGGAATCTTCCGCAATGGACGAAAGTCTGACGGAGCAACGCCGCGTGAGTGAAGAAGGTTTTCGGATCGTAAAGCTCTGTCGTTTGGGACGAACGTATCTTGTGTAAATAATGCAAGGTAATGACGGTACCAAAGGAGGAAGCCACGGCTAACTACGTGCCAGCAGCCGCGGTAATACGTAGGTGGCAAGCGTTGTCCGGAATTATTGGGCGTAAAGGGCGTGTAGGTGGATCTTTAAGTCTTGTGTCTAAGTGCGGAGCTCAACTCCGTATGGGCGCAGGAAACTGGGGATCTTGAGTGCAGGAGAGGAAAGTGGAATTCCCAGTGTAGCGGTGAAATGCGTAGATATTGGGAGGAACACCAGTGGCGAAGGCGACTTTCTGGACTGTGTCTGACACTGAGGCGCGAAAGCCAGGGGAGCGAACGGGATTAGATACCCCGGTAGTCCTGGCCGTAAACGATGGGTACTAGGTGTAGGAGGTATCGACCCCTCCTGTGCCGGAGTTAACGCAATAAGTACCCCGCCTGGGGAGTACGGCCGCAAGGTTGAAACTCAAAGGAATTGACGGGGGCCCGCACAAGCGGTGGAGTATGTGGTTTAATTCGACGCAACGCGAAGAACCTTACCAGGGCTTGACATTGAGTGAAAAACTAAGAGATTAGTTCCTCCCTTCGGGGACACGAAAACAGGTGGTGCATGGCTGTCGTCAGCTCGTGTCGTGAGATGTTGGGTTAAGTCCCGCAACGAGCGCAACCCTTATCCTTTGTTGCCAGCACGTTATGGTGGGAACTCAAGGGAGACTGCCGCAGACAATGCGGAGGAAGGCGGGGATGACGTCAAGTCATCATGCCCCTTATGTCCTGGGCTACACACGTACTACAATGGGCTTAAACAAAGCGAAGCAAGCCTGCGAAGGTAAGCGAAACGCATAAACAAGCTCTCAGTTCGGATCGGAGGCTGCAACTCGCCTCCGTGAAGTCGGAATCGCTAGTAATCGCAGGTCAGCATACTGCGGTGAATACGTTCCCGGGCCTTGTACACACCGCCCGTCACACCACGAAAGTTGGAAACACCCGAAGCCGGTGGGGTAACCGCAAGGAGCCAGCCGTCTAAGGTGGGGCCGATGATTGGGGTGAAGTCGTAACAAGGTAGCCGTATCGGAAGGTGCGGCTGGATCACCTCCTTTCTAGGGAGAACCGTTCGGGGTAACACCTGAACTACTTCCAAGGTCGGCGATGCCATCGAGGGAGTCTACAGGCTGTAGATTTCTGATAGACCGTCGTAAACAAGTCTATCTTAATTCGATGTGCGAACATCAGGCAGATACATGATCTTACATTGTTTGGTTTTGAGGGAATGCTAGTTGACGGAAGTTACTTGCTGAAATAAGCAAGTAGTTCTGATAACATAGATATTCCTGATGTTCCT
>NZ_CP156926.1:2855000-2860000 GCF_041428895.1 Sporomusa aerivorans
CACCGGACGTCGTGTGGATTGACAGGCAGGAAACGCTTATCGTCGGCGACTATAAAAGCAGGTACGATGGCAAGGTTTATGAGTCTGATATTATTCAACTATCTGTCTATAGGCTGCTAGTGGAAAAAACACAAGCAAAGAACGTTGCCCCATATGGATTTATACATTTTAAGAACAGGCTAAGAGTTAAGGTCGATCTGTTAAGCAGTGATGAGGTTATTAGTTTGTATCGGCAATATCAGGATGTAACAGGCGGAACAGTAAAAGCGCATTGCACTAAGAATAAGGGATACTGCAAATACTGCGAGTATCTGGGAAGTTGCTGAGTCCTGTTTCAACTCTAGCCAAGGTGCATACCAGATTACAAAATGATATCTGAATGCATTCAGAACCCACGTATATAATGAAAAAATGAGCAAAGAAGGTATAAGTATGAAGATTGCAATATTAGTCAGGGAAGAAACGATGCAGCGTTGTACCGGTAAAGGATGCCTCAACGCATTTTTTCAAAGAAAAGATGCATTTAAAGGTTATGAAGATAAAACTGAATTGATAACGTTTTCTCACGCCGGCGGTGATATCGATCATAAAATAGAAATGATGATAAAAAATGGCGTCGACACAGTGCATTTGTCTTCTTGCATGCGAGCAAAAGCTGCCAACTACGAAGCGTTAGCCCAAAAGCTTGCAGAGCATTTTAATGTTGTGGGCTATACTCATGGAGCAGAAGAAGGCAAGGAACAAGCTACGGTAATTATAAAAAAAGCTGACAAGGTATAAATATAAAAAACGAACTGGTTTTCAAAGCATTTCTGTTGCTGAGGAGCTATTGACTTAAACTGGTAATGCTTTTACAATATTGCTAGTATATTAACAATTAAGCTTGGGGGGCTGACAGAGATCACGCACAATGATATGCCGGACAACTATTTTTCCATACGTACGTTGATTGAGCTGACAGTATTCCAGGATTCTTTGGATGATGTTTTGGAGATGCATTTTTCAAGGTATGGCTTGTCCAGGGCTAAGTTTAATGCTTTAATTCAATTATATATGACAGGCGGTCAAGGGTTGACGCAATCAGAATTAGGTAAAAAGCTGTTCGTTTCCCGTGCCAATATTACCAGACTGATTGATCGATTAGAAAAAGAAGATCTAGTGGCTCGGAAGGCCGACCCTGCCGATAAAAGGGCTTTTCAACTGTATCTTACGGATCGGGCCAACATACTTATGAAAGCTTTCGTTCCCATTCACAATCAGTATGTACATAAACTTATGTCGGTACTTGATACTGATGAAAAAAAGCTGCTGATTTCTTTGCTGGATAAGCTCAAAAAAGGGTTGGATCAGTGAGTATTCGCAACAAAAGCAGGGACATATTTGTCCCTGCTTTTGTTGCGTTACAGCTAGCGCTTAATGAAAACGGTATATCCCAGCTTCCTTTGACCGGATTCATTATCAATCAGCAATATTCATTTTACCTAGAGTATCTTCGCCCCAAACTTTAATCAGTACCTTGCCATTTTCCCGAAAGCCATGGGCAAGTTCGCAATGTCTCAATGTCGCGAAATTTCTTTCCCATTCCAACTTGGTTAAACCGAGTTTATTCATGATCTGCTCAGCCGTAACCGGACCTTCTGTCTTAATGTGATTGTAGATACTTTTTTGCAGTTCGGTCAACCCATCGGTCCCTTCCTGTCCAGCCAGTTTACGGGCTAATTTTGCGCTATGCACGGCAGCAACGTCACAGGTACGGGGAGGCTCCAGCATTTGAAGGTAGCAATCTTCGCACAGCATCTGTCCGCGATGCAAACATTGTTCTCCCTCGGGAATTTCATGCTTACATTTGTTGCATATCATAATTATCACTCCTCTCATTCATATACGCTTCCACCATTGTACGGATACTATAAAACGTTTTTTTCATTTGGAAGATTAGCCTTAAAAATGTTAATATGCTAACAATTAAATGTTAATATATTAACATTTAATTGTCAATTGCTTCTTTGCAGACACCTTTTCAAATGATTCTGCGAGCATATGGTCGTTCGATAGTTAAACCGACTGGTTATTGAGCTATTTGGCAGTTTTCTTCTTACATATTTTTTCGATAACGGGAGGAAATTACTGAAAGATTACTAATTATTAATATATAACTGCTTCAAATTTATTGACTTATTTTTGAGGAGGTTAATTTATGACCAATGAAGCTAACTCCCTTACTCAAGGCAATCAGCCAGTGCCTGTTTCAGAAGCCAGACTCGTAGGAGTTGAGGAGAAAGAACGCGAGGGGGTATTCGTAAACGGATTTATTTGCCAAAGCTGTGGACTACACTTCAATCTATTTTCTTGGAAAGCGAACCGGCACCGTAGCGATAATACATACTGTCCGGAATGTGGAACTAAAGGTTCCTTTATCCACTACCGTAAGGTCTTAAGTACCAGCAGAGTTCGGGATGATAATTCCACCGACGAAATATTCCGAAACGTGCCTTTAGATGGAAGTCAGCTAATGAAAGATTCTATTGTGATCCCAAAACAGAAAGATTCCCAATAAGCTGCAAGCTAAAGAAGTTTTAATGTATAAGTAAATTTCGTTAGCTTTGATTTACACTTAAAGTATTATTACAACAAAACATTAGCAAGTTCAAATCCCGTCGCTTTGAGCGATTTTTTTTGAGAAGAACAGTTGACATAAGAAAAGCAATCTGATATAGTAATAACTCTGAAATGACGGCGATATAGCCAAGTGGCAAGGCTAAGGTCCGCAAGACCTTGATCCCCTAATTCTAATCTGGGTACGACGTATAAAAAGTAGCTTGCTTATCATATCTTGAGCTAGACGACTACGCCACAATGTGCGCCAGACGCAACAGGAGACTATTCAAAGCTACGCTAGTAGCGACCTTTTCCAATACATAGCCTGGAATGGATGTTATCTTTAGATATGTCCAACCTACTTTAAATAATAGGGAATCTGATGATATGCAGCTGTCGAGCCATCAAAGAGTGGAGGACAAAAACATATCTAAGGATGCCCACCTGCTAGGTGCAGGTTTGGACATACAAAGAGACGACATTTTGGGCTATAAAAAATAATCAATCAGACACAGTTGACATAAAGGAAACAATGTGATAATCTATAAAAGTCGCTGTGAGCGGCGGAAATAATTGGTACGAATAATTGTGTTGACATAACAAAGGGTTCGTGTTAAGATATTATTCCGTCACAAAATGAGTGATGCGGTTCCTTGAAAACTAAACAATGTGAGTAATGCATCAACGTACTATCGTGCGAACTTCCTATTATATATGGCCTTAGTGGCCGACGTGATATGTAGTCTCGATACAATGTACGGAAAGCCAGATGTGCGGTGGTTTTTTATAAACCACGTCAATAAATTAACGGTGCGGAAGTAGCTCAGCGGTAGAGCATCGCCTTGCCAAGGCGAGGGTCGCGAGTTCGAATCTCGTTTTCCGCTCCAAAGATATTATGAGCCAACAAATGGCTTCAATAAATAAACTTTATTGGAGAGTTTGATCCTGGCTCAGGACGAACGCTGGCGGCGTGCCTAACACATGCAAGTCGAACGGTCTGCTGTTCAACACCGAGAGTTTTGGTGATGTGAACTCCGACAGTGTCAAGCGCGAACGATAGAGAGCGCTTCACGCAAGGAAGTCGAGCTTTATTGCCGTCCATGGCAAGCTCGACATTAGGCCCATCCAGGGCCGTCACAACACCTGAGTTTTCGGTGTTGGACAGCAGATAGTGGCGAACGGGTGAGTAACGCGTAGACAACCTGCCTCTAAACTGGGGACAACACCGCGAAAGTGGTGCTAATACCGAATGTGGTGACTTGGTTGCATGACTGAGTTAAGAAAGGTGGCCTCTATATATAAGCTACCGTTTAGAGATGGGTCTGCGTCTGATTAGCTAGTTGGTGAGGTAATGGCTCACCAAGGCGACGATCAGTAGCCGGTCTGAGAGGATGAACGGCCACACTGGGACTGAGACACGGCCCAGACTCCTACGGGAGGCAGCAGTGGGGAATCTTCCGCAATGGACGAAAGTCTGACGGAGCAACGCCGCGTGAGTGAAGAAGGTTTTCGGATCGTAAAGCTCTGTCGTTTGGGACGAACGTATCTTGTGTAAATAATGCAAGGTAATGACGGTACCAAAGGAGGAAGCCACGGCTAACTACGTGCCAGCAGCCGCGGTAATACGTAGGTGGCAAGCGTTGTCCGGAATTATTGGGCGTAAAGGGCGTGTAGGTGGATCTTTAAGTCTTGTGTCTAAGTGCGGAGCTCAACTCCGTATGGGCGCAGGAAACTGGGGATCTTGAGTGCAGGAGAGGAAAGTGGAATTCCCAGTGTAGCGGTGAAATGCGTAGATATTGGGAGGAACACCAGTGGCGAAGGCGACTTTCTGGACTGTGTCTGACACTGAGGCGCGAAAGCCAGGGGAGCGAACGGGATTAGATACCCCGGTAGTCCTGGCCGTAAACGATGGGTACTAGGTGTAGGAGGTATCGACCCCTCCTGTGCCGGAGTTAACGCAATAAGTACCCCGCCTGGGGAGTACGGCCGCAAGGTTGAAACTCAAAGGAATTGACGGGGGCCCGCACAAGCGGTGGAGTATGTGGTTTAATTCGACGCAACGCGAAGAACCTTACCAGGGCTTGACATTGAGTGAAAGGTCTAGAGATAGATCCCTCCCTTCGGGGACACGAAAACAGGTGGTGCATGGCTGTCGTCAGCTCGTGTCGTGAGATGTTGGGTTAAGTCCCGCAACGAGCGCAACCCTTATCCTTTGTTGCCAGCACGTTATGGTGGGAACTCAAGGGAGACTGCCGCAGACAATGCGGAGGAAGGCGGGGATGACGTCAAGTCATCATGCCCCTTATGTCCTGGGCTACACACGTACTACAATGGGCTTAAACAAAGCGAAGCAAGCCTGCGAAGGTAAGCGAAACGCATAAACAAGCTCTCAGTTCGGATCG
>NZ_CP156926.1:2865000-3042500 GCF_041428895.1 Sporomusa aerivorans
ATGCTGGTGTAGCTCAGTCGGTAGAGCGTATCCTTGGTAAGGATAAGGTCACCGGTTCAATCCCGGTCACTAGCTCCATTTTAATATGGCGGCGTAGCTCAGTTGGCTAGAGCATTCGGTTCATACCCGAAGTGTCCGGGGTTCAAATCCCTGCGCCGCCACCAATAAATGTGCGGGTGTAGCTCAATGGTAGAGCACTAGCCTTCCAAGCTAGCTACGAGGGTTCGATTCCCTTCACCCGCTCCAAAATTTGTACCTTGAAGGACTTGGTAAAAACCAGGTCTTTTTTATTGCATTTTTTTACGCAGCTTTTTCATTTTGTTTTCATAATCAATTGTTATAATTATAGAAATTACAGCACTAGTTATATTGAATTTTGCGGTTGTGAGGAGGGATTCGATGAAATATATATCGATAGTAGTACCTGTATATAATGAGCAGGATAATGTTACAGTATTTTACCGAGAGGTTTGTAAATACATGGAATCGACTGGTTACCGATTTGAGTTAATCTTTGTGGATGACGGTTCCACTGACGAAACTGTATTGGTTTTACAGAAGTTAATCCAGCGGGATAGCAGGGTACGTGTTATTCTTTTAGCCCGTAACTTTGGACACCAGCTGGCTTTGAGTTGTGGACTTGAGCATGCCGGTGGCGATGCCGTTATTACTATGGATGGAGACATGCAGCACCCACCGGCCATGCTGCCGCTGTTAATAAAAAAGTGGGAAGATGGTTTTGAAGTGGTTCAAACCATTCGTAAAGATACGCAAGGTGTCTCCTGGTTTAAACGGTTTACATCAAGAATGTTTTATCAGATCATTAATGCTGTATCAGACATTAATATATCGGAAGGCGGCTCAGACTTTAGACTGCTTGACAGAAAAGCGGTAGATACTTTCAAGAACTTTAAAGAAAAGGCAAGATTTATTCGCGGCATAATTAGTGCAATAGGCTACCGGCAAACGCAGATTGAATTTGTTGCTCCGCAGCGTTTTGCAGGTAAATCTAAGTTCTCCTTTAAGAAAATGATGAATTTTGCCCTTGATGGTATTACCGCCTATTCCAGATTACCGTTGCGCTTGGCATTGTATTTTGGAGGAATATCGGGACTATTAAGCTTATTGTTAACCATCGACGTTGTCTATACTAAGTTGTTTACAGCCGATGCCGTTCCCGGTTGGGCTACTATTGCCGCCAGTGTTCTGCTGTTGGGTGGATTGCAGCTTATAGGATTAGGCATTATCGGTGAGTATATTGGCAGGATTTTCGAAGAAGTAAAAGAGCGTCCCTTATACTGGGTAAGCGATGAGCTAAAGAGTAATGTCGACGCAGGTTCTAAAAAGGTAGATACAGTTGCATAATTTGTGGCCGCTTCAATACCTTTACCTAATATCCACTTTTGTGCAACTTGATTTGCTTAAATAAATTCTCAGGCAAAGCGGCGCATCCCTAATTGGGTATGCGCCGCTTTGCTATTAGCTATCCAGTCTCCTGTTGGTAATCGATCAGTAAAAGTGATTATAACAATACAAAACAATCATTTCTTATATGGATAGCTACATGATATACTACAGAAAAAAATAAGTCCAGTTTTTACGAAATATATTGGGAAAGGGTGAAAGATAAATGAGTAATGTTTTTTATCGTGCCGTTAATAAAACGTATATAGAGGTAGATCACGGCGAAGGCATTTATCTGTATGATACGAACGGGAATAAATATATTGACGCATGTTCGGGTGCTGCTGTAGCTAATTTAGGCCACGCTCATCCTGTTATCTTACAGGCCATGATGGAACAGGCGAAAAAGGTAGCATTTAGTCATTTATCCCGCTGGACCTCACAACCTATTCAGGAGGCTGCCGATTTGGTAGCCGAGCTGGCTCCAGGATCTTTAAATAAATTATATCTGGTGTCCGGAGGGTCCGAGGCGACCGAGGCGGCATTAAAAATGGCTAGAGGATATTTTGTAGAGCGTGACGGACAGAGTTCGAAATACCGCATTATCTCGCGCTGGAAAAGTTTCCATGGCAATACTATAGGCTCATTATCAATGACCGGCGATAAGCGCCGTAAAAAGTACACTCCACTGTTGTTAAACTTTCCGCATATTGCACCAGCTTACTGTTACCGCTGTCCTTTTGGCAAGTGCCAGGAAACATGCCAGGTGGATTGTGCTCACGATCTGGAACGCGCAATAAAAATGGAGGGAGCAGAATATGTGGCAGCCTTTATTGCCGAGCCAGTAGGCGGCGCAGCATGCGGCGCTATTGTTCCTCACAAAGACTATTTTAAAATCATTCGTCAGATTTGCGATCATTATGATGTTTTATTAATAGATGATGAAGTTATGGCTGGTTTTGGTCGAACGGGAACCATGTTTAGCATTGAAGATTATGGTGTAGTTCCTGATATGATTTGTGTCGCTAAGGGAATGAGTGCAGGCTATTCGCCGTTGGGAGCTGTAATTGCAACCGACGAAATTTATAACACCTATAAAAATGGATCAGGAGTTTTTGTCCATGGCCATACGTATGGTGGCAATCCGCTATCGGCTGCTGTCGCTTTGGCTGTGGTAAAAACCTTAGTAAAGGATAACATTGTGGAAAACTCCCGGAGAATTGGTGCGTATCTGCTGGCGCAATTACAAGAAAAGCTGCTGCCTTTCCCGTTTGTGGGAGATGTACGCGGCAAAGGTCTTATGCTCGGCGTAGAGATTGTTAAGGATATAGCAACGAAGGAACCATATCCGGTTGCTATGGGGATGGCGGAAAAGCTCACAGCTACTTTAGTAAAACATGGAGTCATTGTTTATCCGGGTACCGGCAATGCAGATGGCGAAAACGGCGATCAGTTTCTGTTGGCTCCACCGCTGACAATTACGAAAGACCAAGCCGATGAATTGATAGATAAAATGGTAACCGGATTTAAAGAATTCGATAATAATATTGGATAGATCGAGTGAGAGGGGAATCGCACTTGGAAAAGTTAATTATTACTATTGCGCCAACCGGAAATGTGCCAACTAAGTTAATGACGCCGCATGTTCCGGTGACACCGGCTGAAATTGCAAAAGAAGTTACTGAGTGTTATGAGGCAGGGGCGGCAGTAGCCCATATTCACGCCAGGGATGAAGAGCAGGCGCCCACAACTGATATTAAGTATTTTGCCGAAATTGTCCGCTTGCTGTCTGAGACGGGTTGTCCCATTATTAAGCAAATTTCCACTGGGGCTCGTGGTGGAAAATCAGGCGAAGCCCGTGCTGAATCCTTGACCTTGAATCCCGAATCCGCCAGTTTGGCGACAGGATCATCTAATTTTCCCGCCAGCGTGAATGCCAATGCCCCAAGCCTTGTGGAATATATGGCCAAAATAATGCTGGAGAAAAGCATTAAGCCGGAAATTGAAGTGTTTGACACGGCCATGATCCATAATGCCGTTAATTTACAGCAGGCCGGCCTATTGAAAGGACCGCTGCTGTTTAACCTGGTGTTAGGCGTAAAAGGATCTTTGCCGGCTACTGCTAAAAACTTATTCTTTCTCGTGGACAGTCTGCCGTCGGATGCTGTATGGAGTGTTTCAATAATCGGACCACAGCACATAAATTTATCTACGGTTGCAATTGCTCTGGGGGGACATGTCCGTGTGGGCATTGAAGATAATATTTATTACACAAAGGGGGTTCTGGCCACCAATGCTGCTTTGGTAGCGAGAATTGCCGCTATTGCCAAAAGTGTTGGCCGAGAATTGGCGACCCCTAAAGATGTCCTGCGAATCTGGGGAGACTGACAATGAGTGGTCGAAGAGGCCGCATACGAATCAATTACCTGTGTAACGTTTAAAAGGCGGCAGCAGCCCTCTTTCGCAGAAATGGACAGAGAGGCTGCTGCTGCTTTACTGTGTAGTATCATGTATAGTTAAAATCGGTGTCAACAGTGGAATTTTAACCACGACTGTGGTACCGCCCCCGGGTTTGCTGGTTAAATCAATGGTGCTGTCATGCTGAACGGCGATCCAGCGGGCGATGGACAATCCTAACCCTGTACCGCCGCCGGCGGCCTTGGTTCGCGATTTATCAGCCCGGTAAAAGCGATCAAAAATATGGGGCAAGTCTTCTTCAGGTATGCCTATGCCGGTATCTTGGACGGTAATTTCTAAATAGCCGTCCGCTTTATGGGACGCGATGCGGATTGTTTGGCCGGCTGGCGTATACTTAATACTGTTTTCGATAAATATACGCAGCATTTCTTTGATGGAGGATGCATCCGCATGAATAGTGGCGGAATCATTATGCGCCAGTACTATTTGATGGCTTGGCGCTATCAGGCAAGTTTCCTGTGCAATCCCGTCAATCAGCGGTTCTGTTGCTACAGGAACTTTGGCAATGATTTGCTTATTATGATCGGCTCTAGCCAAAAAAAGCAGTTTTTCTATTAGCTTATACATATTGGCAGCTTCTGATTTTATGGCAGCGATGCCTTCCTCCAAAGCAGCCGGATCTTGTTTGCCCCACCGGTCCAGCATGTTTGTGTAACCGCTGATTACTGTAATTGGTGTGCGCAATTCGTGAGATGCATCAGATACAAAGCGGCGCTGCTGTTCAAACCCGGTCTGAATCCGGTTTAGCATATGGTTAAAAGTTTTAGCGAGCTCTTGCAGCTCATCATTACTGCCAGTTATTTCAATCCGTTTTCCCAGGTCATTGACTTCTATTTCTCTGGCAGTGTTTATGACGTCACGCAGAGGCCGGAGAATTTTGCGACTGATAAAAACGCCGGATACAATAGCAATCAGCAGACCCAACGCGTTGGTTATCAGTAGGATTTTGATAAGAAATACAAGAAAATGCGCTTGTTCGGTCATGGGTTTAAAAAAATGCAGTAGATAGGGACGTTTATCAATGGTAACCACCTGGTTGGCATAATAAAAATAATGGCTTTCAATAGAGACAACTTGCGTTTTTCTATTGAGGGATGCTAGCAAAAAAGTGCCAATATCATTTGCCGGTTCTTCCGAAAAAGCGAGGGTATCGGCATTAAAAGGGGCGTTATCAAAAATAAGGTTATTCTGGTTATCTACAATGCGGAGTATGATTCCCATCGGTAGGAGCTTTTTCCTGAGCAAATACTGATCTACTGCGTTTTCGGTCTCAAGATAATGAGTTATGGTAGCTGCACTTCTATCCAGGCTGTTATCCGCCTGCGCATATAACATATAGCACAATCCGGCTACAGTAATCAGGCTGGTAAAAAGCAGAATACAGAAAAGAATAACTGCATATAAAATGGCTAGTTTAACCGAGATCGGTATGGCGAGCTGCTTAATCTTTAACCACATAGCCTACCCCCCGGATTGTGTGGATATATTTTTGGTTAAAGGGCTCATCCAGTTTATTGCGCAAGTAACGAATGTAAACATCTACGATATTAGTATCGCCTGTATATTCATAGCCCCAGACCTGCTGCAGGATACGATCGCGGTTTAGGACGAAATTTTTGTTGCGTACCAGATAATCCAGGAGGTCATATTCTTTCTTGGTTAGTTCTACCGGCTGCCCGTCTACCAAGGCTTCATAGCGGCTGGGAAACAGACTTAAATTTTTGACATAAAGCCGGCCGTCTTGCGTTGTCTGGTGTACAGCGTTTGTTTTGCGAAATGCTGCGCGGATGCGGGCAAACAATTCCGCAATAGCAAAAGGTTTAGTAAGATAGTCATTAGCGCCGGTATCCAACCCCGTTACTTTTGCTTCGATATCGTCTTTGGCCGTCACCATAATAATCGGAATCTCAGACAATTCCCGCACACGGCGGCAGATTTCCACTCCGTCCATTTCCGGCAGCATAACATCTAAAAGGATCAGATCGAAATCTTCCTGCATAATCCGGTCAAAAGCTCTGCGGCCATTTGTCTCGATGGCAGTTTGAAAACCTTCATGCTCCAGTTCCATCTGAAGAAAACGGGCGATTTTCCATTCATCTTCCACTACCAAAATTTTTTTCCCTTCAAGTGTCATAACTGTACCCTTCCCGTTTTTCCAATATGCTTTGATACAATTATATCAAAGCATATTTTTTATTGATTGGGAAGAACCTGTACTCATTTCTAATCTAATTCTAATCTTGAACTAATGTAAGTTTTATGTTCATCAGTTACTATAGGACTATCGATGCAAAATGTACTTGTCATAAGCGAAAAGCCCAGGGCTGCAAGTTAGCTGCTGGCGATAAGGAGGGAGACTGTGCGCGGCGCGTTATATAGGCGCAACTTTGTAATAGTTTTTTTACTAAGCTGTGTCTCGCTTGTTGTAGTCGGGAATTTTATTTGGACCAGCAATGTAGCTGGTATAGGGAAAGGCAGCCGGGAAAAGTTAACTACGCGGTCTGTAAGTCTGACAAATACGCGGGCGGACAAGCCGCTTGCCACTGTGCATTTCTCAAAGCAAGTTCCCGCTTCGGCAAAGCCTATGCTAATGTGGACCAAAGTTAAAGGGGCGGTGGCATATGAAATCGAATTGCTATCAGAATCGCCGGAAAACCCTAATGGTACAACCTTGTCCAAGCATGGCTTCTTCACCACGAAACAAGTCTATGTCCCCGGATTTAATGCTGATGTTTCCAATTATTTAATGCAGGACACCTTTTACTGGCGTGTGCGAGGGTTAGATTTTAGCGGTAAGGCGATAGGTGTTTTTTCTGATGCAGAGCTGGTATATGTTGACCGCCGGAAAGATTCTTTACAAAAACCTACTCCCACTTCAATTTTCAACCAAAGCGTCGGCAGTACGTTATTATATCCGGTATATGCCTGGATTCCGGTAGCCGGAGCGGATAAGTACGAAGTTGAAATATTGAATGACCTTCCGGAAAACCCTAACGGCATTGCTCCGTCCAGACACCGGATTGATGCAGCCGTTGTTGCGGGGTTTGACTACTATGATGAAACTCCCAGAATTTCTGAGAAACCTTTTTACTGGCGGGTAAGGGGATTGGATCAGGCCGGAAATCCGGTTGGGGTATATTCGGATGCGGGGCAATACAGCGTGAATCCCGCCATGCCTGTAACTGTGGCAACCTTCGGCGATAGTATTACGCATGGCGGCGGCAGTGTTTCTTATTCACCGGCAGATTGGGAGTACAGCTACCAGCATTATTTGGATTTTCCTACCGTAAACCTTGGTAAAAGCGGCGATACCAGTGCAACAATGGTTGAGCGGTTTGACCAGGATGTCTTACCTTTTCAACCGCGGTATCTACTGATATTGGCCGGAACAAACAGTCTGCGTGGAGGCGTGGAGGCAGACCATGTTATCGAAGATCTGAAAGTATTACAAGAAAAATGTTTAGCTAATAACATACGGCCTATATTCTTGACGCTGCCTCCTATTAACCCGGAGAATATAGAAAAAGTGTTTAACGAGTCTACTGTACCCGACTGGAATAATAAAATGAAAATAGTCAATGAATTTATTCGTTCGCAAATCTATATTGATATTACAACAGAAATGGACGATGCGATCCTGCCCGGGTATCTGGCTGTTGACGGACTGCACTTGGATATCAAAGGGAAAAAGAAGATTGCAGCCGCCATCAATACAAATTGGCAGCGCATCACACAACTGTCTCGCTAGCCCGCCGAATAGCAGCAGTTTATGCCTGATAAGCCGCAAACCGCACAAAAGTAAGTTTAGAGAGGAGACTGGTTTCCAATGAACAGGCGTCAATTTATCAGTGGAGTTGGCTATGGGATACTATCACTGGGACTAGCCGGATGCGGACTAAAACTACCCGGCGACAGCAGTAGTACCAAAAGTACGCCAGGCAATCAAGCAACCTCAGCGATGGTAAGCGGGCATGATCGCAGCAAACTTGTTATAGCCGAAGGCACTGAACCGGAAACTCTTATTGAGAAGGGCTTCACTGCTTTGGGCGGAATCGGTGCGTTAGTCCGGCAAGGAGCTACTGTAGTAATTAAACCGAATTTCAGTGTGCCCAGAAAACCGGAGGAAGCCTGTACCACCAATCCGCTTCTGGTTGCGGCAGTGGTTAAACAATGTCTGGCCGCCGGGGCAAAAGAGGTTAAAGTTATCGATTATCCATTTAACAGTCCGCCCGTATGCCTAGCCAACAGCGGTATAAAGCGAGCAGTGGAAGCTGCGGGTGGAAAAGCATTTGCCATCAATGAGCAAACTTACTATACCCAGGTGGATATTGGGGGTAAGATTTTGAAAACAGCTTTATTTTCCAAGGATGTGCTGGATGCCGATGTATTTATCAATTTTCCCATACTCAAGCATCATCAGCTTACGAAAGTGACCATGGGGATGAAGAATATGATGGGGTTGGTTTGGGACCGTGGCTACTTCCATAATACAGATGTTATGCAAGGAGTGGCTGAGCTTGCTGCTTACCGGAGGCCCCATCTTACCATATTGGATGCTACCAGAGGAATTACGGCCAAAGGTCCCTATGGGCCGGGACCTATCCGTGAATGGAATCAGGTAGTTTTTGGCGTCGATTCTGTGGCCGTAGATGCCTATGGAGCAACATTATTTGGTGTTAAGCCTGAGGAGATTGGCTATGTGGCGGCAGCTGCACAATTGGGCGTGGGTGAAATTGATTTGAAGAAGCTTACCGTTGTGAAGGTGTGATTAATGAAACTCAAGTTACCTCTTTTTCGCTATACCTTGCAGGTTATCTCGCTTGTTTCGTTCGTGTTCCTTCTTACCTGCCTAACCTATCCCCTTGGATCAGAAAACCAGCTATTACAATGGTTTTCGTGGTTTGATCCATGGCTTTTGCTGAGTCATTTGCGTTGGCAGCAGGAAATACCCTCCTGGGTGGAGCTGCCGTTGCTAATTTTAATGGCAACCCTGGTGTGGGGGAGGGTGTTTTGTGGCTGGGTATGCCCCTTTGGCGCCTTCCTGATGCTAATCGATAAAATGGGCAGGCTATTTTTCAAAGCCGTACCTGTTATTAGAATTAAAGGATTGTATTTTATTCAGCCAGTGCGGTACTACTGGTTGTTCTTTTTAGTAATTGTCTTTGGACTGGGATCGAACTGGGTTTTGTTTTTTACTCCTTTCGTCCTCTTGAGTCACGAAATTATCAGGACTTTACAGGGGGATGTCCCCTGGGCGCTTGCCGGGATAAGTGTCGCCACTCTAATGTTTTCACGGCTCTGGTGCAGCGTCTTATGCCCGACCGGAGTTTTATTGTCGGCAGTAGCGCGGTTACGGCTATTTCGTTATCAGATTGCGGGTAAATGCGTGCATTGTGAGCAATGTGCACAAGCATGTTCAGTTGGTGCCGCAGTAGCTGCTAGTGGTATTGCAAAGGACGGATGCTTGGCCTGTGGCGACTGCGGCCGGGTTTGTCCCACCAAATCAATTAAATGGCGGCCAGCAACCCGCAACGACAGTAAAGTGGAGGCTGCTCCACCTGACGAAGTTGCTGCCACAAGTCATCCATCGTCGCGTAGACAGTTTCTCCAAGCTGCTTTTGCTGCGGTTATGGCTGTTGCTTTATGGCAAAAGACGGTTACGGCGGCGAAAAAAGTGTTGCGGCCGCCCGGAGCTCTTACGGAAACACAGTTTACTGCCGTATGCAACCGCTGCGGCCGGTGTGTTATGGTATGTCCCGGCAAAGCGTTGCGGCCAATGACGCTTTCAGATGGTATAGCCAATTTTGAAACGCCATATATTATACCGCGTAAAAACCGCTGTGATTTATGTCTGGCATGCCAGGAGGTATGTCCGACCGGAGCCATTGCCAAGGTGCCACTGGAAAGAGTCCGGATGGGTCAAGCCAGTATTGATAAAAAACGGTGCATAGCCTGGAATGAGAATAAAATGTGCCTTATTTGCGGTGAACAGTGTCCGGTTGCGGCCATTGAAGCAGACGAGCAGCATCGGCCTGCGGTTCTGACTGAAAAGTGTGCGGGATGCGGTTCCTGCGAAAACGGCTGTCCTGTGGCCGGGGAAGCGGCTATCCGTGTTTTGCCTAAATAATCATTTCGGTATTTATGAAAGGAATAAGCCGGCTAATAGCGAATACAAATAATGGCCGTTTTTGGTATGTTACTGTTAACCATTAAAACGTGCTGAACTGCAAAATTCCGGCGGGCCGGATTTTGATTCATTCTAAGACGCGGAAAGAGAGAGGATTTCTAATGGCAGAAGACGTAATAGCAAAAGCAGATCAAGCCGACTCCAAGAAGGTAAGCTGGGAAGCGTTCGTGAAGCAGGATGTACTTAATTTTATGATGACTCATAACTTGCAGGCCATTACAGTAGACGATGGCGCCGGTAAGAAGGGTGTTATTAAACGGACAAGTAAAGGTGATTTTTCAGTACAGATCACTTCTAACGAAATATTGTAGAAAAGTAGTAACCCCATAGGCGGCCCTGGCAGGCTTACCCTGTGGGGTGCAATTTATTATAGCAGCTAAGATGTGATTGGAAGATATTGTATACTACACCAAGTATTGGAGAAGACATTTGAAAACAATCGAATTGACTGCTCTTTGCAGTGGTTCCGCAGGCGGGCAACAAGGAGGAAATCTATTTTGTCGCCAGTAAAAAAGGTGGCCATTTTTCTTATTATGATTGGCAGGGAAAAGGGGCAAAGCATCATTGAATTAATGGATAATAGTGAAATTAAAGCAGTTGTTGCAGAAATTCGGAGTTTGACAGCGATATCGCAAGCGATGCAAGAAGATGTTTTTGGTGCATATAAAGAACTAGGCTATGAAGATGATATGAGACCTTCTGAAATATTAACTATCATGCGTTTTTTGTTTAATGACAGCAGGATAAGCAATAAGGACGGCTAGTCCTTATTGCACTGGTAGACAACATAACGAGAACTATATCATCTTCGAGGATGTGAAATACTGGAATAACAAAAGTTTCCAGTAAGTATTCAATACAAAAATATTGACATGAGTAAAAAAAAATGTTAATATAATATTCCGCCTTAAAAAGCGGCAAAATATAACCGATCCCCGGAAAAAACTGTGAGCGAACATCCTCAATTTATGTTTTCGCTCTGCAACGCCAAGCAATTTCGTAATGTTTGTCTTCGGTGAAGGTTTTAGGGAAAGGATAATTAGGAAGTTCCGCGCTTCGCTTGGAACTAAGCGATTCACACAAGTTCTAGCGCCGCGATGCTCCTAATAACTTGGTTCTCTGCTTATCGCGGGATGGAGCAGTTGGTAGCTCGTCGGGCTCATAACCCGAAGGCCGCAGGTTCAAGTCCTGCTCCCGCAACCAATTATGGTGGCTGTGGTGAAGTGGTTAACACGCCGGATTGTGGCTCCGGTATTCGAGGGTTCGAGACCCTCCAGTCACCCCAACTTAATACAAATAGGGGCGTAGCCAAGTCGGTAAGGCCACGGACTTTGACTCCGTCATGCGTTGGTTCGAGTCCAGCCGCCCCTGCCAATGGAGCGGTACTCAAGTGGCTGAAGAGGACGGTTTGCTAAATCGTTAGAGGTCGTGAGGCCTGCGTGGGTTCAAATCCCACCCGCTCCGCCATAATACTGTATCATGATAGTATGGAAGGGTGTCCGAGTGGTTTATGGAGCTGGTCTTGAAAACCAGTGATTCCGCAAGGAACCGTGGGTTCGAATCCCACCCCTTCCGCCAATATGCCGGGGTGGCGGAACTGGCAGACGCAACGGACTTAAAATCCGTCGGAAAGAAATTTCCGTACCGGTTCGATTCCGGTCCTCGGCACCATTAGACAGTATGCGGGTGTAGCTCAATGGTAGAGCACTAGCCTTCCAAGCTAGCTACGAGGGTTCGATTCCCTTCACCCGCTCCAAAAATAACACCTGTGATTTACCGATGAGTAAGCCATAGGTATCACTACATAACAGATATATATATAGATTCTTTTAGTTATTTTTCACCTAAACTTTAACTTGGTTTAGGTGAATTTGTTTTTAGATATGCTTAATTAGCCACTACTGGTGATAACGCGGGATAAAAATCATATATTGTAATCTCTTGTCCGGGATTGCATACGATGAACTCGGACTCCCATGGCACTGGTGTTAGCAGCTTACGTAGTAAATGCAGCGAGCCTGGGATAACGTCATAATGCATATTGAACTTTTCGCAAGAGTCTCTAATAGCTGGCAGTATATTTTCAATTTTGTATGCACCGGTATCAATAATCATAAACCGGGTGTAGTTATTCAACATTTTTTTTACTATCCGCAGGGCTTTCTGCTCGCCATAACGTTCGACCCAGGATAAATATGACCACATTATATTGCCTGCCGGGTCTAACCAGCCTTTGGTAAGAAAATAAGTACTGATTGCGTTAGGGATACTTCGCCGGGTTTCTGTTGAGCCAAGCAACATAGTAATGCAGTCATCAATCCGCGGGATTACGAGTTTGGCTTTGGCAGATTTTATGCCTACGAGGCCATTTCCGCAACAGCCAAAAGCCATGAGAATAATATCCGCGTCCAGTGCGTCAACCTGTTCCTGGACCTTGTCGCGCAGAAGATCAGGGGAATTGTGCAGGCCGGATTCCAAGTACACTACAGGATAAATTAAAGCTGATGCCTTCATAACAAGCTCTAACTCGTCTTTTATTGTCTGACAAGCTAAAATTACTGTTTTTACAATAATCACCTCCGTTAGCATTTTTGAAGCGTCTTCTTATTTTGGGTTTAATACAATTGAACTTGCCTCCTTAAGCGTCAGGCCTTTTGTTTCAGGAGCCCAAATTATACAAGTCACCAACCCAAGCAAAGTTATAAATGTACTGATCAGCATTGTGTTGCCTATTCCTACAGTTTGTAAGGAATAGGGTAGGGCGAAAGTGCCAATAGCTGCGCCAATACGGCTGAGTGCGGTTATCACTCCGACAGCGGAAGCACGAACATTAGTCGGAAACAGTTCGTTGGGATAAATCCAGTCAAGTGCGCTGGGAGGGCCGGAAAAAAAGGCATAAGCAGCAAAACAAATAAATATTAGCCAGGAGGGTGCGTCTGGAATTACACCTAAGAATAACATTGACAGTGTCATGAACGTGAAACTACCCAGAATCAGTGGCCGGCGGCCAACCTTATTTACAAAGAAAATGGATGCAACGGTGCCTGCCAGGAAAAATATATTAATGACCGCATAGCCGATAATCCAGTCAGTGCCGCTGCCTAAATGGAAGGCATCCAAAATCTGTGGTGCGAATGTATATATAGCAAAGCAAGGTGCAACCTGGAAGGTCCAAAAAAGTCCGACAAACATGGTTTTTTTGAAGTATTCCGGCTCAAAGAGCTTACTAATTTCGGTTTTCTCGCTGGCAGGCTCATCTAGATCGTCTAATGTAGCACGAGATCCGTATACTTGTTTAACTATTGTAAGAGCTTCAGCGGTACGGCCTTTGCTCACCAACCAGCGCGGCGATTCCGGTGTTCCCCAGCGGCCTAGTACCAGTAGAAGCGCCGGAATCGCAGAACTTCCCAGCATCCATCGCCAGGCATCCGGGCCAGAAGCTAATAACAAATAACCTATAATACCTGCTACAACAGCGCCTGCATACCAGGCACTTGCCAATAGGCCCATCATGGCACCACGATATTTGCGCGGGGAAAACTCCGCTAGCAGTGATGTTGCAATCGGATAGTCCGCGCCGATTGCAATTCCTATGAGAAATCTTAGTAAAGCTAGTTCGAAAGGTGATGTAACGAAAATTTGTAAAATTGAGATAATTATAATGACGATAAGATCAATTTGATACATAAACTGACGCCCTGTTAAATCTGTCACATAACCAAAGATAGCTCCGCCCACTAGCAGTCCGATTAGGGCGGCGGCGCCAATAAGTCCTGTCCAAAATGCATCCAAACGGAGTTGGGGCTCTAGTTGTAATAATGCCATGCCGATAATTGTCAGAATATATCCGTCTAAAAAGGGCCCACCGCTGGTATAAGCTGTGAGTCTTTTTAAAAAAGGGGTTAAGGGGGAATCCTCGACGGCAAGTGAGGGAGCTGTGGTTTTCATTTTTCAGCCTCCTTATGCTTATGGTGCAATTTATTTGCTAAAATAATATAGCAATTTTCATGCCAGGCAGGAGACGATTGAGGCTGGGCAGAAGGCGTGATTAACCCGATTTATAGTTCGTAGATTTAATACCCAGTTTGCGAAGTCTGTAGTGCAAGTCTTGTCGAGAAATTCCTATTTGTTTGGCACTGTCGCTCACGTTGCCGTTATTCATTTTTAAAGTTTTTTCAATATAATCTTGTTCGCATTGGCGAAGATATTCAGTCAAAGGTATCCCGGCAGATATTTCACTTTTTGGTGTATTGTTTAGTCTATTTGAGGATAAATTACTTAGCATTCGTTTTAGTAGAAATGAAGGTAAATCTTCGATACCAAGTTCTGTTGCCGTATTTTCAACAACGCTCATGGCGCTCTCGATCACATGTTCTAATTCGCGGACATTGCCTGGCCAGTTATGTGCTGAAAACAATTCCAATAATTCCGGCGATAAATGCTTGATATTCAAATTCAACTGCTCATTAAAGCGGGAAACGAATTCTAGGGCGAGTATCGGTATATCTTCGGGACGTTCTCTCAAGGGGGCGATGTGTAAAATCACCGGTGTTAACCGGTACAGGAGGTCTTCACGAAATGCTCCTTTACTGGCTGCCTCATAGAGGCTTTGATTGGTTGCGCTGATTATCCGGCAGTTGATCTTACGCTCCTTTTTGTCGCCGAGGCGTCTTACGACCTTATCCTGTAGTAATCTTAGCAGCTTGGCCTGTAAAGGCAGGCTTAGTGAATTGATTTCATCCAGAAAAAGTGTACCGTTCTCAGCCTGTTCAAATAATCCGGGTGAATCGATAGCACCGGAAAATGCTCCCTTTACTGTACCCATGAGCAGGCTTTCCATCAGGTTTTCCGGCAGGGCCGCACAGTTCACGGCAATGAAAGGATTGGAGCTATAGCAGCTGGCGTTATGGATGCCCTGCGCAAAAAGTTCTTTGCCTGTACCGGTTTCCCCGTAAATCATTATTGTTGACGGCGTTGGCGCTATTTTTCGGGCTTGTTTCAAAGCTTGTTTAATAGGAGGACTGGCGCCAATGATGTCATCAAGGCTAAAACTAGTACCATTTAGCCGGTTTTTCGACTTGTTACGGCCAAAACAACTTACGACTTTTGTCAACAGTTCGTTTATCGAGGGCAGATCCCGGTTAATCGAATATACCGCTGTAATTTCTCCATTATCATAAAAAGGATAAGAGTTGTAAACAATATCGACTTTTTTGCCGGTATATAATTGATAAGTCATATATTGCTCTAGTAAAGGCTTTTTACTTTGTATGACCGCCTGGCGTTGAAGATTGGCAAGCGGTGGCAGCGTATATATGTCGGTGTCTTTTTTACCTAGCATATTCTGTCGTTTGGTGTCTTCAATTCTTTCAAAAGCACGGTTATAAATGAGAATGGTGCCGTCTTTATCGGCAGCGTATACACCTTCTGATATTGCGTCAATGATTTCGTGCAGCAGACGGTTTTCCCTATATAGCTCTTCGTAATTTTTTTGTTTATTATCAATCATCTAGCGCTCCCATCCTTTACCTGCAAAGTCACATATATAGCGTATTTTAAGACAAGAATTTTTTCATTGAAAAAATTCTTGTCTTTTGTATGTAAGTCCAGTGAGTATAAAGTATTTGAACTACAGGTGAAAAAAAGTTTTTCGTCTGAGGACAAAATCGGAATTCTTATTTCAGGCAAGATTTTAAAAAAAATCGAACGAATTTTTGCAAGAATCTTACTATTTAAGACATGGCTGCCATGATATGTATGTGGATGGCATGAGAATTGCAACAGTTGGAGGGTGTATCTATCTGGTATCAGGAAGGGGGTTTAGGTAGTAGGGGGTGCCATAAAAAAACAGCGTTAGGAGGGATGCAAATGAGTACACAGGAAAAAGGGATCGATAAATTACTGTTTTGGCCGCCGTTGGTGCTAGTTGCTGTAATTTGCAGCGCAATAATTATGAACCCTGAGGGGGGGACTAGCGCCGTAAACAAGGTGTTCTCTTTTTTAACCGGCCCCATGGGCTGGACGTACGAGGTTTTTGTTTTGGCGAATTTAGGCGTAGTGTTGTATTTTATATTTGGTAAATTCGCCAATAAAAGATTTGGCGGGGATAAACCGGAGTTTAGCACGCTGAGTTGGCTGGGGATGTTGTTTTCTGCCGGTACCTCAGCTGCGATCGTTTACTGGAGCCCGATTGAATTTTATTTTTATCTCACAGCGCCTCCTTTTGGTTTAGAACCCATGTCACCACAGGCTACGGCAATGGCTGGAGCGTATCCCTTATTCCATTGGGGACCAAGCAGTTATGCACTATATGTAGGTGTCGGCGTAGTGTTTGGGTACTTGTTCTTTGTGCAAGGCAAGGAAGTTTTCCGTCCAAGTACAGCTTGTGAAGCTATGTTGGGTAAGCATGCCAGCGGCTATTTGGGTAAGGCTATTGATATTTTCTATATGGTCGGTATTATCGCCGGAATAAGCACCTCCGTCGGCTTGGGTACACCGCTTCTTAGTGAAGTTATCACCAAAATAACGGGTATACCTCACACGTTAGGACTCGATGCCACCATTTTGATTATCTGGACGGTAATTATTGGAATAAGTGTGTATGGCGGGCTGGATAAAGGCATCCGGCAGTTGAGCGATTTTAGAAATTGGCTGGGATTTGCTTTACTGGCCTATGTTTTAGTAGCCGGACCGACCGCTTTTATGTTTAATAATTTCTTTGACAGCCTGGGTGTTATGTTCGATAACTATTTCCGAATGAGCTTGTATACCGATCCTATTCAACAGTCGGGGTTCCCACAGGGCTGGACCATATTCTACTTCGCCTGGTTTACAGCGTTTGCCCTGAGCACAGGAATTTATCTGGCGAGGATTTCAAGAGGAAGAACAGTTCGCGAATTCACTCTTGGAGCTACCTTCTCAGGTATTACCTGTGTTTATACCTACTTTATGATTTTCGGCAACTACACCATGGATTTGCAGGCCAGAGGCGTTCTCAATCTGGCGGAAATTGTCAAAACGCAGGGCGTTCCCAGGGCCATTGTAGAGATATTTGCAACGTTGCCTTTTAGTTCAGTTATACTGCCGATAATATTAGTTCTGCTGTTTATTTCCACAGCTACTGTTATTAATAGTATAGCATATACCCTCGCAATGGTAACTACTGAAAAACTAAAAGCCGGTGAGGAACCGGCCAAATGGAACCGGGTATTTTGGGCCTTGGTGCTCGGCGGACTTTCGTTGACCTTAATCTTCCTCGGCGGCATGAAGCCGCTACAGGCCGCAGCGGTGGCCGGCTCCTTCCCCACTATGTTTATCATGGGGATCATCTTATATGGTTTCATTAAAAAGGCAGGCAAAGAATGGAATGAGCCGGCAGATGCAAAGGCTGACACATCTGCGCCAGGGTTGGTTAACGAGCCCAATAAGGCCACGGATGCTGAAAGTATCAAAGCATAGATAGTAATATCAAAATAGGAGTGTGAGACTACATGTTCAGGTTTACTGCAGAACAGCAGGTGTATGACATTAATGGTGTAAAGATTGGGGGACAACCGGGCGAATTTCCGACAGTGCTGATTGGCAGCATTTTTTACCGGGGACACAAAATTGTGCTTGACGCCGCCAAGGGACTTTTCAATGAAGACGAAGCCAAGGCGTTGCTTGACCAGGAAGGCGAACTGAGCGCCGAGACCGGCAACCCCCGGATCATTGATGTGCTGGGAGATACCCCGGAGGCGCTGGCCCGCCACGTTGAATTTATTCTCAAGAATACTTCTTCACCGTTCCTGCTTGACAGCGTAAGCCCGGAAATCCGGACAGGCGCCCTAAAACTGCTGGGTAAGGACCCCGCTATCATTAACCGTCTCATTTACAATTCGATCGAAGAAAATTATACAGAGGATGAACTCAGCGTTATAAGGGAATTCGGCGTTAAGACTGCGGTAATCCTGGCTTTCAGCAAAAAACATCTTAAACCTA
This sequence comes from Sporomusa aerivorans, assembly GCF_041428895.1. Lineage (NCBI taxonomy): Bacteria > Bacillati > Bacillota > Negativicutes > Selenomonadales > Sporomusaceae > Sporomusa > Sporomusa aerivorans. The sequence continues at coordinate 2,883,050 of NZ_CP156926.1, forward strand.
GCAGCCGGTTAAAGCTGCTGACAGGGGACGAAAAACACGAAGGTTTGATTGCTGCCGCCAAACGCGCCGGTATTGAACAGTTTCTGGTTGACCCCGGTGTGCTTGATGTTGCCAGCAACAGCTGGACTACCAAAGCCATCTATGATGTAAAAGAGCAAATGGGTTATCCGGGCGGCTGCGCGCCATCCAATGCTTTATACCTGTGGAAGAAGATGCGTTCCAAAGGATCGCCTTATTTTGAAGCGGCAGGCACTGCAGTGTTTAGCTATCCGGTAACCCAGGGGGCTGACTTTCTGCTGTACGGCCCGATGATGAATGCGCCGTGGGTATACCGGGGCATTGCCACCACCGATGCCATGATGGGCTATACCACTAAGATTACCGGCACCAAACTGGGAACTGCAGAGCATCCGTTATTAAAACTGTTCTAACGCGGTAGGGGGCCCGGCGGGTCTGGTGGCAGCACTGTCTGGCTGCAGCCGGTTACGACCGCCGGGTAAATATAAAGGATAAAAATGTAAAGAGGTGTTGACAATGCTACCTAAATTTAATGTATTAACACCTGAGCAGGTGAATCAGGTACATGAGCAGAGCATCAAAATTCTAAGTGAGATTGGCGTGGAGTTTTCCTATCAGCCTGCGCTGGATGTTTTGAAAGGCAAAGGACAGCGGGTAGAAGGGCAGCGAGTATATTTCCGCCGGCAGTTTGTCGAAGAACAGGTGGCCAAGGCTCCGGCCGAGTTTACTTTGCATGCGCGCAATCTGCAGCATAACCTGGTAGTCGGCGGTGAAAATATCATTTATATGCCAGGCTATGGCGCTCCCTTTATCCATGAGGCCGACGGCACCCGGCGCAACTCCAATATGCAGGACTTTGAAAATTTCGTAAAACTGTCCCATATGAGTCCCAACATGCATATGACCGGCGGCAATGCCGCAGAGCCCACTGAAATTCCTGATGCCATCCGGCATTTGAAAATGGTGCACAGTTCGATAACTTATTCCGACAAATGCTTTATGGGCAGTGCCTCCGGTTATGACAAAGCCAATGACAGTATCGAGATGGCGGCTTTGTTGTTTGGAGGCCGGGAAGTAATCAAAGAAAAGCCGGCCCTGATCTGTCTGATTAATTCAGTTACTCCGCTGAAATATGATGACCGCATGCTGGGCGCTTTGATGGCTTACGCTGAAGCTGGGCAGGCCATGGTAATCGCTTCCCTGGTCATGGCCGGCTCGACAGGACCGGCAACTATGGCAGGCGCTTTAGCCTTGCAAAATGCCGAAGTATTAGCCGGCATCACTTTAGCCCAGAGCATTAATCCCGGTACGCCGGTGGTTTATGGCTCAACCTCGGCCATTACCGATATGCAGACAGGCTCGCTGTCGATCGGCAATCCGGAAGGAGCGCTGTTTACCTCGGCCAGCGCCCAGATGGCCAGATGCTACCGGGTTCCCAGCCGGGGCGGCGGCGGCCTGAGCGATGCCAAGATTGTCGATGCCCAGGCCGGTTATGAATCCATGATGACCTTGATGGCTGCCAGTGTGACCGGGATTAACTTTGTCCTGCACACAGCCGGAATCCTGCAATATTTCATGGCCATGTCTTATGAAAAGTTCATTGTTGACGATGAAATAGCCGGCATGGTGCTCCGGTATCTGAAAGGCATCGACTTTGCCGAGGATAAGTTTGCTTTTGATGTTATTACTAAGGTAGGTCCGGGAGGACATTTCCTTACCCAGAAACACACCAAACAAAATCATGCCAAAGAGCTTCGCCGCACCCAGCTTAGCGACCGGGTATCCTATGACGGCTGGGCAAAAGAAGGACTTGACACCAACAAACGGGCTGAACGCCAATGGAAAGCCATGCTGGCCGAATACCAGGCGCCGGCGCTTGACAGCCAGCTTAGCCAGGCGTTGCATGCATTCGTAGAGAAAAAAACAGCCGAGTATCTGTAAGGCTAGTTTGAGTTTACAGCAGAAAATAAACGGAGGTATAATTTTATGAGTGAAGTTTTTGAAAATTTAAAGCAGGCTATTCTTGATGGCGATGAGGATTTGGTTGTTGAATATGTACAGCAGGTCATTGCTGAAAAAATTGATCCGGTTGCAGCAATACAGAACGGATTAATTAAGGGAGTAGAAGAACTTGGCGCAAAATGGAAAGCAGGCGAAGCTTTTTTGCCGGATGTCATGATGGGGGCAGATGCCCTGAAAGCAGGGCTCGATATGCTGGAACCGATTGTGGCCGAATCTGGCGCCAGCGGTGGCGACGCCAAAGGAAAAATTGTTATCGGCCAGGTGGCCGGCGACATTCATGATATTGGCAAAAATATTGTAGGCGCTATGATGACGGCTGCCGGCTATAAAGTATATGATATTGGCATTGATCAACCGGCGGAAAGCTTCCTGGCCAAGGCCGAGGAAGTAGGCGCTGATATTATTGCCGCCGGTGCTTTGCTGACGACTACGATGGCCGCGCAGAAAGGGATTGTTGATTATCTTAGGAGCCGGAATTTGCGCGAAAAATATAAAGTAATGGTTGGCGGCGGCCCGACCAGTCAGGCTTTTGCTGATGAAATTGGCGCCGATGCCTGGGCCGAAACTGCAGATGAAGCTGTTATCCTCTGCGACAAGCTTATTGTAAAATAAATTTTGAAAATAATAGTTAAGATGTCTTGCTAAGCTTCATTCTTACCAAGTAAGCAGCCTACCATAAATTACTGGCAGGCTGCTTACTTTTATTGGTGAATATTGAAATTGTAATTGAGACCGTTGTTATTATCCCAGTTGTTGACGGAATCTTTGAAGGCCATGCATACGGTGTCGTGATTATTGGCTATGATAGTGGTTTCAAAGCCGGAGGGAGTCCTGGTCATCTGTACATCCTGAGCATTTTGCCACTCGAATCCAAAGCCGATGTGAGCATGGATACAGGAAGCGCCGCTTTTTGGTAATAGACCGTTGTAACAAATTTTTACAGCTTCGCCCGGATGAGGATTGGTGGGACTGATAATTACACCATTGGCTAAATATTCATTACTGTTTGCTTTATAGAGCATATTAATTCCTCCTTATATGCATACTTCTGTTTCATAATCCAGGGAATACTCCACACTGTGTCTCTTAACTGGAAAAGAATAATTAGAGCCTGAATTGTTATCCCAGTTATTGGCCGAATCCTTGAAGCAGACATTGAGGCGATCGGTATGATTGGTGATAGGAATGGAAACTTCAAAACCACGTGGGGTACGATTCATTTTGTAGTCGGCTGTTGATTTCCAGTTGCTTCCGAACCCTACATGGGCGTAAACTTCTGATGCACCATTTTGGAGTAAGATACCGTTATACATAATCTGGACCTCCTGATTCACAGCCGGAATAGAAGGACTGATGGTAACACTACTGTAAAGATAATTTGCGGCAATTTTCTGTTTCATTGAATCACCTCCTTTGGAATCAACTACAATCTAGTGTTTACACATTCTTCTTTCAGCAATCATGAAAACTATTGGCAATTGTTAAATTTTAAATTACTCTTTTCGCGTGATATATGACAGTGAATTCCAGAGATACTAAGTTAAATATCCAGTTTGCTCTGCAAATCTGCCAAAGCTATTTGTAATTCCCGGATTTGTTCCTGCAAATACTGATTTTGGCTATATAACTCATTAATAGTATTCAACAGGGTGTCGCTTACGGTAGAATCTATGAAGTTTTCCTCGGCAACCTTGGCTTGACTTGCCTCAATGGCCTCTTGGGCCGCCAGTATTACCCCGCGGGTTACCAGTGCTTCACCTATATCGATGATAAGCCGGCCTAATACGCTGGATTCTATGGCATCTAAACCTTCAGCAAGAAGTATACCTATAAGCCAGGTAATTAGGGCGGTTTGAGTAGGATTTTCTAATATGTCATTGAAATCCATCCTATCACCTTCAGCATAGTTTTGTATATTTTATGAGACTGTGTTCATTATTCGAATAACGAGCCGTAAAAGCGATACAGGGGCTTACTCATAAAACGTAATAATTACCCCAAAAAATAAATCGTTGGTATTCGCTAGCATCCGGTCGTCTGTTTTCAAGAGAGTACAATTTCCAAGCCATAAAAATTGGTATAGATAATAAATCAGTTCAGTGTAGGAAAGATAATTAACCGTATTCGAAAGTGAACTCTGGGGAAGTATGGCATTTAGCGGGGGACAATGATATACTTTATATAATAAAATTTTAGTGTTAAAGGAGTATGTTTGTGAACGAAGATGAGCACTCATTAACTGCGATACAATGGTTTAATTTAGGCTATGATTATGACAGTAAAGAAGATTACGACAAGGCTGTTTTTGCGTATACGAAAGCAATTGAACTGAATCCGCAAGACGCTGATGCTTATATTAACCGTGGAGCTGTTTATGATATTAAGGGGGAATATGATTTAGCTCTTAGCGATTATACGAAAGCAATCGAACTGAATCCGCAAGACGCTGATGTTTATTCCAATCGCGGAGCTGTTTATGATTTCAAAGGTGAATACGATTTGGCTATTGCGGATTATAACCAAGCGATTGAGTTAAATCCACAAGCTGTAGATGTTTATATCAGCAAAGTTGCTGTTTGTGAAAAATCGGGTCATTATACTCCCTGTCAAATTGATGCAATCAAGCAAAAAATAAGAGAGCTTGGCGGCGAAATTTAGCTTTTATATTCTAAGTGCATATACTGTTCAATACTAAGTTTAAGATAGAAAAGTAAGTTTGCAAAGCACTGGTAAATTGCTTATTTGGTAGTTTATAGGTGCTTTTTTTGCTATATATTGAGCAGAAACTTAGTTAAAGCTATAAATAAACAAAATGTATGAAACGGTATAATACGCTGCTGGAAGCAGACACTAAAAGAAAATGAAAAAGAGGAGACAGGATGGAAACAGGCAATACATCAACAATAGAGATAGGCTGGAACTTAGATAACAGTTATGCAAGATTGCCGGATTTACTATTTACCTGCCTTAAGCCAACTCCGGTACGCGCGCCCAATCTGGTATTTTTTAATTATCCCTTAGCCGCAGGATTAGGGCTGGATACCCGTGCTCTTAGTAGTAAAGAAGGCATCGAAATATTGGCGGGCAACCGCACTCCTGTCGGAGCATTGCCGCTTGCACAGGCTTATGCTGGGCATCAATTTGGGCATTTTACAATGTTAGGAGATGGACGGGCACTGCTGCTGGGCGAGCAGATAACTCCTCGGGGTGAGCGGTTTGACATTCAACTAAAAGGTTCAGGTATAACTCCATATTCACGCGGGGGCGACGGACGTGCCGCCCTTGCCCCAATGCTGCGCGAATATATCATAAGCGAAGCAATGCATACGCTGGGTGTTGCCACCACTCGCAGCCTGGCGGTAGTAACAACCGGTGAAACTATAGTACGCGAAACCTTTCAGCCGGGTGCTGTCTTGACCCGCATTGCCGCCAGTCACCTTCGTGTCGGCACTTTTCAGTATGTTTCCCATTGGGGTTCTATTGAGGAGCTTCGAATCCTGGCAGACTATACGCTGGAGCGTCACTGTCCAGATGTTGAATTAGATGAGAAGCGGTATCTTTCACTGCTTCAGGCAGTAATCGAGCGCCAAGCCGCACTGATTGCCAAATGGCAATTAGTTGGTTTTATTCACGGCGTGATGAACACCGATAATATGACTATTAGTGGCGAAACCATTGATTATGGTCCCTGCGCCTTTATGGATGCCTACGACCCAGCCACAGTATTCAGCTCTATTGACATGCAAGGCCGGTATGCTTATGGTAATCAGCCTCATATCGCCGCATGGAATCTGACGCGGTTTGCGGAAACATTATTGCCGCTGTTGCATGCTGATCAGGCGCAGGCTATCAACTTGGCCCAGGATGCGCTGCAGAATTTTGCCGAGCTGTACCAGCGCAATTGGCTTAGGGGAATGCGTTCAAAACTGGGAATATTTAATGATGAAGAAACACACGATGATTCCCTTATCACAGGCCTGTTAGATGCGATGCAGAAGTATGGTGCGGATTATACTAATACTTTTCGTGCATTGACGTTTGATACTCCGGAAGAAACGGTGCTGTATGGAACAGCAGAGTTTACTCAGTGGTTTGACCTGTGGCAGGCAAGACTAGGCCGACAGCGGGAAACCATAACTGCTTCACACCAATTGATGAAAAACAGCAATCCGGCGGTAATTCCCCGCAACCACCGGGTGGAAGCTGCACTGGAAGCCGCAACACAAGGTGACTACAACGTGATGGAGAAGCTGCTTGCTGTTCTTGCAAATCCTTATGCTCATTCCCGGGAGCAGGCAGAATATTCCACCCTGCCTGAGCCGTCATCCTGCCCATATCGAACATTTTGCGGGACCTGATATAAAGGAGATTATTATACAAGGCAAATAAACATAGTAAGTATCGCTATCCGACTCAGACGCAAACTGTTTCAGCGGCAACAGCAGAGAGGTCAGTCTCTGTTGTTGAGATTGCTACATCGTGCCAAAGTTTAATAAGATGGCGCAAGAATTACAGGAAAGTATCGCGAATTCAAAATGTCTTACCTGAATCAAAGCCACTTGCTTAGGGGGCGTAGCTCAAAACTGACTTGCTGCTAACATCAATAGCAACTCGGTAACGTTATTTGCCATTTCAGCACTGTTTTAGTAACATTTGGAAAAAATAATTTGCCTATCGTTATTTGTTCCTATATAGTATATTTGCTAGCAGTGTATTGGTAGGCAAAGACAGGATTAGCGTAACTGTCTGCGGCGTATCTTATCTTTCCATTGTTCGAGTAATATTTTTGAAAGCGGGTGTATTAATGAACAATCGGTTTGACGGTGTATACTCCAGCCTCCAGGAAATATTAAACAATACGTTAGGGCGTCCGGTAAAAGTATTCGGTAATCTGCAGGAAAATGACGATACAAAAATTTTGGAAGAATTTGAGCTGAGAAAGAATGAGACTAGCCAGTCTTTACAGGTGGCCCTCCATTTTGATGATTCTTCCTGCCGTACTTTTAACAGAGTGGTAGCGGCAACAATAGACTGGGGATATTTGCAAAAGCGTACTAAGCCGATAGTATGGTTATGTGAAGATAGCAATGATGGTTTTTATAAGATTTTATTTGACGTAAAGCATTAATTAACAGAATACCCGACAGTGAGATTACCAGATAATTTTATTGAAAAACTGGTTCATGCCGCCTAGACTTGGTTTAGGCGTTTTTTTATGACTGGATAAATATTCAGTTTGAGTAAAATTATTGAAAAAATAGAAACGTATGTATTATAATAAAGTGAAGTTTTTAAATATCTCAATGACGAGACTCCCTAAAAGGTGTCTCTATTTTTTTAGGAAGGGAGGGGAATATGTGGACATTCTAAAAGTAATTTTAACATTGGTTCCTTTTGTCTGGATTGTTGGTATGATACCATTTGTCAATAAAGTGTATCCGATTATCTGCGGACTGCCTTTTTTGGCATTTTGGTTATTTGCCGGCATATTTGTCGCATTTGGCTGCCTGAAAATTGTATACAAAATAGACTCAAGAAAAGACACCGAACTTTAGTTTTAAAAGGAGGTTAGAGTATGGCAAATGATGTAATTGCATTACTGGTGATTTTTGCATTCATTATTGTAGCGACCGTAGTGGGCATGATACCTGGCATGAAGAAAAAATTGGATCTTGAGGAATGGGCCGTTGGGGGCCGAAGTTTTGGCAGGTGGCTAAGCTGGTTTGTTTTAGCCGGTGAGATTTATACAGCGTTTGCTTTTCTCGGTGCCAGCGGTTGGGCATATAGCCGGGGAGCTCCCGCATTTTACATGCTCGGTTATGGGGCATTGGCTTATGTGGTAGGATATTATGTGTTACCTAAGATTTCACCGCTTGGTAAACAGTTTGGCTTAATGACTCAGCCGGATTTGGTTGAGCATTTATATAAAAGTAGAACCCTGGCCATACTGACAGCCATCATTGGTGTAGCGTTCCTGCTCCCGTACCTGCAGTTGCAGCTTACCGGTTTGGGGCTAATCATTGAAACCTGTTCTTATGGACAATTGACTCGCGTACCTGCCATGATGATAGCATTCGTCCTGGTCGCTTCGTTCGTATATTTAAGCGGATTGAAAGGCGTTGCCGCAACAGCTGTAATCAAGGACGTTACTATGATGGCGGCAGTTGCTTTTTTTGGATTATATCTTCCCATACATTATTTTGGTAGTGTAGGTGGCATGTTTGAAGCTTTGGACGCGGCCAAACCGGGATTTCTGACCTTGCCGGGCGGCACCAAGAACTTGGATGTAAGCTGGACGATGTCAACATTGCTGTTGACCGGCTTAGGGTTTTATATGTGGCCGCATTTTGTGCCAAACAGCTTTAGCGCCCGTAATCCTAACGTCCTTAGGCATAACGCCGTTTACCTGCCGCTGTATCAAATATGCTTCCTGTTTCCAATGCTGATTGGTTTCACGGCTATTCTGGTATTAAGCTCACCGTTAAAAACACCGGATATGGCCTTCATGACAATGGTCCGCGAAACCTTTCCGGGCTGGGCGTTGGGCCTTGTTGGCGGTGCGGGGGCTCTGGCCTGTATGATTCCGGCAGCCGACTTGCTTCTGTCTACGTCCATGCTATGCACACGCGGTATTTACTGTAAAACAATAGGTAAAGATGCCTCGCCGGAAAAAGTGGCTTTTCTTGCCCGGGCAGCAGTTCTGGTACTTACCTGTATAGCCTTATGTCTGGCGATATATCTTCCCAATATGCTGGTTAACCTCTTGCTTACCGGTTACTCGGGAGTTACCCAATTCTTCCCTATGATTGTATTAGGACTTTTTTGGAAAAAGGCTACCAAGCTGGGTGCATATATCGGGTTAATTATCGGTGAAATATTGGTCTTCGTTTTGATTTTAGGCAAGATGGATCCCTTTGCGTTTGCCGGAATGAATTTTAATGCCGGTTTTGTAGCTTTAGTCGTCAATATGACTTGCTACGTATTGATTAGTTTAGCAACGTATAGACCTGTCGAGGCCGGAAGTAACAATTCGTATACAAGCCAGAGACTGTAAATAGATGCGAATTTAGTGTCTGTTTTAATCTTAAGGAAAGGTTGTATGGCTGATGGAAACATATCTTAAGCAAGACGAAATAATTGAAAACTATTATAAGGATGCTGTAGAATGGCGGCGTCAACTTCATAAATGTCCTCAGGCAGCCTGGCTTGAATATTTTGCGACCGGCTTTATCGCTGAAAAACTCTCCGAGTGGGACTATACCCTCTTTTTAGGCAAAGATATAATTGATCCTGCCAAGCAAATCATGCTGCCAGGTGTTGATAAACATGAGCAAGAATACCAGCAGGCATTGAAGTTTGGTATAAAAGAAAAATATATTTTGGCGGCAAAAGGCGGATTTACCGGAGTAGTGGCAGTTCTTAAGGGCGGCTTGCCCGGGCCGACTGTAGGTTTTCGGTTTGATATCGACTCTAATGAGGTGTGCGAGGCTGGTGATTACGAACATAGACCGGCGCGAGAAGGGTTTGTCTCGGAGAATCCGGGGTATGCCCATATGTGCGGGCATGATGCTCACGCGGCTATAGGCTTACTGGTGGCTCGGTATTTTAGCGAAAACCGGGAAATAGTAAAAGGTACAATCAAATTTATTTTTCAACCTAATGAGGAGAACCTTTCCGGTGCAGCCGCCATGGTGGCCGCAGGCGTTGTAGACGATGTGGAGTATCTTGTCGGCGGGCATGTTGGCACCAGTCTGAAGCAACTTGGCGAGATAGCCGTAAACGTAAACAACATTTATCCAATCTCGCGTTTTGAAGTTGCTTACCGTGGCCGGGCCGCTCACGCCGCAATCCAGCCCAATGCGGGCAAGAATGCGTTGCTGGGCGCCTGTGTGGCGGTGACAAGCCTTTATGCTATCGCCCGGCACGGCGACGGGGCATCTCAGATTAATGTGGGAACAATGACCGCGGGTACAGATTGGAATGTAATTCCTGACAGGGCTGCTTTCCGGCTGGAAACACGGGGAGAGACAGATAGCATCAATGCCTATATGGTGGCTAGGGCCAAGGAGATATTAGCAGGAGTTGCTGCAATGTATGATTTGGAACTTGACATTGTACCCGCAGCAGCTGCCTTTGGCGGTGTAAATTCGCCTGAACTGGTCGCCTTAGGTTCAAAAGTTGTCCGGTCATTGCCTTCTGTTAAGCGCGTTATACCAGAGGCGGGCTTAAACGGATCTGAGGATTTTACCGTGATGATGCGACATGTCCAAAACCAGGGCGGCCAGGCTATGTTTGTGCTGTATGGAACGCCAACCGGCGGAGGACACCACAACGCCGCCTTTGACGTTGACGAGCGGGTAATCGCCAATGGCGCGAAGTTTTTGGCGGCATTCTATAGCGAAGTTGCGAAATAACGCGTTTGGATGAGCTGGCAATGATTTTACCAATCAAATTAAAGTATCATAATGACAATATTAAATCCGGCTATCCAAAAGATAGCCGGATTTAATATTGGGAAAACCTGATTAGGTTATGGCAGAATGGATGTTTATGTTTGTTGACATAAGTAATTTGCAAATTGTATTATTTAGACTAGGAGAACTATCAGTTAAGAGCACCGTATTTGCGATTATCCATTCTTCATTAACGCTAGAAATGGGTTTGGTTCAAAATATATAAGACCCATGGAGACAAGGATGCAACCCCCAATTGAAAACGGGAAATCCGTAATTCTCTATCATCGTTCTTATCGCAAGCTGCCGGGATCAGTCCAATTGTTCCTGTTGCAATTTGTTTGTATGGCAGTTCCCCTAGCTGCTTTAACAGCTTATAACTATCCAAAGCTTACTCACGCCATTTGTTTACTGGCGGAAACCATACTATCGCCTTTTTACGCTCATGATACAGTTATGATTACTCAAGGCCCCTTTTTGGCTGCTGTTGGTTATTTAAATTTTCTTAATGTCCCTGGCAAGTACCCAACGTTTGGGTTTTCCATTGTTAATTTTGCAATTTCACTTGTTCTCTTGCTGTTTTTGGTATATTTTTGTAAACCCAGACCTTTAAATATTTGCTTAATCCCTATTGTTACTGTGCATATGCTGGCTTCGTGTTTTTTTGCCGTGTCACCTAACTTGTTTCCTTATGATACCGCAGATTATTCCTACTTATATATGGTACAACAAATCAGCATATTATTATTTGTTCCATTCATCATGGGGGTTGCCCTCTTACCATTGCCATCTGGTACGATGACAAAATTCCTGACAATGATTGCAACCTATCTATATTCATTAACGTTTGGTACAGTTCGCTATGTTGCGATTCTTTACTTCCTGTCCAAAGCATCTTTGCTATATATGGCGTTACTGTTTTTCGCCTTTGGGCCGTTACTGGATTTCGCCTATATTGTAGGCATCTATAGCATTCATGTTACTTGGCTTGCGAAAAAAATAAAGGGGGATTTTTCCTTATGGCGCTGGTAATCATATCCCTGCTGAAGGCTTTTCTTCTGTTTACAGTCGCCATAATGGCAGTGTACTCAATAAGACACTTTCTCTTTACACTTAATAGGCTGTTTGGAGAACAGCGGTTATACTATCAGGACATTATAGATTCCGATTTACCCACGGTATCGGTGCTGATTCCTATGCATAACGAGGAAAAGGTTGCAGCACATATCCTTGAGCGATTGCTGAAGTCTGACTATGATCAGGACAAGTTTGAAATTATTCCCGTCAATGATTTCTCGCAGGATGGAACAAGGAATATTCTTGATTACTATGCGTCACGGCATGCTTTCATCAAGCCAATACACCGCTACAGCGGCGAGCGCGGCAAACCGGCCGCGCTAAACGATGCCATTGTACAGGCAAGCGGCGAAGTTATCATTGTTTTTGACGCCGACTATCTTCCGCCCAGCAGTATATTAAAAGATATTGCTGTCTGCTTTAAAGATCCGGAAGTAGGGGCAGTCATGGGACGGGTAGTTCCGGTTAATACTAAGACAAACTTAATGACACGTCTTCTTGACCTGGAGCGATCCGGGGGGTATCAGGTGGATCAGCAAGCCCGCTACAATTTGGGGCTATTGCCGCAATACGGCGGAACTGTCGGAGGTTTTAAACGAAGTGTTGTTGTCGGGCTCGGCTGCTTTTACACAGATATATTGGCCGAAGATACCGAACTGACGTACCGGCTGTCGCTCAACGGGTGGAAAATATTATATGCCAATAGAGCGGAATGCTATGAAGAAGTACCAGAGACCTGGGAGGTACGGGCGCGGCAAATCAGGCGCTGGTCACGGGGACACAATAGTGTTATGTTTCGATATTTTTTAGCAGTCCTCAAATCGCCGTATCTTTCCTGGCGGGAAAGGTTCGATGGAATCCTGCTGCTTATTGTTTACTCTGTACCCGTAGTTCTGCTCTTAGGCCTTGCCAGCTCGGTCCTCCTGTTTTTTCTTGGGCAGATGCAAATTTTTAGCGGGCTGGGTTTTTTACTATTTATCGGCGCATATAGCACTTTTGGCAATTTTGCCCCATTCTATCAAGTAGGGACTGCTTGTCTCCTGGATGGCACCTCACAGCGTATTTTGTTATTGCCATTACTGGTATTTAATTTTTTCTTCAATATGTGGTATATAGCAAAAGGATTCGCAGATGCCGTCATTGACGCAATCACCCTGCGCAAATCCAATTGGCACAAGACGGAACGCTTCAGACAGAGCACGGTATAAAGGGGTCTGTATCATGACGATTATCCTTTTTTCCTTGCTAATCTTCTTGCTAATTCTGCCGTTTGTTCCCGGAGTGCGCGAACTGTGGCGGAAAGAAGACGCGGCGCCTTTATATATTAATATGGAGTCTCACCGGGAGCCACGCTATTTTGGTCTGGCTTTCAGGAAGATGCTGAAAAGGTCGCTGGCCGGCTATGCGGGGGCGAGGGGAGTTTTCAGTATTAGCCTGTCCAAGCAGGAACAGATTGAGGTAGTTGATACTGCTGCTATTGGCGACAATAGCAACATTAAGAACATTTATTATGTTGAGAAGACCTTGCAAACTGGCAGCAAGGTGGTATTTGAAAAGGAAATATACGCCTGCGGGGATGTGATCATTGGTGAGAATAACCGGTTGCGGGCGTTGGCTTGTGATGGCGATATCCGCATTCTTCAAGGTACCAAGTTTACTCGCTGGCTTGACGCCGAAGGAAATATCCGGGTTGATGAGCAGTGTTCACTTGGCGTTAGCGCCGCCTGCGGGCAAGAATTGTCTATCTCCCGGCAGTGTCTGTTTAAGAGGCTTTATGGCTTCCCTGTTGTTACATTGCCTTGTCTGGACGCAGGCAAGCCGGTGACTGAAAAGGGTGAAAGCTTTCAAACGGACGGTGTCCGCCAGGATGAGCCGGAACGCAATCTCTCCATTGTACCGGCTCACAGCCGGCAGCATTGTGATTTTATTGCTGCCCACTCGCTGATCATTGGCGAGTATGCCATTATTGACGGCCACATCAAAACTCATGGCGATCTGACTGCTGCACCGGAAGTCACAATTTTGGGCAATATTTTTGCCGAAGGTAATATCCGGATTGGGCCGCACTGTAAGGTGTTAGGAACAATATTTACACAAGGTCACATATTGCTGGAGAAAGGTGTTACTATTGGTACTTACTATACTGTCAAATCAGTAATCAGTAAAAAAGGCATTACACTTCATAGCGGTGTGAAGATTTTTGGTTTTGTTTCCACCGACGGGGAGGGAAGAGTCGTATAAGAAAGGTTCTGATAGTTGGAGTTCTGGGCTTATTTTTACTTGCTTTTCTGGCGGACCCTATACTAAAAATGTGGATGCCGTCTGACTATGGAGTTAAGGTCCTCGTAGTATTTCATCCCGACTATATTAAAGAATCCAATACCTTGGCCGCTTATGAGAGTGTGCTTAAAGAGGAAGGGGTTCCTTATGCGAGTGTGAATGTTTTCCAGCTTATGCGTAAAGTGCCTGATGAACTGGTAAAAACCGTTCCGGTAGTACTATTGCCTGACGGCATTTTGCAGAATGTGCCAAAGCAGTTTGGCGAATGGATAAAGCAATATCTCGCGCAAGGGGGAAATATTGCCGTTATCTATGATGTAGGTATTAAAGATAATAATGGCAATTATATGGAGCGCGCAACACTTGCCGACATTGTTGGTCTGAATTATATTACCTATCATACACTGGCAGCCAAAGCTTTTACGTACGGACAGCTTCGGTTTGTTTCACCGGAAAAACGTGATTTTTTCCAAATACCTCCGGGAAAAACTTTAGATGAGCTGGTATTAAGCAGTTATGGCTATGGTTCACTCCAATACCCCGTTGCGAGAAATGTGCCTATCCGGGAAATTTCTGACGGCGCAATCTATGCTTACAGCGATACCGGCAAAAGTGAGGCACTCCCCGCCATATTGCTTACCGATTACGCAAAGGGTAAAGTGCTATATGTAAATATACCGCTGGGCTATCTAAAAGGTAATAGCGATGATATGCCGTTAAGATCAATACTCAGGACCTATCTGTTCACAGTGGCCGAGGTTCCGCACATCGCTAATGTGGATCAGGGCCAGGGCGGAATTGTTATTAACTGGCATATTGATTCCAGTGTGGAACATGCTACATTGCCAGCCATGCAGGCCGGCGGTCTCCTGCGGCCGGGGCTGCAGTCGTCTTTCCATGTAACTGCCGGCGGCTTCCGCGATTACCCTAAGGATAGACTGGGGTATGACGCCGCTGGCGCAGGCAAAGATTTGACTTTAATGCTTAAAAACTACGGTGTAATAGGTTCTCATGGGGGATGGGCGCATAACTGGTTCATAGAAAATATATTAAACGGTTCTTTAAATGAACAAGACATCAGAAAATATATCGCTCTCAACAATGATGTTCTTGAGAAAATCACCGGCAATAAGGTAACTGAGTATTCCGCGCCCGGCGGCTTGCATCCCCAGCCGGTGATGACTCATATGCTTGGAGATATGGGGATTATTGCTTATTATTATACCGGCGATACCGGCAGCGCTCCTAACAGGACCTTTTATGATGGAAAGATGGTCAGTGATAAAGTTATTGCCTTTCCGGTTATGCCTCTTGGCCGTACTGCTTCACTGGGGGAAATGCAGGATCTGCATTATACCCAGGATAAAGTCGGGGAATGGCTGGGTGATATCCTGGCTTATGCTGCCCGCAATCGTACTGTCCGCCTCGTCTATTCCCATCCCTATGATATAGGAGAATATCCTACAGCTATAAAGGAATTCCTTGATAAAGCGGAAGCTTTGCAGGCAGCCGGGGAAATCAGCGTTCGCCCCATGAGTTATTATGCGAGTTTTTTTCTGCGCTTTCTCAAAACTACCTATAGCTTTGATTTACATGATAAGCAACTTGTTGTTTCCCTAAAGAATCCGGAAGGTTTGGCAGGCATCACTGTTGCCCTGCCTAAAGCAAAGTATCAAAAACCCAATTGGGAAGGGGGGCGGGTTAAGGAAGATGAACGGTATTATTACCTTGTGGTGCCAGATGGGCAGGAAACAGAAAAAATTATTACAATTAATTCTCGCTAGTATAGTGTTGTTTTTGGGCCTGCAGGAGACTGCTGCCGCCAGTCATCCTGCCCGCGCCATAATGGAGTTATATGACAGTGATCTTGTAGACCGGAACACTATTGAACCTTATATAGTATCTGTTCTGGCGTTGAATGAAGTCGAAAATAATAGAAATCTTAAACAGGTAGAAAAATTTATCGATTGGTATTTTAGCAGGCTCAATTATCCGGACCGATTCGGACTTACCGGCACTATCTACATTCGCACCCTCCATGGAGGACTGGAGCAGGCAACGCATAAATATGACTCTGTGGACGGGTATGCGGGCCTATTTCTCCATCTCCTTCAGCAATACGTTAATAAAACAGGCGATGTTGCCATTCTCCACAATAACTGGGCGAAAATCGAAGATATTGCCTATCTGCTGCCGTTACTGCAGGATAAGGATGGGCTGACCCGAGCGCTGCCGGATAGCCGGATTAAATATCTAATGGACAACTGCGAAGCTTACGGAGGGGTTACGGCATATATTGCTTTATGTAAGATTACCGGTAAGGGAAATGCTGTCTACTACAATAAGGTCCGTGATTCTATGGCGCAAGGAATCTGGGCTCGGCTCTATGATGCCGAAAATAAGATATTTGACTGGGCTGTTGAGGAAACCTATCTTAGCAAGTCGTCATGGCATAATGCATATCCGGATGCCTTTGCCCAGTTGTTCCCCATTTACTACGATCTTCTTACCGGCAGGCCGGTTATGAAAAATCATCTGTGGCAGCAAGTAAACAGTAATTTGGCAGCAAGGGTTTCTTTCCTGCCAATCGAACAACAGGTAATCTATAATCTTACCAA
Source organism: Sporomusa aerivorans (assembly GCF_041428895.1). Taxonomy (NCBI): domain Bacteria; kingdom Bacillati; phylum Bacillota; class Negativicutes; order Selenomonadales; family Sporomusaceae; genus Sporomusa; species Sporomusa aerivorans. The sequence continues at coordinate 2,899,518 of NZ_CP156926.1, forward strand.
AAAGAAGCTGGAAAGTGCGGTAGCGCAATGACAAAAAGATTAAGCCTGGTTTTTTCGCTGTTGCTGGTTCTAGTGTTATATCCTTTTCAGCAGCTCAAGGCGCTGGATCAGAATGACGGTAAGCCAAACAGTCGGATTGAGTTATCAACGGCGTATGAATATCTTTCGCCACATTCCGGCTATGGTGATTGGAAAACTATATCTTTATCTTATTATCGGACAGGACAGCCTGACTTCACCTGGTATACTCAGTTTTTCAATTTTTCCCGGCCGGAAGGCAGCGGACAACTTGCGGCAGTAGGGGCATATAAGGATTGGAGTCGTTCCTTTTATACCTACACTGCGCTGGCAGCCGGGACAGAGACAGACTATTTGCCTAAGACCAGAATCGATCATAATTTTAATTTCAAATTTGGTCAAGCTAAAAACTGGATATGGTCTCTAGGCGGAAGCTACCTGCAATATTCCGGTGAACAGAAGGACTATATATTATCAACCGGTTTTACCGCATATCGGCATAATTCTGTTGCGGAGTACCGAATATTTCGGAACCAAAGCTATCCTGGAGCTGTTGGATCATATTCTTATTTGCTTTCCTTCGGGGTCGGACAGGAGAGAAAGCAATGGACAACAGCGACCTTTTCGGCCGGTAAGCAAGCATATTTGGCGACATACCTTGTAAAACCGGAAAAGGTAAACAAAAATTCTAAAATGATCTCATTTAACCATCGACGCTGGCTGGATGACCATCAAGGCATTTTCGGCGATCTTAGTTGGCTGGATCTGGAAGAGTCCTACCGGAAAACAGGTTTTTCCCTTGGATATTTTAGTGAATTTTGAATTTGACTTTTTAAAGTAAGGAGCCGCACTGAAGCGCAATGTTTCATGTGCGGCTCCCTGGTGTTTGGGGACTATTATCAGCCGGGCATGGAGCATTTTCCATGCGGCAGGCAGGGCTGAAGTGCAAAAAAACGTATTACTTCAGACGGCTGGCCGTTAAGGGGAATCCGGTGTGTTATCAAAGTCTGCAAGCCCAATGCTTTTTAAGATATCTAGCAGCTTTTTCTGTTCCTCGCGTAACATGCTGATTTTAACCTGTTGGACTTGGAGTTCCTTTTCTAATTCTTCTATCTTTAGTAATATTTGACGATAGTCTGCCCAGGTTATAGCTTTGCGGTTTTTCAGCTCCTCCATAGTCTCCTCCCCTTAAAAATAATCTCCATGTTCTATATTATGTCGATTGAAATAACGGGGCTACAGTATTTTTAAACTTTCAACAGTAGTTTAGTTAGGATAGAGCTGGAGTATTCAAAGCCTATCACACCATAGGCAACAATGCATAATATATATTAGCCAATAATCATTTCTTATTTAATGCAGATCATTAAAGGAGTGGTATAAATGTGTCCTTACTACGATAACGGCTGTAAAATAAAACATTTATATGCAGGAACGAATCTTTGTTCCGACAATTATTTAGGCTGTGCTTACTATATGGCTGCCACGGTACGCGGTGTTGAAGCGGTACCAGACACAATGACTGCTCTTGATTATGCATTGCTGCAAAAAACAGAGGCCGAATAAGAAAGCAGGGGCTGCCTTTATATAGTCTGCCTATAGAAGAGGCAGTTCAAAAAAATATTATTTTATGAGAAATGAATGCGGTTTGCCTAAACTTCGGTTTAGGCGATTTTTATTTTTGAGTAGTATTGTGCAGGCTTTAGTATTTTCACAAGATGTTCCTGGACTATTTTAAAAGCATTATTGTTTTTGTAAAGAGAACAAAAAGTGCAAATTCTTCCGTAGTTTGAGAATGAATAAAAAATAAAAACAAAAGTTGTAAAGTAATGGAAGGATTTTAACTATGATATAACGAATGGAATTTTCTTACTATCGAGAAAGGGGGGAAATAATAGTATTTGGAATTGCATTGCCTAAAAGTCATGACAGTAAAAGTCGCGAAGACATGGCCGCAGATATATTCGACCTGTTGTTGCCATAGAAGCGTTATCGACGAGTGTCATGATGGGGCTGCAAGGGGTAAAGGGTCGACCAGTTAATTTACTTGAAATTAATGGTTGCTTCCCTGGACCTTTTATTCTGGCGGTACTGTATTAATAAGGAGGGAACAACTATGAAAAAACCGGTGTATAAAATTCTATACGTACAAGTACTTATGGCGATCACAATTGGGGTGTTGCTCGGGCATTTTTATCCTGCCGTTGGCGCCGCCATGAAACCTTTAGGTGACGGGTTTATCAAGTTAATTAAAATGATTATTGCACCTGTTATTTTTTGTACTGTCGTCTTGGGAATAGCAGGAATGGGGGATATGAAGAAGGTAGGCCGTGTAAGCGGCAAAGCGCTGCTCTATTTTGAGATAGTATCAACGCTTGCCCTAATAGTCGGGTTAATCGTTGTTAATGTAGTGAAGCCTGGCATGGGGATGAATGCCGATGTCAGTACGCTGGATACCAAGGCGATTGCCAGCTATGCTTCGAAGGCCCAAGCGCAAAGTACGACAGATTTTATTATGAATATCATTCCTAATACTGTGACAGATGCTTTTGCAAAAGGTGACATTCTGCAAGTACTATTGTTTTCTATACTGTTTGGTGTTGCTCTTTCTGCCATGGGTGAACGGGCGAAAAGTTTGATCAGAATACTGGAAGAACTATCTCAGGGCTTTTTTCAGGTTGTCAGCATCATTATGAAAGTCGCTCCTATCGGCGCTTTCGGTGCAATGGCTTTTACCATTGGCAAGTATGGTTTAGCGTCACTAATCCCCCTTGCCAAGCTTATGGGCAGCTTTTATCTAACCTGTTTGTTATTTATATTTGTTATTCTTGGCCTAATCACCGCCTTAGCCGGTTTCAGCATTGTCAAATTTATCAGCTTTATAAAAGAAGAATTGCTTATTGTCCTGGGGACATCATCGTCCGAAAGCGTGTTACCGCGAATGATGGATAAAATGGAGAGGCTGGGATGTTCCAAGCCTGTGGTTGGACTGGTCATTCCTACCGGCTATTCTTTTAACCTGGACGGAACGTCTATCTATCTGACGATGGCCGCAGTTTTTGTAGCGCAGGCTACCAATACTGATTTGACATTGGGGCAGCAGCTTACCATGCTGGCCGTGTTGCTCATAACCTCGAAAGGTGCAGCAGGCGTCACTGGCAGTGGCTTTATCACACTGGCAGCTACACTCTCTGTGATTCCAACCGTCCCTTTGGCAGGTCTGGCCTTGATTTTGGGGATTGACCGCTTCATGTCGGAAGCGCGGGCGTTGACTAACCTGATCGGCAATGGGGTAGCTACTGTTGTTATTTCCCGCTGGGAGAACGAGTTGGACGCGAAGCAGTTGGCACTGGTGCTAAATTATGAAGATGAGCAGTATCAAAGCTCTCAGCAGCGCTCAAATTTGTATTAAGTCTTGGGATTATCAGGTGATTGGCGAGCTATAAATCAAAAGGTTTATAGCTCGTTTTTCTTAGCCAAAAGTTGTTTGAAAAGAGTAATTCCAGCTTTGGTTTCTATAGATAAGCGGCGCAGCCGTATTTCCTGTATATAAAGGTGCTTTAGCAAAATAACATAAATAATTGGAAGTTAGCTTGCAATGAAATTGACAGGCAAGATTATGCGCGTTATTATTATATTGTAGTTTTGGTGTCTGGTAGGTTGATGTTGTAGTATATGTAGTGTGTTTTTGTGCCTCCCGGTAAAAATTAAAATGTAGAAAGGTAGTATGGAAATGAGTATTCAATTGGTAATTATTGTATTGTACGTATGCGTTTTATTTGGAATTAGTATTTATGTAAAAAGAAGAGCCGAAAATAGCAGTGGCTTTTTGTTTGCCGGACGCAAGCTAACCACTACCCTGGTAGCTGCCAATATTGCCGGAACAGCAATTGGTGCTGCTTCGACCATTGGCGTGGCGGAGAATGCTTTTCAATTCGGGATTGCCGCCGGCTGGTATAATGTTGCCTGGGCGGCGGGCGCCGTAGCCATGGCTATGGTTGCGGCAGGCAAATATCGTGAGTTGAATTGCACGACCATACCTGAACTATTTGAGCGTTATTATGATAAAAAGGGGCGGGCAATCGCAGTATTGGGAATGATCACGATTCAACTGGTCATTACTTCACTGCAATATATAGCCGGTGGCGCAATTTTGTCGGCGTTGTTGCCCGATATATTTTCCTTGCATGGCGGCATGATAACCAGCGCAATTGTGTTTATAGGCACGACCATTCTTGGCGGCTTATGGTCATCAGGCTTGTCCAATATTCTAAGCACTACCCTCATTTATGCGGGGGTACTGACTAGCACCATGGTTATTGTTGCCAAGCAGGGCGGGATTAGCGCTATTGCTACGTCTTTGCCGGCCGGAGTGGACTGGTTCGGACCTGTAGGCGGTTTTGGTCTGGCTACCATTATTGGCTGGTTTGTCGTTATGATGACGCAAACAATTAGTGCACAGGGTCCTGTGCAGATAGCCTGTGCAGCCGTTGATAAAAAAGCGGCAAAACACGGTTTTTTGTGGGGCGCGCTTTTGATGTTCCCGATCGGTTTTGCCTGTGCAGTCATGGGTTTAGCAGCCAAGGCGGCTTATCCTGGCATGAATGCTACAATGGCTTTGCCACAGATGATAATGAGCCTCGACCCCGTAGTTGCAGGTTTAACGCTTGCCGCGCTTTGGGCGGCGGATGTTGCTACTGCCTGCCACATTCTACTGGCGGCAGGGACGCTATTTTCTCAGGATATTTACAAGCGCTTTTTTAAACCCGATATTAGTGACAGGCAGTACACCCTTGTTAACCGTTACGCAATTCTCATTTTAGGTGCTGTTACTTTATGGTTTGCATTTAACGCCGTTGGTATTGTGAAAACAATGCTTATTGGTCTTAGTCTCACAACAGCTTTTACCCTGGTATTTTTGTTTACCATGTTTATGCCGTCGCTTTGCCGGCGGAACACGGCCTTTTACACAACGTTGGCCGGCATTATAACGCTGGTTTGCTGGCAGATAGTGCCTGAAGTCCGGGTATTTGCCCATCCTATTTACCTGGAATGGGTTGTATGTTTCGTAACCTTTTTCATAGTTGCCGTAGTTGATAAAAATAAAATTCCTGCCGGTGAATCGAAAGTGTATGCAGAGGCAGATTTGGTGAGTGTAGAAGGACGCAATTAACAGCGCAACAAAGTCAGTCGTATGGCTCTATTATCCGGTAAAACCGGATAATAGAGCCATTTTAATGGCCGGCGTAAACCAATATTCAACAGTACGGCATTCCTGTCATTTCTTCACAGAATGACAGGAATGCCGTGAGCTGTTACTTATAGGAGGTGTTTGTCGAGTTTGGGAAACACCACCATAAAGGATGTTCCCTGAGGACCGGTATCGACCTTAATACTGGCACCATGCCTTTCTGCAATCCGGTAACATACAGGTAACCCTAACCCGGTGCCGTTTTCTTTGGTTGTAACGAATGGAATTCCCAGTTTTTTAATAACTTCTTCAGGTATTCCCGTTCCTGTGTCCTGTACCGTGAGGATAATACTGCCTGTTCTTTCATAAGTTCGAACAATAACTTTACCGCGATTTGCTAAAGCTTCAAACCCGTTTCTTACAAAGTTTAAAATTAACTGACGGATTTCTTTCTCATCAAATGCGAAATTGGAAATTTCATGAATATCTAATATAATTTCATGTCCTCTGCGGAGAGCATCGGCTTGAAGCAAGGGAAAAAGCGACTGGATAACTTCATTTAGATTGCCACACTTCATTTCAACTTTTTTGTTTTTGGCCAGAGATAAAAATTCGGTGATAATATTGTTAGCGCGATCCAATTCATCGATCATTAGCTTAAAGTGCCCATGATATCTGGCAAGCTCCTGCTTATCTTGCAATAACTGCAGGTATCCCCGGATTGTTGTCATAGGGTTGCGAACTTCGTGCCCAATGCCTGCGGCCATTTCCCCGATAAGATTAAGGCTGTCAAAACGGGTAAGCTCAGCTTCAAATTGTTTTTTTGCAGTTATATCCGTAATCGTAATCAATACACAGGGCTTATCATCAATGATATCCTTATCGCAGGATAATAAACCGGTACGCACTCCCTCGCACGAATAATATTGTATTTCATATCCGGAAACGTAGCCGTCCGAAAGCATGGCTTTGGTTATTTCCGCCTTGCTTTTTGGATCGTCCCACAAACAATATTCAACAATACTGCGGCCGAGGATCTCTTCCTGTAATAATCCACTTGCATTGAGGAAAGCATTATTTACAGCGATATAAGTATTGTTTTGTAAAGATACTAACATTATGATATTGGGATTCATATTGAAGGACTTTGACAGTCGGCCAATCAGTGTATGCAGGTCACCGGCCATTTTATTAAAGGCGATGGATAATTCTCCGATTTCGTCACTTCGATAGATTTTCGCCCGGCAGGATAAATCACCTGACGCAACTCTGTTTGTTACCTCTTTTAATGCATTAATTGGCTTTAACAGGTATTTTACCCGCTTTACCCAGCAGACGATAACAAGAACGGATAAGGTCATGGTTATCAGCATTGTATGCCAAATTGTTGTTTTTACCTGTCCTGTAAACTGGCTTTCCGGCGTGAGTGTAATAATTAACCAGTTTATGCCTGTATTGTTATATTCGGTTATTTTGATGTGCAAGCGATCATCTGCTGTTTTAACTGTCGATTGACCGACTTTGTTAATTTTATAATTGCGATAAGCGTTTGCGATATAGTCATTGCCAATCTGCTCTACTGTCAAGCCTGTAATTCCCCCAGTGGCCAGGGGAATGAAATTGGGCTGATTTAGTGAGTTGGCGACAAGCTGGCCCGAATTCTTTTCCACAATATACGCAGTTATTTTTCGATCCTTTGTGATTTCCTGCAAATAGGTGTTAATTTGCGAAAGAGTAAAGTGTGTCCCCATTACGCCTAAAAGAGTGCCTGCCTGATTGTAGACGGGATGGGCGGCGGTGAGAGCCAGGTCTTTAACTGCAAAGTGTTTGTAAATGGGCGAGAATGAAGGCGTTCTCTTATCTTGCGCGATTCTATACCAGTCTCTTATCCTGGGATCAAATCCGCCAAAATCGTTTACGAACTGCCCGGCGTTAAGACCGGGTGTAATTTGGAAATAGTGGGAATGTCCATTGGTCGTAGCGTCATTACGGATAATTTCGATTTGATTTTCCTCATTGCGCCGCGCGCCGTAGTATTCACCAGTTTCCGTGCCATAACTAAAGCCGTATATTTCACCAGGAGCTGTTTTCAGAACGCTGACAAAGAAAGGATCCCGTTGTTTCTGATCATAAATATCAACAACCTCGTACTTAATATTACTCCAATTCCCGGCATTAACGGTCAGCGGAATATTCATAAAGGCCTCTACGCGATCGGTGATTTCTTTTGCTGTTTCTTTTTCCCTGCAAATAATTAGATTATCCAGAGATTTAACCCAACCCGACAACATCGTACTGACAATAACAGCTATAAATATGAGGGTTACTGTTATGAATGAAAAAATAATATTATTCTGTAAAGAATTTTTGATATACACGCAGCTATAATCTCCAATCTTTTCCTGGAAGGTATTTATTTCTTAATTTCGACTGATATACAAAGACTCCTACTAAACGTCGATACATTATGTGAGTTTTTATGTAATTTTGAGCTGCCACTGACAACTTGCGAAAATAAATAACCCTGTAGTATATATAGGTAGAAACCCGCTGCTCGCACATAAGCAGCGGGTTATATTTTCATTTTATTTAGAAAAAAAACGGGGTATGCCGCATAAAATAGAAAAGGCAACTATATGTGAGATATATTCGCCAAAGTATATGGCGAACAAGTGGAATGGAGGTGCTCCTGTGTTGTCTCCTAGTCTGGAAGATTATTTGGAAGAAATCTATAGATTTTCAGTCAATCGCGATATAGTGAGGGTTACTGATATCAGCCAGAAACTAAATGTCAAATTGCCCTCAGTAACCAAAGCCCTGGGAAAACTGCGTGCTGGCGGATATATTACCTATCAGAAATACGGTATGATTGGGCTGACCGAGAAGGGGAGACAGACTGGGGGATATCTTGTAGAAAGGAATACGCTTTTGCAGGAATTTCTAAAGACAATTTGTGCTGAATGTGATGTTGCGGCCGAAGCAGAAGCTATGGAGCATTATCTGTCGAAATCGACTATTGTTTCATTACACCGGTTAACCATCTTTATGAAAGAGCAGCCTGTAATTTATAAGCATTTCCTGGATTATGTACAGGAAACTAAGAAAAAGGATAGGGAAAGATAAAGCAGGGGCTAACCCCTGCTTCATTAGGCCAGACCAAGATATCTCGCCGATTGTGCTACAGCAAAGCAAACGGCAAAGGCGATAACGGTCGGGATGAGGAAAGACAGGAAAGTCCATTTTACACTTCCGGATTCCTTATATGCCGAGAGCAATGTCGTTGTGCACGGCCAATGCAGCAGGCAGAAAAGCATTGTGCAGGCGGCGGTAAGCCAAGTCCAGCCGTGATCAAGTAAGACTTGACGCAGTTCGTCCAGGCTCTCAAGCTCGATCATGTGACCTGTGGACAAATAGCTCATGAGCAGAATAGGTACAACGATCTCATTGGCCGGCAGACCGAGAATAAAGGCCAGGAGAATAAACCCGTCGAGGCCGATAGCATAGCCAAGTGGCTGCAGCCAAGCGGCAAGATGGCCAAGTATGCTGGTGTCACCTATGTAGGCATTACCCAGGATCCAGGTGATGGCGCCAGCAGGAGCAGCCATAATAACAGCCCGTTTTAATACGAAGAGAGTTCGGTCAATGAGGGAACGATAGATAATGGCACCAATCTGCGGTGGCCGGTACGGCGGCAGCTCTAGCACCAGAGACGAGGGTTCACCCTTTAGTATGGTATGCGATAGCAGCCAGGAAACTGCATAAGTAGTTGCAATTCCTAGTAAAACAAGAAGTGTGATTACCAGCGCGGCAACTATTGTTTCATATTCACTCGCAAATGAGCCGCCGACAAAAATGGTAGCAATGGCTATCAGCGTGGGAAAACGCCCATTGCAGGGGACAAAGTTGTTGGTTAAAATAGCGATAATCCGTTCACGCGGTGAATCAATAATCCGGCAGGACACAACACCGGCGGCGTTACAGCCAAATCCCATGCACATGGTGAGCGCCTGTTTGCCGCAGGCCTTACACTTCTGAAAGAACCGGTCCATGTTAAATGCCACTCGGGGTAAATAGCCCAGGTCTTCCAACAGAGTAAACAACGGAAAGAAAATGGCCATAGGCGGCAACATAACCGACACAACCCAGGCCAGGCCCCGATAGAGTCCTAGCACAAGAACTCCGTGCAGCCAGACTGGGGCTCCTGCCAGCCTAAACCATTCGGTAAGCTGATCCTGAAAAGCGAACAAAGCATCGGCGATCATTCCGGAAGGCACATTGGCCCCTTCAATGGTCAGCCAAAATATGGCGCCTAACAGTGCGATCATAATCGGGTAGCCAAACAGCCGCGAGGTAAGAATATCATCCAGGCGAGCATCCCAGGTAGACTGCGCTGACTGGTTATGTGCCGTCACTTTACGGGCAATTTGCTCAGCATTGGTGTAAATGTCGGTTACAATAATATCTCCCAGTGAGTTGCCGGCGCTGAGGCGAATCTTATCCGCCTCAGTACAAAGGGTGGCTAAAGTAGTCATAGGTTTGACTGTACCGCTCATACGGTTGCTACCTCCTGCAGTGCATTTTTGAACTGAAGGTCTAAGTGTCTTTTGATACTTTCAATAAAAGCCGTATCGCCATCCAGCAACCGGAGAGCTACCCAACGGGGATTTAATTTGTGGTCGATCAGGCGCTGAATGGTGGGGACAAGCTGTTCGACCGCCATTTCTACCGCAGGTGAATACACGAGCTGACGAGGACTGCATTGCCGTACGCCGGTACTGACCTGATAAAGCGTTTCCCGCAGCGTGCCCAAGCCTTCGTTTTTACGGGCGGCTGTGGCTACTACCGGAACACCAAGTTCTTTTTCCAGGGCTGGAATATCAATTATTATATGTTTCTTTTTGGCTTCATCCATGAGATTAACACATACAATCACATTTGGTGTAATTTCCATCACCTGCAAAGCAAGATTTAAGTTGCGTTCCAGGCAGGTGGCATCCAATACTATAAGGGTAGCGTCCGGCTGGCCGAAGCAGATAAAATCCCGCGCCACCTGCTCTTCGACAGAATGTGCAAGAATTGAATAAGTACCTGGCAGGTCAACCAAAAGAAACGGTTTATTTGAATAGGTGAATGAACCTTGGGCGTTATCCACTGTCTTGCCCGGCCAATTGCCGGTGTGCTGGCGCAGACCTGTTAAAGCATTGAAAACAGTGCTTTTGCCAACATTGGGGTTACCGGCCAGCGCAATTATGTATTGACCTGGTTCAGCGACGATACCAAAATGTTCACGCAGTATCCGGCCGCGATGATTTTCCGTTTGCATACTCAACGTATTCGCCTCCATATTCTCACATAGGATTTATTTTAATCAAGCTTGCGTCGTCACTGCGCAATGCAATGGTAGTATTTCGCACTCGGAACGCAATAGGATCACCAGCCGGACTCTTGCGGATGCACTCTACCTCAGTTCCTGGTATCATGCCCAGATCCAGAATACGTCTTCTGAGTAAGCCGGCAAGTTCTACCGATGATATTCTACCGGCGGTGCCTATCCTAAGGTCAGCAAGAGACAGCAATCTATCAGGGGTATACATACAAAAACCTCCTTTATTTGCTAAAAGAATTGGTCTTAAACAAGGTTAGTTCAGACTAACATGATCGAATAAAATAAAGGTTAGCAGCAGCTAACATATAGTGCGAAAAAAACGGTTAGCGTGAGCTAACACCTAATTTTCAACCCTCTGCTATATGATATGGGGAAGGTAACGAAGTGTTACAGGTTTAACAGATTTTTTACAGCCGAAGTTTGAAAAAAAGAGCTGCTCTCTTATTCGTTGATTAGAGAGCAGCTCTTTTTAGTCTGCGCAAATACAGACCGGATTTTTATCGATAATTTTTCTATTTTTGGAAATAATATCCTTTATTAGAATGGTAGGAGATGCGAATGGACAACTCAATCCGGAAGGCGTATCGCTATATAAAAGATATTTTATTATACAGGCCGCCTCAAGCGGCCAAGCCCTTTGTGCTTGAAGAAGGCGCGGATGATCGGGAAAGTATGCCGGCCCGAAGAAGCCAGCTTCTCAAAGAAAAAGCACTAGAACTGAATCAACTTTTGGAGCATGCTTATAACCTGCGGGATTTGACAGAAAAGGCTAAAGCAGCCTTAGACAAAGGCGAAACGGACGCGGCGCAGATTTATGCGCTGGCAGAGCAGCTTAAGGTATTAGAAAAACGTCAGGCGGAACTTAGTCCTATCTATTTAAGCTATCGCATGGCAATAGGCGCTGAGACGTCGCCGCTTAGTGCCAGTCTTGAAGAAAATGAGAAAATCATTGAAGAACTCTATGCGACTCATGCAAATAAAGACCTTGTTTTACGCAAGTTTTATGTCCGGACTGATCCACCGCTTAAATGTATGCTCGTTTTTCTTGACGGAATGGTGGACAAAGAAATCATGAATATTTCTATTCTAGAGCCGTTGATGGTCTGGGGCAATACTGAAAAAATACGGGATGGCAAAGATATAGTTCAATCCTTAATTGACGAATATTTGCCTAACAATGAGGTAAAACAGATTAACGAGTACCAGGCTGTCCGGGAAGCGATTAACAGCGGCGATACCGTTTTGTTTGTGAACGGGGCTCAAATCGCAATTGTTTTGTCGACTAAGGGATATCCCAGCCGCAGTGTGGGGAAACCGACAATAGAACAGTCTGTGCGGGGAGCACAGGTGGCTTTCAGTGAAGGTTTGCGTATTAATACGGGGCTTATACGCTCTTTTATGCCAACCAGCGATTTGATCACGGAAATTATTCCGGTAGGCAAGAGGGCGCCGCTGCAATGCGCCGTCATGTATCTTAAGCCAGTGGCCAATGCTCAGCTTGTGGCGGAAATAAAACGCCGCATTAAGGGGATATCGACAGACTATATTACGGACATTGGTATGCTGGAACAACTTATTGAAGATCACCCCAGTATGCCGTTTCCCCAAATGCTTTCAACTGAACGGCCGGATAGAGTGACCCCCCATCTATCGGAAGGAAGAATTGTACTGCTGCTGCAAGGTTCACCGTTTGCGCATATCCTGCCAATCAATTTGTTTACATTCTTTCATTCCTCCGAGGATTTTAGCCTCAAAGTACCGGCGGGAAATTTCATGCGCATTCTCAGGCTATTCTCGGCCTTAATTGCCATTACCTTGCCCGCTTTTTACCTTGCCATCAATTATTTTCACCAGGAGGCTCTGCCAACCGAGTTAGCGCTGGCTATCGCCGGGGCAAGGGAATCAGTGCCCTTTCCGGCTATGTTTGAAATTGTTCTAATGGAAATTTCATTTGAACTAATCCGGGAAGCGGGAACCCGGATTCCAGGTTTACTGGGTTCCACGATCGGCATCGTCGGTGCCATCATAATAGGGCAGGCGGCGGTAGCTGCCCATATTGTCAGCCCGATTATGGTCATTATTATCGCTATTACCGGGCTGGCCTCTTTTGCAATACCTGATTTTCGACTGGCCTTTGCACTGCGAATCACCCGTTTCGCATTTTTGGTGATGGCCGCTGTTTTAGGTTTAGTAGGAGTAGCTTTTGCATTTGTGATAGCCACATCATTGCTTGCTACAATGAAGTCCTTTGGCGTTCCCTATTTAGCGCCTGTTGCGCCGAAAACAGTAGCCGGTTTGGATGTGGTAATCCGGGGACCCGCGTATCGCCAGGAAGCCAGGCCGGATGAACTGCAGACCCAAGATCCAAGGCGGCAGCCGCACCTTAGCCGGAAGTGGATCAAGGAAAATTTTGCAGGAGGCGATCAGGATGACCTATAAGCCTGGCCGGATGGGATTATCTGAAGGTGCCGCCCTGGTTTTCATTATTTCTATTCCCTGGGTCTTTTTATCTTTACCGGCAACCGATATTGACATAGCGGCCAGCCTGGCCTGGCTTATGCCTGTATTAAGCGGGACCGGCGTGCTGGGCTCCATGTATATCCTAATTCGCGTTATGAATTATGTACCGGGAGATTTATTTGAGGTTAGCCGCAGTTTGTTAGGCTCCATAGGAGCCTATATGGTGGCGTTGGTATGTTTGGCCGCGTTTTCGCTGGACGCTTTTGTTTTATTGCGCCAGTATGCCGAGAATACCTTGCTTACCGCATTGCCGCAAATTGAGTTCGGCATTGCAATTTTTTTGTATGCCGCGGTAGCCGGTGTTCTGGCTTATATCGGCGTCGAGGGTTTGGCCAGATCAGGGTATATTTTGGCGCCGTTTGCAATAATAGCGTTAATTTTGGTGTGGCTGTTAGTTTCACCTACATTTAACTATAATAATTTATTTCCGCTGTTTGGTAAGGGCTTGGACGCAATTATACCTGCTGGTTTAATGCTGTCAGGGGCCAACGCCGGTGTTTTAGGTGTTGCCGTTTTAGCGCCTGCTTTGCATCGGCCAAGCACAGTCTGGCTGTCAACTTTGTATGGCCTGGCAGGCAGCACATTTATTAAGGCAGTATCTGTGTTGAGTTTTACTTTAGTCTTTAGCTATTCTGCCGGCCGGGAAAAATTACTGCCGTTTTTTGAGATGGCCCGGTTAATTTATCTGAGCCGGTATATTCAACGGGTGGAAGCTGTTTTTATTTTGCTTTGGGTCATTTTGGGGATTTTGGCGATTGCCTTAAATCTATATATGGCTCTGTATATTATTACAAGAATATTTAATATGCCAAGCCCCCGGCCTATAATTCCGCTGGCGGTATTTACGCTGGCCCAGACTGCCATGATACCGTCCGATGTCGGCGACATTATTGCGTTGAATATTTTTCTGATTAAGTACTTTAAGACAATAGTTATTTTGGGAATTCCCCTTGTATTATTTATAGCATTTATATTTAAACAGAAGAAGGGAAAGAAAAAGCTATGGTCTGCCGGTTAATCGCCTCCTTTCTTTTGATTATAGTTTTTCTTCTTGTTTCCGGCTGTGCGGGGGCGAGGGAAAGCGATGACATAGCGTATGTGCTGGCAACGGGAATTGATAAATCGGCGACTCCGGGTCAGCTTGATGTTACCTATCAGGTCGCTGTTGCCAGAGCTCTCGGCGGTGGTGAGGGCGGAGGCGGCGGAGAAAAACAAGCCGTCGTTAATATAACAATTACCGCCGCCAACCTTGCCGAGGCCCGGAATCTGCTTAAGTCAGCAATATCCCGCATACCAAACTTATCTCATAACAAAATGTTCATTTTCGGTGAGGAGTTGGCTCGCGAAGGGCTTGGTGACATAATCGCTCCCTTTCTGCGTTACCGGGAGTTTCGCGGTTCCATATTCGTGATGGTGGTAAATGGGGGCACTGCAAAAAGTTATATCGAAGCAAATAAACCCAGGCTGGAGGCCCTGCCTTCGCGTTATTACGAAAGCATGCTGCTTACAAATGATGAGACTTCGTATTATCTTCGGAGTACAATCCATGAATTTTATACCAGGCTTAAAGGCGGCAGTGCTTCTCCTTTTACGGTGCTGGGCGGAATAAATCAGGGTCAGGAAACGGTCAAGCCAGATCGCCGGCTGCTGCCGGGACAAAAAGTGAATGATTTCTATGCCGGTCATCTTCCGAAATCTCCTGGGGCGCAAAACCCGGTAGAAATTATGGGAACGGCACTTTTCCGGGAGGATAAGATGGTAGGCAAGCTAACCGGGCAGGAAACACGAATGCTGGCCATCCTTCGTAATGAATATTCCAAGGGATTTATAATTGTAGCCGATCCTTTGGTGCAGAATAAACAAGTTAACGTGGCGGCACGGCTGGGTGAGTCGCCAAAAATCAAAGTCCGGCTGGCGGACGGCAGAACCTATATTGATATTAAGATTTTGCTTGAAGGCGAGGTGACTTCTGTGTCCAGTGGAATAAATTATGAGAGCAAGGAATACCGCCCGCTGCTGGAACATGCGGTATCCAACCTGGTGAAGCTGCAGATGGAAAGGATGCTTACGATTACTCAGGAATTAGGAAGTGACGTGGCGGGCTTCGGTTACTATGCAAAACGAAATTTTAGTACATTCCAGGAATGGGAGCAGTTTGAGCCAAGATGGATGAGTACCTATCAGCATGCGGAAATAGCGATTGATGTGGAAACTAAACTCAGAAGGCATGGTCTGTTATTCAGGACATCGCCGATAGCTAGGGAGAATAGCGACGAATGATAGATTACTTTTTGGTAGCAGGCACTGTTGTAGCTGTTATTCACGCCTATTCCTACGCCATGTGGCTAAAAGAAAATGATAATAAAAAGGCGTTCTGCGGGGTTATTATGTTTGTCCTCGCAGGCGCAGGCGTAACGGTGTACCGGCTTATTATGCCATAATAGTTAAACCGAAGCCGGCCGTTGGGTTGAACGGCGGCTTCGGTTTTATGGCTTTACGGGAGACTTTCTAATTTTTTTTGAAGCTCTGCAATCTTTTGCTCAAGCTCTTTCATTCTGTTGTCGTAATTTTGTTGCTCTTTTTGCTCTTTAGCTTCCTGTTGATTCTGCTGCTCAATCTGTAGATCGGCCGACCAGGCTTGCAAAACATCGCCGATTGCGCTAATTACGGTGCCAACAAATGCTAAGCGATTGGGATCTATTTTACTCATCATCTACCCTCCGGCAGAGATTCATTCCTGTAACATTATATGAAGGACAATCCATACGCACTACCAAATGCCTTAATATGATATGCATAAGGGATTTATTTTGTTAGTGCTTTCAACTTTTGAGAGGTTACTTACTGTTGATTAAGTTCAGGAAGCGGACGATTGTATTTTGATACTCATTTTTCCGCTCGATAATAGCCCGGCCATGCCTTGTATTGGGGAAGATGTAGAGTTCACGGTACCCCTTTGTTGCTTCATAGAGGGTACGGCTCATTTCTACGGGAACTACAGGGTCTGCCGCACCATGCAGATAGAGAATAGGAGTAGTTACATGCGCTAATTCTCTAACCGGGGAAATTTCTTCGTACAAAAAACCAGATTGCCAATAGGCGATAAAACTGGCGTATCTTATGAGGATATATACCCAGAGAGGATATTCCGAGTGGGTAAGGTTTATGATCTTTTCTGAGATTAGCGTTGTAAAATCGCTGTAGGCGCTGTCGGCAATGTAAAACTTCACCCGTTTTGCCGGTTCGTTTAACGCGGCATGCATAAGCGCTGTCGCGGCGCCCATGGATACGCCGTGTACACCTATAACGCTTTGCGGATTCTTTGTCAGCAGCCAGTCTACCCATTGATCCAGATCATATTTTTCATAGTAGCCCCAGGAGGTGCAGGGGCCGCCGCTCTCGCCATGGCCGCGAGCATCATAAATTAAAAGATTGTACCCGTTGCTTAAATACATATCTTCATAATGAAGGCCCATATTTTGTGTAGCCGATATACCGTGAAGAAATATGACTGTTTTGTTCGACGGTATTGAGCTGGGGATGAATGTTCCTGTCAGGGCATAGCCATACCGGGACTGTAGTTGAACAGATTGCCAGTTTTTCATCTCTAAACCATATTTAAGGCGGGCTTGCAGATTCTTATAATATATAAACTCAGTTCTTGTGTTAAATAAACATAATTCATTATGAAAAATTATACCGCCGAGAAGTAATAGCATATTTCCGGCAATAAGCAGGCTTAAGACAAGACTTAAACCAGTAAAAAGGTAAATCTTTCGTTTATGTATCTGTAATTGAGTATCCATTCCCAAGTACCTCTGGCTCCTATAGGCTGTTATTTAAGGAAATTAATAGTTAAGGACGATAAAGGACAAGCTGTATATAGGGTTCCAAATAAAAATGTAAATATTACAGCCAGGCGAAACAGAAATAGGGCGCATCGGCCTGGTTAACCGATGGCCAGTCGCAGCATTGGGAATGGAACTGTCTATTAAGGGTAATCCTAAAGTTGGGAGGGATGACTATGTCACCAAAGTATAAATCCATGAAAGAGTTAGATGCGTCATTGCCAGATAAGCATGAGGTTGCTGCAGAGCTTGGGATACCGTTGGATCAAGGGCATAATGAGGCTTTAACAACCGCCGAGGCAGGCAGAATAGGTGGTAAAATTGGCGGCGCCAAGGTGAAAAAGTTGATTGAGATGGCGGAGGCCCAGATGGCGGAAAACGAGTCAACCTAGTCTTTTAACCTGACAGGCTCCAGAGATAAGGAAAGATTATACTACTCCCGGGACTTATCCGCGCTTACTCTCACTTACAGAAGGGGGAGTCTTAAAGCGGGTTAGTCACAGGATTAATTTAACGATTAGAACAGTAACGGTACTGGCATTGATAGTCAGTACCGTATTCTTTTGCTATTTTTCAGGGAAGTTGTTCCAGATTTAGCATGAAACTTAAATTGACGTACGCGTAAAAAGTTATTAATATTAATAATGTTAATGTTAATTAATTATGTATACTTTGAGAGGAGCCTTGATGTCATTAACCAAAAAAGAGAAAAAAGTATGGATAAAGCTCATTACCGGGCTGCTGATTTTAAGAATGTTAAAAGACAGGCCTGCTTATGGAAATCAAATTGCTGATGAGATTAAACGGGATACGCAAGATACAATTAAACCCAATCCCAACTTTATTTACCCGTTGTTGCGAAAAATGGAGGAAGAGGGTTATGTGGAGGGATGTTGGGAGAATCCGATAACCCACAGTAAACGTATTTATACAATTACACCAACCGGCCTTGCTTATTTTGAGCAGCTCAAAGAAACGGTGCGGGCAAAGTTTCTCGAAATAGAGCGTTGCCACAAGGTGATTCGGAATATTTTATTCGTAGAGAGGCCTTAGCGGGGCGGAGGAGGAAACATGAGCGCAGTAAAAACTACCAATAAAAGGAGAATTATGATAATAGCCGGCAGTGTAGTCATTTTGCTTATTATAGCCGGTGTCTGGTGGTGGGTAACTGCTGCTGGGAGAATCTCAACTGAAGATGCCAGAGTGAAAAGTAATATAGTGAATGTTAGTACCAAGGTGCCGGGGCAAATCGAAGAATTGCAGTTATCCGAGGGAGATCATGTTGAAGCCGGACAGATTATGGCCAAGATTGACAGTAAGGCATTACAAATTCAGGTTGAGCAAGCCCAGGCCAATTTAGCTTCAGCCCAGGCGAAACTGGCTTCGCTCCAGGCGGGCAATCGTCCGCAGCAAGTCGCTCAGTCACAGTCTTCTGTTGAACAGGCATCTGCAAATCTAGACAATGCCCGTAAAAATTACGAACGTATCGAGCGACTATATGAAGAGGGAGCGATGTCAGCGCAACAGCGGGATACAGCGCAAACCTCGCTGAAGGTTGCTCAGGCGCAGTATGAGGCTGCGACGCAGGCCTTGAGTCTTGTAAGTGAAGGCGCAACCGAACAGGATCTAGAGTTTGCTGAAGCTCAGGTAGCTCAGGCTGCCGCCGCATTAAAAAACGTACAGCTTCAATTGGAAAACTCCGTAATTAAAGCGCCTATAGCCGGGATAATTTCCAAAGCTCCTGTTGATTCCGGTGAAATGGTATCTGTAGGACAGACCATTTATAGTATTACCAATCTCGCTGATGCCTGGGTGGAAGCCAATATTGAAGAGACAGATATTGGTAAAGTTCAAATCGGTCAGGAAGTAGAATTTAAAATTGACGCTTATCCAGGGAAAAAATTCAGGGGTGAGGTAGTGGAGGTTGGGGCCGCGACCGGATCGCAATTTGCTCTCTTGCCTTCTGATAATGCATCAGGCAATTTTACTAAAGTCACTCAGAGAATATCTGTTAAAGTTAAAGTCGTTGATGCCGGCAGTATGGCGTTGAAACCGGGCATGTCTGCAGTTGTCGACATTCGTACAAGGTAGGTGATTGCTGTGGCAACGATAGCTGCAGGCGAACGGCCAAACAAATATTTTGTGCTATTTATTGTGGCATTAGGTACAGTATTGAGCAGCTATGTAAGTAGTTCACTTGATATCGCCTTGTCCAATATAATGAATACCTTTGGCTTTACTATGGATACGGTTACCTGGGTGCTGCTTTCGTATCTGATCCCTTATGGAGCCACTTTACCAATAATGGGTAAGCTGGGTGATCAGTTCGGCAGAAAAAAAATGTATGTTAGCGGGTTGGTGGTTTTTACCTTTGCCACTATGATGGTCGGACTATCCTGGAGCAGTGTAAGCGTAATTATTTTCCGGGTGGTGCAAGGGTTGGGAGCGGCTATGTTTTTTCCTAATGCCATGACACTGGTCGCCGATGCTTTTCCGGCCAACGAACGGGGGCAGGCTATGGGGATGTGGGCTGCCCTGGCCGCTTCCGGCGCTGTACTTGGTCCGACTATTGGGGGATATATTGTTGAGTATTTAAATTGGCGCATGCTATTTAACAGTATTGTACCAATCTCAGCTATTGGAATTGTTTTGGCAGTAACCGTTTTGCGGGAATCAGAGACTAGCAATACAACTGCCAAGATTGATTACTGGGGTGGCTTAATGCTGGTGTCTTCCCTAAGTTCTTTGATTATTGCTCTTAACCGCGGCGCAAAAGAAGGCTGGACATCATTTTATATAGTTAGCCTGTTCACAGTTATGGTTTTAAGTATGCTGGCCTTTATTTACATTGAAAGCCGCATCGATGACCCGTTGGTAGATTTGGGCTTATTTAAAAATGCCACCTTTACGGCGGCCAATATAGTCGGCTTTTTAACTTTTATGGCGCTAAACGGCGGGCTGTTTCTAATACCTTTTTTTCTTCGGAATATTTTGGCTTATACTCCCATTCATGCCGGTTTGTCGCTATTTCCTTTAGTAGGTGCCATGATTTTGCTGGCGCCTATAGGCGGTAAACTAGCCGATAAAGCCGGCGGGAGGACGCCGACGGTGCTGGGAATGTCGATTCTTTCCCTAGCGCTGTATTCTTTTCACACGATGACAGCGGACACCGCTTATCCCTTCATTGCTATCCGTTTAGTTCTGATGGGGATTGGCTTAGCGCTCACCATGTCGCCTTTATCTAACGCAGCTATGTCCACTTTGCCAAAAGAAAAATCCGGCGTAGGGTCCGGGGTATTTAATTTGTTTAAAAATGTAGGCGGTAGTGTTGGGATAGCTATTCTGGGAACATTGCTGGACGAGCGGCAGATCTTCCACAATCAAATATTATCAAGTTATATAGAAAACTCATCGACTACGGCTTTACAAGCCATTGCCGGCATCCAGTCCGGCTATGTTCAAAACGGGATGCAGTCTGATCATGCCTATGCGGCGGCTCTTGCAGTTTTAAAAGGTATAGTGGCAAAACAGGCGGCTGTGATGGCTTATAGCGACGTATTTCAAATTGCCGCCCTGCTTGCCAGCTGCGGCGTTATTGCCGCCATGTTGATTAGGAATACAGCGAAAAAAGATCCCGGGACTCTACCAAAGGAGGATAAAGGGCCTGTTCCGGAACCAATTCATTAATTCTATTTAGAAAATGTCACATTAAATAACGAATGCCCTGCACATTTATCTGAGCAGGGCATTCGTGTGTTTGATTGATTAAAAAAGCATTTACTTATTGACGCACAGTTTCCTTGTAAACTTGCTTGCCGTCTTTCATTTCGATGATAACTACGCCTCTGACAGCGTCATGCGTAGCGTTTAATTTCATATCACCGCTGACACTTTTAAAGTTCTGAGTTGCCGCTAATGCCTCGCGGATTTTATTAGGGTCAGTGCTGTTAGCGCGCATAATTCCGTCGGCTAATAAATTGGCAGCGTCATAGCCCATTGCCGCCATTGAATCAGGAATTTGGCCATATTCTTTCTTATAGGCTTCCACAAACGCATTGGATGTGGGGTTTTTATCTTCTACTGAGTAAAAGTTGGTAAAATAAGTGTTATTTAATGCCTGCGGGCCGCCAATCTCCACCAATTTGGGCGAGTCCCAGGCGTCCGCTCCCAGGACAGGGACAGTGATGCCTAATTCACGGGCCTGCTTGACAATTTTGCCGACGTCTTCGTAATAGCCGGGAATATAGATGAGATCCGGATTTTGCGCCTTAATTTTGGTGAGTATGGGTTTAAAATCCTGATCTTTTTGAAGATATGCTTCTTCAGATAAGATTTGACCGCCGCCGGCAGTGAGCGTACTCTTAAATATTTGTGATAAACCTTTACTGTAATCACTGGAATTATCAGTCATGACAGCGGCTTTTTTGACTTTAAGAGTGTTAAGGGCAAAATTAGCACCTACAGTGCCCTGAAACGAGTCAATAAAACAAGCCCGGAATGTAAAATCCTTTACTTTTCCTGTTTGATCGTTAATGGTTACCCGCGGGTTAACAGTAGCTGCGGCTACAAAGGGAATCCTGTTGGCCTCGGCGACAGCAGAGCCGGCAATGCCACAGGAGCTGACTGTAAAACCAGTAACGGCGACAACTCTGTCCTGCGTTATTACTTTGGACATAGCGTTCGTCGATTCGGAAGGTTCACCTTTATTATCGGCAATGACTAATTGAATTTGCTTGCCCAACATGCCTCCCTTGGCGTTAATTTCCTTAAAAGCCAGTTTTGCGCCATTGGCGGCGGAAGTGCCATATGATGCGGTGTTGCCAGTGAGTTCATAGACCATGCCGATTTTAATATCTTTGCTGCCACTATCCCCGCAGCCGGCGATTAGAGTGGCAGTTAAGATTAGCGTAAGTAGCAGGCAACCTATGTAGCGAGATCTTTTCACCTTCGTTATCCTCCTTAACCTTTTTATGAAACAACAGAATTAAAAAGACTGTCTTTATTTATTAGACATTTACACCTAATTACCTCCTCACAGATACTAATTTATTAGTATTGCCATAAATTAAAACCTGTTGCAAAAGGGTTAATCATTGACAAGTTAACATAAAAATATTATTATAAACATACCGACCGGTAGGTCGGCAATGAGTCTTATTCGATGCTCTAAAATCCCGCGTCTACAAGTGGGAGTTATACCCCCTACGGGCGCAGGCGAGCGGCTAAGTCCCTGGATAAGGGCGAATAATCTTCAGCTGGGCTTAAAAACTCACCTGAAGCTAAGTCTACTTTATAGAAAGCAGATGATAGCCTTGACTAGAGAAAACATAATTGTTGCAGCTTTGCGCCTATTTCTCATGCGTGGGTATAAATCCGTCTCGCTTGTGGATGTGGCCAACGAGCTGAGTATCTCCAAAGGAGCGATTTATCACTATTTCACCAGTAAGGAGGAACTTTTGCGTGTCTCCATGCATTTCTTTTTTGACCGGCTTGAGGCCAATTATAAAGAATTGCTGGCCGGCGCCGGCAGCCTGAGAACTGTTCTGCAGGCGCTCTTGGTCGAGGATGTCCTGGAAATTCATGCGAAAGAGTTACTGGGAGTTGACAATACCTGTGGCATCGATCACATACATTTTGCTATTGAGATTGTGCGGCTCTTCCCTGATGTACAAAATAAAGCGCAGAAGAATCATGCGGCATTTTGTGCGGCACTCACTTTGAAGATACAGCAGGCCGTTAAAACAGGAGAAATTAGGGAAGACGTGGATAGTGAGGCTCTGTCAGCCAGTATTGTCGCCTTGCTCAATGGTCAGAAATCGTTAGGTTTTGAGTTTCAGACCAGTCAAATGCGACAACGGATGCTGAACATAGTCTGGAATATGATTGCAAAGTTAGGCGCCAGCCGCCGTTGTATTGATCCGACACATACCGACTGTCTGGTATGTTGAGGCGTCAGATAATTAAATGGAGGTCGAATGATGAAGAAGCAAAAATTAAAATACTGGGCGGTTCCTGCCTTACTCATAGTTGGCCTCGCAATCTTTTTGCGTTCCGGCGTGTACGCCGGCGATAAAACGCAGGCGGCCAACACCCAAACATCAGTCAGTGTTAAGGTTGTGCAAGCCGACTATAGTGATTCAATTCCCAGTTTGTCATTTAACGGTTCATTAGAAGGTCAGACCTCAGCTACTATCAGCGCCAAATTTTCCGGTCGTATTGCTGAAGTTATGGTGCAGGATGGACAGCAGGTCAAAGCAGGTGACCCGTTGATTCGCCTGGAAGATGTAGAATTGTCCAACTCGGCGCGCCAGGCCGGCGAGGCCGTTAGAAAAGCTCAGATTAACTATGATCTGGCAAAAAATGATTATGATCGTTATTTGAGGCTGTATGAAAAAGGGGCTATATCAGCACAGCAATTAGAAAATACGAGTGCAAAACTAAAAATTGCCGAGGCTGATTTATCCAGTGCTGTTGCCAGCCAAAACAGCGCAGAACAGCAACTGGCCAACAGTACCATCACTGCCCCGGTAGACGGGGTGGTTGCCAATAAAACGGCAACCATCGGTCAGGTTGTATCGCCGGGAGCGGCGCTATTAACCGTGCAGGATATCAGTCAGGTTTATGCGGTTATTAATGTGGAGCAGAAAAATTTAGGCATGGTGAAAGAAGGACAAACAGCCAGTGTTACGCTCGATGCGTATCCGGGCAAAACATTTGAAGGAGTTGTGGAAGTAATGAATCCGGAAGCCGGCTCAGGCAGTCGCATGTTCCGGACCAAGATTAAACTTGACAATTCCTCCGGGGAGCTAAAGCCCGGCATGTTTGCCAATGTTAATTTGATTACCGGGGATAGTGTAAAAGTCCTGACTGTCCCGCAATCTGCGGTTATTCAGAAACAAGGCTTATACTATGTTTTCCAGGTTGAGGACGGCAAAGCAGTTCGTAAGCAAATTGAAACAGGGCAAGTTACAGGCAGCACCATTCTCGTGAAATCAGGCTTGGAACCGGGTGCTCAGGTTATTACAACAAGTGTAAACCGGTTGAAAGATGGCGATGCCGTACGGGCATTGCCATAGTTGGGGGGAAAGGCTATGAAACTTACCGAAATAAGTATTAAGCGACCGGTTTTTGCGACCGTAATCATATTGGCGCTGGTAGTTCTCGGTTTAGTGAGTTACACCGGCCTGAATGTGGATCAATACCCTAGTATGGAAATGCCTGTAGTAGCTGTTACCGTATTGTATCCGGGTGCTGCACCGGAGCAGGTGGAGTCTAAGGTTACGCAGAAAGTGGAGGATGCCGTAAGTGTTGTTGCCGGTGTAGACCATGTTACTTCCACCGCCAGTGAGGGAATGTCCACCACTGTAATTCAGTTTACCATGGAGACCAATGCTGATGCGGCCGCCCAGGAGGTACGGGATAAACTAGGCGGCCTCCAGGCTACGTTGCCGGATGATGCCAAAGCTCCCGTTATTTCCCGCTTTGATCCTTCTGATACACCGATCATGTCTCTGGCGCTGGCCGGAAATATCAGTCAGCGGGAACTGACTGTGCTGGCGGAAGACGTACTTGTGAAACGCCTTAAAGCCATTAATGGAGTGGCTGCCGCTGATATTAAGGGCGGCTTGGACCGGGAACTGCAAATTCAATTAGACGGGCAGCAAATGTCGGCGTATGGCCTGACTATTCCTGAAGTTCTAAACAGTCTCCGCAATGAAAACGTAGATGTTCCCGGTGGTAAAGTGACAGATGGCCAGCGGAAAACTGACCTGAGGGCTGTGGGCAGTATTACGGCTGTAGACCAGTTTCTCAGTCTTCCTGTTGGTCAGCGTGACGGTGTAACTCTATACGTGAAAAATATAGCTGATGTCAAAGATACAACCCAGGAAATCAGCACGTTTACCAAAGTAAACGGCCAAGCGGCTCTCGGTGTCGATATCATGAAACAATCAGGCGGCAACACGGTTAAAGTTGTTGATAATATTAAAGGACAGCTGGAATCTATTAAAAGGGATTTGCCGCCGGGCGTAGATCTGGTAGTTGTCCGTGACAACTCTAAAACCATCAAGGAGTCTGTTGAGGATGTTGAGTTCAACTTACTTGTCGGCGGTGTATTGGCTGTAGCTATTGTCTTCTTGTTTCTTGGCAACTGGCGCAGTACCATCATTGCCGGTATCGCCATCCCTGTTTCGGTTATTACCTCCTTTGCCGCTATGAAACTTCTGAATTTCAGTCTCAATACCATGTCGCTCTTGGCTCTGTCCCTTGCCGTCGGTCTTCTGATTGACGATGCGATTGTGGTTATTGAGAATATTGTGCGTCATCTGGAGATGGGAAAAGATAAATTTACAGCCGCTATGGAGGGAACGGCTGAAATTGGCCTAGCCGTTATGGCCACAACATTTACTCTGGTGGCGGTATTCCTGCCTGTAGGTATGATGAGCGGTATTGTCGGCCAATTCTTTAAGGAATTTGGCATAACGGTGGCGGCCAGTGTACTTGTTTCCCTGTTTGTTGCCATAACCTTGACTCCCATGCTGTCGGCCAAGTATTTAAGCCACGTGGAAGTAAAAGGTGACAGCAGAATAGGCAGGGCATGGGAAGCTTTCAATAGCAAATTTGATAAGTTGACTTCGCGTTATGGCGAGTTCTTACGACTGGCCCTTACCAAAAGACGTACCGTAATTTTGGTAGCCGTTGGGTTATTTATCGGCAGTCTGGGGCTTATTCCCTTCCTGGGATCCACTTTTGTACCTGATGCCGATAATGCGGAATTTACAGTTAAGGCTGTTGTTGACCCTGGGATGACCGTAGAGGCTGTGGGCAGGATGGCCGATGAAATGGATCAGACTATTCGCGGCATTCCGGAAGTTACTATGACTTACAGTGTGGCCAACGCCAAAGATATTACCATCCTGACTAAACTCACACCTAAAAATCAGCGTAATGTCAGTGATACGGCGATAATTGAAGATGTACGCCGGAAATTGAGCGATTTGCCGGGGGCTGAGATCAGTGTCTCGAAACAATCCGGTGTTTCGAGCGGCAAGCCGGTATCACTGGTTATTCAGGGGGCATCGCTGGATACGCTGAGTGAGATTGCTGAGCAGGTTCAGCTTGCAGTAGCCAGTGTTCCCGGGGCAGTAGAAGTTTCCTCAAGTTATGAAGCAGGGAATCCTGACGCTCAGGTTATTGTAAACCGTGACAGAGCGGTCGATCTTGGCATTTCGTCTGCCAGCATTGCCGATACACTGCAGACGATGTTTAACGGTAAGATTGTCACCCAATATAAAGAGGGTGAAGATTCTTATGATGTCCGGGTTATTCAGGATCCGGAGAAGCGGCGTGATCTAAGCGATCTAAACAGTGTTTATCTGGCAGGCTCGGCCCGCAGCGCGACCGGACAGGCTGTTATGGTTCCTCTGTCGCAGGTGACAGATACCGTGTATGCTACCAGTCCGGCCCAGATTAAACGCTATGATAACCAGCAGCAGATTACTATCTCCGCCAACCTAAATGGTATTACACTGGGAGAATTCAACAAGGCGTTTAATAAAAAAGCTGCAGATATTAAAATGCCGGATGGATATAAATTTGTAGCCACCGGTCAGGCCAAATCCATGTCCGATGCTTTTAGCAGCATGATACTGGCTTTGGGTATGGCGGTACTGTTTGTATTCTTTGTTTTGGCAGCCCAGTTTGAAAGTTATCTTGAACCCTTTGCCATAATGATTGCTTTGCCATTGGCCGTTATTGGCGCCCTTGGCGGACTGCTTATAATGGGCAGTGATTTGAGCATCATATCGCTCATCGGGATCATTATGCTTATGGGACTTGTTACCAAAAATGCCATTCTGCTCATCGATTTCGCCAAACAGCGCCGCGCAGAGGGAATGGAGCGCAGTGAAGCGTTAGTCCAGGCGGCTGTTCAGCGGATGCGACCAATTATTATGACGACAACAGCCATGATCGCAGGCATGATTCCTTTGGCGTTGGGCATTGGACCGGGGGCTGAAGCCCGGGCGCCGATGGCGCATGCCATTATCGGCGGCCTGGTTACTTCGACCATTCTGACGCTAGTGGTTGTTCCGGTGGTCTATACCATTTTCGATGATTTGCAAAACGGTAAATTCAAACTTTTAAAAATCGGTAAGAGAACCAAGCGGGCCTGTGATCCCGATACAGTTCCGGAAAAATACGTTATGGAAACTTAATGGCAGATGATTAAAAGAAAACAGTCTTGCAGATACTTAACAGTAACTGTAAGACTGTTTTCACTTCTGAGGAGAGTGTATTGTGGCGAAAACATTAACTAGCCTGCGCAACCAGATATTCCGCACTTTTTTCCGCAATTCTTTTAACCGGGATGTGGTAATACTTCTTTTTGTCAGCATTGCTATAGGAACTGCGCTGGCCGGTGTGCTGGCCATGGCGGCGAATACATATTTTTCCGAAACGATATCTTCGCTTGTTGGCGAATACGGCGAGTTTGATTTTCTGATTAATGTACGCGAAGCTATGAAGGAAGAGGGCCGGGCGCAGATTGAGCAGATTAACGGTCAGGTATTCCCAGGGGCGAAAATGAAGGAAAGTGTAACCTTGAATGGCCTGACAAGCTTTCTGGTCGGGGTACCTAAGGAATACAGAACCAAACAAAATTATGAGTCGCTTAACAGCATTTATGGCAGTGTTCCTGGTAAGGCCGGTATCAGCATCATGACGGAGCCTCGTTTAACGGTGAAGGCGGTCCCTGAAGGCGCCAAAGAAAATGTTATCAATCAGATCATGCAGATTGGCGGAGTACTCTTTGCTTTCCGGGATGGCGGGTCGATCACGGTTCTTATCCAGTCTCTCGATCAATCCACGAGTGTAAATACGCAGGTAGAGCGTGTTTTGGCAAATTATCAATTAATTGATATAGCCTTTCCGGTCGGCAGTGAGCCGGATAATCCCATTCGCCTGGGTGAACAGATTGCCGAGGCCCTGCGCTCTGACAAAGCAGTGGGTTATGCGGAAAGCGTGTCCACTGACACCAAACGCAATGATACGGCGTCGTTTGTCAGCACAATCATCGAGCTGAAACGTTTTTTGACCGCATATATAACAAAAGCGACCATTCATCCGGCAGCGGGAGTAACATTGCGATCCGGCGATACGGTTGTCTTTCAGGGAGCGGCTGCCAGTGCGCCCGTGCCGGGAGCTGCCGTTGATCCCGCCAATGTTATGGTACAAATTACATCGGCGCAGGATAATACAACGGCTGAAGGCACGGTCATTCAGGGCGACGCGAAACAGTTGCCGGAAAGCCAGGGATATATGGTTAATAATTCAGTTATTGGCAATCCGGTCGGCAAAGCAACGTTTCGCAATCCTCGCAATGAGCTTGGTAATGCCCTGGGGGAAACCGCCAAACTGGTTGAACAAATACCGGGATTTGCCCAGGATGCCCAAAGCATGGTTGGTATTGCCAATTCATCGCTGGATAACTATGCCGCCAGCCTGCGCGCTATAGAACAAACTTTGGCCGGTTTAAATAATGCAGGCTCTACACTGGAGGCAGCTACAAGCGGGCTAGCCAGCCTGGATACTACCGCCATACAGACACAATTGGGCAGTTCAGCCCAGGCATTGGGCAGCCTGGCCAATACGTTGCAAGTGATTCGCCTGGTGAGTCCGGAGGCAGTCACTTCGATCAATGAAATTACTGCCATGCAGCAAAATCTTACTGCACTGCAGAGCAGGCTAAATACGTTAGGAAATATTGCGGCCGATGCCCGGCGGGCCCGAACCGCCATTGACAATCTCGTAACCAATGGCAACAGTACGGTTGTAAGCCTGCGTAATTTTGATACGGAGGGCGCCCGGCGGACACTAACCAGCGTCGGTGGTCATCTGGGGCAGCTGCAGCAGTTTAATACCCCGTTAGTGGCCGCGCAATTACAGTACCTGAGTGCAGCCGTTCCCAGCCTGAGCGACGAAGAAATAAGCCGCTCGGTCAAGCTCATGGATCAGTTTATTGCCGGACAGGCCATAACGACGCAGCGTCTGCAAATTCTGACGCAACGCACCACTACTGTGGAGCTGGCTTCGCCGATTATCCAGCGAGTTGTTGGTCACAGCAATATATCTTTGTATACATCGACATTAGGGGTTATTGAACCAGATCCCCGGGCTGAAGTCATGACAATTTTAACGCAGGTAAAATCGGTTTTAGCCGGGCTGATATCACTGGTTGCCACGATTACCTTCCTGACACTGGACCACACCGCTATTATGGCGGTTATCCGCCGCCAGCGCACAACTACCCGCAAACCGCCGAACAAGGGGTGGAAAAGAGTGATATTCGGTGTTGTAAAAGCCTTTACTGTTCCTGAATACGTGTATGGTATGGGGATTGGCGCATTATTGTTAACCGTCATGTTTGTTTTATCAGGCGGCGGCATTCCCTACTTGCCGTGGATCGGGGTACCTTTCGTAGGAGCTATGCTAGGGCTGTTAATTGCAAACAACGCCGAAAAGATAAATCCGGTTGCCACAGATGAAGTTAGTGCCGGTGAAGCGTTGGGGCTGTCGTTCGATGAAATTATGCGGGAGATTGTTATCCCCAATGGCCGTCCCGGACTGTTACAAAAGCTTAACCGGCGTAAAATGAAATTTAAATAAGTCAGGTGTTTTAGATGCTGGAGATTCAAAATCTATATAAGCAGTTTGGCAGTATAATCGCTGTCAATGACCTGAACCTTTCCATCCGGGTCGGTGAAATCGTTGTCCTTATGGGACCTTCCGGCTGTGGTAAATCAACAACCATTCGCACTATTAACCGTCTCATTGAGCCAGACCGGGGCACTATTCTGCTCGATACCGCCAATGTGCTTACTATGGGACCTGACGAACTGAGTAAAGTACGAAAGCGCATCGGGTTTGTTTTTCAGCATTTTAATCTGATTGGTCGTTTAAACACACTGGAAAATGTTATGCTTGGTCTGGTGATGGGCGGAGTGAGTCGTGATATTGCCAGGGAAAGAGCACTTGAAGCTTTAACTAAGGTCGGTATGGAGCAGTATCTGACACAAACTCCGGCTCAATTGTCGGGCGGCCAGCAACAACGTGTGGGAATTGCACGCGCATTAGCCTATGAGCCGGAATTAATGCTTTGGGATGAGCCTACCGCTTCGTTAGATCCAATTCTGGTGCGCGAAGTACTTGTGGTTATGGAAGAACTGGCGCGTTATCGCGCCAGCACTATGATTGTGGTCACCCACGAACTGCCTTTTGCGCTGCGGGTTGCTGACAGAATTGTGTTAATGGATAAAGGCCGTATTGTGGAAGAAGGAAAACCTTCCGAGGTATTTGTCCAGCCAGCATCAGAAATTGGGCGAAAATATAAAGAACTGATTGAGTATCAGATGAATACCAGTGCCCAAAGTCTTGCCCGCAGCACCTAGCCCCCTTGTCGCCAGTGCGGGGATACCTGGCCCAGGGGTGGGGATAATATTGCCAGCGGATGATAATGTCAACGGCTCAGCTGGATATGTAGCGATTTTGGAATAGATATTTTTGAGCGTACAGCCCTAAGATTATGGAATAAAGCTCTTTTTGACAAGCCATACTAATCCTGGTAAAATTAGCCTGACCATGAAAACGATTATCGTTTTCATAATGAGGTGAGGATTCACAATGGAGCAGTTAACCAGGCGGCGCATGTCAGCCGAGAGCAATTTAAGCAGGGATAACAGATATATAAATTTATTGAGGGCAACAGGTATTGTAATTGGCTTGTTTATCTTGTTTGATTTTTTTACGCCGGCTTTTTCTTTACCCCAGGTTTCTCAAGCCAACTCCGGCGAGTTTTATGCCAGGAAAGTCCGGTTAGTATGGAAAGCTATTCCTGATGCAGTAGGATACCAACTTATTATTACGAATACGGTAGAAAGTGTGGACGGCAGGACGGATTTTGAAAATACTTTAGTCTATGGAGAAATATTTAATCCGGGCGTGGAGCTGGATGTAAGCCTGTTGAACGAGCCTGAGTCCGCTTGGTGGCAGGTTCGGGCGCTGAATTCGGAGCGAAAGCCGATATCCCGTTTTAGCGAGCCTAAGAAGCTGACCGAAGGTGAAGTTGATCCGTTGTCACCTTTTATAACTACTGAATTGAGCAGATTGGCTAGAACTCCACTCTATCCATCCTACTCGTGGATTCCGGTTTTAGGTGCTGCCGGGTACGAGGTGCAGACATTTTATACTCCGGCGCTTGCCAATGATAACCGGGAACTTGGAGATTTTAAAAAAAGCTATATTATAAAGGGCGCCGCTTCTTTCGACTGCTACGATGTAGATGACTTTACCGAGGAGGGAAGCTATTCCTGGCGGGTTATCGCCCTGGACGACAAAGGGCGCCCCATGGGAGAATGGTCAGAAGCACAAAGTTTTGACGTGCTTCACACTGATAACCTTGTCGCAGCGTTGGGTGACAGTGTAACGCATGGCGGCGGCGCTATTTCTAATCCTCCCAGTGATCCTGCTTATGACTGGACAAGTTATGTTGGGTTACCGGTAAAAAATTTGGGACGTAGCGGTGACACAACCGATGCCTTGGTAGCGCGGTTTGATCATGATGTATTGCCATTTCAGCCTAAGGTACTTTTAATCATGGGGGGGATTAATGATATTCGGGCCGGAGCCTCCGCATTTGCAGTAATTGATAACTTAACGCAAATAGAAGAAAAGTGCCGGGAAAACAATATAACTCCGATTTTCCTGACACTTACACCGATAAATCCTGTGTATATAAAGCTTGCTTTTAACGAAGAGACAAGTCCTGCCTGGCAGGCAGAGTGGCGTAAAGTAAATGAATGGGTAAAACAGCAGGCTCATTATGTAGACATTTCACCAATGTTAATGAATAGTGAAGGCAATATGACTGATATATTGGCTGCCGATGGTTTACATCCGGATACCGGCGGAAAAGCCATAATCGGACGGGCAGTCGGCGAATACATCCGGAAAAATCTTCCTGATCCCATCTGCCTGGTATCAGAACCGTCAAAACAATAATTGAGTGACAGCTACAACACGGTGTTAGTACTAACAGCCGTGTTTTCTTTCGCAGTAGCAAAAAGTTTGCCTCTGACATATCATGTAATATCTCAGATAACAGCAAAAGTGAAGGAGGCGTACTTATGGGTTTTGGTTTTGGTTCTGGTTGTGGAGGTCGTGGAGGTAGCATGGTAATAATTATCATTATAATTATTATTCTACTGCTCAGCTGCTGTTTGAATGACGATTGCAGCACCGTTTGCTAAGCCCGTTAACTTTTATAACAAGCCGTCTACCAGTCGGTAGGCGGCCTTTGTTATTTGCACCTTACATTCAGCAAAAAAATTAGAAATAACGGTTCCATTATTAACCGGTATACCGGCAATACGATATTCCACTTCATAGTTAATTCCCCTGAGAATACTGGTGGTTTTCCTTCAGGTGCAAGTTGATACTAATGTAGGCTTGGCCGTTATTTGTGCTCAGGTTGCTTTTTGGCTGCTTAACCGTAAATTAGTATTGAGGATAGTTGAAATAAATTGAGAAAGTAGTTCCCTGTGGACTGGTGGCGCAGTTAATTATTGCGTTGTGTCTGGACGCTATCCCGTAACAGGTACTTAGCCCTAACCCGGTGCCGCTTTCTTTGGTCGTAAAAAAAGGGGTGCCTATCTTATCTAAGATTTCAGCAGGAATACCTTTTCCCCGATCGGATACAAGCAACGTAGTTCCGCTAGAGCCTGGGTGAATAGCAATAGTGAGTAATCCTTTGCTTTCCATGGCTTCAACACCGTTTCGCACTAGATTGAGAATAAGCTGTTTGATTTCTTTTTCATCTACTTGGAGCTGGACTTGTTCTGGCTCAACTTCATAGCGGATATTATGGCCTTCTT
This sequence comes from Sporomusa aerivorans, assembly GCF_041428895.1. Lineage (NCBI taxonomy): Bacteria > Bacillati > Bacillota > Negativicutes > Selenomonadales > Sporomusaceae > Sporomusa > Sporomusa aerivorans. Next base: position 2,932,407 of record NZ_CP156926.1, read on the forward strand.
CGAGGATATTTGCATCGATGAGAGGTTTGATTGAGAATAAGATGCTAGCGAGCGTATTAAGCTTTTTTTCAGTTTTCTTTATTTTAGCCGCACTGAGAAATTCCGTAATTATTCCATTTGCCCTGTCAAGTTCATCTATCATTAATTGAAATATTTCAATCTCCTTTTCATTCCTGGATTTTTTTTGCATGCTTTGCAAGAATCCTTTAACTGTTGTCATAGGATTACGTATTTCGTGGGAAATTCCGGCGGCTATTTGCCCGATAAGATTAAGCATATCCAGCCGGGCAAGTTCTTGCTCCGCTTTTTTTCTTTGGTCTATGTCCTTGCAATATACGGTTAGGCCGCCATCAGCATTATTGGGATAAATGGTCAGGCCGATCCACTTATTGTATTTTTGTGAATAACCTTCCCATTGCTGGGGAAGTCTCTCCTTCATGGCCTTGCTAAACACTTCTTTGATAGCTGGGTTTGGCGGACAATAATCTCCGGGTTGGGTGCCCAGTAAGTTTTCCCTGTCAATTCCCAGCATTTGCTCAAAGGCTTTATTGGCATATGTAAAATTCCAATTGCTGTCTAAGGTATAAAAGCCATCGCTTATGCTTTCTATTACGTCTGCCAGCTGCTGTTTGGTTTTTGTCAATTCTGTCACTTTTTTGTCCACAAGTATTTCCAAATTGCTTTTTAATTCTTCCAATTCCCGCTCTCTTTTCTGAAGTGAAAAGAAAGCGTCTGCAACCGGTATAAGTACCTTAAACTGCGTCAGCTGCTCGGGATTTTCTTTGCCGGATAATAATATTTGCATAAAAGATATACGCAACTGATAGAAAAAGTAACGTGCCAGCAACATTAAACAAAGCCATATTAGCAGCGATAATAAAAATCTTTCTGATAGTTGGCGATAGTATAATATAAAGATTTCTTGAAGATTAGAATTGACCCAAATATGTCCGGTAATTTCTCCATTGTCCAAGAGGGGGAAAATGATGGTTAAGACAGATCCCCCATTGCGTGTAACAGCATCTTCAAGTATGAAAACTTCGGGATGTCTGGACTGATATGCTTTTAGCACACCCGGAGCGATTTTTTTCTGCCCAAATAACTCTGTGGTGGGGGCCAAAGCTACTCTGCCCAGATTACACGAATAGTATCCCATATAATAATCCGGCCAACCGGCTGATACCTCAGCAACAATTGGCTGCAATATGCTATTTATGAGAAGCCTCTTTTCGTCGTCCGATAAGTGAAGGGCATCATGTTTTTCAATTATCTCATCAAATGAGTCGGGAAACCGTGTTATTAATAAATTGGCAATTGTGAAAAGCTGCTTTTCTTTTTCAAGTAATAAAATATGTTTTGTTTCATTTGCCCAATATATTGAAAAAAATATCATGGGGACTGTTATGATTATGGTAATTAATAAATACACTCTGGTTATGATGCTTTTGGGAAGTAAGCTAATTCGCTTCAATAAAACCTCTCCCTGTATTAAGTTCCTGATATATTGAATTTTACAAATTACCATTAAATCCTCCCGGGTGCTACAATATATGGATAAAATTTACATATTTTTTTTATATAGAACAAAAACGAGAAATAGTAAGTACATGAAAAAATTGACAAAAGCGGATTTGTGATCTATAATTAGTTTGAATTTCAAACATTAATATAATGATACTATTTTAAAATCAAAGGAGTTGACAGTATGCATTCGCTGGATGAATTGACGCATGAATTGTTCACTTTTTTTAATGGCTTTTCTTCATGGGAAAACTCAGTCATAAAAACAAGCGATTTATCTGTTTCGGAAGCCCACGCAATTGAAGTGCTGGGACGGTATGGCCAAATGAATATGAAGAACCTCGCTCAATACTTGGGAGTGACAACAGGTACGACGACCGTGACAGTTGACAGGCTTGAGAAAAAAGAATACGCCAGGCGTGAATCTATCAAAGAAGACCGGAGGGTTCATTTAATTACTTTAACAGAAAAAGGCCAGGCGGCATTTGCCGAGCATCACCAGTATCATCACAATCTAACCGAGCAGATCGCTTCCGTACTGTCAAATGAGGAAACCGAAGAATTGTTAAAATTACTTAAAAAGATTAATACGGAGGCCTTTTAACCATGGCGAATGAGGAGAAAGTTCTAATACACAAAAAGACAGATTGCCTGGAACGGCAAGGTGCAGCAGAACCAATACCTTTCGACGGGCATGAACACGGTGAAGGTGGCCATTTACAAGACTACATAGTGATCATAAGCACAGCCTTGCTCATAGTTGGCTATTGGTTTGAATGGCTGCCAACAATTTTTGGCGTGGATACAGCTCTTATTGCTGCTATCATTGGCGGTGTGCCTATTATCAAAGAAGCGGCTAAGGCCATTTATACCCGTGGGGATACCAAGGTAGGTTTACTGGTTAGTATTGCAATCATTGCCTCTGTTGCTATCGGTGAATATTTTGCGGCGGCTGAAGTTGCTCTGATTATGACAATTGGTGAACTCTTAGAACATATTACGCTCGAAAAATCAAACACTGCGCTTAAGAAATTGGCAGAACTTGCTCCGCTAAAAGCCCGAATTATAGAGGCTGGGAGCGAACGGGAGATTAGCGCCGAAGCTGTACAGCCAGGCGACAGATTATTAGTAAAGCCAGGGGAGAAGATTCCGGTAGACGGAACGGTTGCAGCAGGTTTTGCCACGGTTGACCAGGCTACCATAACCGGTGAGTCCATTCCGGTTGAGCGCCGTAATGGCGATAGCGTTTTTGGCGGCACGATTGTCACCATGGGGAGTATCGAATTCATCGCGACCAAGGTCGGCCAGGATACTGCGCTGGGGCATATCATTAAAATGGTTAAAGAAGCGCAAATGAGCAAGGCTCCCAGTGCGCGCATCATTGACCGGTGGGCAAACTGGTTCATTCCTCTGAGTTTGGCCATTGCGCTGCTGGTTTATTTCGTGACAGGCGATATCGTAAGGGGTGTAACCATCCTGATTGTGTTTTGTCCCTGCGCCATGCTGTTAAGTACACCTACGGCGGTAGCGGCCGCCATCGGGGCTGCAGCCCGGCGCGGAATTCTGATCAAAGGCGGTGAGATATTAGAAAAAATAGGCACGCTGGATACGGTGTTATTTGATAAAACAGGAACGATTACATTAGGAAAACCATCGTTAAAAGATATACGCTGCTATAACGGCTGGCAAATAAAAGAACTGCTGGCCATTGCGGCAGGGATAGAGAAACGCTCGGAGCACCACCTGGCAAAAGCCATCCTGCAGGCGGCGGAGAAGGAGAATATTGCCTTGGTTGAGCCGGCATACTGGGAGCCTGTGATCGGGCAAGGCATCGTTGCAGAAAAGGATGGCCACCGTTACTTACTGGGTAATTTATCTTTAATGGAAAACGAAAAGCTGGAACTTACTCCGGAGCAGCAGGCGTACTGTCTTGAAAACCAGAAAGCTGGCGGGACCGTTGTATTCGTCGCGGCTGACGCAGTCATTATCGGCATACTGACCATACATGATCCCATTCGTGAAGGCTCAAAAGATACTATTGCGGCGCTCTATGCTGAAAAAATCATGAAAATAGTACTGCTGACCGGAGATTCATCAGCAGTTGGCCAGGCTGTCGGTTCGCAGGTTAATGTTTCCCATGTGCACGGTGATCTGATGCCTGCCGACAAGGTAAAATATGTTGAAGCCTATCAGCGGCTAGGAACCAAAGTGGCAATGATTGGCGACGGCATCAATGACGCCCCGGCCTTGGCCAAAGCCGACATCGGCATTGCTATGGGTTACTCTGGCACCGACATAGCTGTTGAGGCGGCTGATGTTGTTTTATTGTCCGACGACCTGAAAAAAGTTCCCGAGCTTATCAGGAAAAGCCGCAAAGCCATTCATACTATCTGGCAGAATATCCTTGTGGCCAACGTAATAAATTTTGCGGCGATTATTCTTGCGGCCTATGGCCTGGTAGGGCCAGTATTAGCGGCAATTGTACATAATGTCGGGGCAATTCTGGTGGTGCTGAATTCTGCACGGTTATTACGGAAGGAATAAGGAAAAGTATCCGCCGCTGACAGTTATCAGCAACCTTAACCGGTAAATAAAAAACAGCGTAGGCTGTCTGCGTCCCGCAGGCAGTCCACGCTGTTTTTTTTGTAGTGAAGGAAAGTATGAATTTCCTTTCGTATAAGGGCAACCATAGGTTTTAAGCTTTATCTAAAGCTCGGCGCAAGCCGTGGGTTCTTTAGCAGGTCTGTAATCCGGCTGCTTGGGGACAACCACATACATGCCGCGACTGGTGATGTCAATTTGTATATTGTCACCAAAGGCTGTCTGGAGATTGGTGTCCGTGAGAACTGTTTTTACCGGCCCGGAGGCGATGAGCCGTCCCTCTTTAAGCAGTGCGGCCGAGTCGCAGTAACTCATGACAAGATTAGGATCGTGCAGCGTGATAAGCGCCGTTGCGTTCTTGCGTTTTATCGTATCCCGCACCAGGTTCATCATTTTGTGCTGGTTGTAAAAGTCAAGATGCGATGTAGGCTCATCCAGAAGCAGAACAGGTGTTTCCTGAAACAGGGCCCGGGCCAGCATAACGAGCTGTTGCTGACCGCCTGACAGCTCATGATAACTTTTATCGGCCAGATGGCCGATGCCGGCTTCAGCGCACACAAGTCTGGCTTTGCGCTTGTCCTGCGCACCGGGGGCCGACCAGGTTTTGAAGCGGGAGACGCCGCCCATGAGCACCATTTCGATGACGGAAAAGGGAAACGCAGTCTGGCTGGATTGGGGAACTACGCCAACCGCTCTGGCAATCCGGCTTCTGGACATCTGGGCAATGTTCTGTCCGGCAATCAGGATTTGCCCGTGGCAAGGTTTTAGAAGAGCGTTGATACAGCGCATCAGGGTGGTTTTGCCAGAACCGTTGGGACCGAGCAGGGCGCAAATCTGACCACTGGGAATTTTGATGCTAATGTCTTTAAGGATAGTCACTTTGCCATATCCGGCCGTAACGTTCTCAATCTGAACAGTCATTTGACATGTTTACCCCCTGTTGTGCCGTAAAAGCAGATAGGCTAAAAAAGGTGCACCTAATACCGAGGTAAGGATACTAATCGGAATTTCCGCCACTAGCAACGAGCGGGCTAAAGTATCCATCAGCAGCATAAATATGCCGCCTAAAATACCGGTCACAGGTATAAGCAGCCGGTGTTCCGCGCCGGTCAGCCGGCGGGCGATATGAGGTACAATCAGACTGACCCATTGGATTACGCCGACTACAGCAACCGCCGATGCGGCGATCAAAGTGCTTAAGGAGATATAGAGCAGGCGCCAGCGGAAAACAGGGATGCCCAAGGACTGAGCCTCCTCATCGCCTAGCGTCATAATATTCAGGCGCCAGCTAAACAGGCAGATAAGCAGGGAGGACGCGACAATGGAAAGCAGTGTAAAGGGAATTTTAGACCAGGAGATGGTATGAAAACTGCCCATTAGCCAAAAGGTGATTTGCGCCAGCTTGTCATACGGATCTGCTAAATATAAGAGGACTGACAGGCCGGCCTGAAAAATGGCGGAAACGACAATGCCGGCGATAACAAGAACTGTTGCCGAAGGGTCGTAGCTGTAGCGAGCCAGCAGGTAGGCGGAAAGAACGGCAACGAGAGCAAAAACGAAGGCAAGGCTGTAAATGCCGACTGAAGACTGTGTAAAAAACACGATACCCAGAGCCGCGCCAAACGCAGCGCCGAACTTAACCCCCAGAATGTCGGGGGCCGCCAGCGGATTGCGGAACACTCCCTGAAATACAGCGCCGGCAATGGATATACCGCCGCCAATGACAATACTCAGGAGAATACGCGGCAGGCGAATATTCATGAAAATCTGGTGCTTTTCCGGTGGTACCGGTGGTAAAATTCCTGTTAAACCGGTATAGGACAAAATTATAGCAGCAACTTCCGCAGGCTGAATTGCATAGCGGCCGCTGCCTAAAGAAAACATTAAAACAACTAAAAATATAACAAAAAGTATTATAAAAATTTTTCCATTCATGCCGTTCTACAGCTTTCCGCCCAGTTCCGTGAAAGAACGGCCAAGAAATTGCCGGTAGAAATCGTCAGCCATTTTTAGCATGTCGATATCGTTGAATTTGTCCGGATACAGAGCTTTGGCGGCCCATACCGTTCCCAGGACATGGCTGGGAGCGGGATAGTCCCACCAGCCGATATTGGAGGGGAAAGAATAAACCCGTTTGTTTTGCACTGCTTTGACGCCGGCGAAATGCGGGTTGGCGTATAAGGTGTCGGGAGTATAGGCATCAAGGGTGGAACCCAGAAAAATTACATCAGGATTCCAGGCGGCGATCTGCTCAGGGGACACGGTAACCCAGTAGCCTGCCAGTTCGGCGGCCGCATTGACGCCGCCTGCTGCTTCAATCATGGAAGTCTGAAGCATGTCCCGGGTCGCGACGGAAAATATATCCCGCGGTCCGGAGAACAAAACTTTGGGGCGTTGGCCGTCAGGTATGGAGCTTATCCGTTCTTTGACAAGCTGGAGCCATCTGTCACAGGCGGCGATATACTCTTTGCCCCGCTCTTCGCAGTTCAGCACTTTGGCCACCAGGGAAACGGCCGCATAACTATCGGCCAGAGTTTCACCTTTCAGGGCGATTACTTTCAGGCCGGCGCTTTCAAACTGCGTCAGCTGCCTTTTGTCAAAAGAGGTGTTGATAAACACAATCTGCGGGCTTAAAGCCGCCAATGACTCGGTTGTAATTGTTTTCTGATTTTGCCGCAGCTGCGGCTTGGCGCGAAAATCCGGGTCGGTTTTGACCATGGCCTGACCTAACTTATTGTACAGAGCCTGGTGAACCAATTTATCCTGTTGGCCGAGCGCAAAGACAATATAGCCTTCAAAATGGTCCAAAGCAGCTATTCGTTGAACATGACGGGGGATTTCCACCTGCCGGCCAAGCTGGTCTGTTATAACAATGGTCTCCGTTGCCGCCGGTTTTTCTGAAACAGACTGGGTAACGGCCGGCTTGCCGCAAGCGGTAAGAAAGAGCAGCAAGACTAACAGGCTCAGGACAAAAACTGATTTTTTCATCATCAATATCCTCCGGTGATTTACTACTTGCGAATTGCCGTTAATACAACCACCGTCTCCATGACGCTAACCGTCTGTACATCCTGAAAGCCGTATTCAAGCAGCCAAGCCTGCCAATCTGAAATTGGATGCATTACCCGGTGGCCGTTAAGGGCGCAAAACAGGCGGTTAATACTGCCGGTAAGGGAAGGGGGCGCATCGCTGATATGAGTACGCACAATCAGCAAGCCTTGCGGCGCCAAAGCCTGATAAACCTTTGGCAAAACGGTGCCAAGAGTCGGAGGGGACAGTACAAGTGAACACAGAACCGCATCATACCCTGAACCGATATCTTCGTCCAGAAAATTACCCGGTTGGGTGCGAATGCGTGAACTAAGTCCATATTCCTGAATCGAAGCACTGGCCATCGCCGCAATCTCAGGAACATCAAACACAGTGACAGCAAGCTGCGGATATTTTTGCGCAAACGCAATACTGTAGTAGCCGTGGCCTCCGCCCAAATCCAGTAACTTAGTTTTTTGCGCAAGCGATACTGCCTGAACGGTAGTTTGAACAAACTGGCTTGTCAAGGCGCGGGCGCCGATGCCGCTCAAGCGCTTCGTCGGGTTAGCGAAATTAACGTGGCCGCCGGGGAATGAGTCATGATTGACAAGAGCTTGCCGCAGTCTGTACGCAAAAGAACCGGCCGGGAATTCGGGGAGTAGTGAATCGGCCAGGCAAAAAGGAGTTCCGGGTTGGAGAAATTGCTCGACTGCTTGGATTACCCGGTAATTGTCCTGGCAACAAGTCAGATAGCCCCCTTGCACCAAAACCTTGAGCATAAGCTCAGCCAGCATTGCATCCCAGCCAAGCTCGGCTGCCAGCACGTCAGCCGTCTTTTCCTTAGTCAGAGCAGTAAACACGCCTTCTTTAACGGCAAGGGCAACCAGTTCATAAACAACTCCCTGCGTGAGAAGGTTTTGAACCGGTGAAGGATCGACAGGAAGTTTCTCACAGAAATTTGTGATTTTCATAATTCGGATCCTCCTGACTTATTATAGATATATGAATTTAAACTGCAATAAACATAAGCTAACATAAATTAACTTTGTTGGTATTATAAACCGCCAAAAATGATTTTGCAATAAGTTTTTGACTGATGGATCTAGCGGAGCAACAAAAATCCTTGCAAATAAATTGATTTATTTGCAAGGATTCTTGTTGTTTTCATATTTCAAAAACAACACTTTTCAAACATAAACAAACATAAATAGATGAAAACAATATACATGCTATGTTTTTGTTGACCTGTGTTGTGTTTTGTATTAATATTAAAAAAACATAAGTAAAATTATGGATGAGGTGCAAAAATAAGGCGGTGTAACAAGACGCCTGGCTGTAGTCAGATTAAAGCAAGAAGGTGTGACCTTTATTGGAGACCAGACAGGAGTATCGCAGCAAATATCCATACGCTAAGCCAACCGGAATTTCCATTCTACTTCATGGTATCCTGATTATTTGCCTGCTCATGTTGGGAACGCCTGAACCAGCTGATAAAGCGCCGGAAATTACTGCCGTTGAAGTTGATATTATTCCTGCTGCTGCGGTTGAAACAGTTGCAGCACAGGAAAAGGCGTCTCCCGCGCCGTCAGAGCTATCGCCGCCGGTTCAGACTAAACGACAGGCTCCCAATTGGGCGCCTGTGGTATCCCGCACTGAATTTCTTCCTACAGCCATACCGGGAGAAACCAATGATGTTTCTGTGGCTAATGCCAATTCTGCCGATGTTGCCGTAGTTGCACAAGCTGCCGCTGGTGAACAGGCCGGCAGGCAATCTGGTTCAGGCAGCGGCGAGGCGGATAATTCTGCCGGCGGCAGCAAAACACCTCCCGCCTATCTTTATGGTTCCAAACCAGTCTACCCGCAGAGTGCCCGAAAAGCCGGCTGGGAAGGTGTGGTAGTATTACGTGCGTTTATCAATACCGATGGGACTGTCGCGACGGCGACAGTAAAAGAGAGCAGCGGCTATGACAGCCTGGATGAGGCTGCCGTACAGGCAGTAAAAAAGTGGCGTTACTCTCCGGCGAAAAAAGGCGGCGTGCCTGTTGCCAGTCTTCACGATGTTAGAGTCCGGTTTCGCCTTGACGAGGCTGAATAAGCTGCATTCAATAATATCCCTTCAAGCAGAAAGAGAGATGATTCTATGGAAGAACTGTTAAAAGGCGGCTGGATGCTGTTGCCCCTCGCTGTTTGCTCTGTTACAGCAATAGCTGTCATTATTGAGCGGGTTATCTTCTTCCGGCGTATCAAGGCAACACAACAGGCCGAAATCATACTGGAAATGGTCGGCAATAAACGCCGCGATGAGGCGGCCGTTTTGGCGGAAAAGTCCGTTTCGCCGCTAATTCGCGTTCTGGCCGCCGGAATAGTCAATCATCAGCAGCCTTCCAAAGCTATGGAAGCGGCAGGTGTGAATGAAGTGGCGGCAATGCGGCGAGGGTTGCCTGTATTGGATACTGTCATCACCCTGTCACCGCTCCTGGGGCTGTTGGGTACAATTATCGGCATGATTGATTCCTTTCAGATTATGGCATTATCCGGGATGAGCCAGCCGCACGCCGTTACCGGCGGAGTCGCCGAGGCGCTGATTGCCACCGCAGCCGGAATAACCGTGGCGGTTATAGCGCTAATTCCTTACAACTATTTTGTGGCCCGTATCGAACGTGAAACTGAGACCATTGAATATTACGCCACCCGGCTTGAGTTGGCGCTAATCTTACCGGTCAGGGAGCAACGCCCATGAAAATACCACGAAAACCCGCCAAAAAAGCGCGTATTGAAATAATTCCCATGATTGATACCATGTTCTTTTTGCTGGTATTCTTTATGCTGGCCACTTTGACCATGACCAATCAGTATACACTGCCTGTGAATTTACCACATGCGGCCGGTGTGCAGGACAAGCCCCAGCAGGTATTCACGCTGACGGTAACCAGAGACGGCAGAGTGTTTTGTGACAGGGATGAGGCGGGAAGTGCGGCGGAAGCCGTCCGGTGGCTGGTGGGCCGGAGCCAGAATGATAAACAAATTTCAGTCATTATTAACGCCGACAGCAGCGTCGAACACGGGCGGGTAGTGGAACTGATGGACGGTATCCGGCGAAACGGAATACACAGGATTGCGATTGCGGTTAATCCAGCAGGCAAAGATATGGCCGCTAGGTAACCAAGTTTGGAGGAGAAGCCCATGAAACTAATTACCGTGTCAGGAGCGCCTTCTGCCGGCAAAACCTCAGTTATCCTTAGGCTGATTGATTGCCTTAGAGAAAGCGGTCAAGAGGTCGGGGTTGTAAAGTTTGACTGCCTGACTTCGTTTGATCAAGTACGCTATCAGGAGTACGGCGTAAAAGTTCAGGTGGGGTTTTCCGGCAAGTTTTGTCCTGATCATTTTTTTATCAGTAATATTGAAGATGCCGTGGAGTGGGGGCAGCAGACCGGATTGGATGTACTGATCAGTGAAAGCGCCGGTCTCTGCAACCGGTGTTCGCCCCATGTTCAGGGAATTTTGGCTATATGCGTTATTGACAACCTTTCCGGCATTAATACTCCCCGCAAAATCGGCCCTATGCTTAAACTGGCCGATATTGTTCTGATTACCAAAGGGGATATCGTTTCGCAGGCCGAACGGGAAGTGTTTATGTTCAACGTGCAGCAGGTCAATCCGGGCGCCCGCATTCTCTTTGTGAACGGCATTACCGGTCAGGGCGCATTCCTCTTAAGCAAGCATGTTTTAAACGCCGCCGACATTACTACTCTGAGAAACAGGCGGCTGCGTTTTTCGATGCCTTCTTCGGTGTGCGCCTACTGTACCGGGGAAACCCGGGTCGGTGAAGCGTACCAGATGGGAATGATGAAAAAGATGGAATTTAAGGTGAACGCATAGTGCAAAATGCAAAAATCAGAGAGTTCGTAACGCATAGGCCGATAGCTGAAATCATCAGCAACTATCCGGTCGTACAGGACTTTTTTATAAATTACAATTTGCAGACCTTAGAGGATAAGCTTACGCTAGCCCGGGCTTTGGAAAAGATGCCGGCAGAGCACTTGGCTGAGTTTGGTATTGATGAAGTCAGCCTAACCGAAGAATTGGTCAAATTCATGGCAACCCTCGTGAACCGCCGGGAAGAACGGGAGAAAATACGGCATATTACCATCATTGGCGGCCGGAATAAAGCGGGAGAGGCCGAGACGGCGAGCCTGACGATTGCGGCCGGTGAAGTGGTTAGCATTGTGGGGCCGACCGGTTCGGGCAAAAGCTGCCTGCTGGGAGATATTGAATGTCTGGCGCAGTGTGATACTCCGACCAAACGTCAAATATTGATCAATGGTCACGCGTTATCTGACGAGGAACGATTTGATATGGGGAATAAAATGGTGGCGCAATTGTCGCAGAATATGAATTTCGTTATGGACCTAAATGTTGCGGATTTTCTGGCGATACATGCCAAAAGCCGTCTCTGTGATAACGCCGGGCAGGTAATAGAACAATGTTTTAGCTGCGCCAACGAACTGGCCGGTGAAAAATTCACTATGGATACCAAAGTGACCCAGCTTTCAGGCGGGCAATCACGGGCGCTGATGATCGCCGACACGGCCTATATGAGTTCTTCACCCATTGTTCTGATTGACGAAATCGAAAACGCCGGCATCGACCGGAAGCAAGCTATCAGCCTGTTGACGGAGAACGAAAAAATAGTTTTGATTTCCACGCATGATCCCTTGCTGGCCTTGAGCGCCAATAAACGAATTGTGATCAAAAACGGCGGCATCCATAAAATTCTGGAGACTTCAGCCGTGGAAAAGGCAAGCCTGCGTGACATCGAAAAGCTGGACAGCATCATGCTGGCCATTCGCCAGCAACTGCGGCTGGGAGAAAGCGTTTCGCCGTTTAAGGTGGCTTTATCCGACGACTAAACTTCATGGCTCTTTATAGCCGGACTAAATGGTGGTTATATAGGAGTTCGCTAAAGCACGACGGGGAAAGGAGGGATGAACCAATGTGGAAACTGTATGATACTTTGATTGACGGGATACCGGCAGATTGTCTTGTCGACGAATTTATTTGCGGTACATATGGCGTTCTCGTACGCAGTGGCAGCGGTTGTGGCTTTAGTCATATTCTGCCGGGCGATACCCTGCCGGAAACTACGAAAAAGTCTTTAAAGATGCCGCTGAGAGAATTGGCGGCAGGTATTAAGTCCTGGAACTTTATTGAAGCCTCTGCCGGCATGGCGGCGATAAACACCTGGTATAACTCGCCATTAGCGGCAACCGCCAATGGAATTACTCTTACCAACAGTCTTTATAGTGAGGACCGTCTGAGCGATCCGTTTATTGCCTATCAGAATGCAATAAAGAATAAAAAAGTTGCTGTTTGCGGTCACTTCCCCTATATCGAGCAACTGCTCCGGCCGGTATGCGAGCTTACGCTTATTGATCGTGAGCCGGAGGAAGGCGATTATCCGGAAGCGGCGGCCGAATATATTCTGCCGGAAAGTGATTTCGTTATTCTCAGCTGTACAAGCCTGATTTACAAAACTTTGCCACGCCTGCTGGCATTAGCGCAAAATGCTTATGTCATACTTGTCGGTCCTTTCACGCCGTTGGCGCCGGTGCTATTTTCCTATGGCGTTAGCGACTTATCCGGTTTTGTCGTGAAGGATAACGCTGCGGCGGCCAATATCGTAGCCGGGTTTGAACGGCGGCCGATCTACAAGACCGGGCAAAAAGTAACTTTAAAGCCCGGCGGTGACGGCAATACGCTAGTTCTATAAAAAAAAATTAGAGATTTGTATTGTTTTGTTTGAGCTCAACAGGAGAGAGGAGATTTTGTATGCGAAAAAGTCTAAAAAAAATGGTTATTCCACCGACAGTATTTGCCTTTCTGGTCTGTCCGCTTATGGCCGTCATGGCCGAAGAGGCTGACACGGTTGCCGTTGACGAAGTTGAGGTTCATTCCACCTCCCTGCCGGACTATCTGGTGACAACGGAAGTTATTACAGCGGAAAAAATTAAGGAAATGGGTGCAACCAATCTGGCGGAAGCGATTAGCAAAGTACCTGGATTGTATGTCGCTTATGCTGATAAGAATGCTCGTTTGGCGCGCATACGCGGCGCCGCAACAGACCAGACAAAAATATATATCGACGGCATGCCGGCATTTCCTTTGTCGGGTATTGCTTCCAACTCTGCATCTAATCTGGAAACAATACCTGCTGATAACATTGAAAAGATTGAGATCATCAAAGGGCCTGGTCCAGTGCAATACGGGACGGATTATAAAGGCGGAATTATTCTAATTACTACAAAAACAGGAAAAGGGCCGGGGCAATTTAATCTTGGTCTTTCCGCCGGCTCGCATAGCAGCTATGATAAGTATATCTCCTACAGCGGCAGCGATGATAACGCCAGCTATTATATAACCGCCGGCCAAAAGCAGGGTAACGGGCATTTGAACAACTCTGAATTTACTACAGACTATTTCAATGGCAAAATCAAATGGGATGTAGGCAAAGACTCTTCGCTGACACTTAGCGGTTATTATATGAATACTGACCGTGAAATCCCTAATGGAATTGACCAGCGTACCGGGGAAGAAGTTCCTGCAAGTATTAAGTGGTCTACATATCCAAACTCAACTACTAATACAACAGACTGGAAATACACAGATTTTAAACAAACGAATATCGCTTTGCAGTTTGATGAGAAGACAAGTAACCGTTTCAAATACAATGTCAAGCTATACCATGTTACAGATGGCAATAATCTCTGGGTTAAAAATCAAATAAGCACGCCATCTTCATACAAACCAATCTGGTATCGCAGCGGTTGGTATTCTAAAGGAAACGGTCTGGAGTTTACCGGCGATTTGCTGGCTGACAGGAACAATACCATTACTTTTGGCGGAAAATACAGCAAAATTGATTGGAACGCGGATGAAAACAACACCAATCTTGACGAAAATGGCGCCGATAAACGGATGAGTTACTATGTTCAGGATAGCATGAAACTGAATGACAAAACCAATTTGACAATGGGCGTGCGTTACGACCGGGCAAAGCAATCTTATTCATACTCCCGGGAGACGGAAGACACCATCAATAAGAGCAGTACGGTTGATGCAACTGATCCGGTTCTGAATCTAACGCATCAACTGGATGAGCATAATACTTTGCGATTCTCAGCAGGCAAGACGCATGTGTTCGTTACCGCCAAGCAGGCTGCAAGCAATCTTACGGCAGGAGCGGCGATACCTAATCCTGAGAAGTCCAAGAATTATGAAGTAGGCTGGTCGCATAGCCTTGATGATAAATCATCGCTGGATATCGCTTTCTTCGCTAATAAGATCACTGACCGCATCGACAGAGTAAAAAAGACTGATCCGTATATTAATATATCAAAAACAGACATAAAAGGCGCAGAGTTATCTTATAATAAGAGCTTTACAGAACGGCTCAAGGGGTTTGTTAGTTATACCTATCTGGATGCCAGGGATACCAGTGCTGCCGGTGTAGAAACCATAGCAACCGGTTTGCCGGAGAACATGTTTAACTACGGTTTAACCTATACGGTTGATAAGTTTCAGGCAAGCCTGCTCGGGCATGTCGTCGGGCGGGTTTTAACCAACAGTACAACTTATCCGCGTCTGGATAGTTATCATACTGTTGATCTTAATTTTAACTATCGCGAAAATAAAAACACTGAGTACTTTCTGCATATAAACAATGTCTTTGATGCAGCATATTGGGAAAAATATGATTACTCAGGCGAGGGAATCAATTTTATGGCAGGCGTTAATATTAAACTATAGATAAATACACATAAAAGATTGATAATCGTACTTAGGGCAAGCAATGACGCGGCAGTGTTGTTGCTTGCGCTTTTTTTACAAGCTAAAAACTGCCTTGAGTACCCACTTCTGTATTGGAGCGTGATTATGGATGAGAAAACGGGCAAGCAGTGTTATCGCCAAAGTACTTCTGTCCTTTGTTGTACTTCTGTCCTTGAGCGAGTATCCGGAAACAGTCTGGTCGGCTCAAATTAATCCGGAAAATATTGTCCTGACTTGGGCTGGTGATACCAAAACAACGCAGGCGGTTACCTGGCAGACAACTGATTCCACAATAGATAAACTACAGTATCGGGAGGCCGGTGTGAGGCGGGATTTTGCCGTACATGTAAGGACAATACCGGCTGAGCAAGCGGGAATGCTCGTAAAGGCCGGTAAAATTATCTATTCTGCCGAAATGAAGGATTTAAAGCCCGGTACGCGTTATTTTTACCGGATAGGCAATGGTAAGGACTGGAGCGAAATATATGCTTTCCAGACGGCAGGTGAAGCTGTGAAGAATTTTAAATTCCTGGTTTTCGGGGATTCGCAAAGCAGCTTATATAATACATGGCATAATACCATCCGGCAAGCCTTTAAACTACATGCTGACGCCGCTTTTTTCACTAATGTCGGTGACTTGGTCAATGTTGGGAATGACGAGCAGGAGTGGCAGGAATGGTTTTCCGCTGTCAGTGGCATAGCCGAAACCTTACCTGCCATGCCACTAACGGGGAATCATGAAATGTATACGCCGCAGTGGAAAGTTAATGCCCGGCCGGTGTTGTTTACCGCCCAGTTTCAGCTTCCGCGCAACGGCCCGGAGGGTCTTAAAGAGCAGGTATACTCCTTTGATTATGGCAATACGCACTTTGTGATGCTGGACAGCCAGGAACGCGAAGAAGGCGAGTTTGTACCGGCTATGCTGGCTAAGCAGCAGGTGTGGCTGGAAAAAGATCTCGCCCAGACAGATAAGCTTTGGAAAGTCATTTTCATCCACCGGCCACCCTACCATACCCAAGCGGCTAAGCCCAACGAAAATATCCGTCAGGCATTTGTTCCCATATGGGACAAATATAATGTCGATGTAGTGTTTTCCGGACATGAACATGTATATGCCCGGACATATCCGCTGTATAACGGCGAGGTAACTGATCGTGGGACAGTATATATCACTACAGGCCGAAGCGGGGATAAATTATATGAGAATGGAGCCGCCGGTGCCTGGGATGAAGTATTTTATAATCCAACAGATCAGCCCAATTACCTTTCGGTAGAGGTGCAAGGCGATATAATGGTGGTGAAAGCCTGGAAACAGAATGGGGAGCCGATCGATAGCTGGAGGAAAGAAAAGTCCGCGACCAGGCGCGATTCGTACTTCTTAATACAGAAAACAATAAGTAAATAGCTATTGCCTGAATTATAGGGGCCAGCCAGCAAGAATGCTGCTTGCTATAACAGCATCTTGCTGGGCTGAGCGGATTAGAGCGGTGCTTTTAATTCCCTACGGGTAATGGAATAAATATAAAAATATTGGAAGGGATTTGTCGCAGTTCGTCGAAATATTCGCCTAGGACTTGTGTCCCGACGATGCCGGACTTAAGACCTAAGAGTTTGTAGGGGAAGATGAATGTGAGTAGGCTATATTAGCATAACTGCGCTTTTGTAGAAAAGAACTACTGATGAAAAACAGAATAAAAGCTTAGAATAGTGGAAGGCGGAAATCATGGCAAGAATTTTGGTCGTGGATGATTCAAACGTTACCAGAAAACACCTCAGCAGTATTTTGACAAATTTACAGCATACTGTGGTCGGGGAAGCTTCCTCAGGCGCTCAGGCGTTTGTTCAGTATGTAAAACTAAAACCTGACCTGGTAACAATGGACTGGACTATGCCGGACATGACCGGCGCAGAAGCAACCTCGAAAATTATTTCCTCCTTTCCAGAGGCTAGAATCGTTATTATCAGTGCTTTAGAAGAACGCCTCGCTGTCCTGGATGCGCTGGAACGGGGAGCCAGGCATTTTATTATCAAGCCAATCAGGGAAGAAAAACTTTCTCAGGTGATTACAACAGTATTGCAGCAAACTTTGGACAAAGGCAAGCATCTTGAATTAGTTAAAAAGCTCCGGGAATCTTGTAACAGTACAAATGTAACTAATGAAATCGTTCCTCCCTATAAAATTACCATGAATGATCCCAAACTTGTTTTAGTCAGCATTAATACTACATTGACGGCGACAAGCTGCAAGTCGCTGAGTTTTGAACTGGAAGATTACCTTACCGGTGGCGAGTCGCCGCTAAGGGTAATATTGGATTTTGGCGAGGAAGAGAGCTTTAGCACAGAAGCTCTTGTGGCCATTGATCAATTAGTGGCTTATATTGAGAGCAAAGCAGGTCTGGTAAAAGCAATATCAAAAAGTCCGCTTTTTAAGCAGAAGGTTCTTGAAACCGAAGTGGGTAATCAGATAGTTAATATTACGCCAATATTGCATTTTTTCAATTCTTAGCAGATTTCTCTACAACTGGCTAAAGTCTATTCTTAAGGAGACAGCATATGCGTATTGCCAAAAGTGATTCCGTTTTGTTAATGATCGATATTCAGGAAAAATTATATCCTCATATGGAGAATAAAGAAGCCTTACGCCAAAAGGTCAGTACGCTGCTGGAAGGGGGAAAAGCCTTAGGAGTGCCGCTGCTGGCGGCCAGGCAGTACCCACAGGGCTTGGGTGCTACTATCGAAGAGTTTCGGCCTTATTTTACCGACTACTATGACAAAATGACTTTTAGCTGTTGTGGTAATGAGAATCTTACCGGCAAACTGCAGGCAACAAAATGCAAAAATGTTATTATTGCCGGTATAGAAGCTCATATTTGTGTGCTGCAGACGGTTGTGGATTTAAAAGCATTAGGTTATTTGCCGGTAGTAGTGGCTGATGCCGTCAGCTCGCGCAACCACCACGACTATGAATTTGCGTTACGGCGTATGGAATATGAAGGAGCTATTCTTACGACGGTAGAATCTATTTTATTTGAACTATGCGGGCAGGCTGGTTCAGACGTATTTAAAACTATTTCACGACTGATAAAATAGTTGCCACAATTCATAGCCTGCTGGCCGGGGTGCGGCTATCTGCCAGATTGCCGGTAACAGGATTTTTCGCGAGTCCTAATACATAAAGCCTTATACTACGGGAAAATTAAATTTAGTATAAGGAGGTGTAGTATGAGGATTTTGAGTATGGGCGCAAAGATCCTTAGTAGAAGTTCTCCGGTATTATTGGTTGGCGGCGGGGCTGCAATTGTTTTTGCATTGCCAGCGGTCCGGCGCGGCTTGCGTGCCACCTTGGTCGCCGCTACAAGAGGAGCTTTGATTATTACTGATAAGGTGCACAATCTAGCGGAAAAAATAAGAGACGAGACTTCAGAAATTGTTGAAGAGGCACGCCAGGCAGATTGCTGCCCGTGTCCTGCCGCAAAATTTAAATCACTTGGCGCCTCAGCTAAAGTTAAAGGGCGGCGTATGGCGGTTGCAACTACTGCCGGAGTCTTGAATGTTCAGGATAAAGCAAAGTCAATCCGGGATGAATTTCAGGATATTATCCATGAAGCCAAACGGTTGAAGATAGAAGCAAAATCTAATTCCAAAGGAATGAAACATATAGATAAAAATATGGAAACCAATATCGAACCCGACGGACTGGAAGCCGCCGTTAATGATGTTGGTCCTGATGAACAGGCTGAATCCACAAAAGTCACTGAATGAACGTAAACCCTCCGGTATTTCCGGAGGGTTTTGTCATGCTATCAAGATGGGAAAATAGTTTGCATTTATACATTATCCGGCTGAAGCGATTCGGCTTCTGTTGCCGCCGGATCAAGGGAATCTTTAAAGCGTTCAAACTGAGCCTCGCTAACCAAGTCCTCAATGTCTTCGCGAACACCACTGAATATGCCTTGCGCTTGATCTGTCAGGCCCAGCACACCCTGAACTGCTTTGACAGCCAAAGGTCTCAGTTTCTCCCTGACGCTGGGAAGCAGAACGGCTCCTACTGCTGCTGCTCCCAACCAGAACGTGATATCCTGACCGGTACGCATTCTTACTTCATGCCGCAGTTGGCGTTTGGTTCTGGTAAAACTGCCCAGGTCGGGACTTTGTTCTGTTAAGTCAGCAAGATCGGTCAAATTAACCAAATCCCGGCGTTCATTACGAATCATCTGCTGGATTGTTTTTCGGGCGTATGGATCGGCAACTGCGTTCAAACTCTGCTCATAACCACGTATGGCAGCCAATTTGGCTTCAAAGATTTGTTCGAGCCCCTGGAGGGATTCCTTGTTACCAGGGGTTAGCGCAAGCTCACGCATCCGTTTCCGGCGGTTGTAGCTAGCGCCGGAATAACGGGGATCCTGTTTGCAGTCATACCGGGAATCACAATTGGAATCATACCGGGAATCACGATTGGAATCATACCGGGAATCACGATTGGAATCATACCGGGAATCGCGATTGGAATCGTACCGGGAATCACGATTGGAATCATACCGGGAATCACGATTGTAGTCATGCCGGGAATCGCGGTTGGAATCATACCGGGAATCACGGTTGTAGTCGTACCGGGGATCAGCCGGAATGTCATAGTTTTGTTTGGACGTATCCTCTGATTTGGCTCCTATGTCGGACATGATGTCCCTCCGTCTCAGTTTATATAATATCTCACTAATGTAGCCTTTCCAAGCTTATCCAAAATATGCATTATATCCTTACAGGGGAACAGGGAAGGAAACTAGCTAACGCCGGGACTATTTTACAATACATATTGACGTCTGGATCTAGTTATAATATACTTAAGGTAGATGATAATGATTATCGATATCGAGGAGGCTATTCCTGTTTATGCCGGCACTTAAAAAAACCATTGACCCGTTATTGGCAGCGTGTGCCAAAGATATACGCTGGGAGTTTCGGCAATTGCGTAGCCGCATTCAGCTTGACGAAGTCTATAGACTGGCTGGAGCTCTTCTTAATAAAAAGCCGATCGAATGGCCTCGGGCATTATTTGAACTACAACAAGGAATTATAACCAAACGGCTGTTGCAGCATCTGAATTTTCATGTCCGGAAGTTCGGCTTTCCTTTGGCTGAGCTGAGTTTTACAGGCGAATTTCCCGCTTTTTCGCTAAAGCCGTTGCTCGCTAAAACCAACGAATACCGGGCAGTAATAAGGACAGCCCGTTGTATAGAATTTCTGGGAAACAAGATTTGGGATCAGGCATTAAAACCTGTTAAAAAGAGTGGGATTCCTTGCAAGATTGAGATTGCAACACTGACGTTAAATACATTTGACTGTTCACATAAACAGCAAATTGAGGCTGCATTGACAGAGCTTGTTCGGTATATTCAGGGTCATCTCATAAACTTTTTCTATATGTGGGAGACCTTATTAATCCGTCAAACCGAGGAACAGCTTTTGGTATACAAAGCGGATTTATCGTTGCCTGTGTCTGCGGCAGCGGTATAAACAGTCTTAACTTTCATATACTATCTCCTAGTAAGGCGATAAGCTTTGCTAGACACTCAAAATCCCAGTGTCTGGGATTTTTTTGTTTTCATTACTCAGGAGAGGAGAACCGCTTTTGTCTAGCCAATACCTGAAGCTTGTTCATAAACTACCGGGACGTATTCGCATTTATTTTCCTCCAATTAAAGCTAATCCTAAAGTCGCCGCACAAATTGAGGAATGGTTGGGAGGCGTGGCTGGTATTAAAGAAGGTAAGGCCAACCCCAGAACGGGAAGACTATTAATTTGTTTCAACAAGACTGCTACTTCTGAACAAAAGGTGTGGCAATTACTGCAGCGGTTCGCCAGTGAGATCTGTACGGAAAAAGCGCCTGCTATAAAAAAGAAGAGTCAGGAAAAGAAAAGGTCCTTTGAATTAGAGGATATGGCAATTTCTACACAATTAACATTGGTTATTTTTGGCGGATTAGGACTGCTTTATCACTTATTTCTTCATTTATGGAGTAAAAGCCCCATCTCAGCAGCCATGGAACGTAAACTAAGTTTACTTACCTTTGTTACGGCTCTGCCAATATTGCGCAGTGGTCTGGAAAGCTTATTTCTACACCGTAAATTAAATAATGAATTTCTAATTGGTTCGGCCACCGTTCTGTCGCTGTTATTGAGAGAAGGAGCCACCGGTTTAGTTGTGGTGTGGCTGGTGAACTTGAGCACATTAGTTGAGACATTAACGCTGGACAAATCACGCAGGACCATCCGCGCCATGCTGGAAGGAAATCAGAAAGAAGCCTGGCTTGTTGTAGATGGACAGGAGATACTGGTGCCGCTGTCTAAGCTTGCGCCGAATGATATCATATCTGTAAAAATTGGCAGTAAGATTCCGGTTGACGGAACTATTGTGGACGGAGAGGCCGTTATTAATCAGGCTGCCTTAACCGGTGAACCGGTTCCTGTTTATAAACGCCAGGGAAATCAAGTCTTAGCCGGCTCTACAATTGAACAGGGAACTTTATATATCAGGGCAGAAAGAGTTGGCGATCAAACCGCTGTTGCCCGGATTATTCATCTTGTCGAACAGGCGGCTCATTCCCGGGCGCCGATCCAAACCATGGCTGACAAATATTCCGCGCGGATAATTCCGGCTTCGTTCCTGTTGGCATTTTTGGTATTTCTGCTGACACGGGATATACGCCGGACAATGACGATTCTGATTGTTGCTTGTCCTTGTGCGGCGGGACTGGCGACGCCGACTGCTCTGAGCGCCGCAATCGGCAATGCCGCCAGCCGGGGCATACTGGTTAAAGGTGGCCGCTATCTTGAGGAAGCGGGAAAAATAGATTATTTTCTGTTCGATAAGACAGGTACCCTGACCGAAGGTAAGCCCGCCGTTATAGATGTGTTTTCACTTCACAGCGGCTATGATGCCAATGCTATCTTGGCGTTAGCGGCAGCGGCCGAAGCAAACGCCAATCATCCGCTCGCCAATGCCATCAAAGAGGCGGCAGAAAAAAGAGGAATAATTCTTTCCTCAATTCCCGACAGCCAAATGACAATAGGGCGCGGTGTCAAGGCAACAGTAAACGGTGTAGTGGTATATGTCGGCAATTCTTTATATTTAAGCGAACTAAAGATTAAAATCCCTGCCAATATGCCGCAAGACGTCAGGGAGATTGCGCATAATGCAACACTGGTATATGTAGCCGGCAGCGGTAAAGTGATTGGTATTATCGTAATAAAAGACGGGCTGCGTCCCAATGCCGGCAAAGCAATTCAGGCTCTTCGAACGGAAGGGATTATAGATATTGGAGTTGTTACCGGTGATAATGAAGCAACTGTAAAGGAGACCGCAAGTCAACTGGGAATTGAAAAGGTCTGGTATGGTATGCTGCCGCAGGATAAGTATGAATTAGTGAAGTCCCTGAGAACAGAGGGACATGTGGTAGGTATGGTAGGGGATGGAGTTAATGATTCACCTTCGCTGGCAATTGCCAATGTTGGCATTGCCATGGGTGTTGGCGGGACAGATGCGGCTATTGAAACAGCGGGAATTGTCCTCAGGGAAGATAACCCCGAAAAGATCGCCGAAGTCGTTCGTTTGGGTAAACGCTCCCTGCTCATTATCAGACAAAATTTTCTTTTTTCCATTGGCGCCAACATTATTGGCTTAGGTCTTGGTTCGGCCAAACTGATTTCCCCTTTTCTGGCGGCTGTTTTACATAATGCAAGCACCCTTGCAGTAGTACTGAATTCTACGAGACTGCTTTCTTACTCACCGTCACAATTAAATGCTCCGCAGAGTGTGACAAAAGATGATGAGTATACGCTGGCTTATAAGGAACAAGACTCGCAGAGTACAATATAGTTTGTCAGTCTCAAATGAGACCTTATGACTGCTGAAAAGTCATAGGGGATCAGAATAAATAGCTTCAGGGTGCTTAAACTATTGAATGTATGTAAAACAGGCAAAAGGATGCGATATGCAACCTTTTGCCTGCTTAGTAGGAGTGTATATATTTAAGCGCATTCGTGACTGGTTATGGGAGTCCGGTCAAGAACATAAATTAGCAGAAAAGTTCCCAGGCAGGCCAGCCACTCCAGATAAATAACATGAGGGAAAATACGAATGGCGGGAGTAGTCTGCCATAGAATCAGTACGATAACACCTGTCAGAATAGTATAGAAAGCTGAGTTTTTACGACAAAGACCGGGAGCAAACAGGGTAAATAAAACAATAACACTAAAGGCTGCCGTCAGGCTGAGACCAATCATCAGCGTACTGATAATGCCGCTAATGGTCATAGCGAGAGAGAGGGTGAGGATACCCAGGGCGACAACCGCTCCTTTGGTTACCATCAGGAATTTACTGTCACTGACTGATGGATTTATAAATTTTTTGTAAATGTCTTGGGAAAATAATGTTGCTGAACTCAAGAGAAGATTGCAGGCTGTCGATACATCGGCTGCCCACAGGGCTGCCAGGGTGATACCGGCCAGAACCGGGTCCAAAGACATAATGGCTTTAGGGAGCGCAAGCGCGGGACTGACATCGGGATACATCGACCTGGCCAAAACCCCCATCAGTGCACTGACGAAGCCTATGGGCAGCATCATGAGTCCGCCGATTATAAAGCCTCGCTGCGCAGTTTTCACATTTTTGGCGCCAAGGGATATTTGGATGATACTTTGCAGGGAAAGATTAACAGTCACTAATACGACAATCCAGCTAATGATGCCCAGAATGCCGACTCCGTCAAATAAATCCATATAAGGTACGTTTTGGGGCAATTGAGCTTTGATGGTATCAATACCGCCGGCATGACTTACGCCAACGATGGTAGCCAGGATGATTCCAATATATTTTAAGCTGACATTTAATATATTGGATAAGCTTGCCGACCACATGCCGCCAATAGAAGTAATACCAATAAATACCACAGCACTCGTTAACATTCCTGAAGTCAGCGTAAATATTTCAGGCATTAAAGCACAGAGGATGCTGCCGCCTGCAATATACTGTAATGACATGACAACAAGCTGAATTAATATCTGGCAGGCTATGCCGGCGATCATTCCTTTGTTATCATAGTAGCGGCCAAGCAACTCAGGTATTGTTGTGATATTCAGCTCACGATATTTTTTGGCAACCAAAAGTCCCATGGCAATGGCGCCCAGGCCCCAGGCAGTAGTATACCAGCCTGCGGACAAACCAACCTTGTAAGCTTGTTCAGCCACGCCGATTGTTGATGCTCCGCCAACAGCAAGACCGACAATAGAAACAGTTATAAGCGGGGTAGTGAGTTGCCTTCCTGCCAGGGTATAGTTTGCCGCATTGCCCTCGGCACGCCGTTTGGCATAATAACTTATCACAAATAGTAGGACAATATACAGGCAAACAATGACAAACGAAATATTCATAAACAACCTCCCTTAGAATGTAACTGGTAGAAATATCTGCTTCTTCTATGCCGGCAATAGAAGAAAAAAATCGCCCCTCTATAGAGGGACGATAGTTACCGTGGTGCCACCCAACTTGAATTTTAAGAAAATAAAAAAGGAGATACCTGAGGGGCGAAAAGCCGCGGTACCACCCTAATAAATCTTAAAATCCACTCTAAGCCTGTAACGAAGGCATACGGCACAGCCTACTGATGATTTTCAGCCTGCAGTTCGGGAAAGAACTTCATTCAGTATTCTCAGCTAGTTTACACCAACCACTAGCTCTCTGTGTGAAAATCACTGAACTACTTTTATCCGTCATTACTGATCACAGTATTTAATGTTACTATGATTATAGCGAGTGCAGTACACAGTTGTCAATATATTTCGGACCACTATTTACAAACATTTGCTAAAATCATTTCTGACCCGCCTTAAAAGAAAATCTCCTGCATTTGCAGGAGATTTCAAAAGATTTATTTGCTAATAAATTCTTGCACTACATAAACCGAGCCACTCGGGCTATGCATTACGCCGATACCTACATCTGTGTATGTTGAATTGAGGATGTTGGCCCGGTGGCCGGAACTATTCATAAAAGCTTTTTCAGCGGCTGTAACACTCGTATTAATCGCTAAGTTTTCACCTGCAGTTTTGTAGGAGATACCTGCGTTGGTCATTCGGTCGAAGGGTGACTGACCTTCCGGATTATAGTGGGAAAAATAGCCTCGATTGATCATATCACCGGCGTAGTTTTCAGCCAGTTTGGTCAACTGGGAATTCGATTTAAGCGCGCTTAATCCATTGGAGGCGCGATCTTGGTTCAACAGGCTAAGTGCTTGCGATTCTTCAGAGCCGGAGGCAGAGGTTCCTGTGGAACCAGAGGTGCTTGTAGAACCCGAATTGGAGCTATTATCAGAGCCAGAGGTCGTGGTAGTTTTGGCAGAGCCCTTACTGGACGATCCGCGATGCTTGCTGAGCGTGGCAATGAGACCAATCGCAGCTATGCCGGCAAGTATGGTATTGGTGGAAACAGTATCGGTATCTTTCACTGATTCTTCGGCAACCGCGTTGTCAGTGCTTTCGGCATGGGCAGGAAGGGCAAGTACACCGCCGAATGAAGTGCTAAACATAGTAACTGCAAGCAAGCCGGAAAGCACCTTGGTTTTAAAGAATCTTTGTATCATGAAATCACCTTTCTAATTTTGGAGTTACACTGAAGCCGGTTCTGAGTAATAATAATTCGCGCTTACTCGGAATAATCCTTTTACTAGTGCCGATCCAGGTTTTGTCAGAACGGGAAGTTGGCTAATTTAAAGGAGGGATAGGCAACTGCCAATTTTTTCAGCTATACATTTTTACACTAGTTTGGAGTCTATCGGAGAGAAAAGGAGGGGCATCTTTGGGATTTTAATTGGCAATTTTGGAGAAAAAATGAAAATTGGAGCAGGAAATCTTCACCTAACGACGAATAGTATTCAATAAATAACAATTATTAGTTTAAAAATAAAGGATGGTGCTCAACAATGCCAAATTTTGCAAACCCCTTTCAGGGAAATGTAAACCGGAAAATGACAAAGGAGGAATTGATTCAAGCCATTCGCTTAAATATCGCGGGTGAGCTGGAAGCAATTTATGTTTATGATGCGCATGTTCAGGCGACAGATGATCCTATCGCCAAGAAAGTGATTGGCGATATACGTGATGAGGAAAAAGCCCATGTGGGCGAACTGATGGCTTTGCTGAGAATATTAGATCCCGAGGAAGCCGCACATTTTGCCTCGGGTGAAAGCGAAGTTAAGGAAATGCTCGAAGATCTGGGGCTAAATGAGATTAAGCAAGCCGAGCCGGTAGCTGCACCACAAGCAACTATTGGCAGTTTAATTGAGAAGTGAAGAGTGGGGAGGAATGTAACATGGAATTCTTATTACGGGACGATGCGCCTTTTACCCGGGAGCAATGGGAAAAAATTGACTCAGCTCTTATAAATTCAGCCAGACAGGTGCTGGTTGGAAGAAGGTTTATAAAAATTTATGGTCCTCTGGGCGCCGGTGTACAAAGTATAAATATCGATGATTTTGGTACAGTCGAGCCGGGGAATGCTGATTTTCTGGGAGACGCTGACGACCGCCCTGTCAAAACGGTAGGCCGCAGGTTTGTTGAAATCCCAATGGTCTACAAAGATCTGCAATTATCCTGGCGGGACTTAGAAAAAAGCAGACAACTGGGGCTGCCGCTGGAGTTATCCCCGGTAGCCGGAGCGGCGGCAATTTGCGCGGAAAAGGAAGATAAGCTTATTTTTCTTGGTGACACCAGTCAGGGATATGAGGGGCTATTGACGGCTACTGGCGTGCAAACAATTGCCAAATCGGATTGGCGGGAAGGCGAAAACGCATTCCGGGACATTGCCAAAGGAATAGAAAGCCTTATTGCCAAGGGATATTTAGGTAAGTTTGTTCTTACGGTAAGTCCTAACTTGTATATGCAGTTGCAGCGTATCCAGCCTGGAACCGGGCTGCTTGAGCTTGACAGAGTCAGGTCTTTGGTGAACGGAAATTTATACCAGTCAGCGGTTTTAGGTTCTGATAAAGCTGTTTTGGTATGCGCAGAGCCGCAAAATATTGATCTGGTCATTGGTCAGGACATGGTGGCCGCTTATTTGGGATCGGAAAAGCTAAATCATTCCTTGCGCATTCTCGAAACAATATTGCTAAGAATTAAGCGGAAGGAAGCCATTGTTGTATTTCAGTAGGGCATAACTTTCAGGCTGTCACAGTAGCATTAGGGGACTGCTTCCAAGTAAGGAAGCAGTCCCCTATGTTGCATTATGTGCAAAAAGTATCTACAAGGAGTTTTAGAACAATTGTCGAAACTTTGAGTTAATAAAGTGATTAGTGGTACAAACTGGGAATGAAAGAGGATTATGTATGTTGCTTTCGATTCGCAAGCAATTGACAATTATTATTTGCTCACTGATCTCGCTGGCAATGGTTTCGACGCTGATGATAAGTTATTCTTTAATTTTCGAGGATTATGAGCAGAAAATGCATTATAACAACTCGGCTATGGCTGAGAGTTTAGCCTCGAATATATCTCAGTTTCTGCAGAATGCCTATAATATTAATCAGTTAGTAACTGAATACCCTGATTTGGCGTCACTACCTGCCGTTAAACAACAACAGCTATTAGTGGATACTACGAGGCAGTATCCTTTTTTTCAACTCTTGGCCATACATAAACTGAGTGGTGACCAGACCGCACGCTCCAGCGGAGCTCTGGCAAACCGGTCCGAACGCTGGTGGTTTAAAAAGTTTGTAACGGAAAGACAACCGTACATTTCTAAGACGTATTATTCTGTTTTTTCTGAGTCCCCCATCACGACGATTGTTCATGGCATTTATGCCAATGGTGATTTGGCCGGCATATTGATGGCGGATATCGAAATCAAGAAACTGCAGCAAATGGTGGAAAATTATAATTCGGGAGCGGGCAGCTATGCCTATCTGTTGGATGGGGAAGGGGCTGTAATTGCTCATCCTGACAGGCAACAGGTTGCCGATTTGTACAACTATAAAACCCTGAAGAAAAAGGTTCTGTTGCGCGATGCTGACGGCAAAATGCTAAAAGATGAAAAAAATAATGAAATTACTCAGGAAGTTGACATCGAAGTGACGCCTTCCCTTGAGGCCATCGTTGCCAAGGTCACTGCCGGGGAAATTGGGGAGGGCTATTATACAGATGTAAACGGCGAAGAGTACATGTGCGCTTACCGGGCGATCTCACTGCCCGGTAAATCAAGTCCGTGGAGCCTGATTGTTGTACAAAAGAAAAGTGCGGCTATGGCTTTTGTGAATTCTGTAGCATTAAAGACCACGGGTATAGGTATACTTGTAATTATATTTTCCCTATTGCTGACAATTTGGTTCTCCCGTAAACTGACCCGTCCTTTACTGGCTATTGTAGCTGCCACAGATCAAATTAAAGAAGGCAATTTAGCAATCCAGCTTACAGTGAGCTCTCCCAATGAGGTGGGCGTCTTAGCTGCAAATTTCAATCAAATGATCTGTGAACTTGAGCGGCACCGTGATAAACTAGAGGAATTAGTCGAGGAACGTACCGGCGAACTGGCTGCTGCTAATCAGGAGATGCTGGCTATGAATGAAGAGTTAACAGCAATGAACGAAACGCTCGAAGATACAAATCAACGTTTACTTGATGAAAATCAGGCCAGACGGCAAACGGAAAATAATCTTCTGCTGCGCGAACGGCAATACCGGGCTATCACCGGCCTCTTAACCCGGTCTACAGATGAAATGGGAGATATCTTAGAGAATATTTTACATAATGCCGTTGAATTGCTTAACGCGGTAGCAGGTTATATCGGCTTATACGATGCCGCGGGAAATGTTTTCTATATTCATCACAGTATTGGACTTGACGCAGACTGTATCAGCTCGCCGTTGCCGGCCAATGCTGGTTTGCAAGGTCAAGTTTATGCCACCGGCGATATTTACTACCTTGAAGATTACCGTAAATCTCCACAGCGTCTTGATGATAACATCCTGTCTTGCTCAACCAGCAGCGTGATCATGGTTCCGCTGAAGCAGGCTGATAAAGTACAGGGCGTTCTTACCGTAAGCTGGCGGGATGTTGTTCATCCTATAAATAAAGAAGATCTGGAGGGGTTGCGCCAGTTTGCGGACTTGGCCTCGGTTGCCCTGGAGCAGGACACTATCCAGAAAAAAATCAGGCAAATTGCGTTTCACGATACGTTAACCGGTTTGCCCAACCGGCCCAGTTTAAACGCATACCTTAAGGAGGAAATGGCCAAGGCCCGGGGGAAAAAAGCCAAGGGGGTCATTTTGTTTATTGATATCGATGACTTTAAATCGGTAAATGACAGCTTCGGGCATTCTTTTGGCGATAATGTTATTGTTTCCGCAAGTCAGCGTATTGTTGCTGCAATTGGTAAAGGGGCCTTTGTTTCCCGTCTTGGCGGTGATGAATTCATTGTTATTGCTCCTGGCGAAAGCAGCCGGGAAAGAGCCGCCCGAATGGCCGGCAGGGTTACTGAAGAGCTCGGTCAGGATTACGAAATAGCCGCGCAACGAGTGCATATGTCAGCTAGTATTGGTGTTGTGCTTTATCCGGAAGACGGCGATATGGCCGAGGATATTCTTAAAAAAGCCGATATTGCGATGTATGCTGCCAAACAAGCCGGCAGGAACTGCTGGCGTTTTTATGAGCCCATCCTGTTGCAGAAGACCTATGAAAAGCTGCTGCTAACCAACGGCTTGCGGCGCGGCTTGGAACGGGGGGAATTTTCACTGTATTATCAGCCGCAATTTACTGTGACCGGAGATGAAGTCATAGGTTTCGAAGCCTTGCTGCGCTGGGTCAGTCCGGAACATGGGCTGGTTCCGCCAGACCGGTTCATTCCTTTAGCCGAGCAAAGCGGCCTTATCCTGCCAATCGGCCAATGGGTATTGCAAGAGGCCTGCCGGTTTGCCCGCAGGCTGGCCGATTTGGGACAGGAAAATCTTTGTGTTGCGGTCAATATATCACCACGGCAACTGCTGTCAGAGGATTTTGTGACAAATGTTCGCGACGGTATTATAATGGCTGGGATTAAACCGAACCAGCTTGAGATCGAAATAACCGAAAGTGTTTTTATTGAATCCATGGAAGATGCTGTCGTTAAACTTCGTCAGCTGCAAGCTATTGGTGTAACACTTTCCCTGGATGATTTCGGCACAGGCTACTCGTCGCTGACCTATTTAAGAAATTTACCGGTAGGGATATTAAAAATAGACAAATCCTTTATCGATAAGATTATCACTGATGAGATGCAATTGCAGGTCGTTGGTTCGATTATCGATTTGGGTCATAATTTAGGTTTGACAATAGTGGCTGAAGGGGTGGAGAATAGGGAGCAATTGTCAATACTGACCGAGGCCGGATGTGATCGTATTCAAGGCTATCTTTTCAGTAAACCGCTTGTAGAGGAAGCGGCTGTACGCTTGCTTTCCTGAAATATTTGCATGTGGGCATTAAAAAGGAAGAAAGAAATGAAGCTTATACCGGCAAAAACCGTCATATCAGGTTATGAAACCTGTGATGCCTGGTTTGGCAAGAATTACAACATGAATATTTATAAAGGGTGCTGCCATGGTTGTATTTACTGTGACAGCCGCAGTGACTGCTACCGGATAGAAAATTTTGATGAAGTAAGAGCTAAAGAAAATGCGCTTACACTCCTTGCCCGGGAGCTTGCAGCCAAACGCCGGACAGGAGTAATCGGCACAGGGGCTATGAGCGATCCTTATAATCCCTTGGAAAAAGAGCATTGTCTAACGCGAGGGGCGTTAGTGCTTATTGATACCTACCGGTTTGGCGTGGCCATTGCTACGAAAAGCGATTTGATAACAAGAGATATTGATGTGTTGGCGTCGATCCGCGAGCATTCGCCAGTACTTGTTAAGATTACCATTACTACGGCAGATGATATCCTATGTAAGCGGATCGAACCCAATGTTGCGGATGCCTCACGGCGTTTTTCGGCTATCCGCAGGCTTGCCGGGAGGGGAATCTTCACCGGCATACTGCTGATGCCGGTGCTGCCGTTTCTGGAAGATAATGAACAGAATATCAGGGCAATCATTCGTCTTGCCCATGAAACCGGCGCTGGGTTTATCTATCCGGCATTTGGCGTGACTCTGCGGCAAAATCAACGGGAATGGTACTATAAAAAGCTTGATGAACATTTTCCCGGTCTTAAACAGAAGTACGTTAACCAGTTTGGCAATGCGTATGAATGCCGTTCACCTAATGCCAGGGGCCTGTGGCAATTCTTTCAGAAGGAATGCGACCGGCTGGGCATTCTGTATAAAATGCAGGATATTATTGCCGCCTATAAGCAAGGATATAGCGATAAACAGCTTTCCTTATTTTAGCCTGAAAATTAATAAACCCGCTAAAGCACAGTGCCGTGACTTAGCGGGTTGTTTTTTAAGCTAAATATGAAGGTTAGTTTTTTAAGTCTCATAGTGTCGCCCAGGAAATTGTTGAAGGAATCTGATGTTTACGATTGCCTGCATTCTGACTTGATTTTTTACAGCAAAAGGCAGTATGATCAAATAAAGGGCATGTTACTTAGTTCATAATATAGATTAACCAGGGGAAAGCAGGAGGTACAAGTCGTGGAAATATTACGCTCGGTATGCCCATATGATTGTCCTGATACATGCGGTCTGCTCGTCTATGTAGAGGACGGGAAGGCGATAAAGGTTACGGGTGATCCGGAGCATTCATTTACCAGGGGAACGCTTTGCCCCAAGATGGCGCATTATGAAAAAACAGTTTATTCCAAGCGGCGAATATTGACTCCCCTCAGGCGGAGTGGGCCTAAAGGCAGTGGTGAGTTTGCAGCAGTTTCCTGGGAAGAAGCTATTGAACACATTACAACCAACTGGCAGCAAATTATTGCGCAATATGGGGCTGAAGCCATACTGCCCTATTCGTATGCCGGAACTATGGGACTTGTTCAGCGGAACGCCGGCCATCCCTTTTTCTACAGCCTGGGCGCATCAAGGCTGGAACGCACTATTTGCTCGCCGGCCAAGGGATATGGCTGGCAAGCTGTTATGGGACAGACGATGGCGCCGCATACCAATGAAATTCATACCAGTGATCTTGTTATTTTGTGGGGTATCCATGCGTTGGCCACAGACATTCATATCCTGCATGATATAAGCATTGCCAGGAAGCGAGGGGCTAAAGTATGGCTTATTGATACCTATGAAACACCGACTGCCGCGGTTGCAGACCGTACGGTCGTTGTTCGCCCCGGAACCGACGGTGCTTTGGTACTAGGCATGATGCACGTAATGGCGCGGGAGAATTTGGCTGATTTGGATTTTATCAATAATCATGTCCAGGGATATCAAGAATTAGCGGAAACTGTTTTACCGGAGTATTCTCCTGAAGTCGTCAGCCGGATAACTGGTATTGCCGCCGGAGTAATTGAGCAGCTCGCCAGACTGTATGCCGGCGCGCACGCCCCGTTTATCAGGTTGGGCAGCGGGCTATCACGTTACGGCAATGGGGCGATGACGATTCGGCTTATCACGTGTTTGCCGGCCGTTGTCGGTGCCTGGGGAAAACCTGGCGGCGGACTGCTGGCCGGAACGTCCATGGAAGCAGCCTTTGATACCAACTTAATAACCCGGGAAGAATTTCAGACACAGTCTACGCGGGTTATTAATATGAATACACTGGGGTCTGCACTGCAAGAAATAACGAATCCACCGATCAAAAGTTTATATGTGTACATCTCAAACCCTGCAGCCATTGCGCCTGATCAAAACCAGGTACTGGCAGGCCTGGCAAGAGAAGACCTTTTTACTGTTGTGCATGAACGTTTTATGACAGATACAGCAAAATATGCCGATATACTTTTGCCGGCGACTACTTCGCTTGAACACAGTGATATTTATCGTTCCTACGGAAACTATATAATGCAGCGTGCCTATCCGGTAATTGAGCCTGTCGGGCAGGCGAAATCCAACTGGGAAGTATTTTCCTTACTGGCAAACGCAATGGGGTTTGATAACCGGTTCTTTACTCAAGCGCCGGATGACTTGATTGATTCGATTCTGGCAAAGTCACCTGTGTGGCAGGACAAAAATCTGCAGGAAATATTGCAGGCGGGACGGCCTGTGGAATTGTCGCCGCCGGCTGGTTACAAGACTGACTTTAAAACCCCGTCCGGAAAAATAGAAATATTAAATCCCCGTGAAGACCATCCCTTGCCAAGATATCTAAATCCACACGGGGATGATGCCGAGTTTTGGCTGATTAATTCACCGGATATGCGTTTGTTAAACTCGTCTTTTAACGAAAGAGACGATCTGACGCAAGCCAATAAAATGCTTCTCAAAATGAACCCGGCAGACGCCGCGAAAAAGGGATTAAGCGACGGGCTGCCTGTTATTGCCGGTAATGAACGCGGTGAGGTGAATTTTACATTAAGGGTTGCCGATACCATTCCGACAGGAGTCGTTGTCACCGAAGGAGTCTGGTGGCTGGAGCATGCTGCGGGCAGCCGTTCCGTAAATGCTCTGACTTCACAGCGTCTGACAGACAAGGCTAAAGGGAGCACTTTCTATGATGTTAAAGTGAACGTGAGAGCCTGCAGTTAACTTGACAAAGCGGAGGGAAAGCTATGAAGCGTTTCTTCGACTTAAAAACCCGGTTTTCCAGTGTCCATGATTTGATGAAATTCCGGATTACCGAAATTTTACTGGTATCTACCGCTTATGATGGTTTTGTTCTGGAAGAGGACGGACAGTTAGCTGAACAGATTTACAACCAATTTTCTGATTTAAGTATTCCATTTATTCCCCGAATCCATAGTGTTACCAGCCTGGATGAGGCGCTGGAAGCGCTGGCAACCTGGAATATTCACCTGATTATTACCATGTCCCGGATTAGTGATATGACTTCTTTTTCATTTGAAAAGTCTTTAAAAGACGCTTATCCCCAAATTCCTATTGTTATGCTGTCTTATGACCGCCTGACGGCCGAAATGATTGCCCAGATAAGAAGCACCACTTGTATAAGCAGGGTATTTTACTGGTCCGGGGACAGCAAAATCTTGTTTGCCATTATAAAATGCATTGAGGACGAGCATAATGTAGTTGCCGACAGTAAGCAAGGGGTGCAGGTTATCCTGCTTGTGGATGATTCCCCCAGTTATTATTCGCAAATTCTACCGGCCATTTATACTGAAATATTAACCCAGACACGTTACCTGGTCTCTCATGCCATGAATAGAAGCCACGGATTGCTGCGAGTTCGCTTACGGCCAAAAATTCTGCTGGCCGAGACCTACGAAGAGGCTATGGCTATCATCACTCTGTACCGTCACAATTTACTTGGCGTAATTTCTGACGTGAAATTCCCCCGGGATGGCAGGATAAATCCTGCTGCCGGCTTGGAATTAGTGCAGACTGTGGAGAAAATAGTAACTAATGTTCCTTTTTTGCTCCAGTCGGAGGACCGGGTTAACGCTGTCAAAGCTAAAGAATATCAGGCTCATTTTATCGACAAGAATTCTCCAAATTTATTGCATGACTTGCGAACCTTTGTCCTTGAAAACTATGGTTTTGGATCGTTTGTTTTTACGTATCCTGACGGCAGAGGCATCGCCAAGGCCAATGATATAACCGATCTTGAGCGGATTATCAAGGACTTGCCGGATGAAAGCCTGTACTACCATGCGGCTAACAACCATTTTTCAAGGTGGTTTCGCGCCCGCACCGAATTTGAGGTAGCGGAAAAATTGCGTTATATTGATGCGTTGGATTTCTCCAGTGTAGCCGATATCCGGACTTATATGCTGAAAGTATTAAAATCCTATTTTCAAAAATATCAAGCCGGTGTCATTCTCGATTTTGAAGGCCTGTCCAAGAAGGATATTGAAAATGCGTTTATTAAACTGGGGAGCGGATCTCTTGGCGGCAAGGCGCGGGGAATTGCCTTTATCAATTCCCTGATTTCACAGGCGCAGTTAACAGAAAAGTATGAAGATTTACAGGTGAGGATTCCCAGTTCGTTTGTAATTTGCAGTGATGTCTTTGAACAGTTTTTGGAAAGCAATCAACTTTATGATTTTGCAGCCGGCACTAGCGATGAAGAGTTTATTGCGCACAAGTTTTTGCAGTCCGAACTGCCTGCCGCCATCCAAAAGAATCTGGAGGTTTTGATCCAGCATATTCACCGTCCGCTGGCCGTGCGATCATCCAGTATTCTTGAGGACTCCCGGGTATTGCCGTTTGCCGGAATTTACAAGACCTATGTTGTGCCCAACAGCCATAGTGATCCGGCGGTTCGGTATAAACAGCTTTCCAATGCCGTTAAGCTAGTATTTGCCTCGGTCTTTTACGCATCCCCCAGACAATACGCCCAAAACGCCGATATCCGGATTGAAGAGGAAAAAATGGCTGTGCTTATTCAGGAACTGGTCGGGGAACGATATGGCGACAGTTACTACCCTGCTATATCCGGAGTAGCTCAGTCCTATAATTTTTACCCATATTATCCCATGAAACCGGAAGAGGGTACTGTCAGTCTCGCTTTAGGTTTAGGAAAGAGTATTGTCGAGGGAGAACGGGTATACCGATTCTCGCCGGCGCATCCCAAACTCAATCCTATGTACGCCGGACCCCGGGACTACCTGGAGAATTCGCAAAATATGTTTTATGCTATAAATTTAGGGGCTTCAGCTAATATTAATTTGTGTGCCGATGATAACTGCACTTACGAGCGGCTTTCCATTTCCCGGGCCGAAACTGATAATACCCTGGAATACATCGGCAGCACCTACTCCAGTGAAAATGATTGTATTTATGACAATGTAAACCGGCCAGGTCCCAAATTGGTAACCTTTTCACCAATCTTGAAATATAATAGGTTGCCGCTTTTAAACATTATTAAAGATTTGCTGCGTTTAGGCAAGCAATCATTCGGCGCTGAGGTGGAAATTGAGTTTGCTGTCAACATCCCGCAGGATAGAGAAAAACCTAAGGAATTTTACTTTTTACAAATCAGGCCTATGGTTGTGGGGCGGGAAGCCCTGGAGATTCAGGCCGATGATTTCCGCGAGCCTTTTTGTGTCAGCAGGCACGCGATTGGTAATGGTTTCTTTCAAAACATTCATGATATTATTGCAGTTCATCCCGATAAGTTTGCAATGCGCCACAGTGTCCAGATTGCCAGGGAGATAGGCGAACTTAACAGTGTGTTAGCCAAAGAGCGGCGGCGCTCAATACTGATTAGCTTTGGACGGGTCGGAACATCAGATCCCTGGCTGGGTGTTCCTGTTAGCTGGTCACAAATGTCCCAGGCTCATGTCATTGTGGAGGTTGATACCAAAGAAATCCACCCTGAACCATCGCTTGGCAGCCATTTCTTTCATAATCTGACATCGACCAATATGGGCTACTTCCATATTCCCGATAATAGCCAGCCTAATAACAGCCTGGATTGGCAGTGGCTACTCCGTCAACCCGTTGCCGAGCAGACTGAGCATGTTCTCTTGATTAGGCGGGAAGAGCCTTTTCGGGTCAGAATTGACGGCCGGAAATTCCAAGGGTATATCTATAAGTGATAAAACATGCTATCTTTGTACAGTGGGCAAAATAGATAATTATCTGTATACAAAACACAAAAATAAATGGTATAATATTCTTAAGATTCAATTATTTACAAGGGGGCTTTAAAAATGACTGCAAATGCCAAACAATATTGTGATGAGCTTTATGCGAGGGTGGTTAAAAGGAACGCAAATGAACCGGAATTTCATCAGAGTGTGCAAGAGGTTCTTGAATCATTGGTTGCAGTACTTGATAAGCATCCGGAATATATTGAGCTTGGAATAATGGAAAGAATTGCTGAACCCGAACGTCAAATTATCTTTAGAGTTCCCTGGGCCGATGATACAGGCCGAATTCAGGTTAACAGGGGCTTTAGAGTACAATTTAGCAGCGCAATAGGGCCTTATAAGGGCGGCCTAAGGTTCCATCCGTCGGTAAATGTCGGTATTATCAAATTTTTAGGATTTGAACAGATTTTCAAAAACTCGCTCACCGGTTTGCCGATTGGCGGTGGCAAAGGCGGCTCCGACTTTGATCCTAAAGGGAAATCGGATGCTGAAGTTATGCGCTTCTGCCAGAGTTTTATGACCGAGTTATACAGGCATATCGGACAGGATATTGATGTGCCGGCAGGTGATATTGGTGTTGGCGGACGGGAAATAGGATTCCTGTTTGGCCAGTATAAAAGAATCGGAAATACTTATGAAGCAGGCGTACTGACCGGAAAAGGCCTGACCTACGGCGGCAGTCTGGTAAGAACACAGGCCACCGGTTATGGTCTTGTATACTTTATGGACGAAATGCTTAAGGCGAAAGGTATGTCCTTTGCCGGTAAAAATGTTCTGGTATCCGGGTCTGGGAATGTTGCCATCTATGCGACAGACAAGGTGCACCAGCTTGGAGGCAAGGTTGTGGCTATGAGCGATTCCAACGGGTATGTTTACGACGCTAACGGTATCAATCTGGCGACAATCAAGCAAATCAAAGAAGTGGAACGCAGAAGAATTTCCGAATATGTTAAATTACATCCAACAGCCGAATATCATGTCGGCTGGGAAGGCATTTGGACAATTCCGTGCGATATAGCGCTTCCTTGCGCTACTCAGAATGAAATTAATGAAAAAGATGCCGAGACTCTGGTTAAAAACGGCTGCAAGGCTGTCGGCGAGGGCGCTAATATGCCTACTACCCTTGAGGGAACCAGGGTATTTCTTGAAAGAGGTGTTTTGTTTGGGCCTGCCAAAGCGGCCAACGCCGGCGGGGTGGCAACCTCTGCCCTGGAAATGTCCCAGAATAGCATGCGTCTGGCCTGGACATTTGAGGAAGTAGACGCCAAGCTGAAAACCATCATGGTCAATATCTACAAAAATGCCAGCATGGCAGCTGAAGAGTACGGCCATAAGGATAATTTGGTGGTAGGCGCCAATATTGCCGGCTTTATTAAAGTGGCTGAGGCAATGCGGGCACAAGGCCTAGTGTAAAATCTTTTTTTGCTTATTAAAAAATTAGATATAGAGAAATTAAAGTGACTAAGGCTTTGGCCACTCCTAAGGATGCCGGCGGGGCCTTAGTCTTTTTTTGAGATAATTTGAACTATCGTCAACTGGTATGGCCGCTTCGCTCAAGGCAGGTGGACAGGGGACACGGTATACCTGCAGGAATGCCAGTAAAGAAATATATTTGTTTTGCGATGCAGAAAAATGGTTTATCGAAGCATAAGCTTGTAAAAGCCATGGAAGATATTGAAAAATGAATGCATAAACTGTTAAAAAAAATACTTCTAATAGGAATTCCGGCATTTTGCCAAGAACAATATAATTGATTTTGATCTTCACTGCAAACATGGCTGGAATTAGCCAACGAGGGGGTATAACTGTGGAAGAAGAACTGATTTCCAAAGCGGAGGCGGCAAACCAGGTTAGACAAATGGGGCGAATGATGGCTCTGCTCTATTATCACATGACGCAACAGATGATTGCAGCGGTTGGGCCGCAGCAAGCAAAAAAAATCGTTGGTGATGCCATATGGGCTTTAGGCAAGGAAAGAGGGGAAGCACATAAGACTAAAGTGCTGGCAGCCGGTTATGAACATATTCCGCTTAACTATGGTAAGGTGCCTGACCTGCCCGCACTAGGCTGGGATGTAGTCAAAGCGGAAAATGCCGAGAATGATACCCATGTAAAAATAACCTACTGTCCTTTTGCCGAATTGTGGCAAGAAAAGGATTTTGCCGAATTTGGCCGGCTGTACTGTTATATTGACCAGGCTAAATACTGCGGCTTTCATCCTGACAGTGATATGGTGACGCTGCAGAATGTACTGGAAGGGGCCGCGTGCTGTGAAATGGTTTGCCGCACAAAGAAAAATACTATAGAACCTGAAAGGTAAGCGGTACTATACTGACAGGCTTTTAGACGGCATTTTGCCCGTAAGAATTTGCGGCATAATTTTTGCGGTGGACAGCTAGCTGTCCACCGCAAAATTTTCTGGTTGCCAACAATATTTTGTTATATCCACGAGCCCGTCTTTGGTGAATTTTACACCCTCGGCTTCCAGCAGATGACGTTGTACATCCTTTCCGCCAAAAGCAAAACCGGTAGCCAGGCGGCCATCCTTAAAAACAACCCTGTGACAGGGAACTTTGCCGGGATAGGGATTGCGGTGCAATGCATATCCTACCGCGCGGGAAGCTCGCCAATTGCCAGCCATATGAGCAATTTGGCCATACGTGGCAACTTTGCCTTCCGGAATCCGGCAAACTAATTCATAAACTTTACTGTTAAAATTCATAGACCTCACCCTGTAATGTAGATAAGTTACTACTATTATACCTGAACACGTCCGGCATGTCGCGAAAATATTCCGAGAAAATTTGAGCAGAGACATGCCGGGCGTATTATGAAAAAAATGTGCGGTCATAACTATTCCCTGTTTTCGCTGTGTTTTTAGCTTGACTTTCTGTTTCCTTTTCGCTATAATTCCCATATATTCGAACAACTTGTAATCGTTGAGGCAATGTTGCCTTCTCTTTTGGGAGAAGGCATTTTTTTATTGCAAAATAAAAATAGGAGTGATTGTATGAAGCGGATCAGTACTCTTACCGTATGGTTCCTTATGGGACTTGTTCTACTTGTTTCAGGATGCGGCGGCAGTCAGCCGGCACAGCCGGCGGTACAAACCAATGATGCCGGACCGGAAGTGAAAGCAATTAAAGACCGCGGTGTATTAAAAGTCGGTGTGAAAGTGGATGTACCGAAATTTGGTTATAAAGATCCGCAAACGAATAAAATTGACGGCTATGAAGTGGATCTTGCCCGGGCGATTGCCAAGAAAATTTTAGGCGATCCCGAAAAGCTTGAATTACAGGCTGTTACCGCAAAAACCAGGGGCGCTTTGCTGGATAACGGCGATATCGACTTGGTCGTTGCAACTTTTACAATTACAGATGAACGCAAAAAAAGCTACAATTTTTCCGAACCTTATATTGTCGACCATATTGGTTTGCTTGTTAAAAAGAGTTTAGGGGCAGAATCCTTAAAAGACCTGGACGGCAAAAAAATCGGCGTGGCGCAAAGCGCTACGGCCCATAAAGATTTGCAAGCAGAAGCGGATAAGCTTGGCATTAAAGTGCAATTTTTTGAATTTAGCTCCCATCCGGAAATTAAGGTTGCCCTTGAGTCCGGGCGTATTGATGCTTACGGCGGCGATATCTCAATCCTATCTGGCTATGTAGACGACAAAACGGTCATCCTGAAAGACCGTTACTCACCGCAAAGAAACGGAGTCGCCATTAAAAAATCCAATACCGCACTGACAAAAATAGTTGTAGATACGATTGATGAAATGCAAAAAAGCGGTGAGCTGGATAAGTTAATGCAAAAATGGCAGATCACCAGATAAGGACTGAAGATTGTATTATTTACCCTAAGTGGATAAAAGGGGACTGCTCTCAAATCAGGCCTTTGGCTTGTGAGCGCAGTCCCCTTCGTATCGCAGGTGGGGAAACGCCGGTGGAACAAATGCTCGTTAATATCCGGATGTAATAAAGCCGTCCGCCGGGCTGCCATGACAAGCTTCGGAGCCATGATAAAGGAAAGGGTTTTCTGGAACATATCCCTGATATGGATGTGGAAGGTATTGTATTTTGTCTGAAAATATGTTACAATTTATCCAATATTCA
Organism: Sporomusa aerivorans; assembly: GCF_041428895.1. NCBI lineage: Bacteria > Bacillati > Bacillota > Negativicutes > Selenomonadales > Sporomusaceae > Sporomusa > Sporomusa aerivorans. The sequence continues at coordinate 2,973,171 of NZ_CP156926.1, forward strand.
GGTGCGCTGTCTGAGATGGAATAGCATTCTTTCTTGCAGCAAACCGTGTGTAATGAAAATCAAAAGGTATCGTGCTAAATACATGAGGGTTCGTCCCGAATGAGAAGGCGAGAGAATAGTGGATATAAGGGGAGCATAGCTATCTCAATGCGTCCCTTGTTATTGATGTGCTATCCTTGTGCCTTCCGGGTACAAGGATTTTATATTTTGCAGGAAAGGAGCCATCTCATGGAGACAAGGATTGCACTAATTGGTATTGTAGTTGAACACAAGGATTCCGCCAAAAAAATTAACGATGTTCTTCATGAATACGGAGATTATATTGTCGGCAGAATGGGAATTCCCTACTCCAAACGTAATATTTCAGTTATTAGCATTGTTTTGGATGCTCCTAATGACATTATCAGCGCTCTCGCCGGCAAATTGGGAATGATTCCTCAGGTCAACATTAAAACAGTATATTCAAAAGTATCTTCCGTACCGGATAAATAGCTTAGGGGTTCTGGTTCAGTGCGTTATACGGCATTTCCCAATAAAAAAATTGCAAAGGAGACTTACTCATGTATAACTGTAAATCGAAAGTCGCCACTGAGTTTATTGATGATCAGGAAATTCTGGACACAATTGAATTTGCCCAGAAAAATAAAAGTAATCGCGAGCTTATTGACAGTATTTTGGAGCGGGCCAAAGACTGTAAAGGGCTGACTCACCGTGAAGCGGCAGTACTCTTGGAATGCGATTTAGCAGATGAAAACGAAAAAATGATGACCCTGGCCAAAGAGATCAAGCAAAAGCTTTATGGAAACCGCATTGTTATGTTTGCTCCATTATATCTTTCTAATTATTGTATTAACGGGTGTGTATACTGTCCTTATCATTTTAGAAATAAGCATATTTCCCGCAAAAAGCTTTCGCAGGCGGATATCGCCCGCGAAGTAATTGCCCTGCAGGATATGGGGCATAAGCGCCTGGCTCTGGAAACAGGAGAAGACCCTGTTAACAATCCGATTGAATATGTATTGGAAAGTATTCAGACTATTTACGGCATAAAACATAAAAACGGTGCTATCCGCCGCGTTAATGTTAATATTGCCGCAACCACCGTAGAAAACTACCGTAAGCTGAAAGAGGCAGGAATAGGAACCTATATTCTTTTTCAGGAAACCTATAATAAAAAAGCTTACGAACAACTACATCCGACAGGTCCCAAGAGTGATTATGCCTATCATACCGAAGCCATGGACAGAGCTATGGAAGCCGGCATTGACGATGTCGGGTTAGGCGTTTTGTTTGGGCTAAATCTGTACCGCTATGATTTTATTGGTTTACTCATGCATGCTGAGCATCTGGAAGCCGCTATCGGCGTTGGGCCGCACACCGTCAGTGTTCCGCGGATTCGTCCTGCCGATGACATTAATCCGGAAGACTTTAGCAATGCTATTTCTGATGATATATTTGCCAAAATAGTCACGGTACTTCGTATTGCCGTTCCTTACACCGGCATGATTGTTTCCACACGGGAATCGCAAAAAACCCGTGAACGCGTGCTGCAACTGGGTGTATCACAAATCAGCGGCGGTTCGAGCACCAGCGTGGGCGGCTATGTTGAACCGGAGGCGGAAGATGATAATTCGGCGCAGTTTGATGTAAATGATAAACGTACTCTTGACGAGATTGTAAATTGGTTGTTGACGCTGGGATATATTCCTAGCTTCTGTACGGCCTGTTATCGTGAAGGCCGTACCGGCGACCGGTTTATGAGTCTTGTAAAAACAGGACAAATTGCCAACTGTTGTCAGCCGAACGCGCTTATGACGCTCAAAGAATATCTGGAGGACTATGCCTCGACAGAGACCAAAGCCAAAGGTGAGGCGGTAATCGCCAAGGAAATTACCCGTATCACCAATGAAAAAGTGCGTGCAACTGCTGTGGAGTATCTGTCTGAACTAAAAGGCGGAAAACGCGATTTCCGCTTCTAATACCTGGAGGGGTACATTAGTAAAAATGCAAAAACAGCCAGCTTACTAAGCTGGCTGTTTTTTGTTCCCGCAATTAGTCTATTTAAGTACCATCATCTCAGTTGCTTTTACAAGTGCCGTTACTTTATCTCCCGGTGCTAAGTTTAAGTCTTCAACCGAATCTACGGTGATAGCCGCTACCAGTTCGGACCCTTTATAATCCATAACAACTTTAGCCATGACGGCGCCTTTGACAACCTCTTTTACCGTTGCCTCCAATTTGTTTCTCCCGCTAATTTTCATTGTTTTCACTCCTTACGGTAATATTTACCTGTAGAAAGCATAACATAAAAAAAAGATAAAATCAACAAATATAGCTAAATATAGCTAAAAAGCAGCAAAATATTAGAATATATAAGATTAATACCTGATTTCTCTATATATCGCAATATAACTATAATTTTCATCTTTTTAAGTAGCGTTTATTTAGTTCGAGTTGGTTTATTTGCTGTTTTAAAGATGAGAATAGGTTCATTAGCAAGAGATATGAGCGAGCAATAGCAAAAGGTAACTAACATAAAAAGTACAGGCAGCTTTTGGAATACATCCGAAACTACCTGTTGATGCCGGTAATTATTTTTATTTTTCCTGCTGTTTTTATTATCTGCTTTATTATCTGCTTTTATTAGCTGCTGATTTATTATTCAACAGCACAGTCAATATAGCCGTATTCAATAATGTTATTTTTTGTTGCGGACGAAATTGCAGTTGCGCTCGCCATCTGGCGGATGGTAAGGGGAATATTGGTTTTAGACAAAAACACGAGACGTTTATCATGTTGCCGTACTAGTTTTACAAGTTTATAAAAACAGTCGTGACTGAATTTGCAGCGCACATTGGCGAAAATAATATCGGCGTGAATGATCAATGATTCATCAAATCCTGTAGTATCACCATAGAGATAAGTAAAATGCGGCAGTTTGCTTTTTAGTTTAATCTGCCAGCTTTCGGCCCCGCCAATAACCAGAGCATGAATATTTCCCAAAGCATTGAGAGAGGCATCGGTACCAAGCGGCTGATTGGTTGCCGGTGTAATAGTATTGGCAGCAATGCTGGTTATATTATTGTTAATGTCGCCGACTGGATGAACCCGTTTGGTCTTAACCGGCTGCGATCTATTATTAGAATTTGCTACATATTGTTGCCAGCGAGCCAGGCTGTTAAGCTCGGCTTCTTTCATGGCTAATAAATTGTTCTTTACTGCCAAGTCGGCAGTGATTTTTCTAATTTCCGCCTCCCGTTCGTTAAGCTGTTTTTTGAGATTGTCCAATTCGCTATGTAAATGTGTAACACTTTGTTCGGCATAATATTTTTTAGCTTTTTTGTACTCTCGTACGAATCTCAGGAAATTTAAGCCAAGCATCACAAACTCGGCGCAATCCATTTCCAATTCGTCTTTATTTTTTTGCAATTGGCCAAACCGGAAAGTTTCGGCAACCATTTTTACGACATAGAGGCGGCAGAGGAGCTCGACATCCCGTTGTTTAATTTGTGACAACATATTGGGCGAAAGCAGTGAGATACCTTCTTCCGCAGACAGATAAGCGCTACAGTGGGCCAAGCCCTCCAGGAGACGGTCATTACGCCATGGATCGAGATAATTGCAAAATGATTTTTGATAGATAGTGTTCTTTAGATACCGGGCAACATTTTTAACGGCTGTTTTGTTCAGTCGCTTTCGTAACAACTGGAGTTCGCGGGTATTGTCTAACTGCCCGGCTAGTATTTGGATAACCGATAACGTGTCAGAATCTGACACGACTACTTGCCGGCGCAAGGCGCAGGCCATGAACATGGCGTATTTTAATGAAGCATGCAGGGGAAGATCAATGACCGGATACAGGGAGATAAACGAATGGATATATTGCGCTGCAGCGCCTGCAAGTAAATTCTGGGTCTGACTGCTTTGGGCAGGAGTGGGATAATATTGCGGCTTGGTCACCTCCGACAAATCAATAATTTCACAATTGGTTATATAGTGATGCAATGCATGCATGCGTTTGTTCATAATAGTTAAAACCTTTTGGTATAAAGGGGAGGACTGACCGGCATCAATTGCAGTGAGAAAAATACCCAAGTATTTTGCGGCATATACTTGCCGGTCAATACCGCCGGCGGCAAATAACGGACAACTGGCATAAGGGGAATGGATGACGGCATTTTGAAAACGGAATTTATCAGTTTCGTATAATAGATCAATTTCCTTGTGAGTTGAAATGGTATCGGCGGCAAGCTGAATAAAAAGCGGGAAAGTATCCACTGAAATATTATTGATTTCTAAAACAAAGTCTGAAATCCTCATAATATCACCATACCTTATATATAGTCTATAAAAAATTGCCGCGCCTCTTTGGTAAGGAAGCGCGGCAATTTTCTATACGGGGCGAATTAACTAACACAAACCAGACACAGGAAATTGCGCCGCCTGAAAACATTGCACTCCCTTCCAAAAAACGGGAAGCATACTGGTTTATCACTATACCGTCCGGCCGACAGCTGCGGCCAGGTTGGGTAAATCAGCTAAGGCGTTGTATCTTGTTTCTTTGCACCTGTACTTTACAATATTCTTGTGGATTTATCCGGGAATTGATTTAACTGTAAAAGTGAGTTATTATAAAACATAAAAATAGAAAATGATGCAAATTGATATAAACAAACAAAACAAAACAAAAACAAATTATAATCGTAATTGAATTCGTTTATGTTTGGTTTAGTAATATTATATTGCATAACAATGAATAATGCAAACATTGTTTGGTTTTTAAAACGGATACTTGGAGGTCAAAGACATGCAGCTAATAACAGTAGCCGGTCCCCCTTCAGCAGGGAAAACAGCCGTTATTCTTAATATTGCTAAATCCTTGCAAGCCGACGGTATAACAACAGGTGTAGTGAAATTTGATTGTTTGTCAACACAGGATCAAAAGCTGTATGAAAAACACGGTGTTCCTGTTAAAACCGGTTTAGCCGGCAACCTATGTCCTGATCATTTTTTTGTAACGAATATTCAAGACTGTCTGGACTGGGGGTTTAAACAAAGACTAGATATGTTAATCAGTGAAAGCGCCGGTTTGTGCAATCGCTGTTCACCTCATATCCGTGGTATTATGGCTGTGTGTGTAATTGATAATCTTAGCGGCGTCAATACTCCGCGTAAAGTAGGACCTATGTTGAAATTAGCCGATATAGTTGTTATAACCAAAGGCGATATTGTTTCCCAGGCTGAACGGGAAGTGTTCGCATTTCGCGTCAAGCAGGCAAATCCCGGGGCGATCATTGTGCAGGTTAACGGTATTACCGGCCAAGGGGCTCAGGAAGTAGGACGCCTGTTCAAAACCGCTGCCCATTTGACTTCTCTCAACGGCAGCAGTTTGCGTTTTTCCATGCCGGCTGCCGTATGCTCGTATTGTTTGGGGCAGACGCGTGTAGGTGCGGATTTTCAGATGGGTAATGTACGTAAGATGGATTTCAATTAATTTACATGGTCCATTCGTAAAAGGTGGTATAAATAATGTGGGAAAAATTGTCTCAAATATCTTTGCGTCAGTTATTTGCCGAATATCCTCACGCGGTGGATTTCTTTTCTTCACTGGCCCTTGATTTAGAATGTACTGAGAGAACGGTTCAAGAGTGGTTTTTCACACTTGATGAAGATGTGCTCCAGGATTTGGGGCTGGGACCTGAGGAGCTTCAAGCCCGGTTTAGTTTCTTTATGATGCAAATGGAAGGACTAAAGGAGACGGTAAATGATGTCAGAGAAGTGACCATCTGCGGTGGCGTCGACAAGAATGGAGAGCCGGAAAACTGTGATCTTACCATCCGGGCGGGTGAGATCATTTGCATAGTGGGACCAACCGGCTCGGGGAAGAGCCGGCTATTGGCAGATATAGAATGGATTGCCCAACAAGACACACCGACAAAACGTCAAATATTAATTAATAGCCAAATCCCTGATGTAACGAAAAGATTTGCCATTGAACATAAATTGGTGGCGCAATTATCGCAAAATATGAATTTTATTATGGACCTGACAGTGCATGAGTTTGTTGCTATGCATGCCGAAAGCAGAATGATTGAAAAGCAGCAGGAAATTGTTGAACACATATTTCGTAAAGCCAATGAGCTGGCTGGAGAGCCCTTTGCACTCAATACGCCTGTCACCTCGCTAAGCGGTGGCCAGTCGCGGGCATTGATGATTGCAGATACGGCGTATTTAAGCACCTCGCCGATTGTTCTGATTGATGAGATTGAAAATGCCGGAATCGACCGTAAACAAGCCTTGCAATTACTTGTTGCAAAAGAAAAAATTGTGCTTATGGCTACGCATGATCCGATTTTGGCCTTGATGGGGGACAAAAGGATTGTCATTAAGAATGGCGGTATACGTCAGGTTATCAACACAAGTCCGGCAGAACGGGAGAACTTGAGTAGACTTGAACTGATTGACCGGCAGATGGCAGCTATCAGAGAACTGCTGCGCAGAGGAGAGCGTATTGATAAGCTTCCTTTCACTTTAGGAATGTAGCGGGACAGAATAAGAACTAAGGGTTGCCAAATCCACAAGGCAAGACGAAGGAGGGAAGTAATTTGGAATTGACCAATCTTACCATCTGCCAGATTATAAGTAACTACCCTGAAACACGGGATGTCTTTGTACATAATGGTTTTCCGCAGTTTGCGGACGATGCTGTGCTGCAGCAATTAGGCCCAATTCTTAAACTAAAGACTGCGTTGAAAAGCAAGAATATCAGTTTGGCGGCATTTGTCAGACTGCTGGAAGAAAAAATTGAGGATACCGGGTTATATCACCGGCTGGCGGCAATGTCTGGCTTAGAGAACAGCAAGCGGCTCAATATGGTTGCTTTGCTGCCATGTCCGTTAAAAATCCCGCTACAGACAGAGTTAAACCGCTTTGTTGAAGGTCTGCGGCAATCCAGGGAAGTGCGCCTGGAATATTGTGCCGAAGCTTTCTCGACCAATATGGTCAATTATGATGAATACATAAAATATTTTGAAGATCCGGACGAGGTTCCGGACATATTGATAACGGCAGGCTACAGCTTCTTTAATCCGTTGTTTATGAGCCGGTTCGTACATACCGGCATATTTGCGCGGATTGGTTACGGAAATGTTGATTACCGGCTGGAACAAGCCGGTCTGATTGACCGGGAAAGTCATTTTGCAGTGATCGCCGCCAATGTTCTGGTAATGGTTGTGGATGTAAACCGGCTCGGCGACTTGCCGGTTCCAGGCAATTGGAAAGATTTACTGCAGCCTATTTATGAAAAGCAGGTGGTGATTCGCGGGCATAACGGCGAATTCTGTGATATTGTGCAATTGAATTTTTATAAAGAATATGGTGAAGCCGGTCTGGCCGCCCTGGCACAGGCGGTCAGATATGGTTTGCACCCGGCGCAAATGGTCAAAGAATTAAAAAGCAGCCGCAGAGATGTCCCATCCATCCATGTTATGCCGTATTTTTTTGCCAATACTTTGACAGATCAGCCCAATATCCGGATTATTTGGCCAAATGACGGGGCGCTCGCCTTTCCTGTCTCCGTACTGGTGAAAACAGAAAAAATGGAATTATATAAAGAAATGGCCGAATTTCTAACAGGGCCGCATATTGCCAGAGTATGCGGCGAAGCCTTTTTTCCGTCCGTACACCCTGCCGGTATGGCTGGTTTTCCGGATAATGCCCGCTTCAAATGGCTTGGCTGGGATTTTATCAGAGAACATGATATGGAGCAGCTTGTAGAGCAAGTAAATGCCTTATTTGTAGAAAAGCAGCAAAAAGAGATCTAAAAAACAATCCCCTTCAACGTCTGCCACGCAGGTTGAAGGGGATATGTTTTTTAGATATATAATTATTCGCTTTGACAGCAGTTGCCTGCTATGGAACTGCCGCTAAATTCCGGCATATATTACGAAAATTTCTCCAGCTTAAGCCCCCAGATTTTTTTGTCTGTTCTTTTTAATCCGAAAGTACGGCGGAGAGTACCGACAACTTCAATCCGGTCACCACTGCGGATGCTTTCATGCGGCGCCACAAACATATGGACGCCGATTTCACCGGTAGGATCCATCACTTGAAACTTAGGCCGGTTAAGCCATTTATGTGAAACTGCAGCCACTGTACCGCTGATGCGTACTTGTTCACCAATCTCTTTTTTGACTAAATCTTTTATCCGGCTCAGCTTAACATGGTGTAAATCTAATTTCTCCACATGCCGCCTGTTCATTAGATTCATCAGCACGGGAATCCCCCCAAGAATCAGCACCATCGGCAATAGAGTAAGAGCCAGTTCGGCATCAGGGCTTGCCAGATAGGCCAGGATTGTGACACAGGCGGCCATTCCCAGGCTGATATAGGCAAAGACGGACATATGCAAGACGATACCTCCCTTTAGTCAGCATGCTTATTTTTTAGCGGACAATGCTTGGGCATTCGCAGCCGGATTTGCCGGGGCAGGAACCTCACAGACGTCAACTTTATAGCAATAGTGATAAGTTGCGCCGATAACGATGATAGCTCCCACAATATTACCCACTGTAACAGGCAATATATTCCAGACAAATATATCTGACCAGGAAAGGCCGTTATTGGTTTGGAGTAAAGCATTCCAGGCCTTGCCATCCGGTCCGAGTTTTGTTATTAATCCAGGGAAGGCGTCAATAAGAAATTTACCGACAGGCAGAAAGTACATATTGGCGACACAGTGTTCAAAGCCAATAACAACGAAGGACATGATCGGAAACCAAATGGCGGCCATCTTACTTACGACATCCTGGCCGGTCATTGCCATTAAGACTGCCAGGCAAACAATAAAGTTACAGCCGATGCCGGAGAAGAACAAGGACAGCATACCTGTTGTTCCCGCGGCTTTATAAGTGAGAATCTTACCGATGGTAAGGGTGACGGCCATCAATCCGAAGGCATTTGGCTCAGGCGCCGTAAAATTACCCTGAGTAAAGGGCGCTATAACCATTAGCGCAGCAAACGCAATAGAACCGATAAGATTGCCTAAATATACGAAAGTCCAGTTTTTTATAAGCTTGCCGTAGGTGCTTTTGCCTGCCCAGACAGCCATCGGCAACAGCATGGCATCACCGGTAAATAACTCCATTCCTGTAAGAATAATGGCTATCAGGCCAATCGGGAATACGGCGCCGCAAATTAGTTTGGCCATCCCGGCGCCCAGCAAGGGAGCGACTCCGGTCATGGCTATCGTTGCAAAAGCAGCGCCGACTGCGATGTATACGCCGCCCATAATGCCTCTTAAAAATAATTGAACAGTAGGTAAATCTCCTTTATATTTCCCGGCATTATAAGCTAGGCCTACCATTTGCGCAGGTGAATTAACAAGACCCATAATGGATTCCCCCTAATAATTGAGTAAGTTCGTGAAATAACACCCGAATCCGTGGCACAAGACTCCTCTGGGCCAGGCTAGCTTTGCTGCTATTTTGCCTTAACTGGGAGTTCTGCCACGGATTCAGATATTACTTTAACAGGCTGTTTTATACCAGCCTTTATTTTTATGAATTTCTCGGATTAGAACAAGCCGCTGACCTTACCGGTCTTAACGTCGACGTCAATCCGGCGATAAGCAGGGTCGGAGCTGGTTCCCGGCATCAGGCTGATAGCGCCGGCCATCGGGCAGAGGAACTTGGCGCCGCCGTAAACGAGGATGTCACGGATCGGCAGTCTCCAGCCTTTGGGTACGCCTTTCCAGGTCGGCTCATGCGACAGGGACAGGTGACTCTTAACCATCATAGTGCAGTAGTCGGCATACTTAGGATCAGACTCGAACTTCTTGGCTTTTTCTTCAGCCAGCGGCGCCCAGTCTACGCCGTCTGCGCCATAGACTTCTTTGGCAATTCGTTCAACACGCTGTCTAAGCGGCATTTCCAGCGGATAGAGGTACTCGAAGTTGACTTCTTCCTTGCAGGCATCCATAACGGCATCGGCCAGATCCAATGCGCCGTCGCCGCCTTTGAGCCAGTGCTCGGATACCGCGGCCCGCGCCCCGGCTTGTTCGGCAATTCTCTTAACCAAAGCATGCTCGGCCGGAGTGTCGGTATAGAAGGCATTGATGCAAACCACCGGTTTGATACCGGATTTTTTGATAACGTTGATAAGGTGTACCATGTTTTCGCAGCCTTTTTCCAAGAGGCCCAGGTTTTCCTTGGTGTATTCATCCGGCAGCGGGCGTCCCGGAACAACGGTAGGTCCGCCGCCATGCATCTTGAGAGCGCGCACGGTGGCCACCAGGATGGAGACATTGGGCTTGAGACCGCTCAGGCGGCATTTTACGTTCCAGAACTTTTCGAAACCGATGTCGGCGGCAAAGCCGGATTCGGTTACGTGGTAATCGAAGCACTTCAGGCCGATACGGTCGGAGATGATGGAGGATTGGCCAATGGCTATATTGGCAAACGGGCCGGCATGTACGAAACAAGGCTGGCCTTCCACGGTGGCGCACAGGGTCGGGTTAATGGTGTTACGCATCCAGGCGGTCATAGCGCCGTCTACTTCGAGGTCGCCGGTGGTTACCGGATCGCCTTTCCTGTTGTAACCAACCACGATATGCTTGAAGCGTTCCCGCATATCGGCAAGGTCCTTGGCTACAGCCAGGATGGCCATTAATTCGGAGCCTACGGCGATACCGAACTTGGAATGCATCATGAAACCGTCTTTTTTACCGCCAAGACCCATGATGATGTTCCGGAGGCCCTGGGCTGCAAAGTCAATTACCCAGCCCATTTCGATATTCTTAGGGTCTATATCCAGTCTTTTTAAGTTTCTTTTGGCCAGTTCAGCATCATCATAATTGGCTTCATGCTGCATTCTAGCGTTCATAGCGACCATGGCCAGGTTGTGGGCGTTCATTATATCATTGATATCGCCAGTCAGGCCGAGAGAGAACTCGGTCATCGGAATTAAGAGTGCGTTGCCGCCGCCGGCGGCAGTACCTTTTACGTTCATGGTCGGGCCGCCGGAAGGCTGCCGGAGGGCTCCGCCTACATTTACGCCGCGTTTACCAAGGCCTTCCATGATACCGATGGAAGTGGTGGATTTACCTTCGCCCAGCGGAGTAGGTGTAATGGCGGTTACTTCGATGTATTTGCCATCGGGTTTATCTTTTAAACGGTCAATTACCTTTAAAAAGTCGATTTTGGGAGTTTTGCCGTAAGGGATGATTTCGTCTTTTTGCAGTCCCATCATTTCCTGATACTTTTCTGTAGAGGGTATGTTTCCTTCTGCCGCTTCGGCGATTTGCCAGTCTTTTAATACTGTAGGATCCCAAGCCATAAAAATAAATCCCCCTTTTTTCTTCTCTTCTCATTCGTGGATTGCAAATGTAACTACCGCACTACATTCAATTCGCCATTAACACCTCCTTTCAATAAAAACAATAACCGGACTCCCCTGATATAATGGGGAATCGTCCGGTCATTGGCGTTAAATAATCCGGGGTAATTAAATTTTGGGCGCAAAAAACCAAGCCATGCTGCATTGGTGGATTGTGTTGAAGTCAAATCTTTCACCAGGCTCCATAACCAGGCAATAAAGCAATAAATTATCCCGGATATTCATTTTAACGCTCCTCTCCCTAAAGCGGGAGATACAACCGAATTTACTGCTCCTTTGGGTTGTAAATCTATAGTGACAGATATGCAACCTGGAGCTATATCTAATTAACTAAAAGAGAAAAGACGCAAAAATACAAATTAATATTATTTTCTGTAAATTTATATTTTATTATGGCACACATGAAAAATATAAACAAGGCCTTTTTTTCGTCTGTAACAAGAAAAACCATCTGAGCATACAACTACACGTGTTGATTTGCCCAGACGGTCGACTTTTTAAGAATCTGTACTCCATGTGGTTAATTCCACTAATCCGTCAGTAGTACAAATCCAATATTTATCTTTGTTCATATTTTAACAAACTTTTCTGTCAACGTCAATACAGGAAATTAATAAAATTTCTAAATAATCAAAATACAGGTTGATCTATAGCTTTAAACAATATGTCGAGTTAGGCAGTGCAGGTCATATTGACAAAAATTAATAGCGGAGAATATAATGAAAATACAAGAAAACATCTTTCAAGGGGAGTAACCTTAACAGCAAAGTCGTCAGTGCGGGCGCTTGTTCAGGTCCCGGCTTTGTTGGCAACACAAATTGTTGTTGGTAAGACCTTGCCTTTTACAGGCAAGGTCTTTTTTTATCCTGATAGAAAGTATAACTTTCGCCTGGATAAGGGCAACATCGGCCTCCTCTTTCGCCAAAGGCTCGGCGCAAGCCGTGTTTTCTTTATACTGAAAGAAAGTATATGTTTCTTTCAGTAGTAGGGCAACACCGACTTGCACTTCCCCAAAGGCTCGGCGTCAGCCATGTTTTCTTTACTATATAAGAATAAACAGAAAGGGTGATTTCTATTATCCGGTTGCTGGATGTTTGTAATGGTGGTAATATACAAAGTTACGATCAAAAGGCTGACTGGGGGGATTTGCTTGGACTGGGTGAAAATTGCAGGCTATTTCGGTTTACTATGCATCCTGATTGCCGTTTTAGCTCAAGTAATTGCGGCTGTAGTCCCCAATTATCATAAGCTTGAGCAGTCGGAAGCTATCTTGCGCTGGTCAATTTTTTTATGGAATTACGCTGCCGTTGTAACCGGAATATATCTTAAACAAAAGACCGGGCAATTGTATGAAATATTTGTTGGCTTGCTGGCCGGGGCTTTGTGCCTGGTGCCGTGGCTGACCTTACCGACAGTGCTGCTTTATTTCTTTCGGGCTTTTGCCAAACTCAGCAGAATTAACGGCGGACTGCCATTTTAATTTCGTATGCTAATAACGGCAAGGAGGGAACTTTTAGTGAAAAAAACGTGGTATCAGTTAAACACAAAAACTGTTTTGAATGAGCTGAATTCCGATTCAGGCCGCGGCCTTTCTGCAGATGAAGTCACCATTCGCCTGAAACAGTATGGTTATAACGAATTAGAGGAAAAACCACGGGATACCCTGTGGAAAAAGTTCTTAAGCCAATTTAAGGACTTCCTGGTATTCATACTCCTGGCGGCCAGTGTTATTTCCCTGGCTGTGGGTGAGGTGGCCGATTCACTGGTCATTATTGCCATTGTCCTGCTTAATGCGCTGCTGGGTGTATATCAGGAGTCAAAGGCTGAAAAGGCGCTTGATGCCTTGAAAAAGATGAGCGCACCAACATCAAAGGTTATTCGTGATGGTGAGGTAAACACCGTATTTTCCCGGGACTTAGTTCCCGGTGATATTATCTTACTGGAAGCCGGCGATTACATTCCTGCCGATGTCCGCATGCTGGATTCCTATAATTTGAAAGTACAGGAGGCCTCCTTGACCGGTGAATCCGTGCCGGTGGAAAAAAAATGTGCAGAGATTGACGGGGAGACTTCACTGGCCGATCGCCATAATCTGGGGTTCATGAGCACCGTGGTGACTTATGGGCGCGGCAAGGCAATTGTCGTTGGTACGGCCATGAATACGGAGATCGGAAAAATTGCCGAAATGCTGCAGACTGTGGAAGAAGACCGTACGCCGTTGCAAAAGAAACTAGAGGAGTTCGGCAAGGGGCTTGGCGTTGCCTGCTTGGCTGTTTGCGCCATTATCTTCGTGTTGGGTTTATGGGAAGGTTATCATGACGGAGTTTTAACCTTTGGTGAAGTTCAACTGATGCTGATGACTTCGATTAGTCTTGCCGTTGCCGCTATTCCTGAAGGGCTGCCCACGGTCGTCACTATTGTATTGGCCCTGGGAATGCAACGGATGGCAAAAAAGAATTCTATTATGAAAAAACTGCATGCAGTCGAGACCTTGGGCAGTATCTCGGTAATCTGCTCTGATAAGACCGGGACGCTTACCCAGAACCAGATGACTGTAGTGCAGATTTATACTCCAGTCAAGCATTTTGCTGTAACCGGTGAAGGCTACAATCCGGCAGGCGGGTTTACTCACAATGAGCAGCCGGTGGAATTGGCGGCTGAACCGGAGCTTGCTTTGCTGCTAACCGGTTCAGTCTTATGCAACGACGCCCGCCTAAAATCCTCAGAAGATGCGAAAAACTGGTCGATTATTGGCGATCCTACCGAAGGGGCTCTCATTGTAGCCGGTTGCAAGGGAGGCTATACCGATCAGCAACTGAAAGCGCATTTTCCGCGTATAGAGGAGCTTCCCTTTGATTCTGACCGAAAAATGATGACAACGTTGCATGCATTTAACGGGCAATTGCGAACTTTTACCAAAGGTGCTCCCGATATTTTGCTAAGCCGTTGCGGCTCGATTGTCACCGGTGATTCAGCCCGCCCCTTAACAGATCAGGATAAGGCCGCAATCCAGGCAGCCAACAGGGAAATGGCCGCCCGGGCCCTGCGGGTACTGGCGGTGGCTTACCGTGATTATAGCAGCAAGCCGGATATGACCAATGCCGCCGACATTGAAAACAATCTGGTGTTTGTCGGTTTGTTAGGCATGATTGATCCGCCGCGGCTGGAAGCGAAAGCAGCCGTTGAGCTATGTAAAGGCGCCGGCATACGGCCGGTGATGATTACCGGCGACCATCCGGATACCGCTTACGCCATCGCCAAAGAACTCGGAATAGTTACAAATACTAAAGAGGTACTTACCGGCAAAGATTTTGACAGCCTGTCGCCGGCCGCTTTAAAACAGGCAGTGGAAACAGCCAGCGTTTTTGCCCGCGTATCTCCCGAACACAAGGTAGCCATTGTCGAAACACTGCGCAGCAACCGTCATATTGTGGCCATGACCGGTGACGGCGTCAATGACGCACCGGCCTTAAAGAAAGCCGACATTGGCGTGGCAATGGGAATTACCGGCACTGATGTAACTAAGGAAACTGCCGATATGGTAGTTTCTGATGATAATTTCGCCACAATTGTGTCGGCTGTGGAAGAAGGCCGGGTTATCTATACCAATATTAAGAAATTTGTCTACTTCTTACTGTCCTGTAATGCTTCGGAAGTACTGGTTATCTTTTTCGCCATTCTGTTTGGCTGGCCAATTCCCTTGCTGCCAATTCAACTGCTATGGGTCAACCTGGTAACCGATGCGTTTCCGGCCCTGGCGCTCGGTGTTGAAAAGAAAGAGCCGAATGTAATGCGGCTTAAACCCAGGAACCCTGCAGAGCCGTTGCTGGGTAAAAACCTGAAGATTATGATTGGTGTGCAGAGCGCGGCGATAGCAGTTACTGTTCTGGGGGCATTTCAATACGCTCTGACAACATATAACAGGGATCTCGACATCGCCCGAACCTTTGCTTTTGTCACCCTGATAACCACGCAGATTATCTGCGCTTATGCAGCCCGTTCCGAACACTACTCTTCGTTTACGCTCGGCTTTTTTAGCAACAAGTTTCTCAATGCCGGCGTTCTGCTTTCCTTTGCGCTGTTGTTACTGTCGGTTTACGGGCCATTGCATCTGGTATTTAAGACCATTGAACCGGGAGTACAAGAATGGATATTCCTGCTGGCAATGGCTCCGCTGCCTTTCCTGACTACCGAGATTACCAAATGGTTGTTAAAACTGACAGGTAAGCCAGCACAGTCAGCAGGCGTAAACGGGTAAATACAATTTAGCTGATAACAAAACGGACTCATTCCCGATTACGGGTATAGAGTCCGTTTTATTTTGGCGCGCTGTTTTGCGGTCTTTTATTAAGCTCTTATCCGGGTTGGGGATTTACTGCAATGCTATTGTACTGCCGTCTTTCAGATTCTCTGTTCCAGTGATTATAATCAGGGCTTCTTCCGGCAATGCACTTGTGATTTCAACAAAATCACCTATGGCTGCACCGACGGTTACCTGTTGGCGGATGGCCTGGTTGTTAACCGCCAGATACAGATATTTGTTTCCCTGTTCTTCCAGTATAGCCGCTTGGGGTACTGCCGGCACCGTTATCATCTGGCTGGTTTTAATATGGACAGTGACGGGTGTTTCGGGCTTGAGCAAGCCGGTGGCATTATCGGTGCGAATATGAGTGAGGAATAGATTGTTACTGCTGGTACCTACTTCCGGGTAAATAGCCTCTACTTGCCCGGCAACAGGTGTCTGACCGGATGGACTGTCCGGCACAATTTCAGCGGGAGTGCCGGCCTGGATGAGGTATAAATCCTTCTGTTCCAGATGGACAACGGCCCGCACTTCACCGCCATTGTCCAGTACCATTAGTTGCTGACCGGCCTGTACCGTTGTGCCGTCAGCGGCGGCAAGGCCTGTTATCTTGCCGGATGACGGCGCAATAAGCGTAGCGGAGCTGGGTTGCCGGGCTGCGTTGCCGGAGCCGGCTGGAAAAGAATCTGGTGCGGCGTTCAACGCATCTTTGGCAGCCTGCAGGCGTGCGCCTGTTTCTTCCAACTGCCGCCGGGCAATAGCGCCAATTTGGTATAGTTTTTGATAACGTTCGTATTCTTTTACAAGATTGTCATAACTCATTTGGGCTTGGCGGGTTGTCTCCCCGTTTGACTGGACCGCAAGATTGTCAGCTGCCCCGGCGTTGGCTGCCCCGGGAGTGCCTTCAATATGAAGGAGAGACTGACCGGCATTTACCATTTGCCCCTCGGTTATGCTTACCGCACTCACACGGCCCGCAAGCGGCGCACTGATGCTGACTGCCTGACGGCTTTGAATGGAACCGGCCAGGATTATTTCCAAGGGTTTGGATAGCCTGCTGACCGGAGCGACTGTGACACCGGCTGACGGCTGAGACAATCCCTGACCGGCCGGAAAATGACTTGTGCGGACAACTCCCCAGAGTACAACGGCAAGGACTGCGATTATTAGTATGGCAGGAACAAACTTTTTTAATTGGCTGTTATTCATGGATGATCATCTCCAGGTGTAGTTTCAATATTATACTCCTACTTTTTTCTTCATTCGTCAAGCCATGCAAGCTGTATGGCAGAAATAAACAAATAATAGACACGTGGAAACTAAAATATTATAATAGTTTCTAAGGTGCTCTGAATAATCAAATAATGGGGGCTTGTCGTGGACGATTTAAAAGGTTACATACTTGATAAGGCACAGGTAAAATTTGACCGTTTTGGGTTAAAGAAAACAACTATGGATGATATCAGCCGGGAATGCAAAATTTCCAAGAAAACTTTGTATAAACATTTTGTCAGTAAAGAGGATTTGTTTATCAGCTTATTTGCCCGCGAAACACGCAGGGGACGGGAAATCATTTTTGCCCGGATGGGTGATATCTCTGATCCGATGGAACGCTTGATTCAGCTTACCAAGACTGCTATTGGTTATTTTAATGAGGATCATTTCCTAACCAGAATACTAAAAGATGATCAGGCGCTGTTTTCCGCCTTTTTAGGGGCAAAGTATCATTCCATGCTTGAACAGGAGATTATTGCCGTTATCGCTGATATCATCCGCGAGGGGAAAGGGAAGGGGCAATTTCGTGATGTGGACGAAGCGGTAATGGCCTATGCGGGGATAAAACTCTTTCAGGCTTTCAGCTATATGCGGACGACGGAATTTTTGCCGGAAAAATTAGCGCAGGGTTATTATACCGAGGCGCTTGTTGATCTATTTGTCCATGCACTGCAAAAGCAGCCCACGGAGAAAGGCGCTGTATCCGGCTAAGTCCATTCTATAAGTACTGCTTTAGGGATGAGGGGGATGAATATGAAAAAGGCTATGTGTTGCTGGGTACTTCTTGGGGGCGTGATTGCTATAGCCGCAATTCTTGCGGCTGGCTGCTCTCAACAGCAGGCTGCCATGGAGCAGCCGCCTTTGGTTCGCTCACAAGTTGTCAGGCTGGAACAAAACAGCCAAGGTGCAATTTATTCAGGGGAAGTCCGGGGCAGATATGAAAAACAGCTTTCTTTTCAGGTCAGCGGCAAGGTCATAAGACGCAATGTCGAGCTAGGGAGTGTTGTAAATCCAGGCGATATATTGCTGGAGATTGACGCCAGGGACATTGTGCAGACCGTCAATGCCGGCGCGGCTCAGGTCTACTCAGCTGAGTCACAGCTTAAGCTGGCGGAAAACAATCTTAAACGTTACCAGGAACTCTACGAACAGCAGGCCATCAGCCGTACTCAGTATGAGCAATACCAGAACGCCTATGATGCGGCCCTGGCAGCCGTGCAACAGACATCAGCCCAGTATGCCCAAGGCAGCAACCAACTGGGCTACAGCAGTTTGGCGGCCGATTGCGCAGGTATTATTGCAGCTGTCAATGTGGAAGCCGGACAAGTGGTAAGCGCCGGCCAGACTGTATTGACATTGGTGCAGGCCGGCGAGCAGGAAGTAGAGATTTACATTCCTGAACATCGTATTGAAGAGTTGCGCAAGGCGGCATCCGTGCAAATTACTTTTTGGGCCTTGCCGGGAGCTAAGGTGGAAGGGGCAATCCGGGAAGTGGCGCCGGTCGCTGACAAAGCAACCAGAACTTATAAAGTGCGGATCAGTTTGAAAAATCCTCCGCCTGAAGTAAAGCTTGGCATGACAGCGACAGTAACGGCCGCGGGAACTTCTGCTGCACAAAAGGCCGCGTATATTCCGCTTGCGGCCCTCTATCAGAGCGGCGATACTCCCCAGGTGTGGGTTGTCAATAATGGTGCTGTCGGCTTAAAACCCGTAAAGACAGGGGCTGTGGCTGATGACAAGGTCCAGGTACTCGGCCTTGCGGAGGGGGAAATCATTGTGACCGCCGGGGTTCATAAACTGTCTCCGGGGCAAATAGTGCGTACGGCAGGTGACAGGCCATGAATAAATTAAACCTGACTGAGTGGGCGCTTCGCCACCGGCAAATTGTTTATTTTTTTATGGGGATAACCTTCCTTGCCGGCATATTTTCCTATTTAAACCTGGGAAGGATGGAAGACCCTGATTATGTTATCCGCCAGATGGTGGTCACGGTGGCTTGGCCGGGAGCTACCGCCCGGCAAATGGAGGAGCAGGTAACCGACAAAATTGAAAAGAAACTGCAAGACACGCCTGGCCTCGACTACCTGAAAAGCTACTCGGAGCCTTCCCAGGCTGTAATTTACGTAAACTTAAAAGATACTCTGAGTGAAAAAGAGATTCGCCCAACCTGGCTGGAAGTGCGTAATATGGTTAATGATATCAAGGGGACATTGCCGGCGGGTGTGGTGGGGCCGGCTTTTAATGACCGCTTCGATGACGTATACGGCTCAATTTATGCCCTGACTGCTGACGGTTTTACTTATGAAGAGATGCGTGAACAGGCCGAAATCATACGCCGGACGCTGCTGGGCGTGCCTAATGTGAAAAAGGTGGAACTGCTGGGGGTGCAGGAAGAGAAAATATATATCGAAATGACCAGCAGCAAGTTAGCGCAACTGGGTATCGACCCCAATATAATATTAAATACCGTAAAAGCGCAGGCCGCTATGGCGCCTGCCGGCATGGTAGAGACCTCGTCTGATAATGTACATCTCAGGATTAGCGGCGTATTCGACACTATTGACAGTATTCGGGAACTGTCGATCCATGCCAATGGCCGGAGTTTCCGGTTAGGGGATATTGCCAAAGTGGAACGCAAATACGCCGAACCCATGGAGCCCAAGATGTACTTTAACGGTCAACCTGCCATTGGTCTGGCCATTTCGATGGAAAAAGGCGGGAATATTCTTACCCTTGGCGAAAATTTAAGTAATACCATCGCGCAAGTCAGAGGAAATCTGCCCTTAGGTCTTGAGATCAGCCAGGTCTCTAATCAGCCGAAAGTTGTGGAAGAATCCATCGGTGACTTTGTAAAGTCCCTGCGGGAAGCTGTTATCATTGTTTTAGCGGTTAGTTTCTTTAGTTTGGGCATGCGCTCAGGAATTGTGGTAGCGTTGTGTATTCCGTTGGTTATTGCAGGAACTTTTGCCTTGATGAAAGCCTTGGGTATTGATCTGCACAAGGTATCACTGGGTGCTTTAATTATTGCCCTGGGCTTACTGGTCGACGATGCCATTATTGCGATCGAAATGATGTCGGTCAAAATGGAACAAGGCTGGGACCGGTTTAAGGCGGCTTGTCATGCCTATACAGTCACGGCCTTTCCTATGCTGACAGGTACACTGATTACCTGCGCCGGTTTTATTCCTATCGGTTTTGCCAAAGGGCCCGCCGCCGAATTTACCAGCAGCCTGTTTATTGTAATTACGGTAGCTTTGCTATTGTCCTGGCTGGTCTCCGTTATTGTTACGCCGCTTATTGGCTATAAGCTGCTTAAGGACCGTCCGGCCGAGAAAGTTGAACATGACGTATATGATTCCCGGTTTTACCGGGTGTTCAGGCAATTGCTCACATGGTGTCTTAAACGCCAAAAACTTGTTTTGGGGGTTACCATACTCAGTTTTGCCGGCTCAGTTTTTTTATTAAAATTCATTAAACAGGAATTTTTCCCGCCATCGCTGCGGTCTGAGCTTATTATTGAGATGACCTTGCCGGAAGGCGCTTCGCTTAAGGCCACTGAGCAGGAAGCCCGGCGGTTTGCCGCAACTCTTGCCGGTGATGACAATATCGATAATTTCAGCTATTATGTGGGCAAGGGCGCACCGCGCTTTGTTCTAACGACTGAGCCGAAACTTCCGGCCACTAACTATGCGCAATTTGTTATTGTCGCTAAGAATGTGGAAGCACGCAACGTATTACACCGGAAGATTGAAACTCTGTTTGCCGAACAGTTTGTCGAAGTTCGTAAAAATATCAAGCTGATTCAGACCGGACCGCCTTCGGCCTATCCGGTTATGCTGCGGGTAAGCGGGTACGAGCACGACAAGGTGCGCGCCATAGCGGAAGAGGTGCGGACAATAATGACGGCTAATCCTAATTTGAGGGATTGCAATTTTGACTGGTATGAAAAAAGCAAAAGCATGCATTTAGCCGTTGATCAGGACAAAGCGCGGGCGCTGGGGCTTGATAGCCAAAGTTTGGCTACCATGCTGCAAATGCAGGTTTCCGGGGCGGCTATTGCCGAGTTTAGGGAAAAGGACAAAACGGTAGATATGGTATTCCGCATTGATGAACAGAACAGGCAGGATCTGGCGCACATAAAAGATCTTATGATCCATAGCGGCGGCGGGAAATTTGTCCCCTTGGATCAGATTGCCCAAATAAGTTATGAAGCGGAAGACGGCCTGATATGGCGGCGTGATCTTAAGCCTGCCATTACCGTTCAGGCCGATGTCAAACCGGGAATTACCGGCAATGACGCCACCCGTCAGGTATATGAGCAACTAACAGCGCTCAGGCAGAAGCTGCCGCCCGGGTACAGTGTTGATGTCGGCGGCTCTATGGAGAGCAGTAAAAAATCAATCGGGTTCTTATTGCAGCCGGTACCGGTGATGTTACTGGTTATCGCCATTTTGCTTATGTTCCAGTTGCAGAAAATATCACTCATGGTCTTGACAGTACTGACGGCGCCGCTGGGAATTATCGGAGTCAGCCTGTTTATGCTACTGACCCAGCGACCGATGGGGTTTGTGGCTGAATTGGGGATTTTGTCGCTAAGCGGCATGATTATTCGCAATTCGGTTATTTTAATTGATCAGATCGAACAACATATTCAGGCCGGTGAAGAGGCCTGGGATGCCATTATCAATTCGGCTGTGCTCAGGTTCCGGCCTATTATGCTTACAGCGGCTGCGGCAATCCTGGGAATGATCCCTCTAATTACCAGTTCCTTCTGGGGGCCGATGGCGGTAGCCATCGCCGGCGGATTATTGGGTGCTACTATTTTAACCTTGCTGGTACTGCCTACCATGTATGCAGCCTGGTTTCGGGTAAAACCTAAATAAGGAGGCAGGAATAAGGCTGTCAGTGGCAGAATTGCCTCAAAGATGATATTTAACTTTTCTACAACTGAAATCAGGCAGGTGGATTAAATGACAGAAGGACTTGCAGCTGATACTGCACTAATAAATGGCGTTATATACACCGCCGATGCGCAGGATACCGTATGCCAGGCAGTTGCTGTAAAAGGCGACAGGATTATTTTCGCAGGCGGTAATGAGCAGTGTGCCGGCTATATTGACGCCCGGACAAAGATAATTGACTTACAGGGAAAAATGGTCATCCCGGGAATGATTGACAGCCATATTCACCCGCCGGGGATCGCTCTTTACGAGCTTTATGAAGTACAGTTGTTCGGCATTAATAGCCTGCGAGGATACCAGGAGGCTGTAAGGAGTTTCATTGAGCAGCATCCTGATGTCAAGGTTGTCTATGGGCAGGGATGGCTCTGGAGCGCTTTTTCCGGGGAAGAGGTGACCAAAGGGCCGCGCAAAGAGCACCTGGATGCAGTTGCACCTGACATTCCGGTGGTTTTACGGGCCATGGACGGTCATAGCTGGTGGGTTAATTCCAAGGCGTTGGCTTTAAGCGGTATAACCAGGGATACCGAATCGCCTGAAGGCGGCATAGTGGAAAAAGATGCCGTCAGCGGTGAGGTGTGGGGGACGGTAAAGGAGAGCGCCATATCACTGGTTATTCAGCCCGAATATACGCTTGAGCAATATATCGAAGCCATGAAAGCCTTTCAAAACAGAATGCATAGCTTTGGAGTTACCGGTGTCCTTGGCATTATGGGGCGGTTTATTGACCGGATCATCCCGGCCTGGGATCATCTGGCCAGGCAGGATGATCTGGCATTGCATGTCCGGGGCGCTATTATGGTCCACCCTCAGGACAGCCTGAACGGTCAGTTTGATGCTATCGACAGACTGCGGGCCCAGTATAACTCGCCCTATTTTCAGATAACGACGGCCAAGTTTTTTGCCGACGGCGTTGTGGAGGGAGGCACCAGTTATCTGCTTGAGCCTTACACACTGGCTACAGGCAGGGGAAAAGACTATTATGGCAATTTTCTGTGGGATACAAAAATGTTTGCCGAGGCCTGCTGTCTGGCAAACCGGCGAGGTTTGCAAATTCATGTTCATTCCATCGGTGATGCCGCCACGCGCCGGGTTTTAGATGCGCTGGAAACGGCTCAGGCAAAAAATTCAGGTGCATTTCGCAATGCCATTACCCACCTGCAACTAGTTCATCAAGACGACATACCCCGGTTTAAGAAACTGCAAGTGGTTGCCAGTGTTCAGCCTTATTGGCATTTCAAAGGGCCGAACTGGTGGCAAAATGTCGATCACCGCATATTGGGAGAACGGGCTGAGTTCGAATATCCGCTCAAGAGCTTTTTAACACATGGCGCCACTCTGGCTTCCTCTTCCGACTATCCCATCACGCCTGTACCTAATCCTCTCTTGGCCATAGAGACTGGAGTGACCCGCAATCTTTCTAATGGCCGTCCTTTTGGCGTGGAGGACATAAACGATATGGATGACGAGCGGTATTTGCTTAATAAAAATGAGCGCATACCGGTTACGGAGATGATAAAGAGTTTTACCATAAACAATGCCTATGCCTTGTTTATGGATCATGAGACCGGGTCTATCGAGACCGGGAAACTGGCTGATCTTGTCGTTCTGGAACAGGATTTGCTGACGATAAATCCTGTTGATATTGCTGCGACAAAGGTAGGCATGACCTTTTTTGGCGGAAAAATAGTATATACTAGCAGCCAATAAAGATTTTTTCCTGGGCGGGCAGTAAGTAACACCTGAAATCTTTATCGAAGCGGCCAGTGTGGCAAGTAGAAAGAAGGGCAAAAGATTATATAGTCTTTTGCCCTTCTTTCGTAGCTTGCAGGTCAAGGAGTTTGATTTATAATTAACGGAACTGGATTTATTCCAGCAGGTCGATAGCCGTCATTACCATGGCTTTGGCGCCGACAAGCAGCCGTTCCTGTGCATAATCAGAGCCTGCTGCTGCGGCAAAATCAGGTGTGTGAGCCACTAACCCCGGACCGATGCTGATATCAGGATGAATGGTTGGGGCTGCATGACTGACATTGCCCACATCGGTAGAGCCGTCGGCATCATCGGCCTTGAGGACAATTACTTCTTCACCTAATGCCGTCATATTGGTCTGGAATAACTCCATGAGACGGGGAGAGTTGCGTAGTTCTTTAAATAATGGCTCGTAATGAACGAGTTCGACCGTAGTACCGGTGGCTGAAGCGATTCCCGCCGCCAGACGCCGTACCGCCGGCAGGACAGTTTCTTCCAAATACTGTGCGGATAACGCCCGGACGGTAAATTTGGCTTCGGCTTCTTCGGGAACAATATTGGGGGCGAGGCCCCCTTTGGTAATTATACCGGCAAGAATGGTTTTTTGCGTAAAGGTTTGACGCAGTGCCTGCAGACCTTGATAAAACAGCACCAGGGCATCCAACGCATTGACGCCTTTGTCGGTGTTGCTGGCCACATGGGCCGGACGGCCATGAAAAGTTACCTTCAGCGGATGGGTGGCGTAGGAAGTGCCGCCGATACAATTATTGTCGGCAGGATGCACAATAAGCGCCGCCGTTAATCCGTTAAAAATGCCGTCGTCAGCCATAGCCACTTTGGCGCCGCTTGTTTCTTCAGCAGGACAGCCGATGAAATAGGTGGCAGCCTGATCGCCGGCCACGGCCGCCAATGCTGCCGCCGCGCCCCAGCTCATAGCGGCAATCAGATTATGGCCGCAGGCATGGCCGAGCTCCGGTAAAGCGTCATATTCGGCGAGAAAGGCAATCTTGGGTCCGGTATCTCCTTTGGTGGCGATAAAAGCTGTTTTATAGCCGCTGATATCTTGGCGTATGGAAAAACCATGACGTTCTGCAGCGGCCGTAAGCAGGCGGGCTGCCTGATGTTCCTGGCCGCCCAGCTCAGGGTGGTTGTGTAATGCCAGGCTGATTTTCTTTAGTTCGGGAGCCATAGCGTCAACTACCGCTATGGCGTATTTTTTCAGGGCTTGTTTATCCATACTGTCAACTCCTGTTTACATAGCCTGAACCGTCATTGCGAGGAGGGTACGACGAAGCAGATAATACATAACCTGGGTTTGACGGCTGCAACGTGGACGAAGAGCAAGATTGCCGCTATCGCTCGCAATGACAGGTATACCTTTGTCTATTTGTTTAGCCCTCTGTGGCTGTTTCGGTTATGATTAGCCCGCTTTGCTCTTCCAAGGTGGCCATAACCCCGAAAGGAAGGGTGGCTTTTTCGGCAGTATGGCCAAAATGTAAATTAATGAGGACCGGTTTGTTTAGTCCGCCCAGGCGATCCCGCAAGACCTCCTCAACTGTGAAGCTGGGCGGTTTTGCTTCAGCGTCACAATCGGCGCAAACATCAAATACAATGCCGGCTGCAGCCTGTAGTTTGCCGGCCAGCAGCAACTGCGTCAGCAGCCGGTCAATACGGTAAGGGGCTTCACCGACTTCTTCCAGGCAGAGAATTTTACCACAGGTGTCAATTTCATAAGGGGTTCCCAGCGTGGCCGCAAGGAGAGTCAAGTTACCGCCGGTTAAGCAGCCATTGGCCGTTCCGGGAGAAATAAATTCGGCGGCAGGACTGAGGAGCGGATTGGCAATAGGGCCTAGCGGCCCGGCGAGCGTGAGGGCTCGCCAGAGATAATCCGCCGAGTAGTCTGGGAAGTCTTTGCCCATATCGGAGGCAACCATAGGCCCGTGGAAGGTAACAAGACCGGTACGTTGGCCGATACTGGTGTGCAGGGCGGTAATGTCGCTATATCCCATGAAAATCTTGGGGTTTTTTTTGATCAGTTCATAATTTAAAAGTTCCAATAAGCGCATAGTGCCGTAGCCGCCACGCAGACAAATGATGCCGTCAATAGCGGGATCGGCGAACATGTTGTTTATATCGGCGGCTCGCAGGGCATCCGTACCTGAGAGGTAGCCTTCCTCCTGATTTACCGATTTGCCCAGCCGGATTTGAAATCCCTGAGCTGTCAGATACTGTACGCCGGCTGAGGCAAACTCCGCCGCGCCGGGACTGGCGGGAGCCAGTACGCCAAGGGTAGCCCCAGCCTTAAGTCGCCGGGGCTTAATCCGAGGGATGGAATTCATACCGTCATCTCCTTGTTAAGTATCATTAAAAGGGATATGCACGCAGTAGACGGCATATCCCGAATTTTATTTATTTCTCTATGTAAGCCGTTTTAAAGTCGGCTAAGCCAAGTACCGACCAGAAATAGCCTTTGACATAGGGTTTGGCGATAAAGGGCTGGGTGGTGTAATAAATGGGAATAATCACCGCATCTTCAAAGAGGATTTTCTCGGCGTCATGCATGGCCTGCATCCGGACCTGCTGGTCATTTGTGGACTTGGCCTGTTCAATAAGGCGGTTATAGGCAGGATTATTATAGTTTGCATCGTTATCCGGGTCGTAAAATACGTCCATGAAGGTCATGGGATCTGCATAGTCACCGACCCAGGACGCCCGGGCCACCTGAAAATCACCCTGATTACGCGATTCCAGGAATACCTTGGACTCCTGATTGGTTAAGTTAACTGTTATTCCCAGATTTTGTTTCCACATTTCCTGAACGGCCTCGGCAATGGCTTTATGCAGTTCGCCGGTGTTGAATAAAACAGTAACAGGCGGCAGGCCGTTGCCATTGGCATAACCGGCGTCAGCAAGCAGTTTTTTGGCCTGCACAGGGTCTTCTAAGGCGTAATTACCGCCTTCCTCCCGGAAATCCTTACCGGTAACCGGATTGGTAAGACCGGGTGCAACCCAGGCATAGGCCGGCTTTTTACCGCCTTTGATGACGTTTTTGACCAGCATCTCCCGGTTAATGGCCTGGGCGAAGGCTTTACGGACCTGAACTTTGTCAAAGGGGGCCTTTTGGGTATTAAATACATAGTAATATAGTCCCAAGTAAGGGGAGATTTTGAGTAATCCTGCCTGGGTAAGCCGGTCATGTTCCACAACAGGCGGCTCTACCATCATATCAACCTGATTATTTTCAACCATGGCCAGCCGGGTGGTCTGGGAATCGCTGACAGGCCATTCCATCTTAGCCAGCTTAACGGCGGCGGCATCCCAGTACTGGTCGTTTTTGATAAATTCGATTTTGCCGCTGTGTACCCAATTGCTGATTTTAAACGGACCATTGCCAATGAGCGTATTTACTTCGTTAGCCCATTTGTCCGGACTAGCGGTTACCGTCTTTTGGTGCAGCGGATAAAAGGCATGGAAGGCAACGAGACTCAGGAAGTAGGCAGTGGGCTTTTCCAGGGTTACTTCCAGGGTACGGTCGTCAATAACTTTTATTCCCACCTGGTCGGCGGTTGCCTTTTTTTCGTTATAGGACTGCCCGTTTTTTAAAGGAAACAGCATATAGGCGTTTTCTGAGGCTACTTCCGGGCTTAAAGCCCGCTTCCAGGCAAAGGCGAAATCGTGTGCGGTGACCGGTTCGCCGTTAGACCACTTGGCATTGGCCCGCAGATGAAAGATGTAGCGCAGGCCATCGGCTGACACTTCCCATTTTTCGGCAACCCCCGGTCCTGGCTGATCTTTGGCATCCAGGCGGGTTAGACCCTCAAAGATTTGAAGTTCAACCAATGATTCGGGAATGGCCGTAGATCTAGCAGGGTCCAGAGTGGCCGGTTCGGCCTCCAAGGCATAGCGGAGTACCTGTTCGTTGCCGCCGGTACCTGATTTACCGCAGCCTGCCGTTACAGTCAGCAGCATTGTCACTGTAAGCAAGACTGCCCATAGTTTTTTACAAGACATTATCATTCCTCCTTAAGATATGTGATCATATAGGCATTTGCCTATACTGGCAACCATTTGCAATCCTAAATAATTTTCTTTAAGCCCGGCTGCGAGAACACATACCACGTAAGGGCCGCCGGGTAAATATAAAATTCCGCCGTCATGCTCGGCTCCCGGCAATGTTCCTGTTTTGTGAGCGATCACAAGTTCCTCCGGCCAGTAAAACGGCAGTTTATCGCGGATTTGCTGACGTTTTAGAATATCCAGCATGATAGCGCTGTATGCGGGCGGCAAGCCGAGACTGCCGCTGGCAATACCGGCAAACAGGTGAGCCAAATCGGCTGCAGAAGTCATATTTTCCTTGCCGGACCGGGCCTCCGCAAAATCCATCATTCTGCGGCGGAGCACTGTCGACTGTAATCCCAGATTGCTCATGGTTTGGTTGACGGCTTCCATGCCAACAAGATCAATGAGTATATTAGTGGCTGTGTTGTCACTTAAAATGATCATCAAAGTAACCAGTTCGCGGACAGTCATGGTTAACCCCGGGCGCAGTTCTTTTAAAATACCTGCGCCGTCAACCTTAGCGGCGCTGTCAATGACCAGCTTCTGATCAAGCGAGAGCAGGCCGGCTGCAGCCTGGCGCATAATTTCTACCATAATAGGAACCTTGATCATGCTGGCGGCCGGAAATGCCATATCAGGATTTAACTCCATTTTTTCGCCGGTGGTCTGATTCATAATGACAATTCCCCAACGGCCGGTATAGTGAGATAAGATACTCTCAATCTTATTGCGTAATTCTTCCATATTGATTCCTTTTCCTCTTCCTTATCAGGTAATAGGTATGCCTAAAGATGGCAGGCAGTCATATGGCCTGCGCCTCTGTCAGCAAGTGGCGGTTCTTCACTGGCGCACCGGGGCATGGCATACTGGCAGCGGGTGCGAAACCGGCAGCCGGAGGGAGGGTGCATGGGATTGGGTACATCGTCAGCGAGAAGAATGCGCTTCCTCCTGGCTTCAGCCACCGGATCGGGTACCGGTATAGCCGACAACAGTGCCTGTGTATAGGGATGCTGTGGTTTACTGTATAATTCCTGGCTGGCGGCTATCTCGACAATTTTCCCCAGGTACATTACGGCTACCCGGTTACTGATATGTTTAACCATGGCTAAATCATGGGCAATGAATAAATAGGTCAGTCCCAGCTTGGCCTGGAGATGTTCCAATAAGTTTACGATTTGGGCCTGAATAGATACATCCAGCGCAGATATGGGTTCATCGCAGATAATAAAGCTAGGATTCACCGCCAATGCCCGGGCAATACCAATCCGCTGGCGCTGACCACCGCTGAATTCATGGGGAAACCGGCTGGCAAACTCAGAATTTAGTCCCACCATATTGAGAATGTCCCCAATACGTTCGGCGCGTTCTTTGCCTGCGGCCAGGCCGTGAATGTCCAAAGGCTCGCCGATGATATCCCTGACAGTCATGCGCGGGTTCAGTGAGGCATAGGGATCCTGAAATACCATCTGCATATCACGGTATAGCTGTTTTTCCTTGGCCTCACGGTCAAGGAGCCGGCCGTTAAACCGGATGGTGCCGGCTGTCGGCTGATAAAGCTGTATGATTGTCCGGCCGGTTGTAGATTTGCCGCAGCCGCTTTCACCTACCAGCCCCAGCGTTTCTCCCCGGCCAATATCGAAGCTTATGTCATCCACTGCTTTTAACCAGGCAGTAGGCCGACCCCAAAAATCAGTATTTACCGGAAAATATTTTTTCAGATTACGTACTTCCAGAATACTACCTTGCAACATGGGACTCTACCTCCCGCTGATGTTTGGGAGCGCCGGGGTGCTGCAGCCAACAGTTTACACTATGCGCCGCAGCCAGTATTGTCGTCTGCGGATAATGCTCGGCGCAGATACGCATGGCATGAGGGCAGCGTGGATGAAACGGGCAGCCGGCAGGCGGATTTAGCAGGTCGGGCGGCTGTCCTTCAATGACGGCTAGTTGCTCTTGGCGGGCTATATCCGCACGCGGCACCGACTGTAAAAGCGCCCAGGTGTAAGGATGCTGCGGCGAGTGGAAGATATCCAAGGCTGTTCCGGTTTCGGCAATTTTACCGGCATACATTACCACAACCCGGTTGCATAGGCCGGCAACAGCGCCAAGATCATGGGAAATAAAAATAATGGCAGTGTTAAGTTTTTGCTGCAGCTCTTTCATCAGATCCAGAATTTGGGCCTGAATGGTTACATCCAGTGCAGTTGTCGGTTCATCGGCAATCAGCAACTGGGGTTCGCAGGCCAGAGCCATGGCAATCATAGCCCGTTGCCGCATGCCCCCGCTAAACTGATGAGGGTAATTGTTTACTCGCTGTTCAGGCGAGGGAATTCCTACCAGGCGCAATAGTTCCACTGCCCGGGCGTAGGCTGCCGTTCTGTTCATTTGTTGATGCAACTCAAGGGACTCGGCAATTTGCAAACCTACTGTAAGTACCGGATTGAGCGAAGTCATGGGGTCCTGAAAAATCATACTTATGTCATTTCCACGGATTTTTTCCATTTCTTTTTCAGATTTTAGCAGTAAATCCATACCGGCGAAGAGTATCCGGCCATTTGTAAACTTACCCGGAGGAGTAGTAATCAGACGCATAATGGCATGCGCAGTTACACTTTTGCCGCAGCCGGATTCGCCGACAATGCCCACAGCCTCTCCGGGAAAAACCTCAAACGTAATTTTATCAACTGCCTTTACTTCACCGGCGTAAGTGTCAAAAGAAACCGCCAATTCCTGTACAGTTAACAATGGATTCATATGTCCCCCTTACCGCCGCACACGGGGATCCAACGCGTCACGCAAACCGTCCCCGAGAAAATTAAAAGCCAGCATGGTAATACTGATGGCTAAGGCCGGAAAAAATAATTGGAAGGGATAAGACCGCAGGCTGGTAACGCCCTCGGAGGCCAATACCCCCCAACTGGCCATAGGCGCTGCCACGCCGAGGCCGATGAAGCTTAGGAAAGCTTCTGTAAAAATGGCTTCCGGTATGGCCAGTGTCATAGTAATAATAATAGGTCCCATACAATTGGGGACAAGGTGCCTTAGGAGAATGCGCCAGGTGCTTGCGCCCAGCGTCCGGGCGGCCAGTACATATTCCTGTTCCTTCAAACTTAAAATCTGCCCGCGGACAATCCGGGCCATTCCCAGCCAGTACGCGATACCCAGGGCAATAAAAATATTGGTAAGCCCCGGTTTTAGAACCACCATCAGTAAAATAACATAGAGCAAAACAGGGATACCATAAAGAATATCAATAATATTCATCATGATTCGGTCTGTCCGGCCGCCGAGTAATCCGGCCAAACCGCCATAGACAACACCAATGGTCAGATTGATCAGACTGGCGACAACGCCGATGGCTAAGGAAATCCGCGCACCGTACAGAACGCGGATAAACAAGTCGCGGCCGAGGTTATCGGTGCCGAACCAGTGCTCGGCGCTGGGAGGCTTGTTGGTCAGACTGAGGTTTTGATCAGAATAAGACTGGCCGGAGAGCCACGGACCAATAATTGCGGCGGTGACTATAAACAGAATTACATACAGGCTGATCATAGCCAGCTTGTTTTTCTTCAGGCGCCGCCAGGCATCCTGGCTATAAGTGGCGCTTGGCCGGATTGCGGAAAACGGGGAGCCGGTGCGGGCAAGCGGCGTAAAAGAATCGCTATTAAGCTCCATAGTTTCAGCCCTCCTCTTTTCCATGCAGTTTTATCCGGGGATCAAGCCGTGGATAGATAAGATCCACAATTAAGTTGAGAACAATGACTAATACACTGTAAAAAATGGTTATACCAAGTATTACTGTATAGTCACGGTTATAGATACTTGTAACGAAATGACGGCCTAAGCCAGGGATGGCAAAAATGGTTTCAATTATGAAGCTTCCCGTAAGTATGGAAGCAGACATTGGTCCAATATAGGTTACAACCGGGATCAGGGCATTCTTGAGCGCATGGCGGTAGAGAACGACCGACTGCGGCAGGCCTTTGGCGCGGGCGGTCTTAATATAATCCTGCGCAAGAACTTCCAGCATGCTGGAACGGGTGAGGCGGGCGATGAAGGCCATAGGGTGGGCTGCCAATGCCAGACAAGGCATAATCATGTATTCAATACCGCCCCACATGGCGGCGGGCAGCAATGCCAGCTTGATGGCCAGGAAATAAACCAGCATGGTGGCAACGACAAAACTGGGGACAGACACGCCAATCGTCGCCAGCAGCATGGCTAAATAATCCTGCCATTTATTTTGACGCAGGGCTGCAACCGCCCCGGCGGGAATACCCATGAGAACAGCCAAACCAATACTCGCAAGGCCTAATTGAAAAGAGACGGGAAAGCTCTCGCGAATAATATCGTTGACCGAACGCCCGGCGTATTTAAAGGAAGGTCCCAGGTCAAAGCGGGCTAAGCTGGCTAAATAATCAACATATTGTTTCCATAATGGATCATTTATCCGGTAGTGTTCCTCGATATTCTTTAGTACAGCGGCTGGAATGTTTTTTTCATTGGTAAAGGGGCCGCCGGGGATAGCATGCATGAGCACAAAGGTAACTGAAATAATTGCGAACAAAACAAGCAGAGAACTAAAAATACGGTTCAGCGTATATCTGAACAAGCTTATACACCCCTTTGGAAGCAGATAAGAGCATATATTCGCTTCCTTTATCCTGATCCCTTTTTCGTTCTTCGATTTTCACAGTAAATCATAAACATATTATGGGCCGATATTGACGGTAAAACTCCTGACGGCGATACCTGCCCTGCTGCAAAATTATTCATTTTGACTTAAGAAATGAGGGAGGAGTTCATGCATCTATGTAGAATTCATTGGCGTGCAGGAGGGAATTTTGGCTGTGAATTTCTACTGACATAATATTGGGGAGAACTATTCAATGATCAAAAAGATACCACTCATCTTGTGCCTCACGATGCTAACCTGGGGTCAGATCGTGTTTGCGGCGGTTGAGCCGCAGGTGGCGGCAGAAGCTGCTATTGTCATGAATGCAAGCGATAAGCGGGTCCTGTATACCAAGAATGCCGACAGCATTATGTATCCGGCAAGTACCACTAAGATTATGACTCTGATTACCGCACTCGAAGCAGGCAATCCGGACAGTGTCGTTGTTGTCAGCCCGAAGGCGGCAATTTGTGAAGGCTCAAGTCTTGATTTAAGATCCGGGGACAGGCTCAAGCTGCAGGAAGCTTTATACGGACTGATGCTGGTCTCAGGCAATGATGCCGCAGAGGCGGTAGCCGAAAGTGTAGCCGGTTCGATACCTGCGTTTGTAAAAAAAATGAATGAGGAGGCAGAAAAAATCGGCGCAACACGCACTCACTTCAGCAATCCTCATGGCTTGCCTGATCCTGTTAATCATTTTACTACAGCCTATGATCTGGCGCTGATTACCGCTTACGGGTTAAAAAATCCGGTGTTTGCCAATATTGTTGCAACCCGCAATTATGACGTTCATTTTTTGAACAGAAGCAGTGTTACCCATGCCAGAAATACCAATAAATTGCTTACTACATATAACGGCGCCAATGGTGTAAAAACCGGGTTTACTAATGCGGCAGGTGAATGTGTGGTTGCTTCTGCCAAAAGAAATGATGTTGAGTTGATTGCTGTTGTGCTAAACAGCGAAGAGCGCTGGGATGATGCTGCTCAGCTTTTAAATTATGGATTTCAGCAGCTTGGATTATAATTAATTTAAAATAGGAGAATAGGGCAGGACACCAGGAAACTGACGGGTGCCTGTCCTATAAATATATTAGTCCCCTCTATATTTAACTTGACAGTAATTATATTTGTATGATACAAATATAATTATTGGAGTGATGCCAAAAATGACCAATTACGAAGATCCTGATAAATATAATCGTTGCATTGAAGACATAGGTGAATTACTGAGACAGACGGTGCGAACCTGCCAGGTGCTTGAGCGTCAGCAAATTAGAACACATGGCTTCACAAGCTCGCAATGTTATATTTTACTGGAGATTTTAAAAGCTGAATCCATGACAATCAACGAAATCAGTCTTAAGATGGGTTTGGAAATCAGTACCATAACGAGGATTATGGATAATCTGGTCCGGGATGGCCTGGTGGTGCGCACGCGTTCCCCAAGAGATAAACGCATTGTAGAGGCTTTATTAACCGAAGCAGGCCGGCGGGAAGCAATTAAGTTACGTAACAGCATTCACAGTTATTATCAAAATATCATTTCGCTGCTCCCGGCCGGTCATGTACGGGAAGTTATGAGTGCAACACAACAGTTGTTAACGGCTGTTGTGCAAGCCGGTAATAAAGACGCTTAGTCTTTATAAATAATATTTGTATCATACAAATATATTACTGATAAATAAAAGGAGGTAAGGCGATGCGAGATGACAACTTTATCCAACAGTTATTTGCCGACCGCATTGGCGGAGAGCAGTTTGGTCAAAGTACGATTTTGTATAAATTCGAGAAATTTAAACAGGCAAAAAAACTGGCAATAACAAATAACCCTGGTGTTGAACTAATCGACTTAGGAGTGGGCGAACCTGACTGGATGGCGGACCCGGAAGTGGTTGAGAGCTTATGCAGGGAAGCACGGTCCCGGGAGAACAGGGGGTATACCGATAACGGACTGCAGGCTTTTAAAGATGCGGCAGTCCGTTATATGCAATCGGTTTACCAGGTTGCCGGTTTAGATCCGGAAAAGGAAATTAATCATGGTATCGGCTCGAAGTCCATTTTGGCGATGCTGCCTTTGGCATTTATCAATCCGGGGGATATTACGCTGATGACTGTTCCCGGCTATCCGGTTATCGGCACTATGACGAAAGCGGTTCAGGGAGAGGTTATAAACCTGCCTCTGGTGGAAGAGAACAATTTTCTACCTGATCTGGATTCACTTTCGTCTGAGCAGTGTCGGAAGGCTAAACTCTTATATATTAATTATCCGAACAACCCGACCGGCGCAACGGCCACCAGGGAGTTTTACAGGAAGGTAGTGCATTTCGCCAGAAAGCATAACATTATTGTTGTGGCAGATGCGGCTTATGCCGCGCTTACTTTCGGACCGGAAAAGCCGTTGAGTTTTTTGTCGGTGGATGGGGCGAAAGAGGTGGGCGTGGAAATCCATTCCCTATCAAAGGCCTATAATATGACCGGCTGGCGTTTAGCCTTTATTTGCGGCAACGCTTTAGTTGTCAAAGCCTTGGCGGCAGTCAAGGATAATCAGGATTCCGGACAATTCGCCGCTATTCAAAAAGCCGGTATTTACTGCCTTGAACACCCGGAAATAACCGTAAGAACGGCCGCCAAGTACTCGCGGCGGCATGATATGCTGGTGGATGTATTGACAGGTATCGGTTTTTCGGTCAAAAAGCCCGGAGCCTCTTTTTATTTGTATGCCCGGATTCCCCAGGGCACTAAAAACGGCTATGTCTTTAGATCGGCCGAACAGTTTTCCGAATATCTCATTGAGAAAAAACTAATTGCGACTGTTCCCTGGGATGATGCCGGTTCTTATGTCCGTTTTTCCGTTACCTTTGAAGCCGGGGATGAAGCGGCCGAACAGCAGGTTATGGCTGAAGTAAAAAAACGTCTATCCGAGCTTGATTTACTCTTTTGAATAATTATTTCAGGTTATTGTACAACTGGTTATACAGCATGCCGGCAGTATTATAGCAGATTGGTGGCGGACAGTCCGCTCTTCGGCATTTTTTACTTTCTGTAAAAGCGTGTAGGTGTTTTACGCCCTGATGTCAAATTGCTAATATTGAGTAAGGTAAAGTTTTTCCTAGCAGGAGAATTTAGTTCAAGGAGATTAATATTTCAATGAAACGGGAGAACGCAATTCTGACATACACCAACACGCTTTTTTATCCGCTGGACCCTGAGGCTGATAAAGTAATGCTTGAAGACATCGCCCATGCATTATCACAAATGTGCCGGGCCAATGGCCATTTCAAAACGTTTTATAGTGTCGCTCAGCATTCCGTTAACTGTGCGCGGGAGGCCAAAGCACGCGGCTTGTCTGACCGGCTGCAGCTGGCCTGTCTTCTGCACGATGCAAGCGAAGCGTACATTTCGGATATAACGAGACCGGTTAAATATTATTTGGATGAGTATAAACGTATAGAACGTAAGCTTCAGCAGGTTATTTATGAAAAATTCGGCATACGCGACCTTACTGCAGAAGAATGCAGACATATTGGCGATATTGATAATGCCTTGCTCCACCATGAGTTTAAGCAATTGCACTATCAGGGTATTTTGGAAACTTGCCCCGAATTGTCAGCGTCTCTTGACTTTGACGAGCGGAGCATGCGGGAAGTTGAACATGAATTTCTGCTGCTTGCCGCTCAGTTGGCGCGAAGTCAGGAGAAAGGGAAGCAGGGTGGCAAGAGTGTTGGGATTGATAGTTGCAAGAAAACAGGCAGGTATCACGGATGGGCTGCTTTTTGGATAGAAGAAACCGGTGATTATGGTTATGCGGTCTATCCCGCAATTGCTGATATAATGGCTGATCATCATGCTGCGGCCTGCCTGCTCATCGATATTCCGATCGGTCTGCCCGAAACACAGGCGGAGGATGCGGCGAGGCCTGACAGTGAACTGCGGCGCAGGCTAAAAGGGAAATCTTCCAGTGTATTTAACACGCCGTGCCGGCAGGCCGTTTATTGTCAGGATAAACAAACCGCCAAGACTATCAATCAGGCTGTGCTTAAAAAGAGTCTGTCTGAACAGTCCCTGGGTTTTAGCGGCAAAATTCGTCAGGTCGATGAGTTTTTGCGCAACCATCCGCAATATATCGGGCGACTCTCTGAATCGCATCCCGAATATGGTTTTGCGATCCTAAATGCCGGTCGGCCGCTTATGAGCAAAAAAAGTGAGGAAGCTGGCTTAGGTGAGCGCCGCTCGGTGCTTAGACAATTCTTTAGTAAAGCCGATAACGCCCTGGATGAAATTATAGCGCATTACCCACAGCGCTTGCTCGACGATTTTCTGGATGCCATGGTGCTTGCGGTCATGGGAAGTATCGGGCTAAAAACCGGCTTCGCATCGATTCCCGCACAGCCGGCCAAGGATCGGCAGGGATTGCCGATGGAAGTGGTATATCCCCGGTGTGATGAGGAAATCTGAACTCTGTACAGAGGCAGATTTCCTTTTTGTTTAGCCGGCTTTTCTGATCTTACATAATTTTCTGGACAAAAGAGGAGAGTTCATGCTAAAATTCAATTAATCGATTGATTAATTGAATTTTAGCATGAACTTATTAAATAAGAGGAGGTGGCTCATGGAAAAGGATGTAAGAGAAAAGCTGGTTGCCGCCGGGGAAAAACTGTTTGCCCAAAAAGGATTGACCGGTGTGTCTATCCGGGAAGTAGCAAAAGAAGCAGGAGCTAACAGCGCTTTGATTTCTTACTATTTTGGCGGCAAGGAAGGTCTTTATTCTGCTGTCCTGGAGGCGCAGTTTGCGCCAATTGGCGCAATCCTGGACACAGTGACAGACAGCAAGGATCCGGCAGAGGTGAAGATTGTCAGCTATGCCAGTCATGTAGCGAATGTACATCATAAAATGCCTTTTCTCACGAAATTCCTTATGGGGGAAATTCTGAACCCGTCCCGGTTTTTCGAACCTGTCATCCGCAAGTACATTGAACGTATCTTCGATTTTCTGACAGATACTCTCAATGAGGGGATTGCCGCCGGGGAATTGCGCCAGGACATTGATGTAAAGACAGCAGCTCTGGCTTTGGCCGGCATAATGAATTTCTACTTTATTTCCCGGCCTATTTCCCGGCATTTTGTTTCAGGCGGTGCTGAACAGGATGCGCAGTATGTTTTGCAGGCGGTTGACATTTTTTTGAATGGGGTGAAACAATATGATCGCCAATAAAAAACTGTTCGCGGGTATTTTGATTATTGCCGTTATCGCCGGAGCGGCCGGCTATAACTATCTTAAACCGGCGGCAACAGGAATTACTGCCACAGGTACAATTGAGATAACAAGGGCTGATGTCATGCCGAAAGTGAACGGGTATTTGACCGGCTTGGCGGTAAAAGCAGGCGATCCTGTACAGGCCGGTCAGCCAATAGCAAAAATCGTCAGGGCTGATTTGGCGGCGCAGGTAGTTAGGGATGAAGCCGCTTTGGCCAAGGCCGTTGCTCAGTTGCAGGACCTGGAATCCGGCCTGCGCCGGCAGGAAAGGCAGGAGCTTGGCGCAACGGTTGATTCGGCCAACTCGGTATATGTTAAAGCAAAACAAGATTTTGAGCGCTATCAAAGCCTTTATGCCACAGGCGCTATTTCCACCCAGCAATTGGACGCAGCCCGCTCAAATATGGAAGTGGCTTATAGCTCGTTGACTGCGGCCAAAGAGCGGTTGAGTATGGGGGAAGAAGGGAGCAGGCCGGAAACAATTGCAGCGCAGCGTCTGGAAGTGGAACGGAGTAAGGCGGTGCTGGCAGCCAGTAAGGTACTGCTGGAAGATACCGTTGTGATCAGCCCGCTGGGAGGTTTGATTCTGTCGAAAAATTTTGAAGACGGGGAGTATGTTAATCCCGGTGCGGCTATTCTGACTGTTGGCGATATGTCTGATTGCTGGGTGAAGGTATATGTGCCCAGTACTCACTTAGGTTTAATTGCTGTCGGGCAGGAAGCAGCCGTGAAAGTGGATTCCTTCCCTGACAGGGTATTTAAGGGAACTATTAAAGAAATCAGTCAAAATGCCGAATTTACACCACGCCAGAGTATTACGCAGAGTGAACGCGCTAACTTGGTATTTGCCGTCAAAGTTAAAGTAGATAATTCCGAGGGAAGCCTAAAGCCGGGAATGCCGGCCGATGTGGTGCTGAAATGATTAGCCTGAGTAATGTAACCAAATGTTTTGGTCAACTGACGGCTGTCAGGAATCTCAGCCTGACAGTTAAAGCAGGGGCTATTTTTGGACTGGTCGGGCCTGATGGCGCAGGTAAAACAACAACCATCCGCATGATTACGGGCATAATGAGTCCTACAGCAGGACAAATACAGCTACTGGGCAGTGATAACAGCGAAACGGTTAAAGAACAAATTGGCTATGTTCCGCAAAAGTTCAGTCTGTATGGTGATCTTACCGTAATGGAGAATATCCGGGTCATTGGCGCTTTATACGGCGCAAATGATGAGCGGGTGCATGCGCTGGCAACAGAAATACTGACTTTTACCAACCTGCTGCCGTTTAAAGACCGCTTGGCAGATAATCTTTCCGGCGGCATGAAGCAGAAGCTGGCGTTGGCTGCCGGGCTGATGCACCGTCCCAAAATTTTTTTTCTGGATGAGCCGACCACCGGCGTTGATCCGGTTTCCCGCCGCGAGTTCTGGCAGATGCTATACCGTCTTAATAAAGAAGGCATGACTATTTTCGTCTCCACTCCTTATATGGACGAAGCAGAGCTTTGCACCGAAGTTGCGTTTATGAGCCAGGGCCGCATTGTCGCCTGTGACGCTCCGGCGCAATTGAAAGCCGGCTATCCCTACCGGCTGTTCGAGCTTAAGGCGGCCGGAAAACAGCTTAAGCAAATTTTGGCTGATTGTCCTATTCTGGATATAAACGCGTTCGGCGACAGGTATCATTTGGTTAGCGGATCCGATACCGGTGTTAGTGCGTCTGTCGAAGCAGCGCTGAGAAATGCCGGTATCCAGCATTACAGCTTACAGGAAATTACCCCAACCTTAGAGGATATTTTTGTTCACCTTGCTGAGAAAGAAGGTGCGTCATGAATGTAATAGAAACAGAAGACCTTACTCGTGTCTTTGGTGATTTTGTTGCCGTTAATAAGGTCAGCCTGACAATAAAGCAAGGGAGTATATATGGATTTTTAGGGCCAAACGGTTCAGGAAAATCAACCACCATTCGCATGTTATGCGGGATTCTCACACCGACAAGCGGAACCGGCCGTATTTTGGGACTGGACCTGGCTGCTCAGGGGGAGGCCATTAAAGAACATATCGGCTATATGTCGCAAAAATTCAGTCTCTATGACGATCTTACCGTTGTTGAGAATCTGGAATTTTACGCCGGTTTATACAGTATGTCTGCCAGTGGACGGAAAGAGCGAATCGATGTCATGCTGGAAATGGCCGGACTTAAGGACAGGCGGCAGGAAATGACGGCAAATTTGGCCGGAGGCTGGAAGCAGCGGCTGGCGCTAGGCTGCTCTATTCTTCATAAACCGGCGATTTTGTTTTTGGATGAACCTACAGGCGGCGTTGATCCGAAATCCCGCCGTATGTTTTGGGATATTATTTACGATCTTTCACAGCAGGGGACTACAGTTATGGTTACAACCCATTTTATGGACGAAGCCGAACACTGTGATTATATAGGCTTTATTTACGAAGGATGCCTGATTGCTGACGACACCCCGGCCAACCTTAAGCAAAACCTGCCGGGACTATTACTTGAACTCCCCACCCAGGACCCTATGGGCCTGTTTACCGACCTCACAGGAAAGCACCTGGAAGTGTTAGACTTGTATCCTTACGGAACCAGCGTGCATGCCCTGGTCAGCGAAGAGCGCCTGTCCGATTATCAAGCGTATGCGTATAATATAATTACGCCGTCGCTTGAAGATATTTTTGTATATTATGTTAAATCAAAACGCAAGGAGCTGGTAGT
This sequence comes from Sporomusa aerivorans, assembly GCF_041428895.1. NCBI lineage: Bacteria > Bacillati > Bacillota > Negativicutes > Selenomonadales > Sporomusaceae > Sporomusa > Sporomusa aerivorans. The sequence continues at coordinate 3,013,563 of NZ_CP156926.1, forward strand.
ATGATTCGGCTTAGAGCCTTGCTGATTAAAGAGTTTATTCAAATGCGCCGGGACCGGCTGACTTTTGCCATGATGGTAGGTCTGCCGATTGTGCAGCTTTTATTGTTTGGTTTTGCGATTAATACCGATGTAAAACACCTCTCGACCATTGTTTTTGATCAGTCACTCCAGCAGGAAGGGCGGGATTTGCTGGCCGCTTTTCAGGCCAGTGAATACTTTGAAGTAAAATATACGGCCAAAAGCTACCAGGAAATTACCAAGGCTGTTGAAAGCGGCAAAGCCAAGGTAGGAATTATTATTCCGCCTGACTATACAGATAATATAAAACATGGCCGCAGCGCCACAGTACAGGTTATTGTTGACGCCTCCGATTCCATGGCCGCATCCTCGGCCATAGCTTCGGCCCAGATGATTGGCCAGCTGCGGTCGCAGGAGTTACTGGTACAGCGCCTGCAGGGATCGCTTGGAAAACAGATTACGGCTCCAATTGATATTCGCATCAGGCCCTGGTATAATCCGGATTTTATTTCGCCGTTTTATATGGTACCGGGAATATTGGGGATTGTTCTTACCATGACTATGGTTATGATCACTTCCATGGCCATTGTCCGCGAACGGGAACGAGGCACGCTGGAGCAATTGATTGTAACGCCCATGAAAACCTATGAATTAATGCTGGGAAAAATTATCCCTTATATCATCGTAGGTTATGTACAGGTAACTCTGGCGCTGTTGGTTGGGGTGCTTGTCTTTGATGTGCCGCTTAGAGGCAGCCTCAGCCTGTTATATGGCCTGACGACTTTGTTTATCATAGCATCCCTGTCTTTGGGTGTACTCATCTCGACAGTGGCAAAAACTCAGATGCAGGCCATGCAAATGTCCTTTTTTGTATTTTTGCCCAGTGTGCTTTTATCCGGCTTTATGTTTCCCAGGGATGCCATGCCGCAATTGTTTTACCAACTGGGGCATTTGCTGCCGCTGACCTTTTATCTGGAAATCCTACGGGGCATCGTGCTTAAGGGAATCGGGATCAATTTCTTATGGTCCCAGGTTTTAGCCCTTATTGTCTATATCCTGGCCGCCTTATCGATTAGTATCATAAAATTTCAGAAAAAAATTGCCTAAGAATATTGCCAAAGCCGCGTCCGGACCGGATGCGGCTTTCTTTTTTAGCAACCTATGCCTGTTTAAGTACACCGAGTTTAGCCAGAACTTCTTTTGCCAGCTCTATTTTTTCTCCGGTTAACTGAGCCGCCGGTGGCAGAACATAAGTCGGGATATCGATACCCGACATTCTAACAGCTTCTTTTACAACACTGTAAAAAGGCGATTCCAGCGCAAAAATAGGCGGAACATAAGACAATAGTTTTTGTAGTTCGATTAACCGGCCACCGTCTTTTTCCTGGAAGGCGCGGTAAATTCCGTTTGTAAGGTATGGGGCAAAATTGGCGCTGGAAGGGAAACCGCCGTCACCGCCAATAATCAGGGTATCCAGAAGGTATTCATCAAAGCCGGCAAAAACGGCGAAATCAGGGCGTACTGCCTTAACGGCAAGAATTACATCACGAATGTGACGGATAGTATCTACCGTATCCTTTATCCCCACAATGTTCGGAAAATCGAGCGCCAGGCGTTTTACAAGCGCAGGGCTGAGATCCTGGTTGGTGAGGGCCGGAAAATTATAGAGGATAATCGGCAGATCTACGGCTTCGGCTACTTGCTTATAAAAGCTATATATATTTTCTTCTTGCAAAAGAGCATAATAGGGGTTGACTAAAACAGTCCCGTCTGCCTTGATCGCTTTAGCGTGAAGACCAAAGTTGATAGCTTCGGCCGTTGACGGAGAGGCAATGCCAATTAAAACGGGGAGGCGATGGTTGGTATATGTTACGCAAAATTCGGCTACCTCTTTGCGCATGCCGCTGGACATTTGACTAAATTCCCCGGCGCTTCCCAGGAAAAATAAAACATCGACGCCGCTGGCAATCAAGTGATCAATCATGCGTCCCATCCCGGCCTTATCAAGTTGTCCCTCACGGGTAAGGATAGTTGGTACCGGCGGGATAATTCCTTTGAATACAGGTGTGGTCACTGTACATTCCCCCAAGTTATTTTATATAAAATGTCCGTCAAAATAATTTTCACAATAGGTGTACTATTAATTGCAGTTTGATTATATCATTAATTCTTTACAAGAGTTACCATACAGTATTAAAGTTCACCATGTGAAACAATAATGGCGATTGCTATAGGTGAGAATGAGCTGGAGATTATTGACAGAATTCATAAAACTATGTTACAATTTGAACAAAGTCAAATTGTATTTTGACCATATTTGCCAGAGAATAGAGAGAGGCATAAAGCATAAAAGGACTAAATCTAGCCCTTACTGTTTTATGTTTTTTTATTTTGGTGATATGCCCACTTAGAGAGGAGGTGAAAAAATGTTCCGGACAGCCGTTATTGAGTCTGCTTTGGTTTGGTTTTTGTTTGGGTCCTTGTTCCTTTGCCGGGCGGTTACGCTCATAGCAACCTGGCAGCAGAATTCGAAAGCATAAAGCGTTGTCTGATCAGGCAGAACTCTTTTGTTTTTTATCCCGGCGGGATGAATAACAAAAGAGTTTTTGTTTAACAGGCTACAAAATTATGGCAGGAAAAAATTACACAATAGCGAACTTTTATGTAATACAGGTGACTAATTGTAACAAAAGGTATAGGGGGATAATACTTATGACAAGTTTTGAAAATGTATCGGTAATAAAACAGGCTAACATATATTTTGACGGCAAGGTGACAAGTCGTACCGTGTTATTTCACGATGGCAGCCGTAAAACATTGGGTATTATGCTGCCGGGTGAATATGAGTTTGGCACAGCAGCGGCAGAAGTTATGGAAATGCTGGCCGGTGAGATGGATGTGCTGCTGCCGGGGCAGGATGCATGGCGTACATATAAGCGGGGAGAAACTTTTGATGTGCCTGCCAATTCAAAATTCAAACTCAAAGTCATGACTGTTGTTGATTATTGTTGTTCTTATAAAGAATAAAAGTCTGGAATAGCTGGAACTTGCGAAAAAAGGCGGCGCCGTGTACGGCGCTGCCTTTTTTATCTGCGTTGTTAATTGCCGGTACTGGTGCCGGCCGGTTTTGCTATCGCCTGTTCGCCGCCCGCATTTTCAACCAGCGGCTGAATTATAATTTTTATGCGGACCGGTTACACTAAGTATAGCTTTAAACCGTAAGAACATAGAAGGTAGTTGATGGTATGACGAATAAGGCTGTTATGGGTAAAGTAGTTGAGCTGGCGGATTACCGAGGGGCAGCTGACTATTTGGAATTGCAGCCTGACCAAAATGTACAAGCGATTGTATATCAAGAAGCCGGTGAATATATAGTAGTCTTTGGCCAGCCGCCTTATTTGTGGCGCAGACATTCTGCGTTTGCCGAAGTCCGTCAGACTTATTTTTACTTTGACTGGTCTGAGCCGCCGGCAGGGCAGGAATTGGGCAGAGCAATTTTGCTCATTGGGGAATTATAGCCAAGAAAACCGGAAATCAAATCTCCCAAAATAGTATTGGGGGATTTTTTGCTTTATAGTATAATGTACATAAATACCTAATTTTGGAAGAGTATTCCGAACAAGCAAGCGGACTATTGGTTACAAGGGGTAAACGTGTTATAATTAGGTTCGTTAAAGTGCTTAAAGGAGTAAATTACTAATAATGACCAATATAAAAAATGTTTATGATGAAGTCCGGGTATATTTTGAGGAAAAACTCGAATGGGATTTTGCTGTAAAACGCGAATGGGTGGACGGGTTTTTGCGTCAGAAGGCCTGGCAAGGAGACAGTGATGAGGGTTTGCGGGATACGTGGCGTAATCTTCATATGTTTATTTCCTATCTGGCGTATTCAGGGGAGAATACCCTTGACGAAATAATGGCATCTGAGTACAGTCTGGCAGTGGAATGGATGATTGTGCAAATTGACGGCTTTAAGCCTAATATACAGACGGTGAGGCATCTTTTTAATATTTTGCAAGAGTTTTACAACTATCTTATAGCCAAGAGGATCATTTCAAGCGCGGCAGAGCTTGAGCAAGCGGCAGAATACATGACAGGCGGCAAACGGCTGCGGTTTATTGAAGAAGGGGATGAGCAGGGCGAATTACCGGTAAAATCGCCGCTTACAGTTCCCAAAGATATCGGCAGAATTGTCGGAGAGGCTGTTGAACGTCTTATGCTTAAGTTTAGCGCCTATTTTCAACAAGAATCTTTTGTCGAGGATTTTGATCGCGCGTTAATGCTTTTTCTGGGACCGCTGGGACAAATGCCGGAAGATGAGAATGATGATGAATTTTGGTTGGGCTTTTGGGATTACTTTCTGTTCGACTATCATTTACTGTCTAATGACCGGACGCCGCTTGTCCAGTTTAATATCGATTATAGCGACAAGCTGGCCGGGGAGGAGCAGAAAATACTCCGCGAGCTTATGGGCGCTAAGTTCACAGTATTTTATGTTGAAAGTGTAATCAATCAGGATTGGGTTGAGTGTGTTAATTTACTGACAGAAGAGAAGTTCCGGCTGCCCAATCCTAACTTCGACTATAAGCTTGTAAAAAGACTGCTGTTTTATGGGCATGTTTTTTTGCGACGAAGAAGAAAGCGAACTGGTAATGATTAATTTCATTACCAGTGTTGAGATAAGCAATAATCTTCGCCGGCGAATAAAGGAAGAGATCTTTCGCCAGAAAGCTATGTTGGAGCTGCAGCAACCGGGAGCTGCCTGGGAAGATTTTGTCGGCCGGCACGCAAATGCCGTGCGGCATACTATCGATCTGCTGGCAACCTGGGCCAGAGTAAATGTAACTTCCTATACGCAGGTTGAACGCAGCTTTCCTCAGCCGGCCGCCGGTGATAAGACTGTAAATGTAATTGTCATGGAATTGATTGAAGTTTTTATGCTGAAATTTGGTTATTCACAGCATGACACCATTTTAGCTAAAAAGATGTGGCAGGATTTTTCCGGCATAGAAACAATAAATGTACGTAAACCGGCCGCCTGGGCAGCAGCAATTATTCAGGCATATTCTCAGTTGAACAATGGTGAATCTGAAATGTCGGCAGAGACACTGGCGGAAGAGATGGCGGTAGGTAAGTCGAGTATAAGTGCAAATAAGACTAAGATATACCAGGTACTGAAACTGGAAAAATACGATCCGCGCTATTTGAGTGAAGAAGGCATTGTCTCCTTGCTGTATGACTTACAGTAAGCATCAGGAGGTGTAAAACGTGAAATGTCCCAATTGCGGCGAGCAAATTGAAGCCGGGGCGGGAAAGTGCCTGCATTGCGGTCACGAAATGGAGGTTACTGTGTTAAGCCGCCAGGATCGTGACAGCTTTAACGGAATTACCATTGAGGAAGAAAATCGCGACAGCCGCCGCCAGTATGGAGGGGGCGGAGCAGACGAAAAAATACGGGTAAAACAAATTAACCTTGCCTTTGATTCTTCAAGTTGGCTCAGTAAACTGGCAATAGCTGCCGTGCTGGCGCTTTTAGTATTCTTTTTTCTCCCGATGCTGATGTTTTTTTTGCTGGTGGGAGGCGTGATACTGATTGCTTATTGGCTGTTACGGACGCTGGTTAAATAATAATGAACGCGGACGCACTGAAAAATGCATCCGCGTTTTTTGTTTTCCTATATATACATTTCGCAATAGATAATTTGCCGATGCAAGTGGGCAGGGCGTGTTTTCCTTACTATTGTAGTTAGCCAAGCGTTTCTGATAATAATCTGTTCTTAAGCTTTATATATTCTTGGGTAAAATAGACACTGTTTTGTGCTTCGCGATGGTCAAAGCCATAAGCCCGCCGGCTAACTGCTAAGACAGGCGGAGCTTGAATCCGTTTGGCCACACCCATGCCGGTATATAGTCGCCACCAGCGTTCCAGGTCTTCGACAAATTGACGGGGACCAGGAAATAACTTATCGACCAGACCGGGTGCACAGCCAAGTTTTTGCTCAAGTAGCTCACTGCCCTGGCTATACCATGCTAAAATGTCCTCAGGTGTAGTTCTGTTCCAATATTCCATAAAAGCCCGATATAAATAATCATGGTAGGCGTACATAATCGGATCGCCTTTGCCCTCATCAACCGACTGGTCGAAAGAAAGCTCAGCACTTGGCACTAAATCTATAGTCGCCTGGGGTATTACTTCACGCCTAAAAATGCTGGTGTTCAGGTATTGCGCCAATTGGTAGACCTGATGTTTCCATAGGTCGGCCAGAGCGGCTAGGAAACCGGCCTGATCACCGTAAAGAGTAGAGTAGCCCACGGTCAGCTCACTTTTATTGGCATTACAGGTGAAACCGCCGCCGAAGGCCGCCGCAATACCTGCCAGTAAACGTGATGAACGGTCACGGGCCTGAATGTTTTCCAGAACAAAAGAACTTACCGCCAGCTTGTTTTGTCTGCCGCTGGACAAATCGGTAATCCGGGCGTCGCTAATTTGAGCTGCCGTATGTTCAACAGACTGTTCAATTGGCATAACCGTGTAGAGACAACCCAGATTTTGCGCTAATTGATAGGACAAATCCTTGGTTGTTTGTGAATTGAAGCGGCTAGGCATGTTGACCAGGAGAATATCCGCCGGATTAAGTATGCTGGCATACAGTGCGGCGCATACGGCCGAGTCAATTCCGCCCGATACTCCGATCACGACCTTGTTCATATTAATAGCCTGGAGAAACTTTTTTACACCGTAGCTGATACACTGATGCAGGCTGTCAATGGTAAAATCATCGGGTACGTTGACCGGCCCCAGGGACTGGCCGCCGGCAGCAATATCAAGTTGGATGTACTCGAGCTTTTCTGTAAAGGGTTGGCAGTAGGCGATGATTTGGCCGTTACTGTTGTATACCGTACTGAACCCGTCAAATGTATAGACTGTTTTGCCGTTGTTCTGCAACCCGGTATTATTGACATAGATTAGGGGAATGCCAGCTTCCTGGGCCTGTTTGGAAAACACCCGGTTGCGCTTATTGTTTTTGCCAAGAGTAAACGGAGAACTGGAAATATTAATTAGGAGATCGCTCCGGCCGTCAGCAGTGAGCGCGGCAATTGGATCGACGCTGTAATCATCATTCCAGCCATCTTCACAAATAATACAACCTAAGTTGTATTCCTCGCCCTTAATAATTACTTTTACAGGCTCCAGTAATGTTTCGATATCCTGTTTTCGTTCCAGGGCCAGTTTTCTTAAACTGAAAAAATGACGGGTATCATCAAATTCACGATAATTGGGATGCAGGGTTTTAATGCGGGTGCCAATAAGACGGCCATTCTGCGCAATAAAACAGGCATTATGCTTCCGGACCCGGCCATCATCGCCGCGCTTTTCCCAATTAATGGCCACGTTACCGAAAATAACGCAGATATGTTGGGCAGCAGAGATTACCTCCCGGCCAAAAGCTTCACAGTCGCGTAAATAAGCCTGCTGTTCCCAAATGTCTCCCAATAGGTAACCGGGAATAGACATTTCCGGAAAAATAATCATATCAGCCTGCTCTTTGCGAGCTTCGGCAATCATAGACAGCATTCTGCCGGTATTAAGATCTGGTCTGCCAGGAATTACTTCTATTTGGCCTAAAGCAATTTTGAGCAAAAAGTATTCACCTCAAATCGTACAATTAACATGCTGTGTTCCTTTCGCTGTCAAGCATTGCTTGTCCTTCTAAATGATGCAATTTGAGCAGTTTTTATTTGCGAAAGGAAATTCAAGTCCTAACTGTAATTTTACACTATCTCACAAAACCTTATCCGATGAACTGACCGCTCTTTGCTGCCATCTACTTTTATTTGACCCTAAAAGTGCCAAGAGCGGCCAGGTTTGTATTCAGTTTGTATAACCAGGACCTGCGGCGAAAAGTTCAGGAGGAATATCCGCTTGGCAGGCATTGCTGTGGAACATGGCGGCAAGCTTTAGCGCATTCTCCCGGTACGCTGTTTGGCTGTGCCAGAATAATGACGGATTCAGTAAGTCATCAGGAATTCCCGGACATTTTAGCGGCCGGTGTAATTTAAATACCGGTTCTGTTATATATTCGGCAGAGTCCAGGAAACCGTTTAGCGCGGCTGTCACCAGCAGGCGGGTGTTATTACTGTTGATTCTTGTCCCTGAACTATAAGGGCCCCCCTGCCAGCCGGTATTTACCAAAAATACGCGAACTTTATGTCTGTTGATTTTCTCTTTAAGGAGGTTGGCATATACTCCAGGCTTAAGCGGGAAAAACGATGAACCAAAGCAGGCCGAGAATGTAGCCTGCGGTTCGGTAATGCCAGTTTCCGTTCCCGCCGGCCTGCTGCTGTAACCGGAAAGGAAATAAAACAAGGCTTGTTCGGTGGTGAGCCTGGCAATTGGCGGCAGTACCCCAAATGCGTCTGCTGTCATAAAGACTATTGTGGACGGATGAGATCCAGTGCCGGGGTAAATACTATTTGGTATATGGTCCATAGGGTATGCCGCGCGTGTATTCTCTGTTATCGCCTGGCTGTCATAGTTTGGCCGGCGGGCTTCATTATCTACAACAACATTTTCTAAAATTGCACCAAATTTGATAGCATCCCAGATTTCCGGTTCATATTTTCGGGAAAGACGGGTACATTTGACATAGCAGCCGCCCTCAATATTAAATATACCATCCTGACTCCAGCCATGCTCATCATTCCCGATAAGACAGCGATCGGTATTTGTGGACAAAGCGGTTTTGCCGGTACCGGACAGACCGAAGAAAAGAGCAGTTTCCCCATTTGCGGCTTGATTAGCCGAACAATGCATCGGCAAAATATTTTGTTTAGGCAACAGGTAATTTAGTAGCGAAAATATGGATTCTTTTATTTCGCCTGCATAGTGAGTACCACCAATAAGTATTAGCTTTCTACCTGGATTAATAATGATAAAGGTTTCCGATCTTGTGCCGTCGGCTGCAGGGTTAGCTGTAAAACTGGGTGCGGCCAATACGGTAAGTTGAGGTGTAGTGGGGACAGGCCAACAGGTGTCTTGGGCTCTGATCAGAAGTTGCTGCATAACAATATTTTGCCACGCAAATTCATTTATGACTTTGACCGGCAGACTATATCTGGGGTCGGCGCCGGCATAACCGGCAAAAATAAACAGATCTTTGCCACGTAAGTAATCCAGCATTTTGTTGTGAAGGGAATTAAACTGCTTTTCGCTCATTTTGAGATTGTTTTCCCACCAGATATCCTGAACTGTATCAGCGGTTTCAACAATGTATTTGTCATTTGGGGATTGCCCGGTATATTTGCCGGTGTAGACCAAGAATGCACCTGTCGCTGTTAGCATACCTTCACGACGGAACAAGGCCATCTCAATTAATTTAGGTATCGCAGTATTGAAATAAATCACTTATACCCCTCCCCGGTACTGTCGTTCAATATGGTGTAATATAGTATTCAGACAATTGAAAGATGCGACAGGGAAGAGTATTAAAAACATATAGAAAAAAGCCGTCCCAAAGACGGCGGATTTTGGCCAGAACGTATAACTTTCATCGAAAAGGGGGAGTTTGTATGTAGGACCTGAAGGTCTGAGAAAATAGTCTTTTTTTCACTAACGTATAATATAGTGAATACTAAGACCATACCCCTCTGACAAATCAAGTACAGTTCCGTTATCAAGCTGAACCATGGCTAATGCTGGCTGCTCCTTATTTACAAATACTACTCGACCTTGGCGTCCATCGGTGAGCGCAACCCTGTTGCCGGATAAAAAGTTCATCATGTTGTCGGAAAACGTTATACAGACTTTGGGATCAAGCCGGCATAACTCATCCCGTAATTTTTGCAGGCTTAGGTAAGGACTGAGCATAGCTTGTGGGTTTTCCCGGTTAATGGTCATGCCTTCATCATACAAATCGGCAATGGCCACGATTTTGGCATAAGGATGTATATGGGCTTCGGTGATTCCTCCCGGATAACCGCTGCCGTCTCGGCGCTCATGATGCTGAAAAACGGCGGCGGTAATGCTTTGCGATATGTTAGGAATTTTACTGACGAGTTCATAGCCATAGGCGACATGCTTCATGTATTGCTCATATTCAGCAGGAGACAGTTTGTGGGTCTGATTTAGTAATTCGGGCGGCAAAAGGGATTTGCCCACATCATGCAACAACCCCGCCAATGAAATGGCGTTAACTGATTCGGGCGGATATTTGAGCCAGATAGCAATGAGAGCCGAAATGGCGCTGACATTAACACTATGGTACATAGTATAGTCATCGCAAGGCGGCAAGTTATACAAGCGGTCAATTACATTGCCGGCCTCATGGACAGTGGCGGCAATTTCGCCGGCAGCCGTATTAAAAGTATCAAGGGGTATTTCCTGCGTTGACCGGATATCATCAAACGCCTTTTGTACCACTGTTACAGTTTGGTTGTAGGTATTAAGAAATTTTTGGAGTTTGGGGTCGACGATAGGGTTAGCGGTTTCTACCTCAGCATAGATAAAAACTTTTGGTATCTGCCAATTGCTAAGCTGTCTAATATTATGTTGAGTGAGGATATTGTTCTTGTTAAATAAAATTTTGCCGTTGCTTGAGCAGACATCGCGCGCCAATTCCATTCCTGGAACAAGAAAGGCTATTGGCTGCTCGATTACCTTGCGTGTTTCGTCAGTTGTTAAGCTCATAGACACCTCTCATATCAGAGTGGTATAAATAAATATATGGCAAATTATTCAACATAATATAAAGAAATCCTCCAACATAAGACAAATTTCTACGGTAATATTTTCTGTTTTTTCAACTTGGCAGAAGGATTTTTGTAATTTGCGGATAAGTATTATACCAAGTATATTTCCGGAGGTGTTGGTTTATATGACCAATTGTTCAACTATCATGGCCATTGTTCAGGAGAACCGTCTGGAAACGGCTGTAAAAGTCCAGGATATACTAACCAAATATGGCTGTTATATCAGGGTGCGGCTGGGATTACATGATGCGGCTGTTAATTCCTGTACTAATGATGGCATAATCCTACTGCAGTTATGCGGCGAGGATATTCCAATTAAACAGATTGAGCAAGAACTAAAACAAATACCTGATGTAAAAGTAAAATACATGGTAATTGATTAGGAAAATACGGGCGCGGCTTACCGCGCTCGTACCTGTTTGTTTGCTATACAGCTGTTTTATTGACAAAATGAGGAAACAATAATATACTTGTGAAAAAATGCAAAAGCTAAGGTGGATTTTAACAGTGGAGGGAATGTTCAATGTCTGTAAATGTGTATTATATTCCGTTGGCTGATGGTCTGCCGGTTGGTGAGCAAGTAAGCGCTATGGCCAGGATTTTTGCGGCTTCCGGCGCTTCAAAAATTATAAGTACTAACGATTTTGTCGCAATTAAATTACATGTTGGCGAGAAGAAAAACACAACGCATGTTAAACCCGAAGTAGTCCGGGTTTTGGTGCAAGAGGCCAAAGCTTTAGGTGGGCAGCCATTTTTAACCGAAACCTCTACATTATATAAAGGTGAGCGTGAAAATGCTGTTAAGCATATTCTGCATGCCCACAACCACGGTTTTAGCATTGACAATGTTGGCGCGCCTTTTGTAATGGCCGACGGGCTTGCAGGCAATACCGAACACGAGGTCGAGATAAACGGCGAACTTCACAAATCTGTCAAAGTTGCCAGAGAGGTGTTAAGCGCCGATTCGCTTTTAGTGGTTTCGCATCCTACCGGCCATCCTGCTGCCGGCTTGGGCGCCTGCATTAAAAATATCGGTATGGGCTTGGCCAGCCGCATGGGAAAAATGCGGCAGCATTCGGCTATGATGCCGGAAGTGAATGCCGCAGCCTGTAAGTATTGTCAAAAATGTATCAAATGGTGTCCGCAGGATGCTATAATTGAGCAGGGCAGTAAAGCTTTTATTGTTGCGGAAAAGTGTATAGGTTGTGGTGAATGTCTGGCTGTTTGCCGGTTTGATGCTGTAAAATATGATTGGAATGCCGAGTCGGGTTATATGCAAAGGAGTATGGCAGAGCATGCATATGGCAGTGTAATTGGTAAACCGGGCAAGTGTTTTTACTTTAATGTTCTTGTCGATATGACCAAGGATTGTGACTGTTTTAATGTAAAGCAGGCAAAGATCATTCCTGATATTGGCATTTTGGCGGCGGATGATCCTGTAGCCGTTGATAAGGCGACACTGGATCTGACTGCCAAGGCGCATGGCAAAACCTTAGCGGAAATTTCTTATGCTCACCATGATGCCATGATTCAAATCAAGCATGCTGCAAAAATTGGTATGGGTTCTTTGGAATATCAATTGATTACACTGGAATAGATCGATTATCATTTATATAAACAGATTGCCTTACCCGGTGCGGGTTGTTAGAGGAGAAACGGAAATGTTATGAAAACAAATGCCGCCAGAATATTGGATGGTCTCAAAATTAGCTATGAGTTGCATGAATATGAGGTCGATGAGAGTGATCTAAGTGCTCAGCATGTGGCTGACAAGGTGAATATGCCGCATGGTCAGGTTTTTAAAACGTTGGTGGCCAGAGGCGACAAGACTGGTGTAATTATGGCCTGCATTCCCGGTGCTGCGGAGTTGGACCTTAAAGCTTTGGCTGTCGCCAGTAGCAATAAAAAAGTAGAAATGGTAGCATTAAAAGAGGTACAACCTCTAACCGGATATGTCAGGGGCGGGGTTTCGCCGCTCGGCCCCAAAAAACGTTATCCGGTTTTTATTGATGAGAGTGCTGAGAGTTGGCCGGTGATTGCTGTTAGCGCCGGTGTGCGGGGTTGTCAGATAGTGGTTGCACCTTCTAGTTTGGTGCAGGCGGTAAATGCCCGGTTGTGCCCGATTGCCCGCGGCGAGTAAATGATTCATCTGAATGTCCGGGGAGGAGTAAAGTATGCAAATTATTATTCATAAAAGCATTAGTCAGGTTGTTCCTAATTGCCGCCTGGGGTATTTGCTTATTAACAATGTTGTTGTCCGGGGAACGCCGCCTGCTTTAAGTCAGGAGTTTGGCCAGTTACAACAGGAAGTTGCCAAAGCATATAATATGGAAGTTCTGCCGAAGCTTCCCCGGATTTTGGCAGTGCGCAATATGTACAAAAAACTTGATTTTGACCCGTCGCGTTATCGGCCGGCGTCGGAGGCGCTGGTACGGCGGGTATTACAAAAAAAAGACTTGTACTATGTCAATAGTGCCGTTGATGTTAATAATTATTGTTCAATTAAATATCTGCTGCCTTTTGGGCTGTATGATTTGGATCAGATAACCAGCGATGTAGTGTACCGGCGAGCCGATGAAGGCAATTACATAAATATCGCTAATAATGAGGTTTCAACAGGCAATAAGCCGTTTCTTACAGATTCGCTGGGGGTATTTGGCAATCCGACGTCAGACTCGCGGCGGACGGCTGTTACCCTGACAACCCGTAATCTTTTGGCTGTTATTTATGCTGATGAAAGTGTGAGTGTAAATGAATTAAATAGCATACTGGATTTTGCAGGCGCTATGTTTGTTTGTTATAATGGTGGGACGGTAGCCGGAAAAAATGTTGCTCATACCGGTGAATAACTGCCATAAGCTGTAGGAAGGGGAAACTTATATGTATGTTAGCACACGGGGGGCAGCTGAAAAATTAACATCGGCCCAAGCCATTGCCCAAGGGATAGCCCCGGATGGAGGCTTATTTGTCCCGGAATCTTTGCCAGTGATGGATGAACAGACCTTAAAGCGCATGATTTCACTGAATTACCAGGAACGTGCTGTTGCTGTGCTGCAATTATTTTTAACTGATTATAGCGAGAGCGAACTGAAAAGCTGTGTTGCCGGCGCTTATGGCGGTGATAAGTTTTCCAGTTCTGCAGTAGCGCCGGTTGTTAAAGTTACTGATGATGTTTTTGCTTTGGAATTGTGGCACGGGCCAACCAGTGCCTTTAAAGATATGGCTTTGCAACTCTTGCCCAGACTTTTATCCTGCGCACTTAAGAAAATTGACGAACACGCGGAAATTGTGATTCTGGTAGCGACTTCCGGCGATACTGGCAAGGCTGCGCTGGAGGGGTTTAAAGATGTTGATCAGACACGCGTCATGGTATTTTATCCGGAAAATGGTGTGAGTCAAATTCAGCGTTTGCAGATGGTTACCCAGCAAGGGAATAATCTTGCTGTATTTGCGGTAAAAGGCAACTTTGACGATGCACAAACTGGTGTAAAACATATTTTTAACGATAACGCATTTAATGCACAATTGGCCGCTAACAGCTTTAAGCTGTCGTCTGCCAACTCCATCAACTGGGGGAGACTTGTGCCGCAGATTGTATATTATTTCAGCGCATATGCGGATTTAGTCCAAAGTAAGCATATTAGCGCCGGCCAGCAGGTCAATTTTGTTGTACCAACTGGTAACTTCGGCAATATTCTCGCAGGCTATTATGCCAAGCGAATGGGTCTGCCTATTAATAAGCTGATTTGTGCTTCTAATTCGAATAATGTACTGACCGATTTTCTTGCAACAGGTGTATATAGCCGTAAGCGAGAGTTCCACAAGACCTACTCGCCTTCTATGGATATTTTGATCTCCAGTAATCTAGAGCGGCTGCTCTACCATATGAGCAATAACGCTCCGTCTGAGGTCAGCCGCTGGATGAGTGAACTAAACAGTAAAGGTGAGTATCAGGTCAGTGATGAACAATTGCAAGCTATCCAAGCTATCTTCCCGGCAGGGTGGGTAAGCGACACGCAAACAGTAGCTACAATTGATAAGGTTTATAAGGAATATGGCTATACTTTGGATCCTCATACGGCAGTTGCCTGGCAGGTTGCTGAAAACTATCGCCGTGAGACCGGTGATTCGAGTCCAAACATTATTGTTGCCACTGCCAGTCCTTTTAAATTTAATGATACGGTACTTAGCGCTTTGCAAGGCACTGACAGTTTGGCTGCAGTATCAGAATTTACTGCATTGAATAAGCTGGCTGAACTTATTGATACGCCGGTGCCGGCGGCACTGGCTGAGCTTGAACACTTGCCTGTACGCCATACGAGTGTGTGTAATCCCAAGGATATGCCCGGGGTCGTAAAGGTTGCCCTGAAAATTGCTGAATAAAGAAAAATATTAAAAATACTGCATCACTATCCTTGCCTAATACTGAAGCCAGTAATCCGGTCAAGGATGTGGAGCAGTATTTTTTTTATTTCAATTAGGTATACTAATAGGTTGATATAAAGATATTGTAGTATATTTATTTGTATTTAATATAGCCAAATAGATCTGTATACAGTATACTATGAAGTACATTATACTAATAACTGCTGAAAGGGAAGGGGTATAAGGTATGACAAGTAAAATATTACGCAATTTGAGTCCGGCGCATTTGACCGAAGCGGCCATTAAGCGGGGCGAGGGCCAATTAACAAGCAGTGGCGCCTTGCATGTTACGACAGGTAAATACACCGGCCGGTCGCCTAATGACAAGTTCGTGGTCGATTCACCGGGAGTTCGCAATATAATAGACTGGACTAATAATAAGCCTTATTCTGTAGATAAATTTAATCAGTTGCATAACCGGATGCTGGCCTATATGCAAAACAGGGAGTTGTTTGTGTTTAACGGCTTTGCGGGAGCTGATCCCGGATACCGTATTCATGTTGAGTTTATAAATGAATATGCCTGGCAAAATTTGTTTGTACAGCAGTTGTTTATTTGCCCATCCCCGGAAACTGCGACTAATAGCCCGGATTATAAAGTAATTTGTCTTCCCGGTTTTAAAGCTGACCCGGCTATTGACGCTACAAACTCAGAGGCATTTATTATCCTGAATTTTGAACAAAAACTGGTGCTTATTGGCGGAACGCAATACGCAGGGGAAATGAAAAAGTCTATTTTTACCGTGATGAATTATATCTTGCCGGAGAAGAACATTTTGTCCATGCATTGCTCGGCAAACGTAGGCAAGGCTGGTGATACCGCCCTGTTTTTTGGCTTGAGCGGTACCGGTAAAACAACCTTATCCGCCGATCCTTACCGGCGGCTAATTGGCGATGACGAGCACGGCTGGAGTGATGCAGGGATTTTCAATATTGAAGGCGGCTGTTACGCCAAATGCATTGGCCTCAAGCACGAGACTGAACCACAGATTTGGGAAGCTATTCGCTTTGGCGCTGTATTGGAAAATGTGGTTGTTGATGTGGCGACAAGAATACCCGACTTTGCCGACAGTTCCATTACCGAAAATACCAGAGTTGCTTATCCTGTCGAATACATACCGAATGCTCTGATTCCCGGAGTGGCCGGTCATCCCAAAACCATTGTATTTTTAACAGCCGATGCCTTTGGCGTGCTGCCGCCAATTGCCAAGCTAAACAACGAACAGGCGATGTATCATTTCCTTTCCGGCTATACCAGTAAGCTTGCTGGTACCGAACGTGGCATTACCGAGCCGCAGGCAACCTTTTCGGCTTGTTTTGGCGCACCGTTTTTACCACTGTCTCCGCTAAGATATGCTGAACTGTTAGGGGACAAGTTGAAACGCTATGGTACGCAGGTATTTCTGATTAATACTGGCTGGTCGGGTGGACCTTATGGAATAGGCAGCCGAATGAAGTTATCCTATACGCGGGCTATGGTGACCGCTGCAATTGAAGGTCAGTTAGATCAAGTGCCATATCAGCTTGATCCGGTATTTAATGTTTATGTACCGTCAAGCTGTCCGGGCGTGCCGGAGGCAATTCTTGCACCCCGCAACACATGGGCGGATAAGTCGGCTTATGATCAAAAGGCGTTGGAACTGGCCAGGCTTTTCGTAAAAAACTTCAGCAGCTTCAAGCAAAATATGCCGGACGCAATCTCTTCCGCCGGACCAAGATGTTAACAAATGTGAAAGGCCGCCGTTTTTATAAGACGGCGGCCTTGGTACATATTACGACAGAGCGGGCAATCTCTGCATAAGACTAAGCAGGGGAGAGAAGAGGTCGCCTGCCTGAGCGGTGCGTTCCAACACTTGTGTGGCTTCAAAAGTTAGCAGTTTGGGATCGTTTTGATCAACGGCCCGGATTACTTCCTGCCAGGTAACAGGCGTGGAAACTGTGGGCTGCTCTTTGGCGCGGAGAGAATAGACACATACCGTGGTTTTATGTTCATCGTTTTGGCTCCAGTCAATAAAGACTTTACCGGGGCGCAACGCTTTCTTCATATTGGCGGTAATCAGCTCCGGATATTTTTCCTGAAACTGGCTGGCTAGAATCCGGGCAAAATTTTTGGTCGCGTCATAGTTTACCGGGGTATTTAATGGCACATACACCTGCAGCCCTTTGGAGCCTGAAGTCTTTGGAAAGCTTTGCAGCTTATGCTTATCGAAAAAACTCTTTAACAGCAGGCTTACCTGTGCGCAATTTACAATTGTTGCCGGCGAGCCGGGATCAAGGTCGAAAACAAGCTGGGTCGGTTGATTTATTTTTGGTGCCTGCGATAGTGAGGTATGCAGTTCTAAGGCCGCCAGATTAGCGGCCCATACCAGTGTTGGTAAATCGGCGGCATTACAAAAATTGATATTGCGGTGATTCCCACCGCTCCAAACAGGGATTGTCCTAACCCAATCAGGACGATGTGCCGGACATTCCTTTTGGTAAAAGAATTTGCCGTTAGCTCCATTCGGGTAACGTTTCATTGTAAGCGGCCGATTGATTAGATGAGGAAGCAGAAACGGAGCAATACGGATATAATAATCAAGCATTTGCCCTTTTGTAAAGCCGGTTGCCGGGTAAAACACTTTGTCGAGATTGCCGATTTTAAGTTTATGTCCGGCTATATCAATAATAGTTTTATTTTTACTATCACTGGGCACGGGCTTTTTTCCTCCTGGCCGGAGCGGCTTGTTTGCCGGTTGGCATCATTTTCTTATCTGTAGTATTCTTACCTTTAATAGCCGAGATACTTGCTTCCAGTGCAGCCATCAAATCAATAACTTTGCCGCTTTCTTTAACTTCAGGCCGGCTGATGACAGTTTGGCCTTCTGCTTTTTTCTCAAGCAAGTCCATGATTTGCTGGTGATACTGGTCATGATATTTGGCAGGATCAAACTCAGTTGTCAGTGATTCAATCAATTGTTCGGCCATAATCAGTTCTTTCTTTTGCGGCTCGGGAATATCAATTGGCAAATCTTCCAGTTGGTCGGCCGCCAGCACTTCGTCAGCAAAGTGCATTGTCGACAGGGCCAGTGCTTGCCCAACCGGACGGATGGCAGTAAGATATTCTTTATTACGCATAACAACTCTTGCAATGGCAACTTTGCCGGTGTTCTGCATGGCAGTATGTAGCAGAGAATAGGCCTTACCGGCGCCTTTATCAGGCGTAAGGTAATAGCAACTGTCATAGTAAAGAGGGTCGATCTGATCCAGTCTGACAAAATCCTCGATGGCAATGGTACGGGCATTTCTGGGCTGAATTGCTTCCAGCTCTTCGTTTGTTACCACCACATATTGATCTGGTGAAATCTCGTAACCTTTGACAATGTTTTCAGCCTGTACTTCGCTGCCGTCGGCAGGACAGACTTTTTTTAAGCGTATACGACAACCATCTGATTTGCGAAGCTGATTGAAATGAATAGATTTCTTTTTTACGGCATTGTACAATTTAACCGGAATATTGACCAGTCCAAAACTAATGGCTCCACTCCACATTGGACGGGGCACAGGTATCACCTCCGGAATTATTCTTCGCGTATCACCTGACGCGGATTTTTGTCATATCTTAAACCTTTGAAAGAAGGATGACGAAGTGTGTGGTTAGGGGTCCATTCGGTAAATTCAAACTCGCCAATCAATACCGGTTCAACATAACGGACGTTTTTTACTGGCAGATCTTGGTCAAACGGGTTATCATCCCGATATAATGGCGCCAGTTGTTTAGCTAAAGCTTGGAGGGTAGCCTGAGTAAACCCGGTACCTACTTTGCCGGCATACAGCAACCGTTGGGATATACCCTGTGTCTTTGCGTTTTGCTGAGTAATATCATAACAACCAACAAGCAGAGCGCCAATTTTTCCCTGGCGGGTTCCCTGACCTGGAACCCAGCCGCCAATAATCAGTTCCTGGCGGCGTTGGTTTTTAATTTTTAGCCAGGCGCCGGTGCGTTTGCCTGCCTGATAGGAGCTGTCCAGTCGTTTGGCTACAATACCTTCCAGGCCTAAATTCCGGCTGGCGGTTAAAATTGCTTGTCCATCACCTGTTTTGAAACCGGGAGTCTGCCAGTTGGGTCCCTCTAAAGCCAGGCTTGCTAATATGGATCTGCGTTCGAGATAGTTTTTGTCTAACAGTAAATTACCGTCTAGGGACAGAATATCAAATATTATGTAATGCACAGGGATTTCTTGCCTTAGTTTTGCAATCAGCTTGTCATCGGTTACTCCCATACGGTGCTGGAGCAGGGAAAAAGAAGGCAGGCCGGCAGTGTTAAAAGCTACGATCTCGCCGTCAAGAATTATTTCTTGATGACCAGTTCCAATTGAAGAAGCCAACGCCGTTAGTTCCGGATACTGCCCGGTTAAATCTTTAAGATTGCGGCTGACTATCTTACATTTAGAATCTTCAAAGTATAAGATGGTTCTGATGCCGTCCCACTTGATTTCGAAACTGTATTGGGTTTGATTGTCAGGCAAATTACCTGTCTTAGCCAGCATAGGTTTAATTAGTGGCATAATATCCTCGTAATTGATAGTATGGTCTTAGTTTTTGCAGGGACAGCAAATATATTACAAAATTCTCTTATATGAAATCCAATAAAGAGTCTTTTAAAAGACAGGTAGTAGGTCACTTTGCCATTGGCTCTTTGCCGGGCCTAAGTTTTTACTAACGCCGTGCCTGTAAATCTTTATTGGATACTATATAGATGGGGTAGGGACAGAAAATGGAAAAAATAAAAACAGGCCGGATTTAACCGGCCTGTTAGCAAGGCAATAATAATTAACGATTGGCTTGGAAGCAATCGCGGCAATATACAGGTTTTCCGGCAGTAGGACGGAAAGGAACCTGAGTTTGAATGCCACAGGCGCTGCAAGTAGCGTCAAACATTTCACGTTGCGGACGAGCATTGCCGCCCATGCGGCCACCATTTTGACGTTTTCTAGCTGCACGGCAGTCCGGGCAACGGGAAGGATCATTTTGGAAGCCTTTCTCAGCGTAAAAAGCTTGCTCAGATGCAGTGAAAGCGAAAGCTGCACCGCACTCTTTACAGGTAAGATCTTTGTCTTGATAATCCATGTTTAACCAACCTCCGTTAAATGTGTTTGACGCAAACAATTGCTGGTCGGTTGGTCAAGACATGAAGACGCTAGCCATCGAGAGCAATTATGTTTTGTCATATCTAAAATATACCTTTTAGAGAATTAATTGTCAAGAGATGGATAGTATTTTTTCCAGTTCGTCCAGCATGCCGGAGAACTTGTTAAGTGTGAGCTCTACCGGCTCTGGCGTTGACATATCTACTCCGGCTTTCTTTAGTATGTTTATGGGATAATCCGATCCGCCGCTTTTTAAGAAACCAATATATTTTTTCTGAGCATCGGCTTTCTCTTCCAGCATTTTGGCGGCAAGAGTTGTGGCTGCGGCATAACCGGTTACATATTGATAGACATAGAAGTTCCAGTAAAAATGTGGAATCCGGGCCCACTCTATGTCGATTTCCTTATCTACCACCATATCCGGACCATAATATTTGACATTAAGGTTATGCCACATTTCATCCAGCAAATCAGCCGTAAGTGTCTCGCCGTCTTCGGCTTTGTTGTAAATGTCTCGCTCAAATTCGGCAAACATAGTTTGACGGTAGACAGTAGCTCTGACCATTTCCAGATATTGATTAATCAAATACAATTTTTTTTGTTTGTCAGTTGTTGTTTTTAATAAATAATCGTTTAGCAGGATTTCATTAGTCGTGGACGCTACTTCGGCCGTGAAAATAGTATATTGAGAAGTGGCATACGGTTGCGTAGCCTGACTGTAATGACTATGGATGGCATGCCCCATTTCATGAGCCAGGGTGCTGACGTCCTCCAGCCGGTCATTATAGTTAAGGAGTACAAACGGGTGGACACCATATACACCCCAACAGTAAGCGCCTGTCTGTTTTCCTTTATTCTCATACACATCAATCCAGCCGGAAGTAAGACCTTTATTTAAAATATCTGTATATTCCGGCCCGAGTGGTGCTAGTCCGTCGCGAACCAGTTTTAGGCCATCGGCATAGGGAATATCGAATTTCACATGCTGAGCTAACGGGGTGTACAAATCATACATGTGAATAGTATCAAGCTGCAGGGCTTTTTTCTTCAGTGCAATATAGCGATGGAGAGGGGCGAGGTTGGAATTTATAGTGGCAAGTAAGTTATCATACACACCTACGGGTATATTCCCGTCTGACAGGGCAGACTCCAGGGTTGAAGCGAATTTCCGGGTACGGGCATAAAAGATATTTTTTTTGACATTACCTGACAGCGTCGCGGCAAATGTATTGCGGTAAGAGTTATAAGTGCCGAACAACCCTGTAAAGGCGTCTTTGCGAACCCGACGGTCATTTGACATAATCAGTGACCGGTAACGTCCTTCGCTTAGGGCTACGGGGTTGCCATTTTTGCCTGAGATATCCGGAAATTTCATATCGGCATGGGCCAACATGTTGAAAATGGTTTCGGATGCCTGTGTGGCTTCTGCTGAACGGGACAGAATTTCTTCTTCCGCAGGTGATAAAATATGTTGTTTTTGCCGGTCTAAATTATCAAAATAGAAGCTGTAATCCGCAAGGGGCTGCTCCCTGCGGTAGGTAGCCAAGACTTGATCAGGCATGGCCAAAATTTCCGGCTCTATGAACGAAGTGGCGGCACTGGCCTCAGCAAGCATACCTTCAGTTTTACCGACAAGCGCTTGATATTTTGCATTTGCTGTGTTTTCATCCCGGTGTAGACGGGCATAGGCAAACAATTTGCCGGCTAAGATATTAATCTCATCCCGTAATCTTAAGCAAGCAGCCAACTTATCAACAGATTGGGACAAAGTATCCTTATAGGCGCCTATAGCAGGGAGGTCATTTTTTACTTTCGCTAGGTCAGTTTGCCATTGCTCCTCCGTTGCATAGATATCTTCAACATGCCATTTATACTCGGATTGTATATCCTCGCGTACTGGCAGCGCAGTAGATGTTTGCGACATATAATCACTTTCCTTTCAAAAATTATCACATAGATATATTAGCCGAGATTGTGCCATTTCCTGGTATAGGATGCCCTGAATAAAATATTTTCTATACTTTGAAGTATTTGAGGATTCCTTCACAGATACTTACAGCAGCATTATCGCGTCCGTCAACACTGGATAAAAGCATTTCTTCCACAGGATTGGAAATAAAAGCTACCTCAACCAATATCGCCGGCATATTGGTATAACGTAATACATAAAAACTGGCAAAACGGGCGCCGCGATTTTTTGTTCCCAGGTTTTCCGCCAGAGTCCGCTGAACTAGATTGGCCAATTTTGTCGACTCTTTATCACCATAGTGGAAGGTGGTAGTGCCTGCGGCTGTGTTGTTGGTAAAGGAGTCATTATGGATGCTGACGAATAAATCGGCTTCAGCCTGATTGGCGGCCTCTACTCTTGCTTCAAGTCCTTGATTGGCGCTTGCCTCGGCATGGGCTACGTCGGCGTCGGCGTCTCTGGTCATAATAACAATAGCCCCGTTTTTTTCCAGTTTTTCTTTAAGCAGAAGCGCAATAGCTAATGTATTGTCTTTCTCCAGGGTGCCTGTAGGTCCTGTCGCACCCGGGTCACTGCCCCCGTGTCCGGGGTCCAGGCAAATGGCCTTGCCGGCCAAGCGGGCGTTCTCGTCTTCGATTCTGTCATCGGCCTGCTGGCTGACAGGCAGCGGGGGCATAGAGGAATCTTTGGAATTGATCAGAACTAATTCATGTTGTGCATCATAACGGATTCCCCAGTTAAGCGCTTTGGCCATATTACGGAGAGTTATTAATAAATCACGGTTGACGCGGGCACTGCCGGGTAAATAGCGTCCGTCGATCATTATCCGCATATTTCTCACCATCCTCATGTTAACCTTATTCTATTTTATGCGAAGCAAACTGGGGTGGTGAATACCCGTAAATCAGCCAGGCAGGATATTTGACAAGCGTGCCCGAAAACACTATACTTTCAGGAGATCATGGATTCAGGAGAAGACTATGAAGGTGTTACTTTCAACATTAAATGCAAAATATACTCACTCTTCGTTAGCCCTTAGATATCTTGCATCTTTTTGTCAGCGTTACGGACAAAGTGTGACGGTCCGTGAATACACAGTGAATAACGGGTTGCTTGAGATTTTAAGTGATATATATACCTATCAGGCAAATGTAATTGGACTGGCTTGTTATATATGGAATATTGAAGCCAGTTTGCAGCTCGCTGCGTTAATAAAGAAAGTCCGGCCAGAGGTTATTGTTGTCTTAGGCGGACCGGAAGTATCTTATGAACCGCAGGCTGTGCTGGCAGCAAATCCCGCAGTGGATTATATTGTCCTGGGCGAAGGTGAAAAAACCTTAAGTCTGTTGCTGGACGCACTTAAAGCGGGAAAAACGGCGGAGGCTATCGCCGGAATAGCTTATCGCGGCAGTTGCAAAGGGATTGTTGGAACACCCCAAATAATTGATAACCTCGATGATATACCTTTTCCTTATTCAGAGGCTGAGATGCCGTTGCTTAAGGACAAAATAATATATTATGAGAGTTCACGGGGCTGTCCGTTTTCCTGTCAGTACTGTTTGTCAAGTGCAACCTCTGGCGTGAGGTTTTTGAGTCTTGAGCGTGTATTTAACGACTTGCAGTTTTTTATTGATCACAATGTCAGACAAGTTAAATTCGTTGACCGTACCTTCAATGCCCGTAAAGATCATTATTTTCCCATATTAAAATTTCTGGCGGACCAGACTTGCCGGACAAATTTTCATTTTGAAATTGCTGCTGATATTTGGGATAAAGAAGTAGTTGATTTTTTGCATGGGGTACCGGTTGGCCGATTTCAATTTGAAATCGGTATTCAGTCAACAAATCAACAAACATTGACGGCCATACAGCGGCACAATAACTGGTCGCGCATCGTTGAAAACATTAACAGGATCAGAAGTTATAACAATATTCATTTACACCTTGATCTGATCATTGGCTTACCTTACGAAGATCAAACTATATTTGCTAAATCGTTTGATGATGTCTATAGCCTTCAGCCGGACATGCTGCAAATCGGTTTTCTTAAACTCCTTAAAGGCGCGGGTATCCGGGAGGATGCCGGAAGACATGGATATATAGCTATGGATACTGCTCCTTATGAGGTCTTAGCAAATAATTATCTAAGTTATGATCAGGTCAGAAGGCTTAAAATTTTAGAAGAAGTATTTGAACAGGTATATAATAGCGGGCGTTTTAAATATAGTCTGACTTGGCTGATAGCAGCAACAGGCAGTGGGGCTTTTGACTTTTATTACCACCTTGCCTGCTATTGGGAACAGCACGGTTACCATCTTGTTGCCCATAGTGCCAAAAACTTATATAAATATATGGCAGAATTCTGCGAGGCTCTTTACCCGGTTTTGCTGCACAGCTATCTTGAACTTTTGAAGTTTGATGCGCTTATGAGTGAACAGGGGACAGTGCGGCCTGACTTTTTGCCCTGGAATCAGATAAATCAGGCAGCAGCTGATAAGTGGGCTGACGCAAAAACTTCTTTTTGGCGGGATACCAGCCGCGCTAAGCATTATTTGCCGGAATTCTCATTTACTACTTGGCGGGAAATTAAAAAGGCGTACCATGTTGAAGTATTTATGGTTGATATTCCTTCTTATCTCGCTGGCTGTGGCTATTTGGATAACCGGAAAATTGCTGTACTTTTTTCATATCAAAACGGGAGACCGTCTTATCAGAGGATTAAAGATGATGATTTCTGTACCGAGATATAAAACTTATTCCGAATATTTACGCCAAAAATATGGCGAAAAGGTGTATAAACTGCCGGTCAGTCTGCCTGTAACCTGTCCTAACCGTGATGGTCAGTGCGGGCATAACGGTTGTGTATTTTGCGGTGAGATTGGCGCCGGTTATGAAAATCTTCCCGCTTCTCTAAGTGTAAGTGACCAACTTGCTGCTAATAAAGCACATATTGCCCCAAAGTACAAAGCGAAAAAATTTATTCCCTATTTTCAGAATTTCAGTAATACGTACTTGCCGGTAGACCAACTCAAGCGTCATGTCCTGGAAGCCTGTCAGGAAGATATTGTGGCCATAGCACTGGCCACCAGACCTGATTGTATTAATGATGCTTACCTGGAGATGCTGGCTAATATCCAGCTTGAATATGGTATTGATATTAGTATTGAATTGGGATTGCAGACAGTTAATTATCATACATTAATGAAAATTAACAGAGGGCATTCGCTGGCTGAGTTTATTGACGCCACACAACGGATTAAACGCTGGTCGATGGGGGTATGTGCCCATCTTATTTTGAATCTCCCGTGGGATGATATGATCGATACAATTGAGAGTGCTAAAATTATCTCAGCATTAGGTATTGAGCAAGTAAAACTGCATGCCCTGTACATTGTAAAAAACACGGTTATGGCTGAGTGGTATCAAAAAGGTGACTTTACACTCATTAGTAAAGAAAATTATGTTGATAGAGTAGTTAGCTTCCTTGAATATCTTCACCCAGACACGGTAATTCAGCGTTTAATCGGCCGAGCACCGGAAACCAATACTCTATTTACCAACTGGCAGACTGGCTGGTGGAAAATACGTGAAGCTATTGAAGACGAGCTGAGAGTCAGAGACACTTGGCAGGGGAAAAAATGTGAATATTTAAATGGAAGAGCAGTCCAAAGGTTTTTATCCGACGACTAACCTTCAGATGGGGTTAACTGAAGCTAAGTCTGCTTTATTAGGAAATCAATAAAGATTTTCTCTTAAACAGGGGTGTTAGGTACGCTTTGCCGCGGGCGTTTAGTCTGCTTGTAAATCTTTATGGATTTTATGTTGGTGTGTATGTTGAAAGGCTGACAGTGATTCCGGACGAATGCGTTTTCTGACTTATGTGAAAACACTTGCTTTTCTGTGTTTGTCTAAATCTATTTACAAAGAAAGTTAGAGTTGTTAATATTATACTGCAGTTTACGATTTAAGGAGAGTGTAGTATTAACAATGAGAAAGCTTCAATTATTAAAGCAGATTGATAAACTTTCATCTCTGCTTCATAGCAGCGATCTGGAGGAACTCAATTTGACAGCGGGAACAATCAGTGAGATGCGCGAAAAACTCGATATTCTTACTGAAGAATATATTGAATGCTATTGCTAACATCGTTTTAATACGATGTTTTCTTTATGCTCAGGACTTCTTTTTTACTGGGCATGCTCATGGTAAAAAATACCCTACTGGGCTTATTGACACGCTATGATGTGCGTGTTAATATATAAAAGTCGGCTGCGAAAAAGCAATGCCGAACAAAAACTGACAAAAGTTGTATGTTGACTCGGTGTATGTATTGTGTTAATATATAAAAACTGTCATTACGGTTTATCGTTAACAAAAAGTGACGATCATCTAATGATGTCAGAATACGTTCCCTGAAAACTGAACAATGTAAGTAATGCATCATATGCCAGATGTGCGGTGCTCATTTGAGCACATTAAATAATTTCTTTTAAATTTTATGAGCCATCAGATGGCTTCAATAAATAAAACTTTATTGGAGAGTTTGATCCTGGCTCAGGACGAACGCTGGCGGCGTGCCTAACACATGCAAGTCGAACGGTCTGCTGTTCAACACCGAGGGTTTTGGTGATGTGAACTCCGACAGCGTCAAGCGCGAACGATAGAGAGCGCTTCACGCAAATAAAAAGTGCCAACACCTGAGTTTTCGGTGTTGAATAGCAGATAGTGGCGAACGGGTGAGTAACGCGTAGACAACCTGCCTCTAAACTGGGGACAACACCGCGAAAGTGGTGCTAATACCGAATGTGGTAACTTGGTTGCATGACTGAGTTAAGAAAGGTGGCCTCTATATATAAGCTACCGTTTAGAGATGGGTCTGCGTCTGATTAGCTAGTTGGTGAGGTAATGGCTCACCAAGGCGACGATCAGTAGCCGGTCTGAGAGGATGAACGGCCACACTGGGACTGAGACACGGCCCAGACTCCTACGGGAGGCAGCAGTGGGGAATCTTCCGCAATGGACGAAAGTCTGACGGAGCAACGCCGCGTGAGTGAAGAAGGTTTTCGGATCGTAAAGCTCTGTCGTTTGGGACGAACATATCTTGTGTAAATAATGCAAGGTAATGACGGTACCAAAGGAGGAAGCCACGGCTAACTACGTGCCAGCAGCCGCGGTAATACGTAGGTGGCAAGCGTTGTCCGGAATTATTGGGCGTAAAGGGCGTGTAGGTGGATCTTTAAGTCTTGTGTCTAAGTGCGGAGCTCAACTCCGTATGGGCGCAGGAAACTGGGGATCTTGAGTGCAGGAGAGGAAAGTGGAATTCCCAGTGTAGCGGTGAAATGCGTAGATATTGGGAGGAAAACCAGTGGCGAAGGCGACTTTCTGGACTGTGTCTGACACTGAGGCGCGAAAGCCAGGGGAGCGAACGGGATTAGATACCCCGGTAGTCCTGGCCGTAAACGATGGGTACTAGGTGTAGGAGGTATCGACCCCTCCTGTGCCGGAGTTAACGCAATAAGTACCCCGCCTGGGGAGTACGGCCGCAAGGTTGAAACTCAAAGGAATTGACGGGGGCCCGCACAAGCGGTGGAGTATGTGGTTTAATTCGACGCAACGCGAAGAACCTTACCAGGGCTTGACATTGAGTGAAAGGTCTAGAGATAGATCCCTCCCTTCGGGGACACGAAAACAGGTGGTGCATGGCTGTCGTCAGCTCGTGTCGTGAGATGTTGGGTTAAGTCCCGCAACGAGCGCAACCCTTATCCTTTGTTGCCAGCACGTTATGGTGGGAACTCAAGGGAGACTGCCGCAGACAATGCGGAGGAAGGCGGGGATGACGTCAAGTCATCATGCCCCTTATGTCCTGGGCTACACACGTACTACAATGGGCTTAAACAAAGCGAAGCAAGCCTGCGAAGGTAAGCGAAACGCATAAACAAGCTCTCAGTTCGGATCGGAGGCTGCAACTCGCCTCCGTGAAGTCGGAATCGCTAGTAATCGCAGGTCAGCATACTGCGGTGAATACGTTCCCGGGCCTTGTACACACCGCCCGTCACACCACGAAAGTTGGAAACACCCGAAGCCGGTGGGGTAACCGCAAGGAGCCAGCCGTCTAAGGTGGGGCCGATGATTGGGGTGAAGTCGTAACAAGGTAGCCGTATCGGAAGGTGCGGCTGGATCACCTCCTTTCTAGGGAGAACCGTTCGGGGTAACACCTGAACTACTTCCAAGGTCGACACATCAGGCAGATGATAACTCTTACATTGTTTGGTTTTGAGGGAATGCTCATTTAAAATATACTCCGACAAAACCATGTTAACGGGTTGCAGCGTTCGTGGTAGGGGCCGGGGGTAGTGAGTATAAAAAATTCCTTTGAGGCTGTCATAAGCAAGTATCGCTAAGCAACACAGCGAGGGCGAGTTTTCATACAGCCGGAACCTTGGGCCTATAGCTCAGCTGGTTAGAGCGCACGCCTGATAAGCGTGAGGTCAGTGGTTCAAGTCCACTTAGGCCCACCATTTTGGATATTGGTTATTAGACTTTAGATACTGGCTTAAATCCTTTATCTAATATTTAAAATGCAACGTCCAAACAGCTAAACACGGGGGCGTAGCTCAGCTGGGAGAGCACCTGCCTTGCAAGCAGGGGGT
>NZ_CP156926.1:3047500-4400000 GCF_041428895.1 Sporomusa aerivorans
AAAAAGTACTTATTGAAATGTATAAGTAGATATGGTAAAATATAATTCCTTGAGCAATCAAATGTAATGACCTACTAGCTCAGTCGGTAGAGCACCTGACTTTTAATCAGGGTGTCCCGCGTTCGAGTCGCGGGTGGGTCACCAACTGGCCCGTTGGTCAAGCGGTTAAGACACCGCCCTTTCACGGCGGTATCAAGGGTTCGATTCCCTTACGGGTCACCATAAGCAGCGAACCAGGTTCTCACGAGCCGATAGGCGAAATGAGAACCTGAGTGAGTCGCTTACTTCCGAGCGGAAGTGAGGAAGCGTATTCCTTTATTATCTAGAATACGGGCGATTAGCTCAGCTGGGAGAGCGCCTGCCTTACAAGCAGGATGTCGGCAGTTCGATCCTGTCATCGCCCACCAATCTCGATACTCGATGCTAGACGCTCGACATTCGATAATTATCGAACATCGAAGGTCTAAAGTCGAAAATCGAATAATGCGGCCCCGTGGTGTAGCGGTCTAACATGCCGCCCTGTCACGGCGGAGATCGACGGTTCAAATCCGTTCGGGGTCGCCATAAAAAAATTCCAGCCTTTTTTAAAAACGGGAAATTGCGGTACTGCATTAGTGTAGTATTGAGGAAAGTCCAGACTGCCACGGCCTGAGATGGCTGTAGTGTTCGCGCCCATCGCAAGATGGGGCAGAGCTAAGCTCTGACGACGATGAAATTGACTCACGTAGCCGAAAGTAGTCATAAAGTGCACAGAGAATGAGTAGACTGGCGACAGTCTAGTGAAAAGTGGTAAACTCCGCGAGGCAGAAACCCGAATTTTGGTAGGGGAACTTCCTGTAGGGAAACAAACCGAAGGGGAGAACGCACTCGGTGCGTTAGATAAATAATTTCCTAAAACAGAAACTGGCTTACGGTTTTTAATGAAGGCTGTAATATATAAAGAGACTCCGTAGCTCAGCTGGATAGAGCGTTTGACTACGAATCAAAAGGTCGCAGGTTCGAATCCTGCCGGGGTCGCCATTTTATTGAGTGGAAGTTCTTCACTACGCTCAGAACTAAGCGACTTACGTAGGTTCTCATGTCGCCTTTGCGGCTCGTGACAACCTGGTTCGCTGCTTAACGCCTCGGTAGCTCAGTCGGTAGAGCAGAGGACTGAAAATCCTCGTGTCGGCAGTTCGATTCTGCCCTGAGGCACCATGCATGCGATTGTGGGTTCAATTCCTATCGCCAGCTCCAAACAATCTGGAGGGATTCCCGAGTGGCTAAAGGGAGCAGACTGTAAATCTGCCGTCTTTGACTTCGGTGGTTCGAATCCACCTCCCTCCACCAATAACATCGCGGGGTGGAGCAGTTGGTAGCTCGTCGGGCTCATAACCCGAAGGTCACAGGTTCAAGTCCTGTCCCCGCAACCATGATACTATCGCTTCGCTTATGTAAAACTCGATTTTATAAAGCGAAGCTTTATAAAGAATAGCTCAATCTGCGACAAGCACGTATCCGACACAAGGCCGCAAACAGGTTAGTAGTGTCCAGATGCGAGGCGCACCGGAAAAACGCGCAGCGCGGCGCACTGGGAAGTGCGTAAGCAAGCGTTTTGAGGAGCAACGAAGCAGATAGGCGCTAATAACCTGTTTGTGTGATGTGCTGGTGTAGCTCAGTCGGTAGAGCGTATCCTTGGTAAGGATAAGGTCACCGGTTCAATCCCGGTCACTAGCTCCATTTATATTTTTAATATGGCGGCGTAGCTCAGTTGGCTAGAGCATTCGGTTCATACCCGAAGTGTCCGGGGTTCAAATCCCTGCGCCGCCACCAGGCAATAATCGGGGCGTGGCTCAGTTTGGTAGAGTACCTGGCTTGGGACCAGGGGGTCGCAGGTTCGAATCCTGCCGCTCCGACCAGTATTTTATTGCTGGATTATAAGCGCATCCTTGCGTACGTTCCCTGAAAACTGAACAATGTAAGTAATGCATCATATGCCAGATGTGCGGTGCTCGTTTGAGCACATTAAATAATTTCTTTTAAATTTTTATGAGCCAACAAATGGCTTCAATAAATAAACTTTATTGGAGAGTTTGATCCTGGCTCAGGACGAACGCTGGCGGCGTGCCTAACACATGCAAGTCGAACGGGGAGTTACTTGTAACTCCTAGTGGCGAACGGGTGAGTAACGCGTAGACAACCTGCCTCTAAACTGGGGACAACACCGCGAAAGTGGTGCTAATACCGAATGTGGTGACTTGGTTGCATGACTGAGTTAAGAAAGGTGGCCTCTATATATAAGCTACCGTTTAGAGATGGGTCTGCGTCTGATTAGCTAGTTGGTGAGGTAATGGCTCACCAAGGCGACGATCAGTAGCCGGTCTGAGAGGATGAACGGCCACACTGGGACTGAGACACGGCCCAGACTCCTACGGGAGGCAGCAGTGGGGAATCTTCCGCAATGGACGAAAGTCTGACGGAGCAACGCCGCGTGAGTGAAGAAGGTTTTCGGATCGTAAAGCTCTGTCGTTTGGGACGAACGTATCTTGTGTAAATAATGCAAGGTAATGACGGTACCAAAGGAGGAAGCCACGGCTAACTACGTGCCAGCAGCCGCGGTAATACGTAGGTGGCAAGCGTTGTCCGGAATTATTGGGCGTAAAGGGCGTGTAGGTGGATTTTTAAGTCTTGTGTCTAAGTGCGGAGCTCAACTCCGTATGGGCGCAGGAAACTGGAGATCTTGAGTGCAGGAGAGGAAAGTGGAATTCCCAGTGTAGCGGTGAAATGCGTAGATATTGGGAGGAACACCAGTGGCGAAGGCGACTTTCTGGACTGTGTCTGACACTGAGGCGCGAAAGCCAGGGGAGCGAACGGGATTAGATACCCCGGTAGTCCTGGCCGTAAACGATGGGTACTAGGTGTAGGAGGTATCGACCCCTCCTGTGCCGGAGTTAACGCAATAAGTACCCCGCCTGGGGAGTACGGCCGCAAGGTTGAAACTCAAAGGAATTGACGGGGGCCCGCACAAGCGGTGGAGTATGTGGTTTAATTCGACGCAACGCGAAGAACCTTACCAGGGCTTGACATTGAGTGAAAGGTCTAGAGATAGATCCCTCCCTTCGGGGACACAAAAACAGGTGGTGCATGGCTGTCGTCAGCTCGTGTCGTGAGATGTTGGGTTAAGTCCCGCAACGAGCGCAACCCTTATCCTTTGTTGCCAGCACGTTATGGTGGGAACTCAAGGGAGACTGCCGCAGACAATGCGGAGGAAGGCGGGGATGACGT
Organism: Sporomusa aerivorans; assembly: GCF_041428895.1. NCBI lineage: Bacteria > Bacillati > Bacillota > Negativicutes > Selenomonadales > Sporomusaceae > Sporomusa > Sporomusa aerivorans. The sequence continues at coordinate 3,050,765 of NZ_CP156926.1, forward strand.
CAAGTCATCATGCCCCTTATGTCCTGGGCTACACACGTACTACAATGGGCTTAAACAAAGCGAAGCAAGCCTGCGAAGGTAAGCGAAACGCATAAACAAGCTCTCAGTTCGGATCGGAGGCTGCAACTCGCCTCCGTGAAGTCGGAATCGCTAGTAATCGCAGGTCAGCATACTGCGGTGAATACGTTCCCGGGCCTTGTACACACCGCCCGTCACACCACGAAAGTTGGAAACACCCGAAGCCGGTGGGGTAACCGTAAGGAGCCAGCCGTCTAAGGTGGGGCCGATGATTGGGGTGAAGTCGTAACAAGGTAGCCGTATCGGAAGGTGCGGCTGGATCACCTCCTTTCTAGGGAGAACCGTTCGGGGTAACACCTGAACTACTTCCAAGGTCGACACATCAGGCAGATGATAACTCTTACATTGTTTGGTTTTGAGGGAATGAAGAGTTGAGAAAAACCTACGAAAATGAACTTTTTCGTAGGTTTTTTACTTATAAAGGCAAACTAGTGTATAATATAACTAAATTCGACGTAACTATTGACAAACTAATAAACATATGTAATAATCTAAAAAAAGTATACTGGGATCCTTTAAAACAGTCCTGTGAGGCTGACAAGGTCAAAACTTGATTATCTATTATTGAGTTTATTGTGCTAAGAATTAGCTCAATAAGGCTTTCTGTCGCTTCAGGACAGAAAGCCTTTTAATTTTGGGAGGAAGTTATAATGGACAGATCCAAGCAGTACAGGAGTTTTAGAATCGACAGGCACACTGGCGAAAGTCTACTGGTAGGCGGTGCAATTCTTGGCTTTTTCTGCAATGGTATGATGGCGGGTTATGGTGCACTCTTATCTGAGAACTATTCAACAGATGCACGTTCTACTGCTGAGAATTTTATATTTAATACTGGTCGTGCCGTAGGCGGCTTGGCTCCTGTACTAATTGGCATATTAGCTGCTAAGTACACCTTGTCAGGAGCGCTGGCATTGCTGGCTTTCATCTATGTTGCAGCGGCTATTAACGTGTACTTTTTGATTCCTGAGACAAAGAATAAAGAGCTAATAGATTAAATGCATAAAAACCCTGCTCATTTTGCGAGCAGGGTTTTTTGCTGTTATACACGGCTGCGATCACGGAACAGAAGGGACAAGAAGTAGAATGTCTGCAGTATGTAGTATAGTATTGACACGTTAGTGGCAAGGTATGCCACTTCCCTGGCTATTATTTACGCTATATTGAAACAGCAATATATGATATAATTTTAACGACTATTAGTACTGCAAAATAATAACCAATATATATAGGAAGGGGGCATTGGGAATATGCCACAAAAGGATTATAATTGGGTTAAAGGATGTCTGGCTCTCGTGATTACCCTTGCCCTTCTATTCGGCGGTCAATTATTTTGGAATAAATACGCGGTAGCCAAGCCTATCAGCGATATGTTCCAAAGCATTAAAGGTGTGGAATCAGTTAGCATTGGCCGTATCAATGAACAAGGAAAAAATAGTGACAAAAACAAGATCTTCGTAAAGCTTGCGAATGTTCCTGATTTACAAAAAGCCTATACCGCAATTATTGATGGCTTAAAAAATATTGATGGCGGTAAAAAGTACGATATTGTTATTCAGGATAATCGTACACCCGAATTAGAGCAGTTTTTCTATACTGTCCATTATTATGTGCAAGAAGCAAGTGTTAACGGAAACTTTGCCATTATGTCTGAAAAGATTGAAGCAAAGGCCCAGAAGGTGGGGATAGCAGTAAAAATATATGTAGATACAAAAAATATCTACCTGCAGATGACAAAAGCCGATGCAGAAATGTATATGGTAATTGCCCGTAGTGACAGTGGCCAGGGGGTGAAATAATATGCCACATATTGAAATTATTATTGGTATCATAGCCGCAATCCTTATCTTCCTGGTATTTGAAGGTGTGGATGTAATGCCGGTAATTTTTTTAGGCAGTATTTTAGCTGCTTTCTATTATGTTGCTGGCAAACGATCTGGCAGTAAAACTTTTGCGGGTGTTGCTAAACGGTCTGGCGAAGAGCCTTTAATAAGCTTTGATGATATTGGCGGTCAAGATATAGCCAAAGGCGAGCTTTGTGAGGCTCTTGAGTTCATAAAAGATTTTGAACGTATAAAGTCACTGGGCATCCGCCCACTCAAAGGCATCCTGCTTAATGGGCCGCCAGGAACAGGAAAAACTCTTTTGGCTAAAGCGGCTGCACAATTTACTGAATCTGCATTTTTGGCAGCAAGCGGATCAGAGTTTGTTGAAATGTATGTTGGTGTTGGCGCCCAGCGTGTACGTCAATTATTTAAACAGGCAGCTAATACAGCAAGACGTGATAATAAAAAAAGCGCGGTTATCTTTATAGACGAGATTGAAGTACTAGGTGGAAAACGTGGCCAAAACAGCGGCCACTTGGAATATGACCAGACATTGAATGAGCTTTTAGTACAAATGGATGGGATATCTGCTAATGATACCATTCGCATATTAGTCATTGGTGCAACAAACCGGGTGGATATTCTCGATCCCGCACTGCTTCGTCCTGGTCGTTTTGACCGGCAGGTTAAAGTTGATTTACCTGACAAGAAGGGACGGCTAAAAATTTTGGAATTACACACCCGGAACAAGCCAGTGGCTGAAGAAGTTGTCCTCAATGACGTGGCCAATGATACATTCGGATTTTCCGGGGCCCACCTGGAGAGTGTGGCTAACGAGGCTGCTATCTTAGCTTTTCGGGAAAAGTCAAATGTAATTACCGCTCAGCATTTGCGCAGTGCGGTTGAAAAAGTTATTATGGGTGAGAAATTAGATAGAATTCCTAGTTCGGAAGAAAGGAAACGAATTGCCATTCATGAAATAGGTCACGCACTGCTAAGTGAGTGTACTCAGCCAGGCTCGGTAGCCAGTGTTAATGTTGTGCCGCGGGGAAACGCATTAGGTTATGTGCGTCAAACACAGCAAGATGATAAGTATCTATATACTGTGGATTTTATAAAAGGGAAAATGGCAATAGCTGTTGCTGGGGCGATTGCAGAAGAAACCTTCCTTGGGGCGCGCAGTACAGGTGCAGCAAATGACTTTAAGCAAGCTGCTGATTTGGCAAAACAAATAGTTTTCGGAGGTATGTCCGAGCTAGGCATTGTTTCGCCCGAAGACGTCCCCAAAGAATTACTCCATAAAACGATTACCGGCATTATTAACGAAGTGGAGAGTCAGGTAAAAAAACTTATTAACAATAAGAAAGCGCTTTTTACTCAGCTAGTCGATCTGGTTATGAGCAGGGAATGTTTATCCGGCAACGAGTTCAGGGATGCAATCGGTACATCCGTGCAGGTCTTCTAGTCTACTGCCGATAGGGTAGTTACATGCATATTATGGTATGCAGTGGAGAAATTAAAAATTGTATGATGAAAACAGCTATATTTTTTGGTGGCGGCGCATCTGCTGCTGAAGGTGCACCTGTACAGAGCATGCTTTTTAGAAAATATTTTAAAGCTTTGCGTGAAAAAAAAGATTATAGTGATATTAAACGGGTTAACGAATTACGTGCTTATTTTAAACAAATGTTTTATATTGATGTACTAAATGACGATTTGGATACGGTTGAGTTTCCGACATTTGAGGAAGCCATAGGTCTCTTAGATTTGGCGGTACGCAAGCGCCAGTCATTTAAAAATTTTGATTTGGAAAACATAGCGTCAGACTGCAACCGGATTGGCTTTATCCGTCAATATCTGGTGCTGTTGATGGCAGAGGTACTTGAAGATAAAACTTCCATCGTCAAAGGTCTTCACCGTTTATTAGTTGATCGCCTGGGAGATCTAGGATATCTTACGGAGATGGTTTTTTTATCCACTAATTATGATGTTTTGATTGACCGGGCGTTAGCCGGCAGAGAAGATATTGTTTTAGACTACGGGATGGAATGTTCTCTTTCCCGGTTTGATGACTGCCATGGCAAACGCATGCCTGTTGTACCGCTCTATAAAGTGCATGGGTCGCTAAACTGGTCTTACTGTCCAGCGTGTAATTCACTGAATGTAGTCGAGGATGAAAAAGGCATGCTTAAGCTTTTGGCAGATCCGTCGCCGGCGCTATGCAGCAGGTGCCGTTCTGTAAAGACTCCGGTGATTGTGCCGCCAACCTATTTTAAAGATATGTCTAACAGTTTTTTAACTATTGTCTGGCATAAAGCCGAAGCAAGTTTAAAAGATATTGGGCACCTGATATTTTGCGGCTATTCTTTTCCTGATGCGGATATGCACATCAAATATTTACTTAAGCGTATCCAGACAAGTCGTGATGACCAATTGAAAATAACGGTTATTAATAATTATCCGGGAAAAGAAACTGAAACATGTGAAGAGGAAAAGAATCGCTACATGCGATTTTTGGGAACACATGTCTGTTTTGCAAAAGATACCTTCGAAGAGTTCTGTGAACATCCGGAGATGCATATATGAAAAAAAAATAAGCCGCAAGCGGCTTATTTTTCATTTTCTGATTTGTTATTTATTCTGATCAAATGCAAGAAGAAAAATGCTATTGCCATGCTTAGTGGCAAATTCGTTTTCAAACTTTTTGATAGTGTCGAGCTCTTCAGCCGACAAGGATGCGTAATTTATGTTATTAGCGTGCATTTGGCAGCTCCTTTCTATAAATGGTACCTTTAATTTCTCCCATTATAGAAATTATATGCTGCTTTTACAGGCGGCCACTGCAATTTAAGACATTACGGATTTTATGTTTAACCATGCCCTTGATGGCTTCACGGGCAGGCTTAAGATATTGACGGGGATCAAAATCTGCAGGATTGTTCGCAAGATGCTCGCGAATCGACGCCGTCATGGCTAAACGAAGGTCGGTATCAATATTAATTTTGCATACGCCAAGTTTACCGGCTTTGAGCAGCATATCTTCCGGGACGCCTTGAGCACCTTTAATCTGGCCGCCAAAGTTGTTGCACTTCTCGACAAACTCAGGCAGAACAGTAGAAGCACCATGCAACACCAGCGGGAAGTCAGACAGTAGCTTGGAAATAGTTTCCAAGCGATCAAAGTCGAGGCGGCACTCACCTTTAAACTTGTAAGCGCCATGACTAGTACCAATTGCTATGGCTAAGGAATCAACTCCGGTGCGCTCAACAAATTCCACAGCTTGATTAGGATCTGTATAGGTCGCGTCTTTAGCGCTGACATTGACAGCATCCTCCACACCTGCCAGACGGCCCAGTTCTGCTTCGACAACAACGCCATGCGCATGCGCGTATTCAACAACTTTTTTTGTAAGGGCTATATTCTCTTCAAAAGGCAACTTTGAGCCATCAATCATAACAGAACTAAATCCGCCATCAATGCAGGATTTACATATTTCAAAATCCTCGCCATGATCAAGATGTAAACAGATAGGCAGGCCTGAATCTTCCAGGGCTGCTTCTACCAGTTTAATGAGATAGATGTGTTTGGCATATTTACGGGCGCCGGCGGATACCTGAAGGATGAGGGGAGCCTGTTCTTCCTTGGCAGCATCGACAATGCCCTGAATAATTTCCATGTTATTGACGTTAAACGCGCCAACAGCATATTGGCCTTCATAAGCCTTTTTAAACATTTCTTTTGAAGTTACTAATGGCATGGAAATCCCTCCTATGTTTTCCTGAAACAGAATATATTATAGCATATTTCAAATACATTATAGCATATTTAATTTTTTCCCGCCAAGTGTGCTGAGTACATTGACCAAGTCTGCAGGCAGCGGACTGGTAACCGTAAGCACTTGTCCACTTACCGGATGTGGCAGGCTAAGTTTGGCTGCGTGTAAAGCCTGACGTGTAATTAGAGTAACCGGTCCCCCGTAGAGATCATCTCCCAACAAAGGACAGCCAATATAACAAAAATGAACACGAATCTGGTGCGTACGTCCGGTCTTTAGCAGGACCTCAAGCAAACTTGCCTGGCCAAAGCTAGTTAGAATACGGTAGTGAGTGATCGCCTGCTGCCCATCAGGCCGAACTTCCCGTTCGATTATACTGTTGGGTTTACGCCCGATAGGAGCATCAATCTGGCCATTGGCAGGAGCGGGTGTGCCAGAAACAATCGCGAGATACTCTTTAGTTATTGAGTTTTGGTTTTGATTGAGCCAATGCTGAATATCCGGGCGTTTAGCAATAAGAACAAGCCCAGAGGTATTGCGGTCCAGCCTATTGACTGGATGAAACCCGCAGGAATAGCTTTGCTGGTGATAATAATGCATTATCGCATTGGCAAGCGTACCCGAATGTTGGCCTGCTGCCGGATGCACCAGCATGCCGGTTGGTTTATCGGCAACAAGCAGCCAATCATCTTCATAAGCTATGGCAAGAGGTAAAGCTTCAGCAATAATAGAGGAAGCCTCAGGCCAGGTGACAGAAATTGTGTCGCCAGGATGTACCTCAGTACATATGGTGGCAGGAAGGGCGTTGATTAATAATGTTCCGGTTGTTTTAATTTTGCGCCATAAAGTCAGCGACAAGCCAACTCGGCGGCGCAAATAATCTTTTACCGGCTGGGGAGAAATATTTGGCGGCACTACAAATTCAGGCATAGTAACTCCTCTGGTGGATGTAAGTAACTATTAGTATTCGTAATACCTGAATAATAATCCTCTTAAAAAATACAGGAGGCAAGCTGCCTCCTTTTAAAAAAAGTCCTAGATTATGTTTTGTACCATGCCGATTAATTCCGTTAAATGTTCCCGCTCCAATGAAATTGATTCTTTTACATATTCACCCATAGGATTTGTACGTAAGCCGTAGTAGTAGACAAACCGGCGATGGCGTCGGATAAGTCCCGGTAGGAGTGCCAGAATTAGTAGACGGCTACCTAGCAATTGCCGTTCGGTATCTGCCAGCTCATTATCATTTATTTTAAAACCATGCTTTTTCATAACTGCTGCCAAACTATCGTCGTGCATACAAATCATGTGTATGATACGAGCGCAATGTTAGAAAGTCAATAATCCCTTACGTCATAAGAGATCTGGCCATTCTCTTTTTTTGCATGAACCGTGATGCGTAGCTTCAAAAGGACCCGGCGCTTATCTTCAAGTGTTTTGGCGTTGGATATTTCTTTGGGCGAAATATCAATTACCTGCGGCTGCTTTTCTAGCGACTCAATGACATTATTTATCGCCGTATTTAGGTTATTTAGCTCTTTCTCGGCTTCATTCATGTCGATGGTACCGGTTGATACCCATTTTAAAATTGCGACCTTACGAGCCTTTAAATTGGCTAAATGACTCTCGGTAGATTCACGTGGCTTTTCCTTTATGCGACGTCCCTTATTAGACTTATAGGATTTTGAATATGTTTTTTGGATATAATCCCAAACAGCTTCGTCTAATTCTTTTACGGGTATCCCGGTGCGGCAATCGCATTCATTTCCGTTAATATAAGCGGTACACACGTAATAGCTGTAATCTTTTTGGGTGCGTTTGGGGAACGTTATGCCGCGCATGGCGTAACCGCAATTGGCACATTTTATGACGCTTGATAACAGATATTCATACTTGGCATTACGTTTGGCTAATACCTTATTTTGTTCGCGGATTTCGCATGCTTTTTCCCATGTCTCTTGATCGATAATGGCCGGGATAGTGATGGCTACCCATTCCGACTTGTCACGGTGTATTAGCTTTCGCTTTTTTTGAGCGATCAGTTTCTGGTAAGTTGTAAAAGACCATTTGGTGCCAGCATATAGTTCGTTGGAAAGTATATGGTGCAGCACTGAGGCTGAGAATGGTCTTCCGGTTCTGGTATTGATTATGCCGTTGGCTTGGAGATCGGCAGCAAGAGGTAGGGTACCATATTTTTTGTTTACGTAGTAATCGAATATGGAACGGACTATTTCTGCTTCTTCCGGCACAATGATATATTGATCGGTTTTCCTGTCGCACGAATAGCCAAAAGGAGGTCGGGAGAAGATTGGCTTACCGGCTAACACTTTAGCCCTTTTACCACGCATGGACCGCTCACGAATTTTGGCTTTTTCAAAAGCTGATATGGCGCCACGCATACTGAAAAATAGCCGTCCTTCTGGTGAAGCATCATAATCGCCGGTGATGAATAAAAGTTTCGCACCGGATTTTTCAATTTCATCGGCTAAAATAAGCTGATTAGTAAGGTTACGGCTCAGCCGGTCAGGGTCGTATACACAGACATGTTCTATAATTCCTGCGCGCAAATCATCCCGCAACTTATCTAATGCCGGCCGTTCGAGAAACTCACCGGAATAGCCATCGTCAATGTAGTCATTGATATTGGCTAAGCCGAGTGATAGTAAGCGCTGCCGGCAGCTTTGTATTTGATCTTGTAGGGAATATCCTGTACGGGCCTGTTCGTCCGTACTTACACGGGAATAGATAGCATTCATTTTTAATCACCTGGTTTTCTATGAGATACGCATTTACTTTAACGCTGCATTAATATCTTTGCATGTCACTTTATTAGGTTAATTAGAGTATTTAAAAATAATAAAGGACTTTTATTGTATTTTATTGTATTTGTAAAGTATTGAAAAGGGGAGACGCTTTTTTGATACCTTTTTAACGAAGAGAGGACATGTATTTTGAAAAGGAAAGTATTTGAATGCGGAATATTATTTTTAATTTCAGTTAGCTATGTTATTGCTCTATTATATGACAATGATATTTTTGATCCGTTTGTATTACTATCTAATAATATCGAAGATCAAATGAATACCATTTTTCAGGTACAAGCGTCTGTTGCTACATTAGGAATAGCGCTTATTTCGTTATTGGCAGGTTCCTATAAGGAAACGATATATGGAGTACCAGTTTCGCGGTTTATAATGCATATTAGACCGTATATATTAAAGCACAGAAACATAATTTTGTTTGAATTATTTCTTATTCTTATAAGCTATATTTCTATAATTTTTAATTATTATAATAGTCTAATAACTACTTTCTTAATTAGTATCTTATTAATTGGTGTTATGGTCTACGATATCTTTAAGATATTTAACGGTGATAAGTATATTGAAGAAGCAATAAAAGAACACTGCCTAAGTATTTGTGAAGATGGACAGCTTGGGGAAAAGCAAGGGATTTTAAACGTAATTTCAGATGATATTAAATATGCAGTAGATAATAACTATTTTTCCAGAGTTAAAAAGGATTTAAATATCTTGCAGGATCTTTTTATTATAATAAATAATAATCAATCCGATAATCATATAAATAAATTTTGGGAAGAAAATTATATAAGTATATGTTCTTATATTTTTGAGCAAGAAAAATAATAATATAAATTATTTAATGCTTGAGTCAATAACGAATTTATTTAAGCTCAAAAAAAGTAGCTTCAGGATATGGAATGAAATTGGAAATGCCTATTTTAAGAAATTAGCGAATATAGAGTATAGGGATAGTTTGTATAGAAATATTTTGCATTTAAGATATAATCTGTATACTCTAGAGTATGATTCAAAAAATAATTACTCGATGTTAATTAATTTTTCGTCTTCAGTGTATTACTGTCTTTATGTTCATAATAATTACGGACAAAATAGATTGAAAAAATCGCTATATGAAGCTATAGATATAACATATAGATACGGGGAAATTTCTGTTGAAATGAAAAAAGTTGCTTATAATGAATTGTGTAATTATACTAAAACACTAATAGATAATCGTGAATATGATCTATTAAAAGAAACCTTTATTGATGTGGTAGAAAGAAAAACTCGCCAAAACAATAAAGAGAGCTTTATCTTCTTAATTTTCATTTATCTATATTACTTAGCTGAAAAAGAGGAATTAGTAAATGAAAAAGCAAAAGAATTTGCAATTGATTTTATTAATAAACACAAAAGTGTGATAAATACTTTTTTATATACGGCAAAATATAGTTTTAAAATTGATAAAAATTTAATTGACGAAACAAAAAGTATAATTTCGTCATGGGAGATATTTAAAACTGGTCGAGCAAAATTTGTTATTATGGATTATGTTGTAGATGAGTTTTTTGTATTCTATATTGTAACCACTGAATATGATGTTAATTCTTTAATTACAGACTTTAATGCGATTATTTCAGAGCGTGAGTTTCATTTTTGTAGTACTTTTGGAAGCAATAGCAAAGAAAGATTAAGAAATCAATACAAAAAATTTCTAGAGTTATTTTATGGCAAAAATCTTAGTGATGATGCTTTAATTGAAAGAATTGATAAGCTGGATAGTGCATTAGGACAAGTTTACAAAATATCTGAATTGAAAAAAGCATCATCGAATGATTTTAGTGAATTTGAATTAACAATATCCTCAAAGATTGAACAAATTAAGATTGAAATAATAGATAAGATAGCCATTTTTAAAAATAAACCTGAACAACCTAAGTTTTACAAAAAACAGATTATGAAGCTTAATACATTTCCGAATCTTGTAGATATAAACTCTTTAACAACAGAAATTTATCATTACTTTTTACGTATCTTAATCTTTTTAGTATATAAAAAAATACATGTACATAAAGTTTCCTATGATGATAAAGATATCTTAAATAAATTTTTTGATTTACTAAATACAACAAAGATAAATGTGGATACTCTAATAGGTTATAGAAATTGGTTTCATAACTTTGAGAAAGAAGAAGATTTCAAAGTATTTGAAGATCAGATGTTTAAAATTAAAGCTGAAGGATTCGACAATCTTCTTTTAACGATAGATAGCAGTAAATTTTATGTGCATTTATTAGATATTAAGATATTTCTTGAGAAAATACCTGAAGATGACATCTTAGAAATGGCTAAGTTGAATAGTGAAGGAGAATATCTATATAATATTACAAACGATATTTATCTACCGTTTAAAAAGGACGAGCTGATTAGATATGTTACTAATACAAGAAGATATATAGTTGTAGAAGTAGCGCTCGAATATGGTTTCATCGATGAAACTTCAAATATCGGTATAAGTTTTGAAATTACTCATGAGAAGAGATAACGTAACTGAAGGGTTAACTATCTTTCACAAGTTAATATCAACCATAGCCCCCGGCGCTGCCTGAATCTTCCCAACCACATCGCGCCACTCATCCACTGTAAGAAAAGACTGCCCGGGATCAACGACATTCGCCGGTATTTAAAATTCACCTTATTTCCAAAACTAACAACGGAAAGCATACCACCATAGGCAGCCAGTGAAATGCGGTTAAAGTCGATGATAGGCAAGGCCTGAAATCACGGACACGCTTCGTTACAACCCCAAAGCTTCTTTGGTTTTAGGACCAACAATTCCATTAGCTTCTAGGCCCTTATCAGCCTGGAAGTTTTTTATTGACTGTTCAGTTTTTTCTCCTTTAATACCATCTGCTTCGCCACAATCATAGGGTACCGTCAAGATAGTTTCGCAAATTCGTTTGCAATCCATATTAAATAAAATCAGTCAGCACTAAAACCCGACTCAAGGTCGGTAGTTTCTAAGTGTTTCATATTCATATACTTTTTACTGCCCCACTGGGTTCCGGCAACGTGACGAAGGCGGGCGCAGACTAACATGAGGGCAGATTGGCCGTCAGGAAACGTGCCGACTACTCTTGTCCGGCGCTTAATTTCTCGGTTCAAGCGTTCAATCACATTGTTCGTACGAATTCTTGTCCAATGCTCATAAGGAAAGTCTGTGTAAGTGAGCGTTTCATCAATGCTGTTTTCTATCTTAGTGGCAGCTTCTTTGAGCTTCATTTCTCTCAGGGATTGAGCGACCTGTTTGGCCTTTTCTTTGGCAGCAGATTTGCTTTCCTGGGCATGAATTGCTTTAAGCATTTTAGCTACTAGTTTGACTTTGGATCGAGGTACTACTGAAAAGACATTCCGATAGAAATGGACGGTGCAACGCTGATATTTGGCTTCAGGAAACACGTCGTATACCGACTCCAACATCCCTAGGCATTTGTCTCCTATAACCAGATTTACACCAGTTAGGCCACGGTTTTTTAGCCATTTGAAGAACTCTGTCCAACTGGCTTTATCCTCTTTCATACCTTCGGCAGCGCCCAGAACCTCACGATAACCCTCTTCATTGACTGCGATTGCCACAAGTACACTCACATGCTCATATTCACCGCCCCAATTGCGGCGCAGATAAATTCCATCCACATAGATATAGGGATATTTCTGGCCCTGTAAGGGGCGGTTTCTCCACTCTTCTATATGGACATAGGCTTTCTTATTTAACTCGCTGATAGTCGACGGAGATACCTTGGTTCCCCACAAAGCTTCTGTAATATCCTCCACTCGCCGGACGGATACGCCGGCCAGGTACATTTCAATTAGCGCTTCCTCTACGGAGCTTTCCCGGCGGCGATACCGTTCAATGATTGCGGTTTCGAAAGGAATCCCTTTGAGTTTAGGGACTTTGAGAGTCACATTTCCTGATGTGGTTGTCAGACTTCTATCGTAGTGACCGGAACGATAGCCTTGCCGAGATTCGGTACGCTCGTATTTGGCAGCCTGCGTCAGGTCACTAGCCTCCTGATCCAACAGATTATTTAGCGTTTCCTCCACGCTGCTACGTACCAGTTCTTTCAATTCTCCCTTGATGATTTCCTCATTCAACTGTATAATTTCCTTGGACATGTTTGCAGTCTCCTTTCGGTAAATGGTGTTGTGGTGACTTCATTTTACCTTTTGGACTGCAAACTTGTCCTCTTTTTTCTTTTAATTCAATTTGCGAAACTTATTGTACATTATCAATCATAGCCCAGTTCGTTAAGCTTCTGTTGTACCAGCTTTATATCTACAACATCAGCAGGCTTCTTCTTGGCAGGCTTAGATGGTCCACCGTTATGGTAGTGATACGAGCCTACGGGATATCCCCAACCAGCGGTGCGGACATAGTGGCCACCGTTGCTGTCGGTGCGGCCGGGATGTGCATTAGCAAAAGATACGGGCAGGGTGACTACTAGCAAAGTTACCAACGCTTTTTCAAAGAACTTAGAGGTGGTTTTTAAAGTCAAATCATTCAATCCTTTCTAAAACGTGTGTTCGACAAATCCTATAAATAAAACACTGCTTGTTAACTTCGTTTTTCGACGGTCGCCATTTCGCTATAAATCGCTCAAAGGGATATTGTATGTATGCGTATTGCCGTGAGCAACCTTGTAAAGAGTAAGCCGCATGGCTGAATACTCGGTGCCATCTGAAGTGTTACGTTCCATTAAGTTCATGGGTTCAGATTTGTAAGCTTCTTTCGAAGCACCAATTTCGTAGAGATGCACATAACGCACTTCATATGCTCCAGGATTAAGACTTTCTGCCGTGAACTGCTCGGATTGTCGTATTGTAAATGATCTTACCGGGCGTGGCTGACCTGAAGTACTCCAGATACGTACCATTACAGGAAAGTCATTACGTGTATTATCAATAGTTATTTGACAAAGCCCGCCGTTGTTTGAATAGGGATCCCCCTGAACATATTGAGTTTTGACACCTAGCTTAGGATTTGGAAGCTGGACAGCCGGCTGTTGTGACTGTTTTGAAGTTTGGGCAGAAGGCTGAGATGCTTTTGGAGCTGTACTAACTGAACCTTTGTTCGGTGTACTAGGAATAGCGACCCAAAGGAAAAAGCCAATTATCACTACAGCTACAGCCCAAAATTTTCCTCCTGACACAGATGGTTTTTGTGTTTCTTGATTATTTGTTTGTGCTTTATTTATGGTATTAAGGGATTTATTTACATTGTCCATTGCTGTCATGATTTTAGAATATAACTCATCGTTTCTATAAACATAATTTAAACTCTCTGTTAGTAAACTTTTTGCTTGGCTAAATTCGTCGGCCCAGGTATATGCGCCAGCAAGAATCCATAAAGTCAGTGCGCATTCATTAAAAAAAGTAGAATTACGTTCCATTACCATTGAATAAAAACCTGGCCCCATATCGTTTCTACGCAGACTAGTAATTGCAGGCAAAACATAATTTCCCCAATGGTTATAAGCTTTTGCACATGCTTGAGAGTTTAGCCTTTGATAGCCAGGTTCTTTTCTTATGCTTTGACAAAGGCTGTTTATTTCTGAACAGGCAAATAGAGCTAACTTGATTTTGTCATCTGTAGTGTAATCATCAGAACGCTTTTCATTGGCATTAGGCTGATTCTTCAAACTATACGATAGGTCATACCGCGTACGTAAATCTTTATCTGAAAGAGTATTATAAGCTTCATTAATGAGCTTCATTTTCTTTGCAGCGAAGGTTTTGTCTAGAGAAGTAGTATCTGGGTGATATTTCTTAGATAAAGTTAAGTAAGCTTTTCTGATTATTTCCTGGGAAGCTTTTGGATGAACCTCAAGTATTTCGTAGTAGTCGAGGGGTTCGTTTCTCATAACTTCACTCCACAAGTCAGTGTGTTTGTCCAATCTCGGGAAAGTTAAAATGTGCAAATAAAACACAGCATGCTCAATAGACGGCTGTGTTTTTCTTTTATAATCAAAACGCGGCTAGAATATTTATTTATAAATTGTTTTATATATCGACAATTGTAATACTAAAGTAACATAGAAATATGTCGATTTATCATGTTACATAATGATGAATTTTGTAAAATAAATTGTATTAAATAGTGTATTCTATGATGTGGCTGCTTTCGAAGCCTGTCGTTGCTTCAATTCCTTAATCCTGTACCGCAACGCTTCCTCCGATACCCCCATACAACGAGCAGCACTTTTTATATTAAAGCCCATTTTGGCATACCATCTAATTTTATCAATCGGCATTATCAGTTCAGCAGCAAATACATTTGCTTGGCGTTCCTTCTGATCAGCTTGTCCTTTTAAGCGGGTACAAAAAAATGCGGGCTGATAAGAACCTGTGCATTAAAAAGTGTCCCAACTCGTGGGCAAGAATAAATAATCTTCGGGCTTTCGGAAGATCAGGATTAACAACAATGATAAAACGGCCATCATCATTCCATAGCATGCCGGCAAAATTGCTGCTGCGCAAGGGACGTCAATTGTTACGCCACAGTCTTCTATAATCTTAGTTACCATTTCTGAAGCGTAAGGGTAGGTCGCCTTATATCTTTCATAGTGAGTTTGGGCAATTTGAATAGCTAAATCTAACACGGAAATTACTCCTTACAGAACATATGTTCGACAAGAAGGTCAAAAATTATTAACGGTTGCTTATGCCGTTAATAGTTTTTTCTTTGTTGCTTTTTTTGTTGTAGCTTGAACTTGAAGTATTCGGCTAAATCTTCCATGATTTCCTGCCGATCATTTGGCGTTATTCCGGGGGTCAATCGGAGGACTCAAAAATATAGTTGCGATCTGAAGGTTTTTTTATTTCAAGTCTAGGTAGCCCTTTATAAAAATTGTAAGCAGTCATACCAAAGCTATTGTGCCAAGTACAATTCACGTCTTTTCAAGAAGCGTTATAAGTTCTGAATACACAATATCACTCACTAAAAGTATTAAACTCAAATACTTCTGGAGTAAATTGTATAATCCTGCAAGCAACTGTATTGACAACTAAGTGAAGGATTTAAGTGGGTGGACACAATCAGGAATAATTTATAATAATTATTTCCAGGAAACACCAAGGTTATTCTGCGGACTCAAATCAGAGTTGTTCCTAAAAAAATGAAAGCAGACAACCATGCACCGCATATGTTTTATGGGAGGGGTGACGGTGCCAAGAAAAAAAGAAAAACTGCCTGTCGTATTTCTGGGCTTCGTTGCTCGTGATGGTAGCGTGAGCATAGAGCCGCCTGAATGGTTTATTAAAAGGTTAGGTCCGGCCTTTGATGATGTATTAGGTACTGAGTCTACCCGCAAGGAAAAGGACGGTGATGAACCGGACAAATCCGTTGCTTAGTTGGACAAGCCTTATAAAAAAGGAACCCCACCAGATCGGCAGGGCGTAATGGGGTTGTGGTGTGGGGAGACAGACAAAAGAACTCCCGATTCCAATTGCTCAACAAAAAATAGCTCAGGAAAAGGCACAAGAGAAAGCGCAAGAACGATCTCAAAATAACAGTGTGATTAAGTAGGATACGTTTTGGTCTAACGTCAAAGTGTTTGGGCTCAATGAAGATCAGGTACATCTGATTGCCTGTGAGTTATACCAAAAACCTGCGAGCAGTCTGACTGAATTAATAACAAGTCAAGCTGAATTAAATAAATTTACATCTGAGTTGCGTAAACACGCACAAATGGCTGGATAATGAAACGCTGTGGCCGTATTCTCAAAGACGAAACAAGGGACTACGGCCCAGTGTGTGAACAAAAACGATCTATTGGCCGGTACCAGTTAGAGCTCAGATTTAACCCGTTTATAGACAACCAATTGAGTATGAAAGAGCAGCATGAGATTGTTAAACGGCTGCTAGATGTGTAGTCTAGGGGGCAATAGTGACCTTCGGAACTTCAATAAAGTAGAGGTGAGAGGTAATGAAAGTTGTTCAACCGCTTAGAAATTGCGGCAATTGCCGTTATTTGATATATGACAGGTATGAAATTCCAGTATGTTACCAAATTGAGCAGAGGGAAGGTAAGCCTGTTGACGTAAAACGGATGCGGCGAAATAAAGCTTGCCAGAGTTATATGCGAATAGAAGAAAAGGCGGGGGCTTAGGCTCCCGCTGGGGTAGTGGGGAATTAATCTGACAATAAACTATTCAAGGCTTTTAAAAATTCATCTGAATCAGCCTCTATTTTTCCACCACTATAACCATCCTCAGAGTCTTTATTGTAGAGATCAAAAACTAATAATCCGTTTTCGTTCTTGTAAACATCCATAAGGATAACATACTACCCAGACATTGATCGGCGCAGGGACAAGGATAATATGACTCCCAAGTGGATTATGGACGGGTTGGTGAAGTCAGGGGTTATTCGGGACGACAGCACGAAGGTTGTTGACCTGGATTGGAGCATTGGACCGGTTGGGGTGATTGGTAAGACTGAGATTGTAATTACCGAGGGAGTTAGGTGAACTTCAGGTACAGAAGCTACGCCAAGACTAATAATTGGAGAGGATGTGGACAATTCAACAAAAATATAAAGAGCGGGTGATCATTCCGCTCTTTATAAGAGATAAAACTTGGATATATTTGCCTGCTATATATTATGTGAAATGTTATCGAGGTGTTAATGAGTTTATATATATCCGCTACAGGCGAGAGTGGTTTAAGCGAACAGCGGACAAAAAAATAAGCCCATTCAGGGCTTATGAAGTAGCTTCTTTCGATAACAGCGAATTTAATAAAACTCACGAAACTGTCGAGCACTATAGAACCTGCGTCTGCCCCTTCTACCGAATCTTCTTTCAGAATCACCGGGCGGATCATCGAACGATGTTCCACACATAGGACATCCACTATACTGGGTTGAATCGAATTCGTGTCCACAGCAAGGACAGACTTCGCAAATATCGCGGCAACAGGTTTCATATATTCGAAAGTGTCTAGAAAAGGTTCCGACACACCTTCTATGGCATGGCCTGCATTCATGTTCAGGCATACAGTTATCACGCATATTAGACCTCATTATCGTACCTCCACAATATTTTTCTGATTGAGTCTATTATATTTTATGCGTGATATTGGCTACATGTTACGTCGATAAGTGTTTAAAGGAGGTGCAGAATGAAAGCCATAACAATGTACCGTCATGGGCAAGCAAAGAATCTGGGAGTGGGGAGGCGCTACCGATGTGCGTAAAGCTTGTCAGTGCAACTCATGTTATAAGCGTAAAACATGTACTGACTGCAAATATATCAAAGACCATGCGAACGCTGATGCGCCACTACGGGAGTAGCCAGTTGTGCTTTGTATATATGCCCGCCGGGCGAGATTGGTTTAAGCGACCAGCAGGATAAAAAAATAAGCCCAATCAGGGCTTATGAGATACAGTAAGTAACTTTCGAGAACAGCGAATTTAATTAAAACCTACGAAAACGTCGCCGGAACGGGAAGAATGGGAAAAATGGGAAGAAGCCGAATCCACCAAATCCACCGAAACCTCCGAATCCACCGAATCTGCGTCCACCAAAGCCGCCAAAGCGAGGTGGATCGTCGTTCGGTAATCCACACTTAGAGCACCGGGCTAAATTGTGCTCGTGGCCACAACGGGGACAGACCCTGACCATATCATAACAACAAGTTTCGTACAGTTTGTATACTCCAACACACCTTCTATGGCATGGTCTGCACGGTTCTGGCATGCACTCGCGTTCCGGCATACAGTTGTCATCTGACATACAGTCATCATCATGCATATGGTATTTCATTATTATACATACCTCCATAATATTTTCTGAGTAGGTCTATTATATTTTATGCGTGATATTGACCACATGTTACGTCAATTTGTGTTTATTAGGTTACCTAAAATATATAGGAGGGACAACCATGAAGGCCATAACAATCCCTGCTTCAACCGTAACATGGAATTGTCAAAGAAAATAAAAGAACAGCGTGGTTAGCGCTGTTCAGATTATGGTATTTTACTCCGATTTTTCCTCTTCAAGCTTAAAATCGTTTTTGTAAGCTTGTGGTACTGCTTGTACTGCCAGAAAGTATGCGTCCATGTAAGTGGTACCTGTGACTGTTTCTTCGGTTGGTTCACCATTTATGATGATACGGAAGGTTGGCATAATACAACCCCCTTTCATTTTTAGTTTAGATGATGGACATGTTTTAATGCAAGCTTTTTTATTTTGTTTGTGAAGCCATAAGTACGAAAAGAGGTGCATCATGAAAGCCGTAAACAATTCTGCAGCTGTTTGCAAGCCTCATTGTCTGCGGTGAGAAGAAGGTCGAACTGGTACCAACCAAGGGCATGCAGCGGCTTTGGGAGTAGATTTGTTAATAGACGGGATTTACATTTGTGTAAGAAAATAGATGAAAGGCGGTCAGTGACCGCCTTGTAAGTGTAAACTGATTAGCTCTGTCGCATCTTAAACGTATTACAGGCTGTACCATCAGAAGTTTGTACTCGAAGATCACCACTTGATTTAACTTCAATACCATCAGCAGTACATTTAAAGTTATTATTGTGGTGGCATTCTTCGCACATACATTTGGTTACTTTCGACATGTCTATTCACCTCCAAGCTTATTATGGCTTGAAGTGTGCAGTTTATATTTATGAAACTTAAATAAACAAAGGGCAGCCAGCCTGCCCTATTCGGCTTTTAATTTTATGGGGGTGGGGGTAAGTGCAGCAAGCATTAGACATAAAAGAACAGATAAAGCACGAGAACCGGATAGCTGCAAGCTGGCTCATACATTACAGGGAACGCAGGCGATCACATGATGAACTATATCAAGAGATTACTGCCGGGACGAAAGCAAAGGATGAAAATGTGGGCGGTGGACGCGGCGGAATTGGTAAGCCAGTTGAGGCTATGGCTATTAAACTGGAGGCATTTAACACTAGTGATACCGCCAAATGGCTGCGGGTGGTTGAGGATGTAAAAAGTATTATTGGGCCCAAGAAAAAGCAATTGCTTGAGCTGAGGCAGGAATGTCGATTCTATATATCGCCAGATGGCGGCCGGGGTGGATAGCTCCGGTTCAGCAGAGGTTCGGGGAGATTACCGGGTGGTGCCCGTCTGAGCGTACAATTCAGGACATGTGGCGAGATATTGTTATAGTGGCAGTGCGTGGTGCGCGTTGACGGCACCATTGAACGCGGCAGGCCGGAGGAATATGTCGGAGCTCATGCGCAAGGTTTTAATACCGGCAGCATTGGTATCAATTTTGCGGGAAATATGGACAAGATGCAGCCAACGCCGGCACAGATTGAGAGTGGAACCATGCTGTTGGCCGATATCTGCACCCGGCACGGTCTGACTCCTGATGTTAACACCATTGTCGGACACCGGGATCTTATGGCTACGGATTGCCCTGGCCAGAACCTGTATGATATCCTGCAGACGCTACGAGGCAAAGCAATCTGGTATCAGCAAAATAGTTAACCTTGCTTACGGACGGATCAAGCGTAAAGTGAATATAGTAAAATAACATAACGTGGAGGTTTAATATGGATATAGGGAAAATAAAAAATACGATTGATAATGCTGGCCGTAAAGTTAATGGTTTTGTGGATGGTTTTGCTGCTTTCCATAATTTCGAGCAATGGCAAGTATGGCTTGCTATTGCGATTGTGATTGCATTGGTTATGTTGGTCATCTGCTAAAAGATATAAAAATACGCCGCAGAAGGGCGGCGCAAGAAAGGAATGAGGAGTACTATGCTTAGTTTATCCAAACGCCAGGCGGCTATGCTGCTTGGCGTTGTTTTGTTGCTTGCGTTGGCCGGGTGGATGTTGTGGCAGCATAACACGGCCCAAGAAGCCAAATTGCAGCAGCTGTTAAAATGACTGCCGATCAGGCTAAAGATATCAATACTCTGCAGAATGAGCTAAAGGTATCAAAGCAAAACGCCGAACTGCTGGCAAAAGCCGTAACCGATGCCCAGGCCGGGAAGCTACAGCCGGAAGTCCATTATATTGTTCAAGCCCCAACTGTCCAAGCTGCAGCCGAAAAAGTTACAGACCAGATAAACCAGCAAGACAACTCATTGCCGCCGCTGGCACTTGAAAAGACAGACCGGACAGTGGTTGTACCGAACGAGCAAAAAACACCTGAATCCAACTGGGATGTTGGTATTTTCAAGGTAAACAATTACCGAAATTGGGAATGGTCTGCTGGGTACGGTTAACACAGAGGAGAAGGGTACATACCCATAGGATTGCAACGGAATTACAGCAAGGATAAGGCTATAGTACACCAGGATGCCGAGGATATTAAGAAAAATGTTGGATGGGAAGTAAAATCCGTTTGGAAAACAGATAAGTTATTTATGCTGTTTTAATTCTACTAATTGTTCTAGAACTAAAGTGAGGTGATGTCATGAGCCCAGTACCTGAAGCGGTACCAATTCCTAACCATTATGGTTAGGTTAGGCGGCAACCTTACTTGGTTGCCGCCTTTATCTTATATGTGCAATATTGGTTCAAAATCATGTAAACGATAGGCTTTTTAATAATTCCAAGATTGTTTGGTATTTTTCTAAAGGAGATAAGACATAGGGCATATTAACACCTCCATTATTAAATATGCACATATTTCGTCAGATGCCCATAAATTACCTTTTAAACTTGTTATTGAGATAAATTAGTAAGATCTTAGTAGTATTTAACTGCAGCCGCCTGCCGGGTTCGTCCTGGCGGGCGGCTTTTTTTGTTTTTATGGCAAGTTTTTCTAAATAAATTCTAAGAATTGGTATATATAATTGCAATATAGAGAAAGAAATCTACTGGGGGAATATCAATGAAAAAAATGTTAGTTCTAATGATTGCAATGTTTGTTTTGAGCCTTTCTTCAATAGTAAGCGCTCATGATAATCAACAAAGTTCAGTTCCAAATTATCAAATGATGGCTGTTGCCGATCAACCGCAGCCTGATCCTAACGATCCGCATCATAAGCAACAGCCTAAATCACATCATAAGCAGCAGCCCAAGCAACAACAACCACAGCCTGAGCAACCTCAGCAGCCACAGCCTGACCAACCAAGATAAGATATTAAAATCATAAAAGCCCGTCTCTCAGCCGTTTTTCCTGGTTCAGTACAGACGTTATGGCCGGGAGGCGGGCTTTTTTATCTTATAATAATTGGAGTTTATCAGTGATGTGTGTTATAATAAATGAGCATTAGATGTTAAAATAAAAAGTTGACAATAATTAAAGATGTGAAAGCTAGTTATATAGGTAATAATGAAAAGAGGCAAAGAAAAATGATTAATCCGCCATTAGAAGTTTTGCTAAGCAAAGTGGATGATAAATACACTCTTTGTGTTGTAGCGGCTAAACGAGCTCGCGAAATCTTAAGCCGTGGCGAAATCTTGGTAGATGATAAGCCTCAAAAGCCAGTTAGTGTTGCCTTAGAGGAAATTGCTTCAGGGAAATTAACTTACCAACGAACTAAAGTCGGAATTAAATAGCTAAGTAAAATTATATCGCGGGGTGGAGCAGTTGGTAGCTCGTCGGGCTCATAACCCGAAGGTCACAGGTTCAAGTCCTGTCCCCGCAACCAAGAAAAATTAGCCGCTTACTGGACAACTGGTTGGCGGCTTTTGTTATCCTGTAACATACACCTTTAAAAAACGTCCCAACTCAAGACGAGTTATTTTATGTAAAATTGTGGTATAATTATATCGGATTATACATTAAGTAGAGGTGAGTCTATGTTTTTCGTTAGAGCATTAGCTGAAACGCAGATTAAACCTAAAAGAAACAAGCGTAAAATTTGGCCGGTCAAAGGCAGTATTATAGCTTTTGGTGGCATAACGTATTTGATGTATATCATTGCAATGGGATAAGGGATTGATAGAAAAACATGAATTTTGATAAGAATGATTCTTTAATAAATAATTTGATGACGCTCATGGAAGAGCAATTGAGATTAAATGGGATTAATGAATACAAGATTGCTGACGGTAATTTTCATTTTTTAAATGCTGATGATAAACCAAAAGCTAATGCTATTATTCGTGACTACCTTACTTATGTGTTTGACAAAGATGCCAAAAATTTGATGTAGTACTGCCGCCTGCCGGGAAACTGGTGGGCGGCTTTTTTGCTGTTTACCAAATTTATTAAGGTAATTCAAATGCCTATGAAATAATCTAATAGATGGCGATAGAATAGCTGCTATCGTCATCCCCAGTTTTTGCCGCATCCTCCGGGGTGCGGTTTTATTTTTAAAGGTAATTCTACTATCAGGTAAATATAATAAAATTGTTCTTCAGAATAAGTACACACTCCTCTCTTATACCCCGGCCAGCGTGTCGGTCCTTTTTTTATTTCCAATAAGCAGCATACCCTGAAACAACAACCACAGTCTGAGCAGCCAAAATAAGATATTAAAATCATAAAATCCCGTCTCTCAGTCATTGGCCGGGGGACGAGATTTTTACTTCTAAAGCAATTCTAAAAAACACAATGTATATTAAAGATGTTGAGCAATCTCCATTATAGCCACCCTATTAAAAGTCGCCTGCCGGGTTCACCTGGTGGGCGACTCTTTATGGATTAGTGCAATTTACCTACGCAATTTTAATAAAAATTTAAATAAAAGACTGTATTATGTAAATTGTGCATCTGACATATACATATTTAAAGGAGGTTTCCAGATGAAAGGTATGTTGAAAAAGCTTGTGATTTATTCCGCGTTAGGACTGATGCAGGTCGGCTTATTTGCAACTGTAGTGTCAGCAGCTCCCCGAGTCGAAGAACCGCCAGCAATAGAAGAGTGTTGTGGAGATCCCGCTTGCTTGAAAAAGTGTGCTAATGGCGTAACGCCTGAATGCAAGGAAAAACATCATCATAAAAAACCAATTACAAAGGCAGTACCTCAAAAAGACATCCAAAAAGATACCCAAAAAGACAATGTAGATTTTTTCAATAACAAATAAATAATCGCTCGGTAGCTACGGCTGCCGGGCTTTTTTATTTTGGGCAGAAAAATAAGCCGGTTTACCGGCTTACCAGGTCATATTGCATCTTATAATTTAAATACATTCTTTAAAATCGTATCCAATTCAGTTGTCATAGCGTTCAAGATGCTATCCAGTGAACGTTTTTCGCGCCAGAGTTTTCCATTGTATAGATATTTTTGATTTTTTATGTCTAAGATTTTCATATGTATTGAACCAAAACTTCCATACATTTCAGTGTGATATGGTAGAATTTCAACTAATATAATTATAGAATAATTCGTGTCTTTAAACATGTCTAATATATCATTTTTCTCTGTACTTGCAACATCAAGAATATTAAAAGTATTGTCTATAAGATCAACATTATATTTCGCATCTAATGATTTTGTAATTTGATTAGCTAAAATAGAAGACAGTTCAGATTTATACTTAGATGTTGCAGGTCCTGTACCTGAGTATGAATTATTTACAATTAATACCGGAAGGATTTGTTTCTCGTTTTGTGATATATCACTGGCGTGGGCTTGTACCGTTCCCAATGATAATATGATCATTAGGATTATCAACAATATTCTTTTCAAGAGCATCAGCCTCCACTAAAATATTTATTTCTTATTATAAATACCACATTTTACAGATTATTCCTTCAGGCTATAAAATTCTCCAGGGAAGTTAAGGTGATTCTAACATCAGCCCAATATAATTAAGAACATCTCCTTTGCAAAAACCATACATACCTAGTTTTACCCGGTTGCAGCGCCGGGTCCTTTTTTATTTCTAATCATTGCCGCTGCAATATTGGCATAAAAAACGAAATTTATTAGCAGACTATGAAATGAAAGAAAGCAAAGGTGTATCACGGAACGTAGTCATTTATTAGTTATATTTAGACAAGAAAACTGAAAAGATAATAGGAGTCGTTTCAGAAGACATATCTCCCAATATGTAATTAAGGAGAAATTTAAATGTTAGTAAAAAAAGTTAAGATTCAAGGAAATCTTAATAAAAAACAAGTAGAAGGAATTAAAGCGAAACTCAAAACTTCGGACGAAGCGTCAGTAGTAAAACTAGGCGTATCATCGTGTGATGCGGTTAAGATTGGCTTCAATTGTAAGAATAATACGAACGATAACTTGGAAGACATTCGTAAACGGGTAAGACGTCGATGCTTTAAGATTTCGTATAGTAAGGACTACTAAAACTTGGTATGCCGCCTGGAGGCGAGTATCCAGGCGATAAGTAAACAGAAGCCAAAGAAAAAGAAAACCGGTTAAAATTATAAGCCCCTGGCCAGGGGCTTTTTTATTTTCTGTTTATTGCCACTTGCAATTTTCGAACGCATGTTCTAAACTGAAAACGAACAAATGTTCCGGTGAGGTGCAGAATGGAAAACAAACACAAAATACCTGTCGGCGTGACTGCTTACCACGACCCAGATGGCAAAATAAAGCCCCTCTTCCTGCACTGGGAAGACGGGCGCAAGTATGATGTTGACCGTCTGCTAGATGCTCGTCCGGCAGCATCACTCAAAGCGGGCGGGTATGGTATGCGATATACTTGCCGGATTGCAAATAAGCAGGTGTATTTATTTTGTGTTGAAGGTAAATGGTTTATTGAGCGGTAAATACTACTAGTAAAATTTGTTGAAGTAGTGTATAATAGCATTATTAAATGCGAAGCTGCATGTTTTGGCTTCGCATTTTTTATTTAATAGGAAGGGTGTGTTAGTTATGGACAATACAGAAAGATTAGAAGTGATCTTAACAGAGGAAGAATTGCGGGAGTTAATAGCTGACTTGCCCAATATACTTCAGGAACTAGAACAATAGGCAGCCTAAGTGCCCCGGATCATTCCACCTGACCGGCACCAAAAAAAATGTTATAATAAACAAAAAGGAGCTGCCACCAACGGCAGCTTTATTTCTATACCTAGAAGTAGGTGGGATCATGCGTCCTATCTGGAAAGGAATGTTATCCTTTGGTCTTGTCAATATTCCTGTCAGCCTTGTACCGGCTACGAGAAAACAAGCTATCAATTTTAACCAGCTTAGAAAATCCGATTACAGCAGAGTGCAATATAAAAAGGTAGCAGCTATAGACGGTAAGGAAGTACCGGCCGATCAGATTGTAAAAGGTTATGAAGTATCACCAGATAGTTATGTTGTCATATCGGATGCTGAACTGGAGCAGATCAGTCCAGAACAGTCCAGGGTAATCGATATTGAAGATTTTTGTCGCCTTGATGAGATAGACCCGAGGCATTATGATGCGAGTTATTACTTGGTGCCGAATGAAGGTGCTGGAAAAGCCTATGCGTTATTACTTCGGGCGTTAAAAGAATCTAACGTGGTCGGCATTGCCAAAATAGTGAAGCACCAGAAAGAATACTTGGTTGCTATACGACCGACAGAGGGGGCTCTATCTCTGTCAACGATGCTATTTCCGGAAGAATTGATCAGTACAGCCGATCTGGAAGTTAAGCCGGATATAGAGCTATCTGACAAAGAATTGAGCATGGCCAAGCTGCTGGTTGAATCGCAAATTAGCAAATTCGATCCTAACAAATATAGAAATGAATATTACAATGCTGTCTATAATTTGATTATAACTAAGGCTGAGAAAGAACAGATTTCTTGTGTTACGGAAAACGAGCATGCTTCTGCCGGCAAGGTTATCGATATAATGGCCGCGCTTGAGGCAAGTATTAAAGCGATAGAAGAGAAGGAGAAACCAAAGCGCAAAAAGAAAACAGGTTGAGTAATAACCGTCCGCTTGGACGTGAATGCAAGGAAAAACATCATCATAAAAAACCAATTACAAAAGCAGTACCTCAAAAAGACATCCAAAAAGATACCCAGAAAGATACCCAAAAAGACAATGTAGATTTTTTCAATAACAAATAAATAATCGCTCGGTAGCTTCGGCTGCCGGGCTTTTTTATTTTGAGTAGAAAAATAAGCCGGATTCCCGGCTAAATAACAAATTAAAATTTACAGTTTAAAGATATCTTTTACGATTTTAAGAAACTTGTTGCCTTTCAAATAATAAGATCATATAATAAGAATATATATTCCTATATGGGAATATACTACTATTCGGACGGTGATTTATGAAGCTCATTGATGTTTTAAAGGCACTAGCAGACTATAACCGATTAGCAATTATGTGCTACCTTCAAACCGGTTCCCGTTGTGTTTGTGAAATTGAACAAATCCTATCGATCTCTCAATCAGCCACATCCAAGCACCTAAACAAATTAAGAATGGTTGGTCTTATCGACGCAGAAAAAAAGGGGCAATGGGTTTATTACAGCATCCCAAATGAAGCTTATTTAGAATATCCCTTCTTAGAAAAGCTACTCTCTGATGCAAATACGCATCTGGTAAATGATACCAGTAAAGTAAAGAAACTTGGCGATTGCTAGGAATGAATATTTGAGGAGAGGATATTGTGAAACGAATAGCATTCATTTGTGTCCACAATTCATGCCGTTCGCAAATGGCGGAGGCTTTTGGAAGAGTTTTGGGACTTAATGTATTTGAGTGTGTTTCCGCTGGCACGGAAAACAGAGAGTACATTAATCAGGATGCCGTACGGATTATGAAAGAAATCGGCATTGACATGGAGCTTCACCAAAAGCCTAAATTGATTCAATACATCCCAGATGTCGATATCGTGGTAACCATGGGCTGTAATGTACAGTGTCCAACCCTTGCCTGTAGTTATCGTGAGGATTGGGGACTGGAAGATCCCACTGGAAAAAGTGATGAAGACTTTAGAATTACTCGCGGGCTAATAAAATCTAAAATGGAAGATCTTATCCATCGGATAAAATCCAATTTAATCTAATGGATAGGTAATTAAAAATATGGAGAGTGATATTATGAAAAAAATAATGATTTATGAACCAGCTATGTGCTGTTCTACCGGGGTTTGCGGACCCAGTGTTGATAAAGAACTTCTAAGAGTAGCAACTGTTATTGAAACCCTTAGCCAGAAAGGTGCCGATATCAGTCGGTTTAACCTCTCCGGCCAGCCTAAAGCCTTCGTGGAGAATCAAATAATTAGTGACTATTTAAAACAAAATGGTCCTGAAATACTGCCAATTATTTTAGTGGATGGCCAGGTCGCTAAAACAAAGAGCTATCCTACCAATACAGAATTTGCTGAGTGGACCGGACTGGAAGTGAATTTTCAGCCTAAAAAATCCAGTTGCTGCTGTGAAGGCGGATGCTGTTAATCAATCCAAGGAGGCTAGCTGATGGAATTGTATAAACCTACGCACATCGAGCTCACCAAATATTTCTTCTTCACGGGCAAAGGCGGCGTCGGTAAAACATCAGCCGCCTGTGCGACAGCCGTTAACTTGGCTGATGGCGGTAAAACGGTTATGCTAATTAGTACAGATCCGGCGTCCAATTTGCAGGACGTGTTCGGAGTAGAGTTGGATAACAAAGGAACCTTGATTTCTACGGTTCCCGGTCTAACCGTTGTAAACTTAGATCCGATAGAAGTATCTCGCGAATATAAAGAAAAAGTAATTGGGCCATACAAAGGCTTATTGCCGGAAGCGGCAATCGCTAGTATGGAAGAGCAACTATCAGGGTCCTGTACCGTAGAAATTGCTGCGTTCAATGAGTTTTCTCATTATCTAACCGATGAAGCAATTAAAGATAAGTATGATCATGTCATCTTTGACACAGCTCCTACCGGTCATACTCTACGCATGCTGCAGTTGCCTTCCGCCTGGAGTAACTTTATCAGTGAAAACACACATGGCGCTTCCTGTTTAGGACAATTATCCGGCTTGGAAGAAAACAAGCAGATGTACAAAAATGCCGTAGAAACGCTGGCTAAGCCGAGCATGACCACCGTGATTCTAGTGGCAAGACCGGAAAAAACACCACTCTTGGAAGCAAAACGGGCTTCCGAAGAACTAAAAGATATTGGTATTAATAATCAAACCATAATTATTAATGGGGTCATGGATCTCGATAATCCGGAAGACGAAGTAGCTTTAAATCTGTGTAATAAGCAACAACAAGCCCTACAAAATATGCCTGACTACTTGCATAGCCTTCCAACCTACTATATCCCTCTTCGGGCCTACAATGTCTATGGTGTTGATAATATTCGCAAAATGTTAACCGCTGACCATGTGAGCGCACCTGAATCTACAGCTACACTGAACAAAGTGGACTCTTTAACTGACTTGATCAGAGATCTTTTTACAACGCATAAGAAAGTTATTTTTACGATGGGTAAAGGTGGCGTAGGCAAAACTACCTTAGCGGCAACCATTGCTTTAGGGCTAACTAGAATGGGAACCAAGGTACATCTTACAACTACTGATCCGGCGCATCACTTGAAATTTTTGCTTGATAGCAGCCAAAACTTAAAAATCAGCCATATCGACGAAGCCCAAGAACTTGCCAAATACAAAGAAGAAGTGCTCTCCAAAGCAAGAGAGTCGGTGGGAGACGCTGATCTAGCCTATATCGAAGAAGACTTAAGATCGCCTTGTACTCAAGAAATCGCTGTATTTAGGGCCTTTGCCGATATTGTTGAGCAGGCAGACGAAGACCAGGTAATTGTAATTGATACGGCTCCTACCGGCCACACCCTCTTATTATTGGATGCAACCCAGAGTTACCACAAAGAGATTCAAAAAAGCCAGGGCGACATTCCGGAAAGTGTGAAAAGATTACTGCCCCGATTAAGAGATGCTACGGAGACAGAAGTAGTGATTGTAACCTTGCCGGAAGCTACTCCGGTCCACGAAGCAATGCGACTTTCTGAAGACTTAGAACGGGCAGGTATTCATTCCAAGTGGTGGGTAGTAAACTCAAGCCTTTATCTTACAAATACCAAGAGTCCACTGTTAAAGGCAAAATCACAAAGTGAAGTAGAATGGATTAATAAAGTCGTGGCAATATCCTTAGACCATACTGTACTAATCAAATGGCACGGAACAGAATTAAAGGGAAATAGTCTCCTAGATATAATTAAAGGCTAAAGACAAAAACCAAGATCAATTAAATGCGAAGCTACATTAGTTGGAGTTAAACAGGTAGAACCTGACGGCAAGGTTGTTGACATTATGGCCGCGCTGGAGGCAAGTATTGCAGCCATTAAGGAACAAGAGAAGCCGAGACGTAAAAAGAAAACAGGATAAAAGCCTAAAGTCCCTGGCATGTGCCGGGGACTTATTTTTCTAACATTGTACTTATATCATGTGTATAATGTCCATATAAGCTTCCCAATGAGCTTCGGTTATTGTGTTAAGTGTGTCGCGCATCCTGTCGCTGGCATGCTCCGATGCTTCCACAGCTGTACGCATTAGTTCAAGCTGTTCAATGGCTTCCTGATGAAGTGTAATCATATGTGCAGGATCGACAGCTAATGGACGGCGGCTAAATAGTTTTTTCATGGTAATCGTCTCCTTAAATAAGGCTAACGGGATTTCTAACGGCGTCCTTTAAAGGGAGCAATGAAACGTATCATTTTGATGGGTACATGCAGTGAAATGGAGCGACGGCAGAATGTGCTGTTAACAATAATGTAATCGCAACCTACATAACAAATTGTACCGCAGAACGTAGCGCCTTTGCGGTCAATCATGGCATCTGTGCCAAGAATGACTTCATCGCCCAGGAAGCAGAGAAGGCGGTCTTTGAAGTTATCGCGGAACATTTTGTAAGCCATAGGGTCTTCCATGTAGTTGTCATCACAGCACATCATGTCTTTATCCGGAAAGTCGCAGCACATTTTATCATCCGGACCATACCAATGAGGATATTTAGTTTCCATAAATATCAATGACCTCCTTTATTTACCTTAGAGAAGTGATACATGTTTATATAGTTTTCTAATTCAGCATATGAATTTCCAGAACATAATGTTACAGCCGTTAACAATTTGAAAACGAATTATATCATCAATTTTGGTATTTTTCGCAAACGCTTTGCCAAAATGCCGTCAAATCAGACAAAAATAGTTACAGGCAGGAAAATAACGGGATATAGCGAATATATACTTTTATTCTATGTGTAGGTGGTGAACCTTCAGTCAATGGAGTTTATGAAGAATAGTAATATTATTCTTATGGGCTTTTTAGTATGGTTGATTATCGCGCCGCGTGTAAGCAGTCCACGGTATGGCGAGTTGTTTTTGGCTTATATGACAGCTCTTTTGTTCAGCCTAATAGCCAGCTCGGAAATTATGATGATAAAGCCGGTCGCATTCTTTTTTACTCTCGGCGGAGTTTTGGCCTTTTGTTATGTAGTGGCACGAAAAACAATCAGAGTAACCATTAGAAAATAAGGAGGCCATTGTTATGCCGTCGTATCCTGAAAAAAAACTTACTCAAAAAAGCAGAGAACACAATAATAGTGAGCGGGCTGAAGTCCGGTATTTTAAAGGTGAAGAACAATTCGAGCGCTGGCGTAAGGAGTTTGTGCAGCACCAGGACTATGAGCTAAAACTGGCTTCTGTCAGCAAGACTACCTACGAGCCGGTTGACTACCAGAGTTTGCTTGTCAGAGAACCGTTTCCGGAATTGCAGCTAACCGATCACAGTCACCTTGTTGGTAAGGCGAGAGCTATTACAGAGGCGAAATTTGTTTATCCTGTTGCTGCCAGGATTGCAGCTATCGTTTGTTTGCTTGGGGTATTAGTTATCCTTTTTAGTCCTATAACTCTTTTAATAACTGCCGCCCTGGGCGTCGCTTCTGCCGTATCGCTTTATTTTAAGGTAAAAGACCGGGAGGAATCCGTTAAAAAAGCGGAACAGGCCGCCCTGGATGAAATCGCCGAACGAAACAACCGGGAACGCCAAGCCTATGAGGAGAAAAAACGCGAGCATGAAGAAAAAGAAAATTCCCGCATTGAGCTTGCCGAACAGTTAACAACAGGTGACCCCGTCGCAGTTCGTTCCCGGTTGGATGAAGCGCTCAACCGGTTGAAGCTGCCGGTAATTGCCGAAGTGGATATTGAGTTTCATGCCAATACACCGTTAATCAAGGTATGGTTACCTTCCAAAGGGGTTATTCCCAAACAGATTTGTGAATTACTGCCTTCTGGCCGCCTCCAGTATCAAGATAAGGATACCAGGGTATTTAATAAACAATATTTTGAACTGTGTGCAGGAATCATTTTGCAGGTAGCTGCCACTATTTTGGCGAATATCCCGTCTTTTGCCGTGATTTATGCTGCTGGGATCGCAAAAAATGAGTTTAGCGATGATTGTGTTTTGACTGTGAAAATTCCCAGGGAGAAAGTAGATAGTCTCAACAGGGCTACTAACGCTGTTGCTGCGATACAGTCTTTTGATGGTGTGTATGAATGTGACACTTCGCTGGCACTATATCCAGTAGAGATGTTAATTCCACCGGAATTTGAAGGTGTGGACAAGCAGATCCTAAAAAATCTGCGTGTGCGAATATTTAAGTAAGAATAGCATATAGTAAAAAGAATTTTATACATAAAATAGAACAAGAAGGAATTTTAATTTTTCTGGAGAATTATTATCCTTAAATTAATGGTAAGCTATACCAAATAAATCTAAGGGGGAAATCTCAATGAAAATTGCTGATTTAATTCAAAGTGCTGATTGGAAGGCCGAAAAGCATGTACCGGTGATTGAGGCGCCAGATAAAGTTCAGGCTGGGGAAAAAGTGACTGTTGAAGTTTGTGTTGGTAAAGAAATTGCCCATCCTAATACAACGGAGCACCATATTCGCTGGATAAAACTGTATTTTAAGCCCGATAACGGGAAATTTGCCTATGAAGTGGCTGCATTTGAATTTGCAGCTCATGGAGAGTCTGTGGAGGGCGCCAATAAAGGCCCCGTGTATACTGAGCCATATGGTAAGGCAGTAGTCAAACTGAGTGGTTCAGGTACTCTTGTTGCTGAGGCCTACTGTAATATCCATGGCTTATGGGAAGGGTCCAAGGCCATTTCTGTAGAATAATTATATATGGCGCTCTTGAAGGGCCAGGGATAAGTTCCCTGGCCTTTTTACATACCGCTTGGTTCTTCTTCCCAAGAGCGTTGCAATAATTATTTTGCAGTATGGGTGGGGGGATGTTCTAATGGTATATTCAAAATCGTACAGCGTGAAAGACATTGTTCCCGGTATGACTATCAGTAAACCAGTATTAGGCAACAAAGGACGGGTTCTTTTAGGAGAAGGAATTATACTATCGGAGCGCATCATTGATCAGCTTGTTAATTGGGGTATTCAGCAGATCGACATTCAGGAAATTAATCAGACGGTAGCCGCTCACGTCGAGGATCTGATGGAATGCGTCAGACAAACAAAAGAGAATTATGAAGGTACTCTGGATTCATTGAAGACCTATTTTGAACAAACACGCCGCTATAAAAAACTGTCAGTACAGTCCCTGAGAGATTTGGCGGATAATTCTATTCTGCAGCTGGTAAATACTTCTGGAATCATTTCGTATCTACTAATGCTGGAACGAAAAGATGACTATACTTTTCATCATTCCCTGAATGTTTCCATATTGGCAGGTGTACTGGGAAAATGGCTGGGTATAACAAGCCAGGAGTTAAATGATTTGATTCTTGCGGGATTAATGCATGATGCCGGCAAGGCGCTGGTGGATATTAATATTTTAAACAAACCGGAAAAATTATCCGGCAAAGAGACTGAAATCATGCAATACCATCCGGTATTTGGCTACGAACTCTTAAAGGATAGTAAGGAATTACCGGAAACTGTCCGGCTGGGGGTGTTGCAGCATCATGAACGGATGGATGGCAGTGGCTATCCACTAAAACTATCAGGTGGACAAATTCATTATTTTGGTAAAGTAATTGCAATTGTCGATATCTATGATGCGATGACTTCGGACAGGGTATATAAAACAAAAGCAGACCCCTTTAGCGTTATAGAGACTTTAGCCAGTGAGATGTTTGGCAAGATAGATGCTGAGTTTTGTTCTGTGTTTTTGCAAAATATCAGTAATTATCTGACTGGAAAATTCCTGCGGCTAACGGATGGAAGAGTGGCAGAAGTTGTGTATTACGACAACGTAAGTTATTCCCGGCCTGTTATCCGCACCGGAGATAATGAATTTATCGATCTGAATAAAAATAAAGTAATTGGGATTAGTGAAGTGATAGATGTCTGATTGTTCAATTAATTAAATAATGGTATAATGTGGATGAGGGACCGGGATAAGCTGCATGTAATGTACCGGGAGGTTGAGGGTATGCAGGAATTACTGCTAATCATGGCCTTTTGCTCTTTTGTCTGGAATTTGGATATTCCTCAGCGTTATATGCGTTATGAAAAAGGAAACGTACTATGCGGACGGCGTCATATCAGAATGGCATTGTTAAAATTGGCTGGTTACGCCGGGTCAAGAGTTGCCAGGCATGTAACGGTGATGCTGATTTTTTTAGCCTGGATGATCCTCTCTTGTTACTTTTTTACCATTAGTGCGTTATTCCCGGCAATCGGTCTCAAAGCGGTAGCTATGCTTGCTGCAACCCTGGGAACTATAGGATTATGGCAGGATATGGCTGCTGTTTACAAAAATTTTCCGGAGTGGTGTTACAACCAGGAAGATAATATTATTATGGTTAGTAAAGGCTGCTGGGAAATTGTCCTTGCCGGTTTGATTTTTATCCGGATTTTCTTATCTTAAATGATAGTATAATATTTTTCATGAGGACAATATCGGCTTTCGCTTCCCGCCAAAGGGTTGGGGGCAAGCCGATTTTCTTTGGGTGATTAAATTTTTCTGCAATTTTGTCCACTTGTAGAAGGATATTGTATTCATATGGAGAATATAAAGTGCCATGCTAAATTATATGTTGCATAACAGAGGGGGATAGGCATGGCACTAATTGTAAAAAAATTTGGCGGCAGCTCAGTAGCTACACCAGAGAAAATTATGGCAGTTGCCAGGCGGGTATTACAGGAAAAGAAACCCGACGATAAAATTGTCGTTGTAGTGTCAGCGATGGGAGATACTACAGACGATTTGATAAGTTTGGCGAAAGCAGTGACAAATCAAACCCAGGGACGTGAAATGGATATGCTGCTGGCAACTGGTGAGCAGATATCAATTGCACTCCTGGCTATGGCATTTACAAAATTGGGGCAGGAAGCCATATCAATGACCGGCTTTCAAGCAGGTATTACCACGAATGAATTTTATAATAAGGCTAAAATTACCGGTATAGCACCTGATCGAGTATTGAAAGAGTTAGATGCTGGCAAAATTGTGGTAATTGCCGGTTTTCAGGGACTTACTGAAACCGGTGATATTACGACGTTGGGCCGTGGGGGTTCAGATACTACTGCGGTAGCCGTGGCAGCCGGACTTAAAGCGGATCATTGTGAAATTTATACCGATGTTGACGGCATTTATTCATCTGATCCCAGGGTTGTTCCAACAGCAAAAAGGATGAAAGAAATCACCCATAACGAAATGCTTGAGATGGCTCGGCTCGGCGCCGGTGTAATGCATCCACGATCTGTTGAGCTGGGTAAGCATTATGGCATGCCCATTCATGTTCGCTCGACTTTTTCAAATGAATCAGGTACATTTATCAGGGAGGAATATACAATGGAAGAAAAAGAATTTGTGATTCGTGGCGTAACACATGACACCAATGTTGCTAAAATTGCCGTACTGGGAGTACCTGATCGTCCGGGAATTGCCTATAAGATTTTTTCGGCACTGGCCGAGGCCAATATAGACGTAGATATGATTGTTCAAAGCGTGCGGGCAATCGATAAGCACATAATTGACATGCTGTTTACCATTGCTCAGGGGGATGTTCCTCCGGCCAGAACCATTCTGGAAAAACTTAAGGAGGAAATGTCGTTTATTGGATTGACTATTGATGAGAATGTCGCAAAAGTCTCTGTTGTCGGTGCCGGGATGTTAGGTAATCCGGGGATTGCAGCTGCTACCTTTGGCGCCTTGGCAGACGCAAATATTAATATTGAAGTCATTAGTACTTCGGAAATAAGCATCTCCTGTCTTATTGACGCAACGAAAGTTGAACAAGCTGTTAATGCTATTCATTCCCGTTTCTTTCCAGGTTAATAAGAGTATATTAGTATCATTGAAGACAGTTCCCAATACATACTGGGGCTGTCTTTTTTTATTTCAAGATGAAGTCTTTTGTAAAAGTGAATTATTGTAAGGTTACATAATGTTTGGATTCGATAAGCTTTACAACACTATTAATATGAAAAGTGTAAAATAGTGTTGTATAACTGGCAGACAGCATCATAGGAGGATCGTTTGATTTATTTACCAATGCATTTTAGTTTCAAATAAGAAGGAATTATGTAAATATAATAGAATTAACATAATCACAAAGCAGTAACCCAAAACGTACTGCTTAACCCTAAATATTACCGGACCAGCCTATTGATGAAAAGGTAGGTAGGTGGGGTGGTAATAAACATAATGGTCGGCAGAAGTTACTGGTTAAGGTATAGCCGAGTATCTGTGAGGAAACGTGGACACTCATGCAGAAAAGCTACACCCTCCCGGTAAAATAAGCAAACTGTTATATTAGGGTAGAACTCTGTTTGGACTTATACCTTAAAATCTAATTTGCTGAGGAGGAATTGAGATGAAAAAGAAACTGCTTGCTGCTGCTGTATTGGCCTCCCTGACCCTGTCAACCGCTGCTGTATTCGCTGCTGCTCCAACTTTCTCCGGTGACGCTAACATCGAGTATCGTAACCAAGATACCCGTACTACTGATGATGGTGAAAACTATGGTTATTTCACTAACCGTATCCGCCTGAATGTGGAGTCCCAAATCGACGATACTTTTTATATCCATGGCCGTGCAAGAATGGATAATAACCTCAGAGATGGCGGCCAAACAACTACAACTTCTTTCGATCAGGCATATATTGGCGCAAAATTTGATCAGGTGGATTTAAAAGTTGGCCGTCAATCACTTGCTATCGGTAAAGGTCTTTTGATGGATGACGATAAATTTACCGGTGCACAAGTAGGCATTGCTCTTGATGGGACAAAACTGAACGGCTTTACCGGTAGAGATGCCAATGACGACAAAACTCACTTTGCTGATGTAAGCACTGCAATGGGAGATGTTAACCTCGGTGCCTCCTTCCTGAAAGAAGCGGATAACAAATATTATGGTATTAATGCCGATACTAAATTGGCTGATAACGTAGTGTTGAATGTTGAATATGCTAAAAACAATACTTTAAAGGCTGATGGCTATCTTGCTGAGATTGCTGTAGGACAAGCTGCGCAAAAAGGCGATTTCAAATATGCAGTATCTTATCGTGATATTGACGCCGGCGCTCTGCCTGATTTTACTACTGACGGCTGGTACAAAGACTCCAAAGGTTTCCGTGTAAAAGGTATCTATAAAGTATCTGACGCTGCTACCCTGACTGCTTACCAGGATATTGCCGAAGAGAATAACGGCAGCAAAGCCGATCATAACCGTACTAACGTAGAATTTGCCGTAAGCTTCTAAATTATATAACTGAATCAAAGATAAGGCGGCTCATCTGGGCCGCCTTATCTTTTTAAAGAAAACGCCGGTTGCGGATTTAGACAGAAATATTAGGTTTGACAGACAAAAATTACAACGTATTTGATATTTGATAAAAGGCATTCTATTAACAGGCGCCCAAAATAAATTTAAATGGAGGTTTTGCGTAATGTCAAGAAGTAAAAAACCGGTGAATCCGGCAGCGCAAAGTGGCCTCGACCGCTTGAAAGAAGAAACGGCTGCCGAACTTGGTCTTAAAGACTACAAAAACACCTACAAGGGAGCTTTGACTTCGGCTGACAATGGCCGGGTAGGTGGACAAATGGTCCGTAAAATGATTGAAGCTCGTGAAACCCAATTTGGTCAGGGTACTACTCAAGCTACCAGCAGCACACTTACTGCTAAACAAGATGCCAACCAAAAACCCTAAAGCAGGCGAAAGCCTGCTTTTTCTTGCTTATACAGTATTATTCATTCCCGGGGTTGTCGCCAGTACATTATACAGCAAGTCAGGCGGAATGAAAAAAAGCACTTTTTGTTAAATAATAAACAGGAAATATAATGGTATAGCCAGAATAGGTGTATAATAGGCATATCTAACCATATGTTTTTTGTATGTGTACCATATATACCAGTCCTATTAGGAAAAAGGAGTGCATGGTGTGAAAACGGCATTAATCAAAAATTTGCACCGTCATGTTGGCGAGCAAGTTACTGTACAAGGCTGGGTATACAATCAGCGCTCTTCCGGAAAAATAACTTTTATTATTCTCCGGGATGGCTCCGGTCTGATGCAGGGAGTGGTTGTAAAGCAAGAGGTGGGCGAAGCACTTTTTGCCGAGGCCAGAAAACTCACCCAGGAAAGCGCCGTCAAAGTTACGGGCATAGTACGTGAGGAACCGCGTTCGGTTGGCGGACATGAGATGCAAGTAACGGATATGGAGATAGTCAGCCTGGCTGAAGAATATCCCATCACCCATAAAGAGCATGGTGTGGACTTTTTGGCTGAACACCGTCATTTATGGATTCGTACGCCGCGCCAGGCTGCCGTGCTGCGAATTCGTTCAGAAATTGAACACGCTCTGAGAAATTTTTTTTATGAGCGCGATTTTGTATTGGCTGATGCTCCGATCATTACGCCGGCAGCATGTGAAGGCACTACGAATTTATTTGAAATCGACTACCACGGTGAAAAAGGCTATTTGTCGCAAAGCGGTCAGTTGTACAATGAGGCTAATGCCATGGCCTTGGGACGGATTTACTGTTTTGGGCCTACTTTCCGGGCTGAAAAGTCCAAAACCCGTCGTCATCTCCTCGAGTTCTGGATGATCGAAGCCGAAATGGCTTATTTTGATCTCGATGCTAATATGGAGCTTCAGGAAGAAATGATTCATTATGTTATCCAGCGTGTACTTGCCAAATGTACAAATGAGCTTAATGTGCTGGAACGGGATGTTGAGAAACTCAAGGCCATTAAACTCCCATTTCCGCGAATAAGTTATACTGACGCAGTGGAACTTTTAAAACAGGCCGGCGAAGACTTTACCTGGGGGGATGATTTTGGTGCTCCGCACGAAACCATCATATCCAGTCATTTTAATGCTCCGGTATTTGTGCATCGATACCCCACAGCCATCAAAGCTTTCTATATGAAACCCGATCCCAATGATGCCAACGTAGTACTGGGCGCCGACCTGCTGGCACCTGAAGGCTACGGTGAAATTATCGGCGGCGGCCAGCGGATTGATGACTTGGCATTATTAGAACAGCGTATTGCCGAACATAAGCTGCCCCAAGAAGCCTTTGAATGGTATTTGGACTTGCGCAGATATGGCAGTGTGCCGCATTCCGGTTTTGGTCTGGGCCTTGAGCGTACAGTAGCCTGGTTATGTGGTCTTGAACATATCCGTGAGACAATACCTTTTCCACGCATGCTTCACAAAATGTATCCCTGAGACTGTTTTTTTAGGAATCAGCCTCACTCAACAGTGCTAGTAGTTATTATCATATATTTTTTAAGTATATAGGGGGAGATAACATGACAGTAAGTCTTGCCGCATCACATGCAAAAGGTAAATTTGCTACTGACAAAATTTTTGGGGCTGCAGCGGCTGCCAATCAGGCTGCTGCACAATATGGCAAAGAGAAAGTAGTAAACGCCACTATTGGCTCAATATTGGACGATAACGAAAATCTGGTCTGCCTGCCTACCGTGGAAAAATTATTCCGCACCCTGCCTATCAATGAAATAATCAATTATGCACCTATTGCCGGTCTGCCTGACTTTTTGGATGCCGCTACTGCCTTAACTTTTGCTGACAATCGGCCTGACGCCTATACCGACGCGGTTGCTACCTCCGGCGGTTCAGGTGTAATTCATCATACTATCTGGAATTACACTGAATTGGGTGATGCCGTCTTAACCTCCGACTGGTACTGGGGGCCTTACAAAGTCTTATGTGAAGATGCCTTGCGCAAGATTGACACCTTCACTTTGTTTGATGAGCAGCAGAAA
Organism: Sporomusa aerivorans; assembly: GCF_041428895.1. NCBI lineage: Bacteria > Bacillati > Bacillota > Negativicutes > Selenomonadales > Sporomusaceae > Sporomusa > Sporomusa aerivorans. Next base: position 3,090,335 of record NZ_CP156926.1, read on the forward strand.
TTTAATATAAAATCATTTGAGAGCAAAGTAAATGAACTTCTTGCCAAACAAAACAGCTTAGTTACTATTATCAATACACCTGCGCATAACCCGACAGGCTATAGCTTGGCGGACAGCGAATGGGACAGCGTACTGGATGTGGTTAAAGAGGCTGCCAAAGACCAGTCAAAACGCTTGATCCTGTTAGTGGATGTCGCTTATCTTGATTATGCCGGGGAACAGAATGAATGCCGTGCATTTATGAAAAAGTTTGGCAACTTGCCTGAAAACGTACTCATTATTATCGCCTACAGCATGTCGAAAGGGTTCACGGCCTACGGACAGCGTACCGGCGCTATGATCGGTGTTTCGAAAAGCAAAGAAGTAATTAAAGAGTTTGCCGATATTAACCAATATACCAGCCGGGCAACCTGGTCCAATATTAATCGCGGCTGTATGCGGCTTTTAGCTACCATATATAATGATAAGTCCTTGCTTGCACAGGCCGACCAGGAACGCAGCCAGTATTATGCTCTTATTCGCGAACGCTCCGACATTTTTGTACGTGAAGCCAAGGCGGCTAACCTCAATATGCTGCCGTACATAGCCGGGTTCTTCCTGACGGTACCGTCGGCCAAACCGGATGCGGTGTGCGATAAATTGCATGAAAACCATATTTTTGCCGTACCGCTGGGTAAAGGTATTCGCATTGCGGTATGCGCCGTACCTTCAGCTAAAATCACGGGCATGGCCGCCAAAGTGGCCCGGGCAATAACTACCGTTGAAAAATAATTAAGAGTATTATAATTCGATTGCTCACAGGTATTCGTAATGGACGCAGGGGAAGACTCTTATCTGCCATTTGCGAATGCCTGGCAGGGCAATCTTTTTTTGTCACCACTGTCTGCTGGTACATAATATAAAGTAAAGCAGCTCTCCTATGTAATGCAGGGGGTGGAGGAAGTGGCTGACAGTATGGCTGTAGCTTTTTTGCAGGGGGGGCCTCTTGCCCCCGATATTCACGGAACAGTAACTTTCAGAAATGTACAGGGCGGCACAAAGGTGACGGTAGAAGTGAGGGGATTGCCTAACTATCAACCGGCAGCAAACGGAAAGCTGCCGGTTGGTCCTCATGGCTTTCATCTGCATGAGGGCGGCAGTTGCCGGATTGGCGATCCCGATAATCCGTTCATGGCAGCCGGCGGGCATTGGAATCCTGACAATCAGGCGCATGGCAATCATGCAGGTGATTTTCCTGTGTTATTTTCAAACCGCGGATTTGCCTTTATGTCCTTCTTTACAGATCGATTTACCGTGTCAGACGTGATCGGCAAGACAGTCATCATTCACGAGAATCCTGATGATTACCAGACTCAACCGGCCGGAAACTCCGGCCGGCGGCTGGCTTGTGGTGTAGTAAGACGTTGTCGTGAAAGCTAGCAACAGAATTTACCACTGCTGAGCATTTGAGTACGGGAAATACTAGTCACAGGAGGCGAACATTATGAGCTTGCATTGTGACAATCTGGATGACACACCATTTCGATTTCCGCGTACCGGTTTTTGGATTATTCATATCCTTGGCGGCTTATTTCTAGTATTGTTAGGTATGCGGCTGGCTATGAGAAGAATGTCGCTGCCATTCATTGCTTACCGTTTATTCAAAATATTACGGTGAACATAATGCGGTCACTTTTACCGGCGCTTGCAGGGTGGAAAGAGACCGTATTTTTTGTAAACGAATCCTAAATGATGGCAAAAGGAAAGCCCGATTAACGGGCTTTCCTTTTATTTAGACTTCAACCTGGCTAAATATTACCCATAAGCTGGCCAGTCTGGGATAAGTCATAGCCGCCCATACCAGCTACCTCGTTGCGAAATGCGTCAGACCGGATTACGTTTAATAATGCCTGAAAGTGCGGCTTCTCAGCATCTTCCTTGCGTAAAACTATATCGTAGCGTTCTTTTTTCTGAAAGATAAAGTCAATATCACTAACCTGGAGAGCGGCTTTTTCGATGCCAATGCCCACATCAGCCTCGCCTCTGGCCACATAACTGGCTACTGCCAGATGGCTCATTTCTTCCCGGGTGTAGCCCTTAATCTGGCGGTAATCAATATCAAGCACATGGAGCATTTCATCCAGTAATACCCGGGCGCCGGAACCGCGTTCCCGGTTAATGAGCGTTATATCAGGACGGGTTAGGTCATTCCAGGTGTTGATGTTTTTGGGATTGCCTTTGGCAACATAGAAACCGGTGTTGCGATAGGCTAAATTATAAACCAGAGTCCTATGGCCGGGTAGAAACCGGCGGACATAAGGCGTATTGTAAGTGTCGGTGTCGCTGTCCCATAAATGGGCAGTTACTACATTGACCGAACCCCGGTACAAGGCTAATAAACCGTCGATGCTGCCGGAATAATTACGTAAGCAGCGAATGTGGGGCATAATTCTTTCCAGGTGGCGGGTTAGAGTATCCAAAATGATATCCTGACCGCAGATAATAAGACTATCCGGCTCAATTCCCTGCTGTGTCGCCGCCGGTTGAGCAGCGGCCTGCTGCCCAACCGGCTGTTTGATTTTCTTGGAGTTTTGTATGTATACCTCCAGATCAGGCGCTTCGACACGCACTTTGCGGCCGATATGATAAGCGGCAAGGTCGCCTCGCTTAATCATCTCATACACGGTGAAGCGGGATATTTTTAGGATCTTGGCCACTTCTTCGGGAGTATAGGAAGTTGTATCGCTCATATATGCACCTCTATTAAAAAAAGTTATATTAATTTGTAGGCAAGCTCTTGCAAATATCATACAACAAATACTATAATAACACCATAGAGATTATGTTCAGTTTTGTTAGTTTTATTTTGGTTGAGGCACAGTGTAAAGATTTTTCTAATTGCTGCAGAGTATTTATTGTATAATTCAATTTAATCGATACACTGTTGTATCAGCTAGCTTAATTGTAGTTCGGTTATGTTAGTTGATTTTTTATTTTAAGATTGGAGGGTTGCATATAAGTTAATGAACTGGGCAAATGCGATGGATAAATATTATTACTTGCCGAATTGAGCAAGGCTAGGGAGGACGAAAAATGAAAACAAAATTGCTAATTATTGTCGCGTTGATACTGGTACTTATTGCCGGTTTGGCTGGCTGTTCCAGCGAAAAACAAGCTTCGCCAGCGGCGCAGCAAGCGCAGCCGGTAGAACTTAATGTTTCGGCTGCTGTCAGCATGAAGGACGCCCTTGCGGAAATTCAGAAGAATTATCAGGCCAAAAAGCCAAATGTAAAAATTGTTTATAACCTGGGGGCCTCCGGTGCTCTCCAACAGCAAATTGAACAGGGGGCACCTGCTGATATTTTCATTTCGGCAGCTCCTAAACAAATGAATGACCTTGAAGCCAAGAATTTAATTAATAAGCCTACGCGTAAAAATCTGGTTGAAAATAAGCTGGTAGTTGTTGTGCCTAAAGATTCTAGTATAAACATAACAAAATATGAAGATTTGACTCAGGCGGCAGTGAAGAAAATCGCGCTCGGAGAGACGGCCACAGTGCCGGCCGGTCAATATGCCCAACAAGTACTACAGAAATTAGGGCTTTGGGATAACGTAAAAGAAAGAATCGTATTTGCCAAAGATGTCCGTACTGTATTGGCGTATACGGAAACAGGCAATGTGGAAGCCGGGGTTGTCTACAAAACAGATGCTGCTTCCAGTGACAAAGTAAAAATTGCCGCTATTGCCCCGGAAAGCAGTCACCAGCCTATAGTTTATCCTGTTGCTATCACTGCCGGCAGCAAGCAGCAAAAAGAAGCCGAGGCCTTTATTGAATATTTGTTTAGTGCAGAAAGTAAAGCTGTATTTGAAAAGAATGGCTTTGTCATGGGTAAGTAACAGCCAGACTGCTGGGTTAGTACGAAGGGGGGATTATCCGTGAAGGGGAAGAATGTAGCCAATTGGCTGCTTGTATTGCTGGCTGCTCTGGCTGTTGCCGGAACCATATGGGCAACGAAACCTGTGATGCAAAATCCTGCGAAGCCAGCGGCGGTTGAAATTAATGTTTCTGCTGCGCTTGGTCTGAAGGATGCCTTGGCAGAGATCCAAAAGGAATATGAAGCAGCTAACAATAATGTAAAACTGGTATTCAATCTTGGCCCTTCCGGAGTTCTCCAGCAGCAGTTAGAGCAGGGGGTTCCTGCCGACCTGTTTATATCTGCTTCGATGAAACAAATCAATGAACTGCAAAGTAAGAATCTTGTCGTTTCCGCCTCACGAAAAATATTGGTTACTGATAAGTTAGTATTGGTTGTTCCTGCAAACTCACAGTCGATCATAAATGGTTTCCAGGATTTACGCATGGCTGCAAAATTCGGTATGGGAGAACCGGGGACTGTGCCGGCAGGACAATATACTATGGAATTCCTTAAAAATCTTGGCATTTGGGAAGCTGTTAAGGATAAAGCTGTACAGGCTAAGGATGTTCGCACAGTTATTGCTTATGTTGAATCCGGGAATGTTGACGCAGGCATTGCATTTTCGACAGTAGCGGTTCTAAGTGACAAGGTCAAAATTGTTGCTGCCGCGCCGGATGGGGCGCATACGCCAGTTGCGTTTCCTGCAGTGATGATGGCTAATTCCAAGCATCCCAAAGAGACAGAGGACTTTTTGAATTACTTATGTACTCCGCAAAGTGCAGCGGTGTTTACAAAATACGGCTTTACTTTTGTCGGCCGAAGTCAATAAGGCAGGTGGTACTATGATAGAATGGCAGCCAGTCCTATTGTCGGTCAAGGTTGCACTTGTCTCGCTTATATTCGTATTTATTTTTGGTGTAGCGGCCGCGTATGGCATGAGGAGCATAGAATTTTCCGGTAAAAGTGCTCTGGAAGCATTTTTTGCCTTGCCTTTGGTTTTACCTCCTGTTGTCACCGGGTTTATACTATTGGTTCTGATTGGAAAGCAAGGACCGATAGGTCGTCTGCTGTCCGAAACGCTGCATACTCAGATTATATTTACCCCTTATGCGGCAATACTTGCCGCCACAGTGGTCGCATTTCCGCTCATGTACCAGAGCGCCAAAGCTGCATTTCAAGGTGTGGACAATAACCTGGAAGATGCGGCCCGGACTCTGGGGTCCAGTGAGTGGCGGGTTTTTTTGACAATAACTGTTCCTTTGGCATGGCCGGGATTAGTGGCCGGTTTGGTGTTATCCTTTGCCCGGGCTCTGGGCGAGTTTGGCGCAACTATTATGGTAGCCGGCAATATTCCGGGGAAAACCCAAACCATTCCGCTGGCAATATATTTTGCGGCTGAATCCAACGATTTGACTTTGGCTGGTGCGTACGTCCTGATGATTAGCGGTATAACGTTTTTCCTCATTTTTGGCTTGAATGTCTGGGCCGGGAGACGACAGGGCGCAATGCCGGTAAAGGGGTTGTTCTAGATGCTGCAGGTTACGATGAAGAAAAAACTGTCTGATTTTACGCTGGACATTCAGTTTACGGTGGATAATAACACTCTGGTGCTGTTTGGATCATCTGGCGCCGGGAAAACTACCATTCTCAGGGCAATCGCCGGGCTGCTTAAGCCGGATGAAGGAAGTATTATCCACAATGAATGTGTTCTGTTTTCCGCCGAAGCCAAAATATTCATGCCGCCGCAGAAGCGGCGTGTGGGGTATATGTTTCAGGAATTTGCCTTATTTCCTCATATGAATGTAAAAAGAAATATTTGGTATGGTGTCAAGAATATTGATCATAAAACCAACGAACTCTATGAAAAACTATTAGGATTGCTGCGTATTGAGCACCTGACAGCACGCTTCATTGATAAATTATCCGGCGGTGAGAAGCAGCGAGTGGCTTTGGCCCGGGCGTTAATGGCCGAGCCCGAGATTTTGCTTCTGGATGAGCCCTTATCAGCCCTTGACAGCAATACACGCCTGGAATTGCAAGCAGAACTTAAAAGTATTCAGGAAATCTGGAAAATTCCTTTCGTCCTTGTGACTCATGATTTTGCTGAGGCAAAAGCCTTAGGGGATCAATTTTTATTCTTAGAGAAAGGCAGACGAATAGCAAACCCTGCGCCGGCTGCCGGAGAGTTACTTCAGTGTCAGATTGTTGGTTGATTAAATTTGTGCCAGGGGCTTGGGGATAAATTGATATACTATGTATTCATAGGCCTGAATAGGCGTATACCTAATGTTAAATGCAGACTTAACATCAGGTTACGTCTTTTTTTCTATATCAGAAATTAAAAGTAGTGGGAGGCAGCAAGCCCTTATAAAACAAGGGGTGCCAAGGTCAAAGCCCGGCGCAGGCGACCATTATACACCGCTCCGCCGCTGGCGCTTAACCTCCGCTAGTGCATAACGGCCGCCTGTGCCTCAGTACTGTCTTATGATCTCATTTGCAACACTTGTTGTTTTCATCATAAAAAAGAAATAACCGTGCCCCTGCCAAGTAAAAAATCCGGTCTGCCTGTCTCACTTTACTTGCAATTCACTCAGAAAAAGCTATAATTAGAAATAGGTGGAAATTAAAAAGTCGCCGTGACCCGGAAGTGTTAGCGCACTCCCGCGGCACGCGCAAGGTGTCAACGCACCTACACGTAACAGCCAAGCTGTCCACGACGACATTTCTATTATACAATGCCGCCTGTTTGAACACAAGCGAGGCGCGGGTGTAGTGGGATGTTGGCATGAGAGCAGGCTGTGCGACTTCATGCAGTAAGAGACTTAGCCTGTTCCTGATACAATCAACGGAAAGGCAACTGTTTGCGTACCTAGTGTACTGACTGCTTTTCTGTTGACAGCCGGTTCTTACCGGTTTATTAGGTTTGGGATTTAGCAAACGACGAAGCAAAGCGCATGTGTAGGGTTAAAAACCTCGCATGCGCTTTTTAATTTCCCCCTGTAAAAAAAAGCTGGCGGCAGCGCCAACGTGTCTGCCTCAGCCTAAGTATAGGGGGGCATTGTTGTGTTTAACAGTATTTTAAACCAGGCGTTTGAGCAGTACGTCTTTGACAGAGTGGACAATATCCTTAACATAGCCGGTGTTACTGATGCAAAATACAGGAAAGTAGTGAAAGAGGCCGATTCAGTACTAACACAGCTTATGGCAATTGCCCGCGAACTGGAAGCACAGCAGCCGGAATTGCTGCGTCTGGTTATGGAGTATGAGGCCGCCACTACCATTGAATCCGGACTTACGGCTGAAATAGTTTACCGGGAAGGTATTCGGGACAGCTTAAGCATACGTCAGGAATTTACCGCTTTTATGCAGAAGCAAATTTAAGTTTTGCGAATCGCTGAGGCCATATAAAACAAAGGGCGCCAGGCGCAAAGCCCGGCGCAGGCGACCATTATACACCGCTCCGCCGCTGGCGCTTAACCTCCGCTTATGCATAACGGCCGCCTGCGCCTCAGTACGGTTTACGCCCGGTTCGATGACGTGTGCAAAGCCAAAGGACCACGTTAGCGGTTTTTCTTAATGCCAAGTTCTTAATTTATCCGACGACTAACCTGCTCTAAAACTCCCGATTTTTCAGATGGGGTTAAAACCCCGCCTGAAGTAAGTTTACTTTATGTTAATTGAGAATTCTGGCAGGAAAATGTGGGAATATTGTTGAACTATTTATATATAGTTTAAAGAGAGTCGCACAGGATAAGGGGGCCAGACAGGTGTCAGACAAAATATCGATAACATTCTCCAATGGCCGTATAACCGAATACGATAAAGGTGTTACTCTGTTGGAAATTAGCCGCGATGCCGCTCATAGGTATACTACACCGGTGGTGGCTGCCAAGGTAAATAATGAAATCAGGGATTTGCAAAATGAATTGGATCAGGCTAGCGAGGTAGATTTTCTCGATCTTCGCAGCGATGCCGGGATGAAAGTGTATCAGCGCAGTGTGACTCTGCTCATGATTGTGGCTGCGCAGGAAATTTTTCCAGGTTGTGAAGTTACTGTGGAACACTCACTCAGTAAAGGTTTATATTGTGAGCTGCATCACGGACGGGATATCACGCCGGAGGATGTTGAGAGACTGGCAACCCATATGCGGCAGATTGTCCTGGAGGACCGGCCTATTATTCGCAAAACGCTTGCCAGAACAGAAGCTATTGAAATGTTTGAAGCAGCGGGACAACAGGAGAAAGTAAGCCTCCTAAAGCAGCTTGACCGGGAAAAGGTGAGCATTTATTATTGTGGTCAGGTGTACGATTATTTTTACGGAACCATGACACCGTCTACCGGTTATTTAAAAGTTTTTGATCTAAGATATTATCCGCCAGGAATCATATTGCGCCTGCCTGAAAAGGAAAATCCGGATAAGGTGCCGCAATTTGTGGAGAATCCTAAACTCTTTAAAGTATTTCAGGAAGCCGCCCAATGGGGCAATATTTTACGCTGCGGCTATGTTGCCACTCTGAACGAATGTGCGGCCAATGATGAGATTAAAGATATTATCAGAGTGGCCGAGGCTCTGCATGAGAAAAAGATAGCCCAGATTGCTGATTTTATTGCTTCCCACCGCAATGAAGTGCGCGTGATACTGGTCGCCGGTCCTTCTTCTTCAGGTAAGACCACGTTTGCCCAGCGTCTTAATATTCAACTACGGGTAAACGGCGTTTGGCCCGTGCCGGTTTCGCTTGATGATTACTTTGTCAATAGAGATAAGACACCACTTGATGAACAGGGTGACTATGATTTTGAAGCGATTGAAGCGATTGATCTGGAATTATTTAACTCTCATTTGGCGAGAATTCTGGCTGGTGAGGAAGTTGAGTTGCCTACCTTTAATTTTAAAACCGGGGAGCGGGAGTACCGGGGGCATCGTATCAAGGTAAATAAAGGTCAGCCGCTAATTATTGAGGGTATTCACGGTCTTAATGAGCGGTTAACAAGTTCTGTTCCCAGGCACTGCAAAATCAAAATATATATTAGTGCGTTAACCCAGTTATCCATAGATAATCATAACCGTATCCCAACAACAGATGCCCGGCTTATCCGCAGGATTGTCCGCGACAGTGAGTTCCGCTCCCATGACGCGTTAATGACACTTAAAATGTGGCCATCAGTGCGGAGGGGGGAAGAACGCAACATTTTCCCATTTCAGGAAGAGGCGGATTTAATGTTTAACTCAGCGCTTATCTATGAACTGGCCGTTCTCAAAAAATATGCGGAACCGCTATTGAAAAAGGTTACCGGAGAGTACCCGGAGTATTCGGAAGCACGGCGGTTGTTAAACTTTTTGGAATATTTCTCGCCAGTGGAAGACAATGAAATCCCGCATAACTCGATTCTGCGCGAATTTATCGGCAAATCCTGTTTTGAAAAGAATTAAAGCGAAGGACCCTGCGGCATTTAGCCGCAGGGTCCTTCGCTTGGCAACTTACCGATTGTTCTCAAAAAACTTAAGGGCTACTTCAGGGAATACGGCATAGGACAGTACGTCTTCGGTAGAGGCATTCGGATAGCCTTTGTCAGCCAGTTCCTGGCGCAGCGAAGCCATCTGCGGCTTAATATCATCTGCCGGCCGGTGGGTAATTATTTCATCATCACCGATCAACGTCTTCAAAAACTCAGGATTAATCGGCGCCGGGGTACGACCATACTTACCACGGGCCAGATCCTTTACTTCGCGTGGTACTACCTTATATCTGCCCAGCATGACATTAAAGGCTGACATTGACCCTACGATCTGACTGGTCGGTGTGACAAGCGGCGGGTAACCCAATTCAGCACGCACTCTGGGCATCTCCTCAACAAGTTCAGGGAATTTATCGGCCATGCCCTGTTCCTTCATTTGGTTTAAAAGATTGGAAAGCATGCCGCCGGGAATTTGGAAGGAAAGTACTTTCGTGTCAATTTCGATATTGGTATTAAGATTAAAGGTCTCGGATAACTGCTTTTTGATGCCTCTAAATTGATCGGCTAGCGGGAACAGCTCTTCCTTGCTTAGACCGGTATCCCGCTCGCTGCCTTCCAAAGCAGCAATCATAGCTTCCGTTGCCGGCTGGGAAGAGGCCATGGCAAACGGCGACAGAGCACAGTCGATGATGTCAACACCGGCTTCAATTGCCTTTAAGTAAGTCATGGAAGCCATACCGCTGGTGTAATGGGTGTGGAGGTGGATGGGGACGTTAATTTCCGCCTTAAGCGCCTTTACCAGGTCATAAGCCGTATAAGGAGCCAGCAATCCGGCCATATCTTTGATGCAGATGGAATCAGTGCCTAGGCTGACTAGGTCTTTGGCCACCTTGAGAAAAGATTCATTATTATGATAAGGGCTGATGGTATACACAAAAGCGCCTTGAACATGTGCGCCTGATTCTTTGGCCGCCCGCATGGAAGCCTCCATGTTGCGGACATCGTTCAGCGCATCAAAAATACGGATTACACCAACGCCGTTATCGACAGCCCGTTTGACAAATTCACTGACAACATCATCGGCGTAATGATTATAGCCGAGCACATTCTGACCACGTAACAGCATTTGAATGGGGGTTTTTTTCAAGTGCTTCTTAAGAGTGCGGAGACGCTCCCAGGGGTCTTCATTCAGGAAACGGAGACAGCTGTCAAAAGTAGCGCCGCCCCAGGCCTCAATGGAAAAATAACCGATTTCATCAAGCTGCTCTAAGACAGGCAGCATATCCGAGGTACGCATCCGCGTAGCAGCCAAGGACTGGTGCCCGTCGCGCAGAACTGTTTCCGTAATCTTTACTGGGAATACTTTAGACATGAAAGTCCCCCTTATTTTGATAATATACTGGAAGTAAATGCCTGAATAATTAAATTTTAGTCGTTTGTTTGTATTTTTACCAGTATTATTTAAAAAATAATACTGTATACATGACACAGGCGCAGTATCCAAAATGCAAACGGGCAATGAGTAACAGCGTAGGTTAAGCGCCAGAGGCGGATTGTTACTCATTGCCCGTTATGAGAAAATCTTATTGGATTTCCTATAATAATTACTGCGGGGGATTAGGATTAAGTTTGCGGGCCAGGATGGCAGCCATTTTGCTGCTGCCTGTCATGGCGGGCACATTCTCCTGGTCTTGTCCAAGCTTGGCCAGGATTGAATAGATCTGGGGGTTTTCAACAGGGGTATGGGCTTTGGCCGCGTTACCATAAGTATTTACATATTCTGTTCCCTGTTCAGGGGGGATTAAGCGGCCGGGACCGCCTACACAGCCACCCTTGCAGGCCATTCCTTCAATAAAATTAGCTTCGAGTCTGCCTGCCCTGATATTTTCCAGCAATTTTGTACAGTCCGGTATGCCGTCAACTTTGACGGGATTAAATTTTTCCGCGCGGCGGGGAATAAGCTTTTCCAAAGTTGTACCGACGGCCGCACTTACCCCGCCGGTACGGCCATAAAGGCGGCCCCCCCAGGAAGCAACCGGATTTTCTTCATCCGCTTCTTCGGCCGGGTTAATATCGGCGGCCGCAAAAATAGTCTCAAGTTCCTGAAATGTGAGAACAAAATCAATTGCGCCCTTAAGATCCGGCAACTGAGCCTCGGATTTTTTTGCCACACAGGGCCCTATGAATACTACTTTCGCATCAGGTTCCAGTTCCTTTATTACCCGGCCTGAGGCAACCATCGGCGAAACAGAGGGAGAAATATGGCTCATTAGGTCTGGAAACTTATTTTCAATCAGCTTAATCCAAATAGGGCAGCAGCAGCTTGTAATGAGAAAGTCATGCTTGTCTTTTACATGCTCGTCATATTCGAAGGCTTCTTTAATAGTAATCAGGTCAGCGTATAAGGCCGTTTCCACCATTTCGCTAAAGCCCAGTTTAAGGAGTGCGCTCCGTAGTTTGCCGGCTGTTACTTCCGGGCCAAACTGCCCGGCAAAAGCCGGCGCAACCGAAGCATATACTTTATGTGTATTTTGCTTGAGCAATTTTATTAACGGCACAAACTGCGACTTATCCGCCAATGCGCCAAATTCACAGGCTTTTATGCAATAACCGTCGTTAGCGCATTTTTCTCTGTCAATGGAAGGCCGGCCAAGTTCGTCACGGGTAATAGCGCCCAATGGACAGGCAATTTCACATTGTGCACCTTTACAGTTCTCGCAGGCTTCCGGGTTGGCAAGCACGATAGGCTCACTGCCCATGCCCATGAGCGCTTCTTCATCATATTCGTTGATTACCTCCTCCGAATTATTAGGTTCCAGGCCCATGGCAATCCGGATCTGGTTGGCTACCAGTCTGCGGGTAGCTTTATCTTCGAACTCTGACTGCACTAAACGGCAAATTTCTTCGCGGCGTTCGAAAAGCTGGCCTTCCCAGGCGGCTTTGGCTACTTGATACAGAATTCTCGGTCTGATGTTAAGATCGGGAGGCATATTTTTTGGCATTATCTATCACCCTGTTCATATATAATAGTTTCTAATTCCTAATTCCTAATTTGACGTTTTTTGTAGAAATTCCTGTTGTAGTTTATGTATTTGTTTGCTATTGTAGTACTTGGTATTCTTATAAACATATTAGGGAGACAAAATGAATAACAAAACAAATAATGCATTGCGACAAGATCTTTCGATGTTTGCCGCTACGGCGCTGGTTATTGGTATGGTGATCGGTTCAGGAATTTTTATGAAACCAGGCAAAGTTATTCTTGCTGCCGGCGACTCAACCATGGCTTTGGCTGCCTGGACTCTGGGCGGGATTATTACTATCGCTGCCGGCCTAACGATAGCTGAACTGGGTGCACAGATTCCCAAGACAGGCGGCCTGTATGCCTACCTCGATGAAGTCTACGGCAAAATGTGGGGGTACTTGTTTGGCTGGGTACAGACATTAATTTATGGACCGGCGACAACCGGTGCGCTGGGATTATATTTTGCAACCTTACTGCTGCCATTTTTTAATTTGCCCGAAAGCTGGAAATTGCCGGTTGCCGTCATTACGGTTGCTTTTTTAGGCGGTGTGAATGCCATGGGCACCAGATACGGCGGCTTTATTCAATCTGTTTCTACTTTGGCAAAACTTATTCCCATTGTACTAATTGCCGTATTCGGCTTATGGAAAGGAAATGGTCAGATAATCGGCATGTCGAGTGGAATAGCGGGAGCTGCCGGCATGGGGGCGGCTGTACTTGCTACACTGTGGGCTTACGATGGCTGGATAAACGTCAGCTTTGTTGCCGGTGAAATGAAAAATCCGGACAGAGAACTGCCGCGCTCTATTATTATTGGGCTGACGGTAGTTATTGTGGCCTATCTGGCTGTTAATATGGCGCTGCTCCATCTGTTGCCTGCTTCCGAGATTGCCCTGCTGGGCAATCTGGCGGCCGGAACAGCTGCCGGCTTATTATTCGGTGAGATGGGGGGCAGACTCATCAGTGTGGGGATATTAATTTCTGTTTTCGGTGCACTGAACGGCTATATTTTAACAGGCGCGAGGGTGCCCTACGCTATGGCGCAAAACGGTCTGTTACCCGGATCCAAATTATTGGGCAGTGCTCACAGTAAATCCGGTGCGCCCGCCAATACCTTGATTCTCGGCATAATATTAACCACCATTATGATGACCTTGGGCGACCCTGACCGTCTAACCGATATGGCTATGTTTATTATCTGGGTTTTTTATGTGCTGGCGTTTGTTGCCGTATTTATTTTGCGAAAGCGTAATCCGGCCGCCAAGCGGCCCTACAGTGTCCCGGGTTATCCGGTCGTACCGGTGATTGCTATTCTGGGATCGGTTTTTATTGCTTTTAGCATGCTGGTAAACAGTCCTGGTGACGCGCTTTACGCCTTGGGGATTACGCTGGCAGGTATTCCGGTGTATATGATAATGCATAAGAAATAATTTTAAAGGCAGGCGTAAGGCACTATGTGCCGGTTGCGCCTGTCTTTTTTTTGTATGAAACAGGCGTTGATTTAACAAACTACAGGTAAATATAGTTTACCGCTGTGGGGTGAAAATCGGTGGAAAACGTTTGCCCGTTGTGCAACGCTATGGAAAAAGTTGAAGAAGCATGTCCGTCATGTGGTGAGATCATGCTTGACGGCGGAGCCGTGAATAATTATCTGGGCCCCTATAGTCCTTATGCGGAAAATGATTTTTTGCCTTTTCAGACGGATAGGTACTGTATTCACCTTTTGTACTGCCCGGTATGCGGTTATGATACCCAGGTTTTGCAGGCAATGATGACCATTTAAGCGGCATAAAAGCAAAAAAAAAACAGATACTAAAAAAAAGTAAAGGAGTGAATACTATGTCAAATCCGCAAGTTAAGTGTACTGTTGATCAATGCACCCATTATATGCCCGGCGATCAGTGTATGGCGGCTAAAATCAGTGTTTACAATGATGAAATGCGCGGAACTTCCGCCAAATCTCAGGATACCCTGTGCAAATCTTTTCACCACCGCAAAACGATGGGGGATATGATAGGAGCATTCCATAATGCCAATGTCGGTGGAACTATGTCGGCAGCCTTTATGGAAGGCACACAAATTACTCCGGCTGTAGAATGCTTTGTAAATAACTGTAAATACTGGAATACAGGAAACTACTGTCAGGCCGAAAACATTCATGTTACCGGATCTAACGCCGCCAAAACGAGTGATACCGATTGTGAGACATTTGCAGTGAAAGGCTGATTTAATAAAGTAGACTTAGCTTCAGTAACCCCACCTGAAGTTTAGTCGCCCTTATCCAGGAACTTAGCCGCACTTATCTCCCGCTTATAGAAGCAGGAGTCTTAGTGCGGGTTAGTTACAGGATAGAAATACCGGAGCCATTGGCTCCGGTATTTTTAGTGGTGGCCTTTGCAGCCGCAACCACAGTTTTCATCATGATCAACAATCTTAATACAATCCAACTGAGATTTTACCTGGGTTCTTATATGTTCGATATACTGACGGCGAAGCTCGGCTTGTTCAGACCGTTCATCGTCGGTGAGACCTGTCTCGCGGCTTTTTTTCGCCAAATCGTTTATTCTGGCAATCATTTCCGGAGTGATCATTCGCAATCCCCTCACTTTCATTCCATAAAAAGATACTAGCAAATTATTGACAAATGTGCAAGGTAGAATGAAAATAACAACTAAAGGAAAATTTATTGCTATTATGAAAGTGAGGAGAAAGTAATGAAAAAATGGCGTTGCAATGTTTGCGGCTACATACATGAGGGGGAGCAGCCCCCGGCAGAATGTCCTGTTTGCGGGGTGGGACCCGAAGATTTTATATTATTAACAGAGGATAAGCAGCCGAAACAAGCCAGCAAGCGCTGGAAGTGTACGGTATGCGATTATGTTCATGAAGGCGATACACCGCCTGATCAGTGTCCTTTATGCGGTGTAGGCCCGGAATTATTTGTATTGCTGCTGGATGACGCTGTGGCCTTAACCAGGGAAGCCGTAAGCGAAGCCGGACTGGATACCGCCAATTCGGCTCTTGATAAAATCAGCTACGGCCTGTATATCGTGACTTCATTTAAAGATAATAATATTAACGGGCAATGCTGTAATACCGTATTTCAATTAACCAGCAACCCGTTACGGATCTCAATATGCCTGAACAAAAACAATCTCACCCACGAATATGTTATGGCCAGCGGTGTATTTGCCGTATCCATGCTTGCTGCCAATCAAATAGAAACTGTGCGGCAATTCGGTTATAAATCAGGCCGTACGGCCGATAAATTTGCCGGGGTGGCGTATGTGCCGGCAAAAAACGGCTGCCCTATACTTAAAAATTGCCTGGCCTATATTGAAGCAACCGTAATACCGGAAAAAACGGTTGATATAGGCACGCATACTCTCTTTATTGCCGATGTTACCGCCGGCAGAATGGTAGCAAACGACGACGCTCTTACATATAGTCTTTATAGGAGCAGTAAGGGATGATTGGAGCGTAAGTCACCCAGCAACTCTAATCATCCTCAATAAAACAAATAAGGCTATGAGGGTGATAGAATTGTACGAGGTGATTATTATCGGCGGCGGCCCGGCCGGCATGACGGCTGCCGTGTATGCCGCCCGCAAAAGAATGAATGCCCTGATCATTACCAAAGAATTTGGCGGGCAGCCGATGTGGACTATGGATATTGAGAATTATATGGGTTATCAATTTGTGACCGGCCCCGAGCTCATGGAAAAATTTGATGAACAGGTAAGAAAGTTTCCTATAGAAATTAAGTATGAAGAAGTCACAGGTTTAGAAGCCAAGGCTGATGGAACCTTTACTGTTATCTGCGCTGACGGACAGTACCAAGCCAAAGTCGTTATTATTGCCTCAGGTAAACGCCCGCGCCGGCTGAAGGTTCCGGGTGAAGTCGAATTTACCGGGCGAGGGGTTAGCTATTGCGCGACCTGTGATGGCCCTTTGTTTGCAGGAAAAGCGGTAGCCGTTATCGGGGGCGGAAATTCCGCCCTGCAGGCTGCAATTGAAGTAAGTGCATTTGCCGCCAAGGTCTACCTGATATCACTCCATGGTTATAAGGCTGATCCGATTGTTATTGAAAAACTTAACGAACTTGAGCGCCCTGTCATCGAACTTATGGGTTATACGACTAAGGAAATCAAAGGATCGCAGGCGGTAGAAAAATTGGTGGCAGCTAACAATGCAACCGGTGAGCTCAGCGAACTTGAGGTACAGGGGATCTTTGTAGAAATCGGCTTAGAGCCTAATTCGGAATATTGCAAAGGGCTGCTCGATTTCAACGAATATCGCGAGGTTGTTACCGACTGCCGCACGCGGACTGGGTTGCCGGGGTTATTTGCCGCTGGTGATGTAACTAACGGCCCTGATAAACAAATTGTCATTGCCGCCGGCGACGGCGCGAAAGCGGCGTTAGTAGCCTATGAATACCTGTTGCACAAGCGTTCACAATCTTAACAGGATAAATGAGAATTTTGCAAATAAACACCTGTCGTGTGCGACGGGTGTTTTTTCTTCAGATACACTTGGCTTTTTTGAGAAAATGAGTATAATATTATCATACCATGATGGACATAATACAAAATTCAATTGGGGTGTGACAAAGTGAAAACTGTTATAACAATTGTCGGACACGACAGAGTGGGAATTATTGCTATGGTTAGCAATATTTTGGCTGAAAACAATGTTAATATTCTTAACATCAACCAGAACATACTCGAAGGCTTTTTTAACATGGTTATGCTTGTGGATATGAGCCAGTCCATTATCAGCCTGAAAGATTTAGGCCAGCTATTAGGTGAGAAGGGCGCTGCCATGGGGCTTGATATTAAAGTACAGCATGAGGATATCTTTCGCAGCATGCATCGCGTCTAACACCAGACTGATTATTCCAGTCAGTCTTAAGCATGGAGGTAATACATATGTTCACAATGCAGGATGTCAATGAAACAAACCGCATGATTGAAGAAAACAAACTGGATATCCGGACAATTACGATGGGAATCAGCTTACGCGACTGCGGTAATCCGGACATTAAAGTTCTTTGCAAAAATATTTATGATAAAGTAACCCGTACAGCTGAGAAATTGGTTAAGACCGGGGAGGATATTGAGGCCGAGTACGGTATTCCCATCATCAATAAACGCATTTCGGTGACTCCCATTGCGATTGCTGCTGAGAGCTGCCGTGCCAACAGCTATGTCGAAGTAGCGCAGGCGCTGGACGCGGCGGCCAAAGAGGTTGGCGTAAACTTTATCGGCGGTTTCTCGGCCTTGGTGGAGAAAGGCTACACCAACGGAGACCGTGTTCTGATTCGTTCTATTCCGGAAGCTTTGGCCATCACCGAACGGGTGTGTTCCTCAGTCAACCTGGGTTCGACCAAAGCCGGTATTAATATGGATTGCGTCCGGGAAATGGGCGAGATAATCAAACTTACTGCTGAACGTACCAA
The DNA here is from genome assembly GCF_041428895.1 of Sporomusa aerivorans. Taxonomy (NCBI): domain Bacteria; kingdom Bacillati; phylum Bacillota; class Negativicutes; order Selenomonadales; family Sporomusaceae; genus Sporomusa; species Sporomusa aerivorans. The sequence goes on from NZ_CP156926.1 coordinate 3,108,172, forward strand.
AGACCGGGATGCATTAGGCTGTGCCAAGCTGGTGGTTTTTGCCAATGTTCCCGAAGACAACCCCTTTATGGCTGGTGCTTTCCACGGTGTGGGCGAACCTGAAACCACCATTCACGTGGGGGTTAGTGGTCCCGGTGTTGTCAAACGGGCTCTGGAAGACGTCCGGGGACGGGATTTCAGTACTGTGGCTGAGACTGTAAAACGTACAGCCTTTAAAATTACCCGCGTGGGGCAGCTTGTTGCCCAGGAAGCTTCGCGCAGGCTGGGATACCCCTTTGGCATTATTGATTTATCCTTGGCGCCGACACCGGCCGTGGGTGACAGTGTAGCCCACATTCTTGAGGAGATGGGGCTGGAAAGCTGCGGCGCTCCCGGCACAACGGCTGCGCTGGCTCTCCTGAATGATGCCGTTAAGAAAGGCGGCCTAATGGCTTCTTCCCATGTTGGCGGTCTTAGCGGCGCATTTATTCCCGTCAGCGAGGATGCCGGCATGATTGCTGCCGTTGAACGCGGCAGCCTGACGCTGGAAAAGCTGGAAGCCATGACTTGCGTATGTTCGGTTGGTCTTGATATGATTGCCGTACCGGGAGATACTTCGGCGGCTACCATCTCGGCCATTATTGCCGATGAAGCGGCTATCGGCATGATTAACAACAAAACAACGGCTGTCCGCATTATCCCGGTACCGGGTAAAGCCGTTGGCGACAGCGTTGAATTTGGCGGGTTATTGGGCTATAGCCCGATCATTGCCGTCAGCAAATTCCGCTCAGATGACTTTATTGCCAGGGGCGGGCGGATTCCGGCGCCAATCCGCAGCCTGACCAACTAAAAAAGGAATCACAAAGGCGAGATTGCCACGCTACGCTCGCAATGCCAAAGGGGATATGCCTCAGATTAGGGCTATCTTCGCTGGTCATTGCGAGCGGTAGTGAAGCAATCTCGCCTTTTTCATGCACCTGCTCAGGGAAAAATCTATCCTTATCCGGTTCAAACCCGTATTAGGTACCCGCCAATAGATTTAAAATGTCTGGTTGGCTTCGCGATGCCTGGTTATGGCGGCAAGTCTGTCTTCGGTTGCTTGGACCGAGGTCCATAATTCTTTAAATTGAGCCGAATTTTTAAAACTGGCGCTCCACTGGTAAGAACCGTCAGGCGTATAGCAGGCAAACATGACAGGCTTGTGCAAATTTACCGGCATAATGCCTTCGTCATCAGTGAGCAAGGCATATATGCCCTCCGGCGAAAGTTCAATACCCAGTACAATCAGATTGTCGTCAATTTCAGTTTCCTCAAAACCCAGGGCTGCATAATAATCTAAAACAGATTCACTCATTGGATCATCTCCTAAGTTTATTTTTAGCTGTTGTTACCAGTTTTAGAGGTAATCAAGCCATTGCTGTGGAATAAAGCCATGATAAAAAATAAAACAGGGCATAATGTAACGGGGTGATTTACAATGGAACAATTGATAGATTTGTCAGCTGCTGTTAACCAACTCAAAGAGCTTGTCCTTCACGTCGGTGAACTGCAGAAAGAAAATTTGGGGCGAGTCAACTTGGCGATTGACGTTAAATCAACAGCAATTGATCTTGTCACCGAAGTGGATAAGCAATCCGAGCAAAAGATTATTGCATTTATAAAGCAATATTATCCCGAGCACGGTATATTGGCGGAAGAGTCCGGACAGGCGGCGTCTGATTCCGATTACCTGTGGACGATAGATCCGCTCGATGGTACAACCAATTATGCACAGGGGCTGCCCGTCTTTTCCATATCGATTGCTCTGAGTTATCGCGGCGAGACTGTCCTCGGCGTTGTCTATGCGCCGGTACTGAATGAATTCTATTATGCGATAAAAGGGCAGGGGGCCTATCTGAATGATAAGCCAATTCAGGTCTCTGCCAAAAATCAGCTTATTGACAGTGTATTGGCAACGGGTTTCCCTTATGACGTCGCCAGCCATCAGGTCAATAATGTTGACTCTTTCAATAAATTATTGCTGAAAACACGGGCCATTAGACGGTTTGGTTCAGCCGCTTACGACCTGGCCGGTGTTGCCTGCGGCCGGTTTGACGGTTACTGGGAGCTTAACCTGTCACCGTGGGATGTGGCTGCCGGGATTCTATTGGTGGAGGAAGCCGGCGGCAGAGTAATTCCCTACCGCAGTGACCGGAAAATCTCAATTATAGCAGGGAACAACGGTATTGTTTCCCGGATTGAGCATGAACTAAAAAGCGAATTAATGTAAACGCTGGAGGCTAAATGTAATCGATATGACTAATAATTTTACGCAAACTGGACTAATCAAACCCCTAATAGACGGACTGGCCAAAGCTGAGATTGCATCGCCGACTGCTATCCAGACCGAGGTAATACCGGCAGTACTGGCAGGTAAGGATATTATCGGTCAATCACCTACCGGGACGGGTAAGACACTGGCTTATTTACTGCCGCTTTTCCAGAAGCTTGATATTGACAAACGCGAAATCCAGGCCTGTATTCTCGCGCCAACGCATGAACTGGCCATTCAGATACAGCGGCAGATTGAATTATTAGCACAGAGTTCGGGCCTGCCGGTGACGGGTGCGCCTATTATCGGGGATGTTAACATAGCCCGGCAAATAGAAAAGCTGAAAGCAAAACCGCATATCATTACCGGATCAAGCGGACGGATTCTGGAACTTATCCAGAAAAAGAAGATAAACTCCCAGACGGTTAAAACCATTATTCTTGACGAAGCTGACAGATTGCTTGATGACAAAAATATCGACAGTATCAAAGCCGTTCTCAAGACTACCCAGAAGGACCGGCAGCTGCTGGCTTTCTCCGCAACAATATCACCTATGGCTTTGGAAAGGGCGCAAGCGCTTATGAATGCGCCGCAACTGGTAACGGTGAGCGCTACAGCGGAGGCCGCCCCTGATATTGAGCATTTGTACTTTGCCGCCGATCAGCGGGATAAATTTGAAGTATTGCGCAAAGTGGTGCACAGCGCCAAGATTGCTCAGGCGCTGGTATTTATCAATAAAAGCGATGACGTCGAACTTACTGTTGACAAGCTTAATTATCATGGCCTGACCGCCGCCGGAATTCATGGCAGTTTTAATAAAGAGGATAGAAAAACAGCTCTGGAGGGCTTTAGAAAAGGCCGGCTGCGGCTGCTGGTTGCTTCTGATCTGGCTGCCAGGGGGCTTGATATACCGGGAATTGGCTTTGTCTTTAATTTAGATTTGCCTGAAGACCCCCAAATATATTTGCACCGCGCCGGCCGAACCGGACGGGCCGGTAACAGCGGTGTGGTAATTTCCTTTGTTTCACCGCGGGAAACTCCGCTAATTCCTAAATATGAGAAGGTTCTGCAGATAACAATGCTGCCTAAACAAATTGTCCGCGGCAAGATTTTTGATAAAAAAGCAGGACCTAAACCGGGACCGGTTATCCGTAAGTAATTTTCCCCAGTATTAAACGGTACTGGATCTGCCGGTACCGTTTAATACTGTACTTAGGTTATTCCACATCTGTATTAATATTCCTCTTCAAGTATATGGCTGGCAGTTGTACAAGGAATTATGGTAGAATATAAAAATATGGGCAGAGGTATTGAACTGGAATAAATAAAATGCTACTGACTGTAGTTGTTATAATGCTATTGGCCGTATGCGAGATTTAAGAGCGGTGCCCGGACCACCAAGGAGGAGTTAGTATGACTGTTGATGAAGCCCTTACTTTATGGCAGAACAAGGAAGCTATGATTATTGATATACGCACAAAAGAAGAGTACCAGGAAGGTCATATTCCGGACGCGCCCTTTATTCCTGTCGGCGAACTGGAGAGTTATTTGAGTGAATTGCCGGAAAGTGAAAAAGTACTGCTGATCTGCAGCAGCGGCAACCGCAGCGGCAGGACAACCGGCCTGTTAAGAAGCAAAGGTTTTGAAAATGTAGATAATATTGACGGCGGTATGCTGGCTTGGCGGGGGCCGGTGGTCAAGTGAGGTTATTTATTGCAGAAAAACCAAGTATGGCTGCCGAAATTGCCAAATGCCTGCCAGGACCGGCAAGTCGTAAAGACGGCTATATAAATACCGGCGGCGGCGTAATTACCTGGGGTTATGGTCATATACTGCGGCAGGCCGAACCTGACGAGTATGACCCCAAGTATGAAAGGTGGCGGGCGGAAGATCTGCCGATTATTCCGCGGGAATGGAAGCTGTTAGTGGCCGACTCCTGTAAAAAGCAGTTTGAAATTGTGAAAAACCTGATTGATCAGGCAACCGAAATTGTTCATGCCGGTGACCCGGATCGCGAAGGACAGCTCTTAATTGACGAGGTGCTTGACTATGTGGATAACCAAAAGCCGGTACGAAGAATACTCCTGAATGCGCTTGATGAGCAAAGTATCAAGAAAGCTATTGTCAATCTGCGCGACAATCAGGATTTTTTTAATCTAAAGCAATCTGCGTTAGCCAGATCACGGGCCGATTGGTTAATTGGCATGAATTTATCCCGCGCCTTTACGCTGGCGGCCCAGCGAGCCGGTCACAGAACCACCCTGCCGGTCGGCAGGGTGAAAACGCCCACCCTGGCGCTGGTAGTACGACGGGAACGGGAGATAGAAAACTTCAAGCCGGCCGATTATTTTACTGTTAAAGCCGATTTTCAGCATTCAGATACTGTGTTCACTGCTTACTGGAAACCCCGTGAAGATCAGCCGGGACTTGATCCGGAAGGCCGCCTGGCAGATAAGGCCATTGCCAAGGCTTTGCTGGAAATGCTGGAAGGCGCCGCTCAGCCGGCGGCAGTTACCTTATGTGAGACAAGCGAGAAAAAGGAACCGCAGCGCTTGCCGCCGGCGCTCTCAACCCTGCAGGTTATGGCGGGTAAAAAATTTGGCTATGACCCGCAAGTGGTACTGGATACAGCACAGAAACTTTATGAAAGAAAATTGACTACATATCCGCGGTCTGACTGCGAATTTCTGCCTGAATCCCAGCATGAGGACGCAGCCAGAATACTCGGCAATTTAAGCGGTCTGGCCCATGGTGAACTAGCCGGCTGGTCCGGTAAAGCCGACAGCCTGACCCGCAGCCGGGCCTGGAATGATAAAAAAATTACAGCTCACCATGCCATTATTCCCACAGTGGAACGCTGCAATTACGCCGCTTTGAGTGAAACCGAGCGAAACATCTATTTTCTGATTGCGCAGGCCTACATTGCCCAGTTTTATCCGGTGCACGTGTATGACCAGACCAAGGCGGAGCTGGAACACGCCGGTGAACGGTTTACCGCCAATGGCCGCATTATTAAGGAACTGGGCTGGAAAGAAGTGTACGGGGCTGACGCCGAGGAAAAGAAAGAGGACGACAGTACTACATTGCCGGCTATGACCAAAGGGGACAGCGCAGAATTTATCAGGGCGTCGGCCGATAAAAAGTCGACAAAAGCGCCAGGCCGGTTTACGGCCGCTACGTTATTGGCGGCTATGAAAGAAATCCACAAATATGTCAAAAATCCTGACTTGAAAAAACAGCTTAAAGATGTGGCCGGTATTGGCACCGAGGCTACCAGGGCCACGATCATTAAAGAACTGATTGAACGCGGCTTTTTACGGGAAGAAACCAAGAAAAAATATCTTAAACCGACTGAACCGGCCTACCTCTTAGTGGATATGCTGCCTGAAGAGATTACCTATCCGGATTTTACCGCTCTGTGGGAAGACATCCTGCAGCAAATGGCGGATGGCAGTGCCAACCTGGACACCTTTCTGGGGCAGCAGGCGCGTTTTGCCGCCAGCCTGTGTTACAAAGCCAAGGGCGCCAATATTCCGCTAAAAGGCGAGCATCACTGCCCGCGGTGCCGCAAAGGCGTACTGCAGCTAAGAAACGGCAAGCACGGTAAGTTCTGGGGCTGTTCGCGCTACCCCTCCTGCCGGGCTTCTTACGATGATAAAAATGATAAGCCGGATATACCGGTAAGACAAACGGAAGGGCAAGGCTGATTACGCCTTGCCCCTGGTTGTTTTACGCCGGCCGTTAAGTGCTTTGCTGCCTGAAGATGTTCCGGCAGTTTTAGGTTTGCGCCGGCTTCGCAGGTTATTGCCGCCATGGCTGATCATTTTCTTATCGTCCGTCTTTTTATCGGTTACCGGCCGCTCAGTTACTTTTTTTCCAGCAGCCGTATCAGCTTTTTTGGCATTCTTAATTACTTTTTGGCCATTGGCTTTATATTTCTCAATCGAAGATTTGATGCCCTGTTCAATCATCCGCAGGTACATATGCTCACCCGGAATAATAAAAGTAACGGCCGTTCCGGTTTGACCGGCCCGGCCGGTGCGGCCGATGCGATGGATATAGCTTTCCGGATCATGGGGAATGTCGTAACTGAAAACATGGGTTACGCCTTCAATATCAAGGCCCCTGGCGGCAATGTCCGTAGCTACAAGGATTTGCAGCTTGGCTTCACTAAACCGCCGCATAACCTGGCTGCGTTTGGCCTGCGACAAATCGCCATGCAATTCATCTGCTTTGTACCCGCGTTGGATAAGCGCGGTATTGACGGTTTTTGCCCGCTCTTTTGTATGACAAAAGACAATGGCCAGGTACGGCTGGTATTCGTCAATCATGCTGCAGAGCTTGTCCAGCTTACTCTCTTCCGGCAGCTCAACCATAATTTGTTTGATTTCGTCCAGCGTTATATTTTCCGTCTGGATACGGATATCAGCCGGTTTGTTCATATACCGGGCGGCCAGTCCCTTAATCTTGGGCGGCATGGTGGCTGAGAACAGCATGACCTGCCGTTTGGCCGAGGTCAATTCAATCAGTTCTGTAACCTCTTCTAAAAAGCCCATATGCAGCATTTGGTCGGCCTCGTCCAGCACCAGTTTGGAAACTCCGTTAAGCACCAGCGTTTTGCGGCGGACATGGTCCAGCAAACGGCCCGGCGTGCCGACAACAATCTGCGGCTGGCCTTTTAATTTGCGGATTTGGTCGTCCAGGTCTTTGCCGCCATGCACAGATAATACGTTAATGCCGATGATATTGGCCAGTTTAGTGGCCTCGGCCGTGATCTGCAGGGCAAGTTCCCGGGTTGGGGTGATAATTAGAGCCTGGACATGGGAAGCGGCTGGTTTTAGTTTCTCCAAAATGGGCAATAAAAAGGCAAGGGTCTTGCCCGTACCTGTTTGCGCCTGCGCAATTATGTCTTTGCCTGCCATAAGCGCCGGGATTGCCTGAATTTGTACCGGTGTGGGCCGGGTAATACCCGTTTCCTTTAAAAATTGCGTCAGCTCAGGGCGGATGCCTAAGGCTGAAAAGTTTGTCGACATAAAGAACCCCTTTCTTTTCCTGTAATGAATTTCTTTTAGTATAAGGGCAACAGCAAATTTAAGCTTTCGCCAAAGATCCGGCAAGCTGTGTTATCTTTATATTATGCCGTTAATTCAGTTTGCGCAAGCCGGGTAGATCATATCCCAACTAAGATGTAAGAGTGTGATGTTAGCTTCCGCTCTCGCCCGAAGAATCGGGAGGAAGCCGTGCTGTTCTTTATTGAATTTCCCTATCATAGCTATGCGTGAGCAAAAATATAATATACTACTTATTTCCAAAAAAGTAAAGAGTATTTCTTCATAAAATTATGTATTTGTGTTAGAATGAAGGAAATTGACAAAAAGGAATGGACTATGAATTTATTATCGATAGAGAATTTAGCGAAAAGTTATGGTGAGCGGGTACTATTCAGCAATGTTACCTTTGGCATTGACGAAGGCGATAAAATTGGCTTGATTGGTGTAAACGGCACAGGAAAATCCACATTTTTAAAAGTGATTGCGGGTGTGGAGGCTGCCGACACCGGTAAAATAACGGCAGGCGGCAGCGTTATCGTTGAGTATTTGCCGCAAAACCCTGAATTCGATGACCAAGCAACTGTGCTGGAGCAGGTATTTAAAGGCCATTCTCCGCTGATGAAAGTGATAAGAGATTATGAGCAGGCTTTAGCTGATGCAGAGAAAAAAACGGCAGACGCAGACTGTCAGCAAAGGATCATTCGCCTGAGTCAGCAAATGGATGCGCAGAATGCCTGGCAGCTTGAGAGTGACGCTAAAATAATTCTTACTAGATTAGGGATTACCGACTTTACCGCCATTGTCAGCACCTTATCTGGCGGGCAGCGCAAACGGGTGGCCCTGGCCAGCGCTCTCATTAATCCTGCAGACCTCTTAATTCTGGATGAGCCTACGAATCATATTGATAATGATACCGTAGCCTGGCTGGAAGAGTATCTTGCCAGACGCAAGGGCGCCCTCTTAATGATTACCCATGACCGGTATTTTCTTGACCGGGTTACCAACCGGATTATTGAACTGGATAAAGGTAAGTTATATACATATACCGGCAACTACAGCAGCTTTCTGGAACTAAAAGCCGAACGCGAGGAGCAGGCCGAGTCCAGCGAGCGTAAGCGGCAGAATATCCTGCGCAACGAACTGGCCTGGATAAGGCGGGGAGCACAGGCGCGCAGCACCAAGCAAAAGGCCAGAATTGAAAGATTTGAAGAGTTAAGTGCTCAAACGCCGGAGCTCGGTCAGGGACAAATTGAGATTGCGGCCGGAGCAACCCGCTTAGGGCGTAAAATAATCGAGATGGAGCATCTCCGCAAGGCCTATGAAGGCAAAATCCTAATTAACGATTTCAGTTATATTATTCTTAGAAATGACCGCCTTGGCATTATTGGGCCCAATGGCAGCGGCAAATCCACTTTGCTGAATATGATTGCCGGCCGGCTGACGCCGGATCAGGGGCGGCTAGAAGTTGGCCAGACAGTCAAGATCGGCTACTTCTCACAGGAAAGCAGCGAGATGAATCAGGAACTCAGAGTCATTGAATATATTAAGGAAGAAGCTCATTTTTTACCAACAGCAGATGGCGGTACTATCAGTGCGGCTCAACTGCTGGAACGTTTCCTGTTTCCCCCTCATCTTCAGTGGACACCCATTGTGAAATTATCCGGCGGGGAAAAACGCCGCCTGTTTTTATTACGGGTGCTCATGAGCGCGCCCAATGTGCTGCTTTTGGACGAGCCAACGAATGATCTTGATATTCAGACCCTGAGTATTCTCGAAGATTATCTGGAAGACTTTCCGGGGGCTGTTATTGTAGTATCCCATGACCGGTATTTCCTGGACAGGCTTGTTGATAAGATCTTTGCTTTCGAGGGACAGGGGAGCGTCAAGCAATATCCCGGTAATTACACGGATTATCAGCATCGAATCGGTGTGCAGGCGGCAGAAACAGTGATGGCCGCTAAAACCAGGAACACAGCGGAGAAAAAGCCGCCGGCGCAGGAGAGGCCCAAAGAGCGTCCGCGCAAATTGTCCTTTAAGGAGCAACGGGAGTTTGAACAGATTGAGGACGTTATTGCCGGGGTGGAACAGGAACTGGCTCAGATTGCTGCCGCTATTAACACGGCAGGCAGTAATTTTGAATTGCTGCAGGAGCTTACGGTAAGGCAGCAGGAACTTACCGGCCGGCTTGATGAACTGCTGAATCGCTGGACATATCTTAATGAACTGGTGGAAGAGTTGAGTAACTGATTAAAGGGGCTAGTTTGACAGGCTATGAACATACAGATATTTGGCACAAAGAAATGTCAGGATACCCGTAAGGCCGAGCGGTATTTCAAAGAACGCAAGATACCGTTTCAGTTTATTGATCTTGCCGTGCGGGGCTTAAGCAAGGGCGAACTAGATAAAGTCAGGGCCGCCGTCGGCGGACTGGAGAATCTGATTGATAAGGCAGGCAAGGAATACGCTAAACGTAATCTTAAATTTCTGGTGCATAATGTGGAAGCAGAATTGCTGGAGCACCCTTTACTCTTTAAGACGCCGATTGTGCGTAACGGACCTAAGGCGACAGTAGGGTATTGCCCTGAAATATGGGGCAGCTGGAGTTAATTTTAAAAACAGGAGAATAAAAATACATGCTTGAAACAGCGCGTAAAGTGCTAAAAAAATACTATGGCTATGATGAATTCCGGCCAGGACAGGCTAAGGTTATTACCAGCCTGCTTGGCGGCAAAGATACTTTAGCCATTATGCCGACCGGAGCCGGTAAGTCGCTGTGCTTCCAGGTTCCGGCGATGCTGCTGCCTGGTGTTACTGTGGTGGTTTCGCCGCTTATCTCACTCATGAAAGATCAGGTGGATGCGTTAACCGAACAGGGAATACCGGCGACCTTTATTAACAGTTCGCTGACCGGAGCCGAAGCCGGCAGGCGGCTCCACAACCTGCGCGCCGGCCGTTATAAACTGGTGTACGTAGCGCCGGAACGCCTGACTGCTGACTGGTTTCAAGCTGTAATCGGGGAACTGGATATCAGTATGCTGGCTGTTGATGAGGCTCACTGTGTTTCGCAATGGGGCCACGATTTCAGGCCAAGCTACCGCAATGTCAGCTCGTTTATTGACGGTTTGCCCAACAGGCCGGTTATTGGCGCGTTTACAGCCACGGCCACGCCGGAGGTTAAGCGGGATATTGAGAACCTGTTGGCATTACGCTGGCCGCAGGTACATATCACCGGCTTTGACCGCCCCAATCTGTCTTTTGCCGTTTTACGCGGCGAAAACAAACAACAGTTTATTTTGCAATATATTAAAGCCAATGCGAGGCAATCAGGCATTATCTATGCCGCTACCCGTAAAGAGGTCGATAATTTGTATGAACTGCTCCGAAAGAAAGGCTATGCGGCCGGGCGGTATCACGCCGGACTGGGTGATGAGGAGCGCATGCAGCAGCAGGAACAGTTTCTCTATGACGATATCAGGGTGATGGTAGCAACCAATGCTTTTGGGATGGGCATTGATAAATCCAATGTGCGGTATGTTGTTCATTACAATATGCCAAAAAATATGGAATCATACTACCAGGAAGCCGGACGCAGCGGGCGGGACGGTGAACCTGGCGAATGCATTCTTTTGTACGGACCGCAGGACCCGTTACTGCAGCGGTTCCTGATAGATAAGTCGGTTGAGCATCCGGAACGTAAGCAGCATGAACTGAAAAAACTGCAGGAAATGGTAGATTATTGTCATACGCCGGATTGTCTCAGGCAGTATATTTTAAACTATTTCGGCGAATTCACCGCCGGTCCGGGTTGCGGGCATTGCGGCAACTGTATGGCAGATGGTGAGCAGGTAGACATTACGGTAGACGCGCAGAAGGTTTTTTCTTGCATTTACCGGCTGAAGGAACGCTTTGGCATCTCAACGATTGCCGATGTGCTGAAAGGCTCAAAAAATAAAAAAATCCAGCAGTTTGGCTTTGATCAGTTGCCGACTTACGGTCTGATGGCTGGACGGACACTAGCGGATATAAAAACACTTGTGCAGCGGCTTGTCGCTACCGGTTATCTGCGGTTGACCGAAAGCGAATATCCAGTAGTAAAACTCGAACCGCAGGCATTGCCTGTATTGAAAAATCAGGCTCAGGTTTGGCAAAAGGTATTTACCGAACGTCAGCCTGTAGTCGATGACTCGCTGTTTGAACTGCTGCGCCAGTGCCGTAAACGGATTTCCGAACGGGAAGGAGTGCCGCCGTTTGTAGTATTTGCTGATACAACCTTAAGGGAAATGAGTCAGCAGCGTCCGGCAGACATGGCTGACCTGAGACAGATCAAGGGGATTGGCGAGCTTAAACTTAAGAAGTACGGCGGTGAATTCCTGGCGGTTATAACCGGCTATCTGGCAGAAAATAATATTGCCGCAACAAGTACTGTTGCGCCCGCAGCCACTGTGGAAAGTACTAAAAAAACCGCCAGCAAACAAAAGAGCCAGCCCGAAAGCGAGCCCAGCCATATCATTACGCTGGCGATGTTTCGGCAAGGCAGCGGGCTTGAGGATATTGCCAAAGTCCGGGATTTAACCGTAAATACCGTACAAAATCATCTGGTTCGCTGCGCCGGGGAAGGGCACGCAGTTGACTGGGACAGGCTTATACCCGGTCAATATGAACAATTGATCATTGCCAAAATAAAAGAAATCGGCGGTCAACAGTTGAAGCCGCTGAAGGATGTTCTGCCTGAAGCTGTTAGTTATGCGGCTATTAAGGCTGTACTGTGCAAACATTTTCCTTATGGCGGCGGTCAATAGTTGTGGGCTGGACCATTCGGAAAATTATATTATCAAACAATAGTAAAAGAATCATGAGGACAATCAATACCGATTGACCAGGAGAAGCATATATGAATAAGAAAGCAGTGGAATGGTTGTATCGCGAGTTACCTGGACTTGTAGACAAGGGAATTATTCCGGCTGAAAGTGCTGAACGGCTAAAACAACATTACGGACCCGTGGAAGATAATACCGGAACAAAAACTTTTTTACTGGTATTTGGCCTTATTGGCGCTCTCCTGATTGGTCTGGGTATTGTTCTGATTCTGGCGCATAATTGGGAGCAATTGTCTAAATTAAGCCGTTTGATCATTGCGGTTGGTTTATTGGTTGCGGCTCAAGCGCTGGCCGGAGGTGTGCTGTGGTTCAAACGGGATAGTTTGGTCTGGCTTGAATCAGCCGCGACTATACTCATGCTAATGATTGGCGCTTCTATGGCTTTAGTCGGGCAAACATACCATCTGGTGGAGGATACGGATTCTTTTCTGCTCACCTGGATGCTGGTGTCACTGCCGCTTGTATACCTGATGAATTCGGCCAGCGTGGCCGTACTGTATACTATGGGCGTAACAGCCTGGGCTGTTGGCGGCTCTTATGATATAAGCAAACAGTACATTTGGCTTTTGCTCGGTATGCTTTTACCTTATTATTGGCGTATGCTGCGTGAGCGCCGTTACGCCAACAGTACTGTTATAGTATCCTGGACTGTAAGCATCTGCTTTTATTTTTCTTTTGGGGCGGCCTTTACCAACTATTTGGATCATCTGGGTCTTGTCATATACTGTGCGCTATTTACTATTCATTATCTTGCAGGAGTTTTGTGGTTTAACCAGGCTGAGCAAAACTGGCGCATGCCGTTCAAAATAGTGGGTCTGGCAGGCAGTACAGGATTGCTTTTTATTCTAACCTTCCAGGATATATGGCGGCATTTGATATTTAGCAGGAACTCACTGCCAATTGCGGCATTTGTGCTATTAGCTGCGCTGCTGGCGCTGGTTATTGGCGGTAATGTATTGTCCGTAAGAAGGAACCTGAAAGTTTTGCACTATACCTTAATTCCCTGTGCCGCTGCTGTGGCATATGTGGTTCAGGTTTTTGACAATAGCGGCCTGGGGGCAACTGCCATTATGAATGCCTATGTTCTTTGGCTGAGTATCAGCATTATTATTGCCGGGATTCATAAGCACCGGCTCGGGATTGTGAATACAGGCATGCTGCTGTTGGCGGCGCTGATAGTTGCCCGCTTCTTTGATGTGGAGTTAAGCTTTGTTGTCCGCGGTGTGGCCTTTGTTCTGGTAGGGATTGGATTTATAGCGGCCAATGTGGTGCTGGTACGGCGCAAGGCGGGGTGGGAAAATGAAAAGTAGAAAAATTTTGCTTGGTTTATTTATCAGTGTCGCCATTATCCAGGCAACTGTTCCTATATACATGGCATGGCATTGGGAAAACATCCTGCGTACCGGTCAGAGATTCCTGTGGCAAACAGCGCCAATTGATCCCTACGATGCGTTCAAAGGACGCTATGTTGAACTTAGATTTAAAGAAACCAGCGGTCCGGTCAGCGATTCGGCCGGTCTGCCAGTTGGACAGACAGTCTACGCGATTGTAGCCGAGAATGCGGAAGGCAAGGCCTACATCAAAGAAGTAAGCGCCCAAAAACCTGAAACGGGAACTTATATAAAAGTCAAAGCTTATACCGACAGTCAGAATAAGGCGCATGTTGTATTGCCATTTTCACGTTACTATTTACCTGAAGAACTGGCGCCTGCCGCTGAGTCAGCCTACAGAGAACATGGCGGCAAAAACGGTGTTGCCGCCATCCGGATTAAAGACGGCTATGGTGTGGTGGAACAATTATATATTGGCGAGAGACCCCTGCGTGAATTTTTACGGCAGGTTCCGCCGGAGTCATAGGAGCCAGGCATGTTTTATACCTATATTGTTGAGTGTGCCGACGGCACCTTTTATACAGGCTGGACAACAAATCTTATAACCAGGGTAGCCGCACATAACAAAGGTACCGGCGCTCGCTACACGCGCAGCCGCTTACCGGTTACCCTGATATACTATGAACTTTGTCCCAGCGAGAGCCAGGCCAGAAAGCGGGAATATGCGATAAAGCAGCTCAGCCGGAAGGCCAAGGAGGCGTTGATCGCCGCTTTCCAAGAAGAAGTCTTAACCGGATCGGCTCGATAGTGCTAAAGAAAAAGTGTAAGGAGTAAACTAATGGACGGAACACAGAGAAAAAATATTACGCCCGGCATTAAAGTGAAAATCGTGCAAAAGCCCCACCAAAGGACAGGGCAATTGACCGAAGGGACAGTAAAAGATATTTTGACAAGCAGCCCGGTACATCATCGTGGCATTAAAGTCCGGCTTACAGATGGGACGGTTGGACGGGTGCAGGAAATTATCGGCTCGTAAGGAGGCGGCTTTATAATTCCAGAACGCAACCCACACCGCGAATATTCTTAATGAGGCTACCATATACACCTAGTTTATGACGTAGGCGATAGATTAACAGATTGATCTCGTCAAGACCAACAGTAGGTATTTCACCGCCAGAAATATTACGTTCCGGCCATACGTTGCAGCGTATTTTGTCATGGTATACGGTCTGGTTGGAATTGGCGTATAGCAGTAGTAACAATTGCCATTCCTTTGGGGAGAGAGGAATCTTTGTATTATTAACTAGACATTGCCTTCTGGCAATGTCTAGTTTAATTTTTTTCTGACAGGGAGAAAGCTGGGGGAAATCGAAGGCTGTATGACTTAGATCCAGTGTTTCATCATTAAGCTCCTGCCGTATTGCCAGCCGCAGTACGGCGGCGCCCTGGGCCAGAATTATCCTGTCATTGGCATTAAGTTCAATTGGCTGACCCGCAACGGCTTGCTGTTTATTGATGAGCGTGCCATGTTTGCTGTTTAAGTCTGTTAAGGTAATACTGGTTTCATTAACGCTGAGTAAACAGTGTTTGCGCGAAATGAACTTGCTTTCAAAGATAATGTCAGGTTTCTCGGTATGGCTGACACGGCCAAGGACTATCTGCCGTTTGGAAACTTCGATTCTGGCGCCCTCTTCATAAGGAAGTCCTTTCTCTATGATAAACTGAGTAACCATTACAGCTCCTTTCCAAATAAAAAGTCACCGCTTGTGGGCCGGTGACTTTCTAACATTAAAGTAGTCCTAAATCCTTCAGAATTAATTTGGTTATCTCTCTGGCTTTGCCGCCATCGGCCGCCTGATTGTTTACAATATTTGTTGCAAAATAGTATTTATGGCCGTCTTTTTCAAGAGAACCCACAAACCAGCCTAGTATATATTGTCCGTCCTGATAGCCTGAACCTGTTTTTCCTGAAAAGGTCAGATTGTTGTCTGCAGACAGCACAATTATTTTCCGGACTATAGCCATATTTTCGGCAGTGAAAGGCAGGGTACCGTTATAGAGCTGCTTCAGCAACTCCACTTGCTCTTTGGCTGATATTGTCAGACTGGATCTGAGCCAAAAGTGATCAATACCGCCGCTGATATCCTGATTGCCGTAATGCAGCTGATCGATAAAGTACTGCATTTTTTCAACGCCCACTCTTCTGGCCAACTCCTGGTAATACCACACAACCGAGTTGCTCATGGCCGATGATAAAGTTTGGTCACGGTTCCAGGCCGGAAAAGGGTATTGTGTCCCGTCCCATTTAATGAGAGTAAACACATCCTCTTTATCCACGACGCCGCTTTCCAGAGCGATAAGCGAGTTATAGATTTTAAAGGTGGAGCAGGGGCTAAGCCGGGCGTTACTTTGCTGCTCATTATAGATAGTATATTGATCGTTAATTTCGTCATATAAAACAAAGGTTCCTTCATAGCCGGTGAAAAATTTGCCTAGATCTTCGCGGATAATTGTGTTGCCGGCGAAAGCGTTCGTCAGGCAGTTTAAAGACAACAGGAGAGCAAGGACACCGGTCAGCAGAAGTCTCTTCATGTATATATCATCACCCCTCAACAATGCTGCCCTGGCCAGGAGCGCTGTAATTATTGTAACATTTGTAAGGGGAGCATAAAATAGCGGAATAATTATAAAACGCTTACAATAATGAAGCAGCGCTAGATTGTCCGGTTTTCAATACGGGCGATTTCCCGTAAAGATTGCATAAGTCGGGCAAAGCGTTCAGGTTTAATGGACTGTTGTCCATCGCATTTTGCGTTACTGGGGTCTTGATGGACTTCAATGATTACTCCATCGGCGCCTACCGCGACAGCTGCCTTGGACAGGGCTTCCACCATCCACCATAAGCCGGCGGCATGACTGGGATCGACAATAACCGGTAAGTGGCTTAGCTTTTTAATGGCCAATACGGCACTAAGGTCAAGGGTGTTGCGGGTATATGTTTCAAATGTCCGGATGCCGCGTTCGCACAAGATTACATTCTCGTTACCGCCGGCCAGAATGTATTCCGCCGACATTAAAAGCTCCTCAATAGTGGCGCTGAGTCCTCTTTTCAATAGTATAGGTTTGTTAAGCTGGCCAGCTGTTTTAAGCAAGTCAAAATTTTGCATATTGCGGGCCCCGATTTGGATTACATCAATATCTTCATGATGCTCTTCCAATTGTTTGACTGACATAATTTCGGTGACAATCGGCAGTCCGGTTGCCGCTCTGGCCTGCTTTAACAACTCAAGGCCTTCCTGCTGCATACCTTGGAAACTGTAGGGTGAGGAACGGGGTTTGAAGGCTCCGCCGCGCAGGAAACCGGCTCCGGCTGACTTTACTTCCTGCGCAATAGTAATAATTTGTTCGCGGCTTTCCACAGAACACGGTCCGGCAATGATGGCTAACTGATTGCCGCCGATGGTTTGGGTGCCAACAGTAACAACAGTGTTTTCCGGATGAAAGGTCCGATTGGCTTTTTTATAAGGCTCCTGAACAGACAGCACCTTTTCCACATAAGGCTTGCTTAAAAGGTAATCCCGGTCGAGCTTGCCGGTATCGCCGACAATCCCCAAAATGGTCTGAAACTGGCCATAGGTCGGCCAGACACTGCAGCCATAGTTTTCGAGCTCTTGTTTTAGTTTTTCGATTTGTTCCGGTGTAGCCGAAGAATTTAATACAATGACCATAATGTATACCCCCTGAATTTTGTTTTAAATAAAAAAACCTAAGGCTCAATGAGCCTTAGGTTTGCTGTCATAGCACGACATGTTCTCTTGTTAAGGACTCACAGACAGTGGTGTTATTAAATTGTTGCATGTAAACAAGCCTGCGCCAAAAAAGCTGGCCCAAGCAAAAAAGAAAAAGTATTGTTTTGTATATAAATTAATAGCATTTATCATCATAACGACCACCTATTATGTCCGGCGATTTTAATATCCTGTAACTTATTATAGCAGAGAATCGGGGAGTGTCAAGTTGAGTTTTAAAAACAGTTAAAAACCAACCGGAGTGTAAAGTTTGTCCTGCAGCGCAGTATGACTGTGTGAAAAGAGGAGTCGATATGAAAAGACTTAACAAGAAAAATAAACTGGAATAAAATTGACATTGACTGTTGGTTGCCTATATACTTTTAAGTATTAATCTTTACCCAACACCTTCTTGTAAATCTTTATTGGATACTATATAGACAACTTGTTCCGGGAATGGGGGATAATATTATGTACAAAGATTTTCGCAGTGATACGGTTACTCAGCCGACACAGGATATGCGGCAGGCTATGCTTGAAGCCGAGGTAGGGGATGACATCCTGGGAGAAGATCCGACTGTCCGTAAACTTGAAACAATGAGTGCCGCTATGTTTGGTAAAGAAGCGGCCATGCTGACGGTTTCCGGTACCATGGCCAATCAAATTGCTATTATGGCCTTAACGCAGCTTGGTGACGAGGTGATTGTGGGCGAGGACACGCACATCTACAATTTGGAGGTTGGGGCCTTAGCGGCTCTGTCCTGTGTGCAGGCGCGTCCTATTGCAAGCACTCAGGGGCAATTTGCAGTTAATGATGTGAAAAAAGCTATCCGACCGAAGGGCGTTCAATCGCCTGTAAGCCGGGTCTTATGCCTGGAGAACACCTATGATTTAAACCGGGGATATCCGTTATCGCCCGAGTATCAGGCCGAAATGGCCGGAATTGCCCGCGATCATGGCATGTCCGTATATCTTGACGGGGCCAGGATTTTTAACGCTGCAGAAGCTTTGCAGGTCGATCTGCCGCAACTGGCAAAACATGCAGACGCATTACAGTTCTGCCTGACGAAAGGCTTGGCTGCTCCCTTTGGGTCCATGCTGCTTGGCAGCAAGGAATTTGTTGAAAAAGCCAAATGGATAAAACAGCGGATTGGCGGCGGCATGCGTCAGGCCGGTCATATGGCGGCTGCCGGAATTGTTGCGCTAACGACTATGCGGCAGCGATTGCGGGAAGACCACGAGAATGCCCTGCGGCTGGCAAGAGGTTTGGCAGCTGTCGATGAACGTCTGGTGGATGTGAACCTGGTCAAAACCAATGTCGTCCAGATCAACTTTGAACCGGCCGGGAAAGATGCAGTTTCTGTTACTGAAGCATTGCTCAAAGAACATATAAAAATAAAACTTATCGGTCCCTATGCCTGCCGCATGATTACTCACTGGGGAATCACCCCGGAGGATGTGGATTGTGCAGTAGCGGCGATTGCAAAGGCCTTAAAATAATTATTGACTGCCATCATCCGGGTAATTCATGGATGATGGCTTTTTTCTTATAAAATAGATTTAGCCGCCCGCCTGTGCCCGTAGGGGTATAAACCCCACTTGTGGAAGTGGGCGTCTTAGAGCCGGTTAGTCGTCGGAAAATATAAAAGACCTTGGAAGCCCTGATCGGGTTTTCCAAGGTCTTAGGTCGCTGTCGTTTCGCATTGAATGCAACTTGTCACATGATTATTTTCATGAATGGGGCAGGAACACGGGGCGCTGGTATTATTTCGGTTCGTGTGCCGTACCGCAATGCTTGCATTCCAGAATAATTCGACTAAACCTGTTATACCATTATTGTTCAGTGGGGTACAGTGTCGCAAGCTAAGCATAATCATGCGTGGAAGCCCCTTTCCGATGGTATAGAGGTATTAGTTTAACTTGTTGGCTTAGTGGGAATACGTATCGGCCGACTTGGGATCAGATACCGGATTTAAGGTCAAAGTCTGTTTCATTTTTTTTACATCCAGTTCATTTTCCCATTTGGAGACAACAATAGTGGCAATGCCGTTACCGATCAGGTTAGTGATGGCCCGCCCGAGGGACATAAACCTATCGATGCCAAAAATTAAGGCCAGGCCTGCCACCGGAATGCCGGGAATGACAGATAAAGTGGCTGCCAGGACTATGAAACCGCTGCCTGTTACACCGGAGGCTCCTTTAGAGGTTAGCAGCAGGACTGCAAGGATAGTAAGCTGATGCATCAGGGTAAGCTCGGTATTAGTCGCCTGGGCTACAAAGATGGCGGCCATTGTTAAATAAATTGATGTACCGTCCAGATTGAAAGAGTAACCTGTCGGCACGACCAAACCGACTATTGATTTGGCGCAGCCCAGTTTTTCCAGTTTCTCCATCAGACGCGGCAATACACTTTCCGACGAGGAAGTACCCAGTACAATTAAAAGCTCTTCTTTAATATAGGCGAGAAACTTAAAAATACTGATATGAGCCCATCTGGCTATTGAGCCAAGAATTACTAAAATGAAGAAGGCGCAGGTTGCGTAGAAACAGCCCAGTAATTTGGCAAGCGGACCCAGTGAGGCAATCCCGTACTTGCCGATGGTAAAGGCCATAGCCCCAAAGACGCCGATAGGGGCAACCTTCATAATAATATCAACGATGACAAATAAACTATGCGAGATGTCGCTTATCAGGCCAAAGACAGCCTCGCCTTTCTTCCCCATAGCCAGTAATGCCCAGCCAAACAGAACGGAAAATAGGAGAACCTGGAGAATATCCCCTTTGGCAAAAGCATCAACAACACTGTTCGGGATAATGTTCATGAAGAAATCAACTGAACTTTGCGCTTTGGCTGCCGTGGTATACGCTGCGATGGCTTTGGTATCAAGTTTGCTGACATCGACATTCATGCCAGCTCCCGGCTGCAGCCAATTTACCAGGAATAAGCCAATAATCAGTGCAAAAGTTGTGACCACTTCAAAATAGATTAACGCTTTGGCGCCAACCCGGCCAACCTTCTTAATGTCGTCCATACCGGCGATCCCGGTGACGATGGTGCAGAAAATTATCGGGGCAATGATCATTTTAATGAGTTTAATAAAACCGTCGCCCAATGGTTTCATGTTTTCTCCTACGGCAGGAAACAGGTGTCCCAGCCCTACACCCAGGATAATGGCGAGAAAAACTTGTGTGTGCAGGGACTTGAAAAAAGATGCCTTCATGTTGATACTCCCTTTCGTCGATATTAAGTTTGAACTGAAAATGTAATACTTAGATGATCACGACCTTTCCATAATTTGAAATTGTAAGTTTTGTGTATTTAGCCACAGGGCATCAATACCCAATAAAGAGAAAATACCACAAAAAAAGGAAGATGAAAATAACAATTGCTGAAATTGACAAAAATATATTGAATTCAATATCCATTATCCGGTAGCCGGGTAAATGTTTTTATGTACTGGAGTTGCTGAGCTAAATAGGGTACAATATGTACATGATCAGATTATAAATTGGAGGCTCCGGGTGTGCGAATCACAAAAGCTGTCAAACAACAAATGCTCGAACTTTTGGAACAACATTATCAACATACAACGACTGCGCTACAGTATTCTACACCGTTTGAACTGTTAATTGCCGTAATTCTGTCGGCGCAGTGTACCGATGTCCGGGTAAATATCATCACAACACGCATGTTTCCCCAATATAACACACCGGACAGAATTCTGGAGCTTGGTCAGGCAGGTTTGGAGGAAGAAATAAGGGATTGCGGCCTTTTTCGCAGCAAAGCCAAAAATATAATTGCCACTTGCCAAATTTTGTGCCATGAATATAGCGGCCAGGTACCAGACACCTTTGAAGAGCTGATAAAACTGCCGGGTGTAGGCCGTAAAACGGCGAATGTATTGTTAAGCCAGCTGTTTGGCATTCCGGCGATCGCTGTTGATACCCATGTATTTCGTGTAGCAAACCGGCTTAAGCTGGCAACCGGCGACACACCGCTCGCTGTTGAGCAGGGACTTATGCGCGCTATCCCCCGGGATAAATGGGGAGATGCCCATCATTGGCTCATATGGCATGGGCGTAAGATATGCAAAGCGGCCAGTCCGGCCTGTACCATCTGTCCCTTACAACTGTTGTGTCCAAGCAGTAAGGTTAAAAGTAATTAATGTTGTATAAATATTATATTTGTTGTATAATAATGCAGGGGATTGGGGGATGAGCTATGATTTATCGTAAGGCTAAATTCAGTGATGTCGAAGACATCCTTAAATTAATTAATGATTATGCCGACCAGGGACTGATGCTGGCGCGGGCCCGCAACACCCTGTATGAAGGTTTGCGGGAATTTATCCTGGCGGAAGAAGAGGGAAAAGTTGTTGGTATTGCCGCTTTACATCTCGTGTGGGATGAACTGGGCGAGATTCGGGCGCTGGCTGTGCACCCCAGCAAGACTAAACTGGGAATTGGCCGGCAAATTGTTGAAATGCTAACCGAGGAAGCTAGGGAGCTGGGGGTTAAAACTCTGTTTGCTTTAACCTATCAGCCCGGATTTTTTGCTAAGCTTAATTTCAAGGAGGTACCTAAGGAAAGCGTGCCTCATAAAATGTGGAAAGAATGTATCAATTGCCCCAAGTTTCCTAACTGTGATGAAATCGCAATGGTGAAAGAACTGTAACAGCAGAGTTGCGCCGTTCCCAGGCTTAAAGGCGCAGGTAGTTTTACTCCAAATATATTTTCGTATAAAAAAATCGTCCGTAGCAGAAGCTGCGGACGATTTTGTCGCTAGTAAGAAAATTACAGTGTAATGCTCTGACCAGGGGTCAAGATATGTACAGGTATGTGAAAGGCTTCCACTTTGGCTTTGAATACCTCAGGCGACTGCTCAATTACCGGCCAGGTATTATAGTGCATAGGAATGACAGTGCCTGGCTTAAGCATTTTGGCAGCTTCTGCAGCATCATCCGGTCCCATGGTATAGTTATCGCCAATTGGTAATAAGGCATAATCAATTTTCTCCAGACGGCCTAAAAGCTCCATATCGCCAAATAGTGCGGTGTCACCTGCGAAATAAACTGTCTTGCCATAGAAATTGACAATGAAACCGGCCGCATGGCCGCCGGGAACGCCCGCGCCGTGATAAGCCGGCGTTAGCCGCACATAGCCGAAATCAAAGGTTCGTTTTCCTCCCAGATGCATACTTATGTTGACGCAATTCTGTTCTCCCACCAAGCCTGCCAACTCGGCGGTTGCTATGACTGTTGCGCCGGTGCGCTTGGCGATCGCTACAGTATCGCCAAGGTGATCCCCGTGCCCGTGGCTGACAAGGATGTAGTTGCATTCAACTTCGTCAGCCTTGGCAGTTGCCAGGGGATTGCCGGTTAAAAACGGGTCAAACAGCAAAGTGGCAGTGCCGTTAGTCAGAGAAAAACATGCATGGCCATAAAAGGTTAAAGTAGTCATAGTGATACACCTCCAAAAAGAATCAATTGAATTTAATATAGTATTTTTCCGATTAACCATAAAAAAATCCTGCCTGGTCAGGAAAAAAGTAAAGTATAATGATTTGCCAGGAAGGTTAATCGGTAAAAATGGAGAATTTTTAAAAATATCAATCATTTCTACCGGCAAAAGGGGCGACTGAAAATGATCCCGATATTATCTGTAGTAGGACGTTCAAATAGCGGCAAAACCACATATCTGGAGAAACTAATTACCGAGCTTAAAAAGCGTGGTTATAAAATAGCGGTAATAAAACACCATCACAGCGATTTTGAATTTGATAGGCCGGGAAAAGATACCTGGCGGCACGCGCAGGCCGGAGCCGAGGTCGTTTATCTGGCATCCCCGCATAAAGTGGCTATGATTAGAAAGACTGACCAGGAACTGCCTCTTGACCAGATTGTTAGCAGCATTGACAATGTAGATATAATAATTACAGAAGGCTATAAAGCGGAAAACAAACCCAAGATAGAAGTGTTTCGCCAGGCGGCAGGGCATTTGCCGCTTGGTTCTAAGCCTGAGCTTTTAGCGGTGGTGGCAGATACCGCGCTTTATGAAGGTGTGCCTCACTATGCGCTTGATGATGTAGCCGCTATGGCAGATTTTTTAGAACATAAAGTGCTAAATAACGCTAATTTAAAGGACTGATTATTTATGCATGACGGACATAACCGGCAAATAAACTATCTGCGGGTTTCGGTAACTGACCTATGCAATTTTCGCTGTGTTTATTGTATGCCCGAACAAGGCGTGAAATTGTTAAAGCATGATGAAATTCTCTCCTACGAAGAATTTCTGCGGGTAATTAGTATTGTCGGCCAACAGGGAGTAAGCCGGGTCCGGCTTACCGGCGGCGAACCGCTGGTCCGGCGTGGTATTGTGGAATTTATTCGCAATATTGCCGGATTAAAGCTGATAACTGATCTGTCTATGACAACAAATGGCAGTTTATTGGCCGGAATGGCTGTCCAACTCAAAGAGGCGGGTTTAACCAGAGTAAATATTAGTTTAGATACAATTAACCCAAAACAATTTTGCAGCATTACCCGAGGCGGCAATCTTAACGATACGCTCCAAGGGATTGAAGCCGCTTTGCAGGCAGGGTTAACACCTGTCAAGCTTAATGTTGTGCTTACTAATATAGTAACTGAGCAAGATATTGCCTATTTCGTCGATTTGGTACATCGCGAGCCGGTTTCGGTTCGCTTTATTGAATATATGCCGATAGGTGAAAATCAGGTCGGCCGTGGGCCAAGTATCGATGAGATTAAAACAACAATTAACTCTTTCGGCCGGGGAAGTCTGAAGCCTACACTTGATATTCGCGGTAATGGACCGGCTAAATACTTCTATTTGCCGCAGGCTAAAGGATCATTCGGGTTTATAACGCCAATTTCCGAGCACTTCTGTAGCGTTTGCAACCGTATCCGTCTGACTGCCGATGGCAAGTTTAAGCCCTGTTTATTATCCAACCAGGAGATTGATATTAAGGCGGCACTTAGGAGCGGTGCAACCGATGACGAGATTGCCCGATTGTTTTACAATACAATTGCGGAAAAACCTCAGGGACATACATTGGCAAGTTCTGACAGCCAAACAACATTTTTTCGCAAAATGTCGCAAATTGGCGGATGACTTTTTGAAATTTTCACTCCCTTTTTTTAAAAAAAGAGAAGGAATATTTGACATCTAGGAGAATATGTATTACTAAGATGAGTTCCGAGTCAGTGTTTCCGTAACGGAAGTATTGACCAAAGGGCATGGAGAGTAATTTTCATGCCTGCCTTACGCAAAGGAAGTCTGTGTGCAGACTTTCTTTTTTTGTTTTTCTAAACATAATTAAGGAGGAGATTTTTGTGTTTTACCGTGTTAACATGGCCACTCTGGCAGTAACCAAAGAAGCGGGCGAACAGTACAAAGGCTTGGCTGGGCGGGCACTTACCTCCCGCATAGTAAAAACCGAAGTGGATGCCAATGCCCATGCACTTGGCAGGCTCAACAAACTAGTTCTTGCACCGGGCTTTCTAACCGGCACTTTTGCCCCCAACGCCGGCCGGATGTCTTTTGGCGCCAAGAGCCCGCTGACCGGAACTATCAAGGAAAGTAATGTAGGCGGTTTTATCGGCCATAAGCTGGGCCGTTGCGGCGTAACGGCCATTATTGTTGAAGATACAGCATCAGACGATAAAATGTACACAATAGTAGTTACAAAAGACGGGATAAAATTAGAGGAATGCCCCGAACTGAAAGGACTTAACATTTACGATGCTTCTGCCAAACTGCAGCAAAAATACGGCGCTAAAGCCGGTATCGCCACTATCGGTACTGCCGGCGAGAACAAAATGGCTTCCGCCTGTATCGGAGCAACCGACCAGGATGGAGAACCTACCCGTCAGGCCGGCCGCGGCGGTCTGGGGGCAGTCATGGGCAGCAAAGGCTTAAAAGCGATTGTCGTTGATGATGCCGGTGCAGCCAATATACCTTTTGTTAACGAAGAGGCATTCCGGGCCGGCGCGAAGAAACTGGCAAAAGCCCTTACTACCCATGCTGTTACCGGTCAAGGCCTGCCGACCTATGGCACCAACGTACTTGTCAATATATTAAACGAAGCCGGTGGTTTACCGACCAGAAACTTTACAGAGGGACGTTTTGAAGGCGCTAATGATATTAGCGGCGAAACTATGTATGAGACCATCAAAGCCAGGGGTGCCAATCCGACTCACGCCTGCTCGCCCGGTTGCATCATCCGCTGTTCACAAACCTATAAAGATAAAGACGGAAAAATGATTACCGGCGGCCTGGAGTATGAAACCTGCTGGGGTTTTGGCGCTGATCTCGGTATCAACAATCTGGACGATATTGCTTATATGAACCGGCTGTGCGACGATTATGGCGTAGACACCATTGAGATGGCTGTAACTCTGGGTGTGGCCATGGAAGCCGGTGTAGCAAAGTTCGGTGACAGTAAAGCGGCAATTGAACTGATTCATGAGATGGGCAAAGCAACGCCGCTTGGACGCATTTTAGGCGCTGGCGCGACTGTTACCGGTAAAGTGTATGGTGTAAGCCGTGTCCCGGCAGTCAAAGGACAGGGTATTCCGGCTTATGATCCTCGCGCCGTTAAAGGCGTGGGTGTGACCTATGCAACAACTACGATGGGGGCTGACCATACTGCCGGCTATGTTGTAGCTACTAATATTCTTGGTATCAGTGGCAAAACAGATCCTTTGGCAGCTGAGGGTCAAGTAGATCTGTCCCGTAATTTCCAAATAGCCACTTCCTTTATCGATGCTACCGGTCTCTGCCTGTTTGTAGCTTTTGCAATCCTGGATATTCCTGAAGGGATGGAAGGCATAGTTGAAATGTGTAATGCCCGCTATGGCTGGAATTATACACTTAATGACTATCTGGAAATGGGTAAAGAAGTGCTTCGCGATGAACGGGCTTTTAACAAAGCGGCTGGCTTTGGCGACGATTCTGATGATTTGCCTGACTTTTTCCGGCATGAACCGCTCAAGCCTCATAATGTGGTCTTTGACATCAGTAAAGAAGAACTCAAGCAAGTATTTAACTTTTAAACTTTTCTTGGCTGTGAGCCCGACTATTGGTCGGGCTCACTATCTGATCTTTCCTTACAAATTATAGAATTAATTGAATAAATTTACTGATGCAAGCCGGAGGGGCGCTATGCTTACTCATTTTGAGCAGGATGATATTCTTCTTATCTGGAAGGAGTATATTTCAGGGGAAAACTGGATGCCTTCCATCCGCCAACAGATAGTTGAATCTTGGACTCGCTGTGAACAGGCAGGTGTGAACCCGTATAACCATGAACTGCAAAGTAAACTTGATGAAGCGGCGCTGCACAGGACACTTGTGAAAAAGCAGGAGCTAATTACCATTGCAGTCCCGTTTATGGCCAATCTTTATGAATTTGTGCGTGGGTCCGGTTTTGTTGTTGTTTTGAGCGATGAGCGGGGTTATATATTGGAGATGTTCGGTGACGAGGATATGCTAAATAATCCAAGAACCAGTAACTTTTTTCATGGCGCGTGCTGGCGAGAGGAAGAAGCAGGTACCAACGCCATCGGAACAGCACTGGTGCTTAAACGGCCTATTCAGGTTTCCGGTGCCGAGCATTACTGCCAGAAACATCATTGCCTGACGTGCTCAGCTGCCCCGATACTTGATGATTGTGGACAAATTATCGGAATTTTGGATATGTCAGGCCCGTTTGCCTTGTCGCACATGCACACACTGGGAATGGTTGTGGCAGCCACCGAAGCAATCATGGCGCAAATTGATATCCGCCGTAAAAACCGTGAGTTGATATTAGCGAATAATCGCTCTATAGATATTCTGAATTCGTTATCTGACGGGATACTGATGATTGATGCAAGGGGAGTTGTAAATCAGCTAAATCCTGCCGCCCAAAAAATATTTAACAAAAATGAATCAGATATACTGGGCATGTCTATTGACGGTATATTTAACGGCAAAGCAGCTGCAATTTGGCGGATGCTTAATGCCAAGGAATCTTTTACAGATATCGAGATAATGATAGAAACAAGAAACAGTACTATTCATTGTATGGCGTCCGGGGAGCCATTGTCCGACGAACAGGGAAAGGTTAGCGGCGGAGTGCTTATCTTACGGCCTATTAAAAATGTGAAAAACTTGGTCAACCGGTTTAGCGGCTACCATGCCGCATTGCAGTTTAGCGACATTATCGGCGACAGTGCGGAAATACATGAGACAATACGAATAGCTTCGCTGGCGGCTACTACGTCCTCGAATATTCTGTTACAGGGGGAAAGTGGCACCGGCAAAGAAATATTTGCGCAAGCAATCCATAACCGCAGTGAATGTCGCAAAGGTCCTTTTGTTGCCCTTAATTGCGGCGTTATTCCGCGGGAACTTATTGGCAGTGAACTGTTTGGTTATGTTGAAGGCGCATTTACGGGAGCTGCCCGGGGAGGAAAGCCAGGTAAGTTCGAATTGGCTTCAGGCGGTACTCTTTTTCTTGACGAAATTGGTGATATGCCGCTGGAACAGCAGGTAGCCCTGCTCAGAGTACTGCAGGAAAAAAAGCTTACCCGGATTGGCAGCGATAAAGTTATACCTGTGGATGTACGGGTTATTTGTGCAACCAATAAAAACTTGCCCAAAGAAATTGAGCAGGGTACTTTCCGGCAAGATTTATATTATCGCCTGAATGTCATATCGATAACTATACCGCCGCTGCGTAACCGGATTAAAGATATTCCGCTGCTTTTTAAACATTTTATGGACAAAATTGGCCGGGATCGTAGCTGCAACTTTTATGTTGAGTCACAGGTTCTGGAATATTTGGAGCGGTATGCTTGGCCAGGCAATGTGCGGGAATTGCAAAATGTTGCCGAACGTGCTGTGAGTTTGGCGGAAGCGGGAGAAATTACTGTTGCCCATTTGCCTTCTGAGGTATATATAGCACCGCCATTTTATGTATTACAAGCCGGCTTGTCACTCTGGACCAACGAAGCACGAGACCGCGAACAGCGGCAACAGCTTATGCACAAGGCGGAAAGACAGCAGATATTGACGCTTTTATCCAAGCATGGCGGAAATATCAGCGTTGTGGCCCGGGAATTCGGGGTCTCCCGGAACACGTTATATCGAAAAATGCGTTTATATGCAATCGAAAACTAATAAAGGCTTTTCAACAGAAAAGCTAATGGAAACCCAAGGCGTAACTTTCCTTATTTGTGAAAGTTACGCCTTTATTTTGTCTGTTGAGTGTATGTTCAGGATATTTTCCATATAATACAGGATACCGGCTAATCGTACAATTGAAGGAAGTGAACAATATTTGACCCGGGTAAATTCAGAAATTCCGACACTATACACTATTGTTACACCTATTCGCTCGGTCGCTTTTGCCAATCATTGCGTCTGGGTGGAAAAGATGAAAAAGGATTTATATACAGGCAGCGAATGCGCAATTTATTATGAGCCTTATCCAAATCAGGTGTATCCATTTACCGTTGATGCAATTTTCGTCGAAATTGTAGTAACCAGGACAAGTTACACGGTTGCGGGATTTGCCGTATTTCCCGATAAGTCGCGTCGGGAAATGCGTATTGAGGAACGACATAGTAATTATCGTGATGCTAAACATTCCGCCAATCAATGGGTATTATCAGTCCGTGAGGCATTTAACATAAATTAGCGCTAGCCTGCGTTATCTCCCTGTGTTGCATACGGGAGATTTTTTATGCCCTAAACTTCTCATGATAATGTGTCATCTTTGTGTTATAGCAATGTAACACAAAAATGGCACAAATGGAACAGTTATCTAACATATTCACTAAAAACAGACTGATTTTATAATTTCAAATTAGTAAATTACCTGGGAAAATTGGTTTGGCATGGATTTTGCTAATATATAATGCGTGGAAAATAATGGGATGAAATCGTTTTTGCCCAGAGTGCAATGTGTTTTCAAAACAGTGGGGGCATAGAGGAAACTCTATAATATACTGAAGATTCCGGCAACTGGGAGGTGAGTAGTAAACTCTGTTATGTGTGTTGGCAACATGCCCCGGTTTACTAAAAAGAGAGTTAAAATTAAAAAGATTTGTGAGGAGGAATTGCAATGACAAAAAAATCTTATGGGTATTTTATGCCTCCGGTAACTATTATGGGTGTTGGTTGTCTTGAAGACATTACTGATTACATAAAGCCTATGGGCTTCAAAAAAGCCTTGATTGTCAGTGATAAAGTCCTTGTTCAAATAAAACTCATAAAAAAAATAACTGATGTCCTTGATGGCATTGGTGTTGAATATGTTATTTTTGACGGGGCCCAGCCTAACCCAACCGTAAGTAATGTTAATGACGGCTTAAAAATGCTGCAGGATAACGAATGTGATTTCGTTGTGTCTTTTGGCGGGGGTTCGCCGCATGACTGTGCAAAAGGTATTGCCCTTGTAGCTGCCAATGGCGGCAAGATTGAAGACTATGAAGGTATTAACAAGTCAGCTAAACCCCAGCTGCCTCTGATTGCTGTAAATACCACTTCCGGTACTGCCAGCCAAATGACCCGTTTCTGTATTATCACTGACGAAAGCCGTCACGTAAAAATGGCTATTGTTGACTGGCATACAACAGCAGTTATCGCAGTTGATGATGCCGACCTGATGGTTGCCATGCCGTCCGCTCTGACCGCCGCTACCGGTATGGACGCTCTGACTCACGCCATTGAAGCGTATGTTTCCACTATTGCCACCCCTGTTACTGACTGTGCAGCCTTAAAAGCTGTTGAATTGATTGCCGGCTATCTGCGAAGAGCTGTTAAAGACGGTAATGATATGGAAGCCAGAGAAATGATGACCTACGCCGAGTATCTTGCCGGTGTTGCCTTTAATAATGCAAGTCTGGGCTATGTGCATGCAATGGCCCACCAACTTGGCGGTTTCTATGATTTGCCGCACGGTGTCTGCAATGCAATCCTGCTGCCTGCAGTGGAAGATTATAATGCCAAAATCGTGCCGGAGAGATTTGTTGATATTGCTAAAGCTATGGGTAAAGACGTTGCCGGATTGTCTGCCCAGGAAGCGGCAGCTGACGCATTGGCCGCCATACGTGAGCTTTCAGCCGATATCGGTATTCCTGCCGGACTGAAAGATCTTAGCGGCTTCGAGGAAAAAGATATCCCGGTGTTAGCCGCCAATGCGCTTAAAGACGCTTGTGGCTTGACCAATCCCAAACAGGCTACCCAGGAAGAAATTGAGAATATCTATAGAGCCGCAATTTAATTTAGAAGTGAATCGCGACAGGAGCCTGGTTCTCGGCCGGGCTCCTGACTCCGTTTTACTACGGGATGTAAAAATTAAAACCCTCTGGCTTAATTATCTCTAAAGGGAGTGGCCGGCTAAAATGAGCAATATGTTAGCATTAATAATGCAGGAATTATTAAACAAATGGCAAAATAGTAAGTATAATCTTACATACATATGGAGGTAGCCGTGGAACAAGTAAACGAAGCTATCAAACACAAAGTATCCGAACTGGCAAAAAATGGCCGAATTACCTGTGCCGAAGCTACAGAACTTGCCAAAGCGCAAGGCGTTCCCCCAACTATAGTCGGACAGGCTGCCGATGCTGCCGGAGTCAAAATTACTGCTTGCCAATTAGGGTGTTTTGGGGTCAAAAAGGAAGGCTAATTATGGATTTTTTTAATTGCATATCATTAAGAACGGCGCAGGGGCTGGTAGCGGATGCTCTATCCGTATCACCTACCGGGGTTGAAGAAGTTGATCTTATACAGGCTCTTGGCCGTGTTGTCGCCGAAGATATTTCTGCGGGCAGTGATTTGCCGCCTTTTAGCCGATCTACAGTTGACGGATATGCTGTATTGAGCCGTGATACCTTTGGGGCCGGGGAAGGTGTACCGGTGATGCTGGCTGTTGTTGGCGAGGTATTAATGGGTCAGTCGGCTGAGTACAGCGTTGTTCCGGGGCAGGCCGTGGTTATTCCGACAGGCGGGATGCTGCCGGCAGGGGCAGATGCAGTCGTAATGCTTGAGTATACGGAATGCTCTGACAATGAAACGCTGCTGGTGCTCAAACCGGTTGCTCCCGGTGAAAATGTTGTTGTCAAAGGTGAGGACATTAAAGCAGGCACGGTTTTCATAACTGCCGGGAGTAAGCTGACAGCAGCGGAAATTGGTGCGCTGGCAGCTTGCGGTATTGCGAAAGTCAAAGTCTTTGGACGGCTTACGGTCGGAGTGATCTCCACAGGTGACGAGGTCGTTGCTGTAGACGTTGTCCCCGTTGGCGGCCAGGTGCGTGATATTAACTCGTATACGTTAGGGGCTATGTTGGCGGAAACAGACTGCCAGGTGAGATATTATGGCATTATAAAAGATAATTATGAAAAATTGCGGCAAGCCATTATTAAAGCTGTAACGGAAACCAAGCTAGTGCTTGTTTCGGGAGGCAGTTCGGTTGGTGCGCGGGATCATACTGTGCGGGTAATTGAAGAACTTGGTCAACAAAGAGTTATGTTTCACGGCTTAGCTGTAAAACCGGGTAAACCAACCATTTTTGGCATGATCGGACAAGTGCCTGTGTTTGGCCTTCCAGGCCATCCGGTTGCTGCTATGACTGTTTGCCAGTCGTTAGTAATCCCTGCGGTCAAAAAAATGCACGGCTTAAGGACCGGCAAGGCTGGTATTCAGGTTCTGGCGAAACTTACCAGGAATATTGCTTCAGCTCCAGGGCGGGACGATTTCCTGCGTGTCAGACTTGTTTGGCGGGAAGGAGAATATCTGGCCGAGCCTGTGCTGGGAAAATCAGGGCTTATCAGCGTTATGACGCAGGCTGACGGTATTGTGCGGATATCTGCTGAAAGCAGCGGATTGTATGCCGGCGATGTTGTTAATGTCGAAGTTATGAGGGAGGCCTAGCATGCACACGGGAAGAGCTTATCTGGAATGTTTACCCAGAGAAAAAGCATGGGAATTATGGCATGGTAAACTGGAAGCCGCCGCATATTTTGCCGATGTACCTGTTGAATTGGTGCCTGTTGTGCAGTCCTTGGGCAGGGTTACTGCCACGTGTATTTATGCCGGGCAGTCTGTCCCGCATTATAATGGTGCGGCCATGGACGGTATTGCCATCCGGGCGCAGGATACTTTCGGTGCCTCAGAAACCAAGCCTGTACACCTGACCCTCTTAAGGAACCATGAGCCGTTTATTCCAGGCGGATGTTACATTGTTGATACCGGTGATTTGCTGCCGGCAGAAACCAACGCCGTTATAATGATTGAGGATGTCCATATTGAAGATGCCTTGGCAGAGATTATCGCCGCCGCCACACCGTGGCAGCATGTGCGAATCATTGGTGAAGATATAGTTGTTAATGAAATGGTTCTACCCGAGCACCACGTTATCAGGCCGCCTGATGTGGCAGCCCTGCTGGCCGCCGGGTTGGAAACAGTCGAGGTGATCTCGCGTCCTATTGTTACGGTTATTCCCACCGGTACTGAACTTGTCCCCCGGGCGCAGGATTTAAAACCGGGTGCCATTCTGGACGTTAATTCCCATATGCTGTGTGCCGCTGTCACCGAGTGGGGCGGCCAAGGCGAACGTCATGAGATTGTTCCTGATGATTACGAGCAAATTAAACAGGCAGTTATAACCAGCCTTAAAACCAGCGACATGGTTATCACCAATGCCGGAACATCCGCAGGAACTGAAGATTATACTGCGCGCATTCTGGCAGAACTTGGCGAGCTTCTGGTTCACGGCGTGGCCATTAAACCGGGTAAACCAGTTGTCCTGGCTATCTGCAACGGTAAACCGGTAATTGGTTTGCCGGGATATCCGGTATCTGCCATGCTGACAGCTGAACTGTTTGTCAGAGATATATTGCGTGAGCGGCAAAAACTGCCGCTGCCTGAAGTGCCGGTGATGCAGGCCGTGCTTGCACGGCAACTGTACTCATATGTTGGCGTTGAGGAGTATGTGCGCGTTTCTATTGGTAAAATTCAGGGCAAAACAGTTGCCGCGCCGCTTAGCAGGGGCGCCGGTATACTTTCCTCACTGATAAAAGCGCAAGGCGTGCTGGCAGTCGGCGCGGCGAGTCCGGGTCTACAAGCCGGAGCCGCAGTAGAGGTCCGGTTGTTTGACCCACAGCAGCCGGAGACGGTGCTGGCAGTAGGCAGCCATGATTTGGCGCTTGACATTTTAGGTGTTTTTCTCAAACGGCAGGCCGGAAAACTGTTGACTGCGGCAAATGTCGGCAGTATGGGTGGTATAATGGCAATAAAAAACAATGAGGCCCACCTGGCCGGCGTTCATATGCTTGATGAAAAAACCGGAGAGTATAATATACCTTTTGTCAATAAATATTTGCCTAAAGGGAACTGGCAGCTGGTACGGCTGGCCAAACGTGAGCAAGGCTTGATGGTCCTGCCGGGGAATCCGGAAAATATAAAGGGATTAGCCGATCTCGTCCGCAAGAATATTACCTATGTAAATAGGCAGCGTGGTTCGGGAACGCGGATGCTGCTGGATTATCTGCTGAAAAAGCAGGGAATATCCGCCGGCGATATGGACGGCTATGAAAAAGAAGTTAGTACCCATATGGCGGTTGCAGCCACAATTAAAGCTGGCGCGGCCGATACCGGTATGGGCATCCGGGCGGCGGCCCAAGCGTTAGGATTGGAGTTTATTCCAATTTCCCATGAATGCTATGATGTAATTCTGAATTTTCCGCCGGAGGATAATGCGGCAGAGGCGATAATTGGTATTTTGCAGTCAGCCGAATTCCGGCAGGAAGTGGAACGCCTGGGGGGTTACGACCTGACAGAGGCTGGCACAGTAATGGCAGTTAATACTATGTGAGGAGGCGTGTACAGGATGGCTTTGGAAGTTCGGCTGTTTGCCACACTGCGCAATTACTTTCCTGAGGCGCCGGGAGGAGTGCTTGCCGTTGAAGACACAACGGCCGGTACCCTCAGGGAACTTATTACAAACTTAAAGCTCAACCCTGACGAAATAAAAATTTTCATGGTTAACGGCGTACAGGCCGACTTAAGTAGCGAAATCAAAGACGGCGACAGGATTGGCCTGTTTCCGCCAGTCGGCGGCGGTTAAGAAAAAGAGAGGGGCTTAAGACACAGGAATGGAACTTACACATTTTAATAACTCCGGTAAGGCCCGCATGGTAGATGTCAGCGTAAAGGAAGAAACCAGGCGGGAAGCTGTGGCTGAAGGACGGATAACTATGAAGCCATCTACGCTTGCCCTGGTAAAGCAAGGCGCTATGGGCAAGGGGGATGTGCTAGGGGTTGCTCAGGTAGCCGGTGTAATGGGCGCTAAGCGAACATGGGATCTAATTCCGATGTGCCACCCGCTTTTATTAACCGGAGTAAACCTGGAGTTTGTAATTGATGATGCCGGCAGTGCCATCAATATCAAAGCAGTTGTCAAAACTACAGGTAAAACCGGGGTGGAGATGGAAGCGCTTACTGCGGCATCTGTTGCTGCGTTAACAATCTATGATATGTGCAAAGCCGTTGATAAAGGCATGACCATTGAGTATATACGGCTAATGGCTAAATCAGGCGGCAAAAGCGGCGATTATGTCAGGGAGGATAAATAATATGCAGGGAAAAATTGTGGCTGTTTGTACCAGCAAGAATAAAGGGGAACGCAAAAAAAACGTCGGGCAGGCGAAGCTATTGGTTGGGCTTGGCTTAGAAGGCGATGCTCACGCTGGTTTCCAGCACCGTCAGGTTAGTCTGCTGGCATTGGAAAGTATTGAAAAAATGCGAAATATGGGGTTGGATGTCCACCCGGGTGATTTTGCGGAAAATTTGACAACCGAAGGTCTAATCCTCCCGGTTTTGCCGATCGGCACCAAACTGAGGATTGGAGAGGCATTGCTGGAAGTCAGCCAGATAGGTAAGGAATGTCATACCCGCTGCAATATTTATTATCAGGCCGGTGACTGTGTAATGCCGAAGGAAGGAATTTTTGCCATTGTAATAACAGGCGGGAAAGTAGCAAACGGCGATGCTATTGAGGTGATCGAAAATGTTTAGCATTGGTATTGTTACCGCAAGTGACAAAGGATCGCGCGGTGAACGCGAGGATGTAAGCGGCAGGATTATTGCAGAAATGCTCACGGAACTGGGGACGGTTAAACACTACCTGATTGTTCCCGATGAACAGAACGCCCTTAGTGAGGCAATCGTGGATATGGCCGATAAAAAACAAATCGATCTCATTCTTACTACCGGCGGTACCGGACTGGGGCCACGTGATGTTACACCGGAAGCAACGTTGGCAGTAATAGACAGACTGGTACCGGGGATCCCGGAAGCCATGCGGGCCAAGTCTTTAACAATTACTTCCCGGGCCATGTTGTCACGGGCGGTAGCTGGAATGCGCGGGCGTACGCTTATCATCAATCTTCCCGGCAGTCCGAAAGGGGTAAAGGAGTGTCTGGAAGTAATTTTACCGGCACTGGAACATGGGTTAGCTATTATGAAAGGGGAGGCAGGTGAATGTGCGCGGCCTTAGACTTGAAGCATTATTTAAAGTGTAAATAAGTCACGGATCTTTAGATTCGGGGAGAAATAGAAAGAGGTGCAACATGCAAAGAACCGGAAAACATTTGCTGGGTGCTCTGTTGATAATACTCATGACCTTTGTTTTGTCTGCCTGCCAGAAAGCTCCCGAGCAGCAGGCGCAGGCGCCGGTTAAGCCTGCCAAACCGGAAGTAATCCTGGCAACGACTACCAGTACTCAGGACAGCGGACTGCTGGATGTGGTGATACCGGCATTTGAAAAGAAAACAGGTTATAAAATTAAGACAATTTCCGTTGGTACCGGTCAGACTCTGGCTATGGGGGAAAAAGGTGAAGCTGACGTATTGCTGGTACATGCTCCGGACGCTGAAAAGAAAGTTGTTGCAGCCGGGGCTGCCATAAGCCGCAGGATGGTTATGCATAATGACTTTGTTCTTGTCGGACCTGCTGAAGACCCGGCTAAAATTAAAGGCAAATCGGCGCCGGATTCACTCAAAGCGGTTAGCAACGCGAATGCGGTATTTGTATCACGGGGTGACGACTCAGGTACACATAAATTAGAATTGAATTTGTGGAAACTTGCGGCCATTAAACCGCAAGGAAGCTCCTGGTATCAGGAAGCCGGAGCCGGTATGGGGCAGACACTGAAAATTGCGGATGAGAAAAAAGGCTATACTATCGCCGACCGGGCCACTTATTTAGCGCAGGCGAAAAATATTACCCTGAAAATTTTAGTGGAAGGCGATGCCAAATTACTTAATATTTACCACGTAATGGAAGTCAATCCTGAGAAATTTACCAAAGTAAATAAAGAAGGAGCCAAAGCTTTTGCCGACTTCCTGCTTTCCAGTGAAGGACAAGGTTTAATTGCTGCTTTTGGCAAAGATAAATATGGTCAGGCTTTATTTACTGAAGATGGCGGTAAAACGGAAAAGGATTTTGGTCTATAATTTGATTTGAGGATTACAGTGTATTATGGATAATCTTTGGCAGGATCCTGAGATATTGGCGGTAACATTATTGACCATTAAGGTTTCGGGGACGGCTACGCTGATAAGTATAATACTGGGAGTGCCACTGGGCCTTTGGCTGGCGCTGAATGAGTTCCCGGGAAAAAAACTTTTTGTCAGCGTTGTTAACTTTGGCATGGGGTTACCGCCTGTCGTTGTGGGATTGGTGGTGAGTTTAATGCTTTGGCGGTATGGCCCTCTTGGTATGCTGGGGATTATGTATACGTCCTGGGCCATGATTATTGCCCAAGCCGTAATTGCCAGCCCCATTGTTGCCGGTTTGTCATTTGCTGCAATCAGCAGCCTTAATCCTAAGCTTCGTCTACAACTGATGTCTCTCGGAGCTTCCAAATGGCAGGCCAATATGCTGCTTATACGGGAAGCCAGACTCGGTCTGCTGGCTGCTGTTATGGCTGGTTTTGGCGGCGTAGTATCTGAAGTGGGGGCCTCCATGATGGTGGGCGGAAACATTAAGGGACAAACCAGAGTATTAACAACCGCTACCGTTATGGAAGTCGGCAAAGGAAATTATGATACTGCTCTGGCGCTTAGTGCTATCCTGTTACTGGTAGCGTACAGCATAGTTGCCGCCCTGACGTATCTGCAAAACAGGGCGGCAAAATGAGCAGGCGGAGGACTATGGGCAAAGCCATTATTCAGTTGGCCGGGATAAAAATATACCGCAATCGCCGGCCTGTACTCGACATAGATAATATGACTGTAACTGCCGGCGAAATGGTGGCGTTGGCTGGTGCCAACGGGGCAGGAAAAAGTACGCTTTTGCAGGTAATTAATATGTTGTTGCCATACCAGCAGGGGACGCTTACTCTGTTTGGTCAGGATGCTGCTAAATATGGCCGGGAAAATGCCCGTTTTTACAGTGCTATGATGTTTCAGGAGACGCTGCTTGTGAGAGGTACTGTTTATGATAATGTTGCCTTACCGCTTAAATTTCGCGGTTGCCCTGACAGTCAGATAGCCGAAAAGGTTACTGCTGCCCTTGCCACATTTAGGTGTCAGCACTTGGCCAGGCGGCAGGCAAACCAATTGTCAGGCGGGGAAGCGCAACGGGTCGGGCTTGCCCGGGCAATTGTTTATCAGCCGCAGTTATTGCTTTTGGACGAACCTTTTGCCGCTCTGGATGCGGCTTCACGCACCGCGATTCTTAGTGATTTGCGACAGGTTGCAATGCAAAATAAGCTGACAGTTCTACTGGTCAGCCATAATTTCAACGATGTATTGTATTTTGCCGAGCGGGTTGTGGTTTTAGAGGGCGGCCGGATTGTTCAGGATGAGTGTCCGGAAGCCGTTCTTCGCCGGCCGGCAACACAGGCGGTGGCTAATTTGGTGGATATGGACAATATTCTGCCGTGCCAGGTGGAATGCAGCGGATCCAGTGTGATGATACGTCTTCCTGGCGGCATTGAATTCAGCAAGAATGCACCGGCTCCAGCCAGGCCGTCCGCTTGCTGTCTGCCTGGCGATGCTATTTATATTCTGAATCAGAGTCCTATGCGGGAGTGCCGGCCCTTCATCACGCTTAATGGCACGATAAGCGCCATTACTCCGGGTATCGGAGCCTATAAAGTCAGCATTAAGTCAAGTTGTTTAGCTTTAACTTTGCGGGCGCCGCGGGAGCAGACAAGCGGTCTGTCTTTAGGGGACAATATTGAAGTGGGCTTTAATCCTGATGAGATTCAGCTTGTTTAGTTTATATTTCAATAACTGCTTGTTCAATCCGGTTGATACCAGGTATTTTCTCAAGCTCATCCAGAAGCTTGAATAATGCCTGGTCTTTATTTTTGGCTTCTATCATAACGTCAACATCCTGGCCGAATTTACCGGCCATAGTGAGAAAAGGGAGAACATCGGCTACTTCAACAAAATCGGCATGACTGCGGAACTCCTTCATATTCTTGGGACTGGAAATATGAATTTTGGGTATAGCCCCATGCCAGGTTCTGACAATATCAGGCCATAAATCGGCCACAGTTTCACCGTTATTAGCGCAATAATGGTGATGGACGTCAAGCACCATGGGTACGGAAATTTCTTGACACAGCGCCAGCACTTCGGCGGCAGTATACACTTTATCATCATTTTCGAGCATCAGCCGCAGGCGAATCCGGTCAGATAAACTGTTAAACTGGCTGACAAATCTGTCTAGCGAACTTTCTTTATTCTTATAGACGCCGCCAACATGTATAACTAACTGCGGAGCAGTCGGCAGGCCCATGGCTTCCAGCATATTGACATGATAGTCAAGATCCTTGACTGAGGCAGCCAGCACCTCTGTCTTAGGACTGTTAAGCAAAGTATAATGATCCGGGTGAGCGCTGACACGCATGCCGTGGCTTTT
The DNA here is from genome assembly GCF_041428895.1 of Sporomusa aerivorans. Lineage (NCBI taxonomy): Bacteria > Bacillati > Bacillota > Negativicutes > Selenomonadales > Sporomusaceae > Sporomusa > Sporomusa aerivorans. The sequence goes on from NZ_CP156926.1 coordinate 3,147,457, forward strand.
AATGTAATCGCCGATTTCCTGCCATTCGGAGGCAAAATCAGCAAGGTAATTCCAAGTATTGGCGGTTAAGGGATGAGTGGCCAGGGGAACGGTTTTGGAGGTAAAGCGGTAAAAATGAATACCATGGGCCGCATTGTAACGCAATATGCGAAGTGTAGTGGCTAAATTTTCCTGTGTTAAGCGCCGTAACCGGTTAATGCGTCCCTTCTGGTCAGCTATTTTTGCTAGCGAAGTTGCCGTAACTGTTTTGTTAGGCGAACCATCGGCGATATTTAGGGCAATCGCAACATAGCCAAACCTAACTCGCATAATATGTACCTCTGTTAGTCAAAATCATATTTGTGAAATATGTTAATATATATTATAACTAAGTCAGTTATTCCTTACTACTGTAACACTGAACCGAAATTATAAAGGGGATTCTTCTCATTATGGCGAACTATTAATAGATTAACACTGGCTAATTTTGTCACATAATAACAAAGGAGATGATTGTTGTGTTAAGGGCTAATTTTATGCAAGAGCTTACCGGTATCCGCGAGGCAATAAAGAATATGGGAGAACGGGCTACTTTATCGGTGCAGATGGCAGTCGGCTCTTTTACAACGAATGATGTCTCCTGTGCAATGCGTTCGCGGCAATATGAAAAAGAAGTAGATGCTATGTATAAAGAAATTGATGACAAATGCATTGTAACTATGGCAACACAGCAGCCGGCAGCGATAGATTTAAGATTCCTGGTTTCGAGTATTAAAATTGCCAATGAAATTGAAAGAATTGCTGATTATGCCAATAATATTGCCAAGATAGTCCAAAAGAAGTTTCCCGGCTTGGAGCTATCGTCGCTTGCGCCAGTGTCAGCCCGGATAACAAAGCTGGGAGATATGGCTGTCGAAATGCTTGCCGACTCGATCAAGGCATATGAATTAAATGATGCTAATCTCGCGAGTCTAGTTAGAGAGCGGGATGTTGAGGTGAACAAGCTGAACAAACAACTGCTTAAAGATATACTGAATATTGCCATCGATAATCCTGGCAATCAGGAAGTCGTTCTTGAATACAATGTTGCCATCCGTTATATTGAACGGGTGGCTGACAGGGCGACAAATATTGCTGAATGGGTATTCTATATTGCTACCGGCTACCGCATGAGAGATAAAAAATCCTAGGAGTGAAACTACTTGTCCAAGCCAATCTATATAATAGGTCATCGCAATCCTGATACTGACTCTATTTGCTCAGCCATAGCCTATACTTATCTTAAAGACCTTTTGGGGGAGCAGGTTATTCCGGCCCGTGCCGGAAAAATCAATGCCGAGACCAAATATGTGCTGGATTATTTTGATGTTCCAACGCCAAAGCTTATTCTGGATATGTATCCGCGAGCGAAAGATGTAATGCACGAAAAAATTGTTGTGATCCATCCCTGGAACACACTTAGAAAATTAGGGCAGCTTATTAAGGAACATAGTGTTAAGTCTATACCTGTTGTCGAGAGTGACGGCAGTTTGGTCGGTATTGTTACTGTCGGAGATTTAGCGGAACGTTATGTTAATGAATTGGGTATGCAGGATTTAAGAGAAACCGGTGTTGATTATGGCGGGATTCTCCGTAGCCTTACCGGTACTTTGGTGTGTGGCGGAGATTTAGCAAACCGGATTGAAGGCCGCGTTAAAATAGCCGCTTCCCGTACCCAAACCATGGCCAAGGTGATACAACCGGGTGACATTGTTTTGGTGGGCAACCGTACCAATGCGCAGTTGGCTTGCATCGAAGTCGGCGCGGCTTGCCTGATTATAACCGGCGGTTTTGAGGTTGCGCCCGAAGTGATTGAAGCTGCTAAACTAGCTGGAACCTATGTTATCAAAGCTCCCTACGATACCTACACGTGCGGGCGGCTGATCAATCAGAGCATCCCGGTGCGCAAGGTAATGAAAACGACAGTTACCTCCTTTAAACCTGACGATATGGTCGCAGATATAAAAAGTATTTTTATTCGTACCGGTTACCGCAACTACCCGGTTGTGCAAAACGGCAAAGTAGTAGGGCTGATTGACCGTGACCGGTTAATCGTTCCTGAACGTGATCAGGTTATTCTCGTCGATCACAATGAGCGTTCACAAGCGGTGGATGGAATTGAAGAAGCAAAAATTGTGGAAATAGTAGACCATCACCGCTTAGGGGGACTGGAAACAAGTGAACCGATTTTTATCAGACATGAGCCGGTAGGCTCCACCGCAACCATTGTTGCCAATATGTACTGGCACCAGAATATTGCCATGCCCAGGCACATCGCCGGCATATTACTGGCTGCCATCATATCAGACACTGTTTTATTTAAATCACCTACCGCAACGTTAAAAGACCGTGATACTGCGGCTAGACTGGCGCCGATAGCAGGCGTTGATATTCAGGAGTTCGGAATGGGGATGCTGACGGCCGGATCGGTTATTGCCAAGCTGAGTCCGGGTGAAATCATATCTACCGACCTTAAAGAATTTCAAATTGGCGAATATCATGTTGCCATCAGTCAGATTTCCGTGATGGATCCTGAGGCGATACTTAGCCAGCAGAGTCATTTACAGGACGCTCTCCAGGCTATTTGTGAAAAAGAGCAGTATAATATGGCGATATTGCTTATTACCGGAATTCTAGGCGAATCTACCTATTTGCTTTACTATGGCCAGCCTTCCGGTTTGATAGCGGCTGCTTTCGGGGAAGGCCGCCCTGACGGCACTTGGTATTTACCAGGAGTCATGTCAAGGAAAAAACAGGTGGTTCCGCCGCTCATCGAGGCGGTTCGCCGCTTATAGTTCAAATAAATCCTGGTGCGGATAGTGCTGTTATGTTATAATTGTGCCCGTAATTATCATCTTGCGGAAGGAATGGGGTATATGGCTACTTACATAACCAGTGGTGTCTGCGCAAAAAAAATTGAATTCGTTGTAGAAGACGGCGTTGTGAAGAATGTTGAATTTCTGTCTGGCTGTCCGGGTAACTTGCAGGGTGTCAGCCGGCTGGCTGCAGGGATGAAAGTGACAGATGTTATCAGTAAGCTAAAAGGCATCAAATGTGGTAATAAAGAAACCTCCTGCCCGGATCAGTTGGCCATGGCCCTGGAAGAAATGTACTGTAAATGACAGGTAATAACCCGCGGCTTGAAAGATAGGAGCATACTATGTATTGTGTACATTGCGGAATAAAGCTGCCGGCAGAAGCTAAGTTTTGCCACCAGTGCGGGCAAGCTTTGCCCAAGATCGAGACGGCTGATGTCAGTAGTAACAGTGAGGTAACCGTCAACGAAAACCTTACCTGCGAGATTATTTACCAGGCAACCGGCGAGCGGTGGGGTATATTTCCCCGTGACATAGGTGAATTTCAGGCCCGGCTTGTCAATCCTGCGGGTTTTCAGGCCGGTGAGCAGGGAGAGGCCGTTATCGCGACTTCGGCTAAAATCGAAATTATGTCCTGCTCCTTTAATCCTGATCAAAAAAATAAACGTCATAGAAAAGCTTTCGAAGATCTTTTGCAGAAACTGTTGCAGTCCGGCTGGCGCCAAGTGGACAAAGAGGGAGCTGCCTGGTATAATATTACGTTTCGCAAAAATTGTTGCTAACTAATAGCTATTGACAGTGGATGGTTTCCGTGGTATATTTTTCTCCAATAGGATATTTAAATGCAATGAACGGGATAAGTAGATTTGTAGCGCTATTATCAGAGAGCCGGGGGGCGGTGTGACCCGGTAGGCGTACTTATTGAAATACACCCGTGAGCAGCAGGTCGAACGCCAGGCAAGTAGACTGCGCCGGATTGCCACCGTTAACATAGGCTAGGGTATCGGTTTTTCCTGTACCCGAAAAAGTGGCTTGCTATTTAAGCAAGCAGGGTGGTACCGCGATTTAAACCTCGCCCCTGTGTACAGGGGGCGGGGTTTTTATATTTTCATCGGTCTTGGAAAGTACGCGCAGCATTCTCTGCCTAGGAGAGAGAATATAACCGCGTGTTTACCGGGACAAAATAGTAATGGAGGCGATCAAGGTGATTATTGTAATGAGTCCATCAGCTACCCAGAATGAGATTGAGCAAGTTGTCGCCCGCGTAACCGGGGCTGGATTAAAAGTACATTTATCAGAAGGTAAACTTCGTACCATTATTGGTCTAATTGGCGAAAAAAAATTAATGGCGCAATTGCCATTAGAAGCCATGCCTGGAGTGGAAAAAGCCATTTCGGTTACCGCAGGCTATAAACTGGTAAGCCGGGAATTTAAAAACGAAGATACTATTGTAGATGTCGGCGGAGTGCTTGTCGGCGGCGTCAATCTGGTTGTAATGGCCGGACCCTGCGCTGTTGAGAGCCGGGAACAACTGCTAGAGTCCGCAAACATTGTCAAGGCTGCCGGGGCGCAATTTCTTCGCGGCGGTGCTTTCAAACCGCGAACTTCGCCTTACTCATTCCAGGGACTTGAAGAAAAAGGACTGGAAATGCTGGCGGAAGCCAGGAGTCTGACCGGTCTTAAAGTTGTAACAGAAGTTGTGGATATTCAGTCCGTGCCGGTGGTAAGCGCTTACGCCGATGTACTGCAGATCGGGGCCCGCAATATGCAAAATTTCCAACTCCTTAAGGCAGTAGGCAAAAGCGGCATGCCTGTCCTGTTAAAGCGGGGGATGGCGGCAACTATTAACGAATGGCTGCATGCGGCCGAATATATTATGAGTGAGGGTAACTTTAATGTTATGTTTTGCGAGCGTGGCATCCGTACCTTTGAGGATTATACCCGCAATACGCTGGATCTAAGTGCGGTTGCTGCGCTGAAAAATTTAAGCCATCTGCCGGTTATTGTAGATCCCAGTCATGGCACCGGTGTATGGAAACTGGTGCGGCCGATGGCGCGGGCAGCAGTTGCCGGTGGAGCCGACGGCCTCATGATTGAAGTTCATCCTAACCCGGCGGAAGCATTGTCTGACGGTAATCAGTCGCTCACGCCGGAGAACTTCCAGGCTCTCATGCAGGAAACAAGTGCGGTTGCCCAGGCGGTAGGCAGGAGAATGGCATGACACTAGGTATTAGGCGGATCGCGATTATCGGTATGGGCTTGATAGGTGGTTCACTCGCTCTTGCATTTAAGGCAGTTAAAGGCAATACCGTTGAAATTATAGGTATTGATACTAATGAACTGTCACTTTTTAAAGCCCGTCAGCGTGGTGCGGCCGATAGTGTCACTACTGACCATAAAGCCGGTGTTATTGACGCTGATATGATTTTTCTCTGCACACCGGTGCTGCAGGTTACCTCACTGGTAAAAGAAATAGCACCCTTTCTTAAGCCAGGGGCCATCTTAACAGACACAGGCAGTACAAAACGTTATCTAATGGAGCAGATTACGGCAATACTTCCCGCTGAAGTTCATTTTGTGCCCGGTCATCCCATGGCCGGGCGCGAAAAAAGCGGCATTGATGCCGCCGATGAACAGCTTTTTTGCAATAAATGGTATATCCTCACTCCTGCCACGGCAGCTAGTGCGCAGGCTGTCGAAAGCGTCCGGCGGGTTGTTGGCTGGACCGGAGCACGAATTACCGTGATGGACGCAGGCAATCATGACTGGTGTACTGCTCTTATTAGCCATGTGCCGCATATTGGCGCCGCTGCTTTAGTAAATTTACTGACATACTCTGAAGATCAGGACAGCAGTATAAAACTGGCAGGGGGCGGTTTTCGCGATACTACGCGGATTGCTTCTTCCAATGCCGATATGTGGGCCGATATTTGTATGACTAATGCCGAACCCATTGCGGATAGTCTGGAAAAATTCATTCATATCATAAGCCGGGTGGCAACTGCCGTACGGCAAGGTGACCGCGCTTGTGTTCATTCGTTTTTTGTCGCCGCCAAAAAGCGGCGTGATGAACTGCTGGAAATGGAACAGATGGTTACCGAACAACCCTTGCCCAATGGGCGTTAATGACTTGCGCCATTAGTTTTTTGCCTTCTATATCCGGGTGAAGGCCGTCAATGGCCAGATGGTCGGGAAGCTCATGGTTGATGTCGGTAAAATAGGGTTCAATATCGATATAGTATCGTTGTTGGCGAATAAAATGGTTGACAGCAGCAAACTCTTCCTGCCAATTACTAACGGTTTCTTCATTAAAAGCAGTATCGATAGCGGCGGGATTGATTGGCGGTAAAGTCAAAAATATAGGTCTGATGCCGTTGACAAAACATTTATCACGTATCGAGCCAAGATCGGCGATGACCTGTGCGGCAGGAACACCGCCGCGCAGACTATTGGTGCCGCCAAGAATAATTAGAAATTTAGGCCTGAACGGCAGTACATCATGATCAAATCTGGCCAGCATGGTTTCTGAGGTATCGCCGCTTTTGCCCAGATTGACGGCGGGGAAGTGCAGATAGCTCTGAAAACTGTACTCATAATCGGCTGGTGAATAAGAGATGGCGCCGCCGCCATGAGTAATGCTGTCGCCAAAAGTTGCGGCATATTGTCCACGGCTTAAATCAACAGTATATTCCGCAGTATCGGAATATACCCCAACAGGGTTACCGGCGGCATCAATCCCGCGAACCCGCCAGTAGTATATACCGGGGACCAGGCGGGGTTGGTCGTCATAGCAGTCATTGAGGTTGGTAACTGTCTTGCTCCAGATGCGGTATTGGGAAGGCTCAATCCCGTTGGGATTTTCCGGAGGCCGGCGGGTAAGTTCGACTTCATAACTGATTGCTCCATGAAGTGGTATCCAGGAGTAGGCCGGATACAGCGGCACCGGCAAAGCGGCAAATTTTGACCGGTTATTAAGAGCCGGCTTGACAGGCGCAGCCACATCGCGGTTCATCCAGAGTTCTGCGGTATTGGAAAACACCCCCAGTGGATTACCCTTCTGATTGAGAGCCCGAACCCGCCATAAAATGCATTCGCCTTCATACCAGGAAAAATCAGCCTGATAGCCGTTGGTAAAGACTTCGCGGGTAATGCGGATCTGGTTTTCGGAGGGAAGAACATCATTAGGATTTTCCGGGGGTGCAGTCAAAAATTCAAGCTCATAGTACACTGCGCCAGGGACTACCGTCCAGGTTAGTATTGGACGGGTAGAAGCCGGCTGACTGGCAGGATAGAAAGAAGTGGGTTGCGGCTTGACCTTGTCGAAATCTTCTGTTTCCTGCCCGTTGACTTCGGACAGGCTGATATAGTTAGAGTACTTGCCCAAGGGTCTGTGAAACAGCGTTTGCGCTGATACACGCCAGTAAGTGTGAAACGGAAAGTTTTCGTCAATGACCAACTTATTTTTTACTGTCCGGTAACTGACAATGCGTTCTGAGCTTCCCGCCTCCAATTGGTCATCTCCGGGAGGAGTGCTTAAAGCCTCAACCTGATATAGTACGGGATACGGCAGTTTAGGCCAGCTCAATACATATTCATTAGCCGTATAGTTGATGGTTAATTGCGGTTTGAACTGACTCAGCCCGACAGCGGCCGAGGTTTCCAATGCATAGAGGCTTGCCAGGATCAGGAAAATAATAATAACGATTTTTTTCAAACACTACACCTACCGGATTTATTTAGCGCTTCTCTCATACTGAAAGTATATTGTTACTAGTATAAACGGCAATATCGGCTCCCGCTTTCGCCTGAGGCTCGGTGCAAGCCGTGTTTTCTATATCTTACCACATTATAGTATTTCCTAACACCGGCAAGACATAAGAAGTTGAATAAAAAAGAAACTTTGTGAGTATTTCCACAAAGTTTCTTTTTTTATACTTAACGCTTATTGTTTTTCACAGCACTTGACTATTCTTGCCAATGTGTTTTCCCAAAGTTCATCGACTCCGGAGAAATTAATATTAGGAATATAAAATTTTTCCAGTTCATCATGCAATTTTTTGGCCTCTTTAATATATGACCCGGCTTTGCCGAAGAATTCCCAGAAGGCGGTGCGATCATAGTCAGTAACTGCTGTTAATTTGTCAATAATAGTCTGATCAAGACATTCATTCATATCAATCGTAGCAGCCGCTTCGCTGGCAGATAAATTATGCGGCGGTGTTGAAGTTAAGAGCGCCGTATCCAGAGACGGAATTATTACGTGTTCTATCTTTTGCGGATCAAGCGGACAATAGTAGGTTTCAATATCGAGGCCTTTGGCTATGGCAGCAGCGGCAACCGCGGCGAGAAGCGTGGCTTTGCCTGTGCCTGGCAATCCTGTAAGAATGTACCTGAAGGGAATTCCTGCAGAGACAGAATCGATATAATTAACCGGACCCGCCGGTGTAATGGCGGAAGCGAACAACTTCCTGTTCTTGCCATAGCCAACAGTATTTACACCGCTGAATACATTGGTGATAACAGCAGCTATTTTCTCGTTAGCCCGTGAAAAAATCATAGCTTCGCTGTTGGCGGCTTCCCAATCGTCATAGACGGCCTTGGCGGCTGTAAGCATGCGATAAGCGCGCTGAAAGCTACGGCTTATTTCTTTGGTGTAATATAATATGGCAGCTTTATGTTTAATCAGTGCAGCTTCATCCCAGTATTCACCAAGATTTAGTATTTCATCAACACAGCCGGGATGTTTAGGGTCGACAATATGAGGAGAAGTGCCGTCAATCAGGGCAATATTGAGTGCCGGTATGACCAGAGCATCCAGAGAATTGGGGTCGCTGGAACAGTGGTGGTGTTCAATGTTATAGCCGCGTTCCAGCATGACCTGGCCAATTTTTTTCATAAAGGTCGACTTGCCAACGCCAGGACCGCCTTTTAGTAAAAAAATCCGGGTTGCGTTAACAGGTATTACATATTCGTAATAAGAATAAAATCCTTGGGGAGTATTGCCGCCAGGGAATACATGCTTGATTTTTTCTCCAGCCATTTTCTTCCTCCCTTTTATGGCAGTTGCCATTAATGTCTATGTATAATGTTATGATTGAATTTGTGTGAGTATATCTGAATTTACGCAGATTTGGCAGAGCTGGCAGGGAACGGGTAGGATTTTTGTTTTCTGTGTAGAATAATTAATACCTTAGTCTTTTTTTAGTTGTATAACTGGAGTGATTTTGATGCATATTGTACTGGTGGAACCGGAAATACCCGGCAATACCGGAAATATTGCCAGACTGTGCGCCGCTACAGGGAGTGAGCTGCATCTGGTTAAACCCCTGGGTTTTTCCATTGAAGACAAGTACCTGAAACGGGCCGGACTGGATTACTGGCATTTAGTAAAAGTTCATGTTCATGAAAATTTTGCAGAGATTCAAAAGCTATACCCGTCAAATAATTTTTATTTCAATACCACTAAGGCCGGTAAACGACATAGTGATATTGTATACCAGCCGGAAGACTTCCTGGTTTTTGGCAAGGAAACGGCCGGATTGCCGCAGGCGCTGCTTGCTGCCTATCCAAATAACTGTGTACGTATTCCGATGGTTGATGATGCCAGATCGCTTAACTTGTCAAACGCAGTAGCTGTTGTAGTTTATGAAGCGCTTAGGCAACAGAATTATTCAGGCTTAAGATGATGAAATTTTAGGACGGTGACGTCATGTTTGCACAATTCGGTCCGGCCGGCAACCCCGATGCATTTTATGAAGCCGGATTTAAAGCGTCGGCAGATATGCCGGAATGGCTGGCGAGCCTTAAACTTGGCGCTTATGAGTATCAATGCAGCCGGGGAGTTAATGTAAGGCAGCCTACTGCTGAATTAGTAGGTGAGCAGGCTAAGCGTTACGGTATCAAGCTCAGTATTCATGCACCCTATTATATTAGCCTGGCTACAGAAGATGAAACGATTGCGGCGAATACCCAGCGTCATTTCCTGCGTTCACTTGAGGTTGCCCAATGGATGGGTGCAGAACGGATTGTATTTCATATTGGCGGCCCAGGCAAAGGCAATGACCGTCGCCAGGCGATGGAACGGGCCAAGCGCCTGTTTGCCAGGGTTCTGGAACAGGTGGACAGGCAGGGATTAACAGGTCCATTGCTGTTGCCTGAAACGATGGGCAAGCAAAATCAGCTGGGATCACTGGATGAAGTTCTGGAATTATGTAAGATGTCTGCTTATGTGCGGCCTGCTGTTGATTTTGGCCATTTGCATGCCGTATCAGGCGGCGGCTGTACAACCAGTGAGGAATTTGCCGCCGTATTTGATAAAATAGCCGGAGCACTGGGAAAAGAAGCGGCGCAAAATTTGCATATACATTTTAGTCGGATTGAATTTACCAAGGCGGGAGAAAAACGCCATTGGACGCTGGCTGATCCTTTTGGACCGCCTCATGAGCCTCTGCTGGCGGTTATTGCTGAACGCCGGTATACGCCGCGAATTATTTCCGAGTCAGCCGGTACACAGGCGCAGGATGCCAAAACTATGCAGGATTTCTATCGGGCGTTATTGAAATAGAAGGAGGCCGGTAGGGTATAAATGCCAGCGGCTAAGCATAAGATAGATGGTGAACTGGAGGAATCATTATGACCGTGCACGACAAAGCGCATGATTTGGGTAAAGCATTAAGAAATTCTGAGGAATACCGGGCTTTTTTGGCCGCTAAACAGAGTATTGACAGTGACATAACAAGTAAGACAATGGTGCAGGATTTTTTAAAAAAAAAGCTGGCAGCTGAGTATGATTTAATGGCCGGCAATCCTGAAGATAAAGAACAGTCTCAGGAATTGCAGAAAATGTATGAGCTCATTCTAGTGAATCCTAAGGCCAGAGACTTTATCCATGCCCACATGCGTTTTCAGCAGGTCGCTGCTGATATTTACAAAATAATTGGCGATGCGGTCGCCGAAGGAATGGATTTATTTGGCAAAAAATGAGATGGTGATGAGTATGCCTGTGGAGTTTGCTGCCGAATTAAAAAAAGCTGTTCCCCCGGAAAGACTGCTAATTAATGAACCGATGTCCAATCATACCACATTCCGTATAGGTGGTCCGGCCGATTATCTTGCTTTTCCGGCCTCCTTGCAGGAAGTAGCCCGGCTGCTGGATATCGTTCAGCACTTTAATGTACCTGTTACAGTGCTGGGAAATGGCTCTAATGTTTTAGTACTTGACAGGGGAATTCGCGGTCTGGTCGTTAAGTTTGGCCCTGAGATGGGGTACGTCCGGCATGACGGTACTACTGTTTTTGCCGGAGCGGGAGCGTTATTAGCTGATGTTTCCCAATATGCGGCGGAATTTAATCTGACAGGATTTGAATTTGCCATTGGTATACCGGGCAGCATTGGCGGCGCTGTTTTTATGAATGCAGGCGCCTATGAGGGGGAAATGGGTCAAGTAGTAGACGCAGTAACCGCAGTATGCGGCAACAGTCTCTTAAGACGGTTCACGCGGGAAGACCTGCAGTTTGGTTACCGGCATAGTGTGTTTCAGGAAAATGGTTGTATAGTATGTGAAGTTGAACTGGCTTTATGCGATGGTGAAGACGCTACAATTCGGGTTAGGCTTGATGATTATACTACCAAAAGACATAGCAAACAGCCGATCGAAATGCCCAGTGCCGGCAGCACGTTTAAACGCCCGCAAGGACATTACGCCGGCACCCTGATTGAACAGGCCGGACTAAAAGGGACTCGTGTTGGCGGTGCACAGGTTTCTACCAAGCATGCCGGCTTTATTATTAATGCCGGTGGCGCTACCGCTCAGGATGTACTGGCGTTGATCAGCAAAGTGCAGGACAGTGTGTATAAGCAGTTTGGTGTATCACTGCATCCGGAAGTACGGGTTCTGGGTGAAGAATAGGGTAAATATAGGGTCAGCAAGAAGAAGCCGGGAAATGATTAATATCCCGGTTTTTACTATTTTTGCAGGAAATTGACCGGACTTGTTGAATTTAGAAAATTAGATCTCTACACACGCTGGAAACGACGGATATGTTAGCCATCAAGCTGAAAAGGAGATAAGCCAATGCGGATAACTTTTTTAGGAGCGGCCGGAATGGTAACCGGTTCCTCCTATCTTTTGGAATTTGGACAAAAAAAGTATTTAGTTGACTGTGGCATGTTTCAGGGCTCGAAAGCCATTGTAGCGCTAAACCGGCGTCCCTTCTTATATAATCCTGCTGAAATTGACGGAGTGTTTCTAACTCATGCTCATATTGACCATAGCGGTCTTATACCCAGGCTATGCAAATCAGGCTTTCAAGGCCCTGTCTATGCAACAAAAGTTACAGCTGAATTATGTAGCATAATGCTGCCTGACAGCGGGCATATTCAGGAATTTGATGCCGAGATTGCCAACCGAAAGGGTCAGCGGGCCGGTCGTAACCCGATAGAACCCTTGTATACGGTAGATGAGGCGTACGCCTGTCTTAAACAGTTTTCGCCTGTTGCTTATGATACCGAATTGAAGCTGGATGACCAAATGACTGTTCAATTTAGGGAAGCTGGTCATATTTTGGGATCATCCATGATTGAGATATGGGTGACTGAAAATGGACAAACCGCTAAGATTCTGTTTTCCGGCGACTTGGGACAGCCGGAACAGCCAATCATCAAAGATCCGGCAGTAATTGATTATGCTGACTACGTTATTATGGAGTCTACCTATGGGGACCGGCAGCATGATCCCAGTGACCCGGTGGAGCTTTTGGCGAAATATATTAATGACAGTGTGGCCAAGGGCGGCAACATAATTATTCCGTCTTTTGCCGTAGGCCGGACCCAAACTATTCTTTACCACTTGCACAGTCTGTTCAAGGCCGGACTTATTCCTGATATTCCAGTAATAATTGACAGCCCGCTGGCTATCTCAGCCACTGATATTTTTCTGAAAAATTCACAGGAATATGACAAAGAAGCGTATGATATGTTATATAAGGATGCCGATCATCCCCTGCGGCTGCCACAGTTGACTTATACCAAAACCTCAGATGAATCCAAGGCCATCAATAAGCTGGATCATCCGGCTGTCATTATTTCTGCCAGTGGTATGGCCGATGCCGGGCGTATTCTGCACCATTTAAAGCATAATCTCTGGCGGCCGGAAAGCACAGTGCTTTTTGTCGGCTATCAGGCTCAGGGCAGTATGGGGCGGCGCCTGTTGGAAGGTGTTAAAAAGGTCAAAATTATGGGTGAAGAAATCAGTGTAAAAGCCAAGATATATAATCTTGAAGGTTTTTCGGCACATGCCGATCGCAACCAGCTGACTACCTGGCTGGGAAATTTTAAAACCAAACCGGCCAATATCTTTATTGTGCATGGCGAGTCCGAGATGTCTGAGCCATTCGCCAAACAGATTAGCGGCCAATTCGGCATTCCCACCTATATTCCCAAATACGGCGACTCGATTATTATTGCCGGGCGCAACTGGCAGGTAGAGCCTTCCGCTATTACCGTCGAACCTGCTGTTCAGCTGCTTAGGGAATACCTCGACGAAATGGAAAAAGAATATACCGATTCACGGCGCAGACTGGAAGAACTGGTTGCCGCCGACGCCGGCAAACTTCAGCAAGTAATAAGGCAGGCTGAGAAAATCCGGACTTTTATAAAAAAGACATTGCACGAATTATGGTCATAGTATAGGGTATTTAATAAATTTAATTTGACATCTGTTGGCTGGTATAATATAGTGAATTGTGCATGACACTACAAAAGGGTGCAAATAAATGCATCCTTTTGTTTGCTCTGATAGAAAGTATAACTTTCTTGCCGGTTAGGACAGCACAGCTTTTGCTTTCGACAAACCCCGGAGCAGGCCGTGTTTTCTTTATACCGCTTCAGAGGTACAGACGCAGCATCGGGCTTGAGCGACTGCTAAGGGCTCTGTAAGCCGTGTTTTCTTTATTATAGGGAGGAAGTCATTTATATGGAACGCAACGATTTACGTAATATTGCTATTATTGCTCACGTCGACCATGGCAAAACAACTTTAGTGGATGCTATGCTTAAACAAAGCGGTGTTTTCCGCGCAAACGAACATGTTGCCGAACGGGTCATGGATTCCAACGACCTGGAACGTGAACGCGGCATCACCATTTTGTCCAAGAATACAGCAGTTATGTATAACAATACCAAGATTAACATTGTAGATACTCCGGGGCATGCCGATTTCGGCGGGGAAGTAGAACGGGTGCTCAATATGGTTGATGGCGTATTGCTGTTAGTAGATGCTTTCGAAGGACCCATGCCCCAGACAAAATACGTGCTGAGAAAAGCTTTGGAACAGAAACTGAAGCCAATTGTGGTTATTAACAAAATTGACCGTCCGGATCAACGGGTGGAAGATGTTGTTGATGAAGTTCTGGAACTGTTTATTGAACTTGAAGCCAATGATGATCAGCTCGATTTCCCGGTTGTATATGCCACCGCCAGAGAGGGGATTGCGAAAATGGCGATGGCTGATGACAGTGATAGTCTGCAGCCGCTGTTTGAATGTATTGAGAAGACCATACCTGCACCGCATGGCGATATTGACGGCCCGCTGCAGGTTATGATAACAACGCTTGACTATGATGATTACGTCGGCCGGATTGCTATTGGCCGGGTAGTTCGAGGGCGTATTGCCGGTGGCCAGAATGTTGCCATCCTAAACGGTGAAAGCGAAAGCAAGGCAAGAATTGGCAAACTGTATATATATGAAGGCCTAAAGCGCACTGAAGTTAAAGATGCGGCGCTGGGTGATATTATTGCCATGATTGGTCTCGAATCAGTCAACATTGGGGATACGGTTGCCGATACCGAGAATCCGGAGGCGCTGCCGGCAATCCGGATTGATGAGCCGACACTTTCCATGCTGTTTGCGGTTAATACAAGTCCGTTTGCCGGCCGGGAAGGCCAATTTGTTACCTCCCGCCATCTGCGTGAACGTTTGTTCCGTGAGGCCGAAACCAATGTCAGCTTGCGGGTCATTGAAACTGACAGCCCGGACGCATTCGAAGTGGCCGGCAGGGGCGAGCTGCATTTATCTATTCTTATTGAGACCATGCGGCGCGAGGGCTATGAACTGCAAATCGGCAAGCCGCAGGTAATTTATAAACAGATTCAGGGCAAACGCTGCGAACCTATGGAATTTTTGACAATTGACGTACCGCAGGAATTCATGGGAGCCGTTATGGAGTCGCTGGGAACCAGGCGGGCCGAGCTCGTTAATATGGTGGAACTGGCCGGCTATCTGCGGATGGAATTTGTTATTCCCGCCAGAGGACTTATTGGCTTTAGATCGGAATTTCTGACCAATACTAAAGGGAATGGCATTATGCATCATGTGTTTCATGGCTATGTACCCTATAAAGGTGACATTCCCGGCCGCACCCGCGGCGCCCTGGTGGCCTTTGAGGATGGCGAAACTACCGGCTATGGCATAAACAGTATTCAGGACAGAGGTATTATGTTTGTCGTCCCGGGGCAAGCTGTGTACCAGGGGATGATTGTCGGCGAAAATGCCCGGGAAATGGACATGGACGTTAACCCTTGCAAGAAAAAGCATGTTACCAATATGCGTGCTAGCGGCTCAGACGATGCGATTCGTTTAACTCCGCCAAGAATCCTGAGTTTGGAGCAAGCGCTTGAATATATAAATGATGATGAAGCTGTGGAAGTTACACCGCAAAGCATCCGGTTGCGGAAAACCATTCTTGACAGACACACACGCGGCCGGGAACGGAAAAAAGAGGCTTAGTAAACAGTAGAGTATTTTGCGAGATACCATTTGACACCAGAATGCGTATTATAAACGAGATTGCTTAACTGTATTGGCGTTGACTTTCAGAAACAAGGGAGGTCACTGCCGGTGCGGGCTGGCAATCTCGTTCTATAATTAAATCCGGGAGGGTAACTATGATAACGTTATCACCTGAAGCTGAAGCTGTGCTCAAGGCAAGATATTTGCGCGGGAAGGAAACACCGGCGGATTTATTTAAGCGTGCGGCTGATCACGTTGCTCAAGCGGAAGCGGCTTACGGCCGGGATGTTGCCGCTGCTGCCCGGGAATATTATGCGCTGATGTCCTCACTGACCTTTCTTCCCAATTCCCCCACACTGATCAACGCCGGCAAAGCAAGAGCCCAGTTGGCTGCCTGTTTTGTTCTGCCGGTGGAGGATTCGTTACCCGGAATATTTGACACCTTGAAATACACTGCGCTGATTCACCAGAGCGGTGGCGGCACCGGATTTTCTTTTTCGCGGCTGCGCCCGGAAGGGGACATCGTCAGCGTAACCGATGGCGCTTCCAGCGGGCCGGTATCTTTTATGCATATCTTCGATGCGGCTACCCAGATTGTTAAGCAAGGTGCCGCCAGGCGTGGCGCCAATATGGCTATACTTCGGGTCGACCATCCGGATATTTTTACATTTATTACAGCGAAACGCCGGCGGGATGTACTCAATAATTTTAATCTGTCGGTAGGTATCACCGACGAATTTATGCGGGCAGTCCAAAATCAGACCAATTATGAGCTGATTAATCCCCGTAACGGAGCTATCCTTAAAAGTGTGCCGGCTGCTGAAATTTTTAACCTGCTGGTGGAGATGGCCTGGGAAAATGGTGAGCCCGGTTTGTTTTTTTTGGATACTGTTAACAAAGCCAATCCTACACCGGCGCTAGGCAGGTTTGAAGCTCCCAATCCCTGTTCGGAGCAACCGCTATTACCCTACGAATCCTGTGTTCTGGGGTCCGTGAATCTTACCCGGATGATTGCCGGTAAAGGTCAGGGCATGTATCTTGATAAAGAAAAGCTGGCCCGTACTGTCCGGACAGCAGTGCGTTTTTTGGATAATGTCATTGACGTGAATCATTATCCTTTGGCGCAAGTATCTGCCGCCACCGGACTGACACGGAAAATAGGGTTGGGAATTATGGGGCTTGCCGATGTGTTTATACTGCTGGATTTGCCTTATGCCAGCCAGCAGGCAGTAGATTTGACGCGCGATACTATGCATTTCATCAGCGACGAGGCAAGAGCGATGTCGGCTGAATTAGGACGGGAACGCGGTAATTTCCCGGCATTCGGCTGCAGTGTCTATCCTTCATTAGGTTACAGTCATATGCGTAATGCCACAGTGACTACGATTGCACCGACAGGTACCATTAGTATGATTGCCGGTTGTTCCAGCGGCATAGAGCCGTTATTTGGACTGGCAATGACCAGAAGGGTCCTGGAAGGCCAGTTGATTACCAGCATTAACATGGCAGCCTTGAATTATCTTAATAAGCACGATTTATTCAGCCGGAAGGTTAAGGAGCATATAACTGCAACAGGCAGTGTGGCGGGGCTGGGGTTGCCGGAACGGGTTACTAAAGTGCTTGCTACGGCGCACGGTATTGAACCTGCCTGGCATGTTGCCCATTTGGCAGCCGCACAGCAATATACTGATAACGGTGTATCCAAAACAGTCAATCTTCCTGAACATGCTACAAGGCAAAATGTGGCCGAGGTATTTTGGGCAGCGTATGCTAAAGGGTGCAAAGGGGTAACTGTATACCGTGACGCCAGTCGCGAACAACAAGTTCTTACCCATGGCGTCAATGTGCCTTGTGAAGAATGTCGTTTAGATTAACCAAATAGGCTGCAAAGCCGGTTTTTTTGGTGATAATGTAATTTTTTCTTTGCTTTACTAGTAATAAAGTCCTAGCTTAGTAGGATATTTTACCCTTTTTTTCCATTGCAGTGAATTTTCGCCCTAGTCTGGCAGGAATCAGCATAATATATGTCGAATACCTTCCAAAACTTGGAGTAAAAAATCCTAGGGAGGCGTTTATCGGTGGCGCTTGGATTAATTGATAAATTAGCTAATTTTTTGATACCTATTGAAGAGGAAACGGCGCCGCCGGAAAAAGCGGAAGCGTCTGCGGCAAAAGAAACAAATCAAAAAGAAATGATGATTCAGGAACAGGAACGTCGTCCTAAACTAAAAGTTCACACGCAGCAGCCAGGAAACCTAAAGTTGTACGTGGACTTGCCGACAAGCTTTGACGATGTGCAGATGTATGCCGATTATCTTAAGAGCAATATTGCGGTTGTAATAAATTATCAGCAAGTAGATGCTGCGACTCAGCAACGTATGAGCGATTTCTTAAATGGGGTCTGTTATGTGCTGGGCGGCTGTGTTCAGCGGGTGTCAGACAGAGTGATCCTGTATGCCTATGCCAACATTGAAGTAGATAAGAAAATCTTTGCCTACTCCGTTCCTACTTATGTGCGTGTGTAAAGTGAATGGCTTTCTTTCCTGATTAAAAAGTTGTGCGGCTGTATTTATTACAGTGCACAGCTTTTTTAATTTCAAAGTTAATAATGAGGCCCCTCATATCATATGTTTTATTGAGAATTAACTACAAAGCAGGAGGGGAACTATGAAACGGTTTAAAGCGAAAAACACCAGGTTCGGCTCATTAATTAGCTTGATTGCGCTTAGTGCTATGGCTATTGTATTTTCAGTCAACTGGCCTGTATTTATGGAGTCTGAGACGGGCCGGATATTTGCCGGATTTTGGGGGGGCTTTGCACTTGTTATATTGACGGCGCATACGGTTCGCTTAATGGCCGACAGGCAGCGTCAGCCTGCCATGCCGCCGCTCTTGGCTGGCCGCACCCGGAAAAAAATACAAAGAGTGCGTATGCGCGGTTAATGACGTGTGGTTTCCAGCAAACTTTTCCGGGATTCAATATGTTTTTGGGATCAAAGGTATTCCACAATAAGCCGATATGCTCAGTTCCTAAGGAACAGGCCAAATAGGGCTGTTTGGCCTGCGCGACCGTGTTCGCCTGATACCTGGACGCCCAGTTCGGCGGCTTTTTTGTATATGGCCTGCATGGTTTCCTCCAGTTTGGCCTTCCAGGCTTCTTTGGCAAGTGTGTCGCGAACCTTTATAAGGCTAAGACTAAAAAATAAAGCGCCCTATACAGGACGCTTTTGCGTTATTCCATTAAGTCAAAGCTGCCAGCACATCGGCTAAGTTGTTTAACAGGCTGTCCAGGTCCTTGCGGGTAATGACCAGCGGCGGCTGGAAAGCCATAACATTCCGTTCCGGTCCATTTTTACCAATAAGGAAACCACGGTTTTTCATCTGCTCCAGGAGTAGGTCGAGCTGTACCGCAGCCGGTGATTTATCAGCATTGACCATTTCTACCCCCAGCATAAGTCCATGACCGCGTATATCGCCCAGCAAAGGATTTTTTAGCTGCAGTTCGGTCAAACCCTGTCGTAGGTAATCACCAAGTTCGGCGGCGCGTGAGGGCAGATCATTCTTAGTAATGAAGTCGATAGTTGCCATAGCAGCCGCAGAGGTAACCGGGTTGCCGCCGAGCGTTGAGGCTCCCGGGCGGGTATATTTGTCGGCGATCTCCGGCCGGGTGGTGAAGGCGCCGACCGGCGTGCCGTTGCCTAACGCCTTGGCCACTGTCATGATATCAGGTTCTACGTCATAATGTTCAATGGCAAACATCTTGCCAGTACGGCCAAAACCGGTCTGAACCTCATCTACGATTAACAGGATATTGAATTTATCGAGTATTTCTTTTACCCGCTTGAAATAACCGGGCGGTGGAGTAATGATGCCGCCATTGCCCTGGATGGGTTCGGCGAACAAAGCGGCAACCTGCCCGGAAGTACTTGTCTTAATGATTGTTTCTATCTCATTGGCGCAAGCAAGGTCGCATTCAGGATGACGTTTGCCATACGGGCAGCGATAGCAGTAGGCGTTGGGCGCAAAGCTAATGCCGCCGACCGGGCTGGTATCTGTGCGCCACATGGACAGACCGGTCAGGCTCATAGTCAGTTTGGTGCGGCCGTGCAGGCCTTGCCGCAGGCTGATGAACTCCTGTCTGCCGGTGTAAATGGAGGCGAGCAGGGCAGCGCCCTCATTGGCTTCCGTGCCGCTGGAGCAGAAGAAAGTTTTTTGCAAGCGGCCAGGAGTAATAGCAGCCAGGCGTTCGGCCAGGTTTACAATGTTTTCCGTAAGATAGATTGTACAGGTATGCTGCAGGGTAGTAACCTGGTCACAAATGACCTTGGTGATCTCAGGATTGCAGTGGCCGCAGTTAACCACCGACACACCGGCAAAACAATCAAGGTATTGCTTGCCGGTAGTATCATAAAGGTATTGCATTTCGCCTTTAACTAATTGCATAGGTTCGGCGTAAAAATGATATACACAGGGAATGATATAGTCCTTCTTTTTGCGAAGCACCTCTGCGGGGCCGATATACCGGTCAGTATTATTAGCGGACATAATTCACCTCGTAACACTCCTCCGGCAAGAGGAGATTTCTTAAATTAACTTATCTTGAGATGCGGTAGCGGAAAGCGCCAATTCCCAATTGACGCGGACTGGCGGCAGCAATTTTGTCGACAAAAGATTTATCAAAGACGTAGTTGCCGCCGGCAGCCAGTTTATCGAGCTCGCCACGGTAAATAGCGGTGAGCATACCGGTTAGTTCAGGGGTATAGTGCTGACCTTCAATACGGAATTGGTTGATACCGGCTTTTACTAAGGCCGGTAAATGGGGCAGCAGGCATAAATCTTTGGCGAATAAAATATGATTGCGGCAGTATTGGTCAATTTTGATGTCATGACGTTCGCCGGCGCTGTCCAGCAAGGAGTATTGCCGGTCCGAACAGATATGCTGGCAGGGAAGGGGAGGAGTATTCTCCAGGACAGCCGACGGTACACAGTGGTCAAGCACCATGGCTTCGGTTGGGCCGTGAACAATCACCTCCAGCGGCAGTGTACTATGCTTGGCCAATTCGGCAATTTGCTCATAGGTGGCCTCCAGGGATAAGGTTGCCTTGCTGGCTCCGTTGGCTTGCAGCCAGGCGGTTGTCAGGTGATTGAACAGGTTCAGCGAATAATCGGTTTGTACAGGCAGCCCGGAAATTTGCCGTGCCAGGCGCAGCATGCCGCTGTTAGCAACCATAATTCCATGTGGCTTGACAGCCGTAAGCGCCGTGAATAACTGCTCAAGCTCACCGGTTTCGCGTTCCATGGTGATACGCGGTGTCGTGACAACAACCTGGGCGTTATGTTGCTTGGCCATTTCAACAGCGGTTGCGATATCCTGTAAAGACCAGGGTTTATAGGGCCGGAAGGCTTCGCCGCCAACATAGGCGATATCAGCGCCGCTAGCAAGCGCCGTGCCAAGTGCGGTAAGGTCAGCTACCCGTACTGCCAGCGCGGGACGAGGGTGAGGCAGAGGATGGTCTGCCGAAACGGTAGCTGCGGCATTGACTGCCGGAACAGCAGTATTCGCTGTCAGGGGAGCTTCTTTGACTGCCTGACTGAAAAAGCGGGGTTCGCGCTCGCCGGAATAACCGATTGAGCTGGCGCCCGGGTTGCCAAGTGCATAGCAGGTGGAAAAGTCACGGGACCGGTAATCGTAAAGGTCCTGCCAGTCGGCCGGATCAAAGGTATAGCCGGCAGGATCGGTGATATAACGGTCAATGGCCTTGCGATATATTTTCACTATCCGGCCAACAAAATCAGCGGTACGCATGCGTCCTTCGATCTTGAAAGAACAAACGCCGGCCTGAATGAGCTGCGGCAGGGCCGTATACATGCACATATCTTTCATAGCCAGTTTGTAAGGTCCAGGGTCTTTATCAGTCACAGCCGTACCGGTCATTGTATCAACGAGCTGATACGGCCAGCGGCAGGGCTTAAGGCAGCGGCCGCGATTGGAGCTTTGCCCGAAGACCACTCCGGAATGGAAGCACTGGCCGCTGTGAGCCGCGCACATATCGCCATGAATGAAATATTCCAGCTCGATGCCGGTACGTTCTTTAAGCAGGGTAAGCTGGGACAAGGTCAGTTCGCGGTTGGTTACCACCCTGGTAATCCCGTAATCCATCAAGGCTTTTACCGCGTGTTCATTATGAGTATTCATCATGACTGAAGCATGCAGCGGCACCGTAATGTCCATTTCACGCGCCAGCTCCAAAATGGCCAGGTCTTGTATGATGAGCGAGTCAGGCTGAAGCGCGTTAAGTAGTTTAAGATATTCCCGCATACCGGGGATTTCCTGCTCGCTAATGAGATTGTTAACGGTAACATACAGCCGAACGTTATTGGCATGAGCGTATTTAATGGCTTTGGACAGTTTTTCGTCATCGAAATTCGTGTCTGTACGGTGCAGACGCATATTAAAGCGTTTACCGCCAAGGTAGACGGCGTCTGCGCCTGCATTAACGGCGTTTTCCAGCACTTCCCAGGTGCCGACAGGCGCTAATAATTCTACAGATTGCCGGTTTAATAGCATGTATTTCACTCCAGATTTTCTTTAATTATTCGTATATTTCCCGCGCCTTGGCAAGCAGAGACTGCGGCAGCATAACCCCCAGGTTGGCGGCGGCAAAAGCGTTAAGCTGAATCTCCGGGTTATCGGCAATGCCAACAGGAATATCCCCGGGTTTGGTACCGGCAAGAATCTGTGCCGCCTTGACCGCACAGGCGCGCCCCAGTTCAAAGTGATTGGCTACCAGTGCTCCTAGCGCACCTAACGGAACATTGGGAGCATGTGAGGTGATAACCGGCAGGTTGGCTGCTTCGGCATAGTAGGCTACACTGGCGAAGTTTTCTTCAATAATCCTGCCAATTGGCAAAAATAAGGCATCCAGCTCCGGTGGCAGTCTGTCGGCCAGGATAGACAGGTCCTCCGGTTTGTCTGCCGGCAAATCAATAAGCGTAAATTCATTTTCGGCTGCTTCTTTAAAGTTCTTTACCTCCAGGAGAGCATTACCGTCGCCACTGTGGTATAAAATGCCAATCGTCTTGGCAGCAGGCAATAGTTCACGGATAAAAGCCACTTTAGCGGCAGCCGGAACCATACCCGCTACGCCGGTAGTTTTCCCGCCAGGCTTGTCCATGGTAGCGGCCAGACCCACGCCCACAGGGTCAAAAACAGGCGTAAACACAACCGGTATATTGCCTGGTAAGCCGACCGCAGCCTGGGCCGCCGGCGTAGAACAGGCAAAAATGAGATCAACTTTTTGTTCTGCCAGCTTACCGGCGAGCAGCGACAAGTCACCTGCGGCGCCGTCGGCGTTCAAATAGTGAAACTCTGCAGTGAGGCCCTGCTCAGACAGACCGGACTTAAAGCCGTGCACTGCATCGTCCAGATTTTGTGTTAGCTGAAGAATTCCTATATGATACAAACGTACAACACCTCAATGTTTCTTTTTTAATACAGTTTCCACATTTAGTGTATTAATACCTGCCGGTAAAACGACAAAATAGGTGATTAAATTCCAAAGCAATTCACAAGCTGGGCGCTGTCGTGGTAAACTAGAAACTAGAAGACTTCGGACAAGCGGAGGTAACAGTTGATGTATGTAGCCAAAGTATTTTGGGATGATCCGTACCTGTGCGAACTTACCGCCAGGGTTACTGGTGTGGCCGGCGATACAGTCACCCTGGACAGAACCATTGCGTTTGCTTTTTCCGGCGGGCAGGAATCTGATCACGGAACAATAAATGGGTTTAATATAGTAAACGCCGAAAAAGTAGATAAGCAAATTTTTTATAGATTGGATGGACTGCACAACCTGAGGACTGGCGATGAAGTGCAGCTAACCATTGACTGGGAACGTCGCTATAAACTCATGCGACTGCATTTTGCCGCCGAAATTATTTTGGAATTAATGAATCAGCATTTCGGCAATCCGGAAAAAATTGGCGCCCATATATCACAGGACAAGGCCAGAGTGGATTTTTTGTGGCAGGGCAATATTTCCCGGACTTTTGCCGCGTTAAATCAGGAAGCGGGCCGGCTGATAGCTGCCGACCTGCCTGTTGTCAGCAGGTTCCGCGATGAGGAGAACGAAGTCCGTTACTGGGAAATTGAAGGTTTTGCCAGTGTGTTCTGCGGTGGCACACATATAAAAAAAACCGGTGAGATTGGCAGCCTTGTCCTGAAAAGAAACAATATTGGCAAAGGCAAGGAAAGAATAGAAGTCATGTTGTCGTAAATCTGTATTGGATACTATATATAGTTGGCTGATTAATCTGGTCAGTTTACCTGATTGAAAGGATGAAAACCATGGTTAACACTGAAAAAAATGATGCCTGCTCTGCCGGATTTGTTCATCTTCATAACCATACCGAATACAGTCTGTTAGACGGAGCCGGACGGATTGAGGAACTGGTGCGCCGGGCAAAGGAATTGGGAATGCCGGCAGTGGCCATAACTGACCATGGCACGATGTACGGCACCATCGATTTTTATAAGCAAGCCCAAAAATGCGGTATAAAGCCGATTATCGGCTGCGAGGTCTATGTAGCGCCACGGTCGCGCTTTGATAAAGCGGCTGTTGAGGGGGAGTCATATTATCACCTGATTCTATTGGCCGCCAATGAGCAAGGTTACCGCAATCTGATCGAACTGGTATCACGCGGCTACAGTGAGGGTTTCTATTACAAACCGCGCATCGACAGGGAGATATTGCGCTCTTACAGCGCGGGACTTATCGGTTTAAGCGCCTGTATTGCCGGGGAGATTCCGGCGGCTATATTGCGGGGGAATTTGGCTGCTGCCGAAGCATTGGCCCGTGAGTATCTCGAAATATTCGGACCGGAAAACTTCTTCATCGAATTGCAGGATCATGGCATGCCCGAAGAAAAAGAGGCCAACCAGCACCTGGTGCAATTGGCGCGGAAACTGGGCCTGGGCCTGGTAGCCACCAATGACGCTCATTACATTAATAAAGAAGATGCTGAATGTCATGATGTGCTGTTATGTATTCAGACAGGTAAGACTGTGGATGACCCAGGCCGGATGAAGTTTCCCAGCGATGATTTTTACCTGAAAAGCCCGGCGGAGATGGCGGAGCTGTTTGCCGCTTATCCGGAGGCGCTGGCCAATACAGTGAAGATTGCCGAACGCTGCAATGTCACGTTTGATTTTGATAAGATCTACCTGCCCGACTTTCCGACGCCGGACGGAATTAGTGATGATGAATATTTACAGCAGCTTTGCCGGGAAGCGCTTGCCTGGCGGTACCCGGAAGCGACGCCCGAGGTATTGGCGCGGCTCGATTTTGAGCTTGATGTTATCAGGAAAATGGGATACTCCAGTTATTTTCTGATTGTCTGGGATTTTGTCAACTATTCCCGTCGGCAGTCTATCCCGGTCGGACCGGGACGTGGTTCGGCGGCAGGCAGTATTGTAGCCTATTTACTAGGTATTACTAATATTGATCCGCTTAAATATAATTTGCTGTTTGAGCGTTTTTTGAATCCTGAACGGGTCTCCATGCCTGATATTGATATTGACTTTTGTTATGAGCGCCGCGGTAAAATCATTGAATACGTTGTTTCCCGTTACGGCAGTGACCGGGTGGCGCAAATCATTACCTTTGGTACCATGGCGGCGCGGGCGGCCATCCGTGATGTGGGGCGGGCCCTGAACCAGCCCTATGGCGAGGTTGACAGAATTGCCAAACTTGTGCCTGCTGAATTGGGCATTACTCTGAAAAAGGCGCTAAACGCCAATCAGGAATTAAAAAATCTCTATGAGACGGAAGAAACGGTAAAAAAACTGGTAGATCTGGCTATGGCGGTGGAAGGTTTGCCGCGACATGCCTCCACGCATGCCGCCGGTCTGGTAATTGCCAAAGAACCTCTCACTCATTTTGCGCCGTTGCAGCTTTCCAGTGAAGGTTTTGTCACAACTCAGTTTGACAAAGACCGGATTGAGGAAATCGGTCTTCTGAAAATGGACTTATTGGGTCTTAGGACACTAACCGTTATTGGTGATGCTATCGCTTTAATTAAAGAAAACCGGGGAAAGGAATTGGATATCGAGAGCATTCCACTGGACGACGCCAAGACTTGCGCCATGCTGGCGGCAGGTGACACATCGGGCGTATTCCAGATGGAATCCAGCGGTATGACAAACCTGGTCAAAGATTTGAAACCGGAACGGTTTGATGATTTAATCCCGTTGGTGGCTCTTTACCGTCCGGGACCGCTTGGCAGCGGCATGGTATCAGACTTTATTGACAGCCGTCACGGCAAAAAAAAGGTAACATACCTGCATCCCTTATTAGAGCCAATTCTTAAAGATACGTTCGGCGTTATCCTGTACCAGGAGCAGGTAATGCAGATTGCGTCGGTACTGGCCGGGTTTACGCTGGGACAAGCCGACCTTTTGCGCCGGGCTATGGGTAAAAAGAAGCATGAGGTACTGGCTGCACAGCGGGAAAACTTTCTTAAAGGGGCAGCCGAACGGGGCATTGATGCTAAGCTGGCTCATGATGTCTTCGAACTCATGACCCATTTTGCCGACTATGGCTTCAATAAATCCCATAGTGCCGCTTATGCGCTGGTAGCCTATCAGACCGCCTATCTAAAGGCTCATTATTCGCAGGAGTTTTATGCCGCGCTGTTGACCAGTGTTATGGGAACCAATGACAAGGTCGGCTACTATATTGAAGAATGCCGTCGCCGGGGAATTGACGTTTTGCCGCCTGATATTAATGCCAGCGGTACTGCTTTTTCGGTTGACGGCGAAGCCATCCGTTTTGGCCTTGCCGGGGTTAAGAACGCGGGCGGCAATGCCCTGGAGAGCATAATTTCGGCCCGTCGGAAAGGCGGCAAATTCACCTCGCTGGTAGATTTTTGTTCCCGGGTAGACATGAGGGTAGTGAATAAGCGGGTTATTGAGAGTTTGATTAAGTGCGGCGCCTTTGATTCGCTTAAGGCGCGCCGCTCACAGTTTCTGAATGTGCTTGAACAGGCGGTTGAGGTCGCGGCCTGCAAACAGAAAGATGCGGCAAGCGGACAAATGGGGCTTTTTGGCGATGAAACCATGGAGTGTGTGGATGATGTTGTCCTGCCTGACGTTCCTGAAATGCCGCAAGAGCAATTATTGGCGCTGGAAAAAGAAATAACCGGTTTTTATGTAACCGGTCATCCTTTGGATAGATATCGGGCTAAACTGGAAAAGTTGCCATCACTGGGGAATCTGGCCGAAGGCCAGTACTCTGACGGACAGGTTATCCGCGTGGGCGGACTGATTGCCAGCGCCAAACGGATTACCACCAAAAACGGCAGTATGATGTGTTTTATTAATCTGGAAGATTTCACAGGCCAGGTTGAGGTCATTGTTTTCCCGAAAGTTTTCGAAAAAACCGGCCGTCTGCTGGCGCCGGATTTACCGGTCCTCGTTTCCGGGCGCCTTAATATCCATGAAGAAGGCGCCAAGGTAATGGCTGATGACATAATGCCGCTGGAAAATGCCGGGGCCGAAGTTAGAATTACGCTCAGCAAGGAACAGGAAAACCCGTCTGTCCTGTCAAAGCTGCAAGAATTGCTGACAAAATTCAGCGGCTCGACTGCCGTATATTTGCATCTCAAGGATAGCCGCCGGGTACGGGTAATTAAGACTGAAAAAAAATTCTGGATCGAGCCTACGCCGGCAGCGTTGGCCGCCATTGAAGGACTGCTGGGCAAGGGAAGCGTGACTACCGGCTAAACATAATGAGTGACAGCATGGCGGCCCCCTCGCGGGCGTATTGTTTGGCAGTCAAATAAGCATTATCAGCCATGGGAGCCGGCGAACCGCTGGCTTCTATGCCTAATTGCTGCGCCAGAACCAGTGAGCGCCTGATATGAGAGGCGTTAGAAACGATAATGGCCTGTCGAAAGCCGTGCTCACGCATAATATTTTTCGAATTCAGCAGGTTCTGATAGGTATTATAGGATTTATCCTCAATATAAATGCTGTTGTCGGGGATACCTTTTTTTATAAGGTAATGACGCATGGCCGCCGCTTCGCTTATACTCTCATCCTGACCCTGCGCGCCACTGACGATAATGGCCGGTGCGTATCCCTGGCTATACAGGTGGATTGCTTCATCAAGACGCAGGCGGAGCATAGTGCTGGGTTCATCGCCAATTAACTTGGCTCCCAGGACAATGATGGCATCGCCGGGGACCGGCTTCGTTAAATGACCTACAGCAATTATGGGAATTTCAACAGCCACCACGGTTATAACAACAACCATCAGCAGGAAACGGCGCAGTTTTTGATTTATTAGCAGTTTCATAGTACGATGCCTCCAGGATATTTGTGTTTTACTAACTCTATTATAGCACTAAGAGATCAGGCATGTGCTATAGCAATACCTATGATTTATCCTGTGACTAACCCGCTCTAAGACTTCCCTTCTGTAAGTGGGAGTAAGAGCGGATAAGTCCCGGGATAAGGGAAACTAACCTTCAGATGGGGTTAAAACCCCACCTGAAGGTTAGTTTACTTTATCGGCAGCTAAACTGAATTTTCACTGATTTTGCGAAAAATGTTGCAGTTTTCCAGTGAATAATATTAGAATAAGAGAGATTATATTTATTGGCATTATTTGATAATTTACAACAGGAGGATATTATATGGAAATCATCGTCTGTGTCAAGCAGGTGCCTGATACTACTGAAGTTAAGATTGACCCTGCGACCAATACATTAATCCGTCAGGGCGTACCAAGCATTGTAAACCCCTTTGACAGAAATGCCGTTGAAGAGGCGCTAAAGTTAAAGGACAAGCATGGCGGCCGGGTGACTGTCATTTCAATGGGTCCGCCGCAGGCTAAGGAAGCTCTGAAAGAGTGCCTGGCCATGGGGGCTGATGAGGCGATATTAATGAGTGACCGCGCTTTTGGCGGGGCTGATACGCTGGCTACCAGCCGCACGCTGGCTGCCGGCATTAAAAAGCTTGGCCGGTATGATGTTATTCTTTGCGGCAAACAGGCCATCGACGGCGATACTGCCCAGGTAGGGCCGGAAATTGCCGAGCATCTGGATATTGCCCAGCTCACTTACGTATCCAAACTGGAAATCACCGACGGCATCGTCCGGGTTGAGCGCGAACATGAAGAAGGCTACGAAGTTATCGAGACAAACCTGCCGGTACTCGTTAGTGTGGTCAAGTCTATTAATGAACCACGCTATCCCAGTATCAAAGGTACCATGAAAGCCAACCGCAAGGAGATACCGGTTTGGGCGGCGGCAGACGTCGAGGTTGATCTGGAAAAAATCGGGCTGAAAGGATCGCCCACGCAGGTGCGCCGCATCTTTACCCCCAAACAGCGGGTTCAGGGTGAAATCATTCAGGAGGATACCCCCCGGGCGGCTGTAGACAGGTTGCTGACTAAATTGAATCAGGCTAAAATCATTTGATCATAGGGGGATAGAAAATGGCTGTAATCATAGATAAAGAACAATGTATCGGCTGTGGCGCCTGTGTAGGCGCCTGTCCGTTCGGCGCTATTGTTATGGAAGGCGATAAGGCGGTAGTTACTGACGCCTGTACCGTATGCGGCGCCTGTGTGGATGTATGTCCAGTAACGGCCATCAGCCGTCCGGCGGCAGGTGAGCCGGCTGCCGACAACAGCGATTTTAAAGGGGTTTGGGTATACATAGAGCAGTTTCAGGGCAAAGCACGCAATGTTGGGCATGAATTACTGGGTGAGGGCCGTAAACTGGCCGACGCTATGGGCGAGGAATTAGCCGCCGTAGTGATTGGCGCCGGTGTAGAGCCGCTCCTCCAAGAACTGTTTGCCAGCGGCGCCGACAAGGTGTATTTGCTGGAAGGCTCAGAGTACAGGCATTATAGTACAGATGCATATACCATTGCGCTGACTGACTTAATTAATGTTTACAAACCTTCGGTTATCCTGATCGGGGCCACCAATGACGGGCGCGATCTTGGCCCGCGGGTAGCCTGCCGGGTGGGCACCGGCCTGACAGCCGATTGCACAAACTTAGGGATTGACGAGGAATCCGGTCTGGTTGCCTGGACACGCCCTGCTTTTGGCGGCAACATTATGGCGACAATTCTATGTCCCAATCACCGCCCGCAAATGGGAACTGTCCGACCCAATGTGTTTAAGCGGCCTGAACCGAATACCACCCGCAGCGGCGAGGTAATTCGTGTTGCCAGCAAGGTTAAGGCGGAGGACATACGTACCAGGCTGATTGAACTCTTAACTATCGGTGAAACGGCAGCCTGCAACCTTGATGAGGCCCAGTTTATTGTTGCCGGTGGCCGGGGTATGGGCAAACCCGAGAACTTTGCGCTGATTGAGGAACTGGCCAATGTACTTGGCGGCGCTGTCGGCGCGTCTCGCGCAGCGGTAGATGCCGGCTGGAAACCAGCCATTCACCAAGTCGGGCAAACGGGGAAAACAGTTGCTCCCAAAGTTTACATAGCCTGCGGCATTAGTGGCGCAATCCAGCATTTGGCCGGCATGTCTACCTCTGACATCATAATTGCCATTAATAAGGATGCCGACGCCCCAATCTTTAAGTTTGCCGATTTTGGCATTGTCGGCGACGTTTTGGAAATACTGCCGGTGTTGATTGAGGAATTTAAGAAACTCAAGCAAGCATGTTAATAGCCTGACATTCCGGTTTGTGCAAGCTGCGTTGACAGCGCAAGCTGTAATAAATCCCGCATGCCGATAAACGGAATGAGGGATTTATCTTTGGGGGGGATTACCGGGAGCTGGTTTCTGCCGTTTTCCTGCTTTGGGTTTTGGCAACATACAGCCCGGTAAGAATTACTGCTGCACCGACAAACTGCAGCCAGCCGAATGTCTCACCCAGGAAAAGATAACCGGCGCCAACGGCGAAAACAGGAGCCAGGTTATTGTATAGTGACGCTGTATTGCTGCCAGCCTTGGCGGCTCCCCAGATCCAGAGGCAGTTGGCCAGGCAGAGCGGGAAGATGCCGGAGTACAAAACACTGGCCCAGCCTTGCCAGGGAATGCCCTGCCAGTCGACTGTCAGTATGGCAGGCAAGGATATGATGGCAAACAGGCCGGTGGAAATCAACAAGATAAAAGCAGTAATCTGGTAAGACGAATAGGTGGTTGACAATGTACGGGAGAAAACAGTGTAATAGCCATAACTCAACTGGGCAGTCAAGAGCAGTAAAGCTCCCAGAAGGTGGCTGCCGGAGAGACTAACCTCCTTGCCTGTACCGGCCACCATTAGTATGACACCGGCCAGGGAAATTGCAATACCGGTAATAACGCCGGGTTTGATACTTTCAAAACGGTGGAAGTGGTTGATTATGGCAACGCTGACAGGCAGACAGCCTAAAATCAGCGAGGAATTGCCTGCTGTTGTACGTTCCAGTCCAAAAGTAAAGAATATCTGAAAAAAGAAAAAACCCAGACTGGAAATAACCAGCGCTTTCCTGTCTTCCTTACGGAGCGGTACCCAGACGCATAGTCTTCGCAAAACAAACCAGCCGATCGCAAAAGCGGCAAAAAGCCGTACGGCATTATAAGCCATGGCCGGGATATGCATAAGTCCGATTTTCATTGCGGGCGGATTTAGGCCCCACAGTAGGGCGACAAGTGCCAAGATTAAATGTACCTGCATGTTTAACACCTCAACTTACATATACCTATAACTTATACCATAAAGACGCGAAGATTCCTTCTCTTTATAGCGTGTATAAAACAAGTAAGATTCCATCCTGGCTTGGCTTAGGCTGTTTTTTTTAGTAAACTAAACGGTAGAGGACTAAGGGAGGGAGTTGACGCAACATGATTAAGAGTGTTCTTTTCGACCTTGACGGTACATTGCTGCCGCTTGATCAGGATGCATTTCTACGCGAATATTTGCGGCTTTTTGGGATACGGGTAGCCGGTATTGTTGAGCCTAAGAAGTTTATTGACCAGTTATTAGCTTCGACCATGATCATGATTGGCAGCAACGACAGAACTAAAACCAACCAGCAGGTGTTTTTTGAAGATTTTTTACCTAATATCGGGGTGGATGAAGCGGTTCTGCTGCCGGTTATTAATGATTTCTATAAAACCGATTTTTGTGCGGCAAAAGTAACTTCCAGCGAAAATGCGGCGGCCCGCCGGGCAGTTACAACGGTAGCCTTGCTTGGTCTGGACGTGGTTGTGGCCACTAACCCCGTGTTTCCGCTTGCTGCCGTAAAGCAGCGGCTGGGTTGGGCAGGTTTGAGTGACATTAAGTTTAGCCATATTACCAGTTATGAACACTGCCATTTCTGTAAGCCCAATCCGGAGTACTATCTGGAAGTGGCCAGGCGTATAGACCGTAAACCGGAAGAATGCCTTATGGTGGGAAATGATGTTGAAGAGGACCTTATCGCTGCAACTATTGGCATGAAAACATTTTTAGTAACTGACTATCTGCTTAATCAGAAAAAACTGGCATATACAGCCGACTATCAGGGAACTTTGCAGGAACTGGCCGAAAGCATTGGCGAAATAATTATGGCGGAGAATGGGACAGCCGGTAAGCTGGCGTGAATTGGCATGAAGGATATTTTACTTAGCGGCCTTGAAGTCATAACCTTTGCTCAGCAAATACGTACGCCGTCCATTGACGTTTTTTTTATGACAGTTACCCTGTTAGGACAGGAAGAGTTCTACTTACTGACGCTGCCGTTTCTGCTTTGGTGCGTGGATTTCAGGCTTGGTTTAAGAATGTCTTTCGCTGTGCTGACGTCTCATTACCTGAATATCACTATTAAAGATCTGCTGGCCGAGCCGCGCCCCTTTGTGTTTAAACCGGAGATTCAGCTGTTTCCGGCCGACGGCTATAGCCTGCCTAGCAATCACTCCCAGACAGGTTTATTGTTCTGGCTGAGTTTGGCGCAGTGGGCAAAAGTGCGGTATTTATGGTTTGGAGCGGTTTTTCTGGTGATTATGGTCGGTATTTCCCGGGTGTATTTAGGTGTTCATTACCCGACAGATGTGTTGGCCGGCTGGTTGTTAGGACTGGTGCTGTTTAGTATATTCACAGCTGCTGAACCTGTGACGGCTGGCAGCATTGTCAGAATGGGATCATGGCAGAAAGGCCTATTGGCTATTTTCGGACCGGCCCTCTTCTTCGCCCTGCATCCCACCAAAGAGAGTGCGGCGGTAACTGCCGCGCTGTCCGGAGCAGGCGCGGGGCTTATCATTGCTGATAACTATTTTATGGCGGCCCGTTCGGTTCCTTATGGCGAATGGTTCAAGCTTTCAGGACGCATGGCAGTAGGAATGACTGGGCTGATAGCAATATGGGGCGGGTGTAAGCTTCTGTTTCCGCAGGAAAACCAGGCGTACTTTTTGCTGTTTCGTTATATTCGTTATTGGCTGGCCGGAATATGGCTGACATTAGGAGCTCCCTGGCTATTCCAACTGTTTAATTTTATTCCGGGAATAATTCATACAAGCACCGGGAAAAATTCTCTTGACAAGACAAAAATCATACGATAGAATGACTATAAAGTAAATTAATGTAAATGCTGTGAACAGGACGAGTACATATGTACACTGTAGTTCAGCGAGCCGGTGACCGGAATTCCGGAGGTGTGATGATCGGCCTAGAGAACATGTGGAATGGACCTGTGAGCTGTCCCCCGAAAACTTTTGTGAGTAGGCTGGACCGGCTGCCGCCGTTATCAGGCTAGGGTATCGGAATTTATTCCCGTACCTGAACAAGGGAAAGTTTCGGCTTTTCGAAAAGGGTGGTATCGCGACCATTTCGCCCCTGGGGTGAAATGGTCTTTTTATTTACCCGGATCGTGCTTATACTTTCCAAATTAGGGTGGTACCGCGGACCATTTCGCCCCTTTTGGTGAAATGGTCTTTTTATTTTTGTTTGAAGGAGGCTTGCTGTATGTTAAAGGATTATCTTTCGCAGGCGGTTGCCGGTCAGAACTTATCCCGTGAAGACGCCAGGAAGGCAATGCAGGTCATTATGTCCGGCCAGGCCAGTGAATTGCAGATTGCCGCTTTTCTGACCGCTCTGCGGATGAAAGGGGAAACCAGCATGGAAGTAGCCGGTTTTGCCGAAGCCATGCGTAATTATGCGTTGAAAGTGGAATGCAGTTCCCCGAAAATTATTGACACCTGCGGTACAGGCGGAGATTGCCGCGGCACATTTAACGTATCGACAGCGGTTGCATTTGTTTTGGCCGGTGCCGGTATGCATGTGGCTAAACATGGCAACCGGGGAGTATCGAGTTCCTGTGGCAGTGCTGACGTTCTGACCGCCCTGGGGGTAAAGCTGGAACTTCCCGCCAGAGGTGTAGCCGAAGCGATTGATACGATTGGCGTAGGCTTTATCTTTGCGCCGCGTTTTCACCAGGCAATGAAATATGCCGTAAACCCCAGACGGGAACTTGGGTTTAGGACGGTATTCAACCTGCTGGGGCCGCTGACTAATCCGGCGGGTGCTCATTGCCAGTTAATCGGTGTTTACGATCCGGCGTTAACGGCTACAGCAGCGCACGCGCTGGCCGGATTGGGCATTAGCCGGGCCATGGTCGTGCACAGCCAGGATGGTCTTGACGAAATATCTACGACAGCACCGACTCTGGTTGCTGAAGTCTGCGGCGGTGAAATAAAAACCTATACCATAGACCCGGCGATGTACGGATTTAGCCGTTGTACGCTTGCTGATTATCAGGGAAGCACCAGTGTTGAAAATGCCCGGATAATTATTCGGCTGCTACAGGGGGAACCTGGCTTCAAACGGGATATCGTACTCATCAACGCCGCTGCCGCGCTGGTAGTGGCAGATGCGGCCCGGGATATCCGGGAAGGCTTAGAACTGGCGGCGGCTAGTATTGATAGCGGCGCAGCCTTGGCAAAACTCACGGCTTTGCAAAAGTTTACGCAAAGTTATCAGGAGGAATTGCTATTATCATAAAAATCTGCGGTGTCACAACAATGGAATCAGCCGAGGCGGCTCGCGACCTGGGGGCCGATTTGCTTGGCTTTGTGTTTGCCGAAAGCAAACGGCAGATCACGCCGGCTCTCTGCCGGAACATTTCCCGGCAGGTCGCCGGTATTGGCAAAGTTGGTGTATTCGTCAATATGCCGCTGGCTGAAGTACAGGCCATTGCCCGCGAATGCCACCTGGATTATGTCCAGCTGCACGGTGACGAATCACCGGAATATTGCCGGCAGGTAGGTTATCCGGTTATCAAAGCATATAAAATCAGAGCCGGCTTTAACTTGACGGACTGCAGCGGCTATCAGACGGCCTGGTCACTGTTTGACAGCTTCTCAGCCGGGCAGCAGGGAGGAACAGGCAAAGTCTTCGACTGGCAGGCTGCTAAAGAATTAGTCCGGCAGGCGCCCAGGCCGCTATTGGTTGCCGGCGGCCTGACACCTGATAATGTGGCCCAGGCAATTGGTCTTTTGCGGCCTGACGGCGTCGACGTATCAGGCGGCGTCGAAACCAATGGACGAAAAGATATAGATAAAATCAAGCGCTTTATAACAGCAGTAAAGGAGGTGACGGTAGCCGGATGTTAAACAGGATTGTAGAAGAGACGCGGCAGGCGGTAGCCTTACAAAAGCTTGTCAGGCCGTATGCCCTTTTGGACCGTGAACTTGCGCCCGGCCAATTAGCGCTGAGGGCCGCTATAAGCCAGCAGGAATGGACGCTCATTGCCGAGTGTAAACTGGCTTCGCCGGCAAAAGGAACGTTATGCACTCACTATACGGTGCCTGAACTTGCGGATATTTATGCCCATTATGGCGCAGCGGCGCTATCAGTCCATACCAATGCCGCCTTTCGCGGCAACTTGACTGATATCGCCCTTGTAAAGCAAGCTGCCGGCCTGCCGGTATTGTGCAAAGAATTTATTATTGATGAATATCAGATATATGCCGCGCGGGCGGCGGGGGCCGATGCCGTGCTGCTGATAGCCGCTATATTGACAGATGCTGAACTCAGTCTTTTTTTACGAATTGCGGCTGATTTGGGCATGGATGCACTTGTTGAGGTTCATACCCTGGCTGAATTACAACGGGTGCAGCAAACCGATGCCAAATTGGTGGGAATCAATAACCGGGACTTGAAGACCTTTATGACCAGCATTGAACAGACATTAAATCTGCTGCCATACTGTCAGTCCGATCGCCTGATTATTAGTGAAAGCGGCATCAAAAGCAGACAGGACGCACTAAGGCTTAAACAGGCCGGTGTCAAAGGAATTCTGGTGGGCGAAGGGTTGGTAACGGCAAGTGACATTGGCGTTATGACAAGCGAACTGGCCCTGCGCGATCCAGCAAAGGAAGGGAGAAATCATAATGCCTGACAAAAGGGGTAGATTTGGAAGTTTTGGCGGACAGTTTGTGCCGGAGACAGTAATGCCGGCACTTATCGAACTGGAAGAGAATTACCGTAAGCTGAAGGAGGATAGCGGATTTCAGGCTGAGGTCGCCGACTACTTCCGTGAGTATGCAGGACGGCCAACCCGGCTGTATTATGCTGCCAATCTTACGCAGCATTACGGTCGTGGTCCTATTTATCTGAAACGGGAAGATTTGCTTCATACCGGCGCCCATAAAATTAATAATGCCATTGGGCAGGCGCTGTTAGCAGGGCGTATGGGCAAGCGGCGCATTGTGGCCGAGACCGGCGCCGGGCAGCACGGCGTAGCCTGCGCGACGGTGGCGGCGCTGTTTGGCATGGAATGTTCTGTATTTATGGGGCAGGAAGACATGGAGCGGCAGGCGTTGAACGTATTTCGCATGCGACTCCTGGGGACCGAAGTAATTCCCGTGACGAGCGGCAGCGGCACGCTTAAGGATGCGACGAGTGAGGCCATTCGGTATTGGGTTACCAACATTCAGGACACCCATTATATTATCGGCTCGGTAGTAGGGCCGCATCCGTATCCCATGATTGTAAGAGACTTTCAGGCAGTTATTGGCCGGGAGGTGGAACAGCAGATACAGGAAGCGGGGGTTAACCTCAAATATGTAATTGCCTGTGTTGGCGGCGGCAGCAACGCTATGGGGATGTTTTATTCCTTTCGCGACAACAAGTCGGTAGCCAAGATCGGTGTAGAAGCGGCCGGAAAAGGTTTGAGTACCGGTGAGCACGCAGCGTCCTTGACATATGGCACGCCCGGAGTCCTGCATGGCGCTTTAAGCTATCTCCGGCAAGACTGCGAGGGGCAGGTTATTCCGGCCTACTCCATATCGGCCGGCCTGGACTATCCCGGCGTCGGACCTGAGCATTCCTTTTTCAAAGATACCGGCAGGGTAATATACACCGCCGTAACCGACGAACAGGCCCTGGCGGCCTTTCAAAGACTGGCTAGGGTGGAAGGTATCATTCCGGCGCTGGAAAGTTCACATGCGTTGGCTTACCTTGAAGAATTAATGCCGCAAACGGCGGTGACTGACGCCGTTGTAGTCTGCTTATCAGGCCGGGGCGATAAGGACGTTCAGCTGGTGGCTAGTGTATTGGAGGGAAGGGTAGGATGAACATCGCGGAAAAACTGAGCAGTATAAGAGCTGCCGGACGCAAGGGCTTGATAATTTATGTGACGGCGGGCTATCCCGACTATAGTACTTCTTTAAAGACGATCAAGGCACTGGCGGCAGCCGGCGCCGACCTGGTGGAAATTGGCCTGCCGTTTTCAGATCCTATGGCCGATGGCCCCATAATTCAACAGGCAGCTGCCCAAGCGCTTGCTGCCGGGGCCACTATGGGAAAATCTCTGGAACTGGTAAGAGAAATCAGGCAGGAAACCGATATTCCGTTGGCCGCTATGACATACTACAATATCGTATTGCAGTACGGTATCAATAAGTTTGCGGCTGATTTTTCCCAGGCGGGGCTGGGGGGATTAATTATTCCTGATCTACCGGTTGAGGAGGCTGGCGCCGTTGAACCTGCTTGCCGTCAGCAAGGCATGGATTTGATTAAATTCCTTGCGCCAACTACTACCCCGGAACGGCTTAAAAGCATTTGCCGCCAAGCGGCCGGTTTTCTATACTGCATTTCAAGCACCGGCGTTACCGGTGTGCGGCACATTGATTACGGCCAATTGGCGCCACTTATATCGGCAGTTCGCCGAGAAACCGAATTACCCCTGGCTATCGGCTTTGGTATCGGCAGTCCGGAGGCTGCCTGCCAGGCTGCTAAATATGCCGATGCTGTCATTGTCGGCAGTGCCGTAATGGAACGGCTGAGTAAGCAGGGCGTGGAAGCGGTACGGGAATTTGTCAGTTCGCTGAGACAGGCTTTAGACAGGGAGCGTGAATAACATGCGAACTTATCCGGGAAAAGAAGAGTTTTGCCGAATGGCAAAAACTTATACAATCCTACCTGTCAGTATTGAACTGTCTACAGATATGGAAACGCCTGTTTCCCTGTATTATAAGCTGGTAGGGGATGAACAGGGGTTTATTCTCGAAAGCGCCCAAACCGGCAAAACATTTGGCCGGTACTCCTTTATCGGTACAAAGCCGCTGGCTACGTTCACGGCTCATAGCCAATACGTAGAAATTATGGCTGACGGTTG
Organism: Sporomusa aerivorans; assembly: GCF_041428895.1. Classification (NCBI taxonomy): domain Bacteria; kingdom Bacillati; phylum Bacillota; class Negativicutes; order Selenomonadales; family Sporomusaceae; genus Sporomusa; species Sporomusa aerivorans. The sequence goes on from NZ_CP156926.1 coordinate 3,185,690, forward strand.
CAAGGAAAAACGGGAAGGGAAAGCTCATCTGCTATTTAAGGAGTTTTTACAGAAATTCTCCATGCCGGCCCTGACGGAATTGCCGTCTTTTGCCGGCGGAGCAGTCGGCTACGCCGGCTACGAAGCCGTCGCTTCCTGGGAACGCGTCTGCGGCCTGAACATACCTCAGGAGTTACCGCTAATGGAGCAAATGGTGTGTAAATACATCATAGTTATGGATCACCTGACTCATTCTACCCAATTGATAAATTTAGTGCATATTGCGCCAGACATGAAAGTAGCACAGGAATACGACCTGGCTGTGCTGGAACTTAGCCAGTTGGCTGAAAAACTTAAGCAACCGGTTGTTTTACCTCAATACGAATCAGACCAGGCTTTGTCTGTGCTGCCCGAATTACACGCCGGTCATGCGGAAGGCGGGGCAAAAATACGGTATATGAATATGGTTGAACAGGCTAAGGAATACATTGCGGCCGGCGATATTTTCCAGGTCGTCCTTTCGCGCCCGTTTCATTACAAGTTGACTCAACATCCTTTCGAGCTCTACCGGCGTTTAAGGCAGGCCAATCCATCGCCCTATATGTTTTATATCAATTTCGGCGAACGGCAACTGGTGGGGGCTTCACCGGAGCGGCTTGTCAAACTGGAGGATGGAAAAGTCCTTACCTGTCCGATTGCCGGCACACGGCGTCGCGGCGAAACTCAGGCTGAGGATGAGTTACTGGCAGAGGAGCTGCTGGCCGATGCCAAAGAACGCGCCGAGCATGCCATGTTAGTAGACCTGGGCCGTAACGATCTTGGCCGGATTAGTATGCCGGGAACAGTAAATGTCGACCGGCTGATGGAAATCGAGAGGTTTTCCCATGTCATGCATATTGTGTCCGAGGTTTCCGGTCAGCTTGATCCCCGCTTTACGGCGGTCGACGTACTGGCAGCCTGCTTTCCGGCCGGGACGGTAAGCGGCGCGCCCAAGGTCCGGGCTATGGAAATTATTTATGAACTGGAAGGCGACAGCCGTGGACCGTATGCCGGCGCCGTCGGATATTTCGACTTTAGGGGCAACATGGACACCTGCATTACTATCCGCACGTTAATTATCGACGGGAAACAAGTGACGGTACGTACCGGGGCAGGAATTGTCGCCGATTCCGTGCCGGAGATGGAATACCGGGAAACCTTGCATAAGGCGCGGGTATTAATGCAACTGGTTGAGGAGGTATAATGACATGATTTTACTTATTGACAATTATGATTCCTTTACCTATAACGTGTATCAGTATGTTGCCAATCTTGGTTATCAGGTAACTGTCATAAGAAATGATATGACTTCGGTTTCAGCTATCGAACAGGCTGGGTATCAGGGCATAATTATCTCACCGGGACCGGGAACGCCGGACAGTGCAGGCATTAGCAAGGAAGTAATCGCCAGGTTTGCCGGGAAAGTTCCCATCCTGGGCATATGTCTCGGGCATCAGGCCATTGGCGAGGTATTTGGCGGACGGGTTATCCGTGCCCCACAGCCCGTGCACGGCAAAGCCGAGTATATTATTCACAAGGGTCAAGGCATATACCGGGATTTACCCAAACCGCTCAGTGCCGGCAGATACCATTCGCTTATTGTCGACAAAAAGGGATTGCCTGAATGTCTGGAAATCACAGCTACTTCCCAGGATGGTCTTATCATGGGCCTCAGGCACCGTGAATTCGATGTGGAAGGGGTCCAGTTTCATCCGGAATCGATTTTGACTCCCAAGGGAATAAAAATACTGGAGAATTTTCTGACAAAAACAAAACAAGATACTGTATACAACGTTACAACTTCTGCTTGAATAACTTTGCGCCGCATGGTATAGTAAATGTAATAGCACAAAAGACAATGAAGAGGAAAAGTAGGTATATTTCTTCCGTTACAGAGAGCCGGCAAGCTGAGAACCGGCACGGGTTATTATACTGAAGTTCACCTCGGAGTTGCTTGCTGAAGTCCAGGCGCCTGGATGGTAGGCGAAGCCGGAGACCTTCACCGTTATCAGCGAAGGGGAGTATCGGCCGGTTAGCCCGTACTTTGAAGTGATCCGCCTAGCGGCGGATAACGAAGGTGGTACCGCGAGATCAACTCTCGTCCTTTTTGAGGACGGGAGTTTTTTAATTCGTAAAGAAGGTATAGAATTCTTTAGTATAAGGGCAATAGCGGTTTTGCTTAGCGCCAAAGGAGTGTCGGCAGATTTTGCTTTTTTTATTTATCCTGTGATAACCCGCTCTAAGACTCCCCCTTCTGTAAGTGGGAGTAAGAGCGGATAAGTCCCGGGATAAGGGCAACTAACCTTCAGATGGGGTTAAAACCCACCTGAAGCTAAGTTTACTTTATGGGGAGGTTTCGCAATGACCAGAAAAGTTGGCTATTTAGGGCCGCAGGGAACGTATTGTGAGGAGATAGCGTTATCGCTTTATAGCGATACTTCCGCTGCATTAGAGCCGTTTGCCGGTATCGATGCCGCCATCAGGGCTGTTGCGTCGGGTGAAGTGGCTGAAAGTATTGTACCTGTGGAAAATTCCCTGGAGGGGTCAGTCAATATTACCCTTGATACTATGGCTCATGACGTGAATTTATATATTACCAAAGAAGTAGTTTTGCCTGTCCGGCATAATTTGCTGGCTAAAAAGGACAGCCAGGAGCTTGTTGCTATTGTTTCTCATCCCCAGGCTTTGGCCCAATGTCGCAAGACACTGGCAAAGCTGTATCCGCAAGCTAAACTGAAACCGGTGGAAAGCACGGCCGAGGCGGCCAGAATTGTGGCGTCAGGCGATGGTTTTTACGCCGCAGTAGGTAGTGAGAAGGCCGGGCATATATATGGTCTCACCGTCTTAGCCGCCAATATTCAGGACAACCGTGCCAACTCAACGCGTTTTATTGGTTTGGAAAGGCAGCCGGCTGCCAGTCTCAAGGGGAAGTGCAAAACATCAATAGTATGCCAGATACATGGCGAAAAACCGGGAAGCCTATGTAATATTTTGCAGGAATTTGCCAAGCGGGAAGTCAACCTTACCCGGATTGAATCCCGGCCCGCACGTACCGGACTTGGTATGTATATATTCTTTTTTGATATTGAAGGCAGTATAAAAGAGGATAATATTGCAGCGGCTGTACGTGCTGTGCAAGCCAAATCATTGTGGTATAAAAACCTGGGTTCGTATCCTGTTTATCATTTGTAATGAAAATTACCAGCAGAAACAAAACAGCAGCCTCCCGGATAGGTTACCGGGAGGCTGAATTATTGTATTAACACTCTGCTTGAAATCTTTAATTGGCTACTATATAGACGTTTTCTGATTTACAGAGGATGTTTTTTTTTAGTTTGAACAAAATATAAGCAGGTCTTTTATTCAACAAATATGGTAACTGACAGCGTTAAGACGAACTTTCAGCTTATGACTGCCGGGGAGGAGGCAATATTATGAATAATCTTGTTGTTGAAGAAGTCGTTCGTCAAGCACTACGGGAGGACATCGGCTCCGGCGATATTACCAGCCAGGCTATATTTACCGACGATCATTATTCAGAAGGATATTTGCTGGCCAAAGAGGATATGGTGTTGGCCGGTAAGGATATATTTTCCAAGGTATATGCACTGCTGGACAGGCAGATTAAGATAGCATTCCGCTATAACGACGGCGACAAAATACCAACAGGCGAAAAATTCGCCATCCTTGAGGGGCCCACTCGCAGTATCTTAAGCGGGGAAAGAGTAGCGCTGAATTTCTTACAACGAATGTCGGGGATAGCCACCCAAACCCGGCTCTTTGTGGAGGCCGCCGGTCCTGATACCGTTATCGCCGATACCAGAACAACTACTCCCGGCCTTAGAATGCTGGAAAAGTATGCCGTCAAAACAGGCGGCGGCAGAAGTCATCGTTATGGGCTTGATTATATGGCCTTTATTAAAGACAATCATATCAAAGCCGCCGGTGGCATTCTTCCGGCAGTGGAAAAGATTCGCCAACAGCTTTCACCCTTTGTGAAAATTGAGATTGTAGTGGAAACCTTGGAGGAAGTAAGGGAAGCAGTTGCCGCCGGGGTAGATGTGATTGACTTATCAAACATGTCGATTACCATGATTGAACAGGCTGTTGATATAGTGGATAATAATGCCATGATCGAGGTTTCAGGGAATATTACTGTGGCGGAAGTGTCCGAGTTAGCTGCCGTCGGCGTAAATATTATTTCCAGCCTCATTATAACCCACTCGATTAAAGAGGCCGATATCAGCATTAAATTAAAGTAATGGTTACCTGCGCTTCAGGCCATAATAATTGAGAAAGGGGGTGTTCTTTTGACAAAAAAGGTTGCGGTAGAGGACAACTTGTCAACAATCAAACAAGCGTTAGAGCGAAAAGGGTACACAGTAGTCAGCCCTAAAAGCAAAGAAAGTGTAATGGCATGTATTGTGATGGGGATGGACAATAACCTGATGGACATTCAAAATACTATTACCAAAGCGCCGGTGATAGATGCCGCCGGTATGACTCCTGAGCAAGTCATATCCCGTATCGAGTCGCTTCAATAACTTAGCTTCAGGTGAGGCTTTAACCTTGTCTGCAGGTTAGTCGCCGGATAAATTTTGCGAACCCCTTCGCCCAAGCGTCGGGGTTTACACATTTTTTGATTTTGTAAATAAAAAATATTTGAACAGCAAATCAAATTATATTATTATAATAGTAATAAATGGAAGCAGAAAGCTAGGGGTGCCTTTTTGGGCTGAGAAATGGCTTGCCATTACCCTTTACCTGATCTGGATAATGCCAGCGGAGGGAAGCGATTGTACCGTCGACAGCCGTGCCCTGCGGGAGCACGGCTGTATATCTTTTTAAGACAATAAAGTGAGGTTGAGAAGTGTGAAAGCATCGCTTAGCGAAAATCTGGTCACCGTTGTCTCGAGTCCGACGACTGTAATAACGCTTATAGGAGTTGTAGCGCTGATACTCGGGCTTATGAGAATGAAGAAGGTAGAACTCAATGCAAGAATTATGGCGCATGTGGGTCTGGCTATTGCTATGGCCGCTATCTTGCACACGATTACATTGTATAAAATGCCGCAAGGGGGAAGCATCACACTGGGAAGTATGCTGCCGATTGTTTTGCTGGCGGTTTTTTATGGAAAAGAAGTCGGCTTTCTTACCGGTTTTTTATACGGTCTGGTCAATCTCATCCAAAATCCATTTATACTGCATCCGGTACAGGTGCTATTTGATTATCCTTTGCCGTTTATGGCATTGGGACTGGCCGGCTGTTTCAAAGATAATATTTTGGCAGGTACGGTATGCGGTATCGGTATTCGCTTCCTATGCCATTATATTTCCGGTATTGTTTTTTTTGCCAGCTATGCGCCGGCCGGTATGTCCCCTTATTATTATTCACTGGTATTTAACGCCAGCTATTTAATCCCGGAATGTATCATCTGTATTATTCTCTTGCGAATAATGCCTGTAAGAAGAATGGAGCAGATTATAAAAATGGAGAATAGGCAGGCATAGTTTTGGGGGTATGCAGCAATCCTGTAAGTAGGGATTGCTGTTTTTTCTGTTTGCGCAAGGATTTTTCCCGAGCAAAGCGGAATAGGTTAATTTAGAATTTATATAATGGTGGTGGCTTAATATGGAAAAGTACAAAGTAGTAATTACGGGCCGGGTTCTGCCGGCGGCTTTAGCGGCTCTGGAGACTCAATGCCAGGTGTACCGCTGGGAGCAGCCGACAGCGCCGACGTTAGCGGATTTATCCGGCTGGCTTAAAGACGCCGACGGACTGTTTGTTTCAACAAACATTGCTGTTAACGAGCAACTGCTGGCGGCTGCGCCCCGACTAAAAGTTATTGCCCAACCTGCAGTAGGCTACGACAATATTGATATAGCTGCGTGTACTAGCCGTAAAATCCCATTTGGCAATACTCCGGGAGTACTTGTGGAAACAACCGCCGATCTGGCCTTTGGTTTGCTGCTGACGGCCGCCCGGCGTATTCATGAAGGCTGGGACTGGGTGCGGGCCGGCAAATGGCAGCCCGGGGCACAGTTGCCGTATGGAGTTGATCTATATGGTAAGACATTAGGCATTGTGGGCATGGGCGCCATTGGTTCGGCAGTAGCCAGACGGGGGCAGGCAAGCGGGATGAAAGTTATCTACAACAACCGCACTCCCCGGGCTGATCAAGCTGATCTTAAAGCGGAATACTGTACTTTTGATCAACTGTTAAGCGAGGCTGATTTTATTGTGGTCTTGACACCCCTAACGCCAGAGAGCCGGGGAATGTTCGGCGCCAATGAATTTGCCAAAATGAAACCGACAGCTTACTTTATTAATGCAGCCAGAGGCGCTGTTGTTGATACCCAGGCGTTGTATAATGCCTTACAGGCAAAGCAGATTGCGTACGCCGCACTGGATGTCACCGATCCGGAGCCTTTGCCGGCAGACCATCCGCTCTTACAGCTGCCTAATATTCTTATCGTTCCGCACATTGGCAGTGCAACCACCGAAACCCGCAACCGAATGGCATTGCTGGCTGCCGAAAATCTGCTCTTAGGAGTGGAGGGAAAGCCGCTGGTTACTTGTGTGAACACAGAGGTGAATTATCGCTGATTTTTTAGCAAGTATAGTATTGTTGCAACTGTCAATACTTTGACTGTTAGTCTTGACTGTAATTTAGGAGGAAAACATGGATGAAGCCCAGGCATTAGGTCAGGAAAAGGTTGGCAAGTTGTTGTGGCGGTTCTCGTTACCGGCTATAGTTGGCATGGTGGTAAATGCATTATATAACGTTGTCGACAGTATTTTTGTCGGCAACGGTGTGGGGGAAGTAGGGCTGACTGCCGTAACTATAGCTTTTCCTATTATGATTATCCTAATGGCAATAGGAATGCTTATTGGCATCGGTGCTTCGACGCTGGTCTCAATCCGGCTTGGCGAGCAGAAACACGCCGAAGCGGAAATAATTCTGGGTAACGCCTTTAGCTTGATGGTGGTTGCTGTTCTAACGACAACGGCGCTGGCATTGGCATTCTTAGATGAGATTCTGCTGTTTCTGGGCGCCGAGCCTGGCGTGTTGCCCTATGCCCGCGAATTTACCAGGATTATACTTATCGGCAGCTTATTTATGCATATTGGCTTCGGACTCAACAACATAATACGTGCTGAGGGCCATCCAAAGGTCGCCATGGCAACCATGCTGATATCCGCCGTATTAAACACAATGTTAAATCCGCTATTTATTTTTGTTTTCAAGTTGGGGATAGCGGGGTCGGCCCTGGCCACTGTAGCTTCGCAGGCGGTTTCGGCCGCCTGGGTACTCCGGTTTCTTACCAGTGATCAAGGCATTCTCAGGCTGCGCAGCGCCAACCTGCGACTGGATGCAAACATTGTTTGGGAGATTTTTAAACTTGGGTTATCACCTTTTTTAATGCAGCTTGCCGCCAGTGTGGTCACTGTGTTGTTTAATTACAGTCTGCTTCGGTATGGCGGCGACCTGGCAGTGGCGGCAATCGGTATTATTAACCGGGTAAGCATGCTGATACTTATGCCCATATTTGGTATTAGCCAAGGTGTTCAGCCTATACTAGGGTATAATTACGGAGCCCAAAACTATGACCGGGTTATTGCCGTCATGAGACTGGGGATTATTGCTGCTACCGGAATATCGATTGCCGGCTTTGCTGTGACTCAGCTATTCGCTGAGCCGATTATCCGCATTTTTAATGACAATCCTGCTTTAATATCGATTGGCGCTGACGGGCTTAAAGCGTTTTTAATTATGCTGCCGATTATTGGCTTTCAGGTTATTGGCGCCAACTACTTTCAGGCGGCGGGAAAAGCTGGTTTTGCTATTTTTCTCAGCATGTCACGGCAGGTTATTATTTTAATACCGGCTATTATCCTTTTGCCGCAGTTTTTCGGAATGAATGGCATTTGGTACGCAGCGCCGGTTGCTGATATAGTATCTTCCATCCTGACAGGCAGTTATTTATGGCTCGAATTGCGCAGGCTTTCAAACGCCTGATGGAAAAACATTCCGCGGCGGGACAGGCCACGGCATTGCAGGAACTGGCAGTCGGGAAGCGAATAATATCAGTAGTATAAGGAAAGGCTGGTAGTCATGAAACCCAGGTTGTTTATTGCCCTGTTTTCCGCCGTGTTTTTAGCTATGCTGGGAGCGTCTGCGCTCGCCGAAGCAGCTCAGCTTACTGGAAAAAGTGCTAACAGCACGCAATTGAAAGCTGACGAGAAAAGAACAAAACAGCTTCGTCACGGTTACATTAAGCACGACGGAAACAAAGTCTATTACTATTGGTAGTTCCCGTGCAGAAAAGGCAGACCATATATGGTTGAGCCTTTATTTTTTTTGTAAATACTGGACAATTTGCGAATTATATAGATAATATGCAGCCGGCAGATGCCAAAGAAGGATTTTTTGATATGCTTGTATAAGAATTAATTTCTAAACAGGGGCAGGAAGGACGAATGGTATGAAAACGCAGATTCATGATATTGTTGTAGATAACGCCGACTATGTCATAGCTCTCCGGCGGCATTTTCGGACTTTCCCGGAGGTCGGCGGCAAGGAATACGAAACACAGAAAAAAATTATGTCCGAGCTGACAGCTATGGGCTTGACTCCAAAGGCAATTGCCGGCACAGGTGTAATTGTTCAGATTGATGGCGGCAAGCCCGGCAAAACGGTTGCTATTCGCGCCGACCTGGATGCTTTGCCTATTCAAGATGAGGTTGAACAGCCTTACTGTTCGCAGCACGCCGGAATATGTCATGCCTGCGGGCACGATGGACACACTGCCATGCTGCTTGGTATTGCCAGAGTGTTTAATGCCATTAAATCTGAAATGACCGGAAGTATCAGGCTGCTGTTTCAGCCCAGTGAAGAGCAGTTTCCCGGCGGGGCCCTGGGCATGATTGAGGAGGGGGCGCTGGCAGCGGTGGATGCAATCATCGGCGCTCACCTGTGGCAGCCGCTGGAAGCAGGGGCCATGGGAATAACTTTTGGGCCGATGATGGCCGCGCCTGATCAATTCACAATTACAGTGCAAGGACGGGGCGGGCACGGATCCATGCCGCATCAGACAATAGACCCCCTATATGTCGGCGCCCAGATGGTATTAGCACTCAAAACTATCACTGGCAATAACATCAATGCTAACGAACTGGCGGTATTATCACTGGGGATGTTTAAGGCTGGCGAGGTTTTTAATATTATCCCTGATTCTGCTATCTTGCAGGGAACGGTTCGTACATTTGATACCAAAACCCGCGAACTAGTCTTCGCTCATATTGACAGGATCGCGAGCGGTATTAGCGCGGCAGCGGGAGCCACCTATAAACTGGAAAGTTGTTTTGGCCATCCGCCGGTGGTTAATAACCCGCAAATTGCAAAAGTAGTGGCAGAGTGTGGTAAAAGAGTACTAGGAAAAGATGCAGTAATAGAAATAAGCCCGGTTATGGTAGGTGAAGACTTTTCCTTTTATCAGCAGCATGTACCGGGATGTTTTATGTTTATCGGGATTGGCAATTCTAATAAAGGTCTGATATACCCTCATCATCACCCGAAATTTGATATGGACGAAAAAGCGCTCGGTTATGGCGTGGAAATCATGGTGGAATCAGCGCTGCAACTACTGAACCAGGAAGCTAACTCTTGAGGGAAAATAAAACGAATCGGTACCGGTTTAAAAAAAATATATTTCTTTTAGAGGAAAAATACGTATTTTGGTGAAATATACCTTGGCAATAATTTCAGGATGGAGGAAAGGGTATGGCTAATTCTGAAGAAGCCAGTGGTACGATTGAGTTGCGCGGTTTTTTGCATTTAGCTGAATTGTTTAATGAGCGAGGCTGGAAAATTCCTTATCATTATACAATCGCGGCGCCGGTAAACGGACACCAGCTTTTAGAACTGCTTGCTATCCCTGCGGAACAAGTTGAAGCCATGTTTATTAACGGCAGAGCCCAGCCGCTGGCGCACGCGGTTATAAAGGCTGGTGACAGGGTTGCCTTGGTACCGCCGGGAACTCCAGGACCTTACCGGGTATTTTTAGGTTTTGTGGATTTATAAATTGCACTGATACTTGTTATAAAAACCATTTTTTTTGCAGGAATACTGCCGGCTTTGGAGAACAAAGCTATAGTAGCTAGCTTCTTGTTGTTTTTTGGAGTATTTGTAAAGCTTAGTAGGAAGAAGCTAATAGGAGGATACTTATGTGGACCGTAGTATACATAGCTTCTAATAGAGCACAGGCGGAGCTGTATAAAAACGTACTGTGCAATGAAGGTGTGCTTGCCAATATACGCCCGGCCGGAGTGGTTTCCGCTCTTGGTGACGGCTTATACGAAATTTTGGTTTTAGAATCGGAAGCCGACGAAGCGCATTCGATTTTATGTCAACATGCAATACGCTAATTATTGTAATATTTGAAGGAGTGATATATTTGTTAAAGAAAACCAAGATTGTTTGCACTGTGGGCCCAAGCACTGATAACGTCGGTGTATTGGAAGCTATGATCGAGGCTGGCATGAATGTTGCCAGGTTCAATTTTTCGCATGGTTCGCATGAAGAGCATGCCAAACGCATTGACAGGGTTCGGGAAGCGGCGGAAAACGTGAAAAAGCCGGTTGCACTGATGCTGGATACTAAAGGTCCGGAAATGCGGTTAGGTTTGTTTGGCGAAGGCAAGGTTTTATTGGAGAAAGGCCAGAAGTTCGTGTTAACCGGCCGGGATGTCACAGGCACAAAGGAAATCGCTTCTGTCAATCATAAGTTTCTGCCGCAGGAAGTTGCACCAGGGCAGACAATCCTTATATCTGACGGTCTGGTAAGTCTTCATATTGATGCTGTTGAAGGCGATGATATTATCACTACGGTGAATAACAGCGGCCAGATTGGCGACCGCAAGCGGGTTGCTGCGCCGGGGGTGGCTGTTAACCTGCCGCCATTGTCGGAACAGGATATCCTGGATATCAAGTTTGGCATTGAAAAACAAATGGACTTTATTGCTGCATCGTTCATTCAAAGAGCGGCCGACGTGCTGGCTATCCGTAAAATTCTTGAGGATGCCTGCTACAGCATGGATATCATTCCTAAAATTGAGAACGCGGAAGGCGTTAAAAATATTGATGAAATTCTAAAAGTCTGCGATGGTCTCATGGTTGCCCGGGGCGACCTGGGGGTTGAAATTCCTGCCGAAGAAGTGCCCTTGGTTCAAAAAATGCTGATTCAAAAATGCAATAGGGCCGGCAAACCTGTTATCACTGCAACACAAATGCTGGAGTCGATGGTCACCAATCCGCGGCCGACAAGGGCTGAGGCCAGTGACATCGCGAACGCTATTTTCGATGGCTCGGATGCCATTATGCTCAGCGGGGAAACCGCATCAGGCCAATATCCGCTGGAAGCTGTACAGACTATGGCCCGTATTGCTATGCGTACGGAAACATCTTTACGTCACACTGATATATTAAAGGGAAAAGGTATCCAACTGCAGCGTACGACCACAGATGCGATCAGTCACGCTACTGCCCAGATTTCGCATGAATTGGGTGCGGCGGCTATTGTTACTTCAACGCAAACCGGTTATACTGCCCGCATGGTATCTAAATACCGTCCGCAGTCAACCGTGGTGGCTGTTACCCCCAGTTCGAAAACGGTACGGCGGATGCTTCTGCTCTGGGGTGTTTATCCGATTTTAGGGCCTAGCTTCAATAATACGGATGAAATGGTGCAAAGTGCAGTTGCCAGTTCCTTAACAGCCGGCGTAGTAAAAGACGGAGATTTAGTTGTCGTTACAGCCGGGGTACCTGCAGGAATGTCCGGGACGACAAATATGATCAGAGTACATGTTGTTGGTAATATTTTGATGCGCGGCACAGGTATTGGGCAACGGGCCGTTACCGGAAAAATCGCCGTGGTTTCATCATGCAAAGACATTAAAACCAAGTTTCAGCCGGGTGATATCCTGGTAGTCAGCAGTGTCGACGAAGAGACCGCTCCATATGCCGCCCAAGCCGCCGCTATTGTGGCTGAAGAAGGTGGGTTAACCTCGCATGCCGCCATTGTCGGCGTTAGTTTCGGCATGCCGGTGCTTGTCGGGGTTGAAGGCGCTACAGAACGCCTGCAGGACGGTGCCATTGTCACTGTGGATGCGGCCCGGGGAATTGTATACCAGGGAGAAATAAACGCTAGATAGGGAGAAACCCTTATGGCAGTATGGTTTTTTGTGCTGACAGCAGTTGCGATAGTTTTAGCCGCCTGGTGGTTTTATACCAGGCGGCTTGCTTGGCAATTTGCCCGTATTGCGTCTCAATTGAACAAAATGTCTGTCTCGCGGCAGAGTCATGCTGGCAGTAAACGGATTTTGCGTCAGCTTTATAAAATTGTGAATGCCTGCTTGCTTGCCGGTAAAGCTGATGAAGCGTATCGGGCTTTTGATTTATTAAAGCTGGCTTTAGGCAACGGCCTGGGGCGAAAAGGAGAAGCCGTACACCTTAGTGCCGTTTTTTATCTGGCACTGAGGCTGAAACAACTGGATGCGGCTGGCCACTGTATTGATACATTTCGCCCTTTGCTGAAAAATGTGACGGCGGCCGAATTGCCTGCTGTCATTGAACAGCTGGGGCTGATTGCTGTTATTAGTTTGAAACAGCGCCAGAACTTTTTAGCAGCCCGCGCAATTGAAGTTATCTCTGCCGGAATGTCAAGCGCACAGGAAGATGGTGCGCAGGCTGCCGTGATGCGAGCCTTTCGTTTAGCCGGCCTTACCGCGTTGCGCAGGCATGATTCGGGACTTATCCGCGAAATGCTTGTCAAAATTGGCGGGTGGCTGGCGGCGCAGCCGGAATTTGCTTCCCGACAAGAGCTGGCGGTTGAAGTGATAACGGCATGGCTGCACAGGAGCGTAAAAGCCGGTGATGTCGATATGTATGAGATTCTGACGCAGTATATTGATCAATTGGTTGAGGAACAGCGGTTAACAGCACCGGCAGTAAATACTATTGTCAAGGAATGCGTGCATTTAGCAGGTATGGAAAGCCTTAATCCTTTTAGCCGTCTGGCCGGCAGAATATCCCTTTTTGTCCTGGAATTGGCCCTAAAAGTAAAAACGCCTGCTATCTGGCGGCAGGCTGTTGACGGGGCCGGGCATGCCGCCCGGCTGGCAGTGGCTCAAAGGTTTTTGTCAGAGAGTTTCGGGGTGGTCTATCCCTTGTTTGAGGCAGGCAGGCGCCTGTTGGGCGCAGAGCTGAATGCCGGTCACTATAATGATACCTTTCGGCAGGATGCGCTGTATACCCTGTTACGGGAATGCCTGCAACTAGTGGAATTTGTCTCCAGGCAGAACTTTACCACAACTTTTGCGGATATCATCGATGAGATTTACCACAAGTGGAGCAAACAGCAAAATAATATTGGCCAGGAAAAGTCCATTAAGCGATTTTGCCAGTTATTGTTTTTGTATGGGACAAGGATTAAACGCCGGCAAAAGCACATAACAGCCGAAGGCAGCAGTTTTAATGCCGGCAATGTTATAACGCTGGCTCACCAGGAACATTTACAAAAGCTCGGCTTCTTATTATAAGGCGGATGTATTTCCTGATCATGTAAAAAGGCGGAATTTATCCGCCTTTATACCTTCTGTTTAAGAGTGTTTTGTTTTGGAAAAGTGCCGCTGAGAGCCAGGCCCAGCAGGGGAATAAGGCTCCCGATTTTTTTTACGGTTATAGCCAGGCCTGTACTTAAGGCCAGAGTGGCAGCGTAAAAAGCTATGGTGATATTTGCCGTAAAGATGAGAGAAGCCTGCTCCATATAGAAAAACACATAATACATTACTAACGGGTGAACAAGATAAATTAAATAGGAATATTCCCCCAGGCGTGCAAAGCAGTTGGCTACCCAGCCTGGCAGATCCCGGCTGAACACTGTAAACCAGAATAAGGTTGCGCCAATGGTATATAGTATTCCAATAGGACTAAGCTGATGAATGGTATTGACCGTGGCCTCCAGGGAATAGTGTTCACCGTATAGCAAATAGTAGTAGAAGCCGATCATGCCGGTCAAAGTAGCGGTAAAAAAAACGGTTACCCATGTTTTTTTTCGTTTCAATATGGCTGTAAATTGCGGGTATAATTCAGCGCATACGGCCCCTAGCATAAAGATAAATACATAATGCAGAATAAGATAACTCATCCGGTGCTGAACAGCCAGATTAAGATAATAATTGTCATAGCCCGGCTTTAGGATATAACTGGAATAATAATTAAAGGCTATCTGGACAATAAGCAATACAAGCCCTGACAGTGGATTATTAATCAAAAAACGGGCTAACATTCGCCATAAAGGCATCAGCGCATAAAACCAAATCAGGATAACTAAGAAATAAAGTTGGTAAGAAGCCAGACCAAAGAAGAGAAACTCATAAAAATGCGGTTTATCCCAGATACCGGCATCGCCGCTGATCCAGGTATAATGCAGCATATACAGCAGTGACCAGGCTATATAGGGTAAGAATACCGCGTTAAAACGCCGCCGCATAAAATCGAGATAGTGAAATTCCTTTTGTAAGGGTTGACTGATAAATAACCCGAAGGACGACACAAAGAAAAAGATGGGTACACTAAATCTTGATACTATTTCGAGCAATACGAACAGATGAGGGTTAGCAGCCGGGTTGGTTAAGGAGTAAGCGCCGGTATGAATACCCAAAACCCCCAGCATGGACAATCCACGGATATAATCCAAAGCAACGATGTGCTGTTTAGCCATACTTTACATTCTGCTCCTTAAGATATTGTTTTGGTGCTGGTGCAGGCCCGTACTTAGGTTAACATATAAAAAGTACAGACGGAGCATAGTATTGCCAAGTATAATTCACTCCAACTGTCTTCATTTATTATAGGCCGTAAATGTTTTAACTGCAATACAATTTCCATAAGGGAGATGAAAGTATATGGATAAAGAACTAAAAGCGGGTCAGGAAGCACCGGAGTTCACCCTGCCGGCAACTAACGGCAGTACAATATCCCTAAGTGAATACCGTGGGCAGAAAGTAGTGCTGTATTTCTATTCGAAAGACAATACCGCCGGTTGTACCGCTGAGGCTCACGAGTTCCGGGAAGTCCACGCTGAAATTGCCGCCTATGGGGCCGTTATCCTGGGAATAAGCAGGGATAGCCTCAGCACCCATGAAAAGTTTGCTAACAAGCATGAATTGCCGTATTTGCTATTGAGTGACATAAACAGTACCATTTGCCGGCTGTATGGTGTTTTAAAAGAAAAAACTATGTACGGCAAAAAGGTTATGGGTATTGAACGATCAACCTTTGTGATTGATGAGCAGGGTAAAATAAGCCATGTCTTTCGTAAAGTAAAAGTTGACGGTCATGCCCGGGCTGTATTGGCTGTCCTTACAGCAAAAGTTTAGAGATTTTTTTCCTGAATGGCAGGAAATCGTGGACAGTCGTGGTAATTTAACATAGTAAATATTTATTAGGGAGGGTTTTCCATGAAGCCGGTCGGTTTATTAGATGGGAAATTGATAGATTTAAGCGAAAATGTTGTGCCAATGGAAGACAGAGGTCATCAATTCGGTGATGGTGTCTATGAGGTAACCAGAGTCTATAACGGACATTGCTTTGCGCTCAAGCTGCATGTGGATCGACTCTACCGCTCCTTACGGGAATTAAGTATCCCGGCAGTATATACATATGAAGAATTAGCGGAATTTCATGATTTGCTTATAAAGGAAAGCGGCATTGCCGACGGCGCCATTTACCTGCAGATTACCCGCGGTATTTATCCTCGCGCCCATGGTTTTCCTGAGAACGTGGTGCCGCGTTTGACCATGTCAATTCGTCCTGTCAGCGCTGCTCCGGATAAGAATAAACTGGAGGGAACCAAAGGGCTGTTGATACCTGATGAAAGATGGCTGCGTTGTGATATCAAGTCCTTAAACCTGCTGGGCAATGTCATGGGTAAGCAAAAAGCAAAGGACGCCGGCTGCTTCGAGGGCATTCAAGTCCGGGACGGCTTTGTAACCGAAGGAACCAGCAGTAATTTCTTTGTGATTAAAGATGGCGTTGCCTGGACACATCCCAAAAGCAATCTCATTCTTACCGGTGTTACTAGAACGCTGATTATGGAAAAGATAGCACCAGAACTTGGTCTTATAGTAGTGGAGAAGAAATTTGATGAGGCGTTTGCCAAAGCGGCGGAAGAGACTTTCATTTCCGGCACTAACAGTGAAATTGTACCTATCGTTGCGCTAAATGGGCAGCCAGTGGGGAATGGTGGCGTAGGCCCGATTACCCGCAAAATTCAAGACGCTTATTGGGCGCTTATTGACGAAGAATGCGCCCGTAAGTAAAAGAAAAAGGAGGTATTTCAATGAACATGACCGTGACAGAAAGGGCTCAGGAGTTTATTGCTAAAGAAGGCGGCGTGATTACCGTTAGAATTGAAAAACGACTGATCCCCGGCTGCGGAAAAACTCAGACTGCTGACGTTGCGGCTGTGCGGGTAGGAGAGCCTCAGGATTATGAAAAAGCCGACTATCAGTCTTTTAAGATTGATGGCGTAACTGTGCATGCGCATAGTTCGGTGGCAGAGTACAATGACCAGATCTTGCTGCGGATTGATACTGAAACGAACCTGTTTGGACAAAAATTAGGCATGTTTGGATTGCCAATGCCTAGACAAAGCTGTGGTGACTGTACATCCTGCTAGAAAAAAACAGCTTTCGCTGCGCCTATGGCGAATGCGAGAGCCGATATTGTTCTTATCCAGGCGAAAGTTATACTTTCTATATAGAATAAAAAATGCCGCAGGCGCAAAGCCTGCGGCATTTTTTTACATTACTTCAAGTTAGTTGCGCAGCTGGAGCAACCGGCGCCGTTTTCCTGCATCTGTTCCTCCAGACGTCCGTTGTTAAATAGGATCATTTCAGCCAGCGCCATAGGCAGCACCTCGGTGAGCAAAACATCCATGGCATTGTGCATGGCTTGATTCGGGTCTCTATGGCTGAGCGCCGTGGTTAACTTGGCCTCAATGGGCTCACGATACGTATTGAGCCAGCGTTGATAATGGGCGACTAAGGTAGGGCCATCATAAAACATGGTTCATCACATCCTTTTTATAATATCCATTATGTATTGCGCGTTAAGTTAAGAGATAAAATCTTAGTCAGATGAGCCAGTGAATAACACTCGAACATACTACAATATTTAGCAAACAGCTGTATTGCGCTCACCTGGGGCCAGCGCTCTTTTGGCTGAGTGTTGAGCCATAAAATGCGTTTAACTTTTTTATTGACAAGGGCTAATTCACTTGCTGCTTCCAGCGGCGCCATTGTATTGGCGTCACTAATGATAAACAGTAAAGTGGAAGGGGAGAGTAATTGTTTATACTGCTCTTGTAAACTTGCTAACGCAATAAACAAGTTAGTGCCTTGCCCCATTTGCGCAGAATCTGTTATCAGTTTTTCGGTAACCTCGGCAAAATCTGTGCGGGCGCGAAAAAAACCGGTCACTTTCTCCAGGTCATTGGCGAAGATAAAGGTCTCGATATTTTTGACAACACTGGACAGACCGAATAAAAGCGGCAATGTAAACCGTACATATTTTGTCATGGAGGCAGACACATCGCAAATAACAACAATGTTAGGTTTATGTATTTTTTTAATTTTATACTTTAGAGAAATCATGGTACCACCGTAGCGCATATTACGGCGGATACTTTGACGGATATCAATGAGTTTGCGGCGGCCAGTCATTTTAAATCGCCGGGATATACGGGTTGTCAACCGGTGCGCCAGCCGCTTAATCAGGGCAGTAACTTGGGGAATCTCATGCTCGGCAATGTCCTGCATATTTTTATACAATAAAGGATTGCGGCCGGTACCGCCGATTCCTGCAGACGACTCGACCACATGATCCAGTTCTTCGTAGCCTAACAGCTGACGGCGGGCGGCAGCCAATTGGGCTAGGTCTTCAGGCGAAAGCTGGCGCTGCCAGAAAGATAATGAACTCTTCAGCAGGTTTTCCACGACCGGTTGGAATGATTCTTTAACATTATGCCCTGTTGACGTTTTTTCCAAAAATTCCTGCAGCCGTTTCTTATCCTGCTCAGGCAAGCGTTTGTAAACATCCTTAAGATCGTCGGGAATATCGAGTGGGCGGCCCTGAAAGACAAGTTCTTCATCAGCCTGCTGTGATTGCTCAAGCTCAAGCTGCTGTTTAGATTCCCAGGTGCTGCGTTGCTCTTGTTTGGCCTCGGGAGGCACAAAAAATAAATTGAATGCCTGGTCAAAAGCCACTTGATCTTCAGAATTTTTTACTAGTGTGCTTTTTAATGCGGCCCGGAATTCATCCCGGTCAAAATTATCAATAATTGTTAAGCTATCAACCGCATCAATGGTTTCTGCAATACTAACCCGTACCCCGAGCTGGCGTAAAATCTGGACAAACCCTACGATATTATCAGCAAGCGAGTTCAATATAATCAGCCTCCAAGGCTTGTAGTACGGCCATGACAATGGCAACCTTCATTCTTGGCTGCAGTTGCCTGTTCCACTGCAGCATAAAGGCCTTCAGCTCCTAATTCTTTTTCAAATCCTGTTAAATCATCCCGGTTCTTAAATAAAAGCCCCATGGTCTGTTTAATCAGGGTTGAATCAAGATGGTCGGCGTGCATGGCTATGAGCGCTCTTGTCCAGTCAAGGGTCTCAGCAATGGAAGGCTGTTTATTTAGAGTTAGGTTGCGGCGCAGGTGGTTAACGGCAGTGGCAATTTGCAGAGCCAACTTTTCGGTAGCCTCAGGAATTTTTGTGCGAATAATATTGATTTCCTTCTCGATGGAGGGATAATCGATATATAAGTATACACAACGCCGGCGCAACCCTTCGGAAAGCTCTCTGTCATGATTGCTTGTAAGGACAACGACGGGGATGTGTTTGGCTCTTATAGTGCCAAGCTCCGGGATTGAAATTTGAAAATCAGATAAGATTTCAAATAAAAATGCTTCAAACTCCTCATCGGTTTTGTCAATCTCATCAATCAAGAGAACAGAACGTTTCTCGGCGCGAATTGCTTTTAACAAGGGCCGTTCCAGGAGATATTCCGATGAAAAAATATCGTCCTCGGAAAGATTTTGACAGGAAGTATCTCTTGTCATTTGAATTTTGATTAACTGACGCTGATAATTCCATTCATAAAGAGCCTTATTTTCGTCAAGGCCTTCATAACACTGCAAGCGAATAAGCTCAGTATTAAAAACTTTGCTCAGTACCTTGGCTATCTCCGTCTTGCCGACTCCGGGAGCGCCTTCTACCAACAATGGCTTTTCTAATTTTAAAGCAAGATAGATAGTTGTTAAGAGTTCCTTATCGCTGATGTAGCCTTGGGATTCAAAAGCTGTCTTTAATGCCGGCATGGTAATAGCGGCGTTGGTATGTATGTCCATAATTGATCTCCTATCTGTAATCAAGCTGTTGTTTTAATTTTACAGCAATTTGATAATAATTGACAAGAGAAAACGTTTCTCTAATACAAACACAGTCGCGGTAAATTTTGTGAAACCATAAGCCGTACTGTCTTTTTCCAGACGAAAGTATTCTGCACTCAAAGAAAAAAACAAAAGCTACTCCTGCGAGTAACTTTTGACTGAATTAAAGGGTAAAATAGACTACAAGGTTATACCGATGAACTCACCGCTTTTAAATGGTGAATTCTCTACTAACTGACCTGGCAAAATATCGAAGTGTTTAAAAAACTTTTTTGCACCGATATATGCACCTTTAGCGGCATAGCGTACCGGAAACGTATTAGGTTGTAATTCGCCTAACGGCAATATACCCAGAGCCCGGTTTGAGGGGTCGTAACCCAACATACAGAAATGGTTATTGTCTAAAAGCTGAGTAGCTCGTTTGTTAAAAACGATTCGGCCATTTGGACGAACTTCTACTAACGGCTGGTCATTCTTTGGTTGGCGGGTACGATGTGGTTCAAACAGAGTAAAAGAAAAGCTTTGGTCTTCATTCACATTAATTCACTCCCTAACTTCAATTTGTAATATTTGTAATAAAAGTATGCTCAAACTTACAAAACTATAAACATTATATTAAAAAAAATAATATATTTATTGCTGTTATTCCTGGAAATAGCGCCAAAAGGCAGGATTTTTCCCGGACGGGGCATAATTGTATCATAGAGAATCTGGATCTCATGCCGAGAGTCATGCTTTTGGCGGTAGATATATCAAGGGGGAATTATGATGAATCAAATGTGGTTTCAAGTTTTGGCAGTCATGATTGTTGGCAGTATGCTTAAGTATCTGGTTATTAACACTCTGGCATGGGTAGTCATTGATTTGGCTGTTTTAGGTGTGGCTTATTTACTATTGAGGAGAGATCCTTTTATTGATCTGAAACGCTCTATGATCTTTCTTGGCGGTTTAACGGCGGTTAATGTGTTGGTGGATTTAGGTATTATGAACGGCATTATCGGTAATTTGGCACTGCTGGCCCTACTGGCCTATATGATGTTTGGGCGCAATTATTCTAACCGCCGCCGTAGATAATCGGAGGCGACAGGCTATGTCAGACAACCGGCATATCACGAGAACTGCCCTTTTGTTGGCCCTTACCCTTATCTTTCAGTCACTGCGTTTTTTTATTCCGCTGCCGCCGTTTTTATCGACTTTTATTATTGGCAGTCTTGTCAATGCTTCTTTACTCATTGCTGCTGAGAAAGCGGGTTTATGGCCGGCAGCCGTTATTTCGCTGATTGCGCCGATCGTTGCTTATTTTCAGCAGTTATTGCCTTTACCTGTTTTTATAATTCCGGTGGCTTTAGGAAATGCAGTCTATGTCCTTTTGTTTTTACTTTGCCGGCAATGGGGAAGTATTGCCCGGATTGCCATAGCGGCAATTGGTAAAACCGGAATTTTATACATTTCCTTTGCCTGGCTGCTCACTTTTGTTGCCATCCCGGCCAAAATCGCTGCCGGCATCATGTTAGCCATGAGCTGGCCGCAACTAATAACCGGTGTAATGGGCGGAATACTGTCCTTCCTTATCGCCAGGCGTATAAGATAATTCATCTTACGAGCTTCTTCAGTGTAAGCGGACATCGCTTTTTTCAAAATTAGCTTATAGATGGAAAAAAACACTCTTTGCGAGTGTTTTTTTTCACTTGCGTGAATGTTTCATTTTTAGGCAGGAATTTTCCAAGATGATAGCAAAATATTTATAAGACAGCGAATTATATGATAAATCATATTTGCAGCCCGATTTTAGCCAGCCATGGAGGGGTTATTTATGCATGTTCATCACGACTTAACCTTGGCGGATATTGTTAATGTAAAAGTTTTGCAGGAAATACAGGATAAATTTTCAGAAGCTACCGGTTTGGCAGCTGTAATTGTCGACAGCGGAGGGCAGCCGGTAACTGAACCAAGTAATTTTACCCGTCTGTGCAATCTCATTCGTTCAACTCCGGAAGGCTTGTCCCGTTGTATGGGATCGGATGACTGTGGCGGCAGAATGGCGGCCCAGCAATTATGCCCGTCTGTATACCGTTGCCATAGTGGGCTTATAGATTTAGGAGCTCCTATCAGGCTGAATCAGCAGCATTTAGGCGGTTTTTTGGCAGGGCAGGTCCTGCTGCCGCAGGATGGAGCAGAGGTTGCCGGTGATGTGTTAAACCGCTTACAAGACCTGAAACTTGATGATGCTGCTATTCTTGACATGTTGGCCGAAATTCGGGTAGTACCGGAGGAACGGGTAAAAGCAGCAGCTGACTTGCTATATATAATGACTAATTATATTGTAGAAATTGCTATGGCCAATATCGCACAACAACAACTCATGAATGAACTGAAAGCCAAGGCTGATTTGGAAAAAGTGTTGCGGGAAGCAGAACTTAAAGCATTACAGTCGCAAGTTAACCCGCACTTTTTATTTAACACGCTAAATACTATCGCAAGACTTGCGTTACTGGAGAATGCGCCGCGTACGCAGGAAGTAGTCTATGCGCTGTCAGATCTGTTGCGCAATAATTTGCGAAATATTGATGAAATGGTAACTGTTGGCGAAGAAGTGGAATATATCAAAAACTATTTGTTGATTCAAAAAATGCGTTTTGGTGACAGAATCCAGACAGAAATCAATATTCCGGCTTCACTGCTGGAGCAAAAGATTCCGGTTATGACTTTGCAGCCACTGGTAGAAAACGCTATAATTCACGGGCTGGAACCCAA
Organism: Sporomusa aerivorans; assembly: GCF_041428895.1. Classification (NCBI taxonomy): domain Bacteria; kingdom Bacillati; phylum Bacillota; class Negativicutes; order Selenomonadales; family Sporomusaceae; genus Sporomusa; species Sporomusa aerivorans. The sequence continues at coordinate 3,207,979 of NZ_CP156926.1, forward strand.
GCGGGGGGGCGGCAATATTAATATTTCCGGGCGGCTGTATGAAGATCAGTTTGAATTACTTATTGAGGACACAGGCATTGGTGTAACGCGAAATCAGATAGAACGCATCTTCCGCAACGAAAAGCGCGTTGGCGGTAAAGGCCAAACAACAGGTTTGGGTATTATAAACGTGCACAAGCGGATTCAGCATTATTTTGGGGCGCATTTCGGTCTTGATATTGCCGGCGAGCAAAGCTTGGGAACCACTGTAAAAATTGCGCTTCCCTATGAATGCGTTAAATAACAGTTTCCCTTTTGCTGTAAACAGAAAAATTTAAATACCTGTAACGGAGGTTTTTATATGAGTGAACAAAATGAAACGACAGGTTTGAATGTTAAGGATTTGGCCGGACAAAACTTTAAGAACGGTTATAATTGTGCCGAAGCAGTTGTCCGCGCCTTTCGTGATTTCTATAAGCTGGATGCTTCCGATGAAGCCCTTAAAATGGCATCAGGCTTTGGCGGCGGTCTGGGGCATGCCGGCTGTATGTGCGGCGCACTGTCAGGAGCAATCATGGTACTTGGAATGTTTCAAGGCAGAAGCAGCAAAGAGCAAAGCCGGGGTCCTATTTACAGTAGCTCCCAAGGGTTTCATGACATTTTTGCCAGCGAATTTGGCGCGGCCTGTTGCCGGGTACTAAACCCTCATGAATTCGGCAGCCCGCAACAGCGGCGAACCTGCCTAAAAATTACCGGGACTACTGCCGAATTGCTTTCACGGTATATAACAGAGAATGAACTTTCCGGTAAACAGCATTAGAGGATACGGGATAATAACTTGCCGTTATCAGTTAGCCAGCGCCGGCATTCCTTGTAATTGGGCATAAACCGCCCGACTTGATTCCAGAATTTTGCGGAATGATTGGGTTCAAGCAAATGGCATAACTCATGAATAACCAAATAATCAGCTACAATTGGCGGCGCCATAATAATCCGCCAATTGTAGTTTATGTTTCCCAGACTCGAACAACTTCCCCAGCGAGTTTTCTGATCTTTAATGGCTATGCGAACTGGCCGGACTCCAATTACTGCCGCCCAATGCCTTGTTTTATCCAGAAACTGTGCACCGGCTTCATTAATAAGCCAGGTTTTTAGTATTTTTGCTGCCATGGCCGTCTCTTCTCCGGCCGGAAAGGTGCCAGGCAGCGTAATAAGCAGTTCCTGTGGCTTAACCGCGACATCAGCCTTGACGCCGCCAGGCAAAAAGGTCAGTGTGCGGGGTTCGCCCTTGTATAATAGCTTATGACCGGGCGCCAGCACCTGATTTACAGGGTTGCCGGCAAGCGAGGCAAGCTTATTGATCCGTTTTGTCAGCCAAGTCTTTTTGGCGGTAAGAATCTGGGCGATCTCGTCGGCTGTCAGTATACCCGGCGTCGCAATCTCGACCAATGCGGCCGGAAGTAATTTTAATTGGATGGTTTTGCGGCGTTTATCGAGACGTATTATGTAGTTAATAGCAAAGTTGTCTATTTGAATTGTCGGCATGATTAGTTTCCTTTGTGTGTATTTGTAATTGATGTATATATTAGCCGGAAAGCGACATTGTCCTGTATCAGGATAAAAATTCTACTGTAACTTTCTCATAAAAACTTACTTGACAATAATTTGTGTAAATGGTATCATAACAAATGTCCGATGTGAGACATAAACAAAAAATGCCCGGGTGGCGGAATGGCAGACGCGGAAGACTCAAAATCTTTTGTTGGTAACAACGTGGGGGTTCAAGTCCCTTCCCGGGCACCAGAAAAACCTTTGAAGCCGCTTATTTGTTAGGTTTATGAGGATTAGGAAGTCGATGTAATTTTAATTACATGGGCTTTTTTATTTACCCAGATGAAGAAGACATTTATCAGCACGCGGATGAAATGACGAATTTTTACGTCTTGAGGCTGAATACCTACAAAAGAAAGATCTTATGGGTATTGAGGATCAGCGAAAGTTTGAAGAGGACTTTGCCAAAAGAAAAGCGGAATTAGCCCAACTTAACCAAAGTATTATTCAAATGAAGTATGATAAAAACGCTAAAATCAAAGAAGGGCTTTACGGCGTAACCTCTAACCTTATTATCCAAGGAAATTCAGGCTTAATGTAATGGCGGCTACTACTAAAAGGTAGTCGCTTTTTCTTTTCAAGAATAGATTCAACTTATTAAGAGGATGATTAGAAGAAATTTTGGAGGTAATTGGAAGAAAATTAGAGAATTAAATATTAGGGCAAATGAATAATTATCAAGTTAATAAGGGAGATTAGCTTAATGAATAAACTCAAAATGATAGTGGACTCAAATCCATCTTCTGTTTTGAGTCAATCCAATGGTTCTTACTGGATACCCATAATTCAATTAAAAGCCGATATATGGGTAGGCATTTCTAGCGAGGGATATTGGATTGTTGAGAGTCGTGGGATTTTTGGAGACTTAAGTACTCTTGCATCATATTGGAGAGTTTTTGTTTTACTTGAACTTCCACTTTCCGAAGTGCGAAGACAAGTAAAGAATAGTTTTATTTCTTTAAACGTTGATGAAGATATAGATGATATTTTTCCTTTTATTGAAATCATTAAAGCAGCCTTTGAAGTTGGAACATCATATTGGGCTGAATTGGCTTTTAATTGGTATGATGAATTACGATATGAAAAGAGAGAAGCCTTAAAAGGTTCCTTAATTAAAATTGTAGAACACAAAAAAGGGAGCCGGAAATTTCGGCATAAAGCAATGAAAGAATTAAAAAGAATATGTCCTAAAGCATGAATAACTGTATTAAAAAACATTTTAAAATTGAAGTAGGGAGCATATGAAATTTACATATGAGTTAGCTGATAGTGGTTGGGCAGATGTGTATTGGGAATTAGACGGAAAGGTACAATATTTCTTTGTTAGTTATATTTCAGACGCTCTAGGAGACTTCTTAAATTGTTTAGTTAATCTATTACCTCAATCACAACCTAAGAAGTTTTTCAAAAACTCATTCTTATGGCATGCTGAACCTAGCGGATACAATTGGACTATAGAGCTATTTGGTGATTCTAACATAAGAGTTAAAATCGAATCAGTCACAGATGCTTTCGATCCGAGTAGTGACCGTAAGGTTGAGATGGATTTAGTCTGCAATTTAGATCAATTTTTAGAAATGATAGTTGAGAGCGTCGAAGTACTCCTAAGTAAGCATGGATTTATTGGCTATAAGGAGACATGGGTTAATCATGATTTTCCTATCTCCGCATATCTTAAGTTAAAATACTATTGTTTGACTAAAGATAACTATCCGATTCAGGAAAAAAGTAATGCTCCCTTTGGTGACTATTATATAAGTGATTTTCAGCATGAAATGAATTTGTTTGTTACAGATTTGAAGCCATAATCGAGATAGTGCTTTTTACCATTGGAGGTTAAATATGGATTTGTTTTCGAGGAGTAAACCTATCTTAAAAGAATTAGATTTAGGTATTCAAATGGATAGTGGTGCTCCAAGCCCGGTTATACTTTCGAATGAACATATTGTCATGCTTATATTTTATCTAAATCACTTTGAGCCAAACTGGAATGGCACTACTATACATGTTAGAGATAATAATGATGATGTAGGCGTAGCTTGTGTTCAATTTAGGCATTATAAGCAGGTGAAATACGGTTGGCCAAATGATGAAGCATACGCGGGCCATAAGTACAAGAAATTAGGACTATTACCATATCGAATTTATGAGGTGGAAAATTCAGATTGGTATGCGGAATTAGAAAAAGGCAATAGTGTTCATCCATATCATAATAAGGAAAGGTTTATGCAAGGTAAGCATTATATTTTTTTCTTTCATGATTCATGCTTTGAAGTTATATGTAAGGAAATAATTGTTGAGACACACAAAGCCGCATCTTTGAACACAATAGCAAAACACAAAGCAATGGAACTATTTAAATAATATGCTCTCTAAAGGTAATTCGGATAACAAATAATATTTGGAGGTTGTTTAATGTTTCGTAAGATATTTCTTTTATTTGTAATTAATCTATTCTTTTTTATTCCTATTGTAGATGCACAAGTATATGAAGACAAAAACAATGGCTATTCTATTGAAATACCGCAATATTGGAGGGTTATTCAAACAAACCCTACTATGTCTGTTATATCCAGCAATGACAATGAAGCAAAAATTGTCATTGCCTTTCTGCCCAAATACCCCTTAAGCCGATCTCAAGATGAAAGCAATTTAATTCTTAATGAGATAAGCAACAGAATGAGCAAAAAAACTCCAGGTGCAGTTGATGATACTAAATTAATCGAAAAAATTGGCAATCAAGAAGCTATATCGTCGATTTATTCTTTTACTACGAAAAACAATACTAATCTTAAACTTATGAATGTATACTTCTGGGTAAATGATTCAATATGTCAAATAGCAGTTTCTACAAAACCCGAGAAATTTGAGGAATTAAAACCTATATTTTTATCAGTGTTAAATTCATTTAAACTTCAATCAATGACAGCTTATGATTGGGCTTTCAAAGGATATGAATACCAGAAAAATAGAGAATATGATAAAGCTATCGATGCTTTTTCTAAAGCTGCCAATTTAGATGTGAAGAACACAGAATATATTTATCAAATTGCGTATACTAATTCTGAGAAGGGCGATTATAACCAAGCTATTGCTGCAATGACTAAGGCGATTGAGTTAAACCCAAAAGAAGCTTTCTTTTATCATGAACGTGCCTATGCACATATTAAAGCTAGAAACGCTCAATTAGCTTTAGAAGATGAGAATAAAGCAATTCAGATTAATCCCAAGAAGGCAATCCTATATGCTGGTCGCGGCAATGCCTATGCTATTATGGGGAAATATGAAGAGGCTATAACAGATTTTCAAAAATGCTTTGAACTTAAGGGCAATCCTCTGGATTCAGCTTTTAATTTAGGACAAACATATGAGCTAATGGGCAGAGGTGCAGAAGCTCTCAAATATTATAAAATGGTAGTAGAGTATCCAAATTTACCTAACCCTGTTAAAGAAAAAGTTCAAGCTAGGATAAACGGCGAATGGGAAAGCTATAAGGAGTGGATTTAAGTTACGATTCTGATTAGTGTAAAGTATAGGCTAGCTTGATAGTCCTTCAAAGTTGGTCTAGTAGTCAAATTAAATATGACTACTAGTGATTGGGGTGAGCGTGTTCTATGCTGAAAGGGGCTTCCAGGATGGGGGGAGCGCCTTTATTACCTTACTACATTACAGAATCGTTGATAGTAAGCGTTTGGAAAAACATCGATTGTACTTTGCTTGCATACAAAAGATATAAAAGTATGTTTTCTGTTGACATTTATAAAAAACGATGGTAGAGTATGTAAATGTACTACTAACTTAATACCGAACTTCGTATGAAGATAATGGGAGAGCGATTGTATAATCCGCCGAAGATGTCATGCTTTCAGGCAAAAGGACCGTTATTGGACGAAACTCTGGAGAGCCTCAATAGAGCACCGAAGGAGCAAGCTGATTTGTTTTGAATCAGTGAATCTCTCAGGTAAAAGGACAGAGCAGATAACTGTTTTATTTTGAGGCCGAATTATACAATTTGGCCTCTTTCTGTTTTTTTGAGGCCAGATTGTATAATTTGGCCTCTTTCTGTTTTTTCGGAGGACGGTATCATTTTTGGGGGGGAGTCAGCCAATTCAATAGAAATTCATACCCCAGTAAGCAAATAGTAAATGGGAAAAAATTGGGATTGCGATAACGCAACTATAAAAACAGTAGCATTTAGAAAGGCGGAATACCTATGTCGGAAGATCAAAATTTATCGAGAGGACTGAAAAATCGTCATGTTCAATTGCTTGCGATTGGTGGAGCAATTGGTACGGGATTATTTCTAGGTGCAGGCCGGTCTATTCACCTGGCAGGACCCTCTATTTTATTTGCCTATATGATAACAGGGGTAATTTGTTTTTTTGTTATGCGTGCCCTTGGGGAATTATTGCTTTCAAACTTAAACTACCATTCTTTTGTTGACTTTGTGCGTGAGTATCTGGGAAACGGAGCAGCATTTATTACCGGATGGACCTACTGGTTCTGCTGGATTTCACTTGCCATGGCTGATGTAACGGCTGCTGGTCTTTATATACAGTACTGGTTTCCGAATATAGCGCAATGGATTCCAAGTCTTATAATTCTTATGATTTTATTGATCATGAACCTTACTGCAGTGAAATTGTTTGGTGAGATGGAATTCTGGTTTGCCTTAATTAAAGTGGTTGCGATTCTGGCGTTAATTGTAATTGGTACATTTATGATTATTAAAGGGTTTGCTACAGATGCAGGTGCGTCTAGTTTTACTAACCTTTGGAGTTATGGCGGCTGGATCCCCAATGGTTTAAGCGGCTTTATCCTTTCCTTCCAAATGGTTGTATTTGCGTTTACGGGAATCGAATTAGTTGGTTTAACCGCTGGTGAAACAGAAAATCCAGAACGTGTTATTCCCAAGGCTATCAACAATATTCCAATCAGAATTATTATTTTCTATGTCGGCGCACTGCTTATCATTATGAGCATATATCCATGGACTTCAATTAGTCCGGATAGGAGCCCGTTTGTCCAGGTATTTTCAGCAGTGGGAATCGCAGCCGCAGCAACTATTGTAAATTTCGTTGTCCTAACCTCAGCCGCATCTGCCTGCAACAGCGGAATCTTCAGTACAAGCCGCATGGTATATTCTCTGGCGAAAGAAAATAATGCACCTGAGTCAATGAAAAGATTAACTTCCAATCAAGTACCTGCTAATGCGACAGTGGTCTCGGCGGTTGTTGTCTTGATTGCGGTTATTCTGCAATACATTATGCCGGAAGGGGTATTTGTACTTATTACGAGTATATCAACATTCTGCTTTATTTTTATTTGGGCAATTATAATTGTCTGCCATCTAAAATATCGCAAAATGAATCCTGAACTTGCTGCCAAGAACAAATTCAAAATGCCGCTATACCCAATCATCAACTATGTAATATTAGCATTTTTTGCTTTTGTTTTAGTTACGTTGGCACTCAACGAGGAAACTCGTGTAGCCCTGTTTGTAACACCTGTATGGTTTATAATACTTGGGGTAATTTATAAGATTTTTAAATCGAGAACGAAGGATGAAGAGGGCGAAACCAGTATAGCCTAAGGTTGATGGCACGGTAACAGATTGATCAGATGCCCTCTCTTTTATTGGTCGATCCTGTTTAAGGAATAAAATAAGATGATTGTGAATAAAATCTAGTTGGTATTTTTTTACAAAAATTCATAAAAATAGCAGGAAAATCACCTTGGCGTAGCGAATACAAACGCAACAACTAAAACGCGAAGGGTGGTATTATGACTGAATTGCTTAGTATCAAAGACATTTCGCAGGAAATAGGTATTCCTCAAAGTACCCTTAGGTATTATCGTGATCTATTCATGGAGTTTTTACCGGCAACAGGAGAAGGAAAAAAAAGACGGTTTTATCCGGAAGCAGTTGATGTGTTTAAAGCCATTGCCAAGGGGATGCACCAAAATAAGAACGCCGATGATATTGCCAAAGATCTTAATAATCGCTTCACACGTTTTATTGAAGTAAGCACCGAATCGCAAAACAGTAGCGCAACATATCCGCAAGATGATGAAAATAACCAATCGCAGGCATTATCACCACTAACGCAACTTGACGGTTCTGCGATCATGGCTGTTATATCTTCGCAAAATCAAGCTTTGCAGCAAATTGCGGCGACTATTAATATTGTAAACGGGCAGCAGGAAGAACTGCAAAATTTAAAACAGGAAGTAGCCAAGCTTGAAGAGCGTCTGGAAACAGAAATGACAGATCACTTCCAGCTTGTCGATGCCAGGCTACAGGAAGTAATGGAGGCGAGAGAAAACAGCACTTCAAAGTCATTTTGGCGGCGTTTGTTCGGTTAAAGGGTGAATAACATCGGCACATAGACGGTAAGCAGGTATGACACATCTGCTTACCGTTTTTATTATTTTATTATTTGCCATAATTTGTAAATTTATCTCTTAACTTACAAATTATGGAATTAGATAGGGCTTAATACCTATTTATGTTGAAGAGTGGCTTGTATTAAGAAGACATAATAGGTGAGCATGTCGAAATAATGTATTTGGATAAATACAGGGAATTCAAGGGTCGCCTGATCCTGGCCTTCTATTTCGACAAGTAAAAAATAAATACTGTCGGTTTTTTACGAAAACTAATTGTTCTAATTTAGCAGGAATTACAATATCTTACAAGAATGTTTAACTGCACAAAGTGTTAAATCAGGTCACAGGGAGGCGATCGACAATGTCTGCGGCAGAAGCGCTTAGTCACAATGTTGTGTACTTGCACAGGGAGGATGACGGTCAGGATTCGTTTGACACCACTACGGGTATTATTTTTATAGATGGCGAGCATCGTGTAAAAAACCTCAACCGGGAAGCTGAAAAGATTTGCGGGATTGACAGGGCTAAGTCGGTTGGAAGGCGGGTAGAAGATGTATTTAAGCATCATGGCGAAAAGTTTTTACAAATATTTCATATGGAAGAATACGAAGATCTAAATTCTGTCAATTTGAAGCTTAAAGTTAAGGATCAGTTTATCTATGCCCATATTGACGCTCTGCGGCTCAGGGGTTCAATCGGGGAGGGCAGCGGCTTAATTGTTATTATTCAAGATTTGTCGGCAGTCCGGGCCGCCATAAAACAGATACAGATTACGCAAATGCTAATGTCGCTGGGAGAACTGGCAGCCGGCGTGGCCCATCATGTCCGGACGCCGCTTACTACCATAAGCGGGTATTTGCAAGTAATGTTAGGCCGTCTGGAGGATGACCGGTATACGGTAGGCCGTGATGTACTCGAAATGATGCTGGATGAAGTTTCTTGCATTAATAATGTTGTAAAAGAACTTGTTTTGTTCGCTAAGCCGCCTGTTAATAAGGAGAATAATATTGATATAAACCGGACGATCGAGGAAGCCCTGTTGTTAACTTTTAAACAATTAGGCGGAGAAAAGATTGCTATCGACAAGCAACTTGCTGCAAATCTGCCGCAAGTAAGTGTGGATAGTAATTTAGTAAAACAGGCTATCGTTAACATTATGCAAAACGCTATTGAGGCAATGCCTGGAGAAGGTGTGCTGTCGGTTAGATCTTGGATTAATTCTGAGCTGAGTATGCTGGTAATCGGCATTGCTGATACCGGTCCGGGCTTAGCGCCGGAAATTTTGCCCCGGGTATTTGAACCTTTCTATACAACCAAACTTGAGCATATGGGACTGGGATTGCCGGTAGCGCACCGGATAATTGGTGAACATGGCGGTTTTATTAATATTAATCCGGCCACAACCACCGCCAAATCAGGCGCAAATATTCATATTTACCTGCCGATCATTGATGAGCGTCACCAGCGTTTACGGGTGGTTCACCAGCAAATATTAAATCTTCAATAATCCATGTCAAAGATAATCCGAAAAAAGTTACCTTATGGGGTAATAACCTAGCGGCTGTTCTTCATATCATGTTATTGCTACAGAAAACTGTGTGAAGAAGGGATGCTAGTGTTACTCCGGGTTAGTAGAACCATTTTCTTACTTATCTTTTTTGTGATATTTTTTGGGGTGGGGCAGGTAAAAGCCGTTGTGCCGGCGGTGAATATAACTGTTAATTTGCCCAGTAGGACAATCGAATTATTTTCGGGTGACCGCTTGGTAAAGGAATATCCAATAGCCATTGGCAAGCTGGCAACGCCGACACCACTCGGCAGTTTTGCAGTAGATTGCAAGGAAATAAACCCTGTCTGGTATCCGCCGGACCGACAGGGGATCGCTGTCCCGTCAGGGCCGGATAATCCGCTCGGTTACAGGTGGATAGGTTTTTGGAACACTTACGGCATTCATGGGACAAACGCTCCCTGGTCAATCAGGTTGGCAGTCTCAAACGGGTGTATCCGCATGTATGAAGAAGACGTAGAAGAGCTGTTTGATATGGTAAATGTCGGTACACCGGTGAAAGTCACCTACGATCGGGTAAACGTGCGGAAAGATGCGAAAGGGCAAATATTATTGTCGGTATATCCGGATATATATGGATCGGGCACTATAACAATTGCAGATATAAAGAGCCGGCTTAATGCTTACCGGTTAAACGCATTGGTTAGCAATGATTTGCTGAAAAAGTTGCTTGATGAACCTGGGGACCGCCGGGTTGTCATTGCCAGTCAGTTTGGAATTACTGTTAATGGCGTTTTATTAGGTGAAAGCGGGCTGACTGTCGGTGATGTGCAATATGTGCCAATATTGCCGGTCGCTCAGGCCTTTAAACAAAAAATTGCCTGGGATGAAAAAACAAAGTCTGTTCTGTACGGCAAAACCATTGTTCCGGGTATTGATAGCAACGGTGTGGTATATGTGGCGCGGGCAAATGCAGGTATGCTGTTTCAGGTTGAACAAAACTGGAAAGCCGGTGAGAATCTGCTGGCCTTCGGCGCAGTTGCTGCCTTTTTAAATGAGAAGCCGGTGTATCTTGAGGTTAATAAACTCCAGGGAATGCCAGCCGTATCGGCTCGATCACTGGCTGATGCACTTGGCCGGCAAATAAACTGGGACGAAAGTACGCAAAGCTTAACAATGGATGATAAGGGAAAAAGTATAAAAGTGCCTGTCAGCATGATTGGCGCAACTCCCTATGTTAAAATCACCGATATAAATCAATATTTTGACGTGTATGTATATTGGAATGACGAGGGCAAGACTCTGGAACTTACAACTTGATTTAAAGACAAAGCAAGGGTAAGATTGCTATAGATGCATTCATTGTGTCAGGCGCAGCCATTTTGCGTCCGGTCCTAGCGAATGCACGGAAGCAATCTTTTTTTGTTATACTATTACATAAGCTGGGCCAGGATTTAAGAAAATAGGAGCAGGGATTTTAGGTTTTATAGCAAATACAAATAGATTGGACAATAATGGAATGTTAGGTGGTGGGCTTGTGCCCCAAAAATTTATTATTATTGACGGCAGCAGTCTGGTACATCGTGCCTTTCATGCGCTGCCTATGTTACGAACCGCCGGCGGGCTGTATACGAATGCTGTATACGGCTTTACGACCATGCTGGTAAAATTGCTTGCAGATTATAAGCCTGACTATTTAGCAGTGGCTTTTGACAAAGGCCGGGTAACGTTTCGGACAGAAACATACCAGCTATACAAAGCACAGCGTCAGGCCACACCGGGAGAATTATCTGAACAGTTTCCTTTAATCCGTGAATTATTGCAGGCTTTGGGCATAAATACCATTGAGGAACAGGGTTATGAAGCCGATGATATTATTGGGACCCTGGCGGAAAAAGCGTCAAGTCAAGGTTATGAAGTTTTTATTGTAACCGGCGATCGAGATGCGTTGCAGTTAATTAGCGCAAATACTAAAGTATTGCTAACAAGGAAAGGCATCTCGGAAGTTGAGACGATTGACACAGCCGCCTTAAAGGAAAAGTATGGCTTGGCGCCTGAGCAGGTTGTCGACTTAAAAGGCTTGATGGGAGATTCTTCTGATAATATTCCCGGTGTACCGGGAGTTGGTGAAAAAACAGCTGGTAAGCTGCTGGCCCAATTCGGCTCTCTGGAAAATGTCCTGGACCATATTGACGATGTTTCCGGTAAAAAACTACAGGAGAATCTCCGCCAATATAGTGAACAGGCGGTTCTATCCAAAAAGCTGGCAACCATAGTGCGTGACATGGCTATTGAGTTTTCGCCGGAAGCTTTCGGTATTCACCCTGTGAAACCGGCTGTCAAAGAGCTATTTGCCAAATTCGAATTCAAAACTTTATTGGCCAAAGTGGATAGCCTGTTTCCCGGAGACTATACATCAGGTTCGCAGGAAGCGGCACCACCGTCTGCCTTACAGTTAAAGCCGCCGGCTGTAGTCGAAACTGACGACGAAATTGCGGCTATTCACGCCGAAGCCAAACGAGTAGGTTCCGTAAGCTGCTATCCCTTATCGGCAGGGCATTCGCCGTTAGCAGGCTTATCAGGGATGGCTGTCACCTGTGCTGAAACAACAGTTTATGTTCCGGCAGAGGCTGAAGGTTGGGGCAGCTTGTTTGATTTATTGGCTGACAATAGTATTGCGTTAGTAACCTATGACTCCAAGAAGCTGTATAATGCCTGCAGAATTAAAGGAACAATAATTGGAACAAAAGTAATGGATATCCTGATTGCCGCTTATTTGCTCGATCCAACGGCAACTGCATATCCGCTGGAAGCTTTGTCTGAGAAATATCTGGGACAAGCTATTTTGTTGCCTGCCGGCGATAAAAACCTCACTGCCAAGCCGGAATACGCCTGCTGGGCCAGTTCGCTTACCGGCCAACTGCAGCAGGCAATTATTGCGGAATTAGCAAATAGCGGCCTGAATGAATTGTATACACAGATTGAAATGCCGCTGGTCAAAGTTTTGTCGGCAATGGAAGTTAACGGTATTAAGGTTGACAGAAATTACTTAAAAGAGATGGCAGTTGATATTGCCGGTAAAGTTGATCAGTTAGTGAGGGAAATTTACAGTCTGGCCGGTGAAGAATTTAATATAAACTCGACTAAGCAGCTAGGAGTCATTTTATTTGAAAAAATGAAACTTCCTATTATTAAAAAAACAAAAACAGGTTATTCTACTGACGCAGAGGTGTTGGAAAAACTGGCCGGCCAGCATCCGTTGATAGACAAATTGCTTGAATACAGGCTGCTAACTAAACTTAAGTCTACTTATCTTGACGGTCTCGAAGGTATTATTCATCCCGAATCAGGCCGAATTCACACTACGTTTAACCAAATGGTTACAGCAACCGGCAGACTTAGCAGTTCGGAACCTAATCTGCAAAATATTCCTATCCGTTCAGATATAGGCCGAAAAATCCGGGAGTTATTTGTACCGGGAGAAGGGTATCAATATATTATGTCTGCCGACTACTCGCAAATTGAATTACGGGTGCTGGCTCATATGGCAGGAGATGCCAGCCTGCTGGAGGCCTTCCGGCATAATCAGGATATCCACACCCGGACGGCTGCCGAAGTTTTTGGCGTTGCTATGAAAGATGTCACAGCAGAAATGCGGGCCAGAGCCAAAGCGGTTAATTTTGGTATTGTCTATGGTATCAGTGACTATGGCTTGGCGCGGGATATAGGTGTTAGCCGCAAAGAAGCGGGCTACTACATTGACAGTTATTTTGCAAAATATCAAGGCGTAAAGCGATATATTGACGAAGTGGTTGCCGGTGCGCATCGCGACGGATATGTAACCACCCTGTTTGGGAGGCGGCGTCACCTGCCTGATATCAACAGCAGCAACTTCAACCAACGCTCATTTGCCGAACGAACGGCCATGAATACTCCGATTCAGGGTGCAGCTGCCGATATTATCAAGATTGCCATGAACAAAGTCTATGACGCCCTGATTGCCGAAGGGCTGCGCAGCAGACTGTTGCTGCAGGTTCATGACGAACTGGTGCTTGAGGTAACTGCAGAAGAACTTAATCATGTTGCGTTACTTGTTAACCAGGCTATGGAACAAGCCGTTCAGTTGGACGTGCCGTTGTTAGCCGAGGTAAAGACCGGCCGCAACTGGGCACAGGCCAAATAAAGGGGAGAATTCACATGCCGGAAATGCCTGAAGTGGAAACAATCCGCCGAAATCTGACCGATAAGGTGGAAGAACGAACGATCACTCGCGTCGATATAAACTTAGCGCGCCTCATAAAATGGCCAACTGCTGCCGAATTTCAGGCAATGCTTACAGACAGGAAGATTGCGAAATTAGGACGACGCGGTAAATATTTGCTTTTCTATCTGGATAATCAGTATGTACTTATTGTTCACCTGCGCATGACCGGGCGCTTGTATTATGTAACTCCAGGAACTGCCTATGATAAGTTTACCCATATTGTTTTTCGGCTTGATAATGGTGATGCTTTGCTGTACGCCGATACTCGCACCCTGGGTACGTTGTACTTAATGCCGCAAAGTGAACTGTGGCGTATTGCCGGTCTGGCTTCAATGGGGCCGGAACCTCTGTCTGAAGAATTTACCCTGGAATACTTCGGCGACATGCTGGGCAAGCGGCAGGCTACTATTAAGTCGATACTTCTTAATCAAAAATTAATTGGCGGTCTTGGCAACATATATGTGGATGAAGCGCTGGCTATTGCCGGTATTGACCCGGAGCGCAGGGCGAGTACCCTGAATGCTACTGAGGTAAAATATCTTTATCAGGCAGTAAATCAGGTGATTGCTGATGGAATTGCTCACGGAGGAACAACTTTTCGCGATTACCGCGATGGCAGGGGCCAAAGCGGCAGCCACCAGCATCACCTGCAGGTGTATGGACGTACTAATCAGCCCTGCCAGCGGTGTGGCGCCATCATCGCCCGTAAAGAAGTAGCCGGTCGCGGCACTCACTATTGTCCTAATTGCCAAAAGTAGCCGGAGGAACCTAGATGATTGTGATTGGTTTAACAGGCGGAATTGCCAGTGGAAAAAGTACTGTAAGCACTATGCTCCGCGAGTTAGGGGCTTATATTGTTGATGCCGACAAACTTTCCCGGGAAGTTACTCTTCCCGGGAGACCGGCCTGGCAGGAGATTATTGATAACTTTGGTGCGGAAATTCTTGAACCTAACGGCCAAATAAACCGCAAATGCCTGGGGCAGATTATTTTTACTGACAGTCAGGCCAGAGCCTTATTAGGATGTATTACACACCCTCGTATCGAAGCGGAAGCAATGGCGGCTATTGATCATGCCAGACAAAACGGCTATGAAAGGGCTGTTTTGGATGCGCCTTTATTAATTGAAGTGGGATGGCATGTCAAAGTGGATGCTGTGTGGGTTGTATTTGTTGATAAGAAAACCCAGTTAGCCAGACTTATAGACCGTGATAAGCTCAGTTGTGAAGAAGCTATATCACGGATAAATGCCCAGCTCTCATTAGAGGAAAAATTAAAATATGCCGATATAGTCATCAATAACAGTGAAACGAAAGAGAAGACGCAGGAACAGGTGGCTCGGGCATGGCAGCAGATGGGCGCTATAACTCCTGCCGTTAAATAGCGGTATTTTTTATACTAAAGAAACATAGTTTTATACAGTGATTTTTATAACGGAGTGATATAATTGCGTATCTGGACTTGGTTGAAAGTCCTGATCATCGGTCTTTTGTTGTCTGCTGCTGGGATTTATACTGTATTTAACAGTGATTGGTTCCAAAAAAAGTATGTATATCCGTTTTTGTATCAGGAAGCGATATATACCTATGCATTAGAGCGTGATCTTGACCCATTTTTAGTCGCCGGCGTCATTAGAGCGGAAAGCAAGTTTATAAATGAAGCCCGATCCCCCAAGGGAGCAATGGGATTAATGCAGATTATGCCTGAGACGGGACGATGGATTGCCGACCAGACAAACCATAAAGAATTTTCGACTGCAGAACTTACTGATCCGGATATAAACATCCGGTTCGGAATCTGGTATTTAGCCTCATTAAAAAAAGAGTTTGCCGGTAATGAGGTCCTGTATCTTGCTGCGTATAACGGCGGCAGGGGAAATGTAAAACAATGGATGCAGCGGTTCGGCTGGTCCAAAGATTTTAAGGATATTGAACAAATTCCTTTTAACGAAACTAAGGAGTATGTTGAAAAAGTACTGCACAATAAGAAACGTTATCAGGAATTATACGGAAGATAAATACGTAAAGGGTATTGAGGAGAATTTACTGTAAATGCGCAAGTTATTAATATTATGTTTGGTGCTTCTGACTGCTTTGGCGGCTGGCTGCAGTTCAAAAGATGACACTGCGCCGCAGGAAAAAAAGAAAGTTGCTATCCAGCAGGGCGGACAGTTGAAATATGGCAGTTTTCAAGAGCCCAATACACTTAATCCACTGTTGTCGGATCTGCTGGCAACCGCCGAAGTCGGCAGAATGATTTTTAGCGGCTTGGTAATTACCGGGGAAAAAGGAGAATGGCTGCCTGATTTAGCAGCTGATGTACCGACAGTTGCCAACGGCGGGGTTACTCCTGACGGGCTCAAAGTAACCTATCGCTTACGCCAGGGAATAACCTGGCATGATGGTACCCCCTTTACGGCTGAGGATGTCAAGTTTACCTGGCAGCTTATTATGAACCGCAAAGCAAATATCGTCTCGCGGGAGGGGTATGACCGGATCAGTGCAGTCGAAACACCGGACCCATACACCGTTGTTGTTAAATTTAAAGAGTATTATGCACCTTACCTTACTTTATTTACCACCATTTTACCCAGGCATAAACTTGAGAATGTGCCTGATGTAAATAAGGCTCCCTTTAACCGGGCCCCTGTGGGCACAGGCCCGTTTAAATTTAAGGAATGGCAGGTAGCGGAGGCTATTGTTCTTGAGGCCAATACCAATTATTATCGGGGCAGGCCGGTTTTGAACAGTGTTGTCTATAAAATAATTCCTGACGTCGGCTTGCTAATTACCCAACTTAAAACAGGCGAAGTAGATATTATCAGCAATATTGCTTTTACTTTTCTGGAACAGGTTAAGGCCATTGATGGCATACGGACAGTAATTTCGCCAACCATGGTCTGGGAACATATGGACTTTAATCTTGATAATGCCTTATTCCAGGATGTGCGTGTGCGCAAAGCTATTGCAAATGCAATCGATCGTCAAGCTATCGTGGCTAATGTATTAAAAGGGGTTGCCAGTCCTGCTTATGGCGATCAGTCGCCGTTGTCCTGGGCTTATAATCCTATGCAGCAAGCGCCGGCACGGGATATCAATATGGCGCGTGAACTGCTGGCGCAGGCCGGCTGGACACCAGGTCCGGACGGAATAATGATGAAAGATAATAAGCGACTGGCCTTCTCGCTTACTGTTCCTACCGGCAATAAGCAACGCGAACAGACAGCGCAAAAAATTGCCGAACAACTAAAAGAAGCTGGTATCATAGTTGAGGTGCAACCTGTTGAGGGAAATTTGTTTTTTAGTGAGGTTTTGAAAAGCAGACGGTTTGAAACAGCGATATATGCCTGGGTTGCCGGTGTCGATCCTGATAATAGAAATCTATGGCACTCCCGGAAAATTCCTGGTCCGGCAAATGCATTTGACGGACAGAATTACCCGGGATGGCGCAACCCGGAGGTTGACAAGCTGGCTGACCTCGGCGTTAAAACTGTTGATGCCGGCGCCCGCAAAGATATTTATTTTCGAATTCAGGATTTGATCCGGGAAGATTGTCCGGTTGTGCCGCTATACTTTCGGGGAAATATTGACGCTGTTAAAGTATCAATCGCCAATTATCAGCCAAATCCCACACCGGCAGGTAATTTATGGAATGTTTGGCAATGGGGATTTGCTGCCAGTAAATAATGCATAAAATTTAGCTTGACGATTGTTTGATGTTATGATAATATACATTATGTTGCGTAAGCACAACAGATGTATATTAACGCGGTCGTGGCGGAACGGCAGACGCGCTAGCCTCAGGAGCTAGTGGGGGCAACCTCGTGGTGGTTCAAATCCACTCGACCGCACCACCTTATTGACGTTCGCTTTACGACTTTCGACCTTCGAGTGAGAGTCGCAAGTCGAGCGTCGAAAATCGAATATGCGGTTGTGGCGGAACTGGCAGACGCACCATCTTGAGGGGGTGGCGCTCACAAGGCGTGTGAGTTCAAATCTCACCAACCGCACCATGGATAATTCTCAATAGTATTTCCTTGACGAAGTTAATTTTTTAGCGTATAATTTCTATTGGTTAATGACATAATATGCGGTCGTGGCGGAACGGCAGACGCGCTAGCCTCAGGAGCTAGTGGGGGCAACCTCGTGGTGGTTCAAATCCACTCGACCGCACCACTTTATTGATGTTCGATATATGACTTTCGGCCTTGAGCGCGACTCGCAAGTGTAGCGTCAAAAATCGAATATGCGGTTGTGGCGGAATCGGCAGACGCACCATCTTGAGGGGGTGGCGCTCACAAGGCGTGTGAGTTCAAGTCTCACCAACCGCACCACAAGCAATAAAAGCCTTTGAGATATTCTCAAAGGCTTAATTATTTTTCTCTTGACAATCCTTGGCGAATTCTGTTATCATCTTACTAATACAATATGGCCTTTAAGCTAGTCCTGTGAGGCTGGCAAGGGGACGGTAAGGGATTATTTACGCCTTCTTGCGTGCTTTCACGGTAAGAAGGCTTTTATTATGCCTGATAACAACAAATACTATCCTTTAAGTTGACCCAGAGAGGTCGGCAAGGATGTTGCCAAGCCGCTGACAAATTGGTGTGCTTTAATAACTCCTTGCTCTTTCTGGCAGGGAGTTTGTTTTTGCTTATATTCGAAGGGAGAGTGTATGATGAGTAAAGCTCAAGTATCGCTCAGAAACAAGGATATCCTTGGTCTTGAGACTATGTCCGCCGCTGAAATGAATTTGATTCTCGACACAGCCAAAGAAATGAAAAACATTATTGACCGTGACATTAAAAAAGCGCCAACCTTACGCGGCAAATCTATTATTAATTTGTTCTTCGAAAACAGTACGCGGACGCGAACGTCATTTGAACTGGCCGGCAAATATCTTGGCGCCGATGTTGTTAACATTTCGACAAGCTCAAGCAGTGTGGCCAAGGGAGAGAGTCTGCGCGACACCCTGCTTACAGTGGAAGCCATGGGCGTTGATATTATTGTAATGAGGCATGAAGCCGAAGGTTCAGCGAATTTTGCCGCCAATGCCGTTAAGCCGGTAATTATCAATGCCGGTGACGGAGCTCATGAACATCCCACCCAGGGACTTTTAGACATGTTTACAATAAGACAATATAAAGGTAAGCTTGATGGGCTAAAGGTGGCTATTGTCGGCGATATTTTACACAGCCGGGTAGCCCGTTCGAATATCTGGGGACTGCTAAAAATGGGGGCCGAGGTCCATGTCGCCGGCCCGCAGACACTTTTGCCGCGAAATATTGAACAAGTCGGTATAAAAGTACATAACCGGATTGAGGATGCCTTAGACCAGGCAGATGTTGTCAATGTGCTGCGCATTCAGCGCGAGCGGCAGCAAAAGGGCCTGTTCCCGTCAGCACGGGAGTATGCCCGGATTTTTGGAGTTAATGCCAAGCGGCTGGCACTGGCAAAACCGGATGCGCTTTTGATGCACCCGGGCCCCATGAACCGGGGACTTGAGATTGCTCCTGATGTGGCTTATAGCAAGCAGTCGGCTATACAGGAACAGGTTAAGAACGGACTGGCGGTCAGAATGGCGCTGTTATTCTTGGTACTGATGGGAGGGACTCAGATTGAAGCTGCTAATTAAAGGTGGACGTATTATAAACCCGGCGGATCAATTGGATATAACAGGTGATATTCTTGTGGAGAACGGTAAAATTGCCGCCATTGGCCAAAACTTAGCCGCTGATGGTGCGCAAGTAATTGATGCCGCCGGTTTAATCGTGGCCCCCGGTCTCGTTGATATGCATGTTCATTTACGGGAACCAGGCCTGGAAGCCAAGGAAGATATAGCGTCCGGCACGCGCGCCGCGGCGGCAGGCGGCTTTACAACCGTGGCCTGCATGCCTAATACCAAACCTGCTGTTGACAACTCTATCCTGGTATCCGGTCTACTGCAACGCGGACAAACCGAAGGTGTTGTCAACCTAAAAGTGATCGGTGCTTTGAGCAAAGGGCTGGAAGGGAAAGAACTCGCTGAGATCGGCGACATGATTGCCGCCGGTGCAGTTGCCATATCCGACGACGGCGGTCACCTCGACAGTACGCGCCTTTTAAAGACCGGCTTGGAATATACGGGAATGTTTGACTGTCCGGTTATCACCCATTCGGAAGATGAGGAGCTGGCCTGTGAAGGATATATGCATGAAGGCGCCGTATCCGCTATGCTTGGGCTTAAAGGCCGTCCGGCGGTAGCCGAAGACATTGCAGTAGCCAGGGATATTATGTTGGCCGAATACACCAATTCGCCAATTCATATTGCCCATGTAAGCAGCAAAGGCGCGGTGGAGATAATCCGCCAGGCCAAACAGCGGGGTGTAAAAGTAACAGCGGAGGCTACACCACATCATCTGACACTGACTGATGAAGAACTCAAAAGTTTTAATACGGCATTTAAGGTAAATCCGCCGCTACGGTCGTCAGACCATGTGGAAGCGCTTATAGCCGGACTCAAAGACGGTACGCTTGATGCGATCGCAACCGATCATGCACCCCACGCCTTTGAAGAAAAAGACGTGGAGTTCCGGTATGCTCCCAGTGGTTTTGCCGGCTTGGAAACCGCGCTTGCCGTGGTCCTGACAGGCCTCTATCATACCGGCCGGCTTACGCTTATGGAAGTAATCGATAAAATGTCATATGCGCCGGCAAAAATTCTTGGATTGAACAGCGGCGAGCTGAAAGTGGGAGCTCCAGCAGATATTACCATTTTTGACACTGAATACAAATGGGTAGTTAATTGCATAAATTTTTATACTCGCGGAAAACATTCTCCATATGAAGGCAGGAATTTTAAGGGTAAATCGCTAATTACTATAGTGAACGGCAGTATAATTATGCAAAATGGCGAGGTGCTTAAATGATTGGCAAACTGATATTGGAAGACGGCAGCGTTTTCCAAGGGATGCTTGCTTCCGGTACTAAAGCAGTTGGGGAAGTAGTATTCAACACCGGCATGACCGGCTATCAAGAAGTATTAACAGATCCGTCCTATTGCGGACAAATCGTAACAATGACTTATCCGCTTATCGGTAATTACGGTGTGGCTGAACTATTCGAACAAGCCAGACAATCGTTTGTTCGCGGCTTTGTAATTAGTGAGCTCTGTGGGCAGCCTAGCAGCTGGCAGGCAGAAGACTCTTTGGTTTCTTACCTTAAATCCAGAAATATCCCTTGCATCTATGGCGTCGATACCCGGGCTATCACCAGGCGGATACGTTCACATGGCACCATGAAAGGGGTTATCGTGCCGGGGGACGCTACTGAGAGCGAGATCGCCAGCTTATTTGCCGAGTCGCTTTGTACCGATGTAGTCGAAGAAGTAACCACAAAAGAAATCTACAGGATACCGGGGGAGGGCCCGCATATCGCGGTTATGGATTTCGGCATTAAACGCAACATCCTGAACTCAATGGCCAAAGCAGGCTGCGATATTACCGTGCTGCCGGCCGGCACGCCGGCAAACGAAGTGCTGGCGCTTAACCCTGACGGGATATTCCTGTCCAACGGACCGGGAGATCCTAAAGATGCCCCTGTTGATACAGTGCGGGAACTTATCGGCAAAAAGCCGGTATTTGGCATTTGTCTTGGTCATCAGCTGTTAGGCTTGGCGTTAGGCGGCGATACTTACAAGCTCAAATTTGGTCATCGCGGTTCCAATCACCCGGTAAAAGATCTGGCAACAGGCAGAGTCTATATCACTTCCCAGAATCATGGCTACGCCATTGATGAAAAGTCACTGGCAAACCTTGATGTCACGATAACCCATCGCGCAGTAAATGATGAGACCGTGGAAGGTATGCGGCATAAAACTCTGCCTGTATTCTCGGTGCAATATCACCCGGAAGCAGCACCCGGACCGGATGACAGCACATACTTGTTTGAAGAATTTATGAAGTTGCTCAATAAAGAAACGAATAAGGCAAGGGGGAACTAACGGTGCCGAAAAGACAGAAACTGCGCAAAGTTATGGTAATCGGTTCAGGCCCGATAGTGATTGGCCAGGCTGCCGAGTTCGACTATGCAGGCACGCAAGCCTGCCAGGCGCTGAAAGAAGAAGGCTTTGAGGTGGTGCTGGTCAACAGCAACCCAGCCACCATTATGACAGATACGCATATTGCGGACTGGGTATATATTGAACCGTTGACACCGGAATATCTTGAGGAAATCATTGCCAAGGAGCGTCCTGACGGATTGCTGGCAACCCTGGGCGGACAGGCCGGTCTTAATCTGGCGGTTAAACTCGCCGAAAACGGCGTATTGGAAAAATATCAGGTAGAGTTGTTAGGCACACCGCTGGAAGCTATCAAAAAAGCGGAAGACAGGGAATTGTTCAAAGCCACAATGGAAGAGCTGGGTCAGCCTATTCCGGAAAGTGCGATTGTGGAAGACATTGACAGTGCTCTTAGCTTTGCGCAAGAGATTGGTTATCCGCTGATTGTGCGCCCTGCTTACACTTTGGGCGGCACCGGCGGCGGTATTGCCCATAATGATGAAGAACTTATCGACACGGTAAACCGTGGTCTGAAATACAGTTTGATCGGGCAGGCGCTTATTGAGCGCAGCGTAGCCGGCTGGAAAGAAATTGAGTATGAAGTTATCCGTGATGCCGCCGACAACTGCATCACAGTGTGTAATATGGAAAACTTCGACCCGGTAGGCATTCATACCGGCGATAGTATTGTAGTTGCTCCTTCTCAGACGCTGACTGATTATGAGTACCAGATGCTCAGGAGTGCATCGCTGAAAATCATCCGCGCTCTAGGTATCGAGGGTGGATGTAATGTCCAGTACGCGCTTGATCCCAAAAGCAGTAAATATATCGTTATCGAAGTAAATCCGCGGGTAAGCCGTTCCAGCGCCTTGGCTTCCAAAGCTACCGGCTACCCCATTGCCAAAGTGGCTACTAAAATTGCTATTGGCTATACTTTGGATGAAATCACCAATGCTGTGACCGGAAAAACCAAGGCTTGCTTTGAACCGGCGCTTGACTATGTTGTAGTTAAGTTTCCTCGCTGGCCATTTGATAAATTTAGTTTTGCCGACCGGATTCTTGGCACACAAATGAAAGCCACTGGCGAGGTTATGTCGATTGACCGTAACTTTGAAGGCGCGCTGCTCAAGGCGGTACGCTCGCTGGAAATTGGTCTTAACCGCCTGTATATCCCGGAATTGGCGAAACTAAATGATGCTGAGGTTAAAGCGAAGCTCAAACTGGCTAATGATGAACGGTCTTTTGTTATTGCCGAAGCCCTGCGCAGGGGAGTGACAGTTGCCGAAATACACAAAATAACGGCAATTGATAAATTCTTCCTGGATAAGATTGAAAATATAGTGGCAATGGAACGGCAAATCAGCAAGGAATTATCTGCCGAAATATTGCTGGCCGCCAAGAAGATGGGGTTTGCCGATAAAACCATTGCCGAACTTACCGGCAAAACGGTGTATCAGATTAGAGAAATGCGAAAGCAGGCCAACATCGTTCCCAGTTATAAAATGGTAGACACCTGTGCGGCGGAATTCGAGGCAGTTACGCCGTATTACTACTCGACGTATGCGCAGGAAGACGAAGTTGTGACCACCAATAAACGCAAAGTTATGGTGCTGGGATCAGGTCCTATCCGGATCGGGCAGGGAATTGAGTTCGATTATTGTTCGGTACATTCTGTCTGGGCCCTCAGAGAAATGGGAATTGAGTCTGTCATTGTCAATAATAACCCGGAAACGGTATCCACCGACTTTGATACTTCCGACCGCCTGTACTTTGAACCGCTAACCCCGGAAGATGTACTTAATATTATCGATAAAGAAAAACCTGAGGGAGTTATTGTTCAATTTGGCGGCCAGACAGCCATTAACCTGGCCGGACCGCTGGAAAGAGCCGGAGTGAAAGTTTTTGGCACGAGTGTGGAAGGTATTGACCGGGCGGAAGACCGGGAAAAATTTGAAGAACTGCTGGGACAGCTGAACATTCCCCGGCCACAAGGCGAAACGATCACCGATGCTGCCCTGGCTCCGGCTGCAGCCGCTCGCATTGGCTACCCGGTGGTTGTCAGACCGTCATATGTGCTTGGCGGCCGGGCTATGGAGATTGTATATAATGAAGACGAATTAAAGGATTACATGATACGGGCTGTAAAAGCCTCACCGGAGCATCCGGTACTGGTCGACCGCTATATGCAAGGCACGGAGGTGGAAGTGGACGCCATCGCCGACGGCGAGGACTTTATCATCCCGGGCATTATGGAGCATATTGAACGGGCCGGCGTACATTCCGGCGACAGTATTGCCGTGTATCCGCCGCAGACGCTGTCACGGAAAGTCATTGACACCATTGTGGATTATACCGGCCGCCTGGCAAAAGGGCTTAAGGTTAAAGGCCTGATTAATATTCAGTATGTCATTGTTGATGAGGAAGTCTATGTACTTGAGGTTAACCCGCGTTCCAGCCGGACAATTCCGTTTTTAAGCAAGATTACCGATGTGCCGATGGTAGATGTGGCTACCCGCATTGCTAT
Source organism: Sporomusa aerivorans (assembly GCF_041428895.1). NCBI lineage: Bacteria > Bacillati > Bacillota > Negativicutes > Selenomonadales > Sporomusaceae > Sporomusa > Sporomusa aerivorans. Next base: position 3,232,288 of record NZ_CP156926.1, read on the forward strand.
TGGCGATACTCTGAAGAATATGGGCTATACACCGGGGCTTATGCCTGCCAGAGAGTATATCGCCGTCAAAGTGCCGGTATTCTCGTTTGCCAAAATGCAGCAGGTAGACATTTCGCTTGGACCGGAAATGAAATCAACCGGTGAGGTTATGGGCATTGACTACCATTACTCCAGAGCTCTGTTCAAAGGTATTGTCGGCGCCGGTATGAATGTACCGCAAGAGGGTACTGTATTGGTAACGGTAGCTGATAAAGACAAACAGGAAGCCGGCGAAATTGCTACAGAATTTACCAAAATGGGTTATGAACTGATTGCCACCAGCGGTACGGCAAAATATCTCCGGTCACTGGGGCTAAAAGTTGGTGAAGTGCCTAAACTTCATGAACAGCAGCCGGAAATAATCGAGATGATTAAGGCTGGAAAAATCAACATGGTTATCAATACGCTGACGAAAGGCCGTGATTTTGACAGCGATGGCTTCAAGATCAGAAGAGCTGCAGTAGAACATTCACTGTTATGCCTGACTTCCATGGATACGGCCAGCGCGGTGCTGGATGTGCTTAGTATCATGCGGCAAAGCAAGTTCCTCTACGTGCTGGCCTTACAGGATTACGTGGGCGGAGGCGAAAGAATCCGTGAATAAAACCTGTGTAAAAGCTCAGGTACTGGAACACAACAAAATAGCGAATGATGTATTGGAACTGATATTGTCCGTTCCGGAGATTGCCATTATGACAAATCCCGGACAGTTTGTTCATATTCGTTTACATGATACCTTTGATCCGCTTCTCAGGCGTCCTTTCAGTATTGCCGACTGTAATGCCGCCAAGGGAACATTAACCCTGATTTATCGTGTTGTTGGTCGCGGGACTGCCATTATGACCCGCCTTAAACCGGGAGACTGGTTAGATTGCATGGGGCCGCTGGGCCAAGGTTTTACCTTGAACGGCAAACGCCCCCTCCTGGTAGGGGGCGGTATGGGGTTGGCGCCGCTCATTATGCTGGCCAGGACTTTTTGTTCTCAGCCGGCTACTCTGCTGATGGGAGGTCGCAACGAGCAGGAATTATTCTGGACGGAAATTTTCGCAGGCGCGTGTCCTAACATACATATTACGACTGACGACGGCAGTGTGGGTCATCGCGGCTTTACTGTTGACCTATTGCCGGAACTTTTGTCTGCTGAAAATTTTGACATGATTTATGCCTGTGGACCCCATGCCATGCTAAAGGGCGTTGCCGAAATCTCCGCCCGTCATAACGTCCCCTGCCAGGTTTCGCTGGAAGAATTTATGGCCTGTGGTGTAGGGGCCTGTTTATCCTGCACCTGTGCAGACAGTACCGGCGGCAAACGTCATAAAGTGTGTACGGACGGCCCGGTATTTTGGGCCGGGGAGGTGGCCTGGTGAGTCTGGTACATTCAATGTTATCAGTTAATATAGCCGGAATTAAAATGAAGACGCCGGTTATGACGGCATCGGGCACATTCGGTTTTGGCCTGGAATATAGTGATTTTGTTGATCTAAATCAAGTAGGGGCAGTTGTTGTAAAAGGCACAACCCTAGCTCCCAGAGCTGGCAACAGCGGCTGCCGCATAGCGGAAACACCGGCAGGCATGCTGAATTCGATTGGCCTGGAAAATCCCGGTGTTGAGACGTTAATTGAGGATATAATGCCTAAACTGGCAAAATACGACGTACCGGTCATTGTAAACATTTCGGGCAATACCGTCGAAGAGTACGGAGAATTAGCAGCAAGGCTTGACAATGCCGGCGTAGCCGGTCTGGAAGTTAATATATCCTGTCCCAATGTAAAACAAGGCGGTATTGCCTTTGGCACCTGTCCGGACAGTGCTGCCCAAGTTGTACGGTCAGTAAAGAGAAATACCGGTTTGCCCGTCATTGTTAAACTTTCCCCGAATGTCGGCGATGTTGCACTGATGGCCAGAGCCGTAGAGGACGCGGGTGCTGATGCCATTTCACTGATTAACACCCTGCTCGGGATGGCGATCGATGTTCGCAGTTGGAAGCCGGTGCTCGGCAACATTGTTGGCGGCTTTTCCGGTCCGGCGGTAAAGCCGGTGGCTGTGCGCATGGTATGGCAGGTAGCTAAAGCTGTAAAAGTGCCGGTTATTGGCATGGGGGGCATTATGACGGCGGAAGATGCCGTCGAATTTCTACTGGCAGGTGCCAGTGCAGTGGCGGTAGGTACTGCCAATTTTGTAAATCCGTATGCCGCCGTTGAAGTAGCGGCGGGCATTCAGGAATACCTTGCCGCGCGCGGATTAAAACAGGTAAGCGAATTAGTCGGTAAAGTTAACTTGGGCTAACGTGTTATCATGGAGGATGTCTTAATGGAAGAAGTTCGAAATCGATTGATTGTAGCCCTGGACGTAGCCACTATGGCTGAGGTCAGGCAGTTAGTAGAGGAATTAGGTGACGCTGTAAGCTACTATAAAGTGGGGATGCAGCTATTTTATGGTGTGGGAATGGAATGCCTGGACTATTTGCGCCAGCAAGGCAAAGATGTTTTTCTGGATCTAAAAATGCATGACATTCCCAATACTGTAGCCCAGGGAGCCGCTTCGCTCACAAGACTGGGGGCTGCTATGATTAATGTGCAGGCATCCGGCGGAACGGCTATGATGCGGGCTGCGGCTGAAACAGTGGCGGAAACAGCCAGAAAATATAATCTGCCGCGACCTAGGCTTATAGCCGTCACTGTGTTGACAAGTATGGACGAGAATGAATGGGCGACCCTGAGAAATGCCGCCAGTATTCCGGATCAAGTTGTTCATTTAGCCCAAATGGCAAAAGAAGCAGGTCTGGATGGAGTTGTAGCCTCGCCGCAGGAAGCAAAGCTCATTCGCGAAGCATGCGGCCGTGAGTTTGCTATTGTTACTCCGGGCGTTCGCCCCCGGGGAGCTGCACTAAATGATCAAAGCCGGGTGGCTACGCCGGCGGATGCGCTAAAAGCCGGCGCGCATTATCTGGTGGTAGGCCGGCCTATCACGGCGGCTAAAGACCCACGCGCCGCTGCGCTGGCAATTTTGGAAGAAATGAGGAATGCTGAATGAACGAGGCAGAAGTCAGACAACTGTTTGTTGAAACAGGCGCAATACTGGAAGGACATTTCCTGCTTACTTCCGGTCTGCATAGTCCGCTGTATGTCGAAAAGTTCCAGGTACTGCAGTATCCTAAACATACCGAAAAATTATGTGCGGCTCTGGCCGAACGCTTTACAAACGACAATATCGAGCTGGTTGTAGGCCCGGTGACCGGCGGTATTATCCTGGCCCATGAGGTGGGGAAACATCTCGGCACTCGTGCTATCTTCACCGAACGTGAGAATGGACGGATGACACTTCGCCGCGGTTTTGTCATAGAAAAAGGACAACGTGTTCTGATTGTTGAAGATATTGTTACTACCGGCGGTTCCGTCATGGAAGTTATCGATGTTGTCCGTGAACAAGGCGGTATTCCTGTCGCTGTGGGCATACTGGTTGACCGCAGCGGCGGTAAAGCCGATTTTGGCATTCCGGCTCAGGCATTGCTGCACCTGACTGTACCCGCCCACAAAGCCGAAGAGTGTCCGCTTTGTAAAGACGGGATTGCCATAACAAAACGTGGCAGCCGCAAGTTGTAAGCTTATAGTAAGGCTGTGCAGACATTGTGCAACCTTACTTCCATTCCTGTTGATCCGACCACTTAGCTTCAGATTGGGTTAAAACCCTACCTGAAGCTAAATTTGGATCTCTTATGAGCTGTTTGTTTCCATACGAGTAAGTAAACAGTTACAATAACGATAAAACGTGAGCTATACATAAATATTTTTCTGAAAATGCACCTGGCAGCTATTGATATTATCTTAAAAGCATGGTATTATTATATTCCGTCAGGGAGAAAGAGCTGACACGGCCCCGTGGTGTAGCGGTCTAACATGCCGCCCTGTCACGGCGGAGATCGACGGTTCAAATCCGTTCGGGGTCGCCATTAAGCGGAAGTAGCTCAGCGGTAGAGCATCGCCTTGCCAAGGCGAGGGTCGCGAGTTCGAATCTCGTTTTCCGCTCCATTTAGGGGTATAGCTCAATTGGTAGAGTAGTGGTCTCCAAAACCATTGGTTGTGGGTTCAAGTCCTACTGCCCCTGCCAGCAAATGTAGAGAATTTCTCGTGTTGAGAGGTTCTCTATTTTTCATTTTCAGCTTGGAACATTTGATACTATTTAGGATGTTTTGTGGGAATTTACAAATTACGACAATTAACTCAATATATAATAAAACGATAAAACTATTCTGAATTATAATTATATTATTGGGGGCCGAATTTTTATGAAGCAATTCTGCTATTTGAAGATTTTAATTTTCACTGTACTTGTTGTACTCCTTACCATTACACCTTGTTTTGCATTGAAAAGGGTAGTTCCCGAGGCGACCAAAGAAGATGTAATAAACAAATATCTAAGGAATAGAACACTTGATTCAGTTGAAGGTGTCTGGTCATTTACCGTCAATGGGTATTATGGAGAAGTAGCAATTGTCAAAACTCCATCAGAAGTATACAAGGAATGGACTTATGTTGGAATTATAGTTAATGGGCAAAAGTCTTTTGGAAAGATTGGCGAAGCCAAGATTGTTCTAAATAAGACCGCTATACCTGGTATCTATACTGGAGCATATGTTGTTCAAGCAAATAATATTTGGGCGCAACAATCATTGGAAGCGGTTAACCTTACAACTACTCAGCCTAATGTAATGCAGGCTAATGTGCCGTATCTTGGTTTGGTTTCTTTCATTAGAATAGATAATATTAATCCAACCGGTGGTGGCGTTATCGGTGGTACATCAACCGGAACAGGGTTCTTTATTACTCCGGCAGTTGTAGTTACAAATTATCATGTAGTTGCAAACGCAAAGAAGATTGAGGTTACTTTCCAGAATGATTACACAATTATGGCAAAAGTAATAGGAAAAGATGAAGCTAATGATATTGCTGTGCTTTCAGTAGAAGGTCTTGAAAAACGTGTTATTCCCCTTACCCTTGGGACCACAAGTACTATTAAAGAAGGAGAAAAGGTTTATACAATAGGCTTTCCATTATCCAACGACTTAGGTACAAGACATAAAATATCTGAAGGGTTAGTAAATGGACTTACTGGATTGAAAGATGACCCTACTGTATTTCAAATTAGCATACCGATTCAACCAGGAAATAGCGGAGGGCCGTTAATCTCATCCGATGGGAGAGTAATTGGAATTACCAGTTCTGGATTAAATAGCGTTTATTACTTAAGGAAAGCCGGAACAGTTCCTCAAAATGTTAATTTTGCTGTTAAATCGGATTATATTTTACCAGTTCTCAATGTAGTTGGAGTCAATGCGGAAAGACAGAATAAAATAAACAGAACTCTCGATCCTATTACAATTATGGATATTGGAAAATCTGCTGTCGTATATATAAAATCCTATAGAGAATAGTGAGTTTAACATTATGGCGGCTGATTTACATGAGCGGTCGCTTTTTCCTATCTCCAAAACTTGGGCTAAAGTCCTGCTGCCCCTGCCAGCAACAAATAAGAAGAACGCCCTACAGGCGTTCTTCTTATTTGTTTTAGTAAGCGTCGAGCTCTAGTTGTTTCACCTTTAGCACTTCTTCCCTGAGTGTCAGCCAGATAATCTGAAATAATTCGTTATACCGCATGGTTGTACGGATAGCGGCAATATCGCGGGGCCGGGGGAGATCCACATTCACGATGGATTTTAATGTGCCGGGATGCGCCGTCATGATCATGATACGGTCGCTCAGGCACAGGGCCTCATCAATGCTATGGGTGATGAAGACTGTTGTTTTTTTGCTTAATTCCCAGATTCTAAGCAATTCCTGCTGCAGGATAATCCGGTTTTGCTCATCCAAAGCGCCAAACGGCTCATCCATTAAGAGTATTTCCGGGTCATTGGCAAATGCGCGCGCAACACTTACCCTTTGCTTCATACCGCCTGAGAGCTGATGAGGATAAGCTTTGGCAAACTTACTTAAGCCGATCATACGGATATACTTTTCAGCTATTTCATAGCGTTCTTTTTTTGCAATACCGCGTAATTTTAGACCATAGGCTACATTATCGATTACCATCATCCACGGGAAAACGGATTGTTCCTGAAAGACCATGGAATTTACCGGGCGGTCACCGGAATTGATTTTAATATCGACAGTGCCGGTAGATGCCGTATCCAGGCCTGCAAGAATGCGGAGCAGCGTGGTTTTTCCGCAGCCACTGGGTCCGACAATGGAAAAAAATTCGCCATCACCAATAGAAAGATCAATATTATGCAAAGCGGTAATATGGCCACGACTGGTAGTGAACGTTTTGCCAATTTGGTGTAAGACGATACTGTCGCTAGCATAAGGCATAACGGCACCTCCTTCAGTCCCTTAGTTAACCTGCTTCCAGGGCAGCACCAGATGCTCCAGCCAGTCTAAAAGCAGCGAAAAGATATAGCCAAGTATCGACAGGGTTATTAAGGCCGCAAACATTTGCTCAATAGCAAACATGTCATAGGCCCGCCAGATCATCCAGCCAACCCCGGCTTTAGCTGCTGACATTTCGGCAGCGACTATAAGAATCAGAGCCATGCCCATGCCTAGCTTAAGTCCGGCGAAAATCATTGGCAATGCGCCCGGTAAGGCTACAGTAAGGTAAAAATCCCTGCGGCCGGCACCGAAATTTTTGGCGACTTCCAAATATATTTTATCAATGTTGAGTACGCCGGCCATTGTGTTGATGACCACCAGATAGAAGACGCCGATCGCTATGGTAAATATCTTGGAGGTTTCGCCAAGTCCGAAGATAAGCAAAATCAGCGGCATAATGGCCAGTTTTGGTATGGGGTATGTAGCTGCTATCATCGGCTCAAGTGCCGAGCGGACAAAGGGGGAAAGACCCATGCTCATTCCCAGCAGAATGCCAGGAATAGCACCGGCAAGAAACCCCAAAATTACTCTTAATACACTGACCCAGGTATTGTAAATAAGCTCACCTGAGAATAACAGGGGGAAAAAGGCTTGCAAAATGAGAGTTGGACTTGACAGCAGCCGGGTGTCAACAAAACCCAGCCGGGCCGCTAACTCCCATAATAGTAATAGGGTTAGCGGCGAAAGAATGGAGATTGCCGTTTTCATCTTAAATCAGCTCCTGTTATAGGCCACATCATCATTGATATTTTCCTAACGCTTTCACAGCAAAATCTACATATTTGTTATCAACGGCTTCTTCCAGTCCAATCTCTGATTTTAGCAGGTTATTAGCCTTATACCAAGCCAAATCAGCCTCAATACCCTTCAGTCTGAGGTAGCCATCCGGATTTAGACCGGTAGGAAACATTTTTTCATATAAAGCCGGATCCTTGATAACTGAGTATTTGCACAGGATGTCAATGATTTCAGCTTTATTTTTATTTTTGAAAAAAGCATCATTATAGTCGCGCAATGACTGGACATAGGCTGTCATAAACCGGTTGGCCACATCGGGACGGGTGGTCAGACTTGTGCCATATACTAACAACGCTATTTGCGCATCCGGATCATACTCGGCGGGATCTTTCCATGGATCGGCAATTCCTTTGGCAATGCCCTGCGTTACGAATGGCTCTATAACCATGGCAGCGTCAATGCTTTTGTTGGCAAGCGAAACGAGCATATCGGGAAAAGCTCGAATAACCTGCATGTCAATGTCGTTTGTAGTCAGGCCGCCTTTAGCCAATACTCTGGCAAGACAGATTTCATCAAGTGATGCCGTACCCACAACGGCAATTCGTTTGCCGCGCAGATCGGAAAAATCTTTAAGAGTATCAGTGAGATCTTTTCTTATTATTAAACGGTAGTAACCTTGTCCGGGTACATTGATGCCTTTGTCAGCAACAATTTTCACAGGAATGTCGCGGGACATGGCGTTTAATAAACCGGACGCAGTGACGGTAGCGCCAACATCTAATTGGCTGGCCGCCAATTGGTTAATCATTTCCTGACCTGAGTTGAACTGCACCGGTTCTATTTTGATGCCAAGGTCCTGGTAGTACCCTTTAGCCATGCCAATTAAAATACCGGCATCGGAAATAACCTGTTTCATGCCAACCTTTACCACAGTTTCGTGCGGAAGGGCAGTCAGGCCTTGGGCCCAGGCAGGTCCTTTTGCCGGGGGTACTTGCGTTGCAGGCGTTTGGCTGCAGGCGGTAATGAACATGGTGAGAATTAGTAAAACTGACACTAATCCTCCTAACCGTTTTACCATTTAACTTTCCCTCCTTGTGATTGTAGATAGGTCCGTAAGAGCTACTTCATACTATTCTGAGTTTGTTTTTTGGTTACTCCCCAAGAAGGTTTTTTTAAAACAGCCCAGAATATAATCTTAATGTTGACAGGAGAGGGATATATATGGAGAAAATAATTGAGCAAGTCGCAGAATGGGGATTTTTAAAAAATCTTCCCGATGAAATGTTCGGTTTTACTTTAATTAATGAATTAATGACCTGTGGTACGCAATACCGCATATTTACATACAACAATGTGCAAGCGCGGCGAAGTTTTACCATATTGTATGATAAAGCGACCAAAGATTTTTTGGCCAGAACGGTAGTTGGTTTAACTGAATTCTGCGATATCAGTTACATTACAGGTGATTTAACGTCGTTAGAAAGAGTTCTTTCCGAGCGGATGGAAAACACGCTTAAATGCCTGGCATACTTTGATCCGGCCTCTGTATGTGTTCGGTTTAGAGAAAAAAAAGTGCTCGAATGGCCATATATAGCCAAACTGCCGTCGAGTATCCTTGATTTTGAGCTTTTTATTAGTCCCCAAAAGCCTGTTAAAGTTTTAAACGGATCTTATGCTATAATAGATTATAGCGACTTCACCACAGAAAGTAATTTAATGATAAATTACAACATATACCGAGATGAGTTTTTTTGCGAAATCAGGCTACGGCGAACGCCGATTATGACAGCTGATTTTGATGCAAGAACTTTACCAGACCTTGAGGCAAGATTAGCGGCGAATTTATATCAAACAATTGAGAAACTTGGACAAAATTTACAAAAATGAACTGATTAAAGTTGCAATATAGGAGGGAATCAGATGTCAAAAATTCTGGTTTGCGATGATTCTGCGTTTATGCGAATGATGTTAAAAAAGCTGCTAACCGATAAAGGACATGAGGTAGTTGCGGAGGCCGGAGATGGAAAACAGGCGGTTCAGTTATACCGTCAGCACAAACCGGATTTGGTTACCATGGATATTACCATGCCTGTAATGGATGGAATCCAGGCAGTAAAGCATATCCATGATGAAGACCCGCTGGCTCGCATTGTCATGGTTACAGCTATTGGGCAACGTAGCGTTATTACTGATGCCATTAAGGCAGGCGCATCCAGTTTTATTATTAAGCCTTTTGATCCGGAACAGGTGGAGGAAACCATCAATAAAGTACTGTTAGAGTAATATAATATAACAGCACTTCTAAAGTATACTGGCTCTTGACTGTCTTTTAGGATTGATATATAACAAATTTCGTTGCGGCATACCTGATGTAATTTCGGAAAATAAAGGCTATTGACTTTATTTAAAGGCTGATATATACTAGGTTATGCAATTTGTTAAAGCGGCCCTGTGGTGTAGCGGTCTAACATGCCGCCCTGTCACGGCGGAGATCGACGGTTCAAATCCGTTCAGGGTCGCCATCTAACTTATAGGTAGTGGAAGTTCTTCACTACGTTCAGAATTAAGCGACTCACGTATGTTTCCGTGCCGCCTGGCGGCATAGGGCAACATGGATCGCTGCTTAACGCCTCGGTAGCTCAGTCGGTAGAGCAGAGGACTGAAAATCCTCGTGTCGACAGTTCGATTCTGTCCTGAGGCACCATTTAAGCGGAAGTAGCTCAGCGGTAGAGCATCGCCTTGCCAAGGCGAGGGTCGCGAGTTCGAATCTCGTTTTCCGCTCCATAGCGACGGCGGCATAGCCAAGTGGTAAGGCAGAGGTCTGCAAAACCTTTACTCCCCAGTTCAAATCTGGGTGCCGCCTCCACAATAAAAATGGGTCCACATTCCCGCGGTTTTTGTTTATCCTGATGGAAAGTATAACTTTCGCCTGGATAGAAGCAACCTCGGTAGCTTCACCACAAGATCGGTGCAAGCCGTGTTTTCTTTATATTTGCCGGGGTGGCGGAACTGGCAGACGCAACGGACTTAAAATCCGTCGGAAAGAAATTTCCGTACCGGTTCGATTCCGGTCCTCGGCACCATAAAACAGCTTTGCGCTGGACGCAAGGCTGTTTTATCTTTTTAAAGAACGATATAAAAAGTCCCGGAGAGCTTATCATGGGCTCCTGCCGGGACTTTACATTATCGGGCTATTTCCTCACGAATGTTGAGTCCCTGCGATTTCGACAGCTTCAGTAAATTCGGCCAGCTGCGGCAGGCGCTCGCCAAAATGAATAATGGCGGCTAAGATGAGAAAATTGACGGGCATCATATATAATTACCAAAACATCAGCCGTGCGCTAAGGCAAGGCTGATATAAAATTAATAATTTGCTGCTGGTATTCCTGTTTATGGTTAAAAATTGCCATCGCATGGGCGTCCTTAGGGAAGACATACATTTTTTTATAACCAGAGGATGCTGCGTACAGTTGTTCACACATGACCTGGGGCACTAACGCATCAGCTTCCCCGTGAAGAAAAAGGGTGGGAGTTGTTGCTGTTTTTACAGATTGGACAGGGGAAACATCCTGAAAGCGAAAACCGGATTGCCAGTTAGCTGCCAGACTGGAGTACCACAGCAAGAGGCGTATCCAAAATGTGGAGTGCAGGTTTACTGCATTATTAATCTGTTGGGTGAACAGTTCTGTCAAATCTGAATAAGCGCTGTCAGCGACATAAAATTTCACCCGGTGGGTTGATTCATTGATTTCAGCATGCATCAATGCCGTTGCAGCCCCCATAGAGACTCCATGGACGCCGATGATACCACCCGGATTATGCTGTTCTACCCAATCGATCCATTGGTCAAGATCATATCTTTCATAAATACCCCAGGTTACCGATTCACCCCCGCTGGCGCCGCTTGCCCGGGAGTCGTAGACAAGTACGTTATAGCCGGCGCTCCAGTATATCGGTGCATACCAAACTCCCATTAACCGGCTGCTGGCTATGCCGTGCACAAACACAACGGTGTTGTTTGTCGGCTTAGGGTTAGGCAGGTAAGTGCCCTGCAGGATATATCCCTGGCGGGACTTAAAACTTATATTCTGCCAATTTTTATTTTTAATGCCTTCATCCAAGGTTTCCTGAAGAGAATTGAATCTGCGGGCGTCAAAACGGGTGTGCCACACGCAAAATTCTTTATAAAACGCATTGCCGGCTATAAGACCGGCGGCGTTAATGATTATTGATAATACAAACAGGATTGCCAGGAAAACTCCTGTTGTCTGCAGCCATATTTTTTGTTTAAGCGTTCTGGTTTCATAATCTTTGTGCATAAGATTCTCCCGGTATATTTTACACTTATAGAAACTCGGCTTAGGTTTCGGCGCGCAGCACCTCCGTTGATAGTAGCACAACCGGTGACAAACGTCCAGAATACGAGTCTGTCGCATTTAGGGAAGTTTTTTAGGAGAGAGGAGGAAGTAACCGATTTGTGTGGAAATGATTGATATTGCAAATTGCATTCTGTCAGTATAAAGAATCCCCGGCTTAGAATACAAAGCGAGGGTTCTTATATGGAGTGATACTATGCTTGATTCTAAATTATTAATCTGGTCAATGCCATATCTCTTCTGGAATCTGGCGGCTTTTTTGCTTGTCAGGCTGGATAAAAGGCGTGCGTGCAAGAAAGAGTGGCGAATCCGAGAACGCACATTTTTTTTCATTGCGCTGTTTTTTGGCGCAGCCGGTGTGCTGTCTGGTATGTATACTTACCGGCATAAAACCCGACATTGGAGTTTTATCCTGGGTATACCTGTTCTTTTTTTAGTCAATCTGATTTGGGGCTACATTTTATGGAAATAATGACATATATGAACCTTTACGGCTTGCCGGCATACAACCGGCAGCCGTTTTATTTTTACATATCATCGTAAGATTTAACCCAGCAAGCTGGTATTAATTACTAAGCAAAATAGTGCTTTTCTCCCATTCCATTTAACGTAATATATGGTAAAGTAAACTATATAAGTGAGGTGAAATGATGTGTAAAAAGATTATTCTCGTTTTATTTGGAATAATCATTTGTTTCCATGCGGGCGTTTTTGCAGCCGCCAATGAAGCAAAAGGCAAAAATGGTGCGGACAAGAAAATTATTGTCCGCTATGGAATGAAGGGCGATGACGTTAGGGAAGTTCAGGAAAGATTAATTAAATTAGGATTTCTTCAGGGGAAGGCTGACGGAATATTCGGGAAAGCAACCTATGCGGCGATAAAAAGTTTCCAAGTTGCTGCCAAATTAAACGCCGATGGCATTGTTGGCGTTAAGACTATGGAGGCTTTAAAAAAATATAAACCGCCAAGAAAAGATAATAAATCTAAGTCGGCTCAAAGTGTCATACCGAAACCAAATCCATCCTCCAAGCAGCCTAAACCGGTGCCGGGGAGATCCCATCAATCACCGCCCGCTGCAGGCATACCTGCGAATTGGTATCCAATTCATCTGGAAGCGACAGCATATACCCGATTTGATGAGGGCTGTACCGACTTTACATATCGCGGAAACTATGTCCGTCGGGGACTGGCCGCTGTTGATCCCGCTGTTATCCCCTTGGGCAGCAAGCTATATATTCCGGATTACGGTTATGCCGTTGCCGATGACATTGGCGGTGTGATACAAGGATATAAGATAGACCTTGCAATGGAGACGCTGGATGAAGCCTTTGCATATGGACGCCGGCATATAACGGCATATCTGATTAATGAATAAAGTTTCCCTGCTTTATTGTGGACCAGTTATTAACAGCGGGGATATCGTAGGCAATAAGGGTGTTTTGTGATATAATACTCCTGAACATAGTTAACATAATGCTCGATAAGGGAAAGGAGTCGGAAACTATGAGAAACAAGTTAGTTTTAGTAGCAGTACTCATGATAGCATTGCTTGTGACAGCAGGTTGCGGTGGTAGTGATGTCAAACGAGAGGCAGGCTTGTCACCGGAACAGGTAATACATAGGTTCTTCGATGCCGCCAAAGGCAGTCGAATGAGTGAAGCTTCACTCTATGTATCACCAAATTCTATTGCTGACACGAAAACAGTAGTTAAATTTGTCACAGGGCAGACCAGTTCAACAATTAAATATTCGAATTTATTGTCAGTAAAGATTGTTGCCCAACAAGGTAGTTTTGCTGCGGCTGTTGCCACACTGCAACAAGAGCAAAATTCGCTTAATCTGGTAATTAAACCGGTGGGGCTTGAAAAAATTGACGACGAATGGTATATTGTCGATTATGATCAGGCTTTACGCGAAGCCAAATACAAGGTACTTGCACAGTTGCTGAGCCGTATCTAAAATATGCAGAACGAGAGCACTTGAGTTAAGTGCTCTCGTTTTTTCTCCTGTCAGAAACTATAACTTTCCTTCTGGATACGGGCAATCGGCTTTCGCTTTCAACCAAGGCTCAGCGTAAGCTATGTTTCAGGAAGAACGAAAAAGAGTACTTATGTACTCTTTTTTTAACTATTTAACGGGAGGGAACGATGTGCCAAGCCTACGGCCACTTCATTCAGGTTCAAAACACCAACGCCAAAATACACAGCTACGCAAAGGTGTTCACCATGACGGGCGATGCCAATTTTTCCACCCACGTTAAGCCCCACAGCTTTTGCAGAAACTTGTTCCAATGCGTCATGTACAGCTCCGGCGACTGCGCCTTCACCCACATGATTGCTTGGTACCAGATTTTGGCGTTGCGCGGCTACAACAGCTCTTTCGATTATTTTTTTGACGGAAGGGATGTACTCGCCGCCAAAATCGACGGCTACTGACTGGATAGCACGCTTAGCTAGCAATTGACGTGTTTCCTGTTCATCCTGACGTGTCTCGCTTATCGCCATCTTCAGCGCAGCTCGTCCAATATCAATACTGGTTAGTTCTGTCATTACAAATCTCCTATTTTATTCTATATATAATATCCAATAAAGATTTACAGGCAGGGCATAACCTGATCGGATGATTGTCAGCCATAATTTTCCGAACGATACAATCCTATGCTAATCAATATAAAAAGTATTGTCAATGGGGATATATGTAAATTTAATTACCATATTTTGAGAAAAATGCAGGATATTGCCGGCGTATGTTGAAATAGTATGCAAAAATGTAAGGCGGGGTATGCTTATGGGCTTTCTGCAGAAAAAACTGGTGATTATTATTGCGCTGGCATGCGGAATTCTCGCTTATAGTTTTTATTCTTTTATAGAGAAAACTGGCGATGGCCAAAATGTGAATCCGCCGGCGGCGCCCAAAAGCGCTTCCCCTGTTGCCAGGCAAAACGATGCTGACAGTGAAATATTCATTTATGTCAGCGGTGGGGTTATTAAGCCCGGCGTATATAAGCTGTCGCAGGGCAGCCGTGTTGTCGATGTAGTTAATCTGGCCGGAGGCTTTGCCCCTGGTGCGGATGCGGCTAAAATCAATCTGGCGATGCTCCTTAAGGATGAGATGCAAATCCATGTTCCTTATATGAATACGGTCGCGGTGCCAAGCGCCAATGCGCCTCTAGGCAGCAAGACCAGTGGCAATGACGGCGGATTAGTTAATATAAATACGGCATCGAAAACTGAGCTGGATCAATTACCTGGGATTGGGCCAGCTTTGGCTGAACGTATTATTGAATACCGTAATGCCAACGGATCTTTTCGCGACACTGCGGAGCTGAAGAAAGTGCCCGGTATAGGCGAAGCCAAATACAATCAATTTAAAGCCAAAGTAACCATATAGCTATGGTGTTTGCGAATTGTATTATCTATGTTTGCGGCGCCTTTGCTGCGGGTATTTGGCTAGCAGGGATCCGAGACTGGCATGTGCCGACACTGGTAATGCTGGCCATAGTATTACTGTCTGCTGCATTATGGCATGTGCAAAAAAAAATGCAAAATTGTATTTGGCCTTTAACCGGCTTGTTTTTTATTGCCGGTATGATTTATTATTGTCAGGAGATGGTACTGCCGGCTGATGATATCAGCCATTATGCCGGGCAGACAGTAATTGTGGAGGGTATGGTTGACGGCGTGCCGGAAATACATGAAACCGGGATAGGAGGACGGCAGCTAAAATACCTGATTAATGTTGAGACGGTAAAGCCGCTGCGATCTACAAATGCGGTGCGCGCCAGCGGCAAGGTCCGGATATATGTTCATCATAAGGATAACGATAAGGGCAAGCCTGCGGCCTATGGCAATAAAATTGCCGTTAACGGACAACTGCTCGAACTGCATGGATACAATAATCCGGGACAAATCGATATAACCATGTCTTTAAAGCGACAAGGCGTTACTGCGCGTATGTCTGCACAGGCGAAGGACGTTAAGATCGTTGAGGCGCATACTCCGTTCTCTTGGCGTGAACGGCTGAACAGGTGGCAAAACAGCATAATTAAGGCAATGCAAGAGGTAATGCCGGTCAATGATGCTGCTATCATAACGGCCATGTTATTTGGGGGCTATGAAGGGATTGACAAAGATGTCGTTGCCGATTTTACCACGACCGGATTAATACATATTTTATCGGTGTCTGGCGCTCATATGGCGTTAGTGGCGGGAGTGGTAAGATGGTTTAGCAGCCGCATCCGCTTAGGCTCATTGCCAAGCGCGGTTTTGGCAATTATGGCAATCATGATATATGCGGTGATGAGCGGCCTTACACCGCCGGTAATCCGTTCTGCGCTGATGGGACTTATCAGCCTGCTGGCAGTCATGCTTGACCGGGAAAATTATGCTCCTGTTGCGCTCGCGGCAACAGCACTGGTTATGCTCATTTATCAGCCGCTGTTACTGTATGACATTAGTTTTCAATTGTCCCTGGGGGCCACAGCGGGATTGGTACTTTTATATCAGCCGACATTAGCCGCTCTGAAGGGATGGCCGGCCTGGCTGGCAGGACCGCTGGCCGTGACGGTAAGCGCCCAGCTTGGCGTGGTACCATTTATTGCCTGGTACTTTAACAATTTTTCGGTAATATCCTTTGTTGCCAATATCATAATACTGCCTGGTGTAGAACTGATCATCATTCTTGGATTGGCGGGAGTATTTATTTATACAGTTTTTCCGGCAGGAGGGACTGTGATATTTGTGCTCTTAAGTCTAATAACCGGTGGTATCGTTATGCTTACCGCACTGTTGGCATCAGTGCCCTACAGTTCGGTATACATTCCTTCTGTAGGTCCTGCTGGCAGTCTGGTTTTTTATATCGTCTTAGCGTGGGTGTATGGCTGGCGGCCATGGAATATTAAAGGCCCGCGGCAGCTTGCCGGGCAATGGCCGAAGACCAGTATGTTAACCGCTGTAATGATTGTTTTGCTGCTGATAGTCGCAAACTGGTATCCGCATCCTGTAACCGTACATTTTATCGATGTGGGGCAGGGGGATGCCACGCTTGTGATTACTCCCTTGGGTAAGGCTGTGCTGATTGATACCGGAGGCAGTTTCGGCGGCTCAAACTTTGATATTGGCGAGCGGGTGGTTGCGCCTTATCTCAAACACTATGGTGTGACAGCTATCGAATATCTCATTTTGACCCACGGCCATCAGGACCATGCCGGCGGGGCCGCCGGTGTTGCTTCCCATATAAAAATTGCGAATATTATGCTGGCACGGGAAGACTATACCCCTGCTGTCCAGGCACTGCTGCATGGCAGCCACAAGGCAGCGATTATTCCCGCTTATACCGGTCAGGTATTTTCGCTTGACAGAGTAGTATTTACTATTATCCATACTCCCGGTGGCAATGCGAAAGGTAATACGGCAGCTGCAGGAAATGAGGCATCCAGCGTCATCAGAGTCAGTTATGGGCAACACAGTTTTTTGATAACCGGTGATCTGGAGGCAAAGGGTGAAGAGGAACTGCTAACAAAGGAGATTCCTCCGTGTACTGTGCTAAAAGTCGGACACCATGGCTCGGAAACATCAACCACGCTGCCCTTTCTGCAGGCGGTTAATCCAAGTTTCGCCGTTATTTCCGCAGGCTACAACAATCGGTTTGGTCATCCTCACCCGGAAACGTTAGCCCGGCTGACCGATAAACAAAATGCGATAGTGTACCGTACAGACAAGCACGGAGCCATAGTTTTTACTTCTGATGGCACAACAATAGTAGCGGATACTTATGTAAAATGATAAAATACCAAGTGAAAGTTAAGCAAGCTAAGTCCCTTATTAAGGGCGATTTAACTTCAGTGGGGATAAAATTCCACCTCAAGCTAAGTTAACTTTATGAGAAGGTGAAATATGGACTATAAATCTCTAGTTAGTGCTATCAAGCAGAATAACATTGCTGCCATCTACTTACTATACGGTGAGGAAACTTACCAGCTGCGCCAAATTGAGCAGGCGTTGATTGCCGGTATTGTTGCCCCTGAGGACCGGGACATGAACCTCATAGTGTTTGAGAAGGACCCTCCGCCGGAGGAACTTATCAATACTATTGAAACTATACCGTTTTTAGGGGGAAAAAACCTGATTATTGTGCGCGGAGCGGCGTTGTTTAGCGCCGGGCGCAAAGGAAGTTCCGGTGAAGTTCAGGACAAAACGGATGCTGTAACAGAACGGTTAGTTCAACTGTTTGCCAGCATGCCTGCCTACAGCCATGTTGTCTTCATTGCAACTGACAAACCGGATAAACGCCGTAAGATTTATAAAGCAATCGAAAAGAACGGCGTTATTTGTGAGGCTGCTCCTTTAAAAGGTAAGGCGTTGCGCAATTGGCTTACCGAGCGCCTGCGGGAAATAAAAATAAAAATGGCTCCTGAAGCCCAGGAGCATTTGCTGGCGGCTGTTAGCATGATGCCGCAGGTTTCTCTCGATTTCTTAAATAATGAGCTGGAAAAGGTTGTACTGTATACAGCCGGCAAAAGCCTTGTTACCCGCCAGGACTTAACGCAAATTTTATCATCGGTCCCGGAAGTGTCAATATTTACCATGGTAGAAGCGCTGAGTCAAAAACAAACACCGCAAGCCATTACCCTGCTCAGAGAACAATTGACTGCAGGTGAACATCCTGTTAGAATCCTGGCCTTGTTGGCGAGGCAGGTCAGACAGTTATGGCAGGCCAAAGAACTGATGCATAGCGGCTATGGCAGTCGTGAGGTGGCAGAGTACTTTAAAGTTCCAGGCTTTATTGGTGAGAAACTGGTCAAACAAAGTCAGGGGTTCACCAGGGACAAGTTGCAAAAAGCCATGCTCAGTCTGGCAGATGCAGACCGGAGCTTAAAATCAAGCCGTACAGGTCCGGTTGTCCTGGAAAAAATAATAATTGAACTCTGTGAGTAGGCTGTAATGACGCATTGTTGAAGCAGGAGGCCGAACACACAAAGTTTTTAGCAAAACGAAAACCCTGTACACACAAAAGTGAACAGGGTTTCAATCATTTCTAAACTTATTTTGCAGCAGTGGCTTTACGGGCCAGACGGGATTTTTTACGGGCAGCGGCATTTTTATGAATAACGCCCTTGGCGGCTGCTTTGTCGATAACGCTTGCAGCTTGAGTCAGGAGGGTCTTGGCCTCATCTGCTTTACCGGCATGTGCAGCTTCCTCCACTTTACGGGTAGAAGTTTTAATCGCTGATCTTACCGAATAATTGCGGGCACGCCGTTCAGCGTCAGTTTTTACGCTACGCTCAGATGCTTTAATATTTGGCAAGTAATTCACCTCCTTATGTACATATTACTGAACTATTTTAGCATGGCCTACAGGAAAAAGCAAGCAATAAAGTAAACTAACTTGGGTATAGCCTCCTTTTTTTCAGGATAAGATAGGTCTGAACCATTCTGGGTATAAAGGAGAAGGATTTATGGATCAAGTCTTTAATGCAGTAAGAACAGATTTGGCTTTAGAGGCCAGAGAAATGCTGACCAAAAGAGTACAGGAGGAGATTCCCGGAGTCTTGGTTGAAACCAGTGAAGACGACGATGTCGTTATAACCCGTGTAAATATTACTACTCCCGCTGCCGAGAAAATGATGGGAAAAATGCAAGGAAAGTATATTACCATTGAAGCTCCCGGTTTACGGTATAAAAATACCCCTCTGCAGGAAAAAATAATGAAATTTTTGGCTGATGAACTGGTTGCCATGGTTAATCTGCCCCGCAATGCAACTGTCTTAATTGTTGGTCTGGGCAACTGGAATGTTACTCCCGATGCATTAGGGCCGCGGGCTGCACACAAAATCGTTGTCACCCGTCATCTTCAGGAAATGCTGTCACCGGAGCTAAAAGGCGGAGTGCGTTCAGTTTGTGCAATTGCGCCAGGTGTACTTGGCATTACCGGCATGGAAACCGCAGAGATTATCCAGGGAATCGTCAGCAATATTAAACCTAGTTTGGTTATTGCCATAGATGCTTTGGCTGCTGCCTCCAGCCAAAGAGTAATTACCACCGTTCAATTGGCTAATACAGGTATACATCCTGGTTCCGGTGTTGGCAATAAACGGTTTGGCCTGACCCAGTCTTCTCTTGGTGTTCCTGTTATCGCCATTGGCGTACCAACCGTTGTACATGCTTCAACTATTGCTATGGACACCATTAACACCCTGCAGGAACATGCCGCTTTTGGCCGGTACTTCAAAAGCATGGCCAATTTATCAGATCAGGACAGACAAACTATTGTCCGGCAAGTACTGCCGGAAATGCTGGGTGATCTTATGGTAACTCCAAAGGAAGTGGACAGGCTGATTGAAGATATTGCCGCTGTCGTGGCCGGTGGTATAAATCAGGCTATGCATCCCAATATAGATTATGAGAATATTCATATGTATTTACATTAATGTAAAGCTAGTCCGCTAAAAAAGTAATATCTGCCTGCCGCCAGGCATATACATTGTATGTAAACAAAAATAGCAAAGGACAACCAATGTGGGAGTCTGGCGGAGGCGGCAATGGTAACAAGAAAAGAACGCAAACAGAGCACTAAACGCAGGTTATGGTATCACTTCATACATGTTTACAGCACCTCTAAGATTTTTAACATTGTATTAACCGGATTTTTATTAATTGTGGCCTGCGGCTTATTTCTCGGTGTGTATTTTAACCTCACTACCAGCGCGGTCCCGGTAAGCAGTCCGGCTTTCTACGGCTCGCCCCTGACATCGTTTTGGCCGAAAGGAAAGGACGTGCTTATTTGGGGTATTCCCGGCCTGGCGAGAACTACACAGCCGCAAAGTCCTATTGTAATAACCCCCGAGTTGGATGCGGAATCCCTTGGTCAGAAACTAGTAGGGTTTTTCTCGGGTGTTGATTTTAAAGACGTAAAGTCGTTGCTGTCCCAGGAAATGCCTTATATGCAAGTATTCCCTAAGCCAGTTACCCCCACAGTAAGCGCAGCCACTTTACCCAACTTTCCGAAATTTGATGCCAAGGACGTTGTAGTAAATGCCGATAAGCCCTTAGTAGGCATCTATCATACTCATACCGCTGAAGCCTTTATTCCCAACTCCGGAGTTGCCCACCGGCCGGGAGGACAGCGGGGCGATATTGTTGATGTAGGCATAGCCTTGGCCAAGCGCTTGGAAAAAGCCGGAGTGCCGGCGGTTCACAGCGCCGCCATACATGATTACCCGAGTTTTATGAAAGCATATGGACCTTCAGAAGTAACGGCACAAAAAATGTTGGCAGACAATCCGTCTATTCAGATGATTTTCGATATTCACCGGGATGCTGATAAGCGGCAAAACGTAACAGCAGACTATAATGGTGTACAGTTAGCTAAAATAACTATTGTCGTCGCTACCGGGCAACAGGATTTGCCTCAGCCCCACTGGCAGCAAAACCATGCCTTTGCAAAATTGATAGATGCCAAGTTAAATGCAAAATATCCGGGATTATGCCGCGGCATACAACTTGTTGAGTGGCGATACAATCAGCACCTTCACCCCAGGGCGCTTCTTATTGAAGTGGGTTCTCAGGAAAGCAGCAAAGAGGAAGCTGTACGCAGTATAGAAGTTTTCGGCGATGTTTTGGCAGAGATACTGGCTGAAAACCGTTAACAGCAATCAGGAGGTTTTTGTTTACGTGTCGGAACAGGTAAAGCCTGGTGATAGCGGTGTGATTGCCCGTGGCCTCCTGGTACTGGCAGCCATTGTGGTGATAGGTGTGGGAGTGGCTGAACACCAGTTGAATACACTCACACAGCGTCCTGAACAAGAACGGTTCTTTTACATTGGCCGTGATCAGGAGCATGTATATTCAGCCTATGTGTTAGGCCATGGACTATCACTGGGCAATTTATATCCATTATGTACTATTTCCCGCACAGACCATACTGTGGTGCTGCGTTTTGACAAATATGCACTTGTCGTACCCGCCAGGGTAGAAATTAACGGTGTGCAAGTGCTGCATTGGCTTGACATCTGGCGGCAGCAGTTTGTGGAGGAAGCTTTTGCGGTCAAGAAAAAGATTATGGAGTACTGGATAGAGCTTAAGCCTTATATTAAGGCTAACGTTCAAACTCTAAAAGCAGAGGTTCAGAGTATTATTCAACAAATTACCGACTAGCGGCGGGAATTCAGGTAGAGCTTGCAGTTAACGGGCGGCTGATGGTATAATTTATAGAAATATGTAAAAAACCAGATTTATACCAGGGAGGGGCCCCAGTTTGATGGATACAGCACATATTCGCAATTTTTCTATAATCGCCCATATCGACCATGGCAAGTCGACACTTGCAGACCGGTTGCTGGAATATACAGGAGCTCTCTCTGCCCGCGAGATGGAGGACCAGGTTTTAGATCAAATGGAGCTTGAACGCGAGCGTGGCATTACAATCAAGGCTCAGGCCGTCCGGCTGGCATATACTGCAAAAGACGGCGAAAAGTACATGCTTAACCTAATTGACACTCCGGGCCACGTTGATTTTACCTATGAAGTTTCCCGGAGCTTGGCAGCCTGTGAGGGGGCTCTGTTAGTAGTTGATGCTGCCCAGGGAATTGAAGCCCAGACCCTGGCCAATGTCTATCTGGCGCTGGAACATGATTTGGAAATTGTGCCTGTAATTAATAAAATTGATTTGCCAAGTGCTGAGCCCGAAAGGGTTAAAGCCGAAATCGAAGACGTAATCGGTCTGGATACTTCTGATGCCGTTCTGGCGAGTGCAAAAACCGGCACAGGTATTGAAGAAATACTGGAAGCAATTGTGAAAAAGGTGCCGCCGCCTGCCGGTAAGGCTGATGAACCATTAAGCGCACTCATTTTTGACTCGCATTTTGACTCCTATAAGGGTGTAATTGCCTATGTCCGGGTGATGAACGGGCATATCAAGCCGGGAATGAAGATTAAAATGATGGCTACCAATAAAATTTTTGACGTGACTGAGGTAGGAGTATTCAAACCATATCTCGCCAATATTGATGAGTTGGGGCCAGGTCAGGTCGGTTTCGTAGCCGCCAGTATTAAAAATGTAAAAGACACCCGGGTAGGCGACACAATAACAACTGCAGACCGCCCGGTAGCAGAACCGTTGCCGGGGTACCGTAAAATTACGCCGATGGTGTATTGCGGGCTTTATCCGGTTGACAGCTCCGATTATGAGAATTTGCGTGACGCCTTAGAGAAACTTCAGCTTAATGATGCTTCACTTGTCTTTGAGCCGGAAACGTCTATTGCGCTTGGGTTCGGGTTCCGCTGCGGTTTTTTGGGCTTATTGCATATGGATGTTATCCAGGAACGTTTAGAGCGCGAATATAACCTGACGCTTATTACCACTGCGCCAAGCGTTATTTACCGTGTGTTTGAGACCGACGGTGAGATCATTGAGATTGAAAACCCGTCAAAACTGCCGACTGTTCAGGAGATTGACCACATTGAAGAACCGTACGTTAAAGCAACGGTTATTGTCCCCAATGATTATGTCGGGGCAGTGATGGAGCTCTCCCAGGACAAACGCGGTGAATTTAAAGATATGAAATATCTGGATGCCAACCGGGTCATGATAACCTACCACCTGCCGCTCAGCGAAATAATCTTTGACTATTTTGACAAGCTAAAATCTTCAACGCGAGGATATGCATCCCTTGATTATGAACTTTTGGGTTATCAGACTTCAGCGCTTGTTAAACTGGATATTTTGTTAAACGGCGAGCCGGTTGACGCTTTGAGCGTTATCGTTCACCGGGACCGGGCTACCCAGCGTGGGCGTGCACTTGCAGAAAAACTAAAGGGCATCATCCCGAAGCAAATGTTCGAAATCCCTATCCAGGCTGCAATTGGCAACAAAGTAATTGCCCGTGAGACCGTTCGGGCAATGCGCAAAGACGTGCTGGCCAAATGCTATGGCGGTGACATTACCCGTAAACGCAAGCTGCTGGAAAAACAAAAAGAGGGCAAAAAGCGCATGAAGCAGGTCGGTAGTGTAGAAGTTCCCCAGGAAGCATTTATGGCAATTTTAAAGATGGATTAAGGTAAATCGCATGACTAAGCTTGGTTTATATGTTCATATCCCGTTTTGCAGGCAAAAATGCTTGTACTGTGATTTTTCCTCCTACCCGGGAACCGAACATTTATTTTCAGCTTATACTACCGCCTTGTGTCAGCAGATTGCTGACCAGGGCGGTAAGTTATGTAAGCCTGAGGTTGACACAATATATTTAGGCGGCGGTACACCGAGCATACTGCCTGTTCACTTACTGGAACAAATTCTGAAAAGTCTTTTTGCCAGCTTTGCTGTTACCGCCGGGGCGGAAATCAGTATGGAAGCAAACCCTGGTACAATATCCCGGGAGCAGCTATGTTTGTTAAAACAGGCGGGCATAAACAGGCTAAGTTTTGGCGTCCAGTCTTTTGACGATGAGCTGACCGCCCGGTTAGGCCGCATTCATAAAGCGTCCGACAGTATTGCGGCTGTAGAGCATGCATATGATGCGGGTTTTACCAATATCAGCATCGATTTGATGTATGGCCTGCCGGGACAGACGGCAGACGGTTTTCTTAATGAGCTTAAGCTGGCAGCTGCATTACATACCAGTCATGTTTCTGTATACGGTCTTAAGCTCGAGGAAGATACTCCGTTGGCTGCTCTATATGAGCAAGGGAAAATAACGTTGCCGGATGACGAGACAGAGGAAGCTATGTATGATGTCATGACCGAATTTTTGCCAAGCCAAGGCTTACAGCGTTATGAAATTTCTAATTTTGCCCGCAACGGTATGGAATGCCGTCATAACCTAAAATACTGGCATTATCAGCCATATCTCGGACTGGGAGCAGCCGCCCATTCCTTTATAAACAGGCAACGAACAAGCAATGCAGCCGGCATACAAGAGTTCATCGATGTAATCGCGGCTGGCCTGTCTCCGGTCGTTATGAGTGAGACAGTAGGCAGAGGAGACGCTATGGCTGAGTTTATTTTCCTGGCTTTGCGCACAACACGGGGAATGGAACTGGCCGCTTTTGCCAAGCAGTTTTCTGTTGATTTTTTTCATCACTTTGGTAGGAATTTTGAAAAACTACACCGGCAACAACTTGTCCAAGCCGATGATAAGCAAATTTGGCTTACTGAAAGAGGCATGAAGTTTGGCAATGTGGTTTTTAGCAGTTTTTTACCTGATTAGCCTGCCAAGAAACCCCTATACTATCTTGACATTGAGTCCGATGAGTGGTATTTTTTTAGTAGATGTTAGCACTCGATCGATATGAGTGCTAACAACAAGGAGGTGGAGTCGATGTTGGATGGAAGAAAACGGCAAATCTTGCAGGCTATTATTGATGACTATATATCCACCGCAGAACCGGTCGGCTCGCGGACGATTGCCCGTAAATACAATCTGGGAGTTAGTCCGGCCACTATCCGCAATGAAATGGCAGATCTAGAACTGTTGGGCTACCTGGAGCAGCCGCATACTTCGGCCGGCAGAATTCCTTCTGTTAAAGGCTACCGCTTTTATGTCGACTGTTTACTGGCGCCGCCGCAGATTTCTGACCGCGATATTCAGATTATTGACAATTGGTATCAGACCAAGGCTCGCCGGATTGATGAAGTATTTCAGGAGACAGTCAAGATTTTGTCGCGCATGACCCGCAATGTGTCCATGGTGCTGGCGCCGCAAGTCTCGCAGTGTACCTTTAAATACCTGCAGTTTTTGCCGCTGGATGAACGCAGGTCAATTGTCGTCATTGTCACCGATACCGGGCTTTTAGAAAACAAAATCATCGAAATACCGGAAGGGCTGAACCATGAAGAATTGAGCCGCGTAGCCAATGCGATTAATTCGCACCTGGGGGGGCTTTCTGTTGACCGGATAACCGCACCGGTGTTGCAAGATATTCAAAATGACATCCTGCCTGACCCTGCCTTATATGAAAGAGCAATCACCTTACTTAAGCATATTCTTACCGGCGAGAAAAATGAGAAAGTTTATCTTGGCGGCACGACTCAGATGTTGAACCAGCCCGAATTCAGGGATGTGGATAAGGTCAAAGGCTTGCTAACCATGCTGGAAGAAGACCGCTTATTGTGTGATATTCTTCATATGGCAAACAATGATGGTATAGTTGTAACCATTGGTCAGGAGAATAAATATACAGGCATCCATGACTGCAGTGTTGTCCAGGCTACTTACCGTATTGACGGTCAGGTGGTAGGGACTGTTGCCGTGCTTGGTCCGACCCGGATGGAATATGGTAAAACCATGTCTGTGTTAAAATTTATGCAGCGCCATTTGGGAGAAATTTTGGAAAAGTACAAAGTACTATAGATGGGAGGAACTACATGAATTTAAAGCAAGCTGGCAGCGGTGCCGATGTCGACGAACGACTGGCAGCCTTATTAACCAATGCCAATGCTGTCCGGGCAATTACGGCTGCCGTTGAGGGCACAATCGGTCCTAAAGGGCTGGATACTATGCTTGTTGACCGTTTTGGTGAAGTTATCATTACTAATGATGGCGTTACTATCTTAGATAAGATGGATGTTAATCATCCGGCGGCAAAAATGCTTATCAATACAGCCAAGGCTCAACAAGCCGAAGTAGGGGATGGCACTACGACAACTACTATTATGGCCGGGAGTCTGGTGGCCGAGGGAGTAAATCAAGTCATGCGCGGCGTGCCTGTCGCCCGGGTAATTGAAGGTATAAAATACGGTGTGGCCCGGGTTCTGGAGGGAGTTAAAGAACGTGCCCGCTCTATTACCGAAGTCGATGATCCCATCTTACGCAGTATTGCCATGATTGCCGGACGGGAACACGAGGATATTGCCGATTTGGTTGTGGAAGCGGCAAAACTGATCGGGGTTGAAAAACTTACTGAGCATAACTTTAAACTATCTGATATCATTACTGCTGAAGCCGGTGCTGATAACGAAGTTTTTCTGGGAGTTATTGTTGATCAGGAGCGTATGACCCAGGAAATGCCTGAAGAAGTTAGAAATGCCAGGCTGCTTTTGATTGATGATGCCCTGGAGCCGGAAGAGATTGAAGATGAGGCTCTGAGCACAGAAGCAGGCTTTAAACGCTATATAGAACTGCAGGATGAGTTTAAAACCAATGTGCAGAAAATTGTCGACTTGGGTATCAATGTTGTCATGGTTGACAGGGGTGTACATAGCGCAGCCGAGGAACTGCTCACAGACGCAAATGTCATGGTAATCGAACGGGTATCTGCAAAAGATCTGCGACGGGTGGCTGACCACACCGGAGCACGCATGATAAAAAGGACCGGCCTCAAAAAAGAACCGGTTGATATTGAGAAATATCTAGGTGCCGCTGAAAAAGTATATCAGGATGAAAAGCTTGAACAAGTCCGTGTTATTGGCGGTAATGGCAAACCTATGGCTACCATCTTGGTAGGAGCGGCTACTGAAGAAGTGGTAGGCGAGAGGGAACGAATCGCCAAAGACGCCGCGTCCAGTGTGCAGGCTGCTGTGAAAGGCGGCTATGTGCCGGGCGGTGGTTCTATTGAAATTGCAATGGCGCGGAAGGTTAACAAATACCGGGAAAATCTCAAAGGCATGGCTGCTTATGGTCTTGATTGCGTGGCCAACGCTCTCAAACAGCCTTTATCACAGATCGTGGAGAATGCCGGCTTTAATCCGCTGGAAAAGGTGGAAGACGCAGTTACTGCCCAGGCCGCGCAAAATTGTGATTCGCTGGGAGTCGACTGTGACACCGGTGAGGTGACCGATATGCTGACGCGGGGGGTTATCGACCCGGTTCCGGTAAAATTGCATGCTATCAAGGCAGCAGGAGAAGTAGCTGTAGCTATTTTACGCATAGATACTATTATTAAGAAGAAAGAAGAAGGCGCCAATGCGCAAAAAGCCGGCGGCGCCGATAATGGTATGCCTGATTTCTAACAATTGGAGGTGGAGAATATGACAAAAAAAGAGCAGGAACAAGGACAGAAAGATATCCAAGAGGAAATCGCGACAGAGAAAACGGTTTCCGAAGATAATCCGGAAATTTGTTTTCAGCCTGATGCTATAAATCAATTTATGACAGCATTGGATGAAAAAAGCCGCCTTCTCGACGAGATGACTGACAGGTATAAACGGCTACAGGCTGATTTTGACAATTTCCGCCGGCGGACCCGCCAGGAAAAAGAAGAATTGTCAGCCGTTGTAGCTGAGCGGATTGTTTGCGAACTGCTGCCTGTTGTTGATAATTTTGAACGGGCGACAGCCAGTACTGCGACTGATGTGGAAACATTGTCCACGGGAGTGCAGATGATTTTCCGGCAATTAAATAATGCCTTGTGTCAGTTGGGTGTAGAACCGATTAATGCAGTGGGAAATTTGTTTGACCCAACGCAGCATGAAGCGGTAATGCGGGTGGAAGACGCCTGCCAGCCTGAGGGCATGATTGTGGAAGAGCTGCAAAAAGGCTACAAAATTAACGGACGGACAGTCCGTCCCAGTATGGTAAAAGTAGTAGGAAATTAATTAAGGTTATTTACTTAAGGAGGAAATTAACGATGGCAAAAGTAATTGGTATTGACCTTGGTACTACCAACTCATGTGTGGCTGTAATGGAAGGCGGCGAGCCTGTTGTAATTCCAAATCCGGAGGGAAGCCGTATTACCCCTTCAGTAGTAGGTTTTTCCAAAAATGGCGAACGTCTGATCGGACAAATCGCCAAACGTCAGGCCGTATCGAATCCTGATGGCACTGTCAGCTCTATCAAACGCCATATGGGAACAACATATAAAGTTAATATTGAAGGCAAGGACTACACACCGCAGGAAATTTCGGCTATGATTCTGCAGAAGCTTAAAGCAGACGCCGAGGCTTATCTGGGCGAAAAAGTTACCCAGGCTGTTATTACTGTTCCTGCCTACTTTACTGACAGCCAGCGCCAGGCTACCAAAGACGCCGGTGCAATCGCCGGCCTTGAAGTACTCCGTATTATTAATGAACCTACGGCTGCTTCGCTGGCCTATGGGATGGATAAAGGCAATGACCACACTATTTTGGTATATGACTTAGGCGGCGGCACCTTTGACGTATCTATCCTTGAGTTGGGAGACGGCGTCTTCGAAGTTAAAGCAACCAGCGGCAACAACCGTCTGGGCGGTGACGACTTTGACGAGCGCGTTATGAACTGGCTGGTTGCCGAATTCAAAAAGGAACAAGGAATTGACCTGTCAAACGACCGCATGGCTATGCAGCGTCTGAAAGAAGCTGCCGAAAAAGCCAAAATTGAATTATCAGGCGTTCTTACCACCAATATTAACCTCCCGTTCATTACCGCCGATCAAACAGGTCCAAAACATCTTGACCTAAACTTAAGCCGGGCAAAATTTGATGAACTTACTGCCGATCTGGTTGAAGCTACCATGGGCCCAACCCGTCAGGCTTTAAGCGATGCCGGTTTAACGGCGAAAGATATTGAAAAAGTAATTCTTGTCGGCGGTTCGACCCGTATCCCGGCAGTTCAGGAGGCCATTAAAAAATCGCTGGGTAAAGAACCGCATAAAGGTATTAATCCTGACGAGTGCGTTGCTGTGGGGGCAGCTATTCAGGCAGGCGTGCTTGTCGGCGAAGTTAAAGACGTATTACTGCTCGACGTAACGCCGCTTTCCCTTGGCATCGAAACGTTAGGCGGGGTATTTACCAAGATTATCGATCGTAATACTACGATTCCGACATCGAAGAGCCAAACTTTTTCGACGGCTGCCGATAATCAGCCTTCTGTTGATATCCATGTTCTGCAGGGCGAACGCGAAATGGCTTCGTACAATAAGACCCTGGGCCGTTTTGAACTCTCGGGCATTCCGCCTGCTCCCCGTGGCGTACCCCGTATTGAAGTTACCTTTGATATCGATGCCAACGGTATTGTCCATGTATCCGCCAAAGATTTAGGCACGGGCAAAGAGCAGAAGATTACCATCACTTCTTCCGGCGGTCTTGATAAAGACGAAGTAGCAAGAATGGTCAAGGAAGCCGAGTCACATGCCGCTGACGATAAAAAACGCAAGGAAGAAGTAGAAGTACGCAACAATGCCGATTCTTTGGTATATAATGCAGAGAAAACCATTAAAGAATTTGGCGATAAAGCAGATAAAGCCCTTGTGGAAAAAGTCCAGCAGGCTGCTGATAAATTGAGAGAATCTTTAAAAGGCAGCGATATTGAGGCCATTAAGACAGATACCGAAGCTCTTACCAAACCGCTTTATGAATTATCTGCTGCCATGTATCAGGCCAATGCTCCGGCTGAGGGGGCCCAGCCTAGTGGTCCGCAAGACGGCGCACAGGGAGCGCCTAATGATGACAAAGTTGTTGACGCTGAGTATAAAGTAATGGATGATGACAAGAAATAAAAAAGTTTGGGATGGTGTGAAGTGAGTAAGCGAGACTATTATGAAGTGCTGGGTGTAGCCAAGAATGCGTCTGAAGACGAGTTGAAAAAGGCGTATCGCAAACTGGCCCGCAAGTACCATCCTGACGTAAATCGCGATAACCCCAAAGAAGCCGAGGAAAAGTTTAAGGAAGTCAATGAAGCTTATGAAATTCTATCCAATGCTGAGCGCCGGGCGCAGTATGACCAATTTGGTCATGCTGCGTTCGATGCCGCTAGCGGCGGCGGTGGCTTCGGCGGTTTTGGCGGTAGCGCCGGCGCCGGTGGATTTTCTGATATTTTTGACATGTTTTTTGGTCAGGCGGGCTTCGGGTTTGGTGGCGGACGGCAGAACGGGCCTGAGCGTGGGGCCGATTTACGATATGATATGGAGATTAGTTTTGAGGAAGCCGCTTTTGGTTTAGAAACCGAAATTCAGATACCGCGGACGGAAGATTGCAGCGCATGCCAGGGATCGGGTGCTGCGCCGGGAACACATCCTGAAACCTGTCCTGACTGCCGGGGGACCGGCCAGGTTCAGGTTACGCAGAATACCCCGTTTGGACGAATGGTAAATGTCAGAACCTGTGAACGTTGCCACGGGGAAGGCAAAATAGTCAAGACACCGTGTACGGAGTGTAGTGGACGGGGTAAAAACCGAGTCAAACGAAAAATTAAAATCAAAATTCCCGCCGGTGTTGACAATGGTTCACGACTTAGGGTGGCCCATGAAGGCGAAGCAGGACAACGCGGCGGCTCTCCCGGGGACTTATATGTTTATCTTTTCGTAAAACCGCACAAACTGTTTACACGGGAAGGCAATGAAGTTATCTGCGAAGTTCCGATTAATTTTGTGCAGGCAACCCTGGGCGATGAAATTGAAGTGCCAACCCTTGACGGCAAAGTCAAGCTTAAAATACCGGAGGGTACACAAACAGGCACAGTTTTTCGCATAAAAGATAAAGGAATACCCCATTTGCGCGGTCATGGACGCGGCGATCAGCATGTCCGGGTGAAATTAATTACTCCGAAAAAACTGTCTGACCGCCAGAAAGAACTTTTACAAGAGTTTGCTAAAGCCGGCGGCGCAGAGCCGACGGCTGAAGAAAAAGGCTTCTTTAAAAAGTTTAAAGATGCCTTTGGTGTGTAATGTAATTGGCTAATTGAAGTTTAAGGGGCGATGGCGCATGAAATGGGCTGAAATCAGCATTCAAACCTCCCATGAGGCTACGGAAGCAGTAGCCGATATTTTCCATGACCTGGGCGCAAGCGGGGTTGTAATCGAAGACCCCGAACTAATCAATAGCTACCGGCGTTCAGGAAGCTGGGATTATTGCGACATCCCCGAGGAATTGGATACAGAGGTTGTAACTATTAAAGCATATTTGCCTGTTGATGATCTTCTGGATGACAAACTGCGAGTTTTTGAAGACCGTGTCAACAGGTTGCAGGAACATAATCTTGACAAAGGCCGCGGCTGCATTAACTGCCGGGAAGTCCAGGAAGAAGACTGGGCTTCTTCCTGGAAAGAATATTTTCATCCTGTAAGGGTAAGCGAACATATTGTCATAAAGCCGTCCTGGGAAGAATATTTGCCGGTAGAAGGCGATATTGTTATCGAGTTGGATCCAGGCATGGCTTTTGGAACAGGAACTCATCATACGACTGCGATGTGCGTTCGTTTTTTGGAAGAGGTAATCAAGCCGGCAGATACTGTTTTTGATGTCGGCACCGGTTCCGGCATATTGGCTGTGGCTGCGGCCAAGCTGGGGGCTGCCCGGGTCCGCGGGGTTGATCTGGATTCGGTGGCTGTGAGAGTTGCTAAAGAAAATGCAGCATTCAATAAAGTCACGGAGACTGTTGATATTACCCAGGGCGATTTGCTGACCGGTGTGGATGGAACAGCAAATGTCATTGTTGCCAATATAATTGCTGATATTATTATCAAAATGCTGCCTGACGTCAAAAAACGGCTGGAAAAAAACGGCCTGTTTATTGCGAGCGGAATTATTACCGAACGTTTGAGTGATGTCACGGCAGCGCTTATTGAACACGGATTT
Organism: Sporomusa aerivorans; assembly: GCF_041428895.1. NCBI lineage: Bacteria > Bacillati > Bacillota > Negativicutes > Selenomonadales > Sporomusaceae > Sporomusa > Sporomusa aerivorans. The sequence continues at coordinate 3,264,352 of NZ_CP156926.1, forward strand.
GTGGTTGACAAAGTTACTGAAGAGGGCGGCTGGGCAGCCATTTTGGCTGGCAGCGACTGCCGCTAGGAGGCGCTTGGATGCGCCGTTTCTTTATAAATACGCCAGTCAGTGAAATAATGGCAATTACCGGTGATGATGCCAGGCATATTGCTATGGTATTAAGACTTACTCCCGGTGACAGGGTTTTGTTAACCGGTGCCGACGGCAAAGGCTGCATAGCCGAAATTACCCAGGCTAACGCAACGCTTGTTCAGCTCAAATGGCTGGAAACGGTTGAAGATAACACAGAACCACCTTTGGCGGTCTACTTGGTCCAAGGATTAGCCAAAGGTGAAAAAATGGATTTTATCGTGCAAAAGGCGGTTGAACTCGGAGTCTATGGAATAATTCCCGCAGCGACCGAACACTGTGTGGTTAAATATGATGCGGCTAAAAAGGCCGATCGGGTCACGCGCTGGCAAAAAATTGCCCGTGAAGCCGCAAAGCAATGCGGCAGGAGTCATATTCCACATATTTACCCTGTAATGGCTCTTAACGATATATTTGCAAACTCGGAATTTGCTTCTGTACATAAAATTATGCTGTACGAAGGACAAGCTGCTGAGGGTTTGAAACAGGTGCTTGCCGCAGGCAAGAAGCAAGCTTGCATGCTATTTATCGGGCCTGAGGGCGGTTTTAGTTCCGGTGAGGTTAATTTATGTCAGCAGCATGGAGCCAAAATTGTTTCTATGGGGCCGCGGATCATGCGGACCGAAACAGCAGCGCTGGCTGCTTTAGTTTCGGTAATGTATGAATGTGGTGATTTGGGGGGCTCGTAATGCGGCAAGTGGCGTTTACAACACTGGGATGTAAAGTAAACCAGTTCGAGACAGAAGTTATGGAAGGCCTTTTTAAGTCGCGCGGCTATGAAGTGGTTAGCTTTGACCGACAAGCCGATGTTTATGTTATAAATACTTGTTCAGTAACCAATCTGGGTGAAAAAAAATCACGGCAGCTTATCCGGCGGGCCAGCCGCCAAAACACGAATGCTGTTATTGCCGTTGCCGGCTGTTACTCGCAAATTTCGCCGGATCAAGTAGCACAGATAGAAGGCGTAGATGTCATTGTTGGCACACAGGACAGGGCCAGAATTGTGGATTTGGTCGAGGCTGTTCTGGCTAACAACCGTACAGTGCAGGTTAACGCTGTTGCCGATATTATGCAGGCCAGTGAATTTGAAGATATACCGCTTTTCTCGATACCGGGACGGACGCGGGCCTTTTTAAAAATCCAGGAAGGCTGCTCTAACTTTTGTACTTACTGCATTATTCCCTATGCTCGCGGGCCGCTTCGTTCCCGAGCTTTAGCCAGTATAGCAGTTGAGACTGAAAAGCTGGTGAACGCCGGTTTTAGCGAAGTTGTACTTACCGGCATCCATCTAGGTGCTTTTGGACGCGATTTATCCCTCGATGGAAAGGAAATCTCGCTTGTAGATGCGGTTGATGCTGTTTTAACTGCCGGCAATAAAGGGCTTAAGCGTCTTAGGTTAGGCTCATTAGAATCCATTGAGGTATCTGAAAGCTTAATTTCTTTAATGCAAACAGATCCGCGTCTTTGCCTGCATCTGCATTTGCCGCTGCAATCCGGCAATGACAAGATTTTAAAAGCCATGAACAGGCACTATACAACCAGTGAATACCGCGATTTAATTACAGGCATAAAATCTCGCCTGCCTGGGTTAGCTGCAACGACCGATATCATTGTTGGCTTTCCCGGAGAGAGTGAAGAGCTGTTTGAGAGTACGTTAGCTTTTATACGCACAATGGCATTTGCCAAAATCCACGTCTTTCCTTACTCCCGCCGTACAGGCACTCCCGCTGCCAGGCTTCCCGGACAGATACCGGAGTTTGAAAAAAAACGACGGGTACAACAGCTGCAGAATCTCGCCGATGTACAAAGCAGAACTTTTTGCGAGTCATTCATTGACCGGGAATTAGATGTCTTGATGGAAACAAGTGAACCGGAGGGTGTGATTTCCGGTTTGACAGGCAATTACATACGCGTATATACATGTGGCGCTCAGGAAAGTATTGGTCAAATACATCCTGTCAGGCTTGAACGATTATATAAAGACGGGCTTTGGGGGAGAATGATATGAATAAATTTCTCCTTTACCATATTTTCGGCAGGATTTTTGTTCGGTCAGGCAGAATATTTTAGCGTGTAAATGTATATTACTATCTACTGCGGAGGGGAGGGTGTACCTATGCAGCAGGACTGTATATTTTGCAAAATTGCGTCCAAAGACATTCCGGTAAATACCGTTTATGAAGATGAACAGCTTATTGCTTTTCCTGATATAAACCCCGTTGCTCCTGTACATTTATTGGTTATACCGAAAAAACACATTGCCAATATTCTTGAGTCTGCGCCGGAAGACGCGGCGTTACTTGGTCATATCATGGCAACAATACCAAAAATAGCAGCAACGGCCGGTTTGGCTGAGGACGGCTTCCGGACCATCATCAATACCAAGGATAATGGTGGTCAAACGGTGTATCATCTTCACTTCCATATACTTGGTGGTCGTTTTATGACTTGGCCTCCAGGTTAATATTGACAAATTCAACTTTTTGATGTATAATAGTTAGGTGTATGTTATTCAAGTACACTTCCTCGTAATGGTTCTAGTGGAGGGAGGGAGATCAGATGTCTGAAGTAAAAGTAGGCAAAAATGAAACGCTTGACAGCGCACTCCGCCGGTTCAAGCGTACCTGCCAAAAAGCCGGGGTTCTTGCGGAAGTTAGAAAACGCGAGCATTATGAGAAACCTAGCGTAAAACGTAAGAAAAAATCCGAAGCAGCACGTAAACGTAAGTTTAACTAGTTTCGGAGGTATCAATTTCATGTCTCTTAAAGACAAATTAACAGACGATATGAAGCAGGCCATGAAGGAAAAGGAAGCTGGCAAGCTAAAGCTTTCTGTTATACGCATGGTTCGTGCCAATATCAAAAATGTAGAAATCGACAAAAAGAAAGAGCTTTCCGAAGAGGAAGTCCTCGATGTACTGGCTAAAGAAGTCAAAATGCGCCGGGATTCGATCGAAGAGTTTAAAAAAGGTAATCGCCCTGATTTAGTGGAAAACCTTGAACGGGAAATCGACATTCTGATGCAATACCTTCCTCAACAATTGAGTGAACAAGAAGTGCGTGTGCTTGTGGCAGAAGCTGTTAAAGAATCACAAGCCGTTAACGCCAAAGATATGGGCAAGGTTATGGCTGTATTGATGCCAAAAGTTAAGGGTCGAGCTGACGGCAAACTCGTAAACAATATTGTACGCGAGTTATTAAATCAGTAAAAAGATTTAAATCCGGCGTTTTTTAACGCCGGATTTTGGTTTTTACTGATAAAACAGGAAGCCTAAAAAATATAAAACAAAAAAGACAAGCTAAGCTTGTCTTTTTTTTAGTCAGTGAAGCATATTATCAAAAGTACTTGAACTTTTACTGCTGTATTTAATATGGATGTAGTAGTAGGATAGTTGCTGTTATATGTGCCGCATTCAATATTGCAAATAAATACTGTGAAAGCACTGGTATTGCTGCTGAATAAAAGCTGTAGACAATGAAGTAAATGTAGCTATGATTTCTGGTAGGATTTATGCTGCGAAAGCTTCACTTAAACTATAATAAGACAATAACATACACTAATCGACAAGTCAAGTATATAACAATAAGAAATAATTTTCAGACTTTCGACATTTTACAGCTATTTGGAAAAAAACAAGGAATGTTGCTTGCCGTTGGCGAATACACTAATAAGAAGTGGTAAAAATACTGGATCAGTTTGAGGTGAGCATATGTGGCGTACAGGTTATCAGCGGACTGTAGTTATACTAATTGTAACTATGTTATTTACCCTGTGCCTTATGGACAAGCCGGCGGCAGCCCAATCCGGGCCTGTCGTCATCGTCTCAATCAAAGGTGAGATCAACGCCGGCCAGGCAGCGCTTGTTCATAAAGCTTTGAAAGATGCGGAGAGTAAACAGGCTGAGGCTTTATTAGTGGAGCTTGATACATTTGGTGGCCTGGTTGATGCGGCCGTCAGTATTCGGGACATGATTATCAACTCCCCGGTACCTACAATTTGTTACATAAAAAACAGAGCGTGGTCTGCCGGGGCGCTTATCGCCCTTTCGCATAAACATATTGCCATTGCGCCAGGGGGAAGTATTGGTGCTGCTGAGCCTATCCCGACTACTGAGAAAACAGTAGCGGCGTTAAAAGCTGAATTTGCCGCCACTGCTAACAGAACCGGCCGCAATCCGCAAGTTGCCGAGGCTATGGTTGACAAATCTCTTGGCTTTCCGGGCTATGCTGAACCAGGACAAATATTGGCGCTTACCGATTATCAGGCAACCAAGGTAGCCTACGCCGATATTGTAGCTGCTGACAGAGAAGCCGTGTTAGCGCATTTCGGTTTTGCCGGTAACCCAATAGTAGAACATACTCCGGGCTGGCAGGAAAAACTGGCCGGCTGGCTGTCTGATCCTACCGTTAAGTCATTTTTAATGTCCATCATATTTCTGGCAGTATTGACTGAGATAAAAACGGCCGGGATGGGAGTAGCCGCCATGATTGGTTTAGTAGCGGCAATGTTGTTTTTTGGCAGTCAGTGGCTTACAGGTATTGCCGGCTGGCTGGAGATTGTCCTGTTTATCGGCGGCATTGTACTTATCCTGGTTGAACTCTATACGCCCGGAGTTGGCATTTTTGGTATTAGCGGCATTATTGCTGTTTTTGCCAGCTTGTTTTTGTCGCTGGGCGCAAACGCGGATGCCGTCAACCTTTTAGGCATTAGTCTCCTTATTGCTATAGTCTTGTTTTTGTTGCTGGCTAAAAGTCTGCCGTCAAGTAAGTTGTGGTCGCGCCTGATTTTAAAGGATGCAGAGACAAAAAATGCAGGTTTTAGCAGCAGTCAGGATTATAGTATTTATCTTGGTAAGACAGGAATAACGCCTACCGGGCTGCGACCTGCCGGCACCGTGATTATTGATGGTGTTCAACTGGATGTCGTGTCTGAAGGGCAATTTGTCGAGCCCCAAACATTAGTTAAGGTGGTGAATATAACCGGTAACCGTATTGTTGTTCGTCCGGTGGAATCTGTATGAAATCCCCCATAGACGTTCTTTCAAGCAGGCTGTTAGCAACGCTTCGCCGCTGGCACCGTAACTTTACTTAACACCCTGTCTGTAAATCTTTTTTTGATACTACATAATAATGATATAGGAGGTTATATATGTCAGCTTTGATTGGTAGTGGTATTCTTATTCTCTTGGTAATAGTGGGGATCAGCGTCTTTCTTCACTTCGTCCCGCTAGGTCTCTGGATTTCGGCGTTAGCAGCCGGCGTAAATGTCGGTATATTTACACTTGTCGGTATGCGGCTGCGACGGGTTCCTCCCAGTCAAATTGTAATGCCTTTAATTAAAGCTAATAAAGCCGGTCTTGATGTCAATGTTAATCAGCTTGAGGCTCATTTCCTGGCCGGAGGTAATGTAGACCGGGTTATCGATGCTTTAATTGCCGCACACCGGGCGGAAATACCTTTGCCGTTTGAACGCTCTGCGGCTATTGATCTGGCCGGGCGAAATGTTCTCGAGGCTGTGCAAATGAGTGTTAATCCTAAAGTTATTGAAACACCGTTCGTATCGGCGGTGGCAAAAAATGGTATTGAGCTTAAGGTAAAAGCCCGCGTTACGGTAAGAGCCAATATTGACCGGTTGGTGGGCGGCGCCGGCGAAGCCACCATTCTGGCCAGAGTTGGCGAAGGTGTTGTTACAACGGTAGGCTCGACAGATGATCACAAAGAAGTACTGGCAAATCCTGACCACATTTCCCGGACGGTATTGACTAAAGGTCTGGATTCCGGCACGGCTTTTGAAATTCTCTCCATTGATATTGCCGATGTCGATGTCGGCCGCAATATTGGCGCCGAATTAATGACAGATCAGGCTGAAGCAGAAAAACGCATAGCGCAGGCTAAAGCGGAGGAACGCCGGGCGATGGCAGTAGCCCGCGAACAGGAAATGCGCGCTTACACGCAGGAAATGCAGGCCAAGGTTGTCGAATCCCAGGCGGATGTGCCAAAAGCGCTTGCCGTGGCTTTGAAAGAAGGACGCATTGGTGTTATGGATTATTACAATATGAACAATGTATTGGCAGATACTCAAATGCGAGAAACTATTGCCAAAGCCGGACCGGTAGATACAGTTAACAAGTCGGATGAACCTAAAAAATAGGCAGGTGAAGCTATGGATTCCCTCTTACCACTCTTATTAATGTTATTACTCTATCTTGTGCCCGAACTGCTAAAAAAGCGAAAGCAGCCAAAGGAATATGAATATCCGGAAATCCCTGACAAAGTACCGCCGCCGGTCGTCCTAAAGCCAAAAACGGCCGAACCGGGTTACAAGCCTGCGCTGCAGCCGGGCCTGGATTATCATGCGGACACAGGCGAGACATGGGCTTTACCGAAAAAAACAGTTGTGGCTATGCCGGCGCCGGTAGTTGTGCCGCATACGACCGAGACGGTTTCTCCCTGGCAAGGCCGGCTTTCTCCGCAACTGGTGCAAAACGGCTTTGTATTTGCGGAAATCATCCAGCCGCCTCGTGCCTACCGGCCTATATGGATGCAACGCGCAAAGTCTAAATAAAATACTTAAATTAATTTTGAATAAAACAGGGACACTACCCGTTTTTTATTCGAAACGCGAGTGTTATAGCTTATAGACCATTGAATCATCTAGGTCTATAAGCTTTTTCTTTTTCTTACTCTTTATTTCAAAAAGCTTGGATTGGGTTTTACAAAGAGTTAGAGCTGTAAAAGACAAGCAAATACTGGCAGTTTTGAGAGAACCTGCGAAAGATCTGATTCAAAATCAGTATTATCCAGGTCGCAAAGGTATGGGTCATTTTTCTGCTTTATTCCCGGCTTCCTTGTGAAGTATAGAAATTTTACGGAGAGTTGAGAGGTTTTAGAATGTTTTTCACAGGAGTACTTTTATATAAATTTCCTCCATATATATACTTTTTCTTTGATTTCACTCTGTAAATGTGTTATATTGTTAAACGGTAATAAGGGCGATTCTTGATATACGTCTTAGAAGTAGTTCTAAAATATGCCGCAATTAATTTTACTGGAAAAGAAGGGAATTACATGAATTTATTTCGCACAAAACCCCTTTACCCTTTGGCGGGGAATAGCCAGCAGCAAAGCCTGAGAAAAAACCTTGGAGCCTTGGATATGGTATTTTTGGGTGTTGGCTGCATTATCGGTACAGGTATTTTTGTCTTTACAGGCGTCGTTGCCGCAAAATACGCCGGTCCCGGTATTATTATATCCTTGCTTTTGTCTGCTATTGCCTGCGCTTTTTGTGCGCTATGCTATTCCGAAATGGCCGCTGCCGTGCCTGTTGCCGGAAGCTCTTATAGTTATTCTTATACAACAATGGGGGAAATTTTTGCCTGGCTTGTGGGCTGGAGCCTTGTTCTGGAATATTCTCTGGCCGCCAGTCTGGTAGCTGCCGGCTGGTCAGCCTATACGACCGGACTCTTTAAGTCAGCAGGCTTTGAGATTCCCAAAGCCTTTACCGCTGTTGCTGCTGATGGTGGCGTGATTGACGTACCGGCCATGCTGATTTTGTTGTTCATAAGTATACTCTTAGTACGAGGAACAAAAGAAAGCGCCACTATCAACAGGATCCTTGTAGGTGTTAAACTAATGGCCGTGTTTATCTTTTTATTTCTGGCAGGTCCCAATGTTAATCCCGCCAATTGGTCTCCTTTTTTACCCTTTGGTTTTTCCGGAGTGATGACTGGCGCGGCAACCATTTTCCTGGCTTATATTGGCTTTGACTGTGTTGCAACAGCGGCCGAAGAGTGCAAACGCCCCAATCGTGATTTGCCTATCGGCATTATCGGTTCTCTTGTCGTATGCGCCATTTTGTATATGTTGGTTGCAGCAGTGCTTACTGGGGTAATCCCATACCAAAACCTGAACAATGCTGAACCTGTAGCATTTGCTTTGCGCCAGATAGGGTATAACATAGGGGCAGCTGTTGTTGGCACCGGAGCCGTTGCCGGTCTTACTACTGTATTAATGGCTGTTATGTACGGCCAAACCCGAGTTTTTTTTGCCATGTCGCGTGATGGCCTGATTCCCGCAAGCATCTGTAAAATCCATCCTAAATATGGAACCCCTCATATTGTAACTATCGTGTCCGGCATTATTGTTGCTGTTATAGCCGGCTTAACTCCTGTTGATATTATTGCTGAACTGGTTAATATCGGCACTCTTCTTGCTTTTTTAACAACCGCGATTGGTGTGCTTATTCTGCGTAAAACCGCGCCTGATGTCCATCGCCCTTTCCGCTGTCCGGCCGTCAATTTTGTAGCGCCGGCAGCTATCCTCTGTTGCGCCTATCTCATGTATAGCCTGCCTACCCAAACCTGGATTCGGTATTCAATATGGATGGCCGTCGGTTTAGTTATTTATTTCGGCTATGGCTATCGGCACAGCAATTTACGACAATCAGAAAAAGATACAGTAAGCAAGGAGACGTGCATAATAAAAGGTTAGTATCACAAACTTTAAATAAATTTATGAAAATCGTCACAGCTTAAAATATGAATAAAAAAACTCAGGAATATGCGGCTTTTTCAGCACTCCTGAGTTTTTTTATCCTGATAGAAAGTATAACTTTCGCCTGGATAAGGGCAACATCGGCTTCCGCTTTCGCCAAAAGCCCGGCGCAAGCCATGTTTTCTTTATTATATGCCGGCCGTGACTGCGAGAAGTGTGTAGCATCCCTGTGCCAATATTGCCTTGTTTTGTTTGTTGCATAACTTTTGAAAAAATTAGTTTTACAAAATCAATACCTCATTTAAACTCTTTGGCAATACAATTGACTGTATCTTTAATTAATGCTAAATTTTATATAAAAAAATATATAAAATTTAGATAAAGTTTAAATCGATTGCGGAGGTTAGTGAACAGTGAAATATGTTTGTTCGATATGTGGAACCACTGAGGATGTGGCTACTCGAAATGCGAAGTGTGACTGCGGAGGACTTTGGAAGCTGGATTACAAGCCACCGGCGTTTGATTTAGCCTTAGTTGACCGGGATACGTGGAGCATCTTCCGCTATCGTGCCTTCATGCCCCTGAAAGGCGAACAATGGCGCGAGATCAGCCTGGGGGAAGGCATGACGCCAATCGTTCAATTTAATAAAGATGTGCTACTTAAAATGGATTATTTTATGCCGACTTTATCTTTTAAAGACAGAGGGGCAGCCGTATTGATAACGCATTGTAAAGCGATTGGAGTGGATTCCGTCGTCCAAGATAGCAGCGGTAATGCCGGAAACAGTGTGGCGGCTTATTGCGCCAAAGCCGGTATTGATTGTGAGATATTTGTACCGGAAGGTACATCACCCAAGAAGGTCAATATGATCAAAGCGCACAAGGCGCATGTCAATATTGTGCCTGGATCGCGGGACCATTGCGCAGATGTCTGCAGAGACAAAGTGGCTAATGACGGAAAGTATTACGCAAATCACGTCTATAATCCATTCTTCTATCAAGGAACCAAAACTTATATCTATGAGACCTATGAACAATTGCATAGAATTCCGGCCCATATCGTGATACCTTTGGGCAACGGTACTTTGGTAATCGGCATTGTTAAGGCTTTGGAAGAATTACTGGAAAGCGGCGTAATTGAAAAAATGCCGCAGCTTATTGCCGTGCAAAGCGAGCATTGCGATCCGTTCGTCAAAGCTGTACTTGTCAAAGCCAAAAGGGCTGCAATGAATACGACGCCTCAACCGACAATCGCCGAGGGAATCTCCATCGGTGTACCGATGCGAAGTGAAGAAATTCTGCAATATATCTACAAATATGATATCAAAGTCATTACTGCGCCGGAGGACCGCATACTGGAAGCAAGGATGACCCTTGCGGCCAAAGGAGTCTATTGCGAACACACAACCGCAGCCAATTACGCTGCCTACTTAAAATTCTGTGAAATGCACGGAAAAATAGAGGACTGCTTGATTCCTATGTGCGGCGCGGGGCTTAAGTCTGATCATTAAGAGAGCGAAAGAAAGTTCATAATAGTACTTCCGTCATATTTTATCGATCTAATTCCCTGTAAACAAATTGTGTGTTTTTTTAATATGCGTTACAATAGTTTCAAGTTAAGTTTTAACTACCTTCAAGGAGAGGTATCATATGACGAATAACACTAAAAACAATTGTACGCTCACTGAACAGACAGCAGAGCGCCTGATGAAGTATATTTTTGATAGAGAATTAAAAGAAGGGAATAAGCTACCCAACGAACGGGAATTGGGTAGTTGGCTCGGGGTTGGGCGCGGTACAGTGCGGGAAGCAATAAAGATCTTAGCATCTCGCAATGTCTTAGAGGTGCGGCATGGAGCAGGTACTTTTATTTCGAAAAAGAATGGAGTTCCAGATGACCCTTTAGGACTTACCTTCATAAAAGATAAAAAAAAATTAATCCAAGATCTGCTTGAGTTTCGTATCTGGGTAGAACCGCATGTTGCGGCATTGGCCGCACAATACGCAATAGATAAAGATATTGAGGAATTGGAATGTTTATGCAATGAGGTAGATAAATGTATTTTGTCGGGTCAATCCCATATTCAAAAAGATGTGGAATATCATATTAGAATTGCGGAGTGCAGCCGCAACCTAATAATGCCGAATCTCATGCCAATCCTGCATAGTGCAATTAATCTGTTTGTGACAGAAACAGGCAGTACCTTGCGTGAAGAAACAATGAAAACACATCGTGCTATACTTAATGCCATTAAGCTTAGGGATGTAAGTGCGGCATCGGATGCCATGTATTTACACTTAATCTATAACCGTGACCGTCTGCGCGAGGGATTGAGAACTTCCGACTAGAATTCTGATATTTATAAGTAGCCATCCTAACCGTTTGCGGTATTGGATGGTTATTTTTGTTTAGAAACAACTTTATAGTAAATATTTGATTTAAAGAGGTAATACCTATAATGACGATAAAATATAGTCATCAGACTGGTTAACTCTATAATTTACTAAATTTCGGCAATATATTGACTAAAACTCATATAAATAGTATACTGACTCTGAAAAGAGGTAATACCACTTTGGGAAGGACCGATACATATTATGATTAGTCAGCATATTCGTAAAATTGCACCTGAAATGGATCCATTGCGAATTGGCATGGGATGGAAGCCGGAAGATCTGTCAAAACCACAGATTATGATTGAGAGCACTTTTGGAGACAGCCATCCGGGTAGTGCACACCTCCTGCAGTTTGTTAATGAGGCAGCAGACGCTGTCTGTGAGGCAGGGGGGAAAGCAGCACGCTATTTTGTTACCGACATATGTGATGGAATGTCTCAAGGACACGACGGGATCAACTATTCTTTAACCTCGCGGGATACCATTTGCAATATGATTGAAATACATGCAAATGCTACTCCTTTTGATGCTGCGGTGTTTATATCCAGTTGTGATAAGGCTGTGCCAGCGCATTTGATGGGAATCGGCCGTGTTAATATTCCCTCAATCCTTGTAACCGGTGGCGTAATGGAAGCCGGACCAGATTTACTAACTCTGGAACAGATTGGTATGTATAGCGCTATGTGTCTGCGAGGAGAAATTAGCGAGGAGGAACTGGACTATTATAAGCAACATGCATGTCCGTCCTGCGGTGCTTGCTCTTTCATGGGAACGGCATCCACTATGCAGGTTATGGGAGAAGCCCTTGGCCTTATGTTACCGGGCAGTGCACTGATGCCGGCTACGTCCAAAGATTTGAATGAGGTAGCAAAACGAGCAGGACGTCAGGCGGTTGAATTGGCCGAGCGCGGCATAAAACCCCGGGATATTATTACTCTTAAATCCTTCGAAAACGCCATTATGGTACATGCAGCTATTTCCGGTTCCAGTAATTCATTATTGCATATTCCTGCAGTGGCACACGAATTTGGCCTTGAAGTGGATGCAGGAATGTTTGACCGGATGCACCGCATGGCTCACTATTTACTCGATATCCGTCCGGCGGGAAAATGGCCGGCAGAATATTTCTACTATGCAGGCGGTGTACCGCGTATTATGGAAGAAATCAAGAGTAGGCTCCATCTTGACGTGATGACGGTTACCGGCAAAACACTAGGAGAAAACCTTGAGGAACTGAAAAATAACGGCTATTATGAGAAGTGTGATACGTATTTAAGGAAGGTCGGACTAAAGCATACTGATGTGATTCATTCTTTTGATAATCCGATCGGCAAGAATGGAACAATAGCTATTCTTAAGGGAAATCTCGCGCCGGAGGGTGCTGTGGTTAAGCACAGTGCGGTACCCCAAGAGATGTTTAAAGCTGTTTTAAAAGCCAAACCCTATGATTGCGAAGAAGATGCCTTTGAGGCGGTCCTTAAGCATAAAATCCAACCGGGAGATGCTGTCTTTATTCGTTATGAAGGTCCTAAAGGAAGCGGCATGCCGGAAATGTTCTACACTACGGAAGCGATATCTTCGGACCCGCTGCTGGCTGCATCCATCGCTTTGATTACAGACGGGCGGTATTCCGGCGCATCCAAAGGTCCGGCTATCGGACATGTCTCCCCGGAAGCGGCGGACGGCGGACCTATTGCTTTGGTTGAAGAAGACGACTTAATTGAGATAGATATTCCGAATCGAACACTTAGAATTGTCGGTATTAATGGCGAGTGCCAAAATGAGCAGGAGGTAGAACGCATTTTGGCAGAGCGTAAAACACGGTGGAAACCCAGGGAACCGAAATATAAATCCGGCGTTTTAAAAATATTTTCTGAACATGCAGTTTCGCCAATGAAAGGCGGGTATATGAAATAGTAGATTAATTCTCGTCTTCCAAATGGGTGGTCCCAAACCTGTAATTTAATTAAATAGCCACTATTCCATCCGGAGGGAGATTTATAATATAATTCATCATACAAATAATGAAATTTATCATACCAATTTCGGTGAATTGAGGATAAGGGAATGGACGATCGTATAGCTATGATTGTTTTAATAATTTCTTAAAATCGTAATATTCGATAATTGTAATTAAGGAGGAACAAAATTGAAAAAGAGCCAAAAGTACGACCGCACTCACGGAAAGAAGAATGTTTTACTGATTACCGTGGATCAATGGCCGGGAAATTTATTAGGATGTATCGGCAAAGAGAATTTTCTTTCACCTACCCTGGATGAGTTAGCCAAAGTAGGTGTGATATTTGAAAATGCGTACAGCCCAACTCCTGTATGTATACCTGCTCGGCGGGAGCTAATGACTGGAACCTGTTCAAGAACACACGGCGACCGGAAATTCAATGAATACTTGGAAATGCCGGATGCACTGCCAACTATTGCCAAAACATTTAACGATAACGGATATCAGACTTGCGGAGTTGGCAAACTGCATGTCTACCCACAAAGAGACCGCATAGGCTTCGATGATGTCATCCTAAATGAAGAAGGCAGGAAGGTAAACTTTCCCAATGAGATGAGAGAAGATGATTATACTCGATTTATTAATAGGGAAGGGTATACTGGTTTGGATTTTGCTCATGGTATGTCAAATAACAATTACATTACCAGACCGTGGCACCTGCCAGAGCATTTGCACCAAACGAGTTGGACATCAAGACAAATGTGTGAACAAATCATTCGCAGAGACCCAACTAAACCGGCTTTTTGGTACTGCGGTTTTACAGCACCCCATCCGCCTATTGTTCCTCCTCAAGTATTTTTGGATATGTATAATGACGTGGAGATTGATATGCCGCATGTTGGTGAGTGGGCCAGAGACCCGGAGTATTACCCATATGCTGCCCAATATTATAGCAGCCTTTACAATATAAAAACTGAAAAATACCTAAGAGAAGCCCGAAAAGGATTTTACGCCTCCTGCACTCAGGTTGATTATGCCATAAGATCTATAATAGGCACCTTAAGAGATGAAAAGGTACTTGACAATACGATCATCGCCATTACTTCCGACCATGGGGAAATGCTCGGTAATCATAATTTATGGGGCAAAAACAACTTTTACGAGGATTCAACTAAAGTACCATTCATTATCGTTCCTACCTTGGATTGCAAAGACTTGGCATTTAACGCAACTGATGACAGGCTGGTAGAGCTAAAAGATATGATGCCTACTTTGCTTGACATGTGTAACCTCCCTATACCTGAGACAGTGGAAGGAATGTCCCTTTTGGATAAAAACAACAAGCGTGATTATGTATATGGTGAACTATGGGAAGATGATAGAGCCACCAGAATGATTCGTAAAGAACAATATAAATTAATTTACTACCCAATTGGAAACCAGATTCAACTCTTTGATTTGGCGAATGATCCGGACGAAATGGCGGATCTATCCAAGAACCCTTCATATACAGCCGTGAAACAAGAATTAACTACGATTTTAAAAACGAATTTATATGGCAGTGATCTTGAATGGATGAAAGACGGCGAACTTGTAGGCCGGCCGGCAAAAACCTTTGAATATAAACCGATTCAGGAAAACTGCGGTATTTTAAATAACAGAGATTTAATGTTACAGCGTGGGATTCGCTAAAATCTTGGGATTAACTGTTGTTGGAATAGGCACTTGCAGGCAATAAAAGCAAAAGCGGAGCCAAGTATATACTAGTGTAATATGTGGGAGGTTTGATTATGGTTAGTATAAAAAAAACCAATGTTCGATGGTTTATTGTATTTATGTTGTTTTTAGTATCTTCATTAAATTATGCGGACCGGGCTGCAATGTCAATTGGTGCTACGTCTATGCAAAAAGATCTTGGACTTAATGCAGTTTCACTAGGATATATATTCTCGGCCTTCTCATGGGCTTATGTTCTTGCCCAAATTCCTGGCGGGTGGCTCCTTGATCGTTTTGGCTCTAAAAAGGTTTATGCCTATAGTATTTTCTTGTGGTCGCTATTTACTTTATTCCAGGGGTTCGTTGGTTTTTTGACTGGTGGTGCGGTAGTCATTACCCTTTTTGCGTTAAGGTTTATTATCGGTTTTGCTGAGGCCCCTGCGTATCCGGCGAACAGCAGAATTACGGCATCCTGGTTTCCTGCTAAAGAACGGGGAACGGCAGCGTCTATCTTTGCTTCAGCGCAGTACGGAGCAACTGTGATATTCTCTCCGATTATGGCATGGATGACGCAATCCTTCGGCTGGAAAGAAAACTTCATAATGATGGGGGCTATCGGTATAATTTTGACCTTTGTTTGGTTAAAAACTATTTATGGCCCGAAGGAACATCCGAAGATTAATTCTGCCGAGCTGGAATATATTGAGCAAGGCGGCGGCATGGTTAATTTGGATTCAAAAACTGAAGTGAATAATGAACCCAAATGGCCTTATATCAAGCAGCTTCTCCAAAGCCGCATGTTAATGGGAATTTTTATCGGTCAATACTGTATTAATGTGTTGACATACTTCTTTTTAACATGGTTTCCGGTTTATTTGGTACAAGCCCGCGGTATGTCAATCCTGAAAGCCGGTTTTGTCGCTTCTTTGCCGGCAGTTTGCGGGTTTACTGCACAAATCTTAAGTGGCATATTCTCCGATTACTTGCTGAAAAAAGGTTATTCTTTAACGGTTGCAAGAAAGGTTCCGATTGTATCCGGAATGCTATTGTCAATGGTAATGGTTGGCTGTAATTATGTTAGTTCGGAAGGTCTTGTTATTTTCCTGATGTCACTGGCATTCTTCGGCAAAGGATTCGGGGCTATCGGCTGGTGTGTTATTTCTGATACTGCACCAAAAGAAATCCTCGGTCTGAGTGGTGCTATGTTTAATTCTTTTGGAAATTTGGCAGGTATTATTACTCCTATTGTGATCGGATATATTGTCCACGGAACAGGTTCTTTTAATGGAGCACTTGCTTACGTAGGAGCCAATGCGCTTGTGGCTATCATTTGTTATTTGGTTGTTGTTGGAGAGATTAAACGCTTTGAACTCAAGAAAGTCAATTAAAGAGAAGCCCTATATCATAGTTCAATAACTATTTTATGAATTTATCCTACAACCCTGGAAAAGCTTATTTTCCAGGGTTGTAGCGAATTATTTTAAACGCTCTTAAAAATGTGGGGTTTTGAGGAATTGAAACCAGTTAGATATTAATATTAAAGAAAAGACAGGTATGTATAATGCCGCAAATTAATGTTTTAATAAAACCGGCATCAAGTAATTGTAATTTACGGTGCAATTATTGCTTCTATCATTCCATCGCCGAAAATAGGGAGACACATTCTTATGGGATGATGGATAATAGAACACTGGAACTACTAGTTGAAAAAGTATTTGCATGTGCCGAGTATTCCTGTACTTTTGCTTTCCAGGGTGGTGAACCCACGCTAATAGGCCTGGAGTTTTACGAAAAACTTATTGAATTTCAGAAAAAGTACAATGTGAAAAACTTGCAAATATACAATGTTTTGCAAACTAACGGCATGCTTATTGATGCTGCCTGGGCTAGATTTCTTGCCGAACACAATTTTCTGGTAGGTCTTTCATTGGATGGTCCTCAAGATATACATGATTATAATAGGATTGGCGCTAATCATAAGGGGTCTTTTTCACGGGTTATGAGGACGGTGCAACTACTTAATAATTATAGGGTTGAATATAATATTTTGTGTGTAGTTACGGCAAACACAGCGAGGCATGTAAGCAAGATTTACAACTTTTACAAGAAAAATAATTTTTTCTATTTGCAGTTTATACCCTGTTTAGATCCGTTAGGTGAACCCCATGGCGGCTATAATTACTCGCTAACGCCGGAAAAATATGCCATTTTTTTAAAAAGATTATTTGATGAATGGTATACAGATCTTTCCAAGGGAAATAAAGTCAGTATCCGTTACTTTGACAATATTGTCGGCTTGGCGATGGGATTACAGCCGGAAGCCTGTGGAATGTCAGGAAAATGTTCTTTTCAGTTTGTTGTGGAAGCTGACGGTGGCATTTATCCCTGTGATTTTTATGTAATTGATAAGTGGCATATCGGCAATATTAAGAATTTATCTTTTGCGGAACTGGCAACAAGTAATATTGTTAAAGAATTTATTGAGGGTTCGCAATACATTGAGCATAACTGCAAGCTATGCCGTTGGGAGAATTTTTGCCGGGGTGGCTGCAGAAGAGAGCGTGAGCCTTTGGCGAAAAATTTGCCGGCGCTTAACTACCATTGTGAAGCCTACAGGGAGTTTTTTGAATATGCAGGTCCCAGAATCTACGAATTGGCCAGAAGATACTCCGGCGGACGAAAAATCAGTTTATGAACAGGCTTAACCTCGCCGTTAGTTTCTTATATGATGATGCGCGTAGTACTTGGAGGAAATATCATGGAGAATAAAAAACGACAAGATAAAATAGACGCAAGGAAAATACTGGAGATCTATATTGCCTTTTTTAAGCTGGGCGCCATTAGTTTCGGGGGCGGGTATGCGATGGTTTCGTTGATTGAACAGGAGATGGTTGATGTAAAACACTGGATTGATCCTGAAAAAGTCGTTGATGTTTTTGCGGTAGCAGGATCATTACCCGGCGCTATCGGCCTGAACGCCTCGGCGCTCGTCGGTTATAATATTGCCGGCTTTACGGGAGCCATAGCCGCAATTGCGGGAAACTTAAGTCCCTCTGTTGGTATAGTTCTAATTTTATCAATACTATTTGCCGAAGTAGGTTCTTATCCAGAAGTAAAAGCAGCTTTTAACGGTCTGAGACCGGCTATTATTGCTCTAATAGCTTTTTCAGCTTATAAAATTGGCAGGACAGCAATAAAAGATTTCTATTGCTTTATGATTTTTATAACAGCGTTTTACGGAATGATGTTTACCCAGGTAAATCCTATATTCTTTATTCTATTGGGTGCATTTGCGGGAATCGGCGGAGAATATCTTAAAACCTTTGTAAGCCGAAAAGAAATTTAGCTAGGGGTAAAGATATGAGTATATTAGTAGGCCTCTTTTTGGTATTTGCAAAGTTGAGCCTCTTTTCTTTTGGCGGGGGTTTTGTAATGGTACCTATCGCCATGGCGGATATGGAGGCGAATCATTGGGCAACAGCAGCTGAATTAACTGATACGGTTGCAATAGCAACCATGTCCCCCGGGCCAATAGGGGTTAATCTCGCTGTTGGGCTTGGCTATAAAGTCGCAGGAATTAATGGGGCTATGGCTGCCTTGGCAGGAATAACCATTCCGGTAACCATTTTATTATTCTTAGTCGCCATGTTTTTCTTTAAGATTTATAAGCATCCGATAGTGACGTCTTCTTTTTATGGTTTGCGTCCTGTTGTTACCGCATTAATTATGTATGCAGCAGTGAGTTTAGCCTTAAAGAATTATATTATTTTAGCGGATGCGGACAAAATGTTAGCTAGTGGTTATAATATTGTTTTAAATGGGGTTCACTACTTTGAACTGAAAAGTCTTGTAATATTTCTGGTGTCATTGGCAGTTTTGTCTGGAACTAAGGTCTCACCTGTTTTCTGTATCATTTTCTCAGGGATAATCGGTGTAATATTGTTCTAAGGCGGATAAAAGATATTTTTTAAGAAACCAATGGTTGAAAAATCATTGGTTTTTTCTTTTGAATCTGGGTATAGTATTAAGGAACATGTTTCCTTTGGTGGAAAACGCTGAATCTAAATTAATTATTGACAGGATGTTAATTTGATGATATCTTTCGCGATAGGATTTGTATTTAAAGCAAGGATTTAAAAATGCTTGTAATAGGAGATTGAATATAATGGAACAAATATCAAGTGCAGAAAAGCATCCTTTTTCCAAAACTTTGTATAGTTTTATTTTACATAAAGGTTATAGAAGTGGGGATAAGCTGCCAACTGAAAGGGAGTTAGCAGAACACTTTGGTGTCGGCAGAAGCTCGGTTCGAGAAGCTTTAAGCGGGTTGAAAGCCTTGGGAATATTAGAAATTCGGCAAGGCTCAGGCTGCTATATAAAGGAGATTAATATAGCCTCTCTTTTATTTCCTATACAAGAGCAGATTTACAATAAACGAATACTTGTTGAAGAAATTCTTGAATCAAGAGTAGCCATAGAACTGGAAATCGTTAAATTAGCTATAAAGAGAGCAACTCCTGTCATGTTGGCTAAGATTGAAACATATTTACTATCAGTTGATGAAAATTCAGCAGATGGAGAAAAATCAATAAAATATGATAACCACTTTGCGTTTGAACAACTTTTAGCTGATATGGCCGGAAACCGAATTTTAATTATGCTGCAAAATTTGATTCATGAGTTATGGAGGGACCTAACAAGCAAGGGCTGGCGTCATAGAAGCATAAAAGAAAGCAATACGGAACATATAAATATTTTCCGTAGTATTCAAGAAAAGGATACGATTTCAGCGCTTGAAAAAATGGAAAATCACATATTATGGGGGATTAAATGTTATGATGCAATGAATCAATCATAATACAAATAATAAATAACAATAGTTAGTAAGGCTTGATTACCAATTACAACCTGATTCAACAGTTTTTGTATTATAAGGAAAGATAGTTTGAAATATAGCTATAACAAGGGTAAGTAAGCAAGCATTTACAGGCGGTTTTAAGCATGTAAAATTACATGTAAAAATCACCTGTTTTATTTTTTAATTTTGGCACACACTAAAATCGCGATCAAATTAATTAATCAAGGGGGCAAACATATGTCAGAGTATAAAGGCCGTCTTACTTACGCAAAAGGCACTTATATGGAATTTGTCGTTGCTCCTAACCAAGATGTTGATTTCGGCGATATACTGGTTGTTGAAGGAAAAAATAATGACAGATTTTATATTCGAGCTTACGATTTTAAAATCAAATCGCGCTGGTCCGGTATGAACGGGGTCAGTTATTTAATGAGTAAACTGGATGAAAACGGACAAGTGGCAAATCAGGAAGAACTGGATTTTTATCTGGGAGGAAATCATACTGTGAAAATTGGAATTGCCGAACAGCTCTGCTATGCAGATGGGCAGGGCCAGTTATTCAATCCCAAGACTTGTCCCGACTTTTTTTGTGAAGTTCGTGGGTTGGCGCCTGACGATACGGCATTGCTTGACGAAATGAAAGGTGATTTGGAAATCGGCTATCTGAAAAGCGGCCGGGAAGTATTAAAATTGCCTGTCGGGCTATACGGTTCAAAGGCTATTACCGAGCATATCGGCATTTTTGGTACAACCGGTTCAGGAAAAAGCAATCTGGTAAAGGTATTGTCAAGTTCAATTATTGATAGTGAAAATTACGGCCTGCTCATATTTGATGTGCATAATGAGTACTATCGCGACCTGGCATTGCATCCGCATGTAAATGAACGGCTGGTTGTCTATAATACCAAGCCGGAAAAAGAGCGGGACAATGTACGCAAGCTGGCTCTTAACTACAATGAGGTAGACCCTGAGGACATCACGGCCTGTGCGACCTTTAGCGAACCGCAGCTGGATGCTATATATAAATTGTCCTCGGTCTGGCAGGAACAATGGATGGACTATGTTCTCAAATATGACGCCAGTGATATAATTGATGAAATAGCTGGCTGCACCGGTCAAAAATTTCAGTCGCGCACCATTAGCAAAATCAAAAGTATCTGCTGGAATCTGGAACAAGAACTAAATATCTGCGCCGAACCGGATAGCCTGAATTTAGCTTGCTCAGCTGTCGAACAGATGATGAGCGACCTTGAGCAGGGTAAGGTTGTACTTGTCGAATTGAAAAATATCTCTCCGGTTGGTGAACAGGCGCTCTCGACCCTATTATCGAAGAAACTTTTGCTGCATTATGCCAGTAAAACCGAAGTCGAACGCGCCGCAGCCAAACCGGTTCTAATTGTATTGGAAGAAGCACATCGTTTCCTTGGCAAAAAGGAACAAAGCTCGCAGAATGTATTTGCCCGTCTGGTTAGCGAAGCCCGCAAATTTAATATCGGACTATGCGTCGTTGATCAGCAACCCCGTCTGTTAGCTGATAAAGTGCTGTCTCAGCTTAATACGCTGTTTATATTAGGCTTGGCATCTAAAGCTGACCGTGGCAAGCTCGAAGCAATGTGCCGCAAGGACATTTTGCAGCAGCGTAATGAAATCAAAAATCTTGACTGCGGCGAGATGATCGTGGCCACAAACTATATGCGGTTTGCCGCTCCGGTAAAAGTGCATAGATTCGATGAGTATTTAAGACGTAATTATGGCGAAATAAATTCACCGGCTAACGGGACTGCTTTTGCCCAACCAGCTGCGATATAAAGAAGACACGGCTTGCGCCGGATCTTTAGCGAAGTGCAAGCCGATGTTGCCTCCTATCCAGGTGAAAGTTATACTTTTTATTGAGAGAAAATCCTTAAATCCCCTCTCATTATGTACTAATTAGCCTAAGCATAGGCATACATTTGTATATGAGGGGGGATTTGTCATGCTGCGCCGTAAAAGAAATCTACAATCGCTTGCCGGATTTCTAGAAATACCGCAGGATTTGGTGCTGGATTTACCCAGAATCACTATGCTTGGCAATAAGCAACTGTTGGTTGAAAATCATAAAGGGATCATTGAGTATACCCCTTCACTTGTCCGTATTAAACTCAGTCAGGGGGAATTATTTGTTTGCGGCGAGGAATTAATGCTGGGTAATCTCCAGGCCGAGCAAATATTGATTGAAGGCATTGTGCAGGAGGTTAAATATGATATTTAACTCCAATTACCTGCGCGGTGCGGTAAAAATTCGTATCAGCGGGTCCATGCCGGAGAGGTTTATTAATCTGTGTATCGCTGAACAAATTCTATTATGGGGTTTGACCAAGGTAGAGCAAGACCTGGTTGTATGGATTGGGCTAGACGATTTTTTTCGAATAAGACCGCTGGTAAAATGTAGTCGGACCAAAATAAAAGTTATATCCCGCATGGGCTTTCCATTTGTGATGAAAAAAAGTAAACAGCGAAAAATGCTGTTGGCCGGCGCTGTTGTGTTTGTTATCCTACTAAATGTATTATCCTCCTATATCTGGTTTATTGAAATCACCGGCCTGAAAAATTTACCGGAACAATATATAAGATATGCTGCATATCAACAAGGATTAAAACCTGGAACAAATAGAGACAACCTAAATACCAAAGCGATCGAGAGGGAGATGCTGCTAACCCTGCCTGAAATTGCCTGGGTAGGCGTAACTTTTACCGGAACACGGGCTGTTATTGAAGTAGTTGAAAAAACAATTCCCAAACAGGAAACCAAAACTCCGGCCCATATTGTTGCAGCTAAGGATGGTGTAATTACTGAAATTATTACTTTAGCCGGACAACCGGCAGTTAAGAAAGGCGATACCGTAAAAAAAGGGGATCTGCTCATAAAAGGTTTTGCCGAAGAACCGGTGGCGCCCGCGCAGGAAGGCCGGCCGCCGATTATAAACGTACCCAAAGAATTAATCAGAGCCAAAGGAATTATTTCAGCGCGGGTGTGGTATGAGAGTTACGCAGAAGCCGAACTAGAAGAAGCTGCTGCTTACCGTACAGGTAACCGGCAAGTAGCAGTAGTTTTACAGGCAGGTGAACATAAGTTATCGTTTAATTCCGCCTCCGGTCAGCCGTTTCAGGAATTTGAGACTGAGATTATACATAAACAACTGCCTGAATGGAGGAATAGTGAATTTGCTGTCGAATCAACTATTACTATATATCATGAAACAAATACACACCTGACGGAAAGATCATCCACTGAAGCCCGTGATCAGGCGTATGGCAGGGCTATGCAGGTCGTACAGAACATAATTCCTGAAACTGCACAGATCTTATCCAGAAATTATGAAGTACTGAAAACCCCGGAAGAAAATCTTGTCAGAGTAAAAGTAAATGTGGAAACAATTGAAGATATTGGGCAAACTATAAATATTTCGCAGTAAGTAATTAATTGCATTAGGGGGCTTTGTATATTTGGAGAAACGGATTAGCTTTTCAGATACTAAGGAAGCAATAGCGGTTTTAGGAAGAAATGATGAGTTTTTAGCCTTAATCAGCCAGCAATTCCTCAGCCGGATAACGGCCAGGGGATTGGAACTGGTAATAGATGGCGAAACAGTTGAAGTGGATAATATAACAAGATTATTCGTTGAACTGAGTTATTTATACCGTGAAGGAAATCCGATAACGAGCCATGATGTGCGCTACAGTATCCGCATGATCCTGGCAGGTCAGGCAGATTTTCTTCATCAAATGTTTGCCAATACTGTTCTAGTAACTGCAAGAGGGCGACATATAAAACCGAAAACGTTAGGGCAAAGCCAGTATTTAGAAGCCATCCGCCGAAACGATATAACCTTTGGAATAGGACCGGCCGGAACCGGGAAAACTTATCTTGCTGTCGCTATGGCAG
Source organism: Sporomusa aerivorans (assembly GCF_041428895.1). Taxonomy (NCBI): domain Bacteria; kingdom Bacillati; phylum Bacillota; class Negativicutes; order Selenomonadales; family Sporomusaceae; genus Sporomusa; species Sporomusa aerivorans. The sequence goes on from NZ_CP156926.1 coordinate 3,287,829, forward strand.
CATTTTCCTTAAAAAACAAACAAGTGGAAAAAATTATTCTGACCAGACCGGCTGTGGAAGCTGGTGAAAAGCTTGGTTTTTTACCAGGCGATTTACAGGAAAAAGTTGATCCATATTTGCGGCCGCTCTATGATGCCATGAATGATATTTTGGGTACCGAAACCGTACAAAAATATATGGCTAAAAATATTATCGAAGTGGCGCCTTTAGCCTATATGCGGGGGCGAACGCTGGAAGATTCATTTATTATACTGGATGAGGCGCAAAATACAACAATTGAACAAATGAAGATGTTTCTGACCAGGATGGGTTTTGGTTCCAAGATGGTTATAACAGGTGATATAACGCAGATTGATTTACCATCAGGCGTTAAATCAGGACTGAAACATGCCGAGACAATACTGAGTGAAGTTCCCGGCATTGCATTGCAGCATTTAGATGAAAGTGATGTAGTTAGACATGAGATAGTTAGCCGAATCATCAAGGCTTATGCGCAATATGGACAAAAGTAAGAATGTATTGAGCACTACAACTGTTCAATACCATACTGGAGTGAAAAAAGATGATATCGGTCAATAGCAGGCTGCGAGAACTGTTTCTCCAACCGGGCCATATCTATGCTCGGCCATTAGTTCGTCGTATTGTATTATTCGTTGTATTCTACGCAATGTACATGTTGTGTTTGTCAGCAGATTTTATACCCGATAAAGTATCGTTGCAAGTGGGGCAGGTTAGCGACAGGGATGTCATTGCCCCGCGAACGGTGTCCTATGTTGACAGTGCCAGAACCAAAAAACTAGAAATGGAAGTAATGGCCAGTGTTGCCAATGTATACGACTTGGACATTGCCGTTACTGCTAAAGCCGATGAAGATGTCAAAGCCATTTTTCGTGTGGCGCAGCTGGTTCAGGCTGATAAATCGTTAGCAACAAGTGAACTGAGATTGCAAAAATTAACTAAAGATTTGCCGGTAAGCTTATCAAGCACTATCGTTAACGGCCTGGCCAGTCTGGACGAAACCGGCCTGGCAAAAACCGAAGAATATACTAAATCTATATTGCGTAAATACTTGCAGCGCGGAATCCGGGATGATGACTTTGATATTGCGCGAAAGCAGGTGGTCCTTGAAGCTGAGGAATTGGGTTTAAGCAAAAATGCCGAAGCCGTTGTGGCAGGAATTGCTCAAACTTTACTTAGACCCAACTTTATCCTCAATGTCCGGGAAACAGACAAGCGGAAACAGTCGGCGCTTGCCAATATGGAACCAGTCCGTGAGACTGTAAAAAAAGGGCAGATTCTGGTAAGGCGCGGTGATGTGGTAACAGGCGAACAGATTCACGTAATGGAAGAACTCGGATTATATGCGGGTAATGTAAGTGAGGTACGTGTTTTTGGCCTGGCTATCTTTGTGCTTATGATAATGGGCATTTCACTAGGATATTTATATAAATTTGCCTGCCGGATATATAGCAATGACATGCATCTGATTTTACTGGGCTTAATCATTTTAGTTTCACTGTTGTTGGCTAAAGTGGCCCATTATTATTCAGATTTCGCTGCTCCGGTCGCGGCCGGAGCACTGTTAACCGCTATTTTGATTGATACCCGTGTCGGGTTAATTACCAGTGTGATCCTGTCTATGTTCTTTGGCGTGATTGTTGATCACGACCTCCGCGCAGTTGCAACAGCGCTTATGGGCGGGATGGCCGGTGTTTTTAGCGTGACCAAGATGGCACACGGCTATAGTCTTACCCGGGCAGGTGTTTCTATTGCCGGCATTAATTTTCTGGTAATTGGCTCAACCGGTCTGATTGAACAGGTGGGTGGCAGTGAGATTCTTCTCCAGGGACTCATCGGCGTAATCAGCGGGATTGCTTCTGCCGTGATTACAACCGGGATCTTACCTTACCTGGAGCATGCCTTTAATATTACTACGCCTATTAAGCTTTTGGATCTGGCCAAACCCAACCATCCGTTATTGCAGCGCTTGCTGCTGGATGCGCCCGGCACCTATCACCATAGTGTGCTTGTAGGCAATCTGGCGGAAACAGCGGCTGTTACGGTGGGTGCAGATCCGGTGTTAGTCCGGGTTGGAGCCTACTACCACGACATCGGCAAAATTAAAAGGCCTTATTTCTTTATTGAAAATCAGGCCGGCTGTGAGAATCCGCATGACAAAATTGCCCCTTCACTCAGTACACTGATTGTTACATCCCATATTAAAGACGGCCTTGATTTATGCCGGGATTATAAATTGCCGCAGGTCATCACCGATATCATCCAGCAACATCATGGTACTACGCTTGTTTCTTATTTCTATAAGCGTGCGACCGAACATGAACATGGCGAATGTATTATCGAAGCAGACTTTCGTTATGAAGGGCCGACGCCGCAGAGTAAAGAAGCTGCGCTGGTAATGCTGGCAGATGCATGTGAAGCTGCAGTAAGATCTATCAGCAAACCAAATGTAAATCGAATTGAGGCAACGGTTCGTAAAATTATCAGAGAAAGGCTTCAGGACGGTCAACTTGACGATTGTAACCTTACCCTAAGAGATCTTAAGGTAATTGGTGATGTATATATCAGGCTGCTGTCAAGCATGTTCCACACCCGTATTGAATACCCTGAAGCGCTAAAGGAGCTTGAGAGGAGAAAATCCAAGAATGGAAATTGTAATAAACAACCTGCAGGAAAAGATGAAGATAACGCAGGGCATGGAACAAATGCTGACCCAAGTGTTAAACAAAGCGTCTGAGGTTTATGGAATCGAACCCCAGGCCGAAGTTAGCATAGTGCTCGCCGATGACGACTACGTTCACCAGCTTAACCGTCAGTACCGGGGAAAAGACCGGCCTACCGACGTATTGTCCTTTGCCATGAACGATCATTGTGCGGGCGAGCATGAGCCTGATATTGCCGAAGTTCCTGATGATATTGAAATTTTGCTGGGTGATATTATAATCTCGCTTGAGACTGCCTCACGCCAGGCGGAAGAATACGGTCACGCTCTGGAACGGGAACTGGCCTACTTGACTGTTCACGGAATGCTGCATCTCTTAGGTTATGATCATGAAGAAGAGGCAGAACGGACTGAGATGCGGCGAGAGGAAGAACATGTCTTGTCGCTTCTTGGCATTACCCGTGAAATGTAGGCGAGAGTATGCGGGTATTCAGCGCTTTTCAATATGCTGTCGCCGGCATTATTTATTGCTTTCGTAAGGAACTCAATCTGAAGATTCATGCGCTGGCTGCAGTACTTGCCCTTAGTCTGGCTTGGCAACTGGAGCTCAGCAAAGTGGAATTGGCTGTTGTTTTGATTTGCATAGCCGGCGTCATTGCCGCTGAAATTGTGAATACTGCTATTGAGGCTATTGTCGATAAAGTTTCGCCCGAGTTTCATCCTCTGGCCAGGGCGGCCAAGGATGCCGCCGCCGGGGCTGTACTGGTTACTGCCTTTACGTCTTTGCTCATAGGTTATTTGCTGTTTTGGGATAAATTATTTAAATAAGTATAGGTGGGAATGCCGTGGAAGATTTGGCTGCAGCTGCTCTTAAGGCCAGAGAGCATGCGTATGTTCCGTATTCGAAATTCAAAGTTGGGGCAGCCGTCAAGGGGAAAAGCGGAAAGATTTATACCGGCTGTAATATTGAAAATGCATCGTATGGTCTCTCCAATTGCGCTGAACGCACAGCAATTTTTAAAGCAGTTTCAGAAGGCGAGCAGGAACTTCTCGCTATAGCCATAGTGGCTGATACAGCCGGGCCGGTTTCGCCCTGCGGCGCCTGCCGGCAGGTTATGGCTGAATTTGGCATCAATGAGATTAGTCTTCTGAATATGGATGGCGACCTGCGAACAACTACTATAGACGAGCTTTTACCTTTTAGTTTTGCTAGAGGCGATTTTTCAGAAGATGGTGATAAAATATGAACAAAGAAAATTATAAATCCGGATTTGTTGCTGTTATCGGGCGTCCTAATGTAGGCAAGTCCACACTCATGAATAACCTGATTGGCCAGAAAGTCGCCATCATGTCGGACAAGCCGCAAACTACCCGCAACAAAATCATGGGGGTTCTTACCCAGGAAGATGCACAAATCTTATTTATTGATACTCCGGGTATTCATAAGCCCAAACACAAGCTGGGTGAATACATGGTACGAGAGGCCGAAGGCTCACTGCGTGAAGTGGATGTAATTTTATTTGTTGTTGATGTTACAGCCGAAATGGGTCCTGGCGAACGTTACATTCTCGATAATCTGGCAAATATTCGCACTCCTGTTATTTTAACCGTAAATAAAATTGACCAAATAGCCAAACCGGAATTATTACCTATTATCGGAAAATATACAGCGCAATTTCAGTTTGCCGCTGTAGTGCCTATTTCGGCACTGGATCACACCAATTTTTCCGGTCTGGTCGCAGAAATAAAAAAGTACCTGGAACCAGGTCCGCAGTATTATCCGGAAGATATGATTACCGACCAGCCCGAACGACTGGTAATTGCCGAACTAATCCGGGAGAAGGTATTGCATCTGACTAAAGAAGAAATTCCCCACGCTATCCTTGTTGATATTGAAGAAATTACTACCAGGCCAAATGACGACTTGTTTGTGAGAGCAGTTATCTATGTCGAACGGGATTCACAAAAAGGTATTGTCATTGGTGCCGGTGGCCGTTTGCTGAAAGATATCGGCCGGTTGGCCCGGGCTGACATTGAGAATCTGCTGGGTTCAAAGGTATACCTTGATTTATGGGTTAAAGTAAAAAAAGATTGGCGAAACCGGGCTAATGTATTAAAAAACTTTGGTTTTGAGTAAGCCGTAAAGTGTTTTGGAGCTACCACGATGTGGTAGCTTGTTTACTTTAGTTAGACAATTGTAAACTTTAGCCTATATTGACCAATAAGACACTTAATGGTATCATTTGTAAGAGAGGTGAATTAATGAATTTGGCTTCAAAATATTTTATAAATGGGCTCATAGTTATTGTCCCAATTGCCATCACCGCATTTGTTATCGTTTATATTTTTTCGTTTACCGAGCGTTTGTTAGGGCAATATCTGCCCATTCACTTCCCCGGTTTGTCGCTTATTGTCGTATTATTGGTAATTGTCCTTATTGGCTGGCTATCGTCTCATTGGCTGCTGAAAAAACTGCTTGGCTATGGTGAGCGTCTTGTTTGCTCAATACCTGTTGTGAAGTTTATTTATAATAGTGTTAAGCAGTTATCGACTGCTGTATTTGAATCACAAAAGCTATTACAGAATGCCGTTTTAGTACCATATCCACATCCTGGAGTAAAAGCATTGGGATTTGTTATGCCGGAATTATCGGCTCCTTTAGCCGAAAAATTTGCTGAGGAACATGTGTGTGTATTTATTCCCATGAGCTTAAATCTGACTTCGGGCTTTAATATTATCCTGCCCAGACGGGACATAATACCTTTAGATGTAACAAGTGAAAGTGCATTGCAATATGTTATTACCGCCGGTGCTATCATGCCGCGCGGTAATGATTCCGATAACTAGGGAGAGATGCTTTATCGATTCGCCTTTATTCAGTTTAGTAAAACTGGCGGCCGCCATGTTACTGGTTTTATTCAACGCATTCTTCGTGGTAGCCGAGTTTTCATTAGTTAAGATCCGCAAAACAAGGCTGGAAGAGTTAGCTCATCAGGGTAACCGCCGGGCAAAACTGGCCTTAAAAGTGGTATCTTCGTTTGACACTTACCTGGGTGCGACCCAACTGGGTATTACGTTGGCCTCCTTGGCGCTCGGCTGGTTGGGTGAACCGGCCGTTTCCTCCTTAATAGAACCAATTTTACTGAACTATTTTCCAATTCCCGATTGGTTACTTTCTACCATCAGTGTAGCGGTAGGTTTTATTATCATAACGTTTCTCCATATCGTACTGGGAGAACTTGTGCCTAAATCAATGGCTATTCAGCAGACGGAAGGGCTGGCGTTGGCCTGTGTATGGCCGCTTTATATCTTTCATAAACTCGGATATCCTATTATTTTGCTGTTCAATCAAACCGCTAAGTCTATATTGGGATTAATGGGGATTAAATCAGCCAATCAGGCTGATCTTACCCATTCCGAGGAAGAACTGCGAATGATTGTAAGCGCCAGTCATCGCGGTGGCGTATTAAACCAGATGGAAAGTGAACTGATTGACAACGTTTTTGATTTTGCCGACAGGCTGGCACGGGAAATTATGGTACCGCGTCAGGATATGATTTGTTTGTTTGCCGATGACCCTTTCGAGGAAAATATGCGGGTGGTAAGGGAAACCGGTCATACCAGATACCCACTCTGTATTGAGGATAAGGATCATATTATTGGCATGGTCCATATTCGTGATTTAATGGACTATGATATAGCTGTAAATGGCGAGCGCGATTTGACTGCTATTGTCCGTGAAATACTGGTTGTGCCGGAAAGTATGTCTGTAGCCCACTTATTGCAGGTTATGCGACGCAAACGTACCCATCTTGCCGTGGTTGCCGATGAATATGGCGGCACCGCCGGATTGGTGGCGCTTGAGGATATTATTGAAGAAATTGTTGGTGATATCCAGGATGAACATGATGAAGTGGAAGACATTGAAATTCAGCGATTGCCTGACGGAACTTATGAATTTGATGGCCGGGTACTTCTTGATGACGTGACAGAGCTATTGAATATCCGTCTGGATGATCATGAAGAAGATACTCTTGGCGGCTATATATTCGGTATGCTGGGACGTCGTCCGGAAACAGCCGATAAAGTAAATATCGGTGACTATTCTTTTGAAGTGCTGCGCGTCAATGGTTTTAGAATTGTCAGAGTCAAGGCTGTACCGTTGGTTCCGCCACAAGAAGCGGCGGAATCAGCCTAAAATAAAATAGATTTAGTTGTGTGGCTAATCCTGCTTGTTAATAAAAGTGAAGGGATGATGTCGAGTGTTATTACGGGAAACAATGTGGGAGATTTTTTTAAGTACCGGTAATATCGATGCTTACCTTGCCTATCGTGCCTGCCTAGATTGTCATATAAGCCCCCCCGAGTCAGCGGATGAAACCACAGAACAGGTAGCAGTACCGGATTTTTTTCCAAATAATGTATCGAGTGAGGTTAGATGGCACTAGAGTATCAAACGGAAGCCATTCTGTTGACGGCGCGCGATTGGGGTGCCGCCGACAGAATGGTCACTTTATTTTCACGTGAATATGGCATAGTTACTTTTATGGCCTATGGGGCCCGCAAAGCCAAAAGCCAGCTGGGCGGCAGCCTGCAGGCATTTACTCATTTGCATTTGTCCGTAGCAAATGGAAGAGGCATGGACTCAGTGAAACAATGTGACGTGCAAACCTCTTTCCGGGAAATCCGGGAAGATTTGACCAGGCTGGCATATGCCAACTTTATTGCCGAACTGACGACCGGCTTGTGGCCGGAACGCCAAGCCGAAGAAGAGGTTTACGTTAGTCTGCTTGCCATCCTGCATTTGCTTGCTTTACGCAATCCGCGGATTGCGGCGCTTATTGGCGCCTGGCAACTGATGGCTCTTGCCGGCTTTCAGCCAGAGTACAATCTGTGCACTCTCTGCGGCCAGAAATTAAATCTGCCGGACGGGTTTAGCTATGAGGCAGGGGGAGGGCTTTGTTTGCACTGTAATGCTGCTGACAAAGTTCCTTTTAGCCTGGCTGACCGGGATTTTTTAGCTAAACTCTTTTCTGTTAACTTAAATGATCCGGGGCAATTTGCCATTAGTGCAAAAACTTTGATTAACATAGAACAATTACTCCACGGTTTTGTGCGGCATCAATTGGAGCGCCCGTTAAAATCCCTGGCCTTTATTAAGCAGATTAATGCTTTATAACTCGTGAATATTTGCAACTTACGCGGGTACACTAACATAAAAACGGAGGCTTGCAAACATGGATATTGACCTCGAAAAGATTGATTTAATTCGCGAGCGTACAGGTGTTACTTATCGTGAGGCCAAAGAAGCATTGGAGCGCAATCAGGGTAATGTGATTGATACCTTGATTGAGTTAGAAGACAAAAGCAAAACAAGCACAAAGTGGACAGAGGAATTTTCAGTACGTTCCACTGAAGTGATTGATAAGGTAAAGGAACTTATTAAAGAAGGAAATGTAAACAAAATTCGCATTAAGCATGAAGGCAGAGTGCTGGCTGAGATACCTGTAGCTTTAGGGGCGATTGGCGCCGTGGTTCTGCCGCAGCTTGCCGCTCTGGGAGTGTTGGTTGCCGTATTTAAGCGTTGCACAATTGAGGTCATTCGCAAGGAGCCGGACGAAGCTGAGGCGGATATGGATGATCCTGAAGAGGAAAAAGATAAGTTCTCCAAGGATATATATTAGTATTTGAACAGAACCGGGGAGATAGTGTGTGAGCTTGGTATTAAAAGGTGAAGGCCTTCCCAAGCCGCAATTATGCCCTATAACAGTTTGACATAATAAATCACAAACTACACTTCTTGGATAGATAAACATCTAAGAAGTGTTTTTTTACTGGCAAAAAAAGGGCCAGTATTAAAAATGTTCATAGTGACAAAAACGTGTTTTCCCTGGTGCTTGAGTTTATATATTCAAGGAAACACAAAATGTACTTCGAATATTTTCAGAAGCACGCCTCAAAACTTGTAATTACCCATCTGTGATTGCACACCTATGTCTAATCGATGACGTACTTCTATAATACATATTTCTTTTGCGAGCTCATTTAATTTTTCTGATATATTAACAATATGATTCTTATCTAAATTTGCATCCCATTCATCTAACAATAGTAGTTGAAGCTTGCTTCTTTTTATCTCATCTAATGATTCTATGATTTTTTCGCCAGTGGATAAGTTTTTATGAAAGCTGAATTCAAAAAACATATCAGAATGCGGTGGTAAAAGAAAAGCTTTTTCGCTTAACTGTTCCTTAATTAGGGCAAGAAGTGACGATTTTCCTGTACCATTATCGCCTCGTAAAGTAATTCTTCCCGGACTATAGTCTTGAGTGATATCTTGTATGGAATTAATAGAATCAATATTAATAATTGTATTGTCTTTTTCAGCCTTAATCCGATTCCATGAAATAGTGCCAGCATGTATAGGTTCTGTAATAATCAAGGCTGATTTTAATCCCTCAAGACGCGTTTTTAAACTATTCCAACGTGATACATAAGCTACAATTGCAGTCACATGAAAAATGGTTATAATTTGTCGTGGAAATGTAGCAATAAGCATAGTTAGGAATACTTCATTACCTATATTTTGATATATTAGCCACACCCAAGTACCAATTACCGGAAATAAGACAAGAAACATTGAAGTTATGGTTGTCAGTTCACTAAAAAGTACATATTTCAAAGCTGACTGATTCGCGTTTTTATGTTTATCGATAAAATAGTTTTTCCATAACTGTATATTTAATTGATTGCCAACTAAAATTGAGTCCCAGGCTGGTAATAATGATTGCATCATAGCCGTTCGGTCTTCTTGAGCCTGTTTGGCGGAAGAAGTTACCAGCGTTTTTAGACTTTTAACAGAAATAGCAATTAAAGGAATTGTTATGGCATAAGCAAGCATCAATTTTTTATCAATAATAAAACCAAGAATTCCTATGTTAAAAACAATATTAAAAAGAGTACTAAATACATTTATAGTAAACCCGATGAATTCATTGATTACCAACCATGCCTCATTATTTAAATAAGGCTGTCGTTCTTGTTTGAATTCGATATTAGTTCTTAACTGGGCTCTTTCCCTGAAAGAAATTGTAAAAATATCAACATACTTTCTAAAAGAACTAAAAGCAGCTTTGCTTTGAAAGTAAACCGCTCCGGGACCTGGAATATATATCAAAGATAACGATAGTATAAATAAAACTAACCATAATGAAAGATCTTGTTTTAATACGACTGCTTGACTCAATTTAGCTATCCATAAGGTTGAAGATGCGAGTATTGATTGTTGGATAAGAATGCATAGTATCATTAAACAAAAACTTTTATTGATAAAAATAAACATATTAAATTTTTTCATTTTAGCCATGTCCTCCTAACTAAAATAAAAAACTGCTTTTCTTCCAGATAGCAGCATAATCTGTAATTTGGCAAATCCTCTAATGAAAAACTTATTTTTAATATCATGAGATTCTATACCAGATCATTGGTTTATATTTGATATTCTTTTATAATTTCCTTCCTTAAACTTCAAAAAAATGTTTTTTTTACCTCTAATGCCAAATATTGATGCTTGTTGTCGAATTGTTTGAAATTTCGAGCCAAGTATCTATTTTAAAGTATAAGAAAGAGTGCATTACTGCCCATATAGGAGTAAACTATTTCTAGTAGCAATATCAAGTTTGCTTTCTATTATCGAAGGACTTATATCAAAGTTTATGGTAAGTGTAAATAGTATTAAAATAATGAATGTATGTAAAAAAAATGACTGAAGAGCATGGTGCTTATCACCTACTATATGGGTACCAATATATTATTTCGTTCAATGTCTTTTTTGAAAGGCGGAATTTCGATGGAGTAAGAGCAGAACTGCTAAATAGACACTGGATGATACATGGTAGGGATGAAACCAAATTGGAAAAAGTGGATGTTATAAGATTGTTTGCAGCAATTCATGCTTTACCATGTGTATTACATGCACCTGAGGAAGAGTAATTAGGTGGAGGGGGTTAGCAGTTAAATTTTCTTTGCTTCTTTAAAAAAATGTTTTGGGAAGGCCCGCGAAAAACCTAGAAAGGCTTGAATTGTTTCTATTTATTGTGATATACTAATTGCATTAGTAAGCCCCTGTAAGTAGAAATGCATATTTAAAATAGGGCAATGCGGGAAATAAGTAACCTTGCCACACAGCGAACCGGGGACAGTGTAAGCCTGGTATTAAAAGGTGAAGGCCTTCCCAAGCCGCAGGAGGAAATCAGAACTGATTTAATGTTTTGGATCAGTTGCGAGAGTAAAACCTGCAATATTATAAGGCGGGACGTATTTTGTACGTCCAATCAGGGTGGAACCGCGGGAATACTATCTCGTCCCTGTAACTGATATAAGTTACAAGGACGAGATTTTTTATTTTTTTTATAGGAGGTATATTATGACATTCCAGGAGATAATCCTGACATTGCAAAAATTTTGGGCAGAACAGAATTGTATTATTCAACAGCCGTATGATGTGGAAAAAGGCGCTGGTACAATGAATCCGGCAACCTTTTTACGGGCGCTTGGACCAGAGCCATGGAATGTGGCTTATGTCGAGCCCTCGCGCCGCCCTACTGACGGACGCTATGGGGATAACCCCAATCGCTTGTTTCAACATCATCAATATCAGGTAATCATGAAGCCATCGCCGGCCAATATTCAGGAGCTTTATCTTGCCAGTCTGGCTAAACTGGGTATAGAACCAGCCAAGCATGATATCCGTTTTGTCGAAGACAACTGGGAGTCGCCGACACTGGGAGCCTGGGGTCTGGGCTGGGAAGTCTGGCTGGACGGTATGGAAATTACGCAGTTTACCTATTTCCAGCAAGTGGGCAGTATTGACGTAAAGCCTGTGTCAGTAGAAATAACCTACGGCTTAGAACGTTTGGCCATGTATATTCAGGGCAAAGAAAATGTATTTGATCTAGAATGGGTAAATGGCATTTCTTACGGTGATGTTTTCCATCGCAATGAAGTGGAGCAATCATACTATAACTTTGAAATTGCCGATACTGATTTATTGTTTAAGTTGTTTGACATGTATGAAAAAGAAGCCATTCGCGTTGTTGAACTGGGTTATGTGCTTCCCGCTTATGACTATGTTTTGAAATGCTCTCACAGCTTCAATTTGCTTGACGCCCGTGGTGCTATCAGCGTCAGTGAACGTACCGGTTTTATTGGCAGGGTGCGTAATCTGGCCCGGCTTTGCGCACAAGGCTATTTGGAGCAGCGGGAAAAACTTGGCTATCCGCTCCTAAAGGGAGGTAAGTAATTCTATGACTAAAGATTTGCTGTTAGAGATAGGCACTGAAGAAATCCCTGCCAAATTTATGCCTGGGGCATTATCCCAGCTGGAAAATACCACAAAAGCAAAACTGGCTGATTTACGTATCAGTCATGGTGAAATAAGGGCTGTTGGCACGCCGCGCCGGCTAGCGATAATTGTGCGTGGGGTTGCTCCTGTCCAGGCCGATAAGCATAGTGAAAATAAAGGCCCATCCGTAAAAATTGCCTATGCTGAAGACGGAACACCAACCAAAGCCGCATTGGGCTTTGCCAGGGGCCAAGGGGTAGATCCTGCAACGTTCATTGTAAAAGATGGCTATGTTTATGCTGTCGTCCAGGAAGTGGGCCGGCCGGTCTCAGAACTGTTGCCAGGAATGTTGACAGATATTATCAGTCACTTGTCTTTTCCCAAGAGCATGCGCTGGGGTGACCTTGATATGCGCTTTGTCCGTCCTATTCGCTGGCTAGTAGCGTTACATGGCGATGAAGTTGTGCCATTGACATTACCTGGTGTAACTTCCGGCAAAGTTACGCGCGGTCACCGTTTCCTGGGACAGTCCGAAGTAGAAGTGAATTCTGTGGAGGATTATTTTGCCAAGCTTGCGAATAACTTCGTCATGGTAGACCAGGATGTGCGCCGGCGAGTCATCAAAGAGCAAATTGAAAACCTGGCTGTGAGCCGGGGAGGTTTGGCAACCATTGATGAAGAACTGCTGGAAGAAGTCGTTCACCTTGTTGAGTATCCTACCGCATTATGCGGTAACTTCGAAGAAAAATATCTTAGCTTGCCGCCAGAAGCTATCATAACGCCGATGCGTGAACATCAGCGCTATTTTCCGGTTAACGGCAAGGACGGCAAATTGCTGCCAATGTTTATTACCGTAAGGAATGGCGGTTCGGAGCATATCGATATTGTCCGTCACGGTAATGAACGTGTTTTACGGGCAAGATTGGCCGATGCCAGGTTCTTTTTTGAAGAAGACCAAAAAGTTACACTTGCCGACAGGGTGGAGAAGCTTAAAACCATTGTATTCCAGGAAGGGTTAGGCACACTCTATGACAAGGTGCTGCGTTTGGAACGTTTAGCAGCTGCTATTGGCCAGATGCTGGCTAAGAATCAGGCTGAACTTACCATTGTTAACCGTGGCGCTCATTTAGCCAAAGCAGATCTAGTTACAGGTATGGTTTATGAATTTACCGAACTGCAGGGTGTAATGGGGCGTGAGTATGCGCTTTTGAATGGTGAGCAGCCTGCAGTGGCGCAGGCCATTTTTGAACATTACCTGCCACGGTTTGCCGGAGATGCCTTACCTCAGTCCACAGCCGGGCGGTTAATCAGTATTGCCGATAAGTTAGATAATATTGTAGCTACTTTTAGCAGAGGCCTTATTCCGACTGGATCACAGGATCCATATGCTCTTAGACGTCAGGCGCTGGGAATTGTAAATATCCTGATTGATGCCAGGTATTTTGTTTCCTTAACGGCAATGGTTGATCAGGCCATGGATTTACTGGGAATTACCGATAATGAGCGCAGGCTGAAACTTTCGGCTGACATTCAAGAATTTTTCCGGTTGCGGATAAAAAATGTATTAACAGATGAAAACCTCAGATATGATATGATTGATGCTGTGCTGGTGTCAGGCGCTGATGATGTTTATGATACCTGGCTGAGAGCAAAAGCTATGGCTGTTGAAGGCGGAACCGTCGCCATGCAAAAAGCCGTGCAAGCTCTTGTGCGGGTTGGTAATCTGGCGAAGAATGCCACAGTCGAAACCGTTAATCCTGATTTATTTGCGGTTGAGGCCGAGCATGCCCTCTATAAAGCCTACTTAGAAGCTCGTAGTGCTATAGAAAAACAGCAAGCAGAAAGAAATTACCAGGGTGTACTTACAACACTGGCAGCTATGGCCGGATCTATTGATGCATTTTTTGGCGCTGTCATGGTTATGGTAGAAGATGCAGCCGTAAAAAACAATCGCCTTGCATTGCTCAAAGCCATTGCCGGACTTTCGGCACATACCGCAGATTTGACTAAAATTGTGGTTCTATAATAGATTTAGGCCTGTATGCTAAGGGGGTGACAGCTATTGGGTTTAACTCCGCGGCAGGAGAAGATTGCAGAAATGGTCAAGACGCTAGGCCCGATTACAGGGGAACAGATTGCTGAGCGCCTGCATGTTACACGAGCGGCACTCAGACCTGATTTGGCTATCCTGGTGATGTCAGGCATGGTGGAAGCCCGCCCGAAAGTGGGTTACTACTATACCGGAAAAAATGTTCGTAGTATGCTTACTGAACAAGTTGGCAGGATAAAGGTGCAGGATGTTCAATCGGTTCCTGTTGTTGTTACTGCCGGTACAAGCGCCTATGATGCAGTTGTCACTATGTTTCTTGAAGATGTCGGTTCTGTATTTGTTGTTGAACCTGGCGGAATTTTAATTGGAGTTGTATCGCGCAAGGATGTTCTGAAGGTAGCCATGGGAGGAAGCGATCTTTACAAAATGCCGGTCAAGGTTCTCATGACACCTATGCCGAAAATAATTGTAACAACTCCCGATGAACCTGTTCTAACAGCCGCAAAAAAAATTATCGAAAATGAAGTAGATAGTCTGCCAGTTGTTGTTCCGGCCAGCCAGCAAGACAATAAGGCTCTGGAAATAGTCGGACGGCTTACCAAAACCAATATTGCCAGATTGTTTGTTGATCTTGGCGAAGGACGAGGAGGGGAACAGCTATAGCTAACTTACCTATTATTTATGCATTATCGGATTCGATTGGTGAAACAGCGGAAATGGTAGCCCGGGCTACTGCCAGCCAGTTTAATTCAGGCGAATTTGATATAATCCGGATACCGTATATTAATTCAGTCGAGCAAATTGCCGAGACTGTCAAGGAAGCTTCCAAGCATTGTTGCGTAATTTGCCATACACTGGTGTCCTCCGACCTGCGTGAAGCTATGCTGGAGCAGGCACAGGCCCATAATATTCCGACAATCGATATTATGGGGCCAATGATTAACGCTGTGCAAAAGATGAGTGGTCTTGTACCGCGCCTTAAACCCGGTCTCATCCATAAGCTTGACCAGGAGTATTTTAAGCGGGTTGAAGCCGTGGAGTTTGCCGTAAAATACGATGACGGCAAAAATCCCTGGGGACTCTTAAAAGCGGATATTGTTATACTGGGGGTGTCTCGCACTTCCAAAACGCCGCTGAGTATGTATCTGGCCCATAAAAAGGTGAAAGTCGCCAATGTGCCGCTAGTGCCCGAAGTACCGCCGCCGCAGGAATTATTTCAGGTGCCGCCGCATCGCATTGTTGGTTTAGTAATTGATAAGTTTAAGCTCAATGAAATCCGTTGTGAACGCCTAAAAACGATGGGGCTGGCGCCGGATGCCAGCTACGCTAATATTGGCAGGATACATGAAGAATTGGATTATGCCCGGTCAATCATGCGCAAACTGCAATGCCCGGTCATCGATGTGTCCAATAAGGCGATAGAAGAAACGGCCAACAAAATATTGGAGATCGTTCAGAAAAACAAACTGGCGAATAATCTATAAAGTAGACTTAGCTTCAGGTGGGGGATTGACCTCACCTGAAGCTAAATTGTCGGAAAAGAATACGGCTTGCGCCGAGAACGCGGAGCCAATGATGCTCTTATACTAAACGAAACTTATGCTTTCTTTTAGTTGGTATAAGAAAAAAAACCTGGGAAAATCTCCCCAGGTTTTTTTCTTTAAAATTATAAAAAACAATTTGTTTTTACATTATAACTTGCGGAATCTGCCGACCAACTGTTTCCATTCTGGGTTACCTGAACATTGCCTTTAAAATCGGCTATTTTACTATGCCAGTTAAATTCTGCATTGTCGGCTGTGATGGAAAGGCCGTCACGGGATAAGTTTACACCGCCGTCGATGGTGGCTCTGTCTTTAGTACCGTAGACATAGACACTGTTGCCGGTAAAGTAAATATCATCCTGTGTTACCGTTATGCCGCCGGCAGCCCAGACTTCAAGCGTAGCCGGATTTACTTTGGCTTGCCCGGCCGTAATTACCCGGTTTCCTACCTGAATATAAACATTGCCATTTAATACATAAAGCCCTGTGTTAATGTCAAAATATGTACGGTCTGCCGTTATGGTAGGCTTGGCTGCTGCAGAAATACCGGTTAGTAAAAATAATACCAATAGCGTCGATACTAATATTTTATATCTCACCCTTGATCCTCCCTTTGCTCCATTACCAAGTGCTCAATCAAGAATACGATAACAGAGACTCTCTTATATTATAACAAATTACTACCGTCTTTGCGCTGGAAAAAATATGTTCCTTTTTTCTCATAGTATAGTGTGAAAAAGGAAAATAATGCTATAATATATTAGTAGCGTGTGACAACCATATCCTGCAGTTTTAAGTTTGTCGCGCTGCTAGAGAGGAGGCTAATTGTATGAAAGTTCGAGAGCGCATTGAGGAACAGGAATTCAAGATTTTATCAACGTATGCAGCCAAAAGCCGCGAGGCTGTCCGTGACCGCGAAGAACCGCTCTGCGATTTCCGGACCGCTTTTCAGCGTGACAGGGATCGAATCATCCATAGCAAAGCCTTCAGACGATTGAAACATAAAACACAGGTTTATATATCTCCCGGCGATCATTATCGGATGCGTATGACGCACAGTCTGGAGGTAGCACAAATATCCCGGACTATTGCCCGTGGCTTAAGATTGAATGAAGATCTAACCGAGGCCATTGCCCTAGGCCATGATGTCGGCCATACGCCGTTCGGTCATGCCGGGGAGTACTCCTTGCGCGAACTTATTGGCCATTACAATCATAATGAACAAAGCCTCAGAGTAGTTGAGCATCTTGAACGGAATGGGCAGGGACTTAATCTGACAGCGGAAGTCCGTGACGGTATATTGAACCATACCGGTGATAATATACCTTTTACCCTGGAAGGAAGTATAGTTCGCCGGGGTGATAGAATTGCCTATCTTTGCCATGACTATGATGACGGCATACGGGCCGGCATGCTAAAACCAACCGATTTACCACCTGTTGTCAGCCGGGTTTTAGGTTCGGATCCCTCTACGATGATAACGGTAATGGTAGCCGATATTATTACAGAGTCAGAAGACAAAAATGAGATTATCATGTCAGCGCGGGTTAAAGCAGCCATGGATGAATTCCGCACATTTATGTTTGGAAAGATATACCATTCCGCCGAGCTTGAGCCAGACCGGAAAAAGGCGAAGTACATTATCCGCAAACTATTTGAATACTATATTAGCAACCCGGGAAGCCTGCCCCAGGAGTATCTGGAGCGGGAGGAACGATGGGGATTGCAAACGGTGGTAATTGATTACATTGCCGGCCTGACTGATTTATATGCCATTAAGCAATTTGAAAAATTATTCATCCCAGCGACCTGGGGAGTGCCTAAATAAACGGCAGAGCGACTATGCTCTGCTTTTTTCTTGAACAAATATTGTTAGATTTGTCAAGATCAAAAGAGGAATTTTATCATCTGTATTGAATAATAATTACTAAATTCAAAAATGCTAAGAAAAGTCTTGCCATAGATAACAAGAAAGTCAATTTCATTTGAGCCCTTTTGGCAGGAATATTATTCTAAGTGTAGAATAAAGTCAAACATTGGAACTATTTGCATATCAACACAGCTATATTAAGCAAAATAACCATTTATTTACCTGGATAAGGTGAGCTCTATGAAAGATGCGGTTTTCGATGATTTTATCGATAGATTGCGTTCCGAAAGCGATATAGTCAGTATTGTCTCGGACTATGTTTCATTAAAAAAGAAAGGGAAGAATTACTGGGGTTGTTGCCCTTTCCACAATGAGAAAACACCTTCATTCTCGGTAACCCCGGACAAAGGTTTTTTCTATTGCTTTGGTTGTCAGGCAGGTGGCAATGTTTTTAATTTTCTGATGAGGGTTGAAAACATTACTTTTTTTGAGGCGGTAAAATTACTGGCGCGCAAACTGAATATCCCTATACCGGAAAAAGAAAAGTCGCCGCGTGAACAAGCCAGAGAACAGGAACTTGCTAGAATATATCAGGTTAATGAATTGGCGAGGGACTTTTTTCATGCTTGTCTGACCAAGACTAAATTCGGCCAACCGGCGCGGGAATATTTAGCAAGCCGTGGTATTTCCACTGAATGGATTGATTTTTTTAAGCTGGGGTTCGCTCCACCGTTATGGGATAAACTATCATCAACATTCAGTGACAGAGGTATTGAACTGGATATAGTGCTTAAAGCAGGACTAACGGTTGCCCGTACTTCCGGCGATGGTGTTTACGACCGTTTTCGTAATCGGATTATGTTTCCAATAAATGATATCCGGGGACGGGTAATTGGTTTTGGCGGCAGAGTTCTGGACAATACCCAGCCGAAATACCTTAATTCACCGGAAACACAAGTTTTTAATAAACGTCATGTGTTATACGGTTTTGATAACGCTTATAAACATATTCGTGATACAGGCCAGGTGATTATAGTTGAAGGTTATATGGATGTGCTAACTCTGTATACTCATGGCATCCGCAATGTAGTTGCTTCCTTAGGGACTGCGTTTACTTCAGAACAGGCGAGGAATCTAATAAAGCTGAACGCCGAATTACTGTTCTCTTACGATAGTGATGCCGCTGGTCAGAATGCCACGCTCCGGGCACTAAGCACTGTGCGTACCATGGGGGCAGCGATTAAAGTGGTGTCTGTACCTGATGGCAAAGATCCTGATGAATTTGTCAGAAGACATGGTAGCGCCGCTTTTTCAGGGCTTTTAACTTCTGCTCAGCCGCTTCTGGACTATCAGCTTGCGCAGGCGCTAAAAGCAGATGATTATTCTACTGTTCAGGGTAAGATCGCCGTAGTCGGCAAATTAGCCCCTATTCTGGCGGAAGCAGATAATGCAGTAGAGGTTAATGCACATATAACCCGCTTGTCGCAAACACTATCTGTAGATGAAAGTGCTTTACGCAGTGAAATATCAAAGTATATTGTTCAAGTGAAAAAGGATAAAAATGTAAATAACGGGAAAACTATTAATATTGCACTCTTATATAAGCAACCGGCTCCAGCGGTTGTACAGGCTGAACGGCAGCTTATCAGACTGATGTGCGAAGATTTATCGCTTGTTCCCTATGTATTTGCAAAAATTTCGCCACAAGAAATACAAGGAGCCTTACAGCAAGAGATTATTAATTTCATATTTAATGCGTATAATATGGAGAAAAATATAACGCAGGCAAATCTCAATGCTATGGTAAACGATTTAACGGAAAAAGCAAATAGTGAGTTTTCACATATTATGTTAATGGAGATACAGTTTGATGATGTAGTCAAGTTTGCGGACGACTGTATAAAAACCATCCGCTTGGCACATTTAACAGTCTTATATGAACAACACCGGCTTATGGCCGATGAATTAGAACGCATGGGGGATAGTAGCTTTCTGCAGGAACTTGCGGAAAGTCAGCGAATTAAACATGAAATTAGCAAATTACACCATTAATAAACAAGCATGGAATTTTGTATCACTGTCTATTGCCAAAGGAAGGGGGGAAAACTATGGCTGATAAAAAAAATGCACCGGGCGAACAAGTCAATGAGTTGTTACACAAAGGGAAAAAGCGTGGTATGTTGACATATTCTGAAATTATGGATACTATGCAAACTGAAGATATGAGCCCTGACGAAATTGATGACATGTATGAAATTTTTAATAACAAGGGTATTGAGATTGTAGACGAAGTCCCGGATGTTGAATTGATCGAAGGTCCAGATATGTCCGAGATTGAATCAACTGCCGAAGAAGTAGATATAGATCTTACCATTCCTGAAGGCATTAGCATTGATGATCCTGTTCGGATGTACCTTAAAGAGATTGGCCGGGTACCGCTCTTAACTGCGGACGAAGAAATTAAACTGGCCAAGCGCATGGAGCAAGGGGATGAGGAAGCTAAACGCCGTCTTGCTGAGGCGAATTTACGCTTAGTGGTAAGTATTGCTAAACGTTATGTTGGGCGCGGTATGCTGTTTCTTGACCTTATCCAGGAGGGTAACCTGGGGTTAATTAAGGCTGTAGAAAAATTTGACTACAATAAGGGGTATAAGTTTAGTACCTATGCCACCTGGTGGATACGCCAGGCGATTACCAGAGCCATCGCTGACCAGGCAAGAACCATTCGTATCCCTGTTCATATGGTGGAAACTATCAACAAACTTATCAGAGTGTCACGGCAACTGCTGCAAGAACTGGGCCGTGAGCCTTCACCTGAAGAAGTGGCCAAAGCAATGGATGTCAGTGTTGAACGGGTACGGGAAATTATGAAAATTGCCCAGGAACCAGTTTCACTGGAAACACCCATCGGGGAAGAGGAAGATTCCCATTTAGGCGACTTTATTGAAGATCAGGATGCACCGGCTCCTGCTGAAGCTGCATCATTCATGCTGCTTAAGGAACAGTTGGAAGAAGTGTTGGAAACGTTGACTCCGCGGGAAGAAAAAGTCCTGCGTCTCCGTTTTGGTTTAGACGATGGCCGGGCCCGTACTCTTGAAGAAGTAGGACAATATTTTGGCGTTACCCGTGAGCGTATTCGTCAAATAGAAGCCAAGGCCCTTCGTAAACTGCGTCATCCCAGCCGCAGTAAGAAACTGAAAGATTTTCTTGAATAAAACTGAATAAACTCTTGACGTAATAAAGACATTGCTTTATAATAATCAACGTTGGCGATATTCCTCGATAGCTCAGTTGGTAGAGCAATCGGCTGTTAACCGATCGGTCGTAGGTTCGAGTCCTACTCGAGGAGCCAGTTATTACGTTAGTAAAACAGGCTTTCTTCGGAAAACCTGTTTTAACATCTTTAGGGCCTATAGCTCAGCGGTAGAGCAGCCGGCTCATAACCGGCTGGTCCCTGGTTCGATCCCAGGTGGGCCCACCAATTCAGTTATCAGTTATCAGTAAACAGGGCGCTGGATACTGCAGCAAAATGTAGTTACCGCTAACTGCAACCTGAATACAGTATACTATTTATGGCCCGTTGGTCAAGCGGTTAAGACACCGCCCTTTCACGGCGGTATCAAGGGTTCGATTCCCTTACGGGTCACCATAAGCAGCGAACCAGGTTCTCACGAGCCGATAGGCGAAATGAGAACCTGAGTGAGTCGCTTACTTCCGAGCGGAAGTGAGGAAGGGTATTCCTTTATTATCTAGATATGGGCGATTAGCTCAGCCAGGAGAGCGCCTGCCTTACAAGCAGGATGTCGGCAGTTCGATCCTGTCATCGCCCACCATAGAAAAAAACCTGCGAATTGATTCGCAGGTTTTTTCTATGGTAAATTACCGAAGGATTTTATAGCCGGGAAGCGAAATACTATCAAAGAAAACCTGCCGGGAGGATTATTACGTGAAATTAGGTCAACGATTGCAAACAATTGCCAACATGGTGCCAACAGGAGTCACTATTGCAGATATTGGCACTGATCATGCCTATTTACCGATATATCTTATGCAGCAAAAAATTACTGCCAGTGCCATTGCCGGTGATGTTCATCATGGTCCGTACTTATCGGCGCAAGGGGCTGTTGCCGCTTACCATCTGGACCATGCAATTTCTGTCCGTCAGGGAAATGGCCTGGAAGTGCTCCGGCCCGGTGAAGCCGATGTTGCTGTTATCGCTGGCATGGGTGGTGCAAATATCATTGAGATTTTAAGTGCACGGCCGGAAGTAACAGCAACATTGAAGCGTCTTATTTTGCAGCCAATGATTGCAGCATCCCTTGTCAGAACCTGGCTATACGTTAACAATTGGATAATCATAGATGAACAACTTGTGCAGGAAGAGGGCAAGTTATACCAGATTATTGCGGCTGAGCCCGGAGAAATGCAACCTGTGGAACCTATCCTGAATGAAATAGGGCCTTTGCTCTGGCAAACAAAACCACCACTCTTAAAGCAGCACATTCAGGAACTGATTGACCATTTGCGAAATGTTGTTGCCGCGATGGCGGCAGGCGGCAGTGAAGTAATTAATTCTGAGAAGTACAGAGAGTACACCCGCAGGCTCAATGAACTGGAGGATAGGATAGCATGTCTGTAAAGTGTCGTGATATTATTGCCGAAGTGGAACAACTGGCCCCGAAACATTTTGCGGAAAGCTGGGATAATGTCGGGCTGCTGATAGGCAGGCCGGATCAGGACATACATAAAGTACTGGTAACGCTTGACGTGGATACAGCAGTTGTTGAGGAAGCAATTGCGGTACAGGCAGATATGATTGTTGCCCATCATCCATTACTCTTTAAAGGCCTTACCCGAATTCGCACCGATTCGCCGCAGGGTAATATGCTGGCGTCCCTCATTAAGAAGGATGTCGCGGTATATGCTGCCCATACCAATCTTGACAGTGCGCCAGGGGGCGTAAATGATGTGCTAGCCAGGAAACTCAATCTCCGGAACGTTGTGCCATTGACAACGGTTTACCAGGAGAAGCTGCATAAGCTGGTAGTTTTTGTTCCTGTTTCCCATGTGGAAACAGTGCGGGCCGCAATGACAGCGGCAGGCGCAGGACATATCGGCAACTATAGCCATTGTACTTTTCAGACTCAGGGTGTCGGAACATTCTTACCGCTCGCAGGCACATCCCCATATATCGGTGAGCAGAATAAGCTTGAATATGTGGAAGAATATCGCCTGGAGACAATTATACCGCTGAGTATACGTTCACAGGTAGTCAGCGCTATGCTTGCCGCCCATCCCTATGAAGAAGTGGCCTATGACGACTATTTACTGCAAAACACCGGACCCGGCAGCGGTTTGGGGAGAGTAGGAGAGCTTAGTCAGCCACTAACCTTGGCAGACTTTATTAACCAGATAAAATCCGCCTTGTGTATCCAGTCATTAAAGGCGGCCGGTCCGACGAAGACTTTTATCCAAAAAGTAGCCGTATGCGGCGGCAGCGGCGCCAGCCTGATTAAAAATGCGATTACAGCAGGCGCGGATGTCCTGGTAACAGGTGATGTAAAGTATCACGAGGCGCAAGAAGCAATTGCCGCCGGACTAAACATTATTGATGCCGGCCATTTTGCAACTGAGCAGCCGGTTGTGGAATGCCTGGTTGAATATCTAAATCAATGTGCCAGCAAAAACGCCTGGAATTTACCTATTTTTGCCAACAAATCCAATAGGGACGTTTTTTCAGCCTATTAGACTAATTTATTCGCTTTTTGCAAATTGACGTTTCAGAAATATTGGTATACAATGAGCACATAAAAGAATATTGTAAGGCCGAGGGAGCTCATGTTATGGGCTGAGAGTGGAACTAGCGAGTTCCTTACCTCCATACCTGATCGGGATAATACCTGCGGAGGGAGGTCGTGTGTGTATTAAGTACGCGTCTTTACCATTCGGGGGACGTGTTTTTATTTTTGTTGAGGAGGTATGCACTTGCGTATTTCAGTAAATGGCAGAGAGTTAATGGTTGCCGACAGTCTCACTATCTATGATCTTGTTGCTAAACAGGGTTACAATCCTGAAATTATCGTAGTTGAGTACAATAAGAAAATTGTAAACAGGCAAGAATGGCAGACTATTCTTTTACAGGCGGAAGACTGTCTCGAGGTAGTCACATTTGTCGGAGGAGGTTAAACAATGGAAACAGCTATGTTGAGTGATATTTTAAAAATTGGGGATAAAGAACTTACAAGCCGTTTGTTTTTAGGTACAGGTAAATTTGCCAACAACAGAATAATCCCAGAAGTCGTCCGGACGTCTGGTTCCCAGGTAGTGACAGTAGCCTTACGCCGAGTTGATCCGGATCTTAAAGAAGAAAACATTGTCGGCTACATACCGCCGGAATGCACGCTAATGCCGAACACTTCAGGGGCCAGAACCGCCGAGGAAGCCGTGCGCATCGCCCGGTTAGCCAAAGCAGCCGGCTGCGGCAACTGGATAAAGATCGAGGTTATCTCCGACAATCGCTATCTGCTGCCTGACAATTTTGAAACCATTAAGGCAACTGAAATTTTAGCTGCCGAAGGATTCGTGGTGCTTCCCTATATGAGTCCTGATTTAATGGCTGCGAAGCGTTTGCTGGAAGCCGGCGCAGCCGCTGTCATGCCGCTAGGAGCGCCGATAGGTACTAACCGTGGCCTGAAAACCAAGGAATTGGTTAAGATATTAATTGAAGAAATTCCTCTGCCAATCATCGTGGATGCAGGCATCGGACGTCCCTCGGAGGCGGCTGAAGCCATGGAGATGGGAGCCTCAGCTGTACTGGTAAATACCGCCGTAGCAACGGCCAGCAATCCGGTGACTATGGCCCAGGCGTTTGGTTTAGCCGTTGCTGCCGGGCGCAAAGCTTATCTGGCCGGACCGGGAGCTATTCAGGACTATGCTGACGCTTCATCGCCGTTGACAGGTTTTCTGCATGAATAACGGCTAATGGGAGGGAGGAATTTAGTATGAGTTTTTATGAGGAATTAGGCAAGTATCGCGATTTGAACTTTGCAGATATCTTTAGCCGAATTACCAATGTCGACATACAACGGATAATTGGCCAAGAGCGGCTGACGGTATTTGACTACCTTGCCCTGTTATCACCAACGGCTGAAAAGCATCTTGAAGCCATGGCCCAAAAAGCCCATCGCGTTACGGTCCAGCAATTTGGCCACACTATCCTGCTCTATACACCCTTGTATCTGGCCAATTATTGTGTTAACCAGTGTGTATACTGCGGCTTTCACGCTCGCAATAATATTGAAAGAAAAAAACTGACCTTGGATCAGGTGGCTGTCGAGGCTGCTGCTATCGCCGCCACCGGGTTAAAACATATTCTGATACTCACCGGTGAGTCCCGGGCGCATTCCTCAGTAGACTATATCAAAGAATGTGTCCGGATTTTAAAAAACTATTTTACATCAATCAGCATCGAAATATACCCTCTTAATACAGACGAATACTGCGATTTGGTAGCGGCCGGAGTTGATGGTATGACCATTTATCAGGAGACGTACAATGAAGAAGTTTATCCCGAACTGCATCCGGCAGGCCCAAAAAGAAACTACAAGTATCGTCTGGATGCCCCTGAACGTGCCTGTCAGTCGGGTATGCGGGCCGTCAATATCGGGGCCCTCTTAGGTCTTAGTGACTGGCGCACGGAAGCATTTCTGACAGGAATCCATGCCAATTACCTGCAGAGCAAATATCTGGATGTGGAAATTAGTATGTCACCGCCGAGAATGAGGCCGCACGTCGGCGGTTTTCCGCCCAAGGTTATTGTTAATGATAAAAATCTTGTGCAGTATGTTTTGGCATTTCGCCTGTTTATGTCCCGCGGCGGCATCACTTTATCCACCCGTGAAAGCGCTGCACTGCGAGATCACATGGTAAAACTGGGAGTTACTAAAATGTCAGCAGGCTCCTGTACTGCGGTTGGCGGTCATGCCGAAAAAGCCTCAGTCGGCCAGTTTGATATTTCGGACGAACGCAGTGTGACTGAAATGGCGGCCATGCTGTATGAACAAAACTATCAGCCTGTATATAAAGACTGGCAAATGTGGTAATTTTGCAATTTGAATATTTGGGGGATAGTTATGGCATATAAAAAAAATATGATCAACTTTCTCACTACAGACATTTATGCCCTGACAGCGGAAGAGTACTCTCTGGGCAGAAATAATGTGGAAGTAGTAAAGCAGTTAATTGCCGCCGGAATCAAAGTTATTCAATACCGGGAAAAAGAAAAAAAGTCCGGTCAAATGTATTTGGAGTGTTTAGAAATCAGAGAATTGACAAAGCAAACCGGAGTTACTTTCATCATCAATGATCATGTGGATTTAGCGCTGCTGGTTGATGCCGACGGCGTACATATCGGGCAGGAAGATTTACCGCCGGTTAAAGTCAGGGAATTACTCGGCAATGACAAGATTCTTGGCTTGTCCACTCATTCGCCGGAGCAGGCCTTGGCTGCCGTTAGCCTAAATTGTGTAGACTACATAGGTGTAGGGCCAATATATGCTACCAAGACAAAAAAGGACGTTTGCCAACCGGTTGGCATCAGCTATCTCGACTACGTTGCTAATAATCTTGCTATTCCCTTTGTGGCTATTGGCGGCATAAAAGAACATAATATCCGTGAAGTAAAACATCATGGAGCTAAGATTGCCGCTATGGTGACCGATATTGTCGGTGCCAGTGATATTTCAGACAAAATACGCTCCATTCGCAGTATTATCAGTTGACATTATTTGCAGCATTGACTTGAGGCTTATTTAATGATATAGTTAATATTCAATTACAAATTCGTCTGAGTATGAAAGATGATCGCGAACGCTTATAAGCGTTTGAGGAAAGTCCGAGCTCCATAGGGCAGGGTGCTGGATAACGTCCAGCGAGGGCGACCTTAGGGAAAGTGCCACAGAAATGCAGACCGCCTAACGTTGGTTAGGTAAGGATGGAACGGTGCGGTAAGAGCGCACCAGCAGTCAGGCGACTGACTGGCTAGGTAAACCCCACCTGGAGCAAGACCGAATAGGGAAGGGATGAAGCTGCCCGCTGAGCCTTCCGGGTTGTGTCGCTTGAGCCGTCAGGCAACTGCCGGCCCAGATAAATGATCATCGCCGCGGATGCGGAACAGAACTCGGCTTACTGACTACTCAGACGAGAGAATATTAAAACCCGCCAACCTATGGTTGAGCGGGTTTTTAATGCTATCTCCAAAAAATTATTTCCGGCGCCTTTTTTGGTACCGTCGGTGGCGTAACTTGCGGATAACCAACGATAATTGGGGCGACAACCTCGTAGTCGCCGGGAATAGCAAGTTCGGCTTTTATTTCGGGCAAATTCAAAAATGGACGGGCAAAGCCAATCCAACATGTCCCCAGGCCAAGACCATGCGCCGTAAGCATAAGATTCTCCGCAGCCAAACAACAGTCTTCTGCACTGCGAATTCCATCCGGCTTGGCAAAAATAATAATTAATGACTCTGCTGTATAAAAGATATTGAAATTAGGATTCTCAAAGGCGGCTTTGTATTTATTGAGCTGTGGAACTTTATCCAGCGAGTTGAGAAGAAATTGTTTGGTGCGGTCAGAGATGTCCTTAAGCATGCTTTTATCCTGAATTACCGCATAAGCCCATGGTTGTGAATTCATAGCACTGGGGGCGTGTACGGCGGCTTCCAGCAATTTATCTATCATGGCTTTATCTACTTTGGTATCTGCATAACTCCGTACAGACCGTCGGGTATTAATGGCAGTAAAAAGATCCATTACCAACATCTCCTTTTTAAGTATATTGAACATATTAACCTAATCAATTCCAAAAGTAAAGTTTAGGTAGAGGATGGTTCAGTTCTGGCCATACTATAGATGCTGAAATAGGAATTAACTTAGGAGGAATGATCTTTTGACGGCGTTTATTACAGCCCTTACCTTTGTTGTGCTTGCCGAAATGGGAGATAAGACCCAATTGCTAGGAATGGCCTTTGCCACTCGCTATCCGTGGCCCACCGTTCTCTGGGGCGTTTTTGTCGCTACAATACTTAACCATCTGTTTGCTGTTATTGTCGGCAGTTATATCACCTTGTTCATCCCCCTGCAATATGTACAGATAATTGCCGCCGCCTCATTTATTATATTTGGCTTGTGGACAATTCGTGGTGATGAGCTGAATGATGAAGATAAAGACACCAGGCGCAGCCCTTTTTGGACAGTTACCATTGCTTTCTTTATTGCGGAAATGGGTGATAAAACCCAACTGGCTACAATTGCCCTGGCCGCGCAGTTTTCCAATGCGATTATCCCGGTCTGGCTGGGCACCACAGCCGGCATGATGATCGCGAATGCCATTGGGATTGTTGTCGGTGTAATTTTAGGGAAAAAGATTCCAGAGCGATTAGTTAAATGGGTTGCCGCAATTACTTTTATTTTTTTCGGCGTATACGGACTGTATGAATACTTGCCGCGAGAACTGGTAACAACACCAGTAATGGCAGGTACACTAATTGTTATTTTACTGTCTATGTATCTTGTTGCCAAATTAAGTGCAGATAAACTTGCCTAAGTCCCCTTAAAGTCGATTTGGCAAAAAAGATGTGTGAAGTGTAATTTAATCCCTAGACAAATTGTATTTTTATGCTATAATAAAAACATATTTAGGCTGAGTCAACGATGACTCCTCCACATAACAGTGTTATGTGGAGGAGTCTATTATTTTTTAGGGTATTTCTAAAGAAAATTTTTACAACATAAACTCACCAAAATTTAAAGCCAAGATGATAATTGAAAGGGGTTTTATTAATGAGCAAACTAGGTGAAATTTTTGGTTCAAATGTATTTAATGACGCTGTTATGAAAGAGCGCCTTCCCAAAGCTACTTACAAAGCTTTAAAGAAGACAATTGAAGAGGGCCTTCCTCTAGATCCTGCCGTTGCCGATGTCGTAGCCAGCGCAATGAAGGATTGGGCGCTTGAAAAAGGTGCAACCCATTTTACTCATTGGTTCCAGCCAATGACTGGCATAACTGCTGAGAAACACGATTCCTTTATTTCACCAACTGCTGACGGCAAGGCAATCATGGAATTTTCTGGCA
The DNA here is from genome assembly GCF_041428895.1 of Sporomusa aerivorans. Lineage (NCBI taxonomy): Bacteria > Bacillati > Bacillota > Negativicutes > Selenomonadales > Sporomusaceae > Sporomusa > Sporomusa aerivorans. The sequence continues at coordinate 3,316,446 of NZ_CP156926.1, forward strand.
AGGAGTTAATCAAAGGCGAACCTGATGCGTCGTCATTTCCGTCAGGTGGTCTGAGAGCCACTTTTGAAGCCAGAGGCTACACCGCCTGGGATTGCACATCGCCGGCATTTATCAAAGATGACTCATTATGCATACCCACAGCTTTTTGTTCCTATACCGGTGAAGCTTTGGACAAGAAAACCCCGCTATTGCGCTCCATGGAAGCTTTATCCAAACAGGCTGTTCGCGTCTTAAAAGCTTTGGGAAATACTACTTCCCAAAATGTTATTACTACCGTTGGGCCGGAACAAGAATACTTTATTGTAGATAAAAAAGCATTTGATCAAAGAAAAGATTTGATCTTTACCGGTAGAACCCTGTTTGGCGCCAAACCGCCGAAAGGTCAGGAGTTAGAAGATCATTATTTTGGTTCTCTCAAAGAAAGAATTTCGGCTTATATGAAAGAAGTGGACGAAGAACTCTGGAAGCTGGGAGTTTCCGCTAAAACCAAGCATAACGAAGTTGCACCTGCCCAGCATGAGCTCGCGCCTATATTTACTACTACCAATATCGCAACAGACCATAATCAGCTTACTATGGATACCATGAAAAAGGTTGCATTACGGCATGGTCTTGTATGCTTATTGCATGAAAAGCCGTTTGCAGGCATCAATGGTTCCGGTAAGCATAATAACTGGTCGATGGCTACCGATGACGGCATGAATCTGTTGGATCCGGGCCATACTCCCCATGAAAATGAACAATTCCTCGTCTTCTTGTGTTCAGTTATAAAAGCAGTTGACGAATATGCGGATTTTTTGCGGGTGTCTGCCGCAAATCCAGGCAATGATCACCGTCTGGGAGCAAATGAGGCTCCGCCGGCTATCATCTCCATCTTCCTTGGTGAGCAACTGCAGGATATCCTGGAGCAGCTGGAAAATGGCAGTGCAACCAGTTCAAAAACCGGCGGTCATATGGAAATAGGTGTTACTACCCTGCCGGCATTACCGAAAGATGCAACTGACAGAAACAGAACTTCGCCGTTTGCCTTTACCGGCAATAAATTTGAGTTCAGAATGGTTCCTTCCTCTGCATCCATCGCTGCACCAAACTATATCTTAAATACTATTGTCGCTGAAGTATTGAGTGAAGTTGCCGGCAGACTTGAGAAAGCCTCTTCCGTAAAAGCTGAAGTCAAATCCATTCTTACTGAATATGTAACTAAACACAAGAAAGTAGTCTTTAACGGAAATGGTTATTCCGATGAATGGGTAGTCGAAGCTGAAAAAAGAGGCCTTCCCAACATTAAGACTACTGTAGAAGCCATTAAGGCATTAATTTCTGAAAAGAATATTGCCGTAATGGAAAAGCATGGTGTGTTAAGCAAAGTAGAAATGGAATCCCGTTATGAAATTGATCTTGAGAACTATATCAAGACAATTAACATTGAAGCTCTCACCATGATTGAAATGGCCAAGAGAGAAATACTTCCGGCCGTTATCAAATTTACTACCAATCTGGCAGGTTCCATCAATACAATTAAAGCTACCGGTGTTGCTGCCGATTTAACTGCACAAACTGAATTGCTGATTGAGGTTTCTTCCTTAACTGCAGCATTAAAGAAAAATATTGCTGTGCTGGAGGAAGCTGTTGATAAGGCCGCCAACGCCCACGGGGATACTTATGCACAAGCGTCGTTATTCCGGTTTGATGTATTCGAAAAGATGGGCGCTTTAAGAGGAGTAGCCGATACACTGGAAACTTTAGTTGATAAAGACGTTTGGCCGATGCCGACTTATGCTGAATTACTGTTTAACATCTAATATACAATGTAAAAAAACCTGACGTAAAAGTCAGGTTTTTTTAGTCTATACAATTGTACAAATTGGCAGTCTTTTATGTGCCCTTTGCTGATATCAGATATTCCAATTACACCGTTATGTCACTCTAGCTGATCTAATGTCGTTTGGATGTAGACTTCCCTGGACAAATTGTATTTTTATGCTATAATTAAAGCATATTTTAACCTGAGTCAATGGTGGCTCCTTACGCACAGGAAAGTGGGAGGAGCCTGTTTTTTTAGTTGTATTGACTAGGTAAAAATGTGAAAACCTATAGTGTAAGACAATATGTGTACGAGGTGACAGAAGCATGGTAAAAGATTTATTGTATCTGATTCCGTCCGGTAAGTATGGCAAAGAAGAACTCTTACAATTACTGCGAAACCATCCCGAAATTCAATTTGCTTCACTTGTCGGCATTGATCTTGCCGGTAATGATACTGATGAAAAAATTCCTATCAGTATTTTCATGAAAGATTTTGAGGATTTCTACACAGGGGGCGCTGTGCAGACAGACGGCTCATCTGTTGTCTTAACAGGTATTGCCACTTTAAACAATGCCAAGGTTGACATGCTTGCTGATCCCAATGTTAACTGGTTTGTAGACTATAATTTTGAACATATTGATGAAGCAACCGGCAAACCGGTAGGTACTTTGCGCATTCCAGCCTTCCTGGTACATAATAGTATACGAGTGGATTCGCGGTCTATACTTGTACAAAGTCTTGAGTATATCAAGTCCGAACTGCTGGCCATGATCAAGAACAAGGGTAAAATTGCCGGTATTGATCATATAAGTGGTTCCGACATTGAAGATATTGTCTTTACTTCCGCCACCGAACTTGAATTTTGGGTAAAAACCCCGACCAATAAAGCAGAAGTTGAGGAGTTATCAGCATCTCAGGTAATGCAGGAACAATACTGGCAGCGTACCCGCGGCAATGTTCGCACAGCTATGGAGCAGTCGCTGTCAATGTTAGCCAACTATGGACTTGAACCGGAAATGGGTCATAAAGAAGTGGGCGGCGTAAAAGCTAAAATTGATGAGAGCGGCCATTTAAGCCATGTCATGGAACAGCTGGAAATCGACTGGAAGTTCGCTAATGCCATCCAGTGCGCCGACAATGAATTACAGGCCAGAATTGTTGTTAAAGAAGCCTTCCGGGCTAATGGCCTCGAAGTAACGTTTAAAGCAAAACCCATTATCGGCGTTGCCGGCAGCGGCGAGCATACTCATGTAGGTATTGCCGCCAAACTTAAGTCCGGTAAAATTGTCAACTTGTTCTCACCAACCGACATGAAAGAATATTTTCTGAGTGCAGTTGGTTACGGAGCCATCATGGGTATTTTGAAGAACTACGAGGTTATTAATCCCTTCATTTCCTCCACCAACGACTCCTTAAACCGTCTCAAGCCAGGTTTTGAAGCTCCGGTGTGTATTGTAACCTCGCTAGGTCACAGTCCGGCCGTACCGTCCCGTAACAGAACAATTCTTGCGGGCCTGGTTCGCGATGTCAATGCACCCCTTGCTACGCGCTTCGAGGTGCGTTCTCCCAATCCTTACACCAATACCTATATTGCATTAACCTCAATTTATCTGAGTATGTTTGACGGTATCAAGGCTGCGCTTGAATCCGGTAAAACTGTCGAGGAACTGGATGGCGAACTGTCCAAAGATGCGGGTCAGCCAGGCTTTTACCTGGAGAAAGACCGGGCATACCGTAGTGAACATGATGTCTTTGATGATTATACTGATCAGGAGCGGGACCGGTTATTCGGCAAACCGCCGGCAACTGTCTGGGAGAATATGCAGCAAATTGCCAAATATCCTGAAAAGGTTAAGGTGCTTACCGCCGGGCAAACGTTCCGCAAAGAGCTTATTGACGCTTTTGTTGCCGGTGCTCTTGTTCGTTGGAAAACCGAATTGTTAAACCGTGTTATTCCGGAAAACCTCGATATCGTCAAAAGTACCATTTCACTTCATGATGCTGATTCGGCAAGTGATCTGGATCTTAATATCTGGTCCGCCATTAACTGCCTCAGAGTATATCTTGCTAAAGACAGTTTAGCGCAGAAGAGCCTCTTTACCCGTATTAAAGATGCCATTCAAAGCGGTGACTTTGATGCCGCCTCTGCAATGCAAGTGGAAATGTCAGCCAAAGTGGATGAGCTTAAGGCTTTGTATCTGCAATACAAGAAAAACATGATTCATATTTGCTAGATAGAAATACCCGGCGTTTTGACAACGCCGGGTATTTTGCTATTCTTATAAATATTGTTTTACCGTTGCCATTACCTTTTCATAATTGGGCTGATCTTCAATATTGGGAACATATTCAACATAACGAACAATATCATCCCGGTCGACGACAACGGCACCGCGGCTGAGCAATCGCAGTTCTTCAATTGCAAAACCATATTTCAGACCAAAATCAAGTTCCTTATGGTCAGACAGCGTCTTTACATTAGTAATTTCTTTTGCGGCGCAATACCTGGTCAAGGCAAACGGCAAGTCAACACTTACAGACAACACGACAAGCCCGCGAACTTGCCCGGCATCCTGATTAAACCACCGAGTTTGCATGTCGCAGACCGGTGTATCGATAGAAGGTACTGAGCTGATTACCCGTACCTGACCTTTGGTATCGCTTAAGGAAAAAGGGTTAAGTTCGGGTGTTAAAACAGTGAAATCCGGTGCTTTGTCGCCAACCTTGATTTCTTTACCAAGTAAAGTTAAAGGATTGCCGCCAAATTTTACTACATTTTTGCGCTTGTCCATAATATCCTCCTCATTTATTAAAATTCAATTACCTCATCGCTGTTAATTTGCCGTAATTGTCAACAAGCCAGAAACCCGCCAATTGATAATTTTTACGGTCCAAAGAAAGAGAACACCTTGCCGTAAATACGGTGTATTCAGAGTAGCAGGTATGCTCATAGCTACTTCCCGGAAGTTGAAAATATCTATAATAATAGTGTAACATCTTCTTACTAATTATTCACTGTTTTTGATAAAAAAGTTAAAAAAGTCACATATTGAAAAGGATTTTTTTACGAAATAGGGAATATATTCAGTATATTTCAAACAGAAAATTAAAGGAGGGTATACATATGGAAAAAAACGCCTGTGACATGGGCAATCTCTTCAGTGACCTCGAAGGCTTGAGAATAGCCATTGACATGGAGGCGCGCGGTCGTGATTTTTATAAAAAAGCATATGAATATGCCAAAACAAAAGAGCACAAAGACTTATTTCTGCTGCTCATGAATGAAGAAATTCATCATTATGAACAGTTTAGCAGCCTTTATGATACCATTAAGGAGAGCAAGCTGGGAGATGCCGGCGATTATTTATTTGATCCGGAAACTTCAAAGTATCTGACAGTTCTCGCCGAGCCTCATATTTTTCCAAAAGACAAGGCTGAAAAGATTTTACCCGAATTTAACGGTATTGCGGATATTTTAAAGTCTGCCCTGCAGGATGAAAAAGATTCTATTTTGTTTTATGATGCTCTGGCTAAATGTGCTAAGTTTGAAGAGGCAAGAAAAATATTCAATCAACTTAAAGCGGAAGAGCAAACACATGTGGTTAAACTGCGTGAGATGCTGAACGGCTGGGCATAAAGTTATACTTTATGTACAAAAAATAGCGCCTCTGGGCGCTTTTTTTGTCCTGATAGAAAGCATAACTTTCGCCAAAGGCTCGGCGCAAGCCGTGTTTTCTTTATATTTGAGAAAAAAATTACTATCTTGAGCAGGATTTTTCTAACTTTTGTTTAATTTATAATTATAATCCAATACATATAATTATTAATAGGGGGTTTCATTCATGGAACTTAAAACTGATTTATTAGAAAAAGGGGCTATTGTTCAGCGTGACAGAGAAACTTACGCTATTGCCCCGCATATACCCGGCGGTGTTATTCTTGATGTTAATTTACTGCGTAAAATTGCCGATGTTTCCGAGAAATACGGCGCTAAAGCATTAAAATTAACTTCGGCTCAGCGTATTGCCATTGTGGGTATATCTGAAGATAAGATTGACGCTGTATGGGAAGACTTAGGCATGGACAAAGGGGCGGCTGTTGGCCTATGTGTGCGTAGTATAAAAATTTGTCCTGCTACTCACTTCTGTAAGCGGGCGCAGCAAGACGGTCTTACCCTGGGGCTTGAACTTGACAAACTCTATCACGGTATGGAACTGCCCGGAAAGTGTAAATTTGGCGTTAGCGGCTGTACCAATTCCTGCGCAGAAGGTTGGGTCAAGGATATTGGTCTAATCGGTACCGCCAAAGGCTGGAAGATTGTCATTGGCGGCTGTGCAGGCGCCCGCGCCAGAGTGGCTGATCTTCTCATTGAGTCTGTAGCACAGGAAGAAGTACTGCCGCTTATTGATAAAATTATAACCTATTATAAAGCCAACGCCCGCAAGCATGAGCGCATCGGAATGATGATAGACCGACTGGGCTTAGATACTGTTAAACAAGGGATTTTAGGCTAATAAAACGGCGCTTGGCTATTTAGGCCAAGCGCCGCTCTATTGTGCGTTGCCTCAAACTCTATTAAAAGAAAGTACGTGACTGAATTTTTTCGAATGTAGAGGTAAACCAAGGATTTTCTAGACAGGATTATGGAATTTTTGGCAATATAGCAGTATACTTGTAATAAAGATTGCTCAAGGGGGGCACGGTGGACTATGCAATTTCATCATTCGCGTGATTTAGCTTGGATTTTGGCGCAAATCGAACAACTGGCTCAATTTGGTCAAAATAAGTCCGGTGTTACACGACTGGCATTTAGTCCTCCTGATCACCAGGCGCGACAGCATGTCATTACCATCATGCAGGATATGGGACTCACTGTACATACTGACGCAATTGGTAATATCATTGGCCGTTTTACACCCAACGGGATAAGCGCTGATACTCCGGCGGTGGTGACTGGCTCCCATCTTGATACTGTTCCTGCAGGCGGAAAATATGATGGTGTTCTGGGCGTGGTGTGCAGTCTGGCAGCCCTACGCCGTTTAAAGACCTATGAAGAACTCAGGCATCCTATAGAAGTTGTTGTATTTGCCGCCGAAGAATCAAGCCGGTTTGAGATTGCAGCAATCGGTAGCAAGGCCATGGCCGGCTTAGTTAAGACTGCCGTCTGGAAACGGCTTAAAGATGCCGACGGTATAGCACTGGCGGATGAACTCCAAACATTAGGGCTGCAGACCGAACACATCGAAACGGCAGCGCGCCCGGCCAACAGCATTAAGTGCTTTGTTGAACTGCATATCGAACAGGGACGGGTTTTAGAGCAAGGACGGGTGGATATAGGCATTGTAGATAGGATTTCAGCGCTAACCCGACTAAAAATTACTGTTGCTGGAACACCCGGACATGCCGGTGGTGCAGCAATAGAAGACCGGCAGGATGCACTGGTAAGTGCGGCTATGATTGTACTGGCAGTCAGAAATATTGCAGTTGAATACGAATATCAGGGAGCTGTGGCTACTGTTACGATTTTAAAAACACATCCGGGAGTTAGCAATGTTATTCCCGGCCAGGTTGAAATGTGGGTAGACATCCGCGGCAACGAGCAGGAATATATTGTTGAAATATTACAGGAGATTAAGGACGCAGTAAGTTCTATAGCCGATGAATATGATACCCCGGTTGCCATAGCTGTTCTTTCTTCAGAGAAGCCAATTAATCTGGATGATACGCTCAATCAAACCATTGAAGCAATTTGTACAAAATTAAAGCTGACCAGTTTGCGGCTGGACAGTCGTACGGGACATGATACTATGAGCCTGGCGCATATCGCACCGTCAGCACTCGTTGTTGTTCCCTGCCAAGATGGTATCAGCCACAATAGCAGTGAATATGTGGCTCCGGAAAATATCGCGGCAGGCCTTGAGGTGCTGACTGAGACGCTATACTTTTTGGCCAAATAGCATATGTTTCAAAATTCCGGTATCTGCCTGATTGCATAAGCAGTCAGGCATTTTATTTGCTATCCAATAATTGTTGTCGGATACTATGTAGCTGCCAGGAAGAAAGTATTTCCGCTATCATTTCTATTAACTTTATGATAAACTGTCTTTCGAAATCCAAAATTACTGCCGGAAGGGAGAATCGGATTGAAAAATAAATTAGCTGCTATCACGTTAATGGTATTGGCAATGCCATTGTTTTCGCCGTTTATGCCAAAAGCAGAGGCTGGATTCTTGGAGGACAGGCTGGCCGAAGTTGCTGTTGGCAATCCTAATGCCATGCAAATACAAGATCTAATCAAAATCAAGGAATATCTCGGACAGGATAACAATAAAGCAAATTGGGGGAGTATTGCTCAAGCTGCCCTTGAGCGAACGGGAAAATCTCAGATGATTGGTAATATTGCTACCGTAGCAGGACAATTGACAGGACAAGACCAAAGCATTGACAAGGATAACGTCGTTAAAATGGTAGAAAGTGCTATACGCAGTACAGCACAGGAAAAAATTCAGGCAGAAGTCTCTGACCGCTTATCAGGGTATCAGCAACAAATTCCGCTGCTGTCTGCACTGTTGAACAATAATAACCTTGTGCCCAAAGCAGCGGAGGCAAATAACTCTCTTAGCGGTGCTCCGCAAAACTATCGCAAATTAATCGATATGAAAGCGACTGCTTATGGACCCGGTCCAATGGATAACGGCAAATGGAATGATTCGACATATGTGGGAAGTAAGGTGAAAAAAGGGGTAGCCGCTGTTGATCCAAATGTTATCCCCATGGGTACAAAACTTTGGATTGAAGGGTATGGTCCTGCTATTGCCAATGATCAGGGCAGCGCCATTAAAGGAAATCGTATAGATTTAGCCTTTGATACCCGGCAGGAAGCTCTCGACTACGGCATTCAGAATGTAAAAGTCTATGTTCTTAAATAACCGGCGTATGCCGGTTTTTTTTTGCTCTTCATAATGCAGCAAACTACTACATATATTTTCAAAAGAGGCATTGGCAGGGGGGAAGTGTAATGAATCCTGTGTGGTCGTTTACTCTCAAGCGCTCCCGGGTAATTTACGGTATTGCCTTATTGGCAATTTTAAGTATTTTTTTTAGCATCCTGGGGTATGAGTATGCAGATGAGCAAGAATTAGCTTCCCTTAACAATAATCAGCCTACCGAAGCTCCGGCGGGAAAAGTAAGTATGGTTGTAAATATTCAGGCCAGAGTGCTTGATGTATACAGCGATGACCAGTTATATAAAAAATACCGGATTGCTACTGGTAAAAGCAAGACGCCTACCCCAATTGGTGAATGGAATGTGGTATGGAAGGACTATAACTGGGGAACTGGGTTTGGCACCCGCTGGATGGGGTTAAACGTGCCCTGGGGTACCTTCGGTATTCATGGAACAAATAAACCATGGTCCATTGGTCAATTTGCCAGCCATGGTTGTATTAGAATGCGCAATAAGGATGTCGAGGAATTATTTGAGTGGATTCCGATTGGTACATCGGTGCGGATTGAAGGACGAAAAGTAAGGGTTGATAGAAATCTGAAGTACCAGACATCCGGCTCTGATGTTGTTGCCTTACAGTTAAAATTGAAAGAACTAGGTTATTTTCAGGGACGGGCCGACGGGCTGTTTGGCTCAGAGACTGAAGAAGCGGTAAAGACCTATCAGACCCGTGAAGGGGTTCCTGCTACCGGTATAGCTAGCAAAGAAATGTGTGCCGGTTTGGGAATATAAGCAGAGTAAAGAAATTTAACATAAATTTAAAGATGCTGGAGGTACATGGCGATAAGATTACTATATCGCCATGTACTGAATTTGACCGAACTAAATTTTCCATGTATTATATTTATAATGCCGAATCCTTGTATGGGTACGGGGGACCCAATAAAACCAGAGGGGTGAATCCGCATGTTGCGGAAGGGCTATTCTTTCCTTCTCTTTGGCCCTAACCCGACAGCTAACCCCGGAGGCTGTAAGCCTCAGAGGTTTTGTTATTGCTTGAGCATAGCAGAATCTCGATGGCGCAAGACAAGAGAGGTGTTTCCTTGAAAAGAGTTCTATTGGCAGTTATTCTCACATTGGTAGTGCTGTTTGTTGTTGTCTGTCCCGCGGTTGGCTTGACTGCTGAACAGCAGGAAAAAGCGTCGGTAGCATTAGGAGCCCGGGGCGATGAAGTCCGGGGAATACAAAAACTTCTCGCAGACTCAGGTTTCTACGCGGGTGAGATTGACGGTGTGTTTGGTCCGGTTACTGCGAAAGCAGTAAAAGAATTTCAACGTAGTACAAGTCTAGATGTAAGTGGCGTTGTTGATAAAGAAACTTTTGCTTATCTTGAGCGCTTAGCCGGTGAGCCAAGCAGATACAGCCGTACTCTGGCTATGAAGGCCTCCGCTTATTCGGCACATGACCCCGGCAATGGCAGTTATACATATCGTGGAAATCTTCTGCGCAGAGGGCTGGCCGCTGTTGATCCGTCAGTTATACCTTTAGGAACCCGGTTATATATCAAAGGTTATGGCTACGCAATTGCTGACGATATCGGGAGTGCGATTAAAGGTAACAGAATTGATTTAGCTTTTGACAGTCGCAGCGATGCATTAAATTTTGGCGTTCAAAGAGTAACCGTATATATAGTTGATTAAAAAATCAGGCTGAAGCCTGATTTTTTTTATACGTTAATTTCTTGGGAATATTAGCTGGAACTAAGTACTATACTACACATATAATTTGACTACTATACGGGGGCGTGTTAGCTTGAATTTAATATCCGGCGAAATGTTGCCACTGGTTTTGGCTTTTATCTCGGGGGTTTTAATGGCAGTACAAGGCTCGCTCAATACTTCACTGAGCAAAGTAACCGGTCTTTTGGAGGCTACTTTTATCGTACACGTAACCGGGACCGTTCTGGTGTTAGTATTGTTGTTTCTTTTTAAAATGGGTAAAGGAAATTTATATGCATGGCAGGAGGCTCCCTGGTACACTTTGCTGGGAGGTATTATCGGCGTAGCTATCATTTACTTAGTGGCCGCAAGTATTCCTGGCGTTGGTGTGGCTAATGCCACCACTGCAATTATTGTCGGTCAGGTACTGACAGCTATTATCATTGATTATTTTGGTGGATTTGGACTTGACCGCATCGCCTGTACTCCAACGCAATTATTTGGCTTGGTCTTACTTGCAGTTGGTGCTAAATTACTGTTAAAATAAAGTATTTTTTTATTTTTTTTGTAATTAAGTGTTAACAAAAAAAACATTATGCGGTATACTTATCATTAGAATTTTTTGGTATCATGCTAATATATCAAGGAGGCAAAGCATGGATTTTAACTTTACTCCCGATCAATTGGATCTGCAAAAAATGGTAAATGAATTTGTTGCTAAAGAAATCACGCCTCATGCATTAGAAATGGATAAAGAAGGTGTGGTTCCACCTGCTCTGTGGAAAAAACTTGATGAAGCCGGCCTGCTCAATTTAACAGTTCCTGAAGAATATGACGGTCCCGGACTTGATGCACTGTCTATTGCCTTAATTTATGAAGAACTAGGTAAAGGTTGTGCCGGTGTAGCCACTACAACAGCTGCCAATGCTTTAGCTTCTTACCCGGTCGTATTGCTAGGCACCGACGCGCAAAAACAAAAATTTTTTAATGTCTTAAACAGCGGTAAATTATCGGCATTTGCGCTCACAGAACCAGGAGCCGGTTCCGATGCGGGCGCTGTTGCTACTACGGCAGTCAAAGACGGCGATGAGTACGTCATCAACGGAACTAAATGTTTTATTACTAACGGCGGCATTGCCGATATTTACGTAATCTTCGCCAATACGCGTAAAACTGCCGGTATCCGTGGGCTTACAGCTTTTATTGTGGATCGCAATACTCCGGGCTTCTCGGTAGGTAAAGAAGAAGAAAAGATGGGCATAAGAGCCTCCAACACCTGCGAATTGATTCTGGATAACGTACGGGTCCCCATGGCTAACCGCATTGGCCGGGAAGGGGAAGGATTCAAAATTGCCATGAAAACACTGGATGCGGCCCGGCCTTTTGTTGGTGCAGTTTCAGTAGGTCTGGCACAGTCTGCTTTTGAGCTGGCAGTCAAATATTCAAAAGAACGTGTGCAATTTGATAAACCAATTGCATCTTTCCAGCTTGTGCAGGCGATGCTGGCCGATATGGCTATGCAGATTGAAGCTGCGCGCTTGCTGGTTTACAAAGCATGCTGGCTGAAAGATCAGGGTGTTAACTATGCTAAGGAATCGGCAATTGCCAAATGCTTTGCTGCCGATACGGCTATGAAAGTCACTGTTGACGCAGTCCAGGTGCTGGGCGGCTATGGTTATTCCAAAGAATATCCGGCTGAAAAATACATGCGTGACGCAAAAATCATGCAGATTTATGAAGGCACAAATCAAATTCAGCGTTTGGTTATTGCCAATAATATTCTGTACTAATTTTATTTTAAGTGCTTGACTTTTTGGTTTAAGCGCAATATAATTACATATGTGTTAAGGGACTATAGCTCAGTTGGTTAGAGTACTACGTTGACATCGTAGGGGTCACTGGTTCGAGTCCAGTTAGTCCCACCAGCAACAAAACATTAAAGTTCACAGGGGTATGTCCCTGTGAACTTTTTAATTTTATCCGGCGACTTAGCTTAAGATAGGGTTAAGTTGAAGCTAAGTCGCCGGATAAAAAAAACCTTGTCATAATCGACAAGGTTTTTGTGGTGGCGGCGCAGGGATTTGAACCCCGGACACTTCGGGTATGAACCGAATGCTCTAGCCAGCTGAGCTACGCCGCCATATGAAAAATATAAATGGAGCTAGTGACCGGGATTGAACCGGTGACCTTATCCTTACCAAGGATACGCTCTGCCAACTGAGCTACACCAGCATGGTTGCGGGGACAGGACTTGAACCTGTGACCTTCGGGTTATGAGCCCGACGAGCTACCAACTGCTCCACCCCGCGATATGTTTTTTGTCACAAAATTGATTATATAGCAACTGTTTGTGCTGTGTCAATGTATTTTTTAGTTATCTCTGGCAATTAACGGCTATTTAGATGCAATAAGCAGCGTTGACTACTGTTAATTAATGGTGTATATTAAATTGTTGTATTGTATACGTTATGAGTAATATTATTCTCCGATAAACTTGCTATAAAAGTAATCCGGGCTGATAGCACGAGGGACAACGGCATGAAATCTAAGCCATTCTTTGCCGTCAACGCTTTTGCTTAATAGATAGCCTTTTGCTGGAAAGTCGCGATCGTCAACCGAATATAACTGATCATCTTGCATGGCGCCTTCCAGATCGTCACGGGAAAACCGTTCACTATAAAAATACTGGTCAACTGCCTGGAGCTGACCTTCATTATTATAAACGGCCCCAAAGTACACAGCGCCGCAATCTACGGTAAACTCGTAGAAGCCGTCCTCAGAGAGTGTTTGCCCGTCAATGCAAATCCTTTTGACTGGCAGCTTGCTCATATGTATACTCATAAGTATCCCTCCATGTATTTGCGTGGCCGGTAAAGATCCCTCTGGCTACTAGTGCTACTAGTCTTAATTAGATTATTCCCGTAAACAAAGCAGTTATGCTGTATAATTTAACATAATCAACTTTAGGAGGCAGTAATGTCAAATTTTGCTCCCGAAATCAGCAAACGCCGTACCTTTGCTATTATATCCCATCCGGACGCCGGTAAAACAACTTTAACGGAAAAATTGCTTCTTTATGGTGGCGCTATTCGCCTGGCCGGGTCGGTAAAGGCCAGAAAAGCGCAAAAACATGCTGTATCTGACTGGATGGAGATTGAAAAACAACGTGGTATTTCGGTAACCTCCAGTGTATTGCAATTTGACTATGATGATTACCGGGTTAATATCCTCGATACTCCCGGTCACCAGGATTTTAGTGAAGATACCTACCGTACCCTGATGGCTGCCGACAGCGCAGTCATGCTTATTGACGTGGCCAAAGGCGTAGAAGATCAGACAAAGAAACTTTTTCAGGTCTGTAAACAGCGGGGAATCCCGGTCTTTACTTTTGTTAATAAATTGGACCGATATGGCCGTAATTCATTCGAACTTATGGAAGAAATCGAAAAGGTGCTTGGCATTCAGGCTTATCCGATGAACTGGCCAATCGGCATAGATGGCAATTATAGCGGTATTTATATTCGTAAACAGGCTCAGATTGAACTGTTTGAAAAGGGCGGAGTTCATGGACAATGGGCGTTGCCGTCAACGCAAGGAAGTGTGGATGATCCGGCCTTTAAAGAAATTTTAGGCCCTGAGGTCCACCAGGCATTATGTGATGATATTGCATTGTTAGATATGGCCGGAGAAGAATTCTCTCTGGAGAAAGTAGCCCGGGGTGAACTGACCCCCATGTTCTTTGGCAGTGCCATGACAAACTTTGGGGTTCGACTGTTTTTGGAAGACTTCCTGGAACTTGCGCCGCCGCCCATGCCTCGCGCCTCGTCCGAAGGGCTGATTACCCCGGAGGCCGACATGTTTTCCGCTTTTGTCTTTAAAATTCAGGCCAATATGAATCCGGCACACAGGGACCGCTTGGCCTTTATGCGAATATGCTCAGGAAAGTTTGAGCGTGGAATGACTGTTTACCATGCCCAGTCGGGTAAGCCAATAAAGCTTGCCCAGCCGCAGCAGTTTTTAGCCCAGGAAAGAACTATTATTGAAGAAGCCTACCCGGGAGACATCGTTGGTTTATTTGATCCGGGAATCTTTGGCATTGGCGATACCTTATGCCAGGAGGGTTCTGTTTTTACGTTCCAGGATTTCCCGGTATTTCCGCCGGAGCAATTTGCCCGGGTACAAGCTAAAGATACTATGAAGCGAAAACAATTTGTTAAAGGCATGACCCAATTGACGCAGGAAGGGGCGGTTCAGGTATTTCGCCAGCCTGACTATGCCGTAGAATCATTTATTATCGGCGTTGTTGGTTCTTTACAGTTTGAAGTGCTGGAATACCGCCTAAAACACGAGTATGGCGTGGATATTCTCATGAACAGGCTGCCTTTTTCAGTAGCAAGATGGCTTAGTGGTGAAAATCTTGATGTAAAGTCCCTGAAAAATATGGACAATGGCCTGCTGGTACAAGATATAAAGGACAGGCCGGTTGCTTTAATCAATAACGAATGGCAGCTTAGATGGGTCATGGAACGCAATCCCGATGTGGAATTTCTCGTCGTGCCTGAAGACGCGCGGCAAGTGTAAGGGAGGGCGTCATGTACAGCTTTCCTTTGGAAGACGAAGAGCTCATTCTAAAAAAATGTCTTGCCAGCTATAGCTGTGACGGCAATGTCTTAAACGGTGCGCTCTATCTGACTGATCACCGTTTGGTATTCGTCGGTTACGCACTTAGTATTAATAATAAATACATGGATGAGGTGCTGCTGACGCATATTAAAGAAATACTGCCCGAAAAGACTTTTTTGATTATTCCTAATGTGCTAAAAGTAATTACTATCAAGGATAAAGTAATTAAATTTGTAGTAAAGGGCCGGGATGAATGGCTTGAGGCGATTAACAAACAGTCGCTGGAGGTAAACTAAATAAGCAACCCGCCGCATCACCCTCATTGTATGCAAATCAACTCTTAAACATATACTATATGGGAAGGGAGTGAGGGTGGTGAAGTTACTTTCGATCGGCCTGAACGGAACGACCGGGAATATCAGGGAAAAGTTGGAACACGACTGTAAAACGCTGACCCAAGAAGGCTTCCGTGTAGTCATAGAAGAGCTGAATAAAGGTGGCTATACTTTTCTAGGCTTAAATATTAGTGACGGCGAATTATCTTTTCGTAACTATGAACGTATAAAAAATGTGCTGAAAAACAGCGTATCGCAGATACTTGCCGATTGGATTATTAATAACGAAGAAAACCGGCTTATTAATAAGATAGTCACTAACAACTACTTTTATTTTAATCAGGATGAACGTTCCATTGTGGAATCAAATGCCATTAAAATACTCGGCGCTAGTCCGGCAACCAGGTACAGGCTCATACTTTCACGAATCTTGGAATATCTGGACAATCACTATGAACTGGTACTTGAAGGCTTTTTAAATTTCCGCCTTAAAGACTATCGCCTGCAGTTGTCCCAAGCCATTGACAAAGTTGTCGATGATTTCATGATGGAATTGGAGTACAAGGAATTCATCCGGGTTTTGCGCTATTTCGTAGATGCACAGGAACCTCGGGTGGAGGAAGCCCATGTCGTTATCAATGCTGCCAGCGTGTACAAAATTTATGACTCACACGGGAAAATTATCAATAATCAATATCTGGAAAATAATTTGCCGGGAAGCCATTCGACAACTGGTGATGCTGATATGCTTAATTATGAGGATTTATTAATCAGCGCCCTGATCACCATTGCGCCGCGGAACATAATGGTGCATAGTGCTAACCGGTCCAGGGATAAAGATATTTTAGAAACCATCAAATGCGTATTCGAGGATCGGGTTGTCGTATGTGAGGGCTGCGAATTATGCATGCCCGCGGGAAAATCCAATCACACTGAGATATAACCTTGACAATATTATTAAAGTTGTATATAATTTTTGATAATCAAACATGAGATTTAATAGTAATGCTGAGGACATGATGGTGTCTTGTAAGGCGTTTTCAGAGATAAGATGTCACAGGCTGTAAACATCTTAACGCAAACCAAACACAATTACCCCCTCTAAACTGCCTGGCTGAATATTTTAAAAGTAAGCCTGGCCGGGGTATTCCCCGTTATCAAAAACTGAGATGGCATTTTTGCCAAACAGGGTGGAACCACGGGTATAAAACTCTCGTCCCTATAGGGAATGAGAGTTTTTTTATTTTTGTTAAGGAGGCTGCCGAAAATGAGTAAAATTAAGATGACGCTTAAAGATGGCGCAGTACGTGAAGTTGAGCAGGGAGCAACACTGGGGCAAGCCGCAGAATCCATTAGCCGTAATTTGGCCAAAGCCGCGCTTATCGCTAAGGTCGATGGGCACGTTACCGATTTGTCTGGTACACTGGAAAAAGACGCCGCAGTTGAATTTCTGACCTTTGAAGATAGCGAAGGAAGAGATGCTTTACGCCATACATCCTCGCATATTTTAGCCCAGGCTGTAAAACGCCTGTATGGTGATGTCAAATTAGGCATTGGACCGGCTATTGCCAATGGATTTTACTATGATTTTGATACCGCCCACACGTTTACTCCGGAAGATTTAGTCCAAATTCAGGCCGAAATGGAAAAAATCGTTAAGGAAAACCTGCCGTTGGCACGTATGACAGTCAGCCGCGAAGAAGCAATCAAACTATTCGGCGAACAAGGGGAAGTTTACAAGCAGGAATTAATTCGTGACCTGCCGGAAGATGTACAGATATCTATTTATAAACAAGGTGAGTTTGTTGATTTGTGCGCCGGGCCGCATGTTCAGTCAACCGGGCGTGTAAAGGCCATTAAACTTCAAAGTATTGCCGGCGCTTACTGGCGTGGTGATGAAAAGAGAAAGATGCTGCAGCGGATTTATGGCACTTCTTTTGAAAAAAAGGCTGACTTAGACGCTTATATCACCATGATGGAGGAGGCGGCCAAACGTGATCACCGCAAGTTAGGCCGTGAACTGGATCTTTTCAGCATTCAGGAAGAGGGACCGGGCTTTCCATTCTTCCATCCCAAAGGGATGGTTATCCGCAATGAACTGGAAGCCTTTTGGCGCAAACTGCATGTAAAATACGGCTATCAGGAAATCAAAACGCCAATTATCCTGCACCAGAAGCTGTGGCAACAATCAGGCCACTGGGATCATTACCGTCAGAATATGTATTTTACCAAGATTGATGATGAAGGTTATGCTGTAAAACCGATGAACTGTCCCGGCGGTATTTTGGTATACCGTACTCAACATCACAGTTATCGTGATTTTCCGCTCCGTACCTGTGAATTAGGTCTCGTTCACAGACATGAAATTTCCGGTGCCCTGCATGGCTTGATGCGGGTACGCAGCTTTACCCAGGATGATTCGCATATTTTTATGCTGCCGTCACAGATTAAAGGGGAAATTAAAAAGGTTATAGAACTCTTTAATACCGTGTACAGCGTATTTGGACTGTCTTATCACGCTGAGTTGAGCACCAAGCCCGAAAAGGCCATGGGGTCCGACGAGGTTTGGGAGACAGCCACCTCTGCGCTCCAGGAGGCATTGGAAGAGCTGAATATGCCTTTTAAAATTAATCCTGGCGACGGTGCCTTCTATGGCCCTAAAATTGACTTCCATCTCAAAGATTCAATTGGTCGAACCTGGCAATGCGGCACCATTCAGCTCGATATGCTAATGCCGGAGAAATTTGACCTCACCTATGTGGGGGAAGACGGTCAGAAACATCGCCCGGTAATGATTCATAGGGTAGCCTACGGCAGTATCGAACGTTTTATTGGGATTTTAATCGAGCATTATGCCGGTGCATTTCCTATGTGGCTCGCGCCTGTCCAAGCAAAAATTCTGCCTATCAGCGAGCGGCACGCCGCATATGCCGAGGAAATTGCCCAGCTCATGCGGAATCAGGATATCCGTGTTGAAGTGGATGACCGCAATGAGAAAATTGGCTACAAAATTCGCGAAGGTCAATTGGAAAAAGTTCCTTATATGCTGGTGGTTGGTGACAAAGAGGCCGAAACCCGGTCGGTGGCAGTTCGTAAACGCGGGCAGGGCGATATCGGTGCAATGGCTGTTGATACTTTTATCAGTACTGCCCTCAGTGAAATTGTTGCCAAAAGTTGATGAAAATAGCTTGACTTTCTAACACAGTCAGTGTTATTATAATTTAGTAAATTAAATTTGTTGAAGTAGAAGCCATCCGCTTCTCACCTTACAACGCCTTGAAGTGCAGTTAGTAGGGTTAAGCTAAGCAAATCCTTGTTTGATTTTGCTATTACGCGGGTGGTATATACCATCCGCTTTTTATTTTACCAAATATATCAGGGGGTGAACCGCAATTAGCAAAGAGACTTTAAAGATTAATGAGGAAATTCGAGCTAAAGAAGTCCGCTTGGTTAGTAGTGCCAATGAACAATTGGGAATTCTGTCTCTAAGAGATGCTTTGCGTTTAGCAGGAGAACAAAATCTTGATCTGGTGGAAGTTGCACCTACTGCTAAACCGCCGGTCTGCCGGATTATGGATTTTGGCAAATTCAGGTATGAGCAACAGAAACGGGACAAAGAAGTCAAAAAGAAACAAAAGGTTATTACTCTTAAGGAAGTTAAAATCCGTCCCAATATCGAGGATCACGATTTTAACGTTAAACTTAAAAATGCACAGCGTTTTCTTGAAGACGGCGACAAGGTCAAAGTAACCATCATGTTCAGAGGGCGCGAACTTTCTCACCCTGAACTTGGCAAACAAGTCCTGGTGAGAATGGCCAGCTTGCTTAAAGATATGGCTACTGTTGAACGCGAAGCTAAGCTCGAAGGTAAAAATATGATTATGATAGTAGCTCCTAAGCCCAATACTACGCAATCCAGCTCATAAATAGAAAGGGGATACCAACTATGCCAAAAATTAAAACCCGCAGAAGTGCTGCTAAACGTTTCAAAGTAACAGGCAGCGGCGAATTTAAACGCGCCAAAGCTTTTAAAAGCCACATCCTGGAGAAAAAATCTCCGTCCCGTAAACGCAACCTGCGTAAAGCAGCTATGGTTAGCAAGTCTGACCATGAGCGCGTAGTGAAAATGCTTCCTTACGCCTAAGTTTAAAACAATTTATTAGTAAATCAGGAGGTATGTGACATGCCAAGAGTTAAAAAAGGTGTTACTGCACATAGACGTCATAAGAAAATACTTAAATTAGCCAAAGGTTACCGTGGTTCCAAGAGCAAGCTGTTTAAAAAAGCTAACGAAACTGTGATGAAGGCGCTGTACTATGCCCGCCGCGACCGTCGCGCTAAAAAAGGCGATTTCCGTAAGTTGTGGATTACACGGATTAATGCTGCTGCCCGCATTAATGGCATTTCCTACAGTCAATTAATCAACGGCCTCAAAAAAGCCGGGGTAGAAGTGAACCGCAAAATGCTGGCCGATCTGGCGGTAAATGATATGCCTGCATTCGGCCAACTGGTGAGCACAGCTAAAGAGCAACTGTAAGAAAGAGATAACTTCCGGAAATATTTTCCGGAAGTTTATTTTTTTATGGTATATTTTTTATAAATATTGGAATTACTAGTAAGCAAATCCAGCTAGCTGACATAAAGGCTGAAAAATTTGATTTTTTAAAATTTTAATGCAATTAGCAGGTTTTTTTAGGGTCACAGCGAATAAAATATTATAACAAATTTTAACTTAAATTTAATATTGGCTTAATAAAACAAAAAAAGGAGGAGTTACCTTGGCCTTAGTAACAATGAAAGAATTGCTTCAGGATGCAAGAAGACGGAAGTATGCGGTTGGCGGTTTTAATGTATTTAACTTTGAGACCTTAGGTGCTGTTGTTGAGGTGGCAGAAGAACTCAAAACTCCCCTGGTGCTTGGCATTCCCGAGCGTTTGTTTAAATTTGTTGATGTTGATACTCTTAGTGCTGCAATGAACAAAGCCGCCCAAAGAGCTTCTGTGCCTATCGCACTTCATCTTGACCACGGTTACACTTATGAGGGGGTGATGAAAGCAATCCGCTGGGGATTCACTTCTGTTATGTTTGACGGTTCAGCCCTATCTTTTGAGGACAACTTAAAACGCACGAAAGAGATTACACGCATAGCCCATTCTCTCGGTGTTTCAGTCGAGGGTGAATTGGGCTATGTTGGTTGTTATGACAATAATAAGGATATAAATGAAGAAAATTTAGTTAAACCGGAGATGGCCCATAATTTCGTAGAAAGAACCAAAGTGGATGCATTAGCCGTTGCAGTCGGGACGTGTCACGGAATATACCGAGGCGGGCCCAAACTCAATTTTTCCAGATTATCGGAATTGAATAGTACAATTGATGTACCGTTAGTTATGCACGGTGGTTCCAAACTTACTAAGGAAGATTATCAAAGCTCCATAAAATCCGGAATCACTAAAGTCAATATTGCCACCGATATGTCAATGGCTGCCGGGGACACTATAAGAGCCGAACTTGCCAAAAATCAGTCGGCCAACTATATTCACCTCATGTCGATGGTAAAAAAAGGCGTTAAAGATTCAGTCCGCAGATATATGTTATCATTTGACTGCATCTCAAAAGCGATATAAGAATTGCAGAAACAAGATAATACCCCGGCGCTTAAGCGTGGGGGTATTATCTTGTGCTATTTTATTAAACTTCACCGTCATTTTCTTTGATGATCTTTACAGCTTCTTCAACGCGCGACTCGGGTACAAAAGCGGTAAGAGAAAAGGCATGGCCGCCAGCTACTCCATAACCGCGTGAACTAACCCCGCTTACGGCAGGATCAGCGCCCAGCAACACCCGTTCGGAATTATTCGTCTCGTTGGAAGTATTCATAGAGAATAATGTTAGGCCGGTTTGCGTGCCTGCCAGATTGGCCGTAGCGTCATTTTGCTCAGTGTCATAACTTACACCATGACGGCTGGCTCTTTTTATATAGGTATCATTTAAACCTGTTGCGGCAAGCGCTTTTGCCGCCGCCTGTGCTTTAGTGCTGGAGGGAAAATAGGAGATAACGGTCTGTTCTTTTTCTTGCATAGATTATCCTCCGCTATTTTATTATACAGGTGTGTATAGCGTTAATTTTTCATTGTTGGCGGTTCAGGGTTATTTTCACTGTAAGCGTCTAATCCATCCCTCAGCTTGTCTTGAATCCCGCCTGATGTCACCGGCCTTTTCGAATCGATATTTACAGCAGCAATATCTTTATTAAATATGTGCTGTAAGGTCTCACCCGTATCACCTGATGAATTCAATGTATCACCCCCTGCAAGTAGTTTATCCAAAAACTTGTTTAGTTTTCTTATTTTGGGTATAATTTTTAAGTATACTTGATTAGAGGTGGTAAATGTTGGAGGATAGAATCGCTAATCTGCTCGATATAAGCCAGTGGAAACTGACTCCGTATCAAATTCTGACGCTTGGCTTTGCAGGTTTAATTCTGATAGGAACGCTGCTTTTGATGACGCCTTTGGCCTCGGCAACCGGTCAACCATTGAGTTTTCTGGACGCTTTGTTTACCGCCACATCGGCTGTCTGTGTGACCGGTTTGGCAGTCGTTGATACCGGCACATACTTTTCGGTATTCGGTCAACTGGTGATAATCAGCCTTATTCAGGCAGGCGGTCTGGGATTTATGGCTATGGCAACCTTAATGGCTATCCTAATCGGCAAAAGGATTAATTTCCGTGAACGCCTGGTCATGCAGGAAGCATTAAATCAGTTGACGGTCTCGGGAGTCGTCCGGATAACGCAACATCTTATCAAAATAACTTTGCTGATTGAGTTTATTGGCGGCACAATTTTGGCCATTCATTGGTATGCGGATTTAGGGCTCCAAGGCATTTATTTTGGTTATTGGCATGCTGTTTCATTATTCTGTAATGCCGGCTTTGATTTGTTTGGCAGTATAACCGGCGAATTTTCCAGTGCAACCAGGTATGTTGACGATATTCTTGTTAACCTTGTTTTCTCGTTACTGATTATTCTGGGCGGCATAGGGTTTACAGTTATGGCTGATATCTGGACAAACCGGCGTTTTAGCAAACTATCGCTACACTCTAAAGCGGTGCTTGTAACCACTTTCGTGCTCACCGTTTTGGGTACCGTTGTCATCTTTTTACTTGAATATAACAATGTCAATACAATGGCCGGCCTATCCTGGAAAGGCAAACTTTTGGCCAGCTATTTTCAGTCGGTAACAACGCGCTCTGCCGGCTGGGATACTGTTAATATCGGACAGTTGACTGACGCCACGCTGTTTTTTATGATCCTGTTAATGTTTATTGGCGCATCACCGACCTCAACAGGCGGCGGTATTAAAACTTCAACAGCGGCAGTCTTGGCCGCCGCCATTTGGGCGCTGATCAGAGGGCGGAACGACGCGGAATTATTTGAGCGTCGCATTCCCTATTCCATTATTTATAAAGCTTTTTCCTTAATGCTGATTTCAGCCATCCTGGTCATTTTTGTCACAATGATGCTGAGTATCAGTGAAAATCAGCCGTTTCTCAAGTTATTATTCGAAACGGCATCCGCGTTTGGCACAGTCGGATTATCGACAGGCATTACATCAATACTTACCAGTACCGGTAAGCTTTGGCTGATCTTCACCATGTTCGCCGGACGGGTTGGTCCGGTGACACTGGC
This sequence comes from Sporomusa aerivorans, assembly GCF_041428895.1. Taxonomy (NCBI): domain Bacteria; kingdom Bacillati; phylum Bacillota; class Negativicutes; order Selenomonadales; family Sporomusaceae; genus Sporomusa; species Sporomusa aerivorans. Next base: position 3,339,567 of record NZ_CP156926.1, read on the forward strand.
CTTGGCTTTAGCGTTGAAACACCGTAAGGGAAATATTCAATATCCTGAAGGGAAAATGATCATAGGATAGAGGGGAGTAGACAATGAAAAACAAACATAAACAATTTGCCGTTATTGGGTTAGGCCGATTTGGAACCAGTGTTGCCAGTGCCTTATATAAGCTGGGTTATGAAGTGCTTGCTGTCGATGCTGACGAAGAACGTGTCCAAAAGTTCAGCGAGGAGGTTACTCACGTTGTTCAGGCGGATACAACCGACGAAAACTCACTTAAGGCTTTAGGCATTCGCAATTTTGATGTAGTTGTTGTTGCCATTGGTGAAGATGTCCAGGCTAATGTACTGACGACATTACTTTTAAAAGACCTTGGAGTAAAACATATTGTGGCCAAGGCCCGTAATGAACTGCATGGTAAAATGCTTACCAAAATCGGCGCCGACCGGGTTGTTTATCCGGAACGGGATATGGGACAGCGTGTTGCCCACAACCTGGTATCCACCAATGTGCTGGAATACATTGAACTGTCACCCGATTTAAGCATTGTCGAGATTACATCCCCCCGGACACTAATCGGCCAAAGTTTGGCAGAAGCCAATTTGCGGGCAAAGTACGAAGTTAACGTGGTTGCCATTAAACGGGACGAAGAGGTTATTGTTCCGCCACAACCCAATGAAAAAATTAAAGACGGGGATGTTTTGATTTTTGTCGGACAAACTAAGGGTATTCAAAAGCTGGAGGAGTTAGAATGACAGAATTTATCTCCAGCCCGGCAAATAAATTGATTAAAGAAGTCGCCTCGCTTCATAACAAGAAATACCGGGATAATCTGGGGAAATTTCTGGCAGAGGGAGTACGTCTTGTTGAAGAGTGTGCGATTTCAGGCTGGCCAATTGAGTTTTGCCTGTATACGGAATCGGCAGCCTCGCATGATCGGACGCTGCGGCTAATAAAAAAACTGGCAGCGGCAGATTGTCAAATGATAGTCGTACCGGAATCTGTCTATAACAAGATTTCTGATACCGAGCAGCCGCAAGGGATTATGGCCGTACTAAAAAAACGCCGGTATGCTATCGAGGATATGATGTCTGCTGCCGGCAATAAACTGCCGTTATTAGTTATATTGGATGGAATTCAAGATCCGGGAAATGTCGGCACAATTATTCGTACGGCTGATGCGGCCGGCTGTACCGGTGTCATCGCTTTAAAAGGCTCGGCGGATGTCTATGCAGGTAAAACTGTACGGGCCGCAATGGGCTCGCTGTTTCATTTACCTATTGTCGAAGGTGTATCTGCAGCAGAACTGGTAACTATCCTTAATAAATTCCAAATAAACTTATTGGCTACTGGTTTGCAAAAAAAATCTGTTCTTTACTATCAGGCCAATTTTAACCGTCCAGTTTGTATAATTTTAGGTAACGAAGGGCAGGGCGTCAGCAAGGAGATGCTCGAAGCCGCCGATGCTTGTCTAAACATACCGCTTGCCGGGCAGGCCGAATCACTGAATGTCTCGGTAGCGGCCGGTATTATCTTATATGAAGCTATTAGACAGCGGGCAACCTTGTAATTTGCAAAATGCTATGTTATAATACGTTTAGCAATGACGGAAATTGCCAGTACAGGCAGAGAGGGTGTGTGGTCTTTCCATGGTGACCGCCGAATTCTTCTGGAGAATGTTTGAAGCTACCGGTTCCATTGCTGCATATCTGTGGTATAAACGGCTAATGATGCAATAATTCAATACGAGTTGAATTATAGTGCGATGACGGAGAGAGTACGTTAGGACTGTTTCTACAGGGAGGATGCTGCCGTAGATTGAGAGTGGCACCGAAACAGCTGACAGAAGTTCACTTCTGAGTACCCGGGCTGAAGAGGTTACTCTTGTGTAGGTCTGGCGTTTTTTCCGCGTTACGGGAACTTGAGTGAAATTTAGGGTGGTACCGCGAAGTCGAGACTTTCGCCCCTTGGGGCGAAAGTCTTTTATATTTATTTTAGGAGGTTAGTATGGAACAAGAGCTTAATTCATTAAGGGAAACCGCTCTTAAAGAGTTGGCGGATGTGACCGAAAAAGAGGCACTCAATGATCTAAGAGTTAAATATTTAGGAAAAAAAGGGCTCCTTACCGGGGTGTTACGCGGACTGGGAGCATTAAGTCCGGAAGACAGGCCACGCATTGGCCAGATTGTAAATGAAATTCGCAATGAACTTGAGCAGCGCATCGCTGCTACGCTTGAAGTAATGAAACAAGCCGATCTCGCCCGAAAACTGGCATCAGAGACTATTGACGTAACCCTGCCGGGACGCCGTGCTGAGCTTGGCCATTTACATCCCCTGACTTCGACTTTGAACCGCATTAAAGATACCTTTATGCGAATGGGCTTTGAAATTGCCGAAGGTCCTGAGGTGGAAAAGGATTATTATAACTTCGAAGCCCTGAATTTGCCACAAGACCATCCGGCCCGTGACATGCAAGACTCTTTTTATATTACCAGCGAGTTTCTTCTCAGAACACATACTTCGCCTGTTCAAGTTCGGACTATGCAGTCATCAGAACCTAATCAGCCAATTCGCATTATTGCACCTGGAAAAGTATACCGGCGGGATTATGACGCTACGCATTCACCCATGTTTCAACAGGTAGAAGGTTTGGTTATTGATAAAGGGATTAGTTTTGCCGATTTAAAAGGCACTTTGGAATTGTTCTCAAAGGAGATTTTTGGCAACCGTGTAAAAGTAAGATTCAGGCCTAGTTTTTTCCCGTTTACTGAGCCGAGTGCTGAAGTAGATATATCCTGTGTTATGTGTGAAGGCAAAGGCTGTCGTGTTTGCTCGGGAACAGGCTGGCTGGAGATTTTAGGTTCAGGAATGGTACATCCCCGGGTGCTGACTATGAGCAATTACGACCCGAAAAGAGTAAGCGGATTTGCCTTTGGTATGGGTGTAGAGCGTATTGCCATGTTAACATATGGTATTGATGACCTCAGGCTGTTTTTTGATAACGATATACGCTTTTTACGTCAGTTTTAGAACAGGTAAAGGGGGAAGGTTATGAGAGCGTCGATTAAATGGCTAAAAGATTATGTTGAAATAAATGAAACACCCGAGAAACTTGCTGATATGCTCACGATGGCTGGTATTCCCGTCGAAGCCGTCGAGTACCTGGGACAGAATATTTCCGGAGTAGTGACAGGTAAAATAATTGAAATTGGTCCTCATCCCGATGCTGATAAGCTATCGGTTTGCAAAGTTGATATAGGCACAGAAGTAGTTACGATAATTACCGGCGCCACCAATGTCCGGAAAAACAACATTGTGCCGGTAGCAACCGTCGGGGCTGAACTGCCTAACGGCACTAAAATCGAGCCGACAAAACTGCGCGGGATGCTTTCTAACGGCATGCTCTGCTCAACAGAGGAACTAAATATCGATAGCAAATTAGTATCTGCCGAGGCCCGAAACGGTATTTATATATTGCCCCAGGACACCGCCGTAGGTGTGGATATCCGTACTGCACTCGGCTTGGATGACGTTGTTCTTGAGTTTGAACTGACTGCCAATAGAGCTGATTGTTTCAGTGTCCTTGGCATTGCCCGAGAAATTGCCGTGTTAACAGGCGCAACCGTAAAAAAACCGATGCTTAATTTAAAAGAGGCCGGAACAGAAAAAGCGGGTAGTATGGCCAACATCCAGATAACCGATCCCAGTCTCTGTTCACGTTTTGCCGCCAGAATTTTAACCAATGTTAAAGTAGGCCCGTCGCCTGCCTGGCTGCAGCGCCGTATCCAAGCCGCCGGCATGAGGCCCATTAACAACATCGTTGATGTTACCAACTTTGTCATGCTGGAATTAGGCCAGCCGATGCATGCGTACGACTATAACCTGTTAGCCCGTCACAGCCTGGTTGTCCGCAAAGCCAATCCTGGCGAAAAACTAACAACACTGGACGGTATAAAGCGCGAACTCGAACCGGATATGCTGGTTATCGCCGATGCGGTTCAGGCTGTTGGTATTGCCGGGGTAATGGGCGGACTGGCAACAGAAGTTACTGCCAGCACGCAAAACGTCTTGTTGGAAGCCGCTGCGTTTAAGGGGGCAAGTATCCGCCGTGCCTCACGCGCTCTGGGGCTTCGTTCGGAAGCCTCCGGCCGGTTTGAGCGCGGGGTAGATATTGTCAATATAATTAAAGCTCTCGACCGGGCAGCCAAATTGCTGGAGGACATGGGGGCCTGTCAAGTATGCCCGGGCATTATCGATGTCTACCCTGACATGCAGCTGCCTAAACAAATTACGTTTACGCCGGAAGAGATCAACAAATACCTTGGAACTGAGATAACGGCCGCTACAATGGCTGATATACTTAAACGCCTGGAATTTGATGTGGATGCCGGTCCGGATAAGATTACCGTAACGGTACCGACTTGGCGCGGCGATGTCACTATACCGGCTGATATTTGCGAGGAAATCGCCAGAGTGTATGGGTACAATAATGTGCCGTCGACAACACCGGCCGGCAATATGGCTCAAGGGAAGCAAAGCTACTCCCAGACTGTAATTGACAGAGTAAAATCCGTTTTGACCGGCAGCGGATATGCGGAAATTATTTCCTTCAGCTTCTCTCATCCGGATGCTTTTGATAAACTAAACCTGCCGGCAGACAGTCAGCTTCGTCAAGCGATTAAAGTAATGAATCCAATTACCGATGATTTCCCTATTTTGCGTACTACCCTGCTGGGCGGGATGCTGGACACGGTTGTCCGCAATCTTTCCCGCAAAAATGAAGACTTGAAACTTTATGAGATTGGCTCCGTCTACTTACCGGAAAAATTACCACTTGCCGATTTACCCCAGGAACCGGTTATGTTGTGTGGAACCCTGGTAGGCAAGCGTCACCCGGTAGCCTGGAATCTGCCGAACGATACAGTCGACTTCTACGATGCGAAGGGGGCCGTCGAATCCATTTTGGAAGCCTTAGGCATATGTGGCTATAGCTTCGAGTCGTCTGAAACTGCCTCGTTACATCCTGGTAAAACCGCTGCAATAAAAAAAGAAGGCGATTGCTTAGGATTAGTAGGAGAAATTCATCCAATGGTGCTTGACGCCTATCAGATCAGTAAGAAAGTTTATTTATTTGAGCTGGATATAGCCGCGCTCGTTAAGTATGCGGCGATTAAACCTAACTATCAACAACTGCCGAAGTTTCCGGCTATTAACCGCGACCTGGCTGTAGTACTTCCGGAAACCATTTCTGTTAGTGACATAACACAAGCTATTATTGGCAGTGCCGGCCCGTTACTGACATCTGCCCAATTGTTCGACGTTTATACAGGTCAGCAAGTGGCCAAAGGTTCACGCAGTTTGGCGTTCTCTCTTACCTTCCAGGCTAAAGACAGGACTCTGACTGATGTTGAAATTGATGAACATTATAAGAATATAGTTGTTTTCCTGGAAAAAACTTTTACTGCAAAACTTCGTGAATAGTCCGGAATTCGTCTTTTGTATACAAACAAAAAATTCTTTACCTCTAACCATTCTTGTGTTAAACTGTTAACCGGGATGGACATATGCCGTAAGTGTCTGTGTTAAATGGATATTTACTGGAAGCAAGATCTGTCTGGTATGGACAGATCTTGCTTTTCTTATCCTGGCATTACGTTCTATGAAATAAGGAGAACATAATTTCAAACAGTGTTTCTTATCCTGATGGTGCAAGCCGCGTTTTCTTATCCGACAACTAACCCGCTCTAAGACTCCCACTTCTATTAAGTGGGAGTTATACACCTACGGGCACAGGCGAGCGGCTAAGTCCCTGGATAAGGGCGACTAACTTTCAGAAGGGGTAAAAACTCCAACTGAAGCTAAGTCTGCTTTATCGAGCAATACAATGGAGAGGTGAAAGTATGAATGTTTTCCGCACTAAAAGTATCGATCTGATAAAAGAAGGAGCCGGGCAAAAAGGATTAAAAAAGACCTTGGGAGCTTCTGATTTGATCTTGTTGGGTATTGGCTGTATCATTGGCACAGGCATTTTTGTTCTAACCGGTGTCGCTGCTGCTAAGTATGCAGGCCCCGGGATCATGCTATCATTTGTTATTTCCGGTCTTGCCTGTGCTTTTGCTGCATTGGCCTATGCAGAACTGGCGGCTATTGTGCCTATCGCTGGCAGTGCATACACATATAGTTATGCGGCGTTGGGCGAGATCATAGCCTGGATAGTCGGCTGGAATCTGATATTAGAATATTCAGTAGGTTCCAGCGCGGTAGCAGCCGGTTGGTCCGGCTACATGGTTGGACTGCTTAAATCGGGCGGTATTGAACTGCCCAAAGCCTTTACGGCGGTTCCGGCCGACGGCGGAATTGTGAACCTGCCGGCAATGCTTATAGCCCTGATTTTAAGTCTTTTACTGGTTCGCGGCACGAAAGAAAGTGCTACACTTAATAGGGTTTTGGTAGTGGTGAAACTTGTGGCGGTATTTATTTTCCTGGCGATGGCTGGTCCAAAAGTAAATCCTGCCAACTGGACGCCGCTTATGCCATTCGGATTCTCCGGAGTTGCTGCCGGTGCCGCCATTATCTTCTTTGCCTATATTGGATTTGATGCTGTGGCAACCGCTGCAGAGGAGTGCCGTAATCCCAACCGGGACCTGCCAATTGGAATTATCGGCTCGCTGCTTGTATGTACTGTTTTATATATTGTGGTAGCAGGCGTTTTAACCGGTGTCGTGCCTTATCAGGAGCTAAATAACGCCGAACCTGTCGCCTACGCGCTTCGCAGTATTGGCTACCACTTTGGCTCGGCTCTGGTGGGAACAGGCGCTATTGCCGGTATTACCACAGTTCTGCTAGTATTAATGTATGGACAAACACGGATTTTTTTCGCCATGTCCCGTGACGGCCTTATTCCCGCCGGCATCTGTAAAGTACACCCAAAATACGGTACGCCGCATGTTATTACCATGGTAGCCGGTGTAGCCGTTGCCCTTATCGCCGGTTTTACCCCTATTGGCATTATTGCTGAATTAACTAATATTGGTACCTTGTTTGCCTTTGTAGTTGCCGCGATTGGCGTGTTTGTACTCAGGTATACCCGACCGGATATTCCCAGGCCCTTCAAATGTCCGGCTGTACCGCTGGTAGCCCCGCTAGCCGTATTGTCGTGCGGTTATTTAATGTTTAACCTGCCTGTCGAAACCTGGATACGCTTTGGCATATGGTCGGCTATCGGTTTTGCGGTGTACTATGCGTACAGTTACCGCAACAGTGCCCTAAATAAAAGGAAAACCATCACTGAATAGTAGTATTAGGCGGGTTGTCCCGCCTTTTTCTTTTTTTCTTGCAGGAATTAGTTTTTTGCTGGTAGAAGTATATTCTGAAGAAATATTAGAGTTCAGGTGAAATATGTCAGATAAAAAAACTAAAATTACCGTTGAAATATACGGGGAAAGCTATGCGTTGAAAGGCGATGTGGAGCCGGAACGAATTATGCGCTTAGCGGCAATGCTGGATGAGCGCATGAAAAAAACGGCTAAAGCCAATCTCAGACTGTCGCCGACCAAAATAGCTGTATTGACGGCATTGAACATCGCTGACGAGTTTTTACGCTTAGAACAAGACTACCTGGAGCTTATTGAGTTGATAGAGAAGGATAAATAACACTTATTCAGCCTAATGCGGTATAACACCTCAACGTCATGTTAATAATACAGACAGAAAAGGAGGGGTACCGTGTTTGATACTGCTTCAATCGGCCCACTTTTAATGCGCCTGCTGCTTTTAAGTGCTGTTGCATTGCTTGTCGTTAGAATGATGGGCAACCGTACCGTGGGCCAATTGTCGCCATTTGATTTTGTCATAATGGTGGGCATTGGTGATATTATTGTCGCCGGTACTATGGATCAGAATCCAACGTTAGCTGCAGGTGTTGAAGCCTTGATTGTATTATTATTGCTGCAACAGCTGTTAGGGTATTTGGCCTTGAAGAATAAGACTTTACGCAAATGGTTTGAGGGAACTCCGGTTACTTTAATCCAGGACGGACGCATAATCAGAGAGAACTTTTCAAAAACCCACTTTAATTACGACGACTTACGTCAGGAGTTACATAAGAAAGGGCTTGACATGTCTGACCTGAATATGATTGAATCAGCGCGTCTGGAGAGCTGCGGCGAGTTCACCATGGTGCGTACGCCGGATACCGAACCGTTAACTAGGAAAGAGTTTGAGAACTATATCCAAAGCATCTATGACAACCCGCTGAGTCTAGCTGGCGAAAAATGGGCAAAAATCGAAACATTTATGGATGATGTCCGGTTTTTAGCGCTGGAGTTGCGGGAAAAACACAAGTACGAAGCAAAAAACGCCGCAGAAAAAACAATAAATACCGAAACAGAACTGCACTAACAGAGGAAGGGATATCCCTTCTTCTTTCTTATGCTGAATGCAGTACATTAGAAATTCTGCGACTCCATAATTTGTACTAACATCAAGGATAGGCGGTTTCTACTATTGCGAGTATTATTAATTTTCATTGACGGCTTTGGCCTAGGCTTTAATAACCCGGAAACCAATCCGTTGGCACGGTTTGGTTTGCCAAGCGTGGAAGAATTATTCGGACTGCCTTTGACGCAAGAATCCGGTATTATTATTAAGTCAGACCGTTGTTTGATTCCTATTGATGCCACGCTGGGGATAGAGGGGTTGCCGCAAAGTGCAACCGGACAGGCTGCTTTGCTTACCGGCGTAAACACGGCCAGTATTATGGGCCGTCATATCCAGGCTTTTCCCGGTCCTTGCTTGGCAAAGATAATTACCGAACACAATCTCATGAAAAAACTTGCTATGCTGGGACTTGCGGCTACCTCAGCTAATTTATACCTGCCCAATTATTTTGAACTGGTGGCTATGCGTAAACGCCGGCATTCAGCAATTACGCTGGCAGCGCTTAGTACCGGCATGTCGCTTAGATCATTGGCGGAAATTCAGAATGGATACGCTGTGTATCAGGATATTACCAATGAATTGTTACCGGAATTTGGAGTTGCTACTGTCCCGGTAATCAGCCCGCAGCAAGCAGCACAAAATTTGGTTAATATTTCCAGGAAATATTCTTTTACCATCTTTGAGTATTTTCAAACAGACAGGGCCGGCCATAAACAAAATTGGCAGGCTGCTCAAAGCATATTAGGCGTATTGAATGAGTTTATCGGCTGGACTTATAAACTGCTGCCGGGGGATACATTCTTACTCATAACAAGTGATCATGGAAATTTTGAAGACATGAGTGTTAAAACACATACGCTTAATAAGGTTCCGCTTATTGCCCTGGGTAGCGGAGTGCAAAATATTGTAAGCAATATTTCTGATTTAACAGGAATTGCTCCCTCAATAATTGAGGCTTTAACGAAAGGATGAAACCACGTGATTGAATTACTTGCACCTGTCGGCAGCAAAGAGGCCTTGATTGCTGCCGTTGAAAGCGGTGCCGACGCTGTTTACCTTGGCGGTAAAATGTTTGGCGCCCGCCATTATGCTCCAAATTTTACCGACGTGGAACTGGCCGAAGCCGTACGTTTTGCCCATTTACGCGGCGTACTGCTATTTGTCACAGTCAATACACTGCTTGATGACAGTGAAATACCTGTTTTGGTTGATTATTTACAGCATTTATACAAAATCGGTGTGGATGCCATTATCGTGCAGGATTTAGCGGTAGCGGCAATTGCCAGGAAAGTTGTGCCGGATTTGCCACTCCACGCCAGTACCCAAATGACGGCCCATAACCTGGCAGGTGTAGAATTCCTGGCAGCTATGGGGTTTTCGAGAGTAGTACTTGCCCGTGAATTGCCTTTGAAAGATATTGAGTTTATCTGCAATAATACTTCTTTAGAAATAGAAACATTTATTCATGGCGCGTTATGCATTTCCTACTCGGGACAATGTCTAATGAGCAGCATGATCGGCGGTCGCAGCGGTAATCGCGGCCGTTGTGCTCAACCTTGCCGTCTGCCCTATACACTGGTAGATGCAAAAGGCAATGACGTACTCGGCCAGGCGGATGCCGGCGAATATTTGCTCAGTCCTAAGGATTTTAACACCATCGAGGTATTGCCTGAGTTGATCCGGGCCGGGGTAAGTTCTTTCAAAATTGAAGGACGCATGAAACGCGCGGAATATGTAGCTGTAGTTGTAGATTCCTACCGGCGGGCCATTGACCGCTGCCAGGCAAGCCAGAATGCATATACTGTCAGCGAACAGGATAAAAAAGATTTGGCCCAGATTTTTAACCGGGACTTTACAACTGCGCATCTCTTTGGGAAAAACGGCCGGGCGATGATGAGCGACCGGCGGCCCAACAACCGTGGAGTCCGTATCGGACGGGTGCTCAGTTATCACCACAATAGTAAAACTGCCGTGATAAAACTTGATGAAGCGCTCAGTATTGGTGATATTGTTGAGTTCTGGGTAAAAGTAGGCGGCCGGGTGAATGTTACCATTCAGAGCATGATGGTTGATGGTAAACCTGTTACAGAGGCTAAGGCCAATACGTCCGTCACTATACCTGTAAATTCGCCCGTCAGGGACAATGACCGTGTATTTAAAGTGTTTGACGCAAAATTAATGGATCGGGCCAGAGCCTATTTTACCAAAGCCGAAGCAGTTCGCCGTATACCGGTTGATGTAACAGTAACTGTTTCCGCAGGAAAGCCTTTAATGATATCAATTACCGATGCGGATGGGTTCACCGGCCAAGCAGAAACTGCTTTTTTGGCCGAAAAGGCTATAAAGCGCCCGCTTACACCTGAGACTGTCAGCAAGCAAATTGAGCGGTTAGGCACAACTGTTTTCGCGCTGAATAAGCTGACATGCCATATTCAGGGCGAAGTTATGGTGCCGGTTAGCGAAATTAACGATGCCAGACGCCGGGCAGTAGAACAGTTGGAGACTGAACGCCTGGCCAGATTCGCCAGAGTGCCATTATCTCAAGATAGATCCATTGCGAATTTACTGCCTCAGAAAGACACTGCGAAGTTCAAGTTCAGCAGAAAACCAGAGCTTGTTGTTAATGTGGATGCAGTAGATAAAGCAATGGCCGCTGTCGACAGTGGCGCAGATATTATAATGTTCGGTGGCGAGTCTTTTGGGAAACGCCCATTATCAGCCGATGAATATCATGAAACGGCCGCATATTGTCAGAAGCACGGCCGTCAATTAATTCTTAACACACCGCGCCTGTTGCTGCAAAATCAAATGAGTGAACTGGATAAAATCATTACTTTATTTAAAGAACTTCAGCCGCTGGCTATCAGTGTCGGTAATATTGGATCGCTGCACATTTTAAAAAAGCTTGGCAACATACCATTACACGGCGATTACCCCTTGAATATCTATAACAGTGTCACTGCCCGGTACCTAACCCAACTTGGGTTATCCAGCTTTACCCTGTCACCTGAACTAAATTTTGTCCAGGTTGAGGAACTGGCTGCCGATAAATTAGCAGCAGTAGAGTGCCTGGTTCACGGCTATCTGACTCTGATGATTTCGGATTACTGCATGCCTGGCAGTTTTCTGGGAGGGCAGGATATTAAGAAATGTAACAACGCTTGTTTACGCGGTCCTTTCTTGCTAAAAGACAGGAAGAATGAGTTATTCCCAGTCGCTACCGATCAGTATTGCCGGATGCATATATTAAACGCCAAGGAATTGTCCATGTTTTCCCAGGTCCCCAGATTTATCCGGGCCGGGGTCAGCCGTTTGAGATTTGAAGCCAAATATAGCTCGGTTAGCGAAATAGCGCATATAACCAAACTGTACCGGGAGCTGATTGACCAGGGAGAAAACCATCCCCTGATCGTAAAAGATAAAATTAATACAATTGAGCATGACCATGTAACCAGAGGGCATTATTTCCGCGGAGTATTATAGAGGAGCTTAGAGGAGAATTTGCATGGAATTATCAGTACTCACAACTTTGGAATTTAATAAGATCAGGGATATGCTGGCAGAGCGTACCGGCTCTATTATGGGCCGGGAGCTTGCTGAAAGTCTGGAACCTGTAAGCGATGCCAATGAGGTAAGTACCCGTCTTGCAGAAACAGCCGAAGCGCGTGAGGTTATGAATACGGTCCCCACTGTACCACTTGGCGGAATTCGGGATATTCGGGCCTCAATAAAACGGGCTGCTCTCGGCGCAATTTTAGAACCACATGAACTCCTGGCCGTCAGCAGTACACTATATGCGGGCAGACGCATGAAGAGCTTTCTAAGTGATTTGCCTGTTGAAACAACGCTATTAACCGCTTTGTCAGGCCAAATCAATATCTTAAGAAATATCGAAACAACCATCGAAGCTACCGTCACCGAGCAAGGTGTAATCAGGGACGATGCCAGCAGTGAGCTTCTAAAGCTGCGCCGGGAAATCAAACAGGCCCAAAGCCGGGTAAAGGAGAAACTGGACAGTATTTTGCGTTCCGGAGAACAGCAAAAGTACTTTCAGGATGCTTTGGTCACCATGCGCGGCGACCGCTATGTAATCCCGATTAAGCAGGAACACCGTCATAATTTTCCCGGCATTGTCCACGATCAGTCCGCCAGTGGTGCAACCTTATTTATCGAGCCAATTGCTATAGTCAACCTGAATAATGATATTAAGCAATTAATGTCGGCGGAAAGAAATGAAATTGAGCGTATTCTAGCAGTAGTATCCGGGCAGATCGCCAAAGTTGCCGGCATGATCGAGGATAATATAGCTGTGTTGGCTCACCTGGATTTTGTTTTTGCCAAAGCTAAACTCAGTATTGATCTCAGGGCTACCAGACCGATCCTCAATAACCGCGGCTATATTAACCTGATACAAGCCCGGCACCCGCTTATTCCTGAAGAGCAGGTTGTTCCCATCGATGTCCATCTTGGCCGGCATTTTACCACGTTGCTCATTACCGGCCCTAATACTGGCGGTAAAACTGTTACCTTAAAAACAGTTGGATTGTTTGCGCTTATGACTCAGGCCGGCTTATTCATTCCGGCGGCAGTTGATTCGGAAATAACAGTTATCGGTCAGATTTTTGCAGATATTGGCGACGAGCAGAGCATCGAACAAAGTCTCAGCACATTCTCCGGCCATATGACCAATTTAGTTGGCATTTTAAAAAAAGTCGGCGCTAATGATTTAGTGCTTATTGATGAAATTGGCGCCGGCACCGACCCCAGCGAAGGTGCGGCCCTGGCTATGTCCATTCTTGAGTACATGCACAAAATTGGTGCGAAAACAATAGCTACAACCCACTATAGCGAATTAAAGACATTTGCCTATACCAGACATGGTATTGAAAATGCGAGCGTAGAATTTGATATACAAACATTGCGCCCCACATATAAGCTGCTTATCGGCATTCCCGGGAGCAGTAACGCATTTGCCATAAGTCACCGCCTGGGATTGTCACATAACATTATTAACCGTGCCAAAGAATTAATTAATAAGGAACATGCCGATTTTGAAACTGTTCTTCAGGCTTTGGAAGAGCAGAAGAAGTCATTTACTTCCCGGCTTGATGAGATTTCGCGCATCGAACAGGCATTAACCAGAACCAAAGAAAAAGTCGCCGAGCAGGAACGTACACTTACTGAAAAACGTACAGCAGTATTGGCAAAAGCGCAAGAGGAAGCGGCAGCTGTAATCCGCCAGGCCAGAAGAAATGCAGAGGAGATTATTACTGAACTGAAGGCTCAATTCTCTGAGCATAGCAGTAGACATCGGCAAAACGCAATTGAAGATGCCAGGCGAAGGTTAAAGGCCAGCAGCAGCGAAGTGCAGGAATTTGACCTCAAAGAGCCGGCCGACTTGGATTTTGCGGCCGGTATGATTAAGCCGGGAATGCAGGTTTATGTCTCAACATTAAAACAAAAAGGAGAAATAATTGCTGTAAATGGTCTAGAGGTGACAGTGCAAATGGGCATATTAAAGCTCACGGTACCATTAGGTTCCTGCCGGTTGCTGGACGAAGCCTCAAAGCCGCAAAAATTGCCGGTAAGCCAAAAGGTTACTGTGGGTAGGGTCGCGGCTGCAAAAAGACAGATTGATATTCGCGGTCTGACAATAGAAGAAGCGGAACTGGAGCTTGATAAATATATCGATGAAGCTTTACTGTCAGGGCTGAATGAGGTTCTTATTATCCATGGCAAGGGCACAGGGGCGCTCCGCAAAGGAGTAAAAGAGTATCTTGCCAATCATCCGCATGTTGCGGCTGTTCGTGTAGCCGAGCTTAATGAAGGCGGTACAGGGGCAACTGTAGCTAAATTAGCTTAGTATTTAGATTGTTTATTTCAACAAAAAAATGACTGGGGGAGAGAAAAATGATCATTCAGGGGAAAGAACTCGAGCAACGGGCTGTCGAGCAGGTAGCTGAGCTCATGTGTGCCGCGGCCCGCACAGCGCCGAAAGGGCGTGGGATTGACAATCTGGTAGTATTGGTGGTAAAAGGCAGGGCAAAAGATCAGCTGGTTGAAGAAATGAAAAGAATCGCGAAGGAAAGCGGTGCACAGTTTTTCGATCGTGACGCAAACTGCCTGGAAAAGACACAGTTGGCTGTTTTATTAGGCCAGAAGGTTAAGCCGATGGGCGTAAATCCATGCGGTTACTGCGGCTTTAATAACTGTAAGGAAAACACTGAAAAATCGGGCTTATGCGCTATAAGCATTGGTGATTTGGGAATTGCCGTCAGCTCTGCTGCGGCCGTTGCTGCAGAGCATCATATTGATAACCGGATCATGTTTTCAATAGGCCGTGCTGCATTAAACCTTGCAATATTCGATGATGATGTAAAAATCGCTTACGGTATCCCGCTCAGCGTTTCCGGTAAAAGTCCCTTTTTTGACCGGTCCTAAATAATAAACGGGGGTTCACTTCAGAGTGAACCCCCGTTTATTATTTGTCCGCCCAGCCGGGACGCCGATCTTTAGGATAATATCCCAATGAGAGCAAGCGCGGTATTATTAGGCAAGACTTCTCTAGCTAAAAAGCTGATGAAAAATATGGATAATTATTTTATATAAAAGTTAAGTTTGCTCTTTCGCAGTAATTAAATTTTTTTCGACTTACATTTCCGGGCGAATGCAATATATTCGTTTAAGTAACTTACAACATGTTCTATCTGGGATTGGGACATATTTTCCAGATTGCCCTTATCAATAGCTTCCTCTAATATAGTATTTAACTGATGAGGTAGATAACCGATATCGGCTAATTCTTCTATGAGAGAATTTATGCGTGAATCCATAAATTATTGACACCACCTTGCCTCTTCTTCGACTAAAGTCCCAAAAAACTAGGACTCTAGTCATAGTTTATTATAGCAGGTTGCAATGTTCATTTCCACTATTTTCCATAGAAAAAATTCGAAATATAGTGACAGTTTTAGAAACTTCATTATTCTATATTCTATAATTCTACGAATTCTGCGGGAATATTCCCGTTTGTTAATCATTCTGAATCGTGCATGACCTGGCGATTAACACCAGGAGATAACTGTAACACTTACTGACTGTCTGAACTGGTATTGAATATCTTATATGACTGCCAGCAGCCTCCTGCGTAAGCGGGCGGCATCATTATAAACAGGAAATGAGGGAGTAATAACTCCCTCACCTTAAATTAAAAATTATTCTTCCAGTTTAAATACCTGCCGTAATTTTTTCCTTCGAGTTCTTCTGCATCATCACTACTTGTTGACGCCGGCTGAGGCCTTGGCGGCGCTTCAGACCGCTCTGGCGCCGCGGCAGGCGGCGCTGCATTTTCCGAGGTTTGCCTTGGCGCTTCCTGCTTTGCTTCGACTTTTGATTCAGCTTTGGGTTCACTCTTCGGTTTTTCTTGCGAAGAACCACCGCCGCCAAGATTATTGAGTAAACCCAAAACGCTCCCAATTGTACTGGGATTCAGCTTTGACTTAAGCTGGGGACTATTTAACAAAGGCAACAGTGACATCAAAGCATCTGGTGGAAGACCACCGCCACCTTCGGCGCCTTTTGTCAGATCCCCCAGTAATTTATGTAGAGGATTGCTATTAGCCGCGGGCTGATTTTGTTGAGGTACGTTGACCGGCTGATTGCGGCTGGTTATGGAAAACAGGCATAGCAATGATAAAACGGTTATAAGACTGTCAATCCCGGTGCCAGCGCTCACACTGGCATCCAACATACGGGTTATAGAATGTAACAGTGACGAAGACCCGATATTATCGGTGTCATTCGGCATAAGACCGCCTCCTCAAAACATGCCGGGAATTTTAGGCAAATTTAAATCTGTGGCGAGTTTACTCATCGCAGCTTGATTTAAATCACGTGATTTGGCTAGGGCATTATTTATTGTTGCCAGTAGCAAATCCTGCAGTAAGGCGGTATTCTCCGCCGTAAGGTATTTGCTGTTCAGTTGAATGCTAATTAGCTCCTGCTGACCATTGACGATTATTTTAATAACATCACCGCTCGATACTTCGACTCTTTCCTGTTTGAGCTGATCCTGAGCATTATCCACATTTTGCTGTACTTTTTTTACCATTTCCATAATATTGCCAAACTGTTCAAACACTGTCACGCACCTCCTATATTTCTATCTAATTTATTCAGTTACAGAATTTTTGTGAGTGTCCAAACTTAAAATAGAAACCAATTCCCAACGTACTTCATATATTGGATTAGAAAAAACCATTTGAAGGTGGTGGAAATATGCGCGTGAGAAAATTTCGCCATAACACAGGGGAACCGCCTGCGGAAAGACCGGACAAAGCCACCAAGGAACCGCCTGAAAAGAAGGAACAGCCGCCCGAAAATACACCAGCCGTTTTGCCAGCTAAGCCATCGCCGAAAAATGCCAAATCACGCGGTCCTGCAGCTTTCCTGCGGCAAATAGCAGCAAACCCGAATTTCAATATTCAATTAATGGTAATCATCTTATCTTTGGCTTCTGAAAACATTTCTATGGACAGACGAATTGATTCTATGTCTTCTACTGTAGATAAAATACGGAGTATAACTGATGTAATCACTAATACTATGCAATCGGTTAAAGTAGCTTCAGAGGCTCCCAAACAGATAAGAAGGCTATTCGATGTAGAGAAAGAGTAGCAGACAATAGTAGGCAGTGCCTGTAACACTTCCAAATTGAAATGTATATATTGAAGTAGAAGGGCAGGCTAAACTAAACTACGCCCTCATTAAGGATATATATGATTAAGGAGGTAGTTTAAATGTCTCGTTGTGGATTCGGCGGTCGCGGTTTTGGCGTTATCTGGATTATCATAATAATCCTGCTTTTGTTCTTCTTTGAAGGCGACGACACTACTCTATAATCTTATTGCTTATATTTAGGAGCAGACTTGTTTCCAGCCTGAAAATCACGGGCGGTTCGGTAGAAACTGCCAGAGTGATGACCCTGAAAAAGAAAAATTCATATATTGCATTAAAGAAGAAAACCACTCTTTGAAATGGGACGTGGATTGGCGGCGACGGTGGTTTGTCAACAGTTGGATAATAATTATTATCATTATTATTCTGTTATTCTGGCTTTGTGAGAGGATACCATAACAACCTGCTAATGGTCTTACTAGAGTATATGCTTGAGCAGAAAAAAACACGCGTACTTTTACGCGTGTTTTTTACATTTTTAAAAGAAAGTACAACCGGTATATTAATTTTTCTTATCAATATCATTAGCTTTGGGCGGTGGCGGCGGCGGTAAAGGCATGGCTGAATTCTTATCATTTTTACCAGGCGGCGGCGGTAAGGTTTTTTCTATGTCGGCGGAACTGTCACCGTTATGTCCGGTTGAGTCCGCTTGTTTACCGTCTTTATTATCCTTATCTTTGCCGTCCTTGTTGTCTTTACCATCTTTGGCGGTTACAGCAGAAACTTTGGTGGGCTGAGTGCCTTCTACAAAAATTTCGGTACGGCCATCCTGATTCTCAGGATCATTCAGGAGCAATCCATCTTTGGCGGAAACTCTGGCGGCGACAATACCGGAAGGTTTAACAAAATCACGCGCCACATATTTTGCCGCGGCGGTATTCATAAAATTTCGCCAGATAGTGGCCGGTATAGTACCGCCGGTAACACCGCTTAGATACTCTGAGTTATCATGACCAATCCAGACAGAAGCAACTAAATCGGGGGTAAAGCCCACAAACCAGGCATCTTTGTAATCACTGGTAGTTCCTGTTTTACCGGCTGCCGGACGGCCAAAATAAGCTCCGGTGCCTGTACCGTTGGTCATAACGCCCTTCAGCATATTGGTAAGCAGGTAGGCGCTGCGCTCATTGACAACCACTTTTTCTTTGGGAATGTACTCTTCCAGGACTTTGCCATTGCGGTCGACAACTTTAACAATTGCAGTAGGTTCTACCCGTATACCGCTGTTGGCCAAGACACCGTAGGCACTGGCAATTTCCAGCGGAGTAACGCCACGGGTTAGACCGCCGAGCGACATAGCCAGGTTACGGTCGTTGGTATCCCCTTTCAATACCAGCGTGGAAATGCCCATTTGTTGCGCATAATATAAAGTTTTATCAATACCGACCTGCTGGGCAAGTTTAACAGTCACCACATTAAGCGACTGCTCAAGCGCAGATCGCATAGTTACCGGCCCGCGAAATTTCCGGTCATAATTGACAGGAGACCAGCTGCCAAAAGATACAGGACTGTCATCGACGATACTGGCAGGTGTGAGCCCGCTTTCAATAGCAGCTAAATAGACAAACGGTTTAAATGCGGAACCTGGCTGTCGTTCGGCCAGAACAGCGCGATTAAACTGGTCGTTGCCGCGTCCGCCTACCATTGCCTTAATATGTCCGGTATGCGGATCGATAGCCACCAGAGCTCCCTGAGGCTGCTTAATACCATTTTCGGTGCGGCGGGTAGGCAACTCGTCCATTGCGCTTTCAGCAGCTTTTTGCATTTCCAGATCTAACGTTGTATACACTTTTAAGCCGTCTTTATACACTGCGTCCGCGCCGTATTTTTCGATAAGTTGCTGTATTACATAGTCAGTGAAATAGGAAGCGGTTGTGTTGTTCGTAACTGTACGGTTAGCCAGTTTTATTTCTGTATTCCGGGCTTTAGCAGCTGTTACCGCATCAATGTAGCCGTACTTGACCATCTGGTCAAGTACGGTAGACTGGCGTTCCTTAGCGGCTTTCAAATTGCTTGAAGGTGAGTAGTAGTTGGGACTTTTCGGTATACCGGCGATCATAGCGCATTCGGCCAGATTCAAATCCTCTACATTTTTCCCAAAATAAACCTGGGCTGCTGTTTGCACCCCGTAAGCACCTTGACCAAAATAAATCTGATTCATATACATTTCTAAAATTTCATTTTTACTGTACTGTCGCTCAATTTGTAAAGATAGGAAGGCTTCCTGGATTTTACGTTTAATTGTCTGCTCCTGAGATAGCAGCGCATTCCTGGCCAACTGCTGCGTAATGGTACTGCCGCCTTCCGAAATTCCCCTATCTGTCATGTTTGACCAAATAGCGCGCAAAATACCGCGCGGGTCAATGCCGCTATGCTGATAAAAGCGGACATCTTCGGCTGCAACAAAGGCATCCTGAAGATTTTTCGGTATCTTGTTTATAGAAACAGGCAAGCGGTTTTCAACAGAATGTATCGTGGTAATTAATTTACCGCTGGTGTCAAAAATCTGCGAAGAAACAGCAGGGCGTATCTCACCTTTCAGGCTGGGCATAGTATGGATGCTGGCTGTTAAAAAACCTAAGCCGGCTCCCGTCAACATAACTAGGAACACGAGGACAGCAATTATCGTGACTGTTCGAGTATTCTTTTTTGGTCGCCGTCTACCGGGTTCCTTAGTTTCATTATTATTATCTTGCATGATTTCCTCCCTCTACAGATTCAGTTGCAAAAGCATTAGATTGGTCTGGCGAAATTAAGTAAAAAGGATTAGATTCGCTAATCATTATATCACAAAAAAACAATAGATAGGGTATTTGTTTGCTAACTGTTTGCAATATTAGAGCTTCCATGATATAATGCGGCTTGAAGAATGGTTTTTTCCATGATTTTAAGTTTTCGCTTATCTATAGTATGACTAAAATTGACAATAATTCTAGGTTACGGTATATTAAATAATATATTATATGTTAAATGCAATGATTAGGATAAGTAGGGCAGCTAAACTTTTCAGAGAGCCGGGGGACGGTGAAACCCGGCAGGTAAAACTGACTGAATACACCTATGAGCAGCAGGCTGAAGCTATAAGGCGAGTAAGCTGTGCCGGTGCGCCGCCGTTACATGGCTGGAAAAGAAGTTGTCAACTTCACTGAGTGGCTGTTATAGCAACAAGGGTGGTACCGCGGGCAAAAACCCGTCCCTGACCAGGGACGGGTTTTATTTTCCTGATAGGAAGTTTAACTTTCGTCCGGATAAGGGCAACAGCAGCTTTTTTTCCTCGCCAAAGGCCGGCGCAGCCTATCCCGCCAGAAACTGTAAAGCTTTCCCGCTGATATTAAGGTCACAATACCGTATTTATTTACCGGGATGAATCCGGACAATCAAGGAGGATCGTATAACGATGTCTGTACTAGATATTCTCAAAGAACGTGGATTTGTCCAACAATTAACGCATGAAGATGAAATTGCAGAACTGCTGGCTAAAGAAAAAATTACTTTTTATATTGGCTTTGACCCTACGGCCGATAGTTTGCATGTTGGACATTTTCTGGGCATGATGGTTATGGCCCATATGCAGCAAGCCGGTCATCGCCCTATTTGTTTAATTGGCGGCGGTACCGCCATGGTGGGGGACCCCTCCGGTAAGGCTGATATGCGCAAAATGCTGACCATTGAGGATATTCAGCATAATGGTGAGCGTTTCAAAAAGCAAATGCAGCGTTTTATTGACTTTTCGGATGGAAAAGCGTTAATGCTAAATAATGCCGAATGGTTATTGGATCTCAACTATGTGGAGTTTCTGCGGGATATAGGCGTACACTTCTCGGTTAATCGCATGCTGACGGCCGAATGCTTTAAGCAGCGCATGGATAAAGGCTTGTCTTTTCTGGAGTTTAACTACATGCTCATGCAGGGCTACGATTTTCTGGAACTTAACCGCCGGTGTAATTGCATCATGCAAATGGGTGGTGATGACCAGTGGTCGAATATTCTGGCCGGAGCCGATCTTATTAGGCGTAAGGAAAGTAAACCGGCCTACGGTTTAACTTTTACTTTACTGACTACCAGTGACGGGCGCAAAATGGGTAAGACGGAAAAAGGCGCCTTATGGCTGGATGCAGCGAAAACGTCCCCTTATGATTTTTATCAATACTGGCGCAACATTGATGACGCCGATGTTGAAAAGTGCCTGGCACTGCTAACCTTTTTGCCGATGGAGGAGGTTAGGCGTCTAGGCGGCCTGAAAGATAAGGAAATCAATATCGCCAAACAAATCCTGGCCTATGAGGTTACCAAACTTATCCATGGTCCGGATGAAGCCGATAAAGCTAAGCAGGCCGCCGAGGCGCTGTTTGGTGGCGCCGGCAATCTGGAAAATGTACCGACGGTATCCTTTTCTGCAGAGATGATTGGTTCAAAGCTGTTGGATGTTCTTACAAGTACGAAGATTATTCCTTCCAAAAGTGAAGGACGGCGCCTGGTGCAACAAGGCGGACTGTATATAGGCGATGCCAAAGTATCTGATCCGGATTTTATTCTCTCGGCTGACCTCTTTGAAAATAATAGTCTTTTGATACGCAAAGGCAAGAAAAACTATCACCGAATTATTATTGAGTAATATAATATAATAGACCTGGCTGCAATTCTGCACCAGGTCTGTTTTTATTTATCCGATGACTAACTCGCTCTAAAACTCCCGCCTCTGCAGGCGGTAGTAAGAGCGACTAAGTCCCTGGATAATTCCGACTAAGGTTCAGATGGGATTAAAACCCCATCTGAACCTAGTCACCATTTATATAATTTTCCATACCAGATATGCATATTTTGTAACCAAAAAACGGTTTTCCCCATATATATAATAATCATACTGCGCAACAGTGTTTAAGGAGGGGGACGACATGCGTTTTTCCGTACGGCGCAGACGTACAATCCACCTCTTTCCATTTATATCTATATTGCTCATAGGCTTGCTGATTTTCTTTTTCTGGCAGGTTGAAACCCACTTAAAACCAACACTGATGGCTATAGCCGAAACAAGAGCAACCCTCATCGCGACCCAATCCATTAATAAGGTTATCAACAGTCAGGTAAGCCTTACAGTTGATCCCAAAACACTACTAAATGTTACTTTGGATGAGCGGGGAAGAGTGGTGCTGATACAACCTAATACTATGGAGTTTAACCGTTTGGGAGCTGATACAACCATAAAAGTGCAAGAGGCCTTAAAAGAAATAACCGAAGAAAAAATACATATTCCCATCGGTCAGGTACTTGGCAGTCAATTGCTGGCAAGTATGGGCCCCAAGATTACGGTTACGATTATCCCCATGGGGACAGTCCAGGTAAAAGTCATTGATAAATTTGAACAAGCCGGTATCAATCAAACCAGGCACATGGTTTATCTGGTTGCCACTACGCAAATACGTATTGTGGTCCCATTGGTAAGTCAAAGCGTCAGTGTTAACACGCAGGTGCCCATCGCTGAATACGTTGTTGTCGGTGAAGTCCCCAATACGTATGTCCAGTTCCCGTTCCCGCTGGAAAACGATATGTTCAATGGCAATGGCGGTAATAATGCTCCCGAAACCAAAACTAACAGTCAATCCTAAGGTAATATGTGAAAAAGCCATGAAGAACTTCTAGTCTTCATGGCTTTTACTTTGTTTCCGCCTTTATAGAGCATCTAAGTTCACATGAAAGTTTAGTTTACTTTTTAAAACATTATTGAGAACATTTTCAGACTAGTATAAATCTAAGAAATAGTATATAATCAAAAGTGATTTATTTCACATGTAAATATTGAGGTGTAGTTATGTTTAAACTGTCAATCTGTTTTGGAAGCGCCTGTCATCTGCGAGGCGCCTACAGTGTGTTAAACGCCTTTAAGGCTTTGATCGACAAATATCAGGTCCAAAGTGAAATTGATGTTGAAGGAAACTTTTGTCAGGGCAAATGCACCGAGGGTGTGGTTATTAAGGTCAATGACGAGATTATTACTAATGTTGCCAGAGAAAAAGTTTATGACATTTTTATGGAAAAAGTGTTAGGGGGAGAACGCCATTAACACTATAACAACACACAAAGTAAATTGCCGGGACTGTTTCCGCTGCGTACGGTCTTGTCCTGTCAAAGCAATCGGCATTGCCAAAGGTCATGCCCGCGTCATTGAGGAAAGGTGCATTTTGTGCGGGCGCTGTGTCATTGAATGTCCGCAAGAAGCCAAACAAGCCGACTGCCAGTTGGAGAAACTAACAACAGCTATCCAGAATGGTAAACAAGTAATCCTTAGCCTGGCGCCCTCATATATAGCTGCATTCCCCGAGTATACCCAGGAAAATCTGTTTCAGTCACTGACTGCCGCCGGCATTTACTCAGTCGCTGAAACGGCCGAGGCCGCTGTCATAATTTCAGAAGTTTACGGCACCTATATACTGCCCGGTTCAAAGGGTGATCTAACGCATGATCCAGTCATTTCATCGTGCTGTCCGGTAATTGTTAATACGATCGAAAGATATTACCCACAGTTGATTCCTAACCTTGCCCCTGTAATATCACCGATGCTGGCTCATGCTAAACTGCTAAAAAAACAGTATGGGCAGGAAGCCTTCGTGGTGTTTGCAGGTCCTTGCATCGCTAAAATTCGGGAGGGCAGCTCACTAGATTCCCAACTGGATGCTGTCATAACCTTCGAGCAGCTAAGACTCTGGCTAACACAACAGCCCGTACAAGAATTGTGTCCGGTAGTGAAGCAAGCTGTTCCATCAGCCGTTGCACCAGCTTTTGCAGGCCGCTGTTTTCCGGTGGCCGGTGGATTAGTTATGCCATTTCATACGCAGGACAACAGTGATGATGTAATAGTTGCCGATGGAGTAGAAAAATGCCTGGAAGTATTGGAAGGATTGATCAATCGGGAGATTTCCCCGAAGTTTATTGAAGCCATGGCCTGTCCAGGCGGATGTATCGGCGGTCCGGCCATAGGCATTCGCCATTTGGCACCGACAAAACGCAATAAAGTGCTTGCATATGCCAGAAGTTCGCAGGATGTGAAACTCTCAAAGGAAGTCCCGGCAGACCTGTTTTTATTCCGGGCTTATCAGGCAAAACCGATTAATGCGGTAATCCCAACAGAAGATGAAATAAAAGAAATTCTCAAGCAAACAGGAAAATTTGCGCGCAAAGATGAAAAAAATTGCGGCGCATGTGGTTATGATACCTGCCGTACTAAAGCGATAGCCGTCTTCCAGGGGCTTGCCGAGCTTGATATGTGTGTACCGTACATGCGTTCCAAAGCAGAGTCATTCGCTAATATTATTGTTGAAAATTCATTAAATGCAATCATAGCTGTAAATGAAAAAATGATAATCAAGGAATTTAATCCTGCCGTTACCCGGATGTTTGGAGCTAAGCAACCAATCTACAAGGGAATTAGCCTTACCGAACTGTTTGATTGCACTGATTTCATTGCCGCCGCAAAATTTGGCCATAAAATTGTCGGCAAACGGGTTGAATACCCGGGGTACGGGATTGTTACAGAACAGATGATTATTCCGGTACCGGCTCATGGATTGGTTATTGCAATCATTACTGATGTAACCGCTCATGAACAAAGAAACAGGGAACTGCAGCAAATGAAACTAAACACGGTGGAAAAAGCAACCGAGATTATTAATAAGCAAATGCATGTTGCCCAGGAGATAGCCGGCCTTTTGGGCGAAACAACGGCTGAAACCAAATCAGCACTGCTGGAATTGATTATGCTGATAAAAGGCAAGGGGGAACCCTGATGCAAAAACTTCATGCAGAGTTTGGTCTGGCTCAATTATCTAAAGTCGGAGAAGAACTGTGCGGTGACAATGTTGATATTGTAAGAACGCCTGAGGCGACTATCATAGTAATGTCAGACGGGCTTGGCAGTGGTGTCAAAGCTAACATCCTGGCTACCTTAACCACTAAAATAGCCAGTGTAATGCTCAAACGCGGCATACCGTTGGAAGATGTCGTCAATACCATCGCTGAAACCCTGCCAGTCTGCCGACAGCGCAAGATAGCCTATTCGACCCTGCATATTGTAAAAATCAGCCCGGATGGTCAGACAACCGTTGTTGAATTTGACTGTCCTGCCACTTTTTTAGTACGCCGCGGCAAAGTTATTCAGTTTCCGACGCAGGAAAAGATAGTTAGCGGCAAGACAATCAGAGAGGGAGAACTATTACTGCAGGAGGAGGATATTCTTGTCGCCGTAACCGACGGTGTTCTCCATGCAGGCATTGGCGGACTGCTCAAGCTGGGCTGGGGTTGGAAGGGGGTGGCCGCACAAATTGAATCCGAATACCAAGGATGCAACAGTGCTGAATTAATCGGTCAACATCTGATAAATTGCTGTGAAGGCTACTATGTTGGACGGCCTGGCGACGATTCAACCGCCTTGGTTATAAAAATGCGTTATCCCCAGCAATTAACAATTCTGACCGGACCACCACATGATGCCGCCTACGATGAGCCGCTTGTCCACCGTTTACTGGCTGCAGCTGGTAAAAAGGTGGTTGCTGGCGGAACAACGGCGCAAATTGTCAGCCGGATAATACAGAGTCCGCTTAAAGTTGAATTAACCTGTCATGATCCGCAAATACCGCCGATCGGCTATCTTGAAGGCATTGATCTGGTAACAGAAGGTGTGTTGACCTTACACGCTGCGGTTGACCGTCTGGCAGACAGCAAAAATTTACGCCGCTCCAACAAACAGGATGGTGCAACTCTCTTAGCAAAGTTGTTGGCTGATGCCGATAAAATTAATATTATTGCCGGTCTGGCAGTTAATCCGGCCCACCAAAATCCCAGCTTCCCTATGCAGATGAATATCAAGGCGCAGGTATTAAACAAATTAAAAGCTGGCCTGGAAGCCAAGGGCAAAGAGGTCACTATTGAATGGATTTAGAAAATGTACTTTGCCAACCACCTCCTAGTATGTTACAATATTGGCGATTCACATAGTCTGAGAGGAGTATTATACAATGTCGGGACATTCAAAATGGGCCAATATTAAACACAAAAAAGGCAAGATGGATGCCGTACGCGGCAAAATAACTACCAAAATCAGCCGTGAGATTACCGTCGCGGTACGTATGGGCGGATCGGACCCAGCCGGTAATATGCGTTTAAAGCTGGCGTTGCAAAAAGCAAGAGAGAATAATATACCCAAAGAAAATATCCAGCGTGCTATTCAGAAAGGCTCCGGCACTCTTGAAGGCAGCAACTATGAGGAAATTAAATATGAAGGCTACGGCCCCGGCGGCGTTGCCATAATGGTGGAAGCAATGACTGACAACCGTAATCGTACGGCTGCCGACATAAGGCATTTGTTTTCAAAGTATGGCGGCAACCTCGGTGAATCGGGCTGTGTGGGCTGGATGTTCAAGCAAAAAGGGATTTTTGTTATTGAACAAGGCGGTATTGAAGAGGAAGAACTAATGCTTTTGGCGTTGGACGCCGGTGCTGAGGATTTTGAAGCAGCCGAAGACCAGTTTGAAATAACTACCGATCCGGCTGACTTTGAAAAAGTACTGGAAGTCCTGGACAGCAACAACATAAAAACAGCAGTTGCCAGGATTACCATGATACCGGAAACCACTGCCAGCCTGGCCGGGGATGAGTCTGTAAAAATGGTGAAGCTTTTGGACGCCTTGGAAGAC
Organism: Sporomusa aerivorans; assembly: GCF_041428895.1. NCBI lineage: Bacteria > Bacillati > Bacillota > Negativicutes > Selenomonadales > Sporomusaceae > Sporomusa > Sporomusa aerivorans. Next base: position 3,366,419 of record NZ_CP156926.1, read on the forward strand.
CATGATGATATCCAGGAAGTATACACTAATTTTGACGTGCCTTTCGAAGATGAAGAAGACTAAGGCTATCAGGCATCACGCACAAACCGAAAACCGGCCTAAACCTTCCTGCAGATAACCGCAGGAGGGTTTTATTATATTAAAACGACTTCTAACATATAACTATTCTGGAAGTAAGAAATAATTAGGTTGACACTTGAAATATTATCGGACATAAACGGAATTACTTGGGCCGCTATTGCAAGATTGGGAAATAATTATAGGCCGGAATAGCATAGCCGAGAATTTTCCCCAATAAATGTAATTTTCAATTGGTGTATTTTTTTTGTATAATTTGGTAAAACTACTGGTAAGTCTAAGAAAGGAGCGTTACCAGTATGTTATCAAAATTTGTTGATGCACTTACTACGTTACGTCATTCGCGAGTCGTTGGCAAACTCAAAACAAGGCCTGTGCTAGTTGGTGGTCTAATCATATTATTGTGTTGTATGGGCTATTTTGCCTTACTGGCGGACAAGGATACCAAACTGCTTATCCCAGACCAGCAAACCGAGGCTGTCAAACAGGATGGCAAAATTAAAATATCGGCTGATACGGACGTTGTCCAAAAAATAATGTATACCAAATGCTCGGATGCAGAGGTTTTCCGTACTAAACCACAGGACAATCTGATTGGCCTTAATTTTAATCAGGTGCAAAAAATCTACTCGGGCTGGACAATCGAAAAGTTTGACACCAAGGAAGTTGAAATGACGCTAAAGGTGGATAGCTTGTGCCGTGAACACGCCAATAATATGTTCATTGGTATCAAAGACGGGCATGTAACCGTTTTTTATGGTGTACCCGGCCCGAAAGCCCTGGTCAAAGAAGTAACCAAAATTCCCATCAACTCTTTAATGCCGCAGGATGTCCTTGAATTGCGGCAAGGTTTGGTGGTAGGTTCCAAAGAAGAATTACTGAGAACACTGGAAGGTATGCAGGCACGCTAAGAGAGGGGAAAGCCCTCTCTTTTTGCTTTTATTTAACAGGAATATATCCTGCTGTTGTCGAATGTAGCTGTAAAAGGGGGCAGCAAATGATAGCATTAGGAATCGACCCCGGCACAGCTATTTGTGGTTTTGGTTTGGTCGAAGTACAAGGAAGCCGGTTAAAAGCAATAACTTATGGCGTTGTTGAAACAACACCTGACATGGAAGCAGCCTTGCGGCTCAGAAAAATTCATCAGGAAATTGACAGCCTTATAAGTAAGTATAGGCCGGATATTATGGGTGTTGAGCTACTGTTTATGAATAAAAATGTACGCACAGTAATGGCGGTAGGACAAGCGCGGGGCGTAGTGCTTCTGGCGGCTGCGCAAAACGAACTGAAGCTTGCTGAATTTACGCCATTACAAGTCAAGCAGGCGGTAACAGGTTACGGCAAAGCAACAAAAGAACAGGTTATCTATATGACGCAAAGGCTGTTAAATTTACCTAACAAGCCGCATCCGGATGACGCTGCCGACGCCTTGGCAGTGGCCATTTGTACTGTGCACTGCACAAGTATAAACAAGATGAGGGTAACGAATGATAGGTTATGTTAAAGGTATAGTTACATATTTGTTTACGGATTATTGCTTTATCGACGTACAGGGAGTGGGCTACCGGATATTTATTCCTCATTCAACCCGGCAAAAGCTGGCAGTTGGGCAGCCGGCGACATTGTTTACTTACCTCAATGTGCGTGAGGATGCTTTAACATTGCACGGTTTTTATACTCAGGATGAATATGAATTGTTTTTGAGCCTGATTTCGGTCTCAGGAATTGGCCCCAAGGTCGCCGCCGGTGTGCTGGGAGCCGTTACGCCACAGAATTTCCGGTCAGCAGTCAGTACCAATAATGCCGCCCTATTGACCAAACTGCCCGGTGTTGGTAAAAAAACGGCGGAAAGAATTATTCTGGAGTTGAAAGATAAGATAGGCCTCAGTGTAAGCGGTGACGAGATTATTGCCGGTCAGCCCGCACCAGACAGCAGTCTGCCGGGCGACGTCATGCAGGAGGCTATGCAGGCGCTTGCGGCGTTAGGGTACAATCAGGCAGAAATCACACCGGTTATTAAAAAGGTGTATGAGCGCGAAGGCAAAACACCCGCCGGATTGTCTTTAGAGCAGTTGATTCGCTTAACATTAAAAGAATTTGGCCGGAGATAACCGGGAGGAGTGCTAACAAGTGGAAGAACGCGTTTTGGCGCCCGGTGAGCAGGATGTGGATTCATGGCAATATAGCCTGCGACCGCGCCGGTTGATAGAATATATCGGACAAGATCAAGTAAAAAACAATCTCTCAATCTTTGTTCAGGCTGCACTGGCCAGGGAGGAAGCGCTTGACCATGTTTTGTTATACGGGCCGCCTGGCTTGGGAAAAACTACATTAGCCGGAATTATCGCCAACGAGCTTGGCGTCAATTTCCGGATTACCTCGGGACCGGCCATCGAGCGACCCGGTGACCTGGCATCACTGCTCACCAACCTGGGTGAAAAAGATGTGCTGTTTATTGATGAAATTCACCGTCTTTCCCGGGCAGTGGAAGAAGTATTATATTCAGCAATGGAAGACTATGCGCTTGATATTATTATCGGCAAAGGCCCGTCCGCCCGTTCTATAAGGCTGGATTTGCCAAAGTTCACGCTGGTGGGAGCTACAACTAAGGCAGGCGCCCTGGCTGCCCCGCTCCGCGACCGGTTCGGGGTTATTTGCCGGTTGGAATATTATGAGACAGAGCATTTAGAATGTATAGTGAACAGGGCTGCCGAAATTTTAAAAGTTGATATCGAACCGCGGGGGGCTAAGGAAATTGCCAGACGCTCACGCGGTACGCCTCGTATTGCTAATCGGCTATTAAAGCGGGTTCGTGATTTTGCCCAGGTAACAGGCGATGGGATAATTACCGATAGTATTGCTGACAAGGCATTGGAACTGTTAGAAGTCGATAAGCGCGGGTTGGATAAAACCGACCGAAGCATGTTGGCTGCTATCATCAAAAAATTTAACGGCGGACCGGTTGGACTTGATACACTGGCTGCTGCCATCAGCGAAGAAACAGAAACCATTGAAGATGTCTATGAGCCGTTTTTACTGCAAATGGGATTTATTGCCCGGACACCGCGCGGCAGGGTAGCCACACCTGCGGCCTATACGCATCTCAATATTCCGTGCAAGGATAAAGCCGAGAACCAAGAAAAACTGTGGTAGGTGACTAAAATGCGTATGCTGCTCCATGTCTGCTGTGGACCTTGCTCCGTATTTCCGCTCAAACATTTGCGGGAAGAATATCCCGGATACGAAATAACCGGTTATTTTTACAATCCGAATATCCATCCGTACAAGGAGTTTGTCAGGCGGCTGGATACCCTCAAGACCTTTGCCGCCAGAATAGGCCTTGCCAATTTAATCATTGATGACAGCTATACCCTGGAGGAATTTTTGCGGGAAGCCTTAAATACTTCCGGCGGACGCTGCCGTTATTGTTATGACCTTAGAATGCGGCAAACTGCGCGGTATGCCAAGGAACATGGCTTTGACTGCTTTAGCACCACCCTGCTGGTAAGTCCTTACCAGCAGCATGAACTGATTATTGAGGCTGCCCAGGCAGCGGCCAAAGCAGAAAACATTCAGTTCTGCTATATCGACTTTAGACCCGGCTGGCAGGAAGGAGTCCAAATCAGCAGAGAACTGGAAATGTACCGTCAGCCTTATTGCGGTTGTGTATTAAGCGAACGGGACCGTTATTATAAACCGCGAAAGGGGTCAGGCTAATGCCAGGTTTTGATTCCTTTGGCAAGCTGCTGATGTTGCTTGGGGTTGTTTTACTGGTGGCTGGGGCGCTATTTTATTTTGGCGGCAAATTCTTCAGTTTAGGAAAACTATCCGGGGATATACATATCGAGCGAGGCAATTTCAGTTTTCATTTTCCCGTCGTTACCTCGATTATTATAAGTATCGTTTTAACAATAATTTTGAACCTGATAGCAAGAAAATAGCACCGGAGGTATGCGAGTGCCTAAACATATGGTAAAATGGTTATTGCTGGCTTTTCTGCTGGTATTGGTTCCCTTAGCCGGACAAGCTAAGATTTCTGCTATTAATGATGGTCTGTTCAATGCGGAACCAAGCCTGCGTGTGGGAATATTGACCGGTCAGCAAAATGCTCAGATTTCGGCGGATGCCAATTTTGACCTGGTCGATACTGCAGATGCCAAGATTCTAGGTAGTTTCCGGGCCTACGATACGGCAACCCTTATACTAAAAGACGGTTATTTTTTCATTAACGGCGTGCGGGTTTTGGCTACAGGTATTGATGTTGTTCAGAAAAAAGAAGATTTAATTGTAAATGTTGAGCAGTATATTTATGTAAATAACCGTCGTTACCGTGGAGACATCGGAATTCATCGCACAGCTGGAAAATCAGGAATGACGGTTGTTAATACATTGCCGGTGGAACAGTATCTATATGGTATTATCAAAAACGAAATTTCGCCGGACTGGGCTATGGAAGCTGTAAAATCCCAGGCTGTAGCCGCACGTACTTATGCCATGGCAAGCTACAACAAGCATAAAGCCGATGGTTTTGACGTATGTGCAACTACCGACTGCCAGGTATATGGCGGACGGGAAAGCGAAGCACCCCGTGCCATTGAAGCCGTAGATTCAACCAGAGGACTGGTATTAATGAATAACGGCAAACTGATTACTGCATCTTTTCACAGCAGTTCAGGCGGTTATACCGAAAATAGTGAAAATGTTTGGCTGACACAGTACCCGTATCTTCGCGGCGTAGTTGATTTTGATCAAAACTGTCCCTATTATAAATGGGAAAAGAAGCTGACTATTGCCGAGCTCAGTCAAGCTATCGAGAAGGCTGGCTATAATGTAGGCAGTCTTCAGGCCATAGAATTATCGCCACTGGATAAACCGCCGGTAGTCAGTGCAGACCGTGGCGTATCCGGCCGTGTTAAAAACATACGCTTTCTGGGCAGTAGCGGCAGTATCCAGGTTCCCGGCGAAAAAGTAAGGCGCATGCTGGATTTAAAGAGCACCCTGTTTGATATTGCTACTGACAATGAACCGCAAGAATTTGCGATGCCGGTCCATGCAAATCGCAGCAAAGAAGAGGGACAAATCCGCAGCAGCCTCACCTTGTCAGCCAGTGCAGGCAGCACAGATATCCGGCCTATACATGGACAGCCTACCGATGTCATTGTAATATCCGGTTTTGGCTGGGGGCATGGAGTAGGATTGTCGCAATGGGGGGCAAAAGCCATGGCTGAAAAGGCTCCGCCCGGCAATACCGAATATTTTAAGGATATATTGAAACACTATTACCAAGATGTAGAAATTAAAAAAGCCTATTGAGAGGCCATAATGAGGGAGTAACATGCTGGTTTCGGATTTTGATTATTATTTACCCGAAGAACTTATCGCCCAGCAGCCGATCGAACCGCGTGACCGTTCCAGGCTGCTGGTGCTCGACAGACAAACAGGTTCAATTGACCACAAAGAGTTCTATAATCTGCCGCAATTTTTACAACCAGGGGACACCCTGGTTTTTAATGATACCCGGGTAATACCGGCCCGCCTGCTGGGAGTTAAACCGGAGACAGGCGGCAAGGTGGAAGTCTTTTTACTAAACCGGACTACAAAAGATGAATGGGAAGTGCTGGTCAAACCCGGAAAAAGGGCCCGTCCGGGAACTGTTATTGCTTTTGGCGATAATTTACATTGTCAGGTCATCGATACCACCGGTTTTGGCGGTCGTGTCGTCCGTTTTTCCTATCAGGGCGTTTTTGAGGAAATACTTGACGAATTGGGAGAAACGCCGTTGCCTCCCTACATAAAAGAGCAACTGACAGACAAAGAACGTTATCAGACAGTATACGCCCGGGAACGGGGATCGGCTGCAGCCCCCACTGCCGGGCTTCACTTTACCCGCGAACTTATGGAAAAAATTAAAAGTATGGGAGTTAATCTGGCTTTTGTCACACTGCATGTTGGGCTGGGAACATTCAGGCCGGTAACGGCGGAGGATATTACCGAACATGTTATGCATCGGGAATATTACTCGGTGCCGGCAGCAACCGCAGATATTGTTAATAAAACGCTGGCTGCCGGTAAAAGGGTTATTGCCGTTGGCACTACGGCAGTGCGCACCCTGGAGTCTGCCGGCTCAACCGGTCAGTTGGAAGCCAAAAGCGGCTGGACAGAGATATTTATTTATCCGGGCTATGAATTCAAAATTGTTGAGGCGCTTATTACCAATTTTCATCTGCCGAAATCCACGCTATTAATGCTAATTAGCGCCCTTGCCGGCCGGGAGCTCATTTTTAAGGCTTACCGTGAAGCGGTGGAGCAGCGCTATCGTTTCTTTAGCTTTGGCGATGCCATGTTTATCATTTGATTGCTGGAGGTGTAGTTGTTTGGCCATTACATACGAACTAATTAAGCGCTGCTCCAAAACAGGTGCGAGGGTAGGACGCATTTACACGCCGCACGGCGTATTCGACACGCCTATTTTCATGCCTGTGGGCACTCAGGCCACGGTAAAAGCCATGTCGCCTGATGAGCTTAAAGCTATGGGAGCAGACATTATCTTAAGCAATACCTATCACTTATACTTACGCCCCGGCCATGAATTAGTGGCCGAGGCAGGTGGTTTGCATAAATTCATGCAGTGGGACCGCGGGATCTTGACGGATAGCGGCGGATTTCAGGTATTCAGTTTAGGACCGCTCCGCAAAATAACCGAAGACGGCGTTACCTTCCGTTCGCACATTGACGGCTCCAAGCATTTCCTCTCCCCTGAAAAAGCCATCGAAGTGCAAATGGCCTTAGGCGCCGATATTATTATGGCTTTTGACGAGTGCGTGCCATATCCGGCCGACCATGAGTACGCCCGCCAGTCAACCGAGCGCACCACACGCTGGGCAGAACGCTGCAAACAGGCCCATACCCGTAGGGACCAGGCCTTATTTGGCATTGTCCAGGGAGGGATGTATAAGGATCTCAGGGCTATGAGCGCCAGGGATCTGATTTCGCTGGATTTTCCCGGTTACGCTGTCGGCGGACTTAGTGTTGGTGAACCAAAACCTCTCATGTATGAGATGCTGGAACATACGGTTCCGCTCTTACCGGAAAACAAGCCGCGCTATTTAATGGGCGTTGGCACGCCGGATTGTCTTGTGGAAGGAGTTATGTACGGTATCGACATGTTTGACTGCGTGTTTCCGACAAGGGTGGCCCGCAATGGTACTGTCATGACCAGCCGGGGCAGACTGGTTGTAAAAAATGCGGAATATGCCCGTGACTTCCGCCCGATCGATCCGGACTGCGGCTGTTATACCTGCCGGAACTTCTCACGCGCCTATATCAGACATTTACTAAAAACCGAAGAAATATTTGGCTTAAGGTTGACAACCACCCATAACCTGCATTTCCTGCTGAACTTTATGAAAGATATGCGCAAATCCATCCTGGAAGACCGCTTTTTGTCCTTTAGGGAAGAGTTTTGGGCGCATTATCGTAAATAATAAGAGGATTTAAGGCAATTATGTGGAATATACTGCTAATATACAACAGGAGGTGATAAATGCATGCCAGAGTTTTCACCCGAAATTATGCAAGCCATCCAGGCCTCGTGGCCAATTGTACTTATGGGTGTGATTTTCTATTTTTTACTATACCGTCCGCAGAAAAAAGAACAAAGCCGCCGTCAGGAACTCTTGAACAATCTAAAAAAAGGCGAGCGTATTGTTACGATTGGCGGTTTATACGGTACAATCACAGCCTTAAGTGAAAAAACGGCAACAATTAAAATTGCAGATAAAGTGGAAGTAGATATTTCACGCACAGCTGTCAGCCACTATCAGAATCAGCCCAAATCCTAATAAATGCACTCGTATGGGTGACCTCAGGACTTGGTATAGCCAAGTCTTTTTTTAAGGGGGAGGGGTACGATCATGGAAATTAATAAAATTGCCAAAAAAGATTTGCGTAAAAGTGTTTTAGCTGTCAGACGGTCAATGGACCGCGAACAAGTTCGGGCAGGCAGTGATAAAATTGCAGATCATTTATGTGCCTGGCCGGTGTACCAGTCTGCCAAAAACGTTATGTTATATCTGGCAATGCCGGATGAGCCGCACATGGACAAAGTAATCTCCCCTGCGCTCTCTGCCGGAAAAACGATCTGCGTGCCTCATATCCGCGATAGAGGCATAATGGACGCAGCAATTATTGCCAATATGGATGATTTGGTAGTGGGAGAGTATAATTTACTTACACCAAATCCGGCAACGTTAAAACTGCTGGACCCTGGTGAGCTTGACCTGATAATTGTCCCGGGGGTGGCTTTTGACAAGGATGGCCGTCGCCTGGGAATGGGGGCGGGGTTCTATGACCGGTTTCTGCTCAAAGCTCAAAAAACTGAACTGATTGGTGCAGCTTGGGCAGCGCAGATCATGGAGAAAGTACCCACAGATGATCATGACCGGCTTGTAAATTTTTTAGTTACCGAAAATGGCATATTTACTTGCAGAGAAGGCAAAATGTAATAAGTGCATTTTGCCTTGACTCTGCCGTACTGCAATACAGTGATGATTTATCTGGCAGACAGGGCTAATTTTGGAAAGCGGGGGATTAGTCATGTCAGCAGTAACCAAGGAACGTGCTCTAACAGTAGCAGATTTAAAAGCAGATCACGAGGTAAGCGTTTATCTTACCCGCAGTACCGAGTATCTCGGAAATCTGGGTTTTACCGAGCATGGCTTACGGCATGCCGGCATTGTTTCGGCTTTAGCTTATAAGGTCTTACAGGAATTGTCCTATCCGGCGCGCGACTGTGAACTTGCCGCAATAGCCGGTTATCTGCATGATATAGCCAATATGATTAACCGCTATAACCACGGCGGCTCCGGGGCCATCATGACATTCAATATTCTTACCCGCATGAAAATGCCACCGGAGGAAGTTGCCCTGGTGATATCGGCTATCGGCAATCATGAGGAAGAGCGCGGCAATGCTGTCAATCATGTGGCCGCAGCACTAATCCTGGCAGATAAATCTGACGTGCACCGCGCGCGTGTTACCAATCGTGATTTTGCAAAATTCGAGATTCATGACAGGGTAAATTATGCTGCCGAATGCAGCAAGCTGCTCGTTGACCGGACATCCCGCACAGTTACACTCTCGGTTACAATTGACACGGAAATTTGCCCTGTCATGGAGTATTTTGAGATATTTCTCCAGCGTATGGTTATGTGCCGGCGGGCGGCGGAATTTTTAAATTGCCGTTTTAAACTGGTAATTAATGATTATGATTTGCTGTAGCCATCGGGAAGTCAAAAAACATTTTAGCAAGATTGGGGGATAACTTTTTGAGGTGGGGGAATTTAACCAAATTTTTAATTGTCGTTCTGGCCATTCTCGCTGCTTCCGGGTTCTATATGTCGCCCTTAGCCCTTTCCATTAAGCAGGGTCTTGATTTACAGGGCGGGACTCATGTGGTTCTGGAGGCGTCCGATACTCCGGAAGCCCAGGTGAATGATGATGCCATGAAGCGCGTTGTCAGTATCATTGAGCGCCGTATTAATGAACTTGGCCTTACCGAGCCGCTCGTGCAACGCCAAGGCGACAGGCGGGTTATTGTTGAATTGCCAGGTGTCAAAGATCCGGAAAAAGCCATTGAAATGCTTGGCAGAACTGCCCTGATGGAATTTCAGGACGAAAGCGGCGCTGTAGTTCTTACCGGTAAGGACTTAAAAGACGCTAAGGCACAAATTGACCAGAGCAATCAAAAACTGGTAGCTATCGAATTTACTGATGAAGGGGCCCAAAAGTTTGCCGCTTTGACGGCCCGCAGTGTCGGCAAGCACATTGCCATACTGCTTGATAAGCAGGTACTGACCAATCCGGTCGTTCAGGAAGTCATCCCTAACGGTAAGGCTGTCATTTCCGGGAACAGGACCATCGAAGAGGCTGAGCGTTTGGCCATTCTGCTGAGATCCGGAGCGTTGCCTGTCAAGGTTGATGTTTTGGAAACAAGAACAGTCGGACCAACCTTAGGGGAAGATTCCAAGGCCAAAAGCATGCAGGCCTTTGTAATTGGCGTCACTGCTATCGTGATCTTTATGCTGCTTTTTTACCGGGTATCCGGTTTTGTCGCCAACGTGGCGCTGATTTTGTACGTCATGTTATTGTTGGCAAGTTTAAAAGCGCTCAATGCTACGCTAACATTGCCGGGTATTGCCGGTATCATTCTTTCCATGGGTATGGCGGTTGACGCCAATGTACTTATCTTTGAACGCTTCAAAGAGGAATACCGCAACGGGAAAACATTGCGGGCAGCCATGGACGCCGGTTTCAGCCGCGCTTTTGCCACAATTTTGGACTCGAACATAACAACTCTGATTGCGGCAGCGGTTCTGTTTTTCCTGGGGACAGGCCCGATTAAGGGTTTTGCCGTTACCTTAGGTCTCGGGATTGTTTTAAGCATGTTTACCGCGATTACCGCCACTCGGTTAATTCTTAGAATGCTGATTCACGCCAATGTTATTAAGAACGGCAAGTTGTTCGGGGCTTAGGGGGGAGAAAACATGAAATTTGATGTTGTCGGTAAACGTTATTGGTGGTTTCTGCTCTCGGCGCTCATCCTGCTTCCCGGACTCTTATCCATGGCAATGCAGGGTTTTAACTTAGGTATTGATTTTACAGGCGGAACTTTGTTGGATCTTAAATTCGCCCGTCCTGTCACAGTAGCCGAGGTACGGGATGTGCTTAAGGACTATCAGCTGGAAGGCAGTACAATTCAACTGGCTTTAACCGGTCAGGAACACAGTTCACCCAACGTATTTATCCGCTCGCACGTGCTGAGCGAGGAAGAACGCCGGGATGTGATGAAAGGTTTTGAAACCAAGCTGGGCGCCTTTGAAGTGCTCAGGATGGAAAAGGTGGGAGCGGTAATCGGCTCAGAGCTCACCCTCCAGGCCGGCTTAGCCCTTCTCATTTCCTGGGCGCTGATGATTGCATATATTACGTATCGGTTTGAATTCAAATTCGCTGTGTCAGGTATTGCGGCTCTGGTTCATGACATACTCATTGTCATGGGTGTGTTCTCCATTTTACACAAGGAAGTTGACGCTACTTTTGTTGCTGCAATTTTGACCATTGTGGGTTACTCCATCAATGATACCATTGTAATTTTTGACCGGATCCGCGAGAACCTAAAAACCTATAAGAAAAGCGACGGCCTTGAAGAACTTGTCAACCGGAGTATCTGGCAGACAATGACCCGTTCCATTTATACCGTTCTGACGGTTGTATTTGCTACAGGCGCGCTTTACTGGTTTGGCGGCGAATCCACCAAGAATTTTTCACTGGCGCTGCTAATCGGCTTTGCTTCCGGCGCCTATTCTTCGATATTCAATGCCAGTCAAATCTGGGTTACCTGGAGATTGTATGACGAAAAACGCCGGATTGAAATAAAAACCAAAGGCGCCAAATAAAGAAGATGCAGCTTGTTCCGGGCTTACCCAGCAAAAGCTATATTTTCTGTCCGGATAAATTATCACCCTGAGACAATTGCCTCAGGGTTTTTTTTCACCTTTTCCCGTCCGCCACAATATCCTATAAGCAGGCGGGAGGCGAAAAAAATGGGAGTTATACTTCCGGCGTTATCGCTGGCGATTGTACATATTGCAGGTGATAATGTTGCTGTTGTTCCGGCCATGGCTTCATTAATTGGCAATGGTATCTATGCTACCGTTTTTTTTGCCTATATGATCTTGGGTTCATTACTCGCAGGGGTGTCCGCCTGGATCGGAGCCAAAAGCGGCCGTGAGTTAACAGCTGTGGTTAAGAGGCTTTTTGGCCAGCGGGGCAAGGTTGTGCTGGCGCTCTCAGTTCTAGCAGTATCACTGCCGGCCAGTGCGCTTACCGGTGGATATTTTGCCGGACAATTGCTGCACCAGCTTACAGGTATTCCGTATGCGTATGCCGTGCCGTTGTGCATCATGGCCTGTTCCTGTCTGGTAGCGGGCTATGGCCGTGAATTACTTCACCTGTCTAATTACCTTGGTTTATTATTTATTCCTGCAACAGGTATCATGCTGGCTGCAGTTTTAAATACCGGCGCGAGTATATCTTTAGCCCACGTTGTTTCTTTTGATTATATCAGCTGGCCACTGGTTTTGGCGCTTGTCGGCTATAACGCCGGCGGCATGCGGGCAGTATTGGTAGTTGAGGCGGGATCATATTTGCCTGCCAAAAATCATACCGGAGTGTTTGTGGCAATACTGGCCAAATTCATCGAAGGTTTCTTTACTTTGTTATTTGCCCATCTGGCTTTACAAAGCGGCAACACCGGCTTATTACCGTTACCGGCTGCAGCCGATAAAGTTTTTGGCCTATGGTTTGCAACCGTGTTCAAAGGCATTTTATTTTGCATTCTGATTAACACCATGGTTCCGGCTATGTTAGTTAATACAAAGCAGCTAAGTATCATTACCGGCTTTGGCTTTAAAACAGCTTTGGCTGCTGCCGGATTATTCGTATGGTGCGGCAGCCTGATTCCAATCGAAATAATTCTCTTGTTTATGAGCGTTACCGGATTAGTAATGACCGGATTCATTGTCTATATTGCCTATTCGCTACATAAACAGCACGCCAACAAGTCACAATAACGTTACCAACAGTATTCTAAGGCGAAACGAGGTAAAGAACTTTTGTTGGTTCAATGTTTTGTGACATTTATTATGGTAATAGGATTGTTTTGTACGCTGACGGTAAAACTGCCTGGGACACTGATTATACTGCTGGGTGCTGTCCTTTACGGTTTATTTACTGATTTTGTAACTTTTACTCCCTGGATTATCGCCCTGCTTGTTATCATCTCAATCAGCGCAGAAGCAGGTGGTCTGGCATATCGAAAATATTTAACAAAAAAATATGCTATTTCGTCTGCCTTTAGTGTTAACAGTACCGTCAGTCATATCGCCGGCATCCTGGTGAGCGCCGCTTTACTGGGACCTGTAATCGGCTTTGGTGTGTGGGAATTAATAGCGGGAAAAACGTTATTGCCGCGCGGTAACACGACTACCCAAATCTTGGTTCGTTTAGTTGGCTTTGCCGGCGTCAGAATGGTTTGCGGCGCTATCATGATCATGATGATTCACATCTATATATTTTTTTGATTCTGACATTGCATTCTTACAGGCTTTTAGCCTGTTTTTACTTTATAGGACGGCATATCCCGAGCTTGCGGCGCATAAATTACAGTTTAATGCGGCTTATTACTAATTATTAAAGGAATAATCGGGTTTTTGCGAGAATACTATTCTGATATATTTTATCCAATTTAAGAGCAATTAGGAGTTTTCTAACGGCAAAGTTGCAAAATATTACACTGTATACTACAATTATCTAGTACACGGTTACGGAGGTCTGAATTTTTTACTATGGCTAGGCTGCAAAAATCATGGAAGTTGTTTCCGGTCAAGCGTGAACTGGCCAGAGAACTCAGTCAGAAACTACATATATCGCACTATATAGCGCAGGCACTTATCAATCGGGGGGTTACCACTGAACAAAAAGCCTCCGAATTTTTATACGCTGGTTCGGACTATATTGCAAATCCGTATCTGCTTAAAGATATGGATACAGCAGTTAACCGAATTGTGCAGGCTATTGATAATCATGAAAAAATTACAGTATATGGAGATTATGATGTAGACGGCATTACCGCCTCCGCTACTTTATTTAAGACACTCTGCAGGCTGGGGGCCAAAGTGGAATTTTATATCCCGGACAGGCAGGAGGAGGGGTACGGACTCAATACAGCCGCTCTCACCAAGCTTGCAAATTCAGGAACAAAATTAATCGTCACTGTGGATTGCGGCATTAGTGCTGTCCATGAAATTCAAACCATGCTGGGACAGCTTGATATCATTGTAACCGACCACCACCAGCCGCCGCCGGAGCTGCCGGCAGCAATGGCCATTATTAATCCCAAACAGCCGGGCTGCGAATATCCGGAAAAAAATCTGGCCGGTGTTGGCGTTGCTTATAAATTGTGTCAAGCTTTATGGCAGTATTATCACGACAACAGCAAATTCTGTGATTACCTCGATATTGTAGCAATTGGCACAATCGCCGATATCGTACCGCTTACCGGCGAGAACCGTGTTTTAGTAAAATTAGGTCTGGAACAACTGTGTAAAACGGAAAATCCCGGCTTAAAGGCGCTATTAGAGGTATGCGGTTTAACCAACAGGGTTATTGACAGCGGCTCTGTGGGCTTCGTTATTGCGCCAAGACTTAATGCGGTGGGCCGCGTTAGTCAGGCTGCCGCCGGTGTGGAACTCTTGCTTACAAATAATTATGACATTGCCCATGAATTGGCTGTCTTGCTTGATACAGAAAACGCAGAACGCCAGTCTATAGAAAAGGATATCTTGGCAAAAGCGGAAGCACAGCTTGAAACAATAGACTTAACTAATGAAAAAGTTTTGGTTCTTGCCGGTGAAGAATGGCATTCGGGTGTAATTGGCATAGTAGCTTCCCGGCTGGTAGATAAATATTATAAACCAGTGATTATGATCAGCCTGCACGATGGCTACGGCAAAGGCTCCTGCCGCAGCATACCGGCATTCGATATGTACGCAGCTTTAACGCAGTGCAGTGATCTTTTAACTCAGTTTGGCGGCCATCGACAAGCGGCCGGCCTAACGGTTCCGCTCAACAATATTCCGGCTTTGCGCGAACGACTCAATGAAATCGCTGCCGCGACTTTATCTGAGGGCGATTATGTTCCCGTCATTAACATTGACTCGGTTCTGCCGCTTGAAGAAGTAAATGCGGCTTTTGTGGAACAATTAGCCTGCCTTGAGCCGTATGGTTTCGCTAACCCCAGCCCGGTTTTTGCCTGCCGGGATGTCGTTTTAGGCGAAAAAAGGCGTATTGGACAACAAAACCGGCATTTAAAGCTTAAACTGAGAAATGCCGGGGTTACTGATGTAGTTGCCTGGAATATGGGAGAATTATCCGATAGTTTAAGTTGTGAGCAAAATATAGATCTAGTATTTGTCCCTAAATATAATGAATGGCAAGGTCAGAAAAGCGTGCAGCTCACCGCGCAGGATATACGCCATTCTTTTAGCGAAGAGACGAAAGCCAAGTTAAATACAATCGCGCCGGATCGCAACTGCGTAGGTCAGGTATACCTGACATTAAAGGCATTTACAAAAACCGGGCAACATACAAACCTGTCCTATCAGACTATTGCCGAAAAAATTTCCGGCAGCTGTCAGGCAAAAATTTCTGAACAGGTAGTAGCGCTGTCACTGACCATTATGGAAGAGCTGGGATTACTCACAATTTCAGCCAGTAATGAAAAGAGCAGTTTTGGCGTACAGCTCGCTCCTGCGCCGCCCCAAAAACTTGATTTGGCCGATTCGCTGACTTTTCGTAAATGCAGTGAAATGAGAGAGACATATCTGACTCAGCATATTTAGTTTGAGGAGGTCCATGGATGAATTTTCAAGAAAAAATAAGAAATGTGCCTGACTTTCCGCAGCAAGGAATTCAATTTAAAGATATCACTACACTGCTAAAAGACGGACCGGCTTTCCGCCTGGCAATTGATATGCTGGCAAAACCTTATAAAGGTAAACACATTGATGTTGTTGTCGGTCCGGAAGCCCGTGGCTTCGCCATCGGTGCACCGGTTGCCTATATTCTCGGATCCGGTTTTGTGCCAATCCGTAAACCCGGCAAGTTACCGGCAGAAACACTAAAATACGAATATTCCTTAGAGTATGGCAAAGATGCCCTGGAAATACATAAAGATGCCATTGAGCCTGGCTGCCAGGTATTGATTGTTGACGACCTGTTAGCAACGGGTGGTACCACAATGGCAACCATTAAAATGATTGAACAACTGGGTGGAAAAGTTACCGGTTTGGCATTTTTGATTGAACTGTCGTTTTTGAACGGCCGCGAAGTTTTAGCCGGTTATGACGTTACTTCGCTTGTTCAATACTGACTTTGATGACCGTAATAGAACTTGGATTATATAGCAGCAATGTATGAGGTGAATCATGGGCAGCGATGCACAGGGAAAAAAAGAAAGCACGAATATTGAGAGCATACTGGCCAAAATAAAAAGTTATCAGCCTGATGCACCGCTGACAATGGTTGAGAAAGCTTATCAGTTAGCTCATAGTGCCCACGAAGGTCAGTTGCGGGTATCTGGCGATGAGTATATTTGCCATCCTTTGGGAGTGGCAAATATACTGGCCGACCTGCAGATCGATACTGTAACAATCAGCGCCAGTCTCCTGCATGATGTTGTAGAAGATACTTCTGTTACTCTGGAAATACTGGAAAAAGACTTTGGTAAGGAAATTGCCATGCTTGTTGACGGCGTTACCAAATTAAGCCGTATTGAATACAAGTCTAAAGAAGAGCAGCAGCTGGAAAACTATCGTAAGATGTTTTTAGCTATGGCTAAGGATATCCGGGTTGTGCTGATTAAACTCGCAGACAGATTACACAACATGCGGACTCTAAAATATATGGCGGCGCATAAACAACAGGAAATTTCCCGCGAGACGCTGGAAATTTTCGCACCATTAGCCCATCGTTTAGGTATGTCCAATGTAAAATGGGAACTGGAAGATTTGGCTTTCCGGTTTTTGGAACCGGAAAAGTATTATAGACTTGTTGAGCAAGTCAAGCAAAAAAGGCAAGAGCGGGAAGCCATAATTAATGACGCCATTGCCCTTATGACAGAACGCCTGGAAAGTGTTGGCATTACGGCTGAAATTCAAGGGCGGCCCAAGCATTTTTACAGCATCTACAAAAAGATGAAAAAAAGCCACAAACAGGACGTAAACGAGATTTATGATCTGTCCGCCATTCGTATTGTTGTGGATACCGTTAAAGATTGTTACGGCGCTCTTGGTATTGTTCATACATTATGGAAGCCTTTGCCGGGAAGATTTAAAGACTATATTGCCATGCCAAAGTCTAACGGCTATCAGTCGTTGCATACCACCGTAATTGGTCAGTCTGGCCAGCCGCTTGAGATTCAGATCCGAACCCTGGAGATGCATCGCATTTCTGAATATGGCATTGCGGCTCACTGGCGGTACAAGGAGGGTGGAAAGGGGATCGCTCACAAGGACACTGATCAGAAACTGGCCTGGCTTAGACAGTTACTGGAATGGCACCGTGACTTAAGGGATCCCCGTGAGTTCATTGAAACAGTAAAATTGGATGTTTTTGCTGATGAGGTGTTTGTATTTACCCCCAAAGGCGATGTTATTGATTTACCTGCCGGTTCAGTGCCTATTGATTTTGCCTACCGTATTCACACCGACGTTGGTCATCGTTGTGTTGGCGCAAAAATTAACGGTAAAATCGTTCCGCTTGAATATAAACTTAATAACGGCGATATTGCCGAAATTATCACTGCCAAGCAAAGCAATGGTCCCAGCCGCGACTGGTTAAATGTGGTCGGTTCGTCAGAAACCCGGAATAAAATCAGATCATGGTTCAAGAAGGAAAAGCGGGAAGAAAATATCGCTAAAGGCCGCGAAATGATTGAACGGGAAACCAAGAAGCTTGGTTATGAGTGGCGTGACCTGATAAAAGGCGACCGTCTGAGTGAGGCGGCGAAAAAGTTGAATATTTCCAGCGAGGAAGACCTTTTTGAAGGCCTTGGGTATGGCGGCGTTACCCTGCATGGAGTAATGACTAAATTAATTGAAGCCTACAAAAAAGATCTAAAAAGCACAACACCGCCTGACGTATCGGCCATGTTGGCTGATCTTAAACCCAAAAGGCAAAAAAGCAAAGCAAGTCATGGGATTTTGGTAAAAGGCGAGTCAGGACTGATGGTCAGGCTGGCCCGCTGTTGCAACCCTTTGCCGGGCGATGTCATTGTCGGGTACATTACCAGAGGGAGGGGAGTGTCTGTGCACCGTGCCGATTGCCCCAATATTCTCAATAACCGGGAAGAATATGAGCGGATGATTGAGGTTAACTGGGATATACCCGGCGATACCTTATATAAAGTATCCATAGAAATAACTGGTATGGATCGTCCTAATCTGCTGTCAGATATCATGATGATTGCAGCAGATGCCAAAATTAATGTATCTTCGCTGAATGCCAGGGTGCAGAAAAATAAAACAGCGATAATTAACATGGATATTGGTATCGGTAACCTTAGTCAATTGGAACATATCATGACAAAAATGCGCCGGGTTCAGGACGTATATAATGTGCACCGTATGACCCAAAGTCTAGGAGGAGTCTAATGCGGGCTGTTGTTCAACTAACCGATCAAGCCAGTGTGACAGTGGATAATCAGGAAATTTCCGCGGTAAAAAACGGCTTAACAGTTTTTTTAGGTGTCGGCGGCGACGATACCGAGCAAGATGCAAAATTTCTTGCGGAAAAAATTGTTAATTTGCGAATTTTTCCTGATGATGCGGGTAAAATGAATTTATCGCTTAAATGTATAAATGGTGAGCTTTTGGTAATCTCTCAATCTACTTTATATGGTGATTGCCGTAAAGGCCGCCGGCCGAGCTTCGATACTGCCGCTGAGCCGAAAGTCGCGCTAGCGTTGTATAATTACTTTGTCCGGTTGTGCCAGGAGATGGGAGTCAGCGTTTCCTGCGGACAGTTTCAGGCGGAGATGATTGTGCGTTTAACCAACCATGGACCGGTAACCATGTTACTGGACAGTAAACGCTTGTTTTAAGAGGAGTGGTAACATGAAAATCATTCAGATGGAAGTAGGAAACCTGGGTACTAATTGTTACATTGTTTATAATGAACAAACATTAGACGCAGCGGTGATAGATCCAGGGGGCAGCGCGGCCGCAATTACCGCCGAAATCAATAAAGCCAATCTCAACGTTAAGTATATTATCAATACACACGGGCATGCCGACCATATTGCCGAGAATGACGCTGTTCAACAGGCGACCGGCGCTAAAGTTTTAATACATCATGAAGACGCAGGTATGCTGACAAATGCCCAGCGTAACCTGTCTGCTTTTATCGGTGGCGGCCTGGTGTGCCGTCAGGCAGACAAGCTATTGAGTCATAACGACATCGTCAAATTTGGCGATATTGAACTAAAAGTTCTGCATACTCCCGGCCATACTCCTGGCGGTATCTGCTTATTAGCCAATACGGTGTTGTTTGCAGGTGATACTCTGTTTGCTGAATCTATCGGTCGGACAGATTTTCCCGGCGGTTCCTATACACAGCTAATTAATAGTATAAAAGAAAACCTGCTTGTATTGGACGACTCCGTAAAAGTACTGCCGGGACATGGACCAGAAACTACAATAGGCTGGGAACGAACGCACAATTCCTTTATTTTGTAAAAGGGTCGGGTAGCAAGAAATGATAAAGTCATTTGCCGGCTGGTCCAAAATCATTATTTTGGTAAGCGGATTTTATATTCTCAGTCAGGTAAGCTCAGTTTACCTGCCGGTTATCTTAGCTATGATTGTTGCCTTTGTTCTTAACCCGGTTGTTAATCTTTTTACAGCCATCCCCTTAGGGACACGCAGCCGTCATCTGCCAAAGAGCGCTGCTATTTTAATAGTGTTTTTGCTTAGCGGCATAGTTATGAGCATAGCTATTACATTTGTGTTTTTGCCTTTTATTAATGAATTTAATAATTTTGTAATTGATCTGCCGCATCTTAGCAGCCGCATTAAAAATCTGACAACTTTGCTTGAGCAGCGTGCCAACCTGGCTCAACTGCCGGATAATATCCGTTCCATTCTGGAGGAAGGACTGGGCGGGGCTGCATCCTACGCAGTAGGCTTGGTGCGCGGCGCCATTAACACCGCATTTTCGTTTGCTACTCAGGTGATTGAACTGGTAGTTGTCCCGGTATTAGCTTATTACTTTTTAAAAGACTGGCCAACCCTCAAAGACTCGGTTGTTACAATTTTCCCTCCCTCAGCACGGGGGAAAGCAATAACAGTTATGGGGGAAATGGCTGTTGTTGTAAGTAATTACATTCGTGGCCAGGTACTAATTAGTATTATCATGGGTCTAATGGTATTTTGCGGCATGTATTTTTTACAGGTGGATTATCCGCTTGTATTAGGACTGTTGTCTACCTTGACGGAAACAATCCCGATATTAGGTCCCATTGTTGGCGCTATACCTGCCATTGTACTGGCATATCTGGTTTCGCCGGTACTGGCGACTAAGGTTGCCGTTTTCTACATAATTCTCCACCAGCTCGAAAACCACATTATTGTACCTAATGTAATGGGACACACGATTGATTTGCATCCTACCCTGGTTATTATTAGTTTACTGATTGGCGGCCATTTATATGGAATTGCCGGCATGATTCTGGCCGTACCGGTGGCGGCAATTCTTAAAGTACTGCTACGGCATCTTTGGAATCTTGACGATCTTAAAAAAGACGGGTGATGTTAATAATGACTATTGATTTAACCAACTTGCGCCAAAAATTTCGTGAACGGGAGTATAAGCTTACACCGCAACGCCAGATCATCTTACAGGTTTTTTTGGATAACCGTGACAAACATTTAAGTGCTGAAGATGTTCACAATATTGTACGCCAGCAGTCGAACGATATTGGTCTGGCAACCGTGTACCGCACGCTGGAATTATTAAGTGATCTTGATGTTCTGCAAAAAATGGATTTTGGCGATGGCCGCAGTCGCTATGAAATTAATGAAACCAGCACGCCTCACCATCATCATCATCTCATCTGCCTGTCCTGCGGAGAGGTAAGAGAGTTTGAGGATGATCTCCTGGAAGAACTGGAAAATGTAATAGCCAAGAAAAGCAATTTTACAATTGTCGATCATCAAGTCAAGTTTTATGGATATTGTCAGGAGTGCCGTAAACAACGTGAGGATTGAGGAGTTCTTTTATGTTGCCGGGGATGCGGACTGCCTGGATGTTCTTGGGGCTGTCCGCGATACCATGGCGCTGTTTAAGGTTGGCTATGCCGGCCTTTGGCCGGCTGCGGCCCGCTTAAGCGAACTAAAAGAAAACTGCATATTGGTTACAACTGCGTCCCGGTATGACAGCAACGAAGTTACTGTTGATATAACCATACATTATCATAAGCTAAACGGTGATTTGACAGCAGCGGTTACGAACCGTGAATCGCGGCGGCTATCACCTGGCAATGCCAGAAATAATGAAGGCGAAGATATACCTGGGCTCTGCCGCAGGCTGGCACGGCTTATTATTCTCACTCTTATGCGAAAGATTACCGGCAGCAATCCCGGTCCCTGGGGAATTCTCCGCGGTGTCCGGCCGACTAAAATTGTTCACCGGCTTCTGGATCTTGGCTGTCATCAGTCGGAAATTCCGGAAAAGCTGAGAGCCGACTACGCTCTGGAACCGTCAAAAGCCAAACTTATAGCAGATATTGCAGTTCATCAGCGGCCCATTATTGCCTGTCGGGATAATCCGCCACAAAGCAGGAAGGTTAGTGTTTATATCGGAGTCCCTTATTGTCCATCGAGATGTTTGTACTGCTCATTTCCGGCCAATGTGGTGCCTGAGCGGAGGGAACAGCTTGATGCTTTTTTACGGGCAATTACTAAAGATATAGAAAGCGCCGCCCAACTCGTTGCCCAATATAATTTAGCGGTCGAAAGCATTTATGTTGGCGGCGGCACTCCGACCAGTCTGTCTGCCGATGATTTATCCAAGCTGCTTCAATTAGTAAAAAGTTTGTTTTGGGGAGCTCAAACCCAAGAACTGACTGTAGAAGCAGGACGGCCGGACAGTATCAGTGACGAAAAAATAGCTGTGTTACGTCAGCATAAAATTAACAGAGTTAGTATTAATCCGCAATCTATGCAGGATAAATCGTTAAAACAAATTGGACGGCGGCATACTGTTCAGGATATAATAGACACATTCGGGAAAATCCGCCAGGCAGCCATTCCCGTAGTAAACATGGATGTAATAGCCGGTCTTCCGGGCGAAACGGTCGCGGATATGGAAGACACCATGCGTCAGCTTGCGGCCCTAAAGCCGGAAAATATCACGGTGCATACCTTGGCGATAAAGCGGGGATCGCAATTAAAAGATTCGCTTGATGCCGGTTTGATTGCCGGCCAGGCTTTGCCTGATGAGACCACAACCCAGGAAATGCTTACTGTTGCCGCTGACTATACCACCCGTATGGGCATGCAGCCTTATTACCTCTACCGGCAAAAATATATGACCGGAAATCTTGAAAATGTCGGCTATGCGCTGCCGGGAACAGATTGTCTTTATAATATTCAAATTATGGAAGAACGGCAGACCATCATCGGTATCGGCCCGGCTGCAGGAACAAAGGCGGTAAATAGTAACAACTGGCGGCTGCAGAGTTGTTACAACGCCAAAGATGTTGCAACCTATATCAAAAACCTTGAGATTTACTTGAGTGAGAGAAATACTCTGCTTTCACGATTGTATGGCGACAGTGAGGAGGATTAACATGCTAACCACCGGACCAAGGGGAACAAGAGACATATTGCCTGACAGCAGTGGCTACTGGCAGTATGTTGAACAAGTCATTCGACAGGTTTGTCGAAACTTTGCCTATCAGGAGATTCGTACGCCGGTTTTTGAGCATACTGAACTTTTTTTACGTGGTATCGGTGAAACAACTGATATTGTTGAAAAAGAAATGTATACCTTTAACGACAGAGGTAAGCGCAGTATCACCTTAAGGCCTGAGAACACGGCTGCAGTGGTCCGATCGTATTTAGAGCACAAGCTGTATGCCGGCCCGCAACCGGTTAAACTGTTTTATATCGGGCCCATGTTTCGCTATGACCGACCGCAGGCCGGACGCTATCGTCAGTTTCACCAATTTGGCATAGAAGCGTTGGGAGCCAAAGGTCCGGCTATTGACGCTGAAATAATCAGCCTGGCAGTGGATTTTCTAAACCGACTGGGCTTGAGCGATCTCAGACTGCTAATCAACTCGGTAGGCTGCCCTGAATGTCGCCCGGTCTACAGGACCAAATTACAGGATTTTTTCCGTGAAAAGCTGCCTCATTTGTGTCCGGATTGCCAGTCCAGGTATGACCGCAACCCTATGCGTATTTTAGACTGCAAAAATGAAAACTGTGCTGAACATTCACAAGGCGCTCCCCACATGGCAGAATGCTTATGTGATGAGTGCAACAGCCATTTTTCCGGTTTAAAGGACCTGTTAACCGCGGCAGGCATCAACTTTGAACTTAATCCCCGCTTAGTACGCGGCCTGGATTATTATACAAAAACAGCTTTCGAAATCCAGTATGCACCTTTAGGCGCGCAAAGCGCCGTATGTGGCGGCGGCCGCTATGACGGTCTGGTCGCGGAATGCGGCGGTCAGCCGACTCCGGGGATTGGTTTTGCCGTTGGTATTGAACGGGTGCTGCTTGCTTTGGAAAAACAGGCTTTATTGCCGGTATTAACCAATAGCATCGATGCGTTTATTGCACCGTTGGCGGAAGCGACGCAAGCCAAAGCTTTTGAAATAGTAACAGAACTTCGCAAAGCAGGCTTTACCGCCGATATGGATTTCATGAACCGCAGTTTGAAAGCACAGATGAAATATGCCAATAAATACCCTGCCAGATTTGTGGTACTCATTGGTGAAGACGAACTCAGACAAAATAAAGTTATGCTGAAAAATATGGAGACAGGCAACCAGGAGTTAATTGATAAGACTAGCTTGATTCACATGATTACAGAGGGGATGGAGAAGTAATGTCACAAATAGAAACAACAAGCGAAACAATTATTACAGTAGACACCATGCAGGGGGTAAAGCGCTCCCATGCCTGTAATGATTTGAATCAGGATCATACCGGAAGGGAAGTTACATTGTGCGGCTGGGTCTCCCGTCGCCGCGATCATGGCGGCTTAATTTTTGTCGACTTGCGCGACCGTTCCGGTATTGTACAGGTTGTATTTTCGCCGGATGTTAATAAAGAGGCGTTTACTAAAGCCGAAATGGTTCGTAACGAGTATGTGCTGGCAGTACGCGGAGTTGTCAAGGTTCGTTCTGAAGCCACGATTAACCCCAATATGGACACCGGCAAAATCGAGGTCTATGGCAACGAGTTACGAATCTTAAATACCGCCAAAACACCGCCTTTCTACATTCAGGATGATATTGACGTCGACGAACTGTTGCGGCTAAGGCATCGCTACCTTGATTTACGTCGCCCTGAAATGCAAAAAGACCTGCTTCTAAGGCACCGGGTAACAAAATCCATGCGCGATTTTCTCGATAAACACTGCTTTGTCGAAGTGGAAACACCGATACTTACCAAAAGTTCACCTGAGGGAGCCAGAGACTACCTTGTTCCCAGCCGGGTAAATCCAGGCAAATTTTATGCTTTGCCGCAATCCCCGCAGATATATAAACAGCTGTTGATGGTAGCCGGTATGGAGCGGTATTTTCAGATCGCCCGCTGCTTCCGGGACGAAGATCTAAGGGCTGACCGCCAGCCGGAATTTACTCAGCTTGACCTGGAGATGTCATTTATCGAACGGGACGATATACTGCCGCTGATGGAACAAATGATTGCCCATATCTTTAAAGAGGGTACCGGCGCGGAAGTACCTACACCGTTTAAACGTTTGACTTATGAGGAAGCCATGGCTCGCTATGGTTCTGATAAGCCTGACCTTCGTTTTGGTATGGAATTAATTGATCTGTCCGAGGTATTTAGAAACTCCGGCTTCAAAGTATTTGATACCGTCCTGGCCAATGGCGGCCAGGTAAAAATCATCAATGTTAAAGGCTATGCCAACGCTCCCCGCCGTGAGCTTGACGGTCTTGTTGATTATGTTGCCGGCTATGGCGCCAAAGGCCTGGCGTGGATATCTTATACTGAGGAAGGGCTTAAATCGCCGATAACCAAATTCTTTAGTGAAGAAACCGTTAATAAAATGACAGCCGCAGCTCAGGCTGAGACCGGCGATTTGTTATTATTTGTTGCCGACAAGCCAAAAGTAGTTGCTACCGCTTTGGGTGCGCTCCGGATTGAAATGGCGCGGCGTTTAAATCTTATTGACCCGGACAAGCTATCTTTCTTATGGGTAGTTGATTTCCCCATGTTTGAATATGATGAAGAAGATAAGCGCTGGGTTGCCATGCACCATCCGTTTACTTCTCCCCGCGATGAGGATATTAAGTATCTTGGCAGCGAACCTGGAAAAATTAAAGCCAAAGCATATGATATGGTGCTGAACGGTATAGAGTTAGGCGGCGGCAGCATCCGGATTTACAACCGCAGCCTGCAGGAAAAGGTATTTACGGCCATCGGCCTGACGCAGGAAGAAGCGCAGGATAAGTTCGGCTACTTGCTGGAAGCCTTTGAATATGGTACTCCCCCGCATGGCGGTATTGCTTTTGGCTTGGATCGCTTAGTTATGTTGATGGCCAAACGTGCTTCCATAAGAGACGTAATTGCCTTCCCCAAAACCCAAAGCGCCTCGGACATGATGATGCAAGCACCGTCGGAAGTGGGCTTGCGTCAGCTTAAAGAGTTGTATATTCGGTCAGAAGTTGTAAGCAAAAAGTAAAGCATGACGGATGGTAAAATATTCCGTCGCTAAAGCTCTTGCAATTGTTTGATTTATTTGATAATATAAAAGCGAACTAAAGAACTCCGCTCAACCCTGCTGTGTGCGTGTAATGTCTATGTTTTGAGCCAACACATTAACTTAGGGAGCTAAGCTCTGATTATGGCATGTATGCCCTGTATTCTGGGGGACACATAAGATAATCAGGCGAGCACCCACCTGCTGAGGGCAGGTTCAAAACACAGGCAATACGGCATAGTGGGGATTGAGTGCGTTTTTGAGGCAGAATTATATCCATCACTCTTGCAAAAAGAGTGATGGATATTTTATTTTTCAAAATATTTTTCTTGCAACAATTCGACAATAATTGACCTTTTATTCTGTTTATGGTATCTTTGTCTTACATCTTAATAAATAGGGGGAAATCATGAGCAACACATCTGGTCAAGTACAAAAAATTTCTGAGGTCATAGCTGATCCTACACCACTAGGCGTCTTCGGTCTGGCCATGGTAACACTGGTCGCGGCATCCCAAAAACTGGGCTGGACATCCGGCACCGCATTTCTTATTCCCTGGGCTTTTTTCCTGGGTGCAAGCGCTCAATTTGTTGCTTCTTATTGGGATTTTAAACACAACAATCTCTTCGGTGCAACCGTTCTTGGTGCATTTGGGCTCTTCTGGTTTAGTGTAGCTATGGCCTGGATGATCAAAGGCGGCGTTTTCGGCGCCACACTCGCCGCCCAAGCCGATGTCAAACAGCTTGGTTTTGCGTTCTTTGGTTATTTCATTTTTTCCGTATTCGCCACAGTAGCTTCTCTTGATACAAACAAAGTATTTATCGGTATTATGGTATTAATTGATGTGCTGCTCATTTGCCTTGCTCTCGATTCCTGGGGATTTCACTGGGCCCACGGAATTGCTGCCTGGTCTGAATTGGGAACCAGTATCCTTGGTTTCTATGCCAGTGGCGCTATTTTTCTTAACAAATTCGCCGGTCGGGTTGTATTACCAATTGGCAAACCGCTCGGTATCTTAAAACGTGCATAACCAGTAAATTCAAGAACCACTATCCCCATAAGGGAGTGGTTCTTTTTTTATGGCAGGCAGAAAAATTTTCTGCTGAATAAGCGCAGCAGCAGCCTTAGACTTCATCGCCAGGCGTATTCTCTGCATATTTTTTTGCTGGCCAAGGATTTTGGCTTCTTTACCAGAATAGTATCTATAGTAATCCAAATGAAATTTTTCGAGCAAGACAGCTTTGCCTGATCCTGTTCCAACAGCCTGTGTAATGAAATTTTACAAAATATTAAATTATAATATAAATAAGACTTTGCCTTGATTGGAGTGACCTTTTCGCATGGATTTATTTTCCCAGAATTTATTTGATCCCAAGCCAAAGGACGGGCGGCCGCTTGCAGTGAGAATGCGTCCCAGAACACTGGCAGAATATATCGGGCAGGAAGAAATTATTGGTCAGGGTACTTTCCTCAAGCGGATGATTGAAGCCGACAATATACCTTCCATGATTCTTTATGGTCCGCCGGGAACAGGAAAAACAACGCTGGCGCATATAATTGCTCAAACGACAGGGAGTCAGTTTGAAAAACTCAATGCCGTAGCTGCCGGCACAGCCGATCTGCGCAAAGTTGTGGAAAGTGCCAAAGAGCGGCTGCGGCTTCATCATCGCCGCACCATTTTATTTGTTGATGAAATTCATAGATTTAATAAAGGACAGCAGGATGTCCTGCTGCCATATGTAGAGAATGGCACTGTTATTTTAGTCGGCGCCACAACCGAGAATCCTTACTTCGAAGTCAATTCGCCGCTATTATCCCGTATGCGGGTTATACGTTTAAAACGGCTCGACGAACAAGGTATAATCCGAATCATTCAGCAAGCATTGTCTGACAGCGAACGGGGACTTGGACAGGAAGGTATCTTGTGCGATCAGCAGGTTCTCCAAAAAATCGCCGCCATTGCCGGCGGCGATGCCCGAACAGCGCTAAATATTTTGGAACAGGCAGCAGCTATGCTTACCCCTGAAAACGCCAATGCTATTACTGCGGAAATTATTGAAACCGTGGCGGGTGAAAAATTACAAGCCTATGACAAAAAAGGGGACAACCACTACGATGTTGTTTCCGCCTTCATCAAAAGCATGCGGGGCTCAGACCCTGATGGCGCCTTACATTACCTGGCGAGAATGCTGGAAGCCGGCGAGGATGTGAAGTTTATTGCCAGAAGGCTTGTTATATGTGCCGCCGAGGACATTGGCAACGCTGATCCTCAGGCGCTTGTAGTTGCCATGGCAGCGGCCCAGGCTGTTCAGTTTATTGGCATGCCGGAAGGCAGAATACCGCTTGCGCAGGCTGTAACCTATCTTGCCTGCGCCCCGAAAAGTAATGCCGCGTATACGGCCATAGATCAGGCTATTGAAGATGTTCGCCGTATAGATTGCGGCGGTGTGCCACAGCACCTCCGGGATTCTCATTATCCTGGAGCCAGTAAGCTTGGCAGCGGCAGCGGTTATCTTTATCCCCATAATTACGCGGGAGGCTATGTAAAACAGCAGTACCTGCCTGACAGGATAAGTGACAGAACCTATTATCAGCCTACCGCTTACGGTCACGAGGCAAAGTTTGCTGAAAGGCTCAGGCAGTTAAAAAAGGGTAACGAATAAGGTAAGCGGGACAAGAAATACTAAAAATAATTATTATCTTCTCCTTTGACAACCGTCCATAATTTTGCTATATTTAAAACAAGAAAACCTATCATAATACTCGGAAAAGCTGGAGTGGGAGAGGTTGCTGTGAAACTGTCAACAAAAGGCCGTTATGGCGTGGCTGCTATGTATGATTTAGCAATGCATTATGGACAAGGAGCCATTTCACTGAAAAGTGTAGCACAGCGTCAGGGAATATCTGAACATTATTTGGAACAGTTAATGGGTACACTAAGAAAAGCCGGTTACGTTAAGAGCGTGCGGGGCGCCCAAGGCGGCTATGCCTTGACCAAGGAACCGTCACAAATTTCGGTGGGTGATATTATCCGGATTATGGAAGGTCCTATTGCCCCGGTCGACTGCCTGTTGGCAGATGACGCAAGCAGAACCTTCTGTGAACGGGTTAACATATGTGTTACCCGTGGTGTATGGGCGAAGGTAAGGGACAGTATTACGTCTGTGTTGGATTCCATTACGCTTGACGATTTGTGCAAGGAAGAGAAGCGACAAGGAGATGAGTAGCGTGAAACGTATTTATTTTGACCATTCGGCTACTACCCCCGTTGACCGGGAAGTTGCCGAACTGATGCTGGAATATATGACCGACAAATTCGGCAATGCATCCAGTGTTCATGCCTTTGGCCGTGAGGCGCGCAAAGCGATGGAGGAAGCCCGGGAAAAGGTTGCTGCCCTGATTAACGCCAATCCTAATGAAATTTTCTTTACCAGCGGCGGTACCGAAGGAGATAACCTGGCTATCAAAGGGGTAGCTTATGCCAACCGTAAAAAAGGCAATCATATAATCACTACCGGTATTGAACATCATGCAATTTTTCATACGTGCGAATACCTTGAAAAACAAGGTTTTACTGTTACTTATCTGCCGGTAGACGAAAATGCCATGATACGTATCGAGGATTTGAAGAACGCAATCACCGACAAAACAATACTTATCAGTGCGATGTTTGCCAATAATGAAGTTGGAACAATCCAACCGATTAAAGAAATTGGACAAATCGCCCGGGAAAAGGGGATCTATTTCCATACCGATGCTGTCCAGGCTGCCGGCAATTATCCCATTGATGTAAAAGAGCTAAATATAGATTTACTGACTATGTCAGGCCACAAATTTCATGCCAGTAAAGGCGTTGGCGCTCTTTACATCCGGCGTGGAGTTAGAATTGAGGAAATTCAGCATGGCGGCGGCCATGAACGCAATATGCGGGCAGGCACGGAGAACGTTCCGGGAATTGTCGGCTTAGGTAAAGCAGCAGAAATTGCCAAGCAGGAAATGGACAAGAAAGTAGCCTATGTTAAAGGTCTGCGTGACAAATTAATCGCCGGTGTAATGGAAAAGATTCCTCATGTTAAGCTAAATGGCCATCCGGAATTAAGAATGCCTGGCAATGCTAACTTTAGTTTCTTGTTCATTGAAGGGGAATCTCTCCTATTAAACCTTGACATGAAAGGCATTGCCGCCTCAAGCGGTTCGGCCTGCACTTCAGGTTCTTTAGATCCTTCCCACGTACTCTTGGCGATGGGGTTAACCCATGAAGTAGCGCACGGCTCTCTTAGAGTCACCCTCGGCAAGGGCAATACCGAAGAAGATGTTGATTATTTCCTGGAGATTGTACCTGAGATAGTTGAACGATTGCGCAGTATGTCGCCTTTATATGGCAGTGCTGCAGAATTTAAGCCTTCTAATCCTTGCTCTAGTTGTCATCATCATCACTAATTGAATGTAGAGGAGAGGGATCACTATGTATAATGAAAAGGTTATGGACCATTTTTCCAACCCGCGCAATGTTGGCGAAATAAAAGACGCCGATGGAGTTGGTGAAGTAGGTAACGCCAAATGTGGCGATATTATGCGGATTTATCTGCAAGTAGAAAATGATATTATTACCGACGTCAAATTTAAGACTTTCGGTTGTGGAGCCGCCATTGCCACCAGCAGCATGGTTACCGAAATGGTGAAAGGAAAAACACTTGACGAAGCGTTGGAAATTTCCAATCAGGCTGTGGCTGAAGCGCTAGGTGGTCTGCCACCGGCGAAAATGCACTGTTCAAACCTGGCAGCTGACGCGCTGCATGAAGCAATAAAAGACTACATCGCCAAAAAAGGAAAGTGATTTATTAATGGCTAACAAACCCCGAGTGGTTGTAGCCATGAGCGGAGGGGTGGACAGTTCTTTAACTGCCGCCCTTCTTGTTCATCAGGGCTATGATGTAATTGGTGCCACAATGCAAATATGGGAGAAGGATCAAGATAATCATAACCCTGACAGCAGGGGCTGCTGTTCAATTTCTGCTGTGGATGACGCGCGCCGTGTTGCCAATAAACTTGGCATTCCGTACTATGTATTAAACTTCAGGGATATGTTTCAGGAGACAGTGGTTAATTATTTTATGGCCGAATATTCAGCAGGCCGAACTCCTAACCCCTGTATTGCCTGTAATCGCTATGTCAAATTCGAAGGGCTGCTGGCTAAGGCGCTGGCCCTTGATGCGCAATATGTGGCCACAGGTCACTATGCGCAAATTATGTTTGACGCCGACCGTCATCGTTATATTCTGCGCAAAGGCGTAGATCCGTCTAAAGATCAGTCCTATGCCTTATATCATTTAAATCAACATACGCTGCGGCATTTTTTAATGCCGCTGGGCAGTTTTGCCAAAACAGAAACCAGAAAAATGGCCCGGGAATTAGGTCTCTCGGTTGCGGACAAACCAGACAGTCAGGAAATCTGTTTTGTCCCCAATGACGATTATAAGGCTTTTTTAAAAGAGCGTATTCCGGCGTCACTTAAGCCAGGCAACATTGTTGACGTATCCGGTAAAATATTGGGAAAACATCAGGGTGTCCAACTTTATACAGTAGGCCAACGCAAAGGCCTCGGTCTTGCCGTCGGCCGGCCGCTGTATGTAGTTGCGCTGGATGCTGAGCGTAATCAGGTTATAGTCGGCGCAGACGAGGATGTTTTCGCATCCGAACTTATAGCGGGGGATTTGAATTTTATCACTATTGATTCGTTGGATGAGCCGCTGGCTGTGACCGCCAAAATTCGCTATAGCGCCCAACCGGCGCAAGCAACTGTAACACCAGTGAATAATGGACAAGTACATGTTAAATTTACTGATCCCCAGCGGGCGATCACCCCTGGTCAGTCAGTAGTATTCTACGATGGTGATATTGTTGTCGGCGGAGGGATCATCAGCAAGGTAATCAAATAAAGTAGACTTAGCATCAGGTGGGGTTTTAACCCTAACTGATGCTAAGTCGCCCTTATCCAGGGACTTAACCCGCTCTAAGACTCACGCTTCTACAGGCGGGAGTCTTAAAGCGGGTTAATCGTCGGATAAATAAGTTTATTTTATAATAGGGCAGCCGTTGCATGAAATAACCCGGATTTTGGTCATACTAAGAGTACAATCTGTTTTGGGGGCCTACTATGAAAAAATTACGCGACTTATTTGGCCTGCCGGTGCTTATTACCGGAACCGGAGCGCAGATTGGCGAGGTACAAGAAGTAATTGTCGACTTGGAACAGGCTGCCGTCCGTGGTATTATGCTCGCCGGTGCAAATTGGTTTGCTAACAGCCAGGGAATTGTGTTTGAAGATGTTTTTAGAGTGGGTAGGGACGCTATCATGCTCAGAGCCGAATACGCCTTACGAGAACTAACACCGGCGATGATGCAGGGAACTGTGCACTATCTGGGTACTTTGATGGATAAGCAGATCTATACAGATACCGGTTTAAGCTTGGGGATACTGATGGATGCACTTTATGATGATATTACAGGCGAAATAAAAGCTTACGAAGTTTCTGACGGACTCATCACTGATTTGCTCTATGGCCGTAAAATAATGCCGCTTCCGCAAGCACAAGTTGTTGGGCAGGATAAATTGATCGTTCCAGATACAATGACCAATCTTCTTATACCTGAATCAAAAAAGGTGTGAGGTGGTTTTTGCTATGACGACATGTCCTGTTTGCGGGCAGCGGGGGATTGGTAAGGTAGGTGCCGACCAGTACTATTGCTGGGATTGTTGTGTAGAGTTTGTAGTGCGGAACCAAAACCTGAAAATTTTCAATGTGGAGGCTGACGGCACGTTAACTCTATACCCTGATTTGATGCAAAGTACTGTTAATTTAGAGGTACAAAAGGGGTGATATGATGCGCAGCAAGTTTTGGCAAGGGTTGCTTTTTGGTGGACTTGTAGGAACAGCACTCGGCGCCATCATAGGTCCCATGGCCAAACCACAAAGAAAACCGCTCATTGAACGTAGTACTGACGCAGTTGCCGACACCACCCGGGATCTTATGCGGGATGCGCGCCGGGCGCGCCGGCGATTGATGAAAAAGCTGGATTAGCATCCGGCAATAGGGAGGCCGTGCGGTCTCCTTTTTTTTTCCTGAGAGAAGTATAACTTTCGCCTGGATAAGGGCAACGTCGGCTTCCGCTTTCGCCAAAGGCTCGGCGCAAGCCGTGTTCTCTTTATCCTCACTGAAAAAAGTAGTATGACTGCAGGCAGGCTTTGCTTGCACCTAGGTCGTAAGTGTTTTTTTCTATGATCAAGGAGGAGTATATGCAGATAACCAGAAAGCATCTCCGGCTTACTCTCATTTTTTTATTATTTTTTTCAGCTATATATTTCTTATGGCTGGTGCGGAGCGGACTCTATCCATTTCTGATTGCTTTTGTCCTGGCCTACCTGCTTAACCCTGCTGTCAGCTACCTGGAAGATAAAGGCTTATCACGAGCCCTGGCCATTATCCTGCTGTATGTTGTTTTATTCACTGTTGTTGTTGTCGGCGGAGGCCGGCTGATTCCACTGTTTGTAAGGGATCTGGAGAGTTTCTCCAGTGAATTGCCGCATATTCTGGAAAAAGGCCAAGATTTTTTTTATCTTATTCAGAATCATTATCAAAACTCCGTTTTGCCATACTCTATGCGTATGGCGATAGATGATTCGCTTGCTTCGCTTTTGCAGGAAGGACAGAATTTGACTCGCAATCTCGCTCAAGGTGTTATGAGTTTAATTACCCATTTTATCGGTTTGGCAATTACGCCGATACTTGCATTTTACTTTCTACATGACTGGCATCAAATCAAAGATATTATAAGAAAACTGGTTCCCAGTCACTGTCAAAACGAATTTTTTTCAGCTCTAAAAGATATTGATAGAGTATTAAGCGGTGTTATCCGCGGACAAATTACCGTTGCAATTATAGTAGGAGTACTGGTAAGTTCCGGATTATACCTATTGCATGTTCCCTTTGCATTACTCATTGGCATTGCCGCCGGTATACTTGATATTGTTCCGTACTTTGGGGCGTTTATCGGCGCCGCTCCTGCCGTCGCACTGGCTCTCCTGGAGTCGTCGCTGTTAGCCTTAAAGGTTACTTTATTATTTTTTTTCATTCACCAGCTGGAGGGCAGCATTATCAGTCCCAAAATTCTTGGTGAAAGCGTGGGACTGCATCCCCTGACGGTAATATTCTTTTTATTCGCCGGCGGCGAATTATTTGGCATTGCCGGTATGCTGCTGGGCGTGCCTGCAGCCGCTGTGGGAAAAGTAATTTTTAAACACGGTCTGAAATTATTGATATAGCCGCAACCAGACCAAATGTTGACACTAAATCTTAAATTGTAGTATAATTCCAGCAGTATAATGGATTAATTTTAAGCATATTGGAGCTGATTGCGTTGAAACAACTGACCGGAAACGAACTAAGAAAACTGTTTCTGGATTTTTTTGCGAGTAAAGACCATTTAATTCAGTCCAGCTACTCACTGATTCCAGAAAACGATCCTTCGCTGCTTCTTATCGGAGCTGGCATGGCTCCGTTCAAACCTTTTTTTACCGGCAAAGTGAAGCCGCCTCATCCGCGTATTGTCACCAGTCAAAAATGTGTCCGTACCGGTGATATTGAAAATGTTGGCCGTACTGCACGACATCATACTTTTTTTGAAATGCTGGGTAATTTTTCTTTTGGCGACTACTTTAAAAAAGAAGCTATCGCCTGGGCCTGGGAGTTCCTTACAGAATACCTGGAACTGCCCAAGGACAAGCTTTGGATAACTATCCATACAGGTGATGATGAGGCTTTTGCTATCTGGCACGATGATATCAAAATCCCGGCTGACCGGATTATCCGGATGGAAGAAAACTTTTGGGAAATTGGACCCGGACCTTGCGGCCCCTGCTCGGAAATTCATATTGATTTAGGTGAAGAACGGGGTTGTGGCAAGCCGGATTGTGCTGTCGGCTGTAACTGTGACCGGTATCTGGAAATCTGGAATCTGGTATTCACTCAGTTTGATCGCGATGAAGCCGGTAATTACACTCCGTTGGCCAAGAAAAATATTGATACCGGCGCCGGTTTGGAACGCATTGCATCGGTCTTGCAAAGTAAACGCTCCAATTTTGAGACCGATTTATTATTTCCCATCATTGAATATGCCGCCAAAGTGGCCGGTGTTACCTACGGCAAGGCAGCAAGAACCGATGTTTCGCTTAAAGTCATCGCCGACCATGGCCGGAGTATGACGGTAATGATCGGTGACGGGGTGCTGCCTTCCAATGAAGGGCGTGGCTACGTTTTGCGCAGAATTTTGCGCCGGGCTGTCCGCCATGGTCGTTTAATGGGCATTGAGAAACCGTTTCTCACCGATATTGTCGATGTAGTGGCCAATATTTTTGCTCAGGCTTATCCGGATATTACTGGGAAGAAATCGTACATCAAAAAAGTTATTCAATTAGAGGAAGAACGCTTTCATACCACGCTTGCACAGGGAATGGAACTCTTAAACAAGCATGTTCAGGAACTGGCGCCAACCGGTCAAAGTATGCTTGACGGCGCAACCGCTTTTAAACTTTACGATACCTTCGGCTTTCCCTGGGAACTGACCGAGGAAATTTTAAGCGAAAATAATATGACACTTGATAAGGCCGGCTTTGACCAGGCTATGGCCGAACAACGTGAACGGGCTCGGTCTGCCCGCCAGGAAAGTGAAGAAAAGATCGAAATCCCAGACTTATCCGGCTTGGTTACAGAGGGGCTCTGCCATAATCCGGATGCCACAAATGCCAAAATTGTGTTGATACTTAAAGAAGGAAAAATTGTTGAAGAGGCATTTGACGGTGATGAGGTAGCCGTTATCTTAGACAGCACACCTTTTCATGCCGAAGGCGGCGGTCAAGTGGGCGATACCGGCTTTGTAGCCACTTCGCTTGGTAAAATGGCGATTAACAATACCCGCAAATTACCGGACGGCACTACCTACCAAATTGGTCAAATTGCCGAAGGTCTGCTGAAAACCGGCGATACCGTCAAACTTGAGGTCGATGTTGCCAGAAGACGGCATATTGCCCGCAATCACACGGCAACCCATTTACTGCATGCGGCTTTAAAAGAGGTGCTGGGCAGTCATGTTAATCAGGCCGGCTCCTCTGTTGACAGTAACCGTTTGCGCTTCGACTTTACGCATTTTGCACCTGTAACTGCCGAACAGTTGGCCGAGGTAGAAACTATTGTCAATGATGTTATTCTCAATAATACCAGTGTAGGCATTATTGAAACCACCCAGGATCTGGCCAAAGAAATGGGGGCTATGGCTCTATTTGGCGAGAAGTATGGTGAAAGAGTACGGGTGGTCCTTGTAGACGGCTTTAGCAGGGAACTGTGCGGCGGCACTCATGTTGGCGCCACCGCTGAAATAGGTCTGTTCAAAATTGTCAGTGAAGCCGGTATTGGCGCAGGCATGCGCCGGATTGAGGCCGTTACTGGCTATGGCGCCCATGAATACCTCAAGGCTCAGAACGAATTGGTCAAAGAAGCCGCTGCTGCACTGAAATCGCGACCGGAAGAGATTGTTGCGCGCATTGACGGACTCAATGGCAGAGTTCGCGAGTTGGAAAAGGAAATTAGCGCATTACATACCAAGCTTGCCAAAAACGAGGTTCAGGACCTGTTAACCGGTGTAAAGGAAGTGAATGGCGTTCAGGTAGTAATTGGTCAGGTTGCCGCACCCGACATGGAAAATCTGCGTGCTACCGGTGACATGCTACGGGACCGCTTACAGTCCGGGGTAGTTGTCCTGGGGGCCATAAACGGAGAAAAAGTGAATTTCATTGCTATGGCAACGCCTGATTGTGTTAAGAAAGGTATTCATGCCGGCAATATTATTAAAGCTACAGCCAATGCTGCCGGCGGCGGCGGCGGCGGGCGTCCCGATATGGCCCAGGCAGGCGGCAAACAGCCGGAGAAACTCTCAGAAGCACTGCAAATTGCCGAGCAAATTATTAAGTCCCAATTGCAGTAACCTCCTATTACAGGCAGGCCTGGGGGAGGCCTGCCTGTAAAAATTTAATAATTGAACAGGAAAAATATAGTGCCAGGTAGAATATATATGTTCATAGTTTGTAGATAATATTAGGGAGGAGGAGGCTTCATGACCAACACATCCCAGGAAACAATGATGTTTAAAGTTAATAATGATGAATCCAATGCCGCTGAAGTAATCCTGACCACGGTTTATCAATCGCTGAAAGAGAAAGGGTATAATCCAATCAACCAATTGGTAGGGTACCTCTTATCAGGTGATCCTACGTATATTACCAGCTATAATAATGCCCGCGGTCTGATAAGGAAGCTGGAACGCGACGAGATCATTGAAGAGCTAGTACGGGCCTATTTAAAAGGCAAGTAAATGGATTATCATGCGCTTGGCCAAACCGGCCTAAACGTATCAAGACTATGTTTTGGTGGACTTACCATTGGCCCCTTGCAGTCAAACCTTCCATTAGCAGAAGGTGCTACCGTTATTCGGTCGGCGGTTGACAGAGGGGTCAATTTTATTGATACGGCTGAATTGTATGGCACATATACCTATATTCGCGAAGCTCTCCGCGGGTGTAAACATTCTGTCATAATTGCGTCCAAATCCTACGCCTATACCTATGAGGGAATGCGGGACAGCGTGGAAGCGGCCTGCCGGGAAGTAGGCCGTGATTATATTGATATATTTCTTATGCATGAACAATCCTCCCGGATGACTCTGAAAGGTCACGCCGAAGCACTGGCTTATTTAGCTGATGCAAAACAACAGGGGATTATCCGAGCAACAGGAGTATCCACCCATACTATTGATGTAGTACGGGCCGCCGCATTAGTTGCCGACGTAGATGTCATCCACCCGCTCATCAACATGAAAGGGATTGGCATTACCGACGGTACAGCCGGCGAAATGCTGGCTGCCATTCAGTTTGCTGCGGATTGCGGTAAAGGCATCTATGCCATGAAGGCATTGGGCGGCGGTCATTTAAACGCAATTGCGTCAGAAGCTCTGGGGTGGATATTGGATCAGCCGGGCATCGCCTCGGTCGCGGTCGGGATGAAGACAATCGATGAAGTCAACCTGAATACAACTTTATTTTCCGGTATGGTTCCGGACAGTGAGCTATTTGACAGGGTAATTGCGGTTCCACGCCAGTTGCTGGTTGAAGACTGGTGTGTCGGTTGTGGACAATGCGCCCGGCATTGTCCGATGGGAGCCATAAGCATCTTTGATGGCAAGGCTGCCGCCGATTATAGCAAGTGCGTTTTATGCGGCTATTGTGGCGCTTATTGCCCGGAATTTTGTCTGAAAATCATTTAATAGAAAAATCCATATTTTTACTAATATTTTGGAGGATATATGCGTATACTAGCACTTGACGTGGGAGACAAAACCATTGGTATTGCCGTTTGCGATGAACTGAAGCTGACGGCCCAGGGGGTTGAGGTCATTAGACGTACTACCGTATCCCGTGACTTCGCCAGGCTAGAGGAGCTAATTGCCCAGTATCAAGTGGAAATAATAGTCGTCGGTTTGCCTAAAAATATGAATGGTTCTATAGGACCACGGGGTGAACTTGTAAAGGAATTTGCCGTTGCTATGGGACAAGTCCTCCCGGATATTGAAATTAAATTTTGGGATGAACGCCTCTCTACAGTAGCTGCCGAGAAATCGCTGATTGCAGCTGATGTCAGCCGCACCAAACGGCGCCAGGTGATTGACAAAATGGCAGCTGTCTTCATTCTGCAGGGTTATCTTGACAGTTTACCGCGCGGTTAATAGCTCTTCCATCGGTTTCCTTGACAGGATATGCTTTCTAGGATACAATTACATTGCGTATGAGTAAAATGAGGTGAAAAAATGGCTGATAATGAAAAAGACGATATGATGGATTTTGACGATGAACCAGTAGTCGTCATGACTGATGAAGAAGGCAACGAATTTTATTACCGGGAAGATATGATCATTCCTGTTGGTGAAAAACAATTCGCTATACTGGTACCGATCGATGTCGAAGAAGAAGGCTGCGAATGCGGTGATGATAGCTGCGGTTGTGGCTGCGGCGATGAAACTGATGTATTTATTGCCCGGATCGATGTTGACGAAACTGGTGAAGAAATTTATGTAGATCCCACTGATGAAGAATTTGAAGCTGTTCGCAAAGCTTACGAAGAAATGGTTTTTGAAGACGAGGAAGAATAAGGAAAACAGGTTTGCGCCGAACCTCTGGCGAAAGCGTAAAGCCGATGTTGCCTTATACTAAAAGAAACACTTTCTTTCAGTATAGAAAAGAAGCCGTGCAGGCTTCTTTTTTTCCGTGGTAAAGGAAATACCTATATCATTACCGCTATTTGTCTATCCCTGGATTTTATATTATAATAAAATAGCTTTGATTCAAACGAAAGGGGGTAGGGTGTGATATTGCTAATTACATCAACAACCAAACGAATTATATTAAGTATTCTGGCAGCTGTTTTAATTAGTTTCGGGGCAGTATTTGGCTGGACTCTGGCGCAGCCGGTAGGCGGCACGGCAGAGCAGGTGCTTATTACGGTTAAACCAGGCAGTCCGACTAAAGTCATTGCCGAAGACCTTAAAACGCGTAACCTAATTAAAAATGCTTTTATCTTCCGGATCGCCGCAAAGCTTAGAGGTTTGGAAAATTCACTGCAGGCAGGAGAATATTCCATCAGTCCCAATATGCCGGTAGAACAAATTCTGCATATGATGACCCAGGGGCAAACTGCGTATCAGCAAATTACCATTCCCGAAGGATATACCGTGGATCAGATTGCCGAGCTGCTGGCAGAAAAAAAATTAGCCAACCCGGAAAAGTTTAAAACTTTGGCAAAAACATTTGCTCCCTATCCATATATGGCAGCTGCTCCTAACACAAAGTACAGTGCAGAAGGCTTTATTTTTCCCGATACTTACCGGCTGGCCAAAGGCAGCAGCGAAGAAGAACTCCTGACAATGATGGTAAAGCAGTTTGACGCTAAATTAACCCCGGACTTAAGACAGCGAGCAGCTGATTTGGGCCTTTCCCTACGCGACGTCGTTATTATGGCCTCTTTGGTAGAAAAAGAGGCTAAACTGAGCGAAGAGCGGCCATTAATTGCCGGTGTTTTCTCAAATCGGGTTAAACAATCCATGCCTTTGCAATCCTGCGCCACAATTCAGTATATCCTTGGTTACCCCAAGGCAGAGCTCAGTATTCAGGACACTCAGATAGCATCACCTTATAACACTTACCAAATAATGGGGTTGCCGCCAGGTCCTATTGCCAACCCTGGCAGTGCAGCCATCAAAGCAGTATTATTCTCAGATCAAACTGATTATCTCTACTTTGTCGCCGATAAAGAGGGCAGGCACCATTTCAGTAAGACCTATGAAGAACATCTGGTTGCCATCAATCAGGTGCAGATATAACATGGACAAGTTTCAAACTGTGCTAGCTGTGATGGAAGATTATGCTGCCGCTCATCATGTACCTATCATCAGCCGTGAAGGCGGACGGCTCTTACATTCACTGGCTGCAGCCGCTAAACCAACCTCCGTCTTAGAGGTCGGCACAGCCATTGGCTATTCAACACTTTTATTAACAGCCGCACTGGCGCCAGGTGGGCAAATAACGACAATAGAACAAAATCTTGAACGAATAGAACTTGCCCGAACCTATTTAACGCAGGCAGGCGCTTCTGATCAAGTCACAATTCTAGCCGGTGATGCAGGCCTGATACTGCCTGAAGTAAGCGGTAGTTTTGATTTTGTGTTTATTGATGCGGCCAAAGGACAATATCTCGATTATTTGCATAAAATTATGGACAAACTGTCTCCAGACGCCGTCATTGTTGCTGATAATGTACTCTTTCGGGGCTGGGTGCTGGACTACGGCAGCATTGTCCCCAGACGTTACCGTACGATAATTAAACGACTTAGAGCCTACCTTGATTTTGTTACCAACGACGGTCATTTTAAAACAACCCTTTATCACATTGGCGATGGTATAGCCGTATCGCATTACCAGGGAGAGACGAATATATGAATAAACCGGAGTTACTTGCTCCTGCGGGCAATCTTGAAAAACTAAAAATGGCACTGATTTATGGTGCGGATGCCGTATATATGGGTGGGAAATCCTTTGGTCTGCGAGCCTTTAGCGATAATTTCGCCGAAGATGAGCTGAAGCAGGGTATTGATTTTGCTCATAGCCTCGGCAAAAAAGCATATATAACCATCAATATTTTTCCTCACAACGACGATCTATCTGCATTGCCTGATTATATCGATTCGATTGCGGCAATGGGCGCAGACGCCATCATCGTTTCTGACCTGGGAGTATTTAGAATTGCCAGGCAGGTGGCGCCATCATTGCCCATCCATATTAGCACGCAAGCTAACAGCACTAATTGGTCAACCGTACAATTCTGGCAGGAACTTGGCGCATCC
Source organism: Sporomusa aerivorans (assembly GCF_041428895.1). Classification (NCBI taxonomy): domain Bacteria; kingdom Bacillati; phylum Bacillota; class Negativicutes; order Selenomonadales; family Sporomusaceae; genus Sporomusa; species Sporomusa aerivorans. The sequence goes on from NZ_CP156926.1 coordinate 3,407,574, forward strand.
CGGGTCGTGCTTGCCCGCGAGCTCTCACTTACCGATATCAAGCTTATCAGACAAAAGGTTGCCATTGAGCTTGAGGCTTTTATACATGGCGCTATGTGCATGTCGTATTCCGGACGCTGTTTGATAAGCAACTACCTGACCGGCCGGGATGCTAACCGGGGCGAATGTGCACAGCCTTGTCGCTGGAAATATCATGTTGTGGAGGAAAGCCGTCCGGGTGTTTATTTTCCGGTTGCGGAGGATGAACGCGGTACATATTTCTTTAATTCCAAAGACTTATGTCTAATCAATTATATTCCTGCACTAATAGAAAGTGGTCTAAACAGTTTTAAAATTGAGGGTCGAATGAAAAGCGTTCATTATGTTGCAACTGTTGTAAAAGTCTACCGTGAGGCAATCGACAGCTATCTAAGCGCTCCGGCCGACTTCTCTGTAAAGCAAATATGGCTGGATGAACTCCAAAAAGTGTCGCATCGCGAGTACACCACCGGTTTCTACTTTAATAAACCAACAGAACAAGACCAGATTTACACATCTTCCAGCTACATCCAAAGTCATGATTTTATCGGCCTTGTGAAGGAATATAATCCGCAAACCGGACTGGCGGTTATCGAGCAACGGAATAATATGAAAGTTGGCGAGGAAATTGAGATTATGCAGCCAGGTGCCGAAAACATAATGCAAAAAATTGAGCAAATGTATGACGCCGAAGGCGCTCCTATTGAAGTAGCCCCCCATCCGCAACAGATCATAACCATGCCCATGTCCAAACCGGTAACTCCTTACGCAATGCTTCGCAGACCCGAAAGACGGCGGACTTCCTCATGAGAAACATGGCAGGCAATCCGATCTACATCCAAGTAGAACCACGAAATGTTAACTTCATTAACCGAATTATGGAAGGGTATGAATATCTGGGAGTAGTAAGCACACTGGACAGATCAACCGGAGTGCTGGTAATCCGGGCAACACCGGATACTGCCGGAGAGGTCCGTGAAATACTGGCGCATCTTCCCATAGCGGTCCGGTATATCGACCGCATTGAATAACTCTTTGTGTTAATAAGCCATACTATACCTGTCTAACTTGTCTTAGAAGGTGGTAGTATGGCTTATTCCAGAATACGCATTTATCGGCTCGTGTTGTTTTTTTTAGTCATAGCGGGCTTATTAGTAATGAGGCTATTTTATCTCCAAATTGTTCATGGACCGGAATTAGCGCTGGAAGGGCTAAGTATACGGGTACAAGAACTGCCGGTAGAAGTCGCCAGAGGTGAAATTTTAGACCGCAACCGTCTACCTCTGACCAATACAACGCAGGAATATAGTGTTATTGTTTTTCCAGGACAAATCGGAAATAAGACTTCCCAGGCCATAGACAAGCTTATTCCCCTGCTGCCGTTATCAACTGAGCAAATTGAAGTGGGTTTACGCCGCTTGCATGCCAGTGAATATCCGTTTCGGCTGGCCAGAGGCATCAATAGTGCAGTTGCGCAGCAGGTGAATGATCTGCAACTGCCAGGTATCATTGCAGCTGCAGAGAAAGTACGTTATGGTTATGGAACATTGGCTGCGCATGTAGTCGGGTATATCAATGCTGCCGATAATAAAGGAGTCAGCGGCATTGAAGGCATGTACGACGAATTGTTGCGCGGCAGCCAGCCTGAATATGTAGCTGCCATCGTGGACGCCGGTCATTCATTAATACCTGGTTTAGGCTATAAACGGATGAGACTAACAGCCGCCAATCAGGAAAATAATGTTGTTCTGACCATTGATAAACAAATTCAGCAAAGAACAGAAGAAGTAATGGACCGTACTATAGTAAAGGGCGCCGTAGTAATTATGCGCCCTACCACTGGTGAAATACTGGCCCTGGCTTCCCGGCCGGCATTTAATGCCAACAATCTCAGCCAGTATCTGGCACAAGGCAGCGCACCGCTCTTAAACCGGGCAATCTCGGCCTACCAGCCTGGCTCGGTGTTCAAACTGGTGGTAGCTGCCGCTGCACTTGAAAACAGAACGATACGAATGGATGATGTTTTTTTTGACCCGGGTTATATCGACGTAAACAATGTCCGCTTTCAGGGATGGGATTATGAACAAAGTCCAAAAGGGCGTCTGACAATTACTGAAGCCATGGCCCATTCAAGCAATCCGGTTTTCATTCAGGTTGCTTTAAACCTAGGAGCCGACAAGCTTGTCGCAATGGCCCGGAAGCTGGGGTATGGCTCCCGTACCAAACTTGATTTTCCAGGAGAAAGTGAAGGCAATGTACCGGAGGCTGATGAATTATACCCTGGCGATTTGGCCAACTTAGCAATTGGCCAGGGGTTCTGTGAAGCAACGCCGGTACAAATAGCGCAAACGGTAGCCACCATAGTCAATGACGGCGTCAAAGTGGAACCTTATATTGTAAATAAGCTTACAAACACGGATGGTTCAACAGTAAAGAGTTTTCAGGCCGCCCCCGGGGCGCGGGTTATGTCACGGCAAACAGCCGAGAAACTGCGCACCATGATGACGGCAGTTACCCAATACGGTACCGGACAGGCAGCGTACGTGGAGGAATATGGGTCAGCCGGCAAAACAGGCTCGGCTGAAACCGGCCGGATTAACACAACAGGTAAAGGTATTAACCACGCCTGGTTTGCCGGCTTTACTCCGCTTGAGCATCCGAAATACGTTATCGTGGTTTTTGTTGAAGAGGGCATGTCCGGCAGTAATGTCGCCGCACCGATTTTCCGGGAGATTGCAACCTCAATCCTTAAAAATTAATCAGTTCTCTAAAGAAGACAGCGTACCCGGAATTCGATGAAATCGGCAAACGCCGTCGCCTTTCTCCGGAGATAGTTTTTACTTTTCTTTTGGCTAAAGAAAGTGTCATGTTTTCTGTAGTCAAAATATAAAAATTATGCTAAAATGTAAAAGCTGGTACATACAGAGCCATTTTCTGCAATAAAATAATTGTTTCTTCAGCCAACTTGGGGCAATATATGTACTGGTAAATTACAGTTATTAGGGTCTAGCCTGAATTGCGGCAACTTGCTTTGAATATCATCGCCGTGCTAACAGCGCCGCCCAGATTCGAAGTATCGTATAAAGCTATCATGATTGAAACAGCAGGCACAGACCGTTATGCCTGCATTAATTATCATTAATCAGGCCCACCGGTTTCGTCGCCATTTGCATTGCTTCGCCTGTTATCGTGGGCGAAATAGCAGGTTTTGGCGCCAGTAGCGGCGGCCTTAGGCAGCAGCCCGTGCAAGAAGGAGCGCATTGTTATGATCGAACAGCGTATGGCAAGATTATATGAACTTATGACGGCCAACCGCCTTGACGGCATCATTGTAACTAAACCGGAAAACCGGCATTATTTTAGCGGTTTTACCGGCTCTTCCGGCATACTCGTGCTCGGCAGACAATCTGCCAAGCTACTTACCGATTTCCGGTATATTGAGCAAGCAAAGCAGCAGGCGCCGCAATACCAGATAATTCGTCACGGGTCTTCAATTTTTACTACACTGGCGGAAACAGTTCAAGCAGCCGGGCTTCAACGAATTGGCTTTGAAAGTGATTTTGTCACCTGGGATTTTTATCAGAACCTGACTGAGAATCTTGCTAATGCAGAACTTACACCTGTTAGACTTGATCCTTTGCGGATGATTAAAGATCGCTCAGAGCTTGACTTACTTGGCACAGCCGTAGAAATTGCCGATTTTGCCTTTAATCAAACCCTCAAGATTATCAAGCCAGGAATCTCGGAGTGGGCGATTGCCCTTGAGCTGGAATACCAGATGCGCAAACTCGGAGCTGAAAAACCGGCTTTTGATACTATCGTAGCCTCTGGAATCAGAAGTGCATTGCCACACGGGCGGGCTTCGAACAAAGTTATCGAAACCGGAGATTTTATAACTATGGATTTTGGGGCAGTGTATGAGGGCTATCATTCTGACATGACACGCACGGTTGTGGTAGGAAAAGCATCTGCGAAGCAACGTGAAATCTATAATATTGTGTTATCGGCCCAGCTCGCCGGCATACACGCGGTGGCGGCCGGCAAGTCTGGCAAAGAGGTGGATAGCGTTGCCAGACAGGTAATTATAAATGCCGGCTATGGCGAATTCTTTGGCCACGGCTTAGGTCACGGAGTCGGACTCTTTATTCATGAGGAACCGCGCTTGTCTCCAACTGGCGAGATAAGTTTGGAACCAGGCATGGTAGTTTCGGTGGAGCCGGGAATCTATCTTCCCGATTGGGGCGGTGTCCGGATTGAAGACCTGGTTGTTATTTCTGCTACTGGCTGCAGTATTCTTACCGCCAGTAGCAAGGATTTAATAGAATTAGATTAATTGACCGAACAATGGGGAGGCAAATCAATGATTTCAGTTAATGATTTTCGTACAGGGGTAACAGTTGAAATTGATGGCGATGTCTGGCAGGTTGTCGACTTCCAACACGTTAAGCCGGGTAAAGGTGCGGCGTTTGTTCGCGCTAAACTAAAAAACGGCCGTACTGGTGCTGTAGTTGAACGAACTTTTAATGCCGGCGAAAAACTGCCTAAAGCGCATGTTGACCGTCGTGAAATGCAATTTCTGTATGAGAGCGATAGCATGTTCAACTTAATGGACAACGAGACCTTTGAGCAAATCGAATTGTCAGCAGAGCAACTGGGTGACGCCCGTAAATTTTTGAAAGAGAATATGAATATTGCCGTATTATTCTTTCAAGGTAATGTCATTGGCATTGACTTACCGATGTCGGTTGAACTTACCGTTGTGGAAACAGATCCTGGCATCCGCGGCGATACCGCCACTGGCGGTACCAAACCGGCCAAGCTTGAAACCGGTCATGTAGTGCGTGTGCCTTTATTTATCAACATTGGTGAAGTCTTAAGAGTAGATACTCGTACCGGCGATTATATCGAACGCGCATAATAAACGCTAGCTAAACACCCCCTGAAGTTATGTTTTAATTTGCATTGGACATACTACAACTAGTAGCCAATGCTTAGAACATAGCTAAAGGGGGTTTAATTTCCATGAGAAACTTAAAAGAAAAAGTAGCCTATCTGCATGGTCTAACTCAAGGACTTAATGTTAACGAAAATTCATCTGAGGGCAAAATTTTGCTCAATATTATCGACGTTCTTGATTCTTTTGCTGATGAGGTTCAGAATGTTAATTTGGCCCAATTGGAATTGGAAGACTATGTAGAATCAATTGATGAAGATCTGACCGACCTGGAAGAAGAAGTTTACGAAGAAGTATTTGACGATGATGATGATTATGATGACGAAATGTACGCTGATACATTCGACGATGATATGGTGGAAGTGGCCTGTCCTGATTGCCATGAACTCGTAACCTTTGAATCAGAAATTTTAGACGAAGACGAAGATATCGAAGTTACCTGCCCATATTGCGGTGGTGTTGTATATGACAACACCTTGGATACTTTGGCCGAACATACGCATAACATAAAAGACTCCAGCCATATTATGCATCCAGGCGTTTAAACTCCAAGTTTATACTTACTTTTATGATCCCGGGAAACTTCCCGGGATTATTTATTTGGCATAATTTATTTTTAAAAACATATCTATGTAAAGAAAAAATGTAACAGGCTTTACTTAACGTAAATAAGAAATTTGCAGACATGTTAAGCTGGAGTGACGCATATGAAAAACCTGCGCAATCTGTTAAGTCAGTATATTTATCCAGTTTTGCCCGCCCACCTGGTTGATTTATTACATACATTACCGGATAGCACGCTAAATAAAATCGCTGAAATCCGCATCCGGGCCAACCAGCCGTTTTTATTGGTGCTTGCTACCAAGGATCTTGCGGTGAGTCAGCCGGATCGGGCTAATGGCGGGGAAGCCATCTATCGTTGCACCGCCGAGGACGTGACACAGACGTTCCAACTTATATGTAAAAATTCTGTATACGCCTTTGAAGAAGAAGTCCGGCAGGGCTATCTGACTATTAATGGCGGCCACCGGGTTGGCCTGGCCGGACAGGCCACTACCTTTGACGGTAAAGTTAAAACAATTAAACACATCAGTTCGATAAATATCCGTCTGGCCCGGGCAATTTCCGGTTGTGCGGATCAAATAATGCCGTTCATTATGAATGAAAACGGACGCAGTATATACAATACCTTGGTGATTTCATCGCCAAGGTGCGGTAAGACTACAATACTCCGGGATTTAGTGCGCCAATTAAGTACCGGCAATCCTCTGCTTGGTAACCCCGGCATACAAATCGGAGTTGTTGACGAGCGTTCTGAGATTGCTGCCTGTCAAAACGGTATTCCCAGTATTGATTTAGGACCACGAGTCGACGTGCTGGACGCGTGCCCCAAAGCCAGCGGGATGCTCATGCTAATACGCTCAATGTCGCCCGCAGTAGTTGCAACCGATGAGTTAGGCCGTGAGGAAGACGCAGCGGCCGTCCGGGAAGCCATCCACGCCGGCGTTAGTGTAATTGCCACAGCTCATAGCCGGACTATTTGCCAGTTAAGAGAGCGTCCCTATATCGGTGAACTGGTAAAGCATAATTATTTTGACAGGTATGTTTTACTCAGCGATCGTTTAGGTCCGGGCACAGTAGAGGAAATATATGATGCTTCCCAAGAAAAAGCGCTATTTACCAAGGCAAATGAGGTGAAAATATGTGGTTAAAAATAGTCGGCAGTCTTATGGTTGTCATTGCCGGCGCAACTATCGGTTTTAATCTGGCCGCGCGCTATGTAGAGCGTCCCAGGCAAATTCGCCAGCTCATCAGTTGTTTGGCTTCATTGAAAGCGCATATAAATTATGCGGCTCTACCTCTGCCTGAAGCACTTTCCAAGTGTACCGGCGGTGTCAGCGGACCTGTTGCCGACCTGTTTCAGGCTATGGGCAGAATACTGGTTACTAACGGCTGGCTGACGCCACAGGCAGCCATGAACCAAGCATTAACTGAAACTACTAAATTGGTTTTACGCAAACCGGAAAAAGAAGTACTTGCCGTATTTAGTGCAAACCTGGGCGGTATGAACAGGGAAGAACAGCACAAATCCTTGGATCTGGCGCATGAACAATTATCCCTCATACAATGTGAAGCTGAAAAGTTATGTGAGCAAAATGTGAAAATGTATCGCTATTTGGGAATATGCGGTGGGCTGGGAGTTGTTATAATTTTAATTTAACAGATAATCGCCACTTTTTAGTATAAGGGAGGAGAGATAAAAATGGGGCTGGATGTTCTCTTTAAAATTGCCGGGGTAGGTATCTTGATTTCAGTTTTCCACACGGCCTTAAAACAGGCAGGCAAGGAAGATATGGCGCATTTATGCACTTTGGCCGGTTTTGCCTTGGTGCTGTTATGGGTGGTGCAATTGTTAGGCCGGCTGTTTAACACCGTTCAGGACGTATTTAAGCTGTTCTAAGGGGTGTGGCAAATGGAAATCATCCAAATTATCGGGCTAGGATTTTTAGTGACTTTACTAATTCTAATTATAAGGCAGCAACGTCCTGAGCTCGCCGTACAGCTTGGCTTGACACTGTCGGCTATCATTTTTTTGATGGTACTGAGTAAGCTGAATGTTGTTCTCGATTTATTCCGGGACTTAGCGGAAAAAGCCAATATAAGCCAAATGTATCTAAATACCATCCTCAAGATTATCGGTATAGCTTATGTCACTGAGTTTGGCGCACAAGTCTGTCGCGATGCCGGCGAGAGCGCTGTTGCCGGGAAAATTGAATTTGCCGGAAAAATACTGGTTATGGTAATGGCAGTTCCAATTATTGCTTTAGTGCTGGATACAATCGTAAGACTCATTCCTTAAGGTGGAGAGCGTGTGAGAATAATAATAGTGTCGCTACTGTTTATTCTATGCAGCAATGCAGGCTTCGCAAGTTCCGGTATGAACTCAGAATTACCCTTGGATTTACTGGAAAGCACCTCGGTAAATAACGTTAACCATTTTATCCAGACTGTGAATCGCGAACTAAATGAAGATATCCCGTTGCTAACGACGGAAACAATTAAAGATATTGCAACGAAAGGGCTATCCTTTAATTGGCAAACCCTTAGCGGCAAGTTTGTCTCCTACCTGTTCAAAGAATTGGCAACCAATATCCACCTGATGGGAAAACTACTATTTCTGGCTGTTTTATGCGCTCTTTTACAAAATTTACAAAACTCATTTGAGCAGTCTGCCATTTCCCTATTAGCGTATAGTGTCTGCTTTATTTTTCTCTGTGTTATTGCCTTAAGCGCATTTTATCAGGGTTTAAATCTAGCCCGGGATACTGTTGGCAATATGGTGGGGTTTATGGAAGCGCTGCTGCCCCTTTTATTGTCACTGTTAGCAGGCGTTGGGGCTTTAACTTCGGCGGCGCTCCTGACACCGCTGATGCTCTTGGTTGTTGGCGTAACCAGTGTTGTTGTTAAAGATATAATATTACCCTTACTGTTTTTAACAGCTATTTTGGAATGTGTCAACTATCTGTCAGGCAGGTATAAGCTTAGCAATTTAACCGGTGTAATAAAACAAGCCGGAATGATGATTCTTGGCTTAGTATTGGTAGTGTTTATCGGTATAGTCAGTATTCAGGGGGTTGCGGGCAGTGTTGCCGACGGCTTGACTTTACGAACCGCCAAGTATGCAACAGCTACTTTTATACCGGTAGTTGGTAAAATGTTTGCCGATACGGTTGAACTGGTTATGGGTGCATCGCTGCTACTAAAAAATGCGGTGGGTATCTTCGGTGTGCTGGCCATTGCCTTGCTTTGCGCTTTGCCATTGATAAAACTAATTTCCTTAGTAGTTGTATTAAAAATTGCCGGAGCGCTTATTCAACCAATGGGTGATGAAAAAATGGCCAAGTGTCTTGACGCTATGGGAAATAACTTATTGTTACTGTTTGGTGCGGTACTCACTGTTGCTCTAATGTTCTTTCTGCTTGTTACTATGATTATCGGCGCCGGAAGCGTAGCTTTAATGCTTCGGTAGCGTCTGTGGTGGGTGAATAAATGATAGAAGCAATTACTGATTGGGTAAAAGGCATAATTTTTGTTGTCTTGTTTGCTTCCTTTGTAGAACTGCTATTGCCGAGTAACAGCATGCAAAAGTTTATCCGGGTCATTCTGGGATTGTTCATTATGCTGGCAATATTGCAGCCTGTCATTGGCGTTCTGGAACGGACTTGGACTCAGGATCAACTGCCGGTGTTTTCTAAACTTGGCAATAACAATCTAACCGATACAGCTATTCTTAACTCGGCTACTATCGCAGCCGGCAAACGTGAACAACTGGCTCGCGATATGTATTCCAGGGATTTAGCCCGGCAAGTCAGAGCCACAGTTTTGGCAATCGATGGAGTGGCCGATGCCAGAGTGTCGCTAGAATTTGAAGAAAGTAGCCAGCAAGAAAGCAAAATTGCCGGCAGGATAAAAAATATGCTGATTCTTATAAAATATGCAGCTACATCCAAAGAGCGTCAGGTTGCCAGAATAGAAATCAAACCGGGTGGATTGACAGAGAAAGAGCCAGCGCGGCTCCCACAGGAAGTTGTCGAGAAAGTTAAAAGATCGGTAGCTGAATTATATCAGCTGCGAACTGGTCAAATTACAGTCAAACCAATAGATTAAGGAGGTTGTAAAAGATGGCGGCATTAGGAGCTTCGCTGAAGGAATGGCTTTCAGGGGCAAAAAAACTAGTCCCAAGTCAGGTGTTAAAAGAGGGTGCGGTAAATACCAGACTAATATGGCTAGGACTGCTGGGAATCAGCTTATTGCTGCTAGGCAGTTTTTATGAACAGTCTACTGTTAAGCCCCAAACAGCAGCCTCTGCTGAAACGGCTAAAAATCCCGTTGTTACAAATCGGAGTTACGAAGAGGCTCTGGAAAGCAAGCTTGCTAATCTGCTCGCGCAGGTTAAGGGGGCAGGGGCCGTTTCAGTAAACATAATGTTAGAGTCCGGTTCTATGCAGGAGCATGCCAAAAACGTTACTAAAGAGATAAAAACGGTGCAGGAAAAGGATACATCCGGCGGCGTTCGTACCACGACCGAGACAAAGGAAACTGAGCAAGTATTGCTAAGCAAGGAAAATGGAGCCGACAGACCTGTCATGGTTCGTGAATACAAACCGGTAATCCGTGGAGTCCTGGTCGTAGCGGAAGGGGCCAACGACTCCGCTGTCAAAGCCAACCTTACCAGAGCGGTTGAATACGGACTGGGGATTCCCCCCTATAGAATTACTGTGCTACCCCAAAGAAAGTGAGGTAAAATGCTATGAGAGTTTTCACTGTTTTATCGTTAAGCAGGGTTGGAATAATTGCCATTTTTATTGTGGCGGCAGGCATACTTTCCCTGCTGGTAAGCGGAACCTTAAATTATGTTCAGGATCTTCGGCAAGCCAGAGCCGACCGGTCTAATGCCATGCAGGTTACCAAAGCGTTAGTCCCTGATCCGGTTGTCCCGGTTATGGCTCCTGATTTTTTTACTGAGTATCGCCTCGAACGGGATAAAATAAGGAGCGAAAAATCGGATCTGCTGCGAGAAATAATTAAAAATTCTCAATCTGAAGATACCAAGCACCAAGCCCAGGAGACTATTTTGAAAATGACTCTGGAAAAGCAACGTGAAGCTGAAATGGAAAATTTAATAAAAGCCAAAGGTTTTGCCGACGCCCTGGTATTTATTCGTGACAATTCAGTGAGTGCCGTGGTTAAGACAACTGCGCTAACTAAAGAAGAGGTTATCCAGGTGGCAGAGGTTATCAGCCGGGTTGCCGGAGTCAAGCAGGAAGATATAACAGTTAGCGCCAAACCATAAGTAGAGCTGTGCTCTGCTTATTTTTTTACCTATCAAAATTTAAGCTTTGCAGCTTGATCCGGGATAAGAGAATCTAATACTTCTGTTAAATAATTTTACATAAGTCAAGTTTTTCTACGACGAAATTGTAAAAATGGAAAAAGCTTGGTATAATAATATAGTTATAAGAAATCTTTTATTGTAATAGATTTTAGTATTCCGGGATTTTTAGGGGGGGTAGGAGTGGAAAAAAAAGAACATATGGAAAAGACAGAACATAATGATGTTGGTTCCATTCGGATTGCCGATGAAGTAGTTGGTATTATTGCAGGGCTTGCCGCAACCGAAGTATCCGGTGTCGCCGGGATGAGCGCCGGCTTGGTCGGTGGCATTGCCGAGATGCTCGGCAAAAAGAATCTGTCCAAGGGTGTCAAGGTTGAAGTCGGCGAACGGGAAGCTGCCGTTGATTTATACATTATTGTTGAGTATGGGGTACGTATTCCAGACATAGCATTAAGGGTGCAGGAGAATGTAAAACGAGCTATTGAATCTATGACCGGCCTGGATGTTGTTGAAGTCAACATTCATGTTCAAGGCGTCGGTTTTGCCCAGGAAGCTAAAGAAGAAGATATTCGGGTAAGATAAATGGAAGAGGCCGGAGAAAGGAGATACTATGGGAATTATTGACCGCATAATTCTATCTATTTACACTTTTTTACTGACCGTTTTGTCAGCCGCCGTTATTCTCCTGTCTTTACGCCTTATTCCTTTGGAATTGGCGGGGACAAGCCTTTTATACATATATGGTCAGTGGGAGGCCGCACTGGTTGGTGCAGTATTCTTTCTGGTTAGTATCCGACTGCTTTTAGCCGGTCTTCGTTCCAGAAAAGCCAAGGACACTATTGTCCACCACAACGACATGGGAGACGTGCATATTTCTCTTGACGCCGTGGAAAATTTGGTGGAGAAGGTAGCCAGACATATCAGGGGAGTACGCGGCATTAAAGTTAAGGTGGCGCTGGCCCGCGAGGGAATAACTGTTCAGATCAAAGCTGTTGTAAGCCCCGAGAGCCACGTACCTACCGTTGCCGCAGAAATTCAAAACCGTGTTCATGAATATATTAGAAATACGGTAGGTGTCGAGTTAGCCGATGTACAGGTAAAGGTTGACAATATTAGCAATGACTTTAAGACCAAACAGCGTGTTGAATAGGGGGACAATAATGAATTCCAAATTAGTGGAAGAAATATGGCAGCATCATAGCGGCAAAATCCTGGGAGTGCTGTTAGGGTTCCTCTTTGGCATACTGGTAATAACTTTTGGTTTTTTCCGTACACTATTTGTGGCTTTGTGCGTTATAGCCGGGTATGTAATCGGCAAACGCATTGATCAAAAAGAAGATATCATGGAAATTTTGGACAAACTGCTGCCGCCTGGCTATAACCGGTAACGGCAATACAGATGAAACCCCATAAGGATTTACTCATACTCTGCTTGTAAATCTTTGTTGGGCACCAGATACAGCGACAAGAAAGAGGGAAATTATGAGCCGAAGAAAGGCCCGTGAAATGGCAGTACAAGCATTATTTCAGCTTGATTTTAATTCAGGTGTTACCAGTGAGGAGGCACTTGCCGCCGTGTTAAGTGAGCGCGGCGAGGATATTAATGATAGCACCAAGCTCTATGCCAAAGCACTGGTAGACGGAACCTATCAGAACTTAGCCGCGATTGATGGATACATTTCTGAGTTATCACGGGAATGGAAGCTCGACCGCATGGCCGGCGTTGACCGCAACATTGCCCGAATGGCTATTTTCGAAATGAAATATAGCCAGGAGCGACTTCAGCCCGGCGTGGCGATAAATGAGGCTGTCGAATTGGCCAAGACTTTTGGAACCGAGGATTCAAGCCGGTTTATTAATGGAATTTTAGGGTCAATTGTAAAAAATAAAGAATTATCATGAACTATGTATTGGGAATAGATACCAGCTGTTATACTACCTCGGTAGCTATATTAGATGAGCAGGGACAGTTAATTTCTGATTGTCGCAGGATATTGCAGGTAAAAACCGGTGGCCGCGGCCTGCAGCAGTCTGAAATGGTTTTTCAGCATACGCGCAGCCTTCCGGAACTTTTTGCTGAGGCTTGCCTGCCGCTGGGCAAGCCGGCGTTTAAAGCCATAGGCGTATCCGCTTTCCCCCGTCCTTTGCCGGATTCCTATATGCCGGCATTTTTGGTTGGGGATGGCTATGCCAAAATATTGTCTGTTGCACAGGGTATACCGCTTCTTCGTATTAGTCATCAGGAAAACCATATTTTAGCGGGAATATGGTCTGCTCAGGGCCCAAAGTCCAATGATTTTTTAGCTGTTCACTTATCCGGCGGTACCACGGAAATAGTACGGGTATCCGGATCGCCTGATTCCAGGCGGCTCAGCATCGAAATCCTGGGAGAAAGTCAGGACATACATGCCGGGCAGCTTATTGACCGTATCGGGGTACTCCTTGGGTTACCTTTCCCGGCCGGCCCTCACCTGGAATTACTGGCAGCGAATGCATCAGTGGAAGCATTCCGGATTCCGTTTAGTATCCGTAATGCCTGTGCCAGTTTTGCCGGTCCTGAGACATTCGCCCGCAAGCTGATTGAACAGGGAGCAGACACTGCAGCGGTTGCAGCCGGGATTCAATTATGTGTTGCCAACGCAGTAGCCAAAATGATTCTCTATGCTATTACCCATACCGGACTTACTGATGTCTTGCTGGTTGGCGGTGTAACAGCAAACAATTTTGTTAGAAATTACCTTACGGAGCAGCTAGTTGCCCCCCAGAAAGCCAATTTATATTATCCGGATATTAACTATAGTCCGGATAATGCCACCGGCGCCGCTTATTATGCACTTATTTGCCGGTAATGTCATAAGCTCTATTCACACTCAATGCCCCAAAAGCATATGATACATAAACTCATATGCCAGGAGGTGGCACCATGGTACCTTACATTTTGGGAGGAGCCGTCATTGGGTCGGTTATTGGACACCTGATTCCGCCAGGGTATTTCTTCTGGTTCGTGGTGGGAAGTGTAAGCGGCTACTTGGCGCAACGCTATTGGGGCACCAGATTCTAAGAGGGACAAAAGTAGTGATTATACCTTTTTACCCAGACTTATGTCTGGTTTTTTTTGCATATATAGGTTATTATTATAAACAGTGTACTGTTAAATTTCTATATTTTGGCTACACCTATAATAATGAATTGAAATACCGGGTGGAATAAATATGAGCAATATATATACTGTCAGTGACCTAACCAGATATATTAAAAGTTTGTTTGACCGGGATACCCGGCTAATGTCTGTGTTTATAAAAGGTGAGCTGTCTAATTTCAAATGCCATTATTCGGGCCATTGCTATTTTACTCTTAAAGATGCCGGTTCACAAATCAAAGGAGTCATGTTCAAAAGCCGTGCCCAGTTTCTGAAATTTGAGCCCCGCGACGGACTCAAGGTGGTGGCTTACGGACAGGTGACTGTTTTTGAACGTGATGGTCAATATCAGTTGTATGCCGACCAGTTAATACCCGACGGTATTGGTGAATTGAGTATTGCATTCAATCAGTTGAAAGAAAAACTGGCGGCAGAAGGCCTGTTTGAGGAAAATCGCAAGCAAAAACTGCCGCTCTTGCCTAAAGCCGTAGGTGTTGTTACTTCACCGACCGGAGCCGCATTAAGAGACATCATTTCAGTTGCCAAACGACGTCATCCGGGCATCCCGCTTATATTGTACCCTGTGCAAGTTCAAGGTGTGGAAGCACCAGGCCAAATTGTTGAGGCCATCCGCACCTTTAACCGGCTGAAAACGGTCGATGTGATCATTGCCGGCCGGGGCGGCGGCTCAATCGAAGAACTCTGGGCTTTTAATGACGAGCAGGTAGTACGGGCCATAGCGGCTTCAGTCATTCCCGTCATCTCAGCCGTCGGACATCAAACCGACTATACGCTGGCTGATTTTGCCGCCGACTGCCGGGCGGCAACGCCTTCGCAGGCTGCTGAGCTTGTTGTACCGGATGTTCACGAGTTAAAAAGGTATATTGGCACGCTGCAAAGCATGCTGACAACCAATATCCGGACTTACATCAAGCATCGCCGGCAAGTTGTCCTGCAATTGCGGGATAGTAATGTGTTTACACAGCCGGAAAAGCTTTTAGCCGCCCACCGTCAATTAATAGATTCCTATGTGGATAGACTAGGGGAGGCAACGCGTAAAATTATTGTTGCCAAACAACAAAACTTACGGCTGAATGCCGAAAAACTTACAGTATTAAATCCTTTGGCAGTACTGGCCAGAGGCTATAGCCTGGTCCGTGCTCCTGAAGGACAAGTAATCAACAGGTCTGATCAGGTAACGGCAGGACAAGAGTTAGAAATAATTTTAGGGCAGGGCCGGCTTGACGTAGAAGTAGTTAGAACCAGGGAGGGTAAAAATGGCCAGTAAAGCAGGTAACAAACAAAATAATGTATGTTTTGAAGAAGCTCTTGGAAAATTAGAAGTAATTGTTAAAGAATTGGAATCCGGTGATTTGCCGCTGGAAGAAGCGTTGGATAAATTCAATCAAGGCATAACCCATGCTAAGTTATGTTTTGAGCGCCTAAATGCTGCTGAAGCACAGGTCGATAAAATTCTGCAGCAGGAACATGGCAAGCTGGTTGAGCAGCCGCTAAAGCCAGTGGAGGGAAACTAAATGACAACAAACTCTTTGAGCAAGTATTGCCAGGATAAAATAAACTTAATTGATACCGCCCTGTCTCAATATATCCCTGCTACAGCCTATCCACCCGTTATTTTTGAGGCTATGCGATATAGTCTTTTCGCCGGCGGCAAACGGCTCCGGCCCATAATGCTGATGGCGGCGAGCGATGCTGTTGGCGGCGATGGGGCAGCCTATTTGCCGGTAGCCTGCGGCTTGGAAATGATACATACCTATTCCCTGATCCATGATGATTTGCCGGCTATGGATAACGACGACTACCGGCGCGGCAAGCTGACAAATCATAAGGTGTTTGGCGAGGGTATGGCCGTGCTGGCTGGTGATGGCCTCTTAACGGCGGCTTTTGGGACTATGCTATCGCAGAATAAGGTTGACCCGCTTGACTTAATATCGGTAATCCGCGAGATTGCTGATGCCGCCGGTGCTGGCGGCATGATCGGCGGTCAGGCCGTAGACTTAGTTTCCGAAGGTCAGGTTATCGATGCCGCAACTCTTAAATTTATGCACCAGGCCAAAACCGGCGCGTTGTTTAAAGCGGCATTACGCTCCGGTGCTATTCTGGCCGGCGGCAGCCAAGAGCAACTGCTATCTTTAACCCATTATGCCGAACAATTCGGGTTAGCCTTCCAAATTACCGACGACATTCTCGATGTTGTGGGAACCCAGGAAAAAATCGGCAAGCCGGTCGGCAGCGACATAAGAAATCATAAAGTAACTTATGTGACTCTGCATACGCTGGACGGAGCCAGGCGCCTGGCTCAGCAGGCGGTAGACCAGGCGTTAAGCAGCCTGGCTGATTTTGGAGCCGAAGCTCAAATACTGCGTGAACTGGTAGTACACTTAATCAATCGAGAAACTTGAGGTGTAATGGATGGCCGAATTTTGGGCCGGACTGGGCAAAAATGTTATTTTAATGACAGCTATAACTGCCTGGTTTACGGCGCAAGTATTGAAAACAATAACTGCTTACTGGCGTCATGGCGCATTTAATGCGGAACGGCTCGTAGGCGCTGGCGGTATGCCCAGCTCACATACAGCGTTGGTGGTGAGCCTGGCAGCAGGCGTAGCCTTGCGCGAAGGGCTGGAGTCTGATTTATTCGCCGTTGCCGTGGTATTGGCCGGTATTGTCATGTATGACGCCGCCGGAGTCCGGCGGGCAGCAGGCAAGCAGGCCAAAGTCATAAACAAACTGGTGCGCGAAATGCGGGTTGAACATAAAGTACGCGATACCAGGCTCAAAGAACTGCTGGGGCATACACCGCTCGAGGTATTAGGCGGGGCTGTGCACGGTATGCTCATAGCCTATGTCTTTTATGTATTTTATAGATGAATGTTTCGCAGTAGATATGCTATAATATTTTTGGTAAAAAGACATTTTAACAATTGTTGCCATCAGGCTATCCTGATGCTAGTAAGGGAAAGCGGGGAACCAATTTGAGCAATCTGCTTCAAAATATTCATAGTCCACAGGATCTTAAAAATCTCTCCTTCGCCCAATTAGAAAAGCTCGCCGGTGAAATCCGCGAGCTTCTGATACATACGGTAGCCGCCAACGGCGGACATTTGGCCCCCAATTTGGGGGTGGTGGAACTGACGCTGGCACTTCATAAAATGTTTGACAGTCCTAACGATAAATTTGTCTGGGATGTTGGCCATCAGGCCTATGTCCATAAAATTCTCACCGGGCGCCGGGAAAATTTTGGCACTTTGCGTACCGCTGGCGGTATTTGCGGCTTCCCCAAACGCTGCGAAAGCGTACATGACGCATTTGGCGCCGGCCACTCCAGCACCTCAATTTCTTCCGCATTAGGCATCGCAATTGCCAGGGATATGACAGGCGCAAAGTATAATGTGGTGGCCATTATCGGCGACGGTTCACTAACAGGTGGCCAGGCCTACGAAGCGCTTAATCATGCCGGACATCTGGGAACCAATCTCACGGTAATCCTCAATGATAATGAAATGTCCATTGCCAAAAATGTAGGCGCTATGTCGGAATACCTGGCCAAGATGAGAACAGCGCCCACGTATTCCAAAGTGAAGCATGACATTGAGTATCTATTGCGGCGTATTCCAGCGATAGGTGATAGTGTAGCCAATACGGCAGAGCGGGTAAAGGACAGTTTAAAGTACCTGTTGGTTCCGGGAGTGCTGTTTGAAGAACTGGGCTTTACCTATTTTGGCCCTATTGACGGCCACAATATTCCTTCCATTTTAGAGGTACTTGATAAAACTAAGAGCGTCAAAGGCCCGGTGCTGATACATTTGCTGACGCAAAAAGGCAAAGGCTATCTACCGGCTGAGCGGAATGCCGATAAATTCCACGGCGTAGGTCCCTTCTGCGTTGAAACCGGTGAAGTAATAAAAAAATCAGTCGAACCACCTTCTTATACGCAGGTATTTAGTGAAGCCATCATCAAACTGGCCGAACGAAATCCTGATCTTGTCGCCATTACGGCAGCCATGCCGGAAGGAACCGGCTTAAAGAAATTTTCCGTAAAATTTCCCAAACGTTTTTTTGATGTAGGTATCGCCGAACAGCATGCTGTAACGTTGGCCGCCGGTATGGCTACACAGGGCAAACGACCGGTTGTCGTTATCTACTCCACATTTTTACAGCGGGCCTACGACCAGATTTTGCATGATGTATGCCTGCAAAACCTACCGGTAATCTTTATGCTCGACAGAGCCGGCATTGTTGGCGAGGACGGCGCTACCCATCATGGGGTTTTTGATTATTCATTCCTGCGGCATATTCCCAATATGGTTATTATGGCGCCCAAAGATGAAAACGAACTCCAAAATATGTTGTTCACCGCCATCTCCCTAAATACACCGGTTGCGATACGTTATCCGCGTGGCAGCGGAGTCGGCGTGGCGTTAAAAACTGATTTTACCAGGCTGGAAGTTGGCAAAGCCGAACAACTTGTGGAGGGCAAAGATCTTGTTCTCCTGGCAGCAGGCAGCATGGTCGAACCATGCCGGAGTGCAGCTGCCTTCCTAAAAGAAAAAGGAATTGCCGCCGGCGTAGTGAACACCCGGTTTATAAAACCGCTTGACGGCCAGCTTATTCGTCAATTAGCCCGCGACAACGGAGTCATTGTTACTGTTGAAGATAATGTATTAACCGGAGGATTTGGTTCAGCCGTACTGGAATATATAAATTCTCAGCATCTTAATTGGGTCAAGGTGTTACGGCTAGGCTTGCCTGACAAATTTATTGAACATGGCCAGCGGGGATATCTTTTAGAACAGTATGGATTGGATGCAGAGGGAATTGCGGCCAGCGTAGAGCAGTTTATCCGCCAGTTTGGAGCGGGAAAATGACAGGAGTCCGAAATAAAGAACGCCTTGACGTTTTATTAGTGGAAAAAGGGCTGGCGGAAAGCCGGGAGCGGGCTAAAGCCTATATCATGGCCGGACTTGTGACAGTAGACAGTGTGAAAATCGATAAAGCCGGAACCGTAGTGCCTACCACTGCCAATATCACAGTTCACGGGGACAGTATCGGCTATGTCAGCCGGGGCGGGCTTAAACTGGCCAAAGCACTTGAATTTTTTGGCCTGGATCTTACCGGCAAGATTATGGCTGATATTGGCGCATCTACAGGCGGCTTTACTGATTGTGCGTTAAAAAACGGAGCCAGTAAAGTCTATGCTATCGATGTCGGTTATGGACAACTGGCCTGGTCGTTACGTACCGATGAACGAGTGGTAAATATGGAGCGTACCAACATACGCAATATAAAACCGGAAGATTTAAATCAGCCGCTGGGTTTTGTCTCGATAGATGTAGCCTTTATCTCCCTGGATAAGGTTCTGCCTGTAGTAAAATCACTGCTTGATCAAAACGGAACAGTAATTGCACTTATCAAACCACAATTTGAGGCCGGCCGCGAAAAAGTAGGTAAAAAAGGCGTTGTCCGTGACCCGGCTATTCATCGTGAAGTTATTAACAATGTTGTAAATATGGCTATGTCTCTGGCACTTACGCCTTTGGGACTGACATTCTCACCGGTGAAAGGACCTGAAGGCAATATAGAGTATCTATTGTATTTAGCGAATGCCACGGCCGAAGCAGCAGTGGATGAGGCAGTAATTGCTGCTGTAGTAGCTGATGCTCATGCCAATTTAACGGGATGACGGAGGACTCAGGTGTGTTGACTGTAGGGCTGTTCCCCAACACTAAAAAACAGAGTATTAGTACTGTGTTGGGATGGATTGTGCAATATTTTAAGGAACGCAACGTAAACGTGGTTATGCCGGAGGATGCGGCACTGGAATTAAAATGTACCAGCTTGGCCGGTAAACTGGAATGCGTTCGAAACGATATTACCTTTGGCATCACATTAGGCGGTGACGGAACACTGCTTAATACGGCCAGGGAAATTGCTCCTTTCGGAATCCCCGTCTGTGGAGTAAATATGGGAAATCTTGGCTTTCTCACCGAGATCGAACTGCCTGATTTGAGCACTGCCCTGGAAAGGCTGATAAAAGGCGATTATTACATAGAGGAAAGACTCATGCTGGACGCCGTTGTTATCCGGAACGGCAGCCCCATATATATTTCACCGGCGCTGAATG
Source organism: Sporomusa aerivorans (assembly GCF_041428895.1). Lineage (NCBI taxonomy): Bacteria > Bacillati > Bacillota > Negativicutes > Selenomonadales > Sporomusaceae > Sporomusa > Sporomusa aerivorans. The sequence goes on from NZ_CP156926.1 coordinate 3,427,726, forward strand.
ACGTAGTTGTGGCCAAAGGCGGATTTTCCCGCATGATCAAACTAAAGCTGTTTATTGATAACGAACTTACGGCGGAATATCCGGCCGATGGACTGATTATTGCTACTTCAACAGGTTCAACGGGATACTCTTTGTCCTCAGGCGGACCTATCATTAATCCCAAACTAAAGGTAATCGTAATTACTCCGATTTGCCCGCATACACTTCATTCCCGCGCTCTGGTGATTTCCGAGCGGGAGGAAATTAAAATACGCATGCAGGCAACACACGATGATATTGTCCTTACTGTCGACGGTCAGTCGGTCTACAATTTACTGCCTGACGATACTGTTGTTGTCAGGCGTTCTCCTTTTCGCGCCCGGTTTATCCGTTTCCCAGGAAAAAGTTACTATGAAACCTTGCGTACAAAACTGAGAAGAGGCGACCGTGATGGTAGTTGCTAACGCGGTCCGCATGGCCCATCAATTTATTCTCCCCCGGTTGGCAAATGCCCGGACAGTAGTCGATGCTACGGCCGGCAACGGTAATGATACCCTGTTTTTAGCGGAAAATACGCCGGATGCCACCACGGTGTTTGCTTTTGATATTCAACAGCAGGGGCTGTCGAAAACGGAGACGTTGCTTACCGGCCGCAATCTCAGGCACAAAGTCAGACTAATATTAGACAGTCATTCCCATTTAAACAAATATCTTCATCAGCAACTTGACGCCGTTATGTTCAATCTGGGTTATTTGCCCGGAAGCGACCATAAACTATCCACCAATCCCGCAACTACCATTGAGGCCGCTCACCAGGCATTACAGCTGCTCAATATCGGCGGTGTAATGACAATAGCAGTTTATCCAGGCTATGAGCATGGTCGTTTAGAATGCCAGGCGGTATATGAATATTTGGCTATCCTAAATCAAAAAGTTTTCTCTGTGGCCTGTTGGTCGATGGTTAATCAGAAAAACAATCCGCCGCTTCTATATGTAATTGAAAAAATAAGGAGTGAACCGCTTGAAGGCATTACGTCACTCAAAGATTAAAGAAATTGTCGAGCGCTACATTATTGAGACCCAGGAGGAACTGGCAGAGGCCCTCAGCAAACAGGGTATCGAAGTTACACAAGCTACAGTCTCACGGGATATAAAGGAACTTATGCTTATTAAAGTTCCTACAGGCGATGGCCGTTATCGATACGCTTTCCCGCCTGAGCAGAACATCGTCTTGTCTCAGGCCCGGATGGAGCGTACTTTTCATGATTCGCTGGTAGCCATCGACTATAGCCAAAATATAGTTGTATTGCGAACCCTGCCTGGTACAGCCCAGGCGGTTGCCTACACCATTGACTATGTTAAATGGCCTGAGGTTATTGGTACTGTTGCCGGCGATGACACTATTTTTGTTTTGGTCAAGCCTGTGGAGGCAGTACCTCAGGTTATCGCAAAATTTCAATCACTGATGGGCAGCGGCATATAGCCTTTCTTTGAGGAGAGATATGAAATGCTGAAATCACTGACTGTCGTTAATTTCGCACTAATTGACCGGGTAGATATCGAGTTTGTCCCCGGCCTCAATATCTTGACTGGAGAAACCGGAGCTGGTAAGTCAATTCTAATCGATGCTTTGTCAGTCATTACCGGCAGCAGAGCCTCAAGCGACTCAATCCGGAGCGGAGCGGATTATTTTCGGGTTGAGGCGGTTTTTGACATTTCTGATATTGCTATCCGGGAGATACTGGAGGACCAAGGTATTCCGCCGGAAGAAGACGGTTCCTTGCTTATCGCCAGGCGTATGACCAGACACGGCAAAAATACCATTCACATTAATGGCTGCCAGGTTCCTTTGGCCACATTACGCAGATTTGGCGAAGCACTTGTTGATATGCATGGCCAGCACGAAAATCAGGCTTTGTTGAAGCCGGGAGTGCATTTGACTCTCACAGATGCTTTCTCCGCGGAAATCCGCTCCATACTTGAGGAATACCGCAAAACATATAAATTATGGCAAAAAACCAAAAGTGATCTGATGTCGTTAGCCCGGGATTCGCGGGAACGGCTGCAACGGGAAGAGATGCTCGCCTGGCAGACGCAGGAAATTGCCACCGCCGCGCTAACACCGGAAGAAGAAGAAAGGCTCGAAAGTCAAATAAAGGTGTTAGCCAATGCGGAGAAGATTGCTAATGCAGTTTCACGCTCTTACATGCTGCTAAGTCAGGGGAACAGGGGCTTCAGCGGCATCGTAGGCTGCCTGGCCGATATTAAGCATGAACTGGAGTTGGCATCACGTTATGATAAAGCTATTGAGCAGCCGCTGGCGGCAGTAACGGAATCGTTATATCAGCTAGAGGACACCATGGGTGAATTAAGGGCATACCAGGAAAGTATCGACCATAACCCGGCAAAATTGGCAAAGCTGGAAGATCGGCTGGACACTATTTATAAACTCAAAAAAAAGTATGGCGCAACTGTTGAGGACATACTTGCTTACTATGAACGTGCCTGCTCTGAACTGTCTGCCATAACCAACCATGATGAACATCTTGCTCAATTAACTAAAGAAGAGAACGCTCTGGCCGCTGCCGTGGCACAGTTAGCCGATGAATTAGGCGACTTGCGTCAAAGAGCCGGCCAGGAAATGGGTAAACAAATATCTGCGCACCTGGCAGATCTTGGCATGAACAAGGCGCAATTTCTGGTAGACGTTAGACGCAGTGAGCAATATTCAGCCAATGGTGCTAATGAGGTATTTTTCCTGTTTTCAGCCAATCCTGGCGAAGAGCCCAAACCCCTGCACAAGATAGCGTCTGGCGGTGAATTGTCGCGAATTGCCTTGGCAATCAAAACAGTTTGTTCTGAGCGCGATGATATTGCTACCATGGTATTTGACGAGGTTGATACCGGTATCGGCGGTCAAACCGCACAAAAAGTGGCTGAAAAAATAGCCAGAATAGCAGCTTTTGATAAACAGGTATTATGTATAACTCATTTGCCGCAAATTGCTTCTATGGCTGATTCGCATATTTATATTGAAAAAGTTGTCGAGGCCGAGCGAACGCAAACGCGAGTTACAACACTTAATTTAGCGGCTCAATTAACAGAATTAGCCAGAATGGCTTCCGGTGAAATAACGCAGCTTTCAATCGATAATGCTGCTCAGATGCTGGAAATGGCAAAGAAAAAAAAAGCAAATTGGTAAAAATAAGCGTAAGCGCAAGCTTGCGCTTATTTTTTTAATATAATCACTTAAATTGCGCTTCCAAGACAATAAATACTAATAAATCCGGAATAATCCCTATCAAATTCGGGAAACTCTAATTTTGCAATTGCATGAACAGAAAATCCGAGGTGAAGATCTGGCGGTAAATTTGGGAAGAATGTAATAGGGAGTGATGGAAGAAAACATGTTAAGATTTTATCGGTTACTCAACAAAAGGCTATTCATGGCAATGTTGATTATCAGCGCAATCTTCGCATTCTGTTTTTCTCCCCAATTCCGGAATATTTACGGTCTTCCCATGCATATCCGAGTTATTGAAGGTGAGACAGCACTCTTCGAAGTTAATTTTCCGCTTACTGTTAGTGTGAACCATGACAATGCCAGTATTCGCGTGCAGAATCATGATTTATTATCCATTACTGCCCTATCCCGGCCAGTTTCTCTTGAGCCTGTCAAGCTCGGACAATCGACTGTGGAGTTCAAACTCTTTGGCGTGATTCCTTTCCGCACGGTTCAGGTAGATGTATTGCCGCCTATCAAGTTGATTCCCGGCGGTCATTCCATTGGGGTAGTTTTACGCTCACAGGGCGTAATTGTTGTCGGCAATTCCCCGGTTCTCACGATGCAGGGCCAATATGCTACACCGGCCAAAGATGCCGGCATTATTGTAGGTGACGTCATCATCAGTATAAACGGAACGCCGGTGCAAAGTGAAACACAAGTAGCCGAAATTATTGACGATAGCGGGAAGAATCATCGTAATGTAGACATTCTGCTTAAACGTCCTGATGGTCAGCAGCATGTTACTGCAACACCGGTGTTATGCAGTGAGACAAAACGTTACCGGATCGGGCTATTTGTAAGAGATAGTGCGGCCGGAGTAGGAACACTGTCCTTTTATGAGCCGGAATCTAAAATATACGGCGCTTTGGGGCATATCATAACAGACAGTGACACCAATCAGCCCATAGACTGCGAACAGGGTAAAATCGTACTTGCCACAGTTTCTGGTATTCAGCATGGAAAAAGAGGGCATCCCGGAGAAAAAATCGGTGTTTTTATTGAAGAAGATCACTTATTGGGGAATATCACCAAGAATAGCCAGTTCGGAATCTATGGCCATTTGAATGCTGCTTTACCTAACGATAAGTATGCCCAGGCAATACCGGTGGCCTCCATGAGTCAGGTTCAAATCGGCCCGGCCGAAATGCTAACTGTAGTAGATGGACAAACAATTGATCAATTCGCAATTGAAATCCAGAAGATAAATCTCCAGGAAGCCCCTGAAAGCAAAGGATTGGTAATAAAAGTGACCGATCCGCGCCTAATTGAGAAAACGGGCGGCATCGTTCAAGGAATGAGTGGCAGCCCCATAATTCAGAACGGTAAAATTGTCGGTGCCGTTACGCATGTATTTGTTCATGATCCTACCAGCGGTTATGGTTGCTTTGTAGATTGGATGCTGATGGAAAGTGGCATTATTCCCAAAAAAGAACGTCATTCTGCCAGGAAATTGTTCACATTTTCCCGGCAGTTTTTTTTCGATTAGAACTGAGACTTTGGCAATACCGTCCTGCCTAATACTGTAAAATAATGAGAATATTACAAGTTCTATCAGCTTCTTGTTGTCACATAATCAGCTTATCGTATATAATTAAGATAATATTTGGAATTAATATAAAATATATTGGTTTTTTTTTCCAATGCAGGAAGGAACTGGCGCGCCTTTGTCGAATAGTATTTATTACAATACATATAATTGATTTAGCTGGGAGGATGCTCAATGGTAACGGGAAGAGAGACAATTAAGGTCGCTATTGCTGACGACAACAAGGAATTTTCTGAGATTTTGCAGGAATGTTTAAGCCGGGAATCTGATATTGAATTAGTCGGTGTTGCCTACAACGGAGAACAGATGCTGTCCATTGTTGAGGAAAAATCCCCGGATGTCATAGTCTTGGATATTATTATGCCTCATCTAGACGGCATAGGCGTTTTGGAGCGGATCAACGTCTCCTGTAGTAAACGTCCGAAAATTATCATGCTTACTGCCTTTGGCCAGGAAAGCATCACCCAACGGGTTGTTGAGCTAGGCGCTGATTATTATGTTCTGAAACCTTTTAATATGGATGTGCTTATTAGCCGTATCAGACAGCTGGCGGGATCTGCACCAGTATCACGACCTGTTGCCGCGGCAACCATGCCGGTAGTCAAAGCCCGCCCTATGGATGTGGAAGTGACTAATATTATCAGGGAAATTGGCATCCCGGCGCATATTAAAGGTTATCAGTATTTGCGCGATGCCATTATGATGATTGTTGCCGAAGTAGAATTGCTGGGAGCCGTGACCAAGGTTCTCTATCCTATGATTGCCGAAAAATATTCAACTACGCCCAGCCGTGTCGAAAGGGCTATCCGGCATGCCATAGAAGTTGCCTGGAATCGTGGAAATATTGATATGATTAATAAATTATTTGGTTATACCATTAAGCTTGACAAAGGCAAGCCCACCAATTCGGAATTCATGGCAATGATTGCCGACAAACTGCGTATGGAAATGCGCGCCAGCTAAAATGCTCTACAAAACCCCTCCGGGATTTTAAAGCCTGGAGGGGTTTTCTACTTAACAGCAGGATTTTTTTGTTCAGGCAATGAATAAAATCATTGTTATAAAATTTTTGCTATGGAGGCTGACTATGCGCCAGCAGTTTAAGATTCTTGCAATAAATCCGGGATCGACGTCAACAAAAATAGCAGTATATACGAATGAGCAAATAAATTTTGAACAAATTATCCGTCATACCATTGATGAACTAAAAACATTTGCGGCAATTTACGATCAGTATGAGTACCGGCTTGCATTGGTTGAAAAAGCCCTAATTGATCACAGTATTTGTGTAAACGAACTGTCAGCCGTTGTCGGGCGGGGCGGACCTCTCAAACCGGCCGCCAGCGGCACTTATACAGTAAATGAATTAATGGCTGAGGATCTTAAAATCGGTATTCAGACTCAGCATGCCTCAAACCTCGGTGGACTGTTAGCCAGGGGTATTGCCGGCAAAGTTAATATTCCGGCCTTTATCGTTGATCCCGTAAGTGTGGATGAGTTGGAACCGCTGGCGCGAATTACCGGCCTGCCGGAAATATCTCGTCCCAGCCTCTTCCATGCCCTTAATTTAAAAGCAGTAGCACACCGGATGACTAAAGAACTGGGCAAGGATTACTGTGAGCTTACCTTAATACTTGTCCACCTTGGTGGCGGAATCTCGGTTGGGGTGCAACAAAACGGCAGGATGATTGATGTTACAAATCCCAACGATCTAGGGCCGTTTTCCCCGGAACGCGCCGGCAGTGTGCCGTCACATGCACTGGTTAAACTGTGTTTCTCCGGTAATTACACAGAAGAGGAAATAAAGAGAAAACTGGTAGGCAATGCCGGCCTTATGGCTCACCTTGGCACCAGCGACGGGCGCGAAGTAGAAAATCGCATCGCTAACGGCGATGCCAAAGCGGCTCTGATTTACGAAGCAATGGCTTACCAGGTAGCCAAAGAAATCGGCGCAATGGCCACAGTGGTTCAGGGCAATCTTGATGCTATAGTGCTAACCGGGGGATTGGCGCATTCCAAAATGCTGGTAAAACTGATTACTGACAGGGTTCAGTTTATTAAACAAGTGCTGGTATATCCCGGGGAGGATGAGTTAAAAGCGCTTGTTGAAGGCGCTTTGCGGGTATTACGCGGCGAAGAGCTGCCCAAAGAATATAAATAACAGGCAGGGAGACCCTATGAAGAATAATCGTATAACTATAATGGTGGGGGAGTTTGGCAGCGGTAAGACTGAGCTTGCCGCCAATTACGCTTTACAATTAAAAGCGGAGGGAAAAGAAACGGCCATTGTCGATATGGATCTAATGAAACCATATTTCCGCACACGGGAAAATCGCGAATTACTGGAACAGCATAACATCAGAGTGATTGCGCCGGATCCCCGGCTGGCTCATGCTGATTTGCCAGTTCCGCCCCAAAATCTTATCGAAGTATTGTCCAGTGACAATATCCATGTGGTCATAGATGCAGGCGGCGGCGAATCGGCTATTGCCTTGGGGCAGTATAAACGTTTTTTCGATCAGTTTGGTTACCAGGCATTTTTAGTCGTTAATACAAAGCGGCCGTTTACGAGTGATATAAACGGCATTATAAACGCCTACCAACGTATTGAACAAGCTGCCCGGGTAAAAATTAGCGGTTTGGTTAGCAATACAAATCTTGGCCCGGAAACAACCCGGGAACATGTTGAGCAGGGATTAGCGATCGTTGAACAGGCTGCCGCCAAGTTATCACTGCCGGTTATCTGGCTTGTCATTCCCGAATGGCTGCAGCCGGTCGCTGATTATCATCCGCCATTGTTTGTTTTGAAACCCTGTACTCACTATCCCTGGATGGATTGAAAATAGACACCGTGGGTTATACCACGGTGTCTTCAGCGGCTAATGTGTGTGTTTCGTAATTATCTCACGCAGTGTGCTATAGTTCCTGCCCAGGTTCTGTAATTCCTTTAATAAATCTTTAATTTTTCCACTAAAATAAAAACCGTTATATATGATTACCTTCATTGGGACATTCCCCCTTTTGCAGGTAATATATGATATACCTTAGTAAAATATACCATTCACTGGAGGCTTTACCCATGTCGTTTTCAGAAACAGATTTAATTGAGAAACAGTTAGGATCAACACGTTTATTTGAAGGAAAAATAATTAATCTTAGACGGGATGAAGTATTATTGCCCAATGGTAAAACTGCTACGCGGGAAGTGGTGGAACATCCCGGTGCAGTGGCAGTCATTCCGCGAACTAAGGAAGGAAATGTAATCCTGGTGCGGCAGTTTCGCCACCCCATCGGCAAAATCATTCTTGAGGTACCTGCCGGCAAGCTTGATCCGGATGAGAAGCCGGAGGCCTGTGCCTTAAGAGAGTTGGCCGAAGAAACCGGTTTTTTCGCCAATAGGCTTCGCAAGCTGACTTCCATGTATACCACCCCTGGTTTTACCAATGAAGTTATTCATGTTTATCTGGCTGAAGATCTTGAGGAATCTGATAAGCAGCCGGATGAAGATGAATTTATCACCTCGGAGGTCTATTCTCCGGAACAAATACGCCAAATGATAGCCAGTGGCGAAATTTGTGATGCCAAGAGTCTGGTGGCATTGTGTCTGGCTGGAATATAATATGATGAATTCCTATTTTGCCGACCTGCATATTCATGTGGGCATGAGTGAAAGCGGGAGATGGGTCAAAATCCCCACATCCCGGCATTTGACAGTCCGTAGTATTTTGCAGGAAGCTGCCCAGCGTAAAGGCATGGATATTGTCGGTATTGTGGATGCCTTGTCACCACTGGTTCTTGACGATATCCGCCAGCTTATCGCTGAAGGAGAGCTTGAGCCGGCCAGTAGCGGCGGCTACATCTACCGCAATAGCCTGTTGCTGATCCTAGGAGCCGAGGTCGAGACGCGGGAAGAAAGCGGCGGTCTGGCGCATACGCTGGCTTTTTTGCCTGATATCAAATCTATGACAGCGTTTTCCGCCTACATGAGCCGGTTTATCCGCAACATAAGCTTAAGCTCGCAAAATGCCCATATGCCTCTCAAACAGCTTGTTGGCATTGCCGGCAGTTTTGACTCTCTTATAGTGCCTGCCCATGTTTTTACACCACATAAAAGCCTATATGGAGTATGCTGCACTAGATTAACTCAAATCTTGTCTGAAAAAGAGCTGGCCAGGTTATCGGCAATTGAGCTTGGACTGAGCGCCGACAGTGATATGGCCGATAGAATCGAGGAATTAAGGTCTTATACCTTTATAACCAATTCTGATGCCCATTCTTTGGATAAAATTGCCCGTGAATATAATGTCTTTACTATGGAGTCCTTGTCGTTTGGCGAAATTGCCAAAACTTTTTCCCGTACCGCCGGCAGAAAAGTACAGGCTAACTATGGTCTGGATCCGCGGTTAGGAAAATATCACCGGACATTTTGTACAATATGCGGCTTTATTGATGATAACGCTCTTATGAGCAGTGTCTGTCCACGTTGCGGCGCCAATTCTTTAGTCAAAGGCGTATTTGACAGGATAAACGAGATAGGCGACTTTATTGAGCCGAACCATCCTGATCACCGGCCGCAATATTACTACCAGATACCGTTAGAGTTTATTCCGGGTTTGGGTAAAAAGCTGCTGGCCAAGTTGCTGGCGGAATTTGACACCGAAATGAATATCCTGCATTATGTCACGTATAATGCGCTCGTATCTGTTGCCGGTAACAAAATAGCTGATTTCATTATCCGAGCGCGTGAAGGGACGGCTGATATTACGGCAGGCGGCGGCGGTGTATATGGCCGGGTCAAAATGTAGTAAATTACAAAGGTCTAAACAGATTTTCTAGGACATATATTGTAGCAGGTACTGGCAGGGAGGTACATGCATGCTAAAACTTCTGCGCAGAAATGCTGTCGATTATGTCCGAGCTCATATTGTTGCGTACTTTTTCATGGTTCTGATTTTCGTTATCGGAATTGTCATCGGCGCTATGGCTGTAAAAACACTTCCTGACGAACAGAAAAGCGAGTTAATTGTTTACTTGCGGGTCTTTTTTCAGGGACTAGCCGAACGCCAGGATGGGATAGCTAGTACTCATTTGTTGTTAGCCGATGTGGTGTTTAACAATATAAAGCTCATTGGCATCATGTGGCTGCTTGGTTTTACTATTGTCGGTATTCCTTTTGTTCTGTTTATGGTTTGCCTGCGAGGCTTCGTCATCGGCTTTACAGTTGGCTTTCTGGTAAACGAATATATCATGAAAGGCTTGTTGTTCGCCTTTGTAGCCGTTTTGCCGCATAATTTTCTGGCTGTACCGGCCATTTTGGCAACAGGTGTTTCAGCAACGGCCTTTTCACTCATGCTGGTGCGACGAAAAAATAACAATAGAGATAATCTGTTTTATAATTCTATTGCATACTCGGTATTTTGCCTGGCTATGGCGGTAGTCATGGTGGGAGCGGCACTGATAGAAGTCTATGTTTCTCCGGTATTTATGAAAACAGTAGCCCAAATTATAGTAAAATAATAAAAGTGCAAGCATCCCCTCTCTCAGGCGCGAAAAGACTGCAATTGATTTGCAGTCTTTTCTTATTGCAATTGATATTAAAATACGAATAAACTCACTCGGCAGCGAATAAGTATGATATTAAGTTAAGCCAGATCCCAATAAATAGTTTTTCGGGGGAGGAGGAGTACGAGCGCATGGTAGTGACGTTCTCTTGGCGAAATTTAATCAAACGATCTGGTTTATATGTAAAAATCGTCCTATTAACGCTTATTATCTTCTATATTCTACCCAAACTGTTGACCATGTTTTGGGAATATAATAACCCGGGGATAAAAATGCGTGATCAGCATTTGCTGGAAAAACCTTTACGGGTTATGGCGGATTGCAATTTTCCGGCCATTGATAGTGTGACAGGGAATAACAACTCTGACAAAAAAACTCTAAAACTTTACAAAACATGATAGACAAATAAAGGAAAAGTAAACTTCATGTTGAATAATGAACCTAGACCAGATACTGTAAAACTGTCGTCCGGAAATCTGGGAAGGAAAAAGGGTGGTAAATAAAATGGAATCCTATGTTAATGAATTTATTAACTATCTTGCAGTGGAGCGGGGGTTAGCTCAAAATACGCTGGAATCCTATGGGCGGGATTTAAGGCAGTTCAATACGTTTTTGCAAAATAGTCAATTAGATTTTATACGGAATTCGAACCGTGACACCATCCTGAGTTATTTAAACAGTCTCCAAGTCAAAGGCCGGGCTGTCTCCACCATCTCGCGCAATCTTGCCGCGATAAAGTCATTTTATCAATACCTTGTCCGCGAGCGCCACATTGAGAAAGATCCCGCTGTTAATTTGGAATCGCCCAAGCTTGAGAAAAAACTGCCAAAAATTCTTACCATTACCGAAGTCGAAGAGCTGTTAAAACAACCCAATGCTTTTCAGCCTACAGGACTTAGGGACAAAGCCATGCTGGAATTGTTATATGCTACCGGAATAAGAGTTTCTGAACTCATCTCGCTTAATATATCTGATGTTAATCTGGATATGGGGTATATTAAGTGTTATGGAAAAGGAGCCAAGGAGCGGATTGTCCCGCTTGGTTCGATTGCAGCCAAATGTGTTCAGGAATATATCGGCAAAGGCCGTCCTAAGCTGGTACGCACGTACGAGGAACCGTCGTTATTTGTAAATCATCATGGTAACCGTCTTACCCGGCAGGGCTTCTGGAAAATTATCAAAAAATATGCATTGGAAGCCAGCATTACCAAAGAAATTACCCCACACACTTTACGTCACTCATTTGCTACCCATTTGTTGGAAAATGGTGCAGATCTACGCTCAGTACAAGAAATGCTAGGGCATGCTGATATTTCTACGACGCAGATTTATACCCATGTAACAAAAAATCGTCTGAAAGAAGTATATGATAAAACGCATCCCCGCGCATAATATATTATAATATATACTGCTTACAGAGGAGCTAATAATTTGTTTAAACGAATATTTGTGATTGTACTCGACAGTGTAGGTATTGGCGCTATGCCTGACGCCCACGAGTATGGCGATGCCGGAGCCAATACACTGGTACATATTGCGGAACATGAGGGCGGATTAGCATTGCCGGTACTGACCAGCATGGGCTTAGGTTTAATTGAACCCATCGCCGGTGTTCCTGCGGTCTCCCGCCCGATTGCAGCTTTCGGAAAGATGGCCGAGCTTTCGATTGGCAAAGATACGACAAGCGGCCACTGGGAACTGGCCGGCTATCCGGTATTTACCTCATTTCCTGTTTATCCGCAGGGTTTTCCGCCGGAAGTTATTGAAAGATTCAAATATTATACAGGCCTGGACGTCTTAGGCAACAAAGCCGCTTCGGGAACCGAAATCATGGCTGAACTGGGCGAAGAACATATGCATACAGGTCGTCCTATTGTCTATACATCCGCAGACAGTGTTTTTCAAATAGCTGCCCATGAAGAAATAATCCCCCTGGAACGGTTATACGAACTATGTAGAATTACCAGAGAAAAAGTTTGTATAGGTGACCATGCCGTAGGCCGGATTATAGCCAGGCCCTTTGTCGGCGAACCTGGTAAATTTAGCCGTACGCCCAATCGGCATGACTATAGTTTGGAACCACAGTCGGATACTGTGCTGGACATGATGAAAAAAGCAGGGTTAACTGTTGTTGGCGTAGGAAAAATTGCCGATATTTACGCTCACAGGGGGTTAACACAAACCTACCCCACTAAATCAAACCAGCATGGTATGGAACTGGTTCTTCGCCTGGCAGAGGAACATTTGCCTGAAGGTATCATTATGACTAATCTTGTGGATTTTGACAGTATTTACGGACACCGTAATGATATAACCGGTTACGCTAAAGCTCTGGAAGAATTCGATAGTGCTTTGGCCGGCTTGCTAACTAAAATCAAGGACGATGATCTGTTACTCATCACTGCCGATCATGGCTGCGACCCCACCAGGCCGGGAACTGACCATACACGCGAGTATGTTCCCCTGTTGGCGTACTCCCGTCACCTGGCGAAGGCCAAGCAGCCTCTTCATTTGGGTGTGCGCAGCACATTTGCTGATGTAGGCGCAACAGTGGCGGATAATTTCGGTCTGGCGCCTTTGGCTTATGGGCAAAGCTTTCTAAAAGACCTGCTGAGGTGATATAGCAAAGTGCATATTTTAGATATAATTGCTAAAAAACGTGATGGTGCGGAACTGGCGGCACCAGAAATTGAGTGGCTGATTAACGCTTATACCAATGAAGAAATACCTGATTACCAAATGGCTGCCTGGCTGATGGCAGTCTTTTTCCGTGGTATGACAGATCAGGAAACGGCGGCGCTGACGATGGCTATGGCCCAATCGGGCGACACTGTGGATTTAAGCCAGGTACCAGGCATTAAGGTCGACAAGCACAGTACCGGCGGAGTTGCTGACACTACGACACTTATTCTTGCCCCGTTAGTGGCAGCCGCCGGCGTACCGGTAGCCAAAATGTCGGGCCGGGGACTGGGTTTCACCGGTGGTACTATTGATAAGCTGGAGGCAATTCCCGGGTTCAGGACCACGCTTAGCCGCGAAGAATTTATCCGTAATTTAAAAAAATACAACATTGCAATAACCGGACAATCAAATGCCATTGCCCCTGCGGACGGTAAGCTCTACGCTCTCCGCGATGTTACGGCAACTGTAGAAAGTATCCCCCTGATTGCTTCCTCGATAATGAGCAAAAAAATTGCTTCCGGCGCTGATAAAATTGTTCTGGATGTCAAGGTAGGTAAAGGTGCCTTTATGAAAAACCGGGAGGATGCGGTTAAACTGGCAAAAGCCATGGTTCGTATTGGTCAGCTTGTTGACCGGGACACCGTGGCCGTTTTGACAAGCATGGAAGAACCTCTCGGTATGGCAATTGGTAACAGCCTCGAAATTATGGAAGCCATTGATTTATTGTCTGGGCGGGGAGAACCGTCACTTAAAGAGGTATGCTTGACACTTGGCTCGCAAATGCTGATGTTAGGCGGTAAAGCCGAGACGCCAACAGCCGGACGAACACAATTGGAAGCACTGCTTGACAGCGGACAAGCCTTGGCAAAGTTTAAAGAATTTGTAGCCGGTCAAAGTGGTGATATAACGGTTATAGCTAATCCTGGCCAACTTTTATCTGCATGCTTGGTTAAGGAGGTTACCGCTTCCGCTCAGGGTTATGTCGCAGCAATCAATGCTTCCCAAGTTGGTTATGTGGCTATGCGTCTGGGTGCTGGCCGGGAATATAAAGGACAAAACATTGATTTGGCAGCCGGAATTGTCATGCACTGCCGGGTTGGTCAAAGGGTTGGCCGTGAGCAAGCGCTCGCAAATCTTTACACTAATGATGAATCCAGGCTTGAACAGGCAGCTGTTCTTTTGCAGCAGGCCATCCGGATTGAAGACAAGCCTGTCAACAAGCCGCCGTTATTATTAGGTTTAGTAGATAAACACGGTTTTCAGGATCGACTGGAATAATGCCAGTCGATTTTTTTTTTGTTAATATGGTTAAGCGGCTTTAATCCGGGAAACCATAATTTAAAAGAAAGGAGTGTTATCTTTGTTACGAAAAACCACGCTGGTAACATTACTGTTATTTGTCTTAACTGTGACACTAGGGTACAGCGCACCGGCAGCGCCGCCAAAAGCACAAGCCGCCATACAATTGGAAACAAGTGCTGTATCGGCTGTTCTCATGGACGAGAATGGCACCGTACTGTTTGAAAAAGACGCCCATAAACGCCTGCCTCCGGCCAGTGTAACTAAGATTATGACGCTTTTGCTGGCTGTTGAAGCGGTTGAGCAGGGGCGAATAAACCTGGCTGACGAAGTGTACGCCAGTGAAAATGCCTGGCGGCAGGGTGGTTCTCAGATTTGGCTGGAACCAGGTGAAAAAATGACTGTAAAGGACATGCTGTCAGCAATCGCCGTTGTCAGCGCCAATGATGCTGCCGTAGCTCTGATGGAACATATCTACGGCAGTGAGCAGGCTGCCGTGGATGCTATGAACAAACGTGCCGAGTCGTTGGGTCTGGCTGACACTCATTTTAACAATGTAAATGGTTTGCCGACTACCGATCACTATATGAGCGCTTATGATGCCGCTTTAATCGGTAAAGAAGCAATCACTCATCCATTGTACATTGATATGTGCAGTATTAAAGAAGCCTGGCTGCGAGACGGAAAAAACTGGCTTGTAAATACCAATAAGCTGCTTTGGTGGTATAAAGGAGCCGACGGACTTAAAACCGGCTGGACAGAAGAAGCAAAATATTGTTTTGTCGGTAGTGCCAAACGGGACGGTCTGCGCCTTATTTCGGCCGTATTTGCCACACCTGAGCCGCGTTCTCATTTGCGTGAAAGCATGAAACTTTTAGACTGGGGCTTTGCTAACTACACAGCAGTGCCAATTGTAACCCAAGGCATGGTTGTGGAACGCCTTAAGGTCAATAAAGGCGTTGATAAAGAAGTCCAGCTTGTTGCTGCCCAGGATTTAAATCTCATTATCGGCAAAGGTCAAAATAAAAATTTACAAAAGAAAATTGTCGCCGATGCCAGTGTCAATGCACCGGTAGCTGAGGGACAAAAGTGCGGTGAGCTCATCGTAAGCAAAGATGGCAAAGAAATTGGCAAAGTGGATCTAATCGCTGAAAAGACTGTTGCCAAAGCCGGCTTGCTACAGATTTTCCAGAATATGATTACCAATATGTTTAATTTCTCCAACTAACAAATTTGGCTTAGCTTTTAAACTGTGGGATTTTTTTCCACAGTTTTTTGTGTTTATGCAGGAAAATTTTTCCTTTTATCGAATGAAATAGATATACGTGAATGGGGAGGTTATCTTGGTGAAAATCGTTGCAATTATGAAACAAGGCATCTTGGTGATAAGGCTGGAGGGTGAATTTGATGTTTGCGGCGCCAATGAATTCCGAAAGATAGTAGATCAAGCACAGGATGAAACAGGTGCTAAACATATTCTGCTCAATATGCAGGGTGTAAATTTTATAGATAGCTCCGGACTAGGGGTTATTCTCGGCCGTTACAGGCAACTTGCCCAGCATGGCGGCAAACTGCTGGTAGCGCATCTTGAACCGTCGATCCAGCGATTATTCGAGTTGGCCGGCTTAACGCGTATCCTGAAAATTTACCCAACGGAAGAGCAAGCGCTCGATCTACTTTAAGGAGGCTGTATTAGTGGAAACACAAGTGAAAAATCATATAGCGCTGTCTATGCTAAGCAGCAGTGAAAATGTTGCTTTTGCCAGAGCAGCGGCAGCATCATTTGCCGCCCAGGCCGATCTGACGCTGTCCGAAATCGACGAAATCAAAGTGGCTGTATCGGAAGCAATATCCAATGCATTTATTCATGGCTACGGTGTTGATAATGTCGAACAAAATTATATTGAGTTAAGCATGCAGTTATATCAGGACAAGCTTGAATTTATCATAGTTGACTACGGGCGGGGCATTGCCAATGTCGATGAAGCCCGGCAGCCTTCTTACTCTACCGACCCTGAACGCATGGGATTGGGATTTGCCTTTATGGACTCTTTTATGGATAAGCTAGAAATTGTCTCCAAACTCGGACAGGGCACAACTGTAAAAATGACCAAAATACTTGTGCCAAGTACTGAACACTAGGTGCAGGCATGCTTAAAGATGACGAATTCAGAGATTTGTTATGCAAGGCGCAATCAACTGATCCTAGCATACAAGCATACGCGAAAGAGCGCCTTTTGGAGTGCAATCTCAATTTGGTAAGAAGTATTGTCCATAGGTTTTCCAATCGCGGCTATGAGTGGGATGACTTATTTCAGATCGGCAGTATGGGTCTCTTAAAAGCCATCGAACGGTTTGATCTGAGTTTCAGCGTCAAATTTTCTACCTATGCTGTGCCAATGATTATTGGTGAAATACGACGCTTTATCAGGGATGATAATCCGGTTAAAGTCAGCCGGCCATTAAAAGAACTTGCTTTTCGGGTACATAAAGTCCAGGAACGGCTACAGGGAACGTTGGGGCGTGAACCAACCATTACCGAAATTGCCAGTGAACTTTCATTAGCACCTCAGGAAATTGTGGCGGCACTGGAAGCCGTCCAGCCGCAAATATCTTTGTACGAGCAGGCGTTTCAAAACAGCGAAAGCGGCGGAGAATCCATTCATCTCTTGGATCAGATTGCCGTTGCAGATGGCCAGGATAGTGCCTACTTTGATAAACTTGCCCTGAAAGAAGTATTATCCCGGCTGCCCGTTAAGGAACGAACAGTAATCTACCTTAGATTTTTCGCCGACAAAACGCAGGCTGAAATTGCCGCGGCCATTGGCCTTTCACAGGTACAGGTATCACGAATAGAAAAACAGGCTCTTAAATTAATCCGTAAACTACTGCAGACCTCATAACGAGGTCTGCTTATTTTTAAGAATAGAAAGAGGGTATACTATTGTTAAGAGGTGATGATATGGGCAGTGTAAAATGCAAAGGAGTCATTTACCTGCTGCTGATATTTTTTTTAATGGCAGGAAGCACCATTGCCTGGTTGTATTTCAGCCCGGAGTTGCCTAAGAAAGCGCCCCTTCGAGCTAAACAAGTATTTCTCTGTCCTGTAGGAGAGCATAACATTCCCCTGGCTAAAGAACGCGCCTTAAGCTTTCGTCAAGGTTCGGCGCAAGTCAAGTTTTCTTTAGCATAACAATCACAATAATGTACAAACTAGAATTGTCAACCAAACATAATATTAACAGGGGGTAGTCATATGGTTGTAAAAGTCATTGAACTAGTAGGAACATCCCGCCATAATTGGACAGATGCGGTAGACAACGCCGTATTGGAAGCATCCAAGACGGTTGATTCCATCCTCGGCGTCGAAGTTACCAATTTTACGGCCAATGTGGACAATGGCCATATTGCCGAATATAAAGCCGATGTAAAAGTTGCTTTTCAGGTCCATAGTTAAACCAATACAGAAATCAAAGAGTGCCGGCGGCACTCTTTGTTATTTAGCGGTAACAGCCATATTTTTGCCGGATAAAAATCCAGCGGGTTCCTGTCCGAAAAACCAAACGCGTCTAAGTCAGTTGCCATCGTCTCAAAGATACTTGTTACCGTCAAGTCGTTCCCAATGAATTAATCCGTTTCGCTATGGCCAAAATATAAGCGACTGTTATACGAAATTTTAAGAGAGGTGACATGCATGTTTCAGAGCAAAGCCAGTCAGGCCGATCAGCAAACGTATCAGGAAAAATATGAGCAGCTAAAACCTAAGGCGCCAATCTTAAAAAATATCGTATGGGCCTTTATAGTCGGTGGTTTGATCTGTGTGCTGGGCCAGTTCATCCAGAATTATTTTACCGGTATCGGCATTAGTAAAAAAGATGCTGCTGGTCCAACATCTACTATATTAATTTTTTTAAGCGCCTTCTTTACAGGCCTTGGAGTCTACGATGAATTGGGGCGCAAGGCTGGCGCCGGCTCCATTGTGCCGATAACCGGGTTTGCCAATTCCATAGTAGCGCCTGCCATGGAATTTAAACGGGAAGGTTACGTTTTTGGCATTGGGGCCAAAATGTTTGTGATTGCCGGCCCGGTACTTGTTTACGGTATTTCAACTGCCGTTATAATTGGCTTTATATATTGGCTACGCATGTAAATGGAAGGAGGACCACATGAACAAAAAACGCGGCCAGCAAAGTATTGTCTTCGAAACCCTACCGGTTGTGACAAGTACTGCCAATATTGTCGGGCCCATGGAGGGAGAAGGTATTCTAACCGAGTTTTATGACCGGATACTCCAAGACAACCTAAATAATAATGATAGTTGGGAACAATGCGAGTCATACATGATGGAATGGGCGATCAAAACAGCACTTGCCAAAGAAGGCTCCACCCCGGAAAATGTTGATTATATATTGGCAGGAGACTTGCTAAATCAGCTTATGAGCACACACTTTGCCCTGCGCAATATTGGCAGGCCGTTTTTAGGTATGTATGGCGCCTGCTCTACACTGGCAGAAAGCATGCTGATCGGTTCGACCTTGATTGATGGTGGTTTTGCCGATAAAGTAGTTGCAGCCGTATCCAGCCACCATGACACGGCTGAGCGCCAGTACCGTTTTCCCACAGAGCTGGGGGTCCAACGTCCGTTAGTATCACAATGGACGGTGACCGGTTCCGGCGCTGTGGTAATTTCCGGTAACGGCAACGGCCCGCGGATTACATCCGCCACTGTGGGAAAAATAGTGGATATGGGTATCAAAGATCCCAATGCAATGGGCCCGGCTATGGCGCCGGCTGCGGCAGATACATTATGGCAGCATCTGACGGATACCGGCCGGTCGCCAACCTACTACGACATGATTTACACGGGTGATTTAGGCGCTGTGGGCAAAGCGCTGGTTATAGAGCTTTTTAAGGAAAGGGGTATTGACCTTTCCAGTAATTATGAAGATTGCGGCTGCATGATTTTCAAGGAGGAACAGGATTCTCATGCCGGCGCCAGCGGCTGTGCCAGTTCGGGGGTTGTGTTTTCAGGCTATATTCACCGCTTGCTTACAACGCAAAAGCTCCGGCGAATTTTACTTATCGGCACAGGGAGTTTACATAGCACAACATCTTATCAGCAAAAAGAGTCTATTCCCTGTATTGCCCACGCCGTAGCAGTTGAAATGTAAAGGAGGCACAACCTGTGCAGACATACCTGATGGCCTTTGTCATTGGCGGATTAATTTGTGTAATTGGACAATTGCTGATGGATCTTACGCCATTAACACCGGCGCACGTACTGGTACTTTTCGTGGTCCTCGGCGGAATATTCAGCGGTATGGGACTTTATCAACCATTAGTAGATATGGCCGGAGCAGGAGCAACCGTTCCCTTGCCGGGATTTGGTCATGCGCTGGTATCAGGCACTATTGAGGAAATTAATAAAATAGGATTCTGGGGTATTTTTAGCGGCGCCGTTAAGGCAACTGCTTTTGGCATAACGGCGGCTGTCGTTTTTGGCCTGTTAATGGCGGCAGTTTTTAATCCTAAGGGGTAGGCGAATTATATGTGGGCGATTGATCTTGTTGGCTTAACGTTATCGGTAGCATTGGTGAGCATAAGATATCCGCACTATGCATTGGCGGCGGCCCTGGCTAATGCGCTGGGACAGGTGGCGATGGCAATCTTTTTGACAGGTAACATTGAAAAAATAGTTTCCGCCGGTGCATTTAGTTCCGCTACCGTTACCAATCTTAGTGAATTTAAAATAATCCTTTTTACCCTAAGCGGGCCTATAACAAATTTTTTTATTAGTAAAATAGCCGGCGGAGCAGAGTTTGTCAGTACAGCTGCTTTATGGAATCCGGCCGCTATGTTAAAACATCCACTCGCGGTGATAAACCTTAGGTTTGCCGCTGTTTCCTTGATTTTGAGCATATTTCAGTTGTTTTAGAGCAAGGGGGATTAAACGTGCAGAAACGAGTTTCCAGCAAGATAGCAGGCTATGCTAAACCCAATCAATCACAGTCCCAAAGTCAGGAACGGCCGCAAGCAAGCGAGCAGGACATGATCGCCGACATGACCAAAGGTTTTTTGCAAGCTCAGGCGACAGTAAACAATAAGACAGATCAGAATAATTCCCAGGAAGTTGTTGAATTGTTAAGCAAAATCAATAGTAAACTGGAAAGTCTGGAGAATTCTCTCAATACAGGTACTGCTGACCAAGGACAGGCTAAACAGAACACTTCATCCCAGTCTGCTCAGAATCAACAAACATCTCAGCCCCAAAATAAACAGCCGTCGTCCCCAAACGGGCAAAACGAATCCGCTATGTCGCAGGAATTAAGAAATTTGTTCAGCATGATGCTGCAAAATAATACCAATGAACAAAATGGCGCGGCTAACTCAGAGCAAAGTCAGGGCACAGGGCAAAATAATCAGGAACAGAATCAGTCTGCAAATAGCGATAACAAAAATCAGCAAAATATCGCCGTGCAAACTGCTGCCCAAGTACTGGCCCAGGCGCAATACGAGCTCTCCAATGAGCTTGAGGCCAGCTTAAACAAGCTTAAGCAGGTCATTAGCGAAAGTGAAAAGATTGCCGCCAAGATCAGTAATCTATTAGGTGAAGAAAACAGCCAAAAGTAATGAGGTGATGAATTTGGACAAGGCCAAAGAACTGGAGAAAAAAATACGCGTGATTTTGGTTACTGACGGGGACAGGGTGGCGCAACAGGCAGTTGAAAATATCGGTGCTTCTTTAGGATTAAGGTGTATCTCAGCCTCAGCAGGCAATCCGACTCCTATTAGCGGTAAACAAATAGTAGAGCTTTTAAAAACGGTTCCTTATGATCCGGTATTGGTCATGTTTGATGATAAGGGCCGCCAGGAAAAAGCCGAAGGGGAGCAGGCTCTTGAATATGTGGCCAATCATCCTGATATAGAAGTCCTGGGAGCAGTCGCCGTGGCATCAAACACAACGGGAATTAGCGGAGTACAAGCCGACGCCTGCATTGACTGCCAGGGTCATTTGACTGACGTGTCGGTTGATAAAAAAGGCGAGGTGAAACCTAAATCCGGTTGTAGTTGTAAGCCAACGATAACCGGTGATACTGTAGATGTTCTTAATGATATTGAAGTGCCGGTTATTATCGGTGTTGGCGATATCGGTAAAATGGATAAGCATGATGATTTAAGCCGGGGCGCACCGGTAACACGCAAAGCGATTGAAGAGATACTGAAACGGAGTGGCGTAAATTATGGCCGATGAACAGAAAATTGCCAAAGAACTTGACGCTAATGTCAATTATATAAAAGACCGGCTGGGAGTCGGCGAAACGTTTGATATTATCTTTCGTGAATACAAAGTAGGCAGGAAACGCGCTGCCTCCTTTTCTATTAACGGAATGACCAACGACGTGGTCTTATCAAACGTTTTTGAAGAATTAACGGCCTATAACCAGGAAGAATTGACTGTCAACACAATGCAGAAACTGTTTTATTCGCGCGCCATTCACTCTCAAGCCAAACTGCTTGAAAACATGAATGACGCAATAACCAGCCTGCTGTCCGGCGAACTGCTGTTTTTCGTTGACGGCGAAAGCCAGGTCATAGTGCTGGATGCCCGGTCCTATCCGGTCCGTGCGCCTGCAGAATCCAATATTGAGAAAGTAACCAGGGGCTCACGGGATTCTTTTGTGGAAACCATTGTGTTTAATACCGCCCTTATCCGGCGCCGCTTACGCGATCCCAATCTACGCTTTGAAATTGTCAAGGTAGGCACACGCTCGCAGGCGGATATTGCCGTCTGCTATATAAAAGATATTACCAACCCGGAATTAGTCCACACCGTGAAAGAACGAATCAACAATATCAATATTGACGGAGTGCCTATGGCCGAAAAGGCGATTGAGGAATATATTGTAACAGGCAGTAAATGGAATCCGCTGCCCAAAGTCCGTTACACCGAGCGCCCGGATGTTGCCGCTGTCCATTTGCTTGAAGGCCATGTATGCATCATTGTTGACACCTCACCCAATATTATGATCCTGCCGACAACATTTTGGCATCATGTTCAGCATGTGGAAGAATATCGCCAGAATGTAGTAATCGGTTCCTACTTGCGACTGATACGGCTTGTCGGGGTTATGTTATCATTAATTTTGCCGCCCGTTTGGCTGGCTATTGTATTAAACAGGCAGCTTTTGCCGGAATCGCTGGCTTTTCTCGGACCGCAGGAAGCAGGCATAATTCCGATAGGGATTCAATTTCTCCTGGCAGAATTTGGGGTTGAGCTTGTCAGGATGGCTACTGTCCATGTCCCTACCGCACAATCCACGGCACTTGGTTTTATTGGCGCCTTCATGCTGGGAGACATCGCTACCAAAGTAGGGCTGTTCGGCAATGAGACGATTTTTTACACTGCGGTGGCCGCCGTAGGCGCCTTTGCAACTCCCAGCATGGAGTTTGCTATGGCTATGCGCTTATTTAGGGCAGTCATTATCCTGCTGGTTATGATATTTAAATTTCCCGGGCTTATTGCCGGTTTAGCAGGAGTATTCCTCTTAATGCTGACAACAAAATCTTTCGGGATTCCTTATCTTTGGCCGGCATTGCCTTTTAATTTCAGCGCCATGAAAGACGTACTGTTTCGCCTGCCCATTCCCAATAAAATTTTACGGCCGGCTGTTCTTAAACCGCAGGATCAGGATCGTCTCGAAAATAATGCGGGCAAAAACGATACAAAACCAACCAAACAAGATAAAGACAAATAGAAACGATGCCGCCTTATCTTAGGCGGCATCGTTCCTGTATCTTCTATTTTCCCCTGAAAAATTGCCGTATTCGCCCCATGCTTTCATTGATATTGGCTAAATGTTCCTCAAAAGCGCCTTTACTCTCGGCGTTAACGGCATCCTTCATTTGTAAAACAATTGAGTGTGTTTTGGTGATTTCGCCCAAAATACCTACTTGCTCCATACTGGGTTTTACTTTTTCCCAGGTGCCTTGCAATTCTTTTACTTTACTGGCCGCTTTGGTCCAATTCTTGTCTTCTACGTAAAAACTAACATTACGGATGCCGTTACTTACGGCAATGATATCGGCTAAGGGAGAAAGCTTATATGATTTACCGATGTCGCCGATACTTCCCATGAATTTATTAAGATTTTCATAGGCATCGCTTACTCTGCGCGCATTTACGGCCTCGGCTAGTTTGGTAATGGCTTCATCAGCTTCTTTAACGCCTTTTTTATCACCAACCGCCGATTTTCCCTGCTGCCATAAGGTCTGAAGATTGTTTATCCCGGCCTGAACCTGAGACCAGTCTTCCTTGTTGATACCTTCGAACATAACGCCGGCAACAGCTTCAAGGTCATAAAGTTCAACTGGGGGTGCAAAAAATCTTTCCAAAACCGGCGGATTTGGTTTTGCTTCCACCGGTTTGCCAGCCGGCCCGACATCCGGTTTGGGGGCAGGCTGTGATAAGAGACCGCATCCTGATAAGAAAACTGATAAACAGAGCCAGCCAAGGGTAAACCATTTCAGCGGGTTTGATATCTGCATGGCAAATATGCACATCCTTTCATTTGGGCGGACTTTGCGAAATTGCCCATATAAGCTTATTCTGAGCAGCTTTTCATGATTTTAGTATACAAATAATAGCTATTTCATTTTGCTTTTCGGCTCAATTTTAGTATAATTTAGTAGTACGTCAAGTGAACGAATAAGGAGGACATCTATTTGTTTGGTTTTGATGCCGATATGATCTTTAGGATTCCAGCGCTATTGATTGCCTTAACTGTTCATGAATACGCGCATGCCAGAGCTGCGGTAACTCTCGGAGATCCTACGCCAAAATTTATGGGGAGACTGACATTAAATCCCGTTGCCCACCTTGATCCGCTAGGACTTTTAATGTTATGGCTGTTTAAATTTGGCTGGGCCAAACCAGTTCCCATCAATCCCAGCTATTTCAAAAATTACCGGCAGGGCACGCTCATAGTCTCACTGGCAGGCCCGGTATCCAATATGCTCCTGGCGCTTTTGACAGCACTGGTTATAGGCATTTTAGCCAAATTACAGCTGCTAAGTGGTGACTGGGTCAAAGTTTTGTGGATGACTTACAGTTATAATATCATTTTGGCCATTTTTAATCTGGTGCCCATACCACCATTAGATGGTTCCAAAGTACTTGCCAGTTTACTGCCCGGACGGCAGGGACAATGGTTTGACCAAATGGAGCAATATGGTCCGTTTATCCTGATGGCGCTAGTCTATATTGGCGTTATAGGCATAATCACCTATCCGCTTGAAAGAGGCTTATCCTATATCATTAACATAATCGTTATGACAATTTTGTAACAGGGGGAGATACTGTTGACCAAAAAACGTATTTTTAGTGGCATGCAACCTTCAGGAAACTTTCATATGGGAAATTATCAAGTTCTTAACAACTGGATTAAGTTGCAGGACGAATATGACTGCATTTATTCGATAGTGGACTGGCATGCGCTAACTTCATCATATGAAGATACCAGCAAGATTTCTGAACGTATTGAACATATGGCCTTAGATTGGCTCAGTGCCGGTTTGGACCCGGAAAAAAATATTATTTTTGTTCAGTCCCATGTTAAAGAACATGCCGAATTGCATTTGTTATTGTCTATGATGACGCCGCTGTCCTGGCTGGAACGCGTGCCTACTTATAAAGACAAGCTGCAGCAATTAGGCGAGATGGGGAAAGAAATCAACACTTATGGCTTCCTCGGTTATCCGGAACTGATGACCGCCGATATTGTTCTGTATAAAGCCGATGCTGTTCCGGTAGCCGAAGATCAATTGCCTCATCTTGAATTGACACGGGAAATTATCCGTCGCTTTGGACATCTGTACAAGCCGGTATTTCCTGAGCCTCAGGCAATTTTAAGTCCGCTGCTGCCTGGCATTGACGGCCGCAAAATGAGCAAATCCTATGGCAATGAGATTCCGTATGCAGCCGAACCGGATGAATTGCAAGCTCGGGTAAGAATGATGATTACCGATCCGCAGCGTGTGAAGAAAACAGATGCAGGTAACCCGGATATTTGTACCGTATACACCTTCCATAAGATTTTCAGTCCGGATCATACTGAAATTGCCGGACACTGTAGGAGCGCCGGCATTGGTTGTGTAGACTGCAAAAAACGGTTGGCCGCCAAAATGGTCACCACCCTGGCGGATGTTCACGGTCGCCGCAAGGAAATGGCAGCCAGCCCTGCTAAGATCAAAGAAATACTTTCTTATGGCGCCGAGCGGGCCAGGAGACTTGCGGCTGCGACTATGGAAGAAGTCCGATCAGTAATGAATCTGGGATAACACTTTTATGTCAGGCTATACAATCAAGCTTGAAGTTTTCGAAGGACCGTTAGCCTTACTGATGCATCTGATCGACAAAAATGAGATTGATATTTACAATATCCCGATTGCCAAAATAACGGAACAATATTTGGAGTATCTAAAAGCCATGGAAGAATTTAACATTGATATAGCCAGTGATTTTTTGGTTATGGCGGCTACCTTGCTCCAAATAAAATCCCGCATGCTATTGCCGCGTCCACAAATCCCCCCTGCCGAGGATGACGAAATAGATCCTCGCCAGGAACTTGTGGAACGCTTGATAGAATACCGCAAATACAAGCATATGGCCCAGATTTTAACCCAGTTCGCAAATGACCGGGACAAGTATGTCATCAGGCTGCCGCAAGAGTTTGCCAAGCAGTTTCCGCTACCGGAAGGACTCTGTCTGGACGATCTGCTGGCAGCATTTGCGGCCCTCTGGGAAAGCACTACCCCTGAGTTTGCTGTCATAGCTCCCGAGGAGATCAGTGTCAAAGACAAAATGCATGACATTATGACACTGTTGCGTAACAACGCAGGGATTATGGATTTTCGTCAGACCATGATCCGGACAGGCTCCCGGTCAGAGTTTATTGCCTCTTTTCTAGCATTATTGGAGTTGATCCGGCTGAAACGAATCATAGTTCAGCAAGAGGGACAATTTAACCCCATTCGTATTAGGCTAAAGGAGTGAAGACAGGCGCTATGTTTTACAGGCATTTACAAAGCTCCATAGAAGCTTTGCTCTTTGCCAGCGGGCAGCCGCTGCCAGCCGTCAAACTAGGGGAAATACTTAATATTGATATAGATCATGTACATTCACTAATAGCTGAGATGTCTGACGCTATGAATGCTGAAGAGCGGGGGCTTATTATTGTGGAGGTGGCCGGTGGATATCAATTATGCACTAAGCCTTCACTCATTAATGTGGTCAGCAAACTGGCCGAGGTACAGGATTCAAAACTATCGGCGGCTGCAATGGAAACATTGGCAATTGTGGCATTTAAGCAGCCTGTAACCAAACAAGAAATTGAGGCAATTCGCGGTGTAAAAGCCGACAGGGCTGTCACCACTCTTCTGGACCGTATGCTAATTAAGGAAGTAGGTCGTAAGGAGGCCATAGGCCGTCCCATTCTATACGGTACAACGAACGAATTCTTACAATGTTTCGGGCTAAAAAGCCTGAGTGATCTTCCCGATATCGCCAGTCTACTGCCTGATATCGGTACTGCAGAAAAAACTACTGAAGATACTCCCAGCTAAAGTGAAGGTTCACCCGGTCATGTAACCAGTGAATTATAGCCAATGTATATTTTTTATCTGCGGGTAAAAATTAAACAGGAAGGCTATGAGGTGAGACATGATTAGTTGGCTGTTCATTCTGACAGCAGTCGGCATTATACTGCTACTGCTTACCCGGGTCAATCTTTATATTGATGTTCACTGCTGCAGAAAAGGCGAAGACGACTTCGTCACCGTAACGGTATACGCCTTGAAGAAGTTGTTTCTTTATTCCATGAAAATTCCTGTCATTAAAGTCATTCAGTATAATGATTTTCCCTGGCTTACTTCAGAAATTAAGACTTCTCAGGCCAAAACCGGTACGAAAGTCGGCAGGGAGCAGCGCTTTGCCAAAAAACTGCTTAAATTATTTGTATACAATCCACAGCAATTCAAGCATATTCTCCATATCGCTAAAAGATTTTTCAGTGACTACCGCTTCTATATCGGCAAACTGTTGCGCGGACTGCACTGCGAAAAATTCGAGTTAAGGGTAGCATACGGTTTTGAGGATGCCGCTTTAACGGGTGTTATGATGGGAGTAGTAAGCCTGGTCATTGCCAGGATAATCTCCTCGCTGCATACGCAGGCGCTGCTAGATGCAAAACCAAAAGTAAATATCAAACCCTTGTTTGGTCATAGCCATTTTGAGATGGAACTGTCGTGTATATTCAGAATAAGACTTGGCAATGTTATTACTGCAACTATGGCGAAGATAACAAATTCATCACAGGGAGGCGACTCGCAGTGGCTGAACATCCGATACAAGGTTTGATGAAAACGGCTATGGAAAGTATCAAAGGCATGGTGGATGTAAATACCATTGTCGGTGATGCAGTGGAGACTCCAGATGGAACAGTCATTGTTCCCATTTCACGGGTAGCTTTCGGCTTTGCAGCAGGTGGCGGCGATTACGAAGCGGAGGATACTGCAGAAGCTGCTAATAATCATCCCTTTGGCGGTGCCAGCGGTGCTGGCATTAGTGTAAAACCAGTAGGTTTTTTAGTATGTTCGCCTAGCAATGGCGTTCGGTTTATGTCCGTGGAAAGCAATCTTTTATACGACCGGCTTATTGATATGGTTCCGCAGGTAATGAATAAGATTCAGGATATGATAGGCGGCAAGAATGAAGAAGACGAATTTGACGAACTTGCCCAGACTGCTGAAACCCAAGGTATCCATCAATAACCAATCATGTATAATCTATGTAAAAACCCACACATAACCGTGTGGGTTTTTACATATACATCTATTAGATTATTAAGTTAAATCATTTAGTTTATTCTTTATTTGAGTGGCATGAAGAGCCTCTGCTTCAGCAAAATGCTTAAACATTTTTGATACTTCCGGATCATTGACACGATCGGCAAAAGATTGATAATCTCTTACAAGCTCTTGTTTTTGCGTAAGTGTAGTGCGAAGAGATGTTTTGATATCAAGCATTTCCACTATGAATCACCTCCTTGTATTTGCTACTATTATCTCCGTGTTTGACTTAATTAATGCCAGTTTATTATTTACTGCCTGCCAAATTTAGACAAGCCTGGAAATCTCTTAACTTTGACCTTGAGATAATTTAATTATATAATATTGTTTGGCTTATCCTATACGAAAGGACTAGATTATGCGACGATTTGTTAATCTTGGAATACTTATGTTGCTATGTGTGGTATTGCCAACTACCGCACTGGCACAAACTGTTCCGCCGGAACTTACCGCCAAGGCAGCTATTGTTATGGAAGCAGCAACAGGAAAAGTACTTTATAGCAAAAATGCGGAAGAACGTCGCTACCCGGCCAGTACTACCAAGATTATGACCCTTATTACCGCACTGGAGTACGGCAAACTGGATGATGTTGTTACTACAAGTACCAATGCCGCCAGCACCGAGGGCTCGTCCTTGTGGCTGAGCGCAGGCGAACAGCTTAAAATGTTGGATATGTTATACGGCATCATGCTGATTTCCGGTAATGACGCTACTGTGGCCGTGGCCGAACATATAGCCGGTTCTACAGAGAATTTTGCCAAGTTAATGACCGAAAAAGCTCATTCTATTGGCGCTGTCAACAGCAATTTCACAAATACCAGCGGTTTACCGGATGAAAAACATTATTCCACTGCCCATGATCTTGCAAAAATTACGGCCTACGGTTACAAGAACAATTTGTTTAAACAAATTGTTTCTACCCAGCACAAAGTTATCCCCTGGCCCGGCAAAGACCATGACCGGGATTTGTATAATGAAAATAAAATGTTATGGCTATATGACAATGCCAACGGTGTTAAGACCGGATATACCGATGCCGCCGGTCGCTGTCTGGTAGCAGGGGCCAATCAGAACGGCATCCAACTCATAACGGTAGTATTAGATAGTGAGCATATGTGGGACGATTCCATTAAACTTTTAGATTACGGCTACACTCAGCTTACCCGGGTTTCGTTTATAGCCAAAGGCGACCTTTTAAAGACTGTCAAGGTCAACGAGGGTAAATCAGGGGATATCAGCCTAGTGGCTCTTCAGGATATTGTCCTGCCAATAGCCGAGAATGAACGTGATACATTTACAACAGTCATTGATGCTCCTAATAAGATCAATGCACCGGTTGTTGCCGGACAGAAGCTGGGTATCGTCAAGATTATGCATAATAATGTCGAAGTGGCCCGGACTGATCTGGTGGCTGACCAGGGCGTTGAGCGCAAATCATTCTTTGGATTGCTTTGGGGGTCTGTTTGGGGTTTTGTTAATTATGTTATCCGTAATTTTGCTTAAGGATGCCGTACGGCATCCCTTTTAGTTCTACATACATGGAATTTGTCATACCATCATAGTGGGTGATAAAGACGTGATTAACCTTATTTGGCTGCTCCTCATGGCCAGTGGGATTATTTATGCCGGGATAAATGGCAGAATTGAGGTCGTAACGGCTAGCGCAATTAGTGCGGCCAGAAATGCGGTTGAGTTATCCATTAATTTAATCGGTGTAATGTGCCTGTGGCTGGGCATTATGAAGATTGCTGAGTTATCAGGGCTAATTAAACTGATTTCTTATGTTTTAAGTCCAATCGTTGTATGTTTATTTCCGAGTGTTCCCAAACACCATCCCGCCATGGGAGCCATAATTATGACCATTAGTGCCAATATGCTCGGATTGGGCAATGCGGTGACACCGCTGGGCATCAAAGCCATGCAGCAGCTGCAGACTCTTAATCCCCGGAAAGATACTGCCACGCCGGCCATGTGCACCTTATTGGCCTTATGTACCACTGGCTTTACCCTTGTCCCCGCCACAATCATAGCCTTGCGTTCGGCGGCCGGATCAACAAACCCGACTGAAATAGTCGGATCAACCCTTATTGTCAGTCTTATAGCCACTCTCCTTGTATTAATTGTTGATCGTGCGTGCCGTGCTTTTTGGAAGTAATAAACGGGTACTGTTTCCATGTGTTTATAGCAACAAAGCGATAGCGATTGAAATGATGCTTCGGCAAGCTTTTCAACTGTAAAACACCAAAGGAGGGACAGCGGTGCTTTTAACGTTGTGCGAGCAGTTGTCGGTCTGGGCAATTCCCGTTGTACTGCTGCTCATTCCTGTCATTGGTTATTTGCGGAAAGTAAAAGTATACGAGGCATTCATCGAAGGGGCCGGCGAAGGTTTTCAGACTGCAATTCGCATTTTGCCATGTCTCGTGGCTATGCTTGTGGCTATTAGCGTGTTTCGAGCTTCCGGAGCCATGGATGCTTGTGTAGCTTTTCTGGCACCTGCGCTGGACATACTGGGTATACCGTCAGAGCTGGTTCCGCTGGCGATTATGAGACCGCTGTCAGGGAGCGGGTCACTTGGGTTGGCTACTGAACTTCTTAATACATACGGTCCTGATTCACTGGTAGGTAAAATTGCTTCCACCGTGCTTGCCAGTACTGACACCACCTTCTATGTACTTACTGTATATTTCGGCGCAATATCGATCAGCAATCCCCGCTATGCGCTGCTGGTCGGGTTATCCGGCGATATAGCAAGCTTTCTGTTATCTGTGTATATATGTCAATATCTGTTTGCGTAAACTGGTAACAAAATTGTTACCAGTTTTTTCTATATGGACGTTGGTGGCACTTCCACAATGCCCGAATACACTGTAATGTGATTTTAAAGCAGGAATGGAGGTAATTCCATGATTAAAGTAGTAGTGGTTGGCGGTGGCTGGGCAGGTTGTGCGGCTGCGCTTTCAGCCGCCAAGGCCGGAGCTCAGGTAGTTTTGCTGGAACGTACCGATTTATTGCTGGGGACCGGTCTTGTCGGTGGAATTTTCCGGAATAACGGTAGGTATACCGCCGCCGAAGAAGCTATTGCCATGGGCGGGGGGGATTTATTTGTCGCCATGGATGCCAACAGCAAGCACCGGGGGATCCATTTTCCCGGCCATAGCCACGCTTCGTTTTATGATGTCACTACTATGGAACCGTTGGTAAAAAAAATACTGCAAAACTATGGAATTGATATTAAAACCAGAACAAGAGTTTCCGGTGTCGTTAAATACGGCAAAAAAATTCAGTATCTAACCGATGATAATGATCAGATTATCAAAGGGGATGCTTTTGTCGACACAACCGGCACTTCCGGTCCCATGGGGAATTGTTTAAAATATGGCAACGGCTGCGCCATGTGCATACTCCGCTGTCCCACTTTTGGACCTCGTGTCAGTATTACCGCCAAAGCAGAAGTAAAAGAAGTTATGGGTAAAAAAGCCGACGGAACTTACGGTGCAATGAGCGGTTCCTGCAAAATTAACAAAGATTCTCTCAGTCCGGAACTAAAAGACCGGCTGGAGGCGGAAGGCATGGTAGTTATCCCGCTGCCGGAAAACCTAAAAAAATCAGGTATGCTCGGTAAAAAAGCGTGTTCTCAATATGCCATCGCAGACTATGCAGAGAATGTAGTGCTAATTGATACCGGCCATGCCAAACTTATGACACCGTTTTTCCCTCTTGATATGCTGAGGACAATACCGGGGCTGGAGCGCGCCCGTTATGAGGATCCCTATTCGGGCGGCGTCGGTAATTCCATACGGTATCTTGGCATTGCACCCTGTGATAACTCGTTAAAAGTCGAGGGAATTGAAAATTTATTTTGCGCAGGAGAAAAATCCGGTATTCTGGTTGGCCATACCGAAGCAGTGGTAACAGGGCTTTTAGCCGGCCACAATGCAGTTCGCTGCTGCATCGACATGCAGTATTTGGAGCTGCCTTTTGAACTGGCTTCCGGCGACTTTATCGCTTTTATTCATGAGCAAATGCTAACCGAAGAGGGAATTAAACTACGATACACCTTCTCAGGCTCCGTGTATTTTGAGCGTATGCAAAAACTGGGGCTCTATTCAGCTTTACGCGGAGAAATCAATGACCGGGTAATTAAGACCGGCCTGAACGATATCTACAATACCTGCCTGGTATAGAAGGAGGTATCCATATGCTTAATAAACTGATCACAAAGTGTATTGACATCAACTCAGCCTATTGTCCTTGCCTGCTTTCGGAGACAAACCATTGTACATTCTGCAGTCATTTGAAAGGGGAATCAGTATGTGACTGCAACTGGAGCGGAGTGTGCATACTATATGAAAAACAGTGGCAGCCGAAAAAGAAACAATGGCTGACAGATAGCGATGCTCCTGTGCGGCTCGAGACCACAACGGAATTTGCCAATAAACTAAAAATTGCTGATAATACATACCTATTAGATATTGAGGTTAGTTCCGAACTTGCCTCGGCGCTTGAGCGCTGCGGCTCATTCGTCTTCCTGCGCCGCCCCTTTGACCAACAGTTTTATCACTTTCCCGTTGGCGTTATGAAAATTGTGCAAAATACCATTCAGGTAGTTATCGAAGCTGTCGGCCCAAAATCGGCGCGGCTGCTGGCAGACGACAATAACCAGGTACTGGTACGCGGACCGTATTATAATGGTATTTTTGGTCAACCCTGGATTGACAACATAGATAATGGTAAAATATTATTAATAGTTGGAGGTATGGGTCAACCGCCGGCTGTGCCAATAGCAAGCCAGCTGGCGAAAAGGAATAATACCGTTCAAGCGCTCCTGGCTCCCGGTAAGATAGGTAAAACATTCATAACCAGCCAGCTTATTGAACTCGGTGTTACTGTTCAGGAAGTGGCCTCCATGCGCCAGTTTGGTATGCTGGCCTTGGCCGAAATTCTGAATGATGATGCCTCCCGGCCGGAGTTAATCGTTAGCGCCGGTCCTGATGACCAGCATTATGGGATTATTGCCGCCATGCACGCCGCCGGCGTCAATATTCCGATGGCTGCAACCAATAATACTACCATGTGCTGCGGCGAAGGCATCTGTGGCAGTTGTGCAAGAATCTCCCGCGACAACAAGCAGATTCGCACATGTAAAGTACAGACTGATTTTACTCAATTTATCCAGGAATAAACTAAGTTGAAAGTAGGAATCAAAACTCAATGTTAGAACGTTTGCAGAAAATAATCGCACAAGCAGGAATCTCGTCACGACGCGATGCAGAGGAACTCATCAAAGCAGGCCGGGTTACCGTCAATGGGAAAATAATTACTGAGCTTGGCACCAAGGTTGAACCCGGACGTGATCGGGTAGCTGTTGATGGTAAACCGCTAAAATCGGAAAAGTATGTTTATATTTTACTTTACAAGCCAAAGGGTGTGGTTACCACACTGGAAGATCCCCGGGGCCGTAAAACGGTAGCCAATCTTACTGCCGGTATTCCCGAAAGAATTTACCCAGTCGGCAGGCTTGACTATAATACCGAAGGGTTGCTCCTTATGACCAATGACGGGGAATTAACCCACGCCCTGACACATCCGAGTCATGAGATTACCAAAACCTATTTAGCCAAAGTGGAAGGGTACCCGCCTGAGGAGAAACTTGACCGCCTGCGGGCCGGCATCAAGCTGGAAGACGGAATTACTGCACCGGCCAAGATAAATGTAGTTGCTATCGACCGGGAAAAAGAGCTTACAACCCTGGAACTTATCATTCATGAAGGAAAAAACCGGCAAATTCGCCGCATGTGTGAAGCAATTGGCTTTCCGGTAAAGAATCTTAAGCGGGTTCAGTTTGCCTTTTTAACTTTGGAGGGGCTTCGCCGCGGGCAGTACCGCCAACTGCTTGCCGGTGAGGTGGAAGAATTAAAACGTTTGTCCCGAAAAAAGAACAATTGAAATTATTACCCTTATTTTCACGTAAATAAGGGTTTTTTTGATCAGTTTACCAGAATAATAAATTTAAAGTGAGTGTGAACTATGCGTCAAGTTCTTATAATCGGCGGCGGAGCAGCAGGACTTATGGCTGCCGTCGGTGCCGCTAAGCTGGGTGCCAAAGTAACCGTTCTCGAGAAAATGAAAGAAATCGGCAGAAAACTGCGAATAACAGGCAAGGGGCGCTGTAATCTGACCAATAGTTGTGAAATTGCCGAACTGGTGAAAAATATGCCAGGAAACGGATCTTTTCTCTACAGTTCCTTTCATGCCTTCAGTAATCAGGATCTAATTGATTTTCTTAACCAAGTCGGACTGCCTACCAAAGTTGAACGCGGCGGACGGGTATTTCCTGTCAGCGATCAGGCCAAGGATGTGATTGCTACTTTTTCCCGGGAGTTATCTAACTTACAGGTTACTGTACTTACAGGTCAGACTGTGAAAAAACTGTTAATTGAAAACGGCCGGGCGGCCGGTGCCATGACTGGCGAGACAGAATACCGGGCCGATGCCGTAATTATTGCGACCGGCGGCGCGTCATATCCCGGAACAGGATCATCGGGTGACGGATACCGGCTGGCTAAAGCCGCCGGCCATACCATTATTCCGCTCAAACCCTCGCTGGTACCACTGGAAGTAGCTGAAGAATGGGTAACTGAATTACAGGGACTGTCCCTTAAAAATGTTACAGCTGCCGTTTTTTGTGCAGGCAAAAAGATTGCGGAAGAGTTTGGGGAAATGTTATTTACTCACTATGGCTTGTCCGGGCCTATTATCCTGTCATTAAGCAAGAAAGTTTCCGAACAGTTCGCTGCTTTTCCAAACTGCGAGGTGACAATTGAAATCAACCTAAAACCCGCTCTTAATATGGAAACGTTGGACAAGCGTCTCCAAAGGGATTTTGCTAAATTTGCCAGAAAGCAATTGAAAAATTCTTTGCACGAGCTGCTGCCAGGCAAACTAATCCCTGTTGTTATCGATTTATCCTTTATTGATCCAGACAAGTTCGTGCACCAAATTACGAAAGAAGAGCGCCTTCGCCTCTTAGACGTGCTGAATCACCTGACTTTTACGATCACGCAGACCAGACCGGTGGCTGAAGCTATAGTTACCGCCGGGGGAGTCAGTACCAAAGAAATTCAGGCCCGGACTATGGAATCCAAGTTAATTCCGGGTTTGTTTCTTGCCGGCGAAGTTATAGATATCGACGGCTACACCGGGGGCTTTAACTTACAGGCTGCTTTTTCTACCGGTTATGTCGCAGGCCAGTCAGCTGCTGCCGGGAGTTAAAACCAACCATGACTAGGGGGTTAGTATGGAAAACAGGAATGACAGATTTCGCCGCCGGTATTTCAATAGTATTGACCAGCTGCTTATTAAACTGTCTGCAGCAGCGGTTATTCTGCTGCTGGTGTGCCAGGTTCTCCTGCTAAACAGCGATGCCCGCAGATACCTGTCCCTGGTTGACAAGCTGGAAGGAGAGCAGATTACTTCACCGGCAACTATGTACGCCGCCGATGTGCCTTTGCCGGATCCCGCCGAAGCCATGAACACTGTAAATAAAGTTTTCGCCAAATCTATGCGTTCCCTGCGGTCGGGGAAAGACATTACTATCCGAATGATAAACCCTCCGGCCAGTATAGATGCCGTAGTCACTGTAAACGGTAAAGCTATGGGGAATTTTTCAAAGGGAAAAGTAGATATCACACTGTATGACGGTGACTATATCGAAATCGATGCTACTAAAATAAAAAAGCCGGCTCAGTTCATTATTGACACCCATAAGAATGATATGGTATTTCCTGTGGATGGCATCTTACTTGAAGGCCAGAATAATCTCATTGTTGTAGGCAAAGTTATTTTTAGACGTTAAGGCGTTTACCCTGCAGTAACATGAATATCTAACAGAAACTTGGTAAATTGCCGCAGATTTTGGAGGAGAATTTTTACCGGGCAGGGAATTATATTTAATACATTTTTGGATAGTTGTGGAGGCCTGCTATGATTATAATGATGAATGCGCCCACTACCGACCAGGTTAACCGGGTAATGGATAAACTTCGTCAACTGGGTTTGGACGGTCATTCGATAACCAGCTCGGATAAAACAATTATTACCGCCAGTGGCGATCTATCTGCCTGCAATGCTGAATTATACGAAAGAATGCCCGGTGTTGACAAAGTAGTTATTGTGGAAACTCCGTACAAACTCGCAAGTCGTGAGTTTCAACACAAAAATACCGTTGTTACGGTTGGCAATGCCAGTTTTGGCGGCGAAAATATCCCCGTTATTGCCGGGCCTTGCGCTATTGAAAGTTATGAACAGCTCTATCAGACCGCGGTCAGCGCCAAAGCGGCCGGCGCAGCCATGCTGCGCGGCGGCGCTTATAAACCCCGTACCTCGCCTTATAGTTTTCAGGGGCTGGAAAAAGACGGCCTGGAAATAATGCAAGCAGTAGGGCTTAAAGTAGGGCTGCCCGTTATTTCCGAAGTAACCGACCCACGCAAAGTTGAACTTATTGCTGATTATGTCGATATGTTGCAGATCGGTACCCGTAATATGCAAAACTTCGTGCTGCTAAAAGAAGTGGCTTTAACCAAAAAGCCTATTTTACTCAAACGCGGTTTGTCGGCTACCATCGAAGAATGGCTGATGGCGGCGGAATACATCTTAGCAGGCGGCAACAATCAGGTGGTCTTATGTGAACGCGGAATCCGCACCTATGAGTCTTATACCCGTAATACACTTGATTTAAGTGCAGTCCCAGTCATCAAACATGTAAGCCATTTGCCTGTAATTGTGGATCCCAGTCATGGGACAGGTAGTTGGCGGTGGGTTAATCCGATGGCAAAGGCCGCATTGGCCGCTGGCGCTGACGGTCTCCTGATAGAGGTGCATCCCTGCCCTGAAGAAGCCCTGTCTGACGGACCGCAGTCCTTGACACCGGCAAATTTCACCCAGCTGATGACCGAACTGGAACTGCTTACCGCCGCACTCGGCCGGTCATTGAATAAATAGCAAATAAACAATGAGAGGGAGTACTATGGGAGAAATTATGAAGGTCAAAAAAACCGCCGGTTTAGTTGGAACTGTCCATATTCCCGGTGACAAGTCAATATCACACCGCAGCATCATGTTGGGCGGTCTAGCCGATACACCGATAACAATAACCAACTTTCTCCATGCAGCCGACTGCTGGTCAACAATTGGCTGTATGCGGGCCTTGGGCGTATCTGTCGAGCAAGATGACAAAGGAGTGCTCACAGTAAAGGGCAACGGTCTTTATGGTCTGAGGGAGCCGCAAGATGTGCTTGACGCCGGTAATTCAGGTACGACTTTACGGCTGTTAACAGGTCTCTTGGGAGTTCAGCCGTTCTTCAGCGTTATGACCGGGGATGCATCCCTCAGAAAACGGCCCATGGGCCGGGTAGTAACGCCACTCGCCAAAATGGGTGTAAGGATACTAGGCCGCGAACAATCCCGTTATGCGCCGCTAGCTATCAACGCCGCCGAACAAATTCAAGGCATAGAGTATGCTATGCCTGTTGCCAGCGCCCAGGTAAAATCAGCTATCCTGTTGGCAGCCTTATTTGCCAAAACCGCTACTGAAATTACGGAGCCTGTGCCTTCGCGCGACCATACCGAGCGGATGTTTGAGACTTTCGGCATACCTGTCCAACGGGCTGGCAGCGCCATTCGGCTTGAGCCTGTAAAGCGCCTTGCCGCACCCGAACAAATTAATGTCCCCGGCGATATAAGCTCGGCCGCATTCTGGCTGGTAGCCGCCTCGATTGTGCCAAACAGCCGGCTGGTATTGGTTAATGTCGGCATTAATCCGACCCGGACCGGTATTCTTGATATACTTATCCAAATGGGAGCCGACATTACTGTTACCAATGAACGGTGGAGCGGCCAGGAACCGGTAGCAGATATTGTAGTGCGGTCAGCAAGCCTGAGAGGAGTCACCATCGAAGTCGAAATGATTCCCCGGCTGATCGACGAAATTCCGGTACTGGCGGTAGCCGCTTTATTCGCCGAAGGCCAGACCGTTGTCAAAGGAGCAGAAGAACTTAGAGTAAAAGAAACCGACCGGTTAAAAGCCATTGCCCTGGAATTGGGAAAAATGGGAGCAAACATTACTGAGACCGCCGACGGGCTCAGTATTCTTGGACCGCAGAAACTTAATCACGCCGCCTGTTATTCTCACCATGACCACCGTATGGCTATGGCTGTGGCGGTAGCCGGTATAGCTGCACAAGGTGTTGAAATTCAAGAATCAGACTGTGTTAAAATTTCTTATCCTGACTTTTTTAATGTTTTGGCAGGCTTAAGACAGGACTAAGGGGAGGACCTGGTATGAAACGACTCACAATTGCCATTGACGGACCAGCTGGCGCAGGTAAAAGCACTGTTGCCAAACTCGCTGCCCAAGAACTAAAATATACTTATATCGATACCGGCGCTATGTACCGGGCGGTTGCCTGGCAGGCTCTGCAGCAGGGCAAGGAAACCACAGCCAAAGACATTGCCGGTCTGGCAAACAAACTTGACATAAAGTTGACCTATGTGGACGGAAAAACCAGGGTAAAGGTCGATGACCAAGATATTACCGAAGCCATCCGGACGCCGGAAGTAAGCCGCCTGGTGGCCAAAGTAGCTCAAGTTCCTGAACTCAGACAGGTTATGTTAACACTTCAGCGCAACATGGCCGGCCAGGGCGGGGTTGTAATGGATGGCCGTGATATTGGCACCCACGTATTACCGAATGCTGATATTAAAATTTTTTTGACAGCTTCAATTAAAGAGCGGGCCAGAAGGCGTTGGCAGGAACTGACTGACCAGGGGCATGCCGTTGATCTGGCCGAACTGGAAGCAGAAATTGCCAGCCGCGACAAAGCCGACTGCGAGCGGGAAATTGCGCCTTTAGTCGCCGCCAGTGATGCGGTTCATCTTGATACCACCCAGTTATCTATTGCGGATACGGTGGAAAAGATACTAGCTTTGGCCAAGGGGAAACTTGCCTGTGTATAGCTTGTTACGCATGGTCCTCAGTGTAATATTCTCGCTTGTGTTTCGCTGGAAGGTGTCGGGAGTTGAGAACATTCCGGCCGGCGGTGTTATTATTGCAGCCAATCATATAAGCCTGTGGGACCCGCCGCTTGTTGGCGCAGCCATTCCGCGGCGAATTCATTATATGGCTAAAGAAGAACTTTTCGCTCATCCATTATTTAGCTGGATTATTACCAAGCTGGGAGCCTTTCCGGTAAAGAGAGGCTCGGCAGACCGGACTGCCATCCGGACTGCTTTAACGCTCCTGGAAAACGGCTCGGTTCTCGGTATATTTCCGGAAGGGACGCGCAGTAAAGACGGTAAACTTGGTGCGCCGGAACCCGGCCTGGCCTTATTGGCGCGCAAAGCCGGGGTACCGGTTGTTCCTGCCGCTATTATCGGCACCAACCTGGTGTTTAAGAAAGGGCACTGGCTGCCTCGTTTTCAGGTTATTTTCGGCAAACCGCTTCATTTTAGCCGGGATGATTCAGCCAAAGAGTCTCTGGAGGGATTAAGTATAAGGGTGATGACTGAAATAGGCCGGCTGCTGTCCGAGGCAAATCATCCGGCTGATAGGCAGGGATAGAGTTTCAATGGAATGTAGTACTATTGAACTTCTGGCTGGAAACTTATCAATCATTCTCGTGCAACGCATTGCCATTATTGCCGTTATCGCCTATGTATTATCACATACCCGGGCTTTCCGCCTGATCTTTAAAGAAACTACCACAGCCCGCGAGAAATTGGCGCTGATATTTATTTTTTCCTTGATTTCGATTGCCGGCACCTACTTTGGAATTCCCATCGAAGGTGCCCTGGCCAATGTACGGGATACCGGCTCCATTGTCGCCGGTCTGCTGGCAGGTCCGCTTGTGGGTACAGTCACCGGGCTGATCAGCGGACTACACCGTATCTATCTCGGCGGTTTTACCGCAGCCCAATGCGGTGTGGCAACCATGATCGGCGGCGCATTGGCCGGCTATATTCACATACGTTCCAAACCTAAGGCACCGGAATGGATTACAGGCATCATTACCGGCGTCAGCGTTATCATGCTGAGCATGGGTTTTATCCTGGCTTTTGCCAAACCTTATGAAGCAGCCTGGTCGCTGGTCTCCCGGGTGGCAATCCCCATGTCTTTGGCCAATGCAATCGGTATAGCCATCTTTATGATAATAATTCATAACGCCAAAGAGCATCAGACAAAGATTGCCGCGTTGCAAACCCATAAAGCACTGAAAATAGCCAATGCTACCTTACCGCATTTCCGGCAGGGGCTCAATCCTATATCGGCAGAAAAAGTGGCAGTCAATATATTAAATATGACTTCCGCCGCCGCCGTGGCCGTAACCGATCGCGAACGGGTGCTGACTCATATTGGGCTTGGGCAGGATCATCATGCTGCCGGGATGCAGGTATTCACCAAATTAACAAAAGCCTGTCTGCAGCACGGTCAGGTTACTGTAGCACAAACTCAGCAGGAAATTGGCTGTACGCTGCCAACCTGTCCGCTAAAGTCGGCCATTGTTGTGCCGCTATATTGTCAGGAAGAGCTGGTAGGAACGTTAAAAATTTATTACGCACGGGAAGAGGCATTGACCGCGCTTGATATTGAATTTGCTCAGGGCCTGGGGCAGGTATTCGGCACGCAACTGGAGCTGTCAGCCCTTCAGCATAAGGCCGAATTAACAGCCAAAGCCGAACTTAAAGCACTCCGGGCGCAAATCAACCCGCATTTTCTTTTTAATGCCCTAAATACTATTGTCTCCTTTTGCCGTACTAATCCGGAAAAAGCCCGTAATCTTCTTATTGAGTTGAGCGATTTTTTCCGCCGCAACTTAAACTCTACCAGAGATTTCGTGACCTTGAAGGAAGAGCTTGAACATGTGGATTCCTACTTAACACTGGAACAGGCCCGTTTCGGCCAGCGGCTTACCATCGAAGAGAATATTGATGTCAATACACTTGATATATTGATCCCTGCCTTTACGCTGCAGCCGCTGGTAGAAAACGCCGTTAAACACGGCCTGTTGGCTAAAGCAGCCGGGGGTACAATTCAGATTTTTGCCAAAACAATAAAAAACCAGGTTCAGATAGCCATTTCGGATAATGGCCAGGGCATACCGCCTGCAATCCAGCAGCAGGTTCTCGAACACGGTTTCGGCAAAGGGGCCGGTATCGGCTTAACCAATGTGAATGAACGTTTGAAGGCTATATATGGTTCTAAACACGCGCTCACCATAAATAGTGTAGAAGGCGAGGGTACGACAATATTGCTTCGTATTCCCATTGACATGGAGGTTGTGGTTAATGGCTGATCAAGCACGCATCCTTCGGGTGATGATTGTCGATGACGAGGAGCCGTCCCGCAGCGAACTTAGATACCTGCTGGAACAACTGCAGGATATTGAGATTATTGGCGAATTTTCCAGTGGCGAAGCAGCAATAAAAGCATTCGCATCACTTAGGCCGCATTTAATCTTTATGGATATCGAGATGGCGGGAATAAACGGTATTCAGACTGCTGAGAAAATGAATATCGGTCCTGTTTTGCCATTGCTGGTGTTTGCCACAGCGCACGAAGAGTTTGCCGTCAAAGCCTTTGAACTTAATGCTGTCGATTATTTGCTTAAGCCCTTCTCTGCCAAGAGAGTCGGCAAATGTATCGAGAAAGTGCGGCTCCTGCTTAGCGATTCCGTACCGACCGACGCCCGGAAGCGCGAGACAGGCCAGCCAGCTTACAGCTTGCATAAGCTGGCTATTGAGCACAATGGCAAAGCTTCGGTAATTGATACAAAGGACATCGTGGCTGCCTATTGCACAGAAGGGCAGCTGTCCATCCGCACGGCAGATAAATGCTATTATACCAATATGCCGCTCCAGGATTTGCAGTCCCGTTTAGATGAACGTTTGTTTTTTCGCACACATCGCGCTTATTTAGTCAACATTGAAAAAATCCGGGAGATAATTCCCTGGTTTAACGGTACCTACAATCTTTTATTAGATGGATTTCCCGAAGAGATTCCGGTTAGCCGGCAACAGGTCCCTAAACTGAAAAAACTGTTCGGTCTATAAAAATATGTAATCTTGTAATATATTCATGTAACTGGCCAGGATGATAATGTAATTCATCCTGGTTTTTTGTCATTTCACAACATACTTATTGCTTGTTGATACTGTATACTGTACTATTTAGAATATATAGTAAATTCTAACAAGAGAGGAGAGGATATAAAACTCCGTTGCCAAACACCCAATAAAGTGTTATTTGTTTCAATATGAAAGGAGGAGGGTTTTTGAATGAATTCAGTCAGCCTGTTGGTAATATCCATTTGTGTTTATGTATTGGCTTACCGGTATTATTCGGC
Organism: Sporomusa aerivorans; assembly: GCF_041428895.1. Classification (NCBI taxonomy): domain Bacteria; kingdom Bacillati; phylum Bacillota; class Negativicutes; order Selenomonadales; family Sporomusaceae; genus Sporomusa; species Sporomusa aerivorans. The sequence goes on from NZ_CP156926.1 coordinate 3,470,385, forward strand.
TTTTATTTCTGCCAAAGTCCTGGCGTTAAACGATGCAAATGTAACCCCGGCCTATCGTTGTAACGATGGCCGTGAATTTGTACCAACTAATAAATGGGTGCTTTTCGGTCACCATTTTGCCGCCATTGCCGGCGCCGGTCCGCTGGTAGGCCCGGTTTTAGCCGCCCAATACGGTTGGGGGCCTGGATTTATGTGGATCCTGCTGGGTTCCGTCTTTGCCGGGGCCGTTCATGATTTTATTATCCTCTTTGCTTCAGTACGTCACAATGGCCAATCACTGGCCGTTATCGCCCGCCGTGAAGTTGGCCCGTTGACAGGCGTTACCACCTCACTAGCCGTACTATTTATTATTATTGTTGCCCTTGCTGGTCTGGCTATAGTAGTTGTAAACGCCCTGTTTAAAAATCCCTGGGGTGTGTACACTTTGTTTATGACTATACCGATTGCCATCGCGGTTGGTCTGTACATGTTTAAAATTGCCCCTGGGTCAATCCGGTCCGGTTCCATTGCTGGTTTTCTCCTTGTACTGGGTGCCGTCTTTACCGGTCACTGGCTAAGTCCTGGGCAACCTTGGGCCGGTTTGGCAAGTATTTTTGATCTTACCAAACAGCAGTTATCGGTAGCTTTACCGCTATACGGATTCTTCGCCGCCGTTCTGCCTGTTTGGCTGCTCTTAGCGCCGCGCGATTATCTAAGTTCCTATATGAAAATAGGCACCGTACTGGCGCTGGCGCTTGGCATTCTTATCGTCCAGCCTGCTGTTAATATGCCGATGACTACCCGGTTTATGGACGGGGGCGGCCCCATCATCCCTGGTCCCTGGTGGCCGTATGTATTTATTACCATAGCGTGTGGCGCTATCTCAGGGTTCCATTCCCTGATCAGTTCCGGTACAACGCCAAAAATGATCGAGCTTGAATCACAAGCCCGGCTTATTGCTTATGGTGGCATGCTGACCGAAGGTTTTGTTGCAGTAATGGCCCTAATCTCAGCAGTTGTGTTAATGCCTGGCGACTATTTTGCCATCAACAGTCCGGCAGCCGTATTTGCTAAACTAGGCATTCCCACAGTGGAAATACAAGAGTTGTCACGGTTAGTCCAAATGGATGTTGCCCACCGTCCGGGCGGCGCCGTATCACTCGCCGTTGGTATGGCGCATATTTTTTCCACGATTGGCGGCATGAAGCACCTCATGAGTTACTGGTATCAATTCGCCATTATGTTCGAAGCCCTATTTATTCTAACCACGATTGATGCCGGTACCCGCGTAGCCCGCTATATCCTGCAGGATATACTGGGCACTTACCTGTATGCCCCGCTTAAACAGACTAACTGGTGGCCTGGCACGCTTTTCACCAGTGCTATTGTTACCTATTGCTGGGGATACCTGCTCTATAGCGGTGACGTAGCCAGCATTTGGCCGCTGTTCGGCGTTGCCAATCAGCTTCTGTCGGTAGTTGCACTCGCTTTGGGCACAACCATTATCTTAAAAATTGCTCCGAAAAAATCATATGCCTGGGTCACCTTTGCCCCGCTCATCTTCCTGTCTGTCACCGTAATTACCGCCGGGGTAATGAATGTACAAATGTTCTTTAAGCGTGGTGATGCACTAGGCAACACTAACGGTACCGTCAGTATTATCCTGATCGTCCTGGTAGTGATTACCTTGCTTGACTCGGTGAGACTGTGGTTACAGCTCTTAAAAAATGACAAGCCGGTTGGTATGAACACCGAAATTTCATTCCAGTCGTGCCCGGTTAATACTACCAAGCCAAACATTCCCAGCTAGCTGCCTGTATTGATTTAATATAACAGCCTAAAAGAACCGCCACTGCCGGAGGGATAACCGGGTAGTGGCGGTTTTCGTGTCTTTTTATTTGAAACACCTGACCAAAGGGTTTATAATAAATAAGGCGAATAATCCAAACACTACCAAGCAGGAGGCTTTCATGAAAATATATCTGGCCGAGCACCGGGGTTTTTGTTATGGGGTAAAGCGGGCAGTAGATATGGCTTTAGCCGCCGCTGAAACCCAGCAGCCAGCAGCTACCCTCGGGCCGATCATTCATAACCCGCAAATGGTCAATCGCCTCAAAGAGCAAGGCATACGTGAAGCTGATACCCTGGAAGATATTCCGGCAGGGCAAGTAATAATCCGCTCCCATGGTGTGGGACCCGAAGTGTATCACCAAGCTAAAGCTAAACAACTGGAAATCGTTGATGCAACCTGCCCGCATGTCAAAAAGGCCCAGCAGGCAGCCTATTCTTTGCTGCAGGCAGGCTATCAGGTAGTCATTATCGGCGAGCGGCGTCACCCTGAAGTGAAGAGTATTTTCGCCTGGTCAGATAGCACAGCTCAGGTGGTCGAAACGCCGGAGGAAGCCCGGGAAATCCCATACTTCCCCCGCCTGGGCGTAGTAGCCCAGACCACCTTTGCCGCTGACGATTTTAACGCAATTATTGCCATCCTACAAACCAAATGTGATGAACTACAAGTTGAGCGAACCATCTGCACTGCGACAGATCTTAGGCAGAAAGCAGCAGTGGAGCTGGCAAAAAAAGTGGATGTCATGCTTGTAGTCGGCGGTAAAAACAGCGCCAATACCGCCCGTTTGGCTAGCGTCTGCCATGAGGCAGGCTGTAAAGCCTATCACATTGAATCTGCTATTGAGCTGAAACCGGAATGGATAAGTTCTGTCCACAGCGTTGGTATTACGGCTGGTGCTTCAACACCCGACTGGATTATTGAGGAGGTATACAAAAAGATGGAAGAAATGAGTATAGGTGAAGTAGTGAATGTAAAAACAGGCAATATTGTAAAGGGTACTGTTGTCGGTGTTCGCCAGGATGAGGTATTTGTTGATATTGGCTATAAGGCGGAAGGAGTTATACCGTTGTTAGAGCTAGCTTTCCCTGTTCCACAGTCGGCTGCTGAGGCTGTAAGTGAGGGACAACAAATTGACGTGTTTGTCATTGATGCCGACAGCGCCGACGGACAGGTTAAATTATCGAAAGTCCAGGCTGACAGGATTACTGCCTGGGATAAGCTCGAACAAGCGATGACTGCCAAAGAGCCTGTCGCAGCTAAAATTACAGAAGTCGTCAAAGGCGGTACGGTTGCGGCAGTATTCGGTATACGCGGCTTTATTCCGGCCTCGCAGCTCGACACCAGATTTGTAGAGAACTTGGAAACTTTTGTTGGTCAAACAGTCCAAACCATTCCCATTGAAATCGACAGAGAAAAGCAAAAAGCCGTACTTTCACGCCGGCAACTCCTCCAAGCTGAAAAAGATGCCAAAGAAAAAGAATTATTTGCCAAACTGTCTGTGGGGCAGGTGTTATCCGGCAAGGTCAGCCGTTTGGCTAATTTCGGCGCCTTTGTTGATATCGGTGGGATTGATGGACTTGTACATATATCCGATTTATCCTGGCAACGGGTTAAAACGCCCCAGGAAGTGGTCAATGTTGGCGACGAGGTTAAAGTAGTTGTTCTTAAAATCGACCCTGAGGCAAAAAGACTGTCACTTAGTCTTAAAGATATTGAGCAGGATCCCTGGTTTACCGCAGCCGATACACTGGCGGTTGGTTCAGTGATAGCCGGTAAGGTAACTAAAATTGCCAAATTTGGCGTTTTTGTAGAATTGCCTCAGGGTATTGAAGGCCTGGTGCATATTTCCGAAGTTGCCGATCGCCGCGTGGTAAACGCCGAAGAAGTTGTAAGCCCCGGCCAGCAAGTGTCCGTCAAGATCATTAGCATTGATAAGGAAAACAAGCGGCTTAGCCTGAGTATAGCGCAAGCCGAGCAGGATAAGGAACGGGCCGAATACTGTGACTATCTGGAAAGCCAGGCCCCGTCCTCAGGTGTTACTCTTGGTGATAAATTTGGCCATTTGTTTAAACGGGAGGATTAGGAGCAAGCATGGAGCGGCAGTCACGCAAACTGGAACATTTGAAATATTCCCTGCTTCTGGAAGATGGCCCGGCGGCTGCCGGATTTGCGGATTTTCACCTGGTACACAACTGCCTGCCTGACTTAGCCTGGGAAGACATTAGTATTAGTACCCGAGTCGCCGGTATTGCATTACCGCAGCCTGTAATTATTAATGCAATAACAGGCGGAGCCGACGATGTTATCCATGTCAACCGCGACCTTGCCGAACTTGCCCGCCAGACCGGAGCAGCCATGGCGGTAGGCTCCCAATATGCTGCTGTAGAAAACCCAGCAGCTATGGCCTCTTATAAAATTGTCCGTCAGATTAATCCTGACGGAGTTATATTTGCGAATTTAGGCGCTCACGCCACACCGGACGCCGCAAGCTATGCCGTTGAAATGATCGGTGCTCAGGCCATCCAGATTCATCTGAACGCCGGACAGGAAATCATCATGAATGAGGGGGATCGTGATTTTAGCGGTTACCTGACAAAAGTGGCAGCCATTGTTTCAAAAGTAGACGTTCCGGTTATTGTCAAGGAAGTGGGCTGCGGCATTGCGTTTGAACAGGCAAAAGCCTTAGCGGGCATTGGCGTCAAAGCCATTGATGTCGGCGGTACAGGCGGTACTAATTTTCTGGCAATAGAAGCGGCCCGCAGCCTATTTAACCTGGATGCCGACATGGCCGGCTGGGGTATCCCGACAGCAATATCCGCTGTCGAAGTGTTGTCAATGGCCGGTCCGAATCTGGATGTAGTCATTTCCGGCGGGGTACGGACACCGCTGGATGTTGTTAAATCACTGGCCCTCGGCGGCATGGCAACAGGAATTGCCGGACCGATACTCAAAAACCTGCAGCGTAACGGCCTCACAGCAGCTGTTCAATGGTATGAGGATTTTGTAACAGACCTCAAGCGGTTTATGCTCTTGCTGGGCGCACGCACTATTTTTGACTTGCGTTCAAGCCCGATTGTAATTACCGGTTTTAGCCGGGAGTGGCTTCAGGCAAGAGGAATCGATACCGAACGCTATGCAAAACGAAAAAATAGGGAAAGCATGGTCATTTGACCATGCTTTTTGTATTATTCCGGCGGCATCAGAGCAAACTATGAATGTTACACAACAAACACAAACAGTATGAGGTGAAACAACATGATGAACATGCCGCTCGGAATGATTCTACTTTTAGTTGTCAGCGTGCTGGTTTATTTTGGTCTGGCCCAGCGAGTTCTTGATCGTATGCGCATGACTGATAAACAGGCGTTACTCTTTATCGGCGCAATTGTAGTCGGCAGCTTTATTGACATACCGATTATGCGCACCCCCACAGAGGTTTCTATCAATGTCGGCGGAGCTTTACTGCCTGCTTTATTAAGCGTTTATCTAATAGTCAAGGCAGATGAAACCGCCGAAAGAGTGCGGGCTGTATTGGCCGCCATTTTAGTGGCGGGAGCTGTATCTTTGGGGTCCCGCTATTTACCCTATGAACCGGAAAATATGTTTTTGGACCCTAAGCTGATTTACGGCATAGCGGCAGGCCTGATCGCCTATATTGCCGGGCGTTCACGGCGCAGCGCCTTTGTTGGCGGAGTCCTGGGGATTATCCTGAGTGATATTATACATATGGTAACACTCACCGGCCTGGGAATTCCCGGTACAACGGCCATTGGCGGGGCTGGTGCATTTGATGTTACTATAATTGCCGGTCTGGTAGCCGTTATGATTGCCGAGCTGGTAGGTGAAACCAGAGAAAAAATGCAAGGTGGTCCAGTACTAGGGCCCAATCGTCCCGAAGGGCTGTACGAATTTAGCAAAGAATTACACCCTAATAAAAGGCAAACCACTGATAATCATCAAGCACAGCAATCACCGCAAGCGACTGACAAAACCTCGAAGAACGGGGGTGGAAACAGTGAGGAATAGATTTGCTACAATCCTCATCCTGGCTTTGTTAGTAATTGCAAACAGCATAATATGTTACGCCCATGAGCGTAATGACGGCAGCTACGCTACAATAGTTGACGAAAGCGGCAACACCGTATATATGACCGGCTGGCGGGTGCAGCCCGGAGATCAGGTTTTGACCGAGACCAACCGCCGTTATGAAGTCACCCGTGTGGAAGGAGACACGGCCTACGCAAAACTAATCGGCGAAGTAGATTTATCTTTGTATGATAGCGAGAACAAAGGCATACTGGAACGGTTAAAAGCATTTCTCCAACCGGCAGTTGTCAAAGCGGAAGGCGGCGGCAAAGTAGCCATTTATCATACCCACTCTGACGAATCCTATGTTCCCACAGATGGTCAAGAAAGCATTTTAGGAGCAGGTGGCATTTACAAAGTAGGCGACGCCTTTACCTCCGCTTTGGAGAAAAAAGGAGTATCGGTCATTCACTCCCAAGCCAAGCATGATCCGCATGATGATATGGCCTATGAGCGTTCACGCCGTACAGCAATGGATTTAGTAAAGGGTGAGCAGCCCGACGCTATCTTTGATATCCACCGTGATGCTGTACCGCCGCAAGTGTATGCAGCCACGGTTGATGGCCAGGATATCAGCAAAGTGCAGCTGGTAGTGGGAAAATACGGCCCCACTGGCAAACAGATTGAGGATTATGCCCTGCAAATCAAATCTGCCGCCGACAAGCAACATCCCGGACTTGTCAAGGGAATATTTTTTGCCAAGGGCGGCGACTATAACCAGGATATCCATCCCCGTTCCATGCTGCTCGAGGTAGGCGCACATACCAATGACAGGGCCTCGGCGGAAAAGGGTATAGCCTTATTCTCGGATGTTATCCCGGCAGTGCTCGGGAAATCCAGTGCTCCCACAGGTCCCAACGCCGCCGGCGCCAGCAACGCTGCCGGTAATACAGGCCTGGGTTCTGCGGCCGGCGGACTGTCCGGCGCAACCAAATCGATGGGCTGGATTGTTGGTTTGGTTATTGCGGGAGCAGCAGCCTTTTTATTTCTGAGCACCGGCAGCCTGAAAGAAGCAGGTAGTAAGCTTAAGAATTTTACCTCCACCGAATTTGCTAACTTTTTAGGTCCGAAAAACCGTAAACGCGGTAATGCCGATACAAAAACGACGCCAGTAAATAAAGATGAGGATAAGAAATAGCGAGAGGTGGGCGCATGCCTGCCTCTTACTATTTCTTGTAAAAAACAGATCAATTTATACAATAAACACTTGTTTTCCAGATAAAATTGCCGTTTAGTTATCGTCTTTGCAGGAAATTATAGCTACTGACGGAATATTAAAGGAAGGGGGGAATACTTTGACATATAAAGGTATTATATCGAACGTAAAACCGGATAGTATTGGCTTAGAAATTGGCCTTGTCCCCGGAGACCGCCTGCTCGCAGTTAATGGGGAATCGGTTCAGGATATAATTGATCTCAGCTTTGCTCTGGCTGAAGAAGAAATTGAATTACTGATAGAACACGTCTCCGGTGAAAGAGAAATAATTTCATTTGAAAAAGACTATGATGAAGAGTTAGGGCTGGAATTTGAAAGCGCTGTTTTTGACAATGTTCGCCAATGCGCTAACAAATGTGTATTTTGTTTTGTGGATCAAATGCCGCCCGGTATGCGCGACAGTCTGTATATCAAAGATGATGACTATCGCTTATCCTTTTTGTACGGTAATTTTGTTACATTAACCAATATAGGACCACGCGACCTTGAACGGATTGCCAAACTGCATTTATCGCCGCTTTATGTCTCAGTACATACCACTAACGGTACATTACGGGAAAAGATGCTTGGCGGTAAACGGGCAGGAAAAATAATGGGACAATTAACCGAACTGGTGGAAAAGGGAATTGACCTTCACACGCAAGTTGTTCTGTGCCCAGGGTTTAATGACGGCAGGGAACTTGAGCGGACAATTCGCGATTTATATGCCCTGCATCCTTCAGTTTTATCTTTAGCCATCGTTCCGGTAGGATTAACCCGCTATCGGGATGACTGCCATCCCTTGACCGGATTCACGCAGAACGGAAGCCGGGAAGTAATTCGCCTTGTCCGGCAATGGCAAGAAAAATGCCGGCAGGAAACCGGCGAATCATTTGTTTATCTGGCTGATGAATTCTATTTAGCGGCCGGGGAAGAGATTCCGGATTATGAAGCCTATGACGGCTTTCCGCAACTTGAGAATGGAGTTGGTATTGTCCGCAGCTTTCTCGCCGAGTGGGAGGAAGAAAGAATCCCGGACGCCGGCTATTTGGAACCGCACTTCATTGACGTGGTTTGCGGCACCTCTGCAAAAAAAATCCTGGAACCTCTTTTGACCGGATTCTCTGTTCCCAATCTTACTGTTAGAGTGGTAGCTGTCGAAAACAAGTTTTTTGGCAGCGATGTAACTGTGACCGGATTATTGACCGGCAATGACATTTTAACCGCGCTGCAAACACTTTCCGGTCCCCGTACCGGTGTTATTGTTCCCGGGGTAGCTTTAAGAAAAGGTGAGCATGTTTTTTTGGACAATACAATGCCTGATTCCATTGCAGCTGCACTGGGCGTACCTGTACGCAGCGCCTATTTTGCTCAGGATTTAAAACATCTGCTTGCCGCCTGGCGGTAAAAAGTAAGGGCCGGTCCCCATGCTAACAATAGTGGTTTAAGCAAGGTATATACAGACAATGACCCAGGAAACACTACTGCTAGTCCGGGACTGACTGTCCTTGCCGGATATTTTACCGGCTGTCCAAGAAAATAAGTTTAGTATGATACAAGGTGGTATTAAATGAGTAAACCAATTGTTGCAATCGTTGGCCGACCCAATGTCGGCAAATCAACTCTATTTAACTATATAGGAAAAAACCGGTTATCTATTGTGGAAGATATGCCTGGTGTCACCCGGGACCGCATCTATATGGACGCAGAATGGCTGGGGCGCAGCTTTACAATGATCGATACCGGCGGTATTGAATTTGAAACCAATGACAAAATTTTAACCGCCATGCGCAATCAAGCCAAACTGGCTATTGAAGAAGCCGATGTCATCATGTTCATCGTCGATGGCAAAACCGGCCCTACCTCGGCCGACAGTGAAGTAGCCGTAATTTTACGTAATACCAGGAAATCTGTACTGCTTGTGGTTAATAAAGTAGACAACATGAAAAATGAAGCCGATATTTACGAGTTTTACAATCTGGGGCTGGGGGATCCCATTGCCATTTCTGCCACTAATGCGCTCAATATCGGCGACATGCTTGACAGACTCATTGAAAATATGCCGGCAGAGCATATCGAACCAGCAGACAATGATCAAATTAAGGTAGCTGTTATTGGCCGTCCTAATGTTGGCAAATCCTCATTGGTAAACGCCATTATCGGCGAAGACCGGGTTATTGTCAGTGACATTCCGGGCACCACCCGTGATGCCATTGACACCCACTTCACAAAAGACGGTCAGTCTTATGTATTAATTGATACGGCCGGCATGCGGCGCAAAGCTAAAATTGACATGCCGGTGGAACGCTACAGCGTTATTCGTTCACTGCGGGCAGTTGACCGCTGCGACGTCGTCCTCATGGTGATTAATGCTGAGGAAGGTGTAACCGAACAGGATAAAAAGATTGCCGGTTACGCACACGAAGCGGGTAAAGCCAGTATTATCGTTGTAAACAAATGGGACCTGCTTGAAAAAGACGGAAAGACCTCTTTGCGATTTACTGAGACTATTCGCGAAGAATTAGGCTTTATGCAATATTCCCCGGTACTGTTTACTTCTGCTCTTACCAAACAACGGGTACAGCGGGTAACCGAGCTGGTTAAATACGTTGCCGACCAGCATACCATGCGGGTGGCCACAAGCGTACTTAACCAGGTTATTGAAGATGCTACCGCCATCAACCCGCCGCCATCCGAGCGCGGCCGCCGGCTTAAGATTTATTTTGCTACCCAGCCGGATGTAAAGCCGCCAACTTTTATTTTGTTTGTTAATGACCCCGAAATTATGCATTTCTCTTATTTGCGGTTTTTGGAAAATAAGTTGAGAGAGGCCTTTGGTTTTGAAGGAACGCCTCTCAAGCTCGTAGTCCGCGGCCGCAAAGAAAAAGATGAGTAAATGATTGAGGGAGTGGGAGAATGGAATATGTGCTGGTTATTATCGCCAGCTACCTTATTGGCTCAATTCCCAATGGGCTGATTATCGGTAAGAATATCTATAATATTGATTTACGACAGTCTGGCAGCAAAAACATCGGGGCGACCAATGCCTACCGGATTTTAGGCCCCTGGCCCGCCTTTTGGGTGTTTCTGACCGATGCATTAAAAGGCGTTGCCGGGGTTTTACTGGGCCATTACCTGGGCGCAACAGCAATGGCCGAACTGGCTGGCGGCATTGGCGCCATCGCCGGGCACAACTGGTCAGTCTTTTTGAAGTTTAAAGGCGGGCGGGGTGTAGCTACCGGCCTTGGCGTGATAGCCATGATTACACCGCTGGTTACAGCCGTTGTCTTTACAGTATGGGCAGTCATTGTGGGAATAACCCGTTATGTTTCCCTGGCGTCTATCATTGCTGCCGCACTAGTACCTGTCAGTATGTGGTTCCTTAAAGTTGAGCAGGAGTTTTTTTATTTTGGCATACTGGCCGCTTTATTTGTAATTATTAGGCACCGCCCCAATATAGAGCGGTTGTTAAAAGGCGAGGAAACAAAAATCAAAGCCGGCAGTGCCAAAGATACCAACCCGGCAAAGGAGAAGTGACCCCTACAAATGTCAATTGCAGTCATTGGTGCCGGCAGCTGGGGTACAGCCCTGGCCGGAATCCTCGGGCAAAAGCATCCGTCAGTTACCCTGTGGGTGCGTTCGCCTGAACTTGCCGAGCATATAGCAAATAGCCGGGAGAATTCCGGCTATTTGCCAGGCTATATTTTACCATCTACCGTCACTGTTACTAATTCTCTGCTTAAGGCTACAATCGGTTCCCGGCTGATTGTCCTGGTCACACCCTCTCATGCAATACGGCAAATGGCCAGAGAATTAGCGCCCCTGATCGGAGTAAATACCATTGTGGTTAGTGCTGCCAAAGGTCTTGAGGTAACAACGGTAAAACGTATGTCGGAAATCATTAGCGAAGAAATACCGCTTATAGCCGATCGGGTAGCCGTGTTGTCAGGACCCAATCATGCCGAAGAAGTAGCTTTAAGTCACCCGACAGCCACGGTGGCCGCAGCCCGGTCGCGCCTTGTAGCCGAAACTGTACAGGCTGCATTTATGCTGCCTTTTTTCCGTGTTTATACAAACCCCGATATTATCGGCGTGGAACTGGCAGGAGCATTAAAAAACATTATTGCACTTGGGGCGGGGATTGCCGAGGGACTGAGCTTTGGCGACAATGCAAAGTCGGCGTTAATGACGCGCGGTTTGGCTGAAATTACACGTCTGGGCATGGCTATGGGAGCTGCACCACTGACGTTTTCCGGACTTGCCGGCATTGGCGATCTTATTGCAACCTGCACCAGTGTGCACAGCCGCAACCGCCGGGCCGGTCTGCAACTGGCCGCCGGCAAGACCGTAAGCGAAATACAGTCCGAAACGGCCATGGTGGTGGAGGGTATCAAAGCCACCAAAGCCGCATACCAGCTGGCACGCAAGCACCAGGTGGCTATGCCGATAACCGAACAGATTTTTCAGGTACTATATGAGCGCAAATCCCCGCGCGATGCCGTTCTCGAACTTATGACCCGTAGTCGAACCCATGAAGTGGAAGAAGTAGTTGGCAATAATTTGCATTGGAACTAAATAAACTTGGCATAAAAAAGTATGGTGGCTAATAAAGTAAGGTGTAGTTACTTTTTAGTTACCATACTTTTTTATATTTTGTAATATTTGGAACGGCCTGTCATATATTTATAATGATAATTATCGTAATCAGGGAGGGAGACGCCAGATGGAAAAATTCGACCTGTTTAGAGATATCGCCGAACGCACCGGTGGAGATATTTATATTGGTGTAGTCGGCCCGGTCCGCACTGGTAAATCGACTTTTATTAAGCGTTTCATGGAAACCATGGTACTGCCCAATATCACCGATCCTTATGACAAGGAACGTGCTAAGGACGAGCTGCCGCAAAGTGCCGGCGGTAAAACCATCATGACAACAGAACCAAAATTCATTCCTAACGAGGCAGTCGAAATCAATGTAAAAGAAAATGTCAATGTCAGAGTGCGGGTTGTGGATTGTGTTGGCTATACCGTAGACGGCGCCTTAGGCTATGCAGAAGCAGAAGGCCCCCGGATGGTGCTCACACCCTGGTTCGAAAATGAAATTCCGTTCCAGGAAGCCGCGGAAGTAGGAACCCGTAAGGTAATATCCGAGCATTCCACCATTGGCTTGGTGATTACCACTGACGGAACAGTCACTGACCTGCCTAGGGAAAAGTATATTCCGGCCGAAGACCGGGTTATTAATGAACTCAAAGAGCTGCAAAAACCATTTTTGGTAATCTTAAATACCGGCAAGCCTAATTCCAAGGATACCCGTGAACTAGTTGCCAAGTTGGAAGGCAATTACGATGTTCCCGTTATTCCGGTAGACTGCGCGCAATTATCTCATGACGATATTTACGGCATCTTGCAAGAAGTACTTTATGAATTCCCTGTCAAAGAAGTCAATATCACTTTGCCGAAATGGGTGGAAGAACTTGATAAGGATCATTGGCTCCGTCAGAAATTTGAAGGAGCTGTCAGCGATGTTGTTCAATACATCCACCGTCTCCGTGATATTGACCGGGCCATCGACGATTTGTCAGGTTATGACTTTGTCGCCGATGTAATTCTTCACGACATGGATTTAGGCAGTGGAATCGCCGTAATCGAGATGACGGCCCGCGCTGACCTGTTTTACAGTGTCCTGGAAGAGCTTACCGGCTTTACCATTACGGGCGAGCATCACTTGTTGCGCCTTATGCGGGATTTATCGGTAGCCAAGCGTCAGTATGATAAAATTTCCTCTGCACTGGAAGATGTCGAACAGACCGGTTATGGTATTGTTCCGCCTCAACTGGATGAGATGATTTTAGAGGAACCTGAAATTATCCGCACTGGCAACCGTTTTGGTGTAAAACTTAAAGCTTCGGCCCCATCATTACATATTATCCGTACTGACGTACAAGCCGAAATTTCCCCGATAATCGGCACCGAGAAGCAAAGCGAAGAACTTATTCAATATCTGATGCGTGAATTTGAAGGCGAGCCGGAAAAAATCTGGCGTACGAATTTATTTGGCAAATCGTTAAATGAACTGGTACGGGAAGGCATTCAAAACAAATTAACAAGTATGCCGGAAAATGCACAAATTAAATTAAAAGATACACTGCAAAAAATCGTTAATGAAGGTAGCGGCGGATTAATATGTATCATTTTTTAACAAAATTAAGTTTTTTTCAGAATTTTAAGGTCAGTCTGTAAACGACTGACTATTTTTTTCGCATTTTTGCTTGTAATCCCCGCTGATTTGATGATATAATGTCTACCATATACAGATATCCATCCATAGCAGCAGTACCGAGGAGGGGAAACATGGTTACAGGTCAAAAAGCTGTTTTTTATCTGGTTCGGGAGGAGATTTTACCCGAAGCCATAAAAAAAACTATCAAAGTAAAAGAGTTGTTAAAACGAGGCGAAGCAAGGACAATTAATGAAGCTGTGGAAAAAATGGAATTAAGCCGTAGCGCCTACTATAAATACAAGGACTATGTATTTCCGTTTTATGAGGCCAGCAAAGAGAAGATTGTCACTATTGCCTTATTGCTTGAACACAAATCCGGTGTTTTATCAAGGGTGTTAAATACTGTGGCTAATGAGCGCGGCAGTGTTTTAACGATTAACCAGGGCATTCCATTGCAGGGAGTCGCCAATGCGACAATATCCATTGAGACGGCCGATCTGGCAATCGATTTGGAAGCTATGCTTGACAAATTAAGAATGGTGGATGGTGTTAAAAGGCTGGAAGTGCTAGGTCAGGCTTAGGAGGAAATTTTATGGATGCAATCCAAATCGCTTTACTGGGAATGGGGACGGTAGGTACCGGTGTTGTTAAAATACTGGCCAACAACGCTCTTAATATTGAGCATAAGGTAGGTACACCGGTAGTTATTAAAAAAATTCTGGTACGAAACCCCGGTAAAGTAAGAGCCACGGCTACCGATGCGGAAATGGTAACAAATATTGACGAAATTTTAAGCGATCCTGACATAAAAATTGTTGTTGAAATTATGGGTGGCGAATTGCCGGCTAAAGACTATATGCTGGCAGCTCTTAAAGCCGGTAAGCATGTTGTTACCGCTAATAAAGATGTAGTGGCCAAATTTGGCCGTGAATTGTTTGCCGCCGCTGAAGCCAGTCATGTAGATTTTCTGTTTGAAGCCAGTGTAGGAGGCGGAATACCGATAATACGGCCGCTTAAACAATGCCTGGCTGCAAACCAGATCTCTGAAATTATGGGAATTGTCAACGGCACCACCAACTACATGCTAACCAAAATGACCACCGAAAAAATGGATTATGGCGATGTATTAGCAGAAGCCCAGGCCAAAGGCTATGCTGAGTCTGATCCTACTGCCGATGTGGGCGGGTTTGACGCGGCACGCAAAATAGCCATTCTGGCATCCATTGGCTTTGGTGCCCGCGTTACACTCGACGACGTCTATATTGAAGGCATTACCAATATTGGTATTGAAGACATCGAATATGCGCGTGAACTTGGCTTCGTTATCAAGCTCCTGGCTGTCGCCAAGCAAGACGACCGTGGTATCAATGTCCGGGTTCATCCGGCTTTCCTGCCGACAACGCATCCGCTGGCAGCTGTTAATGATGTATTTAATGCTATTTTTGTCAGAGGCGATGCTGTCGGTGAAGCTATGTTTTACGGGCGGGGAGCCGGCGAATTGCCAACGGCGAGCGCAGTCACGGCCGATATCATCGACGTGGCCCGCGACATCAGGCACAATGTCAGCAGCCGGATATTATGCACCTGCTTTGAACATAAAACTATCTACGGCGTAAGCAAAACAGAATCACCCTATTATATACGCCTCCTCGTTGAGGATAAACCTGGTGTACTGGCGGCTATTGCCGGTGCCTTTGGCGCCCAGCAGGTCAGCCTGCATTCTGTTATTCAAAAACGCAAAGTTGAGCGAGCCACCGAACTGGTACTCATTACTTACCGGGTATCGGATGAAAATATCCGGTTGGCCATTAATACTTTACTCGGCATGTCGATTGTACGGAAGATTGGTAGTGTAATCAGAGTAGAAGCTGAGCAAATTTCATAGCAACAAAGGTGGCGATATTATGGCAAACACCGTAAAAGTCCGCGTGCCGGGAACAACGGCCAACTGCGGTCCGGGGTTTGACGCAGTCGGCATAGCCTGCACCATCTACAATGACCTGGAACTGACTGTAAGCCAGGAAGCCGGCATCTCGCTAGAAGTCACGGGTGAAGGGGCGGGAGCCATTCCCGCCGATAGTTCAAATGTTGTTGTTAAAGCGATCCAGATGGTGATGGATAAAACGGGACAACACTACAAAGGGATATCATTGCGAATGAAAAATAATATCCCTTTGTCAAGAGGTCTGGGCAGCAGTGCCGCGGCAATTGTCGGCGGACTGGTGGCGGCGAACGAGTTAACAGGAAACCGCCTGAACAAGGAAACTATCCTGGATATGGCTACCGCCATTGAAGGTCATCCTGATAATGTAGCACCGGCCATTTTCGGCGGTATTACGGTAAGCATAATGGACAGCGGCCATGCACACTATTTGCGGTTTCTGCCGCCAGTTGACTTTTCCATGGTAGCGGTTATTCCGGAATTCAATCTTTCCACCCGTGCCGCCCGGAAAGTACTGCCGGTTTCGATACCGTTTGCTGATGCCGTATTCAACGTCAGCCGGAGCGCGCTTCTTATTGGCTCGCTTGCTACCGGCGAACTCAAACTGCTTCTGCATGCACTGGAAGATCGATTGCATCAGCCGTACCGGGAACAACTTATTCCGGGTATGGCTCAGGTTCTCGCCGCAGCCAGGCAAGCAGGCGCCCTTGGAGCTGCTCTTAGTGGTGCCGGCCCTTGTCTCCTGGCCTTTACCACTGAAAACTCTGATGAAGTGGGACGCGCTATGACCAAGGCTTTTGAAATTCATAAAGTACAAGCAAAGTATCAAGTATTGAAGATTGACCGGCAAGGTGCAATCATTATATAAATTCATTCAAAACCTGTTCGCGAACCATTGCGAACAGGTTTTTTGTTGCTACATATTTGCTGTGTTTTACGACACAATATAAAAGAATTGCAGCCTTTATTCCACTGGAAAAGGAGGTTAAGAGCATGTCCGCCCTCAATGTGTTTGGCGCTTTTAATCCTATTATGCCAAACAACCTGTCATTGGCTAGCACCATATATATATAGGAGTGATTTGTTTGAGCTTTGAAGCAAGAGTAAAAGAACTAGGCATTACCATACCCGAAGCGGCCAAACCATTAGCCGTATACGTTCCGGCTGTGAAAGAAGGCAACTTTGTGCATACTTCAGGGCAAATCCCTTTGGTCGCCGGCGAACTACAGTTCAAGGGCAAGCTTGGTAAAGAGTTAACCGTGGAACAGGGTTATGAAGCAGCAAAAACCTGCGCTATTAATTGCTTAGCAGCAATCAAAGGAGTAGCCGGATCACTCGACAAGATCGAAAAGGTTATTAAAATTGTCGGTTTTGTCAATAGTGCCCCCGGGTTTGTTGATCAACCCAAAGTTATCAATGGCGCCTCAGAACTCATTGGCTCTATTTTTGGCAAAGCCGGCGAGCATGCACGCTCAGCGGTAGGCGTGGCGGAACTGCCGATTAACTCAGCCGTTGAGGTTGAAATGATCGTTAAAGTTAAGCCATAAGCTTAACAAAGTACTGCACAAGCAGGAGGCCAACCATATAAGCACGCACAAATTTAAAATCCAGAAGTAGCCGACGACTAACCCGCTCTAAGACTCCAACTTCTACAAGTGGGATTTATACCCCTACGGGCACAGGTGAGCGGCTAAGTCCATGGACAAGGGCGACCAATCTTCAACGGGGTTAAAACCCCACCTGAAGCTAAGTCTACTTTATCGTCATCTTCAACAAAAAAATACCTAGTATCTATGCGGCTGCTCGTGAGGCTGCTGATAAAATTAACGTCCCCAAAAAGCTCAACGGCAAATTCGGCCTGACAAGAGCAATTTCGGGTTGTCCGGCGCCCCTGAGTAGCGACATTATGCAATTTAGCGAGTACAGAGTTAAAGAAGTCGCTCCACGGGAACTGGTTGATGACATTCGTGAATTGGTTAAATCCGTCTATGGTGATGAATTTGACGCAGCAACAGTGTCAACATGTGCCGGTCTCAGGTCAAACCTTTGACAGCCTCTTCAGCCCGCCTATGATGTCTAAAACACTAATAGGAGGTATTCCTCATGGCAAGAGTAATTGTTGTTGGCGGGGGGTGGGCCGGCTGCAGCGCTGCCGTGTCCGCAAAAAAAGCCGGGATCGATGAAGTAATTCTGCTTGAACGTACGGATATGTTACTTGGAACAGGCCTGGTTGGCGGCATCATGCGTAATAATGGCCGTTTTACCGCCACTGAAGAAGCAATCGCCATGGGTGGCGGCGATATATTCGAGGCTGTGGATCAAGTAGCCCGCCATAGAAACATTGAATTTCCCGGCCACAAGCATGCAACGCTATACGATGTGGCCCGTATGGAACCTGCTGCCCGGCGTGTTCTGGAACGCTATGGAGTTAAATATGACTTAATGGCCCGGGTACGCGATATTACTATGGAAGACCAAAAAATTAAATCCGTAATCACCGATAAAGACGATGAAATCTATGGGGATGTTTTTGTAGAGGCCACAGGTACAGCCGGCCCGCAAGGGCAATGCAGCAAATATGGCAACGGCTGCGTAATGTGTATCATCCGCTGTCCGTCCTTTGGCCCCCGGATTAGCATAGCTTCCCGCGCCGGAATACAGGAAATGATAGGCCGAAAAGCGGATGGCAGTCCGGGAGCCATGAGCGGTTCATGTAAGCTTCATAAAGACTCTCTTGCCAAGAGCATTGTTCAGGAACTGAACCGAAAAGGGGTAGTAATAGTGCCTATTCCCGCAGAACTCAGAAAAGCCGAATCACTGTCAGTTAAGGCCTGCCAACAGTATGCGCTTAAAGAATTCGCCGACAACATTATCCTGTTGGATACCGGTCACGCCAAGCTTATGTCGCCGTTTTATCCGCTGGACAAATTACGTAAAATTCCGGGCTTTGAAAACGCCCGCTATGAAGATCCCTATGCCGGCGGTATAGGCAACTCCATGCGCTTTACGGCTTTATCCCCGCGGGACAACGCCCTGAAAGTCCAGGGAGTCGACAACCTGTTCTGCGGAGGCGAAAAAGCGGGGCTCTTAGTAGGACATACAGAAGCTATTGTAACCGGTACGCTTGCCGGCCACAACGCAGTACGTCACGTTTTCGGCAAACAGCTTTTGGTACTACCCGAAACGTTAGCCATAGGTGACGCAATCGCCCACGTTCGGGAACAAATGCAAACTGAAGCTGGCTTGAAACTTAAATATACTTTCTCAGGTGCACAGTACTTTAAACGCATGCAAGAGAAAGGCTTATATACCACTGATGTTAACGAAATTAGAAAGCGGGTAGAAGCAGCCGGCGTTACCGGTGTGTTCTGCAAATCTTAAGCCAAGGAGGCGGCGGCATGGGTAATCGGCATTGCCATGCTCCGGCCATTAGTATTATCGCAAAAAAACTTTGCAGCCGCTATCCACAAGGGCCTGTATGCAGCAGGTAGAAAGGGGCCTATCCAGGTCGCAGTAGCAAAGATACAGTACCAATACAGAAATAAGAAGTTTCCATAAAATATTTTCGGATATCTGTTGACAACCTGATGTATTTTGAGGTAAAATAAATTTTGTCAGTTAGAAAGTGTCAAATAATTGACTGGCAAAAATATCGGGGCGTAGCTCAGTTTGGTAGAGCGCTACCTTGGGGTGGTAGAGGCCGCACGTTCAAGTCGTGTCGCTCCGACCAGGAATTTAGCGGGTTCGCAGATTATGCGAACCCGCTTTCATGTTTATTTATTTCTTGTTTGCTGGATGTATCTTTAATGCTTTTACATATATTGTAATCAGCGAGCCTTTAACTGGGTTTCTTTTTACGAACATTTAACATGTAAATATATTATGTATCATGAAGAGGCTGATAAAAACACATGATTTTAGCCAATTCGGAGACAATTCACTGCCCGGTAAGTAACTTAAACAATGCGAATCAGGTAGAAATGAGTGAATCTGTTCGGTTAATGCTGTTTATAATAAACAGTAGAAGAGTGTCCGGACTGAACGCTTGAATTTTTATAGTCGTTGCTTGAGTATAAAACTTGTAGAATATGCAAGAATAAATCAGGTGAAGTAGATATCAGGGGAGAACTGCTATGAGTAATCAAACAATTTTATGGGGTATGCTGCTATTGCCATGGCTAACCCTCTTTTTGATGCCTAAGAACGATATTAAAAGGTGGATGCCGGCAGCATTGTTCGTAATAGCAACAAATACTCTGATTATTGATGTTGGCGTTACTTTAAAGTTATGGGAAACAAGGGAAAATGTCTTTCCCTTAAACGAAATGATTAGCTATGTTTATGGTGCATTGCCGGTTGGAGCGATGTGGATACTCAAATATACCTATGGACGATTTTGGTCATATGTAGCTGCTCAGACGATGGGGAGCTTGCTATTGATCCTTATAGTACAACCATTATTGCATCGCCGGGAAATATTCGTTTGGCTTAACCAAGATATGTTTGCGGGAATGGGGGCATTTTACATAACTGTTATACATTTAATTTCTGTATATCTTTATCAAATGTGGCAGGAAAGCGTATTTGTCCGCTCCGAGCAAACCGGTTTTTCCGCTAATTTACAGCCAGCATTATCTAAGCCGTTGCCTAAAGAGCTAGAAGATAATAAAAATAATGAATAAAATGATTGAGCGCCTTTTGAGGGCGCTTTTTATATGTACTAATTGCAGAAATTTAATACCTTGGTCGCCCTATGCAAAAATAATGGTAAAAACTTCAGCATTCTTATCACAATGCTGACCATCGCGCCGGCATTCACAATAACACACGGTAACCTTGCTGAAAGAGAAGTGGAACAGCCTTATGCCGATCACAAGTTATGGATGATTAGAACTATCAAATCCTTTTTTCGTCATTGCTTTGAACCAGTCAAAATGGAATATAAGATGAAAAATGACTAAAACTGTTAGGGAATAGCTTGCCAATTCATGCAAAAATTTTATGTGTACGGCCATTAAAAATGGCATTAAGTATGGTAGATTTATCGACAATGCAACTCCAGTAAAGGCACTTACTGAGCCAAATAATAATAATGCGATATTTAAATAATAGTTTTTTTCAGGTTTGGAAAGAAGCATGGGAATGTCCTCCGTATTTTAAATATTGACATTAACATACTTGATAAATATGTCAAAAATATGACAGACACAAATTCAGGAGTTTCTCTAATACGAAAAACGATTGTATAAAGACGCAGGCGGAGGGGGGAGACTGGGGTTGTAGAGGAAGCAGAAATAAAAAAATAGCGGGAAGCATTTCCCGCTATGGTTCAGTTCTATTAACTAACTCTGTTGCTGGATTTACCGAGGGCGTGGAGTTTGTTCCATAGATATAATCCCCGGCAGAGTGTAATGCATCTTTATCTTTCGGTATTTTTGATTCTTTAAAAGATAAAGGTTCCGGATTATTAGGACCATAACCTACTGAGGCATTTGTGCTTTGTTCTTGCTGTTCTGTAGATTTGCTCATAAAAGTCACCTCCATATATAGTGTTTCCCATGAAATTTATTTAATGCTATTTGAGTAGAGTAAGCGTAAGGTGGCGGGAAAAAGGATCATTTGAGCGTAGCTTAGATCACAACAAAACTACCTATGGGCGCCGCCGGCGCGAAGAAGCGTAATTGAAAGATAAACTCCTGTCAGCGTCAGAAAAATTATTCCGATTGCTTCAAGGTCAACTAGCCATTTTAAATTCATGCCCGAATATTTTCCCTCGTGAAGACCTCTTGCAATACTAAAAGGGCCTCGAGAATCAGGTCTGACATCTGAACGCTGTGCTATTTCCTCTGGTGGTAATGTTTTTGAGCCTGGTATTTGACTTTTATCGGAAATACGCAGTGGCCCTTCTGCAGGAGATTGTCCGACAAGCCAAGGCTCAGACAATATCAGACCAGTTATAGCTTCAACAAGTAGAAAAATAGCTAAAATGAGGCCCACCCATAAATGAATTTTCCGTACAGTATTATACATGTTTTATACACCTCCAGGCTTATTATTATTTACTACTGAATAGGGTTCTATTCTGGCTGAAGAGAGGTATACACATGACTAAATACACAATACGGTTCAGCGCCAAGCGGTAACATGACCCCCTTCGCTAAAAAGAAGGGTCTTGTTTGAATGTAGGTCACCACCATACGGTCATTTTCTGGGTAAGGTAACACGATTCCCAGCTTAGGAATACTATAAAATAGATTCACATCGACAAAGGAGGATACGAGATGTTTTGGGAACTAAATAGATTTCTTTGGTTTATTGTTTTGATCATCAGCCTATTCATTCTCTTCTTCCCGGATATAGGAGATGATTGTACTAGCTAGAACATTCTAACTGAAGCAAGGTGGATACATGATTTTCCGACTTGGTTTTAGCCGCTGACCAAGCGGCTTTTTATTTATTCCCGCTTTTCACTTGCGAAAGTTCAAGTCCATTAAGGTGTACGGAGTTACCGGGGTATGACTATTTTAAATCCAAGTTGTTTTTTGATATAACCACATCGTTTAAAAAACTTATGCTGACACCAGAATAATCAGGCTTCATCCACTGATAAGCTTTAAGATTTCCTCCTTTATTCACTTCGGTTTCAGGATTTCCCATAATTGTGATTACCTCTTTATACGTCATGCCTTCTTTAATCTGATTATATTTTTCAATAGTTACTGTATGGGTTGACGGTCTTTTATAAGCCTGTTCCACTTCTGCGTTAGGTTTAAGAAAATATAAGAAATCCTGCCAGGATTGGGGAGGTACATATAAGCTAATTAGAATTCCCCAATAGATTCCTATTACATTAGCAATGATTGCTATAAATAGGGGATAGCGCCATAGCGATAAAATCTTCTCCCTCAATGTTTTGTCTTGCTTCTTTAGTTTTTTTTCTCCATCTTTTTTCGATTTTATTTCTTCATAGATTCTTAGTTTCTCTTCTATACTTAGTTCCATAATATTACCTCCAAGTAGATTATGTATTATTGATACTACATATTTACATTTTTTCCCTGCTGGAAATACGAAATTAGTACTGGTAAATTTTATATTATAAAGCCTATTTTTGCTAACCCGATAATCAATAAGCTGATTCTTGCTGGGTGGTTGAGGGTTTGTTAAGAAACAGTTCTATTGAAGAATAATATTCTAGACAAAATTTTCGAAATAATGTATAATATCATTAATAAATGCGAGGTTGCATCTGATGCAATCTCGCTTGTTTTATTTTAGGAGGTGTATAATATGAAAAGCGCTGATAAAATTGATTTCACTATGACTGACGAAGAATTTAAGAAACTACTTGATGAGCTTCCAAAAATTTTATTAGAGCTTACAGAAGAAGATAGTAAAGTGAATAATAGTCCTGTCGTTTTTTAGGGGATATATTTAAGCATAAAGCCGCCCATTTTGGGCGGCTTTTCAAAAATAAAAATCAGCATCATGTCTCATTTAAACTAAAGCAAATCGAGCCGTCTAACATAACATTTGCCTGCGCCTGGAAGACATATGGCCCGTATTATTATGACCTTAAGCCAATAAAGGAGATAGCGCCTCAATAATAGATTTTGTTACTCTTAAACTGCATATTAAGAAAAATTTAAGAGTTGTTATATAAAATAATCCACATCAAAAAAAATCATAATAAAACTAAATATATCCTATAGCGAATTTTTATAAAGTAGGATATAATACAAATTCGGCAAAATAAATTTACAATATAGGAGTACTCAGAATTGTTTTTACAGCAGCAACTATTACAGCGTATTGAGCAATTACGCTGTGAACTCCATAAAACAGTGGAGATCTTTGGTATGGATAGCCCACAAGCTTTATCCTCAAGCCAACAATTAGATTATATAATAAATCAATTTTACCAGGTAGCTAGATGCAGTATAAACCAAAATAGTAATCAAGACTAATATCATTTCCTGAAAGGTTAACTCCTCAGGGCTTTTTACACAAAGATATACATTGGTATTGTTCACTAGGAACCATTCAGTGGGTTGAAATGCTCTGTAGTACTTAGCAGAAAGCAGCTGCTGCAGTATCCAATGTGGAAAATAAGTGATTTTGTACTTGCTTTAAATCCAGATACTTTCTGTGAATACGCTAGCTCCAATAGCTGGTATTTCTCCTTGTACATTCCAATGACTAAAATGCTGAAAAGTTATATAATATTTCTACTAACTGACTAGAAAGGCGTGCCTATGAAACCTAAGCGGCAAAAGATTTTTTGCATCATTTTTTAGATGTATGTATTCATCTGCCTACAAAAATAAGGAAATCGAAATTACTAGATACGAAATAACTCAGGTGCGGCTGAGCAGGTAGAATCGATAATAGACCTTGACTAAATATACCATTTTACTTCTTGCAGGATTCTATAAAAATTTGCATAATATCCCCTTTAAGGGGTGGTATCATGGATTTTATCCGGTATTGGGTTTACATGTGGGATTTAGGGCGACCGTTACCTATGTGTGGAATACTTTTGTTTTGGATTATGGTCATAGGAGTGATAATGGATTGGTTTCTGTAACGAGTTAAGCCTCTGGCTGTGTACGCCAGGGGCTTAACTTGTTACCAAAAACAACTTTCATAAGAGAAATTAAATATTAACTAAGCATTAATCTTGAAGGAAGACAATGCCATTATGAAGAATTAATACTTGGAATAAAACTAAGGGCATATAATTAACTTATATATAAGGAGGTATTATCTTGAACTGGTTAATACCACGAAAAATTCACCGGCCTGATATAAGAGCCAGAGAATTATTAAAATATTTAGGACCAGGAATCTTTGTTACCGTTGGGTTCATCGACCCGGGAAACTGGGCTGCTAATATCGCGGCTGGTTCGGATTATGGCTACACACTACTCTGGATGGTTACGTTATCAACCATAATGTTGATTATCCTGCAACATAACGTAGCTCATCTAGGTATTGCGACCGGATATTGCTTATCCGAGGCGGCAACTATGTTTTTACCATGCTGGGCAGCCCGTTTTGTTTTGGGGTCCGCCATGGGGGCAGCTGTTGCAACCGCAGTTGCTGAGATTCTGGGAATGGCGCTTGCTTTGCAAATGCTGTTCTCCATTCCTTTACCTATCGGCTCAGTAGCAGCCGCTTTAACAGCAGGTTGTTTGCTCTGGACTAATTCCTACAGCCGTATGGAAAAGTGGATCATTGGGTTGGTTTCTATAATTGGATTTTCTTTTTTAATTGAACTGTCATTGGCAAATGTAGAGTGGTCAAAAGCTGTTACGGCCTGGATAACTCCCAGCATCCCGCCAGGATCACTGCCGATAGTAATGAGCGTTCTTGGGGCAGTGGTCATGCCGCATAACCTTTTTCTCCACTCCGAGATTATTCAAAGTAGACAGTGGAATTTAGAAAATGATGAGGTTATAAACAGGCAGCTCAACTATGAGTTTTTAGATACGTTGTTCTCTATGTCAATCGGTTGGGCAATTAATAGTGCAATGGTGATCCTGGCTGCCGCCACATTCTTTAAATATGGCGTACACGTGGATACTTTAGAGCAGGCACAAACTATCTTAAGTCCTTTGTTAGGGCATGCAGCCGCTTATATATTTGCTTTAGCTTTACTTTTTTCCGGATTTTCGTCAACAAGTACGGCCGGAATGGCTGCGGGTTCAATATTTGCCGGACTTTACCGGGAGCCCTATAATATCAAAGACGTTCATACCCGCTGGGGCGTGTTTATCACTTATGCCTGTGCAGTTCTGGTTATCTTCTTTATTACGAATCCATTATCCGGCTTAGTAATATCACAGGTTATTCTAAGTATTCAGCTGCCATTTACAATATTTTTGCAGATATATTTAACGTCCTCCACCAAGGTAATGGGTAAACACGCAAACACGCGCTTCCTTAAGACTGTTTTGCTGATTATTGCTGCTATTGTAACTGGCTTAAACGTATGCTTGCTATATGATGTCCTAAGCTAATCCTGAAGAAAAAGCGGTACCGGTACTATTGAACGTAAGCCATAGACAGCCCGTAAAACTCAGTTTTACGGGCTGCTACATTATCATCAAAAACTATTATCCTAATAAAGCGGTGTTCAATAGCATCGCTGCTAACAAGAGTAATGAAAAGATAGCAGCACCGGCAGGTAGAAGAAAATCAGTAGCAAATAGGATTTCTTTCTCTGCTGTGGTTTTAAAATTACATTTTCTACATAACACATTGAATTGGCCTTATATACTTATTACTACCTAACATTTGCATGAAATTGCGGCTTTGATAACAGGAATCGCAATTACTCACATCTAGAATCCAGTATCATCTTGTTTTGGGCAAATATAGGCCGGCAGAGGGAGAGGGCTACTATCTGGCGGCCTATTTTGCCAAAGCTGTAACCTTAAATAATAAAACAAACTTACTCCATGTGGTATGAAAAAGATTGGTCTGTCATAGAATGTACAAGCAATCCATTCTGGGCAAGAAACCCATCCACTGGAGGTAGATCAGGTTGACGAAAAAAATACTAATTGCAGCAATACTATGTGTGGCTATGGCCAGTTATAGCCACAACTCTCATTCCCAAGGCCGGCTCGTATCAGAGACTTATATTGTTAAGACAGGTGATACATTATGGAAAATATCCGAACAATTCATTCAAAAAAACACATATGGCCCAAGGGATATCCGGGAATTTTATCATGGGATACTTGAAAATAACCAGGAACTATTTTCTGGCCGCCAACCAGGCGATATTTACCCCGGGGACAAGCTGGCAGTTAACTACTGGACAAGATAAGGATAAAGTTAGTAATAAACTATTTCATCATCAGAAGGGCCCGCAGATACAGTTATATTGCTTATTTGCGACCTAAAAAGAGCTGTGCTTAAGCATAGCTCTTTTTCCAGGATTTAATTTAATCTTCCAAAAACCGCATTAACTCTTTGTTGAATTTCTCCCGTTCATCATAGAAAGCGCCATGACCGCTAAACTTAAATGGAATCAACTCTGAGTTCTTAATAGCCTGATGCTGCACTTCGCCCAGTTGAAAATGAACTACTTGATCGTGAATACCATGAAGGATCAGTGTAGGCACATGTATTTCGCCCAGGTCAGAGAACAACACTTCCTCCAGCCAGGTTTGAGCAATGGCTATTGTCGACCAGCCGGCGGCTTCCAGTCCCAATTGGAAGAACCACTCAGAAAAGGGCTGAGTAATTTTCTGAAAAAAAAACGTCTCACCGAAACCTCTTAACATAGCCGGCCGATCGGTAGCGGTCTGCTCAATAAGTTTAACAACCTCTTCTTGGGTCAGCCCAAAAGGAAAATTGGGACGTCGAATAAGACTGGGCGCCGCTGCTGCAAACAGCGCCAGCTTGGCAACGCCATGACCGTTATGCCGGGCCATGTAGCGAATGGCAATAGCACCGCCTGTAGAATGCCCGGCTAAAGTTATCTCCTGCAAGTTCATAGCGTCAATGATACACCGGATATCATCGGCTAACCTGTCATAGGAATAGCCGCTCAAAGGCCTGTCAGAATTGCCAAAACCGCGGGTATCAACACCAATACAGCGATATCCTTCGCATGCCAGCTGATTAAACTGATATTCAAACATTTTGTGATTGGCAGGCCAGCCATGAATAAAGAGGATTGTCTCATAACCCTCCGGATTTAAATCTTCTACATATAATTTTACATTTTTCTCGACTTTGATGTAATAGCCCATGCAGTGCCCTCCATATCGTAACATATCTCCAAATCATTTTATTCACTGCGGTATAAAATAGTTACTTCCGGCTAAGAGAAACAACAGGCCTTCTATCCAATGATTGTTGGATAGAAGGCCTGCCGATTTTACAGAATAGACGATTGAATTTTTAGTTTTCCCTTACGGCTGTGTCTGGTCTCTTTTAACTGAAAGCCGGGATTACTTTTGGCTTTGGTTTTCGCCGGTAGGAGTCGCCATACCGTTTGCCAATGATGCTACATAGGATGAGGTTGCGGTGGAAGTAGTTGTCTGCTGACCGGAACTGGTAGTTTGCGCCGAAGCCTGCATTCTTTGCGCCATATCCGCTTCGCTCGGTGCCACCTTATCTGTCATGGAACCACTGACAGCATTTGTGTTATTATTGCTCAAAGCGTTCACCTCCGGCAATAGTGTTCCCCAAGTTACTGTTAAACTTTCTTGTTAGGGCACAATCCATACTCATAATAGTATTGTGATTATATGCCCAAGATGTTATACTATACTCATATATTCGATGTGATTATATTGATTTTGCTGGATATTATAATCATATCGTGAATGTGATTATGTGTTTTAATTGGGAGAGATGCAACAAGTGTACATTGAACATCGCAAGAACGGAACGTTTTACTTAAAAGACAGTATCTATAATTCTAAAACCAAACAACCCCAAAATACCTCCATATATCTTGGTTCTAATGCGCTGCAGGCTAAAGAAAAACTCAAAACACTAACGGAAGACCCGGCTTTATTGGCTCAGATTCCGGATACTGCGTTGTTTGAGATTGAACTGATTAAAGCCCTTAAGAGCCTAGAAAAGTTAAAAAAAGTAAAATCTCCCGCTTTAGCCCGGTTATTGAATGAATATGTTAATGACCTTTTAGCAGCGCAGCAATTCATTGAGTCGGCTAAGAAGGGCGTTATAATGCCTGCTGCCAATTGTTCCGGCTGCCTGTTTAAACAGGTAAATCACTGTAAGTATTTTGGCCATGACTTTACATATGGCGCAAAAAAATATAGAGATATCCAGCCGGCGCAATGCCTGGCCGCTGAACCCGGGCAAAACCCGTCACATACCGGTTCTATTAAATTGCCAAGGGACTTTAGAACACTATAATAGATTAATTTTTTCACAAAAACATACTATCGGGGTATGCTCGAATAAATATAATTAAATTACATCGGCAAAGGAGGCTGGAGACATGACTGACATCCTATACAAATGTAGTCACTGTGGTTTTATGCACAAGGCAGCGGACGGAAAGAAGCCGGACGCCTGCGAAAAATGCGGTTGTACGGATACACTCGTTTCAGTAGTTCAAGAACCCGGTCAGTTTGGTTGTGTGGGTAAATGAATTCAGCTATTCTTGTGAATTTGCTTAGCAGGTAAAAAAAAACTACCGGTATAGCCAGAGGCTGTCCCGGTAGATTTTTTTAGAATTTATAACTAGCGCCAAATCCAAGTCCGTCAATGGTTGAAAAACCATCTTGCTTATAAGATTTATAGCCTAAGTGTAAGGCCGTTTGATTGCTTAGATTGTAAGCTACCCCAGCCTGCCAGTCGGTTTCCATACTGTTTGTCGTCACCGAAGCGTAGCCGTCAAGTTTGGGAGCCAGGCTGGTATTTGCGCCAATTCCGTAAAACATTTTGTTAGGACCATCACTATAATCCCTGTTGCCGACTATAAGATGAACATTTCTGTCAAGCTTATAATGTGCATAGACATCAGTAGATTTTGTGTCATAACCCGGAATCGAATAGGAGTTTCTTTCTAAACCGAGAATAAATTTATCAGAAACGGCATTTTCCAGGTAAAAGCTATCGTTGTCAATATTGCCCCCGTCGTCCAGATTATAATGATTGTACCCGATTGCGGTTTGGCCTTTGTCTAAATCGGTAATTGGAGCAGCCAAACCGACACTGGCAACTAGCATGGCTCCTGTAAGGGCAGTCATAATTTTCTTTTTCATAATATATCCTCCTCGGCAAACTTGCTGTTATCACGATAGCCTGGTATGGATGAACAAAACCGGTTATCGAGTTATCCAAAGAATACCATGAAAGTATGACAAAAATGTGACAATGTTAGAACAAATCAGATAAGATATTTATACATAATACTATGGACAGAGCGTCTTTATGGTAGAGGAGAATTCTCTACGTTTGGTGAAATTCTTGAATGAAGCGAAGAGGAGGGAAGTGTCCATTGGAGAGAGTCAATTTTGCCGCAATTCCATCCATCAAGATAGGCCACATGCAGAATTTAAGCGCCGGGACGGGCTGTACGGTTATCATCTGCGACAACCCCACGGGAGCTGTGGGTGGAGTAGATGTACGCGGCGGTGCGCCGGGAACGCGGGAAACAGATGTGCTCCGGTCAGAAAACACAGTGGAGCGCATTAATGCAGTCTTGCTCGCCGGCGGCAGTGCTTTTGGTCTTGATGCCGCCGGCGGGGTAATGCAGTTTCTGGAAGAAAAGGGCATCGGCTATGATGTCGGCGTTACTAAAGTTCCTATTGTTCCCCAGGCTATCCTGTTTGATCTAACCTTCGGGGATCATAGGGTAAGACCGGATAAAATGATGGCTTACCAGGCCTGCCAAAATGCCTATAGTCAGACGCCCTGGACGGATGGTAATACCGGTGCCGGCGCCGGCGCTACGGTAGGCAAGATTAAAGGCATGGCATATGCGATGAAAGGCGGCCTGGGCTCCTGTTGCTACCGGCTGAAAGATTTATATGTCGGGGCAATAGTGGCGGTAAATGCATTCGGTGATGTAGTTTCTCCCGCCAATGGCGCCATTGTGGCCGGCGCATTACAGGCGGATAAAAAAACGTTTCTTAATACCGAAAGCTTCACAGTGACAATGGACAAGCCGGCAACTCCCAAGGTTACGCTGGAGAACACTACAATTGGCGTGATTGTTACCAATGCCCGGTTAACCAAACCCCAAGCCAATAAACTTGCAGCGTTGACGCAGAATGCCTATGCGCGCGTTATTCGCCCGGTACACACCATTCACGACGGCGACACGGTTTTTACCCTGGCCACCGCTGAGGTAACCGCCGATATGACCCTGTTAGGGATACTGGCTATAAGAGCCATGGAGCAAGCAATTGTCAGCAGTGTGCAGCAAGCTGCAACGCTCCACGGAGTACCGGGTGCGGCTGACAGGCGGAAGGCATACTAATTAATTGACGATAGCAGGGAAATTATTGCTTAACGATGAATATTTTAGTGTAAATAGCTGTAGGGAGGGGATGATATTCATGGCTAACTGTAATGAAGAAAATTGCACCTGTCCGAAAACTCAATGTGAGCGGCATGGCAAGTGCTGTGAATGTATTAATTTCCATCGGGAACGTGAGAATAAGGTGTTTTGTATGAGAGATCCGGCAGAAAGCAAATAACCGGCCGATTACACTGAACCGCCAGCATTTATGCTGGCGGTCTTTTGCATTTCCATTCCATTAATACCCAACTATATTACGCAGATTAACGGAGACAATATTTTTGGGGGTGATACTATGAGAAAGCAAAACCGCAATAACGAACAGTGCTGTAACCAGAAGGATAAAAAGAACCTTGAGTTCGCATGCGAGTTAACCAATGTAGAGGAACGCCGCAATGAAAAAGATTGTGGCGGCGGCTGCGGCGGTAAACGGTAGCCTTCTCGAATAGGTCAATCTCCATCTTCTCCAAACGGCGGTTGTTTACCGCCGTTTTTTATATGAAAAAATTGACTGACACAGCAAAACCTATTGGGCCGTCGTGTACACCAATATTTACTACCTGACCAGCGAAAAGACAAAAGCGCCTGATTTTAGATATCAGGCGCTTTTGCAAACTATCTGGCGCTGCGGGCCATTAAGCCGGCTACCTTACTGGCAAAACCAACAGGGTCTTCCGGAGCCAGTCCTTCTAAAAGCAGAGCTTGTCCATAGAGTAACTCGCAGTAGTCTTTAAAAGGTTCTGAATCAGGAGAAGTCTCGTATATATTTTTTAAAGCAGCAAATAACTCATGCTCAGGATTTAATTCAAGAATACGGCTGGCTTTAAAGGTTGTCTTCTGCATTTCGGAAAGAATTTGTTCCATGGAAAGGCTGATGCCGCTATCGCCGCTGACCAGGCATACGGCGCTGGACTTAAGACGGTTACTGATTTTCACATCAACCACTTTACCTTTTAACTGTTCTTTGACTGCTTTAATAAGCGCATCATTTTCCTTGGCTAATTCAGCAGTTTCTTTTTTGCTGTCATCTGCGCCGATATCCTCTAAATCCAGATCTCCCCGGCTAACCGACTGGAATTTTTTATCTTTATACTCATGCATTGCATCAATGGCAAATTCGTCCACCCGGTCGAAAAGGTAGAGAACCTCAATGCCTTTATCCTTAAGGATTTCCATTTGGGGCAGACGTTCAACCGCAACGCGGTCTTTGCCGGTAGCATAATAAATTACTTTTTGATTCTCCGGCATACGGCCTACATGATCCTTAATCGTCGTGAGTTCTTCCGAATGAGAGGAGGGGAAGAGTAATAAATCTTTGAGTTTGTCACGGCTATTGTAATCGGCATAAACCCCTGTCTTAATGGCCCGGCCATATTCTTGCCAGAACGTCTCATATTTGGGCCGGTCTTTATTCAGCATGGTTTCTAATGTTTTCAGGATGCTTTTTTCCAGGTTCTTGCCAACCAGTTTTAACTGCTGGCTATGTTGGAGAAGTTCACGGGATATATTGAGAGAAAAGTCAGGGGAATCGACAAGACCTTTAACAAAGCGGAGATACTCCGGCAGCAAATCCTGACAATTATCCATAATGAATACATTCCTTGAATACAGCCTGATTCCGGTTGTAGCTTCCCGCTGATAAAAATCAAACGGGGCATGGGTAGGAATAAACAGCAAGGTAGTATATTCCACAGCGCCTTCCACTTTGGAGTGAATAATATCTAACGGGTCTTCCCAGGCATGGAACATATTTTTATATAGCTGGTGGTATTCCTCTTGTGTGATGTCGCTTTTGGCGCGTGTCCATAGCGGTGTCATAGAGTTAAGAGTACGAACCTCGACGGTTTGCTTGGGCGCAGCGTCTTCAATCACTTTGCCTTCGGCATCTACCGGTTTTTCCTCTTTGTTAAAGTTCATTTTAATGGGATACCGGATATAGTCGGAGTATTTTTTAACAAGACTTTGCAGCGTATAATTACTCAGGAAATTTTCTTCCGGGTGCTCTGAGGAATAGAATTCCTGTTTAAGCGCAAGTACAATAGTGGTGCCCCGGAATTCCTTCTTACACTCTTCAATAGTATAAGTGCCATCACCGGTGGATTCCCATTTAACGCCTTTGGCTTGTCCGGGTGCGCGCGTGATCAATGTTACTTTTTCAGCTACCATGAAGGCTGAATAAAAACCGACGCCAAATTGGCCAATAAGCTCATTTTCAGCAACAGAACCGGCATTTTTAGCTTTTTCCAGGAAGACCTTGGTGCCCGATTTGGCGATAGTACCAATGTTTTCAACGACTTCATCCACAGTCATACCCATACCGTTATCGGCGATAGTCAGGGTATTTGTATTTTC
This sequence comes from Sporomusa aerivorans, assembly GCF_041428895.1. Lineage (NCBI taxonomy): Bacteria > Bacillati > Bacillota > Negativicutes > Selenomonadales > Sporomusaceae > Sporomusa > Sporomusa aerivorans. Next base: position 3,503,033 of record NZ_CP156926.1, read on the forward strand.
GTCCGGAGTCAGAAATATTTCGAAATCTTCGTTTCCTTCCAGCAGCGCATGATTGGTAAGCGACTCAAAACGAATTTTATCGATGGCGTCTGAGGCGTTAGAAATAAGTTCCCGCAAAAAAATCTCCCGGTTGGTATAAATAGAGTGGACCATCAATTCCAGAAGCTGTTTTGTTTCCGCCTGAAATTCTCTTGTTTCTTTAACGATTGTTTCTTGTACCATTATAAACCTCCGCAATGTATAATAGGTAGTTCTCGTTAGCACTCAATATCAACGAGTGCTAATTCTATCTAAAATAATAGCCAAATTAGAAAACAAAATCAACAGTCCCAGACTATAAAAATGGTTCAAAACGCCATAAAATCAACAATATTTCTAAATCTCTCCATCTTCTGGCTCATAACGCCTTAATTTTTAAAATTAAATATATTATTGACAAACCTTATCATGGTTGTCTATAATGCAAATAAATAAATATCCACTCTCATCGTAAGGGGAGTAACTCGTTGGATGATGTCAACATACGGTGCCAAGAGGCATCTGGCGTTATCGTTGGTAAAACTACCAATAGTGAGACCTTCGGTATGTATTATTGCGTACCTTAGGTCTTTTTTGTTTTTTATGAGGAAAGGAGGCAAGCAAGGCATTTCGCTAATGTTACGGTTATACCATAGATCATTGTGTAATAATAAATAAACAGAAAGAATTTAAGGAGGCTGACAATGGATTTTTTTGGCACTATCGGGCCGGAATGGTTTATGGCCCTGGGAAGTATTTTGTTAGTAAATCTGGTATTAAGCGGTGATAATGCTGTTATCATAGCCCTGGCCAGTAAGAATTTGCCTGAACACCAACGTAAAAAAGCTATTTTGTGGGGCAGCGTAGGCGCCGTGGTTCTAAGAATTATTCTGACCTTTGTGGCTGCCTCTCTCTTAGATATACCTTATCTGCAGTTTCTAGGCGGTCTGGCCTTGTTGTATATTGCTGTTAGCCTGTTAAAAGATAATGATGAAGAAAGTGATTATGGCGAGGCTACATCGTATCGGGAAGCTATTAAAGTCATCCTGTTCGCCGACTTGATAATGAGTCTGGATAACGTTCTGGCTCTGGCCGCTATCTCGCAGACTGTACCTTCCGGTAAGTATGGTTTGATTACCGTGGGTTTAGCAACAAGTATTCCCCTGGTTGTGTTCGGCGCCCAGTTATTGATGAAACTAATGGACCGTTTCCCGGTTATTATTTATCTCGGCGCCGGCGTTTTAGGCTATGCGGCCGCCGAAATGATAGCCAGCGACAAAGCCATCGGCCCGCTGATCAGCGACTATACGCTGCTGCTGGAAATTGGGTTGACTTTAGGCGTCATTATCACCGGCTATTTTTTTAAATCGCGTTCTACAGAAAAAACCAGCCTGCACTAAAATCCGCAATCTCTCCCTGGCGATACTTTCGGCATGTTCGTTACATGCCATTGAAATTATAAATAATTTGTGCTATTACAGGAAGACAAGGGAAGCCGCCTGAGAAATAAGCTTTTCCAGACAGTCGTCGACATCATCCTTGATCAGGATTGACTACTTTTGCTGTATTTGCGGCTTGACGCTGGTACAGCAGGTAAAACCGGCTGAAGCCATGGCTTTAGCCGGTTTCTATTTCGTCACCATCATATTGCCCTAACACGTTAACGGCCTCAACGGCCGGCAGTTGTTCAACAGATCTGAGCTTGCGCTCGATAGCGCGTGTACGTACCGCGGCTGTATCAATTTGCCTGCTGGCCTGATCCAGCTTTTCCTTGGTTTTTTCCAATACATCGCCAAATTTGCCGAACTCCGTTTTTACCGCGCCAAGCAAATTCCACACTTCGCTGGATCGCTTTTCAATAGCCAGGGTACGAAATCCCATCTGCAGGCTATTAAGCAAAGCAGCCAGAGTAGTAGGACCGGTGACAGTAATCCGGTATTCACGCTGCAGACTGTCACACAGCCCGGGCCGGCGCAGCACCTCAGCATACAGACCTTCTACAGGCAGAAAAAGAATGGCAAAATCGGTCGTTTGGGGCGGATCGAGATATTTTTCTTTTATGGTTTTGGCTTCCTGGCGGATCCGCGTTTCCAACGCAGCTGACGCTGCAGCAGCTTGTTCGGCATTGGCCACTTCCTGGGCATCCAGCAAACGTTGATAGTCTTCCTGGGGAAATTTGGCGTCAATGGGCAGCCAAACCGTCGCTTCATGCTTATCCCGTCCGGGCAGTTTTACAGCAAATTCCACCCTGTCCTGACTGCCTTGCTTAGTAATAACATTAACGGCATACTGCTCAGGTGTCAGCACCTGCTCCAGCAGAGAGGCCAGTTGCATCTCACCCCATATACCGCGAGTTTTGACGTTTGACAGCACCTTTTTGAGATCGCCGACTCCGGCGGCTAAGGTTTGCATTTCGCCCAATCCTTTATGAACCTGCTCTAAACGCTCACTAACCAGTTGAAAAGATTCTCCCAGCCGCTTTTCCAGCGTGGCATGCAGTTTTTCATCAACGGTAGCCCGCATTTCTTCCAGTTTGCTGCTATTGTCCTGCTGGATGGCGTTTAGCCTGATTTCCACGGTTTCCCTCAGTCTGTCAAGCTTATGTTCATTAAGCTGCGTAAGCCGGGTAAACTTCTGATCATTAGTATTGGTAAAGTTATGCAGTTGCATGGCCAGTTCCTCACGCAAGGCCTTCGTGTTAAAGGTCTGTTCCTGGCGACTTTTGGCCAATTCATCCCGCAAAGCAGACTCTTGACGCTCCTGGTTATAAGCCAGCTGCTTCAGCGGAGTCAGGTCAAACTGCCCGTTTTTATTTACCTTTACCATTAAAATCAGCAGCATGAGCACATTAACGATAAGTAGTAAAACAGTAAGTACAGGTATTATTTCATTCATTTCTTCACTCCTTAAGTTCTGTTGTGGCTTGATATTCCAGACTAGTGGAATAAATTCCTTTCTGACAGCAAAAAATGCAGTACTTATTGGGTATAATGAAATAAAGGCAGGAGTTTTTTTATGGATAATAGAAAATAATCCCATAAGGGGTTTCATATAATGAATTAACCTTGCATAGGAGGATCCAAATGTCAAACAAACAACAAGTGATTGATGAAACTATTGAAAAGTATGAAAAATATATCAATCCGGCCATAGCAAAATTGTTTAGATTCATGGGCCTGTCAACCATCGAGTGGAAGGCCGAGGGTAATGTGATCTATGATGTTGATGGCAAAGAGTACATTGACTGCCTGGGAGGTTATGGCGTTTTCAGCCTGGGGCACCGGCACCCTAAAGTTGTCGCCGCTGTCAAACAGCAATTGGATCTTATGCCGCTGTCCAGTAAAGTCCTATTTGACAAACCAATGGCAGATTTGGCCGAACTGATGGCTGAAATTACGCCGGGTGATCTTACATACAGTTTTTTTGTCAACAGTGGCGCCGAAGCTGTCGAAGGCAGTCTGAAGTTGGCCAAAATCCATACTGGGCGAAGCAATGTCATCGCCACCACTAACTCCTTTCACGGAAAAACCTTAGGAGCTTTGAGCGCTACCGGCCGGGATATGTTTCGCGAACCGTTCCAGCCGCTCCTAGCCGGGTTTAGCCATGTACCGTTCGGGGATATCGATGCCCTGCGCCATAACGTAAATAGTGAGACGGCAGCGGTTATGATTGAACCCATTCAAGGGGAGGGAGGCATCATTGTGCCGCCGGACTCCTACCTGCCCGCTGTCCGGGAGATTTGCGACCAGACAGGAGCTCTCCTGATTTGCGATGAGGTCCAGTCCGGCCTGGGGCGCACTGGCAAAATGTTTGCTGTCGAACACTACGGGGTAGTCCCTGATATTATAACCACCGCCAAAGCGTTAGGCGGCGGGGTCATGCCCATCGGCGCATTTACCGCCCGGAGCACTATCTGGGACAAGTACATAACCAGTCCTTTTTTGCATACTTCAACATTCGGCGGTAATCCCCTGGCATGTGCTGCGGCCATTGCCGCCATCACTGCAATCCGCGAAGAGGAACTTATCACCCGGGCTGAACAAAGCGGCCGGTATTTTCTTGACAAGCTGAGTGATTTGGCCCGCAAATACCCTGAAGTTATCAAGGAAGCACGCGGCAAAGGTTTAATGATTGGCATTGAACTAACCAAAGAAGGGATTGGCGGCCTTATTCTGTCAGAAATGATTGATAAAGGTGTCCTTATTGCGTATACCCTGAATAATCCCAAAGTCATCCGGATTGAACCGCCCCTCACCATTGAACTCGGGCAGATTAATTATGTTACGGGCTGCCTGGAAGAAGCATTGGCCAAAGCCCAGGATATTCTGGAAGATCTATAAAAACTATTTTTCATTTTAATGAGAGGAAGATGTGATATGCCATATGTAGAAGTTACTTTGCCGGTTAAGGCTGACAGAAGTGAAATATATCCTATTTTGAAAGTCATGGAAAAATATCCTGACTTCATGGCCGATCTAGTTAGTGTCGAAGTCATTGAGCGTAATGACAACACTACGCTGACCAAATGGGTGTCCAATGTCGACGGCCGCATTATTAAATGGACGGAGCTTGATACCTTTGACGATACCAATATGCATATCCGGTATAAGCAAACCGAAGGCGACCTCAAGAAATTTGAAGGGGAATGGATATTGACCCCGCTGGCGGACGGAACAGAGATCAAATTAACGGTAGACTTTGAATTTGGCATTCCGATGATAGCGGGACTCTTAAATCCGATTCTTAAGAAGAAGGTACGGGACAACAGTATGAATATGCTGACCGCCATCAAGCAACGCATGGAAAAACCGGTCTAAATGGCGGTTGTTAATTATAAGTAAATCACTTATAATTAATATAGATTCTACAAGAGGGAATGGAGGAGCGATGTCATCTTTAGCTAGCGAAGTTGCTCAGACGTTAAGGTAACTATACGATAGAGGCAAATATGCTATGGAGGTGTCTTTAATTGAATACCCTGAAAACGACGATCTTACTTGCCGCTTTAACCGGTTTATTAATGGCCGTAGGTGCTTTTTTCGGCGGCACCAAAGGCATGACGTTTATGTTTGTTATCTCGATTTTGATGAATTTTGGCAGCTATTGGTTCAGTGATAAAATTGTCCTGAGCATGTACGGCGCAAAAGAGGTTACCCCGCAGGATGCGCCGGACCTAATCCGGATGGTCAGCGGACTGGCTCAAAAAGCAAAAATGCCAATGCCCAAAGTGTACATTATCAATACGGAGGTACCTAATGCCTTCGCTACCGGCCGTGATCCCGAGCACGGTGTTGTGGCGGTAACTACCGGCATTATGCGTGCCCTTAATTACGAAGAACTGGAAGGCGTTGTCGCCCACGAGCTTGCTCATATCAAAAACCGCGATACCTTGATCAGTACCATTGTCGCCAGCGTTGCCGGTGTTATCACCATGATTGCAAATATCGCCCAGTGGTCGGCCTTCCTAGGCTTCGGCCGCAGTGATGACGAAGAGGGTGGCGGCATCGGCGGGATTATCGAATTTGTCTTCCTGGTAGTGCTGGCACCATTGGCCGCCACACTTATTCAGTTTGGGGTTTCGCGTTCCCGTGAATATCTGGCCGACCAAACTGGCGGCACCGTATCCGGTAACCCGCTGGCCCTTGCCAGCGCACTCAAAAAAATTGAATACTATGCAAAACACCAGGTAATGCCGGAAGCCACCCCGGCCACCTCACACCTGTTCATAGTCAATCCATTTAGTGGCGCAGGCAGCATGATTGTCAGCCTGTTCAGCACCCATCCGGCTACAGCTGACCGGGTAGCCAAACTGGAAGAGCAAGCCAAACGTATACGTTAATTCTATTTGACTCAAAATCCTCTGAAAATTACTTTCAGAGGATTTTTTTTGCAGGATATGAGCAAGTCAGTATGGAAAAAATATACTAGCTGTTTCTACTTACTCCATTACAGTACATTGTGGGAGGTAGTCTTATGAAAATAGTGAGATTTGCATTTGAAAACAAGCAAAGTTACGGCGTTTTGGCAGCAGACAATCAGATTACAATAATAGATGGTGATATATTCGGCGGCCACTATAAAGAAAGTGACAGAAAAGTTTCCTTGGAACAAGTCAGTTTACTGGCGCCGTGTCAGCCAAGCAAAGCAGTCTGTATTGGCCTTAATTATCATGACCACGCCCGGGAAATGAATCTTAAGTTGCCTGAAGAGCCTTTAATCTTTCTAAAACCATCGTCGGCGCTAAACCATCCCGGGGGTAAAATTGAGTTTCCGCCTATCTCCAATAACCTTCACTTTGAAGCGGAACTGGCAGTAGTTATCAAAAGCCAGGCCCGTAAAATACCTGTAGAGCACGCAGGTGATTATGTACTGGGTTATACCTGCGCCAATGATATCACAGCACGCGATATTCAGATGCATGACGGCCAGTGGACCCGCGGCAAATCTTTTGATACATTTCTGCCGTTAGGTCCTTGGATAGAAACACAGTTAAATCCTCACACTGTAAATATTAAGTTATTGCTCAACGGTGAATTAAAACAATCCTCCAACACAACAAATTTAATCTTTAAAGTCCCTGAGTTAATCGCTTTCGTCAGCCAGGTCATGACCCTGTATCCTGGTGACGTTATCCTGACAGGCACGCCGTCGGGAGTTGGTCCGATGCAGGCGGGAGACACTGTCACCGTCGAGATTGATGGCCTTGGTGCACTTAGCAATACAGTTATCCGCGGCTAAATGAAGGAGTGGGACACAGGTTGACTGGTAAATTATTTCCTTATAAAAAGCTAGAGCCCCGGATAGACGATAGCGTTTTTGTCGCCGCAGGGGCCCGGATTATCGGCGATGTGTCTATTGCGGACAATGCCAGTATCTGGTACAATACGGTAATCCGTGGCGATGATCACCTGATTAAAATAGGTCGTTATACTAATATCCAGGATAACAGCACCATCCATGTCATGCATGATTGTCCATGTATCGTCGGCAACTACGTAACGGTTGGCCACAACGTAATTCTTCACGGCTGCACGATAGGCGATAATTGTCTGGTGGGTATGGGGGCCATCATTCTTGGGTATGCTGAAATCGGCGAAAATTGTATTATCGGCGCCGGAACTCTCATCCCTGAGCGCAAGAAGATACCTCCCAATTCGTTGGTCGTAGGATCTCCCGGAAAAGTCATCCGGCAAATCGGCAGTGAAGAACTTGAAGTCATCCGCCAGTCTGCATTGCAGTATGCCGAACGGGCACGCGAATACCGCTAAAGAAGAGGTTATGAATATGATGATTAATGTGATGGAAAATACCCTGGTGTTATTAAAACCTGATGCTGTTCAAAGAAAATTATGCGGTGAGATCATCAGCCGTTTCGAACGAAAAGGGCTTAGTCTTGTTGCCTTAAAACTATTGACATTAACGCCGGCGATAGCGGCCAGCCATTACGAAGAACATCTTGACAAACCGTTTTATCCGTCCCTTGTAAGTTTCATCACCTCAGGTCCGGTTGTTGCTATAGTGCTCAGGGGCCCTAACGCCATTAAGGCGGTTAGAACCATGATGGGGCCAACCAACCCGGAGAACGCGCCGCCTGGTACCATTCGCGGCGACTACGCCACAGTTATGTCGAACAATATTATTCATGGATCAGACAGCGTAATAAGCGCCCAGCGTGAAATTGCTATCTATTTTACTGAACATGAGCTAGTTCAGTAATCATTAGGAGGAACAGATGAGTAAAGTTTATACCAAAACAGGTGATAAAGGCACCACCGGCCTCTTAACCGGAGAACGTATCCCAAAGACAAGCGCACGGGTAGAAGCCTATGGTTCAGTAGATGAAGTAAATTCTGCACTTGGACTATCCCGGGCCAATTGCGAAAAACCCGAAGTTAAAGACGCCATTGTTAAACTGCAAAAACTATTAATGCTCGTTATGGCCGACCTGGCCAGCGTTAATGCCGGTCAGTTATATGTTACGGGCGACCATGTAACGGCCCTGGAGCAAATGATTGATGAATTTGACGCCAAATTACCGCCGTTAAAGAGCTTTATTATGCCCGGGGAAACTCCGGGAGCCGCTGCCTTGGACCTGGCCCGCACTACTTCCAGACGCGCCGAGCGTCAAACACTGCGGCTTAAGGAACAGGAACCGGACACAAAAATCAATGAGCACCTGTTCATTGCCCTTAACCGCCTGTCTGACTTATGTTTTGTCTTATCCCGGTTTGAAGCCGAGAATGCAAAATAGTATTATTTAAAAGGTGATCAATAATGCCAATTTATGACTTTAAATGCAATGAGTGCGGCCAAACCTTTGAGCAATTGTGCCGTCTCAACTGGCAGGGCAGTGTTGTTTGCCCGGGATGCGGCCGCAACAATATTGCCAAAATTGTATCATTAGTCAGCAGCCACGGTCGCTCCGGCGGCGACAGCGGTGCATGCTCAGGTAAATCCTGCAGCGCTTGCAGCGGCTGCAAATAAATTTGACTTTACAATCAAATACTGCACAACTTTTTTTGGCTCGCATAAACTATATCGATAGCTTAAGAGGGATTGTAGGAATAGATAATAGTTTAGTAAGGGGGCGAGCAGGTTGAATTTTCGTTTTTATGTTATGTCGCTGCCAGGACCACTGCGTAGGTTGGTGCGTATGTTCATAAAAGGATAATGCCAGGCTATATATGCGAAAAGAGCTATAAAAGCATAGCTCTTTTCGCGTTTTTTGCTTTCTTCGCCTCCGGCTGCCGCCTATAGGTACCAGAAAGAGGTCTAGGAAATACCCCTCAATAATTTTTTCGGTATATTTATGGAAATTTTTTATAAGTATGGAATAAATAGTCCAAAAAATGCTCAATTTAACTTAAACAAAATAGACTGAAAAGCAGGAATATTTACAGTAAACAGAGAATTACAACCAGCAATATGTCAGTAATGGAATTAACCATACCACAACAGGAGGGGACTAGCCATGAAAGAGTACAAGAGCGACAGGTTAAGAAATGTTGGAATTGTAGCCCACGGAGGTGCCGGCAAGACATCCTTGACAGAAGCCATGTTATTTAATTCTGGCGCGGTGAACCGTTTGGGACGTGTTGATGATGGTTCGGCAACAACTGACTTTGAACCGGAAGAAATTAAACGTAAAGTAACAATTAGTACTGCATTGGCACCTTGCGAATGGCGTGAACATAAGATAAATTTTGTCGATACGCCCGGTTATTCCGATTTCGTAGCCGAGGTAAAAGGCGCTTTGCGTGCTGTTGACAGCGCGCTCATTGTGCTGTGCGCAGCCGCAGGCGTTGAAGTGGAAACTGAAAAAACATGGAATTATGCAAACGAGCTGGGCTTGCCCCGAATTGGTTATATAAATAAGATGGACCGGGAAAACGCCGATTTTTATAGTGTTGTCGATAGTATGAAAGCAAGCTTCGGCAACGGCGTTGTCCCGGTTCAATTGCCCATTGGGGCTGAGGATAATTTTTCCGGTATTGTCGACTTAATCAAAATGAAAGCCTACTTGCCGGAGAAAAATGGCAGGGAGTACAACGAAACTGCCATCCCCGCCGACCTGTTGCCTAAAGCGGAAGAGGCCCGTATGGCCCTTATCGAAGCAGCTGCTGAAGGAAATGACGACTTATTGACTAAATATCTTGAAGGGGAAGAACTCAGCGACGAAGAGGTCATCTCCGGGCTGTTAGCCGGCATTGCCCAGTCTAAAGTCTTTCCGGTTATGTGCGGATCGGCCACCAAAAACATCGGTATCCAGCAGATGCTTGACTCGATAATTAAATACCTGCCTGCGCCGGGTTCCGCTCCGGTGACCGGTTATCACCCGGTCACTAAAGAACCGGTGGAGAGAAGTGGCAGCGACCCGTTTTCCGCTATGGTTTTTAAGACTACCGCCGATCCCTTTGTCGGACGTCTCAATTATATTCGCCTTTTCTCAGGCGTTATGAAACCGGACAGCACGTTATACAATGCCACAAAAGATAAATCCGAAAGAATTGGCACTCTGTTTTCCTTGCGCGGTAAGCATCAGGACCCTATTACGGCCGTACATGCCGGTGATATTGTGGTTGTGGCCAAACTGCAGGAGACAGGCACAGGTGATTCCCTTTGCGATAAAGATAAACCAATTATTTTTGAACCGATTTCCTACCCACGACCCATGTTCGTCCGTGCTGTAGAAGCCAAGAACAAGGGGGATGAGGACAAAATCGGCCAGGCACTGGCAAGGCTGATGGACGAAGATCCTACCTTTAAAGTTCGGAAAGATGTTGAAACCAATCAGCTCCTCATTTCCGGTATGGGCGAACTGCACCTGGACATTATGTCAGAACGTATGAAACGCAAGTTTGGTGTCGAAACATTGCTCACTAATCCCAAAGTTCCGTATAGAGAGACAATTCGCGGTTCCGCCAAAGTGGAAGGTAAGCACAAAAAACAGAGCGGCGGCCATGGACAATATGGTCATGTCTGGCTGCAGCTCGACCCACTGGCGCCAGGGGCCCAGTTTGAATTTGTCGATTCCATCTTTGGCGGCGCAGTCCCCCGCCAATATATCCCGGCAGTAGAAAAAGGGGTAAAGGAAGCATTGACCGCCGGTATCCTGGCAGGCTATCCAATGGTTGACGTAAAAGTAACTTTAACAGATGGCTCCTATCATACAGTTGACTCGTCCGAAATGGCTTTTAAAATTGCCAGCACAATGGCGTTGCGCAAAGGAGCACTGCAAGCCAAACCAGTTCTTTTGGAGCCAATCTATTCCATAGAGGTCATTGTTCCCGAAACCTATATGGGCGATGTCATTGGTGATCTCAATACTAAGCGCGGCCGCATTCAAGGCATGGAGCCAATTGGCGGCGGTCAGGGACGCATTAAAGCCCAGGTACCGCTTGCGGAAATGTTCCGCTATAGTATTGATCTGCGTTCCATTACCCAAGGGCGGGGCACCTTTGACATGAACTTCTCTCATTATGAAGACGTGCCGGCCCGTCTTGCCGAAACCATTATTGCCAGTGCCAAAAAGGATAAACTGGACGAAGCCTAATCACAGGAAAGTGCGAGCCATGGTATACCCCAGTGTGTACCATGGCTTTTTTAATTTTTTATAGATATTTGCGGGCCGAAAAGAGTATTATTATATAATAAGGAAAGTACTCTCTCTTATATGGAGGTTTTATCAGTGGGCGACTTTGTTTTAAAATACGATCCAAACGGTGTCTGGTATGGAATCTTTACCGCTTTTGCCGACAAAGGGGTAACTCACGGTATATCTACCCGGCTGGGCGGCCATAGTGACCAACCCTTTGCCAGCTTGAATCTAGGGTTACATACCGGCGATGATGCCCAGGCTGTTTGGCATAATCGGCAAGCCTTCTGCCAAGCGCTGGGATTTGCCGCCGAAAACGCAGTTACTGCCGAACAAGTCCACCAAGATCTGGTTCAGTTAGTTACTGAGAAAGATATCGGCCGCGGCGCACGCCGTTATGAGGAGGCTATAAAAAATACCGATGCACTGATCACTAATGCTAAAGCTGTGCCTCTTATGCTGTTTTTTGCCGACTGTGTACCCGTTCTCATTTTTGACCCGGTTGCCAGAGCGGTCGGCATCAGCCATGCCGGCTGGAAAGGCACAGTAGCCAAAATTGCCCAAAAGACTGTTCTGGCAATGCAAGACAATTATGGCAGCAAGCCGGCTGACTGCCTGGTAGGTATTGGACCATCCATCGGCCCGTGCTGCTATGAAGTGGATGAAGCAGTAATGAGTAAACTTCGGGATGGCTTTGAACAGTGGGAAAACCTGGCTACGCCCTGTGGCGAACGCTGGCGGCTTAACCTCTGGGAGGCCAACCGCCAGCAGCTTAAAGAAATCGGGGTAATGGACAGCAACATTACAATTAGCGGCGTCTGTACCGCTGACAATACTCAGGTCTTTTTCTCGCATCGCGCCGAGGCTGGCCGGACCGGACGCATAGGAGCAGCTATTATGCTATAGAATAAAATGTAATTGTCAGTCTGTTTCACGAAAATATTTGTTCTTGAAATTATTTTTTAAGCCAGCTATAATAAAATAAATGTCAAATATCTGACACTAGCAAAGACGCTGTGTTTCCACTCCAGGAGACAGGCGTCTTTTTACCCGTAAAGGAGGTTTTCTGTCTGTCATGCAGTTACTGTATATTAAAGATATTGTTACCACCCAATTAACTATTGTCGATCCCTTGGCGCCGGCAGCAGAAATTGCCGTTAGCCGTAACGGTCTGCCAACAATCGCTGTGCTGCAAAAAGAGGGGAAATGGGGCTGTATTTTGGCAGGCCGGACGAACCTGGCAGCCAAATTTGCCTGGGAGATTGCAAACTGGGACGTTGTGTTAAAACCTGCCGCACTTTTAACGTCTCCCCTGAGCAGTTTACCCGCCGAACTGCTATCCAAAACTGTTTTGTTTGCAGCAGATGGTAAAATTCATGCAGTGAGTACGCCTGAACAAATTTTTGCCGCAATGCTAAGCAAATATCAGTTGCTGCAATCGCAACTTAATGCCGTTCTGGACACCGTCGGCGAATCAGTCTGTGTAATTGACCAGAACAATCAGGTTGTTTTCTGGAATAAACGGGCTGAAAAACTGTATGACATTGCGGCGGAAAAAATTTTGGGAAATCCGATTGATGTTTTTTTTTCTAATCTACTGGTTAAAAGGGCCGCTGCTGAGCGCCTGTTCGTCAAAGATCAATATCATCAGCCCTGTTCCAATACCCATGTACTGATAAATGCCGCCCCCGTCCAGTCAAATGGTCAGGTAGTCGGCGGCGTAAGCGCCGAGCGGGATATTACCGAGATTGTCAACCTTAATCAGGAGCTGACACGCACCAGTCGCCAGGTTCAATCGCTAGAAAGTCAGATTGATAAAATCAGTTCCGGCAATGATGCTTTTGCCAGCGTCTGCGGCCACAGTCCCGGTGTTGTTGCCGCTGTCAGCATGGCCCGGCGCGTAGCCGCCACGAATGCACCTTTGCTCCTCAGGGGGGAAAGCGGTACGGGCAAAGAGGTATTCGCCCGGGCAGTCCATACAGCTAGCGGACGCAAAGGCATGTTTATTGAGATTAACTGCGGAGCCATTCCTGCCAGCCTGTTTGAAAGCGAGCTCTTCGGCTATCATTCCGGTGCATTCACCGGCGCCGACCGCAAAGGCAAAGCCGGTCTGTTTGAATTAGCCGACGGCGGCACACTGTTTCTGGATGAAATTGGGGAGATGCCACGGGATATGCAGGTTAAGCTGCTCCGTGTGCTGCAGGAGAAAAAGTTTTACCGTGTTGGCGGCAATAAACCAGTGCAGGTCGATGTCCGCATTATTTCAGCTACTCATCGCGACCTGGAAGACATGATTGCCTGCGGTGATTTCCGGGATGACCTATACTACCGGTTAAATGTGGTAACCATTGTTTTGCCGCCATTAAGATCCCGTCGGGAAGACATCCCTGAGCTGGTCTATCGCGGACTAAAGCATTTTGGCGCAATACATAATCCCGGAGCAACCCTCAGTAAAGCGGAGCCATCGCTTATGGCCGCTTTTCTAGAGTATGATTGGCCTGGCAATGTCCGTGAACTTAATAATATTTTGGAACGCCTGGTTATTCTGGCCGACAGCGACACGCTGACAACAGCCTGCCTGCCTGCCAACTTTAGAGCCAATTACCAGCACACTCGCCTAAACAATCCGGCAAACGCTCAGGGCAACCTGACAACTCTTCCGGAACTTACAACACTGGAACGCTCACTCATTGAAAAAACGCTCAAAGAGACCAATTTCAACAAAGCCGCTACTGCCAAAAAACTAGGTATTCCCCGTAGTACGCTGTATTACAAAATGCAGCAGTTTAAGCTGACAGGAGATACTGTCAGGCATTTGACGCAAGCGTCGAAAAGCTGACACTAATAACACACAGTCCGCCGCTACTTAAAAGCATTTCGACAAGAAACTGTTGCCGTAAGAGAACCTATAATAAAAAAAATTATGAGATTGTTTCCGTACAAAGCCTGATAATGACTGCATTGAAGCATCATTATTATCAATACACAGAAACAATCTCTTTTATTTTGTTAATCCTGGCATGGTAATTGCATTATTAAAAAACACGGAGGTGTAGCAATGCGCATTATTAATCATCCCATCCTGCAATTCCCTGAAAAAACTAAAGTTCAGTTCAGCTTCAACGGCAAAATAATAGAAGGGTATGAAGGTGAACCCATTGCCGCCGCGCTGCATGCTGCCGGTGTGACAGTACTCAGGCACAGCCATAACCTTAACCGGCCGCGGGGACTATTTTGCGCTATAGGCAATTGTTCATCCTGTTTAATGGCGGTTAACGGCATTCCAAACATCAGAGTCTGTGTGGAACCGTTACAACAGGGAATGATTGTCGAAACGCAAACAGGAAGAGGTAAGCTGCCATGAACACAACAGATATTGCCATTATCGGTGCCGGCCCGGCCGGCCTTACGGCAGCCATAGCTGCCGGCAAAGCAGGAGCCAAGGTGCTATTGCTGGAGCGATCCGAATATCTTGGCGGTCAGCTAGTTAAGCAAACCCACAAATTTTTCGGTTCCAAAAATGAACACGCCGGTGAACGGGGTATCGCCATTGCCGATTTGCTTGTCAAGGAAGCCCAGGCCCAGCCTTCCGTCACCGTCTGGAATAATGCAACTGTACTTGGTCAGTATCAGGAAGACGGTGTTGTGACAGTCAAACATAACGGGGCCTTCGTTACCGTGAAAGCCAAAAAGGTTATTGTGGCTACCGGCGCCTCGGAAAAAACACTGGCTTTTCCAGGCAACGACCTGCCGGGAGTGTATGGCGCCGGCGCCGTGCAAACCCTTATGAATGTGCATGGTGTATTGCCGGGAAAACGTTTGCTGATGGTAGGCGCTGGCAATATTGGCCTAATTGTGGCCTACCAGTTACTGCAGGCGGGAGTAGAAGTGGCCGGCATTATTGAAGCAGCTCCCAAAATTGGCGGGTATCTGGTTCATGCTGCCAAAATCAGGCGGGCCGGCATACCTATTTATACCTCGCATACCATAGCTTCCGCTTATGGTTCGCCCAGTCTTTCAGGGGTAACGGTCTGCAAGCTGGATGCAAACTGGCAGCCGGTTCCCGGCAGTCAATTTGATATTGCCGTAGATGGTCTATGTCTGGCAGTTGGCCTGACACCACTGACAGAATTGTTGTGGCAGGCAGGCTGCAATATGACCTGGGTACCCGAACTTGGCGGTTATGTACCACTGCGCGATTCCCATTTACTAACCACACATCCTGACATTTATGTTGCCGGTGATGTGGCCGGTATAGAAGAAGCTTCGGCTGCCATGGTCGAGGGCAAACTGGCCGGCCTGTCGGCTGCAGCCAGTCTAGGTTTTGCTTTAGACAGCCTTAAGCAGGATTATGCTGACGCCCGGGGCCAACTGTCCGCTCTCCGCGCCGGGGATGTCAGCGCTAAAATACGCAGTGGACTTGCCAAGGCTATCATTGAGTCTTCGTCCTCATTAAGCGAGGTGATATAAATGTTAGAACAAACCGGAATACCCACAACGGACGACATTACTGCGGCCGCGCCCAGCCAGGAACGTTTGGCGCAAGGCCCGGTGGCTCTGTTTGAGTGTTTTCAAAATATACCCTGCAATCCGTGTGCCGATGCCTGTCCCCAAGGAGCCATAACGATCGGTGAAGATATTAATCAGCGACCGGTACTCGACGAGTCAAAATGTAATGGCTGCGGTATTTGCCTGGCCCATTGCCCCGGATTATCAATTTTCGTTGTTGATTGTTCTTCTCAGGATAATCAGGCTCTGGTTAAACTTCCTTATGAATATGTCCCCCTGCCGGAAGCCGGCCAGTCAGTGAACGCCCTAAACCGTAAAGGGGAAACAGTTGCTGACGCCAAGATAAAGAAAGTACAGCAAAATAAAAACAAAACAACCGTGGTCTGGGTGACTGTTCCCAAAGAATTGGCTATGGATGTGCGCGGAATATCGCTAAGAAAGGAGGGCTCTCACTATGACTGAACCGGTTATTATCTGCCGTTGTGAAGACATCACGCAGGAAGATATCCAAAAACTTATCAAGCAGGGAAAACATACCCTTGACGAATTAAAACGCGAATGCCGGTGCGGGATGGGGCCTTGTCAGGGCAGGACCTGTACACCCCTCATTGCGCAGGAACTTGCTAAAGCATTAAAAACGACCAGTGGCGACATTGCTCTGCCGACATTCCGTCCGCCTACGGCCCCCATTTCCTTAGGCGCACTGGCTGGAGGTGCTAAAAATGATTAACCACGCAGATATTGTTGTTATCGGCGGGGGAGTTGTCGGCTGTTCTATCGCTTATAACCTAGCTAAAGCCGGAGCCGGGCAGGTGGCTGTCATTGAACGCAATTACCTGGCCAGTGGCGCAACAGGACGCTGCGGTGCCGGTGTCCGCATGCAGTGGGGCAGCGAAACCAATTGCCTGCTATCCCGTGAAAGTGTTAAAATGCTGGAGAACTTGCCGGAACTTCTGGGTGTAGAGGACGATATTGAATTCGACCAGGGCGGTTATCTGCTGTTGGCCTATACTCCCAAAATGGTAGAACAATTCAAGAAAAATCTCATCCTGCAGAATTCGCTGGATATTCCGGCCCGCTGGACGACACCGGCAGAAGCAAAAGAGATCGTGCCTCATCTAAATACAGACGGGCTCTTGGGAGCGACCTTCTGTCCTAAAGATGGTCATGCCAATCCCTTTAAAGTAACCAGTTTATACGCTAAAGCCGCTGCCCGGCTGGGTGTCAAATTCTATACACATACTGAGGTTTCCGGTTTAACCGTGACTGACGGCAAAATAACGACAGTTCACACTGATAAAGGAACCATAGCTACTAATACCGTCGTAAACGCCGCTGGCGGCTATGCCAAAATGGTAGGTCAAATGGCCGGCATCGAGCTGCCCATTTTCCCTGAGCGTCACGAGATACTTGTTACCGAGCCGGTTGAACGGATGCAAACGCCCATGGTTATGTGTTTTTATCACAATCTGTATTGTCAACAGACACCTCATGGCAGTTTTATCATGGGCATCGGCCATCCGGACGAGCCGGAAACTTTCAATATCAACTCCAGCTGGCAATTTCTAACTGAAATGGCTGCGCGCATTACCAAAATTCTGCCGCCGCTAGCCAATCTTAATGTCATCCGGCAATGGGCCGGCCTGTATGATATGTGCCCTGACCGTACACCTATTCTAGGTCAGGATGCCGCTGTGCAGGGCTTTTATACAGCAGCCGGCTTCAGCGGTCACGGCTTTATGATCTCACCCATTGTGGGTAAACTTATGGCCCAGACCATTACCGGCTCCCCGACAGATATACCAATTGATATGTTCAGTGCCGACCGTTTCGCTCGCGGGCAGCTGTACGTTGAACCTTCCGTTGTCTAAAAAACATTATCCAGGGAACTGACATCAAACCCGGGCAGTAAATACCTAACACGCTGCCATTAAACCAAGACGATGTGAAAAAAAGTGTAAAATATCAGCACTTAATTAAAAATACTGCTTGCAAAATAAACTATTTCGTACTACAATGTATAATCATAGGATACAAAAGTATCAGCATATTTCGTAACACTAAGCAAAGATGCTTTTTGGAAGGAGACATTATTTTCTCCTTTCCAAAAAGCTATTTTTTAACCCAATATGCTTTTTAGCAATATTTGTTGTGGAGGTGATGCTGCTTACAGTTTTAGGGTTCTGATAAATTTTGCACGAATAGGGGAGGAGACTATGAGTAAACTCGGATTAAAAATGGCCAGCTTAGTAACAGTACTTGTTATGCTGGCCGGACTGGTAACCGGTTGTGGTGACACAGCCAGCAAAGACATCAAAATCGGTGTAGTATACGAACTTACCGGCAACACGGCTTCCTTCGGTACTTCTGCAGCTAACGGCGCTAAAATGGCCTTTAAGGAAATCAACGCTAAAGGCGGCGTTCTCGGCAAACAAATTCAAATCGTTGTGGCCGATAACAAAGGCGAGCCTTCCGAATCTTCCAATGCCATGACCAAAGTAATCACCCAGGACAAGGTTGTTGCCGTAACCGGTTTTACCACCAGTTCCAACGGTATTGCCGGCTCGACCGTAGCGGAAGCCAATAAAATTCCGTTTGTTGCAGCCGCCACTACCAACCCCAAAGTAACTTTGGATGAAAAAACAGGTAAAGCCAAAGATTACACTTTCCGGGTATGCTTCATTGACCCGTTCCAAGGCACTGTTGGCGCCAACTTCGCGTTAAACAGCCTTAAGACAAAAAAAGCAGCTATTATGATTGACAATTCCAGTGACTACAGTAAAGGGTTGTCCCAATTCTTTAAAGAAGCCTTCACAAAAGGCGGCGGCCAAATCTTAGCAGAAGAGGCTTACTTACAAAAAGATCAGGATTTTAAAACTATCCTGACTAAGATTAAAGCTACCAATCCCGAAATTCTTTACGTACCTGGCTATTATGAGGAAGTTGGTAAAATTGCCAAACAAGCCCGTGAAATGGGTATGACTATGCCGATTGTCGGCGGCGACGGCTGGGATTCCCCTAAGCTAGTTGAAATCGGTGGTCCGCAAGCTCTTAACAATACCTTCTTTACCAACCACTACTCGGTAGAAGATACCAGCCCATTGTCCAAGTCATTTGTTGAGAACTACAAAAAAGAATATGGTCAAATGCCTGATGCCATGGCCGTACTTGGCTATGATGCAGCTTATGTTCTTGTTGATGCCATCAAACGCGCCAACAGCACTGAAGCGGCTAAAATCCGCGAAGCCCTGGCAGCTACCAAAGACTTTAAAGGCGCATCCGGCGACCTGACACTTAACAATACCCATGACGCTATCAAGGGTGCTGTTATCCTCGAAATGAAAGACGGTAAGCAAGTTTATAAAGAAACTGTAAAACCATAAAAACACTAAAGTAGAAAAATCGCCGTTTGCTTTAATCAGACGGCGATTTTTTTCGTTCTGTCGCTAATAGTTTTTATGTTAAAAAGATAGAATAATATAGAATTTTTGGAGGAAAATTATGTTTCTGGGCGAATAAACTATTAGAATGGAGGATGTGCCATGTCTATAGTTCAAAATATCGCGGAAATCAAAAAAAAAATAGATATCAACAAGGTGAAGCTGGTTGCTGTCACCAAGAATCATAGCGCTACCGCCATGCTGGAGGCAATTGCCGCCGGAGTCACGTCAGTTGGCGAAAACCGGGTCCAGGAAATGCTGCTAAAACATCCGGAAATACTGGCTGCCGGCAAACAGGTTGAATGGCATCTTATCGGCCACCTGCAGACCAACAAAGTTCGCCAGGCCGTACCGCTTGCCGATCTTATTCACTCGGTTGACAGCGAGCGTTTGGCAGTCGAAATAAATAAGGCGGCAGGCAAGCTGGGTAAGCGTCAGGATGTATTGCTGCAAGTCAATGTTGCCGACGAAGAAAGCAAGTTTGGCATAGAACCGGGACAAGCCCTGCAGCTGGCAAAACAGCTCAGCCAGCTTGAGCATGTTCGGTTATGTGGACTTATGACAATTGCTCCTTATGCGGAAGATCCCGAGACTGCTCGCCCAGTATTCAGGGAATTTTATCAGTTGTTTGGAGAACTTAAGTCACTACAGCTGGCAAATACTGATATTCGCTGGTTATCCATGGGCATGACAAATGATTATCTGGTTGCCGTTGAAGAAGGCGCCAACATGGTTCGTATAGGCACAGGAATATTTGGTTCGCGTCAATATTAAAGGAGGAGAAATTAGTATGAAGTTCATGGACAAAGTGTGGGGCAGCATAGGTTTGTTCGAGCCATCTGAACAAGAGGACGAGCGTCCAAAAATAGAAGAAGATTTTAAAAACAAACCTAAAAATAATAATAACGTTGTTTCCTTGCCGACAGCCCCCCATAACCAACAATCACAGTCCAAACAAGTAAAAGTTATGGTGGTTGAGCCTTTTTCATTCGATGACGCCCAGCATGTCGCCGATTATCTCAAGAGCCGGAAGCCTGTTGTCGTTAATCTGGAAAGTACGGAACCTGAGATTGCCAAGCGCATGATTGATTTCATTAGCGGGACAACTTATGCCCTGAACGGTCAAATTCAAAAGGTTGGCAACAATATTTTTCTATGCGCACCCAACAATGTTGATGTAGCTTATAGTCCGCGCGAAGATGTCAGTGACAAGACATTACTGCCCTGGATTAATAAATAGTTTCAAAAAATAGCGTGGCTTACCTGACGGAGGAATTATGCTAACAAACAAAAAAATTGGCTTTATTGGCGGCGGCGCCATGGCAGAAGCTCTCATGCGGGGCATGCTGAATGCAGGCCTGGTTGTACCGTCCCAGTTAACCGTAAGTGATCTTACTGCAAAGCGTCTTGACTATCTGCACAGCACTTTTGGTGTGTCAACAACCACCGACAGCCAAGAGATAGCCAAGCAATCCGATATTTTATTCCTGACAGTAAAACCCCAGGTTATTGGGTCTGTTATTGATACGATTGCACCGGTGGTTGGTAAAACAACGGTGCTGGTTTCGGTAGCCGCCGGTGTTACCATTGCGACTTTTCAGGGAAAAATGCCCGGGGTTCCCATCATCCGCGTAATGCCCAACACACCTGTTGCGGTAGGTGAGGGTATGTCGGCTATGGCCCTGGGCAAATATGCTACCAGTGCCGTAAGTGAACCGGTGGCACAGGTGTTTGCCTCAGTCGGTCAAGTAGTCACGGTCAGTGAAGAGGCTATGGATGCCGTTACCGGCCTGTCCGGCAGTGGACCGGCCTATGCCTTTGTTTTAATTGACGCCTTAACTGACGCCGGCGTTCGTGTTGGCTTTTCCCGCCAAACCGCAGTTCTGTTAGCCGCTCAAACTCTTCTGGGCGCAGCTAAGATGGTACTGGAAACAGGCCAGCATCCGGCCCAGCTCCGGGATATGGTAACTTCCCCTGGCGGCACAGCCATTACCGGTGTCCATGTCCTGGAGCAAAATGGCGTGAGAGCGGCGTTGATAGATGCCGTTGTTGCTGCCACTAACCGATCCCGGGAGATGGGGAGACGATAATGAGCGAAAGGGAAAAAATTCTGCGCTACTACCGTTCGTCAGGCGATGCTGAACTTGCGGCGAAACTACTGGATCTGGCCGAAATGGCTCTCAGGAGCCGCAAGTATAAAGTAAGTGAATTTCTCGATCCTTACGGATTAAGTATAGCAGAAACCATTGTTGCCCATTATGACAGTTTGGCGCTTGAAACCAACGGTGGTTTTACCGGTGCGGAAAGAAGCAAGGCAGCTTTTATTGACAAGGACTTTCTCGACTATGCCGGCTCACTCGATTTTAGTCTGGCGGCGGTTCTTTTAAGTTGGGACAGCCGTTATTATCGCCTGTCGCATCGAGATGTGCTGGGCGCCCTTATGGGCCAGGGAATTAAGCGTGAAGTCCTCGGTGACATTATTATAGCTGGCGAGCAGTGTTATGTTGTCGCTGACGCAAGTATAGCGTCATATCTTGCTCAAAATATGACGGAAGTCGGTCAGGCATCTGTTTCAGTATCCCAGGCTGAACTCGACGCAATACCGGCAAAAGAAGAAAAAGTCAAGGAAATCCGTGCAACTGTGGCGTCACTGCGGCTGGATGCCGTAGCCGCCTCCGGCTTTGGCATGTCCCGCACCAGAATGGCCGAGGACATTGCCGCCGCCAAAGTTAAGATAAACTGGCAGGAAGCCAAAAGCTCCTCGCAGGCCGTAAAAGCGGGGGATGTCATCTCCATGCGCGGCCGCGGCCGGGTAGAGATTATTGAAATTCCCGGCCAGACGAAAAAAGGACGCTATAGTATTCTACTCAGACGATTTATATAAAAATATGAGGGTGGGGAGTTATATGCTTACACCGTTAGAAATTCACAACAAAGAATTTAAACGCAGCTTTCGCGGCTACAATGAAGAAGAGGTCGATGAGTTTCTCGACAGGGTCATTAAAGATTATGAAACTCTATACCGGGAAAACATGGATTTAAAAGAAACCATTGAACGTCTTAACAGTAAGCTTGAGCATTATCAGCATATGGAAAACACGCTGCACAGCACACTGGTTATAGCCCAGGAAACAGCGGAAGAGGTCAAGCTCAACGCAAAAAAAGAAACTGAGCTAATTATGAAGGAAGCTGAGATCCGTGCCCAGAAACTGATTGAGGAAGCGCTGGCCAAAGTGCGCAAACTAACTGGTGAATACGAAGAACTGCAAAAACAGTCCCAAGTATTTCGCACCCGGCTGCGCACATTACTGCAAGCACAGATGGAGATGCTAAATACTGCCGAAGAAGATGGAAACTAGTCCTGGCGAACGCCTGAGCACTCTTGATATTAAAGTTTTGCCGGACGGGATTTCTGTCCGTGTGCGCGTTCAGCCGCGCGCAAGCAAAAATGCAGTCGCCGGAATCATGGGCAACTGCCTCAAGATCAATCTGACTTCTCCACCGGTGGATGGTGAAGCAAATGCCGCTTGCCTGGCCTTTATAGCCGGGCTAATGCATTTGCCCAAAAGCGCCGTCAGTATTACCAGTGGTCAAACCAACCGTCAGAAGGTCATCAAGCTCACAGGCCTGGACAAAAATATTTTTTTGACTCATTTATCTGCCTATATTTGACTTTAGTCGGCAATCATGTATAATATATTGCGTACATACATGAGAATATTGTATCGGTAATGACGGAGACTGGCCTTGGCGGCAGTTTACAGCGAACCAGGATATGGTGGAAGCCTGGTAACCAAACTCAAGGCTATTCATCGCTCCCGAACTGCGGACTGAAAAAAGAGTAAGCCCCGCCGTTTAACGCCCGTTATCGCGTTGTAAGTGACTTTTAAAGTCAATAGGGTGGTACCACGGGAAACAAGTCTCTCGTCCCTTGCGGGGATGAGAGTTTTTTATTTTTATGGAG
Source organism: Sporomusa aerivorans (assembly GCF_041428895.1). Classification (NCBI taxonomy): domain Bacteria; kingdom Bacillati; phylum Bacillota; class Negativicutes; order Selenomonadales; family Sporomusaceae; genus Sporomusa; species Sporomusa aerivorans. The sequence continues at coordinate 3,526,059 of NZ_CP156926.1, forward strand.
GTGCTGATTTTGGATTATAGTAAAACACTTAATTTGCCGCAGACTGATTTTCCGATGCGCGCTAATCTCCCTGACAGGGAACCAAAAATGCTTGAATACTGGCAAGAACAACAGATTTACGCCAAAAAGCTCGCCCAAAGCAAAGGCAAAACTAAATTTATATTGCATGACGGACCGCCCTATGCCAACGGCAATATTCATATTGGTACAGCCTTAAATAAGATTCTCAAGGATATCATTGTGAAATACAAGTCGCTGCGCGGCTTTGACGCACCATATGTACCGGGTTGGGATACCCACGGCCTGCCGATTGAGCACGCGGCCATTAAAATTCTTGGCCTTAACCGTCATGAGCTTGATCCCCTGGATTTACGCCGGGAGTGCAAACAATATGCCCTCAAATGTTTAGATATGCAAAGGGAAGATTTTAAACGTCTCGGTGTTGCCGGCGACTGGGAAAATCCATATGTAACACTGTACCCGGAATATGAAGCCAAACAGATTGAGGTTTTTGGCAATATGGCCAAAAAAGGCCATATTTATAAAGGTTTAAAATCAGTTTACTGGTGTACTTCCTGTGAGACGGCGCTGGCGGAAGCCGAAATTGAATACGCCGAAAAAAAATCTCACTCCATTTTTGTCAAGTTTCCGTTAACCGACGACAAAGGTAACCTGCCGGTAGGCGTTGACCGTGAAAAGGTGTATGCCGTTATTTGGACGACTACACCCTGGACGATTCCTGCCAATGTTGCTATCTGTGTGCATCCGGAAATTGAGTACGCCTGGGTGGAAATAGGTGATGAAATTTACCTTATGGCTACCGAACTGATAGAATCTGTCGTGACTGCCAATAAATTAGGTGAATTTACTATATTATCGACCATGAAAGGCGCCGCCATTGAAGGCATTGTCTTTAACCACCCGTTCTTTGAACGCGAATCGCCCATTATTCTAGGCGATCATGTTACGCTGGAGGCCGGTACCGGTTGCGTTCATACAGCCCCCGGGCATGGCCAGGAGGACTTTGAGGTTGGCATGAAGTACGGTTTGCCGGTTATTAATCCGGTAGACCCCAGTGGTAAATTCACAGCTGAGGCTGGCAAATTTGAAGGTCTAAACGTAGCCGACGGCAACGTACCGGTCATCAAAGAATTAGCGGCTCTCGGTCTCTTACTGGGTAAAAGTTCGATCAAACACCAGTATGCTCACTGCTGGCGCTGCAAAAACCCTATTATTTACCGTGCCACCGAACAGTGGTTTGCTTCGGTCGACGGCTTTAGGGCCGAAGCTCTGAAAGCTATTGCTGAGGAAGTCCAATGGATACCCAGCTGGGGTGAGGACCGGATTCATAATATGGTAGCCGACCGCCAGGATTGGTGCATTTCCAGGCAGCGGGTATGGGGCGTGCCTATTCCGATTTTCTACTGCACCAAATGCAACGAGCATATAATTAATGACACAACTATTTCCGCGGTTGCCGACCTTTTCCACCGCGAAGGTTCCAATGCCTGGTGGGCTAAAAAGGCAGAGGAAATTCTTCCGCAGGGCTTCAGTTGCCCGCATTGCGGTCACGGCGAATTCCGCAAGGAAACTGACATTATGGATGTCTGGTTCGACAGTGGGTCCAGTCACGCAGCCGTGCTTGAACAGCGCGCGGAACTCCACTGGCCGGCTGAACTCTATCTGGAAGGCAGTGACCAGCATCGCGGCTGGTTCCAGTCCTCGCTTTTAACTTCCATCGCCACGCGCGGCAAGGCCCCTTATAAGGCAGTGTTAACCCATGGTTTTGTAGTTGACGGTGAAGGCCGTAAAATGTCCAAATCCATTGGCAATACAATTTATCCACAGGAAGTTATAAAACAATACGGGGCCGATATCCTGCGCTTGTGGGTGGCGTCAGCCGATTACAAGGCCGATATCCGCATTTCCAATGATATTCTAAAACAACTGGCGGAAGTATACCGAAAAATTCGTAATACATTCCGCTACATTCTGGGTAATCTGCATGATTTTAACCCGGCGACCGATAAAGTACCGTATGATCAGTTGCTGGAAATTGACCGTTGGGCTCTCATGCGGCTGGAGCAAGTCCGGGCTAAAGTAACACAGGCCTATGAAGACTATGAGTTTCATTTGCTTTACCATACAGTACACAACTTCTGCGCCGTCGATCTAAGCGCCATTTACCTGGATATCCTCAAAGACCGGGTATATACGGCGCTGCCGGCTTCAACAGAACGCCGGGCCGCGCAAACAGCCATGTTTGAAATTTTAAATACGCTGGTTGCGGTGGTTGCACCGGTACTGACCTTTACCTCTGAAGAAGTATGGCAATACATGCCGCAGGAAGAGGGCCGGCCGGAAAGCGTACAATTAGCGGACTGGCCGCAAGCCAAACCGGAATACCTGGATGCGGCCCTGGAAGCAAAATGGGATAAAATTTTGGCGCTGCGCAGCGAAATCACAAAAGCATTGGAAACTGCCCGCCGCAACAAGGTAATCGGTCACTCGCTGGATGCGGCTGTTACCCTGTACGCCGCCGGCGAGGAATTAGCCTCACTTTCGGCAGTCAAAAATGATTTAGCCACAATACTCATTGTGTCTGACGCAGTTCTATCAGATCAATTTGCACAAGCTCCCGGTGATGCCTACCGTGCCGAGAACATGCAGCTGGCTGTTGCGGTTGCTCCGGCACACGGCGTAAAATGTGAACGTTGCTGGATTTATAGCCCGACAGTGAACCAGGACTCTGAGCATCCTGCTCTGTGCCAACGGTGCGCTACTGTAGTAAAAAACATGTAAGCACAATAAACCGGGAGTAATTTCCCGGTTTATTTTTATTATTCAGGAAGAATAATAGGGGTGGAGGACTGTTTGAATGGACAATAAAAATCCTGCTAATACTACAAAAACTGACGAGCACCAGCCGGAATTTGCTGCCAAGCAGTTGGAAAGGCTGGTGAACCGTTTAGAGGCCATGCGGGTTGCCGAATATATGGAGCTCTTGGAGCGACCGGCTAGGTTGATTTTTACAAATTTTGTCGCAGGAATTGCCCGCGGTCTGGGTATTGCGATTGGCGCCAGCTTGGTATTTGCATTGGTACTTGCTTTTCTCAAACAGCTAATCCTGCTCAACATTCCGGGAATAGGCGGTTTTATTGCTGATATTGTCCGGTTTGTTGAAACCAAAAGAGGTACTTTCTAATCACAATCTGGGAGGCCGGTATATGACTAAAGACATCTTTGATTGTATTCGTGAAAGCCATAGTATCCGCAACTTTAAATCCGAACAAATTCCCGAACCAACCTTAACCCGAATTCTTGAGGCCGGTAACATGGCGCCAAGCGCGGGTAACCTGCAGCCCTGGTATTTCTATGTGGTACAAGATTCAGCCGTGAAAGAAAAATTGGCAGCTGCGGCCTTTGAACAAGAGCAAATCACAGACTCACCCACCGTGATTGTAGTTGCAGCCGATCCCGCCCGCTCCAATGAACGTTATGGCGAACGGGGCGCTCAGCTATATTGCCTCCAGGATACAGCCGCAGCCACACAGAATATTTTGCTGGCAGCGGAAGGCCTGGGTATCGGCGCATGCTGGGTAGGAGCTTTTGATGAAGTAAAAGTGGCAGAAGCAGTTAAAGCTCCTCCTCGTCTTAGGGCAGTGGCTATGATCTGCCTTGGCTACAGTGATGAACAGCCCAAACAATATAAAGAACGTCTGCGCCTAAGTGAAGTCACCAAATTTATTCACTGACAGGAGGGCTTAGCTTGCACGCAAAACAAATACGAAATTTTAAAGCCCGGCTTGAAGCCAAAAAAAGTGATTTGGTGAAAACAATCCTGCAGCTTGAGGATAATGGTCTCCGCTCAGCCGTAGCCAATACCACAGGCGAATTAAGCACCTATGACAACCATCCTGCTGACATGGGCAGTGAAACCTTTGAACGCAGTAAAGATCTTGGTCTAAAAGATAACGAACGCGTACTTTTGAGCAGTGTCGAGCGCGCCCTGGAGAAAATTCATCATGGGTCTTATGGCCGCTGTGACCGCTGCGGCGGCGAAATATCCTTTGAGCGGCTTGACGCTTTACCGTGGGCTACTGAATGTATCAAATGCCAGCAGGGATCAGAGCAAACCGATGTTACGCCCCGCCCCCTGGAAGAAGAGACATTGGAACCGCCGTTTCACAGAAGTTTTTTGGATTCGGCCAGCTTTGAGTTTGTAGGTTATGATGGCGAAGATGCCTTGCAGGACGCATTGCGCTACGGCAGTTCCGACTCGCCTCAGGATATTCCAGGCTCTTATGATTATAAAGCCTTGTTTCCTAACAGTAACGAGCACCAGGGTATTGTTGACCTTGCCGACACCATTCCCAACCAGCCTGGCAGTACCAGCCGCCATGCAAAAAACCGAAGAAAGCAGGCAGAACAAACCGGGCGTTAATCGTCCGGTTTGTTCTATTTGCAGGATTTTATCTCTATCATGTCAAACTAGTAATCAGACAAAAACTGGGTATACTAATCAGGTTGCTGTAAACCACTGACTGTCATAACGACAGGTGAATACTATGTATTGAGTAATTGGTAGCAGGAGGTGGCTCAATGCCCAGTTCGGAATCCAAAAACATTTTTTGGGCCAAAACTGTTTTTTTAGGCTTTATCATCGCCGCTTATTTCTGCTTACCGGGAGTGCAGCAATTTGCTTACGATGGTTTTTCCTATTTGCGAAGTCGAGATTTCGAAGGCTTGCGCCAGTTCATTCTTGCTTACGGTTTTTGGGCGCCTTTGACAAGCATTGCCCTTATGACACTGCAATCCCTGGTGCCGCTGGTACCCGGCGTCATCATCACGATTACCAATGCCTGGATCTTTGGCTGGAAGTACGGAGCTTTCTATTCCTGGACCGGAGCTCTTTTAGGCGCCGCTTTGGATTTTGGCATTGCCCGCTGGTACGGCAGGCCGGTAGTGGAGCGTTTTGTCAGTATAAGATACTTAAATCTCACTGATGCTTTTTTTAAACGGCATGGCGTGATGGCCATCTTCATTACAAGACTGACGCCAATTATTCCTTTTAAAGTGATTAGCTATGGCGCCGGGCTGACCAAACTAACCCTCTGTCAATTTGCCATCGCCACTGCCATCGGTCAAACACCGGCTATTTTACTGTACTCAGTATTAGGCCAGAATTTGTTTCATAATTTCAAATCGGTGGCCGCCATCACATCCATACTCATTGTCGCCGGCTCATTGGTGTATTACTACCGTGAGGATATTGAACGCTATTTTATTCCGGCGAAAGAAAAGTAAGAAGCGCAGCAAAATAGTCTGAACCCATGAGTTGGGACAAAAGAGAAAGAAGCACCTCTTATGTCGTATAGTAAAACTATATTACATGAGAGGTGTATTATTTATGGCAAAAAAGGTCCATTATCCACCTGAAGTAAAATGGAATGCAATTAACATGAAACTAGCTGGTTGCAGTAAATGTGAGATTATGAGGGTTTTAGGAATTAAGAATGATACACAGATAGAAAGGTGGATGGGATGGTATCGAAATGGTGAAACTCATCGTTTTCACCAACCTGTAGGAAAGCAATACACGTACAATAAGGGGATTGAGGAATTATCAGAAGTTGAACGCCTAAAACTTAGAGTTGCGCAGCTTGAAATGCACAATGAACTTCTGGGAAAGTTGAATGGGATCTTAGGAAAATCACAAGAAAGCAACTCGTAGAGATTATTGAATCGTTCAAAAGTAAATACCCGATTCGAGATGTGCTAACCTTTCTTGAGATCCCCAAAAGTAACTACTACCGCTGGAAGAATAAACCTGATGATGAATATGAGTGTAAATTGATAGATCGGATTGAAGAAATTTGTAGTAAGCATAAAAGGCGCTACGGATATCGGCGAGTTACTGCAGTGTTAAGAACTGAGTTTCATCTAAACGTTAACCATAAGCGTGTAAGACGTATTATGGCAAAAAACAATCTTCAAGCTAAAATCCGTCGTAAAAAATTCATTCACTTCAAGCCGGCTGTGATCGTTAAGAAAGCGGACTTAGTCCAACGACAGTTTAAAGCAGATGAGCCAAATAGAAAATGGTATACCGATGTTTCAACAATTACCGACGGCGAAACCAATTTGTATCTTTCGGCCATTATTGATGGGCTTAATAATGAGATAATTAGTAGCGTAATTGGCTCATCACCTAATTTGGAGCTTGCTTTTGAAACGGTAAATCAGGCTGTCCAAGGCCGAACTATAGACAAAGTTATTCTTCATTCAGATCAAGGTGGATTATATACATCTCCAAGGTTTCAGGAGTTTGTAAAAGAAAAGAACATTATCCAAAGCATGTCCCAAGTGGGTGTATGCTATGACAATGTTCTCATCGAGTCATTCTTCTCACATTTGAAGACAGAAGCCCTCTACTCTCAAGATTTCGACGCGACCAACGAACAAATCATTGAGATAGTGGAAGAATACATCTATTATTATAACAATGAACGGCTGCAATTAAAATTAAATAAGCTGCCCCCGATTAAATATCGAGAGCAGCTACATACGGCATAAGGCTTCTTTTAAGGATTCCCACTTTGGGGGTTCAGACTAAAATAGCTGCGCTTCTTTACGTTTGGAAAAAAATCCGGTATCATGTTATCATAGCTCATATATTGGATTTGCGGATAGGAGAGAAGATTGGTGCCGATATTATTACTAGCAGCCGTAACTATTGCTGTAATCGTTATTGATCAATGGTCAAAACAGTATATTCAGGCTCATATGTTGCCTGGCATGTCGCTACCGGTAATTAGCAATGTGTTTCACATCACATATGTGCTGAACCCGGGCGCCGCTTTTGGAATATTGGAGAACCAGCGAATGTTTTTTATTGTCATTGCTCTCTTTATGCTGGCGTTAAGCGGTTACTTTTTTTACCGCATCAGCGCAACTTTCCGTCTCCTGCGCCTGGGCATCAGTCTTTTGGCCGGCGGAGCCATTGGCAATGTCATTGACCGCGTTCAGACCGGCTATGTAGTGGATTTTTTTGATTTTCGGGTCTGGCCGGTGTTTAACATAGCCGATATTGCCATTGTTACCGGGGTTGGCTGTGTTGTTTACAGTCTTTTATTTCTGCCATTTCCCCAGGAGCATCAAACAAAATGAATGATAGGATGATATCGTGGAACAAATGAAAAAGAAACCAAATTCTTCTGTAATTTTTGAGACTACGGGTGAGGAGCAGGGTATGAGGCTGGATGTGCTGTTAACCGGACGCTTTCCCGAACTTTCCCGCTCTCATTTACAAAAAATCATTGCTGAAGGTCTGGTTGCAGTAAATGGCAGACAAGTAAAGGCCAACTATAAAGCTCAGGCGAACGAAACAATCAACATCATATTTCCGGAGGCCAAGCCTGTGGAAATATGTGCTGAAGATATTCCGCTTGACATACTTTACGAAGACGCCGATATTATTGTCATTAATAAACCTCGTGGTATGGTGGTTCACCCGGCGGCAGGCAATTACGCCGGCACACTGGTCAACGCGCTTTTAGAACATTGCCGGGATTTGTCCGGCATCAACGGGGAAATTCGCCCCGGTATTGTTCACCGGCTGGACAAAGATACCTCAGGGGTCATGGTAGCCGCAAAAAACGACCGTGCTCACCTTAATTTGGCTGAGCAAATTAAAGCCCGCACGGCCAGCCGCAAGTATCTGGCGATAGTTCACGGCATTATTGCCGAAGAGCAGGGGATTATTAATGCACCAATCGGCCGCCATGCTTCCGATCGAAAAAAAATGGCCGTTACTTTTAGTAACAGTAAGGAAGCCATCACCCGCTTCCGGGTTTTAGAACGCTTCGTCAACTATACTCTGGTTGAATGCAGGCTGCAAACAGGCCGTACTCATCAAATCAGAGTCCACATGCAGTATATTGGCCACCCGGTCGTAGGCGACCCAAAGTACGGACCTGAGAAAAAAAGGTTTACTATAAAAGGCCAGGCGCTGCATTCTGCCGAACTGTCCCTTAAGCATCCGGTAACGGGCGAGGATTTATTGTTCATTGCGCCATTGCCGCCTGATATGGCGGCTATTATAGAACAATTAGCGGCGTCAAAAAGAGAGGAGAAATAGTATGGCAAGACATGTTAATATGATCGATAAAGCTATAATTATGGATGACCAGGCAATTAAAAGGGCCCTTACCCGCGTAGCGCACGAGATCGTTGAACGCAACAAGGGCGTTGGCGATGTGGTCCTTGTCGGCATAAGAACCCGCGGTGTTCCTTTGGCACAACGCATTGCCGAAGAAATAAAACGTATTGAAGGGGTTGAATTGCCTGTAGGAGTTCTGGATATTACCTTGTATCGTGATGACTTGTCGACACTGGCCTATCAGCCGATAGTCCATGAAACACAAATTCCGTTTTCTATCAATGATAAAAAAGTAGTGCTGGTAGATGATGTATTATTTACCGGCCGCACGGTCAGGGCAGCCCTTGATGCTATTATGGATATCGGCCGGCCTTCGGCCATCCAGCTGGCTGTTTTGATAGACCGCGGGCATCGAGAACTGCCAATCCGGGCTGACTATGTAGGCAAAAATGTACCCACATCAGGCAAAGAAATAGTCAGCGTTCAGCTGACTTTGACCGACGAATCCGAACAAGTTGTAATAAAGGAATTTACCGGAGAGTAAGCAAGTTGGCGACCATACCGGTATCAGGCGTTACATATACAGTGTTCTGGTGATCATAAATGACAAACCCTGGTTTTGCGCCGGAAGGTTTGCGTACGTGACGGCGTCTGGTATAATCGACCGGCACATTGGCAGACTGCCGGGCTTTACTAAAATGAGCCGCCAGTTGAGCGGCCTCATGTATAGCCTGCTCGGAAATATCCCGGTTGTCCCGTCTGATTATAACATGCGAACCCGGTATATCCTTGGTGTGCAGCCATAGGTCATCCGGCCCGGCCTGTTTGAAAGTAACCCAGTCATTCTGGCGGTTATTCCTGCCAATACTTATTATAAAACCATCCGTCGTTTTAAACGACAGAGGAGCCGACTGCGCAGCAGGCAACCGACGTTTGCCTGCTGCCTTTATGTAGCCGGCGTCAATTAATTCCTGTTTGATTTCATTCACGTCCGCGCCAGTCTCTGCATGGTATAGAGCTACTGCAATACTTTCAAGATAAGTAATACCCTGCTGGCACTCCGCCAGTTGACAGGCCAAATGCTCCGCCGCGCGCTTGGCCTTATTATATTTGGCATAATACTGCTGCGCATTCTCAAGTGGTGACAGCAGCGGTTCGAGCCGGATAGCAACCAGCGCACCCGGTTGCTCACTAAATATGTCGGCTAATACCTCTTCAGAACTACCCGGGGCCAAGTTATATAGATTGGCCATCAGAATATCGCCATATTTACGCAGCAGGTCGGCGTTTTCCGCCTGGCTTAATTCTTCTGTCAGGACGGTCTCTTTACGAGTCAGTTTACTTAATTCGGCAGCCACCAGTTTTGTAAGTAATTCTTTTTCCGGCAACGGCGGTCGGCCCTTAAAACTGTCAAAAAAGGCTACGGCAGCGCTCATAGTAGGAAAGAACTGAAAGGTATGGTGTCCTAAATGTTCGGGCTTAAATGCAGCCAAAGCCAGCGGGCGATCTGCACCTTCCACAACGACGGTAGCTACCACCTGGCCGTCTACTAGCGGCTGGGAGATGCTTGCCACCGCCTCTGCCAGTGCGTCAAAATCAGTAATGTCAAGGTTACCTAGCAGGATATCCGGCGAAAAGCCGGCTCGCCAGATTATTTCTTTTGCCGATAACGGTCCAAGACCGATGCCGGCGGCAATAATAGCTTTAAGCAGGGGCATATCCGGCGGCGATGCCAGCAGTTGTTCTGCAAAAGCGGCCGGTTTAGCAGATAAAATATTAATGCGGTCCTGTCCGGGCGGATAGATATATTCTTTGCCAGGCAATACCTGCCGGTGGCGGCTTAACTGAAAACCCACCCGGCGGATGGCGTCAGTAATTACGTTATCCTGAGTGAGGATAATGTTGCTGTGTTTACCCATAATCTCGATAATCAGCCGTTTGGTTATAATGATGCCACGCTCACCGCGAACATCGATATTAATATTTACAATCCGGTCCAGACTATGCTGTTCAATACCGGCAATCCGCCCGTCCTCCAGGTGTTTTCTAAGCAGCATACAAAAATTTGGCGCCACGGCCGGATTCTCGGGTGTATCTATTGTCAGCAGCAATTTGGGCCGCTCCGGATTGGCAGAAATGTAGAGCCGCAAATTTTCTCCCGGCTGGCGTACCCATAGTAAAAGGGAGTACGAATCAGGTTGAAACACTTTATCAATCCGCCCGCCGGTTAAAGCTCTATTAAGTTCGTGCACCAAAGGGGCAAGCGACAGTCCATCGATATTCATGGTGTACCTCCATAAGCTAAACACTGAAATAATGTGCCAATAGTATAACACTCCTGGCATTTATCGGTCAAACCCGGTCTAATTCCCCCCGTGCCGGAATAACATGGTTAATAGGCAAATTTAAAACGCATGTTAGCGAGGTGGCTGCATGGACAGGGAAAAATGGTATGCACGTACGCCGGATGAAGTGGTTCAATTCTGGCAAACAAGTTTTAACGACGGCTTGACATCAACTGAGGTAAAAACCAGGTTAGATAAATTTGGATTTAATGAGCTGGCTGAAAAAGAAAAAGTTGCCTGGTGGCGTCGTTTTTTAGCTCAGTTTCAGGACTTCATGGTGCTGGTGCTCTTGGGCGCCACCTTAATTTCGGCCCTATTAGGCGAATACGCTGATGCGATAACCATCCTGACAATTGTCCTGATGAATGCCTTATTGGGGTTTGTACAGGAATACAGGGCGGAACAATCGTTAGCAGCCCTAAAAAAGTTAGCTTCACCGACAGCCAGGGTTGTTAGAAACGGTATGGTTCAACAAATACCGGCCAGGGAACTGGTCCCTGGTGATATTCTTATCCTGGAGGCAGGAGATAAACTGGCGGCAGACGGGCGACTAATCGATGTACATAATATGGAGGTAGAAGAAGCTGCCTTGACCGGGGAATCACTGCCTGTCCGTAAGGTAGCTGACCGCAGGTTCAGTGAAGATGTGTCACTGGGTGATCGTAAAAACATGGTGTATGCCGGTACCAGCATTGTTCGCGGCCGTGGGCGGGCAGTTGTTTGCGCCTCAGGTATGGCAACCGAGGTGGGGCAGATTGCCGGTATGATTCAGACATCGGTTGAAGAGGCCACACCGCTTGAGAAACGGTTAGAGCACCTGGGAAAATGGCTGGTATGGGGTTGCCTGGCTATCTGCCTGATTGTCGTCATTACCGGTGTAGCAAAAGGTGAGTCGCTATTTTTGATGTGCATGGCCGGAATCAGTCTGGCCGTTGCCGCCATTCCGGAAGGCCTGCCGGCTATTGTCACTGTTGCCCTGGCCTTAGGTGTGCAACGTATGATTAAACAGCGTGCTATCATTCGAAAGCTGCCGGCTGTGGAAACTTTGGGCTGCACCACGGTAATCTGCTCGGACAAAACCGGTACTCTTACGCAAAATGCTATGACTGTCCGGCAGATTTTTGCTGATAATAATCATTATGAAGTGACCGGAACGGGATATGATATTAAAGGAAATATCCTGCTGAATCAGCAGCAAGTAGATATAAGTAAGGATAAATCGCTGGAACAGTGTCTGACTGTCGGCGCGCTCTGCAATAATAGTGCTTTAAAGCAAAATAATATTACAATTACAGGCATCTGGCGCGATAAAACGGAAACCAGCTGGTCAATAGACGGGGATCCCACCGAAGGCGCTATTATTGTGGCTGCGGCCAAGGTAGATATCTGGCAGGCTGAAATCGAGAAAAAACTCAGACGTGTGGGCGAGAATCCGTTTGAATCAGAACGCCGCCGTATGTCAGTTGTATACCGGGATGCCAATAATAATAATATTCTCTATTGCAAAGGCGCACCGGACACAATTCTGGATTTGTGCCGGTATTACCATACGGCAGCAGGGCCAACCTCGCTTACGGCCGACCATATTGGGAAAATTAACGCCCAGAATGAGCAGATGGCGTCCCAGGCACTTAGGGTGCTGGCAGTTGCTTATCGCCGGCTGACCCCTGCCCAGGCTAATAATTTAGATGAATCGGCTGAAAAGGAGTTAGTTTTCACCGGTCTGATCGGGATGATTGATCCACCGCGGGAAGAAGTCAAAGCTTCCATTGTCCTGTGCCGGGAAGCAGGTATTAAAACCGTTATGATAACCGGTGATCATAAAAACACTGCGATTGCTATTGCCCAGGAGTTAAACATTTTTAAGGAGAGCCACCATAAGGCCCTGACCGGCAAAGAACTCGACGCCATGAGCGAAAACCAGTTAGATGCTATAGTCAACAGTGTCACCGTATATGCCCGGGTATCACCGGCCCATAAACTCAGAATTGTCCGGGCGCTTAAACGGCAGGGGCATATTGTCGCTATGACGGGAGATGGCGTAAATGATGCGCCGGCAATAAAGGAAGCCGATATCGGTGTGGCTATGGGCCTTACTGGTACCGATGTCACCAAAGAAGCATCGGCTATGGTTCTGGCCGATGACAATTTTGCCACTATAGTTGCCGCCGTAGAGGAAGGCAGGGGCATATATGAAAATATCAGAAAATTCATCAGGTATCTATTGTCCTGCAATATTGGCGAAGTACTTACCATGTTTCTTGCCGCTTTGCTGGGATTGCCCATGCCGCTAATGCCGGTACAAATCCTCTGGGTCAATCTGGTAACTGACGGTCTGCCTGCTATGGCACTGGGTATTGACCCCAATGATCCCAATATCATGCGGCGGCCGCCGCGACATCCGGCGGAAAGCGTTTTTTCCCGCGGTCTGATCCGGAAAATTATCGGGCGCGGCGTTCAGATCGGTCTTAGCACACTTTTTGTTTTCAGTGTGGTATACTATTTGCAGGATGATTTGGCGCTGGCACGGACGGCCGCATTTGCCACGCTGGTATACTGCCAGATGTTTCATGTGTTTGATTGCCGCTCAGAGACGACCACAATTTTCGAGCTTAAATTCACGACTAACAAATATTTACTGGCGGCAGTAACTTTCTCAACAATAATGCAGTTGTCGGTAATGTATATTCCCTTTTTAAGCTCCATTTTTGCCACGGTACCGCTTTCCTTGAGCAACTGGGCGCTTGTTCTGACAGTTTCCGGCTGGACTCTCATACTTAATGCCTGCAAACATATCTTCAGACGTCGTCCGGTACGCCGCGCCGCTTTACCACAGAATAAGTAACATGTTACCGTAGGAGGATTATTATGCAGTTTGCTAAATGGCATGGCTTAGGCAATGACTTTGTAATTGTAAATGGAATGAAAGAAGTGGTCGGTGATTACCACAAACAGGCCTTGGCGGTCTGTGACCGAAATTTCGGTATTGGGGCCGACGGACTTGTCGTATTATTACCCTCTGAAATTGCTGATTTTAAGATGCGCATTTTTAATTCAGACGGCAGCGAGGCAGACATGTGCGGCAATGCAACCCGCTGTGTAGCCCGTTACCTTTATGAAAATCAGCTTACTGACAAAACAGTCATCACTCTGGATACGCTGGCAGGAATTATTACACCAGAACTTATATTTGAAAATGGCAGGCTGGTGACTGTCAAAGTCGACATGGGCGAGCCTAAGCTTAAGCGCGGCGCAATTCCTTTGGCCGGCGATCCTCAGGAACAGGCGATAAATATCCCCTTCCTGGTGGAGGGAGAAACCTATCACATAACCAGTTTGTCCATGGGTAATCCGCATTGCATTATTTTTGTTGACGACATTAGGACTGTTAACTTGCCGGTTATCGGGCCAAAAATTGAGACACATATCCTATTCCCCAAAAAAACCAATGTTGAATTCCTGCAAATTGTTGACAGGCATACTATAAGAATGCGAGTCTGGGAACGTGGCGCCGGCATAACCAAGGCTTGCGGCACCGGCGCCAGCGCCGCCCTTGTTGCTTCTGTTCTAAATGGTTATACCGACCGGCAGGCTACCGTCAAACTGGATGGAGGTGACCTATTCATCGAATGGGCCAGTAATAATCATATCTATAAATCGGGACCAGCCGTTGAAGTGTTCCGGGGAAAATACCTGTTGTAGCAGTTAACCGGCTCGGTTGAGCCGGTTTTTTAATCCTGATAGAAAGTATAACTTTCGCCTGGATAAGGGCAACATCGGCTTCCGCTTTCGCCAAAGGCTCGACGCAAGCCGTGTTTTCTTTACAGTTTTAATTCAGAAAAAAAGGAATTCTTTGTTCTTAAGTATAATATTTATACCCGGGATATTTTGTCTTCGGAGGTGTTAGAGTGAAGCTAGTCGCCGGTATTCTTAGCTTAATCATCTGTCTGGCTGTTCCATTGTCAACCTACGCAATCGCTTTGGTAAAAAGAGAGGTTATCCTTGATGCACAAGAGTATGGCATCAAGAATAAGCAAATGGCGCTCACGGACTTTCTGCAGCCATGGCTTGTTTATGAGGAACAGGCTACTATTCTGAATGAAACGACTGAACGCGCTTACCTGTATACGCCTTACCTGCTCCTGGCAAATGACGCCCGTGACAAAGCCAGAAGCAAACAGACTGTACAACTTGCCGATAGTGAAAAAATTCTGTCCGATTACGCTGGTTGTCTTGTTTTCAGTATCACCCTGAATGGTAATAGTGAAAAATTTGCTGATGGCATGCAGGTAGTAATTAAGCAAGATAAAAAATTAATTAAACCCTATCACTCAGTAATCAATCCAGCACTAAAAACGCCCTGGTTCCCTGACCAGCCGCAGTACGCCGCTCATTCCTACTTTTATTTTCGTGACCAGGATTTAATCTTGACCAAACCGATTATCCTCGTTGCGACTACTAAAGACAAATATGAACACCGGTTTAACTTTAACCTGGCTAATTTTAAATAATTGTGATAAATGGAGGATATCTCCATTTTTATTTTTTAGAAAAAGGGATTTAGGATGAGAAAAGCGAAGTAAAAGTAAAAAACTACGGTTAAAATTGTATTATCAGTCCATAATAACATACGCAAAGGAAGGTGCAGTTTTCGTGCTCAAAAGTATGACCGGTTTCGGCCGGGGCGAATACATTGATTCGAATCACCGTATTGTTGTGGAAATCAAAGCGGTCAATCATAGGTATAACGAAATTGTGATACGCATGCCTAAAAACCTTGGCAGCCTGGAGGACAAAATCCGTCGCTGTATCGCGAATACTATTTTGCGCGGCCGGGTGGATGCCTTTATTACAGTGGATGAATACGGTGAAAAGAGAAGAACGGTAAGGGTTGACAAAGAATTAGCGATGGCTTACCATAATGCAATGAGAGAACTAGCTGGCTTACTGGCAATACCGGCCACTGATAACATTTACCACCTATCAAAATATCCTGAGGTTTTGAAAGTGGAAGAGATTGCCGAAGATGTGGAAGAGTTATGGCCCAAACTGGCTTCTGCTATTGAAATTGCCATTAAGAATCTTATGAAAATGCGCGAAACCGAAGGCAATAATATCGAGTCAGACCTCTTACAGCGAGTGGACAAGCTCCATACATATATCGGGGCTATTGAAGAAAGAGCACCGCATATTCTTGTCGAATACCGCGAAAAGCTTTTACAGCGTATGAGGGAATTACTGACCGCCGTATCCGCAGAGCCTGATGAAACCAGACTTCTTCAGGAAACAGCTATTTTCGCTGACAGGACTAATTTCACAGAAGAAATCGTCAGGCTCAAGAGCCACCTGGCACAGTTCCAGTCGGCTGTAAAATCGCCGGACGCCGTTGGACGCAAATTGGATTTTATTGTACAGGAAATCAACAGGGAAACCAATACAATTGCCTCTAAAGCCAACGATTCTTCAATTGCCAATATTGTCGTCGAAATTAAAAGTGAAATTGAGAAGGTCAGAGAGCAAATCCAAAACATAGAGTAATATAGGATGTTTGCGTCTTAAAAGCCCTATAAAATTATAGGAGGTGTCTTATGGACATAAAATTAATAAATATTGGGTTTGGCAATATTGTATCGGCCAACCGTATCATTTCCATAGTCAGTCCCGAGTCAGCCCCCATTAAGCGGATTATTCAGGAAGCGCGTGACCGCGGCATGCTTATTGACGCTACATATGGCCGCCGTACCCGTGCCGTAATTATTACTGACAGTGATCATGTCATTTTGTCAGCCGTGCAGCCCGAAACGGTAGCTCACCGGCTTACCAGCAAAGAAACCAGTGATGACACTGCCGAATAGGATTGGAAGGAGACAGTCTAATGGCGCAGCAAGGAATTTTAATAGTTATTTCCGGGCCCTCAGGCACCGGAAAAGGTACCATTTGCCGCGAGTTGCTGCGTAGCAATCCCCGCTTGAAATACTCGATATCGGCTACTACCCGTAAGCCCAGAACTGGCGAAGTTGACGGAGTGAATTATATATTTGTTGCCAGAGACCAGTTCCAGGCCATGATTCATAATAATGAACTCTTGGAATGGGCTGAGGTCTATGGAAATTATTACGGAACGCCACGTCAGTATGTATTGGAGCAACTCCAAAACGGCTACGATGTCGTTTTAGAAATTGATACCCAAGGTGCCATGAAAGTTAAAGAAACCTTTCCTGAAGGCGTTTTTATCTATATAATTCCGCCTTCACTTGATGAGCTTGCCGACAGGATATATAAGCGCGGCACTGATAGTCTTGAATCTATCAAAACCCGTTTAAATTGCGCAAGTGTTGAACTTGCGCAAGCCCAGAATTATCATTATGTTGTCGTTAATGATCAAGTTGCGGCTGCTGTGCAAAAAGTTGAAATCATCATTACAGCTGAGAAGTTTCGGGCCGAACGCAACACAGATCTTATTCAGAACCTATATCGTACCAGGTGTTCATAACAAGGCATTTGGCACTTTCAAAAACTTAGGCAAGGGGAGACGTTATGATTAATCCGTCTTTAGATGTATTAGTGGAAAAAGTGGATAGCAAATATACCCTGGTAGTATTGGCTGCCAAAAGGGCAAGAGAAATTATGGACGGTCAGCAGCCTCTGGCAGAATCAAAATCCAATAAACCGGTTACAATTGCCCTGGAAGAAGTAGCACAAGGCAAAATTACCTATGAGCGCACAAAAACAGGTATTAAATAGGAGTCGATAATGTCTGCAGGTCAAACTATTGTTATGGGTGTTACCGGCGGCATTGCCGCTTACAAAGCTGTAGAAGTCGTCAGTCGCCTAAAAAAGGCAGGTTATACTGTCCATGTCATTATGACAAAATCGGCCACCCAGTTTGTAACCCCGCTGACTTTTCGCGAGATGAGCGGTAACCCGGTGGTAACCGATATGTGGGAAGAACCCAAAACCTGGAATGTACAACATATTGCATTGGCCAGCAGTGCCGACCTGTTTTTAATTGCCCCGGCAACAGCCAATATCATTGGTAAGATCGCAAACGGCATTGCCGATGATATGCTCAGTACAACGGTTATGGCCACAACAGCCCCGGTACTACTTGCTCCGGCTATGAATACCAACATGTACTTAAATCCCGTTACCAGACAAAATCTGGCCAGGTTAGCGGAAATAGGCTATCACATCCTGGAACCGGCCGCCGGTCTGCTCGCCTGCGGGGTGGAAGGACCAGGCCGGTTGCCTGAACCGGCCTTTATTGTTGAAAAAGTAGTTGCTTTGTTACAAATGAGCAAGCAACTGTCCGGTAAACGGATATTGGTTACAGCAGCGGGTACTCGTGAGCCTATAGATCCGGTACGATATATTGGCAACCGCTCCAGTGGCAAGATGGGCTATGCTATCGCCCAGGCAGCAGCCGAACGAGGCGCCGAAGTAATCTTGGTATCAGGTCCGTCCGGCTTGCCAACTCCGCCGGGAGTAAGTGTCAGACGAGTGGAAACGGCATTGCAGATGCGAGATGCCGTTTTAGCTGAATTCGATACGGTAGACGCTGTTATTAAAGCCGCCGCCGTCGCCGACTACCGGCCGGAATTAGCGGCTGATCATAAAATAAAAAAAGACGGCGAAACATTAACAGTAAGTCTGATTAAGAATCCGGATATTCTGCTTGAGCTGGGCCAGAAGAAGAAGCAGCAGATCTTAGTCGGTTTTGCTGCGGAAACCCAGGAGCTTTTGCTACATGCCCGTGATAAATTAATTAAAAAGAATCTTGATCTAATTATTGCCAATGATGTAACTTTACCGGGGGCCGGGTTTAATGTTGACACGAATATAGTAAAACTAATTGACAAAAGCGGCCATGTGGAGGAACTGCCCCAGTTAAGCAAACAACAGATTGCCACTATTGTTATAGACAAAATTTGTGCAATGCTGACAAAATCTACTTGATTTTTTTCTCTATTTGTATTAAAATTTTTTTGTTATGAAAATTGCATATGCTATACTCATCAAGAGTTGGTGGAGGGACTGGCCCGATGAAACCGCGGCAACCATTTAGCAATGTCTAAAACGGTGCCAATTCCGGCGGATAACCGCAAGATGGGAGTGAAAACAAAATCACGCCTCCCTTTGCGGAGGCTTTTCTTTTTCAGTAGCTAAATTAGGAGGGACATTATGGAAAAAAAGCGTGTACTCTTTACATCCGAATCGGTAACGGAAGGTCATCCTGACAAAATTGCCGACCAGATTTCCGACAGCGTTCTTGACGCTATTCTGGCTCAGGACCCTGAAGCAAGGGTGGCCTGCGAAACGCTGGTTACAACAGGTATTGTGCATGTTGTAGGTGAAATCACCACCAACTGCTATGTAGATATCCCTAAAATTGTCCGGGAAACTATCAAAAGTATTGGCTACACCCGGGCGAAATACGGCTTTGACAGCGAAACCTGCGGTGTCTTAACCTCAATTGACGAACAATCGGCCGATATTGCCATGGGTGTTGATAAGGCACTGGAAGCCAAACAGGGAGATATGGACACAATTGAAGCCATCGGCGCCGGTGATCAGGGAATGATGTTTGGCTATGCCACCAATGAAACACCTGAATATATGCCGCTGCCAATTGCTTTAGCGCATAAACTGTCTCGCAGGCTGTCTGAGGTGCGTAAAAACGGCGACCTGACTTATCTCCGTCCGGACGGAAAAACACAGGTAACCGTAGAATATGAAGATGGCAAACCGCTACGTATCGATACCATTGTAATATCAACGCAGCACAGCCCGGATGTTGACCGCGATACAATCGAAAAAGATCTGATCGCTAAAGTTATTAGTCCTATTGTACCTGGTGAACTGCTTGATGCAAAAACAAAATATTATATTAATCCAACCGGCCGCTTTGTAGTTGGCGGTCCACAGGGTGATGCCGGCTTAACCGGGCGCAAAATTATCGTTGATACGTATGGCGGCATGGCCCGTCATGGCGGTGGCGCCTTCTCGGGTAAAGATCCCACAAAAGTTGACCGTTCTGCCGCTTACGCCGCCCGCTATGTTGCTAAAAATGTGGTGGCGGCCGGCCTCGCCGACAAGTGCGAAATACAGTTGGCCTACGCGATCGGTATCGCCCGTCCTGTTTCGGTCATGGTTGAGACGTTCGGCACGGCTAAAATCAGTGAAACGCAGATTGTTGAGCTTATTAACAAACATTTTGATCTCCGGCCAGCAGGCATTATTAAATCCCTTGACCTCAGACGCCCTATTTACCGTCAAACCGCCGCCTATGGTCACTTTGGCCGCACTGATATCGACCTGCCCTGGGAGCGTACCGATAAAGCCGACCTGTTACGCAAAGAAGCCAATCTATAGATATTTATTAATGAATTAATGGCTAATGGTAATACTAACATTGCTGGACACTCTATTCAGTACAAAGGAGGTATTCCATTGGCTACACAAACAAAAACCAAACAATCCGTTTACCGGGTGGGAGGCCTTAAAGGCGACCATTGCCGCGATCGTATTGAACATACGCTTTCACATTTGCATGGTGTTTCCTCTGTTAAAGTGGATCTGGCTGCCAAGCAGGTTGCCGTTAGCCATGACGAATCGGTAACTTCCAGCGGATATATCGAAGAAACCTTGCAATCACTCGGCTACTCCATCCAGGGTTAAAGGAGCAGATGTAATGAAGCTCCATTTTTCACCGCTAAGAAAGCGAATAAAACGTTATTTCAAACGATTGCCCATGGACACAGGTCTAGATTGGGAACTAGCCGCTTATTATCCGAAAAACCAGTAGCAGGTATTTACCACTTAGAAGCGAATATAAACTCTTAGATAAAAGGGGACTTATCAAGTCCCCTTCTCTTTATAATGAAATATTTAGGTGAAAAAATGTCAAATATCGCTCAAGTAATTGTAAATATTCCTGCCCGCAGTATCGATAAACCATTTTCCTATCTAATCCCGGAGCAGTTGCCGGCAATAGACATTGGCTGGCGTGTACTGGTACCGTTTGGCAGCAGAAAGGTAGAAGGGTTTGTTATCAGCCTGGAAGACGAACCGACAGACGGCCTAAAATCGATTCTGGCTGTGCTTGATGACTATCCCTGGTTTAATGATAATATGCTCAAGACAGCCGAATGGCTGAGCCGGTATTATCTGTGCTCTCCGGCAGAGGCCATGCGTCTGTTTGTCCCTGGACTGTCAGGTATAAAAAGTACTAAAGCTTACCAGGCTGCGCATGCAATTGATTGTGAGCAGGCCAGTATTCTTCTCGCTGCCAAACCGGCTGAATACCGCACCGTACTCAGCTACATTTTGGATCACGGGCCGGTTTCGCAAGCCGATTTAGCTAAACTGCCAGGCAGCATAGAGACTATTCTAAAATTTCTTTTACAGCATAAATTAATTATCCATACCGATACAGTGCTTAAGCGTGGTAAGGCCAGCACAATCAGGCTGATTAATCTTACAGTCAGCAAAGAATCAGCCGCACAGGCTGAACAAGCGCTGCCGCCAAGCAAGTCAGCTCAGCGACGTCTTCTGCACGCGTTAATCCAAACAGGTGAACTTTCCCCGACTGAATTAAGAAACCTTCATATCTCGGCAGATACTGTACGAAAGCTGACATCGCAAGGGCTTGTCGCCAGCCGCGAAGTACAAATATTTCGTAACAGTTATAATACTATCATACATAAGGTTGACGAAATAACGCTAACAACAGCCCAGCAGCAAGCCCTGCAACAAATCGGACCTGTACTTAAGGCCGGCATTCACAAATCTTTTCTGATACACGGGGTCACAGGCAGTGGAAAAACTCAGGTCTATATTAAAGCAGTGGCTGAAGCACGCGGACTCAACCGCCAGGCAATTGTGCTGGTACCGGAAATTGCACTGACAAGCCAAATTGTTGCCCGTTTTCAAGCAGCTTTTGGCCAGGATGTCGTAGTTATGCACAGTAAATTGTCAGTCGGTGAGCGGCATGACGCGTGGCGACGGCTGCATTCCGGTCAGGCCGGCATAGTTATCGGTGCTCGCTCGGCTTTGTTTGCACCTGTTGATAATCTGGGCGTCATCATTCTGGATGAAGAACATGAGTTTACTTATAAACAAGAAGATTCTCCCCGTTATCATGCCCGGCAAGTTGCTTTGTTTAGAGCCAGAATAGCGGGTGCTGCGGTTATACTGGGCAGCGCCACACCGTCTGTGGAAACCTATCACCAGGCGCTCAGCGGAGAACATACACTGATAACCATGGATAAGCGTGTGGACAACGTGCCGCTGCCGCCTGTTACAGTTGTCGATATGAGGGAAGAACTTTTAAAAGGCCGGCGGAGTGTCATCTCGCCGGCACTCACAGAAATGCTGGCAGAAGCCTTATTCCGCAAGGAACAGGCAGTCATCCTGCTTAACCGCCGTGGCTATTCCACTTTCGTCCTCTGTCGCGAGTGCGGCCATGTCCTCAAATGCCGCCACTGTGATATCGCACTGGTATACCATACGCCCGGCCACAGTCTGCGCTGCCATTATTGTCAGGAACGTCACACCGTACCTGACACCTGTCCCGAATGCGGCAGCCGGTATATACGGTATTTTGGCGCAGGTACGCAAAAAGTGGAAGAGGCTCTCAATGCATTATTTCCAACCGCCAAAATTATCCGTATGGATCAGGACACGACAACTAAAAAAATGGCACATGATAAAATATTGGCCGCTTTTGCCGCAGGTACATATGATATCCTGTTAGGTACGCAAATGGTGGCTAAGGGACATGATATTCCCAATGTAACAGCCGTTGGTATTATCTCGGCTGACACTGCTCTTAATTTGCCGGATTTTAGAGCTGCGGAAAGAACTTTTGCCTTGCTTACGCAGGCAGCCGGACGGGCCGGAAGAGGAAATAAGGCAGGCAGGGTGGTCATGCAAACCTATAATCCGGATCATTATGCCATAGTAAACGGAGGCATGCATAATTATCAGGGATTTTATGAAAACGAAATTATTTTTCGCCGCCAACTTAACTATCCACCCTATTCCAATTTAATAAAAATAACTGTACAAGCCGGTGACGAAATACAGGTTCACCGCAATGCCAATCAGCTTGCCGCTGAATTATCCCCGGTTTCTGCCAATGCCGCTACAACCGTTATTGGACCTTTTCCTGCATCTGTCGCTAAAGTAAAAGATATTTTCCGCGTCAATATTCTTATTAAAACCAAGGATATGGCAGAAGTTACCGGGCATCTTGCCAATTTAAACATAGCCTGTCGTAAGGACGTTATCATCGATATCGACCCCATCAATGTTCTTTAATCGACAACTAAACAAAGCTTACCAGGTAGTTGTTCAAAGTTTAATACGTGGTTGAGTACTGTTTGATTTTTTGTCCTGTATATATTTCATATCCTGACATGTTGTGGTAAAATTTTTTATGCCTGATATATCACTGCGTGCGTTCGGCCTGATGATATACGTAGCATATATCGGTAAGAGGAGGTACAAAAAATGCCGGTTATGGAGATAAAAAAGGCAGGCGATAAGGTACTCAAAGAAGTAGCTGCGCCTGTAGAAAAGATTGACCGTAAAATCAAACAATTACTTGATGATATGGCTGAAACTATGTATGCTGCCGACGGAGTAGGCTTGGCGTCTCCACAGGTGGGCATTTCGGTGCGTATTGTTGTTATTGATGTCGGCGAAGGCCTTATTGAACTTATTAACCCGGAGTTTATATCCCGGGAAGGCTGCGAAAGCGGCTCAGAGGGCTGCCTTAGTGTTCCCGGCATGTACGGTGAGGTAGAGCGGTACTCTAAAGTGACTGTTGAAGCATTGAACCGCGCCGGCAAAAAGTTCCGGATTACCGGTACAGGACTTTTGGCCCGGGCTCTTCAGCATGAAATTGACCACTTAAATGGTATTCTTTTTATTGAATTAGCCAAAACCATACACAAGGGGTAGTTTTTATGGGAAATTTACGTACTGTATTTATGGGGACGCCGGATTTTGCGGTGCCTTGCCTGGATATCCTTGTTAAAGAAGGTTATCCGGTGGCAGCCGTTGTGACTCAACCGGACCGGCCAAAAGGCCGCGGGCAGAAACTAGCCTATTCACCCGTTAAAGAGGCAGCCCTGGCCTATAATCTTCCGGTTTTACAGCCAGCCAGCATTAAAGATGACGCATGTTATGAACAGTTAGCCGCTCTACAGCCTGATATTATCGTTGTTGTCGCTTTCGGACAAATTTTGCCTAAAAAAATATTGGAGTTGCCGTCCTTCGGCTGCATTAACGTCCACGCGTCGCTGCTGCCCAAATATCGCGGCTCTGCGCCTATCCATTGGGCCATTATCAATGGTGAAACCTCAACAGGTATCACCACTATGTACATGGATATAGGCATGGATACCGGGGATATGATTTTAACAGCGGAGACGCCAATTTTGGCGTCAGATACAACCGGTACCCTGCATGACAGGCTAAAAGAATTAGGTGCAACCGTTTTATCGGACACGCTCAGGGAAATTGCTGCTGAAAAGGCGCCGCGCTTACCCCAGAATGAGGCACAAGCCACTTATGCCAGGATGCTGTGCCGCGATACCGAACGTATCGACTGGCGTCAGCCGGCAACTGCCATTCATAATTTGGTGCGAGGACTCAATCCCTGGCCTGTAGCCTACTGTAAATATCAAAATAAATCATTAAAAATATGGCAGACTAAAGTGTATGATGAGACTGTACCATGCTCAGAACCCGGCCGCATTGCAAAATTAACCAAAGACGGCCTTGTCGTGGAGACAGGCAAGGGAACAATTGAAATACTTGAAGTCCAGCCCGAATCCAAACGACGGATGAAAGCCAGTGACTGTGTTTGCGGCTATTGCCTGACAGTTGGCAATTTGTTTGAATAGAAGGTGCAATAATGATTGAAGTAGTACACCGGCCCCGCAAACGTCTCTTTTTAATACTTATACTTATCAGTTTACTGGTGGCGACACTATCCAGTTATGGCTTATGGATCGTGAGCCTGCCGGGTTTAAGCAACATTAGCAGTTATTTGCCGATGCTCTTAGGCGTACTCCTGGCTGCTGTCCTGTTGGCGGCAGCCAGTGGCGTAATCGGCATTATCTTGGCCATCCTGGGATTTCGAACCCTGGGAATTTTTCAGGGATTAGCCTGGTCAGCCATTAATCTGCTGTTTCCTATGGCTATCTGCCTTGGAAAATTGTTCGATGTTGATAAAGAACGTGTCGAACGTTCTTTTATTGAAGTAAGTAATCATCTAATTAAACAAAAGCATGTTACTGTAAATCCCGACAAACTGCTCATTATGACGCCGCATTGCCTGCAGAATGATACCTGCCCGTACAAGATTACCCGCGACGTCTCTAATTGCCGCCAATGCGGCCAGTGCCAGATTGGCGACCTGTCATCGCTGGCTGCCGCGTACGGCGTGCACCTCGCAGTCGTTACCGGCGGCACCTTGGCCCGCAAGGTAATAAAGACCCTTCGCCCGCATGCTGTGTTGGCCATTGCCTGCGAACGGGATCTGACGAGCGGCATACAAGACGTTTTCCCGCTCCCGGTTATCGGGGTTCTCAATGATCGGCCTTTTGGTCCCTGCTGCAATACCCGGGTTGATCTCAAAAAGGTTGAACAAGCGATCAAAAACTTTATAGTCGATACAGATTTGACACAAGATAAAGAAGATAAAGATGGTGGCAGCAAATGACGGCAAAAAAAATCAATGCCCGAGAAGTCGCACTAAATGTAATCAATGAGGTTGAAGTCAATGGAGCATACGCTAACATTGCCCTAGCCAAAGAAATCAACCGCCGGATGTCGCACGGTCAGCTTTCAGACCAGGACCGGCGGCTGATTACTGAATTGGTATATGGCACTGTCAAAGCAGGCAATACGCTCGACTGGATGCTTAATCAGTATTTGAGCCGTCCCCTTGCAAAAGTGGCGCCAGTAATCAGAAACATCTTGCGCATGGGTATCTATCAACTGTTTTTTCTGGAAAGAATCCCGGCTTCTGCGGCCTGTAATCAGGCTGTCGAACTAGCAAAAAAATACGGCCATGCCGGCACTGTCAAGTTTGTTAACGGTATCCTCAGGAATGCAGCCCGTAGCCCGGAAAAAATTGCTTATCCTGACCGGAATAATGAACCGGTAAAGTATCTCGCCTTAAAATATTTCCATCCCGAATGGCTCATTGAGCGGTGGCTAGGGCGTCTGGGGCTAACCGCCTGTGAGGCTCTATGCCAATGCAATAATTCTACACCGCCGCTTGCGCTGCGCACCAATACTGTAAAAACCAATCGGAACCTGTTGCTCAAACAACTGGCAGAGGAAGGGGTTACCTGCGAACCTTCCGTCTGGACGCCGGAAGGCATCGTCTGCTCCGGGCATCCAGGCCTCGGCACTCTAAAATCACTCCAGGAAGGCTTATTCCAGGTTCAGGATGAAAGTTCGATGCTGGTGGCGCATATCCTCGGACCCCAGCCTGGAGAATTTATTATAGACGCTTGTGGCGCACCGGGAGGTAAAACGACGCATATTGCTGCTCTAATGGGCAATACGGGGCAGGTTTTGTCAACCGACATCTATGAGCACAAGCTGATTATCACCCGGGAAAATGCTGCCCGCCTAGGTCTGACCAATATTACTACGCAGGCGCTTGATGCCGTTAATTTAGGCGGCATGTTTCCGCGCAAAGCCGATCGAGTACTGGTAGATGCGCCTTGCTCCGGACTGGGCGTACTCAGACGTAAGCCTGATTCGCGCTGGCGCAAGTCGGCCGCCATGCTTAAGGATCTCCCCAAGCTCCAGTCCTCCATTTTGAACAGTGCAGCCGAGTGTGTAAAAGCCGGTGGTATTTTAGTATACAGCACTTGTACAACCGAGCCGGAAGAAAACCAGGAGGTAGTAAGCGCATTTCTTCATAGCCATCCTGAATTTTCTCTCACCCAGACAGGTCAATACCTGCCTGGTCAACAACGCCCGGATGATATGCTGCAACTATGGCCGCACACCGATGGTGTTGACGGTTTCTTTATTGCCCGCATGGAACGACAGGCTTAAGGCGGTAGATTATGAACAATTTAAGAACGGAACTTTTCGGGCTATTTGCCAGCGAAATTTTCGAAGTAGTAAAACCGCTCGGCCTGGAAAAATACCGCGCAAAACAAATAGCCGAGTGGATGTATAAACACGGCGTACGCCAGTTTGATGCCATGACCAATCTAAGTAAAGGCCAACGTGAAGAGCTTGCCGGAAAATGTATCGTTCTTAACCTTGGCCAGAAAGCAGCTCAATACTCGGGAGATGGCCGGACAAGCAAGTTTTTGCTTTCTTTTCCGGATGAAGTGGCTGTTGAAACCGTCTTAATGCGACAACCCTATGGCAACAGTATCTGTATCTCCACCCAGGTTGGCTGTGCTATGGGCTGCGCATTCTGCGCCTCAACTCTCGGCGGCCTGGAGCGAAACCTGACAGGCGGCGAGATACTGGCGCAGGTTTTATATGTTAATGAATTATTAAAACAGACCGGGCAGAAGGTAGATTCCATTGTAATTATGGGTTCAGGCGAACCTCTGGCCAATTACGACAATGTGCTGCGTTTCCTCCGGCTTATACATGAACCTTATTGCCTTAACTTAAGTTATCGCAACATCACATTGTCAACTTCCGGCTTAGTTCCCGAAATAGACCGTTTGGCCGGTGAGGGATTACCCATTACGCTCTCTATTTCCCTGCATGCACCTGATAACCAGTTACGAACCAGATTGATGCCTATTAATAAACGGTACCCGATCGAACAAATCATCGCGGCCGGCGACAGATATGCCGCCAAAACAGGCCGGCGTATTACCTATGAATACACGCTGATAGCCGGTGTTAACGATCAACCTTCTCATGCCCGCGAACTTGCTTTTCTGCTTAAAGGACGTTTGGCTAACATAAATTTAATTCCCATTAATCCGGTGCCCGAACGTGGCTTGCTACGGCCAAAAGCCAAAGAGATCGCCAGATTTGAACAATATCTAAAGACGGAGCGCATAAGTGTCACGATCAGGCGGGAAATGGGAACAGATATTGACGCAGCCTGTGGGCAATTGCGTCACAAAGTAGGTCGGAGCAATGGTTAATTTTGACTAGATTGCCTTTATCGCGTATAATTAAAACAGATTGGTTTAATTTAGCGGGAGTTGTTATAAGTTGAAGTTTGTCCGCAATATTGAAATTTTTTTTGAAAAATATATCGAAGGTTTTTTCAACAGGCAGTTTTCCAGCAGCCTGCAACCGGCTGAAATAGCCAGGCAGTTGGCCAGGGAAATGGAGAATGAACGTACTGTTGGTGTATCACATGTTTATGTGCCGAATCACTATACCGTTTACATCAACGCTCAAGACTTTGAGCGGCTGGAACCATATGCTGCGGCTGTTTGCGGCGACTTATCGGCATATCTTAGTGAAGAGAGCCGCAGTAAAGGTTATACTATGGCAGGCAGCCCGAAGATTGAACTTTTTTCCGATGATAAATTAACCGGGCAGACGTTTCGCATTATCTCCAGTTTTACCGAAGCGCCTTATGAAGAACCGGACCAAACCGCCACTGACGCATCCAATCCCGGTGACACCCGGATTTTTAACAAACTGGATCAACCGGCCTTATTAATTCATCCGCCGCAAAAATTATTGCATGCTCTTTTGACTGTTATCGATGGTCTGGATGCCGGCTTAAAGGTAGAATGCTCGACAAACCGGGTTAATATTGGCCGCCGCAATACTAATGAATTGCCTTTGTCAGATATGAATACCTCAAGGCTGCATGCCTATATTGTCTATGAAGACAACAACCATGTCATCCATGATGCCAGAAGCCTTAATGGCACTTATGTCGGCGACCACCGTATTACTCATAAACAGCTAAATAGCGGTGATAAAATCAAAGTAGGCAATACCGTTATTTTGTATGAGGTGAAGTAGATTGCCCGGAAAAATGCAAGTGCTGAATATTGTGGTAGTAGCCTTGCAGTACAGTCTGGTATTACTGCTCTATTACTTTTTATATAGGGTAGTAAAACTCGCTACCCGCGATTTGGCGGTTCTGGCTACTAACAGGCCACCACAGCGATGTGTTTCAGAAAATCCCGCTGCTCTTAAGCCCGCCAGGCTGGTTGTCATTGATGATAAGCAGGCGCTATTATCCCAAACGGTTTTTGCCATTGTTGACAGCTTAATAATTGGCCGCAGCGAGCACAATGACATAACTATCAATGATAGCTTTATTTCCCATGAACATGCCTGTATATCAAGATCTAGACACAACTACCTGCTGGCTGATTTGAACAGTACCAACGGCACGCTGTTAAACGGCCGACGGATAGAAGAAGAAACTGCCCTGGTAAACGAGGATACCATTCAAATCGGGGCAGTTACTTTTAAGTTTGAGAGGTGAACTTTCATGCTGGCGTTTGCACAGTCAGATATTGGCATGGTACGAAAAACGAATGAAGACAGTTATGTATTTTTACCACCGCACTTATTTGTCGTTGCCGATGGCATGGGCGGACATGTTGCCGGAGAAATTGCCAGTAATATGGGAGTCTCCACAATTGAGGAATACATAAAAAAATTTGCCCAGCACTCCGACTGGGAAGAGCTTCTTAAAGATGCTATTATCAAGGCCAACAGCATTATTTATCAGATGTCTCAGTCCAAAAGCGAATGCTCCGGAATGGGTACCACAGTTACCGCAATCTATGCCGATGACTCTGAAGTATACTGGGGGCATGTTGGTGACAGCAGACTCTACCTTATCAAGGAAAATGTGTTGCAGCAGGTAACTAGCGACCATTCCCTAGTTTGGGAGCTTATGCAAAGTGGCAGCATCACCATTGAGGAAGCGCAAGTGCATCCTCACCGCAATATTCTAACACGCGCGGTAGGAACCAGTGAAATGCTCACTGTTGACTCAGGCAAGTTCTCCTGGCAGAGCGGTGATAGTTTGTTGTTGTGCACAGATGGGTTAACAAATATGCTCAGTGAAGATACCATACTCAAGATTTGTTCTCAATACAGCAGTCCCCAGGCAATTGTCAACACGCTTGTAGACCAGGCGAGACAAGCCGGCGGCTATGATAATATTACTGCCGTCCTTGTACAATATAAGGATTAGCCATGCGAAACACAAAACTATCTGAGTTTGGCCTACTCGCATTAGCCGGTCTCATTTTGATCAATGGCTACCTTACAGTTACCCTGACCAGTCATCATTTTTCCTCCCAGGGCCTTGGTATTGTTCTGGGTCTGATTCTTGCCTGGATCGTTACACCTCTTGTTATACGTCGTTTCTCCTCTGCCAGAGACATGTTCTTTTTGCCGCTGGCTGTATTTTTAGCCTCTATCGGGTTAACACTTATCCTGAGACTGCGTCCGGATTTATTTATCCCGCAAGCGATGTGGCTAGTAGCAGGCTTAATTGCTTTTGTCATATCAGTATTTGTTTTCCGTCAAGCCGAGCTGATTGCTAATTATAAGTATCTTTGCGGCATTGCCGGCTTAATTCTTCTGATTATCACGATTGTTTTTGGTGTTGACATAGGCGGTAACAAAAACTGGGTGATATTGGGTCCGGTAAGATTCCAGCCTTCCGAGTTTGCCAAATTGTTGATTATCATTTTTTTGGCGGCTTACCTAAGCGAACGACGGCAGTTATTGAGTTACACTACCAAACAGTATGGACCGCTGACCCTGCCGCACCCGCGTTTTATCGCCCCGCTTTTAGCGCTGTGGGGTTTAACCATGGCAATGCTGATTGTTCAGCGTGATTTAGGCTCAGCTTTACTTTATTTTGGTACAACAGTAATTATGACCTATATGGCCAGCGGCAGATTAAGCTATGTCGCTTTGGCGCTGGGATTGTTTGTCGCAGGTTCTGCTGTTTGTTACTTTGTGTTTCCTCATGTACAAATAAGAATAGACATCTGGCTTAATCCCTGGGCTGATCCCAGCGGAAGGGCATATCAAATTGTTCAGTCATTATTTGCTTTTGGCTCCGGCGGACTTCTCGGAACCGGGTTGACGTACGGTTATCCTACAATTATTCCGGAAGTTCATACTGACTTTATCTTTGCCGCTATTGGGGAAGAATTGGGGCTTGCCGGCACAGCAGCCGTTATTGTCGCTTACATTTTATTGGTATATCGCGCCTTCCGCACGGCTCTGTCCGCGCCGACCCCCTTTACCATGCTGTTGGCCAGCGGCTTAGGAGTATTAACTGCGCTGCAGGTCTTCGTTATTATCGGCGGAGTTACCAAATTCCTGCCACTGACAGGCATAACCCTGCCGCTTATTAGCTACGGCGGCAGTTCAATGGTCTCAAGCTTTATCCTGCTGGGTATGTTATATGCCGTATCGGAGGCGACAGCGCCCAATGAGTAATTATGATAAGCCTAACAACTCCATCCGCCGCAACATTTACAAAACAGCAATTTTTTCCCTTAGTCTGTTAATCGTGCTGCTTGGTTATGTTTCCTATATACAGATTTTCCAAAGCGATACCCTTGCTTTTCACCCGCTCAATAGGCGGTCAGCCGAGGCATCGAAGCGGGTGGAACGAGGTCAAATCATTGACAGCAACGGCAAGGTACTGGCTGAAAGCAAACTATCGGATCAAAACGAATATAAGCGTGAATATCCATATGGGGTCTTGTTTGCTCATATCGTAGGCTATGACAATCCGAAATATGGCAAAACTGGTGTAGAGAGTACATTTGACGGTTTTCTTTCCGGACAAATCAACCCCGAACACCGCTTGGGAGCCATCGGCCAGTTATTTGCAAACAAGGCAGGCAATAAAGTTACGTTGACAATCGATGCCCGGCTGCAGCAGACTGCAGCACAGGCACTGGGCAGCAACCGGGGAGCCATTGTCGCTCTTTCGCCCAAAACCGGAGCCATATTAGCTATGGTTAGTAAGCCCAGTTTTAACCCCAATACCTTGGAGGACGACTGGAGCAGCGTCTCCCAAGCAGCAAGCAGCCCTTTGCTTAATCGTGCATCGCAAGGTCTATATCCTCCTGGTTCCATTATCAAAGTTCTGGTAGCGGAAACCGCATTAGCCGAACAAAAGGCTACGGTCGACCGTCAGTTTATATGTTCCGGGCAGCTTGCCATCGGTCCTGATTATACATTGCCGGAAGCCAACAACAGGGCCCATGGCAAACTGAATCTAGAGCAGGCTTTGGCCGTTTCCTGCAATGTTACTTTCGGTCAGCTGGCACTGGATTTAGGCAGGAGTAAAATGGCCAAAAACTTTGAAAGGTACGGCTTAAACCAGTCACTTAGCAGTGACATTCAGGAAAATGCATCCCGCTTGCCTGACTTTGCCAAGCTAAGTGACGGCGATTTGGCTCAGACCGGCATTGGCCAGGGAAGTCTGCTTGTGACACCGCTCAGAATGGCCATGCTGGCATCAACCTTCGCCAACAAGGGAATCATAATGAAACCTTATGTAGTGCAAAAAATTACAGGGCCTGACGGTAGTATTCTTAAAGAAACGTCACCGTCAGTCTGGCTGTCGCCGGTAGATGAAAAATTAGCGCAGCTGGTAGCCGGGATGATGGTCAGTGTAGTCAACGAGGGTACAGGCTCGGCGGCCGCTTTACGGGGTATCCAGGTTGCCGGCAAAACTGGAACCGCTGAAAACCCGCATGGTGCGCCACATGCCTGGTTTATAGGCTTTGCACCTGCTGACGATCCGCAAATAGCAATAGCAGTAATCATTGAAAATGCCGGTTCAGGCGGCGGTGTTGCCGCACCGGTAGCCCGGCAAGTATTAGCCCAGGCATTACGTTAAGGGGGTGAATCGATGCTCAATCGAACACTTGATGATCGTTATACAATATTAGAACGCATTGGCGGCGGCGGTATGGCCGACGTATACCGTGCTCATGACAAGCTTTTGGATCGTTCGGTAGCTGTTAAGGTACTGCGTTCTCAGTTCACCGATGATGAGGAATTTGTCAGCCGGTTCAGGCGCGAAGCGCAGGCAGCTGCGAAGCTTTCGCACCCTAATATCGTTAATATCTACGATGTTGGTCTCGATGACCAGGCCTATTATATAATCATGGAATATATCTCCGGCGAAACCCTTAAGGACAAGATCGACAGGGAAGCGCCATTGCCTGTGGAAACAGCGGTGCGTATTGCTATCGAAATTGCCGAGGCGCTGGAGCATGCCCACCAAAACAATTTAGTGCACTGCGATATTAAGCCTCATAATATTCTTGTTACCCGCTCCGGACGCATTAAAGTTACAGACTTTGGTATTGCCCGTGCAGTTACCTCTTCTACCATGACCAATTCGGGTACAATTATCGGTTCTGTTCATTATTTTTCTCCTGAACAGGCCAAGGGAACAGCAGTTGGGGCTAAATCCGACATTTATTCTCTTGGTGTTGTTTTGTACGAAATGCTGACAGGCCAGGTGCCATTTACCGGTGAATCGCCCATCAGTATTGCTCTCAAACACCTGCAGGAAGAACCGAAACCGCCGCGAGAGGTAAATAATGAAATTCCGCCCTTGATTGAGGCCATTGTACTCAAGGCTATGCATAAAGATCCTGCAGCCCGTTTTAGTGACATCGGCGAAATGATTACAGACCTTAGAATGTCTCAGAATTATTTACAGGATGACCGCACCCGCAGACTCTCGCATACGGATTTTCCAACACAAGTACTTCCACCGATTACATCTCCGGCTGACCAAAAAGCGCCTCATACACCTTTGCGCTCCACAGCTGCCGGCGCGCAAGCCAACGGCACAAAGATAACCAAGCCCTGGCTGTTGGGGAGTATGTTATTTCTGTTGATTGCTTCGGCACTGGCTGCATTTCTTGGTTTTGGTAAGTTTTGGAGCCTAAATGAAATTACTGTCCCCGATGTTGTCGGCAAACAGGTAGATACCGCCCGTAACATTCTTATTAGTAATAACCTGCGTGTTTCAGTGTCAGATGCGTTTAGCGACAAAGTTCCGGCCGGCCACGTTATTTCCCAGCAGCCTGAGGCCGGCACAACGGTTAAAGAACAGCGAATGATAACTGTCATTGTCAGCAAAGGCGGAGAAGTGACTGTTGTTCCAGACCTGCGCGGGCTGAATCGACGTGATGCTGAGCTACAAATAAAAAATTCAGGACTTAAACTGGGCCGGGTTGACGAGCAGTTTACCGAGGATGCACCGCAGGATACGGTTGTCAGCCAGAATCCGCGGCCACCAGCCCAGGTAACCAAAGGAACAGCTATCGATATTGTCATCAGTAAGGGAACTGGTCCGAAAAAAGTTGTACTGCCTGATTTTCAAGGATCGCTTATGACGACAGTAGCTACCCAGTTGGAGAGTCTTAAATTAAAACAGGGAAAAGTAACAGAAACGGCTAACGACAAATATCCTCCCGGCACCATCGTCAGCCAGAATCCGCCTCCAGCTACCGAAGTGGCTGAGGGAACCAGTATTGACTTTTCTGTCGCCAAGGGTGTGCCAAGTGCTGTTAAACGGGCTGTAGTTCAGGTAACCGTGCCTGACGGTCCATCCCGTCAACCGCTGCAAATCGTAGTAACAGATACTAACGGACGCCGTATTGTCTATGAAGGGACACACAAACCAGGCGAACGAATTGAAAAGACGGTCGAGGGGATAGGTCAAATCCGCGTGCAGGTATATATCAACGACAAGCTGCTGCAAGAGCAAACTATTTAAATACGCTTGAATTAGGAGGCGCCATGTGCTGAATGGTATTGTAGTAAAAGCGTATAACAGTTTCTACTATATACAAACCGGCAGCAAGATTGTTACTTGCAAGCTTCGCGGCCGGTTTAAGAAAGAACGGTTTTCACTTACGGTTGGTGATGAGGTAACTTACACATTAACCAGTCAGGATAAAG
This sequence comes from Sporomusa aerivorans, assembly GCF_041428895.1. Classification (NCBI taxonomy): domain Bacteria; kingdom Bacillati; phylum Bacillota; class Negativicutes; order Selenomonadales; family Sporomusaceae; genus Sporomusa; species Sporomusa aerivorans. The sequence continues at coordinate 3,560,520 of NZ_CP156926.1, forward strand.
GTGTGATAGAAGATATACTGCCGCGCCGAAGCCTGCTTAAGCGTCCCTTGGCCGCAAATGTTGATCAGGTCGTTCTAACTTTTGCCGCAGTTAATCCTGATATTAATCCGGCTTTGGTGGACAGGTTTCTGGTTGTAGCCGAATTCTCGGAACTGGAGATTGTTCTCTGTATTAACAAAATCGATCTGGCCGATACCGGAGTAATCGCGAAACTAACCGAGCGTTATGAACGAATCGGCTATAAAGTGCTTACTGTGGCCGCTAAATTTGGGCTGGGCATCGAGGAATTGCGGACCCTGCTGCATGACAAAATAACGGTTTTTGCCGGTCCGTCCGGGGCCGGCAAATCAACATTGCTAAATGCTCTTCAACCTGGGCTGGAACTTATAACCGGCGAGGTCAGCCAGAAAATCGGCCGTGGTAAACACACCACCCGTTTTGCTGAGCTTCTGCCCATGGCCGGCGGCGGTTTCGTGGTGGATACGCCCGGGTTTAGTTTTACAGACTTTACCGATTTGGCAGAGTCCCATCTTATGGATTACTTTCCTGAAATCTCGCACATAGCGGCTAAATGCAAATTTAGTACCTGCCTGCATTTTAAAGAACCGCAATGCGCTGTTAAGCAAGCTGTTGCCGATAATCTCATCCATCCTGAAAGATATGAGTCTTACCTGGAAATACTTGCAGAAATAAAAGATAGCAAGAAAGGATATTAAATGAATACAATTAAGATTGCTCCTTCGATTTTATCGTCTGATTTTTCCTGCCTGGCTGAGGAGATTATTAAAATAGACAAGGCAGGAGCTGACCTTGTACACATTGATGTCATGGATGGCCATTTTGTACCCAATCTTACCTTTGGCGCGCCAGTCGTAGCTGCTATCCGCAAAGTAACTAAACTACCGTTTGATGTTCATTTGATGGTAACTAATCCCCAGGACTTCATTGAGCCTTTCGCCAAGGCAGGTGCCGACATCATAACCGTACATGCTGAAACAGCACCGCATTTGCACCGCCTGGTTCAAAATATCAAGGAGCAAGGCAAAAAAGCCGGAGTTTCTCTCAATCCGTCAACACCTTTGCCGGTAGTCGAGGAAGTGCTGGCGGACGTTGATATGATCCTGATCATGAGTGTGAATCCCGGCTTTGGCGGTCAACAGTTCATTCCGGGAGCGGTTAACAAGATTTCCCGCTTAAAAACAATGCTTAATGAACGTAACCTCACGGTAGACATAGAGGTCGACGGCGGCATTAACGCCGCAACCGCCCGCCAGGTAATAGCCGCCGGCGCTAATATCCTGGTTGCCGGCTCGGCCGTATATGGCGCTCCGGATATCGCTCAGGCAATAAAAGACATTCGCGGGGCTTGATTAAAATGCCGCTTAATGGTAACATATACAGTAGATAGAGTTATTATGGTTAAAAAAAATTACATAGTAAGCCTTTGGGGCAAGGTGAAAAAGAGCAATCTTTTAATTCCTGACCGGCGGTATAGCCCGCGAGCCGTAATACGGCTGATTCGGTGAAATTCCGAAGCCGACAGTATAGTCTGGATGGTAAAAGGCGTAATTCTGCCGTGTGCGGCATTTTCGAAACTGCCTATATTAACTGTTGATAGCCCCAAAAGCTTATCAGCAGTTTTTTTAATTTTCCTGTGACTATTCCGCTTATCAGCGATGAGTTAAGAAAGAGGATAAAGGGTGAACCTTCAGCGGGGTTAAAACCCACCTGAAGATCAAATTACCACTTTATCGCTAACTGGGGGGGTTTCATGGACGAATATTATATGCGTCAGGCATTAGCCATCTCAGAGTATGCTACAGGCCGCACCAGCCCCAATCCACTGGTAGGAGCGGTAATTGTCAAAGACGGACGCATCGTCGGCCAAGGGTGGCATCGTCAGGCCGGCACACCGCATGCTGAAATTCATGCTCTGACGCAAGCAGGCGATTTGGCTAAAGACGCGACGATCTATGTAACGTTAGAGCCATGCTCCCATCATGGACGTACAGGTCCCTGCGCCGACGCTTTGATTGCTGCCGGGATAAAAAAAACTGTTGTAGCCATGACTGATCCTAATCCGCTGGTTGCCGGCAATGGCCTCAAAAAGCTGAAGGCAGCCGGAATCGAAGTGGTGGAAGGTGTACTGGCAGCCGAGGCAGCAAAGCAGAATGAAGTTTTTATCAAATGGATAAGTACAGGGTTGCCGTTCGGTATTTTAAAAACGGCGATGTCGCTGGATGGAAAAATCGCTGCCTATACGGGTCACTCTCAATGGATAACAGGGCCTGCGGCCAGAGAACAAGTTCATAAACTGCGTGATACGCATGACGCCATCTTAGTAGGTATCGGTACCGTACTGGCTGACAACCCGCAATTGACCGCACGGTTACCGCAAGGCGGCAAGAATCCGGTAAGAATCATTATAGATAGCCTGGCCCGTACACCGCTGACCGCCAATGTTGTAGCGGATAAAGAGGCGCCAACCATTATTGCGGTAAGTCAGGCGGCGCCTGTAGAGCGTATTGCTGCGCTGAGAAACCGGGGTGTAGAAGTTCTCGAAATTGATTCGATGCAATCAGGTATTAATTTGCGTCAGCTTTTTACGGTTTTGGGTGAACGCCGGATTTCCAGCATATTTATTGAAGGCGGCACCAGAATTAATGCCGCTGTTCTCAATGCCAACCTAATCGATAAAGTATACGCATTTATTGCCCCAAAGATAATTGGCGGCCAAACCGCGCCAAGCCCGGTGGGGGGCGAGGGCATACCTTCGGTTGATCAGGCCATTTCTTTAGAAGACGTTACTACTAAAAATATCGGCAATGATATGTTAATCAGCGGGTATATCACCAGACGGGAGGGACGAGATGTTTACCGGACTTGTGGAAGAATTGGGAAAGGTTAAAAATATAGCCCGCGGCGCTAAATCTGTTCGCCTGACTGTTGCCGGCAAAACGGTACTGGCAGACGTCAAGCTCGGAGACAGTATTGCCGTAAATGGCACCTGTCTGACAGTTGTGGACTTTAGCCATGATTGGTTTACGGCCGATGTCATGCCGGAAACTGTGGACCGTACTGCTTTGTCCGGGCTCAAGCCAGGCGATACCGTCAACCTGGAACGTACACTTCGTGTGGGTGACAGGCTGGGCGGCCATATTGTGAGCGGCCATATTGACGGTGTAGGCAGAATTCTGGCCAAAGAACAAAATGATAATGCGGTTATTGTCCGCGTTGGTGCTGCTCCGGAAGTCATGCGCTATATTATCCATAAGGGCTCCATTGCTATAGATGGTACAAGTCTCACTGTTGTCGATTACGGGAATGACTGGTTTACGGTATCACTCATTCCCCATACGGCAGGCAAAACCACTGTGGGTCTTAAGGCAATCGGCGAACCGGTTAATCTTGAGGCAGACATTATTGGCAAATATGTCGAAAAGCTTCTGGGATTAAGAGATGCTGCCAAACCGGCTGAGAAAATAACATTTGGGTTTCTCGAACAACATGGTTTTACATTGTAATGTGTTTTAAATACTAAAATCAAGCCAGTGCAAACGGAGGAGTTTACGTGAAATTCAACACTATTGAAGAAGCTATTGAAGAGTATCGTAATGGCAAAATTGTTGTTGTCATTGACGATGAGGATCGTGAAAACGAGGGTGATCTTTTAATGGCCGCTGAGAAGGCGACCCCGGAAGCCATTAATTTTATGGCGACTTACGGACGCGGACTCATATGCATGCCCGTTATCGGCAGCAGGCTGGATGAACTAAATGTCGGCGCGATGGTAAGCGAAAACACAGATAATCATTGTACGGCATTTACCGTGTCCATTGATGCCAAAGAGACTACTACCGGCATATCGGCTCATGAACGGGCCACGACGGTTCAAACGGTACTTGACCCGAAAACAGTAGCGAGTGACCTTCGGCGCCCAGGGCATATCTTCCCGTTACGCTACTGCGAAGGTGGTGTGCTAAGACGTGCCGGCCATACTGAAGCTGCTGTCGACCTGGCCAAACTGTCCGGCCTTTATCCGGCAGGTGTAATCTGCGAAATTATGAATGAAGATGGTACCATGGCCCGGACACCAGAGCTGATGGAATTTGTCAAAAAACATGACCTTAAACTCATTACAATCGCAGATCTGATTAAATATCGCAAGAAGCATGAACGGTTTATTACCAGAGCTGCTGAAACCAATCTGCCGACGAAATATGGCGAGTTTAAGCTTATTGCCTATGAAAGCCAGCTTGACAACCAATGCCATGTCGCATTGGTAAAAGGAGATGTAGCCAACAAGCCTGATGTCTTAGTCCGTGTGCATTCCGAATGCCTGACAGGGGATGTGCTTGGTTCCCTCAGATGCGATTGCGGCGATCAATTGGCAACAGCTTTAAAGCGTATAGAAAAAGAAGGCAGCGGCGTCCTGCTGTACATGCGGCAAGAAGGCAGAGGTATTGGTTTAGCTAATAAAATCCGTGCTTATGCCCTCCAGGATAAAGGCAAGGATACAGTTGAAGCCAATGAACTCTTGGGCTTTGCCCCTGATCTTAGAGATTACGGCATTGGCGCACAGATATTGGCCGATCTCGGGTTAACCAGTATCCGGCTGCTTACCAATAACCCGCGCAAACGCGTGGCACTGGAAGGCTATGGCCTGACTATTTCCGAAAGGGTTCCACTGGAGATAATCGCCAACAAATTCAACAACCGATATCTCTCTGCAAAGAAATCGAAGCTTGGCCATTTATTAAAGCAATATGAGGAGGCGCAAAAATAATGAAAACGATTAAAACTCTTGAAGGAAATTTAGTTGCTGAAGGATTTAAATTTGGTATTGTTACTGCAAGATTTAACGAGTTTATCAATAACAAACTGTTGGAAGGCGCGTTAGATGCACTCAAACGGCATGGCGCTTCCGAAGAAAACATTGAAGTCGCCTGGGTACCAGGTGCCTTTGAAATTCCGCTTATTGCCCAGAAAATGGCCATGAGTAAAAAATATGACGCCGTAATTTGCCTTGGTACTGTCATAAGAGGCAGCACAAGCCACTATGATTATGTTTGCGCTGAGGTTTCAAAGGGTGTTGCTCATGTAGGGCTGGCAAGCGGCATTCCAACTATTTTCGGCGTACTTACTACAGACACAATCGAACAAGCTATCGAGCGTGCCGGTACCAAGGCTGGCAACAAGGGCTTTGATGCCGCCGTATCCGCCATTGAGATGGCCAACTTAATTAAGGGATTGTAGACAGGTGGCGCATGAAAGTAGGTATAATTAGCGATACGCACGGGTGCCTGGAAACCTGGCAAAAGGTATTTGATAAATATTTTGCTGACGCCGATTTAATCATTCATGCCGGCGACGTTCTTTATCACGGACCGCGCAATACCATACCTGCCGAATACAACCCTAAGCAACTAGCAGAAGTCCTTAATCTCTGCCCTGTGCCGCTTTTAACGGTGTGTGGCAACTGCGACAGTGAGGTTGACAGTATGGTATTAAAACTGCCTATTCAGTCACCCTATACTTATTTGCTGTTAAATGGCTTACGAATTGCTGTAACCCATGGCCATAATCTTACGGAAGAAACCAGAGTGGATATGGCCAGGCGACTGCAAGCCGATATTTTTATTACCGGTCACACCCATGTAGCAGAATTGGAGAAAAAAGACGGCATTATTTTCCTGAACCCCGGTTCGCCCGGTATGACTAAGCGACCGGACGGCCGCGGTACAATTGCCTGGATAAATGATAACAGGATTGAAATACTAGATATTGCACCAGGCCAGCCAATTATAAGCGAAGTATTGGCCTGACACCGGAGGTTACCACATGCACGACCATCTTATCCGGGCAACTGTCCCCGGAATACGCGCTTTTGCCGCAGTTACCACTAACCTGGTGGAAGAAGCCCGCAAACGTCATAATTGTTATCCATTAGCCACAGCCGCGCTGGGACGTACCATGACCGGAGCTTTGCTAATGGCAGCCAATCTAAAAACAAACGAAAGCTTGACTGTTAGAATTGCCGGCGACGGACCGCTGGGCGAGATTGTCGCTGATGCTTCACCGGACGGTTCAGTACGTGGCTATGTTAAAAATCCGTTTGTTGATTTACCATTGAATAATGGCAAGTGGGCTGTCGGCCAGGCAGTAGGCAAAGGACATATTTATGTTACCCGGTTTGTAGGTCTTAAACAGCCCTTTACCGGCAGTGCCGAACTAGTTTCCGGTGAAATTGCCGAAGATATTACCCAGTATTTAACTGTATCTGAGCAAACACCGTCCAGCGTAGCTCTCGGCGTTTTGATAGCCCCGGACATAACGGTAGCAGCGTCAGGAGGTTTCTTTATTCAGGCTTTACCAGGGGCCGAAGAAGAAGCTTTAGTCCAGGTGGAGGATAATTTACGCCAACTGCCGCCTGTTTCGCAACTGGTTCATGACGGGCTAGACGCCAAAGGTATTCTGGAAAAAGTATTTGCCGGATTACCAACAACCATTTATGATTCACTGCCGCTGCGTTTCCATTGCAAATGCTCCCGGGAGAGAGTAGAAAATATGTTGATTAGCCTTGGGGTCAACGAGATCAGGGAAATGGCGGCTGAAGGCCAAGCCGAAGTTTGCTGCCATTTCTGCAGCGAGAAATACCAGTTTGCTGCCTATGAATTGGAAGAAATGCTAAAGCATATTGAACAAAATAATTAACCGTAAAAGCCAGCGTTATTAACGCTGGTTTTTACGGTTAATACGGTTAATAGGCTTCAAGCACCACAGCCTGACCTTTTGCACCTAAGGGGAGTGTGGGGGCTTTTTTTAAAAGAATAGGAGATTTTGTCTGCGGAAAAAATAAAAAGGACTTGATCCTCAAGTCCTTTTGTCGGCGTAAGATATGTTATTAAACTGCGCGCTGAACTTTACCAGAACGCAGACAACGAGTGCATACATTCACACGTTTAACTTCACCTTTAACTAAAGCCTTTACCCTTTGTATGTTAGGTTTCCAGGTGCGCTTGGTTTTAAGGTTGGAATGGCTGACATTGAAGCCGGAACGCTCACCTTTACCGCAAATTTCACAAAGATTTGCCATCTATTTCCACCTCCTGTACGAAACATCCTCATGTACTCAACATGACTATTCTAGCACAAATTGCTTATAATGTGCAAGGGAAAATACTACTTTAACTAAGATTTTTCAAAATATCTATCAGTTGGTGCGCACCAGCAGGAATTGTGCGTATTATATTGAAATTAGAGAAATAAGTAAATGCAGGGGGGGCTTAGCTATGTTTAACAAAAGCACTCCGATAATTGAGGCGTTACGGGCGCATCCCGAGGCGCGCAAAGTATTTGCCAAACATGGTATGGGTTGTATCGGCTGTATGGGTTCACTTACCGAGACAATTGAAAATGGCGCCCGGATGCATGACATTGATGTAGAAGCTCTACTGACTGAGTTAAATGCACTGCTCCAGGGGGCAAGCAAATAGGTGATTTTTTTTGCAAAATTTATGGTCTGCTAAAATACAATATCTCAAAGGGGTGGGACCTGCCAATGCAGCCAAACTTGCCAAGATGGGAATTTTCACTGTAGGACAGCTGCTGGAGCATTATCCGCGCCGTTATGAGGATCGCAGTAAGCTTAAGCTTATTGCTGAATTGACCGATGGGGAGTATGAATCTTTTCGGGCGACTGTCACAAACATAAGCGAACTTAAATCTCATTCCCGGTTAAAAATAGTGAAAATTACCGTCAGAGACAGCTCCGGTATTGCTCATTTGACCTGGTTCAATCAATCTTATATCAAAAATAAGTATCAGCTTGGCATGGAACTGATTCTCTACGGTAAAATCCAGCGGCGGATGGGTATAGTTGAAGTCAACAAACCGGATGTTGAAGCAGCAGACAACAATAGTCAGGGGAGCGGGCGCATTGTTCCCGTATATCCCGCCACTGAGGATATGCCCCAATGGCAGTTGCGGTCGCTGATACAACAGGCTTTACAAATATATGAAGGCTCAGGCATGCATGAGCATGATGAGACTTTACCCTGTGAAATAGTTACTCAATATAACTTGCTGGCAAGACAGCAGGCGTTGACAAACATTCATTTTCCGCCTACTATGGAAACGCTTTCTCAAGCCCGGCGCCGCCTTGTATTTGAAGAGCTTTACCTGTTACAATGCGGCCTGGCCTACTTGAAACATAAAATCAAATCCGCCTGTCAGGGTATCAAACATGCACCTGACAGCAGCCTGACAGCCAAAGTACAAACACATCTTCCATTCACATTGACCAACGACCAGAGAAAAACCCTGCAGGAAATCAAAGCTGACATGGAAGACCTCACGCCTATGCAACGAATGATTCAGGGCGATGTCGGCTCAGGCAAAACAGTTATTGCCGCCATTGCCTTGGCAAAAACAGTAGAGAACGGCTTTCAGGGAGCGCTGATGGCCCCTACCGAGATATTAGCCGAACAACATTATCACACACTGGCCCGTTTGCTTGCACCGCACGGTATCCGTCTTGCCGTACTGACAGGCAAGCTTACGCGTAAAGTACGTTCAGAGGCATTACAGCATATCAAAGACGGTCTTATAGACATTGTCGTCGGCACCCATGCATTAATTCAAGCCGATGTCGAATTCAAGCATCTCGGACTGGTTGTTACCGATGAACAGCATCGATTTGGCGTACGCCAGCGTGCGTTGTTAGAGGCGAAGGGCCGGCGGCCTGATGTGCTTATCATGACAGCAACACCGATTCCGCGAACTATGGCGCTTACCGTTTACGGTGATCTCGATGTTTCAGTTATTCGTGAACTGCCGCCCGGACGCCAGCCAATTGCTACCTATGCGCGCGGTAAAAACCGCCGTGACAGGGTGTACGCATTTGCCGCCGAACAAATCAAGGCAGGCAGACAGGTATATGTGGTTTGCCCACTGGTTGATGAATCCGAAAAAATCGAGGCGCAATCGGCAGTCAAACTGTTCGACGAGCTAACGGCCACATTTTTTCATAATATTCCTTGCGGGTTGCTTCATGGTAAAATGAAATCACAGGAAAAAGAGTCGGTTATGTCGGCCTTTGCCTGTAATGAATTAAAAGCATTGATCGCAACCACAGTAATTGAAGTAGGGGTAAATGTGCCAAATGCTACTGTTATGATTATCGAAGGTGCCGAGCGCTTTGGCTTGGCGCAGTTGCATCAGCTGCGCGGTCGAGTTGGCCGGGGCAAGCATAAGTCGTTTTGCATTCTTATTTCCGACAGTACTAATGAAGAAACAATGGAACGGTTAAAGATTATGACCCAGGTTAGTGACGGCTTTGTTCTTGCCGAGAAAGATCTGCTGCTCAGAGGACCGGGCCAGTTCTTTGGCACCAGCCAGCATGGTATGCCTGATTTAAAAATTGCCGATATTATCAGAGATACCGATATTTTGCTGGAAGCTCGCCGCGCTGCGCAGCAAACAGTTTGTACGCCTGCTTATTTAAACACAGTGTGGCGCTCGCTAGAGAACTGGTTTGGAGCAAAATTCAATATGGTATTTTGCCGTTAAAAGAAGCTAACTTTGGACGAGCTTTGACAAACTGGTCAATTCGTGCCTATGCCGAAGGGATTTGTTTTGTCCGAACAAAAAAAAGCGGCGGCTAAAAGCCGCCAATTATGGGAGAGGAGAAAATTTACATTACTAATATTGGCATTTTGGCGAAGGTTTATACATGTTGAACTTAACTTTTTTAAAAAAAATTCTATTTTTTTTATCGTCGCTGCACACACTAGAGGTAAATAACAGCTAGGAGTGAGCGCGGAATGGAAAACAAATACCCCCAGGAGCAACTACAGAGTATAGCCGCAGAATGCCAAGAGTTTGAGCATATTATCAATGCGATGGGTTATGGTTATTCACTCCTGAATATTTCAGCCGATAGTTATGTCAGGCGTTGCACGGACTGTACGCACTGGCTGGGCGGTTCCTGCAATATATTCAAAAGGGAGATATCCCGCTGGGAATAAGCAAACAGCGCTGCATGCAGCGCTGTTTTTAGAGAACAGGAAGGGTTTTAGATGAGTAAACTATTGGGTTGGCTGGTCATTGCCGCTCTGATAGGATTAACCTATATGTGGCAGCCAGAATTTTTTCATCACGCGTATGGAATCATTGAAAGAGGCGATATCGCTGCTTTAGCGGAATACCTTCGCTCCTTTGGCGCCGGTTCTATTCTTGTAACTTTACTTTTATTTGTAGTTATGACATTTACCATTGTATTTCCGTTTATGATTTTATCAGGTGCCGCCGGTATTGTCTTTGGTCTATTCTGGGGCATAATCATTTCCTGGTCAGGTGAAGTAGTTGGCGCACTTGCTATGTTTGTTTTTGCTCGCTACTTTTTTCGTCATACCGTTGAGGGCTGGATATCTAAAAGCCGGTACCTGAAACAGGTAGATGACTATAGCGCCGCAAACGGTTTTAAAGCATTATTGCTCGCCCGCCTCCTGCCACTGGCTCCTTCCGGCATCATCACTGCCATTGCTGCAATTAGCAGGATTTCATTTAAAGATTTTTTGCTGGCAACAATATTGGGGAAACTTCCACCGGTTGTCATAAAAGTAATCCTTGGTCATGATATTGTTTTTGCCGGCGAAAATCTTGGCCGGCTAGTATTTATTGTGCTACTTGTTGTATTTGTGTATGCCATCCTGTGGTGGCAAAAAAGAAAGAAAAAAGCGGAACTCTCATAATTACTTGGCAAACAACCAGCGTTGTCCACCTCGGCTACGCGGGATATACCTGTTTAAGGTTACCCAAATTTCGTCCACCATGTCCCGGCGCATTTTGGCAAAGTCTGCCAAGGCTTGGCGTTCACATTCTTCTGGCAGCCATTCACTGGGGATCTCTTTTATTATGCAATCAATTTTCTCATTACTAATTGTTTTCACTATGTTGACATATGGCATAAAATCCTGTGAAGACAGCAGATCTTTGAGCAAAATTCTATAATGCTGAAAGTAAAAAATCTTAATTTTTGTGCATAGGTTTTGCAAGGTTTCAAGAGTCCACCTGCTTGATCTAAACAAGTGCGAATTATCAATAGCATACACTCTATATTGTTCGTCTTGCGGGTTAAGCAACAGGTTTTTCTGGTTTTTAGCACGGTCGGCATTGTGAAACATATGGTCAAATAACAAAACTCCGGCCATTTCAGCAAGGTTGACTGCTTTGTGTAATCTATCCTTTCCTACATACCCTGCCTGTTCAAGATAAAGCGAAGCGAAATGCCGTCCCGGAGCTATGCCCAAATCTATAAGCTCCGGGTTATTCTCTAATATTTCATTATTGATTTCAATTATCTCGCTTGGAGGAAAACACAGGTTCATGATGGCGCCGATTTTAGCAGCAAAAAATTCACTTACCAGTACCCGCGAACCTAATCGACTATCCTGGAATTTTACCACATAAACATTACCATCCTGGGCCTGAAAAAATTGCGGCTTAGTAACGCCTACTCCAACCTTTCCCAAATACTCTACAGCCAATAGCATAGGTGCCTCCTAAACAATAGCGTAAGTAAAAAGACCCGGTAATAAATGCACCGGGTCTTCTATCTGCGCGTAATCTAAAGCCTCCTCAGGTTTTATTTCCCAGGCTAACAGCATTCAGCCGATCTGGATACCGAGGTGATGGCTTCAAGATTAACCACTGCCGTGCTGACTACATCATCGGAAATCCCAGAGGAAGTTGCAGGTCCAAATATTTCATCAATTGATAGAAATGCCAGCTCATCATCAACATTACCCAGTGTTCCCCGGAATATAAAGCCACCAAAAGTGGTGATTACAACATTATCGCCAATCATTCGCCGCAGCAGGCAGATTAAGTCGCGGCTCTCCTGACGCTCCGGCGTTTCTGTTTCGCTTTCGGTTCTCTGCTGATCATCGACAGCGGCGGCAATAAAGCCATGTTCGTGACAATCATTTCCGAACGGGGCGCTCTTAACACCGGTTGCTTTGGCAACCACTTGCCATAAATCAAGGTTGAGGAATCTTACTTCAACAACTTCTCCCCCCGGAGAAAGTATTTCTACGTTCGATTCCGCTTCAATGGCCGGGGAAAGAAAAGCAATACGGCAGTCGTCAATTTTTTGCAGGTTACCAAAATAAACTACCCCGTCAAAACCAAATAACAAGACATCGGTGTTTAACTCACACTGAAGTTCCCTAATTAAGCATTCATTACGAATCTCTCTGAATATACTCATAAGTAGTGACCTCCTCCAATCTCTAAATGAACAGTTGTATACTATACTGTATGAGCCAAAGAAGAAAAATGTTACGCCTATATTCCGAAATACTCTTACATAACGCAGCAATCTATTTTTCATACTTGTACCCCATATATAAAAATAACGCTGCAGCATGAGCAATCATCTGTAAAATTCACATTTACCGGCAGGGATTATTGCCTGTAATAACGAAGATAATAGCAGAACAGGTAATTATCACCGAGGAGGGTTATTTATGCCAATAGTACAAATCGATATGCTGGAAGGCCGTTCACTGGAACAGAAACGGGAGATGGTAAAAAAGGTAACTGAAGCCATTGTTGAGACAGCAAAATGCCCACCGGAAGCAGTAACTATCGTACTGCGCGAAGCACCTACCCAACACATCGCCAAAGCTGGCGTATTAGCTTCTGATAAATAATTTTGCAGGCCATTTCGTTTTACGAAATGGCCTGCCTCTTAGAAAGGTGGAGCTCTATGCTACCTATACAATTCGCCCTTGAGCTTGAAACCATAATTGCGGGGCAACTGGCGAAACTGATTGAGACAACTCCGGCTGAAACCGCACCGGTACTCACCCTGCTGCATCAATCCCAGACAGAGTTTACCAAGCTGTTAACCAGAGCCCAAACAGTCGATGTTGACAGTGCAGTCTATCCGCCGGTAACAGAAGCTCAATTGCTTGGTTTGGATACATCCTGGCAACAAATTAATCAGAAGCTAAAGGCAGGGGACCTGAGTCTGGATGGGCTGACCGCATATTGGTCCTTGTACACAGCTGTTGACAAGACTGCCCAGTTCTACCAACAGGCAGCCGCTAACAGCGCCCATCCGCAGACACAGCTGTTTTTTAGTTCTCTTAGTCATGTAAAAAAGATACTGCGCCGCCGCTTTGACGGCATTATTCATATCTATTATAACCACCTTTGGGGAGAACTTGGGTTTGCCCCCTTTATTTTGGGAAAAGATTAGCCGCCGTGGCAGGTTACGCTTATACCGCCGGCCAGATACATAAATCTGGTGTTGCCGCAAGAGCAAACCAGGCGGCAGACATCACATTCCACACATCGTGCATAAGGCGTTTAAATGGGACTGCCAGGTTGCTAGTCCCATTTAAACGTCTTTCCGTATTATACCAGTGTTTTAAAATATACTCACCCAGTTTTAATTTACATACAAATCAAAATTTTATATTTTTAGTTGCATACAGAGCCGTATAACAGAGAATGAACTATTTAATAGTTAATATTGCCGGATAATTTGACGTAATCGCATTTGCGACAATAGCAATTATCCTGTATCATAACCACATGCCGAATTTCCGAACAAAAAGGAAAACGGGGGACCCACTTTTGGGGTGAATCCGCGTTAGCGGTAGGGATTTCCCTTTGTCCCGAACCCGTCAGCTAACCTCGCAGGCATTGAGAAAGGGGTGTTTTCACTATGAAAAACATCAAGAAACTTGTTGCCAGTGCCCTTGTCGCATCTGTCGTAGCTGCCAATATCTGGACCCCATTGGCGTTTGCGGCTTTGGGCGACCAAGCTTTGAAAGCAGGCATGAACGGACAGGATGTTCAAGAATTACAAGTAAGACTTGCTGATTTAGGTTACAGCGATGTCACTCCTGACGGTGTTTTTGGCGAAACCACCGAGCAGGCGATAATCCACTTTCAAAACGCAAAAAACTTAACGGCCGATGGTGTTGTTGGTGAGGAAACCGTACAAAACCTGTTAGGTAACCGGAGTACGCCTGCTGTGTCACGTGGCATTGCACCTGGCCGCTACAAGGCGGCTATGGATATTAAAGCCACCGCCTACGCACCCGGTCCCCATGACAATGGACAGTGGGGTAACTTAACTTACATGGGAACTCAGGTGCGTCCTGGTGTAATTGCAGTTGATCCCCGGGTAATTCCTCTGGGATCCAGGTTATTTATCCAGTTTGCCGATGGCAGCAGCATGTACGGCGTTGCCGAAGACACCGGCGGCGCCATCAAGGGGAATCGTATTGACATTGCCATGCAGTCTGTCGATCATGCTTATGAGTTTGGTGTTCAGAATGTAAAAGTATATATTCTTGGTTAATGCGAAATTGCCTGGTTAAAGTACCAGGCATTCCGCATTTTTTTCTAAATCTACATAAAAAGTGGTAGATTTGGCAAGTTTATTTGTGTTATTATATTTAGAAATACCTATGAAGATGTTTTGTGAAAGGAGTCCGTTAATGTTTGACAACAAATTTGGCCCCGAAGGTTTAACTTTTGATGATGTTCTGCTTGTACCGGCAAAGTCAGAGGTTCTTCCAAGAGAAGTTGAAGTATCCACTTATCTCACGAAAAATATCAAGCTCAATATTCCTATTATCAGCTCCGGCATGGATACTGTCACCGAAGCCCGTATGGCTATAGCTATGGCTCGCGAGGGCGGTATCGGGGTAATACATAAAAATATGCCGATCGCACGTCAGGCTAACGAAATTGACAAAGTCAAACGTTCCGAACATGGCATTATTGTTGATCCAATATTTTTATCTCCCAGCAATACGCTGAAGGATGCCCATGATCTAATGGAAAAATACCATATTTCCGGTGTGCCTGTAACTGACAATGGCAAACTTGTCGGTATTCTGACAAATCGTGATTTGCGGTTTGAAACAGATTTAAGCCGTAAAATTGCAGCCTGTATGACCAGGGAGCATCTGATTACAGCCAACGTTGGCACCTCGCTGGAAGAGGCTAAGGAAATATTACGCGAGCACCGGATAGAAAAGCTGCCTTTACTTGATGAACATGGCAACCTAAAAGGTCTTATTACCATTAAAGATATTGAAAAAGCGCAAAAATATCCTAACTCGGCTAAAGATCCCAAGGGGCGTTTGTTAGTAGCTGCCGCGGTTGGCGTCGGTGCCGATATGATGGAGCGGGTTGACGCTATTGTCGGCGCCAAAGTGGATGTAATTGTTGTCGATACCGCACACGGGCACTCGCACGGTGTGTTGGATGCCGTAAGAAAAATTAAAAATGCCTACCCGCATGTCGATCTCGTTGCCGGCAACGTGGCTACCGGCGAGGCTACCCGTGACTTAATTGAAGCAGGAGCGGATGCCATAAAAGTTGGCATTGGCCCAGGTTCTATCTGCACCACGCGGGTAATAGCCGGTATCGGTGTACCGCAAATCACAGCCATTTATAATTGTGCTGCGGCTGCCCGGCGCTATAATGTCCCCATTATTGCCGATGGCGGCATTAAGTATTCAGGAGATGTCGCAAAAGCCATCGCCGCCGGTGCCCAAGTGGTTATGATCGGCAACCTGCTTGCCGGTACCGAGGAAAGCCCCGGTGAGACAATAATTTATCAAGGACGCAGCTACAAGGTGTATAGGGGAATGGGTTCTTTAGGCGCCATGGCAGAAGGCAGCAAGGACCGTTATTTCCAGGAGAATATGGACAAGCTGGTTCCCGAAGGAATTGAAGGCCGTGTTCCCTATAAAGGTTCCGTAGCAGATACGGTATTCCAGCTAATTGGCGGCTTACGGGCCGGTATGGGCTACACAGGGGTCCGTAACATTGAAGAACTTATCACCAATACCCAGTTTATACGAATTACCGGTGCTGGCCTGAAAGAAAGCCATCCCCACGATATCAGCATAACAAAAGAAGCTCCCAATTATAGTGTTTAACATAAAAATGCTTTGGACTGTTTGTCCAAAGCATTTTTTATCATGACAAAAAAATTACTTTCGCCTGGATAAGGGCAACAACGGCTTGCGCCTTTCGCCAGCGACAACGCAAGCCGTTGTTCTCTTTACCAGGGTGAGGGCGTTTCCAGGTTGATCACCCCAAACTCAAATTGCCTGTCCTTATAATATTTGATAATTTCCGGCAGAGCCTTCACTGTCTCGGAATGTCCCCGGCCGTCATGCATAAGTACTACAGCATGACTCCATAAATTTTTATTTTCCATTTGCGCTGCAATATTTCCCATAATACGTTTGGCATTGGCGCTTGAGGCATCACCTGAACTAATATTCCAGCCCATTTCTATATAACCAAGTTTTCGGAGCATTTCCCAGTACTCTTTGGTAAAACTCCCGGCAGAGCCGCCGGGAGCGCGGGAAATTCGCGGGCGTACGCCAATTGTTTGTTTTATGACTTGATCAGTATGACGAAGCTGAAGCACATAGCTGTTCGGTGACTGATATAGTTCACGATATACATGATTATAGGAATGATTGCCGATTGCATGTCCTTCCTGATAAATCCGCCGCAAAATGTCCGGATATTTTTCAACCTGATTGCCAACCACAAAAAAAGTCGCTTTGATGCCACTGTCTTTTAAGATATTAAGTACAACCGGCGTATTATCCGGATCCGGGCCATCATCAAAAGTGAGGTAAACTACTTTAGCTCCATAATAAGGGCTAGCTTTTGGAACTTCCAATGCTAACCCTTTTGCCTGCCGTTCTTCCACAGTAAAGACGTCATAAGCCGGTTTGGCTAGAATAGGCTGGCTGTCGGTGTTTTCATTCATATAGTAAGCGTCGGCTACAAGACTTGGCTCAGTATACATAGCTGCCTTACTCAAAGATTCAGGCTGAACGGCCGGAGGCGCGGTATTAATATTTGAAAATGCCAGTAAAGCCAGTGGCGATGAAACCAGAAGCGTTAGACAAACGGCACTTAAGCTGCAAATCATCTGAAAAAATCGCGATTTTTTTTTCATTAAAAGCTCCTACACATTATTTTGGCTAATGGTGTCTAATCCTGTATATTCTCTTCCAATCTGACTATTCCTGCACGTAAAAGTCAGATAGCCTGGAGATACTATATACTTAGAGGAGTGTGTAATAATGTCTAACAATCTGGTAAAAGTTCTTACCTGTACAATGCTACTATTATTAATGTTTGCTAACGTTGGTTATGCTTTTTTAGGCTTGCCGGGAACAGATAGCTTAGAAAACCTTAACCTCATATCGGCAACACAGGTATTTGATATCAATGGACAGCTAATATCAAAATTATTTGAAGAAAACCGGATCGTTGTGCCGATAAACAATATCTCACCTTATGTGCAGCAAGCCATTGTAGCCAACGAGGATACCCGCTTTTATAGCCATTTTGGTATTGATCCGATCGGAATTATCCGGGCCATGGCAGTAAATATCCGCAGCGGGGGCCTGGTAGAAGGAGGCAGCACAATTACCCAGCAGTTAGCCAAGAATATGTTTCTTACTCAGGAACGCACAATAACCCGTAAGATAAAAGAGGCTTTGCTAGCCATTATCATCGACTATAAATTTTCTAAACAGGAAATACTCCAGGCTTATTTAAATCAGGTATATTTCGGTGAAGGCGCTTATGGCATTGAAGCTGCCGCGCAAATGTACTTTGGCAAACATGCCAAAGATCTTACTTTAGCAGAAGGCGCGCTATTGGCCGGACTCCCACGCGGTCCCAATATTTATTCACCTTACGTCGACATAAAAGCCGCCCTTGCCCGCCGTGAGCTTGTTCTGGCGGGTATGGTCAAGGAAGGATTCATAACCGAGCAGGACGCCACCCAAGCCAAGGCAGAACCCATTACGCTGGCCGGGAAAAAGAAGCGAGTAGTACAGGCTTCTTACTTTCTCGACTATATTGCCAATGAACTGGTGGGGCGCTACGGAGCAAACAGAGTCTACAAGGGGGGGCTAAAAGTATATACCAGCCTTGATATCAAGCAGCAGCAAGCCGCCGAAGCTGTGTTAGGTCAATTACAGGGAGCCGTACTGGCTCTTGATCCAAAAACCGGTTATGTCAAGGCCATGGTTGGCGGACGCAATTATGAGGAAAGTCAAATAAACCGGGTATTTACCGAAGTTCGTCAGCCCGGTTCCGCATTTAAACCTTTTCTGTATGCAGCCGCCCTCAATCAGGGCCTTACCGCCAACGCCATTATAATTGATGAACCTATTAATATCAACGGCTATTCTCCTGTCAATTATGACAAAAAATACCGTGGTCCGGTAACGTTAAAAAAAGCACTGCGCTGGTCAGTCAACATTCCTGCCGTAAAGCTTGGTCAGCAAATAGGTATTGATAAAGCCTTGGACTTGGCAAAAGGACTAGGCATTACCACCATTGTACCCGAAGACTATTTTCTCTCTTCGGCCTTAGGCGGATTAACGCAGGGAGTAAATTTATGGGAACTTACCACAGCCTATACCGCTTTTGCCAATGGCGGGGTGTTGTCAAAACCGTTAGCCATATTGAAAGTGCTTAATGAAAATAATCAGGTTCTCGAAGAAAACAATATCGTCCAACAATCGGTTCTGAAGCCAGAAATTGCCTATATCCTGACAGACATGTTAAAAGGCGTACTGGAGGACGGCACCGCCACCCCGGCTAACCTTGGCCGGCCGGCAGCAGGAAAAACCGGTACCACTGACAATTACGAAACAGCCTGGTTTATTGGTTATACTCCGGAGATTCTGGTCGGTATTTATGCCGGTAATGATGACCGTAAGCCTATAGGCATTTCCGGTACCGAGGTTTCCGCTTTGTGGGGTAAAATGGTTTATAAAATAGTAGCAGGCAGCTCGCCGGTCGATTTTCCTATTCCGCCTAATGTAGTTGCCGGTATTCCGATCTGTACAACTACCGGCAAACTGGCTGGCAGCAGTTGTAAAGAAACGGAGTACAGCGCCTTCATTCAGGGTACCCAGCCGACAGCACCACGGATAGATAACAGAATAAAGCAATGGCTGGCACCTGACGACCAACAAAATCAGGCACCAGAAAAGCAAGAGCAAAAATCCCAGCCTTTCTGGAAATGGCCTTGGACTAGATTGCCGTCATTTTAAACTTGTGGTACAATGTGCTAGGATAGTAAAACAAAGTGTAAGGAGTAAAAATATCTCAGTGTCTACCAAAGCAACCGTATTAAATGTTTCGATTGACGCAATTACCATGTCTGAAGCTGTTGCAAAACTGGAACGGTTTATTAAGGAACAAACGCCCCATTTAATTGCAACCGCTAATGCCGAAATGGTAATGCTGGCACAGGAGGACAAAGAGCTCGCCGGTATTTTGGCCCAGTGCCATTTAGTAGTACCGGACGGTGCTGGTGTGGTATGGGCAGCAAGACATCAGGGATATACTATCCCTGAGCGAGTTGCAGGCTATGATTTGAGTCAAAACCTTTTGGCCATGGCTGCGGAGAAAGGCTATCGTGTTTTTATGTTCGGCAGTCATCCTGATGTTATTGATAAAGCCAAAAATACTGCTATAGAGCGCTATTCTGGTCTGAAAATTGTCGGAACCAGGCATGGTTTTTTTTCCGGCCAGGATGAACCAGACATTATCCGGACCATAACTGATGCAAAACCTGATATTTTGCTGGCAGCCTTAGGTGTTCCCAAGCAGGAAAAATGGCTGGCGGGTAACCTGGCAAAGCTCAATGTTCCGGTCTGTATGGGTGTCGGCGGCACTTTCGACGTTATGGCCGGTACCGTAAAGCGTGCGCCACTGTGGATGCAACGCAGCAGTCTGGAATGGTTGTTTCGTTTACTTTGTCAGCCACAGCGCGCCATCCGGATGCTTTCCTTACCGCGATTTGCCATAAAAGTAATTTTCGACAAAAAAGATTAGACAAAGTAAACGTGCTATATTATACTGATATATTGAACTTGCTTTTTGGCAACTGTTTATTTAGGAGGGTTTCGCAGGGAGGTGGATAGATGGTAAAAACTCCGATTGTTAAAGAAGGCTATATCTATATTGCTGTACTAGGACTGGTCACTATCATCACTGCCTTAACACTGGGAACATATTGGGCACTTATTCCCGGGGTATTTACAGCTTTTGTTACCTTCTTTTTTCGTAATCCCAAACGTGATGTGCCGGAAGATGATACACTGATAGTATCGCCTGCTGACGGCAAAGTGATGGGGGTAACTGAAGTATACGATGACCAGTTTCTTAATGATAAAGGTATAAAGGTTACTATTTTCTTATCTGTTTTTGATGTTCATGTTAATCGTAGTCCCGTACAGGGCGAAATTAAGTTCCAGCAATATACCTGTGGCCGGTTTAAACCGGCCTATAAAGAATCCGCATCCTGCGAGAACGAACGTCATGCTATTGGCTTGGAAAACGACAAGATGCGTGTTTTAGTAACGCAAATTGCTGGTATATTGGCACGGCGCATAGTATCCTGGGTCACTTTGGGCACCATGCTGAAACAGGGTGAACGATACGGGCTGATCAAATTTGGTTCCTGCACCGAACTTATCGTGCCGGGAACAGTAGAGATTTTTGTAAAAAAGGGGGACAGAGTAAAGGGAGGTAAAACAGTAATAGGGAGGTTAAGGGAAGAGTGAGAAACGCTATTCCTAATATATTAACGGCGCTCAATATAGTGCTCGGAATGTTCGCCATTTTACTGACATTTCAGGGACTGTTTGTCCATGCGGCCTTGTTTGTTGTGGCTGCTATGATTGCAGATGGTCTGGATGGACGAGTAGCCCGCTATTTTGGAGTAAGCAGTGATTTCGGTAAAGAACTTGATTCACTTTGTGATTTAGTGTCCTTCGGAGTTGCGCCCGCAATTATGGCCTATGCTTTTATGCTGAAAGATTTCGCCGGCGGGGCGCTCATTGCGGCTGCATTTGCAACTTGCGGGGCGCTCAGGTTGGCCAGATTCAATGTTAATACCACGAAAGTCAAAGGCTATTTCATGGGTTTGCCAATTCCGGCGGCGGGTTGCGTGATTGCAACTTTTATTATGCTTGACATGAAACCAACCGGGTGGCTTTTTCCAATAATGGTGGCAGTTTTTGCTTATCTTATGGTCAGTACTATCAAATATCCTGATTTCAAAGGCAAAGAGGGAGAACCTATTCGCCTCATTCCTGTGCTTATTACGTTAGGTGTTAGCGCCTATCTGCTTTTTCTTACATTAAATGCTGTTCTGTTTGTTCCATTTTTCGCTTATGCGTTATTTGGCATTCTGAATACAATAATGGGACTTTTTAGCCAACGGTCAGCTTAATAGTTGCTTTTTTCTCAGTTGTCGCTCAGCAGGAAAAATAAATCATTTCACCGAAACTCCTGCATATGATTTATATGAAACGTTTTCAGGAAAAACCGTTATAAATCCTGTAATTTGTTTATTCTTAGTAAGCAGGATTTTGTAAGGAGAATAGTCCATGAATTACATTTTTGACTACATAATGATTCCGATGCAACTCATTATTGTTTTTTTTACTTTGTATTATTTTATTATTGCTTTTTTCGGAATTTGTAAAAGGCACGAAGATAAAATAATGACACCCAAAAACAAATTTGCCGTAATTGTTGCAGCACATAATGAAGAGCAAGTTATCGGTCAGTTAGTAGAAAACTTGCATGTACTTAATTATCCCCGCGATCTTTATGATGTTTATGTCGTTGCCGACAACTGTAAGGATAAGACGGCTCAGATTGCAAAAAAAGCCGGCGCCATCGTTTATGAACGCTTTAATCTTGAACAGCGCGGCAAAGGTTACGCGATGGAGTGGATGTTCGAAAAGCTTTTTGCCGGTGCTAAGCAATATGACGCTGTTGTTGTGTTTGATGCCGATAATTTAGTAGATACCAATTTTCTTATGGAAATGAATAATCGTTTGTGCAAGGGCGAAAAAGTCATTCAAGGTTACCTTGATGCAAAAAATCCAAATGATACCTGGATTGCGGCTACTTTTGCCATTTCGTTCTGGGTGGTAAATCACATCTGGCATTTGGCTAAATATAATATTGGTTTGTCAAGCGTGCTCGGCGGCACCGGCATGTGTATATCGACAGATGTCTTAAAACGATTTGGCTGGGGTGCAACCTGTCTCACAGAAGATATGGAATTTACCATGAAGGTATTATTGATTGGTATCCGTACTACCTGGGCACATGACGCGATTGTTTATGACGAAAAGCCGCTCACCTTCAAACAGTCCTGGAATCAACGCAAACGCTGGGCCCAAGGTCACTTTGACGTTGCAAGCCGCTATATTCCCAAACTAGTAGCCGAAGGCATCCGCCGCCGGGATATAAGACTTCTGGATGGTGTGCTTCATCTGGTGCAGCCTCATTTCTTGATTCTTTCTACAACGTTTGTCTTATTAAGCTATCTTTACCATATTACTCCGTTTTACACCAATATTTTGTATATGGTATTACCAATCGAAGTGTGGACAGTCATCGCAATTGGACAGTATGTGTTCCCTATGATTGTTCTGGCCAAAATCCGCGCAAACTGGAAAACATGGATCTATCTCGTTTTTTACCCGCTTTTTGTTTATAGTTGGATTCCAATAACTTTTCTGGGATATTTACATCGCAACGATCGAAATTGGAGTCACACAGAGCATACCCGCAGTCTTAGCTATCGCGATATTCTTTTAAATAACTCAAATGAGTTTTCAAAAGAAAACCTTCTAAGCAAGCAAGCTATCAAATAAAAGGTGAGTGGACGCTCATCTTTTTTTGTATATAGCACCAATACCTATACTATGTAAAATGCAAGTATATTTCCTACCCAACGGAAAAAACCTATCATCAAGGAGGCGTTACCATTGTATGATTTAACCATAATTGCTGAATTTGAAGCTGCTCATCAGTTGCCCGACTATCCCGGAAAATGCTGCCGTTTACACGGACATAACTGGAAGGTAGAAGTTACCGTCACAGGCCATGAACTCAATGATCTGGGAATGGTAATGGATTTTAAAGATCTCAAGGCAGAGGTTGGCAAGGTTATTGATGAGCTTGACCATTACTATCTTAATGATCTCCCCGCCTTTAAGACCCTTAACCCAACTGCCGAAAATATTGCCAAATACATATACGATAAACTGGCCAGCAGTCCTGCCTTCCAGCAGAACATAAATGTTCGCTGCATTCAAGTTTGGGAGTCTCCCCGGTCAGCTGTTAAGTATTGTCCTCAGGGGTAGTTATGACCAATATAGTTGAAATTTTTTCTTCCATCCAGGGAGAGGGGCTATATGTCGGCACACGGCAAGTATTTGTCCGTTTATCAGGCTGTAACTTAGCCTGTGCTTACTGTGATACCCCAAATTCCCGCCAGTTTACTGAGCAAGCCCTAATCGAACGTACTGCAGGAAAACGGGATTTCATGAGGTTAGTAAATCCGCTACCGCTTAATGATGTTGCTCAGTATATTAATTCGCTGCTATCAGTCAGGCATCATTCAATAAGTCTCACAGGCGGCGAGCCACTCTGTCAATCACAGTCAATCACTCAGCTTGCCCCGCTACTAAAAGCTCCGATTTACTTAGAAACAAACGGGATATTGTTCAGGCAACTTACTGAGGTATTGCCATATATTGATATTATCAGTATGGATATTAAACTGCCAAGCATCGCCGGCCGGGAGTATTGGCAGGAGCACTCTGATTTTTTACGCCTGGCCGCAACAAAAAATGTTTTTGTGAAAATTGTAGTTACCGGACAGGGCAAAGATGAGGAATTAGAGCAGGCTTTTGCGTTAGTAGCCTCCATTGATCCTAATATTACTGTTATTCTTCAGCCGGTAACACCGGTGAACGGTTGCGAAGCTCCTCTGCCTGACGCCATGCTGATATATCAGGAACGGGCCTTAAAATTGCTGAACAATGTCCGGGTAATTCCGCAAACCCATAAGTTTATGGGGCAACTATAACACTTGGGAGGTTAAACTATTGCATATCCTTCTAACCAATGATGATGGGATAATGGCCCCGGGAATAAATGCATTATGGCGGGAATTATCGCCATTCTTCCGAATATCCGTTGTAGCACCGGACAGTGAAAAAAGTGCTTCCAGTCAGGCGATTACCGTGCACCATCCAATTTGGGTGGATAAGCATCCTATTGATAATTATAACATTTGTGCCTGGCGGGTTGGTGGTACACCCACCGATTGTGTTAAAGTAGCCCTGGAGGCACTGCTCATTGACGACCGGCCGGATATAATCATATCCGGAATCAATCATGGCTCCAATCTAGGCACTGATGTTTTATATTCCGGGACTGTCAGTGCTGCAATTGAAGGCGCCTTGCACGGGTTGCCGGCGATCGCCGTATCCTTGGACTGCAGTTGGGAACCGTTTGATTTTTCTCCGTCAGCCAAAGCAGCCAGAAAAATAATTGAAGCCGTGATGAATAACACATTGCCGCCTAACACCCTGCTCAATGTTAATGTCCCGGCCCTGCCGGAGCATGAGCTGCAGGGCATAAGTATAACCAAACTTGGTATCCGCAATTACGAAAATACTTTCGAGCGCCGCCTGGACCCGCGAGGCCGTACTTATTACTGGATGAGCGGCCGGATTTCCGAAAGTGAAAACGACGCCGACAGCGATATTATGGCGGTAAAAGCGGGAAAAATTTCTGTCACACCAGTCCACTTTGACTTAACTAATTATGGTATCATGAACATACTGGAAAGCTGGGGGTTATAAAAACATTTATGCCAGTGCCAGGACAAAGGCGCAACACAGGCGCTATTTTCCTACCCAGGCGTGAAGTTTTTTTACTATCATAATAAAGAAATTTCCCTGCCCGGCATATTTGGCTGTTACTTGCATAAATTTACAGTAAAATATCTTTCAGGAGGGAGTATTATGGCCAAAGTTTCCCGCCGGACAAGAAACTACCCCCAAACGCCAAAAAATACTAACATCCCGCTGACTATTTTTAAAGGGGTAGCGATCAGCATAACTGTCTCGCTCATTTGCGCCGTATGTCTTTCCTTGATTAGTCTAATATCTGACAGTAAGTTCATCGATAACTATATCGAGTACATTATGGTCGCGGTTACCATGACCAGTATTTTTGTTGGCAGTGCCTATGCGACAAAACAAACAGCGTCTAAGGGCCTTTTGATCGGCTGTACTGTCGGCATTATATATGTACTGTTCTCGATGGGGGTAGGTCTCGAGTTAGGTCAAGAGCAAGTGTCCTGGCTCATGCTGGGCAATAAGTTCGCAGCAGGCAGCTTGGCCGGGGCGCTTGGCGGTTTTATTGGCGTTAATTTGTAAAATACGGTAACCAGGCAGCAGGGATTATTAAAATGATCTTGAACATCTTACTATAGTAACTGTGGAAGTGTTCCCTGAGCAACCGCCGCTGAATGTAGAAAGTTGATGCGGCATTTTTGCTTGATTCATTTTGGACAACCCGGTTGTCGGAATGTTACCTGACTCTGGAGAGGTGCCTGCTGCAGGCTCCTTTTTATCCAGGAGGACAGTACAAAATTTCTACCGAATATGGGCAGCTAAAGCCCGGGCAAGCCGTGTTTTCTTTAAATTATCAGAGAAAGTAATCCCTTTTTGATAATAAGCAAGAGCGACTAAGGCTTCTGCCGGCGTCCTGAGGGACTTGGCACAAGTCAAGTCTTTTCTTATTTATGATTTTGGGACAAGCCAACAACTTAGGGAGGGCAACATTTGGGTCTTAAAGGAATTTTATTTGATCTTGACGGTACGCTTATTGATACTTCAAATTTGATTATCCAATCCTTTCAACACACCTTTGATCTGCACTACGGGCGGCCGCTCACACCTGAAGAGGTTTATGCCTTCTTCGGCAAACCGTTAAAAGCAGCCATGGAATACTATGGACCTGATAAAGTCGATGAACTTATAAAAACCTACCGTGAATTTAACCTTGCTCATCATGACCGGCTTACCACAGGCTTCGACGGAGTACCGGAAACAATGCGGAAAATTCACAACACGGGCATACTAATGGCAATAGTGACTTCTAAAACCAGGAGTACAGCTATCAGAGGCCTTAGATTATTTCATATGGACCAGTACTTTTCGGTAGTTATTGGCCATGAAGAGTGTCAAAAACACAAACCCGATCCCGAGCCTGTATTGAAAGCGCTTGAGGCAATCGGGCTTCAGCCGGCTGATTGTCTAATGGTTGGTGATAGCTCCTTCGATTTAGCCAGTGCCCGCGCCGCCGGAGTAAAAACAGCAGCAGTCCGCTGGTCGCAGCTTGCCTGGGACAGCCTATTAGCCGAGCAGCCTGATTATATTTTAAATACCATCGAAGATTTGCTTTATATTTGTAAATCAGAACAGGAAGGGTAGGGGGACTATAATGAATATCGCTATTATTGGTGGAACCGGCGTTTATGACCCGCGAATTTTAAATAATATACGTGAACAGGTAACACCAACTCCGTATGGGGTGGTACGTTTTAAAACCGGGGAATATGCTGGTAAAGAAGTAGCTTTTATTCCGCGCCATGGGAGTAATCATTCCATTCCGCCGCATCTAATCAACTACCGGGCCAATATCTGGGCTATGAAAAAAATGGGTGTAAAGAATGTTATTGCCACAACCGCTGTCGGATCCCTCAATCCGGATATGAAACCAGGTGATTTTGTACTTATAGATCAATTTCTTGATTTTGTTAAAAACAGAACTACAACATTTTACGAAGGGGGCTCACGTGGCGTTGCTCATGTTGACGTAACAACACCTTATTGTCCATCTATTCGTAATGTTTTAGCGGGCGAGGCAAAAGAACTCGGCATTTCGCTTCATCAACAGGGTACTTATGTCTGCACCGAAGGACCGCGGTTTGAAACACCGGCCGAGATAAAAATGTTCGCCAAACTCGGTGGTGATGTCGTGGGAATGACTAATGTTCCTGAAGTTATATTAGCGCGTGAAGCAGAAATGTGCTATGCTACGGTCTCCATGGTAACTAACTTCGCTGCCGGAATTTCACCTCAGCCTTTAACTCACCATGAGGTTTTGGAAACTATGCAAGCCAATACCGAGAATATTAAACAACTTATTCTGACTGCCATTGAGCGCCTGGAGCCGGATACAGACTGTGCCTGCAAGCACGCATTAGCCGAATACGGCGGCTTCAAATTGTAGGGAGGTATAGCTAATGCGTTCGGTAGCATGGTCAAATAACTGTCTTACGTTGCTAAATCAGACTCTATTGCCAAATAAAGTCGAAACTATCGCTTGTAATGACTGGCGACGTGCGGCTGAAGCCATCCGCCGCCTGGAGGTTCGCGGCGCACCGGCGATTGGAGCTGCCGCAGCTTTTGCCCTTGTCCTGGGGGCCCGCGAACAGGCGGCGCTGGCTTTTCCTGAATTCAAGTCAAATTTACAAGAGACTGCCGAGGCACTGCGTCAAACCAGACCTACGGCCGTTAATCTTTTTTGGGCCATCGATCGTATGCTGGCAGTATTGGAGGGTCTGCCGGACACAGCGGACTCTGCCGCCGCCATACAGGCTCTCGAGCAGGAAGCCATCACAATTGCCGATGAAGACAAAGAAATGAACGCGAAAATGGCGGCCTTTGGGGCCAGCCTGTTTACCTCGCCGACTTGTGTACTCACTCACTGCAACGCCGGTGCATTGGCCACAGTAGATATCGGCACAGCTCTCGGGGTCATTCGCCAAGCCTGGAAGCAAGGTAACATTACCCGGGTGTTTGCCGATGAAACCAGACCGTTATTACAAGGTGCCCGACTTACGGCCTGGGAACTGATGCAAGATGGTATCCCGGTAACTTTAATCACTGACAATATGGCTGGCTGGGTCATGAAAAATAAAATGGTACAAGCTGTTATTGTCGGCGCTGACCGTATTGCCTTAAACGGCGATGTTGCCAATAAGATCGGCACATACAGTGTCGCTGTTCTGGCCAAAGAACACGGCATTCCTTTTTATGTTGCAGCGCCATCATCCACATTTGATTTTAAAATAGCAAGCGGTTCCGATATTCCCATAGAAGAGCGCTCGGCAACCGAAGTAACTTCACTAGGCGGTAACTGTGTGGCTCCCCAGGGAGTGCATGTTTTCAATCCTGCATTTGATGTAACGCCGCATTCTTTGGTAACCGCCATTATTACTGAGCATGGCCTGCTGCACGCACCCTATGACCAGGCCATTCATCAATTAAGTAAACTGTGCAAATAAAGGGAGGATTTTAAATGGAATCAATTATCCGCGATATTAGCCTGGCCCCTCAGGGCATGGATAAGATAAATTGGGTTAAAGAATTTATGCCTGTCCTTAATACTCTTAATGACGAATTATCTCAGGCCAAGCCGTTAGCCGGCAAAAATCTGGTAATCACCATGCATCTGGAAGCTAAAACCGCATACCTCGCGCTTGTACTGAAGAATGCCGGGGCTAACGTAGCGGTTACCGGCAGTAATCCGCTTTCGACGCAGGATGATGTGGCAGCCGCCTTGTCCTCCCAGGGGGTTAAAGTTTTCGCCTGGTATAACACCACAACGGAAGAATATGAGGAATTTTTGCATAAGGCGCTTGATACCAAGCCTGATATCATCGTCGATGACGGTGGCGATCTAGTCTCGTTACTGCACGGTCAGCGCAGCGAGCTGGCAGGTAATATCCTGGGTGGTTCGGAGGAGACAACAACAGGTGTTATCCGCTTAAGAGCCTTGGACGGTTCCGGTCGTTTGAAATTCCCCATGATTGCAGTAAACGACGCTTATTGTAAATACTTATTTGATAATCGCTACGGTACCGGACAGTCAACCTGGGATGGAATCATGCGCACCACCAACCTTACAGTAACTGGCAAAACGGTTGTGGTAGCCGGCTATGGCTGGTGTGGTAAAGGGGTGGCCATGCGGGCCAAAGGCCTGGGAGCCAACGTTATCATTACTGAAATTAACCCAATCAAGGCTATTGAAGCTGTATTCGACGGATTTACTGTCCTGCCAATGCAGGAGGCAGCCGCCAAAGGTGATATTTTTGTAACCCTGACCGGCTGCAAGGACGTTATTTGCCGGGAACATATGGAGGTTATGAAGCCGGGAGCCATTATGGCCAACGCCGGGCATTTTGACGTGGAAATAAATAAAGAAGATTTAGCCGCTTTGGCCAAAACGCGCAGAGTGGTACGCAAAAATATTGAAGAATTTTTGCTTTCTGACGGACGCAAACTATATCTCCTGGCCGAAGGGCGCTTAGTCAATCTTGCTGCCGGCGACGGTCACCCCACAGAAATTATGGACTTATCCTTTGCTATGCAGACACTGGCGGTTCTCCATATTGCCCAAAATCATAAATCTCTGGAAAACAAAGTATATACCGTCACTGAAGAGATGGATAACCGGATTGCTTCACTCAAGCTCAAAGCCATGGGATACAGTATCGACCGGCTGAGCGCCGAACAGGAGGAATATCTAAATAAAGCCTAGCATAAAAGCTAAAAGGAGGTTATATCTATGTTGAATCTCTTATTGCAGGGCGGAAACGTACTATGCGCCGATGGCCAAGTTCGGCAAATGGATCTGGCTATCGAGGGCTCAATCATAACGCAAATTGGAACTGTCAGCAATACGGCAGAGCGGGTCATTGACTGCCATAATAAATTAATTATTCCTGGATTTGTAAATACACATACGCATGCTGCCATGACTCTGTTTCGCAGTTATGCTGACGACATGCAGCTTATGGACTGGCTGAAAACAAAAATTTGGCCGGCAGAAGAAAATCTTACTGCCGATGATGTCTATTGGGGAACACAGCTAGCCATCGCCGAAATGCTTAAATCCGGAACCACCTGTTTTGCCGACATGTATTTCTTTATGCCGGAAGTTGCTAAAGCAGTGGCCGAAAGCGGTATTCGTGCCGTTTTAGCCCGCGGCATGGCCGGGGTTGCACCTACCGCCAACCAGGCACTCGCCGAAAGCGAAAACTTCTATAAAGAGTGGCATAATGCAGCAAACGGACGAATTACCATTATGCTCGGACCGCATGCACCGTATACCTGCCCACCGGATTATCTTAAAAAAGTTACCGCACTGGCTGAGAAGCTGGGAGCCCAAATTCATATCCATCTGTCGGAAACCCTACAAGAAGTGAGCGATTGCAATAAACAATACGGAAAATCACCTATTGCCTTAATGGAAGAAATCGGTCTTCTTGATTATGGTGTTCTGGCGGCCCATTGTGTCCACGTTTCGCAGGAAGATATCGCCATCATGAAAGGAAAACAGGTTCGTGTGGCCCACAATCCCGGCAGTAATATGAAATTAGCCAGTGGGGTGGCGCCGGTTCCCGATATGCTTAACGCAGGCCTCTGTGTGGGCCTGGGAACAGACGGCGCAGCCAGCAACAACAATCTTGACATGCTCGAGGAACTCCGCCTGGCAGCCATGTTGCACAAAGTGCATCGTCTTGATCCTGTGGCAATTCCGGCCAGTACAGCAGTCCAGATGGCGACCGCTCAGGGAGCCAATGCTTTAAGCCTGGGAAGTAGTATCGGTAAACTTGAACCAACTTATAAAGCAGACATAACGATTTTTGATATGCAACAGCCGCACTGGTATCCGCAACATGACTCCTTGTCGCTCTTAACTTACGCAGCAAGCGGCCGTGATGTTCATACGGTAATTGTTGATGGCAAGATTCTGCTCGAAAACCGGCAATTAACCACAATCGATGAAGAGCGCCTTTTAGAAGAAGTTAACCGTCGTGGCATACGTTTGGTTAATCCTGTATAGGTCCAAATAATAATTTTATTTTCGATGCGCCGACAGGATTTGCCATATAAGTATTGAATAGTAAATATAAACCATGTTGTGACCGATTCGTATTTACGTCTATTGGAGGGGCAACCATGTTTGAGCAAGCTGACCGTATGCAGGCATTAACTTCAGCTATTTTCACGCAAGTGGATGATATGCGCAGAGCAGAAGTGGCTGCCGGCAAAGATATTATTACCTTAAGTATTGGTAGTCCGGATATGGCGCCTGCACCGCATATTGTGGAGGCATTGAAGAGTTCTGCCGATTGCTGTTTTAATTATGGTTATACATTATCCAAAGGGCGGCCTGATTTATTAAATGCCATCGCCGGCTGGTACCGCAGCAAATTCGGTGTTGAACTGGATCCTGAAACCGAAATACATTCACTCATTGGATCGCAGGATGGATTAGCCCATATATCTCTTTGTCTTGTTAATCCGGGTGATATAGTGCTTGTACCTGATCCCGGTTATCCTATTTTCAGTGCCGGTCCGCTTATTGCAGGAGCTGAGCTTTACCGGATGCCGCTTACACCGGCAAATAACTACCTGCCGGATTTGACGGCTATTGATGAAAAAGTACTGCAACGCGCTAAAATTATGATTTTAAATTATCCTAATAATCCGTTAGCGGCAACTGCACCACGTAGCTTTTTGGAACAGGTAGTTGACTTTGCTAAGCAGCATAATATCCTGGTATGCTATGATTTTGCCTATAGCGATCTTGTGTTTGACGGCTATCGTCCTGATAGTTTTTTATCCATACCTGGTGCCAAAGATATCGGTATTGAGTTTAATTCCTTGTCCAAAACTTATAATATGGCAGGCTGCAGAGTTGGTTATGTAATGGGTAATGCAAAAGTAATTTCCCTGTTGGGGCGTTTAAAATCCAATTTTGACTATGGCATATTTTATCCGCTTCAACAAGCAGCTATTGCAGCGCTAACCGGCTCCCAGGACTGTGTCAGAGCTACTGCCGAGAGGTATCAGGCACGCAGGGATATTATTGTAGATGGCTTCAATAAACTTGGCTGGAAGGTGGACCGCCCTAAAGCTTCCATGTATGTATGGGCACCTGTACCAACACAGCAGTCATCTTTCGAATTCACAGTATCGCTTTTGCAGAATGCCGGCGTAGCTGTTATCCCGGGAAGTGCATTTGGCGCGTGTGGCGAAGGTTATGTGCGCATAGCCCTTGTTCAGCCTGAAGAGCGGCTGGAAGAAGCTGTACATAGAATAAAAGAATGGATAAAGCTATAGGCGAGAATAGGAGGATTTTGGGATGAGGGCATTGAATTTTTACTCGTCAAATTATCATAGCCAGTTGGTTTGCCGCCGTAAAATATGTACGATACGGCTTGGCGACAAAACCAACAAATATTCGGAAGGCGACATTGTATGGGTTACTGTTGGCAAACGCTTTTCCCAAAAGAAAAGAATATTTACCGCCGCGATTGATCGGGTATTGGTGAAACCTATTGCACAATTGACTATGGATGATTTGCAAGGCGAGAACCCGGATCTTACCAGCATCGATGATTTACTGGTTTTCCTTCAATCGATTTATGACAAAACCCTTACCGTCAGTGATATTGTAACTGTGGTATATTTCTCGGAAATCATTGAGTAGCTGGTATAATATATTTAATACATAAAGGAGTGCATTTTTTCATGTCTAAAGCAATTCCCGTAGGTATTTCAGCTCGTCACATTCACGTATCACGTGAACATCTCGACATCCTGTTTGGTGAAGGATATCAGTTAACAGTAAAAAAAGACCTGTCACAACCTGGTCAGTTTGCCTGCGAAGAACAGGTAGATCTTGTGACAGAAAAGGGTTCATTTAAAAAAGTTCGTATTCTCGGACCTGAGCGTAAACAAACCCAGATTGAAATTGCCCTTACTGATGCGTTAAAACTTGGTATTAATCCTCCGGTCCGTGATTCCGGTGATTTAAAAGGTTCGCCCGGACTTACTGTTGTCGGACCAAAAGGTGAAGTAAAGCTTGAGGATGGCGTAATTGCAGCCTGCCGCCATATTCATATGACTCCTGCCGATGCAGCCGAGCTAGGCCTTAAAGACAAGGAAATCGTTAAAGTTCGCTGTGGTGGCGAACGTGGTCTAATATTTGACAACGTTCTAGCCAGAGTAAGCGACAGCTTCAAACTTGAGTGCCATCTTGACACAGACGAAGGTAATGCTGCTAAGATCAATACTGGCAACACGGTTGAAATTGTAAAATAGAAATATCTTGTTCTTGTTAATGAAGCCCCGTGTTGTACAGCGACATGGGGTTTGATTATTATGTATGTGTACTGGATACAATGTTCCTAGATTGTCAATTAGATTAAGGAGGGAACCGTATGCCAAAACCCGTTTTCAACGAGGAGAGATGCAAGGGATGCGAACTATGTACTGTTGCATGCCCACACAAACTCCTAGTGCTTGCTGACCGCTTTAACAGCAAAGGTTATCGGCCGGCAACCTGTACGGATGAATCCAAATGTGTCGGCTGCGCACTTTGTGCTAAAACGTGCCCTGATATCGTAATTGAGATTCATAAAGAAAAGGGGGAGTGAAGATCGTGGCTGAGAAAATCTTAATGAAAGGCAATGAGGCCATCGGTGAAGCTGCTATTGTTGCCGGCTGCCGTCATTACTTTGGCTACCCGATAACTCCACAAACCGAACTGACTGAATATATGTCCAGACGTATGCCACAGATAAACGGGGTATTTCTACAGGCAGAAAGTGAAGTAGCCGCCATTAACATGGTCTACGGTGCAGCCGGAGCCGGGGCCAGAGTGATGACTTCATCCTCAAGTCCGGGGATAAGCTTAAAAATGGAGGGAATTTCTTATATTGCCGGCGCCGAACTTCCCTCTGTAATTGTTAATATCGTCCGTGGCGGACCAGGCCTAGGAGGCATTCAACCGGCTCAGTCCGACTATTTCCAGGCAACCAAAGGCGGCGGACACGGAGACTACCGTAATATTGTACTTGCTCCGAACTCAGTACAGGAAATGGTCGATAACACCATCCTGGCTTTCGATCTTGCCGATAAATACCGTAATCCTGTGATGCTGTTAGGAGACGGCGCACTAGGGCAAATGATGGAACCGGTCGAGTTCAGTGCCAGTGATGTTAAACCAGTCGCTAAGCCCTGGGCTGCTACCGGGCTTAGAGGACGTACTGAATCCAATATCATTAATTCATTGCACCTGCAGCCGGAGAAGCTGGAATTACATAATATCCATCTCCAAAAGAAATACGCGCAAGTGGCTGACAATGAAGTCCGCTATGAAGAATTATACACCGATGATGCCGAACTGGTGCTGGTCGCCTATGGAATAACATCCCGTATCGCCCGTTCAGCGATGGAAAAGGCCAGAAGCGAAGGTCTAAAAGTAGGTATGGTTCGTCCTATTACCTTATGGCCGTTTCCGGAAAAACCCCTTGCAGTTCTGGCCCAAAAGGCTGCCGCGTTTTTAACACTTGAGCTAAGTGCCGGTCAAATGCTTGAAGATGTGCGGCTGGCTGTTAACGGAGCAAAGCCTGTTTATTTTTATGGCCGTGCAGGCGGGATGATGCCCAGCCCGAAAGCAGTCTACGAACAAATCTCTACACTCTTTAATGGCAAGGAGGTAAATAACTCATGACAGAGAAAGTCTTTTCCAGACCGAAGGGTTTAAAAGACGTTGCCTTTCATTACTGTCCTGGCTGTCATCATGGGATTATTCACCGGCTGGTCGCTGAAGTGCTGGACGAACTTGATGTTCGCGATAAAGCGATCGGTATTGCACCTGTCGGTTGCTCCGTGCTGGCCTATGAATATTTTGCCTTTGACGCTTTTGAAGCTGCACATGGCCGGGCTCCGGCAGTTGCGACCGGTGTAAAAAGAGTTCATCCTGATGCTGTAGTTTTCACTTATCAGGGTGACGGCGACTTAGCTGCCATTGGCTGTGCTGAAATTGTGCATGCGGCTGCCAGAGGCGAAAAAATCACTACTATTTTTGTCAATAACGCCATCTATGGCATGACAGGAGGGCAAATGGCGCCTACAAGCCTGGTGGGACAGGTTACCAACACTTCACCTTATGGCCGAAACGCTGAGTCAGCCGGCTATCCCATCAAGGTTTCTGAAATGCTGTCCACATTGGAAGGAGCCAAGTTTATTGCCCGCGTGGCCGTTAATACGCCCGGGAATATGGTTAAAGCCAAAGCAGCCATAAAAAAAGCGTTCGAAGTTCAAATCCGCGGTGAAGGGTTTGCCTTAGTTGAAGTTTTGTCAACGTGCCCGACTAATTGGGGTATGAGTCCGGTAGAGGCAACTGGTTGGCTTGCTAAAAACATGCTAGCTTATTACCCGCTTGGTGTTTATAAAACACCAGAGGAGGTGGCAAAATGACTCATGAAATGATAATGGCCGGCTTTGGCGGCCAGGGGGTCATGCTTATGGGCCAGCTCTTGACCTATGCCGGGATGATTGAGAACAAACAGGTTTCGTGGATACCTTCTTATGGTCCTGAAATGAGGGGAGGCACAGCGAACTGTTCAGTGATTGTTTCTGATGAGCCGATAGGCGCACCAATAGTGTCTGAACCTAACCTGGTTGTAGCTATGAACCTGCCGTCATTAGATAAGTTTGAGCCCTTGCTGCAGCCTGGCGGCATCTTGATTATCAATAGCTCGCTAATCAATCAGGATGCCAAACGCAAGGATATTAAAGTTTATCATGTTCCAGCCAATGACATCGCTGCTGAGCTTGGTAATGTCAAAACAGCCAACATGGTTATTGTCGGTGCAATTATCAGGGCCGGTAACGTAGTGTCCAGTAATGCTGTATTAAAGGCGTTTGCAAAAATGTTCGCTAAAAAGCCTGAACTACTTGCTGTAAATGAGCAGGCTATCCGCTTAGGGGAAGAATTCATAAACAAAATTAACCTATGAATGCAAATAAAGAGCTGCCAACAATCATTGGCAGCTCTTTATTTGTTTACTGCAAAAAAACTACTTTAGGGGAGGATTTCTTTCACAAATAGCGAAAGTTTAATTAAATATTCTAAAATTAGGCGAGATGATTTTCATTGCTCAGTAATCTGCTGTATACGGTCATGTTAAATACCGTTATAAATTCCAAACCGTCAGCACTTGTAGCCATAGATGCAGCCGGTTTTATTTCGCATGCTTATATCACCGACCGTTCGCAGGCTTCGCTTTCCTTTTACATCGGCAAACACTTCTCAAGGACAATGCATATATTATTTGGAGCCTCTAATGGTATGCTCATAATCGAAGCGGTACAATCCTGCAGGGACAATAACCAGCAAATCAGGATACCCCGGCTGAAGCATGCCTCGAAACGAAATTTAAACGAGTATTTTGAATGCAGCATTACTCCG
The DNA here is from genome assembly GCF_041428895.1 of Sporomusa aerivorans. Lineage (NCBI taxonomy): Bacteria > Bacillati > Bacillota > Negativicutes > Selenomonadales > Sporomusaceae > Sporomusa > Sporomusa aerivorans. The sequence continues at coordinate 3,596,772 of NZ_CP156926.1, forward strand.
GCGCCTGCGCAAAGTGTTGTGGTTTTCTTTCAGAAGATTACTGAATCGGTATTGTTTCAGGATGAATTTTGCACCATTAATGATCAGCATGAATCTTTAAACCGGGATCTTTGTGTAGCAATGGCTAATCTCGACTTTCAGTTAATGGATTTGGAACATGCCCATAAAAAACTATCGGCATTGTATCGCATAACGGCCATCGTCCAAAAAACAGTTGATGAAAAGGAAGTTCTAGAGGAAATATTGGATGGCGTAATTCATGAATTGGGGTTTGTGAATGCTGCTATATTCTTGCTTGATTCTAAGTCGCAAGAATTAATTAATAAAGCCCATCGGGGCTATAACAGTGATTTACGCATACCTTTAGGGCAGGGAATCATCGGTTATGCTGCGTTGCTCCGGGAATTAGTTTATGTTCCTGATATAACACTTGAGCCGCGCTATATTCCAGGAACCAAGAATGGATTTAGTGAAGTTGCCGTACCACTCATTGTTAACGACCAGGTGATCGGTATCCTTGATGTTGAAACTTCAGATGAGCAGGCGCTGAAAGCTTATGACCTTGATTTATTGCGCTCACTGGCCAGTCAGATTGCAATGACAATTGCTCATGCCAGCCATGTTAGCCAAGTCTGTCTGGAAGCATCGACCGACGGTTTGACAAGTGTATATAATTACCGTCATTTCCGCAACATTCTGCATCAGGAATTTAAAAGGACGATTCGCTGTCAGCAGCCGCTTTCATTATTAATGATTGATATTGATTATTTTAAGCACTATAATGATATTAACGGCCATCTGCATGGTGACGATGCTCTAAAAGCAGTCGCGGGTCTGGTTCGCCAATATTGCCGAGGTACAGATTATGTATTCCGCTATGGCGGGGAGGAATTTGTGGTTCTGCTGCCAATGACAGACACACATCAAGCCCACATATTTGCGGAACGAATAAGGAAGGCTATTGCTGAATACCCTTTTGAAAACTGCGCCACTCAACCAGGCGGAGCATTAACTGTCAGTATAGGTATTGCAGGCTATCCTTATAATGCCGATAATGAGACTGACCTCATCGCTGCAGCTGATCAAGCACTATACTCAGCAAAAAGATCTACCCGAAACTGTAGTTGTTTGTACACTAAAGAAAACACGGCTGGCGCTGAGCTTGGCGAAAGCTTTCAGTATGAGAAAATCGGCTAGCCGTCCGTGCATTGGGTGGATACGCAAAAACTAAATTCAATTGAAAAGAATGTACTGGTGGTGTCAAATTTGACTCATGAAGAATTAGGGGATAATAAATCGTATTCGTTAGCTGGCACAAACCAGGAAGTACGATTTATTACTGACGTTTTAAACCTGAAGCCCGGGCAATCTATCCTGGATTTATATTGTGGCTATGGTCGCCACGCAATAGAATTGGCCAAACAGGGATTAAAAGTAACTGGAGTAGATGCAACACAAGACTTTTTAGATATTGCGGTTCAAAAGGCGCAAGAGGCCAATGTAACCATTACATTTGAGCAAAAAGATATGAGAGAGCTTGATTATGACCGCCAGTTTTCCGCCATAATCAATATGTTTGCGGCATTTGGCTATTTTACTGATGAAGAAAATGCTGGTATCGTTAAGCTAGTGGCTAAAGCCCTACAACCTAAAGGCTTATTTCTTATTGATTTGTTAAACAGAGACTGGATGGTTCGAAATAACTTAAACCGTTACTGGCGTCATCCCAGCGGCGAATACGTACTTTCTTACAAGATACAATTAGAAAATGGTATAGCGACAATGAAACGTCAGTTAATCAACCAAATTACCGGTTCCAAAGTCCAATATGAATTTGTTTTAAGAGCTTATTCCCTTCCAGAAATGAAAGACATCTTCACCAGCAGCGGCCTTTCTATCGTGGAAACATTTGGCGGCTTTGACGGCCGGCCTTACAGTTCCGATACACCACGCATGATAATTTTAGCTAAAAAGAATAATTAACTTAAACAGAGGCGATGCAGTCTCTGTTTTTTTATATAGATCAATAACACAGTCTTGCCGCTTACTCATAACATAAGATAGAAAGGAATATGAGGTGAGCGCAATGATTGTCACCATCAACAATCTGCCGCGAAAATCCCGCCGTTCGAGCGTAGGAGTTGCTTTAAGCGGCGGTGGTTTGAGAGGAACATCACATATTGGCGTGCTTAGAGCCTTAGCCGACCATAATATCCCCGTCGATTATATAGCCGGGACCAGTGCAGGGTCCATCGTCGCAGCAATGTATGCCTACGGCTACAGTCCGCAGAAAATACAATCCATTGTTGAGGAAATTGATATTCACAGTTTAATTGATTTGAAAGTTACCACCGGCGATTTATTTAAACACGGTTTCAAATGGCTCGTTAATGGAAAGTTTCGTTTTTGGTCGGTATTGCCAACCGGTTTGATTAAAGGTGAAAAAATAGAAAATTTTTTTACAAAGTTATGGCAGCAGCGTACTGTCCGCGACACTAAAATACCATTAGCAATTACTGCCGTAGATATTAAATCAGCCGATACCGTTTTCTTTACATCGCCGTTACCGCAGCAACGCGCAATTCTTAATGCCAGGTATTATCACAATACATTACTATCTGAAGCTGTACGGGCCAGTATCTCAATACCAGGAATTTTCTTTCCCAAAAAGTACCGCGGAATGACCTTGGTAGACGGTGCTGTGAAAAATAATCTGCCAACCGATATTCTAAATCACATGGGCGCAGACAGGATCATAGGCGTTGATTTAGGGTACGCCGGCCAGCCTAACTACGATGCTAACTCGGTTGGGGAAATACTTATGCAATGTATCGAAATTATGGGCAGAGAAGTTACATTAATGAAATCGGAGCAGTATGCGGATGTCATCATCAGGCCACAGGTATATGATATAAATTATAAGGACTTTAAGCAATCCGGTGAACTGATTAAGCGTGGTTATCATGCCACGCTTGAAAAAATTGGAGAAATAAAAAATTTACTTTAATCTTTAGGCCTGCTCTTTTACCCCTGCATATCATACATTAAGCTAGCTTTTCAGTAATAAAACAGCCAGATCAGGGGGGCAGGACAATGGCTACACTCGATACAGCCAGAGTATTTCAGGAACTATTAAAAATTACCAACTATGATAATAACTTAGTTGGTGTTGGTCTGGGACATAAATATATACGCGGTTCAAATACCGGTAAAAAATCCCTATCCATCCTCGTTAAAAAAAAATATCCGAAAGCCGAGCTAAATCGCGGTCAGGTTATTCCTTTAAGATTAGATGATACACCAACCGATGTCATAGAAGTAGGAGAAATAAAACTCCAAAAAGATAGAAGAGAATTTTGCCGCCCGGCCCAGCCGGGAATGAGTCTAGGGCATTTTAAAATATCGGCGGGAACTTTCGGAGCGGTTGTTAAAGACAAAACTACGGGCGAGCTTCTCATATTATCCAATAACCATGTACTAGCCAATATTACTAACGGATATGACGGCCGAGCCAATATAGGAGATCCAATTATCCAGCCGGGCGTGTATGATGGTGGTAAAGTTGCCGACTGTACGATAGGACATTTACACAGGTTTGTTCCGTTATATCGCGAAAAAACAGCACCGCATTGTAAAATCGCCAGAGCATTCGAAAGCATTCTTAATAAATGCATTCGAATTTTCCGGCCTGAATATCAGGTTCAGGTCTTACGGGACAGTGAAACACCGAATCAATTGGATTGCGCGCTCGCCAAGCCTCTAACGCCGGAACTGATCAGCCCGGATATTCTAGAGTTTGGTTTTATAAACGGTATCGCTGAACCTAGATTGGGATTGGCTATTAAAAAAAGCGGTCGTACTACCGGTCTGACTTATGGGCAAATTGTGGCAACAAATGTGACCTTCAAAGTCAGCATGAATAACCAGGAGTATGGCCTATTTACAGATCAGATTCTCACCACACCAATGAGTATGCCCGGGGACAGCGGATCTTTGGTTTTAACTGAGGATAATTTTGCAGTCGGGTTACTTTTCGCCGGTTCCGAGCAAGCTACTATGTTAAATAACATAGAATATGTACTGGACAGACTCAATATCACTTTTTAAATGTTTTATTTAAATGCCAATAATAATCAAAAACCAGGATTCTTCCTGGTTTTTGATATGCTAATATTAGCTGTACTGATATTGATTATTAAATGATCTGCCGCGGTTGTTGCCGCCCGGATGATTGCGCTTTGATTTAATGTTAAAGCTCTTTTGGGGATTAAATTGTTCTGCATTCTGACCAGCAGGATTATACCAGCCACGATCCTGCATGACATTAAACAAGGTATATGCATTTTCGTGCTCATCATGCTGAAATTCTTCCATTGTATTATGCACTGTCACATTAGTTGATTCCATAATTGCGTGTTCATACAAATGAGAGAGATGTTTTTCTGTATTTATCAAATCAACCATTATATCTCGATCAGACAGCCTGTTACGGCTGGTAGTCATGTAATCATTACTGTATCTTCTATTCTTTGCCATAGAATCACCTCATTGCTTAGTATTTATTGATATTGTTGAGTAGAGAAAGACTGTCCCATAAGTTGCTTTAATCTATCTGCGTGTTGCCGCTTATTTTTCGAAATGCTAAACAGTAATCCCTTAAGCTCATTATCCTCGCATTGATCTGCATACACGCTATACTTAGCAATAGCCAAGTTTTCCATTTGTAGAGCATCTTCCAGATAGTTTTTCTCTTTTTGAGTTAATTTTTGGGAATAGTTGCTGCCATAATAAGCCAATTATGCCACCTCCAAGAATATATGATCATCCAGCATTTTACCTACGAATCAGTCGACGCTGTCATACTTTTCACTATTATTATTACCAGCTTGATTATTGGCCTTGAACTCCATAGCATAAGTCTTAGTACTATTATCAGCTTGAGCAGTATGTTGCATTCTTTGTCCGGTACTGCTTTTATTAAATTTTGCCAGTTCCTCAGCAAATTCATATAAATGATTTGTAGAACTAGACTTATATGAAGATTTCAATATCTAACCACCCTTCTTTACAAGTTTTTTGAACACCTCTCAGGGTACAGTTTTAGTATTTTCTATAAAGCAGAAGGTTATGCAAAAAAGTTGAGCGGTGATTCTGGCAATATATTACAACGCACAGGATCTTAAAAACTGTACTAAGATAGTTTGCCAATAAAGAAGACTGGTACAATGTAGGGTGATAAGCCTGGTCGAGTCAGTTGGAAAAACAGCAGCAAAACACGCCTGATATTGGCAGGAAGGGAGGGGTAGGGCTTTGCACATTATGCAAGTAAACTATTAGGCAGGTTTAAATATTAACGATTCCTTCACGTCCGAGAAATTAGTTCTAAGAGCAAACAGCCTAATTTAACATAATATAATTCATATTCACGGGTTGGTCGCCACATCGCACTGTCATCAGAACGAAACCTGTCTCCAGTTCTTCAATAATGTTTTCTGTATGAAATGCAAATACTAAGCCAACTAAGTTAATAAACGGAGGCTTTTTCATGAGCAATCAAGTAATTTTGTGGGCTATGCTGCTGCCATGGTTGACTTTGTTTTTCATGGATAGGGAGGATATCAAACGGTTTATGCCCATGGCTTTGCTTACCGCAGTAACCGGGGCGATCATTGTTGAGGCGGGAATTACCTTACAATTGTGGGGGGTTAGAGAAACGCTTTATCCACTCAATCAAATACCACCATATATTTATGGTGCCGTTCCCGCGTTTACTATCTGGATTTTCAAGCTTACCTACGGTCGATTCGGGCTGTATGTTGCTACTAATGCAGTCGTAGATCTTGGATTTGCGTACATCGTCCTACCTTGGCTTGTGACCAGGGGTATCTTTGAATTTCTTAGCAGCAGTCTGCTTGTCTACCTAATCAATATTGGACATGAATTTGCCCTTTATGGCTATCAAATGTGGCAAGAAGGCATTTTTACTCGCTCGGAAAAATCGACATATGCCGCAAATTTGCAACCAGTCGCAGCAAAGCCTTTGCCGCCGGAAGACGACAGCAATAAGTAGTAACTCTGAGGTGCTGTACGTTCATTGTCGCAAGCACGTCTCAAAGCGCCATAGTCCGGTGCGTAATCCCGCAATTGTAAGAATGCGCATAAATTTACATATTTTGATAAACAGATTAGTCAATATGGTCAGATCAGAATCGTAATTAATTCATCCATATCAATACGCATTTTAATCCCCGCTCTAATCACCAACAACAATGATGATTAGAGCGAGAACCTGGGGTGATAACTTTTTTTTATTTCTGCCTGTCATCTGGCAGATTTACTGTAATATTTACATCTTTTTAAAGCACAAGTATTTTGCTTTTTATGCCCCTTTCAGCCCTACTTAACATAATAGATATTATCGGACATAAATTTACGGACTTAAAATGTGATATACTTGAAAAAATATCTAAGATCTACTCGTTCAACAATCGCTTTTTCTATCCCCGGGATTTATCACCCCGGTAAAAATGCTCAATAGTGTATGTCATTTACTATCCGGCTGTTTTCTGTTACTATAATACCGGTACGTTTAATGATATTTTCTCAACTCATACCCTCAGGTTATGCACCATACTAGTTTAGAGGTGTTTTCATGGTACTGAAAAAAGGTCAGGTCGCTATTAGTTTGGTATGCATTGTATTGGGCATCATGCTGGCAGTACAATTTAGGAGCAACCAAGACTACCGGTATTCTCTACAAAATCAACGAGCCGAAGATTTAACGCTGCGGCTAAGTTCCGCCGAAAAGGAAAGAGACATCCTGCAGTCTCAAGTACGTGAATTACAGACCACGGATGGCAATGCGGCTTATAAAGAAGTTCAGCGCATTGCCATGGGAGCGGGTACAGTAGCATTAACCGGTCCCGGCATTGTTGTTGCGGTAGAGGAAGAACGCAAACCAACCACGGATAACAGAAGCTCTGACTTATATTTGATCAGGGCGGAGGATATGCTTAAAATCCTAAATGAGCTGCGGGCTGGAGGCGCTGAAGCCATCGCTGTCAATAAGCAACGCCTTATTACCGGTTCGGGAATTCGCCAAAATGGACAAGCCATGTCAGTCAATGGCATCCCCTTTGCGGCTCCCTTTGAGATATCAGTGATCGGCGATCCGGCAACATTGGAGACCTCACTAAAAATGAGAGGCGGTGTCATCGAAACTCTGTCTTTCTGGGGGATTAAAATTACCGTTTCTCAGAAACCCGACGTTCAGATTCCGCCCTACACCGGCGGCTTTCAGTTTCAATATGCGCAACCAGTGAAGGAGACAGGTAAATGATATGGCTGGCAGTGGCCGGACTACTTGTTGGCCTTATTATCGGTATGGTTTTTCCTATAACTGTTCCTGCACAGTACGCCAAGTTTTTGTCGATTTCGCTTTTGGCCTCGTTGGATTCCGTTTTTGGCGGACTGAGAGCCGTTTTGAACAGTCAATTTGATAACAGTGTCTTCATAACCGGTTTCTTTACCAATGCTTTATTGGCCGCGGCTCTAGTCTATGTGGGCGAGCGCATCGGAATTGATCTCTATTATGTAGCGCTACTGGCCTTTGGGTTACGTGTCTTTCAAAACCTGGCCATTATCCGCCGTCATATACTCAAACGCTAAGAAGACCTATTAAAGAGAGGCTTACCTCACACCAAGGTTAGCCTCCTTTTTCATTTCGTCAAATGTTTCCATTCTAACCTCCTTATATATATTTTATTTTGCTGTTATCTCCTTCATCGGCTGACCGCTATGGATCTCTGGATTACCACCCGCCTTGGTTACAGTAACCTCATTGCCGCACAGTTTACAGACGAACACTTTTCGTAATACTATTTGTTCATTGGTAGCCCTCCATTAATTTTTTCCTGGAACACTTACTTAGTCAACCAAAAACGCAAAAAGGCTACGGCCATATTCTATTTACATTAATCTACCAGATTTATCGATACAAAATGACCCAACGCCTTCCATACCTTTGACAACAAAGCCTTTACCCTTTGTGTCTCCGGCAACTTTTGGATGTGCTGGAATAAAACCCTATCTACGACATTTTGTTATTAAAGTTGCATTAAGTCATTAGCCTTTACAGCAAATGAATAACATCTTGACTTTTTCGAAAAAGCACCAGAACATTAGTTCTGTTTTTTCACCGAACATACTTGCAGAGAACATATGTACTATGTTACAATAGCAGTAACCAAACATATGTTCAAAGAGGTGCTTTTATATGAGAAAAATAATACTTGTTGTGTCTCTCGTTCTGACAATATTGGCTATTACACCCTTGGCCATTTCTCGTGCCTTTGTTGATAATACTACTTATGAAACAGTATATGTTAAACCCGGGGATACCGTTTGGCAAATTGCCGCTAAATATACAACTGACAAAGACGATATCAGAGAATTAATATATGAGATTAGACAAATCAATAAATTAGATAATAATGCGAAAGTATATTCAGGACAAATTCTGAAAGTGCCTGTAAGACATTAATTTGCTGTTTGATTATGCTTCATACCACCCCCATTCTATTTCTTAAATCAAATCATTCGAACGAGTGTTTGTAATTCTATCCATATAATGCTATAATGAATTAGTATATTTAAAATTTAATAGTCATGGTGGGTGTTCTATATGAGTGTTGATAAGGAAACATTACTTAATACCAGACAAAAACAGATACTGCAATACATCAAAGATACTCTTCGACTAAAAGGATATCCGCCTTCTGTTCGGGAAATTGGTGAAGCTGTTGGCTTGAGTTCTAGTTCAACGGTACATAGTTATCTGTCCAAGTTAGAAGAGATGGGTTTTATTCGCAGAGATCCGACTAAGCCACGCGCCATTGATGTTTTAGATGAAGCTCCCTGGCGGCAAAAGCAGATCACACCAGTTCCGTTAGTTGGCAAAGTAACAGCTGGTACCCCCATCTTAGCAGTGGAAAATATTGAAGAAACATATCCCCTGCCGACCGAATTAGTGGGCAACGACGACGTTTTTATGCTCACTGTTCAAGGGGATAGTATGATTGATGCCGGTATTTTAGATGGCGATTATGTTTTAGTTCGTAGTCAGAATACTGCCCGTAATGGTGATATTATAGTTGCGCTTATTGATGAAGAAGAAGCAACTGTTAAGCGGTTTTTTCGAGAAAAGGACTCCATTCGTTTACAGCCTGAAAATCCTAATCTCAAACCAATTTACTCACGCAATGTCGTGATTCTAGGCAAAGTTATTGGCGTTTTTCGTAAGCTTCAGTAGAGTGTTTTTTATAGTAAATTTTGAACTTAAACATATATTAAGAAAGAAACAGCAGTTCGTTTGACGAACTGCTGTTTCTTTCTTATATATAATTAGTGCTATTTATTTATTTGCGGGGTTAAGACTTTAGTTCCTACCCGTATGACCCTATCAATCGGCGGAAACTCATCGGAAGCTAAAAATTCATTTTTTACAATCTTATCATCAATTTGCTTAACGCGGTAGGTTGCTACTATGAAACCCTTTTGTCCTTCGACTTCCACAACTTGTTTTCCAAGCTCCAAATTGGGATCTTGTTTGATCTGGGTAGTCGGTTCTAAAACTTTTTTATCTGCCAATGTTACATAGATGACAGGCGGATTGTTTAACGTCTTGCCGAAAATACTGACAACAAGCTTATTGTTGAATATCTCACTGACAATATAAATGTTATCCGGCAAACTATTCTTAAATCTGAAATCTAGCTGATTATCAGCAACAGTGGCATCCTGACCAATTGGTACATAAGTTGGTGGATGAAAATGTGCGGTACGTTCCTCAATATTCAGGTCAGCTAGCAAAACAGCGTTATACAGAGTACTGCTAACCTGACAAACACCGCCTCCCCAATCCGGGACCAACATGCCGTTAATATAAACCGGCGCTTCTTTAAAACCATATTCAGCCAAACGTAAACCTACAACATTATTAAACGAAAAAACTTCACCGGTTTTAATGAGAATAGCATTTATGCTTTTTGCGGCAATCAGCACATTCTGCGTACGGTTATAATCCCGTGGGTCAAAATAAGTAGTATAAGAAGCAATTAGTCCGTCAATATGCTCAAGATCTTTAGCCAATACAGCAGGTGCAGTTTCTTCCACCGATATATCAAAAGCAAATGCAATTTTATTATTAAGTTTTGTAGTAGCCTCTGCCATAGTTTTATTTAAATCAACCTTACACCCTATAACCTCTGGTTCAATGACTACTTTAGAACTTCCTGCCAGCATTAATCTGGCATTTTGTGCCGGCCGTTCAATCTGCTTAGCAATGCCAGTCAAGATATTCTGCATTTTTTCCTGGCTAAAATAAACAGTCAATGGAAGTTGGTGGCCTTGGTGAACTGCCAAATATCTTTCCTGGAGCCGTTCAAGAACATTGCCTGTGCGTCCGACATTATACGCCTGCTGAGCTAACTTCTCCGCCTGAATACTCAGTTCAATATCTTGCGCGGAAATTGACCAGTTTCGTTCCTGATAATTAGCGGTAATGATGGCTACTTTTGTCGTTCTTTCCTTGAATATACTGGTGATTTTTTGCTGAGCCTGGGTAATAGAGAGTCCCCCGACATCTATATCGCCGACAGTAACGCCCTGATAAATCTCATCTGTCACCATGAACGCAGCATTGGCCGCTATCATACTGACTGAACAAAACAGCATTATAATAATTAGAAACAATAAAATATTTGTGCTTCTAGAAGTGACAGTCTGCACAGAACAACACTTAATCCTTTCTCTGTGTTAAGTGGTTGTGACCAGATAACGATTTATTAGTGAATTAAGCCCCCGCTGTTTTTGTCGCGGGGACTTATAATTGCAACAGTGCTGATCACCAGGTGCTTATTGAATATTCATAGACAGTTCCACAAATTTACCGGCAAGCTTGGCTTTTTGCAAAACTTCTTCTGTAATTTCGCCGCCCTGTTCTACAATCAACACACCATTATCTGTTTCAATGCGGCGTGCCGCTTTTTTCCCTAACAGGAACTTACGATGTTTGTCATCGAATTTTTTAGCTGAGTCATCAGCAGGAGGCTGTGATTGCGTCTCTTTTATTTCAACAGGCTGCTGCTCAGGTATTTCGACCTGCGGAACAGGCTCTTCTGTCGCAATCGGTTCAACAACTTGAGGTTCGGCTTGTACGGGCTCTGCAGGCGACTCTTGGGGGGTAGACGCTGGCACAAAACTTGTTGGCTCACTAGTATCAGAAACAATTAATACCGCCTTGCCAAATGTAACTACGTCTTGCGCAGGAAGACTTACAATTTCGCCATCAGCCTTTTCCATCTCGCAAGCTTCAATTTTTCCGGCAGGGTCAATAATGATTTCGTTGATCTTCCCCTTAATCTTACCGCCTTTAGTAAGAACTTTTGTACCAATGATTTTTACATCAGCCTCAAGGAGTTGTTCGTACTCAGGCTGGGCAGCAACACCGGTAATATCTGCACTATTGCTTATAGTAACAGCGTTTTCCCCCAAACCGGCTATGGCAGCAAAAGGCAATAACCTGGCTCCCAAATACCATTTACCATCATCAATAACTAATGCAGCGACTGTGCCGTTTGAAGGATTAATAACAAGATCTTTAACTTGGCCAAATTCTTTACCTTCAGTAATGCTAACAACAGGTTGTCCAATGATTTCTACACTTTTTTTCATTTTATGACCCCTCCAATATATATTCTATTAATCAAGTTAGAGATTACCTACGTTGCGCCATTCCTTAAATTCCTCGTCAATTTGTTGGACGACAGGAGCCGGAATGTCCGAGAATCGAATATTACCTAAACGATTTTGCAGTAAAACATTTTTAGTAATCCGCAAATAGGCAATGGCACTAATAAATTCTTGCTCCATTATTTCGTCTTGTCTACTCTGGGAAAGGCTACGGCCGTTCGAGAGCACCTCAATAGCTTCATCATAAGATCCCCTGCTTTTAAGAATATTACCAATCTCAACAACAAGAAACGGAGCAGCCTCGCTATTAGGATACAGGACCAGGGCTCGGCTAAAAGCCTGAAATGCAGTGGAATAGTCATTTCTCTCTTTGCATACAAAGGCATGCTCCAATAGATCGTCAAGATCTTCTGATTCAAATTCTGGCAACTGTTCATACAACATCATCGTGGAATTTTCAGCCTCCTGTACAAACGCCTGCTCAACTTCCGCGCTCTCTTGCCTGTCTTTCTTACCGCTATCCATTATTTGAGGCGTCTTTTCAGGTAACTCCTGCAAATCATTGTTAATTGCCGGCTTATCGACATTTAACAATTCCCCTGATAACAGTAGTTCTGCAGAGGCAGCAGTCTGTTCAAACGGTTCAGCTGCAATTTCCTCCAGATCCTCTGCTTTATCTGCTGGCAATTCATATTCTGGTATTTTTTGCTCTTCTATTAAATTATCTCCATTGTAAGCATCAGAAGAGGAGATCTCTTTAATTGCAAGCTCAGCAAGCGGCACAGCCTCTGCCTGACTTTCTTCTGATAATGTCATATCTGCCGGGGCAACTATTTCTTCAAACGCGCTCACAGGATCTTCCCCTGCTTCATGACCGATTGAAGTCCGGATATCCATGATCTCATCTTTTTGCAGTTCTTGTTCCACTACTTGCTCTTCCGGTAATGTTGTCCCAGGCTGAAAAACTTGCTCAACAGAGACCGATTTGTTAGACACCTGTTCCTCTAATTCATTTATATTTATTAATTCTTCTGCGGCAACTGGCTCCACCGCCCCAGGGCCTGGCAAAGCAGTAACTGTGGTAACAACAAGAGCGTCCCTTACTGCTGAGTTATCCTTAACCCCATTATTATCATCAATAACAGGCCCTAACTCCGGAGCTATCGCTAATATATCTAACTCCCTGTCCACGACTGGCAACGATTGACCATGGACGATCGACTCATCATCTTTACCAGTGGTAGTCTCCGGAGTTTTTATATCTGCTTCCCGAGCATTTTCATAATTGGCAGTTTCTAAGGTATTCCTGTCATCTTCAGAATGAATCTGGTTGAGCATACCGGATTCATTCTGTTCTTCAGCAAGGCAACAGGCTGCCTCTGCTTCAGCAGCACATTCCTGCAGGGAAGAGTCATCTTCATATTTTGCAACGAAATAAGCAAAGATAACAGCAAAAACTGCCAATACCGCTATGGTGCCAGGCAAGCCGGCAAATCCAACAACTATTTTAGGTAAAACCAAACTAATCAACATAGCGCATACTGCACATAACAGTAATGGTTTTAAGCGCAAACCAAGCCCTAATATGTTATTGGCCAACTTATATACAATCAAAGTTGCTATCAGAATAGCAACCAAACTAGCAATTATATATTCCACGTTAAACCACCAAAAAGGCATATTTTTTTTGCTTTAAGCAACCACACTTCTGCTTTATTCGACGTATATACTGTTTTTCCTGTCATTATACAGCCTAGATTTAAGAAATATGCAAGAAATGTCGGTGCTATTGGCCAGTTATCGCACTGGCGGCTCCTAAAATACCCAGCATGGCATGTTCAAAAGTTAATCCGCCTTGCAGGTAGACAATATATGGCGGGCGGAGCGGTCCATCCGCACTAAGTTCAATTGATGATCCCTGAATAAAAGTACCGCCAGCCATTATGACCTGGTCGACATAACCTGGCATAGGACCGGGTACGGGATGAACATGAGCATCTACCGGTGAATACTGTTGCAATCCCTGGCAAAAAGCAATCATTTTTTCCGGCGAGCCTAACTCAATCGCTTGAATAATATCACTGCGCAATTCGTCCGGCTGCGGTACTGTTTTATAGCCTAAATTATTAAATAGCACTGCTGCGAATGTCGCACCTTTTACTGCCTGAGCCACTACATGCGGCGCGAGAAATAGCCCCTGATACAGTAAGCGTATATCCGCAAGAGTCGCTCCCAGCTCTCCGCCTAATCCCGGAGCTGTTAAGCGATAAGCAGCCATATTAACTAATTCTTCTTTACCGGCAATATACCCTCCTGACGGCGCAATACCGCCGCCCGGATTTTTTATAAGCGAACCGGCCATTATATCTGCGCCTACCGCTGTTGGCTCGGCAGTATCGACAAACTCGCCATAGCAATTATCTACAAAACATATGCAATCAGGCTTATGTTTTTTGATTTCTGCACAAACTTTCTTGATATCACTGATAGATAACGGTTTTCGCAAACTATATCCGCGTGAGCGCTGAATGAGTACCATTTTTGTATTGCTTTTTATATAGCCGGCAATTGCATCAATATCTACGCCATCTTGCGTCATGGGAATTTCCTGGTAACTGACGCCGCATTCCTTCAAAGATCCGGGTGTATGTACAGCATGTCCAACAACCGTTTGCATAGTATCATAGGGAGTTCCGGTAACGGCCAAAAGCTCATCCCCGGGCCGTAAAATACCGAATAAAACACAGGCCAGTGCATGTGTGCCTGATACAAATTGAGTTCTTACCAAGGCTTTTTCGGCACCGCATAAGTCTGCCCATACATTTTCCAGGCGCTCACGTCCGCTGTCCCCATAACCATAACCGGTTGTCGTCCGAAAAAGATACTCCGAAACCTGATGCTTTCGGAAAGCGGCAAGAACCTTGGCCGTATTTTGCGCAGAAATTTCATCAATCTTGTCAAACAGCGGGCGCGCCTGCTCAAGTGCTTTTTGTTTTAGCGCAATAATCTCATTAGAAAATAAGCTCATCTATCTTTCAACTCCTGGACGTATTTTTTACAACGCTCATATTGTTCAGGCGACAAAGATACCTGCACCGAAATACCCTCAGTTTGATATTCAACAGAATTAACTGTAGCAAATTCATAAAGTTTGCTGACAAAGCCACTGTCGTTATAGGGTATTAACAAGCTAGTATCTATTGTTGAAACGCCAAGGCTATCCTCTATCATGCTAAGCAATTTCTCAAGATTGGTTCCAGCCTCGGCCGATATTGCAATTGAGCCGGTTTCTCTAAGCATGCGTTCTACAAGAAAGGAATTGTCCACTTTATCGACTTTGTTATACACAGTTATTACATTCTTTGAAGCGGCGCCGAGTTCTTGCAGCACTTGATATACGGCTTGAATATGTTGTTCATATTGAGGATGACTGGCGTCAATGACATGCAAAAGCAAATCGGCATGAATTACTTCTTCAAGCGTACCGCGAAATGCTGCAATTAACTGATGAGGCAGCTTCTGAATAAAGCCAACCGTATCTGTCAGCAAAATTTCCTTGCCTCCCGGCAAATTAGTACGTCTTGTAGTGGGATCTAAGGTCGCAAATAGTTTGTCTTCCGCCAATACCCCGGCTTCGGTAAGTTTGTTTAATAAGGTTGATTTTCCGGCATTAGTATAGCCTACCAATGCCGTTGTAGGTATTCTGGAAGCATGCCTGCGTTCACGGTGCAAAGCACGATGCTTTTTCAGATTTTCTATTTCTTTTTCAATATCATTAATTCTCGATCTGATTCGCCGCCTGTCAACTTCAAGCTTTGTCTCGCCAGGCCCTCTGGTACCGATACCGCCCCCGAGCCGCGATAACACCAGCCCTTGGCCGCCGAGCCGCGGCAAATTATACTTTAACTGAGCCAGTTCAACCTGAAGTTTGCCTTCATGCGAACGCGCCCGCTGCGCAAATATATCAAGTATTAAGGCAGAACGGTCAATGACTTTAACTCCCAGTACCTGTTCTAAATTGCGTTGCTGGGCAGGTGAAAGTTCATCGTCAAAAATGATAATATTAGCATCCAATTCCTGACGAATTAGACTAATCTCCTGAACCTTACCCCGCCCAATAAAGTAAGTAGCATCGGCACGGCTGCGCTTCTGCCATACAGAACCTACAACCACGGCGCCGGCAGTTTCCGCCAACTGCGCCAATTCGCTGAGTGAATCACTGACATCCCATTCTCCCTGACGTTCGACACCTACAAGCAGAGCTTTCTCTGTTTCGACTATGGTTGAATTAGTCTCTTTGCTTACAAGCAAACGTTCAATCTGGGTTACTAGATAATTTAGGTCTATCTGGGTAAATTCAGCTAACGCTAACGGCCCAACCGTCTGAACCTCGTAGTTATCGGCTGTATGACCGGAAATAAAACCAAAACTGATTTCTTGAATACCGTCACGGACACCCATAGCAGCCATAATATCAAAACGCATATCTTTAAGCGATGCCAAGTCGACACTGCTTAACCGACTGTCTCCGCCCGGATGAGTATGTATGCAGCGAGTACCGCTGAGCCGGTTAAGCGCCCTTCTTCCTTCCGTACTCGGCAGCGGTACTGTTTTGTTATCACCAACAGCCACCTGGACGACGTTTCCCCGCCGGTTGATGTAGACAGCAATTTCCCGGTTTAACTGTTCGGCGATAATGGCCATATCCGTAGCTAGCTCATTGGTAATTGTTTGACCAAACGGAACGGTATGCTGATATAGTTGCTCCAGACTATCTAGTAGTATCTTTTTTAAGCCTTCCTTTTCTCCGTACACTTCAGGCAAACAGCAAACACTCCTAACTTTTGACTATAATTATAGTACTGTTACATAGTTTGTTATAAAGTATCCAAATCCCTGCTAAAACTTTCACAATTCGGCGTATTTATCCACATGGCGTCGCAAATATTGCATTTTCCTGTTTCCAGGGATTGTTGGCGCATTATTAGCGGCACAACAACTTCAGCTGCCTGGTATCCGGCTGACCAGCCATGTTTTTTTCCTATAAGATATCCCAGTAAAAAAGTCCCGATTACCAGGACCGCAGTATAGATCACCATACCTGTACCCTCTCAAGACGGCTGGACAGCAGATACACTATTGTGGTTCCAGCCAGCGCCGGAAAAAAAAGCTGATTATCAAAATCCCAGGCTAAAATTGTACATAGCAAAAAAACAACAATACATTCTACTTTCCCCAAACGGTTAGCCAGGTTTCGCTGCCCTGCCAATTGGTCGCTTTGGGCGTCTAGATAGTCATCAAACAATTGTACTGCCGCAACAAAGCAGACGGAGAACATCATCTGATTCCAGCCAAAAAGTATAATGCCAGCCGTAAAAGCTAGCATTGATTCCTGGAAGCCATTTAAACGGCTGGGAAACTTATCCCGCAAGCAGCTGAACATACCGACAATGTAACTGGCGAAAAACAAAGAGAGACTTAATGTTGCATTTATACCGGCAGCCAGTGCTAGTAAAAACATTGCGTACAGCATAGTTCCCCTGTCTAGAATCTCTGCCCAGTTCGGTTTACCGGCGATAGCGTCATAATCCATATCCAGGTAGTCATCCGCCAATTTAACAGCAGCCGAGCAGCAGGCAGCCGCTATAACTGTAGACAAAAACTCAAACATTTCTGGCCACACAGGCTTTCACCTCCCGAAATCCCTGGCTGTGTAAAGCTGAGACAGGAATGATTGCCGCCTTGGGAAAAGCGGTAGACAATCGCGAAAAGTTTTCTTTCGCGGTATTCAGGTCGTACTTATTACCGAGCATTAAATATGATTTTTTAAAAATGCCGTAATGATAGAATTCATGATCAATACTGCAATTTGAATAGACAAAGTCTTTGCTGATAAGCGATAAATCTACCACATGCAGGATAAGATCAGCCGAACGTAACAGGCTAATAGTCTGAGCCATACCTTTACGAATATTTTCTTCCGGATGGATTTGTTCACTGACACCACAAGTGTCTGTCAGCTTAAAGTTAACCGCTGTTTTACCAACCGTCATACGTAAGATCATCGACTGCAAGGAGCGTGTCTTATGTAAGCCCAATCCGCATAATTCCCGTTTTGCCTCTTCAAGAGAAAAATGCCGGCAAGTAACCAGTCCATCATAGGTTCGAAAGGTTACATCCACACTCTTCGCTCCAAGGTAACCTGAAAAATTAAGAGCAAACATAGTTTTACCGGAATTCGGCCTGCCGATAATTACACATTCGCGCATTGGTCCACCCCCACTAAGTCACATGGTTCGATGACCATCAGTTCTTCCCTGGTGGTAGAATGCTTAGAAATTAACCGCACAGCCTGTCGTCTGATCGCTTTCTCAATTATATTACGTACAGTACGGGCGTTGCCAAAATTATCGTCACTATTGTTTTCCGGGGGATTAAGAGAGTTTAATAAGGCGATTTTAGTTTGAGCGTCAAGCTGATATTGGCGTTTTAAACATAATTGTTCAGCAATCTGCAACAGTTCCTGTTTATTATAATCGGGAAAATCAATATGGATTGGAAAACGCGATCGAAGACCTGGATTGGTCTGCAAGAATTTCTCCATTTCTTTTTGATAGCCGGCCAAAATAAGGATAAGTTCATCTTTGTGATCTTCCATGGCTTTCACAAAACCCAGGATGCAAATCAGCATAAATAAAAGGCAGCTTTATAGCGATTCCGCTTGCTAGCTGCCTTGAGTGACGGTTAAATTATTGTAATCAAACTCAAAATAGTTTGTTATTAATCCCTCGAAGCATAATCAAACCTCATCATAGTTGACTTGCATTGGATCAAACCCCAAGTCCCTTACAACATCTTCCATTTCATAATAGTGATGGCCTGCATCGAATTGAGGATATAAGGTTCCAAAATCGGTAATAATTGCAATCCTACTAACCTGAAACATTTCACCTGCTCCAGCTCTCTCGCTTGTTTGATAATCACGAGAAATTTCAATAACATTAATCGGAATTGCATTTAATAGTGCCATATTCAAAGCCTCCCCGTAAGTACTTACTATTTTTTGATTATACCATTACCCTTAAAATGACACAACTGACGAGCTTTTCTTATTCGCTACTAAAAATCCATCAGTCACATCACCTTCAGGAATTTTTGTAATTCATTATGTATC
Source organism: Sporomusa aerivorans (assembly GCF_041428895.1). Classification (NCBI taxonomy): domain Bacteria; kingdom Bacillati; phylum Bacillota; class Negativicutes; order Selenomonadales; family Sporomusaceae; genus Sporomusa; species Sporomusa aerivorans. The sequence continues at coordinate 3,615,697 of NZ_CP156926.1, forward strand.
ATTAACACTTTTGTAATGACACGACTTGAAGGAGTACTAGACCTTTTGCCTTTGTTATTAATAGTTGGTGGAATCCAATAAATATAAGGTTAATAAACTATGTACTTTTTAAGTCTTGGTTATTTTTTGTAGTCCTTTGTAACAGATTGTGTCCAAAATGTGTCCTAAACAATTTTGAGTTAGTCTTATATTTTATAACCACGCTTCCGAAAATAGCTTTTACTACAAATATTATATCCTGTTATAAATATTTAATTGTAATTCTTTTGTCACACACTCCATGTGCATCGTATTTACATAACAATTTAAAAGAAAACACACTCATTTTATGTTCTCCTATACGTACTGTGTCTTGATAGAAAAATAATACTGATACGCGAAATTATAGTTTACACAAAGGTTCGACACCCTATGATTGCAAAATCGAATCAGCATACATTAATGATACCTATCTTATTATGATATACCACTCATTTGGGAATATTCATCTCTTATGTAATCTATCATCACCTTCAGCAAAAGCATTACACAAGATATATCTGCTATCTCTTTATATATTGACCAATATGTTGGCGGAATGCTCTATAAACGCATCACAAATTCTTCTACTTAAAGAATTTGTCCATGCAGCATTCGAAGTTTGTCTAATTCCTAAATACTCATATCTCTCTTCGGAGTCAATATCGGGCGTTTTGAATACAAACTTATCGTTTACCATGTATGAAACTGCTAATATCTTACGGGGTAGTTCGATTTCATGTACTTGGACAGGCAGCTTATTTCTTGTAAAGTTAAATACTTTTCCCCGCACCTCTATCTCATAATAATCTGCACCAATGCTATATTCTAAATAGTTTTCTTCATACCTCATATTGATTTCTTTAGAGAATTGCTTATTATTAATTACTCGGAATAATTCACTTATTACCGTTAATAGATAACTTTTCCCCGCCCCATTTGCTCCAATAATTACCGTTGATAATATAGTATCCCGCACTGAGTATTTATTTTTGGTAAAATCCACATTGAATAACTCTTTTTCTTTATGATTGACAATCAGCCTTCTCAGAGTAAATGGTGTATTCACTTCTGCACCTTCCAAAATTCCTATTAACGTCCAATAATAGCGCTTATATTAAACATCATAATACGAATGTTACATTATTTTATCAAAACCATAATAATGGCTATTATACTAATGACTATTGAAGCCACGACAAGTATTTTTGATGTATCCCGTCTCTGATTATTGCTATCAGAACATGTTGCAAGCTGCTCAACGTTTTTTAAGCATTCACATATGGATGCTAGCGATTGATTAATTTTATCAGTTTCTGTAGTACTAGATAGTTCCTTTAGTCTCGTCTCTTGTTGTTTCTTAATCTCCATAACGGTTTCAGTGTTGTAATAACCATTTTTGACACCAAAATAATGCTCAAGTATTAGAAAATTATTAGGAAAACTATACAATACAATTCCAGAACATAAATCTTTTTTCTGCTCGGTCGTTAGCCATTGGTATTCAAAAAGATTTTTTTTTGCTACGGCATCAAGTATGGCATTATTAACTGCTTGGTTATCAATTTTAAAATTATCACCAAATTCAACAAAGATATTATTAACTTCTTTTAGTGACAAATTTAGAATATTTATTAGTATTCCCAATGACTTATACGACTTAGCATATTTATTCATTTTATGGGGAGTAAATTCTGACGCAAATTGTCCCATAAACTTGACGAACACATTAAATGTGTCGGATGCACCATTTATTTCTTTATATAGTAATATTTCTTCATTATAATTGATTTTTTCATAGAGTCTATTTTGTCTAATGTAGAATTTCAGGGAATAGATAAGCAACTGCCTAATAGATTGTTCTATGCTTGCTTTTACTTCTGAAGAGTTATCAAAATTACCCAAAGCCTCTATTTCACACTTTAGAAAGTTTGAGATCTCATCCTCACACATCGGAAATAATATAAACGTATTTATTTTTCTTGAAATCTTTTCTTTAAATAAATCTTGCCCCAAAATATACTCTACTTCTTGTACATCGGCATTTTTTTTTTCAGAAGGCTTTGGTTGATTTTGTGCCAACACGGATGGGTCAATATTATCAACTTTCACCTGCATAGCCTCGTCAATCCGCCCATGGAAAATAACGGCTTCTCTAGCTTTTAAACGAACGAACTCTTTAATTTGCTCATCTTCAAGACCAATTGTATGTCCTACTATCTCCCTATCGTCTTTAGCAAATAATCGGTGAACTATTTTTAAATTGGTATTTTTAATAACATCAGGAGATAATTTGGTCGGTATCTGATCCGTTATTATCAAACCCTGTCCGTAAGTTCGGATTTCTGCCAAGATATTATTAAAAGTCTCAACAGCTTTCCCTTTCATATCTGAAACTTCTTGGTTGTTGGATGATTTTGTATTCTCCAGGAGGCGATGAGCTTCTTCAATAACCAACAAATTCTTTAGTTTTTCGGAATGTGTTTGTAGAGAAATATAGTGTTCATAAATACTGACCAACAGCAAACCCATCAAAAATACTTTCTCCTGATCATCTCCAATAAACTCCAATTCAATAACTGCTTGTTGAGTCAGCAATTCACTAATTGAATTAGACTTGCGATTATTAAGCATTAGCCCTTTTGCTCCATGTAACAAGCTACCAATTCTAACTTTTAACGCACCTTTTACGTCATTAGATAAATCATGGGAGTAGCCTACTTTACTAATTGCTTTATCAATTGCTAAATACAAATCCTCTAACGTCGGAAATAATTCCGCTCGCTCCAACATACCTTGATACCTATTGGTGCTGGATATAAAGTCCCACCCAGTACGATTATAAATATCGTAAAAAGCCGTTTCTAGTATATATGGCATAGGTCCATACATAGGGAACGCTGCTATAAAAATCGATTTTAGATGATCAAGATGAGTTTGTATGTGCATTTTCTTTGGAAATTCAAATGGATTTAATTTGAAGGATTTTGCATCATTTTCATCTGCTATACCTAACGTATAGCTTTTTAAATTCGGGCATTTAGTTTTAAGATACTGGTACTCCCTTTTGGCGGGTTCAACTACCAAAAAAGGTATGTCTTTTTTAGCAGCTTCTAACAACATATGTTTAATAGTACTAGTTTTTCCGCTTCCGGTTACTCCTGTTACAAATGCATGTTGAGTTAAATCATTCCAGCCTATTGAAACCGGAATACCAGTCTGCCTTTTTTTGTAAAGTTTACCTAATACTAATTTATCATATTCATTATCTTTTTTAGAAGAATAATTATAATCAATATCTGCACCAAATTCACAATGTTTATTAACCTTAACCCCCGGTATACCGGAAATTGGAACAGCGATAACAGATGCTACTAAATTTGAAGTCACATACATTAGATAATTAGGTACAAGTGATTTTTTCGCTATCTCTTGTAGCTCCTTTATATCATTTATCTTATATATGCTCGATGAGCCTGAGCGTTGTGAATAACTGCATAATTTGGCACGAATAATATTTGTCACTTTCCGACTTGCACATATTTTATATGAAACTTGCTGAAATATAGTACCTTGTGTTTTTAAACAGTAATAATGATTTTCTAATTGCTCATAGTCCAATTGTAATTTAATATCAACTTTCTGAGTGGAGTCATTATCCCCACCTACCAAACCTTGCCACACACTCTTTCCTATATTCAGTTGTTTTGCTACATTCTTTTTATATTCTTGCGATAAATTATTTATCTGATTTTCAAGGTCTATAATGTTATTATAAAGATCGATATTACGCAGGAGAGAAATTTTGATTAGAAAATCATCATTTTTATCCAAGGCAGACACTAATTCATCCAAAAGATTTTCTTCCCTATCTTTCAGAACTAAAGGCAATGCTGCCCCAATAAGCACAGTATCAGTCTGTGGTAAAGCCGGGCTCGGAGCTTCTTCCCATAAACAGCCCCCTATTGTTGAAAGGCTTTTAAATTCATCTTCAGTACATTCGACAAGATACGATAAACATTCATTTCGGTAAGATATCCACAAATAAATATTTGCGTTGCTTGAATTTGCCAAATGTTCTAATATATCTTTAGCTATTGTAAAACCTCTATTTAATCGGACTTCTATTTCTTCATTTCCTTGGTAAACATAGTATGTATCTTTCTCAGCGGGAATCGTTATTTCTTTAATGCGATAAAATGGCATCCGCATCTGCCTCCCCGAGATTCCAGATAAACAAATATTGTTCTTTTTCTATTTTTGTAAGATATTTTTCAAAAACATCATATAAATCATCACTCATTGCTGTTTTACTAGATTTAATTAATTTTTCAAATTCATTTTTGGGATATATTCCATTCATTAATAAATTTCGTATTACAACGTCTTCAATACCTTTAAATATTTCCTCATCATATAAATCAATTTTCATATTAGGTGCTAATACTTGCAACAGTTTTTCTATTTCAACTTTTATTCTTTCTGCTGTTGCTACTACTTTTACCTTTTCAGAAAAAGATAAATTTCTATCAAACATCAATGCTATATTTCGATTATACTCTTCAAATTTGATTTTTAACTTTGTGTCGTTTGTAATTGTAATCAATACTTTCATTTTAGCACTCCTAACATAATATCATTGCCAATTGAATACTACTTTCTGGGAGCATTACTACTAATTTGCCATCAGCTTCATGAATTTTTTTCAATACATTCTCTGTTGTGGCCACGTCATTTTTCATTTCCATAAAAGCGTCTTCATTAATACCTACGAAGGAATGATCCGAGAGTTTTTTACCTGCTGTTATTTGGGATTTTAGGTTTCCATTAATTTCATTTTGTAGATAAGTAAAGCTTCCATTCTTTATTTCAAATGAAGCAGTCTCTCCTTCGACAATATCATAGTTATTCTCCAAAATAACCTTGCCATCATAAATATTCACTTCTTTTAATACTACCGGACTATTTGCTTGATCTAATTGAATATCAACTATATTTGCTTTGTCAACGCCTTCTACCCTAATCTGACGGTTAATTGGCCCAGAGTCCGATAGAATTGATTCTGAAAGAGCCTCACCAATATCTCCTTTATTATTAGCAATTGTCCTATTAAACTCCGCTCTTGCTGCCTCCGGATTCATTCTCCCTAGCTCTTTTAAATCATTTAATTTTTGAAATCTAGCTTCATTTTCAATAAGATTATAAAAATTCTCCATTTGTTGTTCGCTGCATTGAATTTCATTTATTCCGCTACTTTCGTTAACAAGCCTTTGTGCTTCTAACATCGCTTCTTTACTTACTTCATTTGCCAATGTAACTTCCGCAGCTTTTTCAACAATAACAGCAGCTGTTGATATTGGTTCCACGCTATTCCTCCTAAAATATATTTAGAGTTAGTAATAATACAAATATATCTGATTTTCTAAAACTGATTGTTACTCGAATGAGCGCACAGACTACTATAGAAAATTCAAATATACTCAAAGACAGTTATTGGGGCTTTGTTCCTTGATAGAATTCCAAAAGAACTAAACTGACTCTCTCTCTTGATCCATACTTCGCTGGAATTTTTTGAAAGAAGATCAATTATACCTACTGCTAAATTTCGTCTTGTATGACTAAACAACAGCTCACTTTAGTTCTTTTTCAACTCGTGTAAATACTATCTAAACCGATGCCTATATAGTTCTGTTTCTGTTTGACTTTTAATGCTATGAAAAGAGAAACTACTACCACTCCTTTCCCGTACATCCCTTTTAAGTTTTGAAATGGAAGCCATGTCCCATAATAGCGCATATGTAAATGCTATACATGATTCTTTATTGCAGTATTTCCTGTATTTCATTAAGTACTTCAATTATTCTAAGTGCCTATTGAACAAGTACTTCTATTTACAATCTATATTCTGATGCCTCTGATATCTTACTCAACAATTCCGTTTCCATTAATATCGGTTGATAGATTTCTGGGAACATCTCCAGCTATTTGGGGTTGCAAAAGTACTCAAGTAGTTGTAGGTTCAAAATATAGATACCAATAATATCCATCTTCATCCTTTTTCACATTAGCTTTCTTTTCCCACTGTTGATCACCACTATATACTCTGGCATGTACTTCCAACGGATCAACTTTATCTGAATTCCCTTCTTTTATCCATGCTATCAATAAAAACAATTGATTTGCCTTAATCTTTTTCGAGATATAATTGGTTACCATCTGATAATCATTAGATTCTATCCCACCAAATACTGCAGATAGGTAACATTCTTCATCATACTTAAACAGCTTATCAATTGTTCCTCTAATTATCGTAGTTTTGTCACTATTTTCACGTTCCATATATAATATAGGATTTAATTTATCACTCTGCCAAAAAAGATCCGGTCTTTCTGCTTTACTATTCTTACCCCTCATTGTTTTTTCTCGAGTCGTTAAAAAACCAAGTTTTTGACCTAAATCAGCAAAATGACCTAACTCTAACGCCGTCATGTCGCTATCAGTGCCTTGCGTATTCCAATTTAACCTTCTATAACAATGAACATACCCATCAAACATGTGCTGTAAAAACTTAGTATCATCCATCATTCAAATATCCCTTCAACACAGAATTTTAACTTACCCTTTTTTAAAATGCAGCTCAATCAACTTTCTAGAATGAGTAGTATCTATTCGTTATTCAATCTATCCAGTTCTTTCTCTGTCCTATAACATCATTTATGTTCTCGGAAGATGTGTCAGCATACGAAATCAGCGTTACCATCCCTTGCAAGCAAGAATGAAAACATCAAAAGTCAGCTTGTTTGAGGGCAGATAGCTTTCTTCGGTCGTTTGTCATCACTTTTCTTGCCTAACATAATATATAGAGTCTTGATTTTCTTTCATATTTTGCCACCCTATTCATCCCAGATAAACATTCTCGTTATGCCATTCTAAATAACTTGGATCTGGCAACTGCTCTCTCCGTTCAGGTAAAATAATCAACCGGCTGCCATGATGGGCATAATACTCTTTGCCGTTGCCAAAATCTTCTTTAATGCGGTGGCTCACTTCTACTTTCAATGATTTATCAACAGTGATATAGCCTCGATCAAACAAGGTATGGAAATCCCGCCTGAGAAGCAAACCATTATTTATCGCATGCGGTCCATCAAGGCTGTAGGGTTTTATATGAGCTGCCTCAAGAACGGGCAGTGTTTTTTCGCCAGTAATTGCACATCTTCTCTGATATGCATCTGTAATCAATACCTTGAAAGCGCCTTGGCCGATTCTTGGTTTTATAAGTTGTTCTTTTCCGTAGCGATATTCTGATGCTTCTTCTTTGACAACTGATTGCACCAATTCTTGTTTTCTGAGCTTATCTTGCACCTGCTCAAACAGTGCTTGTCCAATGGCTTCAAATGCGTTATAGGTTTTCCCTTGTACAATATTACGGTTCCAGTCATTCGGAACGGGAATCCAGTCTCTTTCGTCCAAATAAAAAGGCATGAAAAGGATAATGCAACCTATTTGCGGGTCAGGGTCGGATAAACGGTTCGTCTTTTTGTATTTATATATTCGGCTCCTGAGTTCCAATAAATTGTTGGCTCCGTTGGCGATGCCAAACGCTTCCCACGCCAGCGACGACGGTAATATGGAAAATTTTAAAAAGAAGCCGCCGCCAACAATGAAATCCTTCGGGCTGTGCAATTTGAATAGAAACAAGTCGCCTTCCTGCAATACTTTGAAGTTCGTGCGTCCTCCTGGTTTCCAAAAATTAACCTCATCGCAGTTGGCTTGTTTTAATGTCTGAAACCAATCGAAATCTGTAATCCCAACATACATCTGCATGTGTGCATCACACCTCCTTCCATAGCATATTTAAAAAGTTGCCGACTTTTCTATTTGTAGAATTGAAAGAAATAAAAATTCAAGCGAACATTAATCACAAATATCTTTTCAGTAAAATGTCCACCCGAGAAACAGGCACTGCTGCTTACAGACCTTGTCAGCCTTATCCTTCATTCAAAACGTTCATTCTGTTCGCGCTCATATTTACGTTCATGCCCACGCTCATGTCTAATTTCCTCTGCAAAAACTTGCTCTCGATTTATTGCCCACTCTACTACATCCGTATTGTTGTGAGTTTTTAGATCGGAAATAAGTTTTAAACATTTGCCCATAAGCTCCGCTCTTGATCCACTCCACGCCGTTGGCCGAAAGGCAGAACTGAGGTTATTCAATGCTGTAATAGGATCGGGGCATTTATCAATAACAGTTAATGCCAACTGTGTCCATTCAAATACATCTGATTCCGTATTCTTTCGGTATGGCAATAAAGCTGAAGATAGAATGGAATACCTTGAGCCTGGATTGAGCTCACACCAATCTATTACTACATCTTCTGCTATCACTGAGAGAGGGATTTTGGCATTAATACCCCAATCAATTCGATGGTTAAGATTCTTCTCCGCTAAAATAGTATCAAGAAAAACAATTGGATGCATCTTGGCAAATGCTTCTAATACATGACGATAATCACTCAATAAGTGGATACTTTGCGTCATTAAGGAATTAACAATCTTGCTACATACTTTGCTTGCGTTTTCAGCTCCCCTTGCTCCGATAAAACATTTTTTAATAATAGTCGCCAAAGAATAATCCATATGACTTCTATTGTTTTTTAGCGAAAAATCGTACATTACAACTAAATCTTGGCCTACTGAAGCAATAATGCTGCTTAGGGATTTGTCGGCAGGATTCCCAGGCAATCTCATTCTCAGAATATCAATAGCAACTTCAATACCATCTGTTTGGGAAGATATTAAGCGAAGTAATTCGCTCAAATCCTCATCTTTAATAATCTCATTGCGTCTTCTATATCCTAAATTGCTATAGAGCCATATTGGTGCCACTCCAAAATCAAGTGACTGCTTAAGCCTCGTTATACCTCGCTCTGTGATTTGTACACTGATTTGTAATGTTGGAAATGCAGCAGCTAAAACACGATCTGAGACAGCCGCATCAAGTAGCTTTTCAGATACGCTTTGTTCAATTGCATTCAAAAATCCAATTAGTAAACCATACCGCCGTCTTGTTTCTTCAATTACTTGCAGGCCATCGGAAAAGGCCTTCCACATTTTATAGGGGTTAACACAATCATCAGCCAGTCCTTGACCAAAACTACATAATCTATAACTATCACTAGTTAAGAGTTCCGGTAATAACACATTGAAGACCTCGTCATCAGCCGCTATCTCTTGCCCTATAGAGCGCGTAGTTAGATTAATATTATTGCAGGTCTCAGTATAATCTTCATCTATTTCTATTGTATCGGCTAGACCTAAACCATTCTTGTTATCAGACAACGCATAAAGTCTTGCTTGGTCAATTAATTTCGTCGGCTTTAATAATGCATCTAGTTTATTTAGTCGCGATAGAATACTAGGTTCCATCCCATCTTTATGGAGCTTTCGAGTGCTCCTCACGGCTAACCAACCTTCTATCCAAACATCGTTACTAGAAATCATATTTACCACACACTCAAGCTCATCATAAATACCTGCGCTTAGCCACAGCCCACGAAAGTTCTCAGCTAAAACAGATTGAACTTTAGGTGCTACCGCTCGTTCAGAGACTGCAAGAGCAGCAGCATATTCAACGTAAACTTTATACCAATTTTTAATTTCTTGTTCAGTACTAGGGGTAAAACCATAATCTCTTGAGCGGGCCCCAAACTCAAAACCATAATTAGGACTGAAATGCCAAGTCTCTAAAGCAGCATCCAATAATGTCATGCCAAAATCAACCTGATCAGCTTGGTTAGATTCTACCAATTTTGCAATTATCTTCAATCGCTGCTCTGCTGTAGCGTGTGTACCTGACATATATAAATGAAATAAGGATTTTACCAAATGTCTTATTGAATTATTGTTCTCGTTAGGACTTTCAGAAATTGCAATGCGACATAGAAGTAGCGTAGATCGCTCAAATAGCTCTTTGTCATACGCTAATGATCGAAGAAGCCGAGTAAACTCAATATAATGAAAGCTTTTACGTAAAAAAAATTCTTGATGAGCTGTTTGGCCTAATACTCTCTCTATAGCTGCCAGTGTTAGCTCTGGATTGATTGGAGCAATATTTATAAATAAAGCAATTCCTAGATCATTTAGGTGGCTAATATCCTCTAAAAGTCCCTTTTCCGAAAGCCATCTCCCTGTTATTTCTTTTGCAGCATCACATTCATGCAAATAGCTTAACCGCCTGGAAAATGACATCAAAGACCGTTCATTCCCAGCTATTTCAAATGTACGGTATATTTCATTCAAAGGTATGTTTTCCAATGCCCTTCTAGCCAGTCGATTAGCAACAGCGTGAGGTAACAAGGCTCTCCAGTTACTTCTTTGCTGCACAAGATCTCTTCGCTTTAATTCGCTTGTAAGTTGAAAAAGATCTTTGTGGTTCATTCCGATTAATGAACCAAGTCTGTCCAATTCCGAAGCACTTCCCTCAATGGATTGACAGTCGAAAGAGTATACCAATGAGCAGACTTCAGCCGCCCTCAATAATGATTCATTAACCTGATTCCTCTGTTGAAACAATCTGGAGAAAAGTTCTTCATCCCTTAAATTTGCCAGATTCTCGCCGCGCCTAACGGTATTAGCTAGTGCAATAGCAATTCGGGCATTGCCACCAGAAAACTCAGCTATTGTGCGTGCATCAATATCGCTTATATGGTTAAAACGGACCTGTATCATCTTTTCAATCAGTTCATTGGAAGCTGGTTCTAAGCGAAATACTTCTGTTTCCTCTGGTTGGTCATCTCTAACATCATACTCTACAGTAATTAATCTAACCTGGCTATCAGACGCTGTACATATAGAAGTGAGACGCCTGTGTAATTCTGGCGGACAGTTGTCAATGATTAAGATAGCAGATTTTTGCAGAGCCACCAATCGTTCGGCCATATTTCCAGGGTGTGGATCAGGACTATCACTCATATCCGTATAGAATACTTGTGTTCGGTTTAGAGGTTTTTGGCCAATACGTTCATCAAATAAAGCTTGAAGCAGCCTAGTTTTCCCCACACCTGAAAGGCCTACTAAGCGTACGGAAGACGAAGGACGACTAAGTAGTATACGAAGTTCGTTAATACCATCTAATGCTGATAGGCCATCTGAGCCAGGATTAGCGCTATTATGCAACCGTATATGATTATCTATCATATAGTCCGCTTCAGTACCGCCAGGTGATTTTGTCCAGTTTCCATAGGTTTTCCACCCTTGTATTGAACGTCCAATCTTAACTCTTACCCAGAGTATAAGAGATGGATGGCTCCGAACCCAACTAGCAATTCTCTCGCGATCATAGAAATCCAATTTAATCTGATCAAAAAATGGGCAATCAAATAATGCTTCTTTCATCGCGCTTCTCCGATCTATAAGAGCGGAGTCTGCTAATGAGCCTTGACTACTGACAATAATATAAGCGCCGCCGGCTTGAGCTAGATCGTTTATAACCTTCCTTAATTCGCCACCCGGTCGCATTTCACTCGTGATGGCGGCCCGAGGCATATCAGGTTTCTTCACTTGATAACCTGTGATTGACCTTGGGACAAAGCAATCCTCGTGCAAAACTGCCGTTATTTCAACCCGAACGTCAAGTCCTCCGTCTTTGGCATTTTGATGCCCACTCCAGGTCACACCAGCGGTTGGGAAGTCAGCAGCACGAAGTTCTGCTTCACACAGAAGCCCAACGAGCCCTCTTAAATCTGAATCACTCAAATCTCGAATATCATTCCCGGTAATTTCAAGCATTAGGTAACCCCCGCATTTAGCGCAACATAGAAATGCTCTGCTCTTTCTAGACCTAGCATAAAACTATTCAAGCAATATAAATAACAACACCATAAATCAGCGCAAGGTAAAAAAGACTGACCGTTCCTTCGTTCTTCTTAAGAAGCCTACTAATTACCAATCCCTCCAAGATCGCCTATGCCGTGGAAAATGCAACTCGTTAGAAATCCCAGCTTCATCACATATTTCTGAAAATATTTTAAGTATCTCGACCCGCGTCAAATCAAACCATGCACCTAATTGGCAGTCATTAATACAATAAAACTGCTTTCCTCCATTTACTGACCCTAAGTGAATATCGTCACTTCTTACAGCCAGTTCGTATCTTTCGCGTAACGCCCTAAGTAGATCGACAATGGCATTCATTTTTCTTCTCCACGATATATTTGATAAGAAGGCTTTCCCTCTTGATGTTTGGAGTATTGTTCCATCTCTTGCTCTTAGCGCGCCGGTATTAATAGCGGTAATAGTATCCTCTATAGCTTTATCGAAGCTCTCCATTGACCCTTCTTGATGAAATGGATCTTGAAAGGCTGGACGGTCAAAACATTGGGCAAAAAATTTAATTATTTCTCGGTCATCGACAAAAATTAATTACACTATTATTTTGTATTTCTAATAGAGCTGCTTTTTCTGATAAATGTTTCCATTCAAACAAAATACTGGTGGAATAGAATACTGGGTCATTATCAATCAGTTTCGCACAATTTTGGCAAAGCCATATGCCATTATCAATAGATTTCCTTTCTTCCGGGGTTAATCGCGAATCGTATCTTGGACCATTCAAAGATGCAGCACTAATATGCGCCGCAACACCAATATTAATTGATGCTGCTGAGTCTATTTGGGGACCACTAGTTAACTTTCTACAATTGGGGTTAAACATCTAAAACCAACCCGTTTGGCAAGCGTCTCTTTTGTATTCAAGTCAAAATTATCACGACTCATAAAACTAGTTCCCCCATTTATCGAAAATAACTATTCTTACCTAAGTCCTCAATAGATAACGCTAAGACTCAACGCCATTGGTCAATAAGCTCAACTATTAGTCCGCTACAGCAAAAATACTGTTATTCAATTATTTTAAATAACTAGATTGTATATTTCCATTTTGATCAAAACAAACAGATGATTTGAATCCAAAAGCGTTAGACAGTGAGTTAAAAACCGGTCTTAATGCACTATCCATTGAATCTCCATCATCTAATATTCCGTCTAGCGATTGTATAATCATTCTATCAAGTGGCGCGGAAGTACCACTCCAACCATCAGCTTGGGTATAATATCCTTTTGCATTTAGAATTGTGGCATAAATATGCCATGGTTTAGGGACATTCAATTCCAATAATACATCTCTATATCTATAAGCTGCTTGTATAACCGCCTTTTGTGTCTCATTCCAGGCGTAAACTTGGTTTGGCTGATAACCTGAAACTAAACGAATTTCTACCGCTTCAATAATGCCATTATGAAATATTTGGGTATATGTTTCTATTTTCCTTGTTGAAGAATCTACTGAATAGATACAAAAACCGTCGGCATTATAACGGTAACTCCAACCGTCTCCAGAAATGGGCAAGAAACTTCGATTATGGTCGACTATTTTCAGATCAATTGTATTTCCAAGTTCAAAACTCCATTTGGGAATAATATGAAATACAAGCTTTGCTTTCGCCCCTAAATCGCCAACACATTCATTTGCTAATATCATTGAAATTCTATCTTTGCGAAACTGCTGAATTTGACTTTGCATATACCCCAAATGCAAAAATTGTTTTCGTAAATCGTCTATATCCATGTATGTTATTCCGTTAGCATATCGCATATAAAATTCATCTTTGTTACCATCCCAAAAGCTGTGTGGGCGAGCATAACTTTTTGGTACATGGATTACAATAGCGATGGTACCATTGGTTAATTCAACCGGCTTACATTCTATGCCATGTAAATGAGGACGTATTCGGGATAGTACTAGCTGACGAAAAGATGATAACCAATTATCATATTGCGTCAATGGAAATCCTGCTCCTGTTATTTCTATAGGTAACCTATTATTATCTTCTTTCATGCCGATAATAATAAATCCACCGTTTGTATTTGCAAAAGACACTATTTCTTTCATGAATTTATCTTTGTTTTTTTCATCTATTTTGCCATTGGTAAAAGAATAGTCCTTATATTCTAATTCCTTATTCTCAAAGACCTGATTGTCAATAAGTTCTTGAAGCTTTTCTTTAGTTAAATCTTGAATATTAAAAAACATCATCATGCCTCCTCTGAGCTTGCTTTACCTGTCACTAGGATTTTTTCAGTCTATAATATAAATCTGTGACAAGACACGAAGAAAACTCTCACCCTGGTTACCAAGATTTCCATTCTTCCATCATCGTGTTAGCTCTCATGATAATCAAACTGTCTTTATTTTTTCAAAGTCAAGCTATCGCCGTTGACCGTAGCAGCGCCCTTCTGCTGCATTTTTTTTGCCACGGTTTCCAGTATACCCCTTATCCGGGGTGTAGCTCTCTGTATGCCGAACATCCTGGCGGTCTCTGTAATAAGTCCGTCGAGTGAGATTCCCACGCATTGCCGGATGATAAGCTCCATGGCTGCTTGTATTTCCTCTGGAGCTATCAGTTCTACCGCTCTATGCGATGCCTCTGAGCGTCCGGGAATTCTGGGGATGACCCCGATTTGGTTCTTGGGCCAAAGGAATTCGCCTTGAATTATGATGTTTCCGCCATTAGCCGCGCGGTTCACAGCCGTGTAAACAGCTTGACGCATCCTTTCCCCTACCTTGGACAAAGAATAAGCCTCCGCCAGACGTTTGGCAACGATATTAATATGAACCGGGCCTTCGGTATCAACAATTTTCCGTGCAAGCCACGCAAGCCTGTTTAAATTCTCCGCAATATGAAAAGGTAAGTCCCCCTGTTGACCGGATAAGTTGCAAATCTGATACTCACTGGTTCCCTTAAGGTCCTGAACATTGATAGGCTTCGCTTCTGGAATTTGAACCTTCTTGACTGTTACCCTAGCAGCCGCCGGTCCAATAGGATCGGCACGGGGAATACTTGTCGGATCGTTAACCGCTTCCTCAAGAGCTTTTTTTAAATTTTCGATTTGCCGCTCCTTGTGGCGGAACCAATCCTGGGACCAAATGCGGTATATCCTCCAGCCAAGTCGCTCCAGAACCTGCTGGCGCAGCCGGTCGCGGTCGCGCGCCGTTTCTCCTGAATGGTAACTCGCTCCGTCACATTCGATGCCTAGAAAAAATCGTCCGGGTTCGGAGGGATGCAAAATGCCTAGGTCAATCCTGTAGCCACTGCAACCCACCTGAGGTATGACAGCATAACCAAGTTCGCGAATGACTGCCGCAACACTTTCTTCAAACGGAGATTCTTCTTCTCCACGGCCAGCGGGATGAGTAATTTCAAGGGCCGAAGGACCCCGTTCGGCGTAATCCAGGTATCGATATAGGTGGAGTGCACCTGGCTTAGGGTTTTGGGAAAGATCGAAATCTGATGCCTTAATAGAACTTACGACTAGAACCTTTTCCCTCGCACGCGTGATCGCGACATTGAGGCGTCTCTCTCCACCTTCCTGGTTGAGCGGACCAAAGCTCATAGTCATGCGACCTTGACGATCATAGCCGTAACCGATACTGAATATCATGACGTCCCGCTCGTCACCTTGGACGTTTTCAAGACTTTTAACAAAAAAGCCCTCTAGCCGGTCTTCATTGAAAAATCCCTCATAAGCTGAATCTTCATTGCGCTTCTTTTCAAGCGCATCCTCAATGGCATCTGCCTGTTGCCTACTAAAGGCTACAACACCAAGGCTCTTGCCAGAATGAACTTCAAAGTGTTTAAACACCTGTTCGGCAACTACTTCCGCCTCTCGCAAGTTCCAGCGTCGGCCGCCTCTTTCGTATACGCCATCTGGGACGTGAACCATCTGAACGCCGTAATCTGGATGTTCGGCTACAGCAGAGGGGAATGTGACGAGATTGCGATAAAATGCAGAATTAGAATAAGTAATAAGTGACTCATGCCGACTGCGGTAGTGCCAACGAAGCGGAAAAGGCGGCAGAAATGCCTCGCACTCGTCGAGTACGCTGCTATAGCCAACAGAAGAAAAGGTTTCTTCGTCATCGTTGGTTTCAGGTTCCTCACCTAAGGAAGAAAAGAAACTGGTAGGTGGCATTTGCTTGCTATCGCCGGCGACGACGACTTGTTTACCCCGATAAATGGCAACGACCGCATCTTCGGTGAAGATCTGCGATGCCTCGTCAAATATGACAAGATCGAAACTAAATCGATCTGGGTTGATATACTGACTCACGGATAGCGGACTCATCATCAAGCAAGGCTTGAGTTTAAGGAGAAGATTGGGTATTCGCTCGAACAACGTGACAAGCGGCAGAATTCGGCGACTCTTCTTGGCCTCCCGCCGAAGTAATGTTACCTCAGAACCTTGGGCGTCGAACCCGTTGGCCGTCGGCCGTCGAGCATTACATGCGTGAATAATGGATGCAGGTGTAAGCTCAACGATTTTGCGATCTATAATCCGGAATTCAGCTACCAATTGCTCGTGATTCACCCCTTTGAAATTAGCCAACGCCGGTACTGTCTCGATGAGGATACGAACTTGCTCGGCGGCGATTGACTTTTTCAGAATCCGAATTAAATCGCCTGATTGAGGCGGGTTCTCACTAATATTTTGGATAAAGTCCTTGAGACCAATCGAACACAGACGACCGAACTTGCTCTTGTAATCTACCCAGTGTTCAAGGTCTTTTACCCTTTCGATCAAAAGTTTTGCTTTGGCGGAAATATCAAAAAAACCACAATCCTGGAACTGAATAAGATTAGGTTCGAAAAAGTCTTCGATATTTTTCACAGCCTGTTCGGTACGGGCGTGTGCTGCTCGTAGAGTTGTGGAGTTGTAAGGCAGCGCATCGCCCGAGGATAGAAATTTTGCGAGTTTCTCAGCAATTTCCCGTCCTTCATTTAACCGTTTGAATCTTTGTGTCCATTCTATAGCCGCCATGACTTCCGACCAGCCCGTATCAAGACCACGAAACCGCTTACCGAAAAGAGACTGGAGCCGTTCAGATTCCCTTTTCATCTCTTCAGCTATTAAATCTAAGTTGAACTTTGACACTAGATCGGAATGAATTTGCTCAAGCGAGTCAGGACCAGAATGACCTTCGGCAGTATGGATGCAGTTAAGTCCGGCGGCCAACCGGCGGAGAGCATCCGAAAGCTCTTGCGTCCAGTGGATTAACTCCTTGGTATTACACTCTTCGAGCGGCCTGCCCAGCAGAGCCATTTTGGAAACATCGACATAGGCTGCGAGTTGACGTGAAACGGATAAAATAGCCTCCCCATTTTCCACTATCCGCTTGACGGCTTCTGCAGCTTGCGTGGAAAATCTCCCTCCTTGTTTAGCGCAAGTCACCAAGCCGGAGGGGACTTCCCCTCCAGTCGCTTCCAGCAAGGCGTCGGCAGTATCGAGGGCTGCAGAAATTTCCGCAAAATCAGTATCCTCGCCTTTGAAATAAAAGCCTAAAGCTTCCTGGGCAGCAGGACGGAGCGCTTCGAGCTTACGAGAAAGGCGTGAAAGATTTCTTCCTATGTTAAAGTCCGCTACGATGTCGTTTGGAAGACGTAAGTCACGGGTAAGAGACAACAGTTGTTTGCGTGCCGTATACCAACCTGGATTAAGCCATGCAAGGGGAGCATTGTACGTGATTCCGGAAAACTGCAGAGCTAATTCAGTATGATCCAGTTCCAGATATTCTTCTTCGTAGCGCGTAAGTAAATCAGCCTTAATTCTGACAAAATCAGCGTAATCTGCCCGGTTAGCATTTAGGAAGGTTTTTGCTCTTTCAATCCCCTCTGTTGTCAGCCATCTTTCGTCAGGGCGATTCTTACTTAAACATAGCGAAGCCAGATGCTGGAGTAGCCCTGCGCTTTCCATGGAGAACGGCGCAGTTTCGCAATCGAAAGCAGACGCCAACAAATTGCAGTCGTCTTCGAGGCTCTCAAGCAGTGAAGGCAATACGTTTAGCACTTTAGCCAAGTTTTCATAGCCTGCAAGCAATTTTGAGCCATCGGGATCTTCTGGCAACTTCGTTGTCGCATCCGTCCACGCTGCTTTTATCGTTTGGCTGGTCTCAGGTGTTAAGCTGAAAAACGATTCGTCGTATCGGGCTGCAAGTTTCGACCGGGTTGTCCAGTATGATTCCGACAGGCGACCGAATTCTTTCGCTTCGGCAAGAATTTCGTCTAGAGCAGACGATGCTAACCAAGTCGGATCAGGGGTCTGCCGCTTCTCAATATGAGCCAGCATTTCCTCTAACCATTTCGTTTCAATCAAGCTGTCAGCGATTTGAAGCCCAGTCGTTTCAACGGTATGATCCTTGAGGCGTCGTAGCGCATCAATTGCCTCTACGGTTTCATTCAATAACGCGACCCATTTGTGCTCGATAGCAACCGAATAGTCGGATTCGAGGCAACCACGCCAAGGAAAGTCTTTACCTTTGACCGCAACATGCCATACGGGCACCATAAAGCGTAAGGTGTCCTCCCATATCTGCACACGTGAGGGAGAAAGCTCGTCGAGCTTGGTCATACCGAGTTCTACAGCCTCAATATCATCTGTTGCCGCAACGAATGCCTGCCGAGCAGTACGACCGATCTCTGTCCGAAATGCATGAAGTGCCGTAACATACTCATTTAGACTCTTTCTATGTGCCGAAAGCCTTGTATAGTCCTCTGTCTTGATCCCGTTTTGAGGCTCAAGCCAATTCTCCATACATGAGTAGAGTTCGTCTACAACTTCCTTCTTGTTCTTTTTACGGCTGTGAAGTTCAAGACAGAAAGTTCCGAGCTTTGCCCCACGGAGCCTTTTAGCTACAACTTCCAATGCGGCCATCTTCTCGCTGGCAAATAAGACAGTCTTGCCGCGTGCGATAAATTCAGCGATTATATTGGCTATGGTCTGACTTTTTCCTGTACCGGGCGGACCTTGAAGAACCATGCTTTGGCCGCGCAAAACAACTTGTATAGCCTGCTGTTGACTTGAATCGGCATCAAGAATCTGATAAGTAGCTTCGGGCTTTTGGACGTTGTCTAAGTTCCGTGTATCCCTAATATCGGCAAGATCAGCCTGAGGCAGGTTTCCTCCGCAAAGAGCGTTGACACATGTGTGTCCGGCAATAACCTCAAAATTTTTCTCAAGATCCTGATACATGCCCAGCTTTTCGAAGGTAAATATTCGCAGCGCAACAGTGGGCTCAACTGTCCAGCCTCTTTCATAGACTAAGTTCCGAACAGAAGCCATGTATTCATCTACATTCATCTCGTCCCATTCATCGGTTAGAGGCGGCAGTTCAATGTTAAAATCTCGCCGAAGTTTCACTGCCAGCGCGGGATTGATAACCAATTCCTCGTCTGCTGGAAAGAGTTCAAACGGATGATGGGCAGACTCCCGTTTCAACTCTACAGAAAAAAGCAATAACGGTGACCGTAATGATTCCTCTGCGTTTTCTTCTTTCCATACGAGCATACCAAAAGCCAGGAATAGTACTCGAATACCGCGTTCCCTGTATTCCTCGGTCTCTTTGCGATAAAGATTTTTGAGTGTATTGTTAATTGTTTTCCTATCAAGTTTTCCAGCGACCAATACCTTATCGAGCTTTGTAGGTAATTCAGCTCCAGGAGCAGGATCAACGACGCCCTCTTCTACTTTCTCTACGGCCTCTAAGGCTTGTTCATTGTTAGACAACGAATGTATAGCGTTTCCGATTTCGCTACTATTTGACTTCTGTCTGTCCGTAACGGATTCATCAGTTTCAGATGAAATAGGCTTCTCTGACACTTCTGGGGGCAACCAAAAGGCGAAACTACCGTTTTCTATGCAAATAGTACGAAATATTTGATCTGCTGACGGTATCGTGATTTCCAAAGTGCTGCTCTTCGTCCGCTTATAATTAATCAAACCATTTTTACGCGTGAGATCAATCAACCTCTGCTTCCATTCGTCTATTCTTTTGCGCAGAATTTCATCAGCAACTCGGGGCATCAAGACATCTCCTTTTCAATTTGCAGACATATCTTAAACGAAAATATTAAATGATAGAATCAAAGATCATTAAAATATGAGACATAGTCAATTTTATATTGGCTTTGTGGAAATAAGTAATTATAAAGATCGATAAAATAATCGTCTGTCATACTTGCAATATAGTCAACCACGATTTGATTGGGCTCCTCTGCGAGGTATGGCTCATAGAACTTTAATCCCTTCCTTATTTTCTGAACAAACTCGATATGATGTTTAAAAATGACTGAATTCGTCAAGCTATTCTTTAAATCACTAAGCAATTTATAATAAACCTGTTCAAACATCGGTTTTATAATATCATCATACTTTTGCTTTATTTCTTTATTTTTGTATATATAATCATAATTTTGTTTCTTAGACAACTTAAGGTGATTATAATATTCATCATCTAATTTTATATAGCCTTGCCCATAACTATTTTCTATAATATTTACAACCATATTATTAATAATTTCAGCATTACGGATTCCTAAAGAGCCATTTTCAAATACATCATCTGAAGAGATAAGTTTCGCCTTAAAAGCATCTTGCCGATCTTTTCCTATGTACGCTATCATATCACAAATTCTTACAACACAACCTTCTAATGTAGATGGTATCATCTTTTTTATTAATGATTCATCAGTGTAAAGTTGTTCAACCATTTCATCAAATTTTGTAAAAGAATCCAATTTGCTGGGATGATATTCTTTTGATTCAAATTCACCATTGTGACAAAGTATGCCGTCTAATGTTTGCAGACTAATATTATAATGGAATAGGCCATCGAGAACTCGAACACTATGCACATTATGATTGAAATAACGTCTTGTATTATTGAAGTATAGTTCTTTTAAAAAGTCTTCGCCAGCGTGCCCAAAAGGTGTATGCCCAAGATCATGACCAAGAGCAATTGCTTCAATTAAATCTAAATTAAGTCCTAGAATCCTCCCAATATTTCTTGCTATTTTAGATACTAATTGAACATGTAATGCTCTTCGAGTAATATCATCATTTTTGTAAAATGAAAATACTTGGGTTTTATCTGCATATCGATTATAAAACACACTATACATAATTTTATCTACATCCCGTGCATAAGACGGGCGTAATACGGTTCCTTTATCTTTATCATCAATTCTGCGAATAGCCTTATCATTATCAACTGCTAAATTAAGCTTTTTTCCTTCAGCAATATCACTTTTAATTCTGTCTTCCAAAGTTTTACTAAGTTGTGCATAATTTGCCATATTGCACCATCCTTAAATTTCAAGATATAATTACCGATTGCCAAACCCTACTCTTTTCTTCCGAGCATTTTTTGAGTTAACTCTTCGACAATATTTGTAGAAAGTTCAAATCCATCAAAAATTTGATAAAGCGGTTTCGTAGCCATATCCACGTACTGATACAAAGCGGACAAAGGGGTTGTTAGTGGCAAATTAACGCTAGATAGAACAATATTTTGAGTAGCTCTCCGCTCCCTTATTGATCTCATATGATTGGCCCACGAGGTTAAAGTCCTATCTTGTAACTGAGTCCACCGGAAACTGAATGTCAGATTTGTAGTTTCTATTTCATAACTCATAGCTTGTGTAAATGCTAACCCTACAGCCAAAGATTCTCCAACTCTCCAAATAGGTAACCCAAAATCTAATAATTCCAAAGGCGGAATTGATGGTTTTATATCATCCTCAAGGGCACGATATAGGTAAAATTGCCCCAGCGGATCTATTCTCCAAAAGTCTACATGATTGGACCAGTCACTATTAAGAGATACCATACAAGCTTCCCAAGCATTTTCAAAGACATATGGACGAGCTGCCGGATTAGTGAAGTCTCTGCTATCTAGCCAAATTGGCCATCCTGTATAATTCGGATTACTAGATGACAGCAGGTTTAGAAATGTTCGATTCGCAGAATACTTTTGATCATGTGAATTAACAACACAGGTAACTTCCCATGTACCATGTTTAGGAAGTTGTTGGTTAGGATACTTTTCTTTAACCATAACTTCAAATCTTTTCTTACCACGGTCTAATAAATCTATAGATAACTCATCATAACTCGCAGATCGAGTTTGTGATATTTCGATAATATTATTAAATAAAGATTGCAAAACTGCTTTGTCTACATTAGAAAGATGGCGCCTAACAAATCTCCCTATGTCTGCTTCACGATTGTCAAAACAAATATTAATTAATTTATCCCAATCTTGATAAGTTGCTTCAGAAGTGCTTGGTGTTCCATTCGATTTTAATGTTCTGACATAAACAGTATTTTGCTTAATTAGTAACTTATCATTTGCATTTCTTAATTCAGACTTAGTCGAAACTGGTGTGCGTATTCCCTCTGAAATACATATCGCTGGATAATCCTGCCCACCTTTTTCAACAAAACGAATATCTATTTCAAATTGCGGATACGCATATTTCGAAATAATTGATTGAATATCATCAAGATTATAAAGATCTCGTACATCCTGTATAGGAGCATTATCTAAATCAGGTTGACGAGATTCTTCATCGAAACCGATGAAAAAGAATCCACCATTGTTATTTCTCATAGCAATACTTGCTTTAATAATTTTCGAAATACCTTCAGGTGATTTGGGGTCGATCCATCTTTTAAACTCCACATTCAAACTTTCTGTTTGTCTGTCGACTAATTTTTTTAAATATTCTTCATTAATCTTCATAAATTCAATCCCTTTCTAAATATCACTTTTGTGAAAATGAACTTAGTAAGTAGAATTCTCGAATTTTGAGATGTAAAAATATTCAAATTGGAGATATAGTCTTACTCTGCACAGCTGAAGTTCTAAACACACCACCACATTTTTCTTTTACCAAACAAGTATCACATTGGTCCAAGTATTCTTTCTTCCATGAAGATATACTATCTCGTGCAAATTGCCACAGTGGCTCTTCCAACAAGCAGAATGGAATATTATAAATAGACACGTTCATACTACGGCGATGCAAATGCCACACTGCTTCATTTAACTGTTGGCTGTACTCTCGCGAATCAATCCATAAATCTTCCAGATGCTTTTCGGCTTCCCCAGTATACTCCATCCCCATAAAAGCAACATGAGCAACAAAAGGAAAATTACGATAAATGAATTCCGATATCGCAGCTAACCGCACGAAGTTCTGTCGCATGGCAACGATACGAATTTCTATTCTCCGACCCATGCGATAAAGATTATAAATTCCCTGGATAGTGTCCTGAAATGCTCCTGGCACACCTACAATACCATCATGTTGGATATCGTTATCGGCATAAAGCGGAATACAGAACAGCAATTTCTTGTTTTTTGCAGCAACAACTTGCCTGACTACATCAAAATTTCGAAATCTACGACCATTGGTTAATAAGGATATCAATGTATCCGGAAAATGATTTTGCAGGTACGTTAAAGCCTTACTTAACTGGTCTAAGACCACTGTCGGCTCACCGCCGGTAATGCCTATATGTTTCAAACTTCCTGCTTTTAATAAGGAAAGAACCTTCTGGTTGATATCGTGCCAATCTGGTGGATCAGTACTGGGTGGCTGGGGGCACATAATACACCTGCTGTTACAGCGGTTAGTGATAAATAGGGTATGATCGGCGTGACCACTCTGGTACATAAGATTGATTCGGCCTTCCGGAGTAACGAGTACAATGTCACCATCCTGTAATATATCTAATTGGGACACCGAATGAACCAAATACCCAGTATGCATTGAGGGTATAACCTGACTAGTGATACAACAGGCATAGCCGAAAACAGTCCCATTGATGTCAGGGGAAACCAATACTCGGTTGTGGCGGGTAAATAGATTTACTGGTGTAGTGGTAACAATCCCAACGATAGGGTATTTAATATTAAGAGCGGTTCCGATCAGAGCTATCATGGCGTATTTCCTCCAAAGGGCGTCGTGTTATCCAAGACCAGAAAACATCCATGACGTCCGGATCGTTCTCATCAATTAATTGAAATAGGTACTCTAAAATCAAGGTGTTCTTTTTGCAAAAATCACTGCCGGGTCTATGACCGACTATATCTTTGGTTTCTACATAATTACGGACAGGATCTACACCACAATACGCTTGAAATACACAAGAAGCACAGCCTGGCAGTACTTCGATACAAGATTTTTTGACCAGTTCTTTTACCAAAGGCCCCGCAAAAATTTCTTCATAACTATTTTTTAAAACATGTCCCATACGAAAACGCTTGTCACCGGTGCGCGCCAACATCCGCGCTTCATCCGTCGGGTAAACTTCCCCATTATAATCATAAATTACGCCACTGATTGCCGCCCCGGAAGGTGACTGTAAATCCACAAAACCAGTAGAAAACGCTGTGAAAATCCGCTGTAGCAGCAACGTCGTATAGTATTCGGCAAAAGGAATACCTTGTATATTTAGATCAATCAGGTAACGCAAGATAGGTTTATATGCAGCAACAAATTCTTCCATGGAATACCCCAGTTGCGCTATATTCTGCCGGGCGAAACCATAGGGATTTAAGGCCCGCAGAAATATGCCATCAAAGCCCAGCTCCACATAATGATCAATAACTTCGGGCAATTTGTTAAGATTCGTCCTGGTTATTGTCAGTAAAGCGGAGCCAGATTCAGGTCCGATTCCATCCCGCAGCCGTTGTAGGTTTTTGCGAAAGGCATCATAACCGCTGTACCCCTCACGAGTTTTGCGATGACCATCTTGGATAGGCTTAGGTCCATCCAGAGATGTTGAAATCATGATTTTGTGTTCTTTAATAAAGGAGATCATTTCATCCGTTAGCAATGTCAGATTCGTACAGATCACAAATTCCATCTGCCGTTTGGCAAAACGGTTCAGAAATTCCCCATACTGGACAATTTCTCTAATGATGGGCCAGTTAAGCAACGGCTCGCCGCCTTGAAATTCGATTTTTAGTATCGGCGATGGGGAGGAAAAAATCAGGTCTACCGTTTTCTTGGCAACCGACCAAGTCATATCAGCACGTTGTTGTTCAAGCGCGGCACTGGAAGCATGACAATAATCGCAAATAAAGTTGCACCGCGCTGTTACAACAATCATATGTAAAGAGGAAAAATGCCGCAAAAAGCTTTTGCGGCTACGCAGTTGGGTAGCCACCATTTCCTGAGCGAAATCAAAATCGGTGTCCGCCAGAAAATGTTTGCCTTTGAGCTCAAAGTATACGGGATTCTGGGGTGTCAAATTATGATTTAATAAATCATTAAAATTATCACTGCTAACAAAGATAAATTCTCCGCTCGGGTTAACCAGGAGTAATCGTTGTCCCGGTAACCGCCTAAAATTGAAAGGCAATATACTATACTCACTTTTCATCATGTCATTCATCCAAATCATCCATACGGTCTTTAATAGGGACAAACGCAAATTGATAGATAGTATCCCGGAGCTTCCCATACCGTTTTTCAAGATCGAGCCGTACCTGCTGGTCTAATACTTCATTACAGTACTCACATAACAGTAAATTCGGATCGATATTGACTTGCGGTTTGGCCTTAAACCATATTCCTACGTAGCCCTCCTCGACAGCGTCGATCTTAATAAAACAGGCATTGGTAAATTTATAGGAGGCTTGCATAACAGCCTCCTGCTCATAAACAGCTTTCTTTAGTTTTACAAAGAACACGCCGGGCTCCGTTTCAATAATAAAGGACTGCCCGTTCTGTGTGTCGTCCATTTTCATCACCTAAAAACTCGGTTTGTAATTATATTTATTTTGTGTCTGTGGTTTAGCCGGCTCGGGAGTTACCGGTTTAGGAACTTCTTTCTTTTCAATCGCTTCTTTGGTTACGCGATTGATGGTGCCATAGCTATCGAGACCTTCCGCAGCTTGGAAATCCTTGATAGCTTGTATTGTTTTTTCATCACGGGTGCCGACTGTATTGCAGTCATAGCCAAGTTGTTTAAGCTTCTTTTGAATGCTAGTTAGATCAACAGCCTCCAGTTTTGATTTGGTCTCGGCACCTACAACCCCATCATTGGTAAGACCATAATCCATTTGGAAGTTGCGTATCGCTTCTCTGGTTTTGTCCCCCTTAACGCCATCCACAACCCCACAATCGTAGCCAAGATCATTGAGTTTCTTTTGGATTGTACGAACGTCCATAGCATCCTCAGGTGCAGCCGGTACACTGCTGTAATAGCCGCCACTACTACCTCCACCGTATCCTCCCGTACCAGAATAATGGGAGTAATGTGAGCTATGAGAAGAATGAGACCTGTGAGAACTGTGTGAACGATGGGAATAATGAGCCATCTGCTCCAGATTGTCTGTAGCAAAGATTTCTTCTAACGAGCTTTGGATTGTGCTGGTTTTCTCCAAATAAATAGGTTCACTGCATGAAACTTTTAACTTTGAATCATTAGGCTGAATATTTTTGGCCTCGACATGAGGAGCATCGACCAATCCTAACTGCGATGCAAACCATAAAACTGTTGCCGATCCGTACGCCCAGAGCTTTTTCCAGTCTTTCATATACTCCCCTCGCTTATGTAATTTTGTTATTATTTACTAGATTCGGGAACTTTGTCCTAAATCCTGTTATAAAATAGAAAAAAAACATAATTTAGGATGTTTTGTAAGATTATATGATATATGAGGAAAAAATAGTAATCAGACATAAAAAAGGCTACCGGATCACCGGTAGCCTCCCTGAAGCCTGACAATTCTTAAATCAGAAAGAATCGTAGATAAATATCTTATATTACAAATGCTCGCGAGAAATTACAATCATTTACTACTGCTTTATACCTCTCCATCCATTAAGCACATGATGCCAAGCACCATCCACTTTCTGTACTTTCATTCCATAACCACGGGTCCCCTCACTAATTTTCACCCAATAATAAACTTTGGGGTTATCATTAAGATGCAAAGTTACTCTGTATGTAAAACGATCCGGCAATGCGGTTTCATCAACCGTATAGCTGCCCAAGCCCATAAAATCGTTCTCTGTTATGGTTGTATACCACTGTGTGTTCTCATCATCTGGATAATTCACTCTCCAAGTACTTAGAAACACGCGGTTTCCTTGTTCAAACGACATAGCAAAGCATTTTTTCGTCACATCGTACCCTGATAATATTAAAAGCATTACCAGGATACCGAAACACGCACTTACTTTTTTAATCATATTCTTCCCTCCAATAGATTTTTTTACGAATTACCAAACATAGTCTGATCACTATTTCTCGCTTTTCTGCGGAACATATTTATCAATCGTCTTATAGATAGCTATCGTTAAGTTGTTTCGATTAACTCGATATTCCTTTACCCTATAGCTATATTCAATATCTTCTTGTGTCACTTCAATAAAAATTGGCAGCATAACTTCAAATCCATTGGATTTTACAAATTTTCTTTCGCTTACCGGTACGCCATAAAACCGTTTCATGCCCGGCTTTACAAGGCTATACTTTTTAAAAGGGGCTATAGCTTCCCAACTATCACTTGGTACAGCTGCGCTTAAAATTGATTTATAGCTGGTGATTTGATATTGGTCGGTGTAATTATCTGTCAATTTTACATTGCCAATTTTGATATTGAAGGCTCTTTCCACTCGTTTAGCCACATAGACATCCAGCCACTGGGCCTGATCCGGATTTTCAACCACTTGCACATCCGTACCGTATTTTTTATGGGCTTCATCTATCATTCCCAGGTTTTGTATGATTTGGCCAATATTCTTCCTAACCAACAACAGGTCATCCAATCTGGGATCGTCAATTTGTTCGACAAACGCCAGTGGTGTATAGTATTTCACTAATTCGTCCTTTAACCCAATCGTAAAACGTTCTTTATCCCGTAGATCCCCCAGCCATTTCATATAACTGCTGTTAATTCCTTCGATAATTTTGGCTTTTTGCTCATCGTTCTTGGCGTTAGTATATAAAGCCAAAAGTACATCTGTATTCTGTTTGTCTATTGCTTTCTTTAAATCATTAGAAAAATTCTTATCGGCCTCTGCTATTGCCATCTTTACTTTATGCTCCGACGATTGCTGTATTAATGTAGACCTTGTTACATCAACAAATATTGCAATGATAAAGGGAACACTCACAATCGCACTCACAATCCATTTAGCATTTCGGCTCCAGTTAGGCGTTTTCCATACTAAAATTAATCCTAATAGGGAAAAAGAGTACCAACATTGTTATTACAAACCAGGTCTTATAATACCATTTTTCCATTTCTGTCCTCCCAGGCAAAATTCACTTTCGTTCTAAGCAGTTAACGATTCGCATGATATTGTACTATCAGCAGCAAATTATCCTCTATCTATTCCTTATTAATCTCTAAATTCATTGCCGTTGCATATCGGACATTTTTTACCCTTAAACAGGAAATAGTAGGGTATATAAATAACTACCCATCCGCCAGACGTAATAAGGCAAAGTAACATCAGTAAAATCCAATTTACCTTCTTTGTCGGATAGACAATTTGTTTACAGCAGATGCAAAATTTCACTGAACCTGCCTCCTATCTTTATTTCCTTATTACCCTTTGATAAAAATATTGGGATTAAATGTTTTTACGGATGCCATCAATTCATGTAATTCAAATTCCGCGGAGGTTGGAATCTTATACACATTTTTTGCGGTGAAAATATGTATTTTTTTCCCGTAGCTAATCCAGAAAAGTAATATAGCCAATAAAAAGACAAGTGGCATAGCTATGCCAAGTATGCAAAAAATGATCGCAAAAACCGAATCATATTTGTCCATAGTCTTTTTCATAACGATGTCATGGATTTCTACATACTCGATTTTTGTTTCTAACAGCCTTTTTTCAAAAATGCCCAGCGTTTTTTTATCTTGTACGATTTTCATATAAGAAGGCTCTAACTGAATGCAGGTCGTAATGGTTGAATACTGCAAACTACCAAGATAGTTTCTCTTTTTAAATTGATACTCTCGTTTTATTTCCGGCATTATCTCGCCTACATATGATGTTTCGCTTACTTTCTCAACTACTGCTACCAGTTCCTGATTAAAACCACAATGCGAACAGAATTTTGCGTTTTCTTCATTTAATGCTTTACACTTTTTACACAGTACACTCATGAAATCGTCCCCTCTATTCGTAAATTTTGCAACTTATCATCAGCAGATTAGCTATTATTAAGTCATGCTTTTCAGGATAGTCACCAGTTAATACCCAACCGCACGATTCCTTCAAAGTTAAAAGATCCTAAGCAATGTGACCGTAAAATCTTAGTTTAATTCGGACCTTTATCGCATAGGAGCTCGATAATGTCGATTTCCAATGCTAGCGCGATCGTTAATATGGCAGATAAAGACACACTTTTGGTGTAATTGCCACGTTCAATACGCGAAAGATAAGAAGTGCTTATCTGAGCCCTACGGGCCAGTTCTTCTTGCCTATATCCCTTCAGTTTCCTATAATAAGCAATCTTTAAACCAATTCTTTTATATCTCTGAGTAAACATACCTACACTCCAAAACCTTTGTTCCGCTGGTAATATCTCAGCTTATACACGACATAGTCTACGTTTTTGCTTGGGCAACTGGCAAAGGGCAACTATAAAACAGCAGAAATTTTTGTCCTTAGCTAATAATGTAAGCGATTGTAAAAAAATTGTATACTTACCCATTTGTGTAAAAAACAACACATATAGTCCTTTAATTAACCCTGTACGTGTCAAAAAAATGCATAGCGGTATTAAAATCCAACTTATTGCTATTCTGTTAAATTAAGTTGCGTATATTGCCCGCAAACAGGAAATTAGTACAATGCGAAAACCACTGAACAAATTCTATTCAGTGGTTTTCCGCTTCATATACTCTATGGTTACTTTTTAGTTTTGTTCTACTTGTACATTTTTATAGAGATTTATATTGTAATTCTTCTTTTGCTAT
This sequence comes from Sporomusa aerivorans, assembly GCF_041428895.1. Lineage (NCBI taxonomy): Bacteria > Bacillati > Bacillota > Negativicutes > Selenomonadales > Sporomusaceae > Sporomusa > Sporomusa aerivorans. The sequence goes on from NZ_CP156926.1 coordinate 3,645,568, forward strand.
GACGGAAAGCTTTGCTATGCAATGGCCTGTGACTTTTTCTGGCATTTCATGCATAATGACTTACCGTATTTTTTTATGGATACATTCTTAACACCAATGGATACTTTGACTCCACAGTCACTGCACAGTAATGTGTCATTGGCATTTTCTCGCTTTAACGGTTGTTCCAACGGAGACGATACGTTCTCATCCGTCCTGCTGTCCGCTTCTGGGTCATCGTTAGTGCTGATAGCTAGGCTAAGCATATAAGCATATTTGATGGCTGCCGTCTGTGCTTTCATGACGGCCTTGTCGCCACCATCCTGGCCACTGCCAAAACCGGTTACGACGATGCTTTCCCCGCTTTCAGTATCCACCAAGGTAATATTGACTTTTACTGTCACCAGATGCTCGGCATTGCCTTTGTTGTTGATGACATCATTGCTGCTTGTTATTTCAGGTGCAACGATGGTTGCCACTTTATGCCTGACCAACGAGGCATTCACTTTTTCCAATACATCCGCAGATGTGGCATATTTATAATGGTGAAAATCATTGATGCCATTTTTACGGATATTGCTGCATTCCTCCATAACTTTAACCAGTTTACCAGCGATTTGCTGCATGAAATTCCCTCCTCCTGCTAAGGAAATAAGAGCTTTCTGTCTGAGCATAGCCAGAATAGGCAAGCTCTTATTTTAGTTCAGTACTTTTAAGCTTCTTAAGGTTAACGCCGTACCAGCCACCAAACACAATGTCCAAGCAAATTCCGTCCATCCTAGTGTGCTTTTGAGGAATGACTTTGCCGTCAGGACAGAGGATTTTGGCAGGCTGTAAGTTGTTCCCTTTTTAGTTCAGAATGCACAATAGTGTGCAATTCAATCTGTAGTTTCGCATTTCCTAGTAGAGCACCTCCTTTCGCCAAAAGTGGCTGCACTGGTGCCTGGCAGAGAAAACCGGTTAGCCCTTCGGCTAGAAGCTTTGCCTGTGTGTAGTTTACCGTTAGTTGGATATAGCTATTGTCTGCAGACCGTATAGCCAGCATAAAGGTTTCCTGCAATTGACTGAGTTCCAGTTGTATATCGCTGTAGGCCAAACAAGTACTGATAACCATGATGATTTCCATCCTTCCCCACTCATCGAGCGATTTCCAAAGGTATGATATTGGCAAGCTGCCTTTCACTTGGCGGTATCACAGGCACTAGTTCTTTGCCCTTATCCAGGGGAAGCGCAAGGAGCTCCCCGCCCAAACGCTCCAATTCGGTTGCGCGGGTATAATCGTCAACATCCTGAGAAGCCCGAGTTACAGCATTGATTAAGCCGTACCGGCTGTTGTCGGCACCCATAATAAAATGCCGCAAGATACTGCCGCGTTCGCCTTGATTTAACATATAACGGTCAGCTAATACTTCTACCGCTTTAACCGGATCAGAACCAGTGGATTCCTGCATAGTAACTCTCAGCTTTTCTACCGATAACCGAAACTTACTCTCGTCGATGGCTACCCGGACGGTATCCTGGACTTTCATGAAAAAGGCTTTATCATCTTGCGCCAATGTTTCATCGGAAAAGATTTCATAGGCACTGTCGTCGTTTTCTATTTGCTTGCCTACATGGTATCGTTTTTGGGCGTAATCTTTGATGATGAGGCCGTTTTTGCATACCAACCGGAAGATGAGCGGCTCTACCTTCAAACTGCCTAAGCCCACTTCGGAATTGGATATCACCAGCCCAGCCTGCACCACATCTCCGACAGCCACTTCAGCTTTCAGGCGCTTATTAATGATTTTGATATACATATGGGTTTCGGTAATTTCACTCGATACAATTTCGGTGGTTTTCATGTCCTGTATAAGCGGAAATATGGCATCAGCCAATTCTAAATTGTCCAACCGGCGGTAGCGGTCGCTCAAAAAAGCGCGGACTTGTCCGTCCAAAGTACGTATCATACGGCGTTCCGGATTTTTTCCCAGCCAGGAGTTAACGTTCTCATCCAGAAGTGAAGGATACTCAAATCGCATTTTATGGTAATACTTCTGCGGTATCTGTAGCCGCTCAGCCAGTTGTTTATGGGCCAGTTCATTAAGCAGAAACGATTCTGCGGCATCATCCAAATGTATGGTTAGCTGACTTCTACCGCCGTTGGTTTTCACATACAGGCTCCGGGTGTCGGCCATATAGTCTTTTCTCGCCTGCCGCTGTCTGTCTAACTCCTGAGCTAGTTGGATAATAGATTTTCCTTGTTTCATGTTCATTCCCCCATTTTAGATTTTTGTCGTATAAATAATAAAAGAACCAGACAATTAATTCATCTGCCTCTAAAGAAAAGATACCTATGTTCCTATGATCCTCTGCAGGGGCTTTGCGGTATATCCACAAGTCTGCAGGTTCTATGATTATAATATATATTTGAAAAACCGTTACATAGCAATGCATAGCTTTATTTCTGCTGACTGGCGATTTAGTGAGCTTATTCTCGGTTAGCAACAATCTCGCAACTTACATTATATTCTTGCTTTTTTACTCATGATATACGTCAACATAAAGGTAATAAATAAAGTAAGAGGTGATACAACCATGTTTAACGATTATCATGATATTCTAACTGTCGATGAACTCTGCGAACTGTTATCCATCGGTAAGAATACAGCTTATACCTTACTGGCTTCCGGGCAGATAAAAGCTGTTAGGCTAAACCGTGTCTGGAAGATTCCAAAAATCGCCGTTGCCGACTATATATTTACAAACAGTGGAATCAGCAGAAGGTAAATCATTGCCTGCTGCTTTTCTGTTAGATATATCCTTTTTCTTTGAAACTGTAGTACTCTTGATTACCAATAATTATGTGATCTAATACCGAAATTCCCATAAGTGCTCCAACCTTTACAATTGATTTCGTTACATTAATATCTTCTTCACTTGGTTGACTGTCGCCGCTTGGATGATTATGGACTAATATGATGCATGCCGCCATATTCTTAATGGCGGCATGAAAAATTTCCCGAGGTGTTACAGGCGTCATATTTACTGTACCCTGAGTTATGGTGGTTTGACCAATGATTTTGTTCTTGGTAGTTAGCAGTATAATCCTAAACTGCTCTTGATCAAGGTATTGCATTTCTGCCATGTAGATAAAAATATCATTAGGCGTACGGACCAGCACTACCCCACTCGCATGCTCACTCTGAAACCTTCGAACTATTTCGCGTATGCAATCGATTTTATAGATTGTGGCATTTCCCACTCCTTTAAGCGTTTTTAATTCATTTGCCGTGGTTTTCATGACCACATCGTAAATGCTGTGGTATTCGCGGATAAGTTGTACGGCGGCCTCTTTAGGCATAATCACCTGTAACAATTCTTCATTCGGCATATCTAATAAATAAGACTTGGAGCTTAATGCGCCAAGTCCGTCTGCTGCCGATACTTTAATTTTATTGTGTTTCATATACTGTTCTCTCCTTGTTTCTAATTTAAATTACCTCGATGACTAGTATCAATACTATAGTATATAAATAAAAACAGAAAATTTTCATTTTTTTAACAAAGGGAACTGGTCTGTCCTGCCTGCAACGCTATCGCAACCCCGTGGGACCAAAGTTGTGACCGTCTTACTTGTCCAGTTTGCCGCCACCAGACTTCAGTGACTGCGGGAACGATTTTTGACAAGACTCGCACCCCTCTGACCACATGGTTTGAAGCTGCCTGGCATGTGACAACGGCAAAGAATGGCCTGTCAGCTAAAACCTTAGAGCGGACTATTGGCACGAGCTACAAAGTGGCGTGGATGATGTTACACCGTTTTCGTATTGCGATGGTGAGCAGAGAACGCACACAGTTATCAGGTAACATAGAGATAGACGAAACTTTTATCGGTGGCGTTAAACAAGGCGGTAAGCGGGGGCGCGGAGCAACAAAGAGCATTGTTGTTATTGCAGTGGAAATCAAGCAGCCTAAAGGCTTTGGGCGAGTGCGAATGCGTTATGTGCCAGATTCCTCTAGTGACAGCCTTCTCCCCTTCGTCCTCGATGTTGTTGCCCCTGGTTCCTTAATCCTCACGGACGGATGGCGTAGCTACAACGGATTACACGACTTAGGATATTCTCATAAGATTGTTAGGTTATCCGAGTCAGGTGACCCTGCGCATGTCTCTATGCCTGGTGTCCATCGAATCTCAGGCTTGTTAAAAAGGTGGATTTTAGGCACCCTCCAAGGTTCGCTAATACCTGAACACCTGCAGTCGTATTTGGAGGAGTTCACATTCCGATTCAATCGACGAACTTCAGGAAGCCGAGGACTTGTTTTTAGAAGGTTACTCGAACATTCTGTTGCTGCAGAGCCAGTCACTAAGAACGATGTTGTAAACGGCTACGATTGGGGTTAACTCATTTGCATGCCTAGGGTCGCAATACACTAAGCGGCGGCTAAGTTTTTCTTGGCCCAATGCGTAAATATTGTTGACACATTATTAAGGTACCCGTATAATTCAATTAAGGTACCTTAATAATATTCAAGGAGAAAATGACATGGACAAAGTTAGTTTGACTGAAAGGTTCATCACACTTAGCCGCTTGTTTATACAAAAGCACCACCAAACGGGGGCAAGCCACCTTCAAGACCCTTATCGTGGGCAAGGCAGAATTCTGTCTTTGCTTAAAATGGAACCAGAAATGAGTCAAAAAAAGCTCTCGTATTTGCTGGGCATACGTCCGCAATCCATGGGAGAATTATTGGCGAAACTGGAGCAAAACGGTTATATCACCCGTACCCCGTCTGCTGAAGACCGGCGCGCAATGGATATTAAGCTGACGAGCGAAGGCGCAAAAGCAGTCGCTTCGATTGAGCAAAATCGTGCGCAAGAACTCGCGGCAGATGAAATGTTTCAATGCTTAAACAAAGAGGAACAGCAAATTTTAGCTGGATACCTGGACCGTCTAATTGCTTCGGTAAAAGAAACTCTTGCCGGTGAACAAAATGATTCTGACGAACATAGGCTACATCCGCATTTTTTCGGGGACCGTCATATGGGATTTGGAGGACGTCGAAGAGATGGATTTTAATGGACGTGCTATGACGTAGCAGTCGGTGCCCGCCCTCTCACATTTAATTACACCTGCAAAGGAGAATGAACCATGAAGTATGACCCGAAAACGATGCAAAACTATTCATCAGCCCATGAAGGTTTTACAGAGCATTATAATGCAACTCCACCATGGGACATTGGAAAACCACAAGCGCCATATTTGACTGTTATCGACCAAGTTAAAAGCCCGGTTCTTGATGCCGGATGCGGCACCGGGAGCACTGCTCTGTTCTTTGCAGCTAGGGAGCTTGAAGTGACCGGAATCGATTTTGTTGAATGCGCGATTCAACGAGCCAGAATAAAAGCTGCAGAACAAAGCTTATCAGTGAATTTCTTGGTTAAAGATGCTATGACACTAAACGACTGGAATGAGCGCTTCGCAAGCGTTATCGACAGCGGGCTATTGCACATCTACTCCAAAGAAGACCAAAGGCAGGACCGAACACGCTATGTCCAGGGGTTAGCCCACGTGTTGAAACCGGGTGGACGACTCTTCTTATTGAGTTTTACAGATGAAGCACCTGAGGGTGGAGTTTCAGAGCAGGAGTTATATGAAATTTTTGCTAAAGGATGGGAAATCGAATCGGTCCAGCAGGTTATTGGCGAAATAAACCAGGAGTTCTTAGCGAAACATCCAGGCGCATATCAAGAAGCAGGGCCAAAGATGTGGTTCGCCGTCATCCGGCGAACAGACTAACGTAATTCTGGCACTGGAACGAGGGCATAGTCTCTGTCAACCGTGACCTTTGGGGCACGGTTGTTTTTTATGAATCGACTACAACAAGAGGTTACGAATTGAGATTTTTTCTTAAAGCGACGAATCGCTTTCTCTCGGGAGGAGCTAAGAGTATACCCCATTAATGCTATTTTAATTTTTCACAATGCAACATAACAGTAATTAATTCTAAAAGGCGGTGAATAAAATGCAAGTCTGAAGAGTTTACCTGTATTAGATGCTGCAAGTTTGTTGGGTGTTTGTTTACAGACCGTTTATCAAATGATTCACGATGGGGTATTATGTCCTAGCAGACAAAGCATGGAACATTCCATCTCAGCCGACATTTCTCGTTTTCATTTTTATTGCTCTGTGCTTACCCGCACAAGTCTTGCGTATTTGGTTATCCATTTAATATCTGGTTTATAGTTCATTTCAGCGAAATATTTATCAGCCTTCGCATCATATGTAACGATCAGGCAACCTTGAACTCCTTTGTAATCAAAAAAGATCCTGCTTTCACCAAGAGAATCGGTATACCCTTTATTGGAAATAATATTTGTTTCTCCAGCTTTGTTCTTCCATATAGGATATACATGCTGCCCGGTTTCAGTGTCTACCCAAGTACCGTAGCCAATAGCGACAGCCTCGTCGTAATTAAACCCAGTTGCTCGGGCTGCCGCGCTGCCTACCGATAAAACCATACAAAACATTAGTAACAACAGAACTTTTCTCATGTAAAACAACTCCTTATAATTTTTATTCTTACCTCTATACATAATTTTATATTTTCTCTCATTTATCTTGTTCGGAACCTATCGCCTCACCTTTTTTCTCAGCTGGATCTTCAACTTTACTCCCCATTATGGCCAGTCCAAACAGTACAAGCACGCCGCAAATTATCCATCTATAATAGGCACTTACAAACTGGCTGGCCCAGTCAACGACACCTCCAATCAGGTGAAGGGCGAAATAGCCGACTACGGCCACAGCAACCATGCACCAAAACCAAACGTTGAACAAGCCCCCAAAACCAAAATAGGTAATATTAAGCGCTTTATGTACGGCACCAAACAACGCTGTCCCTAAAATTAGCCATAAAATAATGACAATCCAATCCATATTGATAACCTCCTTAGAGAATTATTTGCAGTAATCCGCTTCAAACAAACGGCATTTGCATTTACAAAAGTCAAATCAGTAATACCCTTCACTCACCTCCTACGGGCTGTTAGCGTCATTTTTTCCCACCTCCCGCCTGTCCTGCTGCAAATCTTTGAACTCGAACAACTTGCCTATCTCAATCTCTAAAACTTCTGAAATAGCCATAAGGACAGGCAATGAAACCGCGTTTTTTAATAGTCCCCTCTCGATTTGAGAAATATAACAGGCGCTGATATTTACCTGTTCCGCCAATTGCATTTGAGTTAGTTTCCGGTATTTCCGATAGTAGCTGATATTTAACCCTACCTGGCGAATTTTTTCCCGATATGTCAGTTTCATGTCCTCACCCCGCTCTACATAAATTATCTCATATTGGCATCTTTGCAGCTTTAGAGAATGGTCTTAAAACTTTAACCAGCAGTTAATGCTTACAAAATTCAGCTCTGAATTTCTTGACTATCATAGCAATTTAGCAGACCAGGAGACGGTTTATATAAAATGTCCCTCTTTCATCATTCTGTCATTCCCTCGCTCATATGGTCTTTTTCACGCAGGCTGTAATGAGTGCATTTGCCGCTAATAACATGTTCTAAAACTTTAATGTCCAACAAATTGCCCGCTTTCACCAATTGACGGATGCATGCGATATCCTCCCGACTTGGCTCTCCTGATTGCCGGATGGATGATTATGCACTACTATATGGTGCCGCCATATACTGCACAGTTGCACAAAAGATCTCCCGGGCAGACACGACGGTAGAATCCACGGTGCCAATAAAAATTGACTTTAACCTAAAATTTTGTTCTTGGTATTGAGGAACACCAACCTGAATTCTTCTTGCTGTAAATCCTGCATATCGGCTCAGAATGCCGCCACATCTTGCGGACTTGAAAATTATAGTTACCTACCGTTTCCGTTCTTCTTTCATATGTTTAAAGTAGCCTTTAAATAGGCAAGGCGTTTTACTTTGATTTTTCCCATACCGGCCAAGCTGGCCACTGCGGTTCTGATGCGTGTAGCAGTAGGTTATAAATACTGGCATGCTCAGCAATTAGCAATTTAGTTACTGCCGGGTTACGAACTCACTCAGCAGCATCTCTTCTGACGGTATTCGAGTGAGATTGTTTTTTCATGGATTTTCGACACAGACTTGACCTCCTCCATAGCCATGTGAAAGACGCTGGCTCATGAGCCAGCGTCTTTCTATGTTCCTTTGCAAGCTTTATGTATAACCTAAAGACCTGTTGGTTCAAGTCTATAGTATATAACTGAAAAACCGGGTACTGACAAATTACTGAGATGCACGGAAACTCAATAATTTTATTTTCGCCTTAAATTCAAAAGCTCCCAAGTAACTGTATGGTAAATGTACTAGTTTCCTCTACAAACAAAGGATTTGTCGCTGATGATGCTAACTAACAACAGACCGTTAGGCTCAACAAGAAAAAGGAGCTTGGCATTGTCCAAGCTCCTTTTTCTCAGCAACCTTTACTTTTTTCAATAAAGTTCCATACACTTGTTTTATTTTCCTTTTTTATTTCAAGTTTATATGGCGACTTTACTTCTTCCAAAATATCAGTAATTATTTTTGTACCATAAAAATCAGATCTTGCATTTTTGCGCGGGCCATAGACTTTATCGTAAAGAGACTTTAGTTCTATTCCTAACTCCTTTTGCTCAGCTCCATCACGATAAGATCGTTCAACCATTTTAATCAAAAAATCACTTAGCTTCTGTAGGTTTTCCTGACGTCCGTTACACTCAAGCCAATTTTCTTCATCAAAAGTCTCGGCTAGTCCCAGCCATGATAATTGTTCTTTTATATCGGCAGAAGCATCTTTCTTAATTTTATCAATTAAATTGGAAAGAAGCTGGATATCGTTTTCTAACTTTCCCAGTCCAAGAGGATTATAATAGCAATTACCATTAACAAAATAAAACAACCCATGAATAATTTTAAAATCCTCTATCGTTGAACTATAATATTCGCTTAAAAATTTATTTTTATCTTTTTTAAACATAGATACTGCTGCTTGTTTTTTAACTAAAATACGTTGTTTTCCATTAAGCATACCTGCTGTTTTGTTTTGAATATAAAGTTTCACCGACTCACCACTTTTCACAATGCGCTTTCTACCCAACATTTGTAGAAAAGTTGTTTTATCATAAGAAAAAATGACTACATTTTTTAGGTTAATATCTCTAAAATTTACTCCATTATCCAAAACAGAGGTTGATATCAATACTTTGTTAGGGAATGCATCATTATCTAAAATTTTATAATAGAATTCTTCCATGGCCTCTTCTTTTAATTCAGAATCCAGATAAACAACATCAATTTTGGCCTTGAGTAAAGAATCCTGCAGTATCTTTCCTTTTTCTTTATTAGTGACAAAAATTAACCATTTATCCTCGCTGTTAGCATCAAGTTCAATTTCTTTTGTAATCTCTTCAACTTCTTTAAAGTAAAGAGGCTGTACATAGGAGTAGTCACGTTCAAGGTCATACGACAAAAAGTGAATTTTATCACGATGAGCTTTCTTTTCAGACTCTAAGATATACCCGCCCACCTCATCAGGAGTTGCCGTCAGATATACACGGATGCTGGCAGAAAATGTTTTAGGAATACGCTCTAATATAAAGCCGGTTTTATAATTAAAAGTTGCATCTGCCATAAAGAAATGAGCTTCATCTAATACTACGTATAAATATTCTTTCGGATCAATATCATTTATTTTCGTTATAAATCTTTGGTATGTAAAAATAGTCACATAATCATCAAATTCCTCCTGGTCTCGCAGCCACTCAGATGAGTAAATTTTTTTCACCTTTAGATTCTTAACAATATCTGCTTTTGTTTGATAACTTAGGGCAATACGGTTGCTAATAATAAGTATTTTTTTCCCCTGTCGCACAGTTTCAGGGAGCAATATCGTCTTAACAAAATAATTTTTCCCTGCTCCTGTTTGAGCCGAAATAAGTACCGGAGTCTTAGGATTCCACTTCTGATATGCATTTCCAATCGCATCAGATACAGATTTTTCTTTCAGAGGAATATACGTATTGTAATCATCAGAATATCGCCATGTCTCACAAATTGGTATGCTTACTACTGTAGCTGGCTGCAGTTCTTCTTCCATAAAAACAACACTCCCATCGTAAAATAAAATTATCCAGCACCAATAACTCATAATATAGAAATGGTATTTTAAACAAACTAGAGTTTCGCTGGGACATATCTATATTGTTTTATCTTTTTCTGCAAAATCCTTCAAATTTTTCAAAGAATATCCTGATTGCTTCTTAGCGATTACTTTGCTTGATCAAACTTTATGCTTGATTATAAAAAATTAAATTAATACAACATAATAATAAATATTATATATTTACCTTGTATATATAATATGCTATTCCAATTAATGTTCCCCCAACTACAGAATATAAAGGAATTTGGGGGCAAGTAACCCATTTGTATTACAATAATTAAATATTCAGGAGGAATATTTATGAAAAAAAAAGAACGTATTTTTGAAAAAAAAGTGTGTAAAACAAAATGCAAGAACATTTCCATTCGAATGGATGAAAAGCTCTATGCATGGATCACTGAGCAGTCAGAAAGAGATAAAGTAAGCAAAAATGAGATTATTCGCAGAGCTTGTCTAAATACTAATATAAAAATAATTCCTGAAGGGAAACAAATTTTACATAGTATACAGGAAATTCGCAATATATTGCTAGATTGTCCACCTAACACTAATGTTAAAGAAACAAGTCTATTATTAAGCAAAACTATTGTACATTTAAGAAAACTTATCATGTCAAACTAAACTTGATCGGTCAGCACCGATCTTTTTTATTTATCAAAATCAATATAAAGGAGAAAAGAAAATGTCGTATTTTAAAGTCATTAACCAAAACCCCCGCACATTGTATGGTATTATTCATTACGCCAAATCTGAGAGAAAAAATTCTTTACCCCCATGCGCTGATGGACTAGGTGTGTCTCCAGAAACTGCATTTGAAGAAATGGATGCGGTTAAGAGAATTCATAATCAAACCGAGGGGCGCCAATATAAACATTTTATGTTTAGCTTCGATAGTGGTATTTCATTACCTCACGAAACACTACTGGAGATTGGTCACAAAATCGGTTCATATTTTTCCGGTGAATATCAAATTGTTTCATATATGCATTTTGATAAAAGAAACACACATATTCACTATATACTAAATACTGTAAATGTGTTTACTGGTCAAAAGTTTCGAATCACAAAGAGGGACTTTTATAACTATAAATTATATATCAATGAGATATTAGGTAACTATGATCTTTCACCACTAACACTCTATGATAATGATCAAAATGATCTTCTTGAATAAAGCCTAATTCCTACAGCACTGAGTATCTCTTTATTCAAGAAAAATCCATCTAGCCTTGACGCGAGAAAAAATTCTTCGGACTTGAAAAAGATTGGTCAAGTCTTCGATAAAGTTAAATATCTGAGTTACATATTATATAAGTATGAATTATAAAACATTAAAATAGACAAACAATTTAAGTAAACAAACAAAATATTACCTGCTAATTTGGATGTAATTGTTAACAACACTTACGTCCTTTTTTCATGTTCAAAAATTACATTTCGAAGTGAGCGTGATACTGTGACTACAAAAAATTTAATTAACTTTCCGATCCAATCCCGTCAATCAGACAACCATTGCCCGCATACGATTTATCGAGGTGATGGGAAAATGCCAAAAAGAAGTAAGTCTAAAGAAACTCTGGCTCCAGTCGTCAAAATAACCTTACTGAACTATGACGTTAGCCTACAGGATACGTATAGTAATAAATTTATGATCCCGCTTATCGAAGGGATACTGAAACGTACCCAGTTAGCGCAGGCCAAGTAAACAGCAAATACCTGTTTAAGGATGTGTATATATGAACGCAGCAATATATGTCCGTGTGTCTACAGAGCAACAAGCGGAAAAAGGCTATTCCATTGATACTCAATTAGAAGCTTGTCGCAAATATGCACTAGAATTAGGCGCAACTACTATAGAGGAATTTGTTGATGATGGTTATTCAGGGGAGTTTATTGATCGTCCAGCCTTGACTAAACTACGGAAAAAATTGAAAGATAAGCTCTTCCACATAGTAATTGCATACGCTCCCGACCGGTTAGCCCGAAAAACCATACATCTGCTTATAATATCGGAAGAAATAAGCAAAGCTGGCGCTATGCGTAAATTTGCCTCTGTCAACTTCGAATCTACATCTGAAGGAGAATTGATGTACAAGTTTCAAGGCATAGTAGCTGAATATGAAAAGGAAAAAATCAAAGAGCGTACTATGCGTGGTAAACGTGGCAAGGCAAGTAAAGGACTTGTTATAAGTAATGCTAAACCTTTCGGCTATACCTTTGATTCTGACAAAAGTACTTATGTAATAAATGAGTCAGAAGCAGAAATTGTAAGAATGATTTTTGACTTTATTGTTAAGAAAAAAATGGGTACAGCGCGGATATGTAAAGAACTAAATGCCCGTGGAATTCTATCTCCTAGGGCTAAAAAGTCCTGGATTGTGTCTAGCATACATAGGATATTAACCAACAGCCTTTATAAAGGCGTAATCTATTCAATGAAATATAGATATGAAAAAATTGGGTTGAGCAAAAAAAAGCGCACTCTTCGTCCAGAATCAGAATGGATTCCCATATCGGTCCCTGCAATTATTGATGAATTTACCTGGCAAACTGCTCAAAGGCAACTACAAGAAAACAAAGATTTTGCCAAGCGTAATTTAAAACATGATTATCTTCTAAATGGACTTGTGACTTGTGCTAAATGTGGTCGTGCTATGGTAATATCCCATTCCGGATGCAAAGAATATACTAGTTACTATGCTTGCTTAAGCCAAAGGAGTTCATCTTATGTGTATTCTGGACTGGAACCATGTACAGCGAGACGAGTACCTACTAAGCTTTTGGATGATTATGTCTTTAATTACTTATTGGAACTCTGCCATAGCCCTTCGCAAATTGCTGAATATATCCAGGCTTTACCTAAAAAAGAAAATGTACAAAAGAATATAACCGCACTGGATCAAATTGCAAAAACAGAGAAAGAACTTTTACAGCAAAAGGATACCTTACTGCGCTGGTTTCGACAAAAGATGTTAACTGAAAGCGAAGTAGAAGCCCAACTTAAAGATCTTCATAGACAATTAGCCGATATTATGCAAATGAAAAAATCCTATGAATCTGAATTGACCTCTACTGCCCCAACCCGTTCCGTGGATGAGATTGCCTCTTTAATTAAACTCAATCTTCATAAGGATAATTTTAGCCTCGAAGAAAAGAAAACGGCTTTAAGATCAATTTTAGAACGTGTTATCGTTGAGCGAATCGATAACACTCGCGGCCGTGGAAGCCGACCTGAAATCAATGTTCATCTAAAATTGAAGTAACCCCAGTTCGAATTGAACTGGGGTGCGTTTTTTTAGATTTTTCCTGCCTCTTTTTGAATTGCCGCAACTAAAACATCAATAGGTTGATTAGCATCCTTAGTCATGATGGCTACTCCTCCCTTCCCAGAAGATTTCAACTCTAATGACCATAATACTTTGAAACCAGCCGTATAGTTGACGATGTTGATTTTATGTGCATGTTTTTTACAAATCCCCCTTTGAGAATGGGTGTCTGATATGTAAGTCAGTACAGCTGCTTCTTTTAACCTCTACTATTCCCATTGCTGTTAGCTTATTTATGTCATGAACGATCTCTACCCCGGCTTCTTTCATTTTACTACCACCCATACCAAAAATTGTTACACTTGGGCAACTCTTTTTTATGGCTTTTGTTAGAGCAGCTCCATGAAGATCACACAGATGCTTCGCCAACAGAAATCATTATTTTACACATAATATATCGTCCTTTGTAATATTTTTTGCGTAATTTCAAAGCAGAAACCAAACCAGCTAGTAATGATGGCCCAAATTTATCCGTGATTTTTATCTTATGCCTTTTTATTTGACACTAAGATAGTTGTAAGAAGTGCTGCAATAACTTAAACACAATAAAAATGTAAGCATCATTTATACCTAGTATAGAGGCTTGTCTACTAATTTCGTCTGGGGACAAAATATCGCCAAATTGAAGTAATTCATCGCTATGATCTTGTGTTCTGATTGTCATAATTGTTACAGGAAGTGCAGTTCCGATCGAACCTGCGACTTGCCGAACCGTGTTGCTAGCTGCTGTGCCGTCAGCATTTAGGTGCCGGGAAAGCGCGTTCAGTCCGCCGGTATTAACAGGCATGATAATGAGAGACATACCGATACGCAATACGATGGTCCTTATCATTAAATAATCATAACTAGTCGTTTCACTTAAATTGGTTACTCCCCCTATCGCGATGATAGTAAAGAATAAACCTGCAAGCGCTAGCGGTTTTGCTCCGAATTTATCAAATAAACGACCCGCTATAGGTGACATCAAAGCACTTATCAATGCACCTGGTAAAAGTAATAATCCTGTCTGAAGTACTGTATAGCTCATAGTTTCCTGTAAGTAAATCGGCATTAAAATGATATCTGCATACATAACGATCGTACTTAAAACAAGAATAATTGTGGTCATAGTGAACATTCGACTTTTGAAGACTTCCAGATTCATCAAAGGATTCGTCGAAGTAAGTTGACGCCAAATAAAAAGTACAAGGCAAATCGTACCAACGAGTAAGCAACTCAGTACTACCGTACTGCCCCATCCTTTGTCGCCCGCGCTGCCAAATCCATAAAGAATCCCACCAAACCCAACTGTTGAAAGAATAATACTTTTGATATCTAATCTGGGCTTAGATGGTTCTGATACATTAACCAGATATCTGGCTGATAAACCAATGATGATTACGACAAGTGGAAGCATGCCGATAAATAGCCATCGCCATGAAAAATGTTCGATAATGAATCCAGCTAAGGTTGGGGCAATCGCCGGAGCTACTATCATGACAAGTCCAATCATTCCCATTGCAGTTCCGCGGCCGTCCTCAGGAAATATCGCAAGTATGACTACCATTAATAGAGGCATAATGATACCGGTACCTGCAGCTTGAATCAGTCGACCTGTTAATAAAAAAGCAAAGTTTGGTGCAATGGCGTTAATGAAAGTTCCTACTAACAATAAAACCATTGAACTGATAAATAGCTGCCGAGTCGTAAAGCGTTTCATAAAATAGGCCGTGGCCGGAACTATAATACCGTTTACCAGCATAAAGCCGGTTGACAGCCATTGGACATTTGTTGCAGAAATCTCAAATTGCTTCATTAAATCAGGTAAAGCAACATTTAATATCGTCTGATTTAGAAGCGATAAAAACGCTCCTAGAATTAAAATGAAAAGTAGTACACCTGTCTTCACCTGTTGATTAGGTTGACTCATGTCAGTTTCACAGTCCCTTCACACTTTAAGTAATGATTCTTAAGTAGATGTCATTTTTATATCTTTCCCAAAACGGATTAGCATGAATCCGAAACTTAACTGTATAATTTTTCTGAGCAGCTTGCATGGCCCTTTGCGGTAATTAGTGCAGGATAACCAAATCCCGGACCGAAAATCATGGAGGAGAATAAAAAGCATATTGCCAAAACCTGCTTATTCTTATGCAGCGCGGATTCCGAACAGATTAATAGTGAATGATAGCGGTAGATGGCGGCATAGCTTGTTGCTAAACTTATTATGGAATTCTTCGTACATAATAATGGTATGCAACTCCGGTTTTATATTAAAAGCTACGAGAAGCTGATAACGGAAGTCAACAATACAGAAGCACTCTCACCATTACTGGCGAGAGTGCTTCTCGTCATGCCACCGCCGACTGTCTGATAGGATCGTAAGAAATCCAACTTGGTAAAATAATTTAGTTATTTTACCAAAATCAGTTCGGTTCGGCCACGCCTACTACACACTATTTAGCAACCACGCGTACCCGGTCCAGATTTTGGATTCTTTCAAAAGGTCCAGCAGGTTGCTGATTTTTATATAATACTCAATGCTTTGCTCACTTTAAAGTCGACGGCAGAATACGCCGGCAGGGTAACAGAAGAGTAATTATGCAACTGGGAGGATCAAGCTCGCCAGAACTGCCGGTGCCGTCGGAAAACTGAATGAACCGGCTGTCTATATAATTGAGCGACAAATTGGCGTTCAAACCATGTCCGCCTGCATAGTTCAGTCCAACAGAATACTTCCGCTCCGGCACCTCGTTGACCTGCCGGCCCAACTCGGGATTGACGTCCTGGGTGTAGGTAAATTGGAAAGATGCCTTAACCCGGTCACCCAGCGACTTACTGACCCCGGCCTCAAACCCCTTCATCGTCACCTCCGGCAGATTATAGGGTACGGGCTTAGACCCGTAGTTTGCACCCTGAATCATGTTCTCAATCTTCTTGTTACATCCACGTTCAGCCTGGCCGGAGCCGGGTAGGTCAGTCCCATTTCGCGGTTGAGCACTTCTTCCGGCTTGACCAGCGAATACTTCGTTGTCGTCCCCCCTTTGGTGACTGAACTGCCTGCGCTTTCCTCAGGCTGAGGATAGCGGTAACTCTTCCCAATCGAGCCATGCAGCTCCGTGCTGCCGCTATCGAAGCGTTTTGGGGGCCATAAGAAGCTTACTCCCAAACATTTTAAATGTAAAATACATACCTGCACCAAAAGGTAAATATTCAGCAAGAATTCTCCAGACAACAGCTAAGAGGCCAACCGTACCAGCCGGTACAAAATTGCCAAATAGGTAAACAAAGCCACCTTCCGCAATGCCAGTCCCACCTGGGGTCGGAGCAAAATAAAGCAATAAATTTAAGATAATCATTCGGCTTATAATGATTGGCCAGTCTACTGCAATACCCAAGCCGAGAAAAAGCGCGGGAACGATTGCATACAAAGATAATAGGCTTAAGCCGGTGTCAATAAACACTCGTGCCATACCACGTGGCGAAGACAAAAGCAAACCGATTGAAGCTTGGATATCACGATACAGCCGCCATATACGACTACGCAGCGGCTTTGATGCCCGCTTTGCTATCCATAAAACGGCACGCGCCATCGTTCTGGTGCGCACGCCCCATGCACTGCCTACCATAATTCCCATCAACGCAACCACTACTATACCTACAAATTCCGGCTGCACCCAGGGTATTAGGATTTCATCCAAATAAAATACCACGGGGAGGCAGATGATTAAAAACAGAATAGATAAAATCGTCCGGACGAGAACTAATACTGTCGCTCGACCTGTCGGCATGCCCAGTTTGCGGAGGAAAAGAACCTGAGCGACCGGTCCGCCAGTCGCTCCCGGCGTTAACATGGCGAGAAAATAGTTGCTCAATATCACTTGCAATGACTGAAACAGGCTGATCTCCTTTCCTGCCATTTTTGCCAGAGTGATTAAACGAGTGCTGTCAAAATACATGCCTAAGCTTAAAAAAATAAAGGCCAGCATCATTGACCATGGGCGAAAAGCACTTAAATGGCCAAATATACTGATATCCCCAGTTAAATAGATAACCGCTCCCGATACACCGATTATGAAGAAAACCAGTAAGACTATTCGTTTATAATAGTTCATCGGTATTCCTTTCTCTTGTGCTTTGATTGTTTTTTTATCACGGCGCAATTCTGTAACTCATCCCGTCGTCTGCACCATCTGATTCCTCGGTGGCTAGGTCGGAACTGTTCTGTTTAATTGAAGCGGCTCCCCTCACAACGCGGCCTGGTTTTATAAACTTAATGAAAAGGAATACCCCAACAATACAGACAAAAACTACTAATGCAACCAACTTAATCTTCGGCACAGCCGGCCACGCCCGCTACTCCTTTCTTTTTACAAGAGTACCACTTCCTCGTTCTATCTGGCGAAGTGATTTTTTTCAGTCCTTTACATTTTGGGCACACTATTTTTTCTTCCATTTTTCCAGTTCCTCTACATTGACTACAAGTAATAAAGCCAAGCATTTTCCGTCCTTTACCAGAATAATCCGGGCAATCTCGTGTACTTGTACGAAACCGGATGCACAACAGTCTCTGCAATCTCGCGTTATCCCTTTGTCAATGATCTATCCCTTACCATTGCAATGTGTACAAACGCTTGATCGATTTTCTGAGTAACTTGTTTCCGTTTGAGCCAACTAAACAAGAACTTCATCTCTACTAGAATCCTATTAGGCTTCGAAAATTTTGACAACCCGGCGTTCCTTTTCCGTCAACTTCTTGCTATCACACCACGAAAAATTCCAGTAGCGCGCTCAATCTGTCGAATGGCTAATCCTTCTTTTTCTTTCAGCTGTTTTAGCATAACATCACGTTCTGGCTTGGACCATCCCGCTATTTCCCTCCGTTGATCGCAATATTCTGCGACGTACTTCATCTTGTTCTTCGTTATTGGTACTATTCCATTTTCATAAAGTAAGAGGACTACATCCATAATATCCTCTAATTAGCTATACTACTTCTACGAATTCATATTACTTATATCGATTTCACTAAAATCAAAAACTTGTTTTTACATTTAATCAACAGCCTCAAATGGATATTATTTATCTAATTGAGCCATATAAATCTGCATGACTCAATTACTGAATTGATATCGTTGGTACTCAGCCTTACGCCCCGCAATGATTTCCTGAACAGGCTTAGCTGAATTGTCCTGCAGAAGCTGGTATAATTCGTCCAATGTCAGATAATAGCAGTCTTGTACCTGCTCCAATATCCCTGCCGCCACCAGTTTTGGACTTCCCCCAAAATGGCTTGCTTACACTCCCCAATGGCACTAATCAGCAGGAATTTGTGATGTTCTCTGAGTCCACCTAAATTGCGATAGACTTTAATTAGTCGGGAAATCATCTGCGATTTTAAGCGTCCTTCTTCGGCCTGTAAAATATGTTGGGCTGCTGCTTCAGTCTCCTTTGCTCCCCGGTCAAACCGCTCGCGGTGTTCACCGGGCTTTAGACTTTGGATGTTGCTGAAAATAGCGGAGATCAAGCGGGTTTCGTACCAGCGAGGCGTGGTAATGTCAATTTCGTCAGAGCAGCGCATGGCTTGCTCGACGACTCGTTGGTCGTAGAAACTAGCTTTTACAGCTTCGACTTTTGTGCATAACCTCTCTTTCAAGGTACTTTTTTACAGTATTTCCAGAAACACCCTTCTTCAGTTTATTGTTAAACTATTAACTTATATAGAAAAATCCTACCGCCACATTGTTCGCCGCTATACTTTCGCCAGTGCGGCCAGAATGGTTTGTATAACAACCTGCTAAATATGCAACATTATTGATGAAGCGGAACTGAAAAAAAAGAATAGGGTTGGAGCTTTGAGCCCTACTCCACGTTATTTGAAGTTTCTTCTTACGATAGTAAATTGATTGAGGAGAGTTATGATTAGAAAACTTTTATCCAGTGTTCGGGAATATAAAAGAAATACAATTTTAGCACCGGTCTATGTAACTTTTGAGTCCATTCTTGAAATTGCCATTCCAACCTTAATGGCGCTTCTAATCGATAATGGTATCAATCAGAAAGATATGTCCTATGTCTTGTGGATAGGACTTGCGCTGACCGTTTTCGCGTTGCTCTCTCTGCTGACCGGTATTCTAGCGGGTCGAAGTGCGGCAATCGCCGCTTCCGGATTTGCTAAGAATCTGCGCCATGATATGTTCTATAATGTACAGAAATTTTCATTTTCCAATATCGACAAATTTTCAACGGCAAGCATTATTACAAGATTGACTACCGACATTACAAACGTACAGAACGCATTTCAGATGCTGATACGGCTCGGTGTGCGCGCGCCAATGGTAATTGTGTTTTCCCTGATTTTCTCGTTCCGAATCAATGCCTATTTATCTCTGACTTTTCTTGCGGTAATTCCGATCCTTGGCCTTGGCCTGTGGCTGATTATGTCACACGTACATCCCATTTTTGTGCGCGTATTCAATACCTACGACAAACTAAACAATGTTGTTCAGGAAAATTTACACGGCATCCGGGTCGTCAAATCCTATATTCGCCAGGATTTCGAAGAAAAGAAGTTTGAAGGAATTTCACTGTCGATTTTTCAGGATTTTACCAAGGCGGAGAAACGGTTAGCATTTAACATGCCGCTGATGCAATTCTGCCTTTATGCTAGTATGATTATGCTGTCATGGTTCGGTGCAAAAGCCATTGTCGCCAGCGGCAACAATACCGCGCTTGGGCTTACAACAGGCGAATTGACCAGTTTGATTACTTATGCCATGCAAATCCTGATGAGTCTGATGATGCTCTCCATGATATTCGTCATGATTATTATCTCTCACACGTCAGCAGAGCGCATTGTGAAAATTTTAGATGAGAAAAGCGACCTGAAAAGCGGAAATTATCCGGTATGTATTGTAAAAGATGGGGCGATCAGCTTTGAAAACGTCTCATTTTCTTATCCCGGGAACACCGATAAGCTTGTTCTAAATAGAATCAATCTGTCCATTGCAACAGGAGAAACGGTCGGGATTATTGGCGGAACCGGCTCCTCAAAGACAAGTCTTGTACAGCTAATCCCCCGTCTTTACGACGTTATAAACGGAAAAGTGACTGTCGGCGGTGTTGACGTACGGAACTACGATCTGGAATCCCTCCGCAATCAGGTCGCTATGGTGCTGCAAAAGAACGTACTCTTTTCTGGAACGATCAAGGAAAATCTTCGCTGGGGCAATGAAAATGCTACGGATGAGGAACTCATCCATGCCTGCCGTCTGGCTCAGGCCGACGGCTTTATCCGCGAGTTCCCGGAGCAATACGACACTTACATTGAGCAAGGTGGCGCCAATGTCTCCGGCGGACAGCGGCAGCGACTGTGTATTGCCCGGGCGCTGTTAAAAAAGCCCCAAATACTAATCCTCGACGATTCTACCAGTGCGGTGGACACCAAGACCGACAGCCTGATCCGTCAGGCATTCCGTCAGGACATCCCCAACATCACGAAAATCATCATCGCACAGCGCGTGTCTTCCATTAAAGATGCCGACAAAATCATTGTGCTGGACAATGGCCGGGTGAATGCGGTGGGTACTCACGAAGAGCTGCTGGAACGCAGCGCCATTTATCGTGAGGTTTATGAATCTCAAAGCTGGGGAGGCGTGCGCCATGAATAAAGAAGCAGTAAAAAACGGTCCGGCAATGACCGGAGAACCGCCCATACGCCGGTTCAAGCCGGGAACGATCAAAAGGCTGCTCGCTTACATGGCCGAATATAAAATCCAATTGTTTTTTGTGATCGTGTGCATTCTATTGAGCGCGGCTACCAGTGCAGCATCCTCGCTGTTTCTCAAAGCCCTGATCGATGATTATATTATCCCGCTGCAGGGACAGGAACATCCCGTGTATACTGAACTGCTTCGCGCCGTCTTACTGATCGGCTCCATCTATCTGATCGGAGTTCTCTCCACACTGTTTTACAACCGTTCCATGGTAATCATTGAACAGGGTACGCTGAAAAAAATTCGGGACACTATGTTTAAGCATATGCAGTCCTTACCAATTCGCTATTTTGATACCCATACCCACGGTGATGTGATGAGCCGCTACACCAATGATGCCGATACTCTTCGCCAGGCTATTTCCCAAAGCCTACCGCAGATGTTCTCCTCTCTGGTCACCGTAATAGCAGTATTGGTCTCCATGCTGTATCTCAGCGTGGGCCTGACGCTGTTCGTTGCCGCATTTACCTTTGCGCTATTAAAAGTTATTAAGGCGCTGGTGGAACGAAGTAGTACGTTCTTCATCAAACAACAGGCAGCCCTTGGCGACGTAAACGGTTACATTGAGGAAATCATTAATGGCCAGAAGGTCGTAAAGGTCTTTTGTCATGAGGAAAATGTCAAAAAGGAATTTGATCAAAAGAATGAGAAGCTTTGTTACAGCGCCACCGAAGCAAACAAATACGGAAACATTACCATGCCAGTAGTTGGCAACCTGGGTTACATGCTCTATGTGCTCCTTGCGATCATCGGAGGCGCGGCAGGCATTGCAGATCTCCCCAATCTGAGCCTTACCGGGGTCAATGTCCTGACAATCGGCACGATTGTGTCCTTCCTGACCTTATCTCGCAGTTTCATTAATCCGGTTGGCCAGATTTCCATGCAGTTTAATATGGTCATTATGGCCCTTGCCGGCGCGTCGAGGATTTTTGACCTGTTGGATGAGGAGTGCGAACACGATGATGGATATGTTACGCTCGTGAATATAAAAATAGAAAACGGCGAAAGCAAAGAGTACGCCGAACGGACAGATTCATGGGCATGGAGGCATCCGCACAGTGACGGAACAGTAACCTACACGCCGCTCCGTGGGGAAATCCGTTTTTATGATGTGGACTTTGGCTATGAAGAAAATAAAATCGTGCTGCATAATATTACGCTTTATGCGGAGCCAGGGCAAAAAGTAGCTTTTGTTGGAGCCACTGGCGCAGGAAAAACAACGATTACCAACCTGATCAATCGCTTTTATGATATTGCTGACGGGAAAATTCGGTATGACGGCATCAATATCAATAAAATCAAAAAAGCAGACCTCCGTCGCTCCCTCGGTATCGTCCTGCAGGATGTGAATCTGTTCACCGGAACGGTCATGGACAATATCCGCTACGGCAAGCTGGACGCAACCGATGAAGAGTGTATTGCGGCCGCAAAGCTCGCCAACGCAGACAGTTTTATTCGTATGCTGCCGCAAGGATATCAAACCGTGCTGGCGGGTAACGGAAACGGCCTCTCACAAGGACAGGGGCAGCTAATCTCAATCGCCCGTGCAGCTGTGGCAGATCCGCCTGTCATGATTCTGGATGAGGCCACGTCGTCTATTGATACCAGAACGGAATCCATTGTCCAAAAGGGGATGGATGCGCTGATGAAAGGCAGAACTGTATTCGTTATTGCTCACCGGCTTTCCACCGTGCAGAACGCCGACGTGATCATGGTGCTGGAACATGGGACCATTATTGAAAGAGGTAGCCACGATCAGCTAATCGCTCAAAAAGGTACATACTACCAGCTTTATACCGGTGCTTTTGAACTTGGATAGGATCTATTCGCCCAATCAAGTAGGAGGATCGTGGCTAACCGCCCTCCTCTCACCTATCGTACGTTCCTTTCACAATACAGTGGTTCGATAAAATTTACATGTAGTCCTTCATTCTGCTCAAGTTTGGCCCCCAACCTGGCTGTCATGAGGGCCGTAGGGACCCCGGCGACGCCTGGCGAGTCCCATTCTCACCTCCTGGGAGCGGAAAATCGCCAGTAAAAATCTTGACTCTGCCACGTATCTTGCATCATTTCCACAGTACTATGTCTTATCGTGCAGACATCACTTTAACAGAAATTCCTTTTGATAACAACAACGTTACGTGAGTATATCGCCAGTCGTGAAATTTAATACCTTCAGGAGCACCAATCTAATGGCCTAAACTAGCGAGATGTACAATGCTTGTATTAAAAATCCCACCAATCTCGCCAGTTATAATCAAGCTAAGCTTAGATCACTGAAGCTCGATTCGATATCCGTGATATTATATTCTTATACAATTACAATATGTCGTAAGCGCATAACAAGAAAGTATCTAGACAAAAACAAAGCTGGCTTCTCATTTGCCGGTTTTGTTCGAAGACTACTTCTTCTGAATGTCTGGATTCCATGGAAGGTAGTCATCCAGAATCGGGGTACTGCCGAAGTGGCACGCCTGGTAAATCTCCCAAAATATACTCTAAATAACGGGTGCGGGTTTAATCCATTGGCTTTAGCCGTCTCGATCAAACTGTAGATTACAGCCGCTGAGCAACCAGTTTTTTCTTCCAATCGCAAATAGTCGAATACTGTTTTTGCCAGATTGCTTGAAATCGAACAGTTCCTATCTTTCGGGTAATTCATCAGACCCACTTTGTGGATTCCTGCATATTGTACGGCTCCATTGGCTTTGCATTTGGGCGACAGGGTGTGTAGGGCAAAATCTGCCCACGACCAAAACGCCTCTAACGCAGGTAGTTGCTTTGCTAGACGCTCCTGATACCGTTCTTTTGCCGAGATTAGAGGCTAGAGCCTTTTCCATAGCAAATAGCTCGTTGCAAAATTGTATGCCTTGTGCAGCTACCGTTGCTTCCGGCCATTTCGCATCTTTCGGCAGCACATCAATAAACTTCTTCGCACGCGGGCCCAGCAGTAGCAGCGGACTATCTTCTCGACCTTGTCATAGCCTCGATACACATCGGTATGTAAATATCCTTGAAATCCTTTCAGGAATTTCTTCGGATAACTGCCTCCGCGCCTCGGTTGATATTCAAAAAGCCGAATGGGATGGGTCCTTCGACATGGTAGCCCGGCTCAAGGTAACGCCAAGCATCTGCCATTCTGCTTCCTGGCGATAGAAGGGAATAGCATTCACGAACTTCTGGTGCATGATCTAAACAAGTGGTGAGGTGATGCTAACGAGTGCAAAATCACCGGATCAGGCAACTCTGCTTTATTCATATAGGGTCGGTCGTTTTTTCGGCAGTTCCGGTATTCTAAGGTTTCACGATAATAGCCGATAACTCGAACCTGATCCGGAATAAATTCCAGTTCGGAACGGACAAATTCTTCACAGACAGCTACTGGTCCGCGCCGCAGGTTTCGCAGGAGCGTTCAGCGTCAACCAGGTGGTAGACATTTTTCACATGGGTAATGAGTTCTGGCGATGCGCATTACGAAGTTCTAAAGTGGCCAAGCCTATGCGAAAGTGAGGGGTACAGGCGATCTAGCAATAGCCGGAGCAGTCGGATCTGTTTTAAGCAGAGACTCGGGCAATGTGACCGGCACAATGCTTGGCTCATTGCTCTCGCTCATCGGTAAGAGTTCAAGCTGCCATACACACATGGCGGCGCTTGGCCTATTAGGCAGCCACTCTCGCAAAGGAAACTGCCTTGATAACGCCTGCATAGAGTCATTCTTTTCGCATCTCAAAACAGAGATGTTATATATAAATAAATATATGACCCTTGAAGAGTTATATCAAGCAATTGATGATTACATTGAGTTTTATAACCATGAGCGTTTTCAAAAAAGGTTAAACTATTTTTCCCCAGTTCAATACAAGGAGGCTATGTCAGTATCTACTTGACAGGGCTGAGACCACGATGGCCATGCTTTTGCCCCCTTGCTTTTATTGTATAGCCTTGTTCGACTATTGGCAAAAGCACAATCTATTTTACACTACCGTTAAATCGGGTAAAGCAACATTTAATATCGTCTGATTTAGAAGCGATAAAACGCTCCTAGAATTAAAATGAAAAGTAGTATACCTGTCTTCACCTGTTGATTAGGTTGACTCATGTCAGTTTCACAGTCCCTCCACACTTTAATCAATGATTCTTAAGTATAGATGTCATTTTTATATCCTTCCCAAAACGGATTAGCATGAATCCGAAACTTAACTGTATAATTTTTCCGAGCAGCTTGCATGGCCTTTTTCAGTAATTAGTGCAGGATAACCAAATCCCGGACCGGAAATCATGGAGGAGAATAAAAAGCATATTGCCAAAACCTGCTTATTCTTATGACGCGATGATTCCAAACAAATTAATGGTGCAATGATAGCGGTAGATGGCGGTATGGTTTGTTGCTAAACTTATCATGGAATTCTTCTTCGTACAAAATAATTGTATGTAACTCCGGTTTTATATTAAAAGCTAAGACAAACTGATAACGGCAGTCAACAATATTAAAGCACTCTCACCATTACTGGTGAGAGTGCTTCTAATCATGCCACCGCCGCCTGTCTGATAGGATCGTAAGAAATCCAACTTGGTAAAATACTTTAGTTATTTTACCAAAATCAGGCCGGTTCGGCGACGCCTACTACACACTATTTAACAACCACGCGTACCCGGTCCAGGTTTTGGATTCTTGCAAAAGGTGTTTGGGTATCACCATCTCTTTGGGAAGCAACACGAAGTGTTACGAAATACGTCCCCGGTTTTGTATAGTTATGTGTTGCCTGGATGGTTACTATTCCGGAGCTGTCCGACTTTAATGCATCTAAATTTACTTTATCGGAGAAATTTCCCGAGCCGTCAAAATCCCATTCTGCGCTTACTATTTGCCCAGAGCCTTGAGGCACCTCTACAGTCGCAGCAAACGTAACGGCTTGGCCTGCCGGAATATCTGCACGTTTGCCCCCATTGGCGTTAAGCTCTACCACCGGCTGAATACCCTTACGCTCATTCGCAGTTGCTGGTACCACAACCTGTCCGTCCACCAGGTTGTAATTCGTCGTAGCGGGAGGTGCAATCCCTTTCTCCACCCAGGCACTCAGATCGCGCAAGGCCTGCTGCAACACTCCGAGATAACTGACAGCGTGGGTGGGATCGTCCTGTTGCGTCATGTCGTTATGTGTCGCATGATCAGTGTACCAAAGACGAAAATGCTCGTTTGTTTGATCGCCAAGGTTTTCCTGAACCCGGGCACGGTACCAATCGGCGTTCCAGGGAACGGCTTCACGATCCCAAAGGGAGGACAAGACAATCATCTTTCCTTTGAATTTGCCAGTGGGCAGAACACCTGCAGCTGATTTGGTAAAGTTCGGCGCTATCAGCATTGGCCGCTGCGGATAGATAGGATTCCCCGCCGCATCTCTAAATTGATCCCACGCCTTATACTCTTTGCCGGGAACCTGATGACGATGATAGGTTTGCGCGGCCAGAAAATTGGAGTTATCAACCTGTACTTCGTCACCCGGTTTGATCTTGACAAGCACTTGCGGGTTGACCGGGCCAAGAATTACGTTATCTCCAGCAATGGCTTTTAGCTGTAATGATTCACCCGCAGCTTCACCACTTTTGATTTGCAAATCGCCTCCCAAGAAACCAACATCGGGCAACCCATCTTCTAACTGGAAAGCTACAGGCATGTCTCCTGCGGTTCCACCTGCTCCTTTCCATGCCATATCTGCTGTACCTCGTTCATTTTCGGCCATAGGCTCTGTTATGCCCATTGCCACTGCCTGATCCATCGAAAGCGCTCTTTTTATTTTACTCACTTTCTGAATGCGTGCCTTTACAAAGGATTCCGGATGATCCGCGCCCAAATACCCCGGAACATTCCAGAAGTCCTGGGTAAAATAACTGTTGTCTGCCATAACCATGCCCTGATAAACGGCTATAAAACCGTGAATCCCCATCGTTTTGTACGCATACCAGGAACGGGGCGGAAATCCCATTCTGGTAACCTCCTCTAATGCCGCTTTTTCTTCCGCATTGAGTCCGGCATACATATCCCCGCTGCCACCAGGTTCCAGGGCATCGATAATCTGAGGGAACTTATCATTGAGTATCCGCATCGCGTTCATACGAACGGTAAACATGTTCGGAATGGCCATTGGTGAACCCACTACATAGGGAACGACTCCATCCCATACGCCTTCGGTACTTTCCATCCCCCCAATGGTCCGGTAAGCGCCACCACTGCCGCCAAATGCATAGCCAAAGGGACGTTTCCCGCCAAATATTTTCATCGCGACTATCCTTGAATACTGCGCAGAGGCTGCATTGGCCCGGTAAGCGCCAATTGTGGCATCGCTGGAGCCAGAATTTCCGCCGCCGTTAGTTTCTATAAAGTAGGCTCCACTGGCGAGTGAAAAACTGATTTTATCCTCTTCTCCTGTAGCCCCCCCTTGCGCTAAATTTTCATTATCAGGTGCGGGGGTGATGTATTGATAAAACCGTCCCTGATAATGCTCCTTCTCAGGAAAATAAAACGAAAAACGAGTATCAGTATCTTTGAAACCACCGTGTACATAACGGTGCCTTACCGGGGAATCCCGCCATTCATCCACATCAATATACGGTTGGGCAAATAGCGGGTCTTTGTTGAGTTCTTCCCAAGTGAAGCTATCCGCTTTGGAGATGTATTTCCCACATCCTCCCAGAACCATACCACTGATAATCAGTACCAACACCAATAAAGTAAGTCGCCTTGTTTTATAAATTTCCATCATTAGGATCTCCTTGTTTACCTTTTTCTTTAAGTCTGCGTCACTCACCCTATTAGATTACGCAAACAGACTAAATAGCTGGCTCTCTGATTTCATGCAATAGCGGCGAAATACCACCCAATGAACTATGCATTCTTTAGCTGGTTTGCTACCCGGTATTCTTGTTAAGCAAGAATCTGTATGCCACCACAGATGCCGATCATCTGCCCATTCATATAATGGGAGCCCTCACTGGCCATAAAAGCGACTATAGGGCTGCAATCTTTATAGGCGTCTCCGAAGTAACCCACCGGGCTTACCTTAACGACCTGCTCTGCAGCCGCCTGTCCCTGGGGGCTAGTATTAAAGGCATCCGCCTTGATTACTGGCAAAAAGCAATTGGTAGTGATACCGAATTGTCCCCATTCTTTGGCGGCAAAACGGGTCAGTGACATTATTGCGCCCTTAGCCATAGCATAACCGGCAAAACCTGGCGTACCTGAAACCGCGGAACCGGAGGCACAAGTGATAATACGCCCATAATGCTGCTCCTTCATATAGGGAAAGCATTTTTGCATTAAAAGCATCGTATAGAGGGGGCCTGTAATATAGCTTTCGAGAACCAGTTCAGGCTTGGCATCTAGGAGATTTGTTTGATGATCAAGTCCCCCCTGGGCAATACAGGCCAAAATCTCCAGCTTGCCAAATTCCGCGATGGTCTTTTCCACCACCTTTTCCAGGTCTTCCTCCTTCGCGATATCGCAGGCCATTGGTACGATTTTGCCAGCCATGCCGACTGCTTCCTTAGCCAGCTTCTCTAACCTATCCAGCCGCCTGGCGCAAGCTAATACATTGGCCCCCTCCTCAGCAAAGCGCAACGCGCAACCATAACCCACGCCCGAACTGGCTCCGACCACTAGCGCTGTTCTACCTTCCAGAATACCCATAAAACATACCACCTTTCTTTTTAATCTTATTGAAAGCAATTTTCATCATATATTTGTTCCCAATTACAGAAAGCAATATCCATATATTGGCTGGATATGAGATGGTCCATCTTTGTCAAATTATTTTGTTATGCGTTTGAAATCGGATCGGTTCGGTGAGTTCCCTTATTGCGCAACATGGTAAACTTCTCTGTTACCTTTTCAACGACCACAAAGAAAACGGGTACCAGAAATATTCCCATGGCAGTTGCTATCAACATGCCGCCTACAACCGCTGTTCCCATTGCATTCCGGGCACCTGCCCCGGCGCCGCTGGCCAGCATCAGCGGCACGCAGCCGATAATAAATGCCAGGGAGGTCATGATAATCGGCCGCAAACGAATCTTGGCCGCTTCAATGGCCGCCTGGACCGGTTCCATGCCTTTGTCCACCCTGACTTTGGCGAACTCAACAATAAGGATGGCGTTTTTCGCCGCCAGGCCGATTAACATGACCAGACCGATTTGCATATAGACGCTGTTCTCCAGATTACGCACATACTGAAACAGAAAAGCACCAAACAGTCCCAGCGGAACGCTAAGCAATACCGCGAACGGCACGCTCCAGCTTTCATATAATGCGGCCAGACACAAAAATACAAACAAGATGGCCAACCCAAAAATAAGCGGCGCTCGGTTACCTGATTCCTTCTCCTCCCGGCTTTGGCCGGACCATTCATAACCGTAGCCACTGGGCAGTACTTGCGCTGCCACTTCCTCCAGCGCTGCTATGGCCTGGCCTGAGCTGTAGCCTGACGCCGGGCTGCCACTCAATTGGACGGCCTGGAGGCCATTAAACCGGGTAATGGTGGAAGGAGCGCTTATTTTTTTGGGCTTTATCAGCGTATTCAGAGGCACCATAGTGTTATTGGAGTTTTTTACATATAGATGTCTCATCGCGTCGACATCACTGCGAAATGGCGTTTCCGCCTGAACAACTACCTTGTAGTTGCGGCCAAATTTATTAAAATCATTGACCTCTGTACCACCGAGAAACACTTGTAAAGCCGTAAACACATCATTGGCCGACACGCCCATTTTTTCGGCCTTTTGCCGATCGACTTCAAATTCATAGCCTGGAGTGTTCGACTTGAAATTAGAGGTAATTGACCCGATTTCCGGACGCTTTTGGGCCGCGGCAATGAACTTTTGCGAGATGTCATCCATCTTCTCCAGAGAGTCGCCGCCGCGGTTCTGCAGCATCATGGTAAATCCGCCTACCATACCCAATCCAGGCAGTGCCGGAGGGTTGAAGGCCACAAGCGTTCCTTCCGGCATCTTTGAGCCAAGAGCAAACGTCTGCCCTACTCTCGCATTGATCTGCAGGTCCGTCCGGTTACGTTCCGACCAAGGGGTCAGACTGATAAATATCGATCCTGCATTTGACTTGGCGCCGCCCCCCACAAAATCCATTCCTGTTATTGCCAAAACATCAGCAATCCCTGGTTGGGTTTTTAACGTTTCTGAAAAGTTCTGTATTGTCTTGCTGGTACGATTCAGACTGGCCGCGTCAGGCAGGGAAATCGTAGCCATATAATAGCCCTGATCTTCCTGAGG
This sequence comes from Sporomusa aerivorans, assembly GCF_041428895.1. Lineage (NCBI taxonomy): Bacteria > Bacillati > Bacillota > Negativicutes > Selenomonadales > Sporomusaceae > Sporomusa > Sporomusa aerivorans. The sequence goes on from NZ_CP156926.1 coordinate 3,676,075, forward strand.
CACAAAAGAAGAAGGCAGGCGATAATACAATCCGCCCAGCAAAATCACGACAACAGCCAGCAGCGTCAGGCACAAACGGGATCTGCCGATAATTCTTTTTAACTGGCTGCCATATCCTTCGGTTTGGTGTTCGAACCAGGCGTTGAACGAGGCAAAAAAACGGCCGAGAGCCCCGTTATGCGTATTAGGATTATGCGGTTTCAGGATTAGTGTGCATAGCGCCGGCGTCAAGGACAGAGCCACCACCGCCGACAAAGCCATGGAGACGGCGATTGTCAGGGCGAATTGCTTATACAGCACCCCCATCATGCCACCAAAGAAGGCAACCGGAATAAATACGGCAGCCAAAACAAAAGCAATAGCCACAACCGGTCCCGAAACTTCGCTCATCGCCCGCCGCGTCGCTTCCTGCGGCGTAAGCCCTGAGTACCGCATATGGTGTTCAACTGCCTCAATAACAACAATCGCGTCATCGACAACCAGGCCTATAGCCAGTACCATGGCGAACAACGTCAAGGTATTGATGGTAAAGCCCAGGACGACAAAGGCCCCAAACGTACCGATCAGTGATATCGGTATGGCCATTACGGGAATTAGCGTAGCCCGCCAGCTCTGTAAGAATATAAACACGACAATCACTACCAGCAGCAAAGCCTCGGCAAAGGTTTTCACCACCTCAGTCATCGACTCGCGGACAAATTTGGTCGTGTCGACGACAATTTGATAATGCATACCTTCCGGAAAGCTTTTTGACGCCTCTTCGATAACCTTTTTGACGTTACTTATCGTCTCCAAGGCATTGGCGTCACTGGTCAATTTTACAGATAGCATGGCGGCAGGATGGCCGTTGGCCAAACTTTCATAGGTATAACTTCTACTACCGAATTCCAGCCTGGCCACATCTTTTAACAGAATGGAAGAGCCGTCTGATTTGGCCGTGATGATAATGTCTTCAAAATCCTTTACGTCTGTAAGACGGCCTTTGACCCTGGCTGTGTACTGGAATTCCTGCTCGGCGGCGACAGGCATCTTGCCGAGAGCGCCGGCCGGCGCTTGCACATTTTGTTTTTCAATCGCCGAGATTACATCGCTTGCTGAAATCCCGAGCCGGGCCATTTTTTCCGGCTGCAGCCATACCCTCATACTGTAGTCCGAGCCAAACTCCGATACTTCGCCGACTCCTTTGACCCGTTTGATATCGTCCACCAAATAGATACTGCCATAGTTCTTTAAAAAATTCGGACTGTACGTACCGTTGTCCGCCCAAAGGCTGAAAACCAATGACATATCCATGGAGGACTTCCGGGTCGTGACACCGCTAGCCTGAACAGATCCGGGCAAGCCGGCGGTCGCCTCCGCTACCCGGTTTTGCGTCTGAACAGCGGCATTATCAGCGTCTTTCCCGGATTCAAACTGGACATTGAGCGAATAAGTACCGGCATCCGAACTTGTGGAAGACATGGAAACCATTCCTGCCGCACCGTTGACCTGCTGTTCGATCACCTGGGCTACCGTCTGATTGACGACATCCGCGTTTGCTCCCCAGTAATTGGCACTCACCGATACCGTTGGCGGGGAAATCTGGGGATACTGGGCCACCGGCAGACTAAAGGCGGCGATGCCGCCGATTATGGTAATGATAATTGACAGTACGATCGCAAATACGGGGCGATTAATAAAGAAGTTGGCCATAGATAATCCCCCTAATTCTTAGCCGGAATCTGCAAATCTTCCGGTGTTAGCATAGTAACCTGCAGTGCTGTATCTTTTTTCACCTTATCAATGCCTTCAACAACGACGCAGTCGCCTGCCGTAAGCCCTTCGGCTACCACCCACATATTGCCTACCTTTTCGGCTACTTTGACTTTGCGGGTTTCCGCCCTGTTGTCCGCAGTTACGATGGTAACGAAAGTTTCATCCAGTAGTTCTTTTACAGCCCGTTGCGGAATCAGGATCGCGTCCTTACGAAATTCACCCGGGACTACTATTTTGGCGAACATGCCAGGGACCAGAAACTTCTGGGGATTACCGAAAAGAGCCTTTAAAGTTATGGTACCAGTGGTATCACCGACCCCTTTGTCTATCTGTTCAACCCCTCCAGTAAGGGTATACTCCGAGCCATCGCCAAGGACGAGTTTCAGATTCTCTTTGAATGTACCCGGCAACGTCCCATCCCCCATGCGGGCGAATTTAATATATTCGGTTTCACTCATACTAAATTGCACCCAGACGGGATCGACGGAAGACACGGTGGCTATTGTCGTCGTACCGGCCGCCACGAATTGTCCAATGCTGACATCATTAACATCAATCCGGCCATCCACCGGTGAGACGATCAGGGTATCTTGTTCATTCTCCATCGCCTGCTGCAAATTGGCCCGGTTCTCTTCCACAGTTGCCGCTTCCTCCTCAGCCTGGGACTCATAAGAATCCAGCTTTTCCTGGGCAACCGCCCCACTCGCCGCCAATTTTCTGTATCGCTCTACATCTCGTTGGGTGTTTCGTAGTGTTGCCTGCGATTTGGTTAATGTCGCCCGGGCGGAATTGATTGACGACAGATACTGTTTATTGTCGATCTTAAATAAAGGCTGCCCTTTGTAAACAGCATCACCGCCCTGGACCATTTTGGCCACAATATTGCCTGATACTTTGGACAGGATCTTGACCTCATCCTTGGCTGTCACTTTACCGACGAACTCATAGTTGATGGGTATATCCTGCTGTACAACCCGCATCGCCTTGACCTCTACCGCTCCGCCCTTCATATTGGGGCCAGAGGCAGTTTTGCCACCCGCTTCAAACCGCATAAATGCCCATCCCGCTAAGCCGATCAGTATGATAATGCCAACAATCATTTTTGAGGAAGACTTAATCATCAATTGCTACTCCTCCTGCCCTTAAACTCAATTTTGACGTACCTGTTTTAGCTTACCTACCATCCTAAGGCGACAGTTAAGATAAACCCGCGTCCCAGATCAATCCTTGGTATCATCCCCAAACAAAAAAGGAAGAGGGATCATTTCAGCCCGTCTCCCCTAGTCTAACCGATAACAATGAAGCCGCTCTCCTAACCCTCCCATAAAAGGTGATCAGATAATCATCTTTTTAATAAACTTGTTTTATGCTAATGCCCCGCCGAGGCGATTGCAATACCAATCAGTAACGCCCCAATCGCACGCACTTCGCGGTCATGACGTTCCTTTTCACGCCGTTGCCGCTCATGCCATTCTCTTTCGCTTTCATGATGACGCCGCCGCATTTCCCGTTCGTGGCGTTCATTTTCTTTACGCAATTGCTCATCATGCTGACGCTGACGTTCGCGTTCCCGGTCGCGGTTATGATCCCTATCACGATCCCGGGCTTCATACCGTTGTCCATCGCGTTGATCATGATCTATTGGTGATGCTTCGATTACAGATGCGCCAAAACCGATCTGCATGCTACCTATCATTGAATAAATAATAACTTTCTTTGCTAAGCTATTCATAATTTTGCCTCCTTCAATTTACTAATCCGTTGTCTGCAGGAATCTTTTCACCATCGGTTATACCTATAATTAGTAGTGCTTATTGTCTTTCAGGCGATACTCATCACATTTTTTCCATCCCTCCGCCAGATATCTTTCTCAAACCAAAACCAAACTTACTACTTACAAGGGAAGCTCAAATTTTCCATTATCATGGTTTCGTTAATTATAGCAAGTCAATATGGCATGAATGTGTCAAGTTCTCCCAATAAGCTTATGGGTTGCTATTTACAGTTTGATAGCCTTGGTGCTCCTGCATACACCTTTCCGCCCGTTCCTGTGACGACGCTCTACAACAATTAGCCTGTCCCCATTAATCGCTACTATCGTTTTGCACATAAAAAAAAGATGCAAGCCAACTTAGCAGCTTGCATCTTTTATTAATATAAGTCTCTACTTTGGCCAGGGTATGCAAATTTTAAAAGTAGTGCCTTTCCCTATTTTACTCTCTACCGAGATCGTTCCTCCCATAGCTTCCACTAAACCTCGGCTTATGGACAAGCCTAGACCACTGCCGCCGCGAGAGCGGTCACGGGATTTGTCCACGCGATAAAATCGTTCCCATATCAGCGGTAAATCTTCGCTGGCAATCCCTTCGCCTTGATCGGATACAGAAACCTGAAGCCATTTATTTTCTTCGGTCAATAGCAATCCAATACGGGAACCTGATGGGGCGTGCCGTATCGCATTACTCAGCAAGTTGTCCAAAACCTGCTCAAGTCGATCAGTATCACCCAGAACATAGCGCTTTTCAGTCTCAAGTCGCAGCAGTAGAGAAAGATTTTTTTCCTTTAACAGTAGTTCTATCTTATCGGCTTGATTTAGCAGTAGTGCTGCTAAATCAAGCCGTTCCTGTTTGATAAACATTTTTCCGGACTCCAACTGTTCAGTATCGGTAATGTCATGGACTAACCTGGACATCCGGTCTGTTTCCGCTAATATTCTCTCTAAGTACTGGGTTCGTTCTTGATCATTCACCGCAATACCGTCAATGAGTGCCTCTGCTGTGGCTTTTATACAACTTAACGGTGTTTTTAATTCGTGGGAAATATTAGAAAAAAAATCCCGTCTAGTTTGCTGGATATGAAGAATAGCGTCGGCCATGGCATTAAATGTTTTGCCAAGAGTTCCAATTTCATCTTTATCTGTGTAACGGGTGCGGCTTGTATAATCTCCTGCGGAGAATCGTTTTGCGGCAGCTGCAATATCGGCAATCGATCTGGTTAATTTTTGTGATAACAGCAGTGCTAATAAAAAGGCGATCACAAGTCCGACAATAAAGGGAAGAGCATAAGAACGGATTATTACCGCTAAGATGTCAGCGGTAACCTTGGAATAGGCTAGTAAGTGTCCAGGCTTATCCCCTATTATCACAGGCACCGAAATAATGACAGCATTGAACTTTTCTGCTGAAAAAAGGAACTGCTTGGAATAGTCCATTGAATTATTGATTATATAAGATTTCTCATTCAAATAAGCGGGCGGGCTTCCTTGGATAATCTGTTCATCGTTATCTTCCAGCCACAATACTAATCCAGCAGCCTGGTTTGCTAACTCCCACTCCCGCTCAGGTATATGACCAGTTTTCAAATCCTCGGAAAAAGAGGTAGCAATATTTTTAACCCTAATAGCTAAGTTCCCGCTATTACCTTGATATATGTAGTAGATAACGGAACCTGATAAGGTTAGTGCCATAAATATGATAATTGCTATATGGCTGAATAGCTGACGAAAGAGCAAAGAACGAGCTATCATGGTTTGTCCACCTCAAACTTGTAACCGGTTCCACGCACCGTTTTTATAAAATCACCGGCTACGCCAATTTTTTTGCGTATTCTTTTTATCGTAGAATCAACAACGCGTTCATCCCCTTCAAAGTCATAGCCCCATAAATTAACCATTAGATTCTCTCTGGTAAAAATAGTATGAGGGTGACGAACCAAGAAATATAAGAAGTCAAATTCTTTGGTAGATAGTTCAATCACTTTCTCATTAACAATAACTTTCTGTGTTCCTGGTTCTAGTAATAAGGGCGGAAACTGCAAAACATCACCTGACAATGCCAATTTTCCATTGCGGCGTAAAATAGCGTGCACTCTGGCAACTAATTCCCGCGGACTAAAAGGTTTAGAAATATAATCATCCGCTCCTAGTTTAAAACCATTGATTTTGTCGTTTTCTTCGCTTAATGCGGTTAGAAAAATAATGGGAACATTCCTCTGCACTGTCTTGGCAATTTCCCAGCCGGATAAGCCGGGCATCATTACATCCAAAATTAGTAAATCAGGCAAATGGGAGGTCTCTATATCCATGGCCGCGTGGCCGTCGGCTGCTGCGAAAACTTCAAACCCTTCGCGGCTAAGATACCAGGTAACGATATCCCGTATATCTTTCTCATCATCGGCAATCAGAATTTTTATCACCGGTAACATCCTTTCCCATTTTCAAAATAGACATATTTCTATTTAAAGATAACACAAGATTATGGCACAAATAAGGCGAATCTAGCTGCTAAGAGTTTTTAGGGAAAGTTTGACACATTCATGCCATATTGAATTGCTATAATGAGTTAGATCATAAAAACAGAGAGAGGGCAATGCCCGCCCTTTGTATGCACACATAGTCCCTGAAGTCTCAGTTACAAACTTAGAAAGGAGCATCAAAGTGGCTCAGCTTGCACAAGAGATAACCGTTTCCGGTATCCCGGTAAGAGCAGACATGTCCTTGTCACGGGAAGAAATCAACAAACTAGTTTATGAAATCATTCAGGACTTTGCCTGGGAAGGCCGACTGTTAGGAAGGATCGAGCTCATCCGCGATAAGCACCGAATACATGTCTGCTCTTATGAACCGCCGATTACCCAGCTTGTCCCCATTAATAACCTCTTATGAGTGAAACCCATAACTTTCTCTTGGCTAAAGAAAGTCCTCCTAGTCTAATAAACAATAGTTATGAAAAAATAGCCATAAATTACTTTTAAAGTAATTTATGGCTATTTTTTCTCTATCCATTTTACTTTATCCTGCATATTAAAACAAAATATATCCTTTTCACAAAACAAAGTATTACATAAAATATATAATTGTTAAGTAAGACATATAAAACCTCACGACACCACAAGAATCCAGGATTTTTCTATTTAAGAACTATTAATTATCGGACATATAGTCATCTGTACTTCCTATATCAGCTTCTATAAATATAAAAATAAGATTGACGTTTCAGATAACGACATCAAAGGAGAGTGATAGCTTGACCTGTCAACTGAATCTTACCATCCAAGTTCTCGACTGTCTTTATTAAAGTATTGATGATCCGAAAAGCTTAGTGGAGCTTGTGGAATCTCAATCATAAAGTTACCTTCTAAGAACAAAGGATGGGAGACGAAAATTATCTAAGTAATCGGTAATAGAAATGGTAGTATTATACGAAATATATTCTTTTTACGACCCAACATACTAAATCGATAATATCAAGTACCTAAAGATCAAAAAGAAGATAGAGGCACATATAAGACTTCTTACATACAGAATTACTCCTAACATTTATTATTAAATTATTAATGAAACATTTGACGAAAGAGCGGAGCTTCACTAAAATTTGAACACACTAATAACTTGAGTTAAATGCATAGACATCTCAGCTAATGCTTGACTAGATGCAGCTATCTCTTGCATTGAGGCAGACTCTTCTTCCGTCGAAGTAGAAACCATTTTCGATTGTTCCGCAATTTCTAAACAGACTTCTTCAATTTTTTTAATTGAGCCTACAATTTGCTGGCTGTATTTTGAGGTTTGATTAACAACGGCTGACGTATCACTAACGTGTTGTGAAACTTCTTGAATTAGAACAGATATTTCATTGAAAGCACTACCAGCCTTAGACACTACTTCAGTACCAACGTTAACTGCTTGAACGCCGTCTGCCATAGCAGTTACAGCTTTTGCTGTCTCACCTTGGATTTCCCCCACTAGCATTTCAATCTTTTTAGCAGCATCCTGAGATTGTTCGGCTAGTTTTCTAACTTCTTCAGCAACTACGGCAAACCCCCGTCCCTGCTCACCTGCTCTTGCTGCCTCTATTGCTGCATTTAAAGCAAGAAGGTTGGTTTGACCAGCAATATTAGAAATGGCATCGATAATCTGTCCAATTTCTTTCGAGCTTTCACCCAACTTACCAACAGTCGCCGCTGAATTTGTAACAACTTTCTCGATATTAGTCATCTGATTAATAGCGGCACTAATCGCTTTTTCACCAATTGCAGCGGCGTTTCCCGTCTTATTCGAGCTTGTAGCAACAATATCAGTGTTTGTTGCTACTTGTTGAATAGCAGAGCTTATTCTATTAACTACCTTGGATGCGTCGTTTATAGAACTTATCTGGCTGTCTAACCCTCGCGCAAGGTCGCTTATAATATCAACTACCCGTTCTGTTACTAATGCCGACTCTTGTGTACTTGCTGTAAGTTGCTGACTGGAAGAAGCAACCTGTGCTGCAGCACTGTCAACTTGTAAAACAATTTTTCTAAGATAGTCCAACATCGTATTAAATGCAGCACTCAGTTCACCAATTTCATCGCGGGAGTTCACTTCTATCTCTTTTACAGCCAAATTACCTCCGGCTATTTCTTTGAACTTTATAACCAGAATAGACAATGGATTTATAATCTTACCGGCGATAAACCAGCCTACTGTACCCACTAATAATATTGTCACCACAAGTAATAGAAGCATTTGAGGCATAATTTTCCGAGACTGTGCAACTAAAATATCGTTGGGTGTTTCGATACATGTTAGCCATTGACGCTCCTTGTCAAAAACATAATAAATTACGACATTCTCTCCCTCACGGTTATTAGTTTTGATTGTTCCATTTTGACCTCGGAGCCCATTCTGGATGTACTCTAATTTACTTAAATCCTTCTCTTCAGGTGTTAGGTTAGTATCAGGATGGGCAATAATCCTACCACTTTGGTCAACAATGAATACTGTACTTCCATTTATTGAGCGTTGTTTTACAAAATCATTAAGTATATTAAGGGCCAGTGCTCCCTGAATAACCCCATGAACATTACCTGATTCATCTTTAATTGGGACCGCAGGGGCAATTATCGGCTGATTTGTCGCCCGGCCAATTAATACTTCTGAAATATTTTCTTGGCCACTTGCCGCTTTTTTAAAGAAAGGACGGTCAGCCACATCAGTTAAAGCCAAATTATCACTACGTGAAATTTGCTGACCATGCATATCAATTACTCCAAAAAGCATATCCGGGTAATCTTTTCCTACGCTCACCAGAATTGATTTCATTGCCAATCGATCCATACTAATAATGGTTTGGTTTTTAGCTAAAAGCCTTAATGCGTCCATATTCCTATTAATAAAATAACGAACATCCTTTTGTATCATTTCAGCGTTTTGTAAACTAGCTTCATGATAATCATTACTTAGTTTTAATTCAAATATGTGATAGTAAATAGCAGTTGCTATAATTAAAGGAATACAACTTACACATAACATAATTGCGATTAATCGTTTTTTCAAATTACTTTCCTCCAAATAAGTATTTATTAATCCGTGGCCACTATGAAATACTCATTTAGCATGATCTTGGAGTTGTAAAATATTTGTCACAGATTAGTCAAATACTGCATATCGATGTTTAAAGATGTTGGTCATACAAACATAATGCCTGTATGACCAACTGAAAATCATCCAACCAGCTTTAAACTCTTTGGCATTCGCTGAGGAACTTAGCATGTGAAAAAGATTCAATCCTCTTCATGCACTCACATGTAAAAAAACACTACTGCTACTGTGGAAGTTATACCCCTTCTGTGTCAATCCAAACAACTACTACTTTTCAAGCGCAATCAAAAAACTTTAACTTCTGAGTCACTCATCTTATCGCTTTTCAAATATTAGCTCTTCCTTCACCTTAGCCAACTGTGAGCAAAGTATATTTTTTTTACACTAGCCACCTTACCGATCTGCTTGCGGGGCAATAACAATAGACCCAGCCTTAATTGACGGATCGCCTTTAGGGTCTGTTGTTGCTTGCCTATTTAGATCAAATGCAATTTCTCCCTCTTTAAGCAAGTTGAGTGCGTTAATCTGTCCATTTCCTCTCACGGTCTGTACAGAACCATCGAATTTCTCATCCGTATAATGTCTGAACCAATTGCATAATTGACTGCGCAGTTCTGTTACTTTTGCCTCCATCTCCGGAAGGTCGAAAAGGTTACTCTCTTCATTTGGATCCTCAGTCAAACAGTATAATTCATGCATACCAGTTTCATAGCGGTGCACATATTTCCACTCTTTTGTTCTAATCATACGCACTGGACCATATTCGTCATAGACTACCAAACTCTCGTGCTCCTGCATCTTTTCACCCTTAAGCAGCGGCAGGAAACTTTTCCCAGGAAGCAAACCATTTTTATACGGATTTGCTATGCCCAGATATTCCAGAATCATGTGGAAATAATCATATTGGCTTACCATCGCCTCAGCATTTGATGGTTTGATAAAGCCCGGTTGGTTTATAATTAGTGGCACCTTTATAGAGGTGTCAAACATATTCAGGGACTTTGTCGCATTTCCTTTACCCCAAACGCCATGATGCCCACAATTAAAACCATTATCTGATGTAAAAATCACAAGCGTATTTTCGCGTAACCCCAGTTTATCTAATTCAGCGATGATTCTTCCTATATTTTGGTCCATTGCCGTAATAGCCGCATAGTAACCTTTCAAGCATTCCCGCGCATCTTGTTCATCATAGCGATAGATCGCATCCTCCCTTATGAACCCCTGAGGAATATCATCAAAAGAGCAATCCTCATATAGTTTTACAATTTCCTCAGGATGTTCCCCGTCAATCCATGGATTATGTGGCGCTGTATAATGGACGCTTAAATAAAATGGTGCACCTCGTTGTGCTACATCATTCAGATATCCTATTGCATCATCCGTAATGCAGTCCGTCACATAACCCGGTTCCTCAATCAATTCCCCATTTTTAACCATCGGGGCATTATAATAATGCCCTGCTCCCTTTAAATGTACATAAGTATGGTCCGGAAATCTATTTTTGACAGCGTGCACGTCCCCGAGATGCCACTTTCCAGAAATTGCACATTCATAACCGACTTTAGAAAGAAGTTCTGGAAAGGTAAGTTGCCCGCGCAGATAATCAATCGCTTCCTCGCCATAATGTCCCTTTCTGATCCAATCCTGCACACCGTGCTGAGAAGGCATTTTACCCGTTAAAATAGTAGCTCTTGCCGGAGAACAAACCGGGGAAGCACAAAACGAATTGCTAAATGTCATACCGCTATTTGCCAACTGGTCAAGATTTGGCGTAATTATATGTTTGTTGCCTGCATAGCGCGCCGCCCAAGCACCTTGATCATCGCTTAGAATGAATACAATATTAGGTCGCTTTTGATCTTTCATTTTCATATCCAACCCCCATTTAATTATATATAGGGTTCCTCTCGAGTAATGTGTAAAGCATAATAGTGAACCTTGGAGTCCGCATTGGTAGCGAATATTGACCATGATGGCCTAACTTAATGAAACTAATGAGTTAGGACTTTGCCTGATCCGTCCTATCCAATATGACACAAGTGCGACATGCCCCAGGATGCTGCAGAAATTCGCTTTATATTGAACATCTTGCATCAACCTGCCATACTGCACTACTATTTGTTAATCGCAACCAAAAACTCTTTAACTTCTGCGTCACTCATCTTATAGGTATGTTCATCATTATTCGGGAATTGCCCCTGTCTTACTTCTTCGGTATACTCTCTAAATGCATTTGTCAGGACCTCACCGACATTGGCATATTTTTTAACAAACTTCGGAGTAAAATTATCATACATGCCTACCATATCAGCATAGATTAACAGCTGGCCGTGAGTATATGATCCGGCCCCAATACCAAGAATCGTGATACCGGCTCTCTCGGTGATTGCTTTACCTACTACTTGTGGCACGCCTTCCACAAGGATGCTGAACGCACCTGCTTCTTCAATTACCTTGGCTTGATCTACAATCTTCATAGCGGCAGCAGCGCTGCGGCCCTGGGCTTTATAGCCGCCGATTTGTCCCATGAATTGCGGGGTTAAACCGATGTGGCCCATAACTAGGATACCAGCTTGCTGGATAGCTTTTACTCGGCTGGCAATCATTTCTCCGCCGCCTTCTAGCTTAATGCAGTCAACTAGCGCCTCTTTTACCAGACGCCCGGCATTGGCTACCGCTTCTTCATTTGATTTTTGGTATGACATATATGGCATATCTCCGACAATGAAAGTGTTAGGAGCGCCGCGCCTTACTGCTTGACAGTGGCGTACCATGTCATCCATAGTTACAGGGAAGGTAGTGTCGTAACCTAGGCTTACCATGCCTAATGAGTCCCCAACTAGAATCATATCTACTCCGGCCTTTTCCTGCATTTTTGCAGTGAGATAATCGTATGCTGTCAGATATACAATTTTCTCACCTTTTTCCACCATTTGTGCAAAATCGTTGATTGTTTTTTTAGTCATAATAATCAGCCTCTCTTTTCTAAATATTTATGTATATTATAATTACAGACTAAATATCAAAACCTGCTCCTTCGGTACATTTACGAGCCAGGTTTCTATATAATCGGACCAGAGGAGTTGTTTCCTTCTCGGGAAAGACTTTGGTCTTTTTACGTTCAGCTAATGCAGCCTCAACTTCCTCCGGTGTAGCCGGTTTACCTTTTAAGCCGACAATATTCAAGGTGCGCGCAGCGATATCCATTTTAATGATATCTTCATCTTCTAGATAGGCAATCGGGCCTCCTTCTACTCCCTCTGGAGCAATATGGCCTACAGCCGGCCCGCGGGTTGCTCCAGAAAACCGTCCATCTGTGAAAAGGGCCACACTGCTAGAAAGTTCAGGCATATTCCAAAGGGCTTCCGTAGTACGTAACATTTCAGGCATCCCTGATGCCTTTGGGCCCTCAAATCTTATAAACATTGCAGTTTTAGGACCGATTTTACCATCTAAAAGTGCCGCTACAGCTTCTTCCTCGGAGTCAAATACACGTGCTGTCCCGGTGAAATTATGAATAGCTTCATCTACACCAGATAATTTGATTACGGCGCCTTCCGGTGCAAGATTACCTTTTAAGATTTTGATATTACCCTGGGGCTTTACTGGATTTTTACGGGTTTTAACAATGTCCTCTGCTGTAATCTTATAATTAGTTAAATAGCTATTTACCTCATTAAACCAGCTAGTCGCTTCTAGCTGCTCAAGGTTTTCCCCAACCGTTTTACCAGTAACAGTCATTGCGTCCAGGTATAGCACATCCTTAAGTTCACGCATAATAGCGGGTACTCCACCAGCGAACCAAAACAGATCAGTCGGCCATTGTCCTCCAGTTTTCAAGCTAACAAGGACAGGTACCTCACGGTTAATAGCATCAAATTCCTGCTGATCAATTAATATTCCCACCTCATAAGCAATAGCCGGTAGATGAAGCAACGCGTTAGTCGACCCACCCAAGGCGGAATGTACCATCAAGGCATTCATAAAGTTCTTCTTATTTATGAATTTACGAGGTACCAAACCGTTTTTCACGTTATCGATAATTTGTCTACCTGCTCTACGGGCAAATCGTGTTAGGTGCGTTGTATATGCTGCGGATAACGCATTTCCCGGTAAAGCTAATCCTAACGCTTCTGACATGCACTGCATCGTACTTGCGGTGCCGATGAATTGACATGCGCCTGCACTAGGACAGCAGTTTCTCGAATAGTACATCAGCTCTTGCTCGCTCAAGTTGCCTTTGGCATATTTATCTCCAGCTCCGTATAAAATCTCGGAGGACATATAATTTGGACCGCTTAGCATCGAACCACCACAAACATGTAAAGTTGGCATATCAAGACGGAGCATTGTCATTAATTGCGCAGGAACTGACTTATCACACGATGCCATAAATACACTGCCATCAAAAGGTGACGCCAAAGCATGTATCTCAAACATATAAGACATAATCTCGCGGCTTGCCAGAGAGTAATTCATACCGTCATGCGCCATAGCTATTCCATCGCAAATATCGGTCACTGCATAAATCGCCGGTTTTCCCTGTGACTCGTAGACCCCTATTTTGGCCTCATTAGCAAGTCCGCCTAAATGACTACTGCCAGGGTGACTATCGCCATGAACAGTATCAATTAGAATCTGGAGCTTTCCCAAATCCTCGTCATCCCATTGCATCCCTTCTCTAAGTCCGTCCCCCTGATAGTTAACTTTCCTTAGATATTGACTTCGACTACGTTTACAACTCAAAATAAGACCTCCTTGCTCTGCTTTGTTACCTTATGTCTTTGATGTATCCCTTGGTGTGAGTTAATTTGATATCTTGTCACTAGCAATATAATAAAACTACTCATTCAAGTTCAACCCGTTTTATCTCACCCACAATAAACAAATAACTCAAAATCGCGACAAACGCATGCATCACAACATATACTAGTCCACCATTAAAGGAGCCGGTTGTCCCAATAATATAGCCAATTACAATTGGTGTAGTGATGCCAGCGAGACTACCGGAGGTATTTAATATGCCGCCGCTAAGACCGACAATTTGTTTTGGTGCAGTATCAGAATTAACTACCCAACCGAGTGCACCAAGACCCTTACCAAAAAAGGACAATGCCATAAGAGAGACTACAACCCATTCCACATCAACATAGTTACAAAAAACCATGGTCATGGATAGTAACAAGCCAATAATAATAGGTGCTTTCCTGGAGAAAGTAAGAGAATAGCCCTTTTTTAGCAAGTAGTCAGATATCACGCCCCCCAAAACTCCACCGATAAAACCACATATAGCAGGTATTGCTGCAACGAAACCAGCCTTGAGAATGGTCATCCCTTTTGCCTGCACAAGGTAAACAGGAAACCATGTAAGGAAAAAGTAAGTAATCGCGTTGATACAATATTGCGCAATGTAAATACCAAGCATCATACGATTTTTCAACAAATCTTTGACATAATCCAATTTCGATCTGTCTGTTGTTTCTTCTTTTTTGTTACCTTGATCCATATTCACCAAGGCTCCGCCTTGGGAAATATACTGAAATTCAGCTTCATTAATCATAGGATGTTCATTGGGATTATAGATAAATTTTTGCCATATAAAAACATAGAGAATTCCGAGTGACCCCATGCACCAAAATACATATTCCCATCCATAATTCTGTACAAGCCAGCCCATTAACGGAGCAAAGAACACTGTAGCAGCATACTGTGCTGAGTTAAAGATTGCCGAAGCCGTTCCTCGCTCGCTAGCTGGAAACCAAGCTGCCACAATCCTGCTGTTTGCTGGAAATGAAGGTGCCTCAGACATTCCCACTAAAAATCTAAAACTAAACAGAATAACAACCGCTACCCCCCCAACAAAAAAACCTATAAACCCTTGCAACATAGTAAATAATGACCAGAAAAAAATACTAGCAACATACACCTTTTTTGAACCAAAACGATCTAACAGCCATCCTCCTGGTATTTGACAAGCAACATAAGCCCAACTAAAAGCAGAAAACAGATATCCCATTGCGACGGAATCAAAATTCAACGCTTTGGCCATTACCGGACCGGCTATTGACATAGTGGCACGGTCGGCGTAATTAATTACAGTAATAAAAAACAATATGGCTACGATAATCCAACGAACATTAGTCTTCTTTGTCACCGTTACATCTGTTTTTGTTAAACTTGTATTATAATTCACAACTCTCACCTTGTGGGTCATTGGAAAACCCACTGTCCCTTTCCTTAACTTTTTGGTTGTGTCTCTTCAAATAATGAAGCTGAGGCTTTTTCATAATTTGATTCAAAGATTAATTATAACACTAATCACAAGATTTAGAATTCGCAAAATAAAGACACCCTGTAATTGTACCGTAGATACTCGTTTGTATTATGAAATCTCTCAACTATATACCAAATCGTAAATGTTTACTGATTATAACTCGTAGCATTATCCGTCTTGTCATCGTTAAAATAATTAAGTCTCTCTGCTGTCTTTGCTCCTGTAACAATCCACCTCTCAATAATAATTAATTAAGATGACGTATGCATAAGAATAATTTTACAAAGCGTTTCACTCCTTTTTGTTATAAATTAAAGATTCAATACTATGTTGCTCTATTTTGCAAGCTACTACTGTATTGAAATCATTAAAACCAAAAATATTAAAAAATCACGATACCAATAAATCCAGAAAGTATTATAAGAAATATTGGAGTAATTGCTGTCCTTAGTAGCAGAAGAAATATTGAAAGAGATATAGCTAGACTTTTTAATTCAAAAATTGGAATATCTTTTATGAAAATATTGTAACCATTAAGGATTAACTTATCTGAGGCAGGTAAAATAATGCCATTTTTTAATGCCAGACTTATAGCCGCATAGAGAATAATTCCCGTGATTACAGGCCTTAACCCATGAAAAGCCGCAGTAACTAAATGATGTTTATATATTTTAAAGAAAAAAGCCGCAACGAGTATCACTAACATAGTTGTTGGCAGCGAAATTCCTAAAAATGCGGCAAATGCACCAGCAAATCCTGCAACTTTAAACCCCAGTGCTACAGCAAGATTCACCCCAACAGGACCAGGCGACATGGTAGCGATTGCCACGGCGTCTGTTAACTCTGCTGCAGTTGCCCATTGATTAGCCTCCAACTCTGCCATTGCAATAGGAACCATAACAAATCCCCCGCCAAACGAAAAGAGGCTTAATTTAACGAAAATTATAAAAAGTCCAATTAATACGTCCATTTATTTTCCTTCTTTGCATCAATTTTCATAATCCTTAATAATATTATTTCCAAACATTCCGTTAATTTTTTTTGTAATTAGTGGCTATTATACCCGCGAAAGCTCCCAGCACGATAATTAGGATAGGATGAGCGTGAAAAAACATCATTCCAGAAAAAGCGAGTAAAGCAATAATGATACATACTCGATTAAGAATCGATACCTTTCCAATCTTATATGCCGCATAAAAGATAAGTGCTATTACTGCAGGTCTGATGCCACTAAAAACGGCTTGCACCCAAGGATATGTGTTGAACTCAGCAAAGAGAATAGTTAGCAGTAATACAATGATTACACTAGGCGTTAAGTTACCAAAAATTGCGGAAAGTGTGCCCGGCACTCCTGCAACAGTATGCCCCACCAAAGCAGAAGCATTTAATCCTATAGCTCCGGGCAACGATTCGGCTACTGCAAAAATATCAACTATTTGTTTATGATCAACCCATTTTTTCTTCTCCACAGTTTCATGCTCTATAAGCGGTACCATTGCGTACCCTCCACCGAAACTGATGCTACCAAGTTTGAAAAAAGTAAAAAATATTTCTAATAATAAGTAAGTATTTTTCCCTATTGCACTTGCCTCCACTATAAAACTCCTCCCAATAGCATATAATCAGCCTTTTTATTAATTATTTCTACTAGCTTTTTGTGCAAGTATTTGTAATCGCTTGTAGGCATATTGAAAGAATTCCTTGTATGATGAACAATAGTAATTAATCCCTACTACCCCCTGTATTTCCCGGTCCCTCCGACAACCTCCGCGGCAAAGGTGAAGCCAATCGCAGACAGTGCATTCACTAGGTAATTTTACTGATTGACCTATAAAATCGATTGTTGCGCGGTTTCTCTCCAAGTCATTAAAGCTATCAGTATTTAAATTGCCTATCTTATACCCATCCATAACATAAAAATCACATGGAAAAATGCTTCCGTCTGCTTCGGCTATATACTGACGCGAACATACTCCGGACATTCCACAACTTTCTGGCGGCATATTCATTACCATTCCCACAAGGTTTTCAAAATACCGAATGTAGATGTATTTCCCATTAACCATATCTTCATACCATAAATCGAATAATGTTTTAAGGAAATATGTATATAGGCTTGGAGTAAGGGAATATCGATGCATACCGCGCTGCTCATCTAACGGATCCAGACAGGGGATAAATTGTAAGTACATCCATCCATTTTTCTTGTACTGGTTATAGACTTTATGGATTTTTCGCGCAACTTGAGCTGAAATAACTGTAAGTATATTGAAATCGGTTTTATGCTTATTCATCATGGAACCAACTTTGATCAAACGGTTATAGGTCCCATTCCCCTGAGTATCTATGCGGCATTTATCATTTAGTTCCTTTATGCCATCAATAGAAAGTCCGACCAGAAAGTTATTCTCAGAAAAAAAAGAGCACCACTCATCATCTAGACAAATACCATTTGTTTGAATCGCATTACGAACTACTAAGTTTTTTACATTATGCTTTTTTTGCAATATCACAAGTGTACGGTAAAAATCCAGCCCAACAAGAGTAGGTTCTCCTCCCTGAAATGCAATCGTGCATTCTCCCGTTGCATGCGTTAGTACTTTGCGTACAATATTTTTCAATGTATTCAATGACATCATGCCATAGTTTTCTATAGTTCGATGATTTTTAACATCACTATAAAAACAGTATGTACAGCGTAAATTACAGTTTCCCGAAGCTGGTTTTAGCATTATATGTATTGGAGGCAAGGTTCCATCTCCTTGTATCACAATCACCCCAGAGAATGCGTATACATATTGTCAAAGCGCACTTCTTCGGATGAACGATCAGTGTTATCGGGTTTTAACTTAGATACCATAGAATCTTTTCCCACTTGCATTGACAATGAATCGCAACTGATCAGCCATGATCAACACTATGCAGTTTAATGCATTGTTTATTGCTAAATGTTGAATGTTCAATGTTCAACATTTACATTTAAACATTTCGATCATGATATGTCAAGTATTATTTTGAATATTCATTGAAAAAAGTAAATCAATACTAATCCAAACTTTCAGATATATAACGTATGAATTTTTGAAGACATTTAACGCTTACATGCCTTTTAGAACTTTAAAATAGCTCAAGAAGCTAGTCATCTTTTCTAGCCGTATAACCATGATTTCGTCTCGGGCCTTGAGAATGAAAAAATCTAATTACTACCATAGTTATTGGAAATTAGACATAAAATATGGTATAGTAAAATTGTGTAATTTTGCTTCATTTTTAAAATATTTTTTTCCGCTATATGATCTATTGGATCATAAATTTGAAGGGAGTTATAGTGATTGAAACATATTGACGATTATATCCAGCCTATTAGTAGCTCCTCTATCTCTCAAAGGGTGATAGACCAGCTCACAAAGGCGCTGATTTCTGGCCAGTTAAAGCCAGGTGATAAAATTCCCACTGAAGTTGAATTGGCAGAAAGCTTCGGAGTAGCAAGAAACTCGATACGTGAGGGAATAAAGATTCTAGAAGCATTTGGAATAGTAGAAATTAGAAGAGCGGAAGGCACCTTCATTCGTAATGGCTTATCCCAGTCAATGATTAACCCGCTATTGTATGGAATTATTCTAAACCAAGGCGACTCTTACGAAATTCTAAAGGAGTTCCGAAAGTATATAGAAATTGCCATTATTAAGCTATGCATAAATAAATATACTGTAGATGATTTAAAAGAAATAACTGCGGCTTACGACCACCTGGTCTTCTGCGCAACTGTACATCAACCAGACCTAAAAACTGTAGTTAAAGCAGATGACGAATTTCATAAAGTAATAGCAGAATCAACGCACAATCCTTTAATGGAAACCATCAATTCTCTAGTACGTACGCTTACAGCAGCCAAACGTTTTGAAACGAATTCTCAGGTGTTAAAAGTCAACCCAGAATACTTCATAAATTCACATAAAGCGATATATACTGCCATCGTACACCGAAATGACAGCAATCTTGAGCAAATAGTTCCAGATAAATATTTTGTAGATATCGAGCAGTTGTAACGCAAACTTACGCTAAGAGATTTCAAAACTTCGGAATATATGGGATTTACCGGCAGAAATCCTCTGCTTTAAGTCAAAGAATATGCTACAGCATTTTTCTTGAAGATGCTTTGGTATGTCTTCTAGAAATCCATTTTTAGATACACAAATCCAAAAGTATAATTATGAGTATTAAATAATGAATCACAAAATAGACCAAAGTCACCATGGAAGTTTCGGACAAATATGTGATGATGTAAAACCTTCCTTTATAGCAATTCTCGCTATAAAGGAAGGTTTTTATGTCAGCAACTTAAGAGAAGTCATGTAACTTCTTCAAGGTCTCAGATTTTTACTATAATTTACAAAAGCATGGATCGACCTGCCAAGGACGGCTGCAATATCCTCCTCCGACTTTTGATTTTTCTCCTTATGAGTTTACTTATTAGGCTCTAAAGCTAGTAGTGATTTAGTCTATTTTGTTTCTCTCTATTAAGTCCGATAGTATTGCACAAAAGAAACCAGTATTAACTTGAAAAGTAATACCGAGTGTTTCACTGGAGCGGGCGAAGGGAATCGAACTTTTGTTTAAGTGATTTCGCACCGAACAGTCGCCCCATTATTATGGGTCCAATTTTATAAAAGCTGTTATATTAAAATAACGTAAGCGTCAAAAATGCATTACCTTGACAACTGTTACTTGATAAGTAAACATCAAAAGAAAAAAAATGTAAGTCAAATAGGCATGTGGATTTAAGCTATTTTCTTTAGCAGTTTCGATGATGCTGAAAACAATTGCCGCTTGCGTTAGCGCCTCGGGGAGTATTGACAAAAAGGAATTTTTGCGATCAATAACAAATGGCTTTATGCTGCGCTCAGCTCGATTGTTGCTGATATCTAACCGTCAATCCAGCAGATAGCGTGCCTTAATTGTCTTGCCGCTGCTGCGACAAGTTTCTACAGTGCTGATCCATTTTTTTACATCCGGACTTCATGTGTTACTACCTGTACATTCATGAATTGGACTCCTTTGGAGTATTTTAGAATGCTAAAATAATCTAAAAAGCTCTAATTTAGATATCATGGAGATATTTCTCACGGAAAAATTGTTGTACAGGTGACGGTTTAATTGACGCTTACAGAATAACAGCCTTGGCAATAGCTTCTCAAGAAAAAAATTTCAAAAATTCTCATCTACAGAGTACATATTCTTTAGCATAGGCATAAGCTCTAGTTCTTGATTCTTACCTTCTTTAGTTGTGCAGAATACTACTTTGCACTCAGGCGTATCCATCTTAAATTTTTTGAGATTGCACAAATTTCAAAAAAGTCAAATGGACGGACTCTAGCTTAGTATCATATTGATAACGGCTCGAATGCCTTACCTATGTAAATTGTATAACAAGCTGTGTATCCCCTAAACTTTTACGGATGACCGATCGTTTAATACAGTTGCCTTAATTTCTGCAGAACACGCCAATACTTTTACCTTTTTTGAGCGGGCTATCATAAAACCGCCAAAGACTGATATAATTACCCATCTTTCACCCAGTTTAATCCTAAGTGCTAAAATTTCTTTTTCTCCAATATATGCATTATAAGAAAGAGCTATTATATGACCATTAGCTAAAGTAACCGATGCCTCATCGATTTCTTTGGAAAACACAACTCTGTCAGGTATAACTATTTCCAATTTGAGCTTATTTCTAGGCCTCTGCCTTATTTTAGCCTCCGTTGCTTGAGAGGCCAATTGATTTAAAGCCACTTCATTCATTGCTTATTTCCTTTCTCCTGACTTGCAACTTCAATCCACAAAAAATAGGCTTAAGCTAAATTACTTTTTGCAAATACACCTTTTCGATCTTTTATGGTTTACATTAATCAATAGTCCAGGTCATAATGTGTTCCCTGAAATTCATCTTTAATTTATTTGGCTCGATAATATTGAAGTTATTTCCGCCACGCACACAATAGTCATGCGTCAATAAATTGATTAATGTTTATATTAAGCATTTGTCGTGCAACTATCCAATTATGGTTCAATGTTGGTAGAACTTATCACTCCATTCTTCACATCAAAAAGAATTTTATAAATATAATCTTGCTTCTCTTCATACAACCAGACCAACGGTTTAGTGCGTTTTCGCAAATAGCCCCAATCTATAGTGGCTGCGACTACTTTACTTAGAGTAAGCCTAGAAGCATCACTAAAACTTAGTGCTACCGTCATTGAGCAGTCATTTTCATTTTTATTAAGTACAAACTGCTCTAAAATTTTTGGTTCCTCATTTTGCAGATTAGCGTCGAAAAATTCCACATGGCGACCAAGTGAATTATTTAGTATTTCCTGGAGGCCAAAGTACACACCTTCAAATCGTTTATTCATTGATGCACCTACTCTTCAAATTCTTAAATCTCATAAATAAAGGTATGGAAAAAACCTGATACAAGTATCTTTGTCTCACATTTTGGTACAACGTATCTCAATATGGTACATTAATTATTTTATCACTCCTACTTAGCCATTGCAAACAAATAAACTCAAAAACTCTGCTTTAAAATTTTCTCCGCTAGCCATCTCTCAGGCTAAACAGATCTAAATTCACAAATATTCATATAATTTATTGATAAAAAAGGCTTCCAAATACGTACTTAAGTTGCAAATTATCATTTTACTTGATAGTATATAAGTGAAAAACAAAACATTATGACACAGCGCAAGGAGTAAATAATGAACAGTACGGTAATTCAGTCTGTAGTTAGAGCAATTGATATTTTAAAGTGCTTCGAAGACTCGGAAGAGTTAGGTGTAACGGAGATTAGCCACAAAATGGGACTTCATAAAAGTACTGTTTTTAATATCATTACCACCCTTGAGAAATGTCATTTTATCGAAAAAAACGCGAATTCAGGTAAGTATCGCCTTGGTACTGAATTATTTAGACTTGGAACAAAAGTTAATATAAGTATGCGTAAGATTGCTCAACCTTATTTGGAACGGCTTGCTTCTCAATTTAAAGAAACTATAAACTTAGTAATAAGAGATGGAAATTGCGTAATTTATATTGAAAAGATCGAAAGCTCACATTCAATGCGTATAAGTACGATGGTAGGAGGACGACTTCCTATTAACGCAACCGCAGTTGGCAAGGCTATTCTCGCAGGGCTATCGGATGATGAACTGGATAAAACTCTCGATGAGCTTTCTTTCGTTAAATTTACCGAAAGCACCATCTGTAACAAAAATGAACTTATGGACTATTTAAAAAAGGTTCGTCTCGCTAAGTACGCCGAGGATGTCGAAGAACTAGAAATAGGTTTAACCTGTGTTGCGGCACCTATATTTGATCATACTGGAAAAGCTATAGCAGCTATTAGCATCTCAGGGCCGACAACAAGAATGTTGGAATCATTTCGTGAGCAAATTGCCGAAGAATTAATCAAGGTTACTAGAGAACTTTCATGTAAATTTGGATTTGAAACAATATAGACTGTTTTACAAACTATTTCGCGACGTAGGCTGCACTCCAATTGTTACTGGCTACCTAAATACTTAACGAAAAAGAAGACAGCAATTCGACATAACGTCGAATTGCTGTCTTCTTTTTCTATTTAAATCATGATTGAAATTGTAAGAGGATAGTGATACAATATCAGTATCACAATAAGGTACATTGTATCATATTATGGTACTGATTTATTTGGTTACTACTAACTTACTGAATATGGAAACATTTGAAAAATCGCAACCGATATATTAGCGAAATATTACCCAAGCAATTAAAATTACCACAGGCATGTTGATCAAAGGATTCGTGAATGGGGTGTAAGCAGTCAATCAAAATGCAGAGTTTTCCGCCACAAAGTGCAGAGTTTTTCAAGTAATACTTTTGCGGTGCTTTAAGCGATAACTGTCACCAGTCATATTGATAATCTCGCAGTGGTGGATTAGGCGGTCAAGAATGGCTGTTGTAATCGTTGCATCGCCAAGGAACTCAGCCCACTCGTCGAACCCTTTGTTTGATGTAATAATCATCGAAGTACGCTCGGCCATAGAAGACACAAAGCTAAAGAATAAATTAGCCTCTGCCGGGGAGAGTGGCATAAACCCAACTTCGTCAACAATCACCAGAGCAGCCTTACTTAAATATCTGAGTCGACGTTTGCTGGCTCTGGAAATTTCGGACGTTTTTAGAATCTTCATAAGGGTATCCAAGGTTTCAAACGCCACTGCATAACCCAAGTTCAGCCCCTTCACCGCCAGGGACAAAGCAAGATGGGTTTTACCAACGCCGGGAGGCCCCAACAAGCAAACATTGTATGCTTGTTCAACCCACGTCATATCACTTAGCCGCAACATCTGTTCCTTGGAAACACTGCGTTGAAAACCGAAATCAAAAGAATCCATGGTTTTCTCAGCAGGCAGGCTTGCTCTGCGGCGGCGTAGCAGATTCTGTTTTTGTACTCGAAGCCGTTGCTGTTCCAGTAAAAACAGTTCTACACTCTCCACGGGTGTTAGTGAATTTTTACCTGCAAAAAGTGCTTCAAAATCCACGGGAGTCATGCGTAAATCAGAAAGTAGTCCAGTTACCCGGTCAATTGGCCGCATCATCATCGGTCACCACTTTCCTTGGCATAGACATCAAGCGAGCGCTTTTGCGTTGTCACATGATACTTTGCATTGCTCATCGGAAGGGGCAACTCTGGCGGCTGGGGTTGTTTAAAGGCATTGTGTTCCAGATAGTCTTTTATGTAATTCGCGCTGTAAAGGTTACTGTACTGGCAAAAACCTACAGCTTCCAGGACAGCGTCTACAGCATATTGGTCGCAGAGCGTATGGATCAGCTTAAATTGATCTCTGGCATACCGGGATTTCTCTGTACGGATCGTTTGGAGAAAGTCATCCGCCTTGGCAAGAAGAAGCGTACCCAGTGCAACCTGCATCTGGTTCAGAGAGCTGGTTCTGTCGCGCTGGTGGCTTCTGCTTTGGATGAGCAGACCCCGACCGTTGGAAATGCGATGTTGGCAAATGCGATCGCCAAATACAGTCTGAATGTATAAAATGCCATCTTTGGGCACAATACAAACCTCTTTTTGCGCATTGTAAGTGCCAAGTGGAACGGAATAACGGTTGCTGTCATAAATAACGGTATTGTCCTTGCGGACAGTTCTACATAGGTGAGCGCCGTTATTTTCTGCGCAATCGACCAGCGGCCGTAAGTATTCCCGTTCTTCGGCAAATACTTCGGCAGGCACACGCTTTGTTGTTCCGTGAATTTTTGCGTTTGCGGTACGCTCCAACCAATCCAGGCAGCTGCTGTTTAGAATATCATCATCCACGTAAAGCCGGTTTTCCAGAAAATTGCCTTTCACATATTTCACGGTGCTTTCCACCTTCCCCTTGCTTTCAGGGTCAGCACCACGGCACATATAAATACTCAGTTTGCACTCCTGCCGAAGTTTTTCAAATTCATAAGTATGTATGATATCACCGGCATTTTCTGCCACGCAAACGATACTATCCTGGTCAAAAACCATCTCTTGCGGCATTCCGCCCATATACCTGAAGCATTGGTGACATACTCGCACCAAATCCGAAGCGGTGTAGGGGCGGCTCTGTAATTCGGCATATTTAAAACGGGAATGTGCCAGAACAAAAGCTGCAGCATAGACCTTGATGCGGCCACCGTCTACATTTTTCAGCCACTTCTCGCCAAAGTCTACTTGCAATTGCTGCCCCATTGGCAATTCAGGAACAGCTGCATAATCTCGTTGATTGAGTGCTTTGCGCAGATCATACTCATTCCGCAGGTTCTTTACATACCGAGAGACCGTTCGTTCGCTAAAGGTCGCGCTGTAGTGTTCTTTTAACCAATCACAAACCTGTGCTGCGCTAAGCGTAGGATAATCCCGTAGCCAGCTGATGATTGTGTCCTGGTAATCGTCTAGCAGCCTGACCTTGCAGACCGTGGCGACATTAGATTCATACTCATCCACCGTCATATTCCAGTAGCGGTCCACTGTTCTCCAGTTGATGCCAAGACTTTTCGCCACGGTATCTTTTCGGAATCCGCGTTCTTTTAGTTGATGTATTTTGCTATACACAGAATATCCCTTCATTTCTAGCAGCCTCCATACTCAGCGTGCTTCTATTGTATCAGCTGACTGGAAACTGTGTAGTTATTGGCGAAAAACTGTGTGCTTTGTGGCGAGAAAGTTTGTAGTTCTACTGGCTTAAAACTCTGTATTTTAGTTTACCATTTACATGGGGGACGGTATGTGAAAAATGAACGTATTATAAACCTGCTTTACCCTATAATTAGCAACGATTTTTACAGAGGTGGACAGGCTTCAAGTAAGCTTAAAACTGTACTACATCAATTAAAACTTCAACAGCACATCATCAGACGAATTGCTATATGCTCTTACGAAGCAGAGATGAATGTCATCATACATGCATATTACGGTTACATACAAGCGTCGATATATGCTGATCGGACAGAACTCGTCATATCTGATGTGGGACCAGGTATAGCCGATATGGATTTAGTAATGCACTCAGGTTACTCAACCGCACCCGACTATATTCGCATACTTGGTTTTGGCTCGGGGATGGGGCTATCTACAATTGATAAATATGCAAATAAATTCTTCGTACATTCAGTAGTCGGACATGGAACAAAAGCATACATTGTAGTCAATCATTAGCTCTTTTTATTCCTTACTTCGTAAATATACAAAATTCTCTTCCTAGGGGCATAATGTTCGCGTGGCAATTTTATGTCTAAGTTCAAAAAGTATGGTCTTTTCCGGATCTGTATTCGACCGAAGTAACTGCCGAATACGTGATTGCCGTGCAGTTTGGTGATGAATGGACTGCACAAATTTTACTAGAATCATTTTGACATCTGAAATGCCAACAACTCCCCTTAGTTCAGTTACAATCTCTATAAATTTGGCTACTGATACTGTTTCGTTAGATGCATCAGCAGCATGGACTCCAAGTACTGTAAATCCGACAATAACATTTACAATCACACGAAACGGTAGCACAGTAATAGCGACTGCAAGCGATACACCCGTTTTTGCTAATAGTCCGATTACCACTGGCTTTTACTGCCTGTGACGAAACACCCCTTACAGGGCTTCATACTTACATTCTAACTGTAACAGAGAATTCTCTTTCAGGTGGTCAAACAATCACCATAAATCGCGGCACACTAAAAGCTGCAGATACAAGTGCATAATAGGCGGGGCTGTGGATCTAGTTCGTTAAAAATCCACAGCCTTTTTTATGTCTAATTTATTCTCTTATTTGATTGTTATTGTCTGAAACAATCAAATAAGAGGCAATAATAGTTAGAGTGCCATTCGTTATACCGTACATTGATAATCCCCTCCCTGCATTTCTTTGATATTGATTAACTTTTATAATATTAACTAAGTTTACTATACTCTTACCATTATCCATAAATCAATACCATAGAAATTAAGAACAGAAAATTCACCAATTGAGTTTCAGAAGATGTTAGTGTCAAGGCCGGTTGAAAATTGAGACCATTTTGAGCCACCTTTATATGTTCTTTGAATAGCCGGTCGAAATTTGAGCCACCTAATCACGGTTGAGTTCTGTCGCCTCGAACGAACTGCCGGCGATTGATATAAGCCGGCTGCTTTGCGTTCTTTTATCCGATAACTGTCTCCTCTTATGTTGACAACGTAGGCGTGGTGTAGCATTCGATCTAAGGTAGCTCCAGTAATCACCGGATCGCCTAATACTTCGCCTCATGCCCCGAATGCTTTGTTAGATGTAATTATGATCTGCTTCGTTCGTAACGAGCAGTAATTAACTGAAAGAATAGCTTAGCCGCTGCCGGCGCAAATGGTTGATAGCCCATTTCATCAATGATGAGAACCTTGGGACTTAGATATCGCCGCATTCGCCTTCGTAGTCGATCTTCCTGGTATCCAGTCATAATTCCTGTACCTTCTTGCCAGTGCTCGTAAAGTACACGGAATAGCCTTGCTCTATAGCGAGTAATCCTAAGGCAACGGCTAGGTGGCTTTTTCCCATACCCGGTGGACCCCGGAAAAAAATATTGGCTGCTTCTTGTATGAACGATAGACTAGCTAATTCTCGAATCTGTCGGTCATCAATGCTTGGCTGAAGACTAAAGTCAAAGTCCTCTAAGCGCTTTCGAAACGGTAGGTTAACTTCGAGTATCCATATACCTTGCTCGCCGTTCAGTCTGTTCTGTACCAAGTAAATCAGCCAGAAATTCAACATAAGTAATTTGGCCGGTTACCGCGTCAGAATGGATTCGCTCCAACTCCTCCGCTACAGACGGTAGTCCTAACTGAGCCAGCATTTCCTTAATATCTGACGGGATCATGAACAATCACCCCCAGCCAGGAGCTCATATTCACTGAGTGACCTAACGGCAACAGCCGGTTCCGTAATTTGCTGGGCAAAAGGTTCTCTCAACCTTTTAGTGACAGAACTGGCGGCTAAACCGGTCCATTGACCTACTAAATGGCAGAGTCGTTGCCCCGGTAGTGCCTGAGGATGACGAGCCAGCAACTCCCCATTATGAAATATCTCAATCGCTAATCCCTCTTGGCGTATTTCAACTACCTGCCCACATAAAATCCTGGGAACACTATACCGTATACCATCATAGGCTACGTACCCATCGCGGTATACCTTGGAGCGCACCGTTAAGAGAGCACGATAAAGTACGGGATCCGGTTTTGCCATATCATTAACAATGGCGATTATTATATGAATCAAAAACACTTCGAGAATAGGCTACTACTACCTAAAAATGCGGTAACCCTGCCTCCCTCTGACACTTATCATCAATTCGATCAAGTAAGGCAACAAAACGAACAGTCCTTATACCGCCAAGGTGTTTGCAGCCAGCATAGCAGGAAAATGTGTAACCTATGAAACCTCGTAGCATCTGTTAATAGGCTAAATATTGCATCACGGAGCCATCCTCACGAGTCTCCGAGTCTTACGCCATGATCTATGAAGCACTTAAGAGAAGTTTCGGGAATAAAATAAAGATTTCCTCTTGCTCTTGTACATGCTACATAAAACTTATTCTTTGTTTTCTCATTCATCTCAGATAGCCTATTTTTCTTGAATAAATCATAAGTTGATTTATTTAGAACTACACAAACGTCTTGATAACTGTCTATTCCCTTCGACGCGCCCCAATTCTCCGAGAAGCAAGGGTACTTGTGGTGATTCTGATAAAACAATTTAACAATGTCATTGCATAAAAAGAGTTGGTTCACTAGATCCAGATTATCGACCAACTCAACCTTTGTATCCTCTTTTCTGTGTGAAGATATAGATATATTAAAACTGACCTCAATGAATTTGCAAACGGAAGGGCTACACCTGTAACTGTTGCTTAAAGTACAACAATCAAAGCTAATGCCTTTTGGCACCAATCTTTTTTTATATTTACCGAGATTTGAATAGAGAGTACTGTTCACATTACCATCATTGCTAGTTTCAAAAGTGTGTTGATAGAAATCTCCTACAAGACATATCCTCACATTTGCATTGGCAATGTTCATTAATAAATTGAAATCATGTCCGCCAAAATCTTGGACTTCATCAATGAACAAATAATCAAAATATTTCTCAATTCTCTGATTGATTTTCTCATATGAACTGGTTGCTTCTAAAAGCTTTGCAATGCGGTTATGATACAGTCTTCGACCGTTATCCATGTAGAACTTAGGGTTGTTCCTTTTAAGTTTTAACGTGAATGACGGTGGAATATCCCAATTAATTCCTTTAGCTGAGAATCTAAAATATAAATATGGCTTATAACAAAAACTATACACAAAGTCAAAATAAGTATAAATTTGAATAGTGTCAGGAATGAATCCAAACTTATTAATTACCTTTTTTCTTAAGTTTACATAATTGTTTTTTGTATAAGTAATTAGCAAAGCTCGTTCTGTATTGTTAAGTTGGTCTATAATAAAACTCGTTTTTCCTGATCCTGCTACGGATAAAATTATCCGTTTATCCATAATATTGCCTCCTGAATATACTCAGGAACGATAATTTCGTTAGATTTTTCTTTAAGAAGTTGATATGCGGTTTCAGTTTTATTGTTGAGCATATAGTCCTGAACAGTTAGTGTTCTTCGTCCACTGGCAAATAATTTGTTGCAGATCTCTGTGTTTAGTACAAAAATAGAGACTTCAAATGTCTTAAATGTATTGTCTGATTCGTAGAACAGCTTCATATTTGGTCCTTGATAATCTGAGTAAGACTCAACACAGTTTGCTTGAACATTGCCATCATTGTCTCGAACGACAGCGGTTTTTATGTTTAAAAGCTTTGAAATATCTAAATATCGTTTAAAGCTTGTTCCGCCAACCGAGATGATATGTACCCCAGAGTTGGCTAACTCATTACCTGTAATTCTCTTGAAAAAGGCATCCATCAATATATATTCTGCATCGCCCTCTACCAATAAGACTTTGCTCGATAGAACGAATTCTAAGATGTTGTTATTGGGGGCTTTAATAAAGAATTCTGCGGTTACAGAAGGAAGTGAGGCTAATTTAATCGGTACATCTGAAGCGCTGTTAATAATGATCGTTTTCCTCAAATCAAGCCTTGAGCATATTAGACTATTGTGCGTGGTTATAAATACTTGTTTATTGTCGCTATTCGCGATATGGTTTATGAGGAGCTTCATATTAATGTGACTTAAGTGATTTTCAGGTTCTTCAAGAAGAAGAACCTCAATGTCATTTCCGCTTGTGGTACGTTGGAGTGCAAACTCAGTTTTTACAAAGCACTGTCGCCCTTTACCTTTGTTCTCTATAGGTATATCACCTTCATTTATTGTGAGATCACTAATTAGATTCGATTTCGTGTCAGTACGTATATCAAATTCATAGCTTCCTAAGCGATCGTTCAAAGAAACCAAAATTCCAGACTTATAATTTGCTTTTGATTTCCTGTATTCATTTGAATGATAGGCTTTTTCTAAGTTGTTCACACTTTTATAATACACTGCCTTAATGTACTCCTTTGTGGCATAATCGCCGTTAACAGAAGAGTTATCAATAAGAATGTGTTTTAAAAATTTGCGATACCCGGTGTAGTATTCGCCCGAAAAAGATATGAATCGAATTGTATAATATTCATAGGGAAAACAGCAGTCATCAGAATCTAAAACATCCTTAATCTCATTACTATATTCATCTGAGGGTTCAAAAATTAAGCTAATACCGTCACACTCAACGTTATCTGAGTTATTTTCCCCATTACAAAGAGGAGAATTCATTTCTGAAAAATATAGTTCAATGACCATTCTTGGTAATAAATCAATCCGTTTTTCTCCACACATGAATTCTTTAACTGCATCGATGTTTAATAATTTGTCTATCCCTTGCGTTTCAACTTTGCTTCGACTACCACTCAAAGCAATATCAATTGCTTGAATTATTGTGCTTTTGCCAGCCTCATTATCACCTATAATAATATTCATCGTCGGGTCTAGCGTTACTGAAAACTCTTTGAAACGCTTGAAATTGAATAACTTAATTTTGCGTATATATTTCATCGCCTAATGCCCCCGCTCATCTATGCTCATAAACCTAGCTGCAAACCCACTCCTCACCTCATTCGCCTTAAATCATTGTTTTTCAATCCATTCCTCACAAAACCACTTACTTTTATATAAAGCTCTATACATTGCTGTTTTCCAGGAGTTCAAATGAACCTCTTTATTACTTTCGTAATACTCCTTTAGTTGGTCACTCACACCGTTTGAGCCAGTCCTTTTATAAAGTTTTGTTAATAAGCCTTTTAAACTGCTTATTTCTTCCGCAGAATGGGAACCATAGAGAGCTTTTAATTTGAACATACTAAAATGATTCTTAACTCTTTGATACATAGTATCTGTCCATGATTCAGGCTTTTGAACGTAAAATGTGAATGCAACTTCATTCTCTTCAATTATTTTTGCATATAACCAAACATCACTTTCAATGTCATCGAAGTATGGATGAACAGTTTCTTGTGCACTATTTTCAAACTCTTTTTCGCCTTTATCTTTATTACAATCCTTGCACGCTGGTACTAAATTCGAAGGAGTAACTGCTAATGTTGGATATTTCTTTTTAGGGAGGTAGTGGTCTAATGTAGATACTACTCTTTGTCCACACAAAGGACATATCCCATTTTTAGGTAATGCCATATATGTATCATAATACTTTCGACCTGGTGCAGATTTTTTAGCCATTTTATCGGTATAAACTTTGCACATCTCATCTTTTGTTACAATACCAGCAATGGTATTCATTTTTCGTATAGTATGGAGCTGATTGGTTTCAACTTTAATTTCAAATTCTTCTGTAGCACAAGAAATTTCACTAATACATGACTGTAATTTTTTCTTGAAATCACTACTCTCAATATTACTAATGCAATCTAGAAAAACATCTTCCACCCTATCTGTGGGTTTCTTCAGTTTTCTCATAGTTTAATCCTCCTGCGTTTTAGCTGCAAGAAGTGCTTTTACTATGGCTCTTGCTTCCATGCCCAACTCGTAATTGAAATGGCTAAGTATTCCATCATAACTATCATATTTGTCTACTGCATCATTTAAAAGCTTATGAAATCCCGAATAAGTAACTTCTAAACCAAATACCTCACTTGTTAAAGCACTAATATTCTCGCCAAATGACTCAATATCAAGCCTTTCAGCAATAGCTTGTATACCTGCTCTTCTTAATTTCCAAACACAACTTTTAGGTACTTCTTGTAATATTACCGGCGAATGTGTTGCAATAATTGCGACACCATTTCTATTTACAAGCAAATCAGAAAGGGCTCTTATAAATGCTGATAGCAGCGGTGGATGAAGGTGTCCTTCTGGTTCATCTAGAAATACTAAGGACTTTTCTTCAACAGTTTCTACTAATTTAGTAAGTGTTAATATAATTATTTTGTGTCCTGAACTTAGCCTTTTAAATATAGAATTTGCTTTGCTTACAAATTTTGATTCCGGTCTTTGAACTGCATCATATTTGAATTCAGTTAGTTCTTTAACACCTGACTCATTAAAAATCGGATCTGATTCTAATATTGTAATTGCGTTTTCTAATAACTTCCGTTTTGCGCCAGATAAACAGAATTTTAAACTATCTACAAATTCTTTAGTTAATTGATCTAATCCCCCTAACAATTGATTGTTGGAACGTGGCAGTCCTATATGAACATATGGAATAATCTCATGACTAGGGTTGTTATGGGGAAATTCATCAAACGCACTAAATGCAATGCATATTATGTTTGCAAAAAGATTATTAGCAGGTTCATCGGCAGAAAAGAATCCGATATTAGTGCTATCATCTTTACCATTAGTAATTGCTGCAATCATATTCTTAATTAGACGAGTCTTTCCTACACCGTTACGACCAATCAATACATGTATATTAGTTGGAGGATTAGACTCTGGTATAACCTCAAATAAAAACGTCATTGGATCTAATTGTGTATTAAATTCCCTCGGAGCCATGTATGTAAACTCGTATTTTGTTAATCTTGCACCTCCATTTGCAATCCTATTAAATTGTTTTCGTACCGTAGTCGAAGAAATGTCACGTAAAAGAGATTGTTTCGTCACATTCTCATAAATTGCCTTTCCAAACAATTCTTCATTGAAGGCTATGTCGTTTAAAGCTTGCAAAAATTCTTCTCTAATTTGCCCTGATATTTTATTAAGATTTTCATAATAATAGTCATCTTGTCCTAATGAAAAGAATCTTTCATCTAATTGTTCAAAGCTGATTGGAAGATCTGGTCTAGCTTGCCCCTTCTGCATTGAAAATTCACCAATTTTTACACTTCCTATGTGATGAAGACTTCCATAATCATCAATATAAACGAGAGTATACATCGTTCTAAACTCCCACCAGTCATTCCAGTTGTCAACAATTAAATACGCAATATTCTTATATAATGAACTAGGTTTATAGCCATTGTCTTTAACTTCAAATAACATGCTTCCTCCATTTTTACAAATATTTTACTCAAGCTTGAACGATTACAAATATAGGACGGTTCCACTTGTTTCTCCTGCTTTTTCTTTCATATCCGAAGCGGTACTATCAAATTGTTTCCATACGTCATACTTATTTACCATAAAAATACAAAATCCTGCAAACATAAATATTTGCAGGATTAATATCTATCATTTCACAATTAGCTTTAAATTCCTGTACTCATTCCTTTACGCAAATACCTAATTATTTCGTGTAAAGGTATAATTTCGTGTAAGGGCGCACCCCCAACATATGTTCGCCCCTTTTACTACGCCCATGAGAACATAAAAACACACGTTTAAAATTACACGCAACTCGTAAACCTTTACTATTCCTGGGGTTTTCGTTCTATTAACGCAACTGACTCAACGTGTAACGTGTTGGGAAACATATTTTTCATACTTTGGTTAGTCTTAAAAAGAAATATCAGGTTTAAATACTGATTTGCTTCCACGGTTTCACCATGCAATCGATAGCCTCTTTGCCAAAATCTTTTTCTCCGCCTCTGGCAAGAGAGTAGGCTTCATCAATAAAAAGTATTCCGCCATAGGCTTTTTTTAATTGCTCTCGCGTCTTCTGGGCTGTGTGCCCTATATACTCCCCCACTAAATCGGCGCGTTCCACTTCAATAAGGTGTCCCCGTGATAAAACACCCATCTCGCGAAATACCCGGCCCATAATTCTGGCAACCGTTGTTTTGCCTGTCCCCGGATTTCCTTTAAAAATCATATGTAGTACCATTGGCTCGGTATTGAGACGTTCTTTTTCCCGGCGCTTTTGAATTTCGATAAAAGCATATATCTCTCTGACTAGCTTTTTTACTTCGGAAAGACCAATTAGAGTGTCAAGTTCACGGAGAATAGTTTCGATTCGTTCTTCCACATTAGACTGCCCACCGGTCAAATCCTGGCGGCTACTGACAGTTTGATCCAGCTCACGGAATTTTTTAAATGCTTCTAAAGGAGATATTTTGCCTGACTCTATTGCAGTTAAAACATCATCAGGCCACAGGTAAGCCATAATCTCACCTCACCGCAGTCTTTGTGATATATAGTATATACACCAAGCGGCCAATGGTGCTAATGGCTATCGTACTTATTTTCCGGGACCAGGAAGACAAGTTCAGGCGCAAACGGAAGCGTTCCATATTGATATTAACCCCTGGGGTTATGCATAGCATCCTCGGAGTTAGCAGTTGAGCAGATATCTTTTAAATACCAATATTCCTTCAATGATAAAAACAAAACTCGAAAAGCAACGGTTCATTACCGGTTTAGTAAAGCAGCTTCCGGTAATTGCTCGAAAAGTACCTTAGAAACAGCATGCGGGATGGATATCAGGATAAATAAAAACCGCCTGTCAAGGCGGCTCTCATAAAATCTGATATTTCACTGAGATATAAGGCAACCATTAGCCCCATGTCTATGCTTTAAGCTCAGTTTTACACCTAGGCTGAAATTTTTGTATCGTTATAAAGGTAACTGTCCGGTTAAAACAGCAACAATGATAAAAATAAAGAACATAGGTATAGACCACTTGAAGAATTCTTTTTGATAGTCGCCAAAGCTCATTTCAGTTCTATCCATTAACAAAAATAACCATGGAACGGTGGGACTTGCGTAACGAAGGGCCTGCCCCATAAAAGATGCTATACCAATTTCATTAGGAGATATGCCAAATTGGTAGGCAAGCGGAGCAATGACCGGTAGTATACCAAAATAGTAGGCATCTACAGGCAGCGCATAACAGGCGATCGCCCCCAGAAAAGCAAATATAAGCGCAGTATGACTTCCTAAAGATTCGGGGATTAAACTTGCTATATGGGTTGCTATTGCTTGTGCCATTCCACTGCCATTTAAGATGCCCAGAAAGCACCCGGCGGCTATGATGATTGAGGTGACGGCAATCGCTTCCCCACCGTTTGCCGTAATGCGTTCACGCTGTTCTTTTGCATCATAGTTAATTGCCAGTGCAATAGCCGTACCAATTAAGAAAACAAACGCACCGCTGATCCAACCTAAAATTAGAATGGTTAGCATGGCAATCGTCAAAATAAGATTAAATATAAATTTTCCCGGTCTCTTCAACTCTTTATCATTATTTTCAATAACAGCTACCATTTCAGCTATTTGCTCTGCGGATACTATCGCCTTTTCTCCAGGCATATAGCCCAGCCTTTTTCTTTCATTCTTACCCATAATATATGCTATAAAAAATACATATATAAATGAAACTGCAAGAATAGGCAGCATAGCCACAAACAGGTCGTTAACCTCTAAATTCAGTACTGCTGCTGCACGGGCTAACGGTCCACCCCACGGTAAGCAATTGCCTAGACCCGTAGGAAGAATAATTAACATAGCCAGATTGGACAGTTTCATTCCCATTCGCTTAAACAAAGGTACAAAAGCAGCGGTGATAATTAAAATTGTTGTAGTACCATCTCCGTCCAAAGTAACAACACTTGCAGTAAATGCCGTTACCATAATGATTTTCAAAGGATCACCCTTTGCTTTTTTTATTAAGTATTTGCAAAGAGGATCAAACAAGCCAACATTCATCATCAGGCTAAAGTAAAGAATAGCAAACAATATCATTATAGTGGTGTTCATTGTCCCTAGCTTTACCTTGCCCTTTGCGTCAACCGTATAAAACAAGCCTTCGCGAATCCAAGTAAGAATCTTTTCTACGGGAATACCGTTTACCACACAGGCAAGGATTCCGGCCGTCAAAGAAACTACGATTAAACCGGTAAAGGGTGTCATTTTTTTCTTAATAACCAAAACTAGAAATACAGCAATTAATAAATAGCCTAGAACTGTTAGCATTTTCCCCTTCTCCTTGTATTATAATATTCATCCCTGGCAAAGTAATAAAACCAAATGTGAATACTTAAATTGTCCATCTTGGGATAACCTCCTATGTTCTTTGATACTGGCTACACCACCAGTATCATACCAAACATAGGAGGTTTTTTACTTCACTTACAACACTTCGCCTATTTACTTATTTTTTATTTATCATGTCCGTAACCCATGCCGGAGCCAGCTCAGGAAGCGATTCGTTCCTATTTTTATATTTAATGTATTCTGCGATTGTTGCTCTTCGTTTTTCTTCATAAGCGTCTTTTTTCTCAGCGGCTTCTAACACTTCTTCGATACGATCGCGGGGTATAACAGTGACGCCATCATAATCTCCGAGGATTAAATCACCCGGCTTCACTTTCACCCCTGCACAAGTTACTACTGTGTTAATTTCACCCGGTCCTCTTTTGGCTGGACTTCTTTGCATAATTCCTTTGGCATATATCGGAATAGAAAGGCTTGCTAATCCTTCCTTGTCACGAACATATCCATCAATGATAATTCCGTTCAATCCGACAGCTTCCGCTGCGCTGCCCATTAAATCGCCCATATAGCATCTTTCGGTATATCCCTTGCCGGCAACAACCAATACATACCCAGGTTTTCCTTGATATATAGCAACGTGAATCGGAAAATTATCGCCGTCTTCCGTATCTACCGTGCAAGCAGTTCCTATTAAAACTTTACTGTCATCTAGCGGCATCAGGCCCGCGTCCATACACCCATTGCGTTCTATTCCCAAAGAC
This sequence comes from Sporomusa aerivorans, assembly GCF_041428895.1. Classification (NCBI taxonomy): domain Bacteria; kingdom Bacillati; phylum Bacillota; class Negativicutes; order Selenomonadales; family Sporomusaceae; genus Sporomusa; species Sporomusa aerivorans. Next base: position 3,713,196 of record NZ_CP156926.1, read on the forward strand.
TCCATGCCATCGCAAAGCTGTGCAGGACTTAATTTCTTCACCCTGTCGATCAAAGCTTGTGGAATTAACTCCGTAAGATCGTTATAGTTGACTTTACTCATTACAAAACACTCCTCTGTATAATTATTTGTCTATAAAGAATTGCATAGCGTCTCTATAATTCAGCTTATCGCCATTCGGACCAAGTTTGTCAGCCCAGTTCTTTTCAGCTAGTTGATTCAGTTTCTTAACAGTTGCCCTAGACATTGCAGCATCAACACCTAAGCTTTCCAGTGTTGTAACTACATCTTGCATCTCTGCGCTGCGGCGGGATGCATGTATCATGGTGCGGGCGATGAAAGTATCGGCTAATTGTTCCACCATTTTGCCGTTAAGAGAACCAGACAGAGAACCCACCAGGGTATCCAGCACACCATATTTCTGGGCTGCTTCAAACGATTCAAACATTAACTGGGGTATCCCTTTCATGATTACGCTTTTAAACATTTTAATTGCAGAAGCTCCTCCGGCCTCTGCGTCAAGCACTGTCAGATTCATGCCATATTGTGCAAATACCGTTTCGAACTTCTCGGCCCCGTCACCAGCCAAAATCATTGGCACCTTGTGCCTGTTGCCCGGTACTGTGCCCATAACAGCGGCATCACAAAACGCGACACCATCTACATGTGGAATTTTGGCAATATCTGCTTTTACTGTTGGCGCAGCTGAGTTCATATCAACATAGACCTGCCCGGCTTTAAGATATGGAATAATTGATTCGGCCACGGTATACGCAACATTCGCGCTAGTCAGGGAGGCGATAAAGTCACCAGCCTGATAGGCACTTTCCAAACTGTTAAACAATATAACACCGACTTCTGCCGCTCTTTTTTGAATTAATCCATTTAGAGCCGGATTCTCAGCATTTATATCATAAGCGCCAATATCCGTAAGACCTTCTGCTTTTAGGCCGCTGGCAATATTATAAGCGGCTTCTCCAAAACCAATTAACACTAGTCGCATCATTTATTCCTCCTTGTATTTTATACCTCACATCCATATTTAAAGCAAAAAGTATGCCAATTCAATTCAAAAGAGCTGATCTTATTTAAAAATCAGCTCTTTTAGTTAGAAACCAGCATACTTTAGTCATTTTACCCGCTATCAGTTTTAGAAAAATTATATTTTTTTCAAAAAGTCGGGCAATCGACGAATTGCAAATCATTTCAGTTTCTTTCACAAGATACTGCTAATGAAGGAAATTGAAATACTCCTGACTTTGCATTCGATTCGCGTCAAATAAACAGAAATATCTATTTTTTATATCGTACCAAGTCAAAGCAATGGGGATCAGCCTCCATAAATCGTTTCATTTTTCTCCAAAGAGTTGTGGTACTGATACCGAGATATTTCGCAGCCTTCTCCCTATTGCCATTCACTTTACATAAAACTTGAAAAATGAATTCTTTTTCAGTCAAGCTTTTGGCACCTGTTTGCACTATTACACCCGGTAGTGCTTCATCATCTTGAAATGAAATATCATCAGCGGCTTCTTCCACCAGTTGTTTATCAATTATGCCATGATCGCACATCACGGCTAACCTTTCAACAATGTTGCTCAGTTGCCGGATATTTCCCCTCCACTCAAATGCCGCCAGCAATTCCAAAGCCTCCTCCGTAATATCACAGTTGTGCAAATTTGAATTCTTCAAGAAATGGCGTACGAGTTCGGGTATATCCTCGCTACGCTCATGAAGCGAAGGAATACGCAATTTCAACACACAAATCCGATAGAAGAAATCTTCCCGGAATGTCCCTTTTTTTACTAATTCCATTAAATTTCTGTTGGCCGCGGTAATAATCCGAATATCTACCGGTGTAAGCTTGTCATCGCCAATACGAACTACCTTTCTCTCCTGTATAACGCGCAGCAGCTTTAATTGTACATCCAATGAGGTCTCGCTGATTTCATCCAAAAATATAGTTCCACTATGAGCCAGCTCAAATATTCCCGCTTTTCCCTCATTCAGCGCTCCTGTAAAGGCCCCTTTAACATATCCAAACAATTCACTTTCCAAAACACCAGGGGGAAACGCTGCACAATTAATTGCCACAAAAGGAGCATGGCGGCGGCAGGATGCATTGTGGATACTCTGAGCAAACAATTCTTTTCCTGTTCCCGTACTGCCAACAATCATAATCGTACTGTCCACAGATGCATATTTGAGCGCAAGTTTTTTGGCTGAATGGATGGCCGGGCTAGACCCTATAATGTCAGCAAAGGTTTTCTCGGCATAATGTTTTTGTGCAAGCGCTCTTCGCATCTTGTGTTCTATATTTTGAATTTCTGTTTGTTTCTGCAAAGTTGCCACTGCACCTATGACTTGCTGGTCTAACTTAATAGGATCAATACTAATGATAAGCGAATGTTTCTTTATTGTTAGCAGAGCACCGCGTATAGCCTCGCCATTTGCAAGAACATCAGAAAAATAACTCTTCTTTATAATGGTATCAATGGGTTGTCCACAACATAAGGGTTCTAAATATTTCCCCGCTTCACCATTCATATTGGTAACTATTCCGTTATAATCAACGCTAATAATCCCTTCTGACACACAGTTCAAAATTGCTCGTGTTAATTCATATCGGCTTTGCAACTCCAAACTCTTTCTACTTTTTTCCTGTTCAAGTTTTAATAAATGGAGAGCTGCATTAATAGCATCATTTACAGAATCGTGATCTGCGGTTGTCATAACATATTGAATATGCCGTTTAGTCACCGCTCTTTCCAACGACAGGCCGCCAATTGCCACTTCAATTCCAAGTGACAGCAATTCATCTAACTTACTCTCTGTAGCTTCTGTGCCTAATAAAGGATTTATCGGAAATATTAATGCGTCTTCTAAAAACGGTTTTGATTTGTTTAATATTTTCATGTATCCTTCCGAGGTGGCCAAAAAAGCTATTTTTTTAGAAATGCGCCAAGCCTTTTGATAGGCAATATGACAATCAAAAAAAGTATGTTGTACTTCGACAATCGGAATATCCAGTTGACTTCGCAGCATTTGCGCCGTATTTCCACGGCTTATGATAACCGCTATACCTTTATGAATAAGTTTCCAGGCAACATCCAGAGCATCTTCCTGCGATGCTTGGCATATCACAAAATCCAAATTTCTTTCATCTACTATTTTTTGTATTATCTGTGTTAATGTACTTGATGGTGAAATAACCCCAATTTTAGATTTCATTATTCGTCTCCTTAGCGAAACTTTACACATATAAAAACAAATTAGAAAAAGAATCCTTAAGCAGATAATCAATAAAACCAGTATCACTCTCATCATAAATGTCAGGTATTGCCACTAGCTGGTCAACAAATCACAATATTTTGAGATACTGTTATAAATCTATAAAATTAATAATACTTTGTTACTTTCACAACTTCTAGCTTATCGCACAAAGTCCTGTTGAAATCCAGTTGGACAACACAGTATGCTGTTTTTTTGTACTCTGTAGATATAGTATTCCAGACCGGCATCCTTCTGGTTGGACGATTATGACAAACATCCAATATAACTCAGAATACAGTACAGAGGTACACTGGCTATATTTTTCTAGCATTCATCGTATAGAAATAATATATTTCCCAGCCCGTACTATGGTGCCTTATACTCATTTCATGGCAGAACCTAACAAGCGCTGCCTAAATTTTTTCAGGAGGTTTCAATATTATGGGGCACATAGTAACCACGTTTTTACTGGATAATTCACTTAACACCGCAATAGTGGTAGTATTTGCTCTTCTCCCCATCTTATGGCTAATAATTAGCTTAGGAATTTTTAAGTTGCCTGCTCACATAGCCTGCACACTTGGTTTAACCTTCAGCCTTCTTATTGCCGTAACTTATTTTCAAATGCCCGCCATTTTAGCCATCAAAGCGGTAGGCGAAGGAATGATGCTAGCCATTTTGCCAATACTTTGGGTTATTCTTGCGACCTTCTATACTTATAACATCTCGCTAAAAACAGGAGCCATGGCTCAGATAAAAAGTTCTACTACCAGCTTATCAGGCGACCGAAGAATGCAGGCGTTAACTATTGCCTGGGGCTTCGGCGGCTTTTTGGAGACTGTTGCAGGCTTTGGTACTGCCGTTGCCATTCCCGCATCCATTTTAATTTCTTTAGGATTTAAGCCTTTCCTTGCCGCAGTTGTATACCTTCTGGCAATACTATCGCCGTCGCCTTCGGTGTTGTCGGAATACCGGTCACTACACTTGCTAAAGTAACTGATCTGCCGGTTATGTCGCTTGCACTCAATAGAGCTTTTCAGCTTTCCCCCTTCGTTGTATTACTTCCTTTTTTATTCGTCCTTACAGTTACCAAGAGCTTAAATGATTTCAATGGAGTATGTGGAGCTACCTTAGCAGTCGGTCTTAGCTATGCAATTTGCCAGTTGGCTGTCGCTAAATACATTGGTCCTGAATTACCGGCGATTGAGAAACAGCAGAGCTAATATTAGCTCTGCTGTTTCTCTTGTCTCCGTCTTTATTAGACTAAATGTCTGGCCACAACCACATTCGTTCAACCAAAATTCGTTTGTGTCCAATCTTATTTTGAAGGCAATATTTCAACTTTAATATTTTTTACTGCGAATCTTAAAAATTATAGTTTTTTGTTATTTTTAATAAATAAAGTTTCTCTCCTCCTTTTTAATTAATTCGGATGAACCTTTCATAAAATAACAATTCTGGGGGTTGTTTTTAATATAGCAGTTTAAAGACGAAAAATATTGAACGAAATTGCTGTATTGTGTTAAACATTGATTAATTCATGGGTTTCCCGTGCCTTCTTCCCAGAGTCCAAAGGCTCCAGTTGCATACTGTGAAATCGCTCCCCGCTTACAGTGACGGGACCGTGTTGGCGTTGTACCAAGCTCCCCTATTGTTGACGTTGAAGCGAGGGCCACGAGAAGAACCGAAGTATTCCCCATTGATTGCCATTGCCAAAAAGCATTTGACATGGGGGTAAGATTGACAACTGAAGCCCTTTAAACAAGAAGACCCAAATCCTAGGAACAGTATCAGCATTCACTGCTACTGTCCTTATATTTCGTTTATACCCGATAAAAAGTAATCTACATTCCGCAAAAACAGCAACGAATTTGAAAACGGCCGCTGGTTCCTAGGGCGTTACTTTTCGCAAATCACCTTCCAGAAAAAGCATATAGTTGAATGGGAAACAGGGTGGTCTCTGTTGTTTAAGCAGATTGGTAAAACTGACCCCGTCAACACAAAGAGGGTGTCTCAAAATAGGCTTTTCAACCTATTAGAGGCACCCTCTTCTCGCTTAAGTAAATAAAAACAAGTGCATTTTATGGACAATAACTCACAAAATTAACCGATAACGCCAAAGTAGAAAACGTTAAAGCTATGGTTTCTGCTGCTCTTGATAATTAAGATATTTTATAAACTAAATTATCTACAATTGAGGTTTGATTGCGTCTTTAAACAGTAAGTTCAATGCTCCTGTTACTCTGAGTGCATAGTCTGGTTGATTATATCATCTAAAATATAGAAATTATAGAACCGAATAAAAAATAATCATGAAGCGCAAACTTTATTTTTTGCTGACTGGTCCTTAGTTGCCTGCCAACATAATACCGATCCCAAACATACCATAAATACACCCTGCCAAAAGGGAACTGAAAGTGGTGCATTCAAAAACACCGAGGCTAATAACGATGATAATATCGGCGTGAAGTATGAGGCACTGGCAAGTACTGAGACATTGCCATACAGAATACCGAAATTCCAGGCTGCATACCCAAAACCTATTGCACAACCTGCCATCAATACATAAATTATTGCACGCATACTAAAGTTGAGCGCAACACCTCCACCAATGAAGAACTTAACCCATAGAACAGCAGCAGTGAGGATAAAGAATAATGTAATTCCGTTTTTCCCTTCCGCTAGCTTATTGGTGACAGTGCAGTACGCAGCCCAAATAAAAGCACCCGTAAACGCTGAAACATAGCTAAAAGTATTGCTTTTTATATTGCTAATCATCACACTCAAATCCAGACCTTTCTCGCCTCCTAATACCCAGCAAACACCAAGAAGGGAAAGGGTAAGCCCGGGAATTATCAGGAGTGTAGATCTCTGTTTATTAAAAATGATAGCGAATACGATTGTAAGGCAGGGCCATAAATAATTTATAATATTGACTTCAATTGCCTGAGTCCCATTGTTTGCATATCCAATCGCTAAAGCAAAGGATATTTCATAAGCCACAAATAGAAAACCTCCAATTAACAAATATCTCCAAGGGAAAGTTTTTATTTGGGGTACTCCGAAAGTAACAATAAGAATAGCAGCGGCGGAGGTATAGACCATGGCAATACCTCCAATCGGACCAAGCATTTCACTTACGCTATGAATTAAACCAACCATTGTGCTCCAAAGTATGATAGCAATTAGCCCAATAAAAGTGGCATTGTTCCTGGTGCCTTTATTCATCTATATATAATCCCCTTTTTCATGAAATATTAATTCGGGCTAGTTAAAACACCCAAAGAATTCAGATAATTCAAAGATTTAATGGTCATAGATGCCAACTACGTACCGGCTGATATACACTTTTCCACCGATATAGGGTTGCGCAATGAAGTCAGAGAAAACATTTTACTTACTTCACTATACAATAGATTTATATAAAGTAAAACGATAATTTCTTACATTTGATATGAGAAATTCTCACATCTAAGAGTTTAGGAATTAATCCATGGATTTGAAGAAGTGCAAGGCTTTTGTTCGGGCAATCGACACCGGCAGCTTTCCAAAAGCGGCAGATAGTCAAGCTACACGCCTTCAAGGATGCCCCCCCCCTTACGTAGAAGTACTTTCTGCAGTAGCATTGAAAGAAAGCAACTCCCAGCTTTCTTACTCTATTCAAAAAACGATAAGTTCAATAAAAAAAACCGCAATGCAAGCAACCGCCGAGACTTTAAAGAGACTGCTACCTTGATATGCAAGAATAACTGCGGCAGCAAACCCGCCCAAAGCTGACCAGGTATTTGCAGTTGCGTCCAGGATAGCGGGGAATGTCATCACTGCCAACGTAACAAAAGGAACATAATACAGAAATGTTTTAATATAGACGTTACTGATATCTTTTTTTAACAACGTCAAAGGGATGAGACGTATCAGATAGGTTACTCCGGCCATAACCAATATGTACAGATAGATATTTTCACTCATTATAACCCGCCTTCTCTGAGGGCGGGAGCTAGGCTCCTCTCCTCATCAGGACAACCTTCATCCGCTTTTCTCACGGGGAATAGAAATGCCGCCACCCCGGCAATCAATACTGTCAAGATAATAATTTTAAATCCCGGGGAAACAGAATGGAATATCTCTGTCTTTGCAAAAAACAGACTCATTAACATAGATAGTAAAATAATACCGGTCAAAATTTTATTGCCTTTTGCCGGTGGAATAATTACCGCAATAAACATGCCGTAGAGCGCAATACTCAAAGCGCTTATTATCCTTTCGGGTAAAACCTCCCCGGAAATTACACCAAAAAATGTGCCAAGCGTCCATCCCGGAATAGCGCTGCTCATCAAGCCGTAATTATAGAATGGATTGAGTTTGTCACTTTTACAAACCGCAACACCAAAGATTTCATCCGTGATGCCATGCGCGAGCAAAAACCGATGCCAGAAAGGAGCTTTTGAATTCAGTTTTTGTGATAGTACGCACGACATCAGACAGTATCGCAGGTTTAGAACCAATTGAGTAGTTGCCATTTCCAGATAGGTTGCGGAAGCTCCCATCAACCCCAGGGCAGCAAATTGGCCCGCGGAGGTTACATTGGCTAAAGAAATCACAACTGCCTGAAAAGCCGTAAGACCAGCCTTCTTGGCAAGAATACCAAAAGTAAATGAGACGGCAAAGTACCCCAGAGCGATTGGAATGCCATCACGAAAGCCATTTTTCCACTGTAGACGATTAGTTTCCATTATTCTCAAACCCCTGAATTTTTTTAGTCGTTGGCTAGGCCAGCGCTTAGTATTTTATATTAGCACGCACATTGACATTAGTAAAACAAATGTTTATTATCTTTATATAAGATATTCTAATGCATCAGAGGTAATAAATTGAATTGCTATCACGCTTTTATGATCATACTGGAAACCGGCAGCTTTACCAAAGCGGCCGAAAAACTGGGCTATACCCAGTCGGCTGTAAGCCAGATGGTGCGCTCCCTGGAGGAAGAACTTGACACCACGCTATTGCTGCGTTCGCGCATAGGGATTGCACTCACGCCGGACGGCGAGGAATTATTGCCTTATATCAGAAGGTTAGCTAATTCGCACCGGGAGTTAATGGAAAAACAAAAAGAAATGCGCGGACTGCAAAGCGGGATCATTCGTATAGGGGCATTTTCAAGCGTTTCTTGCCATTGGCTGCCTGGCTTAATGAAGAATTTTAAGAATCAATACCCGTCAGTAGTTTTCGAACTTCATCAGGGCGAATACACCAGTATCGCCAAATTAGTCAAAGATGGCAGCGTCGATTTCGGGTTCGTCAATCCCCATGCGGTATCAAATTTAAACACAATTGCTTTAAAACACGACGAAATGCTGGCTGTATTGCCATACAACCACGCTCTGAATGCCTGCGAACAGGTCTCTTTAGCAGACTTAGCGAACGAGCCCTTCATTCTCTTGGATGAAGGCCAGTTATGCGAACCGCTGGAATATTTCAAGCAGCATAATTTACAGCCTAACATCCAATATCGTGTGCACGACGACTATACAATTATGTCCATGATTGAAAAAGGATTGGGTATTTCCATTTTACCGGAATTGATATTAAATCGAATCAACTATAATATTCTAACCAAAAAGATATCGCCTGCTATTGTTCGTACCATCGGCATCGCATTCAAAGATTTTAAGGCTTTACCCATAGCCAGTCGATATTTTATCAATTTTCTGGTAAAACAGTATGGTGACATTATTGATAAACGCTTGACCTGATTTTATTCCTCTTGGATGTCCAGGTAATTTAGGCCTCGGCGATCATCCGTTCCAACAAATATTTACACTAGTCAATAAGAAGAAAAGGGGAGTGCATGGCGCTTTTTGAAAAAGCGCCATGCACTCCCCTTTTTTCCATCGGCAGGACCATTGATATATTTTTCTTGTTTCTCACAAACTTTTTTGTTATTCTTTGGGGCTATCTTAGAATGACAACCTCTTTTGCGTATTTAAAATTTGCGAGTAAAGAACTTATTGTCTTCAATAAGGCTTTCCGGGGTGTCAAATCCCAGCCTATGCAGCAGTTCGATCACATACGGATTGTCAATCGGGGTGGGATAAAGTGCCTTTTCACCATAGTCGTTGACATGCCTCTTGGCGGTATCCCTGTCAAGGATGGATTTAGGTCCGCCGACACAGCCGCCGACACAGCCGCCGACACAGCCACCGACACAGCCCATGCCCTCAAAAAAGTTGGCGTTAACCTGTCCGGATTTTAATTCGTCGACCATGGCCTTGCAAGCCGGGACACCATCAGCTTGACGAGTTTTAATAGCAATTCTCCGGTTTGGGTTGAGGCGTTCAACGGTATTTTTTACAGCTTCGCTAACGCCGCCCACCCGGGCGTAAATCCGCCCGGCCCTAGAGGAATTTTCTTTCTCGCTGGCGGCGAACAGGGTCAAATCTACCTTTAAGAGATCAAACAATTCCTTGGTTTCCTGAAAAGTCAGCACATGATCGATAGCCCCCCGCAGGTCCGGCTCTTTCGCTTCGGCTTTTTTTGCGACGCAGGGGCCGATAAACACCGTCAGGGCATCGGGATGGAGAATTTTCACCGTCCTTCCTGCCGCGATCATCGGGGATACGGTTGCCGGAACGTGAGGCATCAGGTCGCTGTATATTTTGCGAATCATGGCAATCCACATCGGGCAGCAGCAGCTTGTCAACTGATAGTCAGTTTCTGTATTAATATTTCGGTCAAACTCAAGCGCCTCTTTGAGCGTCAGGATATCGGCAAACACGGCAACCTCGACCATGCCGTCGAAACCCATCTGTTTAAAAGCATTGCGCAGCATGCCCGGCGTGACTTCATCACTAAATTGACCAAGAAAAGCGGGAGCGATCAACGCATAGGCCAGCCTCTCTTTACTATGCAGCGATTCCATACAAGCCTGCACATCTTTGGAGATATTAGCGCCCGATTCCAACGCTTTGTTCAGACAAGTTTCCAAGTTCCAATACACGGGATGAGTTTCGGGGTTAAACAGACAATTCAACTGGCTCTTATCAAAGTCTTCAAACAGGTCGATGGCAGGTGCTCCACTTGCATTGTCCGGCGCCGTGGCAGCCTGTATTTTCCTATGCATGTCTTTAAATGTTTCCATGTGTAACGGCTCCTTCCGCAACTTTTAGATTTACCTTTCTTACTAAGAATTGTCATTATCAGCGTATCATTATAAAGTTGACTGGTCAAGTTCACAATTGATTACCAGGGGGACCCGACATCGTGGGAATGATTTCTCATAATGTATAGTATGTTAAGAGAAATAAATCCTGTATTCATGCACAAGTAGCAAGAAGGTCCAGTATGAAATTGATTCTACTTTCAGAGAAACCGGTGCTTTTCTTAATGACGGTGATATTTACGGCACGCCTCCGCGGAAAGCCCAATGCGGCTAAAGCCGGCAGCATTGGTATTTATATCCTTGCATATAATCCTACCTAATTTTGCATGCTAAGTTGTGACAATCACAATAGCAGGGGGATGAAACCATGAACCTTACCACTCGGGAACTTCTGTACCTGGAAGACCTGACTAAGCTCTTCGAGTCCATTAACAAGAATTGCAGCCGGGGAATGCAAACATCAAACGATCCTCAGGTCAAGACTATTTTGCAGCAACTTTCCCAGGATCATCAACAATGGATACAAACTTCAGCCCGGTTGATCCAAACTAATGGCCAGACTTTACAGTAAAAGGGGGAAACAAGAATGGCTCAGCAACAACAAACCCAAGATATGGAACTAGTCGGTACGCTGATTTACCAACTGAAACTGGAAGCTTCAGCGTTATGTACCTCGGTACTCGAAAGCGCCAACCCGAATGTTCGCACCCAACTATCGCAAATTCTCCAGCAGAGCTTTCAAAACCAAAAAACGGTTTTCGATCTTATGAACCAGAAAGGCTGGTATAAAGTCGAGGCCGCGCCAACGGAACAATATAACCGTATCCAGCAAAGCTTCGCAACTATGCAGCAACAACAGGCCCAGCAGGGACAACAGCAAATGCAATGATATCAAGTCATTCGAAATATAAGCAGAACCGACAAAATCAGCATTGAGAAATGCTGATTTTTAATATCCCAGATCTCCTAGCACCAATCTGGGAGGTTACAGTTATATTCATGATGATCAGCCTTTCTTTTTAGTAATTTTCCTATCATTGCGCAAACTATTTAGACGATATTCCAGCAACAGCCTCTCTCCTGTCAGGTATGGCGTAATAGTTGCTGCCTTGCAAACGAATAGACCGCATAAAAATAAGAATTACTTTTACACGGTCTACCCTAGGCTGCTATACTATAAAACCTGTTCTAACAGTTCGACAATCTGAACCGGGCTGTCAGCAATACGTACACCAGCGGCAGTCAAAATATCTATTTTGGACTCTGCACTGCCCGCGCCATCCGCACCAACAATAGCCCCAGCATGCCCCATTACTTTGCCTTTAGGGGCATGTCTGCCGGCAATATAGGCTATAACTGGCTTTTTCATATGATTCTTTATATAACTGGCGGCGGTCTCTTCATCGGTTCCACCAATCTCGCCAATCAAAACAATGGCTTTAGTTTGTTCGTCCTCTTCGAACATCGGCAGTAACTTGACAAACGAGGTGCCCGGGATTACGTCACCGCCCACACCCACACAAGTGGACTGGCCGATACCGCTCTTAGTCATTTCATTCACCGTTTCATAGGAGTTTGTTGCACTGCGGGACATTAATCCCACCGGGCCTTCGCTGTAAATTCGGTGGTCCATAAACCCTGCCTTTGCTTTTCCTGGTGAAATTACCCCGAACGAATTAGGTCCTATAATCGCTAGATCTTTGTGAGCTCTGTTAATATGATAAAGGGTGCGCATATCTTTCACAGGCACGCCTTCGGCAATCGTAATAACCAGCTTAACGCCAGCGGCAACTTGCTCCAAAATAGCGTCCAGCGTCCGTTGCGGCGGTACGAAAAGTACAGCGGCATTGGCCTGTGTTTCTTTCACTGCTTCTTCTACGGAATTAAAAACAGATACCCCTTCCACAGTCTGACCACCTTTACCCGGAGTAACACCCGCGACTACATTCGTTCCATATTCCAGCATTCTCTTGGTATGAAAAGAACCCTCACGACCGGTAATACCTTGCACGATCAACCTTGTTGACGAATCAACCAAAATACTCACTATCAACACCCCTTAATAACAATTAGGCATTAGTTTTGCGCTTTTAGTACCTTTTCCGCTGCTTCCTTGATGGTATAACCAATCGTAATATCTGTTCTATTGGCATTAACCAGCAGTTTCATACCGACTTCCTTATTCGTTCCATCCAGTTTAGCCACAATCGGAACAGGGATTTTTTCAACTGCTTTAATGATGCCGCCAGCTATCTCGTCACAACGGGTTATCCCACCGAAAATACTGATAAGTATCGCTTTGACATTGGGATTCTGGGCAAGTATCCGAATACCCTCGGCCACTCTGTCAGCTGTTGCGCCACCGCCTAAGTCAAGCGCGCAAGCAACTTTTCCGCCTTGCTTTGTAATCCAGTCAACACAGGACATGATCATACCGGAGCCATTACTGATGACACCTACCGTACCATCCGGCTCACAATCAATGTACAGGAATTTGACAGCCTTCGCCTGTTTTATTAACTCGCTGGTAGCCATTTCTTCCCGCCAAGCAATTAAGTCCGGATGGCGATAAACCCCGCTGTCATCGATATCGACCTTAGCATCGGCCGCAATAATGCTGCCGTCTTTCACTCTCATAAGCGGATTGATTTCTACCAGCATACAATCATAGTCGTTAAATAAGGCATAAAGCGAAGCGATAACTTCTTTAATCCGGCCCTTAAGATCAGGCTCCGTGAGCCCGGCTTTCCTAAATATAACTTCATAATAGAAATCCTGCAGACCAATTAACGGATCAATGATTACTTTAGCGATTTTATCCGGGTCGGTTGCAGCCACCTCTTCGATGTCAACACCGCCATGTTTGCTAAATATCACTACCGGCATCCGGCTTGCACTATCCAGTGTGATTGACAGGTAGTACTCTTCAATAAAGGGAACACATTCTTCGATAAGAATTGCATCAATTTTGCATTCCTTTAAATCTGCTCCTAACAGTTGTTCGGTAAAGCCGGCCGCTTCCTGCGGGTTCATTGCACGTTTTACACCGCCTGCCTTCCCCCGCCCACCGGACAGAACTTGCGCCTTTACCATGGCCGGATAAGTTATGTCATGAGTCTTTTCCGGAATTGCAATATTGTTTTCGATTATAATGCCTTCCGGTGTTCTAATGCCGCACTTCTTGAAAAGCTGTTTGCCTTGGAACTCATATAGTTTCATGTATCTTCCCCCCTATAACTACTTCTTTTTTAAAAGTTCTTGCGCTTTTTGGTAACCTAATGCTAACGCCCGGCTGTTTTCTTCCTTAGACTTATTCCCCACTTGATCTACAAGCGCGGCCATAAGGTTTTCAGGTTTTACGTTATTCATGATTCCGTTGATGAAGCCAAGTGAAAGGGTATTTGTGAACAATTTTTTGCCCATTTCATTGATGGCTATTTCGGTTAATGGTGCTGCATATACTTCTATGTCTTTTCTTTGCGGCAACACATCAATATAGTAGGAATCACAAATAACGATTCCACCGGCGCGCACATCCTTAACATATTTATCACAGGCTTCTTGCGAAAGAGCTAAAAGCACATTTGGCGCCGTTACATGCAGATGATTAATAATCTCTTTGCTGTAAATAACTTCGCCGCTGGAAGCTCCGCCACGCGCCTCAATTCCATACGCCTGGGTCTGAATGACGTTGAATCCTTCCTTGGCTAAGGCATTCCCGTAAATTATGCTGGCTAAGACAACCCCTTGCCCACCAAAGCCACTAAAACGCATCTCGATCTTATCACCATTTATCACAAGCCTATTCCTCCTAGCTTTACTGGATTGTCACAGGGACTGATCAGCCCATAGTGATTACAACTTCAGTGTCTTTTTTTCTCGTATCAAAAAGCTTGGCATATCTTTCGGTAAGTTCAATTTTGCGAGTATTGACAAACTCGCCAATAATAAATTTTTCCTCCAGTTCTTCTGCCGACATTTTTGCCGCGGCAGTTTTGGTAACAACCATATTCTTAATCCGTTCCACCATCTTGGCAGGATCGGCAACTTTATTTCTTCGGCCAAATTGTGTCGGACAGCTTGTTAACGCCTCGACAACGGCAAACCCTTTGTGTTGGAGGGCAGTTTTCATTACATTATACAGATTACCAATATTGTAGGCATCGCCCCGGGCAACATAGGTAGCACCGGCACTGGCAGCCAGCTCACAAGTGTCAAAACTAGGTTCGATCATTCCATAGGGAGCCGTTGTGGCTTTATGGCCCACAGGAGTTGTCGGCGAATACTGGCCGCCGGTCATGCCATAGATCTCATTTCTAAACACAACAGAGGTAATATCGATGTTCCTTCTGGCGGCATGAATAAAATGATTGCCGCCAATAGCCAGGGCATCGCCGTCGCCCATGAATACAATGACCTTAACATCAGGACGGGCCAGTTTTATACCGGTGGCAAAGGCCAACGCCCGGCCATGTGTAACCCGCAGGACATTGAAATCCAGATAGGTAGGCGTTCTGCCGGCACAGCCGATGGCGCAGACAATAACCGTCTTACCGCGATCAAGCTGCAGCTCGTCGGCGGCTCTTACAAACGCATTGATAACCGTTCCATGGGTACAGCCACTACAGGTAAACAAGGGAAATTGGTCTTCTTTTATGTAATCCTGGATACTCATTTGCGATTAGCCTCCTCAATTACCTTAATGATTTGCTCAGGCATAATTAATGAGCCATCAAATATGTTTAACTGTATTACCGCGACATCGCCATCGACAATTTCTTTAATCTTGTGCACCAGCTGTCCCCGATTCATTTCAGGAACAATGACGGTCTTAATATTTTTCAGCGTTTTCTTAAGAGGCTCATCAAGGAAAGGCCAGATAGTGATTGGCCTGAACAGGCCTACTTTGTGGCCCTTTGCCCTGGTAGCCTTTACCGCTTCAATTGCCGAACGGGATACACAGCCACAGGCAATTACCAACGTATCTGCATCTTCTGTATCAATTTCTTCCCATTCCCAAAGGTCAGCTTTGTTACGCTCTATCTTGCCATTAATTCTTTCTATGGAATTATGAATGGCATCTTTTGTAAGACTGGGCATGCCATCAATGGTATGATGCATGCCATTAATGACGTAACGGTAGTTTTGATCATTGCCGAAAGGCATCAATCTTACGACACCAGACTCATCCGGTTGGTAGGGATGATACTCCTCCGGCGGTACTTCCGGGAGCTTCCTGTTAACTATCTCGGCATTCTCATACTCATCAAGATTGATATTCTCCCGCATATGACCAATGGTCTCATCCAACAGCAGAATTACAGGACTCATATATTTTTCTGATAAATTGAAGGCCCGGATGGTGGTTTTATAGATTTCCTTCACCGAGTTAGGATAAAGGGCAATTGTCGGACAATCCCCTGACCTGCCATATTTCGCCTGCATCAAGTCCCCTTGGGCACTTATAGTTGCACCACCCGTGCTGGGACCACTACGCTGAACGTCAACAATGATAGTAGGAATCTCGGCCATAGCGGCAAAAGCAATGTTTTCTTGTTTTAGATCAAATCCCGGTCCACTGGTACAGGTTAAGGATTTTGTACCCATGACGGATGCGCCGATAACTGCTCCCATGCTGGCAATCTCGTCTTCCATCTGTATGAATTTCCCGCCGACATTAGGCAGTTCTTCCGCTAGTACTTCCATAACTTCGGAAGAAGGGGTGATGGGATAGCCGGCACAAAACTTGACGCCAGCTTTTATCGCACCCAAAGCACACGCCTGATTTCCTTGCATCAATTTGTTATTAGCCATTAGCTTGATTCTCCTTCCTGGTAATCGTTATTGCGAGATCCGGACAGCGATACTCACACATTTTGCAAGCAACACATTCCTCTGCTTTTTCAATGATGAGTTTCTTTTTTTCGGTCAAGGCAAAGACCTTCTTCGGACAGTATGCTACACAGATACCGCAGCTTTTGCACCATTTCGTATTCACATCTACGCTATTTCCGGCCAACGTGATCGCCTCCTAAATTATGTGTCCGTAATTGATTTATCAAATAACGTGACGATTATTCTTTTACATCATCCCGGTAGAGCCAAACCGCGCCTTGCTCCGCTCCTGCAACACCAGCCCGGTAAGCGGCCAGAACACCACTCAGTTTACGGACAGGTTTTTGCACTGCGGACTTTCGCCGCTCCAACTCCTCCGCCGATACTTGAAGAATAAGCAAATTCTTATTTAGATCAATTTCAATGATGTCACCGTCTTTAACCAAAGCTAACGGCCCGCCAGCCCAGGCTTCCGGTGCAACATGGCCAACACAAGGTCCTCGGGTAGCCCCTGAAAAACGTCCGTCAGTAACCATAGCCACAGAGGTGTGTAAGCCCATGCCGACCAGCATGGCGGCAGGTATCGACAACTCCCTCATACCCGGCCCGCCCTGGGGACCCTCGTAACGGATAACAAGTACCGAACCAGGCTCGACTTTCTTATTGAGAAGATAATCCCGGACTTCTTCCTCCGAGTTGAAAACCACAGCCGGGCCAACGTGATGATGCATTTGCGGCTCCACGCCACTTTTTTTTACCACTGCGCCCAAGGGGGCCAAGTTGCCGGACAAAACAGCAAAACAACCGTCGGCATGCAAAGCATCTTCCACAGAGTGGATGACTTTCCGGTCAATGTTACCTTTGTATTTGTCCAGATATACACCTAAGGTTGTTCCGGCAAAAGCCAAGGGAACACGCAAGTCAAGATAATCGCGTATTGTGGCAAGCACGGCCGGTACTCCGCCAGCGCGATGAAAATCGTTAATATTGAGCCCTGCGGACGGCTTGAATTTGGCGACTACCGGCACCGAGGATTGAATGGCATCAATGTCTTTTAAGGTTAGTTTTGATCCCATTACTTTAGCTAACGCCATGCTGTGAAGTATGGCGTTAGTGGAACCGCCGGTAGCAGAAACATGCTTAATGGCGTTGGCTAATACCGCCTCGTTCATATAGGCTGAAAAAGGCTTACCTTCTTTCACCAGTTCAACAATACGTTCGCCTACATCTCTTGCCTGACGGCCTTTTTCACCATCGCAAAACAGCATGGTGGATGAACCAAACGGTGCAATACCGGTAGCTTCCAGCAGAGCTCCCATGGTGTTCGCAGTACCATACATAGAGCAAGTGCCAGCCGAAGAACACATATTGGTACGCCAGCGATCAAAGGTTTCTTCGTCAATCTCTCCCTTATTAAACTTGCCAATAGCTTCTTTCAGGTCGCTTGTGCAATAAATCTTGCCGCCGTCTTCATAGGGCAGCATTGCGCCTGCTGTTAAAAACAAAGCAGGCAGATCCAAATGGATAGCAGCCATCAGCATTCCGGGAATGATCTTGTCACAAGACCCCAGGAAAACCAGGCCGTCAAAGCCATGAGCCGAAACCATGGTTTCTACCGATGCAGCAATCAAATCACGCTGTGGTAAAATGTAATGCATTCCAGCTCCCTGCGCCATCCCGTCGCAAGGACCTGGTACACCAAATTCAGCCGGCGATCCTCCTGCGGCCCAAATCCCTTCTTTAACGTACTTGACCAATTCGGCAAAGGGTTTGTGCCCCGGGTTGGCATCGGTATAGGAATTAACAATTCCGATAACAGGTTTGGCTAAATCCTTCTTTCTATAACCTGAGGAACTCATCAAACCAATCCAATAGGCTTCCATCATATCTTTCTCGTTGCCACGTTTCGGCATATTCTTCACTCCATTCTAAATGTTCATTGTTGACTGAATAATCTCATTGAGTTAATATTAATGTAATTCTACTTATAAGTAAAATGAGATATTTGGATAAAACCTATTCCAATAATCGATAAGATTGTGAGGGGTATACTATGTATAATGCCGGACTTGAAGCTTTTTTGGCTGTGGCTAGAATGCTAAATATTAGTAGAGCTGCAGAACAGTTAAATCTGGCCCAGTCGACGGTTAGCAAACGGTTGAAGGACCTTGAGTCCGAGCTTGGAACTGCTTTGATCGAGCGGGGACAGGGTGCCAAATCCATCCGTTTGACACCTGCAGGCGAAGAATTTCTTGACATAGCACAACGTTGGAATGTTCTATGGAATCAGGCCCAAACGCTTAAGTCTGAAAACCCCAGACTTTCACTTACTCTGGGAACTCTGGACAGCATAAACTATGCTCTCTTTCCGCCGCTGTACCGCGCCTTATGCCAGC
This sequence comes from Sporomusa aerivorans, assembly GCF_041428895.1. NCBI lineage: Bacteria > Bacillati > Bacillota > Negativicutes > Selenomonadales > Sporomusaceae > Sporomusa > Sporomusa aerivorans. The sequence goes on from NZ_CP156926.1 coordinate 3,731,861, forward strand.
ATCGTCCCAAGCTGCGTTTAAGCGTAACCACCTCTCATTCTCCGGATTTATACGATCTTCTCGAACGCAGGCAGGTCGATGTTGCCTTTACTCTGATCGAACGATCCTATCCAACAATTTTAGTAGAGAAATTATTCAGTGAACCCATGGTGGTTTTGCGCCCTTTTTATTCCGATAGCCCAAATTCTCAGGTCCTGCACCCCAATGAGTTGGATTCAAATTATGAGTTATTTCTAGTGTCGGGGCCAAGTTATAAAATATGGCATGACCAATGGTGGGACCCGTTAAACAGTAACTGTATCAAGCTAGACTGCGCCCAATTGATTTTTTCTTTTTTATACTCAGATAAGCAATGGGCCATTGTCCCTTTATCCATGGCCAAGATGGCGCAAAGCAAAGGGAATTTTAGTATCTTTACTCTTTCTGAACCCCCTCCTGAGCGAACGTATTACAAAATTACTCATAAATATCCAAAAGCCAGTACGGTCGCTAGTTTAGCAATCCTGGATCATTATTTAGAACTATGTCTGCCAAATAATTCAGCATCAATTTCTAATTCTGCCGATTAGACGGTCTATACAGGGTTCTACAAATAACAACAGCAACCTGATGAATCTATCAGATTGCTGTTGTTCTCGTCTATCCTATTCCTTTTTATTATCCGTTCACAACATAATTGGATTTTTTACCTTCAGAAACATTTTGAATATTTAAGAATGCCATTTTGAGCTCAGATTGCAGCGCCTCACGTGTGGTAGTACCAATATGAGGCGTAGCTAATAATATGTTATCCAGCCCTAACAAGGGATTATTTCCTACCGGTTCTTTAGCCCATATATCAATTGCGGCTCCAAGTATTTCCTGCTTGCACAAAGCATGATAAAGAGCATTCTCATCAACAATATTGCCACAGGATACATTTACTAAGATTGCACTTGATCTCATCAATGTAAATTCCCGATGACTCAAACAGTTTCTGGTTATTGGTGTTAATGGCGTGTGTAGACTAATAATGTCAGCTTTTTTCAACAATTCATCGAACGATACATAGTCAGCATTCAACTTAATTTCTAACTCTTCTGGAAGACGCCGTAAATCATGGTAAAGAATTTTCGCACCAAAAGCTTGCGTTAAACGGGCCACTTCCTGCCCCACTTTTCCACATCCAAAGATACCGTGAACTTTTCCCCTAATTTCATAAGCTGTCTCCTTCAAACCGAGAGGAGATGTTTTTTCTTGATCATTTGCTGCCTGGTCAAATATTCGTAACTTATAAAATAAATTTAGAATCAATCCTAATGTCAACTCGGCAATACTAGTAGTGTAGTCTGCCGGCGTATTGGCCACCGTAATTCCTAATGCTTTCGCTGTTCCCAAATCTATATTATCAACCGCAGCTCCCGTCGTTTGAATCATTTTTAGATTTTTAGCACGAAGGAGCATTTCCTTTGAAACTTTGTGTAAAGATACTAAGAAATAAGCACACGATTCTATGGCTTTTTCTTGTGCATCCTGTTCCAGATTGCACCAATAACTAATTGTAATATCTTTGGGCTTTACTGCTTCAATGATATCTAGCATGCCTGCAGAAGCATCTCCCAAATATAATACATTTGCCATATGTCCCCACTCCTTTATACTACTTTATGAACTTCTTCCTAGAAAACGGTAGTATTGAACCGGTTTTGCCGGCTTCTTTTCATCCTCATTATGTTAGTAGTTTCGCTAATTATGATTGTAATTGGTCTTATTCATGAAGTAAAATGCATTATTGCGATAGTACTTATTACTATTTTCGATAATCGATCTCTTTATGTTGTTGTAATTGTTTTTTCCGCTAATGCCGTCCCAACACAAAAACGCCTAAACAAATATGTCTAGGCGAACTAATCTATTGCTTCATTTCGTTAGATGACGATCCGGCTTTCCTCTTGACCATTTCCCAAAGGTCATATTCGGTTAGCAGCTAATTCCCTTTCATGCATGAAATTAATAAAATCTTTAACGACATGCGAAAGTGACTGTGACCTTTTGTAATACAGCATAATATTTCGCACAGAATTTTCATCATCGATTTTATAAAAGAACAATTTATTCGTGGGTTCTAAGTAATGAGTAACTCCAGCACGAACAAAGGTAATTCCTTTTCCACTACAAGCAACATAATAGGCGGTAAGCAATTGGTCAAGATACATAGCTACTTGGGGAGCGAAACCCGCCTTTCGGCACATTTTTAAACCTCTCTGATACATATCATTTCCCTTTTTCAACAACAGAAAAGTTTCGTTTTCAAATTGTTTCAGATTCACTTTAGGATATTTGGGATCCAAATATCTGCCACTACCTATATCATCAAATGTCAGACGATATTTCTTCAAGTGATTGTTAACGTCAAAGGCTGCCGGAACTGCCAGCACAATTTGTTCATCCGCCCACACAATAGACTTAAAGATATTTGGATCTAATTTTTCCACATCTAAAATAATATCAACAATGCCCGATCGCAGACATTTGATTAAATCGTCTGCATTTGCCTCTAAAAGATTTACTGAGTAGTCTGGATATCTCACTTTAAACTCTTGCATAATGGTTGGTAAAATATACGCACAGAAGAACGAAGCGCTCCCAATATTGATTGTCCCCTGATTTCTCCCCCTCATAGTATTAAAATGTGCCGACATTTCTTTTTCTATTTCTATAATCTTTTCTATAGATTCAATATAATACTCTCCTGCCGGAGTTAATTGTATTGGGTTACTGCTTCTGTCAAAAAGTGAAAGGTGAATTTCTTCTTCTATCTTTTTTATTGCTGCACTAAGTGCCGGTTGAGAAATATATAACTGCTGAGCTGCTTTAGAAAAACTTTTGTTTAAGTAAACCGCATAAACATAGTCCATATTTTTCAGCATAAAAAACTCCTCTTGCTAATCATAAATAAAATTATATATTCTTATATAATTTTAAGTATTTGAAGCCTCTGGGCAAAACTTACTATTATTATAATATAAAAAGCACTCCTGGCAATATTCCTTAATGATCAGCAATTCTTCAACACACTAAACAAGAATTGCCTCTTTGGGTGCAAGTCCAATCGTTATAAAATGAAGATATGGAGGGATAGCTTTGGATTTATTAAACAAAAAGTTTCAGAAAATTGGTGTTGAAAATGCGCCCGGACAGGAAATGCGTCAGAATACAAATGAAATTAAACTCCGAGGAGAAAAACTTTCTGGTACACCAGTTGATTTTTCGCACGGTGATGTCGATGCGTTTGAGCCAATTCCCGGCACATTAGATGTCTTTATTGCCGGTGTTCACCACGGTGGCAAACAGGCCTATACCGAGTATCGTGGCAGTAAAATCATTCGTGAAGATGCCGCCCTAAAGCTTGCTAACTTTACCGGTGCATCGATAAATCCAGACCGCAATATTATCATTACTCCCGGAACTCAAGGTGCGCTTTTTCTGGCAATGGGTTCTACAGTTGCGATGGGAGATAAAGTTGCTATTGTAGCACCAGACTATTTCGCCAATCGTAAGCTTGTCGAATTTTTTGACGGAGAAGTTGTGCCTATCCAGATGAATTATTTACAAACAACCGACTGCGCAGGTCTGGACTTAACCCAGCTTGAAGACACTTTCAAAGCCGGTGTTAAACTTTTTTTGTTTTCTAATCCCAATAATCCTTCAGGCGTAATCTACTCACCTAATGAAATACGAACGATTGCAGACCTTGCACAAAAATACGGGGCATCGGTCATCGTTGATGAACTGTACTCACGCCAGATTTTTGAAGAAAGAACTTACACCCATCTATGCGCGCAGAATATTATAGATCCTGAGAATTTAGTTACCATCATGGGCCCGTCTAAAACGGAGTCACTAAGTGGCTATCGATTAGGCGTAGCATTTGGTTCCTCAAAAATTATAGACCGTATGGAAAAGCTCCAGGCCGTTGTATCGCTGCGTGCTGGCGGTTATAGTCAAGCTGTAATGAAGTCGTGGTTTGCCGAGCCGGAAAGCTGGATGAATGAGCGGATTGCACAGCACCAGGCAATTCGTGATGATTTGTTGCGAAAACTTCGCTCTGTTGACGGTATTAAAGTCAGAACCACTGAAGCAGGCAGCTATCTTTTTCCGCAAATCCCCAATTTGGATGTTACAATACAAGAATTTGTTAAAATTCTTCGTCTGCAGGCCGATGTCACGGTAACACCGGGAACTGAATTTGGCTCACAATTCACCCACAGCTTCCGCTTAAACTTTTCACAAAATCACCAGGCAGCGGTTGCCGCAATCGACCGTCTCATTAAGATAATGGAACGACATCGCAAATGAGCACTAAGTTTGTAGTATACCTCTTGGCTTAGTAGCAGGTGCCTATACACCGGTTTCGGCTTATAATTCCGTGAGTAAGATATTTGCCAAAAGCGGTTACGTGATAGTCTGAAGTATATGACTTCGCTTCCACCACCGGAACAAAATATAAGGGCAGTTTGTGACAAAAACTTAGATACTAGGTCAAAATCCAGGATCGATGCAACTTGCACCAATCCTGGATTTTGCTATGGTATGGACTTTTCCACACTACACCGATCATAATGCTTAATGGCCAAGCCCTCTATTGGCCCAGTTTTACCCGAGCCGCAGTTTTGGCTCTTACTTCCTCCGGATCAGCTTTAATCCGAGCTACACCTGTTTCCATAGCCGCCCGCACCACTGCGGCAGCCACTGCCGGAGCTACCATTGGATTAAATACATCGGGAACAATATAATCTTCTCGCAGTTCATTCTCAGGGATAATATTGGCAATAGCGTACGCTGCCGCTAGTTTCATCTCCTCGTTAATCTGCCGGGCTCTTACGTCCAAAGCGCCGCGAAATAGTCCCGGAAAAACCGATGAGTTGTTGACTTGATTGGGCGCATCCGATCGCCCGGTTCCGGCTACTCTTGCTCCGGCAGCTTTGGCGTCGGCATAGTAGGCTTCAGGGACTGGGTTGGCCATCGAAATAACAATTGAATCCTTCGCCATACTGCCAATGATCTCTTTAGTAAATACACCAGGAGCAGAAACTCCGACAAGGACATCCGCCTCTATAGCAATCTCAGCGAGCATTCCTTGCTGCTTATGCTTGTTGGTGTCTTTAGCTAATCCAGCCTGTACCCGGTTTAATCCTGGCATACCTTCATACAGCGCTCCGGCCACGTCTACCATAATAACATTTTGCGCACCGGCATTGACTAGTATCCGGCCGATAGCCGTTCCGGCAGCCCCAGCGCCATTAACAACTATCTTCACGTCTTTTAGATCTTTTTTAACAAATCTTAACGAGCCGAGAACGCCGGACAACGCGGCAATCGCCGTGCCATGCTGATCGTCGTGGAATACGGGAATGCCCATTTCTTTTTTTAAAATATCTTCGATATCATAGCATTTAGGCGAGGAGAAGTCTTCGAGATTTATGCCTGCAAAGCTAGGCTCAAGCAGCTTTATTGTTTCAATAATTTTTGCCGGGTCTTTCGTACCAAGACAGATGGGCACGGCATCTACGTCCGCAAAGACCTTATAGATTACGCTTTTACCTTCCATAACTGGCATGGCAGCCTCAGGTCCGATATCACCAAGACCAAGAACACGGGTACCATCAGAAATAACTGCTATCATGTTGCCGCGACAGGTATACTCAAAAGAAAGATCTTTGTTTAGTTTTATTTCCTTACAGGGCTCAGCAACCCCGGGAGTATAGGCAATACTAAGGTCATGCATATTTTTAAGTGGCATCTTACTGCCAACCTGCAATTTGCCCTGATGCTCCTTGTGCGATTTTAAGGCTTCTTCTCTAATGTCCATGTATATTCCCCTCACTTTAATGTATTAACTTTAAGGATTGTGTTATTTGCTGTTTATTTATGGACTAAAGGAACGGTAATACTTCCCATTGGCATAAGTATAATACGCGGCTGTGGTGACCCTAATTTATTCACAGCGATTTCCATCGCCTCTTCCATATCCCGGGCAGGCGTAAAGAGTAATAGTCTGGCAAGCTCTGGCGGCATGGATGAAACTAAAATAAAGTGAGCTTTTTTCATTAACCGGGTAACTGCATAGGCTTTATGTGCACCTATTTGAAAATCAGCTCTAACAGCCGCTTCCACTTGCTCTGGTGTTGTATATTTTTGCATGGTTTTTTCATATGTTACTGATCCGGAGCCTTCTGCACATTCACCGAGGATGATTACTACGCCACCCTCCCGAACCGCGCACCAGGCATTATCCATCGTCTTCTGTAACTGATATACATTAATGTCTTTAGGATAGCCACCACAGGAGGCAATGACTAAATCAGCCTCTCTCTCCACAGGAACCCCATAGACGTCGTTCACAAACTTGCAACACTCCAGGTGAGCTTCAATGTAGTCGCCGGCAAATACTCTTAAAAACTCTTTCTTTTCATTTAATACGACATTAATCATAAAGGATGGCCGGCACATTTCTGTACCTTCTACCTGATCATGATATATTGGGTTTCCGTCAAGTTTACCGATTACAGCATTGGCATCCAGCATCAAACTATGATTTTTGCGAACTGTTTCGTAATGAGCGACACCCGGCAGCATTGCTTTGCGCCCGCCACCGAAGCCGGCAAAAAAGTGGTGTACTACACTACCTGTGCAAATAATGTGGTCGGCTGCCACAACCTTGTTATTAAAATAAACGGGCGTCCCATAGGAAGTTGTTCCAAAATACCGAAACTGTCCTTCATCCCGGCAATCACTGTTATACATTTTCACCCTTTGTGCCACTGAGCTGCCAACTTCACCAATCATCTCTTCTTCGGTCATCTGTCGGTGTGTCCCCAGTGCGAACACAATCCACATATCTTGATCCGGAATCCCTGCGCAATTAAGCTCATCAAGCAAAATTGGCATAAAAATATGGCTATTGGCTACCCTGGTAGTGTCATTGACAATAAAAACAACTGTTTCACCGGGCTTTACAATCTCCCGCAACGGCTTAGCGCCGATCGGGTTATGAATTGCCTCTCTGACAGCCTCTGCCGGATTAGGTAAAACTGGATATTCTTTAATATATAATTCGTCAGTTATTAACGATGCATCAATAGTAAAGTTGACTTTGCCTTTGCCATACTTGTAGGTATACTTTTTTTGCATGCTCAATACACTCCATATTCTTCAGCTTATCCTGGATAATATTAGCGGAATGCAACATGGAACACTCTTACTGCCCCTTACCGCGTAATTCTTTTAAGCTTTAGACGTTAGATACAGACTCATTATTTTCAGTCATCGGCAGCACAACCCGATGAATATCCTGAACTATGAAAAGATACGAAAGCGCCCCGATCATCGCCAGCACGCCAACATATACCAATGCCAATTCAAAGGAATTCGTCACGTGCAATATATAACCAATAACAATCGGCGTAGTAATACTTGCCATTTGCCCGATGAAGTTAAAAATTCCGCCACTCAATGCCACCATTTCTTTAGGGGAAGTATCACCCACCAGGCACCACCCCAATGCACCCAAGCCTTTTGAAAAGAAGGCCAAAGACATAATGGCAATAACAGCGACTTCTGATTGAACATAATTACAGACAATGATACTACTAGACATAACAAGCCCCAGAACGATGGGGAGTTTGCGTGCGAACGTCAGCGAGTGACCTCGTTTTAGAAGCCAGTCCGACCATGCTCCGCCCAGCACACCGCCAATAAAACCAGCAATAGCCGGAATGGAAGCGACAATACCTACTTTCAACATGGACATGCCCTTGGCTGTAACAAGATAAGTCGGAAACCAAGTCAAGAAAAACCAGGTAATTGTAACTACACAAAATTGTGCTAGATATATGCCAATCATTTGCCGGTTGGTAAGTAGTATTTTAACATTTGACCATTTTACCGGAACTTTTTGGTTGCCGATATCCGCTAGACCACCACCTTCCCGGATATAGTCCAGTTCTGCCTGGTTTACACTCTTGTGTTCATTAGGATCACGAATCACTTTAAACCAGATCAAAGCAATGATTACACCAGCAATACCAGTAGAGTAAAACACATAGGGCCAGCCATGGCTTGATAAGACCCAGGCCATCAGCGGAGTAAAAGCAGCTAAGGCAAAATACTGTGCTGAATTGAATATGGCTGTAGCAAATCCACGCTCCTTGGTCGGAAACCACATGGCCGCGATTCGGCTATTCGCCGGGAAGGCAGGGGACTCAAACATACCCATAAGAAAGCGAAACAGAAAGAGCATCAAAAACCCGGTCGAGAACCCTTGCAGGTACGTAAAAATTGACCACATGAAAAGAGCCACACCATAGACTACTCTCGATCCCCACTTATCTAACACCCATCCGCCAGGTATTTGGAAGGCCGTATATGCCCAACCAAAAGCGGAAAATGCGAGTCCCATTGACACTGCATCAATGCCAAGATCTTTTCTGATAACCGGTGCGGCGACAGAGAGAGTTGCGCGGTCTACATAATTGAAGGTAGTGACAATAAACAACATCGCTAATATAATGTAACGAATATTTGTTTTTTTCGTTACTGAATTAACAACTAAGCCTGTACTCATTTTCCATTCTCCCTTCACAGTTAAATTTCGTGCAATGTATATCGACAATTTTTGTATTTATAAAAACTTACTAGCTCTAGGACATCAAGCCTTTCAAAAGTATAAGCTGCGTAAGTCTGCTCTGTGCTTCTCTACATCTCCCCCTATTTTGATGATGAGCAATATCGGCCGAATATTCTTTCTGTCTAAATATTAATAGAATTCAATCTATCCGTAAAGCGAAAAATCTAGATAGAATTTATTCCAGATTCCGATAAGTAAGGTATACAAAAGAGCTGGTGTTGAAATCAACATTTTAATACAGCTCATATTTACTTTCAGTTGTGCATTTTTGTTGAATATCAAAGTTTTCGATAAGTTTTATTCCTTTTTTTCATTTTACTTACAAATTGAACTATATTACCATTAAAATTAGCGAATTATTCCGATATTTATCACAAGCATTAATTACAAATTGGACTGCGTTTTTGTGTATATCTATCTAGATTTGCCAGCTTTGTCACTGGCTCCATCACAGTCCAGAATTGAGGTCAAAGCAAATGAAAATTAACAGTATCCAAAAGAAACTTATTGTGCTATTACTACCTTTTTTCATCGTCACATTTGGCGTTTTATCCGGCATCAGCTACTATCTACTTAACCAGTCGATAATAAAAAGTGTAAACGAAACGGCTCAATCAATAGGCAGTAACTATGCCAACCAAATCCAGGCGAGTATTACTTCAGAAATGATTAAGCTAGAAGAGTTGAGCAATGTTCCTAGTATTTGTAAAGGAACTGACCGAGCACAAATTATTGAAACTATGGCAGCAGCGTTTAAACGATACCAAAAGTTCGATACCATAAATTTTATATTTTTAGATGGTATGTCTGTCCGTTATAATGGGTCAACCGTCGCTTTAGGGGATCGTGATTATTTTAAAAAGGTGGTTGAAACGAAAAAATCTGTTATATCCAATCCCTTAATCTCAAAAGCTACCGGCAAAGGTTCTATCACATTGGCAGTGCCAGTAATGGACAATGGGCGTCTAACCGGTGTATTGACGGCCACCTATTCGCTTGAACGACTATCGGATTTGGTTAAGGAAATAAAATTCAAAGATACTGGCTATGGATTTGTCGCAGCTAAAACCGGCCTCGTAATTGCCCACCCCGTAGTAAGCAACGCAATCGGTAAGTTAGATATTAGTCAAAAAAAGATTGATCCGGATATCAAATTAAAAGAGACTGAACTGGATGACAGTTTGGTAAGCCTTTTTAAAGGTGGTTCCGAAGGAAATTTGCAAATATCCGGAAAGTATACTTTCGATGGCATCTCTCAAATTGCTATTGCCACTCCCATCCTGCTGCCAGGTGGCCAGCACTGGGTTATGATAATTGCAGCGCCGGAAACAGAAGTCTTCAGGGAAATAAATTATTTATCACGAATAATGACGATTGTATCGCTATTCTTGTTAATTTTCGCCGTAGTATTTCTCACTTGCCTGAGTAAACGTTTTGCGAAGCCAATTCAATTGATCCGGGATGAATGTAATCTCTTAACCCAGGGTGACCTTCGCGAACAGCAAACAAAAGTATTCAACGAAGATGAAATCGGACAATTGGCAAAAGGATTCCAAAATATGCGATCAAATCTTCGTTCCCTGGTCACCCAGGTTCAGACCAGATCAGAGCAAGTGGCTGCTTCCAGTGAAGAACTGACCGCAGGCGCTCAGCAGTCGACTGAAGCTGCCGATCAAGTGGCCTCGGCAATCGCCTCGATTGCCGAGGGAACACAGAAACAGGCGATGTTGAATGCCCGGGCTACGGCAACGGCGAAACAGAAAACAGCCAAAGCACAGCAAGTTTCCGCTGCAACTAGCGAAATGTCGCAAATTGCTATAAATACATCACAAATTGCCCAGGAGGGCAGCCAGAGTATTGAACAAGCCGTTGAGTGTATGAAGCAAATCGGTCAGGGATCGAAAGCTGTCCAGCAGGCAATAGCCGAATTGACCAAAGGATCGCAAGAAATCAGTAAGATTGTAAACCTCATTTCGACAATTGCCGGGCAAACGAACCTGCTGGCCCTCAATGCCGCCATTGAAGCAGCCAGAGCCGGAGAGAAGGGACGAGGATTCGCAGTCGTATCAGATGAAATCAGAAAGCTGGCTGAAGAATCCAACAACGCGGCTCAACAAATTGGCGAATTGATCCAAAAGAATCAAGAAAATATGGACAAAGCAGTTGCAGCGACCCACGCAGGGGCCGAAGAAATTAAAACAGGAATTGACGTTGTCAATTCCACCGGTGAAACTTTTAAACAAATTTTCGGACTGATTTTTAAACTTTCGGAGCAAAGCAAGGAAATTTCCAATTCCCTGGATCAAATCGCCGCCGGTGATCAAACGATGATGACATCCATCTATGATATTGATCATGTGAGCAGAGAAAACGCAACGAAGGCCCAAGCAGTGGCAGCGGCAACTGAGGAACAATCTGCTTCCATGCAACAAATCTCAGCTTCTAGCCAAAACTTGGCGCAACTGGCAGAAGACCTGCAAGCTGCAGTTGCAAAATTCAAAATATAGCCAGAGCAATAAAAAAAAGATCCAGAGCGTACCTTTCAAATTCTTCTTGCCTTCTATGGCATGGCCTTTATCCTCCTGCTTAGTCCCCCCTGCGGTTCTACAATGCACCATGATTAGTTATCCGATCCCTTTGTAGTTACCCAGACGGAACTTTCACTCGCAAGTGCCGTCACTTCGCTGGACGTGCGGCATTAAAAAAGAAACTGCCATCAGATTGTATACAATCTAGTGGTGTTTCATGAGTTGCATTCTGATTTATGATTTCATAATTCTAATGTTTAAGAACTGTTTTCTCCCCATCTCTCGGGAAGCATATACCATATTTTCCCGCAGCCCATAAACCCAGTCCCCACCTGGCTCCATGGGCTGTGTTTTCTTTTCAGTAGAACTGTGCACTCCACGCCAATTAACGCCAATATCACTAACACCCCAGCCGTGACCTTACCAGTTTCCAGTACCGCTTTGCCTGTCGACCAGATCATATAGCCACACCTAGCACTAAGGACACCAAGGCTATGTTCAAAGTTAATACCCGAAAAGGCGCTCAAATCAGCACAGTACCATTAGTGAAGGTTATAGTATGTTGCTAGTGACCCAGCATTACATAACAATCACACAAATCACTATAACAACTATACCCAGAAACACACCGCAAAGTGATGCGTACTTATGACCATGATGATGAGAGGCGGGCAATCGGTCCTCTTTACATCATTCACTTTTTCCTTTATGTCCGCCCACATAATCTGATCGTTCAAGGAAGGTTCCACCAGCCATCGATCCAGCATAAAAGATCGTTTTTTTGCTAAATCGCTTCCGAAGATCATCTACTACTCTATCTATGGCATGGTTCTTTTCTTCTCCTTCAAAAAACAGTTCCAACTGCTCATGTCCTTGTGACACGATTTTCCCAGCAGTAATATTTACCGATCGTACCGGTTCACCCTGCCACCGCTTAATAAACTCCTGGCGTGCCGCTTCACTAATGATATCCGTTGAATGTTCTGGGCGAACTAGCTTAATTCGTGCAGTAAAACCCAATTTAAAATTTCTATCCGAGTATCCTATCCCCAAATATACCTCTTGGCATTTTTCCTGGTGCTTACGTAGCCTAGCGCATACATCTCCCACCATTTCCTTGATGATCATTAGAATCTCTGCTTTTACATAATAATCCCGCATTAATATCTGGTTTTTACTATAGGATTTACTTTTCGTCCATTCCTTCTGGCTAATGATGCTAGCATCCAAGCCCCATGCGTGGTAATATAACTGCAACCCCATTACGCCTAGAGTTTTCTGCAACCACACTGGATTGGCGTGAGCCAGCCCCTCAATCGTATAAATACCCATTCGCTTGAGTTTCTCATCGTATCCTCTGGATATGCCCCAAAACGCAGTCAGCGGCTGTATTTTCCATACCTTTTCCGGCACCATCTCATATGTCCATTTTACAATCCATGGCGGACGCTTTTTAGCTTCATTATCCAGCGCCAGTTTTGCCAAAAGCGGATTATCGCCAATGCCTACAGTCACAATAAGACCCAACTCGTCCTTCACCGTCTTTAAGATAGCCTCTGCAATCGCCTCTGCGGGTCCAAACAAATTGAGCGATGCGGTAATATCCAATATGGACTCATCAATGCTATAAACATGTAGATCTTCATCTGCTACGAATCGGCGGAATATATTCTGTATTGCCTGGTTCACATTGATATATAACGCCATATTTGGTTCTACTACCGTAATCGGGGAACGCTTGGGAATTTCAAAAAGTCGATTTCCGGTCTTGATATTGTATTCCAATTTAACCCTCGGGCTGCTGGCCAGTACGACCGCACCGGTTCTCTTTAAATCCGATACTACTGCAATATAGGCTTCTAGTGGGTCAAGCCCCCGCCGAACCGCCTCCACGGACGCAAAGAATGATTTTACGTCGATGCACAATACACTCCTACGGGGAAAATGAGAAAAATCAACGAGCCCCATCGCTTTTGCCTTCTTTCTCTTTCATCTGCTCTGTGTGATCAGACAGAAGCATTCCCGCCCACTTTACCATACACCGGTCGACGTAAACTATCCGAGCCATCTGCTGGTAAATAGGGATACTTAGTAAATCTATAGTATGTTCGCTCATCACTATTCACCTCCATATACATAATATCAGAACATATGTTCTATGTAAATATCGATAGACTTGGTAGTTTCTGCCAACCCAAATGGAAAATAAAGCCGACTAAGATGGTCATCAAAACCACCCTAGCCGGCGTTCTTTCACACTCAATCGCCATACCATCAAGCAAGCTAACAATCACTTGCTCCCTAAATAATGTTTTCTTCCGCAGTAAGGTCATCCTCACTTTATATCCGTCCCAGATACCGCGATGTCTGGTATCGGAAGGGTTTATCCATAATGCGTGCCTTGGCTCATCTTTAATCTACAGATTCTCACTTTCATTGGTACAGTTTATAGATATCCTGTTTAACTACAGATCAATCCGTTCCACTTTGTGTCCTAAAAATTCCGCCAGTCTCTTATCGGAGTATTGGATATTGACGGTTTTATAGATATGCTGGTACCCGCGGCCTAAAGGCCCCCTGGAAAACGGTTTATCCGTTAAATAATTCTGCTGAAATTCTCCCGAAAAACATTCGATGTATGCGTCGACCCATTCCATTGTAATTGGGTTCTGTCCATGGCTACTATAAATATCTTTGATGTCCTTTTCGAATCGTTTTATCTTTTTCCAGCTGTCCAGTGCCATGGAAAACGGGGCGTTTCTATCAGATTCGAAAAAGTAAATGATGACGTAATCACAAATCATATCTCCTGAAAAAAGTCTCTTTTTTGCCCTATCCAGCAACATGATATGCCCATAAGAATGCCCCGGTGTAAATATTACCTCTAAAGTCTTTCCGCCCAAGTCAAACAATTCTCCATCCTTTACAAAATGCGGTGTCAAGACTCGGAGCAGGCTCTTTTCAGCGAATGCTTTGCTATCAAAACGTTCAATGGCTTCAGGTTTATTCTCTTTCAGAAATTCTACTCCCAACTCAGCTGCGAACTGCCTTTCATGCTTTGTGTCAAAACCCATAATCTGACCGTAGTCCGGCTGGTACAGCCATATATCTCCAAAATATTCGCTTCCGTAACTGTGGTCAGGATCGCCATGGGTCAATACCAGCATCACCGGCAGATCCGTTATACTTCTGATGATAGGCCTTATGTCCTCGAAGCCAAAACCGGCGTCAATTAAGACCGCTTTTTTCTGCCCCAGGATAAGATAAAAATGCACAAGTCCAGCTTCAGTAATGACATATAAATCATCGTCCAGTTTTTGCACCTTACAGAAATCCGTTGATGTAATCATGATTATCACCTTCCTTCGAAAAAATTACATTTGAATTTTACACGTATATAGTATAATGTTACAATAAATATATCAAGTACGATTATATTTAATAGATACTATCTTAAATGATACTATGGAGGTGAAAAAGTATAAATAACATCGATCTTGAAGACTGCCCAATTGCAATAGCGCAGAAAATAATCGGAGGGAAATGGGTTCTTCGGATACTGTATCATTTAAGTACAGGAATGCTTCGCTTTGGAGAATTAAATCGCCAAATGCCAGAAGTAACACAAGCTACTTTAACAAAAGAACTCCGTAGGTTAGAGGGTTTCCAACTCATAAAAAGAAAAGTGTATCCAGAAGTTCCGCCAAGAGTAGAATATTCATTAACTGAAATTGGAATGAAACTTTTGCCTGTTCTAAAAGAACTTGAAATATGGGGAGATGAGTATAAAAAATACATTAAACGATAACAAATGCCAAAAAGGAGGATTTGAATTATTGAAATTCCTTGGTCATAAACTCATATTATTTCTCTCTGGGAAATGCTGTGCTACTTTCCGATCACGAACCTTCATCGGAACCCAGTTCTCCTATCGAAAAAACTCCCTATATCGTTCTAGGGGAACGGGCCGAAAAGATTGGTTTTCCCCTGGGCATGTTAGAGGCAATCATAAATTCATGGGAAAAAAATGAGAAAGAGAAGCAGGAAAAGATTAGCTTTTTCCTGCTTCTTTTTGGATTGTCACAACTAAAGCATCAATATTTACTTTTTCGGGCAATTCTTTGCTATTCCAAATTCTCAGCAAACATATCCAAGGTTCTGGCTGCAGCAGCAATTTGCTGGATGCTGCCGACCAGTTCATTCGCAGCCTGGGCAATTTGCGCTATAATCGCACTCACTTGATCTACTTCCCGGGAGTTTTCAATACTTCCTTGTTGAATAAAGCGGATTACCTGCTCTATCTCTTTAATTGAAGCTTCGCTTTCCAAAGACAGTTTTCGTATTTCCTCCGCCACTACACTAAAGCCCCTGCCATTTTCACCAACACGTGCAGCTTCAATAGCCGCATTAAGCCCTAAAAGATTCGTCTGACCGGCGATTTGTTTGATAATTTTAATTACCTTATCACTTTCCTTGACCTGTTCGCGTGACTGGTGCATCATCCGGCTGAGATTATTGGCAACCCCCGAGATTTCCTCCGACTGCGCGGAAATCTCCTCAGTTGCCGCTGCAAAGACACTGATGCTGTCGGTAAGTTGAGCCGACATTTTTTTAAGCGTCTCCTGCTTGTCAATCCCCTCTTGAAAAGACAACACGCCAATGACTTCCTGTTTTTCATCGAATATCGGCAGTGCCGCCACAATGATAGGGATACCGGCGATTGGGTTATCTACGCGTTTGATGATGCGCCGTTTTTCTTTTAAGGCATGGTACATCAGCATCTCAGGTCCCAGTAGCTGCCCGACCTTTGTTTTTAGATCAAGAGTTGTACTAGGCTTATAGAACACCACTTCTCTTGTATCACTTGCCGCTATGCTGACATCAAACAAATCACTTACATAAGGAAGTACATAAAAAAAGCAAGTAAGCCTGTCCCCGTTATCCATCTTTTTCTTTCTCCCTCCCCCGCTTAGCTCAATCATCTTCCAAGTTACTGCGCCAACCAATCAGGGACAGGCCTCAACAATGCTGGCAACGGCCCGCCGTAGCCATTGCACAACGCACCAGTCCCAGGGCTGCTTCCTGCAAGTCAAACCTCCTCCCTTATTCCTCTAAACGGCAATTTTTCATATTTTTTACCGCCGGACTGACAGAAAACTCCGCTTCGGTAGCTAACTGGATTTCTTCCAAGGTTATCCCCGGCATAATTTCTTCCAGCATTAGCCCCTCCTGGCCAACAGAAAATACGCCCAGCTCCGTAATAATCATATTGACAACCCCTTTACCTGTTAAAGGCAGAGTACATTTCTTGAGGATCTTGGGCGAACCGTCCTTCGAACGATGTTCCATCGCAACAATCACTCTCTTTGCCCCGACCACCAAATCCATAGCGCCCCCCATACCCGGGATTAATTTGCCGGGTATTGTCCAGTTTGCCAAATTTCCTTCTTCGTCTACCTGCAGCCCTCCTAACACAGTCATATCAACATGACCTCCACGAATTAGAGCAAAGGACATCGCGCTGTCAAACATGGCTGCACCCGGAATAAGGCCGCAAGGCTGGGCACCCGCATTGACCAGATTAGGATTGACGTCATCGCCGGCAGGAGCCAGCCCGACAAACCCATTCTCCGAGTGAAAAACGACACATACCTCCTCGGGCAAATGGTTGACTGCCAGCGTCGGCAAGCCTATGCCAAGATTGACTACATCACCATTGCTAAACTCCATGGCAACCCGTTTAGCTATAACTGTTTTAGCATCTTCCTGCTTCATAGAAACGCGCCTCCCCGGTAAAGGATTTTATCTACTAAAATTCCCGGTGTCATCACTTCATCGGCATCGATCACACCGGTTTCAACTAGTTCATCTACTTCAGCAATGACCAGATCGGCAGCCGCCGCCATGAGCGGATTAAAATTTCTGGCGGCTTTTTCGTAAATCAGATTCCCGGCCTTATCTGCTTTTTTAGCGCGTATCAAGGCGACACTCGCCCTTAGCGGCGTTTCCAATAGATACTCCTGACCGCCAACCAACATTTTTTGCTTGCCAGTTTCAACAACCGTGCCAATACCTGTACGCGTTAGTACTCCACCCAATCCGGCCCCCCCGCAGCGAATACGTTCTGCTAAGGTGCCCTGCGGCACCAATTCCACATCCAAGTCATTATCCATCATCTGTCTGCCAGTCTCGGGATTAGTACCAATATGGGAAACAATTGCTTTTTTCACCTGGCGATTAGCAATCAAACGGCCAATCCCCTTATCCGCATAGGCAGTGTCATTAGCAATCAGTGTTACGTCGCGCACATTTCTGTCAATCATTGCCAGGATCATCATTTCCGGGCTGCCAACGTCTAAGAATCCTCCGATCATTACTACCATGCCGTTATATAAGAACTCAGCTGTTTGTTCGCTGGTGATTACTTTGTTCATTTCTTACCTCCCAAAATTCCAGTTTTTGAGCAAAAAACAAGATTACTTTCCTATCCGGCATACACTTAACAGAGGCCTAGCCGCAAGAGAGCCCAAACGGAAGCATCATCCCTGTCATTAGCCTCTCTTTCTATAGAAATAAAGCAGTTCAAATTTTGTAAAAGTCCTTGAGAATGACCTCAAGGACTTTCGTTATATAGTTTCCTTATCCTATTGACACTTTTTCTATTTTATATATAATTAAAAGTTGATTACATTTTATTGGCCTTGGAAAGACTTCTTAATTTAGAAGCTTTTTCCTTGGCATTTTTTTATTCTAAAGCTTTTCCTTCTGTTTCCTTAAGCAGCAGTATGGCAAGCTTAGTTAGATACATAGTAGTTACCACCCCTTTTTCTATGAATTGGTTTCCTACTCGATATTAGGTGCAATATTCGTACTGAGCTAACATATCTCTCTGTATGCTTATTCGAGTTCTTTCCCCACTGTCTCAGGCAAAGTCCATATCAATATTGCAGCCACAAAAAACAATCCAGAAGCGATCATCATAGCCTTACCGATACCCGCAGTTACTGCAAGCGCCCCTACCAATGTGATAGAAATTGCACCTGCACCGCGACCAACGTTGTAACAGAATCCCTGTCCGGTTACGCGAACTCGTGTGGGATAAATTTCTGATAATATCGCACCAAATCCACCGAAGAAGCCCATAACAAAGAAGCCTACCAAAGGTGCAATAATTAAGAAAATCGTCGGATACAATGCTGCTTTAATATATACAGGAATTAAAGCGGCGGCCATAAGGAAAAATCCTGAAAAAGTTTTTCTTCTACCAATTTTATCACTAATAAATCCAAAGGATAAGTATCCAAAAAAGCATCCCATCCAGTACGGTATAACATATAGAGAACTTTTCATTATTGAAAGTCCAGCACCTCCTTTTTCTACTGGAGTTGCTAAATAAGTTGGAAGCCAAGTATTAAAGGAATAATTACCAACCATTACGACTATCATAAATAGCGAAGCTAACAATGTAGTTCTTAAAAGGCTTCCTTTAAAAATTTCAATTAAAGGAACACTGTCCTTTTTACCACTATTGGCTTGTGTTTCCTGCTTTTCAACCCAAATTTCCGACTCGCCAACAGTCCGTCGTATAAAGTAAGTAACTATCGCAGGGGTTATACCGAGGAAAAATACCCACCGCCAACCAAAGGCTTCAATAACTGGTCCAGCGACCGCAGCGGCTAACAAACCGCCAATTGCCCATGCTGATTGCATAATTGCCAAAGCCTTGCCCCTATGCTCTTTAGGCCAAGTTTCAGATACAAGTGCTGCTCCGGCCCCCCATTCGCCACCCATACCAAAACCAACCACAATTCGAAATGCCATTAGCCACCAAATGCCTGATGAAATGCCACAAAGAAATGAACCGATTGAAAACACAATAATTGTTATATTTAGAACCTTAACTCGTCCAATCTTATCCGCCAGTACACCAAAAAATACCCCCCCAACAGCCGATGCTAGGACTGTAACAGAAGCTACCATTCCTGTTTCTACAGTGCTTAACGACCATTCTTTAATGATCGCAACGATTAGATAGTTATAAATTATAAAATCGAACGCATCCATCCCCCAGCCGAGAAAACCGGCCATAAGAGTTTTCCATTGATAGTTAGTAATCTCTTTATACCAAGGGCGAATAGTTGAATTTATGCTCATGATTTTACCTCCTATTGCAAAATTGTTAGTCTTTTATCCTTTGAGAAATAGCTCCCGGCACTTTACAGACTTCGTTACAAAGCCCGCAACCATTGCAAGTATCCAAAAAGCGAACTTGTTCTTCCTCTCTTTTGATTGCTTCAAAATAACAGTAATCCAGACATTTGAAGTTCGTGGGGCATTTATCACAAACTGCTGGGTTATTTATATAACGAACTTCTTTAATTTTATTTAGTTCCTTATAGGTAAAGGCTTTTTTCGCAGCAATTCCGATAATTTCTTTTATATTCTGATAATTATTTTCCTTAAGATACTTCTCTAATCCGTCAAGCATTCCCCGAATTTGCTCAGGTCCATGTACCATTAAAACCGATGCAAATTGAACAGCCGTAGCCCCAGACATCAGAAACTCGACAATATCTTGCCAGGAGTACACTCCGTTACCACCGAAGATTGGTCCAATATTTTGATTAAATATCTTTGAGGTCCACGCCAATGAAATTGTCTTCATCCAAGGTCCACCAACACCAGCCCACCCACCTAGTATAGGCTCCGCTTTCTCAATATCCACTCGAAATCCCTGATATCGATGCATCACATTCAGAGCTGAAGCACCGCTTGAAATCATGGCCCGAGCAAAAGGCACCAAATCATCAACTTGAGGTGTCAATTTCACAATTACCGGTTTAGTGACAACCTTACTAACTTCATATACTACTTCAGCACTAGCATCTAAAGACTGGCCTAAGAGATACCCAGCTGGTTTATCAGCAGCCCCCCCATGGGGATTCCCCAGGTTTAGCTCTAACATATCTACACCTGACTGATCGACAATCTTAGAATATTCAACCCAGTTTTTAAGTGAACTACAACATACACTGCCTATTATTTTCGTATTATGCTTATGTGCATAAGGAAGGCATTCGGCTAAATGATTTTGCCATTTAGTCATTGTAAGCATCGGCCCTCCACGCGATAGCATTGTAAAACCTTCATCAGCTTCACGTAAAATGCGAAATCGTGTAATAGACGCTGATTGCAATTGTGTAATATCAGATACCGATTTCGTAACGATAGCACCAACACCAGAGTCAACCAACATTCGAAAAAAATTAAAATTGAGACTAATATCCGCTGATGCTACCACTAAAGGGTTTTTGAGTGTCACATTGCCAAATGATACTGAAAGATCCATACTATCCTCTCCTAACTTACTGTCCCTACTATAAATTAACTAGTTTCATCACTTTCGAAAAGGGTTCTTGGCTGCATCATATCATAATCTTCTGTCACGCCCTTAAAATTATTTCAACCTGAACTTTTTATTTCATTCAGCGCCGCTCTCGCTCCTCTAACAAAAAACGCCACATCATTATCATAGACCAAATAACGCACTCCGGCTTTTAACGCCCGCAAAACCTGCTCTTGATTACCCACAAAAGTTCCGGCCGCTTTCCCATTTTTTTTAGCTACTGCACAGACTTCATTCAAGGCCTCCTGCACTAACGGATGATTGGTTTGACCGGGGAACCCCAGTGAACTGCTTAGGTCAGCGGGCCCTAAAAATAATACATCAATGCCTTCAATGCCCCCGATCGCCTCCAGATTATCCATGCCTTCTTTGCTTTCGATCTGTGCAACCACCAGTTGTTTGGTATTGCTATCCACCAGATGCTGCTGCTTATCCTTAATGCCATATCTGGCAGCACGTGTTGAATAGGATAACCCTCTTTCCCCCAGCGGCCGGTAACGTGCCGCTGCCACCACCTGTCCAGCGGTCTCACTCGTTGCCACACCAGACACTTGAATACCCTGACTACCTCCATCCAGAATACGTAAGATCGGGCTTTCTTCAGCACCCGGAACCCGTACAACTGTAGAAATTTCTGCAGCATCAGCCGCCTGAATTAAGTGTTCCACTTCTTGATAATCCAGCGTACCATGCTCCATGTCAAGAATAATAAAATCAAAACCGAGATAACCTAAGATTTCTACCGCCGCCGGGCTGGAGAATTTGCCAAAAGTACCGATCACCGTTTTGCCGCCCGCCAACTTTTCCTTAACCGTTATCACTTCCAATCACTTCCCGTCGGCCGTGTCAACATAGTCTTCGCGGCGCGGTACAAATACATCCAGATTATAGCAGTCCTCTGTACCAATTACTTCTGCGAAATGAACCACATTCGGCGGAATCACAATAATATCATTTTCTCCCAGTTCGTAAACCGTATCGCCAACTGTAAACTTGGTTTTTCCTTTTAAAATAATCGCAATTTGTTCGTGAGGATGTTGATGTGGTCTTGGTTCATGGCCTGCAGCCAATTTATTCAAACATACCGTCCCGCCTTCCCCGTGAACCACTTTCCGGCAAACCCCTGAACGAACCTGTTCCCAAGTTAATGCATCCAATTTGACATGTTTTGTTACCATAATATTTTCCTCCTCTTTTATCTACGCTTTATAATTAGGAAAGTCCCAGCAGCTTGGCAGGATTACCCTTGATCATTGTGCTGATATCGGTTTCGCTGATCCCAAAGTCATTAACCAGCAGGCTGATAAACTGTTTCATGCCTTCTACCGGACACCCGTTGTTTTTTTGCCCATAATCGGAGTCCAGAACAATTTTATCCGCGCCAATTGTTTGAATCACTTCCACAGCCTTTTCAATTGGCGTCACACCGAATTTTGACTCCGGTACAAATACGGTGGCATTAAGTTCGATATAAGCGCCCAGACCAGCCCATTTCTTAATTTCCGGCATCCCGGCACCAATCATATATAAGGGATGATTAACCAAAATCTTTTTAACGCCGCTAACACAGGCGGCTTCCACCAGTGCATCTATTTCCGCCAGGCAGCCATGTCCGGTGCCAAGAATCATATCCGTATGTGCCATATAGTTGAGAATATCAACAACCCGGCTGTCGAGTTCACCCTGCTCATTGACATATACCAAGGGAGTTTCCTCCAGTTGCATCCCTTTTGAACTTGGGAATTTCAGACCGTGTGAATGGCTCACAATGTGGTTGTTGGTAGAAATGGTCGGCATCCAGACAAACTTCGCGCCCATTGCACAAGCAACGTCTACCGCTCTTAAATTCAAGCCACCGACCGCACCATTGAGAGCAATCCCCCCATATACTTTGACAGTGGATTTGCCAATGTGTTTTTCGACAATACTAGCACTCATCATGGTTGGGAAATAGTGATCTTTGACCACAAAAGCCTGATAACCGGATTCCATTGCCTTCAGCAACATTTCTGCAGCATCCACCTCCCGTGGCATAACCGAAGGGCCGGCATGCACATGGAGATCAACTGCTCCTGTTAATAAGTAAGATACATCCTTCATTTTCTCTCCTCCTTAAAAATTGGGAAACTTAGTTCAATGTTACTATACAACCCACCTTTCAGATAAATATGATAGATATGATATTTATCTAATTTGATAAAACATTTGATATTTTATCAAATTTATGATAAAAAGAAAATATATGAGTATCATATATTTTCTTTTTCCAACACTTCGCACAGTCTTTTAAAGGCCCGCTCTTTGTGAGCATGCACAACTGAGGCCACACGTTCAGGGTCACGGCTGATAATTCCTTCCAACCATTTTTTATGTTCCATGATAGAAACAGAAGTGTGGTTGGATACACGCGAAAAAACTGTCCGAGATATTTGGCTCTTGTCCCACAAGGAGGAAACGAGCTCATAGAGTTGCTGATTTTGGCACTCAGAATACACCAGATCATGAAATTTCCGGTTTAATTCTTCATATCCTATCGCATCATTATCGGCGGCTTTTTCTTCCATTTTCCTTACGATATCACGCAAACAAGCAATCTGTTCCTCAGTAATATATGTTGTAGCCAGTTTAGCCGCGAGAGTCTCAAGTTCAACCCGTATCGTAACAATTTCCAAAAACTTTTTCACATCAAGCGGAACAACCCTTGCCCCAATATGGGGAATAATTTCCACCAAATCTTCTTGCTGCAACCGAACCAGTGCCTCACGTATCGGCATAGGACTTAAACCAAAGCGACTGGCAATATCAGAGACAATAAGACGTTCTCCTGGATGCAGCCGTCCATTGAGAATATCTTCTTTTAATTCTTTATATACAAAATCATTTTTTGTCACATACTTTTTTGTCATACAAATCACCCCATCCGGTGTTAGCTCATTATATATGGTTACGCCATGAACATTTTTCTATTCACATTATATTTGATATTATATCAAATTACAAGAATTTTTTCACCTTTCACCCTTTTATAATCAACGGTTCGTAAAATTTTACAAATATCGTTTATATTTCTTCCAATAACATGCAGTCCCTGCCTATTTCCAGTCAGGAGCACCCGTAGCCTTCCTGTTACTGGGTTCATTCGGCTTTCTTGCCTATCAGTGGTTCCTCTGACCCCAGCCGGGCGCCAGGTCGGCCGAAGTCCGCGTAAACGGCCAATTCGTCCAAACACTGCCGCTGCGCGCCGGCTATTCCCAGGAACTGCGCATTGGCGGGCAAACCGAATATGCGATTATTGAAACCAAAGATGGCAAAGTACGCATCCGTCAGGATGATTCGCCGCGCCAGATTGGCGTTAAAACCGGCTGGATCAGCCAGCCGCCGCAACAAATTGTCAACCTGCCTTACCGGATTGTCGTCACAGTGGTGTCTGCCACTCCACCGGAAATGGACGACATTGTCCACTAACTCGCCCCTAAACAGGTAACGGCCATTGCTTTATGCAGTGGCCGTTACCTTTGTTCGTAGATTAGCCTGTCAGCCGAGCCTCTGGACGACGTACCGCAGCCGGGCGGTGATTGGCGTCGCAAGATACTCAGCACCGCACTAGTCAAAGTCCTGATTATCAGCAGATCTGGCAAGTAGCCGTATACACCCAAGCTTCCTACCAGCAGGATCGCTACCGTCAGTTGGATGACAACGGCACTAACCAGCACGCCGCGGCTATCAAATATGCCCCTTCTCTTGTCTGGCCGCCACAACGCCGTCGGTGCAAGCACCCATGTCGCCTACTCAAATATTTTTTTTACCGTGTCCAAAGCCCATCGCGTTAGCGAAATACTGGCACTGGACTTGGCGTCCACCGGCGCAGCCTGGCTGAGCGCCTTTTTCACTGCTTCGCTAAACTGCTGATACGATACGGTGGCCCCTGATACCGTGTCAATAGTCTTCACGTTTTGCGTCTCCACCAGCTTGGCCGGATAGGCCATCGAAGCTTTTAGTGCGTGTTGTGCTTTTTTGTAAAATTCCTGATTTTCAATTTTGCCATTGGTTTTGCCGTAATCTTCATCCTTAATTGTGCCGTCTTTTTTAATTCCTTTGTAATCAGCCTTGACGATCCGCCCTTTTTCGATGACCAGCGTGATTTCACCCACTGCGCCCCGTTCATCCGGACTGCTCCGGGCCGTATAGGTCCCATCTTTATAGTTTTTTGCCGCTGGCCCCGTTTCCCTGGCTCCGCCGCAGCCGGCTAACAGACTGACGGACAGCAAGGCGGCAATCAGCCCGGTAATCCAATTACGCATTCATATCCTCCCTTGTTTGGTCAAGCATCCTTGTTGCAGGTAAAAGTTCACATCGGCTCTGGCTGCCAGGGCGGGATCATGCGTCACCAAAATAAGTCCCTTTCCTTCCTTGCAGATTTCCAGCAAGCTGTCGGCCACTTCGGCCGCGATAGCCGGATCCAGATCATTGGTCGGTTCATCCGCGAGGATCACTTGCGGACGTAAAAGCAGCGCCCGGGCAAGCGCTACCCTCCTTAGCTGTCCGATGCTTAATTCTTGCGGTCGATAATGAAGCCGCTGCTCCATCCCAAACCGGCTCAATAATTCCTGCGCACGCACCGCGGCCGACTTTCCTTGCCGTGTTAGCCATGCCGGAACCATAACATTTTCCAGGGCGGTGAGGGAATGGACCAGCCTCGTCCGCTGAAAAACAAAGCCGAAATAGTTGGCGCGCAAAGCCGTCAGATCATGCGGACCCAAACCGCCGGTATCATGCCCGGCAATGATTACCGTTCCGTAAGTCGCCTGTTGCAGCAAACCGATAATAGATAATAGTGTGGTCTTACCGCCGCCTGATTGCCCGGTAATTGCCAGGGACTGGCCTGACTGCAGTCCCAGGGAAACGTCGGTCAAAATACGCTCCTCACCGTAGCATTTACTGACCTGGCGCACTTCCAATAAATATTTCATGGCGATTCTCCTTTCTAATCGCATTCGCCGCGACTTATTATCGTACTTGGGTCCATCTGACTTCCTTCATATGCTGGAAGCCATGCGGCCAAAGCACTTAGACCAGTAAAGCTTCCGGTTAACGCCAAGCCTAAACTCCCCAGGACCATCCAGGAAGCAGGCACAAAAGGAAACGCCTGATAAGCTTCCAATACAATCAAGCCAACATGATACAAAATACCGCCAAGCATTAATCCTGCCACCGAACCAGTCGAGGCCACCATTACCGCTTCGCCGATAATCAATACCGCAATCGAACGTCCTGATGCGCCTAGCGCCAAATATAATCCCCATTCGGCCTGTCGTTCCCAGGTCAGCGCGTAAAACCGGGCGAAAAGCTGAAAGAGCGATACCAGTCCGGTCAAGGCGCCGGCGCCGCCCAGCAGCACCCCCAGCACGGCAAATTGATCCTGAATACGAGACTTCACGTCCGCCGCCACAATGGTTTTTACATAACCGTTCTGCTGAATCCGGTCAACAATTTCGTCGAGATTGGCTTCCGGCTCGACTTGCACCAATACGGCCGATATCCACCCCTCCGGCGCACCATATTGCTGCCAGGCGGCCTGCATACGCGGATTAGCCGCAGCCACCCGCCGCGCCTCCTCCATGCTGACCAGTAGGGAATAATCCAACGTAGTGCCGGTCTCCTCCGCAATGGCGACAATATCGTACCATTTGCCGAGGATGGAAATACGGTTCTGCTGCCAGGTAGGAACTTTGGCGCCAAGAATGACTTCCTGATTGTCCAACCCGTTTTTACTCACTTTTTTCAGCCATGGCCCGATAATCCAGTCGCTGTCAGGATCATAGCCGATCATCCGGTTTTTAGTGCCAATATCATGACAATCAGCCGACAGTTTCTGCGTAAAAAATTGCGGTGTTGCGCGGACAACGCCCGAAACTGCGCGAACAGCCTCCAGCATATCAGCCGGCAGATAGGAATTGTCTGTTGCCCCGCCAAACAGATAAAGGCTGGGATCCAGTCTGGCGCCGCCATAAATGACGACAAGATCCGCGCCCATGCGTTGCCGGGAAAGTTCCATACCTCTATCCACGCCATGATAAATGGCTGCCATGCAAAAAAGAATGGCCACTCCGGCAGCAACGGAGAAAACCAGCGCTGCATTTTGCAGTTTGCGGTGACAAACGCTCTTCCAGATGAGTGCCAGCATATTAGTTGCCCCGGTATTGCCGGTAATTTATCCAGGCAATGATCGCGCCGGTGATCGTCAACAGACTGGCTCCCACGGCTGTGAAGAACGCGGTTTTCTTGCAGGCGCCGTTAGCGCAAATGCCGCTGATCCAGGGTTCAGGCAGCAAAGCCAGCACAATGGCTAGCAGCGCCAGCGTGAAGCCGGTCATCATTCGAGCTTCCGCCGTTTTCAGCACTAGCGAAGCCCAGGCCAGGATGATGGCGACTAACGTCAGCAGAAATTCGGCCTGGTAGGTATAATGGCAACGCATGGGGCCGCCAGCGGCGGTAAGGCCGGTGCAAATAGGGATAGCGCGTGGCAGTACGAGTAGGAAAAATCCTATGGCGACTGCAATCCAACCCAATATTTTATCATATTTCATATGCTTCTTCTCCTGTCGCCATAGCTTTCACTTCCGTAGCCGCAGCATAAAGAACCGCTGCATTGACCGGAAACAGTCGTCCGTGCGTGGAGTGGTCCATGCTCGGTATTTGCCGGAAAGGAGCCCGGTTTATTCCAGCATAAACCGCTACTGTTCCCAGCAAAAAAAAGATGCTCGCAATAAGCAAGAATTTTACCAATTGCATCGTCTTAATTCCTCCTTTGCTCTGTCAGGCAACCTTCAACCACATGCTTGTCCACAACGCTGCTCACCGGTAATCCGGCCATGCCCCAGCACGATGCATCGCTCGGCCCGTTCTGCCACTTCCGGGTCATGGGTCACGGTAATAATCGTATGCCCCTCCCGGTGAAGCGCCTGAAAAATCTCCAATACCAATGTCTGATTGGCTTCGTCGAGATTACCCGTCGGTTCATCCGCTAGGATGAGCGCTGGATAGTTAATCAAAGCCCGGGCAATGCAGACCCGTTGCTGTTCCCCGCCCGAAAGCTGACTAGGCAAATGCCGGGCCCGCTCTTTGAGGCCCACCCGTTCCAAAGCCGTAAGGGCTTCGGTTTCGTCCGGCATACTGTGATAGTATTGCGCCACCATTATATTTTCTAAAGCTGTCAAATACGGCACCAGGTGAAACTGCTGAAACACCAGCCCGATTTTATCCCGGCGAATGGCAGTCAAGCCTTTGGCAGGTAAAGTGGACAAGTCCACTCCGTCTAAAACGACCGCCCCGCTGGAAGGTTTATCCATACAACCGATAATATTCATCAATGTGGTTTTCCCTGAGCCGGATGGTCCCATAATCGCCAGCCATTCGCCCCGCGTTACCGTCAGTTGAATGTTATCCAGAGCCTTTACCGTTCCGTAGTCCATGGTAATACCGCGCAATTCCAATGTATTTACTGTAGCCGCTCCAAACTCGTCGCCAATTACCAAGATTTTCTGGCCGTGCCTTTCCAACATTTTCATTTTTATCATAGCCCTCCTTTACTCGCCCCGGAGCACAATCGCCGGTTCCACATGGGTCGCTATCCTAACCGGAATGAGACAGGCCAGGCCAGCCACCGCTACCGCCACGATAAAAGCAGCCAGCGCTATGAGCGGTTGAAACGATATGGACCGGGCAAAAACCTGGATACTGACGGCCTGAGCAAAAAAGAACCCGCAACCGGTGCCCAGCAGACCGCCCAACCCGCCGAGCGCTAATCCTTCTCCCAGAAACTCCAGGACAATGCTTCGGTTCTCCGCCCCCAGCGCCTTTTTCAGCCCGATTTCCTTACGCCGCTCGGTCACTACCGCCATCATGGTGGTAGCCACGCAAATCAGGGTTAACAGCAGGACAATCAGCGTGACTAAGTACACCAGCGCCTGCAGTTTACCCAGCACCAGCCCCTCCGACTGGGTCAGTTGTTTGACCAGCCGCGGCGTGATGCCAGGCACTGCACCGGTCACTTGCTGCAACCAGGCCGTCAATTCGGTTTCGCCAGCTTGCACGCTCACCTGGGCCACGCTAACCTGGCCGGGTTTGCTCAGCCACTGCTGCAGCAAGGGCAGTTCCATAAAAATAAAGTCCTCTTCATTGCCCCCGGTGTGGACAATACCCGCCACCGGCAGCTTTTTCTCTTCATCAGACCCCGGCACCGCCACTGTCACCGTCTGGCCTGGTTCCAGTCGCAGCCGTTCCGCCACCTCTGCGCCGACGACTACCCCACCGGAGCCGGGTACCGGCCATTGGCCTGTAAGCTGCCAGTAGGGGCTTACTTTTTGCACGGCGGCAAAATCCGTGCCTGCTGCCATGACCGGCTGGGCATTGACTTTTACCCGATCATACAAATACGGGGCTAAGCCAATCACTTTCCCCTGCGGCAGCGAACCCGCCGCCTGCTGCACGGTCTGTTCCCGCAAAACCTGATTGTCCCCCGCCGGCAACAATAAGAGATTGGCCCCGTAGGAGCGAAATTCCCGGCCCATTTGCCGGGGTACATCGTAATACAGCGTCACCAGTCCTGACAGCACGGTCGCACCAATCGCTACCGCCAGCAAAGCGACAAGCATGCGCGACCGGCGGCGCAACAAAGCATATAATACCATTTTTCCGTATAAAGAGTATTTTGTCATACTATTCTATCACCTGCCATGAAGTACTTCAGCCGGCCGTAGCGTAAGCAGCATCCGCATGGCCGGCAGGCTGCCCGCCAGCGTCACCATCGCGACCAACACCATGACCAAAGGGATGACCATGCCCTTGGCCGCCACAGCGGACCCAAACACGCTCCAGCCGATAATCTGGGCAAAACCCAACCCGGCGAAATAGCCGACAAGCCCGCCGCCAGCCCCGGCCAGCAAGGTTTCCACCAGCACTAAAAGTGCCACCGCGCCGTCGGTCGCCCCCAACGCCTTCAGCAGCCCGATTTCCTTACTGCGTTCCATAACACTGGCGCTCAACAGATTGGAAATGCCCAATGCCGACCCAGCCAGGCTAAGAACGGTAATCAGCAGCATCAACAACTGTGTCTTCTGCAAGATTGCCCCTTCTGATTCCGCTACCTGCCGTACCGGTTTGGCGCGAGCTCCATTTACCACTTCCTCGATTTGATATGAAATAGAGCTGACATAAGCGGTGCAATACCAGGTTTCCCATTCTTTAAGCGATAGGCTCTTCGGGTCCTGAGCCGCCTTGCGGGCCAGCTCGTTTTCCGGGGTAGTGATGGCGCTTACCTCTACTTTGCCGATTTTCCCGTCCAACTGCAACGCCTGTTGCACCTTGCGGAGAGGCACAAAAATCTGTTCGTCCTCGTTTCCGCCACTGTTAAACACCCCGGTTACAGTGAAACGCTCGGCCTGCTGTCCGCCCACTAACCGGATGGCGATTGTATCCCCAGCCCGCAGCCCGAGTTTTGCGGCCAGCAGACTTCCCACCATTGCACCTTGATTATCGGTATCCGTAACCCAGCTTCCCTGAACGTCCCACCAGGATTTCAATGCCTTAATGCCCGTAGAGGCCGTATCACCGGTCGGCAACGGGAGCTCATGGTCAAACCAGGTGCCCACGATCGGGATGGTTTGTCCGTCCGGGCCCACGGCATCAGTGAGCAGACTGGGCGCAAAAGTCACAATGTTGTTCGCCCAAAAGATCGTCTTAATTTTGCCCAAATCGGCTTCTTGCAGGTACTGACCACTCCCTTCGGCCGTCTCCACGCCGTAGAGATCTTTCACTACCGACGCCGCCCGGGGCGTAACCGTGATATTGGCCCCGTACGCTTTGAGCTCCCGGTTGACTTTGTCACCAACATCCAGCATCACGTTGAGCATGGCTGTCGTCAGGGAAACTCCCAGCGCAATGGTCAGCGCTACCATGAACAGCCGCCGCCGTTGCCGGGCCAACGCACCTTGCAGCATCCGCCAAAACATAGTCCTTCCTCCCCGCTAAAATCGTTCTTTTTCCTTTTCCAGGGCCGTCACCGGTACGACCAGGTTCCCTCCGTCCACCTTATGGGCCAGCGGCACCGGATTGCAACCGCCCGTAAACCCGATGGTCGCCGTATTCATAACTACATCGCACAGCTTGCACACCACCTGGCCTTCGCGTTCGTAATACCCGGTCGGTCCGCAAATATCACAGGCGTCCAATCCCACCCCGTAGGCCGAACCACTTTTCTTAATGATGATAAACCGAACCGGCTTTCCATTGGACGCCGTGTAGACAAAACGATGCAGATGACCGTCACCCGCTGTTGTCAGCGGCACCCGGACTTCATCCTGTACGGCCGTTACCGGCACAGCCGGCGACAATTCCACCTTCTGATCCACATAGGCCTTGCCCACGCTGGTCAACAGCAAAATACACAGCAAGTTTGTACCAACCACCGCCCCCCAGCGCCGCCGATTGCGTTCGGTGGCACGGATTTTGCGCTGCTTGGCCGGATTGAGGTCCGGGTCCACCGCCGCTGACCGCCGGAGTAATAGCACCACTGATAATATTAAAGTGCTGACCAACAGCGCATAAAAAAACCAGTCCAGACCATTAATCAACGGCACCATGACCGCCAGCAACCACTTCTTCATCGGCACCAGTCCGCGGACCAGCATGACCTGCACCACGCTGACCGTATGTTGGGCCATCACCGTCAAAAAGCCGGCCGTAGCCACACCAAGCACCGTGACGGGCGGTAAAGGGAACGCTACCCTCAGTACAGCCACCGCTGCCAGTACCGCCAGGCCCATGCCCAGCAAATAGCCGGCGATCTGCAGCCACAGTTCGCTGCTGGCCCAGGTGGTGGCCATTACCAATCCATTAGCTGGCACCAGCAATATATCCGGTCCCCGGTAGAATAGCAGTGCCGCCGGCACGAGAAACGCCACGCCGCTTGGCAGCCAGCCGCCCGTTTGCAACTTCCTCCGCCGATAGCCCAGCCAGCCGTAGAGCAGCAACAATACTTCGCCGACCAGCGCCACTCCTTGTGTCCCCAGCTCGTATAATTCACGATTAATCCATACCGTATACCATTCCATCAGCGCCACAGCCAGTGCGCCTGCGCTGCCAAACACTACGCCCCGCCAAAACCATTTCGTCACCTTTTCCCCTGGTCTCTGGCCGGTAAGAGCAAAGAGCAAAGCCAGGGGAATACAGATTGCTGCCAGATTTTGCAGCACCGGTATCAAGTATTGAAGCATACGCTGCCCCCTTCTTTACTTAATCCCCGCAATGGGGAAAAGGTCCGGGAACGGATTCCCGGACCACTTGTTTTTCTACCTTTTTTTCAGGAATGCGGATTAAGCGCCCCATTTTCTTGGAATGAAATCAAATTCCCATTTGACTTCCAGCGGCTTGGTCCAGAACCGGCCCGGCACCCCGGTTTCCTTGTCGGTATGTAGCATGAAACCTTGTTTTTCCGGACTTTCAATAATAAACACCACTTCATATTTGCCGGCACCCAGCATTTTTACATTAGCGCCATAGTGGGGTCCGTCCGTGGCATTCATCGGCATGAAATTCCCTTCAATCACTTGCCCGTTATCCAGTTTTTTCAGTTTGTATTTTACCGTCAAATTTGGCACCCAGTCCCCTACACCGAAACCGGTTTTGTTGTCCGCGGTTGCGGAAATATCGGCTTCCAGATGCAAGTCGGCTTTATCGGGCGGCAGGCTCATGCCGGCCGGCTCCATCGTTACCGGCTGGAAATACACGGCAGCAATCTTAAGCCCCTCCGTCTCCTGTTCTTCGCCAATCGGGAACTCCTCGAACCCTTTAGCTTCATTCGGCGCGGCCGCTTTGTCGGTTTTGGCCTCGGTTTTCGCCTCCTGTTTAGGCGGTTCGCTCGGTTTCGCAGTCTGGCTGCTACCGCAACCGGACGCAAATACGGCCAATGCGCTCACCAGTACCAGCATTAGTACATAATAAATTTTCTTCCTCACCTGTGTAGCCTCCCTTTTTTCTTCCATTTATTTGTTAATAGCACTACCTATTAAACAAACGACAATCACCAATTAGTTCTCCAGCGTCAAGCTCCAGCGGAAAGCTGGCTTTTATTTTTGCGCCGTTGATATAGAACCCCGCCAATTGCCAGCAGTATCAAGACAAACTGGGGCACCAGCGTCTCCCAAGTAGGATAAATGCCCAATAAGTCAATGGTTTCCACGCCCGGGGCCGGCGTTACACTCACAACACCGGCTTCCTGCAGTTCCTTTATGCCACCGCCTGCAAAGCTAATGGACAAAAGGTACATGAGCACACTGGTGCCCAAAAAGAATGGCTTCAACGGAATTCGCACGCTGCCGAAGCGAATAAGAGCAAAAATGACCACCAGCGCTACGCAACCTACAGCAAAACCGCCCCAGATCACGCCCTGCTGACCGTCGGCATCAGCAAACAATGCCTGATAAAAAAGTACCGTTTCCGCCCCTTCCCGGTAGACCGCCAGAAATGCGGCCGCTCCCAGGGACCAGGTATTACCACCGCTCAAGGACTCCTGCACCTTGCCCTCAATATAGTTTTGCCAGGCTCGCGTTTCTGCCTTGCCCACCATCCAGTGGCTGACGGAAAACAGCACCACTACTGCCAGCAGCATGGTCGCACCTTCCAGGATTTCCTGATTGGCGCCACTAATGCTGAACAGTTGCTGAAACGCGACGGCGGTTGCAAAACTGGCCAGAATCGCAGCTAGGGAGCTATAGTAGACAATACGGGTTTTGGCGGCGTTACCGGATTTGATCAAATAGGCAATAATTGCGCCAATAACAAGAATAGCCTCAAACCCTTCGCGCACCAGAATCAGTAAGGACGCCAGGAATGTCTCCGTCGGATTCTGCTGTTTGCCATCCAGTTGGGCCGCATCCTCACGCAACATGACAACCAAAGCCTTGACTTCCTTTTCCACTTGGGCCACCGGGGCCTGGTTGGACATCAACTTGCGAATTGTGCTGATTTTATATTCCTCGATACTGGCCCGTTTGCCGGAAATATTGGACATGACTGCCCGTTCCATGCCGTCTTTTTCAAACACGCCGAAGTAGGCATCGTTCACCAGTTCCCTGGCTTTCTCGGCATCCCCCTGTTTATACACAGTCAGTGACTGATTCAAGACCTTCTCCATATCGCTGACCACATGCCCCCAGGTTTTGGCTGCCAGGGCAGTGTTGGTACTAAAGGCGAATAATAGAGGCACCAGCAAAATCAGCAACCATTTACGCATACTTTCACCTCCTTTCACTGTCCTTATCTTCACAATAATCATTTTTTATTCAAGGGAATAATAATCATTATCAAGTACGAGGATAAAAAAAATTGCTCTGCCAGCTTCGCGTAGAACCCAACCAGCACCGCCCGCGTTGTTAGCGGGCGATACCGTCAGGCCCTAGTCTTTGGCCTGCACGTTAAGCAGCCGCAGACTGTTTAACGTCACCAGAATAGATGCTCCCATATCGGCCAGGATAGCCAGCCATAATGTCAGCCAACCGGGAAATACGGCCAGCACGGCAACGGCTTTTATGAAAAGAGAAAAACCAATGTTCTGCCGAATGATGGCTAGCGCCTGACGGCTAAGCCGGATAGTAAAGGGCAATTTTGCCAAATCGTCCCCCATCAAGGCAATATCTGCCGTCTCCAAGGCTGTATCCGTACCCGCGCCGCCCATGGCGATACCGACGGTCGACAGCGCCAGCGCCGGTGCATCATTAATACCATCACCGATCATTGCCACTTTGCCATATTGTATAAGCAGGGATTCTACGGCCGTTACCTTATCCTGTGGCAGGAGGTCGGCCCGGTAATCATCCACCCCGACCTGTGCCGCCATGGCCTTGGCTGTAGCAGCATTATCACCAGTCAGCATGATGGTATGACGGATACCGACTTGCTTCAGGGCGGCCAAAGCGGCAGCACTGGTCGCCCGCACTTCGTCGGCCACGGCGATCAGACCGAGAAATGCCGCCTTGGTGCCTACAATCATGGCGGTTTTACCTTGTTCCTGGAGCCGCGTCACCTCCTGGGCCACCGGAGTTAATGCAATATCCAGTTCGGTGAACAGGCGTGGATTGCCGATATAGACCATTTGGCCGTCCAACGTCCCTTGCGCGCCTCGGCCGGGCAGCGCAGTAAAATCGTCCACCGGGTTGACTTCATAACCGCGCTCTTTTGCTGCTTTAACAATGGCTACCGCCAGTGGATGCTCCGAACGGGCCTCCAGGTCGGCTGCAAGCGTGAGCAACTTTTCCGGCGCTAACGTTCCGAGTGGCACGACATCGGTCACTACCGGTTCACCTTTGGTCAGTGTTCCAGTTTTGTCAAAGGCAATGGCGGTTAAAGCCCCCGCTTCTTCCAGATAAATGCCGCCTTTAATCAGCACCCCGTTTTTAGCAGCCGTACTGATGGCACTAACAATCGCCACAGGGGTGGACACTACCAACGCACACGGACAAGCTACTACCAGAAGTGCCAGGCCCCGGTAAATCCAGGGTGCCCAGTCATACCCGAGAAATATGGGCGGAATTAGGACCAGTCCACCTGCCAACGCCAGTACAATCGGCGTATACACAGCCGCAAACTTTTCTACAAAAGCTTGGGACGGCGCGCGTTTGCCCTGCGTCTCCTCCACCATATGAATAATTTTAGCAATTGTTGTATCCTGCACCAGTTTGGTTACCCGAACCTCAAGCGAACCATGGGTATTGAGCGTCCCGGCATATACCTCTGCGCCAGGCCCTTTCTCCGCCGGCACCGATTCACCGGTGATGGCCGCCTGATTGATTGCCGATTCCCCTTTGACAATGACGCCGTCCATAGCGATTTTTTCCCCCGGTCGGACAACCATAATATCATTCAGGACAATGTCTTCGACCGACACTTCCTCTTCCATAGCTTCGCGCCGTACCCGGGCCGTCTTGGGAGCAATATCCATCAACTGCCGGATCGAACGGCGGGCTTTTTCCATTGTCCACGCTTCCAGCATTTCCGAAATGGCGTACAGAAAAGCAACCGACGCACCTTCTTCGTATTGGCCGATGGCCAAAGCACCGATGACGGCCACGCTCATCAGTACGCTCATATTGAAATTCATCCGCGGCAAGGCATATGCCGCTTTTTTGAAATTGCCCCAGCCGCCCAGTACCATTGCCACAATATACAGGGGCAAAAAGACCAATGCCGGACCGCCGAATTTTTCTACACCGTAGGCTACCGCTAAACTAACCCCGGACAACACGGCCCGGCGCAGTTCCCAGTCCACCTTGGGTTTAGATTTCGCTTGATCCGTTACTTCCCTAGCCGGCTCTATCGTATAATTCTCTTCCTGACCCAGCCGCTGGATGGCTGCCAGATCGGCCGCCCCTTCCACCGTCAGTTTGCCGGTCATGGTATTGAGCGACACCGCTGTTACGCCCGGCAGTTCCTTCACTGCCTTTTCAAACTTTTGCGCACAATCCAGACAGGTAATGCCCTCCACCTGGTAAGCGGCCGTTCTCTTCGGGCTGGTCACGACCGGTGCCACTGTATAATTTTCTTCCTGGCCCAGCCGCTGGATGGCTGCCAGATCGGCCGCCCCTTCCACCGTCAGTTTACCGGTCATGGTATTGAGCGACACCGCTGTTACGCCCGGCAGTTCCCTCACTGCCTTTTCAAACTTTTGCGCACAATCCAGACAGGTAATGCCCTCTATTTGGTAAAATGTCTTGCCTATTGCTTTCCGTTCCTCGGTTAATGTCGTCAAGCAGACACCACCTCCAACCTTTATTTCTGCCGAATGTGGTCAACCCCATACTGCAGCAAGGTAGCAACGTTCTGGTCATTTAACGAATACCAAGCCATCGTGCCTTCCTTGCGATATTTAACCAGCCGAGCTCCGCGCAGCAAGCGAAGCTGATGGGAAACCGCCGACTGGCCCATTTGTACCACGGCGGCAATATCACAAACACATAACTCCCGCTTGGACAATGCCTGCAGAATTTTAAACCGGGTTGTATCCCCCAGCAGCCTGAACATATCTGTTATCTGCTGCACCTCGATCTCCGGCACCATCTCAGCTCTAGCCAGACATATCGTTTGGGGATGCTCACATAATTCTTCACATACATCGTTGTTACAATTGCACCTTTTCATCACACACCACCTAAGAATATGAATATGTATATGTATTCATGTAAAATATAGCTTTTCTTGTCCGTAGTGTCAAGAAAACGCTAGGTGGCTGATGAGAAACACACTGCCTTATGAGATATACTGACCTCTCTCGTTTTTCACGCTGCTTTACATTGCAGACTCGAGCGTACATTATCAATATCTGATATATGAATACCTTTTCATATAAACAATATACTCCTTACGGTAATGGTTGTCAAGAAAATAAATGGCTATCTGTGGCCATTTAGAAACCATATGTAACCATCAAATGATTGGCTATCTGGTTATACTCCTTACTGTAAATCGTATCATCAATCACCGTCTTCAAATTCAATTTGACCAGTGCAGCCAACTCTCTGTGCAATTCTTCTCTTTAACTTTATTCCTGACTGTATCTCAAGCTCCACTTAAAATAAAAAAGCCCTCGCTTAGAGGGCTTGCCTCTTGGGCTTTACAACAAACTGTTCGAAAATACCATTATTCCAATGATCCCAGAGATGAGAATCAATACAAGCGGAGCTAACTTATTTTTCGCTAACAGAAAAAAGGTTACCGCCGTAATTACAAGGCTCTTGGCTTCAAAAAAATGCCATCCATTAAAAATAACATTAATGCCGGAGTCAAGTATTCTGTCATTAGCAGCAAATAGAATGCCGTTTTCTAAAGCCAGGCTTATTGCTGCATATAGAATAATTCCTGTAATAGCTGGCCGTAAACCATAAAAAGCCGCAGATACTAACGGATGCTTATAAATCTTAAAGAAAAATAATGCGACAAACACTACTAAAACTGTTGTTGGCAACGTAATGCCCAAAAAAGCAGCGCCCGCCCCAGGCAAACCGCCAACCTTATAACCCAGCCCGACTGCTAAATTTACACCTACGGGCCCTGGTGCCATAGTTGCAATTGCAACAGTATTGGTCAGTTCGGCAGCTGTCGCCCAGTGATTTGCTTCAATTTCTGCAATAGCTGGTGGAACCATTACAAAGCCACCACCAAACGAAAATAAACTTAATTTAGCAAACAACCAAAATATTCCAACTAAAATTTCCATAATTGTCCTCTTAGATAACTAACATTTATATTTATCCAGAAAAATACCAGTTAAAGCACCGGCCGTTATAATTAATACAATGTACATCGGAGCCATCATCATTGCACAAAACGCAAAAATAGCTATCACGCTACATGCATTA
The DNA here is from genome assembly GCF_041428895.1 of Sporomusa aerivorans. Taxonomy (NCBI): domain Bacteria; kingdom Bacillati; phylum Bacillota; class Negativicutes; order Selenomonadales; family Sporomusaceae; genus Sporomusa; species Sporomusa aerivorans. Next base: position 3,769,871 of record NZ_CP156926.1, read on the forward strand.
TTTTGAATGGACGTTTTCCCTGTCGTATATGCGGCATAAGCTATAAGGCCGATTACCGCCGGACGAATTCCATTGAAAGCAGCTTGCACAACCGGATTGGTACTGAATTGCTGAAAAAGTACGGACAAGGATAACACAATCAGCACACAAGGGCTTAAATTGCCCACAATAGCAACTAAGGTTCCCGGTATTCCTGCAATACTGTAACCAACAAGCGCCGCTGCATTAAGACCGATAGCGCCCGGTAGTGAACCGGCAACAGCAATAATATCAACGGCAGTTTCATGTGCTACCCATTTTTTCTTTTCCACTATTTCATTTTCGATTAGAGGTACCATAGCATACCCGCCACCAAAACTAATACTGCCCAGCTTAAAGAATGCCGCAAAAATCTCCAGTAACAAGAAATTTTTTTTGTCTATACGAATGACCTGTTTCATCCTTTTTCTCCTCTCAAGGTTACTTAAGGCCTACTAATCTTATCGCGATTATCTGTAACTTAAAGCCGCCTTCACCACGATCAGTAAAGGCGGCTGAATCTTCAACTGCTACTACACATACAAATACAATATTTTCGCTAGTTCTGGAAAAAATCGGTCATAATGACCCCGTCTAAGGAAGACTGTTTTATATCAAACAGCTCAGCAATCATAGCTGCAGGATCTACCATACGCCTTGGACCAATTGTTGTTCTTTCCCGATAGTAACCTTGCCGGATTCCGGCACCATACGCTAGAAAAACACCGTAATTGGAAGACACATTTGTCGTAGCCGTTGGTTTTTGAGGGCCATGGTTGGCACCCGGCAATGCTACAGGGCAAATATCCTCTCCGCCTGCACTTACTCCCCATACAAAACCAGTATTATACGCGAAAATAATATCGCCTGCATACTGACCCCAGTAACCAATTCCCACTGCATCCTCTTTCTTTAACGCCATGCTGACGGCATTACGAATTTGCCCCTTCTCCTTTACATGCCAATTGCCAAGAAGATATAGCACATTCTCCCTGATGGTCTCAAATTCTTCTGGAGAAACCGTTCCCTGAGGCTCTCTCCCTTGTAGATTTACATATATCTCAAGTCCACCACGTTCATTTTTTAGAAATACCTTGCTCTCGGCCAGTATAACACTGCCGTCAGAACGTAATTTCACAAGACCATTCCGTTCCAAATAGCGATAAATATCGCACATATACGCATTAGGCACGCCCCCGTGATCGGATGCAAGGATAAGAACGGTATCTTTATCCATTCCTTCCAATATTCGTCCCATTGTACGATCAAGTACCTTGTAGCATTCGCGAATGACATCTCCGTATTCTTCAGCGGTCTCGGCCTTAAAAAACGGCGAAGCCGGATCATACTTTCCAAGACAGGTATGCTGCGACTCATCAATCAGCCGATGAACGGTTGCCCATAAGGCAAACCCGCATCTTTTTGTCAGATAAAGCGCTGAATCTGCCAGCCAAAGCGACTGATCTTCAGCTTCTTGCAACGCAGAAATGCGATATTGTTCATTGAGTGCTACTTTAGAAGTCCATTTGCTAATAAAAGGACCAAACTGTTCAAACAATACCTTCTCCAGTTTGGCATCATTTGAAACGCCTCCTAAACGCATTACTTGGCTTTGTAAAATTTCGACGTGACTGTTTTGCGGATCAAATTTTCCAAGAAAAAAACGCACCTGCCCCTTAGATTTATTGATTTGAATAGGCAACCATTGGCTCCATTGCCCCACTATAAGGTCAACAGCCGTTTCATCTGCATAGATTCGTAATTGGCTCCCCTCCGCGAAAATGGATAAGGTGACAGATTCTCCATTATGGTCAGACAATTGTAATTGGTACTGTCCATCTTGAGAAATAATCCGCCGCCAAGCCCCCTTCTCATGAAAAGCCAGAGCCGCCACTGGCGGCCAACCTAGTTTTTGTTGTTTGGGATTCTGATTACCCGCTTGTTCTATATCAATCGTCGTATGAATCATGGCAGGGCAAAGCTCATATGGCGATGGCTCTACACTGCCCCAAAACGGTGCGAACTGGAAATGAGGAGTATCAGTTGAAATGCTACCAATAAAATTAACCAACGCAGCACGTTCCCCATTATCTTTCATTAATGATAATAGGCTATACTTTTTTTGATTATTATGCTCTCTCCCTTGTCCAACCCAGGTATTTCCGGGGCATTGACCGGTCAAAAAACTGACCCAATTGACATCGCCCCACGCTGAGACAAAGGGCAGCAGTTCAGTTGCCGCTCCTTTTTTAAACATTTTATCAATGTTCGGCAAGATCCCCTCTGCCGCAAATTTCTTAAGTAGCGGCATCATTAATCCATCAACGCCGAATATGATACACTTTTTCATATTCCCACCTCACTCTCGTTATTTTTTGACTTCATAACGTTCTATTACTTCGCGGTTAATTTCAACCCCTAAACCAGGTCCGTCAGGAATTTTAACAATTCCCTCTTCCATATTGATTGCATTAAATATCAGTTCCTGCCGGAAGGGATGGGAAGACTGATCATATTCCAGCATAGGTTCGATAGGGTTAAGTGCAAGTGGCGCAGGAGGCACAGTAGCTAGAAATTGCAGGGAAGCGGCAAGCCCAATGCCCGAGCCCCATACATGCGGAATCAATGTCATATGCCAAGCTTGCGCCAATGCCGAAATTTTTCTGCATTCAGTGAATCCGCCTGCAGAACAAAGATCCGGCTGGACGATATCAATAGCTCGTTTGCTCACCCAATCCCTAAATCCAATTTTGGTAAATTCATTTTCTCCAGCGGCAATATAAATGCTGGTTAGATTTTTTAATTCCCGGTATCCGTCAATATCTTCAGGCGATATCGGCTCTTCAAACCACAAAATATCCTCATTCTCAACTGCTTTAAGTATTTTACGAGCTGATGAAACATTATAGGCATGGTTTGCATCAAGCATCAATTTTATGTCCGGACCTATCTCTTTGCGCACTTGACGAATATAATGGATATCCTCTTCAACGCCAAAACCAATTTTTAGTTTCATTGCCCCAAACCCTTTGGCTATGTGCATTTTTGCTTCTTCAACAGCAGCCTCAGGATACTTTTTGCCTGCAACCCGGTAAAAACCGGTAGCATACGGCGTTATACTATTGCGGTAAGCACCTCCTAGTAATTTGCAAACCGGTTTGCCTATTGCCCGTCCAAGACAATCCCAGAGTGCGATATCTACCGCACTAATCGCGTTAGGTACTGCCCCTTTTTGTCCGAATGGCCGGGTTAAATTATACATACGTTCCCACAGAACATCGACATCAAATGGATCTTGCCCTATAATAATCGGCTTTAATGCTGTCTGGACAATGGTTTCAGCAATCTCTGGCGGCTGCAGACCATGGCAAAGCGATTCACCCCAGCCGATTATCCCTTCATCGGTGATAATCTCAACAATCATAGTGCCACGCTGGGTTACCCAGCCCATTGAAAAGGCAAATGGCTCCGCTAATGGGCTTGTTAATACATGCGTTTTAACATCAATAATTTTCATAATTGTTCTCCTTCACGTTTATGGTTGGCATTCAAACCACTTTCCGTATGACTCGTTAACAACAGCATCTAAAATACTCCGCTTACTGCTATTGATATGTTCCCGCATTGCTTTTTCGGCTTTCTCACCATTGCGCTCAGTTAGAGCCCGTAAGATTTCATAATGCTCTTTATAGGATAACAGGGCACGCCCGGGCAGCTTGCTAGCCATGATATGAAATCTTCTTAACTGGTCGTTATATAACCTAAGTACTCTGTTCATTTGCTGATTATTGACGGCTTCAAATATTTTCTCGTGTAATATGTCGCCCGGATCAACTTCATCTATATCCTTAGTTTGCTCCTGACTTGATATTTTTTCCATATAGAGGTTTAGTCCATCTAATACCTCTTGAGGAAGCAGTTCGGCGGCAAGGCGGGCTGCTATTCCCTCTAAAGCCTCACGTACAACAAAAATTTCCTGAATATCCCGCAGTGATACACCAGCTACAAACCACCCTTTGCGAGGCGTTAATCGCATAAATCCTTCTTGTTCTAAACGTTGCAACGCTTGCCGGACCGGCGTTCTACTTATTCCGAATTTTTGCATGAACATAATTTCAGTTACAGCACTACCTGGATGTAATTCAAATTCCAGTAGCATATTTTTAATTTGGCTATACGCTATGTCACTTAACGATTTTTTTTCTGTATTAGATTCCACTGATACCTTCTCCCTTCATTGCACACCTTTACTTAATATTAGACTTTATTAATTCTGTCTTTATTGCATTCAGGTTGTATACAATAAATTGTATAATTCACACTATCAGGAGTCAATATCATAAGATCAACACTAAAAATAATCAACAGGTTAATTTCCGATTTATCCATCCGCGAAGATTTCCTATGCGATTGCCTAACACTATAGCGGTAGGTTAAAAAGCCTACCCGGCACCTCTACTATAATACAACCAAAGTTTGCGAGTCATTGTTCTGAGCAGGTACGACGAAGCAAACTCTGGCACAAGATTAGGGTTTGAGATTGCCACACTCCGCTGCGTTCACAATAACCTTTCGATTCGATAGTGTTGTATATAGTAAGTTGAAGACCATTCAGCCATCGAAAAAACAGACGGAGTATTCGCTGAATATTAAATCGCTTCTTGAACTTATCCGCTCAAAGCATTACAAAATGGCGCTTATGATCAAGACTCCGATTAGACCTGTGATGGAAAGAAGCGATGAATATACAGTCCTAACTTTCATCGTATCTATAAGCGACAATCCAAAATATTCCTTAAACATCCAAAATCCAGGGTCATTAACATGAGAACAAAATACGGTCCCACAAGCTGTAGCAAGCACCATTAATTCGGGGCTAATTCCAACAGTACTCAATAACGGTAATACGATTCCTGACGCCATTGTCACAGCAACAGTTGATGACCCGACGGCAATTCTTATAACAGCTCCCACAAACCACGCTAACATATAAGGATTCATCTGCAGGCCCATAGTCATTGCTTTAATAGAATTTGCAACTCCCGAGTCTACAATGACTTGCTTGAATGCACCGCCGGCTGCTATGACTAATACGATCATGGCGATCGCTTTTACAGCCGAAGCATTAATTTTTGCTATTTCATCCATCTTCATTCCACGAGCAATTCCAAGAAAATACATAGCAAAAAGAACAGCAATAAATAAAGCAATCGGTGCACTTCCAAAAAAGCCCAAGTATATTTGCAACGGATCATTCTTTGCAAGTAAGAGTTCGCCAATTGTGCTAATCGCTATGAGAAATACCGGCAGCAAGGCAGATAATATGCTAATTCCAAAACCAGGCAATTCTTCTTCTTTTAATTGATTTGTACTGATTAATCCAGCAGGCATTACTGCGTTGATCTTCTTGACCCAGTTCGTTCTTGCATAGAATACGCCTAATAATGTAGCGGCAACAATAGCAATAGGAAGACCCAAAAGCATGGTCTTTCCCATATTGGCATTAAAAACAACGGTAACTGCCGCAGGCCCCGGATGCGGTGGTAAAAAAGCGTGTGTTGCCGCCAAGCCGACAATACCGGGCAGGCCTATATATAATAAGGGTAATTTTGTTTCAGCAGCAACTGTATATATAATCGGTATTAGTACAACAAAACCTGCTTCATAAAACATTGTAATACCAATAATAATTGCAGTTAACAATATAGCCCATTGAATATTTTTAAGGCCAAATTTTTTGATGAGGGTATTGGCGATTTTTTGGGCCGCACCTGATTCAGCCAATAATTTACCTAGCATAGCACCAAATGTAAGTATTAAAATTAAGCTTTTTAATTGATCGCCAATCCCATTATATATTGATTTTGTAATTGCATTTAACTGCATACCCTCCATTAATCCAACGGCTATGGCCGCCAACATCAATGAAATAAAGCCATCGATCTTTAAAACAACCATAAGTACTAATATCAAAGCTACCCCAACAAAAACCAAAAATACTGACATTGTAATTTTCATTCCTTTCTCTGTATGCCGCAATCGAGCCCGTCGCTCAAAGCACAAAATATATGAAAGTTATTTCGTTCGTCCCCGTGACCTGGTACATTCTTGAACTAATATTTCACCAATCCTCCTTAATATTCATGTCGTACACATATTGTATACAACAAAATTATACAATTCGTACTATTCTATGTCAATATGATTTATTTTACTTTCGCACAATCTAACATCCACTGTCATAAAGTTAAGTATATAATTTATATGGATAAAATTGGGGAAACAAGTGATATTATGTAATAATTTGACGGTTAGCAGACATGTTCGCTCATCACTATCCACCTCCATATACATAATATCAGAACATATGTTTAGTATGTTTTTTGCTAACTTGAATGGAAATAGAGCCGACTAAGATGGTCATCAAAACCACCCTAGCCGGCGTTTCCTTTCCCACTCCATCTCCATACCATCAAGCAAGCTAACAATCACTTGCTCCCTGCCAACTACTATTATTTTCTCTATCAAGGCAAAGAAAAAACGAGGACAGGGGTAAATGTTTCTAAAAATATACCCATCCCCGTATTTTCCCTGCAGCCATTTTCTTCATGCTCTGCTTTAACTGATACCAAAATAGCCAAAAGCCGGACTACTGTACCCGGCTTTAATGCCACCTTTTCTCCAAATGATGTTTTCTAACTACGTCAAAGGAAACATATACCATATTTCCCCACAGCCATCAAACCCAGTTCGCGCCTGGTTTCACGGGCTGTGTTTTTTTCAGCCAAACGCACACTCCACGTGTGTTTTGTTAGAAAGGTAATACTAATCGCGAAAATAACGTTTCGTGTAAAGATGCCCCCCCTTTTAGGGAACATTTCTAACGGTAATAATTAAAATCGTACTTAATTTTCAATTCACCGATTCCGTTTGCGAGAAGCTTTTTTTCTATAACCTCTTTTTTTTGATTATTCTCCATTATATTCACTGTGTTCATAATACCATCTACAATTTTAGTGAAAAGGCCAATTGGAAAACCGACAGCAAGTTCATGATCACTCCAGCCGGCTTGATGCCGTGTTCCAATACAAAGCAAAGAAGCATTAATATCATTGCTTAAATAGGGGTAAGCTGTTGACTCAGAACAAACAGCTTGGTTGCCAGTCATTTTAAAGTTCGATTGCATGCCATTATAATAAGAGTACCCCTGTACGATTCTCATAATATTATAAGGGGTAGAAACGATAATCACGACATCCGGCTCACTATCATAGTCTTCTAATGGTTTAACCATAATGCCGAAGGCTTGATGGTCACAGTAACTCATTCCATCCCGCGTTCGCTTCGCTGTGGGCATATCGTTATATAACCCCAGTTTTTTTCCGTTTTGACCTGACCGGTGGTAAGCGTCTATCTCTTTTAATCCTAATGCCCTAGCTCCTGCCAAACAAGCAAGGTTATTGCCAATGGCTTTCGTTGCCCTGCCTTGGGTTGCCAAACGAACCATGACGCAATAATTAATCGGTTCCGTAATTGTCTTCGCAGCGGCAAGCTGATACTCCTCCTCCGTATGAAGAAACTTAACCCCGACAGCTTTTCTCTCCAAATCCAAAGCGCAGTTCAGTCTGATGATGGTTTCCATATACAATTCCCTATTCAAAAAAATCACCTCAGCTTGTAAAAATCATATTTTTTTGTACAAGTAATCACCTGTAATTTGAATGATATAGACTAGAATCAAAAGAATGATTACCGCTGTATAAAGTACCATATCATTAAAGCTTTGATAGCCATAATTTAGCGCTACAGCACCTAACCCGCCAGCTCCGACTGCTCCGGCCATTGTTGTGGCCGAAAGATAAGTAATTGTTGCCAGTGTAGTACCAGAAACGATGGAAGGCACCGATTCCTTTACAATTACTCTGAAAATAATTTGGCGATCTGAAGCACCGAAAGAACGGGCCGCTTCAACCAATTGCCTGTCAACTTGCAGAAAGGCATTTTCCAATATTCGCGCTAAAAAAGGAGTTGCAGCAAGGGTTAAGGGCAGAATAGCCGCTTCTTCGCCAATCGTTGTCCCAACCACTATCCGAGTAATTGGAGATATGGCAACAATAAGAATGATGATCGGAAAAGAACGAATGGAATTAACAAAAAAGTTGAGAATGCGATAGATTGTCTTGTTTGGTTTCAGTCCATCCGGATGAGTAATATACAAGGCAACGGCTAATAAAAAGCCAAAAATAAAAGCAAGAATCATGGTTGCTACAAGCATACGTAGCGTCGAAAATATGGAAGGACCTATTATTCCATCAAAATAGCGCCACAGATTTGCCCAAGACATACTATCGAACATCAATATTCCTCCTCGGCCAAGGCTTGCTCAGCACACTCAAGGGGCAATAATACTTGCCAGGGCACCCGATGGGCATTCAAAAATTCAGTTACCCCGGTATAGTCTTCATCATTTACATTTATAGTTAGCGAACCAAGCACGCTGTCTCGAAAACGCTCCATTTCCCCACCCATGAACAGAAAATCGATTTGCAAATTCCGGGCCATTTCTGTAATAAGCGGTTTCTGTGCTACTTCCTGCGATAAGGAAATTTTTATGTTTATTCCAGTATGGGGCAATATCTGATCTTTCCGGCCGATTAAATTGATTAGTGCCTTAGGTTGTCGCAGAAAAATTTCTACTACGCTGCCACTCTCCGCAATTTTGCCATTTTCCAAAATCGAAATGTCTTCGCAAGATCGTCTAAGCACAGACATTTGATGGGTAACGACAACAATAGTAATTCCCATCTGCTTGTTAATTGTATCAAGCAGCGAAATAATGGAGTTAGCTGTTTGCGGATCCAGCGCAGAGGTGGCTTCATCGCACAATAATATTCTAGGATTCATGGCAAGAGCACGCGCAATAGCAACCCGCTGTTTCTGCCCTCCGGATAGTTGTGCAGGAAAAGCGTGGATTTTATCGTGAATCCCCACTACTTCCACGAGCTCTTTAACCTTTCTGTCGATGTGAGTCTGATTGTAATTCCAGCATTTCATGGGTAAAGCGATATTCTCATATACATTCAAACGACTTAAAAGTGAAAACTGCTGAAAGATCATACCAATATCCTTTTTGAATTCCCGGGCTGCCTTTGCTGATAACGAGCTTACTTCAATACTGTCAACAGTCAACGATCCTTCGTCATAGCTTTCCAATCCATTGATACAACGGAGCAGTGTGGATTTCCCCGCTCCACTGCGCCCAACCAGGCCATAGATTTTACCTTTTCCGATATGTAGATTAATATCATTAAGCACAGTCTGCTCAGCAAAGCATTTTTTCAAATGCTTGATCGAGATCAAATTGATCACCCTTTTCCATTTCTGCTGTCCTCAGAAAAAAGCAAAAGCAACAAATATTTGCTGCTTTTTACTTTTTACTGAGGACATATTAAAGTTTTTACATGATGATTATAACAGAACCAAAGCTCCATTGTAGAGTTCGTTGAATTTGGCTTTTATACTCTCGGATTTCAGGATATCCATTGCATCCTTAACCCAGGGTGCTTGAGCATTCTTGGCATCAATCGTTAAACCGACTGGGAAATTTACCGTTGTTTTATCTTCGGCAAGGAAAGAATTCGGATCAATGCCTGCTTGCTTAGCACGAATCGCCGGGCAAATCACGGCTCCAGCATCACTAATGCTTCTAGCCGTTGTTGAAATCTCAGTCTCTAAGAACTTAATTTGTTTTGGATTTTCTTTTATATCGAGAATCGTATAAAACTTTTCTTTTTTCTCTCCTAAAGTAACTAAATTCAGTTGTTGAAGCATTAATAAGCTAGTTTCAATATTGGTAGGATCATTGGGGATGGCAATCTGAATACCTTTAGGAAACTCGTCGATGTTTTTATACTTGGAAGAATACATTGCGGTGCGATAATAAAACAGGTACGGCTGCATCATTTCGAGTTTTGAATTATTTTGCTGGTTAAAAGTTTTAATCCAGGGAAGATGATTATGGATAAAACCATCAATATTGCCATCTTTTGTTGCCGTAGCCGGCATATTATTGGCATCAAACAGCACAAGTTCTACGTTATATCCCTTTTTGACAAGCTCATCTTTTAAAACAACCATAAAAGGCTGTAAGGTAACTAATGTGCCTAACTTAATGGATTTTGCATTGGACATTGCTGGCTGATTTGATTGATTCGCCTGCTTGTCACCTGAACAACCTGCAATTGAGAAGATTAAAATAAGAGCTAACATCAAGGAAAACACTTGATAAATTTTTTTTTGCAAAACAAAATCCTCCTTATTTCATATCCCTTTACTTCTTATAGTATCTATAATAATTATAGCAAAATGATTTCAAAAGTCATAATAAAATTTAATTTTTGTTATTGATTTTATCGATAACTTCCTTTCCCGCATAATACAGCATCTAAAATGTTCGAGATATTGCTTTTATTGGACATATAGTCATCTATTTACGATCTTATCATCTACAATAAATACAAAAATTCACTTGCGCAGGTCAGGACCACCCGATGCGGATTCCGCATAGCGGGTGGGGAGCTGAGGAAGCAACTTGTCGAGTGCATGGCGTAATGCTTCCCTTGCTTCCCGCGCTTCGATGGAGTCAGTAAGCTCTTCACAGGTAGCTGCCAGCTGAACGCCTAACTCCGCCAATGCGTCAATCGAATTATGCCGACGACTTTCCTGTCGTTCGCTGTTTTGGTTTTCCTTGTCAATTCCAATCAGCACTTTGCCGATTACTTCCGGTACTTCAATCTCCACCATCTCTCCTATCACGAATCCATACTTGATTTTCATTCATCGCTCCACTCCTTTTAGGCATAAAAAAAATGGCCGGATGAAGCTAATTGAAATTAGCTTCATCCGGCCATTTAGTAACTCAAGCGGTTTAAACTACTGGCTCCGTTGCTCAGTATACATGGTATTTTAATGTTAAAAATTATTGCGGACATTTTAGAATCAGTAATGGTGTTGCATACTAGTCATAGGTAAAGTGTTAGTTAGTCGCTTTCTCCATAAAACAAAGAAGACGAAAAAGATTAGCTTTTTCCGGCTTCTTTTTGAATTGCCGAAACTAAAGCATCAACATCTGCTTTTTCTGGCAACGCTTTGCTGTTTTTATAGTAAATATCGAATCGATCTAAGTTACTTAGCACGCCTTTCATAAGTCCATATAAGTAAGTTCTGTTATATGAGTTAGATCACACACAATCGCATTATATTTAGGCATCCAAATCCACTTATTTTCATCAACCTGCCGAATGAATACTTGAAATGGAATCCCCGCCTTACCTATTTCCTGAATTGTGGCTTTGGTTGCATTCTCTATGGCATACAAAATTTGCTCTTCGGTCGGGTATCGAAAGTAAAGGAAGTAAAGTTTTCATAGAATATATTAAAATAGTCCATTGTCCAAACTAAATTATGGGTTATTGCGTTTCCAAGGAATTCGAGGATCAGATTTTTGTCGCAGATATATCCCCTTGAAACAGCTTATGCCATTTGAATGCGCCGCATAAATCTCGAAAATATAGCCGAAAAGAGTCTTGTGGAATCGCAATCATAAGTGGCCTCCTTCAGTAATCTTAAAATCTATTGCCGCGTACTGTTTTGCCTTGCAACGCACGTAGCTTTTAAATCCATAACGTATTGGAGTAAATTGGGGAATACTTCCATTCTCTTCCTACTAGAATCATATAGAAGGTCTGCTTTTCAGGAAATAAGCTAAGCGTCTTAATTAATACTTTAAGTTTGCCAGTTATAGGGTAACTCTGGCTAGTTTCAATATCGCTCCAATACAGTATGGACAAATTCATTTTTTTGCCAGGGCTTTAAGTTTGATTCCTTTTTAGGCACTTAGCTTTGAAAAAGTCGCCAAATCGTTTTCTCTACACTGATTTATCACTTCTTTTTGTAAAGAGAATGCATATACATTTTTGCACGCTAGGCATCCTTTAACTTGGATTGTAGCAGGACATTATTACAAGAACAACGACGCTCCATCATACGTTGTACAAATTATCTGCAAAGGAGTCCTGCTCTCAGGCCCAGTCCTTGCTTTATTCTCAAAGGGTATGGGCTTTAAATCGCCTTTTTTCCCGGTCCACTGTGAGGATTATTGCGCCCGTCTAGACCTTTGCTTTTCAGAAATTTAGTCAAATAATCGGCAATCTCGACGTTATTCAAATCAGCAAATGGAAAATGAGTATTGCCATGGATACCAAATTCCGGAAGCTCAACGAGTACAGCATCTCCGCCATGGCGGTTCACAGCCTCCACAAACTGTTTTGCTCTCTCAATATCCATTCGCCAGAGTTCGACTCCGTAGATTGAACTTGGAGTTTTGGCAATATTATCACCAAAAACCACCAGGATCGGCATCTTGGTTAGCTTTAAAAAGTCTTCTTTGGGGACTAATTGTGGTGCTTGAGACTTCTTCAGTAAATCATTATCAGTAGCAATATCAACAGGGGGCTCGTCCTCTGGAAAAGCAAAAGCTCCAGGCTCGTAAGCTACTATAGCTTTAATTAATTCTGGTTGCTTCATAGCTGTAGCCCAACCATACTGTCCGCTGCGAGAATGAGTAATGAGAATGCCAGGGCCGATTTGACGGAAAAGGTCCACCATTGTATCAGCCATAAAGTCCCTATGCTCAACACTAGGAGAAGGTTCATCGCCTGTATTAGGTGTCTGTTGGCGCAGAAACTGTTCTATTGAAGCTGCATCTTGAGGAAATTGCACTCCCGGGAAAAAAGTAGGACCGTTTGGAGGATTCCAAGTACCAAGCCGGAAAACACTCCATGCAGCGCTCTCCCGTGCAGTTGTAGGAATAGCATTTGGATCTGCAAAGGTAGCTTGTGTTCGTCCGGCACGTCCGCGGCGAGGCTGATCAATAATATAAACAGACCAATCTTGGCGGGGCAAAATCTGCATAAATCCTTCACGACCATCGGGAGTAGTTTCCCATGTCCTGCCAGACTGTCCTAGACCATGCCACATGACAAGCGGATACGTTCGGGAATTTTTCGGAATGAAATACTGGGCATAACCATGATCACCATGAAAAGTTTCACCATCGTTGTCTGAGCTTACTGTTCCACCAAAGTATAAACTTCCCATGGTTTTTAGTACAATGGGCTGCTGCCCTTTATTGCCAGTCTCTTTAGCCAAAGATGTACTAGCCAAAAGCAAAATAAGCAGAAACGATAATAAAAGTGTTGATTTTTTTAACGGTTTCATCTTTCCTTCATCCTTTCATCTTAATTCAGAAACTACTAGTTTCTTTGATTTTTTATAATTAATTTCTTGTCTGTGCGATATAGCAACCAGGAAAAACTCATTTTAACTTATGAAGCCAGAAAGAAAAAAACTCTATCTCATTTGCACAAACGAGACTACTCTTTGAAATGGACGAAACTCTCCTGACGCCCCTGCACCGGTATAATAAGCGGCAACTTTCTTTGTAAAATCTGCATATAGAGCTGTAGGCATCATACTTGGCGGGTGCAGTTTCAATTTACCAGGGACGTCTCATCAACTTGTCCGGTCTTCTGCCGCAAATGTCCGGTTTCCAAAAATCGTTTAGTCAAACTCAGGTCAATTCCAGAGGCTCCTCCTGTTATCAAAATCATATTTCCTGTAAGGCGCATAGATCCCCCTTCGCTTGCAATCAAATTTTTCATTGTTCTTTTCTAAGGCAGAGATTATCTTTTGCTTTGCATTGTTCCTATGTACAAAGGATACAAAATCATTTGCTCTTCGGCCGAGTTTCCACGTCAAAACATTCGGATTGCCAGCAAATCCATGTTCATTATAATGATGAAACATCGTCAACAATGTATTAATTTGATAGTCTCTCCTATTACTCCATGCTATTTTAATTGTGCTGCCCCAGTTCAACTGGAGTTGTTTGAGCTTTGACTTCACGGCCAAAATTCTGTTTAAAAAACGACTAACATATACGTTCAATACTTCCAACTGGAACTATTGCAAATACCACCTTATGGGTTTGAGTAAATTCCATAGTTTTGGATTTCCTTTATTTGTTGCGTCCAGTTTGACAAACCGCCCCTCAATCATTCATATAACTTTGCTATATCTTCATCTGTGCGGTTACCATGAATTTCTATCTTTGTAAGCTCAAATTCAATTGCATTATATTCTTCTTCAGAAAGTATTTCATCACAAGCTCCAAGATTCTCCTTAAACCGCTCAACCTTTCGCATACCTGGAATCGGAACGATAAAATCTTTTTTATAGAGCATCCACGCTAAGGAAATCTGTGCCGGTGTTACATCCTTCTGAACAGCAAAGTGATTTAATAAATCCAACAATGGTTGGTTTGCTTCCACATTTTCTTTCTGATACCGGGTGATTACACGCCGAACATCATCTCCTACATACTTGCTGTTTTGCGTATATTTACCACTCAAAAAGCCGCTTGCCAACGGAGAGAAGGGTACAAATCCGATTCCCAGTTCTTCACAAGCAGGAATGACATCCTTTTCAAACATGCGCTCCATCATGGAATATTCGCTCTGAATGGCAGTAAGAGACGTGACCGCATTAGCTCGCCGGATTTCCTCTACGGTAGCCTGCGACTGACCCCAACCGCGAATCTTGCCTTCCTGTATCAGTTCGCCCATGCATTCCGCTACTTCTTCCACTGGAATGCTCTTATTGACCCGGTGTTGATAGTACAAATCAACATAATCTGTTTGTAGCCGCTTTAGCGATGCATTCAGATGTTCTCTGATTACCTCGCGAACGCTTTTATCGTTATGATCAGGAATATGCAGTTTTGTTGCCAATACAACATCGCTCCGAACCGACTTCAAAGCCTCGCCAACAAGCTCCTCATTGTGGCCAGCTCCGTAAGCCTCTGCCGTATCAAAAAATGTGCAGCCCATATCATAGGCAGTTCGGATCAATGTGATCGAATCTGCACGCTCCGGCACCAGGCCATAACCGTGACTGAATCCCATGCAGCCAAGCCCTACTGCTGTAACTTCAATATCTCTAAGCATTCTCTTCTTCATAAAAAAGACATCTCCATTTCATATTCTATTTACAAGTTCCTAATTAGTACTTTGCAGATTTTCCTCTTCAGTTATTGATAACCGCGTTAACCCAAATCCAAATTTTTTCATTCATACCGCATTGAAATGTTTCCTGTGATACAGCTACTATACCTTCGTGTAACTCGAAATCGAGTTTTTTGGGTAAAAGAGGAAGTTGAATGTATACTGTAAAGAAGTGGCCAAGTTGCTAGACCTAACCGAATATACAGCCCAAAAGATTAGCTCCAATTCTGTGTTTTTGCTGTGTTATATCTTTCTCAATTGTTGATTGGCCAAATATTTTAATTTTATAATCCAGGCGTTCCAACGTTTTCTTTATATCTTCCATCCTCGTCATGAGCAGATTGCGCTGCTCGATAAGTAGTTTTTTTCTTGCCTCAAGGGTTTCTTCCTCGCCCTGTTGCAGCAACGCAACATACTCAACTAATACTTCAACCGAAAGACCTGCGCCGCGCATGCATTTGATAAATTCGACCCACCTGCAGTCTTGGTCCGTATAAACCCTGCTTCCGCTTTTATTGCGTTTCACACGGGGAATCAGTCCAACGCGTTCATAATAGCGAAGCGTATCTTGCGAAATATCAAACTTTTGACTTATTTCTGCAATCAACATATGGTTTCACCTCGTTCTTCTTTTATATTTCTGTTTTTTTGATTTCGTGAATCAGATAATCCAGTTGATCTAATGATTGCTGCTTGTCGTGAATATCATCCAGCAGCTTATATCTCTGTTTTCTCAATATACGGATTTGTTCATATTTTGTTGTTGCTCTGCTATCAAGCAACTTCACGAACTCTTTCAAAACGTTAAGCTCCAACCCCGCGTCCAACAAAAAGTGAATCAAGCCAATGCGGCGAAAATCTGCATTCTTATAATTAGAAGAACCATCTTGGAGCTTTTCGCTTTCCAATAAGCCGTTCTGCTCGTAATACTGTAATTTTTCCATACTGACGGGAAAATGTTTGCTTGCCTCGTTTGTGTTCATCCTTCTTCTTTCCTTAATAAAAAATGTAAGTGCTATTGGGCTTTGCAGCATAAGCTATCCTTCCCAACTTCACTTACATGTTATGATAAATCTAGACCTTTAATATGTCTAATACCTTCTTTTCATGGTCAATCAATGCTTAAAAGGCATTTCACATGTTTCTTTTGCGCAGCAAACATAACAGATAATATGTTATGCTAACATAACAGCCTACAATTGCCAAATGGTCCAGTAGGAACCCCCACAGGGAAGGCTCTTCACCCCACCCCACGAAAAAACTCTGCATAAGAAGCTTCTCTCCGATGTTATTCGTAAAGGATGCATAGACGCCATAAGCAATAACAACGATGGAACGTCTAATACTCTGCCTGCCTTTGAAGAAGACAACATACCAGCGCCAATTCAGCACATTATGGAAAATAAACAGAAAAGCAAGAACCACCCCGCCGATTTCATGGAAGGCATTTCCCATGAAACGATAATTCATGTTCAACAGCAGAAGTACCATCATTGCTACATTCAATATATTTCTAATCAAAATTTCGTCCCCCAGTTCATTTCTAGATCCTGCAAAAGCGCTAATTTTCCGACGGTTCTTTTGAACTTCATCGATAAATCAGTGCAATGTCATCTCATCATAATCTGATTCACATCATAACACAGGCTATCTACTGAAATATCTGAGATCTGTGAAGCTCCTTAATAGTCATAAAAATTCTCCATAGTTAAATTACCTTTCTATCTTCTTCTAAATAGAAGCTTATCATCTTGAGTTAACTTAAAGTCAAGCTTTTTTCGGGCGTTAGATTTTCTCCTGGCTTGAAATTGACTCAAAGGGAAATGTCTTATGTAAGAACAGACAATAACATTACTGTTTAAAGTGAACCTATCTAGAAAAACACCGAAGCCATATATATATGTCTCCGGTGTTTAAAATTTTCTCAAGAAAAGCTTGACCTCGAGTTAGCTCCAATTGATACATTATTCTATATTTAGAAAAGAAAGAGAGGTATATCATCATAAAACGTCGTGATTTTATCAAAACCATGGGAGCCGGAGCCGTAGGTCTCATGCTGCTCGGCGGTTGCAATTTTAAATCGCCTTCATCGACTGTTCCCTCAGACAAGCCATCAACCAACGACCAAAATGCGCCGGATTTCTCCAGTACGGTTGAATATCGTACCCTGCGTGCTGGAGTAAAACTCAGCACTATAGGTCTCGGGGTAAGTTCCATGCATGAGTCTTCTGCAGCTCAGATCGAAAGAATGATCGCTTATGCTTCAGAACAAGGCATCAATCATATTGATACCGTCATGTCGAACTTTGGGCCGGCGCAAGCTATGGGCCGTGCACTGAAGGGACGGCGTGACAAGATGATGACGATGATGCATATTGGCGCCATATATCCGCGCCAGGTCTGCACGAGGACACGCGATCTAAAAGAGGTACAACAGGGTTTCGAGCAGCAGCTCCAGGGCTTCGACACAGACTACAGCGATATTGGGCTCATCCATTACGTAGACCAGGCCGATGATTTTGAGAGGGTAATTTCCGGCGGCACCCTGAATTACGCCCAGAAGCTCAAGCAGAATGGAACCATCCGTTATCTCGGCTTTTCTTCGCATTCGGTGGATATCTCCCGCCGCTTTCTCGAAACCGGCCTCATTGACATCTTTATGTTTAGCCTCAACCCCGCTTATGACTTTGTTCCGGTTGATGGCAAGCTGAAGCTGTCCGAAGAACGACGGTTGCTCTATCAGGAAGCGGAAAAACGCGGTGCCGGCATCACCGTCATGAAAGTGTATGGCGGCGGACGCCTGTTAAACAACAGTTCTTCACCCTTCGGGCGCGCTATGTCCGTGCCGCAGTGCATCCAGTATGCATTAGACCGCCCGGCCGTTGTCTCCTGCCTGCCCGGCGTGCGTAATATGGATGACCTCACCAGTGTCCTCACTTATTATAAAAGCTCGCCGGCGGAACGCGACTACGCCTTTATCGCCGGTACACCACATCAGGACATGAAGGGCGTCTGCATTTATTGCAATCACTGTCAGCCGTGTCCTTATGGCATCGATATCGCCGCGGTCAATAAATATCTTGACCTTGCCCAAGCCGGCGACGAACTCGCTAAAGACCATTATTTCAAATTGAGGCGAACAGCCAGAGACTGTACGTACTGCGGCCAATGTGTACCGCGCTGCCCGTTCCAGGTGGATATACTCGAACGCATGCGCACAGCAAATACATTCTTCGGTCGCTGAACTTCACCAACAGGAGCGTTCTGGATTTTCGAAGCCGGTTCACTCATTTGGTTCTGAAAGTCTGAAAAGCAAAAATGCCCATGCAGCAAGTTTTAGTCCTGCTGTATGGGCATTTTCGTTTAATAGAGATACATATCAAGATGCTTATTTTGCTCTGTTACGCATAACCCTAGCTAACACTTCATCCGCATTATCGGCTTCTTGTTTGCCAATTCTGTCCTCAAGAACGGATATTAAACTTTTCATCTGCGCCTCAGTCAGCCCGGTATTAAATCCCATGTTAAAATGACTCTGCAGTTGGGAATTGACGCCCGCCATACTTGCCAGAGCGGCTATGGTTGCAATCTCCCGGCTCTGGAAGTCCAAATTGTCGCGGCCGAAGAGGTCCCCAAATAGATGTCCCTTTAAAAACTCATCAATGGCGGGGGCGAATGTGAAAACTGCCCCCTGGCAGGTGCTCCTATCAGGCCTGTCTGAACTTCTGTTCCGAGTTCGATTCTACTTTTGTTGGTAGGTAAGGGGCTTGCTTCCTTACCCATTTCGTCTTGAATGCCTTTCGCTTTCCGTTCTTCCATGACGCTCATAAAGGTAGTGATTCCGTTCAGGCTGCGCGGGAAGCCGCAATAGGCGTACATCTGCACGAGGACTTCTTTGATTTCATTAACAGTCAACCCAGCATCCAATCCCTCGTTCAAAGCCGTTTTTAATTTTGGCAAATCACCTCTGGCAGTAAATGCCGCAATGGTGACAATACCCTGTTGCCTCGCGTCCAAGCCTTGATCATTTATGGATTTTGCCTCTGAAATAGTTGTTAGGCTAAATACAGTGATGAAAACCCCCAATAGAATTGTCGTGATTTTTCTATTCATGCTATTTCCCCTTTACTTGATATTTTTAAATTCCGAAATAGCTGATATGTACCACTCATTTGCCATTGTATTGCCCGTCAGTAACCTTCTCCATCCATTCAACGTTTTTGTCATCAAGAGTTCCTGTGAGTGCAACATGCGTCATTGCTGTGGTTGGTGAAGCCCCATGCCAGTGTTTAACGCCAGGCGGGCACCAGACTACATCGCCCGCCTTGACCTCCATAATCGGCCCACCCCACTCCTGTGTCCGGCCAACGCCGGCGGTAACGATCAAATGCTGCCCTGTTGGATGGGTGTGCCATGCGGTTCGGGCTCCTGGCTCGAACGTAACATTACCACCAGAGAAATGTGCTGAATCGTTTGCGGGGAATAGGGGGTCAATGCGTACATTACCGGTAAAATATTCGGTCGGGGCTTTTCTGGAAGGCTGCGAACCGGCTCGAGTAATTGTTTGCGAATCTTTGTTTACCTCAGCAGCGAGTGCTTTGCCTGTGAAAGTACTCACAGAAACAAGCAGAGAAAGCGACAGGATTATTGCTGTTAGTCGTCTCATTTTTTTCTCTCCTTTTAATTTAGTGTTTTAAAGTTGAAAAACCAGTAAAGTCATCTCACCTCCATATCGTTTCGCTGCACACTACAACAACCATATACATTTTTTACTCAGGGTTGTATCTTTGTTTTTGTTATTGTACAACCTGGACTTAACACAAGGTCAAGAAAAAAAGTGAAAAATTTTGTTGAAACCCCATATCTCAAGTGCGGGTTAATGAAAACATCCCGATATTATGCAGCCAGTTATCCACTGCATGCTTCTGATTTCCTACATTACTGCCTGATGTTTCAAAGCCATCCAAAATTGTTGCCTTCGGGGCAAGCTCAGTCAAATGCTGTATGCTATTTCCAAAGCCCCCTCCGCCGTGAGTACAGAAAGGAATGATGGTTTTACCGGAAAAATCGTATTGTTCTAAAAAAGTGTAAACCGGTTTAGGCATGTCGCTGCCCCAGTTGGGAAAACCAACGAAAATCACGTTGTAGGCTTCCATATTTTCAACTTTCGCAGTTAGGGCAGGCCGGGCATCTACGGCTCGTTCTTGTCTAAATCGTGCAACCACAGCATCGTAGTTTTCGGGATATGGGTTTACTGGTGTAATTTCATAAATATCGCCACCGACGTCTTCATGGATATACTTGGCAATTTGCCGTGTGTTGCCAGAATGCGAAAAATAGGCTACAAGAATTTTATTTGTTGATCCCCCCTTAGCCGGGCTGCTCTCGGCAACCGGAATGCGGCTCGTTGTCTCCGCCGGCTCAGGCGTAGCTTTAAATCCAGCATTTGCTGTACCGTTATTAGCGTTCGTACTACAGCCTGCAATCAAAAAAAACATTAGGATGGAAGCTAAACAGATACAAATATGTTTTCTCATGGGGTTCCTCTCCTTTTGTTTATTAAATAAATTAAAAGTAGCATTTGGACTTAACACCAAGTCAAGCCAAAATTAAAAATACATGTCCTCAATCGAACATGTATTTTTAATTACACACTTATTCTTTTGTGGCTTGCCTCTATTCTGGCTCCACAATCGTCAAATTACAACTTAGAGCAACGCCAATTTGAATTATAGTACAAATAAATAAATTTTGATCTTGACTTGGACATAACTTCAGGGTTTATTATGTGACAATAACAAGCTTTGAAGAATTTAAGGAATGCCACTGATATAAGAAGCGAGAAGCTTAGATACCAAATTTTCTCATAAAGATCCATACGAGGTGGACATGCAATCGAATACTAATTTCAAAGTGTCAGAAAAGGGAATACGACGAAGACGGCTACTAGTCTGTATACTAATTGCTATTCTTTGTATAAGCGGAGTTGGCCTATTCATAGGAAACGTTATTTATAAAGAAACAAGCATCTTACATTCCCGCATGAATGTCCAAAATACCGGCAAGCTTAAGCAAATCTTAGAAAATGGTAAGAAGAGACAATGGTCAGATATTACCATCGAATCCCGCTTTGGTTATCCGTTGTCTGCCACGTATATTCCAAACCCAGCATCCACAGATAAAACTCTTATCTTCCTACATGGTTTTACCGAAGATCGCGCGACTGGTCTAAACTATTTAGATATTTATCTGAATGACGGCTTTAATCTCCTGCTTGTTGACTCACGGGCTCATGGCAATAGCGGCGGTAATTCGGTCACCTGGGGCAATTATGAAAAATATGATCTGGACCAGTGGGTGGATTGGGTTGGTCATCGTTTTCCCGGAGGCATGATCGGTGTTCATGGAATTTCCATGGGGGCAGCGACCGCGCTCATGCATGCCGAACTTAATGAAAAGAGCAAACGGGTAGCTTTCTATATTGCCGATAGCTCCTACTCTGATTTTGAAACATTGTTAGCGCTACAAATGGAGCAGCGGCTGAATCTTCCGGGAAAGGTTCTGACTAAGCTTTTACTACCATACGCAAATGTTGCTGCATATTTCAATTCCCGCTTTACCTTTCATCAGGCATCACCGATCCGGTCAGTGCGCAATATCACCACTCCCGTTCTTTACATTCACGGTGAAGCCGATGAACTTGTTCCTGTCAATATGGCCCTAGATCTCTATAATGCCACCAAAGGCCCCCGACAAATATATCTGTTTCCGCACGCTAAACATGTAGCTGCCATTTTTGATGACCACTATCGGTATGGTAGAGTCGTTCAAAATTTTGTTCAATCCATTGAACAGCATAGCTAATTCTGCCAATAGCTCGCAGGTGTTATTACTAAAACTCTTCATATTGGCAAGGAGGAAACCTATGAAAGGAATAGTATCTAGAAGAACTGTTTTGATCAGTATTTCATTATGTTTTGCAGCGCTCCTTTGGACAAACTGTTTTATTTCGGAGATCACCGAGCGGGTATTTGCATGGGACGCACACAAGACAGATACGCAAACAAACAAACCAATTCCAGCCAAGTATTGCTGGAGCTCTTTAGAGTTAGAAAATATCAATACGATTTTACCTATAAGATTAATTCTTCTAGCTATTAATTCCTTTTTCAACTATTTTCTGTTCAATTATTTGCAATTTTATGATCTATGTAATCCAACGTTTTCTTTATATCTTTCATTCTCGACATGAGCAGATTGCGCTGCTCGATAAGTAGTTTTTTTCTTGCCTCAAGGGTTTCATTACCTTGAAGAAAAAGCGCAACATAATCCACCAATACTTTAGCCGGAAGACCTGCATCTCGCATGCATTTGACAAATTCGACCCACCCGCAGTCTTCTTCTGTATAATCTCTGATTCCGCTTTTATCATACAAAAACGAGTGTAAAAGGCTTTTTACACTCGCATTATAAACTTAGGAGTAAAAAGATGAAAAATACTCATATTTACTTATTTATGCCTAAAAGGCATTTAACGTGTCTTATAAATTCGGTTGTTGCCAAACTGAAAGGTTGTTGTCTTTTCCAGGCTAAGACAGTAGTTGCCGTAATTTCCGGGTACAGAGGTTTATAACAAATTTTTGATTTATCCCAAAAGGGGATTGCCCCCTCAATTACCAGGGCATATCCCAAGCCGTTTCGTACCATGATTGCTGCATTGGTACTCATGCTATGTGAAAATACAATATTGAGACTTTTGAAATAGTCCCCAAACCAGCTTGCCAGTTCATTCCGCAAACTGGTACGGCGCGTTATAATCATTGGTAAATTCTTTAAATCTTCAGCTGTGACATAGTCTTTCTTCGCCAATTCATCGTCTGGAGGCATTAATACAACCCATCTTTCTTTTACATTGAGTCGTATATAATCATATTTTTCAATATTAACCGGTTCCAATAACAAGCCAATGTCTGTCAACCCTCTATCCATCCTGTCTTTGATTTGGTCTGCATTTGCAGTGTATAGATCGTATCTGACGCGAGGATATTTCTGATGAAAGGACTTAATAAAATCAGACAATACTTGTACTGAAGCTAGCTCACCACATCCAAACGAAACCACACCATCAATCAGTGCTTCCTCCTCAAGTAGTTCCCTTTCCGTCTTGTCGATCAATTCTATAATTTCTTCTGCACGGCGACGCAATAAAACACCCTCGTTCGTCAGTGCGATTTTTCGCTTCTCTCTGGAAAATAAGTTAACACCAAGTTCTTCTTCCAGCTGTGCCAACTGCCGACTTAATGTCGGCTGAGTAATATGCAGTACTTCAGCTGCCCGTGTAATGCTTTCTTCTCTGACAACGGCTAGAAAGTATTGCAGAACTCTAAATTCCATGCGAATACCTCCAAAATTATTGATGCTTTTTTTGTTGATATTATATTTGATTCATGCCTAAAAGTAAATAATTGATAGATAGCTAAAATCCAAGCATTATTTTTCTCCTGGTGAATCCAGCGGTTTGATTGTTTGGCATATTTGCGCCCTTCTTATTGAAACGACTCTGTTTTCTTAAACGACCGCGTAATTTTTCCATTTTCCACTCCGCCAGCGCCAGATAAAGCAGCTGCTGCGGAATACCCAGTCCACAAGCATGGCGATCCACACACTCAATACGCCGAGTCCAATACTATAGGCAAGTAGATAACTGCAACCAATCCGAAAAAACCACATGGATAGAATGGAAATGAACATAGGGTATTTCACATCGCCAGCCGCCCGAAATGCGTTAGGCAGGGTGAAGGACGCGGGCCAGACCGTCATACAACCAATTCCGTGAATGAGCATGATCTTAAAAGCGAGTGAAAATGTTCCCTCGGACAGATTGTACAATCCCAGGATCGGCTTTAACAAGAGCATTGTGACCACATTGAGTGTTATCATATAAATCCAGGATAATTTAAGCAGATATTTGATGTATTTGTCTGCCTGCTTATACTCTTTTGCGCCGATGCACTGGGCGACTACGGTCGTGATTGCTAATCCCAGGGCCTGCCCTGGAATGACTTCCAGGCCGGTCAAACTGGTCCCCACGGCATGAGGTGATGGCAGTGGTCCCAAAGGCAGCAACTAGGCTGGTCATGATAATTCTGCGACTTGAAATATGCCACCTTCCAGTCCATTTGGAACGCCAATGCGCAGGATTCGTTTGATCATACCGAAGTCCACATTCCGCAGAGAATAGGAGCGAACAGAAATTGCCAAATTGGGATTGCGCAGCTTGACTATCATGATAATGGCGGCGACGGTTCTCGAAATTGCGCCAGACAGCGCCGCCCCGACTACGCCCATCCCCAGCCCGTAAATAAAAATCGCGCTACCCATGATATTTATCACATTCATAATGAGCGAGTTTGTCATGACAACCTTAGTCTTGCCCATTCCTAGAAACAATGCGGCGACAGAGTTATAGACCCCGATAAATGGGTAGGAAAACGACGTAATGTAGAAGTATATCCTTGCGCTGTTCATGACATCCGCTTCTATATTGCCAAAAAAGGTTACTAAAATCTGGCGGTTCAGAAGCAGGCAAATCAGCATGATCAGTATGGAGACTCCCGCTGTCGTGATCACCAGTTGTTCTCCCGCCCGGCTGCTATTTTTCCTGTCACCTCTGCCAAGATATTGACCGGCGACAATCGCTCCGCCAGTTGCAAGCGCTGTGAGCAGGTTGATGATCAGCACATTGATCGTCTCAACCAGCGCCACACCCGCAACAGCGCTTTCTCCTGCGCAGGAAACCATGATAGTATCAAACATGCCGATGGTCTGCGCCAATGTCTGCTCAATCAGCAATGGGACAATAAGTTTTCTCAAATCCTTTTTGCTGAACATGCCATGTTCCATGGCTTGTGGCCCTTGTGTGTCGTTTTTTTTTCTGGCGGTTCGGACATCCCCTCGCCTCCTAAGTACAGCTACGGAAAGATTTCAACGGCTGTTTTTAGAAATTAAAATGACGGTATACGTGAGTTATATAATGCATGCTATTGATATTAGGCCGTTGATAATGGGAATTGAATATTAATATCCTTTATTAATTCCATTTTGTCGATAAAGAAACTATTATCTCAATATTATCACTATGTGATTCTCGACTGATTACCTCGAAACAGCCACCCGTAAAAACATCTACCTAATACCAATCCGGTTATTATACGGCTCGCATAATTATAATAAGATTTAAATTTAGAAAAGATATAAAAAAAGGCGATTGGTACTTTTTAAACAGGTATAAATCACATTTTATTTTTTGCTGCTTAATACGCTTTCGGATTAGAGACATTATGTACCCCCAATAATAAAATCATATTTTTACAGAAAAAGCTTGACTTGGCGTTGACTCCAAATGATAAACTATTCCCAAAATAAATGGGGGGATAAGATGAGACAAAAAAAAATCGGCGGCACTTGCTCTTTTAGCTGCTGACATTGCATTCGCTGGAGCATATTTATCACAAAAAACATTATCGAAAAAAACTGCTCAAAAGCTAGCAATACATTATCACCGTTATGAAACCCTATGGCGGTAAATGACGGCACACTACCATTCGATCGTACCCTGTCGATACCACAGGCACCTAGTACGCTTTGGACTGGCCAGCCAATAATATCGTGGCCCGGTATTGACATCGACGCTGTCAATAAATGTCTGGATTAGCTAACTCAGACAACGAATCATCCAAACTACTATTTCAAATTGTCAAGACATGCTGGCTATGGTGCATCTGCGAACACGGTCTCCGTTCCACATAAATATATGTGAACGGATATCGGATTGTTGGGAAAATAAAAGATGGTATCAAAACTACAGGAGGTGGACTTTGAATAGAAGAGACTTTATCGCAAGTGCCGGAGTAGGACTTGCAACTATCCTACTGGGCGACTATAACTTTATATCTATAGCAGCCGCACAAGATCAGAACGGTGTCTGCATTTATTGTAACAATTGCCAGCCATGCCCTGCCGGTATTGACATCAGCGCCGTCAATAAATGTCTGGATTTAGCTAACTCAAGCAACGAATCGGCCAAAGACTACTACTTCAATTTGTCAAAACATGCTAGCGATTGTATCGGCTGCGGTGTCTGCGAGCAACGCTGTCCAGTCCACGTAAAGGTACGCAAGCAAATGAGACAAGCTATCGGATTGTTTGGAAAATAAAAGGATGATATCAAAACTACAGGAGGTGCACCATGAATAGAAGAGACTTTATCGCAAGTACTGGAGTAGGACTTGCAACTATCCTGCTAGGTGGTTGTAATTTTATGGTACAAGACAAAGCTCAACAACAGTCTGTTGCACTGGCAGCAACAAATGGTGATAAAGAGAGGAGTAAGAACATGAAAATAACAGTTATTACAGGCAGTCCACATAAAGAGGGTACATCAGCATTATTAGCGGATAAATTCATCGAGGGAGCTAAAACAGCCGGACACAATACTTTTCGGTTTAATGCAGCTTTTGAAGAGGTACATCCCTGTATAGGCTGTGACCGTTGTGGGATGAATGGTCCCTGTATCTATAAAGATTCCATGGAAAAGTTGAATCCTGAGCTTTTGTCCGCAGATCTTGTAGCCTTTGTCACGCCGCTTTACTATTGGGGTATGTCGGCTCAGCTAAAAACTGTCGTTGACCGTTTCTATGCAAACAACTCTCCTTTGCATGTAAATAAAAAATCAGTTCTTCTGGCGACAGCCTACGATGCAAACGACTGGACTTTTAAAGCGCTTACCGAACATTACCAGACTCTGCTACGTTATATGGGTTGGGAAAATGCGGGGATTGTGCTGGCAGGAGGTTGTGGCACAAGAAGCGTCATTGAGCGGACAGATTTTCCGAATCAAGCCTATAAGCTAGGAGTAAATTTATAGCCCTCTCGATATTACGTTATACTAATTAAACTATGAAATATCAAAAGATACCAAAAGGAAAGATGCAAAAGCTATGGAGAGTTTATACCCTATTTTATGCCAATTTTAAGCTTGTGCAAGTTCCAGTACGGCCCTTGTTTCCACTGTTTTTCCGTTTTGTTATCCAAAATTCAGGCAACTTTGATTGAGGCACAAATAAAGTCCGTTTTTAGGCCTCATTCTAAAAACGGGCGCTGTGCCCTCTCTGACATCCTGTCCAAAAACAGGATACTTTTTAGTTTATTTTTTGATTCACTTTATTAGTTATATTTTAATGCAAACTTACTTGTTTATGGATAATATCTGCATTTGCATAATCACTATATTGCCGCCTCTCTTTGTATTTGGGTTAATATCAATGCTGCTTTATCCATAGGACTAATCTTTTGCCTTTTTTGATGTTATTTCTTTTTCAATAATCGCCTGATCAAATATTGCAATTTTATGGTCTAGGCGGTCCAACGTTTTCTTTATCTCTTCTATTCTTGCCTTAAGCAAATTACGCTGCTCAGAAATCAATTCTTTTCTTGCCTCAAGAGTTTCTGCCTCACCCTGTTGAAACAATGCAACATACTTTTGCAATCATCATATGGTTTCACCTCCTGATATCTAATTTTGTATATTATAATATCTGGAGTTAACTTCAAGTCAAGGGTAAAGAAGAAAAAATACGCTTTGCGTATTTTTTTAACTAGTAAAATGATAAAAAGCAGTAGCATTTCGCTTGCGCCGATCCATCTTCACCATCGCCCACCATATCAATCACTTAGGCGAGTGGCTATTATCGGTCTGTTTATTTTTGAATTGTACTTGCTGCAACCTCAGTTTTTCTTCAAGCTCCGCACCTAGGTATTTCTAATCATGGCAGTAATCAATTTTTTTGACTGATCATAAGTTTTTAGTGTCCAACTAGTTTTTTGTTGTTCTGCGGGATATCGATCACCAATGATCGTAACCTTTGAAAGGGATCTTTCAAGTTCTAGTAATTCCTCGGAGGTGAGTGCCATATCTGCTGCTCTAAGATTCTCTTCCAGATGCGCCAGTTTTGTTGTACCCGGGATTGGAACGATCCATGGTTTTTTAGCAAGTAACCATGTTAACGCTACTTGTGTAGATGCCATTCCTCTTGTTCGTCCTAATTCGGTGAGCACCTCTACAAAAGCCATATTCGCCCTTATGGCTTCCCGCTGAAAGCGAGGCAAGGTGTTGCGATTGTCATTGCCGTTATTGAAGTTCGTATATTCATTCAATGTACCACCGAGGAAGCCGCGATTAAGCGGGCTGTAAGGCACAAAACCTATGCCCAGTTCTTCTAATACCGGCAGAATATCTCGTTCTGGGTCTCTCCACATCAGGTGATATTCACTTTGGACAGCGGTAAGCGGCTGAACGGCATGAGCACGGCGAATTGTTGTCGGCCCCACTTCGCAAAGGCCAAAGTGTCTTACCTTGCCTTCCTGGATTAATTCCTTCACGGTTCCCGCGACCTCTTCAATCGGCACATTCGAGTCAAAGCGGTGTTGATAGAACAGTTCTATCGTTTCGAGCCTAAGCCGTTTAAGGGATTGTTCGGCAACCTTTCGGATATTCTCGGGACGACTGTTCTGCATGCCGGTATTCTTACCATTTTCTATGCGATGACCAAATTTGGTTGTAACGGCGACTTTGCCCCTATAAGAAGCAAGTGCTCCTCCTGCAAGTTCTTCGTTGGTGAATGGACCGTAAACCTCAGCTGTATCGAATAATGTAATCCCTCGTTCTGGGCTTGACGGAGTAATTCTATCAATGCTCTCTTTTCAGGATGAGGACCACGGTTATAGTTCATTCCCATGACACTAAAGCCTAACGCTGACACTTCCATGCTATCTTTTCCTGATCCCAGCGTGCGATGCTTGGTAATCATAGCCTGCTTAGCTTTATTCTTCCCCACAAATGATGACGGCTGTGCCGCTGCCACGTTACTAATAGAATAAGGTATAAACAAAGCTACGCCTAGAATTGCCGACGTCTTTAAGAAGTTTCGGCGATCCAAACCATTTCCATTTTTTTAAATCCTCCTGTTTAACCGTTGCTTCCGTGTTTTTCTCAGCTTTCATTTTTTCGCTCATCCAACTTTTCTTTTACCTCAATTTTTAGGTTGCTGCGCAATTGCGCCTCTTCTTGATTTTTTCCTATGATACAGTCTAGTATTCACTCCATGTCAATCGTTTTTTTTGTATTTTGGTGGTATTTATTAATTTAACGACCTCGCAAATGGCTATCTCGAATGAACGTGCCGATCGTATAGGCTAGCGAGAAAGCCGTGCCAAGCTAATTAAGCTTTCCGGTAAAGGAACGTCCCTAGCAAAAAAGCGTATTCGCAATTTTCTTGTGAGTACGCCTTTTAACTTTATTACTATTTCAGATATTTGGAAAAGAACGTGTCCAATTTATCAAATGGAATAATGTCCTTTCGATCATACAAATCGATATGTCTGGCCCCTTTGACAATATACAGTTCCTTCGGCTCAACTGCCCGTTTATACGTATCTTCTGTAAAATAACGTGAATGCGCGTTTTCACCCATGATAAACAGAATCGGACGCGGTGAAATCATATCAATATAATTCAACAGAGGAAAGTTCATGAACGCCATATCACTCGTAACCGTAAAAGCACCTATCGAATTCGGATGATGTCCCCGTGGTCCCACATAATATTCAATAAACTCATCTGCAATTGGGTTCACTGACTTTTCAGGAATTTTTGTTGGACGCGGAGGTGTTAACTGTGGCAAACCACTATCAACATCTTTCCATCGTTGCTCAGCTAACTCATCAAGATGTTTATTCTTTTCTTCTGGTGTCATACGATCTAACAATCCATTACGCTTTACACGACTCATATCATACATACTCGCAGTTGCAACCGCCTTAATTCGACGATCGAACTGCGCCGCAGTAAGAGCAAATCCGCCACTGCCACAAATGCCAATCGCACCAATTTTTTCTCGGTCTACGTACGGAAGCGTTCCTAAATAATCGACACCTGCACTAAAGTCTTCTGTAAAAATATCCGGCGAAGAAACATGTCTAGGATCGCCACCACTTTCGCCATTATAAGATTCATCAAATGCAATAGCTACAAAACCGCGCTCAGCCATTGTTTGTGCATAAATCCCAGCGCCCTGCTCCTTTACACCGCCATACGGTGTGCCGATAACCAGCGCTTTATGTTTCGTAGTTTTGTTAATATTCTTTGGCAAATATAGGTCTGCGGCAATAGTAACGCCATATCTGTTTTTATAAGAGACTTTTTCTGTCATTACCTTATCACTAGGCGGAAAAGTTTTTCCATTGATTAAATTTTCAGTTACTGGCTGCTCATCGGCTGCCAATACTGTACCAATACCACTCGTAAACAACATCAGTCCCAATGCCGTAGCGGAAAGTATTTTAAATACATTCGTAAGAATTACTTTCTTTTTCATATTTTTGCCCCTTTCACTTTTTTAAGTGTCCGTAACTTCTGGTTAACCCCAATAAATATCTGCATATCCAGCTTTAGAGATTACATAACGTATCGCCTCAATCCCCCCTTTCCCGCAAAGCCTGATAAATACTTAATGATCGAGCGGGCTGACTTCCTTGCGAAGCCCATCAGATAATCCCTCAAGGGCACATTTCGTTGCCGAGTAGTAGCCCGCAGTAAGGCAAGCGGCAATCGATTTAATAAATCCTATGATATAGTCTGGTGTTCACTCTATGTCAATAGTTTTTTTGTATTTTTGGGGGGGATTTATTAATTTCGCAAATGGCTATTTAGATAATAAAAGAAAAAAACCGAATTTACTTTCCGGCTAAAGAAAGCAAATTTATCTGCTAAATAAAAGCTGTCACGGGGGTACTTCTTCAGTGTATTACCCAAAAGTTTCTGACAGTCCGCGATGATACACATAAGCGGTATCAAAGTAGTTCACACCGCGACGGTAGGCATAATCAATCATTTTTTCAGCCAGTTCCGTATCAATGCGAGAATGATCTTTATTGACTACTGGAAAGCGCATGCAGCCGAAACCCAATAATGGAATTTCTACACCAGAGCCTTTCTTTTTTCAACCTGCGGTGGCGTCCTGTTTTCGGCATCTTTACGCTAAACGCTCACTTCTGTCAAGGCCATAAAGAAGTGCAGCAAGGCCTAGTGCCCCGCCTCCCATATACTTTAATGCCTGCCGACGGCTGATGCTTTTTTCTGTTCAGGCGTCTGCTCTGTCATATTATTATTCACCTTCATCTTAGGTAAATTTTCTAATTTTCCGGTTCATCAATGGCAGCGGTATATTTTGCTTGCTAAAAACCTCATTGACAGCTTAAGTACATTTAAGATTTAGCAAAGCCGAAGAGTGCACATTGATAGACCGCCTCCTTGATTCCGATATGTTATTCGCCAAAGCCCACCTTACTCAGCCAGGCAAGAATATCCTTTTGCTCGTACTTACTGCTTCCATAAAGTACAAGTTCATCAAATACCCGGGCTGTAGGTGCAAGCTTTTTGATGTCCTCCAGGCTGTGACCTGCCCCATATCCGCCGTGCGTACAAAACGGAATAATCGTCTTACCGGCGAGATTAGCTTCAGCTAAAAAAGTGGCAACCGGTGGAGCGACCGTGTACCACCAAATCGGCGTACCGACAAAAATGACGTCATAAGCTGCGAGATTTGCCACTTTTGCCTTAAGCGGCGGCTTATAGCCCGACTCTACTTCCTGTTTTCCCTGCTTTACCACCGTATCATAGTCTGTAGAATACGGCGTCGCAGGCTGAAGCTCAAAGATATCACCATCGACATTCTGCCGGATCTGTTCCGCAAGAATACGCGTATTGCCTGTATAAGAAAAATAAACTACCAACGCCTTTTGTTTCGGAATACTTGGTCCATTTTTGCTTTCTGTCAAGGGCACGGCTGCTGTCTGTTGCGGCGTCTTCGAAGTCCCCACAACATCCGGCTTTTGCAGAATTTCTACAGCTGCAAAAGCAAGTACCGCAAGCACGGCAACGGCAAGTGCAAGATACTTTATTTTCATCTTTTGCATTCCTCCAAAGCCTATTTCAAACATTTATTTTCTATAGGCTGATTGATACTTTGTTCTACAATTTCCTGTGCCATCCGAGCATATTCTTCCTCTGACACATAACTACTCTCGACGATATAGACTAGGCATAAAAACAGGCTGAACGCGCCAACTACCATCATAACGGCAACCATCCTGAACAGCTTTTTTAAATCAATCACCTTTCCCCCACTCCTACAAATTTACATTTTGTTTTCTATTGAATTAGCTCAAAGTCAATCGTTTTTATTGTTTCGCTATTTTTGAAAAGCGGAGTGCTGTGCCGACAAAATGTATCAGCACAGCACTCCGTTGTACTGTCATCGATATAATAATGGATTATTTTAATTGGTTGTATTCATCATCGGCAACCGGTTCCAACCATTCTGCAGGACCTGCCTGGCTATTGGTTTCAACGGAAAGGTGTACGAACCAACTGTCTCTGGCAGCACCGTGCCAATGTTTCACGTTTGCCGGAATCTTTACAACATCGCCTGCCTTAAGCTCATGTGCTGCTGTTCCCTCTTCCTGAGACCAGCCTCTGCCTCCTGTGACTAAAAGAATCTGACCGCCTGGATGCTTATGCCAGTTATTGCGACAGCCCGGCTCAAACGTTACGTTGCCGATCGGGCAATTAAATTCCTTGTCGCCCGGTACCAGCATCTGCAAATATGCCTGACCGATAAAGTTTTTACTGAATGGTTCCGGCATTTTATTACCTTTTGGAAAAATTATGCTATTGCTCAAATCACTCATTTGCTGATCTCCTTCTCTATTTTTTACTATATTCCAAACATTCTATTAATCCAAAGTGTACATAACTGTACCCACATGCCAATGCTCGGATTCTGCTATTCGTTATTGCCATAAGCTCCGCCCGGCAGCACGATAACGGCCGGACGCTTTGTCATTTGGAAGTCCTGCTGTTGTGATCTATCATGGACATAGATGCGGAGACTGACTCGTCCATCCTGCGTGAATTTCACTGTTTCATGCAGCATCAGCGAAGAAACCTCCCTTAGCTTAAAATTACTCGAAGCACCTATTTTACGCCAATCTTTTTCAACCAGGATTCTACCTGTGAATCCGTTACCGTACCGCCATATACGGAAAGAAGCGACAGCATCGTTGAATCAGAACAGAGCTTCTTGACTGTGGCTTCGATATGACCGGAGCCGCCTCCGCCGTGGGTGCAGAATGGAACAACATTCTTGCCTGACAAATCATAGCTTTCTAGGAAAGTGGCCACTGGCGGTGCTATCGTACTCCACCAGTTTGGCGTACCGACAAAGACCGTGTCATAAGTTGCAATATCCTTGACCTTGGTCGTAAGTTCAGGTCGGAAGCCCGCCTGGATTTCCTTTTTGGCCTGTTCCACGACTGTGTTGTAGTCACCAGGATAGGCCTTTTCCGGCACTAGCTCAAAGAGCGTCCCACCAGTCTCCTGCTCAATCAGCTTTGCCAATTTACGCGTGTTTCCAGAATGGGAATAATACACAATCAAAATGTTTTTGCTCATATAAAAAACCCCCTTCATTGATTTACAGCTTCGATCCTGATAGTAAAATCGCCATTCATCTTTGTCAGTTTCTCAAGTCCGGTCATAAGATGTCCAATTGGGATCAGTCCTTGAGAATAACGAAAATCATGGTAAAAGATCGCTAGATTCCCCCATGGAGCGCACAAGGTCAAATCACCTTCTGAAGGATCAATGCCGTCCGGCGCCTTTTCAGTAGAAAGCTTTCGCGGCGGATAGGCGATCTTTTCCGTGCCGTTAAAGTCCTTGAAACTCAACGTCAGCGGCAGCATAGACACAAGGTCACGGCTCGTCGGATTATCATACAGCTCTGCGACTGCTTCGCCACCCTCAAATGTCAGCTTAATCTTGGTAATTTGGACCGCTTTCTCAGCACTAGCGGCTGAACCCTGCCCCAGTGATGCAGATCCAGCTTTGTCCGGTGCCGGCTGTATGTTACCGGAGCTGCCTCCTTCACTTTTTGCTGTCCCCATGCCGCATCCGGCCAGTGAGATAACGGCTCCTACCATTAATGCGAAGAAAACGACTAGAAATTTTTTCATCCTATCACCTCTTTCCGAATGGTAATAGCAAACTCTGTAGGAAGTACTTAGGTACAAACACGTTTTGAATTTGTTCTACCCCCACAGGTTATCACTTGGAGTTAACTTAAAGTCAAGTTTTTTTCGGGATTTTTTAAATTTTTTTAAAACCAGATTAAAAAATTTTAAAGCCCTTCAATCCATAGAGAGTTTAAAGTATTTTACATTGTCACAAATAATCTATACTGTCCAACTTCTTCTTGACCTTGATCTTACTTTAAGTAGTATCCTAAACATGATGGATATTCTCAAAATCATGTTTAGGAGGTTTTATTTTATGAATTGGTCAAACAATCCCTTATCTCGACGCAATTTTATCCGACTTGCAAGTGGGGTTGTTGTCAGCTTTACAGCTTTTGGCCTTACCGGTTGTAGTGCGATAACAAACAAAAAAAACACCTCTGCAACATCCCCAAACAACAATATAAATAGTGCCATAGATACAGGAACAGAGCATGCCAAAGTATTCTTTACCAACAATATAAGCACAAAAGGACTTATTGATATTTATTCCCATATCAATGAAGGCATCACCGGTAAAGTCGCCATCAAACTCCATACCGGCGAGCCACACGGCCCAAACCTACTACCAATTGATCTCATTAAAAGTTTGCAAGGTACAATACCAAACAGCGCGATTGTTGAATGCAACGTACTTTATAATAGTCCTCGCCAACACACAGAAACACACCGCGAAGTTCTCAAAACGAATGGATTCACCTTTTGCCCAGTTGACATTATGGATGATGAAAAAGACATCATGCTGCCAGTACCAAATATAAAAGAGCGAATTGAAAAAAAACTTGTTGCAAATCCCTCTGCTCATATTATTGAAGTTCCTGTCGGCAGCCATATACTGAACTACGATTCTATGCTGGTCTATACCCATTTTAAAGGACATACAATGGGAGGCTTTGGCGGCTCGCTCAAAAATATCGGTATAGGTGCAGCTTCACGTAACGGTAAGGCAATTGTACATGGTGAAGGCTGGCCAATTGGCAAAGCTTTCCTTACGCGTATGGTTGAATCTGGATTTGCTATAGCCGACCATTTCAAAAATCATATTACTTATATTAACGTACTTAAGAATATGTCTGTTGACTGTGATTGCGATGCACATGGTGCCCCTCCGACTTGCAATGATATCGGCATTCTCGCTTCAACCGATATTCTCGCCATCGATCAGGCCTCTATTGATCTTGTCTACAAACTGCCGGAAAATCAACGTCATGACCTTGTAGAACGTATTGAATCTCGTGAGGGACTCTATCAACTGGACTATATGGAAGAACTTGGCCTAGGCAATCGCAAATATGACTTGATTCAAATTTAAATAGCTAAACAGGAAGTGCAACCATACATAGCACTTCCTATTTATTTTCCTTCGATCACTATTTCCCCAAAATAGTAATCATTTCTGCCATATTTTTTCGCCCCTCTACCTTAAAGGGGCATCGTGCTTCACAAGAACCACAGGCAATACATTCTGACGCCTTATGTTCCACTACCGCGTAACTCATGGTGTTTTTCGATGACCGGTTCCAGCAGTCACAGGTCAGTTGATGACAGGGACGCTGCCCCGAGCCCTCGAGAGGTTTACCGCTATTGTTTTCCAAGGCGGCGATAAAGAAGGGCGACACTCTCATAAGTATCGCCGCCTCGCCTAACTTCACACGCCGCTCGGGGCGCACCTCTGTGCTGCCCGATCTTGCGCATAAGTAAAAGCAAAATTTAGTTTCCACAAATTTTAGCGGAGTATTCCATTTACACGGTTCCCACAACACTCCCTCTTAAAACAAAACTGACACCATATGAAAAAAACGGTGCCACTCTGCATAATATTGTCTAATCCTACGATTGGGGTATTTATTTGATCTTCCTGGTTCTGGGTTCACTTCAAACAAAAGACAGGTATTTTTATAATCCTAAAATCTATATCCATTCTATAACTTCTTCTAATAATTTTCTTGGTCGTGCATATGGTAATTGATTTGGATAACCTATTGCTACTGCTGCTACAAGTTCTTCTTTTTTATTTAGCCAGTCACATATTTCTTTATCACAATGAAAAATATCACAAATCCAAAGAGTTCCTAATTCAAAATCTTGTGCTGCCAATAACATTGTTTGTACAGCAGCGCCTATTGATTGTGTATCAGTGAGTGATCTGCGATGATTATAATCTTCTTCAAAATTCGAAAAAGTATTGAATACCAAAATTACTACCGACGATTCATTAATTGAATTCATACTTAACTCAAAACTCCCAGTAACCTTATTCTGCTCGTTATACTGGCTTAAGGATAATTTCATAATATTTACCAAATCATCTTTCTTACCATTTTGAAGGACAATAAATTTCCATGGTTGACGGTTTTTCCCAGAAGGGGCTTTAGTTGCTAAAGTTAATACTTTTTCTATTATCTCTTTGGAAATTTTTCCATCTTGGAACTTTCTTATACTTCTACGTTCTTCTATTGCTTTTATTAATTCCATAGTTAGTCCTCCCAGTTTATCTCTTTCAGCTTACTACAATCCTCCTATTTCGCAAAACCTTGTGATGTAAAAACGGACACATACCGTTGTTAAGCGTACCACTGTGGAACAAGGCATCAAAGCCCTGATAGGCGGTACGGTAATCATTAGTTCCGGGTCGACAATGGTCAGCCCCGGGAACAACTCGTCAATACCGCCAAACCCTATTTTTTCATTCTTTTCTTCATGCGTAATCACACCATATGGATCAACTTCGGAGCCCGTGCCGGCCGTAGTGGTAATGGCGACGATCGGGAGCGGTTTATTAGTTATCGGTTTTCCGCTGCCGCCATGGACATAGTCCCAGCAATCGCCGTCATAGGTGTACATGGTTGCAATAGCCTTGGATGCATCCATACAACTTCCGCCACCCAGGGCAACGATGAAAAGCTGTGAAATTAATCCAACCTCCGTTGCTGCCCTTCCCTCTGGCTCGCTTTCATTCATTACAGGTCTACTTGCCTAATGTGTTCTCAGCGGTCAGACCAAAATTCGTTCCACTGTTCTTGCAAATAACCAACGGATGCAGCATGACAACATCAGTAATAAAGCGAGTAATGTTAAAGCAATTAGTATGAATTATTTATCTAATAGCTCAAATGTAACATTCGTATCTCCGGTTCGGCTAAAAATTTCGACTCCGGAGTCAATGTGGCCTATTTTTTGCAAATTGCCGATAACTTCTCCATTTTGTTTGTAGAAAATAACAAAACTGTGGCGGGGCGTCCAATAGCTGATATCGCCTACTTCATAACCGCTTGTCTGCACCTCGTTCGCAGGAAGCACATCAGAAAAACGGTAACACATTTCTCTGGAATAGAGATCCATCATCGGAAGGGTCAAAGGAAACCTGGAAATTAGATTTCGAGTAGTTGCATTATCGATTAAGGTGGCTGTCAGCACCTGGCTCCCGACTGTAATCTTGACCTTTATTCCTTTCGCTTCTCCATTTCCCCCACTAGGTGTGGCTGCTTCCGATGAGCTGGATGAGGCATTTGCTTTACCTTCGGTTCCAGGCGACTCAGCTGGTTTTTGTTGTTTCGCTTCATTTTGAGTACTAGCACAGGCAGAAAGCCCAAAACTCATGGTAAATACTAGTAAAATTAATAAAAATTTTCTTTTTATTTTCATAACGTTATACCTCCTTTATTTCGCTCAAAACAAGAGTAGCACTTTGAGTTAACACCAAGTCAAGTCAAAATTAAAAATACATATCCTTAATGGGACATGTATTTTTGTATAGTGTAATTAGAAACTGATATATTCAACCACTTAAAAATCGCCTTTTATATAAATTTCCCAAAATCCGGTTCCAGGCGTTCCAGTAGTTTCTTCATATCTTCTATCCTTTTCATAAACTGATTACGTTGCTCAATAAAAATTTCTTTTCTTGCCTCAATGGTTTTATCACCTTGAAGAAACAGTTCAACATACTCAATCAATGCTTCAATTGAAACACCTGCACTTCTCATGCATTTGATAAATTCAACCCAATTGCAGTCTTGTTCGGTATAGTCCCTAATCCCGCTTTTATTGCGGTTCACAGGAGGAATCAAGCCGATGCGTTCATAATAACGAAGTATATCCTGGGAAATCTCAAATTTTTGACTTACCTCTGTGATCGTCATGTCTTCACCCCCTAGTAGTCGGTATCATAGCACTAGAAGCTAGCTCAAAGTCAAGTGTTTTTTTATATACCCTAGCTGAGCAAAAATATTGTAATGAATCGTGGTGCGCAAAAGTGTTGAATATAAGGGGTTATATCCTTCTTAACTTTCCTCTACCCAAGCCCTGTCTTATTTACGGTTAAAAAATAAACCTACTTTTATCACGATGTGCTGTGAAGAGTGTAATGATACAGGCTACTGCCACCAGCAGGCCATATCCGACTGCGATTTCAAACAAGTTGAATATGTTTGACAATCTTCCTACAATCAAGTTTGGAACTGCAGCACCGCTGTAGGATATAAGATAAATGGCCGACAGCACACCGGCCCTGTCCTGCTGGCCGGTTTTGTCCAATAATCCGCGCATGCTTCCTGTAAATGCCGCTCCCTGCGTTATACCTGCGATTATAGTTGCGATCAGGAAGGGGACCATAACGCCTGCTCTCAGCGTAACAAGGATAGCCGCCACGCTCAGAAAAAAGGTAGACATACCGATACGCTGGGCTGTACCCGGCTTTAGGCGACCCGACAAGGAACCGCCGATTGCAATAGGCGCCATCATGCAGGCAAATACCGCCGCCGCTGCCAGTGTATTCGGGGTGCCAAGCTGTTCCGCAGCCATAGTGGAGCTGAAGGCTTGATAAAATCCGCCAATCGCCCAAGTTCCCGCGAAAACGGCGCTCGCGGCCGGCAGAAGGAAGCGGATATTTTTAGGTACCCGGATTTGCGGAACGATGGAGGCAGCGGCCCCTTTGCTGCGTGTAACGGTTTCCGGGCTTACCGCAATCAATACCACGCAGCTTGCAAGTATCGCAATGAGTATTTCAAATGTCAGTGACGATGAGCCGGTACCATATTCTTTCAGCGCACCGGAGCCAAAGGCACCGATTGCAAGCCCAAGATTCGGCGCCCCGCTGGTGACGGCTACTCCCAACCAGTCTGGAGAGGCTGGTGCATTATCCACCACGTAGGCCGTAATTGTACTGGATGCCAGACCACAAGCAACCCCCTGGATGAACCTTCCAATAAAAAGCATGGATGCATTGTGAATGTAAAAAAAGATAAGACAGCCAATTGCAGTCAGTCCTAGTGTACCAAGTATCACCGGACGACGACCTAGATAATTTGATAATCTGGCAAACATCAGTAGTGCAATCAAAGTTCCAGCAAAGTAAGCAACTGCCGACATGGAAAGATCCGCACCGGTAAGATCGATGATTTGACGATAGGTACTATAAAGAGGAATCGGGGCAGACGAGGCTGCATATACAACCGCCAAAGAGCAGGTTGCCCCTATAAAACCTATTCTTTTTCGATTTTGCTTCATCTCTTCAGTAGCTACTTCAGCATCTTCATTTAAATTCACTTCATGGTCCTCCCATCATTTCTGCTATGTCAACTGCTTCTAACGTTATTACACTTCGTATATTGCAATCAATCATACAAGCTTTGTTTGCCTCTATCCCAGGAACAAACTGCTTATAAATTATCATGCATTAAATGTTACTATCTCCTCTCTTTTTTTGACTTT
This sequence comes from Sporomusa aerivorans, assembly GCF_041428895.1. Taxonomy (NCBI): domain Bacteria; kingdom Bacillati; phylum Bacillota; class Negativicutes; order Selenomonadales; family Sporomusaceae; genus Sporomusa; species Sporomusa aerivorans. Next base: position 3,809,914 of record NZ_CP156926.1, read on the forward strand.
TTGTTATGACAATTGGCTTAATTTTTAATAGCTTTTGCAGTCGTCATTTCACTTTTTAAATAAGCCTATCATTTTAAGTTAACTCCAAGTCAAGTATTTTTCGATCGTGCAATCAATACACGCTCTCATCACATAGCAAAGCTATAGGTAAAAAAAATTTATAAAAGCCTATTGACTTTGAGTCAAGTTAAAGTTGTAGCATAACGGTAAAGCAACACTTTAACTTATCTAGTAAGGGAGGATGAAGCTGTTACAACAAAATATACTTTGTAAAATTGTAAACGTGAACAGATAAAAATAATAAAATTAATGAAGGTGTGCGGATATGTTTAATATGGGTATGACGGAATTAATATTAATCTTGGTAATTGCTTTAGTAGTATTCGGACCGGGAAAACTCCCTGAAGTTGGCAAGGCACTCGGAAAGGGAATTCAGGAATTTCGCAGTGCTACCACTAGTGCTAAAGAAGAAATCAAGGAATTGCAGAATGAAATAAAAGCAGAAGAAAAAAAGTGAGGCAATTACACTATCTCACAAACATGAAATCATGAACCACAAGCTGTTAATAGTAATTTAAAGCATATAAAAAAGGAGAAGTATACTATGGAGAAAAAATTAGGCTTTGGCTGTATGAGATTACCTCTTCTGGATAAAAATGATCAAACCTCATTTGCACAGAAACATTGAGCAGCCTAGTGGATACATTTTTGGCAAGAGGATTTACGTACTTTGATACAGCTTACACTTATCATGGCTATCATGCAGAGGAAACGATGCGCAAGGCTTTAGTAGAACGTCACCCTAGGGGTTCGTTTCAATTAGCTACTAAATTGCCGCTACGTGATTTCAAAGATAGCGAGGACATAGAGCGCATCTTTAGCGAACAGCTAACTAACTGTGGTGTTGATTTCTTTGATTATTATCTATTACATAATATGGGATATAATGTTTATGAAAAATGTCGCAAGTATGGTGCTTTTGATTTTGTTGTGAAGAAGAAAGCGGAGGGTAGAATAAAAGTTGTTGGCATGTCTTTTCACGACACACCAGAACTTTTAGATGAAATATTAGCAAAATACGGCAGTGGATTGGATTTCGTTCAGTTGCAAATTAACTATATCGATTGGGAGCAGCCCAATGTCCAAGCCCGACGTTGCCTGGAAATTGCCAATAAATACAATAAACCAGTAATTGTTATGGAGCCTTGCAAAGGTGGTACTTTGATAAATCTGCCCAAAGAAGCGGAAGAACTGATGAAGGCCTATAATCCTGCTGCTTCTGCTGCCAGTTGGGCACTTCGTTTCGCAGCCAACCAGCAGGGTGTATTTCTCGTGTTGAGCGGAATGAACAGTATAGAGCAGGTTGAGGATAATACCTCCTTTATGGGCGATTTTGTGCCTTTGAATGCAGAAGAAAATGCCATTATTAAACAAGTTACTGCTACCATTAACGAAAAAACAGCCGTACAATGTACCGCCTGTGAATATTGTACGCACGGATGCCCTAAGAACATTCCCATTCCCCAATATTTTGCGCTGTACAACAGCATTATGCGCACCACCGGTAGTTTCTCAAGTCAGATGGTCTATTACAACAATATTGCTATTAATCATAGAAAAGCCAGTGAATGTATCAATTGTAAACAGTTTGAACAGGCTTGTCCGCAACATCGGCCAATTACTGAGCATTTGGCCGATGTGGTAGAAAAGTTTGAAAAGAACAGTATTCTCCCAACTAGAAAATAATCCACCGCTTGAGAAAAAATGCCATCAGATTTTATGCGATCTGATGGCATTTTCATCAGTTGTATTTATGCTTCATAATCAAAACTGTTTTCTTCCTTTGTCCTCAAGACCATATCCATATTTCCCCACATCCCTTGAACCCAATCCCTGCCTGGCTTCAAGGCTGTGTTTTCTTTTCAGCCAAACGCAACACTCCGCGTGCATTGAGGTTACAAAAAGTATAAAAAGAGAACACGTCTAGGCTAACGCAGGGTCTAGTGCTCAAAATATCATTATTCTTTAGACTCTATCATTGTCGTACTCCACGTGTCATCTCTGGATCATCGGAAAAGCATCTATTTTCAGTCGTATATTTAACTATTTTATGTAATTCAGCAGCAGGTTTATCCGATTTTCTAGCTCCCCCGGACCACATAAACAATGATAACAAGTGCTGCTATTGCTATACGATATACTGCAAATATAGCAAAATTGTGTCTCTGAAGGTATTTGAGTAAGAAACCAATGCTGATAAAACCTACGATAGCCGATGTGATGGTTCCAACCAAAAATAGAGGATTGGCAATGTTATGAATGATGCCGGGAGTTTGCTTTAATGCTGCCCCGGCGATGATTGGCGTGGCCAGCAGGAAAGAAAACTTGGCGGCTGCCTCCCGTGTAAAGCCTAACAGTCGTCCTGTAGTCATCGTGATTCCTGAACGGGATACGCCGGGAATTAGAGCCAAAGCCTGAGCGATACCGATCAAAATTGCCTGCCTAAAGGTGATTTCTTCAAAACTGACGATTTGAGCCGCTTTCTTGTCAACATAGTAAAGAATAATCCCCATAATCGCCAAACCTACGGCAATAATTAGAATCTGAGATCGAATGAAATTCTCAATCACCGATTCTAGCGCAAGTCCTGCGAGCCCTCCGGGAATGGTGGCCGCCACGAGATACCAGAACATTTTCCCCTCGCGTGTCTTAATCCCCGTGGATAAACCATGGGTAAGCAATCGCAGCCAATCTTGAAAAAAATAGATAAGCACTGCCAGCAGTGTTCCCACATGGAGGGCCACATCTAAGACTATATCAATATTCCCTCCTAAACGGTGGATAATAGGGTCCCAGTCAAAAAACCAACGAGTGAGAATTAAGTGTGCTGAACTGGATATGGGCAGAAATTCGCCAATGCCTTGCACAATCCCAAGAATAATCGCAATATACCATAACATATACACCATGCTCCCTTTTCTGAATAAATAGTTTCAAACAACTTTGCCTCATTAAAGGTAACTAAATTACATTACCCCAACGCCACGAGTATCGCTCCCAACGCAATCAAGGCTACGCCGGCCCCGCCCAATATACTGATCTTTTCACCTAATAAGGTGACGGCGATGACAGTGGCAATTACGACGCTCAACTTGTCGATAGGCGCAACCTGGGATACATTACCGAACTTGAGGGCCAGGAAATAGAACAGCCAGGACAGCGCGCCGGCAACGCCACTGAGGGCTATATAGGTTATGGCTTTTTTGTCAGCGATGATTGCCGGGATTTCCTTTAAGTTTCCCTGAAAAACAACAACTAAAATCAAAAACGCCGCCATAATGACCGATCTTATCGCCGTGGCGGTATTGGCATCGACCGATTGCAGGCCGATTTTTCCAAATATAGCTACTAGTGCCGCCGTGATGGCGGATAACAACCCGAACACTAACCAAAGATTTTCCACGTGAATCCCTCCAACGATACCAATCATAATTCCCCCATCAGCAAGGCCATCGCATAGTGAAGTCAAGCAATTGCCATCTTTTCTTTATACATCCCCGCTTTTTCTCTGGCCTATTCTTCCCCGCCTAATACCCAGTCAACCTGCACCCCGGATTTTTCCAACATATGCTTAATCAACTTTCCCAGCTTAGCATCATCTTCGGCAAATTATACTCTCATCCAGACATCCTCCTCTTCCAGCATCAACGGTGCTACTGTTCCGCTATATAATAATAAGACAGTCCTTTACTACTCTTTAGCAGTTGATAATTAAACTTAGCTGCCTCCAGCAGGAACTATTCTCTTTGCGTGTCCTGCACTACGCTCAGACGCTTGGGTAATTGGGACTGCGCCCAAGAATCGGCTACTCCCTGGGTCGGCATGGTGTATTTGCTTGTAGTTCATCAGTGTTCCTTTTCCTTGTGTTCTGGCTGTTTTCTTGTCACAGTGCATCTCTGTAACGCCTCCCCGTAACCTACACCCTCTGGCTCCACAGGGGACAGCTCAGAACTCTTCCGTTTATCTAAAGCCGCATCACTTTTACTGCGGTCTGGTTTTACGAACTTAATGAAAAGCATTACCCCGGCAATACAGACAAAGATTACTAACGCAACAATTCCCATAGAAGTTACATTTTCCAGCATTGCAATCGCTTTTGGCCCAAAATAGTAAATCAGGACGCCCTCCAGTAAAAATCTTTTGGCCCTGCCGATAACAGATGCCAGAATAAAAATGGGGAGCCTGATGTGAAACATTCCGGCGGTCAGCGTAATCACTTTGTAGGGGATCGGTAATAAAGCGCCGATATATATTGCCCAAACTCCGTATTTATCAGCCAGCAGCCGCATCTGATCAATATAGTGTAATGGTATGAAGCGCTTAATCACACGCAGCCCGCACATTTTTCCGATAGCATAGCCGATCAGTCCACCAAGTATAGAAGCGACGGTGGCTACCATGCCATAATAAATAGCGTTCTGCGGATTCGCAATCGCCAGTGGGATTAGTAAAAGGTCTGGCAGTATAGGAGAAAATACGGATTCTGCCAATGCAATGACAAACAAACCGACAGTCCCGTAATTAGTAAAATATTGTATTAAAAAATCCATTATATTTCTCCTTAATGCCTCTAAAAATATTGGTGTTTTTCTCAGACTAAGTCTAGCTGGTGATTCTGAAATTAAACTGAAAGCCATAAAATTGTCACTATCAAAATCACGTCAGCCTGCATAAATTTTCCTCCTAACCAAGAGTATCACAGTTATATATTCACTATTTTATCCTGTTGAAACCCAATGTAGTATTTTAGCCGGATTCTAAAATCGGCTGTTAACGCCTTTTCCACAACAGGAACATTCATCGGAGTATAACTTTCTCTAACATAAACCTAACCTCCAACTTTATGTTGCTACGGATAAAAAGACTATGAACACTTATGACCAAGAGTTCATAGTCTTTTTCCATTTCTTTCAGACCTACTATGTTAGGTAGTGTTTAATAAGTAAAATACCAACCATGAAAACCTAATGCTTTCTAATCACGCCTTAGTAAATATATACCATATTTTCCCGCATTCCATGAAGCCAGGCGGCACCTGGCCTCATGGAATGTGTTTTCTTTGCAGTAGAACGCAACACTCCATGTAAAACGTGTGAGGAAACACATTTTTCATACTTTGGTTAAGTAGAAACGCAAACACTCCGCCAAGGTAAAAAAAGTACTCCAGGCATGAGCCTGGAGTACTGCAAGACATTTGCCTATTTTTCGGTTCTAGCAGCTTCCTCACGTTTTTCGTGCAGGTTAGCCGACAAGGGACGAAACGGAGTTACTGTAGAAATTGCATGCTTATAGACCAATTGCTGTTTGCCTTCATTTTCAATTATTACGGTAAAATTGTCAAAGCCCCTTACAGATCCTCGTAATTGAAATCCGTTTACCAGATATATAATCACGGGCACGTTTTCTTTGCGTACTTGATTTAAAAAACTGTCTTGCAGATTAATGACTTTATTAGTCAAATGAAACCCCTCCGTATATGATGTTATACTCTTTTCTATTTTACCTTACACCAAACTTTCCTGCAACATGCTTGTAAATACTTTCCAGCAAATTATTGTAATCATCATACTCATCCACATTAAACCATTTGATATAGGGCATCCGTCGATAAAACGTCAACTGGCGTTTGGCAAAATTCCGCGTGGCCTGCTTTACATTATCAGTAGCTGTTGATAAGTCCTGGCCTTTAAGAAGATAGTCGATGATTTCTTTATAACCGATTCCACGCATAGCCTGGCAATCAGGTGGTACGCCTTGCTGCAGCAGGCCGGCCACTTCTTCTATTAGCCCCTGTTCAAGCATTATATCAACCCGTTTATTAATCCGTTCATACAATAGGGCCCGATCCATATTCAGGCCAATGACCACAGCGTCGTACTTCAGAGCCTTGGCAGCGCTTTTTTCCTGCGAAACAGTTTCACCGCTTAAATAATATACTTCCAACGCCCTAATGATTCGCCGCTGATCATTGGGATGTAGTCTGGCTGCGGTTTCAGGCTGGAGGCCTGCCAGGATGCCGTGCAAATATTCATTACCATGCTGCTCCCCCAATGCAGCTAATTTATGGCGTAATGCTTCATCGCTTGGCGCCTCACTAAACCGGTAGCCTTCGAGTAAAGCCCGAATATAGAGCCCGGTGCCACCTGCCAGGACCGGTATATGACCGGCAGAGCTGATTTTAATAATCAGGTTATGCGCTTGCTTTTGAAAATCGACAACATTGAACTCCTCGGCCGGTTCCAAAATATCAATAAGATGGTGAGCAACTCCGCTCTGTTCAAGCAGGTTGGGTTTGGCAGTACCGATGTCGAGTCCTCGGTATACCAACATCGAATCGCCGGAGATTATTTGCGTGCTTAATTTTTTTGCCAAATCTATGCTGATTTTCGTTTTCCCTACAGCAGTCGGCCCAATGACTACAATTAGCCGCTCCATTACCGGCCACCTGCTTTCATCTTTACACAATCAATTATACCATATTTTACACTGCTATATTTACCACCAACTATGTTAGTAATTCCGAGGCGTAAGAATTCTTCACTATTTGCGGCTTCTTTTACTACGACTTTCTGTTTTGCTACCCTTACAGCTTGCCTAATGGCTTCAGGAGCAACCAGCCGCTGATCGGCCAAACCTCTGATAGGTTTAAAATTAGAGCTTTTATGAATAGGATTGCGAAACATCGGATCAAAAAAAACAACATCGAAACTGTCAGCCGGCAGCATTGTCAAATACTCGGAATGCTCAGCGTTTTCCACCTTAATTCTGCGTAATGTTCCTATGATATTATACTCGGGGTGAGAATCATGGGAAAAATGCTGTAGCCCATACTCGGCTATCAAAGCAATCAGCGGCTGGCTTTCCACCCCAACTACCCGCCCCGCTTCACCGACAACAAAACTGGCGACAATGGCATCGGTCGCTAACCCTAGTGTACAGTCAAGAACAGACATACCGGGCGCAAGCCCCATGGCAGCCACCATATGGTCATGTTTTCCATTTATTAGGTTTTTTATGCGTAATTCAGCCATACTCAGATGAAAAAAGTATTCGCCCGTAGCGGTATGCACCGTCGGTCCGGCAGCAGAGGCTACCACCAGATTACTTACTTTGTATTTTTCCTTTAGTGAGGCTACCGACTGCCGATTACGCTCGGCAAAAGGAATAGACAGCTTTATGGCAAATTCCTTTGCCATTTGTGTAACATCCGGCGAAGGATGCTGCACTGTGGTTACAATTGAATCCATAGTGATCACCTATGTACGTTTAAACATTTTGGCTAAATCATCCGCATCAAACCTTACAATCGTAGGCCTGCCATGAGGACAAGTATACGGCAATTCCGTTGTATAGAGTTCGTTGAGTAAAGCTTGAATCTGGCGCATATTAAGAGGCTCGCCTGCTTTAATCGCACTGCGGCATGCGGCCATTTGCAGGTAAGCATGCCTTAATTCCTGCGGTGACGGGCTGTGCATGTCGTCAATTAATTTTAAAATTTGCCGTAATACTGCTTCAGCATCTGCTAGCGGAATATCGGCAGGCATTTCAGTAAGCCGCATGGTCCCCGGACCGACCTGGTCAAGAGTAAATCCTAGGTTATCAAACGTAGCCTGATGCTCAAGAATACTATTGCAATCGTCTGGTGCGAACTCAAAATATTGCGCTACCAGCAGCTGCTGTACAGGAATACGCCCCTTAGACCGGCTCATACGGTCATATAATATGCGTTCGTGGGCTGCATGCTGATCAATTATGTACAGGCCATCCTGCCCTTGCGCGACAATATAGCAGGCATGAATCTGACCCAAGGGATAAAGCTCACACGCGGGTTCCGCAGTAATGGTATCGGTGCTGCACGCGGCTAATTGCTCTTCCTGTAGAATGGTTTGTCTCACATTAGCAAAGGATATTGGCTCTTCGCGCCACAGTGACGGCATTCTCGGCTCAGAATCAGCAGTAAAGTTCCCGGGCAGGGAATATACGGATTTACCGTTGTCTTTTTGATTATAACTGCTATTGTAATTCCCGCTTGGCTGGTTAATGACCGGCGCCGGCTTCGGCAAAGGCATACCTTCGGTGAGCGTGTGGTGTGCTTCTGACGGGGATGTCAGCGTTGAGGAAACCGCTTTGTAAACTAACCGGTACAGCTTTTGCTCATCACTGAATTTGACCTCTTTTTTCTGGGGATGCACATTGACATCAATGGTGTCCAGCGGAATCTGTAAATGAAGCACCGCCAGCGGATAACCGTTTTTAGGCAACAGGGAAAAATAAGCATTGTCCAGTGACTTGGCCAACATCCGGCTGTTTACGACCCGGTTATTCACGATGAATGTTTGCCATTGCCTGCTGCTTTTCAATAATACCGGTTTAGCTATATAGCCAGTTAAGGTAATACCTTCATTGCTATATTCCACCGGTAAAAGCTCGGGAACTACTTTATGACCGTATATGTCGGCAATAGCATCCGCCAGCCTGCCGCTACCGCCGGTCGATAATACTAACCGGCTGTTACTGATCATACGAAATGCTATCTGCGGATGAGACATCGCCAGCTTAGTAACAATATCGTTAATGTGACCGCTTTCCGCTGAGGGGGTTTTTAAGAACTTCCGGCGAGCCGGAGTATTATAAAACAACTCTGCTACGGTAATGGTTGTGCCGCAGCCTGCTCCGGCCTCACGAATATCAGCTAAAACCCCGCCGTTAATTTCTACATAAGTTGCCAACGCATCCGCCTGCAAACGGGTGGTCAGCGTGAACTTGGAAACGGCGGCAATACTCGGCAATGCCTCGCCCCGAAATCCCAGCGACTCTATTGCCGCCAAATCCTCCGCAGAGCGGATTTTGCTGGTAGCATGCCGCTTGACTGACAGCTCTGCATCATTATAGCTCATACCCCGGCCATCATCTGTTACACGAATATATTGAATCCCGCCGTCGACGATTTCCACTTCAATGTTTTTGCTGTCCGCATCTATAGCATTTTCAATTAGCTCTTTGACAACAGCCGCCGGCCGTTCTACTACCTCACCGGCAGCAATTTTATTGGCAGTATTCTCGTCTAAGATATGGATAATTTGCTCACTCATAACCTTCCGGTTTCCTCTCTGGCTTTATTTTGCAGCCGATACAGCGTATTTAGCGCTTCCAGGGGAGTAAGGGTCATAATATCGATGGCCAGCAGCTCATCGGCAATACCTGAACTAAACAGCGAGATTGCCGCGTTCGCCGAAGTACTGGCGGCTGCCTCACGGGACGGCGTCACTGCCCCGGTTGCTGTATCGTTCTTACTCTGCTCTAAATCTTGCAGTATTTGCTGCGCCCGTTCAATGATTCGTTTAGGCAGCCCGGCAAGATGCGCAACATGAATACCGTAGCTTCGATCTGCACCGCCGGGGATTATCCGGCGCAAAAACACAACGTCATTGCCGCGCTCTTTTACGGCAACCGAATAATTTTTAATGACTTTGCTGTATTCAGCTAACTCAATTAACTCATGGTAATGAGTGGCGAAAAGGGTTTTTGCTCTAACCTTGTCTTTGATATACTCAACAACGGCCCTGGCAATGCTCATACCATCAAAAGTACTGGTGCCACGACCAATCTCATCCAGGATGATTAAACTATTAGCGGTGGCAAACTTAATGATTTGCGCCGTTTCCGTCATCTCCACCATAAAGGTACTCTGTCCTGTCGCCAGGTCATCACTAGCCCCTACTCTGGTAAAAATTCGATCAACCGGACAGATCGAAGCTTCCCGCACGGGAATAAAACTGCCAATCTGTGTCATAATGACAAGCAGCGCCACTTGCCGCATATAAGTGGATTTACCAGCCATATTGGGGCCTGTTATAATCATGATTTCACTGTTATGGTGATTCAGTTCGGTATCATTTGGCACAAACATTTCCCCGGCTAACAACCGCTCAACCACCGGATGGCGCCCGTCCTTTATAAGCAAATCCCGGCTTTGATTCAAACCAGGCCGTGTGTAGTTGTAGCGCATAGCTGCCTCATTGAGGGAAAGGAGCACATCCAGCTGGGCAATTTGCCGGGCTGTTTGCTGAATATCACTGATTCGCTCCTTAATATACTCTCTGATTACTGTAAAGAGCTGATATTCAATATTAGTTATCTTTTCCTGCGCGCCCAATACCTTGGTTTCAAAATCTTTTAGTTCAGGGGTAATGTATCGTTCCGCGTTGACCAGTGTCTGCTTACGGATATAGTTCGGCGGCACGGCGCCGGTATTAGCATGCGTTACCTCAATGTAATAACCAAAGACTTTATTATAGCCAACCTTAAGGGACTTAATACCGGTTACTTCCTTTTCCCGCAATTCCAGATCCTGAATCCATTGTTTGCTATCCCGGGCGATACTTCGCAGTTCATCAAGCTCCAAATCATACCCGGTCCTGATAATGCCACCCTCACGGACACTAAAAGGCGGGTTGTCCACAATGGCGGTTTGGATCATATTGGTAACATCAACGTGCGTTTTTATGTCATTGCTAATACCTGTCAGCATGTCGGACTGGCAATCCTGTATCTTGGCCTTTATATCCGGCAAAACCGCCAAAGACGTTTTAAGCGCCGCTAAATCACGGGCACTGGCACTGCCAACTTCAATCCTGGTCAGAATTCGTTCAAAATCGTAGACTTCTTCCAGCAGTTCCCGTACAGCTTCACGAACTGCCCCTTTATTCATCAATTCAGCAATTGCTTCCTGACGCCGCAAAATATGACCGGGATGCAAAAGCGGAGCTTCCAGCCATTTTTTAAGAAGACGCCCCCCCATAGCGGTTTTGGTAAAATCCAACACCGCAAGCAGGGTGTCCTTGCGTCCGCCGTCGCGCATATTACGGGTTATCTCCAGATTGCGCAGAGTGGAGGCATCAAGGACCATGTGATCATGTGTGTCTATTTTAACTAATTTGTTAACATGGGAAAGATTGGTTTTTAGGGTATGGTGCAGATAGTATAATAAATAGTTAACAGCCGCCTTAGCCGTTTGCGTTACCGGCAAGTCTTCCGAAAAATGCTGTTCAAGTAAATCTGCGGAAAAAGTGATCTCCGGTATTGCCAATGCAGTAGTAGCGCAACCAGGCACCCGTTGCCCCAAAAAGCCGTTGATTGCTGCTAAACCATCAATTTTCCCCACTAATACCAGTTCGGCCGGCAGCAAGCGGTATAATTGGTCGCAAACTGTGTTTGTCCGGGAACTACCGGAAAATACCGCCCAAATGCATTCCCCTGTGGAAATGTCACAAGCCGTTAGACACAGTTCTTCTTCTTCTTCGTATAATAGCGCCAAATACTGGTTAGCCTTGTCAGGCAGAGACGCTTCCGCCAGAATAGTGCCTGGCGTTATAATTTTAACGACGTCTCTGCGCACAATCCCTTTAGCTTGCTTGGGGTCTTCAATTTGTTCACAGATAGCTACTTTGTAACCTTTATTGATTAATTTTGCAATATAGTTATCTGCTGCATGATAGGGTACGCCACACATGGGTACCCGGTTATTCTGGCCACCTTCGCGTGAAGTCAAGGTAATCTCTAATTCGCGGGATGCTGTCTCGGCATCCTCAAAAAACATTTCGTAAAAATCGCCTAGCCGGAAAAATAAAATTTCGTTGCTATGCCGGCTCTTTACCTCACGATACTGTTCCAGCATCGGGGTATAGCTAATTGCCATATTGGTATTCTCCTCTGCCAACTAGAAATTAAAGTAACCGGCCCTTCAGAACCCAGGTCTGGGCTGTATTTATTTGGACATTTACCAAATCGCCGGCCATTTCCTGTCCTGTTTTCTCCCATAAAACAATTTTATTGGTCCGTGTTCGTCCCATTAATATCTTATCGTCGTTTTTACTGGGACCCTCTACAAGGACTTGCTCAATACTGCCTTCAAGCTTCTTGTTAATAGCAAGGCTGATTTCATTTTGAACCGTCATTAACTGATTAAGCCGCAATTTTTTCGTTGCCAGCGGCACCTGCTCCTCATATTTAGCTGCAGGTGTGCCTGACCGTTGTGAGTATAAAAAAGTATAAGCGGCATCATAGCCGATTTCTTTAATGAAAGAGAGCGTTTCCGCAAACTCCTTATCAGTCTCGCCCGGAAATCCCACAATTAAGTCGGTTGTTAGACTGGCCCCGGGAACAGCCTCCCGAATTTTACTTACAAGCTGACGGTAATAGTCTGTAGTATACCCCCGGTTCATACGTGCAAGAATTGTATCACTTCCGGCCTGAACAGGCAGATGAAAGTGTTCACAAATTTTTTTACTGTTTTTGATAATATTAATTATTTTATCATTCATGTCCCGTGGATGGGAAGTCATGTAACGGATACGGGCAATTGAGTCAATCGCATCGACGGCCAGCAACAAGTCGGCAAAATCAACACCTTCATCACTGTCCTTGCCGTAAGAATTGACATTCTGGCCAAGCAGGGTAATTTCTTTGAAACCGTCACTGCCTAACTGCCGGATTTCTGCAATTATACTGTCAAGCGGCCGGCTTCGCTCACGCCCTCTGACGTAGGGGACAATACAATAGGTGCAAAAATTGTTGCAGCCGTACATAATCGGCACCCAGGCCGATATTTGTCCTTTACGGACCGTGGGAACATCAGGAGCCAAACGTTCTGCCTGATCCCATACAGCCAATACAGGCTCGCGGTCCTCTTCAATTTTGCCCAGCAATTCAACAAGTTGATGAATATTATGAGTACCCATAACCAAATTAACGTGCGGATACTTTTTCAGTATTTTGTCTTTATCCTTTTGGGCCATGCAGCCTACAACCCCAATAATTAAATTAGGGTTAACCTGCTTAAGTCTTTTCATTTCCCCAATGCGGCCATAAATTTTTTTTTCAGCGCTTTCCCGGACGCAACAGGTATTTATTAATATTAAATCAGCTTGCTCAATATCGTCCGTTGCCTCATAATCAATCGTTCGCAATTGACCGGCAAGACGCTCTGAGTCATTAAGATTCATCTGGCACCCAAAAGTAATTGTATGAAAGAGTTTCTGCCCTTTTTGCATCATACTTGATTCCATTCTATGTATCAGCTCCAATAAACAAAGAGTGTATCTGCCAATTATTATAGCTTAAATAAAGAACTAGTACAAATCACACATACCTTATCCATAAAGAAAACACGGCCTCAGCCGAGCCTTTGGCGAAAGCGGAAGCCGATGTTGCCCTTATCCAGGCGAAAGTTATACTTTCTATCAGGATAAAAAAGAAACCCTTGCCACCAGGGTTTCTTTACTCTTTCTTGCGCGTTCCCAAAATCATCTTGACACCTGAATACACTACAAAAATGCCAAAGATTCGTTTAAGTAAGTCAGCAGGCACATCTTGGACAAAATTTGCGCTGATTAAGGCTCCGGCAACAGCGCCGGCGGCTATATAAACAGCGGCCTGATAATTTATCAGCTTATCGCTGTAGAACTGCCAGACACTAACAATTGCAGTCGGTATTATTACCAGCATGGATATTCCTTGTGCAGTGTGTTGAGCGATGCCTAACAAAAATACCATCATGGGTACCAGCACGACGCCGCCGCCAATACCCAGCAAGCCGCTTAATACCCCCACACTTAAGCCCATAACAAAAATCACCAGGATGGTACTCATGTTATTATCATCCTTAACCCCACAACCAAAAGCAACAGGCCAAATAACTGCTGCAACCTGACCGGGGGAATTCTTTTCATTAACCGGGCCCCAATACTGGCTCCACAAATGCTGCCTAAAACAAGATTTAAAGACAAACCAATCTCGATATTGCCATGAAAACCGTATACCGCACTGCTAACAATGGCCGTAGGTACAACAATTGCCATAGAAGTAGCTTGCGCAACATGCTGACTGATTGAAAAGTAACTTACCATAATTGGCACAAGAAAAACACCACCGCCAACGCCAAGTAACCCACTGAGAATACCAACCAGAAAGCCTGCGCCGGAAAACTTAACCCGTTCAGTCATAGCAAACCCCTCATTAATCAATCGCGCTCGGAGTCAATCCTTCCTTATAACTACGATACTTGTCATATATTATGCGAATAGCCGTAATAACTGCTTTCTTAGCGCTGCCTTGATATGTCTTATCTATAATTCTAACCAGGTTCTCCGGATTTGTGATTGACCTGCCTACTAGCATTTCTGACACATGATTGCGAGCTACTGCAGTCGCCAAGGTACAATCGGCTTCCAGTATATTGCCGGATTCTTCATCGATGACCAGCACTACACCAATCACTTTATAGATTTCACTAGCCGTGATCCCTGTTGGCAATTTCGCATAACCTGAAAATAAAATACGTTTTCCTTGCTTTATATCCACAATTTCCCCGCCCTTATGTTAGATTATTCAATGCTTAAACGTTTCACTGCAACATTTACTTCCCTGACTATCATACCTGTCATATACTCAACAACCTGTTTAACCCGTAGTTGCGCGTCATGAACTACATTCCAAATAGACTGCCCGTATTTGATTGTCACATCAAATGAAATTGAAATTCCTTTCTCCCTGTCATGTGAATTTTTAATAGTAATTTGACCGGTCTTGGTAATAGTATCATCACTGGTGGCAACATAATCGACAATGGCTGCAATGGCAGCATCCGAGATGAGTAGCTTTCCGTAGTAACTAAATGTAGGCCGGACAATCGATTTCTCACCAAGTTTACGCCGTTGCTTAGAACGGGGTTTCTTGAAAAAGATATCCAGCGGATCAATCAGATACCCGGAAAAATGTGGCTTGAGTTCAATAGTAGGTACCGGAATAATATGTTTTCCTTCCTTTAATCTGCTTTCTCTCGCTTTTGCAATTTCAGCCCGGGAAGCAATATCCTCAATGCGAATTGTTTTGCTGATAGGCGGTATTTGCAAGGCATCTACTATTTTTTCCACCATGTTTTTTGAGGTGCCTAGCACAAGAATACGTGCAGGTTTAACTCTTTGAATTGCCTCTCTAACTTCAGTAGCATGGTCAGGTTCCATGAATATGGCACGTTTGACAGCTTTAATTTTGCTGGGCTCTTTCTTTGCCGAATAACCAGCAATAATCTTGCTATCTTTAATTAACAGCCCATCGTCAATAATTGTATCAACGTCGTATTCGTGCGCCACGATTAACGCGCGATGGCTTTTGCCTGTTCCACTTGGACCTACCAGAGCGATGGTGTCCATAGGCCAGCCTCCTGAGTAAAAATCATAGAAAATGTACTTTCTGCTAATATAAAAATAAACACCTTTGCAGGTGTTGTCAAGTAAAAGTATTACTTTGACAAAGATTCAGCCATTCTGGCTGAAATCGTAAAAATACCGAGTTTCTCGGGATATCGCCCGGGAATAGCATGAAAGTCGGACCCGCCGGTTATCTTCAAATTATATTTTTGCGCGATTGTTAAGTATTTATTTGTCATTCCCTGATCATGCTCCGGATGATAAACCTCCAAACCTTGTATACCTGCTGTAATTAATTCCAGAACCAGTCTGTCATCACCGATCAAGCCTGGATGAGCCAGTATTGCTGCACCGCCTGCCTGTGTTATAATTTTGATTACTTGTTCAGGCGCCAATTTATAGTGCGGAACATATGCCGGACCGTTCTTGGACAAAACTTGTTCAAAGACTTCGCCGATTGTTGCAAAATACTTTTTTTCTAAAAGAGCTTTCGCCACATGGGGCCTGCCTACGGATTTGGCAGGCCCGGCTATTGCCAGAACACGGCTATACTCAATTGCATAGCCTAATTTGTTAAGTTTTTCGACCATTAACTTTGACCGGCGCAGCCGGTCATTAGCGATAACTTCTAGCTGATCCCGCAATTTGCGACTATCAATATCTATAAAATAGCCCAAAATATGAACCTCATGCTTTGGTAAATCGGTGCTAAATTCTATTCCGGGGATGAGTGTCATTTTGGATGCGGCACTGTCCAAACCTGCTGCCCTTAGCTCCAGATGCGCATTAACGGTATCGTGATCTGTAATAGCGATATAGCTTAGGCCAGCCTGCTCTGCCTGACTGATAATTTCCTGCGGCGCTAAGCGTCCGTCAGACGCGGTAGAGTGGATATGAAGATCGGCTATCATAACATACCAGCGTTATCGGCCAGTTGTATCAAAGTCCGCACACCGGCACCAGTGCCGCCTTTAAGGGTATACCCCTTGTCTTTATCCGCATCTGATGTACCCGCGATATCAATATGCACCCAGGGAGTCTTCTCGGCAAACTGACCGATAAATAAGCCGGCAGTAATGGCGCCGCCTGGCCGGCCGCCACTATTTTTCAAGTCGGCCACTGAACTCTTGATCTGAGCAAAATACTCGTCGTCATTCGGAAGTTCCCACATCTTCTCACCAGCTTGTTGAGCAGCCGCAATGACCGTCTTTGACCATTCGCTATTATTACTGATAACTCCTGAATAAATACTCCCAAGGCCGACTACACAGGCTCCGGTTAAGGTTGCGATATCAATAAGCCGGGTAGCGCCAAGTTTTTTCGCATAGGTAATAGCATCGGCCAAAATTAACCGCCCCTCGGCATCTGTACTTAATACCTCAATGGTTTTGCCGTTCATGGACGTAATTATATCGCCTGGCCGAAAGGCGCTGCCTGACGGCATATTTTCAGTGCAAGGCACGATGGCATATATATTAATTTTGGGCTTTAGCTGAGCTATGGCCATCATAGCCCCGATTACAGCGGCGCCACCTGCCATATCCCCTTTCATTTCGTCCATATTCTGACTGGGTTTTAGTGATATTCCGCCACTGTCAAAAGTAATTCCTTTGCCGACATAAGCAACAAAATCCTTACTGGCAGGCTCCCCCTGATATTTCAGGACAATAAGTTTAGGTGGCATGGTACTTCCCTGGGCCACAGCCAGTAAGGCACCCATTCCGTTGTTTATCATATCCTCTTTTTCCAGCACATTTAATTCCAGATTATATTGCCTGGCTATTTCGCCTGCATGCCAGGCCATTTTTGCCGGAGTCATATATTGAGCCGGGTGATTGACCAAATCACGGGCATAATTTACACTATCGGCGATAATTTTTCCCAGCCGTGCTCCTTCAGTAAATGCTTCGATCTTTGCTTCTTCATTTTCAATGATAATAAGATTGTCAATCGTGGTGATATTCTCCGTGTTTGTTTTATAATATTGAAACCGGTACAGTCCCATAACTGCGCCTTCAGCAACAGCCTGGGCTGCTTGCTTGTCATCCAATCCGCCATTACCGGCCCCATGGGCAATAGTCGCCACTGTCTTAGAGTGTATTTTTCTGGCCAGGCGCATGGCGATAGCTGTCAGGGCACGAGCTTTATCAAGCGAGAACTCACTTCTTTTTCCCAAACCAAGCAAGATGACACGTTTAGCGCCAATAGCGCCGAAAGTATGTATAATGTTCGTTTCTCCGTACTTGCCGCATCCCGGCATATCACGGATAATTTCGCTCAAATGAGCGTTAAGAGCCTTATTTACCTCACCGGTTGCTCCGCCCGGAACAATAACGTCTTCAAATAAATTAATGATCAGGGTGTCGCCTAAGACCTCTGTTACAGAACCATGAATTACTTCTATATTCATTTTCCCACTCCTCAGCAATTATTTGATAATACAATATTATGCCTAAAATGACTTACAAAAACACTAAAACCTGTTCGCCATGAACAGGTTCAAGTATGATCTATAGTTAGCGAGGCTCGACGATTAATTTGATAGCGGTTCTCTCTTCACCATCAATAAGAATATCTGTAAAAGCGGGGATGCAGATTAAATCTACACCGTGTGGCGCTACAAATCCTCTCGCAATCGCTACTGCTTTTACAGCCTGGTTAAGTGCTCCTGCACCAATCGCCTGAATTTCAGCACCGCCACGCTCTCTTAGCACTCCAGCCAAGGCTCCTGCTACAGAATTAGGATTGGATTTTGCTGATACTTTCAAGACATCCATGTTTTTATGTGCCCTCCTTTGATAAAAAAAACGTTATTAGTCCTATATATTAGGTATATTCGTTGTACGGGAAAAAATTCCTGTTTCCGCGCTCAAAAAAATCTAATAATTACAACAAATACATATTATCTAATTATTTGTTAAAAACAAAGACACGCCCATCTTCACGAATACCAATAAGACTATGATGATCATTATATTGGCTGCGCATGTTTTCCAGCATATTTTCGATTACTTCTTCTTGGAAAAGGAGGTCTTCTTCCAGCATAGAGTCATTATGATCAGCAATCAATCGATCGGCAAAACGGTCTCTTAAGAGTTTTATAGTTAAATCAATTTCGCCGCGCGACATGGTATGCACATCCCGCGAAACAGTCAACATGGCTACTTGCTCATACGAACTTAAGTCAACGTCTGTGGCAGTAGCCGGCGTACCCTCCAGCATGTGGTAGGCTGCAACACTATTAATAATTAATTGCTTAATTGTTTTATAGTCACTAGCTGAGGGAATCCCTGAAATCATAAACGTAAGTTTTAGAGAATTTGCCTCAGGATTGAAGTTTATCGTTCCTATCTCCGGATACCGGACCAACATAGATATAAGCAGATTAGCTCCATCAGAAACTTGTTGATCATTTGGGCAAAGCTCAGGCATATAAATTCACCGTCCAAAAATTGATAAAATAATATTCACTGATACAGTTAAGTTTCTGAATTAAGTATTCTCTAGAAGATATTTAAATCCTGCTTTTATATTCTTGGTAAAAAAGCTAAAAAACGGTTTTACCATAGGTAAAACCGTTTTAGATTGCATTATGCGTTTTTACTTGGCGTAATCTACTGCACGTGTTTCACGAATAACCGTTACTTTTATTTGGCCAGGATATTCAAGTTCGCTTTCAATCTTCTTCACAATATCCCGCACCAAACGCACAGCCGTTAAATCATCAATCTTATCCGGCTTGACCATAATACGAATTTCGCGGCCAGCTTGAATTGCAAAAGACTTTTCTACGCCATCAAATGATTCAGCGATTTCTTCCAATCGTGTTAATCGCTTCAAATAGCTTTCTAATGTTTCTCTGCGAGCTCCTGGACGAGCGGCAGAAACAGCATCAGCGGCTGCGACAAGTACAGCCTGGATAGTTTTTGGTTCCTCATCGCCGTGATGCGCAGCAATCGCATTAATTACTTCTGCTGCCTCACGATATTTCTTAGCTAAATCTGCCCCAATGGTAACGTGCGGACCTTCGACTTCATGATCAACAGCCTTACCAATATCATGGAGCAAACCAGCTCGCTTGGCTAACATTACGTCTACTCCCAGTTCAGTCGCCATGACTCCGGCTAAGTGTGATACTTCAATAGAATGCTTAAGCACATTTTGACCATAGCTGGTACGGAATTTTAATCGTCCCAGAAGTTTTATCAGTTCTGGATGCAGACCATGAACTCCTGTTTCAAAAGTAGCCTGTTCGCCTGCTTCCTTAATTTTCTGTTCAACTTCTTTTTGCGCCTTTTCAACCATTTCTTCAATACGAGCCGGATGAATACGGCCGTCGACGATAAGTTTCTCCAAGGCAATTCTGGCAACTTCTCGCCGAACAGGATCAAAACCCGATAAAATAACCGCTTCAGGGGTATCATCAATAATTAAATCAATACCTGTAAGCGTCTCAAGAGTCCGGATATTACGGCCCTCACGGCCAATAATCCGCCCTTTCATCTCATCATTAGGCAAAGCAACAACCGACACGGTTGTTTCAGCAACATGATCTGCAGCACAGCGTTGAATTGCTAATGATATAATTTCTTTGGCCTTCTTTTCCGCTTCTTCTTTAGCCTGTTGTTCGAGTTCCTTGATCAGCATTGCTGTTTCATGTTTGATTTCTTCTTCAACATTGGCAAGCAGCAAGCTACGGGCATCCTCTGATGTCAATCCGGACAACCTTTCCAGTTCGGTTACTTGCTTGACATAAAGTTCATTGATTTTTTCTTGACTTTTATCTAGCTCAGCTTCTTTACGGCTGATAATCTCTTCTTTCTTCTCGAGAGAATCAATTTTCCTGTCAAGATTTTCTTCTTTTTGTACTAAACGTCGTTCCAAACGCTGAAGTTCAGACCTACGTTCCTTAATTTCCCGTTCAAGTTCACTTCTAAGCTTATGAATTTCTTCTTTCGCTTCAACCAGTGCTTCTTTCTTCTTGGACTCGCCAACCTTCTCGGCATCCTCCAGTATTTTCCTGGCCGCAGTTTCTGCAGAAGCAATTTTGGCCTCGGCGATATTTTTACGTACCCAGTAACCGATGCCAGCACTCAACAGTCCGACTAAAATTGCGGTAATAACAATTTCTACAATAAGTTCCACCTCCTTTAAATTTAAACTATATTAAGGGTAAAGCCGAGCTTAACTCGGCTTTTAAAAGTAGCTTATCAGGTGCTTTGTGTCAGCATGCAAGCTCTCCTAAAAGTTTACCTAAAACAAATTACCTGGTTTCACGATTGGATAATTTTATTGTAATTGTTTTTCAAATGAGTGTCAAGGCAGCATGTCCCTTAGCTGCTCTAAAACTTTATTCACAGTGCTTGCTTTGAATCCTTTGGCGGCTAACCGGCGCGCTATTTTCGGCAATATTTGACTCTCCTCACTATTCCAGTACTTTTTCGCCAGTTTAATAGCTGCCTGATATTCGTGGGTGCCATCGTATCCTGCCAGTTTGTCAGCAACCAGTGCGGCTGACAAGCCTTTGCGTCTTAACCTTATATACGTCTCCCGCAAACTGTACTTTTTTGTCTCGGCATAATTGCATAATAGCATATCACAAAGCGCGGCATCATTGAGATAACCGCGCTCAGTAACATATTCAATAGCATGCTGGATTGCCGATGCGTCATAGCCTTGCTGCAGAAGCTTTTGCTGGAGTTCATGCTGGCTATATGCTCTAATACTTAACAGCTTAACGGCAACCGCAGATACATCCTTACTCATCAGGCTTCAAACATCTCGTCATTTTCTTCGCCGGCAAATGCTTCACTGTCTTCGCTCAGGGCATTATCCAGTTTGGCATTACCGGCAAGCAATGTCTCACGAATTTTTTTATCAATTTCGTCAGCTACATTTTTGTTTTCCTTCAAAAATTCTTTGACATTTTCCCGGCCTTGTCCTAAACGTTGTCCATTATAACCAAACCATGCGCCGCTTTTATTGATAATATCCAGAGAAACACCGATATCGATAAGACTTCCCTCACGGGAAATACCCTCGCCGTACATGATATCAAATTCGGCTTGCTTAAACGGCGGAGCTACCTTGTTTTTAACAACCTTAACTTTGGTACGGCTGCCAACAACATCATTGCCTTGCTTTAAACTCTCGGCTTTACGAACATCCATACGGATTGACGAATAAAACTTCAAAGCCCGCCCACCGGTTGTTGTCTCCGGATTGCCAAACATAACACCGACTTTTTCACGAATCTGGTTAATAAAAATAGCCGTAGTACGGGATTTGCTAATGATACCGGTAAGTTTACGTAACGCCTGAGACATTAACCGGGCATGCAGACCGACATGAGAATCTCCCATATCTCCCTCAATTTCATTTTTGGGAACAAGGGCTGCTACCGAGTCAATGACGATAACGTCAATAGCGGCGCTGCGAACTAAAGCCTCTGCAATTTCCAGAGCCTGTTCACCGTTATCAGGCTGGGAAATTAGCAGATTTTCAATATCAACACCAAGTTTTTTAGCATAAACCGGGTCCAGGGCGTGCTCTGCATCAATAAAAGCCGCAATTCCGTCCAATTTTTGCGCCTGGGCAATAATGTGCAACGCAACAGTTGTTTTACCGGAAGATTCCGGCCCAAATATTTCTACAACCCGGCCACGAGGAACACCACCGACTCCCAATGCAATATCCAGCGGTAAAGAGCCAGTAGGAATGACCTCAATATTCATTTTGGCGGCAGCCTCACCAAGTTTCATAATGGCGCCTTTGCCAAAATCTTTTTCTATTTGACGCATAGCATTTTCGAGTGCTTTAAATTTATCCATTTCCCGGTTCTTCTCAAAGTCTTTTGTTTTATCCACGCTAATGTAAACCTCCCCCGGTAACCTTTAGCACCAGTATACAAACATTTGTTCGTTTTGTCAATAAAAAGCTCAGCGGTTAAGGTTCATAGATACCCTGATGATTAGCGTCCTTTGGCAGGCTCAATGTTAATCCGGTACCCCTTAATCGTATTTTTGTTCATAACCGACAATACCCGTTCGGCTACTGTTTCGGGAACTTCAACAAAAGTAAATTTGTCATAAATATTTATTACGCCAATAATGCTGCCTTCAATATCAGCCTCTTCAGCAATTGTACGGACAATGTCCTGAGGTTGAATCCTTTGGGCACGTCCGGCATTAATAAATAGCCTTACCATCCCTGGTTCGGCGCCGGTATTGCCGAATTGATTTTTTTCAATAACGGCTTGTTCCTTGTATCCTTCCTGGAAAAGCTTAAGTGCGGCTGCTGCAAGATCAATCGGATCATAATCAGTCGCCAGATCTGCGACAATACTGCTGTACGCATCGAAGCCGCCCCGGTTAATGGTCTGCGTAAGCTGGTTCTTAATAACCTCTGTCTGACGTTCAAGAATATCTGCCGGTGACGGCAGTTGCCGTCTTAGTATCCGCGTCTTGATTTCTTTCTCAATAATCTTTAGCTGCCGATACTCACGCGGTTGGATGAAGGTTATAGCTACGCCCTTTTTCCCGGCGCGGCCTGTACGACCAATCCGGTGAACGTACGATTCAGGGTCTTGCGGTATATCATAATTAATAACATGCGTTATTTGCTCAATATCCAACCCTCTGGCGGCGACATCAGTTGCAATGAGTATATCCAGTTTCCCATCCCGGAACTTTTTCATAACCCGGTCACGCTGAGCCTGGCTCAAGTCGCCATGCAAACCATCCGAAATGTAACCGCGTGCCGATAAAGATGCCACCAGATCGTCAACGCCCTTTTTAGTACGGCAGAAGATAATTACCCGTCCCACCGTCTCTGAGTCAAGCACCCGGCACAAGCCGTCCAGTTTATCGCGTGTTTCGTAATAAATCTGATCAATCAGGGGTACTGTAAGCTGCTCTTTGCTAATGGTTACAGTTACCCTGTCCCGCATGTATTTATCAGCCAAGGCCATTATTTCCGACGGCATTGTAGCCGAGAACAATAAGGTCTGACGTTCGGTTGGAACATGCTGCAGAATGCTTTCAATGTCATCAACAAATCCCATATCAAGCATTTCATCGGCCTCATCTAAAACAAGGATTTTAACATGATCAAGCTTAATGGTCTTCCGCCGAATATGGTCAAGCAGCCGCCCCGGTGTTCCCACAACTACCTGCACACCTGATTTAAGTGTCCTGATTTGCCGTTCAATTGCCTGTCCGCCATAAATAGGCAATGTTTTAATACGCTTAAATCTACCTATTTTCGCCAGTTCTTCCGATACCTGAATAGCCAGCTCCCGGGTAGGCGTTAAAACCAACGCCTGAATCTGCCTTGTTTCGGTTATACGTTCCATGATAGGTATCCCGAATGCTGCGGTTTTACCGGTACCCGTCTGCGCCTGTCCCAAAACATCATTTCCGGCTAATACCAGCGGTATAGTTTGACTTTGAATCGGCGACGGTTCTTCAAAACCCATCTCCGTAATAGCTGCTGCCGTTTTTTTACTTAATGCGATATCACCAAATGTAGTTATTGTGTCTTTCAATATAACAACCTCCTTAAATACCAGTTAAATAGTGCCTCAAATGATTAAGCGCGGCTAACGCCGTACGATGTTTTATATTTGTGCGTGTCCCGTTAAAGTAATGCTCATGGCACACAACCCCACCGGGGCCGGCGACAGCAATGTAGACAAGCCCCACAGGCTTGTCAGGAGTAGCGCCGTCCGGGCCGGCGATCCCGGTAATACCAAGGCCAATATCGGACTGAAATTTATTTTTTATCCCTAAAGCCATCTCTTTAGCCGTCTCGGGACTAACAGCGCCTTTGTCGGCAATGGTCTCAGCGGCAACACCCACTTGGTCAATTTTCACAGTGTTACTGTAGCATACGATGGAGCCCGTTAAATAGCGGGAACTGCCCGGAATATCAGTAATACGGCTGGAAACAAGCCCGCCGGTGCATGATTCCGCTAACGCAATAGAAAAGTTCCGGTTTAGCAGCAATGCGCCAGCCGATGCTTCCAATGTCTCTTCACCGGTCCCAAAGATGTATTCCTGTAATAGCGGCCGGATCTGACTTTCGAGGTCATGAATCAGTTGTAATGCCTGCTCTTCATCAGCCGCTCTTGAGGTAATGCGTACATGTATCTCACCGTTTTTGGCCAACAGGGCTAATGTTGGATTAGACTGAGATAATATATACTCCTTGATCCGCTCTTCTAAAGCAGATTCTCCTAAGCCATATGTCCGAAGAACCTTTGAAACAATCGCCCCCTGTATCCCAAACTTCTCTTGCAAATAAGGTACAATTGAAGTTTCCGTCATAGCGGCCAGCTCATGCGGCGGACCAGGCAGGTTTATTATAATTTTTCCGGATGCTTGATCTTCAGTAATAACGCCCGGTGCAGTACCGCAAGTGTTCTCAACAATCAGAGCCCCTTCAGGCATCATGGCCTGCCTCAAATTATTATCGGTCATACATAGCCGGCGTTCGTCAAAAAACCGTTTTATCCGCCGGACACTTTCTTCATGCAAGTACATTGATTTATTAAACAGCGAGGCGGTCACTTCTTTAGTGATATCTCCCTGAGTCGGTCCTAATCCCCCGCTTGTTATAACAATATCTGCCCGTTCTATGGCTGATTGTAAAACGCTTTTCATTCTATCCCGATTATCGCCGACAGTTGTCTGATATAAAACACTGAAACCGAGCTCGTTCAAACGGGCGGCTAAATAAGGCGCGTTGGTATTTACTATCTGTCCTAATAGTAATTCTGTGCCGGTACTTACTAACTCAACAATCATCTCATTCCCTCCTAACACTATTGCATTCGCTTTATAAAATTGTAATCCTTTTTGCTGATACATATTTTTCTGTAGAAATTATCTTTATTACATAAAATTAATAAAGTAGATTTAGCTTCAGGCGGGATTTTGGGTTTTAACCCCATCTGAAGGTTAGTCGTCGGATATAGTGCAGCCTGCATCGGGCCTGTGGCGAAAGCACAAGCTGATGTTGCCGTTATCCAGGCACCTTCTAGCAGAATAAAGAAAACACGGCTCGCGCCGAGTCTTTGGCAAAGGCTTACAGCCAATGTTGCTCTTATACTAAAAAATTACTGCTTTCTTCAGTACAAAAAATAGCAGAGCTTGGCATCTCTACTATTTTAAGCTTGCATTATATTATTATGCAGCTAGTCTAGCTTCTTCTCAGCCAATAAATCATAAGTAAATCCCTGAACGACTTCTGCAGAGATCAAATCTCCAGGCACAAGACCGGTAGCGTTTTCAACAAAGATACGGCCGTCAACATCAGGAGCTTCCCGGTAGGAACGGCCAAAAGCAACTTCGGGTTGTTCGCTGTTATACCCTTCAATTAACACGGTAAGCAATTTCCCTTCCATGTCACGGTTAATATCTTCAGAAACCCGGCATTGCAAAGTCATAAGCTCATGATAGCGTTCTTGTTTAATCTCATCAGACACCTGCTGTTCTAAAATACCGGCCGGGGTATCCTCTTCCTGTGAATAAGTAAATACGCCTACCCGCTCAAATTTTTGCTCAAGCAAAAATTGCTTTAATACTGCAAAATGCCTTTCCGCCTCGCCAGGAAACCCGACAATAAAGGAAGTACGCAAAACCACACCGGGAATACGTGAGCGAATTTTTTGCAGTAAAAGCTCAATGTCCGCTCTCGTATCAGCGCGGTTCATAGCCGCCAGGATTTCATCATCTGCATGTTGCAATGGCAGATCAATATATTTACAAATTTTCGGTTCGCGCGCAATTAGGTCTATAAGTTCATCGCTAAAAAACTTTGGATAACAGTATAGCAAGCGGATCCAGACAATCCCTTCAATTTTAACCAGTTCTTTCAGCAATGCGGTTAGCTGCGGCACGCCGTGGCGATCGCGTCCATAGCTGGTGGTATCTTGGGCGATAAGGTTTATCTCTTTTACGCCCCGCGCTGCAAGATTCTTTACTTCATTTACAACCGATTCAATCGAACGGCTCCGGTACTTACCGCGTACTAAAGGAATTACACAGTATGAGCAACAATTGCTGCAACCCTCGGCAATTTTGACATAGGCGCTATAGGTCGGTGTTGTCGTAATCCGCGACATATTTTCGTCATAAATTGTATCTGTTTCCCCAATCAGCAAGACACGCTCTCCATGGAGTACAGCCTGAACAGCTTCCATAATGCGGTGCCATGCGCCGGTCCCGACGATCGCCGAGACTTCAGGCAGCTCATCCAATAATTCCTGCTGATAACGCTGCCCCAGGCAACCGGCGACAATAACGCCACGGCATTGTCCGTCTTTCTTAAAATCAGACATTTGAATAATTGTCGAAATGGACTCTTCCTTGGCCGATTCTATAAAACCGCAAGTATTGACTATCAATATATCGGCAATATGAGGATCATCTGTAATCGTTATATTGTTATCAGCCAGAATTCCTAACATAACTTCAGTGTCCACAAGATTTTTGGCGCATCCTAGACTAACAAATCCTGCTTTAAGCATGAATGGGTTCCTCCTAATTTATTCCCAAGCGGGCTTGTACCCATTTATCAAGTATTCTTCGTTGTTGCTCTAATGAATACATATCATGATGGTCAAGTAACTTAAGATTCTTTGCAGCATATTCCTGGTATGTTTTTGTTTCCGGATTTGTCGGCAGAAAGTAGAATTTATTCTGAGCCAAGACGGTTTGGACGGTATCCTGCGTCAGCCAATCAATAAACTGCTTGGCTTCGTCGGCATGAGCGGCCCCTCTGACCAAACCTGCTCCGGTCAGTAAATAAGAGGTACCGTCTTCAGGGTAAATAATCTGAACCGGAAAGCCATCTTTTACATAACGCATCGTTTCGCTATGCACAGCAATAGCAACATCCACTTCACCCATACTGGCCATGCGCGCAGGTGTTGCCAGAAATTTGGCATACTGCACTATCTGCTGATGAAGTGTTTTGAAATAGTTCAGCGTAACGTCTTCCCCATTGGCAGCTACCAAGGTATATAACAGGTTAGCAGCGGCATCGGCGGCGAGGAAGTCTGTCATACCTACACGCATTTTGGGATTTGAGGATAAATCCGACCATTTCAAAATTTTTTTCGACGTTGTTCGTAAATAATCCTTATTAGCCGCGAAAACGATAGGATCATACCATACACCAACCCAATACCCGTCAGTATCCTGAAATTTGCTTGGTATTATATCAGTATACTCCGACTGGTAAGGTACAAGCAGAGCACTGGTGCGAGCCAGCTTCAGAGTCTTGCGGTTGGCAAGAATAATATCAGCCTGTTGGCCGGAAGAGCTGTCTAACATTCTGTTATATAACTCTTTCTCGGTAAGAGGCGTAACATTAACCCGGACCTTCGTAATCCGCTCATATTCCTGCGCTAATACAGCCACCTGCTCAACAGGCAACGTTGTATAAACGTTAATTGCAGTTACGTTATTTTTACTGTCTTTGCCGGCATATCCTGCCAGGTAGCTGGTCCCCATGACTGTGACGATCAACAAAAAGAAGGAAATTAATAGCAATGGCAGATAACGTCTCATGAGTTACCTCCGTTTAGCTTGTAGTAAAGTAAAATTCAGGTAAGGCAAACATATATACTATACCTTTTATTTCTTCTTTATGCAAGTCCCAAATTCTTTTATTTAAAAAAAGGGCAGCCTACTGCGTCATTAAAGTAACTTGTTTAAAAAAGCAGTCTATTATGATAAAATAAATATGAAAGGAGTTGTTCCTGTGGCAGAAAAACCTTCCTGGAGGTCTTTTATCCATCCGGACTTAACTTTACGGCTAATGTTTGTCGTAATTTTTTTACTGTTAATTGCGCTTGGCAATGCATTCGGTGTTTATGACGGACTTGTACATAACAATATACCGGCTGCCTTTTATGCCTTTGCCGCCTTCCTTCTTTACACCGTCCCGGCGCTTGGCTTACTAAAACTTAAACGCTGGGCTCGTCTTTTCGAGTTAGTTATTTCCATATTATTTGTAGTTTTAGGTTTTATAATCATGTTTAGCTATAACATGACTATGGGCCTGATGACAATTGTGCCCCATGGATTAATAGCTATCTACCTTCTATCAGACGATTGCCGCCGCGCATTTGGTCTTATAACGAAAGCAGACTAGAGCTCATCTAGTCTGCTTTTTTACTTTTGCCGGCTTGTGTCTGGAGGGAGTTAAGCGTCTGGTCTTGCCTTGCTTATCTTGACGGGGACTAGAAGCAGACTGTTGATTTCTTGGCGGCCTGATTAAACACTTAGGCGCATAACCGATTAAATCTTCCCGCCCGGCTTTGGTTAGCGCTTCGTATACCAGGTCGTAATTTTTAGGATTACGATATTGCAGGAGCGCCCGTTGCAGTCTTTTGTCATGGAAATCTCTGGCGACATATACTTTTTCACCGGTAAGCGGATTTATCCCGGTATAATACATACAGGTCGACAAACTCCCCGGAGTTGGAATAAAGTCTTGCACCTGTTCAGGATGATAACCCGTATCGCGTAAGAACTCCGCCAGTTCAATTGCTTCCTTGAGTCCGGCCCCCGGATGGCTGGACATAAAGTACGGCACCAGATACTGCTCTTTGCCTAGCTTCTTATTCATTTCTTCGTAGGCCTTTTTGAATCTTAAATAGGTTGTTTTATCAGCCTTCCCCATCAGTTGCGTCACTTTGGGAGAAATATGCTCCGGTGCAACCTTTAACTGCCCGCTGATATGATGCTCGCATAATTCACGCAAAAACTCATTATCATCAGCTGCAAGCAGGTAATCATACCTAAGTCCGGACCGGACGAAAACTTTTTTTATACCCGGAATTTTTCGGATTGCTCTCAGTAGTTCCAAATACTCTGTATGATTGGTATTTAAGCTTTTACACGCATTAGGAAATAAACACTGCTTTCCCCGGCAGGTTCCTCTGTCTGCCTGGTATTGACAGGCTGGCTGACGGAAGTTAGCTGTTGGTCCGCCCACATCGTGTATATATCCTTTAAAATCCGGCAGCTTCACAATTGTTTGCGCCTCATGCACTATCGATTCCTGGCTGCGGCTCTGAATGATTCTGCCCTGATGGGCATACAAGGCACAAAAGGAACAACTTCCATAGCAGCCGCGATGGCTGACGATGCTGAACTTGACTTCCTGAATTGCGGGAATCCCCCCGCTGGAAGCATAACAGGGATGATACGTGCGCTGGTACGGTAAATCGTATATCTCATCCATTTCCAGTGTGGACAGGGGTTTAGCCGGTGGATTCTGAACGATATACTGTTCACCATGGCTTTGAACTATGGTTTTGCCACGAATTGGATCCTGCTCCAAGTATTGTGTTTTAAAAGCTCGGGCAAAATCTGCTTTACTCTTGACAATATCCTGATAACCGGGGACCTCAATATAATCCCAGAGATGTTCAATGGAATCGGTGCGGTAACATGTGCCCGGAATATCCCGGATGGCATCAATAGTAATGCCGTCAGCCAACTGCGAGGCCACATCTTTTATCTGTTTCTCGCCCATTCCATATATTAGCAGATCGGCTCTACTGTCAATTAATACAGAACGGCGCACACTGTCTGACCAGAAATCGTAATGTGCAAACCTTCTTAAACTGGCTTCAATACCGCCAATTATCAGCGGAGTTTTCTTCCATATTTCTCTGATACGGTTGCAATAAACAATTGTCGCCCGTTCCGGCCTAAGTCCAGCCTGGCCTCCGGGCGAATAGTTATCTGTACTGCGATATTTTTTAGCTGCCGTATATTTATTGAGCATTGAATCAAGATTGCCGGCAGAAACCAGTATGCCAAGTTTGGGCTTGCCTAAACGTTTAAAATCATTTGTTGAACGCCAATCAGGCTGAGCAATAATCCCGACTTTGTAGCCATACTTTTCTAGCAATCTACATATAATCGCCGGCCCAAAGCTTGGATGATCAACATATGCATCGCCGCTGATAAATAAAAAATCCAGTTGCTCCCAGCCTCGCTGAGCCATATCTTCCCTGGTCGTAGGCAAAAAATTTGTCATACCTGCCGTTTTACCTCATTCCTATTGCGTAATTCCTGTCAATGTAAATGTTTTTGTGACAACATCACCATTACCACCAATTTTCCCCACTGCATTTCCGTTATATACCAGATCAACAGCACCGGCATTACCGAATTTGGCTGTTAATTGGTTTGCCGCTTCCCACGTCAGCGTCTCGCCGCTTTTAGGGATACCTTCGTATACTTCCTTGCCGTCTGCCAGGATCTGCGTCCAGCACTGTGAGTTATACTTGGCTGTCACCGTGACTTTTGCTACTGGCTTAGACTGCGCAGCAGACTGATTTTGTGAAGCCGAAGGGGAATTCGGAGCAGCAGGCGGTGTAGGCGGTTGTTTGGTCCCGGTCTGCTGTTGCTGTGCTGCCGGTGGCGGCGGAGCAACATCTGGTTTCTGATTTCCCGTTGACCACCAGACGATTCCGGCAACAATGCCGGCTAAAATAATAGCCCCGCTAGTCCACTTTAGCAACCCCCCGCCTGACTGAGACGGTTTAACAGGTTTAGCTTCTGATTTTTCAGGTTCGGCAACACTTTCCGCCGCCTGCCCTTTACCCTGACGATAGATTTCAAGTATTGCCTGGGGATCCAGACCTAAAAAAGTAGCATAATTACGTATAAACCCCTTTAGATATACTTCACCGGGGATAATTCCAAAGTTACCTTCTTCAATTGCGTTAAGATACAGTGCTCTAATGCTTATAGAACTCTCGACATCTTTTATTGACAGTCCTTTCTTTAACCGCTCAGCGCGCAAAAGTTCCCCTACTGTTTGCAAAACGACTACCTCCCCACCTGTTGTAAGTATTGAGTTATTATTTCTGTAGCCTGTTCCAAGTTATCAGCATTGACCCCAATATCATATTCAGCTACATCCGCTTTCTCGTAACCATACATCGGGTCATAATACTCCATGAGCAAGATTTTAACTACATCCCGAACCTTCCCTGCCTTAAAGTCTGTCAGCAAGTTATCTGTTTTTTTGTTGCCAAGCCGCTTGCGCAGCGACTCAATACTGGTTAATATGGCTTTGTCATTTTTACTGAAAATATTCAGGTATTCTTGGATTAATCTGTCCACTCTCATTTCAATATTAGTAGACACCAGAATCCTTTTCCCCTGTTTCATCGCATTAAACAAACACTCCGGCAAATACACATTGCCTATGCGCTTGCTTTCGCACTCAACAACTATGTAGGTCTGAGAATTTAAGTTATCAAGCGCGGCTAACAAAGCTGCGTCGAAATTCTGCGCCGTCGCCGGTTTACCCAGTCCAATTTGACCAAACACAGATCCGCGATGATTGGCAAGACGCTCCAAATCAATTACGGAAATATTACGCTCGGCCAGTTGCTGTAAAATCATAGTCTTCCCGGTTCCTGTCGAACCGCAGAGAACAACGATAACAGGCTTGACCTCAAACTCTTTAAGTCGGTCAAGTACATGCTGCCGGTAAGCTTTGTAGCCGCCTAAAAGCTGGCAGCAAGAAATACCCATCATTTCAAGAACAGTAACTACCGATTTGGAACGCATGCCTCCGCGCCAGCAATAAATCACAACTTTATTGCCTGATTTATAAAGCTGGCGTACTTGCTCAACTATATCCGGTAATTTTACCGAAACATAAGCCAAACCTTTCTGCTTAGCTTCTTCGACTCCGATTTGCCTGTAAATGGTGCCGACGTCGCAGCGTTCTGTGTCACTAAATAACGGAATGTTTACAGCCCCGGGAATATGGCCTACCGCATACTCCGCCGGTGAGCGCATATCTATAAATATGGGTTTTTCTAATCGTACTGCTTCTTCTACTCTAATAATGTTATGCAATTTATTCACCACTACTATTTTACCCTAACACAAATTCCCCTAAGCATTTGTATGATTATTTCTTAAAATATCTTAATTCAATTTGCTCAGATGTCATAATAATTTCTCGCGCTTTGCTGCCCATATTGGGACCGACAATTTTCATCTCTTCCATAGTGTCAATTAGCCTGGCCGCCCGGGTGTAACCGACCCGGAACTTGCGCTGCAGCATGGATACAGAGGCCTGTCCGGTCTCCAGCACCATACGCACAGCCTCTTCCAAAAGCTCATCCTCGAAATGGGGCTGTTCCTCTTTACTGGCATTTCCGGTTTCTACGGTAGTTATACCATCATTATATTCCGGCTCTGCCTGTTCCTTTATATAATTTACCAAATCCTCGACTTCTCCATCCGCAATAAAAGCCCCCTGTACTCTAAGCGGTTTTGCGGCACCGACTGGATAGAACAGCATATCCCCTTTGCCTAAGAGTTTCTCGGCGCCGGCCATATCCAATATTGTCCGTGAATCAACTTGCGAGGAAACGGCAAAGGAAATACGGGAAGGCACATTTGCTTTAATCGTACCGGTAATAACATCAACTGACGGTCGCTGGGTCGCAAGCACTAGATGCAATCCGGCCGCCCTGGCTTTTTGCGCTAGCCGGCAGATAGCATCTTCAACATCTACGGGAGCCACCATCATCAAGTCGGCCAGCTCATCAATGATAATCAAAATGAGCGGTAATTTTCCCTCAGGGTGAAGCTCATTGTAACGGCTGATATCACGCACTCCCGCAGTTGCAAATATTTCGTACCTGCGCTCCATCTCCTGTACCGCCCAGTTTAAAGCGGAAGCTGCTTTCTTGGCATCTGTAACAACCGGGGTGAGTAAATGAGGTATGCCATTGTAATTGGATAACTCGACCATTTTAGGGTCAATTAATACCAGTTTTACCTCATCGGGGCGGGCTTTAAACAGCACACTGGTTATAAGTGTATTAATGCAGACACTTTTTCCTGAACCGGTAGCACCGGCGACCAATAGATGCGGCATTTTAGCAAGATCGGCGACAATGGGCTGACCGGCTATATCTTTGCCCAAAGCTACGGTCAGGCCGGATGAGGAACGTTGAAATTCGTCTGCCTCCAGCACTTCCCGCAGGGCCACCCCTGATAATTCTTTATTCGGTACTTCTATACCAATGGCGGCTTTTCCCGGAATAGGAGCTTCAATCCGCACACCCGAAGATGCCAATTTTAGTGATAAATCATCAGCGAGATTCACGATCTTGCTTACTTTTACTCCGGGTGCCGGCTCAAGCTCATACCGGGTAACGGTAGGCCCCTGACAAGTGTTAATGACCTTGGCGCTTACACCAAAGCTATCCAGAGTTTGCTCCAATATTCGCGCGTTATCGGCAACTTCTTTGGGCATTTTTGTTAAGCGTGGCCGATTTGGTTTTTTCAGCAGTGATACCGGAGGCAATCCGTACGCCGTGGTTACGTCAGATCCGGCTGTTTTGGCAAAAACCGGAGCCGCTGCCACCGGCTGCTCAGTAACATCACTAGCACTACTAACACTACTAGCAATAATCGGCGGTAATTCTTTTTTAAGTGTTTGAACAGTAAATTCAGGCTTATCATCGCGCTGCTGATCGTAAAAAAGCGATTGTTTCGATTCGTCATGCTCCGAAAAAACGTTTTCGGCCGATGCAGCAATAGCTTCCCGGGCCGAACTCAGGCTTTCCACTGCTTTTTCTTTTGCCTGCAGCAATGTGGCGGCCAAAGACCAGGTAGTACTCAGCAATACGGAGCAAAGTAACATTGCCGAAAGTATAATAATCGAACCATGTACGCCTAATAATTTGCGCAATGAAAAAAGGAGCATACCTCCGGCAAAGCCCCCGCCTGAAACCAGACTGTCAGGCATTATTTCTTGACCAACCGGTATTCTAATATGATGAAAAATAGCTAAGGCAATAAAATAGAAAATTACCAGGCCCCAAAACTTAAGCGAATAGCTAATAGTACTCTTCGCAACGATATACTTTAGTCCAACAATAAACAGCACCAAAGGTACAACTACCGCACCAATGCCAAACGTATATTTCAGCATTTTTGCAGTAAACAAGCCAAGCGGACCAACGTTTAAGCCCAAAAGGCTGATTAACGCCAGCAGCCCGCCTGTAACTAATGTTATTCCAAGCAATTCATGCCTTAATTCAGGAGTTAAAAGGGTTAACCATTTCGGCAAAACATACCACCTCTAACAGTATTTTGTTCTACATAATAGCAAAAATTCCTTTATTTTCACAGAAAAACTTAGGTTTCAAGCTTTAGCCTTGATGTTATTATGCCGCTAAAAAATAAGCATGGGATTTCACAAATCAAATCCCATGCTTATTATAAAATTCTTATAATAATGGTCTGTAAGTAAGGCATACACCCGGCTGGATATCATCACGCAGGTAATCCATGGGGTTACTTGAAATAATGCGGACTATACGGCACTTATTATCGTTTATCCTTTCAACCATAACTTTGGCGCCGGCATACTCCACTTCCTCATAATTATTCTGACTTTCCTCCGCTTCTTGCTGAAAAATCATTTCGACAGGCATGATTGTCCACAGTACCATTACTGTTTCAGCCCCTTTGTCTCCTTGTTGGCTTCAATAAGTTCCTGCAGTTTGCTCATAGCTTTAGCCACCCCGCCCAGCTCATCAATAAGCCCGTAGCGAACGGCATCCTTGCCTACAACCGAGGTACCGATATCACGCGATAACTCACCTGTTTTATATAAGAGCTCTTTCCACTTTTTATCACTAATGTTTGAATGGCAGGTAACAAACCGGTTTACACGATCCTGCATTTTCTCTAAATAATCGAAGGAACTCTGAGCGCCTATTACCAGCCCGGTCAACCGGATTGGGTGAATTGTCATTGTGGCACTTTCAACAATAAAGGAGTAGGTCGCTGATACGGCAATAGGAACACCAATACTATGTCCTCCGCCCAGTACAATGGATACCGACGGTTTGGACATGCTGGCAACCATTTCCGCAATGGCCAAGCCTGCTTCCACATCACCGCCTACCGTATTTAACAGCAGCATGACTCCCTCAATTTCCGGACTTTGCTCAATAGCCACCAGTTGCGGCATAATATGTTCGTACTTGGAAGTTTTATTATTAGGAGGCAGCACCATATGACCTTCAATTTGTCCTATTATGGTCATAACGTGAATATTGGTTTTAGCTGTCGGCACTTCAGCAGAACCCAATTCCTGGATATTCTGAACTGTTCCCGCTGTCTTTTTCGCTTGCCTGCTTCGTTTGGGCGATTCACCCGGAGTCGGGGAAATCTGCGGTTCTTCAGGATTAGTGCCCGGAGGAGCAACTACCGGATTATCATTTACTATCATATTATATATCCCTCCAGCTAATGAGCTTATCTTTACAATCTGTTCTTAGTATTGGCGATGGCGCTGATTTCATACTGTTTGCTCTGTATTAAATAATAAAAACCTGGACCACCGCTTTTCGCAAAGTCCAGGCTTTATTATTATACTTCCATTATTATCGGTAAAATCATAGGGCGGCGGCGAGTACGTTCATACAGGTATTTCCCCAGTGTATCGCGTACGTTGGATTTAATAGCTGCCCATTCTGTTACACCGTTAAGCTCACATTTTTCCAAGGCTTGCTTTACCCGCTCTTTAGCATCTTCCATAAGTTGCTCGGATTCACGTACGTATACAAAGCCGCGGGAAACAATATCCGGTCCGGCAGCTACCTGGCCTCGCTGTTTGTCCATAGTAACAACAACAATTAGTATTCCATCCTGGGACAGCTGACGGCGGTCGCGAAGGACGATATTGCCTACATCGCCAACGCCCAGTCCGTCCACTAAAATATTCCCGGAAGTAACTTTGCCATTTACTGCCCCCTTATCGGCAGTAAACTCTAACACTTGCCCGTTTTCGGCCACGAATATATTCTCCTTGGGCATGCCAAGCGCTTGAGCCAATTGGGAGTGTTTAATCAAATGACGGTATTCACCGTGCACCGGAATGAAAAACTTAGGACGTACCAGGTTATGCATCAGTTTTAATTCTTCCTGGCTGGCGTGGCCGGAAACATGGATGCCGGACGTAGATTCGTATACAACCTCCGCTCCTTGCCGGAACAGATAGTCGATCGTTCGTGAAACTAGTTTCTCATTGCCGGGAATTGGCGTGGCCGAAATAATTACGGTGTCGCCGGGAACAATTTCAACCTTTTTATGATCGGACATTGCCATCCTGGTCAAGGCCGACATGGGTTCTCCCTGACTGCCTGTCGTTAATATTACAATACCTGATGCCGGATAATTGTTAATTTCATCAACATCGATGAAAACGCCTTCCGGCACATTAAGATATCCCAA
Source organism: Sporomusa aerivorans (assembly GCF_041428895.1). NCBI lineage: Bacteria > Bacillati > Bacillota > Negativicutes > Selenomonadales > Sporomusaceae > Sporomusa > Sporomusa aerivorans. Next base: position 3,846,491 of record NZ_CP156926.1, read on the forward strand.
TTCTAAAGCAATGTTAACTACATTGACCATGCTGCGGCCAAGAATAGCGACTTTACGCCTGTACTTTAATGCAGTGTCTATCGCCTGCTGGATCCTATGGACGTTGGACGAGAAAGAGGCAATAATGATACGTTCCCGCGCTGTACGAAAAGTCTCATCAAAAGTGATGCCGACAGATTTCTCACTTTGCGTGTAACCAGGACGCTCCGCATTGGTGCTGTCGGCTAACATTACCAGAACTCCCTGGTCGCCCAATTCGGCAAATCTGTGAAAATCGGTTACTTTACCATCAACAGGAGTTTGGTCAAGTTTGAAGTCGCCGGTGTGGACAATTACACCGACCGGTGTTTTGATTGATAATGCCACGGCATCAGCAATACTGTGGCTAACCCGAATAAAGCCAACTTTAAAATTCCCAATTTGAATCTGATCGCCCGACTTAACGGCATTCAGGTTATTGACCGATACACCATTTTCCTTCAAACGCCCCTCTAAAATTCCCAGTGTTAGCCGCGTTCCGTAAACAGGCACATCAAGCTGTTTTAATACATACGGCAACGCACCTATGTGATCTTCGTGGCCGTGTGTCAGTACAATGGCCTTGACCAGCTCACGATTGTCCAATAGATAGGTAATATCGGGAATAACCAGGTCAATGCCCAGCATGTCATCTTCTGGAAACATTAAACCAGAGTCAATTAGTAAGATTTCGTCACCATAACGTACTACCGTCATGTTCTTACCAATTTCCCCCATCCCGCCCAAGGGAATTATTTGCACTTTGTTTGGTTGTCGCGCCAAAAAAACTTACACCTCCAAATAGATAAAATTTACTAAAAAATCAAACCGCCCGTTCATTAAAAAAAAGATAAAAAACCGGCCGTCCTGCCCACTTGTGAATAATTATAACCTATTTGCCTGCCTATGACAACAAGTGGCTGCTTGCTCCGGCAATATTATATGCAAATATTAACTACACATACAAAAAAACCGGCAGCGCATTGTCTGCCGGCAAAAAAATCAGCTATACACCTATCGACTGCATTACCATTTTGAGTTGGTCTCTCTCGTTTTCGGTGACTTGAACTAACGGTAAGCGCACCGGACCCGCGCTAATGCCGATAAGATTTACGGCTTCCTTGATGGGAATCGGATTTGTTGTAACAAAAATTATTTTAAAGAAAGGCATAAGTTCAAGATGCAAGGTTTGCGCTTTATTTTTATCCCCGTTGTTAAAAGCGGCAATCATGTCCTGGATACGTTTGCCTACGATATGCCCAGCCACACTGATAACACCGTGACCGCCGACACCGAGGATTGGTAAAGTCAAAGAGTCATCGCCGCTATAAACAAGAAAATCACTGGGAGTTGTGCGGATAATTTCAGAAACTTGTTCCATGCTGCCGCTAGCTTCTTTTACGGCAACAATATTTTTAATCTCAGCTAAGCGGGCAACTGTCGCCGGTAATATATTAGAGCCCGTACGACCCGGAACGTTATATATAATAAGAGGTAACGCTGTAGATTCGGCAATTGCTGCAAAATGTTGATAAAATCCGGCTTGCGGAGGTTTGTTGTAATAGGGGCCGACGAGCATAGCACCATGTATACCGATTTTTTCGGCTTCCTTAGTTAATTCAATAGAAGCCCTGGTATCATTCGAACCTGTTCCCGCAATGACCGTTGCACTATGGCCAATGGCTGCCATCACAGTTTCAAATAGCTTTAATTTTTCCTCTTTACTGAGTGTGGCCGATTCACCGGTGCTGCCTGCAACTACAACTCCGTCAGATCCATTTTCTACGAGGTATTTCGCCAGTTTGGCGGCTTCACCGTAATTAACGCTGTAGTCGTTGTTAAACGGAGTTACCATTGCGGTCAAAACACGCCCAAAATTCCTCATAAAACTCTCCCTTTATTAGTTTGATAGACTAAATTTCTCGTGAAGGGATTTAACGGCAGTTTCCACATCACTGTGAGGTACTAATGCCGAAATCGAAGTATGAGAATCTACGGTCTGCAAAATAGCGATTCTATTTTTTGTCAGAGCTTCTATAAAACTGGCCATTACGCCGGGAACTTCCCTCATACCACCGCCAACAACCGAGACCTTGGCACAGTTTTCCAATACTTCAATTTCATAGCCTTGGCGCTTAAGTTTTACTAAGGCCCGTTCTGCATGATCCGCATTAATCGTAAACATGATCTGGCCGGGATGGACATTAATTAAGTCAACACTAATGCCACTATCGGCCATTGTCTTGAAAACCTGAAAACTTGCGTCATTTCCTGCAGCATCGTCAAGTTGAACTTTAATCTGCACAATATTGGTAAGATAAGTAACCCCTGTCGCCACGCGGTCAATTACATCCGCGCCGACAGTATCCTCTTTAGCAATATTGGTAATAAGAGTTCCCGGAGCATCGGAAAAGGTAGATTTTACTATAAGGGGTATATTTTTTTGCATAGCAATTTCCACAGCTCGGGGATGAATAACCTTGGCCCCCTGGTGTGCCAGTTGGCAAACTTCACCGTAGCTTATGCAGTCAAGTATTTTTGCATTATTCACAATTCTCGGGTCTGCTGTCATAATTCCATCTACATCTGTGTATATCTCAACCATTTCGGCATTTAGTGCCGCCCCTAACGCGGCTGCAGTGGTATCGCTACCGCCCCGCCCCAATGTAGTAAATTCATTTTCAGCTGTCATACCCTGAAATCCGCAGACAACAGGAACTTTTCTCTGTTTCAGGAGACTGATAAGACGTGTTGGGTCGCATTTTAATATGCGGGCGTCTGTAAAATTGGCATCTGTTATAATACCGGCATGCCCGCCGGTAAGCATAACAGCATCCATCCCAGCGGCCTGCAGTGTACCGGCCATAACTACCGCCGAAATCATTTCACCACAGTACATAATCTGGTCAAGCTCGCGCGCAGCAATATTTTTGTAGGCCGTCCTTGCTACGCCAATCAGGGTATCAGTGGCATAGGGAGCGCCCTGCCGCCCCATTGCCGACACTACAACAACCGGATTAAAGCCTTGGTCCCGCGCTTTTGCAATCTTGCGCATTACCAATTCCCGCACTTCGGGCGACGCCACCGACGTCCCCCCGAACTTCTGGACAATTACTCGCATTTTTTTTTACACCTCAAATTAAATTATGCTCGATCATATACTCGGCAATCTGTACAGCATTAAGGGCTGCACCTTTGCGAATTTGATCCCCCACCACCCACATGTTCAATCCATAAGGCACAGTTTTATCTGCACGGATACGGCCGACAAATACTTCATTACGATCGGAAGTATATAAAGGCATGGGATACAGCATTTCAGCCGGATTATCCTGTACAATAACACCGGGAAATTTAGCCAGCAGGTGTTTAGCCTCCGCCGGTGACAGCGGCCCCTCTAATTCAATATTTACCGACTCGGAATGGCTGCGGAACACAGGTACGCGAACGGTCGTCGAGGTGATGCCAATAGTATAGTCATTCAATATTTTATGGGTTTCGTGTACCATTTTCATTTCTTCTTTGGTATAGTCATCCTCAACAAACACGTCAATATGCGGCAACAGGTTGAAGGCGATTTGATAATGTTTCGGCAGGCTGGCGCTAGGCAAAATGTTAGCTTCCACTGCGCGCCCCTCTATAGTTGCCTTAACTTGATCTGTTAGTTCGTCGATAGCTTCTTTACCTGCTCCTGACACTGCCTGATAGGTCGAAACAACAATCCGTTTTATTTTAACAGCATCATAAATAGGCTTTAATGCCATTACCATTATAATAGTTGAACAATTAGGATTCGCAATAATCCCTTTGTGATTTTTAATGGCCTCGGGATTTACTTCGGGGACGATGAGGGGTACTTCCGGGTCCATACGGAACGCACTTGAATTATCAATGACGACGGCCCCGCGTTTAGCCGCTTCAGGCGCCAGAGTTTTACTAATCGAACCGCCGGCAAACAGGGCAATCTGCACATTCTCAAAAGAAGCAGGCGTAGCTTCCTCAACTATGTAACTTTTTCCCATAAATTCAATAGTTTTGCCTGCCGATCGTTCCGAAGCCAACAGTTTTAACTCATTAAACGGAAAATTGCGTTCTTCGATAAGTTTAAGAAATTCTTGGCCAACAGCTCCAGTTGCCCCCAAAATTGCAACATTATATTTTTTCATTACAAAAACGCCTCCAGATCCTTTACATTATCTTTTACTTCTTTGCCGTACTTTAGCCCATTATATGTTCAAGACCAACAATTAGACCGTCAACAGTAAGTACTTTTTTACAGGCCAATACCACCCCGGGCATGAACGACTCCCGTGATATAGAGTCATGACGGATGGTAAGCGTTTGTCCTAAACCGCCGAAAATAACTTCCTGATGGGCAACATATCCAGGCAAGCGAATGCTGTGCAAACGGATACCGGCTAAATCTCCGCCACGTGAACCCTCTAACTTCTCAACTTCCTGAGGGTGGCCCTGCCGCATCTCACCTCTTACATTGGCAATCAATTCGGCGGTTCGCAGCGCTGTACCGGACGGAGCGTCCAGTTTTTGATCATGGTGCATTTCAATTATCTCTACATGGGGTAAATACTTGGCCGCTTCCTGCGCCAGTTTCATCATAAGAATAGCACCTATCGAGAAATTAGGTGAAATAATTGCATTAACCTTGTTAACTGTACATAGTTCACGAATCTCATTTAGGTCCTCGTCAGTTAGACCGGTAGTGCCTACAACCGGGCATACACCATGTTTGCTGGCGATGCGGATGTTATTCATAACTGCTTCCGGCTTCGTAAAATCCACCATGACCTGCGGCTTTGTTTCACTGATAACAGTAGCCAAATCATTTCCTACTGTTACACCTGTTTTCCCAGCGCCAATAATATCGCCAACATCAGCAAAGTCTGAATTGATATCAACTGCACCCACAATGCTTAGCTGTTGATCTTTATGAACTGCGCGCAATACTTCCCGGCCCATTTTTCCGTAAGCACCACAAACCATCACTCTAATCAAGCGCTATACACCTCCTGTTAAATAATCAGTTTTTCCATTTTTTTTGGGCAAAGCTATAAATACAAAACAGCCAGTGAGCGCATCTCTCACCGGCTGCCACAGACAGCGTAATCTGACCATAGGAAAATATATATATAAATATACTTTCACCGACCAGATGAGATAGCGCTCCACCAAAATAATGGTGACAGTCTTAAACCTATTTGATGTAAGACCAGTAAAGGAAAATTCGGCAATCTTCCCTTACTTCGGCAGTTGCCCCTTTCCTTCAGTTCATTGACGCCGCTCTCCCTGAAAGTACTCTTGGCTTCCGCACCTCTACTTCATCCCGTACAGGATGTTGCTTATTCATTTTATACACATTTTATACCAAAGGTTCCAACATTGTCAATAAATATTAACATCTGTGTATACTTTATAATACTTAGAAAAAGAAACCGGGGAAGTCCCCGGTTCTTTAACGCATTGCGTGAGTTTCGACGTCTTTGGCTCCGCTTTGCCGGAGAATTTGGGCCGCTTGGTTCGCTTTTGCGGCATCAGAACGTATTACAGCCAAAATTCCTCCCTCAGCTACATGCTGTTCATACCTTCTGCCCGCTTCAGCCGGAATTCCCCAGTCAATCAAACCGCCGGCAATCCCGCCTGCTACAGCTCCGCTTAAGGCAGCGGCAATCGGGCCGGCAGCAACGATAGGGCCTACTCCCGGAATAGCCAAAGCACCAGCTCCCAAAAGCAAACCGCCAATACCGCCTAACGTTCCTCCTGTTAATGCGCCGTCTGTGATATCATCTTCGAAATAATCGCTGCCTTGCTGCCTTTGTTTCTTTTGATTTTTAGAAACAATATTAATTTCCTCAGTCGTAAAGCCTTGTGTTCTGAGAGAATTAACAGCCTGTTCAGCACTTTCGCGCGAATCAAATACACCGATTACGCTTTTAACTCCGGAACCGCCGCCTTGTGTACCGCCACTTGCGCCTTGTTGACTTGAAGTACTCGAAGTATTAGATTGAGCGCTTGCGCTTGTATAGCTAGTCACCAAGGCATTGCCGGATTGTCCTGCGGTTTGGTTCGTTGCCTGATTGGCAGCGGCATTTCCTGAAAGTTGATTCCCACTGTTGTTATTTGTTGTGGCCATAGTAATACCTCCTAACAATAGATTCATATGCAACCTACTGTTAGGTTGAACCAGCTTCAAGCTTTTTATTCCCCGCTAAAGGTAGAATAAAAACGATCGTAGGCATTATTTAAATCAACAATGACAACCTCATCCCCAATCCGTTTAATAGCTTGCCAGGGTATAACGGAAATCTGATTGTCAGCTAGCAGATTTAATAACGCTCTCCTTTTGGGCAGAATAAGCCCGCCGATAACCCCGGTCCGGCTATCGAAAGTAACCTCGCAGTCCGCAATATTTCCTAAACGCGCGCCATCTCCCAGATTAATAACTTCTTTGCCTGACATTTCACTTAATCGCATATCCTCACCTACTTACCACTAAATAGTTTAGTAAAAACCGGTTGAATGACGGCTACCCCTATAGCCGTCATCGCCAAAGGATCAAAGGAAAGGAAAGTAACGGTAATCCGTTCCGGTAAGTCAAGCTTTAAAAAGGAAACAATCATTACCAGGGAGAGATAAACTCCCCCCGCAGTCGCTACCAAATCCTGGACAGCGTTGGAAAATGGCGAAGGCTTGGGTTCAACTTGGGGCAAACTGTCTACCGACGCCCGCAAATGACAAATGCGCAGCCAAACCGAACCCATTATAACGAGAATAATTAAAATTAATAAGGCCCAGGTATACATGGTAGTCCCCCTCTAGTGCTTCTACCAATGTATATGGCTAATTAGTTTAAGTTATGATCAAACACCAATGAAACATTCCAAAAGTTATAGGCCAGTACTCCCCAAGCCCCCCGCGCGAACTCCCTCAACAAAGTCAGCGTCGGCTTTTAAATATTTATAAAATATCCCCTGTGCTATTCTAGAGCCTTGCGAAATTACGACTGGCTCACTACCATGATTTATTACAGCAATTAAAATATGACCCTCGTTATCCGGATTATTGTAATAGTCGGCATCAATTATACCTTGACCGTTAATTAAGCTTAGCCCGTGTTTTACAGCCAGCCCGGAACGGATATGAATGCCTAAGTATTCATCCGGTTCCATATAGGCTTTGATTCCGGTCTCAACTAAGACAACCTTTCCCGGCTGCACAATAGCGTCCTTAGCCGCACTTATATCATACCCAGCGCTTAACTGAGTCTTTCGTTTCGGCAAAACTATATCCAAATCCTTATACTTGCTTACTATTTCAAAACCTCTACCCATACAAGCTCCCTTCTAGATAGTAAGATTTGCGTTAATATTTGCAGCATCAACAGGACCTAAAGCCGTTAAGCACATTTTTTCCGCGGTAAACATCTGCTCAAGCATTTGATTCACATCGCGCAATGTCACTCTGTCAATTTTTCGTACAACTTCATCTAAGGAAACAAATTTTCCTAATGTTATTTCCATTTTGCCAATACGGGACATCCGGCTGCTGGAGCTCTCCAGTCCAAGAAGCAGGCTCCCCTTGATCTGCTCTTTGGATTTAATAAGTTCTTGCTCACTGATTCCTTTGGTCTTAAGCTCGCGCAAATTCTCCATAATCAAATCCAAAACCTGATTTATATTGTTGGGGCGTGTACCGGCATAGATAGTAAGCAAACCCGAATCTTTGTAATTATTTTGATAGGAGTAAATTGAGTATGCCAGTCCTTTTTCTTCCCTGATACTTTGAAACAATCTTGAACTGATCCCGCCGCCTAAAATATTATTCATAATATGGACAGGATAAATATCCGGATGATCCTGCGGTACACTTGCCGTTCCCAAGCAAACGTGTACTTGCTCAATATCTTTACTGACTATGGTCCGTGCTTGATAAAAAGCCGGGGGAGCTATTGCTACATTCTTTCTCTTGCCAGGCAATTTACTAAAATAACAGGTTGCCAGTTTGACCAGTTCTTCATGAGCGATATTGCCGGCCGCAGCAATTACAATATTATCGGGAGTATAAAAGTCCTGGTAATATTCTTTCACTAAATCCTGATTAAACTTCTCAATAGAAGGAATTGTCCCCAAAATGTTTCTTCCCAGAGGATGGTTAGGCCAAATATTATCAAGGTGAATATCGTGAACCAACTCATCCGGAGAATCTTCGTACATGTGGACTTCCTCAAGCACCACCTGCCGTTCGCGTTCAATATCTTCAGGCAAAAACTTGGAAAATAGCAGCATGTCGCTTAATATATCCATAGCTAGGTCAGCATGCGCGTCTAAGACTTTTAAATAATAACAAGTGCACTCTTTGGCAGTAAATGCATTAAGCTGGCCGCCAACGGCATCCACCGTTTCGGCAATATCTTTGGCCGTACGCCTGGCAGTTCCTTTAAACATCAAATGTTCAATAAAATGAGAAACGCCGTGGTTATGTGTTTCTTCAAAACGTGAGCCGGTGGCAATCCACACCCCCAAAGTTACGGACTTAACATAAGGAATGGTTTCAGAAATAACGCGAATTCCGTTTGATAGTACTGATTTTTGGTACATAATTTCTCCTTTACATCGTCATATCATGAAATTACAGTTGTCAAGATAAGTATATTCCTTATTATACCTAAATTTGCTACAGAAAAAAACAGAGATATTCGTATGAACGTTTATCTCTGTTTTTCAACAAATATAAGTTACTTATTGAAATATTTAACTATCCCGCTAAAAATCCCCTGCGCTATCTTATTGCGATAGCTGTCGTCCTGCAATTGGCGCGCCTCGCCGGGATTGCTCACAAAGCCCATTTCCACTAAAATACTTGGCATGCTGGTATTGCGCAGCACGTAGAAAGTAGCGGAAGAAGTGCCTTTATCATTTGCATTGGTTTCTTTAATTATACTATCTTGAACTGCAAGCGCCAGCTGTGACGATTTGCCGCTTGAAAAGAAAGTCATGGCTCCGTAAAGCGAAGGATCAGGGTTTGAATTGGAATGGACACTAACAAAGATATCTGCATTGTTGGCCTCAGCAATATCTACCCGGGCTTCCAATTCCTGGCCGAGAGTACTGCCTTCCGGCGCCACTGTCCGGTCTGTTTCCCGGGTCATTACTACTTTTGCGCCCGCTTTTGTCAATTTTTCTTTCAGCTTGAGACTCACAGCCAAGTTATTATCGGCTTCCCGGGTACCATTGTCTGTTGCGCCTGGGTTGCTCCCGCCATGACCGGGGTCTACAACAATAACTTTACCGCGTAATACGTCGCTGTTGATAACACCTGTTCCACCACCTGAAGAAGGCGGCAACGGGGTCACTTTAACCGGGTTCTCCGGTGATGTTGTTGCTTTATCACCGCCAAAGATGTTCAGGATAGGTCCAAGAATTTTATCAAACAGGAAACTGAAAAGATTGCTTATTACATTCGAACCGCCGGAGCTTCCATCGGTTGAGGGAACAGTCGATGCGCCCAGCGTATTGATCACATTATCTAAAGGAGCCGCCTGAGCAACCGGTACGGTTCCAAATATATTAAGCACTAAAATACAAAGCATGGCTATTGTCATAATCTTTTTGTTATACACAATAAACCTCCTGAATCTTTTTTACTTGCCAAACTTGTCCCGAAAAACCGGCCAGGAAGCCGGATCTTCTTCGCCAAGTTTCCACATGGCAGCACCAGCAATATCATATTTAGCCATCAGCGTCAGCTTATGTTTCAAGCTTTCACTGTTCTCGAACCAAACGGTATGGGCGATGCCTTCGGCAGTGGTATAACTAAAGTAGGGAGATTGAGAGGCATCATCCCACTCTACGCTTTGGCCATATCGCTGAGCTAACTCCATTATCTGTTTATACTCCAGAGATTGAGTGCCATTGGCTGACCAATCATAGCCATATGCAGCAAGCCCAAGATAGAGTTTATTTTTCGGGATAAAGTCAAGCGCATATTTTAAACTGTTTTCTACCCAACGAATGTCGGCTATCGGACCTGGACCACTCCAGGTACCATGATTGTCATAGGTCATTATCATAATTTTATCAGCATACTGAGCCAGGCCAGCGTAATCATACGCAGCGGCTACATCGCTATTTTCATTTTGTTTGGGAAAAATATCAATGGAGACGGTATACCCTTGAGGCTTAAGCCGGGCGTAAAGCTCACGCATAAACGCTGTCAGGTTATCACGATCTTCAGCAGGTACCATTTCAAAGTCAACATTGACGCCGTCAAGATTATACTTTTTAATATAAGCTTCAAAACTGTCTATTGCCTTGGTCCTGAGCGCCGGATTCGCCAGTACAGTATGAACAGGGGTTACGCCGTTTTCCACTTTGGCGTTGTTGACCAACAGCAATACTGTCATATTTTGCTGATGGGCAGCATTAACTACCTTGGCATGGTCGCTGCCGCCTCTGTCAGTCACTGTTCCATCAGCCTGCATAGTAGCCCAGAACGGGGCAATGGTTTTTATCGTATCGGCATTCTTGATCATTGAATTATAAGAAGAGGTGTCTTCACCCCACCATTCGGCATAAAAGCCGACAAGTTCTTTAGCCGAAGGATTCAGTCCGCTGTTATCTGAACTGCCTTTATCAGTTCCGCTTGAAGGCGAGCCAGAGATATTACCTAAAAAACTGCCCAATAATAAACCAAGCAGAGTATTCATCAAACCGTTGCCTGTAGACATACTAGTTGCCCCGCCAGAGTCAGCAGATCCTGTAGTTTGTCCCAGTAAATCGGAAATGGAAAAAGCATATACAGGTGTAACCGGTAATAACACGGTCATAAGCAAACCCATCATGATTATCCAGGATACTGTTCGCTTACACTTATTCATAGATCAGCCTCCGTTCTAGCAGAAAAGCATAACTATATATGACATAGTTATGTAAACCATAGTATCATATTTTTCAATTCTGTGCAATAAAAAAAGCAGGCAAATGCCTGCCTATTTATGTTACTTTAATATATCACTTACATTAACAATTGTATAGCCTCTGTTTTTTATTTCAGCTATTAAGCTTGGAAGCGCCTGTGCTGTCGGCGCGGTTGGATGCATTAAAATGATGGCCCCATTATGAAGTTTTTTAAGTACACGCTCTTTTAAAACTTCCGGTGGCGGCCGTTTCCAGTCGACCGTGTCAATACTCCACATAGTAGTCGTATAGTTTAGCTCCTGAGCCGCTAACAGCACAGTATTGTTGTACTCTCCATAGGGTGGTGCATATAAATTTGTTCGCACACCTGTGTGCGTAAAAACCAGCTCTTCCGTTTTTGTTATCTGCTCCTTGTTCTGCTCTTTGCTTAAGTTGTTCGGGTGGGGATGACTATAGGTATGATTACCTAATTCATGCCCTTTATTAGCTAAATCCTTTAGTATCTCAGGATATTTGTTCGCCCAGCTGCCGCCTATAAAAAAAGTAATGCGTATGTTATTTTCATCAAGTGTTTTAAGCATATCCGGCAGGTATTCTTCTCCCCAAAATACATTGCAGGCAAACGCAACCTGAGGTTTGGACTGATTTCCCTGAAAAACAGGCGGCGGTACTGATGACGGCTGGTGGGAAGTCGCAATAAGCGGCTGAAGATTTCCCGATAGCATAGCCACTGTCATGAAAACGCCTATTGCAAAATAAACGTACCAATGCCGGATCTTGCCCACGAATACTATCTTACACTGCAACCCCATCAACTCCTGCTTAGCTACTCGCACGTAGTACAGTGTATTAGTCAATGCAGTTTTTTATGAGCAAAAAAAACAGACTTGGCTTTTGCCAAGTCCTTAAAACAACTAGGATTACCGCTTTACCGTTCGCCGCTTTCCGGAGTGGTCTCCTTAGGTTCTGCTTTGAGTAACTCCTTGCGCGATAAATTAATACGGCCCTGTCGGTCAATTTCCGTAACTTTGACCATAATTTCATCGCCTGGCTTGACAACATCTTCCACCTTGGCAACGCGCTCACGTGCAAGCTGTGAAATATGAACAAGACCTTCTTTTCCAGGTAATATTTCAACAAAGGCGCCGAAATTCATCAGACGGGTTACTTTCCCCGTGTATGTACCGCCCACTTCCACATCACGGACCAGGGTTTCGATGATGCGTACAGCTTTCTGGCCAGCCTCGACATCGACGGCGGCGATAAATACTTTGCCGTCATCTTCAATGTCGATGGTAACACCGGTTTCTTCAATAATCTTCTTAATGGTTTTACCGCCTGGTCCAATCACATCGCGGATTTTGTCCGGATCAATCTCCATAGTAATAATCCGAGGTGCAAACGGAGAAAGTTCTTTTCTAGGCTCAGTGATGGCTTCAAGCATCTTACCCATTATATGCATCCGCCCGCGTTTGGCCTGAGCCAAGGCTGCTTCAAATATTTCTTTGGTGATACCGGATATTTTCATATCCATCTGCATGGCTGTCACGCCTTGCGCTGTACCCGCAACTTTAAAGTCCATATCGCCAAGCGCGTCTTCCATACCTTGAATATCAGTCAAAATCGTATAGTGATCACCATCTTTGACCAAACCCATGGCTACGCCAGATACCGGAGCTTTAATCGGCACACCGGCGTCCATTAGGGATAACGTACTGCCGCACACACTCCCCATTGACGTTGAGCCATTGGACTCCAGTACTTCGGATACCAGCCGGATGGTATAAGGGAACTCAGTCTCAGAAGGAATAACTGCTAACAATGCCCTCTCCGCCAAAGCGCCATGGCCGATTTCACGGCGTCCGGGCCCGCGTGACGGTCTAGTCTCGCCTACACTAAATGATGGGAAGTTATAATGATGCATGTAACGTTTGGATTCTTCGACACCAAGTCCGTCCAGAATTTGTTCGTCACCAATAGCACCTAGCGTAGTAACCGTCAATACCTGCGTTTGACCGCGCGTAAACAGTCCAGAACCATGGGTACGCGCCAAAAGGCTAACCTCACAGGTAATAGGACGTACTTCTTCTATCTGGCGGCCGTCCGGGCGAATTTTATCTACGGTAATCATTTTCCGCACAATTTCCTTGAGAATTTTTTGGAACATATAATTAATGTCTTTTTCATTCTCAGGATAAATAGCCGAGAAATGCTCTACTGCTTCATTTTTAACCTGCTTAATATTCTCCTCGCGCTGCAGTTTATCCGAGTTGGCTACCGCAACTTTTAAGTTCGCAGTTACGTGTTCCCGCATTGCTGCATCAATATCTGCAGGCACTTCATACAAAGGTTTCTCTCTCTTGGGTTTACCAATTTGGGCAATGATATTTTCTTGGAAAGCAACAATTTCCTTGATAGCGGCGTGTCCGAATAATATTGCTTCAAGCATGGTGGCTTCCGATAACTCCTTAGCCCCTGCTTCAACCATTAAAATGGCGTCTTTGGTGCCAGCCACAACTAAATTAAGATCACTTTTCTCTTGCTGCTCAACAGTTGGATTTAAAATAAATTCATTATTGAGTAAGCCTACGCGCACGCCGCCAATTGGCCCGTTAAACGTAATGTCGGAAACGCCTAAGGCGCAAGAGGCACCAATCATCGCTGGAATGTCCGGCGGATTATTCTGGTCCACAGACATAACCGTAGCCACTACATGTACATCGTTACGGAGACCATCCGCAAATAACGGTCGAATAGGCCGGTCAATTAAACGACCGGCTAAAATAGCCGCTTCACTTGGACGTCCTTCCCGCTTAATAAATCCACCGGGAATTTTACCTACAGAATATAAACGCTCTTCATAGTCAACGGTCAAGGGAAAAAAGTCAATCCCCATTCGTGGCTCAGCCGATTGGGTAGCAGTTACCAATACCGCAGTATCACCGTAACGCACCATAACGGCTCCGCTAGCTTGCTTGGCCAATTTACCTGATTCAATAACTAAGGTACGGCCACCTAGCTCCATCTGAAATTTATCCATATTTTGTTTTCCTCCTCTGTTTAAACCCCTTTTCTTTTAACAAAGATTAACTGTTCGACATTTTTCTTATTATTCCCTTTTTTATTTTTCTTTAACCTGGAAAATAAATAAAAAAAGCGGATAAATCCGCTTTTTTTTATTTCCGTAAATTGAGTTTTTCCAGAATTGAACGATAACGTTCAATATCATTTTCACGCAGATAGTTCAAGAGACCTCTGCGCTGACCAACCATTTTCAAAAGACCACGACGGGAGTGATGGTCTTTCTTGTGCTCTCTTAAATGCTCGGTAAGATAATTAATACGTTCAGTAAGAATAGCTATCTGAACTTCCGGAGACCCTGTGTCATTTAAATGCACACGATATTTTTCAATCAGCTTTTGTTTGTTTTCAGGTGTCAACACGATGGTTCACCTCCTTTATTCTTGCTTATCCCCATTAGCCAAGACAACGCCGGAGATTCGATTATCCTCGCTACGGTTGATATGTGAATGAATCACTGAGATGTATTTTAACATAAAAAATAGTATATGTAAATCTTACGAAGTATAAAAATAGACATTTTGAGCAATTTTTATATCTTCTGCCATTTGCTGTTGGAGTTGCTCAACAGAATCAAAAGCAACTTCGCCACGAATACGGTCAATAAATTGCACTCGTAACAGTTCTCCATAGATAGACCGGTTAAAGTCCAGAATGTGAACCTCAATGCGGCGAGTCTGACGGGTAAAAGTAGGATTATTGCCGATATTGGCAACGCCCCTATGCTTTACGCCCTTTTCATCTACCGCATATACCGCATAAACTCCATCGGCCGGTACGAGCAGACCACTGGGAATAGCCAGATTAGCCGTAGGAAACCCCAGTTTACTGCCTCGCTGGTCACCTTTGATGACTACCCCGGTTATTACTGCCGGACGCCCAAGCAAAGCAGCGGCCTGTTGCACCGCACCGTCACCAATCAGTTGCCTAATAGCGGTGCTGCTCACTACAGCACCTTCAATATCTACCATATGGGCAACATCAACGGTAAATCCATGCAGAACGCCAGCCGCTGACAGCATTGCCGGAGTACCTGCCCCCTGGTAACCATACGAAAAATTCTCACCAACTATAATATGTTTAAGTTTAAAATTATTAACTAATAAATCAACAAACTCAGCAGGTGATTGTTGTAAAAGTTCATGAGTGAACGGAATATTAACCAGGATATCAACACCCAGCTCGGCGATTAAATTAGTTTTTTCTTCATTCGTTATAATAAGCGGCGGGCATTGTTCAGGATTGATAATGCTAATAGGATGATTGCTAAAAGTAAACACAGCACTTATACAACTTTCGCGTTTTGCCTGTTCGACAGTTCGGGTAATGATGGATTTATGTCCAATATGAACACCGTCAAACATTCCTAAAGCCATACAAATCGGTAGATGTCGCCGTATGTCCTTTATCTGTGCAAAGACTTCCATATTCTTCTGTTTCTCCTCGTGACTGCCTATAGAGACGGATGCAGAAGGAACAGGTTATACTAAAAAATTTCGGTATAACCTGTTCCCGGCCAAAACTATAGGGAATGTACAAAAAGTATCAGTCATCCCAATATTTTTAGTGGTGCCAGTATTGACTGCCCAATTGTCCGTTCTGATTCCCGGCCAATACCGATGAAATTTTTTTGCCAATCGTAGAGTTTTACCAACTCGGCCCCCATGCGATCACAAACAATTGCCCGTCCGGTTCTAACTGCGTAAGAATCCTGTTCAGATAGAACCAGTGATGGCAAATGTGTTAAGACGCTGTCCGGTTTCTGAATAGCTTTCTCTCGGTCAGCAGCGATTTCCTCAAGGGTCAACGAGTGCTGAAGATAGAAATTTCCCACTCGCGTTCTAACCAGAAAACTCATTACAGCCAGATTTGACAATTTGTTGCCAATATCTATACACAATGTCCGTATGTAGGTTCCCTTTGAGCAGGTTACATCAAATAAAAAACCTGTTTCATACTCTGCAACAAGTGATATAGCATCAATTTTAATACTCCTGGGTTTGCGCTCAACTACTTGTCCTGAACGGGCCAGCTCGTACAGTTTCTTGCCGCCGATTTTTACTGCAGAATACATGGGCGGAATTTGTTCACTATCGCCAACAAACGAAGCCAATACTCCTTTGATTTGCGCAGATTCCGGTTTTGAGCAAGGACTTGTCGCAAGAATGTTGCCTGTATCATCGCCGGTATCTGTTGCAAATCCAAAAGTAAGCTCGGCACGATAACTTTTATCGGCATCGGCCAAATATTCGACTAATCTTGTTGCACTGCCGAGAAAAATTGGTAAAACGCCGGCAGCCGCCGGATCCAAAGTACCCGCATGGCCAACGCGCTTGATTCCATAGAGACGGCGGATAAAGGCAACTACATCATGTGATGTCATTCCCGGAGGTTTCAGTACATTAATTACGCCACTTTGTATCATTTAGCTGAGACCTTTAGCCATATATTCCCTTGCAGCCTTGAAAATGACCGCTTTGGCATTAGCAAGAGGTTCATTAACTGTACACCCCGCCGCCCGGGCATGGCCGCCGCCGCCAAAGGAAAGAGCAAGTTTGCTGACATCGACTGTCCTTGAACGCAAACTAACTCTGACACAATTGGCGTCGACCTCCTTAAACATTATGGCTATCTCAACACCATCAATATTGCGTGGATAATTAATAAATCCGTCGGTGTCATCTTTAAGCGCCGCAATTACCTCGCGCTCTAACACAATAGAAGCTATATTGCCGGATTGGCCAAATTCAAGAATTTCCAGAGTCTCAATAACCCTGGGCAACATTTCCATTACAATCCTTGGTTTTGTATCAAGCTGCTCCGAAATGAGCTGTGGCTTAGCACCCAGTTCAACTAATTCAGCTGCAAAGCTAAGGGTTTGCGCAGAAGTATTGGCGTAGCGGAAAAAACCGCAATCGGTAGCAATGGCCGTAAATAAAGCCTCGGCCATTTTATCTGTGACTTTGGCCTTAACAGTTTTAAACAACTTAAAGATTATTTCCCCGGTAGCCGCAGCCTGACTGTCAACAAACCAGTAATCAGCAAACTTAACATTTGATATATGGTGATCTAGATTAAGAATGGGGGCTTTAATAGCTTTTTTTACTTCGCCAATACGCTCCGCATCACTGGCATCCAGGACTACCAGTAAATCTACTGTTTCCACCAGTGTTCCCGGCTTCTCTATCTTTTCCCATCCTTCAAGAAATTTAAAGGCCCGGGGGACTTCATCATCCAGTATCATCCTGACGTTCTTACCCTCTAGAATAAGAAAACTATACAGTGCAAGTAATGAGCCCAACGCATCACCGTCAGGATGAACATGAGTAGTAAGTACGATACGGCTCGCTCCGTCTAACAGCTTGGCGCTTTGTGCTATCGAAACTTCCATACTGTTACTGTTTGCCTTCTTCCTCTTTAATTTTTAGAATAAGCTCTTGAATTCTAGCACTATACTCCAAGGTTTCATCAAGATGGAGCGATAATTCAGGAGCAAATCTCATTCTAATCCGCTTACCTATTTCTGACCGCATATAGCCTAAGGCTTTTGTTAATCCCGTCCAGGTTTCCGCCTTTTGCTCATCGCTGCCCATAAGACTGATAAAAATTTTCGCGCTGCGTAAATCACCGGTTGCTTCAACTCTGGTAACCGTTACAAAGCCGATACGTGGGTCTTTAAGCTCACTCAGAATTATCTTGCTAATTTCCTGCTTGATAAATTCCTGAACTTTTTCTACCCGCAGTTGTCCCATACTATTCCCCCGCTATCTCCAAAAACATACTTAAGCCCGCGGCGCGACTTCTTCCATAGTAAATGCTTCAATAATGTCGCCTTCTTTAACATCGCGGAACTTCTCAATTGTAATACCACATTCATAGCCCTGGGCGACTTCTTTTACGTCATCCTTAAAGCGGCGCAATGACTCGAGTTTCCCTTCATGAACAACGATACCGTTTCTGAGCAGCCGCACCTGGGCTGTGCTGGTTATTTTTCCTTCAACTACATAGGAGCCGGCCACAACAGCTTTAGGAATAGAAATTACCTGTCGCACTTCAACCCGCCCTAAAATGACTTCCTTAAATTCAGGCGCCAGCATACCGGTGATAGCGGCTTCTACATCGTTAATAGCATCGTAAATAACCCGATAAGTTCTTACATCAATCTTTTCATTGTCTGCGGCTTTCCGGGCATTGCCGTCAGGTCGGACATTAAAACCGATGATAAGAGCATTGGAAGCAGCCGCCAGCATGACATCAGATTCGTTAATAGCGCCGACGCCGGCATGGACAATGCTCACCCTTACCTCTTTATTTTTAATATTTAACAAAGATTGACGAAGAGCTTCAATCGAGCCTTGAACGTCGGCCTTCACAACGATGTTAAGATCTTTCAGGTTTCCTTCCTGAATTTGTTTAAACAGATCATCAAGCGAAACTTTTTGTGACTGTTTAATTTCTTCACTCCGTTTTTTAGCCACGCGTTTCTCAGCTACTGCTCTTGCTGTTCGCTCATCAATAGCAACCAAAGTATCCCCGGCCTGAGGTACGTCAGCAAGCCCCAATACTTCTACAGGTGTTGCCGGCTCTGCTTTCTTTATTTTCTCACCGCGGTCATTAGTCATGGCTCTTACTTTACCATAAGCAGTACCCGCAATTATGGTATCACCAATTCTTAGTGTGCCTTTCTGTACCAGAACAGTCGATACCGGTCCGCGGCCTTTATCAAGCTTAGCCTCAATAATTGTTCCGTAAGCTAAGCGGTTGGGGTTTGCCTTAAGATCAAGCATTTCAGCCACTAACAAAATCATTTCCAAAAGGTCATTGATACCAGTTTTTTGATGGGCAGACACGGGCACCATAATGGTATCCCCGCCCCAATCTTCCGGTATAAGCTGGTGTTCTGCCAATTGCTGTTTTACACGATCAGGATTAGCACCCGGGCGGTCCATTTTATTAATTGCAACAATTATAGGTACTTTAGCAGACTTAGCATGGTTAATGGCTTCAATAGTCTGCGGCATAACCCCATCGTCAGCAGCAACAACTAAAATCGCAATATCAGTGACTTGAGCTCCGCGGGCCCGCATGGCAGTAAAAGCCTCATGACCGGGAGTATCTAAGAATACGATTTTTTTACCTTGGCACATGACCTGATAAGCACCAATATGCTGAGTAATACCGCCTGCTTCTTGCGATGTAACGTGAGTTTTCCGGATACTATCTAACAATGAGGTCTTGCCATGGTCAACATGGCCCATAACAGTTACAACCGGCGGACGGTGAACCAGATCTTTTTCGTCATCCTCAATTTCCGGGATTTCTGTGGGATCTTCTTCCGGCGGGATAGCTTCCACAGTAACGCCAAATTCTCCGCCTAGGATGGTTGCGGTATCAAAATCAACTTCCTGATTAATACTGGCCATTGTTCCCAGCATCATCAGCTTTTTAATGATTTCGCCTACTTCACGCCCCATTTTGCCCGCAAGTTCTTTAACTGTAATCGATTCACCAATTTTAATGCTCTTAGGCTTTGGCATTTCAGCCTTTGGCGCAGCTTGATTTCTTCCAGGCTGATGTCTGTGCTGGTTCGTCCGTTGCTGAGAATTTCTGTTACCTTGTCCAGGCCCGCTATTATTGCGTGAGCTATTATTATTGGGCCGGCGGTTATTATTCTGAAACTGGCTATTTTGCTGGCCTTGCGGTCTATTGTCCTGACCTGCGGGCCGATTAAACGGCGGACGTTGTTGGCCTGTCTGCTGAGCTGCAGCTGCAGGTCTTTGCGGCGGACGCTGCTGTTGATTGTTCGTGTTCGGTCTGTTCTGTTGTTGGCTATTGTAATTAGGTCTGTTCTGCGACTGTTGCTGGTTATTGTAGTTTGGCCTGTTCTGCGATTGTTGCTGGTTGTTGTAGTTTGGCCTGTTCTGCGGCTGCTGTTGGCTATTGTAATTAGGGCTGTTCTGCGACTGTTGCTGGTTATTGTAGCTTGGCCTGTTCTGCGATTGTTGCTGGTTGTTGTAGTTTGGTCTGTTCTGCGGCTGTTGCTGGTTGTTGTAGTTTGGCCTGTTCTGCGGCTGTTGCTGGTTGTTGTAGTTTGGCCTGTTTTGCGGCTGTTGCTGGTTGTTGTAGTTTGGTCTGTTCTGCGGCTGTTGCTGGTTGTTGTAGTTTGGCCTATTCTGCGGCTGTTGCTGGTTGTTGTAGTTTGGCCTGTTTTGCGGCTGACTATTAGCATTAGCAAACGCTTCTTTAGCTGCTGGTTGCATGGTTGTGCGCTGATCATTCCTTACTGTTGCTTGGACAGCCTGATTGAAACGACCCGCAGCACCTTGATCGGGTTCTCCTGTTTTACGGGCAAAAGTTCTTTCAATTGCCGTTTTTGCATCTTCATCCACACTACTCATGTGATTTTTGGCAGCAATGCTATGACGCCCCAAAATATCTATAATAACCTTACTGGTTGTATTATATTCTTTAGCCAATTCATATACTCTGTATTTGGACATTGATCCACCCCCATTTTCTTTCTCTCCCACAAAAAACCGCTTACTCTTCTATGGCTCGAACTAACGGTTTAACGAAGCCATTATCAGTAATAGCTACCGCCGCCCGTAATGCCTTACCAATCGCACCGCCCATCTGTTCCTTTGACAGTGCATAGTAGGTAGCGATTTCCCGGGAATCTGCCTGATACTGATACTCTTTTTTCGTAGCATCGGAAGCATCTTTGGCAATAATCAACACTTTGGCCTTACCTGACTTGAGCGCACCTTGCACGGCAAAATCACCGGAAACAATCTTACCCGCTTTTTGAGCCAACCCTAAAACGGACATTACCTTCTGTTCGTTCATTCTACGATTCCGGTCTTTAAAGCATTATATACGGCTTCGTCAACTTGATGTTTTAGAGCTTTTTCAAGCCGTTTCTCTTTAAATGCTTTTGTCAGACACTGCTCGCTACGACACATATACGCACCCCTCCCGGCCTTTTTGCCAGTGGGATCAAGCACAATTTCCCCATCAGGAGTTCTGACTACTCGCATCAATTCTTTTTTTGACTTCATAGTCTGACAGCCTACGCACATCCTAAAAGGAATTTTTTTGGGTTTCACACCAATTCCTCCTGCGCTGGGGTGACTTGTGAAACTGGTGATTGGGCAGCCTGCGATTCGCTCTTGATATCAATCTTCCAGCCAGTAAGCTTTGCTGCCAGTCTGGCATTTTGGCCTTCTTTACCGATAGCCAGCGATAATTGATAATCCGGTACAACAACTCTTGACATTTTTTCGGCTTCCTGCACTTCCACCGAAAGCACGCGTGCAGGACTTAAGGCATTTGCTATATATTTTGCCGGATCGGCATTCCATTTGACGATATCGATTTTTTCACCTTTTAGCTCATTAACGATTGTCTGTACCCGCATCCCTTTATGCCCTACACAGGAACCGACCGGATCGACAGTTTCGTCACGGGAATATACGGCTATTTTGGACCTTAATCCCGGCTCACGTGCCACAGATTTAATCTCAACAATACCGTCATGTATTTCTGGTACTTCGAGTTCAAATAAGCGTTTTAAAAGGCCGGGGTGTGTACGCGATACCAATATTTGCGGCCCTTTAGTCGTTTTCTTAACTTCCACAATATATGTTTTTAGTCGGTCACCATGTCTGTATATTTCGTCAGGTATTTGTTCAGATGGCCCTAAAATAGCTTCCGCCTTGCCCAAATCGATAAACACATTCTTTTGCTCAATTCGCTGAACAATACCTGTCACTATATCACTTTCCCGATTGGAGAACTCTTCATAAATCATACCCCGCTCGGCTTCCCGGATGCGTTGAACGACTACCTGCTTGGCCGTTTGCGCGGCAATTCTGCCAAAGTTTTTTGGTGTAACTTCCAGTTCCACAATATCTTCAAGCTCGTATCGTGGATCAATTGCTTTGGCCTCACTAAGCGATAGCTCGAGCCGTGCATCACTGACAGTCTCCATAACGTTTTTGCGAGCGTATACATGTATCTCGCCGCTGGTTCTGTCCAATGAAACTCTTACATTCTGCGCTGAGCCAAAATTGCGTTTATACGCTGAAATCAAAGCGGCTTCAATGGCATCAAATAAGACTTCAGGTGCTATCCCTTTTTCTCTCCCTAACTGTTCAAATGCCTGCATAAATTCTGCGTTCATACAATTCCCCCCTATTCAGTTTTCACTGTTAAAACTCAATATAAAGTCTGATTTGAGCAATCTTTTCCCTCGAAATACTGACAGGCTGCTCATTCATATTTATACGGACCTCGCCATCAACCAAACCAAGCAGGTTACCGATAAGTACTTTTTTACCATCTACGGGCTCATACAACTTTAATTCCACTTTATCGCCGGCGTGGCGGATAAAATCTTGTTCCTTTTTGAGAGGCCGGTCTAGTCCTGGTGATGAGACTTCAAGATAATAATGATCTTTTATTAGATCACTGTCATCCAGTTTTGCTTCCAACTGTTCACTTACCCACTGGCAGTCGTCAATTTCAATACCTGCTTCTTTATCTAAAAAGACTCTAAGATACCAGTCATGTTCTTTAACATATTCCACATCTACCAATTCAAGCGCGCTACCAGCTATAATGTCAGACACAATTTTCTCAACAACTGATTCAATCTTCGCTTTTGACATGATTTATAACACCTCCAATTACACAATTTAAGCGACAAACAGTTCTTACTTTTTATTGTTGCCTAATATCCTACCCCTCATACCTAATTATGGTAAGGTTGATATATGCTAAAATACGATGAAAGAGTGGGTGCCGGTACCCACTCTTAGTAAGTCAAATACTTTTATACTGCAACTATTATACCATTAAAATGGTAATCTTACAACCAATTGGAACAATTTTATTATCAGCCGAATAATTGAATCTGGTCAGTATCGTCCAACCCGTCCAAACAGCCGTGATTTTTTAAAATATCAATTACAGTTTTTGAAACCCGGCTGCGGGACCGCAAATCTTCAATAGAGGAAAAATACTTATTTGCTCTGGCAGCTACAATATTCTGTGCTGCCGAAGCGCCAAGTCCCTGCAAAGAAGCAAGCGGTGGCAGAAGACCATTATCGACGATCTGGAATTTTTCGGCATCAGATTTATATAAGTCAACCCGGTGGAACACAAAACCACGCAGGTACATCTCGTATGCCATCTCCAAAATCGTGTGTATGCTTTTCTCTTTGGCAGTCATTGCATTACCCTTTTCCTCCAAGGACGAAATCTCGGTCTTAAGTACTTTGCTGCCTTTGATGATTAAGTCGGCATCAAAGTCATTGGCCCGGACAGTGAAGTAGGATGCGTAGAATGCCAGTGGATGATGGATTTTACAGTATGCTATGCGGAAAGCCATCATAACATAGGCGACGGCGTGCGCTTTAGGAAACATGTATTTGATCTTCTGGCAGGATTCAATATACCATTCCGGCACATTTTTGGCACGTATCTTTTCAACATCATCCGGCTTTACACCTTTACCTTTTCGCACACTTTCCATGATCTTAAACGCCACCTGGGGATCAACCCCCTTATGTATCAGGTAAACCATAATGTCGTCCCTTGCGGAAATAGCCTCTGACAACTTAGCAGTACCGTTTCTGATCAGATCCTGGGCGTTATTTAACCAAACATCAGTACCATGAGAAAAGCCGCTTATGCGAACTAGTTCACTAAACGTTTTAGGTTTGGTGTCTTCCAGCATTTGCCGTACAAATTTAGTGCCGAATTCAGGGATACCAAAGGTAGCTACTGTGCTGTTAAGTTCCTCTGGTGTAAGCTGTACTGCTTTAGTTGATGAAAAAAGACTCATGGTTTCTTTATCGTCAAAAGGAATGGTTTTAGCATCAATCCCCGTGAGATCTTCCAGCATTCTTATAACTGTCGGATCGTCATGCCCCAGGATATCCAGTTTGACCAGTCGGCTGCTGATTGAGTGATAATCGAAATGGGTAGTAATCGTCGATGAATTTTTATCATCGGCAGGATATTGAATGGGAGTAAAATGATGTACATCCATATCGCGCGGTACAACCATGATTCCTCCCGGATGCTGCCCCGTAGTTCTCTTAACACCGGTACAGCCGCCGAGCAAACGATTTATATGAGCATTACGGGCTACCTGACCTTTCTCATTCAAATAGTTTTTTACAAAACCATAGGCGGTTTTCTCGGCAATGGTGGCTATGGTACCAGCTCTAAATACATTATCACGTCCAAACAATTCTTCTGTATATTTGTGAGCCACCGGCTGATAATCGCCGGAAAAATTGAGGTCAATATCCGGTACTTTATCGCCGTGG
Organism: Sporomusa aerivorans; assembly: GCF_041428895.1. Lineage (NCBI taxonomy): Bacteria > Bacillati > Bacillota > Negativicutes > Selenomonadales > Sporomusaceae > Sporomusa > Sporomusa aerivorans. Next base: position 3,870,858 of record NZ_CP156926.1, read on the forward strand.
AAACCCATAAATACTGCAAACGGAATATCATGGCCGTTTTTCACCAGCCTCTCCTGACATTGAGGACACGTTTTATCAGGTAAATCAAAACCGCCGCCATAACTTCCGTCGGTAACAAATTCACTGTATTTGCATTTCGAACACCGCCAATGGGGCGGCAAAGGATTTACTTCGGTAATGCCGGTCATGGTAGCTACAAAGGACGAACCTACAGATCCCCGGGAGCCAACGAGGTACCCGTCATCCATCGATTTTTTTACAAGCTTATGAGCAATTAGGTATAGTACGGCAAACCCGTTGTTAATGATCGAGTTAAGTTCATATTCAAGCCGTTTGGATACAAGCTCAGGCAGCGGTGTTCCGTATAGGGATTCCGCCTTTTGATATGACATATATTTGATTTCTTCTTCAGCGCCGGGAATTTGCGGCGAATACAACTCTTCGGGAATCGGCTTGATATTCTCGATAAGTTCACTGATGCGCAGCGGAGCCTCTATAACTACTTCATATGCCTTTTGGGAACCAAGATAACTAAATTCAGCCAGCATTTCGTCCGTAGTCCGGAAAAACAAAGGGGGCTGTTTGTCGGCGTCGTCAAATCCCTGGCCTGCCATTAAAATCCGGCGATACACTTCATCTTCCGGATTTAAAAAATGCACATCACAAGTAGCAACAACCGGCTTGCCTAATTTTACGCCTAATTCACATACCTTTCTATTAATATCCCGCAAGCCTTCTTCATCAGCGATTTTTCCTTTTCGCAGCAAAAATTCATTATTGCCTGTCGGCTGGATTTCAAGATAATCGTAGAAGTCCGCTATTTTAAGTAATTCCTCATCACCGGCTCCCTGAATCATGGCATGAATGAGTTCACCGGCTTCACACGCTGAACCTAACAGTAACCCTTCCCTGTATTCGTTAAGTATCGCGCGGGGGATACGCGGTGTTCGATGCAGATATCTGAGATGCGATATGGATACTAGTCGGTATAAGTTCCTGAGACCAATATTGTTCTGGGCTAAAATGATAATATGGCGGGCCTGATTAATATCTTCTTCAAACAGGTATCCTTCCATACCGTAAATCACTTTAATCCCCTTGCCGGCAGCTTCCTCATAGGCTTCGGGAAAAGCCTGCACAACACCATGGTCAGTAATGGCGATTGCCGGATGCCCCCACTTAACAGCCGTCTTTATCAAATTCTTGGCTGAAACAACTGCATCAAGTGCACTCATCCGGGTATGGGCATGCAGTTCAACTCGACGAACAGGCGCCTCATCCTGCCGTTCGTCTTTTATTTCGCCGCGGCACATGCTGTCTGCGAACAAAATTAACTCATTGGCAAATCTATCATATTGAACAGTGCCTTTGACGGTTACCTGCATTCCGTTCTTGATAAGTCCTGCAGTTTTTTCGAATTGCTCTTTATTTTCAAAAAAAACTTTGCCGCTGATGCCATCTGTTAAATCAACAAGGTCAAAAGTTAGTAAAAAACGCCCTGATCTTAGTTCCTTTAGATCATGGTTAATAATTTGACCAGCTAGTATGACATTTCGGGCTTCTTCCTGAATCGTGTTTATTGGCATTGCTTCAGCCGCTCCCCGGATATTACGGCCAAAAATAATAGGACTGTCATTTGCTTTCGGCTTATCGCTTGGTGAAGCCGCTTCGGTAAGAGCTTCTCTATACTCGGGGGTTAGCAAGGCGTCATCACATTCGACTGGTTCTTCTATGTCGGTGTTCAAAAACCTGACTGTGCAGGCCCGCCCGAATTCCTGGCGTATAAACTCGTGTATGGCTCGCTCAATACCCCGTTCTGTCAGGATGGCCGTTGATAAGCCTCCCGCTGTTTCAATGGTAAGTGTATCCTCAGCATATGACCATAGGGCCCCAAGCAGTAAATGCTTTGTACCGTAATGCCCCTGCGTTATGTGTTCAACAAATTGGGGCCAATTCTCGGTTAAATATACCGTAATATCTTTTACGCTCAGGTTAAATTTTACTTTAGCCAAGCCACATTGCCGGCATAAGTGTTGCGCTGCAATAGTAAGCGCCTGATCGGAAACACTTTCAGTGGTTGTTATTTCTATTCTCCAGATCTTGTCGTCAGGATTGATTTCCACTTTATTCACCCTGGCCGCTCTTAATACTCCACGGCTACCGGCATCCAGGGGTAATTGTTCTACAAACTGAAAAAAGTTCTGGCAGTTTTCTGGTATAACACAATAGCTAGGCATCTAACCTCTCCTATCAATAACAGGTCACATGATATTTTAACACGGCTTATCGATAGAAAGCACGCCGTCAATTTCCGTTAGTTCCGCAAATATCTTTATCATATCGGCATTTGCCGGGATTTTTAAGACAAACTCAAGGTTTATCACTTTTTGTTCGTGAACATGGTGCATGGCTATGTTCTTGATACTAATACCATGTTTGCCAAAAAACATGCCGACCTGCCCCAGCTGGCCCGGCTGATCACGTATTACAATCTTAATACGGTCACAGTATTTACTGCTCCAATGACGACGCTCCATTTGCCCAAACAGGACGAGCGTCAAAAAAACTAATGCAGTGACAGCAAAACCTGCAAAAAACAAACCGCAGCCAATAGCCAAACCAATGCCGGCCACCACCCATAAGCTGGCTGCAGTAGTAAGCCCCTTGACTGTCAGCCCTTCCCGTAAAATGGTACCGGCCCCCAAAAAACCAATCCCGCTCACCACCTGGGCAGCAATCCTGCCAGGATCCTTCGTCACGGCATCATACCCGGCAAATCCGTATATTGAGACAATCATCATCAGAGTTGAGCCCACACACACCAGAATATGTGTGCGTAACCCTGCCGGTCGTTCCAGGCTCTCCCGCTCAAGACCAATTAGCCCGCCTAGAATGCACGACACAGTCAAACGTATAACAATATCCATTTCCGTAACGGAAACCATATGCTCACCTCTTAGAGACTGATCGATACCAAATAAAGAGAACACGGCTTGCACCGAGCCTTTGGCGAAGGTGGAAGCCGATGTTGCCCTTATCCAGGATGAAAGTCTACTTTCTAACAGGATAAAAAAAGCGTGATCGGCCTGTCACGCTTTTTTTAATATCTTAGCTGCATCTAATTACAATTTGGCCAGTAAGTTTTGGATACCTGCAAGATACTCATCCGGTCCAAAGTACATAGTTTCTCCTGTACGCCGCACTTTAACCTCAATAAGGTTTTCATTGACAGCTTTTGGTCCCACAGTTACTTTTAACGGATAACCAATCAGATCAGCATCCTTAAACTTTACACCGGGACGTTCATTGCGGTCATCGATTACAGCTTCTACACCATTCGCATTTAATTCTTGATATATCTTCTCGGCTAAAGCCATCTGTGCCTGATCTTTAATGCTGACCGGTACAACAACTGCATGGTACGGCGCAATAGGAACCGGCCAGATAATCCCATTTTGATCATAGTTTTGCTCAATGGCGGCAGCCATTGTACGGCTAACACCGACGCCGTAGCAACCCATCACCATCGGTTTTTCTTTACCATCATCGTCAATGAATGTTGCCTGTAAAGAAGTACTATATTTGGTAAACAGTTTAAATACCTGTCCGGCTTCAATTCCTCTGGCGGTTTTCACCGGTGCGCCGCAGCGGGGACAAGGATCGCTTGCCTGGATTAAGCGAATATCAGCAATAATAGCAGGCTTAAAATCACGGTCCGGATTCACATTAACATAATGCAGGTCGGGCTTATTGGCGCCACACACCGCATTATGCATCTTCATGACGGTAGCATCAGCAACAATCGTAACATTTTTTAAGTCAGCAAGACCAACAGGACCGATATACCCGGCTTGGCTGCCAATTAACGTTGCTATAGCCTCTTCGCTGGCCATGTTCAGTTGCAAGCAACCTACTTTATTTAATAATTTTATTTCATTTACTTCATGGTCGCCGCGAACCAGAGCCAGAACAAGACTGCCGGTATCAGTCTGATAGGCTAAAGTCTTGATCGTTTTTTCCGGATTGATCCCCAGATACTGACATACATTGGCAATCGACTTCATGCCTGGAGTTTCTTTTTCGCTTAAAGACAATGCTTCTTCTGTATCCGGAGTTATGGGATGCAGTTCAGCTTTTTCGACATTGGCGGCGTATTCACAATCGCCGCAGTAGACAATTGCCGCTTCACCCGAATCTGCAATGACCATAAATTCGTGGGAGCCACTACCGCCGATTGCGCCAGAATCGGCTTCTACCGCCCGGAAAGTAAGACCGCAACGGGTAAATATCCGCGTGTATGCATCATACATTTTATTGTAGCTTTCATCAAGTCCAGCTTCATCGCGATCAAAGGAATACAGATCTTTCATAATGAATTCGCGGCCGCGCATAAGTCCAAATCTCGGCCTGATCTCATCCCGGTATTTATTTTGAATTTGATAAAGCATGAGCGGTAACTGACGGTAAGACCGCACATCACCACGCACAATCGTAGTAATCATCTCTTCATGGGTTGGCCCCAGACAAAAGTTGCGATTATGACGGTCTTTTAACCGGAACATTTCATCGCCGTAAACACTCCAGCGGCCGGTTTCCTGCCACATTTCCGCAGGTTGAATAATCGGCATGGACAATTCCTGGCCGCCTTTGGCGTCCATCTCCTCGCGAACTATTGTTTCAATTTTTTTTAAAACACGCCAGGCCAATGGCAAGTATGAATAAATACCGCCGGCAGCCTTACGGATAAAGCCTGCCCGAAGCATTAACTGGTGGCTTATTACTTCGGCTTCTGCCGGAGTTTCTCGTAAAGTAGGTGCAAATAACTGGGAAACACGCATATTAGTTGTTAGCCTCCTTATTAAGTTTATCAAGCTCTGCAAACAATGCATTTATAAGTTCGTCTTCCGGCACTTTTCGGATAATCTCGCCTTTACTGAATAACAGACCCTCACCTTTGCCGCCGGCGATGCCAACATCAGCTTCCTTGGCTTCTCCCGGCCCATTAACTACACACCCCATCACAGCAACTGTAATAGGTTTCTTTAGATATTTCAGCTTGTCCTCCACTCTTTCGGCAATATCCACCAGGTTAATTTGGCATCGCCCGCAGGTCGGGCAAGAAACCAGTGTCGGACCATATTGACGTAATCCCAGGGATTTAAGTATTTCATTAGCAACCCGAACCTCTTCAACAGGATCTCCTGTTAACGAAACCCTGATTGTATCACCAATGCCCTGTGCCAGTAAAGCGCCAATACCCACTGCAGACTTAATAACCCCGGAGCGTATTGTTCCGGCTTCGGTTATACCAAGATGCAGAGGATAGTCGGTAGTCTCAGACATATGCTGATAGGCCTTTATAGTTAGCGGTACATCATGGGCCTTCAGGGATATTTTAATATCATGAAAGTTATACTGCTCCAGAATTTTTATATGGTTCAGGGCACTTTCAACCATAGCCTCCGGTGTTGCGTGCCCGCCATGCCTGATAAGCATCTCTTTGCTAAGGGAACCGGCATTAACCCCGATTCGTATCGGAATGTGACGCTGGTTCGCGGCCTTAACCACTTTAGCTACTTGGTCGGCATCACCAATATTTCCAGGATTCAAGCGAAGAGCATCCACACCACGCTCGATTGCCGTCAGCGCTAAACGATAATCAAAGTGAATATCGGCAATGAGCGGTATATCCACGGACTTTTTTATTGCCTCTATCGCCTTAGCAGCGTTCATATCAGGCACGGCAACGCGGACAATATCGCACCCGGCATCGATAAGCCGTTTAATCTGGCTCACGGTATCGATAACATTATCTGTACGGGTATTGGTCATCGACTGAACCGAAACAGGCGCAGTGCCACCAACAGCAATTTTTCCAATTTGAATGGAGCGAGTTTTCTTGCGCTGCATTTTCCTCACCAGCTTAAAAAAGTTTTAACCGTGCTATATCTTTAAAAGTTGCCACCACAAACAGCAACATTAATAGTGCAAAACCAATCATCTGAATGAATTGCATTTGATTTTTATTAAGCGGCTTACCCCTAAGACCTTCTACAGCCAAGGTAACAACATGCCCGCCATCCAATACGGGAACAGGCAGAAGGTTAATTAAGCCCAAATTAATACTTAAAAAGGCGGCGAACTGCAGCAGCGGGATAATGCCAAGCTGTGCGACTTCTCCCGCCATTTGCGCCACACCGATGGGTCCGGCAACATCAGCGGCTGTCTTACCGGTAATCATTTCCCCAATACCGACAAGCATACTTTGCGCTACGACAAAGGTTTGTTTACCAGCTAAACCCAAGGAATCCAGCACTCCCGGCTGATATTTGTCAATCTGCGGGGTAACGCCAATAATCCCCCGCTTCCCCTTCTCATCATATTCGGGAGTCAGTCGGATTGTCTTAATTTCAGAATCCCGTGAATAGCTCACTGTAAGTTCGGTATCTGCATTGTCTTGAATAGCACTCACAAACTGCCGCCATGACTCAATGCTTTTTCCATTAACAGCAGTTATCTTGTCACCAGGCAATAATCCCGCAACTGCGGCGGGCTTCTCCGGAAATACATTGCCGATAATTGGCTGGTTGGACGGAGTGTCGATGCCTGCACTTATAAACACGAGAAATAGCAGGATTACCGGTAAAACAAAATTCATTGCAGAACCGGCAACAATTACCAGCATCCTGGCCCAAATAGGCTTTGCGCTGAAAGAGCGCTCATCCTGCTCTTCGTCCGGGTCCATGCCGGCGATTTTATTAAAACCGCCTAAAGGTATAATACGAATTGAATAGACTGTTTCACCGATTTTTTTACTTATCAGCTTAGGACCAAAACCTATGGCAAATTCGTCTACTCTCATACCTACACTTTTGGCGGTAATGAAGTGACCCAGTTCATGAAATAGGATTAATAACCCGAAAACAAAAATAGTCGCAACAACTGTTGACAAATTTTCACCAACCTTTCAAGTATTGGTTATACCTTGATGTCATTTACCGCAGTGAGCGAACATTGACGCGCCCATGTATCTGCAGAATGTACTGCCGGTAAGTCAGGACTCTCTGTTAATGTGTGTTTTTCCATAGTGTACCTGATTATTTGAGCAATATCAAGAAATTTAATTTCCCCTGCTAAAAAGGCTTGCACGGCTATTTCGTTCGCCGCATTAAATACACATGGCATTGTTCCCCCACGCTTACCCGCCATATACGCAAGTTTCAGCGCCGGAAAGGTTTCCACGTCTGGGTTGGCAAAAGTCAGCGCCGATAGCGAACTGAAATTAAGCCGCGGCACCTTTGATTCAGAACGCTCCGGGTAAGACAGTGCATAGTGAATTGGCAAATGCATATCGGGTAATCCCATTTGAGCTATTACACTGCCATCAATATATTCAACCATAGAATGAATTATACTTTGCGGATGAACACATACATCAATTTGATCATACTCAACACCAAACAGCCATTTTGCCTCTATCACTTCAAGTCCCTTGTTTGCTAAAGTCGCCGAATCAATAGTGATTTTGCGGCCCATTGACCAATTGGGATGACGTAAGCAATCTTCAATCGTAACGTTAGCCAGTTCAGCTGTTGACCGTCCGTGGAAAGGTCCGCCGGATGCAGTTAAAATAATACGCCTGACAGAGCTTTTTTTCTCGCCTTGGAGGCATTGAAAGACAGCACTGTGTTCACTATCTACCGGATAAATATGAACATCATGCGTGCGGGCCAAAGACATGACAATTTCACCGGCAGCAACCAGTGTTTCCTTGTTAGCTAAAGCAATGTTCTTCCCAGCCTTTATCGCAGCAACCGTGGGCTTTAGTCCCGCAAATCCCACAAGCGAGGTCAAGACAGTATCTGTTTGAGCATTGGTTGCAGCCTCTAAGAGGCCATCTTCCCCTGCTAGTATCGTAGTAGTACCTTTATATATCTTGGTAAGGCGGTCAGCAGCTTGTTTATCAATCAGCACTGCCAGCCTAGGCCTATAATACTCAATCTGTTCAGCCAGCAGCTGTTCATTCTGGTAGGCGGCCAGGGCTGTTACGCTATACTTGCCTGGGTTAGCAGCAACTACATCCAAAGCCTGTGTACCAATCGAACCAGTGCTTCCCAAAATTGCGACATGTTTCATTATAAAAATCTCCTACTATAATTTCTAAGCAACAAAAAATACACGTACATAATAATATACTACCGGTACGGAAAACATGATAGCATCAAAGCGATCAAGAACACCGCCATGTCCAGGTAAAATATTGCCTGAATCCTTAACTCCGGTAAACCGTTTCAGGGCAGATTCCGCAAGGTCGCCAAGCGGCGCAGCAATACCCACAAGTAATCCAATAAAGAGCGAATGAAATAACGGTAAGCCTATCAAAGTGCCGATAGCAGCAACTCCCGCAATACTGCCAATTAAGCCGCCAGCGGCTCCCTCGTATGTTTTTCCCGGACTGATGGCAGGACACAACTTGCGCCGGCCAAACGACGAGCCGACAAAATAAGCAAAAGTGTCACTGGCCCACGTACCGAGAAAAGCAAGCCAAAGGTAGGCCGCACCTGTTGACAAAGGGCCAAGAGCCGTAGCTATATAACCGTTTTGCTCGGTAAATCTAAGCAATAATAAATGTGAAAACGGTAAACTAATGTATAATGTCCCTAAGACGGTAAAGGCGGCACCGCTCATGTCATAACTTGAATGAGAAATAACTGCTTTTGACATGGCAAGTAGAACAATTAACAGTATTACTGCAGCTACTTCCTGTCCATTACCTAGCCAAACACACCCCTGAATTAGAATCACCCCAACAAAACCAAAACCGTACTGAACATTTATCTTTTTCGTCTGCATCATCTGAGAAAATTCATGCCACGCAACTAGGGCCAAAAGGGTTATGGTTGCTGCAAACAACCATGCACCAAAATTAATAATGTATACTGCTACCGGTATCCCGATGACCGCAGTTAAAACTCGCTTACCAAGCAATATAGGCACCTACCGTTTTTTTGTATTTTTAATACCGCCAAATCTGCGTTCTCTTTGTTGATAGTCACGAATTGCCTGTACAAAATGAGCAGGCTTAAAATCAGGCCAATTGATATCAGTGAACCAGAACTCAGTGTAAGCCATTTGCCATAGCAGAAAATTACTAATGCGAAAATCCCCGCTTGGTCTGATTAACAAATCCGGCGAGGGTAGATCAAAGGTATATAAATGCGCTTCAATAGTACTTTCATCAATATCCTCTGTATTCAATTCTCTGCCTTTCACTTTTTCGCTTATTATTTTAACAGCACGCGTCAATTCTGCTCGCCCGCCGTAATTTACGGCCAGGTTAAAAATCAAGCCAGTATTGTGAGCAGTTTGCGTCTGAGCTTTTTCAATCTTTTTTTGTAAGGCAACGGCTAACCCGTCGATATGACCAATAAATCTAATTTGAACATTATTATTGTGTAATTCAGTGATCTCATTATCAAGATAATCAGACAATAAGTTCATCAGCAAATCAACTTCATCAGCTGGACGCCGCCAATTTTCAGTAGAAAAAGCATAAGTCGTGAGAACTTTTATACCTAATTCAGATGCGGTTTTCACAATCTCTCTCAGAGTCTCGGCGCCAGATCGGTGCCCCAAGGCACGAGGCAACCCCCTTCTTTGAGCCCATCGCCCGTTGCCATCCATGATGATGGCAATATGCTGCGGTAATCTAGAGACGTCAATATTATTATAGATATCCTGTTTAGTAGTGCTCATCTTACTAAGCCACTTTTTCCACACACTAAGCCCCTCCACTAAACTTTAGCTGTAATCATTACCAGAATTATCCCCGGAATCAGGCAAAGCTAGCCGCCAAATATCAAATTTAAACCCCCTCTTGCGAGGGGGATTTAAATTATTCCGGAGCTATAATTGCACCAGTCGGGCAAACAGCCGCACAAGCGCCGCACTCCACACACTCGTCGCTGATGCTGTAGATAGGTTCACCTTCTTGGATAGCGCTTACCGGACAGGTAGCAGCACAGGAACCACAAGCAACACATTCATCTGTAATTTTGTAGGCCATTACTTAGAACACCTCCTTTCCCATTTTAGCAGCAGCAATTAAATTATAACTACCATCAGCATCTAATTGCTGCCGAATAACATAAAGTGTATCTGTGAGTTGCTGAATATTCCGTGAAGGCTTCGTGACTGTAACGGAATACTTTATATTGTTTTTTTCCAACATAGCAATTACGTTCAATAATGGCTGAGCAACTGTATCCACTAACTACACTTCCATTATTTCTTTTTCTTTTGCTGTCATTATATTGTCTACTTCTTTAATAAACTTATCAGTCAGTTTCTGAATGTCATCCTGTGCCTTTTTAGCTTCGTCTTCAGAAATTGCTTTGTCTTTTTCACCTTTTTTTATGTTATCATTCGCATCACGACGGAGATTGCGAATTGCCACCCGGCATTCTTCCGCTTTTTTGTGAATAACTTTCACAATTTCAGCCCGCCGCTCCTGGGTAAGCTGCGGTATTGACAAGCGGATAACCGTTCCATCACTATTCGGCATTAAGCCCAAGTCGGATTTTTGAATAGCCTTATCAATGGCATTAATCATTGATTTTTCCCACGGTTGAATGACAATAATCCTCGGCTCGGGGACGGAAACGTTAGCTACCTGATTAACCGGTGTGGGTGTTCCATAATAATCAACCATAACTTTTTCCAAAAGCGATGGTGTCGCTCTACCCGCCCGCAGACTGCCATATTCCTTCCGAAGAACATCTAATGCCTTCTTCATTTTGTCTTCATGGGTCGAATAAATTTCCTTAACTGTCATTATTTTTCTCCCCCAACGATAGTTCCTATATCTTTGCCTAAAGCAGCTTTTAAGATATTGCCGGGCTCATCGATACTAAATACTACAATAGGAATTTTATTGTCCATACACAGTGAGGTAGCTGTTGAGTCCATAACGCCAAGCCCGCGCTGTAATACTTCAATATACTCAAGTTCTTTAAATTTCTTCGCGTCCGGATTGTGCCGAGGGTCAGAATCATATACACCATCGGTATTCTTTTTCGCCATAAGTATTACATCTGCCTCAATTTCAGCAGCTCTTAAAGCAGCCGTTGTATCAGTTGAGAAATAAGGATTTCCCGTACCGGCGGCAAAGATAACAACGCGTCCCTTTTCCATATGGCGAATAGCCCGACGGCGAATATACGGTTCTGCCACCTGCTGCATATTAATAGCGCTCTGAACTCTGGAATCCACATCACAATGCTCCAGTGCATCCTGTAGCGCCAATGCATTCATAACGGTTGCCAGCATCCCCATATAGTCTGCCGTGGCACGGTCCATGCCTTTAGCACTGCCTGCAAGGCCGCGCCATATATTACCCCCGCCAACGACAATGGCTACATCAAGATCGTTAGCTTTTATTTCTTTAATTTCTTTAGCAATAGAGTCAACAACAACTGGATCTATTCCATAGCCTTTATTACCTGCCAAGGCTTCACCACTTAATTTTAAAACCACGCGCTTATATTTACCAGCGAGCAATAGGGGGAACCTCCTTTTGATTGTATTTCTACAAATAGTGTATAAATCCTTTATTTGGTACACACTTTTTTAGAAAAAAGAGAACACAAAGTGTTCTCCTTATTTCTTAACTGCCGCCATTACTTCAGCTGCAAAATCATTGGCCTTTTTCTCAATACCTTCGCCTAATTGATATCTGGTAAAACGGCGAACAGAGATGTTTTCACCAATCTTAGCCACACTCTCGGTGATAAGTTGAGTTATTGTCTTATCAGGATCTTTAATAAAAGGCTGTTCTAATAAGCAGTTTTCTTTATAATATTTCTCTATGCGGCCATCAATCATTTTATCAACAATGTGAGCAGGCTTACCTTCATTAAGCGCCTGGGCTTTCAATATTTCCCGCTCATGATTCAAGATTTCTTCCGGCACTTCCTGACGGGAAACATAGCCAGGATTAGCTGCTGCAATTTGCATGGCGATATCACGAACAAGACCTTTAAATCCATCCGTTTTTGCCACAAAGTCAGTTTCGCAGTTTACTTCAAGCAGAACGCCGATACGTCCGCCGCCATGTATGTAAGCTTCTACAAGCCCTTCTGAAGCCACCCGGCTAGCTTTTTTAGCGGCAGCAGCCAAGCCTTTTTCCCGTAAGAAGTCGATAGCCTTTTCCATATCTCCGTTAGTTTCACCTAATGCCTTTTTGCAATCCATCATGCCAGCACCAGTACGCGCGCGGAGTTCTTTAACCATTTCAGCCGTTATCATTTCTAATCCTCCTAACTATTATTAAAGGTAAGAGGGCAAGAGCCCCTTACCTTTATTTTGCAAATAATAGTTTACTCTGCCATCTGCTCGCCTTGACGGCCTTCCAGAACAGCATCGGCAACTTTTGCGGTGAGTAACTTAACAGCACGAATTGCGTCATCGTTACCGGGAATAACATAATCAATTTCATCAGGATCACAATTGGTATCAACGATACCGACAATAGGAATTCCTAAGTTGCGTGCTTCTGCTACTGCAATACGCTCTTTGCGCGGATCAATGATGAAAAGCGCGCCCGGCAATTTATGCATATTTTTAATACCGCCAAGGAATTTTTGCAGCCTTTCCATTTCATGGCGTAATGTGATTACTTCTTTTTTGGGTAGAACCTCGAACATGCCTTTGGCTTCCATATCTTCAAGTTCACGCAATCTATTGATGCGTCTTTGAATAGTCTGGAAGTTAGTCAGCATACCGCCGAGCCATCTTTCATTGACATAAAACATATCACATCTGATAGCTTCTTCTTTTACAGCTTCCTGAGCTTGCTTTTTAGTACCTACAAACAACAGTGTACGGCCCTGGGCAGATAAATCACGTACGAAATTATATGCCTCTTCTACCTTCTTAACCGTTTTCTGCAGATCAATAATATAGATACCGTTCCGCTCCGTAAATATGTACGGGGCCATTTTGGGGTTCCACCTTCTGGTCTGATGACCGAAATGTACACCAGCTTCCAAAAGTTGTTTCATTGAAATAACTGACATAAATACACCTCCTGTTTTTTTCCGCCGCAATCCGCATTTTTTGTCTTCACCAGTTATGGCACAGCGACAAAATTAGATTTGCGTGTGTAATAATAACACCGAAAAGTAGTATAGCATAACTTGCTGACGATAACAAGTCAAATTCGTAACAAATTCTATTTTTTCACTTTTTAGTATGTCGCCATTCCTACTTCTTATTCAATTGCAGAAGCAGTATAATCTCACCTTTCCCCATTCCAGTTGCTTTTGCGATCTCGGTAACGTTATAGCCTTGATCGGCCATTGCCATAATAAGACGGTGTTTTTCCGGAGTTACCCTATCGGTTTCATCATGATCAATTATATCGGACTCATTGGCTAACTCAGCAGTATGATTAATCACTTCACTTTCCCGTTGCGTTTCCATAACGGGAATGGTATCCTCTTTGTCTTCAGGCAACGCAGGCTCAATCTGCTCAAATACAAGTCGTCTTTCCTCCAAATCGGCAAGCTTGTTAATAAGGTCATTGGCATGCTCCACCTGCCGGCTAAGCATGCCAATCTTTGTTTCCGCTTCTTCAAGTAACAATTCAAGATGTGCTGTCTCGTCTTCGAGTCGGCGGATAATACTGTCAGCCGTCTGTTCGAGCTGTTCGGTAAACTCGCTGGCCGGAGCCGAAATATTCAAAGTAAACATTTTAATAATCATTTCTTTTTTAAATACAAACAAAAGAACAATAATTAAGATAGCTGAAAGTGACAGAATAACACCCGTAAACAAAATATCACCCCTGCAAATCTAGGTTTTTATATCAACTACATGTCCAAGTATCGGATCCTGGGTTACCGCTGCGTCTTCCGGGTTTTCTTGATTTGGTGAATCGCTTAGACTGGAACTGGTTTCATAGTTGCCGCGTCGATAATTATTCCGTTTATCCTTGGTTTCATCACGCTTAACTTTGCCACCTTCACCCTTATTTGCTCCCTGAACCTGCTGTTGCCGCATCTCTGCTGTTTTTTGCATTTGTTCGGCAAGTTGCTGTTGCTGCACCGTATTTTGCTGAGCTAAAGTATTTTGCTGTTTTCCGACTTCTGTTGCTTTGGGAATAAGAACCTGCATGTCAATAGGTCTGATAGTCATCTACATCACCATCCAATCAGGAGTTAACGATTGTTGGTATTTTTTCCTGCTATTTATAAGAGCCTGTTTTTATTTCCCCGTCTTCAGCATAGAAGTTTGCAAATTTAACAGAATCCCGGATCGGTCTGACAAGGGTTCCAATAACTAATTTCACCCCGGGATGAACTGTATCGGATACTTTAACATGCCCATTGCGCATCTCTTCTAAAGCTATCTCTATTTCAGTAAGCCGGTTCCGCATATTCTCTATCTGACCAATCAAATGAAATTGAGCCTTAGTCAGTTTTAGGAGCATCTCCCGCTTATCAGGAGGCAATGTCGCCTGATCCATCCCCCGCAATATTGTAAGAGCTTTTTGTGTTTGATCAAGATTAATCTCTACTTTTTTAATCTCTTTCCTTAAAGCCTGGTATTCTTCCCGTAATTTAGGATTTACCCCAACTTCAATATCGGTGTTCGTAGCAGAAATAGTACCTATTGTCTTTGCCCGGATCTCTTCACCGGCAGATATTTGCCCGCCTACAATCAGTCCGCGTTTTTCTTCAACAATAACCCGCTTGGCGGCACTAACCCTGCTATGAAGAATAACATCACTGACAATAACATCTTTACCTGCATACACGGTTGCATTTTCAATATATTTTGCAACTACATTTTCGGCCGCATGTATGTAGCCGCGGTTCATACCTTGAATGCCCATGCGCACGATCACATTTTTTCCCTCTATGATTCCGCCGCTGACATTACCCGCGATTTCCACACTGCCTTCCGCTTTCACCGTAAAACCTGTCTGGACTGAGCCTTTAACAACTACACTGCCGATAAATTCAATGTTGCCGGTAGATAAATCAACATCACCTTTAACCTCAATCAACGGTATTACACTGATCTTTTTATTTGCTAAAACCAGTTGTCCGGCCAGAGCAGCATGAATTTTCAGACCATCAACAGCATAGACGTTTTTACCTGTCGGCAGCATTATATCCTTCCCTGGTTTTGCCAGAACCTCATTACCAAGAATATCAGTTCCGGGCGTACCGGCTGTAGCCGGAACCTTCTCCGCCAGGAGTGCATCTTTTTGCACTGTGATAAACATATTAAGATTTTTATAGTCAACCCGTCCGTCTTCCAGTTCTGCCGGCCGTCCTTGGTTTTCCAAATCGATAAAATAAGTGATTTGGGCGGTAATTCCATCTATTGGCCGCAATCCCTGGGCACATACAACGGTACTGCCGGGTCTGGTATTCGCTTTCTCAATTGCGGTGTTATCGATGCCGTAGATAATGCCGGCACTCTTTATTTTGTCCATAATTTCATCAATAGTAACGGGCCGGCAGCCTTGGGGCTTATCCACCTGTAGTGTGGCTTCCATTCTATCACGGGAAACCAGGACTTGAATTTCCGGCTCTACTTCAACAATTCCGTCCGCAAGTTTAACTGGCGAGCCTAGTGCTTCTTTAACAATCCTGGTAAGCAAAGCATTATCCACTTTATTTATACCACGCTCTGACAAAGCCTCAAGTATTTGCGGCCCCCTGACAGCTTGCCCTTTTTCTTGAGGCGGAAAAACCGCCAAAAAGACACCGTCTTCTTCTGTGGTAATAGTAAAATATCCGTCCAGTGAATCAATTTTATCATTTGTTTGCTCTAGCAAGCGCTCATTCTCACTCATACGTCTTCCCCCATTAATAGCAATAAACTATCGGTATGACAAAGTTTCTAGACAAAACTTGACTTTAATCTCGACAGAGCACCGCGCAACCGAAAAACAGCTTTGGTATGAAGTTGTGAAATACGTGCTTCAGATAATTTCATTATTATGCTGATTTCTTTTAAGGTTAGACCTTCATAATAATAGAGACTAACTACCAAACGCTCTTTCTCAGGCAACTTGTCAATACTTTTTGCTAACATATCTTTTACTTCTTGTTCTTCAATATGCTGGGAAGGATTTGGCGTATGTTGTGAAGCGGTTTCAGTTCGGGCAAACTCCTCTAAAGGTATTAGAGTGCTGGCATTCAAATGATTGATGAGTGTATAGAGTTCATTAAGCGGAATTTTCATTGCCATTGCAATTTCTTCATCTTTAACAGAACGCCCAAGTGCATGTTCCAGTTTAGCAACCGTCTGTTCATATTGCTTTGCCTTTTGTCGAATAGTGGCTGGAATCCAGTCTTGGGCACGCAGCGAATCAAGTATTGCTCCCCTGATTCGCACTACCGCATAGGTTTCAAATTTAACCCCTCTGTCAGGGTCAAAACGTTCAATAGATTCCATAAGACCGAAAAAGCCGTTGCTAATCAAGTCATCTTTATCAACATGTTGGGGAAGGCTGACTGCAATACGTCCTGCAACCAGCTTAACCAGCTGCAGATAGTGTTCAATAAGTTTTTCCCGTGCTTCAATAGTCCTGTTATTATGGTATTCCCGCCAAAGCTTAAGTGTATTAACAGCCTTCTCTTCAGCAATATTACCTGCCATTGGCGCTTACCCCTCCATCCTTACTTTTGCGTCAAAGTTATATTTTCGAAATTCTCAGGATTCAGGGGTGTAAATTCTGATGCTGGTACCTCATCCCCATGGTCATCATTACTTACAATATCAATATTCTGACCCGTAGCTTCCATTTCGACAAGTTTTTCCTGTAAAAAACGCTCAGCAAATTGACCGCATATATATCCCAAAATTGCAAAAAGAGCAGAAGATACTCCGATACGATATATAAGAGCAGTTTCCGTAATACTGTTGAGGGCACCTACCAATAAAGTCAAGATGCTGGCAGCAACCGCCATATATAAACTCACCCGCAACTTTAGTGCCATAACCTTGCCCCCCGATTTACAATTCTTTTTCACCTTTGTCAATAGTTTTTACCCGGAAAGTACCGCTGTCTAACTTTAATTCCACAGTCCGACCATAATTGCCGCCTGTATCTTCAGCCAACAAACGGATATCCAGTTTTTTAAGGATTAATCGCACTGCTTCTGCGTTGCGTTCGCCAACTCGCATAATATCTGTTGCATTGGTAAAAGTAAACATTTGCGCGCCACCAGCTATCTTGGCTACTATTCGGGATTTTGTTCCGCCTAGCTTAATGATCTCATTCAGCATTAACGGCAGAGCAGTGTCGGCAAATTTTGCGGGGTTATCCGATGCACGGGCTTGCGTGCTGTCCGGCAGCATAATATGAGCTAAACCACCGACTTTCGCAACTGAATCAAACAAGGCAATACCAACGCAAGAGCCTAGTCCATAACTAATTAAGCTGGCAGGATTATGTCCAACTTTGAAGTCTGCCATTCCTACTTTTATTAGCTCAGCCATTATTCCTTCACCCCGATTGCCGCTAAAATTGTATTAAGGGAACCGGGATCCGGAATAAGGAAGAAGTGACCCTTAACGCCATCGTTATCAGTAGTAAACTCGGTCTCAATAACTAAAGCGTGATCACCCATTTGTCCCAACTGTATCAAAATAACACTTAATATAGCTCCAGCCATGTCAATAGCCAGCGCCGGAATAGAAGGCAGTAAAGTTAATTTGGTAAAATGAGATAAAGCGTTTAAATACGCGCCGGCTAAAATGTTCCCAATTTCCATCAGCGCTGATTCGTCCATAGAGTTAAGAAGTTGCGTTTCCCCTTGAGTCCGCCCCATTAACATGTCGACAAGATAAAAGGCACTCTCTCGCGGAAGAAGAAAAAGGATGCTGCCAGGCGCTGGACCAAAAACTCTAAGGTAGACGCCTGCCACCATGGCATCCGGGCCGCCAACCACTTCAGGTACTTCCCCAAGCGGAAGAATAGATACTTCCGGCACGGTCATATCAATTTTATTATTGATTATCTGGGATAGCGCAGTTGCCGCATTGCCAGCGCCAACATTACCTATTTCCCTCAATGCGTCTAACTGCAATGGTGATAGTTTTAATATATCTTCAGACAAGATTTGCCACCCCTTTGAAATCTGTACCTAATAAATTAGCTAGCTTTAATTTCCTGACCAATACCAATTATGGCATCTGTGTTGAGTAATATCAAAAGTCGATTTTCCAATTTGCCTACGCCGCTCAAATAATCGGCAGCAATACCGCCCACTACGGTTTGCGGCGGTTCAATATTATTTTGGTCAACGGTAGTTACTTCCGACACAGCGTCCACAATCATCCCCACTGTTATATCTTCTACCTTGATAATAATGATCCGGGTGTCATCGGTATATTCCTGCGGAGGCAGATTGAGCCTCTTCTTTAAGTCAATTACGGGTAACACACTGCCGCGTAAATTCATTACACCCTTTATGTAGTCAGGAGAATGCGGCACACGGGTAATTTCTGTAATTCGCTTAATTTCCTGGACTTGGAGAATACTTACACCATATTCTTCACGTCCAAGTTTAAATACAACCAATTGAATTTCATTTCCGGAATAAGTTAGTTCAGACATGCTCTTTCCCCCCACTTATTGCTTTAATGCGCCAACATCGAGAATAAGCGCTACCTGACCATTGCCCAAGATGGTAGCACCAGCAATAACCTTAATACCGGCCAACAGTTTTCCCATTGATTTAATAACTATCTCCTGCTGCCCAATAAGGGTGTCTACAATAATTCCTGCACGATATTCCCCCATATGAACAATTACTACAAACAATTCTTCTTGATTATGGTTACAAGTAGCCGGAACATTAAGCACATTTGCCAAACGTACTATTGGAATAATCTGGCCTCTAAGCAAAATAACTTCCTGATTCTGAATTGTTTTTATATCCTGAGGAGTAATATTAATAGTGCTGTCAATTGTACCAAGCGGTATAGCATATATTTCTTCACAAACTTTTACTAACAATGCCTGAATAATCGCTAATGTTAATGGTAGTCGTATTTTAAACTTGCTGCCTTCGTTAATTTTTGTCTCAACGTCTACCATACCGCCAAGAGATTCTATTTTAGTTTTAACAGCGTCCATACCAACGCCGCGTCCTGAAACATCAGTTACAGTTTCAGCAGTTGAGAAGCCTGGTAAAAATACAAGCCTAACTGCTTCGGATGTTTCCAGCTTATCAGCTTCCGCAGAAGTAATCAGTCCTTTTTCTACGGCTTTTTGCTTGATAATTTCAGCATTAATTCCTTTACCGTCGTCCTCTACCATAATAATGACATTATTGCCTTCATGACGGGCAATAAGTCTTATTTCACCTATCGGATTTTTTCCTTTTGCCTGACGCTCGGTCGGATGTTCAATCCCATGATCAATTGAGTTTCTTAAAAGATGCACAAGCGGATCGCCAATTTCATCAATAACCGTGCGGTCAAGTTCGGTTTCCTCACCCTGGATTATCAAATTTACTTCTTTATTTAACTCGCGTGATAAATCACGCACCATACGGGGAAAGCGATTAAACACCTGCCCGACAGGTACCATGCGCACTTTCATTACAACCGCCTGCAAATCAGTTGTAACCCGATCCATCTGCTCAATTGTTTCAACAAGTTCAGTAAGACGGTGTGTTAAGCCTATTTGCTCCAGTCTGGTTTTGTTAATGACCAGCTCGCCAACAAGATTGAGCAGGCTGTCCAATTTATCAATATCAACCCTTACGGATTGACCACTCTTAAGTTTCTTGTCAACAGCAGAAGCATTATTGTGTTCAATAACAGCCGGTTTTTCGCTTTTTTCAGTTGCCGGCTTATTTTCTGTCTTTTTTGGCACTGCATCTGCGGTCTGTGAAGCAGCCGCCTCGGGTGCTTTCTCTTTGATTTCAGCCATGGCGGATGGAATTACGACGACTTCCTCAACTTCAGAAATACTGCTGACAGTGGCCTCAACCTTCTCAGATTCAACATCGGCCAAAACAACAACCTGAAAACTATACTCAAAGTTTTCTTTTTCCAATTCTTCCACAGCCGGGATGCTTTTAATAACCTCACCAAGCTCTTCTAATGCATTCATAACCATATATGCTCTGGCGGATTTAAGCAAACAACCAGTGCGCAATCTTACATGAACTTCATAACATTCGATGCCCTGTTTCTTTGCTGCTTTTACAACATTAATCTCCGTATCATCCAGTTTAATTGTTTCAACCGGACTTACCTCGGCTTCCGCTTCTTTCACGGCTGTTTCAGGCTGACCTTTTGCTCCGGAAGGAACAAATTCGCCTTTTGCGATCGCTGTGAGTTTGGAAATAAGCGGTTTTATTTCAATAGTTGTATCCGAATTGGAAGCGACATTTTCTACTAGTTGTTCTAAAGTATCAACACATTTAAATAAGATATCAGTAATAGCATCGTCAGCATGCAGTGTGCCTTTGCGAAGAAGATCAAGCACATTTTCCATCTCGTGAGTCAATTCAGCAATTGTGGTAAACCCCATAGTAGCCGACATGCCTTTTATTGTATGAGCACTTCTAAATATTTCATCAAGTACAGACAGACTACCGGGATCGTTTTCAAGATCAAGCAAACAATTATTGAGTGTCTGCAAGTGCTCACGCGATTCCTCTAAGAACATTCCCATATATTGATTAATGTCCATTCGTCAACCCTCCCGTATTGCATCCTCTATTTATTTTGGTAAAGCTTTAAGTATTTCAGCAGTTATGCCAGTAATAGGTGCTATTTTGTCGATTACTCCCAATTCGATAGCTGATTTTGGCATTCCGAACACAACAGCCGTAGACTGATCTTCAGCAATGGTATAACCATTTTGCTGCTTAATAGCCTGCATACCCTTTGCTCCGTCATGTCCCATACCGGTCAGTATCACGCCTATTGTCTTGCCGCCATAAATACGGGCTACCGATTCCATCATGGGATCTACAGCAGGCCTGTGTCCGCCAATTGGCGGTTGTTGATTCAGCTTTACAACGGCTTTACCACCTTCCCGCTCAATCAGCATATGGTAATCTCCTGGAGCAATGATAACAAGACCCGGACGAATAACATCATTGTGCTCGGCTTCTTTTACAGTGACAGAGGATAATGAGTTTAAACGTTCCGCCAAAGATTTGGTAAAACCCGGCGGCATATGTTGTACAACAAGAACACCACAGGGAATGCTACCAGGGAGTTTGGTGATAATTTCCTGTAAAGCCCTGGGACCGCCGGTCGAAGTGCCGATGGCAATAATTCGTTCCTCACTCAGGCTGCTGGCTGGCAGATATGGTCTTTTCAGTACAGGTATTGTACCAGATGTTTGTGCACGTGTAAGCTGTGAAAAATTCGCCTTAACTGCCGCCCGGCATTTGCTCAGAATTTCGGTACGTATGCCTGAAATGTTGGATATAGGCCCTGCCGTTTTCGCAACAAAATCGATTGCCCCTAGTTCAAGCGCCCGCAAGGTTGCTACTGCACCGGCATGAGTTAAACTGCTAACCATAACGACCGGAGTAGGACACTCTTTCATAACTTGCTCTAACGCCGAAATACCGTCCATAACCGGCATCTCAACGTCCATAGTAACCACATCCGGCTTGAGGCGCTTAATCTTCTCAATTGCCTCCTGGCCATTACGAGCTGTATCAACAACAGAGAAATCCGTTTCGGCAGCAAACAAATCACTTAAGAGTTTACGCATAAAAACAGAATCGTCAACTACCAGTACTTTTATCACAAGCTCACCACCAATATCCTGTAGTTAATCCAGACCTTTGCGACGCAGCTCAAGCTGTTTTTTAAAAATAAGTTTAATGATATTACCGCGGTCCTTTTCGTTAATATCGAGAAATTTAACTCCCACCCAGAATAGTACGCGGTCAGGCTGCGGCTGTTGTACCCTGACTACTTCACTGTTTAGAGTGAGTACTCCAATTTCAGGGTAATTTACTGTCACCAGCAATTTATCGCCAATTTCCCATTGGCGCGTAGTGACAATTTGCACACCACCGCCGCTTATATCTTTAGTCACAGCATCAATTACAGCTTGGTCACCTGTTTGATCATCTGCCGTCTCGCGAATTTGTACAGGCAGAGCCAAATCAATTCTAACAAAAGATCGTTGTTGAATTTTTTTTATATTATAAGGAGCGGCAATGACCCATATCGGTAATGGGTTGACTTGTTTTGCTAGTAGCTTGGTGGTAAATTCATACGCCATCATGTTGATTACTGTACGTCCGAAAAACACTTCTCCACGCGGCAGGAGAACAGGGTATCCCTTACTCATCGGCATTGCAATAGTCATTGTATCAGCAGTAAAATCTTCAATACGGCTGTGGTAATGCTCCGCAAGGCCATCACTTCCAGGGACAAAAACATCAATTCTTTGATTAATTTTAAAGATATCCTCAGACTTAGTACTAATAAAAATCCCTCCTCATTTGAGGACTATGTTATATATTCTAAAAACTTATGGAAAAATCCTTTAATACCATGGGACGGCTGAACATTTTCCCCATAAAGCAATCGCTGACCAATACTCTCAATACTGCGTGAAGAAATAGCTTCCGGAGATGACAAAATCACAGGAACTTGATTTTTAACTGCTTTTACCATTTTGCGATCTTCATACACATAACCAAGGCTATCTATTGATAAATCGAGAAACCGCTGGGAGACGCGCATTAATTTATTAACGACCATTTGACCTTCGTCACGGTCCAAAATGCGGTTTACTACCAGCCGAAGCGGTGCTGTGCCGTTTTGACCTTTATATGCTTTCATCATGGCATAAGCATCTGTGATTGCTGTTGGCTCAGGTGTTGTAATAATAATAACTTCATCGGCAGCCATTACAAAATTAAGAACATTGCGGCTGAGCCCAGCCCCAGTATCTATTAAGATAAAATCAGCCCAATTATCAAAGAGCGAAATTTGCATCACAATATGTTTAAGGTGAGCTTCACTCAAATTAGCCAAATGATAAATTCCCGAGCCCCCGGCCATAAATTTTATACCACGGGGACCTTCTGCAACAACATCTGTGATCTTTAAACCGTCTTCTAGCAGATTCAGAATATTGTATTGCGCCGAACACCCGAGAATAACTTCAACATTTGCCATTCCTAAGTCGGCGTCAATAATCAAAACCCGCTGATCCAGAGCAGCTAAAGCCAACGCCAAATTAACTGTAAAATTAGTTTTACCTACACCGCCCTTGCCGCTGGTAACGGTAATTACCCGGCTTCTACGCATTTGTTTTATAATTGGACTTTTGGGGATTTTGGCCTGTAATGTCATTTGACGTAATTTTTCAGCCTGATCACTCATAGTAATCCCTCAAAATCAAATTTGCCAATTTTGTAGAGCTAGCAAGCTCAATATCATCAGGTACGCTTTGCCCGGTAGTCATATATGACAGGGTAGTCGGGAAATGATACAGCAAATTCAGGATTGTCCCCAAATTGCTAGCTTCATCTACTTTGGTAAATAAAAACTTTTGCGGTGAACAAACAGAAAACTTATCAACAATTTCTAATGCATCCCGGTATTTTGTAGTGCTGCTCAAAACAAGATGTGTTTCAATATAAGGGTCAACCGCTAAAAGTTCCTGAAGTTCTGTTAATTGACACTGGTTGCTTGGACTTCGGCCTGCAGTATCAATCAAAACTAAGTGTTTATCGGTATGACGATGTAAAGCAGCTTTGAGCTCCTCCGGAGAATATACAATTTCAAGCGGCACTCCGATAATATCCCCATATGTTTTAAGCTGTTCAGCGGCGGCAATACGATAAGTATCTGCCGTGATCAATGCCACTTTATAGCCTTCTTTTAAAGCGAAATTCGCTGCCAGCTTAGCAATGGTAGTCGTCTTACCTACCCCAGTCGGCCCAATTAAAGCCACTGTTTTGCACCTGGCTGTGGAAATATTTATTCCATCTATCCTTTGGAAAAAGCAATCTATACGGTCAGACAAAAGTTTACGGGTAATCTCCGGTCCTTTACTATCAAAGCTTGCTTTAGCCGGCAACCCTTTTATAATTTTTTCGGCAATAGCAGGCTCTATATCGTTTTTTATCAGTAGTTCCATCAATGGTGAAGCCGAAGACTGTTCTCTGCCTTTTGGAAGCTGACACAACATATCTTCCATAATTTTTCGCATACTGGACATTTCTTGTTGCAAAGAAGCTATTTTAGTATCTTCAGCTTGAACAACAGCTGCAGCAGGAATAAACTGCTTCTTTTTTTCAGTTCCGGAAGCGGCTGAATCAATTGCAGCCATTACTTCCACCATATCTTTACCGAAAAAACCGAGAATCCCGCCTTTTTTAAAATGACGCGTGTGTAAAATAACAGCATCTCGCCCCAAGTCCTGCTTGACTTGAGCCATGGCTTCCGGCATATTACGCGCAGTAAATAATTTAACCTTCAAGTTACAATTTCACCATCCCTAGAGCTTGTACTTCGATCTTCGGATCCAACTCAGCATAAGATAATACGGTTAGGTTTGGTGCAACCCGCTCAGTTAATTTGCGGAAATACAATCGGGCCCCCGGACTTGTAAGGATGACCGGCTGATAACCCATATTAGTGAGTTTCGGGAGTTCGTTAGAGAGATTTTTAATTATATTCTGTACTGTTTGCGGATCTAAGGCGACATAAGAGCCTTGTTCTGTCCGCTGTACTGAATTAACTATCGTATTTTCCAATTGCGGATCGACAGTTAAGCAAGTCAAAGCGTTGTTATTGACAAACTGGCGGGAAATCTGGCGCGCCAATGCATGCCGCACATACTCGGTTAAAACCTCAGTATCTTTGGTCAACTGGGCATAGTCAGCCAACGTTTCAAATATTGTCACCAAATCCCTGATAGAAATCTTCTCACGCAATAAACTGCCCAGTACTTTTTGAATTTCGCCAAGCGACAGTATATTGGTCAATTCTTCGACAACTGCAGCATTATTTTGTTTAGCTGAATCCACTAAGGTCTGAGTTTCCTGGCGACCCAGAATTTCTGCTGCATGCGTCTTAATAATTTCTGTTAAATGTGTCGCCAGAACCGAAACCGGATCGACAACAGTATAGCCGGCAAGTTCGGCTTGCTCACGGTAAGTCTCCTGAATCCACAACGCTGGCAACCCAAATGCCGGTTCCACTGTTTCAATGCCAGGAACAGACTCAAAAGCCGCTCCCGAATCCATAGCCAGAAAATGATCAAGCATCAATTCACCTCTGGCAATTTCAATGCCTTTTAACTTTATAACATAAACATTGGGCTTTAACTGAATATTATCCCGAATCCGGATCGTCGGAACAATCAGTCCCATCTCTAATGCACATTGCCGTCGGATCATAACCACGCGGTCTAATAAATCACCGCCTTGACTGACGTCAACAAGCGGAATTAAGCTATAGCCAATTTCCAACTCCATGGGATCAACCTGGAGCAAAGAAACAATATTTTCAGGTTTGCGTACTTCTTCTTTTTCTTTTTCTTCTTGTTGTGACATTTCCATCTGTACTTCCGACTGCTGGGTCCTGATGAGAGCATAGCCAATTCCGCCGGTAATACCGCTAAGGACGAAAAACGGAACACCCGGTAAACCCGGAATTAAGCCTAATAAAGCTAAGACTCCGGAAGCAATAAAAAATACGCGGGGATTATTGATAATCTGGCTGGTCAGATCACTGCCCAGATTAGCTTCTGAAGCTGCCCGCGTGACGACAATACCGGTAGCAGTCGATATAAGCAATGCCGGTATCTGGTTGACCAATCCTTCACCTACCGTAAGCAGGGTATAAGCCTGTAAAGCTTGCAGAACATCCATATTCCGCTGCACCATGCCGATGAAAAAGCCACCTACAATATTAATGACAATAATAATAATAGCAGCGATGGCATCGCCTTTAACAAACTTACTGGCGCCATCCATTGCACCGTAAAAATCAGCTTCGCGCTGTATATTTTTACGACGGTCGCGAGCTTCTTTATCAGTAATCAGCCCGGCATTCAAATCAGCATCGATACTCATTTGCTTACCCGGCATTGCGTCCAAAGTAAAGCGGGCGGCTACTTCGGCCACACGTTCGGCGCCTTTCGTTATTACAATAAATTGAATAATAATTAAAATAACAAATACAATAAAACCAACAACCGCATTGCCGCCAACTACGAAATTACCGAAAGCGGCAATCACTTCCCCGGCATGTCCATCAAGCAAAATAAGACGGGTTGATGATACATTGAGCGCCAAGCGAAACAGCGTAGTAATTAACAATAAAGAGGGGAATACCGAGAAATCGAGCGGCTCAATATTATAGATGGCCACCATCACAATAATCAGCGCCAGCGTAATATTCAATGTTAACAACAAGTCAAGGAGCATTGTCGGCAATGGGATGATCATCATGACAACTATAGTAATAATTGCCACCGCAATCATAATATCACTGTATTTTTGAATGTTTGCAAACAATGCAGACTGTTGAGTACTCATTTATTTTATCGCTCCTTTTACTAAGACAAGCGTTTCTTTAAGCGGTATACATAAGCCAGAACTTCTGCTACCGCCTGGTAGAGCTCAGGGGGAACAACATCACCTATGTCAACTACTGGATACAGCGCTCTCGCTAACGGCTTGTTTTCTACGACAACCACTTTGTGTTCACGGGCCACCTGTTTAATACGTTCTGCTAAAAAATCTTGCCCTTTTCCAATGACCACCGGGGCAGACATGCGTTTTTCATATTTTAGCGCAATTGCCAAGTGAGTAGGATTTGTCACCACAACATCTGCTTTAGGAATCTCCTGCATCATCCGCCGCATAGCTATAGCCCGTTGTTTTTCCTTAATTTTGCTTTTAATCTGCGGATTACCTTCGGTTTGTTTAAATTCTTCTTTGACTTCTTCTTTAGACATTTTTAAGCTTTCATTATGTTCCCACCATTGATAAAAGTAATCAAATACAGCCAATATCAGCATTACGGCAATTATGTTAAAAGCTAAGTCAATAATTAATGAACCTGTCAGTCGCAGTGAGTCGGTTAAATCCATACTTATAAGTCTGGGAATGTCTGCTGTTTGCACAATAGCAAAGCGATATATAAAATAACCAATAATACATACTTTAAAAATAGCTTTCGCCAGTTCAACTAATGACCGTTTGGAAAACAGGCGCTGAAAACCGGTTATCGGATTAATTTTACTGAAATTAGGCATTAATACTTCTGTTGAAAACATAGCACCAACTTGCATGAAATTTACAAAAACAGATATTACCATGATTACCAAAAGAATTGGCAGCACTGTTTTGAACATTACTAAAATAACATTCCAAAACAATAGTTGCACAGTTTGAATAGTGATATCTGCCGTAAATATCCCAGAAAATATGCCAGTCATATACCTGGACAATTCATTATATACAGTAGTCCCCAATAACTTGAGTGTGAAAAATGCAGCTAAGATGACAAATACGCCACTAATTTCGGTACTTTTTGCTACCTGTCCTTTTTTTCTGGCTTCTGATTTACGTTTTGGCGTGGCTTCTTCAGTTTTTTCACCGTTAAATAACTGCAGGTCAAAACTGTTGAGTTTATAACAGCAACTATTGTTACCGCGGCGCAAAACTCTCCAAGAGGCGGTACATACTGTGAAAGATCCCACTAAAAACCACCTCCAGAAAGGCAATATAAAACGGAAGAGCCAAAGATAGTACAAAAATGCCGACAATAATTTTGCCCGGCACACCTACAACAAAAATATTCATTTGCGGCATAGAACGTGCCAAAATACCTAAAGCTACATCAGTAAGCAACAGGGATACCAGTACCGGTAAACTAATTTTAAAGGCTATAATAAAAATACTAATAACCATATCAACGATAATATCGGCCATACCGGGTCGAAATACGCCCTGGGTAAGAGGAATGCTCTTGAAGCTATAAAACATCGCTGATAAAAAAAGATGATGGCTATTGCTAATTAAGAATACCAATATTGCTAAAATGTATTTGAAATTGCCGACAAGAGGCACTTGCTGACCAAACTGCGGATCGAAAACATTGACCATGCCAAAACCAATTTGAGTATCTAAGAGAGCGCCTGCCATTTGTATTCCATGAAAAATAAATGAGCAGGCAAAACCCATAATTAAACCGATTAAAAACTCGCCAATGACTATCGCCACATACGAAAGCAACGCCTCTGGAATAGATTGAGGGGTTTGACTTATCATTGGCAATAAAATATAAGATAGTATTAATGCGAGACCGGCTTTTGCCATTAACGGCACATTCCGGCCGCCAAATATAGGCGCCGTTGAAAAGATGCCGCTAATACGGGCAAAAATCAGTAAAAACGCACCCAAATGGTTTTGCAGTAAAGTAAACAAGTCCAATATTGCTTACCACCTATCTACTTGAAAAATGTACTGTTCTACAGTTAGCGAACCATGTTGGGCAAACTAAGGAATATTTCCCGGGTATAGTCAACAATTATGCTTAGCATCCAAGGCCCAAATACTAAAATTGCGACAAAGACAGCAATAATTTTAGGAATAAACGCCAGCGACTGTTCCTGAATTTGTGTAGTTGCCTGAAAAATACTAACCATAATGCCAACGGTTAAACCGAGAATAAGCATAGGGGCTGAAACCATCATAACCATGGCTAGTGCATCCCGACCAAGCTGGATGGCCATATCTCCTGACACAAAAGCCCCTCCTAACTAAAGCTACTGACTAACGACCGGATAATTAAATGCCAACCGTCTACCAGTATAAATAATAGAATTTTAAAAGGTAATGAAATCATTACCGGCGGAACCATCATCATACCCATAGCCATAAGCGTACTGGCAACAACCATATCAATAACAATAAAAGGAATATAAATTAAAAAACCTATTTGAAACGCTGTTTTTAACTCACTAATGATAAAAGACGGTATCAATACAGACGTTGGTACGTCTTCAGGAGAATTGGGACGCGGCATCTCTGACAAATTTACAAACAACGCCAGATCATTTTCACGCGTCTGCTTAAACATAAACTCACGCATCGGTTTCATTGCTTCTGTAAGGGCTGTTTCTTGATCTATCGTGCCAGCCAGCATTGGTTGCACCGCATTTTTATTTACCTGATCAAAATATGGCGACATAGTAAAAAAGGTCAAAAACAACGCCAATCCAACCAAAATCTGATTTGGCGGCATTTGCTGGGTCGCCAGTGCACTGCGCAAGAAAGACAATACGACAATAATGCGAGTGAATGAAGTCATCATAACCAAAATAGACGGTGCCAATGAAAGCACCGTTAATGTTAACAGAACTTGCAGGCTAAGAGCAACATCTTTCGGATTGTTTGCCTGTTCCACCCCAATATTAATATTAGGAATGGGAATCAACGGAGCTGCACCGGCTATTGCGGGAAACCCTAGTACGATAACTGTAATCAAAACAATAACATGACATTTCCTTACTCTCGCATATTCAATCCATTCTGACACCCTAGTTACCTCTTCCTACTATCGTTTTCAGGTTCCTTCAACCGCTTCTCGGGATTCTCTGAACCGAAAACAAGGGGGAATTTTTTTTGCATTTTTTCAAGCGATACAAGCTGACGGTTGAAAATAGCGCCAAATTGCTCCGGCGGCACAGTAGTCATATGTTCTGCTTTAAGTTGTTCTATCTCGTCTAAAGAGGTAATCTCACTAAGCAAGGATATATTCTGCTCAGTAACGCCAAGCACCATAAACTTACCGCCAATTTCCACCACATAAACAGCACGATTTGGTCCCAAAGACAAGGAAGCGTAGACTCTGCCACTGCCAAAACCTCCGCCCCGCGTCATTTTTTGAGCCAAAAAACGTGACGTAAGATAGGCAAGACCGAGAACAAGCAAAAAAGTTAGAAATAACGATAATACATACCCGCTGGTCGCCAGCCAGGATGACGTTGTCGGCTGTGGTTCTTGATATTTTAGGTATTCCCCGGTCTCGGCAGCTGCCAATACCCGGCTTGTGAATAACGTAAAAACTGTGATAATCGTCAAGATACTGCCGCTGAACCGCAAAAAGTTATTCATGCTACTGCCAATCCTATCTAGCCAACCGCTTTACGAACAGCTTCAAGCACGCGATCCGGCTGGAAAGGCTTTACTATAAAGTCACGGGCTCCGGATTGTATGGCTTCAATAACCATTGCTTGCTGCCCCATCGCACTACACATAATAATTTTAGCGCTTGCATCCAGCTTTTTTATTTCTTTTACAGCAGTAATTCCATCCATCTCCGGCATGGTGATATCCATAGTGGTTAAATCAGGCTTAAGTTCCTGATATTTTTCCACCGCTTTAAGACCGTTTTCAGCTTCTCCTACTACATCATAGCCGTTCTTGGATAAAATATCTTTAATCATCATTCTCATAAAAGCGGCATCATCCACAACTAAAACTTTAATGGCCATTAAACTTATCTCTCCAATCTCAAATAAAAATTAGGAATTACTACTGAAGATTGCTCGCCCGTTCTAACGGGCTAACTATATCGGTAATCCGGACACCAAAGTTTTCGTCAATTACAACAACTTCTCCTTTGGCAATCAGTTTGCCATTAACCAAGATATCTACCGGCTCACCGGCTAGCTTATCAAGTTCTACAACCGAACCAGGTGCTAATTCCAGAATATCGCGAATGAGTTTACGGGTCCTGCCCAGCTCGACGGTAATCTGCAAAGGTACATCCATAATCAGGCCGATATTTGCGTCACAGCCTGGAACAGTCGCCGGCTTTAGCGGGGCAAACTGTACAGGTTGTACAGCAACATTTTGCGCCTGAGACTTAGGCTGCGGTGCCGGTTGTGCATAGGCCGGAGCTGGCGGCGGCGGCGCTGTGGGTTTGGGTGTAGATGCCGGCGGAGTTTGTGCCGGAGGCTGCTGAACGGCATTCATTAAATTATCAACCATTTCTTTTGCGACATTGAGCGGCATAATCTGCATAAGCTCACTGTCAATAAGGTCTTCCACCTCCATGCGGAAAGAAACACGAACTAAGGGATCATCGCCTGTGATGGCATTGGTAATAGTAGTATCCACAGCAAAATCCAACAGGTTTACTTTTGGCGGGGCAATATCTACTTTTTTCTTAAAAATAGTGGATATCGAAGTGGCTGTCGACCCCATCATTTGATTCATGGATTCGCTGACAGCACTCATGTACAATTCATTGAGTTCTGAAGGCGGATTTGTGCCATCGCCACCCATCATCAAATCAGCGATAATGAGTGCGTCCTGCTCGCGTACAGCCAAAACATTAGTACCTAACAGGCCTTGCGTATAGCCCACTTCAATGACCAAATACGGCAGCGGATATTGCCGCTTTATTTCATTTAATGTGGATATCGAAACCTTGGGTGTAGTAATTGAAACCCGCCTTCCTAAAAGCACAGACAACGTAGTAGCCGCTGTACCCATCGAAATATTACCAATCTCACCCAGGGCATCTTTTTCAATATCAGACAAATCTTGCCCAGCCGGAGATGGCGAGGCAGCTACCGGCTCGCCTCTTAATAAAGCGTCTATTTCTTCCTGGGACAGGAATCCGTCACTCATCATTATCATCTCCTTGGGAAATTACTTGAGTAATTTGCACTGCATTTCTATGACCGACCAAACCTGGTTTGCACTTAAACTTTTCACGGTTGCCAATCATGATACTTAAATCATTCTCAGCCTTAGCTTCCAGTTGTAGCACATCACCCACTCCTAAATCTAACAGTTCATGGACAGTGACTGTGGCCCGGCCTAGTTCAACAATAACTGGAATAAAGGTCTTTTCAAGTTTCCGTTGTAAAACATTCATGATTTCCGGTGAATCTTGCTTTGCAGCTGCGGAAGCTACCCAGAAAGTTGTCGTTAATTTAGACATAATTGGTTCAAGCACCAGATACGGAATACAAATGTTCATCAAGCCTTCTGCTTGTCCAATCTTGGCCTGAAGCGTAATGAGTACAACCATGTCATTAGGGGGAACAATCTGCGTAAATTGCGGATTGGTTTCCAGCGCCTCCATCCGCGGCTCGATACTCACAACCTGCTTCCAGGCTTCCTGCATACTTTCCATAGCTTTATTGATAACCTTGCGAATAATCGCTTCTTCAATATCAGTCAGAGAACGGGGTTTTGCCGGCGGTAAACCCGGCCCCCCAAATAACCTGTCAATAATAGCCAGAACAATATTGGGGTTAATCTCCAGGATTGCATTGCCTTTTAGCGGGCGCATCTGGAAAATACTAATTACACTGGGGTTTGGCATTGACCGGATAAATTCCTCATATGTCAGTTGGTCAACGGAAGCAACGTCAATATGAATAAGGGTCCGAAGATGCGCCGACAGATAAGTATTAAACATTCGGGCAAAGTTTTCGTGCAACATATAAATTGTTCGTATCTGATCTTTGGAAAACTTATCCGGACGTTTAAAATCATAGATTTTGATTTTGCGCTGTCTTTCTTCTGTTTTGATTTCTTCAGCAGTAACGACACCGGTAGACAACGCCGACAATAATTCGTCTATCTCGGATTGTGATAGAACGTCTGATCCTGCCAATCCTCCCCCTCCTTTCGTGCAGAGCAACAAGTTTAATGTAACTAATGTGCTTTAATTATACTCGAGAATTCGACATCAATCTACTGCAAAACAAAATTAGTAATGTAAATGTCATACACTCTTTCTTCACCTAGAGTTTTATTAATTTCATTTTTCAGCAATTCTTTTATTTGATCCTGTTTGGACGGATCAAAATCTTCAATCCGCTGTGAGCGTAAAACATAAACAGCAGTGTCTAATATCTTTATTTCCTCGGGTGAAGGCATTTTCCCTTCTTTTGTGGCTTCTTTCTTGTTAGGTTTGAGTTCTACTATGATTCCAATTTTAAGATAACGTCCGCTGTTTACGCCACCGATATTGAGAATTAACCCCTCTTTAGCATCACCCAGCTTCATAAAAGTACCTGGCTCACGCTGAGCGGTCTTTTCGACCGTTTTATCGGTTACAACTCTGGTAGCAATCAAATACGAAATACCACCGGCTAAAATTAAGCCTACTACAATCAAGACAATAATAACCATCATCGACATTTTTTTTGGTTTTTCTTCTTCAGCCACTGGCACACCTCCATCATAACAATATTTAATTAGAACTGTAATTATAGATACATAAAACCATACGCCTATCTGTTTCTAAACAAAGCCCGGCGATAATCCATAACTTTGCGGACTATCTCATCCATTGATTCCTCCACAATCAATTTTTTCCCGCTGGTCAGAGTAATTACCGTATCCGGTGTCTCCTCGATCGTTTCGATCAGTTCGGCGTTCACTACAAAATCACAGTCCTGAGATTTAAGTTTAGTGACCTTTATCATGCCTTTCCCTCCCTTTTAAGCATTCTTAAAAAACAGGTAGCGGAAGGGAGGCATTCCCCCCGCTACCTTCATAGATTACCGTTTGAGGTTTGCTAAAATCTCCAGCATTTCATCACTGGTTGTAATGATTTTCGAATTAGCCTGGAAACCACGCTGAGTAATGATCATATTACTGAACTCCTGAGACAAATCCACGTTAGACATCTCCAATGTACCGGCAGTAAACGTACCGCGCCCCCCAGTACCGCTTGCGCCAACATCAGCTATCCCGGAGTTGTTCGACTCAGTATATAGATTCTGACCTGCTTTATTCAAACCGGCGGGATTATTGAATACTGCCATCGCCACTCTTGCTAAATCTTTGGTTTTCCCATTGGTAAAGTTACCGACAATAGTACCGGTAGAATCAATAGTAACACCGTTTAAGGTACCATCCGCCCAGCCATTTTGTGCTGTTGCCTTGGCCGTTGATTCGCTGGCGTATTGAGTCATTGTAGAGAAATCCGTCTTCGCCGTGAAAGAACCAGCACCGGCATAGGGACCACCCGTAGGATCAATAGTTATGCTGTTAATCACGCTGTTTAATGAATCATACGCACCTTTGCTGTCAAATTTGAGTGTGGCAACCGCCGTTGGCGACACTGTACCAATGACATCACCATCTGCATTAACCGCATCAGAACCTAATGTAAACGTCCATGTATTATCAGCTGTCTTTTCAAATATGCCCTTTAGTTTATAAGCGTTTCCTTGCGAATCATATACAGTAACCTCTGTTTGCACTTTGGACGATTCATCATATGCAGCCTTAACCGCTTCAGCAGCTTTAGTAGCTACCGTAGCAGCATTTGCTGCTATCGTCGCGGCCGCTGTTTGGTTTGTAGCGGCAGTCGCGGCTGCAGTTGCCGCGGCTGATTGATTTGCAGTTGCCGTCGTAACTGCATTCGCTGCTGCTGTCTGAGCAGTTGGAGTGTAAGTATTAGCATCATCAGCGGCGTTGTAAACGGCAGTCACGTTTGCTGCGAGTGTTGGATTGCCAACGGCAGCATCAGTGGCCGATTTTAGTGCATCAGCAAGCACTTTTAGCTGTGCTGCTTGTGTAGAGGTGTCGGCTGTCGCAGCCCCAACCGCAGCAGCTGGCTTGTGTCACTGCGGCGGCTGGCCGCAGCTTGAGCTGCGGTCGCTGTGGTCAAATTTGACGTTGTTTGATATGTGGTGGCGGCAGCAAGTGCATTAGCGATAGCAGTAGCGGCCGTATCAATAGCGCTTTTTGCAGCATCGGCTTTCGCTTTGGCGGTATTAGCCGCTGCCAAGTCATTATCAGCATTGGTTTTGGCAGTATTTGCCGCTGTTAAATCGGCATCGGCTGTTGCCTTAGCCGCATCGGCAGCAAGTTTATCAGCGTCAGCCGTTGCCCGTTCCGCTGATGTTCCCGTCTTTTTGGCACCGGCCGATAAATTCTTCCCATAAGTTATTTCATCTGTTCTTTGGGCTTCCATCATTTCGCCTACAGGAATCTTAATAGTAGTTGGGTCTTTCAAAGCGTCAATTTCTCCGGCGTTATCGGCCATCCACCCAACCACCTTTAGGCCGGTCCCGGGTACCACATAATTTCCCTCAACATCAAAGTCAAAATTACCGGCTCGGGTATAGTACTTCTCATTGCCATTGGCCAAAACAAAGAACCCTTGATCCTGGATTGCCAAATCGGTCTGCTTGCCTGTAGTCTGATAGCTGCCAGGAGTAAAAAGCGTATCAATGCTGGCCAGGGCTACGCCGAGACCCACCTGCATTGGATTTGTGCCGCCACGATTTCCCTGGGCTGAAGAGGCTCCTGACAAAGTTTGGCTTAATATATCCTGAAAATTTACCCTGCTGGCTTTAAATCCAGTGGTGTTTACATTAGCAATATTATTGCCGATTACATCCATACGCGTCTGATGATTTTTAAGACCGGACACGCCGGAAAATAATGAACGCATCATAGTGAAACAATGACCTCCTTATTTATAGACACATTATAGCTGCTTCAGTCAGTCAGCAGCCTGTGGGCTTCCCCGCGAGGTCCGGCCCTAAACAATTACTGCACTATCTATATTAGTAAACACATTATCCTTAATACTTGCGCCATCCATAGCTGTGATAACAGTTCTGTTTTTGACACTGACAACAAATGCCAGGCTGTCATTCAGAAGAACCAAAGCTTCTTTGGCACCTTTTTGCGCTGCCTTTTCAACGGCTTGTCCAAGCTGTGCGAGTTGATTGCTGTCAAGTTCGATTTCCCGGGTACGCAAACGTTGCAAAGCGTGCTGCGAAAATTTGACACCATTAATTTCTTGTTCTAGTACCTGGTTAAAAGCCGTACCTGCCACTGCTTTATTTGCCGCAGAAGATTGAGAGGCATAGGGTTTAACCTGCGGTGTAACCGTTCCGATAGGCTGATAGGGATGATAGATACGGTTATCTGTCATTATTTACTTACCACCTGCGGAACACCGATCGCTGTCACCTGATTCAGATCAATTGATGTGGAGCTTAAGACCAGCTTAGGCTGATGATTGACCATCCGCACTGACTGAACGACGTCGGTTTGTTCTTTGCCATTAGT
This sequence comes from Sporomusa aerivorans, assembly GCF_041428895.1. Lineage (NCBI taxonomy): Bacteria > Bacillati > Bacillota > Negativicutes > Selenomonadales > Sporomusaceae > Sporomusa > Sporomusa aerivorans. The sequence goes on from NZ_CP156926.1 coordinate 3,906,962, forward strand.
ATCTGTCCATTTAACGGCCATACCAATTAAGCTGCTAGCCTGTGACATCTGCATCGAAGAATTCATATTCTGCATTTGTTCCAGACTGGTAAACTGCGCCATTTGAGCAATGAAATCCTTATCTTCCATAGGGCTCATCGGATCCTGATACCGCAACTGTGTAATAAGCAGTTGCAAAAAATCATCTTTGCCTAATGCATCATTCTTTTCTCTTGTATTTGTTGTACCAGAATTTGACGTAGTATTATTTGTGTTATTAACTCCATTTACGTTTGCCATTTTTACACCTCCTATTAAATACGATAATCTACACCTGTGTCGTTACCAATTAATGAATTCCGTCCGTCAGGCAATTCACTTTCAATGGCCTCTACAAAATCTTCAGCCGATTTCTTATTTGTAAATTTTGCGAATTGCTGGCGGGAATTTCGGTCTTGGTCATGATTGGGCAGAAACTGGCTAAGACCGGCATATACACTAACATTATCCACCTTTAGACCTGTATTAGATAGCTCCTGTTTAAGCTGCGGCAAAGAAGATTCAATAATGTTGCGTACTTCCGCATTATTAGAATGGAAACTGGCACTAACAACACCATTTTCTACGGCGACTTTAAGGGTAAGTTCGCCAAGGTGCTCCGGTTTAAGTCTGATAACCATTTCAGTGTTTTGCTGTTTTGTAATGACTTTTGTTTGCTCAATAATTTGGTCGGCAATCTGATGCACGTCGGCAAACGTACTTTGAGTTGCTGCAGTTTCGTCAACGTTAGCAATGTTTCCGGTTGCGGGTTGCAGTATTGCATTTAATCCCTGGGCAAACGTTTGCGGACTAGAACTTTCAGTCACAGTCACTTTCAAGTCCTGAACTAATTTCGATTGGCTTAATGTCTGCGAATCGCCTGAAAGGGTATCGTCCGATCCATTTCCGGTAAATCCCTGCTGCAAATTTGTTTCCGGTTGGACCACCCTTTGCTGCGACAAACCTGTCGACTCCTCCGATTCAGTATCTGGTTGTACTACATTAGAATTAGCGGCTGGAATAGTCTTTGCAGTTTGGCTTTGCTGCGCTGTTGCTACTTCCGGCAATATTGGTGCAGCAGCATCATTACTAAGTTCATCTTTCTGGTTGTCTGTCAACGGGCCCATAGTCTGATTTAACAAACTGCGGTCAGAAGCAACGGAGGGATTTGTTGTTAACTGTTGTGTACTCTCCTGATTTTGCTCAAGCATTTGCGCTACTATTTCCTGAAAGGTGCCAGTCTGATTCGTAAGTGGTTGTACAGATTCCTCGGTGTTTGTTACAGATGTCTGGGGTAATACCGCCGTCTCATTAAACGTCAAAGGCGCCGCAGGAGCAGGAGATTGTTCGGTCGTGCCATTCTCAGTACTCGCCTGAACATCCGGACTCATCACGATAAGAGGAACGGCACCAGCCAGTGCAGGATTATTCATCATGGTTGTTACATCAGTAGAATCATCCGCAATGCCAGTCTCATCACTAATGATATCTGAACCATCAACCGGTAATTGATTAGTATCGGAACTACTGCCATTAAGCAGTAAATTAACTGAAAAACTGTTAATCAAAAGCTTACCGGGGGTTATTCTTGTGTCTGGCGCTTGTTCAGCTTCACCAATATCAGCTTCTGCCTGGGATATAGCACTTTCTAGTTTATCACCGAAGCTGCCTTTCTTCCCGTTACTAGACGGCTTACTATTTACAACTTTATTGGTATTCGAGGCTGCCGGACCAGAATTGGCAGGTAACACCGGAATATTTGGAATACTCATAGTTTCACCTCCTTTCGCTGATATTCAATTATGTTTAAAGGACAGGCTGTTGTACCCGGCCCTTCAACATATCTTCTGATAAACGGGCAGCACGTTTGGAATCTAATAATGAAAGAATTTTTGATACCTGCTCCTCTTCCATTTTTCCAAAGATAGCGATAACGGTAGGATCATCTAATTCGTGCATTATAGCGACAGCTGCCTCTGGCTTCATACCTGTATATAAGCGGGCTAACTTCGAAATTCGCTTGGCCTCTTCCTGCTGCTTAATTTTAGCTTGTTTTTCCAGTTCTTCTTTTGTTATTGTGTTAGGCGAAACCGGTTGCTGCGCAGGCAGAGAGGCGATTGGCTGCTGGTTTTGAGCAGACGGTACAGGTAATACTGGCTGAGGAGCTTGGTCTTCCTCCAATTCAACCGGTTCGAAATTGGTTTTAGGAAAAAAACGCCCGACTACCGGATACTGAGAAAGATTTAAATCGCCAGCAAGCTTATCAACATCTATGAACTTTAAGTAAACACCGGCAGCAAAGCCTATGGCAACCAAAATGCATAAAGATAGCGCTACAATCATAATTTTAAAAAACAAGCCAAACTTTGATTTAGCTGCTTCTGGCGGCTGTTGTACTGTATTTGCCGGTTGTTTGGAATTGACAGGAGGATTCTTAGGTTTTTCAGCCATAATCTGTTATAGACTCCTCTACTTAGCCAGGGATAACACTCTGGCTACATAGTTACGCGTTTCGCTGTACGGGGGAATACCGTTATAATCTTTTACGGCCTGCGGTCCGGCATTGTAAGCTGCCACAGCCTTACTAACATCACCGTTAAAAGTAGTGAGCATCTGTTTTAGGTACCGGACACCGCCATCGATATTTTCACGCGAATCATGAATGTTGCTAACCCCTAGAGATCGTGCCGTCTCAGGCATCAGTTGCATGACTCCAACGGCGCCTACAGGCGAAACGGCTTCCGGTGATAAGCCTGATTCTGCTTCAGCCACTGCCATGGCCAACTTGGGATCAACACCATACTTTGTGGCAGCCAGATGAATCATTCTGGCAACGTCGCCGCCACCAGAATTGCCGGCAGTTGCAGTAGATTTGGCCGTTTGCGATTGCCCAGCAGTGACAGTGGAAAGAACTGATGCAAAATCACCGTTAGAATCAGTTATTGTCGAACTTGGCGTAAAACGGCGCTCTATCTCAGCGATCCGCTGAGCCACACGGCCAATTCCAGCACTATCCATTTAAACACTCTCCTTGTCACGCATAAAAGCCTGCGTTCCAAGCTCATCAAGAATCTTTTGTTCTTCTTGGAGCAGTTCCTCGTTATATTGCTGCAAGCGTTTATCTTTTAAATTATCAACAAGTTTACGTTGTTTCATAGCAAATTCCATAGCCCGAAGACACTCCTGGTGCTCGGCTACCGCCTTTTCTACCCGTTCCTGTTGCGTTGCAATATCCCTCTTAATTTTATCGATATAAAGACTGTAGGACTTAAGAGTATCAATAGTCAAGCTAGTTTCCTGCTCTTTGCCGAGTAAGACTAACGTATTAAGCAATTGTGCCTCAAAATCTGCCAGAATTGCTTTTTCCTGCTGCAAACGGGTATTTGCTTCAGCTAACTTTATCTGCGCCTGTTCTTCCTGCATTTTGCGAAACTTTAGCAGTGTCTCAAGACGGAAATGAAATTTTTTCATATTGTACCACGCATTACGCGACTAGCATTTTTAAGCGTTGAATGGTTTCTGACATTGGTGTATTCTCATCTACATCCTGTTGCAGGAAATCTTTAATATTGCCAATAACAGCAATTGCCTGATCAATAGCAGGATTACTGCCATGAGCGTAGGCGCCGATATTAATTAAATCCTCAGCTTCACGGTAGGTTGCCAGCAGTGCCCGCAAGCGCTGAGCACACTGGACATGCTCTTTATCGGCAATTTCCATCATTACCCTGCTTACACTGGCTAAGACGTCTATAGCCGGATAATGATTTTGGGCAGCTAACCCGCGGGTGAGAACTATATGTCCGTCCAAAATACTGCGGACTGCATCAGCAATAGGTTCATTCATATCATCGCCGTCAACCAGCACAGTATAAATACCGGTTATCGAGCCTCTGTCACCAGTGCCTGAACGCTCAAGCAGTTTTGGCAACATTGCAAATACGGACGGGGTGTAGCCCCTGGTAGCCGGCGGCTCGCCGACAGTCAGGCCAACCTCTCTTTGCGCCATGGCAAACCGGGTCACAGAGTCCATCATCATCATTACATCCATTCCCTGATCCCGGAAGTACTCTGCGATAGCAGTGGCCGTCATCGCGCCTTTGAGCCTAACCAGAGCAGGCTGGTCCGAAGTGGCAACAACCACAACAGAACGCTTCAGCCCTTCTTCGCCCAGGTCACGTTCGATAAATTCCCGAACTTCCCGGCCGCGTTCACCAATAAGAGCAATTACGCTGATATCAGCCTCTGTATTGCGTGCAATCATGCCCAGCAATGTACTCTTACCGACACCGCTGCCGGCCATAATTCCCACCCGTTGACCGCGACCAAGTGTAAGCAAGCCGTCAACAGCCCGAACGCCTACACCTAACTTTTCTGAAATACGGCGACGGGTCAGCGGCGGCGGCGGCGTCATATTAAGCGAATACTGTGTATTGCTGATAAGTGGTCCTTTGCCGTCAATCGGATTGCCAAGACCGTCTAAAACTCTCCCCAACAGTTGCCTGCCCACACTCACTTTGAGCATTCTGTGAGCAGATATTACTTCACAACCAGGGCCTATACCCTGCATTTCACCTACAGGCATTAATAATACCCGGTTCTCTCTGAAGCCAACAACCTCGGCAGGAATAGGTTCACTCAGGTTGCGCGGTTGAATGTAACATAGTTCGCCTAAGTTTACGTGCGGTCCTTGTGATTCAATCACAAGGCCGATAATTTGTGTTATGCGGCCATTCAATTTTAAAGTATCTGTATTATGTATAGTTGCCAGATAGTTTGCAGTATCAATTGTTCTACTCATGGCATTATTTCCTGAATAGCCCTATGGACTAATTCCAGTTTTGTATCCAATCTGGCGTCGACAGTGCCTAATGCTGTATCTATCACACAACCACCCTGTGCCACAGTATGATCGACAGACACGCCAACGGCATTTTCTCTGCCCACCATCAACTGCAAATCACGTTTAGCCATCAAAACCATTTCATAATCTTCCGGATTTACCCGGATCACAATTTGATCCTGATCCCGAACCTTTGCCAGCGCCTCTTTAACAATAGGTAATATAGCAGTTGGATTCTCTTCGAGCTCTCTTGCCAGCACCTTACTGGCAACAGCAAGCGAGATCTCTACTATTTGGCGTTCTGAGTCCAGAATCATTTGACTGGCCTCATGTTCGGCTGTCTTTATAATACCTTCTGCTTTTTCTAAAGATAATTGCATAGATTGCTGCATATCAGCAAGCGCTTTCTGCTGGCCTTCATTAAATCCGGCTTCGTAACCTTGTGAGGTTCCTTCCTCATAACCCTTTTTGTGACTTTCCTCAAAGGTTTGACGTGCCATTTCCTGCGCCTTGCATTCAGCTTCTGTCAAACACTCCGCTGCGGCAGACTGGGCTTTAGCCACAATAGCGTCGGCTTCACGTTTTACAGCTGCTAAATCAATCGGCGGCACTTCAGGCTGTACAGGCTTCTCCGGTATAGACTCAGGAGTTATTACAGGCCGGGCTTTAATGATTATCGGTCGATTTTTTTCAAAGAAAACGCTTTTAATAATTTTAGACAATTATCTCGTCTCCTTTACCACGTGAAACGACGATTTCACCTGACTCTTCGAGGCGACGGATATTATTAACAATTTTTTGTTGGGACTCTTCAACATCGCGTATGCGGACAGGACCCATATACTCAATTTCTTCGCGCAACATCTCGGCGGCACGTTTTGAAATATTTTTGTAAATCTTATTGGCTACTTCACCTGATGTTGCTTTTAAGGCCAATGCCAGGTCTTTATTATCAATTTCTCTGAGTACAAGCTGCAGTGATCTGTCGTCGAGAAGAACAATATCTTCAAATACAAACATGCGCTTTTTGATTTCTTCGGCCAACTCAGGATTTTGCACTTCCATATTCTCAATGATTGTTCTTTCTGTAGTCCGGTCAACACGATTAAGGATTTCTACAATGGAGTCAACACCACCGGCGGCAGTGAAGTCCTGTGTCACTAGTGATGATAATTTACGTTCCAGTATTCTTTCGACATCACGGATGACATCCGGTGAAGTGCGATCCATCGTGGCAATCCGCCGGGCAACATCTACCTGGCGTTCAGGCGGCAATGCAGATACAATGGCTGCAGATTGTTCCGGCTGAAGATAGGCCATAATCAAGGCAATGGTCTGTGGATGCTCATTTTGAATAAAGTTGAGCAACTGGCTCGGATCCGTTTTCCGGGCAAAATCGAAAGGACGGATCTGCAAACTTGTCGTCAAACGGTTGATAATCGATACTGCTTTCTCAGATCCCAGCGCTTTTTCCAAAACTTCACGGGCGTAATCCAAACCGCCGTTAGAAATATACTCTTTAGCCAAACACATCTGGTGAAATTCGGCTAACACCTTATCTTTTTGCTCTTGCGACAATTTACGCTGATTGGCAATCTCCAGGGTTAGCTTTTCAATTTCATCTTCCCGCATGTGTTTCAACACCTGGGCTGAGATGTCAGGCCCAAGCGCAATTAGCAAAATTGCCGCTTTTTGTTTTCCTGTCAATTCATTTGACTGGTATATGGCCCTACACCTCCTGTCATTCTTCCTCTAGCCAAACTTTCAAAATTTGCGCTACATCTTCGGGTCGTGATTTGGCAAACTTTTCAACTGTTTCTCGCTGGTCTGAACGTTCTTTTTCCTGAGCACTTAATTCTTCTTGTTCAGCTTCCGCCTCTATATCCATTAAAGGTTGAGGCTCAAGCGCAAGAGCCGCGGCGATCTCTTCTTCTTCACGCCGGCGCGCGTATCTTCTATAGAAATAATAGAGTACCGCAAGGATAACAGCAACAACCAATCCTACTTTCAGCCAAAACGCCTGTTGCAGCTGTCTGGCGTACGCCTCTTCTTCTTGACGTTGCTTGTCTAGAAGTTCTGTATTGAACTGAATGGGTTCAACGGCAATTGTATCACCCCGCGTCGGATTAATACCGATTGCGGAAGCTACGGTTCTGGTAAGACCGTCCTGTTGCGCCCGGGGTATGGAGGAATCCACCAGTACTGCAACAGTCAGCCGCCTGATAGAGCCCGGAGTGCTCACTACTTTTTCCTTAGTCTCATTTATTTCATAATTGCGGATAGCTTCTTTTTTCTCATAGTTAGATTGGGTATTATTATTACTGGCGACATAACCCGGGATGTTAGACGTTGTTCCGGGAACACCACCGGGAGCCGCAGCAGAGTTTCCCTGATAATTTTCACTGGTTTCCTGTGAGCTGCGAATAATACCTTTATCATCGACAACTGGTTCAAAAGTCTGACGGTCCATAGTACGCTGGTCAAAATTGAGTTCGACATTAACCCTAGCTGCCGCTTTACCTATTCCCAATGTCTGGTCAAGTAAAGACTGCACATTTTTTTGCAGGTCTTCCTGAACTTTCTTTGTCATTTCAAATTGCGTGAGGGATGTAGCGCCAGCAAGCGGCGGCGCTTCCGACTGATCATTCAACACTCGGGCAAGGTTATCGACAACAGTGATGTTTTCGGGTTTTAAACCTTGCACACTATGCGCTACCAGGTTGACAATGCCTTTCACTTGCTGCTGAGTTAATTCAGCTTGCGGGCGGAGTTTTAACATAATAGAAGCCGTTGCCGGTTTTTCGGTCTTTTTATAGAGACTGTCTTCCGACATAACAATATGGACTCTGGCCTTTTCTACTTCTCCCATCTGTTCAATGGTTCGGGTAAGCTCTCCCTGAATGGCCTGCAGTAGTTGCACTTTATTTTGAAACTCTGTTGTGCCAAACTTATTCTGTTCAAAAATTTCAAACCCCTTGCTTCCACGCGGCAATCCTTGACTTGCTAAATCCAGTCTAAGTTTATGCACATCTTTAGACGGAACTAAAATGACAGTACCGTTACTGCCAGTTTGTACTTCATAGGGGACCTTCATCTCTTTTAGTTTTGCAGTAACCTTGCCTGCGTCTTCGGCTTCAAGAGTAGTAAACAAAGGCACATTATCAGGGCGGCCGCCCCACCAATAACTCCAAACAAGAATAGCAAGAAATATAAATACAGCTGTGCCGATAATAATGTACTTATGTTTATTATTCATTTGTTGCCAAAGGCGCAGAGACTGTTCTTTCAGGTCAGCCATGTCTCCACCCTTTCAGTTTCGGAAAAATAAATATTATGTAATATACTAAATTGGCTTACAATACAGAACTAGTACGATCAAATTCTGCTTATATCTAAACCTGCATTCTCATGACTTCCTGATAAGCATCTACGACCTTATTGCGCACCTGCATGGTAAGTTGCAAGGCAATAGCAGCTTTTTCAGAAGCTATTGTTACTTCAGCTACATCCTCAATTTTGCCGGCAGCCAAATTTAATGATGCTTGTTTTGAGTCATTCTGCAGTTTATTAACATTGTCCAGAGCTTCTTGCAAAAATTCGCCGAACGATTTTTCCGGTTGTACGGACTTATCTAGTATTGGCGTTTCCGCTAAGCTTCCTTTGACCGGCGCTAATTTCAGTGCTTCAATCCGCATTTATTTCTCCCTACTTTCCGATATCTAAAGCCTTTAAGGCCATGCTTTTTGCCGCATTAACAGCTGTCACATTTGCCTCATAGGCTCTAGAAGCCGTAATCATATCTACCATTTCACTAACGATATTTACATTTGGCATTTCTACATAACCGTCTCTGTTAGCATCCGGATGGTTCGGATCGTACATTAACTTCAGGGGCGCATTATCTTTAATAATGCCGGTCACCCTTACACCATCACCCGCCTCCATTTCACGCGACAGCATTTGACTGAAAGAGGTTTGTTCTGAGCGCGGTTCAAACACCACCAATTGACGGCGGTAAGGCCCGCCTTCCGCGGTGCGGGTGGTATTGACATTAGCAATATTATTAGAGATAACGTCCATGCGCAGTCTTTCCGCCGTCATTCCGGAAGCAGCAGCATCAATGGCTCGAAACATTCCCATAGTTAACTTTTCCCTCCATTAATTGCCGATTTTATATTGGCAAAATATTTGCTGATCTGTTGTGCAACTGCATCATAATAAATTGAATTTTTCGCCAGACCAGCCATTTCACTATCAATATCCACATTGCTGCCATCACTTCGAAAAGAGGTAGTATTAATTGTGTTTACAGTCGGCTCAACATTGATTCCCGCGGATTTTGTCGGTAAATGTCGTTCGTGAGTCCTGGCAATTGGTGCCGTCTTGGCATCCATTGCCGCTGCCAGCTGATCCTCAAAACTAACTTCACTTTTTTTGAATTTAGGCGTATTTACATTGGCAATATTGTTGCTGATAACTTTATGACGTAGCGAGGCTGCACTCAAAGCCTTTTCTAATATGGATACCTGTGTTGAATTTAAAATTGAGTTGAGCACTCGTCCGACCTCCTGTACAATTTAAGTTAGGTTGATAAATTCAATGAGACTGATATATGTAACCTTATGCATAGTTCTACAAAGTAAATGAAAATCCTTTAAAATAAACCGCGAAAAAGGTTAAGATTTGGTGAATAATAAAAATCCAGCTGTTTTAAAAACAGCTGGATTTTTAACATCAATTTCTATTTTTTTAATTTTTTTAACTCTTCTAACAACCGCTCATTGAGTACTTTTATATAAGTCCCTTTCATACCCAATGATTTTGATTCGATGACACCAGCACTTTCAAATTTACGTAAAGCATTAACAATTACGGAACGGGTAATACCGACACGATCGGCAATTTTACTGGCAACCAGCAATCCTTCATTTCCCTCTAGTTCACTCAGTATATGCATGACCGCCTCTAATTCAGAATACGAAAGGGTTCCTAAGGCAACTTGAACAGTAGCTTTTTTTCTGGCTTCTTCCTCAATTTTTTCAGTGCGTTCTCTCAGCATTTCCATACCAACAACAGTGGCTCCGTATTCTGCTAGGATTAGATCATCATCGCCAAATTCCGTACTGAATTTAGCCACAATAAGAGTACCAATGCGTTCGCCAACTCCATGGATCGGCACAATGCTCGTAAACTTATCGTTAAACAGGCAAGTGGTCCCTTCGCTAAATGTGCAAAGACCGCCCTCCAGTCGTAGGTTTGGCGATGTCTGATCAATTTTGCCCAGCCAATTAACATACCGCTCGGGGAATTTCCCCATTTTGAGCACTCTGTCCCGCATAAGTTCACATTCGAAATCATCCAGCAAAGCGAAGCCTAAGACAGTACCATCTTTACTGACAATGTAGACATTGGCTGCCATAACACTGCTCAATACAGACGAGACCTCACCGTATTCCACGTTTTCGGATTTTTGCAGCAACTTGTTAATTTCGCGAGTGCGTTCTAATAATGATGACACAATATTACCACCTTTCATAATATAAGCAAATTAACTATAAGATGTAATGGCTCAAATCTTGATTGACAACAATATGATCCAGCTTTGATTTTACGTACTCACGATTAATAGTAACCTGCCGTTCTGAAACATCCGGCGCATCAAAAGCTAAATCTTCCAAAAGCTTTTCTAAAATAGTGTGCAGTCGACGGGCACCGATATTTTCTGTTTGGATATTTACCTTGCAGGCAATATCGGCAAGTTCATCAATAGCATCCTCAGTAAACTCTATTTTTATATCTTCAGTTTCCAATAAACCGATATACTGCTTTATAAGAGCATTAGCCGGCTCAGTGAGTATTTGGCGGAAATCGTCTTTGGAGAGATTTGTCAATTCCACTCTGATCGGAAAACGCCCTTGCAGTTCAGGAATTAAATCGGAAGGCTTAGATACATGAAAAGCGCCAGCGGCGATGAACAAAATATGGTCAGTTCTTACAGAACCATATTTGGTAACAATTGTAGATCCTTCCACAATCGGCAGTATATCACGCTGAACTCCCTCGCGGGAAACATCGGGCCCTGAGCTGTTCCCCCTGCCAGCTATCTTATCTATTTCATCAAGAAAGATAATCCCATAATTCTCAGCCAGTTTAATTGCATCGGTCGTAACCTCATCCATATCAATTAGTTTCTGGGCTTCTTCCTGAATATATATTTTCCTGGCATTAGCTACTGTTACTTTCCGTTTCTTTTGCTTTTTAGGCATTAAACTGCCGAGCATATCTTGTATATTCATGCCCATTTCTTCAATGCCTGTTCCGGCAAACATTCCCATCACCGGCTGACCGTTGTCCTCTACCGTGATTTCAAGTAATTCCTCTTCAAGTTCACCGTTCATAAGACGCTTGCGCCACCATTCGCGTCCTGTGCTGGATACAGGCGGCTCTTCAGGTTCTGGCGGCTTCTCCTGGTTAGCTCCCAAACCGCCGGAAAATAGCATTTCAAATGGATTGCGGGAATTCTCCTTTTTGGCCGGAGGAACAAAGTGGTCAAGAATTCGTTCATTGGCTAATTCTTTGGCTTTGTCGTTTACTTCAAGCATTTTTTGCTGTTTTACCATTCTAATTGATGTTTCCACCAGATCACGAACCATAGATTCTACATCACGGCCGACATAACCAATTTCGGTAAATTTAGTTGCCTCTACTTTGACAAAAGGAGCGTTGACAAGTTTCGCTAAACGGCGGGCAATTTCAGTTTTGCCAACTCCGGTAGGACCAATCATCAGAATGTTTTTAGGAATAATCTCTTCCTTAAGGTCTTCAGGCAGACGCTTGCTGCGCCAGCGATTCCTAAGGGCAACTGCCACTGATCTTTTAGCCTGTTGCTGACCAATTATGTATTTGTTCAGTTCATTTACAATTTCCTTTGGTGTAAGTTCCAGCAAAAACATCCCCCCTTAAACTATAATTCTTCTACGGTAATATGGTTATTAGTGTAAACGCAAATATCAGCGGCAATCTCGAGTGCTGTACGGGCAATGTCCGCCGCATTTAAAGTTGAATGCTGCACCAAAGCCCTGGCAGCTGCCAATGCATAGGGTCCGCCTGAGCCAATGGCGGTGACGCCGTCATCAGGCTCAATAACTTCACCATTACCGGATATAATAAGTAGGTGTTCGGCATCAATAACAATGAGCAGTGCCTCTAATCTTCGTAAAACTCTATCCAGTCGCCATTCTTTTGCAAGTTCAACTGCTGCCCTCATCATATTCCCGTTAAACTCTTCCAATTTTCCTTCAAACTTTGCGAATAAGGTAAACGCATCAGCCACAGAGCCGGCAAATCCCGCCAATACCTTGCCATGGTAAAGGCGTCGGACTTTTTTGGCATTGTGCTTCATTACTGTGTTTTGGCCAAAAGTGACCTGTCCGTCACCAGCAATAGCTGTCTTTCCCTGATGGCGAACGGCAACAATAGTGGTAGCATGGAACATGATCATCACCTCCAAGGAAATTTAGGCGCGCGGGTGGGATTTTCTGTAATTAGCCTTAAGTCTTTCAGTAGTTACATGTGTATAGAGTTGAGTAGTTGACAGATTGACATGGCCTAAAAGCTCTTGTACTGACCTGAGATCAGCACCATTGTCTAACAAATGGGTTGCAAACGTATGACGGATGGTATGTGGGCTGACATTTTTCTTAAGCGCCATCTCTTCAACATACTTTTCAACAATCCGTCGCACGCTACGGTCAGTTAGCGGCCCTCCCCGCTTATTTACAAAAAGCTGACTATGTTCTATTTCTGTTTGCCGCCCATACTGCCCGGATGCGGCACAAAGCTGAGGACGTACATTATAAAGATAACTTTTCAGCATTTCGGCAGCAACCTGCCCCATCAGCACAATTCGCTGTTTTGCACCTTTACCGGTAACGATAATAGTACGGCCGGAAAAATCAACATCCTGCAGAGTAATACCGACAAGTTCACTTACGCGAACCCCTGTCGCATATAACAATTCCAGTACGGCCTTATCTCTAAGACCAAGTGGCCTGTCATCCGGTAAAATAATTAATTCATTGATTTCATTTGCATCAAGAAATACGGGCAGCTTTTTATCCAATTTTGGCGTTCTGACCGCATTGCACGGATTTTCCTTTAAAATATTTTCCCGGCATAAAAACCGGAAAAACGACCTAAGCGCCGCAATTCGTCGCATAATGGTCGCCTTGGCGTACTGCTGCGATTTTAGAAAAGCCAGATAGCTACGGATTACAAGTGGAGTAATGTGATCTAACAGTATCTCATTGCTGCCTTGACTGGACATAAATTCCGCAAAATGCAGAATATCCCGCTGGTAGCTATGAATAGTATGTTGAGATGCATTTTTTTCAAGTTTTAAATAGAACATAAACTGGTCCAGAAGTTCGTCGGGTGATTGCAATTGTTTATTATCAGACATACTTATCATTCTCTCCGACAAGGATATATAACCGAGGGCTTGCGGAAATTACTATAATACTAACACACCTCGGAAAATTCCGCAACAATATTGTCATATTATTCAAATAAATTGTCCCAACACCGTTAATGCCCGGTCTGCAATTGCCCTGTTCTTTAACTTTTTATCTTTTATTTTTTTCTCGAGTGGCGGTAACAGGCCAAAATTAATATTCATTGGCTGAAAGTGAGTTGGATCGGCTTGAGTGATATAACGGCAAAGAGCTCCATGAGCTGTTGCAGCAGGGAAAACTTTAGGTTCTAAACCTTGCACAAGCCTTGCAGCATTGATACCGGCAATCAGCCCGCTCGCCGCCGATTCAACATATCCTTCCACACCGGTAATTTGTCCGGCAAAGAAGACATGCGGTTCTTCTCGCATTTGCAATGTCGGCAGAAGTATTTTGGGAGAATTGATAAACGTATTGCGGTGCATCACCCCATAACGGATAAATTCCGCTTTTTCAAGCCCGGGAATCATCCGCAAGACCCGCTGTTGTTCGGGCCATTTAAGATGTGTCTGGAAACCGACAATGTTATAGAGTGTTGCCGCAAAGTTGTCCTGACGAAGTTGAACAACCGCATAGGGTATTTCGCCGGTCTCAGGATGACGCAAACCCACAGGTTTCATTGGACCAAAACGCATAGTACCAATACCTCTGGCAGCCATAGTCTCTATTGGCATACAACCTTCAAAGACAACCATGTTTTCGAACTCTTTAACCGGCGCTGTTTCAGCATGAGTGAGTTCATGCCAGAATTGTTCATATTGTTCTTTCGTCATTGGACAGTTTAAATAATCATCATCACCCTTCCCATAACGGGAAGCACGATAAATTATTTCCATATTCAGTGAGTCTGCCGTCACAATAGGTGCAGCAGCATCATAAAAGTATAGATATTCATTCCCGGTAAGTTTGCCAATGTCCCGAGACAAGATGGGTGAAGTAAGCGGACCGGTAGCAATTACCAAGGGACGAACGTCAGGTATTTCCGTGACCTCAGCGTTTATAATGTTTATTCGGGGGTGGTTACTAAGAACGTCGGTAATCATCCGGCTAAAATGTTCCCGGTCTACGGCAAGAGCCCCTCCGGCCGGGACACAGGTAGCATCCGCCGCTTTCATAATCAGGGAGTTCAGGGTCCGCATCTCTTCTTTGAGCAACCCTACGGCATTCTCAATGGCAGCAGCCCTAAGCGAGTTGCTGCATACTAATTCTGCGAACAGGCCAGAATGATGGGCAGGTGTCATGGCCTGCGGGCGCATTTCATACAATTCTACATCTATGCCGACCTCAGCCAGTTGCCAGGCAGCTTCACTGCCTGCCAGGCCGGCACCTAATACGGTAACATTAGCCACGCTTTTTCCTCCGGTTCGCAGATGTTTTTTTGGCAGTTGCTGTCTTTTCCTTGCTGTCTTGGCTAGTTTTTTCTTTAGCCTCAGACGATTGTCGGGACAGGCATGTTTCATTGCTGCATATACTAACAAAGCCGCCATTTTTGTACTTATGCCGAACCATATAGGCACCGCATACCGGGCAATTCTCTTTCAGCGGCAAATCCCAGCTGTTAAAATCACATTCCGGATAATGCTCACAGCCATAAAATATTCGCCGCCGCTTTGTCTGGCGCTCAACGATAGCACCACCGCATTTTGGGCAATTCACACCAATGTCTTTTAGGATGGGTTTAGTATTCCGGCAGGCAGGGAAACCGGGACATGCCAAAAAGTTGCCGTATCGTCCTTGTTTTATTACCATCATCCGGCCACAATTCTCGCAGGGAATATCAGAAACCTCCACCGGTAGTTCCACATGCCCGATGGCTTCTTCGGCAAAACTTAGTTCTTTGGCAAAAGGATCATAAAATTGCTCTAAAACTTTTAGCCAAGACGCATCACCCTCAGCTATATCGTCCAATTTATCTTCCATCCCGGCGGTAAACTCAACATCAATAATTCTCTCAAAATATTGTTTGAGAAGATCGAGTACTACAATGCCTAGTTCGGTAGGATAAAATTTCTTATCAATACGTTCGACATACCCTCGTTCGACAATTGTCTCAATGGTTGGTGCATAAGTACTGGGGCGTCCGATACCCTTTTCTTCCAGGACTTTAACAAGCGATGCCTCAGTGTAACGGGGAGGAGGCTCGGTAAAGTGCTGTTTAGGATCAATTTGGGAGAGTAGCAGTTTCTGTCCGACTTTTAATTCCGGAAGGGTGGTCTCTCTATCCAAATCACTGTCAGCACTTTGTTCCAACTCTTTTCCTTTACCAATCGAACCGCTAAAGGCGGATAAAAATCCGGCGAATTTTAGCTGCGAACCGGTAGCTTTCAATTTGTAGCGCCCGGCGGTAATTTCAACAGTCAGGGTATCATAAACAGCAGGTGTCATCTGACTGGCAATAAACCGTTCCCAGATAAGCGTATAGAGTTTTAACTGATCCTTGCTTAGACCTGTACCTATCGTATCAGGCGGCAAGTCCAGCGTGGTTGGTCGGATGGCTTCGTGGGCATCCTGTGATTTCTTATTGGCATAAACAGGTATCTTTGCCGGCAAATAGTCCTTGCCAAATTTCTGTTCGATAAAATTCCTGGCTTCCTGCTGCGCAGTTTCAGCCACCCTGGTTGAATCAGTACGCATATAAGTAATCAGACCGACCTGGCCAGCCCGGCCAATGTCCAGACCTTCATAAAGCTGCTGCGCAACCATCATGGTTTTCCGGGAGGTAAAACCTAATTTGCGCGCTGCTTCCTGCTGCAAACTGCTGGTAATAAAGGGCGGATAAGGATTACGCTTTCTTTCCCGCTTCTTTACGTCGCTTACAATATAGTCAGCTTTATTTAACTCTTTTACAACCGAATCCGCTTGTGTTTCGTTGGTAACAGCCAGCTTCTCCCCGTCAACAGCGATTGCTTCGGCTTCAAAAATCTTAGAATTACTTTTTTCTTTTAATTTAGCAAAAATCGACCAGTATTCTTCCGGCACAAAGGCCTGAATTTCTTTTTCCCTGTCGCAAATGAGCCGGACAGCTACCGACTGAACTCTGCCGGCACTAAGCCCTTTGCGTACCTTGCGCCATAATAGCGGACTGAGTTTGTAGCCTACAATCCGATCAAGAATTCTTCTGGCCTGCTGCGCATAAACCCGGGGTAAATTGATTGGCCGTGGCTTTTTTACTGCCTGCTGAATAGCAGGCTTGGTAATTTCATTAAATTCAATCCGACAAGTAGTGTCTTCGGGAATATTGAGGATATGAGCCAAATGCCAGGCAATGGCTTCACCTTCACGGTCAGGGTCAGTCGCCAGATAGACAGTGGTGGCGTTTTTGGCTGCTTCTTTCAGACTTTTTATAAGGTCGCCTTTGCCCCTGATATTAATATACTTCGGGGCAAAATTATTTTCAATATCGACGCCAAACTGGCTCTTAGGCAAATCGCGTAAATGTCCCATAGAAGCTTTAACAGTATAGTTTTTTCCAAGAAACTTTTCTATTGTCTTGGCTTTGGCCGGGGATTCTACCACAACTAGAGCTTTGTTCACTTAATTCCCTCCCTAGCGGCGCAAGTATAACGCCCTGCGCTATGCTCGACCGTCAAACCCCGTAATGAAAGTTGCAATAATATATATGCGGCTTTTGCCGGTAGTACATTCGACTTTATAACGATTTCTTCAATTCCAATTGGGTCAGTGTAGTTCAACGTGCTGTATACTGCCTGCTCTTCAGCAGAAAGCTCCGGGGGCGCCATTTGGGCAGACAACGCAGTCTCCCAGCCATATTCTTCCAAAACATCCTTGGCACTATCCACCAGTTTTGCACCTTGTTTTATGAGACGATTGGTTCCTTTACTGAAGATGGCGAAAATACCTCCTGGTACTGCAAATACGTCTCTGCCTGCTTCTAGCGCAAAATCTGCAGTTATCAAAGCACCGCTTTTCTCGGCGGCTTCGACAACAATAACCCCTTGCGACAAGCCACTTATAATGCGGTTACGGGCCGGGAAATGTGCGGGATGAGCCAGTGTTCCAGGAGTGTATTCGGATATAACAGCGCCATTTTCAGCAATGCTTGCCAATAATTTAGCGTTTTCCGGCGGATAGGCAACATCTACTCCTGAACCAAGTACAGCGATTGTATAACCATGCTCCAACGCTCCCTGATGAGCGGCAGTATCGATTCCTCTGGCTGCACCGCTTATAATCCCAATCCCTGCCTCGGCTAACGCCGAGGACAGCATACCAGCGGCATTTTTACCGTACGCTGTAGCTTGCCGAGAGCCGACAATGGCAATTAGTTTGTTGTCAGCCGGCAGTGTTCCCCGATAATACAATATGTAAGGCGGGTTAAAGGTATTACGCAATAAGTCTGGGTAGGTATCTTCTGCCAAAGTGCATAAAGATATTCTCTTTTTTAAAAAGGATTCAGCAAGTTTATGTATATCTATCTTGTCCCGCTGAGCAAGTAAATTATTACAAACATTGTTATCAAGGCACTTGGATAAAAATAAATCGCCCCGGTCAGCTAACCAAGCCTGCCGGGCGCCACCAAAATAATCAACCATGGCCTTAATGCGCGAACTGCCGATACCTGGCACCATTTGCAAGGCGGCCAAGTAAAATTGTTCCATGTCAGTTCCTCCACATTTAGCTAGCATTGAGACGCCGATAGCATATAGTATATTTGGTGAATCATAATACTAGCAATTATACCTGGGACAAAATCAAAAGGTCAAGAGCCACAAGTCCCAAATTTAATATTTTTTACAATATTTTAGTTTTTCGCTAAAAAAAATAGTTATTAACTAAAGATTCGGCTATATTTTTTGCTGCATTAGGACGTCCAATGCTGGTAGCTTGATAACGCAAGTCTCTAAGCTCTTTACAGCCTTCCGCCAGCAAATTTCCCAAAACAGTCATTAATTCGTTTAAAGAATCTGCTCTGAGAGCTGCTCTTTTTTCTAATAAGTAACGGGTATTGGCTTCTTCCTGCCCTGGAATAGGCCGATAAATTATCAGTGGCACTCCTATAGCCAAGGCTTCCGATGAGCTCATACCGCCAGGCTTTGATATTAACAAATCGGCAACACCCATAACTTCGCGAATATTATCAATAAAGCCCAACACTCTGACAGGATGCCTTGCTGTTAAAGCAAGCCGTGAGAGTGATTGATAGAGTTTGCTATTGTTACCGGCTATGGCAATAAACTGCATCGGCCTGTCACTGGCCATACATGCCTGTAGTATTTCTTCCATGGGTAAAAGGCCGCCACCACCGCCCATAAGCAGAATGGTCTTTTTATTTCCATCCAGCTTAAGCCATTTTAGTATTGCCATTCTGTCGCCGGGCTGACTGAAGTCATAGTTTACCGGTATACCCGTAACAGATAAAAACTGGCGGGCTATCCCCTGCTTGCTCAAATATTCAATCATACCTTCATGCGCAACAAAATAACGATCCAATTCCGGGTAGATCCATAAGCGATGGGCGACAAAGTCAGTAATAACGGCTACCGCCGGAACTGCCAGCAGGCCTTTTTTCTTGCTCCAGGCCACCAGACCGGCCGGCGTGGCATGCGTACATACGATAACTGACGGCTGAAATTTATTGATATAATCAACCATTTGTCCGGCAAGAAACTTACTGATCAATTCTCTGCCGAATAAAGCCAGATGGCTTTGATTCCCCCAGTTATACATTGAGCCATATGCCTGCGGAAAGATATTCAGTATCTTTAGATACGTCTTAAGAATGGTCTGACCTATAACCGGATTTAAAAAATCAAAAACATTACATATCTCACTCTGGCAAGTTGGGTGCGTCATTTTAAGCATGTGGCTGACGGCCTGCGCTGCTCGGATATGCCCGGAGCCGATAGGTGCACTGATAAACAATACTTTATTGCTAGCCAATCATGGTCCCCTGCCTTGCTGCTTCAAGCGTTCCATATATGGTAACCTGGCTGTCGTCCAGGGTAACAGCCAAGAGCTCAGCAGCTGTTTTCCCTTTATAGATTGGGGAATTATCTGCAATTTCAGCCAGTGGAATTAACACAAAATTCCGTTCAGATATGCGGGGATGAGGTAATTCAAGCACCTCCCCAACCATTTCTACGTCATGATAAACCAAAAGATCAATGTCAATATTGCGCGGACCCCAGCGAACCTCCCGTACACGTCCCATTTTCTTTTCCACTTCAAGACAAACAGCCAGCAATTCTAATGGCGATAATTCCGTTTTTATGGCTATCACTGCATTAATAAAACTTGGCTGCTCTTTTAATCCCACCGGTTCTGTCTCATAAAGTGAAGATGTTTTTTCGACCGAGATGCGCGGATGACTGTTCAAAAGATGAATGGCTGTAGCAATGTTATCTTCCCTGGTATTAGCATTGCCTATATTCGATCCTAGACCTAAAGCAATCATTGTTCACGGCTCCGAACAGCTTCCACTTCCACATAATCAAGCGCTGCTGCAATAGGCACCGAGGGTTTGCGTACCCTGACCACAACTTCCTGCACCAGTGGATGTAAACGTAAGACCTCACCGGCAATATGGTAGGATAAAGCTTCCAGAAGCTGAAACCGCTGGTGCTCGATAATATCCTTGGTCTGGTTATAAACAGCTACATAATCCACTGTTTCCTCAAGACGGTCACTTTTTCCCGCTTGTTCCAGATTTGCTTTCATATCGATATCAACATAAAATCTTTGTCCAAGTTCCCGTTCAAATTCATATACTCCGTGAAAACCGTAAAACACCATATTCTTTATTGAGACTCGATGACTCATAACTGTATTACCTCCTATGATATTTAGCATTAATCATGGCATCTGTCATGCGAGTAATACGTGCTATCTCCTTGACATCATGAACACGAACTATATTGGCCCCCTTGGTAATACCTAAGGCCACAGTGGCTGCTGTCCCTTCCACCCGGTCCTCTGGTGGTGCATCTAATATTTCGCCGATAAACCGTTTCCGGGAAGTACCTAATAGCACCGGCATTCCCATTGATTTAAGCTCGTCCAGACGGGCCATTACAACTAAATTATCGGCAGGTTTTTTACCAAACCCAACCCCCGGATCAATAATAAAATTATTGATGTCGATACCGGCAGCTTTACCAATCTCTACGCTTTGACGTAAAAATTCAAGAATATGCGACATTATGTCCCGCTGGTACTCTGTTCCTTCCTGATTATGCATAATTACAACAGGCGCATTAAATTCGGCAACTACTTTTGCCATATCAGGGTCAAACTGCAGGCCCCATATATCATTGATGATATGTGCGCCTGCCTTAAGCGCCTCCCGGGCAACTGAACTTTTATAAGTATCAATGGAAACAGGCACACTGGAAACAGCAAGAACTTTTTCCAATACAGGCATAAGCCTGTCCATTTCCTCCTCGGCCGAAATAGTTTCTGACCCATAAGGTCTGGTGGACTCGGCCCCTATATCAATAATATCTGCGCCATCACGAATCATTTGCTCGGCATGCTTTAGAGCGGCGTCAAGATCATTAAATTTCCCACCGTCGGAAAAAGAATCAGGGGTAAAATTTAAAATCCCCATAACCAGCGTCTTTTCCGGAGATATTGACAAACTATGCCGCCCGAGCTGATAGGTCCGCTGCGGAAAGGCCTCGGTAGCGGCAATAATAGCTTCTAATTCTTCTGCTATTTTTTTTAATCCCCAAGGCTGCACTTTAAGCTGGGGAATGCTTTGTTTAAAATGTTTTAAACTGCCGCTTAACAATACGTCGGTATATTGATCACTAAAATCGGCTGTCCCGCGGGAAACAGATGCTTCCCCACCTTTGGAAAGAAAGGTTTGTTTCAAAATTAGCGCGGCTTTACTTAATACATTTTCCACTTTTATCGTCTTATACACGGCTTTACCAGACATAATCGCTACTCCACCAGGGTCACAATTGACCCTTAGCAGTTCCTTCCGGGCCTGTTCCTGGCTATTTATCTCAATTATCCGCATATTATATGGCATTCGAGTCCTCCCCTATTGCAGCAAAATATAGTTTTATTGTATCATAAAATTATGTAGAATAAAGATTATTATGCAAATTTTAGAAAATTACGTTTGTTTGCTATATTTTAGGAGGCACTATTATGAAGCAACGCCTATCGCCTGAATTGTTTAATCTGCCTGTTGAGCAAATAAAAAGTGGCTTTTATAGTGACAGCTATTTCATGCGAACCCGGGAAATTCTCATTAAGGATGAGCACCGTCCAACAGTAGTCATACAGGTTTTTCAACGGCAGCATGCTGTTGTCTGCGGCCTTGACGAGGCTATAGCCATTATCAAAAAATGCGCTCATAACCCTGATAGTTTAAGGCTACACGCCTTGTACGACGGGGATCGGATTGAACCGTGGGAAACGGTGATGACAATCGAGGGAGATTTAGCCAACTTTTCTCATTTGGAAACAGTATATCTGGGTTCCTTATCCCGTCAGACCAAAATAGCTACTAATGTACACAAAGCAGTCGAAGCTGCCAACGGTAAACCGGTACTGTTTTTTCCTTCCCGGTTTGACCATTATGCAGTCCAGGCGTCTGATGGCTATGCTGCCCACATCGGAGGTGTAGCTGGTGTTTCCACCCCTGCCAACGGAACACTTTGGGGAGCCGAGGCCCTTGGCACCATTCCTCATGCTTTAATTGCGGCTTATGGCGGCGATACCCTTCGTGCGTCCAATGCTTTTGATATGCATATAGATCCCCAATTAAACCGGGTCGCCCTGGTAGATTTCACAAATGATTGCGTTGGTACGGCTCTGGCAGTAGCCAGAGAAATGAAAGATAAACTGTGGGCCGTTCGTCTGGATACCGCCGATACCCTTGTCGACGTGTCAGTGTTGCCACATATGGGAACCTTCAAACCTACCGGCGTGTGCCAGCAACTGGTGCTAAATGTTCGCAAGGCACTGGATGAAGAGGGATTTAGGCATGTAAAAATAATGGTGTCTGGTGGTTTTACTGCTGATCGCATTCGCCAGTTTGAAGCGGCCAGTGTGCCTGCTGATATCTACGCTGTAGGCAGTAGTTTGTTCAATGACAATATTAACTTTACGGCAGATATCGTCATGACAAATGGAAAGCCTTGTTCCAAAGTGGGCCGCAGTTATCGTCCAAACCCCCGGCTGGAACTGGTAGAATAGAAAAAGGCTGAGGAAAAACTTTTGCAAAGTTATCCTCAGCCTTTTAAATATTGTTTTAACTCACCATTTGCGGCTTGAACCGCCGCCGCCGCCGGAACCGCCACCGTAGCCGCCGCCACCTCCACCACCGCCGCCACCACGGATCCTAAGCAGTGAAAGAATCAGGTACGTAATACTGCCGCCGAGAAATACCCAATCAAAAATCAGCAGCGCCAAAGCGCCGGCCGCGAATGCCAACTGGGCCCACCAAGGCAAAGTATCCCACCATGATTGACTGGCAGCAGCATGAACTTTAGCTGCTTTGGCGTCAGTACTGATATCAAGGTTATATTCCTTTGCGGCAACACTTACCACTGCCTGATAACCATTCCAGATTCCCTTATTATAATCACCGGCGGCAAAGTGCGGATGCATATAGCTGTCCTGGATTGCTCCGGTTTTGGCGTCATTCAGCGCGCCTTCCAAGCCATAACTTACTTCGATCCGCGACTGCCGGTCATTGACCGAAACCAGCATTAGCACGCCATTATTGAGTTCTTTATCCCCTATTCCCCATTTTCTGAGAACAGCTAAGGCATAGTCTTCTATAGGGACGCCTTCCAGGGATTTTACTGTCAAGACAACAACTTGTGCTTTTGATTTGGCTGCCAGCTTACTGCCTAAACTGTTAATTTTATTTTTGGTTTCAGAATCTAAAACACCGGCAAGGTCTTGAACATATATGCTCTGCGTAGGCGTAGACGGAATTTGCGGCTGAGCCCAGGCAACAGTTGACAGGAGTACGTACAGGGCTAAAAACAGCCAAGTCAGCCTTTTAATCATATATTATCCTCTCGCTGGGCCTTAAAATTTAACTTGGGGAACCGCTTTGGCGTCTTCTTCCGCCTTAAAGTATTCTTTCGGACCAAACCCCATCATCCCTGCGAATAAACTTGTGGGCAAAGACCGTATTTTTACGTTATAGACCTGTACTGCATCATTATAATCTTTACGGGCAACGGCAATACGGTTCTCAGTGCCGCTAAGCTCGTCCATAAGGGCCCGGAAATTAGCGTCAGCTTTTAGATTCGGATAGTTCTCTGCCACCATCAAGAGCCGGCTGAGGGCTGAATTTAATTCCGCATCAGCCTGAGCCTTATTGACCGGCCCTTGTGCGCCAGCTAGCTTGGCCCGGGCGTCGGCAACCGCCTGAATAGCCTGTTGTTCATGAGCGGCGTACCCCTTTACAGTATTAACCAAATTAGGAATTAAATCGGCCCGGCGCTGTAGCTGATTTTCAATCTGACTCCATTTCCCGGTGACGTTTTCATTCATACTAACCAGTGTGTTGTAGCTAAACATGGCGCTTACCAACAGAGCGCCTACTATAGCGATAATTATCCATACTGACTTATTCATGTAAAAACCTCCTTTGCATTTTAGAAGATCCTTCTTAGTTATTATATCTAGCAGAGTTAAATATATCTTTAATCATAAGGTAATTATTTCCTGGAAATATTTTGAAGGCCACTGCGGAACTGGACTGCTTCCGCAATATGTACTGCTTCTATTTTATTCGAACCACTAAGATCGGCAATTGTCTGCGCCACTTTTATTATTCTGTCATAGCCACGGGCGCTTAGATTCATACGTGTAAAGGCCTGTTTTAAAAGACTAACTGCATCAGAGGTTAGCTGACATAAGGCTTTAATATGCTTATGCTGCATTTGTGCGTTGGCATGAAGTCCGTAATGTTTGAGACGCTGCTGCTGAATAGCTCTTGCCTTTTCCACTCTTTGGCGAATATCTGCCGAAGATTCCTGTTGTATGTCTTTTACCAAATCAGTGTATTCCAAGCGCGATACATGAATGGTCAGATCAAGTCTATCCAGCAGTGGACCCGAGATTTTTTTCTGATAACGACGAATATCGGCCGGAGTACACGAGCACTCCCTAAGCGGATCCGAGCTAAATCCGCAGAAACACGGATTAAGGGCTGCGACAAGCATTAGCTTAGCCGGAAAAGATAATGTGGCATTAACCCGTGATATAGTAACTTCACCGTCTTCGAGAGGCTGGCGCAATACTTCCAGCACCGCCCGGGGAAATTCAGGCAGTTCGTCCAGAAAAAGGACGCCATTATGACTTAATGTAACTTCACCAGGTCTGGGAACAGTCCCGCCGCCTATCAACCCAGCCATAGATATCGTATGATGAGGGCTGCGAAACGGTCTTTCGGTAACCAAACCGATATTATCTTTGAGCATCCCGGCAACACTGTAAATCTTAGTTACTTCTAAAGCTTCCTGAGGCGTCATCGCCGGCAGTATGGTAGGAATTCTTTTTGCCAGCATCGATTTACCTGAACCGGGCGGGCCAATCATCATAACATTGTGAAAGCCGGCAGCAGCAATCTCTAGAGCCCTTTTAGCAACAATCTGCCCTTGCACATCGGCGAAATCAAGCGCGGCATCACCGGTTGGGCTCACCGAAGGCAAAGAAGTTACCGGTTCCAATGCCTTCTCACCGGTAAGATGAGCGACAATCTCACATAGCGCTTCAGGTGCATACACGGTCAGTTGTCCGGCCAGCAGCGCTTCTTGTGCATTCTCCGGGGCTACCATCATTTCCGGTATGTTTTTATCCTGGCAGTTGACGGCCATTGATAATATCCCGGAAACAGCCCGCAGCCTGCCTTCCAGTGATAGTTCACCGGCGAACACCTGGTTGCGGCAACTGACCGGGATTACCTGCCCGCTTGCCGCCAATATGCCGATGGCAATCGGCAAATCTAGTCCTGAACTGTCTTTTTTGATATCAGCCGGTGCCAGATTGACTGTTATCCGCCGGCCGGGAAATTCATACCCGCTGTTTTTTATTGCGGCCCGGACGCGTTCGCGTGATTCGCGTACTGCTGTATCTGGCAAACCGACAATATCAAGACCGGGAATGCCGTTGGCAATATCTACTTCAACTGTTATCAGCACACCGTTTAAGCCTAAAGTCGTAGAGCCAAAAGTTTGTGCAAACACTGGTTACCCCCACAGTAAAATTAGTTGCCAAACGCATTTATTATATGATTACAACGCAATTCATCCCGCAATAGATAGACTTCCAGAATATCGAACCGGCAAGCAGTATCGTTAAGCCCGCGCTGGCTGAGAAAACAGAGTGCAGCATTGATTATTTTCTGCTGCTTGCGTAAAGTAACAGCCTCGGCAGGAAACCCATAGGCAACCGAACGTCTGGTCTTAACCTCTACAAAAACCAGAAACTCCTTGTCTTTGGCTATAATATCAATTTCGCCAACCTTAGCCCGATATTTCGTCGCCAGAATCTTATACCCCAGATTATTCAGGTATCGTACAGCTAACTGTTCGCCACTGTCACCGATATCAATATGGTTCATACTCTTCCCTCGACACTTTAGATAAATCGCTTGCCGATTTGCTGGTCCAGGCGATAAATATACGCCAATACTTCCGCAACCGCCTGGTATAATTCCGGCGGTATCTCCCTGTCAAGTTCCACAGCCAGCAGCATCGCCGTAAGGGTTTTATTCTGATATACGGGTATTCCGTGTTCTTTAGCTGAGCTTAGTATATTACCGGCAACCAGGCCTGTCCCTTTGGCCACAACTTTCGGTGCTTTATTATCCTGTTCATCATATTGAAGAGCAACAGCCTGCGTAATATTGTTACGTTCCGGTTCTGGCAATATATCATCTCCTCAGGGCAAGCATATATACAGCTGCATTTATTGTTGTTCTGCGGCTTTAACCGGCGCAAAACTGCGGCGATGGTATTCACATGGCCCATACTTGAGAAGGGCATTCATATGCTCTTCCGTACCATACCCTTTATGACGTTGAAACCCATACACGGGGTACTTACAATCAAGTTCATTCATTATTCGATCCCGTTCAACTTTAGCAATAATAGAAGCGGCTGCAATGGAAGCGCTGATTTGATCACCACTGATTATTGATTCAGACGGAACGGTAAGCCTTGGCAGAGGCACAGCGTCAATCAGTACTGCCTGCGGCGCTGGTGTCAATCCCTCAATCGCTTGGTACATACCAGCTATAGTGGCGTGATAAATATTAAGATTATCAATAGTCTCCACACTTACAATAGAGCGGCTGACAGCTATGGCAACCGCCAGGATCTCCTGATATAGCTTTTCCCGTTGTGCAGCCGTAAGTTTTTTGGAATCGTTCAATCCTGGCAAATAGCAATCCGGCGGCAAGATAACGGCACCGATAACGACAGGACCGGCTAATGGTCCCCGGCCGGCTTCGTCGATACCGGCAACTAAATTGTAGTCCTGCTTTTGCAATAAACGTTCATACTTATACAAGGCCAAAACTCGCTCATTTTCCTTTTGAGCCTTCTGCTGCCGCGCCTCCCATTTATCTACTATACGTTGTACGGAAAGGCGTGCATCCTGTTTTAACTTGTTAATTATATGTAAGGAAATATCCTGTTGCGATAATAGCGCCGTAATCTGCGCAACTGTCATCCGAGCTGTATCCACATGTAAACCTCCAAAAGTATATGGATTTACTATTCTTGATAAAACGCTGTAAATCCTGCCGGTATAAACCAATAATAAAAGAACGGCCAATAAATATTAGCCGTTCTCAAACATCCCATTTATATTACAGCAAAATCATTCACCCATATTGGAATTATCAAGGGTAAATTGCCCTAGTTTGCCGGAACGAAAATCAGTAAGAATAATCCGACGGGCTTTTTCTTCATCAACGGCGCCGCCGCTTCTCAGGCAGCCGCGTTTGGCGCCAATAAGCGCCAATAGCTCGGCGGTATCTTCCGGCAGCTCTGCCTGCAGCAATTTGTATCGCTCACGCAGGCGCTCACTGTAGTTTTCTTGCAATATTTCCAAAAGCCTGAGAATCACTTTTTCCATATCGTATATATCGTCTTTGATCGCGCCGGTAACAGCCAGTTTAAAAGCGACTTCCTGATCATCCATTTTGGGCCATAATACGCCGGGAGTATCTAACAGTTCAAGGTTTTTGCCTACCTTTAACCACTGCTGTCCACGCGTCACACCAGGCCTGTCGCCCGTCTTAGCGGTTGCAGTACCTAACAGCCTGTTGATCAGGGAAGATTTGCCTACATTGGGAATACCTAAGATCATTGCTCTTACAGCCCGGCCTTTTATGCCTTTTGCCGTCAGTTTAGCAATTTTTTCGCTGGCTTCTTGTTCTACTTTGCTAACTAATTCTTTCGTCCCCTTCCCGCTGGCAGCGTCTAAACTAACGGTTGTTAAACCCTGACTGCGGAAATGACGAATCCATTCACCCGTACGCCCCGCTTCCGCTAAATCAGCCTTGTTAAGGGCCACTACCCGGGGCTTGGAGCCAATCAGCTCGGCGATAATGGGATTGGCACTGCTTACCGGA
The DNA here is from genome assembly GCF_041428895.1 of Sporomusa aerivorans. NCBI lineage: Bacteria > Bacillati > Bacillota > Negativicutes > Selenomonadales > Sporomusaceae > Sporomusa > Sporomusa aerivorans. The sequence goes on from NZ_CP156926.1 coordinate 3,934,911, forward strand.
ATACGTGCATCTAACAATTCAATCACGACATCAATAAGGCTTAGTTGCTCACGAATCATACGCTGGGCTTTGGCCATGTGACCAGGAAACCAGTGAATGTGCATTGAATCACACTCCTTACTAAGAAACAGATACTATAGTGTATTGTTATGGCAATGTTTTTATGTGGTCAAGCGGCCAAAAAACAGTAATTGCTTTACCTTTGATGAGTTCCAGCGGGACAAAGCCAACATCTTTGAAACGGCTGTCTTCCGAATTATTGCGGTTATCGCCCATTACATATATATGCCCTTCCGGAATTGTAACCAAAGGATAGGAACCCCGGGTACGTTCCAGAATATAAGGTTCATTCAAAAGCTGGCCATTAAGAAAAACCCGGCCGTCTTTTATCTCTACAGTGTCACCGGCAACCCCGATTACCCGTTTAATAAAATCACGGCTGGGGTCCCGGGGATAACGAAATACTAATACTTCTCCCCGTTCAGGCGCTTTAAACCTGTAAATGAATTTATTAACAACCAGCCGCTCGCCGTTAACTAACGTTGGCCGCATGGACGGTCCTTCGACCATATAAAGTTCCACAATAAAATACCGGATAAAAAAAGCCAATACTATAGCTATGAGAATAGATATTATCCAGTCTTTTACCTCTTCCCCCAGCTTGGTACTATTCACAGTTTTCCTCCTTTCAAAATAGGTGATTCACCCATCGGGAGATATGAAGAAAAGGGACTGAAATCAGTCCCTGAACACTTCGCTTTAGCGTTTTTCTTTGATACGAGCTGCTTTACCGGTAAGATTACGCAGATAGTAGAGCTTGGCTCTGCGAACAATACCGCGGCGCATTACTTCGATTTTTTCAATACGTGGAGAATGAACCGGGAAGGTACGCTCAACGCCCACATTATAGGAAACGCGTCTTACCGTAAAGGTTTCACGTACACCGCCGCCCTGGCGATTAATTACTACGCCTTCAAAAACCTGAATACGTTCACGGCTACCCTCAACAACTTTTACGTGAACACGTACAGTGTCGCCTGGCTTGAAGGACGGAATATCCTGCCGCAGCTGCTCTTGTTCCAAAATTTGAATAATATTCATTTAACTTCCTCCTTATATCAGACGTTCATACCATATGCAGAGGACCGTCCGTATTACACAAAAGATATTATATCACATATTACCCGGCAACTCAACTAACAATACACTAATCAACTGGAAAAAAATCAGAACTTAGTCTACCCACCAATGTTCACCTAGCAAACGGTCAAGAATGATGGCAACCGCCGCCCGGACAGGCAAGTGGTTATACGTTCCCGGTCCATAAATAGGTTCTAATATATAGCCAAACTGCTTCATTACCGAATTCTCCATTCCCCAGCCAGTGCCAAACAAAAGCAGACAAGGTCTTTCCTTTTTTTCCAGCTCCCGTTGCAGCGCCCTGTAAGAAACAGTATTTGCATATTTGCGGGCATCAGTAGTAACTACCAGCGGAGGAATCCCCTCCCGGTCGGTAACATAGTTAATGGCCGCTGCAATATCGGGAATAACTTCCACAATGCTTAACGCTTCTTTGCGGTCGGGATTATATTGCCCACCGTAACCATCCTGCCAGTAACTGATAATTTCTGCCGCCAATGCTTTCTGAGCATCATGCGGGTGAATAATGAAATATTTCAGTACATCATATGTCCTGGCTGTACGGGCAATATCATGGATATCAAAATTCGTAATGGCGGTAGTTACTATCTCATTATTTTTATTGTAAATCGGATAATGTACCAAACCTAAATATACAGGCAATGCCATATTCAGCCTCCGGCCTGTTCAGACTTTATTTCTTGCAAAAGTTTATGGTCCTGGGGAGTAAGCTCAATATTGTCCAATAGATCCGGCCTGCGGGCTAGCGTTATCCGCAATGATTCTTTCCGCCGCCACCTTTCAATTTTGGCATGATCCCCAGATAAGAGTATTTCCGGTACTTCCCAGCCGTTAAATTCACGCGGTCTGGTATACTGCGGGTATTCCAGGAGTCCGTTATAAAAAGAATCATGCTGCGCGCCATCGTCTGCGCCAAGCACTCCCGGCAGCATTCTGGCTACAGCATCTGTAATCACCATGGCTGGCAATTCGCCGCCGGTAAGTACATAGTCACCGATCGAAACAGCCTCATCAATAACATATTGTTGTATACGATCATCAATCCCCTCATAGTGACCGCAGACGAGTATTAGTTGTTCATAGCCGGCCAGTTCCCTGGCCTTAGCCTGGTCAAAGGGCTGTCCTCCCGGACACATCAGCACGATGCGCCTGTTTGCTGAAGCGACTGCATTTACTACGTTTTCAACAGCGCGGAATATCGGTTCCGGCTTCATAACCATACCGGAACCGCCGCCAAAAGGATAATCATCAACAATACGATGTTTATCATAAGCAAAATCCCGGGGATTGGTTACATGAACAGCAAGCAGCCCACTGTCCTGAGCACGCTTTAAAATGCTGTGTCCTAAGGGACCTGTAAACATCTCGGGAAACAACGAAATAATATCAATTCGCATAACAGCCTCAGTTAGTCTATTTCTTCCTGGAGTTTAACTATTATTTGCTTGCCGGCGATGTCGATTTTTTTTACTACTTCTTTAATAGCCGGGATTAATAAATCCTGCTTGCCTTGTTGTTCAACAACATATACATCGTTACTCCCCGGTTGCAGCACATCGGTTATACATCCCAGGTGTTCCCCGTCTTCAGTGACAACAGCAAGACCAATAATATCGAAAATATAGTACTGGCCTGCCGGCAGCTTAACCAAATCCTGCCGCCCGATCTTTATTAGTTTACCACGCAGGCGTTCAGCATCATTCATGGTATTAAACCCGGAAAATTTAAGTAAAATCATTTTTTTATGCTGCCTGGCTGACTCCAGTTTCAGCTGGCCTACATCATCAACATATGCTGCTTTAAGGTCGTCGAATCGGTCCGGAAAATCGGTAAGCGGCAAAATACGAACGTCACCCCGCACACCGTGCGGGGCAACAATTTTACCAATAGTAATCAAATCATTGTCAGACATATTAATTACGGAAAGCAATGATTTTGCCGTCTTCCAGCAAAATCTCAGTTGCCATGATCTTATGAAGATCATCACCGACGTTCACGGTAACAACTCTGTCCATAGTACCTTGAACGATTTCCGCACCAATTTCCAATTGAGCTGTTTCCTTAAGTTTTTCCAGCATATGATTTTTAAAATCAAGTCGCTTCTGCCGCTCAGCATCAATCTGCTGACGCAAGGCAATAAGTCCCTGAGCATCTTGTTTAGCCTGCTCAGTCATCATGCGTTTAGCATGAAATTCGATTTGCTGGAGTTCAACATCGGCCTTTTTAATAGCTTCTTGAATTTCAGCCGCCAAGTGCGCTTTGAGCTCCTCGGTTACTTTGGCTTTAACGGTTACCGGACACTTAATTGTCAAGTTTTCGATACTGGCCATTCATTCCACCCCTTCGGTTTTGAGATTAACAGTTTTAATTATATTATTTCCACCATTACTCGTTTGTTTTCCCGGGTGGCGGCAGCCTTAACCACAGTGCGAATCGCTTTGGCAATACGCCCCTGCTTGCCGATAATCTTCCCCATATCTTCCGGGGCCACATGCAGTTCATACACTGTACCCGAATTATCGGATGTCTCGCTAACATTGACTTGTTCCGGGTTTTTGACTAACGCTTTGGCGATAACTTCGACTAATTCTTTCATGTAGTTATCACGCCTCGTTTCTACGCTTCTTTATTTGGAGCGCTTTACTTCATCCCATTTTTTCAGGATGCCGGTTTTGCTGAACAAATTCTTAACAGTATCAGTAGGTTGAGCACCTTTTTGCAGCCACTCAATGGCTTTTTCTTCGTCAATCTTGATAACTGCCGGTTCAGTAGTGGAATCATAATGACCCAGATTTTCAATAAAGCGTCCATCCCGCGGCGAACGGGAATCGGCCACTACTACACGGTAGAAAGGACGTTTTTTAGCGCCCATACGCTTTAAACGGATTTTAACTGCCATAATAAGTCACCTCCTTCACAGAATATCATTTATATAGATGGATGATCAACGCATAAAAGGAAGCTTAAAATTCGGTTTCTTGCCGCTCTTTTGCATTTCCTGGATACGTTTCATCATTTTCTTAGCTTCGCCAAATTGCTTAAGTAGCCGGTTAACATCCTGAACCCTTGTACCGCTCCCCAGAGCAATACGCTTACGGCGGCTACCGTTAATAATGGCGGGATCGCGTCGTTCCTTGGCGGTCATCGAGCGGATAATGGCAATAATATGTTTAACCTCTTTATCGTCAAAATCCATTCCCTGCAGTTGCTTGATCTTTCCCATGCCCGGCAGCATGCCTAATATTTGGTCAAGTGGTCCCAGTTTGCGAACCTGCTCAATTTGCTCCAGGAAGTCATCCAGGGTAAACTCCTCTTTCCGGAGTTTTTTCTGCATTTCCTGGGCCTTTTCAAGATTTATGGCCGATTCAGCCTTTTCTATTAAACTGAGTACATCACCCATACCGAGGATGCGTGATGCCATGCGGTCAGGATGAAATGGCTCCAAAGCATCGAGTTTTTCGCCCATGCCGGCGAACTTAATGGGTTGGCCGGTAACCGCCTTGATAGAGAGCGCAGCGCCGCCGCGGGCATCACCGTCAAGTTTAGTCAGGATAACACCATCAATGCCAAGATCATTGTTAAATGTCTCAGCCACATTAACGGCATCCTGTCCGGTCATCGCATCAACAACGAGCAAGATCTCATGCGGCCTGACAGTCTGCTTGATGGACTTCAGCTCATTCATCAGTTCTTCATTGATGTGCAGTCGTCCGGCAGTATCAATGATCACGATATCCCGGGCCATCATCAATGCCTGGTCAACAGCTTTCTTAGCAATATTGACCGGGTTTTCCTGTCCCATGGTAAATACCGGTATTTCAAGCTTTTCGCCCAAAACTTCCAATTGTTTGATCGCGGCCGGCCGGTAGATATCGGCAGCCACCATCAGCGGCCGTTTACCTTGGCGCTTTAAAAGATGCGCCAGTTTACCGGCAGTTGTTGTCTTACCTGCGCCTTGGAGGCCAACCAGCATTATGACGGTCGGCGGCCGGGAGGCGATAGCAATACGGCTTTGCGTTCCTCCCATGAGATTGGTAAGCTCTTCATTAACTATTTTTATAACATGCTGAGCAGGCGTCAGACTCTCCAGAACTTCCTGGCCTACCGCCCGCTCTTTGATTTTTGCCACCAAATCTTTTACTACTTTGAAGTTTACGTCGGCTTCCAAGAGAGCCATCCGTACCTCTTTGAGAGCCTCGGCAACATCACTTTCCGATAGTTTGCCTCTGCCGCGCAACTTTTTAAAAGTCTGTTGCAGTTTATCGGCCAAACTTTCAAAAACCATCTATGTCACACCTCCCGGGTGTCTTCTAACAAAGAACTTAACTTAACTAAAGCTTCACTTAGTTCAGGTATTTGCCGGACGCTGGACGGCAGGTTTTCCAGACTGGCGACAACTTCGGTAATCAGCCTGCGCTCATCGCTGTATCTGGCAGCAAGACCCAGCTTTTCCTCATATTCAGCCAGTGTTTGTTCTGCGCGCCGCAAAATATCATGCACAGCCTGACGGGATACGCCAAACTCCTCGGCGATTTCCGCCAGTGATAAGTCCTGCAAATAATGCATATTAAGACAGTCACGCTGTTTTTCCGTTAAGAGAGCGCTGTAAAAATCGTATAATTGTCCTACTCTCAACACTTTATTTAACATGTGATCCATTAATGACACCTGCTTAATGTGACAAGGAAATATCCTTTACACCTGAATTATAACGAAAAGAGAACAACCTGTCAAGTATAATTACTTGTCGGTAAATAAAGCTGTCGCAAACTCATCGGCGGCAAACGGCCTAAGATCGTTGACGCCTTCCCCCACACCTATCCATTTAACAGGCAGGTCCAGCTCATTCTTAATGGCGATTACAACGCCGCCCTTGGCTGTCCCGTCCAGTTTCGTCAATACTACCCCAGACAGCTTGACAGCTTCGCCAAATAATTTTGCCTGATTTATAGCGTTTTGGCCGGTGGTAGCATCTAAGACCAGCAAAGTCTCATGCGGCGCATCCGGTATCTCTTTGGCAATTACCCTGTTAATCTTTTTCAGTTCTTCCATCAGGTTTGACTTGGTGTGCAGCCTACCGGCAGTATCAATTATAACCATATCTGCCTTGCGGGCTTTGGCAGCCTGAACAGCATCAAATGCTACAGCCGCCGGATCAGACCCTTCCGCATGCTTAATTACTTCGGTGCCGGTTCGCTGACCCCAGATTTCGAGCTGGTCAATAGCAGCAGCCCTGAAGGTATCAGCGGCGGCAACAAGCACCTTTTTTCCAGCTTCGTGATAATAATTGGCCAATTTACCGATAGTGGTTGTCTTTCCCGCACCATTCACACCAACAATCAACATGACTGTTGGCGGCTCATGTACCAGAGCTTCTGTCTGAGCTTGGCCTATCAGCATAGCGCTGATTTTTTCTTGTAAGAAGGGTTTTAAATCATCCGGTGAATTGATAGTCTTTTCCTTAATGCCTTTTCTGATTTCCGCCATTAATTTGCCAGTTGTGGCAACACCAACATCTGCCGACAAAAGTACGGCTTCCAAATCATCGAGAAATTCGTCATCAATTGTAGCGTAACCTATAACTAGCTGCTCAATCTTTTCCGTGAAACTTTTTCTGGTCTTTTCCAGACCAGCTTTTAACTTATCAAAAAAACCCATATGATTTCCCCCAACCTCTACATATTTAGCCGGCTTTGTCCATAAATTTTACCGAAACCAGCCTGGATATTCCTGACTCTTCCATGGTTATGCCATGTAAGACACCGGCGGCTTCCATAGTTCCTTTGCGATGAGTTACAACAATAAACTGAGTTCCTTTAGCATAATCACGCAAAAACTCGCTGAACCGCGTCACATTGGCCTCATCCAGCGCGGCATCAATTTCATCGACAACACAAAAAGGCGCAGGCCGGTAGGTCAATATTGCAAATAAGAGAGCAATCACAGTCAGTGCACGCTCACCCCCGGATAACAGCGCCAGATTTTGCAGTCTTTTCCCCGGCGGCTGCACGATGATGTCTATTCCCGTACCAAGAACGTTTCCTGGCTCAATGAGGACAAGCTCGGCCTTGCCGCCACCAAACAAGCGGACAAAGACATCGCTAAAGTACTGATTTATTGCTTTAAATGCGGTGTTAAACTGGCGCGACATGGTAAGATCGACCTCGTGAATTACAGAGGTCAGGTAGTCTTTCGCCTGCACGAGATCACTGGTCTGTTCCTGTAAAAAATTATACCGCTCCTGCACCCGGTTATATTCATCAATAGCTGCCGGATTAACAGGTCCAAGCGCCGTCACCTGCTGTTCTAGTTTGGCTACCGCTTTTACCAATTGGTCAATACTCTCAGGTCGCTTTAAACTACGCGCCGCTTCGATTGACATAGCAAGCTGTCCGGTTATCTGTTCAACACAATTAGCGGCCTCGTAACTATACTTGGTTATCATCAAATCCAGTTCGTGAAGCTTAGCCTGCAAATCTGCGTGTTGACGCCTCAGTTCTTTCATTTCTTTGTCATATTTCTGTACCTCGGTTAGCAATGTCAGCTTAGCGGCATAGTATTCCTGGCGAGCTTCCGTTAAAGTATGTTTGTCCGTAAGTAAGTTTTCTTTACGTTCCAACAATTGGGTCAGTTCATTTTGAGCTTGTCCGATCTCAGTCCGGGTCTTCGTTACTTCGCAGGTGATACGGGAAAGATGCGCCTCAACAGCTGACAAGGTCTGCTCATATTGTTCGCAGGATAACCGGATAGATATTAATTCTTGTTGAATTGCCCCTAGCTTAATCTTAGCATTTGTCAAATCATCGCCTACAGTCTGCTGCTGTGTTTTCAACTCTTGCAGGTTGCTTTGCCAATTAGCGACTTTTGATTTATGATCAAGTTCCTGACTCTCCAAAGAGAGAATTATCTCTTTAGCCTTTTCAATCAGCGCCTGGCAGGCACAAGCTTCGTTTTGACATTCCGCAGATTCAGCCTGGATAGTGCTAATTGCCTTTTCACAACGGGCGCCGTCAGCCATGACTTTATCAATAAGCATGGCAAGTTCAACCCGGCGGACTTCCAAATCTTTATGATTTGCTTCATGCGTAACGATTTGAGAGGTACTCTCTTCCATTGCTCTCGCAAGAGCCCTGTTTTCCTGCGCTAACGTACTCTGCCGCACTTTCAAATCATTCAAGCGGCCCTGCAGGGAATTAATTTCGTTGTTTCTGGCAATAAAACTATTCTCCTTACGCCCCATACTGCCACCGGTTAGCGATCCACCGGGATTAATAAGTTCACCGTCAAGCGTAACTATCTTAACGGAAAAACCATTGGCACGGGCAATCCTAAGAGCATCATCCACAGTTTTTGCAATTATAACCCGGCCTAACAGATAGTTTACTACAGAACGATAGCGTTCATCGACGCCAATAACATCAGCGGCAAAGCCAATAGCTCCCGGCTGATTGGCGGCCAGAATCTCGGCTTCTCTCGGTCTGGTAACTTTTATAGTATTTAACGGCAGAAAAGTTGCCCGCCCCATATTATGTGTTTTTAAAAAATGGATGGCTTGTTTGGCAGTCTGATCTGTATCTGTTACAATATGCTGCTGTGCTCCCCCTAAAGCGACTTCTATTGCGTGGATATAATTGTCCGGCACTGTCAATAACTGGGCAACTACACCACAGACACCGGCACGCCAGGAGCTTTGGTGCCGTAAAATACCTTTAATAGCCTTACTGAAACCTTCTAACTCCGCTTGCATGCTTGTTAAAACATTGCATCGGGCAGAAGTCTCATTTAGCTGATTTGCCAGCTGTTGCTCCTTATTGGTTACTTCTTTAAGTTCACTTGCCAGTTTACCGGATCTTTCCCGAACATCCTTAATTTTCTGTTCCAGTTCTTGTTGTTGAACGATGACGGCTTCAGACTCATTAATGAGCAATTTCTGTTTGGTATCCAGATCAGCATGCTGCATAACATAATCATTATGTTCTTTGGCGAGACTGGCCTCCTTGGCTGCAAATGCAGTCAAATCACGCTCAAGCATGCGGAGATTATTACGTTCGTTAACTATTCCCTGCAGATGATCAAAGGATTGTTCTTTCCCGGAATCAATCTGTTGCTCTATCTGTCCGATATTTCCCAACAACTGCTCATTATGATCATTTTTCGTCGTGATAAATTCTTGAGCCTCGGCAACTTGGAATTGTTTGTCCGCTAACGCTTTATGCAATTCATTAACTTTCTGTTTAGCCGCCTGTTGGTCGGCTTCCAGCCGGGCTACCTCATCATTGAAGCGCGCCTCAGCTTTGCGGCCTTGTTCAATCCGCTCAGAAAGAACTCCCCGCCGGCTGTCAGCTTGCTCAATCTCATTAGTAGCTTCCTGCAAGCGAATATCGGTGCCGGCAATTTGCTCTTCGGCCTGAGCAATATTGATGGTCAGAACATCTTTTTCATTCTCGACAGCCACTATCCGTGTATTAACTGCAATGCTGCGGTCGGTCGCATGACTTTGCTCCAGACTGGCACTTTCCACCAGCTTTTCCGCTTTTTCTAACCGTTCTAAAAGTAAGGTTGCCTGACAAGTAGTTAATTCCTGATTTAAGCGGTTAAACTCAGCAGTACGGGCGGCGCTTTCCGCCAAAGGGCCTAGCTGCCGTTCCAGCTCGGCAGTGATATCCTGAACCCTGGTTAGATTTTGTTCGGTATCTTCCAGCTTACGTAATGCATCCCGCTTGCGCTGTTTGTATTTGATTATTCCCGCAGCTTCTTCAAATAAAAGCCGTCGCTCTTCCGGTTTACTGCTTAATATCTCGTCAACTTTATTCTGCCCGATTACCGTCATCGACTCGCGTCCCAAGCCAGTATCGGACAGCATATCATGAATATCCTTTAACCGGCAGGGGGTTCTGTTAATACTATATTCACTTTCCCCGGATCTAAATACGCGACGGGTGATTGTCACTTCGTTAAAGTCAATTGGCAATTGTCCGTCACTGTTATCAAACACCAGAGATACTTCGGCTACGCCCAACGGTCTGCGATTTACACTGCCAGCAAAAATAACATCATCCATTTTTGTGCCTCTTAACGTACGCAGACTTTGCTCGCCCAGTGCCCACCGAATAGCGTCTGATATATTGCTCTTGCCGCTGCCGTTCGGCCCGACAATTGCTGTTATACCTCGCCCAAATTCAACTTCAGTTTTTTCGGCAAAAGATTTAAAGCCATATGCCTCAAGTCTGCGTAACAGCATACCAATCACCCTTACTGTATATTTAAGTCACTCAAAATTTTACCATGCAGCGTACAGTAATACAAGTAATATAAGATAAGACTTAGCAATTCACACTTATTAGCCACCTATAAGTTTAGCCATCCTAGTTATCTGACGACTTAGCTTCAGATGGAGTTAACCCCTTCTGAAGCTAAGTCTACTTTATTACTGGAAAATACTTCGATTGTATAAATATAAAAAAGCCCGCAGCATATGCCTACAGGCTTTTTCACATCAAACTAAGTTGCATCAACGAGGCTCAACGATGAATCTAATGGCGGTTCGCTCTTCCCCGTCAATAGCAATCTCCGCAAAAGCCGGTATGGTAACCAAATCAATGCCATTGGGAGCGACAAAACCACGTGAAATCGCAATAGCCTTGATAGCCTGATTAACCGCCCCTGCACCTACTGCCTGCACTTCTGCGGAACCTCTCTCCCGCAAAACTGCCGCCAGAGCGCCTGCTACGGATTTGGGGTTTGATTGTGCAGATACTTTCAGCACTTCCATTTTTCGCTCTCCTCCTTTGAATTCAGGGCCTATGCTAAAAGGTATTCTGCGTATTTCCTAAAAATTCCTTCTTTTACATGATTTTTAAATACGATTTATCATATTTTTATTCAATAGGTAATTATCTCCCTTCAAGGTAAGCAAGATACTCCCGTTTTTTACAGCAGAATCCGGGGATAGATTAAATGCAGTCAGCTTATACCGCTGAACAAGCCGCTTTATATTACTGTTGTATTGACCCCGTATTTTGGAAGCATCCTTAGGGTTATACCGAATGCCTATCTCAGTTCTCCGGCCTATAACATCCTGCTCTAAAAATGCTGCCAGCATTAGATAAAAAATATGCGAGTCCACAAGTTCTCCGAAAGCAGGATGATAAGGTCCCGCGATAACACTTGCCTTACTGTCTAATTCTTCAGTTGCTTGTAAGCCGGTCCGGATAACAGCAATTCCTGCTTGCTCAAAAACCAATTTCATATAAGCCGAACGGGCCACTGCCGCAGATAGTGTTAAGGGCTGATAAGTCCCCTGACTATACTGCTCTGCTAATACTGTATCTTTAATGACTATTGTTGGATAAATCCTGACAAAATCAGGACGCAGCTCAATCATTTTGCGTACCGTTGCCAGTAGACTTATCCAATCCTCGCCTGGCAAACCAGGCATAAGCTGCAACCCGCACTGTATTTTGGACTTTTTTAGCAGCCGGGTCGCCTCGATAACGTCCTGGCTGTTGTGACCACGGCATGCCTTAAGAAGCACATTATCATCCAGAGATTGCACTCCTAATTCCACAATACTTACGCCATGCTTTTTAAGATTAGCAATGATACTGCCGTTAATACAGTCAGGCCGGGTGGATAGACGAATAGCATGAATTCGCCCTTGTTCAAGAGCCAGGTGAGCCGGCGACAGCAGATCACGCTGTACAGCTGCCGGCAAAGCAGTGAAACTACCGCCAAAAAAGGCCACTTCTATCCACCGATCCCGGTGAACAGCCTTCAGTCTTTCCTCAATTTGTGCAGTTACTTGCTCTGCAGTCACCGGCGTTTCTCTACCGGTAATTCTTTTTTGATTACAAAATATACATTGATGTAAACATCCTAAATGCGGAATAAATATTGGAATAATATAATGCTTCATGTTGCCACCTATACAGAAAGGACGACCAAAAGGCCGCCCTGCTTTACTTTATTGGGTTATTGTTCCAAGCTTAACCAGCGCCTGCTTTGCGGCCTGCTGTTCAGCTTCTTTTTTACTTTTTCCCCAGCCAGAACCCATGCGTTCCACGTTAACGAAAACAGCTACCTCGAAAGACTTATCATGATCGGGACCGCGCTCGCTAATAACTTCATAAGCAATTTTACTGTCATTATTTTTCTGCACGATTTCCTGTAGCCATGTTTTATAATCTTTTAGATAGTCGCCACGTTCTACCAGCTTAAGTTCGGCTTTAAGTTGATTTAATACATATTTTGCAGCGCTTTTGAATCCCGCATCGAGATAAACAGCACCAATAATTGCTTCAAAAGCATCGGCAAGAATTGATATTCTTTCCCGGCCGCCAGACAACGCCTCTCCTTTTCCCAGCAAAAGGTACTCGCCAATCCCCAGTTCCAAAGCCCGCTTAGCCAAGGTCTGTTCACACACCACCTGAGCCCTGGCCTTGGTAAGTTCGCCTTCCGGCAGGTGAGGACATTGACTAAACAGGTAGGAACTGATAATCAGATCCAATACAGCATCGCCTAAAAATTCAAGGCGCTCATTATGCCTGACATTTGTCCCCTTTGTCTCATTGGCGTAGGAGGTATGTATCAAGGCCTGATGCAGCAGTTTATAATCGCTGAATGTTACGCCTAAAGTGCGGCACAACTCGGCTAATGTCTGCAGGCGAGCACTATCCAGCGATCCTTTAACTTCTCTCATGGCTTACGCCTGATATTTTTTCACCAGAATGGTTGCATTATGGCCGCCGAAGCCAAACGAATTCGAAAGTGCTGCATTGACAACTTGCTCCTGCGCCTTGTTGGGAACATAATCCAGGTCAAATTCTTCGTCTTGATTCTCCAAGTTGATCGTCGGTGGGATGACACTTTTAGCAATTGCCAGCACTGCGGCAATTGCTTCGATACCGCCTGCCGCCCCTAACAAATGTCCTGTCATCGACTTAGTGGAGCTTACTTTAAGCTTTTTGGCATGATCGCCAAACAGCGCTTTAATAGCCATTGTTTCATTTTTATCATTAAGCGGTGTTGAAGTTCCATGGGCGTTAATATAATCTACTTCATTAGGTTCCATCCCGGCGTCTTTTAAAGCCATAGCCATACATTTCGCTGCCTGGGCTCCTTCGGGAGCAGGAGCAGTAATATGGTAGGCATCGGCATTAGAACCGTAACCAACTACCTCAGCATAGATTTTTGCGCCACGGGCTAAAGCATGCTCTAATGTTTCCATAACAACAATACCGGCGCCTTCGCCCATAACAAAGCCATCACGGGCTTTGTCAAAGGGACGTGAGGCCTTTTGCGGCTCATCATTACGGGTAGACATGGCTTTCATCGCGCAAAATCCGGCTACGGCCGAAGGCGAGATAGCAGCTTCGGTACCGCCGGCAACCATAATATCGGCATCGCCGCGTTGAATGATCTTAAAGGCATCGCCAATGGCATTCGTACCTGTTGCGCAGGCAGTAACAACACAGCTGCATGGTCCCTGCAAGCCAAAAGTAATGGAAGTTTGGCCTGCCGGCATGTTAGCAATCATCATTGGCACAAAAAAAGGACTAATCCTGCCAGGGCCTTTATCAAACAGGGTCTTGTACTGATCGTGCAGTGTATCCATACCGCCAATACCAGTCCCAATCAAAGTACCTATACGGCTGCGATCTTCTTTATCAAAATCAATTCCCGAATCCTGAAACGCCATTTTGGCGGCGGCAATGGCAAATTGCGTGCATCTGTCCATGCGCTTTGCTTCTTTTTTATCAATATATTGAGTGGCATCAAAATCTTTGACTTCGCCGGCAATCTGGGTAGAATATTCACTTGGATCAAAGCGAGTTATACGGTCAATTCCGGATTTCCCGTTAATTAAGGATTGCCAAAAAGCGTCAATGCCTATACCGACAGGAGTAACTGCACCCAAACCTGTAATTACGACTCGTTTTTTCAAAAGAGGTCACCTCGCTAGTTTATTTCTTCAGCTTCTTTAAGAAGCCGTGCAAAAATTTCTTTAACAGGTAATATTTCATCTATCTTATGGATATACTCGCCGGTAAATACCAGTCCGGTATCAACATCACCTTGCTGCGCCCGAATCAATGCATTAATTATGCAGAAATTCTGCGCACAGTGTTTTAAACAAGCTACACAAGTTTGCGGACCGTCGACGGTACATTCAATAATTTTCTTTGCATAAGGGTTTTTAATAGCCCGCCCTGGTAATCCTACCGGGCTATTGATCAACACCACATCTTCGGGCTTTGCTTTTAAATAAAACTCTTTTAAGGCTGGGGCTGCATTTGATTCAATACTTGCGGCAAACCTTGTACCCATTTGGACACCATCAGCCCCAAGTTTAATTACTTCAACAATATCCCGTCCGGATATTATACCACCGGCAGCAATAACGGGAATGCTAACGGATTTTTTAATTTCTGGTAAAAGTTCTTGCACAGATTGATCAGTACCGAGATGCCCGCCTGCTTCCTTGCCTTCGACAATAATTGCGGCGGCGCCTAGCTTTTCCGAAATTTTAGCCCCTTTAGCTGTTGAGATAATCGGTACGATTGGAGTACCAGACTTTTTCCCCATTGGAAATACATCGCGTGAAAATCCGGCTCCTGCAACTACCAAATCAATCCCTTCGTCAATGGCAGTATCAACATAGCGAGCGAATTCTCTTGCCGCTACCATTATATTTATACCAATTATTCCTTTAGTCAAGCTGCGGGCAAGCCGAATTTCATGCCGCAACTCGTCAAAAGCCATACCTGACGCTGCAATAAGTCCAATGCCGCCAGCTTCAGCCACTGCTGCCGCCAAACGGGCAGTGGAAAGTCTTATAGCCATGCCCCCTTGGATAATTGGAATCTTAGCAACATGTCGGCCAATTTTAAGCTCCGGAAGTTTCAAGTAACAACTCCTCCAATCAATAACCATACCCTTGGCTGCTTCCACGCATTACCCTTAGAAAGTCCCGCGAAAAAAGTTTCCACGGGACTTTCTTCGTTGTACAGGTAATGTCATCCATTACGATGCTGGCAAAACATTTTACGCTTGTTTTTCCTTGTCTATGTACTCCACAGCGTCTTTAACTGTTTTGATTTTTTCAGCTACTTCATCCGGAATCTCGATGCTGAATTCCTCTTCAAAGGCCATAATCAGTTCAACAATATCCAGTGAATCAGCGCCGAGATCGTCAATGAAAGTAGAGTTTATTGCAACATCAGCTTCATCAACGCCGAGCTGTTCAACAACAATTTCTTTAACCTTGTCAAAAGTTGTCATGATGGTATTCACCTCCTTCCAAGGGATTTTTAAGGAATATATTAAACCATATATTACATTACCATACCACCGTCAACATTTAAAGTCTGTCCGGTAATATAATTTGCAGAATCTGCTGCCAAAAATACGACAGCGGCGGCAACGTCTTCAGCAGCCCCTAAACGATTCAAAGGGATTTTGGCTGCTAAATCGGCTTTTACCTGCTCGGACAAACCATGCGTCATATCAGTGGCAATAAAACCAGGAGCAATAGCGTTTACCGTAATACCGCGAGAAGCCAATTCTCTCGCCATCGATTTAGTAAAGCCAATAACACCCGCTTTAGCGGCGGCGTAATTTGCCTGCCCGGCATTTCCCATAATACCTACAACCGAGGTCATGTTAATAATTTTGCCGCTTCTTTGTTTCATCATAATCTTGGATACCGCTTTGGTGCAGTAGTATATACCTTTAAGATTGGTATTCATTACAGCATCCCAGTCTTCATCTTTCATACGCATCAAAAGCGCATCACGGGTTATACCGGCATTATTAACCAAAATATCAATCTTGCCAAACGCTTCTATAGTCTGCTTAACCAGTGCATCCACAGCTTCGGCGCTGGCGATATCGGCCTTAACTGTGATTGCCTGCCCGCCATTGTCAACAATAGCTTGGCGTACTTCTTCAGCAGCCTGGGCATTACCCGCATAATTGACTACAACCTTGGCACCCACTTTGGCTAAGGCTATTGCCACCGCCCGGCCAATCCCCCTGGATGCACCGGTAACGATTGCCACTTGTCCATCTAAATGCATTTTAGCGAACCTCCTTGAAATAATCAAGGACTTTTTCCAAAGAAGTCATATCTTCTATGTTCAAAGTTTCGACATCTTTAGCAATCTTCTTGGTGAAGCCTGTCAGCACCTTGCCAGGTCCAACTTCAACAAAGGTCGTTGCCCCAAAGCTCGCGATTTGGGCGACACAGTCTTCCCAGAGAACAGGGCTTGCTGCCTGTTTAACCAGTAATTCTTTGATAGCCGCTCCTTGAGTAGTAATCTGGCCGTTAACATTAAAGACAACCGGCATCCGGGCGTCATGAACACCTACTTTATCCAGTTCTACAGCCAGCTTTCGGGCAGCAGGCTGCAGCAAAGTACTGTGAAAAGGAGCGCTTACCGGCAGTGATACCGCCCGTTTGGCGCCTGCCGCCTTTAATAGTTCGTTAGCTTTTTCGACCGCAGCCGTCTTGCCGGCAATTACAATCTGGCCGGGACAATTAAAATTAACTGCCTGCACAGAACCGACTTCAGCCTCTACCTGACGGCAAATATCGATAACCTTGTCACGGTCCAAGCCCAGGATTGCTGCCATACTGCCTTCTCCCAGGGGAACGGCTTCCTGCATAAACTGGCCACGTTTTCTCACTAGTTGAACAGCATCAGTAAAAGATAATGCCCCGGCGGCAACTAAGGCTGAATATTCACCCAGACTATGGCCGGCAACAATATCAGGTGTAACGCCATGCTGCTTTAGCACCTCATGGCACGCTATGCTAACAGTTAAAATAGCCGGTTGCGTATTATATGTCTTCTTAAGTTCATCTTCCGGTCCGTTAAAGCACATATCGGAAATAGAGAAACCAAGGGCTTCATCAGCAGCTTTGAATATGGCCTTTACAGTGTCGTATTTCTCGAATAGCTCCTTGCCCATACCAACCGCTTGCGAACCCTGACCTGGAAAAACAAATGCTAGTTTACCCATTTATTTCCCTCCCTGTGAATTCCTTTTTGCCTTTATATGTTCTTGGTCAGTTTATTAATTACTTTAGGTACATCCTGTATTATACTCTGCATAATTTCATCTACCGGCCGCACGGAGTTAATCATACCGGCTACCTGGCCAACCATTACCGAACCATATTCGATATCGCCTTCACGAACTGCCGCTCTGAGCTTACCAGCCCCCAAACGGTCGAGTTCCTCGGTAGGCGCGCCGCGCTTTTCCATTTCGGCAAAATCGCGGGTTAATTTATTCGCAATGACTCTTACCGGATGGCCGGTTATGGCGCCTGTCACTACGGTCGAACGCTCTTTAGCTTTGACAATGGCCGCCTTATAATTGGGATGCGCCGTGCATTCTGTGGACGCGGCAAACAATGTTCCTATTTGAACGCCTTCAGCGCCTAACGCCATTGCTGCCACAACACCGCGAGCGTCAGCAATGCCGCCTGCGGCAATTACCGGCACATTTACGGCATCAGCAACTTGCGGCACCAATGCCATTGTTGTTACTTCGCCGACATGACCGCCACTTTCCATACCTTCGGCAATAATTGCATCAATCCCAACACGTTCTAACCTCTTCGCTAAGGCAACAGAGGCCACTACCGGAATAACTTTCGTCCCAATTTCCTTCAGAGCCGGGATATACTCTCCCGGATTTCCCGCGCCAGTCGTAACAACAGCTACGCGCTCGTCAATTACTACTTGCATAACCTCTTTTACAAAAGGAGACATAAGCATTATATTTACACCAAATGGTTTATCTGTCAAACCCTTTGCCTTTCTAATCTCCGCTTTTAATGCATCAGGCGGCATATGCCCGGCCCCAATGAGACCTAAACCCCCTACATTAGAAACGGCTGCGGCTAATTCTGCTGTAGCTACCCAAGCCATCCCTCCTTGAAGGATGGGGTATTTAATATGTAAAAGCTGGCAAAGCTTGCTATTAAGCAATAGTGTCGGCCCCCTTGCCCCATTTTATTACAGCTGACGCCCAAGTCAACCCGGCACCAAAGCCAACAAGTACAACAATATCGCCTTCTTTGATCTTTCCGCCATGAACGGCTTCTTCAAGGGCAATCGGAATAGATGCAGCCGACGTGTTGCCATATTTATCAACGTTGATCATTACTTTTTCCATTGGTAGTTTCAGACGCTTGGCAGCTGATTGTATTATACGAATATTTGCCTGGTGAGGAACTAAACAATCCACATCTGACGCACTTAGGCCGGCATGGTCGAGAGCTTTTACAGCAGCCTCACCCATGACTTTCACCGCAAATTTAAAGACTTCATTGCCGTTCATATGAACGAAATGCATTCTTTGCGAAACTGTTTCCGCTGTCGACGGATTGCGCGAGCCGCCGGCAGGAAGTTTTAACAAGTCACCGCCGGCACCATCTGCCCCCAGCTGTGATCCTAAAATGCCATAACCGGGTGTGGTCTCTCCAAGAACAGCCGCACCGGCACCGTCGCCGAATAAAACGCAGGTATTACGGTCAGTCCAGTCCAGTATCCGGGAAAGGGTTTCAGCACCAATCACGAGCACTTTCTTATACAATCCTGCTTGGATAAACTGACTACCGGTTATCATGCCGTAAACAAATCCGGAACAACCGGCCGCCAAATCAAAAGCGGCAGCATTGGCGGCTTTGATATTGGCCTGCACCAGGCAGGCTACTGAAGGAAAAAACATATCCGGTGTTGCTGTAGCAACTATAATAAGATCAATTTCCTCAGCAGCAACACCGGCATCTTCAAGTGCCTTGAGAGCTGCACGGCTGGCCAAATCAGAAGTTGCCATTTCGGGCGCGGCAATCCTCCGTTCACGGATCCCTGTCCGGTCGACAATCCACTCATCCGAAGTCTCAACTATTTTTTCCAAATCTTTATTAGTCATTATTTTCTCTGGCACATAAGTTCCAATTCCAATAATGCCTACCGCTTTATGGTTATTCATTGGTCACAACCCCCTCTTTGGCAATGTTTTCGCGAATGTGGGCAACAACATCCTGCTCGGTGAATTCCTTGGCAACTCTAATAGCGTTTTTTATTGCTATTGCGCGGGAACTGCCATGACAGATAATGAAACCCCCGTTTACGCCTAACAGCGGCGCACCACCGTATTCGGCGTAATCAAGTTTCTTCTTCAAGCCGCGTAAAGCCGGCAGCACCAGCATAGATGCCATTTTCGCCCAGAATCCGCTTGATTTAATAGCATCCTTAACAAGCTGCAAAATAGCGCTGGCTAATCCTTCACCAAACTTGAGAACGATATTTCCCACGAAACCGTCGCAAACAACAACATCCACTGTTCCTTTAGGAATATCACGTCCTTCGACATTACCTATAAAATTTACAGTATTAAGCTGCTGCAGCAGCGGATATGTGGATAAAACCTGTTCATTACCCTTGCTTTCTTCTTCACCAATATTTAAAAGCCCTACCCGTGGCTTGGGAATGTTCAGCACATATTCAGCATAGATCGAACCCATTATAGCATTTTGCACCAGATGCTTAGGTTTACTGTCAATGTTTGCGCCTGAATCCAAAAGGACAGTTGTGCCCGTTAGATTAGGCATCGGCGTGGCAATAGCCGGACGCTCGATGCCATTAATTCTACCTAAACCAAACAAAGCTGCGGCAACGGCTGCACCGGTACTCCCAGCAGAAATTACTACATCACAGATCCCCTGTTTTACCAGGGCGGTGGCTACAACAACCGAAGCATCCTTTTTCTTCCTAACGGCAGAACCCGGAGATTCGTGCATATCAATAATTTCGCCGGCATGATGTACCGTAATATTTAAATCTTTCCAGTTGCCATGACTGTCAAGAGCTTGCGTAATCTGAGCCTGGTCACCGACTAAAACAATTTCCATGCCTTCTGCTTCATACTCTTTGGCAGCCTGTAATGCACCTAATACAATCTCGCCCGGGGCATAATCTCCGCCCATAGTATCAATGGCAACCTTCATTCATTATCTCCCTTTCACGAAAGCGACAGAATCAATGCTTATTCAAAGTCCTAGTTATTTATGTAATTCTGACTCAAG
Organism: Sporomusa aerivorans; assembly: GCF_041428895.1. NCBI lineage: Bacteria > Bacillati > Bacillota > Negativicutes > Selenomonadales > Sporomusaceae > Sporomusa > Sporomusa aerivorans. The sequence continues at coordinate 3,955,171 of NZ_CP156926.1, forward strand.
TGACACCATAATAAATTTGGCACGAAATACTTCCTGACTATCATTCCTAGTCTTTACCCAAATAAAATATTTATTGCCTCTTTTTTTTATGATTTCGGCTTTAGCTACCAGTTTTTCACCTTCATGCACAGCTATTTTATATTTGACATTAGCAACCCCGGTTACAGCCATAGGGGCATCAATAATAGCCAAAGCCAAAGAATTAGCCTGGGCAAAAATATAGTGTCCGCGGGCAACCTTAGTTTTCTCAAAAACCATATCTGTGGTTACCGCCATTAACGATATACCCGACTTCCCCAATTCAAGATCAATCAATTCACCCACGATATCTGCGCTGGCAATTGTCTTGAGTTTGTTTTGGGCTTCTTCGGCCATTTGCTTAGTACGTTCCCGCAGTTCAGGTATACCAAGCTCCAGCCGGTCAAGCCTTATCGTCTGGACACTAACATTTAAACAGGCCGCCAGTTCCTCATCGGTAAGAAAAGGTGTACTTACCAACTTTTCTTTTAACTGTGCCTGGCGTATTTTTTTTTGAACTCGCGCCATAACATCACCTAGTTTTATCAGCAAGTTATATTACCAATTGATAGTATTAATTATAGCTAGTTACTACCAATTATGCAAGCAAAAAAGTGAGCAAGATAAAATTAATTGCCTTTTATCTTGCTCACTACTTATTTTTTTATTCTGCTTGAACCACAACTTTACCATTATAATGACCGCAGTCAGGACACACACGATGAGGCATTTTCTTTTCGTGACATTGAGGGCATTCAACCAAACCAGGAATAGTAAGTTTCCAGTTAGCACGACGTTTATCGCGACGGGCTTTGGACATTTTACGCTTAGGTACTGCCATTTGTTTCCACCTCCTTAACAAAATTGGCCACCGTCAAACATTAGTCCTTAGACAGAAGTTTTTCTAAAACAGCAAGTCTTGGATCAGTTTTACACGGGTTGCAGCCGCAGGTGTTTATGTTTAGGTTGGCGCCGCATTCAGGACATAACCCGCGACAGTTTTCACTGCACACCGGTTTAAGTGGCTCGGCCAACAGAATATTCTCGCGAACTAAATCAGTAATATTAATCTCATCACTATTAAAATAGTTGAATTCCGGTTCAGAAGATTCATTAAAATCCACAGAATCAACTTCTCTATATTCCTCAGCGAAGGGTATAGCAAGCGTAATGCTCATAGCTTCGAGACACCGGCTGCAGTTCTGACTCATAGTAGCATTGATTATTCCGTTTACTTCGTAGATAGTTCCTTTGTTTGTAACCCCGCCTTCAACCAAAATACTTCCAGACCAAACGTCGTCTTGTCCGTCAAGGCCAAGCTGACCGGCCGAAGTCTTGAAAGAAAATGTCTGGGTACGCCCAAGGTCCTTTCTAAGCGGCGCTATGTTAATTTTCATCATTTTCCACCAACCTTCATCTATTATATCGACACGCCGAAAGTTTGTCAAGAAATATGAAAGCAGGGAACAAGCGTCCCCTGCCTATCATGCGAAGGTTGTATGACAGTTATGCAAGATTGCCGCAAATTGCTTTTGTATCCCGCGCAATAACGAGTTCTTCGTTGGTGGGAACGACAAAAAGTTTAACTTTAGCACCTTCAACGCTAATTTCCTGGGCTTTGCCACGAATATTATTTTTGACAGGATCAATTCTAGTACCTAAGAATTCGAGACCATTGCAGATTTTATCACGCATAGAGATGGAGTTCTCGCCAAGACCTGCAGTAAAGACGATAGCATCAACGCCACCCATAGCAGCAACATAAGAACCGATAAATTTACGAACTCTGTAAGCAAACATCTCCAGTGCCAGTTCAGAACGTTCATTACCGGAATTAGCTGCATCTTCAATATCACGGAAATCGCTTGATACACCGGAAACGCCAAGTACACCGGATTTTTTGTTGAGATAGTTATCAACCTGATCAGCAGTCATATTTTCTTTCTTCATCAGGAACGGAATGATAGCAGGATCAATGCCGCCGGAGCGGGTGCCCATAACAAGACCTTCGAGCGGGGTAAAGCCCATGCTGGTATCGATACATTTGCCGTGCTTAACGGCGGCGATACTGGCACCATTTCCCAAATGACAAGTGATTATCCGGAGGTTAGTCATATGTTCCCCCATAAGTTCAGCGACTTGTTGGGAAACATATTTATGTGAGGTTCCATGGAACCCGTAACGTCTAACACCATATTTTTCATATGCTTCATACGGCAGAGCGTACAGGAAGGCATGCTTGGGCATAGTTTGATGGAAGGCAGTATCGAAAACGGCTACCTGCGGAACTCCGGGGATAATATCGGAGCAGGCATTAATCCCCATAATGTTAGGCGGGTTATGTAACGGAGCCATTTCAATACACTCTTCAAGAGCCTTCATAACAGCTGGAGTGATCAAAACTGAGTCAGCAAATTTCTCGCCACCATGCACAACCCGGTGGCCTACCGCGGCGATTTCCTTCATACTGGCAATAACACCGTGCTTAGCATCAGTCAAAGCTTCAATAACGAGTTTAATACCAATGCTGTGGTTATTAATATCAGCATTGATAACCACTTTGTCTTTACCTTCCGGCTGGTGCGTCAAAACCGAGCCGTCAAGACCAATGCGTTCTACCAGGCCTTTTGCCAGCACTGATTCATCGTTCATGTTTACCAGTTGGTACTTAATTGAAGAACTCCCACAATTGACAACTAATACTTTCACAACAAAATCCTCCTTATTTTGGGGTATGTACGGTCAAACCACTAATCCAATATGTTTTTATAAACCCAACAGTTTTTATGTTTTCGACACCTGACTTATTTTCCCTTCATCTGGGAAAATTATTTAATAAAAAATTTCACAAATTGACGAATTAGTATACAATTATATTGGGTGAAATAAAAATGATAAACGCAGTAGGCATGATTGTTGAATACAATCCCTTCCACAATGGTCATTTACAGCATTTAAATGAGGCTAAGCGCCTGTCAGGCTCGACGTATAGCATTGCTGTTATGAGCGGCAACTTTTTACAAAGAGGCGAACCGTCAATTACCGATAAGTGGTCACGCGCCAGCTTGGCGGTTAGAGCCGGCGTTGATTTGGTAATTGAACTGCCGGCAGTGTTTGCTGTGCGTAGTGCCCAATATTTTGCGACCGGCGGCATCCAGCTTTTAGAGCGGTTAGGTATTGTCAGCCACGTTTGCTTTGGTGCAGAAACGCCTGAGGTTCAATTGCTTAAAAATTTTGCAGACGCCCTAAACCAAAATACGGTGATTGAATCCTTGCGACAGGAAATGAAAAACGGAAAAACCTATGCAGCCAGCCTGTCGACAGTATTATCAGCAAGTTTTAAGGCAGAGTCAAACCTGCTTAAATCCCCCAATAATGTGTTAGCTGTTGAATACCTCCGGGCTATCAGCCATCACGCACCTCAGCTTATACCGTTGGCCATCAAACGATTGGAAGCCAATTATCATGACAAATTGATTACATCTTCCATCGCCAGCGCCACCGCTATTAGGACAGCCATTATCAATAATGGCGTCTTGGCCCCCGCCAGTGCAGCCTGGCAGGCTGTCCCTCCCGCCTGCGCCCGGCAAATGAATGATTTGATCTCGGCCGGCAAAGCGCCCGTAGCAGCAGAATCTTTTAGTACAGTTATTCTTGCCAGGCTACGGACAATGTGCCTGGAGGAAATAGCAGTCTTGCCCGACGTTAGCGAAGGACTTCATCATAAAATAAGTGAAGCCGCTTTTAAAGCGGCTACCATTCAAGAGTTATTAATGTATATAAAAAGTAAACGCTATACACTGACTCGTCTTCAGCGAATTATTATTCATGCACTGCTGGGAACAAACAAGACTACTATTGCCCGCTTTGACCAGACTGGCCCCCTATACGCCCGCGTACTGGCTTTTAACAACAATGGCCGTATTCTATTAAAAGAAATTGATAAACAGGCAACCATTCCGGTTATAACAAAAACATCGCATTTCCTCACCTCAAAGCAGCAAAAACAACATGGATTGTCTGCTCTGCAGTCCATGCTAGCCTACGATGTGGCTGCGACTAACGTATACGTTCTAGGCTTTCCTAATTGCGCTTGGCGTTCAGGCAATCAAGACTTCCTTGTTTCTCCTCACTACATTTCGGGTTAGCTAAAAGTTCTTTTAGTTCAGGAATGACGGCTTCGGCCGCAACCTCACCGGCCAGAACGCACTCATCCATTGTGTCGAAAGAACTTGGTGAAAACTTATTTACATCAGGCTGAATGAGAACATCGCAGTGGTGCTGGCGATGCTTACACAGTTCTCGCTCCATGATATCTATGGACTGTATGATTACATCAAACATATTGCTAATACTGCCTACCGTACCAGCATGGGCCAAGTCTACCGCAATAACAATATCGGCCCCCATATTACGCGCAGTATCAATCGGGGTTGGGTTTACCACCGCCCCGTCGACAAAAAGCTTATCCTGTATAGGAAAGGGAATAAACACGCCAGGTACCGAAATACTGGCTCTCACTGCACTGGCAATATCCCCTTCTGTAAATATAACTTCCTGGCCGCTGTGTAGTTCGGTGGCTACTATAGCCAAGGGTATTTTTAGCTCGGCGAAGTTTCGCTGCCCCGTTAACAAGCGAATGGTCGCGAGCGCTTTCTCCCCGGAGATAATCCCCATTTGCGGAATTACGAAATCCAGCCAGTGGCGCCTCTTTAAATTTTTCGCCAGCTTTAATATGGTCTCCGGATCAAGACCTGCAGCGTATAACGCGCCAATCAGACTGCCAATGCTGCAACCGGCAATAAAGTCGACGGATATATTATGCCTTTCCAATACTCTTAGCACCCCGATATGGGCAATACCTCTCAGACCGCCTGACCCTAGGGCCAAACCAACTTTAGGCAGCACAGTTATTCCTCCCTGCACAACTATCTAAGTAGTATTTGAACCTCATTTTAGTTATATTACCTCTCCCCTTCCAATATATATATTATCAAACCGCACCGCTTGGAGGAGGAGATAAATATATGCGGATTTGGGGCAGTGGCAGACGTTATCGCTCACGTTTACTGGCATATTTTATGGCTTTATGCACTGTATTTATTACTATAGCAATGGTAACATATCCGAAAGATGCATTCGATTCAGCTATCATGGGCTTAAATTTGTGGTGGAATGTTGTTTTTCCCTCATTACTGCCTTTTTTTATTTTATCAGAAATACTAATGGGGCTTGGTGTTGTTCATTTTATCGGCGTTTTGCTCGAACCCCTGATGCGCCCCATTTTTAATGTGCCTGGGGTTGGAGCTTTTGCGATGTCAATGGGGCTTGCCTCCGGCTATCCGATGGACGCGGTAATAACCTGCAAATTTCGTAAAAATCAATTATGCTCGGCAGTCGAGGCGGAGCGTCTGTTGTCTTTCACAAACACGGCCGACCCTTTATTTATGTTTGGCGCGGTAGCTGTGGGTATGTTTGGCATGCCTGAATTAGGAGCTACCATAGCACTAGCTCACTATATATCCAGTTTTCTTGTTGGCGTGGCTTTCAGATTCCATGGTCGCAACAGAGACAGTTATTCTTCAGACCGGCCTGCGCCGAATGGTAATATCCTCCTGCGCGCATTTCGAGCTTTGTATAATGCCCGCCAGGAAGATAAGCGTTCAACAGGACAACTGCTTGGTGATGCCGTAAAATCATCCATGAATACCATCATGCTTATCGGTGGCTTTATTATTGTATTCTCAGTTTTTATTCGTATTATGTCTGTTTTTGGTATAACAGATATATTAATAAGCCTCTTTGCTTCCGCTCTTAGCCTGATTGGCTACAGTACCAACCTGGCCCCTGCGTTGGTTAGCGGATTACTGGAAATTGATCTGGGTACATTGGCAGCCAGCCAAGTCGATGCGCCGCTAATTCAAAAGGTTGCCATTGCCAGTGCCATTATCGCCTGGAGCGGTTTATCTGTACACGGTCAGGTTGCCAGTATCGTCATAGAATCCGGAATCCGCATGACTCCATATATGGTAGGCAGACTGCTCCATGCTGTTCTTGCTGCCATTATCACCGTACTATTACTTGGATCTGGTCAGACAATCACAACATTATTAGTAATGCCGGTATCTATGAGCCTTTCTCACAGCAATTTGTGGAGCTTATGGCTCACTCGGTTTGAGCAGGCTACTTACCAGATAGGAATATTGTTAGGTATTATGCTTCTACTATCATTTGCCGTCCACTTGGCAAAAGGTATATCCGGATACGTAAAAAGATAAGGAGCAAAGCTCCTTTTATCCGGGATTATTTCTATTTTGCTGTAAGTCACGATGTCCCTGACGAACTACCTCAAGGGTCTTTTCCAAGTGAGCAGCAACGTGTTTAAACACTTCATCCGCATAGCTTACTGCGTCAACCTGTAGATCTTTTGCAGTTTTACGAGCTTGCGCAACAAGTTCATTTGCCTGTTCTTGGGCCTGCTTATTGATTAAATTCTCATCAGTTAGCTTAATAACATACGCTTTAGCCTGCTCTACAATACTTTGCGCTTCTTGTTGCGCCTCATCCAGAATTCGCTGACGCTCGGTAATAATCCGTTTTGCTTCTTCCAGTTCTCTGGGCAACTTTTCCCGAAACTCATCTAAAAACCGTGCCAAATCATCTTCCTCAACAACCCGTTTATTGGTAAAGGGTACCCGGGCTGCCTCAACCAGCATATTCTCCATTTCATCTAATAGTTTCTCAATACTCATACTTTTCTCCCTTCCCGAATCACACGTATCTAACTTTTCTCAAAAATTCTTTTAATGATGCTCTCTTCCAGGCATTCCGGCACCAAACCGGTAATTGGCCCGCCAAATTTCGCCAATTCTTTAATGCCACTCGAACTGATAAACGAATACTCGTTACTGGTCATCATAAAGATGGTTTCCATCGTTGGATCAATTTTCTTAATAAGCAGTGCCCGTTGGAACTCGTATTCAAAGTCGCTTAAAGCCCGTAAACCCCTGACAATAAAGCTACTATTTTGCCGCCGCACATAATCGTTCAGCAAACCGGAAAAGCTGTCCACCTTGATATTATGTATATGCTTGGTTGCTGCGTTAAGCATTTCCACTCGTTCCTGCATTGTAAACAAAGGCTTCTTATTGGGATTATGAAAGACAGCCACAATTAATAGATCAAACATTTTACTGGCCCGTAAAAAAATATCTAAATGCCCATTGGTAACAGGGTCAAAACTGCCTGGACAAACTCCAATCCGCATATTACTGCCTCCTATTGCTCAAATAGTGTTCGCGCATTAACGCATCAAAAAAGTCACAAATGTTTCACCATAATGTTCGGTACGAATTGACTGCAGATACTTCCAGTCCGTGTTTACCGGCTCATGTTTAGAATGTTCAACAACAATTACTCCGCCGGGTTCAACAATACTAGTCATGTCGAGTTTGAGTAACGCAGCATTAACCAAACCCTCATTATAAGGAGGATCGATAAATATAAGTCTAAAGGTTTGTGCAGCCTCCGCCAGGCTGTCCAAGGTTTTAAGCGAGTCGCCCCTGCGTACTTCAGCAAGTGCATTTAACCTTGCACTGTGGATATTGTCTTTTATGACGGCAAGACTTACCTGACTGCGGTCTACAAAGAGTGCATAATGCGCCCCTCGGCTAAGAGCTTCTAAACCTAAATTACCTGTACCAGCAAATAGATCCAACACTCTGGCACCATAAATCACTTCCGAATTAGTAGATGCTTTGAGGTTGGCAAGAATATTAAACATAGATTCTTTTACCCTGTCACCAGTTGGACGCACATCCAATCCTCTGGGCGCCTTGAGCCTGATTCCTTTGGCAGTTCCGGTTATAATTCGCATATCTACCTCAAATTGTAGCTTTTTCAGGTTAACATAGATATTTTAGCACATTTACGCACTCGTAACACTTTTTGTAAAAAAATAATTTAATTATTATTTTTTTAGTATTCCCGTCCTACAGCCAGGCAAACAAAAATAACCGGAATAAACCGGCTATTTTATCACCCAATTTCACCTAATAATTCGGAAAGCTCCTAAAAATCTTGCCTGATAGTATGGTTTTGACATCGCTGTCAGGGTCACTTCGCCAGCAGCGGAACTTGCATGAATAAACTGACCATTCCCTACATATATGCCCACATGTGAAGGTCCGGGAGTATAGGTGCTATAAAACACTAAGTCACCAGGCTGAATCTCGGCCGCCGAAACGTGACGGCCAAAATTATACTGTTCATCCGCCATTCTCGGCAATGTAATGCCATGATTACTAAAAACATAATAAATGAACCCGGAGCAATCGAATCCGGAAGCAGCCGAGCCACCCCATACATAGGGAACACCAAGAAATTTCTGAGCAAATGCAGCTATTTGCCCTCCATATGATCTGTCATACCGTCCACGGCTAACATCACTATTACCTGAATAGTTACGCAGCGCCTGCCAGGTACTTGCGCCAACAATACCATCCTCCTCGATGCCAACGGCCTGTTGAAACTGGACAACAGCTAACCGAGTGTTCAGACCAAACTTACCATCGACATCGTATTGGTAAAAGCCATATTTTTTGAGCTCATTCTGCAGAGCATAAACAGCCTCGTTCACGTCTCCTTGTCTGAGGGTAATTGTTTCAACAGACGCAAACGCGGAATTACTAAACATAAATATGATATAAAAAGTAAAAACAAACAAGCCTATATTTAATTTAGCTATTTTCAAACACATACCTCCAACACTAACTTCTCCTTTAATTTCGACATTTACTAAAAAATCCCTGCGGGACTAAAGACTCATAATCCCCTCTTAAAACTTATCAAAAATTACGGTGGTTTCCTGTTGACAATGTCATTATGAATGTGTATACTTAATAAATGTGAGCCGGGGCGTAGCGCAGTTTGGTAGCGCGCTTGGTTCGGGACTAAGAGGCCGCAGGTTCGAATCCTGTCGCCCCGACCAGTTAATTTAGCAGTATAAGGTATCCCGAGCCTTATGCAAAATAACAACGTTGATACAAAATGTAAATTTATAATTTCATTTAAAAGTACATATAATAAAGTATTTTATAACCCTCTTATTTAAAAATAAGAGGGCATTTTATTTCAGTATATTATATTTTCCTTCCTATATATATGTGCAAAATATTTATCCCCTACCTATATATATTTTCGAGCTCCCCCTTCACCTCAACCAAGCAGAGCAAATTATACGCCTGTCTCTTAGTTTATGTCCATATAAGAAGGTGTGATATAATGATACTAGTAAGTGCTTGTCTTCTCGGACATCGCACCAAATACGACGGCGGCTCCAATGGCAATACTCTTCTTATGGAAGCTTATCAGGCTGAAATTATCGTTTTTTGCCCGGAGGTAATGGGTGGGTTGCCAACCCCGCGTCCCCCGGCCGAAATTACGTCAGGTTCAGGCAATGCTGTACTGGAAGGGAAAAGTACAGTCCTAGATCAAAATGGCAGGGATGTTACTGCCTATTTCATTTGCGGTGCTGAAAAAAGTGCTCAGCTTGCAATAGAGCATAACATTACTGCTGCTATAATAAAGCAACGCAGTCCATCCTGTGGCAGCCTCAGAATTTATGATGGTACCTTCAGCCATAAAACTAAACCCGGTCTGGGGGTCACAGCCGCAAAGCTGCATAAGCTGGGTATCCCTTTATATTCCGAAGAAGAGCTTACACCAGAGCTGCTGCAAAAACTGCTTCACCCGTAGGCTTACGTCTTTCCCCAGAGAAAGGAGCTCCTATGATTACATGTGTTTATTGTTGCCATGAATGCTCGGAGGATGCTCAAATATGTCCGAATTGCGGCAAACCAATATTTAGGATTCCAGTGGATGATACGCCTGATTATAACAAGCTCGCCGAAGCACTTCGCCGTGATAACGATATAAATCAGGCAGAACTGTCGCAGAAACAAGTGATACATATTGCCTGTATAGTTCTGTTGTTGACTTTGGTGGTTTATAGTATCTTCACGCGGTAAGCGGGTATGCTTAACTGCAGCTAGTTATTTATTCATCATCTGGTTTACGGAATAAGAAATTATGCAAAAAGGAGAATCCCATATGCGTCAATATAAAGTTATAGAGGTAAAGAAAAAAGGGTTTTTAGGAACCTCACGGCTTGACGGTGAACAGCTTGAGGATATTCTGAATGAACAGGCCCAGGCCGGATGGATTTTTGATAAACATATCTCGGGCGAGACTCTGGTGCTTGATAAAGATATCATTATGCTAATCTTCTATAAGGAAAAATAGGCGGCAAATTCAGCAGGCGCCGGGTAGTATAGTGGATATGCTTTTATAGCGAGATAGATTATCTCCCCGCGAACAGTCATCTGTGGCTAAAATTCCCTGATATGCGCAAGCAGGACTGGATTCAACTGGCCCCCAAGAATTCATAATCAAGTGGTTCTGTGATTGCATCAGTTGTTATGCTATCATTAATATAATCCGCCGGAAAATACCATTTGGTTTTAAGGAGATGTCCAGTTTGTTAAACGTCACAGATGCATGGAGAAAAGCATATCCCGAGGCAAGTGTTGGTATCATGGTCATAAATAATGTACTTAACCCAGCACAAAATAAAGCGTTAGCTATTCACAGACAAGCTTTGCTAGAGATTCTAGGTGCAAAGTTTTCAGACCAGAAAGATTTAAATGATTATAGTCCAATTAAGGCGTATAATGATTATTACAAGCGTTATGGAAAAACTTATCATGTCAAGCAACAAATAGAGTCAGTTGTTTTCAAAGGCAAAAAAATCCCAGATAAGGCCAGCCTTGTTGAAGCCATGTTTATGGCCGAACTAAAAAATTGTTTACTCACAGCGGGGCACGATTACACAACACTAAAAATGCCCATAACTCTAAATGTTGCAAAGGGTAGCGAAAAATATACTCTCATTAACGAACGCGAACAACAGCTAAAACAAGAAGATATGTTTATGCAAGACAATGAAGGAATTATTTCCAGTATTATTTATGGACCTGACTTACGAACCAGAATAAAATCCTCCACACAAAAAGCTGCCTTTTTCATTTATGCACCTCCGGGTATTACCCAAAAGGAGATCTCCGATCATTTATCCGATATATACACTTATGTTGCGAGTATCAGCGCAATGGCCAAGATTGAGCTGCAACAAATCTTCAGAAATTAGTTATTAGAAAAATAATTATATATCGGGCTCTCTAGCTTGGGACCCTCCCTAAAATTCCCGCTATACTTTACATAATATTTGCAATATAATGATATTGCAGGGGTAGATCTACAAACGCTTCTTAGCGGCATTGACCCTCTGAACTTTGTAAATTACCCCTTCGGATAAAGGCGATGGTTCCAGGTAGTACGGCAAGCCGTACTACCTGGAACCATCGCCTTTATATTTTTGCATTATATTATACAAATGCAAAAAGCAGAGCAAGCGCTCTGCTTTTTGCTATACATTTTTTATCTGACATTATTGACAGACGCCACACCGTTTACATCCGCTACTACAGGGTGGCGTACGTTCCTCCGCCTGCGCCCGGTAAAATTCAGTTAAAAGATACGACATCGCAAAACCCATATCCAAGTTACTCCACGGCAAAATCTCATCATGGCCTCTAGCGCGATACAGATAGCTGGCCTCATCAATACCATGTGTTTTAATAGCTTGCTTCCAGCCGCGTGCACCACCATGTTCAACAGAGGTTAGCAATACGCGGCCAAGGCGGCGATCACCTCGTGCCAGTACGCTTTGGATGTAAGCCTCCTTGGGTTGTTCAATCAAAACCTCTATGCCCCGCAACTTCCTTAACACAGTCTGTATATATTTCAGCTTGGACGATACCGTATCCTGCGAGGCCATCGGCAGCCACTGAAAAGGAGTAAACGGCTTGGGAATAAAGGGGTTAATACTTAAAGTCAGTATACCTTTGCTGCCAAGAGAATCCATATGATTCCTGACGTTTTTTGCCATTTCAATAATGTCTTCAATATCTTGTTCGCCCTCTCCCGGCAGACCAACCATAATATACAGGCGAACATGGCGAATCCCGGCCGCCGTCGCAGTGGCAATCGCCTTAAAAATGTGTTCATCGCTAATTTGCTTATTGATAATATTACGCATCCGTTCACTGCCGGCTTCCGGAGCTAATGTAATCGTTCTTTGGCCGCTGGCAGCCAAAGCTTCCACTAGCGAAGATGTTAGCGAATCTGCTCGCAGCGAGGCAACTGACATAGTCAAGCCTTGCTCCAATATTAAATTGCATAACCTATTGATTTCCGGGTAATCTGAGATAGCTGCGCCCATAAGTCCGACCTTTGCGCCCATCCTTTTTGCCTGGCTCACACCCGCGGATATTTGTTCCAATGAACGTACCCGCGGATTACGAAAACAGTAGCCTGCCATACAAAATCGACAGTGCCTGCCACACCCTCTGGCAACTTCTATCAGATACATATCCTTAAACTCAGTATCTGCCGTAACAATTACCGTTTGTCCGGGATAGTGCCCCAGATCTTTGATATAACGCCGTTTAACTTGTTTAGGCACCCCTGCGTCCTGCTCGTACCGTGCAATGATGCCACTGTCATCATATACAGGCTGATAAAAGTGCGGAACGTATACACCGTCCAGCTGCACCAACCGCATTAACAGTTCTTTTCGGGACAGTCCCTGAGCTAAGGCGTCATAATAACAGTCCAGAAATTCATGAATCACTTCTTCGCCTTCGCCAATAATACAGGCATCAACAAAGTCGGCCAATGGTTCAGGGTTAAAGGTTGCACAAGGACCGCCGATAATAACTAAAGGGTCGCTTTCTTTCCGTTCTGCCGCCAGCACCGGAACCTTCCCAGCCAGGAGTATCGTGATAAGATTAAAATAATCCATTTCGAACGACACAGCAAAGGCAATAAGCGGAAATTCATAGAGTGGCATTTGGTTTTCCAAACTTAGTAAAGGTGTATTGGTTCGTATATATTCGTCAAATATCTTTTTATCGGGTAGGAACAGTCGCTCACAAGCAGTATCCCCCCGGCTGTTTATCTGTTCATAAATAATATGCATTCCCAGATTCGACATTCCGACATGATACGTATTCGGATACACTAGCGCCATTGGCTGCCGGGATCCCGGCGCGAAGGACAGTGTTCCCTGTTCAGTGGCTATTATTTTTTTTAGGCGCTCTTTCAGTTGCCATGACATTTTGCATCACTTCCACCTATGGTGTTGTCTTCAGTAACATACCGCTTGTCTATATTACAGTAGTATGTTACTGTTTGCTAAAATTATTGCTCCAACGCTATGCCCACAATCTTTGGGCTACCTCTTCCCATAGTATGACCTTGTCGGCGGATAAGGTTGCCTTGACATCAATTACCCGTTGATTACGCGAGCCGCGGAATGCTAAACCTAAATCACGCTCATTTTCACGGTATAAGCCATCAACCAAAATATCAGTGCATCTGATGAGTTGCCCAATATGCCTATTTTTTATAGACATAGCGGTCAGTTGCTCAAAAGTAAAACCGCTATATGTAACAATATCGAGTCCAAGCAGTTTCACCTGCTTGGCCAGGATAGACAGAGGGCCAGGCTGAAGAAAGGGTTCGCCGCCCGAGAGAGTTACTCCGCGTAGCAACTTATTCCGGGTAACCGTTTTTTTGATATGGCTGAAAAGACTTTCAGTATCAACAGTATAACCGGCTTTTATATCATGAGTGTCAGGATTGTGGCAACCCTCGCAGTTGTGCGGACATCCCTGGGCAAATATTACCATTCTTAGTCCGGGCCCATCAACAATACTCTCCTCTGTTATCCCGGCAATTCTAATCTCCATATCGCTTTCCCTTCCTAAATATGGCGTACTCGCTGGTTTAGTTCATTAAGTTTGGCATCATTGAACCGATCAACTGTGCTGAGATAACCGGTAATGCGGCGAACGCGGCGGACACTCGAAGTACCGCATGAAGGGCATTCTTCCGTGTCGATAACACCAATATGACCGCAGCCTTCACAAAAATCAACCGGATAGTTAAAACCGGCGTAACCAAAATCACATTTTCGCATATGGCGGATGATTTCTTCTAATGCTCCCAGGTTATTGACCGGCGGTGCCGAGAATTCAACATAACTGATATGCCCTGCGTTGGCATACTTGTGATATACACCTTCAATACGGATTTTATCAAACACACTAATAGGATAGTTAACAGGGACATGAAAGGAATTTGTATAATATTCTTTATCAGTTACCCCTGGAATAAGACCGTATTCGCGGCGGTCCATTTTCACAAACCGCCCGGATAAGCCTTCCGCCGGCGTGGCTAACAAGGTGTAATTCAGATCATAATGCTCGGCGGCCCTATCTATTTTGTCCCGCATAAAAGCGACAATCTCTTCCCCCATAATTTGGGCTTCTTCATTTTCACCGTGATGATAGCCGGTCAATGCTGTCAGTGTCTCAGCCAAACCGATAAAACCAACGGACAGCGTGCCATTTTTAATAACATCGTCAATATAATCATTGGGATTCAGCTTGTCCGAATCAATGTACAGACCCTGCCCCATCAAGAAAGGCATGTCCCGCACCTTTAGTTTGGCCTGAACCTGAAAACGATGGTATAGCTGTTCACAGGTCAAATCGATAAATTCGGCCAGACTTTCATAAAACTTCATAAAGTTACGTTCTGCTTTGATAGCCAAACGCGGCAAATTAATCGTGGTAAAACTCAAGTTACCCCGGCCGTCAGTTACTTCCGGACCGCAGCGGTTGGACATTACCCGGGTACGGCAGCCCATGTAGCCGACCTGATCACCGTACGCTTTATTAAATGAGGAATCCATAAAACTGAAAGTAGGATTAAGACGTTGCGCCGCCACACGAATAGCCAGTTTGAATAAATCATAATTGGGGTCACCGGGGTTAAAGTTTACCCCTTCCTGTAAACGGAAGATAATATTGGGGAAAATTGGGTTCTCGCCCCGTCCTAATCCTTTTTCATAAGCTAAAAGCAAGTTCTTGGTGACAGCCCGACCGGCAGGAGAAGTGTCGGTGCCTACATTAAGACTGGAAAAAGGCACTTGCGCACCCGCCCGGGAATGCATGCTATTTAAATTATAGATCAGCGCCTCCATAGCCTGGTATACTTCTTCCGAGCTGGCCTTTTCCATAAAGGGGGCCATATCACGGTCAAAGAAGGCGAAAGACTGTCCCCCGTGCATATCATTTTGTGAACTCTGCAATATAATAGCAGCCAGCGCGGTAGCGGATGCAGGGCGTTTTGGGGAACGGATGTGACCATGCCCGTTATTGAAGCCACGCTGTAATAACTGCCCTAAGGGTATCTGTACACACGTTAGCGTTTTTCCATAAAAGTCCAGATCATGAATGTGATAGTCGCCTTTAACATGAGCTTGAGCAAACTTCTCAGGGATAAGGCGATTTAAATAGAATGCCTTGCTGGCAGCACTGGCAATTTGCAGCATCTTTGCCGAGGGAGAGTTGGAGACATTGGCATTCTCACGGCTGGTTTCTACTAAAATTTCCCCAACAGCATCCATTAAGTCTGATTTCGCGTCCCGCATCCGGGTCCGCTTGTCCCGGTGCAGGATATATGCTTTAGCGGTTTTTGCATGGCCTGTTTCAATCAATACTTTTTCAACTGCGTCCTGGACATCTTCAACGCCAAACAAGCCGCCGCTATGTTTCTGTTTCAAAAACTTTAATACCTCAAGCGTTAACTCCAAAGCCAGTTGACGGTCGGCTCCCCCCACAGCTTTAGCGGCTTTGTAAATAGCCTCGGTTATTTTGCTTTCTTCAAAATCAGCTTCGCGTCCATCGCGTTTCCTTATTTTATTAAACATTATTTTTCCCCCATATTCTATTCAATCTCTATGCTGCGTTTTCATAAGGAGTTCAAGTTCTTGCATAAAATTATTGATATCAGCAAATTGGCGGTATACTGAGGCAAATCGCACATAGGCAACCTGATCTATCTCTTTAAGATGCTGCATTACAGATTCGCCGATCTGCCGGGTAGACACTTCCCGTTCCCCACAACCATGAATATCCTTTTCTATTTTGCTGACCGCTATTTCAATCACTTTTACAGGTACTGGCCGTTTTTCACATGACTTTAATATCCCGCCTAATAGTTTACCTCTGTCGAACATTTCCCGGCGGCCATCTTTCTTAATAACCATAAGCGGTATTTCCTCAACCACTTCATAAGTAGTAAACCGTCGAGCACAAGCAGAACATTCTCTCCTGCGTCGAATAGAATTTCCTTCGTCGGCTGCTCTTGAATCGACAACTTTGCTGTCAACCACGCCACAAAACGGGCAGCGCAATATAAACCACTCCTTGAATACTCTGCTGGATGTGTTATAATAATTGTAACACGGCAGAGCGTCATACTATATATTGTATTCCAATTCTTAAATATACGCCACATATTGTACATTTCCTGCCTGGCGGGGAAATTTATGCAAAAAAAAATCTCTAACCTTATCCAATAGGTTAGAGATTTTTTATTAGTCATGTTTAAGTTCTCCAAAATTACCGGCTTCGACTAAAATTACATCCATTCCGATTTTATTAATTTTGTCCCAGGGAATAACCACATCTTCATTTCGCCCGAATAATCCCAGAAATCTACCCATCCCTGGCACTACGATGGCTGTAAGTCTGCCGGTCTCAACATCAATCTCTATATCGGTTATAGTACCCATGCGTTTACCATCCGCTACATTTATGACTTCTTTTAGCTTCAGATCACTGGTTTTCAGCATATGTCCCCCTCCTCTGCGCACCCCTAAGTATGTAACATCATTTTCTACAATAAGTATATGAAGGACAAGGGATAAGCGTGACTAGTATATTTATAATATTTTTTATCGGTTAGCGCCTGGCTTATCTGGATTTTTTCTGCTGGTTAACAGAAACTTGAGAGTATAATATAACTGAAAAATTTATCCCCTCTATAACGCAAGAAACCTGCATCTTAGCTAACTAATAATGCAGGTTTCCAGAGTTCAATTTTGCTCTATAATAGTATCGGCGAAAATTATATCGTATCTTTAATAATTATTAAAAAACTCGGCAATTTTCCAACGAACTTCAGGAATTGGCTTGAGCTCCTGACTGGATTCCCGGACTGACGACAATGGTGCCAATGCCGTATTTGCACCGTCAATAAAACAAAGCGGCGGGAAAAGTACACACCACCAGTTTTGTCCGCTTGCTTCACCCAGCAACAGGCGAACGGCATGATACTCACCTGCTGGCAATACCAGATTCCCGTATGAGCGGACAGGGAAATCAAATGTCCCTAGTTGTATGGCAACAGGGTAATGTGCCCCATTCTCCACCAAAGTTGCTTGTGCTACCTTAACAATATCCTGTTGCAGATTGACAATAATTCCTTCCGCCTCCTGAGCACTGCCAACATTTGTAACGTAAGGAGTTATATAGGCTACAACCGCATCGCGAACTTTTAGCTTAACCCGCTGGTCTTCCACACTGTCGCTGTTAGCCAGAATATGCAGTCTTACATAATCGCCACGGTTAGGTATTGCCGAGCCGCGCGCTTGCTGATAAAGCAGCATACCCCACCCGCACAATACAATACAAGCTAATGCTGCTAACCATACTTTCGTTTTTTTATACTGTTTTCTCCTCATCATGGTACTGCCTCCCAAATAAAAAACCTTTAGATATATTTCCGCATATGGCCCAGAGCCGCTTTCTCTAGTCGAGATACCTGCGCCTGGGATATACCGATTTCTTCAGCCACTTCCATTTGTGTTTTACCCTCAAAGAACCTTAGGGTAAGTATGTGTTTTTCACGGTCACTCAGCTTACGCAGGGCTTCCTTGATAGCCACTCCTTCTAACCAGCTTAAGTCGAGGTTCTTATCATCACTGATCTGATCCATTACAAAAATTGGATCACCACCATCATGATAAATAGGCTCAAACAGCGAAATTGGCTCCTGGATAGCATCTAATGCAAAAATTATCTCTTCCCGCGGGACTTTGAGCTCATCGGCAATTTCATTGATGGACGGCTCCCGAGAAAACCTGCTGACCAACGAATCACGTACCTGTAATGCCTTATAGGCGACATCGCGCATAGAGCGACTTACCCGGATCGGGTTATTATCACGTAAGTATCGCCGAATTTCTCCAATAATCATAGGCACTGCGTAAGTAGAGAATTTAACGTTCTGCGACAAATCAAAATTGTCGATGGCTTTCATTAAACCAATGCAACCAACCTGAAACAAATCGTCAACATACTCCCCTCGATTGTTAAACCGCTGAATAACGCTGAGCACCAGCCGCAGATTACTATAAATAAGTTGTTCCCGTGCGGCTCTTTCACCACCTTGCATTACCTCAAACAGCTCACGCATTTTAGTGGCTGAAAGCACCGGGAGCTTCGCAGTATTTACACCACATATCTCGACTTTATTTACTATCATGTTGTTACCTCCCCAGTTTTCTAAGCTACTAAAATCATACTTACACAAGCATTATTGCCATGGCTGAAAGGTTTTATACTTATATTGCCGCCAAGCTGCCGTGCCTTCAAAAAAAAAGACCCGGCTACGCCGGATCTCAAGTTCCTAATATAATTGACAACCCAATGCTTCTGGTACGAAAACTAAAAATTAGCCGCTCGTTTATTCCATGCGGCTAATTTCCTTGCGTAATCGTTTTATAATCCTTTTCTCAAGACGCGAGATATAAGATTGGGATATTCCCAGCATATCGGCTACTTCTTTTTGCGTACGCTCATTGCCGTCATCATTTAAGCCGAACCGCAGTTCCATGATACGCCGTTCCCGCCCGGATAACTTATTCATTGCGGTATATAACAGCGTTTTATCAACTTCTTCTTCCACCGACTTATAAATTATATCATTATCAGTCCCCAGCACATCAGAGAGCAAAAGCTCGTTGCCGTCCCAATCAATGTTAAGCGGCTCATCAAAAGATACTTCCGCCCGGGTTTTACTATTACGCCTAAGATACATGAGTATCTCGTTTTCAATGCAGCGTGATGCATAAGTAGCCAGCTTAATTTTTTTTATAGGATCGAATGTATTTACCGCTTTGATTAACCCGATCGTCCCGATGCTGACTAAATCTTCAACACTAACTCCGGTGTTCTCAAACTTACGGGCGATATAAACAACCAACCGCAAATTGCGCTCAATAAAAACGCTTTTAACGGATTTATCACCTTTTTGCAGGCGATTAAGCAAAAATACCTCTTCATCACTGGATAAAGGCGGTGGTAAAATTTCAGCGCTGCCTACATAAAATACCTCATCCGATTTTAGCCAGCCGATTGTCTGGAGAAATGCTATTATTTTAAGTTTGATATACAGTTTTATTATTGGCCAGGTAATGCGCATATATTTGCCCCCTCTGTAGAATTTGCCCTAGCTGTAAGTGCAGGATGCAGGAGTGCTTGATAGTCGGTATCACAATTAAAAATATCACTGTAAAGACCTATAAGCACCTCTGTAGTATGGATAGCCCCTGCCGGAGTTATCAGAACGATACTGTCCGGCCTAAAGCCAAGCAGCATATTTCGTCCACCAACAGACTGGCAGGGTATAACCTCAACTCTGGCTAACCATGAAGTATCCCGGCAGTTATCAAGATTGGCCAGCCACCCCTCCGGTTTGTAACGGGTTAAATATTCACTAACCGCCGGCCCGACCAGCGGCAACGCCGCTTGCCATGCCAACAGGACCACAGGTTTTTTGCCTATCATTGAATAAAGACTGTTACCTGTATCAAGCATACCTGTAATAGTCACCCAACGTCCATCGTATTCGATTTTCGTCTGGTAAAAGGTCTGTCGTCGACTTAGTTTATGTATTAGCCGTCTGGCAATAAATATTATAAGAATTACCGCTATAGCACTGCTGATTGCCAGACTGCTCCACGATGATGCAAGAATACTTCCCGGACGGTATGACGCCTCATTCTGAATAAAATACAGCCAGCCTATTGCGGCTCCACCCAAGACAAAAGATACAACATAAAAAGTACCAACTAGCATTAACATAGTTTTCACAGACCGATAGCCAAAGGCTACAAAAATTATAATTACAGATGCGGCCAGCTTGCCGGGGGCGCTGTAAACCAATGCAATCTTAGGTATGATTTCCCCCAACGCATAAAGCCCGCCGCAAAATGCCGCCAGCAATAGGCGCTGCCAGCGAAAACCAGTACAGGTAGCGTGAGCTGTTAAGAAAAGTACAATACTATTCATTATAAAATTAATAAGGAGTACCACATCAGCATAAACGTACACTGCACATACCTTCCCCGCACGGGGTTTTTATCCGACGACTTAGCTTCAGATGGGTTAAAACCCCAATTGAAGCTAAGTCTACTTTATACCATCCATAACTATATATGCACTAACACAAGCCGCTATGCCAATTATAGCAAGCATTCAACCAAAATAATGTAATTTTTTGCCAAAGAAGAAATTCAAAAACAGACATGAAAACCCCGGCTTATAAATAAGCCGGGGTTTTCACACACAAATTAAGTTATCGGCGCATCCAAGCCGGGATATCCAAGTCCCGCCCTCTAAATGGTTCTATAACCGTGGTTTCCATTTTACCGCCGTCACCTGGTTTGAGTATTGGTTTTGGATCAAAGCCAGTGGCAATAACAGTAACCCGTACCTGATCTTCAAAGCGTTCGTCTATTGTAGCCCCAAAAATGATTGTTGCCTCAGGGTCCGCCGCCTTGGCAATAATATCTGCAGCTTCGTTAACTTCAAACAAAGTGGTGTTAGGACCACCGGTAAAGTTAAGTAACACACCTTTAGCTCCATCAATCGACATTTCGAGCAAAGGGCTCCTGATTGCAGCTTCAACAGCAGATATTGCCCGGTTATCGCCTGTACCGAAACCAATACCCATAAGCGCAGAACCTGCATCACTCATAATGGTCTTCACATCGGCGAAGTCCAGGTTAATGAGTGCCGGTACAGCAATAAGGTCGGAGATGCCCTGTACACCCTGCCGCAGCACATCATCTACGATTTTAAAGGCATCCATAATTGATGTGCGTTTATCAACAACTTGTAGTAAGCGGTCATTAGGAATAGTAATTAGCGTATCAACTTTTTCTTTGAGTTTGGCAATGCCCCGTTCCGCCTGGAGCTGGCGTTTGCGGCCTTCAAATGTAAAAGGTTTAGTTACAACACCGACAGTCAAAGCGCCTACCTCTCTGGCACATTCCGCTACTACGGGCGCTGCGCCGGTGCCCGTTCCCCCGCCCATTCCGGCTGTAATAAATACCATGTCCGAACCTTTGAGAACTTTAATAATATCCTCACGGCTTTCCTGAGCCGCTTTTTCGCCAATATCAGGATTTGCACCCGCTCCCAAACCTTTGGTCAGTTTTTCGCCGATTTGAATTCGGTACGCAGCTTCAGAACCGATTAATGCCTGTGCATCAGTATTAACAGTAATAAATTCAACACCCTGCAGGCCGGCACCAATCATGCGATTTACAGCGTTATTGCCACCGCCGCCAACGCCAATAACTTTTATCGATGCAAATTGGTCTAAGTCCATGTCAAATTCCAACATTACAAAGTTTTCCTCCCTTAATATCTATCAAATTCTCAATAGTCTTTTTGCTTTATGAATGAATAAATTCCAGGGGGTAGTATTAGTCACCGGCTCTCTTACTATAGCACCGGCACCATAATGTATAATACCATAACAGACCGTATTGACCGGATGCGCATATTCTTCTGCCAAATATTTCGGTTTTACTGGTTCCGCCTGAATTTGAAAATATTTCGCCATACAGGCGACCATACTTGGCATAGTCCCACAACCACCGGTTAAATATATACGCTCAATCGCTTGTCCGGAATCTGCCAGCTGCTTGTCTAACCTCGGCCTAAGATAATCGTACACCAATGCGCAAATTTCATCTACTCTGCTTTCAATAATATCATATAAAAAGTCAAAAGAAATATGCTTATCGGTAGTACCATAATCATTGCAGTCAAGTACAACACCCTGCTTACGCAAATCTGGTGACAAGCGTGAATAATATCGCTTAATCTCTTCGGCATGAGCGCGGTTTACAGTCAGCCCCTGCATTAGGTCATTTGTAATATAGTCGCCACCTAGCGGCAGTGAAGCTGAGAAACAAAGCCGTCCTCCAACATACACAACAAAATCAGTAGTTCCCGCGCCAATATCAATAAAAACAAAATTGTCTGCCTGAACCGGCAATTCATTCTTTATTGCTTCGGCGGCCATAACACTGCTTGAGACAATACCGTTTACATGCAGGCCGTTTCCGGCAAGGGCGGCAGTAAGCGCTTTCAGCGTTGATTTTGACGCCGATACAATATGAGCATCTACTTCAAGGGCTTCGCCCGGTAAACCTGGAGACTCCTTCACAGGAAAGACATGTAACACTTCATTATCGCTGTTGATCATAAATTCGGCAGCCTTGCAGGCCCGGGCGACATCCTGTTGCGACACTGTCCCGGGTATTGCCGGTGCAATGCTGCCAACGCAATTATCCGTAACCAGCGCCGTGCCGCCTATCCCTAAGTACGCAGCCCCTACAGGCTGGTTGTCAGCGGCCATAATAACACAATCGATGGCTTGCCTGATCGAATGAGCCAAAGCATTGATATCTGTAATATCCCCTTTATTATATCCATCTGTCGGGGCAGCTCCGCTACCAATGACTACGATTGTACCGTCAGCTTCCAGCCGGCCGGCAAATGCTTTGATCATACCTGTGCCAACATCAATAGCTAAAATAGTTTTTTTGTTCATAAATCCCTCGCAGCACAGTATTATGTTTCTTCCCAATAGTTTCAACAAAAGTGGCATTTTCCCTTTTTTTTTCTGGGAAAATCAACGGTTTTTTTCGCTTAATAAGAAAACACCGCTTGCTCCGAGCCTTTGGCGAAAGCGGAAGCCACTGCTGTCCTTCTTCAGGAAAAAGCAATACTTTCTGTCAGGATGAAAAAAACTTCAAAGTCGAAACAATAAAAGACGACTTTGAAGCTTCGCTTTATCCGACGATTTAGCTTCAGATGGGGTTACAATCCCACCTGAAGCTAAATCTACTTTATTTTTTGAGAAAATAACGCCGGATAATAGCCAGATTTTGAAAAATCCGTAACCCGAACGCCAATAAAGATACGTAATATAAATCTATGCCCAGCCGGTCCCCAATATATACTAAACCGGCGGCTAAGAGTGCATTGGTAAAAAAGCCGGTGATAAAAACAGTGTTATCAAACTTTTCTTCAATACCGGCTCTAAGACCGCCAAAAACGGAATCCAGCGATGCCAGAAGAGCCACCGACATAAATTTAGCATATTCCAACGGTACAGTAATAGGAAATGAAATACCAATAAGCAAACCAATAATAAGTCCGGTCATCGGCAATACCATACTAATGACCACCTTCCTTAACAGGTTTAGCAAACTCAAACCGAAAAGCCCCTTTATAAGCCGGAACCGTAACAATATCCTGCTTTTTCATCGTTACCTGAATTCCCCAAAATTGCAGCGTCTCAATAACTCCCCCACGCATCTTCAATGCGTTCTCCAGCGTTGTCGGCTCACCAATAACTCTTACCTCATAAGGAGGTGAATAGCGGGAATTATTCACAGATAGTGTAGGCCCGGCACACCGTACCTCCGAGCTGGCAATCAGCCGCTGTTCATTAATAGATATAGCCTCAGCGCCAGCTGCCCATAGTTCGTTAATTACTTTAAGAATATCATCATCATGAATAAGATATAAATTCGGGTTTTCCCCCGGCTTCGACGGTCGCTTGCTGTCATCGATAGTAACAATAATTCCGGGTCCTTCCACAGCAACAACCCCTGCGCCCATTCTCACCAGATCGTATTCCTTGGAGGCCGCCTCCGCTCCTGAAGTACGCTTTAAATCCTGTACCTGTTTTACGAGTGCATCTCTTTCTTTTTCAGTTTGATTCAATCGTTGGGATAAGTCCTCTACCCTTTGGTAAGGAATACTGGACTTAATATCCTGGGTAGTACGGAACTGTACAGCAAGCATGATACCCAAGACAACGCAAACCAAGGCAATGGCAAACTGCCCTTGCTTAATAGGTAACAAATCTATCGTCTCCTTTCAAAAAATACCTTATTTGTCGTGTAACTTAATGATCGGCGAAGTATAATTCAAGTCTATATACTCGACATTCATACGCTTATTAGAAATCTCCTGCAATATCTCGCCTGTCAATTTAGCCTTCTCAGTAAGGCGCTGACTATCACCAACCCGTATCTGAACTGAGTTTATCGTATAGGCTATAAGTTCATTTGAAGACTTAATATTAACTTCTGAAAGCTGATTTAAAGCCTCCTCGTCCAATGCGGCTAAATAGGCCAAAACATTAGACAGACCGGGGTTATTGACCTGATCGCCAACATAAACATTGCCTAGCCGCACACCAGTAATAACAGGAACTTTTACTTGTTTTAGATTTTTGAAAGCCGCCATGACTATTCCCTGTCTGTCGATCTCCACAAAACCATATTGGCTGGTCACAAATGCCAAGGGCTGCCGCTCCTTAATACTTATGGTAATGCTGGCAGGAAAACTCCTCTCTACCTGCACTTCAGCGATACGAAGATCATTCATTAGCCTGTCTTTTATTTCCGGAGTTTTTAACCGGAAAATATTTACGCGTTCAGGAACGCCTGCGATTCTCAAAACTTCTTCAACTGTTACATATTTATTACCTTCGACAAAAACAGCTCCTACGGCGAAATAGGAAGAGTTGATAAACAAAAAAAAAGCTATCAGCACTGCCAAAACACCTAGCCACATGGCTAGCAGGGAAGCTCGCCGCTGACGGGCTGCTCTTAAGCGTTCTGCCGTCTGCATCTAATCACTCCTGTGAGATATCTTCTCCAAGTAATTATACAACGGATTGTCCACTAAATAAATAAAAAAATGAGCAGTTATACTGCTCAGATAGCCCATGTTATTCGGCTACCATTAAAAGGATGCGTTCACATAACTCGGCAAAACTTATACCTACTGCAGCAGCAGCCTTAGGTACAAGACTAGTAGCCGTCATACCCGGTATTGTATTTATCTCCAAAATATACGGCTGATTTTCCGTATTCAGCATTACATCGACTCTGCCAATTCCCCGGCATCCTAGCAACTTATAAGCTTTTACAGCAATTTGCTGCACATTGTCAGTCACTTCGGCTCTCAACCTGGCAGGTACTATATATTCGGTAGCCCCTTTGGTATATTTTGAAGTATAGTCATAACGGCCTGATTGCGGCACAATTTCAATTATTGGCAATGCTTCCGGGTTATCCGTTCCCAGTATAGATACTGTTAATTCTTTCCCCTTAATAAACTCTTCGATAATAATATGATCACTGTATTTAAACGCTTCCCGTATGGCAGCTTCAATATCGGCGGCATCGTCAACAATAACAACACCGATACTTGATCCTTGCGCAGCCGCTTTTACAACCACCGGTACACCAAATGTACTGAGAATCTCAGCTGCGATTGCCGGGTAGTCTCCGTCCTGCTTACTATAGAACTGTGAACGGGGCGTCGGTATTCCCTCAGCTATAAATAAGCGTTTAGTCACTGCCTTATCCATAGCAATTGCACTTGCCAGCACACCGGAACCAGTATAGGGAATTCCCAACATCTCAAGTGTGCCTTGCAGTAAACCATCTTCACCATAAAGTCCATGAATAGCATTAAAAACTATATCAATTTGTTCCTGGCGTAATTGTTCGACAAAATGGCGGGGGTCAAGGTCAATGCCCACAGCATTAAAACCTTTTTCCTGCAGTGCCGTTAGAATAGCCCGCCCGGTATTTAAAGAAACTTCCCGTTCCGCAGACGGTCCTCCCATTACAACTGCAATCTTTTTATTTTTCATAAAAACCCCCCCATTCAGCTTACCTTAGCCGCACGACATTTGCCCCTAAAGCCTGCAGTTTTTTATCGAAATTTTCGTAGCCGCGTTCGATATGGTATACTTGTTCAATCTCGGAAGTTCCTTCTGCCGCCAAAGCAGCCAATACTAACGCACTGCCAGCCCTTAAGTCAGGTGCAGCCACTATGGCACCAGTTAGTTTTGGAACGCCCCGGATAATAGCCGTACGTCCCTCAACCTTGATTTTTGCACCCATCCGCGTCAGTTCATCAACATGCTTAAAACGGTTTTCAAAAATCGTTTCTGTAATGATGCTGGTACCTTTGGCAATAGTAACCAATGATAGCATCGGCGCCTGCAGGTCTGTCGGAAACCCCGGATAGGGCAGTGTTTTAATATCAACGCCCCGGAGCTCGCCCGCTTTGACTCTGATATAATTTTGTCCGGGAGTTATTTGTGCCCCGATTTCCTGCAGTTTATCTGTAACTGAAAACAGGTATTCCGGCACAATATTTTCGACCACAATATCGCCGCGAGTCATAACACCGGCTAGTAAAAAGGTGCCGGCCTCAATTCTGTCACACATGATAGTGTGCTCTGCAGGAACCAGACTCTTGACACCGTCAATGCGAATTGTGTCAGTACCTGCACCATTAATTTTTGCGCCCATTTTATTTAAAATAGTCTGCAGGTCTACAATTTCGGGTTCTCGCGCCGCATTACGGATGATGGTAGTATCCTTGGCCAGGACAGCAGCCATCATAGCATTTTCAGTAGCACCAACACTGGGAAAATCAAAATTGATTTCACCGCCGGTAAGTTCTGCTGCCTCGGCATCAATATAACCAAAGCTTTCATCAACTTTTGCGCCAATTTTCTCCAATGCTTTGATATGTAGATTAATAGGCCTGGGACCAATAGCGCAACCGCCTGGATAGGATACTCGAACCTTGCGGAATCTGCCCAGCAGCGGCCCCATCAAAAAAACTGAGGCCCGCATTTCCCGCATAAGATGTTCCGGAATTTCAGCCTTGCTCACATTGGTAGTATCAATCAACATAGACCTGCCTTGGCGGGATATTTTTGCACCTAAAAGCGTCAGTATATCCTGCATGGCCTGAATGTCCCGTAGATAGGGAACGTCATGAAGAACACTAATACCAGAACACAGTAGCGTAGCTGCCATGATTGGCAAGGTAGCGTTTTTCGCCCCGCTTACCCGAACATTGCCTCGTAGTTGTACTTCTCCTTTGACGACAAATTTCTCCATCGTCTTCCCTCCCAGAAAAGTACAATCACCCAAATCAAAAAATCATATAATCTCTCTAATACACTACAAATCTTGCTTGAGCATAAGTTTTTCTACTAGTTCCTCGCCAGATTGGTAAATATTGCCTGCCCCCATAGTCATTACTAAATCTCCGGGCTCGACAATTTCGGCAAGATACCGAGCAATTTTATCCTTATCCTGAATATAGGTAACCCGTTGATTAGTTTGACGTTCAACTTCTGCTTTTATTGTTTCGCCGCTTATTCCCGGGATAGGCTCTTCCCCGGCTGAGTAAACATCGGTAAGGATTAAAAGATCCGCTGGCGCGAATGCGTTGCCAAATTCCAGGCATAAAAATTTGGTACGGGTATACCGGTGTGGCTGAAAAACGCAAATTAACCGTTTCGGTTCTGTTTGGCGCGCTCCTAGCAACGTAGTGGTGATTTCTGTCGGATGATGGGCATAGTCATCCACTACCCAGACGCCGCCTACCCGGCCTTTGGACTGGAAACGCCGTTTAGCCCCCCGAAACATACCAAGCCCATCGGCGATCTGCGAAAAAGTTAACCCGGCCTCAATGCCTACAGCTACCGCTGCTAAAGCATTGGCAACATTATGCATACCTGGCACACAAATACGGGCGGTACCCAAATGTTCCTCATGAAAATAAACATCAAAAACTGTAACCGGCCCATCGGACTTTATATTGCGTGCAATGTAATCGGCCTCATGATTTAAGGCATAGGACACATATCGCCGTCCAAGATTAGCAGCCATATCACGAATATAGGCATTGTCAAAGCACAGAACAGCCAGCCCATTTTCCGCCTCAAGCCTATGTAAAAACTCGTTGAACGTCCGTAAAATGTTTTCCATAGTCTTGTAATAATCCATGTGATCGTTTTCGATGTTTGTGACAACGGCAATCTGCGGTGAAAGTTTCAAAAAGGAACCGTCACTTTCATCTGCTTCTGCCACCAGATACCGGCCATTGCCTAGCTTTGCACTGCCGCCGATGGATTCCAGCTCGCCGCCAATAATGATCGTCGGATCCAAACCTGATTTTTCCAGCATAAGGGCGATCATTGACGTTGTCGTCGTCTTGCCGTGAGCACCGGCTACGGCTATTCCCTGGCGTTTGGACATCAAAAACGACAAGACATCAGCCCGGTGATATATTGGAATCTGTTTGTCCCGTGCAGCTTTGACTTCCGGGTTGGTATCCGGAATGGCTGTGGAAACAACGACAACTTGCGCGTTACCAATATTCTCATAATTGTGGCCGAGAAATACTGTCGCACCAGCCTGTTCAAGTTTGGCTGTAACGGCCGATCTTTGGGCGTCAGAACCAGAAACCGAATACCCCATGTCAAGCAGTACTTTGGCAATGGGACTCATTCCCGAACCGCCGATACCTATAAAGTGAAATTTCTTAATATCATTTAACAATAGTCTTTCTCCCCTTTCTTGCGCACCCCGCCGGTCGACGTCCGCAGCTGCAGAAAGAGTTACTCTCAGCCTAGCTGGCTGCCATCTTGGCATATCATAGTGTATGCGCTGCACATAGCCAGTGTTACCATAGATTGATCTTAAGGCCTTTTTAGAGTAAGCGCCAGTCTGGCAATGGATTCCGCCGCATTAGGACGCCCCAGCTCTCTGCTTTTCATAGCCATACAAGAGAGCCTATCCGGGCTATTTAAAAACATTTCGATTGTATCTATTAACTTAGAACCAGTTAATTCCTTATCGGCAATAACAATTGCCGCTCCTTGTTTTTCAAGCGCTCTGGCGTTAAATTCCTGATGATTTTCAGCAGCGTACGGGTAAGGAACAAGTATAGCAGGAATGCCTCTGGCCGTCAACTCAGCCAACCCTACCGCCCCCGCCCGGAAAATAGCCAGATCGGTTGCCGCTAAAGCCATTGGCATATTGTACAAATACGGTTTGATGATAATATTTCCATCACTGGAAAGCTCTATACCTGATTGTTTAATATTGCCAACTATGCTATTATACTCGCTTTGACCTGTCACATGCAATATTTGAAGCCGAGGATTGTTGCTAAAATGTTTATAAACAGGCAACATAGCGTTATTGATGCTGCGGGCGCCTCGGCTGCCGCCTACCACCAGTACGGTAACCCTGTCCAAAGCCAGTTTCAAAGCTGCCTGACCTTCGGCTCTGGTAGCCGACATAACTTCCGGTCTGATAGGATTGCCTGTAAAAACTATCTGCTCAGGCTTACTTTTTCTAAAATATTGCTCGGCCTCTTTATATCCCAGAGCAATTTTATCAACAAAACGCGCCAATATCTTGTTGGTAATTCCCGGTATCACATTCTGCTCCTGAATCATGGTTGGTACTTTCAGGAGACTGGCCGCCAGCAATACCGGACCGCATACATAACCCCCGGTGCCAATCACAACATCAGGCTTAAATTTCTTAATAATTTGAGCCGACTTCCAAACACTGCCAACCGTTCCAGCCAGAGTAGTTACATTTCGCCAGGACAGCTTACGCTCCAGGCCCCTTACTTCAATTGTTGCAAAGTTAAAGCCTTCTTTAGGAATGATATCGGCTTCGAGCCCTTGTTTTGTCCCCACAAATAAGATCTCACATTTATGGGAAAGCTTGGCTACCTCTCTCGCAATAGTAATGGCGGGGTAGATGTGGCCACCTGTTCCCCCGCCGGAAATAATCATTCGCATAAGATTGCCCCCTAAGTTCATTTAAGGCTGACATACCGGGAAACATTAAGCAGAATACCCACACCTGCCATTGTAAAAATCAGGGCGGAGCCGCCGAAACTGATAAATGGCAACGGTATACCCGTTACCGGCATGGAAGCAGTAACAACTGCTATATTCATGAGTGCCTGCAGGACAATCATACTGGTTATACCTCCGGCCAGCAGACTGCCATAAATATCCGGCGCTGAAATTGCGACTTTAAAACCACGCCAGGCAAATAGGAAAAATAAGATAATTACCGTAACTGTACCGATAAAACCAAGCTCTTCGCCCAGAATGGCAAAAATAAAATCGGTATGCGGCTCCGGCAAATATAAGAATTTCTCTCGGCTGCGGCCAAGCCCTACACCAAATAACCCGCCAGATCCGATTGCGTATAATGACTGTATTATGTGGTAGCCGCTATTTAAAGGATCAGCCCATGGATCACTAAAAGCCAGTAATCGCTTTAAGCGATACGGCTCAGCGATAATAGCGCCAATGATACCGGCCACACCGGCTGCGCCGAGTGACCCGAGATGCGAGAGTTTAGCCCCGGCGGCAAATAGCAAAATAAAGACTGTGCCGCCAATAACAAGTGCAGTTCCTAAGTCCGGTTCTTTCAGTATTAAACCAAAAACTAAGATGAGCATTAATAACTGCGGCACAACGCCTTTGATAAAGCTGCTGATCTTGCTTTGTGAATTGGCCAAACTGTTGGACGTAAAAAGTACCATAGACAATTTAGCAATTTCTGAAGGTTGCAGATAATAGGAACCAAAGCCTAACCAGCGCCGCGCACCGTTAACCACTTTTCCCAGTCCTGGAATTAGAACAAGTACTAATAGTATAAGCGTAATTATCATGACCGGTTTAGCCAAATTGCGCCAGGCATGGTAATCCACGTTCATTGTCAGCAGCATAGCCATTACGCCTAAGGTAGCCCAGATTATCTGGCGTTTCAAAAAAAAGTAGCTGTCGTTATAATTAACATATGCTGAGACGGCACTCGAACTATATACCATTACTATTCCAAACCCCAACAAGCCGATAATGGCAAAAAAGATGACATAATCGGGCGACTTAGGTCTGACCGCCAATTCCGCTCCCCTCCTCTTTAGCCCAGTACCGTGCCAACCCTAATCCAGTGGATATTGACGAGACAGCTTCAGAGTTGTCACGGCACCAGCCGGTGAACCAATTCTTTAAAAGTTCTCCCCCGTTCTTCATAGTTATTAAACATGTCATAACTGGCACACGCCGGCGACAGCAATACTACCTGAGGCGGCTTAGCCAGCCTGTGCGCCAGCATTACGGCCTCTTGAAACGAATTTACTTTATGAATGGCTGTGATGCCCCGAGCGGCAGCCGCCTCGGCAAAACGCAACTGCGCCTCTCCCAGCAAAATTAAATGGTCAACCTGTTCTTTAGCCAGTTTCATAAAATCCGTCAAATCTGTGTTTTTATCTCTACCGCCGGCAATTAAAATAATATGTCCGGGAAAGGCTTCCAGCGCCTTAATGGACGATTCCGGGTTGGTGGCCTTGGAATCATTAAAATAGGGAACGCCGGCAAGCTCGGCAACAGGTTCAATACGATGTTCGACACCGGGGAAGCTTTTAAGCACATCTGCCATTTTCTCCGGCTTGGCTCCGGCAAAATATCCAACTGCACAAGCAGCTAATGCATTTTCCACATTATGGCCACCCTTAATTTTTATATCACTGACTTTGCAAATATCAATAATTTTCCCTTCCCACTTCAATCTTATTGTTTCTTCTTCAACATAAATTCCGGATTCCAACGCCTGCTGACGGCTAAAATACACGACTTTGCCGGGAGCTCGAGCTGCCATTTCCCTCACAATACTATCATCATAATTTAATATTAAATAATCGCCAGCCTGTTGATTTACGAAAACTTGTTCCTTCATTTGCTGATAAATTTGCATTGTTCGATGCCTATCCAGATGATCCGGAGTTATATTTAAAATTGCGGCAATTCTCGGCCGGAACTGAATGACGCCTTCCAGTTGAAAACTTGATATTTCCGCCACCAAAAAACCGTCAGTATCAGCCACAAGCGCCTGTTCAGACAGCGCAGCCCCGATATTTCCGCCAACTGCAACCTTACGCCCGGTTGTCCTTAAGATTTCGCCAACAAGTGTTGTTGTTGTTGTCTTGCCGTTTGTACCGGTTATCGCTACAACAGGCGCATCACTCAAGCGGTATGCCACCTCAACCTCACTCATAACGGTAATTCCCCGTTCCCGGGCTTTGGCTACTAGCGGGATATAGATAGATATTCCCGGTGACAGCACCAGATAATTCATATCGGCTAAAAGTTCTTCAGACTGATTACCCAGTGATAAAACAACACCGGCTGACAGCAGCTGAGTAAAGTCGTTTGTAAAATGATCGGCTGACTTAGCATCACTTAACGTAACTTCCGCTCCCAACTGCCTCAAAATATAAGCTACCGAGATGCCACTGATACCGGCCCCCAGCACTAAGATCTTTTTATTGATAAATTCCGTGTGTTTGACCACTTAAATTCCTCCCGCCCGGCTAACCGCTAAAATGCCCAAAGCAACGACGGCAAACAGCAGACCTGTCAGCCAGAATACTGTAACTACTTTGGTTTCTGTCCATCCGGACAGCTCAAAATGGTGATGAATCGGACTCATTTTAAAAACGCGCCGGCCTGTTGATTTAAAAGAAATTACCTGGATGATGACTGACAGTGCCTCAATAACGAATACGCCACCAACGATAATCAGCAAGAACTCGGTTTTAGTCATTACCGCAACGGCCGCCAAGGCCCCGCCCAGGGCCAATGAACCAGTGTCACCCATAAAGATTTTAGCCGGATACGCATTATACCGTAAAAATCCCAGACAAGCCCCTGCCAGAGCTACACAGAAGATGGCTAGATGCGGCTTGCCGAAATAAAGAGAGATTACAGCATATGCCAGTGCGGCGACAGTTGTTGTACCTGCAGCCAAACCGTCGAGCCCGTCGGTAAGGTTGACTGCATTGGTCGTACCGACAAGTACAAGGAAAATCAATAAATAATATAAGGCCCCTAAATCTATGTTGAATCCAAAAACCGGCAGCCACAAATCTGTGCCGCGTCCAAAATAAATTCCGGCAATATAGGACAAAGCAAGCGCCATAATAATTTGCCCCAATAGCTTTTGCCGGGCCTTAAGCCCAAGCGAACGCTTGAGCACAACTTTAATAAAGTCATCAAGAAAACCGATTAGGCCATGCCCTAAAGTTACAAACAATGCCAGTAACACTTCCGGGTTTGCGCCTGCAAACATAAGACTTGGCACAATGAGCGCCAGTATAATTATGATTCCACCCATAGTAGGCGTGCCGGCTTTTGCGTAGTGCCGCTCCGGTCCCTCTTCCCTGATACTTTGCCCGAATTTCAGCCGCCTGAGCATTGGAATAATGAGTGGCCCCGCAATGATGGCAATTGCAAACGCCATAGCAGCTGTGTACAATAACTCCTGCATGATAACCTCCTGTATGGACCCGCTGCGGTTACAGCGCTGTATCTTTGAATGCTTCTAGCATATTTTCCATCTTCATACCACGGGATCCTTTTAGCAAAATAAAATCTCCCGGCTGCATCAGGCTTCGTAAGGCTTCGATGGCGGACTTATGCTCTGCGTAAGCAAATGCATTTTTCACACCATGTTCCCGGGCAGAATCTGCAATGTATTTGGCCAATTCGCCAACTGTCAGTACGATGTCAATGCGTAGTTCGGCTGCTTGCCGGCCAATCCGGCGATGTGCCTCAGCCGCGGCATCGCCTAGCTCCAGCATGTCACCTAAAACAACAATCTTGCGCCCGGTTGCCAGCGCTGACAAGGTAGTAAGCGCAGCAGCCATTGATAACGGACTGGCATTGTATACATCATTGATAACGGTATAGTCCTTATACTTTTTAACTTCAAGCCGCATAGCGCCCGGAACATAACTGCCAATACCGCTTTTAATCTCGCTCGGTTTAAGACCTAATTCCCAGCCTACGGTTATGGCGGCCAGAGCATTATACACATTATGAATGCCAATGGTCGGCAACACCACGTGAAAAGATCCCCGCGGGCTGCAGCAATCGAACTCTGTTGTTAGTTCGGAGCCTTGACCACTTACGATATTATTGGCCCGAACAAAGGCCTCTTCCTTTAACCCATAGAGAACTACCCGCCCCTGTGCTTTCTCCTGCATGGCCGACACCCGCGGATCGTCGGCGTTAAGGACAACAAGATCGTCATGGGCAATGGCCTCAACAAGCTCCCCCTTAGCGGCGGCAATATTTTCAATAGAGCCGAGAATCTCCATATGCGTTTCGCCCACATTGGTAACGATGCCAACAGTGGGCAAAGCGATTGCAGCCAATTCTTGAATCTCACCACGGGCACGCATACCCATCTCTACAACGGCTACATCATGCCGTGACTCCAGTTTTAACAGGGTAAGCGGCAAACCAATCTCATTATTAAAGTTAGCTTCTGTTTTCAATACATTAAACCGGCTGGACAGTACAGCGGCCACCATATCTTTGGTGGTTGTTTTGCCGTTGGACCCGGTAACAGCGATAACCGGAATATTAAACCTTTGCCGGTGAAATCTTGCTAAGTCTTGCAATGCCGTGCGGGTATTCTGTACTTCTACTACCGCAACATTGTCAGGCACACGGACTGGTCTGCTGACAACCACCCCGGCCGCTCCTTTTGCTGCAGCCTGATTAACAAATTCATGGGCGTCAAACTTCTCACCAGCCAAAGCAATAAATAAACTGCCTGCCTCAATGGCCCTGGTGTCGGTTGAAATACCAGAAAACATTTTGCCGCCGCAGGCATTAGCCAGTCGTCCCCCGGTAGCTTTTATTACTTCGGTTAAACTAAATTCAGCCATTCTTTCTCATCTCCCCGATAACTTCGCGGGCTACTTGACGGTCGTCAAAATCAATGGTTTTATCTTTTAAAATCTGATAAGTTTCATGTCCCTTGCCGGCAATTAATACAACATCCTGCGGCTTTGCCAGCCGAATGGCTTGCGTAATGGCTTGGCGGCGGTCGGCGATTACCTCATATTGTTTAGCCGCACTGGTTCCAGTTAACGCAGCCTTAATCCCGACTTCTATATCCGCCAGTATTTGTACAGGGTCTTCACTGCGCGGATTATCCGAGGTAGCAATTACAACATCCCCATATTGAGCAGCAAGGTTCCCCATAATAGGACGTTTGGTACGGTCACGGTCGCCGCCACAGCCAAATACTACAATGATCCGGCCTGCTGCAAACTGCTTGGCGGTTTTAAGTACATTTTCCAGACCGTCCGGTGTATGAGCATAATCGACAATAACCGTAAAGGACTGACCTGCCTGCACAAGTTCAAATCTGCCCGGCACGCTCTGAAAACCTTCAAGCGCTTGTTTAACAAGACACGGGCTTACGCCTTCTGCTAAGGCGGCGCCTACGGCGGCCAATACATTGTACACATTAAACATGCCTGTGATGCTAAGCGTTAGATCCATAGAGCCAAACGGCCCGGTAATAGTAAAACTGGTACCTGCCGATTTTACCTCAACATTGCCGGCAGTCAAAACAGCTTCATTATTTACAGAGTAACTGATGACAGGGCAGGCTGAGTGCTTTGCCATAACGATACCCGCACTGTCGTCAAAATTAATCACGGCCGTTTTGCCGGTCTTAGTGCTGTTAGTCTGGCTTAAATGCCGGAACAGTTCAGCTTTTGCTTCCATATAGTTATCAAATGTCAAGTGAAAATCCAAATGATCCTGCGTCATATTGGTAAAGACACCGATATCAAATTCACAACCCGCCACCCGGTTTAGCGCCAAAGCATGCGACGAAACCTCCATAACGGCATACTCCATACCGCTTGCCACCATCTCTGCCAAGATGCTTTGCAATTCGATCACATCAGGGGTGGTATTTTTTATCGGTAGCGCCTTCTCATCAATCAAAGTTTGAATGGTGCCGATTAAGCCGACTTTGCGGCCGGCAGCCCGTAAAATACTACGAATCAGATAAGTGGTTGTTGTTTTGCCATTGGTACCTGTCACACCAATCATTCTAAGTTTGCGTCCAGGATAATCAAAAAAATAAGGTACTATCGCCTGCATCGCGGTTCGTGTGTTTTCTACTTTAATAATGGTAATATCCGTATCAGCCAGCGCCGGCATATCTTTTTCCACGATTACAGCGTCGGCACCACTGCGCGCAGCTTCAGCAATAAAATCATGGCCATCGACATGAACACCTGCCACACAAAAAAATAATGTCCCCGGAGATACTTTGCGGGAATCGTGAGTTACTGCGGCAATTTTACGATCAATCCGCCCCTGTATTACAGAATGCGGTATTAATGCCATTAATTGTTCTAAATTCTTTGTCATTACGGTTCCTCCTGCCCAATTTGAAAAAAATCGTTAATTAACCATTCTTCTTTATTTTTACCAATAATATTTAATTTTACGCCGTTATTCAAAATAGGTGACAACACTTGTTCCCACCATAACCTTAGTGCCGGGTAATGGGTCCTGCTTCACTGCTTTGCCGTCTGTTCCAACCGGATTAATGGCGAGCCCCAGCTCAGCGAGAACAGCGGATGCTTCCCGAAGCGTTGTTCCGGTAACGTCTGGAACAGTAATTTCTCCCGCAGCATATCTTGGCGTTACAGTATATAAGAGTACACCACCGCCAACCGGCATTCGACTACCGGGTTTGGGAATTTGATCGGCCACTCTGTCGCCCAATTCTTCGATGCGGGCTATCAAACCGATTTTTTCCAGTTCCCTGGTAGCTTCCGAAATACTAAGATTGATCACACTGGGCACTTGAATATGCGTTTCTGCGCTTCCCGGCTTGGTAGCGCCAGCAGGCTGCGGATTAACCTTAAGATATTGTAACACATCTTTCATTACCGCACCGAATACCGGCGCGGCAATTTGCCCGCCATAGTATAAGCCGACAGGCTCATCGATGATAACCAGCAGTGCTACCTGCGGATTATCGGCAGGAGCAAAACCGACAAAAGAAGCTACATATTTGTCAGGCAGATAGCCACCGCCGCCGACTTTTTGCGCTGTGCCGGTTTTACCGGCAATTTTGAACCCTTCGATATATGCATTTTTGCCTGTACCCTCTGACACAACAGATTCCAAAATTTCCTTAACCTGTTTTGTTATCGAGGTATCTAGCACTTGCCTGACGACATCTGGCTGAAAACCTCTAATAACCTGACCTGATTTGTCCTTAACTTCTCTTACGATTTGCGGCCTCAAGAGTCTCCCGTCATTGGCTACCGCAGCAGCGGCAGTAACCAATTGAATAGGTGTGACAGCTATACTCTGCCCGATAGACATCGTGGCTATATTTATCGGCGTCGCCTTGCTACGGTCAATCATTATACCTTTGGCCTCGCCCGGTAAGTCAATATTGGTGTGTTTGCCAAAACCGAAAGCGTCAATATACTGATAAAACGAATCCCGTCCCAGACGCAACCCCACATTAACAAAGCCCACATTACAGGAATTCTGTACTACTTCGGTAAAAGTCTGGCTGCCATGGCCGCCATGCTTCCAGCAGTGAATGTTACGCCCCTGTACTTCGACTTCACCCGGATCAAAAAACTTTTCATCAAGTTTAACAATATGCTCGGACATTACCGCCGATGTGGTGATAATTTTAAAGGTGGATCCAGGCTCATAGGCATTAGAAACAGCAATATTCCGCCACAATTTAGGCGAAAAATCGCTAAATTTATTTGGATTGTAATCAGGTTTGTTGGCTAACGCTAAAATACCGCCGTCACGCGGGTCAATGGCAATAATGGTAGCCGCTTTGGCCTGAGTTTCCTTCATTACCCGCTCAAGCTCACGCTCGACAATTTGCTGGATTACTATATCGATAGTAAGGTAAATATTATGCCCCTCAACCGGTGGTATGAACCGGTGCGAAGCCTGGGGAATTTCCCTGCCTCTTGCATCATATTCAATAACAATACTGCCGGATCTTCCTTTCAGATAACTGTCAAATGTCATCTCGACACCATCTAGTCCCTGACTGTCAATTCCATTAAATCCAAGAACATGGGCGGCCAAATTGTCATTGGGGTAATAACGCTGACTTTCCTGCGTCAGTCCAATTCCGGGAAGATTCAGCACTTTAACCTGACGGGCCGTTTCAGTATCAATTTTCCGCTTGACCCAAGTAAAAGCCTGCCGCTTTTTTAATTTATTTTTAAGACTATTTTCGTCCAATGTCAAAATAGCAGCCAGTTTGGCTGCTGTTTCTTCTATATCCCGTATTTCTGCAGGTATTGCATAGACTGATTCTGTACTGACACTAACCGCTAGTTCGCGGCCATTACGGTCGTAAATAATCCCCCGTTTAGCCTCAACGGGAATTTCGCGTATGCGTTGATCAACAGCATTTTCTGATAACCAGGCACTCTTATAAAACTGGAGATAAAGTAAGCGACCAATCAACCCCATCATTATTACCGAGATGACAAGAAAAAGGAAGGCTACCCTCTTCCTGATGGTAACATGCGAAACAGATGCCACTTATCTACTCCCCCATTTTCTAGATTACCGCCCTTTACTCGCCTCCGCCTTATTAAGCTGAAGTGCGCTTAACATTTTATCGGCAATACCAGTAATACCGGCAGCTACCGGTTGTGGCTGAGTGCTTGCAGTTGTTGCTGATGATGCGTAGTAAGCATTTTTAGGAACGATCATTCCTAATTCTTTGGTTGCATATTCTTCAATACGCTGGGGAGATTTGAGTTTGGCAATATCCAGTCGCAATAGTTCATTCTCTTTTTCGACTTTGGCAACTTTACTTTTAATTGTAACCAAATCATAACCAGCTTGAACAATGGCAGCACTTTGAATTGTGGTAACAATAGCCATTGCAGCAGCAATCACCACTAATATCAGACACTTAATACGCAAACGTTTGTCTGCTTTTCGCACAATCTTAGGCGCAGGCGAAGCGGCTTCTTGTTCATAAACAAGCATTTCTTGTTTTTTATGTACTAACATTTTTATTGTTCCTCCCCACTATTTAGAACAATTTGGCACTTACAACTTTTCTGCTAGCCTCAGCTTGGCACTACGTGCTCGCGGATTCTGTTCAAGTTCTTCAGCAGACGGCAATATCGGTTTTCCCAGTACCTTAACTTTGGGCTTGGTATTGCAAACACATACCGGCAACTGTGGTGGACATACACAGGCTTTTGCCAGCTCTTGAAAGGTTTGTTTGGCAATTCGATCCTCGAGCGAATGAAAGGTTATTATACCAATACGCCCTCCCGGTTTCAGCCTGTCTATTGCGGTGGTAAAAGTATCACGTAAAATTCCCAGTTCGTTATTTACTTCAATTCTAATGGCCTGAAAGGTTCGTTTGGCTGGATGAGGACCATCCCGCCGCGCTCCCGCCGGAATGGCTTTCTTTATAATCTGCACTAGTTGGCTGGTAGTTTTAACCGGACTACCGGCTCTTTGCTCAACAATAAATTTCGCTATCCGTTTGGCCCAGCGTTCTTCACCATAATCAGCAATAATGTCTGCCAGCCGTCTTTCACTGTAGGTATTGACAACATCATAAGCCGAGAATGCTTCATCTGGATTCATGCGCATATCGAGCGGTGCATCCTGCATATAAGAAAAGCCTCTATCAGTAACATCAAGCTGATGCGAAGATACTCCTAAGTCAAACAAAACTCCATCAACCAACTCTAGGCCTAAACTATCCAGCACCGCTCCCAGGTTGCGGAAATTATCCTGAACTATACTGACCCGGCAAGAGGCGGCTGACAACCGTTGTTTCCCCGCCGCTATAGCCGCGGGGTCCTGATCAATGCCAATTATCCAACCAGCCGGCGCTAACCGCTCGGCTAAACAGGCTGAATGACCACCGCCGCCCAGAGTACAGTCTACATAGATACCTTCCTGGTTAGACAGCACTCCTGCCACACTTTTTTCCAACAGCACACTGGCATGTTCAAATTTAAGTTCTACCACTTATGACCACTCGCTTCAATTATATTTAAATGCCTAAATCCGCCAGAGTTTCAGCGATTTCAGCAACTGTAGGGCTTATTTGACAGTTGTAATCCTCCCAGGCTGTTTTATCCCAAATTTCAATACGGGTTGATACGCCAATAACGACTACATCCTTGTCCAGGCGGGCGTGTTCCCTGAGGTTAGGAGGTAATAGTACCCTGCCTTGTTTGTCGCACTCAAGTTCTGCTGCCCCGGAAAAAAAGAACCTGACAAAAGCCCTTGCCTCCGGCTTTGCCAGCGGCAGCTTTTTCAATTTTTCTTCTAGGATAGCCCACTCAGCACAGGTATATACAAACAAACAATTATCCAGTCCTTTTGTGGCAATAAATCGTTCTCCCAGCTCTTCACGAAATTTTGCTGGCAGAATCAGCCGTCCTTTATTATCAATGGAATGCAGATATTCACCCATGAACACGGCTGTCATCACCACCGCCAGGAAAATTTAAACCACTTTACACCACTTTATACCACTTTTTAGTCTATTCTGGGCAAAAAAAAAAAATCCTGCCTGAAATCAGCAAGATTATAAAAAAATCCAATAAATGGAGACTTTAGTCCTACATTTTTAGACTAGTTCCTAATAAGGCCAAACCGTTCTAATACCGGGGCAGCATTAAGTCTGACAAAAAAACTCCGGAAGGTTTGCTGCCCCTTAAATATGGGAATACGCTCCAAGGCATACGGATTGCTTTCTGTTCCTGCCTGACCGTAACGGATGGTAAATGCCGCCCGGTAGCCGGCTTGTTTCACCAGCTCTTCCACCGGCAGGTTATAGGCACCCGTAGGATAGGCGAAATATTTCGGTTTGCTCCCCAACTGCTGCTCAATTTCCTTGCGGGAGTTTACCAGCTCATCCATTGCCTGTTCACGGGAAAGCTTAGTTAGCGGAGTATGAGAAACCGTGTGCGATCCAAAAACAAAACCGTCCTGCTGCATCATCCGTACCTGATCCCAGGTCATAAACCGTTCATCATGTCCAACCAGGCTTGTTACAAGAAATATTGTAGCAGTAAAGCCGTATTTTTTCATGATAGGGTACGCATTGGTAAAATTATCGAGATATCCATCGTCAAACGTAATTAGAATAGGTTTCTCAGGCAGTGCTTTGCCATGATTCAAATAAGCCATAAGCGCGTCCGGGGTTATGGTCGTAAAACCGTTTCTGGACAGATATGCCATTTGCTCTTCAAATTCCTCGGACGGTATTGACAATGCATGATGCAGCGCATCCACTTTATGATAATTTAATACAGGAACGTCGGCAAGGGATACACTTGCCGGCCGGTTGCTGTTGTGTCCAGCAATTACGGCGGTTGTACTGACCGTCGAGGAAGCTAATAAAAACAAAAAAATAAGACCAAGAACAATAAGATATCCCTGGCGCCGACTTAGGCGAACCACTGCATCTCCCCCAGTATCTCCGGCCCTACGGCCAGTTTTTATAATTTCTGCAAGCTTTTAATACGCCAGCACCAAATCATTGCACTCAAAAAAATGGTTATCGTACTAACAACCTGTGCCAGCCGCCAAATGCCTAGCATCTCGCTATCCAGCCTGAGTCCTTCAATGACCAGACGTCCGGCTGAATATAAAATTATATATAGTAAAAACAAACCGCCTGATACCGGCTTGTTCTTTCTTTTCCCTATGATCCAGCTTGTCATAATAATTATAAAAAATATCAGCAAGCTCCAGCCTGATTCATATAAAAAGGTTGGGTGAAAAAAATCAAACTGCTCATAACCCGGGGGCCGGTACCAATAATCAATATATATTCCCCAGGGAGCTTCGGTCGGATAACCGAAGGCATCCTGGTTAATAAAATTCCCCCACTGACCAATTGCCTGACCTAATACAAGTCCCGGCGTAACAATATCAGCCCATCGCCAAAAAGAAATTTTATTAATCCGTGAATAAATCCATATTGTCATGATAATGCCGATAAACGCGCCATGAATAGCTAATCCGCCATGCCATATTTGTAAAATCTCACTTGGGTTGTCAGTATAAAGATTCCAGTTTACTGCAACGTAGTAAACTCTTGCAAAAAAAATACCCATAGGGATGCTCAACAATGTTAGATTTAATAGCGTATCTATTTTTTCATCATATCTACGCACATGATACCAGTTTACGATACAGGCTACAAGAATGGAACTTGCCAAAATCAAACCAAACCAACTAAAACAAACTGTCCCAACCGAAAAAGCAATTTTTCCCATATAATCTCCTGATGCTGCTTAAATTTGCATTAATAGAGAGCACATAAAAAGTGGAAAGCAGGCGATAATATTAGCATTGCATGGCATTCTCTAATTTCATAATAAAGTCATGGCAAGTATTAGTCAAGTATGATATAATTAATTAGCTTACCAGCATATTCCAATATTGAACTAAAGGAGGCTGAATTAAATGACTATCACTAAGGAAATGAGCATCGTTGATGTTGTCCAACAATATCCCCAGACAGTTCAAGTATTCCGCAACTATGGCATGGGTTGCCTGGGTTGCGCTGCTGCCCGCTTTGAGAATATCGAGCAAGGCGCTGCCGCTCACGGTATTGACATAGCCGCTCTGGTGGCCGACCTGAACAAAGCAGTAAGTGCATAATTACAGAAAACAGGGCCACATAGCCCTGTTTTATTTTTTTTTGTCTTGCTGGCACTTTACAACAATAATACCGGTTGCGATTTCCCTGTCAAGTGCCAATTGAGTATTGCCAATACTGAGTACATATGCCGGAAAGGTCTGCATGACCTCAATATCGGCCCCAGGCAACAGGCCAAATACCGTTAATTTCCGTATATAACCGGCGTCTTGCCCGGCTATGGCAACAACTCTTGCTTTATCACCTGCTTTGAGGACAGTGACAGGCTGTTCTCTCATGGTCCCTCCTAAATTATAAAAATAACATTAAGATTTGATGCACTAACCCGGCTGAAGCAAAAGCAATGCCAATTATCAGCCCAATCATTGCAGTGGTAATATATATTCCCCGTTCTTTAATCATCACTGCGAATTGAGCTACACAGGGAACAAACAAGGTGATGGCTACCGCCGCCACAATTAGTTGAATCTCTGTTAATTTCCCGGCTGCTACTAGATCATAAAGCCCGGCTGCACCATAATCCCGGCGAAAAAAACCCAATAAAAAAACCTGAGCCATTTCCGGCGGCAATCCGATCAACAGCATAGCCGGCTCAAGCCATGAAATCATTGTCGTCAGCGCGCCGCTTAACTGTCCGGCCCATAGAACAAGACTCGTTACAATAAAAACGGGTAAAATCTCCATAAAATACCACGACATCCTCGTATATGCCTTTTTAATAACATTACTAATAAGCGGTACTCTAAGCGGTGGTATTTCCATATAAAATGAGCTCCGGCTCCCTGGTACTAATTTTGCGCTTAACCACCCAACACTAACGAATATTATCAGCATATAGATACTCCAAACAATAACGGCAATTGGATGCTGCGACAAAAGTGCCAGTACCACTCCCAACTGAGCTGAGCACGGAATTGTTAACGCTAGCAAGAATGTAGCTAATAATCTCTCACGTTTACTTTCGAGGGTACGGGTTACCATTACCGCCATGGTACCACACCCCAAGCCAAGTGTAATTGGAATAACAGCCCGGCCGTTTAGTCCAAAATAGCGGAACACATTATCCACAAGCATGGCCAGGCGCGGCAGATAACCACTATCCTCCAGTACAGCGAAAGCCAGAAAGAAAGTCCCGACAATAGGTAAAACAATAGCCATGGCATAACGAAATCCCATTGTGAAAACGCCATATTCACCTACTAAGAGCGATTTCGCCCACTCCCAGGGAACAGAAGTGTTGACAAGCTGTTCCACCACTGGATTGATTACGGGTACAAACACACTGTTGTTAAGATAATCGACAAGGTAGCCTGCACCGAATCTTCCTACAAATTGGTATAAACCAAAATACAGTACTAAACATAAAATCGGAATTCCGGTTATTGCCTGTCTTGTAAGTTTCCCCAACCATTCCGCCAGTTTCTGTTTGGAATGGGGCTTACAGTTTGCATACCGTATTACCTTAGAAAGTATTCTATCGACTATAACCTGGCGATTTAGCGCAACCGCAGCTTCCAAATTTCTTTGTGTCTTATCGGAAAGCTGCTTAAGACTGTCCGCGATGGCTGGCCAGTTTTTTTCCTGTTGAGCCGCAAATACCGTTATAGGATCCCCTTGTAATAATAATAAGACTGCCATACGCTTACTCAGGCCATAGTCAAGAGAAAAATTACCCGCTATTAGGTCAATTGCCTGCTCTAGCTTCTCGTCATATTGAAGTACGATTGGTCTTCCCGGCCGATAATTACAAATTGATCTTTTCAGGCTCGCCAGAC
Source organism: Sporomusa aerivorans (assembly GCF_041428895.1). Classification (NCBI taxonomy): domain Bacteria; kingdom Bacillati; phylum Bacillota; class Negativicutes; order Selenomonadales; family Sporomusaceae; genus Sporomusa; species Sporomusa aerivorans. The sequence continues at coordinate 3,999,694 of NZ_CP156926.1, forward strand.
TGCTCTTGTGGAAAATCGAAGTCGCAACAACCGGAATTGCCAGCAGTTTTTCCAAAAGTTCTATATCAATCAGCATACCCATATCACGGGCCTCATCCATAATATTCAGAGTGAGAATCACGGGCAGTCCGGCTTCTAGCAGTTGCAGGGTCACTATTAGCATACGCCGGATATTCTTTGTATCTACAACATGAACAACCACATCCGGAACCGCAGAGGTCAAAAACATTCGGGTGACTTTTTCTTCCTCGGTCAGCGGAATTAATGAATATATTCCTGGTGTATCTATGATTTCAAAGCGGCGATTACCGTTTCCAAAAAAACCGGTCGAGATGTCAACCGTAGTTCCCGGATAATTTGATACAGCTACATAACTGCCTGTCAGATAGTTAAATATTGCGCTCTTACCGACATTAGGCGAACCCACTAATACTACTTTAATCGGTCTTTCTTTCATTGCCGCAAACCTCGCTTGTTTCAGAAATACTACTGTATTTCCTATGCCAGGGCAAGCGTGGATATGCGCTTACAGACAAAAATAAAGAAACCACGGTTTGCGCTTAACCTCTGACGAAAGTGAAGACCATGATTGCCCTTATATCGAATTAAATTATACTTTTTTCAGTATAAAGAAAACACGGCTTGCGCCGAGCCTTTGGCGAAAGCAAAAGCCGATGTTGCCCTTATCCAGGCGAAAGTTATACTTTCTATCAGGATAAAAAATCCCGACCCATTGGGCCGGGATAAAATTAAAACACTCTTTCAAGTTTCGCTGCAATGTTTGCCTTAGGCATATAACCTGTTAGTTTTTCTTGCTGCTCACCGTCTTTGAAGACAATCATCGTTGGCAAACTCATGACTCCATACTTTTGCGCTAGCGAACGGTTTTCGTCTACGTTGAGTTTTGCAACCTTAATCTTATCTCCCATTTCCTGTGCCAATTCATCCATGATCGGCGCCAACCTAGTGCAGTAACCGCACCACGGCGCCCAAAAGTCTACAAGCACCGGCGTAGCAGCATCAAGCACTTCCTCCTGGAAATTATTTTCGTTAGCATTGACTACAGTTGCCATCAGACAGTCCCCCTTCTTAACTAAAATGAGCAAATACCTATCCTATTTGTGGTTGCGCAGTTCGACTAATACACAGTGCTGATCAACCACACTAAGACCAAGATTTTTGGCAAGCTCGACCACACTGCTGGCATTAGCCCCCGGCTGCAGCCAGACATTTTTTATGCCAATTTCTGCACAATTATTCATGATTTGTTCACCCACCTTAGGCGGCACAACCACATTGACCACCTCTGGCACCATTGGTAAATCTTTAAGCGAAGGATAGCACTTTTCACCAATTATTTCATTAATACCCGGATTTATCGGATAAACATTATAGCCGGCTGCCTTTAACGCCTTAAATATCTTATAACCAAACTTTTCCGTATTATCAGTAGCCCCGACAACAGCCCAGTTTTTCAATGCGAGCATAGTTTCGACAGGATCCATGAGCATCCCCCTTACCGTTATTTTACGGTATCAACCCTTAAATCATTCCTCAGTTGTTGTGACTTTATTCATAATGTCGCCTTGACCAATTTGGTCAACAACATCCATACCCTCGATAACTTTGCCGAATACAGTATGTACACCGTCCAAATGAGGCTGGGGCTCATATACAATAAAGAATTGACTGCCGCCGGTATTAGGACCACGGTGAGCCATAGATAATGATCCACGCTCATGTTTATTCGGATTGCCTTTGGTCTCACAGGGGATAGTATATCCCGGGCCGCCGGTTCCGTTTCCCTGGGGGCAGCCTCCCTGTGCAACAAAGCCTTTAATTACCCGGTGAAATGACAATCCGTCATAGAAGCCTTCAGAAATCAGCTTTTCAAAATTCGCCACCGTCTTAGGTGCATCTTTTTCGAATAACTCAATTACCACTTTACCTTTATCCATCTCAATAACCGCTTTTTTCAAGGTGTATCCCTCTCTTAAATAGAATTATTTTAATTATAACATAGCTGATATACTTTGGCAAAATTGGTAATTAACAAATAAAATGTAATCTATATGATTTTTATCTTTCTAAGTTGCCTTATTAAATAAATATTGAAAAATTTATAATATTCAGAGTATAATTTTATTAACGGATATTCTTCTTTTCAGCCCTACATACCTAGGGCTTTTTTTCTTGTGAAGAACTCAGGATATGAAACTGACAGTAAAAATTTGCAATCACTTTATTCTTATCCTGTGTATTATACCGGGTTATCCAGTAAAAAATACTCTTCTAAACAGAAGAGTATTGAACAGAAAGCACTATGTAAGCCCATGGTACCGTTCTCTTGTATGTTCATACCCGCTTCTCAGCAGGTGGGCGTTTTGTATTTATGCTTTTGCCTTCCACTCCACGGAGGCCTGGCAGCCGCATACCATCAAACTCCCCAGGTAAATGAGTCGGTTGAACATATAAGAGGGTGTCGAGCACCTCAGGCATCATTTCCCTATCAACAATATGTATCATATCATGCGGCTGTCATTTTCCTCAAGGCTGAAAATTTGTCAAAAAGATGGGTTTTTTGGCTAATAAGCCGCTTCTTCGCAGTAATACAGTGAGAATCTTGACAATGTAAAGCCATAAGTGGGTTGACTTAAACAAAGCTATTGGGATATAGCCTATTGCGGTAAATGGCGAATGCAGTTCAAAAGACAAATTGTCGGACGTCCCTCATAATAATCAACAATATTTACCGCCGTGTTATCCTGCCTGATACTCCACACATGGTTAAGATGAATATTAAGCATGGCGCAAATAATTGTACCGATCGTACCACCGTGAGCCACCACTGCAACTGTTTGTTCCGGATGAGCCGCTACAATCCTGTTGACAGCGTCATAGGCCCGCTCTTTGAGCTGGCGAAACGTTTCGCCGCCTGGTATTTCGATCTCGTCCGGTGTTGACCATAGCTTGCCCAAAAGCCCCGGCCACCGGACAGTAATTTCTTCGTAGGTAAGGCCTTCCCACTCGCCAAATCGTATTTCCCTTAATTCAGGAACAACATTTACCTTAAGATTATGTTTTACGGCTATACACTCGGCGGTCTTATAAGCACGCGATAAATCGCTTGCATAAACAGCCTCGATAGATTCTGCGGCTAAGCGTGCTGCTACCGCCTCAGCCTGCTGAAGACCCTTTTCAGTCAAAGCAATATCACTATGCCCCTGATACTTTCGTTCTAAGTTCCACAGCGTCTGGCCGTGTCGTACTATGATTAGTCTGGTCATGGATATTCACCTCAGTACCTGCTTTAGACGGTCAAGCAGAATTATATTTTGTTCAGCCAGTTTAACAGCTACACGGATAAAATAGGGAGACAAACCTGGATAATTACCACAATCACGGATTAAAACATCTTTTTTAGCCATTTCATTGCGTAACTCTGTCGCCGTGCGCCCCCAAAGACTTACATCGATTAAAATATAATTGACAGAAGGCTGTAGTGGCTTTAGTCCAGATAATTTTTTCAATTCTGCGTAAAGTTGTTCTTTTTCCTGCCGTACGACTTGGCGGCTCTTTAATTGGTACTCGCTATCCGCCAGGGCAGCTACCCCGGCGGCTTGCGCTAAAGAGTTAACATTCCAGGGATCTTTTGCAGCATGAAGTCTAACTGCTAAAGCGGGATGGGTTAGAGCAAATCCAAGTCTAAGGCCGGGAATCGCATAAAACTTGGTCAGTGAATGAATTATTATCAGATTATCATAGTTTTTAAGTAAAGGCCTGCAAGTATACTCACTGTCTTCGGTTAAAAAATCCATAAAGGATTCATCAACTACAACCCAGACTTTCGCCTGCTTGGCTGCTTGCAGCAGATATTCAAGCTGCCCGGCTTTCAACAAGGTACCAGTCGGATTATTGGGATTGCCGATAAATACCATGTCTATCCCAGGCAGGAAATTACATAGTAAATTTACATCAACTATAAAATTCTCGTCCGGTGCCAGATAAAAGTATTCAACCGCGGCGCCGCCCGCCCGTGCCGCCCGCTCATATTCACTAAAGGCAGGCGCAGGGATCAGCACCCGTTTGGGCTTTATTATATGAGTCAATACATAAAGTAACTCGACGGCACCATTCCCGGCGGTAATCTGATCAGGTTCCACTTGATAGTAACTGCTAATTGCGGCTTTGAGCATAGTTGCTTCAACGTCGGGATAGTGAATTACTTGATCGACTGTTTGATTGATCGCTGCCCGCACACTGTCAGCCAACCCTAGCGGGTTGATATTGGCACTATAATCAAGTAAATCGCTAAGCGCGCCGCCGCGTTCACGTGCCCAGGCATGCACATTGCCGCCATGAACAAAGCTAACGGCCTGGTAATCAGCGCCCACTGCCATCATCTCCTGTAATGATAAGTCCGCCGGCGATTAAACGGCATGTTCTTAAATAGATAACTTCCGGACAAGCCCGGTTGACTTCTTTAATACAAGCCTCAAGTCCGGTTAGATCTGCGTCATCAAACATAACGCCCAACACGGTGCCGCTATGCGCCGCGCAAACGCCGACGGCCCCAAAATCCCGGCTGATGTTTATTATATGTTCGAGACATGGCTTATATAATATTGCTTGATTAGCGACAGCACTGATGGTCGCACCTTGGCCAATAAGCCTAGCATCACCGTTTTTAAGACCTTGAGCGACTAATTCGACAGCCACCCCGACCTGCTGTTCCTTGGCCTCATTTAAGCTTGCCAGATCAGCCCGGCCATTAAAGACCAGCGTATCCACCTCGCCCCCGGCATCAAACACGGCAATACGAATAGGCGGAGGAGTTCCCATTATCCGGCGGATTTTACCCTGTACATGGTCAAACATAATGATACCAGGATAAAATATCCCATCTGTTGGTTCAATGCTTAATGCAATATCAGCAATTTCATCACAGGATAATTCTTTACCTGTCATTGCCAAAGCTGCAGCTTGACAGGCGGCGCTAATGTCCGCACTGCTGGATGCCATTCCTTTGCCCACAGGCAAATCCGAGTCTACAGTTAAGCCAAAAGTTCCCATGGTATTAAGGTAGGCAAAAGTTCTGGCAACCGCTGCGGCAGTCTTGGGTTCAGCATTGTCCATACTGCCGCCGGCCACAACCGAAACTTCCGAATACCAATCCACCGGGCAGGTAATCAGAAAGTTTACTCCGTTTATTGTACCCTGAACCAATTCGCCGCATGAGCCTGGCGCTTTCACTTTAATCGTCATAGGATATGTCTGCCTTTCAGTAAATGAATCTATATAAAAGTATCCAATAAAGATTTACAGGCCGACAGTCAGCAAGAGCGTTGGCTAAGCGCTAACGGCGGAGCATTACTCACTGCCTGTCATTGAGAAAATCTTCATTGGATTTCCTATATTCCGCCTAAACGACAAAAACGAGCAAAGCCATCAATTCGGTTAGCTCGGTTACAGCACCATATGTATCACCGGTCAATCCCCCCAGAACACTGGCGAAATAACGGGCGGACACAACTCCGGCCAGAACGGCCACACCGGCGCAAACCGATGCCTGCAGGCCAAAAGGAACGATAATTAAGAGTGCCATTAGTGCAGTAATAAACAAAGTAGCTTTACCGGCATATTGGGCAAAAGCCTTACCCATACCGTCAGGCCGTGCATAAGGAAACAAAGTGATGCTGGCTACCATAGCCATCCGGCCAGCTACTGGCATAATCAAGAGAGCGGTAGTCAAAAGCGTGGGGGTCATATCAATGATCAGGGAGTATTTCAAAAGAATTAGCATACCAAATGCCACTACTCCGTTTGCTCCCACCCGGCTGTCCTTCATGATCTCCAGCATCCGTTCCCGCGACCTACCGGAAAAAACACCATCTGCCGTATCCATAAAGCCATCGCAGTGCAGGCCGCCGGTAAGTAAAATCTCAGCTAAAATGAGAATGGCCGCCAGTACATGGGTCGGTAAAAACTGACTCAACAAATAATTAAGTCCGGCCAACACCAAGCCGATAATGCCACCTATCAGGGTAAAATACTTTACACTGCGGCCAAAGCTATCCGGCGACCAATCTGTTTGCCGTACGACGCGGATACGGGTAAGAAATTGCAATCCAGTAAAAAAATCTTTCAAAACTTCAATGCCTCCAACTTATACTACCGTCAATTATAAAGCAAATACGGCCTCAGCCGCCAAGCCTTGGGCGAAAGTTTAAGCCCTTATCCGGGCGCTTGCTATCAGGATTAAGAAAGCAGCCATTTGCATGCAAAAGCCGCCGCAATGAACAGTATGGTTGCTATATACATGATTTGAATGGTTTGCTCTATATGCACAGGTTGAAGTATGTACTTGGCTTCTCCCATATAAGCTCGCAGGGAAGCTACGCCACCATAATAGTTCAGGCCGCCCAGCCTAATACCTAAAGCGCCGGCAACTCCTGCCTCAGAAAAACCACTATTAGGACTGGGATGTTTAGCTGCATCCCGTTTAATAGCTTGCCAGGCCCCGACAGCATCTTTTTGCAGCAATACTGCAGCCAAAATAATTAATAAGCCGGTAATCCGCGCCGGAATGAAATTGAATATGTCGTCAACCCGGGCGGCAACCATACCGAAATCCCGGTATTTCTCGTTTTTATAGCCGACCATCGAATCCAGGGTATTTACTGCCCGGTAGAGACAAGCCAGCGGTATACCACCGATTATAGCATAAAATAACGGTGAAATAATACCGTCAACAATGTTTTCAGCGATAGTTTCGACAGTAGCCCTGGTAACCTCCGCCGTATCCAGGCTGGCAGTATCCCGCCCTACTATCCAGCCCACCTTATATCTAGCCTGGTTCATGTCGCCTGCCGCAAGAAAACCTGCTATCTCCCGGCCGGCTTCGGCCAGACTGCGCGGAGATATGGCAAAGGATAATAATACGGCGCCGCCAATATAACCTGCCCAGGAATGAATATTATTCAGTGCAGCCATTATTAGCCAGGTCACTCCGTACACAGTTGCCAGAACTCCGGCTACCAGCACTGCACCGGCCAATTTTTTCCGGCCGGGCGTATGACCAGTATTAAGTAAATGCCGCTCCAGCCAGGCAATACAATTCCCGATCATCACTACCGGATGCAACGCTGTACGCGGATCGCCCACCAGGCGGTCAATAATCACCGCGCCTAAAGCCAGATAGTGTTCCATACTACTTACCCACAGATTCATTCATAATCCGGTACACTAAGTCCATATCCATACTTTTTCTAACCACATCAGCCAAACGGTTATACGCAGCGTCTTTTAGCGCCTGCGTGTCAGAAACAGCGCCAAGCGGGGCTAAGCCCTTACGTACACGCAACGCATCAAGCACTTTCCGGCGATAAACATCATTGTCAAAGATGCCGTGCATATATGTCCCCATTACCAGACCGTCTGCCGAAACAGCGCCATCAGGCATATGCATCTGTTGGCCTGAACGGGTGGTAATGGTAAAAGCCGGATCAACAGAAGATAAAAACTGAGTACGGCCCATATGAATTTCATAACCGGTCAGGTTTTCACCGCTATAGTTAATGCTTAAAAAGTTATGGTTATTGGCCATGGCTTTAACTTGATGGGTAACTTTATCCGCCTCAAAAATTGTGATACTGTCAATAAGTCCCAAGCCCATCACTTTGTCCAGATCGGATTCAGTATGATCAGGATCTTGTACCTCCCGTCCCAGCATCTGATAACCGCCACAGATGCCTACAACCGGTGTACCGCTTTTAGCCAACTTAATGAGTTCGGCCTCATACCCGTTCTGCCTAAGATATAACAAATCCTCAGTAGTATTCTTGCTGCCCGGTAAGATGATCAAGTCAGGCTTGCCAATAGCCTCTCCCTGACGCACATATCTGACCCGGACGTCACTTTCGTTAGCTAAGGCATCAAAGTCGGTAAAATTAGATATCTTCGGAAGACGCAGGACAACAATATCGAGTTCACCCGCCTTGGCCAAGTGCTGCTTATCTTCCAGCGATACCGAATCCTCATCGTCGATACCCAGCCGGTCAAGATGGGGAATAACACCTACGACCGGCTTACCGGTTTTTTTCTCAAGGAACTCAAGCGCAGGCTGTAACAAGCTTATATCGCCCCGGAATTTATTTATGATAATACCTTTTACCAGGTCACGCTCTGCCGGTTCCAGAAGTTCTAAGGTGCCGACTACAGAGGCCAGCGCTCCCCCTCTGTCAATATCGGCGATTAAGAGCACCGGCGATGGCGTCAATTTTGCAATTCGCATATTTACAATGTCGTTATCTTTGAGATTCACTTCAGCCGGACTGCCAGCGCCTTCAATTACGATCACGTCAAAATCCTTATGCAGCTTTTGGATACATTCAGTAACAACGCCTAACGCCTTAAGACTGTAGCCGGCATGATATTCTTTGGCCGACATATTGCCAACCGCTTTGCCCATGACAATGACTTGCGAGCAGGAATTGCCGGTAGGCTTTAATAAGACCGGATTCATTTCCACAGCCGGGTCCAAACCGGCTGCTTCAGCTTGAGCAACCTGGGCCCGTCCCATTTCCCCGCCTGTTTTGGTTACATAAGAATTCAAGGCCATATTTTGCGCTTTGAAGGGTGTAACCTTCATTCCGTCCTGTTTAAAGATCCGGCACAAGGCCGTGGTTAAAATACTTTTGCCTACATGGGAGCTTGTTCCCTGTAGCATAATTGCCTTAGCCATTAAGATCACCCTTCCCCAGACTGACAGCTATTTTTTTTAATTCGACAGCCAGACCACAAACCACTAAGTATACTTCATCGGCGCAACCGGCAACTTTCTGGTTGACAAGGCCCGCTACGTCACGGTATTCCCGTGCCAGTGCGTTATCAGGCACAATACCTAAACCAACTTCATTGGTAACAAAGATGACATCGCTTTTTTCCTGCCTGGCGCTTATCAGCAGCCTATCAATTACTGCCAGCACAGCTTGTCGGCGTTCTTCCCGGTCAGTTGGCGCAGCCGGCGCCAGCATTAGATTACTGGTGTAAAGAGTCAGGCAGTCAAATAATACGGCGTCCGCTCCCTTAACAGCCTGCACCATAGCCTCTTCGGCCATATAGGGAGCCTCAAAAGTCGGCCAGCTTGCCGGGCGGCGGCCTTGATGAATATTCACCCGTTCCCGCATTTCGGCATCATAGATTTGAGCAGTGGCAATATAGGCCACTTTGCGGCCTCCCTGGGCTGCATAGCGTTCGGCAAATGTACTTTTGCCACTGCGCGCGCCGCCGGTAACAAGAACAATCTTACCCGCCATATTATTTTCCTCCCTGACTCAGCGAACGTTTATATTGCAAACAATGTTCTACAAAACGTCCTGCCGCCTGCCTGTTGCCGGCAAAATGCATATGGAGATAAGAAGCCAATACATTACCGGCTGCATACCCGCCCCTGTACTCGGCGCCAGTCCGCATTTTCTTGAACATAAAAGCCCAGGGAAACTCAGCTTCATTTGCGTCAGGAAACATACGGGAAAAATGGAATTCATGCCCACGGAGTGTTTCGCCGCCTGCACATAATACATTGTCATAGAGTGCGGTTGTTTCGACATAACCTACGGTTTCAAGCTTGGACTGCATTTGGCACACAGCAGGGATAGCTCCGGCCATGTCGTAGGCCTGACCGTCAAAGTCTATAATTTGCCGCGAAAGGTACATCAAACCGCCGCATTCTGCGTAAACAGGCATGCCGCTCCCTGCGGCCCGTAATACGCTGTTGCGCATCGAGACATTATCAGATAGTTCCTTAACAAACATTTCCGGAAAACCGCCACCAAGCACAATTCCATCCACCGCAGGCAAATGGCTGTCTTTGAGCGGACTGAAAGGAATCAGCTCAGCACCAAACTCTCCCAGAACCTCCAGACTGGATGGATAATAAAAAGTAAACACGTCATCCTGCGCTACCCCAATCCGGACCTTGCCCTGACAGTTCTGTGTACCGCCACTACAAGGCCTGGTTAGCGGCTCGGCCGTTCTGGCCAGTGACAGCAGCTGATCAATAGAAACTTGCCGGCTCACTTGACGCCCTATTTCAGCCACAGTGGCTGCTGCATCCTGCTCAGTTACCGGTGTCAGGCCCAGATGCCGTTCCGGCATAACCAGCTCGTTATTGCGAAAAACCGTACCGACAACTGGTATACCGACTTTCGCCATAGCCTCACAGACCATCAGCCGGTGGCTTTCCGAACCGAGTCTGTTAATAAGGACACCCGCTAGGTTCACTTCCGGATCATACATTTTAAAGCCCAGGGCAATGGCCGCCGCACTTTCCCCCATCGATTTGGCGTCAATAACAAGCACAACCGGCGCTTTCAGCATTTTGGCCACAGCAGCCGTACTGCTAACCCCCGAACGCCCGCCATCATACAGCCCCATAACACCTTCAATAATGGCAATATCATTACCGTCAGCCGTGACGGCAAAAATTTCCGTCAATACTGCCGGCGGCACCAGCCAGGTATCCAGGTTATGCGCGTTTTTGCCGCTGGCCAGCCGGTGAAAACCAGGGTCAATGTAGTCAGGGCCAACTTTATAGGATTGCACTTTTAGACCACGCCCTGCCAAGGCAGCAATTAGGCCGGTGACAATAGTTGTTTTGCCAGCACCGCTGCTCACTCCGGCTATTATTACCCGTGGTGTATTCACTTGCCCCATAGTAAGTAACCCTCCCAGTATTAATACCGCGTCTGTTATCAGCCAAAATCCGTTATTAGCGGCCTAACATATACATAATGGCATTGACTGACGCCGCAGCAATAGGACTGCCGCCCTTGTTCCCCAGTACAGTAATATAGGGTACCGGCGAGGTCGCGTGAAGTAAATCCTTCGACTCGGCAGCGCCGACAAAACCGACAGGTACGCCAATAATTAAAGCCGGTTTGATTCTTTCTTCTTTAATCATATGTAAGACTTCAAACAAAGCGGTAGGCGCATTGCCAATGGCCACAATAGCGCCAGTAAGCTGCTCGCCGAATTTCCGCATAGCCGCCATAGAGCGGGTTATACCGGCTGCCTTGGCTTCCTGAGCCACAGTTTCATCGGCAACCAAACAATAGGCCTGACCGCCGAATTCCGCCAGACGGCGTTTATTAATGCCGGTTCGCACCATTTCCACATCACAGAAAATATTACAGCCTTGTTTGAACGCATTCAGACCGGCAGCTATTGCCTCCGGATGAATTTTTATTATATTTGCATAATCAGGGTCGCCGGCGGCATGAATTATGCGGGAATAGACCTTAACTTCCTGTTCATCCAGATTAAATTTGGCTAAGTGCGGTGCTATAATCTCCATGCTGCGCGTCTCAATAGCCATCGGGTCTTTTATATACTCCATTTTGCACCTCCAGATGTATTCTTCTTACTACAGCATAGCCAACACTTCAGCCTGTGTTTGGCACAAATTCTTATACTCAATAGACGGACGGCCAATAACAACGATTGGCAGCTCCATTTCCATAGCAGCTGATATTTTAGTGTCGGCGCCGCCAATCATTCCGCTGTTCTTTGTTACTATGACCTCTGCGCCAAACTCTTTGAAAAGCGCAACATTGAGTTCATGAGAAAAAGGTCCCTGGATGGCGACAATATCACCGGGACAAAAGCCGAGATTAATGCATTCAGTCACGACATCCGGCTGGGGCAACACACGCGCAATAAGACGGCACTGGGTCAATAAGGGTTCACTTTTAAATATTTTCAGTGTACGGCTGCCTGTTGTCAGAAAAACTACTTTGCCCAATGAGGCAGCAACTCTTGCCGCTTCTTTGGCATCGCCGGCCAAATACAAACGCTCGTATTCAGGGACTTTCACTTCAGATCGCTCATAGCGTATATATTTAATAGGGCTAGCCTCACAGGCTGCCATAGCGTTTGCCGAAACATTGACAGCATACGGATGGCTGGCATCAACAACAGTGTTAATTTGTTGGTTTGTTATCAAGTCTTTCATCCCGTCCAGGGTCAGTTCACCGGTGTGAACTGTAATTCCCGGCAATTCAGCCAAGCTACGTCCATAACTGCTGATCACAGACACTAATACCTGATGACCGCTTTGGGCTAAACTGGCAGCTAATTCGCGGCCATCCAGCGTTCCGGCCAACACTAGAATCATAATCGATAGCCTCGAGGAGTTACCATTTTTCCATCGGCGATGTATGTTTGACTGTTGCCAATGATGACCAGTGAAAACATATCAATATGTTCGTTGGTGAAATTCTCAAGAGTGGACAGCGCCATATGCTCCCTGGTGCGGGAAGCATGATGTACGATACCGACAGGAGTATCCGCGCCTCTGTGTTTCAGTGTAATTTCGCGCACCGTCTCAATCTGACTTGTCCGGCGGATACTTTTAGGATTATAAATTGCTATTACGAAATCCCCGGCAGCGGCCATCTCGATCCTTTTCTCAATAACTTCCCAGGGAGTTAATAAATCGCTCAGGCTGATAACAGCAAAATCATGCATCAGAGGCGCTCCCAAAATGGCAGCGGCGGCACTGACGGCACTAATACCGGGAATTACATTGACTTTAGGCTGAACAGTTGCCGGATATTTAGAAACAAGTTCAAGTACCAGGCCGGCCATACCATACACTCCGGGATCGCCGCTGGAGATAACCGCCACCTGCTTGCCGTCCATTGCCTGCTCCACCGCTGCCTGACAGCGGTCAATCTCCTGCATCATGCCTGTGCCGATCGTCGCTTTGCCTGACAGCAAGTCCTGGATTAAGTCCAAATAGGTGTCGTAACCTACAACTATCTCGGCACATTCAATGGCTTTTCGGGCCCGCGGGGTCATATCACTGGCACTGCCCGGACCTATTCCCACCACCGATATTGTACCGGCGTGATAGCCACAGTCACTTTGGGGTATTTGGTTTTTGGCAATATCAGATTGCTGTTCTGACCCGCCAGAATTGCTGCTGGTTCGCATACATTTCCCACTCCTATCTTTTCATTAACAAACTCGGATAAGCCTAATTCGTGCTCTTCAATACATTGTTTCAACTGTTCATTGCTAAAAAACTCAACAGGCACATCTAATTGCTGAGCCGCAGCCAGTAAACCGATTTCGTCTTCTTTAACCACCGTGCTGCCAATAACGGCAACACTTTTAAAACTGCGACCGACTTGCTGGCATGCCTGGCTGATAGCAGACAGAATCTCAGCGCTCGTAGTGCCTCGGCGACAGCCCAGGCCAATCGCCAGACTATCCGGACGCAAATATAAATGCGGCTTGTGAATATCCAGCTGTCTGTCAGTAATTACTACGGCCGCATCGTATTGATCCACTTGGGCAAGTTTACTGATATCTGTCAGCACAATATCCTGCTGGGCTGCCAAAGCGCGATAATGATCCTGCCTCGGCAGATTACCATCAATAAAAAACACTACTCTGTCACCGTTCACAATAGCCGCATTGATAGTCTTCAGGGAACTGAACGGCTCAATTGTCAGGTTAAGCTTAACTGCCAATACATCAGCCGCCGGCAAATTGGCAACATCGGTGGCAGTGGTAACAACCGGCGTAGCGCCGGCGGCTGCGCTCACCAAACGGGTCAGATCGTTAGCACCGCCGATATGACCTGATAACAGACTAATGGCATAATGACCGCCGTCATCCATGACAACTACGGCCGGATCAAATCGCTTGTCCTTGACATGGGCCGCAATGACTCGTACGACAATGCCTGTCGCCATAATAAAAACCAAACCGGCGTAGCCTGTAAATATTTCATCCACCAGATCGCTTAAGCTGCTGTAACTAAACTGTGAACTAACTGGATTGCGTCCTATCTTGGCATATACATCCACTTCCGGGCCTAAGAGCGGCGCTATCCGCTCAGCCAGTTCGGCCCCTTTATGGGTAACAGAAACGACTGCCAGCTTCACAACTTACTTAGCCTCCTGCGCTTCTCTGAACATATGTCCGAACTCAGGGGCATACAGTCGCGACAAGGCATAATCGGTATGTAAGACTCTTCCGACCACGATCATGGCCGTGCGATCGATTTTGTTTTCCCGGGCAAGCTGGGCAATGGTAGCCAAAGTACCGCGGAATATTTTTTGATCTGGCCAGGAGGCCTTCTGGACAATGGCCACCGGTGTATCGTAAGCATAACCGCCGTCGACAAGCTCTTTGACCACATTATCGAGCATGTGTACACTTAAAAAGATACACATGGTAGCCTCATGACTGGCCAGTTTAACCAGCTTTTCCTTCTCGGGGACAGGCGTGCGACCCTCAAGCCGGGTAATAATAACCGTCTGGGATACATCAGGCAGTGTATATTCCTGTTTTAACGCCGCAGCGGTAGCCAAAAAGGAGCTAACTCCCGGAACCACTTCAAAAGTAATATTTTTGGGGGCCAGGGCATCCATTTGTTCCTGAATAGCCCCGTAGATACTAGGATCACCCGTATGTAAACGGACTACGAGCTTATTTTCCTTAACGCCTTGTTCCATAACAGCAATCACTTCATCCAGCGTCATGGAGGCACTGTTATAAATGGCAGCACCGTTTTTAGCCAGTGACAAGAGGGCCGGATTTACCAGTGAGCCGGCATAAATGATAATATCGGCTTGCCCTAACAGGCGCTGGCCTTTAACAGTAATCAGCTCAGGGTCGCCAGGACCGGCTCCTACAAAATATACGTTCATAAAATTTCTCCCTTCCTTAAAGGCTGTGAACTGCTCTGCTCATCAGCCTGCCTACCTCTTGGTACACGCAATAATATATATAGGATTAAGTGCTTTAAACATATGACTGGAACCTGCCGGATGAATCCGGGTGACTTGTATGCAGCAGGCTTCAACACTGAACTCAGACACTTGCTGCATATGGCTTAATGTTGCAGACAACGTTTCAACCGTAACGGCAGTCACAATCAGACGGCCGCCTGCTTTCAGCAGCTTATTGGCACAGGCCAGAATATCCACGAGTTTTCCGCCGCTGCCGCCAACTAAAACAACATCGGCCTGAGGTAATCCGTCCATCACCTTTGGCGCTGCTCCCAGAATGGCCGTAAGATTGTCAGCGGCAAATTTAGCCGCATTGGCTTTTATTAAATCCACACCCTCCGGCTCACGTTCAATGGCAATAACCCTGCCCTCTTTTGCCAGTAAAGCGGCTTCTACCGAAAGAGAACCAGTACCGGCGCCAATATCAATAACAGTGTCAGCAATACCGATATTGGCTTTTGCCAGTGTCAATATCCTGACTTCCTGTTTAGTCATCGGGATATCGCCCCTGATGAATTGATCGTCCGGAATGCCTAATCTATGGCTCATGCTTTCACCACCATTACACTATGTTCAAAGCCGGGTATGCCGGCCGCTTCAGCCAGCGTCATGGCAATCACTTTTTCATTGTCATAAGACAAATTGGCACACAGCCAGACCTGAGCATTGTCCGGCCAGCCGTGTTCCCGCAACGCACAGGCGATATAGGCAGGATTATGCTGGGTATCCGTAAGAATCCCCAGCTTGCGGTTAGGTTGATAATCAAGCAGTCCGTCGTCCGCCTGGCGGCCATGCATGCTGATTAAGTCTGCATCCTGCCAAATCTCTGCCAGCCGGGCAAACGCCAGTTGCGCCGAGCTAATTCCCGGAATCACGCTAATACATTCTGCAGAAAATTGTTTTCTGATAGCCGCCAGCATACTGTAGAATCCCGGATCCCCCGATACCATGACTACTACATCCTGACTGGCCAGCTGACATTTGATAAAAGCCAACACACCTTCAATATCTTTATCAATAATTTTGGTAATCTGGCTTTCTGCGGCAAATGTGTCCAGCGCCCTTTTGCTGCCTACCAAAACATTAGCTGCGGTAATCGTCCGGCTAGCAATAGGCAGTACATAATCCGGCGAACCGGGACCAATGCCAACTATAACGATTCGATGTCTAGATTCCATCCTAAATGGCCTCCAATTTCCCGGGCCGTTTGGTCAAGCCCCAGTATGTCTCCCTGCAAAGTCACAATAACTGTTCCTACAGTCAGATCGCCGAACACGTAGCGTTTTGCTCTTTCACTTGCCCGCTCCGCCAGCAAATTATACACACCTGTCAGATTGTAACGGGCAATTATCGGCATGGCCGCCTCAGTAGTAGTTGATCCCAACACCTCTGCAACAGCAGCCTGCGGTGCGCCGCAGGCTGCCATATAGGCGGCCAGTGTTTCTAAACGGGCATCGGCCATGCGGTTATGAGTATGAAATATTCCGGCCGATACTTTGACGATCTTGCCAAGATGTCCAAATAAAAGCACCCTGTGCATACCATATTTAACAGCATGCTCTAACATATGACCGATAAAATTACTGGTCTGAACCACGGCTGCAGCCGGCAACCCATAACGGTTAATGGCTATATCCTGACCGATTTTACCCGGAGCAAATACAATATCTTGATACCCAAGTGCCTGTACTACACTGATCTGCGGTACCAGCGAATTTTTGAAAGCCTCTTCTGACATAGGTTCAACAATGCCGGTTGTACCTATTATGGATAGGCCGCCGGAAATACCCAGAATGGGATTGAGTGTTCTGGCGGCCAGTTTTTCACCGTCAGGAATAGAAACAGTCACAATAGCTCCTTTACCAGCCGGCAGACACTCAGACACGGCCCTGGTTATCATTTGGCGAGGCCCCGGGTTGACCGCCGGCTCACCTACCGGTACAGCCAAGCCGGGTTTTGTTACAGTTCCCACGCCGCTGCCGGCTTTTATAACAACACCTGGCTCGTCGGTAATAGTAACCTCAGCAGTAATTTTAACCCCATTGGTAATATCCGGATCATCACCGGCGTCTTTAATAATCCAGGCAATACCGCCACCGGCAATTGCCCGGCTTTCCGCCACCGGCGCCACCAGAACCGTCCCCTGTGGCGAAATAACTTCAACCTTGGTTGCCGTTTTACCCTGCCAGGCTAAAACGGCCGCCTTAGCAGCGGCAGCCGCACAAGTTCCGGTAGTGATACCTTTTCGCATTTGCCTGTCAGACAATAGAAAAACCCCCTTTAGCAGGGGGTATAATACCAAACAAAAAATGTCACTTGCCTGATTATTGTACCCACACCTGCCTATCTTCCGTAGGTCCTAACGGTATGTGTTAGAACAGGCAGGTCTCCTGACTCTGGATCATCACCCGCCTAAGCCTTCCCGGATTCCCCAGTGGCACGTATTAGGCAGCATCCCCATTACAGTGGCGGGACCGTGCCGGTGTTACACCGGCTTCCCTATTAAGCATGAAGCACCTATTCCCTTGCACTTATCCAATTACAATAGTATTAATATTCCATACAGTTAACCTAATTCCTGCAAAGCCGGCATCGATTATCAAAATTATATAATTCAAAATTTTTTCAGTAAATTTTGCGTTTTTTGTTATATTCCGAGAGGAATTAGGAATTTATTGCCGAAGGATATACTGGTCAGACCATCATACCGTTTAAATTTCATCTGCATTAAGGGGAGTGACGATGTTGAAAAAAGTAAGTGAGAACTGGCAGCCGGCATTGGCGGCCTGTTCCTGCAGCGCCGATTTTTTCTCTGACTTCGAAACCAGAGCTAAAAACGCTGCAGCCGAAGTGTTCCGTGTCAAAACAGCCGCTGAAGCCAAAGAAGTAATCACTAATCTTGTTAAATATACCAACGCCCGCAAAGTGGTCGCTGCCGACAGCCCCTTGCAGCGGGCCGCAGGTATTAACGCAGCTTTAACCGAGCTGGGAGTTACCCTGTATACTGAGCAGGCCGATATTGCCGAACACGCCGAAAGTGCCGACATTGGCATCTCGGCTGTCGAATTTGGCATTGCCGAATCAGGCAGCATCTGTCAGGACGCTTTGGCTTTTGAAAGCCGCCTTGTTTCCATGCTGCCGCCTGTCCATGTTGCGTTTATGAGCAGCAGTAATGTTGTGCAGGGTGTGTCAGAAGCCATGGAAGTTATCTCCCAGGTGTATGATCATGGTTATATCAGCTTTATAACCGGTCCCAGCCGTACTGCTGATATCGAACGAGTCTTAACAATCGGCGTACATGGCCCCAGCCGGCTTATCATTATTGCCGTTGATGAAGAAGTTAACGGAGGTGGCAAATAATGGAGGCTAATAATCGCAATATCAAAAACGAAATTCAAGAAAAGTTAAATGACGAAATACTACGCGGAGCATTAGGCCGTTTTGCCGAAGCCTATCCTGTAGCCAGAGCCAAAGCTTACGAAAATGTTCCGGATATCGATGCCTTGCGGGAACAAGTCCGACAAATGAAAATAAGCGCAGTCGCCGATATTGAAAGCCTTGCCGACAAATTTGAGTCTGAAGCCGCAAAACGAGGTGCAAAAGTATTCCGCGCCAAAGACGGCAAGGCGCTCAAAGAATACCTCATCAATCTCTGCAAAGAAAAAGGCGTGCAGCGAATTGTTAAATCCAAATCCATGGCGTCAGAAGAGATTCATCTCAACCATGATTTGGAGGCAGCCGGTCTGCACGTTAAAGAAACAGACCTGGGAGAATGGATTATCTCTCTGGCCGGCCATAAGCCGTCCCATATGGTAATGCCGGCTATTCATCTTAACCGTGAGCAAATTGCAGATTACTTTTCCAAGGAGCTTAAACAGGACATTCCCACCGATATACCTTTCATGGTCCAGGCAGCCCGTAAAGCACTCCGAACCGAATTTCTGCAGGCCGATATGGGTATATCCGGTGCAAATTTCGGCATAGCGGAAAACGGAGCCATTGGCTTAGTAACCAACGAAGGCAATGCCCGTTTGGTCACTACCCTGCCGCGCGTCCATGTTGTCATTATTGGCTATGAGAAGCTTATTCCTACAATAAAAGACGCTGCTCCCATCCTGCGCACTTTGCCGCGAAATGCAACCGGCCAGCTTATGACCAGTTACATGACCATGACCTCAGGAGCAACTCCGGTTATGGTGAAGCAAGATGGCAAATGGGTTGAGCAAGATAAAGAACTGCATATCATTCTATTTGATAACGGACGCCTCAAAGCCGCACATGACGATAAATTTAAAGAAATATACCAGTGTGTCCGCTGTGCATCATGCCTGAACGTATGTCCGGTATATACCATAGTTGGCGGCCATGTATACGGTCATATTTACGCCGGCGGGATCGGGGCTATCTTAACGGCATTCTTAAATAGTATGGGCGATTTTGAAAAAATTAATGAATTGTGTATTGGCTGTCGCAAATGTGTGGAGATCTGTCCGGGAAAAATTGATATTCCACATCTTATCGAAGAACTCCGGGCCAGAGCTGTGAAAGAACATGGTCTCCCCTTTGGCGTCAAGGCTGTATTTGAAACTGTGCTGGCAAACCGAAAAGTGTTTCATACCCTGCTGCGTTTGGCCGCCATTGGTCAGAAGCCCTTTCAGTCCGGCCGCGTAATCCGGCACCTGCCCCTGTTTCTGGCAGGAATGGCTAAAGACCGCAGCCTGCCGGCGGTGGCAGATGTGCCCTTCCGGGACCGTGTAGCCAAAGTCACCAAAAAAATAGGCAACCCTGCCAAAAGGATTGCTTTCTTCAGCGGCTGCAACATTGACTTTATTTTCCCGGAAACCGGCGAATCCGTTTATAAAGTACTGCACGATCTCAATATGGAAGTTGTTTTTCCTGAAGAGCAAAGCTGCTGCGGCAAACCGGTGCTGGGAATGGGTGACCGGGAAACAGCCAAGCGTATCGCCAAGAAAAATATCGAAGTGTTTGAAGCTGCCCAGGCGGATGCCATTCTCTCAGCCTGTCCTACCTGTGCCGAGACCTGGCACCAAACATATGTGGAATTGTTTGCCGACGAACCGGACTGGAAAGTCCGTGCGGAAAAACTCGGTCATAAAGTCTGCGAGTTTACGAGCTTTGTTGCCAAAGAGTATCAAAAAGCCGGCCGTTTAGCAAAAACAACCGGAACAACCAAAGTTACTTACCACGACTCCTGCCATATGAAACGCGGGCTTGGCATTTACACTGAACCGCGTCAGCTGCTGGAGGCTGCCAAAGGCTATGAGCTGGTGGAAATGAAAGATTGCGACAAATGCTGTGGCATGGCTGGCGCTTTCGGCGTTAAATATTCCGAACTGTCGATGCCAATTCTCAAACAAAAAATTACTAATATCAAAGACAGTGATGCTGAAGTCGTCGCGGTTGCCTGCCCGGCCTGCATGATGCAGATTCAGGGCGGCCTTGATAAGCAACTGCCAAAGGTAAAAATCAAGCATGTGGCAGATATTCTGGCTGAGAACATCTGCTAAAAAATAAACAAGCGAGACTGCAATCATTCTTGGCGATGCGCACGTAAACAGCGTTTCGCGAATGTCCGGTAAGCAGTCTCGCTTTTCTTTTGTAAAAGTCCGGTTATACGCCGGCTCATTTTTTTTGCGATTGAATACCCAGTGCTAGAAATACACCCCATTTATGTTTAGGAATGGCTTATACAACTCTAGTCTTTTATTAAAATCAATTTATCGGCAGACTCAGCCACCACCCTGAATTTGTTTTTATCGGTTTCAGCAAGCAGCTGGTAATCCGCCTGCTGAATAATGAAATAGGCTTTACCCGACACCTTAACTGCTGAATTCAAATCCTCAGGCTTCACCTCAATCCCGTAAATATCAGTATAGTAAGTAAATCCGGGATGAAGAAATTTAATAATAAAAACAGGTGATGCGCCATCGTAGTTTTTGGTAAATTCCTGCGCGATATATTTTGCAGTAAAATAAGGCGCTGCCGCTGGAAATAGCTGACTGACAAGGACCACGGAAAAGAGCGCCATACCAAGTACCTGGCTCCAGAACACGCTGCCAACTTGTCGCCGCCACAAAAACACCAGCGTGCATATAACCATAATACCGACCAAGCCAGCCAATAAGACGATTCCGTCAGTTAACGCAGGCATAGTCTTTGCGCCGGTATACATACCGGCGAGAAGCGCACCTGATAAAACAGCAAAAATTACAGCCCACGCTTTGTTCTGTTTGCCGGAAGCCCAAATCCGGTCGATATACCAGCCGGCAATGAGCGCTAACGGCGGGTACATCGGCAAGATATAAGATACCAGCTTAGTCTGCGATATGGAAAAAAATACAAAAATAAAAGCGGCCCAGATATTCAAATATAGCAGATTGCTGCTGTCTTTTTGCTGGCTTTTAAAAAGTGAAGCCCATACCGACTGAATAAGTATCGCCGTCCACGGAAAAAAGCCTAGTACCAGCACCGGAATAAAATAGTACCAAACAACCAGTTCAGGATGCTCCGGCGATGTAAACCGAGTTATGTTGTGAAAACCAAGAAACGTTTCTATAAAGGCATTGCCATGAACCATGTACATATACAAATACCACGGTAAAGCAACAATTGCAAATAACGGCAAACCGGTGGGCAGCTTCATTTCTCTCAGCAAATACCAGCGATTGGTAAAAGCTAAGTATAAAAAGATTATGGCCCCCGGAAAGAGAAACCCTACCGGCCCCTTGGTTACAGTAGCCAAGCCTGTAAAAATGTACATTAGGTAGTATTGTCTGTTGATAAACCCCAGTAAAGCAAGCGTCAGGCAAAAAGTCAGTGTGATATCGGTTACTGCCGCCTTACCAAGATAAAAATACTCAATGCTTGTTGCCAGAACTAATGCGGCTGCCATGGCCGCACGTTTACTGAATAATCGGCAACCATGCAGGTACAGTGCCGTGACGCCGGCTAGTCCCAGGAAAGCGGAAGGAAACCGGGCCGAAAATTCATTTACGCCAAAAACTTTAAATGCAGCGGTTACCAGCCAGTAATACATCGGGGGCTTGTCGTACCAATACTCACCATATATACGGGGAGACAAAAACTCATTGAAGTGTATCATTTCTTTGGGAGTTTCGGCATAGACCGGCTCATCCGGATCAAGTAAAGGAATGGTGCCCAAATTTATAAACAAAATTATTGCAGCAATAATTGCCACAAGCCAAAACCTGCCGTCTAGCCGCTTTAGCATAACTAACCTCCAATTATGTTGTTGTGTTTAAAGAGCGATAAGTTCGCTGTAATCCTGCCTGCAATGGCATCAGCGGAGTCCAATTTAAGCTTGCCGCCGCCCGGTTTGATAACATGGAGTGATAAATATCCCCTTCCCTGGCCGGCAAGTTATTTGCCGTGACTTGCCTACCGGCGGCGGCGGCTAATACGGCAACCAAATCATTAACACTAGTCTGTGTTTGTGTGCTGATGTTATATACGTTGTTTACCGCCGCCTCTGGCGCAAGAACTGCTAAGCAATTTGCCTCGGCTACATCACCAACATAAATAAAATCCCGTGTTTGACCTCCGTCGCCAAAAATGCTAATAGGCAGTTGCTGTGCAATTTTACGGGTAAAGATACTAACTACTCCGCCCTCCCCGCTGTTCCCCTGCCGTTCACCGTATACATTGGCATACCGCAAAACAATGTAATCCAACCCGTGAATTTGACTGTACAGCGCAAGATACTTTTCACCGGTACACTTAGTAAGTCCGTAAAAGGACCCGGGCTGAAGCCGTGAATGTTCTGCAATGGGAAGTTCATCCGCATCCCCGTACACGGCTGCGCTGGACGAAAAAACAACCCGCTTTACGCCGGTTTTCCGACATGCCTCCAGTACATTAACCAAGCCAAGTAAATTTACCTGACAATCAATATCAGGATGATCGATTGAATAGGGTACCGCCGTCTGAGCGGCTAAATGTAGAACATAATCAAACTGTTCCTGCTGAAACAGCTCCGACAATTGACTGTCTACTATATCCATTTCTATCAAACGGGCTTTGTCACTGACATTTGCACGCAAACCCGTGCTGAGGTTATCCAGGACTACTACAGTCCACCCTCTTGCCACCATTTTGTCAACCGTGTGCGATCCGATAAAACCAGCACCGCCGGTCACTAATACTTTCACCGCAACCATTCCTTTACTTCTTGTGTATATTGGCAAACGATACAAGCTTAATCTGATGTTGTTTCAGCCGCTCAGCCACTAAGGGACTTGTTAATGCTGCCAATTCCTGCTGCCAATGATAACCCCAGGAAAATGCAGTATTTAAAACAACATCATTCATTCCAGGATGAACCATTATTTCGGATAGCCCTTCTGGCAGATTATCAATTATTTTAAGCAGCAGCCCTTCTGCCATGTTGCCGCCGGCCAACATGCCGAAAAAATGTTCAGGCGCCAGTAAACCAGCCTGCTTAGCTTTATTTCGCGCCAAACGAGCTAAAAGGCTAAGGCCGGAGCGGCCGATTACTCTGTCAGCCGTTGGCCGGAAACCGCCAAAAAACAGTAGCGGCTCGGCCGGAATTCTCATTGCTGGTATGTCAAATTCTTTGGCAATGTCGAGCACAGCCTCAAGTACTCCCGGTACAATATGCATATGCTGGTGACTGTCCAGATGAGTAATCCGGATCCCAGCGGACACCACCCTTTTCACCTGCGCGGCGAGTTCCTGACGAACTTCGGTAAGACGAATTCCAGCCAGACAATATTTCTTTAAAAAAGCCGGATAACTGGCACACAATAGCCCGTCCCGGTTAAGCAATGAGGAAACCTTCTCAGGCTCAGAAACCGGTACTCCGCCAACCAGTGTAAGGTGAACCCCTACGCCTAGCCGGGGGTGGTTCGCTGCCAGAGCTGCCGCATGCTCAAAAGCAGGCGCACCAGGCATTATCGACGTGCTTGTTATGCACCCCTTAGTATGTCCGGCAATAATTCCAATGTTAATATTTTCGTGCAACCCAAAATCGTCGGCATTAATGATTAGGTATTTCATAATTACCTCAAAATTTTTTTATATGGGGGCAAAAAATCCCTGGTATGACTTGATAGGTGATTTCTGATACTAATATTGGCCATATGGTCAAATAAAAATCAGGGAGGTAATTGCTATGACACAATCCAAACAAAGCAAACAAGCAGAAAGCAAAAATGAATACGGTACCCTGACTGCTAAGCTGGATGCTAATAACGATTATTCCAGCCAAACCACCGGAACATCGGCTACTTCCGGGACTTCCGGGACTTCCGGAACTGCCGCTACTTCCGGCACCTCAGCCACTTCGTCGGCTACCTCCGGCGCATCGGCTAATATGAGCGAATTAAGCAAGCTGGCCAAGCAGTCGCAAGCCGGCAGCACTTCTGCTGCGACCAGCTCCAAAACCGGAATGGCCAATCAAACTTTAACCGCCAAATATGACGCTAATGGCGACTATAGCGCCGAATAACAACTAAAACATGGGCGGCGCCGGACTCAGCAGAGTAATCCGGCGCCGTTTATATTTTCCTGTGCTGGAAAGTACAACTTTCTGCTAGGATAAGGGCAACATCGGCTTTTGCTTGCGCCCACAGGCCTTGTGCAAACCATGTTTTCTTTATCCTGACAGAAAGTATGACTTTCGCTGGATAAGAATAGCATCAGCTTTGGCTTTCAGCCAAAGGCCGAGAGCAAACCGCGTCTTCTTTATCGTTCCACGGTTTCAACATGTGCGGCATATGCACTGTGATTATGGATGGATTCGTAATTCTCGCATTCAACTTCAAACCACTGCACACCATCTATTTTGCGTAAAACTAATACCAAATCCCGCAGCACATCCTCAACAAATTTAGGATTCTCATATGCATGCTCAGTAACGTATTTTTCATCCTCACGTTTTAGCAAGGGATAAACCTGACAGCTTCCCTGCCGCTCCATCATCTCGGCCAAATCTTCAATCCAAATAAATCTTCCCGGCTGTTGCCTAATCTTTGCCCGCATGATGCCTCGCTGATTGTGCGCGCCGTACTGGGATATCTCTTTGCTGCATGGACACAGGGAAGTAAATGGTACGGTGATGCCAAACATGAAATCCAGGTGTTCTCCCCGAACAAGCCGGGCCGAGAATACACAGTCATAATCAAGCATACTGGTTAAACCGCTTACAGGCGCTGTCTTTTCTATAAAATACTTAAAATGAATATCAATATGCGCCCGTTTTGCCTGCAGCCGGTCTATTGTGTCTGTTAACATATTTTCAATTTCCCGATATGATACCGGTTTTTGGCTCCAGTCACTAAGAATTTCGATAAACCGGCTCATATGCGTTCCTTTGAACTCCTGGGGCAAATCAACAGTCAGCTTAATTTTAGCCAAAACGGATTGAAACGAACCGCTTTTCGTTTTTATTAAAAACGGCAGGTGCACGTCACTTACGCCAACTTTTTGAATAGCAATCCCGCGTTCGTCACAGCTGCTTTGAACATCTTTAATATTATTGCGTCTTTGAGTCATTTGCGTCATATTATTCACTCCTAGTATGATACAAAATCGGATCAGTCAGTCCTGCCTCAGCAAATCCCTTAAGACGCAAAAGACAGCTGTCACATTGTCCGCAAGCTGCATCCCGGCCTTGATAACAGCTTGTCGTCAGCTGAAGCGGCGCAGCAAGTTTAGCGCCTAATAACACGATATCTTTTTTGGTTAAACTGATCAGGGGCGTTTCAATACAAATCTTACGTCCATCCGCAGCGGTCGCTTTGGTTGCGTAATTAGCCAGTTGCTGAAACAGGGCAATAAACTCCGGGCGGCAGTCGGGATAGCCGGAGTAATCCAGGGCATTAACGCCAATATAAACCTTATCGGCTCCGCTCACCTCAGCATACCCGAGGGCATAACTTAAAAAAATTAAGTTCCGGGCCGGCACATACGTGATGGGAATGTTAGCAGCATCAGCTTGTCCCGCCGGCACAGCCAGTTGCGGATCGGTCAGAGCACTGCCGCCGATAGCTTCCATGTTTGTCTCAATAATCAGATGATGGCCGACATTGTAGTGCTTAGCTACGCCGGCAGCAGCAGCCAGTTCTCTGCTATGCCGCTGGTGGTAATTAAAGCTGATCGGCAGCAGTTCATATCCCTCGCTCTTGGCTATAGCCATACACACAGTAGAGTCCAGGCCACCGGACAACAACACAACTGCCTTTTTACTCATAGGCGCTCCCCTTTATCTAATCTTATATTTAGGCCTTTACAATTTTAGTGATGCTCAGGCTCTTACGACGCTCCAAATCAATATATTCGTTGTTCTCCGTGACAATAATCGGTCTTGAAGCCATAAACTGGCCTAAGTAAATTACTTCTGCCTGCCGGCCGTCACTTAATTCCACAATATTGCCAACAAAATAGTCACGTACATTATTCAAAAACACGCTGCCAATCTCCGGGTCAAGCTTGTTAAACATTTCTTCAACAAGCATCTCAACTACAGTAAAGGGCGAAACTTTGCGGTGATAAACCCGATCCGATGTCATGGCATCATAAATATCGGCAACAGCAATGATTTTTGCATATTCATGAATTTTATCACCTTGTACGCCCAGTGGATACCCGCTGCCGTCAAAACGTTCATGGTGCTGGAAAACACCGTAGACAACCCCGCGGGGAATACCTGGTACATCACGAATCAATTGATATCCCCGGGTTGTGTGCAGGCGCATAACTTCCATCTCATCTTCAGTTAGTTTACCGGGTTTATTCAAAATATCCAGTGGAATTTGCGTCTTGCCAATGTCATGCAGTAAGCCTGCCAGTATTAAATCTCTTAATTTCGTCCCGGTGTAGCCAAGCCATTTACCAAGCACCCCGCTAATAATGGCAACATTGACTGAATGATGAAAGGTATAATCGTCCTGCCGCCGTACCATATGGATATGATTAAGCACGCCGTTGGCATTAATTAAGGGTTCAACCGAACTATTTGCCAATTCTCGCAGCATTGCCAGCGGGACGTCTTTAAAAAACCTCATTTTATCAAAGTATGCTTTAAGATTACTTACCGTTTTATCATATTCTGCATAAAACTTTTTCTGCAGGGGAGTCTCAGGTATAGAAAAATCGAGGGCCGGCTCCGCTGACGGTGACAGTTCCTTGATAAAAACGCTGTGAATCTCCCAAAACCTTAAGCCTTCTATCATACTTTCCGTGAGAATTGTACCTTCGCTTAAAATTACCTTATCATCCTGCGTTAGTACCATTCTCCCTATTTCCATCCCAGGCTTTACCTCGCTAATAGAATACGGTATGATACGATACCTTGCAGTCAATATATTCCCTCCTGTAAAGACTTCATTATATGATTTATGCGATCAGCGGAAAAAGTTACAATATTAACAATATTATTTTACATGTTTTCCTTTTTTCCTGCTAAATAACTACCAAATTAGTTATATCTGTTCAAAAGTCCTAAAATGAAGCTTACAAACATGCCTTAACGCGTCTTTTCCATATTGAGCGGCAAATTCCCTGGCAACACCGATTACATGAGCCGCCCCTTTAGGAAACTCCATAGCAAACTGTCGGGAAAGTTCAGTCATACCGGTCAAAAATCCGTCACGCGCCAGGATAGAGGCAGCTGCTACTGCAACATTGCGTTCAGCCCGATGCATTTGTACCAACGTAATTTTTTGACCTCTTTCCATAAGTTCTGCTTCAATAAGACTTTCATGCGCAAATTGGTCGGCAATGGCGAAGCTGGCCGGTTCTTGCGCAAGCAGTTTTTCCAGCGCCCGGGCATGAGACTGTGCCAGTAAATGATTAAGATTTCTGCCGGCATTGTTATACTTGCTGTACATTGCATTATAATCAGCCGGCAGCCATGTTAGCTCAACATACCGCCCCGGACACTCCTCCCGGATACGCTCTGCCAGCGCCCGGTTTTTTTCATCTGACAATGCTTTGCTGTCTTTCACACCGATCGCTGCCAGCAGGTCGGCTGTCTGTTCATCCACCATGACAGCTGCCACTACCAAAGGACCAAAAAAGTCCCCTTTACCCGACTCATCAAGTCCAATCCACTTATTATCAAAGTCAGGCACTGACTCAAAGCCTGGCGGTCTTTTGTCAGTTGTCTTTACATTGCCTGATTGAGGAACTGACGGCGCTTGACCGTGAATAATAGCTTCCACAGATGTTTTTAAGGGCGACTGTGAGCCGCCCACCACAATACTAATGCCCTTTTTGCCACTGTATATATTGACAGTGACAGTTGAGAGACTGTCAGCCACTTTTAGCTGCCGACCATAATTGATAGGCTTATCTGCTTCGATCTTCAAACCTGCCTGGGCAAATTGCCCAGCTAAGCCAGCTACCCGCTCACCTAATTTATCCATAAACACCCTCTAACAAAACGACATGGCTTCTTTTAAGGCAACATGCTGGACTACCTTTAACGGTACCCCTGCTTCCTCGGCAATTCTGCGGCAATCTTCATATTCAGGCGCTACATTGCATATTTTTCCCTGGTAAGAACTGATTTTTACTTTAACATCACCCCAGGGCAAACCAATAATAATGAATTCCCGGCTAGCTGTGGTTCGCGTCACCGGATAGAAACGCATACCAATAGCAGTTGTTTCGTTTAAAATTATAGCTGCGATTTTTTCCCGGCAATCCTCCGTAATTAGCACAGATAGTTTTGCTGCAGGCCGGTTTTTCTTCATCTGAATTGGTGTTACCCAAACATCAAGTGCACCGGCGGCAAACAATTTATCCATAACATATCCGTAGAGCTCAGGACTTTGATCATCAATATTTGTTTCAACAACCAGACACTGCGTCGCCTCATCACTTTCGCCTGGTTGTTCCGTAACAGGCGGCACATGCATAATTCCCAGATACAGCCGTACAACATTGGGGATATCCAGATCCCAGGTTCCGGCCCCATAAGCTATTTGAGAACTCACAAACTGGTCAGGCATCAGACCGAAGCCTTTAGCGAGTGTAGCCAAAACAGCGGCTCCGGTTGGGGTTACCAGCTCTTTTTTGATATCTCCCTGATAGTGCGGGATGCCATGTAAGAGTTCGGCAGTTGCTGGCGCCGGCACAGGCATAAGGCCGTGACAACATTCCACAAAACCATTCCCGACATGGAGCCGCGATGCATATATATGTTCAATTCCCAAATAGTCAAGGGCCCAGGCTATACCGACAATATCCACAATAGAGTCAACGGCGCCGACTTCATGAAAATGTACGGTTTCAGGTTCTACACCATGAACTTTGGCTTCAGCCGCAGCCAAGCGAGTAAATATCTCTTTGGCGGTCGTTTTGACAGCTGCCTTCAATTCAGAGTTGTCAATAATTGAAATGATATCAGCCAGAGTCCGGTGAGAGTGAGCAGCCTCATCAACCGCAACATCAAGGTAACAGGCGCTTATTCCGCCCTTCTCCACTCTTTTTATATTAACCTCATAGTCTGTTACCGGTAGTTTTGCCAGCTCGGCTCTTAAAAACTCCGCTGGCGCGCCCGCGTCAAGCAAAGCACCCAGTAACATATTTCCGCTAATTCCGGCAAAACAATCAAGATAAATTGCGTTATATTTCATAACAATCACCTCATATGATTTATGATGCTGGCCAGCCGGCCGGCGCCAAAACCGTTATCTATATTTACTACAGCGACACCTGCCGCACAACTGTTTAACATACTGAGCAGAGCAGCCAGCCCGCCAAAGTTCGCCCCGTAACCAATACTTGTTGGCACAGCAATAACCGGTTTTGCCACCATGCCGCCGACAACACTGGCCAAAGCACCTTCCATGCCGGCCGCAACAACAAGCACGTTAGCCTGCTCAATCAACTGGTGTTGGTCAAGCAAACGGTGGATGCCGGCCACGCCGACATCATATACCCTTCTTACTTCATTACCCATAATTTCAGCAGTAATAGCAGCTTCCTCAGCTACAGGAATATCGCTGGTACCGGCGCTGAGAATCAAAATAAACCGTTTGGGATCAATAGCCGGTTTTTGACGTTCAACCACAATTAATTTGGGCAGTTCATGGTAGATGGCATCAGGAACAACTGCTTTGACAGCTTCATACATCTCTTTAGTCGCTCTGGTTGCCAGAATGCTGCGGTTGTATTCAGCCAGTTTATTTACAATAGCCAGCACCTGCTCAACCGTTTTCCCCTGACAGAAAACGACCTCGGCGAATCCCTGCCGGAGCAAACGGTGATGATCCAGCTTAGCGAATTCCAATTCCTCGTATGGCAATATTTTCAGCTTGTCCACGGCTTCGTCAAGAGTTAAGTTGCCGGTTTTAAAGTCTGTCAGTAGTTTACTAACATAATTAATATCCACTTTTGCACCTCGTTCAGTTCTCCTTCAGTATTTGAAGGTTTTCCGCAAAAAAATCACCCGCAACATATGTAAAGGCTAGCTTCTCTATACCTGTTTTGAAGCCACAGCTTAAGAGAACAAGCGCTAACAACTTAGGTTTCGTCAACCAGCCTATGTATATCCTGCTTTTTGACTAAATGTCATTCCCTGTGCGAAACTTTTATCCCCCAAAAGCTCCTTTTTGCATAATAGCATCTCTACAGCGTATTGGCAAACAAATAAGCTTATAAATACGCGTTAACTGTGCGGATCCGGTCATCCCGCCGAACTACGGCGGAATTGCTACAATATAAAGACATAATGTCCCCTCCGGGCATTATGTCTTTATATAAATTCCATATAATTAGCAAAATTCCTGTCTGTATATCCATTATTTTTTAGTTCTGCAATTGGGGCGCGGGATGAGAATTCGCTAATAGTGTTTCCAGCTTTTCAATGATTTTCAATTGTGTTTCTTCCATGAGTAAAATACCGTGGTTTAATAATATCATCTGCGGGTGAAGCCTGAATTGTGTCTCACGTACAGTCATCTCCAGATGCCCGATTGATAGTTCCATTTGCTCAGCCGCTGCCAAAACCTGACTGTCGAGCAATTGTTCTAATAATATATAGTTATACGCCTGTATCAATTGCGTGGCTTGACTGTACCCTTCACTATTATAATGATAACGGGTAAACTCGGCAAAATGGGTAACAAATTCGGTAAATTCGCGGTTATTAGCCAAAGACATATCCGAAGCGGCAGAGTATATTAATTTGCTCAGTTCATGAATATAACGATTTTGCACCCTCATTAAGTCCAGGAGGCTGTTCATTTCTTCAGTCTGGTTAAACATGGCATTCCCCCTATGGCAACACGTCTAAAGCATTACATTGTATAATATTCGCTTCTTTGACATTATGTCACAAACAAAAGCCAAACCGCCACAGACATAAAATAAGTCTGCGGCGGTCACCGCAGCAATTGAACTATTACCCGTAAATATGGGGATTTACACAGGCCAATGGCTTATTGCCGGTGAGAACGGCAATGATATTATCAGCGGCGATCTCAGCCATAGCGTTTCTGGTTTCTACTGTCGCATTGCCAAGGTGCGGTGCTAAAATTACGTTATCGAGCATCTCCAGACCGGTTGTTACTTTAGGCTCATATTCGTATACATCTAAGGCGGCACCGGCAATTGTCCTGTTTTTAAGCGCAGCAAAAAGAGCCGCTTCATCAATCAGCGGGCCACGGGCAGCATTAATCAAGAACGCCGTGGGTTTCATACTGGCCAGTTCCTTGGGGCCGATCATATGCTTCATAGCCGGTGTGTAACTCTGGTGGAAGGTTAGGAAATCGGCCTGTTTGATTACCTCTTCAAGCGGCATATAAGTAAGTCCCATTTCTTGTTCTGCTTCAGGCTGCAAACGGGTACGGGTATAATATATAATCTTCATGTCAAAGCCTTTTGCCCGTTTGGCCACTGCCTTACCAATATTACCCATCCCAACAATCCCCAGAGTCTTGCCCGTTACTTCCACCCCGAGATGATAAAGCGGCGCCCAGCCGGTAAATTCCCCGGACCTGGTTGTCTTATCTCCTTCCACAATACGACGGGCAATTGCCAGAATAAGCCCCCAGGTCAAATCAGCAGTAGCGTCTGTTGAAACTTTCGGCGTATTGGTTACCGGAATTTTGCGGGCAGAAGCGGCAGCTACGTCAATATTGTTAAAACCAGCACCATAGTTGGCGATAATTTTTAAATTGGGGTTGGATTGAATGACATCCGCATCAATATTATCTGAGAGCAGGCAAAGCAATGCCTCTTTTCCTGCCAGGCCGTCAATAATTTCCTGCTTGCTAAGGAGGCGAAGTTCATTATGCATTGTTACTTCGAAATGTTCAGACAACATTTCGGCCGCAATCCGGGGAATGAGTCCCGAAACAAACACTTTTGGCTTCACTGTCTAACAGCTCCTTTTTTATGACCTCAATGCTCGGCTCAATTATAATATATTTTACCAAAATTCAAGTAATTACGGTAGGCTTAACCGGCAGGATATTCCTTTTATATACCGAATAAATTGGGAAAAGTATTAATAAGGAGGTCTTATTTTGGCATTACTGACAATAGCTGATGAGGCTCTGGAATATATCAAATCGCGCAGCAAGCCTGTATACCTCGAACTTTTTCAGGTTATCTCCTGCTGAATTGATTTGAGAGAAAGCCCGGCTGTACGCCTGGGACAACCGCATGACCCGCAAAATTACTCCTTGGAAGAAATACAAGGCATTATGGTTTATGTACCGCGCGAGCTTCCCGAAATCCCCCTGACTATTACCTTTAGCCGATTTTTATGGTTCAAACGCTTGGTTATTGAGGGCTGGCAACTGGCTTAGAAAAGCAGAACTGGTAGCAAGATGCTGCCGAGACCAGATGCTTGTCAGTATTGAAAAGAGTCCTGGCATTTACATGCCAGGACTTTTTTCCTCTATCTCGGCGCCGCCTGTCCGGAAATAGTTTTGTAACTTATCAATAAGAAGATAGACCAGTGGAATGATCACCAGAGTCAGGAAGGTAGAGGTTATCAAACCGCCAATAAGCGCTACCCCCATGGATGCACGCAGTTCCGCCCCTGCGCCAATTCCTAAAGCAATTGGCAACATGCCGAAAATCATGGCCATGGTCGTCATCAGTATGGGACGCAGTCTAACTGATCCGGCTTCGACCAACGCCTCAATAATAGTCATACCCTGCGCCCGCAGTTGATTCGTATAATCAACAAGCAGGATTGCATTCTTGGTAACCAGGCCCATTAGCATGATAACGCCGATTAGTGACATAATGTTAATGGTATTGCCGGATATTAGTAAACCGAGAATGGCTCCTACCAGTGAAAAAGGCAACGAGAGCATGATTGTCAGCGGATGTATGAAACTCTCAAACTCTGCCGCCAAAACCATATAGATGAGGATGATTGCCAACACCAGCGCTTTGGCAATCTCTTTAAATGAGTTTTCCATCATTTGGGCCTGACCGACCAGCTTATGAGTATACCCCAAAGGTAAATTAAGGCCGGGGATTAACTCTTTGACCTTGGCAATCACTTCCCCCGAGGATGTGCCCACTGCGTTAGCGTATACAATAACCTGGCGCTGGCGGTCCTCCCGGTCGATCTGGGTAGGTCCGGATGACAATTTGACCTCGGCAATATCGCCAATGCGGACAAAACCATTTTTGCCGCTGATACGAAGGTTGGCCACATCTTCCAGGCTCAAACGGTTCTCTTGTTTAAGCTGGACACGGATATCGTAGTCGCTGTCGGCAACATTATACTGGTTTTTGGCAGTTGAGCCTAAAAATGCAGTTTGAATAGCTTTGCCGGCTGTGGTTGCGTCAAGCCCGACATCGCCCATACGGGCCGGATCGAACTTAACCTGAACTTCGGGTTCTGACTGTTCGCTCGAAATGTCCACGTCGGTAGTTCCGGGGATTTGTTTAATTTTCTCAGCCAATGTGCTTGCATACATATTAAGAGCGTCTAATTCCGGTCCGCGAAATGCAACCTGGACAGGCCGGGAATCACCGCGTCCCTGGCTTTGCCCACTGGAGACCGATACCTTGAGACCTTTAACAGTGCGGAACTTAATCCTGAGCGAATCCATGATCTGCATCATAGAGCGGGAACGCTGGCCTGAATCCACCAGCCTTACCCCGATCATGGAACGATATACCTGGCGGTTTGTACCCACAACTAAATACGCAGATTCCAGTTCCGGTATAGCCATTATTTCCTTTTCAATTTGAGCGACTAGTTCTTTATTTCGTTCTAGCGAAGTTCCTGCCGGAGCCATCATGTTGATGTTAAATTCCCCGGAGTCGTATGTTGGCTGAAATTCTGAACCCAGGAAAGGCATTAGCAGGGCATTAAGAAACAGAGATACAACCGCCAGCGCCACCAGTTTTTTGGGCCGTTTAAGCGCCCAGACAAGCACCTCACGGTAAGTTTGCCGGAGAATCTCAAAACCTTGCTCCCATTTGTCCAGCATAGCCTCCAGTAAGCGTAACCGGCGTTCAGTTTTATCATGTCCGGATTTTAGCCAGTAAGCTGACAGCATTGGCGTTAGGGTAAAGGCTACAAATAGCGAGAATGCCACCGCAAATGCAACCGTTAAACCAAACTGCTTAAAAAACTGACCGATGATCTCGCCCATATTGCCGACAGGCACAAATACGGCAAGAATAGAAAAGGTTGTAGCCAAAACTGCCAGGGATATTTCTTTGGTACCTTCGCGCGCCGCATCCATTGGGCTTTTCCCTTGTTCCATATGACGGAAAATATTCTCCACAATTACAATAGCATCGTCGATTAAAATACCTACCGCCAGACTCAGCCCCATTAGCGACATATTATTGAGGGTAAAATTCATGACTTTCATCAAAAAGAAGGTAGAGATAACTGAAGTCGGAATGGCAATGGCACCAATTAAGGTAGCCCTGGTATTGCGTAAAAACAAAAATGTAATGGCGACTGCCAGTAATCCGCCAAAAATCATAGAGACCATTACATCTTCGACACTATCCCTGATATAGGCCGAGTTGTCCCGTACTTTAGTAATTTTAATATCTGGCGGCAAGGTATTATTTTCCATTTGCTGCATTGCCTGCTTTACTTTTTCAGCAACCCCCACCGTATTGGTACCCGATTGTTTCTGAATAGACACTATTACGCTAGGCACGCCATTGGTTGCAGCATAGGTGCGCTCCTCGCCCCAGGTATCTTTAACACTGGCCACATCCTGCAGCCGGACCAGACGTCCCTGCTGGTTTAATACAATAATTTTCTTGATATCATCGACACTTTTATATTTGCCAATTGTTCTGACTGTTAGCTCGATGCCCTGTTCGGCAACTCTGCCGCCCGGCGTATTAACATTATTGTCATCAACAGCGTCCAGCAACTGTTGCAAAGCAAGGCCATAGGCCTCAAGTTTGCTCGGATCGGCCAATATCTGTATTTCTCTTAGGGCGGCGCCGTATACGCTTACCTCAGCCACACCTTCGAGTTGCTGGAGTTGATCCTTGACAACATCCTCAGCGATTTTTCTGATTTCCCCCCTGGATCTCGTTGGCGATGCCAGACTAAAGGTTAGAATCGACTGAGCAGTTATATCGTATCGTTGAACTACGGGCTCATCAATTTCATCCGGCAGTTTTCTGCGAACGCCGGCAACTTTTTCGCGCACGTCATTGGCAGCCATCTTGGGATTTGTCCCCAATTCAAACTCAATGGTTGTTTGGGAAACCCCTTCCCGTGACACGGATGATAGTGTTTTTATACCTGCAACCGAACTAACCGCATCTTCAATCGGTTTAGTGATCAGGCTTTCCATCTCTTCCGGCGAAGCCCCGGTATAATTTACATTTACCAATACCAGCGGATACTCAACGTCAGGATACAAGTCAATACCAAGGCCAGGATATGCGTTGAGGCCGAATACCACCAGCAGCATAACCAACATGGTGGTAAATACCGGCCGCTTTATAAAAACATCTATCATTTACTTAGTTGCCTCCCCAGGCGCTCCCAGTCTAACTACCGAACCGTCCCGCAGTTTATTTTGTCCGGCAACGACAATCTGGTCACCATCTTTAAGACCATCAAGCACCTCGGCCCACCCATCACCGACATAGCCAAGTTTAAGTGGCCTTTGTTGAACACGGTTGTCGTCCGCCAGTACGTAGACTGTCTTGACGTCTTCTTTCATAACCAGCGCCGTTTCCGGCACAACAAGCGCCTGGGGATGAACCGGAACCGGAATCTCAACCTTTGCGAACATACCGGCTTTTAATATGTTTTGCTCATTGGGAATTGTGATTTCGGCGGTAAAAGTCCGTGAAGGCATTGTGGCCATGGGTGACAGGCGGGTTACTGTCCCAGTGAATTCCTTATTGCCAAGAGCATCAATTCTTATTTTAACACTGGCGCCCATTGCCAGTTGGGCGATTTCTGCTTCGCCTACCGTAGCTTTAGCCAGCAGTGTATTAATATCAGCCAAAGTAACAATCGGTGCACCCGCCTTGGTATAGAATCCGGCCTGCAGGTGCCGTTTAACCACCACCCCGCTCCGCGGTGATACAATAGTGGCACCCGTAAGTTTATTATCGTATAAAGCCAAAGCGCCTTCAGCGGCTCTCACCTGACCTTGCGCAAGATCCCGCTTCGTTCTCGCCGAGTCAAGTGTTTGTGCCGATATGGCTCCCTGCTTAGCCAATGATTCCATACGCCGGTAGTCAAGCTCGGCCTGTTCGAGATTGGCCTTGGCCTGAAACAGATTGCCTTCGGCCTGAATCACCTGCGCCGCAAGTTCTCCCATATCCAGCACGGCAATTGTCATCCCGGCCGAAACAGTATCTCCTTCATCAACAGTGAGATGATCTACGCGTGCATCAACTTTACTCGATATTTCCGCACTCCATACAGGTTCAAGACTAGAGGAAAAAATCAGGCGGGGAGTAACATCCCGTCTGGTTACAGTTGCTACTTCAACAGCAACAACCTGCCCCTGCGATACGCGCCCGGCGCGTTCTTTGCCGGACTGCAGATTACTATAGATTCGGTAGCCGACAACCCCAACTAATACCAGTACAATAACAGATACAAGAATAATAGCTTTTTTTTGCTTGCTCGCCACCTGATCAATCCTCCAATTTTTTTGATACCCAGTTCCTATTCGACAAGCTATTACTCTCTCCTCCTGGGTTAGCTATTTTTATTACGGTTAGTGGCGGCTGCCCCATATGGGATTAACGCAAAAAACATGAGATTCTCTATAGTACTGCCCGCTTACCCCCTCCGGGGCAGCAACCTCCCAGCTGCCCATCAGGTTCGACACGCGGACCTACCATCGATTCATCCCATGTTTACTCAATTCCGTTCATAACAGTTATGTAATTTCCGCCAGCGCAGCCATGACAGCCTCGCCCGGCACGCCACGGATTATTTTTACTTGTCCGATACTGGTCATTAGAATCCAGCTAACCTCACCGCTAACAACTTTCTTATCTCGTGCCAGATAACGCATTAGTTCTTCCGGCTGATACCCGGGCGCTTTTAGCGGTAAACCCAATCTGCCAAGCAGCGTTTTCAGCCCTTCCATATCCTCCGGCGCGCACATATCCAGCTTTCTACTGACAATTGCCGCGGCATGCATACCTATGGCTACCGCTTCCCCGTGGCTGTATTCCGAGTAACCACCGGCAGCTTCAACAGCATGGCCAATAGTATGCCCAAGATTTAATATCATCCTGAGGGAAGTTTCCCGCTCGTCCTCGGCCACAACTTGCGCTTTCAGTTGACAGCATGTTTCGATCACATTGGCTAAAATGGCAGGACTTCGTTTCAGCAACGCTTCTGCATTTGCGGCTAAGTAAGCAAAAAAATTCCGGTCCGCAATAACACCGTATTTAACAACTTCCGCCAAACCGGCTTTTAATTCGCGTTCCGGCAATGTATTTAAAACCTCAGGATCAATAACAACCAAACTCGGCTGGTAAAAACAGCCGATTAAATTTTTCCCCAGCGAATGATTAACAGCCGTCTTGCCGCCAACGCTAGAATCCACTTGTGCCAGGAGGGTAGTCGGCACTTGAATAAATGGCACCCCCCGCAAATAAGTAGCAGCTGTAAAACCGGCCAAATCGCCGACAACACCGCCGCCTAAGGCAATAATCGCCGACTTACGGTCAAGCCCCATACGAATAGCCTGGGTAAATACAATATTAGCAGTATCCATTGATTTGGATGCTTCACCGGCAGCCACCGTTAGCACTTCCGGTTGATAACCGGCTGCAACAAGGTTATCTGCTAATGTACCGGCATAAAGCGGTCCGACATTTTCATCTGTAACAATAAGCGCTTTCTTCCCTAGCGGCAGAGCGTTCATCAAGCTGCCTGCCCGGTTTATTCCGCCGGCATTAATATGGATGGTATAACGGTGTTGAGCTAAATCAACACTGACTTCGCCCACGCAAGTGCCCCCCTTCCCGTAAAAAAACAATAATTTTTTCGGCCACCTGATGTGGCGACATACAACTGGTATCAATAATGTAGTCAGCTTTCATATATAAGCAGGCACGCTCCTTAAATAACCAGGCTACTCTTTCGGCCCGATCCTCGCAGTCAAGCAGCGGCCTTACACCACGGCGGGAGGTTCTTTCCAGAATGGTGTCCAGCGAGGCAGTGAGTGAAACTATGACACCGGTATTTTTTAGCCTGATCATGTTTTCCTGTTTTAAGACAACTCCCCCGCCGGTGGCAATAATCGTATTGGTATAACGTGCTAACCGCGAGATGGCATCACGCTCCAACTGACGAAAGTGCGTCTCACCGTAAAGCTGAAAAATATCGCTAATCGCCAGACCGGTCTCCTGCTCAATCTTTTTATCTACATCAATAAAGGGACGGTTCAGACGTCCCGCCAATAACCGTCCGGTACTGGTTTTGCCTGTACCCATAAAACCTATTAAGACTATATTTTTCATGACATTCCTCCGCAAGCAGTCGTACCCGGTTACTTAACAATACGCGGGGTAAGAAAGATAACGACTTCAGTATCATTACGGGATTTGCTAAAATTTTTAAACAGCGCGCCAATCATCGGCAATTCGCTGAAAAAAGGAACTGCTTTTTTTGTCTCGTTGTCTGTTGTGCCGATTAAACCACCAATGACCATGGTCTGCCCGTTTTTAAGCCGTACAGTTGTTTCCGCTTCACGGGTAGTTATTTTGTAAGCTTTCATATCAGATACCAAAGTTGCGCTGCTAACCTCAGTCCGCACATCTACCGTAATAAAATCAGCCGAGTTTATCCGCGGCAAAAAGGTGAGTTTTATCCCGGCGTCTACATACTCAATGGTTGTAGTTGTTGCCCCGTCCTGAATCTTATCGACCAGCACGGGAATCCGGTCACCAATTAAAATTTGCGCACGTTTCCCATCTATAGTGGTCACCTTTGGCTTGGCAAGCACTTTTGCATCGCCGTTACTCACAAGAGCATTAATTTTAGCCTGATAATAGAATTCATACGGGTATCCCTCCGGATTACGCCCAAATTGAATTATCCCGCTGTTTTTCGCTCTGGCAACAGTAACATTGCCCTCCTCGTCAATTGTTCGTTCAGCATATTGCGGAGCTGTATCCCAGGACCATTCAATGCCCAAATCCCTGTTTTTTTCTTTACTTATCGCCAATACCTCAGCTTCTAAAGAAACTTGCTGATAGGGTATGTCGAGTTCATTAAGAAGTCCCTGAATCTTCTCAGCTTCCGCCACAGTGCCGAATAATATCAATGAATTCGTTGCATAGTCTATTGTCAGACGATCTAACTCTGTCGATTTCTCTCGAGATGTTACTTCTTGCGTAGTGGTAACACTGTTTTTAGCACTGTTTTTCTGAGAATTGATGCTTCTTATGCCCGAACTCCCCTCAACTGTCGTTTCTCTCTGCCCCTTCTTTTCACCAAAGAGAATAGAGAGAATCGTATCCTTGACAGAATCAGGATTGATAAATCGTAATTTAAATATATGTACAGACCCGAAACCTCTGCCAATTTGATCAGCAATGCCTACAATAAGAACATTATCGACTTGGTGATAGGTAAGTCCTTTCATTTTACAGACCAAATCCACAGCAGACTCATAGGCAACATCTTCTAACTGAATGGTAATAGTCCCGTTTACTGTATCATCCAATAGTATATTTACTTTGCCAATTGTGGCCAAAGCAGTTAGTACGTCGCGGACTTCACCGTTAATTACCTGCATGTTTACCTGAGGTTTTGCGGCGGCTACTCCTGTCGTTGAAAAAAACACAAGCCCTGCTGCTAATATCATGGCTTTAAACAAACAGCTCATACTTTACCTTTCCAACTCCAACAGCAAAGTGCTTCGCCCTTTTGGCCCCAAAAGCACAGTGGCAGCGGACTCTATCGCAATTAATTGATAGGGTCCGATGAAGTCGTTAATTCTATAGGAACGGCTGCCGCCGGCATACTTAATAATGGCGACCTTTTGTCCGCCACCGCTTATAATACCAACTAAGACCAGTGGTATTGCCGGTGGTTCGGCAGCTTGCCCGGAAGACAGAATATCTGCTGTGTTTTTTCTCTCAGGTGCTGCAGCTGGCAATGCTGCAAAAACCGGACGAAATTCTGTTGGAATAGCAAATACGTCCCGTACTGTGGCGGGAATCCCGTATCCTCGAGGCAGGATGGGTTGAGATGAGGGTCGCACAATAGCAGAATTATCCTGTGGGAGTCTACCCTGAGAACTTCTGGAAATGGCAGTAACGCCAGACAGGCTAAAAAAATATATAATTAGCATTATTAAACAACAACCTGGAATAATCCAAATTCCGTGCTGTTGGCGTTGCAGCCTTTGTCCTGCCATAGCTCCTCCAAAACACTTATCCTTTGCTATTTATTAATTCGTGCCTTGTAGCTTTCCAAAGAATTTTTTAAATCGCCGATACTGTCACCGCCGAACTTTTCCAGCAAGGCTTGCGCCAATACTATAGCTACCATTGCTTCAGCAACAACGGCTGCAGCCGATACGGCACATACATCACTTCGTTCGGTATTGGCCTTAACTGCCGCTTTATCAGCGATGTTGACAGTAGCAAGCGGCTGCATAAGTGTCGGAATAGCTTTCATCACAGCTTTTAGTACAATGTCCTCACCATTACTTATACCGCCTTCAATGCCACCGGCATTATTGGTCCGGCGATAAAAGCCCCGGCTGTCATCATAGT
The DNA here is from genome assembly GCF_041428895.1 of Sporomusa aerivorans. Classification (NCBI taxonomy): domain Bacteria; kingdom Bacillati; phylum Bacillota; class Negativicutes; order Selenomonadales; family Sporomusaceae; genus Sporomusa; species Sporomusa aerivorans. The sequence goes on from NZ_CP156926.1 coordinate 4,040,730, forward strand.
ATATTTCGTCATGAACCTTACTGCCGGGTAAGCCGGCGTAAGCAAAACCTGCGCCGAATTCGACACCTTTGATTGCTTGAATAGACATGACTGCGGCTGCCAGACAGGTATCAAGGCGTCTGTCCCATTGAACATGACTGCCTAAGCCTGCAGCCAAACCTGTAGCTGTTATCGCAAATATGCCGCCGAGTGAATCTCCAGCCGCCTTTGCTTCGGCCACGGCGTCTATCATGGCTTGTTCAGTATGTGCTCCACCGATATTTAATACTTTTGAGGTTATCGTTATGCCAGCTACAGACAAGAGCTGTTTGGCGATACTGCCAACAGCCACGCGGGCCGCAGTTTCGCGGGCGCTTGCCCGCTCCAGAATATCCCTTATATCCTCCCGCTCATATTTCAAAATACCCGGCAAATCGGCATGACCGGGTCGTGGCGCCGTCACCTTTTCACCGTATGGTTGGCCAAAAGCAGACATTCTATCCTGCCAGTTTGTCCAGTCACGATTTGAGATTACCATGGTCAGCGGACTTCCGAGCGTATTGCCAAACCGGACTCCGGACATTATCTCCACTCTGTCATTTTCAATCTTCATGCGGCCACCCCGCCCAAAACCTTGCTGCCTGCGGGCTAAGTCGGCATTAATTTGGTCTATATCCAACACCAGACCAGCCGGAACACCTTCGATAATGGCAGTCAGGGCCGGACCATGCGATTCACCGGCTGTCAGAAATCTAAACATTAGTAACACCTCTTAAAAAAATAGATTATGATTGCTTAACGAATCCTCGCGTGATGACGGCGGCGGAACAGCTCCGTTTGAGACACCATAACTGTATATTACCAGTAAGAGTTTTATCTCCAGCTTTTCTTGCCTAGCCTCTATATGCGCATTGAGAACCGAGTTAAATCGCCGGCTGCTCTCAAGCTTCTGCAAAAACTCAAGGAGCTTGGTGTACGAACCACTTAATTGAACCTCAATAGGAATCTCGCTATACCCGGCTTTATTTTTAGGCCCTAACGGCTTAACGCCTGTCAGTTCTATGCCACTTAGTTTGGCCAGTTGCTCCATTTCCTTTAGGAATTCCCCAATCTCCGGCTGATTAGGCAGTTTTGCATCTGCCCAGCCTAATCGTTGGTCCAACTTCTGCAAATGTTGTTCTGGCTCAGGATGTTTCAGAACAAACTCCTCAATTACTTTTACCTGCCGAAGTTCTGCTTGGTACAGATTGGTTAAGAACACGATTCGCTCACGTTGCAACATTATTATTCCCAAAAAGAGCAAGGCTGTGAGTACGATGAAGGCTACCACGATGGCTAGAGCCTTATGCTTACCAGTTAATTGAGCATTCGATACCACCACAGTTAGATCTCCTTGAGTTTAACCGTTAATTCAAAATGGGTAAATGATTGTTTATTATCCTGTTCTGTTTTTATCAGAATCGGTTCGCCCAGCAGCTCATCCTTTTCAAGAATGGAGATAAAGGCTGCCAGGTCTGGATATGTGCGAGTATTACCTCTTATTATTAAAACATTTCCCTCACCTGTCTTAAGCTCTGTAAACCATATCTGAGACGGGGTCACTATTCCGAGCTGAGCCAATATCGCACTCCAGGGCTTTCGTTCTGCCGTAATTTTAATTAATCTGGTATGTTTCTCCTGCAGAATACTCTGCTTGGCAACGGCCAACTGCATTTTTTCCTGAGCTGGCATGAGTAGCTCATATTGCTGCCGCACAGTATTAACTTGCTTTTCTAACGACCATATTCTGCAACTGTTGTAAATAACCAGACCACAAAACAGCAGTATAAGCGGCAACATGAGCAGCATTGCTGCTCGCCGCACAAGCCATCCACAAGGTCTTTGCGATATTGGCAGTAAATTAATTGTAATCATAACTGCCTCTGTACATAGCAAGTCCAATCGCTACCGCTAACTGTGGTGCAAAGTCGTGCAAGAAACGCTTGTCTATCGACTGGCTAAGACTAATGCCGGCAAGCGGCTTATGCTTCAGGAGTACAATATCGCCAATGTGTTCTGAAAGATGCTGATGTAAAATTTCCAGCTTTGTGCCACCACCGGTAAGATACACTCGTTCAATTGAGGCTTTTCGGTTTTGCAGTTGTAAATATTCGAGAGTGCGCCGCACTTCCCGGGCAAATTCAGTCACCAGTTCTTCAAAGCGGCGGGCTACAGCAGAAACTTCTCCCTGAGAAATTGGAGAGTTTAACTGGCCTGCCGGATACTGCTTTACACGTTCAGCTTCCGTATATTCAAGAGTGAATGACTGCATAATTATCTCGGTAAAGTTTTGCCCGCCAATAGGCAAAAACCGGGTAATCACCGGAATTGATTCCTGAAAAACAATAACCCGGGATACAGTCTTGCCGATATCAAGTATCACCGTATTTGCATCCTCAGAACCAGATAATGTCCTCGATAATGCCAAAGCTTCAATATCAACTGCGATCGTTTGGCAGGCAGCCTCTGTTAAAACGCCAGTCAGGGAATCCACAAGCCTACGTGGCGCAGCCACCAACAGAACCCTCAGTTCTGTTTCATTTTCTCCTTGCCCGGCTATTGCAAAATCGTGATAATAGCTGTCGGGCGCAAAGGGTATGTACTTTTCCATATCCCATTTTATAGCCTCTTTTAATTCCTTGATACTCATTGCTGGAAGTATTACCTCCCGCACAAATACAGCGCTGCCGGATACCGCCACAACAACATTGCGGGATACGATGCCGCTATTTGTTAATAAGCTGCTGATTGTGGCCGCGAGCTCGGCAGGCTTGGCTACATAGCCGTTTTCTATTAAACCAGGCGGTAAATCAGTTAATCCTGCTGCTTTAAGTACAGGCTGACCGGCGATGAGGGCTATTTCCACTGCTTTAATACAGCCTGTCCCGATATCAATACCAACAATATTGGCGGGCGGTTGTTTCAGCCATTGACTTAATCGTATTCTATACCTGCTCAGGTCAGGTAGCATCATGTTGCGGCTGGTTGGCAACAATCTGTACAGCATGACTAATGGCTGTATAAATATCAATATTAAACTGCTGCTCTAACGCTTTAATTCTCGTGAATGTCTCCCCCTGCGTCGTCACAGTATACCGCGGCGGTAGAAAGTTAAGGGCAAGAGCAACAACATCAAAACGGCATTTTTCACAATTGCATATGGTTCTATGATTATCCATTACTTCGTCTAGGCGTTCCCAAACCAGGTCTTCCATATAGTTTTTAACTTGCATTAATTTTCCTCCGAAAAATTATTGTCGTTATACGCACTTATGGTAAATGGTTGTCCCAAATAGGGCGCAAATGCCTTGATAACTTCCTGATCATAGGTTACACTGCCATCTATAATCAGATTTCCTCTGGATATAATACTGCCATATATTTTCGCCGAATGGGTTATTAAAGAGTTGCCGGTTCCGCAAGCTATTAAAATAGCACTATTAATATTACCGTTCACTTCAATCTCTTTAGCTGAAATAATTCTCAGTTTCCCGGTAATATGGGCATCACGATTTATTATAACTTTGCCATTAGCATAAATGGTAGCCAAACTGTTGGCTGCAGTCACTAAACTACCGCCAACAGTAAAATCTCCATTCACATAATATATGCCTGCAAGACCGGAAACAGCTTCCCCGCTACTGATAAGGTTCGGCAGTGAGGGTGAAGCGCTGTAGTCAATATATGTACTGTTCGGGAAGTTGAAATTCTTCTGATTGGGACGCACCCCTCCTTGGACAGACTCATTTTTAGCAGTAACAGGGCCTCTGCTGCAAGCCAAACCTTGCAATACTCTGCTGCCATCGTTTATATTCACTGAAGAATCCGAATACGCGGGAAAGGCATACACACCTAAAGGAGTAACCGCTAACACAGCCAGGCGTCTTGCCGCTGTTTTCTCACTATCACCGACAATGCCGGACGATTTTATTTTATACGTGTTCCATAAGCCGGTTATCTCAACAGCAAAAATACCTGCTGTAGGCGTTCCTGCATTTTTAAGCTGTGATTTAAAACTGCCACCCGAAGCAGTCACATAATCATGCTTAGCCTTTAATTTGACAATTGCCCACTGAACTCCTGCTTCCGCTAAATACTGTGCAGCAATACCGTTACGATATTCTCTGCTGATATCCAGTTCAGTTACACTTAATGTAATAAACGTCCCGCCTAAGACAAGCAATACTGCCATATTAATAAGAGCCAATATCCCGGCTGAACCTTGCTCCTGGTTTACTCTCCACAAACCTTGCATGGCTAAAGCACCTCATCTTCACCTAAGAACCCGGGGCAAGCTGACAACCGCAGAAGCGGTTTCCCACGTTTGCCCGGTAGCAGTATCGGCTGCATAGATCGTAATAATTATATAATTGGTGTCTGTGCCATTAGGCTGCGTAAATAACGGTTCACCGTTAGCATTAATAATAATGCTGCTACCGCCTTTGATATTGTCCCCTGTTACCGGCTGTGGCGTAGAGTATGGCGTTACGCCGCTATGATATAGCTTATGATCAGCGCCCACATTATACCTGTAAATGTAATCCTGCTGATTTCCCGGTCTTACATTTCGATACGTAATGGATTTATTACTTTCCAGCATGTAGGTGTCACCATAGCGTAAATTCCTAACCATACTATCAAGAGCAAATCTTGCGGTTTGTTGCACTTCCGACCGGCTTATGCCTGCCTTCCAGGCAGAAAGAGCCGTTGTTAAAAGTCCCAAACTTGCCGGTAACAACAGCACAATAAGCATGAGAGCAATCACCAGTTCCACCAAACTGACACCGCTTTGCCTGTTCAAAATACTCTTCATCCAGCGTCTCTCCCGGAAACTGATATATTATATTTTTGAATAAAAGGCTGTTAAAGCAACCTTATATATTTTTTCGCTGTGAGACCACGTCACAACAACAACTGTTTCAATCAAATTACTATCCTCCACACTTGTGCTGGCGGTAGTTGTTACATAATACGCTACTCCTTTAATATTCACAGGTAATGTTTCAGAAGCATCCTGCCACTCAAGTCTAGCCGGCAAACTCGGGTCCTCCCAATAACTCGGAGGCTTACGCTTCAATAGTTCCAGCTGTTTCTGGGCTAAATTTGTTGCAGCCGTGTACTCAGCAGCATTCTTATTGCCCAGGGTGGCTTGAGCGAAAATTCCTGCGATGGTCAGCAGGGCTATTCCCGTAATCATGACCGCCAATACTACTTCGGCCATAATAAAACCATTCCTTACACTGAGTTTTTCCATTGCTTTCAGCCTCTGAAGCATGCACTACTCCATTCGTACCCGCCCCCGCGAGTCGATTATTATTTTCCGGTTTAAACCGGATATTTTTGTACTATGAAGCGTAACCGTAGTCCCGAATCGCTCGGGTTCTTCCGGCAATCCGCCTGTATTAAAGGAAATATAAGAATTAACCACTGAAACTGACGCTGGAAGTTTCACAGTCTTGCGGCTGCGGGCACTAACCGTAACAGAATAACTATAAGGAGCGCTCGAGGAAAATGTCATACGGGGTATAACACCCTCGCCTGTATTAATTGACAATTGCTGCATCCAGCGCAAATCCGCCATTAATTGCCTGGCTGTATTATCAAGCTCATACCTGGCAATTGATGTTCCCAATTTAGGTATCGCCAGCGCGGCAGCTACACCAAGAATACTAATAAGCAGTACTATTTCAATAAGCGTAAAGCCGTCCTGCTGCAGTAACCTGACGCCGGCAGACTGTTTTACCGGAAGCTTTGTAGATACCATTGAATGATCACTTCCCCGCACAAAGCGCTGACAAACGCGCCTATCGCAATAAACGGCCCAAAGGGTATAAAATCTTTACGGCTTATTCGTTTTGCAGCAAGCAACAGCAAGCTGACTGTCCCGCCGGTAATAAAAGCCAGAAACAATGTTAATATAGTAAGTTTTAAGCCCAACCACAGCCCGACTGCCGCTATAAACTTAATGTCGCCATCCCCCATCCCGCCCTTTGTCAGTATAGCAATAAGCAGCAATGCAATCCCGCCGGCCATCCCTGCGGATAACATCTCGAATAGAGGCAAATCGCCACTATAGAAATTTATTACAAGCCCTGTTATCGAAAACCAAATCAGTACATTATCCAGAATTAGCTTATGATCATAATCAATAAATGCAATTATCATAAGGAATGAATTGAAGACAAGCAATTTTATAAAATTATTACTTGCAGCATAATAAAAGCACGTTAAAAACAGCATTCCCGTTATAATTTCAACAACCATGTAGCGAGATGAAATAGAAGCCTTACAATAGCTGCATTTTCCGCCCTGCCAAAGGTAACTTACTATCGGAATTAATTCGGTAAAATTAAGAGAAGTATTACACTGTGGACAGTATGATGCCGGTAATATAATGGATTGTTTCCTCGGCAGGCGGTAAATACAGACATTAAGAAAACTCCCGATACAAAAGCCAAATAATACCATACATATGCTTTCCAATTTAATCCCCTGTACCTTATGTGAATTCTATGGCCAAATTTGTCTAGTACAGACAAAAATACCTTTTCCAATCATCGAATTCGTTATAAAGCCACTTACTTCTCAGTCCAATCGGCATAATATTTTTTGCTATTAATCGTAGCTATAGCCCGACCATCTAAAATATCATAATTAACGACCTGGTTCTGATATTTGAAACTTTGGTCGCCCTCGGTTAGCGTTGAGGTGAAATAAGCGGCCAAGGAATTAATAGAGGTAGGAACTGACCCGGTTTGAGTATAGTATTGGGCAATCGCACTGTCTATCGACCTGAGATCGGCCTGAATCCTGGCTTTAGTTGCAGCATCTGTTGTACTGGCGAATTTAGGAACGGCAATTGCGGCTAAAATGCCGATAATAGAAACTACAACCATTAGTTCCACTAAAGTAAAGCCCCTCTGCCCCCGGACCTTTTTGCTAATACCTGTCAACATGGCAGCCTGCACTCCTTTCATTCCTTAGGACTACTGGGGAATCCTGGTAACAATATCAAACATAGGCAATACGATTGACACTACAATAAAGCCAACCATTACCCCAACTATACTTATCAAAACAGGTTCCAAAATACTGCTTAACCGGCTCACCAGATCATCAACATCACTCTCGTAAAAATCAGCAACCTTTTCCAGCATTTTATCCAAATTGCCGGTTTCTTCACCTATAGCAATCATTTGTACCGCCATAGGCGGAAATACCGTACTGGCACCCAGAGTTGATGCAATCCCGGAGCCTTGGCGAACACTGCTTTGGGCACTGTCTATCGCTTGAACTATTATGAGATTGCCGACTGTCTTCTTTACTACTTCAAGTGCGGCAATCAGCGGCACTCCTCCCCGTACGAGCGTGGCCAGCGTCCGGCTGAAACGGGCAATAGCCAGCTTACGCAGTAGTTGGCCTGACACCGGCAGCCAAAGCAATACCCGGTCTAGGATAATCCGGTATTTTAAATGATGCGTTGCGAGCATCACGCAAGTACCGGTAAGAAACAGGCCAACTGCCAGCCATACCCCAACTTCAATGATAAAATTGCCGGCACCCAGGATAATACGCGTTATTAGCGGTAGTTCAAGCTGCATATCTGTAAACATTTTTGCAAAAACCGGCAATATATAGATCAAAATAAAAGTCCCGCACAGCAGCGCCAGTGCGACAACAAACCCGGGATAAATTGTCGCAGTGGTAACCCGCTCCTTAAGCTTGTGCTCTTTTTCGTAGTGAATCGCCAAACGATTTAGTATTTTATCAAGCACTCCGCCTTTTTCACCGGCTGCGATCATACTAATCATTACTTCCGGGAAAATCCGGGCATGTCGACACATAGCCTGCGAGAGCATCTCCCCCTCCTGGACCTTTTTAAAAACAGTTCGCAAGGCAGCTTTAAGCTTTGCATTATGTGTTTGCTCAATAAGCACATTCAAGCATACCAATAATGTTAAGCCGGCATCTACCATAGCGGCAAACTGCCGGCAAAATCCTGCCAAATCCCTGGTGGTTACCGGTTGTAAAACATATAACCACGATTGAATGGAACCCAGGTGACTTTTCGCTTTTATCTGCGTAACAAAATACCCCTTATCCCGAATATAGGCAGCCACTCCCGCTTCGGTTTCGGCGATAATCTCGCCTGACAATAATTGCCCGTTTCTGTCCCGGGCTTTATAACGATAAAACTTTGCCACAGGGATGCACCTCAAATTGTTTGCGATAAACTTTACTGCCTGCCGGCCTAATAGGTAACGGCAAGAGGCCTGTCTGCCCGGTATGCTTCTCTACTTATTAGTTAAATAAATAAAATTTTCGGCATCGCTGGCTCTGGATAAAGCTTCTTCGTAAGATACTATTCCTTGCCTATATAAATTACGTAACGATGTATCCATGGACTGCATGCCCTTTCCGCCGCCGGTCTGAATAACAGAGGGCAGTTGATGCGTTTTTCCTTCCCGAATAAGATTACGCACGGCAAAATTAGCGATTAATATCTCCAAGGCGGCTACCCTTCCAGGACTATCCCGTCGCCTTAAAAGCTGTTGTGCAACAACTCCCTGCAATGTAAGTGCCAGCTGCGCCCTAACTTGTTGCTGCTGATGCGGTGGAAACACATCGATAATGCGGTCAACCGCCTGTGCGGCTTCGCCGGTATGCAAGGTAGCCAAAACCAGATGCCCGGTTTCAGCAGCCGTAATAGCGGTGGTAATTGTCTCAGCATCACGCAGCTCACCAACCAAGATGACATCGGGATCCTCCCGGAGTGACGCCCGTAGAGCACTGTGGAAGGATATAGTATCGGTATTAATTTCCCGCTGGCTGATGATACTCTTTTTATGGCTGTGCAGATACTCAACCGGATCTTCAATCGTTATGATATGGCAAGTACGTTCAGTGTTAATTAAATCAATCATAGCCGCCAAGGTTGTCGATTTGCCGCTGCCGGTTGCGCCGGTAATCAGTACCAGCCCGCGCGGCGTACGGGCCAGCGCTGATACTATCTCAGGAAGACCTAATTGTGCTAATGTGGGCACCTGCTCCGGCACTACCCGGATAGCAACGGCAATAGAACCGCGCTGCCGGAAAGCATTTACCCGAAAACGGCTTAAGCCTGGTATAGCATAGGAAAAATCTAATTCTCCAATACTTCGAAACTTTTCCAGCTGTTCAGCCGTTGTCAGCATAGCAAGTATTGCCTGGCTGTCCTCCTTCTCCAGCAGCGGGTATTCTGTAGTTGCTAAATTCCCTTCAATCCTAAAAATAGGAGCAAGCCCTGCGGTCAGATGAATATCTGATGCCTTTGCCTCAACAGCTTCCTGTAATAACCGTTCTAACTTAAACATATGGTTTTTTCCTATCTTGTTTCCGCACAGGAAACCCGTATGACTTCACTTATTGTGGTAATTCCGTTTATTGCCTTGTCAGTACCATCCAGACGCATTGTTTTCATGCCTGCCTCCACAGCAATTTTTTTCAAAGCATCGCTGGAAACTTTTTGATTTATGGCGTCACGCAAAACCGGGCCTACTGTCATTACCTCATGGATGGCCATTCGGCCGGAATAGCCGGTCTGATTGCAATGCGGACAGCCTAGTCCCCGGTATAATACACCTATAGTTTTAATTTTGTCTTCCGCAATCCGCCGTTCGGCGCATTCGTTATCAGGCGTATAACTTACTTTACACTGAGGACATATGACCCGTATTAGCCGCTGGGCCACAATTCCCAAGAGGGAAGATGCCAGTAAATATGGCTCTATCCCCATATCAAGCAGCCGGGTGATAGCTCCCGGTGCATCGTTGGTATGCAGTGTACTAAAAACCAAATGCCCGGTAAGCGCAGCCCTGATCGCAATATCGGCCGTTTCGGTATCTCTTATTTCACCCACTAGTACAACATTGGGATCTTGGCGTAATATTGACCTTAGCCCTTTAGCAAAAGTTAAACCGGTCCGGAGATTTACCTGTACCTGATTAATGCCGTTTAACTGGTATTCTACCGGGTCTTCAATTGTGACTATATTTTTATCCGGGGTATTTAATGTGGTCAAAGTTGAGTACAAGGTTGTCGTCTTACCGGCGCTAGTCGGGCCGGTTATAAGTATCATCCCAAAGGGCTGACGATACAAACTATAATAAAGATTAAAGTTTTCCGGAGTTAGGCCTAACTCGCTGATGGCGAGCGAAATTGCCTTTTTGTCAAGTATTCGCATAACTATCTTTTCACCAGTTATTGTTGGCAAAGTAGATACCCTAATGTCAATATCCCGGCCATATTCCTGAACCTTTATCCGGCCATCCTGCGGTATTCTTTTTTCAGCTATGTCCATATCGCTCATAATTTTTATCCGGGAAACAATAGCTGCATGCAAACGTCGTGGAAAAGAAACGACCTCCCGGAGAAAACCATCGACCCGGAACCGTACTCGCAAAGCAGTTTCCTGCTGCTCGAAATGAACGTCACTTGCCCGTTCTTTGACGGCCCGGCTGATAATGGCATTAACAATATTAACTACCGGCGCATCCTCAGCTATATGTACTGCTTCCCGGTTATCCGGATCATCAGTTTTCAACTTGCCAACTGCCTTTTCCACCAGTTCGTGAACACCATACGCCTGATTGATTGCCCGCATAATCTCACGTTGTGAGGCAATTACCGGCCTGACTTCACACCCTGACACCATGCGCACATCATCAATAGCATAAAAGTTTGTGGGGTCAACCATAGCTAATGTCAGCTGGCGTCCATTTTTTTTAATGGGAATGACCTGGTACCGTTCAGCTAAGGACATAGGTATGGCTTCTGCAACCTTGCTGGACACATCCATAGTTGCCATCTCAATATAGGCTACACCTAAATGAGCTTCCAGATATTCCAGCAAGCTTGTTTCCGTTATATACCCCAGCTGAGATATTACTTTGCCCAGCCAGTCACCTGTCTCTTTTTGAATTGTCAGCGCCTGCTCCAATTGTTCTAAGGTTAAAATCTTTGCTTCCATTAACATAAAACCCAAATTGTCACAATTACTACTCACCATGTTTTTCGCCTCAATATTCGTTGTGCAGAGAAACGCCCAAAAGAAAACAAAAAGCAACCGTTACGGCAAACATTTAAAACTTTGCCTTGTTATCGGTTGCTTTTACCAGTATTGACATTAAACGTCATCTTAGTGCCTAATACATTATTCTTATTATGAAATTTCAGTAACAAATTGTAAAATCTGGTTAATTGAAAATATCTATTCTGCCAATGTTAGTAAAATCCTGCTTGCAAATATATATTTTTTGTTAAATATTGGTGAGATATCATTATTTGCCTAGTGAACTAAGTAAGGCCTGCCGCATAACGTCTCTTGGCGCTTCACAACCTGTCCATAATTCAAATGCCAGTGCGCCCTGTTCAAGCAGCATACCTTCGCCGCCCACCACCATATGCCCACGGCGTACACCTTCCGTCATAAACGGAGTCATAGACGGATTATATACTAAATCAGAAATAACAGCTGACAGTGGTACCACTTCCCAGGGAATGGGCGGTTGGGAGAGAAGATCCGGATACATTCCCAGCGGTGTAGTATTAATAATAATATTGGCTTTTAGCAGGGCGGCAGAAAAAGCCTGGCTGTCCCATCTCACTCCGCTTACAGGCGTTCCCACTGAAAACAAAGCGGCAATAGCAGCCGCCTTCTCTAAATCACGCGCGCCAACAGTAACAGAAGCTATATTCGCGCCGATAAGGCCGGCGATTACAGCTCTCGCAGCACCGCCTGCCCCCAAAATAACAGCATGTTTTCCCGTTACGTCAACACCGGCCAGTCTCAGTGCCCCAACATAACCGCCGGCATCTGTGTTATGGCCGATTAAACGTCCGTCTTTAAATTGTATGGTGTTGACCGCACCAACTAATTGCGCACTTTCGTCAATCGCATCAAGATAGTTCAGTATCGCTACTTTATGAGGGATAGTAATATTTACGCCGGCAAAGCCTAAAGCTTTGAGACCAGCAATCGCGTCGCCCAGCAATTCCGGCGGTGTGGCGAGGGGCAGGTACACGTAATCTAAGCCGCAAGCGGCAAAAGCCGCATTGTGCATAATTGGCGATAATGAATGGCCGAGCGGCCAGCCGAGCAATCCTACTTTTTTTGTTTTGGCAAATATATTCATACACTGGACTCCTTATATACATCCGGTCGGCGATCTCGAAAAACCGACATGGCCTGTCGCGTTTGATTGACTCTGTCAGGATCAATCTCACCGTAAATAACGGCTTCCTCACTGCCTCCTTCGGCGATAATCCTGCCTTCAGGATCAACAAGCAATGAATGACCATAGAAAGCAGCACCCTTATGTTCACCGACACAATTTACGGCACACAGATACATACTATTCTCAATAGCTCTCGCCTGAACCAGCGTCCGCCAGTGATCACCCCGGACGGCCGGCCACTCGGCAGGTACAAAGGTAATTTGGGCACCGCTAAGCGCCAGTGACCGGAACAATTCCGGGAAGCGTAAATCATAGCAGATCCCCAGTCCGGCAGGAATAGTTTCTAATGTAAACAATTCCAGGGAACTTCCGGCTGAGAAAAATCTTTCTTCCCCATACATACTGAATAAATGTATTTTATTATAAGCAGCAACAACGCTGCCCTGTTTATTAAAGACCAGCGAACTGTTATAGATTTGATTGCCAATATTGAGCGGCAAAGATCCGGCGATAATATTGACGCAGTAATCCCGCGCAATACCAGCCAGCCGGGTTACGAGCGGTCCATTTATCGGTTCAGCAACCAGCGACACATTTTTAAGTGCGTAGCCAATTGTCCAGATTTCAGGCAAAATAACGGTGTCAGCTTGCCGGGCAGCCTCCTGGATAAACGCAAATCCTTTCGCTTGATTACCTTCAGCATCACCGGCGACAACTTGCATCTGAAGCATTGCTATTTTCATTTTTGCCAATCCTCCTATAGATGTCCGGTAGCCTTCAACAGTCTCAGGGCAACCTTTTCCAGCTGTCTGGTAATCTTTGTGCCAATAAATTCTTTTGCAGCCAGTGGTTTTACCCGGATTGTCAACATCCCCTGCCGGTTGCCGCCCAATATGTCGGTAAACAGTTGATCACCAATCACGGCGATGGCTTCAGAATGTAATTCCATGACCGAGGCCGCCCGGCGAAAGCCGGTCCGGGACGGTTTCAGGGCCCGCGCAATAAAAGGGGCACCGCATTGCAGCGCTATGTGCTTAACCCGTCTTTTGCCGTTGTTGGATACCAGGCATACTTTAAAGCCCTGACCGGGCAGATCTTTGATCCATGCAAGTACTTCAGGGCAAAGCTCCGGACTATTCCAGGGAATTATGGTATTATCCAGGTCAAGAATAATGCCACGAATACCGCGCTGTTTAAGCTCGGCAAAATCAATGTCGGATAATGTATTTACCGCCAGACCGGGCACAAGTAGCTTAAGCAAAGTTGCCTCCTTTTACTAATGTACTAATTACCAGAAATTATATCATGCCGTTTATAAAAACAAAAGAGATGGTTACCTATAACACTAGAAGGAGTCTATGATCAAAATGCAGGCCAAGCTATTGCTATAACCCGTATTTGTCCAATTCCGTCTTGACATTCCCCCTACCTGGTATCATAGTAATAGTAGATAGAAATCAAGCTAGCGACAGCTTTGTCACTACTAACAATATTCCAGGCCTGAATATAAAACACTCACAGGGATTCTTATAGATCTGTTTTGCAGCAACCAGCAGCGCAGCGTTACTCAGTCTAACTGGTGTTTCCGGGCTTTACTGGTACATGTAAAAGAATGTTCTGTCGCTAATCCTACTGTTCAGGCAGTAGGATTTTCACTACGCAAGCATCTCCGCCGTTTAGGCAGTAAAACCCGCAGTGAAGCTGTACGCTGTACTCCTAAATATTATGTAATAGTGGTAAGGATGTGGATTGTATATTATGTATTGGAAATTTCCCTTTTTCAAAAGAAGCAGTCCGCCTAAAATCCATGAAATCAAGCCTGACGTTATAGCCCATCCGTTAAGTAAACTAATGGTCTGGGGCTCTATTCTCCTAGTGACCGCTGCTTTTATATTAATAAAAAATCATTCTGTTACCGCTTTGCTGCTGGGGGTACTTGGTATTGTTTTTCTCATCGCCGGCGCTACAAAACCGCAGGTTGTGCCTACAGGCAATATTGTATTACCGGCCGGTAAGCTCTGCAAAAACTGCGGCGCTAACTGCCAAGAAGACTGGAAATACTGTGCCCACTGCACAGCTCCCCTGGCAATCCAGCCAGATCCGTCTTGCCCTCATTGCGGTCAAAAAGTCGAAACGCACTGGCGGTTTTGTGCATATTGCGCCAAGCAACTGACATAGTGTCTTTTCATTTTTTAACTCACTGTATATAAGCATAAAAGCATAGGGAGATGTTTCAATGAGGAAGATTCTAATATTGTGTATGTTGGCAATACTCTGTTTTGCTACTTTGCCTGTCATGGCAGAATCTATAGATGATTCGGCGTTGGCCAGAGAACTGTGTCAATCGCAAACAATTGGCAATATGAATGTTGGTGTATATACCATTCCGGAAAAAATACTAAATACATATTTTGCAACCATTGCCGGATCCAACCCCAAAATTAAAGAAGCAACCATTAGTATTCTGGGAAATAATAAAATTATGTTAAAAGTTAAAGCAGACAGTGTCGGTGTTTTACACCTTACCTGCGCAATTAAAGAATTTCACTTTGATAAAGACAGAGCCACACTGGAGCTTTATATTGAAAAAAAAGAACTACTCGGTCACTCTATTAAATCATGGTTTTTAAACAATATGAGTTTAGGCCTTATTACCAGTATATACGGAAACCCGCTTGATGGAAATGTTGAAAGTAAAGTAAAAGGCAATACCGTTGATATTGACTTGAAACCGTTTGCCGCCAGTCTGTTCAAAAGCGGCGTTGGCCAAGGTATCGGCGATTTACTGGTAATATCCAAAATCACCACAGATCCGGGTGTTATCTATATGCATACCAATTGTGCAATCAGCCTTCTACCGGTTAAGTAGAAACTTATTACTTAATTAAATTAATAAAGTTCCAAAGGAGTGATGCTTTATGAAAAAAACTATATTCTTATTGCTAATGCTAATGTTTTTTACAAGTCCGGGCTTTGCAACTAATCCTCCAGGACATACAGATATTTTGCAGATTGTTTCTGATTACCAGAACCTTAATACTAGTTTCTATACAGATCCTGATTATTATCAGTTTCAAAAAGAGCATTCGCGAATTAATGAAAAAGTGAAGGCATACCAAGAGGCAACTCCCAAATCTTTCACAACTGACTTGAATGCTGTATATATAATATACAATGATATCAATGCCTTATGGAAAGCGAAAATAGACAATCTATTGATTGTTGTTCCTACCCAGACTTCCTTGGAATTAAAAGAAAAATACCCTGATATTGAATCAATTGTTAACAAAAGTATTATGGGTGGCTGGAACCCTGACTCAACCATACTAGCCCTGAATTACCTTGCAAAGAAGAACATAGACAAACTTGCCACGCAAGTAGAAATACTTAAGCCTACTTACGGTTTTAAATATGCTGACGGCTTAATCGGGAACAGTATTTTCGTAAGCATTGTTGATCCTAAAGGCAACGCCTATCAAGCCGGTCTTAGATTTGGTGACCGAATTACGCAGGTTAATGGTATGCCGGTCAAGGATGCTGATACCTTTACGTCCATGCTTGCAGGCCCGGAAGGAAGTCGACTTACATTTCATGTTAAGACAGATGATACACCCGTGAGAGTAATCGAAGTTGTTAAAACGGTATTAGTGCAATAAAGCGTGATCTTGCTGCTTATTTACACTCTATTTCTTCTAAATCTATCTCAAAAAACTAAAATAGCCAGGGTCTCATGTATGACCCTGACTACACGGGGACTATAAGCCTTAATTGCAGATAAAGATATGGGGATTTACCACGAAAGCGTACCTGGCAATTTTAAATCAGCACATTTTGCTTTTATTGTGCTTTCCAATACATTTGCGAATGAAGTTGAGCTCTTCTTATTTAATCCCTCCTTGGATTGATATCTAAAATTTTGTTTGTAATTATTGCAAACAGGTTGTGCAGATATTACTTTTAAAATCATATGTTTCCCACTCCTTGGTAATAATATAGCAATATTTGTTATTTAAAGCATAATATGAGAATGTGACAAAAAAATGACGAGTTAACTCTACATAATCCAAAGCCCACCTCTCGTATATGAGAGATGGGCTTTGGATCACAAATTCATTATGCAAATGTACCTGTTTCATTGCGTACCGCCTGCGCCTTTCAGCTTAGCACCCGCATCTCCATAGGAATCCAATAAAAATTAGCAAGAGCGTTTGTCCCTATATTCCTTTAATGCTTTTCCTTAAACCAAAGTAATATAAGCACAGTGTAGATTGCCAACAGTATTCCAACAAACGTGTAATTCATAGAAGCACCCCCAGAAATTAGAATAACCATATAGTGCTACAAACAACCGCCCTGCGGACGGCTCAGCATTCGCGTTATATATTCTTCAAGGGTTATCTGGAGGTACCTGACTACTAGCAAGCAACCCGGAAAATACTGCCCCGGCACATGCCAGGAGGTTATTCATATGATTAAGCTATTAGAGTATTAGTTAGTACTATTTATCTATAGTAACAAGAACATCGCCATTAAACGTTAAAATACTACTTCATAGGTCCTGTTTAGCCTTAGACAACTCATGAAACTTAAAGGTTCGTCCACTCCACTGCTATGTTCCCCATCCCCTCTTATTCTAAAATCAGCTGTAACAACCTCTTTACCATAACAGTAATGAATTACTCTTTCCTTAATATAAAGTCCTGCAAACAAATAAGCCCTCAGCGCACGCGCAAGGGCTTAACTTATAAGATCAATTATTACACCTAAAAATATAATCAAAAACATCAGCCAGGTGAACGGCGTCCATTGTTCTCCCGTATCTAAACTAATCATCTGTTGATATGCCCATTTTCGGATAGATTCCACAAATACCGCCTCCCTTGATTTAGAATATTAGGCGGAAATTTGTAAAATCCTGCACAGAGCTGCCATGTATATTTATCCAGCTTTAATACTATAAGGTCAATGGACTTACCTTTTGGTTTTGTCGGTTTTACTCCGGCGTGGATAGTTTCAGCTTTCGAATCAGCAATTTCAATACATAGTATTAAAGCCAACTTACCGCGCAGCGACATCAGAAGTCAACATAAAGGTCTGCCTTTATTATGCCGATAAGATCTTTGAACTTTCTTAGTGCTCATTAACAAAAAGCCGCCCGCCAGGACGGCTTAATTTTTATCAATTATTCGATGATCCAGATCCAATCGCAATCCCAATTAGAAGAGCTGCTATTTCGCGTAATGACTGATCATGACGCTCTTTCTCCCGCTCTTGCCGCTCACGCCATTCTCTCTCGTTTTCATGCGGCCGACGCTTCATTTCTCTTTCGTGCCGTTCTTTTTCTTTGCGCATCCGATCGTCGTGATCACGCCGCCGGTCATCATCACGTCGATCATCACGATCAAGATATGTTATTCGTGAACTGTCGATATGTAATGGTGCTGGGGCCGCTGCGGCTATCGATGAAAACATCCCTGCTTGTAGTAAACCCAGCATTGAGTATACTATTACTTTTTTACCTATAAAATTCATAGGAACACTCACTCCCGATATTTGATATTAGATCCCTGTATTTTATTTATATTATCATAAATCATTTACTACTAAGTTCAACAGTGTATGCTGGCCCTGCATCACTTAAAGAGGTACTGGCCGTATTTGCCGTGCCGGCGGCATTGGCCGACGCAGCAACGGTACTGCCGCTGGCAACACTACTAGATATACTGCCTCCACCAGAGGCGGTATTATTACTGGTACTGGAACTTTCAGCCTCTGAAATTTCCGTCTCGATTTCCGTTAGTTGCGCTTGTAAACTCTTGATTTGCTGGGCATTTTTATTTGCGTTTTCTTTTTCAAGTTTCTCAATTTGCGTTTTTAGGGCTTGCGCTTTGGCCTCTAAAGCGTCTGTATTGGATGAGCTAGACGATTCTGATGAACTATACAAAGTGCTGGTAGATGTTGAACTAATAGCTGATATACTCATAATATGACCCCCCATTTTTTTGTAAGATACTTACTGATTACATTTTACTTTTTAAATGTTACAATCTTGTTACAAACTTTTGCCAATCTTGCTGATTTAGTGCCAAAAATAAAATAAAAAAAGACGCAGCCCTAATTCGACCTCCCCTTCGTACAAAGCACCCACTGGCTAAGGGCGGAGAGAAGGATTGCCTCATTTCGAATAATGTTCTGCAACAATAAACAGGTATGAGGGGCAATAAAAAAGCACCCGACCCCACAGGCCGGGTACAACTAAAGTCGGTAACCTCACAAATCGGTCATGTATCTGGATTGGTGGGTTAGGTTAGCAAATTGAGCTACATTCATCCTCAAAACCGCAAAATAGTAACAAAATAATTATAACGATTATTATAACTATCCAACTACCACCGTGACCGCCGCAGCCTCCCCATCGCATAGAACAAACCTCCTTAGATTTGAGTTGTGAAGTATGCTGTGTAGTGTATCTTATGATTCAAAAGAGAAATCTGTTACGGTAATAAATAAAAAGAACACCCGACCATCCTCAGAGGCATCACTAATTAGTGATGCCTCTTTTCTGTAAATTATCTCAGATATTTGTAGTAGAATGCCAAACTGCCTTACCATTACGGCATTTAGAATTGTACTATCCCTGTAAGCATATATTTCTTATGAGAGCATCAAAAGGGAGGTTTTCATATGGCTTTTCCCAAACCGCTGCTTTGGAGTTTTATTGTATTATTAAGCATACTTTTCAATACAAAGATAAGTGACACTCTCTACGCTAATTCCCACATAATTCAAAACGTCCAAACAACTCGTAAAGTAGTTGCATTAACGATAGATGACGGCCCTCATTATAAAACAACGCCTACGATACTCCAAACATTAAAAGAAAAACAGGTACGAGCGACCTTCTTTGTCTTAGGTGTAAACATCGAAACATCACCGGGATTATTGAGTAAGGAAATAGCAGACGGCCACGAAATAGGTAATCATGGCTACAGCCATACTCCCTTGACCAGCATGACTAAAGAGAACATTGAGCAAGAAGTGAAAAAAACAGAAAACTTAATTTCTGCTGTAACTACAAAGCCGGTTCTCTTTAGGCCGCCCGGAGGAGCTTACAATGCGAAAACGGCAATAATTCTACAAAATTTAGGATACTCTATTGTTATGTGGAATATTGACCCCCATGACTGGGCAAGACCGTCGGTAGACGAAGTGGTAAACAGAGTTTTAACTAATGTAAAACCTGGGAGCATTATATTAATGCATGACGGACAATATCCGCTCCCGACAGCAGAGGCTATCGCTCTTATAGTTGATAAGCTTCGAGATCAAGGATATGAATTCGTTACCGTCAGTGATTTACTAAAATACAGAGAAATACTTTCCGGTAGAAGTTTCACATCCATTGAATTGTAAGAATGGGATCATGCCTCTCCCGTTTAGCATAGCATAGCCGCAACCTAGAGGCTGCGGCTACCAGGTTAGGGGAAAATATCGAGTATAACTTTAAGGATCTCTAACTTTCTTTTAATGCCTAATGCTTTCACTACTGCTTCTGCCTAGCTTAGGATATCCGCTCGAAAAGACGCAGGCGGAAACGAGTGGAAGTAAAAAAGCACCCAGTAAGCATTTACTGGGCAAAGTGGGGATACGTCTGTAAACAGATAACGGCCTGTTTACAACTCTATTATACCAGGGTGATTATGAAATTTTAATGAAAACCGCCTCTTTGAGGCTGTTGTATTTATACTTTTTAGGTTTCCGCATACCACGCTAAACGGAAATGAATGGTAAAGACTATTCACATGAACAAGAATTTGATAAAATACATGTACAAGCATATATCTAGGAGGGATTGAAATGAGATCTTCTTTCCTTAATTCCATAGAAAAGTCACTAGATGCTTTACATTTTTTATATCGCGCCGCTCCAGTTATTTTGGGAATTTGTTTTATCATTGCGACACTGGTTTGTTATATATTAACGCTTTCCATAATGGAAAAATGAGTCTAAGGATGAACCCGCCTATTAGGTGGGTTCATTTGTTTGGTGGTAAGATAAAAGCGCAACCCGAAGGATACGACTAAAAAAATCACCACGGTCTTACTTTAATTCACCAGTCACCTCCCGCGATTTTCCTAGCAACTACACCGGCTAAAACGCTAAACGCCAGTGGTAATGTAAATTCACGCCAGGACAGAGTCCCCCTCCATCTATGATATTATGTAATTATGCCATTCTTTGAAAAAAATAGGGCCCACCAGGACGAGCCAGGCAGACGACTTTGTTCACTTTATTTATGACATCAAATATAAACATCGACAGGCGTTATTTCCTGTCAATAAAATTTACTCTTTAAGCATAACAACAGGTGTGCCAATCTCTACCTTAGGAAACAATTCTTCAATGTCTTTATTATACATTCTGACACAACCACCTGATACCGGGCCTTCTACCGGACCATTCCATGAACCATGAAGACAAGTTTTGTCTGATGATAAAACCAATCTTCGAGAACCGAGGTCTACATCACCTTCTTTCTCAAACACTAATTTTTCAATAACATGGTAGTTGCCTGGAGGTGTGGGAGTTGATGGCTTACCAATACCTACAGGATATTCTTTATCCAATTGGCCGTCTTCAAAATAAGAACATCGCATGGTAGTTAGGTTCACTACTATTTGTTTTTTCACTCACATTACCTCTCTTTCTTGTCTATCCTATGCCAAAGCCTTGCGGTATGCAACTTAAAAAGAATTTGAAGATAAGGTTGCATAGCAGCGCGGTGTCACAAACGGCAATCTATTTGGTTGAGTGGGCATGATGATCACCTCTGGTTTTTCTGCATGAAAAAAAACGCCCCTAAGGACGTTAAGGTTTTACTGAATCGTTATATTCTTGCATTTTGTTTCTGAAAGCTTCAATTGCGCGTCTGGATTCAGGTGAATTAACGCCTTTCTTACTAACTGTTTCGTGAAGTATTTCTTGTAATCGCTCTACTTCTTTCCACAATTTTCTTTGCTCTTGCACATTGCTCCCTGCCTTTATAAAACTTATTTATATTATAGCACGGAACATACGTTTGCGCCAGTAAAGATTTTACCACTCAACCTTGTCTACGATATAATTCTTGTTTAGTTGTTTTAATTTATCTTTTGCTTTTTCTTTACTTCTGCCTAATCCAACAGGTTTTTTTTGACTCTCCATATAGTAGTAATCACCAAAGATTTGAATTACCGCTTCATCAGGATTTGTTTGCAGATACAAGATTGCACCAGCTTCTAAATTAACTTCACTCATTTCAGCCATCCCCCTTTACCTTTTTTTACCATAAATTCGCCGTCTGGTATTTTTTTCCTTCATGCATCCTGATAAATATATAATTATGACCGGGCCAAGCACCTATAAAGATAAGTACAATAAAAAAACTTGTCGGCGTAGCAGAGATTATTTATCTCTCCTTCTTCGCTAAAAAAAACCATAACGCAGGTGAAGGGCCTACTCATTGGCTACCACGGCCACGCCGTTCTTGACGTGTACGTAAAAGCAAATAATTGTAAACTGCGATTTGTTTAGTAAATAATTAAGGAGTCTGCAGTTAATAAGACTACTTTAAAGGTGATTATTATAGCTACCTTTGATGATTTTATGAAAATAGATATTAGAGTTGGAGAAATCGTTAAAGTAGAGTTTTTTGAAAAAGCAAAAAAGCCTGCTTATAAATTATGGGTTGATTTTGGTAGTGAAATTGGAATAAAAAAGTCAAGTGCCCAGATTACTGAGTGCTATAAAAAAGAAGAACTTGCAGGTAGGCAAGTTTTAGGGGTAGTGAATTTTCCAGCAAGACAAATTGCCGACTTTATGTCAGAAGTTTTGGTATTAGGGGTTCATTCTACACAAGGAGTAGTATTAATACAACCTCAACAACCTGTTAATAAAGGTGATAAGTTAGGTTAGAAAGATAAAGTACGGGCTAATAGAGTATATATTACAACGTTATATCAAAACACTAAATCTATAGTTGCTTTCCCTGCCAGCATTGACTGGCAATTAATTAATTTAACATAATTCTACTTAATTTTATTTAATAAATTTCGATATATAAAAGTAGCATACTTAATTTATCTTCTCGAATGAAAGGTGATGTCATGGTTTCAAAAAGAATCCTCTTACTTATTACCGTAGTACTTTTACTAAATTCTGGATGTGCATTTGCTGCATCCAAACCCCATGAACCTCCACCAAGATTCAAGGAAATACTCCAGGGCAGCCTGACAGTAGGCCAATTCGATACAGAAACATTAAAATACGAGAGAGATAGTTATAGAAATGAATTAGTGGTTAACGTCTGGATCAAAACAAAGCCTGATGAGAATAGCGGAAGATATAGTCTCAATCATTACCTATTTAGGGTTAACGAGCGAGAATATATGCTTCTAGATCTAATTCAATATAACAATTTGGTAGGTAATATAACATATCACAAATCTAATATTTACGACATGACATTATGGACTAAGATTATACCGGAAACAGAAGTTGAGAATTGGTATGTATCAGTCCTTAAATATGTCCAGGCAAACGATAAGAAGTTAAAAAACCAATATAATAAACAGTTGACAAGCGAATTTCATTGAAGAGAAGACTAATCTAGCTCTCCTTCCTCCACCCCTTTGTCTTTTGGAACTCGGATTGGCAACCAATATATATCTGAGAAATACTATTGAACATAACCACAACGCTGCTCATCATGAATATTCTTAGCAAAAAAGACACAGCTCTAAATTGGACAGGCTGTGTTTTTTTGTTTATACATGACATTATGAAAAAAGCTGGATTGGACTGCACAATATATTGCAATGACCTGAGCGTGATTTTGATTTGGCAATTGTTATTTTTATAAAAACGAAGACATAGCCTGTCACTAAAAAACTGGTCTGGCAACTTAGTACATATGAAAATCTCAAATGCGAATTGCTTTTATACAGGTTTATTTCGTGTAATCATACGCCCCCCTAAGTAGCTTTCAACGGTTTTCTCTTACCGTATCTACTTTAGGGGGGCACTTCAAATGCTCCTATCTTTAAAAAATTAACATAGGATCTCTACAACGCAATAGTACTGTGAAGTAAGGATACTTCTCTTGCTAAGGTGTAACTGTTTCATCTTCTACGATATCACTTAAAATAAGAGAGTCAAATCTAAACGTTAGTTTACTTTTTCCATAATGCCATACTGAAGTTCCATCAGAATTCTCCAAAATTCTAATAGGCGCTCCCCAACTAAACTCAACCTGCTTTTTGTTCATCCCTGTTTCTACTGAGCCAGCATCGATCTGATCCCATACCTCTTTAGGCCATCCCAGACTAATCCGCGGGTTTTCCGAAAAAAACTCCTCCTGCCAAGGCAGAGTCTGCTGCCAAGCTGTACTACGTATATTGGTCCAGCTATAAGCAAATGGTATTATAGCCCTCTGCCCCTCGAGTGAAACAATCAAACAAAGCGGCTCATCAGTATGAACTCCTGTAATAACGTCGATAACTTGCACCTCACTGCCAATTTTAACCGGTACTGACTTCAATATAACATCGCCCGAACCCTTTTCTTCAATTTCTATATAACGCTTTTTAAGATATATCTTTTTTCCTATAAACTGTTCCTTGGCCTGAGAGAGATCATCTTCCAGTAATATTCCTTCCAATTGATCTCGGACCGTACGGCCTACCAATTTCATTCCCGAACTAACTTCTTTCATATACACGAGATATTCATTCTGACCTGTTCCAGCCGGAAACTTAACAACATCAGTTACCTCGACTTGTTTGTAAACGTGTGCATCGTAAGGAATTCGCACTGAGCGGTCTCCCCTCCACCCTTGCTCGGCATCATCTAGTTTGAATATCTCATAACCTTCTTTTTGTTTATCCTTAGGCAAATCATGAAACAAAAAGGTGCGCCCAATCCACTGCTCAGGTGATAAATTGGTTGAAATTGTCTCAGCCATAACTTCAGCAGGCATACTGAATCCTACAAATAGTACCATAATCAATAATATGAATAGCTGTCTCACTTTCTTTAGCCCTCCTAGCTCAAAAATAATTGTTATAGCCTGTGGCGATACCGGCGGTAAAAAGCTGATATTCTGTTGTGCTACCTGTTGCTGTATTTTCTTACGAGGAATCCATAGAAATAAAGCTGCCATTGCTGGCAGCCTATTTTAGTTTCATTATATCATTATTACAGAGAACGGTCAGGCGGTATTATTTACCGATCAACCTTTGATCTATCTGCTTCAGTATCCCAGACAATTTTGTCGTCGTCAGTATTGTCAATATACAGTACCTTAAGGATATTCTCGATAATACCATCTGCATTTTCACTATCATTATAGAATGGGCTTTGCACCATTATACCTTCTCCCTTTTTTGTCGTATTAGAGAGTAGGTTTCGCTACAATGAAATAATTATACAATTATTTCTCACAAGCCACTTACCGTAATAACAAAGCAAATATACAGCTCATCTTTTCGCCCTAGAACCTATGCTCATATAGAACGTTCACCACTAAATAAGGCTGGAAATAAAAAGAACCCGGCAGCACCGACCGGGTATAAGAGAGGAATATGTATGTTTTAGAGGAGTACTTTTATTGTAACTGTCTAATTTTAGAATTTCTTTAGAAATGTACTTTGCTATGTTCCTGGTCTTTGGCATGCTAAAAGAGCCATATTGGCTCTTTAAATTGGGGCTAATATATACCAGCTCAGATGCCGGTTATATCCACACTGGCAGCGCCTGCTTCTCAGATACACTTCATATTCAACCCACCCCACAATTATTAAAAATTGATCGGCCAACCATCTGTCCAAAAGAAAATGTCCATATTATCTCTAATAGGCAAACTTTTTATAATGGAGTCTTGGTATAATAGACATGTATTATAAAACATAGGAGCATATAATGGACAATATCAAACTAGACAATCAGAAACAAAATGAATTAACTAAAGGCATTCAAGACTTTATTTTAAAAGAAATCCATGTAGAAATCAGCGAAATCCAAGCATCAAATCTCCTCGATACAATATTGAATGATGTTAAAGAAACTATTTACGGGCAGGCATTATTTCAAACCCGTTGTGAAGTTATGCAACACATGGCTAATTTACTTGACATTAAAGCAGGACCGACTCATTAACATTTATAACCGAGTCATACCGTCTCCCTTCGGTAATATGACCGTAATAAAACTCCAAACCCACAATTCCGGCGCGTGTTTACTACTTCCGAGGATCTTCAGTCAGCTTTTTCTGTTGGTGCATGTATGACGTTAGAACTGCGGTAAGCGATTCCCCATAGCCGGCTTCAGCATGTTTTTTCCGTCGGCAATAGGCTGTTCCATATAGTATGGCTTTCATCTGGCTTCTTCCTCTACGCATTAAATTCCACTAATATAGCAACACTTATATCAACATGATTATTGGAGTTGATAAATTTGAGCAATCAAACTTTATTATGGTCAAGTGTTGTGTTAGCGTGGGCATCCACCCTCTTTCTAAAAAAAGAAGAGATGAGACGTTACATGTCCGTTGCTTTATTCTGCATGGTTGTTTTTACTTTCATCATTGAAGCAGGTATTTCCTTGCATTGGTGGGCCGTAAAAGAGCCCTCTTTTCCGCTTATAAATATACCGATATTTGTTTATGGCGCTTATCTTGTTGGTACAATTTGGATTTTCAAGTACACCTACGGCCGGTTTGGGATATTTATTACAACAAATATTGTTCTCGATTTCATCTTAATATTTTTTATAGTTGATTGGTTTGTTCAGCGAGGCGTTTGGATATTTTACATATCCTATTTTCAAGTATTACTTATAACCACTTCACTCGCCGCCCTTATTTATGGGTACCAAATGTGGCAGGAAGGCGCAGCAGTATTTAAGACCGACCCGAGCGTACAGCCAGCAGCCGGTAAACCACTTGATGAAGATCAGCCGAATAAATCTGACAAAAAGTAAAATTGAACCCGCTAAGTGATTTTTATTACATCCGATCTGTTCTTGCTGGAATATATTAGGTTCATTTCCTTAAACACCGTTGGCGTGAGCTATATGCATTGCCGAGATCATTGACGCTCAGACCGCTCTTCAAACATATCAAACTTCGCCAGGATTAAAAAAACAATAGCGATTATTCTCCAGCGCAGAAATGTGGATTGCAACTTTGATATAGTTGATTCCCTTAACCGACCAATCAGGTAATATTACTTGATTTTACAAAAAACTTCACTAAACAACATGCATAATTGACATATTTTGATGTAAGATTAGTATTACAATTGTCGGTATATAATAAGTATACCTATTTAATCCTTTGCTTATTTGCAGCAAAAAACACAGTACTGTATTTAGACAGGCTGTGTTTTTATATTTTATGAAAAGAGGTAAAAGAATGCAGGCAGACTTTCATTATGCTGTTATTTACGTATTATCTCGATTAACTGGCTTTTCTCAAGAAGATGCTAAAATAATATCGTACAGTTCTCAATATGTGGATGACGCTACCAATGGCGGCTTTATAAAGTTTACAAATCATCCGATGTATTATCGAATTAATTCAGCCCATGCACTGAGAGATATCAGCAATTTAGATGACTTAGCAAATCAGCATTCGTGGATGCCCTTTCATTTTTTACCTGGTAATCAACCAGCTGATCATAATCGGCTTGGTTTTGTATCTCGCTTGATTTGCAGAGAAAACAGCCTGGTAGCACAAGATATGGTTAAAGAAGCTTTTCTGTATAAGAGCGATGAAAATGGACTTCACCGCTTAGGTGTAACTCTTCATGTTTATGCTGACACTTGGTCGCATCAAGGCTTTGTTGGTATAAAACACGATATTAATCATATAACTAACCTTTACGATGAAGAAAGTGTTAGAGACTTTGGGTGCTTGATTCGAGCAAAGATTGATGATCTAACAGATATATTTGGTTGCGAAATTATAGATAAATATCTTGCTCTAGGCCACGGAGCAGCATTGACCTGTCCTGATGAGCCTTGGCTAAAATGGAGTTATACTGATTATTTTGGCTCAAGAATATATGTAGATAATACCGAACGTTTTATGCGGGCGGTTGATCATATCTACATGGTGCTGAAACGATATTACCTTGGCGATCCAATCGCGCAAGTTGAACCATTAGATACTTCTATTCGCAACAAAATACAGGCTCTATTTGAAAAATTCACAGATCCTGACGGACAAACCAGAAATCTTTTATGGTTAGATAAAATCCGAGAGAACCATTTTGGTTTTGGGGCTGAGGATATATCCTATGTTTCGAAAGGAATCGGTTCATGGAAATTCCATGCTTTAGGAACGGAAAATGAGTTTGATTCGGCAGATGATCTATATATATATAAAGACACCTTCCCTCTAAGCGATTGGAAAAAGCTCCATGATGCAATTAAAGATCATTGGTCTTTTGTGATCTTTAAATTATTACCCGATCACGGAGTAATATTTTAACGACAATAAGCGTTTTTTGTGAGAAATAAGAATCACTCATAACGCGCCAATCACAAAGCCCGTTTAAGAAACAAAAGCTGACCAGATTACCAGTTACAAGGTACAAAGCCTCAGTAATTATCTAAAAAACTGACGAAAGCTGGCTTAAAGCCAGCTTTGCTTATGTGTCGCAGAATGGCTACCCTTGCGCGCTAAACCGGTCGGAAGGAAAGATGTCTTATCCGCTGCCAGGCGCTGCTATCAACAACAGAAATATCTCTCAAAACGTCGGTAAAAAGAAACTAAATACCCTTATTTAGGCGGGCTATTGTCTACAGATAATGTCTTCCCTAATTTATTGATGG
This sequence comes from Sporomusa aerivorans, assembly GCF_041428895.1. NCBI lineage: Bacteria > Bacillati > Bacillota > Negativicutes > Selenomonadales > Sporomusaceae > Sporomusa > Sporomusa aerivorans. The sequence goes on from NZ_CP156926.1 coordinate 4,068,836, forward strand.
CATGTTTTTCGATCCTGCTTACATAGCTACGGGAAATACCTAAAATTTTTGCAATATCGCGCTGTGTTTTCCGACTGCCGTCAGGTATCCCAAAACGCATTTCCAGCACCCATTTTTCACGGGCTGTCAGCCGGCGAATTTCTCTTGTTAGACGTTCTTGCTCACACAAACTTTCAACAGCTTCGCCTACAACGTCAGGGGCTGTTCCTAAAACGTCTATCAAGGTAATCTCATTAACCTTAAGGTCTTATCTGTATTCATACAATTCCCTGCTTAAATTTATATAATCCCCAGTCAATCAATCACCCAATACTACTATCCCAATCAGTGACCTCAGCTCACCTAAATCCCGTCTAGTCATCTGTTTATAATTCTGGCTTATCAGCTCTTGATACTAGTTTTCTTTTTCGTGACCGGATATAGAACCATTCTAGATATATAAACAAAGCTGCCATTGCTGGCAGCTATTTTAGTTTATTATAGCATGCTGGTCACTACTACTGGGCAGGTGGTATTATTTCTCAGGTCTTAATTTAACTTCTAAGCAAAACATTAATTGCTAACTCTTTTGGTTGTACTAGCTTTTTAAATCTCTTAACCGGAATTACCAGTCCTCGTATTTATCTTTTCTATATATTCTTCGGGGCTAATTAGTTCCATTTGAAGTTTAGTTTTTATACTGCTGGATACTTTACTATCTTTAACAATCTCGAAACCCGCTTCCGTTACATATTTCAAATATTCATCTACCATAATTTTTATTTTGGAGTCGGCGGTTTTAAGTAAATTACCGCTATTTCTGTATATCTCTAACACCGGATTTGCTGACTTAAAAACCTGTTTAATGGTTTCAAAGTTATTCTCACCAGGAAATCCACAGTTTGAAATAACAACTACATCAGGGAATTTTATTCTTTCCTGCATATCATAATTGCCATTTGATTGATTCATGATAGGGCTTCTCAAAGGTACAAGACGATCCACAAAATTTTTCAAAGAAGCTGTCATATTCCAAGTGTATACCGGCGTTGCTAAACAAATTATATCTGAGGTCACATATTTCTCTATTAGTTCTTTCATATCATCAGTAAAGATACATTGTCCAGGTGTTTTGAACCAACATGAAAAACACCCGCTGCAATGGCTAATATTTTTATCAATAAGAAAAACATTATCTACCTCAGCCCCGGTAGATTTCGCACCATCCAAAAACTTTTGCACAATAATATGCGTGTTGCTTTGAGCTGCTCGGGGACTTCCATTAAATGCTGTTATTTTCAATCTTATCCACCTTTCAGACCATTTCTAATAATAAAAGAAATGTGTTTTTGATAGTCTCTAACTAAATTTTTCACCATCCCCAGAATTAAGTTTAGATTATAATTCAAGCATTATCAATAAACGAACCGTAGAGTATACTAGAAGCTTCTTATAAACAATGCAATCGAGTAGAAAAATACTTTTTACTTATACAAGGCTTTGTACATGTTTTTTAAGTGCCTTTATATTTTTCTCAAATTTATTATTAAATATAAGAAAAAAATTAAAAAATCTCATCCCCGCCACTAAGAGATAAAATTTAATCATTCCAATGCCCTGCATTAATTTTTCAATAAACCATTTACCCCCATCACAAAATAGATACACTTGCTTATTAGCTATACGGTAAGTATACCGCATGCCCTGGCCACCGGCTCTGAGGGCAGCTGCCATGCGAACGTTATCTACTTCCTATTGGTGGTCATCTGGCCTAGTGTAGAATTTTGGGCATGATAACACCATTAATTCATGATCCGCTGTGATTTTTATGAAAATCTTACTCATTACAATTATAGAACATTTGTTTGCATCAATACAGAACATGGGCTCTAAAATTACAATAGAAATGAATGGAAGACGGATTGATAAGCACCAGAAAATAAGAACACCCAGCAAATAATAATTGCTAGGTGTAAACAAAATCATCAATGGATCTGTGGAGATATTTACCAGGTTGAACTGCAGGTTGAGCTACAGGTATCCATAAGACGAAAAGCCAAAGTAAAAACAATAAATATGACGATAACAAACAAATTGTTACAACCACCCCATCTCATAGGACAAACCTCCTTAGATTTTGGGTTGTGAAGTGCAATGTACCTTATATTTTATGAACACAAGAAAAATTTGTTACGGTGATAATAAAAAAGGAACCGGCGCACAGGCCGGGTAATAGAGGATTATGTATGTTTTAAAGGAGTTGTTTTTGTTATAATTGGCTAATTTTAGAATTGCTTTAAAAATGGGAAACCGTACCTCGGAAGGTTCGATCCAAGGCAAAAGCGTGAGATAAAAGAAACAAAATATGCTAGCTCGCACCTTCGTCCTCTAGCGTCATGCGCGTCAGAATATCTGAAAGCTATTTAAACCACTCGTACAGTGAGTATAAGATCATAAACCATAACATAACTACGACATATGCCGCGACCCAAATCTTTGGTTTTATAGTCGGTGGATTAGTTGTTGCTTCTTCTCGGCATGCTTCAAGTATTTTTGCCAGTATCATCTTGATTACGAGGGCGATACCTAATGGTAGAAGAATTACATCATCTACCCAGCCCAGGATCGGCACAAAGTCCGGAATTAAATCTATCGGGCTTAGTGCGTATCCAACAATGATGGCGGCGAGGACCTTTGCGTATAGTGGTGTTTCAGGGTGCTTTATTACAAAGTACATGGTTACTATTTCGTTCTTGAGCTTTCGCGCCCATTGTTTTAGTCGTTGATTTAGTGTCAGTTGAGATTCCTTGATTTTCTCTTCCTCCATAAACCGAAACCTCCGTATTTCCTTATAGTATAATTGTTACATGAGATACGGACGGTTTCAATATCTTTGAGTTCCTAGCAACACCAAATGCGAACAGAGCCAAAATAAAAAAGATCCGGCACACCGGCCGGCAAAGTGAAGAATCGTTTTGTAAACAGGAACCAACTGCTTAAAAGACATTATAGGAAGTGCTTTATAATCCTCCCTCTCCTCGGCTACTACTGGGATTTTCTCTTCAGACTATTTCATAGCCCAACATATCTGTTATTAAACCTTAATATAACAACATTAATAATAAATATGGCCAACCAAAACATCATCATCCAATCAAGAGGAATATCATCGAGAAATTCAAATATTTCAATCATGTCTTACCCTTCCTAACATTGTAAATGATGTTGATTGAATCCATATCTATGATGGATGATGAACAATGATGGACAAAATACTAATTTACTAAACTTCCTATAATAGCAACTTTCGCCATTTTAAATACTGTTTCTACAAATATTGCCAAGTTCCTTCAAGAAAGTGACCACCCGGCAGGCAGAATGTATTATTTGCAACATCACATATCATAAAAGCACTAGGCAGCCGGGCAAAAGCCAGGCAATATATGGCTTTATTATTGATACTTTTATTATACGGGGTTAATATTAGGACTACCTTTAAAATTGAAGCCAGAAACTAGAGAAAAACAAAGTTATCCTATTCCTAAAATATAAAAGGCCCGGCAGTTGAAGCTGCCGAGCGATTATTTATTGGTTACACGTACTTTGACTGAACTCTCCCTGGAATAAACTATTTATAATATTATCACCATTTTCTTCTTCAGGTACAGCTTGGGAAATTGTTTTTTTATGCTGATTTTTTTCCCTGCATTCAGGCGTTACGCCATTGGCGCACTCCTTCATGCAAACGGGATCTCCACAACACTCTTCTACTACTGGCGGCTCTTCGACTCTGGGAGCTGCTGATACTACAGTTGCAAATAAGCCGACCTGCATCAGTCCTAACGCGGAATAAATCACAAGCTTTTTCAACATACCTTTCATCTGGAAACCTCCTTTAAATATGTATATGTTGGATGCACAATTTACATAATACAGTCTTTTGTTTAAATTTTTTTTAAAATTGTGTAGGTAAATTACACCAAGCAATAAAAGCCGCTCCAGAATGAACCCGGCAAGCGACTGCAGTCATGGTAGCATTATGCTACCAGAATCACTTCAAAGCTAGCCTTTTATTGGTAATCTTTATCTTTGTAGCTCTCCGTCAATGGTTTAGTTTTGTCACGACTTTCGGGATTATACAGGCATTCTACGCTTGCGTAGAAGTTGTTAAGATCAACGTGCAGGATAGTATGATTTAAATTTATTGCCCCCAATACGGGGCATTTGCTCGGTTATAATACAGAACATCTGTTTGAAAATTGCAAGCGGGAACAATCGGAAATAAAAAAAGGACCCGGCGCAGTAGCCGGGGTAGTAAAGGAGTGTGAGGTCTCGTATTACTAATAATAAAGCAATTGTGTTACTAAATCCTGACGGCATTCTTACAAATTTGTGACAAATAAAACCTCTCATAAAAAAGGACCCGGCACGCAGGCCGGGCTACATGATGGTTTTATGTAATAAGAGGAGTGTTTTTATTATAAATGGCTAACTTTAAAAATTCCTTAAAAGTTAAAACCGCTCGGGTGAGCGGCTAATCTATTTCGGACTAAGTCCCAGCATTTTTTTTGTAAACCATTTGTAAAATACCTCTCCGCAGCGTAGACAAATACATGTATTCCATCCGTACACCGTTTTATACCCAGCGGCATGAGCACGCCCGCCGCATTCGTGCCTAAATATCACAATTCACACCCCAAATTAATTCAAATAGCGCTATTACTTACATAGGACTTAATTCCCTGATTATAGGTTTAAAGTCCTATTTCTATACCTAGAAGGAAACTCCTTCATATATCATAGAAGATAAGAATAAAACCGCACCCCGGAGGATGCGGCGATACTATGCCTTATAGGCTACGTCTAATTCATATTCTTTGCTTGTCTCTGCTATTTCAATGCCAAAAACTTTTAACCCATCTTTTGGGTGAACTGATATGTTACGGATACAGTCATCATGAGATTTCATTTTAATCAGGTTTTCACGACCCAAAATAATATAATCCGGTTCCCTGCCATGCTTTCTTCGTGCCTCAAATATGAGAGCTTGAATTTCGTTGAAGATATTATTATCCATCATACTCCCCTCCCTCTCCCCGGCTACAGCTGGGGTTTTATTTCGGTAATGTATATCCCTTTACAAATAAATGTAATAATAAGAGGAATATTGTTGTGATAGTATCATTACGCCGCCAATCGGTTTCCCTCCATCCAACTTTTGTTAAAAGTTTATCAATTGCGGAAAAAATGGCACATATAAAATCTGAAATTCTCTAAGTTTTCCGAAATTCCTTTACGACAAAAAGCCATACAGCGTAATATAAAAACGCCCGGCCACACGGGCCGGGCACAGCTAGAGATAACCTTTCAATTAAGTAAATGATCTGGGGTGGTGAATTAGGTTAGCAGGTCGAGCTAAAATCATCCTCAAAACCGCAGAAAAATAATAAGATGATTATAATGATTATTATAAAAATAAAACTACCTCCACCACGACCCCCGAAGCATCCAAATCCCATAGAAATCCCTCCTTTGTTGTGTGTTGTGACGTGATGTATATAGTATCTTATGATCCACAAGGAAAATCGGTTACGGTAAAAAGCAATTCCGGCACAATGGCCGGGCTGAACGAAGAACTATATATGAAGAAGATGCTGATTCCATCTCAATAATAAAAGAATAACCGCCCCAGAGGATGCCGCAAAGACTTGATGGTGTAAATAATAGAGGGTAAATGGGAAAAGCCTCTCTCGGCAGGCTACTTTTATTTTCTATAATACATAACAGTCTACTTTTGTCAAACATAAGCTATAATAAATCTGACTTGGAGGGAATAAATATGGGATGTTGTGGCCACGAATATCGTTCGGCCTGTATGCCTAAATGTTGTAATAGAAGGTGTGTAGGAACTTTTACTACCCAATACAGGGTGTATGAAACTTGCTGTTATGATGTGGTGAAAGTTTGTTCCAGTTGTGGCTGTGAATTTGATTATCGCCGGCATCACTGTTGTCCACATTGCGGCATACAAATGGGTGACCCACCTCGATTTGGCGGTTTTGGCAGAGGTTTTGGGGGCTTTGGACGATTTGGCGGATTTGGCAGACGCCGATTTTTCCCATTCGGATTCTTCCCGGAATTTGTAGAAGAGGAAGAAGAGGAAGAAGAATTTTAACCATCAAAAGGCATCGCTAATAAGTGATGCCTTTTGATCTCTATGTATTAAACACCAGCCCCCTACTCCTTATCCGTACATGCAAACATGCTTCTAAGTACTCAATACCTATCACAATCTCTACCGCCGAATAGGTGATATCTTTTTTTACACTAAATAACCCCCGAAGCAAAGAAAAAACCATTCTCAGAAAACCTAAGAAGGCCTGTGCTTTCTATGGTACGCCCGGGAATCAAACCTGCGCTCCCGGCTCCGGAGGCCGCTACAACGAGATTTTTTCTTACCTATCCCTCACCATAATGCCCTGTCAGTAGTGGTTTTCTTTACCTAATTTAAGAACTAACTATGCTTTCCTGTGAAGAGGGCAAGTGGTATCTTGAAAAGTAGCAACGACCTTGCATAACTTGATCCATCTCTCTGCCCAGCGGCCATCATGCCGTATACCAAATCTAAAAGTATACTATCAGTTATCAAAAAAAAAACTAATACTCACACATAACTATCTTGCCATCCATGTTCGGAATGTCATGCTGTATTTGTTCAAGAACCTCCAAGAAGTATTCCGCTTCGCGAAGTACATGGTCTGCAAGCAACGGTGGTATCAAGGATATTACTCTGCAAGATGCGATTAAATCTCTTGCGGCCTTTTTAAAATCTCGAATTTGGACTGTTGCATCAGTTACATCTTTTTCAAATCGCATAAGATTATTGTTTGGACAGAAATGCCATAGCATACTGTCAAGGTCACGAGCTTGAAGTTGTAATTGCTCAAATTGAACTGCAAAAGCATTTGCTTTCTCGACGAAACCTCTTTCTGAGGGATCAAGTAAACCCACAATAAATCTGGCATGGTCTGCCATGTGCCTGAGCCAAAAAACATTATCACTGACAATTGAATCAACAGGATATTCCATATCACCCTCTTGTATCTTCTGTAGAAGTTTCAGAAAATACATAGCTTCACGGGAAATATGGTCTATTAATAAAGGATAATTATAACCCCCAATTTGACATTCAATGATTAAATGTAAAACATGGCGCTTAAAGGCAAATATCTTTTTTACCGCAACTATAATCCTACTAACGAAAGCCATAAATTCTTCATCACATTGTATCTTGCATGATTGTTTTTCAAAGTCTTCAAAAACATTATAGAATTCTTCCGCCTTACAAATAAGCTCAGTGTCTGAACACGCAAATCCTAGCTTCATGAATAAGGAATGTTCTTTCATTATTCTAAGCCAGAACTGCACACGTCTCATATTTAAACACTCATATGGTTTTACGTCTCGACAAAATATATCCAAGAGAAATCCCTCCTATTAAGATAATCTTCTTGCTATATAATATGTAAAGTAAATTTAGATTGTTACTGTGTGAAAATTAGTCGGCGATTCATAGAATGTAGCCCTCAATACAAAACTTTTGTTTGGTCGCAGCACGGAACACACATTCTAAAATTACAAACGACAACAATAGGAAATAAAAAAAAGGCCCGGCACTGTGGCCGGGTGTTGAGGAATTGTATGTTTAGAGGATTACTTTTATTATATTTGGCTAATTTTAGAATTACTTTAGAAATGAAAACCGCATCCTGGAGAATGCGGGAACCGACTTTCGGGTTATCAGCCTTACCACAGATGTCAGGCAAAACAAGTACAACAGCTAATGCTGCGTACCAGCTTTATTGCTTGGGTTAGTCTTTCATCTGCTTAAGTGCGGACAATATAGCTGTTGCAGTATTTGGTGCTCCACCAGAGCTCGACGAAAAAATATCAATGTTCTTCTTATATACTGTCATGTGGTTTTATGGCTTATTTGCAATACAAAGATCCATCGTTTTGGAGATATTGCGATTGTGAATGTTGCAACAAGAGTTGCAAAGATCGTAAGAAAAAAGATTTTCAATTACACCCTTCTTTGTTATTTACTTATTTATTATGGACTATTAAAGATTACACTGTAAGTTGTTAGTTTCCAAAAAACAAAAGCCGCCCACCAGGACGAACCCGGTAGACGGCTAATTTTCATGGTTGCGGGGACAGGACTTGAACCTGTGACCTTCGGGTTATGAGCCCGACGAGCTACCAACTGCTCCACCCCGCGATATAATTTTACACTAAATTTTCACTGTAGTTCGTTGGTAAGCTGTTTTCCCTGAAGCAATTTCCTCTAAGGCAACGCTAACTGGTTTTTGAGGCAATATTTCGCCACGCTTTATGATTTCACGAGCTCGTTTAGCCGCTACAACACAAAGAGTATATTTATCATCCACTTTGTCTAGCAAAACCTCTAATGGTGGATTAATCATTTTTCTTTGCCTCTTTTCATTATTACCTATATAACCAGTTTTCACCTCTTTAATTATTGTTAACTTTTTATTTCAACATCTAATACATATTTATTATAACACACATCACTGATAAATATCCAATTATTATAAAATAAAAAACCCAGCCCCAGGCCAATGGCTGAGAGATGGGCTTTGAACTATTACGCTACCGGAATCACTTCAAAGCTGATGATCTTATCAAAAGCAAAGTAGTCTTTACTACTTTGCGAACCAATCTTTTTATTAAGAGCATAGCTTGCGGTATCGATATTTACATGCGCAACATGCCAATTGACAAAACCATTGATTTCAGCAATTGGCAACTGATATTCTCGCTCGCTGAAGTCGGTCATCGTAACTCTTAAAATTCCATGCCCTTCCTCAGCCGGTACTGCCGCTACTTCATTGGAATTACCGCTTTTCACCATCCGCCGTAATGGCCGTTACTACATAATAGTAGGTAGTACCGTTTGTTACGGCTGAATCAGCGTAGGTGGTACCGGTCACATTGCTGGCGATAATAGTATATGGACCACTTACGGTCACCCGCGTAATCTCTATCCGTTAAATCAACACCAAACCATTTATTAGAATCTACCGGGTCAGTATATAATACACAGGTTGGATCGTTGGAAAATTGAATATAGAACTCCTGAACTTGCACGTCACCGCAACCATTCCAGCTGAAATATAGAGGCATTGCAGCAAAAGCAGTTATATCATAAGCTTTATCAAGCGATATCATAACAGTTGAAGGGCTTAATTTATCTGCAAAATTGTAAGGACACCATGCATCCCCACCTGCTTGCCCCGCGACACCATCACATACTTTATCACTAGCGTGACCTGTGCCCGAACCAGCATGATCAGATGTTTAGGTATAAAATAACAAAAAAGCCGCCCACCAGGACTAACCCAGCAGGCGGCTGCAAAGGAAGAGATTTTGTAAAAAGGCTAATTTAATGTTACATCAGAATTTCAACCATTGTGTTATAGATTTGTAAACATTGTTTTAAAACGAATATCTGATCCCGGCTTTCGCTTTGCCATGCTCAAAGTCATAGCCTACAGACACACCCAATATTTGCCATCCTTGGTTATTCGGTGGCTAACAGCAGGCGTTAACTTTATCAATTTTGAATTTTCCCTGGACGGCTGCGCTCAAGTTTGGGTATACATTTCTTGATGGATGGCATCGGCGGAATAGGTTCTATATGTTTTGATAAATCTACTACGGACGTTATTAAACGTCCTTTTTAGTTTGCCCGGTAGTTACCATATAAGAAAAACGTCCCGAAGGACGTTAATTTTACTTGCACCAGTCATGCTTGAATTTATGGTGGCACTTAGGACAATCGCAGTCGTCTTCAAACCAGTGATCACATTTAGAGCACTTGTGACAGTGAGATTCACATTCGCAATGACATTTCGGGCATTTATGAGGGAATTTATGCCAACACTTTGGACACTCTTTATGATGCTTATGGCAATGACAATCATTCATATTTTTATCAAGCCTCCTTTGATACATAATATGTTTACTTGATAAAAAATGTTCATAGGTGAAGTAAAAAAAGAAGAAAAGCGCCCCGAAGGACGCAACATTTTTCCTTCGCCGTCAACGCTTGGAACAGACGCTAGCGGCTTCACATACTTACCCGGCCTTTCGCCAGATTATTGGAGCGTCAACCCCGGTACAGTGCACAATCGGCTCTCGCCGCTCATTTCGCAGTGTATTAAAAAAGACATCACTCAGATATATTCATAGTTTACTTATAGTACCGGTCCCATACGATTGGCCCCATTAAACACAAGCGTCCAATCAAATACTGCTGGTCTGGAGCAGCTTAGCTTTGTCGCAAAAGCGACAGTCAATTGGGTTGCATTGGGGTATATTGTCGCCTCCGCTTTAGCACTGAAATGATAAATCGAATGCCTTTTCTGTCTGCATAAATGTATGTTTATAGGGAGAAACTGGACCATAGTATAGGAGGATAACAATGGATATTATTGGCATGATTCATCAAACAAGACTTGATTTATGGGGCTATCAAATAACCGAGTGGCGTATGCATATTTTTACTACACGGTGGTGGTTCGTTATTGCCTTAATAACTATTTCATATACACTTTGGTGGAAGTTTGTAGACAAAAGCCGCCTAACTCAAATACTTCTATTTGGCTCTTTTATAGCTGTTTTCAGAGTTATTATGGATGATACCGGAGCTTCATTGGCACTTTGGGTTTATAGCGTTAAACCAGTGCCACTTGGACATGCACTGTTTTTGAATGATCTAACAATTGTGCCATTAGGATTTATGTTAGTTTATCAATATTGCCCTACATGGAAGAAATTTTTGTTTTGGAGCATTATTGCTGAAACAGGCTATTCTTTTTTTCTTCTTCCTTTACTTGTACACTTAGATATTCTGAGACTGTATGATTGGCAATACTACTACACATTCTTTATTATGATTGTTGTTGTAACTGTAATGCGAGCAATTCTCCTGACGGTTTTAAAAGTGGAACAACACGGGTCAATGCCACCCCAAGCAAGGACTATATTACAACCAGCGATGAAACATCTAGATTTAGATAGAGAAAACGATAATAGCGATTAATCATTTATCGCGATTCAGGTACCATTGAGTACATACCCATTTCTTTTAAACCTTTCGCATCACGCCTAGTCACATTTCTCAAAAAAGCAAATAGTTTCTCGATTATATAAGGCATAGTGACTTAGGAAAATAAAAGACAATGGAGGGCTGACCCATGGCAGTTAACTTAATTCCTTTCATTTACACCGCTATTTTTGCAGGGATTGTTTTAGCGCTTGTACCTAGACAGGAAATACGTCGGTTGTCAATTTACGGGATTATATTTGGAGGGCTTTTTGATTCTATAGTTGTTAGTATAGCGAACCTTTTTGGAGAATTTAGATATATAAACTATGAGCCGTTTGGTTTAATGGGAATACATTTTTTAGCTCCTGTTGCATGGACTCTGTTCTTTATAATATATTTTTATCACTTACCTACGAAAAAAATGTATATTTATATATACACGACCATGGGGATTTTCTATAGTATGCTATTCTGTCAAATAATTACGAAACTAGGGGTATTATCTCTTGCGCACGGAATACTTGACTCGATTATTCCATTTGTACCATGGTATATCATAGCCACCTGGGGTTATTTAAAATTAACCAAAATTGATGATGCCTTTGAGAGTGTAAACCCAATGGAACACGAACAACGCAGATTTCTCTATAATGCTGTAGCAAAACAACTCCCTAGCCGGAATGAAGAGAACATCGACGAAACGTCAAGAGATTGATAGCATAATGAAAATTTAAACGGCCTTACTCCTTGCAAAATCAAATTTTCTTTCACCCAATATCATATTACCACGGGCAAAGTCCACAAAGTGTTCGATTTGCTTTTTCCTGTCCGCAATGAGACTGGCCCAGGGTTCTATGATAGTTATGGATTTCATACAGATACCTACCTCCTTATTGACGTTCGGCACTTGGCAATGTTGGCAGTATAAACTTTATCACCAACAATTGATATCTTGCCATAGTCCGGTTGTTATCTAATTTTCCTCTGATTGTTTACATAATACTATTTACAATACTCAGTACTTATAGAATCATAGTAATTACAAAATATCAAACATTGCGAGGTGATATCATGTCCACAAATTCTATAACTGCCACCTCTAACAACGAGTTATCGTTCAAGCGGGGATCCACCGAAACTTTAAATGACGTTGCTGTAGAAAAAGCCCGCGCTAAGGCCGTCCAACAAAAATATGAGGATTTAATCCGCCGTATTGGTCCAGCGTGTTCTGTGATTATTAGTAAAGCTGCAATACAAGTTCAGAAGAGTAACCAATTAGTTAGAGAAAACACGGTAGAAGCATTAGCACATCAAACTTCTACTGACAATGAAACGACCAAGTAACGCTAGATATTCGGCTATTTTATCTTGATATTTTCCCGTGATCTATCACTCTCATCCTCATGATTTGTTTTAATAATCCCTAACTACCATCATAAAAACATTATTTTAATATTTACATCAGATAAATGGTTAGAGACATATTCATGAAGGGGTGTGACTTAAATGTCGACTGTGTCGAGTATTTCAACTTCTACTCTATCCTCACTTATAACATCTAGTTCAGAAACTGCTACTGAAAGCAGTGATAGCACAACAGCTTCTGCCACGACTTCTACTTCAACTGATACTTCGTCAACAGATACATCCGATACTGCAGCTTACTCTTTAGAAATTACCCCCACGTTAATAAAAGCAGCTCTTAAAAACACCTATACTACACAGATTTTTGAGGGTTATCAGGACTCAACAACTACTAGTCTTGTCTTATACGACTACTACAATAATCTTTCAGTTAGTGCATTAAACTATGTTGTTTCCTCTAACAGCAATTCCTCTTCTACATCAAGCTCCTCAAGTGTGCTTGATATTTTAGCTTAGATTGTCCTTATTTGAGTTGGTTTCCCGTATGCGCGAGAGGCTTACCCTTCAAACCCCTATGCCTTAATAACATTATGTCACCCCAGTGTTCCATGCTCTCGAGCATACTCCATATAGTGCCGAACCCTGGACTTTTTCTTCTCAATCGTCTCAATTGACCCGGTCTTTTGGATTACCCCCGCCTCTTCCCGCAACTCAATAACGGCGATCAAATCACAACACTCACGGGCAATGTTCCTCCGCGGGTGTTGTATTTTTATAATCATCATTAAGCCCAAACCGAAGCGCTTTGCCAATCGCCTGCTGGATCTCGGCGCACTCTTCTGCCAGACAAACCAGTAGTACGGTATTACACCGTCCATGTCAAGGTGTGGTAACTGCTATGATAACGCACCAGCAGAAAACTTTTTCAGTATCCTAAAGACAGAGTGCATTCGTCGGCATAAGCCAAAAACGGTTGAGCGAGTACGTCTGCTCATAGACAACTACATTTTCTTCTACAATCATCAGCGGATTCAGCTAAAAACAAAGCTGACGCCGTTTGAAATACGACGCCAGTTTGCGTAATTTCATAATATCCTACGATAGGGCTTTTTATCTGTGTCTATTGGATAGGGTTCGGTTCACACACGACAGGGGCTTAATATATTCTTTTTTTCTCTCTGCTTATTAAATATAACACTCTGCTGGTGCGAATATCCAATCATACCCAAATGACATGTTATGGATATTTCACATAGTGCGTTTAACAAGCGAGACTAGTCAAGGTTAAATCTTGAAGAGAACTGTGAAAGTTGTCCCGCCATTCGAAGTCCTAACATTAATTTTCGACCATGATGCTCGGCGATGCGGTAGCAGACCGCCAACCCCAGACCGGTCCCGTTATCTTTAGTCGTTAGAAAGGGGGTTCCCAACTTGTCCAAACTTCCTGCGGTATTCCCTTGCCGGTATCGCTAATATCCAGCATCACATGGTCATGTTCGGAACGAGTTATAGTGGTTAGCTCTCCTCCGGGTTCCATCGCTTCGGAAGGCGTTGCGAGTGAGATTTAAAAGAAGTTGACGAATTTCCTTGCATCCATGATAATGTCAGGTATATTCCTAATATTAGTCTGAATACTATGCCCGCTACGGAGTACTTCTGCCTGCAAAAGTGGTAACATCGCCTCTAAAACATTGTTAATGTTACCAAGAGTTTGTTCTAAAGTCTGGTTTTTGGCTAGAGACAAAAATTCAGCGATAATAGAATTAGCCCGATCCAATTCCTCAATCATAGTTAATATTTGTGTATGAGAATTCACGAATTCGGGCCGTTTATCAAAGAGTTGTAAATATTCTCGCACTGTAGTCATGGGATTTCGTACTTCATGCCCAATACTTGCAGCCATTTCACCAACAAGATTAATGCAGTCGAGGCGAGCCATTTCTTGTTCATATTGCTTAATTTGAGTAATATCGAATAACACGTAAAGTATCTGTTTTTCCTGTTTTCTTTCTCCTCTTTGGCTTTTCTTTTTCCTCAATCGCCTTGATACTTGCCTCCAGAGCGGCCATTATATCGATAACATTGCCGGCAGAAGCATACTCGTTTTCCGTAGCACAAGAAATCTGTTCTTTCTCAGCCTTAGTTTTAATCAAATTATAGACAGCATTGTAATATTCGCTTTTATATTTATAAGGATCGAATCTGCTAATTTGTGATTCAACCAGCAGTTTGGCCATGCCCAATTCTTTTTCAGATAGTTCTATATCCGGATTGACTTCCAAATCGGCCGTACCGATCAATTCTATTTTTTACAATTCTGGTCAGGTGATAATTAATGTTCAATGTACCACTTACCGTCTAAATTATCGCGAACCAAATTGACCTCTTTATTGCATATCCGGCATACATACCGCTTTCCTAAACCGCTACCAACGGTAGAAGCCGGTCTAACGTCCAGCAGTCGGTCTACTGCAAAATTTCTGCCGTCTGGCCAATGGATCACGAGCGGCGTAATTGTGCCGGTCAATGTCATGCTCAGCCGTGATTGCTACAAATGTTTTTGCCATGTTTACCACCCCAATCAGACCACAGAACATATATTCGTGGTTTGCAAGTGGATACGGCTGGAAACTAAAAAAGGACCCGGCACGCTGGCCGGGTATAAGAGAGGAGTGTGTACTTATTCTGAAGAACAATTTGATTATATTTACCTGATGTTAGAATTACCTTAAAAAATAAAACCGCTCGGGTAAGCGGTTAGATCATCATTATTTGCCTAGCATTTTAACAGTAATCCACTTATAAAATATTTCTCCACATCTACTACAAACACACATATTCCATCCCGCCACGACTCCAGTACCAGTGGTATGGGCGTGGCCACCGCATTCATGCCTAAATATCATCATTAACCTCCGAATATTTCTTAAGGTTTAATATTCAAGTTTAATACACTATTCCCCTTTATTTATGTAATGAAAAACCGCACCCCGGCGGATGCGGTACTACCCCAGTTGCTACTGGGGTTCTTGCTTTGAATTCTCTGCATGTGCTGTCATAATACCTCATTTCTATATTAAGGATCTCCAGCGGTCATGAATCCAGAACCATTCGTGGGGTTGTTTGCGGATATGGCCTTCAAGGATGCGAGAAAGACCTTGCATGGTTTCTTCTATGCATATATGGTTATCCTTAGTTCTATCTACAGTTAGTGGTGGATAAATGTATAAATCATAGGTTCCGTCAGATGCTTCTGTAATAAAAGCTGGGACAATAGGGGAGTTATTTATTCTTGCCAAAACAGCTGCGCCAGGAGGGGTTGAGGTCTTACGCCCTAGGAAATCTACCCAAACCCCGTTTGGTAACACATCATGATCAAATAGAATGAGTGGAATCTGATTTTTACCTAAAGCCCTCACTATGGCACGAACTTCTGTCGTATAAAGTATTTCGCCGCCAGCCATGGTACGATACTCACATAAGAAGCGCTCAAAACCACTGTTTTGCTGTTGCTTTCTTGCTACGGCAACCATTGGATAGCCGTAAAATGCTAAGCCAGTTCCAAGCAGCTCCCAATTGCCGTAATGTCCGGTAGCCATAACAACGCCATTACCAAGAGTAAGAGCGTTATCTATATTCTCGGCACCATGAATTCTCATAAATTGGTTGATGTTATGCTTGGAAAGCAGAGGATAGCGTAACATGTCAGTAAACATTTTACCGAACCGGGAGACACTTTTTTGGGCAACTTTCCTTGCTTCTTGTTCAGACATGTTTAACGTTACACTAATGTTTTTCGTGGCAATGTTCTTTCTTTTTCGGGAAAGAAAAATCCAAAACAGATTTCCCAATGCGTGAGAAATATAGCGCTGAGTTGAATAAGAGAGTTGGCGAAAAATCCAGCCGATGCACTTTACTAATTTATAAGTCATGATATAGCCTTCGATTCCAGTCAAGAGTATCAAACAGAGTTGTAAGGAGAGAAAACTCTTCTGACTTTATTAGTTTATATCCTAATTTTTATAAATTAATTAAATAAAACATAAACTCGTGTATAGTGACATAAAGATTTCTTAGTTAAGTGCTAATAATGGCGTAAGAAACACTCGATCTGTGTAGCCGGGCATGATTCTCGAACTTCTTTATTATAATTTACTAATGTTAGAATTACCTTTAAAAACGGAAACTGCCCCCCCGGAGGATGCGGCCTAATATAAGAAATATAAAATAAAATTACTTAATTCATCTAGAATACTATCCAGACAAATTAAGTAATCATAGAAAGCCACGCGGTAACAGCTTGCAGACAAGCTGGTCAACAATAAATTGATCACTATAACGATAGTCCTGAAGGGAAGAAATATGAAATTGATCATAGAGAATTCCTCCGGACTGAAAACGAACAATCCCATAACATATTTCGACCCTTGGACTAACGTAAGTCATTGGGAACTAAAAGCAATAGCCAAATATAAGCTTTTGTTATATATAGTAAAATAAATTAAAAAGCCGCCCCTCCCTCGGCCATAAGTGGCTGAGAGACGGACTTGAATTACCTTCTGAGCAATACTAATGTTATGTTATTCCATCTGAGTCTAAATTACTTCTATGTTTACGAGATAAACTATCAGTCCATATACTATTACAGAAGTAGCTACGCCAAATAAAAAGCCAATACCAAAAGTAATCCAGAACATCAGATTCTCATTACAATTATTTTTTAAACTATCATACATAGTGTTTATTAGAATAAACTATAATTTTCCAAAATAAAAAAGCCGCCCACCAGGACGAACCCGGCAGGTGGCTGCAGTCATGGTAGCTGATTATGCTACGGAATCACTTCAAAGCTGATGATTTTGTCATAGGCCAGTTACTCTTTGCTACTCGTCATTTTGTTCAGTACATAGACCGAAATACCTGTTCCGACCGCGCGAGTGAACCAGGCCGCTATCTCAGCCTCGCCCCTGGCTTTATCCTCATCTGGAGCCGTCCAAGCAATAATGTCGCTGTTATGGGCCTTATATTTATCTTCCGGCTCCATGTCGTGAGCAGCTTTAATGCAGTTAACCGGGGCCCTACCATACTCAATCATTTTCTACCCCTCCCAAATCGCTAACTCAACCTTAGCTCGTTTCAGCCCCCTCTAATCCGCAGGTTCTTTATACTTAAGACTATCCAAGTAAACTATTGGGGATAACTAATCTAATAGACAACTATTAGGAGGTTATCCCATGGATATCTATGTAATTTTTACTTTGCTTGTGTCTATTTTTATTGCAATCACTATGATATTTCTTTACCAACTATCACGCGACGATTGATGGGCTAAAACAGTATCTCTTCATCAGGAAACACATCTTTGCCGAAGTAATCAAGACTTTCGGCTGCCCCTCAGTATTTGTCGTCTGTTTCCGTTCAAAAAACTCAAAATAGCATCTCCTAAGCCGCAGTTGTGCTGTACTTTTTAGCTTATCATCTCGCTTGTCCATCTACTCACTAGCCGATTACTCGGCTTTAAGAGCAAACAACCGTTTTTGTAGAATCTTAGTAAGGTCAACACCTAAATTCATTTTTTGTCGTTCTTCTACCGAAAGTAAATTCCAGGCGACCCAAGCTGCAATGGTTAGTCTCTTATGTATCTCAGCTTTTTGCTCTTCGGTCCTAAAAGCTATGTATGTTTCCCCTTCTCTTCCCGGAAGATTGAGCTTCACCATCTCCACACCATCACCTCGGTTATGTATATGCCGGCGCTTGGTGTGGACGGCCCTTGAAATTTTGCCGGCATGCTATGGAATGATGATGGCCGTTTTATAATTGTTGTTAATCCTGATCTTCCGAAAGCCCGAAGGTTGTTTACTGTTGCTCACGAGTTGGGACACTTTTTAATGCACAGGTTTTATCAGCCCACATTCTTTTGTACCCGCTTAAAAGGACAAGTTGACCAGAAGGAACGCTAAGCAAATGTATTTGCCGCTGAACTGATAATGCCAATTGATGAAATTAGATGGTATGCCAAAATGGGTTTTAGTATAAGAAGCACTGCTCGTTGTATGGGAGTATCGGCGGAAGCGTTGCGGTACAGGATTAAGGATTTGAAGCAACGGCAAGCTTCGAAAGTAGAGACATAATATAACGCGTTTTTATTGTGCGTATTCTATAAAAATTCAACATTATATATTACGTTAAATCGACATTATTTTATGTAACGCTAATATACAATTGTCGATATACAAATAATTTATTAATAATTCTATTTAATTATGTCTTTTGGGCAAAGCTCGACAAACATACATTTAAGGAGTGCCTCACTATGAAAATAAGAATACTAATTTTAGCTGTTATATTACTTTTGTCATTGCAGATTAATTGCATTGCTTCAGACCGTTACCAGTGGATACTATCAACTGATGAAAATAATTTTTGGCTAGATACTGAAACAATAAAATTTTCAAGGGATTCACTCAACAATAACGTGAATAAAGACATTGCTGATTTTTGGATAAAAATCACCTATACCGATGATGGTTTATATACCAAAATTGAATCACGAAAAAATTCCAATCTGTCTACTGTCGGCTATGAAAATCTTGGCTTTACAATAAATCATTCTTTACTTAATGCTAAATCAAAAAAGTTAGCTCTTTTAGCATACATAGATTACGACAATAAGGGCAAAGTCCTTTCTAGTAAAAGTTGGTCACCTGAATGGTTTGATATAACTCCTGGAAGTGCGGGAGAAGAGATTGACCGATCTGTTAGTAATTTTATAATAAATAATTTTACTACAATCTTTTCTAGAAGCTAATTTTCAAGTACGTTTTATAAAGAAAGTTTGTAAGCCTAGTATATGGGAAATAAATCTAGATAAAGATTGGAGGATTACGATGAAAGGATGTTATTCTATGCGGAATCAACAAATACCCCAATATTTAAGCTCTTCGAGTTAGCCGAAAATGCAGAAAAGAAATATGGTGTAAAAAACCTTGCTGACCTACTCTAAGCAGACTGTCTAATATATAACTAAAGAGAATTTATCTGCCATGTTTACATTTGATTTTTAGGAGGAAATTGCGATCATGAAGAAATTAGTCGCTTTTATTGGAAGTCCAAGAAAAAATGGCAACACAGCGACCCTAGTTGACGAAGTCACTCGGGGAGCTCTAGATGCTGGTACGCAAACAACTCTTTTTAATCTGTATGATATGAATATTAAACCCTGCCAGGGATGCCTTGTCTGTCGTAAAACTGGTCACTGTATCATGCAAGACGATTTCCAAAACCTCTTTAAACATATTATCGAAGCTGATGTTGTGGTTTTCGGCTCACCTATATACGTTTGGCAGATTACCGGTCAAATGAAACTGCTATGGGATAGACTCTGCGGATTGTTTGATGAAAATTTCAAGCTTAGGTATGCCTCTAAAAGTGCAATCATGGTATATTCCCAGGGAAACCCAAATCAGGATGCTTTTAAGGCATCCTTTCAAAGCAATGAGGCAGTGCTTAAAATGCTTGGCCTAAATGTTGTTGAGACCATTTTAGTAACGGCCGGCAACGACCCCAGAGCCGCAGCAAATAATAAAGATCTTTTATTAAGAGCGTATGAGGCCGGAAAAGCCGTTTAGTTGATATATAATAAGCAACAAACCTTAATCATATTGTGTTTATGTGAAAACCTTGCAGGCTTCAATCGTGATTTTTCTATTAACAGCAAAACACAGTTCTGTCGGACAAGCTGTGTTTTGCTGTATACGTCAAATTTATTACAAAGGAGAACTAACAGCAACTGACCATGAGTTTCAGGCGCCAGTTTATCTTGGAAGATATGCTACAATTGAATTCTTCAATTAAACTTCAAGTAGAATTTTTACTCCCATCAAGCCCCTTCCTCTCTCCGCCAGCTTCACCTATCCACGTGGAGCCCAATAGCAAGACCGCGCCGATCAGTTGCTGCAATGTCATCCTCTCTCCTACGACCAGAGCTGAAATCAATAATGAGGTTAGGGGATCGATATAACTCAATACGGCGATGCTTTGGCCTTGTAGTCCTTTCATTCCGGAAAAGAATAGATAAAATCCAATCCCGCCATGAAGGATACCTAGCACGAACATCAATACAACCGTGTCGCCGGTGATAGATAAGAAATTGAAGCCACCCATGAACAGCACAAATGGGAGCAGCATCGCCACCGACAAGCCAAGCTGCAAAAGAGTATTTGTCAACCCGTCCAGGTCCCGAATAAACTTGTTGACCAGCGTCAAAACGGCATAGAAACCCGCTGCGACGAGTCCGTAGCCAATGCCTAGCAGATGATGACCGTTTGTTTCCATCCTGCCGTTTTGCAAAATGAAGACCAGGCCGAGCAAAGCAATGCCGACACATACCGCCTTTTTGAGCGACAGCTTTTCTTTCAAAACGAAGGGTGAGAGCATAATAACCAGAACAGGCGCAAAATAATAGCTCAATGCCGCATTTGCAATCGTTGTTTCTTTGTACGCCTGAAACAGAAAGATCCAGTTGCCACTCAACGCCGCGCTCGCGATGAACAGAGCAGCGGCGTTCTTTTTCACCTTCCGCCACGATACTTTCTGCTTCCTCCACACGAAGACGCCAAGCAGCAACAGGCCACCAATCAAGCTCAAGAACAGCGCAATTTCACTGGAAGACAAGTTGATATATTTAGCAAACACGCCAACTGCGCCGAAGATGATCATCGACAAGATAAAATAAATTTTTTCCTTCACTCGTTATTCCCGCTTTCTACTAATATGATGGTGAGACTAAGGAGATAGTCTGCCCTTACATACAGTAGAATCTATGGAAGGACCAGCAAAATTCATGTAGTTACCTTGACAGTAGATTCTACTGTTGTGGTACTACTGGCGGTGAAATAAAATTATACATCTGTTTCCCTCCTTCATAGACTAATAAATTCATTTTGGACAGCACAAGCCAAGCAGTCAAAGGAATTTATTAGTTTTACTGCGTTATAGTGTATCATTCTATTTATCATTACAAAAGCGAATATTTTTCATGGAAATAATGACAAAACCAGATAGTTGGAGATGAACATTGGCATGGATATGAATATCCAGAAATATTTAGCATTAGTTAAAACAGTAGAGTACGGAAGCTTTACAAAAGCTGCTGAAGCATTGAACTATTCACAATCGGGCGTCAGCCGTATGATTAACGATTTAGAAGCAGACTGGAAGATTTCTCTCCTTGAGCGTGGACGCTCCGGCGTACGTCTGAGTTCCTAAGGTCTTAAACTGCTTCCATATGCAAAAAGTGTATGTAATGAATATCAGAAATTGCAAACACAAATTGATGAATTACACGGACTCCAATCAGGGTTAATTCGGGTTGGAACATTTTCAAGCGTAGCTACCCATTGGCTTCCAAATATAATCAAAGCATTCAAAAAAAAATATCCGAACATCGACTATGAACTTTTGCTTGGCGACTATACGGAAATTGAAAACTGGATTTTGGAAGGGCGCGTGGATTGCGGTTTTCTTAGGCTTCCCACACACCTTAAACTGGAAACAATCTTTTTGGAGCAAGACAAGCTGCTTGTGGTCCTGCCGGAAAATCACCCACTGGCCGATTGTAATCAGTTTCCCGTCGAAGCATTGGGCGAAGACCCATTTATGCTCTTGGAAAAAGGCGCCAAGGCTGAAATATCGGAAATATTGGAGCGATATAATATTACACCAAAGGTACAGTTTACGACATGGGATGATTATGCCATCATGTCGATGGTGGAAAGTGGTTTGGGTATCAGCATTTTACCGGAGCTTATTTTGAAGCGTATTCCTTACCGAATTATTGTGAGAGAACTAGAAGTACCTGCCTACCGCAAGATAGGCCTTGCAATGAAAGATACGGAATCCGCATCGCTCGCAGTCAAGCGATTTTTAGATTATCTGCAATACAGAAACGTTTGAGAAAAAATTTATCTAAGAACAAGATTATGAAAGGCTCAAAACCAGAATCAGTGCTTGACGAAATAATCCATACGGCTTGTTGAGCTTGAATTCATTAAAAATACTGCTGACATTAGAGAAATAGCTTCTCTTTTGCAACAAAAGTCAAGTAAAGAAGGTAACCCCGCACAGACGGGGGTTAATATCCTCAGCGGCCTATGGTGGCATGCAGCGCCAACTTAGGTAACAATGCAAAATTTATGTGCCGCATATATCGTGAAGTTTGATTTTGCGGGTACCGCCGCCAGTTAATATCTGTTATAATAAAGAAGAAGTTCACTTTTCGTACTCATACCTTTATTGCAGCAAAAAACACAGCACTGTATAGACAGGCTGTGTTTTTTAATTCCATAAGGAGCGATAATAGATGGATTGGACTACACAATATTGCAATGACCCTACGCATGATTTTGATTTGGTAATTGAAATCTTGTATAAAGATGAAAATGTCGCTATGATTCGGTATAGAGACGAACTGGAGCTTATCTGGTTTGCTAATAACGGAATTGTTTATGAGGGCAAGAAGAGACTTAATACCGGTAAACACTGAGACTTGATCATATAGCAATATTAAGGGGGGCTTATATGGAGTGGCTGGCATTAAGCATTCCGATATTAGCTGCAGCCTGGGTTTATAGTGACGCGAAATCCTGCGGCAGCTCGTCACCAAAGCTCTGGGCAATCGGGGTTTTCGGACTGTTAATTATATTTCTGCCTTTATATTTCATTATGCGTCCAAGTAAAAAGTCCCGAGTAGTTAAGCTATGTCCATACTGCGGAAAATATTATAAAGGCATACCTACATTTTGCCCCAATTGCGGAAAACACTTACAGGGTATTAAATAAATGGAGGTTCAGTATGACCAAGCGTCTTACCGCTATCATTTTTACCTTAGTTTTAATTCTATAGGCCTTAGCGGCCGCCATTTAGCTTAGGCGGCAATACCGCCTATATTCATATGTATTTCTGAAAAAAGCAATAGTTTGTCCAATACTCAATTTTTTCTACAATTACTTTAGTGTTTCTATCCTTAAAATATTCCAGTGGTTTTTCCCAATTATAGTTCTTTATTAGTAATAATTGAAATGAACCTTTTTCATCTCCGTACCATCCCAAATCAATGATGAGATTGTATTTATTATTGGTAAGTTGTAATAAATCCTCAATAAAATAACTCACAAAAGAAACACAACTATCAGGTTCACACTGAAAAAAGTTATTATGTTCAACTGTCCAACCGCTATTTATTCTTAGCGGTTGAAGTTTATACTCTTCCATAAACTTCTCCTGTTCACTACTATTTTCTTAGATCATTTTATCAAATTCCAGCTCATTACCATTAAACACATTCAAATCTACAAACTCACTAATACCATTTACTCTGCCACGATTATTGTATTGCCAAAAAATTCAATAACGATGATTTCTTCGATCGATTACGCTTATTTCTTATTTTGATAAAGACTAGCAATAACCCAAAGCAAATATAAGTATTATTACCCACTCATGATGTTGCTCAAGCCACTCAATCATTTAGAAAATCACCTTTATAAAATATATTCTACTATTACTTTCTATTGCCCCCTCAGTAATCCTTTATCTGGTAATTAAATAATGTACCTTTGACCAGAATGTTGTTTGGCATTAGTCTAATATCAGGAAATATTCGTATATGTCAGCCCTCCTCTATCCCCAAGTCAGTATCGACGACCAAGCAGAAGGGCCATAGAAGCTCAAATCCAATTCGGTATCAAATACTGCCTTTTTTAGTTCTTGGCTTTGTTATATACTACACCTATAGAGGTGATTTCCATTGAGGCAGAGACATACACGACAGGATTTAGAACCAGCCACTTTCTACCTGCGCAAATCCCGTGAGGACCGGGAGGCGGAAGCCCGCGGTGAAGGTGAAACACTGGCCAAACATAAAAGAGATTTATTCCGGCTAGCCAAAGAATACAATGTAAATATTCCCCATGTCTTTGAAGAAGTTGTTTCTGGTGAAAGCGTAATTCACCGACCGGAAATGATGCAGCTCCTCAAAGAAGTGGCCGAAGGAAAATGGCGTTCTGTATTCTGCATCGAGGTTGACCGGCTAGGTCGTGGCGACATGGAAGATCAGGGTTTAATACTAAAGACATTTAAGAATGCTAAGACTTTAATCGTAACCCCTCGGAAAATATACGACTTGAATGATGAATTCGACGAAGAATACACCGAGTTTGAAGCCTTTATGGCGCGGAAAGAATTGAAGATTATTACCCGGCGTTTGCAAAGCGGCAGAATACGTTCTGTTGAAGACGGCAATTATATTGGCACAAGACCGCCATATGGATATCAGATTGAGAAAACAGGCCGCTATAGGCTATTGGTCCCCCACCCCGAACAAGCTCCTACAGTAAAGCTAATTTTCCAGCTATACACGCATACCGATCTCAATGTCAGAATGGGCTCCGGTAAGATTGCTGCAGAGCTGAATTGTCTTGGCAAACCTACATATACCGGGAAGCCGTGGGAAGCATCTACCGTTTTGAATATCCTTAAGAATGAGGTATATATTGGCCGCCTTCAATGGAAAAAGAAAGAGCAAAAGAAATCAGCGGATCCCGATAAAAGAAGAGATACAAAAATGCGCCCTCGCGACGAATGGATTGATGTTGAAGGCAAGCATGAGCCACTTGTATCGAAAGATGTTTTTGCCAAGGCGCAATCCATATTAAAGGGGAAATATCATGTCCCCTATCAAATTGTAAATGGTATCACCAACCCGCTGGCCGGCCTGGTTAAGTGTGATATATGTGGCGGTTCCATGGTATACCGGCCTTATAAGCATCAGCAATACCCTCATATCATATGTTACAATCCGCAATGTTCAAATAAGAGCAGCCGCTTTGAATACGTGGAAAGCAGAATAATTGACGGCCTGGAATATTGGCTGGACGAGTACCGGGCAGAGTGGGGAAAAACAAAGCCCGTTGAAGAGAAGGATAATGTTGTCAGTTTAAAGAGAAAAATACTGCAGAACCTAAATAAGGAACTGAAGGAACTTGGGCAACAAAAAGAACGCCTCCATGATTTTCTGGAAAGGCGCATCTATGATGAAACCACTTATTTAGAACGATCGCAGAAACTTTCTGAAAGGCTAGCAGACACGGAAAAAGCAATTGCTGAAGCCGAAACTGCTATAAAACAAGAAACCAAACGGGAAAAGGCCAGGAAGGATATTATCCCTAAAGTAGAAAAGGTCCTTGCCGTCTATAGTAAGACCAAGGACCCTGCCGTGAAGAATCAATTATTAAAATCGGTATTGGAATACGCCACCTACCGGAAAGAAAAGCATCAAAAGGGCGATAATTTTACAATCGTATTACACCCCATTTCCCCCAGATGATTCGCGGACTCATGGCCAAAAACAGATAAGCACTTAGCGTTAATTCATTCCCCTCCTTATCAACGCCAATAGGATCGTACAAACTAACCTCGCTGCGAATACGCCGTGTACTTCTCAAGTGCATAAGTATCTCATTTTCAATGCACCTGGCAGCGTAAGTGGCCAATCGGATCTTTTTGGCAGTATCGAAGGTGTTGATGGCTTTAATCAGACCGATTGTGCCGATAGAAATCAAATCATCCACATCTTCGCCGGTGTTGTCAAACTTTTTAACAATGTGTGCTACCAATCTTAGATTACGTTCAATTAATACATTGCGCGCATTTTCATCGCCGCCCTTTAACCGCTCTAAATAAATGTGTTCATCTTTTTCCGAGAGAGGCAAAGGAAACGTATTATTCGCAATGTAAGAAACAAGCAGGGTGATGCCTTTTATTACTGAAGCTGCCAATACCGCAAGAAACGAAAGAGCCATTCAGTCATTCACCCCCAAAAAATCTGTCGGTTAAATTGTATGGAGGAGACAAACTGAATGTGCCTGGCAGAAAAATATTTATTTTTTATGCCTTGCACAGGTAAGGCATGTAGCATATAATCCAGTTAGAGACGGAAGGTAATGCAGGGGGCATAAAGATATGGAACATTATATCGCCGATATAGGCATCTTTTTTGCCAGTGCGCTGGTAATATTGTATATGATGTGGGACAGACTCTTCCCTGAAGAGTAGGCATCGTTGAAAAGCAAAGGCGATATTACTGTGGATCTGGCTTTCTAAGCTTTACTCCTCAGTAATATCGCCTTTTTTGCTGTTAGAAAGTATAACTTTCCGCCTGGATGGTAGGCAACATCGGCTTCCACCTTCGCTAATGGCTCGGTTGACGCCGTATTTTCTTTATTTTGGTTACTTAGCGACTGACTGTGTGCAGGCGAGCATGGCTTTAACAATTATCGTATTAATAGCCTCGGCAAGCACTTCACTGATTGCTTTACTCAACTTCATCACTTTGGATAGCGGGGTGCTTTGTAGATCAAGGTAGCCTATCTGGCTCTGGGCATTTACTACGCCAATAATGGAAATGTCGCCGACAGTAGGCAACCTGTTGCCTACTGCTATACCCGCAGCCAATCCCCCCTGCCAGACTTCAATGTTACCAATTTCATGGGTCTTGCCCAGACAGGCATCGATGGCAATAATGAGCGGGTGGTGATAACGATGATTGATAATGTTTAAGGTTTCTACAAAATTACCGGCATGTACCGGATGCTCAAGTGTGCCATAAATATGGCATTCTGTGTTTTCCTCCAGGTATGTCCCGATTAACGGGCCCAATGAATCGCCGGTATAGCGGTCCGAACCAATGCACAAAGCCACTATCGGTCTTAAGGTTACCCCCTCCTGACGCTTTAGGAGCATCATCAGATGGTCGTACATTTTCTCCCGGATATCGGTGTCATGCAGATTAACGGTTAGCTTATTCAGAACATCTTTTACCATTCTCTCTCTCCTCTTAGCTGTCCTCACCTAATCTGTATGCACTTTCTATCAGGTTTATGTTCAATATTATTTTAACCGACTAACGGTAATTCCTGATATTCGGGCCGGTCAGCAGCCTGGGCTAGAGCTTGCGTAACAAATTCAATATGTTCTTTTAGATCCACATTCATAGCTGCAGCGCTGGTAGTTATTGTTTCACGGTTTACCGCCCGGGCAAACGCTTTATCTTTCATTTTTTTCATAATCGACTTTAATTCTAAATTATTTAAACTCTTGTCAGGACGCACTAATGCACAGGCAATAATAAAGCCTGTCAGTTCATCAACAGCCAACAGTGTTTTTTGAAGTAATGTCCGTTCTTTTGACCAATCCCGGGCATGCGCTTCCACATCTGTGGCAAACTGGCTGTCATAACCTGCTGCGGTAAGAATATCCCTGGCATGATTAGGATGATCATCGGGATACTTTTCAAAGTCAACATCGTGGAGCAAGCCTACAGCGCCCCAGTACTCAATATCCTCGCCAAATTTGGCGGCATAAGCTCGCATAGCAATCTCCACTGCTTGGCAGTGTTTTAGCAAAACTTCACTTTGTACATGCTGGCGTAAAAGCTGCCAAGCTTGTTGTCTGTTGTAGTTCATGGTCAGCCTCCTAGGTGTGTATAGTATATAACCTTCATTATATCAAAGCAGCCTTTTGTATGACAAGTTAAGCACAATTTTTCACCTGACCGACATGCCGTTTTAATAATTGGCTTTGGCGAAAAGCGGCAGCTAGAACATACAAAAGTATAGCCGTGAGAATAATAGAACCACCGGGAGCTATATCCAAATAAAAAGCCGCTGTTAAACCGCATATAACTGAAAAAAGAGCCAGCATCACGGCCCACCCCGCCGTAGCTTTAAAGCCTTTGCCTAATTGTTCGGCAGCTGCTACCGGCACAATCATTAACGCACTCACCATCAATATGCCGACTACCATCATGCCGGTAACAACAGTGACAGCAGTAAGTATACTTAATGTCATGTTTACTGTATCTGTACGAATACCAGCTACTTTGGCCACGTCTTCATCAAAGGCGACCAACGCGAGTTTATTAAAATTACCGAGCACAAAGATCAATACAACAGCGCTGCATCCGGCAATCACCAGCACATCCTGCCAGGTCACCGTAAGAATGCTGCCAAATAGAAAGCCAAGCAAGCTGGCACTCGGTATCCGGGTGATCGTGCTAAATATAATAGCCAGTGAGATTCCGGAATAGAAAAATATCGCCAGTGCCGTATCAGCCATTTGGGCACGCCGGCGGCGAACACGTTCGATGCCAATAGCACCGGCAATAGTCAAAATAAAAGCGCCTGCTGCCGGATATATACCAGACAGATAACCTCCTGTCACCCCGGCAAAAGCAATGTGTCCCAGGCCGTCGCCGATTAGCGATTGCCGGCGTACTACCACAAACAAACCTAATAGCGGGCAAATAACTGCGGTTATAAATCCCGCCAAAAATGCCCGCTGCATGAAATCATATTGGAATACTTCCATAATTGGCATGTGCCATCCTCCTATCCGAATACTAGGAAAAATACCATAAATGCCGCATAGTAGCATGGCTGGAACGAAACTGTTCATTATCGCCATAAAAACAGAGACTGCGGTTAATGCATGCTACCTTTGTAGCATATTGTGTTGCGGTTTCGATATCGTGAGATATCATAACTATAGTAATTCCCAGGGTTTTATTAAGTTGGCTCAACAGCTTATATATTCTTTCACTGGCAGCATAGTCTATCCCGCTGGTAGGCTCATCCAACAGCAATAATGACGGGTTTGCCGCCAAAGCGCGCGCTACCATTACCCGCTGTTGCTGACCGCCTGACAATTCGCCGATGCGCCGGTGCCTTAGTTTCTCGGCATCCACCAATTCCAGCATATGTTTGACGATATGTCGTGCACCTTTATCGCTAGGCAATTTTGGCCTGTTGGCAAGGCCCATGGCAACAATTTCTTCTACGGTCGCCGGAAACGCTGCGGTATTCTGGGCATAATACTGCGGCACATAACCAATAATTCCCTGCTTGGCGGCCATATGTACTTTTTGATTGCCAATAAGCACTTGTCCGGAGACTGGCTCGATAAGTCCGGCCATTATCTTAATCAGGGTGCTTTTGCCCGCGCCGTTTGGCCCTACAACAACCAGAAATTCTCCCTTATCAACAATCAGGGAGATATTACGCAAAACAATATCCAAATTATAGCCAAACGTAATATTATTCAATAAAATCTCTGTCATTTTTTCTCCTCAGGAGGCATTACAGCAGCGACATAATCCGAATAACTCCAGGTTATGTCGCACTAATTCATAGCCATGTTTTTTTAACATAATAACAAGCTCTGGATCTATCGGACAATAGTCAATACACTGGGTTTGACCGCATTTAACACATACGATATGGTGGTGATGGCTGGTATAAACCAGTTCATAGCGAACACTCTCTTTCCCCAGGGCGTTAATCGGAATGAGCGCTCCCAGATCAACGAGTACATGCAGATTGCGATACACCGTGTCTAAGCTTATATCTTTATATTGTACTTTTAGTTTCTCCCATATTTCGAAGGCAGTTAAGGCTTTACTCGCCTCGACCAGGTTTTCAACCATAGCCTGCCGTTGAGCAGTTATCCGGTAGCCCTTATCTTTCAGACGGCTTAATACGCCGTCGGCATTTAT
The DNA here is from genome assembly GCF_041428895.1 of Sporomusa aerivorans. NCBI lineage: Bacteria > Bacillati > Bacillota > Negativicutes > Selenomonadales > Sporomusaceae > Sporomusa > Sporomusa aerivorans. Next base: position 4,098,923 of record NZ_CP156926.1, read on the forward strand.
AGCAGTAGTGTCAGCCGCCACGTTTCTTCTCCCTCCTTGGATATTAACTCATTGTCCAAGAGCCAGCTTTAAATTGACCAGATTATCACGCATCAGCAGAAGATAGTTTTTGCCTTGCTGTATCTCAGTTGGTGTTAAAGCGTCTATCGGATGTAACACAAGCACTTTTGCACCGGCTTCTCTGGCAAGTGTCTCGGCAACTTTCGGGCTGACAATAGTTTCAGAAAATATGTAACCCACTTGCTTTTCCCTGCACAAATTAATGATGTCAGCCATCTTCTCCGGCGTTGGCTCGGCATCAGGCGATAACCCCATTATCGCTACCTGTTCCAGATGATAACGGGCGGCCAGATAGCCAAAGGCTGCATGGCTGGTAATAATTGTCCGCTGCTTTACATTTTGTAAACCAGCTTGATATTCTTCGTGAAGCTTTTGCAATTCCCCGTTATATTTGGCAGCATTAGCACGATAATAGTCAGCATTAGCTGCATCAGCCGCCGCCAATGCCTCAGCAATATTTAACACTTCTTTTTGTGCAAGCACAGGATCCAGCCAAACATGCGGATCTAGCTCCTGCTTCTCAGGCTGTTCTTTATGTTTGTTCGCATGCCCATGTTTTGCTTCTTCACCATCATGTTCATGCTCATGAGCTGAACCTTCTATCAATTGAATATTCTTGCTCACTTCTATGGCAGTTGTACTGCCAAGCACGTCTTTTGCCGTTACTTTGTCAAGCCAATGCTCGAAATTAGCGCCATGATAGAAAAATAGTTTGGCGTTTTTAACCTGAATCAAGTCCTTGGCCGAGGGCTCCCATTCATGTGGTTCGGCTCCGGCTGGAACCAGCAAAGATACATCCACTTTTTCTCCACCGACCTGCCGAACAAAATCGTATACAGGGTAGACACTTGCCAATACTTTGAGTTTAGGCTGAGACAAGCTATCGCTGGGGGTTGCTGATTTCTTGCCGCAACCACCTGCAAAAATAATACTAATTATTACTACTATAACACAAATTAATTTCGTTTTCATAGTCAATCCTCCTGCTTAATAGGAATATTCCTATTAAAATAGTAACAGGTGCTGTCACTGTTGTCAACATATAGCAATTTAAACAAGAATATTCTTATCAACCAAAAAAAAATAAAGCGACAGCTTCTGCCGCTAAAAATTATTCCCCTATTTTTATTCCTGTATACGCAGCGTTACCTCACCTAACTGGACTGCCTTGGCATAAGCCCCGCCCTTATCCATAAGTTCCAAATGAGTACCGGTTTCCACAACCCGTCCTGCCGCCAAATAAAGTACTCGGTCAGAGGCAACGATTGTTGACATGCGATGAGTAATAATAAATGTCGTACGTCCGACCCCAGCTTGCCGGATGGCGGACATTACCTGTTTTTCAGTATGAGCATCCAGCGCTGCTGTTGGCTCATCCAATAGTAAAATAGCAGGTTCTGTTATAATGGCCCGTGCAATTGCAATTCTCTGCCGCTGGCCGCCGGACAAATTACCACCCATTTCCCCGACCATTGTGTTGTAGCCCTGCGGCAATTCCATAATAAAATCATGAGCATTTGCCAAACGGGCTGCCTGTTCAATCTGACTCACAGTTGCACCGGGCCGTCCATAACGAATATTTTCCAATATAGAGGTATTAAACAAAATAGGCTCCTGCTGGATAAAACCAATGTGTTTACGAAGTTCGCTAATCTTAAGTTCTTTTATATTAACGCCGTCTAAACAGACACTGCCTTGATCCGGGTCATAAAACCGTAGCAGCAGATTTGCGAAAGAGGACTTGCCAGCTCCGCTTGGCCCGACAATAGCAATAATTTCTCCCGGTTGCGCCAGAATGTTAACATCGTGCAAGACAGGCTTATCCTGCCTGTAAGCAAATGACACCTTCTGAAACTCTACTAATCCCCGGGCAACAGGAATTTCCCTGTAACCATCAACAACTGTGGGTGTTTGTTCATTAAGCAACCGGTTTATACGTTCCCAGGCTACCCCGCCCAGCTTAAGATAGGTTAAAGCCTGACTTATTTTGCGGATAGGCATGGGAACATTGATAATGTAAACAAGAAAAGCAAACATTCCGCCAATGCTCAAATCGCCGTTGATTACTTCCCTTCCCCCGTACCACACAATAATTGTGAGGCCGATAGCTGCGAGAAACTCAACTAAAGGTACCAGAATGGCGCCAAGCCGCTGTACCTTAATCAAGTCATCGGCAGCCTGTTGATTCTTATCACTGAATTTTTGGTATTCATAATCTTCCCGTACGTAACTCTGGACAATCATGACTGAAACCAATGATTGCTGTATAATCGAAGTCACCTTGGCTAAAGTATGTTCAACCAGAGCCCCCAGCCTGCCGATTCTACTATTGAAATAGCTGATAGCAACAATAATAAAAGGCAGTGTAGCAAAAGTAACCATAGCCAACTCCCAGTCAAAATATATCATAATAGCCATAATCGCCAGGAGGTTAAGTGACTCGACAATAACATCCGGTATACCCACAGTAACAGCCTGCTGAATAAACAAGAGATCATTAGTAAACAGTGAAATAAGGTCACCGGAAGGAGTTCTCATAAAATATGCATAATCTAACGACTGCAGCTTACCAAACATCTCTTGCCGGAGTTTAGCCAGCATTTTATTGCCGGATTTAGCCATTGTATATCCATAGAAATAAGAAAACAATCCCCGGATAAGATACAGTACGACTATCCCAGCAGTAATAAAGTGCAAAAAGACAATATTACCACCGGCCAGAGCATCGTCAATCAACAATTTTACCACAAGAGGGGCCGCCAAACCGGCTGCACTGGCGATTATAAAGCAAACTACCGCGGTTAAAGCAAGCAGCCAATATGGCACTATAAATTTGCGCCAGTAAAAAGTAAACATAAATTATCTCCACTAAACATGCTTTGCTTGACTACTTATTATGTGTCAAATTTCTCTATGCAACACCTGTGATAACAAAAAACTCCAAAACCGCGCAATCTCGGTAAATAAAAATGGGAAGGCCGACAACGCCTTCCCGTTTGTTTGTTTACATCACCCGGCGGGCGCCGACGTAGCGCGGACCCCAGTAACTGCTGTTCATACTGGTAATAGCAACACCGCTGCTGGACGTAGCGCTGATAAACTTATCATCACCAATGTAGATGCCGCTATGTGATGCTCCTGACGCATATGTGCTGAAAAACACTAAATCGCCAGGCTGAAGACGGCTGTAAGATACAGGCCGCCCGACTTCAAACTGTTCGTCGGCCGTTCGCGGTAAATAAATGCCACTTTGGGCAAAAACATAGCGAGTAAAGCCAGAACAGTCGAACCCACTTGGACTTGTCCCGCCAAATACATAGGGTACACCTGTGTACCGAAGCGAAGTCTGAATGACCCTGCGCACTGAAGCAGTGGAGGAATCACGGCTGGCGGGAATATCCCGTCCCATGAGCGCAAGGTACGTCTGTGCTCCGATTACGCCATCCGCTTCAAGACCCCGAGACTTTTGGAAAGCCTTGACCGCATTCACCGTTAAGTTACCAAAGTCACCATCTGCAGAACCAGCATTAAAACCAAGATTGTTTAGCTGAGTTTGAATGGCAGCAACTTCAGGTCCTTGATCACCGACTTCAAATGTACCGGCTGCGTGGACAAGAGTAGTGGTCCCAAAAAAGAGACAAAAAGCAACAACAAGCCCAAAAAACTTTTGCAACAGGACTCTCCTCTCACCTGCCTCCGAGGTTAGCTGACGGGTTAGGGTTGCAGGCACCCTACTTGATTAGTCCAGCTAATCAAGTTTCACCCCATAGATTGGTTCCCCCGTACCTGAGCTGGATTCGGCTTTCTACAGCGCTCAATATATTCTATTCGGTCAAAAGTTTAAAATTCCTGCCCAAAGTCGCGTTTTTTTTACAATTATTAGGCCAATATCTTGGAAAAAGTTCACTCATGCTCCTTTTCCCGCCGCTGACCGAGTTCAGCCCGCAGCCAGTAGAGCGGCCGCTGTTTTACCTCCTCAAATATCCGCCCGACATACTCGCCGATAATGCCTATTCCCGCTAATTGCACTCCACCCAGGAGAAGAATGCTGGCAGTAATAGTCGCCCAGCCGGGAACTGCTTCTTCCGTAAAAATTTTGATATATACAACATGCAGTGTCAGGATAATACTGCTAAAACCTAAAGCAATCCCGATATAAAAAGCAAACCTGAGCGGAGTTTTAGAATACGCGGTAATACCATCCAGCGCAAAGTGAAGCATCTTTTTCAGTGAAAACTTTGATTGTCCGGCAAAACGTTTAGGTGCTACAAATTCAATATAGGTCTGCCGGTAACCAATGGCGCTGATCATGCCTCTGATAAATCTGGCCCGTTCCCGGAAACGGCGGAAGCTGGCAACTACCTGTTTATCCATTAACCGGAAATCGGACCCTCCCTCTGTAATCCGAACATTGGATACGGCGTTCATCAGTTTATAGAACATACCTGATGTAAAGCTTTTAAACCAGGATACTCCCTCTGTATTGATCCTCACCGTTTGCACAACCTGGAACCCTTCCTGCCATTTGGCAAGCAGCTGCGGCAACATCTCAGGCGGATGCTGCATATCGCCATCCATGGTAATTACAGCATCTCCGTTTGCACAGTCCAGTCCGCATGTCAAGGCTATCTGATGTCCAAAATTTCGGGCCATAATCAGCGCCCGTACCCGCGGATCAGCATACGCCAGACGCTCCAAAATAAGCGGGGTCGCGTCTTTTGAACCATCGTCAACAAAAACTATTTCAAAGTCGTAGGGCTCCGGCTCCATATATTTAATGACTTCCCGGTAAAAATTTTCAATGTTATCCTGCTCGTTAAATACAGGAACAACAATAGAAATCAACGGTTTATGTAACTGCATACCATTTTCAGCCTCCCTGTCACCACTCTATTATACATCGCCGTTTTATGATTGCAATTACCAATTCGGCATAAATAAACAAAAACTTGTCTGCCATAGTTAACTACCCGGCGGCGAACTTTGTAATCCTAGCATTTGCATCCGCCGGCAAAATTAATAGCCTGCTTTGCACAAAGGCGAAGCAGGCTTCTCACGCTTCGTAGTAATTTAAATATCCTGGCGGAGGCATACGGCATCATGCAGATATATATGCCGTATATTTTTTTGACTTATCTCTGTATTCCAGAGAATCAGTACCCGAATGCATAGCGGTAGCGCATCAGGGCATTCTATCTCCTGCGTGCCGAATAGCGGCACTTCCGTCCAGCCAAGTCTTCTGGCACCGGCAGCCGGAAAAGCCGCGGTAAGATCAGGGGTAGAACTAAATATTGCTGCGCCAATGTCTTCTATAGACATTTTGTTTTCCTGAATAATTGCCGCAAGAAGTTCCGCGACGCGTTCATAGATTTCCTCACGATTGTTTGCTGTTACAGTTGTCGCACCACGAACACCACGCAGCATAATTAACCACTCCTAGACAGAAATTTGCAAAGTCGCTATTAAGATATCCAAGCAAGATTTATTGGCTGGTGTTAGCATAAACGCCCGTGACAGAATGCTTTTACACCCTGATTAGAGAAAAATCTTTACTGGAGCCCTCATAGTATACAGTATACGCGAAAAAAATCTTTTTTCCTGCAAGCAGTGTAAGTTTGTTCTTTTTATCGATTGACTGGTTTATTACAGTGGCAGGAGTCACATAAATGGCATCGCCACCACCCACACTCGGGACAAACCGTATTCGACTGGCTCAGCTCAACATATTGCCCTTGTTCATATTCATTCCAACAAAAAACAGCGCCTGCCACCTTCCGCAGTTTAACAGCCCGGGTATCTACCCATAGTTTTTGCTCAAATACGGTTATCAAAAGCTCGTGGCGCGCTTTCTCCCGGTCATACCTGTAGTCTTCAGCCGGAAAGACTTCAGGCTCTTCGTTCAAAGTCAGAATGACATATAAAACATGGTAGTTCACAACCCCACCTCCCGCTTTCTAATAACTATGAAGGTGTCAGGCTCTTTATACCCCATGAATCCAGCACCGCAAGCGTCTTATTTATTACATGCTCAACACAAGGCCCTATCGTCTCGCTCAATTCCAAACCGACATCAATAACTGCCGGCTGTACACCTAAGACCGCAAGTTCTTTTACCGGCTGCTCCAATAATTCCAGCGCCGCCAATACGTCCTGAATCCCCAATTCATGCATGGATACTTTATGTTTAAAATAAGCCTTGACTTCTTCATTAACAAACTGATAAACGTCGCCTGGCGATCCCCCGCCGTTGACGGCGTCAAGAATAAGCAGGCAGTCTGCCCCCTTGATAAACCGCATCAACTCCATACCCAATGTTCCGCCATCCAGAATCTGTACATTATCGGGGAAAGTGTAGCGCCGGGTAAGCTCTTCAACTACCCGGACGCCAAACCCCTCATCTTGCATAAGTATATTACCGATGCCTAAAATCACAATCTTTGTCATAGTAAACTCCATCCCTAAGAAATCTTCTAAAAGTTCAACCTTCTAACATTAAGTTCAACAGGCTGTGTGCGTCAGACACAACACCAAGGGTAACCATACAGCAACAATTTATCCAATGACTAACCCCGCTCTAACACTCCCAATTTCACAAGTGGAAGTTATACCTCTACGGGCACAGACGAGCGGCTAAATCCCTGGATAAGGGCGACTTAGCTTCAGATGGGGTTAAGGCCCCACCTCAAGCTAAGTCTACTCTATTTTGCTTTGCTTTTTGAAACCTGTAGTTCGCCTACGTCGTCAGGCTCTTCCTCCATGTACTTGATGCCGGAGAACATAGCCGATATTTCACCGCCCTTTTCGGTAAAATCAGCCCTGACCGCCATATACACATGGACAATGACAAACAGGATGATAAACCAGGCTACAAAATGGTGAATCAAATGAACTGTATACTCATTGACAAACCAATTGTTAAACGGACCAAATGTTTTTGCCAGAAACCGGTTGGGCTCAACCATGTAATACATGGCGAAACCAGTTATAGCTTCAATTAAAAACATGAAATACACGGCTAAATAGCCTGACCTTGCCAGCGAATTTCTCAAATAGGGACGGTGCTTGTCACGCAGGAACATATAATGCAACTGGGTGTCCATAATCCCTGTCCAGTACAGTCTAGTCCATGGCTTAGGCAACAACCGGTCGCCAGGATTGATAATAAAACCATAGATACGGGGAATAAAGGAAATAACAAGGATATAGCCGGCAATAAAATGAATATATCTTACCATTTCCATTGACAAAACACTGTTTACGGCAAAAGTCGGCTCCAACCCCTGTGTTCCCAGAAAAAAAGGATTGCCAATATACAAGCCGGTAAGAAAAAGTATAAAGGTGCATAGCACCATAACCCAATGAAAAATCCGGGTCCATGGGCTAAATACATAATAAGGCTTCATAGCTCCCTGACGCATGACCGTATTCCTCCTTTATTTACAAATACGGGTCGGTGCGGACAACTGCAAGTTCCTGGCCTGCTTTGTCATAAAGATGGGTGGCACAGGCCAGGCAAGGATCAAACGAATGAACAACCCGCAGTATTTCCAGCGGTTTCTCGGCAACTTTTACTTTCGTATCAATCATACTGCTTTCATAAGCGCCATAACCAGCTTTACCATCCCGGGGACAAGCATTCCACGTAGAAGGAACGACAGCCTGATAATTATCAATTTTGCCGTTTTTAATTGTTACCCAGTGACTAAGTCCTCCACGCGGGGCTTCATGCAGCCCGACACCCTTCGCTTCTTTGGGCCAGCTGGCTGGGTCCCAGGTAGCCGTATTGGCTACAGTTGTGTCACCGGCCTTAACACTATTGATGAGTTTATCTAAGAAATATTTATTGATGTAAGCATTTAGCTGACCATCCAAACCACGGGCAGCCGTACGTCCCACCGTAGTAGGCAGCCATTTTTCCGGCGGCAAATTAAGTGTTTTTGAAACGGCATCAATTTGATCGACCATAAGCTTTTCAGCCCACGTTGGCTGAATAATACCCTGCTTAACTTTAGTATATACAATAATATATTTAGCCAGCGGCCCGACTTCCACCATCTTGCCGTTCCATTTTGGCGTCTTAATCCAGGAGTATTTGCCGGCTTCGTCAAGATACTTCCAGTTGGTCTTAGTGCCTTCCTTCGGCCCTGTATACTGTGGAGAGGTAACGCCGCTCCAGGGGTGAAGATCCTTACCGGCCTCGGGATAACTGTACCAGGCATGTTCAATCCCTTCGGCCAATACATTCGGATCACTTAGGTCCTTACCCTCCAGTGGGTGGAATACAGCCTGGCTTACACCTTGGCCAAAATTCTCCACAACGCCATTTGAGCGAACCAGCAGATTTTTGAAATAATCGCCGTTAGAAATACCGCTGTAGCGTTCATCGGGATATTCACCAAAAGAAAGTACCCGCTGGCCGGCCAAACCGCCGCCATCCACATAGCCGGCTTTGATAAACAGATCGCCAATAACTAATAAATCTGGTATATAAAAATTATTAACAAGATCAATGCCCAGATTGACCGATGTATCCACCAGCGCCAGCCGCTCGGTATTTACCGGTGCATTCATGTCATTCATGGAAATTGAGCAGGGCATGCCGCCTACAATATAGTGCGGATGCGGATTCTTCCCGCCAAAAACCAGATGGGAATACACCAGTTCACGTTGGCGGTCAAGCATGTTAAGATAGTGCGATACCGCCATGAGGTGAGCTTCCGGCGGCAAAACATTATAGTCGGGATGATCCCAGTAATGAGCCGCAAATATCCCTAATTGCCCGCTTTCGACAATGGCTTTTATTTTATTTTGTATTTCTCTAAAATAAGCTGTGGTTGCTTTGGGAAAATCTTTGGCATAAGCATTGGTGGCAAAGCCAATAGGTCCCTCAATTTTCAAGCTGTATTTCTCCAAAACGGAGTTCTGCAGAGCAGCTGTGGCTGCCGGGTCGGCTTTTAGCGCCGCCACCGGGCTGACCCAGTCTAAAGCATGCAGGTGATAAAAATGTACAATATGGTCATGCACCGTTTGGGAAGCCGCAATAATATTGCGTATATAATTGGCATTTTTAGGTATCTGAATCCCTAACGCATCTTCGACAGCCCGCAAGCTGCCTAACGCATGCACGGTGGTGCATACACCGCATATACGCTGCGCAAACAGCCAGGCATCGCGCGGATCACGTCCTTTTAACACGAGTTCGATCCCCCGCCAGGCAGTGCCGCTTGAAAGCGCATCTTCGACTTTGCCGGTAGTTTCATCTACTTTTATCTCAACCCGCAGGTGGCCTTCAATCCGGTTGATTGGATCAACAACTATGCGTTTCATCTAAACCGCTCCTCCTCTTCCCTATTCTTGATCCTGGTCTTGTTCCACCTTATGGCCGCCATTCCCTGCCGGTTCTTTGCCCGCTTTGGCCTCATGCATTTTATGCTGGACATAGGAGGCTATACCATGAGTAACAACACCGGCAGTAGTTACACCGGCCAGGATGGCGCCGACTTTATCTGCATTAACAATTGTATTAGGTACAGGAATATTCGGCAACCGTTCGTAGAAAGGGTCATTATCCCAGAAATCATTGGCCGCACAGGCCACACAGGGTGCGCCTGACTGGATAGGATAGCTCATGCCGTTCCACCAACGCATATTCCCGCAGGAGTTATAAGCTTCCGGTCCGCGGCAGCCTACTTTATACAAACACCAACCGGCCTTACTGGCCATATCGTCAAATTTCTCGACAAACATTCCAGAATCAAAAAACGGCCGCCGGTAGCAGGTATCATGAATCCGATTGCCAAAGAACTGCTTTGGCCGGCCTTGATTATCGACAGGCGGCAGCTGGCCAAACAGAACATAATGCATTATCGTTCCCGTCAATACTTCGGGAATCGGCGGACAGCCCGGCACTTTGATAATTGGCTTCCCACGGACGATTTCACTTACAGCCACCGACTTGGTGGGATTAGGCCTGGCCGCCTGGATCCCGCCCCAGGCGGCGCATGATCCATTCTCAATTACGGCGGCAGCGTTTTGCGCCACATGCTTTAAGGTTTCAAGTATGGGCTTACCGCCAACCATACAGTATATGCCGTCGTCTGCGACAGGTACAGCCCCTTCAAAAATCAAAAGGTATTGACCGGCGTATTCCTTAATTATTTCTTCCAGATGATGTTCCAGCGGCTCGCCGGCAGCAGAAGCCAGCACATCCATGTACTCAAGTGCAATCAAATTAAGGATAAGGTCGGAAGCCAGCGGTGACTGAGAACGAATGAAAGATTCGTCACAACCGGTGCACTCATGGCCATGCAGCCAAATAACCGGCGGTAACGTTTTTTTCTCCGCAGCCTCAATAACCTGGGGTATCAAGTCGACAGATAGGCCCATCATGCCGGTCAAGGCCACACAGGTTTTAAGGAAATCTCGCCTGCTAAGATTCTTCTTTTGAAATAATCCCCAAAGGGAATGCCGCTTTTCCATAGTCGCCCCCCTTAAAAAAATTGGAATAGAATTCTTATCTAAAATTATTCGGCTTATACTTTAAGTTTCCTGTATAAATTTTTCATATCCACTACCTATTTTCACAAATTTCACAACAAATTATTATCCGCACATTAAACTGCAAAAAAATGAGATTGCATCACTATGTTCACACTGACAAACCTTTCGGTCATCATGAGCGCTCAGCTAGCAATCTCACTCCGCCATAAGTTTTTACAAAAACATTACGCTGAAGTTTTCCTTGGCATTTTCTATAAAGTATTTGTCCCTGCCGCCCTGTTAGCGGCATTAACAGACTGATGGGACAAATCAATGGCCTGTCCTAACGTATTCAGTTCCTGTACAGGATTATGAAAGCCCATACTATTGGAAGCTGCCACATAGTCCCAATACCACTGAGCACGGCGTAAAAGCTCCCGGGCGTTAGCCAGCTCTGTCTGGCTAACGGCACTGGCAGTACTCGCCTTTTGAATAGCCGTATGCGCTTTGGCAATCTGCTGACCGGCTGTATGCTGCAGTTGCCAGACATTATCCTGAAAGGCTTTCACTTGACTAAACAACAGTTCTTTTCCCTGGGTATGACAGGGTGAGCAGGATTCCTCAATGTTTTTGAGCGGGCTTGTTATCCAATGTGACGAATACTTTTGCCCGCTTTTTCGCATATAGGGCATATGGCAGTCAGCACAGGAAACCCCAAATTGGCCATGAACGCCGTTCTGCCATTCCTCATAATCCGGGTGTTGGGCTTTTAACACCGGCACGCCGGAATCAGGATGCACGAAGTCCTGCGCAAAACCATTTGGCTTTGTGGCATAGTACTCATACATCTGCTGCGGTGTTAAACCTTTGTCCCAGGGAAAAATAACCTTAAAAGTACCAGGTTCAAAATAATATTCCGAATGGCATTGGGCGCAAACATAACTGCGCATCTCTTCCCGACTGGCTTTGGTTATATCAATGCCTCTTCTTTGCATGCCTTCTATAAACGCCGGGTTAATCACCCTAAGTCCCATGGTTTCCGGATCATGGCAGTTGGCACAATTAATGGGGTGTTTAGCCTTTTCCATAGTTTCCAGGAGCGGCTGATTGGCGTAGCCCCATCCCTGTTCCTTGTATAACTGTTCTATGTATGGCGTTTTGCAGGTAATACAGGCGGCCTTGGCAGCCGGGCCAATCCGCTTGGATTCCCGCAAATCTTCCATAGCATAGGGATGTCCCCGGTCTTCTGTATAATCTTTGCTAAACGGATTGCCTTTAAAGTTTATGTATAGCTCTGGCTGCATCTCGGCTTTTTGCACTTTCATACCGCCGCCATAACCAGTGGGTGAAGGGGTCATCTCCATACTCTTCTGATAGCCGGCATACTGCAGCGGATAGTTTTTTCCCCATACTTCCGTATCATACTCCCCTGCCGGAATTTTCACAAGCTTGACGGTTGACTGGGGCTTGAACAGCCATACACGACTAATTACTACGCCGGCAAACACAATTGCAAGAACCAGAAATGCCGTCAGTATTTTTTGCGTTTTATTCAACAGGAACTCCCTCCTTAATCACAATTTGATTATGAATCATGCCCCGGTGACATTTTAAACAATCTTGTCCGCCTGTTGACATAAAGGTATTACCCACTGTGTAAGCATGACAGCGTAAACAATTGCCGTTAACTATACTTTTGCCTTTTGCACTAATTGGGATTGTATCAGAATAGTCGCGGAGGAATTCATGATAGGTATCATGCATCCCGGTCTGCCCCTTTACCATCATCTTATTTACTATATTTTCCTGTGGCAAATGGCAGTCTCCACAGGTAAATTGCCGGTGATTAGAAACTTGCCAGGTGGCTGCCACGTGCTGCATAGAGTGACAACTACTGCAAAATGATGCTTTATCCGCATAAGCAATACCGCCGCCGGCTATGGCCAAACCGACAACGGCCGCCAGTGCGCCTAACAGGATGAGTTTTAGAGTATTGCTTGCCAGATATTTCTTCCATTCCAAGCTGCTGACACCTCCTGGATATCCAGAATCACATACTACTGCCTTATTAGATTCCCATTATTTGAAGTGTTTATTCGCTATGAAAACACGCCTTACGCCGAAGTAAGCATAAACCGATGTTGCCTTATATTAAAAAAACTTATGACTTCTTTCGCTAAAGCAAAGAAGGAACTGTCTCAGAGCGAGACAGTTCCTTCTACTATTGGGTTAATTATCGTATTCCCCGGTCACACCAGGGTTCTTCTGCCAAATAATCACCTTCAGAATAATAATAGGCCCGCGCGCGGCAGCCGCCGCATAAATTGTCAAAGCCACAGGTACCGCAGCCGCCTTTGAGCGGCTTATGCCTCAATTGGTTAAATACCGGACTTTCCTGCCAAATAATATCAAAAGCTTTCTCCCTGACATTTCCCACTTTAAGTGGTAAATAGGGACAAGGCTGAATGTCCCCGTTAGGTAGTATAACACAATAAGAAGTACCTGCCAGGCAGCCGCGAGTATATCGCATTGGCACGCCACGCTCTTTGGCGATACGCATAAACTGCGGAGCGCACGTCGGCTTTATTTCAATGGAAGTTGTTAATTGCTTGTCAAGTATTCGTGTTAACAGCGCTTCGTATTCGGCTGTTTTTAACGTTGTTTCTTCGATATCTTTTCCCCGGCCGGCAGGTACAAGGAAAAAAATATGATGGGCAACGGCACCCAGTTCAACTGCTAAATCAGTGATCCTGGTAATCTCATTTTCATTCCAGTTAGTTACCGTTGTATGGATCTGAAATGGCAGACCGGCTTCCCGGCAATGTTTGATCCCCTGCATAGTTTGCTGCCAGGCACCCGGCAATCCCCGGAAAGTGTCATGACGCTCAGGCTCACAACTATCAACGCTAATACCAGCACACATCAGGCCTGCGGCCTTAAGTTTAGCAGGCACTTCCCCGGTCAGCAAAATGCCGTTGGTGCCGAGAACCGGCCTGAGGCCAACAGACGCGGCATGGGAAATAAGGTCATAAATATCAGGCCGCAGGAGGGGCTCGCCGCCGCTTAAAATCATAATCTTAAAGCCGGCTTTTGCTATCTCGCCCAGCAGTTTCTTGCCTTCTGCCGTACTTAACTCATCCGCCTGTTTTGCACCTGCATCCCGGTAACAATGGACACAGTTGATATTGCATTGTTGTGTGGTATTCCATGAAATTATCATGCAGCTACTCCTTGTAATCAGTTAGATAGCAAGCCGGATCTTCGCTCCACAAATCACCGGTAACAGCCTCCGCCCTTATCCGGCAACCACCGCAATACTTTTTATAACGGCACTCACCACAGCGGCCGGTGATGAAACTTGCTTTATCCCGCAGCTTGCACAGAAATTCATCTTGTCCATTCTGCCAGATTTCACTAAATGGCTGCTTGCGAACATTCCCCAGCGATTTATGTCCCCAAAATTGACAGGCATGAACTTCTCCCTGGGGATCCACATTTGCCATCTTCTGACCGGCTGAGCAACCGCCGTGCATGGCTAGCAGTTCTTTAATTTCCGGGACCCGCTCCGGCTGCGTACGTTCAATATGTTGCAAAATATAAATTCCATCAGCGTGATTATCTGTTGTCAGAATTTCTACTTCAACACCACGCTTATTAAAATCCAGTGTGCGCTCAATTAAAAGCTCAATAGTCTGGCGTTTTTGCTCCGGCGTGGTGTCAAGTTCAGCCATCTCCCGCCCGCGTCCGGCATACACCAGATGATACATACAGAAACGGGGTATTTTTTCCTGTTCGACAATATCTAAAATATCGGGTAACGTATGATAGTTCAGTTTATTTACGGTAAAGCGGATACCTGTTTTATTACCGGCGGCAATCGAGTTGCGAATACCGGCAATTGTCTCCTGAAATGCGCCCTTTTTGCCCCGAAAATAGTCGTGAACTTCTTCATTGCCGTCGACACTGACACCAACATATTGAAATCCGGTATCTTTGATGCGTTTGGCCATTTGCGGTGTAATCAGCGTACCATTTGTCGATATGACAGGACGGATTCCCTTTTCAACAGCATAAGCTCCCAATTCAAATAAATCAGGCCGCACTAGCGGTTCACCGCCGGAAAACAAGAGAACTGGCACTTTCATACTGGCCAGGTCATCGATAAAAGCCTTTGCTTCGGCAGTGGTAAATTCCCCGGCATATTCACGGTCTTCAGCACAAATATAGCAGTGGCGACAATTAAGATTACAGCGGTTGGTCGAATTCCATACAACAATAGGAGTTGCATCTGAGGAAAATTGAAGCATCTGTGGCGGTAAGTTACGGGAACTGCGGCCATATTTTACTATGTCCGACACTGTTGCCGTGCCGCAAAGCAGTTTGGTACAACCTATCATCTTTAATTATGTCTCCTTCGAATTCAAGTTTATAGTCATTTCGACATATGGCAAGAGGTTCCCTGCTAGTGAACAAACTTTCCTCCCACCCCTAAAAAGCCAAAATTACGCAGCTGGTTTCTCAGGGGCTCCTAAACCGTTACTTTCACTAAAACGATTATCAGGCGTAACATAGATATTTTCCGTTGCCTTTATAGCATCAATCAGGCAATCACGCAGGGGAATTCCGGTATCTGTGATATGTACCCCCTGGCTGAACACGGTAAACCCGTCGCCGCCCTGGACCATAAAATCATTGGTGACCACCCTGTATAATTTAGCCAGGTTTAGCCTTTCGCCAGTACTTAAGGTTACATCGGTAATTTTATGCCCGGCAGGTAACGATGCATCAAATTTTACTGTCAAGCCGGAATACTGCAGCATGCCGATTTGCTGATTGTAAATGCCATATTCAAGTACCCGCAAAATCTGTTCGCCTGTCAGATCCAGTGTGACAAGCGTATTGTCAAACGGCAATACTTCATACAATTTCCCCATGGTAACACTGCCCGGCGGGATACCGGTCCTGATACCGCCGCCGTTTTGAAAGGCAATATCGGCGTTTGCCGTACGGCGCATTATGTCAGTCACCCACTGCCCCAGCAGCGAGAACGTCTTCCTGTCATGACTTAGTTCATTTACTGACCGGCCAAGCACAATATCCTTGACAGGCGCGACTTGACTCTGAACTTTGTTAACAATGGCTGCAATTTCCGGTTCGGCCGCTAATCGGTCTGAGTCCACCGCTATTACGGCAGCCTTAGCGTTTATCACCCGTTTATCTTTCTTGGCAACAGTTAAGGTGATTTTTCCTATTGCCCGGCCGTTATACCCTGCCTGAACAATGGGTATAGAGTTGACACTTCCGGCAACCTGCAAATGACTATGTCCTGAGATAATCGCGTTGACGCCCGTTATTCCTAAAGCCAGTTCTGCGGCTTCTCCTGTGATTTGGGCGGTGGTGCTATCAACGCTGCTGCCCAGATGCGACAGCACGATAATAACATCCGCTCCCTTATGTTTCAGAACAGGCACAAGCTGCCGGACGGTCTGTACAGGATCGGAAAAAGTGCAGTTTGCGATATGTTTGGGATTGGTCTTAAAAACCGTTTCGGGAGTTGCCAGGCCAATGAGAGCAATTTTCAGCCCGTTTCTCTCAATTATTATGTAGGGTTTTACAAGTGCAACAGGTTTGCCTGTAGTTTTGTCCAGAATGTTAGCGGCGATTACCGGGAACCCGGCCTGACGAATAAGTTTCTTGAGAACATCCTGGCCCCAGTCAAACTCATGATTGCCGGTGGTCATTGCGGAAAATCCGATCTTATTCATCGCGGCAACCACCGGTTGCCCATAGAGCATATTGGAATCCGGATTTCCCTGAAACATATCGCCGGCACTGACTATAATTGTGCCGCTCTGATTTTTAGCCATTTCAGCCTTTATTAAAGTTGCCAGTTTCGCGATACCCGGATTTTTTCCGGCTTCCGCTAACGCGCCATGAAAATCGTTTACCGAAATTATATCCAGGGTAATCGTGCCCGCAGAATCAGTTGCTGCCGCTGCAATTGGGGAAAAACAGAATAGTCCCAAACATGCTATCATGAGCAAAACACTAGCATACGTTAAACGAAACCGCATTTTACATCTCCTTTCTATTGCAGTTTAATTATTGCAAAATTTACAAATAAATACAAGTTAATAGACAATATAGAAACCAGGCTTGCGCCGATCCTTTGACAAAAGTGGAAAACCGATGTCGACCTTATGCAGGCGAAAGCTATACTTTCTATCGGAATAAAAAAATCTCCCGGAAGCCATTCCGGGAGATTAGCGCTACTAAAGAGCTTTTTCCAACATAGCTGCGATGTCTTTTTGCGGACGGTAGCCGGTAATCCGGCCAACTTCATCGCCACCTTTAAAAACGATCAAGGTAGGAATACTCATAACATTATACTGGCTGGCTAAATCCTGCTGTTCGTCAATATTAACCTTGGCGACAACGGCACGCCCTTCAAAATTCTTGGCTACAGCCTCAACTTCGGGTCCCACCATTTTGCAGGGACCACACCACGGTGCCCAAAAATCAACCAATACAGCTTGTTCTGACTTAACCACACTGTTATAGAATTCTGTCACATTAGCAATGTTTAGGATACTCATTGTTTCGCCTCCTAAGCTATTCATTTTAGTATTTCTACTTAATAACAATGTTAACCAATTTCTGCGGCACAGAAATAACTTTGACAACTGTTTTGCCGGCAATAAGCTCACGGACTTTTTCCTGTTCAAGAGCCGTCTTTTCCAATTCTTTGCCGGTCAGGCCAACCGGAACGACAACTTTATCACGTACTTTGCCATTGATCTGCAGAACAATTTCAACCTCTTCGACTTCCAGGGCAGCAGCATCGAATACAGGCCAGGTTTGCTTATGAACACTGCCGTCAGCAATTGTTTCCTGCCACAATTCTTCAGCAACATGCGGAGCAAAGGGAGCAAGCATTTTCAGGAGACCGGCAACAACCTCCTGCGCCAGTCCTGCGTTTGGTGTTACCCCCTGCTCTTTGAGAGCATACATGGCATTGACCAATTCCATGATGGCACTGATGGCTGTGTTGAAATTGAAACGCTGACCGATATCTTCCGTTACCCGCTTAATAGTCACATGCAGAACACGGCGAAGATCCTTTTCGGCTTTGCTCAGTTGTTTCGGATCATATTCGGCAGTCTCTGCCTGGAAAAGCGGTTCATAATAGCCAACAATACGCCATAAGCGGCCTAAGAACCGGTAAGCTCCTTCTACCCCCTGGTCACTCCACTCCAGATCCCGTTCCGGCGGCGCAGCAAATAAGATAAACAATCTTGCCGTATCGGCGCCGTATTTACCAATAATCTCCTCTGGTGAAACGACATTGCCTTTTGATTTGGACATTTTGGCTCCGTCTTTGATAACCATTCCCTGGGTAAGAAGATTTTTAAACGGTTCGTTGACGTTAACCAGACCGGCATCTTTTAAAACTTTGGTAAAAAAGCGTGAATACAAGAGATGGAGTATGGCATGCTCAATACCACCGATATACTGATCGACAGGCATCCAATAGTTTGCTTTGTCCGGATCAAACGGTTCGTCGGCGCTATGCGGGCTGGTATAGCGGAAATAATACCAGGAAGAACAAATAAAGGTGTCCATGGTATCTGTTTCCCGCCGTGCTTTGCCGCCGCATCTTGGACATGTACAGTTAATGAATTCTTCCGCTTTGGCTAATGGCGACACTGACCCGCTGGCAAAATCAACATTATTCGGAAGTAATACAGGTAATTGCTCTTTCGGAACCGGTACGGTACCGCATTCCGCGCAGTAAATAATCGGAATAGGCGCTCCCCAATAACGCTGCCGGGAAATAAGCCAGTCCCGCAGACGGTAATTAATTCGTCTTTTGCCGATACCTTGCTGTTCAAACCACTGAGCAATTTTGACCTTGCCCGCTTCGTTATCCAGGCCGTCAAATTCACCGGAGTTAACCATAACCCCCTGATCGTCGTAGGCCCCGTTCATATCGCTCAGCGCAAGCTCCTTGCCCACCTGCTGAATTACAATCTTCTTCGGCAAACCATACTTGCCGGCAAAGTCCCAGTCGCGCTGGTCGTGGGCTGGTACTCCCATTACTGCGCCGGTACCGTATTCAACTAAGACATAATTCGCAATCCAAATAGGCACCTGTTCACCGGTAAACGGATGAATCGCATAAGCACCTGTGAAAATACCTTCTTTTTCGGTTTCATTGGAAGTACGGGCAATTTCACTTTGCCCTCTGACCCGGTCGATAAATGACCGGACAGCACTTTCCTCGGCTTTGCCGGCGATAAGCTTGTCTACTAAAACATGCTCCGGCGCCAAGACAATATAACTGACACCAAAAACCGTGTCATGGCGAGTGGTATATACGGCAATTCTATCATCTATTTCTGGTACGGCAAAACTGAATTCAGCACCTTCACTGCGTCCGATCCAGTTTTCCTGCATCGTTTTAACACGTTCAGGCCAGCCTTTAAGCTCATTCAAATCGGTTAACAGGCGATCAGCGTAATCGGTTATTTTCAGGAACCATTGCTCAAGATCCTTTTTGACAACAACCGAGTCGCACCGCCAGCAGCGGCCGTCAACAACCTGTTCATTAGCCAGTACGGTATTGCAATCGTTACACCAGTTAACTGCCGCTTTCTTTTTATATGCTAAATTACGTTCATAGAACAGTAAAAACAACCATTGTGTCCAGTGATAATAATCCGGGTGGCATGTGGCTACTTCCCGGTCCCAGTCATAAGATAGTCCCAGTTCCTGCTGCTGCCGCCGCATGTTAGCAATATTATCCCAAGTCCAGGAAGAAGGATGAATGCCATTTTTGATAGCAGCGTTTTCAGCAGGCATGCCAAAAGCATCCCAGCCCATCGGGTGCAAAACGTTATATCCCTGCATGACTTTAAATCTGGCTACAACGTCACCGATCGAGTAATTGCGCACATGTCCCATGTGCAGATTACCTGACGGATAAGGAAACATTTCCAGGACATAGTATTCTGGTCGCTGCCGGTTAATCGTCGTGCTGAAGGCATCATTTTCCGCCCAGAGTTTTTGCCATTTGGCCTCAATCTCGTGCGGCGTATATTTTTCATTCATCGAGTAATTCAATCCCCCTCGGACAGATAGTAAAGAACACACGGCTTCCGCCGAGCCTGTGGCAAAAGCGAAATGCCGGTATAGGTTCTATCCTGACTTAAAGTTATACTTTCTATCAGGATAAAAAAAGTCCCGTGGCTGACGCCAGGGACGAGACTTCTCGCGGTACCACCCTGTTTGATGGCAGGTGCCATCCACTCTTGCCCATAACGCCGGCTTGCGTCGACTGCTATTTCCTTCACAGCGCTCTTCAGCAGTGAGTTCGGCTATATCACAGATTGGCTCGCAACAACCGCCAACTTTCTGAACTGCATTATACAACTTACTAATCTGCCTCATAAGATTTGTATGTTCCATTATATAGCAATAAAATACAAAAGTCAACGTATGGTCTGACCACGAAAACTGTTCTATCTCAGTCTAATAGTCATACAATAGTTCATAAGGAGGTGCGTCATGTATAAGCTTATTATCGGCAATGTCAGAGTTACCGTAAATGATGACAGTATTAAACGGGAGCAGGCCGCCGCTTACGCCAAGCAGGCTATAGCTGCCGCCAACCATCAAGGCAAACTGCTCTCCCACGTCGAGCTTAGTGCCGGCCCCGATGGCATAGAGGTCGCCAGCACTGAAAAAGCCGGTTGCCGCATGATCAGGAAAACCATTAAGCAGAGTATGCTTGACGGTATCTTAGATGCTGCCAAAGAAAAACTCTATCCTACCGGAACTTTCTCGCAAAAAGATCTTTGGTTTGACGGTGAAACAGGCCAGGAATGGCGAGGCGTCGAAGTGGACACTGCCCGGGCGGAAGTTTTGGCCAAGTTGGAGGAATGGATTAAATCTGTCAGTTCTAATAACTAAAATGAAAACGGGATTAGCCATCAGATCAAAACCACTCGGAACTGGCAACGCCAGCGTCTGAGTGGTTTTGATAGTTAAGTCAGCAATACGGATCTTCCCTCTGACTGCATGCATTACAACGTCCAGGGTCAAGGACATACTCATATTTACGCTTATAGTAGGTCTGATGCTTGGCAACACGCAGCAGCAATCGATGAAACACATCAATTTCCTGGAAAGTGTTATACATACCAAAACTTATGCGTACCAGCCCGGGTATACTCGTATCGTCATGGGTTTGATAGTATTTGATAGTATCATCACTTAATCCCAGCAACTTTTCGACATAGGGGTGGGCGCAAAATAAACCGTTGCGAACAGCAATGCCGGCTTCCTGGGCTAATATTTCCGCAACCTGGCTGTGATGCAATCCTTCCATAGAAAAAGACAGCAGGCTTACCCTCTCTTCGCTCCCATCCTGGATGCTATATAACGTAATCCCGGGAACGGATTTTAGAGCATCAATGGCATAATCAATAAGTTCCCGCTCATAATGATGGATATCAGCGATATCCAGTCTGCCCAAAGTTTCAATAGCGGTAGTCATTGCCAGCACCCCCATCATATTGGGTGTACCGGCTTCGTATTTTGCCGGCGGGTCATCCCAGGTAACAGCTTGCTGCGACACCAGCCCGACTGCCCCTCCGCCCTGATATGCGGGAGCCGCCTTAGCGAAAGTATCCTTTGGACCGATCAGCACACCGGCGCCAAAAGGCGCATACATTTTATGCGCTGAAAATGCAAGATAATCAATGTGCTCCACTGATAGAGCGGGCTTCATATCGACAGAAGCATGCGGAACCCATTGCGCACCGTCTACAAAAATTCTGGCTCCGTATTTATGACTCAGCCGTGCAATTTTATGAACTGGATTTATGTACCCGGTAACATTCGAGGCACCGGTTACGGCAACCAGCCTTACTTTTCCTTCATACCGCTTTAACTTTGTTTCCAGGTCGGTTAAGGATAAACCGCCCGCCTTGGTTAAAGCAATGTAGTCAATAGTGAACTTGTCGCGCCAGGGCATATCATTGGCTAAGTGTTCCATATCGGTTGATAAAACGACCTGCTCTTTATCACCGCTGGCTAGGGCGTACGCCAGTATATTGATAGCTTCAGTTGTACTTTTGGTAAAAATTATAACATCATCATTATCCGCGTTGACAAAACGGCGAACAATCTCCCGTCCTTGTTCATAAAGCTCTGACGTGAAGATTGATTTATGGCCCTTGCCGCGGTGAACGGAGGCATACCAGGGTGCAAAACAGAGTATTGCCTTTAATACCGAATATAACGGCGGTGTGGTAGCCGCATTATCAAAATTAATCGACAGTACATGCTTGCCGTTTGCCAAGGAGACTTTGGTTTCAGTGCCGACCACATGCGACCGAAAATAACTCCCCATACTCCGGTAGTTCATTCTTTAACCCCGCTTTTATCATAGTTTAACGAATACGCCGTTGATATAATTTATGCAGTTTAGGCGTCACGGGGAATAATAATGCAGGATTTTCGTCTGCGTTGGCATAAACTATTTACTAATTAGTCAGCAACACAGGCAAGAAGGAGTCTATATGCTAACAGATGAACAGATTCGGCACGAAGCAGATATTGATGCCTCTTTTACCAAAGGGTTGCACTACTATCGCAATCAGTGCGTCAAAAACCTGCACTTCTCATCACAAGATTATACGTTTGAAGCACGAGTGCTTGGTCATGATTTATATATCGTAACAGTAACATTTACTCCGGCACACAAAATTGAGCATTATCAATGTGATTGCCCGGCCTTTTTTCGCTATCACGGGGCCTGCAAACATATCATTGCCGTATTGAAGGCCATTCAAAGCGACTGGAACGAGTATTTTACCACCGCTCCCCAGATTCCCATGACCCGTGAAGCCAGGGCCATGCTGGATTTTTTTCAAAATCTTAATTCCGGCCCGAGACCGGCCACCCTGCCGGCAATTTCACCGGTAAGGCTTTTGCCAAACTATAAATTCTCTTTATTTAATTCCCAAACGATTAATCAGCTAGACTTCACCATTGGCACTGACAGAATGTATGTTTTAAAAAATATTCCGCAGTTCATTACGGCAATACATAATAAACAGGAGGTTGTTTTTGGTAAAAGCTTCACTTTTAAACCTGCCGAAGCTGTATTTGACGATACCTCCCAAGCGTTAGTCCAGTTGCTGGAGAATGCCTGCATTGAAGAAAACCAGCGTTCTTTCTGGAGTTATCATTCATTCTCCTCACAAGCCAATTCGGCTTTTAGCGAAGGAAAATATTTCAAACTTACCAATGACAACCTGCTGCGTTTTTTTGAAATTATGCGCACCCAACCGTTTACCGCAGCAATAAATGACCAGATATCCGCCAGTCTGATTATTCAAGATGGCCGGCCACCGGTGAACCTTGATTTGCGGCCTGTCGATAGCGGCTTATACTTGTCTTTGGCAGATAATGTTTTCTACGGACTTGACACAGATTTTCGCTATATTTATCATCAAAATATCATTTATCATACTGATCCTGTTTTTGCCAGTTATATTAAACCACTTTTACTGTGTTTTAATGAAACCAGGAAAGCACAAATCCATATACCACCAGCAAACGTGTCTGAATTTGTCGCTAATGCGCTGCCCGCACTGGAAACCATTGCCGAAGTTAAAGCTGAGAAAACTGTTTTGAGCAAATTCCGCAAAGAGCAATTGGAGCAACGAATATACTTTGACAAATGCGGCGAAGGTATCAGCGCGAAAATTGAATTTGGCTATGGTCCTATAACGGTTGATCCCGGGTCTCTGTCAGCAGGAGATCAGACTGACGCAGCAGGAAACTGGCTTCTGCGGTCAGTTCGCCAGGAACGTGAACTGCTGAATATTTTTCAGCACTATGGTTTTGTATGGTTATCGGGTAAACTTGTTCTGGCAGATGAGGATGCCACCTATACTTTTTTGCAGCAAGGACTGCCAAGGCTGCAAAACATAGCCGAACTGTTTTATGCAGACGATTTTAATCCGGTCAGGATCCAGCCGGCCGGCAAGATTTCTGCAGGTGTAAGGATTAACGACCAGACTGACATGCTGGAATTCTCGCTGCAACTGGAAGATATGACACCGAAAGAATTAATTGACTTATTGTCAGCCTATAAGCTAAAAAAACGCTATCATCGCCTGCCCGGCGGCGCATTTATCCCGCTTGATTCCGTAGAATTTCAAACCACAGCCAAGCTCTTCAGGGAGCTTAGGCTGCGCCCCGCAGATATTGAGAGGCAGAAGGTAGAATTACCAAAATATCGCGCACTCTATCTCGACGCGCTGGCACGGGATAATCCCGATTTTTCCATAGAGCGCAGCAGTAAT
Organism: Sporomusa aerivorans; assembly: GCF_041428895.1. Lineage (NCBI taxonomy): Bacteria > Bacillati > Bacillota > Negativicutes > Selenomonadales > Sporomusaceae > Sporomusa > Sporomusa aerivorans. Next base: position 4,122,841 of record NZ_CP156926.1, read on the forward strand.
TTTAAACGTATGATCCAGGACATCCGCGAGCCGCAGGATGTTGAATACAGCATTCCTGAAGGTATCCAGGGCAAACTAAGGGACTACCAGAAAATCGGCTTTAAATGGCTGAAGTCTCTTGCCAGCTACGGACTGGGAGGCATCTTAGCAGATGATATGGGGCTGGGAAAAACATTACAGGTAATTACCTTTGTTCTTTCCGAAAAAAACCTTCCGCAGATGCCTTCTTTAGTTATTGTACCTACTTCACTGGTCTACAATTGGCAGGAAGAAATAAATAAATTCGCACCGGGCCTGCAAGCGGTGGTTATCTCCGGTCAGCCCGTGGAGCGGCTGGAGCAGCTCAAAAACATTGCCATGGCTGACTTGGTGATCACTTCTTATGGCCTGATACGACGGGATATTGAATTATATACACAAATCACGTTTAAGTACTGTTTTCTGGATGAAGCCCAGCATATCAAGAATCCGAATACCCTTAACGCCAAATCAGTAAAACAAATCAAGGCCAACTGTTATTTCGCCCTGACAGGCACACCGATAGAGAATACACTAACCGAGTTATGGTCTATTTTTGACTTTCTTTTGCCAGGCTATTTACGTTCCCATAAAGCCTTTGCCAGTACTTACGAAATTCCCATCATCCGCAACGGGGATCAGCAGGCGTTAGCGGACTTAGGACGGCATATCAAACCCTTCATTCTGCGCCGCATGAAAAAAGCAGTTCTTAAAGAACTGCCGGAAAAAGTCGAAAGTAAGATGATTAGTGAGATGACTGACGAGCAAACCAGGCTGTATGCGGCCTGGCTGCTTAAGGCCAAAGCTGAATTTGAGTCCGAGGTCAGCACCAATGGCTTTGAGAAAAGTCAAATCAAGATATTGTCCTTGTTAACCAGACTTAGGCAACTTTGTTGTCATCCGTCGCTATTTATCGAGAATTACCATGGCGGCAGCGGCAAACTGGAAATGCTGCAGGAATTAGTACGGGACGCTACCGGCAGCGGTCACCGGATATTATTATTTTCACAATTTACCAGTATGCTGGCTATACTAAAACAGGAACTGACGGCAATGCAAATTAACAGCTTCTACCTAGATGGCTCCACTACAGCCCAAGAGCGTATACGACTGGTAAACGCGTTTAATTCCGGCCAAAATGACGTTTTTCTTATTTCCCTGAAAGCAGGCGGTACAGGGCTCAATCTTACCGGCGCCGATATGGTGATTCATTACGACCCGTGGTGGAATCCGGCGGTCGAAGACCAGGCTACCGACCGAGCCCACCGGCTTGGTCAAAAAAACTCCGTCCAGGTGTATAAATTAATTGCCAAAGATACCATCGAAGAAAAAATTTATCTGCTGCAGCAAAAAAAGAAGGAAATGATTGATACACTTATTAAGCCGGGCGAAAACTTCCTGACCAGAATGAGCGAAGCTGAAATCCGCGAGTTGTTTTCCGTGTAACACACTTTTGTTTGTCCGACGACTAACCCGCTCTAAGACTCACACTTCTACAAGTAGGAGTTATACCCCTACGGGCACAGGCGAGCGGCTAAGTCTACTTTATCCATTGCTAATCACGCCAATATTGGATAAAATAGATTCCAGGCATTACCATACATTAACGCAAGGATGTTTTTTATGAAGATATTTGCTATAGCCGACACACATTTGTCAGGCAGCCCGCCGGCAAAGCCAATGAGTATTTTCGGTCCTCACTGGGAAGGACACTGGGACAAAATCAGAACAAGCTGGCAGGAACAAGTGTCAGAAGAGGATATCGTTCTTATCGCCGGAGACATTTCATGGGCAATGAAACTTGCAGATGCGCTTGTGGATCTAAATGCTATTGCCGGCCTTCCCGGACGAAAAATCATGATTCGCGGCAATCATGACTATTGGTGGCAGACAATAAGCAAAATGACAAAAGCCGTAGACGGTAAGATTGAGTTTTTAAATAATACCTTTGCCAGCGCCGGCGAGTGGGCTATCTGCGGCAGCCGCGGCTGGATTTGCCCTGAAGATCCGTTATTTAAAGCCGCCGATAAACCAATATTCTCCAGGGAACTGCTGCGCGTAGAAGCCTCGCTTAACGCGGCTCAGGCTGCTGGTTTCAGCCATACAATCCTTATGCTGCATTTTCCGCCCTTCTATGCCCAGCATACGGAAGCAGGCTTTGCAAGTTTGATCGCTAAGTATAACGTCGAGCTTTGTATTTATGGCCATCTCCACGGGGAGTCTATAAACAACGTGGCGACAGGTATGATTAACGGCACAGATTACCATTTGGTGGCCTGTGACGCCTTGAACTTTCAGGTAAAGCGGCTTTTGTAGCCGCAGGCATTCGTCTGAAGCTCCCTACAACTCTTATTTGAAAAAGCCCCAGAATAATCCCAGCCCTTTATGCAGCAAATCAAAGTAAATAAAAATGCCGACCGTAATTAATACAACGCCGGCGGCCTTGTGTATGACAGGGAGCCAGCTATATATACTTTGAAATTTATGCATATAGCGGTTAATGAGTAGCGCCAATCCCAAAAACGGTACACAAAAACCCATGGCATAAACAAACAGGAGAAAAGCGCCCTGGCTGACTGTTGCCGTTGCCCCTGCATACATAAGTACAGTGGCTAAAATTGGCCCGGTGCAGGGTGTCCAGCCGGCAGTAACAGCCAGACCCATGAGAAATGCGCCAAAAGGACCGGAAAATGCATTGCCGAGAAAAGGGCGATATTCCCGTCCCAGACCGGGTAATTTTATTATGCCGAGAACCTGCATCCCCATAACCAGCATAAAGACGGCCCCCAGCTTACGGACGGCTTCCTGATGATCCAGAAATAATTCACCAATATAGGATGCAGTTGCTCCCATAACCACAAAAATTAGCGTAAAACCGCTGAGAAAGCTAATGGCATTAAAGAAAAATGTCCAGCGATTACCTACCTTAGTCTGTCCCCCGCTTCCGGCCAGTAATGCTGTGTAAGTCGGCAGCATCGGCAAGACACAGGGCGATAAAAAGGATGTAAATCCGGCCCCAAAGACAGTTAAGAGGGTAAGGCTATAATCCATGCAGCACTCCTTCCAGTTCGGCCAGTGTCACTGGTCCCGACTTGCGAAATCTAATAACGCCTTGTTGATCTACCACAATACTTGTGGGAATGGCATTAATGCGAAAATTCTTAGCCACCTCGCCGTCTTTATCTGTTAGAGTGGTTAACGTATATTGATTTTTGGTCATAAATTCAGTTATTTTATCTGTGGGCTCTTGAATATTAATGGCATAAAACTGTACTTTTCCAGTATATTTTCTGAAAAACTTTTCAAGTTCCGGCATCTCTTCACGACAAGGCGGACACCAATTTGCCCAAAAGTTAAGGACAATAGCTGCACCACCGGGAGCTACCTTAACTTGCTTTCCATCCAGCCCGGCAAGGGAGAAGCCCGGCAGTGTTTTCCCCACAGTCACACCCGCCTCGGCAACCGGCTTACGGCTGTTTTCTTCCGCCGTCATTTGATCTGGCCGCATGGCAATAAAGCCGATTGCAGCAGCCATGGCAATGACAGTAATAGCTAATACGATAAGTCTTTTCGGCATAACCAATCCCCTCTCACAGCCATATAACACTATATGGCTTATCACAAATTAATATTATCATTGGAGGCCACACCATGCATCAATACTTATTTTTTATCGGCGACTTTCCCATCAGGGCTTACGGGCTTATTTTAAGTCTAAGTATTATTCTTGCTACCGGCACAGCCTATTTTTTTGCCAGACAGGACGGCCGCTGGCACCAGCATGTACCGGATTTAGGCATTTATTGCGGCCTGGCCGGTATTGTTGGCGCCCGCCTGTGGGATGTTTTCTTCTTTGACTGGGATTACTACCAGCATCATCTGCTGGAAATTCCGTTTGTCTGGCAGGGCGGTATGGCCATTCAGGGCGGTGTCATATTAGGCGCTATTGTCGGCATTATTTACACCAGGATCCATAAAATAGATACCTGGGCCTTCGCTGATATTGTCGCCGCACCGGCAGTCATCATGGGACAAGCTCTGGGCCGCATGGCCAATTTGATGAATGGGGATGCCTTTGGTCATCCTACCGGCGGCAATTATGGAATTATCTATCCGCCTACGACATTAGCCTATCAGGTTTACGGCGATAAGCCGCTATGGCCGGCCGAGGTATGGGAAGGCCAGCTCGATATTGTCATTTTTGTGTTGCTGCTATTGTTCAGAACTACCAACCATGCTAAAGGTCAAGTCTTTATCCTCTATGCTATTTTGTATTCCTCAGCCCGCTTTTTCCTCGAGTTCTTAAGGGGTGACTACGGGACATTGCTGTTTGGATTAAAATCAGCCCAGTTCACCAGCCTGGCAGTCATACTCATTGGGCTGGTCCTATTTATCCGGCAAGGGTACTGTGCAGAACGCATCGGCTTAAGCAGCAAAAAATAATATGTTTAAAAAAACCGAACCTGGAAGGTTCGGTTTTTTCTCAATAAGCTGCTATCAGTTCAATCTCCACACTAACATCCCGCGGCAGCTTGGCAACTTGTACACAGGCGCGAGCCGGCGGTTCGTCAGTAAGATACTGACTATACACTTTGTTCATCGCCGTAAAATCGTCCATATCTTTCAAGAATACTGTCGTCTTGACAACATTGGCAAAGGTAAGATTCTCTTTCTCTAAAATGGCTCGCAAATTGGCAAAGACCTGATGCGTTTGATTCTCAATACCGCCATAAACGATTTGACCGGTAATAGGGTCAAGAGGAATTTGTCCGGACGCAAACAAAAATCCATTGGCCTTAATCGCCTGAGAATAAGGCCCGATAGCCTGCGGGGCACGATCAGAACTAATAACTGTTTTCATGCTGTGGACCTCCAAAATTATATTTTTTATATGTGTGTTTCCACATTCTTCGAAAAATACCTGCTACTCATCAGTACCAAATATTTTTTCTGTCAGCGCCAGCCCTGTCGGGGTAACCGCCAGACCGCCCTGTGCGGTTTCTTTAAGCGAGCAGTGCATGGATTGACCTACCGAGTCCATTGCATCAATTACTTCATCTACCGGGATGGCGCTGCGAATGCCGGCCAAAGCCATTTCGGCGGCAATAATAGCCTGTGATACCGCACCGGCATTACGTTTAACGCAGGGCACTTCCACTAATCCGGCTACCGGATCACATACTAAGCCCAGCATATTCTTAATGGTAATAGCTACGGCATTTCCCGCCTGCTCAGAATCACCGCCCAATAGAGACACCATTGCCCCGGCAGCCATGGCGCCTGCCGAACCGCATTCGGCCTGACAGCCGCCGGCGGCTCCCGCAAGCGATGCCCGTGAAGCAATAACCATGCCAATGGCCCCGGCGACTATGAGCCCTTTGGCCAGCTCACGCTCAGGAAAACCATATTCCTCTTTAAGGGCAAACAATATTCCCGGCAATACACCGCTTGAACCCGCTGTAGGGGCTGCCACTATCCGGCCCATAGCTGCGTTGGCTTCGCCGACAGCCAGTGAATAGACAATAGCTTTGCCGGTAAACTTGCCCATTAAAGTCTTGTCAGCGCGCTGAAGATACTGCCTAAGCTTACAGGCATCGCCTCCCACCAAACCGCCTTTTGAACGAATTCCTTTAAGACCTTCTTCAATTGACAGTTTCATAACCTTAAGCATCTCTTCCATTCTGGCAATCACATCATCAGCAGGCATTGCCAGTTGCGCCGCCTGAAAACGCAAACAAAAATCGGTAAAATCAGTGTCTTGCTCCTGAGCTGCTTTAATCCATTCCGCAAGTGACAATTTGGCAAAAGACATTTGACTCTGTCCCCCTTCCGCTGTCTAGATTGTATTTATACACCGTACTGTTTTAATCATCCCCAAGCCGGCTACAGCTGAAATATCGGCTGCATCAACCGGCTGATCGGTTTCCAGCACCATGCTGGCCAAACCGCCTTTGTTTCTTCTGAACACCCTCATCTGAGCAATATTTACACCGCGCTTGGACAATATCCCGGTTACCTCGGCGACCGCCCCGGGACGGTCCTCGTGCAATGTCAGGATTGTCGGGAAATCACCCGTGAATTCCAGCGGAAACCCATCCACCTCACTGATTACTACCCGCCCGCCGCCAATCGACGCCCCCGCAACCTGCCCCTCGGCTCCGTTCAGTCCGGTAAGCCAAAATTTCACAAAGTTAGGGTGAGCTGCGTCACCCGCATTGATATGCCGGAAAGAAAATTGCAGACCTGCCGCCTGTGCGTATTCAAAGGATTGCGGAATCCGTAAGTCATCAGTTGCCCAACCCATCAGTCCGGCCACCAGTGCAAGATCGGTGCCATGTCCCCGGCCGGTCTGAGAAAATGAACCATGCAGGCCAATTATCGCCTCAGCAATATCCTGGCCCAGAATAGCCCTGGCCGCATTACCCAAACGAACTGCTCCGGCAGTATGAGAGCTGGAAGGTCCCACCATAACAGGACCGATAATGTCAAAAATGTTCATAATACTTGTGAGCACCTCCAAAATAAAAACTGCACACAGTGCAGCCTACATGCCAACAAGGCCATTCCATGTGCGGCCCAGCTATTAATCCGCATTATCCGACAATAGATAACAACCCTAAACATACTTTTTTGCAGTAAATAGTTGTTGATATTTAATATAATCTTAGTATAACATAATACTAAGATTATATGGGATAAAAATGTAATTTTAGATTGCCTATAGGCTAAGCCTGGGGGATAAAACTTATGAGCAAGAAGATTCGTATAGTTATCGCCGATGACCACGCCGTCTTACGTTCGGGGCTCAAGGCGTTGTTAAACTGTTCTCCTCTATTTGAAGTGATTGGTGAAGCCGGTGATGGCCAACAGGCAATCCAACTGGTCGAAGAACTTCGTCCCGATGTGCTGCTGCTTGATATATCCATGCCTGTAATGAGCGGTGTGGAATGTGTCAAAGAACTAAAATCGCGGGGACATTCTTGCCGGATACTTATCCTGACAATGTATGATGATGACGAGTATGTTAAAGAAGTCATGCGAGCCGGCGCAGACGGTTACGTATTGAAAAAATCGGCTGATACCGAATTAGTGGAAGGTATTCTAAAAATATATTCCGGAAAAAAATATCTTAATGAGACCATGTCCCAGAATCTTTTGGACAGTTTGCTCAGACTGCAGGAAGAAAAAAGTGATCAGCGTGATCCCTACACCCTGCTAAGTTCACGTGAACGCCAAGTACTCCGTTTACTGGCGCAGGGCCATACTAACAGCGAAATCGCCAAACAGTTGTCCTTAAGCGCAAAAACAGTGGATACATACCGTTCACGCATTATGGCCAAACTAAATGTCCAGAAAAAATCCGAGCTGGTAAATTATGCCCTGCAATATAAATTAATTAATATGTGAATTTTGTTACTTATTGTCGGTTTTTTCCCCACAGGCATTTACAGCAGTATCCTACATAACTTTACTGTAAGTGCCTGATTTACTTTTATACACAATTTGGCGACAATATTGTTAACGTTATATGTGCTATAATATTTGAAAATTTAAAAAATGAAGGGGTATGAGTAAATGCAAAATCAACATATTGAGGCGCTCAAAAAAATAGTAGGCGATGAGCATGTGCTTACAAGTGTAGAGGATTTGCACTGCTATTCTTATGACGCAACTCCTGGGTTTTCCCATATGCCAAACGCGGTTGTTAAACCTGCCACTACCGAAGAAGTATCCAAAGTACTGGCGCTGGCAAATGCCGAAAAAATCCCGGTATATACCCGTGGCTCCGGCACCAATCTGAGCGCCGGCACTGTTCCCACCAAGGGTGGCATCGTACTCCTTATGACCCGTATGAATCAACTTATCGAAATTGATCTGGAAAATTTAGTGGCGGTTGCTGAACCTGGTCTTGTTGTTGCTGACCTTAATAAAGCAATAGAAACTCACGGCCTTATCTACCCCCCTGATCCTGGCACAGTAACAACGGCCACCCTTGGCGGTACAGTATCCGAAAATGCCGGCGGCTTGCGTGGTCTTAAATACGGTGTTTCCAAGCATTATGTCATGGGCCTTGAAGTTGTTCTGGCCAATGGACAAGTTATGAATGTCGGCGGCAAAAACGTAAAAGATGTGGCCGGCTATGATATGACCAAATTATTCACCGGCTCAGAAGGCACTTTAGGCGTAATCACCAAAATCATTGTCAAATTAGTGCCTGCTCCTGAAGCCAAGAAAAGCATGATGGCTATCTTTAAAAACCTCGATAACGCCGGTAATTCCATTGCCGCCATCATTGCCGCCAAAATTATTCCGGCTACACTGGAAATTATGGATAATCCTACTATTCGTACAGTAGAAGACTATGCGAAAGTCGGCTTGCCTGTTGACGCGGAAGCAGTACTTCTCATTGAAGTGGATGGCATTCCCGAAGTTGTAGAAAAAGAAGCGGCTAAAGTATTGGAAGTACTGAAGACAAATAAAGCAGACGAAATCAAAATGGCCAAAGACGCAGCTGAACGGGATAAAATCTGGGCTGCCCGCCGCGCCGCCCTCCCGGCTCTCGCCAAACTCAGACCGACAACGTATGTGGAAGATGCCACTGTCCCCCGGAACAAAGTACCTGATATGATTCGCGCAGTCAACGAAATTGCCAAGAAATATAATGTTACTATTGGTACTTTCGGTCATGCCGGCGATGGCAACATGCATCCCACGATTGTCTGTGACATCCGGGACGAAGAAGAAATGAGCCGGGTATATAAAGCTATGGATGAAATTTTTGGCACGGCCATTAAATTGGGCGGGACACTTTCGGGTGAGCATGGTATCGGTCTTGGTAAGCTCAAGTATATGGAAGATCAGTTCGGTCCTGTGGCCATGGAGGCTATGCGTAACATCAAACGGGCCCTTGATCCCAACCTCATTTTGAATCCCGGCAAACTGGTAGGAGAGTGTTAAAATGAGTGATGCCAACAAACCAATTAGCGCGCAAGCCATAAACGCGCAGGACAAGGAGTTATTAGCCGACCTGCAGGATGCGCTTGCCAACTGTATGAAATGCGGCAACTGTATGGAGGTATGCCCTATCTATAAAGAACTGGGCACCGAGACCGCAGTGGCCAGAGGTAAACTTGCACTTATGGAAGCCGTATTAAGCGGTAAAATCCCCATTAGTCAAAACTTTGACAAATGGATGGCCAAATGTGTCTCCTGTAAAGCCTGCAGTGTAAAATGTCCTTGTGGAGTACCTGCTGATGAACTAATCGTTCGCGGCCGCCAAGCCGCCGTCAAAGCCCGCGGCTTACACCCGGTAAAAAAACAGGTATTTAAATTGTTAAAAAACCGGACAATGTTTGATTTGGCGCTGAGAATGGCCGGCCTCTTCGGTCCCTTGAGCTTCAAAAAACTGCCTCGCCCTATGGCTGCAGTAGCCCGGTTCCCTATGCCGGGTCTTGATAAGCGACGCGTAACCGCACCGTTTGCAGCTTCTCCTTTGCGCAGCCAGCACCCAGAAGTGATTAAGGCTGACAAACCGAAACTCAAGGTTGGTTTCTTTACCGGCTGTACCATTAACTATATCTATACAGATGTCGGTCAGGCCGTCATTGATGTACTCAAAGCCAACAATATTGAAATTACTATTCCCGCCTTGCAGCATTGCTGCGGAACACCGATATATATGTCCGGCGATGTTGAATCCGCTAAACTTTTAGCCAAACATAACATCGAAGTTTTTGAACAATATGATGTTGATTATATTATCGCCGCCTGCGGTTCCTGTACAGAAGCCTGGAGAATAGAATTTGTCGAGCTATTTCATGATGACCCGTCCATGAAGGCCCGGGCGGAGAAACTTGCCAAAAAAACCTATGAGATCAGTGAGTTTTTAGTAAAAGTGGTTAAAATCGACAAAAGCAAACTGGGACCGGTCAACACCACAGTTACTATGCATGATCCCTGTCACATGGCACGCGGTATCAAGGTGACAGCCGAGCCGCGTGAATTATTAAAATCGATCCCGGGTCTGACATTTGTCGAAATGAAGGAAGCAGACCGCTGTTGCGGCTCAGGCGGCTCATTCAGTTTGGCTAACTATGAAATCTCCCGTAAGATAAATGACCGCAAAATCGCCAATATCGCAGCCGTCAAAGCCGATATGGTAGCCACCAGTTGCGGCACCTGCCGTATGCATATTACCGACGGCCTTGTTCAGAATAACATGAATCAAGATGTAGTACATGTTATTCAATTATTAGATAAGGCTTATAAAGCCAAGCAAAAGAGATAGGCCATTTCCTCACACCTGTTCGCAGATGAAACAGGATGGTCTGACTCACCCCCGATTCTCTCGAGCAGTTCTGTGTTTAAATGAAAAAAAACAGAAAGCGGTCAATGGGCCTGGCCCAAACCGCTTTCTGTTTTTTTACGCCTTCTTAAGGGGATTTCGACAGTAATGCCTGTCCCTTCCCCTTCCGTAGAATCAATATAAAAGTTGCCGGAAAGCAATGCAACCCGTTCATGCATGCCGTGAATGCCAAGACAGGTATCACTGGCAGCACCGCTTAATATATCTGCGTTAAAACCAATACCATTATCTTTTATCGTCAGTAAAAGCTTGCCCCGGTATTTTCTTAATGTTACCTGCACCTGAGCAGCTTTGGCATGTTTGGCAATGTTGGTTAACGCTTCCTGTAAAATACGATACAGGGTGATTTCAATCTCCGGTAAAAACCTTTCTCGAGATATGTTAACGACACTCAGTTCAACCTGGATGTTATATTGCCGCGAGTAGTTCTCCACATACTTTTGCGCGGCCGCTACCAGCCCCAGATCATCCAGCAAAGCGGGTCTGAGCTGTACAGCCAGGTGGTGAACCGCTTCCAATGTTCTTACCGCCAAATCACGCATATCCAGAATTTTTTGCCGCTCACCGTCACTATGAACATGTTCGGATAGCACTCTCAAACCAACAATGATAGATGTCAGGGCCTGGCTTGTCTCATCGTGCAACTCACGTGAAATTTTCTTTCGTTCTTCTTCCTGCACACTAATTACTTTGTTTAAAAGAGTGGATTGAAGTTCTTCTTTCTCCCGCAGCGCCCGCACCAGCTTTTCCTGCCTGGCGTTTGATTCCAGGGCTGCTTCAACGAATCTGGCGGCTAAACGGGCATAAGGCGCCGCTATGGCAGGCTCCCCGGAAACGCCGATCACGCCGACGCAGCAATCACCAAAAATTATGGGAACATTAAAGCCCTGTCTGACGCCCTTTAAACGCCGTTCTTCCTCATCAGTAACTGAAAACTCCCGGATCGGGCCACTCATGAGCATGCGGGCGGCCGCTTCATGAATATGCGAAATTCGTTCCTTGCTGAATGAGGCGATAATCACACCGTGATTATCGGTAATATTAACATTCTGATTGAGTTCGGCAGCAACAATATCAACAAGTGACTGGGCAAACCGGGGATCAAGCTCCATGACTTTCCTCATTGGAACCGGACTTTACCCGCTTCTTGCGCAAATAGCCGACAGCTAAAACAAGCAACGTAACGCCAATTTCCAGTAGTAATGCGTAAGGTTGCAGCCATATGCCGAGCACGGCATCGGCCAGCATCATCTTTGCCGCCGTCCAGGCCAGGATAGCTGATCCTAAATATATAAGGATTGGATATCTGTCCATAAGGCTCATTAACAGCTGACTGCCAAACACCACTAATGGTACACTCAAAGCCAGGCCAAAAATCAATAAACCAAGATGACCGTTAGCCACACCGGCAATCGCCAGAACATTGTCCAAACTCATAATCAAATCAGCGAAAATTATAACCTTAATGGCTTCCCAAAAACTGCTTGCTCCTGCACAGGAAACTTCCCTATGCTCGTCAGCAAGCAAATTTATGGCAATATACACTAAAGCCAAGCCACCGAGGAATTGCACATAGGGAATTTGTAGCAAAAGAGCAGCCACCAAGGTAAGCAGAATTCTTAGAATAACAGCCCCGGCACTTCCCCATAGCACAGCTTTCTTGCGCTGTTCAAGAGGCAGATTTCTACTCGCCAGAGCTATGACGACAGCGTTATCACCGCTCAGTATCAGATTGATTAGAGTAATACTGCCTAACGCCACCAATAGTTCCATCGAAATACCCCCTTATAATATATTTAACTGTAAAAACACACATTTTCATGATTTCCTGGACCTTTGCGCCTGCTATCGCCTCCCTAATAACTAACAATAAAGGACCTATCCGCCAGAGCGGGTAAGGTCCTCACAATAATCAATGATAAGACCTGCTAGTATGTCATACTAAAGGTCTCACTATTGGCTCAGCCAACGATACAGCCATGTACAAAGTACAGGATTGTTGACTGTATCTGTTAGTTACTCCCCCTTAGGGTATTCACTTTACATTAACTATTTTTATGATATTACAAACTTAACTTTGCGTCAATATAACCTATAGCAAATGGCTCTTGTTTATTTAATAATTATTGCCAACCAACAGTCAATGAAGTATTATGGAAAAGGACAATATATATAAATGTCATCTGAAGGAGGAAACTTTTCAATGTCTAGCCAACCTATTAATTTGGCCGAGTTATGCCCGGAAAAAGAAGGCCTCAAGCGCGACATGAAATCCCGTCACCTGCTTATGATCTCGATAGGCGGAACAATTGGCACAGGACTGTTTATGGGTTCCGGGCAAACCATTCATCAGGCTGGCTCATTTGGAGCCATTTTAGCGTACCTGGTCGGCGGATTTATTATGTATCTGGTCTTATTGTGTCTGGCTGAACTGGCTGTCGCAATGCCGGTATCGGGCTCTTTCCAAAGTTATGCCACAAAATTTATCTCTCCTGCCGCCGGCTTTACCACAGGCTGGCTGTACTGGCTTAACTGGGCAATTTGCATTGCGGCCGATTTTACCGCCGCTGGCATAATTATGCATAATTGGTTTCCCGATGTTGCCGTTTGGATTTGGTGCGCGATTTTTGCCATAGCCTTAGCCGGTCTCAATCTGATCTCGGTTAAGGCGTACGGCGAGACGGAATTTTGGTTTGCCAGTATTAAGGTAGCCGCCATAATCGCTTTCATTATCGCCGGCTCAGCACTTATGTTCGGCTTCAACAGCGGCCATGCCAGTCTTGGTTTTTCCAATTTCACCTCAGGCGGCGGCCTGTTTCCCAATGGCTTCAGTGCCGTGTTCCTCACAATGATTGCAGTTATTTACTCTTTCCAGGGCGCAGAACTTGTTGGCATTGCGGCAGGTGAATGCAAAGAACCCGGCAAAACTGTTCCCCGGGTCATAAAAGGAATTTCTGTTCGGATTATTATGTTCTACGTACTGGCTATGATTATCCTTACCGGCACAATCCCGCCTTCTGAGGCCAGTGTTCTTGAAAGCCCTTTTGCTTACGTTTTTGGACAAACCGGTATTCCTTACGCCAAAGATATTATGAGTTTTGTCGTCCTGACCTCAGCCCTGTCAGCAGGAAATTCTGCTTTATACGCTTGTTCCCGGCTCCTCTGGTCAATGGCTAAGGATAAGCAGGCGCCGGCCTGGCTAAGTAATCTCAATGCCAACGGCGTACCGTATAACGGTGTCCTGGTAACCCTGGTATTAGCATGTATGTCCCTCATGACCGAATCCTATGCCGCTGATACGGTGTATCTCTGGCTGATGTCCAGCACCGGCTTAACCGGCTGTTTGATTTGGATGATTATAGCCTGGTGTCAAATCAACTTCCGCCGGGAATTTGTCAGGTTGGGCGGAAAAATTTCCGAGCTCGGCTTTAAAACCCCGTTTTATCCAGCTGTCCCTATTTTGGCTTTTGTTCTCAACCTAGGCGTAATTGTCAGCTTATATTTCGATGATGCCCAGCGCATTGTCATTTATACGGGAATACCCATTTTGCTTGCCATCTATGGTTATTATCAGCTGTTCCTGGCTAAAAAGAAGGATCAGCACTCAACGCCAAGCGCTCGTTAGTCCACCAATTACCAATAGACCGCCTCCCCACTAGCTATGATATAATTATCGAGTGCCGATATGTTATGTCACCTAGTTGGGGAGGTTTTAATTTCCATGGATACTTTATCCCATGCCCTGGTGGGTATCGCCATTGCCGGTTTATCGGGTCACCCACTTACTGTCAGCGACCCTATTTACTTAGCCAGTATTCTCGGTGCTCAGGCTCCTGATTTGGATATTATCGCCTCTGTACGCGGCAAATTTGCATTACTTAGGCAGCACCGGTCCTTTTCCCACTCATTACCCGGGCTGGTCCTGTGGTCAAGTTTAATTACTGCGGCTTTTTCCCTCGCAGTTCCCGCTGTGATGCTGAAAGAGATTTTTATTTGGTCTTTTCTCGGCGGGTTATCACATATCATTGTCGACTTTTTCAATGCTCATGGCGCAGCTGTCTTATGGCCGCTTTGCCGTGAACGACGAAGTTTCAGCCTGTTAAATGTGTTCGACCCCTTCTTATTAACCATAATGATTATAGTATTGGTCCTGGGATTGCCCGCCCGGGAAACATCACTCCTTTTTTTCGGTTTAACCAGCCTCTATGTATTTATGCGATATCGGCTTAAAATACGAGCCACAGGTTGGCTTAAGCAATATTTTTCTGGCAGTATGCTGCGTCGAATACTGGTTATGCCATCCCTTAAGAGTTTATTCTGCTGGGACTTTGTGATAGAGACAATGGATACGTATCATGTTGGTCACATCGGCGCACTGAATCAAGCGCTGACCGTCCATACCGAACTGGCGAAACAGCCTTTGTCAACCGTAGCCCAGGGCGCTCAGAAAACGGTTTTAGGAGAATTCTTTACCGCCTTTACCCCGTTTAGTTATTTTGTCGAGTATCAGGCTGCCGACCAGCAAGATAAATTTGTACGGATTTATGACTTACGCTACTTTTTCAATCAAAGTTTTTTGCACAGCGCCACAATTATCTTTGGCACTGATCAGCAGCCACGGGAATCCTACATTAATACACAAGGGCATACAATAAAAATCCCTTGTTAGGCATAGTTGTCAGCGTTAATTTATCCTTCGACTGATCCGCTCTAAAGAGTTACGGGTGGCTAAGCCCCTGGATAAGGGCGACTTAGCTTCAGCTGGAGTTAAAATCCACCTGAAGCTAAGTCTACTTTATAAATAAAAGCAAGGAGTGGGATTGTGCGCAAATTGCCGGGAGTTATCCTAATGCTGGCAACTCTGCAACTGTTGCAGAGCGTGGCTGCGGCGGCACCGAATTTGTCAATCAGTAACTGGCAGGCCCGCGGCTCGCAAATGTGGCGTATCACTTTTCCCGGTTATGCCAGCGGCCTGCCAAACTCACCGGCAACCGCAGGCGGCGCGTCTGAACTGTATTATCCGCAATCCGGCCAGTATACCACACTTAACTATGAAAAGGAGCTGTCCCCTACCCAAACGCTTAGTTTGGAAGCAGGCCTACTGGGTAACATAATGCCGGCAACCGGCAATGATTCGGACTGGGATTACTCGCAAGCACCGGGACTCTGGTATTTTGGAACATTTAAGACACGGGGCAGCAGTACTTTTCTGAACGTGGATATAAAACGCAGGCTGAAAAACTCTACTGAGTTTTTTTACGGATATGGCTATGCCAACAGCCGGTATAACATGACACAAGGCTATTATTCCATGATGGATTATACTCCTGTGGCAACATCTCTTCCCGCCCTTAATTCTACTTACTCACTTGTATATCACGGTCCTCATGTCGGTTTGGCGGCAAGCAGGCAATTGTCACCCCGCCTGGCACTTGTCGGCAGTATTTCTTATGCACCGCTTAGCCTGGCACAGGGGCATGGCTGGTGGAATTTACGCAATCTTGAATTTGAGCACTTGGGCACAGGCCAAATGCTGGACGGAAAAATTGGCCTGCGGTATACGGTGGCAGGCCGGCAAAATAATTCTATCACCCTGGGTTATCGCTATCAGCGGTATACTCTCTATACCGGTTCTGAAAGCAGCAGTCCTGATATAACTTGGACCGAGGCGACTAAACTGCAGCAGGGCTGGTATATGGGCGGGAATTTTGCCTTTAATTAAGACAGGTTTTTATCTGGATGCTTTCGCCGGCTCAATACTGAACCTATTACTATAACACACGCTGCAAAAGCCAACGGTATGCCCCAATCAGTCCACGGGTACAGCTCCAGCAGCGGCGCAATTTTTTGATCACCAATCGCCATGTCACCGGCTGTCCAGCCTAGAAACGCCGCACCAATGGTAATAATAACGGGCCAGCGTTCCATTAGTCTATGAATTAGCTTACTCCCCCATATGATAATCGGGATGCTGATGCCCAGACCAACCACCAATAAGGCAATATCACCTTTAGCCACAGCGGCAATGGCAATTACATTATCAATACTCATTACCACATCTGCAGCAATTATTGTTTTGATAGCACCCCATAAGCAGCTTTTGGCTTCCAGGTCTTGGTGCTTGTCCTCATCACCCGTAAGCAGCCTGATGGCAATCCATAACAACGCAAATCCGCCTATCAACTGTAAATATGGTATTTTGAGGAGTACAATCGCCGCCAGTGTTAGGATAATTCTTAAAACAATGGCCCCGGTTCCGCCCCAGAATACAGCTTGCCTTTGCTGCTCAGACGGCAACTGACGGCTGGCTAAAGCAATCACCAAGGCATTGTCACCGCTTAAAAGCAAATTGACAGTAATGATACTTATCAGCGAACCAGCCCACTCCATAGCTTCACCCCATTTTTACCCCATAGTAGCATTATTAGTATTACCTTCTATCAATAAATCGTACCTAACAAAAATAGCCAACCGTCATTATAAAATACGGTTGGCTACTTCTGTTAATTGTTCTAAGTTATGACATTCAAATACTTGCCGGCAATAAGGCTGATATTCGCGCATAAGGCAATCCCCTTCAAACCACTCGCTTGCCGGCAGGGGATTCAGCCAGTAAATTGCCTCAGTCCGTTCCGAAATTTTCGCCAGTTCATCAGCGCCGCCCGGATGCCAGTTGTTACGCCCGTCACCTAAAATAATTAACTTTGTGCGGCTATTAATGGCTTGAAGTTCATAACGTGCCAGCTGCTCAAACACCAAATCATAGCGGGACAACCCGACCCGCCGGTTAAACCTGTCCCGCAGGTGCCTAGCCTGCAAAAAGGCGTTGACATCCTGAGTTTTAAACCATTCAGTCACTTCCACAGCCTCGTCGACAAAAACGAAGGAACGGATATTGGCGTAACGCCTATGTGCCGCCTGCACCAACTGCAGCATAAACCGGCTAAACCTTTCGACCGAGTTAGAGACATCGCACAACAGCCACAAGTCAACCTTACTCTTTATTTTATCCCGGTATTTTAGCCGTACCGGGCATCCACCGGTACGTACCACTTCCTGAAAAGTACGGCGAATATCAATTTTGCCGCGCGTAGCCCGCTTAAGACGGATACCCGGCCGTTCAGCCAGGCGTTTGGCCAGCTTGGTAATTTCCTGCTCGACATTCATGACTTCTGCCGCAGCCAAACAGTCGAAATCACGCCTGCGGATATTGGCATACTCAACCAGCTTAAGAATATGCTGACGGCCAAACTTCCTTACAGCTTTGCGTTCAAGCTCACGCCGGATAAAAGCTTGCAGTTGATCAAAAATTTTTTGCCAGTTCTGAAAGGCCCCTTCCTTCATATGACCGGCCAAATATTTGCGTTCAATCTTGTTGACTGCCTCAAACCAGCGCAGTTTGACCTGGATATTACGCAGCTGCTTTGATATTTCTTCCGGGCTGGGACTGCTAAAATCGATGTCTGTCGTAAGGTTTCTGGCCAGTTCTTCCAGAACAACAGCTGGCTGACTATCGATTGTTTCCAGCAATCCCTCAGCATCACCACCGGCTCCGGCTGAGCTGCGGCCACTGCCGTCAGCTGTTGCACCTTTAATAATGAGTTGTTCCGTGGCCGGCGCTCTGGTCGGAGCCGGTGCAAGGTCAAAATACAGTTCAAATAGAGCCGTAAATACAGGCCGTTCCCAGGCGCTTTTGACCAGGGTGGTCTTTAGTATGCCCTGCAGCAATACCGGGTCAAAACCGGTTAATTCCGCTGATTTCAGAGCATCGGCCGCTTCCATTGTTGTTACGCTAAGACCGGCTTCTCTAAGCAGTCTGACAAAATCAACGATCAACTGTTTCATGGCTTTATCAGATACGGCAACTTGTCAGTAACCAAATCCCGGTCTTTGGTATACTTCAGTAAAGCGGTAAGTGTCGCCCGGGCAGTATCAAGCGTTAGTTCACCGCCAAGCATATTCATAGCCAGCACCCAATCAATACTTTCTGTAACACTGGGCGGCTTTTTGAGCGGCTGTTTGCGAATATCCTGGACAAATTCAACCAGCTGACTGGCAAATTTACGGTCAATATCCGGCGCATTTAGCTCGACAATGGCCAATTCCCTATCAAAATCAGGATAATCAATATAAAAATGCAAGCACCGGCGGCGTAAAGCGTCGCCCAGTTCCCGGGTGCTATTCGAAGTCAGTACAACATGCGGCTTGGTAACAGCGCGGATTGTGCCCAGTTCCGGGATAGTTACCTGCCAGTCGGATAGAGCTTCCAGCAGAAAGCTTTCAAACTCCTGGTCACTCTTGTCAATCTCATCAATCAGGAGCACTGCCGGCTCAGAACTGGTAAGCGCCGTCAAGAGCGGCCGCTTAAGCAGAAATTCCTGATCAAATATTTGCTGGCGCCCGGTTGCCCAGCCTTGCCCTGACAAGGCCTCAATTTGAATATATAACAATTGCTTTTGATAATTCCATTCATAAAGAGCCTTGCTTTCATCCAAACCCTCATAGCACTGCAGCCGGATAAGCTGCCGGTCGCGAAGACGTGACCAGGCCTTGGCCAATTCCGTTTTACCAACACCGGCCGGTCCTTCGAGCAGCAAAGGCTTTTCCAGATTTTCCGCTAAAAATACAGCAGCTGCCAGATTATCGTCTGTTAAATAGCCGTGTGCTGCCAGTCCGTCTTTTAGATCTCTGATTGCTTCAATCACTTTACCATCTCCGTCAATCTATTATTCGACTGATGTATTCTGCTTGCCGCTAAAAAATTTAATCCAGGTAAGCATACACATACAGACTAACGTAACTACGTTGGCGATAAATACCGGCATACTGTTAATATAGTAACCGTAGACCATCCAGAAAAAAACACCGGTTGTCATCATGACAATCCAGACCGGTGAGAAGTCGCCGGCTGATTTGGTTTTAATTGTTTTAAATACCTGAGGAAAAAAGGAAACCGTCGTCAGAACTCCGGCCAGACTGCCAATGAGCTCAATCATGCCCATACTCCTTTCCGTCCTTAAATATTTTAACTACTTTCTTTATGTTGGTGATATCTGCTAGCGGATTATCTGCCAACACCAGTAAATCAGCACGTTTGCCTGCTTCCACCGTGCCAATTTCACCAGCCATATCAATTGCTTGCGCAGCCAGACCGGTAGCGGCGTAAAGTGCCGCGCCGGCCGGTAAACCGCATTCTGACAACAAGCATATTTCCCGCCACATATCCCCGTGCCCTACCCCTAATGCACCGGCATCGGTTCCTGCCACGATCCTGGCCCCTGCCTGATAAGCCCGCCTGATCATCGCCTGATGATTAGTGAGAACAGTTTCAATACCGTGCGCCGGCAACATTTTTGTTTGATGATTGCGTCCATAGTCAAGCATACGTTCAAAGGGTACTATGGTAGGTATCCAGTATACGCCACTCGCAACTATTAAATCCAGAGTAGCCTGATCAATAAGCGCACCGTGTTCGAGTGTGGTAATACCAATTGCGAGCGCCTGACGAACGCCGTCATTGCCGTTGGCATGCACGGCAACTGTTTTATTCAGCCTCCTTGCCTCATTTGCCGCTGTTTGCGCCTCCAACAGCGACAATTCCACAACGCCGGCATCTTGACGAACAAAATTAACACTGCCTGTCATCATTAATTTGATACAATCGGCGCCGCCTTTTGCCTGCTCACGAACCGCCTTTACCATTTCATCCGTTCCGTCAGCTTCCCGCCCGCCTGCATAATGAAAATGTCCGCCAGTAATGGAAATAGCCTGCCCTGCGGTTACTATCCTAGGGCCGGCAGTTACTCCCTGGCTGACTACTTTTTTTAATAGTACATTAATGCCATGCGGACCACCCAGATCGCGGACTGTAGTTACTCCCTGCCGGATGGTTTTAGTAAGGTTGTTAACTGCCCGGATCAACGTTGTCTCCTTGTCCTCTTTCCAACGCAACGAACGGGCTTTGGCATCTGGGATACCTTCCAGAAATAAGTGCACATGAGGATCAATGAGTCCCGGCATGACAGTATACCGCGAATAGTCAGCAGCCTCTGCCACCTGCTCTTGAGAGAAATCACCGGCCCGGCCAATGCCGGCAATCCGCCCTTTTTCCACCGCCAGATAACAGGCCTCTTTAGGATAATTGCCTGTCCCGTCAATAAGCAAGCCAATTTTGTACAAGTTCATTGTTCTGTCCTTCTTTCCCTATCCCCTTGCCAATCATTATACAAAAATAAAATATATAAACAGTAATAACATTTTATCCCAAAAGGTATTCTGCGCACTCCTGCTCAGTACCTGCCGCATCGCCAATTTTTCACAAAATAACGGGAATTCTTGACATTATGTCACAGCCTGGCTATAATTATAAATAATATGGGGGTATAGCTCAGCTGGGAGAGCGCTTGAATGGCATTCAAGAGGCCAGCGGTTCGATCCCGCTTATCTCCACCATGTATAAGAAGAATTAACTTATTAGTTAATTCTTCTTATTATTTGTCCTAAGTTCTATAAAAAGTCTTACCTTGACTGAACCGGGTAGGTAAGATAAACTAGACTTAGCTTACATTTTACTTTTAAAAACTGTAGCCCGCAAGTATACAACTTACCCAGACAGAGCCACAGCCGTTGTAGGTGACTCTGCCATTTGGTGATTGCCAATCAGCGAAACCTTGGCATGGAATTATCACCATGCTATGCGTTTCGCTTTTTCACTTATCTAAAAAAACTGCTCGAGAAGAGGGGGCGTTCTATGGATACACTGGTAGAAATACTTTTAGAATGGGGCCTCACCGGTCTCTTAATTGCCGCTTTCACAGAATCTTTTATATCGCCTGTTTTACCTGATCTCCTGCTTATCCCCTTAGCGATCGCTAATCCGCAGAATGCTATATTTTATGGTCTGGCAGCTACCCTTGTATCGGTTGGCGGCGGGCTGATCGGTTATCTAATCGGGCTAAAGATCGGTCTGCCGGCAGCCCGCAAGTATATCCCAGCCAAGATGATGGATAAAATTCACCTTACCGTGAAAAAGAATGCTCTCTGGGCAATCTTTCTAGCTTCTTTATCGCCCATCCCGTATAAGTTTGTTAGTATTACGGCCGGAGCTCTCAGAATAAACATGCCTGTGTTTCTCTGCATCTCACTCCTGGGGCGGGGCAAACGCTTTTTACTGGAAGGCGCGCTGATCTATTATTTTGGTCCACAAGCCATAGAGATGTTTACGCAGCATTCTGACGATTTGCTGATTATTTCGCTCATAGTAATAGCTGTAGCATCAGTAATTGCTTATGTTATTAAAAGATGTAAAAAAGCGCAGGAAATCGCGCCGGATAAATTATAGAAAAGCTACCCGCTGCGTCAGGACAGTCGGGTAGTTTTTTATGTATGACAGGAGGATTTTTAATTTATGTACGGAGTTATCCCCACTTTCCAGCCTGCCAACTTTGGCCGGGTTTACGCTGCTTATGGCGGTATTTTTATTGCTCTGTCTATTCTCTGGGGCTGGAAGGACAAAATGCCGCCTGATCGCTTTGGATCCTAGGAGGTATTATTCGCTGATTGGCGTCATGATCATCATGTACTGGCCGCGCGTTTGATACCGCTTGCAATCGGTTATGCTATAATGGTAGAGTATATATTCTTTTTTCAGGGAGAGTGTTATTGAAATCTTGGACAACACTTCGATTGGTACCGAAATCTTAATTATTCTCATTCTTATTTTCGCAAATGGCATATTTGCCATGACAGAGATGTCAATTGTATCATCCAGGAAGAGCCGTTTAGAGAGCATGGCCGCAAATGGCAGTAAAGGGGCTAAGGCTGCTATTAAGCTGGCGGAAGAACCTACCCCTTTGTTATCTGCAGTTCAAATCGGTATCACCCTTATTGGCATACTCACAGGCGCTTTTGGCGGCGCTAAGTTATCCAGTTATCTTGCGGCGATATTAAATAACGTCCCTTTTCTTCGCAGCTATAGCGACGCAATCAGTCTTGCCGTTGTAGTCGGAATAATTACTTATTTGTCTCTCATTGTCGGCGAATTAGTACCTAAAAAACTGGCCCTGAATAATCCGGAACCAATTGCCGCTGCTATTGCCAGACCTATGTCGGCTTTTGTGCGGATAAATCGCCCGCTTGTTCATTTACTAAGCATTTCCACTGCTGCAGTAATGAAGCTGCTCCATGCCAAACCGCCTGAAGAGCCGCCGGTAACCGAGGAAGAAGTCAGGGTACTGATCGGCCAGGGGACACAGCTCGGCGTTTTTGAGAAAGCGGAGCATGAGATGCTGGAGAAAATTTTCATTTTAGGTGATATGCGCGTTGGCGCGCTGATGACACCACGGACTCAGATCAAATGGCTTGATTTGGAAGATAACGATCAGTACAATCTCCGTATTATCCGTACCGGCAATCACTTGTTTTTTCCGGTCGCGCGCGGTAGCCTGGATGATATTGTGGGAGTAATATATTCTAACGAAGTCTTAGCTAACTATCTTCCTGGCCGGCCTTTAAACCTGGAAGACGCAACCCGCCAGCCGCTTTATATCCCCAGAAATACGCCTGCGATGAAAGTATTGGAAAAATTCCGTGAAACAAGCATTCATGTGGCGCTGGTAGTGGATGAATACGGCGGTATTTCGGGCTTGGTCAGCCTGTATGATATTGCAGAGCATATTGTGGGCGATATGCCTTACCTGGGTGAAGAGGAAGATCCGGATATTGTTTCCCGTGATGACGGTTCATGGCTGGTGGATGGCATGCTGTCTTCAGAAGAGCTTAAAGAACTGCTGGACGTTGACCATTTTCCCGGTGAAGAAAGAGGTTACTTTCAGACGCTTGGCGGCTTTATCGTTTCTTATCTGGGACGGATTCCCAATGCCGCTGAGAATTTCGACTGGAACGGGTATCACTTTGAGATTGTCGATATGGATAAGGCTCGGGTGGACAAAGTGTTAATCACTCGCCGCCTGCCAATACCGGAAAGCAGTGATCCTTCAACCGATTAGCAAAGAGAGGAACATACGGCTGCCCTTAATACTAAAAAAATCATACTTCTTTTAAGTAGTCCAAAAAACCCTGCGCAGAGAATCGCAGGGTTTTTGTCTACTGTACACACTATTAAAGGATTGTGAAATTCTAAAGATATAGTACGTTACACTATTATCGTCCCACCAGGCAGGCCCCTTTTTCTTCTTTTAGCCAGTCGTTGGCAGTCTGCTCGGCTGGCTGCTGTTAAACGAACAGCTTACGGCATCATTTTTTTTGCGGAACCGCCCTGATCATTGCCGGTGTTTATCTTAGTTTCGGCCGCAAATGACAGTCCTATTGACCTAAAAGGTCCTCATAGAGGGCATTCTTTTCTCATTGATGGTATGGCTGTAATCTTCAAGCTGAGTGGCCAATATGCTGCTGGCTGTAATAATCTCGGCATCTGCCGAATTTGAATTCTGCATTAGTTCAGTAAGTTGCTGCTTAAGAGCTTTTACCTGTAAAGAAATAGTTTGCAATTGCTGGTCCACTTTATAAACCTCCCTTGTGCTGCTATAAAATTATATTTTCCGCATAAAAGGCGTTGGTATACACGGCTTTTATGCGTCATCTATAGTTTTTCCGGTATAAAAAAAAAAATGTAAGTATGTAGCGAAAACTAGAAATCATTGTCGCTCATGCTTATTCTTTATGTGGGAAAACTAATAGCAGCATTGGAGGTGATAATTCTGACAACGGAAAAGACCAGTTTTGAGAATGGCAAAAATTTGGCTGGTAAATCCCATGCGGGCGCCGAAGGTTTAATCAGCGCGGGGCCGCGTACAAGTCCAACCCAGTCCAAATACCAGGTTAGCTCTGATACTATTTCTGCTTCAGACCTCCAGCCTTCCGTAGAGTCTTCCCAGGAGCTTAGTAACAAAAATGGCTGATCTCCCATAAGATAAGCGGTAGTTACCGCAGCCGAACCAAACTGTGAAGGAGGGATTCTGCATGGCCGCAAAAGACTTGCTCAACTCAAACCAGGCCAAAAATAGCAAACCGTCTGCTAATATGAATTTAGGGGAACAGGTAAATAAAGATCATCAGAAAACAAATAAACCCTGCAAAAACTCTCTCCCCACATAATTTAATAAATATGGCTTGCGCCGAGACTTTGGCGAAGGCGGCAATAAATAAGGAAGGTGGCTACTCGCCACCTTCCTTATTTATTAAATATGTCCAGCCTTCCTTCTGCTCTATCAGCTTATCTTTGAGCAGACGGCCAATTGCTCGCTTAAAAGCAGCCTTGCTGATATTAAACTTTTCCTTGATTACTTCCGGCGGGGAAGCATCACTGTAGGGCATCTGCCCGCCCCGGCTTCTTAGTACGGTAAGAATCTTCTCGCCATCCTCGTAAATCGCCGTTTCTTTTGCCGATCGCATGGAAACATTAAGCCGGCCATCCTCTCTTACAAAAGTAATCCGGGTATCCAGCTCAGCGCCAACCCGCGGACGCTCGGTCATCTCATCGTTATACAGAAAAGCAATAAACCGGTCTTTTGTAAAGAGAAAGGCGCCTTGATCGCTGTAATTATACACAGAGCCGGTAACAATATCGCCAACCTTAACGCCTTCAGCCGGCCGCGAGGCCTTTCTGAGTTCGTCTTCAACCTCCATAGTAACTGCCGGACGGCCGGATTTGTCCCGGTATAGTTTGACCCATACTTTTTCACCGCGGCGCGGCATGCCCCGCCTGCCAGCGTGCGGCATAAAAACCCCACGTTCTGCGCCAATATCGACAAACGTCCCATCGCGGGTTGTATTGATAACTTCGACCCTGGCTACCTGTCCTTCCCGCATCTGCGGCAGACGCATACTGGCTGTCAGACGCCCTTTAGGATCTGCATAGAGGTACACCTTAACGGCTTGTCCAATAACAACAGCCTCGGTCTGCTGGGCATTATGCAACAAAATGTCATCACTGGTATTCCCGGTGCCGGCATCAAGAAAAACCCCCATATCGCTTTTGCGAACAGCCTTTAGCTCAACTACATCACCAGGCTTAAAGTTGTGCTTACGTTTATCCATGCCTCCACCTAACCTTGGTATGATACTTGTTTGGCATCGCCCCATAGCCGCTCAAGCTTATAAAACTGCCGGTCTTCTTCAACAAAAATATGAGCTACACAATTGCCATAATCCAAGAGTACCCATCTGGCCTCTCGGTAGCCTTCCCTATGCAGTGGTTTAATTCCCTGCTCTTCAAGCTGCTCAATAATATGATCGGCTATAGCTTGCACCTGCGTAGTCGAAGGCGCACTGCAGACAATAAAATAATCAGTTACCGGGGATATACCGGTCAGATTCATAATCATAATGTCATAAGCCTTTTTGTCACTGGCAGCCTTAGCTACCAATTCAGCTAAATTGCTGTCATTATCCATCATTAGTTAAACATTACCTCCTGGATACTCTTCGTTATAGCTTTTTCTTTCCAAAATTATTTTATTCGGACTATAGAGGCAAGTTTCCTGCAAAAAAAAATAAAGCTTAAAAATAAGCTTTACTTAATGAATCTAGTTTGTTCTTGTATTAGCCGTAGCGGCATTCTCTTTTGAAACTTCACTTACTTTCGGACCAGAGAAAAACATTCTTTCCACCAACTGTTTGGTCTGATCCTTGTCCGGCACCCAGTAACTTAGACCGTCAATTGTTGCAAAGTCGCCGGGCAGCATTTCTGTGGTCAGATTACTGGAATTGAAGCTCTTAAGACTATTTGCAACTTTAGCCATAGTTATAACCGACATATCTGTATCTACATACTGATTAAGAGTATTGACCAAGGATGGCACCTTTAAGATGGTGCCTACCTGCATGGTCTGCTTGGCCAACGCTTTCAAAAATCGTTGCTGGCGCTGAACCCGTCCGATATCACCAAGTTCATCACTGCGGAAACGAACATATTCGCCGGCTTTTTCGCCATCTAAGTGCTGATATCCTTTGTTAATATGAATATCAAGATCCGCATATGGATCTGAATAATTCATATCATGTTCGACGTAAAGATCCACACCGCCTAAAGTATCAATGACTTTGATAAATGCCTGCCAGTCGATCGCGATATAGTAATTAATGGGGATATGCAAAAACTGTTCAACCGTATTACGTGACAGTTCAGCGCCGCCGTAAGCGTAAGAATGATTGAGTTTGTCATAGCCCTTATGTCCGGGAATGTTAACCTTAGTATCACGCGGTAACGATAACAAGTTAACAGTCCCGTCATCAGGATTGATACTGGCTATCATCATCGTATCAGAGCGTCTGGCCGTATTTTGGGGGTTTTCATGATCCTTGTCGTCAACTCCCAATAACAGTATATTAACTTTGTTCTTCAGTGTTTCGGGAGGCCGGTCAGTAGCTTTGACCGCCTGAGCCGTCGCCGGAACCCGCGCCATGCTGAGATATGCATAAACAGTAGCCCCGGCTAATGCCACAACTGCCGCTAATAGCATTACTAACAGGATTAGAATGCGGTCCCATCGTATTTTACGCCGTCTGCGTCTATTCTGCAATTCGCTCATGGTATCATCTCCTCTCCTAAAGACAACACCCTTCACATCATTAAATGTTATGTCTTTGTTGTATTAACTCATTGCGGCCTTCAATTGTAGCCGGATGGATAAGCAACCCCTGCTCAATAACCAAGTGAAGGGACTGATCAAAGGCGGCAAGCACAGCCGCATTCAAATTGTTCATAGCGATATTGCGCAGTACATGAACACCGGGATAATCCCGGCCAGGTTCTATACAATCTGCTAGATAAATAATTTTTTCCAGCTTCGACATGCCTTTCCCGCCAGTGGTATGCAGCGAGATAGCTCTAAGAATTTGCGGATCATCTATTCCGTATTCTGTTTTCGCCAGGCATGCGCCAAGTGGCGCATGTAGCAACACAGGTTGGCATCTTTCGACATCATTCACCACTATAGCAAAGACTTTAGCCATTTGCAAGAGGTTATTGCTGGATATGTTACGGGCACAATCATGTAACAGCCCGGCCAGCCTGGCTTTTTCTTCATCCTCGTCAAACCTTACGGCTAGGTCTGCCGCAGTTTGACTTACCCCCAGCGAATGCTGAAATCTTTTAGCTGATAAAATCTTGGACAGCTTGTCAACCGCATGACGATATTCCACAATATGACACCACCTATTCTCCTTTACTAAAATTCGTCAGTATATG
This sequence comes from Sporomusa aerivorans, assembly GCF_041428895.1. Taxonomy (NCBI): domain Bacteria; kingdom Bacillati; phylum Bacillota; class Negativicutes; order Selenomonadales; family Sporomusaceae; genus Sporomusa; species Sporomusa aerivorans. The sequence goes on from NZ_CP156926.1 coordinate 4,150,434, forward strand.
CAAATTTCCTTTTTATAAAATAAAAAACCTCCTAAAAATAGGAGGTGAATACCAAGTCGCCATTCAATTTATAAGCAACAAAGCTACCATTCTCTTAACCTTGCCGTGGTTTAGCTTCGTTAACAACAATCTGGCGTCCCCCGACTTGCGAGCCGTTCATAGCCTCAACCATTTTTTCAGCGTCGGCATCCTCTACTTCTACAAAGCCAAATCCGCGAGAACGTCCTGTTTCTTTGTCAGTTATAATTCTGCTGGAAATAACAGAACCATGAGGACGGAAAGCATCGGCAAGAGCTACGTCGTTTGTGCTCCATGGCAGATTGCCTACATAGAGTGTTTTTGCCAAAGAAAATCACCTCCGTTGCATCAGGATACGTAAAGCAAAACAAGTTTTACGTTAACATTATCTGCAGAAAATCAGGATTTATGCCTGTAATTACCTGCCTTTATTTGGTACGTCATAACAGTAAGTTTACCGGTATAAACCTTCTTTATAAATATAATCTTCAACACTTTCCGGCACTATATACTTTATCGAACGGCCTTTTTTTATCCGTTCACGAATATCAGTCGAGGATATTTCGAGTTCTGGAGTGGCCAGCCGTTGAATACTCCGGCGGCCTTTTGCGCCAAATTGTCTTATTACCTGATCAATATAACTGATACAGCCAGGGCGGGTTGCCGCCACAAAAAAGCACAAATCCAGGAGACGGTCAATTTCCCGCCATGTGGGTAAATCTTTAACAGCGTCTGCGCCGGTTATAAAATAAAACTCCGTATTTAGGCCGTAACAGTCAATTAAAGTCCTGACAGTATCAATGGTGTAAGATGGACCGGAACGTTCCAGTTCAATACCCGAAACAAAAAAATGCGGATTCGAATAGGTTGCCATAACTGTCATGATATAACGATGGATAGCCGGGGTAACAAGCGATTCCTGTTTATGCGGCGGATTACTGGCAGGGATAAACAAAACCTTATCCAGGTTGTATTCAATACGGACGGCTTCAGCCGTTACTAGATGTCCCACATGTATCGGGTCAAAGGTCCCGCCCATGATACCCACTTTAGCTTTTGCATGTACCATAATATCTGCCTCTCAAAATATTCAAAAAAATCCAAGCTTGTCATCATTATAACAAATACCCGGGCGGTGTGAAAAGTAGCTCACACTCTGAGTACTGCCATAATAAAGCCACTCACTATAATGACACCGGCAATAACAGCGGCCGCCCGGACATAATCCAGCATGTCAAAGCGTCCCTTAGGAGTATGGAGATAGTTTTTTATGGCATAGTAATAACCTGCCAGCCGTCTATATCTATTCATATTCACTCTAACACTGGTTAAAAAACCGTAATCCTTGAGCATCCCAAAGATTACGGCTCTTGGTGGTAGTTTTCCTCCAGATTCGTTTGTACTTGCACTATGCAGCTATGAAACTATTTCCAGACATTTTGTATAATATCCTGCTGAAGTTGTCGGCCAAACTTAAGAAAACTTCAAATTACCGAATTTGTCCGGTACCATTGATAACATATTTAATGCTGGTAAGCTCAGGCAAACCCATAGGTCCTCTGGCATGAAGCTTTTGGGTACTTATGCCAATTTCGGCGCCAAAACCAAATTCGAAACCGTCGGTAAAGCGGGTTGATGCATTAACATACACAGCGGCAGCATCCACTTCCTGCTGAAAACGCTTGGCGTTTCCATAGTCCCTGGTCACAATAGCCTCTGAGTGACGTGTACTGTAGGCAGCGATATGTTCAAGGGCCTCGTCCAAGCCGGTCACTATTTTCACCGCCAAAATCAGATCCAGAAATTCAGTGGCCCAGTCTTCCGCTGTTGCCGGTTTAACAGCCGGATGATACTGCCTGGTTTGTTCACATCCCCGTAATTCAACACCAGCCGCATGATAGCGCGCTAACATGGCTGGTAGGAATTCAGCCGCCACCGCCTGATGAACCAACAGAGTTTCCATGGCATTACACACACCGGGACGCGAAACTTTTGCATTGAAGGCAATCTCCTGAGCCATAGCCGGATCAGCTGAAGCATCCACAAAAGTGTGACAAACACCGGTACCTGTCTCAATAACCGGAACAGTGCTGTTTTCTACAACGGTCCGTATAAGCCCGGCTCCTCCCCGGGGTATGATTACATCCAGGTATTGATTTAGTTTGAGCATGGCTATTACTGCCTGGCGGTCAGTAGTTTCCACCAGCTGAATTGCGCCAGCCGGTGCACCCGCTTTATGAGCAGCGTCGGCAATCGCTGCAGTTATGGCAGTATTGGAATGGATTGCTTCAGACCCCCCTCTTAGAATAACGGCATTCCCGGCCTTTAGGCACAGGCCGGCGGCATCTACCGTAACATTGGGACGAGCCTCGTAAATAATGCCGATAACTCCCAGCGGCACCCGCTCTTTTGCCATAGTAAGCCCATTAGGCCGTTTCCAGCCTGTTAAGACCTCGCCGATTGGATCAGGCAAGGCAGCAATTTGTCTGAGACCGTCAGCCATTGCATGTATTCTGCCCTGGTTAAGCAACAAGCGGTCAATGAGCGGCTTGGGCATACCGGCTTTCTCCGCCCTGTCAACATCTTCAGTATTGGCATTACAGATAACTGCTTGGTTTTCTTCCAGCGCACTGGCCATGGCCATAAGCACCTTGTTCTTAACAGCGGTTGACATAACAGCCAATTTGCGGGCCGCTTGTTTAGCAATGCGGCCTTTTTCCGTAAGTTCGGTTACATAGTCCATATTCGCAGATCTCCCCTCATACCAATAGTACCATATTGTCGCGATGCACGATTTCGTCAAAAGGCTTAGAACCAAGCAAATCACAAATCTCATGGGTGTGTGCGCCCATAATCTTTCTTATATCGTCAGCGCAGTAATTTGCAATGCCGCGCGCCAGCTCCCGGCCACCGCCACTTACAATACTGACCGTATTACCTAACTCAAAATCTCCGTCAACGGCAGCTACCCCTGCGGCCAACAGACTGGAACCACCTTTGAGCAGAGCTTGTTCGCAGCCTGTATCCACGGTGATTTTACCACTTACTCTTACCCCAAAAGCCAGCCAGCGTTTTCGGATCTGGAGACGGTTTTCCTTTGAAATAAAAATTGTGCCTAATTTATTTCCCGCCAGCACATCCCGCACAATGCCGTCCTGGGCACCGGAGGCGATAACCATGGTTACGCCTGAATTAACCGCAATCTTAGCCGCCTGAATTTTGGTATACATGCCGCCTGTCCCCTGTAATGTTCCCGGTCCGCCGGCCAATGCCTCAACAGCCGGCGTTATATCAGTAATCTCGCTTAGCAAGGTAGCATCCGGGTCAGATTGGGGATTGGCGGTAAACACACCTTCAACATCAGATAATATGATGAGCAGGTCGGCATCAATAATACTGGCAACCATAGCCGAAAGCGTATCATTGTCACCAATTTTTAGTTCATCAATAGAAACAGCGTCATTCTCATTAATAATGGGAATGACGCCCTGGTTTAAGAGCGCCATCAGTGTATTGCGGGAGTTGGTATAACGCTTGCGGTTAACTGAATCGGCGCGGGTTAATAAAACCTGAGCGACAATTTGACCATATTCGCCAAATATCTTTTCATATATATGAAGTAAGATTCCTTGTCCGACAGCAGCGGCAGCTTGTTTTTCGGGGATGGTCTTGGGTTTTGTTTTGAGGCCCAGGCGTTCCATACCGGCGCTGACCGCACCTGAACTGACCAGGATAATTTGTTTGCCCTGATTGGCAAGATCGGACAGTTCGCGCGCCAGCTTTTCAATCCTGAGGAGATTGAGTTTTCCGGTTGCGTGAGTTAGTGTACTGGTACCAACCTTCACAACAATGCGTTGGGCATCGCTTAAATTTTCTCTGGTAAGCATATACTGCTACTCCCCCATACATTACGGCAATTCTATTTTGGACTTTTCTTCATTCTTCTTATATAACAGACCATTGCGGCCGATCACCTGCACCAGTACGGCGCCGGTTGCACCGGCCAGGGCAGTGATAGCCGACTTCGGCTCCTCCGGACTGTTCTGCAGCACCCGGACCTTAATAATTTCCCTGGCAGCCAAAGCCTGCTCAGCACTTTCAATAACAGTTGCCATTACACCGCTTTTGCCAATTTGCACCACAGGATCCAGCGTACTGCCAAGCGCCCGCAAAAATCGTTTTTGCTTTCCCGTAAGTGTAGATTCGTTATCTTGCAAAATAGTTCCTCCTATGGTCTAAACTCAAATTCCATATCGCGTATGCGGACAGTATCCCCTTCCTGAATACCACGGTTCCGGAGTTCTTCATCAATGCTTAATCTTCGCCATATTGCCTGGAAACGGCGCAAGCCTTCCTCATCACCAAAGCGGGTCATAGCCACAAGTTTTTCAATGGCCTGGCCTTCGACAACAAAGGCTCCGTCATCATCACGCTTGATTGTAAACTGATCTTCAGGCCTGGCCTCGTATACTTTAGCTTCTTCAATTTCCACAGGCTCCTCCACATATTCGGACAAAAGCCGCGCCGCCCGCTGCATCAGCGCCTGGAGGCCTTCACCGGTCGCGGCCGAAATCGGATACACCTCATGACCCATTTCCCGCATAACGGCGGCTACCCGCTGATAGTTGTCCTGAGCCTCGGGTAAATCCATTTTGTTTGCGGCAACAATCTGCGGACGCTTAAAGAGCTTTTCGTTATATAGTTTAAGTTCATTATTGATCTTGTGAAAATCATCGATAGGATCACGGCCCTCGAGGCCGGAAACGTCAAGAACATGAATAAGTACCTTGGTGCGCTCAATATGACGCAAAAAGTCATGTCCTAAACCGACGCCCTCGTGTGCCCCCTCGATTAATCCCGGGATATCGGCCAGGACAAAGTTCTGGCCCTCAGCAATACTTACGACTCCCAATACCGGAGACAGAGTAGTGAAGTGGTAGGCGGCAATTTCCGGCTTAGCCGCCGATACCATAGATAAAATACTGGACTTACCCACGCTCGGATAACCGAGCAGGCCAACATCGGCCAATAGTTTAAGTTCCAGCAATAAGGTTTGCTCTTCCCCTGGTTCACCTAATTCGGCAAAGGTAGGAGCCCGGTGTACACTATTGACAAAACGGGCATTGCCGCGCCCGCCCCTGCCGCCTTTAGCTACAACCACCTTTTGTCCCGGTTCAGTAATATCACCTAGAATTTGACCGGTAGCTTCATCTTTGACAATCGTACCTGGCGGCACTTTGACAAGCAAGTCTTCAGCGCCACGGCCGTGCATATTGCTTGATTGGCCGTTAGCGCCACTATCAGCCTTAAACTGGCGTTTATAGCGGAAATCCACGAGAGTGTTCAAATTGGCATCGCCAATTAAAACAACATTGGCACCGCGTCCTCCGTCGCCACCGCTGGGGCCGCCTTTGGGAACGTATTTTTCCCGGCGGAAACTGGACATGCCATTTCCGCCGCTACCGGCTTTAACCGTTATTTTGGCTCTGTCAATAAACATAGAAATCCCCTTGTATTTTTATATGTAATATGCACCTTCGTGCCCAAATTTATCCAACGGCTGATAAAACTTCGCCTTCAGCGTGAAAGATATCAATCATGTTCTTTTGGGTAGGCTTTAAGCACATTTGATATCATTTCCGGATCATGCGCCAATTTTTCAATATACTTAAGCGCTCGTTCATTCCTGCCTAATTGAATCATGGCATGAATAACCTGCAGATGGTTTAAGAAATCATGACGTTGAATACGGAGAAGTTTTATAATATCAGTACATGACGCAACGTCAGAACAAGGTGTGGTTGTCATACAATCATCCTTCCAAAATACTGCATGAATGATGTATCTTTCGCTCCCGTTAAGCAAAATACCTGTCGGATTTCGCTAATCGCCAGCAAGAATTTATTAGAAAAAGCTTGACTTATGCCAATTTTTAAATTTTCCCTATTCATAAAACAAGCCGCAGCTTACAAAGGAAAGTTACTTTATTAGTAAAGAAAACACGGCTTGCGCCGAGCCTTTGGAAAGCGGAAGCCGATGTTGCCCTTATCCAGGCGAAAGTTATACTTTCTATCAGGAAAAAAAAACCTGCGGCTGAGTTGGCCGCAGGGCGTTTCTTACATAGCTTCTTCTGCTGCAGGATACACACTAATTTGCCGGTCATAACGGCCTTTGCGCTCGAAAGCGACTTTGCCGGGAACTTTGGCAAATAAGGTATCATCTTTGCCGATACCGACATTATTACCGGGATGGAAATGGGTACCACGCTGGCGCACCAGAATGCTGCCTGCGGTTACAACTTCACCGTTGTGGCGTTTTACACCCAGGCGTTTTGCCTCGCTGTCACGACCGTTACGGGAACTGCCCACACCTTTTTTATGAGCAAATAATTGTAAGTCAAAAGAATTCAGTTTGAATTTTTCCATCATGCTTTCACCTCCTGTGCTCAATAATGCGAACACTTTTAGGATATAGTTTGGCAATCTCGGTTAAACCAAGTAGCATGGTTTCAAGAATTGCACCAGTAAGACTGTCAGGCTGTCCGTTAAGTTTCATTGTAAGTCCGCCAGCATCTTGCATAAGGTCAATATCCCGCCCAAGATGGCGTTCAATCCCCATAATCGCTGACTGAACCAAAGAAGAAACTCCCGCACATATAATATCCTGACCATGTGGTGCAGCTTGCGCATGTCCACTGACTTGAAAACCGGCAATTGCCCTGTTGTTGTCACGAATCATTGCAACCGTTATCATGTTTTAAGCCTTTATGCATGAATTTTTTCAATACGGACTTTAGTGAACGGTTGACGATGGCCTTGACGACGGCGATAGTTGGATTTGGCTTTGTACTTGAAGACCAGAATCTTCTTGCCTTTACCATGAGTAACTACTTCAGCAGTTACTTTGGCATTAGCCACCAATGGTTTGCCGATAACGACCTCGCCATCTTTTACTACTGTTAAAACACGGTCAAAGTCAACAGTCTGACCTTCGGCCACTTCGATTTTTTCGATAGTAAGCACATCACCTTCGGTAACACGATATTGCTTACCGCCTGTTTCAATAATTGCGTACATTAATTTGCACCTCCCCTGTGTTAGGACTCGCCAGATTCGGTACTTGCCGCACAAATGACGGCAAGATTTAGGAACCTCTCCGTGCGGTGGTGTAGACTAAGGCCTACATCATGAAATTTTACCATAATGGTAATACTTTGTCAATCAGGTTTCCATAGCAGAGAAAATACTTCGGGGTTAATACCGGGGGTGGCTTCCACACTCAGGGTTCGGGCTGTTTCCTGTTCAAGCCGCTTAAACTCTCCCTGCCTTGTCAAAAATTCCGCTACCTGGGGGTGAACCTGAAGTAAAAGCCGTCCGCCCGGCCGGGAGCGATTGTTTAATTTTCTCAATTCCCGTTTAATATCAATAGCTACCGTCTCCGGAGATTTGATCCGGCCTTTTCCCAAACAGCACGGGCAGGGACTGTAAAGCATGCCATTTAGATTTTGCCTGGCTTTTTTTCTTGTCATTTCCACCAGCCCTAGACTGGTAATCCCAAAAACATTAAACTTAGTGCGATCCCTTTTTAGTTCTGTTTCCAGTACGGCCAGGACGGCGGCCCGCTGCTCAGGCTTATCCATGTCAATGAAGTCAATGATGATAATTCCGCCAATATCGCGCAGTCTAAGCTGTCTGGCAATCTGCGCGGCTGCTTCAAGATTGGTCTGAAATACAGTCTCAGACAAGTTGGTATTACCAACAAACTTGCCGGTATTTACATCAATGACGGTCAGAGCCTCGGTGTGGTCGATAACGAGATAGCCGCCACAGGCCAGTTCAACCCTGCGGTTGCGTAATTCCTCCAGTTGGGTATCCAGGTGAAAGCGGCTGAACAGATCGTAGTCCTGGCCGCCGGCCTGAAATAATTGCACACAGCCAATAAGCTCAGGCGAAATGAATTTAAGCAAATCAATAACCCGGTTGTAGGCTTCCTGGCTGTCAATAACAAACTCGGTAACATCGCTTGTCAGATAATCCCGCACAATCCTGACGACAAGATCGGCGTCGCGGTAGATAAGCGCCGGTGCATTAGCTCGTTTGGCCCGGGCGCTTAGATTAGACCACATGTTGGCAAGATATGCCATATCCTTTGTTAGTTCTTCCTGGCTTTTACCGGCCGCAACTGTTCTCACAATTACGCCCATGCCTGCCGGCCGGATGGTCTCGGCAAGGCCGCGCAGGCGTTCCCGTTCGCTTTCCTCCTCGATACGCCGGGAAATACCGATATAATCAACATTGGGCATAAGTACAATATATCTTCCGGGCAGCGTGAGACTAATCGTCGCCCTAGGTCCTTTATCGCCCATGGCGTCTTTGGCAATCTGGACAAGTACATCCTGTCCCACAGTCAGATGCTGACAGGCTGCCTGCCGGCCGGCATCCCCCGTATACAAAAAGGCATTTTTATCTCGCCCGATATCCACAAATGCTGCCTGCATACCGGGGAGAATATTTTTGACTCTTCCTTTATAAATGTTGCCAACCAAATGTCCGCTTTCGCTGCGTTCAACCGATATTTCCATAAGTTCGTTGTCTTCTAAGAGAGCGACTCTGGTTTCCTCAGGCATAACGCTGGCAATAATACTTTTGCTCATACTTTGTTCCTTTTTCTGTTATACACTTGTTTACTCTATAGTTCAAGAGGAGTGCGTGTTACCCGGCCGTCGGTCACAAACAGGCCGTTCCGGTGAATAAGCGCATTTTCTTTGTCAACAGGTATGTCAAAGCTGTCTGCCAGCAAGTTTAGCACTTCAACCGGCTTAACACTGCCGCCAGGGGTGATTTTTATGGCCAGGCTTATAGCAATTGTGTTCTTAGTGCCAGAAACCGGACTCGCCGCTACCGGGGCAGCCAAATATTCCTTGATATCAATTTCACGACGTCCCTTGGGAGATTGTTTTATATAAATTACGGCAACTTCCTGATTGAATCTGTCTATGCTTGCTGCGGCCTGTTCCCAGTCAACCCCTGTCTTAAGAGAGACAAGAACCTCATAGGTCGCCAAGTTAACGACAGCCATAAGCGCCTGGCTGCGAGGCCCCATGTACCGGGCGGCTTCGAGTCGTACACCACTGGGAAGTTCAGGTTTAAGGCGCGCTTTTACACTGCCTATATCGGCCTCTTCTGTTAATTCCAGATCAAGATATTCTGCGTCACTGGTCACGCCAACCGCCAAAGCAGAAGCAAAAGAAAGCTTCATATGCGGATTAAAGCCCTCGGAATAAGCCGCCGGCAGTTGGGCGCGCCGGACTGCCCGTTCAATAGTGCCGGCATAATCCAAATGCGAAACATAGCGAATTTGATCATCTTTCGTTATCTTAAACCGTAATTTAGCCATTTGCCTGCCCCCAATCGACTACTTTGACGTCAAGCTCCTGGCAGACGCCACAGGCGCCGCACAATTCACGGCGGCAGTCAGGCGTGAAAGTTGCATTTTGAGCAGCCTGCCATTCCCTGACCAGGAAAGACTTGTCCACACCGGAGGATAAATGTTCCCAGGGCAGATATTCATCCAGTTCCCGCCCGCGATTGGCATAACAGGAAGGCTCGATTCCCTCGGCGGCAAAAGCATTCATCCAGACATCAAACTTAAAGTGTTCAGACCACCCGTCAAACTTAGCTCCATTCTGCCATGCCCGGAAAATGACCTTGCCCAAACGGCGGTCCCCCCGCGAAAATACACCTTCCAGGAAACTGGTACGTGCATCATGCCAGCTTAAGGAAATACTGCGGTCTTTAATCAGCGACCTGAGAAGCTTTTGTTTGCGTTCAATCTCTTCAACCGGATTCTGACCAAACCATTGAAAAGCGGTATGTGGCTTGGGCACAAAAGAAGATACACTTACAGTCACTTTTGCCCCTTTACGCCCCTTTATCTGTTTGTAAAGGTCGGCTACCCGTTGCGCCAAGACGGCAATACCTGCCACATCCTCATCGGTCTCGGTCGGCAAGCCAATCATAAAATACAGTTTAATTGTAGACCAGCCGGCTTTGAAAGCAGAACTTACAGCTTCCGTAAGGTTTTCCTCGGTAACGCCTTTGTTAATTACATCCCTTAACCGCTGGGTTCCGGCCTCGGGGGCAAAAGTCAGCCCGCTTTTGCGTACTTGCTGTACTTGCTTGGCAAGATCAATCGAGAAACTGTCAATCCTGAGTGAGGGCAATGATACACTTACCCCTTGCTGTTTAAAGCGGGACATAAGCTCAGATATTAAGTGGCTAAGACAAGAATAATCAGCCGAACTGAGTGACACCAGGGAAATTTCATTATAACCGGTATGATCAACCAGTTCCTGAACATAATTCACCAGGGTCTCCAAATTTCGTTCCCGTACAGGTCGGTAAAGTACCCCGGCCTGGCAGAACCGGCAGCCGCGGGTACAGCCACGGAATAATTCGAGCATAATGCGATCGTGAACAATTTCGATAAAAGGCACTATGGGTTTCGTAGCAAAAGTAACCTGATCAAGATCCTGAATAACGCGCTTAACAATAATAGGTTTAGCCTCTGTCACTGTAGGCTTATAGCCGCGTACCCGGCCATCGCCAAAATAGTCAGCTTCATAAAAAGCAGGGACATATATGCCTTGCAGTTTGGCCAGCTGTTTTAGGATACCGGCTTTGCCTTCCGGCTTACCGGAATGTTTCCAAGCCGCAATAACGGCTGCCACCTCATCGATAACTTCTTCGGCTTCGCCCAGGATAAAAAAGTCGACAAAATCAGCCATCGGCTCGGCATTAAAGGCGCACGGTCCGCCGCAAACCACAAGCGGATAACTGTCATCCCTCTCGGCAGCGAGTACAGGAATGCCTGCTAAGTCAAGCATATTTAACACGTTACTGTAACTTAACTCATACTGTAGGGAAAAGCCGATAATATCACACTCTGCAACCGGCTGTTTGCTTTCCAGTGTATAAAGCCTGACACCGCCGGCCCGCATTTCTTGTTCCATATCTACCCACGGTGCATAGACACGCTGAGCATAGGTATCAGTACGGCTGTTTAATATCTGGTACAATATTTTGAGACCAAGGTTGGACATGCCCACTTCATATACATCAGGCATGGCCAGAACGAAATTTACGATAAAGTCTCCGGGATTTTTACATACACTGTTCCACTCGTGGCCAGTGTAACGGGCCGGTTTCATTACCCGGCTTAAGGTCGCAGGACTAACTGGGTCTACGGGATAAGGATGCATTAGGTACCTCCAAAATATAGCTATAAAAATTATTATGTATTTTTCTGGTGGAAATATCAAGACTTATTTTTTCCATCAGGTTTCTATTTGAAACCTGGCAGCCAATAAAGTTAAACATATAGCATTATAAAAACTCGCTGATCCTGGCTTTAACACCTTTTTTAATGAGACCTTCCCATATTTCGGTTTCCGTTAAAGCCCCGCACAGTTTAAAGTCCTTGTCAACCACATGCACAATATAATACTCTTCTGAACCAAACAAGCGGATGATCTCACGGATAGTGGCGGTTTTCATCGCGGTAAGATGACTTGCAGGCATAATTCCGCTGCCGGTAAGCTCGGCCTTTTTGTTGGCTAAAATCCGCATTACCCGAAATCCGGCCAGACGGTTTTCCGTTTGCGCAGTAAGAAATAAAAAAACGGCGGCAATCAGCATGGTCAAATTCAGAGTATTGTACAGCCAGAAGGTTACCCCGGCAAACGCTAACAGCAGCCCGCCGGTAATATGGCTGATGGTTACAACTATGGCAGTCGCATCACGATAATCACGCCTGCGGGAAAGAAGGGCCCGTAAAATTCTCCCGCCATCAAGCGGCAAAGCCGGCAGAAGGTTAAAACCGGCTAACATCAGATTTATATCGGTAAAAAACCGTAACACCTCCTGCCAGTTACCGGCCCCCTCCCCTAGAGCATAACACAAAACCGCCAGACCCATACTTGCCAGCGGTCCGGCGGCTGCTATCATTATTTCACTTGCCGCTCCGGCGTCAGCCAGGCGATCAATGCGCGCTATAGCGCCAAAAGGCAATAGTTCTACCTGCTTGACCCTGTAACCCAAGCCGACAGCCATTAGCATGTGCGCTGATTCATGCCATAAAACAGCAGAAAATATCAATAACACTTTACTAACTAATCCGGCAGCCATAAAAATAGCAATCAGGATCAGAAACCAATTGTTTAAGATAAGTTCCACACCTGCAATTTTTCCGGCCCGCATAGTTCACATCCTTATTTAGTCGTATCACTCTTAATTCTGGCTAGCGGATCGATGGCTTTGCCATTTTCGCGCACTTCAAAATATAGCACCGGTACTTCGGTACTTGCTTTACCAACCCTGGCGATAACTTGCCCCTGGCTTACCGCATCAGTCTCTTTTACCAGTACATCTGTCAAGTGTCCGTAAATGGTTTCTATGCCTTGCCCGTGGTCTACAATCAGCATTTTGCCGAACTTAGTAGTGTCAGTAACAACTTTTACAGTTCCGGGCGCCGCCACTCGCACACTCGCCCCGGTTGAGGCTGCAATGTCTATGCCTTCAAACATTCGCTCCTGCTTAATAGCCGGATCAAACCGCCAGCCAAATTGGGCAATTACCTGGCCCTCGGCAGGCTTTGTCATATACAGTAACGGGTCTGCAGGCCGCGAAATAGTTGTCTGGACTTGTTTTAAAACAGGAATGCCTGAAATATTGGCGGCATTCGGCCAATATATAGTCACATACTCAATAGTTCTAGCCGTATAATAAGCAAAATCAGTTTGAGTCGTAAGCATCTGCCTTACAGCGCCGGTAACTTCCTGTCCAACCCGAGTGTCTGACACGTGGGCGCCATAGACCAGGGCAAATAGAGCCAGCGCGGCTACTGTTTTTTTTAGCCCGGCATAATCAGGTGGGTCTTCATAATAAGATTGCCAGCTTTTTTCATTATTGCGGCCAGTAAACAGCCAGCGGTTCTTTAAGCGATTCCAAAGCTTTGTCATAGCAAGACCTCCATAACACCGCCTCAAGTAGTCTTATGGAATATATATGACAAATCTATAGAATTATAACTAGTGATCCAGGCGCTTGCCCAAATAAAATGGGACAAATGGAAAACCGGCATGTCCGTCCTTTTTAACCAATAAAGACAGTTCTTATCGCTCCTAGTCAGCAACTAGCAATATTGATGTCAGAAAAAAGACAGACTGCTCTTTGTGTAAGAGCAATCTGCCTACGACTGTCACTAAAAATTAAAACAGAATTTTTTGTCGTCGCATATAAATATTGAGTAGTATACCGATACTCACAAGGTTGGTGGTTAGTGCGCTGACCCCATAACTCATAAGCGGCAGAGGAATACCTGTTACAGGCATAATACCGGCGGTCATGCCGACATTGACCAATACATGGAAGGCGAGCATGGAGGTAATTCCGGTCGCCAGCAATGTTCCAAAATTATCGCGCGCTGCGCCGGCGATTTTAACACCGCGATACAGTAATATAAGATACAGCAATAAAACAAATGTTGCACCGACAAATCCAAGTTCTTCGCCAATCACGGCAAAAATAAAATCGGTATGGTTCTCAGGCAAAAAATTCAGTTGACTCTGGGTACCATTGAACAAGCCTTTGCCAAACAGCATCCCCGAGCCAATAGCAATTTTCGATTGTATGATGTGATAGCCTGAACCTAACGGATCAACATTAGGATCAATAAATACCGTCAGCCGCTTTTTTTGATAATCCTTTAAAAAGTGCCAAAAAATTGGCAGAAAAGCCATACCGGCGCCGAATATGGTCATTAGATGACGACTACTAATTCCGGCAATAAAAATCATACCAAATAGTATAGCCATAAATACCAGTGATGTCCCAAGATCCGGCTGTTTTAACACCAGGAGAAATGGTATGCCCACATAAATAAACACGGGAATAATGTCTTTAAATGAATTAAGTTTTCCAGTGCGTTTATCAAGAATCTGCGCCAATGATATAATCATGATAATCTTGGAAAATTCCGAAGGCTGCAGGCTAATCGGCCCGATCTGTATCCACCGCTGAGCCCCCAAAGCTGACTGGCCGATAAACATTACCGCCAGCAGCATAGTCAGGTTGGAAAAATATAGAAAGCCGCCAAAACGCTCCAGAGACTTATAGTCAAAATTCAGCATCAGGAAGATAAGAGCAACGTTCGCTAATGCAAATAAGCCTTGTCGCTGCACATACCAATACCGGTCTTCACTCGGGTTATTAATATGAGTGGCGCTGCCAATAATAAGCAGGCTTACAATAATAAGAAGAGCGGTAACACCAATAAGTATAAAATCCAGGTTCCGCAAAAGGCGCTGGTTGAGCATAGCCGGATAACCTTCTCTCTAACAATGTCTTATATATTATAATAGTATTTCCCGCCTTCGTCCAGTATAGAGAAAATAAAAAGCAGAGCAAGATAACCTTGACTCTGCAAAGAATTATTCTCCTGGCATTGAATTGCGCTTCATACGGTTTACAGGAATATTGGCTACTAAGGCAACCTGTGTGTTAGTCCTAGTCAAGTTAATTTCCATCTCGGTCTCATTGATGTCCATATAATTTGATATTACCTTAATCATATCGTCTTTTATAACTTCCATAAACTGTGGCGATACATTGACACGGTCATGGACCAGGACAAACCTAAGGCGTTCTTTGGCGACGTCTTTAGAGCCTTGTGCCTCTTTGCCAAAAAGCTTTTGTATAAGTTCAAACACCTTGTTCCCTCCCCAAATACCCAAATTAAAATCCCAGCACCTTTTTAAACTTGCCCCATAGGCTATCATTAATTTCAAGTGTCATGAGTGGCACATTTTCCCCCATTAGCCGGCGTACAATGTTTCGATAAGCCGTACTGGCCAGGGCCGATGTGTTAACAACAGCCGGTTCGCCGCGATTAGTGGAAATAACTATATATTCATCCTCAGGAATAATCCCTAAAAGATCGACAGCCAAAATTTCAATAATATCATCAATATCCATCATATCGCCCTTCTTGACCATGAGCGGACGAATACGGTTGACAATTAGCTTGGGATTATGTTTTCCCTCTGATTCTAAGAGGCCGATAATGCGATCTGCATCCCGGACAGCCGAGACTTCAGGCGTTGTGACAATAATTGCGCGGTCCGCCCCCGCAATGGCATTTTTGAAGCCTTGCTCAATACCTGCCGGACAGTCAATAATAACATAATCAAATTCCTGGGCCAGTTCTTTGCATAATTGCTGCATCTGGTCAGGTGTAACCGCATTTTTATCCCGCGTTTGGGCGGCAGGCAACAGATAAAGTGTATCATAACGCTTGTCTCTGATTAGAGCTTGCTTTAACCGGCAGTTGCCCTCAGTGACATCCACCAGGTCATATACAATTCTATTTTCCAGTCCCATAACAACATCAAGATTGCGCAGGCCAATATCAGCGTCGACCAAAACCACTTTTTTGCCTTGCAAAGCAAAACCAGTTCCTAGATTAGCAGTGGTTGTCGTTTTGCCAACACCACCTTTGCCTGACGTAATGACGATTACTTCCCCCATCTATGTACCTCCTAGTTTAACTTACAAACTTTCCGTCGGTCCAATAATAACAGTACCACCGGAAATGCGGGCTGTTTCCCGGCAGGTAGGTTCAACCTGGTTGTCAGGAGCTCTGGCAATAAGCCCGGCAATTCTCAATTGGCCGGCAACCAGCCTGTCAGCCGTTATAGTAGCATTTCTGTCGCCTTTAACCCCGGCATGAGCCACCCCCCGGCAAGTTCCCTGCACGGTAATATTACCGCTGGCAATAACCTCTGCTCCAGGGTTAACATCGCCCATAATAATAACGGAACCATTAAATATGATCTTTTGACCGCTTCGCAGCATTCTGGATACGATTAACGTCTGCCCGCCTTCCGGTTCCTGACGGTATTCGACCGGAATATCAGCAAGAGGAGTATCCGCCCCGGCAGAGAATTGTTCTGGCGGCACAAATTCAGAGTCAGGCTGCTCGCGCAAAGCCAATCCATAGTCAGCCAGTAGATCAACAATCTGTCCTCGTTCCTCACCCGTCAGCGCACTTGTCCAGGATAGTACTTTAACACCGCTGCCGCCGGCAAAAAAGTGAGCAGCAGATTCCAGTTTTTCTTTTAGTTGCTCTAAGATTGCAGAAAAATCGGCTGACTGGTTTATCACCAATTCAAGACCGCTTTTACTTCCCTTAAATACTACATCCTCCCGCATATCTACTCCTAAATTTTACCATGGAATAATATCTATATGTCAACTAAAATTCGCCTTAATTACAAGATTTCCTGCAGAAATACTGACACCAACACTATATTTTAATAGAATTAAAAGGTGATTGGCAAAAGAATGCGGAATATAGTGAGCTAGCTATATATTATTGGAGGCTTACACATGATTACCTATTTAACAAGAGTTACTGCTTGGCTGGGACAACATATGTTTTATATTGTGCTGTCGGCCCTATTACTGGGTTTTTTAATACCCATTCCCGATTCCCCCGCCTTACGTGCTATCGTACTTGGCTCCTTTGGGTATATGACGTTTGTAACTGCTTTGGGAACAAGTTTAAAAGAATTCCTCCGCGTACTTAAAAAGCCGGTCATTCCTCTTTGGATACTTGTCCTGATTCATATTATATCGCCGCTTATAGCCTGGCTGACGGGAATTCTTTTGTTTACCGGCGATCACAACATTCAGTTAGGCTATTTAGTTGCTGCAGCAACCCCCATTGGTGTAACTTCTGTTATTTGGACTGCAATAACAGGCGGGAACGTTTCTGTTGCCTTAGTTGCGGTCACGCTTGACACTCTTATTGTCCCTGTAATGCTGCCCTTTTTCTTTAAAATGGTCATCGGTCAGGCTTTGCAGATCGATTATATGCAAATGATGCTTCAATTGCTGATTATGATTACTCTCCCAAGCCTTGCCGGCATGATCATTCACGATTATGGACGCAAAGACATGCTGCCTGACTCACTCAAGGCAATCGGCAACTTTTTTTCCAAAGTGGCTTTCTTCGTTGTAATTTTCATCAACTCTGCCTTGGTCGGCCCGGATATAACCTGGGATTTGTCTACTCTTAAAATTGTTATTGTAACCATGCTTTTAGTGGCTGCCGGTTATTTCACAGGCTATCTTGGCTCGCTTTTCTTTAAAAGCCGTTCTAAAGAGATTGCCTTAGCCATGATTTATTGTGTCGGGCTACGTAATGCCAGCTTTGGCGTAGTGCTTGCCCTGACTTTTTTCCCTCACGCGGTGGCCATTCCGGTGACAATGACCATCCTGTATCAGCAGCCTTTTGCCGCAATCATTCCATATTTCTTCCGCAATGCGGCTAAAGTTTCTCCGTAGCTCATCCCTTTTAAAAGCGTGCCGCATTTTGTAAATCATAAAGGAGTCAGGCATTTGTCCTGACTCCTTTATGTATGGCTGACTATTTATAGCGCTGTCTGCGGCCGACGGATAATGGCTGAGTCGGCCGGAGTCTGGTTGATATTAAAAGCGGCTTCCATAACCTTTTTAGCAATGGGTACTGCTGAAGATGCGCCAAAACCGCCTTGCTCCACGACAATGGCCACGGCAATACGCGGATCCTCATAAGGACCATACCCCACAAACCAGCCATGATCATGCCCATGGGAATTTTCCGCGGTTCCTGTCTTGCCGGCGATGGCAACGGGAAAATCACCAAATGCCTCAGTAGCGGTGCCGCCTTCCTGGGCAACATCTCTTAGTGATTCGCGGATAAGATTCAGCGTACTGTCTGAAATGCTTACCTGACCGACCTCTTCAGGTGCAAATGTTTTAATAACTTGGCCATGCGGGTCAGTAATTTTGCTGACAAGATTCGGTTTGTAGCGGTGACCGCCGTTGGCAATTTCACTAATTATTACGGCCATTTGCAGGGGAGTGGCTAATTGAAACCCTTGTCCGATAGCTGCATCGAAGGTTTCTGACAAATACCATTCTTCCTCGTATACCTTTGCTTTGTAACGCCGGTTAGCCACCAGACCTTCCGATTCCCCTTGCAGATTGATGCCGGTAACGGTTCCCAGGCCAAACATGCGGGCATACTTTTCTAAGTTGTCAATCCCCAGACGGTTGCCCATTTCATAGAAGTAGACGTTATCAGACTTGGCCAGCGCTTCGCGAAAGTTAATCCAGCCCAAAGCCTCACCGCCTGCATTCCTCTTGGGAATAATCCAGTGTGTGCCGGTATCTAAGATTTTCTCCGCTGGCGTAACCTTACCCAGTTCTAACGCCGCCGCACCGGTAATAATTTTAAAAGTCGAGCCCGGCGGGTATTCGCCCGAAATAGCTTTGTTATCCATTGGGTGGTATGGATTTTCGTTAAGCGCCTGCCAGTCCTTGGCAGAAATTCCGCCATTAAACAAGTTGGGGTTAAAGGTAGGCCGGCTTACCATAGCCAGCACTTCCCCGGTTTTCGGGTTTAAGACAACGGCGGCAGCCGCTTTGGCTTTGGTAAACTCAGTTTTGCTCTGCAAGTAAGCAAGCTGCTCGTCAATAGCCGCCTCGGCCGCTTTTTGTATCCTCTGGTCAATAGTTAAAATGAGATTGTGTCCTGGTACCGGGTCTTTCTTGCCAATTACCTGCACTGGCCGGCCGCTGACATCGACTTCGACCTGATTGCCGCCGTCGACGCCACGTATCTCCTTGTCGTAAACTTTTTCCAAACCAAATTTGCCAACAATGTCGCCAGCTTTATATCCATCTGTTTTGCGCTTCTCAAGTTCGACATCATTGATTTCACTCACATAGCCAAAAATATGGGCGGCCAGCTCGTTGTTAACATAGTTTCTAAGTGGTTGGATTTCGATAACAACCCCTGGCAGTTCGGAGCGCCGTTCCTCAATTTTAGTAACAATATCGGGACCAACATCGGTCTTCACCCGTATAGGCTCAAACGAACCTGTATGCTGGGATAATTTTGTTTTAATCTCCATGACATTTACATTAAGAATACCGGCCAGCTTATTAATGACTTCATCTGGAACCGGTCCGCTTATCGGCAGTAAAGAGACTGTAAAGCCCGGCCGGCTGGACACCATGGCTACCCCGTTCCGGTCATAGAAAATTCCCCTGGGAGCCATGATGGGAATAAGTCTGATTCGGTTGCCGTCGGCCAGCCGCCCGTAATATTGACCTTGAGCCATTTGCAAGTAACCCAGACGGCTTATTAACGCAATAAAAATAAAAATAATGATCAGACTTAAAATTTCAAGTCTGCCATTGAACCGCTTAGCGAGCATCCGACAACCTCCTTTCGAGAATAACCTGTTTAAAACTGACTGCGGTTACCGAAAGTAATCCGGTATATAAGCCTATGGATAGGGATACAGAATAAAATATTGTAGCCCAATGTCGGCAGCATCTGATTTCTCAACATGGAAATAAACTCAATTTTATAGCCCAACAGCAAAAGCAGCGCCTGCGTAACTGCGCTGTTTAAAAACGTAGCTATAATAATGGCTAAAACCGGCAAAACAACACTTTCTTTGAATACTTTTCGTTCAGCTAAGCCGGCAAGATAACCAATAGCCATTTTCGATAAAGTATTTAAGCCGAAAATATTACCTGATGCAAAATCCTGGATAATCCCGGCAAAAAAACCAATACCGGTTGCCTGCTCACGTCCGGCTAATAATCCGCAAGCCACAACAAGAGTCAGGAGTATGTCAGGTTTGCCGCCACCAGTAAAAATCAGCGGCAGTAAAACAGCCTGGACGGCGATAGTGATAATAAGCAACCCAGCCCAGACGAGTAACATTCTCATCGTCCTGCCCCTTTCGGCTGTACTGGCTGCTGGGTTTGCCCAGGTGCAGTCTGGGCAGCGGGCTGCTGCGGTACAGGAATTGGTTCACGCGAACGGACAATAACCAATACTTCCTCTAGTCTATCAAAATCCACCGCTGGCTTCAAGACGGCATATTTTAGCAATCCACCTTCTTCGTTAACCACATCAACAACTTCACCTACCAGAAGTCCTTTGGGGTATATGCCGCCGAAACCAGAGGTAATAATTCTATCACTCTTAATAATATCGGCATCCCGAGCAATATTAACCATGTGCGGTGTCAGCGGATTCGAACCGCTCCCTTCCACAATGCCTGCAACCCGCGACTCCGGACGCTGTACCAAACAGCCAACGGCACTCCGCGGGTCCAAAATAAGTTGTACCTTGGCAGCATTATTATAGACATTCGTCACACTGCCGACAAGTCCCTGGGCTGTTACTACGGGCATATCCTTAGCGATACCGTCAGCGGCACCGCGGTTAATAATAATTATGCTGGTCCATGTTCCTGGGTCACGGGCGATTACTTGCGCAGAAACAAAATCGAACTGCGGCGCCGCTTTCTTATATTCAAGCATAGTCTTCAACCGTGCATTCTCCGCCAAAATTTCTGTTACATTTACATCGTTTTGGCGCAGTTGGGCAATCTCGGCTTTAAGGGTCTGGTTATCCCGGTATACTGTCATAATCCCGCCGGTAAATGTTCCTGTCTGACGTATACCATAACCTACTTTGCTTAACACATATTCAACCGGCGTTAACAATGTCACAACTATCCGTTCTACAAAAGCAAACTGGTATTTACCCTGGGCAATTGTACTGGCCAGCAAAAAGACGGTAAGTACCGCCACTGCAAGAATAACCGCCTTTTTGTGAATGAATCGCACTTTCCGGGCTCCTTCCTTACACAAATTCTGGCAGTTGGCTCACCTAGCCAACTGCCTCCTGGTTAATCAATCTAATTAAGTTTTTTGGGAGTCATTAATACCCGTTTCAACAAATCTATGCTTTCCAAAGCACCGCCAGTACCTGCTGCAACACAGGAGAGCGCATCTTCTGAAATATGTACAGGCATGCCTGTTTCCTTGTTGAGCAATATATCGAGTCCTTTTAAGAGCGAACCGCCACCTGTCATGACGATACCGCGATCCATGATATCAGATGCCAGTTCGGGCGGAGTCTTCTCCAGCGTTACCTTGACTGCTTCGATAATGCCGGCTACCGGTTCGCTTAATGCTAACTGCACTTCACTTGCTTTAATTATCAAGGTTTTGGGCAATCCTGTCACCAAATCACGGCCACGCACATCCAGCTGGACGTCGTCCTTCGGCATAATAGCCGAACCAATCTTGATTTTTACTTCTTCGGCAGTACGTTCACCAATCATCAGGTTATAAGTGCGTTTTATATATTGAACAATGGCTTCATCCATTTCATCACCGCCGATACGGATCGAACGGCTGGTAACAATCCCTCCCAGCGAAATTACTGCTACTTCCGTGGTACCGCCACCGATGTCGACAACCATATTCCCTGTTGGTTCATGAACAGGCAAGCCTGCGCCAATAGCTGCCGCCATCGGCTCTTCAATCAAATAGGCTTCCCGCGCTCCCGCCTGGATGGTGGCATCAATGACTGCCCGTTTTTCGACCTCAGTAACTCCGGAAGGCACACCAACTATGACCCGCGGCCTGATAAAGGACTTGGAATCCATGGACTTCCTGATAAAATACTTGAGCATAGCCTGCGTAACATCGAAGTCGGCAATGACGCCGTCTTTTAGCGGCCGAATGGCAACAATATTCCCAGGTGTGCGGCCGATCATCTGCTTGGCTTCTTCGCCAACGGCCAATACCTCGCCAGTGTCACGCTGAATAGCGACTACCGACGGCTCCCTGAGAACAATTCCTCGGCCTTTAACATGTACCAACGTATTGGCAGTACCGAGATCTATACCCATGTCACGTGACAGTGAACCAAACAAATTAAACATAAGCTTTATTAGCTCCCTTCGTTCGATTAAAACCTATTATATTATTCCCTTTTCCTTAAAACTAACATACTTGCCATCCCCGATTATTACATGGTCAAGTACAGAAATATGGAGCAGATTTCCCGCCTCCACCAGTTGCCTTGTTAATAAAATATCCTCCTGGCTAGGAGTTGGGTCACCGCTCGGGTGATTGTGTATTAAAATTACAGCCGCTGCACTATAACTAATAGCTTCCCGGAACAATTCCCGCGGATGTACGATGGAAGCGCTTAAACTGCCAACAGATACAATTACCCGGGCAATGACATGATTCTTGGTCGATAACAGCAGAGCCATAAAGTGTTCTTTAGCTTGATACCTA
Source organism: Sporomusa aerivorans (assembly GCF_041428895.1). NCBI lineage: Bacteria > Bacillati > Bacillota > Negativicutes > Selenomonadales > Sporomusaceae > Sporomusa > Sporomusa aerivorans. The sequence goes on from NZ_CP156926.1 coordinate 4,172,675, forward strand.
AGCTCGCTCATTACTAAATTAGCTGCATCCTGCGGGCTTTTAATGACAGGACGCTCACCTGGTTCCTGATGACATACTCTGCGTCCCAGTTCAATACCGGCTACTACGGAAACGGCCTTTGCCAAGCCCACACCAGCTGTCTTGCTTAATTCCTGCGGCGTTATACTGGCAAGCCCCTTGAGTTCGTACTTAGATAAAATTTGTTCGGCAAGGCGACTTACCGGCATATTTTGCTTGCCGGTACGCAGGAGAATGGCTAACAACTCGGCATTACTAAGGTTTTGAGTACCTTTGGCCAGAAGTTTTTCCCTCGGCCTTTCTGTCTCAGGCAATTCTTTCATCATCAGCAGCTTGTCCACCGTCATAGTAGTTCTACTCCTACCTGACTCAATAATTCTGCCAATGTGCCAAGCGGCAGACCTACCACATTGTTATAGCAGCCGTGAATCCCCTCCACAAGCAATGTTCCCTTGCCTTGAATGGCATAAGCTCCTGCCTTGTCCATAGGTTCACCGGTGGCTACATAGCGTTCAATTTGTTTACATGACAACTGGCGAATTTTAACAGTTGTCGTGCAAAAACCGGTAACAATCTGCTGCCCCTTAACTACCGCTACCCCGGAAATAACTGTGTGCTCTTTACCGGAAAGAGTAGTCAGCATTCGGATGGCATCTTCTCTATCTACAGGTTTGCCGAAAACCTTATCCTCTAAAACAACAATAGTGTCTGCACCTATAACAATGGCATTTTTCGAGCAACGTTTACTTACGTCAATTGCTTTATCACGCGCATGAGCCACTGCCAAATCACATGGCGGCATGTCCTTTGTATTATCCTCTTCAAAATCACTGACAACAACTTCGAAAACAAGTCCAATTAGTGACAACAATTGCTGACGCCGGGGTGATGATGATGCCAAAATAATTTCCATGCTGCAACCTCCTAAAAACGGCGAAAGAGCAGGACAGCCGCTATAATTCCCAATATACTCATCAAATTGGGGTATAAGGCAAAGCCAATTACCAGTTTGATAACATATAAATTAATAGCTACCGGTGGCACATCAAATACCGGAAATGGTTTTATGAGATAGGGCGCAACACCGGAGAGCAGGCTGGAACTAGCGGCAAGTTCGCCTAAAATGCCACCGACAACAGCCCCGGTAATTAAAAACAAGGCCATCATTCCCATGCTTTTTCCAGATGAACTGCTTCTTTTCGTGCCGGTTTTCACCAAACAGACCTCCTCAAGTTCCAATAAGGAAACACGGCCTCAGTCGAGCATTTGTTAAAGCTGGAAGCCGATGTTATCCTTATCCAGGCGTACTTTCTATCAGGAAAAAAAATCCTTGCGCCTATACAAGGACCTTATTAATTTGCCTAATCAGTATTTCGGATTTTAAAACCAAACATAGCCGGAGATTTGGCAACCAGATAATTGGCGGCCAAACCGGTAAACAAGCCGGTTGGTATGGCAAACAACAGTAAATAAGGCAAATACCATAATAATCCCGCACTGTCGACTAACGCGGCGGCGAGAAGTATTTGCGCTGTATTGTGGGTGACTGCTCCTGCTACACTAACACCGACAAGCGAAAACGCTTGACTGTAGTTCTGCCGGAAATAACCCATAACAAAAATACTACTTATCGCTCCGCCCATACTCATAATAAACGCCGGCCCCAATAAGGAACCGCCGAATAATGAGCCGACTAAAACACGGGCCACAGCGATATAAACAGCTTCTTTACAGCCGAACATAAGGATCGCCAGCAGTGAAATGATATTTGCCAAACCCAGTTTTGCCCCTGGAACCGGAACCGGTAGCGGCAACCAGCTTTCGACAATGTGTAACGTCGCTGCCATAGCAACCAACAAAGCCAACAGTACCATGCGTTTAGTCTTCATCATGGTTACCTCACAATATCGTCAACTTCGGCAGGACGATCAGATATCACTTTAACGACAACCTTATATGGCAGACAAACAATTTGCTGCGGCGGAGTGCTTATCCATCCTGTCTGCACGCAGATTTGGTCATGACAGTCAGCTTCCCGAATTCGCACGCGCCCGTCCTTATATTCGATGATATTAAACCCGCTGTTGTCGCCAATTTTGAATTCGCCGGAATACCCTGGCTGTAACCGGATAGTTTTAACAACCTTACCGTCAACCGAAATAACTGCTGAACTCTGTCCCTGCCTGTTAGCCGATAGATAATACATATTAAGGCCAACCCCTAATAAAGCTGCTAGCAGCAGGGCAATAACCATTTTTTTGTCAGCGTATGTAAGCATAAGTTGTCACCTTGCTCATATTCTATTATATTTTACATTAAAATACCCGTTTATGCAAATAAAAGAGGAGGGCAGACGCCCTCCCTTTCCAGTTATATTTCGGTATTAAGCTACAATGTTCTCCGTCCCGGGAACTATTCCCAGCACGGCCTGCCGAATAGCTTTTGTCGGGCATTTAGCCAGGCAGGCAGGATTATCACATTTTTCCATACATACCTTGGCATCCACGACAGCCAGATTACTATCCATCTTAATAGCGCCATGCGGGCATTCCTTCACACATAAGGTACAGCCAATGCATGCCGCACTGCAAGCTTTTTTGGCAACAGCACCTTTATCATGGGAATTGCAGTTAACACGCACATGGGCGCCAATCGGCATCATGGCAATAACTTTTTTCGGGCAGACTGTTTCGCACTTAGCGCAGCCGGTACACTTCTCGGGATCAATTATCGGCAAGCCGTCTTCACTCATCGTCATGGCTCCGAACGGACATGCTTTGACACAGGTCCCCAGTCCCAAACAGCCATATTTGCAGCTTTTGGGGCCACCGAACAGCAAATTCGCAGCCATACAGTCCTGTATGCCATCGTACTCATTGGCTTTAACTGCCTTGGCATGTGTGCCGGCGCATTTAACCTGGGCAATTCGCGGCTCAATGGCCGCCGCCGCCTTACCGGTTAATTCCGCTACCAGTTTGGCCACCGGTTCCTTACCGGGCGTACAAAGGTTAGGCGGAACATCGGGGTTATTAACAACGGCTTCGGCATAATTCATGCAACCAGCATAACCACAAGCGCCACATTGTCCTTTTGGTAATACGTCTTCCACAACATGTATCAGCGGATTAATCTCAATAGCCATCTTTTTATTGGCAAAGGCCAGGATAAGTCCAAACAGAATCCCTAAGCCTGTCAAAACTGCGACTACCATTAATGAGTGTTGAAGTACTCCATGTTCCATTTATTTCTCACTCTCCTTTCAGTTAGGCTTATAACGGAATCATGCCTGAAAAACCAAGGAAGGATAACGCCAGCATACCGGCCAGCACAAAGGCAATTCCTAAGCCCTGTAACGTCTTGGGAACATCAGCATACTGAAGCTTTTCCCGCAGGCTGGCCATGAGTATGATTGCCAATGCAAAGCCTACCCCTGACCCAAAGGCGTTGACAACGCTTTTTATAAATCCGTAGTTTTCAGTGGCGTTAATAAGCGGAACACCTAAAATTACACAGTTGGTCGCTATTAACAGCAAGTATATACCCCACATCTCATACAGGGCAGGTGCATATTTCTTGATGGCAATTTCCAAAAACTGCACGCATCCGGCCATCAGGAGAACAATCACAACAATTTTGAGGAACATTAAGTCATAGGGGACAAGTATAAAGTGATAAACAAGCCAGGCAAGAGCCGAGGTTACTGTAAGAATAGAAGCGACAGCCATGCCCATGCCGACAGAGGCGCTAAGGCTTTTGGATACTCCGAAGAAAATACAGAGACCCAGAAAGCGAGTAAGCACGAAGTTATTAACAATTACCGCGCCCATAAACAAAGTAAAATATTCCATTATACAGCCTCACTCCTTTGCCCAGTAAGCTGTGATGCCGCTTTTGCCTTCAGCGCGGCTTGCTTATCCTGATATTCACCGATAACATTAAACATTCCTATCATTAACCCAATTACCAAAAATGCTCCGGGTGCAAGAATCATAATCATCGGTCCGTTATATGTCTCAGGAAATACCTGCAAGGCCATCGAGGTTCCGCTTAAAAGCATCCCGGTACCAAACAGCTCGCGCACTGCACCGATAAATACCATTGCCAGCGCAAAACCGGCGCCCATCCCGAGACCGTCAATGGCAGACGGTATTACGCCATTTTTCATGGCAAACACTTCTGCCCGGGCCAGGATGATAGCAAAAACCACCACTAGTTCGAGGTACAGACCCAACTCTTTGTATATGGAAGGAGCATATGCTTCCAGAACCAGAATTGTTAGCGTTACGATGGTAGCAATGCTGGTGATAAACACCGGCACACGCACTTTAGGGTTAACAAGATTTTTGATTAACGAAACAACAATATTATTGGCGGTAATAACTGCCGTGACACAAATGCCCATGCCAAAGGCGTTAAAAACAGTGGAAGTAACCGCCAGCGCCGGACAGAGACTTAACGCAAGGCGGAATATCGGGTTCATTTCAAAAATACCTTTTTTAAATATTTCCCAGTAATTCATATTCACTCACCTCACTTCTTCTGACTGGCTGAATATGCGGCAACAGCTTCCACAGCTTCCTTTATGCCGTTAGTAACAGCCCGGGATGTAATCGTTGCGCCAGTGAGCGCTTGGATATTTTTATCGGTAGGCACTTTGACAACAACCATATCCTTGGGCTCTTTATCAGTAAACTGCTTACGGAATTTCGGCTCCACCATTTTATCACCTAGCCCCGGAGTCTCGGCATGCTTCAGCACCTTAAAATCCATGGCCTTGCCATCTGTGGTTACAGCAGCAAGCATTTCAATTTTACCGGCATACCCCTTGCCGCTGGCCGGCACTATATAGGCTACAACGTTGCCGCCTTTTATGGCTTGATACCAGCCCTCTTTGCCATCTATGGCTTTAAATGTCTCAGCATCTTTAACTAATTCCTTCATCGCATCGTTTTTCGCCTTAACGCGTTGCGCGGCCGCAGCCGGCTCAGTGATGGCATATGCCCCGGCGATGATAACCCCGGAAAAAAAACAGGTTATGGCAAGATTCAGCGCAATTTTCAATACACTGTTATTTTTGTCATCGTGTGCGTGTGCATCATGTGCCATAGTCGTTTACCCCCTTGCCCCAAATTTCGCAGGCTTAACCAAAAGGTCGATAAGCGGCGTTACACAGTTCATAAGCAGTATTGCGTAGCAAACACCTTCCGGATAACCGCCTAACAAACGGATTAGAACAGTCAGAGCGCCTGCCCCCACCGCAAAGATAATCTGGCCCTTAACGGTAATAGGAATAGTTACCATATCAGTAGCCATATAAAACGCACCCAGAATAAGTCCGCCAGACATCATATGCAAAATGGGATCATGCCCGAAGGCAGCGGTTAAAATACCGACAGTACCAATCATAAATACCGGAATTTGCCACTTAATATATCCGCGGTATATTAAAAACAGACCACCAAGAATCAGGAGTATAGCAGATGTCTCTCCCATACTGCCGCTACGGGATCCAATAAATAAAGCTTTGTACATTTCAACCTTGTCACCAAATATTGCAACAAGCTTCTCATACCCCTGCAGCTTGAGAATGCCAAGAGGAGTAGCCGAAGTCACACCGTCTATTTTGCTGCTCATTTCCGGCCATGTAGTCATTGCTACAGGCCAGGAAGCCAACAAAATGGCACGGCCGACTAAAGCCGGATTAAATATATTGTATCCGAGACCGCCCATGGTGTGTTTAGCCACTGCAATTGCGGCAATAATGCCAAAAGCCGGCATATACCAGGGTAGAGTTGCCGGGATATTCATAGCCAGGAGCAAACCGGTCAGAAAAGCACTGCCATCATTAACAGTAACCGGTTTATTTTGCCACTTTTGAATAAGGTATTCTGTCGCCACGGCAAACACTATACAGATAATCATAGTAGTTAAAGCCGGCATACCAAAACGATATATTGAGAATAGAGCAGCAGGCGCTAATGCCATATTAACGGCCCACATAATTTTGGCTATCGACTCATCGCACCGGATGTGCGGTGATGCCGAAACTGTTAAAGTCCCAGCGTCAAGTTTTATTTCTGCACTCATACCGCCCACCTCCTATTTCTTCTGCGCAGCAGCTGCTGCCGCGTTTTGCGCTTTGGATAATTTAATATAATGAACAATATTGCGTTTTGCCGGACAAACATATACACAGGAACCACATTCTACACAATCCAGCAAGTTATATTCCTCTTTGGCAGTAGCAAAAACGCCCCGTTCCCCCAGAATGCTCAGCATACTGGGTACAAGCCCCATCGGACAGGCGTCAACACAGCGCCCGCAGCGAATACAGGGCTGTTCAGGACCAACATTTACGTCGGCTGAACTTAAAGCCAAAATACCCGAAGTGCCTTTAATTACAGGAACATCGAGTGTTCGTTGGGCCATTCCCATCATCGGGCCACCCATAATAACTTTCACCGGCTGCTCCGTGAAACCGCCACAGATAGCGACTGCCTGCGCAAAAGTTGCGCCAATCCTCAATAAAATATTTTTGGGTTCCTGTATCGCGCCGCCAGTTACTGTGGCTACACGTTCAATCAAAGGAATACCCTTTTCTACGGCATCGGCCAAAGCCACCATAGTGCCTACGTTTTGCACGACAGTGCCTACGTCCATGGGCAGGCCGCCGGAAGGGACCTCACGGTCCAAAATAACTTTAATGAGGGTTTTTTCCGCACCCTGCGGATATTTGGTCTTAAGCGGTATTACTTCGATGCCGGTACCAGCACAGGCTTTGCGCATAGTATCTATGGCATCAGGTTTATTTTCTTCAATTCCTATATACCCTTTATTTACGCTGAGAATCTTCATAGCAATCTTCATGCCGGTAACAATACGCTCGGTCTGCTCAAGCATAACTCTGTGGTCGGCTGTCAGGTACGGCTCGCACTCTGCTCCGTTTAAAATAAAAGAATCAATTGGTTTTTCCGGCGGCGGCGACATTTTTACATGGGTAGGAAATGTCGCGCCCCCCATGCCGACAAGACCGGCAAGACGAACAATCTCTTTTAATTCTTTAACATCAAGCGACTGCCAATCGCGGTTTAAGGGCAAGCCTGGGGCCCATTCATCCTGACCATCGCTTTCAATGACAATAGCTTGGCAGGTGCCAAAAACAGGATGAGGATACTCAGCAATTTCCACCACTTTACCTGATGTTGAGGCATGGATGGGGCTGGCGACAAAGGCCTGTGCCTCAGCTACAACCTGGCCTTTTTTGACCAAATCGCCCACCTTGACTACCGGTGCGCAGGGCGCTCCAAGATGTTGTCTGGTAGGAATGATGACTTTTTGCGGTATTGGCGCCACTTCTATGGCTTTTGCAGCCGTATACCGTTTGCGGTCGTCGGGATGAACCCCGCCGCGAAAGCTTTTTGCCATACTTTCACTCCTTTTGCTTGGTACAAGTTTAATCGCCTATCATAAACCCGACTTATGACAATATCCGGGTAATTACCGGCCTCATTTTGTCATTAGCCCTGGCATTGCGATCAAAATACTTAATATAAACGATAGATAAAACAAATGCCAAAAATCCCCCGCCAATTTGATACCACACCGGGTTGATGGCCTGTTGCTCATTGGCTAGAAAACTGCCGGCAAAAGCTCCGGCTAAAATCATAACGAGCGGCAGAATATAAACAATAAAGGCAGCTTTGAGCATATTAACTTCTTTAACTTCAAGAGCCACCCGCTGCCCTCTTTGGGCTCCCACCGGGTTAAGTGCATCCACTACGATGGCGGTATTTCCCGGGCAACTGCCGCAGTTTTCACAGTCGCTATGACGGCTGGCCTTTACCTTAGCCATCCCGCCGGCGGTCTCCAGCACAATGCCTTCCTGCTCCTTTGTCATTTATGATTCCTCCCTGGTAGGACAAGGGATGTCAATTATCCCTGTTTTGCGTAAAACATGTTATATATTCGCGCAAAAATAGAAAATTTCCTTTCAATTCAAACAAATTACTTTTTTCACTTCTTTTTTCGCGAATATGTGTCCGTATATTTTAAAAATTCCAACTGTATTTACAATACCAGATTTTGAAAAAAATTACTATAGTTTTTTTGTGAAATTTTGTACAAAATCTTAATAATTACATTGTCTCTTTATAAAGAAAGCCTTTCGGACAATATTGTAATGTTCGAAAGGCTTTTTACTAATCCTAATTATACATATTTTTAAAAAAAGTTCAAAATTTAAAAATTGCTTGTATTTATAGTTTTTACCATTATCCGTTTATTTCGCCTCCTGGTCTTTGGTTATTACATCTCTAATGACTTGTTCCTCCGGAACTACCTTGTCAGGTAATTTTGCCTGCAAAGCTGTTAATAAGGCTTGGCCCGGCTTAAAATAAAAGCGCCTGTTCTCCATTTTTCCCTTAACCCCGGATACGGTATATGCCAAAGTCCAGACATCCCGGCTATCCAGTGCCGAGTTAAAGCGATAGGTCCGGCGAAATTTAATGACGCCGATAAGTTGCGGTTTATAACGATACACACCAAATATATCGCGGTACGGAACTTCATGAACCACTTGCCCCAACAAGCTATGCTTGGTTAGTCTGAGAGCTTTTTTATCCAACTCGTAAGTGTATTTGGCAGTCATACGCTCAATGAGAACAAATAAAACCATAGCTTCAGACATTAACTCCACCGGCTGGAATAGCGAATGCGCAATCCACTTGTAAAGCGAAAAAATGACAAGAGCCGCAAAAACAGCAGCGGCTATTGTCATAACAATAAGGTTCTTTCTGCTGGCCTCTGACTTTACTACTACTTTTTCCAATGTAACTCCAATCCTCCGTAAAAAACTAGTTTATATAACTTTATTCTCTTTTAGCTTGCCAATCTCCTGTATGCTCAAACCTAAAAGTTCTTGTAAAATTTCCTCGGTATGCTGACCTAACAATGGAGCCGCCCTGTCGATCGAACCTGGTGTTGCTGATAATTTTATCGGAATGCCAGCCATTTTTATATTACCGGCCTCCGGGTGGTTGGTATTTACTATCATATCACGGGCAATAATCTGAGGATTAACCACTACTTTATCAATAGTATTAATTGGTCCACAGGGAATTCCGGCCGCTTCCAGCTGTTCCAGCCACTCGTCAATTGATTTCTTTATAAATACAGAATCCAGTATTTCTTTTAAAGAGGCGACATTTTGCGTCCGCAGAGCATTCGTAGCAAAGCGTGGATCCTGACTTAACTCGGATTTACCAATCAGACTGCATAGTTTTTCAAATAATTTTTCATTCCCGGCCCCGACAATGACAGAGCCATCCTTAGCCGTAAACGCCTCAAACGGTGTAATAGAGGGATGACGGTTGCCCAATGGTTCGGGAACCGTACCTGATACCAGGTAGCGGGCAATAGCATTTTCCAGAACAGCCAGTTGACAATCTAACATGCCAACATCAATCATTTGTCCTTTGCCGCTTTTTTCCCGGTGAAAGAGCGCCATCTCAATACCGATTACAGTAAATAAACCGGCAATAATATCACCAATCGAGGCGCCGACACGAACCGGCGGTCCGCCTGCCGGCCCGGTGATACTCATAATGCCGCCCATGGCCTGAACAATAACATCATAGGCCGGTTTATCCCGGTAAGGGCCTGTCTGGCCAAAACCCGAGCAGGCGGCATAAATTATACGGGGATTTATTTCTGCAAGTTTATCATAGCCGAGCTCAAATTTTTCCATGGTTCCCGGACGGTAATTCTCAACAACAATATCCGCTTTTTTCACCATCTCCCGGAATAAGGCGCGCGCAGCCGGATTTTTTAAATTAAGAGTCATAGATCTCTTATTGCGGTTAAGGCTCATAAAATATGCGCTTTCTTTGCCGACAAACGGGCCGAAGGCCCGTGAATCGTCACCAACTTCCGGTGCTTCAATCTTGATTACATCAGCGCCAAAATCCGCTAACATCATGCCAGCATACGGACCGGCCAGCACTCTGGTCAAATCCAAAACAACCAAATCCTGAAGCGGCTTCATATAACCATCCTCCCAGTTGATAAAAATTTGCTCTCGTTAAAGCCAAGCTGCTTCCTATGCGTCCGGGAACGTAAATGAGTACGAAACCATTTATTTTAGTATGTACTGAAACAAAAAACACGAAACAGGCAATAAAAAACAATGGGCCGGGTTTAACCCCGACCCATTGATCACTTTTTGTTAGAAGCCAAGCAGCCCGAAGAAAACATAGCACACGATAGCGCCAACAACTGACATTGCCAAACCCCAAATTAGAAGGTTACGGAACAATTTAGCTTTGTCTTCATGCTCACCGGCGCAAGCAATGCACAGTGCGCCAAGAGTGGAAAGCGGTGAAGTATCTACCAGATGTGCACCAATGTTTATTGAAGAGATCATGGCAACAGGATTGCCGCCGCCAATTTCTTTAACAAGACCGGGAACCATCGGCAGGAACATCGGCATTACAACACCGGAAGAACTGGAATATGCCGAGATAATACCCGGTATCAGACCCAGCCAGAAGTTAATGCTGGTAGGATTGGAGATAGCGCCAATCATTTTAACCATAGCATTTAAGCCGCCGGCTTGATCCATTACGTCAATTAATACAGAAACACCGCAAACCATCATGATAACGCCCCAGGGCATTACTTTAACAGACGCTTTACTGTCGCCTGAGCCAGCAAGCATCAAGACGCCTGACAGAACGAAAGCTACAGAACCTACGTTGGAGAGCATATTCGCCAGCCATGCATTGGCTTTAAAGAAATCCTTGAACGCTGGCAGACCGGGAAGAACAACCATTAAAATCAGAACAAATACCATAGCGAGGGTCAACCATTGATGCTTATTAAAGGGCTCAGGTTTTGGAGCCAGCTCATCAATATTAAGACTGGCGCCGCGTTGCTTTTGAATCCAGGCCCAGCCGCCGAGAACGAAGAAGCCGCCGATATTTACAAGGCCTTGGGCCAATTCTGAGTTAAAATGAATCTTCCAGGCTAAACTGTTTAGCTGCTCTGCAGGAATGCCCAATCCAGGAGCCATTTTTGCAATAATGCCGTTAGAAATAATTCCTGTTGGTGCGAAAGGAGAAAAAGCTGCGCCGTTAGCAGCGCCGACAACGATCAGAGTCATTAAGAATGCAGGCATGCCTACACGGGCCGCAATTGCCATGGCTACAGGCGCCATCAGAGCGCAACCGGCAATATTGCCAGGTCCAATGGTTGTTACAAAAGTTGTCAATGCGTACACAATCAGTGGAATAAGAGCTGTATTACCTTTACAGAGACGAACAGCATATGAGGTCAACTTCTCCATTGTCCCGTTGGTTTGCGCCATACCGAACATGAAGGTTACGCCAACCAGAATCATAAACAGGCTTAGCGGGAATGATCCCATAACTTTAGCGCCTGTCAAACCACCCCAGATACCGCCGACAATAATGGCAAATCCAATGCTCAAAAATCCTACGTTCAAATCTTCATTTACACAACTAATAATTACAACAATTGCCAGAGCAACCATTGACATTATTGCTGCCGTTGAGATCTCCATGAACAATTCCTCCCCACGCTGTAAGTTGGTTTTTTAAGTAGTTAAAACAACAACCGGAATTTACTTAATATACTATTCCACTATTTCCTGCCGTCCATACCCCCTTTCGCAATAAATTCTCATTTCATAATTGTTAGGTAAAACATACTAGTCTGAAAAATTTAGAGTAAAAAAAAATTATATCTTCATAATCACATAATTCGATAATAAAAGATATAATCCTTCTTATTCTGACACATTACGATAAATTTTTCCTTTTTTCTACATAAACCAATGAGACGGAAGAGGGAGGATCCCCTCCCCCGCCTGATTTTATTCTACTTTATAACCCGAGAAGCCCGAAAGCTACATAGCACACAACCGCGCCCACAACTGCCATGGATAAACCCCAGAGCATGAGGTTTCTAAACAGTTTAGCCTTGTCTTCATGGTCAGCTGCGCAGGCAATGCACAGCGCGCCAAGCGTAGACAGCGGTGAAGTATCAACAATATGTGACCCAATATTGATGGAAGAAATAAGCGCTACTGGGTTACCACCGCCAATTTGTTGAATGATGCCAGGCACCATCGGCAGGAACATAGGCATTACCACACCGGAAGAACTCGAATAGGCCGAGATAAGTCCGGTAATAAAGCCCAGTACACCATTAACAGTGGTAGGGTTAGAAATAACAGCAATCATTTGGACGAGAGCGTTTAAGCCGCCGGCCTGATCCATGATATCGATGAGAACCGACATACCGCATACCATGAGGATTACACCCCAGGGCATTGCCTTAACGGCTTTGGCATCATCAGCAATACCGAACAGCATGAAGATAGATCCGATACCGAACGCTACTGCACCAACATCCCATTTAAGAACAATTACGGACAGGACTAATGCAGCAATACCAACCAAGGTAGCAATCTGCTTGGTATCAAAAGGTTCAGGCTTTGGTGCAATTTCATCAATATTAAGAGCCGATGAACCACGTTGTTTACGCATCCAGGCTAAACCGCCGAGTAGAAAGAAACCGCCAAAGTTGACAATACCTTGCACAACTTCCGAGTTAAAATGAACTTTCCATGCTAAGCTGCTAAGTTGATCAGCAGGAATCCCAAGACCAGGAGCCATTTTGGCAATGATGCCATTTGAAATAATGCCTGTCGGTGCAAACGGCGAGAATGCAGCTCCATTTGCAGCGCCCACTACCAGAAGAGTCATGGCAAATGCCGGCAGGCCAATACGACCGGCAATTGCCATAGCTACAGGCGCCATAAGGGCAGTAGCGGCGATATTGCCAGGGCCGATTGTTGTCACAATGGTAATAAGCACAAACAGGATAATGGGAATTAACGAGGTATTGCCTTTTGCTAAACGGACGGCATAGGCACTGAATTTTTCCATAGTGCCGTTAACCTGTGCGCAGGCAAACATGAAGGTAACACCAATCAAAATCATAAACAGTCCAACCGGCCAGCCCTTAAAGATGGCTGCAACTTTCATGCCGGAGAACAAAATTCCAACAAGTAATGCTGAAGCAATACCCAGGATACCGACATTCATTTCCTTAAAGCAGGAAATGAGAACTACAATGGCCAGCGCTATAATGGACGCCAGAGCAGCGGTACTGATTTCCATAATTTTTCTCTCCCTACTACTTTAACTAGTCCAGCTAAACTATGTCATTTATTTTAGCAAGAGAATCAGCTTACGTATTCAGGTGCAATTTCGGCATGTTTGCTAGGACCTATAATTTAATTATTCTTCGTCGTCTTCTTCGTCTTCATCTTCTACCGGCGCCGGGAACGCAGCATGCAAGGCTTTGGTAGCTCCAATGAAAACAGCGATAACGGCGAACATTGTCGGCAGGGCTACTGCCATCAGGGTTATAGCTTTTGAAGTTGCACTTTCCATTTATTTACCTCCCCTATTTCGCCAGTGCCGGAATCAGGGCAAGTACCAAACCGCCGGCTACAACAGATGCAACCTGACCGGCAACGTTTACCCCAATCGCGTGCTGGATAATGAAGTTAGTGGGATCTTCTTTAAGAGCCATTTTGGCAATTACACGGCCTGACATCGGGAAAGCCGAAATACCGCAAGCGCCAATCATCGGATTGATCTTTGTCGGGCTGAACATATTTAAAAGTTTTGCAAAAAGCACGCCGCCAACGGTATCAAATACGAAGGCAACAGCGCCAAGGCACATGATCAGGAGAACGTCGAAAGTCAGGAAGCGGTCAGCAGACATTGTGCCGCCGATGGTGATACCAAGAACAAGGGTAACAAGGTTAGCCAGTTCGTTTTGGGCGCAGTTCGAGAGGTTCTCAACAACACCGCTTTCTCTTAAGAGATTACCAAACATCAAGCTGCCAATAAGAGCAACTGAGATCGGCGCAACGATACCGGCGATAATTACAATCATAATCGGGAACAGGAATTTTGTGGTTTGAGAAACTGGTTCTTCACCTTCAAAGCCCATTTTAATTTTGCGTTCACTTTCAGTAGTGATGGCTTTAATAACAGGCGGTTGAATAACAGGAACCAGTGACATGTAGCAGTAAGCGGCAACAGAAAGAGGTCCTAAGAGTTCTTGAGCAAACCGGCTAGCTACATAAATAGTTGTCGGGCCGTCGGCTGCGCCGATGATGCCGATAGAGGCAGCATGCTCAAAAGAGAAACCAACAAAGGTTGCGCCAATAGCAGTGGCAAATATGCCAAACTGAGCGGCAGCGGCGAAAAGCATTACTGACGGGCGGCGAATTAGCGGTGCAAAGTCGCACATCGCACCAATCGCAATAAAGATAAGTACAGGGAACAACTCATTAGCAATACCTGCGTTATAGAGTACAACTAGAAACCCCTCTTCACCGGGTACGTTAGATATTGCGGAAGAGTGAGGAATATTGGCCAAAACTGCGCCAAAACCAATTGGGAGAAGGAGCGAGGGTTCATAGTCATGTTTTACGGCCAGGTAAATCAGCAGAGCGCCGATTGCCCACATAACTACGTGCTTCCAGGAAAGTCCAATGAAGCCCATGAGCAGTTCGTCGAGCCAAGGATACTGGTGAATCAATGCTTCCATGTGTGTTTTGTACCTCCTAATATGTTTTAATAGAAACATCATGTTAATAATATAAAGTTTGCATAATATCAACAGTTTTTTAGGAAATAGTGCGGCGATCGTTACCGCACTATTTCCCTGCATTCAATTATTAGCCAAGTACAGCCATAACTTCGCCAGGTTTTACATTCTGGCCGGCGTTTACGTTGATGGACTTAACAGTACCATCGGCCGGTGCGCCGATTTCGTTTTGCATTTTCATAGCTTCAAGAATGAGGATTATATCACCTTTTTTCACCTTTTGTCCTGCTTTTGCTAGAACTTTGCTCACTTTACCAGGCATTGGTGCGGCTACAGGAGTATCGCCGGCAGAAACTTGGGCAGGAGCTGCGGCAGGAGCTGCGGCCTTAGGAGCAGGAGCTGCAGCAGGTGCTGCGGCAGGAGCAGCAGGTGCTGCCGGACGCGGTTGAGCCGAAACGGCACCGCCTACCTCTTCTACTTCAACCTCATAGGTACTGCCATTAACGGTAACATTAAATTTTTTCATTGTAACGGACCTCCATTCATTGATGGTGTTCTATTCGTTTAAGCAAACTGACGGCTATCCATAACTTTCTGTCGGCCGACATTTGCCCATTGATTGCCAGTGCGAGTAATCCTTACAGCCAAATTACCTGTCCCCATCATCGCGCAGATACTGGCGGTAATTACGGCAATAACTTCGGGGCTGATGCCTTCAGCCTCAACAGCTACAGGCTCAGCCGAAGCTTCAGTTGCTGCAGCCATTGATTTTTTCTTTTTCTTGGGCTTCGGCGGCTCAGGTTTGCCGAATAAGGAGTCAAAAAAACCCACGTTAACTATCCCCTTTCTTTCCGCTTCGAAAGTTTAGGTGAGAGAGATTACAGCGGAATATTGCCGTGCTTTTTAGCTGGACGCTGTTCGCGCTTGCTAGCCAGCATATTGAGCGCCGTAATAATACGCGGACGGGTTTCTTTCGGCTCGATAACCTGATCAACGAAACCACGTTCTGCCGCCTTATACGGGGTGGCGAAGTCTTCCACATATTTAGCTGTTTTGGCTTCAGCTTCAGCATCGCCGCGGAAGATAATGTTCGCAGCACCGGCAGGTCCCATAACCGCAATCTCTGCACTCGGCCAGGCCAAAACCTGATCGGCGCCCAAATCCTGGGAGCACATAGCCAGATAGGAACCGCCGTAAGCTTTACGGGTAATAACTGTAACTTTAGGAACAGTTGCTTCCGAGTAAGCATACAACATTTTAGCGCCATGACGAATAATGCCGCCATACTCTTGGTCGGTGCCCGGCAGGAAGCCAGGAACGTCGACAAGGTTAACTAATGGCAGGTTGAAGGCATCGCAGAAACGGATAAAGCGCGCAGATTTGTCCGAAGCATTAATGTCCAGGCAGCCAGCCATTACATTAGGCTGGTTGGCGATGATACCTACAGGCTGACCGTCAAAACGGGCAAAGCAGGTAATAATGTTTTGGGCGAAATGTGCACAAACTTCATAAAACTCGCCATTATCAACAACAGATTTGATTACATCTTTCATGTTGTAAGGCTGATTGGGGTTATCCGGCAAGAGGGTGTTCAGGCCATCGTCCATACGGTTGGCATCATCGCCGGTATCAGCAATAGGAGCATCGTCGAGGTTGTTGCTCGGCAGGAAGCTCAAGAGATAACGAACTTGCTGCATGCAGTCGTCATCATTTTCGGTTGCAAAATGAGCCACGCCCGAAGTAGAGTTGTGGGTCATAGCGCCGCCTAATTGTTCAGCGGTTACTTCTTCAGCAGTGACTGATTTGATAACCTGCGGACCGGTAATAAACATCTGGCTGGTATTTTTAACCATGTAAATGAAATCTGTCAGAGCCGGGGAATAAACAGCGCCACCGGCGCATGGTCCCATAATTACCGATATTTGCGGAATTACACCGGAAGCCAGGGTATTCTCATAGAAGATTTTCCCGTATCCGGACAAAGCATCAACAGCTTCCTGAATACGCGCACCGCCGGAATCATTAATGCCGATAAGCGGGGCACCCATTTTCAAAGCCAGTTTTTGTACCTTTACGATTTTGGCAGCATGCATTTCACCAAGCGAACCGCCAATTACTGTAAAGTCCTGGGCAAAAACATAAATCAAACGGCCGTCTACTGTGCCGTAACCGGTAACTACGCCTTCGCCCGGAGCTTCTTCTTTCTCCATACCGAAGTTAGTGCAACGATGACGGACAAATTGATCCAGTTCTACAAAAGTACCTGGATCTAATAGTTTTTCAATACGCTCACGGGCAGTAAGCTTGCCAGTGGCATGTTGTTTGTCAATACGCTTTTGGCCGCCGCCCTGTTTTACCTTTTCCTGGCGTTTTTTCAGGTCATCAATTTTTTCCTGGATTGTAGCCATTTAGAAAAACACCTCCATTACTTGGAACTACTTTCTTTCAGAAAGCTCGAGTAAAATACCGCCAGTGGCTTTCGGATGTACGAAAGCAATGCTGGCGCCGCCGGCACCATAGCGCGGTGTCTCGTCAATCAGGCGAACACCCTGCTCTTTAAGATCGGCAAGTGCATTTTCAATGTTGTCCACGCGCAGTGCGACGTGTTGGATGCCTTCCCCGTTCTTTTCAATGAATTTTGCCACCGGACCATCGGGAGAGGTCGACTCCAAAAGCTCAACTTCGCTGTCACCGCAAGGGATAAAGCAAACTTTAACCTTTTGCTGCTCAACCACTTCTTCGCCCATAGCAGTCATGCCAAGCACATCAGTATAAAACTTTTTAGCTTGTTCCATATCCTTTACTGCAATACCGATATGATCGACTCTGAGGACTTTAAATTTGCGTGCATCAACCATAGTTCTTACCTCCTATTAAGAAATTTGATTGGGTTTCCAATCTTAGTATATAATACCATATTTTAAGATCAGGTACTATAAGTTCCCACCCGATACTCTAACTTTTCCGCATCTAACGTAAAACCTGACGCAATAAGTCATTTACTACCGTATAGGGATCTTTTTCCCGTTTTTCAACAGAGGCCACTAAAGCGTCAAAGCTTGTACCTGTTGTAATATGTTTAAGTACATAACGGCCGATCTGTTCGTCAAGCAAGGCCAGCAGTTCGTTCTTAGTTCGTTCTGTCCGCCTTACCGCCAGCTGACCTGAAACTTTCAAATGGCTGATATGTTCTTCAATTACTTCAATTAACTCATTAATGCCTTCGCCTTTACTGGCCACCGTCCGTTTTACCGGCGGTCGCCAATCGACCATCGTCTGATTTAAATCAAGCATCATTTCGATTTCCGTGTTTAACCGGTCGACACCATCACGGTCGGCTTTATTTATGGCAAAAACATCGGCAATTTCCAATATTCCTGCCTTGATGGCCTGAATATCATCCCCAAGTCCCGGTACCAGAACTACCAGGGTAGTATCTGCCGCTTTGATTACATCAACTTCCGATTGCCCGACCCCGACAGTTTCGATAAAGATAACATCCTTGCCGGCAGCATCCATTATTTTGACTGCTTCGGCTGTTTTGCGGGACAGACCGCCAAGGCTGCCGCGTGTACCCATACTGCGAATGAAAACACCTTCATCCAAAGTCAGTTCATTCATACGGATACGGTCGCCTAAAATGGCTCCCCCGGAAAAAGGACTTGTTGGATCAACGGCAATGATTCCCACCGTTTTTCCCTGACTGCGGTATTCCTTAGCGAGTTTGTCGGTAAGCGTACTTTTACCTGCGCCAGGAGGACCGGTAATTCCGATTACATGGGCTCTGCCGGTATGCGGATAGAGCTTTTGCATGATTTCGGCTGCTTCATCGTATTCGTTTTCCACAGCGGTGATGGCGCGGGCCAGGGCCCGTTTGGACCCTGCCAGCACCTCTTCTATGATATTCATCTATATCACCTGCACAGTTCTATAGTTAGAAACTGTATTATTTTACGTTAGCTTTGATAAATTCAACAATACTGCCAGTCGGTGTTCCCGGAGTAAATACTTCTGCCACGCCGGCAGCTTTAAGGCCAGGAATGTCAGCATCAGGAATTACACCGCCGCCAACGATAAGTACATCACCAATACCTTTTTGTTTGGACAGTTCTACCACGCGCGGGAAAAGGTGATTGTGAGCGCCGGATAACAGGCTTAAAGCTACAACATTCACGTCTTCCTGCAGAGCTGCTTCCACAATTTGTTCCGGAGTCTGGCGCAGGCCAGTATAAATTACTTCAAAACCGGCATCGCGGAGAGCGCGGGCTACGACTTTGGCGCCGCGGTCATGACCGTCCAGGCCAGGCTTTGCTACCAATACTCTAATACGTTTTTCCATCGTTGTCCCTCCTACTCAGCTTATAGGCTTACATGCGCTTCGTATTCACCGAATACTTTACGCATTACGCCACAAATTTCACCAAGGGTTGCATAGGCTTTAACTGCTTCAAGAATGAGCGGCATAAGATTGGTGTTCTCATCTTTGCAGCCTTCTTCCAGTTTTGCAAGTGCAGCTGTAACAGCGGCATTGTCGCGGCGGGCGCGAAGATCAGCCAGCTTTTTCTTTTGCAGTTCGCCAACAGAAGCGTCAACGCGCAGCAAGCCTTCCACTGGTTTTTCTTCAACTTGAAACTGGTTAACACCAACGATAACCCGTTGTTTGTTTTCCACTTCCATTTGCCATTTGTAAGCACTTTCCTGAATCTCACGCTGAATGTAGCCTTTTTCAATAGCCACAACAGCGCCGCCAAGATCATCAATCTTAGCAATGTATTCCCAGGCTTCTTTCTCAATTTGGTTAGTAAGAGCCTCGATGTAGTAAGAACCGGCCAGCGGGTCAACGACATCGGCTAAACCGCTTTCGTAAGCAACGATTTGCTGGGTACGAAGGGCAATACGTACGGAGTCCTCGGTCGGCAAAGCCAATGCCTCGTCTTTGGAGTTGGTGTGGAGTGATTGAGTGCCGCCAAGTACTGCTGCTGCTGTTTGCAGGGCAACACGGATAATGTTGTTGTCAGGCTGCTGGGCAGTAAGCATGGAACCTGCAGTTTGGGTATGCACACGCAGCATCCAGGATTTGGGGTTGGTTGCGCCAAAACGCTCTTTCATAACTTTGGCCCATACACGACGTGAAGCACGGAATTTAGCTACTTCTTCAAGAACGTTATTGTGAGCATTCCAGAAGAAGGATAAGCGTCCGGCAAAATCGTCAACGTTTAAGCCGGCTTTGATAGCGGCGTCAACATAGGCGATACCGTCGGCAATTGTGAAGGCAATTTCCTGCGAAGCGGTGGAGCCGGCTTCACGGATATGATAACCGGAAATGGAGATGGTGTTCCAGTTAGGAACATTTTTGGAGCAGTATTCAAAAATATTAGTAATAAGACGCATGGAAGGCTTCGGCGGGAAGATATATGTGCCGCGGGCAGCATATTCTTTCAGGATATCGTTTTGGATAGTGCCGTTAAGCTTGTCAGGGCTTACACCTTGTTTCTCGGCAACAGCGATGTACATGGCCAGAAGTACGGAAGCAGGAGCGTTGATGGTCATGGAAGTAGATACTTTGCCAAGATCAATGCTGTCGAACAGGATTTCCATGTCGGCCAGTGAGTCGATGGCAACGCCTACTTTACCCACTTCACCCTCAGAAATAGAATCATCGGAGTCATAACCAATTTGAGTCGGCAGGTCAAAGGCGCAGGATAAACCAGTACCGCCCGACTCTAACAGGTAACGATACCGTTTGTTGGATTCTTCAGCAGTTGAGAAACCGGCATACATACGCATGGTCCAGAAACGACCACGGTACATAGTAGGCTGTACACCGCGAGTGAATGGATATTGTCCGGGGAAACCGAGATCTTTTTCGTAGTCGGTACCCTCGATATCAAGCGGCGTATAAAGCCTGTTATGAGGCAGGTTCTTACGCTCAGGGAATTTGGCCAGTGATTTTTCCACCTTGCCGGTGTACTCAGCCATCTTTTGTTTTAAGCTATCAGTGTTAGCTGTGCACATGTTCTAAACTCCTCCTTTAGTATGTAGTTCTTAGTGCGTTTCGAAAGGCCAATTACAGGTTAGCCCTTCTATTT
Organism: Sporomusa aerivorans; assembly: GCF_041428895.1. NCBI lineage: Bacteria > Bacillati > Bacillota > Negativicutes > Selenomonadales > Sporomusaceae > Sporomusa > Sporomusa aerivorans. The sequence continues at coordinate 4,193,431 of NZ_CP156926.1, forward strand.
TATTTTCATACTGCCTGTTTCCAGGAAGCGAGTATGCCAGGATAAAGCTTCAGTTAAAATATGCGGGGTATGTGCGTTGCCAGTAGCCTTTTCAGCCCGCTCCAGGTAATCCATAAGCATCGGCTGATAGTCAGGATGTGCGCAGTTTTTAATAATAACTCTGGCGCGCTCTTTCGGGCTCAAGCCGCGAACATCGGCAACACCGCGTTCGGTGATAAAGACATCAATATCATGTTCGGTATGGTCAAAATGCGAGCACATAGGCACAACAGATGAAATATCGCCGTTTTTGGCAATTGAATTTGAGAAGAAGAAGGTCAGGTAGGCATTACGGGCAAAATCGCCTGAGCCGCCGATACCGTTCATCATCTTGGTACCCATGATATGGGTTGAGTTAACATGACCATAGATATCGAATTCAATGGCGGTATTCATGGCGATAACACCAATGCGACGGGCAATCTCCGGGCTGTTGGCGACCTCTTGCGGCCGGAGCAGGATTTTCTTCCGGTATTCACCGATATTTGCATACAGGCGTTTCAATCCATCCGGCGACGGGGTAATGGATGTACCCGAGGCGAATGTAAGTTTACCGGCGTCAATAAGATCAAACATACCGTCTTGAATAACTTCGGTATATACGGTCAGGTTTTCAAATTCAGAATCAGCCAGACCGGCGACTACGGCATTGGCTACTGAGCCTACGCCGGATTGCAGCGGCAAAAGATTAGCAGGCATACGGCCAGCTTTGATTTCTTCCTTTAAGAAATCAATTAAATGTCCGGTCATAGCCCGGGCATCATCGTCAATCGCAGCCAGCGGACGAACATCGTCCTTTATGTCACAAGGAACTATGTAAGCGATTTTATCAGGACTGCAAGGAATATAAGGCGTGCCAATACGGTCATCGGCTTTCACCAGCGGAATTGGCTGACGATGCGGGGGGTCCAACGGAATATAGACGTCATGCATACCTTCCAGTTCAAGCGGCTGGGCGGTGTTAATTTCAACAATGACAAAATCGGCGCTTTGCACAAAAGAAGCGGCATTGCCCAGTGAAGTTGTGGGTACAATATGACCTTCTTCGGTAATGGCGCAGGCTTCGACAATGGCTACATCCACTTTGCCCCCGAGAAATCCATACCGGGACATTTGCGCCACATGACTTAAATGCAGGTCAGTGTACTGGACAGCGCCACTATTGATCGCTTTCCGCATAGTATCGTTTGTTTGATAAGGCAGACGTTTGGCGATACCGTTAACACCCGCCAACGCACCATCAAGCTCTTTGCCTACCGATGCGCCTGTCCATAAGTTAATTTGGAAATTTTCCTGTTTCATTCTTTCAGCCAGTGCCATCGGCACTGCTTTTGGATAACCGGCTGGCGTAAAACCGCTGGTTCCAATGTTCATTCCCGGCTTAATACTGGCTGCCGCCTCTTCTGCGCTCACAATTTTCGCTTGCAAGGCTTTGTTTCTTACGCGGTCCTTAATGTCAATCATTGCGCACTCTCCCTTCGAATCACTAATTTATATAGTTTTTAGGTATAATCGTTGTTATTGTTAGGAAAACGGCAAAAATTATTCCCTACGGCATTCACAATACAATACAGCTAGTTGTGCCTCACCTATAGTTATCATACCAAAAAACGATTGGTAAAAATCTTACATATTAATGACAAATTCTTGCAAAATCTTACAAATTATTACACAATAAAAAAGCACCTTGGGATTATTTTGCCTTAACAAAACAAGCCTAGGTGCGCACTTACTAGTTATCCACTAACCGATTAAGGCAGCAGACCATAAGAGCGTAATATCTACGATATTTCCAACGCGGCCATACTGCCGTTTGTCCATATTATAAATACTGACTATGATGATATTGTATTGTACTATGTATATTCTCCAAAGCAAACCGAATTCCTGCTACTTTTTAGCAAGTTGTAAATTTTTTTTGAAATTATTTTAATATTATCCATTTTGCCGCGAAAGATAATACGACATGCTGCTTAAGCCTACTGACAAATCTTCGCTGACTACGTGAATATTGGCGGGAACATCCAGCTTAATGGGAGCAAAGTTCCATATGCCTTTAATGCCGGCGGCCACAAGCAACCCTGCAGTATTTTGAGCATACTCGGCCGGCACTGTTATTATACCGATTTTAATTTCCCGGGCCTGGATAATTTCCGGCATTCTGTCGATATGATAAATTTCCACTTCATTAATATACCGGCCAATTTTATCAGGATCTACATCAAAAATAGCTTGCAGATGAAACCCCTGCGGCGAAAAATTGGCATAATTAGCCAGGGCCCAGCCCAAATGTCCTACCCCTACTATGGCAATATTCCATTTTCGGTTAAGTCCCAGGATTTCACCAATGTTACGCATTAGTTCACGCACATAATAACCGACGCCTTTTTTCCCGAATTCTCCGAAAGCTGATAAATCCTTCCGTATTTGTTCGGGGGTAACCCCGATCTTCCGTCCCAATTCGTCGGAAGAGATTATCTCTATACCTTCTTCCTGGCTGAGTTTAAGAGTACGGTAATAGAGCGGTAACCGGTCAATCGTCGCTTTCGATATTACCGCATTTTCTTTGCTTTCCCTCATAAACATGCAACTCTCCCTAGCAATAATTAGCGCGCAATTAAGCAGCCTACATTCTCATATTCATGTACTGTATTCTCACTCACACTGCAAATTCCTTCTTCAAACTGTAAAAAACCCCTATATTTGTAATATCGTTTCTCAAATACCCGCTGATTATGCAAAATGCTAATAAAAAGAGATGTCCCTTTGGGACATCTCTTTTTATTAGCATTTTTTCTGTGGATGATAATGGGTATGAAGAAGGTGATGGGATTTTTCACCCAGCGGTTTTCCTAACCATGTATCATAGAGTTCTTTAACAGCCGGATTGTCATGTGATTTTCGCAGTTCACAAGTTCTATCGCATTCGTAGATTGAATCAATACGGTTTTGACGATGTTCTGCCGAGGTGATAATTGGCTGTCCGCCACCGCCTGAACACCCTCCCGGGCAGGCCATGATTTCAATAAAGTGATAATCGGCTTCACCGGCGCGGATTTTATCCAGCAGCACACGGGCATTGGCCAAAGTATGAGCTACGGCAACTTTAGCCGTTAAGCCCTCTTTCACAGGTACTGAAGCTTCTTTAATACCCGACATGCCGCGCACAGCCTGAAACTCAATATTTTCGAGTTCATTCCCGGTTACCATTTTGACAACCGTCCGGAGTGCAGCTTCCATTACACCGCCGGTCGCGCCGAAAATCATACCGGCGCCCGAGCCTACACCGAGCGGTGCGTCGAATTCAGATTCCTGCAGGCCATTGAAGGCTAGACCGGCTTCACGGATCATACGGCTCAATTCCCGTGTTGTCAGAACATAATCCACATCCTGATAACCACTGGAATTCATTTCCGGCCGCTTAGCCTCGGCCTTTTTAGCCGTACATGGCATAATAGATACAGAAACAATATCTTTAGGCTCAATTCCCGCCTTTTCAGCATAATAAGTCTTAGCAACAGCGCCAAACATTTGCTGCGGCGATTTGGCGGTTGACAGGTGATCTAAAAGATCAGGATATTTCAGTTCGATGAAATTAACCCATCCCGGGCTGCATGAGGTAATCATCGGCAGTTTGCCGCCTGTAGTTAGACGGTCGATAAATTCCGAGCCTTCTTCCCAGATGGTAAGGTCGGCGGTAAAGTTTGTATCAAACACTTTATCAAAACCCAGCCGTTTTAAAGCTGTTACCATTTTACCGGTAACAATGGAGCCGTGCGGCAAACCAAGCGCTTCCCCCAGCGCAACACGTACGGCAGGCGCCGTCTGCACAATTACATGTTTTGTCGGGTCACTGATGGCATTCCATACTGCCTGGGTATCATCCTTTTCAACAATAGCGCCAGTCGGACATACTGCGGCACACTGACCGCAATACGTGCAGGCTACTTGGTCCAGACCCAGGTTAAACGCGGGGACTACGGTAGTGTTAAAGCCCCTGTTGGCGAAGCTGTACACATGTACGCCCTGGCGCTCACTGCAGGCACGGATACAGCGTCCGCATAAGATGCATTTGCTTTGGTCACGGACAAGTGACGGGTTATTATTATCCAGAGGATAGTTTTTCTTTTCGCCGTCAAAGCGAATTTCTCTTATGCCGAGGTCGGCGGCAATATCCTGCAGCTCGCAGTTTTGATTACGTTGGCAGGACAGACAATCGGTCGGGTGGTTGGCCAGCAACAGCTCAACTACCGTTTTGCGCGCTTCGCGTACAGCGGCTGTATTCGTACGGACTACCATGCCTTCGTTAACAGGAAAAACACAGGATGCTACCAAACTGCGGGCGCCTTCCACCTCAACCATACAAACGCGGCAAGCCCCTTCCACACGCAGTTCAGGATGATAGCACAAAGTCGGAATTTGTATTCCGAGCGAAGTTGCCGCTTCCAAAACAGTCGATGTTTTCGGCACAGCTATTTTTTGCCCATCGATTGTTATATTAACCATTTCCATCGTTGTGTCACCCTCTCTTTACCCAATCATTCTCAGTACTTTTAACAGTTGAACGGCAAGCTTACGCTTTAATAATCGATTTGAACGGACACTTGTCGAAGCAGGCGCCGCATTTGATACACTTATTGACGTCAATTTCATGTATTGCTTTAACCTGGCCGCTGATTGCCTCAACCGGGCATGCCTTTTTACACAGACCGCAGCCTTTGCAGGTTTCGGTGATGCTGTACTGCAAGAGATTGGTGCAAGCTCCGGCCGGACAACGTTTTTCTTTAATATGGGCCTCATATTCGGACCGGAAATAATGCAGTGTAGACAATACCGGATTCGGAGCAGTTTGCCCTAAGCCGCACAGAGCCGTAGTCTTAATATTTTTAGCCATGGATTCCAAGAGTGCAATATCGCCTTCACGGCCTTGCCCCTCGGTAATCCGGGTAAGAATTTCCAGCATACGCTTAGTGCCTTCGCGGCAGGGCGTACATTTACCGCAGGATTCGGCTTGGGTAAAGTTGAGGAAGAATTTAGCAACGTCAACCATGCAAGTGGTCTCGTCCATAACAACCAGACCACCCGAGCCCATCATAGCGCCTGCTTGAATCAGCGAATCATAATCTACTGGCAAATCCAGCAAGTGCTCCGGCAGACAGCCACCGGACGGCCCGCCGATCTGTACGGCTTTAAATTTTTTGCCGCCTTGAATACCGCCGCCAATTTCAAAAATAATTTCCCGCATGGGGATACCCATGGGTACTTCGGCCAAACCGGTATTATTAATACGACCGGTAAGGGCGAATACCTTGGTGCCTTTACTGCGTTCGGTACCAATGGAGGCATACCATTCAGAACCTTTGGTGATGATTTGCGGAACGTTGGCAAACGTCTCGACATTGTTAATATTGGTAGGCTTACCCCATAGACCGGAGATAGCCGGGAACGGCGGCCGCGGACGCGGCATACCGCGTTTTCCCTCAATTGAGGCTAAGAGCGCAGTTTCTTCGCCGCATACAAAGGCGCCAGCTCCTTCTTTAATTTTCAGTTTGAATTTGAAACCTGTCCCTAAGATGTTTTCACCCAGGAGTCCCAGTTCTTCAGCCTGCTGAATAGCAATTCTCAGACGTTTTATAGCCAGCGGGTATTCAGCCCGCACATATACATAGCCTTCGTCAGCGCCGATAGCATAGCCGCAGGTAGCCATACCTTCAATGATCCGGTGAGGATCTCCTTCCAATACGCTGCGGTCCATGAACGCGCCCGGGTCACCTTCGTCGGCGTTACATACAACATATTTTTTCGTGCCGGGAGCATTGCGGGTAAATCCCCATTTCATGCCAGTCGGGAAACCGCCGCCGCCCCGGCCCCTCAGCCCGGACTTTTTAACTTCTTCAACCACATCTTCCGGTTTCATTTCGGTCAACACTTTGCCCAAGGCTTCATAACCACCCTCGGCAATATATTCATTAACGTCCTCCGGATTGATATGTCCGCAGTTGGCCAATACCATCCGCATCTGTTTCTTATAAAAGTCAATTTCGTTATAGCTGGGAATCTTTTCATGGGTAATAGGCTCTTTAAATAAGAGGCGTTCGACAATCCGTCCTTTATAAAGATGATTCTCAACTAATTCCGGTACATCACTTTCCTGAACGCGAACATAGAAAGTGCCTTCAGGATAGATTATTACCAATGGACCCATTTCACAAAAGCCATGACAGCCAGTCTCAATAATTTTAACTTCTTTATCTAACCCTTTTTTGACCAGTTCTTCCCGGAATGCGGCTTCAACCTTTTTTGAGCCAGAAGACACGCAGCCGGTACCGGCGCAAATGAGCACATGCGCTCTTATATGTTCCATTATATCCCCTCCTGTTACTCTACCAAAATTATTCAGTTATTTTACCGATAGCAAGTTCTGCTACGATCCGTCCGTTTATTACATGTTCGGAAATAATTTTGGGGACATCTGCCGGTGTCACTCTGCCATAAGTAATGCGCGGTTCACCCGGGCGCACAACATCAAGCAGAACTTCCTTTTCGCACATACCGATGCAACCAGTCTGACAGACTTTAACGTCCTCAAGCTTGAGCCTGGCGACTTCCTCTAATACAGCGGTCATAACTTGCCTGGCACCGGCAGCAATGCCACAGGTACCCATGCCGACAATTATTTTAATGCCACCCTCGTGACGCAGATTATTTTGAGACTTAAGTTGTTCCCGCAGGCGTTTCAAATCTTCAATTGTTTTCATCTTCAGCACCTCCGTACAAATTGGCTATGTTATCTGATAAGTACCCATGCAGCCAGACCAGAACATCAGGCTGCGTTAACGGAATACCATCCAATATATTGGCTAGCTCCTGGGAAGAAACCGAAATACTTCTGTTGTTAACGGTATGATTATATAAAAAGAGCAAGTCCGGGTTAGCAACAAGTATACTCTTAATTGTTTCTACCAGATTCCCCATTGGCGGTCTATCAAAGTGGCTGTGCTGATACATTGCCTCAACCACAGTACCCTTGCCAGGCGTCGAATCAATTCGCAAATACCCGCCGCAGCGTTTAGTAGACATGTCCATCAGCGGCAATCCCAGGCCAATACGCCGCGTGGTCCGGGTAGTAATAAAAGGGTCAATCACAAGTTGGCGAAGCTTTTCATTCATACCTCGCCCGTTATCAGAAAGCCTAATAACCATGCTATCTTTTACTAAATCTTCAACGATTGTTAATTCAACTTGCGTCGCTCCGGCTTCAATTGAATTCTGAACCAGGTCAAGTATATGAAGAGATATTTCACGCATTGTCTAAATTTAGGCGTATTTTGCCAATAACTCGGTAATAATGTCGGGAGTCAGACGACCATGGGTATCGTCATTGACCATCAGTACCGGAGCCAAGCCACAGGCACCAATACAGGCCACTGTTTCCAAAGTGAATTTCAGATCCGGAGTAGTGCCGCCAGCCTTAACCTGCAAATTGTCTTCCAATGCTTTGAGGATGCCTTTCGCACCGCGCACATGGCAGGCAGTGCCTTGGCAAACACGGATAATGTTTTTGCCGCGGGGATTGAGATGGAATTGGGCGTAAAAAGTTACCACTCCATAAATTTGGCTAACGGGGATGGCCATCTTTTCAGCAATACACTGGATAACTTCCCGTGGCAGATAGCCATAAGCATTTTGCGCTTCCTGCAGTACCGGGATAAGAGCTCCTTTTACACCCTGGTATTTGACCAGAATTTCGTCCAGTCGGTCCAGAGCCAGCTTGTTGACTTCACCGCCACCACAGCAGCAGCATTTCGTTTCCTTGTCGCTGTTCATGTTAACTTCCTCCTTATGAAAAAAAATCACATATTCTGGTAACGTTATAGTTAATAGTGGTCAAACCACCACCTTTCGCATGTTTTGTGCTAATAATGCCTGCCGGATTTCCCCTAGTGTAGGTTGTTCAAGGTAAAAAACTGTTTTGGGTCCGTAGACAAAGTCTTCCATTACATGGGCATCCGAGGCTGTTATTACAGGCAAGCTGCCAATAGCGGGAATACGTTGTACAGCATCCTCTACAGGCATATGCCGTGATACCTCCACTGCCGCCAAATCAACATCAGGCGGGATAAAGCCAAGCTGCGAAATAATACTGTAGGTCGGGCGGTCTACATGACTGGCAATGCATATCCCGTCAAGGCGCTTAACAGCCGCAGATATTTCCGCCACTCCGGCAGTTAATGAGGCAAGTAAAAGTTCGTTTTTTTCTGCGACGAAGTTGTCATCGGCATCAACAATAAATTGAGCGCCAAACCGCTCAGCATCATTGAGACGGCCGGACATGTGCTCCTGGATAAATTTCTCCCAGGCATTCAGTTGCCGCATCTTTTCAAATAGAACAATAAGATGAGCTTCCTCTTTACTTTCAACTTCCATTCCAAGCAATACGGTGACGTCAGTACCTTTGGCCGCTTCTAAGGCAGCAGTAACATTATCGCAGGCGTTGTGGTCAGTTATGGCAATTATATCGACTTTATGCTGCACGGCATGCCAGACAATATTTCGGGGAGTCATTTCGATAGCTGCACAGGGTGATAATAATGTGTGCACATGCAAGTCTGCCACAAACTGACGCATCATTCCCCTTTTATACCTAGCTGGTATAAGCGGCCAACTACCTCAAAAGATGTAAGGCTGGTGGTCAGAACAACAATTTCCTCAGTTCCGGCTTTGCGAACGGCATCTTTTTCAGGTTCAACACTTCCGGCGATGATTACGGCTGACAATCCGGCCAGCGAGGCCACCGCCACAATATTCTGATGTCCCTGCATGGTCACCCATATGTTACCGGCACGCGCCTGTCCCATCACATTGCTTAGCAAATCGGAAGCATAACCACCACTGATCTCTTTACCCAGGCTGGCTTGACCTGATACTACTTTTAGAGGCAATGTATTCACTAACTCTTGAACAGTCACATATACTCCTCCCATTATGATTTTATATGAAATTATTTATCTTGCTCTTTATCAAGCGGCGGCGGCAGCTTATCAGCAAGATTTACCATTTCGTAAGCCAAATCCCGCACCTTTTTGCGTAAGATAAATAAGCAGTCAGTCATACTGGCCCGCCCCTGGGCAATATCTTCAGCCAAAGCCTTACAGTTCGGGGAACCGCACGAACCACAATCAAGTCCTGGTAAATTTTTCAGTGTAACATCCATCATCTCAATTTTGGACATGGCCTTGGTTATATCGGGATCCAAACGAAGCGCCGGCTTTGGCTCTATAGCCCGCCGTCCGGCAATGCCTAATTCAAACTCGGAATAATCAGTCCTGGGTAATCTGCCTAGCATAGGATCAAGTATCTTTTTCTTCTCAATGCGTTGTTTCATGCGATGTTCAGCAACATACCGGTTTTCAACAGTGAGCGCACCGCCGATGCAACCGCCGGCGCAGGCCAGTACTTCGACATAATCCACCCCTTTGAGCTTACCCAGAGCAATTTGTTCCAATACATTGATAACATGATGGATATCATGCACCACCAGTATATTGGAAACACCGACCGCCGACGTTTCCCCGCCGGGCACAGCCCAGCCAACACCTACCCAGGAAGCCTGGCGGCGGGCATCCTGTACTTCTGCCGTCACCACTTTAAACAGGTCCGGGTAGATCTTACTAATGGCAATTGCACCGGTTATGCTGGATTTGTCTGTCCCCAGCGGCTGGTTTACAGCTGTCATCTTTGCCGGGCAAGGTGTAATAAACCAAATGCCGATTTCCTCAGGGTTAAGGCCATGCAGGCTTTCCGCTTCAGCCCTCGCCAGCCTGGCAGCCACTTCAACAGGAGCATCAAAAGGTACCAGGTGGTCAATTAATTCAGGAAATTTAACCTGAATCAGCCGGACAACAGCCGGACATGCCGAAGAAATAGCCGGGCGAACAATATTAGGGCGCTTAAGATAATCTCTAATTGCCAGTGAAACAATCTCAGCGCCGTGAGCTACTTCAAAAACTTCATCAAAGCCCAGCTTTAGCAAGCCGGATAAAATAGCTCTGACAGGAATGTCTACATTAAATTGTCCATATAGCGATGGCGCCGGTAGCGCAATGTTGTGCTTATATTTTTTTAAATCATCAAGTTCATCAGTCACAGCCGATTTAGCGTGGCCTGGACAGTGGCGGATACATTCACCGCAGTCAATGCACCGGGAAGACGTAATTTGTGCCTTACCGCCACGAATCCGTATAGCTTCTGTCGGACACCGCTTTGTACAGTTCACACATCCCTGACATCGCTCCGGCAATAAACGCACCGAGTGATACCGTTCTTCTTCCATCACTTTCACCACTCAATCTACAACATCTATCTTACACTTTATGCCTAGTGCCTTAGATAATGTGCGGCTCCTTAGCCTGGCATTGCGAAAAAACTACACCATCGAAACCTAATATCTAATCCGGCCAAGGCACTAGTGGTAAATAGTCATACTGAGTTTTGTGCCAATACCGGTCTTAGTTTTAATGTCAAATTGATCAGTGCAACGCACCATATTCGGCAAACCCATGCCGGCGCCAAACCCCATCTCCCGGATGTGGTCAGGTGCAGTCGAATAGCCTTCCTTCATTGCGAGTTCAACATTGGGAATTCCCGGACCTTCGTCATCAACAATAATTTTGGTCCGGTCAGAGTAGATTTCAGCCTTAAGCATGCCGCGATACGCATGAATAATTACGTTCATTTCGGCTTCATAGGTGCTTATGGCGATACGCCTGATTATGTCAGGCCGCACACCAAGCTGCTGCAGAGTGCGCTTAATTTTACTCGACGCTTCACCCGCACTGTTAAAATTGGCACCTTCCAAGATAAAATCCAATACTATTCCTTGATTTGACAGCAAAGGGTTTCCTCCTTTGGCGAGCATCCCGCCAACCCATCTCTGTACAAAATGCCGCATGCCTCGTACATTTGCCGCTCGGTTAAAAGCAATGGGATTCCCATTTCTTTAGCCATTGCAATTACCTCCGGACCCGGACGCTTACCTCGCACAAACATGATTCCAGCCAGGTCGCTCATTTCTGCGGTGCGAATTACCTGGATATTAGTCAGACCGGTTAACAACAGCGCCTGCTCGTTTGTAAAGGCCAGGACATCGCTCATGAGATCAGAGCCACAAGCGCTTTTCACTTCCCGGTCAAGCCATTCCATTCCTGAGAGTACCTCGGCATCCAGTAATTTTCTGATTTGAGCCAGTTTCAAATCGGCACCCCCTGCATCAAATTAAGTTTGTGCGAAATTTCACAAAATTGTGTGCAAAAAATTTAAGGGGAATTAACCCCTTAATGAAGCAAGAATGGTCTAATATTTCTGATATATTCGCCTTGCTTACCGTAAATCCTTCTTTGCAATTGTAAATAAATTTAAGATTTTACCAGAAATTACATAACATTGCAGGATTCCGCACTTTTTCTTTGTATATAAACTCGCGATTAAGCACCAGCATTTATGCCGTTAAGACGCATGCTAACTATAATAGCTATAATTTTTCCATACTGCAATAACTACGGCGTTTAAAAGCCAGAATAACATCGACATCTGAACATTAAACATGACATAATCGGTAAAGCCGTTGACGGCAAGCCCCAGAACAGCAGCCACAACTCCCAGCATAATTCCGGCTACCCAGCGGTTTTTTGTTCGGTTTAAAACATCCATAGCCTTCCGCGTATGTCCGTAGATGATGCCCAGAAAGACTAAAAGTCCGGGGACTCCGATCTCCGCCGCGATATGCAGATACATATTATGTGCATGAACAATGGTAGCCGCAGGGTTATTCAGAAAAAAGTCGTACTCCGGATACACCATCCAGTAAGCGCCCCAGCCGATTCCCAATAGCGGCTTATCCAGGATCATAGCGATTGTGCTTTCCCAAAGTGCAATCCTGAGGGTGGAGGAAGTATCGGTCGGATTAAGAATGGATACCAGCCGTTCCATGACGGCATCCTGACAAAACAGCAGCACTAAAGGAATCACCAGAAAAAACCATAAAATCTTGCGATTATACAAATGCCCGCAAATGGCAGTAACTGCGACAATACTCAGCCAGGCGCCCCGGGAATAGGTAAGCACCAGGCATGTACCCAGGGTTGCCACAAGCGCAAGCAACAATAGTTTACCCCTGGTACTTTCGGTATGCAGGCCAAGACCAACAGCCAAAGACATTACAACAACCAGGAAACCTGCTAACAAATTAGGGTTTTGCAAGGTGGAGAAAACCCGCACCTTAAGCTCCGGAAACTGTTCCCCGTCCACCCACTGAAACGCAGATATATCCACACCATGAATATATTGATAAAAGCCGTACAAGGTTACGAAGATTGCCGAAGTCAGGACAGACCAAACCAGGCGTTTCAGTTGATAAAGTGATGTCAAATTGTTGATTACCAGATAATAAATTAATATGTAGCGCCCCATTAAGTGATAATAATTATAAAAACTAAAATCTCTGTCGGGCGAACCGGCAATTGACGCCGCCGACAAGATAACTAAAAGTCCGATAATTGCATCAAACGGAGTTCGTCTTAGCAATAGTTTTTTGGTCACAAACATTTTCCCGACCCACAGTATAGTTCCCGCTCCCAAAAACAGTGTCGCAACATCCAGCGAAAGCGGTAAAAAAAATGCAACCGCTAAAATGCAGTGCTCGATTAAATAGTCAAGCCGGTATTGGATTTGGCTGTTGAACGAATACGCAATATGCACGTCTTCACCTACGGTTTAAAATTTTCGGTATTTTGCAATATAGTATCCACTAAAGCTTTACCGGCAGGGTGTTAGTAAAAGCGTACCTGATAACCTGTTCAGTTCAAAATCTTTATTGGTTTCATATATTGCTGGTTTTATAAAATATTATGTTTAAATGCTATGCTATTTTACTTCAAAAAAGCAAAAATATTACTGGCGCTTGCATTATGCTCCAAGCGCCAGTATTTATTATATACAATTATAGTTAATTTGTCTACTTATTCAGGATAATCTGCCGGGCTTCACCAATTAAATACAACGATCCTGCCACACAGACAATGCCGTCAGCACCGGCCAGTTCTTTCGCCCGCTCTATCCCGCTGCCGATTGTGGCAGCCGCCTCCACACGCCGCGCCTGAATTTCCCGGGCAACTTCCTCCGGCGTTGCCGCCCGGTAAGAAAGTGGCTGGACAGTAACAACGGTATCGGTCTGACGGATAAGGGCGCGAATAATTCCTGACACGTCCTTGTCGCGTAAAATACCTAAGGCAAAGGTTATATCTTTCCCGGGAAATACCTGGTCGAGGTTTTGTCGAAGTACCCTGGCGCCATCAGGATTATGAGCCCCGTCAATAATAATAACCGGTTCTCCCGGGACTATTTCAAACCTGCCCGGCCAGCAGACTTCAGCCAGAGCTTTGCCAATTGCCAGCTCTGTAATACGGCTGTCTTTCTTACCCAAAATAAGTGCAGCAGTTACAGCGACCGCACTGTTCTCTAATTGATGAAAACCAATTAGATTGAGGGCGGCTTCTACTTTACCCAACTCGCCGGCATCCACTAAAATCTGTTGCTGCCCCTGGGCAAGACCTTTAAACTGACTGAAAAAATGTTCTTCTTTAGCATAAACCTGTGCATTTTTACTGGCCGCAGTCTCTTTAATAATCGCCAGCGCCTCGCCTTGGGCAGCCGTAACAACCGGAACGCCAGCTTTGATGATGCCGGCCTTATGGCGGGCAATTTCGGCAATGGTAGAACCACAGCGATCGGTATGCTCCAAAGTAACATTGGTTATTGCGGAAATTTCCGGAATGATAACGTTCGTAGAGTCCAGCAAACCGCCCAAACCTACCTCAATGACAGCATATTCTACTCCCACAGCCGCAAAGTAATAGAAAGCGGCAGCAGTAATTACCTCAAACTCTGTCGGTTGCTCAAAACCGTCCGCCAGCATCTGGTCAACAAACTTGCTGGTATAATCGATTGCCTGGGCAAATGCCTCTTGCGTTATTTCCTGACCGTTAACTATCATCCGTTCCGGATAGTCGACAAGATGAGGCGAGGTATACATGCCTGTTTTTATACCGCTGGCTGCCAGAATAGCCGCTAGCATAGCAGTTGTTGATCCCTTGCCATTTGTACCGGTTACATGGATGGTTTTAAAACGTCGCTCCGGATGTTGCATAAGCTCAAGCAGCCGCTCAATCCGGGCCATGCCAAGGTTGATACCGAACTTACTCAAATTTTCGAGGTATGCTAATGTTTGTTCATAAGTCATATGCTGCACCTCCGTATTTTTTTACAAACCTGCCAAATATACCAGACGCTCCTTGATAGTGGCTTGCTTTTCTAAATACTCGGTTTGTTTGGCTTTTTCCTTCTCAATAACATCAGCAGGCGCTTTGGCGGTAAAACCCGGGTTGTTGAGTTTGCCGGCAATCCGGGCAAGCTCTTTATCCAGATTATCCATCTCTTTATTCAGGCGGGCTGATTCTTTCTCGACATCAATTAGTCCCTTGAGAGGCAGGTAAATCTCCACGCCACTGGCTACGGCTGTCATAGCATTCTCCGGAGTATCTGCCGCACCGGCAAGTATGGTTATGGGTTCGGCCGCGGCCAAAGTCTTGATATAGCCGGCATTGGCTTCCAGTTGTACTTTAAGATCATTAGCGGCAATCTTAAGGATAACCTCACTCTTCTTGCCTGGCGGCACATTAACTTCAGCCCGCATATTGCGAACCGCCTTGATTACTTCCATAATCACGGCCATTAGCTGTTCATCGTCCGGGTTGGCTAACTTATTATCCTCTGCCGGCCAGCCTGCAGTCATTATGCTTATTCCTTCATGCGGCAGACTTTGCCAGATGGCCTCGGTTATAAACGGCATAAACGGATGCAGCAGCTTGAGCGTGTTACCGAGAACATGCCGCAGCACAAACTGAGCCACTTTTCGGCTTTCAGCATCAGTCTTATTATAAAGACGTCCTTTGGCCAGTTCAATATACCAATCGCAAAATTCATCCCAGATAAACTCGTAGACCATACGGGCGGCTTCGCCCAGTTCAAACCGTTCCAGGTTACGGGTAACCTCGGCTATTGTCTGATTGTAGCGGCTCAATATCCAACGGTCTGCCAGGGTAAACGCTTTTTCGTCCGGCGTGAACGCCGGGTCGAACCCTTCCAGATTCATAAGCACAAACCGGGAGGCATTCCAAATCTTATTGGCAAAATTCCGGCTGGATTCCACCCTTTCCCAGTAAAAGCGCATATCGTTACCGGGCGTGTTGCCTGTCACCAGCATGAACCGCAGTGTATCAGCGCCGTATTTTTCAATTACCTCCAGCGGGTCGATGCCATTACCGAGTGACTTGCTCATTTTCCGACCTTGACTGTCACGTACCAGGCCATGAATAAATACATGGCGGAAAGGGATTTCTCCCTGGAATTTAAGGCCCATCATAATCATCCGGGCTACCCAGAAAAATATGATGTCATAACCGGTAACCAATACACTGGTCGGGTAAAATTGTTTTAGTTCTTCAGTCTCCTGAGGCCAGCCCATGGTCGAGAACGGCCACAGTCCCGAACTAAACCAGGTGTCCAGCACATCCGGATCCTGTTCGACATGGCCGCCACACTTGGGACAGGCGATAACCGCTTCCCGGGATACGGTAACTTCCCCGCACTGGCAATACCAGGCAGGAATCCGGTGACCCCACCAAATCTGGCGTGAAATACACCAATCACGGATATTGTCCAGCCAATTGGTATATATTTTTGTAAACCGTTCAGGCACGAACTGGATTTCGCCGGAAGTAACCGCTTCTATCGCCGGTTTGGCCAAGGGCTCCATTTTGACAAACCATTGCTTGGATACCAGTGGCTCAACAGTGGTATTGCAGCGTTGGCAATGGCCTACAGAATGAGTATGTTCGTCAATTTTGACCAAGTATCCCTGATCTTTTAAGTCGTTAACCAATATCTTGCGGCACTCATAACGATCAAGACCGGCATACTTGCCAGTATCGGCTGCCATGGTTCCATCCGGATTCATGATAACAATTTCAGCAAGCTGATGTCTCTGCCCCATATCAAAGTCATTGGGATCGTGTGCCGGCGTTACTTTAACAGCCCCTGTTCCGAATGACGGATCAACATATTCATCGGCCACAACCGGCAATCGACGTCCTATCAGCGGCAAAATCAAGAATTTCCCGATTAAATGCTTATAGCGGGCATCTTCCGGATGAACAGCCACGCCGCTATCGCCTAAGATAGTTTCAGGCCGTGTAGTGGCAACAGTTACATATTCATCCGCCATTCCCTCCACAGGATAGCGGACATGAAACAAATTACCCGGTTTTTCTTCGTGCTCTACTTCAATATCACTAAGAGCCGTATTACAGCGCGGACACCAGTTGGTAATCCGGTTGCCCTGATAAATAAGGCCTTGCTCATACAGGCTCACAAATACTTCCCGCACAGCCTGTGAGCAGCCTTCATCCATGGTAAAGCGTTCGCGCTCCCAGTCACAGGACGCACCAAGACGTTTTAACTGATTAATAATCCGGTTGCCATACTGTGCTTTCCAGTCCCATACTCTGTCAATGAAGGTTTCACGCCCCAGATCATAGCGGGTTTTTCCTTCCTGCGCCAGCACCTCTTCCACTTTGATTTGCGTGGCAATACCGGCGTGGTCAGTACCAGGCATCCAAAGTGTATCATAGCCCTGCATACGCTTAAAGCGAATAAGAATATCCTGTAACGTGTTGTCAAGCGCATGTCCCATATGTAACTGACCGGTAACATTGGGTGGCGGAATAACAATGCTGAACGGCTTTTTATCCTGCTCAACCTTCGCATGAAACAGTCTGTTGTCCTCCCAGAATTTATACCATTTGGCCTCGACTGCCTGCGGGTCATATACTGTTGAAATATTGTTCGTCTGTTCTTGTTCCATAAATCCTCCTTGGCTACACTGTAATATATAAAGCCCTTTCGTCCATATAAGGACGAAAGGGCTTAACTTCCGCGGTACCACCTTGCTTTCCGGCATAATACATGCCGGACACTCAGTTGCCGTAACGGGGGCATACCGGCCGCGCCTACTTATAGTTCAGCGGGGCAGCTCCTGGATGACCTTCAGCTCACGCTCTGAGAAGCCTTGCAGCCAAGGGCTCCCTCTCTAAACAGATGCGACAGCATACTCTTCCATTCTTCACTATTCGCATATATAATTGTGGCTTCATTATACCTATCGATACAGCTGATGTCAAGATTTGGAGCATTAGTTGGACCTTTTAAAATAGCTTTCAGCCTTGGCCAAATCTTCGAGCGTGTTTAAATTGAGAAAGTAGAAATCAGATAATTTAAGTTCGGTCATTTCCGACTGACTGACATAAGCAACATTTACATCTTTAAAAAAAGACTGTACACAACGGTGATCCTCATGCAGATGTTCCTCAATAGCCGGCAAACAGTTCCTGGAATAGATGGCGTGCAAAGGCTCCACACTTTCGCCATTATGAGGAATCAGAATGTCTTCCTGAGTCAACCGGTTCATCATATAGTAAATAAAGTTTTTTTCTATAAACGGCATATCACAGGCAAAAACAAATATGTAAGGAGTTGGCGAGTGGATCAAGCCGGAATGTATTCCACCAAGCGGACCTTTATCTTTAACAATATCGCCAATCATATCACAGCCTAAATACGCATAGTCACCAGGATGATTGGTAATAATAACAGGCCGCGCAGCAAAAGCTACCGCCGTCTTTTCCACTACAATCTCGATTAGAGGCTTATCACCCAAGCGCACAAAAGATTTGTTGGTACCCATACGCCGGCTTTTTCCGCCAGACAGAATAAACGGAGTAATCGTATTCCGCCGCCCGGGACTCTCCTGCAAGTTATTCAATTCAACCAGCGCTCCATCTCGTAAATAGACATTTGGAATAATTGTAATAGATAAAACCACCAAAGTCAAGATTTCAGCAGTTTACTGTACTGCATTGTCCTCACCAGCTACACTGTATAGCAATCCAATTCATCAGGACCGTGATTTATTTCACCAACACCATGCTATAACAACCATGCATTATCCAAGTCATTTCGGCATAATATTCTTGCCATTCAGAATAATGCGTTAGCACTTCTTTGGGTCAGTTTTTACAATATACTTAGTAAACTATTATACCAAACTCTAATAAGGAGGGAAAAACAGGGTTACGTCGAATTTTTTCAAGGAGGAATGTATCATGAGTAATTACTGTACCCCTAAGGAAATTACCCAAAACACACTAGATATTGGCTGTGTAAAATCCAGTATGGACATAACTAAGATGTTATTGCTGGGAGTGCTGGCCGGTGCGTACATTGCGTTCGGTGCCGAGGGCTCCACTATGGCTACGCATGACATACCCCTCGTTGGGTTAGGCCGCTTTTTAAGCGGGGCCATATTTGCCACAGGACTAATGATGGTAATTATCTGCGGCGCGGAACTGTTTACTGGTAACGTATTAATTACCATTGGCGTTCTGGAAAGACGCGTCAGTGTCGCCGCTATGCTGCAAAACTGGTTTTGGGTCTATTGCGGAAACCTGATTGGTTCTTTGCTAATCGTCTATTTCATGTATGCATCCAATCTATGGTCTCTTAACAATTCACTGCACGGAGCCTATGTTATTAAAATTGCGCTGGGAAAAGTAAGTCTGACTTTCTACGAGGCCTTTATCCGTGGCATTATGTGTAACTGGCTTGTTTGTCTGGCCGTTTGGATGGCTTATTCGGCCAAAGACATTGTTGGTAAGGTTTGGGGCATTTTCTTTCCCATCATGCTGTTTGTTACCAGTAACTTTGAACATAGCATCGCCAACATGTATTATCTGTCTGCCGGCTTATTAGCCAAGTCGGTACCTGCTCTGGCTGAAGCCAGCAAATTGGGCGTTAAACTGGATGCGTTAAATCTTGAGTCGGTAATCATTGGCAATTTAGTACCTGTGACCTTAGGCAATATTGTCGGTGGCGCGCTGTTTGTCGGCTCCTACTACTGGTACTGTTATTTACGCAATGCTAACGCTGCCAAATCAGCCGCACTGCAAAAGGACGCAGCTTGCAGTAAATAAGCATTTTAGAAATTACACGAGGTAATATGCGCAGTAAAAAGAAAGTCAAGCTTTGTCCGGCTTCCTGTCAGAAAAAATATATTATTCCTAGCAAGCAGCAGTTTTCTGTTGCAGTCCCGTAAAAAATCGCAATTTTTTTGCAAATAAAAATTTAGCGATCATTTAAAATACAAATCCAACTTACATGCAATACCATATTGAATATCAATATAGGTATTCAGATCATTATTTACTACAAGGAGTGTGAATCCAGGAAATGATCAGACTAACAATTGACGGTCAAATCATTGAAGCCGCTGAGGGAAGTACAGTACTTGAGGCAGCCAGTAAGGCTGGAATCAGTATTCCCACATTGTGCCACCTTGCTGATCTAACCCCCGAAGGTGCGTGCCGGGTCTGTGTTGTTGAAGTCGAAGGCGCCAGAGGACTGGTTACCGCCTGTACCTATCCGGCAACAGAAGGACTGATAGTCCGCACTAATTCGGCAGTCATCCGGGAAGCCCGCAAAAGTGTTGTTGAGCTTTTGCTAGCCAACCATCCGCAAGATTGCCTTTCCTGTCAGCGCAATCTAGATTGCGAGCTGCAAACTCTCGCCAGTACTCTGGGCATACGCGAAATCCGTTTTCACGGTGAACAGCGCAAATATGCCATCGATGACAGTAATCCATTTATTGTCAGAGATAACAACAAATGCATTTTATGTGGCCGCTGTGTCCGGGTATGCCGTGAAATTCAATGCTGCGACACCATGGAATGGACAAACCGGGGTTTTGATACCAAAGTTGCTCCGGCCTTTGATGAAGCGTTGGTTGATTCGTCCACTTGCTTATTCTGCGGGACCTGTGTATCGGCTTGTCCGGTAGGCGCTTTAACGGAAAAGCCGATGCGCCATGCCGGCTTACCTGATAAAAAAGTTAAAACAACCTGCCCGTTCTGCGGCGTAGGCTGTAATTTCGACCTCAACGTCAAAGACGACAAAGTAATTGGGGTAACCTCAAATTTAACCAGTCCGGTAAATGGTCGTCTCACCTGTGTAAAAGGACGTTTTGGCATTGATTATATTCACAGCCCTGAGCGCCTGACTACTCCACTCATCAAAAAAGACGGCGAGTTTGTGGAAGCAAGCTGGGATGAAGCATTTGACTTAATTGCCAGCAAGTTTGGCGAAATAAAAGCCTCCCATGGCTCCGACGCATTTGCAGCGCTTAGTTCTGCCCGTTGCGTCAATGAAGATAACTATCTAATGCAAAAATTTATGCGCGCAGTGATCGGCACCAATAATATTGATCACTGCGCACGTACCTGACACGCTCCTACCGTAGCCGGTCTGGCTACTTCATTCGGTTCCGGGGCAATGACTAACTCTATTAATGAAATTCCTCATAGTAAAGTCCTGTTTGTTATTGGGGCCAATCCAACAGAAGCCCATCCTGTTATTGGTGCAAAAATGCGCCAGGCTCTCCGCAATGGCGCCAAGCTTGTGGTAGCTGATCCGCGTAAAACCGAACTGGCCGGCAAAGCGCATGTGTGGCTGCGCCTGAAGCCCGGTACGGATATCGCGTTAATCAATGGTCTTATGCACATTATTCTCAAATCCGGCTGGCATGATAAGAGCTTTATTGACGAATGCACCAGCGGCTTTGACCAAGTTGCGGAGATTGTGGAAAAATATACCCCCGAATATGTTGAAAATATTACCGGCGTACCGGAACACCTGCTGCGGCAGGCCGCTGAAATTTATGGTACTGCTGAACGGGCTCAGATTTTTTACACGTTGGGGATTACCGAACACGTATGCGGTACAGATAATGTTATGAGCTTGGCCAATCTTACCTTAATGACTGGTAACATTGGCAAACCCAATGCAGGTCTGAATCCGATGCGCGGTCAAAACAACGTGCAGGGAGCCTGCGACATGGGAGCACTGCCCAATGTATACCCAGGCTACCAAAAAGTCGATTTCCCGATGGTTCAAGATAAATTTGAAAAGGCATGGGGCGTAAAGCTGTCCGGTAAAGTAGGACTTATGATACCCGATATGTTCGACAAAGCCATTAGCGGCGAATTGAAAGCCATGTATATCATGGGTGAAGATCCGGTGCTGACCGACGGCGATGCCAATCATGTGCGCAAAGCACTTAAACATCTGGATTTTCTTGTTGTCCAGAATCTATTCCTGACCGAAACGGCTAAATTAGCCGATGTCGTGCTGCCAGGGGCTTCCTTCGCCGAAAAAGACGGCACCTTTACCAATACGGAACGCCGCGTGCAACGGGTACGGCAAGCTATATCCCCGATCGGCAACAGTCGTCCCGACTGGAAAATTCTGGCGGAACTGTCCAGCAGACTGGGGTACCCGATGTCCTATAATCATCCAAGTGAGATTATGGATGAAATTGCCTCACTTAGCCCTATTTTTGCAGGTATCTCCTTTGATCGCCTTGAAGAAAGCGGTCTGCAATGGCCGGTTCCCGACAAAAACCATCCCGGCACCCAATACTTGCATGATAAAGGCAAATTTACTTGCGGTATTGCCCGTTTTATGCCTATCGAGCATCAGCCGCCCGGTGAAGAACCGGATGCCGAGTATCCGTTCCTGCTAAGCACCGGCCGGATACTCTACCATTACAATATCACTACTCCTGGTTATTCAAAAACACTTACTTCCTTCCGTTCCGAAGAGCAGGCTATGGTTCATCCCGTTGATGCCAAGCGGCTCGATATTCAGGATCAGGAAATTATCAGCGTAGCCTCACGCCGCGGCAAAGTCCAGACCAAAGCGTGGGTAACAGACCGTGTGCCGCCGGGAGTTGTCTGGATGTCCTTCCATTATCTCGCTACCCCGACCAATGAACTTACCAGCAGTAACCTGGACAAAACAACGAAGACTTATGAATATAAGGTTTGTGCTGTTAAGATCGAAAAGCTGGCCGCCAATCAATAATTAAACTACGTTAAGAAAGCTGCGTCACTCCCCAGAGGCGCAGCTTTCTTCTTTGCTTCCAGGCTTAATCCGGCAACAATACGCTATGCATTTCTAACCGTGTTGGCACGTCTTTCCTTTATACTCGCTTTAATGGCTTCCGGCAGGATTACCGATAATGCCTTGGTCGGGCATTTTTTTACACATTGCGGCCCATCCTCTACGTCAATACATAAATCACACTTATAGGCCGTCTTTTGGCAGGGATTTTCCTCTACCCTTGTCAGATACACGGCCCCAATCGGACAGGCCATGATACAGTTTTTGCAGCCTACACATTTATTAGCTAACACATAAATGGTTTGGGCGCGCTGTACAATAGCTTTTTCCGGGCAGGCTTCGGCGCAAGGCGCGTCTTCACATTGACGGCACTGTATGGGGACACTGATATCCTCGGTTTTCACCACCGTAAGGCGGGGAACGAACGGTACCTCCTTAATTTCTTCCGTGCCCAGTTTTTTTTCTGTGTGGGCTAACACACAGGCAATCTCACAAGTACGGCAGCCAATACACAGGTCAGGATTGCCTATCACAAAGGCGGTATTCATCATTTGTTATCCCCTCCTTATGTAATGAGTATGCAGTAATTCATGCGACTTATGTCCCAGCGGTTTACCTAAAAAGTCTTTATACAGTTTGTTTACCTCAGGGTTATCATGTGATTTTCTGAGCGGCAGTTCCTTGTCATGCTTATACATGGACGCCATACGGCTGGCATATACATCTTTGCGCTTATTTTCCAATAAAACTTTAGGTTGTCCGCCGCCACTGATACAGCCTTGCGGACAAGCCATAACCTCGACAAAATGAAAATCGGCAGTACCATTTTTAATTTCTTCCAGGATTGGCGCAGCATTAGCCAAACCGGCAACAACAACTACTTTAACAGTCAGGTCGCCAACCTGAATAGTAGCCCGTTTTATGCCCTCACTGTGGCGCACATTCACAATATTTATATCATCAAGCGCCTTGCCGGTAATTAATTCATACCCGGTACGCAGAGCGGCTTCCATAACGCCGCCGGTAACACCGAAGATATGCCCGGCGCCGGTATAGGCCCCCAGTACAGAGTCAGGCTGTCCTGGTTCGAGATTTCTAAAATCAATACCGGCATGCTTGATCAGATTGGCCAGTTCTCTGGTTGTCAGTACAAGATCAACGTCCGGGCTGCCGCTTGCAGTCATTTCCGGCCGCGAAGCTTCGAATTTTTTTGCTGTGCACGGCATAACCGATACACTGACGATTTTCTTAGGATCCGTCTTGTCAACCTGGGCGCCATAGGTCTTAAAGAGTGCACCGGCCATTTGCTGCGGGGATTTGCAGGTAGACAAATTGGCCTGAAGATCATAGTGCTCCTGTTCTACAAATTTAACCCACGCCGGACAGCAGGAAGTGAACATAGGCAAAACACCATTGTCCTGAATTCGTTTAATGAGTTCACTGCCTTCTTCCATGATTGTCAGGTCGGCAGTAAAGTTGGTATCATACACGCGGTTAAAGCCAAGCTTTCTTAGAGCTGTAACCATTTTACCATCGACCAGTTCGCCTGAATCCATGCCGAAATCTTCGGCCAAACCAACCCTGACGGCCGGCGCGCACTGAACCATAGTGACCACAGCGGGATTTTTAAGCGCCTCCCATACCTTCTTGGCATGCCCCATATTATGGGCAGCAAACAGTGGCTCCTTAACACTTTCCAGTAAACCGCGGTCTGTTAGCTTTGCTTCCCGGGGAGCAGACGTTTCCGATTTATATTCCTGGTAAGCGCTGCAAACCTGGACGCATTGACCACAAAAGCAGCACTTGTCATAGTTGATGTCAACCGCCATACCTTCCGGTCCGTCAATTGCGCCAACGGGACATACATCACTACACCGCCGGCAGCCGGTACACAACTCCTGATCAATTTCAATTGTATATTGCATATGACTCACCTCCTATTTTTTAAACATGCCAGCAATTGTGGCAACTGCTTTTCTATTTTTCTCTTTTTTTTCCTTATGCGGCTCCACCAGCCGCAGCGCCTTTTCCGGACAGACCTCCACGCAAATGGGTCCGCTTCCCCGTGTGTGGCATAAGTCGCATTTGTTGCCATACATCAGCGGCTTGCCTAAGTTTGTTTGGATAACTTCCCGGCCGTCGGCAAAAAGCGGCACAAGTTCCACCGCTCCAAACGGACAGGCCACAAGACAGTCTTTACAGCCTTTACATTTTTCTGTATGAATCAACACTTTATCGCCGTCAAAATAAATAGCCTTTTCCAGACAAGCCTGCGCACACGGGGCATCCTCGCAATGGTGGCACTGCACCGGCATAGTCACTTCATCCACCCGGGTGACAAAGAGTTTGGGGAACACTGGCGTATCAATATTCCCGGCCGTAATACCATTGACATTATGAGATACATGACAGGCAACTTCACAGGCTTTGCAGCCAATGCATTTTTCCCCGTCCCCAACAACAAACGGGCTTAACTTCTCCATACTTTCCTCTCCTTCAAGAAGCCTAGCTTCTTATCCGTAAAATTTAAGACACTACGGCACCGAGTTTTCGTTTGAGATTCTCATATAAAGTAATCAGCTGTTGTTCCGCACCCGCCTGGTCTTCGATGGCCTCCAGCTTAACTGCACAATACTTATATTCCGGTGTTTTGGAAATAGGGTCAAGATTGTCAATCGTTAATTCATTACAAGCCCCAATCCACCACTGATAGGTCATGTATACCGTACCCGGTTTTACCCGTTCAGTCACTTTCGCCCGGGACATAACCGAACCACGCCGCGAACTAACCCGCATAAGCTCTTCGTCTTCGATACCAAGGAGGTTCGCATCTTCAACACTGATCTGAACATAGCCAGGCTCATCTGCGAGCTTAGTCAAAGCCCAGCAGTTGCCGGTCATTGTCCGCGAGGAGTAGTGCCCAACCTCTCTAACCGTACAGAGAACTGTCGGATATTCGGCATCTGGAACTTCTGCCGGCGGACGCCATTCTGTCGCAAAGAAAATCCCCTTCTTGCTGGTCGTTTGAAAAATATTGTTTTTAAACAGGTACGGTGTACCGGGATCTTCCGGCGTCCGGCAAGGCCATTGCACTGAACCCTGCCGTTCCATTTTTTCGTAGGTTGCTCCGGCATAGCCCGGGCACAGGCTAATTAACTCATTCCAGATCTCTTCCGTATTCTGATAGTGCATTTCATAGCCAAGCCGCTTTGCCAGTTCGCCAATGATAACCCAGTCATCCTTAACATCACCTTTAGCGTCAACGGCTTTGCGGAAACGCTGGAACCGGCGGTCAGCCCCGCTAAATACGCCGCCATGTTCTCCCCAGGCAGTTGCCGGCAGTATTACATCCGCATGCAGTGCCGTTTTATTCATAAAAATGTCCTGAAATACTACAAAATCCAAATTAGCAAGCGATTTTTTCAGCCGGCCGGAATCAGGATCACTTTGCGCCGGATCTTCGCCAATGATGTAAAAGGCCTTCAATTTGCCGGACTCCACAGCGTGTGGAACCTCTGTAATCGTAAAACCGATTTTGTCCGGCAGGTCCTCTACGCCCCAGGCTTTGGCAAACTTTTTGCGGTTAGCAGCATCGGTGACCGGTTGATAACCGGGGAAAACATTTGGTAATGCTCCCATGTCGCAGGCACCTTGCACATTGTTTTGTCCGCGTACAGGCCCAACGCCGGAACTCGGCTTGCCAATCTGTCCGGTTAGAAGACATAGCGAGCCAAGACCTTTGACGACATCGACCGCCTGCCCAAACTGAGTTACGCCCATCCCCCACAGAATAAACGAATTGGCAGAATGGGTATAGATCTTCATGGCTTCTTCCACTAACTGGGGTGCAATACCGGTGATTGTCTGGGCATATGCCGGCGTATAACGCTCAATAATCTTCCGGTATACGGCAAATCCCTCGGTGAAGTTATTGATAAAATTATCATTTTGCCAGCCGCGGTCTAAGATAACGTTAGCAAAACTGTTCACCAGCGCCATATTGGAGCCATTATTTAGTTGCAGCCATAGGTCGGCAATCCGGGCTGCTTCTGTCCTGCGCGGATCGACAACAATAATTTTGGCGCCTTTTTGCTTAGCCCGCAGAATCCGTTTTGCCACCAGGGGATGCGCCTCGGCTGCGTTGTAACCAAAGATAAGCAGGCAATCAGCGTCTTCAATCTCAGGTATTGAATTGGACATGGCCCCGCTGCCGAAAATTGTTGTCAGCCCGGCCACAGAAGGTCCGTGGCACACACGGGCGCAATGGTCGACATTGTTGGTCCCGATTACGGCCCGCATAAACTTTTGCATGACATAGTTGGTCTCATTACCTGTTCCGCGGGCTGATCCGGTGCCCATAATGGCGTCAGGACCATACTTTTCTTGAATAGACCTGAGTCTGTCCGCCACATAGTCAAGCGCTTCTTCCCATTCAACTTCGCGCAGCGGTTCACTGCGACTGTAGCGAAGCATAGGTTTGGTAAGACGTTTGCTTAAAATCTTAGTGTCGTTTAAAAAATCCCAGCCATAGTGGCCTTTCAAGCATAACTCGCCCTCATTGATAGGTCCGTTTGCCGGTTCAGCCCCAACAACTTTGTTGTTTTCAACACATAAGTACAATTGGCAGCCAGAACCGCAATATGGACATACTGTCAATACTTTTTCCATCTAAAATTCTCCCCTTTAAGCATAAAGTTTTATTTATGTTAAACGCCGGGAGAATTATTAGCAAATAGTCAAAACAATAATCTTCTGTCGTAGTTTCTTGCTGCCGGTTAAAACAGGCAGCCCAAAAATCTACCAAAGAATCTTCCTTGCTACTTGACAAACCAGTTACAGCCGAGAGTAAATTAAGCAACATAGATCTTAAACAAACGTCCAGCTCATTCTCAAATCCTACTAGTTAACGACGGCTCCCAGCCTACGCTTAAGATCATTGTATGCGGCTGTCAGCTCCAACTCAGCCTTGTGCTGGTCTTTAATCGCTTCTACCTTAACCGCGCAATATTTGTACTCAGGTGTTTTGGAAATTGGGTCAACAACATGAATAGTTAATTCATTACAAGCGCCGACCCACCATTGATAGGTCATATATACAACACCTGCCCGCACCCGGTCAGTAACCAGCGCTCTGGTGATAACCGACCCGCGTCGCGAGGTTACTCGTACAAGCTCTTCATCATGAATACCAAGTTTTTCGGCATCTTCCGGAGTAATCTGGAGAAATCCGGGTTCATCCGCCAATTTAGCCAAGCCCCAGCAGTTGCCAGTCATCGTGCGGGAGGAGTAATGCCCTACTTCCCGTACGGTAGACAGTACCAGCGGATATTCGGCGTCAGGCAGTTCGACAGGCGGCCGCCATTCCGCCGCGAAGAAATTCCCTTTCTTGCTGGGCGTCTGAAATACGTTGCCTTTAAACAAATAAGGCGTCCCCGTATCTTCCGCCGTCCGGCACGGCCATTGAATACTGCCCAGTTTCTCAAGCTTGTCGTAGGTAGCGCCGGCAAAGCTCGGGCATAAACCAATCATCTCATTCCAGATTTCCTCGGTATCTTTATATTTCATTTCATAGCCGAATCGTTTTGCCAATTCGCAAATAATTACCCAGTCGTCTTTAACGTCACCTTTAGCGTCTACTGCTTTGCGGAAGCGTTGGAATCTGCGGTCCGCCCCGCTGAACACCCCGCCATGCTCACCCCAGGAGGTAGCCGGCAGGATAACGTCCGCATGCAGCGCCGTTTTATTCATAAATATATCTTGAACAACAACCAGTTCCAGTTCACTTAAGGCCTTTCTCACGCCGGCCGCATCAGGATCGCTTTGTACCGGGTCTTCTCCGATAATATAGAAGGCTTTTAGTTTTCCTTCTTCAGCACAGTGCGGCACATCTGTCAGTGTATAGCCCGGTTTTTCCGGCAGGCTTTCCACACCCCAGGCATCGGCGAATTTTTTGCGTATAACCGGGTCAGTAACCGTCTGGTATCCCGGAAATACATTGGGAAGTGCGCCCATGTCACAGGCGCCCTGAACATTATTTTGGCCACGGACCGGGCCTATGCCGGAACTGGGCTTTGCTATCTGACCTGTCAGGAGGCAAAGCGAGCCTAAGCCTTTGACAACATCTACTGCCTGGTTATATTGGGTAACGCCCATTCCATATAAGATAAAGGACCGTTCAGACTTGGCGTAGATTTCCAAAGCCTGGGCCACAAGCTGCGGATCTAATCCGGTAATTGCCTGTGCATACTCGAGCGTATATTTCTCAACTGTCTTCCTGTATTCCTCATAGCCTTCCGTATAATTATCGATAAAGGCTTTATTCTGTAAGCCCCGGGTTATGATAAAATTAGCAAAGCTGTTTACTGCAGCCATATTAGAGCCGTTTTTGATCGGCAGCCATATGTCGGCAATCCTGGCAGCCTCCGTTTTACGGGGATCCACCACAATAATTTTGGCGCCTTTTGCCTTCGCCTTGACAATCCTGCGGGCAACCAACGGGTGGGCATCCGCACCATTGTAGCCGAAAATAAACAGACAAGTAGCGTCTTCAATTTCCGGTATCGAGTTTGTCATCGCGCCACTGCCAAATGTTGTAGCCAGACCGGCTACGGAAGGAGCGTGTCAAACCCGGGCGCAATGGTCGACATTATTGGTACCGATCACTGCGCGCATAAATTTTTGCATAAGGTAGTTAGGTTCGTTGCCCATACCACGGGCCGAACCAGTACCCATTATAGCATCCGGCCCGTATTGGCCACGAATTGACATTAATTTATCGGCAACAAAATCCAGTGCTTCATCCCATTCCACTTCATGAAACTCTTCACTTCTGCTGGTTCTAATCAATGGCTTGGTCAAGCGTTTGCTCAGGATTTTGGTATCGTTTAAAAAATCCCAGCCGTAGTGACCCTTCAGACATAACTCGCCTTCATTAATGTGTCCGTTTGCCGGCTCAGCGCCCACAACTTGGTTGCCTTCCACCAGCAGATACATTTGGCAACCGGCCCCACAATACGGACATACTGTTAAAACTTTCTCCAAAACTCTCCCCCCAATAAAATTAATTTTCGCACTTGAGTAAACATTTTAAGCTGTTCAGAATAGAATTATTGCATTTTAGAAGCAAGTTGTTGACCTTTTTGCAATTATTCAATATTTTCCCAAAAATTCCTGCATAGTTATGAAAAAAATTTCACAAAGTCAGAACATCTTTTTACCGCTACCAACTGCTTGCACAAATGCTCATCATCCACGTATAATTAAATTGTAATCATTTGCCAAATAAATAGAGAAAAGAGGTAATACCAGCGCCATGATTCCGATAATATCGATTGTAGGCCGCTCTGACTGCGGTAAAACTACATACTTAGAGAAATTGATTCGGGAAATTAAACAGCGAGGCTATAAAGTGGCCACAATAAAACATGATGTACATGGCTTTGATATTGACAAACCAGGCAAGGATACCTGGCGCCACGCGCAGGCAGGCGCAGATATTGTTTGCATATCCTCGCCCGCCAAAATGGCCATGATCAAAAAAGTGGATCAAGAATTATTACTTGAGGAAGTAGCTGCCCACATTGACGGAGTTGATATTATCTTTACCGAAGGCTACAAGCGGGAAAGCAAACGCAGAATCGAAGTATTCCGCAAAGAAGCCTGCGACAGCCCGCTTTGTTTAGAAGAAGAACTGCTGGCGATGGCTACTGATACCGTGGTTTATCAGGAAGTACCGCATTTTCCCGTTGATAATCCAATCCCCATGGCTGATTTCCTGGTTAAAAATATCATAGCTAAATAAAATCAACTAAATTCTGAGCAGGATATTAACAACGTTTCAACACCGGCGCTTAATCGTAGCTTTACTTAGCATCCTGCCTGTAAATCTTTATTGAATAGTATATAAGCAAACACATATATCTGCGAACATAAAAAAAACGGCTGATCTTTTTATCAGTCGTTTTTTGGTGCTTTTAGGTGATTTTAACTAAGCATCGGCCAGTAAAACTACCTCTACCTCGGTACCTACTGGTAATGGGGGCGAATTTTCAGGTATCACAATTATCGAGTTTGCTCCCATTGCTGATTTTAGCATACCGTTGCCCTGTCCGCGCGACGGCTCAACCAAAATATCATTGGCTGTCTGCCAGCACCGGGCCCACACAAAGCGTTTGGCGCCTGTCGCTTTTTTAAACGGCGACGCCAGTATCGCTTTAATCCTTGGACGCCACCATACCTTGCGTCCAGCCATTTTCATCAAAACCGGCCGCACCAGTTGTTCAAAAGAAATAGCGGCCGCGGCCGGATTGCCTGACAAACCAAGATACAGTTTCCCGTCACGGGTACCGGCTAACACAGGCATGCCCGGCTTGATGCTTACTCTGTCAAACAGTAAAGTAATACCCAGTTTTTTATATACCTCGCCAATAAGATCATAGTCACCTACCGATGCACCGCCGGTAGTTACAAAAACATCACAGTCAGATGCTGTCTCTAGTAAATGCGCAATTTCATCGACATTATCAGAAGCATTGCCTAATAGTACTGTTTGCCCGCCAGCGTCAGCCACCTGAGCACTAAGCATATAACTGTTGGAATTACGAATTTTTCCCGGCACTAACGGAAAGTCCACCGGTACAATCTCACTGCCTGTGGCAATAAGCGCCACCCGTGGTTTACAGAAAACATAGGGACGACTTTTACCAAGTACAGCCAGCATCCCCATAACCCCTGCATTGATAACAGTCCCCTGGGCAACAACCTCCTCACCGGCAAAGATTTCCTCACCGCGAAAGCAGATATTTTTATCTGCCCCCTTACCGGCCAGGATAGCTACACTGTTCCCCTGTAAGACTGTATCTTCCAAACGAATGACGCCTGTTGCCGCCGGTGGTAAAGGCGCCCCGGTCATAATCCGGCATGCTGTCCCGGCCCTAACAGCCGTATGAGGATTTTCACCGGCGGGAATATAATCAATCTGCCGTAGGATTACCGGGTTTTCCGGCGTGGCGGCAGCAACTTCGTCGGCGATAAGTGCGTAACCGTCAAGCGGCGACCGGTCAAAAGGCGGAAAATCCATATCAGAGGTAACCGTTTCACCTAAAATACGTCGCCAGCACTCCTGTAAGGGTACTCGTTCCCTAGGCATTACAGTTACTAAATTTAACAAAATCTCCTGAGCAATCTCTAGTTTAACTGACATTTGATTTCCTCCTTACTTTCCGAAAGGGCAACAGGGATACGTACATTCCTCACAACCCATACATAAACCGCCATATCCCATTTGAGCAAAATCCTGTTTAGTGAGCCTTTCTCCGGCCAGTATTCTGGGGAAAACCAAATCCAGTACTGTGATCTTCGAAAACATTCCACAGGCAGGCAAACCCAGGATCGCGATATCATCAAGATAAGCCAGCATAAACATCGCTCCCGGCAATACCGGTGTGCCGTAAGTAATAACTTCAGCCCCGGTCGCGCGGATGGCATCCGGTGTCACATCATCAGGATCAACAGACATTCCGCCAGTTACAATAATAACCTTAGACCCCGCCTGAGCCTGAGTCCTAATAGCCTGAGCAATAGTCTCAGTATTATCCGGCTGGTAGGCGATGCCGTTAAATGTGGCGTTATAAGTCTCTACCTTTTCCCGCAATACGGGGCCGAATCTATCCTGAATACGCCCGTAAAACACTTCGTTGCCTGTTGTAATTATCCCTGTTTTCAGAGACTGAAGCGGTTTAACGGCTACTATGTCCTGATATTGTGCAGCAAGCTGCTCCACATTCCGGATAGTTTGCTTATCCACAATTAAGGGCACTACTTTTACTCCGGCCAGGATTTGTCCCGCCTGGACCAGCCGGTTGCCATGCAAAGTCGATAAGACAGTATAATCAACAGTATTAATTTCCGTAACGGCGGCGCGATTAATTTTTAACAGCCCGTCCTGACCGGCACATATGGTTACCTTGCCCTCAGAAGGTCCTGTCAGATAGGTATTAGTTCCACTTACCAGATTGGCAATCCGTGACGCCGCTTCGTTCTCATGAACTTGGTCCTTACCTAGTTCAAGAAGATAAATATGCTCTTTACCAATATTGAGCAAATGGGGTATATCTTCCTCACGGATAATATGTCCTTTCTTGAAAGCCGGTCCCTTGTATTCTCCAGGCACAATTTTTGTCATGTCGTGGCCTAGCACCATACCAACAGCTTCATGTATCCTTACTTTCTTGAGCGCCACCGTACTTCTCCTCCTAGATCGCCAATCTTTTATTCTGCCACTGTATTTTAAATTTAAAGTCCAACAATGCGTTCCTTATGACTATAAACATTTAAACGCTGGCCTCTGGCAAAACCAATGACTGTCACACCAAGTTCCTCAGCCATATCAATTGCCAGACTCGTGGGAGCAGAACGGGCAATTATGACAGATATATTCATTTTACTGACTTTCAACAAAATCTCCGAGGACACCCTTCCTGAGAAGACCAGAACTTTATCATGCGTACTAATCCCCTCTGTCAGACAACGCCCGTACAACTTGTCAAATACATTGTGGCGGCCAATATCCTGACTCCAGCAGACCAGTTTACCTGCCGCCGCCAGTGCCCCGCCATGAACACCGCCTGTTAAGCGGAATGTCGCCGAAGCTGCCTCAAGCAATTCGGAATAACGCATAGCTTCCTCAGGTGTAAGTGTTAAGTCAGCACTCACCGTCTTGGCAGTCAATACGTCATTGGCAAAATAGAAGGCGCTGCGCCCTTTGCCGCAACAAGCAGTAAGATAGCGTTTTAAAAACATTTTTTCGGCGGCAATTTCACCTGCGTGGGTGGTAATATGAATTACACCCTGCAGCATATCAATATCAATCGTCTTAATATCATTAATATTCTGTATGATTCCTTCTGTAGCCAGAAAACCAATGACAAGGTACTTTTCCTCACCGGCAGCAGCCAGCATGGTAACAAGTTCCTTACCATTCAAATAAATTGTCAGCGGGATTTCTTCAACAACCGCTTCGTCAGTCCTGGTAACATTCTGCCCGTCTATTTTAACAACCTGATAATTGGCTGTTCCCCTGAGTGCGTCCATATCCCTCACTCCCTATTGGCAAGTTCTCTATATAAACGGGCAAGCCGCAAAGTCACCGCTCCCGGTACAGGCTGCGCCCCCACCGGACGTCCATCAAGAACAGTTACCGGAATAACCTCCATAATTGAGCTTGTCAGAAAAATTTCATCAGCACCGGCAAGTTCTTCGACCTCTACTTCCCGCTCCTCGACAGGTATGTCGGCTGAATGGGCTAGTTCAATAACAACACGGCGGGTAATCCCCGGCAAAATGCCGCTCATTTCATGGGGAGTAATCAGCCTGCCGGCTGCTACAAGAAATATATTACTCATTGACCCTTCAGCCACTGATCCGTTTGTATTTAGCATAATAGCCTCATGAGCCCCCAGTTGCCTGGCTTCGGCTCGCGCCAGCATATTATCCAGGTAGTTTGCTGATTTTATGCTGACAAGCGGTGAAGACAAATTGCGGCGCAGCTTGACCGTGGCTGACGACCAACCGGCCGGCGGCAGCGGCTGCGGTAATAAAGAGGCATACACAGCCACGGTTGGCTGCCCGCAACTGGCAGCGTCCGGCCGCGAAGCGCCAATACCCCGCGACAAAGTTAACCGTACAGATGCCTCCGGCAAATTATTAATCTGTAAGACCTTATCAATAGCCTTACTCAGTTCTTCTCTTGCAGGCAAAACAGGCCAATTGAGCGTCCCTGCGCTGTCCTCCAGACGCCCTAAGTGGTCTTCAAGCCGAAAAATCCTGCCGCCATATGCCCGCATGGTTTCAAACAAGCCGTGTCCATAAAGGAAACCGTGATCTAGTGGAGAAACAACACACTCATCTGAAGAGACAATCCGGCCATTGAAATAAATAAACATTATATCACCAGCCTCAAAATTAGACCTGATAACCCAAAGCGTTCATAAGTGCACGTGCTTTGTCCAAGCTTTCCTCATATTCTAACTCAGGTACAGAGTCAGCAACAATGCCGCCGCCAACTTGGTAATACGCCCGGTCTCCCTTAATCACAAAAGTCCGGATTACAATGTTCAAATCAGCATCGCCGTTAAAGTCAACATATCCGATTGACCCGGTATAGATGCTGCGCCGTACCGACTCAAGCTCGTCGATAATCTCCATAGCCCGCACTTTGGGCGCACCGGTGATGGAGCCGCCGGGGAATGAAGCGCTTACTAAGTCAATGACATCTTTCCCTTCCGACATTCTACCAACCACAGTTGAGACTAAATGAAAGACTGTCGCATATTCCTCCAGACGGATTAAATCAGGCACTTTCACACTGCCAAATTCACATACCCGGCCTAAATCGTTGCGTTCAAGATCAATAATCATAACTAGCTCAGCCCGGTCCTTTTCACTGTTTATAAGTTCTTCCCGGAGCTGCCGGTCAGATTCTGCGTCATGTCCACGCGGTCTTGTACCTTTTATCGGTCTTGTCTCCACAACTCGGTCAGTAAGCGATAAATAGCGTTCCGGGGAAGCACTGGCAATGATGACTTCGCCAAAATTCAGATAGGAGGCAAATGGCGCAGGATTGATGTGCCGTAAATACCGGTACAATTCATAGGGAGGTACTGTTAGCTTAGCATGAAATCGCTGTGTCAAATTAACCTGAAAAATATCCCCGGCGGCAATATAATCGATCCCTTTCTGCACCATGTCGCAGTGTCCCTGACGGGTAAAATTCGACGCAAACTCACCTTCAGGGATTTGGGCTTTGGGCTCAGGCAGCGGCTTAGCCTGAGCCACTAAGGCAGTCATTTCCTGCAAACGTTCCTCAGCCCGTTTGCACCGCGCCGACTCTTCCCGCTCGGGGAAACCGTTAGCAGCAATATACACTTTACTGGTATGGTGATCAAATATCAGCACCGTATCGTAAAAGCCGAAAACACAGTCAGGATTATCTAAGTCGTCGACACTTAAAGCAGGAATGGTTTCCAGCAGATAGCCCATGTCATAACCAAAATAGCCGATAATGCCGCCGGTTAAGGGCGGCAGTCCTGGCAGTTTTTGCATTTTATAGATATTAAGGAGCCGTTGCAATTCACCAAACGGATTTCCGGTAAAACTCTGTGTTTCACCTTTTTCTTTAATATGTATTGTATTTCCTTTACTTGTAAACACCAAAAAAGGATCACGGGCAATAAATGAATAACGCCCCATACCGTTTATATCCTTACCGCTATCCAAATATACGCTGTTTGGCTGCTGGGCAAACAATGCAAACACTTCAGCAGGCGGTAGGCTGAGTGTTATCTCGCGAATTGTCGGTGTCGGCTTCATTTACCAGTTGGCTCCTTTCCGCTTGCTTGTCCAGTTTGGATTCAATGCAAGAAAATTAATCAACATGGCATGTCCATTTTCCGTGAGAATGGATTCCGGATGAAACTGCACGCCTTCAATGGCATACTCTTTATGCCGGATACCCATAATTTCCCCAAAATCAGTCTCAGCACAGATTTCCAGACAGTCGGGCAATGTTTCTTTCTTAACAATAAGAGAATGATACCTTGTGGCAGTGAGAGGATTTTTCAGGCCATTGAACACGCCTTTACCATCATGATATACCAGTGATGTTTTCCCATGCATTAAACGTTGGGCGCGGATTACATCGCCGCCAAACGCCTGTCCAATTGCCTGATGTCCCAGGCAAACCCCCAGCATAGGAATCCTTCCTTTAAAATGCCGAATGAGTTCCAGACTGATACCTGCCTCATTAGGCGTACATGGCCCGGGAGAAATGATAATATGGTCTGGGCGCAAATCTTCTATATGAGAAATTGTAATTTTGTCATTTCTAAAGACCCGAATATCTTCGCCGATTTCGCCAAGGTATTGGACGAGGTTGTATACAAACGAATCATAGTTATCTATCATTAGTATCATGTTCCATTCCTCCTCGGCACTATTTTATCATGCCTGCTGCGGATGTACAAACGATGATTGCTGATATCTCATAAAATGAGGACGGCTATATAAAAAGCCGCCCTCATTGACTTAATTACTTATGACGGGAATGATAATGAGTATGCAGAAGCTCGTGAGACTTGTGACCGAGCGGTTTGCCCAGAAACTCATCATACAAGGCTTTTACCGCCGGGTTCTTATGCGACTGCCGGATTGGCAGGTCGCGGTCGGCCTGATACAGGCCGGCCATCCGGGCTTCCCTGGTAGCCTGGGTGGTTCCCCAGGGCTGACCGCCGCCGCCGATGCAGCCGCCGGGACAGCACATGATCTCCACAAACTGATAGTCGCATTCGCCGGCGCGGATCTTGTCAAGAATTACGCGGGCATTCTTAAGGCCGTTGGCAATGGCTACTTTGACTTTTTTACCGTCCAGGTCGACTTCGGCTTCCTTTATGCCGGTAAGGCCGCGTACGCCTTCAAAGTCAACATTGGCCAGTTCTTTGCCGGTGACAATTTCGTAAACGGTCCTAAGAGCCGCTTCCATAACACCGCCGGAGGTGCCGAAGATTACGGCGGCGCCGGTGGAAAGGCCAAGCGGCGCATCAAATTCTTCGCCGGCCAGCTTGTTGAAGTCAAAACCGGACTGTTTGATCATTCTGGCCAGTTCTCGGGTGGTCAGCACAATATCGACGTCGCGATACCCGCTGCCATTCATTTCGGGGCGGGCGCTCTCGTATTTTTTGGCTGTGCAGGGCATGATGGACACCGACACGATTTTGGCGGAATCGATGCCGGCTTTTTCCGGATAGTAGCTCTTGGCCAGTGCGCCAAACATCTGCTGGGGAGATTTGCAGGAAGATACATTCGCCAGCAAATCGGGATAGAAGGTTTCAACGAAGTTGATCCATCCCGGGCTGCAGGAGGTAATAAGCGGCAAGGTACCGCCTTGTCCCATTCTTTCTAGGAGTTCGCTGCCTTCTTCCATGATGGTGACGTCGGCGGCAAAGTCGGTGTCAAATACTTTATCAAAGCCTAACCGGCGGAGGGCGGCTACCATTTTACCGGTGGTAATGCTGCCCGGTTCCAGGCCGAATTCTTCGCCCAGGGCAACCCGGACGGCCGGCGCTACCTGGACGATGACGTGTTTATCGCTGTCGGCGATGGCACCCCAGACTTTTTCGGTCTCGTCTTTTTCATATAAGGCGCCTACGGGACATACGGAGATGCACTGGCCGCAGTATACACAGGTACTGTCCTGCAGCGGCCTGTTAAAAGCGGTGGTGATTTCGAATTCGACCGACCGGTGGGCGGTGTTGATGGCGCCGACGGTCTGGACTTCCTGGCACATTTCGACACAGCGGCCGCATTTTACGCATTTGGCCATGTCGCGAACGATCACGCCGTTGGAATCTTCGAGGGGAATTTGTTTGGGCTGGTTGGCAAACAACGGCTTGCTGATGCCGAAGTCTTTCGCCAGCTGCTGCAGTTCACAGTTGGTGCTTCTCACGCATTTGAGGCAATCCTGGGGATGTTCGGCTAATATAAGTTCCAGAACATCTTTTCTGGCCTGGCGTACAGCCGGGCTGTTGGTGATGAATTCGGCGCCGTCCCAGACTTCGTTGCCACAGGCGGTTTTGAGTTTTTTCTGCCCCTTAAGTTCGACTACGCAGATGCGGCAGGTGGCGCGTACTTTTAGGTCAGGATGATAACACAGGACGGGGATATCGATACCTGCCATTTTGGCGGCGTCCAGGATCAGTGTGGTTTCAGGACACGATACGTGTATGCCGTCAACGGTAATATTTACGATTTTGTTGGGATCTGAAGCATGATGACCCATCACTACTCACCTCTTTCCTGTTCAGTAAAGCAGACTTTTGCCGGACATTTCTTGTTCAGGTGATCTTCAAATTCGGCTTTAAACAGTTTCCAG
Source organism: Sporomusa aerivorans (assembly GCF_041428895.1). Taxonomy (NCBI): domain Bacteria; kingdom Bacillati; phylum Bacillota; class Negativicutes; order Selenomonadales; family Sporomusaceae; genus Sporomusa; species Sporomusa aerivorans. Next base: position 4,231,520 of record NZ_CP156926.1, read on the forward strand.
CAGGTATTCAGGGCCACGGCTGCCGACTGTCCGAGACCGCAGAAGGAGGCGTTGGTCATGGTGTCGATCAAGCGCCTTAAGACGGCCATATCGTCCTGGCTGGCTTCCCCTGCCGACAGTTTGCACAGGATGGCATAGATTTGTTTGTTGCCCTCCCGGCAAGGGGTACATTTGCCGCAGGATTCGTGAATAAAGAATTCGGTTACGCCTTTGAGGTAGTCGATGACGCAGACGTCTTCGTCCATAACGACTACAGCGCCCGAACCAACGCTTAAGCCGGCGTTTCTCAGGGCTTTGTAGCAGTAGGCGGTATCAAGATGGGCTTCGCTGCCGATAGGACCGGACTGGCCGCCTAAGTGGAAGAATTTAAGTTTCTTGCCGTTAGGGATGCCGCCGCCCAGTTCGGGATCATAAATGGCGTCGCGCAGGCTGACGCCAAACGGTATTTCATATACGCCGCGGCTAACTACGTTGCCGGACAGGCAGATGAGTTTGGTGCCGCCGCTGTCTTTGGTGCCATAGCTCAGATACTGGTCGCCGCCTTCTAAGACGATGGTCGGTATGTTGGCAATGGATTCTACGTTATTAACAAGGGTAGGCATGAGGAATAAGCCCACTTCGGCCAGATGCGGCGGTTTTATCCGCGGACGGCCGGCCTTGCCTTCGATGGAGTTTAGGAGCGCGGAGTTTTCGCCGCATACATAAGCGCCGGCTCCGGTCATGATATGGATGTTGAATTCAAAACCGGTACCGTTGATGTTCTTGCCTAAGTAGCCGGCTTTAATGGCATTATCGATGGCGCTTTGGAATACTTTCTGGATGGCGCGGTATTCTCCGCGAATATAGATGTAGCCGTCATGGGAGTTGAAAACATAACCGGCGATGGTCATGCCTTCAATAACTCTGAGCGGGTCCTGATCCAGGAGGATTTTGTCTTTGAAGGTGCCGGGCTCGCCTTCGTCGGCGTTGATGACGATATATTTGGGGAATTCGGGAATTTCCAGGAGCTGTTCCCACTTGGAGCCGGCCGGGTAGGCGGCGCCGCCGCGGCCTAACAGTTTGGCTTTCTTTACTTCACCGATAATTTCTTCGGGTTTCATGGTAAAAGCCTTTTTCAAACCTTCGTAACCGCCGGCTTTTACATACTCTTCCACAGAATCAGGGCGAATGGCGCCACAGTTTCCTGATATCAGTTTCTTTATTTTTGTCATGCCGACACCCCCCGGTAACTAGTAACGATTTCGGCCACCTTGGCTGCCGTCAGGTTACCATATACTTCGTCGCCGATTTTGGCTACCGGGCCGATGTCGCAGGCGCCTACGCAGCTGGTATGCATGAGGGTAAACATATTGTCAGGCGTAGTTTGACCTAGTTTGATCCCTAAAACTCCCTCAAACATGGCGACTACCGCGTCCGCTTTGGTCACATGGCAGGGGGTGCTCTTGCAAATTTCAATTACATATTTGCCGCGTGGTTCAATGTTAAACATGGCGTAAAAGGTCAAAACATCGTGAACTTTGGTAATCGGCAAATCCAGTTGACAGGCAACTACTTCAGCCCATTCTTCCGCCACATAGTTCTCACCCGAACTGGCCTGAATATCGAGCAGAATTGATAACAGTTGCTCCTTAGCCTTGCCGTACTTATTAATAATTGCTAAGACTCCCTCGTATGCTTTAATAATTTCTAATGCCTGATCCTTTGTCACTTTTGAACAACACATTCTTGTTATCTCACCCTTTCTTTTGCATGTTGAAATTACCAAGACAAGCCAGGTTTAGAGCGTAAAAGCAACCTATTGAATAATAATTATAATAAGTCATTTGTGAAAATTTGCACAATTTAGGTTACCAAAGGATTTGTCACACTATGATAGAATATAGGGCCAGCCGCTTTTTCCCAGGCTGACCCTACCATTCCGCCCTGAGCTTATCCTTCTAAACCAATGCTTAGCCAGATGATGGGAACTTACTAATATTAAACTTTAGGCCGCGGCAGGAATCCGGCGCCTTTAACGATTTCAGGCAGCGCAGCTTCCCAGCCAACAGGCATAATATGGATACCGGCCACACCCGGGATTTTCTTGATCTGGTTGCACAGTTCGATAGAAACCTGAATACCCTCTTTTTTCGGGTCCTCGGCCTTCTTCATCCGCTCAATCAGGCTGTCGGGAATTTCCATACCGGCGACGTCTTTCTTCATATACTGCAGCGCTTTTACCGAGCGCACAGGCAGAATACCGGCAGTAATCTTAGTTCTTTCATGAATGCCGCGGGCCACTACCATTTCCATAAACCGGGCAAACTTCTCGACATCAAAGATAGCCTGGGTCTGAATGAAGTCGGCGCCAGCATTTACTTTCTTCTCCAGGCGGATAGCCCGGAACTCGAACGGATCGCCAAATGGATTTTCTACAGCGCCGATGAAAAACCGGGGCTCATCGGTTTTAATCGCTGCATCTGACAGGAGCTTTTTGTCGTCCCGCATTTTTTTAACCATTGAGATTAATTGCACCGAGTCAACATCATATACATTCTTACTTGTCGGGTGATTACCAAAAGACTGATGGTCACCACTCAAGCAAAGTACATCGCGAATACCCAGGCTATAAGCGCCCAGCAAATCGCTTTGCATAGCAATACGGTTCCGGTCCCGGCAAGTCATCTGAATGATGGGCACCCCGCCGCCTTTCAAGACATGAACGCCGGCCGCAATACTGGACAGCCGCACGATGGCCGTTTGGTTATCGGTAAGGTTAAAGCCGTCAACAATATCTTTGAGTTCTTGGGAATGGTGCTCCAATTCATGACCGTTGGAATGCTGGGGCGGTCCAAGTTCACCAGTTACTACAAAATGGCCTAAGGAGTACAGTTTCTCTAATTTGCTTTCTGTTTTTAACAAAGCTTGTTTATCAATAGCTGCTTCGCTCATAACCGCACATCCTCCCTCACAATTTTGCGGGGACCGCCGTCTCTGTTTTTCGACCAGTTTTTAACCGGCAGTACTTCTGTCAAGAGATCCAGACGGTTTTGACCTTTTAGGCGGTCATAGATAAGCTGCCAACCACACGGAGTATCTTTGCTGATTTCGCAAACACCGTTCTGGGAGCCACCGCAAGGACCATTGAGCAAGCTCTTGGAACAACGGATAATCGGGCAAACGCCGCCTGTTTTGGCAAGCACACATTCACCGCAAAGCATACAGCGCTCTTCCCAGATGCCGTGTTCAATGGCAGCACCGGCAAATTTAGTATTTTGACCAGGTACAAAGATGATGTCAGGATACGTTTCGGCCATATACTGTACGCCTACACCGCAGGCCATGGAAACTACATAATCAACATCTTTCAGATGTTCCTTAAATCTGACGGCATACTCAGGATCACACTGCCGCTCATAGGTAGCAGTCTCTATTTGCGTAGGGTGACCGTCAACTTCCATCTTCATCCGAAGGGCACTGGCTAAAATATCGGTTTCCTTTTGCCCGCCGGACAAACATACGGTAACGCAGCCGCCGCAGCCGGCAACCAATACTTTTTTGGCGCCTTTAATAGTCTCGGCAATTTCTTCAATAGGCTTGATTTCTGCAACTATCATATCGCTTGACTCGTCTCCTTTCTAGGCCTTCCGGGCCTTAAGCGGACTCGGACCTATTTTTTCAAGCAGTCCGGCCATATCCCGGGCGATATGGGCAAAACGCGGACCATGGGTGCCGGATACGTTGTACATGACCAAACGGTCTTTGCCAACACCAATCTGCTCCAGTATTTCCTGTATATGCTCCACGCGTTTCCGGGCCCGTGAACTGCCTTTGACATTCATGCACTCATGCTCAGGACAGCCAGCGACAAATACAGCGTCTGCGCCTTTTTCAAACGCTTCTAACAACAATCTGCCGTCAACCTTACCGGCGCAAGGCAATTCCACAGTCTCTATTTTTACGTTAACATCGGCTGGCGGGCCAAGGTCAGAGCTGATTAGCGCGCAAAGGCGGCAAACAAAACCAACTACTTTAACATCACTCACTATTAACCCACCTCCGTTAACGCAGTCTTAACCCGGGCGAGAACCTCATCGTCCTGGTAATGGTGTACAAAAATAGCCTTGTTTGGGCATTCTGACGCGCACATGCCACAGCCGCGGCAATCGGCAGGCGGAATATAAGCAGCGCCCATTTCCTTTTTCTCCCGCGTAATTTGCGGGATTGTGTAAGGACAAGTCCGTACGCAAGTCAAGCAGGCAGCACATTTTTCCCATTCCACTTCGGCAACCATGCCACCCATCATTAGGGCAGGCTGCGCCAGGATACGGGCTGCGCGGCCAGCTACGCCTTTGGCCTGCGTGAAGCACTCTACAACCGATTTCGGACCGTGCGCCGCACCGGCAATAAAGATACCGCCGCCCGGGAAGGCTATTGTGCCAAAGTTGGAGTGAGTTTCTGAAAGGAAACCGTCTGCATTTAACTGAATCTTGAAGATATCAGCAAGTTGCTGGGCTTCAAGTGTTGCAGTTTGCGCAACTGCCAAAATAACCTGATCTGGTTTAAGATTCAAAGTTAATCCGGATTGCGGGTCATTAACCGCCATCGACAGATTGCCTGCTTTATCTTTTACTAACACAGGCTTGTCGGCTTCATCGTAATGTACAAACACCACGCCGGCCCTGCGTGCTTCACGATATTTAAGCTCAAGATAACCTGGCGTACGGATGTCGCGGGACAATACATAAACCGCAGCATCCGGATTCTGTTCTTTGATCCTGGTGGCGGCATAAACTGTTTCCCCGCAGCAAGTACGGCTACAATATTTATGCTCGTCATTACGTGACCCCACGCACTGGACAAAGACATAAGTAGAATCTCCTGTGGCCGGTAAGCGGCCGTCAGCCAGACGGTACATGGCTTCGACGCCGGTAATAATCCGCGGGTCTTCGCCAAACATATACTCGGAGGGCACATAAGTGGTTGTTCCTGTCGCCAGGATTACAACACCATGTTCCACCTTTTTAGTTGTCTTAACCTGTCCCTGGCCAGTAGCGACAGTTGTTACAAAATGTCCCTGGCGGCCAGTAAAGCCAGCAACTTCTGAGTTAGTCAGAACTTCAATCTTGTCACTCTTGGCAACTTGCTTTTCCAAGTCCTCGACCGTCTTTTTCAGGTTGTCGGTCTCCAAACTGCCGGTAAGGTTACGAACATAACCACCGATTTGTGCGGACTTTTCTACAATTGTAGAATGGAACCCACGGTCTGCCAAGGCCATGGCGGTTGCCATACCGCTGACGCCGCCGCCAACGATAAGAGCGCGGGACACAACCGGCTCAGCATGCCATCTAAGAGGCTTGTAAGCCTTCACATCGCTAATTGCGCGGCTGGTTCTGGCTACAGCATCACCAGTGGCTTTGACGGCGTTATTTTCCCAGGCTTTAACCGGCACAGACACCATCTCAACCAGCATCCGGTTTAAACCTGCAGTTTGTACAGTTTCCTGGAACAAATTGAGATTGTGCTTTAAAACGCAAGGAGCTACAACGATACGATTGAGTCCCTGCGTTGCGATTAAGTTTTGAATTTTAGCAATTGACTCTGGTTTGCACACCGCCTGGTTACATTCAACAACGGCGACATCTCCCTGTTCTTTAGCTGCCTTAATAACAGCTTCAGCATCGGCCCCCATTGCAGCCAGACCGTCTTTACACAGGAAAACACCTACCCGCGTAGGTTCCTTAGTAACATCTCTTTCAGGAGCCGGTTTACGGGCAGGTCGTCCATCCGATTTGCCTAATACTTTGGCAGTGGCAGCCGCCGCGGCGCTGGCCAGCGCCATAGTTTCCGGAACGTCAAGCGGGCCTTGGCTGCCGCCTACAGAGAATACACCGGTTCGTTTGGTTACTACCGGGTCAAGCGGATCAACCTGTACAAACCCGAATTCGTTTAGTGGAAGTTGTAAAATTCCGGCAGTTTCCTTCAGTCTGTTAGACGGACGAATACCTGCCGCAAGAACAACCAGATCAAACTCTTCAACACGCGGTTTTGTCGCGGCTGCATAGTTTATGGACAGCTTTTCGGTCACAGGATCTTCTTTTACTTCCGAAATCATAGTGCGCACATATTTTGCGCCCAACTCCTGCGCCCGCGACAAGAAAGTATCGAAGTTCTTACCGCAAGCTCGCAGGTCAAGGTAAAATACCGTAACATCGGTACGTGGAGTGAACTCCTTCGCCAGTATCGCTTCTTTGGCGGTAAACATACAGCAAATCGCCGAACAATATTCTCCCTTGGAAACTACGTCCCGGGAACCAACACATTGTATAAAGGCGATTTTTTCCGCACATTTTCCGTCTGAGGGGCGTCTGATGCAGTCTGAGCGATAGCGGCTTTCCGAAAGCATATGCTCAAACTCTAAGCTGGTGACAACGTTTTTGTGATATCCATAGCCGTATTCGCCTTTTTTCGAGACGTCATACATGCTGAAACCGGCTGCCAGAATAACCGCTCCGACGACAAGTTTTTGGGTGCGCTGACCGGTTGCGACATCGCTGATGGTAGCTTGGAAATGGCCTACGTCTCCCTGCAGATCATCCAGTTTGCTGCTGGTATAAACATGCAGAAGCGGGTTGTTATAGGCACGGGTAATGAGCGAGCCCAATACCGTACTGGAAGCATGAAGATTACCGCCTAAATACAAAGCAGAAATGTTAACCTGGTCTCCCCAGACACATGCTGCCTGGCTGGCTTTATCCGATGAATCCACCAGTTTTCCGCCCAGATTGGCTTCATCTGTTACCAAATGAACAGAATATCCTGCCCCAGCTAATTCCAGAGCCGCCTGCAGACCGGCAATGCCACCGCCAATAACGAGCACATCCTTTTGCATGGCTCTCACTGCCTTTCGATAAAAATATCTTTACTTCACCATCATTGCATTTTTTGGGGTATAACCGCAGAGAAACCGGACATACCTATTAATAGTTCTGCCGGTTTCTCTGGATTGGTTACAACAACTGCAATGATGTCAAGAGCGGTACGGGATCAACAATATGCTTCTTCATCCATTTCCTTGCATCAGGATGTCCGAAACTAATCCCTAGCAATTCGGTGAAGAAAAATATCGGTATTGGTTTCTGTATTTCTTTCTGCCGGGTTTCTAAAGTCATCTGACATAGCGGACAGGCAGTCACAATGGCATCGGCGCCTGCGCGTTGTGCAGCAGTAACCAAATTTTTGGTTATCTCGTAAACAACGTCAGTACGCGGTACTGTCAGGCTGCCGCCACAACAGTCGGTTTTATACGACCATTTTTTCACGTCAGCTCCGGTCAGCTTCATCAGCTGATCCATTGCCTGCGGCTGCTCCACATCGTCAAATGCTACGTAGGTCGGTCTCGTAAGCAAACAGCCATAATATGGCACAAGCTTAAGTCCTTTGAGAGGCTTTTTAACCTTTTCGCCTACTTTGCCAAGATACTCTTTTCTCATGATGACTTCTAACGGATGTGTAACATGGACATTACCGCTATAAGACGATCCCATAATGCTCTTCAGTTCTTCGTTAGCTTCTTTAGCCTCCGGAGTACCTTCCCGCACATAATGGTCAGCGGCTTTTACAAGATTATAACAGGCAGCGCATGGCAAAAGCAGCTCTTTTTGCTGTTCGGCTTCAGCGATAACAAGATTCCTCAGCGGCAAAGCGAGGGCGAGAAAACGATCGGTGGAGTGTCCGGCGGTAGCTCCACAGCAATTCCACTCCGGAAGTTCGCTGAGTTCAAGGTCCAGGGCGTCGAAGACAGCCTCGGTAGCCATGTTATACTCGGCTGCTGTAGAGTGAAGTGAACATCCCGGATAATAGCCTAGTTTCATCGTGCCCGTTTCTCCTTTGCTCTCTGGAATATTTTCTTGATTTCGCCTTTGCGCCGCTTCAGAGCATTATGAGGTAAGAATGGCATCTTACCTCTTTTTGTCATTTCTTTGCCGAGGTCCATATCTGCAAAATAAGTCCCTGTACACAATTTGTAGAGTCCCATGAGTCCGAGCTCATACCCACGGCCTTCACCGCCGATGATCGGGAACCCTTTCATGGAGTCAAGGAACAGTTCATAAAACAGTTTGATATTGTAATGACTGGCCGGAATCTTGTCCTCTGCTATGGTCTCCATTTTAATGGTATCCATAACTTTGGATGTGTCGATGCCGTTAGGACAGCGGACAGCGCAGGTTTTACAGCCTACGCAGAGCCAAGGAGTATTACTTGCGAATACTTTATCCTTTTCTCCCAGTTGAATCATACGCAATATCTCATAGTTATTGTGTTCCATGACAAAATTAATCGGGCAGCCACCAGCACACTTCATGCAATGATAGCATGAAGTGATTGGCTGGTGAGACTTTTCTTCAATTTCCCTGCAGAAAGAAGCTTTACCCTTTACAGGTTGGCTCACCGTTGACATCATTGACCTCCTTTCCGGGCGTACACCCCCAGCGGAAATATTACCGCTGTCTGAACACCTTAGCGTAGGAGTCGCAGTAAATGTCTTGGTTCAGAATTAAACGTGCAGTTGCAATGGCGTCAACCAAAGCTTCGTCATTGGCATCACAAATAGCTGAATCCAGACCAGCAGTCATAGCCATGACAGCGAACGTACGGTTGATAATCGGACGATGCGGGCTTTTTTGTGAAATATTGGAAAGTCCGACTGTGGTTTTGGGAGGAGGATTAGAAATCATTTTAATCTGGCGAATAGTTTCCAAAGCTTCAACGCCATGTTCCTGAGCCACGTTGACTGGCAAAATGATCGGATCGATAAAGAGGTTATCCGGCTGGAGACCATATGCTTCCGCATTGGCAACAAACTCCATAGCCATAGCAACACGGTCTTCGGCGCTCTTAGGGATACCTACCTTATTGATGCACAAGCAAACAACATCAGCTTGGTACTTAGCAGCCATCGGGAAAACTCTATCGATTTTCTCTTGTTCACAACCGATGGAGTTAATCAGCGCACCTGGTTTGCCGTATGCTTCAAGAGCGGCTTCCATTGCGTCATAATTAGTAGTGTCGATTGCTAGCGGCAGGTCAGTAACTTCTTTTAAAACACTAACCATCCAAGGAAGATCTATCGTTTGGTCTTCGGAATTAGGTCCGGTGTTTACGTCAAGATAATGTGCGCCGCCTTCTTTTTGTTTAGCAGCCCATTCCTGTAACGGTTTCGGGTCATGTTCCCGGATAGCCTGACCGATGTCTTTAAACATACCATTAATTCTTTCGCCAATGATAATCATTAAGTAAATCCTCCTCAATATATTTATAATTTAAGAGATCCTATTGTAAAAAAACAGCCATACCCTAAACTGAGAAAAACACTATTAGATTTCAGGTTTTTCCATTAATGCTTCAGCATTTTTCTTAAAGAGACGAACAGCCTCCGGATGGCGTAATACCATGATATGTGCTCCACCTTGCAACAGACCGGTAGCAGTCATTGCTTCCCACAGAATAGCACGTTCTGCTTGGTCTCCCCAATTGGGGAAATCTTCTTCAGACGCAACAGCTTCTTTTGCCCGCCATGCCTCATAGCCAACTTGGCAAATTACTGGAACTGACAACATTTTGTCACCGGAAAGAGCACCCAGACGGCCACGTTCAAGGATGGAGTAGGTATACTCAATACCGTAACCAAGAGCAGCAGTGCTCGGATCAATAACAATGTTTTCAGCAGACAAACCAAGTTCAGTGATAAGAATACTGAGCTGTTTGCAGATATTAATATCAAGCGGGCTTTGTGCCAACACCTTATGCTTATGAACCATAGCAGCAGCAGCAATTGATTTGTAGCTGTCTTGTTTAGCTAAACCGATAAGCAGGTTTTCGCCGGCAGCAGCTTCTGCAACAACAGGCAGAACAGCGCTGTCCTTTTCGTCATCGCCGCAACCAACGACGATAAGAGGTACACCTACAGCGGCCAGTATGTCCTTAACAAGCTTGGCGCAGTCTTCCGGACTCTTGTTGCCATTATCAGGATGAGCACCGGCTAATTTTACATAAATCAAATCCGCGCCGAATTCTACGCATTTTTTGGCCCAGGCTATGGGATTATTAATAACTTCAGCATACACTTTGTCTAATTCAGGATGCCAGCCAGGATTAATGTCCTGAATTTCCATTGCAACTACAGGTCCTAACGGCATTTCACCTTCGAAATGAAGGAAAGGCATAGTAGCGTCGCCGCCAACGGTTACGGTGCTGGTACGGGTGCCACCCTGTTCTTTGGTAGCACCAAGGGTAGTAGTACAAATTTTACCGGTATATTTTTCTTTCAAGATATTTGTTGCCATAGTTACGCTCCTTCCAAACTATCAGATTTGTGCTTCTTTACATATGGCGTTAACCGCCTGTACAGCCGCCGAAGTGTCAGGTAAATCGAACAACGGCTGGCTTAATAAGTCATATTTTGCCACCTGGGGATCATACGGGATTACGCCAATCAACGTAAGACCGGTCTTATCGATCTCACCTTGCAATGTGGCAAGATCCTCATCATTTTGCGTCTTCGTCACAATCAGAAAGATCTTTTTAACATCAGATTTCAGAGTATCGACAAGTTGACGTACCCGGCCGGCCGACCGAATGCTACGGGCCGATGCATCGCTTACGACAAACATATAATCAATATCCGTGGTAACCCGGCGACTGATATGTTCCAGCCCGGCTTCATTGTCCATGAGGACATAGCCATAATTCTTGCCAAGCTTATCCATAAAGCCTTTTAACAGGTTATTGGGGAAGCAGTAACAGCCAGGACCTTCCGGACCTCCCATCACCAGCATATCAACATGATCTGATTCAACCAATGACGATTGGAGTTTATATTCAATATACGTTTCCTGTGTCATACCAGCAGGAATGTTCTTCGGATTTTTCGTACTGGTTATCAACTCGGAAATTGTTTGTTCAACTTCCATGCCCAAGGCTTCATTCAAATTAGCGTTAGCATCAGCATCAACCGCCAGAATGGAGCCCTTGTTGTTTTTAACCAAATACCGAATCAGTAGCGCAGTAAACGTAGTTTTACCGGTACCGCCTTTTCCTGCCACTGCTATTTGTTTTGCCATGTCGTGAACTCCTTTCAATACGCCCAGTTTGTAGCTTTAAATAAATTAAAGACTAACATTGGGGAATAAAGTCAAATCAGTATGTGGAATAAATAATGATGAGACAAATTCATCCATAAATAAGTTGCCAACCGACAACTCAATATACGTCATTTTACCTGCCAGATCATTGGCTTCAGTCCAGGCTTCCTGTGAAAGCAGGGCTATACAAGCGCCTTTGGCCGACGTATTGCCGACATACTTGTACTTTTCCACAGGTATATCCGGCAATAAACCTATTGCAATCGCATCAGGAATATTGAGATAATTGCCGAATCCGCCAGCCACATAAATGTTTTCGATACTGTCAAGCTCAAAACCGACAACATTTAAGAGCGTCCGAATGCCAGCAAACACCGCGCCTTTTGCTCTAAGCAGGTTTTTGACATCCGCTTCACTTATGATTACATCACGGTCAAGGTCAGTGTCTTCTTGCCAAGCGAGAACAAATTCCGGCCCTGCCTCACCCACTCGCATCCGTGGTGTCGACAGGCTCGTTTGGAACTTGCCGGCTCTATCGATAATGCCGGTGCATCTAAGCTTAGCAAGACAGTCAATAAGACCTGAGCCGCAAATACCTATCGGCTTGCCATTATTGATGGTCGTATAAGAGACTTCGTAGGTTTGAGCATCTATCTCCAGGCGCTCAATGGCACCATGCATAGCTCTCATACCAAACGTTATCCCCGATCCTTCAAATGCAGGCCCGGCCGAACAGGAGCAGGTAACCAGCCAGTCACCGGCGCCTAATACCATTTCACCATTAGTCCCTATATCAATCAAAAGTGATACAGGAGCCTCGGCGTTGCCCATGTCGGTAAACAATGTTCCGGATACAATATCGCCGCCAACATAACTAGCTACGGAAGGATAGCTAAACACCAGGGCATCGGCATGTACCCTAAGACCTAATTCCTGAGCCTTAACAACCGGGAAGAAGTTTGCAGTCGGAATATAGGGCTCCAGCCGTATGTACTTGGGGTTTATCCCCAGGAACAAATGCGCCATGGTTGTATTGCCGGCCGTCAGCAGCACACGGATATCTGTTTCCTTTACATGCCGTTGCTTCACCAGCAAATCCGCAATAAGTGTATTTATGGTATCTATGATCGATTGATGAACGGTTTTTAGTCCATCAGGTTCATCAACAGCATAGACAATGCGGCTTATAACATCATCACCAAAGCGAGCCTGACGGTTGTGTGTTCCTGCGGTATCAACAACTCTGCCTTTTTCCAGGTCGAGAAGGTAGGCTACCACGGTAGTAGTGCCGATATCTACAGCTATACCGTACAGAGGCTGATGGCCATGACCTGGCTCAACAGCAATTACTTCCGCCTTACCACCAACCTCAGATAGCAGTACAGTCACTTTGAAATGTTCCGCTCTGAGAGTCTCTCCCAGATTTCGAATCACAGGGAGAGGCACATTAATGTCCGTGCACTTAGTTTCTTTCCTGAGAGCCATAGTCAGCCGATTAAGATCATCACGGTTATCCTGCAGGTTGGCTGCAGGCAATGTCAGGCGTATACGCCGGCATAAGGGATTGAGGGGGTAACCGTTAAGCGGGCTTTCTTGCTTTTCCAGCAGCAGTTCTTTTAGCTGCCATACATGCAATAAATAATTGCTGAGAGCATCTGAAACTCCGCCAAGTGTATTGTTCTCAACAAGTACCTGATGCTGGCTCATGGCTGAGGTCTTAGGTATCTCTACCACCAAATCCTCATCCTGAACCAAAGTCTGGCAGGCCAGATTGAGACCCTTCTCCGCAAGTCGTGTTGCCAGATGGCTGTCTCTACGGGCTTTAGCAGTACCGCTTTTCAGTTGAACTGCACATTTACCGCAGGTACCGTCACCGCCACAAGGAGCCTTTATCTCAATATCGGCTTTACTCGCAGCAGTAAGCAAATCAGTACCTGACTCTACTTCAACTTTGACACCTGCGGGAAGAAATGTTACGAACCGTTTGTCCATCCTTAAAATTACCCTCCTGATTACTTAACCGAGGCTGCTGTTACTCAGTTGAGATAACAAGTATGCGACACAACATTATTTCATGAGTTGTGGATATCTGGCTTTAGCAAAAGCGGGAATACCGGCGGCTTCTTGCGGTCCAACGATTACATCCAAGCCGGATTTTTCCTTAAGCTTGCCGCTGATAATAGCAACATAGCCAGGAATAACAATGCTCTTGTGGTTAACTTTACCCATAATACCGGTTTTCTCAACGAATTCGGCAATAGGCTCGGCTACGAATTTTCCGGCAGCCCAGGCAGTAAGTACAGAAGAGCCGTCAGTGTCAACCGCTACGATATAGCCCGGAATTTTGCTGCCCACAACTTCGCCCTCAACTGCAAAGTAGGTAAGAGCAAAGTTAGTGCAAACATATACAGGGCAGTCAGGGCCCACATCGCCGATTTCGTAAACTTTTGCTTCAACAGCCATTGGTTTTTGCGGGTCGGTGTAGATGTTCATGCGCCATGCCATGAGTGGCAGAAGTTGAGCTTTTTCGTCAGCTTTGAGGCAAACGATGCTGGCATATTTAGCTACATAGGTAGCTGCTTCAAGAATTTCCTCTCTTGCTTCGGTAGCTTGAGTACAAGCAAGCATCGGATAACCGAACGGACGGAATTTTTTCTTGATAGCCAGACGACGGGCATTAACCATCTCGCCAAGAGTTTTGGACTGTGAAGTGTTACCGAAGTCGATAACCAGTTCTTTATATTGAGCAGCTACTTTTTCTACTAAAGCTGCGGTATCATCAAGGCCATTTCCTTTAACAACCACAGGGCAGTTATTAGCTTTGGCAAGAGCTACAACTTTTTCCCAGTTTTCAGCAGTTGCGGCATGAATCAGCGGTTTTTTAGCAGCTACAGCAGGAACAGCAGCTTCAAGAGCGGCTACATCCCCAACCAGCAAGAGAGCGAAATTAGCTTTGGCAGCTACAGCTTCAACAGCAGCTTTGAAGGTAGCAGCATTGCCGGAGCAGTTAGTAACAGCAACCAGATCAATAGCGATTTTTTGGCCAACACGATCCATTACCAAGCCGTTAACTTTAGCAATTTTGGCATCTAACTCAGCGCCGGAAAGTGTATCGGAAATTTGAACAGCAATCGCTGTAGGATGATAGAAAGTTTTATCATGACGGAAGAGGACAGTTTCGTCACCCATAACGATTTCTTGTTCGCCAACCCCAACTTTTACGGTGCGAACAGGCGGTGCGGTAGCTGAACCTAAAAATTCTTTTGCAGCCTCAGATGCATGCGGGCACATGTCTAGGGAAGCTTTACCATTGGCCATTGCCATTGCAAAAGCCAAGCAGGTAGGTGAACCACAATCTTTACAGTTTGTTTTGGGAAGTTGTTTGAAAATATCCAAACCTGTTAATGCCATTTTCTCTTCTCCTTTCGAATATAAGAACTTTTTGATAAATATGAGAACCGGGACACATCTGGCTGCTCTCTATATTGTGGCCCCGGGATGTGTCCCGCATTCTTGCTAAAATTAGGTGACTAGGGTAAGTGGTTGCTACATAATCGGATCCATTGTAAGAGCCGGATGTCCTTTTTCTTCGAGGAACGGATAAATCTCGTCTTCGGTTATGCCAACGGTTTCATCGGCAATCTTATCAACAAAGTCAGCACCCAAACCGGCAGCAACTGCAGCATCTACCAAGTCTTGGCCCAAGAATTCTTTAAGTTCTTTTGGCAGCCAGACAACACGTCCCAAACCACCGTCTGCTGGAATAAACTTAGCGCTGCAGAGGTAACGACGGCCCATTCCCATGAAACCAGGAGTTTGAATACCACCGCCGCAAGTGCCGGCTAGAGCGGAGAAGTTCATGCCGCAAGGAGTATCGCCACTATGTTCACGAGTAGTAATCATAACGCCGTTACACAATGGTAGTACAGCCATGATAGCTTCGAAGCAACCGCAGGAAGTCATCGGATCTTCCATCATGGTATAAAAATTAACCTTTTCTATCGTCCGGTTGGAGCCTGTATAGAAGAACTCATTAAGGGTTTGCCACTGACCTTTTACAGGATCTATGCATTCGCCTTTTAGAACCGGCTGATTGGGGCCGGTTGGGGTAATTTCATTGGAGGCTTTGGCATCCAGCCAGCTAACAGCACCGCACAAGCCTACGTGCTCTGGCGTTACAATACACACATGGTTAGGTGCAAATGACTGGCAGAGTGTGCATGTGTACCAAGTATCGACTGCTTCGTCGGTGAGACCTTTGAGACGGGCGTCACGGGCAGCATACTTCTCGATTGCAATCTTGATTTTATCTTCAATAACGTCTTTGTCGGTAATGATGGTAACCTGAACACGGTCAATAATGGCAGGATAATCGGATTTGAATTTGGCAATAAGAATTTCACCGAAGTCTTTAATTTTAAAACCTGCAGCTTTAGCATTCTTACCAATACGCACCCACATCATGTTACGCTGCGCTACGTGCCAGAGGCCTTCACCGTAGTTAGTGAAATAGTGAACGCGACGCTCAAGTACGCCTTCAAAGTCTTCCTGCATCTTCCGGCCATAGACATCAATCATGAAGCCAAGCGGGAAAACGCTGCCTTCGGGCATTTCGTCGATTTCAGGTCCGATAACCTGGATTTTGCCGTCTTCGACTTCTTCGGCTTCGCACATGCGAACGAGCTCGAAGCTGGTGGAACGACCGCCGCCGAACTCAACCCAAGCATCCTTCTTACGGATGGTTTCACCTTCGAAAGCAGGTCCGATGGTAATAGGCACAGGGATATCAACAATTTTAATCTTGATACCGCGAAGTTCAAGGCCAAGCTTAGCGATTTTTTCATAATCCGGTTCGGATTGATACCAGTCAGGAATTTCTTCGGCAACAGGCTGGTCGGTAACGATCGGAAAGCCCATGAAGATAGCGCCGAACTCGGCAGCAAACTTAACAATATCGTTAGGACCAAGCTGGATAACGAAAGCAAGTACGCGTTTAGCTTGGTATTCAATAGCCCGTTCACGCTGCCCGGCAGGAATGCCACCGAAAGCAAGACCGGCACGGAAGGCAAAGTTAACGGCATGAATAACCTGGGTGAAATTACCGAGCGGGAAGGTAATGAAGTCGGCACCGATTTTAACGTTCTCTTCAATACATTGTTCGATAACTTCATTGGCCAGGAAGATCATGATACCTTTGGATTGAAGGTCTTTAACCATTTTCGCAGTGGATTTGCTGTCTTTGCCTTTACCAACGATAACGGCAACACCAGGGATGGTTTGGTCAACCAAAGGTACGCCGAATTTACGGAGAATCGGGTCAGATATGAAACCGGTATACGGAAATTGGTCAGGTTTTGCACCTTTCAGATAGCGCAGAGCTTCGATGACTTCTGCGGCATACAGAGTAGCTTCACCGTTTAATTTTGCATTTTCAAAAGTCAGTTCTTCTCTGATATTGGTAGTCCGAACCCGGTTTAAGATGGGGGCCAGATCACCAATAGTATTGACCTCTTCACCGCTCAGAGCAGTGATTACCGGCAGTCTGTAAGCAGTATCAGGATATTTAACCGGGCAGTCGGCACCATATTCCTTAATGGCTTTTGCCAGAAGAATTTCCGCATAGCTGGTAGCTGTCACAGCACCTTCATAGGCGCCTTTAAAAAGCTCCATAGACATATTGTTTTTCGTCCTCCTTCATAGAGTCATTTTCTCTAATATCTAAAGGGTAGCTAATGGCTATTGTTACTAAAGAAATTACTACTAGTTAGCTTCTTTAGCTTGGATAGCTTTTTTCCGCATAGCATTTTTCCAGTTGCGCTCTTCAAGAATTTCAACAAGTCTTCCAGCAGCTTTAACCGGATCAGTTTCCCAGAAGAAGAAACCGCCAAATACGTCTTCAGCAACTTTGGTAACAACATCATTAACAAGTTGGCTACCAACAGTCGGAGCGACAACGCCTACGTGTACAGGGTTACCAAGAGCCACGTTCCAGGAACCGATAGCGACAGCTTTTTCGGACATAGCTTCCGGAGCTGAAGCAACATAAGGAACATCGCGATTGGGAAGACCCATTTCCTTAGCAAGTAAGTTAGCCAGGTCTTGAGCACGGCTGTTATCAACGCAAGATCCCATGTGGAATACCAGCGGCAATTCGGCAGTTAAACCTGCAGCTGCATTAAGACGGGCAAATAGTTTTTTGAGGCCTTCGCCAGCATATTTCTTAACGCCTTCGCCATTTAATAGGCCTTCCTTAGCAAATGCCTGGGCGGCACAACCAGTAGCAACAATGAAAACATCGTTTTTAGCCAATTCGGTGGCCATGGTAAAATGGTTTTCATCATGAGTACCTTTAAGGTTGTTACAGCCAGCGAACAAAGCAACACCTTTAATTTCGCCAGCTTCGATGGCATCGGCAAGAACTCTGATAGGAGCGTCGGCATTAATTTTCTTGAAGATATTGAGCAGGGATTCAAGAGTAAAACCGGCAACAACAGTATTACGAACGTCAGGGATGCAAACTTTTGCAGCATCACGGTTTTTGTAAGCATCAATTGCCAGGCGAATGATTTCTTTTGCGCTGTTAAGAGCATTATGCTCATCAAAAGCCATATGGTAGGATCCAGGGATCTTCATGATGGGCATTGTAGTAACAATCTTAGTGTGATAGCACTCTGCCAAAGTACGGAGAGAAGGCATAATGCATTGAACGTCAACAACCATGGCGTCCATAGCACCTGTCAGAATAGCTAATTCCTGAGTAGCAAAGTTAGTAGCAATAGCTACGCCTTCACGAGTCAGGACTTCGTTACCGGTACAACAGATACCAACGAGATTTATGCCTGCAGCGCCAGCAGCTTTAGCTTCCTCTTGCATCTCTTTGGCAGCTTTAACAACCATTTGCGAGAGCAGCGGGTTGTGGCCATGGAGAGCAATATTTACTTTATCGGCTTTGATGGCACCAAGGTTAGCCTCTGTTACCACAGGTACACCAGTACCGAACAGAATATCGGACAGATCAGTGGCCAAAGCCATACCGTCATAGTCACACAAAGCAGCCTTCAGACCACCAAAGATAATATTAACCGGATCAGCGTCATTACCGGCATGAGTTTGATGCAGAAGTTGGGCAAGACTTAAATTGATGCCACTAGGCATAATATTGGTTTTGCGGAGAACTTCCAGAGTGCTTTCATTGGAGTTAGCTTTAACCCAGGTAATTTCGTCTTCGGTTACGCGGCCAAACTCATCAAGAGCGGCAGTAGCGACATCCTTAGCAACAGCCATTACATCGCGACCTTCGGTTTCAACACCGATTTTCTTAGCAACAGCCATAAGTTTGGTAGTATCAGTAATTTGATAATCTTTCAGTTTGCCCTCAGCAACATGCAAAACTGTTTCAGCAATGTGGCGACCATGGTCGGAGTGAGCAGCAGAGCCACCGGCAATGTAACGAACCGTGTTACGAGCAACGATAGTGTAGTCAGCCGCGCCGCAGATACCTTTGTTACCGCCAGGTTTCTTCGGCAGGATACGACATGGGCCTTGGAGGCAAATACGGCAGCAAATACCAGTATTGCCGAAGGTACAACGGGGCTCTTGGGCTTTGGCGCGGTCAAATGTTGTTAAAAAGCCGATTTCTTTGGCTTTATCCAGCATCTGAGTGGCTGCCACGTCGATTGTTCTTTTTTCGGACATTCTTCTTTTCCTCCCTATGTTCATCATAGTTGTTTTTCTGTAAAACCACTTACAAGGAGTTTAGCTACCCAGGGTTACATTATGAGGATTTTTTCACAAACCTATTGTACAGGTATTCGCCCTTAGGCGAGCGAATACCTGCAAGCTTTATAAAAAAATTCCGATATTAGCAAATTATTAAACGATTAGAACAGTCCAACAATTTTGCCGGCATTGTCAATATCCATTCTCTCAGCTGCCGGTTGCTTCGGCAAACCAGGCATGGTCATGATTTCGCCGGTAATTGCTACCAGGAAGCCAGCACCAGCAGCTACACGAAGCTCACGCACAGTAATGGTAAAGCCGGTAGGACGGCCCAGTTTAGCCATATCATCACTCAGGGAATACTGTGTCTTAGCCATGCAAATCGGAGTTTTGTCAAAGCCAAGTTTAGTAAGCTCCTGAATCGTCTTTTCGACTGCTGGTGTATAATTTACGCCGTCAGCGCCATAGATTTCTGTGGCGATTGCGGCAACTTTATCTTTGATCGGAGCTTTTTCATCATAGATGAATTTGAAGCTGTTGGGCTTTTCACAAGCTGCCAGAACTTTGTCAGCAAGCGCCAGGCCGCCTTCGCCGCCTTTGGCCCAGACTTCGGAAAGAGCCACTTCCGCACCCATAGCATTGCATTTGTCTTCCACGAATTGAAGTTCTTTGGCAGTGTCGGTCGGGAAAGCATTGATGGCAACAACGGTCGGCAAACCGTATTTCTGCATGTTTTCGATGTGTTTGGTAAGGTTAGCAAGCCCTTTTTCAAGAGCAGCCATATTCTCGCCAACAAGTTCGGTTTTGGGAACGCCGCCATGCATTTTGAGAGCGCGGACAGTAGCCACGATAACAACAGCAGCCGGTTTGAAACCAGCAAAACGGCACTTGATGTCGAGGAACTTTTCCGCACCAAGGTCAGCACCGAAGCCAGCCTCGGTAACAACAATGTCAGCAAGCTTCATAGCATATTTGGTAGCAGATACGCTATTACAGCCGTGAGCGATATTGGCGAAGGGTCCGCCATGAACGAAGGCAGGAGTGTTCTCGAGGGTTTGAACAAGGTTAGGTTTAATAGCATCCTTGAACAGCAGGGTCAAAGCGCCTGTTACGTTAAGATCGTTAGGAGTAACCGGCTTGCCATCAAGAGTATAGGCTACAATAATACGGCCGATACGCTCTTTCATGTCATCAAGATCTTTAGCCAGACAAAGGATGGCCATCATTTCAGAAGCAACGGTGATGTCGAAGCCACCTTCACGCGGCACGCCATTGGCTTTGCCGCCAAGACCGCACACGATAAAACGAAGAGCACGCTCATTGAGGTCAAGCACCCGGCGCCAAGTTACACGACGGGGATCAATACCAAGAGCATTGCCATGATGCAGGTGATTGTCAATAATAGCTGCCAGGAGGTTATGGGCAGTGGTAATTGCGTGGAAATCGCCAGTGAAGTGAAGGTTGATATCTTCCATCGGCACTACTTGGGCATAACCGCCGCCAGCAGCACCGCCTTTAACACCGAAGCAAGGTCCAAGAGATGGTTCACGCAGAGCAATTACAATTTTCTTACCTTTTTTCCGTAGAGCGTCGCCAAGACCAACAGTTGTAGTGGTTTTGCCTTCGCCAGCCGGAGTCGGATTAATAGCAGTAACCAGGATCAACTTAGCGTCAGGACGATTTTTTATGCGCTCCCAGGTTTTAAGGGAAACTTTCGCCTTGTAATTACCATAAAGCTCCAGTTCTTCTGCGGGGATTTCAAGCTCTTTAGCAACATCAACGATGGGGGACATCTTCGCCTCTTGGGCGATTTCTACGTCACTTTTAAAAGACATTCTTTGACTTACCTCCTAATATTGTGTGAATTATTCCCTTAAAATCTTTAAGACTTGAAGTTTGCGCCTATCCGCGCATATATTTCCTCCAAAGTCGCTTTAAAGGCTCCGGTAAGTATGTCTGCTTCGTTTCCGAGAGCAACATCCAGCAGATCATCATCAAAACGAATGACGCCTAACAGTTCTTGAGCAGTAAACTGTTCCTGGATGAATTTTTCTTCTTTCGGAGAGCGTATTTTATTGGCAATTACCTTTACAACATCAATGCCCAAATCTTCAGCCAGCTTCATTACTACCCGGGCCGTCTGAACACTGGTCTTACTAGGTTCGGTAACTACAATCATGAGATCCATGCCTTTTGAAGTACCACGGGTCAGATGCTCGATTCCCGCTCCCATATCAAGAATAACTACATCATCTTTGTCCAGGATCAGGGAATCGACAACCGAGTACAGAAAAGCATTTTCACGGCAATAACATGCTGAGCCACCCGGCTTAACAGCACCCATACGTAAAAATTTGATGTTACCCACGCTAATGGAATACTCGTCTAATACATCATCGACGTCCGGATTAAGACTATATAGCAGACCACCGCCTGCGCTCTTCGCCTTGATCACTTCCTCCATGTCAATTAGCGGAATTACTTTAGCCAAGATATCATCAGGAATCCCCAATGCAAGACCTAAACTTGCATCAGGATCAGCGTCGACTGCGTATACGCGTCGACCATCGCGGGCAAATAATTTAGCTAAGCTGGCAGAGACAGACGTTTTACCGACGCCGCCTTTGCCGGAGACTGCGATTTTCAAATCTTCACCTCCTCATTCCCACTTTATTATACAAACCGCAATAGTTTACACAATATTGCATATTGCTTGTATTTATTAAATTATCTGTTAACTTTTGAGAGTCTTCTCTTTAGACTGGACTAACTAAGTGTTCTGACTGTTTTATTAAGCAAACTGGCTCCAGCTGCGGCAGCAACCACTAAATCCTCAGTCGGAAGATAATACTGGGCCGTAGCATCAAATAACACAGTAGCGTTGGCAGGGAATTCTTCATCCCCTTCCCAAATCACATAAGTAACCGGAATGCGAGGTAAGACATTCATAGTAACAGCGGTGTCGCCATATTTGGCAAAACCAATGCCAAGCTTTTCACCGACTTTCGTCAGCATGCCGGCATTTTTGCCAAAGATCGCTTTGAAACCGCCAAGCACCCGACCGTTAAACGGTTGTAAATAAATCATCCCGCCCGGAATCTCTTTGAAAGAGATTACCTGCCCGCTGACGGGCTGTCCGCCGGCAGTAAGCAAATAATGCAGCATAACAACCTTGGCGGCTACCGGGACCGGTTCCAGGCTGCCGGCAAATTTAACTTCACCGTCAGGATAACTGATTGTATATACCTCATTTATATATCGCAGAGTAAATACATTTCTGCTACTGTCAAACTCAGCACCACTGTTTACGGCCATTTCTTCCGGATTTTTAGCAGCTAAGTTAGCGCAGGCTTTCTCATACGCCAGTTGATAACCTTCCTGCAGATGCTGTGAAGTGCTTTTACCGGTTTGCATCAGACGTGCCTCCTAGTGCAATGAAGCAGAATTAACAAATAAGACTAAGCCAGGCCGTTTTGCATTTCGCAAGCCTGAAGGGTCTGCTTACAGAGAACGATGGTAGTTACCGAGCCAACGCCGCCGGGAACCGGGGTAATTTTAGCCACGACCGGCTCAATTTCGGCATAATCAACATCGCCGCAATACTTGCCAGGATTGTCGGGATCTTCATTAATACCTACGTCAATTACAACCTGACCGGGTTTTACGAAATTAGCCTTCACCATTTTAGCGCGGCCAACGGCAGCGATAAGAATATCGGCATCGGCGCAAACGGCCGGTAAATCATCAGTCCGTGAATGGCAGATGGTAACCGTGGCGTGTTCCCTGAGCAGCAGCATGGCCACAGGTTTGCCAACAACCTGGGAACGGCCTAATACTACTGCTTTCTTACCTTTTAAGGGGATATTATAAAACTTCAAAATATCCATACAGGCAGTAGGCGTACAAGGCGGAAAGCCGGTCGGATCATCTGTGTAAACTTTAGCAGCGCTGCCGATAGTCATGCAGTCTACGTCTTTCTCCACAGGAATCAGGCTGCGAATTTTCTTTTCATCCAACTGCTTAGGCAGGGGAGCAAACATTAAAATACCATTGATTTCTTTATTGGCGCCAACAGCAATTACTGCTTGTTCAAAAGCAGACTGATCAATATCGGCGGGATATTCGAAAACTTGATAGGCCATACCTATTGAATCACAGGTTTTTTTGGCGCCGCCTTCATAAAAAAGGTCGTCAGGACGGGCCCCAACCCGGATAATGCCTAATTTGGGAGTAATTCCTTTGGCTTTAATTGCTGTAACCTTTTGGGAGAGTTCCTCCTTCATGGCATCAGCAACGGCCTTGCCGGCTAATCTTTCGGCCATACCCAAATTCCTCCTATTTTTTTATTTTGTTAAGTACCAGTTCTAAAGTAGCATCTGCGATCTTGGAACCTTCAGCAAGCAGCTGTTCCATTTCCGCACGGTTTTTATTGACATATTCCTGATCTTTTATGGTATTGAGATTAATTACGACATTGAGCATGCCGCTAATCAAAGCAGACTTCAGGAATACTACGCCACAGCCGACATCCGAGATAGCCAGGTTGGTGCCGATCTGCCCCATACGTTCATGAATTTTAATACCTTCAAAGCATTTGCGCATAATCTGCATTGGCCCGTCACAGGCATCTTTTGAACACTTTTCCATAACCTGTTCTTTATAAGCAATCTGCTCCGGAGTGTCTTTCGGTAAGCCGTAGGCTTTGGAAAGAGGTTCGAAAACGGCGGCATCTTCATCAACCAAAGCTTTTAACTCGGCAATAACCTTGTCGCCTTTAGCGATGAGTTCTTTGACTTCATCTTCTACTTCGGCATATTTCTTTTTGCCTACAGTCAAATTTCCGACCATGTTGGAAAGAGCCATGCCGATTGCACCGCCAAGGGCTGCTGCACCGCCGCCGCCCGGTACCGGAGCTTTAGAGGCAAGCACTTCCAAAAAATCGGAGCAGGATTGGTCTAACATACTCATGATTTTTTTATCCTCCCACTTGTCCGTTTTACTCGAAATAACAAACAGTTAAAACTTAGACGCATTAACTTGTTTGTTATTTCACATACATTCCAATGGAAAAAATTCGCTTTTTATTCTGAAATTCCTGCTTGTTTTTAACTATTCAAAAAAAATATTATTGTTGAAATTTGTCGACAATTATATAATATACAGAAATCTCCCTAACAGAAAGTTAGGGAGATTTTAAGCCATCGTTTTTTGGATTTGCGAGAATAGTTGCTCCTTTATGGTAGAGCGAAAAAAGTAAAAATAAACAACAAAATACTAACCAAGCCGTTGCGCATAAAATAACGCTGGGTAACCTGACTCAGATCTTCCGGGCTGACTATGGAATGCTGATACACTAACACACAGGCTGCCAGTATCACACCGGCAAAATAAATAAGCTGTAAATTCAGCATCAGGCCAACAGCCGCAAAGCCGGCAACACTGACGAAATGCATTAATCTTGCCAGTCGTAATGCCCCCCGGACACCAAAGCGGACCGGCATAGAATTCAGCCCTTGCGCTTTATCAAAGGCCACATCCTGGCAGCCGTAGATAACATCAAAGCCTGCAATCCACACGCCGACAGATAATCCCAAAAACAATACTGCGGAAGAAATGTCCCCCCTGACAGCCACCCAGGCACCGATCGGCGCCACCGACAGCGCCAGCCCCAAAACCAGATGACAGGTCCAGGAAAGGCGTTTCATATAGGGGTAGATAACAAACGGAATAAGCGCCAGCGGCCAAAGCTTAAGACATAAAGGATTTAATTGGGAGGCAGCCAGCAAAAACAGCAATAAACTTACAATAATCAGCAAAATTGCCTCCCATGGTTTCACCTTGCCGGTAACCATGGGGCGCTGTGTGAAACGGGGATGTAAACGGTCATATTTTAAATCTATGAAATTATTGAGAGCCAAGGCCGCACTGCGGGCCCCAATCATGGCCAAGGTAATCCATAAGAGGTCATGTCCGCTTGGCAAACCACCTGACGCTAAAAAAGCTCCCATATAGGCGAACGGCAGCGCAAATACCGTATGGGACAAAGCAATATTATCGAGATGGGACTTTAATTTACTCAAGACCTAACGCCTTCCATTTAGCGTCAACCATTCGTTTTACGTCTTCCGACATAGTAATCTCGTCAGGCCATTCACGGGTTTGCCCCTCTTGGGGCCAGGATTTGGTCGCATCAATACCTACTTTTGTCCCCCAGTTAGGCATCGGCGAGGAATGATCAAGCACATCAAGGGGTCCGTCTACCATAACAATATCGCGCCGGGCGTCAATATTATTAAACACCCGCCACCACACTTCATTCATATCCTGTATATTAACATGGGCGTCCACGACAATAATCATTTTAGTAAACATCATCTGCCCCATTCCCCAGATAGCGTGCATTACTTTTTTGGCATGCTGGGGATAACTCTTCTTAATTGAAACGACAGCGCAATTGTGGAATACGCCTTCCAGCGGCAGATTAATATCAATAATTTCCGGCAGTTGAGTTTGCAAAACAGGCAAAAAGATACGTTCTGTAGCCTTTGCCAGGAAACAATCCTCCATAGGCGGCTTACCAACTATTGTTGCCGGATAAATGGGGTTTTTCCGGTGAGTTATGCAGGTAATGTGGAAAACCGGATAATTGTCGGCAAGGGAGTAGTAGCCGGTATGATCGCCAAAAGGCCCTTCTACTCTAAGCTCATCCATATTCACATAACCTTCAAGAACAATCTCTGAACCTGCCGGCACTTCAACGTCAACCGTCTCGCACTTAACCATCTCAACTGATTTCTTCCTCAAAAAACCGGCGAAAACCATTTCATCAATATCTCGCGGCAATGGCGCAGTAGCGGAGTAGGTAATCGCAGGATCACCACCAATCGCAACAGCCACTTCAATCTTATCTTTGCCAAGCTCCCGGTGAGCGCGAAAATTTTCGGCGCCGTTCTTGTGAATATGCCAATGCATACCTGTTGTCTGATGGTCAAAAACCTGCAAACGGTACATACCGACATTTCGTTTGCCGTTAATTGGGTTTTTCGTAAATACCAGCGGTAAAGTAATAAACCGTCCGGCATCTCCCGGCCAGCATTTTAATATCGGAAACTTTTCCAAAGATGGCTTGTCTTTAATTATAACCTCTTTGCACGGGGCACTTTTCACATATTTAGGAAAGTTAACGGCTCGCTTGGCAGACGGAATAATCTTAACCAAATCCAACTTATTCTGTAAGGAAATATAGGGAAGTTTAAGTATTTGTCGTATTTCCTGGGCAATATCATCTATTTTTTCGACACCAAGCGCTAAAGCCATTCGCTCCATGCTGCCGAAAGCGTTCATAAGCACCGGCATGTCATAGCCTTTTACATTCTCAAATAATAAAGCAACATTCTTATTTCCCTGCATTTTGGAGACCCGGTCGGTAATTTCGGTAATTTCCAGTTCACAATCGACAGGCTGACTAATTCGTTTAAGCCAACCGCGCGATTCCAATGCAGCAATAAATTCCCGCAGGTCATTATAAGCCACTTACAATGCTCCTTTCAAGCTATGAGGTAAAAAACTGCTACTTCCGCAATACATATTTTACAATCAGAATACTAATTTCATATAACAAAATCACCGGAACCGCCACCATAGTCTGTGAAAAAACATCAGGAGTCGGCGATATAACCGCCCCGATTACGAAAGACATAACAAGAACCAGCTTGCGTTTAGCGGTCAAAAAGGCTGAACTGATAATGCCCAATTTGGCCATTACCAGTATAAACAACGGCAGCTCAAAGATAAAGCCAAACGGCAATAAAAATGAGATAACGAAAGACATGTATTGTCCAATCGAAAACATGGGCTGCAGGTTATCGGTGGCAAAGCCCATGAAAAATTTTATGCCGGCAGGCAAAACAAGATAGTATGAAAAAATCAAACCAATAAAAAATAAAATAATTGACGCCGGAACTAAGAATATCCCGGCCGAACGTTCCTTATTGGTCATTGCCGGAACGATGAACGCCCATAGCTGATACATAACAATGGGTAAGGCGCAAAGAAAACCGGCAAAAAAAGAAACCTTCAAGTATGTAAAGAATGCTTCGGCCGGGTTCATATAATAAAGTTTGCCGGCCGGAGCGGTAATCAGTGCAGTGATTTCAGCCGCATAGAAATAACAAACAATGCTGCCTGTAGCAATAGCGGCAATGATTACAATGATACGGCGGCGAAGTTCCTCAAGATGACCAATGAGTGACATGGCCCCTTGCGTTTCATCCTTTTCAGCCTGTTCTGTTTCGGTGGACGCTTCCGCTTCCCCGCCGTCATCGCGGATCACCTTGTCACTGTATACTACACCGGTATTTTCAGCTGTCTGAGCGACCGGTTTACGTTGTTCCTCATCACTCGTATACTCTGGCATCTAACACCCTCACTTTTTCTCGTCAGGCTGTTTGCTGTCGGGTTTTGTCTCTACTTTTGCAGGTTCTTCCTTGGGGCTGGTAATGTCGCTGCTTGCCCGTCTAAATTCCTGAATTCCCTTGCCAATCGCCTTGCCAACTTCCGGTAGCTTTCCGGGACCAAATACAATCAGAGCAATTACCAATATCAAAACCAATTCCGGCATGCTGAAACTAAACATAAATTCCATCCCCCTCTTCATATTGAACACTTATATTATACCTGCCAGTCCCAAAAAACACAATGCTGCACACTACTCGCAAAAATACGGCTACCTCAGTATGCCTTTAAGACAGTTACGAAGGAAAGCCGTAATCTTCGTGGGGAATATGCAATGTTTTTGCGTCGCCCCGCTTTTTCGGGGTATTGATATGATGTCCTTCTTTAATCTTAATGAGGAAAGTTTCAACCATACTGAGATGTTCTTGCATTTTTCTCTTGGCAAGCCGGGGATTGCGGGCCGCAATTGCTTCATAAATCTCATAATGCGATTGATGCAGCAATGTCGGCATGTTGTCTATCAAAAAAAGTTTCTGCCGCGAGGTACGGAAGGTTTTTGTTAACAGGTCGGAAATAGCGTTCATTAGTCGTATTAAAATAGGATTATTGGCCGCCTGCGCAATAGAAAAATGAAAGGCCGCATCTCCCACTTCGCCAATCCCGCCGGCACTGACTTCATCCAGCATACCGACAAGCGCTTGCTGTATAGCTTCGAGATCTTTAGGCGTAGCTCTTTCCGCAGCTAACGCCGCAGTTTCTATTTCGAGAATTTTGCGTACTTCCAGCAACTGAACAATATCGTCAAATTCAATTTGCAGAAAAAACGCCAACGGCTCAATCATGCCCTCATACGAAACCTGTTTGACGAAGCTCCCCTCACCCGGCCTAATGGTAATGATTCCCATGATTTCCAAGGCACTAAACGCTTCCCGTACAGACGCGCGGCTGACGTTCAGCGTTTCAGCAAGTTCCCTTTCAGATAGCAGCTTATCTCCCGGCTGCAGCTTACCATCAATAATAAGCTTTTTAATTTGTCCAATAATTTCTTCATAAACTTTTTTTGTTTTAACAGGCTTAAACATACGGCCCTCCGCGGTAATGCTAGAATTTTCGCAAGCCCACAAAGTCAGCTACCGACAATAAAGAATCTCTGAGAGAGCCATTTAATGTTACCGGCAAAATGTTCCGTGCATGCTGTAAAAAATGGTTTACTTGCGCATAACTGTATTCAATAGCATCTGCTTCATGAACAATCTCCAGACCACGCTTTACATCAACATCAGACATATTCTGTTTGGTAACTATACTTCTAAGCTCATCCCGGTGCGGGCTGTTTTTTAACGCGTAAATTACCGGTAAGGTTACAATTCCCTGGCGCAAATCGTTGCCTACTGGTTTTCCGAGCTGCTCAGCAGAAGCAGTAATATCCAATATATCATCTGTGATTTGAAAAGCCATCCCTATAGCGTAACCATATTCGCGGACTTGTGCTGTATCTCCTTCATCAAGTCCGCCGGACATAGCGCCTAGTTCGCAACTGGCGGCAATAAAGTCAGCCGTTTTCTGGGATACTCTGAGACGGTAATCAGCTTCATCCTGATCCGGATTAAAAGACTCGCGCAACTGAACAATCTCACCTTCACACATGCTGCAGATTACATCGGTCAGAATCTTCAGCATTTTCTTTTCTGCTCCCAAGGCTATTGCGGAAAACGCTTTGGCGAAAAGATAATCCCCGGTTAACACTGAGCTGTGATTATCCCAGCGAGCGTTCGCAGTTTGCCGGCCACGTCGTGTCGTAGCATTATCAATAACGTCATCGTGTACCAAAGTCGCCATATGAATAAGTTCAATGGCTACAGCCATTGGCAAGAGTTCCTCCTGCCTGGGGTTTCCCCCCCGGGCACATAACAGGTACAAAGCGGGCCGCAGACGTTTACCGCCCGCCTGTACCAGATGGGTACTAATATCATTCACCAATTCAACCGGCGATTGTATTATAGTATACAGTTCCTGTTCAACAGCGACAAGGTCGTCTTGAATTATACCAAAAATGTTGTTGGGGAATTTGCTCACTAGATAATCACCTACAAGACAAAATCTGTTTCTATAATACACCATTTTACCAGTAGTAGTCTACAAGGTTAGTAGTCTTTTATTTATTTTTTTCCACGCGAATGGCGCAATCCGGACATACCATCTGGCAAATGCCACAAAGAATGCACTTTTTCATATCGGCTTCAACACGGGGCGTACCGTATACTCCCAGGTCTTCCGACCAGGTTATGCATTTTACCGGACATTTCTCGATGCACAGACCGCATCCCTTGCAGAGATTAGGGAAATTAGCCCAGAGGCCTTTTTCGCTGTCATATTTTGCAGATTTCCAAATAACTTTAGACATTTTTCCCCCTCCTTACATAGCACTCTTGATTAGTTGATAGCCACGTTCCAAAGCTTTAAAGTTCATGTCCCGCAGTTCAGGATTTTGCTTGAATTTCTCACCCAGCTTTGTTTCCAACGCCTGTTTAATACTATTCATAGGCAGCACTTCGGTTGCGGCAATCACGGCTCCCAGAATAATGATATTAAATACCCTGGGATGCAGTTCATTTTTAGCAATATCGTTGGCAGGGATGGCTACAACCTTTTTCACTTCAGGAATTTCATCGGGGTCTACCCCGGGGCCCGGCTTGGTGTAGGAGCAGGTCTTTGGCTCACCGGCAATCATGTCCTGGGGCAAGTCGGCATTAGGCGCCTCGGCGGTCGGACATGGCGGCGTTACATCAAAATACTGAAGACCAACTATATTATCATTTACTTCGCCTTCCTGGATTAAGGAATTATCATAGATATACACGGTGTCTTGGCCTGCATACATTTTAGTGCGCTGCACCGCACGCGGGCTGACCGGAATAAGAATGTCAGCTTTTTGAAACTTGGGAGCGCCGATTTCACCATCACTGACTTGAACAAACGCGATAGAAACACCACCGCGCTGCTCGACACCAAAATTCGGAATATATAAAGCGTTTTTGCCTTCTTCATTGGCAGCTTCGGCTAAAATTTCCGCGATCGACTGAACACCTTGGCCACCTTCACCAGCTATTGCTACTTTAATAACTTTTGCCACGTTTTTAGCCCTCCTTTACTTGCGGCGTACGAAGTTCACCGACTTTAAAGTATTGAGCCATGTCTTTTTCGACGAATTCCCAGGTTTGTTTGGCATTGGTACGCCAGTTCGTCGGACAGGAGGATAGGCATTCCACAAAAGAAATACCTTTGCCATCGATTTGATTTTGCAGGGCTTTTTTGATAAAACCTTTAAGCTGGCGGACATTGGCGATAGTGCCGCGAGCGACATACGCCCCCTCAGGCGCCACAGCCGCAACCATTTCCGGTCCCTTGGTGGGTTGTCCGGTCTGTTCTACATCACGGCCATATGGCGTTGTTTCCGTTTTCATGCCCGGCAATGTAGTCGGTGCCATCTGACCGCCCGTCATACCATAGTTACAGTTGTTGCACAATATGATAGTAATCTTTTCTCCACGGACAGCCGCGTTAAACAGATGCTGCGATCCAATCGCATAACCGCCACCGTCCCCCATGTAGGCGACGCCAATTATATCGGAGTTGGCCCGCTTCATGCCGGTAATTACCGGGGTTGTCCGGCCGTGGTGAGTCTGTACAGTATCCACATTGAAGAAATCCCAGGCCAGTAATGAACAGCCAATATCACAGCCGAATACCATCTTAGCCTGGATGCCTAGTTCGTCAATAGCCTCACCAAGACATTTCAGAATAATTCCGTGGCCGCAGCCAGGACAAAATTTATGCGGTTTAGTTTCTTCATTCCAGCTTGAAGGTATTGCCGGCTGAAGAATGTCATTTTCTTTAAGCTCTTGCATGGTAGTCCTCCCTCCTGTTTTTACAGTTTGTTATATTCTTCAAGAATTTCTTCCGTAGTAATGCCTACACCCGGACGAAGCATGGGCACAATGGTAATGTTGCTACCGTAAATTTCATGTTGCACCAGTTTTAAGAGCTGACCATAGGCGGATTCGGCGAGAAGCAGTTTCTTTGCGCCTTTAATAGCATCCTTTAATTGTTGACCAGGGAATGGTCGAACACTTATCGGCCGGAAGTAGCCAACCTTTTTGCCCTCAGCCCGCAGTTGATTGTAGGCAGTCAGCGCAGCACGCGACACAATACCATGCGTCAGTAGAATAACTTCGGCATCCTCGCAGCCCTGAGCATCCCACTCAACCACTTCCCCCGCCATTTTATCCCAATCCCGCTGATTTTTCATGACAACTTCGTATAGCTCATCTTCCGTATTGTAAGTATTACGTAAATGTTTGAAGCCGCGATCCGGCTTTTCAGTATCACCCAGGAGGGCTTCCGCGTTCACCAGTTCCATACCTTTTTCTGCCGGATCATAAATAGTTAAAGGCTCACGCATTTTTGCCTGATAGCCATCGCCGAGAACAAATGCCGGAAAACGGTATTTCCAGGCCGCGTTGAAGGCTTTGATTGTATAATCAAATAACTCTTGATGGGTAGCAGTCGAATATACAATACGGTGTCCTTCGCCATTACCGCCAAAGGTCGTTAGTAACGTTTCCTGCTGAGCATAAATAACAGTAGCTGTGGACGGACCGCCACGCTGTTGGATTATGTATACGATGGGCAGCCGCATCATTTCCGCCATACCGGCCGATTCTTGCATAAGCACATTGCCGGGACCGGCTGTCGCCGTAAACGCTTTTCTTCCCGACATAACACCGCCAAGAGTTGTAAAGCCTGCCGAGATCTCATCTTCCGTCTGGAGAAAGCGTTTGTCGTATTTGGGAGCAAGCCTTGTCCAATAATGCATGATTTCATTTTGCGGTGTAATTGGGTAGCCATACATAATATCGGCTTTAGCTGCTACCGCAGCCCAGGCACACACCTCATTGCC
This sequence comes from Sporomusa aerivorans, assembly GCF_041428895.1. Classification (NCBI taxonomy): domain Bacteria; kingdom Bacillati; phylum Bacillota; class Negativicutes; order Selenomonadales; family Sporomusaceae; genus Sporomusa; species Sporomusa aerivorans. The sequence continues at coordinate 4,263,776 of NZ_CP156926.1, forward strand.
TGTCATGAATACTCTCTGTTCACCTTTCAGTGAAGCTTCGGCCATAAGAGCACCTCCTGAAAATATGTATCCTAGTAAATTCAGCCGTCCAGGCTGAGCACTTATATACTCAGGCCATAGCCTGACTGCTGCCCATATCTATATATGGACAACAGTCAACCCACGGAAGTGAAAATACTCTTCCTACTTTTAAATTGACAATTATTCGCAATATACAAACTTTTTTCGAGATAGATGAAGGTGGGGAGTTTATCCCCACCTTCATATCATACCCAGTAAAGTAAAATTCTATATACTAGGTTACTTTTGACTTTCTACGGTATCATCCAGGTCAAAATATACGCTTGGGCATAGGTCATCAACCCAACGATAATAGCTAACACCAGCGAGTGCATTACAGTAAAGCTGAACAAATCGCCTTCTTTGCCGACTAAGCCGGTAGCAGCAGTAGCGACCGCAATACTTTGCGGTGATATCATTTTACCGGTAACACCGCCCGAAGAGTTAGCAGCAACTGTTAATACAGGATCAACCCCAACTTGCTGAGCGGTAACCGCTTGCAGGTTGCCGAAAAGGGCATTCGCGGAAGTGTCCGAACCGGTCAGGAATACGCCAAGCCAGCCCAGGAAGGCAGAGAAGAAGGGGAAAAAGCTGCCGGTTCCGGCGAGGAACAGACCAAGCGTCGAACTCATGCCGGAGTAGTTCATAATATAAGCGAGGCCAAGAACACAGGGAATGGTGATAAGCGGCTTGGTCAATTGCTTGAAGGTTCTTACAAAAATGCTACAGAAACGGGACGGGCCAACGCCAAGAATCATTGCGGATATGACACTGGCAATGAATAAAGCTGTACCGGCGGCACTCATCCAGTTAATTTTGTATAAGGCAGCCATTGCGGTCGGTTTTTTAGCAATAGGCGCCACTTGCATAACAACCTTGTCCAAACCAGGAACAAGCCATTTTATAGTAACAGCTTCCAGGACTGCCTGAACGGGTTTCAAGCCCCAGAGAATAACCATTACAGTCAAAATAATGAAGGGTGACCAGGCTTTTAGTATCGTTCCGAAGCTATAGCTCGGCAGACTGGTAGCCGTTGCGGCAGCCGCTTTTTCATCGGCAAAACGCCAAATTTTGACCGGTTTCCATACTTTTAGGAAGAGAGCCAGGGAAATAATAGCGGCCAGTGAGGACAAGATATCGGGAAGTTCCGGTCCAAGGAAGTTAGAAGAAAACCATTGCAAGGAAGCGAAAGAAATACCTGCTACCAAACAGGCAGGAAGCACTTCCATGGTGGATTTCCAGCCAGACATAAGCACAATAAGCCAAATTGGTATAATTACCGATAAGAACGGCAACTGACGACCTACCATGGCGCTTATTTTCATAGTATCAATACCGGTTACCTGTCCGGCAACAATAATGGGAATACCGATACCGCCGAAGGCAACCGGCGCAGTATTGGCAATCAGGCAAAGCCCGGCAGCATACAGCGGGTTAAAGCCAAGACCAACCAGCATGCCTGCTGAGATAGCAACAGGAGTACCGAACCCAGCCGCGCCTTCCAGGAATGCGCCGAACGCAAAAGCTATAAGCAGGGCTTGTAAACGGCGATCATCTGTAATTGTTGCAATTGAATTTTTAATAATTTCAAATTGACCTGTTTCAACGGTCATATTGTAAATAAATATAGCTGTAATAACAATCCAGAATATAGGGAATATTCCATACAGGGCACCCATACCGGTGGCAGTAATAGCAGTAGCAACAGGCATTTTATAAGCCAAAATTGCTACCAGCAAGGCGGAAATTGTCACGCAAAGACCGGCGATTTGACCCGGAGTACGGCGAATGGCCAGCAAATAAAAAATAATGATCATTGGAATTGCGGCCATAAACGCCGATAAAGCAAGATTACCCATCGGGTCATAAACTTGTGTCCACGTCATATTTACACCCCTTATTATTAATTTAACTTATCAGCTTATATCCTGTTCATTCAATCTCGGATTCCGCTTTCCCCCACCCCCTTTATCTGTTTACACCACCTCTGTCCGAATAGTACCATAAATATCCTCAATTTCCACATAGTGGTCTTGAGGACAGGTGGTCTGACCATCTTACCTCTGAAATTATTCTACCTCCTCTAGCAAAATCCTTCTCAGCATTGCAAATATTTACAACTTTTTATTAAGTTTCTATTTTCACAAAATTAAGCCGTTTCCTGCCTGTCCTTCTCCCTGAGATTACATGCATTCACTGCCTTATCAGGTAGTTTTCCGGGCGATAAAAAGGAGAGCTATATTCTCTGGCTAATGTAATAGGACAGCACCAATTGGTGCTGTCCTATTACATTTATTTACATTATCCAAGAAGCGCTCCCATGGCAATTGACATGAGTTTTGCTTCATATGTATCAGCCCGCGATGTAACCACCACCGGTTTTGCTGCCCCTAAAACCAAGCCCGCAATCTTGCTCCTGGCAATATAAACCAGCGATTTACCAAGTATATTGCCTGCTTCGATATCAGGTGTAACCAAAATATCCGCCATGCCGGCAACAGGGCTTTTTATTCCTTTATGTTCAGCAGCTTCAATGCTGATAGCATTATCAAGCGCCAAAGGTCCATCAACAATGGCATCTTGAATCTGACCGCGTTCGGCCATTTTCGCTAAGGCAGCCGCTTCCAGCGTTGCCGGCATATCAGGGTTAATTACTTCCACAGCAGCCAGGATGGCAACCTTGGCCGGGCTGATTCCCAATACTTTCGCCAATTGAACACTGTTTTGAATGATGTCGGCCTTTTGCTGCAAGGTGGGTGCAATATTCATGCCGCCGTCTGTTATCATCAGTAACCGTTCAAAGCCCGGTACTTCATATACAGCGGTATGACTGAGCACCCGCCCTGTTCGCAGTCCAACTTCCTTATCAAGCACTGCTCTTAGTAAATCAGCAGTATTAATTAAACCCTTCATCAAAACGTCAGCTTGCCCGCCAGACACCAGATTCACGGCACGGTAAGCGGCTTTGCGGTCATCCGGCTCATGAACCATTTGAACCTCATCCAGGCTGACCCCCAATTTATCAGCCGTAACTTTGATTTTATCGATATCTCCTACCAGCGTAAATTCGGCGATTTTTTGTTCGCGCGCTCCCTGGACTGTTTCCAGAACGGCATCATCCTGGGCAACAGCAACAGCCACCCGTTTCGGGGCTTTGTCTTTCACTGCGGCAAGTATGTCTTCAAAGCTTTTAAGGGCTTTACCATTCAATTCCCGTTCACTCTCCTTGCACATATTCCGGGAAATAACTCATACTGGTTTTTTTCCATTCCCGTGTACTGAACAGCAAAATATAACGGTCCAGACCCGCAGTTTGTGCTAGTTCAGCAGCCAGTGCCCGGCACTCCTCGCGGGTATGAGCGTGCAGCATGGTATAAAAATTATAAGGCCAATTCGCTTGGGGAATACGGGCATAACAATGGGTAACCGCCCGGAAGCCTGACATAAGCCGGCCTGCCTCAGGCAGCCGTGACTCCGGCACAATCCAGGCGCATAAGGCATTAGCAGCATACCCGACCTCTCTGTGCTTTAAAACGGCTCCCATTTTCCGCAACTGTCCTGATTGACGGTACTTGTTAAGTCTGTCCAGGAGTTCCTGTTCACTTATACCAATTCTGGCCGCCAATACTGCATACGGCTCAGCCACTAATGGAAAATCCCCCTGCAAGACAGCAATTATTTTTTTATCCAGGCAGTCTAACATAAAGCCACCTCACCTGCTCGAACAAATTAATCCAGTTATTCTCATAAATTAAACTCTACACTGACTTTATATTTTTCTATAGCCGGTAGACTAAGCAAGCCTTCAACCCCCTCCAGAATGCGGATCGACTCTAAAATCCGGTCCTGCTCAGCCTGATTTGGGGTAAGCAGGGTAAACCAAAGGTTGTATTCACCCTCGCGTTCATAGTTATGCGTTACACCTGGATAGGCATTAATAGCCTTGGCAACATCGGCAACTTTTTCTGTCCGTACCTTAGCTGCCGCCAGCGTACTTACATATCCCAAATAAGCAGAATCAAAAAAGGCACCGAAACGCCGAATATAACCCTGCTCTTTTAGGTAATTCAAACGCTCAAGAACAGTTTTCTCATCCACGTTGAGCAATTCAGCCACCCTGGCAAAAGGCCGTGATTCAAGCGGCAGCTTGGTTTGAATAACATTTAACAGTTTTTTGTCAAAATGGGTCAGCATGCATAGCCTCCTGGCTTTGACAGAATTAAGTAAAGGGACAGCCGGCTGCTGTCCCCTCCGTGTAACATTATCATTTTAACAAAATATTCTTGATGACGTCAAGAAGTTCATTTCGTCCGTCACTATTAACCGCTGAGTAGGCTATAATCCGCCCATCCGGATTTAACTGCGGCAGGCTAATGCCTGCGCTGATTGTGCGCACATGCTGCTGAATGCGGCTCTTGGCCAGCTTGTCGGCTTTAGTTGCTACCACCTGAACAGTAAGGCCATGTTCTATCAACCAGCGGTAAACGTTGATATCGCTTTCCATAGGCGGGTGACGAATATCTATTAGTTGACACACCAGTTTTAACCGTGTGGATGTCATCCAATACTCCTCGATAAATTTCGACCAAGCGGCACGGGATGTTTGCGCTCTTTTAGCATAACCATACCCGGGCAAATCAACAAGCATGAATTCGAGCCGCGAATCATCCGGCAGCTTGCCGGTAATCCTGAAGTAGTTGATAGTCTGAGTCTTACCCGGTGTACCGCTGGTGCGGGCCAGGCCATTACGCCGGCAGAGAGAATTGATAAGTGAGGATTTCCCGACATTAGACCGGCCTATGAAGGCAATTTCCTGCAAATCACCTTCAGGATATTGACTGGTATTAACGGCAGTAGCGACATAGCTGGCATTCACAACATTAAACGAATCAGTCATTACTTGGCACCATAGCAGTTTTGAGAACTTCATCCATATGCTCGACAAGAATAAACTCGAGATTTCGTTTCACATTGGCCGGGATTTCATCGATATCCCGCTTGTTTTCTTTCGGCAACATGACTTTCTTTATGCCTGCCCGGTGAGCGGCGAGTACTTTTTCCTTAATTCCGCCAACAGGCAATACCCGGCCACGGAGAGTAATCTCCCCGGTCATGGCCATATCGCTGCGAATAGCCCTGCCGGTTAGCGCCGAAGCTACGGCAGATGCCATTGTAATACCGGCTGAAGGTCCGTCTTTGGGAATAGCGCCTTCAGGCAGATGGATATGAATGTCCAGTTTTTCATGGAAATCCTCTTCAATACCTAGCTCTTTGGCCCGGGAGCGGATATAGCTGAACCCGGCCTGCGCCGATTCCTGCATCACCTCGCCTAACTGACCGGTCAGGGTAAGTTTCCCTTTACCTTTCATAGTAGATATTTCAACAGCCAGCACATCCCCGCCCACTTCGGTCCAGGCCAAACCAGTGGCTACCCCTACTTGATTGGTTTGCTCAGCCTGAGCATGCCGGTATTTAGGAGCGCCTAAGAACGTATGCAGATTTTGTGCTGTAATTTTGATAGTGGGTCCTTGATCCTGAACGATTTTGCGCGCTGCTTTCCGGCATAGGTTGGCAATATTCCGTTCCAGATTTCTGACACCCGCCTCACGGGTATAATCCCGGATAACTTTTTGAATGGTTCCTTCAGAGAAAGAGATTTGTTTGGCGGTTAGCCCGTGATCGGCAGTTTGCTTGGGAATTAAGTAGCGTTTGGCAATTTCCACTTTTTCCTCTTCAGTATAGCCGGCTATGCTGATTACTTCCATACGATCCAATAGCGGCCGCGGTATATTATGCATAACATTGGCGGTTACTACCCAGAGCACCCTGGATAAATCGTATGGCAATTCAATGTAATGATCACTAAAGGAATTATTCTGCTCAGGATCAAGTACCTCAAGCAATGCGGAGGAAGGATCGCCGCGGAAGTCGGCGCTCATCTTATCGATTTCGTCCAGGAGAAAGACCGGATTCTTAGATCCGACTGTGCGCATGCCTTGAATAACCCGCCCTGGCAAAGCTCCCACATAGGTACGGCGATGGCCTCTGATTTCAGCCTCGTCACGGACACCGCCAAGTGATACCCTGACAAACTTGCGCTCCATGGCCCTGGCGATAGAACGCGCCAGAGAAGTTTTACCAACACCGGGCGGACCGACAAGACACAAAATCGGACCTTTCATTTTTTCTGTCAGTTTACGGATAGACAGATATTCCAGAATACGTTCCTTAACTTTTTCCAGTCCGTAGTGATCCTCATCAAGTATTCCTTCGGCTATGCCAATATCCAGCCGGTCTTCTGTCTCGGTAGTCCACGGCAGAGTCAGAAGCCAGTCGAGATATGTACGAATAACACCGCTTTCAGCCACCATTGGCGGCATTTTTTCTAAACGGTCGATTTCTTTATTTATTTTTTCTGCGACCTCTTTGGGCAAATTTTGTTCTTTAACCCGCTGGCGGTACTCTTCCACCTCAGCAGTACGTTCATCTTTTTCTCCCAGTTCTTTTTGAATAGCTTTGAGCTGTTCGCGCAGATAGTATTCTTTTTGCGTCTTCTCCATCTGCTTGCGAACCCGAACGTGAATCTTTTTCTCAAGCTCAAGAATTTCCATTTCCCGTCCCAGAATTTCACATAGTCGTTCCAGCCTCTCGGTAATTCCTACGGCTTCCAGCAGGGTTTGTTTGTCTTCAATTTTAAGTGATAAATGACTGGCGATCAGGTCTGTAAGACGGCCGGGTTCTTCCACTACAACTACCGAAACCAAAGTCTCAGGCGGAATTTTTTTACTTAATTTGACCCATTGTTCAAACTGATTAATTGCTGTACGGGTAAGGGCTTCAACTTCCGGAGTCTTGGGCTCAACTTCGGTAAACTCGCGAATTTGAACCTGATAATAAGGGTCAAAGCTGATAAATTCCTGAATTTCACCCCGGTATAGTCCTTCCACCAGCACCCGGATAGTTCCTCCTGGCAATTTCAGTAATTGCTTAATTTCAGCGACCGTACCCACGGTAAAAATATCTTCAGGCTGCGGCGAATCATTCTGGGCATCCTTTTGTGTAGCCAGCATAATCAATCTGTCCTGGACCATTGCTTCCTCCAGGGCGCTGATTGATTTTTCCCGGCCAACATCCAGATGAATAATCATATAGGGAAATACTAAAATGCCCCTTAGCGGCAGGAGTGGTATTGTACGCCGTTTATCTGCCAACATTGCTTCCTCCCTTCGGTAACCTGCGGTGAATAAATTCCTAAGTAATAGTAGTTTCAACACCGCTATTTAAAATATTCTGAGTGAGTGATAAAAATCCTCTTATTTCCTAAATAAAGAAAACACACGTCAAAGGCGAATGCGTACAACTAATCAAGCAGAGGGAACTTTCGCGGCAGATAATAACAGCCGGGTGATAACCCGGCTGAAGAAGTTACACTTTATCCACACCAGCGGCAACCAGCACATCTGGCATCACGGCCGGCATATCTGGTCTAAGCACTTCACCAGTCTTAACCATGGCGTATTTTAGCACCTGTTCAATCGTCTCAACCGGAATAACTTCAATTTCCATATCTTTATATAACTCCTGCCAATTCTCTTCAGGAATTATGACCCTTCGCGCTCCCGCCTGTTTAGCAGCCGCTATTTTGGCACTAACACCGCCTACTGGCTTTACCAACCCTCTTATAGAGATTTCGCCGGTCATAGCAACGGTATTATCAATTGGCACATTATTTACCGCAGAATAAATAGCCGCTGCTACCGTTACTCCGGCTGAAGGACCATCGACCGGAATCCCTCCCGGAAAATTCACATGTATGTCAAATTTGTGATATTCTAACCCAAATTCCTTGGCTAATACGGTAAGTACATTATCCAGCGAACCTTTGGCCATACTCTTGCGGCGCATTGTCCTACCTGGTGAGCCGATTTCTTCTTCATCCACAACACCGGTAACCGTCAGTTTGCCTGTTCCATAATTATTGGGGACTGCTGAGACTTCCAGTTCCATAAGCATGCCAATATTCGCACCATATACAGCTAAGCCGTTTACTACACCAACCTGAGGCTTTAATGGGATCTTCTTCTCCGGTCGCGGGCTGTATTGACCAAAATTGATAACCCACTCGACATCTGCCTGGGTAATGCTACGCTCGGTTTTGCCACTGCTTTGGACTATCCCTGCGGCAATCTGGATAATATTTACTGCCTCGCGCCCGTTCGTGGCGTAGCGTTTAATCACCTCAAGCGCGCCATCACCAATTTGATAGTCAATCTTTTTGGCTGCATTGAGTGCTACTTTGGCAATTTCATCAGGCAATAACGGCCGGAAGAATATTTCAACACACCGGGAGCGAATGGCAGGCGGGATATCCTGCGGCATGCGGGTCGTAGCCCCAATCAGTCGAAAATCGGCAGGCAAGCCGTTCTGAAATATATCATGAATATGCTGAGGAATATTAGCATCCTCACTATTATAATAGGAACTATCAAGAAATACTTTGCGGTCTTCCAGCACCTTCAATAGTTTATTCATTTGGATATGGTGAAGTTCGCCAATCTCATCAATAAAAAGCACACCGCCATGCGCTTTGGTCACTGCACCTGCTTTGGGCTGAGGAATACCTGCCATCCCTAGCTGACCGGCGCCTTGGTAAATAGGATCATGTACTGTGCCAATGAGTGGATCGGCAATCCCCCGTTCATCAAATCTGGCGGTTGTAGCATCCAGCTCCATAAATTGGGCAGCTATTTTAAAAGGTGAGTACCCATTGCGTCTTGCCTCATTGAGCACTAAACGCGCCGCCGCTGTTTTACCGACACCTGGGGGGCCATAGATTAGTACATGCTGCGGGTTAGCGCCGCATAGTGCCGCCCGTAGTGCTTTTAACCCCTCTTCCTGACCAACTATTTCGGAAAAGTCGGTTGGCCGTGTTTTTTCAGCAAGTGGTTCGGTTAAGGATATCTCCCGCATTTTTTGCAGTTTGTCCATTTCTTTTCTGGATTCACGCTCTACCGCAATTTTGTTTCCTTGCTGCGATTTAAGCAAGTTCCAGAAATAGAGCCCGATAACCACAGCAAAAAACAACTGAATCACACTGATAATATTGACAGCATAATCCAAATGTAATGAACCTCCTTCCCCGGGCAAAATTTTTAAGTGTTTCTTCACTTTCTTGAATCTAGTATAGGCAATAGAGACTATTTTATCCTGGCAAAACCCGGCAAGCTAGCGCATAAAAACACTATGTATAATGAGATTAACGGTCTTTTTCCTGACAATAAAAAGGAGCCTTACGGCTCCTTAAAAATTCAGGCAGATTCTTCTTTTTTCTTACTTTTTCGCTCAACAGCTACCAGCATTGGTTCCTCTTTGTTGACAACGACTTCCCTGGTTACAATGCATTTTGCGATATCGGTACGTGAAGGAATGTCATACATCACGTTACGCATAATGCCTTCAATGATAGCACGCAGTCCCCGCGCCCCGGTATTACGCTTTAAAGCTTCGGCGGCGATTGCTTTTAATGCTTCCTCTTTAAACTCAAGTTGTACGTTATCGATTTCCAGGAACTTCTGATACTGTTTAACAAGCGCATTCTTAGGCTCAATCAATATACGCACCAGCGCATCCTCATCAAGGGCGTCAAGCGTAACAATTACCGGCAGACGTCCCACAAATTCAGGAATAAGCCCGAATTTAAGAAGATCTTCAGGCAGTATATTCTTAAGCATTTCACCCAAAAGTTTCTTTTCTTTGCTACGGACTTCCGCACCGAAACCCATTGACTTCTTGCCTGTCCGCGCATTGATAATCTTATCAATACCGTCAAAAGCACCGCCGCAAATAAACAAAATATTGGTTGTATCGATTTGGATAAACTCCTGGTGTGGATGCTTACGCCCGCCCTGCGGCGGCACGCTGGCTACCGTACCCTCCAGGATTTTAAGCAGAGCCTGCTGTACGCCTTCACCGGAAACATCCCGGGTGATGGAGGGATTTTCTGACTTACGGGCAATTTTATCAATTTCATCAATGTATACAATGCCTTTTTCGGCTTTTTCCACATCATAATCAGCAGCCTGAATTAGCTTTAGGAGAATATTCTCCACATCTTCGCCAACATAGCCGGCTTCTGTTAATGAGGTGGCATCCGCGACAGCAAAGGGGACATTGAGAATCTTAGCCAGGGTTTGGGCCAAAAGCGTCTTGCCGCTGCCAGTTGGTCCAAGCATGATGATATTAGACTTTTGCAGTTCAACATCATCCATTTTAGCACCAAGATTAATTCGTTTGTAGTGATTGTACACAGCCACAGCCAGCGACTTTTTCGCTTCTTCCTGACCTATGACATACTGGTCTAAAATGTCCTTTATTTCTTTCGGCTTAGGAACATCCCTAAGCTCAACATCCATATCCTCGCTTAGCTCTTCTTCGATGATTTCATTGCACAACTCTATGCATTCATCGCAAATATATACGCCAGGACCGGCAACAAGCTTCTTTACTTGTTCCTGTAGTTTGCCGCAAAAAGAACATTTCAGTTGACCTCTGTCATCACCGAATTTCAACATATTACCACCTCTCTACTTAGGAGTCTCCTTTTGTCTGTCACCCCGAACCACAACTGCATCAATGAGGCCATATTCTTTTGCTTGTTCACTAGACATGAAGAAATCCCGTTCGGTGTCGTTTTGGATTTTTTCCAGCGGCTGACCGGTATGATGGGCTAAAATACCATTTAGATGTTCCCGCATACGGAGAATTTCCCTAGCGTGAATCTCTATATCAGTAGCTTGCCCTTGTGCACCGCCAAGCGGCTGATGAATCATAATTCTGGAGTTTGGCAATGCATAACGTTTACCTTTGGCGCCGGCGGCAAGCAGTAAGGCACCTGCGCTAGCAGCCTGCCCCATGCAGGTGGTGGTGACATCTGGTTTAACATATTGCATAGTATCATACATAGCCATAGCAGCTGTTACTACACCGCCAGGACTGTTGATATACACGTGAATATCCTTCTCAGGATCTTCCGATTCCAGAAACAACAACTGCGCAATAAACAAATTGGCGACATTGTCGTCTATCGGCCCCCCGATAAATACAATACGGTCTTTCAGCAGCCGTGAGTAAATATCATATGCCCGCTCACCACGGTTAGACTGTTCAACAACTATTGGCACATAAGGCATAATTATCACCTCGAACCCAAAATTTATTTTGCTGTTACACTGTCGATTACAAGCTGAGCAGCTTTTTTCCGGAGAACTGAATCCCGGAGTGCTTGGAATCGGCCGGTCTCACGAATTACTTTCGCAATTTCTTCAACCGTTGTTTGATAATTCTCCGCCATAGATACGACTTCCTGCTGCATCTCCTCAGGAGTTGTAGTAAGATTTTCAGCCTTAACAACGGCTTCCAATACCAGATCGGTTTTTACATTGTATAATGCTGACTCGCGATAGTTATTGCGGAGGGCTTCCATATCCATTTTAGTATATTCAAGATATTTATCAAGTTTCATGCCGCGCTGCTGCAGATTGATATCAAAATCCTGAATCATATTGTCAATTTGCGTTTCAACCATTACTTCCGGAATCTCAAGAGATGCGTTATCAACAGCAGCCTTGATTGCGGCCGTACGGAACTCACGTTCAGCTTTTGCTGCAGCGGCCTGTTCTAACTTATTCTTGATATCGGCTTTTAATTCCGCCAGAGTATCAAAGTCACTGGTTTCTTTTGCAAATTCGTCATCAAGCTCAGGCATTTCTTTCCGCTTGATATCATGAATATTTACGGTGAATTTAGCGGCCTTGCCGGCCAATTCGGCTACGAAATATTCTTCAGGGAAAGAAACGCTGACTTCACGCTCTTCACCTGACTTAGCGCCTATCAGTTGATCCTCAAAGCCCGGAATGAAACTGCCGGAACCGATCTCCAGCGGATAGCTTTTGCCTTCGCCGCCATCAAATGGAACACCGTCAATAAAGCCTTTAAAGTCGATAATCGCCAAATCTCCTTTTTGGAGTTCAGCATCTTCCACAACTACCATTTTTGCGTTACGGCTGCGGTTTGTTTCAAGTTCTTTATCAACATCGGCATCGGTAACTTCTGCAACAGTTTTTTCTATTGCCAGTTCCTTATACTGACCTAATGTAACTTCAGGTTTCTTAACAACGGTTGCTTTAAATACCAGCGGCTGATCTTCTTCTAAAGTAACAACCTCGATCTCCGGGCGGCCGACAGGCTCAATTGCCTGCTCTGCCAATGCTTTATTATATGCTTCAGGAGCCAGAATTTCAAAAGCTTCATCCAGGAGCGCTTCTTTACCGATGCGCATTTCAACCACTTTACGCGGAGCCTTGCCTTTGCGGAAACCAGGAATGTTGACTTGGTTAGCCAGCTTGCGGTAAGCTTTTTCCAGAGCCTTAGCCACCTCTGCTTGAGGTATTTCAAGATTGAGTATCGTTTTATGATTGTCTATTCTTTCCGCTGTTACCTTCATTTATGTACTTCCTCCTTATTAAATTAAACTGCTGACACAGCTCTAATTAATTGTCAACATAGTCCCTTACCACAGTATTCCCATTATTGACGTAAATTTATGGTTGTCCTGGTGCAGCCTTTACATTCCGGCCAGTATCCATAATTTGCAGCAATGTCATGCATAATATCATACCATAATTAATCAGCAAAGACAAGATATGCACAAAAAACCCAGCGAATAATGCTGGGTTTTTGGGTGTATGGAGCGGAAAACGAGATTCGAACTCGCGACCCTCGCCTTGGCAAGGCGATGCTCTACCACTGAGCTACTTCCGCATTGGGGATAACAACAAACACTATTATATACGTTAACCTATCATTTGTCAACATTAAATTACCCACTAAAGCAAATACAACTAACACCTGCCAGCCGGCTTGCATATTATGTAGAAGGATCATTAAAATGCATCCAATTTTCAGTACAAAAAGTGCCGCTATAAAGGGAGGCTGTCCAGTTGTATTTTTACTTAAAAAAAGAGTGCAGGCTTGTCGAAGGCAGTACCCGGGGTGCCATCTACGATTTTTCCTCAGGACGGGTTTATTCTATCAACCGCGGAGCTGTCGAGCTTCTCAAAGCATGTCAGGATACATCTGTCAAGGACATTATGGATATTACTCTTGCAGATAATCAACGGTACCTTGAATTCCTCGACAATCTAACCAACAAAGGCCTGGGCGCAACGTACACTACACCGCAAAAGCCATATCCGGCAACCGGTTTACCTGTTCAACAACATAACCTGGAGTTTGTCTGGCTGGAAATTACATCAACCTGTAATAATCGCTGTTTGCATTGTTATTCGGCCAGCGGCCCAACTACAGCTACCGATTGCGTACCTCACAGCCGCTGGCTTGAAATTATCACTGAGGCTCGTCAGGAAGGAGCCTATGCTATTCAGTTGATTGGCGGTGAACCGCTACTATATCCCAAATGGCGTGATTTAGTAGTAAAAGCTCACGAAGAAGGTTATGAACTCATAGAAATTTTCACGAATGCCACACTCGTCAACGACGACTGCATCAATTTCTTTAAAGAATACGATGTCAGTATTGCAACCACGATTTATGCCAATAACGCCCCTGTTCATGACACGGTTACCCTGCATCCCGGTAGTTTTGACAAGACCATGACGGCAATAAAAAAACTACTGGCGAAAGGCATTCCCCTTAGAATGGCCTCCATCATTATGAAGGCCAATGAGCATGAAGCAGAAAACATCATGAAGCTTTGTACCGATCTAGGAGTAGAGCCCGCACCTCCTGATGTTGTCCGTCCTACCGGCCGCGGCGATGATTTGGGATTACTGCCTGAAGCCTATACCAAACCACCTATCAGACCGCCTTTTTTTACAGATCCTGAATCTTTTGCCAAAGCACATACCGCTCATGGCTGCCTGGCGGGCCGGCTGGCCATTACCGCAACAGGGGATGTAATACCCTGTATTTTCGCCCGTGACCAGGTGTGCGGCAGTATACTAGCCATGCCGCTGAAAACCATACTTAACAGTCAGCCACTGATCACATGCTGGCATACCACCAAAGACTGTATAGAAAAATGTCGTGATTGTGAGTTCCGCTACGCCTGCGCCGACTGCCGACCACTGGCACAAGGTCAGGATCCGCAAAAATGCTGGCAGGCAGCACCTGCGGATTGTTCCTATAATCCCTATACAGGAAAATGGGAGGATGATAAAAATGCCTAATGATAAGTACAAAAATCCTAAATGGGAAAATCCCGAATTAGATGAATGGGACGATGATTCTGACGAAGAAGAATTTGATGACCGCGTTGGAACCGTAGGTTGTCGGCCAAGCTGGAGTCCCTGCCGCCCTAACCAGTCAGTAGGCTGTCAACCGAGTTGGAGCCCCTGCCGCCCTAACCAGTCAGTAGGCTGTCAACCAAGCTGGAGCTCCTGCCGCCCTAACCAGTCAGTAGGCTGTCAACCAAGCTGGAGCCCCTGCCGCCCTAACCAGTCAGTAGGCTGTCAACCAAGCTGGAGCCCTTGCCGCCCTAACCAGTCAGTAGGCTGTCAGCCGAGTTGGAGCTCCTGCCGCCCTAACCAGTCAGTAGGCTGTCAACCGAGTTGGAGCTCCTGCCGCCCTTCCAAACCTATCGGCTGCCGTCCTTCCTGGACGCCTTGCTGGCCCCGTCAATGAAATGCGCACCGTTGTTCCCCCGATAAAGCAGACTTAGCTTTAGGCGGGGTTTTACCCTCATCTGAAGCTAAGTCGTCGGATAAAGATCTTCCCTGCCCCTACGCAGCATCCTGCTGCAGACAAAAACTAAGGCACTAAAAGTAGCGCCTTAGTTTTTTAATTTGTTAAAAGTGCAAGCTTCTGCTGCCATAAGAACAAATAGGCTGCCGCTTTATAATTTGAACGTGCGGCCAATTGTCGAAAAAAAAGCAACATGCACAGCCGCTATTAGCGCCCCTGTGAAATCAGCTATCAGATCAAGATTGGTATCCAGCAGGCTTGGTTGGCTAGGCACCTGCGGCCGGGCCACTAAGTCCCCGATAAATTCACCGATCTCATAAACCGCCCCAATGCTTAGCCCTATTAAAATTACCAGCAGACAATTAAACGCACGGCTCACAACCGGGTGCAGCAACCGGTGCAGAATAGTAAAAGCAAACAGCGAGAAAGCGTAGCTGCCATAGACATGCTGAATTTTGTCAAAAACCGATGACGTAACATACAAATTTAAGTACAAACCGATAAAACTATCGCTAAGAACAGCCACCATTACAAGCGCCCGGATGTAATTGGGCACTGTCATATTATATTTTAGTTCAAAAAAAGAATAAATTGTCCAAATAGAGGCCTTTACAGCAATATTCTTTGCATAGTCATAACGGCCCTGTTCTGCTAACACTACAATTAAAATAAGCAATCCAGCCAGGAAAATTCCCGTCAAAAGCAAGTTGTTCCTGTTGTAGTTGGTCAAAATCGTTCCCCCCAGATCTTTATTATTATCCACTCTTAACGACAATAAACAAATACTATTTCCGGATTTCCAGTATTCCACTTTAAGGAATTCCATGTTATAATATAAAGTATCAATGGATAATCATTCTAAACCAAGGAGGGTAAATTATGCGAGCCAGCGTGACTAAAGATTTCTTTCTCAGTCAAACTCTCCCTATAAGAAAAACAGACCGGATAGCTATTTCCGCTTATGGCGGCGATCTTTCCGGCACCAGTTTAGGCAGTTCCGAGAACTTCCGCATTCCTGCACATGTTTTTGAGCCCGGGCAGGTTATTCTCACGCCCCAGGAATGGCGAAGCCTGCTTGCCAGAGTGCAAAACTGGCCTGCAAACATCGGAATTATTAATTTATAGCTCCTCGTCTCTGCCAAATACCTGCCTTAAGCAACACTATCAAAGCCGAAATCTACATTTAAATAAACTCCGTACATTTTTTCTTTGGCATATAAAAACGGCCTACAGGTTAAGCCTGTAGGCCGTTTTATGAATTGGTGCGGGAGAAGGGACTTGAACCCCCACGGTCACCCGCCAGATCCTAAGTCTGGTGCGTCTGCCAATTCCGCCACTCCCGCATATGATATTAACTTATTGCCGCAGATGATATCTTATCATAGTATAATACTTTGTGTCAATAAGAAACTTACGGAACATCCTGTTTGCACCTGCAGCCGGCAATACACTGCCCTTGCTTGATGCTCACACCAAGCGGCCGGTAGAATGGTGACCCACGATGGACTCGAACCATCGACACCCTGATTAAAAGTCAGGTGCTCTACCGACTGAGCTAGTGGATCATTGAGTGAATAAGCCAACTGTTTATCCGACGACTAACCCGCCCTAAGGCTCTCATTTCTACAAGCGAGAGTTATACCCCTACGGGCACAGGCGAGTGGTCGCTAAGTCTACTTTAGCTTAAGGAATACTCCCATTGAGTCTCAGCCGGAGAAAACTCAGAGCTGAGCAGGCAACTGAAAGCAGCCAATCGTACAAGTTCTCATGAGCCTTCACAACTCATGAGAACTTGATTCACAGCTTATGGTGACCCACGATGGACTCGAACCATCGACACCCTGATTAAAAGTCAGGTGCTCTACCGACTGAGCTAGTGGGTCGACGTATAATGATGTTCCTCGCTATCGCTTGGAACTAAGCGATTCACATAGGTTTCCGCGTCGCTATCGCTCCTAAAAACCTAGTTCTCTGCTTATGGCAGGGGCGGCTGGACTCGAACCAACGCATGACGGAGTCAAAGTCCGTTGCCTTACCGACTTGGCTACGCCCCTACAAATGAAGTTAAAATGGGGTGACTAGAGGGGATCGAACCCTCGAGTAACGGAGCCACAATCCGCCGTGTTGACCGCTTCACCATAGCCACCATTATCCATTGTCGCTAACGACAGAATTCATTCTATCATACCACTATCCTTATGTCAAGCATAATGATTTGACTCTCCTTTGAGCTTTTTTTGTATTATTATTTGCTTCCTGGCCGGCCAGGAGGAAACCGCCGTCCCTAAGATCAGGAACTGCGTGGACGAACTCGGTTAGTCGGTATAGCTGTCCATGGATCGTCAGGCCAATAATGCTTTGGATAGCGTCCCATCAGGTCCTTTTTCACCTCAAAGTATGTGGTACGCCAGAAACTGGCCAAGTCGCGTGTTACCTGGACAGGACGTTGTGCCGGTGATAATAAGTGCAAGGTTACCGCCACTTTTCCACAAGCAATGCGCGGAGTATCATTTAGTCCAAACATCTCCTGAAGCTTAACGGCCAGAATGGGATTATCCGTAGTGCTATAATCGATCATAATCCGCTGCCCGCTGGGAACAACGATATGGGTGGGCGCATATTCATCAAGTTCCTGGCGTTGTTGCCATGTAAGCATATTGGTTAATATTGCCGCTAAGCTTAACTGCTCTAACTGCCCCCTGCTTGTTATCCCTTGGATATAAGGTCCCAGCCAGTGTTCCAGTGTAGCCAGCAAAGACTCATCACTTAGATCAGGCCAGTTGCTTTCATATTGTCTTATAAACAACAGGCGCTGCCGCAACTGACAGGCCTGCTTGCTCCAGGGCAGGATAGATAAGCCCGCAAGTGCAATCCCGTGCAGCAAAGCAGCTTGAGCAGCGGCAGGCTCCGGATTAGCTATCGGGCTTTCATTTAAAATCAGAGCTCCCAGACGCCTGTACCGTCTGGACCGTACGGCCTGAGCCGCAGTATCCCAAACAACGGAATTTTCCTCGATTATTTGCGGGCCGAAATACCGCTCTATCTGTGCAAGCATAAGCGGAGCGGCCAAAAAAACTTTACTGTCGGTTCCCTCACCGTCAAGATCAGCAGCCACAACGTAAGAACTCCGCCCAAGAGGCTGCGTCCCGGATATTTTGGCGCCTCGTCCGTTTGCGAGCAAAAACCGGCCATCACTCCGCAACTGTCCGATCCGATCTGGATAGGCAAATGCCAGCAATAAACCGCAATCATCTATTGCGGTTTGCTTGTCGTCCAATCCAAAAATTTGTGCTAGCCGCTTGCTATACTCTTTTATGCGGCGAATCGCCGCCCCCTGTTGAGCGCTGTAGTTTGGGTTGCGCAGCGCCTCCACGCGCAAACGTAAATCCACATCCCGAATGCCGTTTTCTCCCTGAAAAAAGTCACGTTCGCTGAGAATAGCGGCAAGCTCACACGCTAAGCCGCCAATCCCCAGTTCTTCCGCTGTCAGTATCATATGAGCCAGCCGCGGCTCCAAACCGGCAGCCGCCATTCGCCGCCCATGGCCGGTAATACTGCCATTCTCCGTTATTGCGCCAAGCATACAGAGCAGTTCCCGTGACTGGATAAATGCCGCCGCCGGCGGGATATCCAGCCAGGCCAGCGCCTGCGGGTCAGTAACCCCCCAGGCGGCAAGCTCCAAAACCAGCGAAGCCAGATCAGCCGACAATATCTCCGGCCGGGCTTTAGCCTCCAAGTATAGATCGTCCTGTTTGGTCCAAAGCCGGTAGCATACCCCTGGACCCAGGCGGCCGGCACGGCCGCGCCGCTGGTCGGCAGCCTCCCTGGAAACCCTGATGGTTTCCAGGCGGGTCAGCCCGGTACCGGGCGAATAGCAAGGCACACGCATCAGCCCGCTGTCAATTACGGTACGAACACCTTCCACGGTAAGACTGGTTTCGGCTATCGACGTAGCCAATACGACTTTTCTCTCTCCCGGCGCTCCTGGCAATATAGCAGCATCCTGGCCGGCAGGGGGCAAACTGCCATAGAGCGGCGCCACACGGGCAAATCTTTCTATACCGCCTGTTGCCAATTCCGCCTGAACCTGGCGAATTTCACCGGCGCCGGGCAAAAACGCCAGAATGTCGCCGGTGTTTGCACTAAGAGCAGTAAATATCGCCTGCGTAACAGCCGTTTCCGCCCGTGTGGTAATGCGCCTTTCCAGATAATGCGTCTCTACCGGAAAAATCTGGCCTGTGCCGTGAATAACCGGCGCGTTGCCAAGGATCTTGGCTACCGGCTCAGCCTCCAGTGTTGCTGACATAACCAAGAGGCGCATATCCTCCCGCAAAACGGCCTGAGATTCTAAAGCCAGCGCGAGACCAAGGTCAGCCTGTAAACTGCGTTCATGAAATTCGTCAAATATAATTAACCCTACCCCGGCCATGCCTTGATCATTCTGCAGCATACGGGTAAGTACACCTTCTGTTATTACTTCAATGCGGGTTCTAGGACCAACACAGGAATCCAGCCTCACCCGGTAGCCTACCGTCTCACCCGCTTGTTCCGACAACAGCCGGGCCATGTAGCGGGCCGCCGCCCGCGCCGCCATTCTTCTTGGCTCAAGCATCAGGATACGCTGCCCTTTGAGCCAGGGCTCATCCATGAGCGCCAGCGGAACCTGTGTTGTTTTGCCTGACCCGGGTGGTGCAACCAGCACAGCGTTAACCTGGCTGACGAGTACGGCCTTAAGTTCGGGGAGTGTTACGTCAATAGGCAGTTTCCTCATGAGTCACCTCTAATAAACAATAAAAATACAGTGTAATCTTTATTATACCGAAATTAAGACTTATTTCCCAGTCCACAAAAAAATTAGAAAGAGACTCATAGGCAGCCCCTGTTATGATTAATTATAAAGCAGACTAACCTTCAGGTAGGGTTTTTAGCCCCATCTGAAGGTTAGTCGCCGGATAAAGATTATTTTTTCGCCAGATATTTACGGATATCAAAGGCAACGGCAGCCACGATAATCAGGCCCTTAATGATTAATTGCCAGTATGGATTCACGCCAATAAAGGTTAAGCCATAGTTTATTACACCGAAAATAAGCACCCCGGCCAGAATCCCCGGAACGGTACCAATCCCCCCGGCGGTTGAAACACCACCGACAACACAGGCGGCAATAGCGTCCAATTCATACATGTTTCCGTAATTATTGGTCGCCCCGCCGGTACGGGCGGCCTCCAATACGCCGGCCAGGCCATACAGAGCACCGGCAATGGAGTACAGTATCAGCAAATTTAACCCGACATTAATGCCTGAGACTACCGCCGCATTGACATTACCGCCAATCGCATACATATTCTTGCCTAACCGGGTCTTATTAAAAATAACCCAGACAATTAAGGAAATGATGATAGCGATAATCACGATATAAGGAACCGAATAAGTGCCTGTGCCAAACGCCCCTGAACCCAGCTCGGTAAAATCGGCCCTCAGCCCGCCAATCGGCTGCGATTCATTTGGCTTCATGTCAAAATAAATAGAATTAACACCATAAACAATAACCATGGTTCCGAGCGTCGCAATAAACGGCGGCACACTTAATTTGGCAACAATGAAACCGTTAATAATCCCCACCAGGAGTCCTGCCAATATCGCAAGCACGATAGGCAACCACAGCGGTAAATCAGGCATATCCGGATAGAACCGGCGGGAATAATCGGCGACCTGTAACATCGACGCCGACAGTACTGCCGTCAAGCCAACAACCCGTCCTGTTGACAGGTCCACACCGCCGGTAATTAAAACAAAAGCGGCCCCCAAAGCAATAATAGCTCGTGTTGATGACTGCAGCAGGATATCACGGATGGTGGTAACAGATAAAAAACGCGGATCGTACGCTGCGATAGCAATCGTTAGGACAATAAGAACAATATAAATAGCATGTTGCAAAAAAAAGTCCTGGATCCTTTTGACATCAAAATTCACGGCCCTACCTCCTTTCTATACCTTGCGCAGGGTTGCCAGACGCATAATTTCTTCTTCCGTGGCATTTTTTCCATCAATAATGCCGGTAACCCGGCCTTCACGCATAACCATAATCCGGTCTGACATCCCAAGAAGCTCAGGCATTTCTGATGAAATCATAATAATGCTTTTGCCTTGTTTGGCCAATTCAGCGATGATGGTGTATATCTCAAATTTGGCGCCGACGTCAATCCCGCGAGTAGGCTCATCCAGCAGTAGTATTTCGGGTTCTGTCAGCAGCCATCTGGCCAGCAGCACCTTTTGTTGATTTCCTCCCGATAAATTTTTCATTTGTGTCTGGATGGTTGGCGTTTTTATCCGCAGTTTCTGAATACTTTGCATAGCATCCTGCCGGCGGAGTGCATCATCCAGAAGAAAGTAGCGGTTTTCATATTTGGCTTGTTTGGCAATCGAAGTATTTTCTAAGACCGACAATACAGGAAATATTCCTGTCACGCGTCGCTCCTCCGTAAGAAGAGCCATTTTATGTTTTTTGGCGTCTGTAGGAGAATTAATTTTAACTTCTTTTTGTTTAATATAGAACCTGCCTGCAGCCAATGACCGCAGACCGAATAACGCTTCAATCAGTTCAGTGCGTTGGGCGCCAACCAGGCCGCCGATACCTAGCACCTCCCCCTTTCTGAGATCAAAGCTAACTTCTTTAAAGGATTTTGGTAACGGGGAGGTAATGCTCTCCACTTTAAACACAATCTCTCCCGGCACGTTATTCCGCTCCGGAAATCGCTGCGTAAGGTCACGGCCTACCATTTTGGCAATGATCATGTCAGTTGTCAGCTCGGCGGCCTGCCATGTGCCTATTTTTCGTCCGTCACGCATAATTGTGACTTCATCAGATATCTCCAGGATTTCCTCCATCTTATGGGAGATATAAATGACGGCTACCCCCCGTTTCTTTAAGTCACGGATAATTTTAAACAATTGCTCCACTTCGTTGCCCGTAAGTGACGAGGTTGGTTCGTCCATTACAATGACTTTTGCACTGAATGAGACGGCTTTGGCAATCTCAATAGACTGAATTTTCGACACCGACATACTGCCAACTATGGTTGTCGGCTTTATATCCATTTCAAGCTCGCGAAACAACGCTTTTGTGTCTGCCAGCATTTTCTTGTCATCAATAAACTGAAAAGGTCCGATTCCTTTGACTGGAAAGCGTCCAAGCCAGATGTTTTCCATAACATTACGGTGCGGAACCGGATGAAGTTCTTGATGAATCATGGAAATCCCGGAATTTAGCGCGTCTTTCGAACTGTTGATTGCAACTTTATGACCATTTAGAAATATATCCCCGGCACCAGGCTTATATATGCCGAAGAGGCATTTCATCAGCGTTGATTTGCCTGCGCCATTCTCCCCCATAAGGGCATGAACGCTTCCGGCCCGGACCTGTAAGGTAACATCGTCCAGAGCTTTTACCCCGGGAAATTTTTTCGAGATGTTTTTCATTTCCAGTAAAATTGGAGTCTCAGTCATCTCAACGCCTCACTTCCACCATGGCTTCCTATTTAATGCAGGGGCAAAGTATTGTCATACCCTGCCCCCTTGTTAGTGCCGTAAAAGCAGTGCTTATTTGGCTTCGTTGATATTATCCTTAGTAATCTTTTTGTAGGCAACCCAGACATATTTACCGTCAACAATATCAAAGCCGGTATTGTCCTTATTCGGTGTCTGGCCCTGCGCCAATGCATTGGCAATATTGAAAGTGGCTTTACCCTGATTGCTGGCATCGTTTAATACCGTCCCGAGCAGCGTCCCCTCTTCCAGCGCCTTGAGCGCCGGAGCCGTAGCGTCAACACCAACTACAGGCATAAACTTGCCGTCCTTAAAGTAGCCTTTTGCCTTTAAAGCTTCAATAGCACCTAATGCCATGTCGTCATTATTAGCAAACACGGCCTCAATTTTATCGCCATTGGCAGCCAGGAAAGCAGCCATTTTTTCCTGTCCTTTTACACGATCCCACATGCCGGTGTCTTCAGCCACTTTTTCCACTTTTATACCGGCATCTTCAACAGCTTTTACCGAGAACTTGGTGCGCAGTTCGGCATCCTGATGACCTGGTTCGCCTTTAAGCATTACATATTGCAGTACCCCGTCCTTATTTTTGTCCATTTCCGGATGCGCTTTCCAGTAATCAACGATCAGTTTGCCGGAGATGGTGCCTGATTCTTCAGCTTTAGCGCCAACATAATAAACCTTATCCCATTTTTTCATATCTTCCGGCAGTGGTTCACGATTTAAAAACACTACCGGAATATTGGCTTTCTTAGCCTTATCAATAATTACTCCGGCCGCAGTGCGGTCAACAGGGTTAATAGCAAGTGCATTTACTTTTTTAGTAATGAAAAGATCAACTTTATCATTTTGCGCTGGTTGTGAATTTTGACTGTCTACAATATCGACTTGAGCTTTACCTTCCGCAAATTTGGTAATGGCATTACGCACACCGGTCATAAAGGTATCATCAAATTTGTAGATAGCTACACCGATAACCGCTTTAGCCTTGTCCCCCGCAGGCGCAGTCGTCTGAGACCCGCCGCAGCCGGCAACAGCCAAGCTGGCAAACAATGTGGAAACGATGAGTCCTTTCATGTACCTCTTCACTAAAAAACCCCCTTATTTTTGAGCAAAATTTATTATAAAGTAGTGATAATTCTCCCCTACCCCTACCTTATAACCACCCCAGGCACATCAAATCCCAAATTTCTAGTGTTCCGTACTATTAGCAATTATATGCCGATTACCCAGTGTCATAGTATAACTACCGAAATATTCTGCCAATATATTGTTAAAGCTGGCATTACCCTGCCTCTGCGGCTTTGGCGGCTAGTATGGAAAAAGCCATATCGGCCGACCCTTTCATAGTAATGACACTCGTCCGGGTAGAATACCGGATTTCCAGCACACTGCTGCAACTCTCAAAAGACCTGCGGTCTACCGTTTCCCAGACTTTTTTCTCAATATAACGTTTAGCCTTGGCCAGACCGCCGCTAATAACGACAAGCTCAGGATTAAAGACATTAACCAGGTTGGCAATGCCGATGCCAAGATAACCGGCAACCCTGCTTAGCATTTCTAACGCCAACGCATCACCGTCGTCGGCAGCCTGATAAATGTCTTCCGGCGAAATGGCTGCCAAGTTTCCTTTTACCAACTCGTCAACAATGGAAAACTGTCCATTTTGTATAGCGCCTGCAACCAACCTGATCAGCGCCGTTTCGGAAGCCATGGCCTCCATACAACCATTATTGCCGCAGCTGCATAGCGGGCCGGCCATATCAATCACCGTGTGGCCGACTTCACCGGCACTGCCGGTAATCCCGCGATAGAGGGCCCCGTTAAACATAATACCGCCGCCGATACCATGCGCGACTTTAAGCAAAACCAGGCTATTGGCATCTTTCGCTTCACCAAAGTAATACTCGCCATAAGCCAAAATATTGGCATCATTTTCAACAAACACCGGCAAGCGGTTTTTTTCTTCAATAATATATTTGAGTGGCACATTCTTCCAGCCAATGTTGGGGGCAAAAACCGATATTCCCTCACGTACCCTTACCGGCCCGCGGACAACAACACCAATAGCCTGCGGCGGCAAGGAAGCCCGATACCGGCATTCGTCTATCAGCTGCTGGATTAAGTCCAGTACGGCTGCCTGATTACAATCCCTGATACTCACCGTATGTTCAAAGTGCACGCCAAAAGCAGCGTCCACTACATAACCGATCATTTTAAAAGAACGAATATGTATAATGATTACCTGTCCAGCCGCCGGATTGACAGTTAAAAGCAAAGGACGCCGTCCGCCGCTGGATTCACCAATCTTATTGTCCATAACAAGCTGCGCATCAATAAGCTTGTTGGTAATAGTAGCGACTGTTGGCGGGGTCAGTCCGGTTGAACGGGCTATTTCGGCCCTGGATACCGGGCCATGGCGTCTGATAATATTAAGAATCTGCCCTTCATTCGGGCTCAATACCGGCATAACGCACATATCAGCAGGCAAAGCCATCAGGATTTCCCTTGTGCCAGTTCCAGGCAGTTGCAATAATATTTTTAATGTCAGTATACTCAGGCTGCCAGTTTAAATCCCGCCTTATCTTCTCGGAACTGGCCACCAGGACGGCCGGATCTCCGGCGCGCCGGGGAGCAATTTCCTTGGGTGCGGTAAGACCAGTCACCGCTTCAGCCGCCTCGATAATTTCCCGGACAGTAAAACCGTTACCATTGCCTAGATTGTATACCTCTGACTCATGACCTGCGTAGAGTGCTTTAAGGGCCAGCAGATGGGCCTGGGCCAAATCATTGACATGAATATAATCCCTGACGCAGGTGCCGTCTTTGGTCGGATAATCATCGCCAAATATCTTAAGCTTATCGGTTTTGCCAAGACATGCTTTTAAAACCAACGGAATTAAGTGCGTTTCCGGCTGGTGATCTTCACCGATGTCACCGGCTCGATCGGCGCCACAGGCATTAAAATAACGCAAGGCAATATAATTGAGGCCATAGCTACGGGAATAGTCGGCCATAGCATTTTCCATAATCAGCTTGGTCCGGCCATAAACATTAGTAGGACTCTTCCCGGTATCTTCCGTTATGGGCGAGGATTCCGGCTCGCCATACACAGCCGCTGTCGATGAGAATACCAGCTTCTTCACGCCTGTTTCCAGCATAACATCCAGTAAATTCAGCGTGCCGACAACATTATTATGATAATACTCCCGCGGGTTGACCATGGATACACCGACAAGACTGTAGGCTGCAAAATGAACAACAGAACTAATATCATAACGCTTGATAGTGTCAGCCAGGCGTGCACTGTCAAAAATGTCCCCTTCGACAAAAATGCTGTTTTTTACAGCATGCCGGTGGCCTGTAACCATGTTGTCGTAGACAACCACTCTACCGCCTGTCTGTTGTTCTAAAAGGCGTACGGTATGAGAGCCAATATAGCCCGCACCGCCTGTTACCAAAATATTCATAGTAATGCCTCCAGATTTATAGTAAGAAACCATTCCAGCACCGCTCCCGGCAGTATGGGTTCTAATGCCCCCAGTTGCTTAGCTGTTGCTGGCGAATCGTAAAAACCGTTGCTTGGTTCAAGCGCACAATTATACTCGCCTTTAAACCCGCCTTGATTTATCCACACCCCCAGGTAGGGGATATGTTCTTTAGGAAAAAACAACTGGTAGAGAAGCCTGTTCTGATTCAACGTTAACCCCGCTTGCCCGCACCCTACTTTGCCGTCGGTATAAAACTTCGCAGTAGTGTTAACCGCCCAGGCTTTAATTCTGTCCAGGCGGCAGCTCTGCCCCGCCCGGTCCGTAGTCACGGGAAAACGGTGTCTTGTACCGGCCGTTCCCAGCAAAGCGCTGTTATGCACATTAATTACCCGGTCTGTCGCCGGTAAAATAATTTGCGTATTTTCATCGCAGGCTGTCAGCCCGTGAAAGGCCCAAATGCCGTACAACGGTTTTGCTCCATAGTTTTTTAGCCGATAGGTAAGCTGTACCTGACTCTTATTAAGCGTAAGCGTGCGTGTGAACTCATAGGGCAGTGAACGTCCGGCAACCCGACCAAACAGTTGCTGCTGGCCAGTTACCGTCACCTGCCAGGGAATGCTCCACAAATCCCCATGGTCTGGCAGCACTGTGCCTGCATAACCATCATACGGATATAGGCAGGCATCTATTGTCGGAAACATCTCGTCGGCCCCGGCCGTGTCATACTCCGCAAAATCCGCCGCATAGCGGCTGACACGAAACCGGTTGTCCGCCGGTTGAAAAAACACCTCAAAATATTGCGGTTTATATATTAAGGAAGCAATCTTGGCTCCTAAATCCGGTAAAACGGTTAGTCTGAGCCAGTCGTTTTCCAGAATTACAGCTTGGAGTCCCTTATACGTTTCCATGTAATTTACCTTTCACAACCCGCTACCCTGCTAACGCCGTCAGCTATACCGGCAACATAAAAGTCTGCCGGCCGGCCGGTTCTGACCTGATAACTGTCAGCTGCCGCCACTTTAAACTCTGTCAGCCGGACTGTTTCCACCAGAGCAATGGCGCAGCCGCCAAAACCGGCGCCTGTCATCCGGGACCCGATGCAGCCCGGAGATTGTAACGCAGCCTCGACAATGGCATCCAGTTCCGGTCCGCTAACTTCATAATCGACTTGTAATGACCGATGGGACTGCGTCATCAAATCGGCAAAACCGGTAATATCTCTCTGAGTAAGCAAATCTACCGCTCCGAGAACCCTCGTATTTTCCGCTATAACATGCCTGGCCCGGCGGCGCAGCACAGGGTCGTCCAGATAGCTGTCAACTTCGGCGAGCGTTGCCTGGCATAGATGTTCAATCTTTCTCTGCCGGTTAAGAATTATGAGAGCCTGCTCGCACTCACTGCGGCGTTCATTATATTTAGACTCTGCCACTTCACGTTTTTTATTGGTGTTCATGATTACCAGGCTATAATTATCCAACATAAACGGGATATACTTATACGCCAGCGTCTGGCAGTCAAGCAGTATGGCACAGTCCTTCCGGCCTAGCGCCACTGCAAACTGATCCATAATGCCGCAATTCACCCCGATAAACTGATTTTCTATTCTTTGGCATACCTTTGCCAGTTCGACCTTGTTAATATCGGTCTCGCCGTTTATCGTCCGCAGCATATAACCTGTTAAAACAAGCAGGGCGGCTGAAGAGGATAGCCCGGTACCATCAGGCAAATTACCATAGAATAGAATATCACAGCCAGTTAATATATGTCCATTTTCTAACAGGTGTTTAATCACGCCTTTGGGATAGTTTGCCCAGCCAGCCCGGACACAGTTCTCAATAGGAGCTCTTAGATCTACTGTTACTGTCAGGGCGGCATTGGCGGATTTTAAAACAACAAGCATATCCGGCCGCCGCCTGACAGCGCCATAAATTCCCAGTGTCAACGCCGCGGGAAATACGTAGCCGCCATTATAGTCGATGTGTTCGCCAATCAGATTAACCCGCCCCGGCGAAAAAAAACAGTATTCCGGGCGGCTATCAATACCATATTCCTGCTGAAAAGCTGTTTGTACAGTATCAATAGAAAGCATGGTGTCCCCCCTTGACCTTTACAAAACGCGCATACGCTTCCCGGAGCGTAACGGCTGTCTGTTCGACAGCCATGGGATTACAGGCTGCCCACGCGCCCATCTCCGATGAAGCGTAGTATTTGATTTTTTCCGCTTCCCTGAGCGGCGGATAAAATTCAATATGAAAATGATAATACTCGCCGGCGTCCTGATACTCCTTTATATTGACCGGCGTCTGATGAATACACATCATGTACGGAAACAATTTACTAAACAAACTATCAAATGCGCCAGTGATAGCTTTCAGCATTGCGGCTAAATCCCGCCGTTCCCCTTTATCAAACTGCGTAATATTACCTTTATGGACCTTACTGACAATAAACACGCCATACGGATAATCGGTAAAAAATGGCAAATAAGCAACAAAGCTGTCGTTTTCAGCAATAATACGCTGCGCAAATGCCGTCTCCTCCTGATTCATATCGCAGATAAGGCAACACTGCTTCTGCCGGTAATAATCCCGGCAATTTTCGAGCTCAATTTGAATTTTTTGCGGCACAAACGGATAAGCGTATATTTGCCCATGGGGATGAGGCATGGTAACGCCCACTTCTGCCCCCCTGTTTTCAAATTGAAAAACATATTTGATTTGGGGGTCTGAAGCTAAAGCGGTATATCTATCCGCAAGCAGATTGATTAACTTCTCTACATGATCAACTGCAAGAGTAGACAAAGTGGCCTGATGATCCGGCGAATAAAGGATAACCTCGCATTTGCCATAGTTTGGCCTGCTTTGATAGGGACCGCTCCCCATTAGCTCCGGCTCGGCCGGAGCTAATGATAAGGCGGGAAAGTCGTTATCGTATTTATGTACTTCATAAGTATCGGGAACTTTGCCTGAGCCGGGACAAAACGGGCACCAGTCTTTCGGAAAGTGAGGCCTTGCCTGTCGGTTTGCCGCAACCATTGTCCAGGTCGATAGTAGAGGGTTCCATCTAAGCTCTGCCATGATTTTGCCTCCATATAACGCAAACACTTTATTAAATACTTTATTAAGTCTTTTTCTAAATAATTCATCATTAAACAAAAAATTCCTGCTTTTTTGAAAATTTACTTGCTGATAATGCAAGAAATACGGCTTACGGCCGAGCCTTTAGTAACAACGCAAGCATATGTGCCTTTATCCGGAAGGAAAGTTATCCTTTCTGTCAGGATAAAAAGTAGGACTTGGCTTTTTGCCAAGTCCCATTCGTCAATTTGCAATATCGCCCGCCAAATAATCAATAAATTGCTTGGCAATCCGCCCGGAGCGCCCTGAGTGAGACATCTCCCACCGCACCGCCTCGGCTCTAAGTTCGGCGCTAGTCAGGCGGATGCTGTTTCTCCTGGCAATTTCTTCAACAATTCTAAAGTACTCTTCCTGATTAGGCAAAGTAAAAAACAGAGTAATACCGAAACGGTCGGCCAGTGATATTTTTTCATTAAGGGTATCCTGACGGTGCAGTTCGTTGCCGCCGCGGTCATCCCAGGTCTCTTTGATCAGATTGCGCCGGTTGGAGGTGGCATAGATCAAAACATTATCAGGACGCACCTCCATGCCGCCGTCAATAAGCGACTTTAATACTTTGTACTCAGCTTCAAATTCTTCAAATGACAGATCATCAATATACAATATGAATTTTTTGCCGCATTGCCTGAGGACTTTCATAATATCCGGGATCTGCTTAAAATCGCTTTTGGCTATTTCAATCAGTCTAAGACCTTCATTAAAATAGCGGTTAGCCACCGCTTTGACCGACGACGATTTGCCTGTTCCCCTGGCTCCGACCAACAGCACATTATTGGCCGGCCTACCATCGACAAAAGCCTCGGTATTGCGGACAAGTTCGGCCTTCTGATACTCATAGCCGACAATATCACTAAGCTGAACCGGATCGGTAAATTCAATCCCAGTCAATTCCCGCCGTTCAGAGTCCCATTTGAAGGCTCCGTAGCCGGCCAGCTTGCCACGGCCATAGCGCCGGTAATATGCCCCAAGCGCCTCAGCTACTTCTAGCGGTGTGTGTGTATCATCGAAAAACAATTCCCGGAGCAAAGCTAAATTCTCCAGTTTTCTTAAATTTTTCCCGCCAGTGCAACCAGCAGACCGGTAATTTCCAATTATCGCCCGTACCTGCTCGGAAAACAGGGTGCTTAAACCAGCCTGCAACAGTTTTTTCAGAATTACAATATCATGGGTAACCGCCTGTACCAGACTGCAGTCCGGCTGCACATGCCGGATTTCTGCGGCGCTACTGAAAGTATTGCTATCACTGCCGATTAATCCCAACAGGTAGTTTTCCGGCAGATTGCCGCTTATGTCATTATCTTCTGCCCACTCCAGCAAAACAGCGGCAAGTTCATACTCATCATACTCCTCGACCCCGGCCGCATAAAGCGCCTGAAATCCCTTAACAACATTATCGCCCAGCAAGTTGCGAAAAATCAGCAGCTTGTTTAAAGTCAAACCAATATCTGCCACAAAAAAACCTCCTAAATACAGCGCGTTAAAGTTTTACAAATTATCATAAATCCTATTCTATGAACTGGTTAATGGGCTGACCGGGCGCTGTCATGGGTGTGACCATGAGATCAGGATCAATGTCAGCGATAATAACTGCCGGCAAACCTGCAAGCAACGCTTCAGCAAAAGCCTGTTTAAATTCTGACGGTGTTGCCGCAGTCAGGGCCAATGCTCCGCATACCCGGACAAAGCCGGCAAAGTCGAATCCCGGCAGACTTGTCGCCGAGTAGCGCTCGTCAAAAAACAAACGCTGCCATTGTCGCACCATTCCCAATGAGTGGTTATTGATCAGCACACAAATAAGCGGCAGATGATTATTGACAATGGTGTATAATTCCATAGCGGTCATTTTAAAACCGCCGTCGCCGGCAATGAGAATAACTTTTCTATCAGGGCAGCCGGCCTGAGCGCCCAGAGCAGCCGGTACGCCGAAGCCCATTGTTCCTAATCCGCCTGATGTCAGCCAACTGCGCGAGCCGGCAATTCGCAGATGCTGGGCAGCCCACATCTGATGCTGCCCCACATCGGTAACCCAGGTAACAGGCATATTGATCGTTTCTGCGGACATGTGGTGCATGATCCATTGAGGCGTTAGAACCTGCTCCGTATAAACAGAAGCATAACTATGCCGCCACGCTTCAATCTTTTCCCACCATTCGGACAGATCAGCCTGCGGGGGCAGCGAGCTTACTATTTGTTCAAGTGATGTATTTAAATTACCGGCAACAGTAATATCAGTCGCGATATTTTTATCAAACTCGGCCATATCACCATCAAGGTGAATGATGATTTTTCCCGTTGAGTACCGTTTAGGATCTCCGGTCACCCGGTCACTGAAACGGGTACCTACCGCTATAATCACATCGGCATTGGCAACAGCCAGATTGGCAGCTTTATGCCCATGCATTCCAGTCAGGCCAAGAAATTGTTTATTAGCCGGCTCGAAAGCGCCTAATCCCATCAGGGTGCTGACGACCGGCATTTTACAGGCTTGGGCTAATTTTAGCACAGACTGCTCAGCTTTGCCAGCTTTAACACCGCCGCCAATTACCAGGACCGGACGTTTGGCCACAGTCAGGGAAGACGCAGCCGCATAAACGTCCTGTTCCAATGCACATTCCTCTATGGGCTGCTCACAATACCCGGCAGCTATTTCCGGGTAATAATCGGCGAAACCGACCAGTATATCCTTAGGTACATCTATCAGTACCGGTCCCGGGCGGCCACTGGCAGCTATCCTAAATGCCTGCCTGATGGTTTCAGCCAGCACAGAAATGTCGCGCACAAGAAAATTGTGCTTAGTCACAGGCATGGTTATCCCGGTTATATCAATCTCCTGAAAAGAATCCCGTCCCAGCAAATTGGTCGGAACCTGACCGGTAATGGCAACAACCGGCGAAGAATCCATAAAGGCGGTAGCTAAGCCTGTAACAAGATTTGTCGCGCCCGGTCCGGAGGTGGCAATACATACACCTACCCGGCCGGTGGCGCGGGCATAGCCGTCAGCAGCGTGGGCGGCCCCCTGTTCGTGCACTGTTAAAATATGTTTCAGCGGCGCATCATATAAAGCATCGTAGAATGGCATAATTTGACCGCCAGGATAGCCAAATACCGTATCTACCCCCAATGACAGCAGACATTCAATGATAATTTTGCTTCCCGTCATCTTCATAGCGCTTAACCTCCCAGAGGGCATGCCTCGACTTTAACTACGTCTACCAGCTTGGAGACATGACTATATAGCTGCCGGGGAGCGGCCTGACTGTTTGTAACCACAGCCTTTACCCGGACCTGCCCCTGACAAGTATCCGGGCCGACAGAAAGACTCTCAATAACATACCCGCGCCTGTATAAAAGCCCTGTCAGCCTTACCAGCGAATCTCCCTGCCGCTTCAGTATGATCGAAATTGCCTGTTGCACGTTAACACCCCTTCAACTTTTTTTACATGACAGCTGCTTACACTGTCCGCACTGCTTACGCTAGCCTTTTCGAAAAGAAACCGGTGCAGCCCGTTTCCTGGAAAATTCTATAAAGAAACTGAAACCGCCCCTGCTCATAGGTCAAACCTATGAGCAGGGGCGGGAAAATTCCGCGGTACCACCCTGCGTTGTACTCATGACCGGCCAACACCGGCTTCTCTGTTAACGCCGAGCCTGCGCCCTGACTTACGGTGCCTGAACCAGACTTGCGTTCCAGACACTTTGGGCAGGGAGTTCGTGGGTGATTTAGAATAATCGCACCGCACCGGTTCGCACCAGCCACCGGCTCTCTGTAACGGGTTACGCAAGTATTCCGCTCCCAGTCATCACTGTTCTTTGAGTGTAGTATTTATTTGTCAGTCTACCGGAAAAACAAACTCATTTACACCATGCTTTGTATACATTATCCCAAAAAACCAAATCACTGTCAAGTCAATCCGTTACAATTCGATTCATTTTCTTTGATAATTTCGACCACATTGTAAATCGCAGTTTACTCCACAGCGTTTTGCCGGATGCCGTCCGGTTAAGCCCATCTTTTCCCGAATCGTATATAAGGTTTCAATTTGCTCCTTCGCCAGTTCGACAGGCTGCCCCAGCTGCGTCGACAGAAACGTCAGCTTGGCATAGAATTCCACTGATTCAAGTTTATGATAGGCGGTCACGAGATCGCAGCCCCAGGCCAGCGCACCATGATTCGCCAAAAGCACGGCATCAAAATCCTGAAGATATGGTTCAATTGAAGCTGGTATCTCGCTGGTAGAAGGAGTAGCATAAGCTGCAACCGGAACACAGCCAAGACTGACGACAGCTTCCGCCACCAGCGGCTGGTTAAGCGGCTTGCGGGCTATCGCAAAAGTAGTCGCGTAAGGTGGATGAGCGTGTACAACCGCAGTAACATCCGGCCGCTCTTTGTACACTTTGAGGTGCATTTTAAGTTCTGAGGATGGCCGCCAGTCTCCGTTTGCCGTCAGCACATTGCCGGCGGTATCCACAGTAATTAGCATTTCCGGTGTCATAAACCCCTTGCTGACACCCGTTGGCGTGGTAAGAATCTCCCGTTCATTCAGTCTGACACTAATATTTCCGTCATTGGCGGCGACAAAACCGCTGTCATACATTCGCCTGCCCAGCTGGCAGACTTGCGCTTTAAGCTCAAATTCTGTCATAGTCTGATCTCCTATTGCGGCCGCACTTTGCCTGTCATATGTTCAACAGCAAGTTTGATAACAGTAGTAGCTTCACTACTTTTTCCGGCATATATCTTGCCTTTTTCCATAAAATCAGGCGCGTACTTTTCAACTAGAGCCAACAGGGCCTCCTGCTTTTCCCGGCCCTCTACAAGCGAGACCTGTCCAAAAACAATTACACTTTCATAACTTGTTGTGAATTTCTCCGGCAAGGTCTTTTTGTCGCCCACAACACAAAAGGACACTTTGCTGTTAGCGGCGATATTATCCAGTTTATACCCTTCGTTGGCACAGTGAAAATATATAATACCGTCCGCATATACATAACTAAGCGGTACTCCATAAGGAAAATCATCTTTATTAACAGTGGACAAAACGCCAAACTCACACTTTTTTAAGATTTGAATTGCGTCCTCGTTACTGATTTGTCTGTCACTGCGTCTCATATTGGCAAACATCTTCTCACCCTCTATCCATTTATTTGGTATACTATACCAAATAACCGCCGAAAGGTAAATAGTCTTTTAGCGCTGGCACACCGGACAGTAAAACGCATTTCTCCCGCCAACCCGCTTGGTTTCAATACTGCTACGACATATATAGCAGGGCTGCCCGGTACGGTATGCGACCTTAAGATGCGGCTCAAAGCCGCCTGTCAATATATCGTCAGCGGCAAACTTTTCTTCATAGACTCCGCCTAACCGGGTAGCAAGCGCCAGAATGTCCCGTATACAATGATAAAGCTTGCTTTGTTCAGCCTCTGTAAGCGTGGTCGTTTTGCGCTCCGGCCTGATTTTGCTGCAAAACAGGGTCTCATTGGAATACACGTTTCCGATACCGGCAATAAACTCCTGATTCATGAGCAGCGGCTTTATCATAGCCCTGCGTTCCGACAATCGCTGCCGGAAAATATCCAGAGAAAATTCCGGCGACAACGGTTCCGGACCAAGTCCGGCCAATTCCGGAATATCAGCAAGCTTGACTGTAGGCGCAAGATGAAGATATCCCAGCGTCAGTTTAAAAAAGCTTAGCTTTTCTCCCGTATGAAAAGTTAAGGTGACAGACGGCGTACCGGCTGCTTCCTCACCGGCGTAAAAGAAACGCGCATATCCTTCCAGCATAAAATGCACCACCAGCGAGTGATTGTTAGCCAAACCTATGATAATCTGCTTGGCCCGCCTATTGACACTGACTACCTGTTGCCCGGTTATGGAAGCCGCAAATATGTCGCCAGGCACATTGAGTGACTTTTCCCGGGCGATCTCAACCTTCTGAATTATTTTTCCCTGGACTTTTTCAGTAAGATGACGTCTCACAGTCTCTATTTCCGGGATTTCCGGCACTGGCTTTCCCTTCCTTCTGCACTAACGCTCCCCGAAAAGATATTCACGATTACTTATGCTTCATTAAATGCTGTCTGGATATCGGCCGCAGCTGACTGACCTGCTCGGTCCCGTCTGTATACTGTCTGTTAGCTGCCGCCGGCCGAAACATAAGGAAATAAGAGAGTTCTCTTTTAAAGCCCAGTTGTTCCAAAACCAGTTGTTTGGCAGGATCATCATTATATACAGTGGTACTGATTGTGCCATGATGATAGTTGCCGGTAATGAGGCTAATAGCTTTTAAAATCATACTAGGCCGCAGTGATTCAAAGGCAGGATGAAGGATAAGGCTGATTACATGGTTTCTTATTTTTAAGTAACTGGTTACAGTCAGCCAAGCAACAATTTTTCCCTCGCGCTCAATTATATAGTCCTTTTTCCGCTTACGCATCAAATGATTTTTAGCCCAGTCTAAATGCCTGACAATCATACCAGGATTGAATTCGCCGTAGGTACGTTTGATAACGTGCCGTAAAGCAGCCGGCACCGATTCCAGATACAACCGGTAAAGTTTGGCCCGGTCCCGCCCTTTTACTTCCCGGAATCCGGTTAATTGTTCCCCCTGCGGCAGTTTGGCCTTTTCCGGCCCCAGAGTCAATTCGTAATGCAGTATTTTAGTTGCCTGTTTAAAACCCAACCGTCGGTAGAAGTGATAAGCCCGGTTGTCTACCCGCACTTCGAGGACAACATCATATTGCTTAGCATCAGCAACATCGGTAAGCAGCTTGTTTAAGACCCATTTGCCTAATCCCTGCCCCCGGTATTGTTTGCTAAAAGCTATGTAGTCAATATGCAATTGTGTGGGATTAAGATAGGACACCTGGATAAAACCAATTACCCGGCCGGCAATTTTGGCAACATACACATTAAAGTGGTTTTTGACCCAGGCAGAAAATTGACTGAGCGGCTGCAGTATAAAGTAGAACTGCCGCGCCCGGTGGATTCTTCGGCGCACTTGTTCAATATCCACTTCATCGCCAAAGGCGCTGGCAAATAACTTTTCCAATTGTTCCAGATCAGAACGCTGTATTTTTTCAATAGTTAATCCAGCAAACGGTTTGTCCGGCATATTGTTCTCCCCAAAGCAGCAGATAATCGCTTATTTTTCTTATTATCGGTTATAGCCGGGTAATTTATCACCAGTTTCTTGGCAACCTTCGGTCTGCCGGCATTCCAGGCGGAACAAAGCCCCCTGTCTTCTCAAAAGAAAACAAGATTGCTCCATCGGCGCACGTAACGACTGTCTCGCTGGTCATTACAAGCGCCGGTGTGGCAATCTTGCTTGTTTATATTAATGAATGGCTTTTTTCTTAAATTTGCCGCCAAAAACTTCATGGACTTCGTTTATTGTTACAAAAGCCCCTTCATCTTTTTCGTAAATAATGGACTTGAGTTTAGCAATTTCCAGACGCGTAACAACGGAATACAGTACCTTCTTAGGCTCGCCGGTAAACCCGCCGGCACCGTGAAGCACCGTCACGCCCCGTCCTAAACGGGCCATAAGCGCTTCAGCTATTTCATCAGGATTATCAGTGACAATCATAACACCTTTCGATTCATCAAGCCCCTCAATGGTTACATCAATAACCTTAAAAGCCACAAAGTAAGCTACCAGTGAATACATGGCCTTCTCCCAGCTGAATACCAGTCCGGCAGCACTTAAGATGAACAAGTTAAAAAACATAATTATCTCGCCAACCGAAAACCCGGTGCGTTTATCTAGCAGGATAGCCATAATCTCTGTACCGTCGAGCGAACCGCCGTTTCTGATAATAAGCCCCACGCCGACCCCCAGAATGATCCCGCCGAAGATAGCCGCCAAAAACAAGTCATTCGTCAGCTCAGGCACCGGATGAAATACATACACCCAGCATGCCAGCGAAAGAATAGCAAACAAGGTCGAAGCCGCAAATGATTTTCCGATATGATTATAACCGACATAAAGAAATGGTATATTAAGCAACACCAAAAATATACTGATATCCATGCCGGTAAGGTGACTGGCCATAATGGCAATCCCCACAACGCCACCATCAATAATCTGATTGGGAACAAGAAAGATCTCAAGCGCGATGGAAGCAAGAATCGCGCCGATAAATAAAATTAGATACTTCTTCACATTAGCCACTACAGGATTCCGGGTATGTGGCATGACATCGCCTCCTTAAATAAATGCTTTTAACACCCCATTCTAGTTTGCATATAAGTCTGCCAATTGTTTTTTGACATCGGCATTTGCCAGATATTCGTCATAGGTCATCCGGCGGTCAACAATTCCATTTGGTGTAATTTCGATAATTCTGTTGGCTATGGTCTGAATAAATTGATGGTCATGGGAAACAAATAAAATTGTGCCGTCATAGTTAATCAAACCGTTATTAAGTGAGGTAATGGACTCTAAATCCAGATGATTTGTCGGTTCATCCAGGAGAAGAACGTTAGCGCCGCTTAACATCATCCGCGCCAGCATACACCGGACCTTTTCGCCCCCGGACAAGACACTGGCTTCTTTTAAGCTCTCTTCCCCGGAGAAAAGCATCCGGCCCAAAAAACCTCTGATGAAACTTTCTTCCTGGTCTTTGGAAAACTGCCGCAGCCAATCAACAAGATTTAGTTCAACCCCGTCAAAATAGGCGGAATTATCTTTAGGAAAATAAGCCTGACTTGTCGTTACCCCCCACTTGAAAGATCCGCTGTCAGGTTCAAGCTCACCCACAAGCATTTTAAACAGGGTGGTTTTGGCCATTCCTTCCGGACCGACAAAAGCAACTTTGTCACCTTTGCTGAGAGTAAAGCTAATGTTGTTCAGCACCTGCTCATCTTCTACTTTTTTACTAATGTTTTCTACCGTTAAGAGTTGTGCTCCGGCCTCGCGGTCAGGCTTAAAAGCAATGTAGGGATACTTGCGGGACGAGGGTTTTATATCATCCAGCGTAATTTTTTCCAACAACTTTTTGCGCGACGTAGCCTGTTTAGATTTAGATGCGTTAGCGCTAAACCGCTGGATAAAGTTCTGCAGATCTTTTATCTTATCTTCCTTGCGCTTATTGGCTTCCTTGGCTAATTGCAGGGCCAGCTGACTGGATTCCAGCCAAAAGTCGTAGTTGCCGACATATAACTGGATATTTTGAAAATCGATATCAGCAATGTGGGTGCAGACCTGATTAAGGAAATGCCGGTCATGGGACACCACGATTACTGTGTTGGGAAAATCGGCCAGGAAATCTTCCAGCCAGGAAATCGAATCGATATCCAAATGGTTTGTCGGCTCGTCCAACAATAAAATGTCAGGATTGCCAAACAATGCCTGCGCTAATAACACCCGCACCTTTTCGTTGCCACTGATTTCTCCCATCTTTTGCTGATGGAGTTCTTCCTTAATTCCCAGTCCATTCAAAAGTTTAGCAGCTTCCGTTTCAGCGTCCCAGCCATTGAGTTCGGCAAACTCACACTCCAGTTCCGATACCCGGATGCCATCCTCGTCGGAAAAATCAGGTTTCGCGTACAGGGCATCTTTTTCTTCCATTATTTCGTACAAGCGGGTATGCCCCATAATAACTGTTTTTAAAACTTCAAACTCGTCGAATTCATAGTGGTTCTGTTTTAGCACTGCCAGACGTTCCCCGGGGGTAATTACCACATCACCCGCAGTGGGCTCAATCTCGCCTGATAGGACTTTTAAAAAGGTTGATTTGCCAGTGCCATTGGCGCCAATAAGCCCATAGCAGTTGCCGGGCGTAAACTTTATGTTGACATCTTTAAACAGAATGCGCTTGCCAAATTGTAGAGTCAGATTACTTGTGCTAATCATTTTTTGTACCTATCTTTCTTAAGCATTGTCTTGGGTTCATAATTATACCATATTTTTCTGTAAAAATAAAGTCTTTTAGCAATTTTATACTTAAAGAAATTACGCATTTAAAAAAATTACAGGCAGCACTGCCAAAACAAACAGTGCTGCCTGTTAATTATTTTACCGGTGCTTACCGAAAAAGCTTAAAGCCACTTCCGGAAATAAAGCGTAAGACAATACGTCTTCCACTGAAGCATTGGCATACCCTTTTTCCGCCAGCTCCTGCTTTAACGCATCCATTTGCGGCGCAATATCATCGGCCGGACGATGAGTAATAACCGGCTCATCACCGACAATCATTTGCCTGAATTCCGGATCAATAGGGGCCGGCGTACGACCATATTTACCGCGGACAATGTCCTTGATCTCCCGGGGAACAACCTTATACCGGCCCAGCATAACATTGAAGGCGGCCATGGAGCCTGTAATCTGGCTTGTAGGCGTTACCAGCGGCGGGTAACCGAGCTCAGCCCGCACGCGCGGCATTTCTTCCAAAAGCTCGGGATACTTATCAGCCATTCCCTGTTCCTTCATCTGATTCAGAAGGTTGGAAAGCATGCCACCCGGTATCTGGAAGGACAGCACCTTGGTATCGATATCAATCGCAGTGTTAAGATTGAAGTCCTGAGCCAACGCCTTTTTCACATTCCGGAAGTGATCGGCAATTGGATACAGCTGCTCCTTTTTAATACCGGTGTCGCGCTCTGTTCCTTCCAGAGCGGCAACAATGGCTTCGGTTGCCGGTTGGGATGTTCCCATGGCAAATGGCGATAGCGCACAGTCAACAATATCAACACCGGCCTCAATGGCTTTGAGATATGTCATCGAAGCCATGCCGCTGGTGTAGTGGGTATGAAGTTGAATAGGAATGGCAATATCGGCCTTCAGCGCCTTAACAAGATCATAGGCAGCATAGGGGGCTAAGAGACCGGACATATCTTTGATACAAATCGAGTCAGCTCCCAGGTCGACTAAATCCTTGGCGACTTTCAGGAAACTCTCCTGGTTATGATACGGACTGATGGTATAGACAAACGCGCCTTGGACATGAGCGCCGGCTGCCTTGGCGGCCTTCATCGCAACTTCCAGATTACGGACGTCATTTAAAGCGTCAAAAATCCGGATAATGCCGACCCCGTTATCTACCGCCCGGTTGACAAACTCCTTGACAACATCGTCGGCATAATGGTTATAGCCAAGTACATTCTGCCCACGCAGCAGCATCTGAATGGGAGTTTTTTTAAGATATTTTTTTAATGTACGCAGACGTTCCCACGGATCTTCATCGAGAAACCGGAGACAGCTGTCAAATGTTGCTCCGCCCCAGGCCTCAAGCGCATGAAACCCCGCTTCATCGAGCTGTTCCAGCATGGGAATCATATCGGTAATCCGCATACGGGTGGCAGCAAGTGATTGGTGACCATCTCTAAGTACTGTCTCCATAATTTTTACACGGTTGTTAGTAGTCATATAATTCGGCCCCTTCCCAGTGTAGTTGGCTATATAGTCCAATAAAGATTTATAGGCAGACAGTGAGCTACGGTAAAAACGCCAGCGGCGGAGCGTTACTCACTACCTGCCTTTGAGAAAATCTTTATTGGATTCACATAGACTGTTTTTGCTCGACTAAATAAAGGAAATAGGTAGCAGCCAAAAGATCGGCAACTCCACCCGGACTAATATTACGGGCAATAAATACTTCATCCAGGGCAATAATTTGCTGCTTGCCAATGTCTGTAAGCATTCCGCCAATATCCATTATACACTTGGCCCTCTTTTGGACGTCAAGTAAAATTTCCATACCATGGCGGTTTAAGATGGTTGTATCTTCAACTACTGTCATTAAATTCATGAGGGTGTGGACCAAGGCATCATTTAAAGACAAGCCGGCGGCAAGCGCCAGCTTCAGCACCGGCAGCCCCTGGTGTCGAATACTGGGTATACCTGCTTCCACTTCGCCGCGAATGCCAGGCACACCATATTGCATATACAGCTTTTCACCGGCAGTAAGCCTGTCCGGCTGCTTTAGCGCTAACGGCGAAAGCTCTCTGGCTACAATCCCCTGCGTCATATCAGCTACGGTTTCGAGAATCTGCCCGGCAGTAACAGCCGCATTCCTGGTATTGTAAGCAGTTGCCGCCGTAAGGATGCCGAGCAAAAACATCAAGCCCTTCTGGGTATTAACGCCCTTTGTCGCTGTGAGCATTTGCTGTTCGCCGTCTTTGCCGATATAGCGCAGCGCAGGCAGTAACTCCCGGGAAAAGCCCTGGTGATTGTGTCCGGCGGCAGCGCAGCGGAACATGCTGCCGGCCAGCGCACTTGTGCTCATCTGAAACGTAAAAAAGTCCATATCCCGGTGCGCTCCGGCATTATCCCGGTCCACCAGGCCCGGGGCAGGTGTGCAGGCTGCTTCCATCAGCATGGCTTCTACAGCCCACGAGCCAATATCCCAGACACTTTTAGGCCAGGGATTCGTCCCGGCAGCGGTAAAAGCCAGCAGCCGCTCCTGCACATTCCGCCCAAGCTCCTCAAGTGTATGTCTGCCTGACCGCCGGCATACGACAGCTGCCTCCGGGCAGATAAAGCAGGTACGTTCCGGCTGGCCCAAGGAACTGCGGGATAATTGCCGTCCGCCGGCGTCAAAAACATCAATATCCAACAACCTGGCGTAAAAACCGGTTTCTTCAAGGCGGACGCAAGCGTGTTTAAGCCGGCTTGCATCACCGCCGACTGCCAGCACGGCAGCCGGTCCTGTAAGGCGATAGAGAAACCGCTCTTCCTGAATGCTACAGCCCATACCCTCTGCCATACTGCGAAACTCGTCAACAGCATGCCTGAGCAGTCTCCGTATTGTCGGGCTGTCTTTTACAGGTCCGGGAATGTTTGTGGTAAAACTGACTAGCGGCAAATGGTAGCAATTACGTAATTCCGCCTGAAGGGAAGCAAGCCGTTCCTTGGCTTCCAGAACAGCTTCCAGGGTAATCTCCTGCAATCTCCCATCTCCCTTCCAAATATATCTATCCAATTTTACCATAGTTTGTCCGAAATAGAAAATCCATATAGTACTCAATACAGATTAATGGCAGAACATTCCTATAAGCATTGAGCAAGCGCCGGTTTGAGGCGTTACTGGCAACCTGCCTTTAAAATACGGTTTATTAGTTTACCTATGCGCAAATTATAGCGGTTTGCGGACAACGTCAATAATCGTACCGTCACGATATTCAATAACAGCGACAACCTCATCGCTCACAGTAATGGGCTCCGGCTTACCAGCCAACTCATAGGCAATTTTCTGCAGGTCATGAATATCCATGACAGGCAGGCCTGTACCCTTAAGATTGTCGCGCAGGTCGGTACGGCGCGGATTAACTGCAATACCACGTTCTGTGACAATAACGTCAACTGTTTCTCCCGGCGTTACGATGGTATTAACTTTGTCCAGTACCATAGGCAGCCGACCCCTGAGCAGCGGCGCAACAACAATGGCGAGATTGGCGCCTGCCGCCGTGTCGGAATGACCGCCGGAGGCTCCCATGATGACGCCGTTGGAATCGGTAATGACATTGACGTTGAAATCAACGTCTACCTCGGTGGCGCTTAAAATGACGACATCCAGATTATTGACAATCGGGCCGCCACTATGAGGATTGGCGTAGTACGAAGCCGACATTTCCAAATGATTGGGATTGTTTTTTAATGATTCGATAGAGGGTATGTCAAAATCCTGAGTATCAAAGATGGTTTTGATAAGCCCTTGTTCCAGCATATCAACAAAAGGCGCGGTAATGCCGCCGACACCAAAGCTGGCCGTAATGCTCTGGGCAAGCATCTTCTCCTTGATGAATTTGGCAGCCGCCAGCGAAGCGCCGCCGCTGCCCAATTGCAAGGACCAGCCGTCCTTGAAATAGCCAGAATGTTCAATAACCCCGGTAGCATATTCCGCAATTAACAATTCCCTGGGGTCACGGCTGATTCTAAGCGCACCTGAGGCAATGCCTTTAGGGTCGCCGATACTTTCCAGAACAACAACAAAGTCGACTTGAGTCTGCGGGATACTGATAGGATATACCGGGTGCGGCACAAGATTATCGGTAATGGCCACGACCTTGTCGGCATAAGCCGCATCAACCATGGCATATCCCATGGAGCCGCAGGCCGACCTGCCATGAATACCGTTCATGTTGCCATAAGCATCACAGCAGGGAGCCCCGATAAAGGCGACATCAATTTTTAAGTCGCCGGCTTCAATAGCCCGGGCCCGCCCGCCATGCGACCGGATAATGGACGGCTTAGCCAGTTGTCCTGAAGTCATCAGCTTGCCCAGTTTGCCCCGTCCGCCACTGGTTTCTATGGCAGTTATGATACCTTCTTCAATAAAAGGAATAATGGCATCATTAATATCATTTAGCGAGCTGGGCGCCAAAGTAAGATTTTTGATTCCTTTTTTGGCAATAGCCTCAACTACCTGATTTAAAATAAAATCCCCGTTCCGGAAGTGGTGATGAAATGAGATTGTCATTCCATCTTTTAAGCCGGCAGCGTCGATAGCCTGATCAATAGACTTTACCAGTTTATCGGATTTAGGAATATTGAATCTGATCTTAGGTCCGGTCAGGCGCCCCTGCGGTATAGTGGCAAAGGCGCCGGCATACGGGCGAACTGTGGTGTAGCCTGCTATTTGATCCGGAATTACTCTTCCAGCTGCATTCATCATGATATAAATCCCCCTGTTACTTTTTTACCGACTGAGCATAAGCCAGAACTCGTTCGGCTCTAAGCACCATCGGCGTATCAATCATTTTGCCATCAAGGTTAATTACACCCGAATTACGTTCTATGGCCGCCTGATATGCGGTAATTACCCGCTTAGCCTGTGCTATTTCTTTCTCACTGGGCGTAAATATTTGATGAACAATACGTACCTGCCGCGGATTAATAACTGATTTTCCATCGAAGCCCAGCTGCTTAATCATGTTAACCTCGGCGATAAATGTTTCCTCATCATTGATATCCGAGAAAACAGTATCAATGGCGTCAACACCGGCCGCCCGGGCTGCTAATAAAAGTTGCGATCTGGCGACAAACAGTTCTTTGCCGTCTTTGCTGCGGGTAGTTTTCAAATCGGCGATAAAGTCTTCGCCGCCAATAGCCAGAGCCTCCATCCGCGGACTGGCGGTAGCAATTTCATAGGCGTTCCGCAAGCCTTTCGCCGTTTCGATTGCCGCCATCATCCGGATGGATCCTGCCGCAAAACCATAGCGTGATTCAGCCTCTGTAATAATAGCGTCTACCTCGGCAATATCGCTGGGTAGTTCAGCCTTGGGCAACCGGATCAGATCCGGTTTAGCGGCCAATACCACCTTTAAGTCATCAAGGCCGTAAGGTGTTTGGATATGGTTAATACGGATGGCAACTTCACAGGGATATTTAATTATTTTTATTGCGTTATGCACAAGGTGCCGGGCCGCATCTTTTTCACTGATGGCTACAGCATCCTCAAGATCAAATATAACCGTATCGGCTCCGTAAATACCTGCATTTTGCAGCATGGCCGGGTTATTGCCCGGCATAAACATCATAGCGCGCCGTAACTTCTTATCCATAATAGCTCCCTCCCTAACTCAAAGCCCGGCTGACAGCCGTTGTGACCCGGGCTTCAATAACAAAGTCTAGTGCACCTTTATCATTGGCATGAATAACGGCATCCTCGATGCCATGTGCCATGAGCGTTTGAATGATTACGCTCTTAATTTGCTCGCCATATTGTTGCATTGTGGGACTAACTAACTCTACTTTTATTCCGTCTCCGGGCTGTGCCGGAGCAAGCATAATAAGAATGTCGCTTGATTCTATGCTGCCGGCTTGCG
This sequence comes from Sporomusa aerivorans, assembly GCF_041428895.1. Lineage (NCBI taxonomy): Bacteria > Bacillati > Bacillota > Negativicutes > Selenomonadales > Sporomusaceae > Sporomusa > Sporomusa aerivorans. Next base: position 4,308,538 of record NZ_CP156926.1, read on the forward strand.
CCGGTTTGAGCAATTTAGTCATAACATAATCCTCCCCCGTTAATTGACAATCTAGTTCTGTCATATTATAACTAATATTCTGAAACAACAACAATACATATACACGATAGCAGGCCATAACATATTTGTATATCAGGTACTGAAATCATATTGGCTGCCATGCCGGGAGGAAACCATCAACGAATAGCGTATACTAGAAATAGACAAACACCGGGTTCAGGAGGATTTTTGCTATGGAAGACCGTGACTGGCTCATTTTACAAGTACTTTTTGAACAAAAGAATATTACTAAAACAGCCCAGGCCTTATTCATTTCCCAGCCTGCCCTAACCTCCCGCCTTAGATCTATTGAAGAATATTTCGGCATAAAAATTGTCTATCGAACAAGTAAAGGCGTGCATTTTACACCCCAGGGCGAATATATAGCCAAATCAGCAGCCGCTATGCTGCTTACATTGCGTAATATCAAAGAACGGGTAACCGACATGAATACCACGGTAGCCGGCACACTGCGTCTGGGCGCTTCCGGTTATTTAACCATGTACATGCTGCCCCGGCTGCTCAAACTATTTAAAGAAGAATATCCGCACGTGGAGTTCAAGCTGACAACAACCTGGAGCCGCGATATATTTAATCTCGTCCATAATCAGGATGTCCATGTCGGTCTGGTCAGTTCTGATTATGGTTGGCAAGGCAAACAGCATCTCTTATTTGAAGAACCCATCTGCATTGCGTCGACAAGCGAGATTGACATCAGTCAGCTGCCCAAACTGCCACGAATTAACTATCAAACCGATGCTTTAATCAAAGCTCTTATTGATAAATGGTGGCGGGAAAACTTTAGTGAACCGCCCTCTATCAGCATGGAGGTGGACAAACTTTCCACCTGTAAGGAGATGGTGGTGAACGGCTTGGGATATGGCATAATACCAACAATGATTGTTAACAATAATAAGAACCTCCATAAAATCATACTCACCGACAAAGCCGGGGCGCCATTGCTTCGCCGGACCTGGATGCTGTACCATGAAGAGATGCTGGAGATGAACATTGTCAGCGCCTTTGTAGAGTTCGTAAAAAATACTGATTTTCCCCGCGTCATTTTGTCTCAGCGCTAAAGCATAAGCCCGTGCACTTCACCAAAGGCACGGGCTTATATATTTACCGCGCAGCATGCTAAGCATTACCTCTATTATAAATATTCTTATAACTTTCTTCGATATCCAGCCATAAGTAGTTTGAATTTTACTTATATACAGTCATACTCTATACTCAGAAACGTATACGATGACAATTGTCGTAATTTTTAGTCAGAGAGGAGATTGTTCCTATGCTCGCATTAACAGGATTTTTAATGGTTATCGTTTTTATGTATCTCATCATGTCTAAGCGACTTTCCGCTATGACGGCTCTGGTGCTGGTGCCGTTGGCTTTCGGCATCGCCCTCGGTTTTGGGCCTAAACTCGGTGCAATGTCATTAGACGGCATCAAAAAGGTTGCTCCTACCGGTATCATGATTTGCTTTGCTATTCTTTATTTTGGTGTCATGATTGACGCCGGTCTCTTTGATCCGTTGATAAACCGGATCCTAAAAGCAGTTAAAGGCGACCCGATGAAGGTTGTTGTTGGCACAGCCGTACTGGCAGGTATTGTTTCACTGGATGGTGACGGTTCAACCACCTATATGATTACCTGTTCAGCCATGCTGGCCGTACATCGCCGTATTGGCCTGCATCCCCTGGTTCTGCCGGCTATGGCAATTATGCAAAATGGTGTTATGAACATCCTGCCGTGGGGCGGACCTACCGGCAGGGTCATGAGCGCCTTGAGTCTTGATGCCGGCGAGGTGTTTGTTCCGCTCATTCCGGCAATGGTTGCCGGCACCCTATGGGTATTGTTTGTAGCCTACCGTATTGGTTTAAAAGAACGCGCCCGTCTTGGCACATTACAGTATCATGACGTAATTGCAGAAACCACCGCCGCGGTTGACGAAGAAAGCGAACGGCTTAAACGCCCGCACCTTTTCTGGGTTAACCTGGGCATGACAGTTTTGTTAATGGCTGCCTTGGTAAAAGAAGTTCTGCCACTCAACGTTTTGTTTATGATCGGTACCTCTCTGGCTCTCATTATTAACTATCCAAAACTGAAGGAGCAGCAGGCCCGTATTGCCACTCACGCCGCCAACGCTCTGCCGGTTATCGTTATGGTGTTCGCCGCCGGTATCTTTATGGGTATTATGTCAGGAACAAAAATGGTCGACGCAATGGCCAACTCCCTGGTCTCTGTCATTCCTCCCTCCATGGGTCCGCACTTGGCGCTCATTACCGCTTTAGCCAGCTTGCCGTTCACTTTCTTTCTGACTAATGATGCCTTCTACTTCGGCGTTGTCCCTGTGCTCGTTAAAACAGCGGCAACCTATGGCATCACTCCGGCAGAGATTGCCCGCGCATCCCTGATTGGTCAGGGAGCCCATCTATTGAGCCCGCTTGTCGCTTCAACCTACCTGTTGGTTGGCCTGTGCGGGGTTGAATTCGGTGATTTCCAAAAATATACGCTGCTGTGGGCCATTGGCACCTCGCTGGTCATGCTGGCCCTCTCACTGGTAATCGGTATCATTCCTTTCTAAAATGCCGCTTTGGTTACCGTAGAGCTAATAAATACGACAGAGCCTGTTTTTTAAGCTCTGTCGTATTTTTACTTTTGAGCATGAAGTGGTAATATATACTCATTACGTTTTAAAAAGGTGAGTACATGTATAAACAAAATCTGCTTATTTTTTTGTTGGCGGCAATCGGCGGTTATATCTTCAGCCTGCTTCATCTGCCGATTCCCTGGACTTTAGGTCCAATGGCCATGGCAATTATATGGAAATTGCTGCTGAAAAGAACCTTAAACTGGCCCAAAAAAGTACGTAACGCCGGCCTGGTCATCTTGGGGTATATGCTGGGAAGTCCTTTTACACCTGCCGTTGCCCACCAGGTTGTACAGCAGCTTCCCCTAATGCTGGCATCCACATTGCTGCTAATTGGCCTGTGTTTAGGCACTGGCTATGTATCCGGCCGCTATACAGGGGTGGGCTTGGCCAACAGCCTGATGGGCAGCATACCTGGCGGCTTGTCGCAGATGTCTGTTATCTGCGAAGAAATCGAAGGAATTAACCTGTCGGTAGTAACGCTCATGCAAACCGTCCGGGTACTTACAGTGTTATTTGTTGTTCCCCTGCTGGCTCTGCATGGTCTGGCTGACCAGGTTGCAGCCACCAGCCGTCCGGTTACGCATCTTGAATTAAGTCAGCTACCGGTTCTGGCTCTGTTCACCCTGTTGATACTGGTTTCAGTAAAATTGGCCAAACGGATTCAATTATCCAGCGTCTATGTCCTGGCCCCGGTCCTGGGCACAGCCAGTCTGGTTTTAGCGGGTGTGACCGCTCCCGTATTGCCAACTCCCATTGTGGCCGTTGCCCAGATTGTTGTTGGCATTAAGATGGGACAGGATGTTGATTTTGGCAGTCTTACCAACTGGAAGACTATTGCCTTTATTAATTTTTTAAGTGTAACGTCAGTAATAGCAGTGCTGTTGGGAATAGCCTTCGCCTACTCGCATATTGCTCCAACCTCTCTGGTGACAGCCTTTATCAGCATGGCCCCCGGGGGTATATCGGAGATGGGGCTGACAGCCATGGCAGTCAACGCCGACCTGCCGACCGTTGTTGCCTACCAATTGTTTCGCCTGTTGTTCATTTTGCTGGTATGCGTACCGGTAACCCGGCGGCTAATACAAAGAAAGTGCGCCAGCCAGCACTAAGCCCGTTTTTGCTCAATATCTTTTAACCGAATCAAAAATTTTTCTACTTTACCCACTTCCCCGCTAACTTCATATTCATACAGCCAGCCAGCAGCTTCGCTGCGACTTTCGACAAAGCGTACATCGACAAGGCATTCGTCGCCCAAAATACAGGCGCGGCGCGGTTCGAGCGGAGTAATAACACCTTCGGTGACTTTAACAAATTTACGCATGAAATAACCTCACAGACAATTATTTATGCTCTCTATTATAACAAGGAGCATGGCTTGAGTCATCCTTTAACCCAGTTTATCCCTTGACTTTTTTTCACTTTCATATTACATTGTTGGTGTTGAGCCCTTATAATGAGGACAAAATATAGCAAAGTGGTGATTAATTTAATGTCAGAAAGAATGAACCTGCAAGATGTTCTCCGGGAGTATGGCATTCCACTCGCAACTCTCCACGTAACAGCATCCGAGCAGGATTGCCGTTCGCTTCGCGAACGGTTGATGGCCATTAGGGACCTAAGTCAAGCCAAAGAACAGGGTTATCTGGAGGTAGCCTGCACATTTTATATCGACGTCCATGATATTGACCGTTATTTATCAGGAGAACTGCCCAATTTAGCGGAAATATACACGTTCCCTGAAGATGTAAAGACTTATAAGGAGGAGTAAACACACTAATGAAAAAACTGCTTTTACTGACTTTTATGCTCATGTTTGCTTTTAATACGGTAAGTTTTGCCGCAGTAAGCGGCTCTAAGTCCAAAATGTCTGCACCATCGTCCAAACCGCCTACCACACAAACAACACCTGCCAAAGATACTTCCAGCGAATATAAGCCTTCCGCCCCGGCGCAAAGCTATAGCGATAAAGCTCCTGCCGCCGCCGCCAAGCCGAATTCGCAAACTATGCAGCAGCCTGCACAACAATCCAATACCGGCGGTTTCTTGCGCAATGCCGGCCTCTTCGGCGGCGGTATGCTGTTAGGCAGCATGCTTGGCGGTATGTTTGGTTTTGGCAATGCAGGAATGTTTGCCAACATCATGGGGATGTTATTCAACGTGCTGATACTTGCCGGCATATTTATGGCCGGACGTTTCCTATGGGATAAATTCAAAAACCGTGATAAGAAAGACTACCGCTAACGCAGTAAAGAAAATCTTTCTCTAAAGCTCAATAGCGACATCGTCTCTATCCAGAAGGAAGCTGCTGGAGGACAACTGAAAACAGGATGCAATAAGATTTGCATCCTGTTTTTTTGTCTCTAAAACTGCAGGGGCCCTTCCCGCCGGCGTTAATCTTATCCCGCGACTTAGCTTTAGATAGGGTTAAGGCCCCTCTTGAAGCTAAGTCTATTTTATTATATTTATGCCGCATTTTTGTAGTATTTTTGTTAAATCTTCCTTTTATGGTTAAAGCTCAATTCCATGCAAAGCTTAATAAAATTATCCAATGCTGAAGAAATAAACTTATTTTTATGATGAATAATAGTAAACTGTCTTTTAAAGTCCAGTCCGGCGATATCTACAACAGCCAATTCGTGACGGTTTACCTCTTGATCAACTGTTAATCTTGACATTACCGATAGTGCATGCCCGGCGGCGACAGCATTTTTAATCGCCTCGGCATTATTATAAACGCCGTAAATCTTCCAAGGAACCCCGTGCTTGGCCATTACTTCCTCAAATAATTCCCTGGTGCCACTGCCTTCTTCTCTAATGATGAAACTCGCAGCATGAATTGCTGCGGGCTTGATTTTACCGCTCTTTGCTAGTTGATTGGAATAACTACAAACCAGGACAAGTTCATCGTCCATAAACGGCTTACACATAATTGCCTGTGAATGGATTTTGCCTTCAACCAAGCCGATATCCAGTTGATCCAGTAAGATCATCTCTTCAATTACTTTTGTATTGTTGACAGTGGCAATGATGCGTACATGCGGATTATAGCCCGAAAATTCGCTAATGATGTCATTTAATATACAGGTGCCGACAGTAACACTCGCACCAAGTCTTATAACTGCATTGCTTCCAATATCCCGCATCGCATCTTCGGCCTCTTTACTCAGGTTCACAATGTGCCTGGCATAAGTGATAAGTTTCCGGCCGGCAGCCGTGATAAACAATTTTTTTCCCAATCGTTCAAACAATTTAATACTATAATGATTTTCAAGCTCGGCAATGGTTTGGCTTACAGAGGGTTGAGCGACATGGAGTTTTTCAGCCGCCACCGTCATATTACCCGCATCGCATACACATAAAAAAACGGTTAAATGCCGCAACGTCATAAGAGCAGCTCCCTTATAGGTATTTACTTATTATATTAATAAAATTATAGTATTTTACTTATCATTCTTCAAGTGTTATTATCCGAATTAGGGAGGGAATTGATATGATAAGTATAACCAGCTTTTTCAAGGTACTGCCTGGCATTGCCCTTGTCACGGCGATCGCCATTCCGGCTTATTATCTGGGCCTTTCAGTTCCGTTGATAGGCGGACCGGTATTTGCAATACTGCTTGGCATGGCAGCCGCGTTTTGGCAACGCTCTTCTATTTACGATACCGGCATTACATTTTCAGCAAAAAAAATATTGCAAGCTTCCATAGTCTTACTGGGTTTCGAAATGAATTTGCACCATGTCTGGGAAGTTGGCAGCCAATCCATTGCCATCATGGCTTTCACCTTAAGCGCTGCATTTATGGCTGCTTATATCATGGGGCAATATCTAAAAATTGACGGGAATATTAGGATTCTCATCGGGGTCGGAACCGCAATATGCGGCGGCTCGGCAATAGCGGCTACCGCTCCGGTAATATCCGCTACTCATAAAGAGGTTGCCTATTCAATATCAACAATTTTCTTGTTTAATGTTGCTGCAGTGTTTATTTTTCCTGCTACCGGTCATCTTTTGGGAATGAGTGATATTGGCTTTGGAATGTGGGCAGGAACTGCTATCAACGACACTTCTTCCGTTGTCGCCGCAGGCTATACTTACAGCCATGCCGCGGGTAATTTTGCAACTATTGTAAAACTGACCCGGACATTAATGATTATTCCTATAACATTAGGTTTGTCGCTATTTATGGCAAAGAAGAACAACGCACACAGTGAATTTAATTTTATAAAAATATTTCCGTGGTTTGTTCTTGGCTTTCTGCTGACCTCACTGGTAAGCACTAACGAATTGCTTAATCCGGCTATAACTAATTTGTTAGCGCAAACCGGTAAATTTTTTATCGTCATAGCCATGGCCGCTATAGGTCTTAATACACACTTTAAGCAACTAATCAGTAACGGGATCAATCCCATTATTCTCGGACTGTCCTGCTGGCTTGCAGTCGCATTGGTCTCAATTGCATTACAGCATTATCTTGCAGTTTGGTAATATCCCCGCACATCGCCCTCAATAACAAACGCACTTTTTCGCAGGCTAAGGCCGATGGTGTCATACCTGCAAAGGAAAGGTATACTTGCTAACAGGACAAAAAGAAGAGGCCGTACTGAATAAAAATTCAATACAGTCTCTTCTTTATTTTACTTATTAAGCCGCTCTTAACCTGCGCGGCTGGCTTTAAGGGCCTTTAGTTTTGCGGTGCCGTATTCAATTGCAACGAACAATACCGGCACCAGGAAAATACCCAGGGCAGTGGCCATAAACATGCCGCCAACTACCGTTGTACCTAGCGCAGTCCTGGCCGCGGCACCGGCGCCTGTGGATATTGCTAACGGAATACAACCCAGGATAAAGGCAAGTGAAGTCATTAATATCGGACGCAGCCGGAGCCTGGAGGCTTCAATGGCTGCCTGCACGGGGTCCATGCCCTTATCTGTTCTGACTTTGGCATACTCTACGATTAGAATAGCATTCTTAGCTGCCAAACCGATAAGCATAACCAAACCGATTTGCATATAGACGCTATTTTCAAAGCCGCGGGCATATTGGAGCAGGGTTGATCCTAAAATACCCGTGGGAACCGACAAAAGCACGGCAAATGGTATATTCCAGCTTTCATACAACGCTGCCAAACACAAGAACACAAACAGTAAAGCAAAACCGAAAATAACCGGCGCATGACCGCTGGAAATCTTCTCTTCCCGGCTTAAATCAGCCCACTCATAGGTGAAAGTTTTCGGCAGAACCTCGGCCGCGACTTCTTCCAAAGCCGTCATCGCCTGACCGGAACTGTAGCCGGGAGCTGTACTGGCATTGATTTGCATAGCCGGATAGCCGTTGAAGCGTTTAATCAGTGTCTGTCCGGTGGTAGAAGCCGGGGTTACCAGTGTATTCAGCGGTACCATGGTTCCCGCCGTGCTGCGCACATAGAAAAAGCGAGTGGCATCCACGTCTGAACGGAACTGTGGTTCAGCCTGCAGCATAACCTTGTAAGTACGGCCAAACCGGTTAAAGTCATTAACCTGGACACCGCCCAGGAAGGTTTGCAGTGCTGTAAAAATATCCTGTACGGGTACTCCCAGCGCCTTGGCCTTTTCCCTGTTTACTTCATAGCGGTAGGAAGGCGTATCGGCCCGGAAACTGGACTGCGCCATGCTGATCTCCGGCCGTTTGCGGGCAGCAGCGATAAACTGCTGGGAAACATTGCTCATTTCTTCTACCGTAGAACCGCCGCGGTCCTGAATCATAAAAGTCAGGCCGCCAACAGAACCAATCCCCGGCAAAGCTGGGGGGTTAAAGGCAAAAACTGTGGCTTCCGGAATACCGGCAACTTTGCCCATAGCTTGCCCAAGAACGGCGCTCAGTTGCGACTCCGGGGTTGTTCTTTCCGACCAGGATTTCATGCCGGCAATTACCATGGCACCGTTTGACTTCTGCCCGCCGGCCAACATATCAAAACCGGCAATTTCCATGGTGTTTTCCACACCAGGCAGTGTGCGGTAGATTTCACCCACCTGCGTGGCGACCGCCCGGGTACGGTTCATATTCGCCGCCTCCGGCAAGCTGACAACCGATAGCATAAAGCCCTGATCTTCATTCGGCACGAAAGTCGAAGGAATGATCTTCAGCATACCGACACACAGTATGAAGATAACCGCTAAGCCAACACCCCATAAGCCTGCCCGGCGAATGGAATGACGGACGCCATTGGAGTATTTTTCCGTTATCCGTTCAAACCAATTATTGAAACGGTCAAAAAATCTGCCCATAATGCCGGTACGCGCTTCACCGGTATAAGGCTTAAGCAGCATTGTGCACAGCGCCGGCGTCAGCGACAGCGCCACAATAGCCGACAAGGCCATGGAGACGGCAATTGTCAATGCAAACTGCTTGTAAAGAACACCTGTCGTCCCTCCGAAAAAAGCAACCGGAATGAATACAGATGCCAGCACAAAGGCAATAGCGACAACCGGACCGGATACCTCATGCATGGCCCTGATGGTTGCTTCCTTAGGGCCAAGCCCTGAATGGCGCATATGATGTTCAACTGCTTCAACAACAACAATGGCGTCATCGACAACCAGTCCGATTGCCAATACCATTGCAAACAGCGTGAGGGTGTTGATGGAAAATCCTAACACCACAAACGCGCCAAATGTGCCGATAAGGGAAACCGGAACCGCCAGCATAGGAATCAGTGTGGCCCGCCAATTCTGCAGGAATAAATACACAATGATCAATACCAATGCTATCGCTTCCAGAAAAGTATGCATTACCTTTTCAATGGATTCACGGATGTATTTGGTGTTATCGGTCAGAATGCGATACTCCATGCCTGGCGGAAAACGCTTGGAGGCATCCTCAATAACCTCACGCACACCGGCGATTGTCTCCAAGGCATTGGCTTCGGTCGTTAGCTGAACGGCAAAAACAACGGAGTCGTTACCGTTAAAACTGCTCTTAAAAGTATTGTCCTTGGCACTTAATTCAACGGTGGCGATATCGCCTAAACGGATTGCCGAACCATCCGGCTGCGAGCGGATAATTACTTTTCTGAAATCATCCTCGGTCACCAGGCGGCCCTGCACACTGGCCGTGTACTGGAATTCCTGCTTGGCTACCGATGGCAGCTGGCCGATTGTCCCGGCCGGCGCCTGCACGTTTTGTTCTTTTATGGCACTGCTGATATCGGCAGCCGTAATACCCATCTGGGCAAGTTTATCCGGCTTAAGCCAAATACGCATGCTAAAGTCGGAGCCATATTCGCTGACATCACCAACGCCCTTAACCCGGCGTATGTCGTCAATAATATTGATACTGCCGTAGTTCTTCAAAAATACGCTGTCATACGCGCCATTGGGCGAAACAAGGCTGAAGTACAAGGCGGTATCAGGCGATACTTTACGGGTTGTTACACCCGAAAGCTGGACGTCCTGTGGTAAGCCGGCATTAGCCTGAGCAACCCGGTTCTGCGTGTACATGGTAACCATGTCCGGATTTTCACCGAGTTCAAATTTAACATTGAGTGAATACCGGCCCGAATCGGCACTGGTAGAGGTCATGGCAACCGCGCCTTCGACACCGTTGACCTGCTGCTCAATAACCTGGGCTACCGTTTTTTCCACAACATCAGCGTTCGCCCCGGTATAGCTGGTGCTGACGCTAACCTGCGGCGGTGTAATTTGAGGATATTGGGCTATTGGCAGGTTAAAAGCGGCAATTCCGCCTGCCAGTGTTATGAGAATGGCGATAACTATTGCAAAGATTGGACGATTAATAAAAAATTGTGCCATGTTGCCGCCTCCTTACTTCGCAACCGGAATATTCAGGTCATTCAGCCCGATCATAGAAACTTTAAGCGGCGATCCCGGCTGTGCCTTGGCAAAGCCTTCGACAACAACAACATCCTGGACAGTAAGACCTTCCTCGACAATTTGCAGATTGCCGATTTTCGGGCCTAATTTTACAGGTTTGCTTACCGCTTCACTGTTGGCCCCCACCACAGTTACAAAGGTTTTACCCAGCATTTCCTGAACGGCACGCTGCGGAATCAGGATTGCGCCCTGTCGTTTCTCGCCAATAGCCACAATTTTGGCAAACATGCCGGGCACCAGTAATTGATTGGGGTTGGCAAAAGCGGCCTTCATGGCCAGAGTGCCTGTTTGATTGGCCAGGCCACGGTCAACTTGCTCTAAATGTCCGGTTAGCGGATATTCAGTGCCATCACTAAGCATAAGCTTAAGGTTCTGTCCCCAGGCATCCGGCGAGCTGCCCATACGGGCGAATTTCAGATATTCATTTTCGCTCATGCTGAAACGCACCTGGATAGGATCGACAGTGGAAACGGTTGCTAGCACAGTGCTGCCAGCCTGTACATAGGTACCTACACTTAATTCACCGACGCCAATCCGTCCATCCACCGGCGATACAACCGTCGTGTCAGCCAAGTCATTTTTGGCTTGATCCAGCTTGGCCTGATACGCATTTACCTGCGCCTGGGCCTGCTCTGCCTGCGATACGGAAGTATCCAGGGTTTGAACGGCAATGCCGCCTTGATTAGCCAGGCTTTGATAACGGGCAACATCGCGACGGATGTTGCTAAGCGAAGCTTGCGCCTGCGCCACCTGGGCCTGGGCATCGGCTACGGCTGCCGAGTATTTTCGCTGGTCAATTTCAAACAGCGGTTGCCCGGCGCGGACGTTATCACCGCCCTTGATTAATTTTTGTGAAATATTACCGGAAATCTGGGCTTTAATCGGTACTTCCTCTTTGGCAATGATTTCACCGACAAACTCGTATGTAACAGGCGTATCCTGCTGAATAACCTGCATGGCCTTGACCGCTACTTCCTGCGGCGGACGGGCACTTTGTTGTTTACTGCAGCCGGCTGTTACAACTAAAAAGAGTACAGCCAAGCATAAAAGGATCTTGTTATTCACCATCATTTCTCCTCCCATAACAATCTCTAACCCTCATTTGTTACTCCGTGCAAATAGATTTCAAGCGCATTAGCCATGTAGCGGTCGGCAATATCCTCTTTACTATCCAGCAATCCTTTGCAAAAATGCAGCGAGGTAAAGGATACATTCAGTATTTTCATCAAAGACATAGCTGCCAGCTTAGGATCAATTCCCGGCCTGAATTCACCCTGATCCACCGCTTTTTTAATACAATCCTGCAAAAAAACATGAAGACGGCTAGCCGCAGTTTTCACAATGCTGTCAAAATATTTAGTCGGACTCAGGATTTCCATAAAAAAAAGACGGTCGATGTAAGGGCTTTGTTTATAAGTTTCAAGCAGTATATCGGCAAAACGCCGTATTTTCATTACAGGCGATATTTCTTCCTGACTGATGCTGTCAAGCGCATCTCCTAATAATGCCAACTGTCTTTCCAGGATAAATGCATATAAATTATCTTTTCCCCCAAAGTAATAAGAAATCAAAGCAATATTAACTCCCGCAGCATCGGCTAATTCTTTTACTGAAACACAGGCTAGTCCCTTAGTGGCAAACAGAGGAATTGCTGCTTCGATAATTTTGTTCACCGTTGGCTTTTCTTCACATATTTTTATGTTCGCCTTCCTCACCTTCTTTCCATGTTTTTTCTTTAATTTTAAAAAACAATTTAAAATATAGATTTAATTATATTCCACATTAGAATTCCTGTCTACCATATACCCCCAAAAATAATTTTGTTTTAACAAACCAATATTTGTTATCGCCTTACTTAAATAAACATTTAAAATGACTATTTAATTATACGTTAATTACTATTGCATGTATAGCACGAAATCCATTACAAAAAAGGCCGTGCTGCAACATTTGTTTCAACACGGCGACAGACTCTTATTAGCCTTTAAAAGTCAAAATGGAGTTATCGATAAGCTTGCGGATCATGGTTTAAGAGATGATAAACCTTGGCTATGACCTGTTCCGGCGTTACACTGCTTATACATACAGGATTTTCCTTGGGACACTTGGTTTTATGACAGAACGAGCAGCTTTGCCGGCTGACTGCCGCTGTATGCTGTTTGCCGGGCGGAGTGTAGGTTTCCGGGCTGGTCGGGCCAAATATCCCTACTGTTGGCGTACCCAAAGCCGCTGCCATATAGAGAGGACCGGTATCGCCAGCAATTACCACGCTGGCATTTTCAAGCAAAGCCGCCATTTGCAACAGGCTTGTCCGACCGATTGCATTAATAGCCGCTATTCCGGCGCCGGCCACTATGGCCTCACCCATACGCTCCTCGTTTTTGCCGCCGCACAGCAGTATCTTGAAATCTGGCGAAAGCGCTGCCGCTGCTCTGGCAAAAAAATCAGGGGGCCAGTTTTTGGTGGCCCAGGTTGTTCTGGGGACCAGTACAACCAGCTTGTCCTGTGCGGAGATGTTTGCCTTTTGCAAATACTCTTTGGCAAATTCTCTGGCTTCCTGAGGAACAACCAGCGTCATCGCCCTGCAGGCCGGCCGGATGCCTAGCGGCGTCAAGACGCCAAGATATCTATCAATGATATGCGTTCCTAGTTGTGGCGCAGTTTTGGTCATCAGCCACGGATTAAGTTCGCGGGCCTCGGCCATGCCGATCCTCAGGCTGGTCTGCGCCTGCCTGGCTATCATACCGGTGAGAAATAGACCGTGAATATCAAGCGCTGCATAAAAAATTCTTTTCGCCAACTGCTTTTTTAGATCACGCCACAGGCTAAGCGCCTGCCTCCACTCCCGTGTGCGCACATGCTTGTCGAAGCGTTCGCGCGGCCAAACAATAATATAATCCACATGCGGATTATATCTAATAAGGTCGGCGCAGACTTCACCCACAAGCCAGGTAATTCTGCAGTCCGGCCAGGCGGCTTTCAGCGAAGCGGCGACAGGCGTACAGTGAATAACATCTCCAATAGAACTTAATCTGATAATCAGTATTTCCCTGCTCACTCTAACACCGCCTTTGCAATGCCAGCATGTTTGCTACTTCAACTTCAGTTTGGAAAGTGCTTCTGCCAGAGCATTATTAAAGGGAGGGTTATCCGCCTCCTGCTGCTTTAAATAGCGGGAAACGTCTTTCTTGGAAACCTTGGTTTCGTTCTCCTGTTTTTTCCGCTCATTGAAAGTAGCAAGCTTTTCCCGGTAACCGCAGCCGCAGGCAAATGTGCGCCCCTCGCCTTCACCGCGCAACTCCAGTTTTTTATGGCAGTTAGGGCACCTGGCGTTGGTTGTCTGGGCAACATTTTTCCGGTACCCGCATTCCCGATCCTGACAAATCAGTGCTTTACCGCGCTTACCGTTAACTTCAAGCAAGAATTTGCCGCATTCCGGACAACGGGTGCGGGTAATGTTATCGTGCTTAAACTGTTCCTGGCTGTTTTTTATGCCGTTTATTATATTCTTGGTATAACTTTTTATTTCAGTAATAAAGGCTTGTTTTTGCAACTGGCCTTTGGCTATGGCACTGAGCTTCTGTTCCCAGGATGCGGTCAGCGCAGGCGACTTCAGTTCCCCCGGAGCCAGTTCCAAAAGCTGCCGGCCTTTGGAGGTAATAAAAATATCTTTTCCCTTTTTCTCGATAACAAAACTGCTAAATAGTTTCTCAATAATATCTGCCCTGGTAGCTACCGTACCTAAACCGCCCGTCTCACCAATAATTTGCTTTAATGCCTGACTTTCGCCCGGCATATACTTGGCGGGATTCTCCATCGCCGATAATAAAGTGGCTTCATTAAACGGCGCCGGCGGTTTGGTCTCGCCTCTGGTCATATTGACAGCAGTAATCGCTAAACTATCGCCTTTATTCAGGCTGGACGGCAGCATTTGTTCGGCAATTTCATCGGCGGCTTCCTCCTCCTCCGGATTGCTGCTGTATAATTCCCGCCAGCCAGGAGCCAGTACGGTTTTCCCCTTGGCAATAAAGTTTTCCGGACCGATTTGAGTTTTGATTGTGGTTTGCTCATATATAAACGGTGGGTAAAGGACTGCCAGAAATCTTTTAACAACCAGATCATAAATCTTCTTTTCCTTGTCACTCAGGGAACTTAAAATGACCGGTTGCTCGGTGGGGATAATTGCATGGTGATCAGAAACTTTGCTGTTATCTACAAAATGACTGCCCGCCCGGAGCGGTTTTTGCAGCAGTTTCATGATCTGCCGGGAGTATAGACCGGTGTCACAAGCCTTAACTCTGTCTTTCAGCGTCTCAACGATGTCGCTGGAAATATATCGCGAGTCAGTACGCGGATATGTTAGAGCCTTATGAGTTTCATACAACCTCTGCATAATCGCCAAAGTTTCCTTTGCTGAAAAGCCAAAGATTTTGTTGGCATCCCGCTGCAGTTCCGTTAAATCGTATAAAGCCGGCGAAAAGTTTTTCTTCTCAACTTTCTGCACTTCAATAATCTCGGCTTTTTTACCGGCAAGTCCTTTAATAACTTTGTCGCATGCTTCTTTGTCAAAAGTTTTGCTGTCTTTTGTTTTGCTATCCTGCCAGGTTAGTTTCAGTCGGTCGGCAGATGCTTGCACACCATAATAGGTACGTGGCTGAAAATTGTGTATTTCATCTTCCCGGGCGGCAATAATGGCCAGCGTTGGCGTTTGCACCCGCCCGCAGGATAACTGGGCATTGTATTTGGTGGTTAAAGCCCGGGTAGCGTTAATGCCGACAAGCCAGTCGGCTTCCGACCGCGCCACTGCGGAAGCGTACAGGTTCTCATAATTTTTACCCGGCTTTAAATTATTAAAGCCATCCCGGATAGCCTTGTCTGTCACCGAGGATATCCATAAACGCTTTACCGGTTTGTTATTACGGGCTTTTTCCAGTATCCACCTGGCGACAAGTTCACCCTCACGTCCGGCATCTGTTGCAATTACGACCTCGCCGACATCTTTACGGTTAAGCTGTTCTTTCACTGTATTATATTGTTTGCCAGTTTGCTTGATAATAACAAGTTTTAACTCGGCTGGGAGCATGGGCAGGTCCTCCAGCCGCCAGGCCTTATATTTTTCGTCATAGCTTTCCGGGTCGGCCAGGGTTACCAGATGCCCCAGCGCCCAGGTCACAATATATTTAGGCCCTTCAAAATAGCCGTTGCCTTTATTGCTGCATTGCAATACCCTGGCCAAATCCCGTCCAACAGACGGTTTTTCCGCTAAAACCAATATTTTGCTCATTTACGAAACCTCACTAAAATAGTCTATCTATATAGTATCCAATAAAGAGCAGTTACGAAAAAATTTTTATGCGACGGCCAACCTTCAGCTAGGTTAAAACCACACCTGAAACTAAATCTGCTTTATTGGATTTCATATAGCTACTATTATACCCGCTATTCGCGAGTTTTTAAAGTTAAGGAAAACTGCCGGGATAAAATCCCTGGCAGTTTTCTGCTGGCTAACAGGTCATGGCTTGTTCTAAATCAGCAATAATATCGGCCGGATCTTCAATACCTACTGACAAGCGAATCAGACTGGGGGTGATACCCATCCGCAATTTTCTTTCGGCCGGCACCGACCCATGCGACATGACATCAGGCAGATTGACCATGGTTTCCACCCCGCCAAGACTGTCAGCAAGCATACACAGTGTAAGCTTGCTAAGTATGCTACGGGCAAAATCGCCGTCACCAACATCAAAGGAAATAACATTGCCTGTTCCCCTGGCCTGACGCTTATGCAGCTCGTACCCAGGGTGATCGGCAAAGCCCAGGTAATATACCTTTTGCACCTCCGGCTTGGTGCGCAGCCAGGAGGCCAGTACACAGGCGTTGTGAGACTGCCTGTCCATGCGTAACCCCAGGGTCTTCAAGCCCCGCAAAAGCAGCCAGGAGTCAAACGGCCCCAGGACTCCGCCGGTAGAATTCTGCACAAAATGCAGGTCTTCAGCCAGTTTACCGTCTTTAACCACCACAACCCCGGCCAGAACATCACTATGGCCGCCAATGAACTTGGTAGCGCTGTGGACAACGATATCTACCCCCTGCGCCAGCGGCCGCTGCAGATACGGCGACATAAACGTATTATCGGCAATGGTAAGCAGCCCGTGTTCTTTGGCCAAAGTAACGACAGCCCTGATATCTGTCACCATAAGTGTCGGGTTAGACGGCGTCTCAATAACCAGCGCCTTAGTGGCCGGTGTGATTGCCGCTTTAATGTCAGCAATCTCCGCAAAATCTGCATAGGTTACAGTCAGACCAAATCTGCTGAAAATCCTGTCAAGCACCCGGGAAGTTCCACCATATAAATTCCGGCTGGCAACAATATGATCCCCGGTGTTAAACAAATGAAACACAGCCGTACTGGCCGCCATGCCTGAACCAAAGGCGAAGCCTCGGCTCCCGCCCTCTAATAGCGCCATTTGGCTTTCCAGCGCATGCCGGGTAGGATTATCTCCCCGGGAATATTGGTAGCCGCCTTCCTGACCAACCGTATGCTGACGAAACGTTGATGCCTGATATATCGGTGTGCTGGCAGCTCCGGTATTGCTATCGCCTTCATCACCGTGAATAAGCAATGTATCTATTTTCATGGCTGCTTTCCCCCTCTTCAATGTCTGACTCCCAGATACGCCTTTCGCACCAGTGGATCGGCAATCAAATTTTCGCCGGCTCCAGCCAGAATAACCCGGCCGGTCTCCAACACAAAGGCCTCATCCGCCATCTCCAAAGCCTCGAAAGCATTTTGCTCGGCAAGCAGAATGGTTGTTCCCTGAGCACGAATATCCCGGATAACGGCAAACATATTAGCCACGACAAGCGGCGCCAGCCCCAAAGACGGTTCATCCAGGAGTAGCAGCCGGGGCCGGGACATTAGCCCTCTGGCGATAGCCACCATCTGTTGTTCACCGCCGCTTAAGGTGCCGGCATATTGTTTGAGCCGTTCCTTCATAATGGGAAACAGTTGATACATTTTTTCCAGGTCGGCTAAGATACCAGCTTTATCCTGACGAAGAAAAGCACCCATTAAGAGATTTTCCTTTACTGTCAAATTGGCGTACAGGCGGCGCCGCTCAGGCACAAGACATACTCCCTGACCAACAACTTCATAGGCTTTGCTTGACAGCGGGCGTCCTTCATAAACAATGTCGCCGCTTGCCGGTTGGATCAAGCCGGCCAAAGTCATCAGCAGGGTTGATTTACCTGCGCCGTTTGCCCCGATGACTGCCACAATTTTGCCGGCGGACACCGTCAGGCTAACATCCCGGAGAGCATGTATCTGCCCATACTTGACGTTAAGATTGCTGACTTCTAACACGTTTGTAGCCCTCCCCCAGGTAAGCTTTAAGTACATCGGGGTTGTTTTGAATATCCGCTGCGTCCCCTTCAGCCAGCTTTACCCCAAAGTTGAGGACAAAAATATTTTCGCAAAGTTCCATAACAACATCCATATGATGCTCAATGAGCAAAATCGTCAAATCATAGCGTTGATGAATCCGGCGTACCAGTTTAGCAAGATCAAGGGATTCTTCCGGGCTCATGCCGGCTGCCGGTTCATCCAAGAGCAACAGGGAGGGCTGTAAGGCCAAAGCCCTGGCAATTTCAAGCTTTCGCTGCAATCCGTAAGGCAGACTGTCAGCCCGAAAGTTGGCTTTATCGGCTAGTCCGACTTCCCCAAGATATGCCAGCGCTTGCTCACGGATCTCCTGCTCACGCTTCAAAACACCGGCTGTCCTCAGGAGCGCCGCAACAAACGGATAGTGTACGTGTTTGTCTACGGCAATGCACACGTTATCCAAGACAGATAAATTGCGAAACAGCCGGATATTCTGAAAAGTGCGGGCAATGCCCCGAGTTGCTACCTTGTCGGGACGTACGCCGGCGATTTCCCTGTCCTTAAACAGGATACTGCCGCTGGTTGGCGCATACACACCGGTAATCAGATTAAACATGGTGGTTTTACCGGCGCCATTTGGGCCGATAAGTCCCATTATCTGACCTTGCCTGATGCTGAAACTGACATCCCGGCAAGCCATTATGCCGCCAAAGGCTTTCGTTACTGCTCTTAACTCTAAAATACTCATTAGACCACCTCTTTTCCGAACAAACGGCGAATGCTGCTAAAGGAAAGCTCTTTAAACCCAAACAGCCCTTGCGGCCTGAAGACCATAATGGCAACCAGCAGGAAACCATAAGCAACCAGGCGCCACATGCTGGCCACCCGGAGCGCCTCAGGAATAGCCACAAATAATACCGCCGCAATTACCGGACCGGTAATGCTGCCCATACCGCCGGCCACTACACTGGCCGTCAGCTGGGTGGATAAATAAGAAGTAAACATACCCGGCTGAATAAAAGAAACGTAATGAGCAAACAATCCGCCGGCCAGCCCGGCGGTCATAGCACTAAATACCAATGACCGTATACGGACCTGAAACAGGTTTATACCCATCATCTCAGCCGCCACAAAATCTTCCCGGACGGCGACTGCCGCCCGCCCATAGCGGGAATAGACAAAATTCCGGGCTACCAGGATTACCAGAATAGTTGCGACCACAACAACCGTTAGTGTTGTTTCATTGGCGATGCCGGGTAAGCCCCGGGCTCCCTGGGTGATCTCCAGGTTTTCCAGGAGGACGCGGATTGCTTCCCCAAATCCAAGGGTTGCAATAGCGAAATAATCACTGCGCAGTTTGGCCCTGAGTGTCGGATAACCAATCAGTGCGCCAACAACAGCAGCCATAGCTGTACCGGCCGCCAGGGCCAGATAATAGTTAACATCATAAAAATAAGTCAGTATACTTGCCGTATAGGCGCCAATAGCAAAAAAAGCCGCATGCCCCAGCGAAAATAGACCGGTAAAGCCTGTGAAAACTGCCAGGCCGACTGTGGCAATAACATAAATCAAACTAAAGGTTATTACTCCGCTAATATATTCTGCCATAGCCTGCTATACCTTTTCCTCGAGAAATTTGCCGAATAAGCCTGTCGGCAGCACCAACAGCAAGATGACCAGCAGCGAAAAACTGAATACATCGCGGACAACAGACGACACATACGCGGAAACAAAGGTCTCCAGAACACCGAGTAATAATCCGCCGACAACAGCTCCCGGCAGGCTGCCCAGTCCGCCTATTACAGCCGCAATATAGGCTTTATTTGTAATCCAGCCCATGGTGGGATAAACCATATATTTCATCCCCAGAAACATCCCGGAGATACCGGCCAGCGCCCCGGCCAGGAGGAACACCCAGCCAATCATTTTGGTAATATTGACGCCGTTAAGCTGGCTGACCTGCATATCATAAGAGGCCGCCCGGATAGCGATGCCCGTTCTGCTGTTTTGCAAAAAATAATGCAAGGCGTAGATAGCGCTAAAGGAAAATACAATGGCGAATATATCCAGCATGCCTATCGACACGCCGCCAAAGGTAATATTCTGCTGGGTCAGCACTTCCGGAAAGGCGTAAAAACGTGACCCGACAGTAGCATACACAAAGTTTTCCAGAAAAATGGAGGTTCCCATAGCGCTGATCATAAAATACAGCGAGGGCGCATTTCGTTTCCTTAGGGTACTGTAGGCCAGTCGCTCATTCAATAAACATAATAAAGCAGCGCCGGCAATTGAGCCCAGAATAGCCACATATACGGGTGTGCCCATTTCCATCAGCAAGAAATAACCCATATAAGCGCCAAGCATGATAATGGAACCATAGGCAAAATTACTAAAGTTTAAGATACTGAACACCAGGGAGTAACCAACTGCCATAAGTGCGTATATGCCGCCGATAGCAAGTCCGGTAACGAGTGTTTGGATTAACATATATACGCCCATCTCCTTAAGTATATAGGGACGGCAGAGGATAAATCCCGCGCCGTCCCTAACCGGTCGTTACTGGGTGACAAATTTGGATTTAAAAACAAACTTGCCGTCTTTTACTTCCTGAATTATGGCCGGCTTATTTAATGGATCATGTGTATTAGGATCAATAGTCAGCTTGACGCTAAGCACCTGGAGATCCTTGGTTTTTTCCAGCTGCTCGGCAATTATAGCCGGATCGGTGCTATTGGTTTTATTCATGGCATCAATCAGGGCATACAAAGCATCTATCGCCATTACCGGATTAGGCATAATCGGATCGGCCTTGTACTTAGTCTGATATTCTTTAATAAAGTTTTGAATATCAGGATCATCCATACTGGCTAAATTTACAAAATAAGAGCCTTCCACCGCCGAGCCGCCCAGAGTAATTAAATCCGGGCTGCCCCAGCCGTCCCCGCCAACAAATTTGGCTTTAATACCGAGGTCAGCCGCCTGTTTCATAACCAGAGCCGCTTCTTTTTGCATCGTTGGAATAAAGATTACTTCCGGGTTAGTTCCTTTTATCTTGCCTAAGATTGCCCGGTAATCAAGCTCACCGGAGCGGAACGCTTCATTTGCGACAACCTTACCGCCCTGTTTTTCAAATTCAGCAGTAAAATATTTGCCTAACCAGGCGGAATAGTCGGAACCAACATCATAAACAATAGCCGCTGTTTTAGCGTTTAGTTCTTTGGCAGCAAACTGGGCTGCCACTGTCCCTTGGAACGGATCAATAAAACAAGTGCGGAAGGCATATTTTCTAACCTTATTCGTCTTATCATCCACGGTAACTTTAGGGTTGGTAGCCGATGTTGCGATAAAAGGCACCTTAGACGGTTCGGTAACCGAAGTCATAGCAATAGCCACACCGCTCTGACCAGGACCAATGATGCCGACTACTTTATCACTGATCAGTCTTTTGCTAACATTTACGCCTTCGGTAGCATCCGCCCGGGTATCATAAGCCACCAATTGGAGTTTTTTACCTAATACGCCACCTTGGGCATTGATTTTCTCGATCTCCATTTCTAAGGCATTTTTCTCGGCCTGCCCCCAGGTAGAATTATCTCCGGTTAAGGCAACCGCGTTGCCAATTTTAATGACATTACTGTCACCCGATGTGCCGCAGCCGGCAATAGCTGCTGTAAAAAATACCAGCACAACAAGAACCAGCCATCTTGTTTTCATGTAAACCACTCCTCAACTTTTTCAATTCCCTTATCGCACGAAAATTCTAAAATTTTATTGCGGAATAACAGTTTCTAACTGTTTTCCTCCTTTCCAGTGAATATCTTCTTAAATAAAGCCTATTTAGAAACAAATCTAAATAGGCCTCATATTTCAAACTTTACAATATTACACTGTCGTTTTTTTAAAATTTTACATACTTTTCAGTAAATTGTCAACTGTTAGAAAAGTTTTAACATATTATCCTGGCCCTTAAATTTCCAAACGTTTGACCGGAGCGCCGCCCTCAATATGGGTATCCATAATTTCCTCCACATCTTCGGGCGATACTGTCCCATACCAGATATTATCCGGATACACTACGACAATGGGTCCTTTGTCACAAATGCCAAAACAGCCGGTATTGGTGACAAACACATCGCCGCCTAATTCCCGCTCTTCAATTTCCTCCAGAAACTTCATCATAATTTCCACGCCTTGCTTTGTGTGGCAATGGCCTTTTTGTTGGCCATTGGGCCGGGAACTGGTACAGACAAAAATGTGTTGTTTGGGTTTGTTCATGATAATCCTCCTCTAAAATTAATGGGAATGCCAGGGTCTTGGTGGGGAGCTTAAAAACAAAAAAGCCGCTTCCCGAATTATAAGGAAGCGACTTCTATGTCACAATTATATTATTTGATATAATATTAGGCAAAAATCTCCGGGATGTCAAGCCTTTTCCGGTTTGTTTCCGTGACTTTTGCGTAATTCCGTCAGATATTCCTCGGCATGAACGAAACTCCTTGTTTTGGCAAGGGAAAATACGGCTAAGGCCAGCCAAATAAAACTGAATGCTATCATGTGAATATGTGTAAATGGTTCATGATAAAGCAGCACACCGAGTGCCAGGGAAATTGTCGGGGACAGATACTGTGTAAAACCTAGCAGGCTCAGCGGCAGACGGTTGGCCCCACTGGCGAACAATAGCAAAGGTGTGGCCGTCACCGCCCCGGCTCCCGCCAGCAGCCACGTGGCAGCCTGGGAGTTAAAACTAAACGCGCCCTGGCCCTGCCCCGCCAAGAACAGCAAATAACCTGCCGCCACCGGCGAAACAATAAGTGTCTCCAAAGTTGTCGATGTTACTGCACTAATACCCAGTATCTTCTTACACATTCCATAAAAGGCAAAGGTAATGGCCAGCGATAAGGAAACCCACGGCAGAGCGCCAAAATTCACGGTCATAATAATTACCCCGACGGCAGCAAGGCCAAAAGATACCGTCTGCCACAGGGACAGTTTTTCTTTTAACACCACGATTCCCAGTAATACACTAACCAGGGGATTGATATAATAGCCAAGACTGGCCTCAACAACGCGATTTTCATTAACAGCCCAGATATATATCAGCCAGTTGACGCTGATTAAGAGCGAGGCGACTATCAAACCCGTAAGCTTCCGGGGATTTCGCCCGATTTGCACTGTTTCTGCGAGAAACTGCCGAAGGCTGCGGGTAACCAGTATAATGGCAAACATAAAGACAAAAGACCAAATAACGCGATGCGCCAAAATCTCATAAGCAGGAACCTCAGCCAATTGTTTCCAGTAAACAGGCAGTATTCCCCACAATAAATAAGCGCCTAGCGCTGATAACACACCTAATAATCGTTCATTGGCCTGATCTGACTTTGCATTCACTTGGTACTCATCCTCCCGGCTCATCAGTCTGTACTTTCACCGACCGCCTGTTTTTTCTGAAAAATAAAAGAATCATGGTCAATATCCTGCGCCCGTTTGCCCATAATATTGAATGCCCATTGTATTGAGGGACCTAGGGTAAAAGCGATGATGAGAGTGCCGACACCAATCGGCCCTCCCAAAAAATAGCCTAAGGCGGCCACACTGGTTTCGATACCTGTTCTGATCTTCCAAACTGACCAGCCGGTTTTCTGCACAGCTGCCACCATAAAACTATCCCGCGGTCCGGCGCCGAATGCCGCCGAAAGATAAAAATAGCTGGCCCAGCCAATTAACCAGACACCGGCAAGCAGCATAACGAGTTGAGCCAGCCAGTAATGAGTAACCGGAATCCAGCCGGCGGCAAGTATCATATCAATAAATAAGCCTATAAAATACATATTAGCCAGACTGCCCCAGCCCGGCTTAACCCCCAGCAGCCAACTAGCCATAATGACTATAATTCCTGTCAGTTGGGACACCTGCCCCATGGTAAACGGAAGGTAATTGGTCAAGCCCAAATGTAAAACATCCCAGGGCGCGGTCCCCAGGTTGCTGTTGACTGTTAAAACAATTCCCAGTGCAAATAGAAAAAGCCCCCAGAACAAAAAGAGCAATCGCTTCAGCACAGCACCCATCTCCCCAAAAAATCGCCGCTTGCGATTAATATATCCTCTAAGGATATCACAACTAAAATAAATTGAATACCCTCAGTTGGATAAAATTATTTTTTAAAAAATTCTAAAAAAATTACAATTACTTCTATAAAAACACAATAACGCTTGAGCGAAATTTCAGACTATGATTAATATAAGAATGCTAATACGCAATGGGAGGCACTGCAATGAAAGCGTTTATGGATGACAACTTTTTATTAACCAACCAAACGGCAAAAACTTTATTTCATACCTATGCCAAGGACATGCCGATTTTTGATTATCACTGCCATTTAAACCCGAAAGAAATTGCGGAGAACAAACGCTACAGAAATATTACCGAAGTGTGGCTGGGCGGCGATCATTACAAGTGGCGGGCCATGCGCGCAAATGGTGTGAATGAACGCTACATAACCGGGGACGCTCTTGACAAGGAAAAATTTCTGAAATGGGCGGAAACGATGCCCCAATGTATTGGCAATCCTTTGTTTCACTGGACACATTTAGAATTAAGAACCTATTTCGGTATTGATAAAATCCTCTCGCCGGCAACTGCCGAAGAGATCTGGGAAACATGCAACGCGCTGCTTAAAGAGAATGATTTCACGGTCCGCGGCCTCATCGGCCGCTCCAATGTAAAAGTCATCTGTACTACCGACGATCCGGTGGATTCGCTGGAATACCATATAGCACTTGCTAAAGACGCCACCTTCGAGACCAAAGTATTACCCGCCTTCCGGCCTGATAAAAGCTTCAATATTGAAAAACCGGGCTTTGCTGAATGGGTTGCCAAATTAGGCCAGGTTGCCGGTACAGCCGTTGCCAGCCTGGCCGCCTTAAAAGCAGCCATAGCCGGCCGGATAGAATTCTTCCATCAGGTAGGCTGCCGTCTTTCCGATCATGCACTGGACCCTGTTGTTTTTGCTGCGGGCACCGATGAAGAGGCCGATCAGGCTCTCAAAAAAGCACTCGCCGGACAAGTTTTGTCTGATCGCGAGGTAGCTTTATATAAGACCAATATTCTGCTGTTTTTAGGCCGGGAGTATGCCCGCTTGGGTTGGACTATGCAGTTGCACATGGGCACCATCCGGAACAATAACTCCCGCATGCTTAAAGCAATCGGTCCGGATACCGGCTTTGATGCCATTGGCGACTTTACTTTTGCCGAAGCCCTGGCCAAATTGCTTGATGCATTAGAGTCCACAAGCCAATTGCCCAAAACCATCCTCTATTGCTTAAATCCCCGTGACAACGAAGTACTTGGCGCCATTATCGGCAGCTTCCAAGGCGGCGGTATTCCGGGAAAAATGCAGTTTGGCTCAGGCTGGTGGTTTAATGATCAAAAAGACGGTATGATCCGGCAGATGGTAGCTTTGGCCAATATGGGCCTCTTAAGCCGCTTTGTCGGCATGCTGACAGATTCCCGCAGTTTCCTTTCCTACACCAGACATGAATACTTCCGCCGTATACTCTGCAATCTTATCGGTGAATGGGTGGAAGCGGGCGAGTTACCGGACGATATAGAGCTGCTTGGTACTATTGTCGAGAATATCTGCTTTAACAATGCTAAAAACTATTTCGGCATTGAAATTAAATAAATCCAGTAAAGTCAGACTTACAACTCACCCCTCTTTTTGACATAGAAAAAGGACTGAACTCACCCCCTTGAGTTCAGTCCTTTTTCGTTATGTTATTTGCCAAGTCCTTTACGAATGGCAGCCACATTAAGCTCGTACAGGTCAGGCTTTTTCTTGCCGATAACTTCGTCCATCGCCTTTTTTATACTGTCCATATCAATCAGGGTTAGCGCCGGCAGCAAAGCGCCCAGACAAACCATATTGGCCAGACTGGCGTTGCCGATCTCGTTGGCTAACTCGGTAGCCGGAACGGCAATAAGGTTAATATCATCCCTGTTTTGTGCAATATTGACAATAGAGCTGTTAGCCACTAACGTGCCGCCTGGTTTAATTCTGGTCAAAAATTTATCATAGGACGGCTGGTTAAGCACAATACCGGCATCGGCCTGGCTGATAACCGGCGAGTTAATCTCTTCGTCGGATATAAGGACTGAACAGTTGGCTGTCCCGCCCCGCATTTCCGGGCCGTAGGACGGAATCCAGCAAACTTCCCGTTCGCCCAACATCCCCGAATAAGCCAGTACTTTGCCAATAAACATAACCCCTTGACCGCCAAAGCCCGCTAAGAGGATTTTATCCATCATAACGCTTTCACCTCCTCCGGTACTTTAAGCTCACCCATTTCATAGACAGGCAGCATGTTTTCCTGCAGCCATTTCAGGCTGTCTACCGGCGACAGGCCCCAGTTAGTCGGGCAAGTCGACAGAATGCTCACAAAGGCGAAACCAAGCCCCAGCTCTTGAACCTGAAAAGCTCTTTTCAGGGCTTTTTTGGCCTGAATAATATTTTTGGGCGAATCCACGGAAACAGCCGCAACATAGGCCGCACCATTAAGAGTGGCAAGTGTTTTGGGTAGGTCAATCGGACTTCCGGCCAGTCCGGCATCGCGTCCATAAGGGCTGGTGGTAGTTACCTGACCGGTTAATGTTGTGGGAGCCATCTGACCGCCGGTCATACCGAAAACAGCATTGTTAACCATGATTGAGGTTATCTTTTCACCTCTTGCCGCCACATGAATGGCATGCGAAGTCCCGATAGCCGCAATATCCCCGTCACCCTGGTAGGTAAATACCAGCTTATCCGGCAGAGACCGTTTTATACCGGTAGCCACTGCCTGCGCCCGGCCATGAGCGGCTCCGACAAAGTCACAACTAAAAAAGTCCAGGGA
Organism: Sporomusa aerivorans; assembly: GCF_041428895.1. Lineage (NCBI taxonomy): Bacteria > Bacillati > Bacillota > Negativicutes > Selenomonadales > Sporomusaceae > Sporomusa > Sporomusa aerivorans. Next base: position 4,335,371 of record NZ_CP156926.1, read on the forward strand.
AAAGCCGGCGCACCCTACCGGCGCCACACCAATTGTTTTATCTATAATGGCAAGTTCTTCCATTACCTCCCCAATTAACCGGTGAATAATGCCATGCGTACAGCCAGGACAATAATGAAACGGCAAGTCGGTCAGGCCTGTGGTTTTACTGAATACTTTCTGCATCGCTACACCTCCCGATCTGCAGAGATATTAAATTGGTCTATAAGATTACATAATATTTCGTCTTCATGCGGCAGCATACCGCCCAAGCGCCGGTGCAATTTAACCGGAACACTGCATTCAAGCGCTAGTTTCACATCTTCAATCATCTGTCCGGTATTTAATTCTACCGTCAGCACACCTTTAACCTTATTTTTATAAGGCACAAAGGCTTTTTCCGGGAACGGCCACAGGGTAATCGGACGGACAAGCCCCAGTTTAATTCCCTTTTTACGGGCATTCAACACCACCGTCTTGGCTATCCTGGCACAAGTGCCGTAAGCGGCAATGAGATATTCGGCATCCTGGGTCTCGTACTCTTCCCAGCGTTGCTCAGCTAACCTGATATTGTCATATTTAGCTTCCCAATACAGATTATTAAGCTCACCAATTTCATTTGTCAGTGAAAAGCTGGCAATCTTACGTTTAGCCCGTTCCGCACAGCCGTCAGTCACCCAGTCCTTTGCCGGTAATTCCACTGCCGGCCGGTCTTTGAGTTCCACAGGCTCCATCATCTGCCCCAAAAAGCCATCGGCGAGAATGAGTACAGGATTCCTGTATTTATCGGCAAGGTCAAAAGCTTCCATTGTATAATCATACATTTCCTGGCCTTTGGATGGAGCCAGCACGATCAGCCGGTAATCCCCGTGCCCACCGCCCTTGGTACACTGAAAATAATCGGACTGTGTAGGTCCAAGGCCGCCAAGACCGGGACCTGTCCTGTTGATGTTGACGACAACCACCGGCAGTTCGGCAGCTGCAATATAGGATAAGCCTTCCTGCTTGAGACTATAGCCCGGACTGGACGAAGCCGTCATGACCCGGGCACCGGTACAGGCAGCGCCATAGCACATGTTAATGGAGGCTATCTCATCCTCACCCTGAAGCAATGTTCCGCCGGCTTTGGGCAGATGTTTGGATAAGTACTCTACAATCTCGGTAGACGGGGTAATCGGGTAACCAAAGAACAGCTTACAGCCAGCCTGCATGGCCGCTTCCGCAATGGCTTCATTGCCTTTTATCAATTTTTTATCCACGCAATTCTCTCCTTCCCTTAGGCCTCTTTATACACTTCCAGTGCAACATCAGGGCACATTAGGGCGCACAGCGCGCAACCCACACATTTGTCTTCCTCGGCGGCAATAATTGTATAATATCCCTTCGAGTTGGCTTTGTCGCCGATAGCCAACACCTGTTTCGGACACGCTTCAATACACAGACCACAGCTTTTGCATTTTTCAGCAAACACCTTAATTCTCGCCATCTTACTCACCTCCGCTACCTTTGTTCTGCTCAAAAAATCATTCATTCGGGTTATGTAACAGAATGCTTAATAAATAACGATTTCGGCATGTGTGTGTAAATTCGACACCAGACTGTATTGTCCTGCCAGTACGACACAATAAAAAATGCCTCCGCTGACTACGAAGGCAATGCAAATAAGCTTCAGGATCTGTTAATCTGTGCCAGAATTTTATCAGGCGTAACCGGCAAGGATGTAAAATTGGCCCCAAGGGCATGGTTAACGGCATTTACCGTAGCGGCCGTAATGGGTATTGTTGCAATCTCACCCACACTTTTGGCCCCATAAGGGCCACAATCTTCCCCCTCTTCAATTAAGAGCACTCTGACCGGCGGCATATCGGGCGCATTCACAAGATGATATTTGCTGAAGCTGTCGCCCCGGGCTGCACCTGAGCCGGGATCGTAAGCAAGGTCTTCGGCCAGCGCCATGCCCAGTCCCATTTGAACCCCGCCATGAATCTGCCCTTCTACAAAACCCCTGTTGATGGCCTGACCAATATCATGGACGGCCACAACATCGATAACCTTGACAAACCCGGTATATGTATCTACCGCCACTTCAGCAAAGTTTACTGCATAAGAGCCGGGATTGGCCGGCGACCGGTAAGTGACAGTTCGAATCAATTCAACCTGGTTTTTCTGTTGAATGGCGGCTGCCATCTGCCCATAACTCAGTTTCCGTTCCGGCTCGCGGCTATTAAAAATCCGGCCGTCTGCCAGTGTAACTTCCTCCGGGCTGCAGCTGAAAAGTTTGGCTGCTTCACTGATAAACATGCTGCGCAATTCTTCTGCGGCCTGCATGGCGTTAGCCCCGCAGACATGAATAACCCGGCTGGCTTGACAACCGATATCATAAGGACTAACATCGGTATCGGCTTCCGGTGCTTCAATCATTTCCAGAGAGATGTCCAGCACTTCGGCCACAATTTGTTTCATGGCCGTCACTGTGCCGTTACCCAAGTCATGGAGACCGGCATTCAGCACAATACTGCCGTCTTCCAGCATTCTGACAGTCATGGTGCCGAATTCCTGATATGCACCATAATAACCATTGACATGGGTGGCGCAGGCCATACCGACCCCGGTCCGCCACCGACCGTGAGACTTAGGCTTACTCCATTTCTCCCGCCAACCGAAAAGAGCAGCACCCTTGCGTACGCAGTCGATAATACGGGCGTTGCCCAGATTGGGGCCTCCCGTCGGATCAGCATCATATGGCTGTACCAGATTCATCAGACGAAATTCAACAGGATCCATTTGCAACTGTCTGGCCACATGATCCAAGTTAATTTCGGTAATGGTTTGTACCTGCGGCGACCCATAACCTCTGGCAGCCCCCGCAATGGCAGTATTGGTATGTACGGCAATAGCCCGGTAATGCTGGTTCGGAATGCGGTACAGCCTGAACAGTTTCTTGGCCATTGCGTAGCATATGACGCATCCGTTGGAGGTGTACGCCCCGGTGTCAATAATATGCTTCATGTCCCGGGCGATAATTTTCCCCTCTGGACTGACCATAGTCTTTACATAACCGATAGTTTTCGTCCGGGTGCGGGTGGCAATTATACTGGCCCGCCGGTCAAATTCTATTTTCACCGGTCTGTTCAAATCCTGAGCAAAAAAAGCGCAGTACGGCTCCAGCGTAACTTCCTGTTTGCCGCCAAATGATCCGCCGACCGGAGTTTTTATTATGCGGACTTTATGATAAGGCAAACCCAATACCTTGGCCACAATCAGGCGCACCGAATAAACGATTTGACAGGGGCTATGGACCGTAATCCGGCCTTTGTGATCAGGCACGGCAATACAGACATGATTCTCCATGGCGGCATGATGAATTTTCGGAGTTTCCACCCGGTCTTCAACAACCAATCTCTCATTCGCAGCCAGCACTTCCTGGGCATTGCCGCAATTGGCTTCCATTGTAAAAAACGGATTGCCGCTGTCATGAAGCGTTACATGGCCTTTAAGGGCCTCTTCCGGATCAATCACCAGCGGCAGGATTTCATAATCCACTTTAATAAGTTTAGCAGCCTTTCCGGCCGCCTCTTTGGATTCCGCGACCACCGCCGCGACGGTATCACCAACAAAACGTACCACTTCAGGAAATAACTCCTGATCTTCAACAGCATTCTGGCCGGCATACCACATTTGCGAGTTAAATCTGGTGGTTGGCGCATTCTTGCGCGTGTATATTTTCATAACGCCAGGCACAGCTATGGCCTCAGAAAAGTCAATATTCACGATTCGTCCGTGCGGAACCTGACTAAATACCAGCTGGCAATACAGCATGCCCTCTATAGTCATATCACCGGTATACCGGATTTGTCCACTCACCTTTGCCGCTCCATCATCAATGGGAATTGACCTGCCGACATATTTGAAATTACGTGCAGGTTTAGCGTCCATCTCATTTCCTCCTGCCCAATTGTCTATAGTTAATTCTGATTGCAAGCGTCAAATAACAGCCCGGTCAAATCATACGCCAACCCCTTCACGGCGGATTTCTTATATGGATGTGAAGCCCGTCCCGCTATCATCTCATCTACAATCTCACCCAGCAATAAGGCTAAATCAGCAGCAAAATCGGCATCCACTGCCCGCCGATAGAAAAATTGCTCAAGCTTAAGCGGGCATACCGGCATTTTTCCTATGGCCCCCAGCGCGGCTTTGCCGTCAATAATTTTCTTCTTATCGGTAGCCAAATATAAGTTTGCAGCCAGACTCACCCTGGCAATAGTCACCTGCGACCGGCTGCCGATTTTTACAAATGCGCTCTGACTCTCACCAGGAGTCGGAATAACAATTTCGGTTATCACTTCATTAGCATTAAGTCCACACAAGGCTTCTGCCAGTGTTAAAACACGGCCGCCGCCGGGTCCGGCGGTATGAATGGCAGCATTAAAAGCGGCAAGCACCGGCAAGCTGTCACCGGCCGGCGAAGCGCTGGCAATATTACCGCCGATGGTGGCCCTGTTTCTTATTTGTACAGAACCAACCTGCCTTGCCGCCTGCGCCAGCGCGCAGGCTTTTGCCTGAATAACGGGGCTAGCCGCAATGGTTGCAAAGGTAGTCCCGGCGCCTATCCTAATTTCCGGACCATAGTCGGTAATAAATTTCAAGTCGCCGACTTGCGAAAGATCAATTACCAGTTCAGCATTTTCGCCGAGCGAATTGTTGATAAAATCCGTACCACCGCTGACAAACACAGTGCGAGCCGATGTACGCGCCAGTTCCCTGAGTAAATCGTCCACTCTTTGAAAACCCGCAATTTTATAGCCACCCATCTGCCTAGCCCCCATTCAAGGTGTCAGCAGCTGCTTCAACTGCTTTGATAATATTAACATAACCGGTGCACCGGCAGAGATTGCCGGCAAGAGCTTCCCTGATTTGGGCTTCTGTTGGCTTAGCATGCTTCATTAACAAGGCCTTGGCGCTCATAACCATCCCCGGCGTACAATAGCCGCATTGTATGGCCCCATTGTCGGCAAAAGCCTGCTGTACAGCATCAAGCCCGCCATTTGCCGCAAGTCCTTCGATGGTAAGAATTTCAGCATTCCTGGCCTGATAGGCAAGTACCATGCATGAATTGACAGCTTCGCCATTTAAGATAACGGTACAGGCGCCACATTCGCCCTCGCTGCAGCCTTCCTTAGCTCCCGTCAGTTTCAGCCGGTTACGCAGCAGGTCAAGCAGCCTTTCCTGCGGCGCTACCGCCAGCGTATGCTGCTTGCCGTTAACTGTCAGATGAATTAGCATTGCTTCCCCCTCTTGACTATTTCGTAATAAACTCATGGATATAGGTATTATGTTCCGGTATCTCGTAAAAACGGCCCGTCAATCAAAGCCGATTGCGGGCCGTCTTTACGCCGTTACAAGCTACGCTTTAACGCCGCCGCCAGCAGATTCTTTGCCTGCCTCTTCATCAAGAAGATGAGCCGGAACCTCAATTTTTTCCGCAGTCTCAGGATAATAGGTTACATCATATCTTTTATGGTTAAAAAGTATCGAGAAGATGGAATAGCCTTGCGCTATGGCGTAGAAAAGGATGGGGATACCGGCCACGGTTGCAATCATCTTAGTCGCGTCTATACCGGAAATCTTCCCCCCGGAACCGACAGTCAGCGTTATCAGGGCCATGCCCCCCATAAGTACGCCCCATACTACTTTCATATAGGACGGCGGCTCCGGATCATCCTTCGTATTGCCGGTGGTGTTCATGGCAGCTACCGTTGTTGTCATAGAATCAGCCATGGTGCTGAACGATGTGATAATGGTGCCTAACATGACCCAGCTAAGCACCGTCGAAAGCGGCAGGTTTTGCAAATAGGCAAACAGCGAAGCCTCCAGGCCGCCCTGAGGCGAAGAAATAATTGTCCAGAGGCCCTTGGTCTGCCATTCAAAGAACACCGCCGAGCCGCCAAAGATCCAGAACCAAACCATGCCGAACAGGGAAGTGGCCACAAGGTTGCACAGAATAAATTCACGAATGGTCCGGCCATAGGCAACCCGGGCAAAAAACATGCCGCTCATCGGTGCATAAGCAAGCCAGATTGCCCAGTAGTAGACAGTCCACCATCTTGGCCAGTCCGATTGGTCAATCGGACTTAAGAATAAGGACTTTGTGAAAAAGTTTTGCAGATAGTCACCCAGTGAAGCGGTTCCCAGTTTAAGGATAAAGGCAGTAGGCCCAAATAAGAGTACAAACAGGAGCAAGAAGATAAAGACGTTTGTATTGATTTTAGCCATAAGGCTGATACCGCGCTTAATGCCGCTGATACTTAATGTGACAGCCGCAATGGTCGCGATGATTATGACAATAGCCCAGATATGAGGTCCGGTGTTTATACCCGCCAGGATGTGGAGACCACTGCCAATTTGCATGGCAAGAACCCCCATAACGGCAGCTACGCCACCCACGATGGCAAACAGACACAGGTTATCAAGCACGGTTCCTACCAACCCAAACGAGCGTTTTTTAAAGATAGGGTACAGCGTCGCCCCTTGGGTATAAGGAAGTTTGAGATTATAATGCACCAGCCCCACGGCCAGACCAGCCAATGTGTACATGGCGTAAGGGGTCAGGGTCCAGTGCAAAGTAGCCGTTGACAAGGAGAATATGGCTGCTTTCTCACTGTACGGTTCAATACCAAGCACTTTGGGCGGTGTGCAAAAATGGTATAGCGGTTCGGCAATACCCCAGAATAAAATACCAATGGCAATACCGCATTTTAGGGTGAGTACAAACCAGCTCCAGGTGGAATATTCCGGCTTAGCGTCAGGCCCGCCCAGCCTCACATCGCCATACCGGGAGAACATTAAATAAAAACAGAAGAGTACGGCACACATGCCAAACAGATCAAACAGCCAGCCAAAGTTTTGAATAGCACCTTCAACTAGTGCATTTTCAGCATTGTAAAATTGCTGAGGAATAGTAATTGCGGCAATAACGCAGGCAACAATAATTGCTGTCATCGGACCGAAAATTTCCCAGCGGATTTTCTTTTTTCCAGAAATAAACAACTTTTTTCTACCTCCTCACCTAAAATTCACTCAACGTGATATTCTTTACTAACAGCAAATCTGTTCAACTCTCCCTTCCTGTTCTGCCTCTTGCCGGAGGCGCCGGCATATTATATATGTAATACATCTAAGAGGCCGCCGGACTTTAGCAGCTTGTACGCACTGGCAATATCAGTGGTAAGATTGCGGTCTTGCGCCAGAAAGGGGATAATCTCGCGTATCTTTTGCTGCACGGTATGACCGGCAGTTCCCAGCTGGAATTCTTTTTCCGGCCTTAAATCACAGGCCTGAGCGGCATGAATAGCTTCTATGCCAAGAATGTAGTACAGGTTATCAACTATCTTCCGGGTCTTTTGCACTACATACGGGGTATTGCTGGCGTGGTCTTCAATGTCGCCGGCAACAGCGTAGAAATCCATGCTAACCGGGTTGGCCAAATGCCTGATTTCGGCATCCAGGGCTGTTAATGGCTTTTGAATTGTGCCAAAAGCAATTACATGTTCCGGGTCAGGTGTCAAAAAGCGCGGCAATCCGGTAAAATGCGCAGTACTTAACTTGATAGTACGGAAGCAAGCCGCCCGTGAAAGGTGACTAAGGGCAATTCCCAGCATTTCGAAAGCCACTGCCCAGTTTACCACTTCAAAATTACCGCAGGACATGATGGCATTTTGACTCATCAGCACGCAAGGATTGTCATCAGACGAATTCATCTGAATATTCATCAGTTCCTCAAGATAATGAAGCGAATCACGGACAGCGCCATGGATATGGCAGGCACAGCGAAAACACAGCGGATCCTGCAAGGCATTGGCAATATTGGGAAGCCACAGATAGCTGCCTGTAAGAAGTCTCCTTACCTGGGCCGCGCTTTCATTCTGCCCTTGAAAGCGTCGCACCCGGTTGATTTCTTCATCAAGCGGACTGACATTGCCCTTGAAGGCTTCCAGGCTGAAACTGTAAATTATGTCGGCAAGGTTTATAAGCTTTTTGAGTTCATGCATAACCAAAACACCCTGCCCGGCTGCCAGTGCATTGGAACTGACAAGCGCCAAACCATCTTTGGGTCCCAGAATCAGCGGCTGAAGACCGGCTTTGGCCAAAGCCTCCTTCGCCGGCATTTTTTTACCGCAATAATAGGCCTCCCCCTCACCAATCATAGTTAAGGCGATATGGGACAGGCAAGCGATATCCGCTTCCCCGATGGAACCGCGTTCGGGTACAACCGGCGTAATATTCTTATTGAGAAGATTCTGGTACATATAAGCAATCTCCGGGCTCATACCCGTATAGCCCAGGAGCAGTGTGTTGAGCCTGACTACCATCATGGCCCGCACCTCCGGCAAGGCTGCCTCAGGACCCACGGCCACACAGTGCGACCTGACCATATTGACGTTGAACTGATTATAATACTCGGCAGCAACTGTTCTGTCCTTATTGGCTCCCACCCCGGTGTTAAAGCCGTAAACCGGAACATTGTCATTCACAAGTTTGTAGACGAATTCCCGGGATTTCTGAAGCTCCTGCTGCGCCGCCGGTGCAAATTCCACCTTGGCGCCATCAATGGCGACTTGCGCTACTTTCTCCACAGTAAGACTATCACCTGTTAGGACAACTGTTCTATTATCCAAAATACCCGCTCCTCTCCATTGGCAACTTAAGTTTTAATTCTAAATAATGCTCGATTGTCATAATCGTTTTTGCTATGAAACATCAATTTAAGCCTGATTGATTCTTTCCGCCAGCTTCTCCGGTGAGCCGACAATTTCTTCTGTTTCGTTAGCTGTATCTGCAATCTTAGCGGTCACCGCGACCATCTCCTTTAGAGCGTTTGCAGCTATAAGCTTAACCGGTTTTAACTTTTGCATAATTCATGCCAATAATAGTATTCTTATAAATAATTCTGTTTTGCCCGAAATTGCCTATATACAGCATCCTGCTCCCGGTTATATTGGGGGTTAATAATATAAATCACAACAAACGCATCGAAATATTGCGCAACATTTTATTGCATTTGCATCTTTACACAACACTATTTATTAGATAGAATATTGTTAGCATTTGCCAGGTGGTGTTAAAGCATGGATACTCTTGAGCAATCATTGTATTTATATACGATTGCCAATCACATTCAAGATGCGGTATATGTGATTAATAAGCATGGCGACGAATTATTTTATAATAACAGAATTGAGCGGTTTGAGCCATCACAGCGCAAAGACATGCTCGAAGAACTGCGCAATGTATTTAGTACCGGCAAACCAACGTACGATAAATATAAAAAATACCGCACAATTGACCATCGTGAAGTGCATATGTTGTCAACAATAATTCCTATTAAACGAAAAGGCGAAATTATTGCCGTTTGTTCTATTAATAAAAACATTACCGAAATGACTAATTTACTTAACAAAGTCTACAAACTGCAGGAGCAGCTGCAAAATTACTGCGACCGAGGCGCTAAGCTACAAAACGGCACCAGTTATAATTTTGAATGCCTTATTGGTCAAAGTCCGCAAATTGCAGCACTGATTGATAAAGCCAAAAAGGCAGCCTTGGGCTTCGCCCCGGTGTTATTAACAGGCGAAACCGGTACAGGTAAAGAAATCTTTGCCCAAAGTATCCATAACTACAGTCCGGCCGCCGCCCATCCGTTTGTCGCCCTAAATTGCGCCGCCATTCCGGAGACACTGCTGGAGAGCATGATTTTCGGCACAACCAAAGGTGCTTTTACCGGCGCGGAAAACACGCCCGGCTTGCTGGAACAAGCCAGCGAGGGCACTTTGTTCCTGGATGAAATTAACAGCATGAGTTTGGTGTTGCAGGCTAAAATGCTGCGGATACTGGAAGAGAAAAAGTTCCGCCGCCTTGGTGGCAGCCAGGAGACACCCGTTAAATGCCGGATTATTAGTTCCACCAATGTCGACTGCCACAAATTATTGCGTGAAAACCAAATGCGGGAAGACTTTTATTACCGCGTGGCCGTTGTAAATCTAACCATTGCGCCACTGCGTGAACGCCAGGAAGATATATTACTGCTGACCAAACATTTTATCAATAAGTTCAATAAAGTTTATGGCAAGCATATAACCCGGCTCGCTGCTGACCTGGAGAATATATTGCTTAGCCATGCCTGGCCGGGCAATGTCCGTGAGCTTTGCCATGTACTGGAGAATGCCATTAGTTTCTGCGATAACGAAGCCATATTAAATTTAGCCTGTCTGCCCGAGTATTTTCACAAACAGCAGCCGGCTCCACCGCGCACCGCCCCTGTCCCCGCGAAAAACCAATCACTGCCGCAGACACTTGACGAGTTGGAACGCAAACTCATTATCAACGCGTTGACAGTCAATAACGGCAATATCACCAAAGCCGCTTTGTCGCTTGGCATCCACCGTCAAAACCTGCAGGTACGCATAAAGAAATTAAATATTACCAGAAATGTGCATTTTGCTGCCGAATAAGTAAGCCCCGGAGCTCTGCCGCAATGTAAAGGACTGATCCCTGTTACCGGGATCAGTCCTTTTTATACTGCAAATTCAATATTAAAGCAGACAGGCATTTATGCCGTTATCGCAATCCCTGCACCTGCAATGCAAAACCAACTATCTGGCCAGCCCCTTGAGCCTGCACAGCGTGCTGACTACTGAAAATATCAGCACTTTGGCCAGGCTGGCGGTAGTACTATCCTGGTCAAACCTTGGCGCTACCTCGGCAATATCAAATCCGATAACTTTCTCGGAACGCAGGATGTGCTTTAGGTATTTTAAAACATCTTCAGGATGGAGCCCCAGCGGCTGGGCGGCGCTGACGCCTGGTGCGAAGGCTGTGGAAAAAACATCGGTACACACCGTAACATAAATGTCGTTTGCCGACTTTAGGAACTCATCCAGTTTTTCAATGACGTTCCAGTCGCCTTTGACACTAACCTCTTCCGCCGGTATGGAGACTACGCCAAACCGTTCGGCAGTTTTAAAAAGTTCCAGAGTATTGCTAAACCGCTGAATGCCAAGGCACAAATACCTAAATACCAGCCCGGACTCTTGAGCCTCCTCCGCAATTTGCCGGAACATGGTCCCGGAACTGCTGCCATTGGTAAAAGGCCTAAGATCAAAATGAGCATCGAAATTAATAATGCCGATATCCGCTACTTGCCCGCTTTTCGCCATAAAGTCCCGCTGTCCCCGGTAGTGTCCCAGGGCCAGTTCATGACCGCCGCCTAACACCAGCGGAAAAAGTCCCAAACTGCGAACCTTGGCTACCGCCTCGGCCAGAGTGGCCTGGCTTTCTTCCAAATTTCCATTTGTACAGGTAATATTGCCGCCGTCAAACAACAGTACATCCGGGGAAAATGCGCAAGGCAGATTGGCAAGCTCCCGCCGAATAGCCTCCGGACCTTTGGCGGCCCCGGTCCGGCCATGATTGCGTCTGACACCTTCGTCACAACAAAAACCAATGAGGACAAAACCAAGCTTTCCCTCAGCCGGTAACACCGTGGTACTGTTTAAGTTAAGCGCCCGCATCCATTGATGCCAGCGAAAAGCATCATAGTTATCCGCACTGTCAATGCGGCCTGTCCACAGAGTCATATCTGCCGGTACATACTGATTATTTAACATCTCATCCAGCCCTTTTTAATATGGTATAAAGCAGACTTAGCGTCATTGGGTTTTAGCCCCGAATCGCCCTTATCCAGTGACTAGCCGCTCGCCTGTGCCCGCAGGGGTAAACTTCCGCTTGTAGAAGGGAGTCGCAGAGCGGGTTAGACGTCGGATAAACTAAAGAACTGATACTCAAATATTGAGATCAGTTCTTTAAAAAATTAACCGATAACCTTGCCGGCAACCGCAACCAGCTCATTATGGAGACACTCGTCTTCTTTGATAATGCGTGCCATTTTAGCCTGAATATCGGCATGTACACTTTGGTCTTTTATACTGCCCAGGTTAATTTTGACATTATACAGCGCACCATGCAAGCCCGCATGGGCCATCAGGCCGGAGACTGCGGCATCGCTGGCTGCATTGCTGTTACCAATAGCCAATATCCGCACTGCCAGCGCCAACACCCGAAGGCAGCTTGAGGCAACCCCCAGCGGCAGTTCAGTGGCATGAGTAATGGCCTGCTGTATGGCAGCACTTCGCGCGGCCTTTTCCTGATCCGTCATTTTAGGCAGCTTATAGGCGGCCATTACATTGTTAAATGCTTCGGTATCGGCATCCACACAAGCCGCCAGATCACCCGACAGAATATCGGCTTCGGCAAGAATGCCGGCAACCTCACTCTGAACTTCGGTATATTTAGTATTGTCTACCGTCAGCCGGCAAACCATGGCTGTCAAGGCACCGCCAAGCGCACCTGCCAGGGCCGCAATGCTGCCGCCGCCCGGCGCAGGCGAATTAGAGCCCAGCTCTGCCAGCAACTCGGTAACCTTCATCTGTATCAGCATAGAATCCGCTCCCTTTATTTAAGATTTTCTTCCAGGACCTGCCTGCGTTCAAAACCTTCCAGCCTGAGGTAAAAGTCAGCGGTGTCGATAAGCGCCTGCAGCGGCACCATGCCGACAATTTCACTGCCAATAACATTTACGCCGTAACGCGCGGCTTCCGATTTAACGGTCTCAAAAACCCTGTGCAGCGGGGTGCCGGTATAGTCAACCATATTAATGGTCACCTGGGCCATGTTCCGCTCCTCGATCATAACCCCCATAGCACGGCAGTATTTATAGCCGCCTTTGGCTTCGCGGATACTGGTGGCAATCTTTTTGGCTATATTGACATCACTTGTGCTTAAGTTAATATTATAGGCTATTAAAAATTGTCTTGCGCCAACAACGCTAGCCCCGGCCGACGGATGCATGCGGGCCGGACCGTAGTCAGGCTGGCGTTCCGGTGTGGCAATGGCTGTTTTCAGCCCTTCATATTCCCCTTTGCGGACATCTGGCAGCTTAACGCGCGCCGCCGTTTTGGCAGCCGCTTCATATAAATAAACAGGGATATTCAGTTTTTCACCGATTTCCCGGCCGAGTTCATTGGCAAGCGCAACGCATTCCTCCATGGAAACATCGCTTACGGGAATAAAGGGAATGACATCGGTTGCGCCAACACGGGGATGCTCGCCCTGATGCTGTTCCATATCAATCAGTTCGGCAGCTTTGGCGCAGGCATTAAAGGCAGCCAGCTTGGCGGCTTGGGGTTCGCCGACAAACGTAACTACGGTACGGTTGTGGCTGGCATCGGAGTTAACATTGAGCAGTGTGACACCCTGCACGTTTTTTACTTCATTAACAATAGCCGCGATGACCTCCGGCCGCCGCCCCTCGCTAAAATTAGGTACACATTCTACAAGTTTTGCCATATGTATTACTTCCTTTCATATATATAATTATTTACTGGCTGACTTATTTAAGACAAGCTGCCCCTGTTTGACAACCTTGTCCACGATATTCATACCGGCATGGTATACCAAAAACAAGTGGGACGGATACTCCAGTATGACGATATCGGCTTGTTTGCCTTTTTCCAGACTGCCGACTTTGTCAGTCCGGTTAACGGCGGCCGCACCGTTAATAGTCAGTGCTGTAACAATTTCGGCCGGTTTCATGCCTAGCTGGATGGCTGCCAGCGCCGCTACCAGCGGAATAGCATGGCTAAAGCAGCTGCCCGGATTATAGTCTGTCGCCAAAGCAACAGCCGCACCGTTGTCAATCATGGCCCGGGCCCGCGCATAGGATTCACGCAGGCAGAAAGCGGTCATGGGCAGCAAAGTGGCTACTGTCTGCTTTTGGCCCAGAGCTGCAATACCTGCGTCCGATGCCTGCAGCAGATGATCGGCCGAGCAAGCGCCTAGTTCGGCCGCCAGTTCAGCTCCGCCTAAGGGAACAATTTCATCGGCATGCAGCTTTGCTCTCAGGCCCATAGTTTTGGCAGCTTCTAACAGACGCCGGGACTGTTCAAGCGAAAAAACCCCCTTTTCGCAGAAAACATCACAAAACTCGGCAATACCTTGTTCAGCTACGGCCGGTAATACTTCTTTAATAATATATTCAACATATTCATCGGTCCGGCCTTTATATTCCGGCGGTACGGCATGGGCCCCCATAAAAGTCGGTACGATTTCGACCGGCTGCTCCCGGTTGAGTTCGTCCATAACGGCCAATTGCCTGAGTTCGGTTTCCTTGTCTAAACCATAGCCGCTTTTGCCTTCAACGGTGGTGACCCCCATCTCCAGCATATTGCTCAGCCGCTTGGCCGCCAGTTCCTTTAACTCGGCCAGACTGGCCTGCCGAGTTGCCTGAACGGTGCTTAAGATGCCGCCACCCCGCTCCAGGATTTCGAGATAGGGCGTACCGCCCAGCCGCCAGAAAAATTCCTCGGCCCGGTAACCGCCAAACACCATGTGTGTATGGGAGTCAACAAAACCCGGCATAACACACTGCCCGGCAGCATCAATAACTTCCCACCCGTCCTCGCTGTCAACCGGCAGATCGGCAGTGGGTCCAACCCAGACTATGATGCCGTCTTCAGCCAGCAAGGCGCCGTCGGGAATTATACCGATGTCGGCCATCGCCGCCCCGGTCTTGGGCGCCGGTCCGGCACAGGTAATTAACTCGGCCGCATGTTTAATCAGCAATTTCTTACCTGTCATATTCTCACGCCTCCCCTTGTCAAAGTAAAGTTTTACAGGCAGGATGCTGCAAAGCGTTATGCACCCGCGCCGCAGCGTTGCTCGCATCCTGCCCGCAACTAAAATCTTCCTGGGATTTCACATAACAGCCAACAGGCAATAAATATCCATTGACTGCCAGCTATACCTTATATTATTTCTTATCGGCAAATACCTTGTCAACAATGCTGTCAATCAGATTTTCCGCCGGAATATAAGGCAGGGTCGCATGCCCTTTGCCGGCATATTGCTTGTTGAATTCCACAATAGTTTCAATGGAATGCTCGTTTCTGGCCCAAGCCCGGCGGGCCACACCGCCGATAACATCCCACAGCATGGCCTGGCGCAGAATGTTATCAACCCGCTCGCTGCCGTCAAGCACCATGCCAAAGCCGCCGTTAATGGATTTACCAATCCCGACGCCGCCGCCGTTATGCAGGGCAATCAGACTCATGCCCCGGGCCGCATTGCCGGCAAAACACTGCACTGCCATATCGGCCATTACATTGCTGCCGTCTTTGATATTGGCGGTTTCTCTGAACGGTGAATCGGTGCCGCTCACATCATGATGGTCACGCCCCAGCATCACCGGGCCGATTTCCTGATTGCGCACCATCTCGTTAAACTTAAGTGCAATCTTTAAGCGGCCTTCGGCGTCCTGATACAAAATCCGCGCCTGCGTACCGACAACCAGCTTGTTTTGTTCGGCATCGCGAATCCAGATATAGTTATCCCGGTCCTGACCGCGCCGGTTGGGATCAATGCAGTCCATGGCCGCTTTGTCTGTCTTGCGCAGGTCTTCCGGCTTGCCGCTTAAGCAGACCCAGCGGAATGGGCCATAGCCGTAGTCAAACAGTTCGGGTCCCATAATATCTTCCACATAGGACGGGAAGATAAAGCCGTCGCGTTCGTCATGCCCGTTTTTGGCCACTTCCTTAACCCCGGCATCATAAACAGCTTTCAGGAAAGCGTTGCCATAATCGAAGAAATATGTGCCGCGTTCAGACAATACTTTTATCAGTTCAAAATGACGCCTAAGACTTTTATCTACTAATTCGTGGAACAGGTTACGGTCTGTTGCCAGGAGCCTGGTCCGTTCCTCAAAGCTCAGTCCCTGCGGGCAATAGCCGCCGTCATAAGCTACGTGGCAGGAGGTCTGGTCGGACAAAAGCGGAATGTGGATATTGTTTTTAACGGCATACTCCAGTAAGTCAACAACATTGCCGTGGTAAGCAATAGAGATGGTTTCTTTCTTCTCAATATACTCTTTGGCCCAGGCAAATACTTCATCCAGATTTGCGGAGACTTTGCTGACCCAGCCTTGATCGTAACGGGTTTTGATCCGGGAGTAGTCAACTTCGGCAACAATCCCTACGCCGCCGGCAATCTCGATGGCCTTAGGCTGAGCACCGCTCATCCCGCCTAAACCGGAAGAAACGAACAGGTGCCCGCGTAAATCGCCGTCGGCCGACACGCCCAGACGCTTACGTCCTGCTGTCAGCAAGGTATTGAAAGTGCCGTGAACAATGCCCTGCGGGCCGATATACATCCAGCCGCCAGCCGTCATTTGTCCATAATTGGCTACACCCATCTGCTCGGCAATTTCCCATTCGGCCTGATTATCAAACATACCAATCATCAGGGCATTGGTAATAATAACCCGCGGCGCTTCCGGCCGGGACGGGAATAAACCCAACGGATGCCCGGATTCGACCACAAGGGTCTGATGATCGGTCATAACCTCAAGATACTTTTTGATCAGCTGATACTGCAGCCAGTTTTGACAGACACTGCCTGTTTCGCCGTAAGTAACCAGTTCATAGGGATAGAGGGCTACCGCCGGGTCCAGGTTGTTGTCGATCATCACCTGAAAAGCTTTCCCTTCAATACAGTTGCTTTTATAGGCCTCAATCGGCTTACCGCAGATTTTTTCCTTGGGCATATACCGGTAGGCGTAGATTCGCCCCAGAGTGCGCAGTTCCTCCATAAATTCAGGCGCCAAAACGGCATGCAACTCTTCCGGTACATAACGTAACGCATTTTTCAGGGCCACCTTGGTCTGGGCCGGCGTCAGGCGAAACCCTCTGTTGGGTGCACGCCGGATACCTGCTTCAAATACCGGCATTTCCGGCAAAGCATTGTCCAGCTTCACCGTCATGGCATTACCGACCCCGTTGTTATCAATAACCATACTTACCCCTCCATATATATCATCTGTGTTGCCTACTTTTCAATATAACTTTAACATACCTGCGTCAATTAAACGTCAAATACCGTTCCTCTAATGTTTTGACAATAAGTAGATAACCCAATAATTGTCCATATTTATTATTTTACCAAAAATCCGCCATCCTGGCAGTAATCATCCCGGCCTGATTTTCCGGTTTTACAACACCGTTCCGGGCCGAACTTACAGACAAAATGTCTTGGCTGAACCGAATACTTACGCCTGTTCAACGGGGATTAATTCTATGGCATGCGCCGGGCAGGCATTCGCGCAGAGACCGCATCCCCAGCAGCGCTCCCGGATAAAGGCTACCTGGTTTGTTATACTTGCGACTTTTTCCCCTTGTTCTTCAGCAAAGATAAAGGCCTCAAACCCGCAGCGCCTGACACATAACCCGCACTGAACACATCTTTCGGCATGATAGACGGCTAGGTAACGTGATTTAGGCCACCGGCCCTTGGTGCCAAATTTTTGTCCCGCCCTAAAGGGATAACAGCAGCAGGTACAGCAATTGCACACCACTTGGGGACCGCTTTCCCGCCAGTTGGCCGGTCCGCCGGTATGCATCAGGCCTTCCTGATCCAGTCTGCGGATCAGTTGCTTTGCTTCCTCCTTGCTGAGTTCACGTCCGCCTGTGCGGTCGCTAAGCCGCTTTTCATCAAGCACCAGGCAAATTTCCCGGGAATGATCGCAATTATCGGCCAGCATTTTGCAATCACAGGGCAACACCCGGATGGCAGAGGCCGCATCAATCATAGCTTCCGCTTCCGCCAGCAGCAGTATCCATTCATTATGGCAGTTTTCGTACTCCGGATCATGCGCCAGGACTTGCCGGAAGTAATTATTTCTTTTCACATATTCATCAAAATCCCAGGCATCCAGCTCTTTTCGTATCCGGCGGGGCAGCACATGATAATTGCCAAACTGGCAGAATTTTTTCAGTCTGTTGTAAAAACTGCCGGCAATATAATAGTCCGTGCCGGCGTTATTCTCTTTGTCAATAATGCAGCGCTGATAAGCGCCGGCCAGCAAAGCAGCCGTCTCCGCCGCCTCTTTCCCCATTCTGGCGGCGATGGCTTCAGTATGCGAAGGCTCTTTTGACAGTATAATAACCAGCTGCATCTCCTCTGCCGTAACAAAAAAATGCAGGTAAGGGATGATAAAGCCCGGTACCGCAAATACACTGCAAAATTCCTGTAAAAGAGACATATTCCCTTCTCCTTTGGATATTAAATACTTTTACGATAAGCTGCCGGCCTTGGCTTCCACCAGTTCAACCAGTTTTTGCAGATGAATCAGATCCCTGATGGTATTGATATGAGGGTACAGCAGGATATCTTCACTCATAACCGGCACCGTCAGGGCAATTTCCGCCAGCACAGCCTGCACGGCAGTTGACGGCGCCTTATCGAGCTCCAGAAATTGATGCGCCTGATATACAGACAAAAGTTCAATTGCCAGGATAAACTCCAGTTTTTCAACAATCTGTCTGGCTTTTTTAGCGGCATTATAACCCATGGCTACATAATCCTCCTGGTTGCCGCAGGTGGGGATACCGTCTATTGTCGCCGGATGCGACAATATCTTCATGTCATTTAGCAATCCGGCCTGGGTATATTGCGGTATCATCAGCCCTGAATTGAGCCCGGGCTTCTTAATCAGAAAGCTGGGATAGCCGGAAATATTACCGTCTATCAGCCGGCTATTCCTCCGTTCCGACATTTTGGCGAGCATGGTGGCGGCAATGCAGGCCGAGTCCATCTCAAGCCCCACATAAGAAGAGTCGGCGTTGCAGCCGGAAATTGCTTCGCCATCCTCCCCCTCCGGCCAGATAATCGGGTTATCGCAGCAGGAATTCATCTCCACCTCAATGGTTGCCAGCGCATCACGCAGGGTTTTCTTGGCAGCGCCGTGCAGCTGCGGTATACAGCGGATTGACATTGCATCCTGCAGACGGTAATCGCGGAAATGCGCCGCAATCTCAGAGTCACTTAATATCGTTCTTACATTAGCCGCCGTACTGCACTGATCTCTATGGGGGCGTACGCTCATCAGCCGTTCATCGAAGGCCCGGGTAGTTCCTTTCAATACCTCCAGCGTCATGGTCCCGATAATATCGGCACACCGAGCCGCATTAAGCATATCGTACAGAGCCAGGGCCCCCAGGGCCGTAACACTGGTTGTCCCGGAAACCAGAACCAATCCTTCCTTGGCAGACAACTCGGTCGGTTTAAGTCCCACCCGCCGCAGCGCTTCGCCGGCCGGCAACAGTTCCCCTTTCACATAAGCTTGCCCTTCCCCGATCAGGACTAAAGCCATATGGGCTTCCGGGCTAAGATAGCCAACCGATCCTTCCCGGGGGGCAAAGGGTGTAAGACCCCGGTTAAGAAACTGCCTGTACAGTTCGACGGTTTCCAGCCGTGCGCCACAGAAACCCTGACCAACATTCTGCAATACCATAAATATGGTTGCCCGCACTTCTTCAATGGCTAATGGTTCGCCAACCGAAACAGCATGGGACAGCACAATATTTTTTTGCAGCTGAGCCGTTTCCTCAGGTGAAATCACCTGGGTGCACATGGCGCCGAAACCGGTAGTGATACCGTACATTACCCGGCCCTCCCCGATCCATTTTTCCACCAGACTGCGGGATTTTTTGACCCGTTGGCAATACTCTTCAGAAAACTCCACTTTGGCGCCATAACGGGCGACAGCCACCAAATCCGCAATGTTCATTTTACCGTCGAGTACGATGACTGACGTTTTATCATTATCTCTCTCTGCCAGCATAACTATTGCCTCCTAGTGAGGAGGACAGTGATTCACCGTCCCCCCCAATGCAAATCCTGATTTCCAACTAACCAAAGACTAATATAAATTACCCTTGTTCGGTCTTTTTCCCCAACCCGACACTTGCGTCTATCTGCAAACCATACCAAAATAAAGACCGATAGTACCTCTGGCGCTACTATCAGTCTGAAAATTAAGGGGCACCTGTACCGGTAAGTTAATCAGCTTCTCCCAAAAATCTATGCTCAAATCGTCTTGTTTATCTTGCAGCCATCGGCGGCAATGGGCGAATAATAGACTTTTTTCCCATCGGCAACTTCGCCGAAAAAGGCAACCCAGTATGGTCTGAACACACTTTCGACCAGTACTGTCCTGATCTCGGGAATACCGCCGACATGCCGGTGAACCACCTTCAGGGCTACCGAACGGCCCCGGTTAACCAGCGTTTTTTCGTCTTTATCGCTATATTGAATCTGGTCTTCGTGCACATCTGCCAGGGTTACAACATCCGGCATGGTATCCACCCAGGCCACAGAACTGTTGCTGCCGTCTGCCAGCATGGTAATTTTCTGCTTGCTGTTGCCTGTTTTCCTGGCAAATAGTTTGTCAAGGATATTAGGTTTATGGGTGATCTCATAAGTAATCAGCTTGCATTCAATAAAATGCAGTCTGATTTCCGACAACGATTTGCCCCGGCAGAAAATCTTCCGCAAGAAACGGCCCCGTTCTTCAGCCATTTTGCCGGCTTCCTCTTTCTCAATACGAATGGGAAATGCCCGGATATCCATAACTATCTCTCCAACTCAAGCCGATTTTTGCTCGCCGTCACGGTTTTCCCGTCCGCTGTTTTTAGTAAACTTAAACACAATGGATAAATAATTAAGAAAAATGAGGGTTACGGTGATCATGATGCCATAGGGTATGACTTTACCGACAATAAAATCATTTTGTGCAGTGATAGCATAGTAGATTACGGCAACAACAATAAAATATAAGACTACCAGGAAGCCGTCAATACCAAGCCAGCTTATTTCCAGGTCTTTTTTGGACATTTATACTACCTCCTTTTCAACAACGGTGGTACCGACTTTATTACCGATAATCCAGGCCAGAAGCGAGATCGGCAAAGCAGCCACCAGCGGTTCCAGTTCAAAAGCTTCCACAGGAAAAACCTTAAAGTAGGAAAAGACGATAATGCCGGCCAGCAAACCCATATACCCGCCCAGTACCGTCTTTCTTCCCGGCCAGACCAGAGCGCCGACAATGGGTACAAAACCGGCGGCCATCCACAGGCTGCCGACGAAAATAAAGGCATCCTGCGCGGTAGTGAACTGAAAAGCCACCAACAGCGACAAACTGGCTACAACGATAATCCCTATCCTGGTGGCAGTCACCAGTTGTTTTTGCGTAAGATCCCCTTTGAAACGGGCATAAATGTCATTGGCCAGCGTAGCGCCGCCGGATAGATAGTAACCATCCAGGGCCGATACAATCCCGCCAACCAGACCGATGATAAATAATGCTCTCACGCCTTCCGGCAGGCTTTCCAAAACCAGCTTGATATACCCTTCACCCGGTACCATGTCGGGATATTTGGCTTTAACGACCAAACCGGCCAGTGTTAAGACAATATCAAAGCAAATCCAGATAACAAAACAGGACAGCAAGGCTCGCCGGCCTGCTTTCGGGGAATCGGCGGCCGAAAACCGCTGGTAAAAGGTCGGATCGGCATAAACGCCAAAAGCCAGCACACACAGCATAACCGCCTTCATTGGCGTAAGACCGCCAACCGGATCCAATAATTCGGGTGTACCGGCCAAAGCCTGCTGGAGGCCTGCCCAGCCGCCAATATCAGTCCATTGTCCGGGCATGACCATAGTCAGCCCAAAGCACATGCACCAGAACAGCACCATATCGGTTACGGCGACGCCCATTAAACCGCCAAGCACGGCCAATACCACCACAACACCGACACACATGACGCCGGCCGTCACATTGCTAATGCCCCAGGCAGCTTTGCCGATAAAGCCCATGGCCGTTACGTTGCCCAGCTGCGTGCAATAGATAAACATCAGAATAGCGCCAAGTATGGCCACTCCTTTTCCATAAACACTTTCCAACAAATCCGGCACCGTTATGTCTGTCCGGACATGAATTTTCGGCCCCACCCACAACGCCAGCGGTATCCGGCCGGCATGCGCGGTAACGCACCAGATGAGCCAGATGGACAGACCATACAAAGCGGCATATTCCACCGTTCCCACCGTCCCCACCCCGCCATACCAGGTGGCGACGAGAGCGCCGACAATCAGCGACCAGGGCAGACTGCGGTTGCCCAGGTAAAAACTCTCCATGTCTTTGACGGCTTTGGAAAAATGATAACCGACAAAGACAATAAACAACGTAAATAAAATAATAACGGCATTATCGAAGTTTGATAACAACATGAACTAAACACCTGCCTTCAAAAATCTTTGTAATTTGTGTACAAACCAATCTTGCCAACATTCGCCGGTAACACTCTCACCTCCAGGCCAGAATTTTTTATATTAATAGTCCAGCGCGCCGATACTGGTTTCGATGCGCTTAACCAATTCCCCTGACAGCAGCAATTGGCTGACTGCGGCGATATCATTATGGAGAATGCGGTCTTCGGCCATAAACGCCGCTGTTTCCCGGATGGCTGCATAGGCCTCCTTCGTACCGGCGCCAAGGGTTCCCGGCGGCATTAGATCAAGGGCCTGCGCTGCCGCTAAGAGTTCGATGGCTGTGACATGCCGCAGATTCGCTACCATCGTCCAGACTTTCCGGGCGGCTATACAGCCAAAACTCACATAATCCTCTTGGCCGGCGGCGGTTGGAATGGAATCGACCGATACCGGCTGCGCCAGCAGTTTGTTTTCCGCCACCAGCGCGGCGGCGGTGTACTGGGTTATCATAAAGCCGCTGTTAAGCCCGCCGTTGTTGATGAGAAATGGTGGCAGACCGCTCAAACTGCCATCAACTAACCGGTAAAGCCGCCGCTCTGCAATATTGGCCAATTCCCCGACCGGAATGGCCAGGACATCCAGCGCCAGACCAACCGGCGCCCCGTCACAGTTGCCGCCATGCACAACAACCGTTTCCCCGCCTTCTTCAAATACCAGCGGATTGTCGCTGACTGACGCCAGCTCAATCTGAAGATTTTGTTCCACATAGTGGACGGCATCCTTACAGGCGCCATGCACCTGCGGCATCATTCTGATACTTAAGGCATCCTGCAGCCGACGCGGAGTATTGCCGGCATTTTGGCTGCCGGCCAGCAGCCTGTTGAGATTGCCTGCGGTTTTGTGCATGCCCGGATAAGGCCGCACCGCACACAGCCTGCTGTCAAAATGACTGATATTGCCCGCTAAAGCTTCAAAGGTCATCGCACCGGCAATATCACAGCACTTAGCCATATTGATGGCATCGTACAGCGCCAGGCTGCCCAGCGCCGTCATAAAGGATGAATTGTTCATAAGCGAGAGTCCCTCTTTGGCCTCCAGCCGCAACAATGGTATCCCCGCCCGGCGCATGGCTTCGCCGCCGTCCAGCAGTTCTCCCTGGTAATACGCCCGTCCCTTGCCGTATAATACCAGGGCCATATGCGCTCCCGGCTGCAGATAGCCCACAGACCCCTGCTGCGGTATAAACGGGGTGACTCCTTGATTGAGCATGGCAATAACGGTATGCAATGTAGCCAGCCGGATACAGGCGTGACCCCGGGAAAGATTGTTGACCAAAACCAAGAGAAACGCCCGTACGATCTCCTCTGCAAAAGGGCTGCCCACATTACAGGCATGGCTCATAATAAATTTTTCCTGCATAAGTATGGAATCGGCCGGAGAAATTTTTTTCTGCCAGAATGGTCCGACACCGGTGGTAATGCCATAGACTACCCGATCCTCCTGCAGAAAAGAGTCTACTTTTTCCCTGAATCGGCTGACTGTTTTTTCCCGCTCCGCCGACAGTTCCACCTGCACCTTGTCCCGTGCTACCCTGACAATATCCGCTATTTGCAGGGAATCACCGATAATTATCTTACTAGTGTTTTTTTTCATATTGCTCTCCTGTTACACCCTGTTCGGTCAGTGATTACTTACACGCTCTTATAAAGCAAGTATCATGCCAAAAGCGGCAATGCGAAATGTTTTTTTATTCCAAACATTTCGCATTTTTGTCTGCTATATACAGATATTTAACTGGAAAAATTTAAATTTTCCATGAAAAAATACGTTTTTGGGAAATACTAATTGCCCAAAAATACAAAAGACTGCAAAATGATTTTTCATGCAAAATCATTTTGCAGTCTCTGTTTATATACAACAGCAGCCTTATTATTGTATTGGTTTCACCTTGTATTTCCGTAGCCTGTATTGCAGGCTCTGCCGCCTAATCCCTAAAAGCTGGGCTGTCTTGCTGACATTATGGTTTAAATCCTGAAATACCTGTGTAAGAACTTGCTGCTCATATTCGGCCATCAAGATCGCCAGCGTTTTGTGGTGCAAAATAGGTTGGCATATGGCTGGTGTATCTGTCTCGGTCTCGGGCTTATCCGGCTGCCTGACTTGAAAATATTTCGGTAAATGCACCGGCTCAATACAAGGACCGTTCACAATATTGAAGGCATATTCCAGTACATGCAAAAGTTCACGTACATTTCCCGGCCAGTTGTAGGCCTTGAATATAGCAATAACCTCGGTTGCTACCGCTGTAACCTTTTTCGAATAACGGGCGGACAGCTTATCCCGAAAGTAGGCGGTCAGCAATTCAATATCATTCAGCCGCTGCCGCAAAGGCGGGATTGTCACAGTTACGGTATTGATCCGGTAATACAGATCCCGGCGCAGTCGGTTATTTTCAATACATGCCAGCGGCTCTTCATTAGTGGATGACAGAATCCGGACATCACAGTCGATATCCTTCAACCCCCCCACCCGCCGGAATTTTTTCTCCTGGAGCACCCTTAACAATTTTGACTGAACATGCAGATCCATGGAGTTGATCTCATCCAGAAACAGGGTACCGCCTTCCGCCTGTTCAAATAACCCCATACGGTCGGAACTGCCGGTGAAGGTCCCCTTCTCGGTACCAAATAGAATTCCCTCAATCAGGCTTTCTGGAATGGCCGCACAGTTAATGGCGACAAATTCCTTGTATTTTCGCTTGCTGGCCGAATGAATACTCTGGGCAAACAACTCCTTGCCCGTCCCGGTCTCGCCATGAATTAAGACGGCACAGTCCTGCAAAGCGATATTGCGCGCCAGATTGACAGCCTCCGCAAAACTGTCGTTGTTACCAATGAGGTCAGCGAAGGTATAATATTTCAGTGTGTAGTAATCCTTCCGTTTCCCATGCTGACGCTCCGGTTTTCGCTCCGACATGTACTTTTCAAAAACATTGGCTCTCGTCCAGTAGGTTTCCAGCGTGGAATTATCCTGTACCAGGCCAATAGCGCCGATCAACTGGCCGTCCATGAACAGTGGGTAGCCCGAGTTCATTGTAGTAATCAATTCACCATGCTTATTTTTAAAGTTATCACAACGGTTAATGACCGGCGCTTGACTCTTAAGGGCATTTAAGATGGTGCTGAACTCAGCATCCAATTCGTAGATATCCAGCAAATGCTTGTTAATAATCTTGCTTCTGTCCATCTTTTCAATGCGTTCATTGCCTTTATTGCAAAACAGCAGGTACCCGTTCCTGTCAAAAACTTGAATGCCTTCGGCAATACAATCCATGGCCTTTTCATAAATGGGACTGTTGTCGGTGCAGGCAGTGAGCGATATTACCGAGCCTTTGCCCAGCCGGTTTTTGCTTTTGACATACTTCAGCAGTGCGCCCCGCCACTTGACGTATCCCCCGGTCAGCTCCAGGTCAATATCAAGAAAGTCGGTGATGCGTTTGCCAATATACTCACTCCACATGCCGGCAATGCCGTCGTTGCCGTCCGTGCCGCTGCATTCACAATATTGCACAACATCATAATCATCCAAAAAACAGATCATACTGTTAAAAATCACCGCAATTCCTCCTGGTACAGTTTGTCCAGCAGCATTTGTTCAGCCGCACTCCCGCTTTTGCCGAAAAACTCCTTCCCTTGCCGGTAATATTCATCCACCGGTAACGCCAAATAACCGGCAAATGCTTCTCTGACCTGCGCATCTTGCTGCATGCGGATACCAATCTCCAGCTTGGTTCTGACAACCAGGCCGGCCTGACGGCGGTCATGATACTGCTGTAAAAAAGCGTCGGCCCTTTCCAGGTAACTGCGTCCTTTGTCCGGTCTGCCGTTTCTGACGGCCAGCAAAGCCAGAATACAGTGTAAAGTACAGTAGCTGCGCAAGCACCAATAACCTTGATACTCGCCAAACTGGTCTTCAATAAGCAGGGCTTCTTCCAGATAGAGCGAGGCCTTGCCGTATTCGCCCAAGTCATAGGCCGTATATCCGGCATTAACCAGAAAGATGGCAACGCCGGCGCTGGTATTATTACGCCCGGCAACCCGCAAAGCCTGTTCATAGTAGTAAAGGGCTTCAGGCCAGTTAGCCTCCATGCGCCTTAAATCGCCAATATAGTTATAACCGGCGGCAATATGCAGGCTAAATTCCTCCGGCTTTTCGCCAAGCCGCTTATACCCGGCAATGGATTGGCGATAGTACTGTTCTGCCAGGCTTGTTTCCTGCCGCATGGCAAAAGCAATGCCCATGAACCGCTGCATGACGGCCTGTTTCCCGGCCAGGCTTGCTTCCTGAGCCGTCCGCAGCAGCTTATTGGCAAAATGTTCAATCAGTGCCGGCCGGCCGATTTGAATGGCACAGTACACTACCTGCTGATAACCTTTAATTAAGTAATCGGTAAATCCTTTTTTAGCGGCAAGACGCAGCAAATTGTGGATTGTCTTTAAACCGTTCAGGTGCTCGCCCCGCCAGATATGATAACGACCCAGCATTTCCAAAGCGGCTGCCCGGAACCGACTTAAACTCGCCTGCGACACTTGTTCCTCTTCCAGGTCGGCCAACAGTTCTTTGATTTTATCTAAATAGGCCATAATTTGCAGCCTGTTTTCAAAAACAAAGCCATTGCCGCCATAGGTGGTTCCGCTAAATTCCGGAAATAGTTCATACTGCGGACAGCAGTATCTTTCCGCAAGCTTGATCGTGTATTCCAATACCTTGAGCTTTTCGCCAATCTGCGCGTAATGGTACAGGATATCCGAATATACGTCCCGGCCGGAAGAATCTTTGTCCAGCAGTTCTTCCAGATAACTGCCGGCCCGGTTGTGGATCATTCGCTTCCTTGACGATGAGAGTTGGTCATACACATAACTCCTGATCCGGATATGACCGTATTTGTATACCGGCGCCCGCAAGCCTGCGTCGGCGCTAATTTCCTGGATTAAACGCTTGTGCTGCAACTCCTCGATGGCTTCCACAATTTCGAATTCATTCATCCCGCATACCGCCAGCAGTTCATTATAAGCAACATTGCTAAAAAAAGCGGAAATGACGTCAAGCACTTTTCTGGCATTGTCGGAAAGCGCGTTAATTTGCTCCTGCAAGACACTCCGCAGGCGCGGTGACAGACAGTCGACAGGTTGTCCCATATTGATCAATTTACAGCTCTCTACCAGGAACAAAGCGTTACCATCCGTATATTCATACAGTTTTTGCTGCAGTTCAGCCGTTATTTTCTCGGCAGGCAGCATTAGCTCGGAAAAACGCAGAACTTCTTCCTGACTGAATTTTTCAATAGTAAGGAATTCAACCAAACTACTCAGATTATAACTGCCGGTAAACACTTCCACCTGATCCTGATATTCGCGCCGGCAGGTAGCCACACACCAAAAGCGCTGCTGGCCTGATCGCAGCAGTTGACAGAGCACCGACCGGCTCTGCTGGTCCAGCCACTGGATATCATCCACTATTATTAATACTTTTCGCTGTGCGGCAGCTTTGGCCAATATGCCGCACATAACATCCTCAATCATGCCGGAGTGAATAGTGTAGCCGGTCACAGGCTGGCTTTGGCCGGCCATCACGGCATTACTGCTCAAGACGGCAGGAAAAATATGGGCAATAACCTGATACCAGATTGCAGGTAAGCCTATACCTTGCCGGGCCAATAGGTCCATTACCTGACAGAAAACCGGGTTCCAGGCTTTATAGGGGTAATCCTGTTCGGCCTGATAGCACTGGGTCCTTAATACCGTTATGCTGTCGGCTGCCAGCATTTCCTGCAGACGCTGCACAATCATCGTTTTGCCGACGCCCTGCTCGCCGCTTAGGATCGCTCCCACACCAGGGGCACGTTCCGCACAGAAATCGGCTAGCCTGTCCTGCAGCCAGGTTAATTCCCGCTCGCGGCCAAAAAAAGTATCGGCAGACGGTTCGGCAGTCGTCACCAGCTGGCTGGACAGCTTTGCCCGGATACGTTCACAGACCTCCCGCGTCTTGCCTTGCGGGCTTATTCCCAGCTCTCTGCCAAGTTTCTCTTTGAGATCTTCATAAAGTTCAATTGCCTTGTTGCCTGCGCCTGCCCGTTCATAAAGCTTCATTAGCGTCCGGCAGGCGCTCTCATTATACTCATCCAGCAGGAGCAGTTCCTTTAGATACCGCTCAGCTGTGCTATAGTCCTTGTTGTTTAACTGGCCTACAATTACCTTGGTAAGCCGCGCGATCATAGCTTCTTTAAAGCTGTCCCGCTGCCGGTCCGCCCAGTATTCAAATGCTTCTGCGTCTTTACACACAAAACCGGCCAGAAATTCTCCCCGGTATAGCAGCAACGACTCTGCCTGCGTGCCGGCCTGAAATTCCTCAATATCGGTGGTTATTGTAACGGCATCGGTATTCAGCAGCACTTTCTCCCGCGACGGTGTCATTACCAGTTCTTCCGTCGTCAGCTTTCTCAGCAAATAAAGGGTATTGCGCAGATTTTTTCTGGCCGCCGCCTCTTCCTTATCCTGCCAGAGCAAGGCCGCCAGTTCTTCTTTGGAACAGTGCCTTTTCACTAATAGGTAATATAATAATGCTTCCGCTTTGGCAAAAGGGAAAAACAACCGCTTGCCATTCCAGTAAATTTCAGGATTTCCCAGCAAAATCGCATATAACTCGTTCATCATTTTCATCCTTTTATCATTTGAGCATCTGCTTTTCCATAGGCTTTTTTCGACAAACAGCGTGGCAATTCCTGTAATTTCAACTATTTATTCATAGCTAAATCATGGCAGTCTGAGTATAATTAATGTATATTGTATTTTATATGAGGAGAAAACCATGTCGTATACTGTAGAAATAATACGCTGTCATGAACAGAATACCAGCGCCTGGTCGGGCGGAACAACCACGCAGATCGCCATTTACCCGCCGCAGGCTGTTTACGGGGAAAGAAATTTTAAGTGGCGTCTTAGTTCAGCGACGGTTGATCAGGAAGAATCCCTGTTTACTCCCCTGCCGGGAATAGAGCGGGTAATTATGGTACTAGCCGGCGAAATGAAGCTGGAACATGCCGGGCATCATACAGTACACCTGAAGCCTTTTGAACAGGACAGGTTCCTTGGTGACTGGACAAGCAGAAGTTTCGGCAAAGTTCGCGATTTTAATTTAATGCTGTCCGCCGGTTATTCCGGACAGCTAAAGTCCCTGGCCGTCCCAGCCCTGGACAGCCGGGCAATCGAGATTAATCCTGCGGCCACGACTACGGCTTTTTATTGTATTGATAGCTCAATCACCTTTACAATCGGCATGCAGGATTGTTTTGAATTACTGGCCGGTGACCTGCTGCTGCTCACTGCCAAAACCGGCTGTAAAAAAAATGCGATAACGCTGGCCAACTCCGTCAACAAACCTGCTCAGCTTGTAATTGCCGACATAACATATGCCATATAAGCTGTGAGCTAAGCCGGTACATAAAATTGAGAGGGCCGGCTACCCATTAGTTAAGTAGCCGACCTCTCGCACCACCGGACGTACCGTTCCGTATACGGCTGCTCAATAGGTTGGGCGTATTGCCCTCGTATCCCGACTATATCAGCATAGCCGAAGGATGCGAGGTATTCTGGCATATGGCTAAGATTAAGAAGTAATGGCCTGCCAAACAAGCCAACCTGACTGCCATGGTATTTTCAGCTTGCTGTTATATAGAAGTTATCATAAAAAGGCAGCTGGTCTGAACCCAGCTGCCTTCATATTTAGCAGGTAATTCTTAGATTGAATCCTACTGCATGCACAAATCAACTGCTTTACTGCCTGTACAAAATCAGTTGACAAACAGGCTATGCCAAAAAAGCATCAAATTTCTATCAGATTGTATTCCCGACTACCCATCCCCAGCGCTTCCATATATTCGAGCTGATGCAGGCCGAGACGGGACTCAATGCGTTCGACGATATCACGGCGCTGGTCGGCAGGCATCTGATAAATCAAGTCTACACAAGCCTGGTCAGCTGCCAGGATATCTGTCGAGCCAATAATCCCAATGTCATTGCAAGTCGGTTTTGCGGCCCTAGCCCCAGCGCAGTCACAGTCAACAGAAATATTTTGCAAAACGTTCATATAAGTGATGTGACCTTTGAAGTGCTCAGTAACGGCCTTGCCGGATTCCACCATTCGCTCCAGGAATCCTTTTCCCAGCGGCCACCCATCCCCATGAATCATTCTCTTCCCTACTTTACCGGAAGCCATACCGATTCCGATGTTTTTTAAAGATCCACCGAAGCCCCCCATTGCATGACCTTTAAAATGGGTATAGACAAACAGGGAATCATACTTACTCACGTTTTTTCCTATCGCAATTTCCTGCAGATGAACTCCTGGCTCAAAAGGAAATGTTCCGCCAAAATTATCTATGTGTTTATCGAGAAATTCCTTCGCGCCTGTCGGCAGCATGACATCTCCGTCCGCATCCAGAATATCGGCAGGACAAAAGTCAAAACCATTGGTCTTAATCGTTTCACGATGCGTTTTCGTTTCCCTGCGCGGACTTTTATACATTACGTTGCATTCGACGATTGAGCTATGAGGAATCTTCCTCTGCAGATTTTTAATGTATTCAATAGGCAGTAGATTCGGTCCATGCGGCTCGCCTGTATGCAGTTTGATCCCGACTTTACCGGTAATCCCCTGGTTAATTTTTTCATAAATCTTTTGTACGCCTTCCGGGCTCAAATCCCGTGTAAAATACACAACAGGCTTGCTCGGATCATACTGCGAAACTGCGTGTGATCCCTCCCAGGTCACCAGCTTCTGCCCGCTTTCCTGCGCATGTGCAATTATCTGGTTAAACGACGGAATTGCGGCCATTGCCGCCACTGTACCGCCAGCAAACTTTAGAAAATTACGTCTGGTAAATTCCTTTGTTTTTTTCTCTTGCTGATCATTCATTATTTCCACTTCTTCACAGCTCCTTTTGGTCATATTCTATCACCTGGAAGTTAGGCTCCACAGATAGTACTAATTAGCTATACCGCTTTCCTTGCTGAGATCGCTTCGACACCACCGCAATCATATTAAAGTCTACATTTTAAAAGAAGTCTATCATTTGGAGTTAACACCAAGTCAAGCATTTTTTTTAATGGAGCGCAGCTAAAATGCATTCATAAAACAAAGTACATCATAAGTAAACGGTATATTTGATATTACACTTACGGGAACTCTTGGCGGCAAAAACGTCAAATGGATGGAAAAAGTTAACGCCACGCAATACAACGGCAAATAAAAAGAGGGAAATGTTGAGTCTTTACCCTTTACTTTACAATAAAGAAAACAGGCTCAAGCTCGAGCCTGCTTTCTTTATCAATACCAGCTGTTTGCAGCATACAACCTTATGATGTCCATTAATGCTTAGCCTGAACTGGCCGCATGAAAACTTGAAATTGCCGGCGCTCCCGAAGCCGGCTGCTTTAGCCGCAAATAGGGTTTTCTGTTCTTCTTAGTGTTTTTTCCGCTTCCACTATTCTCTCGTCAAATATGGCAATTTTATAATCGATACGTTCCAGTGTTTTTTTCATATCTTCCATTCTTGCCAGGAGCTGCTTACGCTGCTCAATAAGCAGTTCCTTTCTTGCCTCAAGCGTTTCAACATCACCCTCAAGGAACAGCTTGACATATTCAATTAATACTTCAATTGGAAGACCTGCACCTCGCATGCATTTGATAAATTCGACCCAATTGCAGTCTTCTTCCGTATAATCCCTGATCCCGCTTTTATTACGGTTCACGCGGGGAATCAGTCCGACACGTTCATAATAACGAAGTGTATCCTGTGAAATATCAAATTTCTGGCTTACTTCTGTGATCGTCATGCATTTTCACCTCCTGATATCCCATTTAAAATAGTATAATACTTAGAGTTAACTTCAAGTCAAGAGTAAAAAACCATTTCTGTGTATGTTTATCCAAGTGCCGCCTTCATCGCTGAGGGCAGCACTTTTATTTGTTCAGCCCACCTGCTATTTTTCACCCTTACGGGCGTTCAAGAAGATTCTCCTGATCATATTTCTTCTTCAATTAGCTAAGGTACTGTCTTAAAATCTCTAATCCACTTCTCAGCTCACTTAATGAATTTGTAGACGAGAGCGCAATACGCAGAAATTGACCGGAGGCAACATGCCCGCAGAGGAAACGATTGGAATGAAACACCCGAATGCCGGCCTGCTCCAAATCAGCTACTATCTCTTCTGCATTAAAATGTCCTTTAATTGGGAGCCAACGATAAAAACTAAGCGGATGACCGGCAGGGCTGTTTTGCTCAAAGTGCTCCTCATATACGGCATTGGCAGACTGCGCTAATTGCTTCTTGCGGGAAACAACCTCAGAAGCCTTGCCTGACAGGATGAGTTCTGTGATAATCTCTGCATCCAGCGAAGAGGTCTTAACATTGATATTGAAAATGGCTTGCAAAATCTTTTTATGCAAGGCTTCGCTAAATACCATATAGGCAACCCTCAAGCCTGAGCAGATTGATTTGGAGGTTCCGCAGATATAAACAGATTTATCCGGAAGTAACGCAAACATAGGCTGCTTGTAATCGGGGTCAATCCCCGCAGTCAGAAATGCATGAATATCATCCTCCAGCAAAATCAGGTGATGCTTGCGAATAACAGACGCCAACTCCTGCTTGCGTGAATCGGGTATCATAATCGTAGTAGGATTGCTGCAAGAAGGCATGAGAAAAATGCCATGAATCTCCATTTGGCGGCACTGATTTTCGAGTTCTTCCGGCAGCATACCCAATTGATCTCCGGGGATGGGCACTAACTTAATATGAAGCATTTTGGCAAGCTCAATAAAGTTAGCATAGGTATATAGATCGGTCGCAATGCGGTTGCCTGGCTCAAATAAGGCAACCAACGCAATTGCCAAAGCATTCTGAGAACCGGAAACAATCGCCATATGCTCTGAATCGGAATGGATACCAAAAGACTCCAGCCAGTTTAATCCCGCTTTTTTCTGATGGGGAATGCCGGTCGGATCATTATAGTTTAACAGCTTGTCCAAATAGCTTTTCCCAATGACCTTTTTAACAGTCTCAGCCACTATATCATTGCTTTGCTCGAAGGATGCAACAAAGCCAAGATCAATGCATTCACTCGGGATTTTGTCCGCAGAAATGGTGATAGAACGAGCCGCATTAGGCGAGACAAATGTTCCACGGCCGGTAACAGCGTAAATTAACCCCTTATCCATACATAATCGATAAGCACGGGTGATGGTTGTAAAGTTTATATCCAGAAAATCAGCCAATTCCCGTTGCGGGGGCAGCTTCGTACCAGGTGCTAACAGACCGTTCACAATTTCCTGTTCTAATAAGGCAGCGATTGACAGATAGAACGGACGCTTCAGAGCCTTCCTGTCCGGCTTCCAGGACATCGGGAATTTATCAAATGAATTTACCGGCATATTACACCTCTAAAAATTATAATACATACAATTATATCATTGATTGTATGTATTTGTAATGGTAAAATCGTATAAAAATCCATTCATTTCGTTAGTTTAGGAGTACGAACACAGATGCATAACAGAAAACAAATAATGCTTGCCTTGCACACGGCTTTTCCGTACACCGTACCAATTTTAGCCGGCTTTTTATTTCTGGGTATAGCCTACGGAATCTTTATGAATTCTTTAGGCTTCAGCGCCATTT
The DNA here is from genome assembly GCF_041428895.1 of Sporomusa aerivorans. NCBI lineage: Bacteria > Bacillati > Bacillota > Negativicutes > Selenomonadales > Sporomusaceae > Sporomusa > Sporomusa aerivorans. The sequence continues at coordinate 4,369,245 of NZ_CP156926.1, forward strand.
ATCCGCTATTGATGAGTCTGGCAATATTTGCGGGCTCAATGGAATTTGTTGCGGCAAATTTATTGCTCGGAGTATTTGATCCATTAAACGCATTATTGCTTACCTTAATGGTGAATGCACGCCATTTATTTTATGGAATTTCAATGCTGGATAAGTACCAGAACACAGGAAAGAAAAAGTTCTACCTGATTTTCGGGCTTTGTGATGAATCTTTTTCAATCAATTGCACGACCGATATTCCGAAAGATGTGGACAAAGGCTGGTTTATGTTCTTCGTCACATTCCTCAATCATTTATATTGGGTTTTGGGAGCTACAATTGGCGGCGTCTTTGGCTCGCTAGTTCAGTTTAACACCGAGGGACTTGAGTTTGTTATGACAGCTCTTTTTATTGTCATATTTATCGAGCAGTGGCGGAAGGAAAAAGAACACTGCAGTGCGCTTATAGGGCTTGGGCTTTCGCTTGCCAGCCTTGTTATTTTCGGCGGCGAAAATTTCATCATTCCTGCTATGGCTGCAATCTTAGGAACACTCACCGCACTTAGAAAACGGTTGGAGAAAGAAGGTGCTATCGCCTCGCTATGAATTTAACCGAGCAGTTTATCACAATCGTTATGGTAGTTTTAGGAACAATGATTACAAGATCGCTTGCCTTTATAGCCTTTCCAACCGGCCGATCTACACCTAAATGTGTACAATTTCTTGGTACGGTGCTCCCCTCGGCAGTAATAGGACTTCTGGTAATTTATTGTTTTAAGGACATAAACTTTTATTCTGACAGTCATGGCCTCCCCGAACTCATAGTGGCGACGGCGGTCGCACTGCTTCACATCTGGAAAAAAAATATGCTTTTTTCCATAGCCGGAGGCACAATAGCTTATATGATTTTGGTACAAGTATTCTTTTAACAACTGTATATAAGAATAGTATAAATACGAAACGCGCTGCCCAGCGGCTAAGGAGTTGTAAAAATGAAAGTTTGCATTCTCATGGCAAGTCCAAGAAAAACAGGAAATACCGCAGCCCTGTTAGAGCCCTTTATGGAAGAATTGGGGCAACATCATATTGAGCACAATCTGATTTGGCTTTATGACAAGCGGATCGAGCCTTGTATTGCCTGCCGGGTCTGCCAGAAGAACTGGACAACTTTTGGCTGCCACTACAACGATGATGCCCAGGAAATTTTTGATAAAATTATCGCCTGTGATGTCATTATGCTGGCGACGCCGATCTACTCGTGGTATTGCACGCCGCCTATGAAAGCACTGCTAGATCGCCTGGTATACGGCATGAACAAGTACTATGGCGATAAAATGGGTCCGGCGCTTTGGGCCGGAAAACAGCTGGCGATAATCGCAACTTGTGGATACCGTCCCGAAAAAGGCGCTGATTTATTTGCAGAAGGTGTAAAGCGATATTGTAAGCATTCTCAATTGCAATATATAGGAATGCTTGCAGAGAGAGACTTAGGTTATAAGTCTGTTTTTATGGATACGGAAAAAGCGCAGCATTCCTGCCTGTTTGCCCAAGAGCTTATCAACCATAGTACGAATTCCTCTCCAGTCAGCTAAACGGAAAGGAATTATGGGGGTGGGCCTTTGTTTGAACTCATTCTGGGCATTATGGCAGTAATGTCTGCTATGTTGCACTTCGGATTTATAAATCGCTACAATAATGATGAAATTACAAAAAGTATATCTTGCGCCCCGTTGGGACCCACTCACAAATATCCTATGCAAAACTTCTGCTGCTTACTATTGGATTACGCAGGACCACAGCAGGGAAAGTCGCTGGCTACTTATTGTTTAGGCGCAGTATGGATACTGTACTATATATATCACTTTATGGTTTGCAAACTATTTCCACCAATGCTGCTGCTTAACTTAACAAACATCATGGCAACGGTATTAACATCGGCTTATTTCCTGGAATCACTATACAAGGTATCCTCTTCACCTGACTTCGATAAATGGTTTATTGAGCCTTCCCATAATCTTCTCTACTCAACAGTTATTTATTGGGAATTCATATTGTCCGGAATTGTAGTTATGTCGCTAATTCTAAATAATAATCACCCAGTCTGAATACAAAGCCCGGAGCATCGTCCAACATAGCAATATCGCTAATAGCATAATCTGCCAGTCTAAAAAGAAAAAATTTGTCCTGACTGCTGTCGCAGCTTACTGCCTTCATACTGAGGGCGGTTTTTATTTTTCCACCGAGCACTGTTACATAAAAATTTAAAAGAAACAATTCGGCCGCGTTGTTGTTAAATTACTATAAAAGGAATCAACCCAATTTGCCATTGCTCAACTTGCATTTTTTATAATTACACTTTAAGCTTGCTGCCGCCAAAACAACTGAAAAACACCAGCGTAAAAAAGACAATACCGTACTGCAGGGCTTCGTACTGCAAGCTTCGGGCAAATACAAGGAGGCTTGAACAAACCAGCGGCTATTCATTTGCATCCCTGAGAAATTCAATCAGGCCCTGCGTTCCGTCAACCCGTACGCGCGCACCGTCTTGAATCAGCGTTGTTGCATCATCAACGCCCACCACTGCCGGAATGCCATACTCACGGGCCACAACCGCCCCGTGGGTCATTAACCCGCCAACTTCCGTAACAATGGCAATGGCTGATTGAAATAAAGGCGTCCAGCCCGGATCGGTATGAGGGGCAACAAGAATCTCGCCTGCATGTAGCACCGCAGCTTCCGGTCTGAGAATGACGCGGGCTATCCCCTCGGCGACCCCTGCCGATACCGGACTGCCCAGCAAGGCTCCTGCCGGAACATGATCCCGGCGCGGCGGAACTACGACCATCTCGCCTTCGCTCGTCATAACGCGCGGCGGCTTTAAGTCCTGATACCGTTGGTACTGAGCCTTGCGCTCCGCAATGATTTCATGAACAGGCTTAGCATCATTGCTTTGCAAAAGCTGGTATAATTCGTCCAATGTCAGGTAGTAGCTATCTTCTGCCTGCTTCAAAACGCCCGTGTCCACCAGGTTCCGGGCTTCCGCCAAAATAGCTTGTTTGCATTCCCCCATGACAACAATCAGCAGAAATTTGTGATGTTCCCTGAGTCCGCCTAAATTCCGGTAGACCGCAATCAGCCGGGAAACCATTTTCGATTTTAGCCGTCCTTCTGCGGCCTGCAAAATACGCCGGGCCGCTGCTGCCGCTTCCCGTTCCCCCCGCGCAAACCGTTCGCGGTGTTCACCTGGCTTTAGACTTTGGATATGGCTCAAAATAGCGGACGTCAAGCGAGTCGGCGTTTCATACCAGCGAGGCGTGGTGATGTCTATTTCGCCGGGGCAGCGCATGCCATATTGAGCGATAAACGCTGCAAACCCGGCTTTAAACTGTCTCCCGCCCGGCACCTCATCCAGTCCGCCGTAAAAGCCCTGATCCCCGGCCGTCTTAAGATATTCCTGAACGGCCGGCAAGTCCCGCACCTTATCGGCCAAATCTCCCAGTACCAGCCCCATCTCGCTCGTGACATTGCCGGGAAGTGATTTGTTTAATTGATCCACCTCTGTTTGGTCGCCAAACTTACGGATGCATATTTTCTTCAGCAAGGCATTGGCAATAAGGCTCGCAAGAACATAAGGTATAATATTGAGAATAAGCTTCGCAAAAATGGAGTCCAACTGTTTTTTTACCGCTTCAATTCTTTCAGCCCCCCGCACTCCGCTTAGCGCCTCTCGGGTCTGAGCGATATGCTGCCGCACGAAATTGTCAACATACTCCCTGCCCAGTTTCGGGTCCCCGTTGCGAATAATTGTCCAAACCTTCTTCATGACCGGCATCAGCATTTTTCCCACTGTGGAAACAGTTACTGCACTTTCCGCCTGATCGCCTTTAAGAAACTCAGAGCGTTTAATAACAGTGTCAATCGCGCGGCTCATGGCTTCATCAGCGTTGCTCAAAAACTTGGGGACAATCATGCGGGCCAGTTTATGATGCAGAATATCCGACAGGTCAAGAAAAATTCTTCCGCCTGCATCTTTGATGATCCGTGGCGAAAATATGTTTTTTAGTACCGACAACCCTAATGGCTTCATAGCATCGGTCATCATTTGCGCATGGCCGAATGACAGCATAACACGAACCGGCTGCTCCGGCATGTCCGGCAAAGGATATAGCGTGGTAATAGGCCGGCTTTGAACGATAAAAAACTCATTTTGAGCAAAACAGAATTCGATATCCTGCGGCTGGCCATAGTGATTTTCAATTTTTTTGCCTAATCCGGCCAACTCGATAATTTGACTGTCTGTCAGCACCTGCTGCTCTTGCTCGTCAGCCAGCAGTTCTTTCGTAACCGTACCACCTTCCGGCACAGCATAAATGGCCAGTTTCTTCCGCGCTATTTTCTTGCTGAGAATGGCCTGATTTTTGACTTTATATAAGTCGGCGGTAACCAAGCCGGACACCAGCGCCTCGCCTAAGCCGAAACCGGCGTCGATGGAAACAACGGTCCGATTGCCATTTACCGGGTCAGCGGTGAACATGATGCCGGCAACTTCCGGAATAACCATCTGTTGGATAACGATCGACAGATAGACTTCCCGGTGGTCAAAGCCATTTTTGGCCCGGTAAGCAATGGCCCGGTCGGTAAATAACGAGGCCCAGCATTTGCGGACATGCGTTAGCAGTTCTTCCCGGCCTTTAATGTTTAAATAGGTATCCTGCTGACCGGCAAAAGATGCGCTGGGCAAATCTTCGGCTGTCGCACTGGAGCGAACGGCATAATAATTCGCTGTCCCCGCTTTTTCCCAGGCTTTAAGAATTTCAGCGGTAATTTCCTCCGGGATTGCGACTTGCTGCAAATGCTCCCGTAGGCCTTGGCCTACTTTTCTGACCTGATTTAAGTCGGCAGCGTCAATTGTGCTCAGCTCGGCGAAAAAGGGCTCCATGGCCGGACTGGTGGCGACAAAATCCTGGTACGCAAGCGTGGTAACGCAAAAACCGCCGGGAACAGGAAAACCGGCCTGAGTCATCTCGCCTAAATTGGCCCCCTTCCCCCCCACTAACGGCAGGCTGGAACGGTTAATCTGTTCAAAAAAAAGTACGTAAGGTTTCATAATATTTCCTCCATCTAGCTTCATTACACTAACGCCTTGGTCTAATTAACAAGATTGTCAATAGTTACTTTTATTTTAGCTCTTCCACAAATATAAATTTCTCATTATTCATGCATATAATTCTCCTGGTCCTTAATATTTAAATAAGTATCCTGAAGGCCGGACAAAAGAACCATTGGGCAGATTTTCTGAAAAACGCCTCCACGGCCGGGCTGGTGACAACAAAGCCCTGATAATGACCGGCCCTGCCGTTTGCTTTTCATAGGGGAAATTTAAAGCGCATGCAAGGTCTTATACCTACACAAGCGCTTTGCCTCGTCGTTTGCTAAATCCCAAACCCAATAAGACCGTAACAGACCGGCTGTCAACAGAAAAGCAGTCAGTAAATATGTACGCGAACAGTTGCCACTCCATTTATTATTTGTTTATATTACCTGTCTGAGACGATATATCGCTTATTCCCCTTGCTTAGAAGCATTTTTCAGGGTCAAATAATATGCATTTATACATACTGTAAATAAATTAATTAAGGCCACTGGCATTGCATTAATAGCAACCGCATAAATAACAAAGCATATGCCGCCTACCATGTTTATAAAACGCAGTTTATTTATAGATTTCATTAAGAAGGAGACAGCTACTAGAACTGAAGCCAAATAGCCTAAACATTCCACCAAATTGATACTTTTCATATTACCGCAACCTTTCTTTCTAGTTTTACAAACTGAGTATGCCTTTAGCTCAAACAGACTCTTCGGATTGGCAGATAATCAACTATAACCATTGAATCAGCAGCAATTTAACCGGAAGTAAAATTTAAGCTGTTTTTGCATGATGCTGAAACCTCTATACATACAAGTGCAAGTAAATTAAAAAGCATCTTTTACTGTTTGATAAAGAAACAGTAAAAGATGCGCATTGACGTTTAAGCTTATTTTATTTTTAGTCAGCCTTAATATAATTCTATACGCTTACAAAAAATCCTGTTTTGCTTAGACAGATGGGAGATGTTTCTTTTTCGTCAAACTGTTTGCCTACAACACTTCACGATATGCCAGTCACTCTTTCGATTTGTTTATATATCTCCCAACACACATATACCGATTATTGTACGGCATAAAACTGCTATGAAAACGAAAAGAGCTTTACGAAAACCTCGTAAAGCTCTTGAAAAATCAATGGCGACCCCGGCAGGATTCGAACCTGCGACCTTTTGATTCGTAGTCAAATTTCGCCATCATTTTTCGTTTTCAAAATGTCATGAATGCTTGATAATGCTGGATTTTCATCACAGACCGTCACAGACCTTTTTCGCCGCGTTGTTGTACGGTTGTTGTAGTAACGACTGATTGAGGGACAACAAATCGAAGGGAAACCCTCGGTTTCCGGCCGGCATGGCGGCCCTCGTTAGTCAGTTGTATCCTACAAAACTGTCCTCCGGCAGCAAACATCATGCCTGGTCTGCGACTGCCACCACCGTGCGGTGGTGGTCTTTTTTTTGCCATGGCCACCAGCCAGGCCGCCGCAAAAAAAAAGCCGCCGGCATCACCGGCAGCCGCCCTGCAGAAAACTGTACGACCGTACCCAAAGCCATCAACCCGCCGACCAGCGCCGCCAGCCAGAAGACCGACAGCAGCAAGCTGTGGTCGGCGCAGTACCGGACACTCGGCCGGTCATCCCGGTCCAGTGCGTGCCAGTAGCAAACCCACAGCGCGGCTTCCACCCGCCACCGCCTCACCAGTTCGTCCCACATACCCAGGCACCTCCCGCTCATCGTCAGCGGCTCTCCCGCCGCCGTCACCTCAGAGCGGCACACCGTGTCACCCGCAGGGGCGCAGCAAAGCGAAGCAGGCGCAGCCTTGACCGGTGTGATACCATGAAAAGACCGGCGGCGGGGCGTTTCAGCAGCTAGACCCCGCTTTTTCCTTGGCGGGCCGTTCATCGGTCACCGCTTTTATGAGCAAGGCCCCGCCGCGTTCTTCGATCACCACTTTATCGCCGCTTTGAAAGCCAAGCTCCTCAAGCCATCTTCCTTGCAACCGGATAAGCGGCCGCCGGTCTTTCCCACCCAGGTATGTATAATAGACAGTCAAAATACGTGAGGTTACCCTTTTGCTGGACAAACTTCTATACCCCCTATCCCAAGCTGCAGCCAGGCACTGGCCGGGCAGCTTTTTTATAGGGGGAAATTAAAAGCGCATGCGAGGTTTTTTATACCCTACACATGCGCTTGGCTTCATCGTATGCTAAAACCCAATACCAATAAACCGGAACAACCCGGCCTCAACAGAAAAGCGGTCAATACAGTATGTACGCGAATGCTTGCCCTTCCGTTGACAGTGTATCGGGAATAGGCTTCGTCTTCTGCTGCATGAAGTCGCACAGCCTGCTCTCCCCTTGCCGGCATCTCCGTTACACGCAGCGCCTCGCTTGTGCTTACGCGGGCGGCATTGTATAATAGAAATGTCGTCGTGGACAGCTTGCTGTTACGTGTAGGTGTTACTGCACCTGCGCGTGCCTCGGGAGTGCTCCAACACTTCCGCGTCACGGCGACTTTTAATTTCCACCTTACTGTTATTATAGCTCATTTCCAATGAATTGCAAGTAAACTAAACCCCGCCGGCAGGATTTTTTCCTGACCGGTTGCATATTCCTATACCAATGGGTATAATATAAGAAAAGGACTGACGTGCGCTAACACGCCAGCCCCACAGGCTGTCTAACCGGGAAACGGTTAGCCCATATGTTTCAAGCTATTAAGAAATAGCCGCACACCTTGGGGAGGGGCGGCTATTTCTTTTTGGTCGTGATCAATACCATGAGAGTGGCAAATGCAACCGCAAATGTCAATGCTTCATAGATACTCATCCTACCACCCCCTTCCTGAAAAGGAAGGGGCTAACCGTCCCCCGAGCAGCCTGTACCGTTAGTATAGCATATTTTACCAGTCCAAAAAAGATTTTTTCCGGTCCCGCTTTGCTTAGTTCACCGTGCCGCCTCTCCATCGAGGGCGGCCTTTTTATTTCCCCCGGCCGCGCAGTTCGCGGCTCCCTTGCTGCCGGCAGGCCCGTTGGCACGGGACGCGGCGGCATGGGTTTGGCCGCCGTGGCCGGTGCACTCCTTGCCCGGCTTACTATCGCCACCGGCCAGGCTTACGATGTGCGGCCACACGGTTTTCGTGGCTGCTCATGGTAAGCCGTCTATTGGGCTGTAGGTACCGGGCTGCGACTTCCCCCTCCCGTTTGTTCGTCGGGAGGGGGTCAGGGGGTAGGTCCCCTAAAGCGGATCCGGGCCGTCTGGTGCCGCCGCCGTCTGATTGCCTCCCGGCTAGTGAAGGGCCCTGCCGTAGCCGCGTACCCCCCAATTTGTTCGGCCGCACCTTAGCGGGGGGTTTGGGGGGTAGTCCTTCCCGCAGGGCGCCCGAAGTCCTCCCTTACCCCCGAATTTCAATCGCGGCCCACAGCTTGGACGGCAACGCCATTCAGGTGGGATGGGGGGGCTCGGGGGGAAGGGAGGACGGAGAGTGGACACGCGCTTTTTGTGTCCACGGGGCGGGACGGGCGCGGCCGCGGCAGGGAACGAACGGCGGTTATCACCCGGCCAGGCGAGTGGTGGCAGGTGGCCCGGTGGAGCGGTTGGTCGCCCAAAGCCCTGGCGTGTCTGGTTGTCGTTCCCGGCGGTCGGCAGGACGCCCGGCTGGGTCGGCCGGTGGTGTTTCGGCCGGTCCGGCTGGAGTGGCCTGCCGAGGCCCCGCGCAGTGTGCGGGGCCAGCCGACGTTTCCTGCAGTCCGGGCACGAGTACCAAGGAGTGACCTGGTCTGCTCCCCTGCCAAGCTGACGAATGGCCACTCGGCAGGATACGGCTTTGAGCGCCAGCGGTGGCCGGCCGGGAGCGGATGAGGATAGCAGATCGCCGCAAAGAGCGGACGGCCGGGCATAGAGCGGTAGCCGTTTGATTAGCACTGGGCGGAGCAGCCCGGTCAATGAGGCTCGACTTTATTCGCCGGCTTTTACAACAGGCAGCGCCCGCTTGACTACCATCACTGCCGGCAATCTTGTATACTTCGCAATCTCTGGACAACCGACTCTGGCCATACTAAAATAAGCATATAAGGAAAAAATTCGGCAAATTCAAGGTGACAGGAAACCCCTTCTCACGGCATCACCTGCAATGAGCAGTCTCCCGGAGGTATCGCCATGCGCGTCAAAGCCGCCAATATCATTTATATCCGCCAACAACTCCGTCAAGCCCTGGAAGGAATTTGGGAACAGCCGCTGACCGTGGTGGAAGCGCCGATGGGCTACGGAAAAACCACTGCCGTCAAAGACTTCCTACAAGGCAGTGACGCCAACGTGTTGTGGCAGACGCTGGCCGACACCTCGGCCAGCGGTTTTTGGCGCGGCTTCTGCCGTCTGCTGAAAAAAAACGACGAGAGCCGTGCGAACCGCCTGGCCGAACTGGGCGTTCCCACCGACAGCGTGTTTATGGAAGCGGCGCTGGAGCTGATCGGCAATATCGTATTCGCCGGACGAACGGTCCTCGTGTTCGATGATTACCACCTGCTCGCCTCCCCGCCTGTCGATCAATTCATCGAGCGCCTGGTGAAGACGGCGCCGACTAATCTTTATATCATCCTCGTCTCCCGGACACGGTTCGGGGAAAACACGACCGAACTGGCCCTCAAAGGGTTTTGTCAGGTCATCGGCAAAAGCTGTTTCGAATTTGCCGAAAAAGAAATCATCGCCTACTACAAACTGTGCGGCATCCGTCTCCGGCCCGGCGAAGCCGCCGCGCTGTACGCCTATACCGAAGGCTGGATCAGCGCGCTGTATCTCAGCCTGCTCACCTTCGCCCGCGAAGGAAAGGTTGAGCGGCAGGCCAGCCTGCCCGAACTGCTGGAGAAAGCCGTCTACCGGCAGTGCCCGCCGGCGGTAAAGGAATTTTTGCTGACCGTCTGCGTGTTCGACAGCTTTACCCTGGCGCAGGCGAAAGCGCTGTGCCCGCAGGAAAACGCCGGGGAGATTGTCAGCTATCTCATGGCCAACAATGCCTTCATCAAATTCGACCCTTACAACCGGACCTATCAGCTGCACAATATCTTCACCGGTTACCTGCGGGAACTTTTAGAACAGCAGGGAGCGCAGCGTCGGCGGGCCGTCCTGCAGGCGGCGGGACACTGGTACCGGGAGAACGGCGAGTACATCCACGCCATGGACTGCTTTTATGAGTCCGGTGATTTCGACCAGTTATTGCTGGCGTTTGTCCTGGATACCGGCCGCAGTACCAATATTGAACATAAAGAAACACTCATTCGCTATTTTACAGACTGCCCGGCAAAAATAAGAAGAAACCATCCGGCAGCCTGCCTGCTCTATGCCCAAAAGCTGTTCGCCTTTGATGAAAGAGACCTGTATGTCGCCGCGTGCCGGGAAGCCGGTACCTATATTGAAACCGTTCCCGACGAAAAAACAAAACGACATTTGTTAGGCGAGTTTGAGCTGATTATGAGCTTTGCCAAGTACAATGACTTGTGGGCCATGGCCGAGCATCACGCCAAAGCGTACGAACTCTTGGACGGACCGGCCCGGTTTTACGACGACAATCTCAGCTCGCCGTCCGTGCTGTATCTGTTTTACCGGCAAAGCGGGCTGCTTGATCAAACCGCACGGGATTACGCTGCCTATATGCCGCGTTACTGCCGGATTACCTCCGGCCATGGTGCCGGTGCCGAATACGTGCTGCAGGCGGAACTCTCTTTTCACCGGGGCGACTTTGAACCTGCCGACATTGCCCTCCATCAGGCCCTGCAGTCGGCCCAGGACAACGGACAAAGCGCCATCCGGCTCTGCGTCCTGTTCCTGCAGAGCCGGCTCGCTTTGATCGCCGGCGACCTGCCGGCGGTATGGGAGCTTTTGCGGCAGCTGCGCGCCGAAATTGATGAGTACGGACATTACCAGCACGCCCATACCGTTGATTTATGCGAAAGCGTCATCTACGCCCAGTTGGGGCAGGCACAAAAAATCCCGCCCTGGATTGCGGGCGGGGATTTGCCGGCAAGCCGGCTGCCGCTGCTGAACCACACCTTTTTCAACATTGTCTACGGCAAGGTCCTGCTGCTCAGCGGACAGGAGCTGAAGCTGCTCGGCCTGACCGGCCACTTTCTTGACGTGGCCGGTACCTTTCCCAACCTGCTCGGCCAAGTGTACACCCACATCTATGCGGCGGCAGCCTACCACCGCCTGCACCATCCCCGGGAAGCGCAGGCGGCGCTCCGCCAGGCGGTAGACATAGCCGCCGCCGACCAACTGATTATGCCGTTCGTGGAAAATGGGGCAGACCTCGCGCCTGTCCTCCGCGAACTTGCCAACGACGACCGGTATGCCGGTTTTATCCGTAACATCACGGCGACGTACGCCGCCTTCGCCCCCAAGCTGGCCGTCATGCGGGCCGCGGGGGTCCCTGGCGACGACCTGGCAAGCCTCACCGCCCGCGAGCGGGAAATCGCCGGTCTGGTTGCCGCCGGGCTGTCCAACCAAACCATTGCCGGGAACCTGGTCGTCGCCGAGGTGACCGTCAAAAAAGCGCTGCAAAACATTTACGCCAAGCTGGGCATCGCCAACAGAGCGACATTGGCGCGGCTGATAATGGAGCGAAACTACCGGGAACCATAAAAGACTCTACTTTCGTATAGTATCTTTCAAAAGTCCTTCACTTTATGATAAAGTGAAGGACTTTTTTTATTGGCGTAATAGTCTAAGTCTCATCATTACGAGAAATTTTGCCAAAGGAGGTTTCTATGAAAATACTCAAAGCAGTGCCTGCTGCCGGTTACTGTATCACGATTTATTTTGACAACCACCACTCCGTCACGCTGGATATGAAAAGCAAGCTGGAGACCGTCCGCTTCTCCAGCCTCCGGGACGAGCAGGTGTTCTGCGCCGCCCGGACCGACGGCAAAGCGGTGTACTGGCCGCGCGGCATCTCCATGGCCGTCAGCGAAATTATCGAGCTGATCGCCAAATAAAACCGCTGCGATATATGGAGACTTCATTCAGACGGCGTTTTAACGCCGCCTGAATTGCAGTCGCAATGATCCAGGGACTTAGCCGCTCTTTACGCGCCGCTTGTAGAAGCGGGAGTAGTAGAGCGGGTTAGCCATCGGATAAATTTTTAAAAAACAAAGAAAGGGAGTATCCCATGAAACCATACTGTTGGCATCCAGGTAAAAAATTCATCGCCTTTACCGCCCTGTCCGTTTTTTCGGCCGCCCTGCCGGCCCTGGCGGCCACCCGGCCCGACACCGGCACCATCCTCGACAATGCAAAACCGCCGGCGGCGCAGCAGCCGATTGAGCGGCAAACCCCCGCTATCGCCGTCGAAGAACAGCCCGTTGCCCCGGCAGCCGACAGCGGTCAGAAAATCTTCGTCAGCGCCTTTCGCATTCGCGGCGAAACGCCGGTACCGGCGATGGAACTGCTGGCCCTCGTGCAAAGCGCAGCCGACAAAGAAAGTACCCTGGGTGAACTGAACCGGCTGACCGGCAAAATCACCCAATACCTTCGCCGGCAAGGCTACCTCGTCGCCTTTGCCTACCTGCCGGTCCAGGATATCCGGGACGGCGTCGTCGAAATCGCCATCGTCCCCGGTACATACGGCCAGGTGAACATAACCGGCAACAGCCCTATCGCTCTGGACCGCTTGCGCGCCATGCTGTTCGCCGTCCGTCCCGGCACCGTCATCACCCGTGAGACGCTCGAACGGGCCTTGCTTCTCATCAACGACCTCGCCGGCGTCCACGCCCAAGCCACCCTGTCGCCCGGCAAAAAGGCCGGCACCGCCGACCTGACCCTAGAAACATCCGCCACGGCCAAAACCAGCGGCGCCCTCTACAGCGACAACTGGGGCAGCCGCTACACCGGCCGCACCCGCTACGGCACCCAGCTTACCGTCAATAACCTCAGCGGCAGCGGCGACGCCTTTACCTTGGGCGGCCTGACCACCCGTGACGGCATCGACAACTACAATTTCGCCTACAGCGTCCCGGTCGGCGCCGACGGCGCCAAGTTCGACGTCAGCTACTCCCATGTCGGCTATACCCTGGGCGACAGCTTCGCCTCCCTCGGCGCCACCGGCCGGGCGGCGGTCACTTCCTACCAGTTCTCCTATCCGTTTCTCAGAAGCCGCAGCGCCAGCCTGTACGGCAGCTTCGGCTACGACCATAAACAGCTCCGCGACGACCTGACCGGCTACGGCAGCTACAACCCCCGCACCAGCGGCCTTTGGCACGTTGGCCTGGCCGGCACTAGCGCCGACGCCTGGCTGGGCGGCGGCGCCAATTCGTTCAGCCTCACCCAGTACTGGGGCAGCCTTGCTCTCACCGACGCGGCCTCCTTGGCGACCGACGCCGCCACCGCCCAAACGGACGGTCACTTCACTAAGACAGTGTTAAATTACCGTCGTCAACAGGCAGTGGCGCAAAACCTCAATTTCAACCTTAGTTTCACTGGCCAGCTCGCCGGCAAAAACCTTGACTCCTCCGAAAAGCTCTACCTCGGCGGCGCCGACGGCGTCAGGGCCTACCCGCAGGGCGAAGGCGGCGGCGACCAGGGCTACAAGCTGACCGGCGAACTGCGCTGGCGGCTGCCGGCCGCTTCGTCCGGGCCAAACAATCTCTACCTCAACACCTTCTATGACTACGGCAGCGTCATGACCAATAAAGACCCCTACGCCACCGGCGACAACCGCCGCAGCCTGGCCGCCGCCGGCTTGGGACTGCTCTGGGTGCAAGGCAGCGACTTTACCGTCCGCCTCGACTACGCCTGGAAAGCCGGCCAGGAGACTGCCACCGCCGACACCGACAAAAACGGCCGTTGCTGGCTGCAAGCCGTCAAATATTTTTAAAGGAGGATACATTCATGCAACGCAAATGGAAACGACGCTGGCAGCGTCTGACAAAAACCCTGCTGCCGCCTCTGGCCGCCGGACTGCTGTTTCTCAGCAGCTACCACCCGGCTTTCGCCAATCCCACCGGCGGCACGGTGGTCAGCGGCAGCGCCGCCATTACGGCGAGCGGCGCCACCACCACCGTCACCCAGACCACCGACAAAGCCATTTTGAACTGGCAGAGCTTTTCTATCGCCAGCGGCGAAACGGTGAACTTTATCCAGCCGTCGTCTTCCGCCGTGACCTTAAACCGGGTGATCGGCTCCGACGCTTCGGCTATTTACGGCACCCTGAGCGCCAACGGCAAGGTCTTTCTGATTAATCCCAACGGGATTCTGTTCGCTTCCGGATCGCAGGTCAGCACCGGCGGCCTGGTAGCCTCGACTCTCAATATCACCGACAGTGACTTTCTAAACGGCACCTACACCTTTAGCGGCACTGCCACCAACGGCGTCACCAACCAGGGGACGATCACCGCCGCGAGTGAAGCGGTGCTGATCGGTCCGCAGGTCAAAAACGAAGGCGTCATCGCCGCCAAGGTCACCGCCCTGGGAGCCGGCCAGGCCGTCTCGCTTGACTTTAGCGGCGACCAGCTCGTCAACCTCACCGTCGACACCGGCGCGGCCGGCGGCAGCGCCACCAACTCCGGCACCATCACCGCCGCCGGCGGTCTGGTTGTCATGAGCGCCGGCACCAAGGACGCACTCCTTAACACCGTCGTCAACAACAGCGGCGTCATCCGGGCGCAGAGCGTAAAGAACGACAACGGCGTCATCCGGCTCGAAGGCAGCACAGTGATAAACTCCGGCGCCCTCGACGCCTCGGGCAAGGCCGCCGGAGAGATAGGCGGCACCGTCAAGCTCTTAGGCGACACCGTCACGGTGAAAACCGGCTCCACCATTGACGTCTCCGGCGACGCCGGCGGCGGCACTGCCCTCCTCGGCGGCAATTACCAGGGCGGCGGCAGCGAATACCAGGCGACGAATACAACGGTAGAACAGGACGCAGCCATCACCGCCGACGCGATTACCAGCGGCAACGGCGGCCAGGTCGTGGTCTGGGCCAAGGATACGACCCAGTTCGCCGGGGCGATTTCCGCCCAAGGCGGCAGCCTGTCCGGCGACGGCGGCAGCGTCGAGACGAGCGGCAAACAGTCGCTGACAGTCGCCGATACAGCCACTGTCAATACGCTGGCGGCCAACGGCCAGACGGGCAGTTGGCTCCTGGACCCGGCGGACTTTACGATCGGCAGCGGCGCGACCGGCGCCAACTATTGGAATGCCAGCGACCTGTCCACCGCCTTGAATAGCAGCAATATCACCATTACTACCGGTGCTTCGAGTAATACCGTCACGGTGGGCACCAGTACACCAACTACAACCGATACCAGCAGCGCCAGCGGCAGCGGTGACATCATCGTTAACAGCGACCTCACCTGGACCAGCGCCAACACCTTGACGCTGTCGGCCTATAACAACATCTACCTCAATTCTTCCATCACCGCCACCAGCGGCGGCCTGACGCTGGCCGCCAACACGAGCGGCAGCGGCGACAGCGCCACCACCGGCATTATCACCCCGGCCGACGGCAGCAGCATCAGCGTCGGCACCTTTATTCTGCAGAGCGGCACCTGGCGGGAAATCACCGGCACCTTGTCCGGCTTCACCGCCACCGACTTCCGCATCAGCGGCGGCACCTTTCTCCGGGCGCTGGCCGGCGACGGCACCAGCAGTGACCCCTACCAGATCGCCGACGTCTACGGCCTGCAGGGCATCGGCTCGTCCGGCATGCTGAGCAAGTACTATACTCTGGCCAATGATATCGACGCCAGCGGCACGGCAAGCTGGAACTCCGGCGCCGGCTTCGCCCCCATCGGCAATGCCAGCACCCCCTTCACCGGCAGCTTCGACGGCCAAGGCCATACCATCAACAGCCTGACGATTTATCGGCCTTCCACCTATTACATCGGCCTGTTTGGCTATACCGGCAGTGCGGCTAAGCTTAGCGACATCGGCCTCGTAAACGCCAGCATCACCTCTTCCTACTCCTTAGGCTACAGCTACGCTGGCGGGCTCGTCGGCTATAACACAGGTACCATCGCCAACTCCTACAGCACCGGTAGCGTTTTCTCTACCTCCTCCTCCGATGCCACCTATTCCAACAGTTACGCTGGCGGGCTCGTCGGCTATAACACAGGTACTATCACCAACTCCTACAGCACCGGTAGCGTTTTCTCTACCTCCTCCTCCGATGCCACCTATTCCAACAGTTACGCTGGCGGGCTCGTCGGCTATAACACAGGTACTATCACCAACTCCTACAGCACCGGTAGCGTTTTCTCTACCTCCTCCTCCTCCTCCTCCTCCTCCTCCTCCTCCTCCGATACCACCTCCACCTATTCCAACAGTTACACTGGCGGGCTCGTCGGCTATAACACAGGTACTATCACCAACTCCTACAGTACCGGCAGCGTTTCCGCCACCGCCACTGCCACCAACTTCATCCTCGACTTCTTCATCGCCGCCTATTCCAACAGCTACGCTGGCGGGCTCGTCGGCTATAACACCGGTACCATCACCAACTCCTACAGTACCGGCAGCGTTTCCGCCACCGCCACTGCCACCAACTTCTTCGGTGCCGCCTTTTCCAACAGATACGCCGGCGGGCTCGTCGGCTATAACACCAGTACCTCTATTACCAGCAGCTACTGGGATGTGGACACCTCGGGTACGTTAACAGGCATCGGCGGCGGAATGAACAGCGGCGCGACCGGCCTAACCTCACAGGGCACCAACGGGTATGCTTCCGCCTTTTCCTCTGCCAGCTACAGCGGCTGGGATATTGCGACTACCGGCGGCAGCACCAGCGTCTGGCGTATCTACGACGGCTACACGTATCCGCTGCTTAGAAGCTTTCTGACTGCCGTTACTGTAACCAGCGCCAGCACAACCTACAATGGCACTGCCAACGGTACAGCCTCCAGCTACACCCTGTCCGACTCTAACGCCACTAGCGGCGTGTCCGGCAGCCTCAGCTACACCACGGGCAGCAAAAACGCCGGCACCTACTCCACCGCCAATACTACCGGCAACACCCTCACCCTGAGCGGCCTTTACTCCAATCAGCAAGGCTATGATATCAGCTATGACGGCACCTTGACCATTAACCCCGCCGTCCTCACCGTCAGCAATCTCACAGCAGCCAACAAGGTCTATGACGGCACCACTGCCGCCACCGTATCCGGCACATTAACCGGCACGATCTACGGCAGTGACGCTGTCACGTTGGGCGACGGCACCTTTAGCGACAAAAACGCCGGCACCGGCAAGACCGTGACTGTCACCCTCGCCGGCGCCGACGCCGCTAACTATACCGTCAGCACCACCACGACGGCCGATATCACCCAGGCCGCCCTCACCGTCACCGCCAACAGCGCCAGTAAAACCTACGATGGCCTGGCCTATAGCGGCGGCAGTGGCATTACCTACTCCGGCTTCGTCAATAACGAGGACAGCTCCGTGCTGACTGGTGCTCTCGCTTACTCCGGCTCCAGCCAGGGTGCGAGCAACGCCGGCACCTACGACATTATCGCCAGCGGCCTGACTTCCGGCAATTATACCATCACCTATGTCAACGGCACCCTCACCGTCACTCCCGCTTCGCTCACCGTCACCGCCAACAGCTCCAGTAAAACCTACGACGGCCTCGCCTATAGCGGCGGCAGTGGCATTACCTACTCCGGCTTCGTCAATAACGAGGACAGCTCCGTGCTGACTGGTGCTCTCGCTTACTCCGGCTCCAGCCAAGGTGCGAGCAACGCCGGCACCTACGACATTATCGCCAGCGGCCTGGCTTCCGGCAATTATACCATTACCTATGTCAACGGCACCCTCACCGTCACTCCCGCTTCGCTCACCGTCACCACCAATAGCGCCAATAAAACCTACGACGGCCTCGCCTATAGCGGCGGCAGTGGCGTCACCTACTCCGGCTTCGTCAATAACGAGGACAGCTCCGTGCTGACTGGTGCTCTCGCTTACTCCGGCTCCAGCCAGGGTGCGAGCAACGCCGGCACCTACGACATTATCGCCAGCGGCCTGGCTTCCGGCAATTATACCATCACCTATGTCAACGGCACCCTCACCGTCACTCCCGCTTCGCTCACCGTCACCGCCAACAGCTCCAGTAAAACCTACGACGGCCTCGCCTATAGCGGCGGCAGTGGCGTCACCTACTCCGGCTTCGTCAATAACGAGGACAGCTCCGTGCTGACCGGCGCCCTCACTTATGGCGGCACGTCCCAGGGAGCCCTTCGCCCCGGCAGCTATACCATCACCCCCGACGGCCTGACCGCCGCCAACTATGCCATCACCTTTGTCAACGGCACCCTGACCATTACTGGCCGGATGGCCGACCCAACCTATGACGGCGCCGTCCTGCACGCCGAACATCTGGCCGGAGCCGTTCCCGGCGGCGCCGCCTTTTCCGGTCTCAGCGGTTATCTGACCGGCAGCGCTAATCTCTACGCGCCGCTGACCATCATCGGCAGCGGCATCAACACCGGAGGCTATCCGCTGACTGTCCTGACTCCCGCCGGCCTCGCCAATTCTGCATCATCAACAGGAAGTGAAACTGAATGAACAAAGAAATTTTTGCCGACGGCGTCAGCGCCGTCCACGTCACGGGCAACCTGGTCCGCATCGACCTCATGACCGTGCAGCCGCAGCTCAAAAGCGATAACGGCCAGCCGGTGGTCGAAGTCAACCAGCGTGTTATTCTGCCGCTCGACGGCTTCGTCCAGGCGCTGGCCATTCAGCAGGATATCGTCCGGCAGCTCACAGCCGCCGGCGTACTAAAACAAACGAACGCTGCCACAGCGGCAGCGATACAACAAGGAGACTGATCAACATGCAACCATCCCGGAA
Organism: Sporomusa aerivorans; assembly: GCF_041428895.1. NCBI lineage: Bacteria > Bacillati > Bacillota > Negativicutes > Selenomonadales > Sporomusaceae > Sporomusa > Sporomusa aerivorans. Next base: position 4,388,199 of record NZ_CP156926.1, read on the forward strand.
CAAGCGAATAGTCCCGGTCCTCCTGGCCCTGTGCCTTCTGCTGGGCGCCTGGGGCACGGCGCAGGCCGCCCCGGCCACAGGTCCGGTAGGCTATCTGGACTTTATCACCCTCATCAACCAGCACCCCGACACGGCGGCGGCCAATACTGCACTACAAGCCGAGCAAGAGAAGGTCCGGCAGGAATTTGACAGCAAAGCAGCCGGCTTAAACGAGGTCGACAAACAGAACCTTGCCCGCCAGCTTGACCTGCGCGTGGAGCAAAAGCGCCAGGAGCTGCTGCGGCCGATTGCCGCCAAGGTTACGGCGGCTGCCAATGAAGTGGCCAAAGCCAAAGGACTGTCCATTGTCATCGGCAAACAGGATGTCGTCTGCGGCGGCGTGGACATCACCGCCGACGTGTTGAAAATCATAACCGTCAAATAAAAAAACTGCGCGGCAGGGAGTTTTCCCTGCTGCTTCCGGAAAGCGGGCCCCTACGCACGGCTTTGTCGGCACGCAACGCGAAGGGCCGGCCGGGAATATTCCCGACCGGCCCTTCGTACACCCAGACGTACGGCTTATTCCGGCTGCCTGTCGAGGCCGGCTGCCGGACAACCCGCCTTTGCGAGGTCTGCAGCCGTCGCCGCTTCCTCAGTTGTCTCGCGCACCAGCGCGCCGTCTATCGCATCTTCCGTCGTCGCCTCAATCCGTTCCCGATCGGCCGGCGGCGGGCCATACACAGTCTTTAGCATCATTTCTTCGTGACCTCCATCCTCTCGACGCAACTGCACATCTGATTGATGGCGCTGGTCAGCTCGGTCAGGCGCTTTTCCAGCCTGACCAACAGATAGAAGGCTACTGCCATGGGAAAACCGTAAGTCGCCGTCAGGCGGGCCAACTCTTCCATCTGCAGGGCCTCCTTTCCCGCATTAGCTCAACTCGGTGATCGCCAGTTGACGAAGCTGCGCTTCCTTGGCGGTCACCAAATCGCCGCTGGTGGCGGCAAACACATTCTTAGCAATAATCGTCGCCATCACTGCCTGAGCCTCGGCCAGCGTCACCCCGTCCTTGGGGTCTTTCACCACCACCGTCACCTCTTTGTTGCCCTCGGTGATAAATACCAGCTCCAGCGTCTTGGTATTGGTATCAGCCATCCTGTTCCCCCCTTCCTATCATTTGTTAAAAACTTCCCCTTGCCCTTACTCACTCAGCAGGATGGCGTTGTCCACCCGCGCAATCTCCGCCAGTGGATACGCCTGCAGTCCCATCAATGCCACCGCGACATCAAACAAATCCTGGTCGGTTGCCGCCGGTTTGCCGGTATAGTTCCGGGTCACATAGGCCGGACTGCCGGACGTGGTCACGCCCTTTTGCAGCTTAATGGCGATCGTGCTGGTTTGCGGTAACTTTACTACGGCCACTGTCTCTCGCCTCCTTTCCTTCCCGGATAATCCCACGCAAAAGGCACACCCCGGGAGGTGTGCCTGATTTGCGCCTGGAACGGATTATGACAAGCGCGGCCGAAAAACCGCGCGGGTCATCTACTTTTTGCCCGTTCCAGGAGCATTATTTCATTTTGTATTTATTATATAAGCAATTCGCAATATTGTAAAGTATTTTCTACCTGTACAGCAACGTGAACCCCACCGGCGGCATCAACAATCCTCGCCTCGCCGTTAAAAACCACTACCCGGCCGCATAATCGGCCAGCCCGCCGGCCATGGCCACGGCCGCCGCCAACTGTCCGGCATAACTGGTTAAGAGCGACCGGTCCGCCTCATTGGAGATAAAGGCCACTTCCGCCAGCACCGCCGGGCAGTCCGTTTCCCTCAGTACCTGGAAATTAGCCTCTTTCACTCCCCGGTCGGCAGTATTGAGTTCGGCCACCAGCCGGGCCTGCAGGCAGACTGCCAGCCGTCGCCCCCATTCGCTGCCCGGATAATGATACACTTCCGTGCCATGGGCCGCCGGGCTGGCAGCACTGTTGGCGTGAATGCTGATAAACACATCCGCCCCGTTGACGTTGGCCAATTCAGCCCGGAAACCCAGGTCATCGGTCGCAATATCGCCCGTCCTGGTCAGTATGATTTCATGCCCCGCATCGGCCAGTTGTTCGGCCAATAGCTTGGCAATCGCCAGTACCACATCGCACTCCCGTATACCGACAGCGCAGGCGCCCGGTTCCACCGGCCCGGAATGGCCGGGGTCGATGACAATTTTCATTTTTCTTTCTCACCCCTTTATCGTATGTCCGATCGTATCCCATCTGGCGTCAGACAGAATAATCCCCACACAGGCAAGCCCGCCCGCTCCGCATCCCTGCGGGCGGCGCTGCAGCCGCTGCCGCGTCTTCCGCCCGCCGTCCTCGGGCTGCTCCGCTCAGTGCCTTACAGACGGATACCGCTCTATGGCCGGTCGTCCGCTCCTTGCGGCGTTTCGCTGGCGCTCCACTCTCCTCATCCGCTCCCGTCCGTCCACCGCTGACGCTTAAAGCCGTATCCTGCCAGGCGGCATCCGTCTGCCTGGCAAGGGAGCAGGCCCGCAGCTCTCTGACGCTCGCCGCCGACCTGCTGGGGGCGACGGCCACCCATCCCTAACCCTTCCCTGCCAGGGAAGGGAAGGCGGCCATCCGCTAATGGCCTTTATGTCCACGCCCGCCCCCTTGGGTTCGCTCCGCCGGGCTACCGCTGCGCTGGACATAAACAAAACATTAGCGGACGTCCACCGCTGCTGACGCAGACCTTCGCCCTGGCTCAGGGTTGATGGACCCACCCCTGAGCCCTCCCGCGAAACGGGAGGGGAAGAGGAAACGCCGCCCAGCGACACATTCTGCCGCTGCCGGTACAAGTAGTCATCAATATAAATCATAGCCGCCAGCAGCAGCGCCTCCTCCAGGCTATATTCCCGCGTCCGGCCGCTCCTGAGCAGTTTTGCCGATAAACAACGCCGCAAACTTCGCCAGTTCCCGATGCATCCGCTCCGGCATCGCTACCGCCAACGTCTTACTTTCCATCACACAACACCTCTGTCTGATTGGCTACCTCGGCCGGGTCAGGCCCAGCCTGTCCAAAAACTCAATATCCCGAACCACCACCTCGGTCACTTTCCGCCGCTGCCCGTCTGCTCCTTCTAGCTGCCGCGTATGCAGCCGCCCTTCAATCGCCACCCGGCGACCACCTTGGCCCGCCTGACCAATCTGCTCCGCCAGCGCATCCCAGGCGACGCAGTCAATCGCGTCGGTTTCCTCCCGCACCCTGGTCTTAAAAGCAACGGTCAAAGAAAAAGAACAAACCGCCTTGCCGCTGTTGGTTATGCGCATGTCCAGGTCCGGGGACAAGCTTCCCACCAGAAAGACCTTATTCATGCCCGTCCTCCCCCTTGTTGTCCACATAGTCACAGGCTCTATTACTATTATTGGTTTACGTTTATAAATAAAGTTTACGTTTAAATAATGTATTCAGGTTGCCAATCATAATGATTGACAAATCCGGTTTTGCCATTCCATTTGTCATTCATTATGATTGGCAAATGGGCTTTACTAAAGTCAATCGCGGTTTATCCACAGGGTTATCAACAGATTTATCCACAGCTTTGCCACTCAGTGGTTGCAGTTCATAATACGGTGCTAGCCGGCCGGGGCGGGGCGTATGAACTAAGAGGCCGACCGCCACCAGCTCGCCTCGGGCCCGCGACAGCGTCGCATAACTATAACCCAAAAACCCTAACAGTGTACTGGCTGCCAAGGTCAGCCGGGGCGGCCAGCCGGCCCGGTTAAACAGGTGCATCAGTACACTCCACAAGGCCTGCGCCTCACTCGAAAGCGGACGCGTCAAGAGACGGGCATAAAAACTGTTGAGCTCGGCAATGTAATTCATGGCCCCGCCCACTTCCACCGGTAAAAGGTTTCTTTGTATCGCTGGCGCCCGGTTTTCACGGCAGGATACGTTTCAATCCGGCCGTATTCACGCCCGTCTTGGCGCTGGTCCGCCGCCGCAGCCACTCATTGGCGGCCTCCACATGAATTAAAAAACGGTTCCCCTCCTTCGACGCCGGAAAGTCCGGCAAATAGCAAAACTCCCGTACCCGGTTCTGGCCAATACCGGTCATGGCCGCAAACTCCTTGACCGTGACCACCAGTTTAGTGTTTGTCATGGTGCATCCTCTCCTTTCAGTGAATTAACGCAATTAATCATTGCATTATGTAATAATCATAGCAGTCATTTGGTAATCTTTCAATACGTTTTTCACTTTTATATTTACAAATCGTACTTTAACAATTACAATGTGGGTAGCAGCTCTTTTTATAGTGTGTGCAAATCAAACATGATGGTGTGTGAAAAAACATGAGCAAAGAAATAGGAAAGCGCATCCGCGCTGCCCGCGAACGGCTCCACCTGTCCCAGGCCGCCCTGTCGGACCTGATCGGGGCCGGCAATCAGTCCACGGTGGCCGGCTGGGAGCGGGGCCGCACCGAACCCGACGGCGAAACGCTGGCCCGCCTGGCCGTTATCTTAAAAGTCTCAACCGACCACCTCTTAGGCGTCGACGCCGGCGTGTTATCCCTGCCGGCCGACGTCACTGACCTGGCCAGAGACATTGCCGACCTGCCACCCTCAGAGCGGGCCGTCATTGAAAAAATCGTGGCGGCCTTAAAAGCCGAAGACAAAGACAAAGTTGTCCCTGGTTGACCGGTGGATACGCAATATGTTATATCCCGGCGGCAAGCGCCGGAAATAAAAACAGGCGGGCGAGTGGCGGCCGCCGTTTGCATAGGTACATAGGATAAAAGGATGGTGTGTGAACATGGCGCATGCGGCAAAGTGCCTGCGTGGCTCCGGGACGCCGCCGTAGCAGGGACAAGCCCTACGGCTATTCCCCGGAGCAATCAGCCAGCAAAGGAGGTGTGTGACATGGAACAACGCAAATACGGCAATGGCAGTATCTATCGACGTCAGGACGGCCGCTGGGTGGCCGCCGTCTGCGGCCGCGACCCTGTGACTGGCAAGCCCGTTCGCCAGTATCGCTATGGCAAAACCAAACAGGAAGCGCTGCAGAAAAAAATGGAGCTCCTTGCTAAAAACAAAGAACTCCCTGCCCCTTCCGGCCTGACTGCCAGTCACAGCTAGGCTGTACCTGTAATTCGTTGCAAACCGCATGCGGTGGCAACGGGTTATACAACAACAGCGTGCAGCCGCCCTTGCCACCGACATCGACGAAGGTGGTGTGTGCTCATGGCTAAACGGGCTAATGGCGAAGGAACCATTTGCAAACGCAAAAACGGCCTCTGGATGACGGCCGTCATCATCGGCCGGGACAGCGAAACCGGCAAACCCGTCCGCAAGTATTGCTACGGCAAGACCAAAGGCGAAGTCCAGCAGAAAAAAGACGCCCTGCTCGAACGGAGCAAAGGGCCGGTCTTTATTGACGCCGACAAAATCACCGTCGGCCAGTGGGTGGAAAAATGGCTGACCATCTACGCCCGGGCCAGTGTCCGGGGCAATACCTACATCGGCTACCGCTCGGTGGTCAACAACCATATCCTGCCGCTGTTAGGCGAGATTAAACTGCAAAAACTCAGGGGGATTGATATTCAAAACATGGTGAACACCATCAAAGACAACGGCGGCGGGCCGCGCCTGGCCGAACTTACCTTTGCCGTCCTGCGCGCCGCCTTAAACAAAGCCTTTAACGAAGAAATCCTGCACCGGCTGCCGTTTAGAACGGTGTCCCTGCCCAAGAAGAAGCGCCGCAAGGAATTTGTGCCCTTGAGCAGCACCGAATGGGCGCACCTGTTCACGACAGCCGAAGCCGACGAGGAAATGTATACCGCCCTGTCCCTGGAATGGGCCACCGGCATCAGCCGCTCCGAACTCTTGGGATTGAAGTGGATAGACTTCAATTTCACCACCGACAGCGTCAGCATCCAGCGGGCCGTCATCATCACCGACAACGGCCTGGAGCTCGACGACACCAAAACCACCGCCCGCCAGCGCGTCCTGCCGCTGCCGGAAGTCACCATACTTGAGATCAAGCAACACCAGGCACGCCAGACGGCAACCGTCGCCGCCAATAAGGCCGACGGCCTGCCATGGGAAAACAATGACCTGGTATTCCCCAATTCCTTCGGTAAACTCCAGGACCCGCGCAACTGGTCCAAACGTTTTCAACGCCTGGTCAAAACGGCCGGCCTTGCTATCACTTTTCATAAACTCCGGCACGATCATGCCAGCCGGCTGTCGGCCAACGACTTCGGCATCAAAGACGCCCAGTACCGACTGGGCCACAGTACCACGCAAATGCTTCTCAATGTCTACACCCACAGGATATCCGGCGGCCAGGAACAAATCGCCTCATGGCTGAATTCTTCCTTCCCGGTCGCACCGATCAATCATGAAACACCACTTCATTAAAGTTTTAGAAAATGCAGTTTCCGCCGCGTTGTTGTACGGTTGTTGTAAAACTGCTATGAAAACGAAAAAAAGGCTTCACGAAATCACTCGCAAAGCCTTGATATACCTATGGTGACCCCGGCAGGATTCGAACCTGCGACCTTTTGATTCGTAGTCAAACGCTCTATCCAGCTGAGCTACGGAGTCATGCAGCGAATTATGTTGTCGTAAGCCGCGGGGCGACACGAGAACATATGTCAATCGCTTAGTTCTGAGTGAAGTGAAGAACTTCCACTTCGTAAGTTAGTTGATGACTACTTAAATATTATATTATGCAAATTCGCTGTTGTCAACACAAATGCCATATATTTTCTACTCACAGGCTGTTTCTATACGCCATAGCAGCAGCAATAGCGGCGCCAATACCTGAGCCATCCTTGCTAAGTTTTACGCTGACCCGGCTGGTTTTATCTCCATAGATATCAGCGATTGCCTGCGTCAAATACCGGGAATAGCCAGGCATTTTTTCGAATAGCGAACCGTCGACGGCAATTGTGTGCTGCCGTTCTAAATTGGGATCAATCTTTAATAATACTCCGGCCCAGGTGGCGGCCGCTAAACGAGCGGAACGAGCAGCCACATATCCGGCTACCTTCTGTATCGCCTTACGTTCACTTAATGTTATTTCAGCTATACCCCAGTTGCTTGTTACAATAGCGGCTACGCCATTTAACTCTTTAGACGAGTCGGCAAGCAGTGTTGATATATCGTTTGTCGGCAATGAGTAGGGAACCGCCAGTCTTTCTAAACCGGCCTGGATATGCCCTTGGGCAACAAGTTCTTTAACAATCAGCCGCACTATTTCTCCCAGATACTGCCCTGAAACCATTTTTTCCAGGCGTTGGGCCCCCGGTTTTTCACTGGCCGCATCTAAAAGTACATCATATTTTGTCTGCACAACTTCATCAAAGTTTCCGGATTCCAAATTAATTATCATAGCCTGCCTGTTTGCCGGATGGTAAGGCTCCAGGTAGCAGCTGTTATGGCCGGTTCCCAGGATAGCGCCAATATCGGCAGCCGCATCACTGTACGCCGCTGCCAACAATGTACCTGTAGTGTCATTAATTACAGCATGTGATTTAACATGGCTTAAACCGTTACTGTCTAATCCCGCCTGTAAGAGCTCGCCAACATCCCGTCCTTCTACCCCTTCAGTCTTGATTTCTTTTGTCCAACTGATCAGTACGGCTTTATTAACACTATACTGACGGCAGGGGAAAGAAAATGTATGGCCCAAAGGAAATATACCTTCCTGTGGCACTATTTCGGCAATTTTTCCGGCAATAAACTTAAAAAGTTCTACTCCGGATGATGTCGCAGCAGTATAATCGTATTTGTTCAATTTGTCTTTTAGTGGAAAAGAGCGACGTTCAATTACTCGCGCCTGTCCATACGTTGTAAGTTCAATCAGCATTACCCGCACGTTTGTACCGCCAAAATCAACAGCTACTACTCGCCCCTGTTCCTGGCCTGTCGGACTGCCAATAAAAGAAGGCAGCATTTTAAGAGAACTTTGCTTGCCGGCTAATCCATCTGCCATGGCATCCCTGAACCGGCTGGCAATCGAATTAATCCGTGAAATCGGAATATAAAATAGCTCCTCTACTTCAGCTAATACTGTATCCAACGTGTCCAAGTCATCCACCTCCAGGGTTATGAGAAAACGGCTTACACCGAATCACTGGTAAAAGCCAGTGTTGATGTTGCCGTCATCAATGCTTTTTTGCAGGGTAACAGTAATAATAACCTCCCGTAAAGGGAGGCTATGGTTACTTATGATGATATTTACTAGGTGTAAATAGAAAACGTACGCCCCGTACCAGCCGAACATACTGACGTAATAGCAAACGCTTAAAGTCCGGCCATACCAACAGTAATATAACGGCGGCAATGGCCAGCATCCGATAATTAACGGCGGTATAAAACTGGTCTGTAATAATAAAACCTATTGTCGCAATGGCAATAAGACTCGACCATCTCATACACAACCTTCTTCCGTTCACCAGTCGGTACAGCTTTCCGTTTCTACCAAATGAGCAAAGCTTATATCTAGAAATTAACTACATCGATGCATTCTGTAGTACTTACTGATTTCACTGTCTAACAACTGACTTGCTTCCAGAACCTGTGGATGGGACAAACCATAACAAGCAGCAAGCAAATGCATTTGTTCCCGCAAATATTCTATATTAAACATATTAATTGGTTCGATTTTTTCTGACAACACCTGAGCCCTCCAGCAAAAATATCCGTGTATCAACAACAATTAACATTATAAACGATATTCCCTTATTTTGGAAGGCAAAAATTAGTTTTTTTATAATTTTTTCCACCATAAAGAATTATGTTCTGTCAGGCAGATGAAAGAAAAATGTTGATATAAATACTATAAAGCAAAGAAACACTTGCCACAGGACAAGTGTTTCTTAAAGTTTCTATAAAGTGAACTTAGCCGCTCGCCTGTGCCCGTAGGGCTATAGCTCCCACTCGTTGAAGCAGGGTCTTAGAGCAGGTTAGTCGTTGGATAAACTTGCAAAATCGATGGTTGCAAAATAATCCTCTATTGTCTCCGCTCTGCGAATAAGTTCCACGCTGCCATCCGGTTTCAGCATAAGTTCTGCCGAACGCAGTTTACCATTGTAATTAAAGCCCATAGCATGACCATGCGCCCCTGCGTCATGAATCACTACTACATCACCAATATCTAACATTGGCAGCTTACGGTTAACAGCAAACTTGTCGTTGTTCTCACATAAAGAACCGGTAACATCATAGATATAGCCCAACGGCCAATCCTCTTTGCCTAACACAGTGATATGATGGTATGCACCATAGAGAGCAGGACGCATCAGGTTAGCCATGCAGGCATCCAGGCCAACGTAGTTTTTGTAAATTTCTTTTTTATGCAATACGGTTGAAACCAGATAACCATATGGTCCTGTAATCACACGGCCGCACTCCATGGCAATTTTGAGGGGAGCCAGTCCATTAGCGACAATTTTACTTTCATAGGCCTTTTTAATCCCCTGGCTAATAACAGTAATATCAACTGGTTCTTGCTCAGGACGATAGGGAATGCCAATACCGCCGCCGAAGTTAACAAACTCAATCTGAATATCCAGGGTACGTTTGATCTCAATAATGAGGTCAAACATCATGTTAGCGGTTTCAATAAAATAGTTCGGATCTAGCTCATTGGAAATAACCATGGTGTGAATACCAAATCGCTTTACACCTCTTGCCTGCATAATTCGATAGGCATCCAGCAACTGTTTACGGGTCAAACCATACTTAGATTCCTCGGGATTGCCAATAATTGAGTTACCGCCTTCACGCAGCGGACCGGGATTATAACGGAAGGAAATCATTTCTGGAATACCGGCATGTTTCTCAAGGTAATCAATATGACTAATATCGTCCAAGTTAATAATTGCACCTAATTCACGTGCTTTTTTAAACTCAATCGCCGGAGTGTCATTAGAGGTTAAAATAATCTCTTCGCCTTTCATACCGACTTTTTCAGCTAATAGGAGCTCAGGCAATGAACTGCAGTCTGCCCCCAGCCCTTCTTCCCGCAATATTTTTAATATATGAGGATTCGGCGTAGCTTTCACAGCAAAATATTCTTTAAATTCCGGAGCCCAGCTAAAAGCCTGCGTCAGTTTGCGTACATTTTGCCGGATAGCTCTTTCATCATAAATATGAAACGGTGTCGGGAATTGCTTAATGACATCTACTAATTGTTCCTTTGTAAACGGTAATTTTTTCTCAGCCAATTGTTTCGCCTACCCTTCAAGAATAGTAATATAAAAGCAGTTTGCGCTAAACCCCGCAAACTGCTTAAAGACAACAACTTTGTTCTTATCAGCTGTGCAAGATAGCGCTCCACCTGGAATCAATCAGGTGACAATCTTGCATTTCTTAAATGCAAGACCAGCAAAAGTTTTCGGCCAAAACTTCCACTTCGGCGGTCAGCCCCTTTCTGTATCATCATTGCTGCCAGCTCGCAATACATACTCTTGGTCTGCCGCGCCTCTATCAGAAAAACAATATTTGAATATGTCTATAATATCAGTACACCTACGTAATGTCAATATGTTGGCGGTGAAATCTTGTTACGACTACTGGACACTGTACCAAACACTGGAAGCCGATTTAGGAAAAGTACACTAACAATATAACTGAGAATTACCGCCAAACTGCCCGATATAAAAAACTTAATAAAAGGTCCGTATTTCAGGTTAAGCAATGCGTAATTAAGTATAAATACCGGAAACTGGTGAACAAAATAAATTGCGTACGAATTTGCAGCTAGCCGGCGCCAAATATAAGACCGGCTATTCACCCATCGCTGAAAAATACCGAACAGTGCAAATACTGCGCACAAACAAAATAGTGTATGCAATAATGCATTAGCAGCCAACACCGGTAAAGCGCCATTACCTGCAAACGCAGATTTACCATATAGAAACAAAAAGCCAGTAATGATTGCGCTCAACGACCATTTCAGCGGCCGGGGGCAATACCCCCCGGGAATAAACCACTGGCGGCGATAAGCATATACACCAAGCATAAAATAGAGAATATATAAAACAAATCGCGTCGGCTGAATGAGCAGTATATATTTCACATTGACCCACTCATAATCATTTATTATAGTGTTAACACCGAAAAAAACGACACTGCCAATAAGTACAAATAGCGTCAAAAAAGCAGTCGAAGGTTTGTTGGCTTTCAGCAGTGTCGTCTTTAACCAACCGCAGCTATACACAAAAGCCAGTATTAAACAAAGTAAAGCCAATGCACCTAAAAACCAATAATGCGCCTGTTGATATGACTTTCCGAAAAATAAATTAAACCAGTAGTATAAATAAGCCGGCGGTGTTTGCGAGCGGGTAATGTAAATAAAATACGTAATTGCCGGCGCTAGAAAGATAACACCAATAATCCAGGGAATGATTAAACGAGTCACTTTATCACGGACAAATGCGGCCGCACTATGTCTGACTAATGATTTAACCGAAAAATAGCCGGCAATAAAAAACATGATCGGCATCATAAATACATCATTAATTAACACAAAGCCATCAAAGAAAGAGTTTCTTTGTGTATCAAGAACATACCACCACCAAGGAGCATTTGGCATATAAGCCATTGATGCATGAAAAACAACTACAAGCAAAACAATGAAAGATCTCAGATTATCCAGGAAATAGATTCGCCTCTCACGGTTAACATTTTGCATAGTATCGCCCCCTATAGCATCATGCCATAGGATATATATTCAAGTTTCTACAACTTATTTCCTGCTAATTCCAGTACTATTTATCACGGTAATAGGACCATACGCAGTATAGTCCCCGTATAGTACCA
>NZ_CP156926.1:4405000-4407500 GCF_041428895.1 Sporomusa aerivorans
GATTCCGACTTCACGGAGGCGAGTTGCAGCCTCCGATCCGAACTGAGAGCTTGTTTATGCGTTTCGCTTACCTTCGCAGGCTTGCTTCGCTTTGTTTAAGCCCATTGTAGTACGTGTGTAGCCCAGGACATAAGGGGCATGATGACTTGACGTCATCCCCGCCTTCCTCCGCATTGTCTGCGGCAGTCTCCCTTGAGTTCCCACCATAACGTGCTGGCAACAAAGGATAAGGGTTGCGCTCGTTGCGGGACTTAACCCAACATCTCACGACACGAGCTGACGACAGCCATGCACCACCTGTTTTCGTGTCCCCGAAGGGAGGGATCTATCTCTAGACCTTTCACTCAATGTCAAGCCCTGGTAAGGTTCTTCGCGTTGCGTCGAATTAAACCACATACTCCACCGCTTGTGCGGGCCCCCGTCAATTCCTTTGAGTTTCAACCTTGCGGCCGTACTCCCCAGGCGGGGTACTTATTGCGTTAACTCCGGCACAGGAGGGGTCGATACCTCCTACACCTAGTACCCATCGTTTACGGCCAGGACTACCGGGGTATCTAATCCCGTTCGCTCCCCTGGCTTTCGCGCCTCAGTGTCAGACACAGTCCAGAAAGTCGCCTTCGCCACTGGTGTTCCTCCCAATATCTACGCATTTCACCGCTACACTGGGAATTCCACTTTCCTCTCCTGCACTCAAGATTCCCAGTTTCCTGCGCCCATACGGAGTTGAGCTCCGCACTTAGACACAAGACTTAAAAATCCACCTACACGCCCTTTACGCCCAATAATTCCGGACAACGCTTGCCACCTACGTATTACCGCGGCTGCTGGCACGTAGTTAGCCGTGGCTTCCTCCTTTGGTACCGTCATTACCTTGCATTATTTACACAAGATACGTTCGTCCCAAACGACAGAGCTTTACGATCCGAAAACCTTCTTCACTCACGCGGCGTTGCTCCGTCAGACTTTCGTCCATTGCGGAAGATTCCCCACTGCTGCCTCCCGTAGGAGTCTGGGCCGTGTCTCAGTCCCAGTGTGGCCGTTCATCCTCTCAGACCGGCTACTGATCGTCGCCTTGGTGAGCCATTACCTCACCAACTAGCTAATCAGACGCAGACCCATCTCTAAACGGTAGCTTATATATAGAGGCCACCTTTCTTAACTCAGTCATGCAACCAAGTTACCACATTCGGTATTAGCACCACTTTCGCGGTGTTGTCCCCAGTTTAGAGGCAGGTTGTCTACGCGTTACTCACCCGTTCGCCACTAAGTATCCATAAATGAATACTCCGTTCGACTTGCATGTGTTAGGCACGCCGCCAGCGTTCGTCCTGAGCCAGGATCAAACTCTCCAATAAAGTTTTATTTATTGAAGCCATCTGATGGCTCATAAAATTTAAAGAAATTATTTAATGTGCTCAAATGAGCACCGCACATCTGGCTTTCCGTACATTGTATCAAGATTACATTCGCGACGGCCATTAGGACCGTGATGCGTTTGTAAGCTTGCACGATAGTACGTTGATGCATTACTTACATTGTTCAGTTTTCAGGGAACACTCTTTTTTTGCCGTTTGTTTCACCGGCGCAGAATCATATAATAGCATTTTTAATTATTTATGTCAACACTATTATTTACAAAAGTTTTGGTATTTCATGGTGCGGTAGAATGGATTTGAACCATCACGAGGTTGCCCTCGCCAGCCCCTCAAGCTGGTGCGTCTGCCGTTCCGCCACTACCGCATTATTTAGGATGTTCTTCGCAATTGCTCAGAACTAAGCGATTCACACAAGTTTCCGAGTCGCTTTCGCTCCTAGAAACTTGGTTCCCTGCTTAAAATGGTGCGGTCGAGTGGATTTGAACCACCACGAGGTTGCCCCCACTAGCTCCTGAGGCTAGCGCGTCTGCCGTTCCGCCACGACCGCATGTTATTGGTGGATCTACTAGGATTTGAACCTAGGACCCGCCGGTTATGAGCCGGATGCTCTACCAAACTGAGCTATAGATCCGTAATTGGTGGAGGGAGGTGGATTCGAACCACCGAAGTCAAAGACGGCAGATTTACAGTCTGCTCCCTTTAGCCACTCGGGAATCCCTCCATATTTGAATGGAGCTGGCGATAGGAATTGAACCCACAACCTGCTGATTACAAGTCAGCTGCTCTACCTATTGAGCTACGCCAGCGATGGCGACCCCGGCAGGATTCGAACCTGCGACCTTTTGATTCGTAGTCAAACGCTCTATCCAGCTGAGCTACGGAGTCAACTAATTGAAACTAGGATGTTCCTCACTATCGTTCGGAACTAAGCGACTCACTCAGGTTCTCATTTCGCCTATCGGCTCGTGAGAACCTGGTTCGCTGCTTATGGCGACCCTGAACGGATTTGAACCGTCGATCTCCGCCGTGACAGGGCGGCATGTTAGACCGCTACACCACAGGGCCGCATTATTCGATTTTCGACTTTAGACCTTCGATATTTATCGAGTGTCGAACGCCTAGCA
>NZ_CP156926.1:4412500-5567500 GCF_041428895.1 Sporomusa aerivorans
AAAGGATAAGGGTTGCGCTCGTTGCGGGACTTAACCCAACATCTCACGACACGAGCTGACGACAGCCATGCACCACCTGTTTTCGTGTCCCCGAAGGGAGGGATCTATCTCTAGACCTTTCACTCAATGTCAAGCCCTGGTAAGGTTCTTCGCGTTGCGTCGAATTAAACCACATACTCCACCGCTTGTGCGGGCCCCCGTCAATTCCTTTGAGTTTCAACCTTGCGGCCGTACTCCCCAGGCGGGGTACTTATTGCGTTAACTCCGGCACAGGAGGGGTCGATACCTCCTACACCTAGTACCCATCGTTTACGGCCAGGACTACCGGGGTATCTAATCCCGTTCGCTCCCCTGGCTTTCGCGCCTCAGTGTCAGACACAGTCCAGAAAGTCGCCTTCGCCACTGGTGTTCCTCCCAATATCTACGCATTTCACCGCTACACTGGGAATTCCACTTTCCTCTCCTGCACTCAAGATTCCCAGTTTCCTGCGCCCATACGGAGTTGAGCTCCGCACTTAGACACAAGACTTAAAAATCCACCTACACGCCCTTTACGCCCAATAATTCCGGACAACGCTTGCCACCTACGTATTACCGCGGCTGCTGGCACGTAGTTAGCCGTGGCTTCCTCCTTTGGTACCGTCATTACCTTGCATTATTTACACAAGATACGTTCGTCCCAAACGACAGAGCTTTACGATCCGAAAACCTTCTTCACTCACGCGGCGTTGCTCCGTCAGACTTTCGTCCATTGCGGAAGATTCCCCACTGCTGCCTCCCGTAGGAGTCTGGGCCGTGTCTCAGTCCCAGTGTGGCCGTTCATCCTCTCAGACCGGCTACTGATCGTCGCCTTGGTGAGCCATTACCTCACCAACTAGCTAATCAGACGCAGACCCATCTCTAAACGGTAGCTTATATATAGAGGCCACCTTTCTTAACTCAGTCATGCAACCAAGTTACCACATTCGGTATTAGCACCACTTTCGCGGTGTTGTCCCCAGTTTAGAGGCAGGTTGTCTACGCGTTACTCACCCGTTCGCCACTAAGTATCCATAAATGAATACTCCGTTCGACTTGCATGTGTTAGGCACGCCGCCAGCGTTCGTCCTGAGCCAGGATCAAACTCTCCAATAAAGTTTTATTTATTGAAGCCATCTGATGGCTCATAAAATTTAAAGAAATTATTTAATGTGCTCAAATGAGCACCGCACATCTGGCTTTCCGTACATTGTATCAAGATTACATTCGCGACGGCCATTAGGACCGTGATGCGTTTGTAAGCTTGCACGATAGTACGTTGATGCATTACTTACATTGTTCAGTTTTCAGGGAACACTCTTTTTTTGCCGTTTGTTTCACCGGCGCAGAATCATATAATAGCATTTTTAATTATTTATGTCAACACTATTATTTATTCCATTTATTACCGCCGCTTACAGCGACTTTTATAGATTATCATGAACTGACTATTCTGTCAAATGTTAATTTTTGGTTATTTCATTCGGGTTTTGCGAGTTCGTGACAGGTATATAAATTTATCAGATATATTCGCGTTTGTCAACCATAAAACAAGATGCTGTTTCGAAAACATGACTAGCGTAATGTTTTTTTGCCTTTACGCTAAGCGTCTTATACTGCCTTTGAGTATAAAAAACTCCCGGCCGAATTAAATCACGGCCAGGAGAAAGGGGGCTTCATATTAACGTTGCGTTAATTTTGTGTCTTATACAGCGAATAAATTCTATAGCCTGCTGTAATTCCGCAGGACTAATATCAGCTTTGACTGCGTAATCAACTACCCCAAGGTAGTCAGACGTTTTCTCTGCATTTTGTAATTTATCAATAGTTCTAAATGTATCTAGTGTCTCGATATCTTCCCGAAAGAAAAATTCAACCGGGATATTGAGCACTTTTGCTAAACTGACAATTTTATCACGACCAAATTGACGGCGGTTATTTTCAACATGTGATATGTACGACTGGCTTACATTCAGCAGCTTAGCCAATTGCTCGGTCGTTAGTGCGGATTTTTCGCGAACATATCGTACCTTATCACCAAACTTCATAAACCGTTCCTCCTGTCGTGTCCCCGAAAATTACTTTTTTTTCAAAGCTTCGGTTATCACTGCTTCAACTTCGCTGAAAGTGTATCCAAAGATTAAAACATTTACATGCAACTCTATATGGGTTAAACCAATACCGCTGACTTTAGACCAATATTTTGAGGGGGTGATATCTATCTGCTCCAGCCGTGTTAGCGATAAGAAGAGATAACGATCTATGACCGGCTCCGGCAGTCTGGCTAGAATTTTGATATGTCCTAGAATAATCCCGTTATAGGCTAACGCTCTGCCAATAAAGGCTATCGACTCTCGCAAGAGTTCTTCGGTTTGCGTGGTTGTCATAATTTTACCAAGAGATACGTCATACCATTTGCTAAATACAGTGGCAGTATTATTCAAAGCGAACGACCTCCTCAAGCACGCCAGGGGATAGCTCATTGGCGGCGCTGGTAAGTACAATCTTCATTTGGTTATTTATTGCCCGCAGATCCTGTTCAATTTTGGGTATATCCTGACCGGAAAGATCTACTTTATTAAGAATAATTAAATCACTACCCTCTACCTGTCCAAGAACAAGCGGCTTTAACAAAGTTGTCAGTTCCGACCAGCGGCCCCGATCAACTATCGTGATGGTTTTTAGTCCTGAAAAAACCGAACAATATTTTTCAAGCGCTTTGACGGTTTTAGCAGGATACGCCAGACCTGTCATCTCGATCATCACCCAGGCTGGGTTCACAGTCTCATGAATCTCATTAACACCACGTATCAAGTCACTGGAAATCTGGCAACATACACAGCCGCCAAATAACCGTTTTACTTTTAAGCCGCTATTGAGAAACAGTTTGTCATCGATTCCATTAGCCCCGATTTCATTCTCGATTATAGCAACAGTTTCCTGACGGATGGCGGTAATATATTTAGCAACCTGCAGCATAATTGTAGTTTTACCAGATCCCAGAAAACCGCCAAAGAGCAAAATCTGCATAGAGTTCTCCCCCCACAGGCTTCGATTCCCCCATTATCCGTTTAATTCCGGTAAACGGATAATTACGAAGGGGCTATCCCCATCCGCTCGGAGACAACCCCTTGTTGAAATGTGACTACCAGGTAAATGCGTCCCGCCGATAAGCCTCAAGATAGTTGCAGCAAAAGCTGTCCCGGCCAGCCAGCGTTTCAGCCGTAACGATACTGGCCATCATGGCTTTGTCCAACGGATTGATAATTAAACCATCCAGCCCTTTGGCAACGCCCATCACCGCAAACATTTGATTCATAAACTTCCGGTTAGGCAATCCATAGGAGATGTTGGATAACCCGCAGATAGTATGAACTCCAGGGTAATTCGTCGTGATAACCTGGATAGCATCCAAAAACTCAATGCCATAAGTGTCACTGGTGGCTATAGGCTGAACCAGGGCATCGATATAAATATTGCCCAAAGGTATACCGTGCTGAGTCAGACTGTTAATCAGTTTATCCGCAATTCTTACCCTGGCTTCCGTCGTTTCCGGCATACCGTCATCACTCATGCACAGGGCAACCACTTTGAGATCCGTTCCGGAAATAACCGGCAATAGCGAATAGTAGCGTTCTTTTTCCAGTGATATAGAGTTGACCATGGCTATCCCTTTATGAACAGCAAGTGCCTGCTCTACACATTTTGGATCCGGACTGTCAATGCAGCAAGGTGCATCGACAGCCTCCTGAGCAATTTTAACCAGCCATGTAAGATACTCTGACTCTTTTCCTACAAATACGCCGGCATTAACATCAATATATTGCGCGCCGGCCTCGAACTGGTCTTTTGCCACTTTTTGAATAGCAGCGGTATCTTGTGCTTCGATAGCGGCGGCAATAGCCTTGCGACTGGAATTGATAAGTTCACCAACAACTATCATTGTATTGTCCTCCTTCGGCAGTCGTTTTTAGCTAATCTTCTTGTCAATCAATTAGATTACTTCAGGCCGTATTCGGAGGGAATGAACTTATCCAGTTCGAGTTCGCCTTTTATTTCGTGCCAGAATTTTTCTTCGTCGTCAGGAATGGCGTCCACTTGGCCATCCATAATATCCAGCCAGTTTTTCTCACGTTCGGCAATATAGACTTCATTACCGGCAACAGCCTTTCTGATGGCTTCAATGGCCAGTTTGGCGCCGGCTTTCGTTCTCAGGAAAGGAGTCTTGGCTTTTATCAACTCTTTACTAATATCAAACACCACGTCAGGACGCAAGATATACGCCTGCGGATCCCACTTGGAGTCAGAATCTGAAAGTAAATCCCTAAAGGTGACTCCATAGCCTTTTTGTTTGGCTACATTCATCAGGCGGCAATCATATATTAATTGCTCAATAGAAACAACCGGAGCGATATCTGACAAAAGACGAACCGGTGTGACAGATTCATTGCTCCATAGGTCGGCTACCGCAGCGGAAATGTTGCCAACCGCGCTGAAATGGGCGCAAGCGGCTGATTTGCCTTCCATAGCTATCGGTACACCGGCAATGGCTTTGCAGTATACGCCTTCATAGCCGCAATCCTTATTGGGTCCAACTGCACCGGCTTCATAAGGGGCAAGGGTTCTCGCCACACTGGCCACCCGCACTACCGCCGCAAATACATTGGGGATGAATCCTTTATGGGCAAGGACCATAGCGGTATTAGCAAAGCCGCAAGCCGTGTCGCCGGCTGCCTGCGCACCATTTTCTTTTGAAATCCGCACAATATGCTCCCATAAGAATTTCATGTCTCTGGTACCCATAATTCCTAAAGCAAAAATTACTTTCGTTAAATCAGCATTCACGAGTGCGTCATCATGAATCTCTTTACCACCGGTTGACTCTATTGCGATAAAATCGGCGCCGCCTTTAGCAGACCCTTCTATCGTCCTTAGGAGATTATCAAAAATTTCACCGCTACGCATGAGTGGCGGCCGTTTAAATTCGCGCACATCACCCGGTGTACTGCGCAAAGCGCTTTTCAGTCCGTATTTGGCCTCGTACTCGCGCATGGCATTAACCAGGAGATTGTTAACTTCAATACCCCATTCCGGTACCAGTGTCATTTCCGGCAGCATTTCGAATTCTACCACAATTCCCGGGGCATATAATTCTTTGGCCCGCTTCAGTACTCCGTTGATCATTTCAGTATAAATTTCTTTGACCTCGGGCATTGTCCCGGCGTTGACTTCCATTGGCGGTAAAGTAAAATTAAGTTCCGGATAGATCTCGCCACCGCCAATTACTAAACCGTTTTTGCACTTAACCGGATTAGGAGCACTGCCGTATACAAAATCGTTTAGCGAGTTGTAAGCCAAATTTTCAAAGGTTTTTGCCATTTCCAATTACCTCCCCATTAAGTTACTGTCTTTTTGCCAGTATTTTTTTGGCGACATCAACCGCCACAACAGCATCTTCGGCATAATAATCGGCATTAATGTTTTTAGCATACGCTTCGCTGACAGGGGCCCCGCCAATCATAAAGGCAAACTGGCTGCGTACACCGGCTTTTTCAAATTCTTTTATTACTCTATCCATATAGGGCATTGTTGTTGTCAGTAACGCTGAGAGGCAAACCATGTCAGCTCCAACCTCTTTGGCTTTTGCCAAAAATGCCTCAGCAGGTACATCGATGCCCAGATCATACATTTCGATACCGGCACCTTTTAGCATCATACGAACTAGATTCTTGCCGATATCATGTAAATCGCCTTTAACAGTACCGATAACAGCCTTGCCAACCGGTTTAGCTCCGGTTGCGGATAAAACAGGTTCCAGAACCTGCATCCCGGCATTCATTGCCTTGGCTGCCATCAACATTTCAGGTACATACATTTCGTTATTTTTAAACTTCTCCCCAACTACTGCCATGGCGGAAATTAGGCCATCATTTAATATTTCGGTTGGAGCAACCTTCTGAGCCAAACCTTCAGATACCATTTCTTTTACCTTGGCTCCATTCCCTTTTTGTACGTACAGCGAGAGTTGATTAAAATCCATTTCTCTTCCCCCTTGTTTTTGGTAAATTTTCAATTGTTACCAGATTCAATCATTTCCTTTTTCTGGTTTCAGTATATCACTGCTTGTATTCTGAAAGTTCGCACCATTACTGCTCTTTTGAATGCAATTCGAGCATCGTACACTATGTGAATAAAAACACGATTAAAACGCGCCATTACAGCCAATTGGCATGGACGCAAAAAGAAGCATCCGGCTCCCTAATAGGACCAGATGTTTCTTTTTGCTGTATGTTATGTTGCCAGATTTCTTCGCAGTAAAATTTTATTCAGGTTATGATCGAGATAACTCTTAACATCCTTGGCACATTTAAAGTAGCAGTCTGCGCCGATTACCCGGGCAAAACCTTCATCCACCGGTGCGCCGCCAACGGCTACAATCAAATCCTTACGCATATCTGCCTCTTTTAAGACATTGATAACTTTCCGCATAACAGGCATCGTCGTAGTTAAGAGCGCCGCCATCATTAATATCTCAGCTTTGTACTTTTCAACAGCCTGGAGAAATCGTTGCGGCGTAACGTCAATTCCCAAATCGACAATGTGCGCCCCTGTACTCATTACCGTTAACTTAACTAAATTCTTCCCAATATCATGCAAGTCACCGGCTACTGTCCCAATTACAATAGTTCCGGTCTGTTTTTTGACTTTGTATTTAAGATGTGGTTCCACCACTGTCAGTCCGGCGTGCATAGCCCGCGACGACAGCAGAACCTCCGGCACAACAATCCGCCTGTGACTGTATTTTTCGGCAACCTGATCCATGCCGACAATGAGGCCTTTCTCCAGAATTGCCAGCGCAGGATAGCCTTGCGCCAAAGCCTTGCTGCACAGTTCCACTACCGACTCAGCCTCACCAGTCTTCACTTTTTCGGTAATTTGATCATAAATCATGCGCATCTCCTCCAGTTAAGACAGGCTGTTACGGTAGATTAGCGGCGCAACGCCAATATACCTTGAAAAAACCTTGGCGAAATGGCTTTGGCTTTGAAACCCGACTGACTGCGAAACTTGCGCAACACTCAACTCCGGTTTCTTCATCAATTCAACCGCCTGTTCTACCCGTACCCGGGTAATATAATCATTGACAGTACAGTTTACCTCTTGACGGAATAAGCGTGACAGGTGCGAAGGGCTAATAAATAAGCGCGCAGCCACATCCTCAATTTTGATGGCCTGTGAGTAGTTCTCCAGAATAAAGGCTTTGGCTTCATTCACTAATCCGTTGTATTTTTTCTCCTCTAAGGCCACACTCTGATCCAGTACCATAGTCACAAATTTTTTCATATGAGAAAAGAATTTCTCCAAATGCTGGCAATCATTAATCCTATCATTAAACGTCTCCAGCAACACCATTACGGTCTCCGGTTCCGCCCCCCCTTCCACCGCAGCCCGTGAAACCAAAGCTGCCAGTTCAATGATACGCAATTTTATCGGCACCTGTTCGCCGGTGGATTTTACAAAAAGTTGTATGAACAGCGTATGTAAAGATTTTTCGGCCCGGGGTTTATCCCCCAGTCGAATATACCGGAGAAAACTCCTCTCCCGCTGTAAATAGGAGCCGTAGTCATAGCCTTCTTTTACCAGGGAAAGTTGCTGCCGTTTACGCTCTTCCAGTTCTTTGTGGATGAGCTGCTGCATTTTATAGGTTTCCACATTCTCCAAAACATGCAGGTCCCGCTTCATAAGCTGGTTTACGGTGACGTACAAAACATCGGCTGCCGCCTGGAAGCGGACAGGAGAAATGATATCAAGTTGTCCGGCTGTTCTCTCGAGCTCAGCAAAATCATTCACTTCCGGGTTCAACTCGTGCAGTTCTTGATAAAAAAAACGGTCAGGCTTCCACAGTAACACCTGGCTGCAAATAATGCTTCCTAAAGAAATGCCCCGTAGGGTAATAGGCACAGCCCAAATAACCAGACCGGCCCGGCAACGGAAAAAGTAGGGTTCCTCCCATTTCGACGCTTCCTGCGTTGCCTGTTTATAGGAAGCCCGGCATTTCTCAACCCCGCTGGGTTTACTGCGGATATACCGGCAAAACTCACAGCGCTCGGCTGTTTCAAAAAGACCAAAGGATTCTCCATTTTTATTTACAATTGCCACATGTAGACCGGTCGCTTTGGAAAAATTATCCAGCACCTCTTCCAGATATTGGAGGTCAACCAGATTTCTGTCAATCATATTCCAACACCCCAATCTAAAAAGATACGTCTTACAGATACAGTCCATTAATATTACTAATTATATTTCACAAGGTTCGATACACATGCTATCCATAAAATACATACTAAAAGTGGCGCTCCCGCCTAATTCTATGTGCTGAATGCTATCAGCCTGCCGCCACAAACGGTCAAATGCCCGCTTATCCAGCAAAGCCTTTACAGCCCCGGCGTGAGCCGCATTGCCGGCTGTCTTTAATTTATGCAAGCCCATCTTGGGAATAAGCCCGATGTCTAAGGTGCTGGCTAAATTGAGATGAGTTGCAAAGGTTCCCGCTAATACCACTGAATCAATATCCTCTATCCGCAGTCCGGCAATATTGAGCAGCGTTCGGATTCCGGCACAAACTGCCCCTTTTGCCAGTTGCAGCTGGCTGAGATCATACTGGCTTAAAACAATATCATTTCCGCCGGCGTTATAGGCTAAAACAAACTCCCGTCCTTGCTGTCCGGTACGAATTCTCGCTGCCAATGCCGGAGCCAGATCCGCCTGCACCTCCGGATCAGCCGGATCTGAGATTGCTCCATATTGATTAATAACACCGGCTAGCCGCATTTGCTGAACAGCCTCGATAAGACCGGAGCCGCATATGCCTGTCGCTGCCCCGCCGCCAATGACTGAGACTTCGACACTTTGCCGGTCAATATGTACCCGCTCGATCGCACCAGGCTGAGCCCGCATGCCATAAGTAATCCCGGCGCCTTCAAATGCAGGCCCGGCAGCAGTGGAACAAGCCCACATCTTTACACCGTCTTGCAAATACAATTCACAGTTTGTACCAATGTCGATCAGTAAATGCCGGCCGTCTGCCAGCAGCTCCTCTGCACCCAGAACAGCCCCCAGTGTATCGCCGCCGACAAAGCCACCCACGTTGGGAAATAAAATAACTCTGGCCTGCGGGTGCAGCGCCAGCCCTGTCTCGTCCGCGGAAAATTCCAGGGCGGCATTACATACAGATACAAAGGGAGAAAGCGCCAGATAGGAAACATCGAGTCCTAAAAACAAATGATGCATAGTAGTATTGCCTACTATAACCGCCTTGAAGATTTGGCTGCCAGCAATGCCTGCCGTATTACACACTTTCGTAATCAGCCCATTTATGGTACCGGTTACTGCTTCCCGCAGTAAAGTACGCTTGTCCGGCCCCTTGCTGGCCATTTCAATGCGGGAAATGACATCCGCCCCATAACGCGTCTGCCCATTTTCGGCTGCCGCCAGCCGTACCATAGTTCCATTTGCCAAATTATACAAGGCAACCGCGATATTAGTAGTACCAATATCAATGGCTACTCCATAAACCGGTATTGGCTCTGTCCCCGGAAAAATGTCAAGAATACATTCGTCCCATAAAACAGCCGTTACAGAAAACTCTTCCTGCCTTATTACCGGAGCTAACGTCTGCATCTCAGGCAATCCTATCTTCAGGTTACCAGTCGCGCAGCTAGCCCGCAATTTTGTCCAAAGCCGTTCCCAGTCGCTCCGCTCATCCTGAAGGGTTGGCTTATCCAGAGTAACGTATACCTGCTGAATACCACAGAATTCACTGTCGGCCTGATCGGCGGCAAATAGCAGGCCCTCCTTCCGGTCAACATAGCCATTCTCCCCGCAATTGATCGCCATGCCGGCCTGAGGCTTAACCTGACATGCCAGCCGGGCACCGGCAGCAAGCTCACCGGCGCTGAGTTTTTGGTATTCTATCTCGGTGGGTTCCGGCGCGCAGGCAGTTATTTGTACTTTACACTTCCCGCAGGTTCCATGGCCATTACAAACATTCGTCAGCGGTTGACTGCAGCGGAGCAAGGCATCCAGCAAGCTTTCCCCCTCCGCTACGGACAAGTGTTCGGAATTAACTTTAATCTGCATTAAAAATCCCCTCCTCCAACACGATCGGTGTCCCCGGCGCCACCCTGATAACGCCGGGATGTGACAGCTGGTTTACAACAGCATTCAACAGTTCTAAATCTCCGGCGACTTCACTAATTTTCCAGCCGAAGAAACTGGCAATTTGCTTTACCTTTTGTCTGTATTCCTCTATTTTTTTCCTATCTGCGGCAGTACGGATAAATATGGCTTCCCGGTAGGCTCCGTAAAGACTCTGAATTAGATAATGGGCCTTGTCTTGGCCGTATTTTTCAATGTATTCTAAATATTCATCATAGGGATTTCGACCGTAATCCAGCCATCCCTGACTGAAATAATAAGCAGCCGGATTACGCGCCGACTGTTCCTGCCGCCTTAGATCCGACCCCAGCAATACACTAATGCAATCATGCGCGTTTGGCAGTACCAGCGGCACGCGGGCAGAAGCCAAGCCTTCCACGGCACGGGAACATCTCCCATAGGTTAAAATGATTTTATCATAGTCCTGGCAGGTATTAATTGTTTGCTGCAGTTCCCTATGCAATTTACCAGGACAGGCATGTAAGGAAAAGTCAAAAAAAACACAGTCAGCAGGGGAGCCAGGTTGCATTGCCAACACTTCATTTTTCGTGGAAATACAGCCAATCAGTTTAATCCTCATTGTATTCCCCCAACTCCAACTGGAATAAAAAATGAAAAGTGTAAAAATTATACAGTCAATTTAATAATATATACATTTACTTTTAATGTCAAAGGTTTATATATTCACAAACATTTATATCCTTGCACCGCTTTTGTCTATATGACAGCTTGTAATTTTGAACAGGGCCTTTTAAGAGATAAATCCTGCTTCCCTGACAATTTGTCATATAAAAAACATTCCCGAAATCATGTAATACATTGATTCCGGGAATGTTCCTATTTATCTTACTTGTGTTGTCAGGAATATAGGCAGAGTCATATGAGAAACCTGATCTTGCAATTCTTCGATACCGTCAATATGACGGTCTTCATCGCTAAGAATTTCTTCCAGTATCTCCCTGGTAGCAAAATCATTAACTTCGCCTGCCAGCCTTATGGCGGCATTATAGGCGGCGATTGCTCCCTCTTCGGCGGCATGATCATATTCAAGCTGTTTGGGAATGTCACTGCCAATATGAATCTCTTTCAAATTGGAAACAATGGGTGTACCTTCAAGGAACAGGATTCGTGCAATCAATTTCTCGGCGTGTTTCATTTCCGAAATAGCCCGCTGTTCAAATTGATTGTGTAATTTGTCATAACCCCAGTTGGCACACATTTCAGAATGGACAATGTACTGGTTGATAGCGCTAAGTTCGTCAGCAAGAAGTGAATTTAAGGTCTCAATTAATTGGGGATTTCCTTTCATTCGACAGAATCTCCTTCCTGGTATGTATTTAGGCTTAACCTAAATTAAACATACCATTTTTATCCACTTATTGCAATAAAAAATTATTAGTACCAGGTACTCATTATACTTCTGTTAACCAGATCACTTTTGATCCCTTAAATCAATAATCCTTTTGGCTTTGCCTTCGGAACGGGCAATCGTTTTTGGCTGCACCAAACGCACGGCAGCATCGATCGACAGTATGACCCGCAGCTTGTGGCGGATCATATCCTGCAGGCCCTCCAGCTTACGGAAATCTTCCAGCAGACTCTCATCAGCCAGTTCAACTTTGACTTCCAGATCGTCCAGGTAGCCTTTCCGGCGCACGATGATGTTATAATGCGGCCCAATTTCGCGAATACCAACCAAAACACTCTCTATCTGGGAAGGGAAGATGTTAACACCGCGAATTTTAAGCATATCATCCGTCCGGCCCTGAACCTTATTCATGCGTACCAGAGTCCGGCCGCATTGGCAAGGCTCCGGATTAAGACTGGTAATGTCACGGGTACGGTAACGCAGCAACGGAAAACCCTCCTTGGTCATGGTAGTAATGACCAGTTCTCCCGTTTCGCCGTAAGGCAGCGGCGCACCTGTTACCGGATCGATAATTTCCGGATAAAAGTGGTCTTCATTGATATGCAGCCCTGCCTTGCATTCACACTCACCGGAAACACCGGGCCCGATCAATTCACTCATACCATAGTTTTCAACAGCACTGATGCCCCATAAACGTTCAATGACCTGACGCATCCCATCTGAGCAGCCTTCCGCACCGAACAGACCTAAGCGGACATTGAGCGAACGGGTATCAATACCCATACTGTGGGCAGTTTCCGCAAGATATAAGGAATAGGACGGAGTACTTACTAAAATAGTCGTGCCAAAATCCTGCATCAGCATGATTTGCCGTTCGGTGTTGCCGGTTGAAGCTGGTACGATAGTGGCCCCCAGCTTTTCAAGACCATAATGCAGCCCGAAGGCGCCGGTAAATAACCCGTAGCCAAAAGCGACCTGAGCTACATCATCTTCCCGGGCGCCTGCGGCCACGGCGATACGGGTTACCATCTCGGCCCACAGTTCAATGTCCTTTTTGGTATAACCCACAACCGTGGGCTTGCCGGTAGTACCCGAAGAAGCATGTAACCGCACAATTTTTTTTAACGGAGTACTAAATAAACCATATGGATAGTTGTTACGGATATCATCCTTAGTAGTAAAAGGCAGCAGGCGAATATCCCGCAAGGAGCGGATGTGATTTAGCCCTACCCGGGAATCATCCAGAGCCTCCCGGTAAAAAGACACATTTTCGTATACCCGGGCAACAACCTGCCGCAATCTTGTAAGCTGCAACTCCTCCATCTGTGGCCGCTCTATGCATTCTGCCGCTTTATCCCAAATCATAAACATCACTGTTCCTTCTCTTATTTTGGTAATCCTTACTGCTTGACAATTACCGCCTGCTGTCCAGGCTGCGTCAGGGAACTCGTAACCACAAGCGTTATCGCGCTGACCGGCAGCGTTATGACAAGCGGATCAATATATGTCCAGGGTGCTGACGCCAGCGTATTTACGCCGAACAATTTGAAACATACACCAAAAATAGCCGCTTCCCTTTCGTGAATAAACAATACTGTCAGCAGATAGACAAAGGAAGCTATGACCATACTGACAATGGCGCCTTGCGGCGTCACCTTCGGCCAGTACAAGGCAGCGGTATACATGGGCAAAAAGGCCGAGGTACACATACCAAAAAACAAAGCCGTCGCAATGGCTATTACTCCTAAAGGCAGCTGAAACGCCAGCAGGATAGTTAAAGCCAAACCGAATAAGGTCCCAAGCCTGGCGATCAGCAACGTTTTTTTGTCACTGGCGTCTCTATTGGGATTTAAATCATAAGAAACAGATGTGGCTATGATATGAAATTGACCGCTTAACGTAGACATAGCTGCAGATAACAAAGTAAACAAAAACAGATACTTTAACCATTCCGGCATGGCCTGCGTGATATACAGGGGGATAATTTTATCCACATTAGCGGCCGCGCCGCCGACTGCCGTTGCTGCCAACGCCAATTGACCGGATTGTTCCATAAAATAGACATTGGACAGCGCCCCTACTGTATAGGCGACACCAGGTATCAGCAGGATGAACAGACCGCCTACCGTTAATCCTTTGTAGAGGTCTTTTGAACTGGCAACCGTCATAAACCGGACGGCCAGTTGCGGCTGGGCCAGAACACCTATACCGACCCCTAAGATAAGTGTTGAGATAACAAACCACCATAATTCCGAGCCCAACGCCGGCATAGCCGTCCATCCCTGATGTCCTTTGGCTGCCAAAGGAGCGGGAACAAGATGCTGGAGGGCGGACAGTTTGGCATGAGCTGCCGTTACCCCGCCCAGCGCCGAATAAGTTAAGATCATCAGCGCGACCATGCCGATCAGCATAATAACGGCCTGCATGGCATCGGTATAAATAACCCCGCGTAAACCACCGAAAAACACATAAGAAAAAACAATAACGGCAAATAGTATCACTGCCGAGCCGTAGCTCATCTCCAAGGCTTCCTCCATATATCTCGCGCCGCCGATCATTACGGCGGCGGCATACAGCGGCATTGCCAGACTGATTACGCCGGCGGCAAACTTTCTGATAAACGGCGAACAAAAGCGGGCTCCTAAAAACTCAGGAAACGATTTTACTTCGAGTTCGCTGGCTAACTGCCTTGTCCTTACACCATAAAAAACAAATGCTACAAAAATACCTACAAAAATGTTACATGCGGTCAGCCATAGCAGGCTCATGCCGTAAACAGCCGCAACACCGCCAAAGCCTACAATTGCCGATGTGGAAATAAAGGTTGCCCCATAGGCCAAAGCCATTAATACCGGATGCACATTACCACCGGCAATCATATAGTCTTTGGCCGATTTGGTATGCCTAAACCCCAAATATCCCAGAAACACCGTTAATACCAAATACACCGCCAGCATGCTATAAAGCAACTGATTATCCATACTACACATCCTTCCATTACCCGCTTATGCTTCTTTCCTTGTTTTCCAGACCGCATACAAGAAACAGAAAACCGTTGAGCCAATACAGGATAAATAGGCCAAAACGATCCAGGGATCCGTAATGCCGAGCATGTTGAGTCACCTCCTTACCTGAACTACAGCTTGTCTGAGTCAAGCTGCGAATGAAATGCCATATTACACTTAACCTACAAACTACTAAAAAAAGTCAAACTCCCGTCCCTTATATATAAGGGACGGGAGTATATTTCCCGCGTTACCACCCTTGTAGAGCCGTTAAAAACAGAATAGCGGCTCCCCTCACCAGAGTACGGGCAAGCATTTATCTTACCGATACCCCCTTCCAGTTAACGGCGGAAGCTCCGGCCACGCCTACCAATCACGGACAAATCCTTCGCAATCCGTTTCTTCAGCTAGCAACTCCAAGGTGTACTTCACAATTCAATCCCAGTCCGGCTTCCACCAGCCGCCGGCTCTCTGCGCTGTATATTGAATGCTACTTCTCCTCTTCACAGTCTTTAGGATAGTATTATATAATTGTCAACATAGTTTACCATTTTTGTATAATTTACACAAAACGTTTCATTGAGTATAATATAACAGTACATATGTGTTTTGTCAAGTACTGAATTCCTATTATTCCCAGAGAAATTCCCCCTTACTTGCGGTGTAATCGAAACGCCGCTTTTTCCGCCGACTCTTCAATCCCCAGCAAACGGTCCAGGCTATACTTGCCGGGCCCCACAAAGGCAGCGCCGAAGAAACTCAGGCCGTCTTCAAACGATTGCGATGCCTTTTGCAAACCTTTGCCGTCTAACATCTGCGTTGTAAAAGCAACACACATATTCATAAACAGGAGAAAACAGGCCGGACGGTAGAATAAGCCCAGCGCAAACAATAGCCCGCCGCCAAACTCGGCAAAGCTGGCCATAAACCCCCAAAAACCAGGGGCAAATTCAATACCGAATGTCCCCACCGCTTTGCCAAGACCGGCCCATTTTTCCGGTCCGCCAATAATCTTGGGCCAGCCATGCCACATGAACATCCCGCCTAAGCCCAGGCGAAATAGCAGCAAAGCCACGTCCCGGTAATTCGAGAGCATCTGCGCCAGTAGCTGTAATAGGTGTTTCAAAAAAATCACATCTCCTCCAAGTTTAGTTACTATGCAGCATCCAATGAGTTTACTGGATTTCATATCTACAGTTTACCTCATTAGTCGCAAAAATATATAAATCTTCTCGCTGCTTCCTATGTATTACAATGCAGCCCATTATAGCAATATTTCATTAATTATATATTAAATAAAATGTAGCATCTCACCCTGGCAATACCACTTCGCTGCCGTCGCCTGACCTGTGCTGATTTAACTTCCTGCCTGCATCTGTTATTGACACAATAAAGGAATACCGTTAAATGTTGACAGCCGTTTATGGTCACAATATACTTAAATTTGTAAATGTTCTAAATTACGGAGGGTAAGCGATGAAAACAGTATTTCTCAATGCAGTCAAACTGGACTTTGATAACAAACTCGACTTTTCACAGTTAGCAAAACTTGCTGCTGTCACCAAGTATGACAGCAGCAATGACCAGGACATTGTAGCAAAAGTACAGGATCAGAATATTGTCATCACTAAAGAACTGCCCGTTAGCAGAGAGATCATCCTCCAATTTCCGCCCTCAGTCAAACTTATCTGCGAAGCCGGCACCGGCTATAATAATATCGATATGGCCGCCGCCAGGGAAAAGAACATCACGGTCTGCAATGTTCCCGGCTACAGTACAGAAGCCGTAGCCCAGCTAGCCAT
Organism: Sporomusa aerivorans; assembly: GCF_041428895.1. NCBI lineage: Bacteria > Bacillati > Bacillota > Negativicutes > Selenomonadales > Sporomusaceae > Sporomusa > Sporomusa aerivorans. The sequence continues at coordinate 4,428,913 of NZ_CP156926.1, forward strand.
TACCTCCATCTTAAGCCTAAGTTCATCATTGACACAGCAGCAGATCATGCTTAAACAAAAAAACTACGATAATTTTACCAAACATCTCATGGTTTCTCATGTTGAACTGCAAAATAAGGCGTTGGGCATAATCGGTTCAGGCAGTATCGGCCGGCAAGTCATGAAAGTAGCGCTGGCGCTGGGTATGAATATCCTGGTATATAACCGGACACCGAAAACCTGGGAATCACCAAATATTAAGTCGGTTACACTGGAAGAACTGCTCAAACAAAGCGATTACGTTTCCCTCCATTGCCCGCTGACCCCGGATACCCGGCATCTAATCAATAAAGAACGCCTCAGCCTCATGAAACCGTCAGCCTATATCATTAACACCTCTAGAGGAGCACTTATTAAGGAGCCTGATCTGATTGAAGCCTTAGAAGCCGGTAAAATTGCCGGCGCCGCACTGGATGTTCAGGATCCGGAGCCCCCGGAACTCAATAACCCTCTGTTTACAATGAATAATGTCATCCTGACTCCCCATATTGGCTGGAAGCCACTGGAGGCAAGGCAACGGCTCATTAGCCTGTTGGCAGGTAATATTGCCTCATTCCTGGATGGAAAACCAATTAATGTTGTAAGTTAAAATTAGACTAAAAAGAGTTGCCGAAACTGGCAGCTCTTTTTTAGTCCTGTTAGAAGTGTAACTTTTCGCCAGAGTAAGAGCATTATCTCCTTTTTCTGGCGTGAAAGGCTACGCGAAGACCGGCTCGTTTCATTTGTCAGATTATTGGCATTTATTTCGCGACAAAAGTCGCATTGTACTGTAAAATAGAGTCAGGATAATTTTGCCATATAGTACGCAAATCGTCATGGGTAACCAAAACATCCCTGGTCATAACTTGCAGTTCAAAGGGAGGCCAATTAATGACGAAACCAAAAACTATACAACTGGAAGATTTGATTGACTCTTTATTTCTTCAGGAGTTTCAGGATAACTTTGCTTTAAGCGTAGGTGTCGCCAGTGTAATCGAAGACCGTCAGGGACATACATTAACCCGTCCCAGCTGTTTTTCCAGATTCTGTGGAGAAATTGTCCGTTCGAGTCCTATAGGCTTAAAACGATGTTTAACAGCCGATATGTGCGGTGCGGACGAAGCTGTGCGAACCGGCAAACCGGCAATCTACCAATGTCATGCAGGTTTATTTGATTTTGCGGCCCCTATTTTACTTAACGGTCAGGTAATTGGTACCATATTCGGCGGTCAGGTGCTTACTAAGGAGCCGAATGAGACTCATTGCCGCAACATTGCCAAAACCCTTGGCGTCGATGCCGAGAAATACCTGGCCGCCATAAAAGAAATCCCCATTGTCACCCCTAATAAGATCCAGGCTGCCGCTAAAGTCCTCTATTCTGTCGCTAACACATTATCCAAATTTGCTTATCAATCATTAAAACTCAAAGAGAAAAACCGGGAGATAGCCTTGTCGTATAACCGGCTGGAAAACATCTTCAATACTATGTCTGATGGCGTTTTAATTATTGACAGCAACGGCACTATCGGTCAAGTTAACGGCATTGCCGAAGAAATTTTCGACCGTCCCGGCTGTGAGCTACTGAACAAGTCGATTATTGAACTTATAGGCAGCAAGGCGCCGTTTATCGAAAACGTTTATAAAGAACAAACGCCTTTCAATGATTTTGAAATTTTTACTGATGCCAGTACCGGGCGTCTTCATTGTCTGGCCTCAGGCCGGCCGATATTTGACGATGAGGGCGTGCTATCCGGTGCGGTGATTATCCTGCGCCCCATCAAAGTAGTGCATAATTTGATCAACCGGTTAAGCGGCGCGCAGGCTACTTTCCGCTTTGAGGATATTATCGGCCAGTGTCCTGCTATTCGCAAAACAGTGAAATTAGCATCCCAGGCTGCCAGCAGCCTGTCCAATGTGCTGATCGAGGGGGAAAGCGGCACCGGCAAAGAAGTGTTTGCCCAGGCAATTCATAACCAAAGTCCGCGGCGTAAAGGCCCGTTTGTGGCCGTCAACTGCGGAGCCATCCCCCGAGAATTGATGATAAGTGAATTATTTGGCTATACCGAAGGAGCGTTTACCGGCGCCAAACGCGGCGGCCGGCCGGGTAAATTTGAATTTGCCTCCGGGGGAACCATTTTTTTGGATGAAATCGGCGATACTCCCCTTGAATTGCAAGTGGCTTTGCTGCGGGTTATTCAGGAGCGGAAAATAACGCGGATGGGGGATAATAAAGTCATTCCGGTGGATTTGAGAATTATTTGCGCCACTAATAAGGCTTTGGCCCGGGAAGTGGAAAAAGGCAACTTCCGCCAGGATTTATACTACCGGTTAAATGTAATATCCTTAAAAATTCCGCCCCTGCGCGAACGCTGCGAAGACATCCCGCACATCTTTACTTATATGTTACATACCATGGGCCGGGAATGGCGCAAGCCCCTGCACACAGTTGACCCGGCAATAATTACTTTGCTGCAGCAATACCAATGGCCGGGAAACGTCCGTGAATTGCAAAATATCGTGGAACGGGTAATTAGTCTGGCAGATAAGGATATCATTTTACCCGAGCATTTACCTGATTACATTGTCAATAATCACGCTAATTCCTTTACACAGTCTACCTCACAGATAGGCACCTCTTTATACGAAAGAGACAAAATCAAACAGAGCTTTAATGAACGGGAAAGGCAGCAAATACTTGACTATTTGCTGCAAGCAAGCGGCAACATTAGCCTTGCCGCCAAGCAAATGGGAATGGCCCGAAGTACCATGTACCGGAAAATGCGTCAGTATAATATCTCCTATTAATTAGATCAGTCAAGCAGGATATGGAGAGATTGCTTCGTCGTACCTCCTCGCAATGATAGTTCAGTTCTTTGATGCCTGTATGATAGAAATAAACAAAGGCTGTGAGCAACGCCTTATTTCTAAGTGCGCTCACAGCCTTCGGCTCGGAAACGTCCCGGGTTAGTTCATCACTATGCCGCCGTCAATAATGACTGACTGGCCTGTCATGTAATCCGAATCGGTGGATGCCAGATAGGATACGAAATTAGCCACATCTGCCGGTGTTTGTACCCGTCCCATTGTGATTAGCTTGGAATATTCCTTAAGTACCTCGCCTTTGCCAAGCTTGAGATAAGGCCCCATCTTCTCATCAATAAGGTCCCACATATCTGTGCCCACAATACCGGGACAATAGGCATTGACGGTAATGCCATAAGGCCCCATTTCCTTGGCCAGCGCTTGCGTAAAACCTCTCACAGCGAATTTAGTTGCGCTGTAGGCGGCCAGCAGGCTAAAGCCGGCATGTCCGGCTATGCTGGAGCAGTTGATAATTTTTCCCCTCTTTTTCTTTATCATCTGTTTGGCTGCCGCCTGGTCACATAAAAATGTTCCCCTGCAGTTTACGGCAAATATTTGATCCCATTCGGCGGCGGACATTTCGACCGTCCATTTAATATTGGCGATTCCGGCATTGGCAATCATCACATCCAGTTTGCCGAACTCGTCGATAACCTTCCCGACCATGCCGTACACGTCTTCTTCCTTAGAAACATCAGCCGCAATCGCCATGGATTCCCGGCCGAGAGACTTGATTTCCTCAGCTGTCTCCAGGGCACTTCCCAAATCGATATCATTGACGACCACATTAAAGCCGTCTTGCGCCATTCTTAACGCAATTCCCCGGCCGATACCACGGCCCGCACCGGTTACAATTACAGTTCTGCTCATTACGTATCCTCCTCTCATTGGCAGACTAAGCTAGCAGGCATGGTTTAGAAAGGTCTTACCAGAATTTTGATGTTTTCCTCTTTTCTGTTTACCAGTTCTTCAAAGCCTTTTTCCACAATTTCTTCAATACCAATCTTGCCGGTGATCAGCGGCTCCACATTAATTCTGCCGTCGGCAACCAATTGGATGGCCGATCCGAATTCGCCGTAATAGGCCAGCGAACCCTTCACCTCTTTTTCGGTAAACGACAAAGCGTTAAAATTCAGGGATGACGCTTTTTCAAAAATGCCGACGATCACTACTTTACCGGCTGACCGGGCCAGTTCAACGGCTACCGGTGCAGTCTTGTCACTGCCTACACACTCGAACACCACATCGGCGCCGCCATTGGTCAATTCCCTGATCCGGCTGACAACATCGCCTTCCGTTGGATCAAGAACGGCAGTTGCCCCGGCTTTTAAGGCATATTCCTTTCTGGCCCTGGCAACCTCGACCGTATACACCGTACTGGCTCCGGCCGCCTTGGCGCACATCAGGGTTGCCAGCCCAATCGTGCCGGCGCCCATAACAACGGCTGTGTCGCCCTGTACCAGCGGCGCACGCCGGACGGCGTGCATGGCTACGGCCAGCGGTTCAATTAACGCCGCTACTTCATAAGACATATTGTCGGGAATTTTATACATGGTGTAAGCCGGGACATTGACATATTCAGTAAAAGCGCCGTCAGTCATGAGTCCGGTAAATGCCAGCTTTTCACAGAGGCTGTAACGATTCTCCCTGCACCGTGGGCATTCCCAGCAAACCTGACAGGCGTCCGGCGCCACCCTGTCGCCGACTTTAACGTTGGTGACATTCGGACCGATCTCAGTCACCACACCGGAAAACTCATGCCCTAAAATTACAGGAGCTGTACCTCCCGTCAAAGCGTGAGGCATATCTACCGGAATAAAAATCGGACCGGCCAGGTATTCATGCAGATCTGATCCACAGATCCCGCACCATTCCACCTTAACCTTCACCCAGCCTGCCTTAGGGCTTGGCGGCTCAGGAACGTCCATAACCCTTACATCCTTCTTACCGTACCATACCGCTGCTTTCATGTGTAATCCTCCTTTTTATCCTAAGTCATAAGTAACTGCAATGAACCTCCTTTCCGGGTCTGTGTATTTTGAGCAGCCTCCATGTTTGTAATTTGTAGAAGATTCGGTCAACTTGAATTAACCGGAAGCTTGCCTCTAGACGCTATATTCGCAACAAACATGCCAACATCCCGCACTATACAAACAAGCCTTTATAGCTATCTACAGAGTAAGAAAATGGTAATATCCTGTTGAAACAAAAACATATGTTTGTTTTGCACTGTCGCAGAATTATCCAAAAATGTAGTTATCGCGGTCAATCCCGCTACACAAATAAGAAAAACCTCTGGCGCGGTCCTTATACTCCTAAAACGTCACTGAGGCGAAGAGGCCGTTATGCATAAGCGGAGGTTAAGCGCCAGAAGCGTTGCATGACGGCCTTTTTGCCGGGCATTGCGCTTGGTCACCCCATCACCAACACGGCTTCCGCTTTTAACCAAGCGAAAGCCGTGTTACTCGTATTCAGGTGAAAAATTATGGTTTCGATACGAAAAAAGTATCTCCACATAACGCAGAGACACTTGTAAGTTCCATTGCGAATTAGCTTATTAGCTTATATTTCACATATAAACCGCCTGTTCGAATTCAGGATTGTATCGATGACAAGTTCTAGCAGTCTGGTTTTCAGGCGGGTCTGTTTGCTAAAGCTCCCTTGATAGGCGGCCTGTTCCTTACCCAGATCATAGCAGGTACAGTTTTCAACATTAATGAGAATACCAGGTACTCCCAGCCTGGCAAAATCGGCGTCGTGCTTAAGCCAGAAACGGCGGCAGCAGGTACCGATAAATCCTTTGCAGCCCTGTTGCTTTAATTTTTCCAGTGTTTCTTCCAGCATTTCATAATTTTGAATGGTAACAGGCTGCAGGCCATATCGCGCTGCAATCGCATAGGCCGAATTGATATCACATTGCCCGCACCGGGAGCATCCCTCCTGGTAGCGGTACAGACAAGCTATATCTTTGGCGCAATAAGGCAGGAGCAGCGGTATGGCCTGCCGGGCAGTAAAATCCATTGCGGCCAGATCACCGACAAGAGTAATCTCATTGCTTTCGTCCGGCATTATCTGCCGGTTAAGAAATAACAGTCGCTCTTTCATGCTTTTCCTCCTTCCTAAGGGCTGCCCACGGCTCAAGCGCGCCGGCTATACCAGATAGCCGCGGTGCCTTATGTTAAAATACCACAACAGGTTTCCTGATATGTCACGTTATACCCCAGCGAATATACATAGTCAACAGTTTCCTTCGCCGGATAAGCAATGGCATCAAAGCCGGCTTCCACTGCCAGCCGTTCAGCGGCCCGGGCGTACAGTCCCGGGGGGCGGGCACACCCCAAGGCCAGCGGCGTATGAGGTAATAGCCGCCTGGCTGTCCGGAAAAGGTCGGCCACTTCAGCCAGCGGCGGCGGCGAAATCCCGCCCATCGGCGTGCCAGGCAGGGGCTGCAGGATTACCAGGACCAGACTGTCGGCCCCTTCCGCCACCACCATATTAAGAGCCTCGTACTCTCCCCGGATTTGACCGTAATGCAAGCCGGCAACAAGATGCGGCGAGACCTTCAGCCCTGCTTCCCGCGCGGTCCGCAGGCTCTGCCGGTAATCTTCCGGCGTGCGATCTAAGTGGTAGACCTCGCTGATGGTATCCCTGTCGCCGATTAAGTCCAGGGCAACCCGCGTTACTGCTGCCTGAGCCAACAGTTTGGCCATTGCCTCGCTCAGCAAACCGGGATGAACAACTACGTCTAATCCCATAGCGGCAATTGCCTGCAATGCACCGGCAAACCGGGTCAGCGGCACGCTGCCGTCCTGACAGGCGCCGCCGCTGATGAGTACCCCGCGGCAGCCCTGTTGTTTTAATCTGCCCACAAGGCTGATCAGTTCGTCTGGTTCTGTAGCCGACTGCATGTTTTGCAGCAGCCGGCCCTGGCAATGTTCACAGCAGCACTGGCAGGCCGGCCCGGTAATGCTGATATTGCAAAAAGAATGGGCTTTATTTTGAAATATGCCATTGTCATAATGCCGCACTCCGGGCGCATAGAAAGCAATGTTAGTCATCCCATATCTGTCCTTTAATAATATTTATATCCTGGGTTTCCGGCCGGAACGGGTAATTGCGCAGCACCGGTCCCGGGCGTTCATTGCCATAAGGGCGGTTGCAGGCCACGCAGCCTTCCCGGTTAGGACAGCCGGAAGTCATAAACGGCTCACCGGACGCCAAATTCTCGCCTAACAATTCATTCAGCCGATGGCCAAAGCCTGTTATTTTTCCCTGCATATCAAAGGAAACATCATCTGGCCTGATTTGTCTCCTGTTAAGCAGAAAGGCGGCCAGCTGGCAACGGCGATACTGGCCGTAAGCGGGCGGCTGCTGCTGGCTTAACAAGCTGCCAGGCTCCGGACAGAAGGAAAAAAGATGGGCCTGGGCGCCATAATCGCCAGCCTTGCCAATAGTCTGCACCAAGTTCTGTTCTGTTTCACCCAGACCGACAATAAGGTGTACACTGACATAGCCGCGGCCAAACACCCTGACAGCTTGTTCGACGGCGGCCCAGTAAGTGTCCCATTGGTGCGGCCCGCTCACCTGGCGGCCCCGCATGGCGGCAAATAGTTCCGGTGTAGCGGCATCGACAGCAATCCCAATCCGCTCTGCCCCGGCTGCTTTGAGCTCCTGAAAAAAAGTTCCGGGGTCTGTCAAAACAGTTGGCGAAGCCAGGACACTAACCGGCAATTGTGCAGCCGCCTGCACCTGCCTGACAATTGTAAGACAATCCGCTGCCGCCTGGGGATGAGTAATCATGGATATGCATATCCGGCCCAGTTTTTGCACCTTAGCTGCTGCAGCCTGCGGCGGTCTGGACAATGTTTCCATAATCGCAGCCAGCTTATATGCCGGCCATTTCACCCTGATAAAGGTGTTGTTATCGGCTTCGCCCCGGCGTTGTCTGGCCAAGCCGCAATAACTGCAGTTGGCCCGGCAGCCATCCCGGTATGTCATTAATAAGTTCAGGCTCCCCGGGTATGCATTGCGGTAAAAACTCCCCGGTTCCAGCCCCAGAGCCATAGCCCCGGCTAAACTGGTTTGAACATAATCCGGGCTTTCCATTACACCAGCTTCCTCCATATTTAGCCCCCCTCGTAAAAACATATCCTGGAAAAATCCAGCGGTGTTATGCATAATACTCTGGAAAAGCAATCCAGCTCCGCCGGATTAGCGCCAGAAATTCAGCCCTATTATCAGTCCACTCCTCAGTACGGCGTTGCAGCCGTTCACAGGCAATGGCAAACTGCCTGCCATATTGGTCTTTTATTGCCCGGGTATAATTTTCGGCCAGCGGCTGGGCGCCCTGACTGCTAGCGTTCGTAATTACGGCCCTGGCTGCCAGGTGACCGCTCACAACAGCATTCATTATCCCCGCCCCGGTAATCGGATGAGTACAACCGGCAGCATCCCCGGCCAGCAGCATATGGCCGCTTTCCAATCGGTTAACCAAGCCGCCGGCCGGTATCGGGCCGCCTGTTACAGATAAAACAGGTTTTTCCTGCACAATTTTCTCTTCTGCCAGTTTGCGGCAGAATGCAGTCAAGAGCAACCGTAATTTGTCTTTATATGTACTATGAACAGCCAAACCGACATTAGCCGTTGCCCCTTTGGGAAAAACCCAGGCATAACCGCCATAATAGGCCGGTTCAAAGTAAATCGCCGCATAGGCCGTTGGCTTTTCTAAAGCCAGCTCATACTGCAGGGCTATACACAGTTCCTGCTGTTCATTGCCGATCGCTGCACTGACAAGCGAACGCGGACCGTCACACCCCAGTATATAATCGGCGGTAACCGCCCACAGTCTGCTGCCGCTGGCAATGGTGACCACATTCCTGGCAATCCCGGTAACGCGGGCCCCCCGGCTTACCAAAACTCCTGCCTGTTCCGCCGCCTCCGCCTGCGCTTGTTCCCAGGGAGCCCGGTTGAGCACATAGCCCGGCGCCTTAAGACAACTTGCCAGTTTACCACTGACATATGTGTTTATCCCTTTAATCCGCTGAGCGATATGATCTTCTCTGAGGCTTGTGTACTGCGAAATAATTACGGGTACAAACTCGGCGCATTGAACGCCGGCGCCAACTACCTTTTTCCGCTCAAGCAAAAGCACGCGAAGGCCGGCTTGCCCCAGCCTCCGGGCCGCCGTACTGCCGGCCGGTCCGGCCCCGACAACAACAGCGTCATATTGTTTTGCGAGTTTCATAATAAACCTCCGGTGTTATCAACGGTACGGTTGCCAGCTCTTTTTTCGCCTGGTCTATGGCAAGCAATACCGCTGACACAAAATGTTCGGGCATCACTCCGGGAATCTCAGCCTGACCGGCTAAAAAAAAACTGTCAATTGTGCTGACAATACGTGCTTTATCAATAGGCGTGTTTTTCAGAGCGTTCTCCAAATCATTGATAACCCTGGCCGGATACGCAAAAAAATCACCGCTGATGATTACATATTTGATAGTACGGATGGTTTCATCCAGCCGCATCTGTACCCGGATAAGCCCTCCCGGCGCTTTGTAGCTCACAACACTGTCAATGGTATTAACAACATTGCCTACCCTGCCGAAAATCCAGTCCTCACTCTGAAATTCCGGCAAATACTGCACCAATAGTTGCATTTCCGGCAGCGATAGCTCTCCGGTAAAAAATTCATAGTCTAAGGTTTCGCGCAAGCCGCCTAAAATTGCCTGTTTGATAAGCCGCTGGTCCGGAACATACCCCAATTGTTCCCTGAGGCAGGTCACCCTGTCCCGCATCGATTTCACGTCTTTATCTCCCAGTTTTTCCACCGGCAGCCTGAGTACCTTTAGCATCTCATCCACATTAAAATCTACCAGTAAACTGCACTGAAACACAAAAGAATCCGCCAGTTCGGCGCCGCCGGTGCCAGATAGCTTACGCCCGTTTAGTTCAATATCATTGACCGGCCGGTATGCGGCGGCTTTAAGCCCTAATTTGTCTAACCCGTGTACCATAGCTTCGCACAATAGCCGGTACATGTTCTCAACCTTCCGGGGAATACCGGGAGTTTTTTTACTGGCATACATCTCCCAGCCTAATTCGAAGGGGCCCCAGTATAAACTGCCCCCACCGGTAATCCTGCGGTTTATATCAATCCCATTCTGCCGGCAGTAAGGCACATTGACTTCTAAATACGTATTTTGATGCAGTCCGACAAGCGCACAGGGCTTAAACTGCAGAAACCGTAAAGTATTGGGAGTCTCCCCCCGGCTGTGCAGCTCTATGATCACTTTGTCAAGAGCCATATGTTCGGCTGCTATCCGGGGCACTGAATCCAGAACCCGGAAGGTGGTATAGTCACGAGTATCATGCATCGTTTTTCAGTTCCTCGGTCAGCCAGGCGCGCACGCCGGCCGCGTCCATCAGCTCACTCGACGCTGCGTTCTGACTGAGTTCAATTTCGGCAAACCAGCTATTGAACGGACTATGGCCAATCAGGGCCGGACTGGCCTGCACGGTTTCATTAATCCTCGTCACTCGTCCCGAAACCGGCGCATACACTCTGCCTACCCACTTGCCGGCTTCCAGTGAGCCGCAGGCGCCGCCGGCGGCAACCTCGGCGCCAACCGGCGGCAACGACAGATATAAGACGTCACCGGTTATCTCCAGACCATAAGGAGTCAAACCAAACAGCACTTTATTGCCTGCCGCCTTTATCCATTGGTAGTGAGTGTCAAACAGCAGATCTTCCGGAAAACTCCATTTACTTACGCTCATCTGTTATCCTCCTTTCTTACCGTACGCTACTTTGCCAAAGCCATCAGCAATAATTCTGCGACATCCATAACGGTAAGCGGCAATTTTTCAGCTCTGGCGGCTTTCTCCAGCATTTGTTCGCATTGCTGGCAAGCCGACACAACGATGGAAGCGCCGGTTGCCGCCGCTTCCTGAATCCGTTTGCGGGCGATAGCGTCAGCCAGACCTGGATCGGCTCCCTGCAAATTGCCGCCGCCGCCACAGCAGGTGGAGTCCTCGCCGGCGGTCGCCATTTCAACCAGCCGTACACCGGGTATGCTGTTTATAACGGCCCGCGGTGCGCTGACAACACCGCTGTTGCGCCCCAAATCACAGGGATCGTGATACGTCACGGTAACATCCACTTCGCGGGGAACCAACCGTCCCTCCGTAAGCAGTTCAGCCAGCAGTTCTGTCGCATGCACCAGGCGAAACCCAAGAGGTTCGCCCACCAGCTCCGGGTAAACATGACTAAAGACATGGTAGCAGGAGGCGCAGCCGGTAACAAGCGTTTTGGCCCCCAGTTCCCGCACCTGCGCCACATTATGCCTGGCAAATTCGCCGATGGCCTCCGGTTGTCCGGCCGCTAACAGAGGAAAACCGCAGCACCATTCTTCCGGCCCCAGCGTCGTGAAACTTGCTTCGGCTTTTTGCAGTAATTGCACCATGGCAACAGGCACCTGGGCCGCCCGGGGGAAAAACGAGGATACACAGCCCACAAAATAAGCAATTTCAGCGCCTGGCTCCTGGTCAAGAGCGTCAGGTATTTCCTCCAGTTCTTCGGCCCAGTCCAGTCTGGTTATATTGGCAAAACTGGAAATATTCTTTTTGTCTTTCAGGTTTGCAACCATAGCGGTATAAGCTGCCGGCGCCTGGCCGGCGGCCACAACTTGGGCCCTGAGATCCTGCCATAAAGCCTGCAGGTCAATCCTGGCGGCGCAAGCTTTAGTACACGCGCCGCACAGGGTGCATTGCGTAACGCGTTTGGCATATTCCGGACTCAGCTTGCCGGCGTTTCTGGCAAACAACTCGCGCGCCAGCGAAATTTTTCCCCGCGGCGCAGCCGACTCCCAGCCTATTTCCTGGTAAACCGGGCAGTCGCTCCGGCAGTTGCCGCACCGGCCGCAGATAAGCGATTCCTCCGTTAGATTCTTGTAAAAACTGCCTGAACTCATAATTGATTCCTCCCGCCCCTGCCGCGGTATACCAGCGTTGTGGCTGCCAGCAAATCCATGCCTACGCTAAATAATGCCGGCTTAAGCAGCAGCGGCGCTTCATACCGTTTGCCCGGATTCATGATACCCCGGGGATCAAGCAGCGTTTTTTGCTCCTTTAGTTCTTGCAATGCAGCCTGGCTGTAACATCGCGCCAGATAAGGCGTGTTCCACAGACCGATACCATACGGACTGCCGCCATATCTGGCGCCAATGTCGTGCAGTTTTTTCACAAAGGCTAAACCTTGCAAATATCCTACCGTATCCCGCTCATCGGCATTAAACATGGTCATAACCATAGCATGGCTTGGGGTAACAATATGGCCGTAGCTTTTTAACCCAAGGGATTTCGTTTTCTCCAGACCGGCCACAGACTCCAAATACTCTGCAAGCCCGGTAACCGGCAGCCAAATTTCCACCCCCAGCAGGGAAGGGCCTTCCCGTTTCAAGACAAGAGAAAAGAAGCGATGCTGCCACTCTGCTTCGCCCTCTCCCGCCAAATCCTCACCGTCTGTCTTCTGCCGGCAGCGGTGATACGCCTGACAAGCCGCCTCGGTTTCTTTCTGCGTACCATCGGTATCAAAGGCAACGGTATAAACATTAGCAGCCTGTTCGCTGCCCAGGCCTAGCCGGTGACGTAAAGCATTGCAGCCCGGATCGCTGAAATGTAGGTTAAAAGGCTTGTTGGCTAAGGCTGCCGCCTCTTCGATAAACGCCTGCATATCTACGGCATCGCGGAAAGCCGCCAAACCATGCCACTGCGACTCAGGCTGAGGGCGGACCTTAAGCTCGACCTCGGTAATAACCCCCAGTGTGCCTTCCGAGGCAGCCAGACAATCAACCGGTGGCTGACTTGTTTTCGTTAATTCCCGGATACTGCCGTCAGGCAGCACCACCTGGGCCGCTATAACCTGCTCGATGAGCGGACCATAGGGCAAGCTGCCCAGACCATAGCCCATCATTGCCAGCCAGCCGCCGACAGTGGCGCTCTGCGCACTGCTGGGATAAGAACATAAAGCCAGCCGGCTGCGTTCAAGTACCTGTGCGAGTTTCCACCAAGTCATGCCGGCGCCGGCCCGGACGGTATTATTGACACTGTCCACCGTTACTAAAGAATCCAAGCCGTTACTGTCAAGAATGATACCGCCGCGGGTACATACTGTGTTGAAATAGACAGTAGACCCTCCCGCCCGTGTTGTTACCGGGACATTGTGCGCTGCCGCAAGACTGACGATAGCGGCGACTTCTTCGGTACTCCGGGGCCGCAGCACAATATCAGGCAAAGTAACAGCCAGCGGCTTGACCAAAAAATCCGGCACCGGCGCCAGATCGCGCTGGTAAAAGCTGCGTTCAAACAAATCAGTCGTTGCGCGGTCGCCAAACATTTTTTGCAGTCTTTCTACAGTTTCCACATCCATACCATGTACTCTCCTTCCCATAGCAGGCAGGCGACGTCACCGTTTACTCGGTCTTGGCAAATTTGGCGTGTTCTTCGGTGAAGAATTTGTCGGCGGCATCGCCATGAATTAATCCTGCCAGCCCCTCCGCCAGATTTTCCGGTTCCATGACACAGATCCAGCCTGCACCGTAGCAGTCATTATTTAATAACTTGGGATTGGCAGGCAGCTCGCCATTGGCTTCCAGCACTTTTCCCGTCATAGGGGCCTGAATTTTTCCCGCCCATTTGCCGGACTGAATCGAACTGAGCGTAGCGCCTGCCGCCAGTGCTTTTCCGGCCCGGGGAATGCGGATAAAAGTAATTTCACCAGCCAGCTTTTGCATAAAGTCAGTTATGCCAATCCGTATTGTATTGCCTTCCACTTTCACCCAGGCATGATCCTGCGTGTAATATAAACCTTGTGGTATCTCATACTGCGCCACAACTATCCCCTCCGTATCCAAGAAAGATTTCTTCTCCATCTATGTACCCAGTATCCAATTGGTTACCGGTTCTTTTAGAAGTTGTCTCGCGCCGGTCTGGTCGTCTATGAGCCATTCTGCCAGGGCAACGCCGATATCATACTTCTGCCAAGACCTGCCGATCAGCCTGGCGCTTAAAGAATTAATGCCGAATTCATCCAGACAAGCAAGCCCATAATATTCAAACTCAACGATGCGCTTATCCTCCACAACCAGGATGACATACCCTGTGCACGGGCTTCCCAGCCTGTTATTGCAGGCTCCCTGACCGGCCAGTGTTGTCTTAATGCATTGTGGAAAAGGATGCAAACGCACATAAGTTCCTTCCTTGATTTTTACTTGCCGCGTATAACTCCGTTTGCCAGGCAGGCTGAGGAATTCCGGGCTGGTTAAGACTACGGACAGCTCGCGAACACTTGCTTGAAGAGCCGGCGAATACTCACCCGGCACTACATCCAGCCAGGCGGCAAAATGGGAAACCAAGCGTTCCTCCACCAGCCCGATATCCGGCTCATACCCCAGTTCATCGGTCATGGTTGTCAGATACTGTTCTAACGACAGACCTACCATTGCGCGAAAACGGCCTGCCGGGACATTAAAGACCTGGGTCATGACCTGCCGGTTAAAGGTAAGTAAGATATTGCCGGTATACACCGCATATCCGTTAATATCGCCAGCGCCATTGCCGGATATCTTACGGCCATTAACCACAATATCGGCCGGCGGCTTTAAAGCCGCCCGGATGCCGAAGTCAGCCAGCGTACGGACGGCAGGCTGTAAGAACTGGGTAAAGAATTGTTCGCGCCGCCCTGTTAACAGCGGGTTGCCGGCCTGAAGCACCAGTTGAAAAAATAACTGCCCCTCAGCCAAAAGCACCATGCCGCCACCGATATCCCGCCGGATGAGCGGCAGGCTGTTATCCCGGCAGTACTTCAGATTGACTTCCTGCTTTACATCGTCATGCAGTCCCAAACATACACATGGCGAGGCCGGACGGCAAATAACAAGTCCTTCCTGCCCATTATGGGCCAGGGCATGATAGATGGCCTGGGTTTCATCCCAGGGTATAGCGCCAAGCCTGTAAAGCTTCATTCCCGGCCTCCGCACCGCCCTGACACCGCCGCCCAAAGCAGCTTGCCGTCCAAACTGCTGAAAGTAACCCCAAATACCGCGGCAAACTGCTGTATCAGCCGGCCGGCAACCTCTTCCACACCGGCAGCGACGCCGAGTTCACGCATCGATACAACCGGCCTGCCGGTTATCCCGCACGGATTGATCAAAGAAAAATAACTCATGTCCGGGTCAATGTTTACGGCAAACCCGTGCATGGTAACCCACCCCCGCGCCCCAATACCGATAGCCGCGATCTTGCCGCGCCCTGTCCATACCCCGGTTAATCCCGCTTCTCGATAGCCTGTAATGCTATAATCGGCCAATGTACGGATAATGACTTCTTCCAGCAGGTACGCATAGTAATGCAAATCCTGTTTGTACCCCCTCAGGTCAATAATAGGGTATCCTACCAGTTGGCCCGGACCGTGATAGGTGATATCGCCGCCCCGGTCAACCTCTATTACTTCCAGGCCGGCTTTGGCAAGAACCTCATCGGCGACTTTTACATTGGCCCTGGTTCCCGATCGTCCCAGCGTAAAGACAGAGAGATGCTCAACCAGGATTAGAGTGTCCTGACAGCTGCCTTCACGCCTGGCAGCTGCAATATCCTGCTGCAGCTGCCAGGTTTCGGCATAGGGAATGCAGCCCAACGTAAGCAGCCGGCAATCCTTTTTAACAGTCTTGCTTCTCAAAACACATCATCGCCGCTTTTGCCTGCCAGTCCGGGGTGTGTATCAAACCGGACGACACCGACAGCGGCCTGTTTTCCGGCCGCTTGCTTAATTTGCGCCACCCCTTCATGCCCAAACCCGCCGCACAATTCGATAGCGGTTATTCCCTGGTCTACCAGTTCTTTGACCGCAGCCACAGCCGCCGGATAGTCACTCACCCCCAGAGCGGTAAGCTCCACAGCCGGTGTGGCGATAACACTGCGATGCTTTTGACTGTTGGCTCCCGGAGCAACAAATATAAAAGCTGCCTTAAGCATGTGTTTCTCCTCCCTATCTATTAAATACTATTCTCACTCCTGATGCAGGGCGGCAAAGGAATAGTCTGCATGGTAGGAACTGCGCACCATGGGTCCGGCGCTGACATGGCTAAACCCCATCTGCCGCGCCGTTTCCGCCAGGGAGCGGAAAACATCGGGATGTATGTACCGGGCCACAGGTATATGCGCCGGCGACGGGCGAAGATATTGCCCCAGTGTCAGCATTTGACAACCGGCATTAAAGAGGTCCTGCATCACAGCTATGATTTCACTTGTCTCTTCGCCCAGTCCCAACATTAAACCGGATTTAACCACAATTTCCGGCCCGGCCTGGCGTGTGCGGCTTAACACGGCCAGTGACCGGCTATAAATGGCTTGCGGCCTGACAAAGGGATATAGCCGCGGCACTGTTTCAACATTATGGTTCAAAATATCCGGTTTAGCCGCAAGTACAATGCCGAGCGCCCTGCGACTCCCCTGAAAGTCGGGAATCAGCACTTCCGTGCCGGCCTGGGGCAACTGTTCTCTAACCGCTCTGACGGCGGCGGCAAACTGACTTGCTCCGCCGTCCTTGAGATCATCTCTGGTTACCGAAGTGATAACCACATGCCGCAAACCAAGCTCTTTGGCGGTAGCGGCCAGTAACTGCGGCTCATCCGGATCGACCGCATCCGGCTGTCCGTAACTCACGGCGCAAAAGCCGCAGTTACGGGTACAGCGGCTGCCCAATATCATAAAGGTACAGGTTCTGTTGGCAAAACATTCTCCAATATTGGGGCAATCGGCACTTTCGCACACTGAATGCAGCCGCCCCCGATCCAAAAGACGTTTCATCCGGTTAAGCGCCTGTTCCTCAGGCACCGGCAGAGTCAGCCACGCGGGCCTGTCAGCATCGGCAGCAACATTCTTATTCATTATTCAAAAGCGTCCAAAGCCTTCATAATTGTTGTTGACAAATAGGCCATTGCCGGTGATCCGCCAAATGCTACGGCCACGGCCGCCGCCTCTAAAATTTCTTCCCGGGTAGCGCCCTCAGCCAACGCGTTTTTAACATGAATGTTCATGCAGTATTCGCAGCGAACGGCCAGGGCAATCCCCACGCCAATAAGCTCTTTATATTTGCGCTCTAATTCCCCTTCGACATAGGCAGCCTGGTCCATCTGCACAAAGGCAGCCATTAGTTCCGGGCTTTCACTTTGCACCTGCCCCATGCCAGACTGTAGTTCACTCACTAAATCCATGCTATCTTCCGCCACTATCAATCCCCGCCTTTTCCAATTAAATTTTAAAATTTGTTTACTGGATAAAAATCCGGTACGGCTGTTCAATAAGTTTTATTAACGTCGCCAAAAATTCGGCTGCCGGCGCACCGTCAATCAAACGGTGGTCGAAAGCGAAGGACAGTCCCATAATGGGTCTGACGGCAATCTGACCGGCCACGACAACCGGTTTTTCCACTGTCCGGCCAACACCTAAAATAGCTGCTTCCGGCGGATTGATAATCGGGGTAAAATACTCTACCGATCCGTAACCGCCGAGATTGGTAACAGTAAATGTGCCGCCGGCCATTTCCTCGGTCTCCAGTTTGTTTTTCCGGGCCCGTTTGGCAAAATCCTTAATCTCCCGGCTGACATCCGTCAGATTTTTGTGGTTGGCATTGCGCACAACCGGCACAACCAGACCATCGGGAATGGCGATGGCTACCCCGATATTGATGTCCTTCAGGACGCGGATTTCGTCGCCGCTAAGCGTCGAATTGATCCGCGGATGGGTTTCCAGCGCCCTGGCTACGGCTTTTACCAGCAAGTCAGTCACCGATACTTTTTCATTGTCTTTGACATCGGCATTAATGGTGGCGCGCAGCGACTGCAGGTTAGTCAAGTCTACGCCGATATGATGAGTAACTTTGGGAGCTGCGGCCCAGCTGCTGGCCATATTTTCTCCAATGGCCTGACGCATTCCCTCATAAGGAATACTTTCGATTGCGGCCCGTTCATCGACAGCTGCGCTTTGGCTGGCAATGGCCTGTTCAATATCTTCACGCACAATGCGGCCTTCCGGCCCGGTACCGGCCAGTACGGTATAGTCGATGCCATTGGCTTCGGCCAACGCGCGGGCAGCCGGTGAAATCTTAACCCTGGCGCCCGGCTGGGCCGCAGCCGCCTTAGCAACTACCTTGGTTTCCGCCTGCTTAGCCGCCGGCGCCGCCTTGACGGCAGCAGCTCTCTTAAGCAATTCACCGATATCTTCCCCTGCACTGCCGATAACCCCCAGGAGACCACCTACCGGAAGTTTGGCCTTTTTATTGGCCACGATCTTAAGTAAAATCCCGTCAGCGGGAGCGTCAAGCTTATTGGCAATTTTGTCGGTCATAACTTCAAGCAGGGCTTCGCCTTTTTTAACGGCGTCCCCCTCGTTTTTCAGCCATTTACCGACAGTACCTTCTTTCATAGACAAGCCCAGCTTAGGCATGTTAACTTCTGTCGCCATTACTGCTCCTCCTTATTTTCATGGTTTTGCGTTATCTGCCGGATTCCGTACCCCCTGGCGACCGCCAGCCGCAGCGCCGCTGCGGCGTCAATAACATTAGGACCGTCAAAGGTCAATTTGATTTCTACCTTTTCACCTTCGCGCACTTGTACTTCCCGCTCGCCGTCCAAAGCAATGATGCAGGGCGCGCTTACTTCCACAACCTCATCCAGATCGATATAGCGGTACTGATACACCGGCACATTTTCAATCAGGCCAGGTGCAATCGGCGCCCGCACCTCGATACTGCCGCCGGCGCCGACTTCAATGTCCACACCTTTGGGTTCACCGGGCAGTACTGGCGCCAGCTGACCGGCAATAGCCGATATCCCAATGTTGTGCGGCTCTCCCCTGGTTACCACGATCCGCCTGATCTGACCAGCATCCCAGACTGCCCGCGAGCCGATAAAAGCATTTTTTAGGACAACAGCATCCACGATGGCAATGTCCACCGGCTGACCATCCTTAAGAATGACTAACTTTTTACTGGGAGTTACGGCCGGAGCCCCGGCTACCAGTCCCTTGGCCACAACGGCCGCGGCCAAACCGGCTATCGTGCCTTCAATCCAGGCCGGAAATACGTTATTGGTGCCTGTGGAAATCGGAAGAATAGGTACATGCCGGCAGCCTTTGGCCACCATACGGTTGGTCCCGTCCCCGCCGAGCGTGATGATGCAGCCAACGCCGGCAGCAGCCATGGCCTCGGCCGCAAAAAAACTGTCAATCTGGGTACCGGTCAGACATAGTTCGGCAGCTTCCACGGTAATATCCGGCCGGTGCCGGCTGCAGATACTTTCCATTGCACCGGCAACAATGCCATAGTACTCAGGCATATACGTAATTTTTGTTATGCCGCCGGCTGCCAGGCTTAGGATCAGTCGCCGGACAATATTTACTTTTTCAAGATTGTCAACAACCGTTCCGTATGCCACAAGCCGGCGAATATCTTTACCGGAGGCCGGATTGGCAATTATGCCGACATGTCCCAACTTCCTCACCACCTATCCAAGCGTTTAAAATAGACTCTTCACTGCGGCAATAATTTTTTCTTCACTGGGAATAACGTAGTTCTCCAGCACCGGGCTAAAGGGAATCGGTGTAAAGGGCATAGCCACCCGTTTGATGGGGCCATCCAGAAGATCCATCCCCTCTTCAGCGACAATGGCGGCGATTTCCCCGCCGAAACCACCGGTCTTAACGGCTTCCTGCACAATAACCAGCCTACCGGTTTTGCCAACCGACTTGAGGATGCTCTCGGTATCAAGCGGCATAAGGGTTCGCGGGTCAAGCACCTCGGCCTGAATACCTTCCTCAGCCAGGGCTTCGGCGGCGGCTAAGGCTTTATGCACCATCCAGGACCAGGCTACTATCGTGACATCAGAGCCTTCTTTCTTGATATCGGCTTTGCCAAGCGGGATAACATAATCGCCTGCCGGTACATCGCCTTTCACGCCCAAAAGCTGCTTGTGCTCGATATACATAACCGGATTGTCATCACGCACGGCAGCCGCCATTAAGCCCTTGGCATCAGCCGGGGTGGAAGGCATAACTGTTTTAATGCCGGGAATATGGGTAAACCAGGCTTCCATACTTTGCGAGTGCTGGGCGGCCGCCCCCATTCCCGCCCCGCAGGGAGTGCGGAGTACCATCGGGATCTTGGCCTTACCGCCAAACATATAGTGCATTTTGGCGGCCTGGTTGAACAATTCGTCCATACAAACGCCCATAAAATCAACAAACATAATTTCGGCAATAGGCCTGAGGCCGGCCGCGGCGGCGCCGACAGCCGCCCCCACAATGGCCGTTTCACTAATGGGAGTATCGACAACCCGTCCGGGGAATTCATCGACCAAGCCGCTGGTCACACCAAAGCAACCGCCGAATTTGCCCACATCTTCGCCCCAGATATACACATTGGGATCTCTTTGCATTTCCACACGCATTCCGTCTCTAATGGCTTCCGCATATGTCATTTCCTTCATTTTGTTCACCCTTTCTCATTTGCTTTACGCGTAGACATCGGTCAAAGCTTCTTCCGGGCTAGGGTCCGGACTTTCCTGTGAGAACCGGATGGCGGCGTCAATTTGCGCTTGTACTTTTTCCCTGATTGCGTCTAATTCCGCTGCTGTTGCAACTTTGAGTTCCAGGAGTTTTTCTGCAAAACGGGGAATAGGATCTTTTTTCAGCCAGGCTTCCTGTTCAGCCGGATCTTTATAAGCTCCCGGATCACCTTCAAAATGGCCGCGCCATCTCCAGGTCTTGCACTCCACCAGGCTCGGACCGTCTCCCCGTCTGGCCCGTTCAATAGCTTCACTGGCAGCCTCGTACACAGCGACAACGTCATTGCCGTCAACCGTCATGCCGGGAATGCCATAGGCCGCAGCCCGGTCGGATACGTCGGTAACCCGCATATGATCCCGCTGGCAGTTAGAGATGCCATACATGTTGTTTTCGCAGATAAAAACTAACGGCAATTTCCATACGGATGCCATGTTTAACGCCTCGTGAAAAGTACCGCGGTTGGACGCCCCGTCGCCAAAGAAGCAGACGGCAACGGCGTCGGTTTTCTTATATTTGCAGGCAAAAGCCGCACCGGCGGCGATCGGCTGTCCGGCGCCGACAATACCGTTAGCCCCTAAAATACCGAGTTCTACATCTGCAATGTGCATGGACCCGCCCTTGCCTTTACAGTATCCTGTGGCCTTGCCGAACAATTCGGCCATCATCAGATCCACTTTGCCGCCTTTGGCAATGAGATGCCCATGACCGCGATGCGTACTGGTTATAAAGTCTTTGTCTGACAAACTGCCGCAGACCCCGGTGGCAACTGCTTCCTCGCCAAGATAAAGATGTACAAAACCAGGCAGCTGATTGTCGGCAAACAATTCGACCGCTTTGCTTTCGAAAGCCCTGATAGTCAGCATAGTTTCATAGAAACCCAATAATTTTTCCTTGGAAAGTTCCATAATTCTCCCCCCATTTTCTTTTCTGGCAATACCATCCGTCACCGTGCCTAACCGCTCTGTGGCCAGTCAATATAGACCGTCAGCGCCGCTACCGCTACCATGATGTTGTCGCCTTCCCCCAGCGCCGGCAAGTACAACCCCTTGACTGTTAGCCCGCCGGCCACCGCCTCTACGGTTACCGAACCAAACGGAACCATGCCTTTCACGGCATCAAGCTGAACTTGCTCCGGCTGCGGGCAGCCGATTCTGACCTCGACAATCATCTGATTTGGGTCACGGATGCCGACAATATCAAATAAGCCACACAGACAACTTCGGGACATAGCATCTTTTACGGCCCGTTGAGCCGCTTTGGTAACATCACCGCCATGCAAATCAGCTCCCATACCGAATTCGACAATATAGCGCTTGCGGTTCACCCTATCACCTCCGTTCCCCAAGGGTAAGTTGCAGCAACCATTGAACGTTCATCAACTATAATTGCAAATCTTATGCCAACAAAATAAAAAGGAATCGCGCCTCCTCCCGGCAGGAGGCGCGATTCCTTGTACACCACTATTCAGAAATCTCAAATATTTTAGAAGAAACCAGGCCGGTTTGCAGTACGCGTTCCAGCCTGTAGCGTTTAACTGTAGCGTTTTGTAGCGCCGGCGTAGTACCCGCTACACTTTGCTACAGTAGTTGTATAGTGTCAATACAGATTTACCGGCAGGATGTTAGTGAAAGATTGAATATTTCTTCATTTTGCGATACAGTGTACTGCGGGCCATCCCCAGCATACCGGCTACCCGGCTGATATTGCCGTGTTCCTGTTGCAAGAGGCTATTTATTTGCTCCAATTCCTGCTGCAAACAAATTTGCCTGATCTCCCTGTTGCCGGTAATTATCTCTCTATTCTGCCGCAGAGAGCTTACTTCCGGCGGCAGGCACGTTATGGCAATCACACCGTCACCGGCCAGGTTGCAGGCTCGTTCCGCTACGTTGTTAAGCTCGCGGACATTTCCCGGCCAGGCATAGCTGTTTATACACTGCTGCGCATCGGCTTCAATTTTTATCTCCCGTCCCTGCTCGCTGCCAATTTGCTGTACAAAATGCTTAAATAACAGTTCAATATCCTCCCGGCGATCCCGTAAGGGAGGAATTTCAAGTTTAAATACGTTAAGCCTAAAATATAAATCCTGCCGGAACACGCCGCTTTCCACCAGTTTACCCAAGTCCTTATTAGTGGCGCAGATAATTCTCACATCGACCGGAATGACCTTGTGCCCGCCAACACGGGAGACCTTTTTTTCCTGCAATACTCTAAGCAGCGCAACCTGCTGCTCTAACGGCATATCGCCAATTTCATCGAGAAATAATGTGCCGCCGGAAGCCAGCTCAAAATTACCCGGACGGCCGCCGCGCTTAGCCCCGGTAAAAGCTCCGTCCTCATAGCCAAATAACTCGCTGCCTACCAGTTCCCGCGGGATTGCGCCACAATTCAGCGCTACAAAAGGACCGTTGCGCCTGGCGCTCTTATTATGGATAGCCTGAGCAAACATTTCCTTCCCCGTACCGCTCTCCCCCTGTAGGATAACATTAGAGGCGGTGGCTGCAGCGGCAACAGCTTGCAGCACTGCATCCTGAATCGCGCGGCTGCTGCCAAGAATATCGCCGAATTTGAAAGTTGTATAATGACCGCTTAACCGGTTCACCAGGCTATGAATCTTCTCAATGGGCCGTAAGGTGATAACACCGCCGTTAATGCCGCCTTGTTTATCAAAGATAATCTCACCGGAAATAGCGCAGCGGCTGGGACTGTTTTTGCCGTCAGGCTGAAATTCCACATCCGTATAGGTTTCTTTACCGCTTAACATCTTCTGGATCAGTTGGTCATTCCCCTTAAATAGGGACTGCACCGGTGTACCGCAGGCTATGTCGGCGCTCTTACCCAATATCTTTTTGGCTACCGGATTGTACTCCTTAACCCGGCCAAACCTGTCAAATAAGATGACACCGTCTGATATTGTATTAAATATACTGGATAGGTGCTTGTTCATAATCGACAACTCATAATTTTTTTGCTGAATGCCGATTTGGGTGCTGATGGCGTTTGCGGCGGCCACAACCATTCCTAAAGTATGCGAATACGCCGACTTAGCCGGTCCTGACAGATCAAGAAAAGCTACAATCTGGCCGTCAGCTCCATAGATAGGCGCTGCCGAGCAAGTCCACCAGTGATGTTTTAAACAAAAATGCTCCGCTCCCGAAACCTGCACAGGTTTGCCTGTCACAATACCGACGGCGATCGCGTTTGTGCCTACGTCGCATTCACGCCAGCTTGCTCCCTGGACAAAGTGAAGTTTCCTGGCACTGGACAAGGCATCACGGTCGCCAAAACTCTCCATAACATAGCCATTGGCGTCGGCCAGCACCACCATAAAGCCCGAGTTGCGAAAAAACTCATAAAGATTCGCCATAAACGGTTTAGCAATACTGATAATCTCCTGGTTTTTTTCCAGCATACTTCTTACACTGGCCTGTTCGAGAATATTTTGCCCCCGGCCGTCACCCGGATTCAGGGCAATCCGTGAACACCGCAGCCAAGAATCGGCAATTTCGGCTGGCAGGAGAAGCTGGTCATCCAGGTTGCCGTTACTTATGAATTTTTTCCAAATTTGATTTTTGCCAGGCATGTTTGTCGGTTTGTCCCTAAACATGTACAATACCCACCTACTCATTGCCCAAAAGCAATATTTATACTTTGCCTCTGTGGTGAACACACAGTAAGGTAATACCTATACTTATTAATATTAATAATGAAAAAAAATATCACCAAATTACTGCGTCCTATAGCTATTTTCTTTATTGCCGCCGTTCTTCAGGCGCAGCTAAGCCGAGGTTTATATGGCAATATCCCCCCGGCGTCCTCTGTAGATAATTCTGGTGATAGTCTTCCGCCGGATAGAAGCTTTGCAAAGGCTCCACCTCGACAACAATGGGAGCTTGGTACCCGGGCTGCATTTTTTGGATAAAGGCCGCAATCGTCGTTTTTTCCGGCTCATCAGTAAAATAGATGCCGGAACGGTATTGTGTTCCCCGGTCAGGTCCCTGCCGGTTGAGACTGGTCGGGTCGATGATCCGGAAAAAATGCTCGAGCACTTTTTCTAATGTTATAGCGTTCTCATCATAGGTTACTTCACAAATTTCGGCATGTCCGGTCGCACCGGAACAGACTTGTTCATAAGTAGGATTGGACCGGGTTCCCTGTCCGTACCCGACCTTAGTAGCAAGTACTCCTTTCAGTTGCTGGAAATAGGCTTCAACCCCCCAGAAACAGCCGCCGGCCAACCATATTTTTTTCATTGCCCTTCCTCCTTACTCTTCTCTTACTTAATAACGGCACTCGTCCCGCGAAGAAAGACTGCCTGACTGAACATAAATAGGACAGGCCTGAATGCGAAAAACCGATAAGCGCCGGGCGAAAAAGACAGCACCGGCGATTGAGCATACGCCGCCGATTGCCATTGTGTACACAGCACCAATTTCACTTGCCAGCAACCCGGCCAGCAAACTGCCGATTGGCCCAATGCCCATTAAAGTCATGGTATAAAAGCTCATTACCCGGCCCCGCATAGAGTCGTCAACCATACATTGCAACAGGGTATTGCTGCCCACAACCTGAATTAAAAAACCTACCCCCAAAATGAACATCAGCAAGGCAGCCAGCCAGAGGTTAGCCGGCAGCAGAAAGGCCAGCAGCCCTACGCCAATTATGATAGCCGCAACAACCAGCAACTTTTCCAGTCCCTGAAACTCCGACCGGGAGGCAATACCAATGGCTGCAAGCAGGGAACCGCACCCGGACACAGCCATCAAAAAGCCGAGGGTCCCGGCGCTGGCGTTCAGATGCTGCGATACAAAAACCGGCAATAAAACAGTGTAAGGCATGGCCGTCAGGCTGATAATCCCGAGCAATATCAGGATATTGCGCAGAGGCAGTTGTTTAAACGTATACCTATAGCCTTCCTGAAAATGCGCCAGCATATTACTATGTCGTTTGGCCTGGCTGTTAGCAGAAATCTCTAGCGCCAGAAGAGATAGTATGGATATGAAGTAACTGGCGACATTAAGTACAAAACAATAGCCTTCGCCGATCAGCGGGATTAAAATGCCGGCGGCCGAAGGCCCCAGCAGTCTGGCCATATTATAGGTAACGGAATTTAAGGCAATGGTATTTTGCCGCTCCTCCTGCGTGTCCATCATTTCTACTGAAAAGGCATTCCGGGCCGGTACATCAAAAGCATTAACACAGCCCAGAAACAAGCTCAATATTAGAATATGATCAATCCCAATCTGGCTCGATAATGTAAGATAAGCCAACAGCGTGGCCTGCAGCAGACTGAGAATCTGAGTAATGATCAGAACCGCGCGTTTACCCAGACGGTCTATCCATACACCGGCAAAAGGCGCCAGAACAAAGTTAGGAATCTGTCCCATAAAGGCTACCAGTCCCAGCATAAACGCCGAATCGGTAAGACGGTATATCAGCCAGCTTAGGGCAACATTCTGCATCCAGGTGCCAATTATCGACAGGCCCTGGCCGGCAAAAAAAATCCGGTAATTCCGGTTATATAGAGCTATAATAATGGTCTTTGACATGTAGCTGTCCCTCCTGATTATTCCTATTCGCGACAAGAACCCAATCTCCTACTTGGCAAAAAAATCGCTTGCTCCGAATGAGGAAATCGCTATGCCCTTATAAAAGAATTAAGGTTTTCTTTCGGTATAAAGAAAACACGGCTTGCGCCGAGCCTTTGGCGAAAGCTATAAGAAAAACCGCTAACGCGGCCTTACACCGTCAGCATTCGTTATGCATAAGCGGAGGCTAAGCGCCAGCGGCGCAGTGTTGTATGACGGCCGCCCGCACCGGGCCTTGTAAACCGGCACCCTTTGTTTTATAAGGCCTCAGCGACGCACAAAACTTATAATTTCCAGTGTATGATATAGACAAAAGAACTCCCCGGCCATTACCGGGGAGTTCGCGGTTGCTGTACTATATAAGTATGCCGGCTTGCAATGATTTCCTGCCTACAGGGGTGGAACTTAAGTGCAAAGCAATTCTCTATCTTGCTGCTGCAAAATATTGCCTGATGCCGTTGTATATGCCTAGGGCTGCCTTTCTGTCAAAGCCGCGGTTGGCAAGCAGACTTTCCTCCAACGGGTTGGATATAAAGGCAGTCTCTACCAGAACGGCGGGAACCTGAGCGTATTTAAGAACAAAAAAATCATTTTGTTCGATACCGCGGTCATAAAGCTGTAGTTGGGCAACCAGATTGTTTTGTACAGACCGGGCTAATAATGCATCACGTTCTGTCGCACCATAAAAGTACGTTGACGTACCGCCGGCAAGATCGTAAAATGCATTGGCATGAATACTTATGAACATGTCGGCGTTAGCCTGATTGGCCAGACCAATCCGGGCGGCCAATTCTTCTTTGTCGGCAGCGCCTACATAGGCTACACTCCGGTCACTCGTCCGGGTCATCAGCACGGTTACGCCAACGTCGTTCAGCATTTTACGCAGTTCCTGGGCAATGAGCAAAGCAACATCCTTTTCCATTACTTTACTCGGGCCAATCGCACCGGTATCGCTGCCGCCATGACCGGGATCAATAACAATCAGTCTGCCTTGCAGGCTATTATCAGGTCTGTCTGGCGTTCTATTTTTGTTGTATGTAGGCAACTGCCCACTCGCAATAGAACTCCAGTCAACAACAGGCGCATTTACGGCACTGTTAGCCGCCGCATAGGCTGGCGATGCGACCGAAGCGAAAACAAAAACAAGTAAAGAAAATAAAAAAAATGCCGGCATAGTTCTTTTCATCTGCTCATCTCCGCTAGGCTTAAAGGTAAAAGGACAACCTTTATTATACTGCGTTTTCTCCCGCTGGCAAAACGAAATATTTACCGTTTTTGTCTGGATAGTATCCAATAAAAATTCACAGGCAGGGTGCTAGTAAGAACATAGGGTAAGCATCAGCGGCAAAGCGTACCCCATACCCGGTTTTAAAAAAATCTTTGTTGGATTTCATATCGGGCAAAGAATACTATGGTAAAATAGTATCACTGAACCTAAGGAGGAAAATCCATGCTAGAGCAATCTATGTTGTTAAAAGATCATCTACTTAAACTGTATTCACAAAATGCTTTTGTAACTTTACTAAAAATGGAGATTCTTACGCTGGACACACGGTTGGCCAAGTTGTCAATGCCAGTACTCGCCGACATGCATACCAATTTGTACCAGACGGCCCATGGCGGCGCACTGGCATCGCTGGCTGATACCGCTATGGGAATGGCCTGTGCAACTACCGGAAAAAAAGTGGTTACCCTGGATATGAATCTTAATTATATCCGTGCCGCCGAATGCCCGGCAGCCCTTACGGCTGTCGGCACAGTAATCCATGATGGCAGCAGAACCATGGTAGCGGAAGCGGATATTGTTGACAGTGATGGCAATTTAATCGTTAAAGCCAGAGGAACCTTTTTTGTAACAGGAACTTTTTTGTAAGAAAACACGGCTGACGCCGGGCCTTTGGCGACAGCGTCAGCTGATACTGCACTTATCAGGCGAAAGGTATACTTTCTATCAGGCTAGATAAGGGGGGAACGTATGAAGGGTACCTTGCCTGGCGGCCTTTGGAATATTCAGGCGCGGGCTTACAGAATACCATTTACCCCGTTTACTCACAATTTCTGGGCCCTGGCTGAACCATCCGGTGCGATCGCCGATCAACTTCATGGGCTGGCCTTTGACCCCGATTCCCAAACCATCAAAGCCATCGGTAAT
Organism: Sporomusa aerivorans; assembly: GCF_041428895.1. Taxonomy (NCBI): domain Bacteria; kingdom Bacillati; phylum Bacillota; class Negativicutes; order Selenomonadales; family Sporomusaceae; genus Sporomusa; species Sporomusa aerivorans. The sequence goes on from NZ_CP156926.1 coordinate 4,457,149, forward strand.
TCATCACACTGGCTGCTGGCAGTCCATGATCCTACCATTGTCTGGTCCCTCAAGCGAAATCAGCCGACTGTCATTTGCTTTTCCGACCGGGAGATAAAAGTCCGCGACCGCTGGCAGGCGGCATTACATTCGCTGCCGGAAATCAATGCCTTACATTTGCCATACCCGGATTTATGGCAGCATTTCTATAAAAAGAACAGTAATACCCTCTTCAATACGCTTGGTTTGATTATGGGATTTGCATCCCCGTTACTCTCCACCTTGGCTCCGGGAATCCACCGGGTTATTTCCGAGGAGATTATAAAAAAATACAGCTATCAGATTACGAAATAGTCGGTTATTCCCCGGGAAATTGCCCGGGACATTTCATTTTGTCAGGCAAAGTCCGCCAGAAGCTTTGTTGGCGCAAGGTTCGAAGAACTACGTTCTAAATTGACGATCCGGACAAAATGTAGTAAGACCTGCCGTTTTGGGGCAGGTCTTACTACATTTTCGACTTCTTCAGCGGCAGCTTTAATGACTGTTTATATACGCGTTTACTTCCCGGGCCATAACCTTTTTTCCGGCAATATCCGGGTGCAATCCGTCCTGGGCGTACTTAACAGGCAGTAAACCCTTGTCATCCACCAAAGCTGCGTACACATCAATATAGTCAGGCTGTGTCTTAATAAACGCATTTACCTTTTTTAACTCCTGCTGCCAGTTATCAGCAGTAGGCTGGTTGAAAACCCGCTGAATCCTCTCGGGATTCAGCGGCGGCAGTGTTAGAAAGACCGGCTTAATACTGTATTTCTCGCACTTTTCCCGGATGGTTGTCAGTGAGTCAATGACCTCAGCCGCACTCACACCGCCCCGGATACTGTTAGTTCCTCCCAGAATTAACATGACTTCCGGCTTAAACGGCAAAACATCCTGTTCAAAGCGTTCCGCCAGCGCGGCTGCCGTATCACCGCTTTTCCCTAAGTTTTTGACAGCGAACGGTAAATAATACGCATAGTCATAGCGGGCATCAGAAGGTGGATTGGAGACGGCTCCCCCGCCGTGCGTAATGCTGTCGCCATAGGTTGCCCATTTGTAGACGCCTCTTTCGACCCTGAAAGGAACAGCGTCCGAATAGGCGCCGATGGCTTTGTTATTTTCGTCAAATGCAATTACGCGCCAATAGTAGCAGCCTTCCCTGGTAAAAGGCTGCGGATCATAAAAATCGAATACCTGACCGACAGAATAGGCCCGTACCCTGTATTTGGAAGGCGTTATGCCGTTTTCCCTCTCAGGTATATGGTTTGTAACTTCGACTTCGTACCGTGCGGCTCCTAACACAGGAATCCAGGAATACACCATATATAAAGGAGTTGGTCGGTCTGTAAAATTCGTTGTAGTTGCTGGCTTCAAGGAATTTAGCTTCCCCTGCAAAAGAGCCGACGGACGGGAAAAACGCCCGATTGGCTCTGAGTCTAGATCTAAGGGCCGAACACGGTAGTATAACTTTTTGCTTTCTGGTGCGGCAAAGGAAGCCAGGTTTAATTCTACACCGGGAGTATAAATACTGGTGCTGGTATATACAATTTCGGCTGCCGGCGCCGGGGCATCGTCCGCCACCTTAACCCTGGCGACTTCCAGCTCATACATTACCACATCTTCCGCATGAGGCCATACTAGCTGAACTTTTCCCGGTTGAGCGAATGCCGGAACCGTAACCGTAAGAAACAAAAGTAATATCGCTGTAATTTTCCGTAGTAGCAAATAGGTCGCCTCCGCCTGTATTGTCTCAGTCTGATGTTAGTCAGTCCTTGTTTTTATTCCTCGCCGATACAAAAAATCCTTGTTTCAGCAAATATCTGTATATTTTCCTGTAAAAAATACGGCATGCGCCGGGCCTGTGGCGAAGGTAGCCGCCAAATTACTTTTGTCCCGGCGAAAATGATAACTTTCAGACAGGAAGAAAAATACAGCCGCTCCCCTTCTGCGGGCAAGCAGCTGTATTTAAATAATCTCTTCACAACTGGCTACGGTATATTATCGGTAACTTTTATCCGTAAACCCCAACAATCCGGAGTGCCTCTTTTTGTAAATCAATACAAGTTCCATTCTGCACGTAGAGAATGGGTCTTGTCACATGCTTTTCCTTGGCGTCAAAAGCAATCACTTTAGCTTCCAGGCCATTACTTAACGCCACGCTGCTCCCTGTCAGGTAATTTCGCATATTATCAAAAAAAGTAAGGCAGATTTCAGGTTTCAAACCGACAAACATTTGATCTGCAATGATATTTAGTGCTTCAAACGGTGTCATTTTGCTGCGATATACTCTGTCAGATGTCATAGCTTCATAGATATCGGCAATAGCAATAACCTTAGCCCCATCATTGATTTCATCGCCCGCAAGCCCTGCCGGATAGCCGCTGCCATCCATCCGCTCATGGTGCTGTAAAATACTCAGCTTCACATCCTGGGAAATCTGCTGCGAAGTTTTTACCAGTTGGTAGCCTTCTGCGGTATGCTGCTTAATAATTGCAAATTCGGCCGAAGAAAGATATCCCGGCTTATCAAGGATGGATAAGGGAATGACTACTTTGCCAATGTCATGCAGCAAACCGGCCAAAACCAGATTCTTCAGTTTTTCACCCTGATAGCCGCACCATTTTCCCAGGACACCGGCAATTACGGCAACATTTAAGGAATGTTGAAATGTATGCTCGCTGTGACAGCGCATTTCCAGCAAATAGTCAAGCGCGCCAATTGTTTCCACCAGGAGACTAATTTTATGGTCGGCAAGCGCCTTCATCTGCATGACCGGAACTTCCCTGAATTTCTTGATGTATCTGAACATATGCCCAACATCATGCATGATCTCCTGATAAACCTTTGCAAAATTAATCTTTATCATATCTACGCCGGAAAACTTTATTCTATCATAGTCAGTGCCGTCGTCAAGATAAAGAAACGGTACTCCCCAGTTCTGCAGCTTGGTAATCTGCGACTGGGTTAGACAAATACCTTGTTTCAGTAGTTTAACTGCACCTGCAACATCAGTTACTTCCCCGCCTGTCAGCATCCCGGGAATCAAATCTCTAGTAAAAACTAACCTCATGTCAGGGCCTCCTGATCCTACGAAAAATAATAGAATGTAATAAATACGCTTATCAGCTTTACCGGAAATTTTCAATTTTGATAAAAAATATACAACTTGCGTCAGGCCTTTGGCAAAGGTGGAAACCAATGTTGCCCTTATCCAACAAAAAATACTATTTTCTGTCAGGACAAGAAAGACGAAAAAAACATTCGGGTTTCCCATATGTACATTTACACAACTCCAGTGTAAAATCCTCCATCTTTTTGGTGAAAACATGAAAAAATTCTACCCATACAATCGTCATCTTTCTATAAAATCCGCGATTTACTTCCCTTCACGCCGCCAGTCTTCCCATAACAAGTTTTATATCTAAGATAATTTTATGAAAATGCTTTACTTTTCAGGAAATGTATAGTATAGTTAAAGAATCCAGTAAATACGCCAATGCGGTTAGTCATTTATCCTTCTCAAACTGTCTAGTGAGGGAAGTTGCGATGAGTCATTCCCATTCACTATTGGCTGGTACAAAATTTGAGGGGGATTCCATTTAATGAGTCAAGACAAAACTTTAACCTGCCGCGATTGTGGCGCCGATTTCGTATTTACTGCTTCTGAGCAAGATTTCTTCGCTGAAAAAGGTTTCACCAACGAGCCAGGCCGTTGCCCTAGCTGCCGCTCAGCTCGCAAACAACAAAACAACCGTGGTGGCCGCGATAGCTATCAACAGCGCGAAATGCATGACGTAACCTGTGCCGCTTGTGGCGTGCAAACCCAGGTTCCTTTCCGTCCGAGCAGTGATCGTCCGGTTTACTGCCGCGACTGCTTCAGCCAAAACAAACGCTACTAAGATTTTTAACCCTCTGCCTTTGGCAGAGGGTTTTTTATTCAGGAGAAAGTATATAACTTTCTCCTGAATAAGGGCAACATCGGCTTGCGCTTTCGCCAAAGGCTCTGCGCAAGCCGTGTTTTCTTTATATTATCAGACTGTCGGATCAGAATACCACTCTCAAATCATTAGGCTAGTAGCTTGTCAGCCCTAATCCGGTAGCGCACCGCCGGAAGGAGCAGCACTAGCCTAATGATTTTTTCGTACTTATTGTTTTTCCGGTTACAAGGCAGTTCCAATGCTTCCGGCAAACCTCAATGCTCCAATAATTCCTTGGTAAACGCAACCAAGCGATTGGTCACCGCCACATCCCCCATACCGAAGATATGCAAACCATCCACTTGCCGGTAGACTTGCCTGATAAATTCACAAGCTACCTCAAAGCCACTCTTGCCTTGCTCCATTTGCGCCAAAATGTCGGCCGGAACAGTTACACCGGCGACATTTTTATTGACAAACTCGGCCATTTTTAAACTTTTTAAAGGCATCACCCCTAATAATACAGGTTTGCCGAACGCTTTGGCCTTATCGAGAAATCGCCTGGCTTGGGTGGCGTCGTAAACCGGTTGGGTCTGAAAAAAATCAGTGCCGGCAGTGACTTTTTTTCGTATATTCGTCAGCTCAGCCTCCATGTTGGCGGCCGCCGGCGTGGCTGTCGCAGCCACGGTGAACAGAGTTTGGCCTTTAAAATCTTCGCCGTTGGCATCTTTACCTTTATTGAAACTTTTAATCACTTCAATGAGTCTGGCAGAATTATAATCGTACACCCCTGACGAATTATAAGGGCCGTGCTGCGGACCGTCTCCCGTTGTCGGCAATAAGTAGCGAATCCCCAGCGCATGCGCCCCCAGAAGGTCGGCCTGAGTTCCCAGCAAACTCCTGTCACGACAGGTAAAATGCGGTATCGTTTCCATACCGGTAGCTCGGTTAATAACAGCGGCCGCCATTACAGAATTCATCCGCAATCTGGCATTCGGGCAATCATGAATATTAATGGCGTCCAAACCGGAGTATTCCCTGACTCTAGCAATACTCTCATCAATATCCGTTCCATTTATGCCTCCCAGCTCGGTGGTAAAAACAAAAGTCTTGCCTAACTTGTTTGTCAATGACATCCTTGTTCCTCCCAAGATAGTTTTTTACTGTTATTCCATAAAAAGTTGATAATTCCTCTTATGAGAAACATATTTCGCACGTAACAGCAGCTCAAGTTACAGCTATAGTCACCTTTAACTGAGGAGAAGATAATAATAAATAAGGGCTACCCGGCATTGAGCAGCCCCTTACTGTGTAAGTTGAGGTTTTGTTACCGCAGAGATGTAAACTTTATCTCTCTCCCCAGAGCATACAGAGAAATAAATTGCAGAGACTCATTGATATTCTTGGTCAAATTACCAATGGCTACTCTGGTGCGGGGATGAATATAATTGCATACGCGAATCCTGCCTGCTTTCATAGTATTCAGGAGATTTTCAATATTGGTGACGCGCTGCTTCATCTCTTCCAGACGATCCGGTAACGTTTTATACTCCGCCTCCTGTTTTTTATACCGTTCCAGTCTGTCGCCGCTAAGATTGCCCAGGCCCTGATTACGCATATGATTTATAGATAATTTCAGGCTTTCATAAGTAACTTCAGCTTTCTGTATGTTCTGAAGCAAATTCTTCAACTCATCTTTAAGAAACCAGTCAACAGCCACTTCAATTTCAGTGGTAACGCCACAGGGATTACCGATCGTTGTTGCCCGGATCACCTCGCCGGCAGCCACACGCCCGCCGCGTATCAGACCTCGGCGTCCTTCCACAATCACCCGCTTGCCGGCAAATACTGTACTATTAAGAATAACGTCATTAACGATGATATCCTCATCGGCATGCACAGTGGCATTCTCAATAAAATTCGTTACCACACGTTCCCGCGCTTTGATTACACTGCGCTTCATACCCTGGATCCCTTTGCGCACAATGATGCTGGCGGCTTCTACCATACCGCCGGAGATGGTTCCGCAAACTTCAACATTGCCGCCGGCTTTTACGGCAAAATCCTGTTGTATTGAGCCCCGTACTATGACGCTGCCCTTAAAATCAATGTTACCGGTCGAATAATCAACATCGCCGTCGATAATAATGATCGGCATAACATTAATGCGTTTATCAAGAAAAATCTGCAAATGTCCGTTGATGGCTGCATAAAGCCGCCAATCATCCACATTGATTACATTTTTCCCCACAGGCAGACGAATATCTTTACCAGGTTTGGCAGGAATGGGCAGCCCATACACATCGGTTCCCGGTATTCCGGCTGTCGCCGGAATTTTTTCCACAAGCAGCTGTCCTTCCTCAACACAGAGAAAACTATTGGTTTCTTTAAAGTCAACCCGTCCGTCTTCCAGTTCCTCGGGGCGGCCCTGACTGTCAGGATCAATATAGTATTTTAAGCAGGCAGGCTCACCATCACAAGAGGCAATCCCGCGAGCACAAACAGCATTGGTGGCGCTGCCTGCCTGTATTATGTTATCAAGTACCTCGTCATTAATACCAAAGACAATCCCGGCAGACTTTAGTTCATCTAACAGCTGTTCTTTGGTTACCGGGGGAACATCCTGATCTTTCGGCATCTGTATAGTTAAGCGCGCCTCCATACGGTCAAGCCCGACCTTAACCCGGATAGAAGGTACGGCAGGAGCCGCCGGTGCTGAGTTAACGATGAGTACCGGTTTACCCACAGCTTCACGAATTACTACAGAAATAAAATCACTGTCAAAATTAGTACAATTCCGTTTAGTCAAATCGTGGATAATCGTGGCTTTTGCTACCGGCCAGCCGCCATGTCCCGGTCCCCACACACTTAGATATACACCGGTGTCATTGGCATATATTTCATATCTGCCGTCTGCTTTTGGCAGCGTATTTACAATTTGCACCGGTGCGCCGACCGCTTCCCGAATTACCACGGAAATAAAATCGCTTTCGAATTCTGTGCAATGACGTTCTGCCAAATTTTTCACAATAGCGCTCTTAGCGACGGCTGATCCACCATTGGCCGGCCCCCATACGCTAAGGTAAACCCCGCAGTCGTTGGCAGTAATTTGATATCTGCCATCCACCGCTGGCAATGAATTTACTATCTGCACAGGCGTGCCCATGGCTTCGCGGATCACCACAGAAATGAAATCACTTTCAAAGTTGCTACAATTTCGATTGGCTAAGTCCTGAATGATGGCTGTTTTGGAAACCGGTAAGCCGCCGGTGGACGGCCCCCACACACTCAAATACACACCACTATCATTCGCACTAATTTCATAACGCCCGTTTTGCACAGTGGGAAGCAATGTCTCCTCCATGAAACCACCACCTGTCAGATAATCAAGAGATAATCCTTTTTTACCTAATTAGTGTCAACAATCCGCAAAAATGGTATTTTTTCACTAATATTCTTATTATAACTATAAGAAGGCAAAACAGCCAGCAAAGTAACGTAAATCAGGACATAAGTACTATTTCCTGGGTCTATAGTCATGGTATACAATTGCTATTAGAATAAAGTGATCTGCCTGCGAAAAGGCAATTAACCATGACAAAGACGGAGGATAAATACATGCGAAAAAACTGGCGCACCCGGATTCTTGCACTAGTTCTAACTTGCACCGTGATGCTAGGTATGGCGACAGAAGCCGACGCGAAAAAAAAACCGACATATCCCCGGCCGGATTCGACAAGGACAAGCACGTCAAAGCAGTCTAACGCAGCCGCCGACACCAATCTTAAGCACCTACAGCAATTGTTGGCCAATACCGGATTTTATCCGGGCGCAATGACCGGTGTTTTGGACAGCACTACCAAAGACGCCATTACCCGGGCTCAACGAACTTTCAAACTTGCCCCGACAGGTAAATACGACAAAAAGCTAGCGGAGATACTTACCAGGGAAGCCCGCCTTAAACCAAATTCATATCGCAAAAAGCTGTCAATGCAAGCCACGGCCTATACCTCGCAAGACCCGGGCTGCGGCAAATTGACCAAACGGGAACACCCGCTGCGTACGGGGCTGGTGGCAGTTGATCCTAAAATAATTCCGTTGGGAACCAGGCTATACATCGAAGGTTATGGCTATGCAGTCGCCGATGATATCGGCCGTGCCATCAAAGGAACCCGAATCGACTTAGCTTACGAAACCCGCAAAGAAGCCTTGCAATTTGGCCGCAAAACCGTGACTGTGTTTGTACTCGACTAAACTATAGCAGCAGTTGCCCGAAATGAGAAAAAGCGATATAACGCTTTAAAGTTTTGCAGGTGGGCGGTGTGCTGGATTTCATACAGGCTTATAATTTGAGATCAAAACTAGCATCTTTGCGTAAGCCTGATCGGCTTCACGATACCGCCCGGTTATTCTGCAGGCATCTCCCAACAGCTTACAAATGCTGTATTCCGGCAGAATATCGCTTTGGGTCCCGGTTATTGACTGTAATTCCTCTATTACCAGCTCATATTCAGCATTAGCAAAGGCCAGCATGCCTTTTAGAAGATGCAAGTCCGCATTCTCAGGCAGCATCCGGAGGGCCTCTTGCAACAAAGCGGCTAATTTCGCTTTTTCATTCAGGCGCAGGTAACCAGTGCCCAGCATAGTAAGAACATTTGAAAAATACCCTTCACTGCCATAGAGGAAACGCAAGGCATACTCGAGTTGTTCGACGCTAGCTGCCAGCTCACCGACTTGCAGATGTTCAATTCCCAGACTGTATAAGAGCAGCGGATCATCAGGATTATCCTTTAAAGCTTTTTTTATTACTGTAACATTGCGGACATGCTTGTTCTTTGCAGCTTTTACTGTATTTAAATAGCCGCAGTGGGAAATTGTTACGTCTGCAGCAATCCCTAACCCTGCACCCTGATTATACTCCTGAATACTGCCGGCAATTTGCTCATGAATAGCTCCTCGGAACCGGTATACGGGATTATTTTTAAACAAACGGACAACCTGGTCTTCGATCATCTCCTCACCCTGGCCGACATAGCTGTGAATGGTTAAAAAGTAGCCTTCTTTGCCGGGTTCCTGCAGAATGCTGCTGATATAGTCCCGTTCAGCATTGAGCAGCACTTCGTCGGCATCCAGTACTAAAATCCACTGGCCTTTAGCCTGGTCTAATCCAAAGTTTCTCGCCTCAGCAAAATTATCATTCCAGGGATACTCGTAAACAACGGCCCCTTCAGCGCGGGCTAAGCTGACGGTTTTGTCCTCGGAACCGGTATCAACAATAATAATCTCGTGAGTCAGGTGCTTGACACTGCGAAGACAAGCCTGGAGCTGCTCTTCTTCATTTTTACAAATCATACACAAACTTATTTTCAAATCATTCTTCATGATAGAAGCACCCAACCGCGTCAGCTTTCAGCTTAGTAGTCAGCAATCTATAAACTTGCTGACTCTTTTGTTTTAGGTAGGGGGACAAAACCATACAACCAGCGGCTGTCATTGTCATTAACGCTTGTAGGGTTTTCTCCGCCAAGTTCACATACCGGGTGTAAACCAACCGCGATGCGCCGTTGTCTTTTTCCCGGAACAACAAGCAACCATCTAAAATTACCAATAAGGTTTGCGCTATTTCGGGTTCGCGGTGTTCTTCCGGCTTAACAGTACCAATCACAGCTGTGCATTTAGACAACAACAGCAATACGGCCAGAGCAGCACTGCGCTTTGCGGGCGTTCGCCACATAGTTAAAGCCAGCTTATGAGCATGTGTATATTCCTCCGCCAGCATAGCAGCTACCATTTCATACAATTCAGCTTCAAAAGATAGAGGAACCTGCTTCTGCCTGGCGATATTCAGCATAACGGCCGCCTTGGAGAATTCTCCGCCAAACACCATACTTTTGATTCTACCAGACGAAATGCCGGGATCGGGAAATTCCTCGTAACAGGCCGCAGCCCACGCCGGCAAGCCTGCCATCAGAAATAATGCCCCGAGAAACTGAGTTTGCCGTCCACTCCGGTAACAGCCCAACTCGCGGAAATAATTGTACAGCTGGTCCGGATCAAGATAATTAAACTGTAAAAAAAACAGGTGTAAAAGACAATCTGTATACTCATTATTTGATTGAAATGCCTGTCGATAGTAATACTCTGCACTTTTTACATCCCCGCTTGCCTCATGGCAATGCCCCAAATGATCATAGGCCAAGAAACTTTCCACACCGTGGGTATGAACAAATTCCAGCGGCGGTTTTCCTTTTGCCACAGCTGTGTTAAACCAGCTAATGGCCTGTTGATATTCCCCCTGCTCTGCGAGTATTGACCCGGCATCAAAAAAAAGATCGGTGTACTCTGAATACTGCTTGCATTCTTTAATGCACACAGCCAGGGCTTCATCCGGCCTGTCTTCGTGCCGCAGGCACAAAACATAATGACTTACCGCGGGTGCGCGGAACAGAACATGTTCCGCCGGCAAGCCGTCACAAACAGCTTTAAACAGCGGCAATGCGTCTGCAATCTTCCCAAACCCCAGCCATTCTATTCCCAGGTAATACTTAAGATAGAGGTTATCCGGTTCATTTGCACAGGCTTTTTTGAGCAGGCGCACATTACGGTTGCGCTTTTTGTTGCGCTCTGTCAACGGAGTAGCTTGATGCCAGATAACCGGATACCGGGCAACCCGTTTTGTTTCTGCACAGGGAATTATCAGCTGCTCATGGATAGCTCCGGCAAAACGGTATTGGGGAAGATTGCGAAACAAACGCAAAATCAGAAATTGATCATAGGTAAAAATATTCTGTTCGGCATGCATATAGCGAAGCGGTAAAAAAACAAATTCGGCCAAGTCGTTGTCTGCAATGCAATCCCGTAAGCTCCCGCAGCCGCTGTCCAGGAATTCATCGGCATCCAGGCTCAATATCCACTCGCCGGAGCTTTTACCGATAGCAAAATTACGCGCTGCGCTGAAATCCCCGTTCCAGGTATAATGATATATTTTGTCAGTATACCTGGCGGCGATTTCTCTTGTTTGATCAGTTGAACCTGTGTCCACAATGATTATTTCGTCTACGTCAGTTTTAACGCTCTCCAGACAACAGGCCAGGTTTTTTGCTTCATTGCGCACAATCATCGCCAGAGTGATGGTTGGTGACATGCTTGGCCTCAACCTCCTCCTGCAAGAAGCGTAAAGCAGCAGCCCCTTGATACTTTTCCATGGTTTGCTTTACAATATCCTGGCGCATTTTTTCATATAATTGCGCTAAATGCACATAACTTTGGGGGTTCTTAGGCGCCAGACTTATCGCCTGGCGATAACAATAATGCGCGTCTACATACAATCCTTGCTGTTCTTTTACCTGCGCCAACAGGTAATAAGCCGCATCGGAAAGCGGATTTTTATTAATGTGGCGATTTAAATACTGCTCCGCTAGATTCATATTTCCATACTGCCAACATATCTCTCCGACCGCCAGGTCTAGTTCCTGCAAGCATTCCGGTCTTATTCCGTCCAGCAGCGTTATCGCCCGTTCCCATTCGCCTAAGGCTACCGTTCTCCTAAATACATCTATTAAGATAAACAAACCTTCTTTGCCTAAAACAACTTTGGGAAAACTTCGTTCGCCAAGATTGTTTTTCAGAATATTGACCATGCCGGCACTGTCTTCATTTAAAGCTAAGGCCAGGATAGCTTCCGCATAATGCCTCACTTCCCGCTGGCACCCCTGCAGCCAATAGCATACTATTTTGTTAAACATAGCAGCCCGGTATAACGAGTCGGTCGCAGGAATACTGTCAAGTAAAGTCATCGCTGTGGAAAATTGCCGCAGCTGCATCAGGCAAATTGCTTTTTTTATTTCCACTGCCGATGTCGCTGATGTATTTTTTGTAGCCGAAGAAAAATATTGATACGCTAAATCATAGGCAGACTGGTTTATTAATAATTCGGCTATACAAACCTTAGCCTCTGCAGTGCTGAATTCGCACACGGATTCTAAAGCCTGTCTGGCATACGCAGGATCCTCCTGCGGCTTAAGTATGCGACAGATGCATTCAAGGGGCGCAATGAAACCGGCATTATCCCGCAAGCTATTAAGGTAATGACGCAAAGCCGCTTCCAGATTGCAGAATAATTCAGCAATTAAACCTAAGTAATAGTGCGCCCGGAAGCCTCGCAAGCCGCTTAAAGTAGCGAAATGCGAGGGTTGCGGCGGTGTCGCCACCGCTCTCTCGAAAGCGGTATAGGCCAAGCCATATTCCTGCTGCTCATAATATAGCAAACCCTGGTAATAGTGTAAGTCGGCATAAGCGGGAAACCACCCCAATCCCTGTTCAATGATTTTCAAAGCAGCGTCATAGTCTTTGTCGCCATAATAACAAAGTACCAGATAGCGCATTAATTTCGGCAAATACACAGTATTGCAGTCTATTCCGTTCGCAGCTTCAATAAACTCCAGTGCGGCCTGCCGGTTGTTGCCGATTCCGTAAAGCTCTACTCCATAATGGTAGCGGAGCAGTTTGTCAGCCGGATTCTTTTTTAACTCTGCTTCAACCATACGCAAATTCCGCATTTTCTTATCCTTTTCCGCAATCTGCCGGTTCAAATAGCCATAATGCCTGATGACTAAATCTTCCGCCAAACCGAATTTAGCTTCAGGGGCATTAAGGCGGATGGCACTGGCAATTTGCTCATGTATTGCCCCCTGGAACCGGTGCTCCGGGCGGTTTCTAAATAAACGGAACACCAGGTCAGGATACATTTCCGGCGCCCCGTCATCACCTGTATAATTTTCAATACGCAAGGAATAACCGCTGATACTTGTATCCTTTATAATCCGCCGTAAAACGCCGGCGCTTGACGGCGCCAGTTCCTCATCGGCATCCAGGAATAGAATCCACTCTCCCTGCGCCTTTGCCAGCGAGCAGTTTCGCGCATCACTAAAACTCCCATTCCAGTCGAAATACTCTACCTGCGCTCCGAAATTCCAGGCAATTTCACAAGTTTCATCGGTTGAACCTGTGTCCACTATGATGATTTCATCCACGACGCCCACTGCACTCTGGAGACACCGGCGCAAATTCCCGCTTTCATTTTTCACAATCATACACAAACTTATATCCATGCCGCTACCCCGCTATAAATTCACTTTAATACAGTATATGAGAACGTAAGATGTGGTGCTTATAAGCCGCCCCTGGCATCGGTGAAACAGGCAAAAACGATCGCAACGCCTTAAGAGTTTGGCAGGCGGGCGGTGTGTTGCCCAAAGCGGCTGTCAAGCGCCGGTGGTGGATCGTTGTCAAGGCCCCAGCCGCCGGCGTCCGCAAATTTTCTTTACTCTGAAATATATAGCTGGCTAAAGAATTCAACGGTAACAATTAGTACTTAGTAACCATATTATGTAGAAGCGAGACATAACAGAAATTAGCTTCAGATAGGGTATAGCTGAAGCTTAGCCGTCCTTCTCTGAGGACCTGTCATTTCTTTACTCCCACTAAAAAATAGAGCACGGGAAAGCAAGAGTCCTTGAGCGGGTTAGTCGCCGGCTGGTTGTGCCTCGAATAGCTGACAAGGAGAAGCTAAAATGCCTAACTTCAAAATTTTCCAGGATGTGGCCGACCAGGCGCGGATAAAGGTTTATGGAAATCAAAACCTGCCACTTGCCCAAGATAATGCTACCGGTATTCTTCAGATTGACGGTAATGTCACTATCGGCAATACCGTCAATGTCACTGGCGATGTCACAGTAGCCGGTACCGTCACGGTCGGCAATACCGTCAGCGTCACCGGCGATGTCACAGTAGCCGGTACCGTCACCGTCGGCAATACCGTCAGCGTCACCGGCGATGTCACAGTAGCCGGTACCGTCACCGTCGGCAATACCGTCAGCGTCACCGGCGATGTCACAGTAGCCGGTACCGTCACCGTCGGCAATACCGTCAGCGTCACCGGCGATGTCACAGTAGCCGGTACCGTCACCGTCGGCAATACCGTCAATGTCACCGGCGATGTCACAGTAGCCGGTACCGTCACGGTCGGCAATACCGTCAGCGTCACCGGCGATGTCACAGTAGCCGGTACCGTTACGGTCGGCAATACCGTCAATGTCATTGGCGATGTCACAATAGCCGGTACCGTCACGGTCGGCAATACCGTCAATGTCACCGGCGATGTCACAGTGGCCGGTACCGTCACGGTCGGCAATACCGTCAATGTCACCGGCGATGTCACAGTAGCCGGTACCGTCACGGTCGGCAATACCGTCAGCGTCACCGGCGATGTCACAGTAGCCGGTACCGTCACGGTCGGCAATACCGTCAGCGTCACCGGCGATGTCACAGTAGCCGGTACCGTCACGGTCGGCAATACCGTCAGCGTCACCGGCGATGTCACAGTAGCCGGTACCGTCACGGTCGGCAATACCGTCAGCGTCACCGGCGATGTCACAGTAGCCGGTACCGTCACGGTCGGCAATACCGTCAATGTCACCGGCGATGTCACAGTGGCCGGTACCGTCACGGTCGGCAATACCGTCAATGTCACCGGCGATGTCACAGTGGCCGGTACCGTCACGGTCGGCAATATTATTACGACAACAACATCCACAACCAATACCCCACTGTCAGTATCCGAGTTCAGCAATACGTCCTTTGTACCTTCAACCCTTTGGGATGTACTGGATCTAAATGTCTGGACAATTGGCGTTGTCAATGATGCAACAAGTGCGGGAAATGCAGAGGTTCAACTACAAGTCAGCCCGGATGGCGCTGTCTATTACGTCGACTCAACAGAAACTTTATCGCCAAATACGGTGTATCCGTTTTTCTCCAGTGCGCACATGCGGTATGCCCGGGTGAATTATCGCGCCATTAGCGGAGCTTCCGCCATTACTCTAAACTTTTACTACCAGGGCCATAGTTAAAGCCAGCACAGGCAACATAATCCGTTCTAAGCCTAAACAAAGATACCGCAGGAAATAGAACGAATAACTGGTAAAATTGCTGCTTTAGAATCTATGTAGCCAAAAAGAACCCTCCCTGCATATGTTAATGACAGGGAGGGATTACTTATGGGATTTACAATTATCGCACCACCAAACAAAAGTACATTTGTAAAGCAAGCACCACTTGCCTGCAGTTGTCTAAGAAAAAGCCTCCCGCTCGGGAAAAACCGTCATAATCTTTTTAGATCCCTCCTTCAATTCGATTTGTCACCATTGCCGCCACACCTAAAAATTCTCGACGCTACATTAAATTTATACTTAAGAAAGAATACCCCCCCCTGCTTTGCCAAAAACATCGCTGTTCATCAAATCCTCTCAAAATGGTGTGAAAAATCGGTATCCTTTCGACATCAGCCCCTGATTAACTGCACCCCGGCGTCCTGTAAAACTCTTCCCGGCCGGCATAATGACTTAGTATCCATTGAACTGACCGACCTGGTCCAAAAATGGTACTATGGCCTTGAGACCAACTGGGGAATTCTATTAAAGATGGCTAATGAAGGTATACCCGGCAAAGTTATTTTCGCGAGCCGCAACAGTCCCCATGCCGGATTTCAGCCTTATCTTCAAATAGAGTATCACCCAGCCTCTATTAACAGTTCATGCTGTCAGACCCTGGAGATTACACTGCCGGTAACTACGCGCAGCATTGAGACATATACCGACCCGCTAGACACGCTGGTTTTCAATTATACCTATATAGTAGTCAATACCGGTTCAGCGCCGGCGATTGCTTTTTTACAGATCAGCCCGGATGGAGATCATTGGGAAATAAACGGTGAAGTTAAAACAATAGATCCTGGCGAACAACGAAGCTTTGTTCCCGATTTTGTAATAAAATATTCACGGCTATGTTATTATTCCGCCACCAGCGGCCTAAACACGAATTTGTTAATTTATGTCCAAGGATGTACGTAATTTGTACTTACATAACTAAAACGTCTTTAATAGCATTTAGAACATCCCCGGCATGATAAACACCGGAACTAATCCACAGCAAGTTTGAATCAGGGTAAGAAAAGACTGGGTTTGTGCCAAGTTCCGGCAAGACGGCCGAATTGCTATGCCATCCATGGCGCAATCGGAACTAGCGCCATCCGGGCGCGTCGCGGCAGAAACTTAGTCGTTCTTACTTATTATCAGAAAGGGAGTCTGCTTTTTGATAATGTAAAAAATGCCTGGAATTGCGGCCGGAATTCTCCGGTACAATTCCAGGCATTTAAAATTTTCAGGTCTCTTTCAATACACGGCGTCCAAGTCAGGCCTGAGCTGCGTACGGCTCACTTTCCTCTTTGGGATGAAAAATAGTAGCCTGATCTGAGTAAGCCTGGGCATAATTCGCATATATTTCTTCAAAATCTACGACAAAAAGCCCGGGATTCTTCGCCAGGTCTAGCTCAACAAGCTGATTCATCTGGCTGGTATCCTGACTGGAAGTTATACGAACAACCGGAATTGTCCTGTTCTTTACCCCAACCCCCAGGATCAAACCGCTTTGCCTGTTACTCAACTGTACCGTTTTACCCAAAGGATAAATAGCAACATTCTGAGTAAACACTTCGACAAGCGCCGGATTAAAATACTCTCCGGAAGCTTTGTTTAGAATGGCCACTGCATAATAAATCGGCGTCGGCCGGCGGTGCGGCATGCCGGCAATTAAGCGATCATACGCATCGGCAATACTGATTATCTGCGCATAAGCCGAAATAGTATCTCCCTTTAGTCCCATGGGATAACCGCTGCCATTCCATCGTTCATGATGCTGAAAGCATGCATTTACAATGTTCACGGAAAGAGTAGGATTTTCCCGCAGAATTTCTAACGAGTAAAACGGGTGCCGTTTATACTCTTCTCTTTCGATTCTTGTCAAATAGTCGGGAAACTGCATAGCCAATTTTCGGGAAAACTTGGTCTTCCCTATATCATGCAATATAGCGGCAATCCCCAGTTCCTCCAGTTGATTAGCATCATATCCCAGAGCAATGCCGGTCATAACCGATAAGATGCAGGTATTGACGGCGTGAGAAAACATATACTCTTCTTTACGGCGTATATCTAACAGATGAATCATGTTTTCCGGCTTCTGTCCGAGTTGCTCAATCAGGTCGCTAACAATGCTTTTAACACCATCCAGGTGAATTCCTTTACCCACCTGAAAATCACTAATAATCTCGAGCGCAGCCGCCATGGCTTCCTGCCGGTGCTCCGCATCATAGAATTGCTCTTTAATTTCATCTGTATCTTGAATTTCCGGTTTTCCGATGAACAGCGACGTGATACCCTTCTTGCGAAGATATTGGATATACCGCTCTTTCATCTCGATACCTTCATGAAGTAGTACCGTACCATCAGCAGCAATAAGCGGTTTTGACAGGTACATGCCAGGCTTAATTTCGTCCAATGTTACTCGTTGCATAGAACCCTCCCCTCCTACGACAAGCATGTTGCCTATCAGTTCTACTAATATATATATCGGGATTTGTGAAAAATACTTAAAATATCTGGAAAAATTGTGTTAAACAACTATTGCCGCAGATTAGTCATAGCAGGATTACAAGTATATACCCAATAGAAAAACCCACGGAATCCGTGGGTTTTATCAGTATAGCCTCAAATTATAACACTTTAAATGCCCTCGCCGCATAGACCGCTCAAATCATCCAAATCGTTTAACTTATCCAGGTCAAACGGAGTTCCTTGATAAACGTAGTAGTTTAACCAGTTGGAAAACAGCAAATTGGCGGCGCTGCGCCAGCGGACCACAGGCATTTGCTGCGGGTTGTCACCGGGGTAGTAATTTGCCGGTATATTGATTGGCAGCCCCAACGCAACATCCCGGTCGTATTCGGCTTTCAGTGTCAGCGGATCATATTCGGAATGGCCGGTGATGAATAAATGCCGGTATTTTTTGTCAACTACCGCGTAAATGCCGGCTTCCTCGGATTCGGAAAGGATCGATAAGCGCGATGCCTTTTCAATATCTTTCCGCCGCACCTCAGTATGCCGGGAGTGAGGAACATAAAAAATATCATCAAAACCGCGAAACAGCATTTTATCTTTCATATTTACCTTGTGAGGAAAGACTCCGAACATTTTCGCCGGTAAATTATATTTGGGAATACCATAGTAATAATATAAGGCGGCCTGCGCTCCCCAGCAGATATGGAGCGTCGAATATACATTCCGTCTGCTCCAGTCCATAATTTCGCAAAGTTCAGGCCAGTATTCAACCTCTTCGAAGGGAAGCTGCTCTACCGGCGCCCCGGTTATAATCATACCGTCATATTTACGGTTTTTTACTTCAGAAAAAGTCTCGTAAAATTTAACCAAATGCTCATGCGGTGTATTCTTTGGTTCGTATGTCGCCGTATACATGAAGTCAACTTCCACCTGCAGCGGCGAATTGCCAAGCAGCCGGAGCAGCTGCGTCTCTGTAACAATTTTAGTTGGCATCAGATTTAAAAGCACTATGCGCAGCGGGCGTATATCCTGGGAATAGGCACGAGTCTCGTCCATCGTAAATATATTTTCTTTTTCCAGTATGTTCACGGCTGGTAAGTTATTAGGTATCTTTATTGGCATGCTCAGTTCTCCTTTATCGCCAGTCTCTGCGAACTATATGACTTTAACATTTCGGCATGTAAAAGTGATTTCCTGCAAAGAGCGCTAGCCTAAGGCTTGGCATAATGATCGCCGAAGTAGTTTCTTAATAAGGCTTCAGGCGGAGTTTAACCCCATCTGAAGCTAAGTCGTCGGCTAAAAAGCTCACTTACTGTTACTGCCTACTTTTTTCTGTAAGGCTATTAAGTTGGTTTTCCGCCAGCCAACTTTGGCATAAAACTCAAGTCCGTTCATATTGTCGCGATCAGCCAACAAATCCAGGCGTTTTATCCCCTGATCTAACGCCCACTTTTCCAGGACTGCAAGCATTTGTCTGCCAATTCCCCAGCCCTGAAATTCTTTGGCAACGACAACATCTTCCACCAAAGCCTTCCAGCCGCCCTCGGCTGTTGATACCAATAACTGCGCAGAACACATACCGATCACTTTCTGCTGAAATTCTGCCACCAGTAAACACCGGCTGGCGGGATCATCCAGTATCAGCTCCAGACCTCGCCGCTGTTTGGCGATATCGACTGCAAAATCTTCCTCAACGGAAAAAACAATTGCAATAAGCTCCACCATAGAGCCAATATCCTCCGTCCGGGCTTTGCGCACAATAATATCCGTCAGCATCACACTTACTCCTTGCCTGCTAAGATTTTCCTGGGGTCGAACCGTTCTAAAACACGCCCCTGCCTTCCCCGGCAAAGTCGCCCTTATCCAGGGACTTAGCCGTCGCCTTACCTGTAGGGGTATAGCTCCCAGCGGATTAGTCGCCGGATAAAATTGCATTATTTAAAGCGCGTGAAATTGCTGCCCCCTAAAGCATGCCAGCATATTAGCAAAAGAATATTGGTAGATATTAATTGCCGCATCCACAGTGCCACCGCCCACATGGGGCAGTGCAATCACATTATCCAAGGATAACAAAGGATGGCCGGCATTGACCGGTTCCTGCGACCATACATCCAGAGCCACTCCGAACAAAGATCTGTTCACTAAGGCTTGATACAAATCAGCTTCATTGACAATATTCCCGCGGGAGACATTAACGAGGATGGCGCTATCCTTCATAAGCGCCAGCTTGTCTTTGTCAATCAGATTCACAGTCTGAGACAGCAGCGGAACATGGATACTAACAATATCCGCTTCACGTAATAATTCATCAAGCGGAACATACCGGGCCCCTAATTGTTTTTCAACGTCTGCCGCAGCCTGACGGGTACTGGAATACAAGATAGAACTGCCAAAAGCCCGCGATAACCGGGCTGTTTCCCGGCCTGTATAACCAAAGCCAATAACTCCGTGAGTTTTTCCTTTGATTTCATATGAACAGGAACGATATTTCCACATTTGCCATTCACAATTTTTTGTAGCTTGGTTTAAAGCGCATATATGACGATAGAGATTCAAAATCAAAGCAATTGTCAGTTCGGCCACACCGTTTGCATTGCCGCCGGGAACATTCCCTACCGCAATGCCAAGCGCCGCAGCCGCTTTACTGTCGATATTATCAACACCGACACCCATTTTTTGTACAATTTTTACCTTAGGCGCCTGCTTCAATAATTGAGCCGTTATTGGGTAAGTCGCAACCATGAAGGCATCTGCGTTGCGCAAGGCCGTCGCCTGCTCTTTCTCATTTAATTCACTCCAGAACACGACTTGAATCTCCTGGGGTTGGGCACTGGTAACCAGGGCTTGCATATCCAGGCCAATAGTATCAAAGAAAATACAGTTCATAATTTCTTTAGCTCACTCCTTCTCAACAGGTCTTTACCATAACCGCCCATCAGCTAATGGAAGTTACAAAAATAGCGTTACTACAATTTGATTATACCAGAACCACTAAAGAGGGACATGGCAACAAGCTATCCTTACCAAAGATACGCCGGTTGTTGCGGGTCGCTAGGTTCATTTATGCAGTAAAATTAAAAAGCCGCTAAGAAAGCAGCTCTATACACAATACTATTTCCCGGCAGTTATTATGTGAATGTTAGCCCCCTTGACCGGCTAACATATTGACTATGACTTCAGAAAACTGGCCGCTCGACTGCCGGTTCTGCCCGGTAACCAGATTACCGTCTATAACCACATGCGTCATCCACGGTTGCTTCTTGACAAACCGGGCGCCCAGCTCCTTAAGCTTAGACTCTAACAAAAATGGAACTACACTGCTAAGATGGGTCATTTGTTCTTCCTCATTGCTGAAAGCGGTAACTTGCCTGCCGGCAACTAAAGGCCTGCCGTCAGCTAAAGTGGCGCTAACCAATGCCGCCGGGCCATGGCAGACAGCGCCGATAAGTTTGCGCTCCCGGGCAAAAAGCCGTAGCAATTGAGCCATTTGTTTATCCTTAGCCAGATCAAACAACGGTCCATGTCCACCGGGTAAAATAACCGCTGCGTATTCTTGATAATCTAAATCGCCCAGACGGCGGGTATTTTTTAAAACACCTGACGTCGCCTGCCACTCAACCGGCATGGTTTCTTTGGTACTTTCCGCATCAACGGGCGCCATACCTCCCTGCGGACTGGCAACCGTTATTCCATATCCCGCCGCGCTAAGCGCAAGGTATGGAACGGCAAACTCCTCTAGCCACAGTCCGGTAGAATGCTCTTCATCAATCCGCTTAAAGCTGGTAACTACCAGCAACACTTGTTTCTGAACCGTCATTGCAAGCCTCCCGCAGTCATACTTGTCTTAACTAACTAAATTCTAACAAATTAACGTTAAAATGACAGTAATAAAAATAATGCGTGGGAGGCCTTCTACGATATGGAAATAAACCCCAAACAAATCGAATTAGCGCAATCAGTTCCAGCCCTTGCCGGTATACTCCCCTCTAAGCGGCAGGCTTTGGTAACAGAGGCCGGCAGAAATGCCGCCGCGGTTATAGCCAATGCCGGCTTAACCATACGCGAGCAGCAAGCCGCTATGGCAATCGCCGATCTGTTCCTGCAGTTCTGCCAGGAAGACGCCAATAATCAAAGGTGGAGCGAACTTATGGAAACAGCCCTAAGGATAGATGATATTTGACATGAGGAAATTTCAGGTTTCTCATTAAATGCGCACTTCAAAATTGCTTTTTACTTTAGAAGATGCTGCCTGAGGAGCAGTGACTACATCAATTTCCTCCCTGGCAGTCTTACTAGATGTTTTCTTTGTTTTATTAAAAAGCGTTCGCTGCTCTTTTGTTTGTTTTTTTAATAAGCGTAAACCTATGAAGATCATGATAACTGCCACCAATATCCCCAGAAAAGGGAAATAGCTCAGGAAGACCGGCTTGGTATCTGTCGCCGGCGGTTTGGCAGGAACAGCAGTCTGCCTTAAACTCCCGTCCGGCGAATATAAAGAAGCCGGCAATGTATTCTGGCTGCTATTAGTCAGCTGGCCAGCGGTAGCGGCGGCAGTTCCCGCCTTATCCCCGGAACCGGCAGGAGCCTTTGTTCCCTGGAAAGCCTGTCCCAATCCCTCTAATTTCCTGACAGCATCTGACACTTCCGGATTCACAGCCTTACCGGCTGTTGGTAAAGCACCGGCAGGCGATGCCGCAGTCGAATTAGGCGGCGCATTTTGGGCTGCAGGCGACAAAACCGGTGCGGCAGGCAATGTGGGTTTTGTTGGCGACGCAGGAGCAACTGGCATAAAAGAACGCCTCTGTTTCTATATTTTCATTACTGGCTGTTTAATAGATTCAACGCCAACAGCCGGAACCCTTTCCCGTTATCCGGCTATACCTTTAGCGCCGGCATCTACTTTGAAAAAACCGATTTTACAACTTCGCCGGCAATCCGGGCATAAAGAGCAAATGTCTCAAAACTTTCCCGCAAGTCTTCTACCGTCTCTGTAATTTCACTGGGTAATGCCCTCACTGCGCTGGTAGTCTGCGCTGTGGCTTCCTGTAAAGTTACGGTAAGCGCATTGATATTGATAAGCGTTTCCTGAAACATTGAAACAGTTTTGCCAATATCCCCCTGATGGGCATTTAATATGCCCTGAGCCTGATTGAGCATGCATAATACCCGCCGCAAAACTGCGATCAGATAAATGCCACAAGTGACAAGTACTGCAAATAAAATAAACAAACCCAGATCGTATAGTGAGATATACACAGTTATCCCCTCTTTCATTACCATTAATCAACAGCGGCCGGGCATTTCTGCCCGGCCGCCCTGTCTTTCCCGTGAGAACGTTATTATTGGGCATCCGCTTCTACATTGGCATTTGTCTTTTCAGCGATTGCTTTTTTGGCCTCTTCAACCTTCTCCTTGGTTTTATCAACAATTTCTTTTGCCTTGGCTGGCAGTTCTTTAGCGGCTTGGGTTATATCGGCCCGCGTTTCCTTGCCTGCTTTAGGAGCCAATAGTACGCCGGCGGCTGCTCCGACAGTCACACCAATGGCGGCGCCAATCGCTGCATTTTGCAAAGTTTTTTTCCGTTCTTTCTGCTTACGCTGCTTTTTGCCTTTTTCGATTATATCCATAATAGACATGCAATCCACCTCCGGTAATTATTGGTTATTTGGGATTATTTACTACTTCGACATGGTGCGGAAAAACACCTGCAAGGAAAATGATTCTAATAATAAATACTTGCAAATATTTCATAGCAAGAAGATTTCTGAAACCCTGTTATTTTTCAACTCATATACCAGGATAGAATAACAGATATTGCTCACCGCCAACCGCCTATTACCCGCGTCAGAGACAATAATCCCCGGTGGCTGCATAAAATAATACATTTAACTAAATTTAGCTTGCTTTCTGTCTGCATGGAAGATATAATAGTAAATCATCAAGCATAAATATTGTCACGATGAGCAAAGACGCTCAATCCCACTGTGGATTGGCGTCTTTATTTTTTTTTAAGAGAGGAGGAGTTTGCTTGATTACCTTAGATAAAGTAAATAAGTCTTTCGGCAGCAACCATGTACTAAAAGACATTGACTTAACAGTTAAGACCGGCGAGAAACTCGTTGTCATCGGTCCCAGCGGTTCTGGCAAAAGTACAATGATCCGTTGTATGAATCTTTTGGAAAAACCAAACAGCGGTAAAGTAATTGTCGACGGCGTAGACATTACGGCTCCCAAATCGCCGGTTAACCAAATACGCCAGTCCGCAGCGATGGTCTTTCAGCAGTTCAATCTTTATCCACACAAAACCGTTCTGGAAAACCTAACACTTGCTCCCATTCTCTTAAAAGGCGTCAAAAAAGAAGAAGCCGAAACAACAGGCATGGCTTTTCTTGACCGGGTAGGCTTAAAAGAGAAGGCCGCAGCCTATCCGTCCCAGTTGTCAGGCGGTCAGCAGCAGCGTGTCGCCATCGCCCGTGCATTAAACATGCATCCGAAAATAATGTTGTTTGATGAACCCACTTCGGCCTTGGACCCGGAAATGATCAAAGAAGTTCTTGATGTTATGGTCGACCTGGCCAATGAGGGTATCACGATGGTTGTGGTAACACACGAGATGGGTTTCGCCCGCCGGGTTGCCGACCGAGTGATTTTTATGGATGAAGGCCGGATCATGGAACAGGGTACTCCCGAACATTTTTTTGTAAATCCTGATCATGACCGGACGAAATTATTTTTAAGCCGAATTTTACATTAATATTGAAATCAACATAAAGAAACGGAGGAAAGTAAAGATGAAAATTGCTAAAAAACCCGCATTGCTCTCACTGGTAATATTACTTGTCTGCAGTATACTTCTTGCCGGCTGCGGCGGTTCCTCAACGGCGCCGGCGGCGTCCAAAGACGAAACACCGCCTGATATCAAAGCCATCAAAGACCGTGGTGTTCTGAAGGCCGGCATCAAAGTAGACGTACCCAAGTTTGGTTTTAAAGACCCCAAGACAGGCAATATTGAAGGCTTCGAGATTGATCTTGTCAAAGCACTCGCCAAAAAAATAGTAGGTGATGAAAACAAAGTTGAACTGACCGGCACGGTTGCCAAAACACGCGGGCCTTTGCTCGACAACGGTGATGTCGACCTTGTACTGGCAACCTTTACTATTACGGAAGAACGGAAAAACAGCTATAATTTCACCGATCCGTACTTTACCGACGGCGTAGCCTTATTAGTTAAAAAAGCCTCCGGCGCTCAAAGCTTAAAAGATCTGGCCGGTAAGAAAATCGGCGTTGCACAAAGTTCCACCAGCCGCAAAGCTATCCAGGAAGAAGCAGACAAACTTGGCATTAAAGTTAATTTCCTGGAATTCGGCACTTATGCTGAAGTAAAAGCAGCTCTGGATTCCGGCCGCGTAGACTGCTTCAGTGTTGACGCCGCAATCCTCTTCGGCTATTTGGATGACTCCACCGTCATACTTCCCGACCGTTACAGTCCCCAGCAATACGGAGCAGCTACCAAGAAATCCAACACTGCCTTAGCTAAATTAATAAACGATACACTAAACGACATGAAAAAATCCGGTGAAATTGACAAACTCCTTGCCAAATGGGGGCTTAAATAGTGCCAGGACCTTTCGCCGGGTTTAAGTGGCTGGCGTTATTTCAGGATTGGACCGTCTTCGCCGAGGGTTTTGCCACAACCATCCTAGTAGCTCTACTGGGCTTAATGCTGGCCTTAGCCCTCGGGATTCTGTTCGGCATCCTGGGTACCGCCCCCGGTCGATTGTTTCGCAGCATCAACCGGATTTATGTCGAATTTATCCAAAATACGCCCCTCGTTATTCAGGTCATTTTTTTATACCATGGCTTGCCGCATCTGGGCATTATGCTCCCGGTACTGTCAATCGGAATTCTGGGCATCGGCGTTTATCATGGGGCTTATGTAGCGGAAGCTATCAGGGCCGGCTTGCAGGCTGTCCCGCGCGGACAACTCGAATCAGCTTATTCGCAGGGTTTTAATTACTGGCAGGCCATGCGTTACATTGTACTGCCGCAGGCCAAGCGGATTGTCTTGCCGCCCATAACCAACCAGTCTGTCAGTCTTATTAAAAACACTTCGGTTTTAGCCATGGTTGCCGGCGGCGATCTTATGTACCATGCCGATTCCTGGTCCAGCAGCAATTTGTACTACGGGCCTGCTTATGTAATAACAGGTCTTCTCTATCTCGCTCTTTGCTATCCACTGGCCAAGCTGGCCAGACGGATGGAAAAGAAACTGGAGGTATCGCTATGATCCAGGATCTTCTCAAGCCGGAGATAGCCTTATTTCTGCTGGATGGGCTTTACATTACTTTAAAAATCGCCAGCGTATCCATTGTTCTCAGCCTGATATTCGGAACAATATTCGGGGTAGCTCAATTTTCCGGGCATCCGGTCTATAGCAGAATCGCCACACTCTATATAGACTCCATTCGCAACACCCCGCTATTGCTCTTTATCCTGGCTGCCAGATTCTCTACTAATTTACAGCCTGTTAATTCCGGAATTCTCGCCATGACGATTTTCACGTCAGCCGTTATGGCTGAGATTATCCGGGGCGGTCTAAACTCAGTCCACAAAGGGCAATGGGAAGCTGCCCGTTCTCAGGGTTTCACCTACTGGCATACTCTCCTCCATATTGTTTTGCCGCAGGCTTTTCGAAACATGATCCCGCCGCTTTTATCTCAGTTTACAACAGTAATCAAGGATACCTCCTTTGTCTGGGCCGTCGGCGTGGAGGACTTAACCGGCAAAGGTATGATCATTATGGGCAAATACGGCTCAACCTCTCAGGTATTTGCAATATTTGCCTCAATTGCCGGACTCTACTTTATCGTTAATTATTCGTTATCGGTTGTCGCCCGGTTCCAGCAAAAGCGGCTTGCCGCCAGAAGTTATTAATGGTACTTTTAGCCCGTGAATTTCTTGTCAAATGCAAGAGGCTGTCTCAATAAAACTTGAGACAGCCTCTTATTTTATGGTCTAAAAAAAACAAGAGACACCATTTAGTGCCCCTCATACAGGTTAGTCGTAGGATAAATAAAAAATCCCGCAATTTTTCATACTTTGCAGGATTTTATCCGGTTTTAGTCGCCAAGATTGTAAAGATCATTGTCGTCAAGGTGAAGCCATTGATAGCGGACGGCATATTCAGCTACTGTCTCCTGCTCCGCCTGACATTTCGGCGAACTTAATCTTTTCCGGGCGTCCTCCAGGGTTGCAATTTCGCCGCGCATAGAAAAAACGCCATAGGACATATCATCCAGAAAAACATGAAAAAGTGTCTGGCCGTACTGATTGCCTTGACCCGGTCCTTCATACACTATTTTTGCCGGTGAGCCTGACGGGGCCGATACGTCTGCTACTACAAGCATGCCCTTTTCCAACTTTGTCATAGCTTTCCTCCTCTTATATAACACCAGTATAGCTGCTGACTTAATTATATACTGGCGTCCGGCCAGGCACTATTTAAGTAAATAAGAAAAATAGAATTTTTAAAAACTGTTTTGCCCCTTGCTGATCATTATTTTTTCTTCTTAGGCACAGCCACAATATATACATTTCTTACGAGTTTCCCCGGATTAAGGTATTGAGCATCAAACCACATATCCCTAAACCGCCAGGCATTAAAAGAGGATATCCCGTCCGGGTTATTGACAGTGGTCCAATGTACAGCCGGATCGGCGAAGAAAATGGTATCCGGACCTTCTTCCGGCGCTCCGGAAGCTACGTAATAACCTGTAACAATAACCCAATGGCCGCCCCAGTCAATCCATTCAACGAGAGTGGGAATACCATTATGCAGGTTTTCCCGGAGCATTGCCAGTGTTCCGTTATAACCGACAGTCACCTCAAAACCGTTGCTTTTCAACCATTTTTCCATTTGCTGCGGGGAAGTTCCCGGGTGCCTGGCAGTTAGGTCACCGGTACCCATTTCCCGGGCAATCGTCATTTCCGTATTCTGGTTCAGATCCTGATCGCCAAGTAGGTTATACCACCGCAGCAGCGACATGGCCACAGCCGGTCCACAGGTATAGCCGGTTGTTTGCTGATAACCCTTGACCCCAAGCGACACATAGTTAGGATTGGGGGTCATCTCATAATAATTGGCTGAGCCTGTTGAATTAGGCACTACCCGCTGCCGCTCATCGCCGGTAATATTTATCGTAGTAACGCAGGCCAGGAAGAAAAAAAGCAGCAAAGCCGCCTGCCAGCGTTTTACATGAATCATTTTAGCAAGCATGGCCATCCCCCCTTACACCAGGACGTCATTTTCATGCGACAGCCTTAGCCGGTATATGCATCAGCATTTAGATTACTGCTACAATTTATGACCAAGAGCAAAATAAAATGTTCCAGCATGCCGGGATTCTCAGATTCTGTTGTCTGCCCGTGTCACTAAAAATCAGTCCCCATTCAAAAGCTTATTGACCATTCGCAGGAGAATGGCTGTCCCCTGAGGCAGGGCGGCTCTGTTAAAATTCATCTCAGGATGATGCAAGCCTGGTTTTAAATCGGCTCCCAGGCCTATATAGCAGGTTTTGAGCGCAGGCTTAGACTGCTTGTAAAAATGAAAATCCTCCCCACCCGGGGTACGGATAGAACTGAGCACCCCTTCGGCCCCTAAAACCCCGGCGATAGACTCTTTTGCCAGATCAATAAGGAAAGCATCATATTCCGCAGCCGGGACCAGCCCTTGCAGCCTGGTGGACGCCGTGGCTCCTACAGTGTTTACTGCCGCTTCTATAGCGCGCCTGGTTTTACTGATTAGTTCCTCCATGATGTCATTGCGCTCCGTCCTAAGATCTATTGCCAATTCTGCCCTGTCCGGAATAGCGTTAACGGCTTGCCCGCCGGCCTTGAGCTTAGTGACCTTAACCGAAGCGGCAATCATTGGATTAACATGAATGGCATTAATGGCATTCACAACCGCTGCAGCCGCATCGATAACATTAACCCCCAGATGAGGTCTGGCGCCATGGGCGGCTGCACCACAGATCTCGCTCTCCATAATGGCGCTGGCGCCATGGAAAAGAGCCGGAATTGCCTGACCAAGCCGTGCTTCTTCCACCGGACGCAAGTGAATCCCCAGGAGTATATCGGTATCCTCAAGCACACCGGCTGTTATCATGGCTTGCGCTCCACCCAAAATTTCTTCGGCAGGCTGAAATAGTATTTTCAGTTTGCCCTTGGCAATCCCCTGGGCAGCTATGGCTTGCGCCATAGTAAGCACCATAGCCGAGTTGGCATCATGTCCGCAGGAGTGGATGGCTGTTTGCTGGCCGTTCACCCAATGCGCCAGCGCATCCATATCGGCCCGGACGGCTACTGCAGGCCCGGGCTCCGGGCCGGTTAGCATACCTGTTAAACCTGTCCCGCCGATTTGTTCGGTAACCTGATAGCCTGCCTGTCGCAATTTTTCCGCCAGATATGCGGCTGTGCGGTTTTCTTCAAAACCCAGTTCCGGTAATCGGTGTAGAATTGCAAAGTGTTCCATAACGTTAGCTTTCATATCCAGCATTAATTGTCCCCCCGGCACAAATTAAATGTTCTCTCTCCCGGAATAACGGCAGTACTGCGCAGATTCGTATTTTGTTAAAAAGCCGGCCGGAAGGTTTCACTATACAGGGTAAATTTATCTAACTGCTCCCGGCGTACGGTATAGCCAATGCCAGGACGGTCCGGTACCTGAATGACGCCATCCTGGACAGACACCTCCGGCTCAATCAAATCTTCTTCCCAGTACCGGCTGGAAGCCGCAGTATCACCTGGCAAAGTGAAGCCGGCTAACGTTGTGATGGCAATATTATGAGCCCGCCCGATCCCGGCTTCCAGCATACCGCCGCACCATACCGGCACTCCTTTAGCTGCACACAAGTCATGAATAAGCTTAGCTTCCGTAAGACCACCGACCCGGCCGATCTTAATATTAATAATCCGTCCGCTGTCTAACGCCAGAGCTTTGCGGGCGTCCTCCACCGAATGAATGCTTTCGTCAAGGCAAATTGGCGTTTTTAACTGTTTTTGCAGAACAGCATGGTCAATGATATCATCATGGGCCAGAGGCTGTTCAATCATCATTAAATTATATTCGTCTAAAGCTGCCAGCCGGGCCGCATCAGCCAGGGTGTAGGCCGAATTGGCGTCAGCCATTAGCTGGATAGCCGGAAAACGCCGTCTTACAGCTGCTACAATATCAACATCCCAGCCTGGTTTAATCTTAATTTTTATTCGTTTATAACCCCTGGCAACATGTTTTTCCACTTGCGCCAGCAACTGATCCGGCGAGCTTTCAATCCCCAAACTGATGCCTACATCAATTTGGGTCCGCTGTCCGCCTAATGCCCGGTACAACGGAATATTTTCTTTCACAGCATACAGATCCCATAAGGCGCCTTCGAGAGCTGCCTTAGCCATATAATTGCGCCGGATGTGGCGGAAGCGGCCTGCCACTTCCCGGGGATGCCCCAGCGGCTGCTGCCATAGCAAAGGGATAAGAACGTCTTTCAGCATTAACCATACTGTGCCTACCGTTTCTTCATTATAGAGCGGCGCCTTCATGGCTACCGCCTCGCCCCAGCCCGAGCACCCCTCCGTACCTCTTACTTCCACCAGAATAAAATCTTTATCCCATTCTGTTCCAAAGCTTGTGGTAAACGGTGCTTTCATACGCATCCGCATAGCTCTTAAGGTTATAGAAGCTAACTGCATGTTTATCATCCCATTCTTTCTTATCTTTTCGTCCAGGGCGGTTTCGGCAAGTCTACTGCTTCCTGCTTGACCAGGATATATTCATTTACCGGTACCCCCGGCAACCGGCGAAAGCCAACAACAATCCAGCCTTGGTCAAACAGGGGGATAAACGCCTGTCTTGTTACTAACCGCCAGTTTTTGGCCAAATCAATATCCCGTTCTTTAATCAGTTGAATACCGGCAGGCACCGCCACAGTTACCCGCGTTGCTTTATTAAGAAACTCGCCGGACAGATCAGGCTCTCCCACCGGTTCAATCAGATTGTCGGCGCGTAACCGCCAGGGAATAGCCTGATACTCTGTTCCTGCAGGCAATACTATTTCTTGCGGCTGATCTATCCACCAGGCTACCTGGAAACGGTCAGACGGCAGTCCCTGGTTGAGAGTATCTTCCATTTTGCCGTAGCAGTTGACAACATACGTCGAACAAACCGCTCCTAACTTACCAATGTTCAGATTGGCATTAGCCGATTCCAGCGGGTCATAGGTCCAGGTAATGAGTCTATAACCCGAGGCTTTGGCTGCCGCGGCCTGTGCTAGTTTCAACTGTTCCCCCAGCCCGCAATTGCGCCAGTCATCCCTAATCCCCAGCATGTGGGAGCATAAATAGACCTGCCTGTTTAAGTATCCGGGAAAACTATACAAAATTCCCACCATGCTGGTACCGGCAAAAGCGCCTAACAATATGCCGCCGTTTTTAGCTACTGTCAGCACCTGATGTAAGGGCAGAGCTTGCGGCATATGCCAAACCAACTGTTCCAATTCCTGCATAGCAGCAAAATCCTGCAGCCCGTCAGGCGTAATAGCCCTTATTTGTATGCTGTCGCCTGAGTTCAGACCGTTGTCGATCGCCATAATTCCTCTCGGCCTCCATTGATGAGATTTTCACTTTATTAGTATGGCATGACATTAAGGAAAACTCCCCATCCTTGTTAGACAATCTCCCGGCCGGGGAGCTAGCTTGAGCAAGAAGGGGGAGTTATTCTTGAACTTATGAAATTTTTCAGTAAAGTATGCTATCTTTTAATTACAATTTCCTTGTCAGGCTTCACAGCAACCCAGCATACTACGCCAAGGACTGCCGAAAAGGCCGTTACCAATATTGCCGCCTGCCAGCCGTAATGAGTGGCTATCCATGCGGTTACAACCGGAGCGACAACCCCGCCGATATTCCCCCAAAAGTTCATCCAACCCGATACAGTTCCGCAGAACTTGCCGCCAATGTCCATAGAAGCAGCCCAGGACGCATTAAAAGTAAAGCCTAATGAACCCAGTGAAATGGTAAGCCACATAACATTCATGCTGGGGCTGGCAGCCACTGCCGCCATGTACAGGGCTGCTCCCGACAGCATAAGCCCCGTAGCTCCAAAGAAGGTGCGCGCCTTGTGTTTGGATACACCTGCGGCAATAAGTTTATCACTTACATAGCCGGTGAAAAAGGTTACAACACATAACGCTGCCCAGGGAAAGGATGCGGCAATACCCATTTTCGCCAAAGAGAAGCCTTGCGCTTCCATCAGATATAGCGGTAACCATGCAAGAAAAACATACATAATGTAGTCGGTAATAAAATATTGCAAGCCAATAGCCCAAAACTGGGTGGAAGAAATAAAACAGCCCCACGGCGCAATTTCCTTAGGCGCCTTCGCATCGGCGATTACCATCCCATTTTCAATGTGATCGGCTTCAGCCTCGTTAACAAACGGACTTTGCCGGGGATCATTCTTTGCTAAAAACCACCAGGCCAAGGCAAGAACTAAACCGGCTACGCCAAAAATAACAAACACCGAACGCCAGCCAAACGCCAGCATCAAGCCAACCGTTACCGCCGGCCCAAATACCGGACCGACAAAAGCGCCACTTAGCATAAAGGAAGAGGCGGTCGCCTTCTCGGCCCGGTTAAACCACCGGTAGATAAAATTATTCATGGCAGGAAAGATAGGGCCTTCCCCTAAGCCAAACAAAGCGCGAATAATTGCAAATGATGTAAAGTTTGATGCGCAAGCAGTAAGTGCAGTAAATACCGACCACCACGTAACAGCCACGGTTGAAGAAATACGCTGACCAAAGTATTCCGCCATCATCCCTCCCGGGATTTGCATGAGCGCATATCCTACGAAAAATGCAGTTTGCAAAAAGCCCATGTCCACTTTAGTAAAACCAAATTCCTGCATAATTGTCGGTGTAGCAACCGACAAATTAACCCGGTCCATGTATGACATAAAAGTAATCAAAAATATAAGTACTGCCATAAACCAGCGAAAGTTAGTTTTCTTCAAATAATCCACCTCTTTTTTTAATATAGTTAGAGTACCGGAAAAACCTGGGTTTCACCCCCTATAGAGTAGTTACACACAAACAAATATAAAGTAAACATATACAGTAAATATACATTACTACAGTACACTACGCTATATAATTTACCATAAAATCATAAAATCCTGCAAAATTAGTATGAATTAACAGAATTTGTTTTATTTTGGTTAACAACATACAGTCAATTATCTTCTCCTTTGCTCAGAAGTCGAAAAAATAACTATTATCCACAATACAGTGTAATATTGTAACTTTTTATGTTATAATAAAAGTCATATCATTTGGCTGGAAATTTGTTCAAAAGCTGCAATGTTATCATTAAAATACAGGAGGATTTCTCTAATGTCTATGGAAATTGAGCTGGGATATGGGAACGAAGAGATTAAGCTCTCTCTCCCGGAAAAACAGATTTTGCATGTAATTGAAGGCAACCATGTAGATGCGGTGGCAGATATTCCCGCAGCGGTTAAAGCCGCTCTAACCAACCCGATTGGTACTCCGCCGCTTAATCAAATCGTAAAGAAGGGCGATAAAGTAAGTATTATTGCCAGCGATATCACCCGCGCCTGGGTAAGAAACGATTTGTTCCTGCCGCCGCTGCTTGATGAATTAAATGCAGCCGGAATTCCCGACAGCGATATTACCCTGGTCGTCGCTCTGGGTGCACATCGTCACCATACCCCCGAGGAGAATATTTCCACTTATGGGCAGGAAGTGGTTGATCGAATTCATATCGAGCAGAGCTATGCCCTTGATGCTGATAACTTTGAAAAGGTCGGCACCACCAGTCGCGGAGTGGATGCCTATGTTTGCAAAGCAGTTACGCAAGCTAATAAAGTTATTTTGACCGGCGGTATCGTCTATCATCTGATGGCCGGTTTTGGCGGTGGTCGCAAGTCCATCATCCCCGGTGTCTCCGCCTACAGCAGTATTCAGGGCAACCACAGTCTCTGCCTGC
Organism: Sporomusa aerivorans; assembly: GCF_041428895.1. Classification (NCBI taxonomy): domain Bacteria; kingdom Bacillati; phylum Bacillota; class Negativicutes; order Selenomonadales; family Sporomusaceae; genus Sporomusa; species Sporomusa aerivorans. Next base: position 4,490,594 of record NZ_CP156926.1, read on the forward strand.
ATGAAGTCGTCGGCCAGGGGGTTAGCCCCAGCTGCATTTCCGGCAAGCTCAGCGGCAACAATATGCATGAGGATTTAATGGAAATAGCGGCTATGGTGAATCCTGCTTTCCTGCTCAATGTCGTGTTGACACCCGAAGGCAAGTTTGCCAAATTTGTCGCCGGTCATTGGCAAGATGCCTGGCTGGAAGGCTGCCGGGCAGTAGAAGAAATTTTTGGCGTGCCGATTACTGCCAAAGCTGATCTGGTTATTGGCTCGGCCGGCGGCTTCCCTAAAGACATCAACCTGTACCAGGGGTCAAAAACCATTGACAACGCCTATATGGCCGTAAAAGAGGGCGGCGTTATCATTCTGCTTTTAGAATGCCGTGATATAAAAGAACCGCCTGATTTCAGCGGCTGGTTTGATATCGAATCACTTTATGAACGGGAGCTCGCCCTGCGTAAAGGCTTCACCGTACCTGGATTTATTGCCCTCAAATGCGGTACGATCGCCAAACAGGTATCTCTCATTGTTGTTACCCTGCCGCAAAACAAAGAGTTCATCAGCAAAGCCGGCATGATACCAGCCGCCTCGCTGGAAGAAGCCATCGCCATTGCGGAACAGAAGCTGGGCACCAAAGATTATACTGTTACCGTAATGCCGCACGCTGCCAATACGGTACCTGTCTTTAAAGGCTAAATCACTAAAAGCGTTCCTCTAAAGGAACGCTTTCTTTTTTTACACATGCAAAACATGGAAAAAGGCAAAGCACGGGAAAACATGGGGACAGGGACCTTGTTTTTCCAGAATACTATAATAGTGATCAGATTTCACTTCTTATATGCAATTTAATAGGACCGTCAACCTTTTCCTAACCATTTCTGTTCTTGAATTAATAATTATTATTGTCAATGATAGACAAAATTTAAATTACAGAATATAATGAAAATAGAAATAAGAAAAGGGAGGATGATATTATGTTCAGAGATTATCCTGCTACTCAATTATTTCTTATATCATTGGTTGTTTTACTATCGCTAGTCCTCATTACCCCGCTAGTGAGGGAATGGCATATTTTTGCCGCACTGCTGGACAGCCTTAATTTCATTGTAAAGATCATATGTGGCTTCTTCTTGTTTTTTATGATAATTGATATAGTTGATAATGTGCATACCCGCAAGCAGAAACATATTCGTTAGCGAATAATGTTAAGACGTAACCAGTATTGCCCTTAGCGGGAGGAAAGTTATACTTTTTAGCAGGATAAAAAAGCCTGGAAATGCCGAATCTTCGCCGGCGAAATCCAGGCTTTTTTTTGTAGTGCAAACTATTTCTTACTACCGGGCTATTCAAGCGTGTGCATTTCAGATAAATAAATTTACATTGGAGTCCTCTGCTTCGTTAAGATAATAACCAACACCGCCAAACTTGATACCGTCCAGCAGCTCTTTAGGCTGCAGCCCCATTACCTCCATCGACATTTGACATGCGACAATTTCAATACCGGAGGCCAATGCAGCCTGAATCAGTTCTTCCAGCGAACTCACGTTTTTATTTTTCATAATCCAACGCATCATTTTGCCGCCTATTCCCAGCATATTCATTTGTGACAGGTTGAGCTCCTTGCTGCCTTTGGGCATCATAAACCCAAACAGTTTATCCATTAACCCTTTCGTTACCGGAACTGGTTCTGGTTTTCTAAGAATATTCAGGCCCCAGAAAGTGAAAAACATAGTCACTTTTTTCCCCATCGCTGCAGCGCCGTTGGCAATAATGAAGGCAGCCATAGCTTTGTCCAGATCGCCGCTGAATACCACGATAGTCTTATTATCTTTTGTTGGTACAGCAGACGCTGGAATATTTATCAATTGCCGTTTATCTTTTTTTTTATCAGCGCCACAATTTGATTGTGCTCTCTTTTAAGATCAACAAGCTCATTATTTGTTCTGGTGCACCAGGCTTTAATATCCTCATAGAAGCCGGGGTCAGAGGCAATCACTTTAAGAATTTGGCCGTCCGCCATATCGTCAAGGGAAGCCTTAACTTGCATCAAAGGGCCTGGACAGCTTAATCCGCACACATCCAGCACTTTATCATACTGCTCTTTACTATTTGCCTCTGAGTTTGCGGCCGATTCTTTTGCAGCAATATTGGCAACTCTGCCTGGCCTGAAATTCTGGGCATTAGCGGATTTGTAACCGCCCGTCATGTTTTTTACATTAAATCCATGCTGAGTCAGGATGCGGGAAGCATAGTAACCCCGTTGACCTACCTGGCAATAGGCTAAAATCGGCTTATCTCTATCCAGGTTATTTAGTTCTTCCCTTAATTTATCTACCGGAATATTAACGGCTCCTTCTATATGTCCGTTCTGAAATTCCAGTTCAGTTCGCACGTCAACTAATAGCGTATTCTCTTTGTCATAATCAGCCAGTTCATCATAGGTGAAAGTTTCTGTCCTGCCTGCCAGAACATTCTCTGCCACATAACCGGCCAGATTAACCGGATCTTTGGCAGAAGAATACGGTGGCGCATAGCAAAGTTCCAATTCCGCCAAATCAGCTACTTTGCCGTTAAGCCGGATTACTGTAGCAATTACGTCAATACGCTTGTCGACGCCGGTAGAGCCTACGCCTTGGGCACCTAAAATATACCCGGCATCATTAAAGATTAACTTTAAGGACAAAGGCAACGCTCCCGGATAATAGGTAGCATGCGAGGCAGAGTGAACGTATATTACTTTGTAAGGGATATTTAACTTTTTGAGACTTCTTTCATTATTGCCGGTACTAGCGGCTGTCAGGCCAAAAACTTTAAGAATTGAAGTTCCCTGTGTTCCCTTGTAAGTAGAGGCAAGTCCGGCAATATTATCGGCAGCAATTCTTCCCTGCTTATTCGCAGGTCCGGCCAGAGGAATAGTTACATTCTGTTTTGTGACAAAGTCGATAACTTCAATCGCATCGCCAACGGCGTAAACACCGGGCCAGGACGTTTCCAGCCTTTCATTTACAAGGATATGCCCTTTATTCCCTAACTTTACTCCACTGTCTTTGAGAAAACCGGTATCTGGCGTTACACCGATCGCCAATATGACAGTATCGGCATTAAGAGACATCCCGCTGTTTAATACGATATCTATTGTGTCGCCTTGATCTGCAAATGACTTTACACCGTCATTCAGCAGCAACTTAACTCCATGATTCTCAAGTTCCTGTTCCACGACAACAGCCATATCAGTATCAAAGGGAGGCAGAATATGCGGCGCCGCTTCCACCAGTGTTACTTCCAGTCCCCGTTCCCTTAAGTTCTCGGCCATCTCTACGCCGATAAAACCACCACCGATAACTACAGCCCGCTGCACTTCCTGTTTATCAATAAAACTTTTTATTGTATCGGTATCAGGGATATTTCTTAATGTAAAAATCTTATTGCTGCCAATTCCGGGAATAGGTGGTTTTATGGCCTTGGCCCCGGGGGATAATACCAGATAGTCATAGGACTCTTCATATATACCCTTCTCTTTACTTTTTACAGTAACCGTTTTTCTTGCGGAGTTGACCTGGGTAACTTCACTATGGGTTCGGACATCAATCTTAAACCGGTTCTGCATACCCTGGGGCGTTTGCACCAGTAGCTTGCTGCGCTCTTTAATGTTCTCGCCGATATAATAGGGTAGACCGCAATTAGCAAAAGAAATGTGTTCGTCCCGCTCAAACATAATAATTTCAGCCGTTTCATCCATTCTCCTCAGTCTGGCCGCTGCAGACGCGCCCCCGGCTACTCCCCCCACAACCAATACCTTTTTACTCATAAGATATTCCTCCTTTACGATTTAGATCGAATTTTTAAAAAGGCTATCCTTAGGATTGATTCTCAAAAAGAACGATTACTAAAGCAATAGCTTGGGAATCACAAACTTTATAATTTATCTCTAATCCGTTGCGAACTCCTTCAATCACTCCAGCTGCTTTTAATTTTTGCAAATGCTGGGACACTGTCGATTGAGGCGCCTTGAGGCAATTCTGCATATGGGTAACATTGCATTCACCTTTTTCTATTAGGCCTTTTACAATACAAAGCCTGATAGGATGCGCCAGTACCTTTAAAAGCTCCGCTGCTTCAGTAAATTTGACCAAATCGTCGCTGTTCATCAAAAGCCTCTTTCCACTTTCAGAATATTATTATATTCATATATTATGATATATCGATATATTTGTCAATCTCATTCTATATTTTTCCTTGTTAAACGAAAATCTCCATCTGACATCAGATGGAGAAATACTTCTGCTGAAATGTAATCTTTAAATATCTTCTTTACTGAGAACTTCCTGAAAAAAACTGACGTCTTCTGCCGACACATTAGAATGCGCGAATTCAGACCTTACACAGTCCTTAATTAAAATTTCACTGTAATGGTTGCATCCATAGACACTACTTGCACTAACTATTTCCTCACGTAACGCTTTGGCCGGGTCAACGGCGGCCCGGGGAGTCGCCGGATCATTTATCACGGTATCAAGATATTCAGCCCGCATGGCATGATGCAATTCAGCAACAATCGCCGCATCGAGAATTTTATAACATTTGCTTTGAGGTATACAGATGTAAGTACGGCAGCTAGCCGGACGCTCCTTATACTTAAGACATCTCCCCAGACCGTCCAACTGGCGGCATTGTTTATGCCCGGCAATGAGAAATATCTCAAGTTTATCTTGGCCCATGTCAATAAATAATTTCGGGATTAACCGTTTTACATTTCCTTTGGACATTCTTCTAGCACTGACACTATCCATATTAATTTTAAACCGCCCTTTACAGCAATGCTCTTTACAGGTCTCGCAAGGCAAAGGGTTTTCTGTCAAAAACTCGTCAACAGCATCAAAAAAGTCTTGCACCGTAGCTTTATTGTTTAAGCCGGTAATATCTACTTCATTTTTTGGGTTAAAGAATAGTTTCAGTTCGACCATTCCCTTCAAGCAAAATAAAAGGTACATAATTCACCGCCAATGGCGAATTATGTACCTTTCTTTTTATTTTATGAAAATTCCTGCCAAGATTAATTTTTTTTATAGAACATAAGCCGAGACCGTCTGTATTTGGACTTGTAAAATTATCGTGAAAAACACTGCCCCTCATTTTCCCCAGTCAATAAATGCACATCGGCTTGGCTGTCTGGTATAATAGAATATATACCATATAAACCTGACTCTTTATCCGACGACTAACCTTCAGATAGAGTTAAAACCCCACCTGAAGCTAAGTCTACTTTATTCCATAATTTTTTTATTTCTAAAGGAGGAAACTATGAATATTACCGGAGAACAGAAGATACTGGCAATCCTGGCGCATCTTGCATATCTGTTAGGCGGCCTTGGCTTTATTGTAGCTCCCTTAATCATTTTTTTGTTGAAAAAAGATGACCCGTTTGTTCATGAGCACGCCAAGCAGGCCCTGGTCGCTCATCTTGCCATTGCAGTTGTTTCTGCTATTACCGGATTATTATGTATGGCACTGATTGGGTTATTGATTGTTCCCGTAATTGCAATTCTCTGGCTGCTGCTGGTTATAACCTCCATTCTGGCGGCTATTAAAGCGGCTGATGGTCAAGTGTATGAGTATCCTTTTATTCAAAGGCTAATCAGCAAATTATAATTAAAATTACCCCACTATGCTTAGCGGTCGCAACCGCAATCCATAGTGGGGTATTGTTTTTCTCAGCGATAAACTTAGTAAAATGCTTTATGTAGGGTAGGGTAATAACCCGTGTTATTTACCGAAATATCTGTCGAGAAGTCCCTTAAAGGCAGCACCATGGCGGGCTTCATCCTTACACATTTCATGAACGGTATCATGAATAGCATCCAGATTAAGTTGCTTTGCTTTTTTGGCAAGATCCAATTTACCCTGGCAAGCGCCATGCTCAGCATCTACACGCAGCTCAAGATTCTTTTTTGTGGAGGCAAATACAACCTCACCGAGCAACTCGGCGAATTTGGCAGCATGCTCTGCTTCTTCGAAGGCAATACGCTTATAGGCTTCAGCCACTTCCGGATAGCCTTCCCGGTCGGCTTGGCGGCTCATAGCCAAGTACATTCCCACCTCGGTACATTCGCCGGTAAAGTTCATTTTCAGACCTTCAATGATCTCCGCATCAACGCCGGCAGCTACACCGATCCGATGTTCATCAGCCCAAGCCAAGCCTGCAACTTGCTCTATAAATTTAGTTGCAGGCGCTTTACAGTGCGGACATGCGTCCGGGGCAGCATCCCCTGCATGGACATAACCACAGATCGTACAGACAAATTTTTTCATTTAAAATCCCCTCCGAATAATTATTTCTTTTTAATAACAATTATTATAATAGCAAATTTTACTATAAAATGCAAGGATTTTTTTACAAAATAAAAATCAGGGCGTTTTCCGCTTCTAAAAACGAAAACTCAGACCCTGACTCTATGACAAAAAAACTTAGATTACCGGCTCTGCTGAATGGTACGCTTTCGTTCCAGCATCTTCCCGATTAAGTAGGTGAAAACAAAAGCGATTATGAGGCGCGCACCTGCGACTACCATAAGGTTTGCATCTACACCAACAAATAAGGCTGTTTCCTCAAATATGGAATGACATATGCCAATCATTACGAATAGAATGGTGAGCGTGGCGCGGGAATAGTTTTTTTCTCTAGCCGCCTGGAGAATAACACCACTGCCGGAAACGATGCCAATGAATAAACCGGCAAATGCAGGCAAAGCGGCCGATTCAGGCAGATAGAAGACACGGGTAAACCACTGGGATCGCTTGGCAATGACCTCCAGCCAGCCAAAATGTTTCGCATATTCTACCAAAACCATAAATGGCAAGATGATAAGCGCCAGTTTCAGTACTATAGCAAGACTGGCAAGCAATCCCTGATATACTATCGACAAATATTCCACTTAGCCTAACTCCATGTTCCTAATATATGAATAAGCCATCCGGCCAGGAAAGCGCCTGCTAAACGCAAGCCAAATACCAATATACCGCTGACCCCGGCTTCTGTTACCACAGCTGTCTCCATAAAAGCACTATGACAAATAACAATCATGGTGCTTAAGATAGTTGCTTCTTTATTTGATAAAGGCAATACAAGCATGGCCCCAATCCCCCCGTAAATATTGCCGAGGATGCCGATAACAAATGCAATAGCGGCTTCTCCCGGAAGTCCAACCATTCGCATAAGGGGAGCAAACAGTTGAGCCAGGGTGTGTAATAACGTTGTCGTCTGCAAAGCAGACACAAAAATAATTGCCGGCACAATAACTTTTGCAAGCCGCAAAACCACGGCTAGGCCTTTATTCAATCCAGTTGCTGCAATATCCACTCTCAGCATAATAACTCCTTCGCTCTCAATCCTGATTAACGATTTCTATGCCTTAGTTTATATCGCAGCCAACGCCCGCAATCGGTCCAAATGGCGACAGCCACGAAGCCGCCAATAAAGAGTTGTTCCCAGTTAAGGCCGCTATAGAATTGATTAATGAGTAAAAATATTACAATGATTATGCATACCAGACTACAAGCCCGCATTGATTTCCCTCCCAACCTCTTGCTTCATTATAACGCGCAGGCTTAGAGCAAAGGAAATTGCGGATGATTATGGGATTAATAAAAAACTTTTATGATTGAGCGGTAAGATACTCAATGAGGCCGTTTTGTATATTGGCGTGTTCGGCAACAAGCAGCAATAGGGATCTTATAGCCGGCGTCAGCATCTTACTTTTGTGAAAAGCGACATACATTACAAAATCAAGCTGTGGTGTACCCGCTAATTCAACAAGTATACCATTAGCCAGAAACGGCTCAACCAATACGTACGGCAATACACTGACTCCTAAACCATCCAGGACGGCCTGCTTAATAGCTTCGGCATCACTATATTCAATAAGGGATTGAATATCCTTTTCCTTTACAACATCTTCGTATTTTGTCCGGTACACGCAACCTGGACGAAAATTAATAAAAGGGTATTCACTAATATCCTGGCAGTTATTATTAGTAGCAATCAAATCACGCTTGGCTACCCAAACTAACTTTTCATGGGACAGCTCGAATTGTATTATCTGGCTGCTGTCAATTTTGTCGTGGACTATGGCAATGTCAAATACGTTGTCCATTAGGCCTTTGATAGTCAAAGGAAGATTAGGACAAATATCTACAGTCACCGAACCGGCTACCCCGCTTTTTTGAAAGTCGAGCAGTATCGGTGACAGGATATAACTGGCCGCCGCTGTGGATGCGCCCACCTTAACAGGGCTGTTAAGGTTTGAAAAGCGCTGCATGGCAGTATCCATATCACAACATAAATTCAGCAGCTTTTCCACATGTATAGTAAGTTCTCGACCCGCTTCCGTGATATAAAGTTTTTTACCAATCCGCTCAAACAGGAGAACTCCAAAGTGTTCTTCCAGTGTCCGTATATGAGCTGTGACGGCAGGTTGGGTAAAATTCAGTTGCTCGGCAGCCTGAGTGATGTTTTTCAGCTTAGCTACCAATAGAAACGTTCGAAATAATTGAATGTCCATTCGCCATCCTCCAAGCGACATAGGTATAGATATAAGTTCTACACCTTTTTTCTACTTCTATCCAAATAAATTGGCATTAAAGCGCCAGGTTTTTCTTCCCCTTTTAAACGGCTGCATCTTTTATATTCTGTGCCTCTATTTCATAACCTGCAAAAAAGATACCGGGAACGTTTTGTTCCCGGTATCTTTTAAGAATTCCGGTAGTTAGTCTCTGCGGATTCGGAGGTTTAGTTTTTTTATCCTATGCTATAGCACTCCTGTTTGCTACTGACCAAAATATTTGTTTAATATATTATTGCAAAACATTGCAGAGCTTTCTTTACAGGCTGTAAGCCATAAAGAAAGCACGGCCGCAGCCGAGCCTTTGGCGAAAGAAGAAGGCGATGCTGCCCTAACTTATTCTCTCTTTCAGCAAAATGAAAAACCCCCTATGGTAGTTAACAATTCTACCATAGGAAGTTTTTATTAGTGTCCCAACGCTTGTTTCATTCATATGTGCGCCGGCCTCTTTTCGAAGGGCTGGAAAGTAGCAAAATATGTCCTTGGTTAGACTAGTTAAATTGAGTTGTCGTCAAACCCGAACCCGGGGATTAAAAGGAGTATAATTATAATTATAATAATGATCCACCAGCCACTACGGCCACCGCAACCACCAAAACCATTACCCATTCTTAGTTACCTCCTTAAAGCAAATTTTGGTTAGCCTAATTTAGAGTATGCCTCAGAAGGTAGATATGTTAATGTTTCGGCTGCAACAATCTAAGGTAAAGACGCAATAATCCGCGAGCCCTGAAATCAACCCTGAAGATATCTGGGGAAACCATAACACTCACTTATTGTTTAAGATCACCTTGCGTTACACTTACGGCCAGTTTCTCTTATTTACGCCGTATAGTCCCTCAAGACATCGGCAATTCCCACCGGCAAAAAATCACCGGTGATTAGACCTTAAAAGTACTAACAGCAATCTGAAGCTCTTCAGCCATCTGCGAAAGGCTGCGGCTGGTAGCCGCAATTTCCTGCATGGAAGCAGTTTGCTCTTCAGTTGCTGCGGAAACGGTCTGCGTTTCTGCAGCAGTATGTTGGGTTACTTCCTCAATTCCGCGCACAGCACTAACGATATCCTGGCTAGCATCGGAAATACCACTCGCCGCGCCGGATATTTCCCGGACTTGACTGGTCATTTCTTCAACCATATGTATTATTTTAGCGAAAGCCTCCCCTGCTTCAGCCACAACCATAGAACCGCTCTTAACCTCTTCTGTACCATTGTTCATAGCAGTTACGGCTTGATCTGTCTCCTGCTGGATTTCGCTTATTAATATGGCAATCTGTTGCGCTGCCGCATCCGATTGTTCAGCTAATTTCCGCACTTCTTCAGCTACCACTGAAAAGCCTCGGCCCTGTTCTCCGGCACGGGCGGCTTCGATAGCGGCATTAAGCGCCAGAAGATTGGTCTGGCTGGCAATCCCGGATATAGTATCAACAATTTGACCTATCTGTTTAGAACGCTCCCCAAGCTTACTGACAACCTGCGCCGAACAGTCTACAGTTTCCTTCACACTGGACATCTGGTTTTCCGCCGATTTGATGAGTTTTCCGCCCTCTTCGGCAGCAGTTGCAGTCTGCTGGGAAATACTAGCGGCGCTTTGAGCATTATGAGCCACGCCGTTGATATCTGCAGCGGATTTCTCTACCACCGACAATGTTTTTCTTACTGCATTTACTTGTTTCTCGGTCCCGTTGGCCACACCAATGATAGAATCGGCGACCTGGACGGCAGACTGCGCCGATTGTTCAGAACTGGCAGTCAGTTGTTCTGAGGCTGCCGATAGCTGTTCGGCCTTTGACTGTACGTTAAAAATCAAATTTTTAAGATTACTCTTCATATCAATAAGCGCTTTGGCGAGAATACCGAATTCGTCAGTCCGCTGAGTAAGCATATGATCGATCTTGCCGGCAAAGTCACCTGTTGCCATAGTGGTTAATTCGCCGGTAATTAAACTAACCGGAGTTGTAATATGTTTTGTCAGAAAAATGCTCAGCATGACGCTGATAACAATAGCAATACCGCTTAATATCATGGCGATAAGTACGTTACTGGATAAGTTGCCGTTGGCTTCCTCGACATTCGCCTGAGCCAGTTTGGAATTATCCTCCACTGCAGTATGAAGCGTTTTCTGGATAGACTGGGCAAAGGGTGTCAGTTCCCTGGTTATCATTGCGGCGGTTTGGGCTTCGGCGTTAGCTTTTTCTGTATTTCCCGCCAGTTTATTCTTGTATTGTTCCCGCAATACAGGAATCAGGCGGCCCACTACACCTGTTTTATATTGTTCTGTATCATTGATTAATTTTTCAATGTCCTGCACTTTATCGGGGGGAGTCAGGTCACGCAGTTGTTTTTCCAAAGCAATAACGCTTGTTAGCTTTTCCTCAAAATTCTTACTATACTTTTCATCCCCGTCAGCGATATAACGTCTGATTTCCAGGACAGCCCCCGTATATTCATTTTCAGCCTTAGCGGCGATAATAGCCCGGACATTGCTTGTTTGAATGTCATCAACATCATTTTTAATCTTATTGGAAGACCATAAAGAATAAGCAGTCAATACCAGCATTAAAGATAAAATCATAGTAAGAGCGATAACAATTTTTTGCCTAATTCTCATATCTAACCTCTTTTCGTATTCACATTGCACCAATTACTCAGAGTAGTCTTCGACGCGAGTTAAATCGTGTAGATTTTGTGACATCGCCCCTATTCTCTGCAGAATTCACGTATGTGTGATTCCAGTATTAAGTAATTATTAACACATAATTTCCATATATCAAATATAAATTCCATAAAAACCCGTTAATTTCCTTTCCATTTTCTCTATTTATCCGACTTATTTTTTTATTTAACCCCCATATTCGACAAAATCTCCCTCTGAGTTTCCCATAAAAACGTAGAAGCCAAGAACTAAAACCATTCGCTAGCAGCACTAGTTAAAAAGCACCGGGTTATTCCCGGCGCGCAATCGATCTTTCTGAGCAAGACAGCAAAAATCCCCCGCATATGCAAAAGAGGGAAGTTAGGCACTCCTTTTATAACCACCGACGGTACCGGATTAGGATTACCGGTATGTTATCGAATCGCCCAGAGGCATAACATGTATATCGAGATAGAAACAAGCAGCCTGGGAACAACTTTTCAGGTAAAATTCCGTACAACTGGTAACGGTTGAGCTAAGTTTTGCGTTGATCAATCACAAAAATAATCCCCGGGAAAACTCCCGGGGATCATCTTCATTCTACATATGCGCATCAAAATAACATCGGCAGATGAGTTAACCTAATCGAAGTAGGAATTGAGCAACTACATTAACAAAAATGCCATCCCGATAATCATAGCCCCCACCATCGGCAGGCTGTTGCGTTTGGCTATTTCCATCGGATTTACCCCGGCAATGCCGGCTATGATAATGGTAGCACCGGCTATCGGCGACATAGTACGTCCCAGTGTACCGCCCAGCGTTGCCATACTGCCCATCTGTACCGCAGACATGCCGAAGTCGGCCGCATGGGGTGTAATTGCCTGATTAAACGCAAAAGTCGCCGCGTCACCCGAGCCAACAACCAATCCCAGGATAAACGGTCCAACAGCTGCGCAAATCTTGACAATGGCCGGGTTGCTAAGCATAGCGTCTGTAAAAGCTTTTACAAGTCCCATGGCTGTTAAACCGGAAACAAATACGCCGGCTGCAATAATAATACCAATAATTTCTCCATAAGCTTTACCCATACCGTCAAAAAAAGCATTGCTTAGGTTGACAGGATTTTTTCTTGTCACTAGCAGAGCAAGCAGCGCACCAATAATCATGGCTTGCGGAACATCCATCTTAAAAGCCGGGACAACGCCGGTAGCGCCTAAAATCAAAATAACTATCGGAAAAATAGGCATGAAAGCATAAAGCAAATTAACCTTAAAAGATTTTTCAACTGCCAGGCCTTCGGCAACATATCCTTTATGTTCCTTTTTATAATAAGCAATCAGTGTAATCAAGATTGTGGCCGTGATTAAGGAGGCAATATTGGCTTTATAGTGAAAACCGATAACATCCATAACCCCCACGCCGGCAATCTTGGCGACAAAAGGATTATGAGCCAAGCCGGGATTCAGCATGCTACCATATGTACCGCATTTTACTGCAGCTCCCGCCATGGCCGGATGCACACCCGCCGACATCATTAAGGGCACAAAAATAGCACCGGCGGCCGCTGCCGTCCCTGCTGCACTAGGCAGGGCAACGTTGACTGCGTAAGTGGCGATAACTACTCCGGGAATGAGTAGTGGACGAACTTTGGAAAGGCCATTTGCCATAAGATTGATCAAATGCTTATCACATTCGGTATATTTCATTACCATGGCAAAACCCATAACCGAGCAAACAGCCTGAATCAGCCCTCCATTTGTCATTTCCTTGGCGAACGCATTCAAGGAAACCATTGGGGTACCGGCCACACAAGCCATAATAATACCGGAAACTAATAATACCAATCTTGCATCATAACGCTTTAGCAAAAAGTAAATCGTGATTAGTACCATGATGGTACCAGCGGCTGTCATCATAAGAAGACCTCACTTTCTCAATACAAATTCCGTCAGACGGTCGCAGCGCCTATTTTTTCCTTATAAATTAAACTCGCCTCCTGTTTCCCGGGATATAAAAAGGTAAAGACGCAGTTTTCCTTCAAAGAAAACAGCGTCTTTGCCTTTAGTCATACTATATCATACATTTCATGGCAAAATCAATGTTAAAATCTTCAAGCTGAACACTTTGCCGAGCCTTATCCTTACCCGGCAAACTCCATGACAGGTGGCAATGCATGATAAGCCACTTTTGTTCTTCATGCATTGTAATTGTTCTAAGTGCAAAGCAAATTCTTTTACTAAAAATTCGTCCGCCAAGAGACAAATGGTCCTTTCCTACACTCGATGCAAAATAGATTTAAAACAAAAACAAATTAGGGCATTGCATGCTGCCACAGTTTCTTTAACCAGGAAAATAGCGAAAGCCTGATATACTACCTTATTTTGCTCCTTGCGGCTTCTTGTTAACTTTGCTTTAGCTTACTGTATCAGACGACAATATGCTAGGGCGCGTCATGATTTTCAATTGTAGGCTACTTTTCCTCCCCTCTCTTGAGTATGCGAAAATAAAAAAGCACCGAATATCTCGGTGCCAGCTTAAAGGACAAACTAAAGGTTTTTGAATAATTTTTCTCTGCCAAGTTTAACTGAAAATGTATCATCATACTTGAAGATATCGGCTGTAGCGTAGGTCTCGCTCAGGGTGGAAGGTAAAAAAGAACCGGTGCCGACAACATCGATAGGCGCCTTGGCCTTAGCCATAATTTTACACTTTAAGAGGTCAAAACCACTTGAAGCAATGATACTTACCTGCTTATAGCCAGCCTGATCCAGGTTGTTGCGCGTATTAATTATGTTGGCAGCCGATACGCCTGTCCCGAATAAAATTTTCCGGACCCTATCCTTGGTGACATCATCGACTAAATCATAGGTATCTTCACCAATAACCGCCCGTACAGCCTGATACTCACTGTCAACATGCAGCCAGTTGCAGATAATTTCAACACTCTTATCGAAGTCCAGGCCTTCTGCAAAACGGCCGCCATGAGTATCTAATCTTACTCCCAGACTTTTGCCGGGAAGTTTTTGTGCATAAAACCACTCGGCGACTGCCAAAGATTCGGTTATTTCCTTGCCGAAATAGTCCACCAGGGCAACAATATTACTGTCTTCCGGGTTAGCGGCGATAAACATTTTCGTGGCTTCCAAGGTACTGCCTGCATAGCCGACAAGAGCATGCGGCATGGTTCCCAGGCCGGCTTTTGTCCCAAACATACCTGCCGTTAAATCCTGAGATGTGCCAATAAACCCTTTACAGCCATGCAGCTTGGCTAATTTGCTGCCTACATTCGCTCCATAGGCGGCAAGATAACTCATAGAATCGCCGGTAGAATGCCGTGGATGCATATCTATAAAAGTGACTTTGGGCAGGCTTAAACACATACTGTAGGCATTATAGGCCGATAAACACGGAAATCCTACATTTCGCAAGAGCAATGTCTCCAGTTCTACCAGTTCATCAAAGGGACCGGTATAAGTAAAGAGGACATCCTCGGATAAAACAATAGAGCCTTCCTCATGCAACCGTTGTACAGTAGTTGTCGGTGCGTTGCTGGTTAAAAAGGTCAGCGCCGGCTCTATGGCACAGATACAGTCACGCCGTAAAAATACTCCGTATGTAACTTTCTTAGAGCCGAACATATTTAAAACATTGCGTGTCTTCGTAAAATACTTATCTGTTCTCTCTTTAATCTCTTCGTCATTATAAGTCCGATAGCTTCCTTTTCCTGATAACATAGCGAACCCTCTCCTATACATTTTTTATAAACCATTCGGGATTAAACCGGTATAGCTGCGATGGCCGGTGTCCTACTTCCGTTTTTTTATGGTTGGTAGGAATAACCAGTTTGTTTACGGAAAGCATTTTTTTGCGGAAATTGGGAGTCAAGAGTTCTTTGCCCAGCAAGATTTCATAAACGCTTTGGAGTTCTCCGAGAGTGAATAGCTCTGGCATCAGATTAAAAGCGATATTGGTGTACTCAACTTTATTGCGCAGCCGCTCTAAGCTATATTGAATAATCATGGCATGATCAAAGGCAATGCCGTCCGAATTCACCACTTCCCGCTCGGTGCGAATAGCCGCTCCCTCAATAATATGCTTGACTTTGACAAGCGCCGGGCAGGTTATCGGTTCAACACCGTCCTCATTAGTCAACGTTAAAGAATAATCATATTCCTTTCCCAGTATATTGCCCTTACCATCCTCCAGGGTATACGCCATACTCGTATACTCCACGGAAAACCATCTGGCGTCGGCGGCGTCATCACCGGCCTTAATATCAAGCTTTTCACTGTCGACCAGCGCCATATAGGAGACGCTAACGGCACGGTTATCAGGAGATTCCTCAGCACGCGGATCCCGTTTTTCATCCCCCCAGGAGTAGAGTTGCTCAATATAGACATCATCAATATTGGTTTCCTCTTTGAGTTCACGGTAAGCGGCGGCATCCACACTTTCCGTGTTTTCAACAACCCCTCCCGGGATGGCCCACGCTCCTTTGAACGGATTGCCCCGCCGCTGAATCATTAATAGCTGCAGTTGCTTTTCAGGCACCTTGCGCGGATTGTCCTGGTTCCGTTCCCTGACAGTATATATCAAAACATCAGTTGCAACCTTCATATTGTGGCGTTTGCTAAATTCAGCCGGCATTAGTCTTTCATTACTCATATACATCCCTCCACTAGTCGTAAGCGGATTCGTTCAGGAAGATTTATACTTGTTATTTTGTACTCCCACCTTACTTACTACCTTAAACATATTATCTAAAATGTATTATGTGCTTATTATACAAAGTATCATTAGTCTTTACAAGTAGTTTGGGCGATAATTTAAAAAAAGATATACAACTTTACAAGTCAGCTAACTATTGACTCAAATCGATATTATATATTATAATTTTAATAATTTATAATATGAAGACTTAAGAAAGCAGCTAAGTATTGCAAATGAATGCAGGTGGTGACTAACATGCCGAAAACAGGCTTGACCTCTGATGAGATAAAAGAAAAAGCTTTGCAAATCGCCGAAGACAAGATACGTTATTATGGGTTTGAGAAATTTCGTTTAACCGACATTGCCAAAGAGCTTAAAGTAAGTCAGGCTGCGCTCTATAATCATTTTCCCGATAAAGCAGCGCTGCTTGACGCTATTTCTGAACGCTGGCTGTCGCGGCTGGATAACGCTTTGGCGCTGATAACGCAAAAAGAAGCATCCCCGCAGCAGCTGATTCTGGAATGGTTCCAGAGATACCACGAATTAAAAAAAGAAAAGGTTTTGCAAGACCCGGAACTTTACAAATCCTTTAGTATGGCGGCAGAGCTGCTAAAACCATTCATCGTGCAGCATTTAAACAATGTTCATAACCAGCTTTTAATACTTGTACAAAAAGCAACAGCAGCCGGAGAAATCCATAGTGAATCACCGGCGAAAGCCGTTCGCCTCTTGCTGGAAGCTACTGTGTCCTTTCACCATCCGCAAATGGTGCTGGAGCACAAGGCTGAACATAGAGATCCATTGTTAAAGGATTTAGTTGAAGTTATGCTGCTAGGTTTCCAGGACACTGACAGCAAGCGATAAACGTTCCTGCACCCAGAAACTAATTAAATCTATAGGAGGGAAAAATACAATGACTGCATTTCAGGAGAAAAAATTGACGGGAAAAGTAGCATTAGTAACAGGCGCTTCCCGGGGTATCGGCAGAACCATCGCCCAAGAGCTGGCGCGAAACGGGGCTCAGGTTGTCATCAATTACGCGCAAAACGGGGAACAAGCCGCCCAAGTGGTTGCCGGAATTAAAGCACAAGGCGGAGATGCTTTGGCCGTCCAGGCGGACATTAGCCAGGTTGCCGAAGTGGAGCGGCTATTTAAAAAGACGCTGGACGCCTATGGCCGAATCGACATCCTTGTTAATAATGCGGGCATAATGATTACAAAAGCCATCACCGACATAACGGAAAGTGATTTTGATAAAATTTTTGCCGTAAATGTAAAAGGTACTTATTTTGCATGTCAGCAGGCCGCCAGGTTCATGGCCGCTAAGGGCCGCATCATCAATTTCTCCACTTCAGTTGCCGGACAGATGTTTCCTATGTATAGTGTCTATGCAGGAACCAAGGGAGCCGTCGAGCAGTTTACACGTCAACTGGCAAAGGAATTCGGACCCAAGGGTATTACCATTAATGCGGTTGCGCCCGGACCGGTTAATACCGAACTATTCACGGTTGGAAAAACCAAAGAGCAGATTGAAGCCCTCAGTAAAATGAACGCGTTAGGCCGGCTGGGCGAAACAACAGATATTGTAAAAGTTATTTTGTTCCTGGCCAGCGAAGACTCACAATGGCTGACAGGTCAAACCATTCGCGTTAATGGCGGTTTTATATAATGACATTTTGCGCATAATTCAAAAACTTTCCCAGGGCCTGGTGATAGTCCGTCAAAGTAGCCAGCCAAGTTTTTAGACATTCCTGTCCATCAGCCGTTATTTTATACAACCTCTTGGCTGGCCCCGGGCTTAACACATCCCAGGCGGCAGTAACATAACCGCCTTGCTCCATTTGCTTCAGGCAGCGGTAAACTCCGGATGGATCAGGCCGCCGCCCGCGAAGCATATAGGTTTCTTGCAGTTTTTGCACTATACGGTAGCCATGTAGTTCTTCGTTTTCAACTAACAGAACAAGAATTGACGGATGTATTAATTTTTCAAGATTGGCTCCCGTGCAGGGACAATCATTAAAGTTTTTCTTTATACTGAATTTTAACATTGCGGAAACACTCCAGACTTTAGCAGCAACCGCCGCCTGTATAACAACTGTCGGTTCAGTTACAAACCGTGACTTTAGAGCCGCGTCTCTGTAAAGCTCGCGTGTCACATCTAATTCAGATGTCTCGCCCTTACAGTTATCGTAATTTTTACAATATTTACTATAGTAACACACACATTAGACTGAGTCTACTAGTTAATAAGCAAACTACAAAAGCGGCGGGCAAATCATTCGGATAATCATAAAGGCGATGTTTTCATGCGCTTTGGTTTCAAAGCATTGGTAGATTTTGGCGTTACCAATACTGCCGGTAGTCCCGACCAGTATGTACTGGCTTGCGAATTAGTTGCCAATGCCCTTAAGGAAGCAAAGAGAGTAATTACCTGGTAGCGCCCAGCTAAATTTTAGTCTTAAGCCTTTATTGACAGGAAACCCTCAACCCTGCGTAAAAACCAGGGTGAGGGTTTCCTGCCGTTTTCTTTATAGATCAGGATTTAAAAAAACCTTGCTTTTTTCTAACATAATATCAAGAATAATTTTGTCAGTATGCACCATCCCAGGATTGCTGACAAGACCAAGATTGCGGATGGTTGCGTCTGTCGATTGCAGAATGATCCCATTACTGCACGGCACCACAACATTTTTCAGGGTCAGCAGCGCCGTCTCCACAGCCACACCGGCTGCTGTGGCCAGTTTTAAAGCGCACCCTACCTTGCCGCCATCACAAATCATACCGGTAAGATTGGCGATCATGTTCTTTATTGTGCCATTGATCTGTTCCGTAGTGCCGTCCAGCATCCACACGATGGCGGCGCTGGCGCCGGTCGCGGCCGCTACCGCACAGCCGCATAGGGCCGAAAGGCTGCCTGTAAAATTCTTAATATATAATGTAACAGCCGCACTGACTGCTAACGCCCTAATTGTTTTTTCCCGGGAAATATTCATTCGTTCGCCCACAGCGACAACCGGCAGTGTAGCGGTTAAGCCATGATTGCCGCTGCCGGCGACGCTCATAACCGGAATGGTTTCGCCAGACATGCGGGCGTCGGCGCCTGCGGCCGTTAAAATCTTGGCATAATGGACAAGGTCGTTGGCCAAAACGTTTTCGCTGATCAAATCCTGAAGATGCGCGCCAACGGCCATTCCCAGCCGGCCTGTAAGGCCGGCTGCCGCCGCAGCTAAATTCATACTGACGCACTCTTCCAGAAAGACCAGTTCTGCATACGGAGCGGCTTCGACAGCGTTAATAAGCTCGCCAAGCGAAACATCATCACCGCAAAACTTGCTGCGGGCAGTACTGGCGATGTTATCGGCAGCAGATATTATGTCAGTACCGTTGAATTGTAGAGAAACCAATTTCGTATGGTTGCCGGCTATCACAGAACGCGCTGTTGTATCCCCTGCTTTGGCAATCACTTCTATATAGAGCCCTTGCTTATCATTCAGAAGTATTGACACTTTCCCGGTCTGAGTCATAACCTTGGCCTGTTCTAAAAGCCCGGGGGTAATGCCGCTCAGCAACGATAATTCCTGGCCCGGATCACCAATTAAAAATCCCAAAGCAGCCGCAATCGCCAGACCGGCCTGTCCCGTCCCGGGTACGCCCACTGCCAAACCGTTTTTATAAACATTCGGATCAACACTTACTGTTATCTGACCTTCCGCAATATCCATATCTCCGAAAGCTTGCTTGGCGTAAGCTGCTGCCAAAGCAACCGCACCAGGCTCAGTACAGCCAAGAGCCGGTATGACGCCGGCGCGAATTAAACCAATAACTTCCTGATAGTGTTTCATAAGTTCCTCCGCTAGACATATATTTACTCACCTCAATACAGTATGCAAGTTATATGCCAAATTGAAAGAACCTGACTTTCCTGATTACACTATATATCTTTTCTCAAAAAGAGACACAACGTTGGTATAAATAACCTGATATCACGTTTAATTAGAATTTCTTAATATGACACACATTTCTCAAATCGAGAAACGCGTGTCATATTCTTTTAATTTCCGGTAAAGAGTTGCCTTGCTAATGCCCAAAGCTTGGGCCGCTTTAATCTTCCCCTCAACAGTAGAGCCAAATTTCTTTATCGCCCCCGTGATTGCCATTCTTTCTAACTGGGCTAGCGGAACAACATCACTGTATTGAGAGCTGTTGCCGGCTTTTTCTCTGATCCGTGCGGGAATTGAGGGTAGCCCTATAGTTTCGGCTGTGGCGATATTGACCAGGTATTCAATGACATTTTCCAGTTCACGCACATTACCCGGCCAGCCATAGTTAAATAATGTCTCGTAAGCATCCGCATCAATAGCTCGCACAAATTTACCAAGAGCAGATGAATATTTGGCAAGAAAAGTTTGTATCAAAAGCGGCAGATCATCACGTCGCTGCCGCAGAGCCGGTATGTACAAGGGAAAAACATTAATCCGGTAATAAAGGTCCTGACGGAATTCACCATTTCCGACCATAGTATCAATGTCTTTATGAGTTGCGGCCACAATCCTAACATCAACCGGAATGTTGTCTACGCCGCCAACCCGCTCAATTCTGCGTTCCTGGAGAACGCGCAGCAGCTTGGCCTGTAGAGCCAGCGACATATCGCCAATCTCGTCAAGAAACAGCGTACCGCCATCGGCCAATTCAAATTTTCCCGGTTTTCCACCCCGTCGGGCGCCGGTGAAAGCGCCTTCCTCATAACCAAAGAGTTCACTCTCCAGCAAGGCTTCCGGAATGGCCGCACAATTTATGGCGATAAAGGATTTATTCTTCCGGCCACTGCCACAGTGAATAGCACGGGCAAACAACTCCTTACCGGTGCCGCTTTCACCTTGGATTAATACGGTAGCATTACTGCCGCACGCTATCTTGGCCGCTTTTTTGGTTGCCGACAGCGGCTGGCTTTCACCCAATATCATATCCAGTGTATAGTAGAAATTTTGCGCAGATAATTGCGAGACAAACTTGCGCACCTCGGCCATTTCCCGCACGGTGGCTACTATGCCGCGGACGTGGCCGCCTTCAGACCACGGTTTGGCCGTAACCAGGAAATGAAGCCGCCGCCCTTTACAATTACGGATAATTTCCTGATTCAAAATCTCGCGACCGCTCTGCGTTACCTCTTCAACCGCTAATCCCGGCAGTAAAATTTCTATATTGGTTCCGGCGACTATGTCAGCCGTTATACCCAGCATGTTCTCAGCCGAGGTATTAATATTAACGATATTGCCAAAACGATCAGCCGCAATAATTCCTTCCTGCACAGAATTAATTACCGTTTCCAACTGGCGTTTAACAGCCTGCAGTTGATTGAGGTTTTCCTGCTCAGCAACTTTGCTGGCGAGAAGATCGGCCATACGGTTGATAAAACCAAACAAATCATTCTGCTGCTCAAGCAACATTTGCCGCTGCTGCTCACTAAAAGCAATCAGGGCAATCACGCCGATGGTCACGCCTTCTGCTTTGATCGGGCAGCAGACCTGAGCCAGTTCAGCGCATTGCTCCCGCAGTTGGCAAGTTACACAGGCGTTGTGCTTGCCTGGGTCTGTAATAATAAAACCGCGTCCGTTCCTCAAAACTTGTGCAAAAACAGAGTCCTTGGCTAAATCCGCACTGAGCGTTTTAGCATACCGTCCGGTACCGGCAATACGTTTTAAGGTATCGTCGACAATGGTTACCTCCACACCCAGAACACTGGCGATTGCTTCAGCCGCCTGTTGTACCGCTTGTTTAATTTGCCCGAGTTTTGACATTTGTTTTCCTCTATTCTTCAAGCTTCACTGAATAGTACTTCTTCCCGGACTGGCAATTACCTGCCATGAGTTGATATTCCAGCTGCTTTTTGCTGTAAAGCCATTCTAACTCTTTCTATAACTTCTTGCCACTCACCAGGCTTACGCTGACGAAAAAGCCGTACTGCCGGGTACCAAGGACTGTCCTCCCGGTCCAATTGCCAGCGCCAATCCGGATCATACGGCAAAAGTACCCAGGTCTCTTTCCCCATAGACCCTGCCACATGCGCCACTGCGGTATCTACGGTTATCACTAAATTAATATCTTCGAGCAATTCTGCCGTGTCCAGGAAATCGGCAAGTTCACTCGAGGAATCACTGATATTGCAGGATGCCGCCATTAAGTCTTCAGCTCTGGGACCAACCTGCAGACTAACCCAGCTAACCCCTGGTACTCTGAATAGATTTTGGAAGACAGTAAACGGAATTGACCGTTGGGCGTCATTAGCATGTTTGGGGTTCCCGGCCCATACCACTCCCACCCTGTTTCCATTCATCTTTTCGGAGGTCTCCCGGTGAAAGGCTGACGCTGCACACTTAACCGGCGCATAGGGAACAGGTTGTGGAATGGTCTCTGAACAAGTGTTAAATATTGCCGGCAGACTAAGCAAAGAGCAGACATAGTCATATCGCGCCTGCAATGGACATTCTCCCGCCAATACTGTTATAGACGGAAACAGAGTCGACAGTAAGCGTTCCAGGGGCTTTTGCACCCACAAACTTGTTTTTGAAGCCAACTGCTCTACCATTTGCGCATATCTGGCAAATTGTATAGTATCGCCAAAACCATGCTCCCAGCATAACAGAATATGTTTACCGGTTAAATCTTCTCCGCGCCAGTGCGGTATATCAAGCTGTCGATACCGATAACTCGTTAAACGTGATTGCTCATATTCTCGCCAGCCCCTGCCGAATTCGCCGCATAGCAAATAAAAAATCGCCAGCGAATACTTGGCCTCAGAATAACCAGGACGTAACTCGACAGCCCGAAAAAAATGCTGCTCTGCTTCCGCAAAACGCCTGGTCATTCGTAAAATTCTTCCCAGATTATGATGGGCCTCCGGAAAATCAGGCTTTAACTGTACAGCCCTTTCATATGCTTTCTCTGCTTCAAACAGTTGATACTGCTCTTCTAAAGCAATGCCTAAATTATTATAAATTGCCGGTGAATTAACATAAAGCTCAGTGGCTTTTCGAAAACAAGCTTCCGCCTGCTGCAAATCACCAACATCCAGAAAAACCAACCCTAAATTATTATAGGCATGCCAATTCTTCGAGTCTAATTCAATAGCCCGACAAAAACAAGCTTCGGCTTCGCCCAGTCGCTCGGTATTTTTAAAAATCAGGCCTAAGTTATTATAAGCCGGTGCATAGCTTTGATCTAACTTTATAGCTGTACAGAATGCCGTGGTTGCATTTTCTATATCGCCCTTCTTAACCAGCTTTATTCCTAAATCCAGATACATTTTAGCAGTCATAGGCGTTCACCCCAATATCGTTCCTACTGAACATATTTTGCTTACTGCAGTGAGTAGAGACAGGCAATATAGTAAATTATAAAAGAAATTTATTTGAATAGCGTAATATAAGTTCAACTAGTCAGTCATACAAACTCATAAACCCCAGGATTTCTGCATTTTCTCACAGATCCTGGGGTCACTTGCAAAATATATAGATTAGCAGCAGTCTTATGTATTCCCTGATCAGCCTGATAGTGCGTCTCTTTTAGTTCAGTACTGACTTTTTTTAGTATTGCTCCCGGAAGCATATGCCGTATACTTATCAAAAATAATGCGCAGTGCGGTAATAATTGCCTTTTTGGCATTGCCCTGATATACCTCGCCAATTAAATCAGTCAATGCTTTGGGACTTTGCTGCAAACTCTTTCCTCTTAACAACTCTGCGACAAACTTCTGCGACAGTGGCGTTGACAGTGTGCATTCAGCATCAACTATTGTCCCGCTTTCCATCTCAATCAAAACGACTAAGGCCATTACACCATAAATTTCACTCGATACCGTCCCGGACGGCAATTGCGCATAAGCAGAAAACAGAACAACATTTGCGTCCAATATATATAACCTCCACTTTATAAAATATATGGCTTTGTCTACACTATTGATAATATTTAGCATTTACAAAAATTCGTTAATGCTTACTTGCCGGTATAACTTTCAATACCTTTGCCGCCGGCGCCTAACCGGCGCGGTTACTAACACCCTGCTTGTAAAGCTTATTGGCTACTATATAGTTCTCCTTAAAAAAAATTAAAGAACAGCTTGAGCTATTAACTCACTCTGTCCCTTTTACACATTGCCACAGTATTAGAGAATCCCACCGTATTAGTCCGTAAGACGGCAAGCATTCTACTTCATTGAAAAAATTCCGCATGCATCCTTAGGGAATAAAGCAGGGCATGCTGTTCATATCGAAACTTTTAGAACACTTAAACACTCATTCACTCTTTCAGTATAGATTTTACCGTTTTTTTCGTATAATCGTCAAGTTATAGATCAAAAAATATATAAAGTTAATATCCGGCCAAACAACTATCTGCAACGCATTAAAGTCTGGCAGACGGGTGGTGTGTTGGTAAAAGCAAAAGTCAGGCGCCGGAGCGTTGTCAGCCATTAATAACTCAGCAGCTTTACTGTACCGTCCAGACGGTATATAATAAAAAGAAACGCCGCCGGAGGTAAAGCCCATGCCAAACCAGCTTCCCGCTGAAACTATTGATACCAAACAAAAAATACTGCGCGCCGCCGCTCAAATTATTAACTCTGCCGGTGTAATGGCCTTAACATTGGAAGCAGTCGCCAAGGAAGCCAGAATAAGCAAAGGCGGCCTGCTATATCACTTTCCCAGTAAAGATGCCCTGATGAAAGGGATGAACGACTATTTGCTGCAAAGGTTTGTAGCGGAAGTGGAAGATGCCGCCAAGCAGGATCCTGTAGAAGAAGGAAAATGGACAAGGGCTTATACATCAGTAACCTTTCGCCAATTAGACGATGAAATTGATATAAACGTCGCATTTTTGGCTGCGGCTGCAACAAACCCTGACCTGCTGAGAGCTATGGCGAAACAAATGCAAGCACTACAAGCGCACATAGAGAATGATCATATTGATCCAATTATATCGACAGTCATTAGGCTTGCTGTCGATGGTATGTACTTCAATCAGCTCTATGGCGCCGATTTACAGGAAGATGCCTGTGAGAAAGTCTTAAACCACTTGATTTCCTTAACTAAGGAGGCGACAGCGTGAACGGATATGTTTTATTAGGTATAGCCATTGCCTGCGAAGTATTTTCCACATCAATGCTTAAAGCCTCGGCAGGTTTTTCAAAACTTATGCCGAGCCTTGCGTTTATCGTAGGAATGAGCGCTTCCTTTTATACAGTTTCCCAGGCCATGAACTCCATTCCCCTAAACATCGCTTATGCGATCTGGTCAGGCTTAGGCACGGTATTAACAGCCCTGATCGCCATTTTGATTTGGCAGGAACCAGCCAATCTGTATACCGGCGCAGGAATTGCCTTAATCGTAAGCGGGGTAGTCTTACTTAACCTAAAAGGAGCCGGACATTAAGCCGACGACTTCTCCGTTCTTAGCAAACCCGATATCGCCAAAACTAAAAGCCCAAGGCCTGAAGTCAAACAGGCCTTGGGCTTTTTTCGCCCTGACAGATAGTATAACTTTCGCCAGGATAGTGAGCACCGGCTTTAAGCTTTCGCCTAAAGCCCGCTGCAGCCGCGTTTTCTTTATTTTATCGGCTTATGAAGCTCAAAAATCTTTGTGGCGATATTTTGGCAGAACTCGGTATCATGCTCGACAAACAAAATAGTCGGGGAGTATTCAAGCAGCAATTTTTCTATTTGCATGCGCGAGATAACATCGATAAAATTAAGCGGCTCATCCCAAATGTGTAAATGAGCTTTCTCACAAAGACTTCTTGCAATCAGGACTTTTTTCTTTTGCCCACCGCTAAAATCAGCCATATCTTTTTCAAATTGGATTCTTGAAAAATCAAGTTTTCTTAAGATAGCCTTAAAAAGACTTTCATCAATATCATTATCTTGGGCATAGCCGGTTAAGTTGCCCCTAAGGTGAGAGGTATCCTGCGGAACATAGGATATCTTAAGCTGGCTTGCCTTTCGGAAAATACCTGTATAGGCAATATCTTCCCCGCAAATCAGCTTAATAACACTTGATTTTCCCGAGCCGTTTTTACCGTAAAACGCTACTCTGTCACCTTGCTCAATGGTCAGGCTTACATTCTCACAGGCGGTCTTTTCACCATAGAATATAGATACATTTTCAAGTTCGATAAGGCGATCGCTATGAAAGTTCAACTGAGAAATTTTCAGCCGCTCGGAGTTTTCTATATTTTTCAGAAGCTTAGACTTGTCGTCAATGGCTGCTTGTTGCCTTGCTTCAATCGTCTTGGAACGCTTCATCATCTTCGCGGCTTTGTGGCCTATATAGCCTTTATCAGGCTTTACCCCTGAATTCTTTGTACCCAGCTTTGTTTTTTCCACTTTATCCGACCAATCCGATGTACGTTTGGCGGCGGATGACAAACGGGTAATATCTTGGCGGAGTTTCTCATTTTCTGCAAGCTCGAAGTTGTCCTGCATTTTTTTATTTTCCCACCAGGACGAAAAATTTCCTTTTAGAATTTCAATATTTGTTTTGTTGATAGAAAGAATGTGGTCAACACAATTATCGAGAAATGCTCGGTCGTGAGATACCAAAATAAAACCGCGCTTAGCGCTAAGATAGTCGCTGACAATCTTTCTTGCATTCATATCAAGGTGATTCGTCGGCTCATCGATCAGCAGGAAACTATTTTCTTTTAGAAACAAAGCAGCTAGCAGCACCTTGGTTTGCTCGCCGCTGGAAAGCGTTGCAAAAGGGCGGTATAGAACGTCCTCAGAAACCTGCAGCAGGGAAAGTTCACGCATAACCTGCCACTGAAGATAATCCGGATAGATATTCTCAATTACATCAATGGTGCTATCTTCCGGGTTAGCAACCGCAAAGGGAAAGTATTCGAAGTTTACTTTCGCCGCTATAGTACCACTGTATTCATATTTTCCAAGCAACAAGTTGAGAAATGTAGTTTTACCTCTGCCATTTCTGCCTGTGAAACCCAGTTTCCAATCTGTATCTATTTGAAAACTCACATTTTCAAATATGTTATCATAACTGCCATCGTAGCTAAAAGTCAGATTTGCAACATTTATTAAAGACATAATTTATCCTCCTGTAAAAATATAAAGCTGCAAGAAAGTTAATTCCTGCAGCTCATAAAATACAGCAAAGCCAAGCCCAGTAGCTGGACATGACGAGGGTATATGTCTGAGTGAAAAGAATTGTAACTTTCTTGCATACGCGCAACAAATCAAGCAGCCTTCCCGCGCCGTTGATTTTGTTATGCTGTATAATAGCAAGAAAAATTACATCTCTTCAACTCCAATCGTTTATTTACACTGATTATATCACACTGCTGTTTAAGATTCAACAAACCCAGCCTCTAGTGGAACAATCTGCCAGACCATGCAACTCATTTATTCAAAATGCAGTATTCACAAACGCGGCGCCGGAATCATTCTTACTCCTCCCGGTTGATTCCTCAGGACCCGCCTTGTTAATCTGCACCTGCTGCCATGCTGTCCGGTCAATAGTTGCCCCGAACCGGTCTTTTGTTGCTGTCTGAATAAGAAAGAACTCCGGTAAGGTTTGCTCGGAGTAAGGAATATTAATAATTACGTCTTCTTTAAACTTGTAAACGGCAGCCGGCAGTAAATCGGTATCTTGGGCGCTAAAGGACAACGACCTGTTATCACGCTTAAGAGCGTCATGACCTGCTTGAAAACCAATAACGGCTATTTGATATTGATGATGTTGCGTAGAAAAACCGGGTATATGAAATCGAAGCCATAAAACGTTATCCTGCACGGCACAATCAATTGCTTCAACTTTTGCGCTTCTCTCCAAAGCCCCTAAAGCACTTGTGCCAACCGGATATACCAATGCCGGTTTTCTATTTTCCCAGGCATTCAAATTTGCCAGTTCAATATTTTTCGATTCAGACAAGGCAATGTGAGGTATGGCCTCTTCAAACAGCTCATTTTTTCTGATAAAGCTTCGCAGAAGACTAGACATAACCGGAACCCGTAATTGGCTCACATATTCATTAAGAGCTTGCTCTTTCACTGCTTCTTGTTCGGCTGTTAATGTATAAGCCTGCCATTGGCTGTTGTAATTATAATAAAGCGGCTTAGGCGGCAACAGCAATCCCTCCGGTTGATAGCCATGTGGAATAGGAAAATCACCGCGATGAATAAGATATGTATATATTTTGGGCTTAGGCAGCTCACCACTGTTAAAAACTTTATAAGCAGCGGCAGATACAAAAGCCCAAGTTGCCGCGTGGTCAGGATGTTCATCAACCGGGTGAGGTGAAAAAATCACACTAGGTGCAAACTCGCGCATAATGGTTTCCAAATCGTTTATTACTGCTTCTCCTGCATAAGGAGTATTTGCCCGAAAGCTGTTTTCATATGGCGAATGATCCCGCCCGGTATAAGGGGATTGATAAGGCTGACTGCTATACCAGTGTTCTGCCCATAGAGCCCTTAAGCCGCGGTCTGGATAGCCAAGAAACGCCAATTGCCGTTGGACTACGCCTAAACGGTCTAAAGCCTGAATAAATTCCTTCTGCCGGGTGTAGCCCGAATGAACATAGTCATCACTGGTCAGTATCAACTGGCGATATTGCTCCTCAACAGCGAAAGTAAAACCGTCGCCGTTGGTCATAGCAACAATCATAACTTGGCCGCCGCCACTTACGACTTCCTGGATAACCCCCGCGCACCCCAGCGTCTCGTCATCACAGTGAGGTGCGATGATAAGCAGACGGGCTTTTCCCGGAACAATTGATATTGCCGGCAGCAATTCACGTGTTTCCGGCTTCTCCTGATAGTAAAAATAAGCTTTATATATGCCAAAGCACACCAGTCCAAGGCAGATTAACATTATAAGTATCCTGGAGATATATCGTAAAAGCATACTGTTCCTTTCGAAATTTTTGATAAAATTCTTGCTGCTTGCATATATTTAGCCAGCAAGAAAATACGTAATGCTTGAAAACGTCGTATTGCTTGGCGATCCGCTGGACTTATATTTTGCATTCTTGCAAAAAAACTCTAATATCAACCTGGAGGAATGGTCATGAAGGTCTTTTTTATTGCCAGACACCAGTCCATTTTTCTATGCCTGCCGGTATTTTTTTTCTTGAGCAGTATCTACGCATACAATCTCGCTTATAATCTGACAGGTAAAATTGTTGTTATCGATGCCGGCCACGGCGGTATTGACCCCGGGGCAAACCGGCCAAATGTACTGGAAAAAGATATTAATTTAGCGGTAGCATTGCAGCTTAAAGATATATTAAACAATTATGGCGCCAAGGTCGTTTTGTCCCGGCAAGCAGATGTCGAACTGAGTGCAGAGTGTGACAATGAAAAGGTTCGCGGTCGCTACCACCGGGATTTGGCAGCCCGTGTTGAAATGGCAGAAGAGTCGGATGCAGACATATTTATCAGCATACATGCCAATGCTGTCGCCAATCCCAAGCAACACGGCGCCGAAGTGTTTTATAACAAAAAATCGGAAAGCAGCAAAGCATTAGCCGAAGCAATTCAAGATGAGCTCTGCAAGGTTACCCAGGCAAACCGGACTGCTAAGGCCGCTGATTACTTTGTCTTGCGCCGCAACAAAATTCCCGCCGCCCTCATCGAGGTTGGCTTCATTACAAATGCCGAGGAACGCTCGTTATTAAAGTCCCCTGAATATCAGGTTAAACTTGCTGAGGCAATTGCCAAGGGGATTCACAATTACTGTCAGTAAGCAAAGGAGACAGGACTCTCCCTATAAAATAATATTGCTTCCGTTCTATGTATTTTCCCAAAACACCGGTGTCTCATTCCTGAATATATTATAAGAGGTACAAAGTCAGAACGCATTCCGCAACGAAAGGTGCTGATAATAACATGAATAGCGATGGGGATAATTTTTTACACTTTTTAGCTGCTCTTAAAGCTTTGATAACAACCTTTGAAAATGACGCCGATGCAATACCAATAAAACTAATAAAGTCGCTGTTAGAACATTACAACTACGACAAACCATAGGTATTGCTAAAGTCTTTTGAGCCATACGCAAGCCCGCGAAAATTCGCGGGCTTGCTGGGGTTATTATCGTGTTTTTGGAAAACGCGTCTCTATACTTTCTAGAAACTGGTGTACTTCATCTCATTTACTTTTTTTCAAGGCGTCGCAGCAATGATTCCTCCATCCGCTTTGCTGCCGACTTGGCAAGGTTGTGTTTTGAATAGGTCAGCATCCCTCGGCAGTGAGCAATGTAAGCGTTGCCGTCAGTCGATAACGGTACGATCCGATATCCCGCCTTACCGACATCAATTATGGCGAAATGGCGCATTTCCGACTCCCCTTTTACGCAGTTTTATATTAGCATATTCGCTTACCGTCCGAAGTGATTCTGATTGCCGGCCGGATAATATTGACTGCAGCTCTTCAATAGTCCTGATTTCGGCCATTATTACCCCTTAATAAAAGCAGCCGCTTAGATAAATACTACTCATAACAATAAGGAGGGATTACCATGGAAACATCGCCAATAACAATATCATCTGAAATTCCAATCGAACTATATGATAAACTGGTACTCCATGCACACGATGTTGGAGTCAATAAAGATACTATAATCCTAAATGCACTCAGGCAATATTTAAAAAGTAATGGTGATACATACCTTTTCGGAGATTACGAACAGCCGGCGCCGGATTATCTGGCAAGCGGCAAAGTCGAAGCAACCCCCGCCGCCCATTGAGGCGATTTTTATTTTCGGGTTGATTATTAAATACAAAATAGAACAGAGCCCGATAAAGGGCTCTGTCGTATGCAGTCAGGCAAGAAAGCTTGCTTTCGGTTTCCTTACTTTTAGCGTTGTTGGCTGCCTGCAGCGCTTATTCTTATTTATATTATCACATCGGCTTACTAAGTTATTGTATTCCTGCATCTTATTTCTGAACTCATGAATAACCCGATTCGTTTCAGGTGAATCAATACCTTTTTTGCTAACAGTCTCATGCAGTAATTCTTGCAACTGTTCTACTTCCTTCCACAGCTCTTTGGGATCATGCATAATTTATACCACCTTTAACGATGATTATGTATATTATTTTACCATTTATTTCCATAAATGTATATAATAAATTATCTAATATTTCCTATTTCCACAAGATTGTACTCATGTATAAACCAGCAGCATAATACCAAAAAAGAATTTAGCTCATATAATTCCCCTATTAGCAACCTTGTTTCCCAGCGAATTCCCACCTTCACAAAGTACAAAAACCTGCTTCCAGCCCGGCAGAAAAACCTCCCATGCAATATAGTTATACTATACGACATAAGAGGTTTTTTCTTTTTAGTCCCAGCTGCGGGGTTCAGGTTATTTCCTGTAATTAGTTTTTATTCAAACCAAAGCGCCAAAAGAGCCGGTGCAATACTGCTCCCACAACCGGAATTCGCTTAAGTTCTTGTTCGTTAACCGCGCCTAATAAGATCACACTTATTGTATATATAAGCATCGCCAAAATGATCAGCAGCAAGGTTGCCTCTGCATCGCCAATCCCTTGTTTGATAGTCACGAGATGTAAAAAATCGATACATATCCCCATAATGGCGGCAGCAAGCAAATATTTTCCCAGTGTTTTCCTATCCATCTGAAACCCGGTATAGCGACAAACAAAATAGTAGTTGAGCAGCGCGGCAACCCCCAGGTCGGCATTGGTTGCCCAGCCTGCACCAGAAATGCCCAGGCTGGGCACCGCAGTCAAATAATAATTGAAAACTACTTTAATAACCGCCGCAACCCCCATGTTAATAACCGGCAGCACGGCATGTCCCATACCTTGCAGCACCCCGGTAGTCACTTGATGAATCCCCAGAAGATATACGCCAAAGGACAACACCCTCACTACCTGGCTGGCTTGCGGCGCATGATATACAAAGGTTGCGATAGGTTCGGCCAATACCCATAAGCCGACAGCAGCAGGAATTGTGACTAAATTGGCAAATCGCATCGCGGTAGCCGTTCTTTGCTGAATTTCGCGCATGTTGCCAGTGACGGCCGCCTCAGATACGGCAGGGACTATGCTGGTAGCCAATGCTGCGGTTGCCATTGTCGCCAGGTTTACTAAAGGCACGGCCATGCCGGTTAAGTAGCCGAATAGCTCTGTAGCCTGTTCCACTGTATAGCCGGCTGCCTCCAGCCGCAGCGGAACAATAAGCAAGTCAAGATTAGCGACAAGCGGCAGCATAATACTGGCTAACGATACCGGCAATGCCAGTTTAACAATTCTGCGTACCATACTGATAACCGGTTCATGATTTTTTTCAGCGGCGACTGCACTGTCAGCAAAATCATTCTGCTGTTTCTCCAGGCGCCAATAATAATAGAGCAACACAAGCAGGCCGGCAGCCGCCCCGGCGCCTGCCCCCATACTGGCTCCGCCTGCGGCATATTCAATCCCTCGCGGCAACAGTAACATCGCAAAGAACAACATGGCCCCTACCCGGAAAATCTGCTCGGCAATTTGCGATACAGCCGTTGGCGTCATAATTTGCCAACCTTGCAGATACCCGCGAAAACTCGAGAGTATAGTGACCAAAAATATCGCGGGTGATAAGGCCTGTATTGCATAATAGGCCCGCGAATCCCTGATTATTTGATGTCCGATTAGCCAGCCGGCGCCAAAATAAACCAGGAGACTTAGTAAAAGACCGGTGACAGCTAATATGCCCATTGACAATTTAAATACGCGTTTACTGCCGGAATAATCCTTAAGCGCCACTTTTTCGGCAGTAATAATTGAAATGGCAACAGGTATACCGGCGGAAGACACGCTTAATGCCAGCAAGTATATGGGAAAGGCCATTTGATACAGGCCAATCCCCTCTCCGCCTAATACCCGCGATAATATAATCCAATTAAGTGAGCCAATTACTTTAACAACCATACCGGCAACTGTCAAAATCAAAGTACCTTGGAGAAGCCGATTGGGTTTTGGGTGTTCTGCCATTTGATGACCGTTATCCTTTCAGAGCTATTGTTAAGGTTCAAGCTTTATCGTGTCCTGGGTGAAGACGGTTCTTCCTATAGTAATAGAATGCCACAATAATGAGTGCCGCTGCAACAACAAAACTCGCCTGGTGGCCAATAGTATTAATCATTTGCCAATTTTCCCCCAGCAATATCCCTGCGTATATTAAAACCATCGTCCAGGGAATTGAACCTAAAACGGTATAGAGGACGAACTTTTGAAAATTCACTCTGGCAAAACCTGCCGGCAGTGATATAAAAGTCCGTATAACTGGTAATAACCGGCTAAATAATGTAGCCTTTAGCCCATATCGGTCAAACCACTTTTGTGCAACGTCCACGTTGCGTTCCGATAGTAAAATATATCGTCCGTACCTCAGGACAAAAGGGCGGCCTCCATAGTAACCAAGAAAATAGGCGCCAATTGAGCCGATAAGGCCGCCTGCTACGCCGGCGACTACGGCCATAGTGAAATCCATTCTGCCTAGGTACACCAGATAGCCTGCAAAGCCAAAAATCAATTCACTGGGTATTGGAATGCAGGCGCTTTCAAGGGCCATACCAATTATGATGGCCGCATAACCCCATTGACCAATATAGTCAACTATCATATGAAAAAACTGTTCCATATTTTCTCCAACTCTCATTACAATTTTTCAAAGGCAGCAGTAACAGAATCCTGGCCGGTACGAAGCTTTCTCCGCCTCCTGCGGCCACTAACCTGTCCTCTACTCTCAATAACAAACGAAAAACCAATTTCATTCGTCGGCACGAAATCCTAATCAAAGCCGTCTTCTATTAGTATGGGGAAATGCCCGGAGGATCAATTCACATTAATACCTGGCAATTGCATAAAAGATACTCTGGCCTCAAACTGCTGTTTTCTCCGCAACGCGACGACAAGTCCCTTGATAAATTCACTAAAGTTATCTGCCTGTCAAATTACCGGTGATCTGCCTTCAGTAATAATGCTACGTCTTGCTGGCTGGCAACCATTTGTAATTTGTTCTGTTCTGCAAACGATAACTCCAGGTATGTTTTTTTCTTAACCACGAAATACGCTTTCCCCGGGTTGTTTGCAACCAAATCTTTGAGCTGCTCGGTAGTTGTCAATTCCATGCCCGCCGTGCCGGTATAGTAGGTAAATCCCGGACGGTAGAATTTTGTCACATACACCGGAGCCTGGCCATCATAGTTCTCCTGAAAGTCGCCAGCCAGCTCTTTCATTGAGAAACTCGGCGCTGCCGCCGGTAAGAGGACACTCATAAAGATGATGACAAATGCAGCCATACCGGACACAAGAACACTTACGAAGGCCTTGCCTTTTCCTGTTTGTACAGTGTACCACGCCAAAGCGAGAAGGATTGCAAAAAGCACTCCGGTCAGCGCTGCTCCGTACAGCAAATCCGTTGTCACTGTTTTAGCGGTAATAAAAAGGGCAGCCTCCAAAATAATAATCAGCAGGGTCAATATTCGTACAGGTGTTTTAAAACTGCCCGGAACATCGGCCTGCAGGCAGTTGTCGATATGCCAGCCGGCAAGCAACGCCAGCGGTGGGAACATCGGCAGAATGTAGGAAACAAGTTTAGTTTGCGACAGAGAGAAGAAAACAAATATCACGGTTGCCCAAATTACAAAAAAAATAAGCGCGCTGCCCTGCTTACTGTCTCGCCTGTTCCGGATTGCCGCTGCTACTGATTGAACCAGAAAAATTGTCCACGGGAAAAATCCCAGTAACAGCACCGGAATGTAGTAATACCACAAACTGCCTGCCGGATGCTCGGGCTGGAGAAAACGGGTTAGGTTGTGAAATCCCAGAAAAGTATTAATAAAATCCATGCCATGATACTGATACATTAATAAATACCAGGGGAGTGAAACCGCCATAACAAGACACCCGCCCGTTATAAGTTTCATTCTCCTTACATTGCTTAATGACCTTGTCACAATCAGATGAATTAAGATAATAACGGCCGGAAGGACAATACCAACAGGCCCTTTAGTAAGCGCCGCCAAGCCGGCAACTATATAAGCAAGATGGTATTTTTGCCGCAAATATAGTAACAAACAGGCTGACATAAAAAATGTTAAGGTCGCGTCAGTAATAGCCGCTTTACCCAGGTAAAAATATTCCAAACTTGTCGACAACGCTAAGGCAGCGATGAGACCGGCCCGCCTGTTCATAATCGACCTGCCGCCGGCATAGACCAATAAAGCCCCGCCCACGGCGAAAAAAGCGGAAGGCAGCCGTGCCGCCGTCTCTGTCTGGCCAACAAATTTCATAGCGCCGGTCACAAGCCAATAATACATCGGTGGTTTGTCATACCAGAAATCCCCATAGATTCTTGGTGATATAAAGTCGTTCGCAGCCAGCACTTCTCTGCCGTTTGCGCATACACCGGTTCGTCCGGGTCCAATAATGGCAGCCCGCCAAGTTGAAATGACATAATAAACCCCGCCACAATCAGCACAAGCATTATTTCCAGCCATGTAGTCTTTTTCATATTGCCTCCATAGAAAACTTCTTTGTATAGCTCATATATGCTAGTACATTGTAAGCACTATACGCATAGGCAGCCCGATCCGAACTGTCGTACTCGAGTATATAGCACATAACTGAAAACAAGCTGAAAAAACGACGATGTAAAATTCCAAAAATCCGTTTATACGCCAGCGGTATCGTTTACACTATACTCATAAATTTTTTTGGGAGGTTCCGGCTATGTATTACTCAAATGGTAATTATGAAGCGTTTGCCCGCCCGGAAAAGCCTAAAGGCGTTGATAAAAAATCAGCTTATCTTGTCGGCAGCGGACTTGCTTCCCTGGCAGCAGCCTGTTTTCTTGTTCGCGACGGGCAAATGCAAGGAGATCGCATCCATATTCTTGAGGAAACAGGCATTTCAGGAGGCGCCTGCGACGGTATTA
This sequence comes from Sporomusa aerivorans, assembly GCF_041428895.1. NCBI lineage: Bacteria > Bacillati > Bacillota > Negativicutes > Selenomonadales > Sporomusaceae > Sporomusa > Sporomusa aerivorans. Next base: position 4,526,499 of record NZ_CP156926.1, read on the forward strand.
AAGATATCCATAAAGGCTTTATTATCCGCGGCGGCCGGGAAATGGAAAACCATTTTGAATGCCTCTGGGATTTATTCCGTTCAATCCCCTCTGTTGAAACCGAGGGTGTATCTGTGCTTGATGAATTCTACTGGCTTAATAAGCACGACCCTAACTATTCGCTGATGCGAGCCTCCGTAAACCGCGGCGAAGATGCGCAGACCGGCGGAAAGTTCACACTGTCGGAAAAAGCGTCAATGGAAATTGTCAAACTGTTTATGACAAGAGATGAAAATTTATACGACAAAATCATTGATGACTTTTTTGACGATGATTTCTATGCTTCAAATTTCTGGCTCTACTGGCAGACCATGTTTGCTTTTCAAAAATGGCACAGTGCACTGGAAATGAAACTCTACCTCCAGCGCTTTATCCATCACATCGGTGGTCTTCCTGATTTCTCGGCGCTAAAGTTCACCAAATACAATCAGTATGAATCACTCATTCTGCCGCTGGTGAAATATTTGGATGCTCATGGCGTGAGCATCCAGTATGATACGCAGGTCACCAATGTCATCTTTGACATACAGGGCCGGCAAAAGATTGCAAAACAAATTATCTGCCGGCAGGCCGGCAAGGAAGAAACTATTGACCTAACCGAAGATGATCTGGTATTTGTCACAAACGGCAGTTGTACTGAAAACTCTACGTTCGGCGATGACGAGCATCCGCCGGTGCTAGATACCAATCCCGGCGAGGGCGGCTGCTGGCATCTCTGGAAGAACATCGCCAAGCAGGATCCGTCATTTGGCCGCCCGGAAAAATTCTGCACCGAAATAATGGCGACCAACTGGGAATCCGCTACCGTCACGACTCTTGATGAAAGGATTCCGCAGTACATCCAAAAAATGGCCAGGCGTGATCCATTCTCAGGCAGGGTTGTTACCGGCGGCATTATTACAGTTAAAGACTCCAACTGGCTAATGAGTTATACGGTTAACCGCCAGCCCCATTTCAAAGAGCAGCCCAAAGACCAGTTGGTAGTCTGGATTTACGGGCTTTATACAGATGTTCCCGGCAACTTTGTTAAAAAGCCCATGAAGAAATGCACCGGCCGGGAAATTATCGAGGAATGGCTCTACCACATGGGCGCGCCGGAAACGGAAATTCCTAAAATGGCAAAGACGGGCGCGCACTGTATTCCCTGTATGATGCCGTATATCACTGCATTCTTTATGCCGAGAACGAAAGGCGACCGCCCAAAGGTCGTCCCCGATGGCTGCGTTAACTTTGCATTTATCGGCCAGTTTGCCGATACAGTCCGGGACACGGTATTCACAACAGAATATTCGGTCAGAACCGCCATGGAAGCCGTTTATACGCTGCTTGCTATTGACCGCGGAGTTCCGGAAGTGTTCGCCTCCTGCTATGATATCAGAGTATTGCTTGATTCCACAGCCAAAATGCTGGATGGCAAAAAACTGACCGACATCAAATTGCCGTTTATTGCAAACTTAGTGGAAAAGAAAGCACTCAAAATGATTTCCGGAACCGTTCTTGAGGAATTGCTGGAAAGATATAAGCTCATTTAAGCGCAAAAAAAGAGCAACAGGTAGTTTACCTGTTGCTCTTCACACCTACAGCTATTAAAAAATTGCAAGCAGCAAAAACCATGAATCTATACAGTCGTTCCCGCTTTTTGTTTGCCGGAGCCTGCCAGCGTATTCTAACGCTGGAGAAAAAATTAGCAGTAACCTGAAATTTGCCACGGATAAAACCAAGTAAGGCGTCATAAGCTACGTAATAAGAATCAGGTACAAGCGATAGACCGCAGCAGCCACAGCGGGATCAGAACGCGCAACGAAAACAAGCCCCCAAAAAAATTCATCGCAAGCCTATAAATCGGAGGAGATGACATGACTAAACCCGAAGCTTACCCGGTGGATCAGCCCGACGCGCCCAGGCGTACAAAAAACGATGACAGCAATATGCCTGAACCGCTTTCAGGATCTAAAAAAGTAAAAAATCAAAATCACACCGGCCAGCGCCACGGAGAAGGGTCCTAAATTTATGACAAATGCCCTACAGTTCTCGAAGATCTGTAGGGCATGATTATTCATTTGCTGCAGTGAATTCCTCTGCTTGCTTTAAGCTTTTTCTTTTCCGCCGTTTAACGTTTTTTGCAGCATTTCGGCGGCAGCCATAACGACTTTCTTTGTCTTTCCGCCAACTATAATATGATATTCAGGTTTCCACCAGGACCCGCCGGCCTTAGCAAAAATAATGTTAGTCTGTGGATGCGCAGCTGCTGTTTTTTTCACGCTTTTGGAAATATGGGATTTAAATAGAAAAAGAACAGATAACGCCAATTCGCTGCGGATGGGATTCTGGACACGGTATATCCTATTGTCTTCTTTAATTACTGCCTTGTCGTTCAATTGTAATTGTTTTTCCTGCCGATATTGGTGCTGAATTTTGGGTCCCCCCTTTTTGATTATAGTTTGATTTTATCAGGTATGGGCATGAAAACATATACCCAATTTCATTAAAAGCTCACTCTTATGCCGCCCGCCAAACTGGCGGGCTTTATCCATAACTGCAGGTACTAACAAGCGCGCACCCCATACCTTATGGTTTTATCTTAAGATACTTATCCAATAACAATTTCGTTTTCCGCAAAGTCTGTTCCAAATTATTTGCCGTACCTGCTAATTGCTGAAATCCGTTATGGAGTTCTTTTAACTCAAGGCATCGCTGCTTTTCCAACTGCCGCAGCGCAGGAAAACAAAGCGGAAAATTACTCCAGGCTTTTGCTATAATTACATAGGTAAGGAGAGAGCTGCCCGCAGTGTAGGTCAGCCCGCCTGCCAACCGCAGCAGCAGCCAGGGAAAAATCCCCTGATTTGTTTCCCCAACGGTTAATCTCAGAACATACCAGAAATGCGACTGAAGTCCACCGGCAACAAGTAGGGCCATTGACATAATCAACAAGCCCCCGTTTAGAAGAAGGATCCCAATCCAGCTAAACAAATAACTTTTTTTGTCCAGTACAATTTCCGAGAAAAAAATATAATAGCTCAACGCCAGCACCAGAAAACCGAATACGCCAAAGACCGCCAAATGGGAATGGGCGGAGGTTATGTACGTTCCGTGAATATATTTATTTACAGCCGGAATGGCCATAAGAAAACCAAGTAAGCCCGCCCCAAAGATATGATAAAATATACTGCTCGCGACCATAGCCATAACCATTTTTTCACGTTGTCCAAGCTGGTAAAAGTACTGTATTTTCACAGTCTTCATAATCGAATAAATCAGTAATAATATCGGCACAACCTGGATTGTGCTAAAGGCGCCACCTACCCATATCCAGTAGGCCGGGCCTCCGGCCCAATAATAATGATGGCCGGTAGCCAAAACACCGGTTACGACCATAATTATAATATCCAGATACAGCACATTTTCAATGGTGCTGCGCTGCATACCCGGCAGTGTCATCACGACTGCCGCCAGCACGCCTGTTCCGATAAGTTCTAAGCTCATTTCCTCCCAAAGATGAACCACCCAGAACTTTAAAAATTCTTCTGCAACCGGATGGGAATAACGCAGTATGTTGGGAATAAAAAAAACAATCAGGGTAAAACTCCCCGCCAAAATACTAACCAGAGTCCCCCGGCTTTTTGGCGCCTCGGCTACAATATAGGTGCGTATAAGATTATAAAACAGAATACTGATTGCAGCCGCAATTCCTACCTTGAGAGGACGCAACGCTTCCAGATATTCAATTCCCTCATTGAAGCCGAGGACAAGCGATCCGAGTATTGTTACTATACTTGCTAAGAATATCCAAAAATTTGCTTCTATGAGCTTGAGGCTATAAATTTCCCTGCCAGCTTCACTCCCAAAAAAATAATAGATTATGCCTGTGATGCCAAATAGCGGCCACATAATACTGATGTTAAGGTGAAAGGACCTGCCGGCAGTGTACGGAATCGGTATGGGAGTATCCGGAAATGCAGTTTCCCATGCGCCGCCAAGTGAAACGATCCCCTGAAGACCAAAAAACAAAAAAGTTATCAAGGCAAATTTATAACATAGTTTTTGGGAGGTTAACATCCATCTGCTCCTTTTATCTTACGTCATTCAGGCTCTGCCCTGAATGACTGCGATTATTAGAATCCAGGGGCCAGTCAAGAGTGTCAATGGTATTGAGAAATCTAAGATAAGCTACAATTGCTTCGGCTTCTTCTGCATTAACCTCAACATGGCGCCTTTGTTTGGCTCCGGTTAGTATTGGCGGGTGTACCAGGTACTCTTTAAGTGCCGCTGCGCCTTTTTTCTCATATATTTTCGTAAGGTCGCCCCCTAAATAACCACCGTTGCCAAAAACAGTATGACACTCGATACAGGCTTGCTTTTGAAAGGCAGTTTTCCCCGGTATCGCGTCAGACGGGATAGGCCGCAATGAGGAAATATTAAGAATGGAATGGTAAACAAGTAAGGCAAAGAGGCTTATGGTAACGAATAAGAGACTTAAAAAGGCATAGAACTTAGTCACTGCAACTCCTCCTCTTATCTATTATTTCCGCATTTAGATAAAGTTAGAAGTCCTTGCGTTTACATATTAGCAAGCCATTCCTTGCAGACCTTATGCTTACCATGGATTACTTTGCCGGATCGGTATGCACGTATTGGGCAGCCTAAGTCCGGTCTTTAACCGCCAAACATCACTTTTTGTCAATGGCGGCGGGGTCCTCCCACCAGCATTATTAATAAACAGCCAAAAACCCGTGAACAGTCTCGGACTCAATTGGTTTCCGGATATAGTTGGCGAAGCGGAACGTAACCTTGGGATTCACAAATCCCCGCCTATCCAGTGTACCTGAAAGTCCCATAATATCAACGACTTGCATACTATATTATGTCATATGTATATGCAAGGAGGCAGTTCATAAATATGTCGGATGTTTCCCCTATAAATCGGCCTGAAGCAATAGATACCTCAGAGGATCCGTGTCGGCACTGTAAACACGGAGGCTGCAAACCTTGTAATATTTGCGATTCTTGTGCCCTTTGCAATCCGTGCCACTATTGTGAAGCTGCCGGCGCTACCGGTGCTACTGGCGCTACCGGCGCTACCGGCGTTACTGGCGCTACCGGCGTTACTGGCGCTACCGGCGTTACTGGCGCTACCGGCGCTACCGGCGCTACCGGCGCCACCGGCGTTACCGGCGCTACTGGCGCTACTGGCGCTACCGGCGCTACCGGCGTTACTGGCGTTACCGGCGTTACTGGCGCTACCGGCGCTACCGGCGTTACTGGTGCCACCGGCGCTACCGGAACATTGTCCCCCCCGGTTTCAGTTAATCTTATTTATGTTTCAAATACAAATAGTAATACCGTATCGGTTATAAACGGAATTACCAATACTATTACCGCCACCATTCCGGTAGGTAACACCCCCATCGGAGTGGGTGTAAACCCAACAACAAATCGAATTTACGTCGTAAGTGCATCCGGGGCGACCACAGTCTCCGTCATTGACGGAAATACAAATTCCATTATAGCCACTGTTCCGGTAGACTCCGGTCCTTTCGGAATAGGTGTGAATACGACAACGAACCGTTTTTATGTAGCCAACCAAGCTAGCGGCAATGTTACGGTGATAGACGGAAATACTAATACGGTTACAGCTACTATTGGCATTGGTGCGACGCCGGTCGCAGTAGATGTGAATCCCGTAACCAACCGGATTTACGTGACCAACAGTTCTGCGGGCAATATCTCAGTGATAGACGGAAACAGCAATACTGTTATTACCACAGTTCCGGTCGGGTCAGTTCCGCTTGGTGTAAGTGTGAATCCTTTGACAAATGAAATCTACGTAACCAATAGAAACAATAACAATGTTTCGGTCATTAGCGGCCTTGCTAACATGAGTATTGCCACCATCCCGGTAGGCATCTTCCCATATGGAGTGGATATTAATCCGATAACCAACCGAATTTATGTAGCCAATTTTACCAGTAATAATGTCTCAGTTATAGACGGAAATTCCCACACGGTTATCGCCACAGTTCCGGTAGGAACGAATCCAATCGCAGTAGGTGTAAATCCTTTAACCAACGGAATCTATGCTGTAAATTCCAGCAGTAACAACATCTCGGTCATTGATGGACCTTCCAATACGGTCATTGCCACTATTACGGTAGGTAATCAGCCTGAAGGCCTAGGTGTAAATCTTTAATACAAAAGAAAGACAAAGGACAGGGCTTATGTTTCCAAACATAGCCCTGTCCTTTGCGTGTTGTTTAGCTACTATCCTGTTTTTACAATCCCCAAGGGCAATCAAACCTGTTTCCCATTTTTTAAAGCGCTGCCTTCCGGGCTTCTTCTTCGCCATGAACCAGCTTAGTCAATTCATATGCCAGTATTTTCTTGGCTTCGTTTAACTGACGGCCTTTCCATTCGTCCATTGCGTCAATCTGTTCTAGCGGCAGGAAGGTAAGCATACGTATGCACTTGAGAACATCAGCGTCGCCAATATTACGCCAATACTGGAAGAATTCCAAAGGTGAGGTTTTGTTGGGGTCAAGCCAAACAGCCCCCTTTGCCGTCTTCCCCATCTTGTTGCCTGCGGAATTCATTAGCAGTGTAATTGTCATAGCATAGGCATCTTCGCCTAACTTACGGCGAATCAGTTCCGTCCCAGCCAACATATTGGACCACTGGTCATCGCCGCCAAATTGCATATTGCAGCCGTAATTCCGGTATAGATGATAGAAATCATAAGACTGCATAATCATATAATTGAATTCCAGGAAGGACAGTCCCTTTTCCTTTCTCTGCTTATAGCATTCCGCCCGCAGCATATTGTTTACGGAAAAACAGTGTCCTACATCACGAAGCAATTCAATATAATCCAGTTCTAAGAGCCAGTCGGCGTTGTTAACCATGATTGCCTTGTCTTCACCGAATTCGATGAATCGTTCCATCTGTTGCTTAAAGCAGTTGCAGTTTTGCTGGATTATTTCCGGTGACATCATCGAACGCAAATCTGTCCGTCCGGATGGATCACCAATATAACCTGTCCCGCCGCCCAGAAGAACAACCGGTTTGTTTCCGGCCATCTGCAACCGTTTCATCAGGCATAGCGCCATAAAGTGACCAACATGCAAAGAATCGGCAGTTGGATCAAAACCGATATAAAAGGTGGCATTGCCGCTATTAATAATTTCTTTAATTTCTTTTTCATTGGTAACCTGGGCAATCAAGCCGCGAGCCACCAGTTCATCATAAATTTTCATTATAAACAACTCTAGCCTGCTTCTTTCATAGTTTTTACATATTCAATTTTATTAAAATTCTAGTGGATTAAGCAGTAAAAGTAAAGTCACAGAATGATACATGTGTGTCATTTTGTGACTTTACTTTCAGTCAATATATTTAAGAATGTCGTTTGGCAAAGTTTGCTTAAGCAACCGAACCAGTTTGCTCTTTTCCATCTTCATACCGCTGAGCAGCCATTCAATAACCATGTCTGTACCACCACGCGAGGCTATGTCAATAGCAAAACGCATTGTCTCCGCATTGATGTCAGCCCCCTTAATCGCCAAATATTTCTCATATGTTTTTCTCGTAACCGCAATGTCATAAGTACGCAGACCATTAATATCACGGCTTGCATAGGCATTTTTTAACACACTGTATTTTTCCTGATAAATGTCAAGATAGCGCAGCAAGGCCTCTTCCCAAGTAAGGTCATCTGTTATACGGCCAAAACTGACTTCGTAAAACTGGGCGAAATACCAGCTGACAAGATCATATTTATCTTTAAAATGACGGTAAAAGGTCTTTCTTGAAAGAGATGTGCCTGCTACAATTTCACTAACCTGAATATCATCAAGATTTTTCTTCAGCAGGAGTTTCTCCAGTGACTCAGATAGCAGTTTTTTACTGTTCATAGTCTTTTCTCCATAAGTTGATAAAGTTAGCTTCAGGTGGGGTTTTAATCCCCTCTGAAGGTTAGTCGTCGGATAAAGTGCAATACAACGCCAATACCAGCAATCAGTTTGAGTGGCTGCTCTATAATCATATCTGTCCGCCGGAGTTCCTGCAATATCTTGGGGCCAAAGAAAACCGCAGCCTATTGCTGACCGGCACACGCGAAAGTTGCTAACAGTATTGCGCCGGGCGGTTACGATATCTGCTATCAGCTTTCCCTGACAGGCAAAAAAGTCTCCCGCCCGGCCGCCAACGTACTGTGAAAGCAGCCATACTGCTTGAGCAGTATGGCTGTTTTAGCTTTTTCAGACTTGTAACCCCTGGGCTATTCTACTGCCAAGCTCACTGTCGGTCCGCATGAAATGCTCAAGCATCCGCCTTTGGATCGGCTCATAAGCCTGGCTCAGACTTTCTATTATATTTGAAACCAGGTGTTTCTTTTCCATCCCCGACATACTCCGATATCTGCATCCGGGCTGATAATAATTATCTCCCGGTATTTCCTGCCGACCCACGTTCCCGGAAACATATTCCTGGGGGGTCTTTCCTTTCTTCGGCGCCGCCGCAGGCATCCCGCCCCCTAACGTATTCGGCAGGTAATTGACGATATCATCACTGTTTCTGAATTGCATGGCTCCGTCCTGCATCATGTTATCGACCGGGCTGCGGGGCATATTTACCGGAAGCTGTAAATAGTTGGTACCGATTCGATACCTTTGGGTATCGCCATAAGGAAATATCCGCCCCTGCAGTACCCTGTCATTGGAGAAATCTATCCCGGGGACAATCGCCGCAGGGGAAAAAGCGGACTGCTCGACTTCGGCAAAAAAATTCTCAGGATTTCTATTTAGCATCATTCGGCCCACAGGCAACAGGGGAAACATATCCTGCGGCCAAATATACGTAGGATCCAGGATATCAAAGGGCTGATCCTCTTCCTCCTCGACTTTTATTACTTGCACCTGCATTTCAAATTCAACGGAATGTCCTGCCGCAATGGTATCGTATAGATCCCTGCCGGCCACGTCCGGATCAGTACCGGCAAGGTGAGCGGCTGTCTTGCTGTCGATACAGGCAACCCCCGCACAAGGCTCCCAGTAATACCGCACATACCATTCTTCCCCGCACATATTAACCCATTTGTAAGTATTAACGCCGAAGCCCTGAATAGTTCTATAGCTTTTGACCGTTCCGGTATCTGAAAACAGATAGATAAGAAAGTTCATAGACTCAGGCCTTAGAGACATGAAATCCCAGAAACGGCTGGCCGCTATCGGCCCGCCCCGGACATTGGCGACCGGGTCCGGCTTGATGGCATGAACGAAGTCCGGAAACTGCAACGGATCTCTTAGCGGAAATACCGGGATATGGTTGCAAATAAGATCATAATTGCCTTCTTCCGTATAGAACTTCACGGCAAACCCGCGCACATCCCGCACAGTGTCGGCGCTCCCCAGCGAGCTGCCGGCTACCGAGAATCTGGTAAAAACCGTTGTGGCTTTGTCAGGATCTTGTAGAAAGTTGGCTTTGGTCAGGGGAGCGAATGATTTATAAGGTATAAAATGACCAAAAGCACCGGCCCCTTTAGCATGAAACACTCTTTCCGGAATCTTCTCCCGGTCAAATTGCGAAATCTTCTCAAGATAAATTGTGTCAGCGAGGAGGATCGGCCCTCGTACTCCCACAGTTAGGGAATGCTGATCGTCAGCAACTGGCGCCCCCTGATTGGTAGTCAGGTATCGTTTGGTCATGTGTTCACCTCCGTTAAAAAAATCTGGTATGATTATATTCAATTTGTAGTTATTTAAGAATGAAATAAATAAGGTTCCACCGCAACAGTGAAAAAAACCGCAGCAACCATCGGAGCTGTTTTCGCGACTGGGGAAGCCAGGCGAGAAACTGACACGGGTACTACTATCCTGGATAGGTAATAGTATCCGTGGTTTTTTTTGCACTCAATAAAATAGACGGCAGGACTACATATGAATCTACGGTGCGTTTATTGCTAGTATTTTTTTTATAGTCTAAACTAAGTTTGAAGGTGATACTACTTAAGTCGCGAGAAAATTGGCCAATTACTATGAATAAAAGGAGGACATTGGATGAAGATAGTCCTGATCAACGGCAGCCCCAGGGGTAGAAACAGCAATACACACATCATGGCGGAAGCTTTTTTACAAGGAGCGCAAGCGGCGGGCGCGGAAACGTTACACGTGCTTTTAGCGGAAAAGGAAATCCGGCACTGTCGCGGCTGTTTCTCTTGCTGGCTTAAGACACCGGGCCACTGCGTCATCGGCGATGACATGAAGCATATTCTGGTCGAGGCGGATGGAGCCGACGTGCTAGTCTTGGCCAGTCCGCTATATTTTGATACAATCTCCGGAATGCTAAAAGTGTTTATGGATCGGATGATCGTCAAAGGCGATCCGCATTTCAGTAAAACAGCCACCGGGGAGTCACGCCACTGGAAAAACCCTGACGAGAAGACGCCCCGCTTGCTGATGATGTCGAATTGCGGCTTTCCGGAACGGTCACATTTCCAGGCGATATCGCATTGGGTGCAGCGGGCGGCATTAAATATGCAGACAGAGCTGCTGGGCGAAATCTATGCGGCCCAGGGAGGACTGCTGGCGCAGGAGCTGCCGCAGGTTAAAACGTATCTGCAATGGATCAAAACAGCCGGCTCTGAAATTGCACTAGGTCAAGCATTGTCGGCAGAAACCAGGCAAGCCCTGGAGCAATCTTTCCTGCCGGACGACATATATACGCAAAACGCAAATCAATACTTCGACAGTCTGCTGGGCAGCAAGTAAGCCGCCAGGAAGCAGCGAAAAAACAAGTGCAGAACACGGGGACAGGGACCGCGTTTTGCACTTATCCGGTAGGAAAGCCCGGAAATTCAGGGATTCTGTATAAGGAATATGCCCAGCAACAACACCACAATGGAACTGACCGGCTAACAGAAAGCGGCGGTAGGATCAGCTGTCAATAAAGCCTTCAGCAGTACTATCCAGCTTTTCAGCCCATGCCAAGCAGTTAAACCTTGGAATTAAGCGGTTTACCATCCCCACACATTCTAACTCTTAGAAATACTGCAACCCACGAAAGCCGCCCATAGCGGCCATAATCCAATTAAAAAAAGCAGCCTCACCTATTCCAGATATTTAGAATAGATGAGGCTGCTTTTCTAACAAATTAGAACCTTCTAACCGCTTGCTCTGTAGTTCTTTTATTTTTATAATCTAAAGTCGCTAAAGGGTGCTATTCTTTGTGAATTTTAAGATTGTTGACCCCCGCACAAATCTGCTGAACCCTTGTTATCTGCAGAAACTATCCCTTAAATGAGCAAGGCTCCTCTTTCTTTATAGCGGGTAATTAAAATCTCGGAAGTTACACTGGTGATTCCGTCAATGAGTTTTAGCTTTTGAATATAGCAATTGGCATGCTCTTGGTCATCAAATAACGCGTGAATATGCAAATGGGGTTGGCCGCTCATTTGATAAATATTCGTAATTTCTTCCGTTTTTAGCAGTTGTTCAGCTACGAGATTGATTTTTGACCACTCTACATCGACATTAAAGTACACAGAAAGCATTTTCCCCGCTTTCAGAGGATTTACTACGATAGTAAACCGCTCAATGATACCATGTTCGACAAGTTGATTAACACGCTCCCTGACAGCAGCACGGGTTAAATTCAAAAGACGGCCAAGTTCAGCATTACTGAAACGGCCATTCTCCGATAAGTATTTTAAAATTTGCCGGTCAATCTTGTCTAAATTGTTAAATTGCATCTTAAAGTATTCATCTCCTAAAAAGTCTTATTTTTTTACATTGTAAACAAAATAGCATAAAATATTGCCCGAATGTAAAATTAGTATTATACTTATGCGTATGCAGTAAAAAAATTGTTGCTTATGCTTTAAGTATACATGCTAAGGAGGGATTTATAAACTCGCGCCTTCTTTTTATCACAAATTATTACAAAAATGCTTTTATGATCGGAGCTGAAAATATGACAATTTTCGCAATAAAAATACTGCTTATTTCCATTTCGGCAGGTGCGCTTGGCTCAATTTTAGGACTCGGCGGCGGATTAATTGTTACGCCCGCTTTGACATTGTTGTTTGGAATTGATATTCCCCACGCGATTGGCGCCAGCCTTATTTCTGTCATTGCAACTTCAAGCGGCGCCGCCATTGCCTATATCAATGACGGAATTACCAACATTCGCGTCGGAATGTTTCTGGAAATTGCAACCACCATTGGGGCAATTACCGGCGCGCTGATTGGCGGGATTATCTCGCCTAATTTTTTGTATATAATCTTCGGGTTGCTGATACTGTATTCTGCCCTGGCTATGCTCAAAAAAACAAAAGAAGAACTGCCTTCCCAGGTACCTTTGCATAGTGTTGCCAGTAAACTGAAACTGCAAGACGAATATTATGATAAAAGCTTGCAGAAACAGGTTGCCTATAATGTGGCTAATGTTTATAATGGTTTTGGCGTTATGTATGGAGCCGGCGTCATATCGGGGCTGCTGGGCATAGGCAGCGGCAGCTTTAAAGTGATGGCCATGGACGTTTTTATGAAGCTTCCCCTCAAAGTCTCAAGCGCAACCAGCAATTTCATGATGGGCGTTACGGCCGCAGCCAGCGCTGGTATTTATCTGTTCAGAGGCGATATAAATCCCCTGATCTCCGCGCCCGTTGCCCTGGGAGTATTAATAGGAGCCACTATTGGCGCAAGAATTATGCAGCGCTTAAAAAGTAAAACCATTCGCAAATTATTTATACCGGTATTACTGTATGTGGCTATACAAATGATGGCACAGGGACTGGGGGTTACACTGTAATGGAGACAATGAATAAGGAACCGCTGAAACCAGGCAAAAAACTCAATAAGGCTGAGCTTGTTATTAGTCAAGCTTTACGAATCGGCGTACTTCTCAGTGCTGCGATTATTTTACTGGGGTTGGTAATTTTTTTGAGCGGACATGGCAGTGGTTATCCCGCCGAGTCCTACCCAACTACCCTCAAAGATATTATCGCAGGAACTTTGCAATTGAAATCTTTTGCAATTATATCCACAGGGCTGATTCTCTTGATATTCACGCCTATTATGCGGGTAGGCGCTTCCATTGTGGCTTTCCTCCTGGAAAAAGACTGGCTGTATGCAGGTATATCATCAGCCGTCTTCTTAATCCTTGTGGGCAGTTTCTTTTTTGGAAAATAAAAAGTGGCAAACTGCCACCGCTAAGAATAAATAGAAGGTGAAAACATGGCCCAGAATTCGAACAAGACGCTTCCCGGCCAAAAACGCCGTCTAAGGAAAGGTCGTGCAGCTCTGCTGGCGGCAATTTTTCTTTTAATTGTCACCGGAATTACGTATGCCATCTTTGCCGAAGAAGATAACAGCAAAACCGTATCTGGCGCAGCAACGCAGGTAAAAGTGAAAAAAATTAATATCCTGGTTCTGGGTACAGATGAGCGCGAGGAAGATGCGGGGCGCTCGGATACCACCTTTGTAGCTACTATTGACACTGTGGAAAAAAAAATAACCATGCTATCCATACCGCGTGATACACGTATAAAAATTCCCGGACATGGCTGGGATAAGCTTAATCATGCCTATGCCTTTGGCGGATCAGAACTGTCCAAAGCAGCTGTTGAAAATTTGTTGGGAATAAAAATCGACTATACTGTTGCAATAAATGTAAACGGATTTGTCCGCATGCTTGACGCTATTGGCGGCGTTACCATCGACGTTGACAAACGAATGCAGTATGCCGATCCTTACGATGACAACGGCGGATTATATATTGACCTTTACCCGGGAGTCCAACGGCTGAACGGCAAGACGGCAATTGAATATGTTCGTTACCGGGACGAAGAAGGAGATATCGGTCGTGTAGCCCGGCAGCAAAAGTTTTTGAAGGCGCTGTTGCAGGAGATTACGAAACCGCAGCTTGCTACCAAGCTTCCTGAACTTGTTAAGCAAGCCTCTACTTCGATAAGAACGGACATGCCCAAAAGTGAAATGCTTACATTAATTCCGGTCATAAGTGATGCGGCAAAAACGGGACTAAAAACAGAATGGGTAGCAGGAACGCCGCTATGGATACAGGACATTAGTTACTGGTTGCCGGATATTAAAGAACTTCGCGCTAAAGTAGCGCAAATACAGGCCATTAAAGTAGATGAAAAATATAACCGGCTTACCGACCTATTGGCAAAAGAGTATCAGCAATCGATACCAAAAGAAACAGAAATTGCCGAAGTTCCTCCGGTTGAGCAGGTAACTGCAGAAAAAAAAGCTGGGACGCCTGCAAAAACTTCTCCAGAGCCTAAATCTAAAACAGAAACAGAAGCTACCCAATTAACTCAGAAAAACGACTTCACCGCAAAACCAGCTCCTGTAGCCACCAATCACAAGTCTGTCGTACACGGGACAAACGACGGAACGGTTAGTAAAAATACAACGTCTAAAACAACCTCAGAATAAAAATGCCCTCTTGCAGAAAGAGTACTGCAAACGGTAACAAATTGGGCTACGAATAAATTAGAAATAGAATTTACCCCTGTACAGAAATTAATCGATACAGGGGTCTTTTCATGCTTGAGCAAAAAGGCAAGACGCAATCCCTGCTGCTTCGATTCGGCACAGACTCTTCTGTTTCGGACTTAGCCGTTCATGCAAAAAAGGATATGAAATGAGGGGCGCCTGCCGCTTTTTCATATGGCAGCACGCCTCCTCATCCATATCCTTCTGCTGTAAATGTCTGCAGTATTTAACTGTTTTTAATAACCTGAATGATGATTTGACCCTTATAGGTGCCCGGCTCTATGTTAGTTTCCCGTCCGTCGACTGTCATACGTAGGGATGAGCCTTCCGGCGCCTGGACTTTTGCACCATTCTCAAGCGTTAAGGTGCCCAAATACGAATCCTGCGTTACATTCCATACAGATTCCTTATCGAAACTGGCAGATATTTTCCAATTAGCTTTTGCTTGGTAATAGTTGCCGTTAAGACCCGATCTATCGCCGGCTGCGTCCGTATAGTCAAGCCCTGCTACCTCCCATAGTCCATTAGAACCGTCGGCAAAAGAACCTGTAAAAGCCGAGTCAGTAAAATGAACTGTGAGCGAAGAGCTTCTATCGGCGCTGCGCCCTTCAACAGCACGGGTTATATCGCCTTCATTCCAAATGATGCCGGCAGTGTCCGACTGAGTGAATTGAAGTACGGGAGCTGAGCCCGCTTCCGAAGCCACCAGGTAGTTATAGTCAGCAGCATTGTTATTCTTGAACGTACTGTTATTCAGTTCCAGCTTCACGCCGGCAGCTTCAAACTCAAAGACCGAGCTTGTCAAACCGCCGAAGGAACTGCCAACTGTGAGATAGGGAATAGGAGTAAAGTCGGTATCGCCGGAATATTGTCCGGCGGAATAATTATAGAAAGTATTATCCAAAATACTGTTTCTCAGCAGAGTCTTTTCCGTATAGGCTTTACCTGCTGTTTTGCCAAGGGCAGCCAGCAGAGTTTTTACTTTGTCCTGGGATATCCCGTAATTCTGGCAAAGCCGGCCAATAGTCATTGCCGGATCGCTCATCATATAGTTGCTAAGAGCCGTGCCGCCACTGGCAGATTTCCATGCTTTCACAGCCAGGGCGGCCTTTTCGCCGGTTACATAACCGGTAACGTCCTTAGCAGCAATGAAAGAGACGTTATTAAATACGGAAGTGGACTCCGGCGTGATACCGCCCCGGTTTCTAAAGGCTATCTGGCCTGTTGCCCGGCTGTCATCCATGCGTAAAGTCCCCCCTGATGCCACTACCAGGCCGGCATCCATTTTCGAAATGAAAGAGGAGTCCCTGGCGGTAACAACCCCGCCGCCGATGACATAAATGCCGGCCGAACGATTGCCGTACACTGTCGTATGAAAATTTTTGGCATCTACAACACCGTTGCCAAAGTCATTCGCCAGCGCCGAACCCTGGCCCACGGCATAGCTGCCTGGCTTGCCAGTGGCGGCTTTTACATTCTCCAGATAAGCATAGCCGCCGTAGACAACATCAGCTACATGGTTATTCCAGCCCTCCAGGTTAAAGTCCGTATTGTATACATAGACCTTGGCCGTATCCGACTTAGCATCATTGGTACCGGCCTTGCTTCCGGCCCCGCCTGCCAAAACACCGTTGGCGCCGTCACCATTCGCATAGATGCTGCTTCGTTCGCCATTCAGGCTGCCAGCCGTAACAATACCGCCATTTGTTGCGTACAGCACGGCGTTCATGCCCCATTCCATAACCAACTCCGTATTATAAGCGCTAAGACCGGACTCATAGGACATTTTGGCCCAGTTCCCCGTGGAAGTGGATGAAGCCTGTAAGTGATCAACCTTGATCGTACCATAGTCGTCCGCCCATAGCACGCTGCGTTCCTGATTGATTCCGGCTCCGATTTTATCCCCGCTTTTTGCCGTGTTGGCCTCCAGTTGCCGATAGACCTGGTCATCGCTGCTTCCTTTTGCTTTTACAATAGCATTGGCAAAAGCAAGATAATTGGGATTCAAGGATGTGCGGGCGCTGAGGCCATTGAGATTGGCATTGTCACTGGCAATATTTACTGCACCATAGTTATAGGCAAGGCGATACGGTGAATAATAGAGAACATCAAGGTCGCCGTCATTATCCTTGTCCTGGTACGCTACGTACTGGTAATGCAGATTGGGATTTGCATTCGGGAGCGGGTTTGCTGTATGGTTGGGTCCATAGAGTTCTTCCCCAGTGGAAATATCATAAGCCACAATGTCTTTATCCAGGGTAACCTTGTTGCCATTAAGATAATACCCTTCCGTAAAATTGAAAAGATTTTTCACTTCGCTGTACGCGCCGCTGCTTGCAATCACTTGATTCAATTGGGCAGCATCTTCTTTTGTCAGAACCCGGAATGTTTTATTAAGACTGTCACTGCTTACAATATTTTGAAACTGGTCGGCAATAACCACTTTCTGTTCGGCGACCTTATAGTCATCGCCGCTAAACGCAAGCACCGCCGCACCGTTTTCCGGATTGGTTTCCTGAGTAAAAGCACCGCTGGCGATGGCAATAATGTCTGCTGCTGTTATTTGATTCTCTTTGGCAGCTGTCCCGATGTTAAGGTAGACGCCGCCGGCAACCGCCGCTTTTTTTTCATTTTTCAGCGCAACAGAAACCACTTCCGTGCTATTGGTTACAACATCTTTGCCGCCTGCCGACTTCTGCGCCGTTCCAGCCGGGAGATAGAGCACAGCGTTACCGCTGCTCATAAAGGCTCCGTCCTTAATCTCCACTTGGGGATTGGCAAAGGAAATTATGGTTGCCGTATTAAGATCGTAAAACGCCCATTCCTCCACCTTCTCAACTGTATCCGGCACATAGACTGCGGCAATTTCATTATGGTGTCCGAAGGCCTGAGCGGCAATCGCTGTAACCTTGGCGCCCCCAAGCACGCTGGGCACGATAACCGTATGCTTATTCTTGCCGGCATAGGCAGTAATCGTACTGGTGACACTATCGCCTGCAGTGACAATTTTAAATGTCCAATCTCCCTCGGTAGCGGAGACATCAGTCGTTGCTCCTGGCGTTCCGCCGCCGGGAGGCAACCCCTGAGGCGGTTCCGGTGGCATACCGGCAGCCAAAGATAATCCCATTGCAAACAGGGAAAACACTAAACACAAAGATAAGCAAATATATATTTTTTTCAAGTGAATCCTCCTTTCGTTATTTAGGATTTTTTCGCTATTGTCTTCATAGACTGGTAAACAAACTCAATGGTTTCTATCATAGAAAAGTACTTCTCCTGGTCCAGTTCAGAAAAATAATCCGCTAATTTTGCATGATAATCCAGAACATACTTCTGTACACATTCCCTGCCAAAAGGAGAAAGTTCCACCTGTACAATTCTTTTATCATTCGCTGCTACCGTTTTTTTTACAGTTCCTATATCCACCAGTTCGTTTATCAGTTTTGTAATACTGGGTTTGGTAATCTGCATAACAGTGCTTACATCCGAAACCCGGACGCTGCCATTTTCACTGTACTTCTTATAAATCACATGCAGCACACGAATATGGCTGGGTTTCATATTTTTCGGCAATTGCGGCATACACTCCAGTGCTTTTTTGGCAAGCCACAAAGCTTCTAATATCGGAATAACCCTATCATCCTTAGTCACGGTATCTCTCCTAACATCGCAGATAGTTACCTATAGTAACTATTATATAGGTTTTCGTGCATGTTATCAAATCCCTATTTTCTCCAAAATCACATTCTCCAGCCATGTTGAATAAATGTTCCAGACTCATCACTGAATAACGGTACTGATGACAAAAGCCTACAGTCTGCCACCAAAAAGGTTTGTAAATCCGCACGAACACTTGAATTAGCACTAAAAAGTCCGTATCACAAAAATTGATACGGACTCACTTAATTTAGAGGTTAAAGCAAGTAGCACACCCTTTCCGGCGATCACGGCTGCCGGGATCTGGCAGCAGCATACACCTAATGAGCATATCTCATTGCTTGTTTTGATAATGACACTGCCTAAACCTGTCTCTAATACCCAATCATCGTTCAATTTTTAACCACGCACCCCAACAAACGCGCCATACGATGTTCTACCGGCTCAAACAGGTTATCAATATCCTCCTGTTTTTTTACGATGAGCACTCTCGATCTTTGGGCAATTATTGTGTCCAAAGAGACAGTTGTGTTTACTTCGATACTTTCACGACAACAGACATCTTGGCATACACCACATTGCGTACAGCGCGATGCATCTAAAGAGACGTTCCAAAGGTCATTCTGCCTGCAAATAACCAACGCCCTAGTCGGACAAGCGTCAATACAGGCTCCACAGCCATTGCAGTTATCGTCAATGCGGATATCTCCCCATAGACTGCTTAAAAATTCCGCAGGGTCCGCCGTTTTCTTAAGTTGTTTTAGCGAGCTAACCAGAGATGACCACTTATCCGGCCAATACTTCGCCTCATCCAGGGGATTTTGCAATGCGCTACTGCTTTCCATTTGTTTATCAGCATCACCGGCGATGAATTCTGTCATTGCCTGTGTAAACAGACTCGCGCTTTTTCTCTTAAATGCAGTGAGAAAGGCTCTGCGTGACATACCTGTCGCCTCACCTTCCGTGATAGGCAGAGGTTTAATTTTCGCCGGAATCTTCTGAGTAAACGCAATTACATTCGGATACTGCCAGCGTTCCAATAAACGGTTTGCCGTATCGGCCATCATCTGAGCCAAGCCGCAAAGCTTATTTTGTGAGCATTCTACACACGAGGCATTGAGGATGGACACGCTGGTTGCGCCCCTAAGTACCGCATTAACAAGAATGGCTTCATCGCATCGTACGATACACTGCACAACGATAGCACGCTGACGCTCGGAAGGATGAACTTTGAGATAAGCTTCACAGGCAAAAACAACAGCTCCGGAGTGCTGCACATGAAGTGCGACAAGTGAGCATAACTCTTGGTGAGAAGGCAGCTTAGCAGAGAGCGCACCGCTCGTACAGACTGACGTGCAGGCACCGCATCCGGTACACTTTTCGGCAAGTAATTCAAGTCCTTCCGCCCACACGATGGCACCATGAGGACAGACTGAAGAACAGCGTTGACAGGAACTGTGCTGATGCCGCTTGCGCAAACATCTCTTGTCATGCATGACGATACCCCGCTTGTCAAGTTTGGCACAGGCTCTTGTAAGTTGTTCGAGTTTGGACAGCATATAAGCATTCACCTCCAGGGAAATCGAATCGCCTGTACCGGACAGTTGTCCGCGCATTCTCTACATTTGGTGCAGGTACTAATATCTCCCATTCCCAGACCGTTCTTAAGATCAATATCAAAGCTGCAGGCGCTACGGCATAGCTGACATTTGGTATTATGAGCTTCTTCCAGACAGCGGGAGCGGTCCACGGTAGGCGCAAGACTGTGGTTGAACCTGCTAAATATACTGAGCAAAGCGCCGACAGGACATAATTTGCTGCACCATTTTTTCAAGAACACAAGTTCAATAATGACTATAACGGGAAAAACAATAATATCCATTGTTGGCTCGTTGAAACGAATCAGACGCAGCAAAGCAAATAGTGTGGCAAATACAAGTCCAATCGGACAGATGAGACAAAATACGGGAAAACCGCAAATGGCGGAAGACCCCAGGGTTACCCCAAGAATAATGAGCCCGGTCGGGGAACTTTTCCTAAGATCATTTCCTGCTTGAGGGTATGTAACTCTTGTCGCCTCACTTTCCTTAAAAACAGGCTGAGTTGAACTATTGCGGTCACTATTATTCTCGCCGTCGGTTTGGCCTTCATCAATTTTGTTGATTAATAATTTGCGCACCAGGGGAATAGGGCAAACCCAGCCGCAGAAGATACGTCCCAACAAAGCTGTCAGTCCGGCGACCACAAGAAAAGAAACGAGCAGTTGTGGTATGACATCCCGCCCGGCAAGCGCTGCTTCCAGGTACCCCAGAGGACAAATCGCGGAGATATCTTCCACACCAAAGGCAGAAAGTGAGCCCATACCGGTGCTTCCGGCCGCGCCAATCACAATTATGCTCATTACGGCCGCCATGGATGTCAGCCTAAGCGTCCTAGTCCTATTCATAGCTTTCGTCCCTTCCTGCCGCAATGGGTGTAACAACAATACCGCGAATATTTCCGCCAACGTACGATCTCATCACCAGCGCGGGACAGACTTTCTCGCAGATTCCACAGCCGTTGCACTTACGTGGATCGACCACAGGGCGGTTTTGCCCGTCAAGCGTTATCGCCTGATAGGGGCACGCGTTCCTGCACACCTTACAGCCGCCAGAGTCCCACGCAATACAGATATTCTCTTTTACTGTCGCCAATCCAATTTTTACAGTCTTTCCGTCAAAAGGTTTCAGCGCCTGAGTGGGACAGATCTCAACACATTTATTGCAAAAATTGCAGTATCCCAGATGAAACCTCATCACCGGCGTACGCGCGGCCAGGATGCCGTCCGATAAATTCGCCAGACCGATTACAGAAGTTGGGCATACACTTCTACAACGGTCACATCTTAAACATCTCGCGATAAATGCTGTCTCTTCCTGCCCTCCCGGAGGACGAAGAAGAGTCTTATTCGGCAAGATCTTTGCAGCTTCTCCAATCCCCAAAAGGAAGGCAAATGCTCCGCCGGCTATTTTTAGGAATGCGCGCCGTGAGGTCATTTATTAGCCGACCTCCAGGACAGTTTCCTCAATCATATCTTCTAGGATGGTACGCTCCAGATCCAAATAGCCATTGGTAATTTTCGCAACAGCTTTGTAAAACTCGGTCTCGGCATACTTCTCGATGTCGGCACAAAACGCAGGAACCCATTTTAATAGGTGGTGTACCAGAAAGCCTAACTGCTCTTTAAGACAGACTGAGACCGTTAACCAGTCCCGTCTAGCCAACGCCTGTTGTGTCTCATTGCATAGTTGCTCCATATATTCAAGTTCTAGCGCGATATGATCTTCCGGAACATCGAGCGTTTCCAGCTTGGTCAATCCTTTTACGCGGTAGGCCGCCACCACTTGATCACGCGCATCTTGCATGATCAGTCTCTTGGGACTTGTATAAACCGACTCGTACGGATAGGCAGCCTCGTTTCCGGCTATCCCCGCACCGAGAAATACCCTCGCATAGTCCACGGCCAGGTCGGTCAACGTATCGTCATCAAGCTGCTGACGATACTCTCTAAGCATCCGGTATCCTTCGGCAAGTCCGTCTTCACAGCACTCGTCAGGAAAACACATACCTTTTATCTGGTCAAGTAACATTTGATCGACTTCAACCTTGTAGAGTCGTCCCAAAAACCGGTACAAATTCTCCCGGTTTTCCATAATTGCTGAGTACTCTAATGTTTTCTCCACCGTCTTCCCCCACTGTCTTAATTACAGTTGGGGAAGAGATTCCAACCCTCTTCCCCACTTTTATCCTTAAAAATACTGCTTAACACTGCTTCCGAGCAAGAACATCATGACTCGAAAGGCAATGCCTGCCGCCAGAACGGAACATAAACCAAGCTTAACCAAAATACCTTCATTATTCTTTGTGTAAAACCTGGTCATCAGCGCTGCGGGCACCAGTAAGCCAAGCAGTATCAATCCGCCCCAGAAAAGCAGTGCCAGATTGCCTGCTAAAACCCGCGTGACTGATCGAGTCACATCAGGATAAGGTGCAATGGCTATGTGCGTCAAGTATGCAACGAGTACCACAGCTTGAAGGAAAAGCGCAATCAGCGCCGACCGTTTTATCATGCTGGCAGCCGCTGCTGTTTCTGTTGTCGCTGCTGTTTCCGCAGTCATTACTTTTGTCGTAGCTGTGTCGCAGGTTGCTGTACGTGCAAGCAACACGCCGATACTGAAGCAGCCCATAACGGCGGCAGAGACCAAATAAAATACCGGCAGAATCAATGTGTTCCAGGCAGGTATAGATGCCATTACATAAGCATCACCATTAACAAAAGTAAGTACGACTGCCAGTACAGCACCAACAGTGCCGATTATTTTGCAGGTCGCATCAGAAGCGTTTCTCCTGAGTGCTAAAAGATAAACGATAATGGCTATACCTAGCAGGAAGCTCATTGTGGATTCCAGGAAGATTCCGGAGGTTGGATGAGCCAGTGCACCAAACATCCGCTCCGGATGGCCTAAGTGTAGTGTACTTGACATACCACCGACACCGATTGACACAATCGCAATGGTCGAACTGATTATTCTAATTTGTTTTGCCTTGCCATACCATTCGGTCAGGATAACAGAGCCAACAAATGTTCCGCAACCGAGTCCAATAAATAATGTAAAGAAAACCAGGGGCCATTGAATACTCATGTTATCACTCCTTCCAAGT
Organism: Sporomusa aerivorans; assembly: GCF_041428895.1. NCBI lineage: Bacteria > Bacillati > Bacillota > Negativicutes > Selenomonadales > Sporomusaceae > Sporomusa > Sporomusa aerivorans. The sequence goes on from NZ_CP156926.1 coordinate 4,549,403, forward strand.
AGCCGTTTTACTGTGCAGAATATAACAGGCCGAAGGCTTGTTGCCAACATCCGGCAGGACATGCACATTTTCACTGCCGGCTTTTCGAATAACTTTGGAGACATCACTGTCGGGATCATCGATATCGCCAACAAACCGGCAAACTGCCGGACAATTTCTAACGCAAGCCGGCTGCTCACCAAGGGCCTGTAGCTGAGTACAAAGTGTGCACTTTTCCACTACTTTCCTCTCTTCATTGAAGGTACGGACTCCATAAGGGCAAGCCATCATACAATACCGGCAGCCAATACACTTCTCTTTATCAATCAGGACAACTCCATCCTCATTTTTATAAGACGCCCCAGTCGGACAAACCTTGGCACATGGTGCCGCCTTACACTCCTGACACATTGCCGGCAGATAGTACATTTCTAAATTAGGATACGTGCCGGTCGGCCCCACTGTCAGCACTTTGTTCCAGGTACAACCGAGCACAACGCCATTTTCCTGTTTGCATGCCACTTCGCATGATTTACAGCCAATACAGCGATCTAAATCAACTACCATGGTTCTTTGTATCATATTTAGACCTCCTTATCCTTTAGCTGCGTAGGATCAGACGGCTCAGGAAGCCAGGCCTTAAACTCCTCCGGCTTCAGCCAAACGCCTTTGGGCGGGCCATCCGCTTTCGATACCCTGACAAGATATCCCCTCAGTGTGTAGGTACCTATAACGTCATTGAATGGAGCATCATTCTTGGAAAGTACGTTGACATTGACTTCCTGCCAGCCATGCGTGTTGGTGTTCAAGGTTTCCGGTGTCCAGAATCTTTCCATATAGACAACTCCTGGATTAATCCCTTCCGTTACCCAGGCTTTAGCCTTGATTTTTCCGCGCTGTGATTCGACATTCACCCACTCCCCTTGGGAAATGCCATATTTTTTAGCGGCCTTGGGGTGAATCCAAATTTCCGGTACAGGATAAATTTCTCTTAACCAGGGAATATTCCGCAATGTCCCATGATGGAAATACGGCAGCCGGCCGTTAGTCATAACCAGCGGGAACGTCTTGGCAAGTTCACTGTCTGCCAGCGGGCTTTCAAAAGGCTCCTCGAAATAAGGCAACGGGTCATAGTCTTTTGAGGCCGGCGGCAGCGGATAAGGACTTACCGGAGCCCCTGTCCGTCCTAACGTGATGAATGCTTCGCCGTAAATCTCGACTTTTTGGCTCGGCCGGCCGAACCCTTTAGGCTTTCCGGTCTTCGGATCGATTTCCTTATAGGTGTAATATCTACGCCATTTACTGATAGGCATAGCTTCATAAGGCACTTTTTGGGCAAGCTCTTTAAACGTCATGCCAAGTTTTTTCTTGCAATTCCAGTCAAGAAATTCCTCCATCGAGTTCCAATAAGGCTGCTCCGGCGCCGTTTTCTCCGGGTCAAACGCATCCTTACAGGCCTGATGCCCCAGTTCTCCGCACCGCTTGGCAATTTTAGCCCAGATTACAGTTTCATTCATGGTTTCATAGGTGTGCGTAACCGCCTGGCGCACGAACAGCATGTTGAGCGGCGGAACCACATAATCCGATTCCAGCCACTCGGTAGTCGGCAGCAGAACATCGGCATAAGCTGAAAATGAGGTGGGATACATATACATGTGAACAATAAATTCCATTTTTTCAATAGCTTCAATCCACGACGATGCATTACCGAGCATGGCAAGCTTATTGCCTGAACGTTCAAGCCATACTTTTACCGGATAAGGTTTCCCTGTCTTGATGGCTTCGAGCACTGTCGGGTTATGGCAAGATCCCCATGAATTTGCGCCCTTGTACTCAATGCCGCCAAGACGTTTTTGAAACTGTTCAGGCGATATGAATTTATACAACGGTGAAACAGCAGAATCTGCAAATTTGACGTCGCCAAAGTTTTGGAGAAGCGATCCTGGTTTTTGTACATAGCCCATCATTAAGTCAAGCGCGCAGGCTGCCATTGCCGCCTGCGCCGATTGCGGGTTCTGATCGGTAGCAACGCCAAGACTGAGGCCGCCCGGGCCTTGGGCATAGATTTTTATTGCTTTTTCAATTTTATCTGTTTCAAGCCAGCAGATTTCGGCCGTCTTATCCAGTGTAAACGGCTCGCATCGCTCTTTATAAAGCTGGAAGCCGGTCTTGCATTCGATGCCGTTAACCGTAAAAGTGCCAAACAGTGCGGGATCAAGCCTGTCATCCCATGGATAAGGCAGCGGTTTGGCTGATTGAGTCTTTTGATCCCATACTACATAGGTATTTGAATCGCCTCCAGGTGTAATTTCGCTTTCCCTGACACACATTTTGGTCCGGGTGTTTACTAAAAAAGGGAGATTTGACCATTTCATTACAAATTCTTCGTCATAAAGTCTATGATCAATAATATACTTAATCCAGCATAATTCGAGCGCTACATCAGTGCCAGGCCTTATCGGCAGCCACACGTCCGCTTTGGAGGCATCGGCCGTAAAGCGTGGATCGACCACAACAGTCTGCACTCCTCTTGCTCTTAGTTCAGTCACCGCCCGGCCGCCCTGAGAAGGACTATTATAGGCGGGACACGCTCCCCACAGCACCAGTGACTTCATCGGCGTGTCTTCGTAGAAGTAAATTTCGTGAGCCTCACTGTCCGCAATACTGGTGGTTTGATACCACATTTCTGTTTGTCCATATATCATTTTATAGCTGAGTGTTCTCGGCATGTAGCATTGCTGGGCGCCTGGCTCAAACCAGTTCGGTGTGCCGAATACGCTGGCAAACCTTCTGACACTGCCAAATTCAGGATTGCCGCCGCCGCCGGTAGTGCAAAGTACGGCTTCTGCGCCGTGCTTTTCCCGAACCTCCATGAGCTTTTTGGCGATGGTATCAATAGCCTCCTGCCAGGATACACGCTTCCACTTATTTTCGCCGCGCGCCCCGACGCGAACCATCGGGTACTTATTGCGGTTGGGATTATAAAGGGCCTGTATACCGGCAAGTCCTTTGGCACACACTCTGCCTCTGGTCATTGGCTGATCCGGGTCGCCCTCAAGCTTAACTAAACGACCGTCTTTCATATGTGCCAGGATGCCGCATTTGCCGATACAGCCCCGGCAACATGTCTTAATGATTTTTGTCTCTGCTATTTTTGCGGGCTCCTCTGCAGCTTCCATTCGCGTGAGCCCATTCACCGAGCCGCTCAATGCAGTTGTAATCCCGGTTATGGCAGTCGCTTTGAGAAATTGTCTTCTGTTAAGTACTAATTGTTTCATCTGTTCTCCCCTCTACTGTTGAATACTCATGTGAATTTCTCGCATGTATAAGCCGGATCATCTCCCATCCTTTCATTAGATTCTGTCTTCATGGATTGTTGCTTAGACAAGTGCTATATATAGTTGCAAGTTTTATGCCATCCGCTCATCACTTGCAAAAACAGGTATACTAAGCTTTCCGGAATGTCCTTTTAGCCTGCTTTGTAAAAAAATAAGATTTTTTCTCAAATTTATACTTTTATGTTAGAGCCTGATTTTCCGGCAAACAAAAAGCAACTTCCTATTTTTCACAAATCGGGAAGTTGCTTTTATTTCTTTTATTATGTATGTACTGCCTGATTAAACTTTTATATTATATTCTTTAATCTTTCTATATAATGTAGCCTTAGATATTTCCAGCATCTCTGCTGCCACAAGGATATTATCATTAGCCCTCATTAGCGCAACCTGAATGGCTGTCTTTTCCCAGCTCGCAATCGAAAGTAAAATATTTTCTTCTTCGGTTGAATCTTTGCCATTAAACTTACCAGTTTTCTCACTCAATATGTTATCCGGCAAGCAATTCAGTGTAATTGTATTATCCTTGCTGACGTTGATGGCATAAATCATAGCATTTTCTAATTGCCGGACATTTCCCGGCCAACTATAGCTCAGTATTTTTTCTCTGGCTTCGGCATGTATTAGCGGAGTTTTGCGGCCAACCTTCTGGCAATATTTTTTAATAAAATAATTACTAAGAATTTCGACGTCATTTTCCCGGTCACGTAAAGCCGGTAGCTTTAGCATTAAAACCGACAGTCGAAAAAAGAGATCCTTGCGAAACAAATCCTCTTCCATTATCTTTTTTAAATCTTTATTGGTAGCTGCAATTATGTTGAAATCAACTTTTTTATAGTTTCGTCCGCCTATGCGGATAACCTGCTTATTCTCTATAACCCGCAACAAAACCGGTTGGAGTTCTAGCGGCATATCGCCAATTTCATCCAGAAAAAGCGTACCGCCATTAGCCAATTCAATCTTGCCGGGCCGGCCGCTTCGATCAGCCCCGGTAAAACTGCCACCTTCGTAGCCAAATAATTCGCATTCAATCAAGTCTCGCGGCAATGCAGAACAATTAACCGCTATAAACGGACCTTGCGAACAACGTCTATTGTGAATGGCCTGGGCAAAAATTTCCTTGCCAGTGCCACTCTCCCCCGACAATAAAATAGTCTCCTGCAAACCAGCAAAGCGGTTTCCCAACTCGATCACTTCTTTTATAGCCTTGCTTTCACCGATTATATCGGCAAATTTATATTTGGCTATAGCGCCGGATCTGCTGTTCACCATGGCATTGATTTTTTTTACATGATTGAATCTGAGTATCGCCCCGGTTAATTGAGTATTTTGGGTTAATACCGGGTGAATTTCTATAAGATAAGACTGCTCATCTTTATTTGTGCAGATCATCTCTTCAACACTGCTTTTCTCACCTTTAGCCACAAACTCCATAAGACTGGAATTCGCATCTAAAAAATCCCTGATATTTTTTCCGGCGATTTGCCCCGGCTTCAGATTAAAAATCTGCAGTCCCTGCTGGTTCATTCGAATTACCTGACCCGTTTGATCGACATTGACAATACCTTCATCGATGCAATCCAATGTGGCTTCAAGCGTATCATACGCGAGTCTAAGATCCTTGTTTACAGAACTTACATACTGATTATTTTTCTCAAGTTCAATCTGAACTTGTATGGCTTCCGCCATCGCAATAATCAGCCCTAACGTATGAATACACAGCTTTTGATAATTACTGTCCAAAACGGGGTTGATTAACTCTTGATTTAACACTAAAGTAGCAATCAGCTCTCCTTTTTCATCTTGAATAGGCGCCGATGAACCAATCATATTTTGATAGTAAATGGAATATTGCTCCGGTCCAATTATCTGTATCGGACATCTATAGCGCATACTTAATACATGGGAGCAAGTCCCAACCGTACTTTCATTGAAAATCTTCCCAGGCATAAGCCTATCATAATCAACATTTTGGGGAAATGCGCCAGTAAATAACAACAGCACACCATTTTTATCAAATAAGTACAGCGAGTAACCCGAAGAATCCACCAGACTTTTAAAAGAGTTAAAAAGCTTTTGGGTAATATTAATTAAAAGCTTATTTTTATCCAATAACCCCTCAAGTTCTTTACTATTTAGACTTTTATCAATTCTCGTTTGAAAAGGATCTATTCCCAAATTACGTGACCTAATCCAGGATTCTGCTACAGCCTGATTTATGGCCGAAAAATCACATGGATTTTCTGATTCATTTTTTAAAAAACGTTCTCTGTTTTGGGTCATAGCTTCCCATCGTTCTTTAGTTACAAACTGCAGGCCATGTAAAGCTACAGAGCCATTTTCACTAAGCATATTTACCGTCCTCCGCTGTCAATGAAACGCACTTGTATTAGTTTGATAATTCTACTTATTCCAAAGAAACCCCTCCAGGATTCACCTTATAACCGTAATCTTCAAAGCGTGATTGATTTCCCTGCGGCAATTATTTTTAATAAACATTAGTAACTTTCTAGAAAATATCTACTTAAAATATTCATTAAACATACAGGACTTATGTACCTGTTTCCATCATTTGATCATACGGAAACAGGCCACAAGTCCTGTATCTACTATCTATTCAGCTAAAATGCCGGTCATGCGGCATCTGCCTGCGCAGCCGTTGAGTCAAAAAACCTTCTCTTGACTATTCGCCTAACAAGCAGAACCTGACTTTTGATTCATTATGTTGGTATACCGTTCTCGCAAGGTACTGCTGTTTGGCACATGCCGCACCCATAACCATCCAGTCCAAATCTTTCTTTATTATAATCAGTGGAAGGTCCTCGCAAAAAGGCCCGGCATTTCATTTTATTATGCCCTTCTTTGGTCAGGGCCCCCGGCGTACATCGCTTAATACACGCCAGGCAGGTTCCCTTAGTATAATAAAGGCAATACTCGTGAATATCCGTATAAGGGCGTTTATCAGGCTGTACCTTAAGCCGGATTATAATAGAACCGGTTCTATGCGCCTTGCCGACAGGAGTTATCAACGCATCGCAGAAACCAAAGGTACCTAGTCCGGCGGCATGGGCCATATGCCGTTCCGACCATTTGGAGGTTATCACTTGCTGAGGATTTTCCAGCCTTGTCCATTCAGGCTGAAGCACAGGCGCAATCACTTCGTAGCCTGCTTCTCTAAGAGTTTTCACCAGGTATTCGCGTACCGCTTCATTGATGGATTCTCCGAAGATTCGTGATCTGCTCCAGCGTTCAGACGGAAAATGCGTCTCGGCTCTAAGCGATGCCTTGGTTTTCTCTGTTTGCGGCAGTATCCAGCTAACAATGGTTAGCTCATCTTCCGTGAAGTTGCTTTCAGGATAGGCTTTCGCGAAAATTTCCGCCGGCGTCCAATGCTCAGTCCCACAAACATCAGGTGATTTGTATTTTTTAAAGATATCGTCTGCGCCAGAAGCAAAGCCAACAAGCGGTATATCCCACATTTTCTCCTCGCCAAAATTACCGCCCATACGATTTACATCTGTTCCCAAGAAATCAACTATCAGGGATCTCAACCACGCCTTCCGGTCTTGCATATAATTTTCTCCTCCTTTGACAGTTTTCTTTTTTCGGTACTTCTGTACCGGAATTTCATCAATCATACCGGTAAGTGACTATTTATATTCCGATATTCTGTCTATAATATCATAATTCCTCCCTAAACGCCGTTATCCCGCCTCCTGCCTATGATGACGCTCTTTGCACATCCTTTTGGCGGCGGCTTCATATTGTCAATAATCCAAACTTTCAAAACAATCCTTCAAGAAGTGCCGAAACCCTCCCCGCGCTTCTTTCTAGACCCTTTTTTTATACAGTGGTATAATTATCCTATTTAGATTAACTTAAAATCATAAGTAGAAATTACATATAAAAAATAATGACAAAGGAACGTAACATATGGAAGAAGCAAAGCTTATTAAAATGATAATGAATAACCCGAATACTATAGCCTCTATAAGTAATCCTACAAACGAGATGAAGTTATTGGCTGTAAAAAAAAATGGACTGGCGTTGGAATATATAAAGAATCCAACCATTGAGCTGCAAGAATCCGCCATAGCCAATAATGCCCGGGCGATTCAATTTATAAATAACCCTACAGAAGCTATGATGATAAAAGCTATTAATGCTGGCTGGAGTAACTTAGAGTATATTAAGAATCCAACCGATCAGTTATTGAGATTGGCTATAAATCAAGCCGGCTGGGCTATTAAATATGTTAATAACCCCAGTGAAGAATTGCAATTGTTAGCTGTCAGGAAAAATTACGATTCCATAAAGTTTATAAAAGAACCTTACGCAAGTGTCCAAGAAGAAGCTGTAAAAATAAGTTATGACGCATTAAGATATATAAATTCCCCCACCCATAATACCGAGCTTATAGCTATCAAAAATAGCGAGAAAGCTATTACGTTTATAAATGATTTGGCTAAAAATAAAATATTAGAGTTTATGAAAGTAAATATTTTAGTAATTAAGTATGTCGTGAAAGAAATATCTAAAGATGAATTGGAACAAGTGTTAGAGGAAACCTTGTCAAAGGAAGATGTTGAAGAAAAATATGTCAGAGATTTTTTAAACTGTAGTACTATAGAAAAAAATAGCGACCTTATGCCAATGGACAAGCTAATGTTTATTTATAAGCATGGCAGTAAAAAGGCAAAAAAAATAGCTGTAGATGAAAAGCTGAAGATGATATGGAGAGATAGATAATGAATTATATAGATACATTAAAAAGTGTTGACTTAGTACTGTCAACGGGAGAGGTACCTTTAATAGTTGGTGAAAGCGGCATAGGCAAAACAGCTTTAGCCAAGGAAATTGCTAAAACCAATAACTGGAGTTTAATTGTTATTAACGGGAATCTCCTTAAAGAAGGTGAAATCGGCGGTCTCCCAACCATAGATTCTTATATGCGAGTTAATACTGAAGGAGCTACGGTTGAAAAGAAAACTACAGTATATGCCGTCCATAATAAGCTAAAGGAAATCGATGAAGAAATATCTAAGGGAAAAACAGTTCTGCTATTTATAGACGAGATCAATCGTTGTGAACATACAGTCCAACAGGAACTTATGAATATAATCTTAAACAGGGAAATTAATGGCTATAAGTTACACGAAGGCGTAAAAATAATAGCCGCTATGAATCCTTCAAGTAAATATGGTGCGGATTTTGATTACCAGGTTGTCGATATGGATGCAGCGCAAGAAAACAGATTTGTGTGGTTATACATGGAGCCAGATTACAAACAGTGGCTAGCTTGGGCAATCGATGCAGGCATTGAGCAAAAGGTTATAGAGTTCATCTCCACCTTCCCGGATTATTTGCATAAAATAAACGAAGAGGACATAAGGGCTACGCCCAGGAGCTATGAGAGAATCTCCGGCATTTATAAAATTTATCAGGAGAAGAAAGCTTCCATACCCAGAGCCGTGTTTTTAAATGTTATAAGAGGAAACGTGGGGAAATTTATTGCCGAAGAGTTTGTTAGCTTTGTTGAATCAGATTACAGTCCCCTGCTATCTTATGAAGATGTTTTTGCAGGCGATACTCTTCCTGACTCTATTATAGAAAAAGTAAAAAACGAAAGTCATACACGACTTTATCTGGCAGCAAAAAATATTCTAAAAATCTTAGAAGCAAATATAAAAAATCATAAGGCTGATTCAAGTTATATTGACAGACTTATTGAGTTTTTAAGAACCTATCCAGTGGATTTAATGATAGGAATCATGAAAGATATTAAAAACAGTTATCCTGAGGTATACAAACAGGCCATAGAAACTGAAGCCTTTGTAGAATCCTATTTTAAATCTTATAGCTTAATAAGGTGATATTCTATGGAAACACATTTTGAAACCCTGGCAAAAGGGCTTTATGAACAAGCCAACAAAATTATTGACGTTTTTTTAAAGGCAAAACGTCTAGACCCTAAGACTAAGCTAAGTATACCAAAAGATTTTCAAAAAGAGTTTTTTAGCCTTGTAGATAAAGTAAATGTAAGTCTTATGGAAGACAAAGATAATTTCTATGGATATTTTTTGCTGCAAATGTCAAGAGAAATACGATTTGATATAAGCAGTCCCACCGCTGTGAATTTTAAAGGAGCTAACTATGTTATCTATTTTAATCCCCTAATTTTTTTGAATCTTACTATAAAACAAATGGAGACTACCATTAAACACGAAATACTCCATATAGTATCCATGCATTTAATAAGAGCAAAAGAATTTAAGGCTGGCTATAGCCCATTAGCTGTTAATATGGCAATGAATATTGTAGTAAATACATATTTAGAGCATCTCCCGCCCTATGCGGTTACATTAGAATGGGTAAATTTAAATTATTCTTTAAAACTCCTGCCCTTTGAACCTTTTGAATACTATGTAGAAAAACTTCAAACCGCCCTAGACCTACTGGAAACAGCTGAAGATGAAACAGAGGATGAGAGTAATTCAGCTGAAAAAATAGAAACTGATTATAATCCTGAAAAAACCCATGATATTTGGGAAGAATCCAATGATATAGATGAAAAGACACTTAAAGAATTTACTGAGAAGTTTATTGCTAATTCTCACAAAGGCAGTATTCCAAATTATTTAGAAAACATGCTAGCAAAGCTTAAAAATAGCAAGGGTGAATTGCCTTGGAATCTATATCTTAAGAGGTTAATGGGAGCTGTTGAAAGTAATAAAAAGAAGACTATAGCACGAAGAAACAGGCGACAGCCCGATAGATTAGATTTAAGAGGTCAGCTTAGCAGTCATAAAGCCAAAATTGCTGTTGCGCTTGATATAAGCGGGAGCATCAGTGATGAGGAATTTAACCAGGCCATTAAAGAAGTATTCGCTATGGTAAGAAATTATAATCATGAGGTTACCATTATCGAATGTGACAGTGAAATCAGACGTGTGTATAAAGTCAAATCTGTAAAGGATGTAAAAGATAGAATTAATATAAGAGGAGGCACTAAATTTACCCCAGTTTTTGAATATGCCAATACTCACAAGATGGATCTGCTGGTGTATTTTACTGATGGCAAAGGTGAAGATGAGCTTAGATCAATACCCAGGGGGTATAAAACTCTATGGGTTATTTCCGGGAACGGCGACAAGCTTTCGCTAAAGGAAGCTTATGGGGCAGTAAAAAAACTTAAAGATATTGAAATAAAGAATACTGCATTAGATATGAATGATGTTAGTTTTAGAGACGGATATTCCATGAATGACCAGGAAAAAATCCATATTTAATTTTTCAACCAGAGTCCAGGTTCTTCGAGAGCATCTCAAACTTCGCGTAAATGGTACCAATATCCAAAAACAGATGGCCGTTTCTGCAGCTTGTACAGATGTAACTCGCCAGGGAACCAAAAAACAGGAGGCGTGGAAATGGGCTTTAACAGTATACATATTGAAGAGATAGCGGGACGAATCGGAATTATCGTATTAGATCGGCCGGAAAAACGTAATGCTATATCGATCGAGATGCGCCGCGAAATTTCAACTTGTTTAAATACATGGAAATCTTCAACTGTTGGTGCTGTTATAATTACCGGAGCCGGTTCTACTTTTAGCGGAGGGTTTGATCTGTCAGAGTTCAATCAGCCAGAACTGTTTGACGAATTATTTGTCTCATCATCCCAGTATCATAGAGATATTTGGAACTTTACTAAACCTGTTATTGCCGCGATTAACGGTCCAGCGTTGGGAGGAGGCTTTGACTTAGCAACTCTTTGCGATATAAGAATTTGTTCTGGGAACGCGCTCTTTGGACACCCTGAGATAAAATTTGGAGCGCCTCCAATTATTACACCGCTTAGATGGATTATCGGCGAAGGTCTAGCTCGCGAAGTCTGTTTAACTGGTCGAAAGATTAGTGCATCAGAAGCATTGCGGATGGGTTTGGTAAGTGAAATTGTTGATGATGGAACTTTAATTCAGAGAGCAACAACATTAGCAGAAATAATCCTCGAGGCACCTGTTGACACTCTCGAATTCACTAAACAGTTTTTTGCAAGCACCGCTGGACATGGATTTGAAAAATCTTTCTATGAGGAGCATGACCGCGCCTTTCGTGAAGTTCTTTTGCCAAAAGCTGTAAGCAGTCAATCAAAATGCAGAGTTTTCCGCCACAAAGTGCAGAGTTTTTCAAGTAATACTTTTGCGGTGCTTTAAGCGATAACTGTCACCAGTCATATTGATAATCTCGCAGTGGTGGATTAGGCGGTCAAGAATGGCTGTTGTAATCGTTGCATCGCCAAGGAACTCAGCCCACTCGTCGAACCCTTTGTTTGATGTAATAATCATCGAAGTACGCTCGGCCATAGAAGACACAAAGCTAAAGAATAAATTAGCCTCTGCCGGGGAGAGTGGCATAAACCCAACTTCGTCAACAATCACCAGAGCAGCCTTACTTAAATATCTGAGTCGACGTTTGCTGGCTCTGGAAATTTCGGACGTTTTTAGAATCTTCATAAGGGTATCCAAGGTTTCAAACGCCACTGCATAACCCAAGTTCAGCCCCTTCACCGCCAGGGACAAAGCAAGATGGGTTTTACCAACGCCGGGAGGCCCCAACAAGCAAACATTGTATGCTTGTTCAACCCACGTCATATCACTTAGCCGCAACATCTGTTCCTTGGAAACACTGCGTTGAAAACCGAAATCAAAAGAATCCATGGTTTTCTCAGCAGGCAGGCTTGCTCTGCGGCGGCGTAGCAGATTCTGTTTTTGTACTCGAAGCCGTTGCTGTTCCAGTAAAAACAGTTCTACACTCTCCACGGGTGTTAGTGAATTTTTACCTGCAAAAAGTGCTTCAAAATCCACGGGAGTCATGCGTAAATCAGAAAGTAGTCCAGTTACCCGGTCAATTGGCCGCATCATCATCGGTCACCACTTTCCTTGGCATAGACATCAAGCGAGCGCTTTTGCGTTGTCACATGATACTTTGCATTGCTCATCGGAAGGGGCAACTCTGGCGGCTGGGGTTGTTTAAAGGCATTGTGTTCCAGATAGTCTTTTATGTAATTCGCGCTGTAAAGGTTACTGTACTGGCAAAAACCTACAGCTTCCAGGACAGCGTCTACAGCATATTGGTCGCAGAGCGTATGGATCAGCTTAAATTGATCTCTGGCATACCGGGATTTCTCTGTACGGATCGTTTGGAGAAAGTCATCCGCCTTGGCAAGAAGAAGCGTACCCAGTGCAACCTGCATCTGGTTCAGAGAGCTGGTTCTGTCGCGCTGGTGGCTTCTGCTTTGGATGAGCAGACCCCGACCGTTGGAAATGCGATGTTGGCAAATGCGATCGCCAAATACAGTCTGAATGTATAAAATGCCATCTTTGGGCACAATACAAACCTCTTTTTGCGCATTGTAAGTGCCAAGTGGAACGGAATAACGGTTGCTGTCATAAATAACGGTATTGTCCTTGCGGACAGTTCTACATAGGTGAGCGCCGTTATTTTCTGCGCAATCGACCAGCGGCCGTAAGTATTCCCGTTCTTCGGCAAATACTTCGGCAGGCACACGCTTTGTTGTTCCGTGAATTTTTGCGTTTGCGGTACGCTCCAACCAATCCAGGCAGCTGCTGTTTAGAATATCATCATCCACGTAAAGCCGGTTTTCCAGAAAATTGCCTTTCACATATTTCACGGTGCTTTCCACCTTCCCCTTGCTTTCAGGGTCAGCACCACGGCACATATAAATACTCAGTTTGCACTCCTGCCGAAGTTTTTCAAATTCATAAGTATGTATGATATCACCGGCATTTTCTGCCACGCAAACGATACTATCCTGGTCAAAAACCATCTCTTGCGGCATTCCGCCCATATACCTGAAGCATTGGTGACATACTCGCACCAAATCCGAAGCGGTGTAGGGGCGGCTCTGTAATTCGGCATATTTAAAACGGGAATGTGCCAGAACAAAAGCTGCAGCATAGACCTTGATGCGGCCACCGTCTACATTTTTCAGCCACTTCTCGCCAAAGTCTACTTGCAATTGCTGCCCCATTGGCAATTCAGGAACAGCTGCATAATCTCGTTGATTGAGTGCTTTGCGCAGATCATACTCATTCCGCAGGTTCTTTACATACCGAGAGACCGTTCGTTCGCTAAAGGTCGCGCTGTAGTGTTCTTTTAACCAATCACAAACCTGTGCTGCGCTAAGCGTAGGATAATCCCGTAGCCAGCTGATGATTGTGTCCTGGTAATCGTCTAGCAGCCTGACCTTGCAGACCGTGGCGACATTAGATTCATACTCATCCACCGTCATATTCCAGTAGCGGTCCACTGTTCTCCAGTTGATGCCAAGACTTTTCGCCACGGTATCTTTTCGGAATCCGCGTTCTTTTAGTTGATGTATTTTGCTATACACAGAATATCCCTTCATTTCTAGCAGCCTCCATACTCAGCGTGCTTCTATTGTATCAGCTGACTGGAAACTGTGTAGTTATTGGCGAAAAACTGTGTGCTTTGTGGCGAGAAAGTTTGTAGTTCTACTGGCTTAAAACTCTGTATTTTAGTTTACCATTTACAAAAGCAAAGGAAGGACTAAAAAAATGATTTCACTGCTGCGGCAGATTCCTCGTCCCACAGCACCTACACTCTATCTGGCGGGACAAGATAACCCTTTTGTCCCGCCAACAAAAAGCCGTCCAGCAGGACGAACCCGCAGGCGGCTTTGCTACAGTTTATAATTCATATCCATTTTCATAATATGTCCTAAAAACCATTGGTTCAGGAAAGGCAATAACTGTATTGCCACTGCGGTCTGTCCGTTTTGAACGTTAGCTTTAAACTCATTGATTTTTCCCAAAAAAACTTGATGTTGCGTTTTCTGCACGGCAAGATCAGGATGATTTTTTTCGCTCAAATATTTTTCTTCGGCGCTGAAGTGAGACACAGTGTAGTTCGCTAACTCGTTTATCAGTGGGTTTAGCAGATCCTTGCTTTTTCCCTGGCTCATTGCCTGATGCAGTTGACCAATCATATCAACCATTTTCTTATGATCATTATCAAGATTCGGAATGTTTACACTGAAACTACTGTCCCATCCTTTTAAAGCTATGGCTTTCCCCTCCTGTTATTCCTATTAGTAATTTTAATTCTAGCAAGTAAACCTTACAGGTTTGTGACAAATTGCTTACAAATTACAGAAAACACGGGGACAGGACCATGTTTTGATTAAACATAGTTCCTGCCCATTTTGACATTTTTGCTGCATAATATGCTTGCCATCATGCTATGGTTACAGGAGCTCTGCCTGATTCCTTTCTGAAATCATAAGTCTTGCGAGCCCCAAACTCATTAGACGGGCATTTCGCCCGTCTAATTTGCGTCCCGCGCCTGAAAACCACCTCCAGAATTAGTTCCATAACATGACAAGTTGTAGTTAGTATAAACAAAATTTACACCGATACTTTCAATATGCCTTGTAATTCTTATTATAAAAGGTTGTATAGCTGTTTGGTCAGTCACAAATTTGAAAGTCATAAAGTGGTCATCACCAGAACTCCCAACTTGTCCACCGACTTCAAAATGTCCATGGTCAAGCATACGAAATTCTAGAAAAGCGTCTGAATCATAATCCCTAATCACAGTCGTACCATCTAAGGTTTTTCGCATTTCATCTAAGTCCATGATAAGCCTGCGTATTTCATTTACAGAAAAACAAAAATGACTCTTCCCGCTGAACTCACCAGAAATAACCCTTACAGAAAATGTATAATGTTGTTGCACCAGATACTTAGCTTGTAAAACCAGCAGTTTGCTATCTTCATTAGTTTCCAATCGAATAACATCATCTAAAGATATCATTACGCTTACCTTGCCGTTACTCAGAATTACAATCACTCATAAATCCATTAATACAATCTTCATATTGCTTCCTTAAAAAATGAAGTGAAGAGACATTTTCTAGCCAGTCAATATCCTTCCCGATATAGGTAGGGCATCCAGTCCTATCTATCTATTGATTGGCTATATCCATGTTCCCTGTAAAATGTTCTACAAGTATTTCTACTCCTTGCAATCCGCCAACACCGTTATAATCAACATTACAAAATACAAATTGCCTTTCATAAACTTTGATCCTTTTATCAAAAATTGCTATAATTTTTTCTTCACTTTGCATAAATATATCTGAGTTTTTTGCGATATAAGAAGTTTTCATTTGTGGCAATTGAATTCTATCTTCTAAAACGGTAGTATTTAACACCTCAATACCAATCCAATTATTTTTATCATCATACAACAGATTTCCTAAAAGATTGACTATTGTTCTTACTGTAGTTCCATCAAATTCTCTAAAATAAATGTATATACTAGTCGAATTACCATGCCTTGAAACTGTTAGCCTCATACTTTTATAACACCTCTAAAAGACTTCATTTTCTTACCAACTAAGTGTGTCAAGGGGACAGGTCCTTCGACACAGCCAATCTTCTAATCATTTCACGGTTCATGCCTAAGATCGCTGGAATTCCTCTTAGAGAGAGGTTGGATTTCTCCATAAGCAGCTTTACCAGATCCTCTCTTAGTAGTTTATTAGTTATATTTCTCAGATCATTGATTCCCATTCCTTTTTCAGTCAAATACCGATTTATATATTCAGTCTTAACTGATCTATTTCCTTTTCTTCACAAACATCAAGAAAAGATTATTACATCACCTTTATTTCGCATTCACTTTGCCACTTAATACAGGTTACTCTGGTACAAGGAAAATATAACAAAGCCTGAAAGATGGATATTCTGTTCTATCTAACGAAATGTATTACTTCGATGATATTGCCTTCCGGATCGCGAATATAGGCCGCCGAAAATTTCCCTAGATTATCAGTATCTTCTGTTACGGTTGCACCTAACTGTTGACCACCATGGGCCAGAGCCTTTCGCAGGATATTATCAACTGAGTCTACATGAAATACTAAACTAGTAACCCCCTGAAGATTGGGTATTATATCGTGTTTTCTTAAACTGGTTTGATCATAGCTGATGATTTCAATAGCCGGACCATCTTCATAACCTGGCAAAACCAATTGAATTCCGCTAATTCCTGCATTCTTCAATTCAGTCAGTCCAGCCAGCCATTTGCCTGAAAAATTAAATTCATCTGAGCGTGGCTGGCACTGAAATACGTCAATGTAGAAATTCGCCAGCTTTCTCCACTCTTTTGCAAGCAGAGTTGAATATACGTATTTAATTTTATTCTCCATGCCATTCACTCCTTAGAGAATCGAACATACAAAAATAAGACTAATATGGCAGATTTATTTAAAATATTACATAATTTATGCTGCGGAAGTAGAAATCATTTTTCAATGAGCTATCAACTGCAGCATAAACTATGTCATCCCTTGATTCTTCTTTCCACTGTATAGCCGTCAACTACGTTTACTTAATTTGTGGGATTATACTTTGTGTGCTTCTATTGTGTCTCAGGATATCCATCCTTTGTGCAGTAAGTTGACTCGCAACCAGTTGTTACTGTTTCTTTAGTTTATACAATGGCAGTAACGTTTCGTTGACAAACCTTTCATAAGATATGGGCGTCGAGTTGTCTGCCGAGCGTGGATTCAACATTTGTATATGGCCCGCATTCATTGCGTCTGCCACTTCGAGAATGAGTTGAATGATGTGTTCGGAAAAATTGAGGTCCAGCAAATCCTGCCGGGTTTTTTCTTTGGAATCCTGAACATAAGTTAGACCGGGATGTTGAATGGCTTTTCCAATAATGGTGGCAACTTCGAGCATTGTAAGATCCTGGTTTCCGTGAAGTTCGCGGATTTGCTTGCCCTGAAAATCAAGTTTCAACAAGGCCTCTCCGGCGGCAAAGCCGACATCCTGTGTAGCAATAAAAGGAAACTTTACATTGGGACTAAACGGGCCTGCTGCTGTATGACGAGCTAGAATATTGTCGACCTGGGAAAAGGTATTTTCCATGAAGTAGCCTGGACGTATATGAAGCACATTCAAACCGGCAATGCGGTTCAGACGTTGCTCAAGCTGGTGCAGACCGGCGACGGGTCCGGTTCCTTCATGTTTATCAGCGCCCCAGCTGCTTAAGGAAACGGCGTATTTTACTGTCGCTTTTTCCAAAGCAGGCATAATCGCATCCATGATCCGGTCCTGATAGGCGCGAAAGTTGTTGCTTGTAGCAATATAGTTAGGCTGGAGCATGACATAGACTGCTTTTGCCCCGGTGAAAGCCTCCGTCAGCGCTGCCTGGTCTGCTGGCTCAGCAACAAAGACATCAGCACCTTTGTCGGCAAACGTAGCCAGCCGTTCTGCATCCCGGCCAAGCACCCTTACCTGTTGTCCTTTCTCTATTAAGTAATTTGCCACGACACTTCCTGTTCGGCTAGTTGCACCTGTTATTACATACATTGTGTTTTCCTCCTAACGAATTCTTGTTAATGTTCCGTCGATATTTTTTGTTGCGTAGATCGGGCCTAAGGCAGATCCAATATCGTAATACATCCGGTCTGTCGAACTGTAAATTAGCGGATTTAGCTTTTTGGCAACCGGCAGCCCGTTTTCACCGAGTACATTTTCTTCTGCCTTAACATCCAGGATTTCACCGATGAATTGAGTTTCACTGCCAATCTCGACAACTTGCATATGTGCCGACAAGCCATACTGGCATAGGCATTCCAAACGTTTTTGCTACAATCGATTTTTTCAATGGTCATTCTCCTCTCAATATTTTCGCGGTATATTGCACAAAAAAGTCACGCACTATGACAGGTGTTTTTCTGACTACCCTTATTATCCACCATTAAGAACTTGGGGCGGTAGAGCATTCTACTCAAAACATTGCCTAATTATATCAAGCATGCTAAAATTTAAATATGTTAAGCAGCAAATTTCACCGGTGTTTATCGAAAGAAGAGGTGAATTAATCATGGCAACAAGTGTGGATATAGATAAGATTACGGAAAAACAGACAGAATTGGTTCAACATATTAAACGGTACGCCACAACCGACGGAAGTCATTCGACAGCGATTGCCTCATTGCACTTTTCTCGTACCTCCTATCTCGAAGGCCCTGTCTATGCGGTTCAAGGGCCGGCCTTGTGCATTATTGTTCAGGGAGCAAAAAAGTTCATGGTGGCTGAAAGCAGTTATTGTTACGATCCGTTCCATTACCTGGTAGTATCGCTGGATTTGCCGCATATTGGGCAAATCACGCAGGCCGATCCCCAATTTCCCCTATTATGTATGAGCCTGCATTTCGAACCGGAGTTGATTTTTGACATTATCCAAAATACCGGCCTGTCCATGAGTGTGGAAAGCAATTCGCACCGAGGCATGTTTGTGGGAGAAATCAATCTGCCTCTTTTGGATGCATGCTGCAGGCTGGTCAGGCTCCTGGAGACGCCACAGGATATTCCGGCGCTTGCCGCCTTCGTAATAAGGGAAATATTTTATCGCATTCTTCAAGCCGAACAAGGGGATTTTTTAAAACAAATCGGAATAAGCGACAGTCACGCCCGAAAAATCGCTGAAGTCACCCGCCTTATCAAGCAAGAGTTTGCTAAACCGCTGCGTATTGAGAATTTAGCAATGGCCGCCAACATGAGTGTTGCATCTCTGCACCGTCATTTTAAGCAAGTTACGGCGATGAGTCCCCTGCAATATCAGAAACAATTACGCTTGCAGGAAGCACGCCGCCTTTTGTTGTCGTCGCAAATAAATGCCGCGGATGCAGGCTTCCAGGTTGGGTATGAGAGCCCTTCACAGTTTAGCCGTGAATATGCACGCATGTTCGGGTTACCACCAAAAAGTGACGCGAAACATCTGCGGGATTCACTTAGTCTGAGTTCAAACTGATTTTGCTGCATAACAAAACACCCGGTAAATCGTATGTTGGCGAAATATCCGGGTGTTTATAGCTCTTCATTAATTTGATTTTATTAAGAATGAACAACGGTCGAGTAGAAGCACGCCTCACGGCGCGCCCCCCTCACAGAACCGGACATGCCCTATTAAGGCATCCGGCTCTTCATAGCAGCATTTACTGATAATTAGCCATAAATATTCACATAAATTCTTGCTCTTGCAAGCGGAAAACGCTCTTCGAGTTTTGCAAACCCTTCCCAAGTCAGGCTCCTCTTCTGGCTCCTTCGATTGAGGACTTCAATCAGCTTACGCCGTACGCGGTATCCATATGCATTAATGCCGCTGCTATTGTCGGTTACCCCATAGTAGTGGTAGTGTCCAGTCAGTTTGGCGTTCACTTGCTTGATTAATTCTCCCATTTCCATATGCATGTTCTTAAAGAGCCATTGCGCGATTACTTTTAGCTTCGCTTTGAATTTCTTCCTGCTGGTTTTCCTCTTGACGCGAAATATTCCGTTCTTACTTTTGCCACAGTAGTGCGTGAATCCAAGAAAATCAAATGTTTCCGGTTTTCTGCCATTGCGCTTGATTCGTCGCTCTTCCGCGAAACGTCCAAATTCAATTATCTTTGTTTTATCTTGGGCGATTTCTAAGTTGAATTTTCTCAGTCTTTCTATCATCTTTTCATAGAAGATTTCTGCATCGTCTTGGTACTGGAAGAAGCATACGTAATCATCGGCATATCTTATCAGATATGCCTCGCCTCTGCTTTCTCGCTTTACTTTCGCCGTAAACCATAGGTCTAGCACATAGTGCAGGTACACGTTCGCTAGTGTTGGGGAGATAATTCCTCCCTGCGGCGTTCCGCTATCGGTTTCATAGACTTTGCCCTCTTGCATGACTCCAGCTCTCAAGAATCGCTGTATCAGCCGTAGTAGATTCGGATCTTGAATTCGTTCTTGCAAAAACTTCATCATCCACCCATGCTCTACATTATCAAAGAAGCCTTTAATATCCGCATCTACAACGTAGCTAACCTTCTTTGTTTCGATGATTCTAGTGACTTCCTTCAACGCATCGTGACTGTTTCTTCCCGGTCTAAATCCATACGAGCAGTCCAGAAATTCCGTTTCGTAGATCACTGTCAGGATTTCAGTGAGGGCTTTCTGCACTAATTTATCTTCGTAGGCTGGTATTCCTAGCGCTCTTTTCTTGCCATCACCTTTCGGGATATATGCTCTCTTTACAGGTTGTGGCTTGTATGCCTGCCGCTTCATTCTTTCCAGAAGATTATCGATGTTTTCCTGTAGTTTCTCATCATATTCCTCTTTTGTTACAGCGTCAATTCCAGTTGCTCTATCTTCCGCCAATTTGCTATGGGCAGCTTTCAGACTGTTCTCGTCAAGAGCATGAATTAGTGCTTGCAGTTTCATTCTCGGTCTTCGTTTGGCTAATTCGGCTATCCTTGTCAGTTTTGTTTCCAATGTCTCTCTGCCTCCAGTGCAGCATTGTTTCCCTTTTCAAGGGCACTGTTATGTTACGCCCTTCCCTCTGCAGGCATTACTCTGCTTCCTCAGTACTATGGCGTAATCCGACTCCCTGACATCTATTTGGCTTCCTCGTCATCAACTTGTAGGCCATACTTTTTTTTTTTTTTTTTGAGGACGACAGGGTCTCCCAAGTTCACACGAAGTAACGTTGTGCAGCATGCCAAGACCTACGATCCCGGGGCGCCGGGCTTAACTCGCCTTTACGCTAAGCCCAGTGTTGTCTTCTGCTCGTCCCATACATCGACCTTTCCCATTAAGAGTTTCGGGATTCTACATCTTCAGCTTATGCTTTCGGCCTACTACCTTTCCTGCCTACGCTTAGACCTGGCGTTACCGCTTCAGTCCCAAGGCTAGATACTGAGTGGTTGGCTAGACCTTCTCAGGCGGGATTCACACCCGCTATACTCCGTGCGCTTCTTGGCGCACGGGACGTTCCTTTTTTTGTCACTATATAATGTGTCATGAAAGGAACGTCCCTTCTGTCCACTCCAGACTCTTTCCATTTATCGGCCGATGCTTACGATTAGTATGTAAGTAGTAAAACCTGTAATATTCATTTTAATGTTCCTATAATACCGTTCTTTTCGCTGATTATCTTAGTTTGGAAAAATTTATCGTTAATCCACTTCCTAACCAATTTAATTACGTCCTGTTCATCGGGATATCTTAAATCCGTCCTTTCCCAATAAGTACTGTTATTAGCCTCAGGAACTTTTTCATTAAAGAAGTTAAAATTTAGCTCCTTCTCTTCTTTTGTTTGTTCCCCTTTATTCCAAATCGTTACACCTTGCTCACCTATATAAGCATAAGCTCGAATAATATGACCATTAATCGCTTTTGCCCAAGCATGATATTCTATTGTACGATGCGTGGCAAAATACTGAACTTCTGGAAACTCACTGCTTAGCTTGATAAGAAGTGGTGTAATCTTATCGGGATATCTTGAATCTCCCGAATCAGGAAGAGAACAACCAATAATTAATATCCACTCACCTATTTGCGGAGTTACATAAACTTCTCCATTATCACGATATGCCGCGGTGATACCATTTGACCAATCAGATTCTTTAACATCCTTTAGCTTTAGAGACTCGACTACCTTTTGCGTATCATTTGTTTTAATCGCAAGCCATGAACACTTATATCCAAATTCTATTGGCTCAATATCATCTATAGCAATATTACTTGCTTCAACAGGGATAAATCCTAAAACTAGCAAATGAATAAGCTTATTATACATATTTTAAGCAAGCAAATCTCTCCTCTAACTGTACTTCATGATTGAAAAAGGGGACAACGGGGACGGGGTTGTCGGCACCATATTCAGAACAAGTCCCGTGACTGACAGTCGTCTTACCCACAGGTGTCAGGGGAATGGGGTGTGCCTCAGAGCGGAACAGGCTTTCCTTGACCGGCGTGAACACTAAGAAGACCGGCGGCAGGGAGAGCCTTTGGGGAGGTATCCCGCAGCCCTAAGTAGGATAGCGCATCCTGTTATACGGTACAAAGCGAGAACCCTCCGGGATGAAGGAAGTTAACGTTATATTTATAGTTCATTTTTACATTTTATAATTGTAAATTTTATTGAAGGTTTATTAACACTTACCTCATTAATTTCTGATATTTCTACTAAACCATATTTCCCAAATTCTTGTTTTACTGAATCAGAATCATAAAAGAACATTTTTACGCCGCTCATTATCTCGAAATAGTCTTTACCTAGTTGTTTGCCCTGTCCAAACATGGGAGCTTCTTTTGAAACACTTGTAAAGATCATATATCCGTTAGGTTTTAACTGGCTATAGCAATCTTTAATAAATTTCGCTCTCTCAAAATTATTCAATAAATGAATGAGTGCATAGCAAAATATACCGTCATAAAGTTTGTTATCAAAAGGCATATCGGTTACTGAGCCATGATAGATTTTGGTATTAACTCCATTTTGTCTTGCCAAATTAATCGCGGTTTCTGAAATTTCTATTCCTGTTACATTAATTTCGTGGTCAATAAAAACCTTTGCATTTCTACCATAGCCAAACCCTGGTATCAATATGTCTTTAATTTTCTTTTTAAGGAAAAAATCCTTTGTCAGAATTGCGGATTCTGAAGGTTCAAATCCCCACATTGTTTGTTTTTCAATAAAACTTGACTCCCAGAATTCTGTCATATCGCTGCTCCTTAGAACTATTGTTGGCAAAGCCCATATTCACAATATTAGTATACCCTAAAAATAGGCAGTTACAGCATGTCACAGGGGACGGAGTTGTTGGCACCATTTTTAGGGCTCGAAGCTCCGTTACCTAAAAACGGTTTCCTCTTGCCGTGACAGAGTGACTTGGAGGAAGTACCTTGGTAGGCTTGCCTTTACTTATTAACTTAAGTAGGTTATACTAACTATGTATTAAATTTGCCGCCGGGTAAACGTCTTTTACTCATTCCGTTAGGCCTTTGAAGGAATGAATTTCAGGCGTTTTTTATTTTATTGATAAAAGAGGTTTTTATGGTGTTTAGAGAAATGCGTCGCAAAAAACAGGTTTTATCCTTAGCGGAAAATATACAGGTTCTAAATCGTGGAACGTCAGGTGTGTTAGCTGTATCCGGGGATGCTGATTATCCCTATGCGGTTCCGCTTAGTTATGTATATCATGACAATAAGATTTTCTTTCATTGTGCTAAATCAGGTCATAAACTGGATGCCATTGCCAGAAGCGAAAAGGTTTCCTTTTGCGTAATTGATAAGGATCAGGTGGTGCCGGAAGAATATACAAGTTATTTTCGTAGTGTTATTGTATTTGGCAAAGCTCGTATTCTGGTAGATGAAGCAGAAAGAAGAAGCGCCCTTGAAACTTTATCTGCAAGATATTCCCCCGACCATGAACAGGGCCGCTTGCAGGAAATTGAAAGGGAGTTTAAAGCTGTTTGCATGATAGAGCTCACTATTGAACACATGAGTGGCAAAGAAGCAATTGAGCTGGTTAAAGCCAAGCACCGCTAAACTAGTTAGGTAAGTAATCGTGTAAACACCGGGAATGTCGCGGGGACGGGGTTATCGACATCATTTCTAAGGTTTGCATCTCCGTTATCAAAAAGCATTTTCCATTAAAAACAATTTCCTCTTGACGTGACTATTCATCCCTTATATAATAATACTATAATATATCAAGGGGAGTAACCAACAAGCAAAGTCGACAATGCGGCGAAAGCCCGGCTTTGCTGGCCTTAAGTGCTGGTGAGACCTTGCCTATAAAGGTAAGGTCTTTTATATTTTCCGAACTTTAAGCTGACCTTGCCTAATCTAGGCAAGGTCCTTTTAATTAAAAGGAGGAAAATATCATGGAATTTATAACAACCGATCTTTTGTGGAGTTTGCTGACTATCATTTTTATTGATTTGATCCTTGCCGGCGATAACGCTATCGTGATTGGGATGGCAGCGCGCCAGTTGCCTGCTGAACAGCAGAAGAAAGCCATATTCTGGGGTACGGCCGGTGCAATCAGCATCCGTCTCGTCTCCTCGCTGATAGTAATATGGTTATTGCAAATTCCCGCCTTAATGATGACCGGTGGCGTCCTGCTAATCTGGATCGCCTATAAACTGTTGACGGATAAGAAGGATCATAATACTATAGCCTCACATACCAGCCTCAGCGCTGCTGTACGCACTATCGTGATCGCCGATGGAGTCATGGGTATCGATAATGTCATGGCGGTTGCCGGTGTAGCCCATGGCGATCTCGTGCTGGTTGCCACAGGAATACTCATCACCATTCCTCTTATTATCTGGGGCAGCACTGCCTTTATCAGGATAGTAGACCGTTATCCTATAGTAGTTTACGCTGGCGGCGCAATACTCGCCTGGACGGCAGGCGGCATGATAGCCGGGGACTCACTGATTGCTAAATACATCCCTTTACTCACTCAGCTAAAATGGATTTTCAGCTTGACGATAGTTGCCGCTGTTTTAGGTGCTGCAATATTGAATAAACGCCATACTGTGAATGCACAGTCCCACATTGACAATGATCAGACTATTAGAGGCGAACACCAAGCCTAACTCGGATGAAATTCTGAGCTACCCGTTTGATAGGCAAAGCTTCGTTTTCCAGCTAACAAATTACTCTTAGAACAAAAATAAGCGAAGAATTCCCACATAAAGGAATTCTTCGCTTTGCTTTTATGATACGGGTAGGGAGAAGAAAAACAGGAGTACAGGGACACCCTAATCACAGCCTATCTATAATTATAATTTAACACCTGCCACAATTCCTACTATCCTCGAATCTTTTTCAAGCAAATCTATTACAGTTCTCCGTCCCTTCGAAGCTGGCTCACGTGGGCGTTCTTCTTCATTGAAAACTACAATTGGGGAATCAATAACTCCATGAGAGTGTCACAGGGATGGGATTGTCGACAACCATTTTCAGAACAAGTCACGTGACCAGACGGCCGTCTTACCCGAAAGCGTTTTTTAAATTAAGTGCCTTGCCAGCGGTTTGAAGAGACAGGGCACAATATTTCACGTCCCATATAACACTCTACTAACTAAGAAAGGGGCGATCCTTTCTAGACAAATTTACCCTGATTTGCTGTTGATGATATATTATTCCGAGCGGTAGATTATACCGATATCTCCGTCCACAAAGCCAATGCCTATTACACATGCACTTTTGAGGCTGTCAGCATTTCTTCCTTCTATGAGATATTGTTCAACTAACTTTGTGATAAAGCTTAAGCCCTGTTCCCACTGCTCAATTTCTTTGATTCTTTTGATATAACAAATATCTTCTCCTGATGAATAATAATCTGAGCATGCCCAATCCTCATCATTTTCGTCGAATTCATCTGAACCAATTAACTGTACATCGTAAGTTCCATTTGAGCCTTCATATATATTAAAATTAAATGCTACTATTCCCTTTGGAAGTTCTTGAGATAATATTTTATCCAGCCATTTAGAGACTATTGCAAAATCATGCATACGTATCTCTCCTTCTTCATGCGATTAACCTTTATTGGATAATCTTCTTTTTTTACAATGTGCTTTCGTATCTTTCTAATCCCGGCCAGACTAATACTTTTGAGTTCTGATTCTTCCATCCTATTTATTCATTTTCGATAATCCTGATTTGCCTTGAAGCTAATTCAATTTGGCATTTCTTAATAACTTACTTAAGTCAACCGAGTATAACTTCATCCCTGATAGCAATATCATTCTTGAGCTTCTGTAAGCAAAAAAATTAGTTTCAATAAATTTTCCATCTTCATCAAACATTTTCACTTCACCCAATAACTTCATTCCGCCAGGGTTAAGCTTGTATAAGAAATAATTATTATGATTTCGGTATCCGCCCCTGAACAAAACATATTTATCATAAACTATAAAACCATCTGCCCCTGCAATATTAGTTTTATAATATTTCATACTTTCACGTTGTTTGTTTGCTAAATCAAAATCCGTATAAAAATAGAACCATACGTTATTATCATCCAATACATTTAAAGCATAACAATCTGAAATAATGTGCTTTCCACTATTATCGTATTTGTAAATTTCATATCCATTAGCATCCCAAGCCCTTAACCCCACTGAACCTACGGGATCTTCCCACCCGTAGTTACCAAAAACGCCTTCATCAAAATAGCTAGTCCAAATACTATTTTGAGAACTTACCTGCAAATCCTGAATTCCATCTCCCAATAAGAAATCTCTTAATAAATCACCTTGTTTATTAAAAACTCTACCATTTTTATCATAAGAATTATCCTTATAATAATGCGATCTGCCACCGGCTAATAAAATATTATTATTATTATCTATGGGTTGGACAAAATGATAGTTCCATGATTCATTTTCGATTTTAAACTGCTCAGTAGAATCTTTAGCTATTATTACTACCTTATAATTGTGAAGTGAGCGAGTTTTTGAAGGAGGAAATGTAGCAATTGAACCTTTTTCAGGTTCAGGAACACTATTCACAGCTAACAGATATATTTCTTGATTCGCGCCCAGTGAAATATTTACTAATTTATAATCCCCAAGATAATTACTTATATCTGTTATTAGTTTTGGTTGATAATTTATTTCTCTTAATGCCTGATTTGCAGGCTGAGTACTATTTTGAACAGGTTGAGCGTAGACTAGCGAAAATGAAATATTGATTAAAGCGGTTACAAAAATTGTTAATAATTGTTTCATTAATTCACCTCTATGGTCTTGTCATAACATAAAATTATTTTATAAATCCACTGCCCCTTGCTGTACCTATTACCGCCGCTGCTGTGACAACGCCTTTTTCATGCACACACTATTTTCATTTTCCGAATAAGGGCCATAATTGTTTATTATTTCATAGCCTCTGCTGCTATACAAATGAATGGCTTCAGGTTGTTTTATACCTGTCTCCAGTACCGCCCAGGTATAATTTTGTTCTGCAGCCAGCGCTTCTAAATACTGTATCAATTGCTTCGCTAAGCCTTGCCCTCTATGCCTGGGCTGAACAAAAATACGTTTCAATTCCACCGTGTTACTATCATACTTCTTAAAAGCGCCACAAGCGACGGGAATCCCGTCCTGGTAAAGCAGCACCACATCCTGTATATTCTCTAACGTGTTATGTTTATCATACTCCTGCTGCAATTGGCCATATCTACTATGAAGCTCTGTATCTAAGCACTGAACCAGCTTGATAAAATCCTTGTGACTGCCATTTGTTATTATATTTTTTACCAGCATCATAGCCCACCTTGCAGAGACTGCATAAGCTTATAAAAATATTGCGAATCCTGCAATTTATTAAGCTTGTACCAACTATCCAAAGTTTCATTAGAACAAACCGCCAGCCTTTTGAGGACGTGATAAGCTAACTCAAGAGGAGCTACCCCGCCGGCAGTTATAAGATTGCGGTCGGTAACCGCACTGTCTGATTGATAGTTTTGCTCTCCCTTATATTGGGGACATACAGCTTTTAAATATGAAATATCGTTGCTAGTGTGCAGATACTGATCCAGAATTCCGGCGGCTGCAAGGGCAATTGTGGCGCCACAAATAGCTGCAACGGGAATACCAGCGAGCAAAAAATCCTTCACTATTTCGATCACCGGAGCATGCATCGGGTCCAGCCAAGTTTCGCCTCCAGGCAATAGCAGTAAGGCACAGTCCTCTGGAACAATTTCTTCAACGTAGTTATCCGGTATAATTCGTACTCCGCCAATTGTTACGATTGTTTCTTTGGTCAGACTGAACGTTTTAACAGTAAAAGGCGGAATATCTTTTTTAAAAAAGCGCCCTGTTTTCAATTCAGCGGTTACATAACCCCATTCCCAATCAGCCATAGTATCAAAAACATACATATATACCGTTCTGTTTTTCATCGCATCTCCCCACTCCAATCCCTATCCCCCGGCTGTTCGCTTTGGCCACTTGCTCCGGTGCGAGGTTTAAGAATAATATTTTCTCCATCAACTATAATCTTAATTTTACTACCTGTGATAACTTAAATTTATCCCGTGCTTCCTTGGGTAAAAACGAATTGTCCCTTATTACTTAATGGTAACATCGTATTCTGTCATAGCTCTCCATAAAAAATAAGATTTTTACTTCAATTATATACCAAGCACCTCTTTTTTGAATTAGTGATCTAATAAAATTCTTGTTCGAGAATAGTCCTCTGACGAATACATTCCGTCATAAGAATGCTGAAGAAGGTTACGTCGGATAATCCACCTTTTTTTCCATAAAAAATACACCTCTCATGTTGTATAGTTTTTCCATACGACATAAGAGGTGTTTTTCTTTTTCGTCCGATTCAGGGGTAGTATAGCAGGTAGCTTGGTAGCGCTTTTGTATTGGATGATTCCTTTTCACCTGGGTGATGACTATCCGCATTCCTCGCTATCCAGGTTAATAGTACCAGTTGCTCTTCTGCTATATATTATTGGCCGCCTCTCACTTAAACGCGAAACTTGGCCACTTCTGTATGGAGTTCCTGAGCCAGCTTCGACAGAGCTTCACTGGAGGACGCAATTTCCTCCATGGATGCCAGTTGCTCCTCTGTAGCCGCCGAGACAGTTTGGGCTTCGCCCGCCGACGTCTTACTGAGAGCGTCAATCTTTTTGACCGATCTTACAATCTGTTGACTGCCAGAAGCTATTTGCTGAATAGCCGCCGAGCTCTCTCTAACCTGGCTCGATACTTGTGAAACCAATTCCACGATTTCCCGGAAAGCTACTCCGGCTGCATTGACCACTTCAGCCCCGGTTTTCACTTCCCGAGTTCCTTCGCTCATAGCCACAACAGCCTTATCAGTATCGCCCTGGATTTCTCCAATCAGTTCGGCGATCTTCTTGGCCGCCTCCTGGGACTGTTCAGCCAGCTTGCGCACTTCTTCCGCTACAACCGCGAACCCCCGGCCCTGTTCTCCCGCCCGCGCCGCCTCGATAGCTGCATTGAGGGCAAGAAGATTTGTCTGACCGGCAATACCGGAGATAGTGTCGACAATTTGGCCGATCTCCTTGGAGCGCTCGCCCAGCTTGGCCACTACATCGGCGGAAGTATTGACAGTATTCTCAATATGGCCCATCTGTATAACGGCCTTTTCGACGGTTTGTCCACCCTCTTTAGCCCTTTCAGCCGCTTGGGCCGATTGTTCTGCAACTTGGTTTGTGTTGGCCGCTACCTGTTGGATACCGGCCGACATCTGCTCTACAATAGTCGATGTCGTGTCGGCTGCCTCCAATTGCTCGCTGGCTCCGTTAGATACATTGTTAATCGAAGCGGCGACCTGTTGTGCGGCCTGAGCCGACTGCTCAGCACTGGCGGTCAATTCTTCGGATGAAGCCGCCACTTGCTGCGTAGTATAACCAATGCGCTGTACAAGAGTACGTAAACTTGCTGTCATATGATTAAAAGCTGAAGCCAACTGTCCAACTTCATCTTTGGAATCCGCTTTTATTTCCTCAACCTTCAAGTTTCCGTCAGCGATATTTTGCGCATAGCCGACTAAATCTTTAAGTGGTCCTGTCATACGTCTGGCCGCAAACCAGATAACGCCCGTGATCAGTGATAACACAACTAAAATTAATACTGTCATTCCTTTTAAAATTCTGGTAGCCGGTGCAAAAAATTCCGCCTCATCAATTACCGTTGCTACCGCCCAGCCGGTAACCGGAACAGGCTGATAAAAGGCTATTTTCTTGTCACCATTAACGGTAAAGCGAAAAACGCCAGATTTCCCTTCCAGCATCTTTGTTCCTAACTCTCTGGTCGCCGGGTCATTAGACTCCGTTATTTTTTGCTTCATTGCAAAGTCTTTGTCAGGGTGCTGAATAAAGGTCCCGTCTTTCGCTATCATAATTCCGTATCCTGTTTGTCCCCATTTAAGGTTATCGGCTATCTTTTGTACAGTACTCACTGTGATAGCAACACCTATTAATCCCTGCGGTACATTTTTATCATCTTTTACGGGCGCTGATAAAAATATATTCATTGAACCAGTATTCCTGGCTATTAACGGCGGCGATATTTGTGAAGGACCGCCAGACATTATCGCTTTAAAATAATCGCGATCCTTTACATTAATTACCGTATTGACCATATTATTTCCTTCTGGTGATATGGCGTGCGTCACTCCGTTACGGTCAGTGGCAAAAAAAACATTAAATACTCCCGGGTACTTCTCGCTTAAAGCTTTCCCACGGTTTGTATTAAGAATATCTATTGGACCAAAATTATTATTAACCTCTTTGGCCTCTAGTGTCGATGCAATCGATTCGGTTTCCAACAAATGTGTTTTAATCCAGGTATTGATATTGTCTGCCGCTTGCTCTGTTGTTGCTAACATACTTTTACTGAGTTCGTCTGCGATTAGGCTATTAACGGTGTAGTAAGAAAATATACCCACCGTTACTAAACTAAATACTACTGTCGGAATAATAAATAAGCAAAGTTTCCATCGATAAGACAATCTCTTCCACATATTTTGCGCCTCCTATTGCAGCCAAAAATTGCTATATATCTACAGAATATCATCTGTCAATTGCTGTATTTTGTCATTTTTTGTTATTTATTAAAATTTTACGATGTCAAAGGATGGTGTTATCGAAAAAACAAATTACTCTTAGAATAATGCAAAGTGAAAAATTCCAACATAAAGGAATTCTTCACTTTGCATTATGACATGACCATGGAGTTTTCTCATGTTCCAGAACTATGGTAATATGCTCTAGTTAAGTACCTGCCTGCCACCCGGGCCCCGAGGTCTAGCTGTCAGCATTAGTCTACTAATTATGGACATAATAGCAATAGGGCACCACTGGTCTTATGTAGTTTATTTCCTTAAGAAAACCAAACCATATCAATAGATTAAAATAGAGGTGACGAATATGGATCATAACACTCACGTTGTATGCCCAGTTTGCAGCGCTAACCATTTTACACTAAAATACCAGGCTACTTATGAATATTCCTATAGCATAGACGGGAATGCCCCTGGCGTTAATAACACCAACGAGCTTCTGCCCTATATGTATGATAAGCGGGAACAAAAGGATGCAAATCAATATATAGAATGTACAAACTGCGGAACCAATTATCCATGCTACTTTGATAAATGGACGGAAGGGATTACCACCCAAATGATACAGGAGGCGATTGCTTCAGCCTATATGGTCAGATTTTAGGCCAATCGAAGACAAAAAATAACAGCAATAGCTCATAAGTTAAGTTGAGGTATTGCTGTTATTGTCTCTAAATATCCAATGATCTGGATTGGTTACCATAAGCTTGTAAGATAAGCAATTAGTGGCAATGTAAATAAGCAAAAAATTGTCGTAATCATGATAGCACCGACTGCACAGCCCTCATCAGACTCGTTCATCCGCGCAAACATTGCAATAGCAGTCATACTTGGCATTCCAGCAAGCATAGTGATGAATATGATAATTTCCGGTTGGACCCGGAAAAACCGCAAAATTGAAAATACAAACAGTGGAATAGCTATCATTTTTATAACTATAATCGTGTAATATTCTACTTTAGTTACAAATCTTTTTACATTGCAAAAACAAAATGTCCCACCAATGTAAATTAGCGATAGCGGCGTTGTCATATCACCTACAGTTCCTAGAGCCTTATTTAACGTAACAGGCAATTTCCATTCCATCAAAATGAAAATAATTGCTAAAAAAATCCCGAGCATTGCAGGATTTAATATGTTCTTGAGATTTGCCAGCAAAGAACTATGCTCCAGTTTCTCCTGCGGTAAAGTCAGATGAAAACCTATGCTCCAAAGCAATACCTGATCAACGATGCTGAAAAGAGCCATATAAAGCATTCCACGCTCCGGCAGGATACCCAGAATCAAGGGAATTCCGATAAAGCCCACATTCCCGAACATTGTTGAAGCATGAAAAACACGTCCGTAATTTCCGCTTAAAGAAAACATTCGTTTAAGAACGAAACCAGTAAAAAAAAGTACTCCAAACATGAATATCGTAGATAAGACAACTTCTGTAAAACAGAAGAGTATATCGGTACGAGTCGCACCGTTTATTGATTTATGAAAAATCATAATAGGAAGAATTAAACGCATGATCAGCTTGGATAAATCACTTAAAGTCTTCTCGTTTAAAGCTTTTGTTTTTATCCCGATAATACCTATGAAAATGATAACAGTGAAAATTTCCAATTGTGTAAGTACAAGATAAAAAGACTTCATGAACTCCCCTTTACAAAAAAACAATTAGATTAAGCCATTACACATTATCCTTAAAATATTATCTTTTCACATATCATGTGTCATAAATTTATAGTCCATTTACAATATGCTGCGGCCGTTTTCCATTCAACGCAGTTTCCACATTACTCCAGTTGAATAGATGCGCCCGGCGGAAAAAGCTGGTTGTAATTCCGCCTATATGAGGTGAAAAAATAATACGTTCTTTGCATTCCTCCGGTAGATTCAGAAGTATATTATCTTTTGTTGTCGGTTCGGGGTATACCGTATCCAGGCCAGCTCCACGAATTTTTCCCATAACAATGGCATCATATAACGCCTGATTGTCAACGATATCTCCTCTTGCGGTATTGATCAAATAAGCAGTTGTTTTCATGTTTGATAGAAATTCGGCGTTAACCATTCCTACTGTTTCCGGTGTAACAGGACAATGGAGACTGATAATATCACAAGTGGAAATCATTTTATCCAGTTCCATGTAAGATACATGATATTCTTCTTCCAGTTCCTGCGGCGCTCTATTTTTGTCGTAATACAAAATCTCACACTCAAACGGCAGCAGACGTTTAGCAGCGGCCTTGGCGATATCCCCAAACCCAATAAGACCGATTTTGCAGTCTCCCAGTTCGGCGATACCTTCATACATCAGCCGCTCCTTCACTTCCATTTGCCGACCTTCCCGCTCAAGTCTGTCACCGGTTATGATGCTTCGCAGGAGAGCCAACATAAGCAGTATTGCCTGTTCGGCAACAGCGCCTGCATTTGCCCCTTTACAATTGCATACAAAAATTCCCTTTTCTTTTGCAGTCTGACAATCAATGCCGTTGAATCCGACACCTTCTGACTGAATAATTTTAAGCTTGGGCATTTGCCGGATAACATTACCGGAAAGTCTGGCTATAGGATCAATGGAAATCGCATCTGCATCCCGGGCCGCTGCCAATAATTCTTCATCGCTTGCACCGCGAGGACAAAAAACCATCGTAATCTGCCTTATAATCTCTAAGTCGGGCATATATTTTCTGTACCGATCTTCATTGCCTATAATTAAAATTTTCATATTACACCTCTGTTTAAACCAACTTTACAATAGCATAAACGCTCTAGTAACTATAGGGTCAAGAAAAAATGTCCGCTCAAAAAAATTATAAGCGGACATAGGGCAATAGTATTTCTGTGACATATTTATCTATATCATTAGTTATACCGTAATCAATCAGTGCGATTTCTATAGAGTCATCTACTAGCTCATAGTGATGCCTTTTCATATATACAAATAATTTATTATAATATTGTGATGCGCTTATATGAGAACCTTTAAAACGAATTCGTAAGTATTCCCGGGCCGGGAACGTAATATCTGAGTCAGTAATTTGATCTTCGTCTTCCAGAATCAAAAATATGCTGGAATATCGGTTAAATCTATTGGCCTTTAGATCGGAAACTGAGATAGAAATACCGACTTTTCCCAAAAATACATCTCCATCTATACCATAACTTTTAATTAATTCTGAAACCGGATATTCAATATCATCACCAAGTACATATTCGCGGCGTAAATGAGCTACACGCCATTTAGGGAGCTTTACTTCAGCAATTGTATCCAGCGGAGTATTAATCGCATCCTCAATTTGCCCCAGACGGCGGGAAATTTTTCGTTCAATTTTCTCTAGCTCCTGTTTTTTAAGGGCAATTTCCGACTTTTGAGCGTTTAACAGTGTCACAAGTGTGTCTGTGTCACGATAGTTAAAAAAATCAAGAAGTTTGCTGATCGGCACCCCTAAAGCACGCAAATATTTAATTGAATTTAACCGTTCAAACTGTTGGGTTGTATAGTAACGGTAATTAGTCTGCTTATTAGTATATTGGGGTTTCAATAGTCCAATCTCATCATAATACCTAAGGGTTTCTACTTTTACAAGAAATAGCTTGGACATTTCTCCAATAGTAAAAAAATCCTTCATTGTATCCTCCTTTCACAGAACCGTAGGTATAAGCAACAAGAACGCTAAGGGAATATTCTTTTACCACCTTAAAATAAGAAACTTCTACATGAATAGGTATTTTCCTATGTCAGTGGGGCGTGGTTACCGCCAAAGAGATAAGTGTCAACAACTCCGTCCCCTCGACATTCCCGGCGTGGCCTAACCTTAAATAGCCATACTGCGCTGCAGTATGGCTATTTAAGTATTCCAATTATATTTTCATTCCTGACCCCATCAAATCCAGTAAAATTCTAATTCAAATGTGATTTATATTCAAACGCTGTTATTCCATAGATTCTTTTAAAATGCTTATTTAGGTGAGATAAATCAACAAATCCACATTCTGCTACAGCCGAATAAATATCCTTGTTTTTTTCCAGTAACTGCTTAGCGCGATTTACCTTGCAAAATATAAAATATTGATATGGTGAAATTCCGGTATTCGCTTTAAATAACCTGATAAACTGAAACTTTGAGATAAAAAACTCTTTAGATATTTCATCAAGACTCATTACTTCATGTAATTTAGAATAAATCATTTCCTTTGCTTTATGAATTAGCTTGTTATCTCTTTTATAATCTATAAAGATATTAATTGGATTAAATTTGTCTACAAGGGATAGTAGCAGCTCACTGCACAAGGCTTCATCTTCTTCACTATGAATCGCACTGGAAAGATTTAAGATACTACTTCTAAGAGCCTGATTATAGACAATGGGGAATGCAAAACGCACCCTATCCTTTTTCCCCAGTATATCCAAAAATAGCCTCGGTTCGATATATAGCATAACATAATCAAGCCCCGAACGGTCATGGGCCCAACCGTCATGTATCTGTTCAGGATTAAAGAGCATAACCCCATTCTCATAGGACGAATGGAAACTGCCATCTAAGTTATATTCTTGAATGCCCCGCAGGGTTACACCCAATGCGTATTCCTCATGACAATGTTTTTTATATGTGAAATCTGTAAAACTTGCTGATAGCGCAGTGATATCTGATGATTTTTTATATATGAATCTTTCCATGTCCGTCACCTCCTAATAAGCTCAATTAATCCTGAGCCCATTATAGCAGAATATATTAGAAAAAGTGACATACTTACATTAACTGGCTTTTGATATTTCAGCAGGAGTTCCTTGAAAATCGCCCCGAAAAGAACCCAAGTGACAAATGCTAAAAAGCCAACAACAGTAATAATCGCAACAAATATTGCTAGTAAATAAGGGTCAGTGTAGTATGGCATAACAAAACCGGGGATTACCGTCATTGTAAATAACAC
The DNA here is from genome assembly GCF_041428895.1 of Sporomusa aerivorans. Lineage (NCBI taxonomy): Bacteria > Bacillati > Bacillota > Negativicutes > Selenomonadales > Sporomusaceae > Sporomusa > Sporomusa aerivorans. The sequence continues at coordinate 4,585,147 of NZ_CP156926.1, forward strand.
TACCTTGGGATTTACAAACTGCATGATAAATCCTGACCTGAACGTTGCAACCTGTTTTTCAGTAGAACCCGCTGTATCCATTGTATATATCTGATATGCCAAATACAAAATATACAGGGTCCCTATTATTTGCATTACAGTCAATATCTTCGGAATTACGGCCACAAGCATGGTATTCAATATAGCGGAGATGACAAGTAAGACACCAAAGGCGATGGTTGCTCCATACGAGTATTCCATAGCTTTTTTTATTCCAAACCCCTGTACCGTAGACAATATAACAATATTAGTAGGGCCAGGTGTAAAGGTTACAATAACGCAGTATATTAAAAAAGATGTAATGTTCATGATATAAGCTCCTCGTAAGTTAATATCATGAATTATACATCGGGAAAAATAGATGCGGCTAGTATATTATTGCAAAGTCAAATGTCCTACCGCCGCAATGTCGCGGGAACTTATCCGAGCGTTATTTCGTAGTTACCGCAATAGCATCGATCTCTATCAGCCATTCGGGGTTCGCTAATCCCGCCACAAATAAAACGGTCAAAGCCGGAGGATCTTGTCGGTTACCCCACCTTTCCCTGAAAACCTCGAAGCCTGCTTGCGGATTCTGGCCTTGGACTAGATAGACATTCCATTTAACTACATTTTCCAGCCCGGCTCCTGCTGCCGTCAGTGCTTTCTCAATATTTACCAGCACCTGGTCTGTTTGCAATTTAAGACTACCCTTGCCGACAGTGTTTCCAGTTTCGTCTACTGCGTCTTGTCCGCCAACGTATATTGTTTTATGGTTGCCGTACACCGTAACAACTTGCGAAAACCCTCGCGGGGTCATCATATTCGCCGGGTTTATATAAGCAATTTTTTCTTCTTTCATACCAGCACTCCTTTCAAGGCTGTTTAGATTTTAGTACTTGCATATAAGCAATATTTGAGCCGTTCCCGGTTAGAAGCTGATTATAGTTTTTGCTTTTTGGGGATTCCATATCCTTCGGGCAGGCGTGTCACGGGGACGGGGTTGACTATTTAATGGAAAAACCAAAATTGTTGTTGCAAAAAAGCAGGCGTCAATCCTTATTATATAAGGATTGACGCCTGCTTCACCGTTACCAGTGGTACGCTTCTCCACATCGGGTACAAACGATGAAATTTACCATAGGGATGCAGGGAGAATTGCCCCTTTGCGTCCTGCCAATCGTCCCTTTAGCTTTACGGGTTAGGATCAGTATGCTCAACCAGCTTCATCGGATTCAGCCATATGCCGCCAATGCAGGTTTTCCCGTTTTCCTGCACAAGTACAGTACGTATCAGCACCGGATCTGCCGTCTGAGAAAACATGCCTTTGTAGTTAACTATCATATATTCTTCGCGTAATTCAATACTCATTACTTCTTTGGCTTTGTAGCTACCGAATTTTCCTTTCAAATCATTCGCCATTTTCTTAAACGCGCTTTCGGGAAGCGCCACTTTCATCTTTTCGCTCAGGCGGCTTTGAAATCGGCCATAATCTTCATCGTTTAGCGCCTGCATCATTTGCTCCGTTAACGGTTCCGCCACCTGTTCAATATTTTTTTCATACTGCCAAAAGTCAGCCGGCTCCGCAGCCAATGCGCTGACGCTCAGCAGGCAGCACAGCATACAGGCGCCCAGCATCGCCATAAGCTTTTTCATCTCTATCCCTCTCTTCCAGTGAGTTGTGCCGATATTGGCGGGGTTTCCCTTTTTGTTCCTCCTTTTTGACCAATGTTGCGTATGTAGAGATAAACCGACGTCAGCATATTATTGGATAGTAAAAAAGCACTCCGAAGAATGCTTTGACGTCATTAATTCAGTTTTATCTGCATTTCAGAATAACCCTCGAACTGGGTCAAAAGCCCCTCCAGCGCATTCTCAACATTCGTCAGGGTTACATTCGCCGGATTGTGCTGATTCGTTAGATGAAGTTCAAAACCAAAGATTTGTTTATCATTCGCTACATAAGCGCGATTGTTGCCAACGTTAATAAGCGATATAACCTTGTTTTGAAACAATCGGTGGGCAATCTCTTTATACAAATCAATATTATTGCTGACAGGCTCTTGGGTTACGATTTCAACAGAAAAAATTTGGGACGTTTCATCGCACGAAATACACATTGCTAACACTTCCTCATCTCAATTGCCGAAAACACGGGTCGTACTCTACGTTTTCGCCATGTATACATATTGTAGCATTATCGAGAATCATTTTCAATAGCTATTAGTGAGCTCGTCCGGGATATCAACTAAAAGGCTGACAGACTATCTGTCAGCTTATGTAAATCACCATTTTAGTTGTCCTGACAGCTACATTGCAATCTCAATGTAATAATCAGTCATTGTTTAGTTTAATACGCTAAAGCGGAAATTATAATCCATATATTCGTTTGAGGTCAGCGGCGACATCGGGAATGCGGGTGGACAGGTGCGGAATGGCGTAGCCGATGTAGATGGGCGAGGTAACGAACCGGGGCATGACTTTGGCGGTTATCTGACCGCCTATATGGTAGAAGAAGATGTTGTAACTGTTGCAATGGCGGTTGAAGTGGTGGAGGAAATAGTGGGCGCAGATCTGCAGGTAGTCGGCCAGCCGGTCGAGCTGCCCGAGGTCGGCGAGTTTGATGTTGAGTTCAACGAAGCCGACCAGCGGCTTGTCGGCGATGGCGAGTTCAACGCCGCCGTCGCGGCTGATGACGATGCCTTCGAGGCTGGCCGGGGGGATGTTGGCGGTGTAATCAAGGTGACGGAGACCTATGATCTGCATGTGGGGATGACGAATGGAGCCGCCCGAGCTGGGACCGTGGTTTTTAAAAAACAGGACCGAGGCGAACTCGCCGCCGGCGATCATGTCCAGCCAATTCCCGACGCCGAAGCGGACGACCCGGTGGAGGTGGTCCTTGGGATAGAGCGACAGTTCGGATGCGCAGTCATCGGTTTCGATGAGGACGGTCGGGAAGGTGTCCCGGAGCACCGGGTATTTGTTGACGACGAGGAGTATCGGCCCATCCTCGGCGATGATGTCCTCAAGTTCTTCGCGGCAACAGAAGGGGCATTTATGTCCGCGATCAACAACGGTCACCGGTTTGGCGCCGCCAATCTTGGTGTCAAATATGAGGTGGATTTGCCTTGAGGTCATGGCTAAGTCTCCTTGTGGGCCAGAGTGTCTTGCTCTTCTTATTATACCACACTGAGACAAAATTCCCGGGACGAAGCGGATCCATTTCTTGATTCTCAGCTTAGTTAAATCCAACGTTGCTAAAAAATGAAAGAACCATGACTCATACAGGTAAGTGAGTAATAGCCCTTCATGTTTTTTATGTATTATGCCAGCTTAGCTTATACATGAGTTTTTTGCGTCTGTTTCGACAAGCTCCTTCGCGGCCTCACATAACCTCCGACGCCTAACATATTCCATTACCGAGGTACCTACGATTTTGCGGAACAGCCTATGAAAATGAAATTGTATTCTTGTATATATTATATACAAGAATTGATCATAATTCCTGACATTCCTTGCTTTGTTTGTCGGAAGGACAAAGTGCCTGTCCCTTGTCCCACAAAAATCTATGCCAATAAAAACAAAAGCCGGCTAGGTGATAAAGACTGCACTCCAACCGGCTGTTTTCTGCCGTCCCGTATCTCGTCTAGACTAGTAAACTTCTTCGCCTACTTTTTTTGTGTCGCAATTTGGTCGACAATACCGCTTTCTTTTAGGAATGTATCAAGTCTTCCGGATTCGGTTATCCATTTTTCGCTAATTTCTTGCGGTCCCATGTATTCTACTGACATTCCCATTTTTTCCACATGATTTTTAAAATCCGGATCGTTCACTATATTTTTGAAAACTTCAGCTAACCGTACCTTGACTTCACTTGGCATCGTCTTAGGTGCCCCAATTCCTTGCCAAATACTAAAAGCAACATTTATTCCCTGCTCTTTCAAAGTTGGTACATCCTTTAGTTCAGGAATAGTTGAGCGTTTCTCAGATGCAACTGCCAGCACCCGAACATTACCGCCCGTAATCTGTTCTTTTATTCCTGCGGTCCCAAATAAAAGCTGAATATGCCCGCCCAAAAGAGCCGCTATTCCTTCTGAATCTCCCCTAAAAGGAACCGGTACAATACCAATCCCGGCCTCCTTGGCGAGCATTTCCCCTGTAATATGTACGGCCAAACCTACACCCGAATGACCAAACTTTACTTCTCCCGGATGCGCTTTTGCGAACTTGATTAATTCCCCGATATTTTGCCATGGCTGATCTGCTCTAACCGCCACAACGATGGGGAAATCGGCTACCTGAACTATCGGTTCTAAAGCTGTAACGTAATGGTATCTAGTTTGGCCATAAAGCGTTTGCAAAATTGTTCCGGTACCTACTGCCCCGAGAGTATAGCCGTCAGGATTAGCCCCAGCCAGTTCGTTCCAACCTATATTACCTCCGCCTCCTGGTATATTGGTGATGATCAGCGGCTGGTCCATATATTTCATTGCCCCCTTCTCCATTGCCCGTACCATTATATCTGTACTTCCCCCCGCAGTATAAGGAACAATAACCGTAATCGGTTTGACTGGATATTTCATAGATACCGCCCTCTCTCTCTCTTGTTGATAACATCCTGCCATCGGTATTGTGGCCAAGAAGCACATAATTACTAAATAAATAAGCTTCTTATACACGCTTCCCCCTCCTTATCATATTTTTGTATTATTTCAACAAAAATACATTTTTACCTTTTTTTACATGTTTTCTATGTTATTGAGACAAATTGTGTCACCGGAACAGGATTATCGACACCATTGCTAGAGTTTACTAGCCCGCCCTTTTATGTTTAAGGAAATAGCACAAGCAAAGAAAGACACCATCCAAATGGGTGGTGTCTTTCTTTGCCCTACATATTCCAAATTACCTTATCCCTTAATATTCAAATAGCACCGCTTAAGTGAACTAAGTTTAGTACAAACAAGGAAACCGCGATAAAAACTAAAGCGACCCCGCCGATCTGAAATGCCTTCACAATCTCATCCCTTTCTTTACAATAATTTCAGTCGCTACTTAATAAATGCGTCGAAAAAGGTCTGAATAAAATGAAAATAATGAAACTAAGTGTAGAAATAATATAAGGTTCTTTCAGTGTACTCCCGGAAAAGAAGTCTGGCAAGGAAGATTAAGGGACCTTTAGGCAGTAAATGGGTGCTAAAATAAGCTAAAGAGCAATTAGAGCCATATTGTTTAAAATAGCTCCTGATTTGGTGGTGTGGCTAAAACTACTAAATTTGTCTTTCATAAATCATATAGGCCATCTCACCAGAATGGCTATGACTTTACAACCTGTCTGCTGCCAAAAGCAGCGCTCCTGCTCCTGGCACCTTTTACATTTATTACTCTATAAGTGTTTTATCACAGAAAAGGATTATGAAATTACTGTAGCGAAGACTACATAGCTAAAGATATGCTGAAGGAGAGTTATTATCATCATTAACGGAGCACACATCAAAGAAACATTTTTCCTCCACAAAAATAAGATTATCGCAATCGTTTTGGTACTTGTCATTGAAATATATCTTTCGTTTCAATTCTACAGTCGCGAACCGGAATTTCCGACAGATATCTTTGCGCTTGACATATCGAATGCTATTTTTCGTGATATATTGCTGGCAAGTATATTTATGTTTTTCCGAAAAAATATAGTTCATGTCAAACAAATTGCACGGAATTATTTTCCGGTAGTGGTTGTCTCGATTCTTTGGCTGGGAATCTCAATGACGATAATCCATTCTTTTAAGTTAATTTATAATGTAATGACCCTCATAGCCGTTTTCGCCGGTGTAATTAATAATAGTATACTTGTATTGCTCGCTTGCTGCGTTTACATGAAATGGAGCAACATTCTAGCCAAAATCACCTACTTTTTATCGTATTTTATTACCATTGTGTTTTTTTATTGTGATACGGCATATTTTTTTGTTACCTCATCACATATTGAAAAAATACTGTTCGACAATCTAAATAATTACTCAATACTAGGTGTAATCTATACTGCAGATAAATATGTTTTACTTGGAATTATAATGAGCTTTATCTTGCTTATGTTATTATTCCGCCTTCCGAAAAGGATCCAGCCTTTCCATGCAAAAAGTGTCGGCATCGTAATGATAACGCTCTATATTGGATTTAATTTTATCAATTTCGCCACGGTCTCCATCTATCCAAAAGTTCTGCTGGAAAATGGATTTGACGAGGAAAGTGACATAGAAAAAGCCAGAAACATATCCCGCGATCTCATTTCCGGGTCTGTAACCGTCAACTTAGTACGAGAGTTGAGACGAAATGACGAAAGGCATATAACCGCCGCCAGCCAGCTTTATCGTGTGGCATTTTCTAAAAATGAAAAACTGCTGTTGAGTGAATTGGGAATCGAGATTGGCGAAAAGCCTATTGCCGTTCCAAACGCTTTTCCCTATGAAAAAATCATTGTCATAGTCGCTGAATCTTTTCATCGGGATTACTTGCATTTCTATAACTCACGTATCCCAGCGGAAACAACCCAATTCTTAGATAGCCTGTGGGCCAAATATCCCCATTCAGATCATTATTACACTGCGAATAAGCCGACGACGCAAGGGCTCAATTCCATGTTTCTATCCCAGTTGCTTTATACCGATGATCAAGCTTTTGAAGATAATGCCACGTTATTTAAAGTTCTTGCAAGAAATGGTTATGATACCGTATTTTTGGAGGCTACCAGCCAATATTATAATGATGAATTTCGCGCCTATAAAAAACGTTTTGGCATGAACATTTACCGAGCAAAAGAAGATTTGGAGAAAGAAGGATATATTGGCAGCAGTGGCTGGGGATTTCATAATGACGTAATGTATGAAGAAACCATCCGAATCCTTGAGCAAAACCGCAATAAAAAGCTTTTCCTGGTGACAAAGACGATAGATTCGCATCAGCCCTATCCATATTGCGGATTGTCTAAAGATGATATTCCGGCAGCTATCCATAATCAATCAAACAATGTCTTTCTTAAAGGAATTTACTGGGAGAATATTACCCTGCAAAAATTCTTCCAGGATCTTGAGAACCGGAAGTTATTGGACGATAAGACTCTTATTATTGTTACGAGCGATCATAATCCTCATCCAAGTCAGAATAACCATTATAAACGTCTTGGCGAAGGCGACCTTAGTTTAACCTTGGCTCCCATTCCGTTACTCTTTGTTAGTCCCAATTTGCAGCCTTTTTATAATTTCAGCAGTGCAGCATTCGCGAGCCAGATCGATTTTGCCCCTACTCTTTTGGGGATATTAGGCATTCCTTCACCGCTTGAGTTTTCAGGAAAAAACATGATCACGGTTCCGGAAGGCCGCAGTTATGCAGTTGGCTTTTTAGGAGAAACAATTTATTACTGGTCCAAAGACGGCCAATATAAAACAGATATGTATAGCGAAAAAGATCAAAATGCTTCCGAAAAAGCACTGATACATTGGGTTCAGGATTTATATGCCAAATACTTTGTTGGTAATGCTGTCCTTGCAATTCAATAGGTTCAAGTCTCCTTTATAAGATATGTCCGGTTAAATTAATGAAAACCCCCAACTTTGCAGTTTCATTTTTCTGCAAAGTTGGGGGTTTTCTAATATTGCCTGCTGCTATTTTTTGATTTCTGTTTGATCAATAAGCTCACCGTTCTGTTTGAAAGCAGCGACTTTAATAAAATCATGCGAAGCTTCCAGCACAAGGTAATTCGGCATGTCAAGCGGATTATAATAAACCTCGTCCATCGGTTTTTGCGGCGATTTATCCCAGACCTTTTCCCCGCTGCGGCCTGTCGTAATATAGATAGTACCGGCGGGATCGCGCCTGCCATTCTTCAGCGCCGCCGTACGCGCATAGGAATGCACATGCGCCGTGAATACGAGATCCACATGATAAGTATCAAACACCGGGGCAAATGCTTTGCCAATTTCATCAAGCGGCCCGGTGAAAGGATGTGCCCATATACCGCGATGCATAAGAACTACCTTCCACCTTTTCTGCGTTTGAGCTAGGTCGTTTGCCAGCCATTTCTTTTGTTGTTCCAACAAGTCAGGATACCAGTCATGCAGTTCATTCAACTGGGTATTAAGCACGGTAAAATGTACATCGCCATAATCATAGGAGTAAGCATATCGTTCCAGCCCCGCCGGACCATTTCCCGGTACGGCAAAAAACGAGAGATAATAATTGGGCAGGGCCATTTTCCAATCGAGACTATATGCCTCGTGATTTCCCATCACCGGAGCTATCGGCATCGCTTCAAAAAGCTTCGCTGCCCCGTCAAACCAGGCGTTCCACTGCCAGTCGTCTTGTCCGTTATCAACGAGATCCCCCATATTAATAAAAAACGCTGCATCAGGGTTGTTCGCCCAGGCTATCTGCGCTGTTTTCGCCCAATCTTTACTATAATCAGCTGACTGTGAATCACCAAAGACAAGTGTCTTAAAAGCTGTCGCCTCCGGCTCAGTTTTGAATTCTTTCCATACCGATTGCCGCTTGCCAACAGAAACACGATATTCATACTCAGTTCCAGCCGTAAGGTTGGTTATGTGAGCCGTATAAAGCATAAACCGTTTGCCGCCATTGTCCGACGGCAGTTCCACTGCTTCTGCGTTAATTTTTGTGCTATTGTTCGATTGCTTGGGACGTATCTCCAAACTTCCCGGATTCCCGAAATTTGATGTTTTCCATGAAATCGTGCGCTCATGTTTCATATCCGCTGTAACCACATGCATGATTTGCGCCATATCGCTATTAAACGATTTCGACACAAATATGGCACTAATAGCTACGATAGAAATAAAAATAAAACTCAATATATACTTTTTCATTTTTCCACCTTGCATAATTTAGTACTTTGTCATTATTATCCATAGCAGCTTAATTTATCCATTGCTGCTCTCATCGTTTTTCCAGCCATAAAAGCAACCTATATTGGCTGAACAGGTACACTGCAGACATTCATCAGTAACTCAAGGAATATAACCATTATATATCAGTTCTCCCCTTGACGCCCGTCATCATAAGGAGTGTTATCATTCTTCATAAATTTACCCTTCACCCGCTGACTTGACCACATCAATATTATTGCTCAGCCACTGCCTATAATAGTGTATTTGTTCGTCAGTGTGAGAATAATGCTCGCCAGGTTCCAACATGTTCAACTCACAGTGATAACATTTGACGAATTCAGAAACCACATCAGATTCAGAAACATTATCATCTGAACCATAGAGAATGGCAGTTGGTTTGTTCCACGTGTCAATAGGATGAGCTTTAACATAGCAGTAATAATCCCAATAGAATGTCTGTCCAATTGGAGTTTCAATTTTCTCTTCGACTTTTAAGGACGAGGTTGTCGACATCATACTCAAAAAACTCTTTCCCCATTTTCAAATATTTGCTACACAAGCGCAAACTCCTGCCAGATTAATCCAATTTAGCAGGAGTTTCTCTTTTATTACTACTATTTGATTTATTATAGCCAGAAGACAGGGCCAATAAGAAAAGGAACTTATTCTCCTAAAATCTGATTACAATTTCTTAATTTCGTTTCCTCAAGGTAGTAACAGTTTCTCCGCCTATTCCCCAGTTGTCGGTATCCACCTCATCAATCACGACAACTGTTGTTTTAGGATTTTTTCCTAGTACATCCACAAGGAGTTGAGTTGCTCCCTGAATTAATTGTGCTTTTTGTTCGGGTGTGGCTCCTTCTTTGGTAATTTTTATGTTTACATATGGCATTAGATATCAGCACCTTTCCTGTTTATTTTTAATGTCATTAATACGAGCAAAGCAAATATCAAAATCACAACTGCAAAAAGGCTGGGGGCTAAGATATTAAAGTTTTTTTGAAGATACGCTGCTACAATAGGCCCTATGATCTGGCCAAAGGCGTATACGGTTGTCAATTCTCCGATAGCCTGTATTTGAGCTTCTGGTTTCATCTGGCATGCCAAGGTTATTGTAAGACTGGTTATCCCCATAAAAGTTCCACCAAATAAAGCACCTCCGATCAAGGTACTAACTTGATTTGGAATTATAACTGGCAGAAGAATTCCCAAAGCCTGCAATCCGAAAGCCAGTATAAGGCCCACTTTTACATTTGTCTTTTTTGAGATTTGCGCCCAAAGATATGTCGATGGGGCTGCCGCCAAGCCAATGAGCACCCAGCTTTGGGTCGCAATATCGCGCAACTCAGGCATTGATCCTATCATTTGTACAATAAATGTGGCTGTAATGATATAGCCAATCCCCTCAAGTCCATAGCTGGCGAGAAGAACGTACCACTTATAGTCCCTCACAAAGCTATTTGGGGTTCGTATTTGTCTTGGCTCTCCAGCTTCGGAGGAAGATACTTTCGCTAAAGTATACCATGCAATAGTTCCAAAGATACTTCCACCAAGCGCTAATCCCAGCCATGTGGCTCTCCAGCCACCTATGGTATCGAACATTGGTACAAATATACCTGTAAACGCAATGCCAATACCCACTCCACTATAAAGATATCCCGCCCAATCACTTCGCCCTTGTCCTAATGTAACGCTTGAGGCAACGACAAATAAAATTGCGCTAAGAAAGCCAGAACCTAGCCTTAGCAATATCCAAAGTGAATCATTCAGCGTGAATGGCACAGCTATCAGTAAAATGATACTGGCAACTAATCCTACTCCTAGCCAGGCTCGTAAATGCTTTCTTGTCCATTGTGTTCGGGAGATATACGCTCCAATAAGATAGCCTAAATAGTTTGCAGAAGCCATGACTGCAATATTCCATCCCGTTATACCAATATCTCTTTGCATTAGTGGGATTATTGGAGTAAACCCAAATCGCGAAATCCCCATTGCTAAGCTCAAAGCACAAATTCCACCTATAAGAGTGGAAATACTACGGCAATTTTTCGATTTGTTCACCTCCTAGCCAACGAATATGGTTTTATGTTACTATAGAGAAGTCGCCAATAAAAGCGATTAATGTCTATGACAGCAATCGGATTTGTCTATGGAGGCTAACAAACATGGATTTAGAAGACCTAAAAGTATTCCGTGAAGTAGCTTTACATGGTTCCATGACCCAAGCAGCTGAAAGACTGGGATACGCGCAATCTAGTGTTACTGCTCGTATCCGTAAACTAGAAGCAAGCCTAAATGTTAATTTGTTTTATCGTAATGCAAAAGGAGTACGGCTCACCCCCGCCGGTCAAATTTTCCTCGAACAAGGATTAAAGATTACACAACTGATGGAAGAATTATACCGCCGTTTGAGTCCAAATGAGGTACCAGGAGGATTACTGCGAATTGGCTCTATGGAAACAACAGCCGCAGTTCGCCTTCCTTCACTGCTTAGAAAATATCATTCCTTATATGACAAGGTCGAATTATCGCTTCAGACTGGGACTACCGAATACTTAATCAATCAAGTTCTGCATTACCATCTCGACTTAGCATTTGTTGCCGCGCCTGTTAACCACCCCGAAATCACCGAAATCGAAGCCTTTAGAGAAGAGATGGTCCTAGTTAGCGAAAAGGGACAAGACACGCAAAGTATTTCGGAAATCATGAAAAATAGAACGATATTAGTTTTCCGCACTGGCTGCGCTTATCGAGCATTACTTGAGCGATATTTACTGGAGAATAAATCTGTACCTCTGATGCGTTTTGAATTTGGATCTCTGGAGGCTATTATTGGCGGAGTATCGTCTGGTATGGGAATCTCCTTATTGCCTAAATCCGTTATAGAAAGTAAGCTTCAGTCAGGCGGTCTAACCGCCTATGAATTGCCGTCTCACCTGCGAAATTGCGCAACAATGCTGATACAGCGAAAAGATGCGGTACAAACGGCGGCTATGGCTAATTTTATTGATTTGATATGTTCCGAACACTAGTATTTTCACTATACATGTTTGTTTTTCATTTAAAAAAGCCTCAATCCGCGATTAAGGATTGAGCGCCTTTTTTGCACTTGTCAAACTTATTATTCTCAGCTTTCCAGAAACTACACCTGCCGTTTCTGAACTGCTTTAACGGCATTCCCCAGCTTTGCCCAGGTTTACATATACTTGCTGCCGAAGCAAGGAAACTACTCTCTGTCCTGTCGGTCCGCGATTAGTCGTTATTATATTCTATACTCACATGCTTATTTTGTCCTCTCGAATCGGAAGGTTAACCAGTGCCGCTAAAGCTGCTAACATAATGTCCGCGTACCACATCCACATATAATTACCATCATGCGCCATAGAAAGGCCGCCTAACCAAGCACCTAGAAATCCTCCAATTTGATGGGTAAGCAACGTCAATCCAAAAAGTGTAGCTAAATATCTTGTTCCGAACAGTTTTCCCACAAGACCGGCTGTTGGAGGTACTGTCGCCAACCAGGTAAAACCAAGCGATATAGCAAAAATATAAAATGTCAAGACAGTTTTGGGAGCCAAGAGATACAGTCCGATCATTACAGCGCGGCTACCGTACATTACAGCAAGTATATACTTCATCCGGTAGCGAGAACCAAGTGAGCCGGCAAACAAACTGCCTGCTATATTAAATAAACCAATGATAGCCAATGAAGCCGCAGATACATCTGCTGAATGCCCACATAACGCAACTTCGCCAGGCAAATGTGTCACTAGAAATGCAATATGAAAGCCGCATGTAAAAAAACCGGCATGCAGACAAAGGTAGCTTCGGTCCTGCATCGCGAGACGTATTTGCTGAAGCAGCCCCATTGAATTTTGCTCTGTTGCAACTACCATTTCTGGAGATCGTTTACCGCGTAGCAGTGAAGCAAGGGGAATTGTGAGGAGAGTGGTTGCCGCCATAGTAAACATGGCGGCAACCCAACCAAATCCGCTAATGATAGCTTGTAATAGCGGTGCAAAGATAAATTGTCCTAATGAGCCTCCTGCATTTATAAAACCACCGGCAAAAGATCGGTGTTCAGGAGGTACCTGCTGGGATGTGGCACCAATTAGTATGGAAAAACTCCCAGCACCTGCTCCTGCTGCGCTTAAAATGCCCACAGTTAACATCAGCGACCACTCTGAATTGACGAACGGCGTAAGAGCTAATCCTCCTGCAAGCATGAAAGTGCCACATACAATCACTCCATAAGAACCTCTTTTGTCAGCAATGGCTCCAAAAATGGGCTGCACAAAACCCCATATAAACTGCCCTACCGCGAGCGCAAAGCTGATTGAAACGATACCTAAGCCAGTTGTTCTATCGATTGGTGAAATAAAAAGCCCAACTGATTGTCTTGCCCCCATAGTAATCGCCAAAATTGCGGCTGAGCTTAGCATTATCAGCCATGCTGTCCTGTTTGAATTAGCTTCCATATATGTCTCCTTTAGCGGATTAAATCAGCGAGTAGTGCACGAAATATTTCTAATAACTAAGACGAATATTGGGCAGACGTTTGATTTTATAAAAAGCCGCCCCCTTCGCGGGAATGAGAAGCGGCGTGCCGAAACTCCCTACGTCCTCTATGCGCCGGAGATCTCCCGCCAGTTTAGCTGTGGTCTGGATGATGCCTGCACTTTGTCTTTGAGATGTCGATAATCTTGTCGTTACGAAGTACCCGATCATATTAGAGCTTGTTAACTTTATTATTACTAGGCACCATGTCCACGCCGGAATTTGTTACCGCCAATTTAATCAGTTTGTTGGCAAGATAGCTGCCGACGCCGATAACGCTCTCAATGTGTAGGAAATGTTCGATAGACGGATCAAATAAAATAGTGGCGTTGGCCGGAACTTCTTCGTCTCCCTCCCAGATAATCACCCCAAGCGGAATCTTGGGGAATACCTGGAAGACAGCTGAGGCAGTACCAAAACTGGCCGGCTGGCCGCCGATTTGTCTGGCGCATTCTAAGAGGAGTGCCGACTGGTGGCCAAACGCTTTAATGAGACCACGGATGGAATCTTTATAGAAGGCGGGATAGAAAAGCATTCCGCCGCCCGGTATTTCCTTAAGGCTGACCCACTTGCGGACAGGTTCTTGCCTAGATTCAAAAAAAGTAAGGTAATGCAGTATGAGCATACGCGCGCCGATGCCGGGAACCACGCCATCTGCCGCATTATAGATGGCTTGCTGGCTGCAGTCGGCAATGAATTTTTCATTAAAAAGCGGGACAATGAACTGCTGCTTGTTGCTAAGGTAAGTTACCTGCATGACATCGGCAATATTAGCGGGATCTTTGAGTTTAAGATCCTCCCACCCCTTATCAAGGGCGACACGGTAATTAGTCTTTTCCAAATAAATTCCTCCCTAATACTTAATTGAATTATGACCATGGTAGATGCCGCTCGGCACGGCCCCCAGAATCCCTTCTTCTTCGATACTTTTAAATAAACTGATTCATATCAGTTGTCGTCGTTAAACATCCTGGCTCGTGCAAGCAAGCTCCATTGCTGTTTCGGCAATTCCTCATTAACCATTTGGGTATGTTGTACTGTTTTATCTGGTTGTTGACCCATCCATATTTTTTCTAACTCTTCAAATAAGGCTATAGTAGGCCAAAATTCTCATTATTTTTTATGTATATACACATAAAACAATGCACTACCGACCAATTATTTGCCTGTAATGGGGTCTCATTTGTAAATCACGGCACGAGCGCCTCTAACTTTGGCAGCAGTTGCTTAAGCATAGCCAGTTCCTCTTTTCCAACGTATTCCTTCATGGTTCCTTGCGCCCCTTTCCATAGCACCATCCCTGAAGCAACTACGTCTTTTCCCGCTTTCGTCAGCTTTATTTGCCGGGTACGCGAATCTTTGCCCGGGTTAATCTCAATAAATCCAGCATCAGCCAGAGGCTTCATATTACGGTTCAGAGTTGTCCGGTCAACACGCAAGATCTTTGACAGCTCGTTTATAGTGGCCTGTTCCGCTACTTCGAGATTGCTCAGTAGTGCCAATTGAGCAACTGTAAGTCCACTAGGCTTCAATATCTCATCGTAAAGCTGAGTAACCGCTCGGGAAGCCCGCCGCAAATTCAAGCAATAACAAGGGCTAGGGGGCTTAGGATAAACTTCTTTAATATGTTTCATGATATCCTCCTTTCATAGGGCTCAGCCGTTATGTGCATATACACATTTTGTTGTAAATATACTACGTTACCTCATACTGTGTCAAGTATCTCGAAAAATATTACCTTTATGATCATGAGCACTAGAGCAGGCAATGAGATGGTATACTATTACCACCATACTGCCCTAAAGGACCGGAACTGGCCAGGGAGATTTTCCTGTATGATCTATTTCCGCTCCCGGTCCCCTTCTTCTCCTTGTTCAAGCTGAAACTCATGCATCACCGATTTTTCATTTACAACCACCCTTGAAGATGTTATTTTTCATAGACTAGCGTAGAGTATCGAGAGTCTGTTTGAAAAAATACGACTAAACTACTTTTATGAATCAAGGAATTAGCAGCAAAATGAAGAAATGGATAGTGGACTAGGGTAAATAGGAGTCCGTTAATAAATCATTACCTGTGTTAATTATTAAGTAGGAGATGATAAGGATGCCTCACGATCGAAAAAACAAGATCAGTTGTAATAATTATGAATGTGAAATAGAAGTAACTTTAGAGGTTTTAAGCGGCAAATGGAAATCCTTGATATTATGGCATTTGTGTCAGCATAAAGTTATCAGATTCAATGAATTTAGGCGTTTAATACCTAAAATAACGCAAAAGATGTTAACACAACAATTACGAAATTTAGAAGAAAACGAATTAGTGAACCGAACCGTTTATGATGAAACGCCGCCAGTGGTTGAATATTCTCTTACCAATCTAGGAAAGCAGCTTGTCCCGATATTAGAAAAGATGGATGAGTGGGGGAAAAAATATGTTAACTCACACATACCTCACTAAAGCATTGAATGGGTAGACAAAAATCACTGCAAAATTAAACCTTTTGGTAACTATCATACGGAAAAGTGCCTTCTTTTTTTGCTGATTTGATTTCTGTATACTATGAATCACTAGGGTAACCTAGAAAAATAGTCGGAGGTCAATGAAGCTATGCAAAGATTTACCATACCAAGGGATATTTATATTGGCGATAATGCGTTAGAGCATTTGAAACATCTTAATGGGAAAAAGGCTTTTTTAGTAATTGGATCACAACGCTTAATCAAAGACGGAACAATTGCAAAGATCGAGAATTTGCTAAAAGAGGCTAACATTGAGACTCAAATATTTGTCGGTGTTGAAAATGATCCCAGCGTTGAAACCGTTATGAATGGCGTTAAAGCAATCAACACATTTAACCCTGACTTAATCATTGGTATCGGCGGCGGTTCACCCATTGATGCTGCCAAGGCTATGTGGATTTTTTATGAGTACCCGAATTTCACGTTTGCAGAAGCCGCTAAGCCGTTTAGCCTGCCTGAATTAAGAACCAAAGCAAAGTTTATTGCCATTCCTACTACCAGTGGTACAGGAACAGAAGTAACTGCTTTTTCAATAATTACAGATAACAAAAATGGAATTAAATACCCTATTGCAGACTATAACATCACGCCCGATGTTGCCATAGTTGATACCGGGTTAGTACAAACCATGTCAAAAACTTTAGTTGCCCATACCGGAATGGATGCTTTGACTCATGCCTTTGAAGCCTATGTTTCTAAAGTACGCAATCCAATTACCGATGGCTTGGCAATGAAAGCGATAGAAATGACAGTTGATAATCTGCCTAAATCCTTTAATGGAGATCCAAATGCGAGGAAAAACATGCATATTGCGCAATGTTTAGCTGGAATGGCTTTTTCGAACGCTATTTTAGGTATTGTCCATTCTATGGCGCATAAGACGGGAAAATTATTCGCTATTCCTCATGGTTGCGCCAATGCTATCTATTTACCGCATGTCATTGCATTTAATGCAGAAGAAGAAACCGCAGGTGCAGCTTATGCGGATATTGCTAAAAGACTGGGCTTACAAGGAAAAACCAACAGCGAACTGGTAGATTCATTAATTGCGTTAGTGAAGGATTTAAGGTCCAAAGTTGAAATACCGTCGACGTTAAATGAATTTGGTGTACCAGAAAATCTATTTAAAGCACATCTGGATGAGATATCTGAACTTGCGATCCAGGATCCATGCACGGGTACAAATCCCAGAGATATTTCTGTCGAACAAATGAAACAGCTTTTTGAAACCGTGTATTACGGAAAATAAAAAACAGGTTCTGACTCACCAGCTCCGAGTGGTGGCAGTATCTCGGCGCTGGTTGGTACGCTTGGCGGCGCCTCGACAGTAATTGTTTGCCGGCTACACCGTAGACACAGTAAATATGTTGAAGTACAGGGCGAAATAGCTGCCATTCTTGCCGAAGCTGATTCATTATCAAGCGAACTTGCCGGATGCGACATTATACAAAAGAAAACCCATCGGCTGCTTTTTTAGCCGATGGGTCTTTTGATTCATCTATCTTTTCAGTTTTTCATCAAACTCAACGCAATCTAGTCTATCTTCCTGTATCTCCTCCCCTTATCTCCCGAATTGCTAGATAGGCTAATAAGAATTTTCTTAATATTTTCAATTTAAAGACTTTTAACTGAAAATGGTATATATTATAATAAAAAAGATGGAAAGTTGTGCTTGCCAAATAACTTGACAAAGGGGTGGACGGATTATTTCGAGCAGGCAAGAGCAGCTTTCCCAGATAGTGATCTGAGCATATTTAAAAGGAGAAGATAGTTTATGTTTAAAAAGAAACGTTTACTTCTGCAGTTAATGGCTGTTTGCTTAGTATTCTTTTTCTGCATTACCTTTGTCACAGGATACTCACCAATAACTGCACAATCCGACCAAAGGACTGCTCAGGAGATATCCAGTATTGCTAAAACCAATGTTGCTCCTACAAACGTAAAGCCGAAATATATTTTTTTATTTATCGGTGATGGCATGAGTTTCCCTCAAGCCACAGCATTGGGCCATTATAACGGAACTGTTGACCATAATTTTGTGGGAACCTTGGACAAGCCGACACGTGAAAACATTCCTAACGCAGAAATGCCTTCCTTTGTTAGTTTTCCTGCTGTTGGTGCTGCCACAACCTATGATGCTTCCAAGTTTATTACCGACTCAGCTTCCGCGGCAACAGCCATCGCCTGCAGCGTGAAGACCTTAGATGGCGCGCTTGGCGTTGACCCTTACAACAAGCGCGTTATATCGATTGCGGAACAGTTAAAAGCGCAATCAGGCTATAAGATCGGTATTGTGACAAGTGTTTCACTTGATCATGCAACACCGGCAGGCTTTTATGCGCATCTTCCTAACCGGAACAGTTTCTATGAAATTGGACTGGACTTGATCGCAAGCAACTTTGATTTCTTTGGCGGCGGCGGTTTTAAACAGCCTACCGGTAAAGAAAAGAATCAAACCCACCTGTTCGATTTGGCTAAACAGGCCGGCTATAATATAGCCAATACTTATGAAGACATAAAAGCTTTGAATTCCCGTTCGGGCAAAACAATTGCAATTAATCCCGTCTTGGACAACCCTGGCGATGTGGCCATCAATTATAACATTGACCGTGATGCCAGCGATTTGGCACTTGCAGATTATGTACAAAAAGCCATTGATGTTCTAGGCGAAAAAGACAATTTCTTTATTATGGCTGAAGGCGGCAAAATTGACTGGTCGGGCCATGCCAATGACGCTTATACAACGATTCAGGAAGTGAAGGACCTGGAAAATGCCGTTAATGTAGCAGTGGCTTTTGCCAAAAAGCATCCAAAGGAAACACTCATTATTGTGACAGGCGATCATGAAACAGGCGGCTTCACCATGGGCTATAACGGCACGCAATATGATACATATCTTCATTTGCTCCAAAATCAAAAGCTGTCATTTAAAAGGTTCGCCGACGAATATGTAAAACAATATCGCGACAATAATGTTCCTTTCGAAACCGCAATGGCTGATGTTAAAAATCTCTTTGGCCTAGTGCTGCCTAACGGTCCTGTGGTTGCCGGCATGAAGGATCAGTCTTTGGTTTTGACTGCTAAGGAAGTCGCACAGTTGCGTGAAGCTTATGCCGTAAGTATGATTCCATACAACCAGCGTCAGCGCGATAAGGAATACCAAACTACTTATAGCATGTATGACCAAGAACCTTTCCAAATTGTCATTACCCGTATTTTAAATAGCCGCGCAGGACTTGGCTGGACATCGACTGCGCATACCGGCCTCCCTGTTGCCGTGTATGCCTTGGGGGCAGGACAGGATGTATTCAATGGGTTCTATGATAATACCGACATTAGCAAGAAAATCAAATCTCTTGTAGGATTGCGCTAATTGATGATGCGACTGCCGCCTTTCTTATTGAAAGGCGGCAATATTACTATGCGAGGTTAACTATGATAAGAAAATATTATATCAAGTGTGTTGCTTCAAAATCATTTATACCGTCAGTAGTGGTTTTGCTGTCCGTTCTTGTACTCATCATGATACCGGATCGATTTGTGAATCCCGTATATAAGCAGTTCGAAACTTCAAAAGCCCGGGTGATATCCGTAAGCAACAGCGGTATCCACAGAGCCGGTATTGTTGCGTATGGTGAACAGCAGTGTATGGTTGAGCTGCTGGACGGCAGTTATCAAGGAACAGTTGCCGAAGCCATGAATATGCTGTCCGGTTCTTTGGGAACCGATAAGCAGTATCAGGCAGGGGACATTGCTCTCGTTACAGTGGGTGGAAGCCAAAGCGAGGGCGTCTATAAAATATCCATGGTAGATCATTACCGGCTTAACTATCAGGTGTTTCTTGTCGGTGCATTTATGTTGCTGCTGATTGTATTGGCTGGTTGGATCGGTGTACGGGCTATTTTAGCTTTTTTATTTACTGTTCTTTGCATTTGGAAAATGCTGATTCCACTTTTGCTGGCAGGATATCAGCCAATTTTGTGCGGTCTTTTGATTACAGCCATGCTGACAACAACCATTATCATTTTGGTATATGGTTTTGACAAGCGCTTCATTGCTGCGACAATGGGATCGCTTTTAGGCACCGGTCTGACGGCCCTATTGGCCATTATTTTTGTTAAAATGTCGAAAATTCACGGTGCTGTTATGGATTATTCCGAAAGTCTCCTGTACACCGGTTTTCAGCTTAACCTGACAGAAATATTTATTGCCAGTATTTTTATTGCTTCATCGGGGGCGGTAATGGACGTTGCCGTAGATATTACGTCGGCAGTTTATGAAGTGATTGAAGCAAATCCTGCAATTAGTAAAGCCGCAGCTATTAAAGCAGGACTTAACGTTGGCCGGACTGTTATTGGAACAATGAGCACTACTTTGCTATTGGCCTACTCCGGCGGATACATCGGTTTGTTGATGGTATTTGTAGCTCAGGGGACGCCGGTGATGAATATATTGAACTTAAATTATATTTCAGCCGAAATATTAAATACTATGATTGGAAGTTTTGGCTTAATTACCGTTGCGCCTTTTACTGCTGTCACCAGCGCTACTTTGCTTGCCAGGAAAAACGACAGTGCGGCTAAAGCGTCTGTATAACTATAAATGCTTACATTCATACCTATTTAATAGGGCTGAATACAGAATAGATAAGATGGAACGGTTTTCATGTATCATTACAAATACAATCGATAATATTGACAAAATCATTTTTTTAGACGAGAAAAATTGCTATTTGCACATGGGATGCAAATAGCAATTTGGGTTTTACTACTAATTGAGGGAGGAATCAAAAAATCTTTTCGAAAAGTCATGCACAAAATCGCTAAGCACCCCTTAAGCCCAGGTATTTAGCGGTTCTTCTGTGACTTTAACAATAACTTTGTCGTTTTTTAAGCATAAGCTTGCCGTCAGAAAGGTCTGTAAAACCGTACAATTACTCGAATTAGCACAAATACAAGTGGGAATACATAGAAATACCGACCATACATCGTAATATAAAAACGCCCGGCCATACAGGCCGGGCATCGCTAAGGAGATAGCCTTCAAAGTAATGATCTGGGGTGATGGATTAGGCTAGCAGGTTGAACTAAAATCATCCTCAAAACCGCAAAATAGTAATAAAATGATTATAATAATTATTACAACGATAAAACTACCTCTACCACGACCTCCACAGCCTCCAAATCCCATAAAAATCCCGCCTTTTTTTGTGTTGTGATGTGATGTACTTTGTATCTTATGATTCACAAGAAAAATCTGTTACTATTGATGACAAAAAAGACCCGGCACACAGGCCGGGCTACATGATGGTTTTATGTAATAAGAGGAGTGCTTTTATTGTAAATGGCAAACTTTAAAATTTCCTTAAAAATAAAACCGATGCCCGGCCACACGGGCCGGGCATCGCTAAGGAGATAGCCTTTCAAATAAGTATTGATCTGGGGTGGTGGATTAGGCTAGCAAGTTGAGCTAAAATCATCCTCAAAACTGAATAGTAATAAAATGATTATAATGATTATTATAACGATGAAACTACCTCCACCACGACCACCGAAGCCACCGAAGCCTCCAAATCCCATAAAAACCCCTCCTTTGTTATGTGATGTACATTGTATCTTATGATTCACAAGAAAAATCTGTTACGGTGATAATAAAAAAGAACCCGGCACGCTGACCGGGCTACATGATGGTTTTATGTAATAAGAGGAGTGCCTTTATTATAAATGGTCAACTTTAAAATTTCCTTAAAAGTGATGAACCGTATCCAAGAGGATGCGGTTCATCACTTTTATCCGTTATTCGACGAACCAGAACCAATTGCAAATCCAATCAAGAGAGCTGCAATATCGCGCAACGCCTGCTCATGACGCTTTTTCTCCTGCTTTTGCCGTTTGTGCCAGTCTCGTTCACTTTCATTGGGCCGACGTTTCATTTCTCTTTCGTGCCGTTCGTTCTCCTGGCGTTTTCGATCGTCATGCCCACGTTGACGATCATCATCACGCCTATCATCCCGATCAAGATATGCTATGCGCTGTGAGTCGTCATTATGTAAGGATCCTGGCGCCGCTGCGGCCACCGAGGAGAACATCCCAACTTGCATTAAACCAAGCATTGAGTATGTGATCACCTTTTTACCTATAATTTTCATGAAACACTCACTCCAGACATTTGTTGTTATTGAATCATCCATGTACCTATAATAACAACTGTTAATTAGAATTTTATTGAAAATAAATGGAAATTAACCAACAATTGGAGTACATCTAGTGCGTGCCTTGCCCACCTCCTATAGGGATACTACCTTCCGAATGGGCATCCAATAAATAAAAAAAGAGGCCTGGCCGCTACAACCAGGCATAAAAAAAGTATGATTTTCTAAGGAGTTATTTTCTTATCGTTGACTAATATTAGGATTACCTTTAAAACTGGAAACCACCTCGGGTGAGCGGCTAATTATCCTTTGCCTAGCATTTTAGCAGTAATCCACTTATAAAATATTTCTCCACATCTACTACAAACACATATATTCCATCCCGCCACGACTCCAGTACCAGTGATATGGGCGTGGCCACCGCATTCATGCCTAAAAATCATAATTAACCTCCGAATATTTCTAAGGTTTATATTCAAGATTAATTCACTATTCCCCTTTATTTAGTAAAATAGGAAACCGCACCCCGGAGGATGCGGCTTTCATTATCACCGATTTCATTACTCCAGAATGCGTCGAATGGAGTGTTGACGAATGTAATGTGCGAATTGCGCGGCAAGAAAATGGTAAAGTTAAATTATCCGGTGAATGGCTTATCTGGGATGAAGATGCAGGCAATTGGAAGGGTGTACCAATGACACGAATGAATTGATTCCGGTAATGGAAGATTTTGATTTAGTATTGTACATCTAACTGTGGTTTTGGATAGGTATAATAGAAAGCCCATCCCCCAGCCAAAGTACTGAACTAGTGATAGTGGACAGCAAATAGGCTGAGAGACGGGCTTTTATGATTTTAATATCTTATTTTGGTTGCTCTGGCTGTGGTTGTTGTTTCTGAGGCTGCTGCTTATGATGTGATTTAGGCTGTTTATGATGTGGGTCGTTAGGATCAAACTGTGGTTGATCGGCAGCAGCCAGCATTTGATAATTTGGAACTGAACTTTGTTGATTATCATGAGCGCTTACCATTGAAGATAGGCACAAAACAAACATTGCAATCATTAGAACTAACATCTTTTTCATTGATGTAGATTTCTTTCTCTATATTGCAATTATATATACCAATTCTTAGAATTCATTTAGAAAAACTTGCCATAAAAACAAAAATCCCCCCCGAAGAACGACAGGGTCAGGCTTGAGTTATCATGATAATTGACTTATTGGGCATCTTCTATTAAGTCAATTTTTCAAATAATCAAGCCTGACCCCATTGGTTCCCCAGGAACTTCAACCGGGGTAAGAAATAGCGTTGCCACGGTATATTGTGGCAACGCTAAAATTAATTATTCTAAATGCCAATATGAGAAAATTTTATTGTGTAATAATTTGGGACATTATCACTAATAGCTTTCAAATGTAAAATAAGCTGCATAGAATTATCTACTGGAATTAATTCACCGTTAAATGTCCAATTACCTGAATCAAACTCAAGGTTTTTTGTGTATATTTTCAATGTTGTAATCGTATTTGGTGGTAACAAAGTATCAGGAGTTGCGGTAGGATTTCCTGCATCAATATATTTCATACCGGAAATGAAAGGCATTCCTGAAAAATCTCCAAAGGTCATATTAGAACCAGACCAGCTAATATTATAAAATTTATCAGAAGTATTTGTAAAAGATAGCTCAAATCCTACAATTTCTTTAAAGTAATACGTAACATCTCCATACCAACTCTTGCTTCTGTAAAAAAAATATTGATTAGCTGTTTCTTTATCTGCCTTATAAATACTATTTTGCGTTATGAAATGTTCCATAGATACTGTTAAACCAGGTGCTACTAAAATCGGTTGTGATACATCAAAGAGCGAATTGATTCTGTTAAGAGCTTCTTTTGTAGAACCATTTTGAAAAGGTTTATCTTCGGCAAGGCCGATACACTGAAAACAAATTAAAAGTAAACAGAGTAATGTTAACTTTTTCAAGGCTGCACCCCCTACTTCATTTTTTTGACAGTATTCCCCTATCTCCCCCTAAAATCCTTTAAAGGCAGGTGAAAAACTTGTCCAACGCCATCTTCCCCGAATTGCGCGGTCTGTCCTTGAACGTAACAAAAACACCGGGGAACAACAGGGGGAACAACAGCAGGAACAACAGGGTCAGGCTTGAGTTATTATGGTAATTGACTTATTTAGCATCTTCTATTAAGTCAATTTTTTAAATAATTCAACCCTGACCTTATTGGTTCGACCAGCTCTGCCGCTTGATTTCCTTTTCCTCTTTCTCAAACTCAGTTCCACAGTAGTAACACGTTAGACGCATAAACAAAACCTCCACCTTATATATAATAGGCTATAAACCTACTATATATCAGGTGGAGGCGACATTTAAGCTGTGGTGGAGGCGAGGAGAATCGAACTCCTGTCCAAGAGCATTACTGCATAGGCTTCTCCGAGCGCAGTCAGTGATTTAAAATTCGCCCCGTTGCCGCCCACAGACAGGCTGCGCTGGTGCTATCTCGATAAAGTTTCCCAGTCGGCTCTCCGAGAATTGAGCCTCAGGTATCCCACTAAATGACGTCCTATCCTAGGCCGCGGGAGTGCGTAGGTAGAACGTTAGCATTAAGCTGCTAAAGCGTAATCTTCGTTTGCGTTTACTATTTCCCACCGTATTGACGGGCTGATGGAACCCCGGCTCGCTACCTATACCATAACTACCCCTGTCGAAACCAGTACGCCCCCGTTAGTGGGTTGCTGGAATGGTACACTTACTTGCGCAAACTATATACACTTCATCATTAGTAGATTATATCATAAAAATAACTTCCAGCCAAATAAATCTTTTACCATTATTTCCACTCACTTACAGGAAACAACCTAAACTGCACCGAATATATTGTGGCTAAAGGAGTGATTGTAATTGAAGCAGCAACATGCCGGCGCTTTACTGGTGGCAGCATCAGCGGCCGGTTTCGCCACTTTAGCCATTTTTATTAAATTTGCTTATGCCGCCGGCGCAAATACGATAACGATATTAGCCGGCCGGTTTATATTAGCGTCCTTTTGCCTGGCATTTATCCTAAAGCGGCGCGGTATCCCATTAATTGTTGAGAAAGAACTTATGAAGCGGCTGTTTTTAATGGGCGGGCTGGGTTATGGTTCCATGTCAATGCTCTTTGCCTTGTCCATTCAGTATCTGCCGGCTTCCCTGGCCGCCATGCTGCTGTACACGTATCCGGCGCTTGTGAGTGTGCTGTCGTTTCTGATTGGTGATGAACAATACAGTTGGGAAAAAGGGCTTGCCCTTGCCATATGTTTTTCGGGCCTGTTTTTAGTGCTTGGCGTATCGATTGAAAATATCAGTATGCTCGGCTGTGCCTTGGGATTGGGAGCGTCCATTGTATACTCGGTGTACATTGTAATCGGCAACCGGCTTTTGAAAAATGTTGATTCGATGGTTACAACAACTCATGTCTGTATATCTGCCGCTATTGTTTTTGTTGTAGCCGGCGTTGCTACCAATTCACTTATTTTCAGCCTGCCGCTTTCAGGCTGGCTGGCTATCATCGGCATTGCTTTATTGCCGACCATTGTCGGCATTATGGGATTTTTCGCCGGCATGCGCCTGGTAGGTGCTACGAATGCTTCCATTATCAGCACTATGGAACCGGTAATCACTGTACTGCTATCCGTTGTATTGCTTAATGAAACAATAACGCCGCTGCAAGTAGGCGGCGGCGTACTGATCCTCAGCGGTATACTCATATTACAGCTTTGGGCTGGGAAAAGGACTGAAACCGGCGGCGAATGCCTGCTTAAGGCCGAAGAACGGCAGAGCTAATGGGCTATTCCTTCTGCCTGTCGCGCAGAGCGCGTTCCATATCGCGTTTGGCATCCCGTTCGGCCAGGTCCTGGCGCTTGTCATAGGTATGTTTGCCACTGGCCAGTCCCAGTTCAACCTTGATTTTTCCTCTGGTAAAGTACAGTTTTAGAGGTACCAGGGTATAGCCTTTTTCTTTGGTTTTACCAATCAGTTTATTGATTTCATAACGGTGCATCAACAGTTTACGGGTCCGGAGCGGCTCATGGTTAAAGCGGTTCCCTTGCTCATAAGGACTGATATGCATGTTGTGCAGCATAATTTCAGCATTGTCGATGCGCGCGTAGGCATCTTTTAAGTTGGCCTTGCCGGCCCGGAGCGATTTTACTTCTGTACCGGTAAGCGCAATACCGGCTTCATAGGTTTCATGAATATGATAATCGTGGCGGGCCTTACGGTTTTCCGCCGCTATTTTTATGCCTGCTTCCTTGCTCACAGCTCTCACCTTCTACACTTCTTACTGGTACCGCGCTGTTATAAGCTTAGCAGCATACACGGTACTGGACATACCAATATTTTATAGTATCTTCCAGGTTACGTCAATGAGCGCCGGGACGCAGGATGCCGGCAGGCTTGCTATCTTTTAGGAGTTCTTGGCTTGCGCGGCTTAGCGGTACTGGTTTTCTTTCTGGCCGTAATCGATTGTGGCTTGCCGACGCCTCTTTCTCCCGGCTTACTGCGCGGTTTATCGGCTGTCCGGGTTGCCACGGCCTGCAATTGCTTCCCTGTGTTGGCCAGAATATAGTCGATGGTCCGTTCAGCCGGATTTACCTTGGCAACCACAATTCTCACCTGGTTACCCAGCCGGTAGATAGTACTGGTGCGCTCGCCAATCAGCGCATACTGTTCCTCCACATACTGATAGTAATCATCGTCCAGGCTGGATACGTGCACCAAGCCTTCAACACCGTTGTCTATCTCGACAAAAAAGCCAAAGGCGGTAACCCCGCTGATAATACCGTCAAACTCCTGGCCAATGAACTGCGCCATATATTCGACTTTTTTCAAGTCAACGGTTGCCCGCTCGGCTTCGGCGGCAGCTCTCTCCCGTGTTGAGGAATGCAGCGCGATCTCTGGCAGCATGACTGACAGTTTCTGACGGCGTTTGGCCGAAATATCACCGGTGGAAAAGGTCTCCCGGATGAGCCGGTGCACGATAAGATCCGGATACCGCCTGATCGGGGAGGTAAAGTGCGTATAGTAAGTTGCGGCCAGACCGAAGTGGCCAAGGTTCTCGGCATCGTAGCGGGCCTGTTTGAGGGAACGCAGCATGACCGTGCTGATAATACGTTCTTCCGGGCGGCCGGCAATTTTACTTAGCACTTTTTGCAGGGCCATAGGCTGAATCTCTTCAGTCTTGGGCAGACGCTGACCAAAGTTATTGAGCAAAATGTTGAGCCGGTTCATCTTCTCCTCATCCGGTTCTTCATGTACCCTGAACATGGACGGAACGCCCAGCCAATGCATATGTTCAGCCACCGTTTCATTGGCAACAAGCATAAATTCCTCAATAACGGATTCGGCAATACTGCGAATCCGTTTTTCAATGGCAATAGGATGCCCCTTGTCATCCAGTTTGACTTTAATTTCCGGGAAATCAAAATCGATTGCCCCGCGCCGCATACGGCGGTCGCGCAGAATCCGGCACAGCCGTTCCATTTCTTCTAATGGGGCGACAAGCTCGGCATACTTTTCCCGTAATAATTCATCGTGATCAGCGAGTATTTTGCGCACAATCGTGTAGGTCAGACGGGTTCTAACCCGGATAACGCTGGGGAAGATTTCGTGATTGATAACTTGTCCCCGGCCGTCAATCTCCATCTGGGCGGACAGGGCCAGCCGGTCCTCGCCGGCATTCAGACTGCAGATACCGTTGGATAGCCGCGGCGGCAGCATGGGCAGAACCCTATCCACCAGATAAACACTGGTGCCTCTGGCTCTGGCCTCATTATCCAGCGGTGTATTTTCCCGCACATAATGACTGACATCGGCAATATGTACACTCAGGAGATAGCGTCCATTTTTAAGTCGTTCCACATGTACGGCGTCATCCAGGTCTTTGGCGTCTTCGCCGTCAATGGTAACGATATTCTGATCCCTAAGATCCCGCCGTCCCAATAATTCTTCTTCGGTAATCACGGTATTTACCCTGGCAGCCTCGCGCTCGACTTCAGGCGGAAACTCGGTAGGCAGGTTATTATTTTTAATAATCGATAATATTTCAATGCCGGGATCACCCTGGCAGCCCAGAACCTCAACAATACGACCCTCGGCACTTTTTTGCTTATGCGGCCACTCGGTAATTTCAACAACTACCTTGCACCCGGTTTTAGCCCCCCCCAGTTCCTCTTTGGGTATAAAGATATCGCGCCCGATCCGGCGGTCGTCAGGGAGAACAAAACCGAAATTACGGCTGGCTTCCAGTGTGCCGACAACCTTACGGTTAGCACGATCGACAATGCGGATAATTTCTCCCTCTATGGCTCTGCCGGAAGAGTGGCGGCGATGCATGCGGGCTACCACCCTGTCGCCATGCATAGCCCCGCCGATCGCGTCTGGCGGAATAAAAACATCGTCCAGTTCATGATTCTCGGGTAAAATAAAGCCAAAGCCTTTGGTAGTGGCCGAAAATTTGCCAACGACAAGATTCATTCGGTCAGGTATGCCATATTTTCCATAGCGGGTTTTAATAATAGCAGCTGTTGCCTCAAGCTTGTCCAATACCTGCCAAAACTCTTCCAGTTCTTTGCCGCGAACTTCCATACCTCCGGCCAAATCTTCAGCAGTCAGAGGCTTATAAGCCTCTTCGCGCATAAACGCCAGAATTCTGTCAGCAAGGTCCATTCTACTCATCTCCTTTTATGGCAACCATCGCCTTTCCTTCCGCCGTCACCGTTCCGTCCGGCAAAGCGATTTTACCAGCTAGTTCATACATTTTCCCCCGTTGGCTGGTAATCCATCCACTGATACGCAATTCTTGCCCGATCGGTGTCGGCTGGCGGTAGCGGACTTCCAGCTTGGCCGTTACGGCCGTTAAACCTTTCGCATACACATAGCGGGCCATAATTTCATCCAGCAGCGTACTGACAAGACCGCCATGCATAATGCCATCATAGCCCTGATGCTCCGGCCCTGCAATAAACGTACTTATATAGGTATCACCTTCCTCACGGAATTTTAATTTAAGGCCAATCGGATTTTGCGGACCGCAGGCAAAACACCACATATTATTAATATCGTCCATAATGCACCTCATTATAATTATTTGGCCAAAAATCGGCCAATTTCCTGGAAAACATAGTCCCTTTCATTGTCCAGCGTGACAATATGGCCGGATTTGTTAAGCCAGATGAGTTTTTTCTCGCTGCTGCCCAGCTTATTGTAGATGAAACTGGCGCTTTCCGGTACAACAGTATGCTCCGCTCTGGACTGTACAACCAGTGTGGGGACCGTGACGTTAGGTAACAGGTTATCCATTTGCTTTATTAGGTCGAGCAGGCTGGTCAGACTACTCAGGGGTGTTACATCATAATTGACAGAATGAATCTCGCCTGCCGCCGGCAGGCGTTTGCGTTTTTTCGTGACATAATTGGTAAACAGCCGGTATAGCGGCAGCAGCCGCAAACGTTTGTTGGCGATGTAAATAGGAGTACTGAGCACAATAAGCCGGTGTAAGGGATACTCTTCGGCCAGTTTAAGAGTAAGCAGCCCGCCCATAGACAAGCCTACCGCCGAAACGCTCGAACACGTCGCGGCCAGAAAGTGATAGCCGTCCTCTACGCTGCCATACCACTGCGGCCAGCCGGTCTTGGCCATCTCCTCCGGTGTAGTTCCGTGCCCTGGCAGCCGCGGGGCCAACACAGTATAGCCCAGTTTATTCAGATATTCTCCCGCCAGGCGCATTTCTGACGGCGCGCCGGTAAAGCCATGTATCAGTAATACCCCATTTTCATTTCCAGGCAGAAAAAAAGGCTCAGCCCCCGGCATGATTGCCAAGTATAATTCCCCCATTTTTATAATAATTATTCTCATATCGGCTCAACAGTATTATACCATTATCTGTCACATAAAGAAAACACGGCTTACACTGAGCCCGTGGCGAAAGTGCAAGCCGTGTTTTCTTATACTAAAAGAAACTATATTTTCAACGAAATAATAAAACGCCAAGCAAATTGCCTGGCGTTTATTATTGGATTCTAGAAGAAAAGCAGTGGAGCAATGATAAGCGAGATTGTACCGGCAACTTTAATCAGCGGGTTCATGGCAGGACCTGAAGTGTCCTTAAAGGGGTCGCCGACCGTGTCACCGATAACGGCAGCAGCATGAGTGGGAGTACCTTTGCCGCCGTATTTGCCTGTCTCAATCCACTTTTTAGCATTATCCCAGGCGCCGCCGGCATTAGACATGAACAGGGCCAGGAGTACGCCGGCTGCAGTCGCACCGGCCAGAAAACCGGCAAGCGCTTTTGCGCCAAGTACAAAACCGACAAGAATCGGAGCACCGACGGCAAAGATGCCTGGCAGCATCATTTCACGGATGGCTGCCTTGGTGCTGATATCTACGCAGCTGGCATAGTCAGGACGGCCGGTGCCTTCCATAATGCCAGGGATTTCACGGAACTGACGGCGAACTTCGCCAATCATTTCAAAGGCGGCTTTACCAACGGCTTCCATAGTGAAGGCGCAGACGAGGAACGGGAGGGTTGCACCAAGGAAGATACCGATAATTACGCCTGGTTCAGTCAGGTTGATAACCAGATGGCCGTTAATCAACAGGCCGGACAATTTGGGGTTTTTGGCAATTTCTTCACCGAAAGCGGTAAAGAGGGCCAAAGCGGTAAGCGCGGCAGAGCCAATGGCGAAACCTTTGGCAATAGCAGCGGTTGTGTTACCAACAGCATCCAGCTTATCCGTGGTTTTGCGGATTTCCGGACCAAGTTCAGCCATCTCGGCAATACCACCGGCATTGTCGGCAACCGGCCCGAAGGAGTCAACCGCAACAACCATACCGGCAGTACACAGCATGCCCATGGCAGCCATGGCAATACCGTAAATACCGGCGGCGCTATAGGCAACCCAGATAGCTATGGCAAATACGAGCATTGGCAGGGCGGTACTTCTAAGGCCGCAGGCAATACCGGCAATAACGTTAGTAGCCGGACCGGTTTGGGAGGCATCGGCGATATGCTGGGTGGGAGCTTTGTTATTGGAAGTGTAGTATTCGGTAATGGCGCCAACAAGTACGTTAACAGCCAAGCCGCAAATTACAGCAATGGTGATGCCCATAGCCTGGGCCGGGAACATCATACTGGCAAAAGCATAGGTAGCAAAGGCAACGAGAATGTTAGTTCCCCAAATACCTCTATTCAGAGCAGCCTGGGGATCGCCGTCTTCACTTGTTCTAACCAGGAAAGTACTGACGATAGAAGCAAAGATTCCGGCTGCACCAATTACAAGCGGGAACAGCACGCCATTGATATCACCTTTAAAGACAGTTTGGCCAATCAGCATAGCGGCAATGGCCGTTGCAGCATAGGATTCAAACAGGTCCGCACCCATGCCGGCGGTGTCACCGACATTGTCGCCTACATTATCGGCAATAACAGCCGGGTTACGGGGATCATCCTCAGGAATACCGGCTTCGACCTTACCAACCAGGTCAGCGCCTACGTCCGCTGCTTTGGTAAAGATACCGCCGCCGACGCGGGCGAAGAAGGCAATAGCGCTGGCGCCAAACGCAAAGCTGTTGATAACAACAGGATCTCTAAAAATTATGTAGAGTCCGGAAACACCCAAGAGACCAAGACCGGCAACACTCATACCCATAACGGCGCCAGCGCGGAAGGAAACACTCAGGGCTTTGTTGAGGCTGTGACGAGCCGCTTCGGTAGTGCGGGCATTCGATTTCGTGGTCGAGGTCATGCCGACATAACCGGCAATGGCCGAACAAACAGCGCCTACTAAAAAGGAAACAGCCAATTTATACCCGTCTACATAGAAAAGAATAAAGAAGATAACGATTGTAAAGGGAATAAGGGTTTTATATTGGCGGTTCAGGAAGGCCATAGCGCCTTCAAAAATGGCCTGAGAAATTTCCTGCATTTTTTGGTTGCCAGGACTTTCACTCAGAACGCTAGACATCAAATAGGCAGCAAAAGCCAGCGCCACAATACCTGCTAACGGCGCGATGTACAATAAATCCATTATTTACTTTCCCCCTTTGAGCTAAACCCTAAAAATACCTCAATATGCCGGTGTCCCGGCTATTGAGGTTAGTTACCTACTGCATCAATTTAACCAAAGCCATTGTTAAAATCCCAAACAATGCCGCGATGATAATTGTTGCTTTTGCCAAAATTTCATCAAGTCCCTTACGTTTGCCGCCGAAAATGCTTTCGGCCCCCCCGGCAATGGAACCTGACAAACCGGCGCTTTTACCCGACTGCAGCACTACGGAAACAATTAGTGCAATCGCAAGCACTGCTTCTAAAATCATCAGCCCTGTTATCACTTCTTAACACCCCCCGCGACTGATACCGTTATTCCTTGCTGCAAATCATGTTGCCAAGGCATAACAATATTTTAGCATACTTAATCGATGGTTGACAATTATTTAGTCAATATTTTCACATATTTTTCCCCGTTTAATAAAAAAATAAACAGCCGAAAAAACCGGCTGTTAAAAAAATATACGTTTAGGTCCGCTCGGAGGTGGAAACTGGCTCGCGGGGATGATCGACATAGGTCTTGACATTGACCACATGCGTATTCAGGCGGCTGGTACAACCGAACCGGCCTTCCTGTTGCTGGACGACTTCCATATTAGAGCTGCCGCAATTATCACAGACATGATTATTCAAGCACTGTAACAGGTCATTCTCACACTCGTACAGGTAGCCGCAGTCAGCGCATTTCAGCAAAAATCCCTTCGGCATTGAGTTCACCTCCTTTCGGCGCGAACTTACTTCAAGTTATAGAAAACTTTGCGGCCGCGATATTGGGCTAAATCACCCAGTTGCTCTTCAATCCGGAGCAATTGATTGTATTTGGCCACACGGTCGGTACGAGCCGGAGCACCTGTTTTAATTTGACCGGCGTTAACAGCCACGGCAATATCGGCAATAGTAGCGTCCTCCGTCTCACCCGAACGGTGGGAGATAACGCAGGTATAGCCGGCGCGTTTAGCCATTTCAATGGTATCAAAAGTCTCAGTTAAAGTACCAATCTGGTTTACCTTTACCAAAATCGAATTGGCGGTTTTGGTTGCAATCCCCTGGCTGAGGCGCGCCACGTTGGTTACAAACAAATCGTCGCCTACCAGTTGAATTTTGCCGCCCAGACGTTCGGTTAAAAGTTTCCAGCCTTCCCAATCATCTTCCGACATGCCGTCTTCTATGGAGATGATCGGATATTTATCAACTAACTGATTGTAGTATTCCACCATTTCAGCAGAAGTTTTCACAACACCTTCGCCTTCAAGATGGTAATTTCCGTCTTTAAATAATTCTGTGGCCGCCACATCAAGACCCAGCATTACTTGTTCGCCCGGTTTGTAACCGGCTTTTTCAATTGCCTCGATAATGACTTTAAGCGCTTCTTCGTTGGAGGCTAAATTGGGAGCGAAACCGCCTTCATCACCGACTGCAGTTGCCAGATTGCGGCTGCCAAGAACCTTTTTCAGGCTGTGATAAATTTCCGAACCCATTCTCAGTGCTTCGGCGAAGCTTTCGGCGCCTACAGGCAAAACCATGAATTCCTGTACATCAACATTGTTATCGGCATGTTTGCCGCCGTTTAGGATGTTCATCATGGGAACAGGCAATTCTTTGGCATTGAAGCCGCCTAAGTACTGGTACAGGGTAAGTCCGGACGATGCAGCTGCCGCTTTGGCAACCGCCATGGAGACGCCCAGAATGGCATTGGCGCCCAATTTCGCTTTATTAGGCGTTCCGTCCAGTTCCAGCATGGCCTGGTCGATACCAACTTGATCAAGGGCGTCCATGCCGATAATCTCAGGAGAAATGATTTCATTAACGTTTTCGACAGCTTGTAAAACACCTTTGCCCTGATAACGGCTTTTATCGCCGTCACGCAATTCAACAGCCTCGTAAGCGCCGGTGGATGCTCCCGAAGGAACGGCGGCGCGTCCCATGGTGCCGTCTTCTAAAAGTATATCGACTTCGATCGTGGGGTTGCCACGGGAATCCATAATTTCTCTGGCCAAAATATCAACAATGGTTGTGCACATGAATGTTTCCTCCTAATAATTTAATTTAGCAAAATTCTATTTTACTAACAGGCTTTTTCCGGTCATTTCCGCCGGTTGGGCAATGGCGGCGAATTCCAGGATGGTAGGCGCGATATCGGCTAAAATACCGTCCCGCAGTTTAGCGCCCCGGTGCGCTTCGGAAACCAGAATCAAAGGCACCGGATTAGTGGTATGCGCGGTAAACGGTTCACCGGTCTCGGGATCGCGCATGACTTCGGCATTACCGTGATCAGCCGTGATCAAAGTAATACCGCCCCGGTCACGCATAGCCTGGGTAACGCGGCCAACGCACTGATCCACTATGGCTACGGCGCTTATAGCCGCATCCAGCTTGCCGGTATGGCCAACCATGTCGCCATTGGCATAGTTTAGGATAATCAGATCATATTTGCCGGCCTGAATGGCTTCAACAACCTTATCGGTAACTTCCAGCGCACTCATCTCCGGCTGCAAGTCATAGGTAGCCACCTTCGGCGACGGAACAAGTATCCTGTCTTCCCCCTGGAAGGTGTGCTCTTCACCGCCGTTTAAAAAGTAGGTAACATGCGCGTATTTCTCGGTTTCGGCAATTCTAAGCTGTGTGTAACCTGCTTTGCTAAATATTTCCCCGATGGTGTTGTTGGGATGGTTAGGAGGAAAAGCAACCGGCACAGCAAGAGTCTCGTCATATTGGGTCATAGAGGCGAAGTAAAGCGGAAAGCAGCCATGTTTACGTTCAAAGCCGTCGAACCCGGCGTCGGTAAGCGCTCTGGTAAGCTGACGGGCCCGGTCGGGCCGGAAGTTAAAGAAGATTACGCCGTCATTGGCTTTCATGCCGTCGTACCCCGCAGAACTGATCAGCGTGGGCTCAACAAATTCGTCGGTTTTGCCCTCCTGATAGGACGCTTCGACGGCGGCCAGCGCATTGGGGGCTTGTTTGCCCTGGCAATCCACCAGCGCAGTGTACTCTTTGCCGACGCGCTCCCAGCGCTTGTCGCGGTCCATCGCATAGTAACGGCCGGAAACAGTGGCAACAGCGCCTATGCCAAGCTCGGCCATTTTGCTCTCCAGGTCTTTAATGTAGACAGGAGCGCTGGACGGCGGCACATCCCGCCCGTCCAGAAAAGCGTGTACATAGACTTTTGTCAGGCCATGCTGTTTGGCTAATTTAAGCAGCGCATACACATGGGTAATATGACTGTGAACCCCGCCGTCCGACAATAATCCCATAAGATGCAGCGCGCCGCCAGACGCCTTGGTTTGTTCACACACCCGGTTAAGTACCTGATTTTCGAAAAAGTCGCCATCCGTGATGGATTTAGTGATCCGGGTAAGCTCTTGATAGATAACCCGGCCGGCGCCAATATTCAGGTGACCGACTTCCGAATTACCCATCTGGCCTTCCGGCAGGCCGACTGCCTCGCCGGAACAAACCAAAGCCGTGGTAGGATAGAGTTCTGTCAGCAGTTTGATATGGGGTGTGCTGGCCTTGGCGATGGAGTTGAATTCATCATCGGCGCGGCCAATACCCCAGCCGTCCATAATAATGAGCGCAATGGGAGAAGATAGTTTTGCCACGTGTATTCTCCTTACTTAAATAATACTAGTTTGCTGAAAGTAGGAGCTTCCAAACTGGCACCGCCGACCAACGCACCGTCGATATCCGGTTTGGCCATTAATTCGGCGATATTGTCGGGTTTCACGCTGCCGCCGTATTGAATACGTACACTGTCAGCCGCCTGTTGGCCAAACATAGCGGCAACGGTACGGCGGATGAAGGCGCATACCGCATTGGCGTCCTCGGCGGAAGCCGTACGGCCTGTGCCAATGGCCCAAACCGGTTCGTAAGCAATAATCAGCCCGGCGACCTGCCCGGCCGTTAGTCCTTCCAGACCGCCTTTTACCTGCACACCGACAACTTTTTCGGTTTCATTGGCTTCGCGCTCAGACAGCGTCTCACCAACGCAGACAATTGGAATCAAACCAGCCGCAAGGGCAGCTTTGGCTTTTTTATTTACGGTTGCATCAGTTTCAGCAAAATATTGCCGGCGTTCCGAATGACCGACAATGACATGGGTGCAGCCAATATCCTTCAGCATCCCCGGAGCAACTTCTCCGGTAAACGCGCCTTTTTCCTCCCAGTGCATGTTTTGCGCTCCAAGACCGATATTGGTCCCGGCTACAGCCCCGGCTGCAGCAGCCAAAGCAGTGAAAGGCGGGCAGACAACAATCTCCACATCCTGAGCAGCCTTGGTCAGAGCGTTCAGTTCCTGCACAAGTTTTACACCTTCTCCGGCAGTTTTATGCATTTTCCAGTTACCGGCAATTACAGGCTTGCGCATAGTCCCACTCCTCGCTATTATTTATCAGCCAGCGCAGCAATGCCTGGCAGTTCTTTGCCTTCTAAAAATTCCAGTGAAGCGCCGCCGCCTGTTGAGATATGCGTAATTTTTGCGGCAAGATTAAGTTTTTCCAGGGCAGCTACCGAATCGCCGCCGCCGACAATACTCTTGGCGCCCGAGGCTGCCACGGCTTTGGCCACGGCTTCGGTGCCTACGGCGAAGGCGTCAAATTCAAATACGCCCATCGGCCCGTTCCATACTACTGTTTTTGCCGTCTTAAGGGCCTCGGCAAACTTAGCGGCCGAGGCCGGACCGATATCAAGCGCCATCCACTCAGCGGGAATCTGACCGGCGGCAACCGTTTTACGGTCGGCATCAGCAGCAAATTTATCGGCAACAACAACATCTTCCGGCAAAAGCAGGCTTACGCCTTTGGCTTTGGCTGTGGCAATAAGTTCTTTGGCCAAGTCCAGTTTATCGGCTTCCAGCAGGGATTTGCCGGTCTCATGGCCCTCTGCGGCCAGGAAAGTATTAGCCATGCCGCCGCCAATAATGAGCGTATCCACTTTAGTTAACAGGTTCTCGATAACGCCAATTTTGTCGGAAACCTTAGCGCCGCCAATAATGGCAACAAACGGACGCTCCGGATTGGCTACCGCCTGGCCGAGGAATAATAGTTCCTTATCCATCAGGAAACCGGAAACGGCCGGTATGTACTTGGTTATGCCATGAACCGAAGCGTGGGCCCGGTGCGATACGCCAAATGCGTCGTTGACCAGGATTTCGGCCAGTCCGGCCAGTTGTTTGGCAAACTCGGGATCATTTTTTTCCTCTTCGGCATGAAAACGCAGATTTTCCAGCATAAGAATCTGGCCTGGCTGCAAGGCGGCAGCCATTTTTTTTGCTTCAGGGCCAACGCAGTCCGGCGCAAATTTCACTTCGCGGCCAAACAGCAGCTCCGACAGTTTTTTGGCGACCGGTTTCAGGGAAAACTCAGGCGCCACTTTGCCTTTGGGACGTCCCAAATGGCTGGCAAGAATAACGGCTGCATTTTTCGAAAGCAGGAATTCCAGCGTGGGGATAGTGGCCCGGATGCGGGTGTCGTCCGTAATATTGCCGGCTTTATCCATCGGTACATTATAATCAACGCGCACGAATACTTTTTTGTTCGAGACCCAGACATCGTTCAAACTTTTTTTATTCATACTCATTCCTCCTGCGCAAGAATTAGGAAACGTGAAGCAATCCCAAAACTGAGATTGCTTCACAGTCAGAACCTTACAGGCCTTTAGCGATAACGAAGTCGATCAGGTCTACTACGCGGTTGGAATAACCCCACTCATTGTCATACCAGGATACTACCTTGACCAAATTGTCGCCAACCATCATAGTGGAAGGGCCGTCAACGATAGAGGAGTGCGGATTGCCGTTATAGTCTTTGGAAACAAGCTCTTCTTCGGAGAAAGCCATGATGCCTTTGAGTTCGCCGTTAGCAGCTTCTTTCAGGGCAGCGTTGACGGCTTCGGCAGTGGCCGGTTTTTCCAGTTGGGCTACCAGGTCGGTAATGGATACATTCGGAGTAGGTACCCGGAGGGCAAAGCCGTTCAGTTTGCCTTTGAGTTCCGGCAGAACAAGAGCTACTGCTTTGGCAGCGCCGGTGGTTGTCGGAATGATGGACATGGCAGCGGCCCGGGCGCGGCGCAGATCTTTATGCGGCAGGTCCAGAATGTTCTGGTCGTTGGTATAGGCATGAACTGTTGTCATTAAACCGGATTTAATGCCGAATTTTTCATGCAGAACTTTGGCAAAAGGAGCCAGGCAGTTGGTGGTGCAGGAAGCATTGGAAATAACGTGATGGTTAGCGGCATCGTATTTATCCTGGTTTACACCCATAACGATGGTAATGTCTTCGTTCTTGGCAGGAGCTGAGATAATAACCTTTTTAGCGCCGGCTTTAATATGAGCCATAGCTTTATCTTTTTCCGTGAAACGGCCTGTGGACTCAACAACGATGTCTACGCCCATATCTTTCCAGGGTAGGCTGGCCGGATCTTTTTCCGCAAGCACTTTCACCAGTTTGCCGTTAACTTCAATACCGCCTTCAACAGCTTTTACCTCGGCATTCATAGTACCATGCACAGAATCATATTTTAAAAGATGAGCAAGAGTTTTGGCATCAGTCAGGTCGTTTACAGCCACAATTTCGAATTTGGGGTTGTTAACAGCCACTCGGAAAACATTCCGGCCAATACGTCCAAAACCATTAATACCAACTTTAATTGTCATAATAGAATTCCTCCTAAATATTATTAGTATTTATAAGTAACTGAATAGCTTTAGCCGCGGCCTCGTCGGTAACAAGCACATCCTGCCCGCCGGTGCCGGCAACCGCCAAAATTGCTTTAGCTTTGGCGCTGCCGCCGGCCACGGCGATTACCGTGCCGATCCCGGCTAAGTCATCCAGTCGCAAACCGATACTGCTGGTAACGTACACAATTTCTCCCGGCAAGGCACAGTATTGCCCTAATGCCTCGCCTACCGCCCCGCGGCGTTCAATTTCGGCAATCGCCGCCGCTGACAGCCCCCGTCTTCCTGCCATTTCCACAGCTTCACCAATACCGTGTACCAAAATGTTGGCCTGCTTAATGACCTCGGCCACTGTCCGCAAATTACCGTCACCGGTCAAGATAGCCTCCAGAGTTTCTTCACTTACTCCATCCGGTATGTGCAGCAGCCGGTAGCGGCCGCCAAGCTTGCCGGCCATGACGGCGGCAATGGTATTGGCCTGGTATTCAACCACTTCGCCCAGACCGCCGCGCGCCGGCACTATCGTGGTTGACGGCAGGGTGAAGTTTACGGCTTCGGCAACTTTGGCCATAGTGGAGCCGCCGCTCACGGCAACGATCATATTATCTCCCAAATACTGACTAAGTACACCGGCTGTCGCCCGGCCGAGCTCACGCCGGACAGCACTGTCAGCCTCACTGTCGCCGGGAATAATAATTACCTTCCTGAGACTGAGTCTTTCGGCCAATTCGGTTTCGAGGCCGACCAGACCACGCAACAAACGGATATATTCGGCTAAATCCCCCAGCATAGCTTGACCTTCAGCCGTAACTGTCATACCCAGTTGCGAAAACTCAACAAGTCCTGCTGTTTTCAACCAGTCAACCTGAGCCCGAACTACCCGCTCACCCATATCCAGCATGAGAGCCAGCGCCCTGCGGCCAACCGGCTGAGTATGCTGAATATGGCGCAGAAGATTGTACCTTGCTTCAATGATTTGCGTTAATTCAGGCGCTATTTTGCGCTGCAGCTGAATAATTTTTTCCACGGCACATCCCCTTCGGGTCGTATTAAGTCCCACTAGTACATATCATGTCCCGTCATGGTAATAGAAAAATCTGTTTCTAAAAATTTATTCGCTGCTCATTGTGAAATTCCTGCCTGTTTTAGCTAATTTTCACAAATCTATTTAACGGGCGTTGGCCTCGCCATTATAAATAATTCCCCGGGCAGCATCCACAGTAACCGTTAAACCGTCAGGCAGGCGGTCTGTAGCCCCATCGGCGCCGACAATAACCGGAACGCCAAAGCTAATGCCTACGATGGCGGCATGGGATGTGATACCGCCTTCTTCCGCCACTATGGCGGCAGCCTTGGCGGCGTATGCGGCGGTTTCTTCATCAATCGCCTTAATTACCAGCACATCACCGGGCTGAAACTTGTTGATTACGTCTTTAGTTGAGCAGGCGATACAAACTTTACCGGTTGCTGAGGTCTGGCCGATGCCGGCGCCCTTGAGTAAAATGTCGCCGACAACATGCACGCGGATCAGATTGGTAGTACCTGATGTGCCTACCGGAACGCCGGCAGTAATCACTACCAGATCACCCTCTTTGACAATATCGGTTGATAAAGCGCCGCTAACGGCGTTAGCCACCATTTCATCGGTATTCTGCGAGCTTGGCGCCAAAACCGGGTATACCCCCCAGTACAGCAGTAACCGGCGCAATGTCTTTTCGCAGGGATTGGCGGCCAGTATGGCTGACTTAGGACGGTACTTGGACACCATTCGGGCGGTATAGCCGGTGTGGGTTGAGGTCAGGATGGCTGCTGCGCCTAACACATGGGCTACCTGGACACTGGCGTGGCTGATGGCCTCGGTAGTCGTCTTTTCCTGACCGATGCCTTTAGCCAGCAATAATTGGTCATATTGCAGGGCTTGTTCGATGCGCACCGCCAGCCTGGCCATGGTTTGCACAGCTTCGACCGGATACTGCCCGGAGGCCGTTTCACCGCTTAACATAATGGCGTCAGAGCCGTCTAATATGGCATTGGCCACATCGCTGGCCTCAGCCCGGGTCGGGCGGGGATTTGTCAGCATGGATTCCAGCATTTGCGTTGCCGTAATGACCGGCTTGCCCACCTTATTGCACTTTTCAATCATCTGCTTTTGTACCAGCGGCACTTCTTCAACAGGAATTTCTACCCCCAGATCGCCTCTGGCCACCATGATGCCGTCGGTTACCTTGAGAATCTCATCCATCCGCCTGACACCCTCGGCGTTTTCAATCTTGGCGATGATATGGATATCCTTCTGGGCCCCGGCTTCTTCGAGCAGTTTGCGGATGGACAGGATATCGCCGGCGCACTGGATAAAGGACGCGGCAATAAAGTCGATTCCCTGTTCAATGCCGAAGCGGATGTCGGCAATGTCCTGTTCCGACAGGATAGGCAGTTTGACAAACACACCGGGTGCGGCTACCCGCTTGCGGTCTGAAATCGGGCCGCTGTTTTGCACGGTCGTCATTATGTCCTGGCCGGTTATGCCCTCGACAACCAGACTGATGAGTCCGTCCGAGAGCAAAATAACATCACCCGGGGATAATTCGGTATGCAGCAGCCGGTGGTTGACCGAGGCGATCTGGTTGTCGCCCGTTACTTCCCTGGTGGTCAGGGTAAAAGCCTGGCCTTTGTTTAAGTAAGTCTTGCCTTCGGCAAACAGTCCCAGCCGCATTTCCGGGCCCTTGTTGTCCAGCATAAGGGCAACCGGAATCCGGGTGGCCCGGGAAGCTTCCCGGACCATGGCCATACGCCGGGCGTGTTCCTGGTGAGAACCGTGGGAGAAGTTAAACCTGGCCACATTCATACCGGCCAGCAGCATCTCTTCCAGAACACCCGGCTTGTCAGTACTGGGACCGACGGTGCAAATGATTTTTGTCTTTTTTCTCATTGAATGCCTCCTTTAACTTTAGCAGCGAGCCACCTTTCTGACTACATCATAGGCTGCATCCTCCGCCGCAGTAAAACCATTAATGCCGGCTTTGGCGAGCAGCGCCTGGCTTTGTTTATCGTTATGTATAATAAGGAATGACTCCTGCAATTTCTCTGATAGCGCCGGCGGCAGACCAGGCCTCCCGGCAATGGCGTCTTTGGGAATCGGCTCAGTCTCGGCCAGGATAATTAGTTTCTCTACCGGCAGTCCCTTGCTTTTGGCTGTCGCTACGGCTTCCGAATACGTTGCGCCGCCGTCAACTACACCATCAAGGACACTTTCGATAGCCCGGTTGTGGCTGCCGGAAAATAGTGTGTGACTGAAAAAGGTTTCCGGCGTTTTGCCGCTTGCCTGCAGCAACGCCCGCGGGTAGAGGTAGCCTGAGGCTGATTGCTTGTCTACAAAGGCAAACTTTTTGCCTTTCAGCCCATCTAAGGCTGTAATTCCTTTTTCCCGGGAGCTAATGATAAGTCCGGTATAAGAAGCGCTGCCATTAACGCAGGGGGTAACCAGCGGAACAATATCGTCCGCTTTTTTGGCCGAAACATAGGCAAACGGCGAAAACCAGCCGATATCCACAGTTCCGGCACGCATAGCCCGGCCAAGAGCGTCATAATCGGACACGATGATAACCCTGGCCTGTAAGCCAATCTTACCGGCAACGGCCTCCAGTATGGGAACATAGGTTTCACGAATGACTTGCGGTATAGTAAATGGATTTACACCAAACACAATTTCCTCAGGAGACTTAAACAACACAGCCACTTCCTGCAATTTGTCAGCCATAACCGTGATGGTTTTGGCATGACCGAAGACCTGTTCCAGGCTTTCTTGCTGTAAGCCAACACTTGCCTGAATAGCTTGGGTGTGTGACGCAATTTCCACAGTGGCCGCGCCGATCCCATCAACAACTGTCGCCATTTGTTCTGTGGTAAGACTCTGGGTTTCTGACAACTGACATAAATGTTTTAACGTATTGCCAATACCAGTAAGATTATCAACAATAGCCTGCATGGATTGGGTGGAATTACGGGCCATACTCTCGATTCCCGTCAATTTGTCCCTGCCTGCCAGCATGGTTGTTGTTACCTCTTTGGTCCGTCGGGTAATATCATTTACGACCAAATTCACTTCCTGAGTTACTTGTGCACTTTCACCGGCAAGCGTTCTGACTTCCTGAGCAACAACAGCAAAGCCCCCCCCATGTTCACCGGCCCTGGCAGCTTCAATAGCCGCGTTTAAGGCCAGCAGATTGGTCTGACTGGCGATCCCCTGTATCTTGTCCGTAAATTCGCTGATATGTTGCGAGGCGGCGTTCAGGTCCTCAACAGCTCGCGCCGCACCTTCAACTATGCGGGCCACATCTGTCATGGTATTGGTCACTTTAATAAACTCTTCCTGACTTCTTACAGCTAACTCCAAGGAAGCCATACACTGAGCAAGAACCTCTTGTGACGAACCGGCGACAACTCCGGCAGCTGCTGCGGTTTCCTGTATCCCGGCAGCAGTCTCCTGGATACTGCTGGCATTACTTTCGCTTTCTCCGGCCACCGCCTTAGACAACTCTCCCAGCTTGTTTAAGGCGGCTTTACTTTGCTGCATTTCCCAAACCAATTGCTGTGATATAAAGGCTAAATCGCCTGCCATACCAAAC
The DNA here is from genome assembly GCF_041428895.1 of Sporomusa aerivorans. Classification (NCBI taxonomy): domain Bacteria; kingdom Bacillati; phylum Bacillota; class Negativicutes; order Selenomonadales; family Sporomusaceae; genus Sporomusa; species Sporomusa aerivorans. Next base: position 4,628,693 of record NZ_CP156926.1, read on the forward strand.
ATATCAACGGTATCTGTAGAAATACCTGCTTTGGGCTTTGTAGCAGATGGCGCTGCATTTTGTCTTTGTTCCGATTGGTGTCCCGATTGATTGAAAATATCTGCCGCAAATTGTGCCATCCAACTTCGTCTTTTCTCCATACGTTAATTCTCCTACCTCTTTACGTATGTATACGCTATTAGTGCACTAAGAATGAATCTGCATATTTTTACCTTGTTTCCCCAAGGATAGAATAGGGTTAATCACATATTCCGCCAGTAAGAAACATAGGACAAGCACAACAACTGACACACTGCCGTACTTCACCCATATATTGATATCCAGCTTTTGCACAATACAGCCGATAGGAATAATCACACACTGGTGAATCAAATAAATGGTATAAGAATTTGCGGCAAGCCTGCGCCACAAGTAGGCGTTGCTGTCAAAAAACTTCTGGAATAAGGCAATCAGGGCAAAGGTAACGGTTAGAGAAAAGGTAGCGTGGGTAAGTGCATGACCCGCTTTAAATAGCACAGGAACATCAGGCATAAGGGTAAAGGTCACACGGTACATCAAAAAAACAAATAACATAATAATTGCCGAGATGCCCCATGGTAGCAGGCGGGGGCTATAGCCGCTCCGTGTAAACCAGGAATGTTTCCACGCATACACCCCAAGTCCGAAGTAACAAAGATGCAGGAGCAGTCTTACGGGCTGGAGCATAAACACAAATTTCACATTAACCCATGCATCATTCCAAAAAAACAAATTCCCACTAAAGAAGGCCGCCGCGGTTAGCAAGGCAAAGGCAGGAAAAAGCCAGGCAGATGGATTAGTTTTTTGTACTGACTTTTTAAGATAGACGGGATTTAATTGATGGAAAACCGTAAGTATTACAAAAAACAGTGATAAGACTCCCAGAAACCAAAAATGAGCCTGCTGGTAATAAGGACCAAAGAAATCAGTTTGCCAGAAGGCAAAATAATTAGGCGGGGTGTCCATGCGGCTAAACAAAATGCTATACGAAATAAAAGGAGCAATAAATAATACCCCTCCAATCCAAGGAAGAACAATACGTTTTAATTTATCCTTCCAAAAAACCGTGACTCCTTTCTTATCCAATACCATAGGAGCAAAATAACCGGCGATCATAAACATAATGGGCATTATATATACGTCGGTTTCTAATATGAACCAATCAAAGAACTTGTTTTTTTGTATGTCATTAACAGTCCACCATTTAAGATCCCAAGTTGTATACCCCATTCCAACATGAAATACAACCATTAGCAGAATAATAAAGGCTTTGAGATTATCGAGAAAATACATTCGCTGGTTGCCAAGGACTTGCAGTTTCATTCTATTCCTCCTCTAATCCAAGCTTAAGTTTTTTACTAGACAGGCTTGCCTAGCTCCAAGAACGCCCGCACTTTAACTTGTGGTATTGGGATTTTTATCATGAAACTGCATAAGTCCTGTAGCTATAATCCACATTAAAGAAACTTACAGACGCAGGTGGAATGTGTAAGACTTACTTTCCGTACGCAGCCCGTACTATCGAAATGGGATGGGCTGTTTTAACCCCGGCGCCATGGGAAATCTGCAGACGGCAAGTGCCGCAGTCTGATAAAACAGTGGTTACACCACTGGCTTTAATGGTTTCAAACAAATTGCTGCCCACTGCCATAGCGATGTCATACTTATCGTCTTTAAAGCCATAATTTCCTGAGATACCGCAGCAGCCGGCATCCGCATCGGTTACTTCAACGCCCGGCAGCATCCGTACAAGCTCCAGGCTGGGCTTGCCGATCCCCTGGACCCTGAGGTGGCAAGGCGCATGATACAAATAGTTGCCGGTTTGCTTACGGAAATTAGTATTGAGCTGTCCCTCATCATACAGTTCCAGTAAAAACTCTGAGATATCATAGATACGGGAGGAAACTTTATCCAAATCTTCAAGTTCAAACAACTCCTGATATTCCTGCTTGAGCATCAGGCCGCAACTGGTGCAGGCGGTTATGATCGGATACCCCTGTTCAATATACTTTGCCAGTATGCCCACATTGGTCCGGGCGTTGGCCTCGGCTTCCTCCAGATAGCCGTTGACTACCAGGGGCGACCCGCAGCACACGGCCTCCTCCGGGACAATGACCTCAAACTGGTTGGCTTGTAACACGGCAACGACATCAAGCCCCACTTCCGGCTGATTGTAATTAATAAAACAGCCGGGATAAAATACAACCTTATTGGCCTGCGGCTGCTGCTTAATTTTTCGGAATTGCTTGTAGAAAGACTGGGACGCATAAGCCGGCAGCGGTGCTTTATCCGAAATACCCAGCTTTTTCAAGACGGCTTTGCTAAGAAAGTTATTCATGCCCATATTGGCCAGGCCAGGAGTGAGGCTGGCCATTTTGGCCATTTGTTCGCTATGAGACAGCATCCAGTCCCGGAAGGGCTGTTTATGGGTCTTATAGTAATTAGCCCTGGCTTTCATATTCAGCGTGGACACAGGCACGCGCGACGGGCAGCTGATATCACAGTTTTTACAGTTGGAGCAATATTCCAGAGCAGCGTCATAGTCATCTGTCGCCAGCCGGAAGCGCTCACCGGCCGGCCCGGCCAGCTTAGGTCCCCTGAACTCCCGCACTGCCTGGGTAACCGGACAGTGTACAACGCAGGCGGTGCAGGTTGTACAGCTATCCGGATTATAGTGATGTTTTTTCATATGTTTTCTCTCCATCTATTAAAGTCGATTTCTTCAGATAGCGCTCAATCTATCTGAAGGTTCGCACAGGATACATTATTAGTCTGTCACTGGCTTTAGCAGCTTAAACCGGCTTTATAACCGGATACCAGCGCCACGCCATTTCCTGATTTTTCCAAACAATAATCATAGCCGCCCAGATTACGTCCGGCCACATATACATTAGTGAGGAGCACCCTGCCGTCTCTGTCTACCGGCCGCAGACTGCTGTCAACCGTAATACCGATTTTGGCAAACGGCTGGGCCGAGCCGGTAAATAATTTGAGTGTCCCCCAATCTTCCCGGTCAACAGGCGCAGCCACCGGCAGATTAAAGACGGCCTCCCGGACATTGTCAGGCTCCGCCACAATACCGCCGCCGAAAAAGCCGCCTGTCGCCAAAATGACAGCCTCAGTGTTATAGGAACGCTCGCGGTCGATATTGCTGGTAACCACGGCGGTAACACGCTCCCCGTCCTGCACGGCCCAAGCCGCATGAGCCTGTTCCATTATCGTGACTCCCAGCTTTTTGGCGCGGTTTAAGAGCATGGCCCGCAGCCTAAGACCGGTGATGGCCGTCGGCAAGATCACAGACTCAACAAATTTACAGTTGAGCATGCCTTCCAGAGTATCCCGGACCGCATACCCGGGCTTTGAACCCAAAACCGGCGGAATAATGACAGCTGTGCCTGGTTTAATGTATTTGGTCAATTGTTCCCGGCAGGCCTGCTGGCCCTGAATGGTATCCAGCCATCTGGCAATGTCCAGCGTGGTAACATCCCGGCCACCGGTAAAGCCGGGGTCGATCATAACTTGTTCATAGTTTTTCTGATAACCGGCGATTTTGCTAAGCCCTTTGACAATAAGTTCCGGAAAGTAATCTTTAAGCCTTGTAAAACCGGCAACCACTACATGACTGGCCGCCAGGACCGGCGCCATATCCATAGTCTGAGGTATCAGGCAGCTGGGTTTTAATGTCCCGATGGCGGTTGGCAGCCATTGCAGCCGATCCAGTCCGCCGGTATAAGCAAAGCCTTCCTCCCGGCAAATATTCAGGAAAAAGTCCACCGCTTCCCCCACGGCCAAAGCCCCGACCTTGCTGTACGGATGCTCCGGCGGCAAATTGTCGAGGCCGGACCGGGGCGTCTTCACCGGCGTACTGCCTTCCAAATAGCCTAGTATATCAATTGTGCCGCCGCCAATGGCCAGCGTTCCGGCGCCGGAAGTCATAAGCGTAACTTTTTTGCCCCGTCCGGCCGCTGTTATAGCTGCTGTCAGGCCGGCAAGTCCGCCGCCAATTACAATAACATCACTTGTTCTCATGTTTAACCGCTCCATCTATGTTTAATGCGGCCGCATAAATGCCTCGCATCAGTTCGGCTTCGCGCAACTGATTACCCCAAAGCACCGGCCGGATACCGTTCCAGCGCGCCTCTAAGAAATCTTCGATAAGTCCGGGCGCATCCTTACTGGTAATGAGTTCATTGGTCGCCGCCACGCCTACGCTGCGGAAACCACAAAAGGCTCCCTGGCAGGTGCCCATGCCCATGCGGGTCTTACGGCGGACATCCTCCAGGCTGTGACTGGTTTCGTCGGCCGCCATGGCTTCCACCTCGGCCAGCGTCACCATTTCACACTCGCATAAGAGCTGTCGTTTAGCCGGACTGGCCTCCATGGCTTTGACGACTTCGGTCAGTTTGGGGCCAAGGCGGGATACGGCCTGATTAACACTGTAGGCCGGAAAGAAACGCTTTGCCCCCTGGATAACGGCAGCCGGCGCCTCTTCAAGCAAGGGTTCAGCCGCAGTCCGGCATTCAGCCGTAACCCCCAGTTTGGCGCATACTTTGTCAGCCATCTTCTCGGCCATCAGCCGGTAGGTGGTGAGTTTGCCGCCAACAATTGTCGCCATCCCTTTCAGGCCGTCTTGTTCGTGATCAATAATGGTAAAGTTCCGGGATGCCGCGCGGCCGGCCGCGCTTGGATCAGCGCTGTACAGCGGCCGGGTTCCGGCAAAGGTGCGAAGAATACGGTAATTGTAGATGTCCTCAAATAAGGGCTGGCCGATTTTAAGCAGCTGAGTTACCTCGGCTGTGCGCGGAATCGTGTCATCCGGCCGTGAGGCGGGCGAGGACGTTGTACCTAAAATAGTAATCGAGCCGTGGGGCACAAAGATATCGCCGTCAGACGGCGGCCGCAGCCTGTTAACTACCCGGCTGGTAAAACGGTGGTTGAAGGCAATCAGCACCCCTCTGTCGGGCTGAACGTGCACGTCAATTCCGGCCAAGTGCGCAACCTGGCCGACCCAGGAGCCTGCGGCGTTGACAATATAATCGCAGGCAATTGAGCGGGTCTCGCCGGTAAGCGTGTTTCTGACCTTAACTCCCACTACCTGGTTGTTTACATGTTCAATAGCAATCACTTCTGTATATGTTAATGCCTGCCCGCCGAACCGCCGGGCTGACATGACATTCTGCCAGACCAGACGGAAACCGTCGATGGCGGAATCCGGCACACGATAAGCGGAAACCAGCCGGCTGGTAAGCTGCGGCTCGAGCCGCACGGCTTCGGCCGGTGTCAGGGGAGTGGCCGGTATACCGACTTTAGCACAGGCCGCCACCCAGGCTGCCTCAAATTGTTCGTCATCTTCCGGCAAACGCACGAACAAACCTTCGGTTTCTTCGACGGCATGCCGGGCAATCTTACGGAGAATCATGTTTTCTTCAATACATTCCTGCGCAGACTCAGCATCTTTCACAGCATACCGGCCGCCGCTGTGCAGCAGGCCATGGAACCGGGAACTGGTACCATAAGCGAGGTCTTTTTGTTCTACTAGAATGGCTTTTACACCGCGCATGGCCAGGTCCCGGAGAATACCAACCCCGGTGGCCCCGCCGCCGATGATAAGAACAGTAGCTTGCATATTGTAAAACTCCTTCTGGGAGTCTGGCTTGACTCCAAAATTAGGGTAAAAAAGGATAGAGAAGTCCCCTTGGGCCGCTAACTGGCGCAAGAAGGACTTCTCTTTATCTCTAAGTCCGGTGTATAAACATTGTCAGGTGGTGTTGTTTAGTCTTCCCAATCCATTGAGCGCTTGACGGCCTTCTGCCAGCCTTTATAAAGTTTAGCGCTTTGTTCGCTTGCCATTTGCGGCTCGAAGCGGTTGTCAAGTTTCCAATTCTTAACGAGATCTTCTTTATTGCTCCAGACGCCTACAGCCAAACCGGCAAGGTAGGCTGCCCCCAAAGCCGTCGTCTCGGTAACCTGCGGACGGTCAACAGGCACGCCAAGGATATCGGCCTGGAACTGCATGAGAATATTATTGACAACAGCGCCGCCGTCAACTTTCAGCGCTTGCAGTTTAATAGCTGAATCGGCTTCCATTGCGCTCAGCACGTCTTTGGTTTGATACGCCATGGAATCCAGCGTTGCCCGGACAACATGCGCTTTGGTTGTGCCACGGGTCAGGCCAAGAATCGCGCCGCGGGCAGTCATGTTCCAATAGGGAGCGCCCAGGCCAACAAAGGCCGGAACAACATACACGCCTTCGGAATCGCTAACCTTGCCGGCAATATACTCGGAATCAGGAGCGGCGTCAATCAGTTTGAGGCCGTCACGCAGCCACTGTACGGCGGAACCGGCCACGAAAATACTGCCTTCCAGCGCATATTCGACTTTACCCTCAATCCCCCAGGCAATGGTGGTCAATAAGCCGTTTTGGGATTCGTATACCTCGGAACCGGTGTTCATGAGCATAAAGCAACCGGTACCATAGGTATTCTTGGCCATACCCGGCTTAAAGCAAGTCTGACCGAACAGTGCGGACTGCTGGTCACCGGCGGCGCCGGCGATCGGCACAGTCGCGCCCAGGAACACAGTCGGATCGGTGTTGCCGTATACTTCACTGGATGGACGGACTACCGGCAGCATAGAGGCTGGCACGGTTAAGGCCGCCAGGAGTTCTTCATCCCATTTGAGTTCCCGGATGTTATACATCAACGTCCGGGAAGCGTTGGAATAGTCAGTGACATGCACTTTGCCGCCTGACAGTTTCCAGATAAGCCAGGTATCAATGGTGCCGAACAGCAGCTCGCCCTTTTCCGCTTTGGCGCGGGCGCCTTCTACGTTATCGAGAATCCATTTTACCTTGGTGCCGGAGAAATAAGCGTCAACTACCAGACCCGTCTTTTTGCGGAAAGTGTCTTCCAGTCCTTTGGCTTTCAAGTCGTTGCAGATGTCCATGGTTTGGCGGGACTGCCAGACAATAGCGTTATATACCGGTTTGCCTGTTGTTTTGTCCCAAACCACAGTGGTCTCACGTTGGTTGGTAATACCGATGGCGGCAACGTCAGCTGCACTGATGCCTGCTTTAGCCACAGCTTCAGCAGCAACACCGATTTGTGAGCTCCAGATTTCATCGGCATTGTGCTCTACCCAACCTGGCTTAGGGAAAATTTGTGTGAACTCCTTTTGGGCAACTGCAACAATATTGGACTCTGAGTCGAACACGATGGCCCGTGAACTGGTTGTTCCTTGGTCAAGCGCAAGTACATACTTTTTGGTCATGACAGCAACTCCTTTTTTTTGCATTTTAAGGCCCAGGCCTCAATTGCCTCTAAAAGACTATATAAACAATTAAGCTTACTTACAACAATCCGGAAGTTAAACCAAAGCAAGAGCTCTGCAAATCACGAAGGCAAGAGTCGCGCCAATCATCGGGCCAACTACCGGAACCCAGGAATAAGACCAGTCGGAATCACCTTTACCAGCAATCGGCAGAATAGCATGAGCAATACGGGGCCCTAGGTCACGAGCAGGATTCAACGCATAACCGGTGGGGCCGCCGAGGCTCAAGCCAACCGCCCAAATTACCATTGCAGTAATGTAAACACCAAAACCAGTTGGGAAACCAGTAGTACCTTGTACCGCTTTACTGCCGATAGTGTAGAAAGCGATCAGTAAGAAGCAGGTTGCCAATGCTTCACACAGCAGAGCCGGCCCGAATTTGCGAACGATAGGCGCAGTAGAGAATACAGCCAGTTTCGTACCTTTGTCTTCAGTAATTTCCCAATGCGGGAGGTAAACCAGCCAGGTAATAACACCGCCGGCAATACCGCCAAGCAATTGGACGCCCATAGTGGCAATAGCATGAGGGACACTGTATACACCTGCATACATTTTGAAAAGAGTAACTGCCGGATTGAGATCTGTCTGAGGGGCCCCTGTGGCAAGCGCAGCAAATACTCCCAGCATAACTGCAAATGCCCACCCTGCGGTAATTACAATCCAGCCGCCGCCATTGGCTCTAGAACGTGCTAAGACTACGTTAGCTACAACACCGCAGCCAAATGTCAAAAGGATCATCGTACCAAAAAATTCGCCAAACAAATTAGTCATAAATAATACCTCCTATTAATTTATAAAGCATTACTTCCTGACACAGCATTTGTCAAACATCTCGCCCTTGCTGCTCCCCTTCCCTCCTCTGAGACATAAAAAAACAAAGCCAAAATTAACCCCAAAACAACAAACCTTTGCTCAGGCGAAAATTCGGACTTTTCTTTATCTCTGTCCCTTTATTCTTCTAGTTCATATATATTCTCTTCCGGGCGGTGAATTCCTGCTTATTTTTGATAATTCTAAAAATTATTATTTTCACATATTCCACCCTTGGTGGACTAAGCTACCAAAGTTCACGTTTACTGGCACTTACGGCACTCAACCCGCTTCTAATGGCCTGTTCGATATCCTCACGGGTGTGCATAAGGCCGCCGCCTAAAATAGGCAATCCGGTCATATCTGCCAATTCAGCAACTACACTGGACGGCACAGAGGCCGGCAGCAGTTCAAGCGCATCCGGTTTGTAACTTTTCAGCAGGTTGACTCCAGTCTTAATGGCCTCCGAATCCATCAAAAACAGGCGGTGAATAACCAGCATACCTGATTCACGCGCTATTTTGCCAAGCTGGGGTTTGGTAGTGATAACGGCTGCCACACCCATGCGGGCCAAAAAAACAATCCCGGCTTTGTCCTTCCCTACCCCGCCCAATAAATCCAAATGCACCAGCGCCCGTTTCTTATATGCGCGGGCCTGCTCTAACAGTTCAGGTAAAATATTAATGTCACCAAACAGCAGGCTGACACTGGGACTGGCGGAATGCTCCAGCGCGTATTTGAAATCTTCATAATTGCGCGGTGCAGGTATGACATTACCGTTACATAGTAATTTAAAAAAACTCTGTTGAGTCATCAGACACTCACCGCCTTTGGAATAATATTCTTGTTTCATATTCGCCATCTGTGCCGATATACCTCTAGTAAATATACGATTTTTTTGGCATTTTATGTCAAATTACAAATACTTTACGCCAATCTTTTGGCAAAAGCTTACAGCCAATGTTTCCTTATCCGACGGAAGCTATACTTTCTGTCAGGACAAACAAAAAGAGACCTCGCTAAAAGTATATACAATCAGGAGATCTCTAAACTTAAAATCAATGTCTTTTCCGTTTACTTGATGCTGCAATTCCCAATTCTTCCCGGTATTTGGCGACCGTTCGCCGCGAAATCATAATTCCCTTGCCGTTCAAGAGGTCGCTTAGCGCCTGGTCGCTCAAGGGCTGGGTTGCATCTTCGGCAGACACAAGTTCCTTCATTTCCTGTTTGACCCTGCTTGCCGAAACATCCTCACCGCCGGCGCTTTGTACACCCGAACTGAAAAAAGTGTTCATACCCAATAACCCATGAGGAGTTGCTACATATTTGTTGGCCGTAGCCCGGCTTACTGTGGACTCATGAACACCAATCTGCTCTGCTACCTTTTTCATGGTAAGCGGCCTTAGAAACTTGGGCCCATGGTCAAAAAACGCCCTCTGCAGGCTAATGATAGCCTCGGTTACATTATATAAGGTCCGGCGGCGCTGTTCGATACTTTTAATAAGCCAGACAGCGGCATTGATACGCCCCTCCACATACTTTCTGGCATCGCTGTCAGCCTCCCGGACCACTTCCCGGTAATACGGATTTATGGCTAACTGCGGCACATGGCTGTCATTAATATGAATAACATAGCCGCTGTTTAATCGCTCTATCGTGACGTCAGGCACTATATATCCCGGCTGGCCGCCGCCAAAAGCCCGTCCCGGCTTAGGGTCCAGCGTGCGGATGATGTCTACGGCCTGTTGGACTTCATGGAGCGAGCAATGCTGCTTATCGGCGATTTGTTTGTACCGGCCGGAAGCCACCTGATCAAGATGGTCCCTGATGACCGCCACGGTCAGATCATATATCTGACTGTCATAATCCAGTTCCTTGCTTTCCAGTTGAATAAGCAGACATTCCTGGAGATTACCGGCCCCTACCCCGAGCGGATCGAAGGTTTGGATGATGGTAAGGACATCCAGTACTGTCTTTTCCGCCACGCCTAATTGGGTGGCAACTTCGGCTGGCGTACAACATAAATACCCATTGTCGTCAATACAGCCAATCAGATATTTGCCAACGGTCAGGTGAGTGGCATTTAAGACGGCAAAGTGAAGTTGCATTTCCAGGTAATTTTGTAAAGAGACAGCCTCGGTATCGGCGATTTCCCGCCGCTTAGTCTCTTCGGTCCCGCCGGACTGGATACCGGAGGTAGTCTGCATACCGTTGCACAAATACTCAATCCAGCCGTCGGCTTCGGGTTGGTTGTCTCCTTCCAGCTTGAGTGGTTCAGCCTCCTGCATAGTCGGTTCTTCCCCACCGTCACTAGCGTCAGGTTCCAATACCGGGTTCTCGAGCAATTCTTTTTCCACCAGTGCCGCTAGATCAGTAGCCGGCAACTGAAGAATAGCAATCGCCTGACGCAATTGGGGAGTCATTATTAACTTTTGGGTGGTTTCCAGCTTAAGTCCATAATCCAATTGCATCGCTTTACCTCCCCCTAGGCTTGCCTGTTTTTTTCTATCCGGTGACCAACCCGCTCGCTCTATGACTTTTGCTTCCCGCAACTGAGAGCTATACCGCTACGGGCGCAAGCGAGCGGCTAAATCACCGGATAAGGGCAGCTAACCTCAGTCGGGATTAACCCCAACTGAAGATAAGTTTACTTTATATAATGCTATGACAATTTTCTGAAAATATGTCAACATATCCGAGGCAACTGCTCACCTGCTAACATATCTACCAGGCGCAAACCGCCCACCATGGTTTTTAACGCCACCTGCCCGGGCGGTTTTTCCGTGACCGTACCAATGATACAAGCCGAACCGGCAAGCGCATTTTGTCGCATGATCGCCAAAACCTGCTCATTATACTCTTTTTCGACAATAACAATTACTTTTCCTTCATTGGCAAGATACAAAGGATCAAACCCCAATATTTCACATACAGCCTGCACTTCAGGCCGGACCGGGACGGCATTTTCCTCCAGGATAATACCTACACCGGCATCTGCCGCAATTTCATTAAGCGTGGTCGCCAGCCCGCCGCGGGTGGGATCACGCAGCATGGTAACCGCAGCAGGCACAGCGGTCAGCAGTTCCCGGACAAGCTTGTTAAGCGGGGCGCAGTCACTGACAATTTGCGCCGGCAGTGTAAGCCCGTGCCGCTCGCTCATAACGGCAATCGCATGATCGCCAAGATAACCGCTGACAATTACGGTCTGGCCAGGTTTAACCCGCCGGGCATCAATGTCAACGCCCGGTAATATACGGCCAATACCGGCCGTATTAATGTAGAGGCCGTCTACTGCCCCTTTTTCCACCACTTTGGTATCACCGGTAACGATTGCTACTCCGGCAGCCAGCGCCGCCGACTGCATTGATGCAATAATCTGCTGCAGCTCACCTGCCGGCAAACCCTCTTCCACTATAAAGCCGGCACTAAGGTAAAGCGGCTCTGCTCCGCACATGGCCAAATCATTTACCGTGCCGCAAACGGCCAGTTTGCCAATATCACCGCCAGGGAAAAACCGTGGTTTAACAACATAGCTGTCGGTGCTGAATGCCAGCCGGGCGCCGTCAATCGTCAGCCGGGCGCCGTCGTGCAGTTCTGACAGGACCGGATTGGCAAAGGCCGGCAGGATAAAATGCTTAATAAGATCATGGCTCAGGCGGCCGCCGCTGCCATGTCCCAACAGTATGCGCTCCGGTGCTTTATACATAACTCCACCGTCCTTGGCCGTATTTGTACCAGGCGGCACAGGCCCCTTCCACCGACACCATGCAGGCCCCCACCGGCTTTTCCGGTGTACAGTTCAAACCAAACTGCGGGCATTCGGCCGGAACTATGCGCCCGCGCAACACTTCGCCGCAGCGGCACCCCGCCGGTTCCCGGGTAATAACCCCGCTTAAGGGCAGCATGTCCTGGGCGGAAAACCGTTTGTAGGCCAGGGTTAATTCCAGCCCGGAACCGTCAATTACGCCAAAACCCCGCCAGGCAGCAGCCGCCGGCTGGTATATCTTATCGAGAATGGCGACCGCCGCAGGATTGCCTTCCGGTTTGACAACCCGGCTGTACTGGTTCTCCAGTGCCGCTTTGCCTGCGGCAATTTGTTCCAATAGCAGATAGATGCCCTGCAGGATATCCAGCGCCTCAAAGCCGGTAACAACAGCCGGAACCCGGTATTCCTCAGCAAGAAAGCGGTATGGGGCAAGCCCGCTGATTGCCGTCGTATGACCGGGCAGCAAAAAGCCGTCCACGTTAATGTCCTCTGCCGTCAAAATGGCCCGTAGTGCCGGCGGCACCAGCTTATGGGCCGATAAAACAAAAAAGTTGTCAATTCCTAGCTGCTCGGCCTGCAATATGGTTGCAGCCGCAGTTGGCGCCGTTGTCTCAAAACCCACTGCCAGAAAGATTACTTTTTTATCCGGGTTTTCCCGGGCAATATCCAGGCTTTCCAAAGGCGAATAAACAACGCGGATGGCAGCGCCCTGCGCTTTCCGGGCCAGCAGCGTAGAGCTGGACCCCGGCACTTTCAGCATATCGCCAAAGGTGGTGATAATGATATCCGGACAGGAGCTATATGCTATAGCGGTGTCAAGATACTCGTTGGGAGTTACACACACCGGACAACCGGGCCCGCTTACCAGTTCAACCGATTCCGGCAGCAACTGGCGGATACCGTTGCGGAAAATGGCGACCGTATGAGTACCGCAAACCTCCATAATACGTACCGGGCGGCTTGCCAGCCTGCCAATCCCCTCAGTTAATGACCGCGCGGCGCGAGCTGTTTCCTCAGCGTTCAGGCGCATATTGCTCAAGCTCCTTAAACAGCTCCAGGGTACGGAGCGCTTCTTCCTCGTCAATGGACTGAATGGCAAAGCCGGCATGAACCAGTACATAATCACCGGCAACAGCTTCAGGAAGCAGCATAAGGCTCACCTGGCGGGTTACCCCGCTGACATCCACGGTAGCCATCCAGTCATTACGCTCGACTATTTTGGCAGGAACGGCTAAACACATACTTAATTGCTCCTTTCCCCGGCAATAACTGCCTGGCCAAGGGCCAAACCGCCGTCATTGGGCGGCGACTGCCGGTGCAGATATAAGGAAAAATCGTATTGCCCGAGCATTCCGATAATTTGGGTTAACAGGGTTATATTCTGAAACACGCCGCCGCTTAGGGCTACTGACTTAAGGCCGGTGACCCGGCTTATTCTCAGCGTTATCTCACATGTGGCCGCCGCCAGGGTAGTATGAAAATCGGCGGCTAACTGTCCACAGGCAATACCCCGTCTGATGCCCTGACAGATAGTCATTACCAACGGCTTATAATCAAACACCAGCAGGCCATTGCTTTCCTGAATGGCATAGGGCAGCACCTGACCGCGAAAGCCTCTGGCGGCTAACTCCAGTTCAACCGCAGCCTGCCCCTCATAGTTGATCTGCAGCCTGATACCCAGTAAGGCGGCGACGGCGTCAAACAGCCGGCCGGCGCCTGAGGTCTGAGGCGTATTGATACCTTTTTCCGCAGCGGCCAGCACCAGCTCCCAGCCTGGCGGCAGATTACGGGTAAGCGGTATATCGAGCGCCGCAAAGTCCTGTCCGTATAATTCCTTCAGCAGACAGACAGCCAGCCGCCACGGTTCCCGGATGGCCTTGGCCCCGCCCGGCAGCGGCATATATGCCAAATGCCCCGCCCGCCGGTATTGCCTCAGATCAGCCACCAAAAATTCGCCGCCCCATAACGAACCGTCCGGACCGTAGCCTGTACCGTCAAAAGCCAGACCGATAACCGGGCCGGTTAGATGATGTTCCGCCATAACAGCCGCAATATGGGCATGATGGTGCTGGACGGGCACGCCCGGCAAAGCCAGCGCAACCGCATACTTTGTTGACAAATATTCAGGATGCAGGTCATAAGCGACAACTTCCGGCGTTACGGCAAGCAAATTTTTTAAATGCTCGATGGCTGCCAGATACGACTGGTAGGTTGGCAAATTCTCCAGGTCGCCGGTATGACTGCTCAGAAAGGCCTGCCGGCCACGGATTAAGCAAAAAGTATTCTTCAGTTCGGCGCCTACCGCCAGTACAGCCGGCAGTTCGCGGGACAGATTAACGGGCGCCGGAACATAGCCCCGGCTGCGCCGGATAAAGTAAGGTTTATCCTGGACAATGCGGATTACCGAATCGTCGGCCCGGCAATGGATGGCACGGTTATGAATCAGATAGTAGTCGGCAATGGCACTAAGCCGCCGGCGGGCGTCCTCATCCTGATACGCAATAGGCTCATCAGCAAGGTTACCGCTGGTCATAACCCAGACATCCTCGGCCTTAAGCAGCAGGTAATGCACCGGCGCATACGGCAGCATCACCCCAATATAAGGATTGCCCGGGGCTATGCTGCTGGCAAGGTCATAGCACGCTCCCTTGGCTAAAAGCACAATCGGACCGGCTGCACTGGTCAGCAGCTCTACCTCCGCCGCCGAAGCCAGACAATGTTTCTGTATGGCTGCCAGGCTGCCGGCCATAACGGCAAACGGCTTGTCCTCGCGGACCTTCCGTTGCCTAAGGTGTGCTACTGCCGCCTCGTCCCTGGCATTTACGGCCAGATGATAACCGCCCAGACCTTTGATAGCCAGTATCGAACCTTGGGCTATCAACCGGGCGGCCATTGCCGGCGGATCCTGCCCTTGGGGCTTAAGTTCCCGGCCTTCCCTGTCCAGCAACACATATGCCGGCCCACAGACCGGACAGGCATTTGGCTGCGCGTGGAAGCGGCGGCTGGCCGGGTCGTCATACTCGGCCTGACAGGCCGGGCACATGGCAAATTCCCGCATGGTGGTTTTCCGCCGGTCATAGGGAATGTCCTGAATAATGGTATAACGCGGGCCGCAATTTGTACAATTAATGAAAGGGTACCGGTAGCGCCTGTCGGTCGGTTCCAGGAGTTCCCCGCGGCAGTGCGCGCAAGTGGCAACATCTGGTGAAATAAGCGCCGTCTTTGCCTGACCGGTTACGCTTGTCCTGATCTGAAAGCCGGCATAATTGCCCGGTTCGCAGGGAGTGACGGTAAGCGATTCAATGACAGCCAGCGGTGGCGCCTGTTGCCTGATAGCCGCCACAAAACCGTCAACAGCCGCCTGCCACCCCTCTGCTACCAGTTCTACCCCGCTGCCGTCGTTGGCAACCCAGCCACTGACCTTATGCCTCATCGCCAGATTATAAACATAGGGGCGGAATCCCACCCCCTGGACAACGCCAGTTATGTGGATCCGGACTGCTTCATAAGCCATAATATACTCCTTGGCGTAGAAGTAAGCTCGACACTATCCGGCTGAAAGCGGCTATTTTTCCTGAGACATGGCCAGCTTAGCCTGAATCATGATGGCGCACTCCAGCCGTTTTTTCTGCAGTTCACATCCCAGCTCATAGGGCTGGTGCAAATCGTTGTGGAATAAATCGGCGTTGGCATGACAGCCGCCGCTGCAATAGAACCTGGCCCAGCATTCCCGGCAGGCTGGCTTGTTGAGAACATGGGCCTGACGGAATTTAGCCGGCATTTCCTGGTTGAGGACACCGTCGTATACATTGCCAAGTTTATACTCATCCCGCCCGACAAATTGATGACAGGGATACAAATCGCCGTCCGGCGTGACGGCAAAATATTCGTGACCGGCGCCGCAGCCGCTTAGGCGTTTGGCAACACAGGGACCATTGCTCAAATCAAGGTTAAAGTGGAAAAACTCAAAGCCATTGCCGCTTAACTTGCGGGCCAGATATTCCTCCGCCAAGAGTTCGTACTGGCGGAATAATTCCGGCAGATGAGCTTCAGTTAAGGCATAATCGGCATCTTTGGCCACAACCGGTTCCACCGACAGCTGTTTAAACCCTTGATCGGCCATCGACAGCACATCGGCGGCAAAATCAAGGTTATAGGCTGTAAAGGTGCCGCGCAAATAGTAATTCTGCCCGCTGCGGCTGGCAACAAGCTTCTCTGACCGGGTGACGGCATCGGCATAACTGCCGCGGCCGGCGGCATTAGGCCGCATGCGGTCGTGTACTTCCGGTCTGCCGTCAAGGCTGAGCACCAGGCTAATATTGTTTTCATTCAGGTAGTTAATAATCTCGTCGGTTAATAGCACGGCGTTAGTAGTCAGCGTCAGCTTGAAGACTTTGCCGGTTTCGGCTTCCCGCCGCCGTACATAACTGACAACGTGCTTAACGGTATCCATATTCAAAAGTGGTTCGCCGCCAAAAAAGTCCAGCTCGCAATTGCGGCGCGGACCACTGTTTTCAATAATAAAATCAACAGCCCGTTCACCGATGGCTTTAGGCATCAGCCCACGGCTATGGCCGAAGTCACCCGTACCGGCAAAGCAATAGCCGCAGCGCAGATTACAGTCGTGGGCGACATGCAGGCACAGGGACTTAACCAGCGGCTTTTGACTAAGGGATAAAGGCACCGATAACTCAGGGGATAACAGTTGCCCTGCGCTAACAAGCTCTTTCAGTTCCTGCAGCGCTTCGGTAATATTCTGAGCAGGGTATTTATCCTTAAGTGCGGCGATGACCTCGTCATCATTAGCACCGTTAAAAATATCCATTATATCGTATACTAAATTATCAACAATGTGCACGGCGCCGCTATTGATGTCAAGAACAATATACAGGCCGTTTAGAATAAACTTATGAACTTGCATTACGAATTGATTCCTTTCTTGTTTTGAGGCTGCTTAGAAACGCTCATCAACAGAAGGGCATTTCTAAGCAGCCTCAAAAAAATGGAGCCCCTTGGTGGCAAGGGGCATTTTTTCCTGCTTATTTCTGGCAAACCTGATTGCCGACAGTACAGGAAGTTTTGCATGCCGATTGGCAGGAAGCCTGGCATTCTCCGCAGCCGCCAGTGTGAACTGTTTGAGCGAGTGATGCTTTATTGATAGTCACAACATGTTTTTTCATAGGATAATTCCCTCCTTGCCTACGCAAATATGTAATCTATTGCTACTCTATTATTGTAGCCTGTTTGCAGTCAGGAATCAATAGGCAAAGGCGAGATTGCCGCCGACACACAGGGAACGGCTGATTATCCCGGTACCAATCCGCTTAAAGAGTCCCGTCTTTGGAAGTATACGTCAAGAGCGGCTAATATCCCGGATAAGGACAGCCAGCCTTCAGACAGGATAGCTCCCGCCTGAAGGCTGGTGTACTTTATTTCGGTTTCGCCGCCGGAGCCAGCAGAATTTTTACCGGCAAGTTGGAAGCGCCGGGCGGGGAGAAGGTCAGCCAGAGAGACTCACCGCCGGAATAATCGCCAAGATGAGTTACGTCAGTAACTGTTTTTACGCCAAAAAAAAGTTTATCGGCAGGGGTATCCAGTGTCGCCAGTTCCTGCCGGCGGTACTTGACATTCATACCTCCGGCATACTCCCCGCCGCGGGGATTTAAGTAAACAGCATACTTCTGCTCGAAGGCTGTAGGAATAAACAGCTTGTACACAACACCATAGTTGCCGTAGTTTAGGGTTTGGGATCCGTCGGTCGCGTCAATCCCGGCAACAAAGGCATCCAGTTTGTGATCTGCCAGGGTAATACCCACAAGGCCATTTTCCGACGCATTGTAGACCTCACTGGGAACAACCAGCCGGTCTTTTCCGGGGAACGTACCTCTAAGACGCTGGCTATCGGTTGGCAAAACCGCTGCTTTGGCGGCAAATTCCGCCGGGCTGGCATCAACCGGCAGCATCATTACCGTAACTTTAACCGGAATTTTGCTCTGGAAATCATAAATACCGTTAACCAGTTCGTCCGGTGCTACCACAATATCATTAAGCACCGGCTCCAACAGGGCTGTGCCCCCGGCCGGAACCTCGACAAGCTCGACTTCCTCATGCTTTAAATAATTCATTTGGGCTACTTTGCCGACAGCAAGATAATCCAGTCCCGGACCGCCCAGTCCGTATTTGCTGATAATAATATCAGTCGCCTGATCAGAACTATTGGTTAATAATACTACAATTTTCTTGGGCTCCTTGGTCGCATTTACGTGATGAAAAAAGAGGCGGGTATCGCCGCTTACCGTATCCTGATACATGATGCCGTCGGCAGGCACCATTTCCGGGCTGTCCGATAACAGGAGCTGACCGCCCTGTTCCGTGATGGTAACCGGCAATTCAGTAACATTATACAAATCGGCCTTGGCCGGAAAAGCCGGCTTGGCCTGTGCCAGTCCAGGATAGGCCGCAACACTGACAATAGCTGTAGCAACAACTGCCGCACTTACATGACGAAGCCAATTAAACAAAAGCATACCTCCTAACAATGGTTGGCCACCTACCAGGATTATAACAGACTATCAGCAGACCAGCAACCATCAGGAAGACTTTACAAAGAAAATACGGCTTGCACCGAGCCTTGGCAAAACGGCAGCTGTTGCGCCGTTCATCCTGGCAGCAAGTTATTTTCCGGACAAAAAAATACGCCCGCACTATGATCGGGCTATCGCCTGCAGGGGCTCGGCATCACAAAGACAATCTGGCAAGCAGGTGTGCCCGTAAGAGCCGCAGGCGAAATTCCCACAAGCCGTATTTGGGCCGGGGTATATTGACCCGTTTCAGTTGGTAAACGTCGCCAGAGCCTGTGCCCAGGCCCGGCAGCCCGGTACAGGCTCCCCTGTAGCCCGCCTGTTTGGCCGCAGTAATGGTGTCCGGATTATATTGACCAAAAGGATAAGCCAAAAATTCAACCGGTCGGCCTAAATTTGTCTCCAGCGTTTGCTTCGAACGCATAAGCTCGTCCAGCATTTGCGGCTGGGCGAGCTCACTTAATGCCACATGACTGAAGGTATGCGACCCGATTTCGGTGCCGCTTACTTGCATGGCGCGAATCTGCTCCCAGGTCAAATAGCCGCTCTGTCCGACCTGTCCGGCAATCACAAACACAGTGCCTCTCAGGCCGTACTTTTTCATAATCGGCAAAGCGGTAAGATAATTATCGGCATAACCGTCATCAAACGAAATAATGACAGGCTTGTCAGGCAGTGGACTTCCCCCCTGTGCGGCCGCAAGCATATCAGCCAGTGAAACGGCAGTATAGCCGTGGCTGCTTAGGTATTGCATCTGCTGTTCAAATTCGTCGGGGTCAATACTATACACTTCCGGCAAATTATCAACCTGGTGATACGCCAGGATGGGTACTCCGGTTCCCGGCGCCAGCAGCCAGAAAATAAACAAGCCAATAATTACGAGAATACCTTTTACCATTTTACTCATTTTTATCTATCTCCGGTGCCGGCGGCTCATTATCGAGCGACTGGGCTATCTCCCCCAGCTTGCGCAGGCGGTGATTAATACCGGATTTGCCGACCCTGCCTTCCAGGGCCTCTACTAATTCGGACAAGGTAGCCTCCGGATAGGCCAGTCTGGTCTCGGCCACCTCCCGGAGGGGCGCCGGGAGTTTGTCCAGTCCCAGTTTTTGGGCAATAAGCCGGATGCTTTCTACCTGCCGTACAGCTGCGTTAACGGTTTTTTGCAAATTAGCGGTTTCACAGTTAACCAGGCGGTTGACCTGATTGCGCATGCCTTTGACCACCCGCACGTTCTCAAAAGTCAGTAAGGCGTTATGGGCGCCGATAATTTGCAGAAAAGCGGTTATGGCATTACCGTCTTTCAGATATATGATATAATCGTCTTTACGGTCTGTCAGACGGCCAGGCAAACTAAGCGATTTCATGATTTTCACCAGCGACTTGGCCAGTTCGGCATTCCCTGTCACCAACTCCAGATGATAGGAGCCTTCCGGACGGTTAACCGAGCCGGCCCCCAGAAATGCGCCGCGCAGGTACGCCCTGCGACAGCATGCTTTACGCAAAATAGCACTGTCAGACTGGACATTAAGGCCGTCTCCCCGCATTATCCCCAGGGCCGCCAACAATTCATTAACTCCGGGTGACGGTACCACCCGCACATGATAGGTATTATTTTTTTTGAGCCGCCGCCCTCTGGTTACCATGACTTCGGTTTTTACATTGGAATAGCGTTTTATCAGGCTGAGTACCTTCCTGGTAACAGCCGCATTTTCACTGCTGAAATTGATGCCTAACGTAGCGTTGCCGCCGATGGACATTGCGCCCCCCATCCGGATCAGCGCCGCCAGTTCGGCACCATAACAACAGTTATTCTCGCCGCTTACACGAGCCAGCTCATTCTTTACTTCAGTTGAAAATGACAATGTCGTCAGTCCTTTAGTTTTTTAATGCTCTCCGACATGATGTAATAATCCAAAAGCCGCATCCGGTCAGAATTAATTCTTAAATCGTAGACCATGGACATAATGGTTTTGGACAGCCTCACCGGATCATGGCGCACCAGATTGGTTTCACTGATCAGGTTGGCTTTTATTACTTTAACCCCCAGCGCCTCGATTGCTTCAATATCCGGCTCGACAGGATAAGCGCCCTGCCCGGCGTAGATGTCGCGCAGTTCCGGCGCGACATCCTGAACATTAATAACGGCAATATCGATGCTGCCGGGACCGGCATGATCAAGGATGGCTTTGATATGGTCGGAAGCCGTATACCCATCTGTCTCGCCCGGTTGGGTCATGACATTACAAATATAAATTTTGACGGCATCGCTCTCATGCAGCGCCTCGGCAATGCCCTTGACTAATAAATTAGGAATAACACTGGTGTACAGACTGCCGGGACCCAGAATACAGGCGTCCGCCTCCCGGATGGCGTCCACGGCCCCTTTGACGGGTGCTACCTCCGCCGGCTTAATAGACACCTTTTTAATCCGTTTGCCGGCCAGAGGAATCTGGGACTCGCCGTTCACCTGGGTGCCGTCGGCCATTTCGGCCACAAGCTGCACCCGCTCGGTTGAGGAAGGCAATACCTGACCGCGCACTGCCAGAACTTTGCTGGACTCTTTTAATGCCAGCTCAACATCGCCGACAATCTCGGTCATGGCCGCAATAAAGAGATTGCCGAAACTGTGGCCGGCCAGCTCACCATGGCCGCCAAACCGGTGCTGAAATAATTTTTCCATAAGCGGTTCGGTATCGGCCAAGGCCACCAGGCAATTCCTTAAATCGCCCGGTGGAATAATTCCCAGGTCTTCACGCAGCCGACCGGATGAACCGCCGTCATCGGCCACCGTAACAATGGCCGTCAAATTACTGCTAATGCCTTTTATACCACGGAGTAAAACCGAGAGCCCTGTGCCGCCGCCAATAACGGCAATAGCCGGCCCACGGCCCAGCTTGCGCTTTTCAAAAATAATCTCGACAAGCTTATCAGATCCTTCGGGAACAAGAACACTGATGACTGAATGTATAATCTGCCTTGTGGCCGCCAGCATTATACTTAATCCCAAAGCAATAATGGCACTGCCGGCGATAGTCGTAACGGCATAGTAAAAGCTGCCTGTCGTCATATAAAACAAACGGAAGATGGCTTCCTCCACAACGCCAATATATTTATAGTTAAACACAATGGCCAGGCCCACACTGACTAAGATAACACCAACTGAAAATAGCAGCAGCCAGCGTTTAAACTTCATGCCCGGGTATAGCCACTTTAAAAAATGCACTTTTATCCCACCCCCGAGACGGTTATAGTATGGACTCCCAGTACGACTACGTCACGGCCCATCGCGAGCCGCATAATGCACATGTAGACAAGATCGCATACAGGACGCAGCATCTGGGCATCTCTAACCTTCTCTGAACTTGTACTAACTGCACTTGCTATATCTGCTTTATTCAATCACGTTGTGCTTTATATCCCGGTGTTCAACATTAACCTTAAAGCCCTTGCCTTTAAGATATTCGAACATCTTCTCAGCAACAAACACCGAACGGTGCAGGCCGCCGGTACAGCCGATGGCAATAATCAGCTGGCTTTTACCTTCTTTTACATAATGCGGAATTAAAAAATCAATCAGACCTGACAGCTTTTCCATAAATTGCTGGGTAACAGGCCATTTCCAGATGTAGTCTCCTACCAACGCCTCTCTGCCGCTTTTACGCCGCAGTGACTCGACATAAAAAGGATTGGGTAAAAAGCGGACATCCAAGACCATATCGGCATCCAGCGGGATGCCATATTTGAAACCAAAGGATACTACAGTGACAGTCATACGTTCATGTTCGCGTTCTTCAGCGAACAGAGCCGTTATTTTGCCGCGAAGCTCGGCAGTCGCCAATCCCGACGTATCAATAATATGATTGGCCCTGCCCCGGATTTGATCAAGGCGGTCTCGTTCCCGGCTGATACCCTCGCTGATGCGGCCGTGCGGCGCCATGGGATGGCGGCGGCGGGTTTCTTTGTAACGGCGGATAATAGTGGCATCGGAGGCTTCCAAAAATAGAATTTCATAAAGGAAGCCCTGCTTTTCCATGCCTTCCAGCACCTGGACCAAAGCATCGAAGAATTCACCGCCCCGGATATCGACCACCAGAGCGATTTTTGAAACTTTTCCCCCTGACTGTGCGCACAACTCGGCAAATTTAGGAATAAGCATCGGCGGCAAATTATCCACGCAGAAATAGCCTAAATCCTCCATGGCCCGAACTACCTGTGACTTGCCGGCTCCTGACATGCCAGTTATAATTACCAGACGAAAGTTATCTATCATAAACATACACCTCAATTTCCTTATGCCTTGACTTCACATTGTGGCCAATACAAATTTACAGGTAGGATGCCGACAATACTCTACCCTAATTATAGGTTAGGAATGGAAAAAAAGCAAAAAACAGTTCCCGCTGATTTTTGGCGGGAACTGTTCTTCATCCGGCAACCGCTGCCTAAGCGCCGCTATAACCTTCCTGTAAAAATTCAGCATTATACTGATTATACAAGCCATTTCGCTATAGCTTGAATTTGCTTACCGACAATTGCAGTTCCTGGGACATCTGCTGAAGACTCTGTCCGGCGGCCGCAACTTCCTGCATGGATGCAGCCTGCTCCTGACTGGCGGCTGCCACATGCTGCGTCTGGCTGGCGATGTCTTTACTGCTGGCGGCGAACGATTCTACCACCGTAACGATTCGCTGACTGCCATTTGCCATCTCGGATATGGCGCCTGATATTTCCCGGATTTCGTCAGACATTTTATCAATATGGGCAGAAATCTCCGCGAAAACACCACCGGCCGTATGTACAACCTCGGCTCCCAGCTTTACTTCACGGGTTCCGGATTCCATCGCCTTGATGGCTAAACCGGTCTGCGACTGAATTTCTCCCACCAGCGCGGCAATTTGTTTGGCCGATTGACCGGATTGCTCGGCCAATTTGCGGACTTCCTCGGCGACAACGGCAAAGCCGCGTCCCTGCTCACCGGCCCGGGCAGCTTCAATGGCGGCATTCAGCGCCAATAGGTTGGTTTGGCTGGCTATTCCCGCAATTGCATTGACAATATCCCCAATCTGCTGCGAATGTCCGCCCAGCTTGGCCACTACATCGGCGAGACCTTGCACTGTCGATTCAATATGTTCCATTTGGGTAACCGCCTTGCCGACCGCCTGGCTGCCGGACTGCGCGGCCTCTGCCGTATTTTGCGATGCAGCGACTACTGCACCGGCGTTAGCGGCAATTTGCTGTATACCGGCGGCCATTTGGCTGGCAACCGCCAGCGCATCATTGGCTGCCGACAGTTGCAGATCGGCATTGGCGGCCACATGAGCTACCGAATCATCCACCTGACTGGCTGTATTGGCCGAGGTTTCCACTACGCCGGCCATAGTATCAGCGGCCGCGCCAACCTGCCGGGCTGAACTCAATATGCCTTTGATAGCCTCCTTAAAACTGCCTTGCATAGTATTAAGGGCAACAGCCAGTTTGCCGAGCTCATCACCGTCCGCCACACGGGCGATGGGTCTGGTTAGATCCCCGTCCGCCAGGTTGTTGGCGACAACTACCATTCCCTCAATCGGCCGGCAAATCATCCGGGTCAAGAGCAGGCTGAGGCCTGCGCCGATACCAACAGCAACTGCGGCCACCGCGCCTGTGATCCCCAGGCTATGCGCAATATTGCTATACGAACCGTTAATACGCTCGTCCACAATCTCTTTATTATCTTTAACTACTTTGGCCAGAATTTCGGCAATCTGTTCGGAATAAGGGGTAAGCCGGCCGGCGATAGCATAGGCTTCCGCCTTGAGTTGCTGGGCCTGCTCGGCGTTACCTGCGGCCAGCTGCTTGTGATAGGAGCGGACAACAGGCGCTAAGTCATTTACAATGCCGTCGGCATGTTTACTTGTCAGTTGAATTAACTTTTGCATATCCGGGCGGGAGTTTTCATCTACCATGTCAACAAGCTGATGCTCCATAACGACAATATTGCTCATGGCGGCATCCTGCTGTTTGGCGAATTTTTCGTCACCGTAGGCAATAAAGCCCCGTGTGGCCGCGACACCGCTGGTAAAGCTTTCTTCAATCTGCATGGCAAGCTGCAGGCGCTGATTGGCAGTATCAATCGCCGCCAGATTTTTGCTAAAGGATTTGAGGGAAACATAGGCAATGCCTCCCAAAAGAATGATCAGAATCAACATGGTTACAAAACCCAGGGTAATCTTTGCACCAATTCTCAGCTTTCCAAGTACCATCATATGTCTTCTCCCCCCAAATCCATGCGGAATCATCATATATAAAAAAAAACGCATTTGTCCAGAATTCTTAGCCTGTACAAAAAGCGTCTTCGCTTGTTATATATTATTAATTATATACTAACAGTTTGTCTGTCGTTTGGCAAGACACATTTTGGTAAAATCAAACATTTTTACCAACTCCGGTCTATCAGGGCAGTAACTTGAACGGCCGGCAGCGGACGGCTGAACAGGTAGCCCTGCATTATATTACAGCAACGTTCCCGCAAAAACACCATTTGGTCGGCAGTTTCCACCCCTTCGGCAACGACTTTTAAATTCAAATTATGAGCTAAAATGATAATGGCGGATATAATGGCCGCATCCTGGGCGTCGCGGGCCGCATCCTGAACGAAAATCCGGTCTACTTTTAAAGTTGTAATAGGGAAACGCTTGAGGTAGCTGAGCGAAGAATAACCTGTCCCAAAATCGTCAATGGCAATATTGATGCCCATTAGCCGCAATTCTTTAAGTATGGCAATGGTATAATCAACATCTGCCAGGGCAATGCTTTCGGTTATTTCCAATTCCAAATAATCGGGAGCCAAGCCGGTTTCCGCAAGCACCCGGTTGATCTGGCCGATAAAATCCGGTTGATGAAATTGACGCCCGGATAAATTGACGGAAACGGTCATTGGCGGTAAACCAGCATCCTGCCAGGCTTTATTTTGCGCACAAGCCGTTCGGAGTACCCACTCGCCAATCGGTACAATAAGGCCGGTTTCTTCTGCCAAAGGAATGAAGTCACCCGGGGGCACAAGCCCGCGCTCAGGATGCTGCCAGCGTAACAGCGCCTCGACGCCGGCTGTACGGCCGGTCTGGCCGTCAACAAGCGGCTGATAATATACCACCAGTTCCTGCTTGCCAAGCGCCTGACGCAAACTATTTTCCAGCAGGATGCGTTCTAACACCTTTTCATTCATGCTTCTGGTATAAAACTGATACACCGACCCGCCCTGCTCTTTGGCCCGGTACATGGCAGTCTCGGCGTTCTTAAACAACAAATTGGCGTCCAGGCCGTCATCCGGCGATACGGCAATGCCAATACTTGCCGAAGTATGCCAGACATAGCCGTTAAGCTCAATTGGCTGTCTGATTTCTGCAATCAAGCGTTCAGCAATGGTAGCCGCCGCCTTGGAGTCGGATAAATCGGACAGCAGTATCCCAAACACATCACCGCCAACCCGGGTAACTACCGCCTGATCCCCCAGGCATACACCCAGGCGGTTGGCCACATGCCGGATCAGTTTATCACCCAGATTATGCCCCAGGGTATCATTGACCAGCTTAAACCGGTCGACCCCGAGAAACAAAAGTCCCATCTGCCCCCGGCTGCGTTCAGCGGCGGCCAACGCCATCACCAGGCGGTCGATGAGTAGCAGCCGGTTAGGCAAGCCGGTAGCTGTATCATAATAGGACAAATATTCAATCATGGCCTCAGCTCGTCCGATCCGGATAGCCGCCCGCAGGCACTGGGACAAACTTTCAGCAGTTAGCTTGCCTTTTATGAGATAATCGGTGGCGCCGGCTTTCATGGAATCGACAGCCAGTTGTTCATCGCCCTGGCCTGTCAAAATAACAACCGGCGTTTTGATGCCCGCAGCCCGGATAGCTGACAGTACGGCCAGCCCGTTGTCACCAGGCAGACAATGATCAAGAAAAATACAATCATAGCCGCCTGCCTGCGCCTGATTTAGTCCCTTATTGCCGGTATCCGCCTCATCTACGTAAATTGCCGTATGGGCAGCTATGAGCGCCCGCCTGACCATGATCCGGTCAACCTCGTCATCATCAATTATTAAAATCCGGAGCTCTTCCGCCATTTCCATCACCTCTTACGGCATTTCGCTCAATGTCCAATAATGATCAAGCGTAGCCATGGTTTCAACAAATTGCTCAAAGCAGACCGGTTTGACAATATAACCGGCAACATTTAACTGGTATGCGGCCACAACATCCCGCTCTTCATTTGAGGTTGTCAGCACAACAACCGTCATACTCCTCAAATTCGGGTCCTGCCTGATTGCCTGCAGAAACTCAATCCCGTTCATCCGTGGCATGTTAATATCCAGCAAAGTCAAGCTTGGCGCTGCCAAACCCAATAAATTTTCAGGATTTCGCAGCATGGCCAAAGCTTCTTCTCCGTCACGGGCAATGAGTAAAGGATTGGTTAGATTTATCCGTTTAAAGGCTCGTTCAACATTCATAATATCCACTTCATCGTCTTCAACAAGCAAGATACTCATGCCTTTACGCCGCATAATCAACCTCCTGTTTCGTAAGCTATTGCTATTGGTAATTCTCAACTATATTGGAAATTTCCTGCTATAGATCGCTATGTAATAAATTTAATTTTTTAACATTACTACTCCAGAACATACTTTTCTATGGCTTCGGCTACTCCGTCGGCGTCATTTGATAATGTCTCCAAACGGGCAGTGGCTTTCACCGCAGCGCTGGCGTTGCCCATAGCGACCCCCCATCCGGCATATTTAAGCATGTCGACATCGTTGCCGCTGTCGCCAAGTGCCATTGTCTCCTCTTGTTTGATGCCGAATTTATCGGCCAGAAAAGCCAGCGCCCGCCCTTTGTTGGCCAGCGGATGAGTAATTTCTATATAGGTAGGTTTGGAAACAACAATATTAAGCTTGTCACCAAAAGCATGATTAAGCGCTTGGTGAATTCCGGGGATATCTGCTGCCGGCGCCATGACCAGCAGCTTGGAGGGGCTATCCTCGGCTGCGTACAGGCGGTCGCCGACGGCAACAGCCGGTACACCGGCAACGCGGGAATAAAGCTCAGCATAGTGATTAATCGCTTCTACAAATAACTGGTCCTTGATATAACTCTGAATATACCAGTTGTTTTGCCGGCAAAGCGCCAGGAGCTGTCTGGCAAGATCCTGTTCAACCGGGCAGTTAAGAAAAATTTCGGCCGACAAGCTTGATTTAATAAGAGCTCCGTTATAGGTAATCAGCGGTACGTCCAGTTCAAGCTGTCTGGCATAAGGTAAGGCCGAACGATACATCCGCCCGGTGGCAATGGTCACCACAACCCCTTGGGCAATAGCCTGGCGAATGGCTTCACACGCCCGGGGCGATACCGCCAGTTTGCTGTCTAACAGCGTATCATCCAAATCGAGTGCTACTAATTTAATTGCCATATTGATCTCCTTCATCTTCAATAAAATAGACTTAGTTTAGGTGGGGTTTTAACCCCATCTGGAGGTTAGCCGTCGGATAAATTAAAAGCAGGAACTTTGCTTTACGCGAAATTCCTGCCAAAAGGCTACCTGTCATGTATAACTTTGGACAAAGTAAAACTGCATAAAGTCATTAATAATATCCCCGCCATTGTTGTGATCATGCCGGAAACCTGAAAACCGGGCAACGTCTTGATAACCATGAGCGGTGTAAAGATATTGGTCATAACCGTAATGCCGCCCAAATTCAAAAAGGTAAGCGGCATAGCGGCCAGTGATAAAAGCGGCCTGATCGCGGCGTTGGCCACGCCTACAATAGCAGCGCCAAGCAGTGTTCCTCCCAGAGTATCAACAAAAATCCCCGGCAACTCGATCATTACCAGAAATAAAATGACTGCGTTAATGATAATCCGCAGCATAAAACCACTCACCGCGAGACCCCTCCTGCAAAATGTTACTAATAACCAACAATATCTATTATATCCCAAGAGACAAAATTCCGGCAATACAAAATGTTGCCGTTTTGCTTACCATAAGATTTCAACAGGAACTTCGCTGACCTGAGGAGTGCCTGTCAAAGTCATGGCTGCACTCAGTTCTGCCTTAAATTTGTTCAGGATAAATGCCACGCCGGCGGCACCGCCGCCTATCGCGCCAATGGCCAGCGGACGGCCAAGCAGCACGGCGTCAGCGCCCAAAGCCAGCATTTTAAGCACATCGGCACCGCTGCGGATACCGCCGTCAACCAGTACTGTCATTTTGCCTTTAACGGCTTCGGCAATATAGGGCAGTACTTCGGCTGTACCCGGAGTATGGTCAAGGGCCCGGCCACCGTGGTTGGAAATAACAATGGCGTCAACTCCCGCCTGCCAGCAGGCTTCCGCATCATCCGGCGTCATAATGCCTTTGACAATAAACGGAATGGTTGTATTATTTTTTATATGCTCCAGTTCCTGGATGGTCTTAGGACCTACCGGTTGTCCGGCATTGGTCATATTAACAAGGGCAGCGGCGTCAATATCCATACCAAAGGCCGGACAGCCGGCATCAGCAGCCTGCCTGGCCAACTCGATCACTTTATTGGTCTCGCGGGGTTTGACAATGGGGATTCCCCGGCCCTGTTCCTTGACAATGGCGTCCATTCCGGCATCAAATACCACCCGGTTAGGCCCGTCACCTGTCATGCCGACAGTTCCGGCCTGACGGCAGCCGCTAACAATAGCGCCGGTATATTCCTCTTCCGGCATGGCCCCTTTCATATTAAGACCAATACCGCCAATAGCAGCCGCGATAATCGGCAGGGAGAGCTCCATACCCAGAATACGGCAAGACAAGTCAGGATTTTTCACACTATGAACCGTTCTTAAATTGAGACGGCAATCAGCCAGGGCCTGTACATTATGACGAAAGGCCGCCCCGGTGCCTAAGCCCCCCATCCCCGGGACCTCGCCGGCGCAAACCACACCATTGCATACCGGGCATAGCCGGCATGCGCCGCTGAACTTTTCTTTTGCGGTCGTCTTTATAGTATTAAAATCCATATTTTGATCCCCCTGAATAACAATTCACTCAATTCATACTGTGTCAAATTCTTGTTCTATGAACAAATTCCTGCTTACTGTTAGTATGGCAAGTATAAATTTTATCAACCTGCCCATATTAAAATCAAATACTCTACCAAACACGGGAGGTAAATCACCCATGACAGTAATGGATAAAGTCAATTCGCAAACCCGCAATATTATGAATATGATGTTTGACAAAGAGCCGCTCAATTACATTGAGGCTGCCGGTTTGTACGGCATAATCGCGCAGGGTCGCTTCAACGCAGCCTTGCTGCAGGTATTACATAATCATGCCACCGACCCCGAACTTAAAGAACTCATAAAAGAAGCCCTTGACCGGCATAATAAAATGACGGTTGGCGAAGCCGAAGACAAACTCTCTGACAGTGACGGCCAAACGCCTACTCTGCACTTTGTCAAACGCAATCTGCACAAAACACCGTTATCCATCCCGGACGACGCTCGTCTGACCGACCAGGAAATTGCAATTGCTGTCGGCACTTTGGCCAAAGTCTCCCAGACAGCCCTGCTTGCTGCTTTGCACCAGTCGTATCAGCTTGATGTAGCCCTTATGTTCCGGAAAGCGCTGGATGACGGCCTTGATTGGGACTACCGCCTGCTGCAGCTGATGCTGAACCGGGGCTGGCTGCCGCATCTGACAAAAATAACCCACTAAAAAGAAAAGGAAATCTATTCAGGAAGTTTCCTTCTTAGTGGGTATATTCACAGATTATCTCACCCGCCCGCCCACATCATTTTGGGCGGGTTAATCATTATATTGCGGCAAAACAAAGCCCTGGCTTGCGCATAGTCTGTCTTTCTCGGCCAGCTTCAAATCGGCTTCCACCATGATCCTGACCAGTTCCGTAAAGGACATTTGCGGCTGCCAGCCTAGCTTTTCCTTGATTTTTTCTGCGTTCCCGAGCAGCAGTTCGACTTCCGTCGGCCGGAAATAGCGGGGATCAATTCTCACCAGTGTTTTCCCTGTAGCTTTATCTACACCGGTTTCGTCCACGCCGCTGCCACTCCAGTTGATATCAATCCCGACCGTCCTGAAAGCCAATTCAACAAATTCCCGGACAGAATGCGTTTCGCCGGTTGCCACAACATAATCATCCGCGGTATCCTGCTGCAGCATCAGCCACATAGCCCGTACATAGTCGCCGGCATACCCCCAGTCCCTGAGTGCATTTAAGTTTCCCAGATAAAGCATCTCCTGCATCCCAAGCTTGATCCGTGCTACTGCTCTGGTAATTTTGCGGGTGACAAACGTTTCGCCGCGCAATGGCGATTCATGATTAAAAAGAATCCCGTTGCAAGCAAATAAATTATAGGATTCCCGGTAATTAACAGTAATCCAGTATGCATATAGCTTGGCTGCCGCATAAGGACTCCGGGGATAAAACGGTGTTGTTTCACTCTGGGGAATTTCAGCCACCTGTCCGTACAGTTCACTTGTCGATGCCTGGTAATACCTGGTTTTTTCCTCCAGCCCCAGGATACGAATGGCTTCTAATAGTCGCAGCGTACCCAAGCCGTCGGTATTGGCTGTGTATTCCGGTGTATCAAAGGAAACCTTGACATGGCTCTGGGCTGCCAGATTATATATTTCATCCGGTTGAACCTGCTGCACCAGACGAATAAGATTGGTGGAATCAGTTAAATCACCGTAATGCAGGAAAAAATGTACATTTTGCTGATGCGGATCCTGATACAAATGTTCAATACGCTCGGTATTAAATAACGATGCCCGCCGCTTAATACCATGTACTTCATATCCTTGCTGAAGTAAAAACTCTGCAAGATAGGCCCCGTCCTGGCCTGTAATACCGGAAATTAGCGCTTTCTTCACTATGCTCCTCCCCATTCCAACAGATAGGTTACAAAACCCCCTAACTTTTGAATGAGCCGGTGCCATTAGGCCCGGCTCATTCTATAAGTAGTGGCTTAACTTATATCGGCTTAACAGCTGCAACTATCGTCTTCACCGCAGAAGCACAGCAACAGAATTATTATGATGATAATCACAATAAATGAAGAACCACGGCCATGACCACCACAACCGCCAAAACCAAAGCCCATGAAATATCCCTCCTTCCATTTTGCTATCAGTGGGGTTAATCACATTGTATAGTATGCGGCAGACGTTCATTTGCTACTTGTAACCCAGCTTAAAACAGCTCACAATAAAAAAAAAGGCAAGAATCACTTCTTACCCAATTCATCCTTTAGATAATCGGCAAGCGCCTCTTGCCAAGAGAGGAAAGGAGGGCTGCCGCTAAGTTCCAACATATAGTTGCGTAATACCGAATATGCGGGACGTTTTGCAGGCGCCGCAAATTCCGCTGACGTTATCGGCTCAATATGTGTTGGCAAGCCGGCAAGCCTGATAATTTCCCCGGCAAAATCAAACCAGGTGCAGCCCCCGCTGTTTGACATGTGGTATGTTCCATATCCGTCTGTTGCCACAAGTGACAAAATAGCCCGGGCCAGATCGGCGGCATAGGTGGGTGTGCCTGTTTGGTCATGTACCACCTTTATAACCTCCCGCTCTTTTGCCAGTCGCAAAATAGTACGGACGAAATTACGCCCGTCGCCATAAAGCCAGGAAGTCCTGACAATAAAGAGCCGTGGGCAAATCCTGGCAGCAATCAGTTCCCCTTCCCGTTTGCTGCGGCCATACACATTGAGCGGATTGGGCAGGTCGAATTCCGTGTACGGAGAGCCTTGCCGGCCATCAAAAACATAATCAGAACTTATATAAACCATTTTGCTGTCATAGCGTAAACAGGCTGCCGCAAGGTTGCGGGTACCAAGCACATTAACCCGGAAAGCTTCATCAGGCGCTGCCTCTGCCGCATCCACAGCCGTATAGGCCCCGGTATGAATGACGGCATCGGGCCAAATCTTGCCAAAGATATCATCAATTTGTCCAGGGCTGGTGATATCCAGTTCGCGTGAACCGAATGCAAATAATTTTCCGGCAACCGTTTCTGATAAAGCGGTTAAGGCCCGGCCCAACTGGCCGGAACCACCGGTAATAACAATCTTCATGGCAATCACCTGCTACACTCTTAATATTTAATCAAACTTTCCACCGGCAGGTCTCTTAAGGGCGGATACTGCAGGTCTTTTACCGACATAATCGGCTCCGTGACCGGCCAGACAATATTCAGTTCCGGATCATTCCAGCTGATTCCTTTTTCATGGGCTGGAGAATAAAAGTCAGTGCATTTATAGGCAAACAATGCCGTTTCGCTCATAACACAAAAGCCATGGGCAAACCCTTCCGGGATATAAAGCTGCTGGCGGTTTTGCGCCGAAAGAGTGACGCCAACCCATTGTCCAAACGTCGGCGAGCCATACCGTATGTCTACGGCTACATCAAACACTTCTCCCTGCAGGACATATACCAGTTTCCCCTGCGAATAGGGCTGCTGATAATGCAGTCCCCGCAGAACGCCTTTAGTGGACAATGATACGTTATCCTGGACAAACAGGGGGATAATGCCCCATTTGGCATAAAGTGCGGCATTCCAGGTCTCCATAAAAAATCCCCGGCTGTCGGTGAAAACCTTGGGCTCGAATATTTTGACTCCGTCTAAAGCGGTATCATAACACCTCATATGCAGCTTTCCCCCTGCGCAAGCTGCAATAAATACTGGCCATAGCCGTTATTCCGGTGGGACTCGGCCAATTGTCCAAGCTGCTGCGCCGAAATATAGCCTTGCCGAAAAGCGATCTCTTCCGGGCAGGCAATTTTTAACCCTTGCCGCTGCTGGATTGCTTCGATAAAACTGGCTGCCTGGAAAAGCGAATTATGGGTACCCGTATCCAGCCAGGCATAACCTCGCCCCAAAAGCTCCACGCTAAGCTGCCCCTGGCTAAGGTACAGACTGTTGATATCTGTGATTTCGAGTTCGCCTCTGGCGCTTGGCCTAAGAATCTTCGCCATGTCGACTACCTGTTGATCATAAAAGTACAAGCCGGTCACGGCATAATTCGATTTGGGCTGTGCCGGTTTTTCCGCAAGACTGACAGCCGTTCCCGCCGCGTCAAACTCGACTACGCCGTATTGTTCCGGGTTACTTACCCAATAACCAAACACAGTAGCCCCGCTACACCGGCCTGCCGCCTGCTTAAGTTTTGCAGCCAAACCGTTGCCGTAAAAAATATTATCCCCCAGCACCAGGGCACAGCTTTGGTTGTCAATAAAATTCGCGCCTATTATAAATGCCTGGGCAATTCCTTCAGGACGCGGCTGCGCCGCATAACAAATATTCAAGCCCCATTGCGAGCCGTCGCTGAGCAGGTCCTGATATAATGGCAAATCCTGCGGTGTTGAAATAACCTGAATATTGGTTATGCCTGACAGCATCAATGTTGATAGCGGATAGTACACCATCGGCTTATCATATATCGGCAACAGTTGTTTGCTTACTACTTTAGTGAGTGGATAGAGCCGTGTACCCGAACCGCCGGCCAAGATAATGCCTTTATTGATCATGCTCCTCACTCCTAGCCGTTATCAATGTTTTCAATCTTTTTTTTGTGATTACACTGCCTGTTCAAACTTTTTTAGCATGGGGGTAAACCGGATGCCATTAATGGTTTGTTCCTGATCATAAGTAACAAAGCCCAGCTTTTGATAGATCGGGACAGCTAAATCGAAAGCGCCCACCGTAAGCTGCCGTACTTCTTTCTGTTCCCGGCGGCATTTAGCGATTCCCGCATTCAAAAGACTGCGGGCAATCCCGCGACCGTGCCAGTTTTCTGCCGTATATAGCAAGAGCATATGATTAACATAATAGATCTCGATTACCCCAATAATCTGTTCTTCTTCTCTGGCAACCAGCATAAAGGAGTTATTGGCCAGACGGTTTTCAATAGTTTTAGGGTCGATAAGCTGATAAAACCTTTGTATCCCTTCCTCTGAAAAACCAGCTGCATTAAATTTATCAAAAACGGCTTTCACCATGGCCGTTGCTGCACTGATTTCAGCTATGGCAATTTCACCAATTGTGTACTCACTCATACCGATCACCGGACTTACAAATTCGCCTGTCTATGAGCTCCTGCCAGCCACTCCGGTAGCTGCCTGTCCTGATACTTTCACACCACATTTGATTAGCCAAATACCACGCCACCGTCTTGGACAGCCCTGTTGCAAAAGACGCCTGTGGAGTCCAGCCAAGTTCTACTCTTATTTTTGCGGCGTCAATAGCATAGCGCCGATCATGGCCGGGACGGTCTTTTACAAAAGTGATAAGCTCACGGTAACTGCCGCCTTGCTTACGTGGCTGCATGTCATCAAGCAGATCACAGATACCCTGGACAACCTGTAAATTGTTTTTTTCGTTCTGACCGCCAATATTGTAGACCTCTCCCGGTTTCCCCTTTTCCAGGACTGTTAAAATGGCGCTGCAATGATCGGACACAAACAGCCAGTCGCGGATATTGGCGCCGTCGCCATAAACCGGCAGCGGCTTATCCTCAAGGGCGGTGCAAATCATCAACGGGATTAACTTTTCCGGAAATTGATACGGGCCATAATTATTAGAGCAATTGGTCGTCAAAACAGGCAAGCCGAAGGTGTGAGAATATGCCCGCACCAGGTGATCCGATGCAGCTTTTGATGCCGAATACGGCGAATTGGGCGCATATTTGGTCTCCTCGGTAAAATAACCTTCCGGCCCTAACGAACCGTACACTTCATCGGTAGATATATGCACAAAGCGAAAAGCCGCTTTCCAGCCGGCATCCCGCTGTTCCCAATAACGGCGAATACACTCCAGGAGTTCGAAGGTCCCCATAATATTGGTCTGGATAAAGTCCCTCGGCCCGTCTATCGACCTGTCTACATGCGACTCGGCGGCCAAATGCACAACTCCGTCCGGGCTATACTCCTCCAGCAATTGGCTGATTAGCGCCCGGTCCTCTATAGAACCTTTGACAAAAATATGCCGTGGATGCTCCAGAACGGCTGCCAGCGAGTCAAGGTTGCCCGCGTACGTTAATTTATCAAGATTAATAAGCCGGTAGCCGGTATTGGCCAGCATGTAATGCACAAAGTTGCTGCCGATAAAACCTGCGCCACCGGTAATAAGCAATGTCCGCAACTAAATCGCCTCCGGTCTCTCATGTTCAGGTTTGCCGTTTAGGCCACAACTGCTTTTACCATACTCATTAACAGTCTGGATTACTAAGCCGGCCATTGAAATCTTCAGTTGCGGCCCCATCGGCAGACTCAGCACCTCATTGGCCAACCGCTCGGTTAGCGGGAAATCGCCCGGGCCAAAGCCAAGGGACCGGTACGCGCCGGATAAATGCGGCGGAACGGGATAATGAATCAAAGTATCAATTTCATGACTCTTAAGATACGCCTCCAGCTCATTTCTTCTGCTGCTTCTAACAACAAACAGATGCCAGGCCGGCCTTACCCATTCGGAAACAGCAGGCAATTCCAGATCCGGACAAAGTATTTTTTGCAAATACACTTCCGCCAGGCTGCTTCTTCGCCTGTTCCATTCATCCAAATGCCTTAGCTTTACCCGTAAAAACGCCGCTTGCAGTTCATCAAGCCGGGAGTTAAAGCCTTGATAGTCATTGTAATACTTAATTTTCGAACCGTAGTTTCTCAGAGCGCGCAGCTTCTCCGCCAGTTTATCGTCATTTGTTGTTATGGCGCCGGCATCACCGTAAGCGCCAAGATTCTTGCCCGGATAGAAACTAAAGCCGGCGGCGTCAGCCAAACTGCCGGTAAACCGGCCTTTATACATTGCCCCCTGCGCTTGCGCCGCATCCTCCAGCACTTTCAGGTTATACCGCTGCGCCACCTGATTTATGGCATCCATATCGGCAGGCTGCCCATATAAATGAACGGCAATAATGGCTTTTGTATTTTTATTTACAACTGCGGCAATATTTCCGGCATCAAGATTATATGTCTTCTCATCGGGTTCAACAGGCACCGGCCGGGCGCCGGCATAAGTAACAGCCAGCCAGGTTGCTATATAGGTATTGGCCGGAACAATTACTTCATCTCCCGGACCGATATCCCAGGCTCTCAGCACCAGGTGCAAGGCTTCAAGGCCATTGCCTACGCCTACGCAATGTCTCACGCCGCAATAGCTGGCGAAATCTTCTTCAAAGCGCTTTACCGCATCCCCCAGAATATACCAGCCAGACTCCATAACCTGCACGTAAATGGCGTCAAGTTCGGACTGAAGTTCTCGATAAGCAGCTTTCAGATCTAAAAATGGAACTTGCATGATTCATCTCCCCCTATTGCAGGCTTGAACTATGCACTGCCTGGATAAACTCTTCGTAATTCCGGTAGTAATCACCCTCATCGTAATAATCGGATGCCAGTACCAGGCATACCGAAGCGGACGAGAAATTCTCCAACTCACGCCAGATCATACCGGGGATATACAGGCCCTGATAGCTGCGGTTTAAGTGAACCGTCACTTTTTGGAAACCATCATCGATAATAACGTCAAAACTGCCGGACATGGCAATAATGACCTGCTCTAATTTCACATTGGCATGTCCTGCCCGTGTTGTTCCTCCCGGAACATCATACAAATAAAAAATTCTCTTAAAATCAAAGGGAATATGCCGCCCTGTTTCTATTACGCTAAGATTACCCCGAGGATCATGAATCTTAGGCAGGTCAATAAGCCTGACCTTCTCGACACCCATACCGTCTATCCCCCTCAAGCTATATATATCAGCTTTCTACCGGTTTATTTGTACCCAAGCGGGCCAATTAACCCTCTACCATACTATGCAGCATTTAGGCAAAGCGACATTTATTCCATAATATTCCTTAATGACGAGCAAGCACGACTGGCCCCTAGCTTTAATGAAGGTAAAAGCCGTTGTTGCTTTTATAATTTTTTAAATATACTATCTTTCAGCATCATAGAGAAAGCCTTGGCAGTATGGAGGGTAACCCTATTTCCATCCTGACAAGACTTCTTTTGTTGAGCCTGCTCCCTTATATAACGTGTATTTCCCTGACAACCTGACAGGGATTCCCGGCTGCGATTACATTGGCCGGGATACTGCCGGTTACCACACTGCCAAGCCCGATAATAGAATTATCACCAATAGATACGCCTTTGAGAATAGCTACATTCGAGCCTATCCAGCAATTCCTGCCGATATTGACTGCTGCGGATTTACCGGGATTACCCCGTCGCAAATGCGGCTCAACTCCATGAGCGTCAAAATCCATGATAGTAACATTAAAGCCAATCAGCGTATCATCGCCAACAGTGATGTTTGCCAGGCAAATGGCCGTAAAATTGTTATTAATAGCCACATTATTGCCTATTTCAATCATGGCCTCATTCCGGCGCGTATCAAAATGATTATTGCCACTCCAAAAATAGGGGGAATGACGTATTCCCACCCGGACATTTTGACCAAAAGCAACCTTACCGGGTCCGGTAAAAATAGAGGGATGCAAAATATTGGGCTCCCCCATGACGTCCCCATCACTCAGCAAGTCAAATAACCAAATCCTGGCCCGCAAGTATAAGTCCCGGGCTGCGTCCAGGCAAGCTTTTTTTAACTCCATGCCAAACTCCTCTTTTGACTTCGCGGATTCTATTTAATTGACCGGCCAATTATCTTTTCTCTTCGACAAGACCTTCGCTGTTTAAAAAATAGGCTTTATTACAGCTCCCGCAATTAAGCCCGTCATCTAGTTTCTCACCGCAGTTGCATATATACGCTTTAAATACTGCTGGGTTACCGTACCACAGGGTGTTGTTGGGTACATTCTTAGTGACAACGGCGCCGGCGCCAATCATGGCATATTTGCCGATGGTGCCGCCGGCGACAATGGTGGCATTGGCGCCGACAGATGCTCCTTCGTTAATAATTGTGGTTGCATAAGCGGCCGGGTGCTGTTGCGAGCGCGGTCTTAGATCATTGGTAAAAGTCACATTCGGCCCTAAAAAGACCTTATTGTGAATTCGTACGCCGTCCCAGAGTTGCACACCGCATTTAACAGTAACGTTGTCACCGATTATAACATCGTTCTCGATAAAGACATGGGCGCAAATGTTGCAGTTCTTGCCGATGACTGCTCCGGGCAGTACATGAACAAATTCCCATACCTTAGTTCCTTCGCCAATATTAGCGGAATCCACCAGGGCTTGATCATGCTTAAAGTATGGCATGCCTAACCTCCCTTACGCCTCTGATATGCCTTTTTAACCAAAACTCGAATAGCTTAACCCGGAGCGGTGCTGAAAGTAAAACCAGCAGGTGTCACGACCGGTTGCCTCTTTCTCCCCGGCCTCGGCGATCTCAGCCGGGTGATGCTTGTCAGGAAGCTGTGAATATAACGCCTGTAGGTGCTCCGGCCAGCCTAGGCAATGATTATGCCGGATGGCTGCTTTTAATTCACTACCCTGCCGGCTGCGAAATGCGTCATCTTTAACCAGTCTGTCAAGCATAGTGAAAAACTCTTCCTTAGTAGCAAAAATACTTTCCACAGCACCTGGCGCAACATCGGCCCCCAATGTCTCAATATTTACTTTTACGCCAATAACAGGAATACCGGCTACACCTGCTTCCAGAGCTGCCGTCATCGATCCCATTGGCAGCGAAACCAAGCCGATATCGGCTGCACTATGAAACGCACGCAAGTCATATTGCAATCCCACCGCTTTTATCCTGCCGTTGCTTGCGCTTTTAAGCTGGCTCCATTCGCCGGCATCGGCCGGACCGACAACAATAATTTCAACATTATCAAACCGCCCAGCAATTTCCTGCAGCAAATTGTGAAAGTTGTACTCCCCGCACGGCGCCAGTTTATAAGGCGAAGCTATTGACAAAATAACTATGGCTTCCTCAGGAATACCTAAAGCCTGCTTGGCAAGCTTCTTATCCTGCAGCTCGGGCGGCAGGTTTAACGGAATTGGCAGCAGACAGGACTGAGTTACATTTCTGCGCTCTCTGCCTAATTTCTGGCCGGCCTCTCTGAGATCGGCGATCAGATCGGCTGCGCTCATGCCAATAGTAAAGGCATGGTCGGCATGATTGAGAAATATGACCGGTGAAGCGCCGGCAACGCCAAACGCCAAAGGTGCAACCGGATCATGGGGATGAATGTGCAAAACAACCACATCTGCCCAGGCAGCGGCGGCATCCCGCAGCACTTTGGCCCGCTGGCACAAACTCAGGCTCATTGTATCCAGCGTATTGTACCAGCCGCCGGATTGAATGGCTGCCTCCCTGAGCCAGGGGGGATTGGTCGAACTGTTGAGGGTTATGATAACGGAATGAGCCGAGGCTGTGTCCATAGCGATCCAGCGTTCAACCAGTCGGGTATGGCCGCCGGAATGGTACCCCTGACTGATAACATGCAGTACATTTCGTTTTTCCGCATTTTGGGGAGGTACTGCTATCTGTGGCACGATTACCCGGCCATCTATTTTTTCGGCGATTTTGCGTAGTATCTGTTCTAACCGGGATGAACAAAAAAAACCGGGATGCGAATGATGTGCCGAATCCGCCGCCTGTTTTATCAAGAGCGCCGCCTTTTCCAAATCGCCGGACAGCAAAGCAAATTCAGCCTGGTCCATTAGCAGCGAAAATTTCCACCCCATAGTTTCCATGAATTGCCGGCAGAAACCAAATTCGTGCTGATAGGCAATCCACTTTGCGACTTCCGCATCCTGGGTCAGCTCATAGGGTGCAGCCAGGTGCGGGTTCATACCCCATTTATCGGTGAATCTTTGCCTGTTGACTTCCAGCAGGTTATTGAAATGAGCTGCCTGCTCCCCGAATGATATACTGCCAAAATGATGGATGAAGACATCCCGGCATAAAAGTAAGCGGTAACCGGCATTTCTGATCCGCAAACAATAATCGTCGTCTTCATAATTTCCCGGTGAAAAAATTTCTTCTAACAGTCCGATTTTATTTACCACTTCCGTTTTTATAAGCAAACAATAGCCAACAAGCCGGGTTCTATTTTCCCAGCGCTCAGGATTGTGTCTGTTAACATGACTGGCGAAACGTATCATTTCGTCAAGGCTGGCATACTCGCAAAAGATACTTTGAAAGTTAGAACAGGAGTTGGTTACCGCCCCTGTCGCGCCAATGTCATTTGCGCTGAAAAGCGCCTTTCTAAGATTAACAAGCCAGCGCGTCGTAACAACGGTATCATTGTTTAACAAGAGGATGCTGTCGCCCTTGGCCAGCCGGATACCCTGGTTGCAGCCGGCAGGAAACCCCACATTTTCAGTATTGGCAATTACATGGATATCCTGCTGACTTTGCAGCCACTCAGTTGTTCCGTCATTTGAGTTATTATCCACAACTATCAGTTCATAGGAATCCGGCTCAGTATATTTTCTTATACTTTCAATGCACAGTTTATTATAGTCGAGTTTATTGTACGTCAGAATAATAATACTTGTAAGCGCTTGCGCACTCGTCTTATCTTCAACTATTTTCGCAGTATCCTCCGCTTGTTCTTTATCTTCCAGGTAGCAGCACACCGAAACGCCCTCCTTTATTTATGAAACACCCGGCCGGCAGTTCCTTTCCGACCAGCCGATATTCTCAAGATCTGTAAGCCAGGCGTCTAACAGCCCCAATTCTTCCGGGGCAACCACCGCTATGTCAACAAGCGCCTGGTAGCAGGTTCTCATATTATCTGAAATGTGCTCCCGGCCCTGTTTAAGCGGCAAAGACGTTAACGTTTCCGCTATACGGGCGTTATGCGTATAGCCTGATATTTCTTCGATAAAATCGTTCATCAGATCATGCTCGTTCCGTTCCTGCCAGACGGTGGCCTCATGGAAAAGAATATGCCAGCCGGCTTCCCAGGCAATGCGCTGCGCCACAAAACTGCGCCAGATATCAGTCATGCGGAAAGAACAAAATGATGGCAAATACAGGAGGGGAAAAGCATCCACCCACCAGGTGGTGTTTTGACTGTTAAACGGACACCAGCTATTCTTGCCTAAGGCTACGGCGCTTTCCCGCCGGAAAGACTGGGGTAACGGCAAAAGCAGCCGGTAAATTGCATCTACGTCCGGGTTTCCATCAGCCAGCCCCTGCTGAATGGGACAATCGACATTCGTGAGAAGCTCTGCATCCAAGGCAGGAAGCGGCCCATGCACGGCATTAAGCGGCAAGCCTCTGGGCCAAATAAGTGAATCGCAAAAATACCGGTAAACATTAACCCACTGGCCATTTGACAAGCTGTGAGCCGCACATTGCCGCGCTCTGGGTAAGAAGAAACTGGTGCGCGGCATATTATCATCATCTGTTTCAATGATGACGTCCGCCCCATCTCTTATAGCCAGCAGATAGCCGATATTCTTCCTGGAATAATGCCGGGTGGGACATTCGGCAGCAAAAACAAGACCTGTTTTTAGCTGTGCGGCTACGTCATAATACGTACAGCCGGCTAATGAAAATTGACCAGGACTTTTGGTGTCCCCCACAACAATGAACTCATAGCCGTGCTCTGTCGCGCCACTGGCAATAGCCTTTAGCACCTGATTCGGCTCACTCACGGAAGTCACAACAATTGCTATTTTATTCTGCATAGACAATTCAGCCCCCTAAGAAATTCATAAACCAAAGTAATTTATGGTATGAATCTTAGAAGCATCCCGCAACCTGGGGCACGCGCTTTTATCCGGCTAGTTTCTACCAGGCGGCGGATACAGCAGCTTGATTAGCCGATAATATAACGAACGCCAATCCATAGAATAATTTTTATACATAGCTGGCAGGTGCTGACTGACTTCCGGTAAAACAGCAATCTCATTCTTGGGAACCAGGACAGGCGGAAATATGTCATTTCTTAGTCCGCTCCAATAACCTCCGGGAAGAACCTGCCCCATATGAATATATTCTGAATGTACAATGCCCGGTTTATTGGCAATACACGTTAATAACACAAGCCCCGAGCCGATAACGCAAAGATAAGCATCCGCCCGGCCAGCCCAATAAATACTGTCCATTAAGGAAATATCGACACCATTATAAACAGCAACCTCATCCTGCAAGGTACTTTTAATAAGCTCGGCGTCTTCCCGGCAATCGCTGAGGCCATCCAGAAGTATTCCTACCTCGGGGTAGAGTTGTTTCAGCGCCTGCGCCAAATGGATGATGCCGTCAACCTGTTCCTGCCAGGATTTGTTATGTTTGCGTAAATTGATAAAGATCAGGGGATCGGCCGTACATCCGGCGATTATTCTTTTTTGGCTTTCCGTAGCATATTTTCCGGCAGTAAGTTGCACCCGGAAAGCCGCTTCGGCAGACAAATGAGAGGCACAAGGGTAAATCACAAACAAGCCATGATACATGCAGGTTTCAAACAACTGGTCTTGGCTGTCGCAACTCAAAAAATCCGCCGCTGCAAATTCGCCAAACAATTGTTCCAATGGTATTTTTTTATTTTTATAGATCAATATGGTTTTCACTCTGCGATATAAACCGGTCGTAACAATTCGGTGAAAGCCGCTGTATTCATTTGTTAAAAAGTGTCCCAAATTGGTTTGTAAGCCATATAGCAGAGCCAAATGCCGCGATTGCTTACTTAAATAATCAATTGTTAATTCGGTAAACAGAACAAATTTTCTATATAGCTCGGCAATTGCAAAATAGACATGGTCTCTTGCATAACCAAGGGCAAAATGCAGCGGTGACACGATTACCAGATTAAACCTGGGCAAATATATAAAACTCCGTAAACTCGGATAACCGGCGGTACCGATATAAAAGCTTTCTCTTCCCTTAAAATGGTAGAAAACAATGTGAGCCCATTTTTCTTCGATAAATATGGGAAAAGACGCCGATGTTTCCAGTATTTGTCCGGTAAGGGGACATAGCGCCCTAAAAACACCGTGTTCCAGAGCCGCATAGACATAGGTATTATAAAGTGGCGGGCTCCCTTGCTTTTTCGGCAGCATATACTGATACCGCTCTGCCTGAAACGAGCTTCTGCTCATATATTGTTCCTGTGCCCAGTCATCGATAAAATTTGCTGCAATATATTCCCTGCACAATCCCAGACTCTGTAACTCCTGCTCCTGAACTTCATCAATACTTTTGACTACAATAGGAGATTTTGCAAAATATTCCTGGATAACCTGAACTATATCTCTATTTCCTGAATGTAATTCATCAGCCAGCGCCCTGGCATCTCCCTCTTGGCTGCTATCCATTATTTGCTTAAAAGTTTCAAAAATCGTACATTTCCCAGCCAAAACCATCAACCTCTTTTAAGACTATCAACCGGCGGCTGTAGCAAAAAGCGTTCAACCATCTCAGAAATTACAACGTCCGGTTTGATATTCTCAATTAAATCAAAATCCAATGAGGGTGTATGAAACAAATGAATTGTACTGAAGCTTTCCATAAGAAACGGCAGGAAAAACTCAATAAATGAATCATGAAATACGGCCGCAGTAGGTA
This sequence comes from Sporomusa aerivorans, assembly GCF_041428895.1. Classification (NCBI taxonomy): domain Bacteria; kingdom Bacillati; phylum Bacillota; class Negativicutes; order Selenomonadales; family Sporomusaceae; genus Sporomusa; species Sporomusa aerivorans. Next base: position 4,672,708 of record NZ_CP156926.1, read on the forward strand.
AAGCGGTATCTTGATTAACCGTAACCTGCACATGCCCTGAATTAATCACTCTATTGTCATAAGCAATTTGCGCTTGCGGCTGTTTGACTTTTCCCCAGGAAAATATCGATGTTTGGGCAGGATTCAGCTTATTTCCCAAATCCTGCGAAGTTTCTTCATCCACAAATATTATTTGATCCCAGTTTAAAATAGGGACAGCAATGTCTTTCTTAACAATATTCATTAAATAATCATAGGCAATAAAGCCGCCTATACCGTTCCAGTGAGTGTTGACACAGGGATAGAGCTGATACTTCTCTTTATACATCTTCAGGACATCAACCGGATAATATACAGGTAAATCATACGGGCGGCATGCGTCCAGCAGTTGATAGACCAGCCGGTCTTCAGTTATTACATAATCGTCTGGCAAGTATTCCGGATAGATGCTTTCTTTATTGGGCGCAATCAGAAAATAATATTTAATATTCTTACTCCCTAATAAGGCAACTCTAGTCTTTAAAGTATTCAGCCAGTGCTCCTGTTGACTCACTGCTAATTTTAGTGAGCCATTATTCTGTTCCACGACACGATTGGTATCATTCTGCAGAAAAAGCCAGCCTTCTTTGCCAACTAATACTTTTATGTCACTCATCCATATGCTCCTTTTTTCTACCTTAACGGGAAAGCAGCAGCTTCATATAAAACCGTCCCGGCAAGGAAGTCCGATTTGGGCATTATAATATAAGTATATGTGCGGTTGGTGAAGGTCGTGCGCTGAAGAACTGTTTGTGCTGTTTTTACATAGTATGAACACGTAGCTATTGGCACGTTTCTTAGTGGGCCACATATGATTTGGCCTTTTATTAATTGTTCAACGGAAAATACCGAGATATTAAAACAATATGACCTTACCAAAACAATATTTATCTATCCTTGTGAACAGGACGATATCGGGCTTCCTTTTATTGAATTCATTATCCGGCAGGGAGGAATTTTTGAGCCGGTATTTTGCGCAGAACCCTCCAATTACGCAAATATCAACAATACGGCGCCAAGTATTGGAAAGGCAATTTGCCTATCAAACCTGCAACGGTTTTGCCAAATGGGAAGCCTCTTTGCAAAAAATCGCCCCTCTGATAGAACAACATGGCATCATGATTGTGGAAGATCCGGGACATACGCCGGGGTTGATTAGTGCCAGAGTCGCTCTCGTACAGTTCCTGCGCAACAATAATAATTTTAATCCTGTCTTTATGGAGTCTGGGCAAACACTGTTAATTCGCATCTAATTCTTACGTATAAATATAAACATGGCTTGGTCCCTGGACGAAGCGTATATAAAAAAAGGAGAAGCTGCCACCGCTTTTTAACCGGGCAATCTTCTCTTTATTTTATTGGCTTTATATCCTGGCACAAGCCTTTTCGCTTTTAAACCATTCATATGTTTTTTTGATTCCTTCTTGTAAAGAGGTTTTGGCTGCCCAGCCCATGTCCGCCAGCTTACTGACATCCAGCAATTTTACCGGAGTACCATCCGGTTTGGTTTGATCATAAACAATAGTCCCCCTAAACCCCGTAATACCCGCAATCAGTTCAGCCAATTCGGCAATAGAAATATCCCGGCCTGTGCCTATATTTACGATTGGGCTTTCATTATAGCTGTTCATTAAAAACACACAGGCATCGGCTAAATCGTCAACATACAAAAGTTCCCGCCGCGGTTTGCCGCTCCCCCATACAGTAACTGAATCAAGCTTATTTTGAACTGCATCATGGAACTTATTGATTAAAGCAGGCAACACATGGGATGTGGTTAAATCGAAATTATCATAAATACCATATAAATTAGTTGGCATCACGGCGATAAAATTGCATCCATACTGCTTTCGATAAGCTTGGCACATCTTTATACCTGCAATCTTAGCTATTGCATACGCTTCATTCGTTGGTTCGAGTTCTCCGGTTAACAGGTATTCTTCTTTTATCGGCTGAGGAGCAAGTTTAGGATATATACACGAACTTCCCAAGAATAATAACTTCTTCACATTCCATTTGTGCGCTGCATGAATTACATTGGTCTCAATTAATAAATTGTCGTAAATAAATTCTGCCGGCCTTGTAGAGTTGGCATAAATACCGCCCACTTTGGCCGCAGCTAAAAAAACATAGTCCGGTCTTGCCGCTGTAAAAAAAGCCTCCACTGCCGAATAATCTCGTAAATCAATTTCGTGACTGGCCAACTCCACAATATCTTCATATTTATCTTCGCGCAGCTTTCTCACAAGCGCGGATCCGACCAACCCCCCACTGCCAGCAACATAAATTTTCGCTAGTTTTTCCATTTGAATCCCTCCGGCCATTCAGCTAATGGTTTATACGGGTTTTATCCAAAACATGAGTAGTAAATCCGGTATTCGTCTATCTTGACTCGCTGACACTCTTGTTACCTTTTACTCATATGCTTGAAGTCTTAAGAATGTAACTAAAAGTATCACGGGCTTCACTCTATGGCTCCTTTGATTTGCGGTACATGCTACATTTTTGGCAAGACAAGGCTACTGTAAAGCCTATTCATTCTAGCGTGCCGTCAGAAAAGGAATATTTTCTAATCATGCAAAAAAGGACTGATCCTGAACGCTGATCAGTCCTTGACTTTATTAGTAACAAGCTTCTAAAAGTTTAACATACGCATATCAAAAAGGTAACCTATATACGTAACTTCTCATAAGATAATACGCAATGGCTTTAATCCCCATGAGAAAGGAGAATATTATGGATCAGTCCAAAGATGCGAAAATAATTGTACCTGACGAGGACCAAGTGTATAAAAAGAAGCATCCATCCCGTCATAACTACTATCGCCAAGATGATACTCCGTCAGGCGATGAGATTATACACACGGAAAACCAATCATCCCGCCATTATCACCATCATCATCATCCTTTGCCCCAAGAAGAGCATAAACATAAGGAATGCGGAGCTTGCGCCCCTTGCTGCTGCCCACCTAAAGGTGCTACGGGAGCAAAGGGGGCTACCGGCACTACCGGCGCTACTGGCGCTACCGGCGTTACTGGTGGGACTGGCGTTACCGGCGCTACTGGTGCGACTGGCGCTACCGGCGCTACCGGTGCGACTGGCGCTACCGGCGCTACTGGTGCGACTGGTGCGACTGGTGCGACTGGTGCGACTGGCGCGACTGGCGCTACCGGCAATACTGGTGCTACCGGCGTTACTGGCGCTACCGGCGTTACTGGTGCGACTGGCGCGACTGGCGCTACCGGCAATACTGGTGCTACCGGCGTTACTGGCGCTACCGGCGTTACTGGTGCGACTGGCGCGACTGGCGCTACCGGTGCGACTGGCGCTACCGGCAATACTGGTGCTACCGGCGCTACTGGCGCTACCGGCGCTACCGGTGCGACTGGCGCTACCGGCAATACTGGTGCTACCGGCGCTACTGGCGCTACCGGCGCTACCGGTGCGACTGGCGCTACCGGCGTTACTGGTGCGACTGGCGCTACCGGCAATACTGGTGCTACCGGCGCTACTGGTGCGACTGGCGCTACTGGCGCTACTGGCGCTACCGGCGCTACCGGTGCGACTGGCGCTACCGGCAATACTGGTGCTACCGGCCTTACTGGCGCGACTGGCCTTACTGGTGCTACCGGCAGTACTGGCGCTATCGGCCTTACTGGTGCTACCGGCAATACTGGTTCGACTGGCCTTACTGGTGCTACCGGCAGTACTGGTGCTACCGGCGTTACTGGCGCGACTGGCCTTACTGGTGCTACCGGCAGTACTGGCACTACCGGCGTTACTGGCGCGACTGGCCTTACTGGTGCTACCGGCAATACTGGTGCTACCGGCGTTACTGGCGCGACTGGCCTTACTGGTGCTACCGGCAGTACTGGCACTACCGGCGTTACTGGCGCGACTGGCCTTACTGGTGCTACCGGCAGTACTGGCACTACCGGCGTTACTGGCGCGACTGGCCTTACTGGTGCTACCGGCAGTACTGGCGCTACCGGCGTTACGGGTGCGACTGGCGTTAGCGGCGCTACCGGCGAAACTGGCGCTACCGGCGCTACTGGCGTTACCGGCGTTACCGGCGCTGGTGCTATAATTCCATTCGCATCAGGCGCTCCTATAACACTGAATATTGACGCTGAAGGCTTTACTGTAGGTCTAGTTGGATTTGGAAGCTCTATTGACAATATCAGTTCTTCTGGCGGAACAATAAATATCACAAGCACAGGCGCGGGTGAAACCCTGAACTTCGCATTCTCGGTTCCGCGTGACGGGATAATTACGTCAATAACCGCATATTTCAGTACTGCAATTGATTTGTCATTCCCAGATTCTACAATCACAGTAACAGCGCAATTATATAGATCATCACCACCACCTAACAATGTATTTACTCCTATCCCTGCTGCCCTTGTAACCTTAATGCCAGATCTTACAGGTGCAGTTTCACTTGGTACGATTCTCGAAAATGCTCTGAATTTGGTAGTACCGGAACCGGTCACGCAGCGAACACGCCTATTAATGGTATTCTTTGCACAAATTACAGCGGGTGATGTTGTTACCACCTCTGTTGTCGGTTATGCAAGCGCAGGTGTTACCATCAGCTAATACAAAATAGTTTGGTCTCAATCTCTGGGATAACTTTAATATGAAATTTACTTGGGCGACACACGGGAGGAGGACATCATGGACCGATCAAAGAAATCAAATCTAACCATACCTAAAAAAACAAAAACTACAAGAAAAACTAGCGTTATTGGCTCATTTGCCCATGGCTCTATTGATATTGATCCCTTGCTATATAGAGTCGCAGAAACTGGTGCCACGGGTGAAACAGGCGCCACTGGTGCCACAGGCGTTACCGGTGCTACCGGCGAAACTGGCGCTACTGGTGCCACAGGCCATACTGGTGAAACTGGCGCTACCGGCGCCACAGGTGTTACCGGTGCTACCGGCGAAACTGGCGCTACTGGTGCCACAGGCCATACTGGTGAAACCGGCGCTACCGGTGAAACAGGCGCCACTGGTGCCACAGGTGTTACCGGTGCTACCGGCGAAACAGGCGCCACTGGTGCCACAGGCGTTACCGGTGCTACCGGCGAAACTGGCACTACTGGTGCCACAGGCCATACTGGTGAAACAGGCGCCACTGGTGCCACAGGCGTTACCGGTGCTACCGGCGAAACTGGCGCTACTGGTGCCACAGGCCATACTGGTGAAACTGGCGCTACCGGCGCCACAGGTGTTACCGGTGCTACCGGCGAAACTGGCGCTACTGGTGCCACAGGCCATACTGGTGAAACCGGCGCTACCGGTGAAACAGGCGCCACTGGTGCCACAGGTGTTACCGGTGCTACCGGCGAAACAGGCGCCACTGGTGCCACAGGCGTTACCGGTGCTACCGGCGAAACTGGCACTACTGGTGCCACAGGCCATACTGGTGAAACAGGCGCCACTGGTGCCACAGGTGTTACCGGTGCTACCGGCGAAACTGGCGCTACTGGTGCCACGGGCCATACTGGTGAAACCGGCGCTACCGGTGAAACAGGCGCCACTGGTGCCACAGGCGTTACCGGTGCTACCGGCGAAACTGGCGCTACTGGTGCCACGGGCCATACTGGTGAAACCGGCGCTACCGGTGAAACAGGCGCCACTGGTGCCACAGGCGTTACCGGTGCTACCGGCGAAACTGGCGCTACTGGTGCCACGGGCCATACTGGTGAAACCGGCGCTACCGGTGAAACAGGCGCCACTGGTGCCACAGGCGTTACCGGTGCTACCGGCGAAACTGGCGCTACTGGTGCCACGGGCCATACTGGTGAAACCGGCGCTACCGGTGAAACAGGCGCCACTGGTGCCACAGGCGTTACCGGTGCTACCGGCGAAACTGGCGCTACTGGTGCCACGGGCCATACTGGTGAAACCGGCGCTACCGGTGAAACAGGCGCCACTGGTGCCACAGGCGTTACCGGTGCTACCGGCGAAACTGGCGCTACTGGTGCCACGGGCCATACTGGTGAAACCGGCGCTACCGGTGAAACAGGCGCCACTGGTGCCACAGGCGTTACCGGTGCTACCGGCGAAACTGGTGGTACTGGTGCCACAGGCGTTACCGGTACTACCGGCGAAACTGGTGCTACTGGTGCCACGGGCGTTACCGGTGCTACCGGCCATACTGGCGAAACCGGAGCCACGGGCGTAACCGGCTCTACCGGTGCCACCGGTGAAACTGGCGCTACTGGTGCCACGGGCGTTACCGGTGCTACCGGCCATACTGGCGAAACCGGAGCCACGGGCGTAACCGGCTCTACCGGTGCCACAGGTGAAACTGGCGCTACTGGTGCCACGGGCGTTACCGGTGCTACCGGCCATACTGGCGAAACCGGAGCCACGGGCGTAACCGGCTCTACCGGTGCCACAGGTGAAACTGGCGCTACTGGTGCCACGGGCGTTACCGGTGCTACCGGCCATACTGGCGAAACCGGAGCCACGGGCGTAACCGGCTCTACCGGTGCCACAGGTGAAACTGGCGCTACTGGTGCTACTGGTCATACTGGTGCCACAGGCGTTACCGGTGCTACCGGTGAAACCGGGACTACTGGTGCTACCGGTCATACTGGCGAAACTGGCGTTACCGGTGCTACCGGTGAAACCGGAGCTACTGGCGCTACTGGTCATACTGGCGAAACTGGAGCTACTGGCGCTACTGGTCATACTGGCGAAACTGGAGCTACTGGCGTTACCGGCGCCACAGGTGAAACAGGGGCTACTGGCTCTACTGGTCATACTGGTGAAACTGGCGCCACAGGCTCTACCGGCGCCACAGGTGAAGCAGGGGCCACTGGTGCTACCGGCCATACTGGTGAAACTGGAGCCACAGGCTCTACCGGCACCACAGGTGAAACCGGTGCCACTGGTGCTACTGGCCATACTGGTGAAACTGGAGCTACTGGCTCTACCGGCGCCACAGGTGAAGCAGGAGCCACTGGTGCTACCGGCACCACAGGTGAAACCGGTGCCACTGGTGCTACTGGCCATACTGGTGAAACTGGAACTACCGGCTCTACCGGCGCCACAGGTGAAACAGGTGCTACTGGTGCTACCGGCCATACTGGTGAAACTGGAGCCACAGGCTCTACTGGCGCCACAGGTGAAACCGGGGCTACTGGCGCTACTGGTCATACTGGTGAAACTGGAGCCACAGGTGAAACCGGTGCCACTGGTGAAACTGGCGCCACAGGCTCTACCGGCGCCACAGGTGAAACCGGTGCCACTGGTGCTACTGGCCATACTGGTGAAACTGGAGCTACTGGCTCTACCGGTGCCACAGGTGAAACAGGTGCTACTGGTGCTACAGGCCATACTGGTGAAACTGGCGCCACGGGCGTTACTGGCTCTACAGGTCATACTGGCGAAACTGGGGCCACAGGCTCTACTGGCGCCACAGGTGAAACCGGTGCCACTGGTGAAACAGGGGCCACTGGTGCTACCGGCCATACTGGTGAAACTGGCGCCACAGGCTCTACCGGCGCCACAGGTGAAACCGGTGCCACTGGTGCTACTGGCCATACTGGTGAAACTGGCGCCACAGGCTCTACAGGTGCCACAGGTGAAACCGGGGCCACTGGTGCTACCGGCCATACTGGTGAAACTGGCGCCACAGGCTCTACCGGCCATACTGGTGAAACTGGCGCTACTGGCTCTACCGGTGCCACAGGTGAAACAGGTGCTACTGGTGCTACCGGCCATACTGGTGAAACTGGAGCCACGGGCGTTACTGGCTCTACAGGTCATACTGGCGAAACTGGGGCCACAGGCGTTACAGGCTCTACTGGCGCCACAGGTGAAACCGGGGCCACTGGTGCTACTGGCCATACTGGTGAAACTGGAGCTACTGGCTCTACCGGTGCCACAGGTGAAACAGGTGCTACTGGTGCTACAGGCCATACTGGTGAAACTGGAGCTACTGGCTCTACCGGTGCCACAGGTGAAACAGGTGCTACTGGCTCTACAGGTCATACTGGCGAAACTGGGGCCACAGGCGTTACAGGCTCTACTGGCGCCACAGGTGAAACCGGGGCCACTGGTGCTACTGGCCATACTGGTGAAACTGGAACTACCGGCTCTACCGGCGCCACAGGTGAAACCGGGGCCACTGGTGCTACCGGCCATACTGGTGAAACTGGTGCCACAGGTTCTACAGGTGCTACCGGTGAAACCGGGGCGACTGGTGCTACCGGTCATACTGGCGAAACTGGCGCCACAGGTTCTACAGGTGCTACCGGTGAAACCGGGACTACTGGTGCTACCGGTCATACTGGTGAAACTGGCGCCACAGGCTCTACAGGTACCACAGGTGAAACCGGTGCCACTGGTGCTACCGGCCATACTGGTGAAACTGGCGCCACAGGCTCTACCGGCGCCACAGGTGAAACCGGGGCCACTGGTGCTACCGGCCCTACCGGCCATACTGGTGAAACTGGCGCCACAGGCTCTACAGGTACCACAGGTGAAACCGGGGCTACTGGTGCTACCGGCCATACTGGTGAAACCGGGGCCACAGGCTCTACCGGCGCCACAGGTGAAACCGGTGCCACTGGTGCTACCGGCCCTACCGGCCATACTGGTGAAACTGGCGCCACAGGCTCTACAGGTACCACAGGTGAAACCGGGGCTACTGGTGCTACTGGTCATACTGGTGAAACCGGGGCTACTGGCGCTACAGGCCATACTGGTGAAACTGGTGCCACTGGTGCCACTGGCGTTACCGGTGCCACAGGTATTACCGGTGCCACTGGCGTTACCGGTGCCACTGGCGTTACCGGTGCCACTGGCGTTACCGGTGCCACTGGCGTTACTGGTGCTACAGGCGTTACTGGTACCACAGGCGTTACTGGTGCCACTGGCGTTACTGGTGCTACAGGCGTTACTGGTACCACAGGCGTTACTGGTGCCACTGGCGTTACTGGTGCCACTGGCGTTACTGGTGCCACTGGCGTTACTGGCGTTACCGGTGCTACAGGAGCCACGGGTGAATGTATCCTAGGCTATGGCTCTGTATATTACCTTGCACCTTCAGTTGTTGTTAATTCTGGAACTGACATCCCCTTTAACAGTGATGGGCCTCAGTTTAATATTACTCATCCGACTACTACTACCGTTGTTGTTGCACCTGCTGGAGATTATCTGGTCGAATACGGTGCATTCTTCAACTTTACAACAGCAGCGACTATCGCCATTACCGTTAACGGCAGCATACAGCCTTCCACTCAAATTGCTTCATTAACACCGACAGGCATGCTCGCCGGCCAGGCAATTCTGACTCTGAACACTGGCGATCAAGTCACTCTGCGCAATGCGGGTACAGCACCGTTCTTCTTGCGAACTAGCCCCAATGTCGGCGCTCAGTTGAGTTTAGTTAAACTAACCTGCCTCTAAACTATTTTGGGTAATACGAATCGTTTTGAGATAAAGCGTATGCAGGCGCCACTCGAAATTGCATCGGAATAGCATACCAAATTCATTAATAAAATCTCCCCAATGTTTCGGGGAGATTTTATTATAAAGCAAAAAGATAGGAAGTTACTTAACTTCCTATCTTTGTATTCTTTCCATCCGACGACTAGCCCGCTCTAAGACTCCCACTTCCACAAGCGGGAGTTATACCCCTACGAGCACAGGCGGCGGCTAAATTCCTGGATAAGGGGGACTATCATCAAATGGGGTTCCCCCTCCACCTGAGGCTAAGTCTACTTTATCATAGAAATTATATCGGCTCTTTTACTAGTTTAAATTGCTCCTCTGTATCACAAAAAGTAAGCTTACCGTAATAATAGCGATTGTCGATATACTGAGGAATACCTAATTTTCTTAACCTATCACTAAACATTACATAATCATAACGGGCACTGCCATCAATGTAACTTATTTGATCCAGTACCTCATTTCGGACCAAATAGGTGCAATGAATTACTTCTACCTCAATCAATCCTTTAATTGCCTTGTTTAGTATATCGAAATAGAAGTTAGAGTGTTTGTAATAGCCATTCTCATCGGTAACGAAATGAAAATTAGCATAAAAGGCATCCGGATTATCGGCGAAACGGAGCAATGGTCCAACGACCGGCAAATTCGTTTTAAGAAGCCTTTCAATTGTCTCAGGAACAATAAAATTATCACAGTCTGCTACAAAGTAATGGGTTCCTCTTGCTTTCGCCCATTCGACAGATTGTTGGCGTATACGTGTTAACACACTGAGTTTCAATGGATTCCAGTCATGCGGACTATACTGTTGTACAGGTTCCGCTACATCACTTGTGTCGTAATGGATTTCAGAATACCTGTCCCTTACTTTGTCGATCCATTGTTCAAGGATAGTAGCGGTATTGTCATTATTGTTGTTTGTACGTATATAGAGTTTGATTTTAGAAGCCGGATAAGTCTGTTTCTCTATCAGGCTCAAATATAAAGGCAAAACATGCGATTTATCCTTTGCTAAAATAGCAATGGTTACAAATTCTGTAGATTCCATTCTATTAAGTTAACACTCCCTTACTGTTCGTTTTCTATGCGAATCAGGTCTGCATCAACCATCATTTGAATTAATGCTTTAAGGCTGGTCTTCGCTCTCCAGCCAAGTACCTTTTTGGCTTTGGCCGGATTGCCAAGAAAGGTATCTACTTCGGTCGGCCGGTACAGCATTGGATCTATGATTACAAAATCTTCATAATTAAGACCGACATACTCAAAGGCACTTTTGCACATGTCCCTCACAGTTGTCGTTCTTCCTGTCGCAACAACGTAATCGTCAGGCTTGTTCTGCTGAAGCATTAGCCACATTGCCTCAACATAGTCTCCCGCAAAGCCCCAATCCCGCTTTGCATCTACATTACCTAGTCTTAACTCCTTTTGTTTTCCTAGTTTTATTCTTGCTACAGCATCTGTCACTTTTCGGGTGACAAACTCTATCCCGCGAATTGGCGACTCATGATTAAAAAGGATACCGCTACAGGCAAACATATTAAAACTATCGCGATAATTTACTGTCATCCAATGTCCAAACAACTTGGCGACACCATATGGACTGCGGGGATGAAACGGCGTTGTTTCCGATTGAATCGGTTCCTGTGTCAAGCCAAACATCTCACTGCTGGAAGCCTGATAGAACCTGATGGCCGGATCTGTCAGACGGATGGCCTCTAATATATGCAAAACGCCAACTCCGGCCGATTGCACCGTTAGGAGCGTTTGCTGCCAGGACGTGCCGACAAAGCTTTGCGCACCTAGATTATATATTTCTACAGGCTTTGCTGCTTTTATGGCTCTAACTAATGAGGACAAATCTGTTAAATCACCGTCAAGCAACTCAACTTCATTATCAATACTCAAAAATTGTAATCGCCACATAGCTGCTGATGTTCTGCGTGCAATCAAACCATAAACCTTATATCCCTTATTCAAAAGCAGATTGGCCAAATATGCCCCATCTTGACCAGTAATGCCCGTAATCAATGCTGATTTCACATAGATACCTCCAGTCCAGGTTTGCCAAATCACTTACTTTCGTAATAAGTTAGTATCAATTTATGCTTTATGCTTTTGCCGCACAGTGGCTTTACTATTTTAGTAGGCCATTAACATTGTATGCCAGCATTCGGTGTGAGGTGCAGTATCCTGGTCCTCCACGCAAATAAAGGTTGTACCTAAAGCAAATTACAGCTTTGGGTACAACCTTTCATTATATAAATGTACTGTTCATCTGGCTCTAAACACATCACTATCATAATTTAACATATGCAATCCTCTCTGAATATCCTATTACAAATACAAATTCAGGAGGTAACATATGACAGAATGTAGCGACAACTCCCAATCGCCAATTACTATTAGTCTGTGTATGATTGTGAAAAATGAAGAACAAACGATTGAGCGTTGTTTACGTTCAGTAGAAGGTATTACCGATGAAATCGTAATCGTAGACACAGGTTCCAGCGATAAAACCAAAGAAATCGTCGGCAAATTTACCGATAAGATTTATGATTTTGAATGGATTAACGATTTTGCCGCCGCCCGCAATTATGCATTTAGTCAGGCAACGCAAGAATATATCTTATGGCTGGATGCAGATGATGTTTTTTTGCCGGAGGATCAGGCAAACTTTTCAAAATTAAAGTCAACCCTCAGTCGCAATTTTGATGTTGTCAGTATGCTGTATAATCTGGGCTTTGACCAATATGGAAAAGTCACTTTCCAGCGTAGAAGAAATCGCCTTGTTAAACGGGAAAAGAACTTTCAATGGCTCGGTGCTGTTCATGAGTACCTGGAGGTTTATGGCAATAGTCTGAATTCCGCTATAGCCGTTACGCATCAGCCACTAAGCCATGATTCTGACCGGAATCTTCGAATTTATGAACAGAGATTGCAAAAAGGGGAAAAATTTTCCCCGCGTGATTTATACTATTTTGCCAACGAATTACTTGATCACAGATTGTTTAACCGGGCCATTGAATACTATCAACAGTTCCTGGCAACAAAACAAGGCTGGGTTGAGGATAACATCAGCGCATGCAGTAAATTAGCCGACTGTTTTTACAATCTTAATGATACTGAGAACCAGCTTAAATATATCTATATGTCTTTTCGATTTAGTGTCCCCAGAGCTGAATTTTGCTGCCGGCTTGGTTTCTATCATCTCAATAATAATCAACTGGACCAGGCAATATTCTGGTATAGATTAGCAACGCAAGCTGATAAACCTGCCGACTCGTGGGGCATGGTCAATTACGCGTGTCAGACCTGGCTGCCACATCTGCAACTGTGCGTGTGTTATTCCCGCGCCGGGCAAATTAGACTTGCCTTTGAGCACAACGAAATAGCCGGTACATTTCTCCCTGAAGATTCGCGGATTCAACATAACCGTGCATATTTACAAAATTTACTGGGGACTGGCGAAACAATACCTGAGAGCAAATCTTAACTTGTTCCAATGTTATTTGACTTATAGTGCTACAGAAAAGAAGTGAAAGAAACAAAGAGCCAGGCAGACTAAATGCTTTGCTGCTTTGTTTCTTATTATTTTGCCATTATAGAAAAATGAGTCTGTTTTTCATATAGCTAAATTAAAAATTAAGTAGCTAAAACAAGTTACCTTTATACATTGCTTTCCATATTATATTATGTAACGCAATTCCAACTAATAAATAGGAGGATATACTATGGATAAACCAAAAATATTAAATTCCGACACCCCCGAAGACGGGCAAACACCTCGTCACGGTAGTCATTTTCATTTCGATGATAATTGCCACTTATGTGATAATTGCCACGCATGTGATAATTGTCACTCGAAAGATAATTGTCACTCGAAAGATAATTGCCACTCAAAAGATAATTGCCACTCAAAAGATAATTGCCACTCAAAAGATAATTGTCACTCAAAAGATAATTGCCACTCAGATGATCATTGCAAACACAAATGTGAATGCCCTCCAATAGTAATATGTCCACCAGCGGCAGGAGCTACCGGGGCCACCGGGGCTACTGGTGAAACTGGCGCTACTGGCGCTACTGGTGAAACTGGTGCTACTGGTGCTACCGGCGCTACCGCTGCTACTGGCGCTACTGGCGCTACCGGCGCTACCGGCGCTACTGGCGCTACCGGCGCTACTGGTGCTACCAGCGCTACTGGTGCTACTGGTGCTACCGGCGCTACTGGCGCTACTGGTGCTACCGGCGCTACTGGCGCTACTGGTGCTACCGGCGCTACCGGCGCTACCGGCGCTACCGGCGCTACTGGCGCTACCGGTGCTACTGGTGCTACTGCTGCTACCGGCGCTACAGGTGCTACTGGTGAAACCGGCGCTACTGGTGAAACCGGCGCTACTGGTGAAACCGGCGCTACTGGCGCTACCGGCGCCACTGGTGAAACCGGTGCTACCGGCGCTACTGGACACACAGGCGAAACCGGCGCCACTGGTGAAACCGGCGCTACCGGCGCTACTGGACACACAGGCGAAACCGGCGCTACCGGCGCTACCGGCGCCACTGGTGAAACCGGTGCTACCGGCGCTACTGGACACACAGGCGAAACCGGCGCTACCGGCGCCACTGGTGAAACCGGCGCTACCGGCGCTACTGGACACACAGGCGAAACCGGCGCTACCGGCGCTACCGGCGCTACCGGCGCTACCGGCGCTACCGGCGCTACCGGCGCTACCGGCGCTACCGGCGCTACCGGCGCCACTGGTGAAACCGGCGCTACTGGCGCTACCGGCGCTACTGGACACACAGGCGAAACCGGCGCTACTGGCGCTACCGGCGCCACAGGTGAAACCGGCGCTACCGGCGCTACCGGACACACAGGCGAAACCGGCGCTACTGGCGCTACCGGCGCCACTGGTGAAACCGGCGCTACTGGCGCTACTGGACACACAGGCGAAACCGGCGCTACCGGCGCTACTGGCGCTACTGGCGCTACCGGCGCTACCGGCGCTACTGGAGCTACCGCCGCTACTGGCGCTACCGGCGCTACCGGCGCTACCGGCGCTACTGGCGCTACTGGCGCTACCGGCGCTACCGCCGCTACCGGCGCTACTGGCGCTACCGGCGCTACTGGCGCTACTGGCGCTACTGGATCAGGCGCTACTGGCGCTACCGGCGCCACTGGTGAAACTGGGGCTACCGGTGCTACTGGACACACCGGCGAAACCGGCGCTACTGGCGCTACCGGCGCCACTGGTGAAACTGGGGCTACTGGCGCTACTGGCGCTACCGGACACACAGGCGAAACCGGCGCTACTGGCGCTACCGGCGCCACTGGTGAAACTGGGGCTACCGGCGCTACTGGACACACAGGCGAAACCGGCGCTACAGGCGCTACTGGTGAAACTGGCGCTACTGGTGAAACTGGCGCTACCGGCGCTACTGGACACACAGGCGAAACCGGCGCTACAGGCGCTACTGGTGAAACTGGCGCTACCGGCGCTACTGGACACACAGGCGAAACCGGCGCTACAGGCGCTACTGGTGAAACTGGTGCTACCGGCGCTACTGGTGAAACTGGCGCTACCGGCGCTACTGGTGAAACTGGTGCTACCGGCGCTACTGGTGAAACTGGCGCTACCGGCGCTACTGGTGAAACTGGTGCTACCGGCGCTACTGGTGAAACTGGTGCTACCGGCGCTACTGGTGAAACTGGCGCTACCGGCGCTACTGGTGAAACTGGTGCTACCGGCGCTACTGGTGAAACTGGCGCTACCGGCGCCACTGGTGAAACTGGGGCTACCGGCGCTACTGGTGAAACTGGGGCTACCGGCGCTACTGGGGCCACTGGCGCTACTGGCGACGATGGCGACGATGGCGATCCTGGCGATCCTGGCGCTACCGGCGCTACCGGGGCCACTGGCTCTACTGGGGCTACTGGCGCTACTGGATCAGGCGCTGTCGTTCCGTTTGCTTCCGGAACTCCGTCCGTATTAACTACAGTTCTAGGTGGATTATTAAATACTAGCAGCTTAATCGGTTTTGGTACTGCAGCTACAGGTATAGTTATTACAGGAGGAGTCATTGATCTCACTGGTGGTCCTGGCATTTTGATTAATGAAGCCTTCTCAGTACCACGTGCTGGTACGATTACTTCCATGGCAGCATTCTTCAGTACAACAGCAGCGTTAAGTCTAATAGGGTCAACCGTGACCATCACAGCCCAGCTATTCTCCGCTCCAGCGACTAGTAATTCTTTCACTGCCGTACCAGGCGCCGTAGTAACATTAGCTCCTGCGTTCACAGGTACCCTCGCCATTGGTACTATTAGTAGCGGTCTTACAACAGGTTTATCAATACCAGTTACCGCCGGAACGCGATTGCTCTTAGTATTTAGTTCAACAGTTACTGCCGGTCTTGATGTTGCTTCCACCATTGCCGGCTACGCAAGTGCTGGTCTGACTATCGCCTAACTGAACACATCGACAAAGGAACTGATATCGTCCAAACGATATCAGTTCCTTTATTTATATTATCAGAATAACTAAAGTTTCTGCTCCTGCAGGCTTTTGCACGAACCACTCTTCTCTTGTAACGTTCCTTGTATGAAACCGAATTTCTCCCCCATTAAAATATGCTCCCTTTGTGGTGAACAGTTTTAACTGACCACCACAAAGGGAGCATATTAAGGAGCCAAAGGCTTGTTGTTTTTTATTTCTCAGCTATTTAAATTCTAAAAAATTACGGCCTTGGCTGATTCAGCAGGCTTAGCGGAACTTCCTGAAACTGATTATAATGTAAATTGATTGCAGAGTTATATCCAGGTGGGAACAAAGGTTTATAGGCCCGTGTGATCTTTACAATATATGCCTTGACATTTATTGCTATTCTCATATCACGCGGACTAGTATTCTGGAATTGACAGAATTCCGCTGTAGCCTTCATCTCTGCAGTCATGTCTGTACGGGCAAAGCGTTTGTTAAGCACGCCCTCAAAGGGTAGCTCAAAGGAAACAAAATGGATTGGCTGCGTTCCGTCTGATGCATATGCCACATATTCGACACCTATAAGTATCTGACCGGAAAAATCTATTCTTCTGTTTGTAACTACAACTTTATCAACTGTTGGCCTGGATGAAATGCGCAATATAAACTCAATATCGGGCTTCTCCGCGGGTATTATTAACGTATCCTTTATCATAAGCTGCGGATTTTTACGATGGTGGCACCGACTCATGATTATTCCTCCTTCTTCTATTGGTTATCGCTAATATTTACTAGTAGTTTATGGCTTCTAATGAAATTGTGTTACTTAGAGGGAAAGCCTCTATTGTAGCCAGTCTGTTAGTTCAAATAATTATGTCTTCAGATATTAGTTGTAACGGCTGATTTTCCATGGCAAAAATTAATTCAGGCCTAGTGTTATGTCACAATTATCTGGAACCACTGCAGAATGCGCGACATATAATACGTTAGGAAAACAGTTTTGATCTGACAACGAAACCGCCTGCGACTCTCGGCTCGTAAAGCGAAAGTCTAACAAAGCGCAACCCTGTAGTTGGACGATACAGCTTCAGGTGGGTCTACAACCACTTGGAGTTAAGTTTGCTTTATCAGGCTATTTTTTTACAGCTTAAATCCAGCCAAAAAACAAGGAGGAATACAAATGAATAACAAGTTAATCAACATTGCCGGAATCTGCGATGTTTGCAAACTTGAATTACATGACAATGACAGTTGGACGGAAATATCGATTCCCGAAAATCTAATTCTCCCTAAAGAAAAACCTGATATCGAACAAATCAATTCTGTAAACGTTGTAGTAAGAATCATTAGAACCAAAGTGGTGGTAACCCCGAATACAGATAAATCACCAAACTTTGAAGGCCATTTATTGACAGGACGCAAACTTATTGTCGAAGGAGAGCTGTGTCAGACAATCACCTATACAGCCGATTTCTGCAACCAGCCCGTGCATTCCGCTCATTTTGCAGTGCCATTTTCCGCTTATATTGTTATCCCTAAACACGTGAAGATAGTAGAAGAATGCAATTGCTGTACAAGAAAAATAGATTCCTTATTTGTTAATTTCCAGGTCGACGCCTGTGTGGAAGATGTATTTATCCAGGAAATCAGTAAAAGACGGATATTTAAAAATGTATTGTTATTCTTACAGGCTGTGCCAACTACCAACAATGACTGCGGGAATATGTGTTCGCCAAATAAGGATATATAAATAAGGAGGAAGGAACATGAGTTTTTGCAATACTAACTGTCAAAAAGAATGTAAAGCGACAATAGGCAATGTTGAATGTACTATGTCCGGAAAGTTCGAAAGGCCGTCGCCCTGTGAATGTGAAATGAAAGATCATTTACTAATCATCAACGGAATTTGTCCCCGCGAGCAACTGGAAAACTTTCTGGATTGCGGGGATATCAGAAGATGGACACAGATATTTGTACCGGAAGTTCTATGCATTCCTAGTCAAAAACCGGATATTGAACAATTGGTAAGTATTTCTGCTGTGGTGGAAATTATTTCTCAGCAAATAGTACGCACACCGGGCGATGAGGGTATGACTTTTACCAATGAGGAATGCACCGATCTAACAGGGAAAAAACTGATCATTGAGGGAGTATTGCAGCAAAAAATTGTCTATGCTGCCGCAGTAGACGAACAAAGTGTACATTCCGTACATTTTGACGTGCCGTTCTCGGCATTCATTGTACTGTCGCCTAAAGATCCACGAACGCGAAAATTCAAAATCGACGTCTGTATTGAAGATATTTTTGTCAGCGATATTACCCCGAGAAAAATATTTAAGAATGTAACATTAGTGATCCGGGCATTGCCCATTATTTGTCCCGAGATTTGCAAATAGAATACTAAGGAGGAATAGCAGGCATGAAAACATGTCAATGCGTTGGGGCAACCGCGGTTGAAGTAGTAGGCTTGTGCGATCCAGATGAGTTTGCGATTGGTCTGAATAAATGTGATCTTGGTCAATGGACGCAAATATCCATACCGGAAATATTTCAGCTGCCTTGTTCCAAACCGGATATAGCCAGTGTAGATAAGGTCTTTGTTGATGTGCAAATTAATTCTGTTAAAGTTGTAAAAACACCGGCCGGGAAATGCGGCAGTCCCGTTATAAACCGGGAAGGTCTCAGACTGACTGGTAAAAAACTGGTTGTTGAAGGGGTATTAAAGCAAAAAGTTGTTTATACAGCGGCACGGTGCGACCAGCCGGTTCATTTTGCGCATTTTGAAGTCCCGTTCTCAGCATTTATTGTTTTAGCGTGTGATACGTCTTTAAGTCAACAATTTTGCGTAGAAACCTGTGTCGAAGACGTATTTGCAATACCCTTTAATTGCCGGGAAATATTTAAAAATGTAACATTATTTATTCAGGCCATTCCTGTTTGAACCCGGTAATCTTGCCCGCTATTTGTTGGCGGTGCTCTGGAAGGTTCTGTACTGCTCACAGTATGCCCGGATTGCAATATAGCTAAAATTGTTTGGCCGATATTCACAATTCGGCCAAACAATTAACGTTTTATAGCAGCACATACTTTTAATCACTTTTAACTGCATTATCGTTGTCCTTTTTTATTAATCGCTGTATTTAATGGACAAGCCAGGGCGCTGAAAAATTAGCATTTTTTTAATACCGATCTTTGGGAAAAATTATAGGTTTCTTTCTAACGTCACGACTGCCTTACAATACAAAAAACGGATAAGCGCATTCGCTATCCGTTTTATTTATGCTGCCGCCAGTCTATAATGATACCAGGAAACTGAATAGATGTTTCTTTACGCTTATTATTCCGTTACTGCGTAAATGGCCGTACAGACATTGGCAAATAAAAGTCACTGTGTTGATTAAGGTTATCTTGACCGGTAGGATAATAAGCTTTGCTGCTAAAACTATTTTGATGCTGATTATCCTTATCACTATGTTGCTGAGAGTCAGCTTTACAATTGTGATGATGCATTTCGTCGCTACACTCGTGCGAAACCGGTGAGCTGATAAGTTTATCAGGTTTATCTGCAATTATGTGGCAGGGTTGACTGCTACAAGCCAGCATATGTTTGCCAACACGGGAAAACTTACGTATATGCAGTTGTATAGCGATCATTTTTTCTATTGTCCTGGGATCAATTACCTGAAACTCCTGAAATAACAACTGCGTTTTCATGCAGGCTTCCCGGCTGGAGCGTGCGCGGCGGTTACAAAGCAAGCCGCGGAAGGGCACAACAAATGAAACAAAATGAATGGGGTGTGTACCATCTGGAACACATGCCACATACTCCATGCAAATACGTACACAACCTATAAAGATAACATGTCTGCGGATAGATACAGTTTTTTGAATGGCTGGTGTTGCTGTAACGCGAAGTATTGATTTAATATCAGGTTTATTGCCGGGAATGGTGAGACTGCCATCAATGAATATTTGAGTACATGTGCGTCCCATATTCTCATCTCCTCCTTATCCACAAATTTTTAAAACATTTGAATTCGCCTCTTATCAGGCACATTCATTATTTTCCATAATAGTGTCGTTGATCTGCTCTGATTGGCTGCGGCAGGCCACAACCAGGGCACAAAGACCCGGATTGGTATTTCTTCCAGGTCGGCTGACAGCAATCGGACCAACTGCTATGGGAGAAAGGGTGATCACAATTACTGTTATGATGTTTCGATGATGAACACGGATCATTGCAAGCACAGTGGCAGTTATCATCATGATCGTCAGGCGGACAGGGGCAGTCATCATGTTGTTTCTTAAATTCCGGGCAAATAAAAATGATGCTGGTAACAGTCAGGCACCTGCTGTCCAGGCATTGTACAGACACATGCTCAACTGCTGTACAGACTTTCTTGATTTCCCGTTTGCTGTCTCCCAAAAGAATGAATGCGCAGAAAGGAATCTCAAAATGGGCTATATGGACCGAATGGCACTTATCTTCAGTAGAAAAATTGATTTTTATCTGTTTTCTTCCCTCAATGACCAGTTTTCTCCCTACCGGCGTACCGATTTCCTTCGTTGAACAAATTACTACTTCTACACACACCTCCAGTACGTCGCGGATACTCGGATTAGGACAGGGTATGCATAATTTATCGATTTCACAAAGTTGAGTAAAGGGATGACCATGCGGACATTTAGGAAAGTGTGCAGCCGGTGTAATCCCTGACACTTCGGCAAAACAAGGTTTCATTATATGTTTCCTCCTTATTTTTTTAAAAGGTGTCTTATATCTCTTAATCACTATAGTTTATGGCTGCAGAAAGATTTGTGCCACTCAAGCGCAAGCAATTAATTAAAAATCTTATGTTTTGTAAATAATGAAGAACGGCTAGGGCTGGTGCGCGCATCCTTAGAGCTCGGCACAAATCCCAGTCGTTCTTACATATTATTACAAAGCGAATATATTTCTGATAGCGTAAAGAAACCGGTGTACGCCAAGTCATGGCGTAAGCAAAAACCGATGTTGCCCTTATACAGGCGAAAGCTATACTTTCTATCAGGATAAAAAAGCCGAGCATTACGAAATACCCGGCTAAACCTTGCAGTTGATGTGCAGTTATCTCCCAGTGCAGCAATGGATACAGCGGCCACATATACAGCACTTTAAGCATCTGCCACATTCATGACATCTTAAGCATCTGCCGCATTCAGAGCACTTACACTGGTGATGGTGGTCATGATGCTCATGATGTTCATCATGCTTATTACATTTTTTATGTTTGTCACAGTCGCAGTCATCATGCTTTTCGTGGCATTTCGTTTCGTGGCATTTCGTTTCATGGCATTTCGTTTCATGGCATTTCGTTTCGTGGCATTTCGTTTCGTGGCATTTCGTTTCGTGGCATTTCGGCTGGCATTTTATACACCGGTACATAAATTACCTCCTGTACTAAAAATCCCGTCTCACATTACATAATATTAATATAATTAAATAAAGGTTCCTCTTGACATAAAAAAAGATCGCTTTCTCTTGGCAATCCGCCAAGCAGAAGCGATCTTTCTATAAAGTAGACTTAGCTTCAAGTAGGATTTTACCCCAGCTGAAGGTTAGTGGCCCTTATCCAGCGACTTAGTAGTCGGATAAAAATTAAATTTTCTCGAACTGGTCTTTACCTACACCGCAAACCGGACACTGCCAGTCTTCAGGTACGTCGGGAAATGCGGTTCCCGGTTTAACGCCGTGATCCATATCGCCCTGCTCAGGATCATACTCATAACCACAGACCATGCACTTATATTTGTCCACTGAAAACCACTCCTCTTTGATAATAAAATGCTTGTCTATATTTTACTATTATTGGAATGAAAATGCAAATACAAACACAATTAGGATTACCATCTTGCAAATTATTATCCGGCAACCGGCCTGCTGTAAAACCCTCGCTGCTGCAAGAAAGTTAAGAGGAACTAAGTCCCTTAGCAAAACAACTATCCCTCTGATGGAGTTAACCCCCCGCCAGAAGATACGTTTGCCTTATTTCGGAAGAAACTGTACACAGCCTCCGCCGCCGGCAGTGTCATTCCTTCCACTTTAGCCAATTCCGCCACTTCGGCGGCTTTAATTTTTGCCAGGCTGCCGAAGTGGTCCCATAACGCCTTGCGGCGCTTGGCGCCAATACCGGGAATATGGTCAAGTACAGAAATCATATTGCGCTTGGAACGCAGTTTACGATGATAGGTAATGGCAAAGCGGTGCGCCTCGTCGCGAATGCGCTGCACCAGGTAAAGGGCCTGCGAGTGGCGGGGCAATATGAGCGGGTCACTGATGCCTTCGCGGAAAATGTGCTCAAATTCTTTGGCCAGACCAACAACCGTCACCTGGCTAAGGCCGGCAGCGCGAATAATAGGCAGTGCGGAATTCAGCTGTCCCTTACCGCCGTCAATGATAATCAAATCAGGAATCGGACCTTTTTCTAATGCCTCCCGGTAGCGGCGGCCAACGACCTCCTGCATGGATTTAAAATCGTCTGGCTTACCTTCGACCGTTTTTAACTTATAGCGACGGTACTCGTTTTTGTTAGGCTGCCCGCCTTCAAACACTACCATGGAAGCTACGGTCTCCGAGCCTTGAATATGGGAAATATCAAAACACTCAATGCGTTCAGGGGTATCCTTTAGTCCCAAATACTGTCCCAACTCAGCGGCCGCCCCCAAAGTCTTGCTGGTGTCGGCTTCCAGGCGCGCAGCCTGCTCAGTGAGTACGGTAGCCGCATTGCCTGCTGCCATATTAACTAAATCCTTTTTCGTACCGCGCTTAGGCGTTTCGACCAGCACCCGGCCGCCTTTAGCGCTGCTCAGCCATTCGGCCAACAAATGCTGTTCCGCCATCTCAAACGGCAGCAGGATTTCCCGGGGAATAAAGGCCGCCTGACTATAATATTGCTTCACAAATGCTTCCAGAATATTCTCATCGGTCTCATCCTCGCTGCCTTTCAGCATAAAATGGTCACGTCCCACCATTTTGCCGCTGCGAATAAAAAATACCTGGGCACAAGTGCCGGCGGCAGACCGGGCCAAACCGATGACATCCTGATCACCGCTGCCGGTCACGATATTTTGTTTTTCCACAATCTTCTCCACAGCCACAAGCTGGTCGCGCAGGCGGGCGGCCTGCTCAAATTCCAGTTCTTCGGCCGCTGCGGCCATAAGTCGCTTAAGATTCTTAATAACAGCGTCGCTGCGGCCTTCCAGGAACAACCCCACCGCTTTAATCATTTCACCGTAGGCTTCTTTATCGACTTTAGCCGCGCAAGGCGCCAGACAGCGTTTAATATGGTGCTCCAGGCAGGGTCGTTTGGCATCCAGATTGCGGCAGGAGCGCAGAGGAAATAAAGTTTTTAGAAGCTTCAGTGTTTCGTGTACCGCCCCGGCGCTGGTATAAGGACCAAAATAACGCCCCCCGTCCTTTGCTACTTTACGGGTAGCATATACCCGGGGAAAATCCTCATTAGTAACCTTAATGTAGGGATAGGTTTTATCATCCCGTAAACTGATATTGTATTTAGGACGATGCTTTTTTATCAGGTTGCACTCTAAAATCAGCGCTTCAATCTCGGAAGCCGTGATGATATATTCCAGATCAGCAATCCGCGCCACCAGCGCCAGTACTTTGGGGGAGTGATTGCGGCTGGACTGAAAATAGGATCGAACCCGGTTTTTTAGATTAATGGCTTTGCCAACATAGATAATCCGGCCTTTCTCGTCTTTCATTAAATAGACACCAGGTTTATCTGGTAAAAGCGCCAGTTTTTCCTCAATTTCAGAGGTCATGTGTACAGCATCTTCCTTTCCAACAAGTCAAATGTATACATTGTCAAGCCATTGCCTTATTTAGCAACAGGTAGTATAATCTACTCATTAGTCCTAAGCACATCCAGGCTTAGGCAACTATATTGCAAATGGAGGTCTAAACGATGTTTAAGAGACTGCTGATCGCAAATCGTGGCGAAATAGCCGTCAGAATCATCAGGGCCTGCCAGGAGCTGGGCATCGAAACAATTGCTGTCTATTCAGACGCTGACAAAAACGCTTTGCATGTGGGGCTGGCTGATTATGCCATTCCTATCGGCCCTGCAGAAGCGCAACTCAGTTACTTAGATGCAACTGCCCTGGTTGCGGTTGCAAAAAAGGCAGAGGCTGATGCTATCCACCCTGGTTATGGTTTCCTGTCGGAAAATGCTGATTTTGCCAGATTAGTTACAGACAATGGCCTGGTGTTTATCGGACCGTCGGCGGACACAATCCGCCAGGTCGGCAGCAAAGATGCTGCACGGACCGCTATGCGGCAGGCAGGACTGCCGATGGCGGAAGGAACCGGTTTGCTTAACACTTTGGAGGAGACAATCCAGGCAGCCGAGGAGATTGGTTATCCTGTCATGGTAAAACCGATTGACAGCGGCGGCGGCCGCGGCATGGCCGCCGCTGGCTCCAGAAATGATTTGCTAGCGGCGGTAAAGCAGCTTAAACAGGCAGGCATGCCTTATTTTCTCGAAAAATATATTTCCTCTGCCCGCCATATCGAAGTACAGATTGTCGCCGACAACTACGGTCATATTGTTCACCTGGGCGAGCGGGAGTGCTCCCTGCAACGCCGCAATCAAAAAATTCTGGAAGAAGCCCCCTCCAGCGCCCTTACTCCGGCCATGCGCCAAAAGGTAGGCGAACTGGCGGTATTGGCGGCGAAAAGCGTCCATTATTCAAACATTGGCACAGTGGAGTTTTTGCTGGACGCAAGCGGTAATTTTTATTTTATGGAGATCAATCCCCGCATTCAGGTTGAGCATGGCATTACGGAATTAATTACCGATATAGACCTTGTAAAAACCCAAATTGTTATAGCGGCCGGCGATGCCCTGACGCTGCAGCAACAGGATGTTCTTATCAAGAGTCATGCGATCGAATGCAGAATTAACGCCGAAGATCCCGATCTGGATTTTTTGCCTTGCCCTGGCCAGATTGAGTTTTATCATCAGCCGGGCGGACCTAACGTTCGCATTGACAGCGGCGTTTGCGCCGGCGCAGAAGTCCCGGCCTACTACGATCCGCTAATTGCCAAAATCATGGTTCGCGGTCAGACCCGCGGCGAGGCTATAAAAACCATGCAGCGGGCGCTTCACGAGTTCCGCATAAGCGGTATAAAAACAAATATTGATTTTCACAAACGAATTCTAAACAATCCTCTATTCCGGCTGGGAAAAATCGATATTCAGTTTATCAGCAAACAAATGATATCCTGACGGATACGTTAAAACAGACAGGCAGGCAGTGTAGCCTGCCTGTCTTGTCTTTTCTATTGGCGCGGGCCGCGGGCCAGAATGGGAGCCAGAAATTGACCGGTATAGGATGCTGGTACGGCAACCACTTTCTCCGGCGTGCCTTGGGCCACAATGGCCCCGCCCCGGTTGCCGCCTTCGGGGCCAAGGTCGATAATATGATCGGCTGTTTTAATAACATCAAGGTTATGCTCAATAACTACAACGGTATCGCCGCCGTCGACCAGACGCTGAAGAACTTCCAGCAGGCGGTGGATGTCAGCCGTATGCAAGCCGGTTGTCGGCTCATCCAGGATATACAAGGTCTTGCCGGTACTGCGGCGGGCCAGTTCAGTGGCCAGCTTGATCCGCTGGGCCTCGCCGCCTGACAATTGGGTTGCCGGCTGCCCTAGTTTAATATAGCCCAGGCCAACATCCTGCAGAATTTGCAGCTTGCGGTGAATCTTGGGGATGTTCTGGAAAAACTCAACCGCTTCATCGACAACCATATCCAGTACCTGGGCAATACTCTTGCCTTTGTAACGAATCTCCAGCGTCTCCCGGTTGTAGCGGGCCCCCTTGCATACTTCACAAGGCACGTAGACATCCGGCAAAAAGTGCATTTCGATTTTGATAATGCCGTCGCCTTTGCAGGCTTCGCAGCGCCCGCCTTTTACGTTAAAGCTGAAGCGCCCGGGCCGGTAGCCGCGCATTTTGGCTTCCGAAGTCTGACTGAACAATTCCCGGATGTTATCAAACAGGCTTGTATAGGTGGCTGGATTTGATCTGGGTGTCCGCCCGATCGGGGACTGATCAATATCAATTATTTTGTCGATGTATTCCAGGCCGCGAATACTGTCATGCGCGCCCGGACGGGCGTGGCTGCTGCGGTAAAGCTGGCTTGCCAGCCCTTTGTACAGGATTTCATTAACAAGCGTACTTTTGCCGGAACCCGATACACCGGTCACCGCGGTAAACACACCCAGCGGGAAGCGGGCTGTTATCTTTTTAAGATTGTTCTCTTTGGCCCCGATGACTTCCAGCCATTTGCCATTGGGCTTCCGGCGCACCGCCGGAACCGGGATAGCCTTGGCGCCGCTGAGATACTGTCCGGTTACCGAAGCCTCGCAGGCCTTGATTTGTTCCACATTTCCCTCGGCGACAATTTCACCGCCGCCGGCGCCGGCCGCCGGACCAATGTCGATAATATGGTCGGCGGCATACATGGTGTCTTCGTCATGCTCAACCACCAGCAGGGTATTGCCGAGATTGCGCAAATGCTTCAGCGTATCCAAGAGCCGGTTGTTATCCCGCTGATGAAGACCAATACTGGGTTCGTCCAGAATATACAATACGCCTACCAGACCTGAGCCGATTTGAGTGGCCAGCCGGATGCGCTGCGCTTCTCCGCCGGAAAGCGTGCCTGCCGCCCGGTCGAGCGTTAGGTAATCCAACCCTACGTTAAGAAGAAAACCCAGACGGGCATTAATCTCCTTTAGGATTTGATTGGCGATGACTTTCTCGCGTTCGGTCAGATCCAGGCTCTTGAAAAACGACTGGGATTCAGCTACTGTCATCCGGGTTACTTCATAGATATTTTTATCGCCCACCCTGATGGCCAGCGCCTCCGGTTTCAGTCTGGCGCCTTTACAGGCCGGGCAGGGTTTCGAACTCATGTATTCTTCAATTTCCTCCCGCGCCCAGTCAGAAGTAGATTCCCGGTGGCGGCGGGAAAGCAAAGGCATTACGCCTTCAAAGGTAGAGTGATAGGTCTTGTTCTCGCCATACATATTCTCATAGCGAAACGTGAATTTCTCCTGGCCAGCCCCGTAAAGGATGATTTCTTTCAGTGTGTCGGGTATTTTCAGCCAAGTATCATAAAGATTATGTCCATATTGTTCAAGTACAGCTTCCAACTGGCATATAAAATAGGAATTTGAGCTTTTGCTTAAAGGTGCTATGACACCGTCAATGAAAGATTTTTCCGGATCAGGAATGACCAAGGCCGGATCAATCTCCAGGTTATTGCCCAGACCGGTGCAGTCCGGGCAGGCGCCAAAGGGACTGTTAAAGGAAAACATGCGCGGTGCAATTTCCGGCAGGCTAATGCCGCAGTCCACGCAGGCAAAATTTTGACTGAACATCAGCTCTTTGGCGCCGCCGACATCCACAGAAACAACGCCGCCGCCCAGGGTAAGCGAAGTCTCCAGTGAATCGGCCAGACGGGTGGCTACGCCTTCACGCACGACAATACGGTCAACCACAACTTCGATGGTATGCTTTTTATTTTTCTCCAGTTTTATTTCGTCGGTAATATCACGGATTTCCCCGTCCACCCGGACCCGGACATAGCCGTTTTTGCGGATATCTTCCAGTACTTTCTGGTGTTCGCCTTTTTTACCGCGGATAACCGGCGCCATAATGCTCAGCCTGGCCCCTTCCCCCAGCGCCAGCAACTGATCTACCATCTGCTCAACGGTCTGCTGACTGATGGGGTTGCCGCACTTAGGGCAGTAGGGCCGGCCAGCCCGGGCAAACAGCAAGCGCAGATAGTCGTAAATCTCGGTAACTGTGCCCACAGTGGAGCGGGGATTACGGCTGGTTGTTTTCTGGTCAATAGATATGGCCGGTGATAAACCTTCAATATAATCAACATCCGGCTTGTCCATCTGCCCCAGAAACTGACGAGCATACGCTGACAGCGATTCCACATAGCGGCGCTGCCCTTCGGCGTAAATAGTATCAAAAGCTAAGGATGATTTACCTGAACCACTCAAGCCGGTAATGACGACCAGCTTATCACGGGGGATGGTTATATCAATGTTTTTTAGATTGTGTTGTCTGGCGCCTTTAACAATAATACTGTCTGTCATATTGGTTCCTTTCCTCAGGCTACTATATATTAATTGATATTAATTATTCGACTAATATATTATACCAGTTATTTATTATTTATGGTAGCAGGTTTTCCGGTGTCCTGCCCTTAAATTACTATTGTCCTTTTCCCGACAATAGTAATTTAACAATAGCAACAGTATACGGCAGCAATTTAACCCAACGCCCGGCTAAGCCGGGCATTGTTTTTTACTTTTTCAGCCGCTTGGCGCTCTTGCCGCCGGCGGCTGCTTTGGCCTTGCCCTTAACCGGCCCCGCCCCGGCTTTTTGCCGGAGTTCAACGATCATATCCCTAAGCTCGGCTGCCCGTTCAAACTCCAGTTGCCTGGAAGCCAGCCGCATTTCTTTTTCCAGGTTATCGGCAAGTTCAAGCATGTCCTCCCGTTTCATGCTGCCAATACGGTCTGCTTTATACTCGGCAGGCGTTTCGGCCACTTTGGTTGTTTCAATAAGTTCTTTTACCCGTTTTTCAATGGTCTTGGGAGTAATGCCATGCTCCGTATTGTAGGCCATCTGAATTTCCCGCCGGCGTTCGGTCACGCCCATGGCCCGCCGCATGGAGTCGGTAATGGTATCGGCATACATGATAACCTTACCGTGCGCATTACGGGCGGCACGACCAATAGTTTGAACCAGCGAAGTTTCAGAACGCAGGAAGCCTTCCTTGTCGGCATCCAAAATAGCGACAAGTGATACCTCGGGCATATCCAGGCCTTCCCTTAAAAGGTTAATGCCGATAAGCACATCATGGACCCCGGCACGAAGGTCGCGGATGATCTCTACCCGCTCAATTGTGGCAATATCAGAATGAAGGTAGTTGACCTTGATACCCATTCCTTTCAGGTATTCTGTCAGGTTTTCCGCCATCTTCTTGGTCAGGGTGGTCACCAGCACCCGTTCATTGGCAGCCGAACGCAGCTTAATTTCATCAAGCAAATCATCCATCTGCCCTTTGATGGGCCGGACCTCTATTTCTGGATCAATCAGGCCGGTCGGGCGAATAATTTGCTGCGCGACCTGTGTCGCCGCCTTCATTTCGTAGGCCGCCGGCGTGGCTGATACATAGACAATTTGATTAATTCTGTCCACAAACTCATCAAATGTCAGCGGTCTGTTATCAAAGGCCGAAGGCAGCCGGAAGCCATTTTCGACCAATGACTCTTTCCGCGAACGGTCACCGGCATACATCGCCCTGAGTTGCGGTAAGGTAACATGGGATTCGTCAATAACGATTAAAAAATCCTCGGGGAAATAGTCAACAAGTGTATAGGGCGATTCGCCGGGCTGGCGTTTGGTGAGGTGGCGCGAATAGTTTTCGATCCCCGAACAATACCCCATCTCCAGCATCATCTCAAGATCATAACGGGTGCGCTGCTCAAGACGCTGCGCTTCCAGCAGTTTGCCATTGGCCCGCATATAAGCCAGACGGTCATCCAGTTCGGCTTCGATGTCCTCGACGGCCCGCAGCATATTCTCCCGGGAAGTAACATAGTGGGAGGCCGGATAAACAGCAATATGCTTGCGTTCAGCCACAATCTCACCGGTAACTGTGTCAATTTCTAAAATACGTTCTATCTCATCGCCAAACAGTTCCACCCGCAAAGCTTTCTCTCCATAAGCAGCCGGAAAAATCTCAACAATATCGCCGCGCACGCGAAAGGTACCCCGCGTAAAATTATAATCATTACGCTCATATTGAATAGCTACCAGTTTGCGCAGGATCTCATCCCGGTCTTTAATCTGCCCCTGCCGGAGTGAGAGTACCAGGCCACGGTATTCGTCAGGGGAGCCTAAGCCATAGATACAGGAGACACTGGCTACGATAATAACATCCCGCCGCTCAAACAGCGAACTGGTGGCCGAGTGGCGTAATTTATCAATTTCATCATTTATCGAAGCGTCTTTTTCAATATACGTGTCCGTCTGGGCAATATAAGCCTCAGGCTGATAGTAGTCATAGTAACTGACGAAATATTCAACGGCATTATTGGGGAAGAACTCTTTAAACTCACTGGCCAGCTGTGCTGCCAGCGTCTTGTTGTGAGCAATTACCAGGGTAGGTTTCTGTACGGCTTCAATGACTTTAGCCATAGTGAAGGTCTTGCCTGTCCCGGTGGCTCCCAGCAGCACCTGGGCGGCGTCGCCATGCTTGATGCCTGCCGCCAGTTGATCAATGGCTGCCGGCTGGTCACCGGTGGGATCGAACGGCGCTTGTATCAGAAACGGAATGCTGCCTTCCAGATGCACTGTATTAAGTTTGGGCACGGTTGCCATATTTATCACCTATCTTCTACCGCTTTTTATATTTATCTTTTAGCCAGTCAATTAATCCGTAACGTTCGTCTGACATTTCGGCGTAAACCGTCTCATCCCCGTCAGGCACCAAAATCACTCCCAAACGGCGTTCATTGCCTTTAAAGCTAAGGTTTTTAATAAGCTGCTTGCCATTGCGTTCAAAAACGATACTAAATTTTTCGGGCGCATAACTAATGGCTGCAGCCAGATCATACCGGCTATTAACAGGCTGGCTGCCGAGACTCAGAATGATATCTCCCGGTACGAGCACTTTTGCCGTCGGCGTATCAACAACAGTATCCAGTACCATCAAACCGGCAGGCGGCGGTACAAACCGGGGCGGAGCTTCCATCTCCCGGCGGTTATCCAGTTGAATGAGAAATTCATGGCCAACCGGCGACATTATGGCGGCAATAGCCTGCAGCCAGGGATATTTGGCCGACATCAAAGCCATTATGAGCAGGATAATGCTATAGGCTGCCAAATGGAGGGCTGACCGTCGCCGCCGTTCTCTTGGCAAACTGGCAATCGCCATATCGGTATAACCCAGGGCGGCCACCACCGGCGCCATAACATAAATCCACTGCGAGTCGGCCGGAGGCATCTCAGCCAGCGGTAGCAGCGGCCACCACTCCGGCATTTTGATAATGCCACCTGGCACAGTGCTTTCCGGTACGGCCACAGCAGCCAGAATAACTAATGGCAACGGCCAGAAGTTTTGCAGGCTGAAAGCGCCGACAAGCCGGCCGTCCGCTCTTTTAATAATCATCGGCATGGCGCTATACCCGCCGCTGACGGCAATAAGCAAGCTTTCCGTAATATGCAGCACGGCAACTAGCGCCAACACCTGCGGGACGTTAACGTTTGGCCAGCCAAACAGCACATTGGACAAGGCTACAAGCCCTCCCGCATAGGCAAAACACAGAAAACGCATATTTACCAGCATAAGCGCCAGTGCAACCGGCCAGATATAATTAAGCCCCAGTTGATTGAGTGTAACACCGACAAGGGTCAAGAGCCAGCTGCCGGCGATCCCCCCTAGCAAACCGTAGGCGCCGGCCAGCATCATCTGCTGTGTCAGCGTGTAGTTGTAAACCCCAAACATTTGCCGCTGCCGCTTTTGCATTTGCCAATACTGATAGCCAACCAGCGCTAAAATCAGCCAGAAGTTGAAATCAAACAGCACGCCTAACGCACCGCGGACAATGAGTAATGTAATATCAGACCATGGGAACAACTTGTCCTCACCTCAATGAAGTATATAAGTAGCCCATAAAATTTACAGGCAGGATAATTAATAAAGCGCAGATAAACGCCAGCGGCGACGCGTTGCTTAGTTCGAGTTTACAGCCTGTCGTGCCGCTTGTCAAGAACATATGTACGGTTTGTAATGAAGATAAGGTTGGTTTATAGCAGCTATAAACCAACCTTAGACTAGTTTGTACTAGAACTCTACCTATTTTACATTTTTCCTTTTAAGACCTCGATTGCCTTATCAAGCTGGACATCTTTGTCCCTGGTTTCAGGCAGTTCAATCTTAATATCGGGTTCAATCCCCACACCGTTGATGGATCTGTCTTTGGGGGTAAGATATTTGGCAATAGTCAGTTTGATGGCTGAGCCTTCGTCCAGCCGGATAACCGTCTGCACGGAGCCTTTGCCATATGTTTTCGTGCCGATCAAAGTACCCACCCCGGTATCCTGTACAGCACCGGCAACAATCTCCGAAGCGCTGGCACTGCCGCCATTTACCAGTACGGCAACCGGGTATTTGGGAGCTGCCAGATTGGAAGAATGCGTTTCCCGCCGGCCATCCCGCGTCACCACCGACACAACCGGACCTTTGGGAACAAGCTGACTGGCTACCTTGACACTTTCATCAAGCAGACCGCCAGGATTATCACGCAAGTCAAGCACAATGGCTTTTAAGCCCTGCTTCTCCAGTTCCTGAAGTTTGCGCACAAAATCGTTGCCTGTGTTCTCATTAAACATAGAAATGCGGATATAGCCAATGTTATTTTCCAGCATTTTACCGGCTACTGTTTTGATCTGAATATTGGACCGGGTGAGCGTATAGTCCTGAATCTCCTGACCCCTGCTGATTGTCAGGACAACCTGACTGCCTTCCGGGCCGCGGATCTTGTTTACCGCTTCATCCAACGCCAGATCCTTGGTATCCTGACCATCGATTTTGATGATTTGATCGCCGCTCTTGATGCCGGCCTGTTCACCGGGGGTCCCCTCAATCGGCGCTACAACTGTCAGTTGTTTATCCTTTGTGCCGATGACAATACCGACACCGCCAAAGGAACCTTCGGTTTCAATCATAAATTCTTTAAACATCTTGGCGTCCATGTACACCGAATGGGGGTCGTTCAGGGAATTGACCATGCCTTTGATTGACCCGGCCATCAGTGTTTCCACAGGCACTTCTTCAACATAACGGGATTTGACAACCTGCAGTGCCCTTAGCACGCGAATGGTACTGACAACATCCGAGGACCAGGCATTCATCAAGTACAAAAATCCGGCCGATGTGACCAAAAAAGTCACTAAGACTAACAATACTGCACCAAAAACTAATTTACGGCGACTCATCAATACACCTCGCAGAATCGTGAGTTCGAGGTTCGCATGTGTGATAGCCGCGAGTGCACTCCAACCCAGTTTGATTACCAAATATATAACTAACTATATGCCAAACCGCATATTAATATGCGGTGCACACGAAAGGGTAAAACCTGGCAATGCCATTGACCAAATTATGGCAAGTAGTTCATCGGGCTTACCGGCGTGCCATTTTCCCGCACTTCAAAATGCAGGTGCGGACCGGTCGAATACCCTGTCGTACCGCAGCGGGAAATGGTCTGCCCTTTCTGTACTCTGGTGCCTTCTTCCACTAAGAGTTCGGAATTGTGAGCATATAACGTGGATATCCCGCCACCGTGATCAATGATTACAGCCTTGCCATAGCCGCCCATCCAGCCGCTAAAGATAACCACGCCGCTGTCGGCTGCTGCGATCGCATCCCCGTAATCGGCGCCAATATCTATGCCGCTGTGGTAGCGCTGGGTACCGAAAATCGGGTGGGTGCGCCAGCCGAACGGTGAAGTAATGGGCCCGGATGCCGGCCACATAAGCGCGCCGCTGCCGCTGGCAGGCCCCTGAATTTGCTTGCCGGACTGGATATTACGGATCATTTGCTCAATCTGCCGCGAAGTATCCATCAATTCCTGATAAGCCTGCTCAGCCGTATCCCGTTCGCTGACTGCCGCATCAAGCACGGCTTCCCGTTCTTTCTTCCGGGTCTCAATAAGTGCTTTTTTCGCCGCAATCTCAGCTTTTATTTCGGATATGGCCGCTTTATCCCGTTCAAGTTCAGCCCGTTTCTCAACAACAAGCTCGCGTTCGGCCTTGACCTGGGCGACAAGCGTCAGGTCCTGGTTGAACACCCGTTTTAATAAATCCGCCCTTGTCGTAAAATCAGCAAAGTCGGTCGCCCCAAACAGCACATCCAGGTAATTGACCTGACCGTTTTTATAAATATCGCGCATGCGTTTATTTAGAATCTGGGTGCGTTCGGCCAGATTCTTCTCCACCCTGGCTAACAGCTCGGTGTTAGCGGTGATCTGCTGCTCGGTGGCAGCCAGTTTGGATACAGCCGTATTATATTCACCGGCGGCGGTATCCAGATCCCCCTGGATGGCCTGCAATTGGCCGGAAACACTAGTGACCTGCTGCTGCGCCTCGGCCATTTTGTTCTGTTGCCGTTCCATTTGGTGCTGAATACCTTCCAGCTCCCGTTGTTTATCGCCAATCTCGTCGGCCAGCGCCGTCCCCAGCACGGTAACGCCCAGCGTAACAGCCAGCCCTAAAGAAACAAACTTTCTAACTCGCAACCTTCTCCCTCCTAGACCTTTACAACTATACTTTCATAAACCGTCGCAGGGAAATTGTACTCCCCAGCGCGCCAATAGCAGTGCCAACCACCAGAAGTATCATACTGATATTGTGTAAGAACGGATATTTAGGAATGAGCGGCAAAAAAGCCAGCGATTCATAGACCTTCTCGGTAAGAGCGCTGTAGCTTTGACTTAAAACAAACACAGCGCAGAGTGCACCGCCAAACCCTAAAATCATGCCCTCGATCATAAACGGCAGCCGGATAAACCAGTCCGTAGCGCCCACGTATTTCATTATGCCAATTTCCTTACGGCGGGCAAAAACGGTAATTCGAATGGTATTGGAAATTATGAACAAAGCGGCTAACGCCAAGAATACAATCAGGATGAGTCCAAAAATCCGGATCATCTTGGTCAGGCTAAAGAGCTGTTCGATAACCTCCTGACCGTATTTTGCCGTTTCAATTCCTTTAAGCTGTGCTATTGCCTGGGCTACCGGTTTCACATATTCAGGCTTGTCCACCTTTACTTCAAAAGAGTTCGGCAGAGGATTGGCATCTCCCAGCGCCGTGAGCAAACCCTGTTGTTCGCCTAATCTGTCCTTAAATTTGGCCATGGCTTCTTCCTTGTCGACGAACATAACTTGCGTGACACCGTTTATTTTGGTAATGCGGGTGCCAATTTCCCGCATATCCCGGTCGGACAGGCCGTCTTCCATGTAAACCGTAATTTGAACCTGAGTCTCGAGCGTCGAGGCAATATGGTTAAGGTTTAGCACCATTACCAGAAAAATACCCAGAATAAGTAGCGACAGGGCCACAGTACTTACCGAAGCAATGCTCATCAGACCGTTATGCCTCAGTGAGGAAACCGCCTCCCGCACAAAATATTCAAAGGTCCTAATCTTCATAGCCGTATACCCCTTTCACCTGGTCACGGACAATACGGCCTTTTTCAATGGCAATAACCCGTTTTCGCATGGCATCAACCACTGTTTTGTCATGGGTGGCCATCACAATGGTAGTCCCCGCCTTATTAATGGTATCAAATACCTTCATGATGTCCCATGAAGTATCAGGGTCCAAATTGCCTGTCGGTTCATCGGCAATCATAATTACCGGATTATTGACAATAGCCCGGGCAATTGCCACCCGCTGTTGTTCACCGCCTGATAGTTCTGACGGATATGTGCGAATCTTATGTCTTAGTCCCACCAATTCAAGTACATTATGTACCCGTCTCTGCATTTCCCGGCGCGGTGCTTCTATAACCTGCATGGCAAATGCCACATTGTCATATACGGTTTTATTTGGCAACAGGCGATAGTCCTGAAATACAATTCCCAGGCTACGGCGCAAATACGGTACCTGACTTGGCGTCATGTCAACAATGTTGCGCCCGTTAACTACAAGCCGGCCGTTGCTGGGCAGTTCTTCCCGGAAAACCAGTTTAATGAATGTCGACTTGCCAGCACCACTCGGACCTACTACAAATACAAAATCACCTTTGCCGATTTCAACTGAAACGTCTGCCAGCGCAACCGAGCCATTGCCATATACTTTCGACACTTCACTCATGTAAATCAATACGAGTGTACCTCCATTGTATAGTCGAGAACAAACAATAAAGCAAACGTAACTTCAGGCAGGGTCTTGTCCTGCATGAAGGTTAGTCGCCTTTAGCCTATGACTTATCCGCTCTTAACTCCCACTTTGCGAAGTCAGAGTCCAGAGCGGTTAGTCACAGGATAGATTTATTCGACATTAGTCATGAAAAACCTGCTTTCTCCTACAAGAATAATTGTGTTTTTTACATATTTTACCATAAATTTATTTCAGTAAATCCATAGTATATAGCGTAGTAATTCCCAGGACACTCAGCAAGCCAAAATACCACCAGGCTACCTGCAGACGCTGCGCCGCCGTAAGCTGATAATAGCTGTCGCTGTAATTTTCTCCGTCACGCCATAATTCAAAGAGGGAAAACAAAAATATAATGAGCACCAGTAAGTTGCGGGTATATAAAAATACTATTCCCAGCACCAAACTGCCAAGCCACCAAAGCCGCGGCGAAATAGCTGCGGCAATTCGTTCACCGTCAAGCGGTGCGCAGGGGATCAGGTTAAAAAGATTGAGAAGGCAGGCGGTATAGGCCAGCACCAGCAGAAGTATGCTGTCACTCCAAAAGTAAAAGGCCAGACACACCAGTGCGCTGAGAGTGCCGGCTGCCGGTCCGCCAATGGCTATGTTTGCCGTCATTTTTGCGTTGACCGGAGTGCGGTTTAAACTAATCACTGCACCAATAAACGGGATAAAGGTGGGACCACGGGCACGCAAACCGACGATACGGGTTGCCGCCACATGCCCCAGTTCATGCACAAACAGCAGGATGACAAAGCCGATTGCAAACCGGATACCAAACGCCAGCGCATAAAAGGCCAGCGATACTACCATGGATACGGCTGTAGAAACAGCGCCGCCCACTTGAAACAACGCCATAAGGCCGACTGCGCCAATTCCGGCCCGTCGTACTACCCGCCGTCCAAGGTTAATTACTTTCCAGGAGTTCACGCCATCCCTCCTTTAACGCAAAAATCCCGCACATACATCATAGATATGCATGTGCGGGATTTTTTATATTTTTCGCAGTAAAGAATTTGCAAAACCTGTCACTGCGGGGAGGTATGCCGAAGCAATCCTTTTGTCTTGGGTTCTGAGCGTTGTTGATTACCGGGCTGGGGAGAAATTACGCTTTTTTGCGGCTAACGGCCTTTTTCGCAGCCGCCACGATGGCTTCTTCCGTAAGATTGTATTTTTTCAGGAGATCACCGGGTGTGCCGGATTCCCCGAAGGTATCCATTACGCCCACTCGTTCGAGCGGCACAGGTGCGTGTTCGACGACAACTTCGGCCACAGCACTGCCCAGACCGCCGATAATACTATGTTCTTCGCAGGTGACAATGGCGCCGGTTTCCCGGGCGGCGGCAATAATTGCTTCTTTGTCAATAGGCTTGATGGAAGCCATGTCCAGTACCCGGGCGCTTATTCCCTGGGAAATAAGTGCTTCGGCCGCATGCCGGGCCGGCGCCACCATTACGCCGCAGGCGATAATAGTCACATCGGTTCCATCGGTTAACAGTGCGGCCTTGCCAATCCGGAACTCATAAGCTTCGCCAAACACATTAGGCACAGCCGCCCTGCCCAGGCGGATGTATACCGGTCCCTTGTGCGCGGCGGCAAAATCGATAGCCTGCTTGGTTTCAATAGCATCTGCCGGAACGATGACCGTCATGTTCGGCACCACCCGCATGATGGCAATATCCTCAATGGACTGGTGGGACGCGCCGTCTTCGCCTACCGTCAAACCGGCATGTGTGGCGGCAATTTTAACATTTAGCTGCGGGTAGCAGATGGAATTGCGGACTTGTTCAAATGCCCGGCCAGTGGCAAACATAGCGAAGGTAGAAACAAAGGGTATTTTACCGGCAGCAGCCAGACCGGCAGCCACCCCCATCATATTCTGTTCGGCAATGCCGACATTAAAAAACCGATCCGGATGCGCTTTGGCAAATACATTTGTTTTTGTAGATTTGGACAAATCTGCGTCCAGGACTACGACATTTTTATTGCGGTCGCCCAGGTCTTTTAAAGCCAGACCGTAGGCTTCGCGAGTGGCGAGTTGATTACCCATAGATAGCTTTGCACCTCTTTCATGGGCGAATGACTCTGAATGCCCATCTGCGTTGTTGCTTCTGCGGGCGTCCCCTCCGACGTACTTCCCAGTACGACTACGGGTACGTCCTCGGCGCGCCTAGCAGCTGGACATCCATAGCCATCCGCGTGTATTATTCATTACTTTTTAGTACACGTTGAAGTACCTACTATTTCGATCTCAATAGCTTTTGATCTGCTTTATCTTTCAATCTTCGATGCCTTCAAGCACAGAGAGGAACAGGTCGCATTCTTCGCGGCTGGGGGCTTTGCCGTGCCAGTCGACAACGTTTTCCATTTGGCAGACGCCTTTGCCTTTGATAGTTTTGGCCACTATCATGGTAGGCTTGTCTTTTACTGTTTTAGCAGTTTGAATGGCATCATAGATAGCGTTGTAATCGTGGCCGTCAATGACCAGTACATTCCAGCCGAATGCCTGCCATTTTTCGGGAATGGGCAGCGGTGACATTACTTCAGCTACCGGGCCGTCAATCTGCAGGCCGTTAAAGTCAACAAAAGCCGTAAGGTTGTCCAGCTTATAATGAGCGGCAAACATAGCGGCTTCCCAGATTTGTCCTTCTTCCAGTTCACCGTCGCCCAACAGGGCGTACACACGGTAATCCCTGGCATCGAGTTTTGCGGCCAGCGCCATGCCGTTAGCAGCGCTTAAGCCTTGTCCCAACGAGCCTGTCGACATATCAACCCCGGGAATGTTTTTCATTTCCGGATGGCCCTGGAGGCGGCTGTCAATCTTGCGCAAGGTCAAAAGTTCCTCTGCGGGTAAAAAACCCTTTTCCGCAAGTGTTGCATACAGTACCGGCGCGGCATGACCTTTTGACAGGACAAACCTGTCGCGGTCGGCATCATGGGCCTTATCCGGAGCCACATTCATTTCGGCAAAGTAGAGTACGGACATGATATCTGTCGCCGACAGGGAACCGCCGGGATGGCCGGATTTGGCTTCGGTAACCATACGTACAATATTGCGTCTGATGGATTTGGCCCGGCCAGCCAGCTCGGTAAGCTGCTGCGGGGTAAGTTTCTGAGTCATTCGTTCAACCTCCTAAAATCAATCATCTATACTACTGTTGTGCAGAAATAATAAGTTGCATCAAGGCCTGAAACTGGCTAGAAATGCTCAGATGCAGCGTTCTAAGTCCATTATGGCCCAACGCTAACAATGAGTCGTAAATTGGCGCACCGCACTTTATACGGGTCGCAACGAGGACGTACCCGGATTCGTACTGGGAAGTCCGTACAATGGAAAACCAGTACAACTAGAGACTGTCCTAAGATATATCAGCTTCTCGGCTGATCAATAGTAGGCTTGTTGTAACAGCATCGCACAGATGGGGGGTTATAGCCAGTTTCAGCGTTCTGTCTTAAAGCCTTCGCCCAGCACTTCATGAGCATCAGCGACAATAACAAACGCCTGGCGGTCAATGCGGTAGACAATTTCCTTAACATAAGATACTTCCCGGGTATTGACTACGCAGAACACGACTTCGCGTTCCAATTGGGTATAGGCGCCGCGGCCTGGCAAAAAAGTCACACCACGCCCGAGTTCGGACAAAATGGCTTCAGCAACGGCATCCGACGAATCGGACATGATGAAAAAGGCTTTGGCTGCGCTCGCGCCCTCTTGTACCAAATCAATAATGTGCGTGGTAATAAATAAGGAAATCAGGCCATATAATGATAATTCCGCACTGCCAAACACAATGCCTGCCAGTGCAATGACAAAACAGTCAACACCTAACAGCGCCTGGCCGACGCTGATTCCTGTTAATTTATTAATAATAGCGGCCGCCAAATCGGTACCGGCGGTAGTTCCTTTAAATTTAAACACAATACCCATACCCACACCGGAGACAACGCCGCCATATAGTGAACTAAGTAATAAATCATGCGTCAGAACCGGTAAAAAGGGGGCCGAGAGATCAATCGTGGCAGATAGGATGGCGGCTCCCAGCAAGGTATTGACGCCAAAACGGGCTCCCAGTATTTTTACGCTTAATATAAACATGGGTACATCCATGGCCAGCATCGTCATGCCAACCGGCAGCCCGAACGTATGATGAAGCACTGTGGCCAGGCCGCTTGTGCCGCCGGCAGCAACCTTATTAGGAATTAAAAACATGTTAAGCGCCAGGGCGGTAATCACCGTCCCCACAACAATTCCTAAGTAGTCCCGCAGCCACTTCCACTTCACCATCGCTACCTCCTACTGTCTTTCTTTTATCAGGCTGAGCGCCAGTTCGGCATTCTGAAACGCTTTGTTCCGCAACACATTGATGCGTTCTTCCCGCTCCCGGCCGGCTTGTTTGCGTTCGGTCCATAACTGGCGGATTCTGGCCATCAGGCTTTCGGCAGTAACAGTCTTCAAGGTGCCTACGTGGCGCTCGCCAATAGTCTCCAGAAAACGGTCAATCTTGGGGTCATAGGATATCCCGGCCATTGGCACATGCATAACGGCGGCAAAAATAAGCGCATGCAGGCGGATGCCAATTAAAAGATCAAGATTGCCAACAAGTGACAATAATTCACTGGTAGTATATTCACCTGGCAAGACTCCGGCCGGATTCTTCATCCGGCTGGCGATCTTCTCGGAAACACTCAGATCGTCCGGGCTCTGCATGGGTAGAAAGACTACCCTGGCCCCTAATTCTTCAATCATCAAATCCGCAGCATGAGCTAAAACCTGTTTATAGTGCCCCCAGTCTTTCCACTCCCGGACAGAAATGCCGATAAGCGGCGCCACGCCTTCCTGTCCATGCTGTTTTAAGATTGCACGGCCGATTTGTTTATCTACCGGATGCATGGCCAGCACCGGATCGGAGGTAATATGAATTGGCGGTATAGTTACCTTCAGGCGTTTCAATTCCTCGTAGGAACCGTCATCACGCACGGTAATCAAGTCTACCATATTGCCAATATAGCGCATAGCGCCCTGAGCCAGGGCTCCCTGTACCGGGCCGATACCTTGCGCATACAGCATGACAGGACGCCCCAGTTTCTTGGCCAGCATCATAATACTCAGATAATAGTAGAGGCTGCGGTCGCTGGTCACATCCTGCAAGAGACTGCCGCCTCCGCTGATTAGGAGCTGGCTTTTGGTTATCACTCTGGCAATCTCGGGATAATTTAGACGATAAACGGCCGAAACTCCGTGCCGACGTCTGGTGTCTTCCGGATTACCGGAAATAACAGTAATATTAATATTAGGTTCGATGTCGGTCAGGGCTTCGATCATGGCCGCCAGCATGGCTTCATCGCCGGCATTAGCAAAACCGTAATAGCCTGAGACAACAATATCACTCATGGGCTGCCGGACTCCTTCCCAACCGGGCCACTACGCTCTGGACCACATAAATGCAAACAACGGCGACTGCCCCAATAACAGCTCCCAGCAGCATGCCATCCCAGCCTCTAATTGTTGACATGAGCACCGGGGTTCTCATATGCGCGAAGGTTTCGACAAGCGATCCCTGGGCGATGGTAGCGGCCACAATCAACAGATACTGGACAAGACGCGGCCATTTACGGTAAATTGCCAATACGGCCAGCATAAAGGCCGGATGACCGATTAAAAATTCCTTTTCACGCGGCCGGGCATACAT
The DNA here is from genome assembly GCF_041428895.1 of Sporomusa aerivorans. Classification (NCBI taxonomy): domain Bacteria; kingdom Bacillati; phylum Bacillota; class Negativicutes; order Selenomonadales; family Sporomusaceae; genus Sporomusa; species Sporomusa aerivorans. The sequence goes on from NZ_CP156926.1 coordinate 4,714,406, forward strand.
GACTTGTTCCAGGAAAGCTCTAAGCTTCAGTTCAAAAGCAGGTACAGGCACGCCGGCCGTATGACCGGAACGGCCCACGAATACCCAGGCCGCAAAAGCGGCTGCCCCAAACAAAAGCAGCATTTTTACATTGATCGGGTAATTCAAAATGCTGGTGATCTGTTTCCAGATACCGCGTGCATTCATGGACTGAACTTCACTGAACACGTTATAACGCGCTAAATATGCAAGGGTAACCAGAATGATCGGCCCCACAAAGGTAAGTTTAACTCCCCGGAAGATCTCCATTTCCAGCAAAAAGCGCACATCACCCAGCGCACCTCCCAGGAAAAATCCACCGGCAAGCGAACACAGTGTGGTAATAAGCAGCGAGACTGCGCCTGCCAGAACGATTCTGCCCACACCAGCCGGGCGATCAAAACTACCGTCCGACGCCTGCTTACGCCAACGGTCAAGCTGCCAGGTCATGGCCAGGGCCGGAAACGCACTGGCGCTCACTAAAGCCGCCATTTGCCGGCTTAATGTGCCGCCGCCTTTCAGGATAGGAATTATCAGGGCAATGGCCAGCAGCGCTGTCAAGATATACTGCCAGCGAACAGGAAAAGGATACAGCAGTGAAAGGTATAGCACACCGGCCGCAGTCGCGCCGAGCACAACCAGGGAGAGCAGCCATGGTGAGGCAAAGTACGGGGTAAAGGTACCGGCCCGCCCCAGCGTAAAGCCCTCGGCCAGCAAAGCATCCCGCGTACCGGATATGTAGTCCAGGTTGGTCTCTACAAGAGTTTTACCCGGATCGGCTTTCTCGAATTTACGCAGGAGGTTTATCCGGATATTGCGTTCCTGATCAGTAACTGCCCAGCGTTGAATGGCTTCCGACACCTTTAATTTAAGTTGCTCATCTTTGGAGATAGCATACACACGGGCAGCCTGATAATTAAGAGCGGTGGCAACCTCGGTCAACCCTTCCTGTTTAAAAAACTGCAGTTGCAGCGGATGCTCAATCATGGCCAGCGTCATCTGGCGCTCTTTAAAGTTCTTGACCGTAAGCGGCAGCACAGACGGGTACCCCAGAACCTCATCGCCGGAAAACATGATTGTGGTTATATTTTTTACTCCGGCCAAACGCTGGAATACCGCGTTAACGTCATCAGGCGTTACTTTTGTATAGTTGGTCGGGCGTGCAACCACATAAAAGCCCATCTTTTCTACGGCCGCCAGTTCATAGGACGACAGTCCCAAATTCCACTTCTGGACTTTTTCAAAATTGGCCTTGGCAGACAGTACCGGCCGGTCACCTTCGGCCAACAGGCTAACCCTGCCGGGACCGAGACGCCGGCTTAAATCACTCATCACTTCCTGAAAAACCTGCTTATCCTGGCCAACTACATATACATCCTCAGCCTGGATCTTACCAGCGGCAATTAAGTTCAGCCAAAAGGGCTCGGTCAGCGTGCCGGTACGATGTTGGTGGAGAATATCCGCACCAGGCAGCGCAGTCACCTTGCCACTTTTATTGAGCTTTTCCAGGGTAGCCTCATAAACGGCCAAAGAGGTAACGCCGGCTTCCTTAAAGCGGCTGAATAGCGCCAGCGGCTCAACACCCTCTATTTGCGCTAATTCCATAATATCTTCGTATTCCATAACCATGTCAACTGTGGAATTGGCTTGTTCAACCCCATGTCGCTGCCAGGTAATCGTCAGAGAAGCCATTAGTCCGATAATGATCAGAACAATTAACAGTTTATTATATTGAAAGGTTGACAAAATCTCTCCACCCTTATAGAAACTTATTTAGCAGCCAATAAAGACGCGCACTGGCTAACAGCTTGCCGGAAAGAAATTCTTTATTGGCGTTTCTAGATTTTTTCTTGTTATATATGTAAGTAAATTATTTCCTTGATTAGCCCCGGTTATCAGTATAAATGATAACCTGTCCCTGTTCCATAACGACGTCACGCACATTTACGCCAAACGGCATCTTTTTCAAATCAACCAGCGGCACTTCTGTCAAAAGCGCTCCGCCTATGCTCCCAACCGGTGAATTGTTTATCCAGAACCGGTCGGCAACAAATTTAATACGCCGGTTTTCGCGGTCGCCGATTACCCGGCCTTCCAGCTTGACATCTACCCGGGCAATGCTGCCAAATGTTAAAGCGCTGACAACCTCTACCTTCCCGGAACTAATAGTAACAACCGCATTCTTGACACCTTTGACCGAGCTGTTAAGATAATTGGCGATTTCCTCCTGGGCAAGTGTGGCCGTCACTTCGACATCATCCACATTTTTCAGTTCCAGTTTCCTGCCAAACAGCAGGGACTGCATGTTGACAGCTACGCCACCCAACGCAATATGCATATTGCGGAAAGTGACCTTGTCGGTTTTGACATCGCTGGCATCGGCTAAGACCCGGTCAAATTGACCGCCCAGCATGAAAATAGCCGGACTTTTGTCTACTTTGGCCGTTACCTTGGCACTGCCGGTCTGGTCGCGGAGTCCCTGCGCCACAGCGTCGGAGACAAGTTTGGGCAGCAAAATTTCCACACCGGCCATCACCATAACGAGAAACAAAATCAAAGTTGTCAAACGTTTCATAGGGTATTTCCCCCTTTTTGCTGAAACTGCCGAGTAAGATTACCATGCTTTCGTTCGCAACAGAGTACACAACCACATAAAAGCATGTATTTGTCATTGCGAAAAGGGACAACCAAGCAAGCTTCTGTTGCTATTCCCGAATATTTAAGTCACTTTTCAAGTACGCTTCAATAAATAAGTCCAGCTCGCCGTCCATCACAGCCTGCACATTACCTGTTTCGGCCGCAGTACGATGGTCTTTTACCAGATTATAAGGATGGAACACATAGGACCTGATTTGGCTGCCCCATTCGATGGCCTGGTATTCGCCGCCGAGCTCGGCTTTCTTTTCCGCCTGTTTTTGCCGCTCAAGTTCAAACAGCTTAGCCCGCAGGAGCCGCATGCATTGCTCCCGGTTTTGAATCTGCGAACGTTCGCTCTGACATTGCACGACAATTCCGGTCGCCAGGTGCGTCATGCGCACGGCTGAATCGGTTTTGTTGATATGCTGCCCGCCGGCGCCGCTGGCCCGGTAAGTATCAACCCTCAGGTCAGCCGGATTAATTGCAATCTCGACCGAATCGTCAATTTCCGGCATGACATCCACAGCGGCAAACGAAGTATGGCGTCGGCCGCTGGCGTCAAACGGGGAAATACGCACAAGCCGGTGAACGCCCTTTTCTGATTTTAAATAGCCGTAAGCGTTGATACCGGCAATCATGATGGTAACACTTTTGACACCGGCTTCATCCCCGGCCAAAAAGTCCATTGTTTCCACTTTATAATTGTTCTTTTCCGCCCACCGCACATACATCCTGAGCAGCATTTGCGCCCAATCCTGGGCCTCGGTGCCGCCGGCGCCGGCATGCAGGGTAAGTATGGCATTATTATGGTCATATTCACCCGATAACATCAATGTTAATTCAAGATGTTCAATATCCCGCTCCAGGCCGGCCAACGCTGCCGCAACCTCGGCATAAACACTTTCATCCTGTTCTTCCATGCCCAGCTGCCACAAAGTGGCCATATCACTGTGCCGTCCTGCCAAGTCACGATAATTGCCTATCCCGTCTTTTAAACGGGTGACCTCCTGGGCAATTTTCTGGGCTTCCTCCGGATTATCCCAGAAGGCGGGATCGCTCATTCTATCTTCCAGTTCCTCAATGCGTTCCAGTTTACCGGCAACGTCAAAGAGAAGCCCTCATTTCATCAAGCCGTTTAGCCAGGGTCTCAACAGACCCGCGTAAATCTTCTAAAAGCACTCTCTCAACTCCTATGTTTCATGCTCTGACGATTACGGGGAAAGATTGCCACGCTGACGCCCGCAATGCGGAAAAACTGCATATCATTGCGAGCGCAGGAGCAATCTCAGTCATCACTATTTTAATCCGCAGCAGCGTTTATATTTCTTGCCGCTGCCGCAAGGGCACAACTCATTACGACCGGTTGTATCTCTATTTGTAATTGGCTCTACCGGCTGGGACTGCTCTTCCCCCTCTTCGCCGCCCCGGGTGGTATGAGCGCCGCGCAGGTGATCCTCCGGCTGGGCCTGGGAAATGATATTGACGCGGAAAATGTAGCGAACAATATCGTCCTGAATATGCTCGATCATCTGCTGGAACATATCATAGCCTTCAATTTTGTATTCAATCAGCGGATCTTTCTGGCCATACGCCCTGAGACCGATACCCTGCCGCAGCATTTCCATGGCGTCCAGGTGATCCATCCATTTGGCATCCACGGTTTTGAGCATGACGACCTTTTCCAGCTCGCGCATGTTTTCCGGCCCGAACAACGCTTCCCGGCCACTGTAGGCCACATCTGCCACCCGGACAAGTTCGTCCTTAAGTTCTTCCCGGCTCAGCTTGTCGAGAACGTCTGCTTTAAGCTCGCCTGCCGGCGCAAAAAAGCCTTCGCAATACTCAATGAGAGCGGCATAGTCCCACTCTTCCGGGTAAATCTTTTCATTCGCATACAGATCCATACCATGATCAATAAGTTTTTCAATCATGTTATAGATATTTTCCTTGAGATTATCGCCAGTCAGGATCTTACGGCGCTGACTGTAGATGACTTCCCGCTGCTGGTTCATAACATTATCATATTCAAGAACGTATTTACGAATGTCAAAGTTGCGGGCTTCCACTTTTTTCTGGGCCTGTTCGATAGAACGGGTAATGAGCGCATGCTCGATCGGCTCGTCTTCTTCCATTCCCAGCTTATCCATGATGCCGGCAATGTTGTCGGAGCCAAAAAGACGCATGAGATCATCTTCCAGCGACAGGTAAAAACGGGAGGAACCCGGGTCGCCCTGACGGCCGGCCCGGCCACGGAGCTGGTTGTCAATCCGCCGGCTCTCATGCCGTTCGGTACCGATAATATGTAAGCCGCCAAGATCGGCCACGCCGCTGCCAAGCACAATGTCGGTACCGCGGCCGGCCATATTGGTGGCAATGGTAACCGCACCCATTTGACCGGCTTGCGCCACGATCTGAGCTTCCATTTCATGATATTTGGCATTCAGCACATTATGCGGCACGCCTTGTTTCTTGAGCATAGCCGATAATTCCTCTGACTGGGCGATGGAGGTCGTGCCGACAAGCATCGGCTGGCCTTTGCTGTGACGCTCGGCAATTTCGGCTACAACCGCCTTATATTTGGCGCGCTTGGTTTTATAAATCACATCAGGCAAATCCTCGCGCTGCATACCCCGGTTAGGCGGAATAACAATAACATCAAGATTATAGATTTTACGGAACTCAGGCTCTTCCGTCTTAGCAGTACCGGTCATACCGGCTAATTTCTTGTACATCCGGAAGTAATTCTGGAAGGTGATGGTCGCCAGAGTCTGACTTTCCCGCTCGATCTTGACGCCCTCTTTGGCCTCAATGGCCTGATGCAGTCCGTCGGAATAACGGCGGCCAAACATAAGCCGGCCGGTAAATTCGTCAACAATAACAACTTCGCCGTCTTTAACAACATAATCTTTATCCCGTTTCATAATGGAATGCGCGCGCAAGGCCTGATTAAAGTGGTGCGACATCTCGATGTTTTCACTCTCATACAGGTTTTGCACGTTCAGCAGTTTTTCAGCCTTGGCGACACCGGCCTCGGTCGGCGCTACTGTATTGGCTTTTTCATCGATGGTATAGTCTTCGCCTTCTTTTAGTTTAGGCACAACCTTAGCCAGTACATAGTAAAGATCGGTGGACTTTTCCCCGGGACCTGATATGATGAGCGGTGTCCGGGCTTCGTCAACTAAAATACTGTCGACCTCGTCGACTATGGAAAAGTTTAACGGCCGCTGCACCATTTGCTCAGGATAAATAACCATGTTGTCGCGAAGATAATCAAAACCGAATTCATTATTTGTACCATACGTAACATCGGCGCTATAGGCCAGCTTACGGTCATCAAAATCCAGACCGTGAATAATTAAGCCAACTGACAAACCGAGATAGCGGTACAGTTTTCCCATCCACTCGCTGTCGCGGCGGGCTAAGTAATCATTGACAGTAACAACGTGCACGCCTCTGCCGGTCAGGGCATTCAGATATACCGGCAAGGTGGCTACCAATGTTTTACCTTCGCCTGTCCGCATCTCGGCAATTTTGCCTTCATGCAGGGTAATACCGCCCAGCATCTGCACGTCAAAATGACGCATGGCCAGCACCCGGCGTGACGCCTCCCGTACTACCGCAAACGCTTCCGGCAGAATCTCGTCGATGGTCTGACCCTTGTCAAGACGCCGTTTAAACTCAGCCGTCTTGGCCGTCAAGGTGGAATCACTCATATTCTGAAGCTCGGGTTCAAACGCATTGATGGTTTCCACCAACTTTAGCATGCGTTTGATTTCTTTTTCGTTATCATCACCAAACAAATTCTTAATAAATTTAAACAAATCATCAACTCCCTGGTAAAACAATGAAATATCCAGTAGTCTTACACTACTCATTAATGGCGAAAACGATATATACCGCAAACATAAAAGTTGTTTGCAGGCGGTCATATGGTTAGTATGTGCCTAATATATGATTTTAACAGATTCCCTGCGCAAAGTCAAAAAATGGATCGATTGGCATAAACAAAAGAGAGACTGCTTTAATACGGTCGCAATGGCATTATTCTTGCCGTCATTGCGCCCGTAAGCGTGCAATCTCTCTCCTAAAACCGGGCCTTCTTTTTTTAGTTTGGAAATTCGTGCGCCCAGCGCACCAGCAAAGCCAAAACGCAAGCCTTATGTCATTGCGCTAAGCTACGACAAAGCAATCTCCGGTACTTTGTCTGATCTCAGAAATTGCCACACTCCACTGCGTTGCGTTCGTAATGACGCTGGCTGGCGGAGATTAACCGGCCTGGTGTTGTCCGGGAACTGAAGTCTGGCCGTCTTTAACCGGCTCAATTTCATTTTCCACCCATACCGGATTATGGTGTTTGGCTTCTTCTACTGTTTGCGTGCCGTCACCAAACATGCAGAGGAACTCACCCCAGTTGTAGATTCCCAGGAATATATGGGCGAATACGCACAAGCCAAGGAATATGCCAATCACCAGGTGCAGCATATCAAACCAGTACATGGCTGCTTTGGGTGCTACTGGCAGAAAAGCGTAAAGTGCCCAACCGGTAACAATAAGAATAATTCCGCCGAACAACATGAAAATACCCATTTGCTTCTGTCCGGAGTTCATTTTCCCCATCGGCGGCACGGGAATGGTCTTACCTAGCAGCATTTTTTGCGGATAGCCGCCACAAATCAGCATCCAGGCCAGATCCCGGTCATCCCATTGGAAAATACGCCGGGTAAAGGCAACAATTCTGTCTAAAGCAAAAATCGTATAAAGGATACAGGATATAGTAAGAATGCTGGCACCAATTATATGTATCTGCATAACCAGGTTTTGTACATTGTCACTGAAGGGTTTAAGCCAAATGGCAAAACCGGTAATGGCTGCCGGCAAGAATCCCAGAATCAAACCCCAGTGAAACAGCCGCGAGATAAGAGGGTGTTTGAGTACCCGCGGTCCATGTTCGTCATGATGACTCATCAGTTAATCCCTCCTATACCAACTTAGTTCTGTCTACATATTTAGTGTGAAACAATTCCTCAGACAAATGGCTGAGTGGGTTTTGGGCAAATTTTTTGTATACGTCGGTAACTGCCTGATTGTTATGACTCTGACGGACTTTTGCCTTTTCGTCATCTTTGTATATGCCCTGGGCCCGTAGCTTGATGTACTTGTTACGGTCCTGCACCAAATCAGTAGCCACATACGCGCCGGTCCACAAAATAGCACCTGCCACACCCACTATGCCTATGAATTCGCGCCGTGATACTTTGACTGCCTTTTCTATATAATCATAACGCGCCATCGTGTTCCCTCCTTATGACCAAGGCATTACAGCCTTGGCTTTGTCCAGCCATGAGGTGCCCATCGGATTAATCGGCTGGCCACCGCCGTTGACACAGCCGCCCGGACAGTTCATGATCTCAATAAAATGATATGGCGATTTGCCGGCTTTGGCTTCTTCCAGAAGCGGTCTGACATTTTCCCGAATGCCGTGGGCTACAGCCACTTTCAGGGTTATTTCCTTGCCGGTTTTAGCATCTTTCAGGTTAACGCTGGCTTCTTTGACGCCTTTCAGGCCACGGACAGGTTTAAATTCCAGCACATCAAGCTCTTTGCCGGTAATAACAAAATAAGCCGTTCTTAAGGCAGCTTCCATAACGCCGCCGGTGTTGCCGAAGATGGTGCCGGCGCCGCTGTACTGCGCCAACGGATTATCTTTGTCGGCAAATTCAGCAACCGTCTTAACGTCAATATTCAGTTTTTTGAATAACCGGGCTAAATCCCTGGTGGTCAAAACGACATCAATGTCAGGATAGCCGCCGGCTTTGCCCTGGGTCTGCCAGTAATGGGCGGCACTATGGAATTCCGGGCGTGAGGCCTCAAACTTTTTCGCCGTACAGGGCATAACGCCAACCATAAAAATGTCTTCGGGGTTGACTTTCCAGACTTCTTTGGCGCCATAGGTTTTAGCCAGGGCGCCGGCCATCATCATTGGCGATTTAGCCGAAGACATATTGGGCAGAAGCTCGGGATAATACAGTTCCACATACCGCACCCAGGCCGGACAGCAGGAAGTAAACTGCGGCAATGGTCCTAAATGGTGCTCCGTCGGTTCACCTAAAGCAAAATGGCGGATTTTGGCGATCAGTTCCATGCCTTCTTCCATGATCGTCTGGTCAGCAGTGAAGTTAGTATCTAGGACTTTGAAACCGGCCTGCTTCATGGCGCCATACAGTTTTTCGGTAACCAGGCTGCCTGGCTCCATACCGAATTCCTCGCCGATAGCAACCCGGACAGCAGGAGCAATGGTGCCGACAACAGTCAGTTGCTTGTTTTTGAGCTTGTCGATCACCTTGTCCACTACATCCACAGTGTCCTGAGGCGCACCGAAAGGACAGTTGATAAGACACTGACCACAGGAAATACATTGCTCACTGTTGATCTTGTGGATGGCCCCGTATTTGCCCTCAATGGCGTCTGTTGGGCAAAAGGACTTACACGAGTCACAGCCTTTGCATGTCTTGCGGTCGATTTCAATAATACGGGTTAACTCCTGGGATTGAAAACCTTTCAAGACAAAACCTCCTCACCCTTGAAAAATATAAATAGGAAAACTGAATAAAAATAAGATTGTGAATTTTGGAACGTTCAGTGCGTGACTTAATGCAAGAAATATAAATAAATACTATTGATTTAACTGTAAGTTATATTGTAGTACTTGTCAATAAGTATTAAAACACCCTAAATAAGTTATTTATTTCACGTTAAAAACAAAATATTCTAAAAAGGTTTAAGATTCACATTTCACGCACATACTATATATAAAACGTCAGAGGAACCTTAGGAGGTATTTTTGTGAGCCGCGATGTTATGAATCTCTTGGATATGGTAAGTCAGCTTGCTAATCTTAAAGATGTTGATTATAAAAACACACTGGCTGTTACCGCATTACTCGAGTTGTTAATTGAGAAAGGATTATTTACAAGACAAGAGTTTGCGCAGAAAACCCAGGAGCTGGAATCGGCTTCGCTGGCCGAAATCATTATGAAACGCCGGGCCGAACTACGGGCGCCACGCTGACATCATAAATTCAGAACAATACATAAACGAGCCGGGGCTAGTCCCCGGCTCGTTATTTTTATGTTTTCTTTTATGACATTTAGTACTCTGGTTCAATTAAGCCATATTGGCCGTCTTTACGCCGATAAACTACATTGACCTCTTCGGTTTCGGCGTTAGTGAACACATAAAAGTCATGGTTGATAAGATTCATTTGCATAACAGCTTCATCGACGGCCATGGGTTTTACTGCAAATCGCTTGGTTTTTACAATACTGAACTCTTCTTCGTCTGTAGCTTCACTGGCGAGCATAGCTGCAGGCACTAACTCTGTTTTGAAAGCGCCGGATTTAAGTTTACGGGATAGTTTTGTCTTATATTTTTCAATTTGCTTTTCCAGTTTTTCAATAACCAGGTCAATCGAAGCATACATATCGGTGGTAGCTTCTTCGCCCCGTAAAAGAATACCATTAATCGGTACAGTAACCTCTACAATGTGTCTACCTTTGCTGACAGTGAGGATCGCAGTAATCTCTCCCATGGTGGCGCTGTCAAAATACTTGGTAACTTTGCCAACACGCTTGGAGACATAGTCTTTTAGTGCAGGTGTAATCTCGATGTTTTTTCCACGTACTGTAATTGCCATACTACCCATCCCCTTTCCTGAATCCTATATATTTAATATTCCCTATTCATCTAAAAATTCCTGTCCTAAAATTCATTATCTTTGCTTTTTTCCGTATTTTTTTCCTACAAACCAAAAACTGCTTAGAAATGTCCATATCCTAGGCAGCAGCGAGGAGGCGCAGTGCGGCGCACTGGAAGTGCGTAAGCTAGCCCCCGCAGCGATAACGACGGAGATGGGCGTTTATAAGCAGTTTTCTCAAATTGAAAACCCGGCGATTTTCCATCGCCGGGTAAATAGCTATATATTTAGTTGCATTTATAAACGTTGCTGGCTTGCGGTCCGCGAGCGCCTTCAACGATTTCAAATTCAACTTGTTGGCCTTCATTCAGGGTTTTGAAGCCTTGATCTTGAATAGCCGAGAAGTGTACGAAAACGTCGCCGCCATCTTCTCTCTCAATGAATCCGTAACCTTTTTCCGCGCTGAACCACTTAACTTTACCAATCATGTGAAACTCCTCCTAAGATTGAACTACAGACTGTTTCTTACAGCCACAAGAGGAAGTATAACATATATTGGGAGTAGTGTCAATGAAAGCCCGGTTCGTCGTAGCCTTAGATAAAATCGCCACACTGGCTCCCTCAGGATACTTTTACTGTCATCCTGGCGAGCGCAGTGTGGCAAGCTTACATTCTTCAAATTCTTACAAAATTTTCGACAAAAAGGCTTTCGTCCGTTCTTCCTTGGCGTTCAGGAACACTTCATCCGGCGTACCTTCTTCAACAATCCGGCCTTCATCCATAAAGATCATCCGGTCGCCCACTTCCCGGGCAAAGCCCATTTCATGGGTAACCACAGCCATGGTCATGCCTTCGTTAGCCAGTGTCTTCATAACATCCAACACTTCTTTTATCATCTCCGGGTCAAGCGCTGAAGTAGGTTCATCAAACAGCATAACTTTGGGCTTCATGGCCAAAGCCCGGGCAATGGCCACCCGCTGCTGCTGGCCACCGGACAACTGCTCCGGATAGGCATTGGCTTTATCGGCAAGGCCAACTTTCTCAAGCAGGTCTTTGGCAATCTTTTCGGAATCAGCCTGTGACATTTTACGGACCTTTACCGGCGCCAAAGCAATGTTCTGCAATACGGTCATATGGGGGAACAGATTAAACCGTTGAAAGACCATTCCCACTTCTTCCCGTACTTTATTTATATTGGCTTCACTGGTAAGCGGGATACCGTCGACAATAATTTCCCCTTCGGTTGGCTGTTCCAGGTAATTTATGCATCTGAGCAGCGTACTTTTGCCGGAACCGCTTGGCCCGATGATGACAACTACCTCCTGTTCACTGATATGGGCGCTGACATCTTTCAAAACGTGCAACTTGCCAAACTTTTTATGAAGATTTTTAATGCTTATCATCGATTTTGTACCTCCGCTCAAGATAATCCACAAGGCGGGATATGGTAAAGGTCATAACCAGGTAAATAAAGGCGACAGTCAGCCAAATTTCAAACGAGCCGTAGGTCCGGGCTATGATAAGCTGTCCACGCCGTGTGAGCTCTTCAAAGCCGATTACCGACACCAGCGAGGAATCCTTAAGCATGGCAATAAACTCATTGCCCAGTGGTGGAATAATCCGTTTAAAAGCCTGGGGCAAAATAATATACCGCATGGTCTGAGCCCAGGTCATCCCCAGCGACCGACCGGCTTCCATCTGTCCTTTATCGATGGATTGAATACCTGCACGGAAGATTTCGGCGACATAGGCCCCGCTGTTCACACTACAGGCGGTTATAGCTGCAATAAAAGGATCAATTCGCTGTCCAACCAGGATGGGCAACGCAAAATAAATGAGAAAGATCTGTACTAACAGGGGTGTGCCACGAATAAAGTCCACATAAATGGCGGCCAGGGTCTTAACCGGCCAGAGAACCGACAGCCGCGCAATACCAACAAACATACCTATTAAAAGACCAAAACCGACACTAAGCGCTGAAATCTGCACCGTAACACCGGCACCCATGAGGAGCAGTGGAAACGATCGAACGATTAAATCAAAATCAAAATTCAAATTCCTCACCCTTAATAAAGATAATAATCAAGGCTGTATAAAGTAGACTTAGCTTCAGGTGGGGTTTAACCCCATCTGAAGGTTAGTCACCCTTATCCAGGGACTTAGCCGCTCTTAACTTCCACTTGTAGAAGTAGGAGTCTTAGAGCGGATTAGTCGTCGGATAAAATCCCATGTCAATTATATGCGGACAAGCCTGGGGTGTCAATAATTTTTTCGGACATAAAGAAACGGCGCGAAGTCATCGCGCCGTTGCGGTTACTGACCTTATTGTGGCGGCTTTTTGCCAAACCACTTCACGTAAATTTTTTCGTATTCGCCATTTTTCTTCAGTTCATCCAGAGCTTTGTTGATTTTGTCGGCCAATTCAGTGTTTTTCTTGGCGGTGGCGATACCATATTCTTCGGAAGTAAGCGGTTCGCCTACGATTTTAGCATCTTTGCCGCCAGCCTGGGCAATGTAATACTCATTAACAGGCAGGTCATTAACAACAGCGTCTACCCCGCCGGCTTTAAGCTCGATGAAAGCTTCCGGCGCAGTGTTAAATTCACGAATTTTAGCATCTTTAATTTTTTTGGCTTCATCAGCGCCGGTAGTACCGATCTGTACGGCAATGCGCTTGCCTTCCAGGTCCTTAAAGCTCTTTAACGTGTTATTGTCTGCTTTTACTACCATGGAAAGGCCGGACTTGTAGTACGGTTTGGAGAAGTTTACTTTTTGGGCGCGTTCCGGAGTAATCGTCATGGCAGAAATGGTAGCATCGATTTGGCCGCCTTCCAGCGCCGGAATCAGGCCATCAAAGCCCATGCCCTGTACCTCAACTTCTACACCCATTTGTTTACCGATCGCCTTAATTAAGTCCATGTCAAAACCAACATATTCTTTGGTTTTCTCATCCTGGAACTCAAACGGAGCAAATGCGGTATCAGAACCAACCTTGAGCGCTTTCGGCTTAGGCTGCTCGGCTGGTTTGGCCGGTTGCTGACCACAGCCGGCAAGTCCAACTACCATTACAAAAATAGCGAGAATCGAAAAAGCAATAAGTTTCTTGGACACGTATGTACCCCCCTCTAAAAATGATAAAACCTATGAAATAATTATACGGGGATGTGTATAATTAGACAAGTAGTTCAGGTGTGTATACATGAACAAGTTGCGTTTTGTACACACGGAGCGCATCAGGTCTATTCACAGGATACAAAATCATGAAAATGAATAGTTTTGTTTGCCAAACAGGTATTTTTTCCCTCAGCCGGCAGAAAGTTGATTTTTGGGGTGGAATAAGCAAAAGCCCGGGAAAGCCTCCCGGGCATTGTATCCGCAATCTATTCTAAAAAGTATTATTGCTCTTTTTTGGCGATAAAGCAGTCACGGCAATAAATAGGACGATCATTGCGAGGTTTAAATGGAACTTGCGTAGTTACGCCGCACTCGGCACATACGGCTTCATGCATTTCCCGTTGGGCAGTTTGCTGCGCTTCACCATCACGACCACGTCTTCTGGTGCCGCGGCACTCACGACAACGAGCAGGTTCATTTTCAAACCCTTTTTCTGCGTAAAACTCCTGCTCTCCTGCTGTGAAAACAAAGTCTTTTCCACAGTCCTTGCACTTAAGAGTTTTGTCCTGAAAAGCCATTAACGAAATCCCCTCACCTTATGAAATTAAAAACCACTGCTTAGCCGACCTGGTCTTTGACCCCACACTCGCCTGCTGGAAGGTTCGCTACTAGGAATTCAATCCCCTCACTACTGCTTCTCTCGATCAAAATATATGTAACAGTTTAACGGACCGGCAGGACTTACCTCTAAGCCGCACCATGCTCAGAGCCACTTTGGGCTCCTTACGTGGGTCGTTTCGCCTGCGACTGGCATCGACTTTCAACCACAGACCTAAGCAAACTGGTTCTTATCATAAATTATAAAATTCCATAAGGAAAAAAGCAAGCAGATATTTTCAGACGCTTTTGAAAGATTGGTGACATTTACTAATATCTCTTATTTGTATTTAAATGATACACTACACGATATCGTCAAGCCGGGTAACAAGACAGAAGCAATTTCGCCGTCCTCAACTTGCCGTTTAGCCAATACAGAATTTGTCATTATGCAAAACGCCGGGAATCCCTGAAAATTAGTTCAGTAAAGGTTTTTGCAGATTATCAGCGAAATTAAGAAGGGGGAGTTTAATCAGGGAGGAACACAATGAAGATCAGTTTATGCATGATAGTAAAAGATGAAGAGTATCTATTAGCGAAATGCTTAAAAGCCATACGTGCTCATGTTGATGAAATTATCCTTGTCGATACTGGTTCCACTGACAAAACAAAAGTCATAGCCCGGCAGTTTACTGACAAGATATATGATTTCCCCTGGTGCAATGATTTTGCCAGAGCAAGAAACTTTTCGCTTTTGCACGCCAATAATGATTGGATTCTTGTGCTAGATGCCGATGAAATCGTAACAAAGTTTGACCGGAATAGTCTTGCGCCACTGACCCAATCAACGGAAATGGCAGTAGGCAGAATAAAGCGGATAAACTATATAGAAAATAAGTGGGGCCCTGCCCGTCACACAGAACGAATAAGCCGGGTATTTAACAGACAATTGCTTCACTACGAAGGCATTATTCACGAGCAAATCGCTACTAAAAATAAAGGTAGTCTATATAAAACCATTCCTCTGGACATTACGGTCGACCATGTTGGCTATGCCAAAGAAGTTATAAATAAAACTGCCAAACTGGAACGGAATATCACTCTATTGACCCAAGCGATTGCCGCCTGTCCAGATGATCCGTACCTTCACTATCAGTTAGGAAAGTCCTATTATTTGGCTAAAGACTTCCGACTGGCATATACCAGTTTTTCGTCGGCCTTGTCCCTGCCGCTGGATCATGCTTACGAATACGTCCAGGATCTTGTCGAGAGCTTTGGCTATACTTTAATCAACAGTGAAAAGTATAGCGAGGCCCTTGAAATTGAAAAGTTTACCGTGTACTACCAGCACTCACCTGATTTCAATTTCCTCATGGGACTTATTTTTATGAATAATGCTTTATTTAGCCAGGCGGTAGAGAGTTTTCTAAAATGTATTGGTTCTGGGGAGGGCAAGATAAGAGGAGTCAATTCTTATTTGGCAAATTACAATATTGCAGTAATTTATGAACTGCTGGGCTATCACAAAGAAGCCAGAACGTATTATAAACACTGTGGCAACTATGCCCCGGCTAAAAAGCGATTGGCGGCAATAAAATAAAAACTAATGCAAAAACGGCATTACCACCAAAGGTAATGCCGCCTTTTTTTCCTTTTGGTTTTCATTGGTCGGCTCTGTTTCCAACTGTCGCCGCAGTTCTTTGTCCTCACATGCACGATAACGTTTAAAGGTTTCTTTGTCTATTGCCACGTGCAACCGATACAGCAGGTTTCTTCACAAGCCGAACCAATGCATGCGGATTGCCTGACGTACTGAGGAACAAACAGCTTGCGCATTTTTCCTGACACTCCCGCCCTGACAACTAAGCTCATACCGTGCTTTCAGATTAATTACGATTATATCAATACTTCAATATTTTCAGCATAAATATTGTTATTTTCCATTGTCTTGGCAATTTCATTATAAAAAGATGAACACACTATAAGTTGTTTTAGTCTTTGTCCCTTTAATATCTCCAAAGATTGAACCTTTATGTTCAAGCCGGGAATATAATTCCCCCATTTTTGCGAATCACCATCAACAACAACAATTTTAGCTTTTGCAAGTTGTCGATCTAAAGCCTGATTAAGAGTAATGACACCTGCACTTCCAGCACCCCATACGTATAACTTATCTAAGCTTTCGTCTTGTAATAGCTCATTAATCCGGTCTACATTCGCTTGAAACCGTGTATATTTTGCAGTAATATCTGACAAGAGAGAGCCAATATCTGATAGTGGTAGCTCTACCGGGGAGAAAATGGTATTTGTATCATGAACCAAAACAACTCTTAAGGCATCCTTCTCAATACTAAAATCAACAATTTTAAGCTTCAAGTTTTTGCACAATGTTCCAAAAAAATATATATTATAGAAAAAAAGATGTTGATGATGATATCCTTCAAAGTTAGGCACTTCGATAACTATTTTACCTGAGTCGCAAAGGCTCTTTTTCATTGCACTCAACAAACTGAAAGGGTCAGGTAGATGCTCAAACACATGCATTAAATAAAATCCATCAATAAGCTCATCCGCCAAAGTATTTTCGTTAAAGTAGCAATGCATAATTTTTATTCCTAAATTATCTGCTACTGCAGCTTGAGGTCCAGGTTCAATTCCCACTAAATGCTCATAACCTCTGTTTTTCAATTCCCGCAGTAAATAGCCTTCCGAACAGCCGACTTCTACTAATCGATCAGTTTGATTAAAATATTTTAATAATGTGTTTACCATTCCCTCATATTTGCTCGTACCAATCCCCTGTAAAGGCGAAATATATAGATAATTATCGTAAATAAATTTTAAATCCTCATCGGAAATCTTCTTAGAATTAAAACCTAGCAAGCAATTAGGACACAGCCTGGCTTCAAGCGGTAATACTTTTACGTTGTTAAGAATTTCAGCATTACACGCGGACAATATATTGGGCATATTAGCACTATAATACACCACAGTGTTCTCGTTTTTACAATAAGGACATTTCATTTGTCTCTTCCTCCAGTTAATCGACACATTCGATTAAGTTATTGGCAGCAAGTTTTTCAATAATCGGAAGCAATGCCTCTATAGGAATTCCAATAATATTGCTTATATCAATTAAATCATTTGTACCATCAGCATATGTTAAAAAGTTCATCATGTCTCGGACCATGTAGCCTGATTCTTTTGTGCTTAAATTCGGATATAAGCCCCTTTTACCAAGCTGAGGTTCACCAATGCATGCCACTTTGTATTTAGCATTGTTTTCTATAGCCTCAATACAGCTTCTTAATAATGCATAGCTATCGTATAGTGCTTCGGGCGTAATAAACTCCATATTATCAAGTGAAGTATGGTATTCCGGATATTCTCCATACTTGCTACGCATTATACTTACCACCGGTAAATCTGCACCTGGGCTACAATATTGCCGCTCATCACTGCCTCGTTGCAAAAATGAGTACTTGTTAAAGCTTGGGCATCTATGCTTCATAATATTTAAAGCAACTTTATCCGCCAAAGTATTACCATACCTGGATGGCATAAAAGAATACGCTCGGTTATCACCTACACAAGTTACGTTAAAGCCAGCAATTATATTTCGTTTCATAGTCTCTAAATTCTTGCTAAGGTATGTTAATGACCCGATAGTTTCGGGAATAAAAACTATCCTGTATGTATATTTACGTTTCTCTTTCAATAACCAATCTACCAATAAAGTAGTAACCGCAGGCCCGGATAATTCATTGTTAGCCATTGACGGATGACAAATATAAGTAGATAAAAAAATCTCCTTCTCTAAACTACCGGCAATTATAATTTCTCCGTACGTGAGTGAACCATCCATTAAATTACTATCAATAACTACTTGATACTTGCCATCTTGTAATTGGTTTCGTTTGTTTTGTGTTAAGCAAAAACCCCAGCGTTCGCTATAATAGGATGTAACATAAGGTATAGCATCCGGCATATCTTCAATTGAATATAAATGTGCTTGCAATTCTTCTAAACTGACATATTTATCTACGGGAGTAGAATAGCCAACAACATGCAAATTACTTTTCTGAAAATCAATTACTTTGATTCCTGCCTCATTCATTATGAATGCATCTCTAATATTCCATTCCTTAGGAACCGTCCAATCAAATACTTTGGTTCCACTTGGAACTTCAAAAATATTTATAGGGATAATTTGTTGAATAATTTTTAAAGATTCCCTAACTCCATTACCGGTAATGCTTCTACAAATAGGGTATAGCGCTTTTATTAATTGATACATCTTATAACCCATATAATCATCGCCATGTTGCTGCATACACAAAAATTCCTTCCTTAATTTATCTACTTGATTTTGAACTTAAAAAGAAATAAGGATCAGTATCAAGAAGTCTAATGCCAATCTCGAATAACTCTCTCGCACCAACTGTTAGAATCTTACCTTCGCCTAGGGAAACTGAACGCATTATATTGTTTTCAATCAAATAATTCTGCAAACGGTTAACATCAAGTTCTACTACACGGTCCAAATATCTAACAAAAAAAGTAGCGTAATCCTTCGTTGTTTGTTGTCCGTTTCTAGTTTTTCCCGTAAAATTTTTGATAAATCGATAAGGGACTCCATGTAACTGCTCAATGTGATGTAAATATGTGCATGAATGAAAGCTTGCACCAAAAAAAACTATCTTACCATTAGCTTTCCTTATTTTACCGAATATAGAATCATTATCAAAAGAATCTCTTCCTATATCCAAGAATGCGTCTTTACTAGCACCGCTGACCGCTACAGAAAAAATAGGATGCTTAGTCCGCAGTACTCCTGGCTGATTACGGAAGAACTCGGTCAGAATCCCAACGTCGGATGGAGTATTCAGAGGATCATAAATCTCGCCTTTACAAAAGCTGTAACTAAAAGTCGGCATAATTACAGTGCCTGTCTTACCGACAGCTTGTGACAAACATTCAACATGTGAATTAAGAAAGCTGTCCCTATCATAATTTGCAATTTTGCCAAAAACACTTATGTCAGAATGAACAAAAATAACATCCCCAGCATTAATCCCGGCGCTAGTCAGAGCCTTATTTATATCAGATGTATTAATAACACCAGAAGATGATTTATACATTGGTAGATTAACCATGCTATTCCTCCACGAGTTCTATAAGTCCAACGTCTTTTTTAAATAAAAAAGCAACACTTTTACCTTTGAATGCAATTGCCGGCGCTATATCGGCAATAACTATAAACTTATTTGTCGCTAGTTCTTTTAGATCCTTAGCTATGTCTTCTGAAATGTAGCAAATGTGATAAGGCGTATTTCCCACTTTATTAAGTACATTCTTTACTGGCGAATCATTACTTATTGGAGAAACTAATTCTATGCGATTCGTACCATTTCTCATGAAACACAAAGCAACTTTCCGGTCAATATCTTGAAAAACTTCAGATTCTACATCAAAACCTAATTTATTAAATTCGACTATTGATTTGGCTATGTCCGTAACCGCATAGCCAATATGATGCATGCGCATTAAACCACATCCTTAAGCCTCTTCCAATCTTGCATATCGACTTCTTTCCAAACAACCAGGTAGTTGAAATATATATTCTTTGTTTCCGTTATTTTCATATTTTATTTCATAACCAAGCCTATCAAACAAATCTTCAACTGGTTTATTCTTTGCGGTTAAATAGTAATGACTTATGATTGTCGTGAAACCTTCTTGATACATTTTCTGTTCAATATATTCAAGCAATTGATCTTCAATTTTTCTCCCCATAACCCGGCAACTCATCAAAAATGCATCTAATTCTGCAGAAGTTTCACCCTTTTTTATAATCATAACTACTACTTTACCATTATCACCATATTTGTCTTCAACTGAAGCTACAAAAACATAATGAGACTTGGAATTTATCAATTCAATTACCTCGTCCTCGGTATATCGTTTTGTTGTCAGATTGAATTGATTAGTTTTTTGAGTCAACTGCGCAATTCTTTCCGCATCATTTGGTTTGGCTAGCCATACCTTTATTATCGTATTTAATGATTTTAGATATTCTTCCATATTTACTGCTTTTTTTAATGCTTGAACTCGCTCACTGTTTTGTCGATACATATTCGTTTTATTTAAATCTTCCTGTACAATACTCACGGTAAAAAAATAATCCTGCCAAATATTTTGAGCAAATCGGCCGAGCTCTGTAGTATCTTGTGGAAAATCCGGTACCGCCACCTCTGGTAACAGTTCTTTTATTGCCTCTCTCTCAACAGGATTATCATCAATAAATACCAATGAATCAAGACCAATATTAAGTTCTTGAGAAATTTCCCTAATATTGTCTACTTTGTCCTTCCAGTTAACCTTAATGATTGCAAAATCTTCTTGTCTTAAAACCATGTATTCATTTGATTCAAATACTTCCCGAGCATCATCCCAATTATTTTTTGATACAATTCCTAACAAAATTCCCGTATCTTTAATCTCTTTCATTCTCAGCTGAAAATCTCTAAATTGTGCCCCCTCCTTGACAGGGGCAATTGCAATTTTACTGGCCCCTAATTCGCCAACTACCCCCCCCCATAAAGTATTATCTAAGTCCAGCAATAGGCACTTTTTGCGAATACTTGTGGCAGCAAAAATATGTTCCATCTTCTTTGCAATTAAAGTTTCTCCCGCTCCCGAATACTTGAAACCGCCAAGATACCATAATTTAGGGGAATAAAACTTTGTTCTGCCGAACTCGCTAATCAATTCCTTTAGTCTAAATACAAACATATTGGGATATGTTTTTTGCAATTCAAAAAGCATCTTTATCCATAATATTTCAATCTGCTTTTCGTCCGAAATTATTGTATATAGCCTAATACGGTATTCCAGATAATCAAGATCGCTGATATAAAAATTAATATTTGGATGACGCTCTATTATTTGTTGAAAAATTTCTTTAAATCTCAATATTTCAAGCGTACTTTCTTCGATCGTCTTACTATTCCCAAATAATTCTTGGGCATCCAGCAATACAAATGTATACGCTGGAGAAAAATTATAAAGATTAGAGTCTTGTTCTAATAACTCCTGTAACCACGCTCCATACCCCTCCGAAACGTAGACATTGGCCGATTTAGACACCTTACTAATTAACATGTCCACATTCACATTAGATAAAATAGCGATCTTCAAACGTTTCACTCCTTTAAATACTTTAGAAAATCACCAATTCTCTTAAGATTAGGAATGTCCCCATATGGTATTATAATCTCAAATTTCTCTTCCAACTCAGAAACCAGCCTTAAATGGGAAAAAGAGTCCCAGTTCCCAATTTCGTCTTTGCTAGTCTCTAATGTCAAGCCTTCTTTAGGAACATTCATGACTAAACTAAATAATTCTATAAACTGTTCCAACGATAATTCCTCCAAAATAAGTTTCATTCAAAACTCTCGCAAGCCGGACTTTCCAGCCCACCCCTATATCAGCTTCCAGCTAAGGGCCGTACCTCGCTTAACATCAGCCTTCACGGTTTTCCCCAGCACGATATCATAATACTTCGGGCTCAGGCCCAAGCCTGGCCGGATTGCCCGCATATTTTTTGCGGTGATTACATCACCGGCTTTCATATCTTCCACAATATACAGACTCCGCCTGAATTGCAGCGATTTTTTTTCCTGTTCACCAACCTCATAGCTAATCTGCCCCAGTGCCTGCCAGGCATTTCTCGTCTCCTGTACAAGCTGCGCCATTTCCGCCGGCTCCATCGAAAAAGCGGAATCCACACCGCCCTCGGCCCGCGAGGTGGTAAAATGCTTTTCGATTACGCTGGCCCCAAGCGCCACACTGGCGACGGCCACTCCTATCCCTAACGTATGGTCAGATAATCCAACTTCACAATTGAATAACTGCTTCATATGCGGAATTGTCAAGAGATTGGTTCCCTCCGGTGTAGACGGGTAACTACTTGTACATTTTAATAGCGCTAACTCCTTGCAGCCATTCTCTCGTGCTGTTCTAACAAGATCGTCTAATTCTGCAACGGTAGTCATACCTGTAGAGACAATCATCGGCTTACCTGTCTGCGCAACCTTTTTTATTAATGGCAAATCTATATTTTCAAAAGAAGCAATTTTATAGCACGGAACAGCTAACCCTTCCAGAAAATCAACAGCAGTTGCGTCAAACGGTGTACTGAATCCCATAATACCTAATTCTTTGCAGCGTTTGAAGATAGGCGCGTGCCATTCCCACGGCGTATATGCTTTTTGATACAGATTATATAACGAATTCCCTTCCCATAAGCTGTTTTTATCTGCAATAAAAAATTCTCTTTCAGCGATATTCAAAGTCATCGTATCCGCTGTATAGGTTTGCAACTTTATCGCATCTACCCCGGCCTTTGCTGCTAATTCAACAATTTCTAAGGCTCTGACCAAAGATTGATTATGATTGCCTGACATTTCTGCAATTATCATTGGTCGATGATGTATATTAAACACGTACATTTCTCCATCTACTCAATTTCAATTTTCTCATAAGAAAATTTTCCTTTAGTATTTTGCCATTTATCACGCAAAATACCCATGCGAACAATGTCATAAAACTTGCCATTTTTACATATGTGCTGTTTAAGAGTGCCCTCAATCTCCGATCCAAATCTCTGATGGATATGAATGACCCCTTCGTTAAAAGTAAACACCTCACACCAAAGCTTATTTTGACCTAATGTTTCAAATACATAGTCATACATGTTACACTCTAAAATCTTGCCAAGTCCTCTCCCACGGAAAGAAATATCAGCGATATAATATGCCCAACAGCAACGCAGATTAACATAATCAATATCTACCAGATTAATAACCCCGATTTCTGTCCCATCTACCTCAATTAACCAATACCTTACAGATGGATCGCTTTGAATCTTCTCAAACCATTTTTGCTGATCCTCCAAGGTTAGTTTAGGATCGGTATACATATATTGGGTTACTGAAGGCATCATCCGCCATTCAAGTACTTTCTGCAGAGCCCCTTCGTGCATTCTCTTTAGTTTAACACTCATCGCAAGTCCTCCTCGTTTCTTACTTAATCCTATTGATTACATTTTTCAAGCATAAATTACAAAATAATAGCTGCATTTGTTTTTGCATTCTTTTTATTGCACTTTTATTACCCAACAATTCTTTACAACTCTCTATTAAACGCTCCATATCAATATTTTCTGTTTTACCTATATACTTAATAATTCCCAATTTATTGCAATCATCACTAATCTGTACCTGGTTTTCAGCAATAGCGATCACAATTGACGGCAACCCCAAGAAGCACCGCTCCCAAGTTGTCGCGCCGCCGGCACCGATGGCTAAATCTGCTTCATTCATGAGTTCTGCCATATTGTTGACCTGACAAAAATACTGCATGTTATCATGCTGCAGGCAATACGCTTCAATACTTTTCTGATTTTTGTTACTCGCACCAACAACTATATTTACCTGAATATCATTTCGCTGTAAAGATTCCAACGCTTTCAGTGCCTTCATTGTCTCATTCGTCAAATCACTCCCGCCGAAAAAGACGAGAATGTTTTTAATATTCCCGTCCCGGTTACGCATTGTTTTTCGTGCTTCATAAAATTCCTCACGCAATAATGCATAGTGCGGTCCTAGCAGAAGCTGGCAATGGGTTGGCACAAGGCCTGTATAGCGATTATCCATATCACAGCAATAATTCTGATCCAATAATATGTCGCAATTATGCTTTCGATTCGCCAAATCATCAATTACCATAATTTTGTTCACACAGGGACGAACTATATTTTCCCACATTTCATCTAAAGCATAGCTGTCAATAATCAAACAATCTACCGTTAATCCTTGCAAAAGCTTCTTGGTTTGACCGGCATCAACGGACTGCTTGACTGTCAGCCAGTTCTCATACCCGGCCAGTTCTTCAGTAGACGCAGTTTTTGGCAGTAGAAATAAACGATAGCCATTTTTTTCAATTAAATGATTCAAATTTCCCTCTAAATCACGGGAAACAAATCCAATCTCGGCCTGCTTTTCTTTTTTCAATTGTCCCGCCAAAGTTAAGCAGCGCATCAAGTGTCCACTGCCGATTTGTGCGGATGAATCCACACGAAAAACAATCATAACTACCTCCTGCTTATCATTGCCTGATATTTTATTTCAGCAATCTCCCAGTCATCTATAGTGTCTATATCTTGTACTTCCATTTCGTCCAAAAGGCATGGAATTGTAGCTTCTGGAACTAGTGTAAATTTATCTTCAAAAACATTGGTTTTCACAAAATAAAATTGTCCCGCATCATGATAAAACGGTTCTAAATCCTGTGATCTTGTCTTTATATACTCCGGCCATTTATACGCTAAATTATTATTTTTTATAAAAAAACACCTTTGCGGCGGATAAGAAAATTTCACAACCGGAACTAAGGCATCTGCACCGGCCGCCTGGAGGCTGGTAAACGCAGCCTGTAGCTTACCGGCAGTCACAAAGGGGGCTGTCGGATAGATACAACACAGCCAGGTAAATGACTTGCCTATGTCTTTGTATTCAGCCAGCACTTCCCGCAGCACATCTGCTGTTACCGCATAATCATCCGACGTTTTCTCACTACGATAAAAAGGGACTTTAGCACCATAAGAAATGGCAATTTCAGCAATTTCCTGATCATCGGTCGATACCATAACTTCTTCAAATAAATTACTCTCTAATGCAGCTTGTATAGAATAGGCAATAATCGGTTTGCCGCAAAATTCTTTGATATTCTTTCTCGGTATACGTTTACTGCCGCCGCGTGCAGTTATAATCGCGATACTGCTCATTTCAAAACCTCTTTCAAGGCTTTTACCACCTGATCTTGTTGTTCATCAGTTAAACCATAATAAAGCGGCAAGGTAAATACCTCTTTATAATATTGCTCACTATTCGGAAAATCTCCAGCATTAAAGCCAAGCTGCCGATAGTATGGCTGCGTATGTACAGGAATATAATGCAGATTCAACGCTATTTCCTTTTCTCGCATCTTAGCAAAAATTTCTTGCTTAGATAATCTAACTTTCGTCAAGTCCAACCTTACTACATAAATATGCCAGGCTGAGTTTGCAGCCAAATCCTGATAAGGCAGTTTCAGCGGCAAGCCTTGTAATAGCCGGTTATAGCGGTCTGCCAAATACCTGCGCCGGACAACAAATTCATCCAGCCGGTCCATCTGGCTATAGCCTAACGCCGCCTGCAGGTCAGTCATCCGGTAATTAAAGCCCAGGGCAAGTTGCTGGTAATACCAGGGGCCGTCTGATGCTCCTTGCAATAAGGCTTCGTCCCTGGTAATACCATGGCTGCGGTATAGCAGCAACTTCTTATACAAGGCTTCCTGATTGGTTACAACCATGCCGCCCTCACCGGTAGTGATGATTTTTACCGGATGAAAACTGAATACCGTCATGTCGGAATACCGGCATGAACCGACTTTAGCGCCCTGATAGCCGGCGCCGATGGCATGGGAAGCATCTTCGATAACCAGAAAACCGTATTGCTTCGCCAGGGCATGGATCTGTTCCATCTCACAGGACTGGCCGGAAAAATGCACCGGGATCACAGCCTTGGGCCTAACCTCTGCCTTGGCTAATTTTTCCGCAAGCTTATACGCACTTAGGTTATAGGTATCGTTATCGATATCCACAAAGTCTACATCTGCCCCGCAGTAGCGCCCGCAGTTCGCCGAGGCCACAAAGGTATTGGGGCTTGTCCAGAGGACATCGCCGGTTTTAAGCCCGGCTGCCAGGCAGGCGATATGCAGCGCCGCCGTGGCATTGGTCACCGCTACGGCATATTTCGCGCCACAGTAAGCGGCCACACGTTGTTCAAACTTCTCGATAGTAGGGCCCTGGGTAAGGAAATCGGATTGGAGAACAGCAATCACGGCCTGGATATCCTGCTGATTTACATGCTGCTTGCCGTAGAATATCATAAATTATTCATCTCTCTTAATTCTGCTGTTGTCAAGAAATGAGGATTTGTCCCCGAATTATACTCAAATCCGTCTACTACCGGCTTCCCCGTTTCCCCTATCGCATTTTTCGTATAATCAGTGTCATGAGCAAAATTAATACTCGGTTGAATGACATAATGGTCTGCAAATTCCAGTGTCTCATAGTAAGAATCGGACGGACACATAATTTCATGTAATTTTTCTCCTGGGCGAATACCGATAATTTTTGTTCGCACGCCCGGCGCAATTGCTTCTGCTAAATCCATAATACGCATGGAAGGGATCTTGGGGACAAAGGTTTCCCCCCCCTGCATCCGGGCAAAGCTTTTCAGGACAAAATCCACACCGTCCTCTAATTTGAGCCAGAAGCGGGTCATACGTACATCGGTGATTGGCAGCTCTGTGGCACCTTGTCTGATAAGATTTTTGAAGAAAGGCACCACCGAACCGCGTGAGCCGACCACGTTGCCATAGCGCACCACAGCAAATCTTGTCGGACGGTCGCCTACCAGATTATTGGCAGCCGTAAATAATTTGTCCGAGCAAAGTTTGGTGGCCCCATACAGGTTAATAGGGTTGGCGGCCTTATCGGTAGACAGGGCAATCACTTTTTTTACGCCGCAGGTTATCGCCGCATTGATAACATTCTGCGCGCCATTGACATTGGTCTTAATACATTCCATGGGATTGTATTCTGCGGCCGGCACCTGTTTTAAGGCAGCGGCATGCACCACATAATCCAAGCCGTACATAGCTTGTTCTAATCGGTATTCATCCCGTACATCACCAATAAAATAGCGCATGCAGGACTGATTAAAGCTCTGCTGCATTTCAAACTGCTTCAATTCATCCCGGGAAAACACAATGACCTTTTTCGGATTATATTTTTTCAATAAAATTTCAATAAATTTCCTGCCAAACGAGCCTGTACCACCCGTAACTAAAATTGATTTATTATTAAACATCCAATCACTCCAGCATTGTTCAATTTATTGTACTTGTCCATATTCGACGTTAACTGTTATCTCCTTAGCCAGCGTCTTAAACGAAGGAATAATTTCATACAGAAGTACATCACTTAATTTGACACGATCCTGACTTTCTATAGCTTCTTGCAGCATGAGGATTTGCTTTAACAGGTTTTGTTTTACAAACTCAAACTGGTATGCATTGTAATACCAGCTCTGATTATCACCAATAGTATTTAAACTGTCAATAATGAATTGTAATCCTTCCGTTAACTGGGAAAACTTATCCCAAGTATTTTGGCTTACTCCCTGATAAAATTCATCTACCATTTTATCTATCTCTGGAATCACCCTAACTAAGTATTCTTGAATGGAGCTAAGAGTATTATCCATTAATTCCTTAAGAGTTTTAACATTTATAACAATTATTTTGATATCTTCGATATGATCCATTATATATTGATCATATCCGGAATATAGTTCCACACCGTCTATTTCAAAGCTGCTAGGACTAGTATTAGACTGAGCCAGTAGTTGCTGAACCTGATCAAATATAGTTCCAATCGCAATAATCTGATTCTCGCATTCGAACACTTTATCCAATATTTTAATCTGCATGCTCATACTCCCATTCTAAAAAATAAGGCGGGTTCACCAACCGCCCCTTTTACGCGGCAAAAGCATTAGAAAAACAAAACAAGTACAATTATATAAGTCCGTTTTCTTGCAGCATTGCCAGAAGTTCTTGGCGACTGACATAACTTTTTTGAATGGCCTTTTTAACCCCAGAATAGAGATCTCTCTTTGTAAAAACATATTAGGAATGCCAACCATATCAGATAGTTCAAAGGCATCTTTGGCTTCTTCGATTTGTCATCAATTCTTCATACATCTTTTCGCCTGAGCTCAAGCACCTTCTTGGATCTCAATATAGTCTGCATTAATACTTAACTTATTGGTAGTTTCTTTAATAACAACTGCATTAAACGCTGCTACAATAGCATTCTGTGTGCTGATAATATTGGTTTTCACAGCTTCATACGGATTGTACTCACAAGCCGGTACATATTTCATGGCCGCCATGCCGCCAATAATCAGTATTTTTTGCCTGTAAAAAAATACTGATTATACCACCTCTCCAACTCTTTCTGCTTTAATTATTTGTCATTCCGCTACTGCCGATTTAAACTGTTGCCTTTTTTCCGTCAATATTTCCTGCGCGTTGCCGTACTCCTTGTTGATCACATCAACACTATTGGCAATCATGAACATCAGGTTGTACTGCAGGAAACAATTTCGTTTAACATTCTCCAGCGTCAATTCATTGCCCAGCCTTTTTACCTCCATAATTGTCGGCACAATAATAGGCGTGAAGTAGTCGCCTGCCGAACCAGCTTCACCAATCTGCCTAATAATCTTATCTCCCCGCTGCAGCTTGCGTACTGCTGTTATTAATTCTTCTTCGCTTGATTCTTCGCTCAGGCTCTTATCCACCTCTGAAAGCCGCTTCATATGTTCGACTGTATTCTTTTGGATTTTTCGCAATATGCCCAAGTCTTTGTTCAGAGACCTAAGGAGTTTTTCATATTTCTTCAGGCTGGCGCCTTCCCCCGGTCTTTGATCAGGCAGGCAGTCTATCAGCCGTTTGCCGACAGGCTCCTGGCAATAGCGATCAATAGCCTCTCTCAGCGTCATTAGGGTCGTCCCTTTGATATACGCCCCCCCCTCGGTGGCATCAACGACCTTCAAATCGCGGTTTTGGGCAATATTAAGCTCATACCATTCCTTGAACATTTTGAACACATAACTTGATTGCAGGAGATTACCCTCATAATCCTCCACATATATCCCTGTCGTGGAATCCCGTTCATCATTAGCACCTTCATGCTCTGTATGGGTCAGATCACTATGCTTTTTACCGCTGGTATAGGCCAGATCCTGACCAATCAGAATAATGGGATTGCAGCCAGCCGCTCTTGCTACCCCAAAAGCTACAGTGGCACAAGAACTCCCCTGACCGAGAAACTTAAAATTTTCGCAGGCAGACATCCATAACTGTTCAAAACCGCCATTATTACGTGACATAATGATGGTTTTCCCGGGATATTCTTCATAAATGGCCGGCCATAACGAACCAGGTCCTAAGAGTACCAAATCCTCCGGGAAGGTTCTGTCCTTATAATAAAACGAATAGGTGGGCTCCACCCGTTCAATACTGGCAATGGCATCAGGCCGCACCCCATGCCGGTCGCAGGCTCTCATACTGGCATCACAGGCAATGATCAAGGCTTTGCCATTGGCCTCTTTTAGATACTCAATATTTTTGTCCAGCGACGGCCCGGAAGCTACAATGATGGCAGGCACATTGGTATATTTATCTTTTATATCCTCAATGGAATTACTGCTCATAATGGCTTCTGTATTGCGGCACATATTGTCAAAACCGATAAACTTATCCTCCAAATCGTTGCCTAATGCAATAAATGTATTATTCAGGAGTGTGGTAATCTGCTTGAACACAGCTTGATTTTCTTTTGCATATACATAATAATTGGGCAACATCAATACCTGCAGATTATGTACCAGAGTATAATAATTCAATCCACCTAAATAGGCGTTCATTTTACCAAGCTGTTCTTGATCGCCAAACAGTAACAGAAACTGCCCTTTCTTGAAAAGGTCTGAAACATCAAAATTGCCCAGCACATATTTTACCACATCAACATTGTGTTCAATAACGATAACCTTGCTGCCGGAGGAGATGCGCTGCTTTAGCTCCCTGAGGTGCAAGCCCAGACCCAGGCCGTACACCACGAACAAGCAATCCTTATTTGCCGGTGCCTGCTTGACAATTCGCTCTGCCTCGCCTGCCGGATCATAACTGCTATGCAGCAAATACCGGTTATTATCATGGCAAAAATAAATATCCCGGCTACCACTGGCGGCAATTTCTTCGGCTATCCCGTCCCCAATTTCTTCAAAATTTAGCGGCAACAGTTCATTCAAGAGAAATGGGGCGCTGCTACCGATGGCTTCTATGTTTTTCTGCAATATTTTTGTTATCATGGATTGATTACTCCTTTTTTTTGTTGGTTCATTGCTCATCTCAAAAGTCTTTACGCAAAAGGCTAAAAACTTTTAAAATCAAAAATGGACAAGCAACTATTTATAATTCAACCATAATACTATAAAATGGCTGACCATTACGATCAGCCATTTTATTCATTATTTCATTTACCTCAATTTCTGCAATTACCGGAGTAATTGCAGAACGCCTTGCGGCTGTTGATTGGCTTGTGCCAACATAGCTTGGGCGGCTTGGTTGAGGATATTGTTTTTCTGGAAAGTAGTCATTTCTTTAGCCATGTCTACGTCGCGGATACGGGACTCAGCTGCAGTCAGGTTTTCCGAAGAAGTTCCGAGGTTGTTAATGGTATGCTCCAATCTGTTTTGGAGAGCACCCAGCTTGGAACGCTCTGTGGAAACTCTTTCCAATGCACTGTTTACCAAGAAGATGGCACCGTCTGCTTTCTTCTGATCAGTAAGATCAAGAGCATCACCATTTGTATCCCGCACACCGATTTCTTGGGAACTCATATTTTTAATGCCAATTTGCAGGTTTTGACCAGAATTTGCACCAATTTGGGCAATAGCCGCACTATTACCATTTTCAGCCTTTTCAACCGCTTTTACTGAAATTGTTATGCTATCGCCAGCCTTAAGCTTATCAGCACCAGCTACACTGATAGTAATAGTAACCGCAGACGTTGCACCAGTACTCGTTACCAGTTTAGTAGCTGAAATTGTGATCGTACCACTAGACATAGCACTAATGAACACCTTGCCAGAAGCAATCTTCCCTAGAACTGTAGAAGCCGAAAACTTAAATGCAGTAGTTCCACTGTCTTTTCCATCTACAACATTAATATGAATAACATCACTAGCACTGAGAAGAAGTTCCGTGTTGCTGATAGCACTGATTGTCAACTTTACACTACCATTAGCAAACGTTGACTCTAAACTCATCGAACCTTTAACTAGGTCAGTAGCACCCTTCAAATCGCCATTCAGCAGTTTCTTGGTATTGAACTCAGTGGTGTTAGCAATTCGGTCAATTTCTGCAGTCAACTGCTTCATTTCGTCTTGCAGAGCTTTTCTGTCAGTAGTGGTATTGGTATCAGTCGAAGCCTGTACAGCCAGTTCCCGCATCCGTTGAAGAATGCTGTGAGTCTCGTTCAGACCGCCTTCAGCAGTTTGAATCAGGGAGATGGAGTCTTGGGCGTTACGGGAAGCTTGATCCAAGCCGCGGATCTGACCGCGCATTTTTTCGGAGATGGCCAAACCGGCTGCATCATCGCCGGCGCGGTTGATGCGAAGGCCTGAAGATAATTTCTCTAATGAGTTAGAAGTAGCCTTTTCATTAGTACCCATTTGACGCAGGGTGTTCAGAGCTGACATGTTGTGATTAATAATCATGGTGATTTTTTCCTCCTTGATATTTATGCTCAGGCGTCCATGCCCGGCTTGTTTTTATTCAGTTCTTACCCGCTGCCCGGCCGGTTCAGTGGGTATAAGCTACTGAATTGATCACTAATTATATCGGGAAAGTTAGCGGGGAACTTAAGTCGTTTATTAGAATTTTATTTAAAAATTTATTGGTTATTTATTTAGAAATCCAGAGGCTGAAAACCAGCCGATATGCAATTTTGATAGTTACATTGAAAAAGGAACGGCGGGATTGAATTTATCCACGCCGTTCCTCCTGGTAAATAGCCGTAATTTATTTGCAGCCCCGTCAGCTGTTCCGGTCCATGAAAGATCCTGAAAAAGTTGCCATTTGCTCATACGCCTGGGAAACCTGCTGGCTACGCTGAGCGTTGTTATACAGACGCTGTAAACAGACAGCAATCACACCGTTCTGTGTTCTGATAGACTGTAGTAATTCCTGTCCTTCTGAGGTTGCTTTATAGCCATCCTCAGGAGCCGCTTCGATAAGTTTTTGCAGCTTGTCACGTTGACTCAACAGTTCTATGACAAGATCCCAGTCATTTTTGTGAATAAATTTGGCAATCTCCTGCGTCAAAAGCGCATAGTTCTGCCAAAGATCCCTGGCTTTTTTTTTCTCTTCTGTCATAACGGTCACTTCCTACCTGGCCGCAGCCCGCTGGGTTCTGGCCAGTTTCATAGCCTGAACCCAGGTGTCACGCAGTTCAGTTAGCAGGCTTTTAGCCTCTGCCAACTGATTTTTATCCTTTTTAATATTAGCTTGAACTAACCGGTACTCTATATAGTCATACAGCTTAAAATACCCTTGCGATATTTCGTACTGCATGTCTAAAGTACACATAAATTCGCGGACAATATCCTGCGCCCGCTGGTTAGCATTACTTGACTTTTCAATATCTCCCTGTTCCAAAGACAGTATACTCTCTGCAACAAAGCGAATGGCCCCATTGTACAGCATCAGCGTCAATTCTTCGGGAGATGCCGTCATAATCTGCTGGTTTTTATAAGTGTTAGCAGTGTTTGCAGCATTCATAAAGTTAGCCCTCCTGCTTTCTAGTCGGTTACGCACTTTAACCTAACTGCTGCGTCAACCAGTTGCTTTGCTGCGTAATCTTATTTAAAGCCACTTCCATGGCATCAAATTGTTTATAGTAGCGAGTTTCCATATCCTGCAGCCGACTGTTAAGAGCCGTCATCTGCTTACTATAATCATTTATCATTTTAGCCAGGGTGCTTTTAGTGTCATCTTTCGTCGTAGCGCTAAAGCCGGCTTCTGTGGTAATCTCATCCATAGCGCCTTTGAGGCTATCGTACATTCTGACGGCAACGCCTTGCTGACTGCTTTTGTCACCGGTCGTGGCAAACAGTTTATTCACCACATCCGGCTCTGCCTCTAATGCTTTTTTCAATTTGGTTTCATCAATATATAGTTTACCATTTTCAAGATAATCTTCCCCGGTGGTGATACCTATGGAGGCCAAAGATTTATAATCTCCTGATAATCCCGCGATGGGACTGGCAATATCATTACGTACTTTACTGACTAAATTCCTGAGAATAGGATCATTGCGCAGCATGCCGCTTTTAGCCTTTTCTTCCCACGTTTTAATATCCGATTCACTCATGGCTGATTTTTGGTCGGAAGTCAGCGGTAAGAAATCTTTGTAACGTTTTTCCGAAATTTCACCGTTCAATTTGCTCAAAAGATTATTATACGCATCCACAAACGCCTTAACATTGGCAATAGCCTTATCATTGTCAGGTTTAATGGCAACAGTGGTGGTACCTTCGCCTTTAAGCTCATAAGTGACGCCGGAAATGGTAAACGTATTGCTGCTCTTTTGTAACGGCGCAGCTTCCGTACCTACACCGTCCAAGGAAAACTTGGCATCTGACCCGGCATAGCTGGCAGTTCCAGTCGTTGTCTCTGGTTGAATGTTTAAGACATCTTTTAAAAATGTCAAACCGTCCGCATTGCTGCTTGTAAAGTCTATTTTCGCAGTTGAGCCGGTATTTTTGCTGTACAGAAAAAATCTGCCAAGTGTTGCGTCATAGTTGGCTTGAACATCAATTCCAGCAGTGTTTATCTGACTTACTAAATCATTCAGACTACCATCTTTATTTACCGTTATTTCCTTACTGGATTTGCCATCAGAAATATTCAACACAATATCCCCGCTTGGCAAAGCTGCGCCAAACTGGTCAGTTAGAGTTGCTTTGTAGTCACTAAGCTGCGCGCTACTGGATAAAGTTACCCCCTGGGCCAGCTTGTACACGGTGACGGTGTGATTTACATTTGTTGCCTCTGCATTAGCAGTTGCTTTTACAATTGATTCATTCTGCGATGAGACCGTCCTGGGAGCCACAGTGTTGCTTAGTTTATAGTTAAAAACAGTGTTGCGGAACTCGTTGACAGCCGTATACATGGTGTTAAAGTCAGCTTTTTTCCATTCAAGCTGAGTTTGCTTTTGCGCTAGTGAATCATATCTTGTCCGTTGCGCTTTCATTAAGTCTTTGACCATTTGGTCTACGTCAATCCCTGACCCGCTGAGACCGTAAGTGCGCAATCCCATAGTAATCCCTCCCTGGATTCATTTTTATACTTTCTTGTCAAGCAATATGCCAACATACTCCCGGATGGCCGCAAGGGTATCCAAGAGTTGGTGCGGTGGAAATTCTTTTAAGACTTTGTTGTCTTTTATATCAACAAGCTGCACCATTAACCGCTGAGTTTCCTCATGCAAAGAAAATTTGAGATTGGCGTGTAACAACTGCATAATTTTATTCATATCACCAGTTGTTTTCTCGATTTCCGCTTTGGACATCTCCCGTTCTTCAGTACTCATCCTTTTGTTGTTTTCAGAAACTGACTCAGCCCCTGCAGCCTTTATATCCGTATTCTCTGCACTACCAACCACTTTGGTTGGGGTGTAAGTCGTTGAGATATTTACAAAAGAATCGCCGGCATTAATTTCCACTCTAACCACCTCGTCAATATTTGCTATTCTATAAATATTATCGGATAAAATAGTTAAACCCTTAGAATTTTTTTGAAATTAATTCGTAAGAGAGATAAAAAAACGAGGTCAAGGCAATCTTATTCCTTTTAATATATCCAGCTTATTTAAATCTCCGGATTGAGCAGACTGTTTGTTCGCGGCAACAATGGTCTCATATATTTCGCCCCGGTATATTTTTATATCTTTTGGTGCTTCAATGGCGACCCGGATGCTATCACCTTTTATATCGACAATCGTCAAGACAACATTATCCCCAATCACGATCTGTTCACCAATTTTACGGGTAAGTGCCAGCAAGTTACTTACCCCCTTCACGTGTATAGTCAGGCAACCCTTGCGGAAAGAGCCGGTGCCGCACGGTATACGCGGTTTTTTCCAAAACGATTTGCATAGCCTTGCGACTATTCCAGTTGATAAGGATAGGAGCTAAAAGATTGGCTGTCATCTCATCGGTTTTCTCCGGAATACGGACAATATTAAATATTCTTGGCGTATTATCGTCAGACAACCCCAGTTCCGCGACAATACCTTCATCAAGGTTAAAACTGTACTCTTTGAAAAAGGTAAATGGTTCTACGATTACAAAGGTTAGATTGGGTTCAACTGTGGATTGCAAAAAAGCAAAGGGACTATCAGGCTGTAAAGGCAGAAACGCAAACGTTTTTTCGTCCGGAAAGCCGGGCAAAGCATGCGTAAAATGGATGATGTCGCTATCATCAATATCCAATTCGCCAAAACGAGCAGATTGTATTAACATGAACAGCCTCCTAGCACTCTATAGATGATATGCAAGTGTTGGACAGAGATGTCGCTCTGCCCAACACTTAATAAATATGCACTGCGTGTATAAAACTATTTTTGATAACTTTATGTATGAACATCAAGCGAGTTATCTGTTATCCACATTTTTAGACTCGGATACTGAGCCATTCGGATGTTGATCTGGGCCGGCTGGTAATTCATATTTAATGTGCCCCGCACAAAATCATAGCGAAGAGAACCAGGTGACGGGTTAAAAACCGGCTGATGAGCGGTATAGTGGATGTCCGGCGGTGCCAGCCATGACCAGACCACTTCCGGCGCCGGCTGCATTGTGGACTCGGCTGACATGACAACCGGGGCATCTTCGCCGGATTCAATTTGCGCCATACGGTTGCCTTCTTCCGCTATGCGGCCGATAGCTTCCAGGGCTGCCTGCCGCCCAAGATCTGCGCAGTCCCGCGAAAATTGACTGCTTGTCTTTATGCCGTATGAGGCACGAAAAGGATCCCAGTCGATTTCCAGTTCACCTTTGGGCTGCGAAATTTCGACAGTTGCCGGTTCGGTGTCGATCACAAGCTCGGGACGGGTAGTAGTCATATTCATCTCGGCCCGGGTGGTGGTTATATCGATTTTTGCATATTGTCGGGAGATATTTAGTACAAGCATCAGAGCGCCCCCTGCCCGATATACAAGAATAAGAAGATTGCCACGCTGCGCTCGCAATGACAGTCATCACGTAGAACTTAATTCAGGAAATCCGCCAAACTGGGCGGCATAAGCTTGGCACCGATCGCCAAAGCAGTACGGTATACGCTTTCACTGGTTTTATATTCAACCAAAGCTTTGGGAATGTCAAGATCTTCATTTGCCGCCACATCACCAGTAATAATGACATTATTCTTTTCCAGAAGAGCTTCAGCCTGAGTATACATGGACATGCGCGCCCCAATCTCGGTCTGGGCTTGGAGAAGATGGTTGTGGGCATTATCCACCATATAAAGACCTACTTTGGAGAGCCATTCCAAATCCCTGCCGCCTGCTGAAATAGGCAGTGTGTAGGTGTCGCCGGACTTGTTATCAGTATCTGCAGCCAGTGTATACACAACTGGATTGGCTGAACCCAAGCCCTTCGAATCGGTCAGTGTGACAATGCCGCCGCTGACACTAATTTTAGGGGGAATTGCATCACTGCTCTCCCAGGTAACCCCTCCATCAATGGAGTATGACACTTTAGTCGGCAGTCCGCCGGTAATCTCATCAAATCTCAAGATAAATGCATTATGTTCTTCTGTTGAAGATTTTGTGATATCGCCACCCACAGGATTGCTCTTGGTCAAAGCTTGCACATCCGCGGGATTTGTGGACGGATCGCTTATACCCTGTAAAACGTTCTTTATCTTGATCAGATTATTCAAAATCTCAACGGTTTTCACATCTTGACCATTTTCCGAGACTACATTTAAGGGGCCAAAAGCTTGTTCGCCAGTAAGATTTACACTGTCCTGCGTTGGCGTTACGCTACCGTCCTGGGTACGCATGGAAATTTTATTGTTATCTCCTGTGTATACAACGGCCTCAGTCTGTGTCCCGTCAGGGTTTGTTACCATTCTGCGCTGAAGCGGCTGCACTTTGTCATTCTGCCCGGCAAATACATAACGATCACCGATCTTGGTATTGCCAATCTGCACCATTTGATTGATAACCCCATCTAATTCCTGAGCTATCGCATCCAGGGCCATATCCGGATTGGGAGAAACGGCTTTTACCACCAGCTCTTTGGCTCTGATAGTAAGAGAGCTTAGATCACTCATAGCACTATCGGTGGTTTCCATCCAGGACAGAGCATCTTTAACATGCTGTGTATACTGTTCATTGCCTCGCAGGCTTATATTGAAGCGCAGGCTTCTGACAGCTTTGACCGGATCATCGGATGGGCGGTGGATGGCCTTGCCATCTGACAGTTTTTCCTGCAAATCGGTTTGCCGTCCAAGGGATTTGTTAAGACTGGACATGAAATTGTAAGTCAGCATATTTGTACTTACTCGCATATATTAGTTACCTACCTTCCTACAACGCCGGTGCCGTTGATGAGTTTATCAAGCATTTCGTCCATAGCAGTCAATACGCGGGCTGCCGAACTATAGCCTTTTTGGAAGCGAATCATGTCGCTCATTTCTTCGTCAAGGTTAACGCCTGCTACTGATGAACGCCAGTTGGTAATTTGATTGACCAGGGTTTGCTGATTGGTTGTCAAGCGGTCGGCGTTATCTGCCTGAACCCCTAAGGCACCGATCATGGAACCGTAAAAAGTGTCGAGCGAAGAATTCGTAAGCGTGGCGGAAGTATCCACTTTTAAACGATTAGCTAAATTAACGGCGTTGTCTCCTGCGGCATTCCCCTGAGACTCACTAAGGGTAGTAAATTTATATGTACATGTTTTTTGGTAGGTAGTGTCAACAGTAATCGTCATTCCGCCCAGATCATACTTTGATGTTCCAGTAGCAGAATTCAGCATCAATGTACCATTGCCAGACACAGTAGTGCCGTTCTTATCTGTGTAAGTGTAGCT
This sequence comes from Sporomusa aerivorans, assembly GCF_041428895.1. Lineage (NCBI taxonomy): Bacteria > Bacillati > Bacillota > Negativicutes > Selenomonadales > Sporomusaceae > Sporomusa > Sporomusa aerivorans. Next base: position 4,752,302 of record NZ_CP156926.1, read on the forward strand.
GACTCCCGTTATCATTCCCAGAGTGTTTCGGTTTACCGTAACCTGATAACTAGCCGGCAGTGCCACTCCGCTGGGATAGGTCCCGCCGACTCTCAAAGCCGGAGCGTCAAGGTCAGTCTTTGCAATCGTCAGGCTCCCCACCTGAGTTTTGGCTGCTATATGGCTAAGGCCGTTCACCGAATCAAACAGATCTTGATTCACATGCAGTTGGTCAATCCAATCTTTCGCTTTTGGTGAGGTCGAGCCGAACAGAGTCAGATAGTTGGCCGAGTTATTGTAATCTGTTGCCGAGCTGTTCCCGCTGGCGCCAAAGAAGTTGTAACCGGTTCCTCCATCCAGGCCATACCCGTCCCGCTGCACGGCGTTAAATTCCTGCAGTAAAAACTGGCTCATGGACGACAGTTTATTCAAATAAGCTTTGCAGCTAATATCGCTTTCGCGCGGATCGCCGCCTGCGCTGGCAGATGTTTTGTCCCGCGCATCAATGAGTCCTGCCAGTTCGCCGTTGGTAAATCTGACAGGCACCTCGCCGGCAGCCGTAACAACATTCACAACTTCATAGCCATAGTCCGGATCCTGACTGGACTTTGTCGCCAATTTTGTAACACCATTGTGATCTACCAGCGTAACGCCGGAAGATTGAATGGTGTAGCTGCCATTGGTTTCTTCGGTTACCTGCACATTGACTATCTTTGACAACTGGTCTACCAAATAGTCCCGTCGGTCCCGCAGGTCATTGGCGTTGTCAGTGCCGCTGGCTTCCACCATAACGATCTGTTTGTTAAGGGAAAGCACTTCTGATGTAATCTGGTTGACGGAACCCACCCGGATTTTAACGACATCGTTGATATCAGAAATCTGGTTGCGGAGCTGGGTATTGGCCTGCTGAATCGCGTCCACAAGCGCAACGCCATTTTCCCTGAGGGCCGTACGGGCACTGTTGTCTGAAGCATTCGTAGACAACGTATTCCATGCCTTCCAAAACTTATCCAAAACGGTCTGCATACCGGTATCTGTTGGCTCCTGAAATACACCCTCAATTTTCCCCAGGTTGTCTAGCATAGTTTGGCCGTAACCAAGTGTGGATGATTCTTTCCACATTTGCTGGTCAACAAAAGTGTCTCTGATCCGAACAATAGATTGAGCAAGTACACCATTGCCAATCTGCACCGAACCATTGCCGGCGTAAAGAGTCTGCGGCAATGCGGTAGCAAGATTTACCCTCTGCCGGGAATAGCCTTCGGTATTGGCATTAGCAACGTTGTGTCCCACCGTATCAAGAGATAATTTTTGGGCAGTAAGTCCTAAAACGATAGTATTCAAGCCTGCGAAAGTCGATCTCATATCTATCCTCCATATGTGTACTTCTCCATCCACCTGCAATCAATCTGTAGATTTACGCCTTAGTATCCAAAATCGTGCGGCCAGGTTTGCCAGGTGAATTCTGTCCCTGGGGAGCATAAGTAGGGTCTGCCTTATTCTGACTGAGAATATTTATATTGTAGCTCACATAATCCAGCGATTGCTTAATAAGCATGCTATTGAGCTTATTAAGTTTCGCCAATTCTCTCGTAACTTCAGAAAATGTTTTATTAATTTCAATCAGTTTAACGGCCGTTGGACCGTCTGCATGCTTAGCAAGTGTCGACAGTATCAACTGACTGGCCGGAAGCCCCAAACCCGCTGCAAGCTCCTGGATAATTGTCAAACGTATTTTTTCCAGCTTGCCGGCTTGAATAACAAGCATTTCTTCCTGTTTCGTCAGTTGTTCAAGTTCCTGCGAGTTTGCCACTGTAAGAATTCCCTTTTTTTGGGAACTTAATTGCAGAAGCGCTTGATAAACCTGAAGTGTCTGATTCAAAACAAGTACAATTTTATCCCACAAAGCTGTCACTGGTTAACAGCCTCCTTACTAGTACAGACGTTCATTTTTAGAGTAAGCAATAATTCTTTCGGCAAGTTCTCTGGAGTCCACTTTATATTCACCTTTAGCAATCTGTTCGGATAGTTCTTTCACTTTATCTTCCCTTACGTCAGACAACCCTTTTGCAGTCCTGAGAATCTGACTGAATTCCTGGGCCTGACTTGATAAAATTACTTCATCCGGCTGTTGGGCGGAAGTAGAACTTTGCCCTTTAGAGAATTTGGACATTTTGGATTGTTCGCCATAAATCTTGGCGATGTTTTGGATATTCTTGACATTCATAACGCGCACCTCACCACTTGGGAATTCCTATATTATATTATCGATAATAATGGCGGGGTTATTAATCCCCGCCACAGCCAATTTAGAGTATTTTTTTTAACATTATCTTAATAATTTATCATTTTACTCCGGATTTCAACGCTCTTCGGTATCTATAAACTTCCCATACATCCGTGACCGGTTTTTTGATGAAACCGATTGTTTCTCATGCTCTTGATGCCGCTCCTCGGTCTTTATCTGATCCAGGATATTTTTACTGCATTTATCACACAGGCGCCCCTCAGCTATTAAAGTTCCACAGCTTTCACAGGGATAGGAAATTTCACTGCCCATAATGCGTCCGCTGCGCAAAAGCCGCAGGATTATTTTATGCTTAACGCCTGTCGCCTGGTGAATCTCCTCCAGAGTTGCCTTATCGATGTCGCGTAAATATTCAATTACTTTTTCCGCATCCTCTTCCTGTTTGCGATAACACTCCGGACAAACCCGCGCTGCATTCTCCACATATAGTTTGCCGCATTCCGGGCAATTAGACAATCCCATGAGTTGCCCCCCCTATTCATATTAGATATATTATATAATATTTTTATGTAATAGCCTACTAGGTCTTTAGACTCATTTATAAAAAAAATGGACATTTTTTTATAATGTCAAGCAGGATTATGACGGTTTTTAGCCAATTAATCACATTGCTTATTTATGTGGATTTTAGCCACCGGAAGTAACGTAAGACTAAAAAAGTCTTGTTTTTAAACTATGGAAATTAGCCAAAGTACTGGCTGGTCTCCAATGAAAGGCAGTTTGTCGTGTATATGCTAACGCTGATGCAGGACCCGGAAGTTTATGCCGGCGATACGGAAACAATCAACGGCATAATCGCTAATTTTATGCAGCTTATTCAACTGAAAAACGCCAAACTATTTTTGCACAGCCATCAGGTAGCCAATTATGCAGTCAGTGTTGCTGCTAAGATGCGGTTACCCCGGGAAGAGATTGAGCGAATCCGTGTGGCATCGCTCTTACACGATGTGGGTCAAATCACGGTACCGAATCAGGTGCTGGCAAAGGTGCCCTATCTGTCAACCCGTGAGATGAGCGTGTACAAAAACCATTGCAACGCCGGCAGCTGTATGTTGGAAAACATTCCTTGCTGCCAGGAGCTTATTCCGTATATCCGTTTTCACCATGAACGTTTTGACGGCACAGGCTACCCCAAGCGGCTAAAAGGCGTAAATATTCCGTTAGGCGCCCGTATTATCGCCGTGGCTAATCACTATGACCGGTTTATTAATCCATGCACGCAGCATTGGGTTAAGACTAAGGACGAGGCTATCCGTGAGCTACTCAGTTTGTCCGGCACAGCATTTGATTCTGAAGTTGTCCGGGCCTTTATTGACGCTTTAGGATGATTACCTCGCCCCGCTTGCCAGCGCGAGCCCTTTTACACCACTAGCTCCGGCTTTTTTGAGCACCCGTGCACACTCCTCCATCGTCAGGCCGCTGGTAAATATATCATCAACCACTAAAATACTCTTTCCCTTAATTAATTCTGGGCGCGTTACGGAAAACGCGCCTTTAATATTTTTCCGGCGCTCTTTTAGGTTTAGTTCCCATTGCGGCGCTGTGGACCGCGTACGGTCAAGGACTTCCAGCCAGCTTAAGTTTTGTCTTACTGCCCATGATTTAAAGATGAGCGAAGTCTGGTTAAAGCCCCGTTCCTGCTGGCGGTCGGCATGCAGCGGCACAGGTACGACGGCATCGGCGCCGGCGTAGCGGCCGGGAGGTACTGCATGGTCCAGCAGTTGCGCAAGCTTACCGGCATGCCGGGTAACATGGCGAAATTTCATATCCCGGATCAGGCGCTGGACAGGACCGGTATAGTCTGTAATGACCACACACTCATCCAGCCAGATCAGTTTATGCAGCATTAGCGCGATTTTTCTGGTTTTAGTCGTTTTATTCAGGCACTCCTGGCACCAGCCCCGGTTGCTGTCGGCCCACGCTCGGCAGGCCGGACAGCGCTGCGGGAAAAGGATGGCAAGCGCTGCATCCAGCCATTCTTTTAGCATAAAGCCTCGCCCTGCAGGCGTTCCGCCAGGAGTGAATAGCGCCGGCGGGTTCTGTCACTGGTGACGGCCGTATTCAGGGCCGCCGGAGATCCGAGAAGAATAACGCGTTCCTTGGCCCGGGTCACGGCCGTATACAGCAAATTGCGCTGCAGCATAATATGATGGCCCGGTGTAAGCGGCATAACCACAACGGGATATTCACTTCCCTGGCTCTTGTGTACACTCATGGCATAGGCCAATGTCAATTCATCATGTTCACCTTTATCATACATGACATCATCCTCCGGATACCGCACCAGCACTTTTCCGTCGGCAATGGCCAGAATGTAACCGATATCGCCGTTGAATACCCGTTTCGTATAGTTGTTGCGGGTCTGCATGACTTTATCGCCTTCCCGCAGGATTAGGCTGACGCTCTGGATGTATTCTTTACCTTCGGCCGGGGGATTAAGGGCTGCCTGCAGCAGGCGGTTGAGATTCTCAACCCCGCAGGCCTGGCGGTGCATAGGGGAAAGCACCTGCACATCGCGCCAGATATCAAAGCCTTCCTGGGAAAGCTCATTTTGACAGAGATCCACAATGGCACTGGCCACGGCCTCACTGTCGGCCACTTCCCTGAACTGAAAATCGCGGCTGCCGCACTCCGGCAGCCTGGCCCGGTTGATACGGTGGGCGTTGAGCACGATCATGCTTTCGCCGGCCTGCCGGAAGACTTCAGTCAATCTTGTTACCGGAATAGCTCCCGAACGGATAATATCCTTAAGCACCGCCCCCGGCCCGACAGCCGGCAATTGGTCCACATCGCCCACCAGCACTACCCTGCAGCCATCCGGTACAGCTTGCAGGAAACAGCTCATCAGTAGCATGTCCATCATGGACGTCTCATCTATAATGACAACATCGGCATCAAGTGGGTTACGCTCGTCCCGGGCAAACATGGGCTCTTCCTCTGCCCCGCCCCCGGCTTCCAGCAGCCGGTGAACAGTCATGGCCTCGCGTCCTGTCGTCTCGGCAAGCCGTTTAGCCGCCCGGCCGGTGGGCGCTCCCAGCACAATCTTGCCCCCCTGTTGCTCCAGTAAGGCCAGAATGCCTTTAACCGTAGTTGTTTTCCCCGTCCCCGGGCCACCGGTAAGCACCAGTACACCATGAGCCAATGCCGCTGCCAGTGCTTCCCGCTGAGCTTCAGCCAGATTAACCCCGGCCGAAGCCTCCCATTGGTTAACCAGCGCGAGACTATCAATCCCGTTAAGTGGTTTAGCCTTATCCTTAAGCAGCAGCAGACGTTCCGCCACCAGTCTTTCGGCGCGGTACAGGTAGCGCGGATACACTAAAGTGATGCCGTGAAAATCCTCAGTATATAACTTACCCAGCCTGATTTGTTCACTGACAATCACAGCAATCTCACTTTTTTCCAGGCTAAGCAATCTGGCAGTTTCCTCAGTAAGCACCTGCTCAGGCACACAACAATGGCCTGCCATACCGGTTTGCTGAAGTGCGAATTGCACCCCGGCCGCCAAACGCGATGGATGTCCCCGCTCGAAGCTCAGAGCCATGGCTATCTGGTCAGCAATACGAAAGCCAATCCCTTTGACCTCTTCTGCCAGGCGATAGGGATCTGCCTGCAGGACAGACACCGAGTCGGAACCGTAGCAGGCAAAAATCCGGGCCGCATATGCACCGGTAACACCGTGCATTTCGAGAAACAGCATGACTTCCTTTAATTCGGCTTGCTCAGCAAAGGACTGACGAATCTGCTGGGCTTTTTTGCCGCCAATCCCCTCTACCTCAGCTAAGCGGTGCGGAAAATGTTCGATAATCTCCAGCGTACGTCCGCCAAAATGTTTTACCAACCGGGCGGCCATGGCTGGACCAATGCCTTTGATGGCGCCTGAGGCCAGAAAACGTTCTATACCCTGTTCAGAGGTTGGAGCAAGCCTGCGGCAATTTGCGGCTTTGAACTGCCGCCCGTAGCGGGCATGTTCGACCCACTCGCCGGTCAGGCTGACCTGCTCCCCCACCAGCGGCGCGGCAAAACTCCCGGTCACAGCCACAACGGAATTTTCCCCGCCGGGCTTTAAACGGAACACGGTGAAACTGCCGTCAGGCGACTGAAATGTTATATTTTCAACAATACCTTCCAGTTTGTTTTCCACAGTATAAACTCTCCAGACATAAGGATAAACCCAAACATAAGTTCCTGTTTTGTATTCGCAGCCCTTAGGGCAAAGTCCTGCATTTTTTTATGGGAAATTGAAGGATTTTCACGGTTGAACAGAGTAATATATATCATAAATATTGTATTAGTTACAATTCTTTACAAAGTGTGAGGCAAGTATTGTGAAAGAGCATATGTATACTTATCATTATTTCCAGAACCGTGCGATCAAACGCCCCTCGCGGGTCGGCGACCTTCTTTTTCACCTGATTCTGTTCTCCTCAACCGTATATATTGTTACCACCCTTGTTTTATTACGTTAGCCCACAATTTTTTTAGTCACGTAAGCCAAGGCCCTGTTTACCGATGGTAAACAGGGCCTTGATTTTATTTTAAAATTTCTCGGTGATAATTTTAGACAAATCATTAATACTGACTGCCAGTGTTTCCAGCCTTCCCTCAATCCTAACCAGCAGATACGCTGTCACAACAATTGGAAAACCGTAACTTGAGACATAACTCAGCATTTGTTCCACAGGCCCCACTCCTTATATGCTTTTCTTTATTAAGGTAAACGCCCCGGCCTATGGCCGGGGCATCTTACCTGAGTTAAGCCAAGGCCACAGTTTCACGGCTGCGAATACGGGCTTCCACCCGTTCAGCCAGGGCATTGCCTTTAACCGCAAAGATACCTTTGGCAATAATGTCCTGCATAACAACCTGAGCCTGAGCGAGCGTCAGGTCGTCTTTCGGCTCAGGCACACTAATGACGGTCTCATTGCCTGCACTGGTGCGAAACACCAATTCCAGTGTCTTAGTCATGGCGTACTCCTCCTTTCCCTGTACTAAAACTTTGCTCCATACTTACTGGCTGACAAGGTTGTTCAGATCCTGACGGACAATATCTACCAGGGCATACTTCTGCAGACTGATCAAGCCCTCGGCTACAGCAAAGATATCGCTGTCGGCTGCATCCGGCTTAATGTTGGCAAACGTCCGGAGCCGGTATACAGGGCTGCCGGCGGCATTTACGCCAGTCTGCACCTTGATAACCAATTTGCCGCTTTGCGGCATTTTTACAACTGCCATACTCTCACCCCCTTTACACTCTAATACATTCCGCGGAGGTGAGTTTTTAAACGGGCCAGCCCCCGTTGCCTTAAGCCGTAAATGGCCTGGGGCGAAACGCCAAGTTCAGTTGCTACGTCGGCGAGCTGCGCCCCGCCCAGCAGTGTTCTGACCACAGCCAGCCGCTGCTTATCAGGCAGATCTCTTAACGCTTCCCGTATATGTTCGCTAATCCATTCTGACTCGGCCGCTTCTTCAACACTGTCGGCCGCTGCCAGGGCGGTTAGCCAACCGGGCCGTTCATTCCCTTCCTCATCTTCTGCTCCGCCGCTAAGCGGCAGTTCTGTCTGCCAACGGCGCCGCTCACGCTTAAACAAGTTCCAGATTGCATATTTGACCCGGCTCTCAACATAGCCGGCAAACCTGCCCCCGGCTGCCTGCCGGTAGGTTCTGACCGCCATTGCCACGGCCAGCCAGCCTTCAGCGATAGCCTCGTCTTTTATAGCGGCAACATGGGGCTGGCCGGCATACTTCTTCACCAGGTTGGCAAACCGCTTACATATCTCATCAAAGGCTCTGCCATCTTCCTTTTCAGACTGGGCGGCTTCGACCAATTCTTCGATATTCATTTTCCTCACCTGTCGGCGAGGAACCGGTTCCTCTAAATTAGCGCTTGCCTACAGAGTATGATACCGGAACTTAAAAAACAAAAACCGACCTGGTCCAGGTCGTGGCCTGAATCAGGTCGTTTATGAATAAATTTTATATAGCGAAGCCAAGGCGAACTTATTCGCCGGTCAACTCCAGCCAGATTCCATATTTTTCGTCAAGCTCCGCCTGACGGGCTGCATAATCTCCGGCAAGTTCCCGGCTAAGCGCAGCATCGGCATGGCTGGCCGGATCATTGAGCCTGGCCTCCAGAATTGCCAGTTCCTGCTCCAGTAAGGCAATCTCTTCCTCCAGTTTCTTCGCCTGTTTGGCCGGATCAGGCTTTCGCCAGTTCGCGCCTTTGCCACTGCCGGTCTGGGTCTTAAGTTCCGGTTTGCCAGGCTGTTTCTTTTCCTGCAGGGCAGCCTGACTGGCAGCCTGGGCGGCCGCTTTTTCGCCAGCGGCTTTCTTATCACGGTAATAGCTGTAGTTGCCAGCATACTCGGTCAGTTGACCGTCAGCAAGCTCAACAACCCGGTTGGCTATCTTATCGAGAAAATACCGGTCATGCGAAACAGTCAAAAACGTGCCGGGAAAGTTCATGATGGCATCTTCCACCGCTTCCCGCGCCGCAATATCAAGGTGGTTGGTCGGTTCGTCCAAAATCAGGAAATTAGCGCCGGTCAGCATTAATTTCAACAACGCTAGCCGTGCTTTTTCCCCCCCGGACAGATCGCCGACCAGTTTATAGACATCATCGCCCCGGAACAAGAAAGCGCCGAGATAATGCCGTGTCCGCTCCTCACTGAAGGCATATTCCCGCATAACCTCGTCCAACACACGGTTGCTATCTGTCAGGGTTTCATGTTCCTGGGCAAAATATCCCAGTTTCACCCGGCTGCCCAGCTTGACCTTGCCGCTCACCGGCGTCAGGTCTCCGGTCAGGAGTTTTAGCAGCGTTGTTTTTCCTGCGCCGTTAGGCCCTACCAGGGCCACGCCATCGCCTCGCCGGACTAATAACGATACCCCGGTGAGCACTGTTTTGTCACCATAGCCAGCCTTGACCTCACCCAGCTCGGCAACACGCTCGGCGCACTCTGCCGGGGGATTGAAGGCAAAAAAGTCAAAGCCTGTCATGTCCTCCGGCCGGCTAAGACGAGCTAACCGGTTCAGCTGACTTTGCCGCCCGCGGGCCTGCTTGGACTTTATTCCGGCCCGGAAGCGGTCAATGTAGGTTTCGGTTTTTGCAATATAGGCCTGCTGCTTGGCATAGGCCTTTTCCTGCGCGGCCAGCTTCTCGGCTTTTTTCTCTAAATACTCGCTGTAGTTGCCCGTATATTCAGCGCTAGTCCCGTCTTCTATCGCCAATATCCGGCCCACTACTTTATCAAGAAAATAACGGTCATGGGAAATAACCAGCACGGCGCCGGAATAAACCAGCAAGTATTCCTCCAGCCATTCTACCATGCCCAGATCAAGATGGTTGGTGGGTTCGTCCAGAAAGAGAAAATCCGGCTGGCGGATAAGGGCCCGCGCCAGGCAGATCCGCGTCTTCTGCCCGCCGGAAAACTCACTGGTCGACCGCAGCAGATCTTCCGCCGTGAAGCCCAGGCCAAAGGCCACCCGCCGTACGGTATTTTCATATTCGTAGCCGCCGCCCCGTTCAAACCGCTCGACGACCTGCGCATACTCTTTCATTAGTTTATCGAGCTCAGCAGCATTCTTTTCACAGGCAATGACCGCTTCCAGCCTGCGCATATCCTCCTGCCAGCCTAATACATCGCCATAGGCACCAACCAGTTCATCATAGAGCGTATTCCCGCCCAGGCCGGTATCCTGCTCCACATAGCCTACCCGTTCACCGGCTGCCAGGCTTACCAAACCACTGTCCGGTTTTTCAAACCCCAGCATACAACGCACCAAAGTTGTCTTGCCTGCTCCGTTTGGACCGATCAGGCCAACTTTGTCACCACGTCTCAGCTGGAAATTAATATCGGTAAAAATTGTCTGTATCCCATAGGCTTTGCTCAGCCCCCGGACTTCTAAAATACTCATGTGTTCCCTCCCTGTCTGGCACTTACTATTGTAATGAGTCAGCGGCAAATACACAAGTCCGCAAAGCGGCCTGTTTAAAAGCATCTCACCGAATACTGTCATTGCGAACAAACACAGCACGACGCTGCAATCTCCTTCCCGTGGCTTATCTTAAAGATTGCTTCGTCATACCTCCTCGCAATAACAGGTTGAGACTTTGAATTATTCCTATTGTAAAATTATTACTTTTCTGTTACTATAAAAGCAGCACAGACAGAACATATGTTCGAGATTTCAGGAGGGTACATTATGGTTCCAACTCTGCCTGCCCCTGCGCATATTGCCGCCATTATCCCCTGTTACACTGATTTGGGCGACAGCACCCGGATTATTATGCAGAATGGCGGTATTATCACGTTCCCGACCCGCCTTAAAGGCGTTGTCCAAAAACTGGCCAAAAGCCGGGCAATTGATCTCGTAACACTCAAAACCAATACGCGTCTAACCACGGCACGGAAGAATATGACGCCGCTGCCCATAGCCCCCGGGCTTGTCCTTGTTCCGCTAAAAGTTCGCAAGCCCCGCATCGCCGGCGACGTTACTACAGGCTATGTCAATCTTCAGGCCGTCTCCGCCGTCAAGGTCAGTCCGCACAGTTCATTACAGGCTACGGTTACTCTGATTGGCGCGACAGAACTGTCTGTTCTTTGGTCCGTAGACACTGTCAGGCGTCAGTTGGCGCTGGCCCGCCTGTCTGCCAGCGCGTCGCCGCTTAGCCAGCCGGTTGCTGCCGCCATGTTCCGGGAAAACTATCCCGGCTATGCACCTGAGCTCCTGACACTGGCCGTCAAATTGGTGGATGTTTTTAATGAGATACTATGTATAAAGCAGAAACAAACGTAGTTACCACGCTTGCAGAAAGAGGCCCCTTTTATTCTTCCATTTTTCCCCTCATGGCCACTTCCCGCTGATTCTGTTTGAGAAGCGAGGAAACCACCGCCATGAACTGGTCTCCCCTTAGCCGTCTTGTCAGATCAAGCACATGGACAACCTCGCCGCGGCAAAGCGGTATGGCATCTTCTACCGGCCGCATCGAATTACTGCCATGAACCACAGTCAGCAACGGCATTTCGGCCGCCAGGCGCTTTAAGATGATGGGGGTCAAATCATCAGAACCACAATCTACCACAACAGCATCATACTCATGTTCGCCTTCGGACATTTCATTGACCAAATACCTAAGTAGATCTTCCACCTCATACTCCAGGTTGCGCACCAGAATTACAAAACTGGCATCAGGCAAACGCATAAACTTCAGGGTTGTAAACCAATTCCAGATATCTTTAGTAAGATACCATAAACCGTACAAAGCAAGCGATACAATGATCACACTGACAGAATATGATATAAACAAACTATCCTACCCCTTTCACGCCGGGATAGGATAGTATATGCAGCCTATGTATAATTGCTACTTGCTACTCAAGCACAACAATCTTGTGTTTAATTGCGTACAGCACAGCCTGCGTACGGTCAACAACGTTGATTTTGCGGAAGATATTCGTTAAGTGATTTTTGACCGTCTTCTCACTTAAAAATAATTTTTGCGCAATTTCCTGATTGCTCATGCCCCGCCCGATCAGTTGCAGCACTTCCACTTCGCGGTAAGTCAGCCGTTCTTCCTTACGGCGTTCCAGCATGGCCGGAACCTCGTGGCGCTTCTCTTCCTGTCGTGACAGCTCGCCAAACAAGCGCTGGGCCAGTGTCGGGTAAATAAATGACTGTCCGTTAAACACGATCCGGATGGCTTTGACCAGCATTCCCGGCTCAATATCCTTCAAAAGATAGCCAACCGCCCCTGACTTGATGACTTCCAGCACATAACTTTCGTCATCATGCATGGTTAAAATAACTACCTTTACTGTTGTCTGAGCCGCTTTTAGCTTTCTGGTCACTTCCAGACCGTTCAGGCGCGGCATGTTCACATCCAGTAAAAGTATATCGGGGTTCAGTTCTTCCACCTGCCTGATAGCCTCATCGCCGTCGGCCGCCTCACCAATCACATCAAAATCCGGTTCGAGGGACAAGACATTTTTTATACCTTGCCTTAAAAGCGCATGGTCATCGGCAATAATTAGTTTTATCGGCAAAAAAGCTCACCTCCTGCTGGATACCATACAAAATCGCATAATTTGACAATATGTAAAAATTAGTGCTCTTTTATGTCATTCGCGATGAATTACAAATTTCCTTCATGACACTTCTTGACAATTCTTCATTTAATATGTCGATTCTTTATTTTTTTGTATAAAATAAATATAAATAAGGATGCCGAAGCCGTATCCAAAATGATATCGCCTAACCGGCTGCTGCGCCCTGCCACGAAGCCCTGATGCAATTCATCACTGACAGCAAATAAAACCGTGACCAGCATTGCCTTAGACACTGACTTGCCAGTTGCCATATACAAAGCCGCTCCCAACATACCATACATTACAAAATGACCTAGTTTATGTATTATCCAATCCGGATGCAGACTGATCACATAAGAAAAAAAACCTGATTTTCCAATAGAGATAGAATATTTACTTAGCCAGCGGAGCTGCTGGGGTAATTGACCATGGAAAAAGCTGAGATTCGAAATACTTGATAAGAAGTAAATAAGCAGCATAATAAGGACAACAGCAATTACATAAACATAGCGTTTCATCTACAACCTCATAATTCTATAGGTAGCAATTATTTCATAAAGCTTAAAGCTTCTTCTTCTTTAACATTGGTCCCAACAGCCGCTTATAAGCCTCGACCCCCGGCTGATCAAACGCATCCACATTGGCCAATTCACCTTCATAAGCAACAGACAAGGCCAATAAATACATTAATTCTCCTAAATGGTAAGCATTCAGTTCGGGCAGGACAAAAGTGGCGTTTAGCCGGCCATCGCCCGTAAGGGCGGCAGCGTTAGCCTCACGTGCTGCTTCAAGCGCCTGACTCAAAGTCAGCCCGGAAAATTCCGCCAGCTTGGCAGCTGCTGGAAATGAGTCCGGTATGGCAACATCCTCAGCCCACCTTGTAACCTTCACAAATTGAACAACTTTATCCTGCTTACCATCCTGATGCTGCTGGGTCTGGGCGTGCATGTCGGTTGTGCCAACCGCCACAACAGGTGTGCGTCCATAGAAAACCACCCGGCCTGAGCGGTCAGTCCGCTTGCCCAACGACTCGGCCAGCAGTTGGATGTACCATTCGGCCAGCGACTTGAGATAATCGGCATAAGGCATAAACACTTCGATGTCCCGCCCATATTTTTCGGCAGCCAGATATTTCAGAGCAGCGTTCAGCATAGCCGGGTTCTGCCAGAGTTCCTGTGTCTTACACGCTTCGTCCATAGCCCTGGCCCCAGCCAAAAAGGCATCCATATCAAAGCCAACACAGGCTGCGGTAATCAGTCCGACCTCGGAGAATACACTAAAGCGTCCGCCCACACCGTCAGGTACGCTGAACATTGACCAGCCTTCCTGTACCGCCAGCTTGTGCAACAGCGTCTCATTCGCATCGGCAGCAGGATCGGTAACAGCAGTTACCTGCACTTCGATATGCGGACCTGCTTTACTGAGAGCATCATAAGCAACCATAAAGGTGGACATAGTATCAAGTGTCGAACCCGACTTGGAGATAACGACAAGAACCACTCTATAGGCATCTGTCTTTTGCCTGGCCTCATATTCGATATGTTCGACAAGTTCCCTTGTCCGCCGGGGATCCATATTATTGCCGCTGAAATATAACTTGGGATACCCGTCCCGCTCCTCACGACTCTTGTTATTCCAGAACTCACCGCAATGGACGTCAAACAACACCTTGTTACCCAGGTAAGACCCGCCAATGCCGAAAGAGATAACCGCATCCGCCTTATTGCGAAGTGACTGACTGAACGCTTTCAGACGGGCAAGGGAGGCCGGGCTGTTCAGGTTGCCTTCCTCGACATATGGCAGTTGACTGAATAAGACTTTTTCCGGCTTACCTTCTTTAGATAAGTGCCCACAGACTTCACCTGTTGTCCGCATATGCACAACAGCCTGATGGGCGGCGGTCAGGCTGTCCCCAATCTCGGCAATATCTTGTTCCGTTATCCTGCCGTAACCGTAAAGATTAGTATAGTCAAATACAAACCCCGATGACAGAGTCAATATTGTCGTCAACGCCATATCCATTCTGGCCTCCTTCATAAAAGCTCCCGCCGCCAGCTGTTTTCAGTCTCCGGACTGAGCTGATGCACACTCCTTGCTAAGCGGTCCTACCGTCTTTAATAAATACCGCAGAAATTTATCCCTAAGCTCCGGGCGTTTGAGGGCATACTCAATAGTAGCTTCAAGATAACCCTGCTTGTCGCCGATATCATACCGCCGCCCTTCAAAATTATAGGCATATACCGATTTAAAAGCAGCCAGCCGTCGCAAGGCATCGGTCAGCTGGATCTCACCGCCGCGTCCCGGCGGCGTATCTTCCAACAGATAGAAAATCTCGGGTTCAATGATGTAACGGCCCAACACGGCCAGTTGCGAGGGAGCTTCCTCCACCGCCGGCTTTTCCACCAGGTCGACAGCACGCCAGATATTGTCCCGCAGGGGCTCAGGCTTAACGATACCGTAACTGGACACCTTCTCCTTGGGTACTTCCTGCACGCCCAGGATGGATCCCTGGCAATCGTCGTAAGCGTCCATCAACTGCCGGAGACAAGGCACATTGGCATCAATAATATCATCGCCGAGCAATACGGCAAAAGGTTCGTTGCCCACAAACTGTTTGGCGCAGAGTACCGCATGTCCCAGGCCCTTGGCTTCTTTTTGGCGGATATAATGGATTGACACTTCAGATAATTCTTCCACCAGGCCAAGAAGATCATATTTTCCCTGGGCTTTTAGAGTTAGTTCCAGTTCAACGTTCCGGTCGAAATGATCCTCAATCGCCCGTTTATTACGTCCGGTAATAATCAGGATTTCCTCAATGCCGGACTGAATGGCCTCCTCGATAATAAACTGAATAGCCGGCTTATCGACAATAGGCAGCATTTCCTTAGGCTGGACCTTGGTAGCCGGCAAAAACCGGGTACCAAGGCCGGCAGCCGGAATTACGGCCTTTTTTATTCTTTTATGTGATTTTGGCATACAAACATTCCTTTCTGGGTTGAAAGTGCCTATCATAATGATTGCCATTGCGAGCACAGCGCGGCAATCTCACCCCCGGCTAGCCTCGAATTAGCGCTAGCAACTCCTCGGTCTTTTGCGCCATCAGTTTCACATCGCACCTGGACTCCACATTGAGCCTGATCACCGGCTCGGTATTGGACATCCGTAAATTAAATCGCCAGTTTTCATACTCGATGCTCAAACCGTCAACCTTATCAACGGCAATCGCCCCCGGTGCAAACTTAGCCTCAATTTTTTCAAGCACTGCCCTGGCATCGTCAACCGTACTGTTAATCTCGCCACTGACCGGATAGCAGGACACCCGTTCGCGCATGAGTTCCGACAAAGGCCGCCCCTCACGGCACATAATCGCCAGCACCAGCAGCCAGGGAATCATGCCGCTGTCACAGTAGGAAAAGTCTTTGAAGTAATGGTGGGCCGACATCTCGCCGCCGTAAACGGCATCTTCCTTGCGCATGCGCTCCTTAATAAAGGCGTGGCCACTTTTGGATAGGACCGGAATGCCGCCAGCCTTTTCCACCAGTTCAATGGTATTCCAGGTCAGGCGTGGATCATAGATAATTTTGGCGCCCGGATTGCGCCGGAGAAAAGCATGAGCAAGAAACCCGACAAGATAGTAACCTTCAATAAAATCGCCCTGTTCATCAAACAGGAAGCAACGGTCAAAATCCCCGTCCCAGGCGATCCCGATATCGGCCCCGGTGTCACGTACCACTTTAGCTGTTGCTTCCCGGTTCTCGACCAGCAGCGGGTTAGGCACACCATTGGGAAAATTGCCGTCAGGCTTGTGATTGACTTTAACAAAAGTAAATGGCAAATGGGGTTCCAAAGCGTCAAGCACAGCCCCGGCTGCGCCATTGCCGGCATTTACTACCACTTTGACCGGCTTTAGCTCTGCTCGGTCCACATAGGTAAGTAAATGGGCAATATAGTCTTGCATAATATTTGCATAAGTCACTGTACCAGTCTGCGCAGACTTACTGACAGGAGCAAAATCACCGGCTATCACTTTTTCCTCAATTTCCTTAAGCCCGCTGTCACCGGATATTGGCCTGGACTCGGCCCGTACCAGCTTCATACCGTTATAATCCTGCGGGTTATGGCTGGCGGTGATCATGATGCCGCCGTCCAACTTTAAATGTGCAGTAGCAAAATAGATCTGTTCTGTACCGCACATGCCAATATCCACAACATCGCACCCGGCTTCGGTCAGTCCCTTCACTAAAGCGTCCCGGAGTGAAGGGCCCGAAAGCCTGATGTCATATCCGACGGCAACCTTTTTTGCCTGCAACAGTTCCACAAAAGCCCGTCCTATCCGGTAAGCCATTTCTTCATTTAATTCTTCCGGCACTTTTCCCCGTATATCATAGGCTTTAAAGGCATTTCTTTTCATTTGCAAATTACCACGCCCTTCTCTTCTCTTAGATTCAACCATATAGTATATACTACGCCAGTTAAAAACATTCCTTTACAGCCAACTTTTCTATATCTTTTATTCCTTACCCGCAGCTGGTTAACCGTACCATATCCACTTATTATTCCAATTAATATTATTAAAAATAATACTTGCTACACTTTTTTTAATTTGATATAGTTATTGTTGTCAAAGATAATTATTCTCGTTCTATATTTTAGGAGGGTCTCTTTTGCTATGCTATAAAGATTTTAAACCTACACCTATATCATATGTAAGTGTAATGATACTCTTGCTCACAATTACTTTTGGCTGGCTGCTGCCGGCAGACTTTGGCAAGGAAAACGGACCTGTCGAATGGACGCAGGTGGTGATCTTAAGCCTGGCGACCCTGGTGGCCCTAAGCGCTTCCTGGCAGAAACACATAGAACCTTCCCGGCGGAAACTTTTCGCAGTGGCTGCTGTCGGCTTGTTCCTCTCAATCGGCAGGGAATTAAGCTGGGGCCGGGCCTTATATATGGACAGCACCGGCTATATCCCACCTCTCAAGCAACTCTGGTTTGGCCCGTATGTGTATCCAATGCTTGCCGCTCTCATTCTTGGCACGATCGGCTATTTTTTTATAAACGGCCTGCATAAAGAACTGCTCACCTGGCTCAAACATGACAGCATTCCCCTGTTTGACCTGGCAGTTGTTCTCATTGCGATTCTTGTTGCCGATACCATTGAACATCATAGTTTTGGTTTCTTTGGCGAAAGAACGGAACTGTTCGAGGAATTATGGGAATTGGCCTCCTATACGGGCGTACTGAGTTTTATGATTAATATTGTGTTCAATAAACAATTCACTGCAAAACCACAAATTACCGAACAAAGGGTTGACCTGAAATAATTAGGTCAACCCTTTGTTCATCATGCCCGCCCATAGACATCGTCAAAGCGAACAATATCATCTTCCCCCAGATAATCTCCATTCTGCACTTCAATGATCTCCAAAGAAATTTTACCCGGGTTTTCCAAACGATGCTTAGTGGTAGGAGGGATATACACGCTTTCGTTGACATGCACCATCTGCTCCTGATCGCCGATGGTTACTTTGGCCGTACCGCCGATGACTATCCAGTGTTCACTGCGGTGGTAGTGGAGTTGCAAACTGAGCTGCTGCCCTGGCGTAACAACAATCTTCTTCATTTTGTAACCAGGCCCTTCCCCAAGTACGGTGTAACTGCCCCAGGGCCGGTACATAGTCGTATGCTCATCCACCTCCCGGCGTCCACGCGCCTTGAGTTCGGCAACAACATCCTTCACTTTTTGAGACTCACCGCGTTTGGCCACAACAATAACATCATCGGTTTCCACAACCAGAACATCTTCCAGACCGATGCCGGCAATCAGTCGGTTACGGCCCAGCATGAGCGTATTCGCGCAATCAATCGGCAGGCAATCCCCATTTAAGGCGTTGCCGGCGTAATCCTTGGGCAAAACATCATAAATGGCGTCCCATGAACCGATGTCATTCCACTCAGCCGTAAGCGGTACCATAACCACCTGATCCGATTTCTCAGCCACTGCATAATCGATGGAAATGTTAGGCATAGTAGAGAACTGATTAATAAATTCATCCAAAGGCGCTGCCGCTATGGCTGCAATCTCGGAACTATGCCGGCGGAACTGATCTAAGATACAGGCGACAGTAAAGGCAAACATCCCGGAATTCCAATAATAGCTGCCGGCGGCCAAATACTCTTCAGCCGTAGTTCTGTCAGGTTTTTCCCGGAAGGATTCCACTTGATAACCGTCCGCAAACGGTTCGCCGGTCTGAATATAGCCATACCCGGTCTCTGGTTTGTTCGGCTTGACCCCAAGTGTAACGATCTTGTTTTGCCCCGCCAGTTCAGCCGCCTGCCGCACATTTTTAATAAAAATATCAACAGGCTGAATGATATGGTCGGCCGGACTGACAAACAAGACCTCCTCTTCCGAGGCCCCCAGCCTGTCCTGGCAGAATCTTACGGCCAGGGCAATGGCCGGAGCTGTATTCCGGGCAACCGGCTCCAGCAGGATATGGGCTTCAGCGACGCCGCAGGACGCAAGTTCCGTTTTGACATGGTGAATATATTCCTTGTTCGTAACGACAACGATATCGGCAGGTTTGACAAGCGGCAGAAATCGCTTGACCGTTTGCGTCAGCAGCGAGTCAGTATCGCCAAGTTTTAAGAATTGTTTCGGCAGGCAGGTACGAGACAACGGAAATAGGCGCGTACCGCCGCCACCGGCGAGAATTATGAGTTTCATAGCTTTACTCCTTTTATCCGGGATTAGAATCATCTTGTGGTACAGCCTCAAAAAAACGACTTGAAAAATTAAGGGCTAAACCTATCTGTAGGCAGCCCTTTTTCTTTATGCCGACAATACGGCAGAAGTATGCAACGCTAAATACGGAGGATCAACGCCTATTCGCGAATCCGTGCTAAAATTATATTACACCACAACTAATTTTATGTATTAAAATACCCAGCGCACACTGGCGCCGGCAAAGTGATCGGTCTCATCCTGACCGCCGGTAAAATTGGCATTGCTTATCCGGGCAATACCAAGCTGACTGTCCAGGAACACCTGCTCCCGCAGTTGGGTCTGGTATTGCAGCCACAACGAATTTATGGTCTGCGGCGACGAAGCATCCCTGTCCTGTTTTACCTGCTTGGCATTTAAGGAAATTTTACTGTCCTTGTCCAGGAAATTCCCAAGCTGCACATAGTACTGCCGGGCATTGTGTCCGGCCGGATCGCCGATAATATCGCCTTTATACACATAGCCGTTGGTGTACAGCTGATGACTGTACCAAGCGTTAGTGGTATTCACGTATTCCACCTTCATGTCCCAGCGTCCGTCCTGACTGAGGCGGGGAATATATACACCTACCCGTTCCGCAACCTTGGATGGCATGTAGTTGGCCTGATCCTCCCCATAAAGCTCTCCATAAATCTGGACCCCATTCCATTTGGGTAGACGCACTTTAAAATCCAGACCGGCAATATTGTTCCATTTGTCCTCGCCGGCATCATCATTTCTGCCGGTAAGCCAGTCCCAATAGTCGCCACTGCTCAGTCCTTTCCCCTTGCCCCCTAGCATAGAGGTTAACGACAAGCCAAAGGTAAAATTCTTTTGCGGCGTGAAGGTGCTACGTAGCCCCACAAAGGAAGGGTTGTCCACTTCGTTCGTGTTAAACCGCGTCCGGTCATTTTCCAGTTCGCTGTACATCGCGGTGAAATTCATTTCGCCCAGGAAGCGGAAAATTCCTTTGCTGGTATAGGGTTCCAGGTTTGAAAGGCGAATGGAGGTCAGCGGCGTCATATTGTTGCCGAGGATGAGCGAACCGGTCGCTCCATGTCCCCAGAATACCGGATCTTTCCCCACCTGTATGGCCGTACCGTTGATCCGGGTCTTGATGTAGCCACTGGTCAGGGCGACATCACCCTGCTGATCCCTGTCATAGCTAAAACGCGGCTCCAGAGCGACGGCCACATCCTCACCCAGCTTGCCTGTGAACAGAAACGAGGCAATAATATTGCCATTCTGCCCGTAGCGGTAACCGTTGTTGTTGTTGTTCAAGGGCTGCTGACCGGCTCTGGGGCCGCTGGCAACGCTCGCGCGGTACCGCAGGGAATCGCCGCTATAGTCCGCCAGCTCCAGCCGGACTTCTTTTAGCGCCGGCGCCATATCGGCCGCTTCCCCGGCCAGTATCTGCAGTTCAGGGGTCAGTTCACGCTCCATGGCCTGCTTCATTCCTGCCAGATACTGCGGCAAGGGACGCTGCTCAGCCGCCGCTTGTATTTCCGTCAGCCATTTGGCCATCTGCATACGGGTATATGGCTTGGTACCATCCGGTATGGAAGTGAGATAACCAAGTCCGTCAAACTTTTCTACATAGCCGTATAACGGACTGGATAACGGCACATTAGGCGATACCCAGTCGGACGGCGTCGCCTGCACACTAGCCGCCATTGCGGCCATGACCAAACCTGCTGCTAACGATTTTTTCCACGACATTATAAAATCACACTCCTCGAAACTGATCACAAATTACCAATTCCCACCAAACTTATTAAGCAGTCGTTGAAAGATACCCGACTTTTTCCTGCCCGACTGGATGGCAAAAACCTCCACATCCTGGCTGTCAATGATCCGTTGCGGATTGACTGTCATAATTTGCCGCGCCATTTCCAGGCCAACCAGGGAGACTATTCTTTCCGCCGCTTTGGACAAATCCGGATTGCGGTTCTTGGCACTGTGGGCATCGGAACCAATACAATGCACCATATTTCTCGTAAGCAACAGTTCGGCCATAGCCTGCGCCCTGTCGCCCATACGTCCCATAATACTGGAACCGTTTACCTGGATCAAGATACCACGGCGAATCCATTCCGCCACAATCTCCGGCTCCTTAGCCAGCAATGGGTGGCGCTCAGGATGCGCCAACACAGGGGTTATGCCGCGAGCCT
Source organism: Sporomusa aerivorans (assembly GCF_041428895.1). Taxonomy (NCBI): domain Bacteria; kingdom Bacillati; phylum Bacillota; class Negativicutes; order Selenomonadales; family Sporomusaceae; genus Sporomusa; species Sporomusa aerivorans. The sequence goes on from NZ_CP156926.1 coordinate 4,773,608, forward strand.
CCAGAGTAAAGAAAAAATCTTCGGTAAATCTGGGTATCTCCATAGCCGGCAGTTCGACCAATATATAACGGCCACTGTTTAAACAATAAGGGCCAGGCCCCTTGACAATATCAAGCATGTCCATGTGAATAGCAACCTCGCCGCCCGGATAAATAGGAATATTTAAGCCATATTTCCGACTCTCCGTTGTAAGTATATTACAGCTTTCCACAATCTGTTCCCAGGATGGCAGCCACTTTCCCTCGATTACATGGGGAGTTGCTATAATTGCCTTGGTATTATTTTTTTTTGCAATATCCAGCATTTTAATCGAAGTGTCCAAATCTTTGGAGCCATCGTCAATAGCAGGAAGCAGATGGCAGTGTAAATCCAGCATATCAATTACTTCTCCTTATGGCAAAATATGTACCTACATTTAGTCTAGCTATACTCATGTTCCCTGTCAATCACATTAGAAGTCAATCCGCTTATAGGAGACCATCGCTAGCTTCACGGTTAAGCATAACTGTTCCTGACTCCTGACCTTTCACAACACCTGTGCTATACATAATCTTAGCCTAGCTTATTAGGGGGATGGTGATTGCGCCCTAGGACATACCTGTGTCACGCTCGAAGGGAAAGCCAATCAGCTTATGGACAAAGTGGGCAGCCTTAGCATGCGCCTGGATAGTCTGGATCTGAAAACTGCCCGTGTTGATGCCAATATTTACTCCATGGCCGGCGACGTATCCTTTCTGTGCGGAAGGCCAGCGAGCCCGATGAAGTTATGCGGCATTTAGCCCGGATTAAATAGTCAACTATGACTATGTCAAACTAGTGCCCAAAACTGTCAAACCTCGCCGCCCTAAGTGTCCCCCCCCCTTCCGGCTCATGGTATCAGATCGCACCAACATATTCAGGAGTTACTTCCTTGTTTCAAGACCCTTTTTTAAAATCATCATTTTGCTAATAGTCTTTAACAAACCATTCGTACGTCAGTCTGATCCCTTGCAGCAAATCAGTCTTAGCCAACCAGCCCAAGCTTCGTATATAAGTAACATCATTAATCTTAACTGGCGTACCATCCGGTTTAGTCGTATCAAATACAATATTACCTTGATAACCTGCTACATAGCTAACCTTCTCAGCCAGTTCTCTAATAGACACGCCCACGCCAGTCCCAATATTAACAATCTTACTGCCAGCATATGTATTCATAAGATATAAACAGGCATCAGCCAAATCATCTACATATAGAAATTCGCGTACCGGTTTACCCGTTCCCCATACATTCACAGCCGGTGCGTTCATCATTCTGCCTTCGTGAAACTTTCGGATCAAAGCCGGCAGCACATGTGAAGACTGCAGGTCAAAATTGTCATTTGGACCGTACAAGTTGGTGGGCATTACGGAAATAAACTGTGTCCCATACTGACTATTATAAGCCTGACACATTTTTATACCGGAAATTTTGGCTAAGGCATAAGCGTCATTCGTTGGCTCAAGCGGCCCGGTCAAGAGCGCTTCTTCTTTTATAGGCTGCTCCGCCAGCTTCGGATAGATGCAGGAACTGCCTAAGAAGAGCAGCTTACTTACGTTATTTCTATAAGATTCATGGATAATATGGGACTGAATCGTGAGGTTTTCATAAATAAAATCAGCTGGATATTGGGAATTAGCCACAATGCCGCCGACTTTGGCGGCCGCTAAAAACACATATTCAGGCTTTTCCCTGGCAAAGAAGGCTGCTACCGCCTGTTGATCAAGCAAGTCTACCTGTTTTTTATCAACAGTGACAATATTACTATAACCGGCATTTCTTAGAGCGCGAACAATCGCAGAACCAACCAACCCTCTGTGTCCGGCTACATATAGCTTTGCATCTTTATTCATACTTTCCATCACCCGACTATTCATTAAACTGGCGAACCGCATAACCGTTTTTCTTGCAAAGCACATCTCGCTCGGTAGTCTTGATATCTTCCCGAACCATCATAGCAACCAACTCCGGTAAAGTAGTTTTAGGTTCCCACCCCAGTTTTATCTTAGCTTTTGTAGGATCTCCCAATAATAAATCCACCTCTGTCGGACGGAAATACCGCGGGTCTACTTCCACAAGCACTCTGCCCGAAGTCCTATCTAAGCCTTTTTCATCTATCCCGCTACCATGCCACTCAATATTAATACCGATTTCCTTGAAAGCCTGCCCTACAAAATCACGTACGGTAGTATTTCTACCTGTTGCAATTACAAAATCCTCAGCCTGATCCTGCTGCAGCATCAACCACATTGCTTCAACATAGTCCTTGGCGAACCCCCAGTCTCGTTTGGCATCCAGATTACCAAGGTGCAGCTTGTGCTGTAGCCCTAAAGTGATCCTTGCCACAGCACGGGTTATTTTCCGGGTAACAAAAGTCTCCCCCCGTAAGGGTGATTCGTGATTAAACAAAATACCGTTACAAGCGTACATACCATAAGCTTCCCGATAATTAACCGTAATCCAGTAGCCATACAGCTTAGCAGCTGCATACGGACTGCGGGGATAAAAAGGGGTAGTTTCTTTTTGCGGTGTCTCTTGTACTAGACCGTAGAGTTCGCTCGTTGATGCCTGGTAAAAGCGAGTCTTCTTTTCTAAACCTAAAATCCTTATTGCTTCTAAAATGCGCAGTGTCCCCAACGCATCGGCATTGGCCGTATATTCAGGAGTATCAAACGACACCTGGACGTGACTCTGTGCGGCCAAATTATAGATCTCATCCGGCTTTACCTGCTGAATAACGCGGATAAGATTGGTTGAATCTGTCATATCGCCATGATGCAAGAAAAAACGCACGTTTTCTTCATGCTGATCCTGGTATAAATGATCAACACGGTCAGTATTGAATTGAGAAGAACGACGTTTTATGCCATGAACAACATACCCCTTCTCTAATAACAACTCCGCTAGATAAGCCCCATCCTGGCCTGTGATACCGCTAATTAAGGCTACTTTATTCAGAGTATCTCAACTCCTTCTACAATAATAGTAATCTAAATAAATTTATATTCTTTACTTAACTATGGCGTAGATTGTTTTTACTATTAGATAAAAGTCTAAAAAAACATTTCTACTTTCAACATACTTTACACAATAATTCAGCTTAACAGGTAATATCTCGTCAATATATGCTTTTTCAGGATTATCCGCATTTCCTAGTATTGCGTTCTCATCCTTGTACTCAATAGAAGCGAAATCAGTCATACCCGGTGGTACTGAAAGGACAATTTTGCGAAGTGTTTCCGGATAATATTGAACATATTGGGGAACCTCCGGCCTAGGCCCTACCAAACTCATATCACCAACAATAATATTAAATAACTGTGGTAGTTCATCCAACTTATACTTTCGTAATATTTTACCGCTCTTGGTAATACGCCTGTCCGCACCTATAGTGATTTGTTTTCCATGTTTCTCTGCGTCTACCATCATAGTACGGAATTTTAGTATTTTAAAAGGTTTGCCATATTGGCCGATTCGCACCTGGCGAAAAAAAACAGGTCCAGGCGAGTCAAATTTAATCCAAATGATCACAAGTAAAAATAATGGTGATAAGAAAATCACGCCAGGAACTGTAAATACTAAATCAAATGCCCTCTTTATGAGCATCCCAATACCTCTCTTACCGACTTTATTACTCTATACTGATCTTCCTCGCTCATCTTGGTATAAATTGGTAAGCTTACAGCAGACAAGTATGTTGCATAAGCTTTCGGGAAATCCTCAGGTCGAAGGTTATACATCTCAGCCCAATAAGGCTGAATATGTAAAGGAATGAAGTGCACGCTGCAGCCGATTCCTTTTTTCGCCATCTGTTGTATGAAACTATCTCGATCGCTTATGCCTTCATTCAGGCGGAGGACATATAAATGCCATGAGTGTATATCACCGGCTGAAGGTTTTGGCGGTAATTTAAGAGGAAGATCACTTAATTCTTGATCATAAATCCTTGCCATTTCTTGTCTTCTTTTCTGAAATAGCCAGGCTTTCTTTAATTGATGGATACCGATTGAAGCGGCTAAATCGGTAAGGTTATACTTATAACCAGGCGCAATGACTTCATAATACCAAGCCGGCTTTGCTGATGTATACCTATCAAATACGTCGCGGTTTATCCCATGTAATCTCATTGCTCGACATCTCTTGGCAATATCTTGATTACGTGTGAGGATCATTCCTCCTTCTCCTGCTGTAATTGTCTTCGTTGCATAAAAACTAAATACGACTGCGTCTGTATCGAGCGTTCCAATCATTTTTTCTTTATAACTGGTTGGAAATGAGTGTGCAGCATCTTCTATTATTTTTAACCCATATTTCTTGGCAACCGTAATTATTGGATTCATGGCACAAGCCAGTCCGGCAAAATGTACAGGAATAATAGCCTTCGTTCTACTAGTGATAGCCCTCTCAATGTTTTCCGGATCAATATTAAAAGTTTGGGGGTCGATGTCAACAAACACCGGATGGGCCCCCAGATATCGAATCACTTCTGCAGTTGCTGTAAAAGTATAAGGGGTAGTAATAACCTCATCCCCAGCACCAACCCCAATTGCTTCTAATGCAAGGTGGAGTCCGGCCGTAGCGGAACTAACAGCAACTGCCTTTAAATCATCCCCCAAAAAGCCTGCGAAATCTTGTTCAAATTGTTTACATTTAGGTCCTGTTGTAAGCCAGCAAGAACGTAGAGAGTCTACTACTTCGTTGATTTCGTCCTCTCCGATATCCGGTAATGCAAAAGGTAAAAAATTCATCATATTACACACCTTTAATTAGAAATTTATTTTCAAATATAGAATTCCTAAATATTCTTTTAGCGCAAGATACGTATTATCAAGTCCACCAGGAGATGGAAATAATTGATGAAGGTAGAAATGTACTTCATGGTTTGTACGATAATCAGTAGGAACAGGTATTACCTCAATACCTATATTTCTAAAATTTAGCACTGAACGTTCCATATGAAAAGCGGAAGTGACAAGTATAGGAGTTTTAAAAGCTTTCGCTTGTAAAATTTGTTTAGTGAAAAGAGCATTTTCTGTGGTAGTCAAACTCTTATCCTCTACAAGGATTTGGTTTGTAGGAATTTGAAGTCCTCTTAAAACTAAAGTTGAAACGCTAGCTTCGTTCCCTAAATCTCGATAAACTTGTCCACTTGAAACAAGAATAGGCAAATGCAATCTTTTTTGAAGAATGGCTGCAGTTACCAGCCGGTTGGCTGATGCCCCAACAGGATGACCCAAGCCTTCGAAATTAGGCGTATCTAGCGTACTTCCTCCGCCAAGAACAATAATAACGTCTCCTGCGATATTCTGCGGCAAATTGTACCGACTCTCAAGTGAGTGAATCAGCATATTCCCGATTAAGGGTGTACAAACTAAGTAAAAGGCACATGTGAAGAATCCCAGAAACAAGCTCACACCTTGACTCTTTTTGCGTATCCACAAGCTAAACAGTAACAAAAAAACTATGAAGCATCCCGGCGGAAGTATAGCAATATTATAAATCGCTTTGATCATATAAATCATGACTAAGTACCTTTACGCATGAAGTGCTATATCTAAACAATATTCATTCATCTGTCGACCTTCGGGAGTTGAGTATTGACGCGAGACCTCCAGGCCATTTTTTACATAAAACTTGTTTACTGCATCATTATTATCTTTATCTGTTGTTAAGACAATTTGTTTGCAGCCCCTTCTTCCGGCCTCTGCAATGAAGGCACTGAGTAACATAGTTCCCCCTCCTTTTGTTTGATCACTTGGACTAACCGCGATTGAAAACAACCCGGCTACATGAAGCCCTACAGGATTTGAACCGGGAAATAATAAAGCTCTCAGTAGCCTGGGAATTATTAATGGGTTGCGAAAAATGGCTTCGACCGAGGCCGCCGCGAATTTGTACCAATCGCGTTTTAGCAGTCGCGAATAAAAACCTCTAGGGTTTGATGCACCAACTACAAATCCGGCAATTTTCCCGCTTTCATCTAAAAAGACGAAGCGAAGGCCATCTGCCGCATAACACACAGCACTATAATATGCTTTAAGAAATTGATAACCTAAAAAGCTTAAAAAGAACCCTGAGAAGCTGCGTAAGTGTATCGCCACAACATGATCCACATCATAAATATCCATTTCCCGTACCAATACAACTACCTTCTTTCTGTTCCGATATCGAGGAAACAAAACTTTTAATATTATGCCACTTTCTCCAGTTGGACTGAATCCACTTTAAGTCTTTATCCCACCAACGAAAAGACAAGAGAAAATTTATTTCCTCCGGTTCAAAGCGATATTTAATAATCCTGCCGGGAATGCCGCCTACGACAGCATAGGGAGGAACATCTCTAGTTACAACTGCTCCGGCTGCAACAATAGCCCCATCCTCGATTGTAATTCCGCCTAAAATCAATGCATTGGCACCGATCCACACATCATTTCCGATAATTATCTGTTCAAGCTCTTTAAAATAGTTGTCATCAGCAAATGCAATCTGCGCTTGCTTATTAATTGAATAAAAACTGGGGTGACTTGAAACAAATGTTTCTGATGGGTGATTGCCTAATCCACATCTCACGCCTTGACCGATAGAGCAAAATTTCCCCACTTTTGTTTTAACTAATACGCTGTTCTCAGCTATATACGTCATATCACCGAATTCACACATAGTAGCGGAGACATGGTTATACAATGTTACATATTTTCCAAAAATACACTTGCGTACTAACACTGTGCCGCACAACATCAACGTCGGGTTCTTAATTTTCTCTTTGATATAAACAATAACGCTCAGTAGCCATAGCGATAACGGATTTATAAAAAATGGATTACCAAATATTTTTTTTAGCATTTCTTTCCCTCTATAATTTTTTTTCCGCAAGTGTATCTTTTAACGCACGTTCATAACAACTAGTAACTTTATTCCTGTGAAAATGTGATTCGAGGTATATTCGGCCATTTGCGCCAAGAGTACGCCCGCTAAAGCGATCATTATAGAAATAAAGAACTGCACTCTTAATGCATTCTGCAGATTCAGCCTCCACACAAAAACCACAATTAGCGTTTTTAATGAGTTGAGCCGTATCACTATCTGCATCTACACTGGCGATGACTGGCCGGGCCGCTGCCATAAACCCTAACACTTTACTAGGGACGGAAGTCTTGCCTTTACCCTTTTTCAGAGTAACTACAGAGACATCTGCTGTTGATTGTACATCTGACAAAAATTCACGCGGCTGAAACGGAAGAAAGTACATATTAGTTAAGTCCCTGGCTGTTGCTGCATGTTGGATATTATCTTTCACTATTCCTTCGCCGACAAACAAAAAAACAATATCCTTATAAGACTGTAACATTGCAGCACACTCCACTAATACTTCCGCCCCTGAAATAAGGCCAATGGTGCCCGAGTAGAGCACGACAAACTTATCTATTAAACCATGCTTACGAGCAAATGAGTTATCCCGTTCTCTTGGATACACCTCATTTGTGTCAATCCAGTTGGGGATAACGGTAATCTTATTTTTTATTACGCCTTTACTTAGAAGGTTCTTCTCGAAGCCATGTGAAATAACGGTTATCTGATCGGCCTGATCATAAATTATTTGTTCATATCGTTTTAGCAACTTAATTAATACTGGATTCTGTATTACGCCTGTAGTAATTGCGACATCTGGATAGATGTCCTGTATATTAAAAACAAGCTTTATACCTTTTAGTTTCTTTAGAATTATAGCAACAAGCCCATTAGTAATAGGTGGAGATACTACAAACTGTATGTGCTGATTGGGCAGCGTTAATGCCGCCAAGAACGAGGTTACAGCAAAAGTAAGAAAATTCATTACTCTTTTGAAAAAACTTTTATCCGGTGAAGTAAATAAGTAACAACGTATCAGATTTACACCTTCAACCGTCTCCTGTAGAAACAGCTTCTTCTTATACCCCTGATAGACGATACCATTAGGATGATTAGGGAAACCTGTTATTACCGTGACTGAATGTCCCAGGTCAGTTAAATCTTGTGACAATTCTTTCAGCATTACGCCAATGGGCGCATGTTCCGGAGGAAACCATTGGCAAATAATAAAGATGTTCATTGATTCACTCCATAAAGTAGGATAAGTATCAAAGCAATCGGTATATAAACATTTGAACAACAGGGTCAGGGTGCTAACTTTGATTCTATCTAGATCAAGGAACTATCAGTTGCTGATAGAACGCGACAAGTTTATCACTCTCTGTTTCCCAGTTATAATGTTCTCTAAAAGCATTTAGCCCTTTTAGCCCGATATTCTCAGCGAGTTGCTGATTTTCACATAACCAAAGAATGCGCTCAGCATACTGTAGCGGAATGCTCGGTTCTGCTACGAAGCCACATCCCGTCTCGGTAACAAAATGCCGATTGTATGGCAAGTCACTGGCTACAATTGGAATACCTGCGGCCATATATTCAAAAAGTTTAGTAGGAATAGCGCTGCGCTGCTTAGGAGTATCAAGATTGGGAGATAAGCCGACTGTTGATTCATTTAAATATTGCATAATCTGCTGGGGCATAATATTAGGTAGCAGAATCACATTCTCCTGTAAATTATATTCCAGTATTCTCCGTTTCACTTTTTTGCGCAATTCATCATTGCCACCAAATCGGTCAATAGATTTAAAAATAACCTCTTTGTTTTTTTCGTGTACAAGCCGCGCTATTTCGAGGAATAGCAAAGTCCCGTTACTTTCATATTGAGAACCGGTAAAAATCACAGACGGTTCTCTAAACTGATAATTATTCATCATCTGATGGGTTAATTCTATTGTAGCGTAATTTCTAATTTGAACGGGATTATATCTGTTATACGCTTTCTCTTGTCCATTTTCCACTACAATAAGATTTTTAATAATCCCCAGACAAATTTTCAAAATTAAATATATTGCCAATGCGGCAATTGGACGAATACCGGTAGGCAGATAAGCCTTCTGCAGCATTTCTTGGACATAATTTTCGTGCATATCAAAAATAACAGGTTTCCGTTTAACTAGCTTTAGGAGTGCGAAGAAAGGAAGCAAATCCAAGTCATGAAAATGGTATAAATCATAATCTGCATTGTTCAACAACTTCCAGATTTGGTAATAGTTTTTATATCGTTCCAGTCTACCTTTTGTCCTTGTGAAAGTTTTGTACTGAACCTGATTTCTTTCTTTCTCGTTGACAGACCAAGGACAAATTAGATCAAGCTGATATCCCTTACGAACCATTGTTTCAGCCATTTTCACAATTCGGGCATCAAAATCTGGATGAATTGAGGTAACCATACATATTCTATCCATTTTTCACCTTGTTTTCCTTTGAATAGATATTGGGTAATAGCCAACATATAATAAGCATGAAAACTAATCCATACGTAAACAAAGCTGTCAGAATACCCGATGATATTAAAGATAGACTAGGAATGATTATTAGCAACGAACGAACTGGCAGATTATAATTTTTTGTTAGACTATCATAAATCCAAAAATATATTCCTGTAATTATTGTGGAACCTATTATTCCAAGATGACCAAAATTACTATATCCATCTGCCCAAATATTTACATTAGCTTGTGTTGTTCCTAAACTTCCAAAATAAACATTGCCTATTAAGTTAGATGGGGTATCCGAGTAGGGATATGTCACTATATCTTTCAATATACTATATCCAAGAAGTGCTTTAGGATTTTGTGAAAAATACTCATAAAAATAACCTGTCAACAAGCCATTAATAATAATTTCTCTCTGAATAAATAATATTCTTAACGCTGAGAAGTCAAATAAAATTTCTATAATAATACATATACTTATACCGCTACAAATACCCCAAATCAAGTATTTGAATAAGTTCTTAGTCCTAACTTCAAACAAATATTTACATATAAATAATAGTACTGGATAAAAAACTACACTTTTAAATCCAGTAATTGAAAATAATAGAAACCATCCAAATAAACCCAAGATCAATAATAATATATTTCTCCTATATAAGCCAAAAACAAACAATACTCCGTTACAAATTCTAGAAGCCCAATTAATAGCATAACCAACCAAGCCATCAGTACGCAATGCGTCTTTATATTGTTCTCGTATATCATATACATCAAACAATGAAACCATTTGAAATTTAATACCAAAAGTATTAATTATATATATATATATAACAAAACTTATAAGCAAAAAAACAAACCAAAAACTTCGTAAGCTTAACGGCAGACGCAGTATAGGAAGTAATGGAAGATGATTAAAAGCTTGTAATATACTTAGTGATATTAAAAGGCACAATACAAATAGTAATAGAAATTCTAAAGGTACATTAATCGTAACCATAGGAACTAAGCATGTTGGTATGTAAACAAGGATATAGATTAACCAAATTAAAATTTGACTTACTCGATTGTAACGAATTGGAAGCCATAACGAAGGAAGAATTGCGAGAGTTATAAACACGATAAAAAACGCTATTGGTATATTACTATTAAAGGTAAAACCGAAATATTCGGCACTAGGATTAATTAAAAATATGTATGTCCAAGTAAGTAGCACTACATATAGAAATGATCCAATAATTATAGATAGTCTATCTTTCATATCAATCCCTCGACCTAATTTAATAAAAAAATCTCTTAGTTCTTGTTACGATCAGTTTGTTAAACTTGCATATTAAACTGTTTCATCCAACTTCCAAAGCTAATCAATCTCCATACAAAAAAGTTAAAGGGTTCTTGCCCTGAAATAATTTTCTCCGCTTTCGTCCGCGCTTTAATATTAATAATGCCTTTTGATGCTTCTATGGCTTCCTCTAATAGCTTTATAAATAATTGGGGCCTTTGTTTTCTCATCCAGATCTCTTCTGCAGTTACAAAGCCTAACTTATCTACACGTGTTCTGATTACCTCAGGTAAAATCCCTTTCATGCTTTGGCGCAAGATACGTTTTGTTGTTCCTTGCGCTAATTTGTATTCATCTGGCAAACCCAAAACAAACTCTACCAGGCGATAATCCAAAAAAGGTACTCTAGATTCAATTGAGTGCGCCATAGAGTTTCGGTCCTCCCAGTGTAGCAACATAGGAAGGACGGTTCCTGTTAAACAGCTCTTAGACATTGCAGTAACATTATCTGTTTTGAAACCGTGGACTACGAACGGGTCTTCAGGTTTAATTCCAAGTATTTTAATATTAAGCCAATCAGGCTTTAACGTATTTCTGCCGTTATATCTTTTTAGTGGCTGACGGATACTCTCAGGCAGTAACATATTAGCGACTAATGAAAGTAAAAAACGAACGTCATAGCCATGAAGAGCTTTGATATTCTTCATCTCGCGCATTAGCCCGATCAAATTTCCTTGCTTGATAAAATCAGCAAAATAAGGCCCGAAAAAGGTATGATACCCCGCCAGCAACTCATCGGCGCCCTGTCCGTCCAGCATGACTTTCACGCGTTTTTCTGACGCAAGTCTGAATACATTCCACTGTGCATAAATACTAGTGGAGAGATATGGTTCATCCTGAGATCTTGTAATCTCATCGCTATGCACAAATAGTTGGTCAAGTGCAGGACAAATCTCATAGTTTTCCACACCAAGCTGTTTAGTTACTGCGTGGATGTAATCACCTTCGTCATATTTGCGGTGTTCAGATCTTGCCGAAAAAGTTTTTTGGAGTTGCGAGGCCCCTTGACTCTTCAATATTTCATTACTAATGCATACTATTGTCGATGAATCCAGACCACCGGATAAGCATGATCCGACTTCAACATCTGCCCTTAGTCTTAGTTTTACTGAATCTGTCATTAGCTCATTAAAGCGAAGCGCCGCCTCGTCGAAACTCCCGCTGAACTCTTGGGGTGTTAATTCATACCAACGGTATATAGATAACTGTTTTCCTGTATCGTTAAGAGAGAGCTCAGCGGCTTCGCCGCCTCGTAATTGATAAACAGATTTAAACATTGTCTCACTGGTATGATCAAAAATAGCAAAGCTTAAAAAATCGTAAACTCTTGCTTCATTCACCTTAGGATTCCAGTATGGCAAGCAGCCAAATTGTTTTATTTCAGATGCGAATGCAATGCCTAAAGGTGATTGCCAATAATATAACGGTTTTACTCCAAGTCTATCCCGCGCAGCAAAGATTTTACAGGTCCGAGTATCATATATTACAAAAGCGAACATACCATTAAAATAGTGTAAGCAGTCTTTTCCCCAATGCTGATATGCCGCTAAAATCACTTCGGTATCAGTATTGGTACGGAACAGATAGCCTGCATTCATCAATTCATTACGTATTTCTATATAATTATATATTTCGCCATTATATGTAATCCAGTACCTATCATTATATGACATGGGCTGTATCCCAGCTTTAGTTAGATCTAAAATAGATAATCTTCTATGCCCAAGCCACGCCCTTTGTCCACTAAAATTTTCATGCCCCTCGCTATCTGGGCCGCGATGTTTAATTGCATCTGTCATATTTTTTATAAGTCTTGGGTCTAATTCATATTCGCTGAAAAGAGCCGCTATGCCACACATTCTATCAACTCCAAATAAAACTTAATAAAGCGAGGGTTACTTTCAAAAGTTGAATTGTGAAATAAAACAGTTATAGGATAATTATTTTTTTTAGCCGCATTTACTATGGCTAAATATCTATTGTATTCGAATTCACTATATGGATCTCTGTCTATAGTGGCATGTACATCCATGAGAATCAAAGGCTTCTCCTTCAAATCCATTTTCCTTCTATGCTGGAGATCATATACCGAATACTCATTTCCGGTTCCGCACCGATAGCCTACTTCTTCATAACCGCATGTCGAATCAAACTTCATACCCGCTTTATTCCATATTTGCCACGTTATAGGTGCTTCAAATCTTAGATAATGTTGTCGGCCCTCTTGGGATTCGTAGCCAATAGCGCGGTCAACCATTTTTTTCTCTTCAAGCCATGCGTCTGGGCTATTAAAGGTATCATATCCCGCATGAAAGCCCAAAATATGTCCTCTACGCTTGATTCGTTTAATTACTTCACACGTTTTTCTGCATTCGATAGAATAGTTAAGTCCTTTACTCATAAAATAAAAATGAGATTTTGCGTTGACGCTTTCTGAAATATCCATTAGCCAATCAAAGGTATCATATGGATCACGTATCATACCTCTTGAAACCATATAAAAGTTAGAAATGCGTTCCCATAACCGATTATACTGTTTCCGGTTAACGACATCCCCACAAACTTTTCTCAATAAGCTAGGTAAATCATTCCACAAAAATAAAAAATCAATATCGTGAGTGAATGTTACTTCAAATTGGCTTGGCTTTCGTTCTTGCTTTATTCCTTGATAACAAAGCATCTGCCATAACATTTCCACATATTCGTTGACTACCGGTCGGTTCAGAAAATTATTTTTATAAGCTAAACTTGCAGTATGGGGAAATCTATTGGTTTCATCTCGGAAGTTATTGATTCGTTCTTCTAATCTTGTGAGCATAAAAAAGCAAGATGCAAAAAAGTCAACCCCGCAGACGATCTTCTCCTCCATGATTTCAAACTGCATATTCCCAAAAATAATCGGAATATCCGACTGCGTTATAAATTCATTGCTCATAAAGGTTACTTGTTCAGGAAACTTGTTCATATTTAAATAACTATTATAACAGTCAAACTCAGAGAAAAAGTGATCCCTTATTACTAGTTGCTTACCATTATCAAGAGTGATCTTATAGTCATCGGTACTACTGATAAGAATACGATATTTTAAACTCAAAAATTCATTAAATATTATATCGAGTATATATTTTTTTTCAGGAAAGAAAGCTTCTGATACTTCTATTGTTATCATCGCTTAACTCCTAGCAGCCTTTTAAGAAAATATCTAGTTTTCAGCTCTACGTCAAGTATTCTAACATTTAAATCATAGATCATGCTTTCAGCCTTATTTTTGCGTGGATCTATATAATCGCCTTGTCTAATTAACTGACGAACTATTGTCTCATTTCCTGTTCCTTTAATTTCGTTCAGCACTTTATCTTTTGAAAGCACCGTCCATAAAAATGGTTTTCTGCCCTCGCTATACGGTATAAATTCTTTTAAAACAATATCTTTTATTAGCATTTCAAATAGATTTATGCCTGATTTATAGGATGAATAATTCCACATACCAGGACGCGGATTCACCTCAATTAAATTATAGGTACCTTCCCGAGTATCATATTTAAATTCAATATTAGAAATTCCATAATACCCAACAGCTTCTAATATCTGTTTGGCAGGCTGAATAATCGCAGGCTCATATTTTACAAGCCCAGATGTTATTGTCCCAGCATCTTTTGGATACTGTGTCAGTTTATGCCCAATAGACACTCCCTTGAGCACCTTATTTGAGTCGGAAAATGTTGTAATTGTATAGAGGTTTTCAATTCCTCCGGGAATATATTCTTGGACGATAAAAGGGCTAGAATATCCTTCGATAAATTTTTTCTGTATATATTGCGCTACCTCTTCATGACTCGAAAAGACCTGATTTCTTGGTCCTCTGGAAAATGCTGAAATAAAGTCCGTAACGGAGGAAGGCTTTATCAAAATTGGTGGCTTTAATGCTTTACAATCAGAAATATTATTCGTAAAACAAACGCACGTTTTAGGATATTTAATTAGCAACTTATCGCACAACTTATAAAGCTTATCTTTAATTGTTAGCTGTTCAACTACGTTCCAATCCGGGAATGTAAACTCAAATATATCTTCCAGCACATGTTTGTGCTTACTGAAAATAGTTAACCATTCATCACCTGTAACAAATAATATGGCTTTCTTTCCCTGATGCGCTAGCTTCAACCCAATCTCTCGCATAGCAGCTAATAGCGGTTGCTCACAATACCTTGGATCTGGGACATTAATGCACTCGCAAAAGGAGGAATAAGAAGTAAAATCGGACTGATAATTGCATATCAAAGAGTTAATACCATAAGTTTCGTGGAAGGTTCTAGCAATACTATATGCATTGACATACCCCCCCGCAATAACAGGTACAAAATTCATTATCTTGCTCCACCTTTACAACTAAATACATCGCTTAAGCGCTGCCTCTCGTTAAGTTGAACCCCGTTATTGTCAATAATCACCTGCGCTCCGTTTAAAGTACTTGTTCTCACTTTTCCTTTGGCAACCGGAAAACCGGCTAAACACGGAGCATCTAAAATACCCACCTTTATAGCATTATAAATAACAGTAGGTTCTAGCAAAGGATCTTCATATCCGGACCCCAAATTTTTTACAGCTTCTATAATCTGCATAGCTTCTGTTTTCAACTGTTCTTTACGATCCCTTACTTTTACGTCAATAAAATCAGGTATTCCTTGGTAGGCGACTTTGAGTACTTGTGTTGCTATCTTAATACTTTCAATGATTTCTCTATGTGTCGCTCTGTGAAGCGCCTCACAAAACGCAACCACATGAACTATATGAGGATTTAAACAAGCACCATAGAAAACGGTACTTGCCAACTGCCCTTTAGCCATTTCAGCATCGGACGGATAAGACAATAATCCTGGTCGGATCATTCTTATAATATTAAAGCTCTCATCTTCCAATGCTTGATGAAGCTCAATCTTCGCGAGCGCTTTCGCAATATCCATCTGGGGTGAAATATCCGGTGGTGTGCTTAGCATAAATTGCATAACATAGTTTTTTACACCTAACTTCTTAGCATTGTATCCGGCAAGATACGCAATTGCAACCTCTAATGCATCATGGCCATAACGCAATGACCATTGATGCGATTCATTTATTTCAACAGGCACGCCATTCTGAGCGTTCCATCTTATGGCCTCCTGGTTTTCTCTAATAGCATCAAGTAAACTGCGTTCTGATCTCCCATCCAATTCGGAATACCACGTCATAGGTACCGCAGCCCATGCATTATTGATACTATCTTTCAGAACCTTAGAAAAGTCAAGCAAATTCTCTGTTCCCGAATAGCACCTCATTAATGGATAATTTCCCCGCCTAGACGCCTCGTATAATTTTAAAAAGTCCTGTCTACAGCGTATAGGGACCCCTCCGGCGCCGTTCTGACGTGGATCTATTTTATCTTGTTTAAAGTAAAATTGCTGAGTATTTTGATCAGGAGCAATAGAAATTATATCTAGTAGACCTGATTCCGCAAGAATTCCTATACTTTTAGCAGTATCTTCCAAGTTATCTAGTCCTATATGATGCCTAATTAGCGGGTACGGACTTTTAAATCTAATTCTATCAACTAAATTTTGCGGCGGTATTACATCACTACCCGCATTTGTATAGGATTTTTGCAGATACAGACGGATAGTTTCTCGAGTTTCAGATCCATCAAAAACTCTAAGAATAAATTTATGTTTTATAGCTTCTTGAACAGTTTCTTTTGTTCCACCAAAAATGTATGTTTTATTTAATAGACCATTCTCTTCTAGCTTGCCTGCCAATTCATGCAGTATATGACCTAAAGGTTCATTCCCTAAGCGGTATCCAATCGCAATTTCATCAGGGTCCTCCTCCATGATGGCACCAACTAATTCATTAATGGAGACTGCACCACCCAAATTAACAGTTGCATATCCTTCTTGCTCAGCAATTCTAAGGAAGTTAAATACTCCCGCTACGTGAACGCAGTGACCAATAGAAGCTCCTAGTATCTTTCTCATTTACTCCCTCCTAACGCCCATTACCCTACAAAGAAAATCGCAAGTCAAATTTTCTTCCATTTTTAAAAAAATCATACTTTGTAACTTTAGAAATGAACTGGATTAGCGCCTCCGTATAGGACATTTCAATCCCAAATGCTTTGCCTGTATAATATATAGGAACCAATCCCGTCGAGACATCATCATAAATATATCGATGATTTAACGTTTGGGGACCAAGAATATCCTTATATGCACCAACGGACTGAATGCCTTTATAGATAGAAGTGTCTTGAGGCCCATACTCTTCTGCAATCCATTCTTGGAGTGAAATAAATTCACATCCGACCGATGCACAAACCAGTTTGCGTTCGCAATCAAGATTTTCTAGATATTCCGCAATAATCGGGGTTAATCCCTCATGATAAAATTTAAAACTTGTTCCGGCATCCACTCTACCAGTATTTAATACGGTAATTGTCGGGTGCAGCATTGCACCAATATTATTTAATGTGACCTGAAAGTAGTCTTCGATATAAATTAATTCAGGAAAAATGTCAGAAAGAATTCTATTTACAGAGTCACTCTTAACACGATAACCCGAGAAAAAAACTTTAGGCTTTTGGGCAAATATGTGAACCCGGTTACCTTCAGACCTGCAGGTATGAAGTATAGTTTGCGTCTCATAACACACGGGTCTAAATCCTTTGAGCTCATATATAATGTCAATAAATTCCATGCTCCCATAAGTTCTGCCGGGCATCAGAATTATAGCATGCTCAGGAGTTATGTACTCTGCGATTCGATGCGCAATGTCCCGGTGAGCTGTTCCAGGCGTAATAATTATCAATAGTTTTGATTTTGTGACAGCATTCTTTATATCCGGGACTATATTGATTGGGATTTTTACATTTAAGCCAGCAACATAATCGAATACCTCAATTGTGTTATTAGCCGTGATTATTGTAGTGGTCCTGTCCGTTGAACGATTCCAAGAGCATGTCTCAATTCCCTTAGTATGTAAATAATAGCTCATTGCTAACCCACCGTTTCCAGCACCAATAACCGTTATCATCCCGATTCCTCCTTGCTTTATTATGCATTAAATTTGATACGCCTTTGCATTTCAAAGATGAAGGTTCTGTTTATAAAAAGATATAACAAAAGTAAACTAATATTAATCAAACAGGCAAGATATCCAGCAAGATATATACTTATAAAATAAGCTGTGATAATAAGCAGCAAACCTCCACTTAGTAATGCATAGTCAATTTTTATCCCAAAATAATGTCGGGTAGATCGCAGTCGTATAGCAAACAGAATGATATACGCTATTAGTGACGATGCAACAGCGCCATAGATACCAAACTGAGGAATTAGAATAATATTCAATGCCATACTAGAAATCGCACTAATTAGAGTAGTATAAAAGGCTCCCCCCATTTTCTTTGTACAATCATATCCTGTTCCCAAGAAGACACTAAATCCCCAAAACATTGCACTAATAAGTAACGGCCCAACATACTTCCAAGCAATACTAAAATCGCCACCAATAAAATGGGGAATAACATATTTCAAGCATATTGTTAGCAATAAAATTACTAGCAATTGCAATCTCATTAAGTTGTTAAAGACTTTTGAGTAGAATTCAAGGCTAGTTTCTGAAGAAAATTCTTTAATGGCCACTGCCTTCCACGCCTTATCAAATATTGTGTTAATTATGATTAAGATGCTAGCGATTCTGAAAGCAACTGCATATATACCAACATCATCTAGTCCAAGAAAATGTTGCATAAAAAAACGATCTGAAAGAGTCATTCCCCACCAGCATACCCCGCTAGCAGTTACCGGGATGGTATATTTTAATAACATGAGTAATGTGTGCTTATTAAATCTTTTATGCGCCATAATTATATATCGGTAAATTCCACCTGTAGCGACTACTATTCCAGTTCCTATGAGCAATGCAATAGTATTTGCCACAAGCATGCCATCATAACTCATTTTAAAGTAACCAATTAAAACTACATTCAAAACACCAATAAAAAAAGAGCAAGCTACTCCACTAATAATAAATATCTTTATTTTATTCAGACCTCTTGCCACCTGATTAAAAAAACCATTCCATATTGTAACAAAGTAAAAAATAATAATTAAATAAATATAATTAATGACAATACCCGAATACATCAGAGTTATAATACTCAACGTTACTATTATGCCAGTTACTATAGTTAGGAAGACAATAGTTGTCGAAAGAATATCCTCTGTCTCAGCCTCTGTGGATTCCAATAAAAATCTAAATACTCCATAAGATATATCTAATGATATAACAATTGTTACTAACTGTGAAAGTGTTAGAATTACGTCCATGGCTCCATATTCAGCGGGAGTAAGGACATATGTATAAAATGGAACCAGCAGGAATGTAATTAACCTTACCCCAAATTCACCTGCTGCGTAGATTGCTGTATCAGATAATAATGTTTTAAAACGACTCAAACATCCACCTCATTTAGTACCGCCAGTCTCTAAGTACTTGCCTAGCATTTTCTTGGTTTGCACTCTACTATGTTTCATTTTACTCATACATAAAATAGCCTTATCTAAAAACCTAACACATTGCGCTGAAAAATTAACCTAAAATTTTAATCAATGTAGCTATTACTTTGTTTTGATCTTTGATATTTAAATAGGGATTCATAGGCAAGCTCATAACTTTCTTAGCAATGGCCTCAGCTATTGGAAAGCTTCCCTCTGACTGATTTAGATTAGAAAAAACCGGTTGCAGATTAAGCGGAATAGGGTAGTGTACTGCTGTGGGTACTCCCTCATCATGAAGTTTTGCTTGAACTTCATTCCGCTTCTCTATTTCGACCGTATACTGGGCGAAAATACCAGTATTATATTTTTCTATATAAGGAGTAACGACTATATGCTGTAATGCCTCAGTATATCTATTTCCCACAATCTGACGCAGTTCGACTTCTTCATCAAAAACCTCTAATTTTGCCAGTAAAATAGCAGCTTGAATCGTATCTAGTCGGCCATTCACACCAACAACAAGGTGGTGATAGCGCCGTTCCTGCCCATGTGAACGAATTTGTCGCATCGTACTGGCTAAATCATCGTCATTTGTAAAACAAGCGCCACCATCTCCATAGCAACCCAATGGCTTCGTGGGGAAAAAACTGGTACACCCGATGGTTGTTAAACCGCAGGATTTTTTTCCTTTATAGGTAGCACCAAAACTCTGCGCGGCATCTTCAATAACAGGTATGCTATATTTGTTAGCAATCATATTAATTGTATCAAAATCCGCGCACTGTCCATATAGACTAACAGGCATAATAGCTCTTGTCTTAGGAGTAATTGCTGCCTTTAGCTTACAAGGGTCTAAATTATACGTTTTAGGATCAATATCCACAAATACTGGTCTAGCACCGAGCAAAACAGCTACTTCCGCAGTTGCAATAAAAGTAAACGGTGTCGTGATTACTTCATCGCCAGGTTTAATTCCCTGTGCCATTAAAGCAATCAAGAGTGCATCCGTACCATTTGCCACTGAAATGCAATGCTTCACCCCTACGTATGCAGCTAATTTTTCTTCTAGCTCAAATACTTCAGGTCCCATAATATATTGGCCATGCTCCAGCACGTTAGCAATACGTTCATCTATTGATTGTCGTATTCTCTGTTGTTGAGTTTTCAGATCAATAAAAGGTATCATTTTTACGTCCTCTCACTATTACTTGATTTTCAAATGAGTTCCACAACGATTACAGATTACTTTATTTGCATCTGCTTTTACTATTATATCCCCGCAGGCGCAGACCCAGCCTTGTATTGTTGCAGGAGTGCCAAAAACCATGGCATAATCCGGTATATCTTTAGTAACTACTGAACCGGCGCCGACAAAAGCGTATTTTCCAATTGTGGTACCACAGACGATGGTAGCATTAGCCCCAATACTAGCTCCTTTTTGCACTAACGTTGTCATATAATCAGTTGATGTATTGCGAGGATATTCACACCTTGGAGTCTTAACATTGGTGAATACCATGCTAGGACCACAGAATACATAGTCTTCTAATATAACACCTTCATATACGCTTACATTATTTTGTATTTTTACGTTGTTGCCAATTTTGACCTTGCCTGCAACAAACACATTTTGTCCAATCCTACAATTTTGACCAATCTCCACATTAGCTGAGATATGGCAAAAATGCCATATCTGAGTGCCGTCACCAATCTTAGAGGGCTCATCTATATAGGAAGACGGGTGCACCATATATTTCTTATCAAAGTTTTCCTGTTTCATGTTATTACCTCTTTAACTATAAGCCTATTCCGATAGTAAATTGTTCTTTTAGCGGTAAAGTGACTTCCTTTTTATATTTAGCAGAGTGATAAATTGCTAATATGATTTCTAGCGCTTTACGACCTTCTTCGCCGCTCACGGCCGGTTCACGATCTTCCGTAATGGCTTGCATAAAATCATCAATAATATCCGCATGCCCAAAGCCATATACATTAGGCGGTTCATTACCCTGATCAGCCAATATAGCAGCTTCATTGTCTCCCGGGAATCGCCATGCTTCTATCTTATTCACCGCAATACCGCCAATGCATGCAGTACCGTTGCTACCAAATATACTTAAAGTTTCTTCTAGATTTGTGGGATATATGGTAGTAGTAGCTTCAATAATACCTAACGCGTCATTGTAGAATTTTAAAACGACGGCCCCTATATCCTCGCCTTCAATATCACGCAGATTGGTTGCTGTATATGCAAACAAGGATTCTACCGGCCCCATCATCCACTGCAAAAGATCAATATTGTGAATTGATTGATTCATAAGACATCCGCCATCTTGCTCCCAAGTACCACGCCAGGGAGCTTGACTGTAATATTCGTCATTTCTATTCCAACGCACAACAGCAGCTGCATGCGTAAGCTTGCCAAACCGTTCAAACTCGACTGCCTTGCGCAATTTAACAATTGCCTTATTAAAACGATTTTGATGAACCACTCCAAGTTTAACCCCTACTTTGCGTGCTGCAGCAATCATCCTATCAGCTTCAGCCAAAGACATAGCCATTGGTTTTTCGACCAACACATGCTTGCCTGCCTGGATTGCATCAATAGCGATTCTGGCGTGAAGTCCGCTTTCAGTACAAATATTTACTACATCTATATTGGAATCAGCGAGCATTTCTTGATAATTTGTATAGCCTTTGCAGTCATATGTTCTAGAAGCTTTTGTTAAAGCCTCAGCGTTGATGTCACATACTGCGGCTAATCTAGCGCCAGGCAAAACTTTTATCGATTCCATATGGTTTTCAGAAATACGTCCGCAGCCTATAATGCCAAACCGATAAGTCTTCATCCTTATTACTCCCTATATTTTGGTAACATTATACTTATAATCGCTACTAACATTCTTACAAGCGTTCCTAGTGTCAACTACTGCTTGAGCATATCTCGCCACACGCTCATAATCGACATCACTATGTTTAGTTGTAATCAGAACACAGTCCGCCTGCTTTAAAGCTTCATCCGTCAATGCAACACTACTCATAGAAAAGGTATAAGGTTCATGTGGATATACGTCCGGTATATAGCGGTCATGATAAGTCACTTCGGCATTTTCTTTTAATAAAAGATCAATAATTTTTAGCGCCGGCGATTCCCGACAATCGTCAATATCATTTTTATATGCAATGCCTAAAATTAATATTTTCGCACCATTTAACGCTTTTCTTGCCTTTGATAAAACTTTAATTACTTTTTCCACAACATAGTACGATGCTTGGAGATTTATTTCACCTGCTAACTCGATAAAACGAGTATGAAAATCATGTTCACGCGCTTTCCAGGTTAGATAAAATGGATCGATAGGTATACAATGACCGCCTACACCCGGACCAGGGTAAAAAGTTTGTATGCCGAAAGGTTTTGTTCCTGCAGCATCAACAACTTCCCAAACATCAATCCCCATACGATCGCAAAGAAACATTAACTCGTTGACTAATGCAATATTTACTGCACGATATGTATTTTCAAACACTTTTGTCATTTCCGCAACAGCAGTTGAAGAAACCGGGTGTATGTTTACTATAGTTTGCGAATAAAAAGTAGTAGCAACATCTAGACATACCGGTGTTATGCCTCCAACAACCTTTGATGTATTTTTTGTCGTATATCGCTTATTGCCTGGATCAACACGCTCCGGTGAAAAAGCTAAGAAAAAATCCTGACCTACTGTTAGACCTGTTGCTTCCAACTTTGGTAAAATAACTTCCGCTGTTGTTCCGGGATAGGTTGTACTTTCCAGTGTCACTAACTGCCCTGGATTTAAATACTTGGCAATTTCATTAGTAACATTGTTAATGTATGATATATCCGGGTCACGCGTAATAGTTAAAGGTGTAGGCACACAAATAACAATGACGTCCACCTCTGTCAACTTTGAAAAATCGACAGTAGCAACTAGCTGCCTTCTATCAGTCAAAACTTTTAACTCTTCATTGTTAACATCTTTAATGTAGTTTTCGCCACGATTAACTTGTCCGACACGAGCAGCGTTACGATCAAAACCAATGACCTTAAATCCTACTTTTGCCTTTTCTACTGCTAATGGTAATCCCACATAGCCTAAGCCAACCACACCAATTACTGACATTTTATTTACGAGGTTATCTTTCAACAAATCACAATATCGCGTAAAACGCAAGTCTGAATTACTCAAAAAAACTCCTCATTTCACGATTGTTCTTTTATATTATGGTATGTACTCAAACTAAACTGCTCTAAAGAAGCTGTATTATTTCAAGGTTCACACCGATTACGGGCAATAATGATTCAATCTAACTAATATCTTGTTTCTAAAATAATGATACTTGCAATAATAAATTTATCGACCTTCTACTATAGCACTAAATTCTGAGGAAACTATTTGAGGTTGTGTTGCCTTATACAACTTTTTCTCAGGTGTTCTCTCATTACAAAACTTTTCTCTAGTAACATGATAAGACGGGATAAGGTCTTCCAAAATATGAATTATTGCATCATAATCACGTGTTTCCTTTTGTAACAAGACTAAGGAATTTACTAATTGTTGCTCATCTATAAGTTTAAGATTGGCAACATAAATTTTTTCATGTTTTGTAGAGTTTGTACCTTCCTCAGCCGTCAGTAATTCTTCAAATAATTTTTCGCCAGGTCTTAAACCTGTAAACTTGAATGTTATATCTTTGTCAAGTATTAAACCCGAAAGTTCAATCAAGTCCTTAGCCATATCAACAATCTTAACCGGCTCTCCCATATCTAAAACAAAGACTTCTCCTCCATTGGCCATTGAACCAGCCTGAAGAACTAATTGCGCCGCTTCAGGAATTGTCATAAAATATCTTTTCATGTCCGGATGCGTCACTGTAATCGGTCCACCTTGGGCGATCTGTTTTTTGAATAAGGGAATAACGCTTCCCCTGCTACCGAGAACATTGCCGAAACGTACAGCAGCAAACTTAGTTCTGCCTTTACCATTCAAAGACTGAATGATAAGTTCAGCAGCCCGTTTTGTAGCTCCCATGACACTGGTAGGATTTACGGCCTTATCCGTTGAGATCATGATAAATGTTTCAGCATTCATGCTACGAGCAGCCTCAGCAACATTCTTAGTTCCAAATACATTGTTCCTGACGGCTTCTTCCGGTTGAGCTTCCATTAGGGGAACATGCTTATGCGCCGCTGCATGAAATACTACTTGAGGCTTATAAATATCAAAAACATGCTTAATTCTACTTTCATCACGGACATCGGCAATGACGGGCACAATATTTAAGTCACAATAATTATCCTTGAGCTCTCTGTCTATCTCATAAATACTGTTTTCACCTTTGCCCAGTAATATCATTTTATCAGGATTAAGCTTCGCAATCTGCCGACATAGCTCTGAGCCGATAGAGCCGCCAGCGCCGGTTACTAAAATTCTTTTGCCGGCAAGATAACTAGCAATCTGCTCCAGATCAAGTTGTACCGGTTCACGTCTTAACAAATCTTCTAAATCCACGTCACGCAGTTGATGTAGGTTAACCTTATTATTCATCAATTCGAAAATGCCGGGAACAATTTTAACCGAGCAACCTGTCTGCTTGCAATTCCGGACAATTTCCTTTAGTTGCGCTCCACCAAGCGAAGGTATCGCAATAATTATTTCAGTTGCGTTTGCTTCGGCTGTAATTCTTTTGATGTCTTTACAACTTCCCAGCACGCTTGCACCAAGCAAACTTTGATTGTGCTTAAATATATCGTCGTCAATAAAACCAACCAATCTCTTAGTATCACGATACCGGTCAATAATTTCGCGGGCAATGATGGCGCCGGCGTCACCAGCGCCAAAGATCAACGTGTTCGTCAGCTTGGCCTTCTGCCTATTTCTTTGCAAGTGCAATATCCTGATAAACAGCCGGCTGGTGCCAATGAAGACAATGACCATCAGCCAGGTAAGAATCGGTATGCTTCTTGGCAGGACAGCACCGATAGCGTACATGTATACTGTAATAATGCAGGTACTGATTGTTACCGCACCAACTATGCTCAGCAGTTCCGGTATACTGGCGTAACGCCACAACCGGCGATATAAACCAAAAGCATAGAAAGTAGCCAAGCGTACCAATACAATCTCCGGTAAACAATGCATTATTACATTAAAATAACGATGATCAACCAAACCATCAAACCGAATATACAAAGCTATAAAAGGAACGATGGCAACGATCGCCGCATCAATCAGCAATAGGCACATTGAAACAAGCATCTTACGCCGCATAGGTCTACACCCCAGCTTTATTTAGCAATTTTTTTCTCATTCCCATAGTAATAATAGTAGTAGGCATGTTCTTCCTCAATCTCTACCCGGTTCAAAATGACGCCAAGGACATGCCCGTTGGCATTTCTAAGAAGCTCCTTGGCTTTTTGCGCCATTTCCGGTCGCACCAACCCCGCCCCCAGCACCAATACTATCCCATCAACGCCGGACGCCAGCACACAGGCATCGGTAACGGCGACCGTGGGCGGTGCGTCAATAATGACTATATCTGCCAGCTTCTTGGCGTCATTAATAATTTCACGCATCTTAACCGACCCCAGTAGTTCGGAAGGATTGGGCGGAATGGGGCCGCTGGTGAGGACCTGCAAGTTATCAATCTCCGTATTCTGGATAAGTTCTTCCACAGAACGGTCTTCGACAAGAATATTGGTTACGCCCCGGTTGCGTTTACCAAAAATTTTGTGCTGCACCGGTTTGCGCAGGTCGCAGTCAATGATGATGACCTTTTTCCCGGCTTGTGCCATAGCCACTGCCGTATTGGCGGTTGTTGTCGATTTGCCTTCGCCCGGACCGGCGCTGGTAAACATAATGACTTTAAGTTCACCATCTATTTTAGCAAATTGTATATTGGTCCGCAGCGTGCGGTAGGCTTCGGCTACCGGTGACTTGGCGTCCTCGTGGACAATAAGCTGTCGTTTCTGACTCATATTTCACCTCATAAGTAAATAGCCATTATCGCCATTATATTTAAACGCGATCAGCAGCTTTGAATTTTATCAGTTTCGTCAAGCGAGTCCGCCATGTATCCCCGCTATTAATCTCACTGTTAAAGTCAGGAATGCTGCCCAATACCGGTAAATCCAGGTATTGCTTAACATCATCGGCTGTCCGGACTGTTTTGTTGATATATTCCGTTAAGAAGGCTATACCTGTACCGGTAAACAAACCTAGAATAGCCGCAATAACAATGTTCAGGATTTTTTTCGGTTTGACCGGTTTTTCGGGAGCAATGGCCTTATCAATGACCTGCACATCGGTCGGTTCCATAACCTCACTGATACGTGCTTCTTCATACCGCTTGGCCAGCATGATATATATCTCCTGGGCAACGCTCGCGTCTCGCGCCACTTTTACCAGTCCTTGCTCTTTGGCCGGAAGCTTAACGATTTCTTTACTGCTCTCCGCCAATACCTGACTGATTGCCTGCTGTTGCGCCGCAGCTACTGCAATCTCGGCTTGCGCCTGAATCTTGGCTTGCAATAATCCCTGGTGAATGGGGTTGGTGGAGGCGGCGTCTTCACTTGCGACGCGGGCCAGTTCGGCCTTAAGCTTGGCCTGGGTTTCATTCACCGCCGCCTGGGCTGCCATCACCTGAGGATGCTTATCGGTATAATTTTTCTTCAAGCTTACCAGTTGTACTTCGAGGTCAACTAATTTGCCCTTATATTGCTGAATTAAGGGATTGTCGGCGATAGCGCCGATTTTTTCAGTACCCAGTTGTTGTTGAGCGCTGGCCAGTTTCGCCTGCGAGGCCGCTAGGCCAACCTGATTGTCGGCCGATAATTTGTCAATGGCCGCCATCTTATTGAGCAAGGCCTTGCCTTCCTCTGAAGGATCGACTATTCTTTGTGCCTGTTTGTACTTTTCCAGGGCTGCTTCAGCCTGCTCCAATTCTTCTTTAGACTCTCTCAGCCTGTATCCAATGAACTCTTTTATCGTAGAACGTTGGTCTCTGACCAACGAAGTTAATCTGTTAATAAAAATCTCTACAAGCGCATTGGTAATGTTCTCTGCTTCTTCCGGTGAATCAGCCTGTACTTTGATATTAAGTATCTCCGTGTCTTTTACCGGCTGAGTAGAAATTTTTTTAAGCATGCTCTCGTACTTCGGCGGTTCGTCCTTATCGCTCTGCGTTCTGTCGATTAGTTCCTGAACAACGGTACGGCTTTTGAGGATTTCCGCATAGGTAGACATGAGCTGCTTCGTCCCCATAGGATTGCCGGTCGGTAAATCGCCTAGCAGGGAATCGGCCAGGCCTTTGGGCTGCTTTATCCTGAGCGCAGTTTCCCCTTCGTAGGTAGGCGGGATGATAAAACTGCTCACCGTCGCCAGGATAACGAATATCAGAAACATGCTGACTATAAGCTTGCGTTTCTTTTTTAGTATTTTAATGATATCTTTCAAATCCAGCGTGGTTTCGTCCACGTCGATACCCCCAAATATAAAATTGCTGCATAGTATTAATTATTCTGTATTTCACTGACTTGATAAACGGCCGATACCCAGGGCAGGATATCTCTGGCGAAATCAAGCTTACCGCTCTTGGTCAGGAAAACAACATCACCTTCGTTGAGAACGATATTCTGGGACATATCACCTTTTTCCAGCAGGTTTAACAAGTCTACTTTTACTTTGGTATTAACGGCCTCCTGCTCTTTGCGAATCACATAGACTTTCTTCTTAGCGGCGTATTTGGTATAGCTGCCGGCTATACCAACGGCATCAAGAAGATTATGCTGCTTTTCCAGTTCGTACATGCCCGGCTTGGCGACTTCTCCCAGGACATACACCCGGGTGGTCCTGTACTTGAATATATTTACGGTTACTATGGGATTTTTAACATAATTGCTCAAGCTGTCTGTTATGGTTTGGCTCAATTCAGTCGGCGATAAACCGCCGGCCTGGACTTCCCCCACCAGCGGAAAGGCAATTTTGCCGTCCGGCCTTACCGGAATCTCCTTTATTTGCAGGTCTTCATAACCCCATACACTAATTTCCAGAACATCCCCCGGAGCCAGTTGATAGTTTTGTGCCGACACCGGAAATATGCCGAAAATGATCGACAACAACACCGCTAAAACTAGCCTGCCTGCTTTTTTGCCCACTCAGTATCCCCCATTCTTCCTATAATGCTATTAAAATTTCTACAGGTGTTAGCCAAATTCCTTTTTATTACTAATAGAGTATTATTTTCCGACAAATCGGTCAGTAATAGCAAAAGGCCCCGACCCAGATAATCGAGGCCCATGTATTAGCTAGGAGCCATTGCTCTTCTTGCAGCGTTGGGCAAAGGCCAGGTAATCTTCCAGATAGTCTACGACTTGCTCTGTTTGAGTGGGGGTGAGAGAATCCAGATTGGCCCCCTCTGTGGCTTCCCGTAAAATACTCTGAATCTGAAACCGCATATAGCCCAACTTTTCCATTTGCTCAACTAAATGATTGACACGCAAATCCATCAGCCGTACACCACCTATTATTATATCATGAATAAAGATTATCATTTTGGGACTTTAGTCCTGGATTATTATAACAAAAAATAAATATTTTTTCCATTATTTTCAATCTGCAAAATTACTGCAATTTCGACATTTTTTCTTTATTTGATTTTTGTACTGCGACATTTTATAGCAAAATCAACATAATTTTGCAAAGTATCGATTAATTCAGCCTCTTGCGCGGAAGTGAGAAATTGCAAATCCTGTGTTTCAATGCATTCATTAATAATTTCCCTGATTTGAAAAGATTTGTAACCCAAGTCGGAAAGTTTCATGATTAATGCTTGAATATCCTGACTTTCTGACATCACCCGCTTTCCTCCTCTATATTCGTATCTTTGCTATACTTTTTTGCCATATCTTATTAACCGACGTTATTCCCAGATTTCCCCTACTGCAAAATCCTTTTTTGCGAAAATCCGGGCGCAGTCAGTCAGCGCATCCCTGTCAAATTTTTTTGCGAAATTATTATTTATATCCAGGGCATTGTCCAGTTCAAACGTCAGCCTATTGGGCTGCACATATGTGATGGATTCCATAAAATCAGCGACCGCTATGATCCTGGCTTCCGGCCTAATGCTATCACCAGTTAGGCCGCGCGGATAACCGGATCCATCCTGGCGCTCATGATGCTGGTAAACGATGTCCGCCAGCGGCCAGGAAACGTGTAATCGCTTCAGCAGCATATATCCGTACGTTGCATGCATCCGGATTATATCTATATCCACTTTCGCCAGCGAACCTGTTTTATATAAAAGTTTGGAATCTATACAAAACTTCCCGACATCATGCATCAGAGCTGCCAGGCGAATCTGATGAACAGCCTTTTGCGGCATCTGAAGTTCATGAGCAATAAGAATGGCCAGCTTAGCAACGCGGTAAGAGTGATTCATTAAATCCGCATCCTTGGTGCCGATAATATAAAGTAGGGTGTTTATTGCATGTCCTTCCCAAATATAGTCGCTTTTTATTTTGATCACCTTCTCCATAATCTCTAAATATTTGTCCATTATTGATCTCCCTAGCGTATATCTAAATAAACTGGCAATAGAATTTTTATTTGTTAGTATTTATATCCATTTATTACTTTAATTGTATTTTTATCCATTTGTTGCTATAATTGCTTTAATATAAAAAAATACTAAAGTAATTTATAATAATACAATAATTTGGAATTTATTCCTATTTTATGCTTTATTATTCATACTTGACTAGTAATTAGCGATTAAATGCAAATTGGTTGTTTAACATGCTGAAAATAATGCTTAAACGGATAGTAAAGGGTTACGCGTCATGAACTAAAACTGCAGCAGCTTTAACCATTCCCTCAATATGATTCTGCAATCACACCGACTCCGCTAGCATGATAACAAGCCAAATACTAAACCAAATTTACTCTCCAATCCATGAGAAGGGGATGATTACACATTATGCTGCAAGCCATATTAATTGATGGTGAAGAGTTTTCCTTGGCGCAGTTGAAGCACTCGCTGAATCAGCAACAGACTGTGCAGGTTCTTGGTACATACACCGATGCTTTGCAAGCGCTCGCCAATATTCATACGCAGAAACCTGATATTGTATTTTTAGACATAGATATGATTACAATCAATGGTTTGGTAGTTGCCGAAGAAATTCTCAATATAGATGAAAATATAGCGGTCGTGTTTATAACCACTCACAATGAATACGCCATTCGCGCCTTTGAGCTTAATGCTGCCGACTATTTATTAAAGCCGGTCTCCAAACGCCGGCTAAACTGGACTCTCGAAAAAATAAAAAAACGCCTTAACGTCAGCAACCTATCGAAAAAAGAAGACAACACATTATCCATCTATAAAACTTTAAAACCCGCGGCAACCCTGAATAAAATTTTTGTTTGGGAAGATGACCGGATTATTCTTCTGCCGATACCGTCCGTAATGTTTCTAACAATGAAGGGGCGTGACGTGCGGGTGATAACCCTGCAGAAACAGTATGTCACCGGGCAAACGCTCAATCACTGGGAAGAACGGTTGCGGAATTTGCATTTCTTTCGTTGTCACCGGAGTTATCTGGTTAATCTGGATAACGTGGAAAAAATTCTGCCCTTGTTTGGTGGCACCTATAGCTTAAAGCTTGCCGGTCAGACAGCGGAAATTCCCGTAAGCCGCAACTACGCCAAACAGCTTAAAACTATTCTGGGGTTTTGACATATAAAAAGGCTTGCCGTGACCTTAAGGGCCACAGCAAGCCTTTCTATGTAATTACTTTTCTTATCCATTCCTATTGCCGCCGGCAATAAAATTCAGCATCTTGCCTTTTTCAATTCGCCACCAGGATAAGGCACGCATGACGTCGATTGTCTGTTGAAGGACCTCTTTATTATCCAAAGCTTTTGCTGTTCCGTCAAAGGCTTCCGCACTTCCAACCGGCAATCGGCCGATCGCGTCAGGGGTAATCCACACATTGTGGCTAAAACCAAGCGCGGAGCCTCTTGTTAAACTTGGTCCCAGTGAATAGTACGCAAACCCCGGAGGTGCAATGAGCTCAAGCAGGGTTGGCGCGATGTTGATATGACTGCCGGCAGTATTCGCAGGTATAGTCTGCCTGGTTATTCCCTGCCCGAAAAGCACTAAGGGGATTGTATAGCGTTCAAAAATAGTCGGAGTTTTGCTGATATTGGTTCTGTCCGCATGATCACCGGTAACAACGATCAGGCTTTCGGGATTTTTCTGTTGCATTTCCCAGACAAACCGGCTGATCTGCTGGTCTGTATACCAATAATGGCCAAGCCGTTTAACCAGATCTTTGTCGCCCTGTACTTCCCCCGGCAGCGCGGCGGTAACGGCGGATTCATCAAAACCTTCCCTCACAAGGTCTACCGAATAGGGTGCATGATTGGAAACTGTAAGGATAACGTTGAGGGTGGGTGTATCATTGTTTATCGTAGACAAAACGGCATCAAACAGATAGCGGTCGTCGCTCCCCCACACATTGCCTGTCTCATGGGGGAAATCCTCATCGCCATAGAAATTATCAAATCCCTGGGCCATTGTAAAATCCTTGATCCTCTCCCAGGAGCTCATCCCGGCATACCAGAAATTCGTCTTATACCCCAGTTTCTTAAACTGGGGAGCAATAGCAGTTGCGTAAGGTTCTTTATAGGATTCCAGATGATAGTTGGGATACAGGCTCACATCGGACAAGCCGCTGACCACTGCCGTTACCGCCATAGGCGTAAAAGCCCCGTTAGGTACAAACGCCGGTACATAACAGGCATTGCCCCGTGAGATAATGCTTTTCATACCATCAGCCAAATGCAAGCTGCCAAACTGTTCAAAGAGCGGCCATTGGGCAAAACTTTCGCCCATAATGATGAAGATATGTTTCGGCTTAGGTATCCTGGCGCCTTGCGCATGTCTAATGAAAGTTTCGTCAACCTCGTTAGAAATTAATTCACTGCCCTGTATAATAGTTGTATAGCTACGGATTGAAGCGGCGTCAACTTTCATATTTGCTCCCTGACGTATCCGCTCCTGAATGCTGTAAGCCCGGTATAGCGCCTGAATATCATCGATAATGGCTTCATTCAAAAAATCATCTTTCGATATAGCTGAATTTTCCCAGTGCAGGGAATGAGCGTAGGTAAGACTTCCCCCAAAGCGGGTGAAAACCATAAAAATACTCAGGCTAGCAATGATTGCAACCCTGAATGCCACTTTTTGACCGGCAAACGGAAATTGCGCTGGAGCAACTGTTACAGTATTAAGGATTTTGCGCAAGCTCCGGCAAACAAGATAAGAACTAACAGCGGCGCTGGCCAGCAAAACAGGCAGATAATAGTCAATAACCAGTGTGTATAGCAAAGCCCCTATATCATCACGAACGGTATTAAAAATCAATTGGTTGAAACCGGTGTGAAATTCCTTATAAAACGGTATCCGGACATGAAATAAGAGCACCAGCAGACTGACATAGATACTGCCTAACACCATTCGAACTTTTTCAAGTTTTTCAGTCCGAAATATAACACTGAGCAGGGTGCAGAAAACAAATGAGAATAAAACTACCACATCTGCGCTTTTTAAACTTAACCGCAAGCCAAAGAACAAAGCGTTAAAAATATCGGAAATCGTCGCTTGCGCGCTTAAATAGGAATGTAATCCCACAATGAAAGCGATCCGCATAATGCATAATAACGCCAATATAAATACAAACAGTTTCAAGTCTTGCTGAATATTACGAACAAAAAGATCCCATCTGGACAAAATGAACATCCCTTTCTATTGGCTGACACTTTCCGTTATTGGAAAGAAAACAGTTAGCGCGATCCTTTATTATCATTGAGAATGCAACCGTGCGAAAAAACTTCAGTTTTTATTGTAGCTAATTTTGGTATTTTTTTAAAGATATATTAACCAATTTATTAGAAATTTATTTTTTCCCGGATCTAGCAGATAGACCAACTTTACCGAAAAAAATTTGTCCTTTTTCCTGCGGAAAGGATATGCTACAATAAAGGCTATCCAGGGTAACTTACCAAGGGAGTGAAAAAGGTATTGGAACCATCATATAAGAATATTCTTGTCATTTGCCTGCGCAAGATAGGCGATGCCGTCATCGCCACAAGTGTACCCTATTTATTAAAACAAGCCTATCCGGATGCGAAAATAACCATGCTTGTTAAACCTTTGACAACAGAAATTGTAACCGATAATTCTGTTATCGATGAGGTTATGTTATACAATTATGCGCATCAGGCAAAATTACGTGAAATACTCCAGATAGCGAAAGAAATCAAAAAAAGGAATTTTGATGTAAGTTTTGTTACCGATGGTAAACCGCGTTCCGCGATGCTCGCCTGGTTGGCCGGAGTGCCGCAACGTGTTGGCTTTGAGAGAATCATTTTTCGCAATATCTATCTTAGGCTGTATTATACAGATCTTCTGAAAATAGATTATGATGCAACGCGTACGCTTCAGGCCAAAAACCACGAGATATTTATCAACCGGTTTACCAGGAAAAAAGAACAGGCAAAACTGGTCCTGCCGGAAGGTACGTCTGAAGCTAAGGAAAAGGCGGTTGCTTTACTACGTCAGGTGGTAAAAGAACAAAGCAAAGAAAACTTGGATCAGTCTTTTCTAAAAATTGCCCTTTGCATCCGCAGCGGTGCAGTGACCAAAGACTGGCCACTGGAACGCTTCGCAGCAACTATTAAAAGACTTGCCGAAAAATATAACGCCGTATTCTATGTCATTGGGTCGCCAGCCGATAGGGACGCTGCAGAAAAACTAAAAAAAATGCTGCCTGTTCCGCTCAGCATTTTGTGTGGTAAAACAAATTTGGTTGAACTATCCCATGTTCTGAAAAACTCAGATTTTTTCCTATCGGTAGATACAGGCTCCGCCCATATTGCAGCAGCAACAGGGATTCCTATGGTTGCTGTCTATGGCGGCACCTCTCCTCTGAAATGGGGACCGTATTCACCAAACGCTATTACACTTGCTCCCCATTATCCCTGCCACCCCTGTGACGGAAAAAAACTAAAATGTCTTGACCCGAAATGTCTGCTAACGATTTCTGTGGATGAGGTAGTAGCTGCATCTGAGGCAATTCTGAATAAACTCTAATGCCAATGAATGGTGATCGCCCGTGAAAAACTATAATTGCTTCACTTGTTAATGAATTGGAATTATCTCATTTTTATCTATGAATACTCTTTTAAAACTAAAATCCTTATATTTGCTTAAAAGCAAGTATAAGGATTTTAGTTTTATCACTCCCCACGATAGAACGAAAAAGTAACGGCAAGCTGCAGCTGCGCAAATTGTTTGCGAAAAAGTCTCACACTTTTTGCGAAACTCTCTCTATTTTATATATACATATCTTATTCTGTGTTACCTCACATTCCATTTTCTACGCACGTTGCGCGCTTCATATAAACTCCTCCTAAGATAATTTTATTTCCTAAGTTAATCATTGGTTTTTCAATACAATAATAAGTAACTATTGATAACAGAACAGTTAATAAAACACATAAAACATATACGACTAAGAAGCTTATTAAAGATGAAGCAAAATCAATAGATAAAGTAGATAAATATGATAATACTGCAAAATGGGTAATATAAGCACTAAAACTTATTTTACCGATATATGCTATTATTGTAGTTAATCTAATGGGGTATTTAATCACTATATAACTAAAAAGAAGCAGTTCACATCCGTTAACGTACAATTTGTTCCTTAGTAAGCTACAAAATATAGCTATGCTTACACAGATCAGAATAACTCTCACTATAGGAGTGTCATTTTTTACCCACCAAAATAAAAGAAAGCCCAGAAAAAATATAGGAAATTGGTTAAAAAACCACAGAAATTTGAATGTACTCCATAGATTAACATCTTCTATTAATGGATGAACACTCAGTAAATATTTTGATACCACACTAATAAGCACACTAGCTAAACCAAAGCACAAAATACGTTTTTCAGTAGTTAATAATTTAAATAGTAATGGTATAAATAAATAAAAGGTCATTTCAACGGCTATAGACCATCCACCAGGAACTAAGCTATTAATCCAAGAAGGAAACCA
The DNA here is from genome assembly GCF_041428895.1 of Sporomusa aerivorans. Classification (NCBI taxonomy): domain Bacteria; kingdom Bacillati; phylum Bacillota; class Negativicutes; order Selenomonadales; family Sporomusaceae; genus Sporomusa; species Sporomusa aerivorans. The sequence goes on from NZ_CP156926.1 coordinate 4,808,989, forward strand.
TCCATTTATGAATAATATCGACGTAATAATATTGCCTATTTCAGGAGTCGCTTTATTCCACACTGACCCGAATATTCCGTAATAGATAATTGCACAGTAAAATAACGGAGCAATACGAAAGAATCTCCTAATAAAAAAATTAATTACACAATTTTTTTCCATGCGTCGCTTCTCTAGTGAATAGAACATAGTAAAAGCACTGGCAATAAAAAACAATTGTACGCCGCGAGCTCCATTAGAAAACAACCTCATAACACTATCTGTTAAGCCCTCAACTATTTGTGAAGTATGAACTAGCATTACTAAAAGTATCGCAAATCCTCTTAACACATCAATTTGAATATTTCTTGTCATTCTTTTAACAACACCCACCTAAAAACTTAATAAAATTCTAATTTATTAATATTCTATTTAGTTTATTGCTTTTCCTTGTTAGATCTAATGGAAAAGTTACTCCAGGAATTCTGAGCGGCTAAGTACCAAATACAAAACTACTCCGGCTTTATCGGCTAAACCGGGCTATGACGGTCACACTCCGCTTCAATAACAGTACACTAGATTTTGTTATAACGCTGTCCAGTTATATGGACATAAAAAAAACGTTTTCTGCGATCTAACTTCTCGCAGAAAACGTAAGATTTTATAAAAATCATTATTCTATTTTCAGATTCCTAAAGCCCTTACTATTACTGGGTATCCCGGTCATTTTCTACTAATCCGGGGTATTCCCGGTTTTTCTTATTTTCTATGAGATTCACACAAGCTAGAATGGTTTGGTTTTATCCAATTCTTCATACACTTTAGCAATGCCTTCTCGAAGACTAATACGATGACTCCAGCCAAGTGCATGCAGTTGCGAGACATCCAGCAGCTTTTGCGGCGTTCCATCCGGTTTTGCATGATCCCAGACGATTTTCCCTTTATGCCCCACGATCGATTGTACTAAACACGCTAATTCATGAATGGTCAAATCCGCTCCTGTTCCAATATTAACCATCCGCGGCTCATCACACTGTTCCATCAGAAAAACACAAGCCTCGGCCATATCATCGGAATGTAAAAATTCTCGTCGCGGCATTCCTGATCCCCATACTGTCACCGGCTTGTCTGGTAATGCTTCATGAAATTTGCGGATCAACGCAGGCAAAACATGTGAGTTTTGCAAATCATAATTATCGCCTGGTCCATAAAGATTTGTCGGCATTACACTCATATAGACGGTGCCATATTGGCGGTTATATGCCTCGCACATTTTAATGCCAGCAATTTTAGCCATTGCGTAAGCTTCATTAGTGCTTTCCAACAGACCGGTGAGAAGATATTCTTCCCGGATCGGCTGTGGGCAATCACGAGGATAGATACAAGAGGACCCTAAAAAAAGCAATTTTTTTACGTTATGCTTCCACGACTCATGAATGACATTGGTCTGTATCGCCAGATTTTCATGAATAAACCGTGCAGGCTGTGTGCGATTTGCTTCGATTCCGCCCACCTTGGCGGCCGCCAAAAATACATATTCCGGCTGCTCTGCTGCAAAGAACTGCCTGACAGCCTGTTGCTCCGTCAAGTCCAGTTCTTTATGAGTACGCAATATCAGATTGTGATAACCCCGTGCCTGAAGCGCCCGCACCAAAGCACTGCCCACCAGCCCCTTATGACCGGCCACGTAAATCTTAGCCGCTTTATTCATGATATAAGAGCCCTCCGAATCCTTCTCGTTTGCACAAAACATCCCGTTCGGCTCGTCGCAGGTCTTCTCTGACCATCTCGGCTACCAATTCTGAGAAACTGATTCTTGGCACCCAGCCAAGCTTTTCTTTTGCTTTTGTCGCATCCCCCAACAACGTCTCTACTTCCGTAGGCCGAAAATAACGTGGATCAACAGCGACTACGCATTTACCGGATGCAGTGTCATACCCCTTTTCCTCTACGCCCAGACCTTCCCAGCCTATTGTGATGCCCACCTCGGCAAAAGCCAGATTGACAAAATCCCGCACCGAATACTGTACGCCGGTAGCAATGACAAAGTCTTCCGCCCTTTCTTGCTGCAACATCAGCCACTGCATTTCGACATAATCGCGGGCATGACCCCAGTCTCGTTTTGCATCAAGATTCCCTAGATACAATCTTTCCCGCAACCCTGTTTTAATCTCGGCTACAGCACGGGTAATCTTTCGGGTAACAAATGTCTCGCCCCGAATTGGTGACTCATGATTAAACAGGATACCGTTGCAGGCATACATGCCGTAGGCTTCACGATAATTAACTGTTATCCAGTAGGCATATAGTTTTGCGACCGCATAAGGTGAGCGGGGGTAGAACGGCGTCGTCTCCCGCTGCGGCATCTCCTGCACCATGCCAAACAATTCCGAAGTAGATGCCTGATAATAGCGCGTCTTCTTTTCTAATCCCAAAATGCGCATCGCTTCCAGAATCCTCAAGGCACCCAGTCCGTCCGAATTGGCGGTATACTCCGGTTCTTCAAATGATACTGCAACATGGCTTTGTGCTGCCAGATTGTAAATCTCGTCTGGCTGTACTTCTTGAATAATTCGGATGATACTGCTAGAATCGGTCATATCGCCGTAGTGCAGAATAAATCGCCGGTCTGTTTCATGTGGGTCTTGATACAAATGATCGATGCGATCGGTATTGATTAACGATGTCCGGCGCTTAATGCCATGAACATTATAACCTTTATTTAAGAGAAACTCGGCTAAATAAGCGCCGTCCTGACCAGTAACGCCAGTGATAAGTGCTTTTTTCATATTCTCATCCTTTAAAATCCTCAATATCTTCTAGAATCTCAATGGTATTGCTCATAAACGAATCCAACTGGAGGGAAGTAAATCTTTGGTGTCATGGAGCTTACTCATAAACCAAGTACGCGGTGCAATCACCTTCTTGTTATCACTGTAATTTAGCCAGGCTCCCCACCAGCTAAACGAGCTATTAGCAATAATGTGATGTGAGCAATTGCGCATTAATTCCAATTCCTCATGTGGAGTTGCACCTCCATTGCTATCAACATAATAAACCATAGCGTCTATCGGTAAATTTTCTCTGACCCAAGCTAAATCGTCAGAGAAAATATAAAACTCCAGTCCTTCAAATTCTTGCTGAAGATAATGTATCGATTTTAAATAATATTCAATTGAGCAACATCCGTGGAAAGAATTTGCAGCCTGATTGGTAACATAGTCGCCGCGCCGCACATGTAAACTTACCGCTTTAGAATTCCTGATCTTCTCCAGATAAGCCTTGCTGGTCTCGGATAAGCTCGGAACAGAAAATTCCCTTTTAATAGTTGTAGCAATGTCTATAAAATATTTCTCGCTTTGCCAGTACCCTTTCAGGTAAAGAGGCCCTGTGACTTGCAAGAAGCGCGGATCAAAACAAAAAGATGCCTCTTGGAAGACATTTCTGTCGGGATCAATATAGCGCCGCCATAATTGTCCGATTTTCCCACGAAAGAATTTTTCTCTAATAAACATTTTTCGTTCCGACGGCGTAGCCATGGAGGCCTGAATGTTAAAATTATGCAGTGCATATTCTCGAGGAGTTATATCACCTTTATGTGCTCGAGAAAACCAGGTTATATCTAACTTTAACGGAGTCTGTAAACGCTCTGCCAATTCCCGCGCCGCAGCATATTGAAACATTTGATTGCCGATTCCACCAAGCAATTCAACCATAATCACTTTTATCACCACTCTTTACTACTTTCACATTCAGTCTAAGTTACAAGTTTTTCGCTGAAACCAAAAACATCCACAGCCATAATTCTGCTGATCAGCTATTTCTTTTGTAGCATTTTTGATAAAACCATATTTAGTATGTAAGTCAGGTACAAGTGAGAATTCTTTAAGATCAAATTCCGGAAAGTAGCTAATAATTTGTTCATATGAATAGATTCGATGCGCATTAAACATAATCTTAGCTTTTCCTATCGGAACAACAAAAAGAAGATCTCCGTGAAATGCTAATACTCTCTTAAGTTCTTTAATTGCCTTTATATCACCACAAGGATCAATCTCATCTCCATATCTCCCTAACCCGATGTGTTCTATTACATGCATGCATGACAAAGACTGTACACTTTTATCTGCAAAAGGTAATTTTAGCAAATCGGCCTTTAGTGATTGCAAATTGCTCAAATGCAACTCTGCTGGTCTGTAATCATAAAATTCTACGGGAATAAATGCAGATACCATACTCACAAAAGATAAACTTGATGATATATCAATATGTTTTTGAGGATTTTGTACAGATAAGATTCGCGCAGCCCAAGCAGGATGGTATATATAATGGGCGTCAAAGCCTGTTGTTGCAGTCTTGTCATTTAAACAAGGATATCTATGTTCCCAATGAAGTCGAGTACCCTTTGCCTGAAAAAGTTTTCCACTAAGTCAAAATAATCATATACAAACTGTAATCTTTTTTTATTGACATAATCACGCTCATTGCAATCTCCTTTTCAGTTTGACATGATTGCTAACAAATTAACTATTTATATCATGCTAATTTTTTCCCATACTGCAACAACTCCATATAAATCGATTCTTTGATAGCATGATCCGGTAGCGCAATCGCTGTTTCCATGTCAGTTTTGAGATTGGAATCAGTTTTAAGTCTTGGATGCATTCCGGCTCAGACAGCATTTCTAACGCCTCGCGTTGAAAGCCGTGCCTAATCATCTTCCATAATAATCGATGGCGAAAGCGACTTATTTTGATATTTAAGAAATCTACTATATCCTCAACATCTGATAAACTCGAGCAATTCTCTTTTATGAACTTTTGTATCCGCTTAAAAGCCATTATGGCACTCAGTATAACACGCCACGAGAATGGTGAATGCATAACTGAATCATTTCTTTGCCGATACAGCATTAGATCCTCGCGAACAGCATATGCTTCCGTGAAACATAGAATCTTGCTGATAAATTCCACATCTTCACCCATTTTACAACCATCAGTAAAGCGGATACCTTTCTCAATAAGAAACGCACGATCGACAAGAATCGATCCAATATGCAGGCCAACCAAACTTTTAAGATAGGGCACTAAAAGGTTACCGGTCATATATGAAAAATTCAACTTCTCCAGATGTCCATCCTGATAAAAATTTTTATAGCCGGAAAAAACCATAGCGGATTTTTGTGTTGTTTTAGCTGCTACAACTTCCGTCAGGAACCGTTTATCCCACATATCGTCACCGTCTAAAAATGCCAAATACGTTCCTGCAGCCATATCGATGCCCCTGTTGCGGGCTGCAGCAACACCTTTATTATCCTGATTATACAGTTGGATTCGCGAATCTTTCTGCACGAAAGATTCGACAATCTGACGAGTATTGTCTGTAGATCCATCATTAATAACAAGTAGTTCCCAATCAGCATAATCCTGTTCAAGAATTGATTCTAGACTCCGCGCTATATAGCCTTCAACATTATAGGCCGGTACAACAATGGAAACCAAAGCTGCCATCTATTCTTTCCTTTCCTCCAAAAACCGCGAATTAATTCTTTTTGTTGCTAATTTGCCGCAAAAGTATTTGCCGAATATTATTCATCACTGTTTTGGCGGTGAATTTTTCCATACTCTTTTTAACAAGATACTGATCCGGCAATACACCGCAATCATCTACCACCATTTGTAAAAGCCGGGTTAACTCACTAACGCTATAGGGAGGATAAAGCCAGCCATTTTTGCCATGCTCAATAATATCGGCAGGTCCATCCGGGCAATTGCTGCTGATGCAGGGTATTCCCCGGCTTAGGGCTTCAACCAGAACCAACCCGAAACCTTCGTTTCTTGATGTCAATACCAGGACAGAAGCTTCCTCTACATATGCCCATGGATCATTAACCCATCCCGTCCAAGTAATGCAAGAAGAAATACCCAATTCTACTGCCATCCGCTTTAGCTTATCCGTCTCCGGACCATCGCCTATAATCAAGGCTTTCCATAAGCCATGTACTCCTGATAATGCATTCAAAAAATCGTTAACTCGCTTATCATGATCATAGCGGAGCCGTCCAATATATACAAAAATAGGGATAGTTGACCGCGGCACTGCGTATTCAACTAGAGGTGTAGGATTGTGAACAATATAGATTTTTTCTTTGTTTGCATTAACAGGAAGCCTTTTTTTAAGATTATTAGCCATTCCAGAACTAATAGCAAGATAGAAATCGGCAAATTTTAAATTATTGAAGTGCTTTATACTATAATTATTCAAAGAAACGTGCATCCACACGCCAATTTTAACGCTGTCAGGCCTAAGCCAGCGATATAGGCGTGAGTAAAAAACAGCACGGTGATCAACAGCCAGAATAATGTCCGGGTTCAACGAATTCAATAGGCGGGTTAGCTGCCACACAAAAACCGGCCGTTTTAGCCCTCTACAAGAAGAAATTTCGTAATATGCATAATTATTTGCCCAATTAGTATTTGCACCTTCACATAATATCAACGAAACTGTGTCCCCACATTGTTCCAGTTCCCCCATCAAGCTAGAAATAACTTTCTCCATTCCTCCTCTCCCCCAAAAGAGGTGTGTACTTACAATGGCAATTTTCATGAGCATCTCCCTATTACATAATTAAGCATTCCTAACCCTGTTGTTCAGCACCATATAAAATTTACTGCTGATAAATCCTGCGCCGTCCGTAACTAATAGTCTTCATTCTTCTTTCCTACTGAAGACATTGTCCAGCGAATAGCTGCCGCTATTACATACAAGTTTTATTTATATCGATATTATTTACGGAGTAAACCTTTCATACTGCGCTCCAGCTTGCGCAATATAATGAAAAGAATATGAAACCGGCCCACTTTTAAGGCAAATTCCCATAACGGCTGCCGGGAAGAAACCGGTATTCTGGGTAAAGCAAACCACTCCTGCCGCCATACGGGCGTCTTTTCAAAAATAGCCAATGCTCCTTTGTAGCCGGCCTGTTGAGCCATTATTAATGTTTTATCATCAAAATATCCGTACGGATAGCAGAGAAAATCAATGTTCGTACTCAGTTTATTTTCCAAAATCTTTTTACTTTCCACAAGTTCCTCTTGCAGTCTGGTCTCATCACACTGGGTAAGAAAAGGATGCTCAAGCGTATGCGAACCGATCTCCATGCCGGCGGCCTGCCACACGCGCAGTTCATCCCAGTTCATAGTCCGGGTCGGACGGTGCTTAAAGCTTTCCCATTTGTTTTCTCTCCCTACCCAGTTGGCTATAGGAAAAACAGTTGCTTTCATCCTCCGTTCCTGCAGCAAAGGCAACGCCACCCTGCAATTATCCTCATAACCGTCGTCAAAGGTCAGTATGACGGGATGAGGCGGAAGCGGCGCCTTGTGGACAAAATGATTGTATAATTCACTAAGAGTTATTGTGTTATAACCATGCAGCTTAAGATAATCAAGCTGCTCTATAAATTTTCCTGCCGGCAGCGAGTTTCTTTCCCCGGGAACATCAGCAATCCGGTGATACATTAAAATAGGCACCCGCTTACGGAATTTACTATGCCAGCCTAAGAGAATGCCGACAAATATTATGATAAACAAACTAAAGACCATGGCACTCTCCCTAACTGCTTTAATACTTATTTCGCCAATAACTCCGCAAGCCCCTCTAAATCTTGCGGAAAGCATACTCCTGCCTTGCACATAATCTCCATATAAGCCGGATGCATCGGCTGCTGGTAAAACTTGCCCAGACTTACAGACTTAATTTTTCTCGGTGTAAATGTATCCGTAAACATTAGCGCCGAGGACTGATAACTAATGATGGCCTTTAAGTTTTCTTCATAAGCAAATGACAGTTCTACCGGTTCAACGGAATTATAGAGACTCAGGCCCGGCAAAGTCCGGCAGTAGTAATCAAGCTTAGCATCACTATCGTTCGGATGAGGTTTATACAGCAAACAGCCTTTACCGTTTAACTGCCTGAGAATTTCCCGCAGAATGGCCAGTTCCTCTTCCCTGGAGAGCTTCTTAAGTTCTACCAGGGGCTGGCTTAAGTACAGTATACTGTCTGGCGCCATCACCGGGTGAAACAAATCTTTGCCGGCAAGCTCCCGCAAGGCCTGTTGAATCATCGCCTGCTCAATTTTCAAGGTTTGCGGGGAAAACCGCTGCAAAAGCTCGGGTTTATACAAAAAATCGCCAATTCCGGCAGGACTATCGCCGGAAACAGTTGTATTGATGCTGATTTTGCCATTGATGCCTGCCAGGATTTTCAAAGCCTGGATCTTGCCCTGGTGAAACAACCGGCGCGGCAGCGTTCTACGCCTGTCTTCATTGTAATACGAGTACAGGCCATCCTCGTAGCGGTAAAACTGACTGATATTCAGGGCACTAACCAGCAGCTGATTTTGGACATCCATATCACTGCCCAAGAATACGGCATCAATTTTAATTCTACCGATTGTATCCCTGATCTCCGCCACTTGCTGACGGAAGCTTTTGGTTTTATGACGGCTGCTTAACCAGTTCCCCAGAAAAAATACCTGCCGCCAACCGCCGCTTGTGGAGGACATATGGCGCATGACCAGGCTGTCCTGCCATTTTCCGTAGCCATGGGGATGCAGTAATGCCAAATAGTTGTCATCGTCAGCAAAACAGCTATGAGACAAAATGAAAGTTGTCAGCAGATGAAAGGGGGTATTAACTATAAATAAGTTCTTATTTTTCATACCGTACTCTCACCTTCCATGACCAATAGATTCTGTAATCCTTGTTGTATATTATCTGTATTGATTTCCCCTGCCAGTAAAACATGCGGGTAATAGCCGGCCGGCGCCCATTTTGCCAAATGCTGGCCGTCATTCAGGTAAAATAAAGCCAGCAACGGCACACCCAGTGCACAGGTAAGATGCAGTGTGCCTGTATCCACACTGATTACCGCTTTGCATTTTTGGATTACGGCCGCCAATTGCGCTATGCTGGTCTTATCTGTCAGATCCAGGAATGTACAGCCTTTCGCCCGCAATGTGGCAGCATATTCAGCCGCCCGGACACCAGCCCCTAACAATACTGCCTTCTGTCCTGTGCGGTTCAGATCGGCTATTACCTGCACCGCTGTTGCTACCGGCATATCTTTCGCGATTTTTTTGCTGGTGGTGCAAAGTCCGATCAGTTTGTCCTCAGGATTTACAGCAAACTGCCTGAACAGTTCCTGCACAAAGGTGACAGCCTCTGTAGGCGGTCTGTATTGCATGGGAATGTCAAGCGGCATCTTGCCCGTTAAAGCCGTTAGCAAGCATGCATTTGCCTGCTGGACAGAGCCTGTTACATTTTTCCCCACCGCTATGGTCGAAAATAAGTAGTGCAGTATACTGTCATTCTCACTGATTATCTGCCTAGCGCCCAATACTTTGGCTATAAAAAGGCCGCGTTCATTGCCGTACAGCACAAATGCTGCATCAAAACCGAGAGGATAGCTGTCATGATATTGTTTCAGAAACTGTACTATTCCCCAAAGTCCCCTATGCTTTCCCTGCTTGTCAAGGCAAATCACCTCGTCGACACCTGCCAGGTAACGGGCGGCTTCATAAAATGGCTTGTTAACCAAAAAGACAATCCGGGAATCCGGATATTCTGTTTTTATATTTTGGCATAAGGTATCTGTAAGCAATACATCGCCAAAATAAGATGTATTGATGACTAAAAAATTCTTCATAGTATTTGCTCGCATCCTGCATACAAATATTTTGTATTCGTAATACCGTCTTTCAACGGCTTGCACCTAATACTTCCTGGTAAATATCAGTAAGTTTACTTATCGAGAAGTTATTATCAAAATTTGATTCCACCCACCCGCGTCCCTGATCTCCCATCATTAGCCGCAATTGGCTGTCCTCGGCAAGGTTGCGCAGTCGGCAATGCAATTCGTCCAAGTTATGCTTTTCCACCAAAAAGCCGGTGTGGCCATGCGCAATTACCTCAGGTGTGCCGCCTACCGCATAAGTTACCACCGGCTTTCCCATGGCCATGGCTTCAGCCAATACCAGTCCAAAGGTCTCAAACTTAGAAGGTAGTACCACGGCGTCCGCTCCGTCCAAAAACTCCTGCACCTCTATCGTATGTCCCAGACAATGAACCCGCTGACTGAGCTTATCCCGCCAGACGCGGTACTTCAGGCTCCATAAGCCTTTGCCCTTGCCTATCACCATTAAGTGCCAATTATGCGCGTCTTCGAAGTCTTTCAGGATTTGTAAAATGTCCTCATGGCCTTTGTTGCGCAAGTTTTTAATTCTGGCAACAATAGCGAGGGTAAACGCATCTGCCGGTATGCCAAGCATTTGGCGGACAAGTTCTTTTTTTTGCGGGTAGGCCTTAAACTTGGTTAAATCAATTCCACTATACAGTGTGACCAGTTTTTGTGAAGTGAAGCCTTTTTCCAGGGCATACTGCCTAACATACTCACTGACACAAATGATCTTCTCGCATTGGTCAAGCGTCATTTCCTGCGTGTTGTGGCCGAATATCCCATGAGCCGTATAAACGACAGGCACCTTCACGTATTGACGCGCCTGAACAGCTACATAACCGGCAGAGGCAGAATTGGCATGTACAATATCAATATTATTCCGGCGAATAATCCGTGCCAGCATTCTTGCAGCCAGTGCCGTGCTAAGCCGGATCGGAACATAGAAATGCCTGATCCCCTGTTCGCGCAGGCTACCTGCCAGCATGCCGCCGCCTGAAGCTACAAATACTGTATACCCAAGCCGGTGCAATGACAGTGCCGTTATGGCGACATAAGTTTCGGCCCCGCCAATATTTAAACGGGGCACTACCAATAGTATGTTCAAGAGGTCTCCCTTCTTACAATAACAGTTTTTAGCGCCTCATATACTATTTTGACATCGATGTCAGACAGGCAATCTTTTCCTTCCGGGCACTGCCGCTGCCAGCAGCCCTGACAGTCGCGCTGTATTGTCACCACATGATGCCCTAAACCATAAGGTCCATTCCTGTTTGGGTCGGTCGGTCCAAACAGTGCAATTACCGGCGTGCCTAATGCGGCAGCCAGGTGCATGGGACCTGTATCGCCGGCAACCACGGCACGGGCATTCTTTATGATGTGTGCCAGCTGTTTAAGTGTAGTTCTGCCAGAAATGTCAATAGGCAAAATAGCTGTTTGCGCAGCTATTTCGCTAATCACATTTTTTTCGGCATTTCCCCCAACTAAAACCGGAATGAGGTTACTTGCAAATAACTGATCAGCCAATTGAGCAAACTTGTCTGCAGGCCAGCATTTATTAGGCCAGTTTGTGCCAGGCATCAAGACAATATATGGACTTTCTAAAGTTAGTCCGGCCTGTTTAGCAATTGCTGCGGCTACTGCCGCTTCCTCATCTGTAATGTTAATAACAAATTCCGGATTGGTAATATTACAGCCCAGTTCCCGAACTACATCAAAATATCGCTCAACAACATGCCCCTGACTATTAGGACCGCATATTCTTTTACCTACTTTGTCGCTGCCCTCTCTGGCATTACAATAAACAAAGCGCCGGGGCGCGCCACTGAGCAGTGAAATAGCTGCGCTTTTAAATAAACCTTGCAAATCCAAAGCCAAATCAAATTGCTTTGCACGGAGTGTTTTGATAAAGGCTGGCGCATACTGATAAAATCCCGACAAAGACTTGAATTTTGCTTTCTCAAACACAATAATCTCATCAATATACGGGTTATTAGTCAGAAGATCGTAGGCAGGCGGCTCAACGATCCAGGTTATCCGCGCTTGCGAAAAGCATTTTTTCAGCGCAGATGCCACCGGCAGAGCATGAATCACATCACCGATGGCGCTTAATTTTACGATAAGAATATTACGATAGGTCAAAGAGTACTCCTCCTGCGTTTGCAATGCCATGCGCTTTAAAACTACAGAATGTCTAAAGTAATATTGCTTCACTACCGTTCGCAATGACGGAAATTCTTAATCTAGCAGAAAAATTGGACTATCACATAGGCTGACTGTTGATCTTCTTGATGATATTGCTTGAGGAACGTCCCGCAACTTCCGGGATAAGCACTATACGGCCGCCGTATGCTTCCACCGCTTGGCGCTCTGGCAGGTTCTGTATACAGTAATCTCCACCCTTGGCATATATGTCCGGCTTAATTTCACTGACTATAATTTCCGCCGTCTTTTCGTGAAAAATCACCACATAATCCACAGCCCTGAGACCTGCCAGCACTTCAGCCCGATCATCCTGACCATTAACCGGCCGGGCTGGTCCTTTTAAACTGCGTACCGATTCATCGCTGTTTAACCCGATAATCAGGCAGTCTCCTAATGCTTTTGCTCCATTTAAGTAACGAACATGCCCCGCATGGAGGATATCGAAACAGCCGTTGGTAAACACAATCGTTTTACCGGCGGCTTTTTCCTTACTGACAATAGCGCTAATATCATCCCGCTTAACAATTATCATAGGATATGATCTCCGATCGCTTGTTTCAATTCTGCGGGAGAAGTGGTAGCTGTACCAGGCTTGCGAACGACCACACCAGCTGCAAAGTTGGCTAGGCAGGCGGCTTCCTGATAGGATGCGCCGGCAGCCAGCGCCAGCATCATGGTAACAACGACAGTATCGCCGGCACCGGTGACATCATATACTTCACTCTTATTTGTTACAGGTATATGAGTGATAGCGCCTGAGCGCTCAAACAGGGTCATTCCTTCAGGTCCCTGGGTAATCAGGACGCCTTCTGCCTTAAGCCTCTCAAGTATGGTTTTACCGGCCTCTATAAGTGAATTCTTATTGAGTACGGAACTTCCTAATGCATTCGCTGCTTCGGACTCATTCTGCTTTACAAGCCGAATCCCTTCGTAGTCCATAACATTATAGCGCGAGTCGACCATTGAGGGTATTCCCGCGGACTCACATAGTTCGATAACCGTTTTTCTGACAGAGGGTGAAACGGTGAAACTGCCGTAGTCACTCACGACTACGGCATCCATCCGCCGGATATTTTCTTTGATATAATTAAGGAGTCGCTGCTCCACGTCACTAGACAATGGTTGCTTGGTCTCACGGTCAATCCGGACAACCTGCTGGCGGACAGTAGCCTGCCCGCCGGCCATAACTCTGGTTTTGGTAACGGTCGGTCGGGCAGCGTCTGTAATAAACCCTTCGGTGTTAACAGTCTTACTATTTAGCACTTGCGTAAGCAATTGGCCGGCATTATCGTCACCGATCACTCCCACAGCATACACCTTGCCGCCTAAGGCTGCGGCATTATGGACTGCATTAGCGGCGCCACCGGGTACTACGGTTTCGCCTGCATGCTCAAGAATAAGGACAGGCGCTTCCCGGGAAATGCGGGAAATCCGACCCTCCAGGTATACATCGGCCACCATGTCGCCAATGATCATAATTTCTTTATTTTGCAGCCCGTCAACAAGCTGCTGCAGATTTTGAAACACGTGGAAAACTCCTTTCGGATTTGGTAAGTTACCTGCCTTACCAGCGAGTTGTGGTAACATCAAACTTAATTTGATCACGTTTGGCGCGATAGGTAATCGATGCCTGCCAGCAATGAAGATTCCGGTACCAGGTGTAATCCAAATCTTCCACGCGCTTGTTGTCTAAATCATAACTTTGACTGATACCGATTGAGTTCATACGGTCAAGCTTGTAGGTAAATCCTGACGCAAGCTCACGGCTCAGATCAGTCTTGTCATATTCAAATATAGCATCATTATTCGGCGTATAATGATAGCCTACCCAGGTATACAACTTATCAGACCATTTTTTGTCTATAGTTGCGTCTAATTTCAAACTGCTCCGCGACGAATCGTCATAGCTCTCGCGGATATGCTGAATACCGGTACCAAGATACAGATTCATAGTATCGTTCAGCTTGATAGGATCATGGCTGAAATATAAATTGTAGGCCTGGTGCCAGCTTGTCTTATAATCATCTTTCCATTTGCCATAAATAGCGGTAAACGAATATTTTACCGGCAGATTGCCTAAGCGGTGAGGATAATAGGTCAGCTTGAATTCCGGCTCTTTTTTTATCCAGTTGCTGTCATCATCCCGCGCATACCCTTGCTCTACGCCTATGGCGTAATTGGTTTCACGTTGAATAAGACCAAAGCTTGGCTTTAAATCCTGCTTGGTATAATAATCAAGATTGGTATAGGTCGAAAGTTTATTATTAAGCGGATAGTCCAGATGCTGCCTGATATAGAATCCATCATCGTTGTCATAGCCTATACGGGGAAAGGCAGAACTTCCTTCTTTTGTATTCAAGGACTGACGATACTTGGGCAAAGAAAAAATCACTTTATTGCCAATCCAAAACTTAGCATTGTAGGCAATCAGCTGATTGCCAGGCCAGATTTCGATTTTGTCGGCACTTACATGATAGTCGGGAACTTTGGCCGGACAAGTGGTGGCTGATCCCTGGTTGATAGTAAATTTATCAGGAGCCATATTGATAGTTTTTCCGGAAACATACTTGTGTTCTACTTTGCCCTTAGCGTCTTCCATGCTGCCGGTCTTAAGCTTGTAGTTGTACAGAGTGTGACTGCCAGTTAACTTAGTTTCTGCTTCAGAGAAGGTTGCCTGATCATTAATCCATATCTCATTTGATTTTGCATTGCCGTTAATCAATTCGGCTTCCACCCGTTGCCCCTGATTTGTTATTACTACATTTCCCTGGGCAAGAATATCGCCGGTTTCCTCACTATATGATAAATCTTTTGCCTCAATCACGATGGGTGCCTGTGTCGTACTTGTTTGTTTGTTCTGTTCCTGAGCCTGGCCGGAGTTGGCGCCGCCGAAGACTATGGCAAAGGCCAATAGCCCAAGAACGAGTCTATGACGATTAGGCATAGTTGTATTATTCTCCTATCAATAAAATAAAGGGTAAATATTTAAAGCACCTTGAAAATATTCTACAAAACCGTCTCTTTTCCTGCATTTCTCACATAGTAATATGTAGAAAAGCCGCATAAATGCGGCTTTTAATGATTATATTGGTTATTTTGTTTTGATTCCGAAAACCTCAATTTCGTCTTTGGTCTGAACATATAGTTGGCTGCCGATAGGTATATTCGCTTCTTTACCATTTACGAACGCGCCGCCGATAATCCCCACCGGCCCCAGAATCACCATCCCCGCCACGCTGGCTCCGGCCGCTTTGGCCAGGGATTTGGTTTCCTCTTTGGCTTTGTCGCCTAAAAAGGTATTGATCGTCGTACCATCTATAGCAACCAGTGAATCAAAGCTTATTTCCAGCTTGGCATCACGGCCAAAGCTTTTGGGCTGCTGCACTTTGGTAACCTTGCCAAATCCTTTGGCGCCTTTCGGCAGTACTAAAACTCCGCCGACATACACGTCCTCAGCGACAGCTAACGCAACCGCATCTCCCGGCCGGCTCTGTTTGTTGTTCAGTGTTGAAAGAGTCTTAATTTTCACCAGGGTGTCTGCTGGAATGGCAGTAGAAGCAACCTCAAACTGCCCACCGGAATAAGCGATATGAAGCAGTTTGTCAATACGCCCACTCAATGAGCCCGAGACAGGGGTACCATTTAATGTTTTCTCAAGCTCTTCGACTCTTGCTTTAATTGGACTATGGCTAACAGCGTGAGAAAATGTCCACTCAACCGCATTGAGCTTGGTCACTATGGCCGGGTTCTGCTCTGTTGTTTCAAATAGATAGCTGTATATTTTATCTACACGCGGTAAAATAGCATCATGCGTTTCCTGGCCATATACATCCTGTTCGAGTTTGACAGTTCTGTCAAGCAATGCGCCGGTTTGGGGCACACCGTATATTGCCTTCTCGACTACAGATAGCTTGCCGATAGCAGTGAGATCAGCTTGCGCTGAAACGGGAATTGCAAGCATCGAGATTACAAATGCGCCAAGGGTAATCAGCGCCATAATTTTAGTTTTGAACATGCCTGGTATCCTCCCTGATATAATTGTTAAAGGTATGAATTCGTTGCTAAAAATATATTTTCCTGCTTATGTTCTAGTTCCCATCAAAAAAATATTGTCAGCATCAGCTTTATAGTTTCCACATTGAGTTTCAATAATATTTTCAAAAACAGCGTCCCTGTCCCCATGTTTTGCGTTACCAAGAATATATTCTCCTGCTATGTACCAATTATTCGGCAAAAAAAACCGCTAACTGCGAAGTTAGCGGTTTTAGTAACATTAATTTAGAATGTGTAAACCAATTCAGCGAACATGTTGCGCTTGTTGGTATCGCCTTTATAGCTTTCCATGTCATTGTATTGGATGCGCATAATGCCGTTCTTGAATAAGGTATATTCAAAGCCGTAGTCTAAACCTTTAATGTCGTCCATTTCTTTGAAACCGCCATTCCAGGTAGCCATATCGGAGAAATCGTTCCAGTTCTTCTGATCAAAGCCAGGCTCTGCTTTTCTATAGCTGACATATAATCCATAGGACTTCACTTTGCTAGGATTAGCGCCAAGATATTGGATTCTGCTTGCCCATGCTTTTGATTTGTCGCCACTGTTTTTGTCTTTAGCCACATCAGAATCATTTTGACCGTATTCACCGGTTAGTGTAAAGTTTTTCAAACCGGTGTATTTAAGGCCAAATGCTGTGCTATCATACAAATTGGCTGTGCCGTTAGTGGCTTTACCGTCATTGTCATCAGCCAGATAGGAAGCACTGATGTTGAGGTTGCTGCTCAGTTTGAAAGCGACATTGCCCATGACATAGTTGGCTTCGGTCTTGGTAACGGAAGCAGTTCCACTAACATTAGAGTACTTAAACGCACCAGCAGTCACACGGATATCTTTACCGCCGCTTACTACCAAACCGTCATTGTTTTGACTGTTGTTTACCAACAGTTTTTGACCGAGAAGAATCGGCTGACGGCCAAAACTGTAGGTTAGACCAGCAAGTTTACCTGTGATGTAGGCTTGGTCAAGCACAACTGAATTTCCGGAGTCGGCATTGCCCCACTCCGATTCACTATGGAGACGACCTTTGAAAGTTACATTATCAGCGATTGGCGCAGTCATAGAGATACGAACACGAGTTCTCATGTCGGTTTTATCGCCATCTGTTGAGTCTTTAGCATACTCATAACGTTCACGAATTTCACCAGTAAATTTCACTTTGCTGGCATTCTTCTCAAGATTATCAACGCGAACACCCAGATTGCTGAGTTCTGTGCCGTATTCAGCTTTCAGAGCTTCAATGGTCTTCTTGGTTTCAGCGTCGGCTTTGTCAGCGTTAGCCATTGCTTTTGCTACGATAGTAGCCATTTCATAACGGGTAAGAGTTTTGTCACCTTTGTAGGTGCCGTCGCCATAACCGGAGATTACGCCGGCTTGGGCAAGTTTGTTGACTGAGTCATAGGACCAGTGTTTGGCAGGTACGTCAGAGAACGGATTAGCAGGAGCAGCCAGGGCAGTTCCTGCTACGCTCATAGCAAATACTGCTGCCAGAGCCATAGCTGTTTGTCTTTTCATGTGTGTTTTCCTCCTTAGAAATTAGAAATTTAGTTTTTTGAGTTACTAAGGAGAGTAAGTAATGAGTGTCCATGTTTCCTCACAATTCTCTCCATAGATTTCCTCGTATGAAATATATTCTACATTATGTATTTTATTCCTGCTGAATTATGTTACTTTTTTTCCTAATTCGCACAAAAAAATTCGATTATATTAAATAACAATTTGTTTATGTACCTTTTTATAGAGTTTACAATATAAAAGGGGTACCTCAATTTACTTTTGAGGCACCCCTTTACATGCAATCAAATTAGAAGAAATATTCTAATTGAGCAATCAGGTTTTTCTTGTCGATTTTAGTGTCTTTAGTTTCCAAATCATTGTATTGTACTGTCAATACGCCATTTCTGAACAAAGTATAGTTAAAACCGTATTCCAGACCTTTGATATTATCGGCAATGCCATAAGCATCCAGAGCCATATCAGCAGCTGCAGCAGTATCACCTGAGTCCAAAGTAGTCAGTGTTCCTGGGTCAAAACCGGCATCAGCATTTCTGTAGCCTACCCACAAGCCAAAGGAATTAACTTTTGTCTTTTCAGCACCTTTATATGCTACTTTGGCCATCCAGCCTTTTGCGCCAATGCTTTCAGCATCGTTTTTACCATATTCACCACTAATACCAATATTAGCTATACCTGTGTAGTTTAAACCACCAGAAGTAGTTTTATACCACTCAGAATCCTTATCTTTCAAATAAGAACCGGTTAAATTAAGTTTGTCGCTTAATTTAGCATCAATATTAGCAAGGTAGAAATTGTAGTCCGATTTTTTGAAGGCACCAGCGGTAACTTTCACATCTTTACCGCCAGTAATAACAATACCGTCATTGTTAGCAGAGGTATCAGCAACAAGACCTTGACCTAGCCAAATCGGCTGACGGCCAAAACTGTACTCCAGGCCAGCAACTTCACCGGTAATGTAAGCTTGTTCTAATTTTGTTGTGTTGCTGCTGCCGTTAGAATTACCCCATTCCGATTCGCTTGCAATACGGCCTTTAAATGTCACATTATCAGCAATTTTAGCTTCCATTTTCAAACGAACACGAGTTAAAAATGCATTATCTACATCATCAGCATACTCATAACGTTCACGAACTTCACCAGTGAATTTCACTTTGGAAGCGTTTTTCTCGAGGTTGTCAACGCGAACGCCGAGGTTGGCAAGCTCAGAGCCATATTCGGCTTTTAGAGCTTCGATAGTTTTAAGAGTTTCAGCGTCAGCTTTGTCAGCGTTAGCCATAGCTTTAGCTACGATAGTAGCCATTTCATAACGGGTAAGGGTTTTGTCGCCTTTGTAGGTGCCGTCGCCGTAGCCGGAGATTACGCCAGCTTGAGCAAGTTTGTTGACGGAGTCATAGGACCAGTGTTTTGCAGGTACGTCAACGAAAGGATTTGCCGGAGCGGCCAGTGCAGTACCGGCAACGCTCAGGGAGAACACGGCGGCCAAAGCCAGAGCTGTTTGTCTTTTCATTTTTAGTTCCTCCTTAGGATTGTGTTTTATTGATGAGCGCCTAAGAAGGGTAACCTGAGTGTCCATGTTTCCTCAAACTCCACTTCTGTTGGCATGTGCTCATATCTTAACGCCGGCTGTGCGGCGGGAAGACCCAAACAGATAACAATTCAGGGATTATTTTCTTGCTATGGTAATATTATTCTACGTTTTGAGAACTATTCCTGCCTAAATGTTAAAAAAATTTTACAAAAAAATAATAAATTCTTGTGCATGTAGGAAAAATCGCAGTTATTGCCCGGCAAAATATCTTTCCGCCAGAACGACGGCTGCATAGTCGTCCACTGGAACCGGCGGCACCCTCATCGTAATTGGAATCAGGCGAAACAAGCCTTTGGGCGGATGATCCGCCCAGTACCGGTTGCGCGCCTGGTCGGTTGACCGGTATTCGTTAACAGGTATAACGGTCATTTTTTGGCCTTTCACTTCAATTGTGCTTAGCTTGCTTTGAGCGCTGCGTGAAGATGTACTGTCGCCAACCACAGCCGTTGTCAGGCTGTATTTGACCACCAGGGCGGTTGCCGCTGCAAGCAGTTCCGCTGTTTCAACAATGGATTTATACAGAATGCCCCGTGATCTGTGCACAACAGCAATTCCGCATTTTTCCCGGCCCGGATCGACGGACAATACAACATCTCCCTGCAACTTTCCCTCACCTCTTAGTTATATGTAGCAGTATGGCAAATGTTTCCCCTTGATAAAATAATAGCATACCTCTAATGAAAATACAAAAAGGACGCCCGGAGGCGTCCCTTTGTTTTGCGGAATGCAGTATTAGAATTTAACGTTAACTGTAGCAGCAGTACGAGCGTCCATTTTAGCACCGTCTTGAGTTTCGAAGTCTTGGTATTTCACGTTAAGAGCAACGTTTTTAGCAAGATTTCTGTCGTATTGAACTTCCAGACCTTTGAAACCATCGTTGTTAGCAATCGGAGTCAGGTCGGATTTCAGGTTGGAGTAAGTCGGCAGAGCACCGGCGTCTACGTCACGATAGAGGGCAGTCAGGCCGAGTTTGTTGAACTTCAGACCATAAGCAGCAGCGGTAGCGTTGTCAACAGTATCGCCGTCGGTTTTGTAGAATTCGCCAAGAGCGCTTACGCCGCTAGTCAGTTTGATGGCCATGTTGGCGCCGTAAGTGTCATTGCCGGTAGTATCGTTGTTGATATAATCTGCAGTAACATTAGCGCTACCAAGGTTGAAGCCATATTCACCAACATAGATGCGGTTTTGATCTTTCATGTTACCGGCAAACAGTTTCAGGCCGTTTACACTAGTAGCAAGACCTGTCATTTGAGTATCCATCAAAGAACCGTTACCAAGTTTGATGTCCTGGCGACCAATAGTATTGGTTAAACCAAGGGCATTGAAGGTTACATTGGCAGTATCCAGAACAATGGAGCTCTTGGTAGTGTAATCAGCGTCGTATTTAACATCGCTGCTAGAAAGACGGGCATTGAACTTCATGTTATCATTGATTTTGCCGTCGAAGCTAACGCGGGCACGGAAGTCGGTGTCGTCACCGTTGTTTTCAATGCCGGCATAACGCAGACGGGCATCACCGGAGATTTTAACCAGATTGTCTACTTTTTTATCAATAGCTTCTACTTTGATACCCATTTCGGTAAGTTCAGTAGCAAACTCTTTGGAAAGTTGGTCAACAATTTCTTTTTGATCGTTATTCAGGTTCTTTTGCATAGCTGAGGCGACCATAGATGCCATTTCGTAACGGGAAACAGTTTTGTCACCTTTGAAGGTGCCGTCGCCATAACCGGAAATTACGCCTGCTTTAGCCAGTTTGTTTACTGCGTCATAGGCCCAGTGTTTAGCAGGCACATCGGTGAAAGGATTAGCGAAGGCAGGTACTGCGAAAGCTACTGTGAGAGCTGTGGTAACAGCGACTTTAAGAAGTCTTTTGTTCATTAGAGATATCCCCCTTGAATGTTTTAATATCGCGGGTGTCGCCACCGGCATACCGGGAGGTTATCCCGTTCAAGGGGGAGGGGTTCGAGTGAGTGTCCACGTTTCCTCAATCTGTCCTTCCTCTCTGCAGGGCTTATTCTCGATATGCTCCTGCCGCATTCCGCAGGATTTATATTAACATAATTTCGATACAGTTTCAAGAATTCCTGCTCATTTAGCAGATGTATTTATTGGTAAAATCCTTGATTTATACGGAGTTTTCCATATATAACCGCATCTTGAAAGTCTTTTATGTTGTTTACATAATCAACTTTCATGTTACTATATATTCTGCAGAAAAAGAAAGAATCCTGCTTTTTTTGCAGGATTCCAAAGTGGTATATTCTGTTAGTCAGGATTATCTATTGAGCGCTTTTAATACGAATCTCAATTTGCAGCGGTCCGGCAGTGTAGGTGTCAGTGCTGGCTATGGCTGTAAGCTCGATTTTGCCGCTATAGCGTTTTACTTTATTTACGTTTTCAAATAGCTGCGCACCGCTCATGCTGCCCACCGTGCCCTGTATAGGATCGGGAAGAATTCCTTGGTTAACAGCGGCGGAATTAACTTTTTGCAAAAAGTTCATAATGGTCTCCTCTGCTTGCGCAGCTTCATTGGGTGCATTCATAGTCTCGCTGTAAACAACTTCACCTTTGTTATAGATCAAATGGTTAGGGAAAAGTTCCAACCGGCCAATTACAGGTTCGCCGTAGACAGTATTGCCCACCGTGGAAATACGTACGATAACAGGCTGATTGGCCTTCGCTATCAAGGCCGCGGCCTGATCGTATTCCGTACGTGAAATCCATAGCAATTCCAGATTTTTATCGGCGAGACCCAGTTTAGCTAAAATCATCCGGTTGGTTCTATAGATAACATCCGCCAGGGCCGTTGCGGTATCTTCCTGGGATTTACCGCCTTCGATAACTGCGTTTGATAATACTTCCCCTGTCCTAAAGACTACGGTGCCCTCCCGGACAATTTGAATACCATTCTTCAGGCTGGTAGTCAGTTCATTGAGACGGTCCACATCACTTTGCAGTGAAGTTTTCGCAGTAGTTAATTCATTTATTTTTGTATCCAGCTCGGCTTTAGTCGCCTGCAGGGTTTTAATACTTTTTTGGTAGGACGTCAGATCTCTCTGCGCCAGGGCATAGTCGGACTGCAGACTGCTTAAGGCGGTAGCCGCCTGGTCGCGCTGGCTTGTTACTGTCGCCAATTCCGCCATTATTTTTGTCAGTCGGTCGGCAGTCTCTTTAACTTTTTGCGTAACTGCCGCATATTCGGCATTTTTGGTCTCCAAGGAGGCCCGGCTTTGTTCAAGCTCTTTGGTTCTAGAGTCAACTTCGTCATTAAGAGATATCAGTTCAGCCTTTAGCTCTTCCATGCCGAATAGTGCTGTCCGGACATCCCAGGATACTGCAGTCATTAAGCCTAAGGTCGCGGCCGAAATCAGAATGCCGGTAACAATGGTAACAATAATCGAAGTGTGTTTAGGTCTGAGACCGAAAATGCTCAGCTTCTTTTTTCCTACCTTTGTGCCAAGCTTGTCGCCGATATAGGCAATAGCGCCCCCCATAACAGCAATAATGGCAATAAGAGCTAACCCATACATGATATCCCTCCTCTCTAAGGATACAGCGTTTTGGTTAACGCGACGCTTTATAAATCAAATATATGCCGACAACCGTACCGGCTATGTTGGGCAGCCAGGCCGCCACCAGCGGCGGGATGGCGCCACCCTGGCCCAAAGCGCCGGAGACCGTCAGGACGGCATAATACATGAAAATGATAATGATACTGAGACCAAGACCGATTGATGAACTCGACCGGTTAGGCGATAAGCCAAGCGGCGTGCCGATCAGGGCGAAAACAAAGCTGGCCATCGGGATTGAAACCCGCTGATAGAGTTCAACTTCATAGTTACTGGTTTTGGCATATTCCTGCTTAAGAACAGCGATGGTTTGTTTAAGTTCTTTCATGGACATCTCATCCGGTTTTTTCTGCTCACGGGAGATGCTGTCCGGGTTTTTATTAATCGGCATTATCTGCTTGGCAAATTTAAGCACATGGCTTGTCTGCCCTTCCTCGGTAATATCGGTGATTGCGCCATTGTACATAGTCCACTTGTCGGTTTCCCATACGGCAGTCTCGGCATTTTCCACTCTGACCAGCCGTCCGCCTTCAAATTCCTGAATAGAGACCTTACTCAAGGTGTTGGTGTCGGCCATAAAGTTCTGGGCGTAGGTCAGCCGTTCAATCTGGCCGTCTTTTATATCCTTGACGATAATGTGTTCTTGCGATTTGGGCCGGGAATTTTTTTCTATCTCGTAGCGCACAATGTAACTATAACCGGCGTTAGCCGCCGGAACTACTTCCTCGTTGAGAACAATGGCGGCCATGCTGACAACAAAAGCCGTTATCATAACAGGCACCGTCAGCCGGAAAAAGCTAAGGCCTCCTGAGCGCATGGCTGTTACTTCGCTGGAACCGGACAGCCGGCCAAAAGCCAATAACGAAGCCAACAGCATGGACATCGGGAAAGTTAAAACCACGATTCCCGGCAAACTGTAAAAAAACAGCTTGATAACCGTTGAAATTGGTGCGCCATATTTGGTTACATATTGAGCAATTCTAAACAATGTGCTGGTCCCGATAAAAACACTGGAAAAAGCGGCAATACCGAAGAAAAACGGCCCCAGCAGCTCCTTGAGGATATATTTGTCGAGTATACGCATGCAATTCTCCTTACAGGCTGAAGTTGTGGCCGAGATAGTACTTTTTGGCTACTTCGCTGTTGGCGATAGTATCACTGTCACCATCAATCAGGATTTGACCCTCGTTAAGAATATAGGCTTTATCAACAATGCTCAAAGTTTCCCTGACATTGTGGTCGGTAATGAGCACGCCAATGCCGCGCTGCTTAAGATAACTGATAATGGCCTGAATATCGGCAACGGCAATGGGGTCCACGCCGGCAAAAGGCTCATCCAGCAGAATAAAACTGGGGTCGGTGGCTAAAGCTCTGGCAATTTCCACCCGCCGGCGTTCGCCGCCGGAAAGTTCTGAGCCTTTGCGTTCACGCACGTGCGTTACGTGAAATTCCTCCAGCAAACTTTCCATTTTATCTTTAGCTTCGGAACTGGACAGTTTGGTGGTTTCCAAAATGGCCATTATATTATCTTCAACCGACAGTTTGCGAAAAATCGATGCTTCCTGCGGCAAATAACCGATACCGTAACGGGAACGTTTATACATGGGCATATGGGTTATTTCTTCGCCATTTATAAAAATCTGGCCGCTGTTGGGGCGTTCCAGGCCGACAATCATGTAAAAAGTAGTTGTCTTCCCGGCGCCGTTAGCCCCCAGAAGGCCAACGATTTGTCCCTGGTCAACCCGTAGGCTGACGCCGTTGACTACATTACGTGTTTTAAATGTCTTTATCAGATCGCGGGTTTCGATGTACATATCGTAAACATCCTCGCTAATAGTAAAAGTTTATTGCGGAGTAATGACCAGTCTTGTCCGTCCTCCCTGGGCGTCCATAGCTTTTTCATCCAATCTGAGGGTTAGTGTATCTCCTGTCAGAATGTTGCCATCCTGCACTGCATACGCATTGCCGCTTAAAATGACCTTGCTCTGACCTTTGGGCTCACCATAGTAGGTGGCTGTATTTGAAGTGGCATCCAGCTTACGCGCTTCACTTACAATATGAACCGAACCTGTGCCGACAGCGCGATTTTCCTGGATAAAGGCTTCAATCTTATCGGCTGTCATAGTACCGTCCGGCATTTCGATTTTGCCGCGTTCCGGTACCAGCGCATATTGCTTGTCAGCAAAATATTCTACCGTAGGCCCGCTAAGACGCTTGTCACCTTTTGTCAGTATGGCATCCCCAACGGCGATAAGGTGGGTGTTGTTGTTGTAAGTCTGTATTTCGGCGGCATTCAAAGTGGTATCCTGATTCACCGCATTTACCCCGCCGGTAAGGTGCCCTTCCTGCTTTTTGGTATCATACTGGGCCCTTGCGCCAGTCATAACGGCCTCCCCCTGGGTAATACGGACTGTTCCGTTGGCGTTCATGATGCCGGTAGCGGCATCATAGTCAATCGAATCAGCTACAATTTCAACAGGGGTTTTGCCGGCCGACTGCGGCGCAGCCAGAGAAACCAGGCCGCTGGTTCCCGCAAGTATGGCGGCAATCATTGCGGCTAATGCACCCCGCATAATAGTATTCTTTCTCATTTATTTTTCCCCTCCCGTAATTACCCTGGCATTACCGGAAACTCTGACCTTTTCCAGCTTCTCATCTGTTTTAATTGTATCGCCGGTAATAACAGTATTGTTGCGGGTCAAAGTAACGCCCCCTGTCCCGCTGAAACTTTTCGGGACTCCCTCCCAGCGGGCCTCAGGAGCCGTAAATACGGCGCCATCACTGGAAGTAGCCTTGACATCCCCTTGCATGGTAATGTCATGCGTCTTCATATCCACCTGGGCTTGCAGGGCTAGAAGGTCAACCTTACCGCCTTTATCCTGGTAAAGTGTACCTTGCAGGTTCTTAAGGTACGCTGTTTTTCCGTCAATATCCGTCTCAATGGTATCTGCTTTCAATTCCCACAGTTTTTTCCCGTCCTTTTCCTCAACAATCGAACTGCCGGCAAAGGTAATCCGGGTATTAACCTGGGTCGGAACAGCCTCTGGGTTTTCAGCCGAATCCCGGGAAGCTGCCCCCCACAGCAGGTAGTAAAGTCCTCCCGCCACAATTAAGACTGCCAAGGCAAGCCCGATATTTTTATTTTTTGTCAAGAAGACTTCACCTCCGTATTCCAGCGCTTTTTAAACCACACCCATTCATCAGGATATTCCCTGACTGCAGTTTCAATAATCTTGGTCATGCGTTCAGTTAATTTATACAAATCGGCATCCGGGTCGCCGGTATCTTCATAGTAAATAGGCGGCTGTAAAATAATACGATGGGTGCCATCCGGCTTGCGGCCAATAAACCCCGGTACAACCGGTGATTTAAATTTACGGGCAAACATAGCCGGGCCCAAAGGTGTCGCCGCAGGCTTGCCCAAAAAATCGACAAATACGCCATCATACCCTGCATCCTGATCCGCAAAGAAAGCCAGCATTTTTCCTTTTTTTAAGGCCTTGGCGGCTCCGAATATTTCATTGGTACCGCTGGCAAATATTTCAATGCCAAACAGCTGCCGCTGCTCATTCAATATGCGGGTATGCTGGTCATTGGGCTGACGCTTTACAATATCAGCCACCGGAAAACCGTCAAGAGCCAGCGCCGCGCCAAACCATTCCCAGTTGCCAAGATGACCTGTCAAAAAAACAACTCCTTTTTGCTCAGCCAGGGCATCGGCAAGATAGTGACGATTTTCCAGAGTGATATACTGTTTAATGTTTTCTTTGTTCAAGGCCGGCATTTGCAGAACTTCGAGAAAAGTCTGCCCCAGCTTAATAAAAGATTTTCGGATGATTTTTTCCGCCTCAGCCAGAGACAGGTCCAGGCGTTCCTGAATTTGTTCGAGAGCACGCCGGCGCTGCTTGACGGCTACCCGGTAATACAGGCGGCCCAGCATTCCGCCGGCGGAAAGTATTATTGAATGCGGCAGCAGGCACACGAAGCGGCCGGCCAGTTTCCACATATGATATTGCCATTGCCACTTATTCGCCATAGGTCTGTTCCTTCCCGGCAGGTTACTGCTTGACTATAAATCGCTTCGAACTTATATACTCGGCAATAATTCTATCCCATGCACCTTGCGTTTTCAAGATATATTCAACAATATCCCTGACTCCGCCATCCCCGCCCTGGCGGGCGGCAATATATTTGGCCACCGCCTTCACCTCAGGCACGGCATTGGCAACTGCGCAAGGCAAGCCAACCTGTACCAGAACGGGCAGATCGTTGATATCATCGCCGACATAGGCCAACTGGTCTAACGTGAGTGAATGCTTTTCCATGAGTTCATATAAGGCGGTGACTTTATCCACAGCCCCTTGATACACATCGCCTATTTTAAGTTCGGCGCCACGGCGACGCACAATCTCACTCTCGCGCCCGGTAATGATAGCTGTTTTTAGCCCGGCCTTATGGGCAAGGGAAATTCCCATACCGTCCTGACAATGAAATGCTTTCAGGGCCTCGCCTTCCTGGCTGAAGATAATATGACCGGCAGTCAGAACGCCGTCGACATCCAGAATGATCATTTTGACTTTTTTCGCGCAAGAGTCACTATACATTATACCACTCCTTGACGCAATAAGTCAGTAAGGTGAATGATACCAATTGCCCGAAAATTGCTGTCAACTACTGGCAGCAGAGTTATCGGACGGGGTTTATTTTTCTCCATTATGCTTAACGCATGCGCGGCCAGCTTGTCTTTGGTAACGGTGCGCGGGTTACTTGTCATCAGCAGGGCGACAGGTTTGTCGAGGAAATCATGGCCTTTTTCCAGACTGCGGCGAATATCGCCGTCAGTCAAGAGTCCCACCAGCAACATGCTCTCCAGCGTCTCAACAACGAGTACCGCCCCCAGCCCCTGTGCAGTAATGGTAAATAATGCCTCTTTTACCGTTTTGTCCGGGGTAACCACCGGCATATCACCGGCTCCGTGCATTACATTCTCCACGGTAAGCAGCAATTTGCGACCGAGAGAACCACCCGGATGGTATAAAGCAAATTCTTCCGGGGTAAAGTTACGCGCCGACAGTAAGGCAACGGCCAGGGCATCCCCCATCGCCAGCGTGGCTGTGGTGCTGGCAGTTGGCGCTAGCCCGAGCGGGCAGGCTTCTTTTTCCACGCCAACGTCGATATAGGCGTCCGCATTTTTCGCCAGAGTGGACTGGCCACGCCCGGTCATAGCTATGATGGAACAGCCGATACGCTTTAGTGTCGGCAAAAGACTAATCACTTCGTTTGTTTCACCGCTATTGGAAATTGCCAGAACAATATCACTGGCCGTAACCATACCCAAATCCCCATGGATACCCTCTGCCGGATGAAGAAAAAAGGCCGGCGTACCGGTGCTGGCCAGGGTTGCGGCTATTTTTTTGCCAATAAGGCCCGATTTGCCCATACCGGTAACAATGACCCGGCCCGAGCATTTCAAAATCATCTGCATAGCAACCGCGAACTGATCATTAATCCGGGGAATTAACGCCCGGATGGCGTCAGCCTCCAGTTCCAGACAGGCGCGAGCATGCTCAATAGTCATTAGAATACCTCCTTGAAGGTTCTATTTATATTTCCGGACAACACTGTCGATTGCCAGAACGTCTTTTAAAAGCTCTTCTAGTTTATCTACATACAGCATATTGCAGGCATCAGACTTGCCTTCCGGCGGATTATCGTGAACTTCCATGAACAGCATGTCGACGCCGGCAGCCACCGCCGATCTGGTCAGATAAGGCACAAATTCACGCTGCCCGCCCGAGCTTGTTCCGGCTCCGCCGGGCAACTGAACACTATGGGTTGCATCAAATACAACCGGATAACCCAGTGAGCGCATAATAGGCAACGCTCTAAAATCTACCACCAGGTTGTTATAGCCGAAAGTTGCGCCACGCTCGGTCAGTAAAATGTTATGATTGCCGGCTTCCTCAATTTTGGCAATGACATTTTTCATATCCAACGGCGCCAGAAACTGACCTTTTTTTACATTGATTGCCTTACCGGTTCGCGCTGCCTGATACACAAGGTCAGTCTGCCGGCATAAAAAGGCAGGTATCTGCAACACGTCAAGCACTTCGGCGGCCGCATCAATCTGAGTCACACAATGAATGTCGCTGATTACCGGCACTCCCAGTTCTTTCTTGATGTGTGCCAGAATACTCAGCCCTTCCTTAAGGCCGGGCCCCCGGAAAGAATTGTAGGAGGAACGGTTGGCCTTATCATATGAGGCTTTGAAAATATAGGGAATGTTTAGCCGGTCGGCGATCTCTTTGACAGCCCGGCCAATTTTGAGAGTACGTTCCGGTTCTTCAATAACGCAAGGTCCGGCAATCAGGACGATGGGGTGCTCAGCACCTACGGTAATGTTTTGAATTTGGACTGTATGCATAGGATCAACCTCCTGATTTATATTTTTATTTTTTCATCTTTTTGAAATATTCGTTGACTCTTTCCAGTTCTTCCGGTGTATCTACCCCGATAGATTTGAAATCGGTTTTTAGTACTTTGATCTTATACCCATGCTCCAGGGCTCTTAGCTGTTCCAGAGATTCCGTTAACTCCAGGGGTGTCGGCGGCAAAACAGCATACTTAAGTAAAAAATCACGCCGGTATGCATAAATGCCGATATGCTTATAGACCGGTAACGGACCTCCCGGCAACTTGCTATTACGGGGAAAGGGGATCAGCGACCGGGAAAAATATAGCGCATAACCATCCAGATTTGTGATCACTTTGACAGCACTCGCCAGATTGTATTCACTTTTATCCATTTCTGTCATCAACGTGGCCATTTGCAGTTCAGGCTTACCGTCAAAAGCCCCGGCCAAAAGATCAATGACTTCAGGCGCGATGAGCGGCTCATCCCCCTGAACATTAATAATGATATCCGCTTCAGGATATTGCCTGGCAACCTCGGCCAGTCGGTCGGTGCCGGTCGGATGATCGGGCGATGTCATGATTACTTCACCGCCAAAATCGACAACAGCGCTGTGAACCAGTTCATGGTCGGTAGCCACCAGCACCGCACCAGGACGGTTCGCCTGCCTGGCCCGTTCATATACATGCTGAATCATGGGCTTGCCGTCAATCATTGCCAACGGCTTACCCGGCAACCGTGTTGAGGAGTAGCGGGCAGGAATTACACACAAAATATTCATTTCAAATACCCCCATATTAGGAACACGCCCCAGTTACTTCTTTTATCATATCCATTAGTTCCTCATAACCGTCATGAAACCAAACTTCAATTGATAAAACATAAACCGGCAAAGGCCGTTCGGAA
Source organism: Sporomusa aerivorans (assembly GCF_041428895.1). Lineage (NCBI taxonomy): Bacteria > Bacillati > Bacillota > Negativicutes > Selenomonadales > Sporomusaceae > Sporomusa > Sporomusa aerivorans. Next base: position 4,838,951 of record NZ_CP156926.1, read on the forward strand.
TGAATGAATTCTGACGGTATTTTTACAGCATCTTTATCGGTCGTAATCAGCGCACATACGTTATTATCAACGGCTTTCTGCATAATTTCCTGCATCTCGGCCATGGTATAGTCGTGATGATCAGGATACCGCACGGCCTCAACCACCTTGCCGCCTAAATCAGTAATCGTTTTTTCAAAAGAGGATGGATTGCCAATAGCCGAGAACGGCAAAACAGAGCGGTCTTTGATAGCGTCCAGCGGAACAGTATCCGGCCGGACACCTTTATACCACTCTTCGATCTCAATGAAACAGCGCGGCGTATGCGTGCTTTCCACAACAAGCGCCTGATTGTTATATTTTGCCAGAGTATCCCGGATAGTCTCCCTGGCATTGCCGGTGGCCTGATCCACTTTTGTTAACAAAAACGCGTTAGCCCTGTTCAAATTATTAAGCGGCTCGCGCAAAGTGCCGCGCGGCAATAAAAAGTTGTTGCCGAAAACATTGAGCGCATCAATGAGGACAATATCAAGATCACGTTTAAGCTGCCAGTGCTGGAAAGCATCGTCCAGAATAATCACTTCCGCCCGGAGTTTATCGACGGCATAACTACCGGTGATATAACGGTTACGGCCGATGATTACCGGTACCCCGGGCAGACTTTTGGCCAGCAGGTAGGCTTCATCGCCGGCTTCGTTCACGGTCATATATATTTTACGCCCGTCGGAAACCAAGCCTACCTCGCCCTTCCAATCGGCACGGTAACCTCTGTTTAGGATAACGACCCGGTAACCCATGTCCCGGATAATAGCGGCCAAGCGCTGGGCAGTCGGCGTCTTGCCGGTCCCCCCCACTGTGATATTACCCAGACTAATGACTTTACAGGGTAGTTTATGGGATTCCAAAATACCCAGGCGATACATCCCGAGTTTAATAGTGACTCCAAGTCCGTAGACAAAGGACATAGCGCGGAGTACAACCAGCAGCACGGATGCCAGAAGACCATGCTTTTCGCCGTGTACTAATTTATATAGATATACTTGTAGCGCTTCACGCTGTCGCATCATACGGTTTCCGCCTTTTCGCCTTGATCTTTTAGTGATTTTGAACCGGTACATAACTCTGTAATACTTCTTTGACATACAGGGCGCTTTTATGGGACGCGCCCTGATTTTCATTGATTATCAGCAGGGCCTCTTGCCCCATTTTATTAAGCAGTTCCGGATTATTTAGCAGGTTTAAGAGCGTCTGCGCCAAATCGGCGCTATCGCTCACAGTAATGCAGGCCTGCCGTTCGCTCAGCATGGCGTAGGTATCTTTAAAATTAAACATATGCGGTCCGACCAAAATAGGTTTTCCATGGGCGGCAGGTTCCAAAATATTATGTCCGCCATGAGGCACAAGACTGCCCCCGACATAGACAATATCGGCCATGCCATAAATCTTGCCTAGTTCACCAATTGTATCCACAATAATCATGTCCGGCTGCTGGGGAGATTGCTGCGACAACAGCTTAGTCCGGCGAACAGCCGTAAACCGGCATTTTGCTGCGAGTTCGACCAATTCATCGGCCCGCAGAATATCGCGGGGAGCAATAATAAGTTGAGTGTTGGGACATTCACCAGTTATCTGGCGAAAAGCGTTAAACAATAGCTCTTCTTCGCCTTTATGCGTACTGCCGGCAACAATAACGCGGCCGGAATCACGTAATTTTAGCTCCCGGGACAGTAACCGTTTCTGGTCTGTGGTCAGTTCGGTATAACTCTGATCAAACTTTGTGTTGCCGGTCACGAACACCTTGTCTGTATCGGCCCCAAGCTGGATAATATATTGGGCATCGATCGAAGATTGCATACAAAATTTCACAATGGTAGCAAGCATATCTTTGAGTACTGTCCTGAAATAGGAATAACGGCCAAGACTCTTTTCACTGATTCTCCCGTTTACCATCATAACCGGAATTCTCAAGGTTTTGGCAGCCTTTAAGAAATTCGGCCATAACTCTGTTTCAACAAGCAAAAATATTCTTGGGCGTATTTTGGTAATCACAGCCCGGCTGAGAAACGGCAGGTCCAGAGGAAAGAAAATCACACCATCAGCCTCCGGAATAATACGTTTAGCCATATCATACCCGGTCGCGGTCACAGCCGACACCATGATGGGTATTCCGGGAAGCTCACGCCGTATTTCTCTGACGATCGGGCTCGCAGCAACAATCTCACCAACCGAGGCCGCATGCAGCCAGATTGGCGCCTTGCCGGACAGTCTGTCAACTGTCGCCGACGGCAGCCAGCCAAGGCTTTGCTTCAACCGTTCGGTAAAACCTTCTTCCCGGATCATGCGGACCGCAAATACCGGCAAGGCCAGAATGACGAGCAGCACGGCCAGGATGTTGTAAATAAGATACATATCGCTACCTCTTTATTGAAATTCCAACAAGTATATGCTTACTTGTCCGCAAACTGAACCTGGTACAGCTTACTGTACAGGCCGCGGGCGGCTATTAGTTCGTGGTGAGTACCCTGTTCGACAATGCGCCCCTTCTCCATTACAATAATGAGATCGGCCCGCTGCACGGTTGACAGGCGGTGGGCAATCACAAAGGATGTACGGCCGACCATAAGCTTGTCAAGTGCTTCTTGCACCAACTTCTCACTCTCGGTATCCAGGGCAGAGGTAGCCTCATCTAAAATAAGCACACGCGGATCTTTTAAAATGGCTCTGGCAATAGCAATACGTTGCCTTTGGCCGCCTGACAGTTTGGAGCCGCGTTCACCGATTTGTGTAGCGTAGCCTTCCGGCATGGCCTGGATAAACTCATGCGCATTGGCAGCCTTGGCGGCGACAATGATCTCTTGTTCTGTAGCATCCAGGTTACCGTATAGTATATTTTCATAGACCGTGCCGTTGAAAAGAACGGTTTCCTGCGGCACAATACCAATTTGCTCACGCAACGATTTTAATGTAACAGTTTTAACATCATAGCCGTCAATCGTAATGCGGCCCTGCAGCGGATCATAAAACCGGGGAATCAGATTGGCAATCGTTGTCTTGCCGGCTCCACTGGGGCCGACAATGGCAAGCATTTGCCCGGGTTCAGCCACCAGCGACAACTCTTTAAGCGCCAGTTCGCCAGGCTTATAAGAAAAATCCACCTGTTCGAAGGTTAAACGTCCGGTAATCGCCGGTAAATCAACGGCGTCGGGCAGATCTTGAATTTCCGGTTCAGTATCCAGAACATCGAAAACCCGCTGTGCAGCCGCCAGCGCCCTTTGAATATTGGCATAGACACGGCTAAGCCGTTTAATCGGATTGGTAATATTTACAACATAAATCAAAAAGGCGATCAACGCCCCGGCGGTCAGGTCGCCGTTGATAACTTCGCGTCCACCATACCAAATGATGATGGTAACGCCAATAGCTCCCAAAAATTCGATAATAGGCGTTAACGTAGCAGTCAGTTGCGCTGTCTTCATCTGGGCCCGGAAATTATAGTAGTTTTCTTTATTAAAACGGCCTATTTCATAATCTTCCCGCACAAAGGACTTGATAACCCTTACGGCCGAGATAGTTTCCTGCAATACTGACGTAATGTCGGCGGCCCGTTCCTGGGTAATGCGGCTGGCATTTCGTAGCCGCTTGCCAAATATGCTGATAGCCTGAGCAACCAGCGGCAAGGTAATGAATGTCAGCAGGGAAAGCTTCCAGTGGATATAGAACATGGCAGCCATCGAGCCGATGAGTACCGCAGATTCGGTAACCAGCTCAATAATACTTTCCACAAGCGCATTCTGCAGGACGCCTACATCATTAGTAACGTAACTCATGATACTGCCTGTCTGACGTTTCTCATAATAGGAAAGGGATAAACGCTGCAAATGGCGGTATACTGCCTCGCGAATGTCAATGACTACTTTTTGGCCAATATAGGACATCAAATAAGTCTGGCCAAAAAAGAAAATGCCGCGCAACAAAAATACGACGACAATGCCAACAGCAATCAGATTGAGCATCTGCATATCTTTGGCAGCCAGAACATCATCAATTACATTCTGTATAATCCAGGGAATGAACAGATTACCTGCAGTCGCTACCACAATACAAACTACTGCCAGAATAAACCGGGGCAGATACGGCTTTATATAGTTTAATAAACGCAAGTAGAGTTTCATTAAAGTACCTCACGTATTGTTAAGAAAGTTGCTTTTTCCTTTAAGGTTATCCACGGGCTACTTCCAGAATAACTTCCGCAACCCTTTTCACCGCACCGGTTTGCCCCAGTTTTTCCTTTATTTCGGCTAAGTCTGCAAGCACCTTTTCCCGAACCGGCATATCGGTAAGCAATGTAATTGTTTCCGCTGCAATTGCTTCAGGGCTGGCTGCATCCTGAATCAACTCCGGCAAAATCCGCCGGCCAGCCACAATGTTAGGCAAGCCGATGTCCGGTATTTTCACCAGGAGTTTTCCGAGAAAATATGTTAGAGTATTTACCCTGTAAATGATAACAGTAGGCGCCCCCATGAGGGAAGTTTCCAGTGTCGCTGTACCGGAAGCGGCAATGACGGCATTGGCTATCCCCATTAAGTCATAGGTATGTTCTGCTGTCAACGTAACCTCTATAGTATAGCCAGCGATAATACTTTGTAACATTTCCCGGGAAATTGTCGAAGCAACCGGTAAGAAAAATTGACATCCAGGTACCTCTTTGTCAATCAACTGGCAAGCTGCCAGCATGTCTGGCAGCAGCGTGCTGATTTCCTGCTGGCGGCTGCCTGGCATTAAGAGCACTACCGGCTTGTCCGGCCTGGCACCAAAATACCGATAAGCCGCTTCTTTGGCCATGTCAGGCTTCACAATGTCGACCAGCGGATGGCCGACAAAGGTTACATTGGCGCCCGCAGCCTGATAGACTTCGGCTTCAAAGGGGAAAATAGCCGCAATCCGGTTCACCGTTTCGGCCACTTCTTTGGCCCGTCCGCGTCGCCAGGCCCAAGCGGAGGGACTAATATAAGACACTACCGGGATGCCTTTAGCCTTGGCAATCTTAGCCAGACGTATGTTGAACTCCGGATAGTCGATAATCACAAGGACATCAGGACGTTCCTGATCCATTAGCGCAGCCAGATTATCTCTCAGTTCGAATAATTTACCGAGGTTCTTGATTACTTCCACAAAGCCAATTACACCCAAACCGGCTATGTCATATACGATATTCACACCGGCAGAGCGCATGGCCTGGCCACCCATCCCAAAAAGTTCGATATCCGGCTGCAAAAGTTTCAGTGCGTTGGCTACGCTGGCGCCGTGCAAATCACCAGATGCTTCGCCGACTGAGAGCATAATTTTCATAGTATCCTCCGGAAGTCTCAGATTACATTACAGTAATACATATCTCATGACTGTCGGCCAGTTCGATTACCTTTTGCCTGTCCACCAGCAAGGTCTTGCCGGCTTCTATCACCAGTGCAGCCGCATTGGCTTCGATCATTGCTTTTAGGGTGTCAGGCCCCACACTTGGCACATCAAACCGCACATCCTGATTAGGCTTGGCGGCTTTGGCAACAATGACCTTGCCTCGGCCCAGCTGGCCACCGCGCCGGATGCAGGCATCGGTTCCTTCGATAGCCTCAACTGCCATAACGGCTTTTTGTTTCACAACCACAGTTTGTCCAATATCCAGCCCGCCTATTTTCCGCGCCATATCCAGGCCAAATTTCATGTCGGCCACTTCTTCTTCTGACGGCTGACGTTCGGTAAGCACTCCCGCCGCCGGCAGCAGTTGACGGATAAACTCGGTCTGATCCAGAACCCCGATACCTTCGCCGGCAAATTCACGTACTAAAGCCAGCATGACAGTATCGTCATTTAAGTCCGGCAAACCGGCTAACAGCCGCTGCATGCGCGCATCAGGCCGGGCCGCCCCGCTAAACAAATGTTCCTTGGTGACCTTACCGAGCATTGTAACTTTCTGCACGCTTTCCTGCTTGAGGATTGCAATAAGCTTATCAAGTTCACCTAAGCCGACAGCATGATATTTATTCGCCGTCCGGCTCAATTCCTCGTCCACACCCGGCGCAACACCGATAGCTATCACGGCAAAGCCCATGCCGCAGGCGGCACGGGCAAATTCGACTGGCAACCGGCCAATACCGGCAATAAGTCCGATTGTATTCATACTGGTTCCCACCTTATGTAGCTTGACGCGGCCTGGCCGCGTCAAGCACAAGATAATATATTGTAGGTTTTGCCGGGCAAAGCCAGGCTATACGTTATTCGTCAATATCCTTGCGTCCACGGCAAATTCCGCGCTCAGCATTGCGGAGAAACCGCATCATGTGCTCAATTTCCTCACAGGAATCCAGTTCCTGTTCCATGACGGCAATCGCCTGCGCTAAGGTTAAGCCGGAACGGTACAAAATCCGGTAGGCTTTTTTGAGGTTGCGGCGAGTGCCTTCACTCATGCCGGCACGGGACAGACCTACATTATTGAGGCCGCAAACCTTAGCCGGATGGCCGTCAACAATAACGAACGGCGGAACATCCTGAACCACCTTCGAAGCGCCGCCAATCATGGCATTGCGGCCAATTTTCACAAATTGGTGCACACCGGACAAACCGCCAATAACCGCCCGGTCTTCCACAACCACATGCCCGGCCAGCGTTGCAGCATTTGACATAATGACATGATTGCCGACAACACAATTATGCGCCACATGCGTGTATGCCTGGAGAAGACAATTACTGCCGACCCGGGTTTCTTCGCCTTCACCGGTAGCACGGTTAATTGTTGTAAATTCACGAATTTTAGTACTATCACCTATAAAAACATAGCTTTTCTCACCACGGAATTTCAAATCCTGCGGTTCGGTACCGATTGACACACTGGGATAAATCACACAATTTTTGCCAATGCTGGTCCAACCGTCGATAACTACGTGTGCCCCGATCTGAGTTCCATCCCCGATGAGAACATTTTCGCCAATGACAGCATATGGTCCAATTTCCACATCTTTGCCGATGCGGGCATTGGGATGCACAACTGCAGTTTCGTGTATTTTGCGTAATGGTATTACAACCGTTTCCGGTTTCATAGTTTAATCAACTCCCCACTAAATTAGAACTTGTAAGCAGGTATCATGTGTCGTTTCTTGCTAAATATAATCCGACTGGGTAGTCTAAAAATGGCGCACGGAATTTAGGCAAAATTAGCCTAAATATCCGGTGAACACATATATTTGCAAATTATCAGCCACTTTTCAGTGGTTATATCTGTTTTTCAATTATTATCGTGAAGTAAGCGCAAACAGGAACTCGGCTTCGGCCACAATCTGCCCCTCAACAAAGGCTTCCGCCCATACTTTTCCTACCATTCCGCGCAGCTTAATAATTTCAGCCACCATATAGAGCTGATCGCCGGGAGTAACCGGTTTTCTGAATTTGACCCTGTCCATGCCGGCAAAAAAGGCTAATTTCCCCCGGTACTCTTCCGGATACAGCATAGCAACGCCGCCAACCTGGGCCATTGCTTCGAGAATAATGACTCCCGGCATAACCGGTTTCTCGGGAAAATGTCCCAAAAAGAAGTGTTCGTTAATTGTTACATTTTTTATACCTACCGCCCGCTTCATAGGTTCAAGTTCAATAATACGGTCAATTAACAGCATAGGGTAACGGTGCGGAATTATTTCTTGAATTTCGGTAGCGGATAAAATCACTGGGAAACGCCTCCTCATAAATCACATACTTGCTTTTACAATTTCTTTTGCCAGCGCAGTATTCAGCGCATGGCTTGATTTTACGGCAATAACATGACCGCGGATGCGGCCAGCAAGTGCCAGGTCGCCGATTACATCCAAAATTTTATGCCGAACAAGTTCGTCAGGGAACCTAAGCGGCGTTAAGCATTTATCATCATCATATACAACTGCATTATCCAGGCTCCCTCCCAAGGCCAGCCCCTGTGCCTTAAGGGCCTCGACTTCGTGCATAAAGCCGATAGTACGGGCCGGAGCCAGTTCCCGGGCAAACACATCAGGAGTTATTTCATAGTCGCCAAACTGAACGCCTAATAGCGGATGCGGGTTAATGGAAGTAAAGGTAATGCGAAATCCGTCATAAGGTAAAATGGTAATAAATTTATCCGGATAACGCACCGTCAGGGTTTCCTTAACAACTACCGGCGAACGGCGCAGTTCGGTCAGTTGCCTGACGCCTGCCGCTTCAATCAGCGTCGTAAAGGGCAGTGAGCTGCCATCTCCAACCGGCGGTTCAACAGATGAAATTTCAATAAGGCAATTATCGACACCCAGAGCATGCAATGCGGCCAAAAGATGTTCCACTGTAAAAACTTTGGCCTCACCTTGCTCCAATGTAGTTGCCCTCATGGTATTGGTTACATTACCGGCATAAGCCGACACTTGCGGCGAACCGGGCAGATCGGTGCGCATAAATACAATACCGCTGCCTGCCGGCGCCGGATTAAGGGCAACTGTCACGTCCCGCCCGGAGTGCAGACCAATGCCGGTATAAGTTACGCGAGACGCAACTGTTGTTTGGCGTTCCATTAAGGTTCCTCCTGAATTGTCTAATACCAATTTATTCTACAGGAATTTGTTTAATTACGCAAGTATTGATTAGTAGGAGACATTTATGCTACATGCTGGCCTGCCAGTGTACGGGCGCTGGTATTCAGCTGATATTCGATAAGTTCTTTATACTGGCAGCCAACAGAAGAAACCGGATTTACAAAAACCTGACTGGGGATGCCTGACTCAACAATGCCGCCTTCTTCCATTAAAACAATGCGGTCGGCTACATGGAGAGCGAACGCAATTTCATGGGTAACTACCAGCATGGTGGCGGCACGGTATTTAGCCAGTTCTTCCATGACAACCAGCACTTCCCGCACCAGCATGGGGTCAAGTGAAGCAGTAGGCTCATCCCACAGCATGAGTTCAGGCTCGAAAGCCAGCGCCCGGGCTATCCCCACCCGCTGCTGCTGGCCCCCGGACAATTGGCCCGGTTTGTGCTCTTTGAACTGCTCCATGCCGACTTTAGCGAGAGCGGCAAGCGCTTTATCATAAGCCGCCTCTTTGGACTGGCCGCCCATAACGAGCCCCAGCATGACATTTTCTATAGCGCTGAGACGGTTAATCAGATTGAAATGCTGGAATACATAGCCAATACGTTTTCGCATATTTCTTAAAGTATTCGCATCCAGTCCGGTAATATCCACACCATCAACAAAAACGGAACCCCTATCAGGCTCAATCAGCCTGTTAATCATGCGAATGGTGGTGGATTTGCCACAGCCCGACGGCCCCATGATGACAACGGTCTCGCCTTTTGCTACAGACAGGTTCAGGTTATTAACCGCAACAAGACTGCCGAATTGCTTTGTTAGGTTTTGGATTTTAAGCACTGCAGCTCACCTCCCTGCTATTTCAAGTAATCGGGCGCATCGCGTCCCTATTTAAATTTCACTTTACGCTGGTTCAGTTTCTGCATTAGGCCCGGCCGTCCGCTGGGAATAACAATTTCCCGCATAATTTCGTCAACAGACAGGCCCAGTGCTTCGCCGGCCATGACTTCCTCAGCGGCAATCGGGCTGATCTTCTCGGTGTAACAGGCGACCAACAGACCAAACACAGCGCCGATGAGAGGTACGCCTACCCAGGGCAGATACGGAATACCGCCATGCGACAAAAGAAACATAGCTGTCAGCATCACGGCGCCGACCCCCATGCCATAAAGTCTCTCCGGCGCCCGGAAGGAGACTGTCAGCCTGTCCATTACCCGGCGCCAGCCGGTAACAGCTACTTTTCCACTTAAGCGCTGCCGGCGAATTACTGTCATAACCGCCGTGTGATCAAGTCCCAGTAATAGAATAGTAACTATAATCGCCGTCATCCCGGCCAATATGCTCTTAACTTCTGTCAGTACCTGGTACAATTCGCCGCGCGGGTCAGGTTCAATTACCCCCAGCGCAGTAGAGTAAAGCGACATATTGTTATGACCGGCCTGCTTTTGGACAACAGGGGCAACCGCACTGATATCAATGCTGCTGGTAGTCAGTATCTGAATGCGCGCACCGGGTATTACCTGTCCGGCAATGAATTTATCCAGCACATTAATAGAATGGTTAATTTCCTCATCCTTAAGATTAGGCACCGCACCTGCCAGATATTGAATCTGCGCGGTAAGCACCGGCACATTAATCTCTTGCAGTGCCCCTAAACGGGTATTGGTACTGGTGAGCGTACTTTTAGCCCCGGCAGCGTCAAAGGCCCGCAATGTCCCGAGAGTATGCCGGCCATTAGCCGTAATATTGTCAATGGCGGATTTTGCCCGCCGGGCATTGGCCCCCACATTATCGAGCTGAGCCAGATTTGAACTTAAGCTGGTTAGATTCTGCTGCGCTCCGCTCAGTGTATTGATGGTTGCGCCAACATCACCGTTAAGCACCCGTAAAACCTGCAAACTGTTTGATAAGCCGCCGAGCGTGCGGGACGAGTTGTCAAGCTGGCTGCGGATATTGCTGGTATCAATACCGGCAAGCGCGCTGGTTGCCGCCTGAATAGTTCCCCCTGCCGCCTGTAAGCTGGCTAAGGTCTGCTCGAAAGCGCTGATACCGCTGTCGTAGCTATCGAGCGTACTAAGCGCAATGGCGCTAAGGCTCCTGGCATCCTGGGCAAAACCGGGAATCTGGCCGGTAAGCTTTCCTGTTTCGGTTAGCGCCCCGCCCAATTCCTGACGGGGATTCTTATACGTAGCTGCTACCTGCTGCCCGCTCACTGCGTTTTTCTCCAGTTTGTAGCCCTGGGCGCTGCCGCCCGGGTTAGCCAGCCAGGCGGCGTCTCCCTCGGTTATCCGCCCAAGCATGGAACCATTGGCGCCTGTTGCCGTTATTTCCACAACAACATTACCTTTAGCCGGCAGAGCGCCGGCTAAAGGCGTCTGAGCCGCAGTCCCCTGAAAGAGAACAGTATCCCCTTTGGCTAACTGCGTGCCGGCTGCCGTACTGAGCGTTACCTGTGACGCATAAGCCTGCAGGAAACGTTTAAGCTCGAGCATCGTACTGACCATATAGGTCATATCATCATTTTTACCGTCAACCGATGCGTTTTTGGCATAGTCAAGGCGAAGGTCCTGCTGCATAGCTTCGGCAATGGAATCTCCCAGCTTTATCGGGTTAGCCGGCTCACTGCCTACCGGGAAACTGACTTCAATTACCTGGTAGTCTTTCAGCACCGATTTTATAGCTGTATTGACAGCTGCCGATTTTTCCAGCGAGTTTAAAATCACCCCCACCGACGATCCGTCGCGGTAGACAAACCGTACACCCTCCATTTGCGCAATCTGTTCCATTAACATGTTTTTCGCGCCTTCCGGGACTCCCCGCACAGTCAGCCGTGGATCGGTCATAATACCGACATTGGCGCCGCCCGGGATTCCACCAAAGGTTTTCGTCAGTTCCTCATAGACCTTTTGAGTTTTATACTGGTCTGGCAGTGCAACAAAAAACGGCGTTTTTCCGGTTATCGTGGGACCTTCTTTAACTTTTCCTCCCGGAAAAACATCATTTACAATTTTGCCGATCTGAACTAAAGCATCTTCGCGATTTTCTTCCCTTACCTGAATGAGTATGTCATATTCCCCATAATCGCCGACAAGACTGGACAGTGTTTTTGAAAAATACGTATTTGCGGCCAAAGAGACTGAGGTGGCCAACAAAGAGCCTACAACAATGCTGACGGTAATCAGCACCAGTATATCGCGTTGAATGGAATCTTTACACGTGTTTTTAATTAACTGCAGTAGCTTTTTGCTTTTTGTTAGCAACGATTCAGTCACCTCATTTCTGCAGTCAATTATAGCACGTATATCACATACTTGTCTATAAGTATATCATTTTTTATGTATTTTTATATACTTTCTTTTGTTACAGTATAGTTTGACATAAGATCTGACAGGAATTTCTCTATCTCAGTCACCAATTTTAATATTACAGAAAACAAAAAAGATCGCTTCATAAGCGAAGCGATCTTTTTTGTTAATTTACTGTAGGCGGAGGTGTCTTCCAGCGGTTATGAAGCCAGAACCACTCGTGCGGATACTGTCTGACATGGTCTTCAATAATTTTTGTAAGACGCTGGGTGGTAATAAGCAAATCGGAGTCACGGTCGGCAGTTTTTTCCACAACCACCGGCGGATGAATAATGGCTGTATGCGTCCCATCCGGATTGGCCGTTATAAAAGCCGGCACAATGGGAGCATTATTTAAACGGCCTAATGCGGCCGCACCCTGCGGGGTGGAAGCAAGCCGGGAAAAAAACTCGACAAACACTCCGTCTTTATGATTATCCTGGTCCATTAAAAGCCCGATTATTTTGCCGCAGCAAAGCAGCTTCACCATCTCCCGGACTCCGGTTTTATAGGTAACATGCATGCCGGCGCGGATCCGGTACTCATTTATAAATTTATCCATGGCCGGATTAGTCTGACGCTGTACAACAGCTACCAGCGGAAAACCATGCATAGCCAACGCGGCGCCCAATAGTTCCCAGTTGCCACTGTGAGCAGTAGCCAAAACTGCACCACGTCCCATTTTTAGGGCAGCTGCCAAATGTTCCTGGCCTTGAAGCTTCACAAATTGTCCAATGTTGTCTTTATTAATGCGTGGCATAAAGAGTACTTCCATAAACATTGGCCCAAAACGCAAGCTACTTGCTTTGACAAGGGCGTAAGCCTGCCGCTCATCAATGCCAAGCGCCCGGCAGATGTTATTTATCGCCATCCGCCGCCTTTTCGCCGAAACCAGAGGCCAGCACAGGCTGCCAATCAGCCGGCCGATACCTTGCCTGACTTTAGCCGGCAGCAGGCAAACCAGGCTGCTGATAAACTTAACTAAGTGGTACTGCATAACTCTCTACTCCTAGTATGTGTAGCTTAAGCCAAAATACGTTTCGCTATGGCGCCAGCCGGCATCCAATTTTAATCCCGGAACAATGGACATACGGGCCCCGTAGTTCATACGGTCGCCGTCCCATTCAGCAATCAGGGTAGTAGACGGGAAAACATTGTTGCCGGTCAGAACGCTGACCGGATTAATTGTCTTTTCAATAGCGGCAAATACGCCGTCATAGCGGCCATCCCCCACACCGGCATGCAGCCGGAAGCCGAAAGGCAACGCCTTGCTCGCGGCCGCGTAGAAGGTCCGTTTGTCCTTGCCGCCAATATCTTCCACACCAATAGCCAGCCCCGGGGTTAGAACTGTCTCCGGCGCAAGGGAAAATTTGGCATTTAAAAGTGTTTGGTTGTCTTTGTTGCTGTCACTGTCATAACGGAAACCGGCAAGACCAATTTCGAGATTATTTCCCAGGCTAAGGTTAAAACTGCCGGCACCACCATCTTTCAAGTGGTGATAGCCCAGGGAAAATTCACCTTCCCGCAATACATCTGCCGAGGGGGTATTAATGAGGCCGGTAGATCCGTTAATGGAAGGAGCGGCATATACAGGTACTGCCGTCATAAGCATAACTGCAGCAGCAAGAATAGTTTTTCTCATGTTCTTATCCTCAATCTAGTTTATATATGGGTTACAAATTAATATAAATTCCTCATTCAGCGTCAAAATTCCTGCCAATCAGCTGCGCCAAATTCTGGTCTCAGGAAAAACGGTATGCTCCGGGCTTTAGCGAAAGTATAAAGCCGTTGTTACTCTTATACCAAACGCAATTTATCCTTTCTCCAGTAAGAAAAAAACGAGGTATTGTCAGTACCTCGTAAGGAAGTTATTGTCTTTCCACTTCAGCCAGTCGCTTTTCCAGCTCACGGATCTTTTTAACCAGATCAGGCAACTTGCTCATGGCCGCTTCTGAACGCAGCCACTCCCTGTGCGGGCGAGCCGGAAAACCGGCATAAAAGGATTTTGCCGGAACATCATTGATCGGCGCCGACCTGGCGGCAAAAACACAATTGTCTCCAATTGTAATATGACCGGCGCTGCCGGACTGTCCGGCGAATGTTACATTATTGCCGATTTTAGCACTGCCGGCAATACCGGTCTGTGCTACGAAGAAGCAATCCTCACCAACCACTACATTGTGTGCCAAATGCACGAAATTATCGATTTTTGTACCCCGTTTTACGAGAGTACTGCCGGTTGTGGCCCGGTCAATACAGGTATTGGCGCCAATCTCAACATCATCTTCGATAATTACATTGCCAACCTGAGGCACCTTTTGATGTTTCCCTCCCACAGTGACGAAGCCGAACCCGTCACTGCCGATTACAGCGCCGCTTTGAATGATGACCCGCTTGCCCAGTTGGCAGTTTTCCCGTATAGTCACGTTAGGATAGATGAGGGAATCGCTGCCAATGGCGACATCACGGCCAATGTAAGTATGCGGATAGATAATTGTGTTATCGCCGATTACGGCGTTATCGTCGATTACTGCCTGAGCCATAACCGCCACGTTGGTTCCCAGCCTGGCGCTTGCGTTTACCACGGCGCTGGGGTGTATACCTGATTTAACATTGGGCTTAGGCGTAAAAAGGTTCAGTAACGTGGTAAAGGCCATCCGGGGATTAGTGACCCGGATAGCCGGTTTGGAGAATTCTTCAGCGGTATCAGGAATAATTACTGCGGCAGCCTTGCATCTAGCAGCTTTTTCCAGATGGGGTGGAACAGCGAAGGTTATGTCACCCGGACCGGCATCATCGATATTCGTAATGCCGGTTATCTCAATTGTATCACCTGCGGCGATTTCCCCGTTAATCAGGGAGGCTATCTCAACTAACATCATTTTCACAGAAACGGCCCCCTGATTATTGCATTTTATTAATTACATCATCAGTTATGTCGGTACCGCCCTGCGCCACGCTGTTTTTATACAGAACCACATTCATTTTTTTCTCTTTGCTTACCTGCTCGATGGCCTGCTTGATATTGCTGTCAATCTGGCCTTCCAGGTCCTGCTTAACCTTCAGAAATTCACCGTAAGCAGTTTCCTGGCGTTTCTGGAATTCTTCAGCGCTAAGGCTGGCTTTGTCTTTTTCCAGTTGGTCGCTCAATTCCTTGCCTTTGGCATTTAGTTGATCCTGAAATTGTTTAACCTTGGGACTATCGGACATAACCTTGTTTACATCAAGAACGCCAATAGCTCCCTGATTGCTGCTACAGCCAGCCATAGTCAGACCGGCGACAAAAACGAATATTACTACCAAGGCCACTCTTATTTGTTTGTTCATTACGAATCCTCCAATCCATTAACCATTAATTACTGTTCTCTTGCGTGCACCTGCGCTGCTTATAGTATGCGCAGGCAAATTATTTCTTAAACGCGGCAATCACCGCATCGGTAATGTCAACAGCACTAATATTAACTGTGTGTCCTGTCAGTACGATTTCCAAGCCGCGTTCGGCAGCCACTTTGCCAGCCTTGTCACGGATATCATTCCAAATATATTCTTCTAAAACTTTGATTTCCTGCTGCTTCATGCCCAGTTGTTGCTCAAGGCCGCCGGCCACCGGCTGCGCCGGGTCCTGAACGGCGGATTGGGTCAGTTTTGCCGATAAGGCAGTTGATTCGGCGGCAATCCTGCTTTCAAGCTCAGCGTTGAGTTGCTGGGCATAAGCCGCCAATTCCTGCTCCATGGCAGTTTGTTCCGGCAATAGAGCCTTTTCCAGGCTACCTGCAAGTTCTTTCTCTTTAGCGGCCAGTTTTCCGGCCTGTTCTGCTTTGAGTTCATCCATGGATTTTTTCACTTCTGCCGCCTCTTTTTCATCCATGCGGACAGTCTGCAGCTTAAGCTGCAAATTAAATATTTGCGGCTGATATTCTTTGTCCAATTGTTCGGAATAGGTCTTAAGCTGTGCAGAAAGCTCCTTATGCACCTGATTGGCTTTCTCATTCAGGCGTGCCTGCAATTCCTGCTGCTTAGCCGCCATTTTAACTTTAAAGGCCTGCTCACCGGCGGCTTTAAGGCCCTCTGCCATGTTTCCCGCCATATTCATTGCCTGGTCAGGCGCTTTTGCGTTTGTCTTACCTGCTGCCACAGTTATTTGTTCTTGTAAAGCGGCAGCCTGTTGTTTTAATTTTTGCCACTCCTGGTACTTCGGATGGTATTGGGCGGCTTTATCCATGTCAATAACACCGGCCTGCGATGCCAAGGGTGGCTTGGTTTCCGACGGGGAACGGCTGCAGCCTGTTAAGAGGACGGCGCCAAGCATTAAGGTAACCAGAAACCTAATTGGTGTTGATTTAAGAGTTAACACCAAATCACCCTCTCTAGTTAAGGTTTGAGCCGAGCGCAGACTAAACCGGCTCGGCTCTTTAATGCACCGGAACTATTACTTTATTTACCGGTAATTTTTTTCATAACATCGTCAGTGATATCCTGACCACCATAAACAACGTTATTAACATCAAACACTACAGCAATCCCTTTCGAGTCAGCTACCGCCTTAATGGCTGCATCCACTTTATCCTGAATTGGCGCAAACAGTTCCTGGCGTTTCAGTTCAAGGCGCTGCATGGTTTGATTATAGTAATCCTGACGTTCTTTTTCCCCTAAAGTAGGCGCTTTCGCCTCATAATCTTTTTTGGCTTGCTCAAATTCGGCTTTTAAAGTTTCATCCGCTTTGGCTAAATCGGGATGCTGTTGAAGCAAAACAGCCCTGTTTACCTTGCCAACATTGGATGAAGCGCCGGCAGCAGCGGCGTAGCCAGTGCCGCTTTGCGACACCGCAAGGCCGAATACTCCCAGTAAAAATACCGCAACTACAGCTACAGCAACAAATTTTGCGAATTTCTTGTCTTTAAACATTTGTCCCCTTCTTTCTCGCCCACAGGCAAATAAAATTTCTCCTCCATCTACCAATTATAACAGGCGGCAACCCGTTCAGCAAGTCTTACAGATTAGCCACCAGCCGAAGCCAGTTTTCTTTATCTGTAATCACATACTCGGCGCTCAGGAAGTCGTGCAGCTTGTACCGTACACCAAACTCATTGTAGTCTGTTTTAGGCACATACTCATAACGCAACATCCAGTTATCGCCGACATAATGATTGAGCCAAAGAATACTACCCCGGTCGGAAACGCTATAGCGTATTCCTCCCATGGTATTGGCCATGAATTTATGACCCCACCCGGGCTCAAATTTCCAGGACAAATTATCCGGTAAAAATTTGAGTTCAAAGAACGCCTCATCCCTGCTGCCTGTCAGCTTGCCAATATGCAGCTTACCGGAAGTATTATCATCCTGGCGGCCCATATCCAGATTTCCTTCTAAACTAACCCGGTATTTGGTGGTTTCCGCGTTTAGTGTTATCTGTGTGTCCACGCCGGGACTAATGGCCGGAGTAAGCACTAAACCATACTTCTCGACTGACGGATGCCTGGCAGCCACCGCCAGTAATTGGCTGGTAAAATAATCTTTGTGCCGTTCCACGAAAGCCACCGGCAGGCCGCGCAGCATACCGGCCTTTTCCCGTAGCGCCGGACTGGCTTCCATTAACAGAATATTGGGGATGGTACGCGAGCGCAGGGCAAGGTGAACATTATCAATAACCGGCCCTGCGGGAATCAGGGTAAGTTTGATATTGGTATGCGACCCTGGCGTTATTTCCAGATTACTCCGAAATTCCGGCAGTTGATCCTCCAGGAGCTCCCGGATGACAGTCTTGGAAACACCACCTGCCCAGGCTACGGAATCCACAGGCAGACCAATTAATACGTTGGCGACCTGCTCTTCGATCTTCCCCATGTCCTGTCTAATTAAATTCATCAGTTCCGAATTCAGGCTACTTGTGTCAATATCCAGCGAAACATCATGGATAATATCGCCCCAGGGAGCCACAGTCACGGCTATGCCAGTTGTTGCGCCAGGTGTAATGCGTACCTGCTCTACGCTATAACCGACCAGAACCCGGTCAAATATCTCCCGGACGAGTTTCTCATAATTGGCCCTATTGGTCGCAACATCGTCCACTGTTCGCCCTGTCAGCATCTGGTCACCCACAGTCGAGATACTGGCTGTCATGCGTTTGGCCACTCTCTCCGGCGGCTGCTCATCAGCTGTAATTGACACCCTTACCTTATCCACGGTTTCCCCGGCAGTGTAGCCGGTTACCGGCCATATGGCCAGCAGCAGGGTGATTACACATAACAACAGAGTGTAACGCCGTTTATTACTAATAATGACGTGTACCTCCCTTTAGTAAACGAGTCAGGCCGTTGGCCTGACTCGTCAAGTAAGCTGTTTAGAACTGGCCGCCGAAGCTAAAGTGCGCGCGGCCGCCGTCTTTGCCCTGACCGTAGTCGATACGAACAGGACCGATCGGAGTGGTCAGGCGTAAACCGACACCAACACTGTAGTTGAGGTCATTAAGCTTATACCCTTCCCCTTCCCAGGCATTGGCAACATCGGTAAATACTACACCCTGCACTTTGCCGGCTACCGGGAAACGGTACTCGGCCGAAGCGGCCAGCATCTTATCGCCTTCAAACTGGTCATCCTTATACCCGCGCAGAGTATCGGAGCCGCCCACATTAAATTTCCCGCTTGCCGGCATGGTGCCTGTGGCGTAACCGGCGGTGAGACGTGCGGCAATTACCTGGCTGTGGCCGACTTTATAATACTTACGGCCCTCAACAGTATATTTATTGAAGTCAAAATCACCGCCCAGGCCGGCGAACTCAGCTGCCACCGACAATCTGGTTCCTTCGCTGGGATCGTATACATTGTCGCGTGAATCAAATACACGCGTCAATGTGACACTGCGGGTCAAACCGAAATTTTCTTTCTGGTATGTTGCATCATTAGTGTAGTCAGTGCCTTCATCCTGCCATTCCACCCAGGTGTCCTTACGGTTCTTCAGAGTAATGTAGTTTTGTGCGTACTCCCCGTCCGGACGTCCCAGAGTAACTTCAAAGCCCTTCCTGTTTCTGTCATAGGTGGTGTTCAGGCTGCCATCGGTATTATAGTCGCTGTATTCATTGGTCATGTTGTAAACACTAAAACTCAGTGAAGTTTGTTTACTGTCCAGCCAAGGCTTTGTATAACTCACTTCATAGTTTCTGTCGCTGGCGCCGCCAAACTCCCAGTGCAGCTTAACTTTGTCGCCAGTACCCCTGAAGTTGTTATCGCCTACCTCAATAATACCGACCATGCCATCGGCCTTGCTATAACCGCCGCCGATGGAGAACATACCGGTCTTTTGTTCAACAACATTGGCTTCCAGGACAACGGCGTTCGGTTCTTTACCAGGGTTAAGCTTCATGTTAACGTCTTCAAAGAGACCCAGGTTGTACACTTTTTGCATACTGCGACGGGCGTCCTTAACATTGAAAGCCTCACCCGGTTTAACTTTCATCTCCCGGGTAATAACATTGGACTTGGTTTTTTCGTTGCCTTTGACAACAATACCTTCCAGCACGCCTTCGTTAATAGTGAGTGTCAGCACTCCGGCCGGTGACATAGCCACATCACTCACCTTGGCTAAAATATAGCCTTGGTCATGATAGTAATCCTCAATAGAGCGAACATTGGCATTCAGCGTTCTGGTATTTAAAATCCCTTCTTTGCCTGTAGTTACATATTCTTTAATCTTATCTACCGGCACTTTATTGTTGCCTTTGACCACAATATCGGTTAATTTTGGATTCTCCATAACCGTATATACTACTTTGACACCTTCAGGCACTTCGGTAAAGTTGGCGACTACGTCAAAAAAGTAGCCTAAATCATAGATAGCCTGCATGTCTTGTTTTACTTTGTCAGCTGTCAAGGCATCGCCCGGACGTATTTTTACCACACCCATAACAGTACTCTCGGCAACCTGATTAAGTCCGGTGACTGTTACAGCTGTAGCGGTCTTGCCTTCAATGTCCGCGGCGTAAGCCGGCAAGACAATGCTAACAGCCATGCTTAACACAATTGCTGCTGCAATAAGAAACTTACACTGCTTAATGGTCTTCATGCATTACCTCCTTATTTATTTGTTATTGCCCACGTAAAGATTTTCCGGCTAGACGGATAAGCTTGTCAATCTCATCAGGCTTCAACGGTAATTCGGCAGACTGCCGGGCCTCAGCAGGAGCTCTTTTGGCGGATGCTGCCGCCGGTGATGACACTTGCTGAGAGGCAATAGCCTGTTCTTGCCCGGCGACAGTCTGAGAAGCATTTGCCTCAGGCGTCGCTGCCGGCGAAGAATGTTCCGCTGTTGGTATTGTTGACCCGGAAATGGTACCTGTCTGACTGGAATTGTTAGCAGCAACCGGAACCGGTTGTTCAATGGTAAGTGGTCTCAAGGTGCTGTGGCGGCTAATGCCCCATAAATAGCTGGCAGTCATCCCGCCGGCGGCAATGATAACTGCCAGGCTAATGGCCAGGCCATGCCGGAGAACGGGGTAACGCTGCCGCCAATACTGGGGACGCTGGGTCTCTTGAGCGCGTGTGATTTCGGCCTGAGCCAAAAATAGATTGAGCTCACCGCGAATATCGCTATCCTTGTCAAAAGCCTGCTCGGCTTCGGAAAGCCATTGCTGGGCCGAGTTAAGGTGCTTGTTGATATTTTGTTTACATTTCGCCACAATCACCACCCCCTATTATAAACACTTATTATAGTCCTGTGAAGAGGCCAGATTCTGGTCATGAACAAACATGCAAAAACGGGCAAATAGCGCGATTAGCCCGTCGATACTACATATTTCAACTTATTTTGACCTGTTTACGCAGTTTTTCACTCATTATCCTACCGCGGCGTGTTTGCTAAAACACGTACCTTAATCCCCGGAAACCGGCGAGAAATGTCCAGATGCGAGGCGCGACGAGAACGTGAGTGAAGGCGTACGTGGTTTGTACGCTGAACGAACGCTCGCAGGAGCAACAAAGCAGATGGGCGTTTATCGCCGGTTTCCCTACCAGTTGCCCATCAGTTTGGACAGCATTCCCCTCAGCCGGCGGATTCCCTGCTTTTGTAAACGATAAATATGAGACACGCTTAATTCCATGCTTGCCGCCAGATCCTTAGGTTCACAATCATTGAGATAAACGCCGTTTAATACCTGCTGTTCCTTGGCAGGCAGGCGGTCCATGGCTGTCTTGAGCTGCTCAACAAGAAAATTCTGCTCAGCTTGGGCAGCCACTTCCAGCTTCGCATCAACAAGCAAATCTGCGATGGTAGCCTGGGTTCGGTGTCCGGCAAGCGGGCTGTCAATGCACAGCAGGCTGTCTTCCTGGCTTGACAGATGATTGATGATCCGTCCCCGGATGCGGTGAACGGCAAATAGGCTAAAAGCCACACCTCGGGTGTGGTCATAGTTTTCAACAGCTTCAATAAGTCCGACTGTCCCTTCCTGAAGGATATCCAGCATAGCCGGCTCAGACAGCCGCCAGCGCATAGCGGTTTTAAAAACAAGCGGCTGGTAGCTTTCAATAAGCTGGCGGCGGCAACCGAGGTCACCGCCCTCCTTAAAACCCTGCCACAGCGCTATTTCCTCATCTTGCGCCAGTGTACGAATGTTTTTCAGTTCAGCCAGATATTGACTGAGTACCATTTTATCAATCCCTTTACGTTAATCAGAAAGCAAACCGGGTCTCAACAGTAAGCTGCCGTTTGGATGCGCCGCCAATAGAACCGCCTAATCCAATATTTTTAGTCAGATCATACCGGAAACCAAAGCTGTTTTCATGTTGGTCAAGACCCATGCTATAACTAATTAAGAATTTATCAGTTAGATATTTTCCAATCTGAATATTATATCCCTGGAATTGATCATTATCTTTGGAACTGCTGCGGCTGTTATCAAATAAAGATGACCGCACCAGTTGCAGCTCATCAACTCCCAATGCGTCTTGCAGAACGCTTTCTACTTCGGCAACAAACCGCATCTGCAGCCCTGCATCCAGCAAGCTGACCAACTCATCCCGGCCAAAACTGCTGTCACGGTTTGTTCCGGAAGAATCATTTTTCGTAAAATAGCTGCCGCGCAGCGTCAACAAAGATATTATTTCCTGCTGGCTCATAGCTGGCGTCGAGGTCAGATCGAGCTCCATAGCCGTTGCCGGTCCGTTAACGGCCAAATTGATTGTAGTACGCGAAAGTTTTGCCTGCGCCTGCAGCTTAATGACCGGTACTATAGAGCGGTACTGCGGAAATTCGGCACTGCCGCTCACAATCGTAAAGCGGTTGGTCAGGTATTTAACGGTGCCGCGCCGCGCTTCAATACGGCCCTGGGCATCCGGTCTTTGCAGGGTTCCGGAAATTTTAACCGTGCCGTCGGCCCGGAAATCGTAAAGATAGGGATTGTAGAAGCGAACTTTGTCACCAATAACCAATTCAACATCCAAATCGGCATCAAAAGCAAGGGCATTACCTTCCGGGACAGCCGGGATATTGATGGTGGCATCGTCGACAGTCAGCCGGCCAAACAACTTGGGATTGCCGCTTTGACTCTTTAGTGTCACTATACCGTCGATAGGACCGGTATAATATTTGTGTTTGATCCCCAAACGATTCAGCGTTAGGGTGAGATTATAGTCGTCGAAAGCTAAACCGTTTACTCTGGCCGAACCGGTAAGCGAATAAGAACCGCTCCCCATTTTGCCGTTAAACGTGTTCACATCTATTTTATCACCTTTAAATTGAATATCAACCCCTACATTTTGAATCGGATCGTTCAAAGCCTTAAGTTTAATGGTACCATCGGTTACGGTGACCTTGCCGTCAAGGACGGGCTGAGCCAGAGTCCCTCCTATATCGATTTCCCCGGTAGTCGGACCGGCAGCCCACGCCACTTCTTTGCTTAAGAGCGGCAGAATACTCAAATCGGCATTATCAAGCCGCAGCTTCAAGTCCATTGTGTCGGTGATATCGGCCTTGCTTCGTCCCTGGCTGTTTAAGGCCCGGAGCGGTACAATGCCGTAGGCGCTGGCTTTATAAGGACCACGCGCCACAAACAGCTGATTAACATGAATACTGCCCTTATTGAAGACGAGCAGTCCATACAGATTGTCAAACTCGGTATTGGCAATACTGCCTTTGGCGACTTCCAAGGATACCGCTACATTGGGGTCGGCTGTCAGCCCGGTGGCCTGTGCATTAAAGCTGAATTGACCTTTTGTTTCCACAGACGTATCGAACAGCGCCGCCAGGATGCCTGTATCAATGGAACGGCCGCCCACTTCAAGTGCTATTTTACCATTTAAATCCGCCTGTCCCTGGGCAACCAGCACACCGTCTATGCCCTGTTTGGCCATAAATTTATTTATGGTAATAACTTTATTAGCAAGCGCTACATCTACGTCAACGTTATCCAGCGGATAATTCTTTATTTTTCCGTTGGCAATGGCTCCACGCAAAAAAATTGTAGGATTATTTATATTGCCATGTAATACAATCTCACCGTTTAGCTTGCCGTGAATCCCCCGGTCCGGTACATTGGCGATAGCCAGTAAGCCTGCCAGTTCACCGCCGGCAACCTGTAGATTACCGTCAACATCGTGGGTGTTGATATTAAACCCGCCGGTAAACTCGAAAGTTCCGTCTCCCTGTGCAAAACGCAAGGCCGCAATCTCACCCTGGCCATCCTGGTAACTGAGATTGGCGGAAATATTTTTCAGTTCCTGGCCATTAATCAGGATACCGTTCGAGGTGACAAGGCCAGTAGCCTTAGGACTTGCTATACTGCCTGTTATCCGGCCATTCAGATTAAACATGCCGCCTACCGGATAAGGATAATCGGCCTTTAGCCTGGAGGCATCGATATTCACGGCATTTACGGCAAAGTTCAGGCTATGGTCCGGAGCAACCGTCCCGGACAGCTTAACTGTGGTTTCCAGCGACTGAGCGGTAAGGTTCTCTACCGTTATCATGCCATTCTGCCGACTGTAAGTACCTTCGGCCCGGGCGATAAGATAGCCGGCCAAACTGCCTTCCGCTAAACTTACAGTCCCACGGATGTTCAGGTCATCCAGCGGACCGCTTACCGTCACTTGATGTTCCAGATTTCCCGTCAGCTTTAGCTCCGGCAAAAGCATCCTGGCAAAGGTTTCCGCCCGGGCGGCATGCGTTGTCAGCGTTATATTCAGTTCCGGCTTACTGCCGGCCAGAAGTATATTGCCTGCCAGTTCATGGCTGGCAGCTCCATTTACAATGGTCACTTTTTCCAGTGAAACCCTGTCAGGCGAAGCGGTAATAGTACCTTCGGCTTGCCCCAGGATTTCCTGGTTGATGGAAAAATTATCGCTGGTAAAGTTCATGTTGAGCTGAGGTTGTGCCGTTGTGCCGGAAACCTGTCCCCGGAACCTGGTATTGCCTGCCAAACTATACCCGCTCAGCGTAGCAAAAGGAAATTCCGCCAGCTCTACACCTTGTCCGCCAATTCTTAGGGCCAGCTTGTCGTCCTGTATTTCCCCTGCAGCCATAATCAAACCCGATGGCAACACCATGTCAAAATGCCTGATCTTCAGGATGCTGCCGCTTTTCTCAATAAATCCGGTCGTCTGGCTATAAGGCATTCCTTCTACCTGGCCGTCTTTCAGGGTAATGGCTACCGAACCCTGCAGAGAATTCCAGTCATTGGCATACCCGCTCAGCGTCAGACTAATATCGCCTCTGCCGCTGGCGCTTACCGGCAAGCCGGCAAAGGCGGCAAGTTGAATATCAGTGGCAGCCAGTTGAATTTGCACCTGTTGCGTTTCAACAGAATAGTCCCCTTGACCGCGCACCTGCCCTTCAGCCATATGTGCCGTTAACTGCTCAATATGTACCAGCTTATCGGCAAATTTGACTTTGGCGCTGGCGGTCTGCACCGGGTAGCCGGCGACATTGCCATCGGCTACTTTAAGTTCAGCCGCCACCATCGGATTGTTCGAGATGCCGGTAATATCTGCAGAAAAGGCAACCTTGCCGGTAAAGGGTAGATTATGGTTTAAAACAGAGGGGTCAAAACCGGTCGAAGTCATATGAAGATCCAAAACCGGCAGATCACCCGCTATAGCGATTTTTCCGCTTGCGGTTACCGGCTGATCGGCGATCAAGGCGTTAGCGCCTAATATATAAATAGTGTTGTTGGTAAAACTAACCTGGCCATTTGCCCCGGTGACAGGCATTTCTGACACCTTAGCCGCCAGATCCTGTAAGGCAAATTCACCGGCATAGCGTAAGCCGGCAGTGTCTTTTACCAGCGTAACGGTAAGTTTTGTCAGTTTGCCGGCGGTAAATTCAACCTCACTGCCGGCGGGTAACAACCCTTGATAAGCGGTGGGCTGAAGCGCATCGGCCTTGATAGTTAACGCCAGATTATTGGTTCCACTGCCAATGGTTCCCTGGAGCTGCCAGGGAGAGTCATTATGGTTTGCTGCTAAATTCAGAACAATTGCCTGATTTTCGCTGATGTCAAGCCGGCCGTTAACCTGACTGAAATCCCAGTTACCATGTGCTGACCGGATCTCTGCTGCGCCTTCTTCAATAGCGACTTCACCGCTAAACTTCGGACTGCCGTCTTTAGTCTCCTGTTTAAGAAACTCAGTGTTCCAGGTATTGTCTGTTTCCTCTACCAACAGCAGTCGGGGGCGGGCAAGTGTGACCTTCCGCACAGTGCTAAGAGCAGCCTGGCCTCGCACCAGGCTAAGCAGGCTGTACTCAATTATGGCTTTCTCAACAACGGCCATTTCCCGGCCCTGCTTGTCAAATATTGTTATATCGTTGACAGCAGCTGTCGTTATACCAGCCATCTGTACCTGGCCGATATCAACCCTGGTCCCCAGCGCTGTGGTCATTTCAGTGGCCAATGTACTTTCGATCCTGGCAAATACCGTCTGTCCGTATACAGACCACCAACCGAATACAGACGCGCCTGCCACGAACACTATAATAGTTAAAATAATGGCTTTGGTCCGCATAACGCGCCTCCCCTTGGCCCTATTAGTTTGTATTTTAGTTCGACGCCGCCGGCCTATGTTCCTCTATGATATTCCTGGCAATTGCGCTAAACAGAAAAAGGTTGCCCTGCTTAATGCAAAGCAACCCCAGCTGTATACGCATCCGGTTATTCTACTGCCAGCCCCATAGCTTTATCTAATTTGGCGCGGCTTGAATTGTAATCATAAAGAGCCTGGACATAGTCGGTCTTAGCTGAAGTCAAGGCTACCTGGGAATCAATAACGTCAAGGTTGGTGCCGACACCGGCGCTATAGCGGACCTGGGCTATTTTAAAATCCTCTTCGGCTTTGACTACAGCCACCTTGCTGGTATCAATCCGTTTTTCGGCTTCCTTCATGTTAAGATATGCCTGACGAACTTCCAGTTGGGCGGCATCTTTAGCCTGCCGCAGTTGCTCACTGACTTTGTCGAGGCTCGACTCAGCACCTTTCACCTGGGACCGGGTCAGGCCGGCATCAAACAGGTTATAACTGGCACTAACGCCCACAGTCCAGGTATTCTTGTCGGTACCAGGAAACTCACTATCATACCAGTTTTCCGCGGCTGTGGCTGCCACCGACAGCTTATTTCCGCTTTTTGCCACCTTAATATCAGCCTTAGCGCTCTCAACGGCAGCATTGGCCTGTGCTAAATCAGGACGGTTGGACAGAGCCGTCTTAATGCAATCTTCCAGACTTTGCCCATAGGCCTCATATTTCAAGTCTTCTTTGACAGCAATTTCCGTCTCCAGCGGCAGGCCAATCACATTGTTAAAACTAGACACAGCCAGTTCATAAGAATTGTTGGCCTTGATCAGACTTTGTTCGGCACTGGCTTTTTCAACTTCTGACCGCAATACGTCCGATTTAGCCACTGTACCGGCATTATACTGGGCTGCCACATTTTTCAAATGCGCTTCCAACTGGCTCAGTGATTCCTCACTCAGCTTAACGAGATTGCGTGTTTGTAGAATGTTGTAATAACCAGTGGTAGCATTAAGTTTAACCTGCTGCCGGCTTTCCTCCAGTCCGTAATCCGCAGCTTTACGGCCAATCTTAGCCTTTTCAATAGTGCCTTCAAGTTTTCCACCTGTGTATAATGGCAGAGTCAATGTAGCACTGTTTGCATATTTTGTAGTAAGATATGCGGAATGAGCCACTGGACGCCAAGTATTCATAGAGAAGTCGTAAGCTGTAGTCGTACCTGAAGCCGTCTTGTAACGGCTGAAATCGTGCGAAAGCGTTACCGACGGCGCTTTACCGGCCTTGGCAGCTTTAATATCCCATTCGGCTTTTTCCAGATCGGCTTCCGACATTTTTATGGCAGGATTGCTTTTTAAGGCCATAGTAATTGCTTCGTCCAGTGTGAGCTCAACCGGCGCGGCAAAACCTGGGAGCGCAACCGCCACAAGCATGCCGCCGGCAATGAACGCCGCTGCCCGCCTGGCCAGGTGACCGGCTAATGTAAATTTTGTCATGGAAATAGGACCTCCTTGACGTTATCACGTAGTAGAGTTTGACTACTCAGTCAGTTATTTATTATTATATGTCCAACCTGTGGCAGTGTCAACGTTAAAAGCGTTAGAAAATGCTTAAAACTCCCTGCGGATGCCAACATAGGTTGTTTTGTCATCCCGGCTGTTAATCTGATCCGCCTGCCCCACCAAAAAAGTTTCCGGAGCCACCTGGAATTGGGTTCTGAGCTTGACCCGGACATCATTGGGATCATATACGTCCAGCGACATCCGCATCTGCTGACCGATTTTGGCATCCACGCCAACCCCGGCCTTGCCGTCAATAATGCCAAAACGCTGGTTGAACGCCGGTCCGCTTTTACCTAACTGCAGGTTCAGTTTGCTGTCTTCGCCAATATCATGAACCCCGATGACGGCAAAGTCCTGCGGCGATGTTGTCACTGTAATGTCTGCACTGTTCTGATATCTGCGTTGATCAGGATTATACAGGGCTTCAATGCCGGCTTCTGTTTTAATGTCACTCACCTTAGTGAGCATCTTATTCGCTTTACTGGTGGCGTCGCGGGCATTCTTAAGCGTTTCTTTAAGGTTTTTCGCTGTCTCGGGATCAGTAACCACCCCTTCAAGCGAAGCCGCCATTTTCTCCACTCGCACGCTGGTTTGCCGCAGGGCGGCAATAGCTTCCCGGAAATCTTTAGCGGTCTGTCCGTTGTTATCCACATCATCAACCATCGTATCCACCCTGGCGGCCGTATGTTGCAAGCTGACCGACATGGCTTTCAAATTGCCGACCATTGCCGTCACATCGCCTTGATTCGTTTCAGCCAGCGTCGCCAGGGTTGCTGTCAGGCGGTTAAGATTGGCAGTCATATCCCGGGTGTTAAAAGCCGTCTCTTTTAGCGCTGCCTTGACCTTGTCATCGGCAATCACGTCATTAAGCGCCCGGACCAGAATTTTAATTTCAGCTAAAACCTGATTGGCCGAAACCATCAGTTCATCCATGCCTTGCGGATTCTCGCCATATACTGTGTCGTGCGGAACCAGAAAACCGGTTACCTCCCGCGGCGGCGTGATGCTGATGAACTTTTCGCCCAAAAGTCCGTCGGCGCCAATGGAAAACGCCGAATCTGACGGTATCTTGACACCGGAAAACAGCAGTATCTCGGCCGCCACCCCCTCAGGAATTACCCGGACATTGGTGACCTTGCCCACTTCCACGCCGGCATACCGCACCAGATTCCCCGGCCTCAGACCACTCACCTGGCCAAAAACGGCCTGAACCGGATACCCTTTCTCACCAAAGCTGATGCCACTCAGGTAAACAATCATGCCAGCCAATAAGATGAGGCCGGCAATGGAAACGGCTCCGACCTTGGCCTCAGTATTCATGTATTGGACCTCCCTTTACTTGGCGGCAGTGTGGCCGCTCCCCGGATAAACTTAGCCACAATCGGATTCTCCGATTGTTTAATCATGGCTGGTGTGCCTGTTTCAATGATACTGCCGTCATAAATCATGGCGATTCTGTCAGCAATAGCAAAGGCACTGTGCATGTCGTGGGTGACCACTACCGAAGTAGAGTCTATCATTCTCCTCGTGCTGACAATGAGCCTGTCAATAGTATTGGACATAATAGGATCTAAGCCGGCTGTAGGCTCATCATACAGGACAATATGCGGATTTATCGCAATGGCCCGGGCCAGGCTGACCCGCTTTTTCATGCCGCCGGACAGTTCGTTGGGCATCGTATTCTCCTGCCCCCTGAGGCCTACCATCCGCAGCTTGCGCCTGACGGTACGGGCAATTTCCTCTTCGGCCATGCTGGTGTGCTGTCTAAGGCCAAAAGCAACGTTTTCGCCTACAGACATAGAATCAAACAAAGCGGAGTACTGAAACACCATTCCCATTTCTAACCGGATTTTATTCAACTCATCCTCTGCTATACCGGTAATTTCCCGGCCGTTGACCCAAACTTCACCAGAGGTTGGTTTTAATAAGCCGATGATTAATCGCAAAAGCGTACTTTTGCCGGATCCGCTGGGGCCGATGATGACCATGATTTCGCCCGGTTCTATTGTTAGATTAATATCCTTAAGCGTTTGTTTGCCGCGGAAATTCATATTGACATTAACAAGTTTAATCATGACAGACCTCACTTGACATTAGCGGTATAAGCCAACAGACAGGAAATAGTTGCTCACGAAAATCAAAACAATGGACAGTACGACCGAACCTGTTGTCGCCCGGCCTACCCCTTCGGCGCCTGCGGCGGTCGTTAACCCTTTATGGCAACCGACAATGGCGACAATGGCCCCGAAGACCATGGCTTTTACCAAGCCGCCGATAATATCATGCGGGACGGCAAAAACCTTAATGGAGTTGAGAAAGGTAAATGAGGTAATGCCGGCATAGGTTGTCGCAAGCATATAGCTGCCGATTGTGCCGATAACATCGGCAAACACTACCAAGAGCGGCACCATTATCATACAGGCGATCAGCCTGGGTACGACCAGATAGGCGACAGGATTGACAGCCATAACCCTAAGGGCATCAATCTGCTCCGTTACTTTCATGGAACCAATCTCAGCAGTAATTGCAGCGCCCACGCGGCCGGCAAACACCACACCTGTCAGCACCGGTGACAGCTCGCGGCCCATGGCCACGGCCACTAACCCGCCCACCGAAGACTGCGCCCCGTATTTAACAAATTCGTGCGCCGTCTGAACCGTCATAACCATACCGGTAAATAACATAGTTAACAGGACGATCGGCAACGAATCTGCCCCCAGGTGGGCCATCTGCCGTAACAATAAGGTACTGTTTAGCTGCCTTATATGATAAACAGTCTGGCCAGATAAGATTAATACTTGCCCGATGTTTTCCAGGACGCTAATGACCATTCTCCCGGTTCGGGTGAAAAGTTCAATAAGCATTGACATACTCCTCTGGCCTTAATTAGGCTAAATAGATAATTAATAATTATATTCCCTACAAAATTTCAATTCCCTGCTGTCGATCACCATTTTGTCCTGTCGTATTTTCCCTTGTAAGCCAGTTACTGACGTTCAGCAGAACACGTAAAAGCTTGGTGCGCCAAGTCTTGGGCGAAACTGGCAGCCGCTGTTGCCCTGGCTGGACAAAAAAAAAGCCGCATAATGCGGCAAATGACCTGATTCACTTACTTAACTATATTTAAGACTACCTGCGTATCGCCATCAATAATATAATCGGTGGTTACATACACTTTTCGCTTGTCCTCACCATTCACCGGCTGCTTAGCAGCCGCAGTTCCGGTCACGCCTGTCTTGACAGGATTTTTTCCTGCATTTTCCGGTAAAACAGGGCTGGGACTGGCTTCAAACTGATTGGTAAAAGAGTTGGCTTTTTTACCTGCGGCGGCGGTTGTCGCATCAGGCATATTCATATCGATGGTTTCAACAACAATATCGTTATTGCGGTCTCTTTTCACCAGCTCCGTAACTGCTTCTTCCAGTGATTTCGGGCGTGGTTTAAGCATAAACAGTTTACTGATATCTTCCTCACCGGTTACTTTTTTGCCAATAAGCTGCGCCATGGAAACCATACCGCCGCCGCGGACCGCCAGCATAACGGTACCCGGCTGCTGATCCTTGGGAACTGTATAGGTGATATTTCTGGTTATAGGCTCACTCCGGTAGGGTTTTAACTTTACAGAAATATCTACTTTCTCACCTGGTTTGGCACTTGCCACATTGGCCTTGGCTTCCATAATGCTTGCCGTCCGTCGTTCGGAATCAACGGTTACATTTACCTTAACGTCCATAATATCAACAGGACTGAACTGGTTACCGGCCAAAAGCGCCAATGCCTCGTGTATCTCGGCGATTGCCAGTTCTCCTATGTTCCCTTGGGTGTAAAACATATTTTCGCGGGAGAGCATGCCACCCGGAATTCCGGCCGCACTGATCTGAAACTGAACCCGGGCCGTGCCGGAACCCACACGGTCGGTGGTTTTCTCAATTGCATTAAACACACTGACTGCCGACAAGGTAGGCGCCAGCTCTTCATCCTGTACTACCTGCGCCCAAAGGTCATTTGTACGGCCCAGCGTCTTATCTGTCACACTGATTCTAAGTGGGACGATGGCCGGAAATTTACCCAGTTGGCCGGCAATACCTGCGCCCCGGTCCTGGTTGATCATACCGATCGCTTCGGTAGACGTTCCCAGTTTAAACGAATTCTCCAGGCCGTTTACCGTGTCATAGACTTCGGCATCGGTAAGAAAATAATTGGCATTCCCCCGTTTGAGGAAGGGATGTCCAAAAGCCAGAATCTTATCGCCCTCCACATAGGTTACCGTTCCCAGGGCACCGACGCTGACATCGCCCCGCACCAGTTGCACGCCGATCGTGCTGCCGGGCTCAACGGTTCTGTAGGCGATACCGTTATTGTTTTCATCAGCTACGTTGCCACTAACGGGATAAGGAGTCAGATTATACGGCTGCAATTTTTCGGTCAGCATTTTTAATGCATGCTCACCAAAGCCGGAAACCATTAGCGGCGTAGCCAGTGTATCAGCAGACGGTTCCTGGCTCTGGGCAGCCAAATCCGCTTTGCCGCCTTTTAATTCCCATAATTTAAGCATATCGGCAATTGGTGTTACCATCGCGGTTTTATGATCGGTCAGCGCCCAGCCATACGCGACAGCGCCGACGAGCTTCCCGTCGATATATACCGGACTGCCGCTCATTCCCTGGGCAATGCCGCCGGTACGTTCAATAACATCGCCGGAAGTACGGACCAGTATCAGATCCCCGACCGGTCCTTTTTGTTTCATAACTCCCAGAACTTCCACGTCGAATTCTTCAATTTTGTTGCCGGAAACAACAGTTTTGGCAACGCCATGCATACCTTTGACTATCTGGTCAACAGGCATAAATTCAGACGCCGCCTGGGCGTTAGCTAGTGGCAGCATAATAAGTACAGCTGCCAGCGCTGCCAGGCAGCGCCTCAAAAATGTAGACAAGGCATTCATCCTTCCCGAGTTATCTTTTTGCTGCTTCAATTCTTACTAAGATATCCCCAGTACGTACTTGATCGCCAGGTTTGACCAAGACCTCACGAACAACACCATCCACAGTGGCTCGGACGGCAGCAGCAGGTCCGGTAATTGTTTGTACATATACCAGGATATCGCCTTCATGCACGGCAACACCAGGGCTGGTTAACCCGGATGCCAGCACACTGCCGGCAAGTACGCCGCGCTGGTCAACTGTTTGTCCGGCGGCCATAGACCAAGCCACAGCACCGATAACTAATAAAACTGTAATAAATAGGATACTTTTTTTATGAGCCATATAGAACACCTGCCTTTTCAAATTGGTGCCAGAGTGCCTACTTTCATTATACCGCATTTTCGTTAATTGGCAACACGGGAGGAAATGATTGTTAGCGCGTCTCCCACCCTGCGTTCCCGACCGTCTGAGGGCTTATTAACCACTTTCCCTTTTATCACCATTTCACTGGAACCACCGCCATCCAGATTCATGGCGTCAGTAGCTCCCAATTCTTGCATGAACAAAGCCAGTTCCAATAGGGACATGCCAATACTATGCTCTTGGCGCCCATCTACCACCACCGCCAGAATATTCCCGTCAGCTTTGAGCCCCACTGCGGTTCTGGGAGCACGGCCGACAGCAATATCGGGGGGAAACTCCTCAAGCTTAGTTGTCAGGAATACGCTGCCGTTTTTAACCAGCGTCGGCCCGGCGCCCAGAGCATATAACGTTTTATCCCATACAGGTCCCACTGTCTGGTTTATTTTTACTGCATCGCCCACCTGCAGACAGGACAATACTTTGGCCTCTTCGCCATGAGCAGACAGTACCACGCCACCCTCAGGTATCTGTGAATTACTGGAGTTGACTGCCGTCACTTTGCCACTTACCACAACATATTCCATGCCATAGTTGTTGCTGCGGGTTGAAGAAGCATACAAACCGTTATATAATACCAGTTCGTTCTCGCCGCGCTCACGGTTAACCGCACTAATCTGCACCGTTTGCCCGTTCGGGAGCTCAACGTTTCCCTCATAATGGACCTGGTCGATTAAAATTTTTCCATCAGGCATAATGCCAAGAGCAGTGCGGGGCAATTCCGGCGTGCTTACAATTTCACCGTCTATTTTAAGTAAGCCGATTATGGACCCGTCCAGACCAAAGTACGAACCATTGACAGCCGCAATCGCCCTCTCACGTTCAGCCATAGCCAGTACCGGTTCCAGCCCCTGAATAACACTGTTTGATAATGTGGGTTTGACGGCAAAGCCGGCTTTGGGATCGATGTCCAGAATATAGGCCCACACCGGGCCATTAGCGCCGTATTTTAACCACGAGGTATAGGTTATCCCCGGCTGGACTTCCTCAACAACCTTTTGGTCAACCTGTTTTACTATATCGATAATCAGACGGTTGGGGTTCTTCAGGGTAAATACTTTATACTGATATACCGACTTGAGATCAACCACAGCCCGCAGAGTATCCGGCGATGACTGGGCCAGCCTCAGTTTATCAACGGCCGGATCAGTAAAGACATATTGGGCGCCCGCCTTGTTGACTGCCCCGGCAATGTCAATTACCAGTCTGTTTGGATTTTCCAGTGTCATTACTTTGTATTCCGGTATTTCGGAAACATCCAGAACAATACGCACGGTCGCCGCCGTTTGGCTTGTCCTGATTTTGCTCACAACAGTATTGGGAGCTGCCAGCACAGTATTATGAAGCAGTAAAAGGATCAGCAGCACTATGGTCAGACAACGCCGTAAATAAGTAGCCATCGGTATATACTCCTTCCTTATGTACAGAAAACACGGCTTACGCCGCGCCTTTTACGAAAACAAAAGTTGCTGTTCCTTAATATTATATATAGAAAAATTTACAGACAAAAGTGTAGAAAGGCCAGGCTATCGAGCAGCCTGACCTTTAGTAGCAGCAGCAGATTTACTTAGCTGACGGTACAGCATATCGGCCAGCCCCATCCCGCCGGCCTGCGCCATATTTTTGGTTAACTCAGTATCCAGCATGGATGTCAGCATCTGTTCTTCGGAGCTATTTCCCAGCAAATTGTTTTTGGGGACGGTAGCCCTCATCTGACTCAGCATCAGGTTAAGAAAAACAGCTTCCATTTCTTTGCAGGCCGTCTTAAGCTTCGCATCTTCAGCGGTTTGCGCCGCCTGTGAAGCCTTGGACGTTGTTGCCTGTTTAGCGGCGGTCGTAGCTTTGTCCAGTTTTTCGGCAAATGAAGCGCCCTGATCGGGAACAGCTTTACCGCCAGTTCGGGAGACACTATTTTCCGGTATAAGATTAGTAGGATTTATACGCATCGTATCACCTGCTATCGGGTGAGATTGCTCTAAAAAACAATCTCACCCTTTTATTATTACATAATCTGCAGATCGGCGTGGAGAGCGCCTGCGGCTTTTATTGCCTGCAGGATGGAGATGACATCACGCGGAGTGGCACCTACGGCATTAAGCGCAGCAACTACATCACCAACACTGGCCGATGCCGGCAGAGTTATCAAACCGGCAGGCTCTTCCTTAGCCTGCACAGTGGTATTAGTTGTCACAACCGTATTACCGCGGGAGAATGGCGGTGGCTGGGAAACATCGGTAGTCTGGCCAATTTTTACGGTAAGACCGCCTTGAGCAACGGCAACCTGATCGATTGTCACATTGCTGCCAATAACTACCGTGCCGGTTCGTTCATTAATAACCACTTTGGCAATTGTATCCGGTGTAACAGCCAACTCTTCAATGGATGCAACAAAGCCGACAAGATTGTCATTATAATTATAGGGAACACTGACGACAACAGTACCGGGATCTTTGGCAACAGTTATCTGACCAAATCGTTGATCAATAGCTTCACTGATCCTGTTGGCAGTTGTGAAGTCAGGCTGACTGAGCGACAATGTAATTCTGCCTTTATCCCTGTCCGTAAAGTTCATGGGCACTTCCCGCTCTACCAGAGCGCCATTGGGAACATTGCCGGCCGTCGGAAAATTCTTTTGCTGGCTGGAACCACCCGCGCCGACCACAAAGCCGCCGGTTGATACAGGACCCTGACCAACGGCATAAACCTGGCCGTTAGCAGCCCGCAAGGGAGTCTGTAGCAAGGTTCCGCCGGCAAGACTCTTAGCGTCGCCCATAGAGGAAACGGTAATGTCAATGGCATCGCCAGGTTTCGCAAAAGGCGGCAGATTGGCAGTAACCATCACGGCTGCCACATTTTTGGGTTTTAGCTGCGAGGTACTAATCATAACCCCGAAGGATTTAAGCATATTGGTGATTGACTGGACAGTAAACGTGCTTTTGTCCGAGTCTCCGGTGCCGGCCAGGCCGACAATCAGGCCGTAACCGACCAGTTGGTTGCCGCGCACGCCCTGCACTTTAGCCACATCCTTGATCCGGGTGCTAACCTGAGTTGGTGCAGCAACAGCCGGAAGCATAACACTGGCGGTTAGTGCGGCAACCAGTAGCGTTGCTATTATTTTGCGCATATGTCCTCCGCTTTTATCAAAAAAAGTCGCAAATATTTGTGTTCATTATAATTTTTTCTAGAAAATCAGGTCAAAAAGCTGTGTTATCACACCCTGGCGCTGCTTTCTGGATATCGGACCTTTGCCTTCAATCTTAAGCTCGGCATCGGCCACTTTGTTTGATACTATGGTATTATCGCTTGAGACGTCTTCCGGCCTGATTATACCGGTAATAGTAATCTTCTGGGTATCAGAATTTTGCCTGATGCTCTGTGTTCCCTGGACAACCATCTGCCCGTTGGGCTTTACCTCAATAATTTTAACTGTCAGGCGCCCGGTTACACTATTCGTATTGGATATCGAACCATTGGCAGTAAAACTGTCCTCACTGCCGGCAGTTACCGAGTTGATAAAGGTCAGTAAACCGGAACCGGCATCCACGTTGGTGCTGGCCGATTTCGAATTTGAGGTGTTTCCCTTACGGGTGGCACTGGATGATTCACTGATTATAATTGTTACTATATCACCAACAGCATGCGCGCGGTGATCGATAAACAGATTGGCAGCAGGAGTGTTCTCACTCCACAACGATTCCGCCTGCACATGGGGTACCGGCAAAATCATCCCTGTAAGCACTAACAGAAAAGCAATAAGCTTACGCATCGCACTTCACCTAACTTTTTTTAAAAATGAATCTGGATGGTGTTTTCATCAACAACTCTACCAGTAATAATTTTTTTAGAACTTGCATTTCGTACCCGGATGAATTCATTCTCACTGCCATTCTCCATAGCTACACCAGGAGTCGTTATAACAACCCCCCCGTTTTTTGCAACGATACTGACAATATTTCCTCGTCTAACAAGTGTGGGCTGGTCCAGCAAAGTGTCTGTAAGCAGCATTCCGGGAGCCAGCTGGCGTTTCACGGTCAGGCCTACTATTTTGTCAATATTGGTAAAATAGCCCGGTTTTAACTTACCAATATCCCGTCGTTCAAATATTACACTATCGGCAGTCAATATTTCTCCGCCAGCGATCATTCTGCCGGTAACGGCAACTTGCTCATATTTTTTCACGTCAAATCTAAACTTAACAACGGTAAAGGGTTGCCCTGATACAAGTATTCCGGTAGTAACATACGTAGGGGAGTTATACTTAACCCCGTAGGGTATTTCCATGTTATATACAACATTGCCAGGCGGAAGCACTATGTCAGTTGGCTGTTCCATTGGTGTAATTATAACGTCAGCCCCAGCTAGCCGGTTTCGCAAATACTTTTCCGCCTCTGCAATCAACTGTGCGGAACCAATACTCTGAGAAAGCGCTGTAATTTTAAACTGACTAGGAATCTGCCAGGCAATCCCGGTTAAGTCAATCGGGGCCATATTAAGCCGTGCACCTAGAATTTCGGCGTTTAGTACATAGCTCTGACCGGGAGCCGGAACCCGTCCGATACGGACTTCCCGTAAGGCCGCAATGCGTCCGCCGTCCCCGCCGCTAATACTGGCAATATCGCCAAGCGTGTAATATTGTCCGGTAACCTGGGATTCAGCGGCGACAGCTACTGTCAGTTCCTGGGCCGCTGCCTTGTCGCCGGTAAAGAATATACCGGCAACACATAGGATTACCATGGTAAGCCGGTATAAATTACTTTTCATGGGTTATTCCCTGCCTATCGTTTCAGGGAAGCTGCTTTTTCCAGCATATCATCAGCCGTCTGGATAGCCTTGGAGTTTACTTCATAAGCCCGTTGGGCAACAATCATATTAACCATTTCCTCGACAACCTGAACGTTCGACATTTCCACATATTGCTGCATGAGTGTACCGGTACCGTCTGTTCCCGGATTATTGACAATCGGTGCGCCGGAAGCTTCTGTTTCCCGGGCCAGATTATGGCCAAAATTATCCAGACCGGCCGGATTGACAAAGCGTGCCAGCGTAATTTGCCCCAGATCCTGGTCACCGGCCGCTGTCGTAGCCGTAACCCTGCCATCAGAGGAAATAGTGATTCCTGTGGCATTGTCCGGCACAGTAATAGCCGGCTCCAGCACATATCCTTCCGAAGTTACCACCCGGCCCTGCGAGTCCTTTTTAAATGAGCCGTCCCGTGTATAGGCGAGAGTTCCGTCAGACATAGTAATCTGGAAAAATCCTTCCCCTTCGATGGCAACATCATAGTCATTGCCTGTGTTTTGAAAGCTCCCCTGCAGGTTGAGCTTCTGGGTAGCAACCAGTCGCGCGCCATGCCCTAATTGAGTAGGAGTTGGCACTTGCGTATCAGGGCCAGTGGCGGCGCCGGCCTGGCGAAGAGTCTGATACATAAGATCCTGGAATTCTGCCCGGCTTTTTTTGAAACCGCTTGTATTTACGTTTGCCAGGTTATTGGAAATAACATCAAGATTGGTTTGCTGGGCAGCCATTCCGGTCCCGGCAGTCCATAATGCTCGAATCATTGGTTTATACCCCCGTTTTACTTTTTCGACACACCGCCTCAATCAGTCGGCGATGTATGGGCTTCCGTCCCTGGTCCAGCCCGCTACATAGTTTGCAGGAAATTGTTGTCATTGAAAATTCCGGGTCAATATACGGCCAATATTATACTTTGCCCACTTCATTAACAGCCTTGTCCAACAGTTGATCATGCGCCTGCACGGTTTTGGAATTGACTTCATAGGCACGATAGGCGGATATCATGTTTACCATTTCGGAAATGACATTAACGTTGGATTGTTCCAGCATACCTTGCATTACTTTGCCGGTTGCCTGCCGGCCATTATCAGGTGCCAGAAACAGGCTGGCTCCTTCTTTTAATAGTTCACGTTCATTGTCAAACGCTACTAAGCTGATCTGTCCGGCAGCCACGCCGTCAACCGAAATCTGGCCGCTTTCATTTACAGATAGTTTACCGTCAGGGATTCGAATGACTCCGTTTTGCCCCATCACCCGCTGCCCCTCGCTGTTAACCAGTTCTCCCTGCGCGTTGCGGGTGAAGGAACCATTACGGGTATAACGCAGCCCGGTCTGAGTTTCGACGGCAAAATAGCCATTGCCGTCAACGGCAAAATCAAGTGGGTTTCCGGTCGTACGCATGGGGCCTGTCGTATGTATGGTAGCAATCTCGTCAATTTCGGAGCCTAGCCCTAAAGTGCCGATTGTCGGTACATTCTTGCCATCATTGATACGCTGAATCAGTAAGCTGGCAAAGTCTTTGGATATGGCAATATCCTTTTTATAACCGGTAGTATTGCCATTTGCCAGGTTGTTGGCAATAGTATCGGCCCTGGTTGTTTCAGCCAGCATGCCTGAAGCCGACGTATATATTCCACGAA
Organism: Sporomusa aerivorans; assembly: GCF_041428895.1. Lineage (NCBI taxonomy): Bacteria > Bacillati > Bacillota > Negativicutes > Selenomonadales > Sporomusaceae > Sporomusa > Sporomusa aerivorans. Next base: position 4,878,183 of record NZ_CP156926.1, read on the forward strand.
TCATGGTTTCACCCCTTTATGTTTTTATCGTAGACAAATGCGTATTTCTTAACCTAATTTCTTAGCCTAGCCTGCCAAATTTCCTTTTTTCAGTGTTGTCAGCGTATCCTGCAGGCTCTCCAGGGCGTCAAGCGCCTTACCTGTCCCTAAAGCAACACAGGACAAAGGATCTTCCGCCAGATAGGTTGGTATGCCTGTTTCCTGGTTAATGAGCTTGTCCAGGCCGTGAATGAGCGAACCGCCGCCAGTCATGACAATTCCGCGGTCAACAATATCTGCCGCCAGTTCCGGCGGTGTTTTTTCCAACACCGATTTTACACATTCTACAATTAAATAAACAGGTTCCGCCAGGGCCTCGCGGGTTTCAGTCGAACTCATCCGGATTGTTTTCGGCAAGCCGGATACCAAATCACGTCCGCGGATTTCCAGTGTTTCGTTGCGTCCGTTAGGATATGCGGTGGCAATTGCCACTTTGATCTCTTCTGCGGTCCGTTCACCAATCAGAATGTTATATTCTTTTTTAACATGACGGATTAGCGCTTCATCGAACTTGTCCCCGCCAATGCGCAGCGACTCACTGACAACAATGCCGCCAAGGCTGAGCACAGCCACATCGGTCGTACCGCCGCCAATGTCGACGACCATCGCACCGCACGGCTCGGAGATTTCGAGGCCTGCGCCCAGCGCCGCAGCCAGTGGCTCTTCTATCAAATATGTCTTGCGGGCCCCGGCCTGCATGGCAGCCTCCAAAACAGCCCTTTTTTCAACCGTTGTTACTCCCGAAGGAATGCATACCATTATCCGCGGCTTGAAAAAGAAATTTTTCCCGGCCACTTTTTGAATAAAATGTCTCAACATGCTTTCGGTGGTGTCATAATCAGCAATTACGCCTTCACGCAGCGGCCTGATCGCAATAATATTGCCCGGTGTACGTCCCAGCATACGGCGGGCCTCTTCACCAATAGCCAGTATACGGTTGCTGTCACGGTCGATTGCCACGACCGAAGGCTCACGTAAAACAATACCTTTTCCTTTTATGTATACTAAAACGTTGGCTGTTCCTAAGTCTACGCCAATATCCATTGTTCCAAACATGTAGAAATCCAATCCCCTTTCAACCTATCTTCCGCCCATCCCAAGCTTGTCCCACTGTAAAAAAAAGAAAGAGAAGCAAGCAATAGATAATCACAAGTGTATTATTTATTCTACATATAGGTAAAAAGTCCTCTATTTTTCGCTATTTATCTAGGCAGCTTGCCAATTTTTTTAAACCTGACTTACTCAGCTTCCTTTTCCTCTTTGTATTTTTTTCTGGTCGCTTCCCCACCACGAATGTGCCGCTCGGCTTTGTTCAATTCCAAAATGTTTTTGACTTTGGCTGCCAGCCTCTTATTAATTTCTGGAAGCCTCTCAATCATATCCTTGTGCACAGTACTCTTGCTAACCCCAAAAATTGTTGCTGTCTGACGAACGGTATGCTTAGTTTCCATGATATGATTGCATATATCCAGCACCCGTTTGCGTATATATTCTTTCATCCAGTCTCTTCCCCCTCCGCGCCCGTCCTTTTAACCCTTTGCTAACATGTATATGCGGAGAAAAAGAAAAAATGACCCGTGAAAACGGGTCATTCTTATAAGTGATAAATAATTTAATCCGGTATTTCCGGGAATATTTCGCGGGGGTTTATATATTCCTGGCCGGAACTTTTCCTGACAGCTAAATGCAAGTGCGGTTCCGGTTCTGCAAAGCTTATCCCCATAGAGCCGATCAGGCTGCCGGTTTTAACAAGGGTATTCTTAGATACGGCAGATGTAGCCAGCGAGCCGTAATATATGATATATTGGCCGCTTTTTACGGCGACACTCAGACCATACTGCCTGTCGGTATATATATCCAGAACTTCACCATCTAACAGGGCAGGCACAACCTGTCCTTCACCGCCGCTGATGTCTATGCCGTTATGGTAGCGCCAGTCTTTATATACGGGTTGCAGCTGCCAGCCAAAATCCTGTATCCTGCCTCCCTGCCAAAGGTCGCGCATGGCTGCATTACGATTGTCAGTGTCTTTTTGTGACACAGCGGCCCCATCAGCTATGCTTTCTAGCTGTGTGGCCGCCGTTGGCTCCTGAGCGCCGGCTGACATATTTCCACCATTCCTCGGCATATTTGCAGATTGGTGCTGTTCGTCAGACGCCACCCCCTCTGTAATCGGGGTAGTTTTGGTCATATGCGGCTTCGCCGCAGGCGCTAATGTACTGAAAACGGTAAACATAAGTAATGATGTCACAGCCAGAAGTATCCCGGCCGTTAAAACCTGTCCGGTATAACCAAAACCGGTAATCTTCGACCAAATCTCTTTAGGCATACTATCACCTCAAAGATAGTATGCCCAGAAAGTGGTTGACGAGAATCATTTTTATGTGCCAAATATATTTTTTATGGCTACGCCTGTATAGTAATAGGTCAATATCTGGCGGAAATTGCGACTCTCTTTAGCCTGGCCATTGGCCCCATACTGGCATAGACCAGCCCCGTGTCCGTAACCGATTGTGTAAAATACCAGTTTGTCACCGGCCTGAACAATGGTAAAGTTTGTGGATCTAAGTTCCAGCTTTTCCCTCACCTCATTGCCTGCCAGCGTCTTGGCTCCGATCCGCACTTTATTAACCCGGCCGGATTCACTTTTGTCAATAATAGCGGCTATGCCGGCGCTGCCATTTTGCGCGGCAGCCATAATACCGGCATCTGCTCCCAGTTTTGCCTCCAGCTCAGCGAGTGTTATTTCTTTATTTTCCTGGTAGCGCGGCGACTGTTGGTCCCAGGTGCAGGCCACACTTTTTAGATAGGGATAATCGAAGCCCCATACCTCCTGGGCACTGGCTGTCCGCTCGCCGCTGGTGGAATGAAACACAGCATTAATAGGCTCGCCATTATAGGTTAGTATTAGGCCCCTGGTCTGATCAACCGCCTGGCTGACCTTATTCCAGTACTTGCCGTAGTTAGCGCCCCATTTTTCTTTTAGCCTGGTCTCGTCAAACCAGGCCTGGCTGTCTTTATAATCGGTGCTGACATCCGCTCCCGGATGCTCGGTGGAACCAGTGCCGCCAAATATTGCCATATGTTTAACTGCATACGTGCGGGCTGCCACCGCCTGTGCCTTAAGGGCCTCTATTTCAAATTCAGCCGGCATTTCCGCCGCAACTACTCCCTTGATATAATCCTCCAGGTTCATACTGACGGTTTGCTTTATTTCATGCATATATACCTTAATGGTAACGTCCTCCCCGCGATAACCCTGGGCAGGTTCAGTCACAATTGTCTTGTCCCCCCTGTAGTTAGTTCCCAGTACAACGATTGCCGGTATTGCAATTACTGTCAGGATTACAAGTAATACACCGTAGATTGTCACATACTTCACATTCTCACCTCTGCGGCGCTTAGCTTATTTACAGGATCTGTCTTTTGATTCATACTATGCAAACAAGCCGGAGAGTATGTGTAAAAGAAAAAAGATTGCTTTCCCCTGCGTTCGCAATGACGCTAAGTTCTTTTATCGTCATTACGGGCGCAAGCGTGGCAATCTCTCGCTGCATCACTATGTTTTCTTTGTGTATAGAGAATACAAGGCGAACTCATTTTTATCAAGCCAGCGGTAATAATTATTAGTTCAACGGCAATAGTAAACCTTAACCTACACGTTCAATATTAGCGCCAAGTCCACGGAATTTTTCCACAAGGCGGTCATAACCGCGGTCAATGTGATGGATATAGCCGATTTCGGTTTTTCCATCGGCAACCAGACCGGCCAAAACCAAGGCAGCTCCCGCTCTCAGATCGGTCGCCTTGACAGGACAACCAGTCAGCTTGGTTACACCTTCAACAACCGCGCTGCGGCCGTCGATTTTAATGGATGCGCCCATCCGTTTAAGTTCATCCACATGCATAAAACGGTTCTCAAAAACCGTCTCGGTAATAATACTTGTGCCCTGGGCTACCGTCATAAGAGCCATAAATTGAGCCTGCATATCGGTAGGGAAACCTGGGTAAGGCAGAGTTTTGACATCCACTGACCGGACAATACCGGAACTCTTAACCCGCACACCATTGACATCCTCTTCAATGGTAACGCCGGCTTCCTTTAGTTTGGCAATAACAGGCTTCAAATGCTCAGTGAGCGCATTCTCCACATAAACATCGCCGCCGGTCATAGCGGCTGCTACCATGTAAGTACCGGCCTCGATCCTGTCGGGAATAACACAGTGGCAAGCGCCTTTGAGTTCATTCACGCCTTCAATACGGATGAGGTTGGTTCCGGCCCCGCGGATGTTCGCCCCCATATGATTTAAGATATTAGCCAAATCAACGATTTCCGGCTCTTCAGCCGGATTCTCTATTATGGTCTGACCTTTGGCCATGCTGGCAGCCATCATGATATTTTCAGTTGCGCCAACACTGGGAAAATCCAGATAAATTCTGGCTCCCCGTAAACCCTGAGGCGCTTTGGCTTCAATAAAACCATGGCCCATAATGATTTCCGCTCCTAAAGCCTCAAAGCCTTTTAGATGCAGATCAATAGGCCTTGTTCCAATGGCACAGCCGCCAGGCAGCGAAATTTTTGCACAGCCCTCGCGTGCCAACAGCGGTCCCATAACCAGAAAAGATGCACGCATTTTACGGACAAGCTCATAGGGAGCTTCACAGGCCGTTATATTTGTACTGTCAATATATAGCGTACCTGGTTCGATTTTTACCGCTGCACCCAAATGCGTCAGCACTTCGGCGATTGTACGGACATCTTCCAGATCTGGTATTTCTTCCAGGGTGCTGGGGGTTGTACCTAAAAGTGTTGCCGCAATGACAGGCAATACGGCATTTTTAGCACCGCTCACTTTTACCGTGCCAAAAAGTCGGTTGCCCCCCCGAACAATTAATTTTTCCACAAAATTTCCTCCCACCACAGCGGTAAGTTAGATGCATATTTACCCTAGAATAGTTTATCATTACCGTAGTAGCTAAGCAAGAGCCCCAAGACCTAATATTACGTAAAATAAAGCCGTTATCTTCATTTTTGCCAAGATTTAGGCACGTTATGCAATGTAAATTATGGTGCACAAGAAAAACGCTAACTCGTCCTTTACTGTCATTGCGAACGCAACTGAGCGGAGTGAAGCAATCTCCCGGACTTAGGCGCATTTGGCAAGCTAGCCAGATTGCTTCGTCGTACCTCCTCGCAATGACCGGGAAACTTATGATTTCTCGCAGATAAAGAATACACGGCTTACGCCGTGCTTTTAGAGAAAGTGCAAACCAACATCCTTTTCCGTCGTAACTTTCTGTTTATAAAATAAAAAAAAATGAGATTGCTTTCACACCGTACAATAATCCTGAAATAAAACGGTCAGGACATTTCGGCGGTATGAGGCAGCAATCTCATATAATATTTTTTTCTTTACTACTTGCCTTCAGCAACTCTAAGGCGCATCATAGCGCGCTTCAACGCTACTTCAGCCCGATGGACATCAATATCCGGAGTGCTTTTCAACCGGGTCTCTGCTCTTTCTTTGGCAGATTCGGCCCGTTTTACATCAATTTCTGCCGGCAGTTCGGCGCAGCTTGCCAGAATAGTTACCTTCTGCGGGCGGACTTCGATAAAGCCGCCGCAGAGCGATAGCATTTCCTCGCCTTCGTCTTTTAAGATCCTGAGGGGCCAAATATCGAGCCCGGCAATCAGCGGCGCGTGACCGGGCAGGATACCCAGGTCCCCGTCGGTGGCTCTGGCTATGACCATATTGACGTCTGCGGAATAGACCATCCGATCAGGAGTAACAATATCCAGCCGAATTGTATTGGCCATATATTATTCCCCCTTCATCTTCTGAGCCTTTTCCACTGCTTCGTCGATGGTGCCGACCATGTAGAATGCCGTTTCCGGCAGGTCGTCGTGCTTGCCGTTTAAGATTTCTTTAAAGCCGCGGATGGTTTCTTTTAAGGATACGTATTTGCCGGGGGTGCCGGTAAAGGCTTCGGCTACGAAGAACGGCTGGCTTAAGAATCTTTGGATTTTACGCGCCCGCGATACGGTGAGCTTGTCTTCATCGGACAACTCTTCCATACCCAAGATGGCGATGATGTCTTGCAGTTCTTTATACCGCTGCAGTACTTCCTGTACGCCGCGGGCGACCTGGTAGTGGTCTTCGCCCAGGACGTGGGGGTCCATGATCCGCGAGGTGGAGTCCAAGGGGTCCACGGCCGGATAAATACCGAGCTCGGCGATCTGCCGGGACAGTACGGTGGTGGCGTCAAGATGCGCAAAGGTGGCCGCCGGCGCCGGGTCGGTGAGGTCGTCGGCCGGCACGTATACGGCCTGTACCGAGGTGATGGAGCCTTTTTTGGTGGAGGTGATGCGCTCCTGCAGGGCGCCGACGTCGGTGCTCAGGGTAGGCTGGTAGCCTACGGCCGACGGCATGCGGCCTAAAAGGGCGGATACTTCGGAACCGGCCTGAATGAACCGGAAGATGTTGTCGACGAAGAGGAGTACGTCCTGGCCGCCGACGTCACGGAAGTATTCGGCCATGGTGAGGCCGGTGAGGCCGACGCGCATACGCGCTCCGGGCGGCTCGTTCATCTGGCCGTAGACGAGGGCGGTTTTGTCGATTACGCCGGACTCGATCATTTCGTTCCAGAGGTCGTTGCCTTCACGGGTCCGCTCGCCTACGCCGGCGAAGACGGAATAGCCGCCATGCTCGGTGGCTATGTTTCTTATGAGTTCCATGATGAGGACGGTTTTGCCTACGCCGGCGCCGCCGAAGAGACCGATTTTGCCGCCCAAGGCATAGGGGGCGATGAGGTCGACGACTTTGATGCCGGTTTCTAAGATCTGGGTTGTGGTGGCCTGGTCTTCAAAGGCCGGTGCCGGCCGGTGGATTGGCCAGTATTCTTCAGCGCTGACGGCGTCCGGGTTGTTGTCGACGGCTTCGCCGAGGACGTTAAAGACGCGCCCCAAGGTGCCTTTGCCTACTGGGATTTTAATGGGTGCCCCGGTATCGACTGCTTTCATGCCACGGGTTAGGCCGTCGGTGGAGGACATGGCCACGCAGCGGACGGTGTTGTCTCCCAGGTGCTGCATGACTTCGGCGGTCAGTTTTACACGGACTTCGCCGACGGTTTCGTCTACGGTTACGGCGTTATAGATGGCAGGCAGTTTTTCCGGGGGAAACTCTACGTCAATAACAGGACCGATTACCTGTATGATTCTACCGATATTCACGGGGTTTCCCCTCCTTAACTTCTTGAGACCTTTTACTTGAGTGCTTCAGCGCCGCCGACGATTTCGGAGATTTCACTGGTGATGGAGGCCTGGCGCACTTTGTTGTAGTTTAAGGTCAGTTTGGATATGAGTTCTTGCGCGTTGTCGGTGGCGGAGCCCATGGCTGTCATGCGGGCGCCGAGTTCGCTGGCCGCCGATTGCAGGAGGGCTCCGTAGATGACGGTCTCCAGGTATCTGGGCAGCAAGAGTCCGAGGACTTCACCGGCTGACGGCTCGAAGATGTATTCGGTCTGAGGCGTTTCTTCCCCATCCCCGATCCCGGCTACCGGCAACAGTTTGACGGTGGTCGGATTCTGGTTGATGGGGGAATAGAAGTGGGTGTAGGTGAGATAAATTTCGTCGTATTCGCCGCTGGCAAATTTTTCGGCCAGGAGTTTGGCGAGGTCTACGGCATCCTGGTACGAGGGTTTTTCGGAGAAACCGAAAAATTCGTGGTCGATTGTGTAGCCACGCCGTTTGAAGTAGTCCCGCGCCTTGCGGCCGACGGTGATTAAACGGGCGCTGTTGTTGCCGCGCACGTGCGGCAGGACTTCTTTTATCAGGTTGGAGGAGTAGGCGCCGGCGAGGCCTTTGTCGGCGCTCAGGACGAGGTAGCCGGTTTGCCTGACTTCCCTCACTTCTAAAAGCGGATGGGAGGCTTCTTTGGCATTAGGCGCTACGCTGGCGAGTACTTCCCGGATTTTGTCGGTGTAGGGACGGCTGGCAATGGCGCGTTCCTGGGCCCGTCTTAAGCGGGCGGCGGCTACCATTTTCATGGCTTTGGTGATTTGCTGTATGTTTTTTACACTTTTGATGCGGCGGCGGATGTCTCTGGCGCTAGCCATGTGTTATCACCTCGCTGCTTCTACTTTGACAAAAGTGTCTTTAAATTCTTTGATGGCTTTTTTGAGAGCCGCCTCGGTTTCGGCATCGATGGTTTTCTTTTCGCGGATGGTTTTGGCTACTTCGGCGTAGTTGCCGCGCATGAATTTTAAGAGGTCCTGCTCGAATTTGGTGACGTCTTCGATGGCGACGTCGTCTAAGTAGCCGTTGATGCCGGCGTAGATAACCATGACTTGCTCTTCGACAGACATGGGGACGTATTGCGGCTGTTTTAAGATTTCCATCATGCGCTGGCCACGGTCAAGCTGGGCTTTGGTGGCTTTGTCGAGGTCGGAGCCGAATTGGGCGAATGCGGCCAGTTCGCGGTATTGCGCGAGATCAAGACGCAGCCGGCCGGCTACCTGTTTCATGGCTTTGATCTGGGCCGAGCCGCCGACGCGGGATACCGAGAGGCCGGCGTTGATGGCCGGACGGATGCCGGAGTAGAAGAGTTCGCTTTCTAAGAAGATCTGGCCGTCGGTGATGGAGATGACGTTGGTCGGGATGTAAGCCGATACGTCGCCGGCCAGGGTTTCGATGACGGGCAGGGCGGTAATGGAACCGCCGCCGAGTTCGGCCGAGAGTTTGGCGGCCCGCTCTAAGAGGCGGGAGTGTAAATAGAATACGTCGCCCGGATAGGCTTCGCGGCCGGGAGGACGGCGTAATAGAAGGGACATGGCGCGATAGGCCACGGCGTGTTTGGAGAGGTCGTCATAGACGCAGAGGACGGCGCCGCCTTTATACATGAAGTATTCGCCCATGGTTACGCCGGCGTAGGGAGCCAGGTACTGGAGCGGCGCGCTGTCGGAGGCGGTGGCGGCTACGACGATGGTGTATTCCATGGCGCCGGCTTCTTCGAGGGTTTTTACGACCCGGGCCACGGTGGAGGCTTTTTGGCCGATAGCGACGTAGATGCAGGTGACGCCCTGGCCTTTTTGGTTGATGATGGTGTCGACGGCGATGGCGGTTTTACCGGTGCCGCGGTCGCCGATGATGAGTTCGCGCTGGCCACGGCCGATGGGGACCATGGAGTCAATGGCTTTGATGCCGGTTTGCAGCGGTTCTTTTACCGACTGGCGGTCGGCTATGCCGGGAGCACGGTATTCTACCGGCCGGAATTCGCTGGTAGCTATGGGCCCTTTGCCGTCGATGGGCTGGCCGATGGCGTTAACGACACGGCCGACTATGGCTTCGCCGACGGGAACCTGCATGATGCGGCCTGTCCGCCGTACGGTGTCGCCTTCTTTAATTTCGATTTCGCCGCCCAAGAGTACGGCGCCGACATTGTCTTCTTCCAGGTTTAAGACCATGCCGTATACTTCGTGTGGAAATTCCAACAGCTCCCCGGCCATGGCCTTTTCCAGGCCGTGGATCCGGGCGATGCCGTCGCCTACTTCGATTACTGTGCCAACATCATCGACGCTTAGGTCGACCTGATAATGCTCTATCTGTTGTTTGATGATGGCCGTTATTTCTTCTGGCCTCATTTTCATACCTTGTATGTCACCCCAATCATAAAGTAGACTTAGTTTCAGGTGGGGATTTAACCACCTGAAGGTTAGTCGCCCTTATCCAGGAGCTTAGCCGTTCTTATGCCCGCTTCCAGAGCGGGAGTCTTAGAACAGGTTCGCTACAGGATAAAGTCTACAGCAAGACGCTCAGAGCCTGAGCCGTCTTATTACGTATAAAACTGAGACTACACAGCAGTGGCCTGGTTATTTAACAGGGCCGCCTTAAGCGCTTTTAGCTGGCGGGCCACACTGCCATCAATCAATTTATCGCCGATTTTGACAACAACGCCGCCAAGCAGTTCTTGGTCAATTGTTGCTTTGAGCACGATATTTTTGCCGGTAACTTCGCTTAGTTTTGCCGCCAGCGCCGTCAGTTGTTCCTGACTAAGCTCCTTGGCGGTAAATATTTCGGCTTCGGCAATGTTTCTGGCCTCATTGGCCAGACGTATGTACTCGCGGATAATAGCCGGCAACGCCGGCTCACGTCTTTTGTCAATTAAAAGCAATATAAAATTGCGAACAAAGACATCCAGTTCTTCGGCAAATATCTGGCTGATGGTTTCTTTTTTCGCCTCGGCCGGCACTAGCGGATGATAAATCAGAGTGGCCAGTTCTTCATGCCCGGCTATGGTGTCTTCCACTAGCTTGAGCTCTTGTTCCACTTTATCCAGCATTGCTTTTTCAGTGGCAATTTCATAAATGGCCTGGGCGTACTTGAGCGCTAACTGGCTTGTTAGCATGGCAAACCACCTATTTTCTTACCGTCAAGATTATTGATGAAGTCATCCACAATTTTGGCATTGGCGGTTTCATCCATATTCTGCGCAATGATTTTGGACGCAGCAGCAACGGCCAGCGTAACGACTTCGCCTTTAAGTTCGGCGATAGCGCGCTCACGCTCACGGGCAATTTCTTCCTGGGTAGCCTTTAACAGCCGCGCACTTTCTTCGCGGGCTTCTTTGAGCATTTCTTCCTTGGTCTGTTCAGCCAGCTTGGCAGCCTTTTCCACAATAGCCTGTGCCTGGGTGCGGGCTTCGGACAGCTCTGCAAGGTATTCCTGCTTGAGTTTTTCAGCAGCTTGCTTTTCTTTCTCAGCCGTCTCCAGACTATCGGCTATTTTGGCCTGCCGGTCAGCCAGCGCCTGCATGAGCGGTTTGTATGCCACTTTGGTTAGGATAGCAACAAGTATAAGAAAATTTATAATTTGCGCTATAAGCGTCGCATTCAAATCAACCAACTGAGGGCCCCTCCTCTTTCCGGCGTATAAGGGGAGCGCTGACAGAAAGCATGGTGCATCCTGCCAGTCGCCCGTTAACGCGTTTGTTACTTAATAAACGGATTAGCAAATACCAGTACGATAGCTATAACCGCGGCGATAATGGGAATCGACTCGATCAAACCTACCGAAATCAGCATGTTTACAAGAATAGTACCTTTGGCCTCAGGTTGTCTTGCCATACCCTCAATAGCCTTGGCGGTTACCGCGCCGTCACCGACACCGGCACCAATGGCAGCCAAACCGATAGCCAAACCGGCTCCGATGGCAGAGGCAGCAATAATGATAGCTTGTTCCACAAAAAACTCCTCCTTTTTCTTATGCTCAATGTTGAACAATCCGGGTTATCCCAGATTACTGTTAGTGATGTTCGTCTTTCAATGAGTTGGAAAGATATGACATAGACAGCATGGTAAAAATAAATGCCTGTACAATGCCGACAAACACGCTAAAGGCTAACCACGCCGTAGGAACAACATACGGTACCAGCATACCCAAAATAATGAGCAGAATCTCACCGGCCAGAATGTTGCCAAATAGACGGAAGGATAATGTAATCGGTTTTGCCACTTCTTCGATGATGTTAATAATGACAAAGGGAACGAAAGGTTCAAAGAAATGTTTGAAATACCTGCCCGCACCCCGGTTCATAATGCCTAGAATATGTACTAGGATAACAACCATCAATGCCAGACCGAGTGTAGTGTTAATATCATTTGTTGGCGAAGTAAAGCCCGGTATCAGACCCAACTCGTTGCCAACAACAAGGAATAAAAACAAGGTAATAATCAGCGGTGCCAGTTTTCTTCCTTTTGGCCCCATGGTGTTGTCAATTTGGTCTAAAAGAGCGGTAACTGCCATTTCTAAAAAGTTCTGCCAGCCGCGCGGAACAATTTCTACCCGGCGCGTGGCAATAATCGCGAATATAATGACAATCGCCATAGAAAGCCATGTCATGTACAGGGTATCGAGATTAAAGGTCAGTCCGGCAAAATGAGCCAGTTTGTGTCCACCAATTTCATGGCCTCCTCCACCATGTCCCATATTTTCATTTTCACTCCTTTCCTTATCAGATTTTGGTCTTGCCTAAATTTGCTATAAGTCCTAAGACCACGATACATACGGCATTTACCATTAATACTATATGAAGTGAGAATAATCCCACTACTGCCGCCCAGAAATCAATACCCGGCACATTGCTTGACAAGATAAGCATAGAAATCATAAAGACAAACCGCAATAACCAGCCGGCGCGCATGGATGCCAGCGCTTTCTCCGGTGGCAGCTCAACGCTTTTTTTTACCCGGCGGCACATTAGCAAAAAGTAGATTACACTGCTTGTCCATCCTATTACTAGGCCGGGTAACAGCGAAATCTTGCTTGACAATAAAGCACTGAGGGTTATAAATAACCCCCAGGCCAGCAAATGCAACAACGTTCGCCGTACTTGGCCGGAATAATCTTCAGCAAAACCTACATTAAACACTATAACATCCTCTACAGTTTGACAATTTTCTTATAGGTAGACCATAGTCCGGCAATCATACCGGCTATAATACCGGATACCGTAAACCAGGGCGAAGTGGCAAAGTAATTATCGGTCCACCGCCCCAGAAAGAGGCCAACGGCCACAGTTGCAGCCATATTCAGGCCGATTGTTCCAGCCAGACTCAAGGCCGACCATACTCCATTCCGTTTTTCCGGCAATCCCTGTCACCTCTTATTTGGCCAAGCAGTTATCCTTCCATATTATAACCAGCATAGGACTTTGCTATGATTTTATGTGCCTGCTTGTCCCGGCCCGGCTGCTGACTTATTGCTAAAATTCAGCAATAAAGTACCAAAAAAAGCCGGTATCCAGGTTCTACTATTCTCTGCCGTTAGGCAAAAATCCTGCCGGTGAGTACAGAAAACATTAAAAAATTGACTATTTTATACTATTTTCTCCATACTCTGTTACATATTGTTAACTTTAAATTCACCAGGCTGCTGTGAAGTAAGTGCATATTTAAACAGAATAGCCTGGACAATCCTGCTGGCGGCCATGCCGTCGCCATAGGGATTCACCGCATTGGCCATACGCTGATACTCGCTTTCCCGGAGAAGCAATTCCTTAGTCTCACTATATACCCGTTCCCGGTCGGTGCCGATCAGTTTCACTGTTCCGGCAGCTACGGCTTCGGGGCGTTCGGTGGTATCACGCAAAACGAGCACCGGTTTGCCAATGGCCGGCGCTTCTTCCTGAATACCGCCGGAATCGGTCAGCACCAGATACGACCTGGCAATAAGATTGGCGAAGGGCTGATAATCCAGCGGATCAATTAAATGAACCCGCTCCAGCCCGCCCAGCTCTTCATTCACAACCTGCCTCACCAACGGATTTTTATGTACAGGAAAGACAATCTCGACATCAGAAAATTCGCTTACGATATTTTTAAGCGCCTGATAAACATGACGCATAGGTTCGCCCAGATTCTCCCGCCGGTGAGTTGTGACAAGGACAACCTTGCGATTTGTAAAATCGACATTTTTTAAGAGCGGATCGGTAAACCGGTAGGACGGATCAACAGTGGCTTTAAGCGCATCAATTACCGTATTGCCTGTTACAACAATAGTCTCGGCACTGATATTTTCCCGGCGCAGGTTGTCCTTGGCAGTGGCAGTCGGTGCAAAGTGCATATCGGTTAAAGCCCCGGTCAGCTTGCGGTTCATCTCCTCCGGAAACGGCGAATACTTGTCGCCGGTTCTGAGGCCGGCTTCCACGTGGCCTACAGGTATCTGATGGTAATAGGCTGCCAATGCCCCTGCAAAGGTTGTGGTGGTGTCACCATGAACCAGAACGATATCGGGCTTTTCATCGGCCAACACCTGATTGAGCCCCTGCATAGCCCGGCAACTTATATCAAACAGGGTTTGCCCTTGACACATGATATCCAAATCATAATCAGGGGTAATCTTAAATAAATTAAGGACCTGGTCAAGCATTTCCCGGTGCTGGGCGGTTACGGCAACTACCGGCGTTATGTACTGGGGATATTTTGCTAATTCTAAAACAACGGGCGCCATTTTGATAGCTTCCGGCCGAGTGCCAAAGACGGTCATAACTTTAATACGCGACATGAATAGCTGCTCCTTTCGGTTGCATTAAGTGGGAAATTTCACCTTTCCATTTTATAAATACAAGGCGGGCAACAATTGCCCGCCCTGCATAGTATGCGAATTACTGTATTACATAATCCGGTTTAATGACTTTTAACCGAATCGCTGCTCTTGAGCACGCCGTCGTTATTACTCAGCACGCCAATTTTCTTGGCGCCAAAAAAGGCAGCCGTAATGATGGCAAGCAAAATAAAAGCCGCATATGCTTTGCTAACTTCCGTCAGGGCAATGGCACTTACGCCCAGGAAGCCGCTGATCACATACATCAGTAGAACAGCCTGTTTTTGACTTAAACCCATGGCTAGCAGGCGATGGTGGAGATGTCCCTTATCCGGTTTAAAAATCGGCCTCCCGCTCATATAGCGGCGGATAATGGCAAATGCCGTATCCATAATAGGCAGTCCCAGAGCGACAATGGGCACAACCAGCGCAATAGTGGCTGCACTTTTAACCGTTCCCAGTATCGAGACGGCAGCCAGCATATATCCTAAGAACATACTGCCGGTATCACCCATAAAGATTTTAGCCGGATTAAAATTATGTTGCAAAAAGCCAAGGGCGCTGCCGGCCAGAGCCGCCGTCAGAATGGCCACTGTCCAGAGGTTTTGTTCAAGCGCCACTAAGAGGATGGTCACCGACGCAATTGTCGAAACTCCGGCCGCGAGTCCATCCAGACCGTCAATCAGATTGACAGTGTTTGTTAAGCTCACCACCCAGAAGATGGTAAGCGGAATGGATAAATAATTAACATAAATCATATCACCGAACGGGTTTGTCAGCCATTCAATGCGAATATCAAATAATACAAGTACAATAGCGGCCAGAATCTGACCCAGCAGTTTAACCTTGGCCGGCAACTGCATCAGATCGTCGATTACACCAACAGCCAAGATGACAGTACCGCCCAGTAATAGTCCAAGGATTTCATGGCTGATGT
This sequence comes from Sporomusa aerivorans, assembly GCF_041428895.1. NCBI lineage: Bacteria > Bacillati > Bacillota > Negativicutes > Selenomonadales > Sporomusaceae > Sporomusa > Sporomusa aerivorans. The sequence goes on from NZ_CP156926.1 coordinate 4,893,257, forward strand.
GCATACTGGACAGAACAGCCAGTACAAAACCAAAATATATCGCCAGTCCTCCCATGCGGGGGATTGGAATTGTATGCACTTTACGAGCGTCCGGAGCATCGAGCGCCCCTGCTTTTATGGCTAATTCCTTAATATGCGGGGTGATAAAGTAAGCTGCTGCTAAAGCAACCGTAAAAGCGACAACATATGTCTGCATATCATTACACCTCATTTCTACGCAACATCCATTGTACCTCAGGTGTGTAAAAGTTGTCAATCATTTGCGGTAGTCAATTCGTCCTATATCGCTATAAATTTCCCTACCAATAACTATATGCACCCGATACATTCAGTATACCTGAGATTATCTCAGCCACGCTCTTTGGGCCCCCGGTCAACAGTATCCCTTGCGGCGCAGCTTGTCCACATGTCCCGCAACCAGTGTTTTAATATCCACGGCATGCCGTTCAGCAAGTATGTACATCATGGTGAAACAACACTGGGCAACATCCAATAACTCCAGGGCCGCCCCCCGGTTTACCTCGGCAGCAGTCAGGCGGGCCTGTTCGCCGGAGGCGCCGGCATGTTTGCCGAGAAACTGGGTGAGTTCACCCAGTTCTTCCTGTATTTTGCACACCGTGGTTAAAAGCGTAACATCTTCAATTTGCAGGTGAGGCAGACTGATGTATTTGTAGTTGCCGCCATGCAGATTCCTGATGGTAGTTATACGGTAGCTCTGACAGACATCATAAGCATACCCTTTATCGTTTAACTTGGCAAGATGCTCGCCAATTAAAGCGTCGGCATCTATGCCGAAGTTATCCTCCATAACAAAAATCATCGTAACACAGGTTTGCGCGACATCTAAAAGCTCTTCCTTGACATCGGCAAGCAGGGCGACAGCCTGAGGCTGACTGGCAAGTTCGTCCGGGCACAGCTTTTCCCAAGGCATAAATTTTAACACAGCGCGGGCTAATTCGCCGGCTTCTTCCATTGCTTTAAGCAGCGTAGAGTCAAGTGTAGGTGCGAGATTATTGAGTTTCGGCAGATAAATAGCTTCCAGCATGGTAAATCTCCTGTATAAAGGCTGGTTTAAGTACCGGACCCGGATACCTAACCAGCCTTATAATATTAAATCTTTATTTGGTCATTCTCCGAAACAAACATATTCAATGCCGGCTTCGGCAATCAGTTGCTCGGCCAGTTTGTCCGGATAACCGTATTGATAGACAATTTTCTTAATACCGGCATTGATCAGTATCTTGGTACAGGCCGAGCATGGCTGATGGGTAGAGTATATGGTCGCGCCCTGAATGGGCACGCCGTACATGGCAGCCTGCACAACAGCGCTTTGCTCGGCATGCAGCCCCCGGCACAGTTCCTGACGCTCGCCGGAAGGCACCTTTTGCACGGCACGGATGCAGCCTTTGTCGCCGCAATGCGGCAGGCCGCTGGGAGCGCCATTATAACCGGTACAAAGCAGCCGCTGATCTTTCACAATGACAGCGCCAATTTGCCGGCGCATGCAGGTTGACCGGGTTGCAATCACTTTGGTTATTTCCATAAAATATTCATCCCAGGACGGACGGTTAAGTTTTCCATTGTCGCTCATACTAGTACGCCCCCCTCAGCCAAATGACGTGTACTAACAATGTATTCATGGCCCGGTAAAGAAAACACGGGTTTTGCCAAGCGCAGCGAAGGCAAAATTCGATGTTGCCCTTATACCCGTAGCGGTGTAAAGAAAACACGGGTTTTGCCAAGCGCAGCGAAGGCAAAATTCGATGTTGCCCTTATACCCATAGCGGTGTAAAGAAAACACGGGTTTTGCCAAGCGCAGCGAAGGCAAAATTCGATGTTGCCCTTATACCCATAGCGGTGTAAAGAAAACACGGGTTTTGCCAAACGCAGCGAAGACAAAATTCGATGTTGCCCTTATACCCGTAGCGGTGTAAAGAAAACACGGGTTTTGACGAGCGTAGCGAAGGCAAAAGCCGATGTTGCCCTTATCCGGCTGAAAGCGTTGCTTTCTGTCAGGAGAACAAAAAAGACTAACTACTTGGTGCCGAAAATACGATCACCGGCGTCACCCAGACCGGGTACAATATACCCCTGCTCGTTGAGATGGCTGTCAACTGCGGCAACATATACCTCGACATCAGGATGGCTGTCATTGACAGTTTTAATGCCTTCCGGCGCAGCGACCAGACACATCAGTTTAATCTGTTTGGCGCCCCGGGCTTTCAGCATATCAATAGCCGCTGCCGATGAACCGCCTGTTGCCAGCATGGGATCAATAACGATAAGTTCCCGCTCGGCAACATCGGTAGGCAGCTTGCAATAATATTCCACAGGTTTCAATGTTTCATGGTCGCGATACACGCCAATGTGGCCGACTTTGGCTGCCGGAATAAGCTTTACAATGCCGTTAACCATTCCCAGTCCGGCGCGCAGGATAGGCACCACACCGATTTTCTTGCCTGACAGCACCTGGCATTTGCAGGTTGTCAGGGGCGTTTCCACCACAGTCTCTTCCAGCGGCATATTACGGGTAATCTCAAAAGCCATCAGCATCGAGACTTCCTCCAGAAGCTCGCGGAATTCCTTGGTACCGGTTTTTACGTCGCGAATAAGCGATAATTTATGTTGAATCAGCGGATGGTCAATTATTTTTACTTGCATACAGTCACTCCCTTATCTTCATAAACCGGACAATTTCTCAGCAGTCATATAACGGATACTGCCGGCACAATTCAGCCACCATTGACCGGACTTGCTCCTGTGCGGACGCATCCTCAGGCTTGCTTAGAGTCAGGGCGATAATATCACCAATTGCCACCATATTTTGCTCAACCATGCCACGGGATGTTACAGCCGCAACACCAATGCGGATGCCGCTGGTTACCAGCGGGCTGGCCGGGTCATTAGGAATGGCATTTTTATTCACAGTTACGCCTACTTCATCCAAAAGATGCTCGGCCTGCTTGCCAGTAAGATTTTGAGCACGCAAATCGACAAGCATCAAATGGTTGTCCGTGCCGCCGGATACCAGCGTAAAACCTTTTTGCTTAAGCCGTTCAGCCAGGGCCTGTGCATTTTTGATGATCTGTCCCTGATACAGACGGAATTCCTGACTTAATGCTTCTTTAAAGGATACCGCCTTGGCGGCGATAACATGCATCAGCGGACCGCCCTGGATACCAGGGAATATGGCTTTATCGATCGCCTTGGCGTACTGGGCGCGGCACAGGATCATGCCGCCCCGCGGACCGCGCAGGGTTTTATGGGTAGTTGTAGTAACAATATCGGCATGCGGCACAGGACTGGGATGGAAACCGGCGGCTACCAGCCCGGCAATATGGGCCATATCAACCATAAACATAGCACCGGCGTCACGGGCAATCTGTCCCAGACGGTCAAAGTCAATTATCCGGGAATACGCGCTGGCGCCTGCCACCAGCATCTTGGGCTTGTGTTTCATAGCCAGTTCGGCTACCTGATCGTAGTCAATGCGATGATTAACTTCATCAACACCATAAGGCACAACTTTAAAATATTGCCCGGAAATGTTGACAGGACTGCCATGAGTCAAATGACCGCCGTGGGCCAGATTCATACCCAGAATGGTATCGCCCGGCTTTAAAAATGCAAAGTATACGGCAGTATTGGCCTGAGCCCCGGAATGAGGCTGGACGTTGACGTGCTCGGCCCCAAACAGTTCTTTGGCCCGGTCAATTGCCAGCTGCTCCACAATATCAACATATTCACAGCCGCCATAATAACGATGGCCGGGATAACCTTCCGCATATTTGTTGGTCAGTACCGAACCCTGGGCTTCCATAACAGCCTTGCTGACAAAGTTCTCTGACGCGATAAGTTCAAGTTTATTTTGCTGGCGCTTGCACTCCAGTCCAATGGCATGCGCTACTTCCGGATCTACTCCTGCAAGAATGGTCATATGTATCTCCTCCTCATTTTAAAGAAACAACAAAAATCTGCTGCAGTGCCCGCTAAAGGTGCAGAAACCTGCCGGCGACTCTGAAAACAATGCTGGCAATTCTATTTAACAAAGTTCATAAACAGCTCTTGCCCCGCCGATTAACTTCGGTCGGGTGCGCGCGGCCGTCAAATACGCCTGGCCAATATATTTTTGCGTCAGCCGCACCGGGATGGCAACTTTTTTCAGGTGCATACCAATGAGCGTGCTGCCAATATCCAGACCGGCATGAGCAGCAATGGCCTCTACCACCGCCGGATTCATAAATTCGCGCATTGCCTGGGCAGCTAGTGAGCCGCCGGCTTTGGCAACCGGTATGACAGTTACCTCTTCCAGATTATACTTATCAGCTACAGCCTTTTCAACAACAAGCGCCCTGTTAAGATGCTCGCAGCACTGGATGGCCAGGTGAATCTGGTACCAGGAACAAACCTTGGTAAGACTGGCTAAAATCCGGGCCGCAACTACCTCGGAACCGTAGGAACCGATACGAGCTCCTTGTACTTCACTGGTACTGCAGCCGACAACCAGAATGTCTCCCGGTTTTAACTGGGCTGTCTTTATCAGTTCTTCCGCTGCCTGCACCGTCTGGCGTCCAATAGTTGCCAAGTCTGTATCCACTGTCTATTCACTCCTTACGCTTTTTCAAGAGCCATGATCTTCTCTACCCGGCAGGCGTGCCGCCCCCCGGCAAACTCAGTTTTAAGCCACATTTCCACAATCATCCTGGCAAGACCCGGGCCAATCACCCGTTCGCCCAGAGTCAGAATGTTGGCGTCGTTGTGTTCGCGTGACATCTTGGCCGAAAAAACATCATTGCAAAGCGCGGCCCGGATACCGTTTATTTTATTGGCGGCTATACTGACACCAATACCTGTGCCGCACACAATAATGCCCCGCTCATACTCGCCTTTGGCAACCGCTTCGGCCACTTGGCGGGAAATGTCGGGGTAGTCGACCGACTCCTGAGTGTAAGTGCCAAAATCGTGACTGTCTACCTCTAATTCAGCCAATAAAGCTTTAATTTCTGCTTTTAGGCGAAATCCGCCATGATCACTGCCAATTGCTATTTTCATGTAGGCAACACTTCCTATGTATATTTAACGTCTTTTCCTTTTTTCCACGTTAATTACTTTTTTCCTGCCAAACTGACAATATTTTGCCAACTTTGGGCAAGCAGCCGCTCAAGCTGGACGGCGCATTCGCGATATTCCGTTTCACTGCCGCCGTAGGGATCACGCACATCACCGGTCTCACCGGCAAATTCGGCCAGTGTGTATATTTTGCCCGCCATACCTGGCGCCATACCTAAGGCAGCCCGTTTATGCGACGCTGTCATCGTCAGAATTAAGTCGGCAGTTGCCAGTTCCTCCGGAGCCACCTGGCGTGAACGATGCTTGTCCACACTGAGGCCGGACTGGCGCATAACAGCCTGCGCCTGGGGCGAAGCCGGCTGCCCCCAGGCAGCAATACCCGCCGATTCTACAGTTATCCGGCCTGAAAGGCCGGCTTTCTCCACCATACCGGCAAGCAGGGCGGCCGCCATGGGACTTCGGCAGGTATTGCCGGTACAGATTAGCAAAATCCTGAACATAAGTTCCACTCCTTCTATTTTGCGTTTATATAAAGATCTCATACCCTACCCTGTGGTTAGTATATTGTCGTCCACAATATATGTATCCCTAGCAGCACTAAGACAAATCCGCCGACCAGTTCAGCCCGTTCACCAATATAACGGCCCAGTTTGCGCCCCAGTCCCAGCCCTAAGAGAGCAATCACAAAAATGACGCCGCCTAAGATTGCGCTCAGTCGCAGCAAGTCAACATCAATCATCCCCAGGCTAAAGCCGGCTGCAAGCGCATCAATACTGACACTGGCGGCGAGTACGCAGAGCGCGGTCCCGCGTAACGGGTTCACTGGCACAGATTCGTTATTGGCGCCGACATTATCTTTAATCATGTTGATGCCCAGTCCGGCCAATACCAATGCGCCGATTATAGTGGCAATGTTTTGTACACTGGCTGCCGGCCAGTCTATGTGGTAAGCGCCAACATGCTCAACAACCGTTCCCAGCCAGTGGCCAATGTGGTAACCGGCCAGGATCATAATAATATGAAAAACGGCAAACACGACAGCAGACCGCACAATAACCAGCCGCTGCACTTTATTCATGCCGATCGGCACAGCTACGGAAAATAAATCCGTACCTAAGGCTGCGCTCAGAATAACCAATTCAAAGATGCTCACATTCCCCCACCCCCGCTGTAATGTATATGTGACAGCCGGGGGCATTATGAACATTGCTAATTACGGATAATACGATAACCGGCAGCCTTCCGCAGACGGTTCATGACCGCGAGGCCCAGCCCCTGCTCCTCAATCCCTTCGGCGTATATAATGTCAACGGGGTTATCGTCAAAACTACGCAGAGCGGTATATAGTCCCGCAGCAATAGTCTTAGTATCTGCGCGCGAACCATACACGGCGGTTATCGTCGCAGGCGGCAGACTGCCGGCCAGTTCAACGGAAACGACCGCCCCCACTCTTTGGCCGCCGGCCTGGGCTGCGAGAATCTCCCGCTTGATAAGCTCGCCCGTAGCAGCAGGCAGTTCACCTTCAATCAGGAACATAGGAGCCATCGGTGCATAATGAGTATATTTCATGCCGGGCGATTTAGGTATAGCCAGACTTCCGGCCAGAGCCGGATCAACCTCAATTTCACCCAAGACTTCGAGCAACATTTCATAGGTGACGCCGCCCGGTCTTAACAACGCCGGCACTACGCCGGTGCAGTCGACAACAGATGATTCCACGCCAATGGCGCATGGCCCGGCGTCAATCACGGCCGCAATTTTTCCGCCAAGATCCGCCAGCACATCCTCCGCCGTTGTCGGACTGGGCCGGCCGGATGTATTGGCGCTGGGCGCGGCAATCGGCACACCGGCCAGGCGGATTAACTCCCTGGCTATCAAAGACGCCGGCAGGCGAACGGCCACGGTCGTAAGACCGCCTGTTACAATATCAGGAATGTGAGAACGGCGTTCGACGATTACCGATAACGGCCCCGGCCAGAAGCGTTCAGTCAAAGCCTCGGCGCTGGCCGGCACAACGGCCGCTATTTCCGGCAACTTCTCTACGTCAGCAATATGCAAGATTAAAGGATTATCGGCAGGACGCCCTTTAGCCCGGAAGATTCCGGTTACTGCCTGCCCATCCAGACCGTTGGCCCCCAGACCATAGACTGTTTCAGTCGGAAAGGCCACCAATTCTCCCTGCCGCAATAGCTCGGCAGCTTCTGCCAGAATCGATAAATCCGGCTTTACCGGATCCAGTTTATAATACTTTGTTTGCATTATTATCAGCTCCAAAGAGTAAATACAACAACTCGCTCAATGCCGGCATAATCTTTAATTACACGCTCAGCCTTCAGCTTACATTCAGGACCGGCCAGATCCGCGACCTGGGCGGCCTGGTTAATGCCAACCTCAACCGCCATAAAGCCGCCAGGTTTTAAATAATTGGCCCCTTGCGCCACCAAGCGCCGGTAAAAAATCAGACCGTCAGCCCCGCCAGCCAGGGCCAGGCGGGGCTCCTGCCGGACTTCATCGCTCAAGCCGGCAATATCACCATCAGGAATATAGGGCGGATTGGACAGAATTGCATCGAATTTTTTATCGGCCAGGGGGCCCAGCATATCTCCCTGATAAAACGCCAGCCGTTCGGCAACCCCCAGCCTGGCGGCATTTTCCCGGGCAACGGCCAGGGCAGACGGGGATACGTCGACGGCAATGCCGGTGGCTTCCGGCAGTTTAGCCAGAACACTGACGGCGATAGCACCACTGCCTGTCCCCAGATCGGCAATGACCGGACAGGCTGTAGCGGCCAGTTTCCCGAGCGCCGCTTCCACCAGAATCTCAGTGTCAGGCCGGGGAATAAGAACTGCCGGATTGACGGCAAACTCCAGTCCCATAAATTCCCGGTAGCCGGTGATATAGGCGACCGGCGCCCGCAAGGCCCGGCGTTTTACGGCGTCCCGGTAACTGTCCAGTTCCGCCGGAGCCAGTGGCTGATCAAAGTTTGTATATAAATACAAGCGATCTTTACCCAGGATATGGGAAAGCAGTACCTCGGCATCCAGCCGGGGATTCTCAATCCCCTTGGAGCCGAAGTACTGCCTAGTCCAATTTAGAATTGAACCAATCGTCCACTGTTCTGTCATTTATTCTACGTCCTTTAATTTCTCACTTTGTCCGGCCGTTATCAGGGCTGAAACAAGCTCATCCAAATCGCCGTTAAGAACAAAGTCAAGTTTATGCAGTGTCAAACCGATACGATGGTCGGTAACACGCCCCTGCGGGAAATTATAGGTGCGAATCCGTTCACTGCGGTCCCCGGTACCAACCTGGCTTTTACGGTTTTCGGCAACTTCCGCCGCCTGCTCAGCCTGCGCCAGTTCCAATAGCTTAGCTCTTAAAACGCGCATGGCCTTATCGCGATTTTTAAGCTGCGACTTTTCGTCCTGACATTGCACAACCACCCCTGTCGGCAAATGGGTAATCCGCACGGCCGACTCGGTTTTGTTGACGTGCTGCCCGCCGGCCCCGCTGGCGCAATAGGTATCAATTCTGAGATCATTCTGGTTGACTTCAATATCAACTTCTTCGGCTTCCGGCAATACCGCCACAGTTACGGTGGAAGTATGAATCCGCCCGCTTGACTCTGTTGTCGGTACCCGTTGAACTCGGTGTACACCACTCTCATATTTGAGTCTGGAGTATGCACCGTCCCCCTCAATGGAAAATACAACTTCCTTAAAGCCACCCAGATCAGGAGCGTTGGCATCCAGCATTTCCACTCGCCAGCCCTGATTCTCGGCATAGCGGGTATACATCCGGAACAAATCACCGGCAAACAGCGCAGCCTCGTCGCCGCCGGCACCGCCGCGTATCTCAACAATTACGTTCTTGTCGTCATTTGGATCCTTGGGCAGTAAGAGAATTCTCAGTTCGTTCGCCAGTATTTCGGCCTTTGCCTTGGCTTCGGCGTATTCGGTTTCCACCATCTCACGGAACTCATCGTCCAGTTTGTCTTTAAGCATTTCACGGGCATCTTCCATCGCCTGCAGTGTCTTTTTGTAATCCCGGAATTTTTCGACAACCGGTCCCATTTTGCTGTGGGCCTTGGTCAACTTTTGCCATTCACCCATATCAGCCATAACTGACGGATCACTAATCCGTCCTTCCAGTTCCAGAAATTTATCTTCAATTGCCTGAAATTTATCCAGCATCTGTTCTCACCTCAAAATCTTGGTCAGGTCGCACGGCGTTTAATGCCGCAATAGCAACTTCAATCTGATCATCGCTCGGTTCGCGGGTGGTCAGTTGCTGCAGCCACAAACCGGGGGTAATAGCACAGGCGACCCACTTGGCTTTGCTGCGGCCGGCAAACCGGATAATTTCATAGGCTATACCGGCCACCACCGGCAACAGCACTACCCGGGACAGAATCCGCAGCCAAAGGTCAGGCCAGCCTAAAAAGGCAAACATAACAATACTTACCACCATAACAATCAGTAAAAAATTTGTGCCGCAGCGCGGATGCAACCGGCTGTGACTACGGATGTTTTCCACCGTCAGTTCCTGTCCCGCCTCATAGGCATGAATGGTCTTATGCTCGGCCCCGTGGTACTGAAACACCCGTTGAATATCTTTCATCAGCGATATTCCCAGAATATACAAAAAGAAGATGGTCAGCCGCAGGATGCCCTCAAACGTATTTAACAGGCGCGGATCTGTAACAGCGCTGTGAATATATTTGGCGGCATAGGTCGGGATAACTACAAATAGCAGGATTGCCAATCCCAGGGAAAATATCATAGTCATGGCAATCTCTTTGGTTGACAGAGCCTCTTCTTCCTCCCCGGCGGCCTGAGCCGAAAACGACAGCGCTTTCAAGCCATAGATCAAAGATTCACCCAATGCTACAACCCCGCGGATCATGGGTTTCTTTAAAATTGGATAACGGTCGCCAAGCGACGTCAGCCGTTCTTTTTGGATAGTAATTTGTCCGGACGGTTCGCGAACGGCCGTGGCAATATACTCCGGCCCACGCATCATAACGCCTTCAATAACAGCCTGCCCACCGACAAAAGGCTTTTTTTCACTCACGCTTACCGCCCCCTTCCCAATTATAATAACAGCAGAGCATGCCTGCTCTGCTGCAGTTATCTGATTAAATAGTTTAACAGCAGAGCATCGCTGCTCTGCTGCCTCTTTATTTGCCTTGCGTATTGCCAAAGCGTTTGTTGAATCTTTCAACACGACCGCCGGCAGCCACCTGACGTTGTTGACCGGTGTAGAAAGGATGACATTTGGAGCACACATCTACACGAAGTTCTTTTTTAACCGAACCAGTCATAAATGTATTGCCACAGCCGCAGACTACTTTGGCTTCACCAAATTTGGGATGAATTTTTTCTTGCATGTCTTGCACCTCACTTTATAAAGCCACTTTAAATTACGCGTGATAATTATAGCATATAGCCCAAGGCTGTGCAAGTTATCTTACACTAACTTTAGTAATTAACCTTCTCCTTTTTATCGTTCGTAAATCGCCGGTTTGCGGTGCTGCAGCAAGGGCAGTTCTTCCCGTACCTTGCCTACAATCCTCAGGTCAATTTTTCCAATTACCACGGTCTCTTCCACACCGGCAACCGCCAGTATCCGGGACCAGGGGTCGACAATCAGGGAATGCCCATAGGCCTTATATTCGGCAGCCGCGTTGAGCGCCGGCGCCGCACCGATAACATAGACCTGGTTGTCCACGGCCCGTGCCCGCAATAAAAGTTCCCAGTGCGCCGGCCCGGTAACCGGTCCGAAAGCAGCAGGATAGATCAAAATTTCGGCCCCTTCTAACACCATAGTTCTGGCCAGCTCAGGGAAACGCACATCATAGCAGATGGCCACTCCCAGATTCCCGAGCGATGTTTTTACAAGGGTTATGCGGTTGCCGGCCGTTAACGTCTTGGATTCCTGAAACACAGTCCCGCCCTTGATATTCACATCAAACAAGTGGACCTTCCGGTGGTGGCCGATCAAATGCCCTCGCTCGTCAAATATGAAGCTGGTATTATAAATATTACCTGCTTCATCCTTTTCAGGAATAGAACCGCCCACCAGAATGATACCGTGTTTGGCGGCACATTCGGCCAGCATGCTGACGGTAGGTCCCCCGGCAACCGTTTCGGCATACTGGGGAAACAGTTCGGACTGATAGGGACAGTTAAACATCTCCGGTAATATTACAAGGCGGCTGCCACCGGCTACAGCCTCGGCAATCATGTGGCTGGCTTTGGCCATATTGGCCTGTTTGTCAGCTACAACCCCCATCTGGCATATGCCTACAGTAAATACTGACATCTCATATTCCTCCAGTCAATAATTTCGTAGTTTTTTTGGGTAATGGTAAATTACAGAAGGATTTTTTTATCTTGTCTGTCGAAATAATGGACAAATATTACTCCACGAGAGGAAAATGGACACCCATGCAAAAAATCGCCGCAACAAATCTGCAACCCGGTATGGTGCTTGCCCGCAATATTTTCAGTATTGACGGCGTATTATTGTTGAGTGCCGGTACTCTTTTAACCACACCGCAAATTGATCGCTTACGGCAGTTTAATCTGACTAGTGTATATATAAAGAATCCTTTTACTGATAGTATTGACTATAGCGAAATTATTGAGACAATTCCCGAGATTGTGCGCGAGGAAACCCGCGTACAGGCCGTCCAGATTGTACATTCCGCCTTTGAGAATTTTGCCGCCAACCGGAAGCTTGATACCCAGCCGTTTAAAGAAACCGCTGATTTCATTATTGATGAAGTCATCAAAAACCGGGGCGCCATGATTCATCTGACCGATATCCGGGCCCGGGACGGATATACCTTCGGGCATTCAGTCAATGTCTGCGTATTGGCTACTTTTACCGGCATGCAGCTGGGGTACAACCTGCTGCAGCTAAAAGAACTTTCCCTGGGAGCTTTATTGCATGATACCGGCAAAATGCTTATTCCCAACGAAATTCTGAACAAACCGGGGCCACTTACGGCTAATGAGCGCAAAATTATGGAACAGCATGCTGAATTTGGGTTTGATATACTTCGTCACCAGAGTGAAATCCCTTTGGTGTCGGCTCATATTGCGTTTCAGCACCATGAAAAATTTGACGGTACCGGCTATGCCCGCAGTCTTGGCGGCGCCAATATTCATGAGTATGCCCGGATTGTTGCTATTGCCGATGTCTATGATGCCATTACATCCGACCGGCCTTATAAAGAAGGCACGTTGCCGCACGAGGCCTACGAGCTTATGTTATCTTTGTCCAATACTCATTTTGATCCCCGCATTCTTAAAATATTCCTGGATCAAATTGCCGTTTACCCGCTTGACAGTATTGTCAAAATCAATACCGGCGAAATCGCCCTGGTAGTCAAAGTAACACCCGGGCTGCAAACCCGGCCGACTGTAAAAATTCTTTTTGATGCCAGGGGCTGCAGGCTGCAGGACGGACCGGAAGTGGATCTAGCCAAACACCTTACCGTCTTTATTGATAAAATTTTTTCTCCGGTTCAAGTGCTGGAGCTTGAAATGCTTCAACCTAAACAGGCAGATTAACTTCATGGGGGACTAAAATTCCCCCATGAAGTTAATTCTATTTCATGATAAATTTTCCTTTTTTGAGAAGACAAGGAGGATACACATGCTCACGGCAAGACTGTATTATGCTAATTCTTATGTAAAAGAGTTTTCGGCCCGGGTGGTTTCGGCCGCACCGCTGCCAACCGGTAATTACGCTATTATTTTAGACCGTACGGTTTTTTATCCCGAGAGCGGCGGCCAGCCGGCAGATACAGGTTTTCTTGATACCATTCCCGTACTTGATGTGCAGGAGCAAAGTGGTGATATTGTCCATATCACCCCGTCATGCCCGCAGCAACAGACGGTATCCGGCCGCATCAACTGGCAGCGCCGTTTTGATCATATGCAGCAGCATAGCGGGGAACATGTGCTGACAGGGGCTTGCCGGCAGATAGTGAAGGCCAGTAATACCGGCTTTCACCTGGGACAAGTCTCCAGCCAGATTGACCTGGACATTGATGTTATAACAGATGGGCAACTGGCTGAAATTGAATTGGTTGCCAATACTATGGTCTTCAACAATGTACCGTTCCGGATTCATATGGTTACTGCTGAGGAACTAAGTAATTTTCCCCTGCGCAAGCAGCCGGCTAAACACTATGACAGCCTGCGCCTGATTGAAGTGCCTGATTTTGACTGCTGCCCGTGCGGCGGTACGCATGTAAACGCAACCGGCGAGATAGGGCTTATCAAAATCAGGTCGTGGGAACGCAAGAAAAACGGCATTCGTCTTGATTTTGTCTGCGGCCATCGTGCGTTAACCGATTATCAGGGAAAAAATGAAGCGGTAAAAGATCTGGCTGCCCGCCTGTCCGTCCCCCCGGCCGAGCTAGCTGCCGCATATGAGAAACAAGCCGACCGCCTGGCTGCTGTATCAAAAGAACTGGCTACTGCCCGGCAGGAATTATGCTGCCGGCTGGCGCAGGATTTATATGCCCAGGCGCCCGAAACCGCCGGTATAAAAATTATTACCCATACTCTCGCTAATGTTCTCCCGGCCGCTGTTGGCGAGCTGGCCCGTCAGTTGGCGACTTATGAATACACGGTTGCCCTTATAGCCGGCGTCAGCCCTGACAATACTAAGACGCATCTGGTGTTCGCCGCAAACCCTGCGCTTACTCCGGCATTCAATATGAACACTGCATTAAAAGCCGCTTTGCCCTTCCTGGACGGCAAAGGCGGCGGCAGTCCACAGTTAGCGCAGGGCGGCGGCGCCAAACCTTCAGGTATTCCTGCCGGACTTACAGCCGCCCAAAAGGTACTGACCGGAAAGTAATGCACCAGGCATGGTATAAATTAGCTTCATATAGAGTTTTAAGCCCGCCTGAGTTAAGTCGCCCTTATCCAGGGACTTAGCCACTTGCATGTGCCCGTAGGGTATAACTTCCACTTGTAGAACCGGGAGACTTAGCGCGGGTTCGTCGGATAAATGAAACACGGCTTGCACGTTTGTGCAAACCGTGCTTTTTTTACCGGTGGGAAATGGTTACTTTATTTTTACTTAACACCCGGCCGGTTTGATCGACAAAGCTAATGTCGACACCGCCCCAGATATCGAAGATAGCCCGGTCAAGCGCGATATAATCCGCCGGCCGTGTTGCGGCCATGGTAACCATCGAATTTGCTTCTGGACTTTTGGTGTGAACGGTAACTGTCATCTTATTGGCCTGCATGGTGATTTTCTCGATGCCAATGCCATACCCGCCAGTGGGTGCTGTACCCAGGTAGGCAAATAAAACAACTTTATTATTATAGTCAACGTCCTGTACTTTCTTTAGGACACTTTGAGGAATGCGCGGATCTTGTTTAAGCTGCGCGGCATAATCTACAATGGCGGCAAAAGCCATGTCACGGGGATAACTGTTTTTTTGCCACTTCCAGCCATCATATTTGCCGGTTGAAAACAAGGTCTTGCCGGTAGTCTGAGACGGCGGCGCCGGCTGCTGATAGCCGTACACTTTGTAGGTTGTCCAGATGGCGTCGCCACCGCCAAACGGTTTAACAAGAATCATGGTATAGTCTTTGTTGTTATGGGTCACTTTGACGTGTATTTCGCCGTGGCGGGCAATTTCGCTTCTGTCCAGCCGTTTGACAATCTTGAAAGTATCTTTATCAGTAAAGCCGTAATTTCTTCCTTCCATGCGCGCTACCTGCAGGGGATCGAGGCGCCAGCGCTCACGGCCGGCATCCACATTCTTCTGCCACTGAATTACTTTTGCATAATCAAGATTGGCTACTCCCGGCCCAACGTCAATTGTTTTATAGCCTGATGCGCTGCTTATTATCGAGACCGGTATTTTAATAACTGTTTCTCTGACGCCAAAATTATCCTTCAAGGCCACGGCCGCCTGCTCCTGAGCCAGGCTTTCCTCCGGCACGGGCAACTCAGTTGTTGTAAAGTTTGTCTGGCTTAACCATTCAGCAGCCTGTCCGGGCTGAACCGCCAGGGAACTCATTGCCGTAAACACGGCTAATCCTGTTACAACAGAGATTTTTTTTATTTGCTTATTAATAAGTTTCATTATACTTTCCCCTTCCGTTTGTTCAATCTATCGAATGTGACTCTGTAGTCAACTCATCTGATTAAACGTCCGCACAGGAGGAAAAGTAACGCCGGCGGCACATGTAAAATTATCCTTTTAATCAAGATAAAAAATGAGTCAGGAAATTTCTCCTGACTCATTTTTCGTTGGCAACGCTTACCTTGGTTAGCGAATTGGCAAGGTTCAGCAATTCATCCTCGCTGGCCGCACCTTCCACGGTTACTTCGGTATCATCAATTGTAACCCTGACTTTGTTTCTGTCAGGCGGCTTAATCTCTACTGATTCATTAGACCCGGGAGCCGCCTTTCTGGCCTTGGCCTGCGGCGCCAGCGTCGAACTCATTGTATTCTGACGCTTGGGCGCTTGCGTTATTATAATTTCGTCAGGTGCCCCTTTACGGTAAACCTGGCGGATACTTCTGCTGCCGGCATCAATTGTCACCACGTCGGCTTTGCGGTCAGCCAGCGCCAGCATTGTATCACTGGTGGCCGGAACAGGGGTTTGGGGCGGAACAAGCGCAACCTCGGGTGGTGCAGCAGGCGCCGCAGTATCAGGCGAAACTGCTTTGGGCGTTGCGGCGGGCTGCTTAGCCGCAGTTGGCGGCTGAGTTTCCGTCCGCACCGGCGGCGCTGTCAGGTTAGGCGGCGGCACAGTAATGGCCGGTGGCCTAACCTCTTCAGCGGGCGACGGTACAGACGGCGGCGCCTTAGCCAATTCCCGATCCTGCGAAGCCGGCGGCATGGCATTTAACAAAGCCACTAGCAATACGGCGGCAACAGCGCCGGACAGGCTGGCAAAGCCCCAGGTCCAACGTTTCTTTTGTTTTTCCCGGACAATGGTGTCAGCCGCCTGATTGACAATATGGTCAAGCACCTCGGGTGGCGGCGCAGCTTGCAATTTACTGCTGTTTTTAATCAAACCGGCCGTAAACACAAGTTCAGCCAGTTCGGAATCCTGGATATCCGCCGGCAATTCACCACGGTTCAGAGCGTCAATAGCAGCAGATAAGGCTTCAGCCTGCCGCTTCTCGGTATTCATATTGTCCTGCACCTACTTCACCTCCGGTAAGAGTCTGTTATAAAATGCCATATGCGTCGTTACCGAAGCCGCCGGAATCCTCAACGTACGTGAACTGTACGCTTTCCGGTTTCGTCGGCTCCGGTGCCTAGTCTTTGAACATTTTTCTAACAACCTCTTTTTTTATGGTTGTGTGTTTTGTAAAACACCCTCAGTTATCCCATTCTCTTGAAATATATCTTTTAGCTTTTTGAGGGCCCGCTGCTGCAGCATCTTTACGGCAGCACTGCTTTTTCCCATTATCCGGGCCGTATCGGCGACCGCCAGTCCCTGAATAATCCTAAGCTCAATCACCTGCTCCTGCTCCGCCGGCAGCAGTTTTAGCAACCGGACGATTTCCTGCCGGCGTTCGGCGCTTACAGCGGCGTCTTCCGGCCGCATGCCTGTATCTATAATCGGCCTGCTGTACTCGGCAATATCCACTACCTGAGGCGTCCGGCCGCGTTTCCGATAGTAGTCAGTTATCAGATTGAGCGCGATGCGTGTCAAATAGGTCTTAAAGGCGGCATTCGTCTCTTGGTAACGGGAAAGTGCGGCCAAAGCCTTAAGAAAAGTATCCTGCGCAATTTCCTGCGACTCCTCGGGACTGCCAGTTTTGGCTAAAGCTAAGCGGTAAATAGAAGGCCAGTGGCTGGCAACCAGCGTATTGAGCGCCGTCCGGTCACCTTGCTGCGCCCTGGCAATAATAAGGTTTTCATTATCTGGCAAGCCTTTGTCACCACACTTTACCTTACACTTAGTTAAACGTTTCATGCTATTAATAAGTAACGCAAATTGTGCACCGTATAGTGTTTGCCAAACTGGAAAAAAAATACTTCGCGCCGGTTAGTTAATATTACCGTACCAGGAACTCACCAAGCTGCAAGGGAAGTTGCTCCAGCTGCGCTCTAACCGCCGGCACACTGTCAGCAAATCCTTCCGCCGCCTCTTTATCATCAAACCGTACCTTGACGTCCAGATTTTGCCCGTCATACAGGCGAAACGCAGTTTCCACCGTGCCGATATTTTCTGTGTCCAGGTGTATTCTCAGCCAGGTTTCGATTGCTTTCTGTCCAGGGTTCTTTTGATCTTCCTCTTCTTGCTGGTATACGTGAATATGGGCCGGATAGGCGGTTTGTCCGTCACCAAAGTAAAGCGGCACGGTAAAACTCAGTACATTGTGCCGTTCCTGACGCTCGACCATTACACTCCCTGGTTTGGCTATACTCTCAGCCAATTCGCGAATTGCCGCAGCAATGTTCTTTTGCTCCTGCTGGCTTTTCTTTTGCCAGGAGTCGATAACTTCGGCCAAAACCTGCTGGCCGCCGACGGTGGCAGGAGCAGCCTGCCGGCCCGCCTGGGGCAGCACCTCGGCGGCTTCCTGCAGAAAAGCAGCTAACATAATTATTTTTTCGGCAGCCGGCTGCGCCGACTTAAGCAATGCCGACAAAGACGCCGGCAACGCGTTTGCCACCTGTTCCGGCACCTCGGCCTTACTCAATATGGTCTGGACTAAATCTTTAATTTCCGCTGGCAGTTTTTTAAGCAATTCCGGTCTGGCAGCCAGCGCTTTGGACAGCAATGCGACGGTCGGGTCCTGCTGGGTGGAAGCAATGTAGCTTTGCTTAACAGACAGGTACTGCTGCCTAGCCACAACAGCGTCTGTTTGCTGTCTGATAGTTGTCGCGGCAGCGCAGCTGCCGGCTCCTGTTCCCCCTCTGCCTGACTGGCGGTTTGCGGAGCCATTCTTACCATCTCCTCCGTCTCTACCGGCAGGCGCCCTGGTTGTAGCGGCAGACCGGCTGGCGGCTGCTGTCCGGCGGCAGGTCTTGTCACCCCGGCGTTCATATCCTGCTGTTCGTGAGCCTGATTTGCCGGCAGGGAAAGCGCCGGCGGCAAATCCTGCGGTTCTGCTGCCGGCGTACTACCTGTCGAAGCCGCTGCCGGCATAGCTTGCTGGCCTTTAACGTCTCCACTGGCGGCCGGAACTGCCACCGCCCCCGGCTGGGCAACAGGCAGGCCGCCGGTTTGGAGCACGGCTGCCGGTATTTGCTGGCGACCTGCAGCGGTATTTTGCCTGACAGCCGGTTGGTCGCCTGAAGACTCAGCAGTATTGGCTAGTTCCCGTAATATAGCGGCAGCCGCTTTTAACTCATCAGGGTTTCCGCTGTTTAACGCCTTGGCCAATACCTGCAGCGCCTGCTGCTTACCGGCTGCCAGCCCGGCAGCCGGCTGTTCACCCGGCTTTGCCGTTAAGCCTGCCGCTTCTTCCAGGGCATTGGCGAGAAGCACAAGTTTCTCGGCTGAAGTCCCGGAGGACTTTAGCAACGCCGCTAACCCGTCCGGCAACGCCGTTTGGGCTGGCTGGGTCTGTTTGAGGATATTTTGCACCAGTTCTTTAATTTCCGGCGGTAATTTATTGACAACCGCAGCCCGGCTACTCAGCAGCTTAGACAGTGCAGCCAATTCGGTTGTTAGAAAACTTTCCAAATCTACAAGCACAGCAGGAGCAGCTGTATTGGGCTGACCGGCGGCTTTTGGGGACGACTGGGCACCCTCTTGTTTGACAGGCTGATTGCCGCCGGTTACTTCCTGAGCCGTCTCTCCGGCCGGAGCGGCCGGCGCTGTTGGCGACGCTGGTAACGGGGCTGGCGATGTAGCCGGGGTGCCCGCAGAAATTCCGGTATTATTAATATTCTGTACGCTCATGGTCTCCCACCTTAATTCTGTTAAAATAATTCCTATCGCATTTAGTTAGCTATAACCCCGGCCCTTTCCTGCCGGCCACATACTTTTCTTTGCTAATTTACCTTTCAAATATTAACATAACACACAATAACTTATTACAACATAACCTATAGTAAAAGCTGTAAGGGGGCTACATCATGTCACGGTTTAAACGGTTGTTTTCCAGAAGATCATCCAGGCAGAATCCGGTATTTCAGCTTATTCCAGATCAACCGCTTACTGCCGGTTATTTTTTACTGCAGGTTGAGCCTGCGGTCAGACATGGTTTAAAAGAACTGGACACCCGCAATCCGCGTCATGCCATAACTGAACTGGCACTTATCAGCTATTTTCTCGGCATGGGTTTTGATTATCCTACTGCAAAAGCAATTGTCGAGGCCTGGGAATCCGATGACAGTCTGCTGGCTCAAGGGGTATTAACGGCTGAGTAAAGACTGCCCGTTCAGAGCAAAACGCAACAAACGGCGAAAGTGTAATTGCCACACTATGCCGGCCAGGGCAGTTTTCCCTGCTTAAGCCGTTTAGTGTGGCAATATCTTTTCTTATTCTATTACGGTAACCAGTTCTCCAAACAGTTCTTCATTGGCTTTTATCTTCTGTTCTCCGCCCATAACGCACAGGTAATTGGCCTCAATGATGGCGTCCACAACGGTGGCCAGCTTTTTAATATCCGGCTGCCTTGTGGCCAGTATTTCGTCGCGTTCCTGCTGCAGATCAGCCTGGCTGATGTTGCGAATATAGGCGGCATCAGCCCGTTCGCCCTTCATTTGCGGCGTCAGGGGAGTATCCATGGTACTCATGGTGCCGATAATATATTTAATCATTTCCCGTTGGCTGACATTCTCGGCGGTAAAGGCATTGAGGTAGTTGGCGGTTTCAGCATAAACTGTGAGTGTTTCCGCCAGATTGGGATCACGGTAAGAACCAAACACGGCATTACCGCTCCGGTCAAACTGGGCAAACGCGCCATAAGCCCCGCCCTGTACCCGGATGCGGTTCCAAAGGTAATCATAGCGTAAAATGGTTTCCAGCACTTTCATACTGCCATGATAGTTAAAACCAAGTCGGCGGAAATTGGCGCCTTTGGCAACATACTGGACTTTTCCGGAGGTTAGCAGGGCTTCGTTACGGGCCTCTGCTTTAAAGTTGAAATGAGCCGGTTTATATTTCCTTGTACCCAGTTTCTCAATCAAGACAGGAAAGCCCTGCTGAATTAATGCGTAGTCTTCAGCATCACAGGTTATCCCTGTTAAAAGATTGTCACGGTTAAAAACAGTCTGAGCTACAGTCGACAATTTCTTGCCGATTTCCTGAACCTTGGCTTCGAGATCCTGTTCCAGGGCGGCAACAAATTTATAATAGGTCAGTTGACCTGCCTCGTTAAATTTGGCGACAGGAGAAACGTAAGCCAACAGCCTGCTGGCCACAACCTGCTGGCCACGGCGGAATACAGCCGTATCCCAGGCAGCCTTGGTCTCGCGGATGAGCTCTTTCAGACGGTTGGTATCGCTAAACAGACTGCTGCCGGTCACATCTCCCAACAGGCCAAACATTTCCGGCAATTTGGTGACAAGCGCCTTGGCTTTCACTCTAAACATGGGGGAATAACTCTCGTCGTCACCATTTTCCGAGTATGCGAGCACGTCATAAGTAAAACCGCCGGTATGAATATTGATTTCTTTGGCAAGGTCGGTATAAGGATGTTTCCTGGTATCCACCTTGCCTAAAATATCGGCAAGCAAAAACAGGTACGGCCAGTCGTCTTCAACTATTGCGGCCGTGTTAAAGTACAGATTTACATAGGCAATGCGATTAGTAAACATGGGATGCAAAAGCACAGGCACTCCCTGCTCTTTATGTTCTTCTGTCACCAGCGCTTCGGCCTGCGGATCAATATCCTTTAATTCCAGGAGCGGAATCAATTCCAGCTTTTCCGGCGAATCGGCCGTTTCCTGCCGTGCTTTTAAGGAATGGGTTTGTTGCACAATTTTATCTAACGCGGCTTCGCTCAGACCGGCTTTGAATTCAGCCAGTTTGGCTTTTAACTCAGCTGCTTTCTGGTCGCCGGTTTCCCTGTTGGGCTTTAAGGCCACCAAAGCCTGATGGGTGTTATCCAGCAGGCAGCTTTTGATCAATTGTTCAAAATAGCCATTTTTTGCTTCCCGCTTGATCTTATCAAGCGCCGGTTCATAAGCCAGATGCATGAGGGGATCCTGGTCATACAGCCAGCTGTCAAGGCATTTCATATTGTAGACAAGTCCTTTGGGACGATTGCCGTAATTTGCTTCCCGCAGGTGGAATTCAAAGATATT
Organism: Sporomusa aerivorans; assembly: GCF_041428895.1. Lineage (NCBI taxonomy): Bacteria > Bacillati > Bacillota > Negativicutes > Selenomonadales > Sporomusaceae > Sporomusa > Sporomusa aerivorans. Next base: position 4,914,591 of record NZ_CP156926.1, read on the forward strand.
TACGGAGGACTCAACCAGTTTGGGATCAAGCCCTTCCTTGGCTAATTTTTGCAGAGCTGACGCAACCGTCTCCCTAAAGGCGTCAATCTGTCCGGGGTTGGCGCCACTCACGCCAAACGTCATTGTGGGCTGCAGAATACTCTTGCTGTAGCTGCCGAAAACTTCTTTGCCCAGACCGGCGTCAATAAGAGCTTTTTTCAGCGGTGCAGCCGGCGTCTCCAGTAAAATATGTTCGAGCATCATAAGCCCCAGATAACTTTCGGGATCGGTGGCTTTGCCGGCGGCAATATTCAGGGTAATAAAGGTTTTGTCAGTAGTGGATTCTTGTGGCGATACAGGGTAATCCACCACTTTGACAACGGTTTCGGCGAATGGTTTTTGCAGCCCAATAGCCGAATCCACTTTAATAGCCTTAAAGTCCTTGAGATAAGCATCATTGATGAAAGCCAGATTATCGTCCAGGTCAAGATCGCCATACAGGAAAATGTAGCTATTGGCAGGATGATAATATTGTTTGTGGAAATTAGCAAACTGCTCTTGGGTGAGGTCCGGAATATATTCCGGATCACCGCCTGATTCAACCCCATAGGTAGTATCCGGGAAAAGTGTTGCATAAATTTGATGTTCCAGTATAGCATCCGGGGAGGAAAAAACACCTTTCATCTCATTATAGACAACACCCTTATACGTAAGTTCGCCCTCTTTTGCCGGCAAATCATAGTGCCAGCCTTCCTGCATGAGAATTTCGGGAGTATTGAGCATAAGAGGATAAAAGACGGCATCCAGATATACATCCATCAAATTACGGAAATCTTTCTCATTGCGGCTGGCGACAGGATACATAGTTTTATCAGGAAATGTCATGGCATTGAGGAAGGTATTGAGCGATCCCTTCACCAATTCGACAAAGGGTTCTTTTATCGGAAATTTGCGCGAACCGCATAATACAGAATGCTCAACAATATGCGGTACACCGGTGGAGTCTGCCGGCGGGGTACGGAAGGTAACGGAGAATACCTTGTTATCATCATCGTTACCTAAGTAAAGCAGCCGCGCGCCGCTTTGCTCGTGCAAAAAAAGTTTAGCCTCTGAATTAATTTCAGTTACATGCCCGGCAGCCTGCAGTTTAAACCCGTGATAGGTTTGACCAACTGTAAAAGACATCTCTTTACCTCACTTCACGTAATTTTTACTATCCTATGTAGTGCCCTGTTCAGACGTTAATTTACGACAGTTTTAAAAACCAGCTTGCGCCGCCCATAACTAAAGTGGGACTACATGGTTTTTCTTTGTCCATAATAAGGTTATGCCTGTTCGCAGGCTAAAAATACCTTATACTCTGATTTTCGGCAATATGGAACAGTTTTCCTGCAAATACAAGCGGGAGAACCTACTAATAGATTCTCCCGCTTGCAATTAATTATAGCTGTATCTGCCTGACAAAATTCCGGCGGCTATTAAAAGTTGTCGTAAGTACAGTTGGCAGCAGCTATTATCTTTTCTACCTTACTGCTTATTTGCTATAATAACGTGAGGAAAGATACCAGAATCCGCAGTGGAGGATAGACATACCATATGAAACCAATTATCGGAATAACGGCGGCCACCGGGATAATTTACGCAATACGCCTGTTGGAAACCTTCCAGCGCCTGGCTATTGACACTTGTCTGATCCTGAGCCGCGAAGCAGAAGCAACCCTGACTGGCGAAACAGCCTATCCGCTTTCTTACCTAAAGAGCCTGGTTCACGATTTTCATTACCAGGATAGTGAGCTGTTGCCCCAAACTGGCTGGCTGACAAACGCCGACGCCATGATCATTGTTCCATGCAGTGTCAGATCGGTTGTCTCCATGATTAACGCTTCGCCGCTTGATCTCCTGCAAGCCGCCGGCAGCCATATGCTAAGTTCAGGAAAAAAATTAATCCTGGTGCCCGGCGAGCCGGTCTATCTGCCGGAACACCTTGAAATCATGCTGCAGCTGGCTTATAAGGGAGCCGTAATTATGCCCTACATGCCGAGTTTTTACCATAAACCAGCTACTATTGACGACATCGTTGATCATCACACCGGCCGGATATTGGACCTGCTGGGTATTGAACATAACCTGGTAAAACGCTGGGGAGAAGTTTCATTTTCCTCTCCCATGCCTTGCCGGGATGATAACTAGTTTCTGAGGAAACGCCGGCGCTATAACCGGCGTTTCCTTTTATTTTTGGCAGCTTTGCTTTGTACCCTGCGCCGGCAGTCAGGAATTTTCAGTACTATTAGACAAAAACTTCAATATATTAGCTAACAAAGGTATAAAATGCCGGTCTCCGCAAACCATATAACCATAACCTTGACTTCCCGGAAGACCAAGATTAAAGAGGTGTCTGTTATGCAAGAGAGCAAAACCCCTCCGGTACGGCAAGCTAAACCAGTTCCGCCTGTGCCGCCGTCAACTCCCGGTTTTAGCTTCCTTAACGAACTATATAACCTGTTTGTCAGAAAAGCGGTCAGCAAGGAACGCGAGGCAGACTCTTTGCTACATCCGCAGTCCTCCGAAGCTGTGAATATCTCGGACAGCCTTGACACAGGCAAGTTAACTAAATTTATCCGCTATATCCGGACCGGTATACCGCCGCTGTAACGGCGGTTGCCGGCAGCTATCAGAAGCCTGAAAAATAATCAACAGGGATTCGGCCAAGTACCGAACCCCTGTTGATTATTTTTTATCCGAAGACTAACCTGCCGCTGGGGGTAAAACCCCACTGAAGGTTAGTCTACTTTGTCCTGCGAAGAGAAAAGCCGGCGCGAGCCGTGCCGCTATTTTTTAAAAGACTCGTAAACTGCCTGATACTCCAGCGTTGGCGGAATGGATTTATAAACGTATACATGAACACCGCTTGGGTCATTAATGACAAAGCTACGCTCACCCCAGGGCTTATCCTGCAGATCCTGGTAAATCTCGACCTCCGCCGCTTTCAGCCGGCGGTACTCGCCATCGACATCCGCTACTTCCAGCGAGACAATAATGCCGGAGCCATGAAAAAAGTCGCCAACATCCCGCTGGGGTTTGCTAAAGCTAATGCCTGCCGACATACCGGGCGCCAAGAGTTCTATATACCAGTCACTCTCGTATACCAACTGAAAACCAAAATATTTCATGTAAAATTCCTTGCATTCCACCATTTTGTCGGTACTGATGGTGGTATCAAACCGTTTTATCTCCATAAACATTACCTCCCGATTTCAGGTTTGCGCTGTTTAAAATAGACGGGTTTGAGGTTACAGTCTGCGGCTAAATCATAACCGGCAGCCACCCTTCTGCCAATATCCTCCGGCCGGTGTGCATCAGAACCAATGGTAACCATCCTGCCCCCCAGTTCATAAAACCGCTGGTAAACCGGCCGGAGGATATCCACCGCAGCCTGGCTGGTCAGGCGCCGGGTATTTATTTCCATCGCTTTATCATTTTGCGCGAGGAATTTTAAGATTTCATCAATCCAGTCGCTAAATTCATGGTAGTATACCTCAGTGTCTTTATATCGCGCATAGCGGGCTATATAATCAATGTGCCCCAGGCTATCGACAAAGTCATAAGCCTTCAGACAGGTTAGCATGGCTTCAAAGTACTGGATATACACCTCCCGTTTGCTGCGTAAATGATAATGGCTTTCCCGGTAAATATCCATATTGTCGACTGCATGGATCGAGCCAATAACATAATCAAACGGATACCTGGCGATAACTTGCCGGTTTTCCTCCACACAGCCTGATCCCATACCCACCTCAATTCCTAAAAGCACCTTGTCGCTCTTGAGCGGCGTATAATCCTTAAAATACTGGCCAACATCAAAAGTAACGGTATCCGGCTCCGGATAAGCCAAATCAATATGTTCTGTGAAAATAATCCCCAGTCCCAACTCAGCCGCCTTAGCGATTGCTGTTTGCGCCGGCATATCGGAGTCGTTGGAATAACTGGTATGAATATGCGTGTCAAATAACAAGAAAAAAGCCTCCTACTATACCAAGAAATATAATCTCTCTATAACCATTTTAATACAAAAATACCTAAACTACAAATATTGTCTGTTAGCTAATAGAATTAGACGCCCGTCCTAAGGCTATACTTTAGTCTTAGGAGCGAAATTTATCCTGTAACTAACCCGCACTAAGACTCCTGCTTCTACAAGCGGGAGATAAGCGCGGATAAGTTCCTGGATAAGGGCGACTAAACTTCAGGTGGGGTTAAAACCCCATCTGAAGCTAAGTCTACTTTATTTAATCCCGCCTGCCAAAAATACAATGCCATCCTTGCACAAACCTCACAGGAAAGGATTAAGCCTAATGATCAAAGTACTATTTGCAGCCAGCGAAGCCGCCCCCTTTGTCAAGACCGGCGGCCTGGGCGATGTTATCGCCTCTTTGCCGAAAGAGCTTAGACGCCAGGGCGTTGATGCCCGGGTAATAATCCCCAAATACGGACTGATAGCCGACAAGTTTACAAATCAGTTTTGGGCAAAGGCCGTTTTCCGGGTGCCGGTTTCCTGGCGCCTGCAGTACGCCGGCATTGAACAGTTTGACCACGACGGCGTCCCTTTTTACTTTGTTGACAATGAGTATTATTTCAAACGCTTTGGCCTTTACGGTCATTACGATGATGCAGAACGCTATACCTTTTTCTGCCGGGCTGTGTTAGAGGCACTGCCCCACCTGGGCTTTCAGCCGCAAATCCTGCACTGCCATGACTGGCATACCGCTCTAATCAGCGTATTGCTGAACGCCCATTACCGGCAAAATCCTTTTTATGAAAAAATCAGGACACTGTTTACTATTCACAATCTTAAATACCAGGGAATTTTCCCCAAAGATATTATGATTAACCTCTTGGATTTGGACTGGGAATACTTCACGGTGCATGGGCTTGAATTTTACGACAGTGTCAATTTCATGAAAGGCGGTTTGATTTTTTCCGATTTAATCAGCACGGTAAGCCCGGCGTACGCCCGTGAAATTCAGCATGCTTACTTCGGTGAGAAGCTGGAAGGCGTCATAGCCAGCAGGCAGAGTGATCTCACCGGTATTGTCAATGGAATTGATTATACGACCCATAATCCGTCCACCGATAACAAATTATTTAGCAATTACAACTGGCAGACTAAAGAACGAAAGGCTAAAAACAAACTGGAACTGCAAAAAATGCTTGGAATGACCCCGTCGGCCGATACTCCCCTTGTGGCGATGAATACCCGCTTGGTAGAAGCCAAGGGCCTTGACTTGGTTGTCAGGGTACTTGATGAAATACTTGAAAGTAATATGCAACTGGTTATTTTGGGCCAGGGCGACGAACACTATCATCATATCCTCTGGCATGCAGCCTGGCTACACCCCGAACAAATGGCAGTCATTATTCCCTACAATGAAGATATCGCCCGCAAACTCTTTGCCGCATCGGATCTGTTTTTAATGCCGTCCCGTTATGAGCCCTGCGGCATTGGGCAATTGATTGCCATGCGCTACGGCAGCCTGCCTGTTGTCCGGGAAACCGGCGGCCTCAAAGACACCGTCCGTTCCTATAACGAATATACCGGGGAAGGCAATGGCTTTAGCTTCACCAACTACAACGCCCATGACATGCTGTATACCTTAAGGCGGGCGGCTAACTTTTTCCAGGACAAGACAGTCTGGAACAAACTGGTGGTTCGCGCCATGCGAGCCGATAATAGCTGGCGCACGCCGGCGCAAAAATATCATGAGCTTTATAACAGACTGTACATTGAAGGCCATGTCTATAAACATTCAGCCGTGAAAGCCAATTTAGAGCACCAAATGGATTTTCCGTTGACAAATTCAGACTATCAGTTCCCTGCAAAGGAGGCTCTCTATGCTCACTAAAACAACTTTTTTTCAGCCTAAACGGTTGCCGCCGGTCTCCTGCCCTAACCCGGCCAGTATTACGGTTCCCGAGTTCAGAGATACTTTTATTCAAACCTTAGAAACTTTATACGGCAAACCCCTTAGCGAAGCCAGCAACCGTGAGAAATATGAAGCCCTGGCTGTATTAACGCGGCGGTTCATCAGCCAAAATCTGATTGAAACCCGCAAGCGCCAAAATAGTGAGGATACGAAACAAGTCTTCTATTTTTCAATCGAATTCCTGCTCGGGCGGCTCCTGGAAAACAACCTGGTCAGCCTTGGGTTACGCGATACTTGCGCCGAAGCATTGTCACAACTGGGTCTGGAACTTGGCGTGCTAATCGACCAGGAGGAAGATGCCGGCCTGGGTAACGGCGGGTTGGGCCGTCTGGCTGCCTGTTATCTGGATTCTATGGCAGCCATGGATTTGCCCGGCCATGGCTGCGGGCTCAGGTACCGTTACGGTCTATTCGAACAGCGAATTATTGACGGTAACCAGTACGAATATCCGGATAACTGGCTAAAAGACCGCTTTTATGTCTGGGAATACCGCCGGCCGGAGGAAAAGCAGCTTGTATGCTTTGGCGGCAATGTCCGGATACAGACCAATGGCAAGACCAGATTCATCCACGAAAATTATGAGCGTATTCTGGCCGTGCCGTATGACGTACCCATTGTCGGTTACAACAACGCGACTGTCAACACGCTCAGGCTGTGGAGCGCTGAGATTGAAACCGCAAACCATACCTGCGGCCTCTATGGATCAGACTGCAACAATGTTATTGACTATAAACACAGTGTTGAGTCCCTGACAGATATTTTGTACCCTGACGATACCCATTTACAGGGGAAGATGCTTCGTCTTAAACAGCAGTATTTTCTGGTGTCCGCCAGCCTCCAGAACATTATCCAGTCTTTTCGGCTGCACCATTACGACCTGAGCATTCTGCCGGACAAGGTTGCCATTCACATCAACGACACCCATCCGGCCCTGGCGGTGCCCGAACTCATGCGCATCCTTATGGACGACTGCGGGCTTGGCTGGGATGAAGCCTGGACGCTTACGGTAAAAACGCTGTCGTATACCAATCATACCGTACTGCCGGAGGCGCTGGAGAAGTGGCCTGTAACGATGCTGGAACAGCTCTTGCCGCGTATTTATATGATTATCGCCGAAATAAACGAGCGCTACTGCCGCGAACTCTGGAACGCGTTCCCTGGTGACTGGGACCGCATTCACAGCATGGCCATAATTGCCGACAACCAGGTGCACATGGCCCACCTGGCCATAGCCGGCAGCCACTCCGTCAACGGCGTTGCCAGCATTCACACCGAAATACTCAGAAAAACGGTCATGAATAAATTCTATACCTACACCCCTGACAAATTTTCCAACGTCACCAATGGTGTTACCCATCGCCGCTGGCTGCTGACCGCCAACCCCCTGCTGGCCGGACTGATCACTGACGCCATCGGGCCGGAGTGGATTGAATACCCGTGTCATTTAACCGAGTTAACCGCCTTTAAAAACGATGCCGGATTCCTTGCGCGGTTAAGCGATGTCAAGGCAACCAACAAACTCAGGCTGGCAAACTATATCAAAGCGAAGTATAACGTCGTCGTCGACGTGAGCTCCATTTTCGACTCGCATATCAAACGTATCCATGCTTACAAACGGCAGTGCCTCAATGTCCTGCACATTATGCACTTATATAACCTGCTGCAGGAAGACCCGCAAGCCGATATGCCGCCCCGGACCTTTATCTTTGCCGGGAAAGCCGCCCCAGGCTACTACAAAGCCAAAAAGACAATCAAACTCATCAATATGCTGGCTGACAAAATAAATAATGATAAGCGAATTAACCAAAGAATCAAGGTTCTGTTTCTGGAAAATTATAATGTGTCCCATGCCGAACTGATTGTGCCGGCGTCAGATGTCAGCGAGCAGATTTCCACCGCCAGTTTTGAAGCCTCCGGCACCGGCAACATGAAATTCATGATTAACGGCGCAATAACCCTCGGCACACTGGACGGCGCCAATATCGAAATTCAGGGCGCCGCCGGCCCGGATAATATTTTTATGTTTGGCTTAACTGCAGATGAAGTGCTTAACTATTACCGTCATGGCGGTTATAATCCCTGGGATATTTATCATAGTGACGCGCGGGTCCGCACAATTCTGGATAACCTGATCAACGGCTTTTTCCCGGTCGGCCCTGATGAATTCCGCACTCACTATGACGCTTTTCTCTATCATGGCGACCACTATTTTCTGCTAAAGGACTTTGCCGCCTATGTGGAGGCCCAGCGAAGGTTGGCCGGGAGCTACCGCCAGCAGGATAACTGGCAAAAAATGTGCCTTATGAATATTGCCCACTCCGGCTGGTTCTCCAGTGACCGTACATTTGCCGAATACGCCGCCGAAATCTGGGAACTCGATAAGCCTGTCCCGCTCTGGGGTACACCGATTTAATCACAGCTTTGCGCATATTGTTACAGAAAAGCATCATAGCGTATACATTCTGCTACATCAAAAAAGGCCTTTGTAAGCACAGCTTACAAAGGCCTTTTTTATGGTTACTTTTGCTTAGCAATAACAGTCTTGGCGACGACTCCCTGACCCCGCTGCAACAAAGCCGCAGCTTCATTCACCCGGTTTATAGCTGCCCAGCCGGTACCGGCCGTTATCAGCGCAGCTCCCAGCCATACCAGATTGATTAGCGGCTTAATACTGACATCGGCGGTTAACTTTCCGGCTCCCGGTACTGACGCCGTGTCACGAAGCTCAATGCTGATCTTGCCTTCTCCCGGCTTAATGCCGGTAATATGCAGCTCATAGCGCTCCAACGCCGGTACCGTGGTACCAATAATCCGGCCATTGCGGCTAACCAGTTCCGGCTGTACTTCCTGGGCAGCACCGCCGCTTACCACCTCAATAAGCGCCTGTACGCGCGCCTCACCGGCGCCGTCCATGCCTGCCATAGTAAACTTTTTAAAGATCAGGCCCACACCCTCGTACACCAGCTGCTGGCCTTTGACCAGTGTTAATTCAGGATATTGGCCACTTTCCTCCTGGTGTACGGGTGCAATATAGATATCAGCCAGCCAAGTCCGGTAAATGCCCGGTTCATGGGAGGCCGGGTCTCCCTGCTTGTTAAGCTTGGTTAACGCAGTAACCTCTCTTCTTTCCTCGCCGGCATGAAAGGTATGGTAAAACCCCGTTCCACCCGCTTGAATTCCGACACCGGCATAACTGACCGGCTCACCGCCAAAAAATACAGTTTCTCCTTGGGTAAAACTGGCGGTAACTGTTTGCCCGGCGGCGCCGGAAGCCATAATCCCGATAAGCATAACGGCGACACCGGTATGACTTAAGACCGCAGCAGCAGTCATTGTCCGGTAAAAAGCCGCGTAGCCGCCGGCCATTGCCGCCATACAGGCAAGACAAACCGTAGCCGCAACCGGCAAGCGGGTTATCGCCAGCCGGTCGGCTAACAGCAAACCGGCCAGGAGAAACAGCCCCAGCAACCAATATCGCACCCTACCGTCACCGGCCGGCATCTTTAAGAGCGCTCCGGCCGTTAGGGCCGCTGCCAGAGCCAGCGCCAGCGGCAGGCCGGCTAAATTGTAAAAATTGCCGCCAACGCTTTGGGGACTGCCCAGCGCCAGGGTAACAAGCGGCGTCGACATACCCACAAATACCAGAGCACCGAAAAATGCCAGCAGTAACGCGGTAAGCGCCAGGATAAATTCCCGGCTGGCTACTGCCTGATAGAGTTCACCGGGCGGCATACCCGGCAGCTTGGCTATCAACAACGCAAAAGCTGCCACTGCCGTCAGCAGTACAATTATCCCTAACAGGCCACCCACTCCCTCATCGGCAAACGAGTGGGTGGAAAAATCGCTCAGCACCCCGCTCCGGGTGAGAAAAGTCCCGTACAGCACCAGGATATAACAGCTAAGAACACCCGCATAGGCTGCCTTAACAGCGCCTGTCCGGCGCTTGGCCAATACTATAAGATGCACGGCTGCGGCAGCCGCCAGCCACGGTACCAGGGAGGAATTCTCGACAGGATCCCACGCCCAGTAGCCACCCCAGCCCAGGACTTTGTACGCCCAAAAGCCGCCGATGAATATGCCGGCGCCTAAACTGGCCACTGCAAACAATATCCAGGGCAGTGCCGGACTCAGCCAGTCCCGATGGCGGCCTGTCAGCAGCCCGCCTACCGCATAGGCAAACGGCACAGCCAAAGCGGCATAGCCGAGAAAGAGCACAGGCGGGTGAAGGACCATCCAGGGGTCCTGCAGCAGCGGGTTTAGTCCGGCCCCTTCCAAACGGGGCTCGGCCAGCAGCAGGAAGGGGCTTTTGATCAGCAATAGCAAGAGCAATATTGCCTGCAGCAGGCTGAATACTGCCAAAACAGCGGCCGGAACTTCCGGTTTGCGGTTCAGCAGCCAGCCAAAAATAGTCTGAAACACCAGCCATAGAAGAAATGACCCTTCCTGCCCGGCCCAGAACGCCGAGAATTTGTAAACAGCCGGCAAATCACTAGCTGAATAACTAAAAACATAACCATAGTCAAAGCGGTTGCCAAAAATCAGGTACAATAAATACAGGACGGCAATAGCAACACAGCCGGCCGACACATGAAAGCACAGCCGGCTGCTCTTTTCCCTGCTCTTTCTTACAGCCGGCCGGCCGGCTGCGGCCGCTCCCGCATAAACGATGGCGCTTATTGAACTGATAAGCGCTAAGGCCACTGCGCTATAGCCGATCATTTCTTCACACTCCCCTGGTACTTTGACGGGCATTTTACCAACAGCTTGTCGGCATGAAATTCACCATCCAGGTATCTGCCAATGGCGACAATACCTGTCGCCTGCTCCAAGCCTTCCGGTTGTATGCCTTTATACAATACAGCAGCCTCGGCGCCGGCATCATCCCGTAAGATAAAACGAATGGTTTTCCCATCACCGGTTGGCGTAATTCGCGGTGTCGCCAGCAAACCTTTTACCTGGACGGTAGTTTTCCTTTCTTTGGCCTGCGCAAAGGTAACATAGGGCGTGACCGAATCCTGAAACGCATACACACAGTAGGCCATAAAAGCCGCGATGATGCCCAAACAGACCAGACGGCGGCTTTTCATAACGGGATTCCCCGCTCCCTGGCGAGTGCGCTGTTTGTGACACTGCGCATTAATAAAAGCCCGTACAGCGCCGTGAAGGCCCCGACTGCGGCCAGCAGTACATACAGCATTATTGGCTCGATTGCCAATTTACCAGCACTGTTAAGCACGGGTTCAGGATGCAGCGAGGAATACATTCGCGGCATGACAAAGACCAGAAACGGCACAGTAGCAACTGCCAGCAGGGAATAGACCGCCGAAATGGCTGCCCGCCGTTCCTCATCCTCAATCGCTGTCCTTAAAGCCAGATACGCGCCGTAAATCAGCAACAGGGCAAAGACCGTTGTCTCTCTGGGGTCCCAGTTCCAGTAGGCGCCCCAGGTCAATTTAGCAAACAGAGCGCCGCTGCCTGTCGCTAACAGGCAAAAAACAAATCCCAGCCTGGCCGAACAGGCACTCAGACAATCGTACCAGGTGCGGCGTGTCTTAAGATACAGGCCTGCACCGGTGGCCGCCACCAAGAAGGCCAGCACCGACACCCAGGCTACCGGAATATGAAAAAAGGCTAACCTAACCAAAACACCAAGCCCCTCCGCCGGCGGCACCAGATAAAAGACGGCGTAACCAACTCCTGCAAACCAGATTGCAACGCATGCGGCTAATAATTTAAGGTCCATATATCCTCCATCGCAATATCAGTAGTAAAATTAAGCCTGCCATAAATATTCAAATAGGAGTATCCCGGCTGCCACCATAGCCGCATCATAACCGGCCATGAAAACGAGCGCACTGCTATCAGGTACCCCGCCGCCCAAAATACCGGCCGTTGCACCGATAGCATTTAAAAACTGCGGCAAAAGCACAGGAAAAGTCAGAACGGAAAAAATCGCATGTTTTCCCTGGACATACATAATCATTGCCGCCGTCAGCGTGGCTACCGCCGCAATACCCGCATTGCCGAGCGCCAATACAAGTGCCAGCGACGGCCACCCTGCCACCTGCGCATTGAAGAAGATGATAAATAACGGCACCACCAGCAAGGCGAGTCCGGTTAACAGTACCAAATTAAATAAAAGCTTGCCAAAAAAAACACTCAGCCCCGGCGCATAAAGCATAAGCCCCGGTAAAGTACCGGCTTCCTGTTCCTGAAGAAAGACACGGGACAAACCGGCCATAGCGCAAAAAAACAATACAACCCAAAGCAGGGCTGCCGCCACTGCCGGTGTCAACGCCGTGCCGGCCAGGCTCATACTGACACTCGACAAAGTAGTAAGCGCGAACATGCTAAGCGCCCCGGCAGCGTATCTTGTCCGCAGTTCACAAATGGCATCTTTGGCCATAACTGCCCAAACAGCCCTGCTAAAGTTCGATTTTACCGCCGGCATACCGGGCCTCCTCCGGTTCATTGGTAGCAAGCAGTACCACCGCATCGTTATTGATAGCACCGGCAATAAGTTCCCGCACATACGCCTTACCTGCCGCATCAAGATTGGAGTATGGTTCGTCCAGCAGCCAGACCGCCGGTTTCAGCGCCTTAGTGACAGCCAGTTTAAGCCGCTGGCGCATGCCTGTCGAGTACGTCTGTACCTGTTTGCGTCCGGCTCCGCCCAAACCGGCTTCGCTGCACAGCCGTTCAGCCTGAGCTAAAGTGAGCATAGTTCCCCGCATATTTGTCCAGAAAAGAATATTTTCCATCCCTGTCAAGGCAGAATACATTGCCAGGTCCGGCGCCACCATGCCAATACAATGCTGTCGTTCACCAACGCTAAGCTCCTGCCCGCTGGCATTAAAAAAAGTTATCTGTCCGGAGCTCGGCCGCAGCAGTCCGGCAATTATTTTTAACAAAGTAGATTTACCCGAGCCATTGTGGCCGGTAATGGCCAGACACTGCCCCGGCTCACACCCGGCCGTAATATTGCTGAACAGCAGCCGTCCGCCAAAAGATTTGCTGATATTCTTTAAGAATATTCGTATATTTGTTTTCATAAGTAACTCCGTTTAGCTTTTTCTAAATCAATTATATTATACCAATATTTGCAAATAAATAATATAAAACACGGCTTGCGCCGAGCCTACAGCGAAAGAGTAAGCCGATGTTGCACTTATCCGGGCGAAGGCTATATCTTCTATCCGGATAAAAATATGAACCTGCCTGCTGCAGGTCTCAGCGCATTGCTAACTGTTCAGGTTGAATCTTACATAGACTGTAGTGCCCCGGTCGCCGCTTTTTATGTCAATGGATGCCTGATGACGGGCGGCAATACTGTAACATATCGCCAGTCCCAGCCCCGTGCCGCTGTCTTTGGTAGTGAAGAACGGTGTGCCGACCTTCTCCCGGATGTCAGGCTGAATACCTGCACCCTCATCCTGAACAGCCAGTACCGCCTGATCGTCTTCATCATAGGCATTCAATGTCAAGGTTCCGCCAGGCCGCATGGCCTCCAGTCCGTTCATAGCCAAATTCAATATCATCTGCCGGATTTCTTTGGCGTCAAAATAGAAGTCAGGTGACTTGCCCCCACTGGCAATAACGGCTTTGCCGCTTAAAACAGCTTCCGCCTTTATCAGCGGCAAGAGGGAATCAATAATCCCCCCCAGATTTTGGAGCCGCTTGTCAGTCGACTTATTTTTCGCCAAACTCAAAAACTCGGTAATTATTGTGTTCGCCCGGTCAAGTTCCTCTACCATCAACTCAATATTGCTGGGCGACAAAACCGCTTTACCATTGTTGGCATATTGCAGAAACCCCCGTACAGTTGTCATGGGATTTCTGATTTCATGAGCAATCCCGGCCGCCATCTCACCAATAAGATTAAGCCGGTCAAGCCGGGCCATTTCCTTATCCATGAGTTTTCGTTCGGTAATATCATTTAGGTACACTGACAGACCATTCTCTCCCGGAAAGGCCCGTACCTCATAGCAGCGTTCATTGCGCGGACAGTTTATTTCCAGATATACCGGCTCCTTATTGGAAATAACAACAAGTTGTTTGATAAAGCCGGGATGATAACCCAAGACCTCGTAAATTGACTTGCCTAAAATCTCATTACGCGGTTTGGCAAAGATTTTCTCGGCCGCGCTGTTCACATAAGTTAAGATATACTTCGTATCGACTGCAAAAAAGCCGTCTTTAATACTTTCCAGGATATTGCTGATACGCTGGGTTCGTTCTTCGACCATACTCTCCAGTAATATTTCATTGCGGGTAAGTTCCATTGCGGTGGTAGTAAGCTGATCATTGAGCAGGTCGAGCTCTCTTACCTGGCGCTTAAGCAATTCACTTTGCCTGGCCAGTTCCCGGCGATACTTGTGCATTCGCAGGAATGCATCCACTTTGGCCCGCAGGACTTGAGGACTGATCGGCTTGAAAATATAGTCGATAGCACCCGCAGCATAACCTTCAAGTACATTTTCTTCCGTTTGACTGATGGCAGTCACAAATATAATGGGTATGTCCTGACATTTACGCCTGGTCCGTATAATTTTAGCAGTCTCAAAACCGTTAAGTCCCGGCATTTGCACATCCAGGAGAATGAGGCCGAACTCCTCTGTCAATAGACATTTTAAAGCTTCCTCGCCTGATGTTACACTAACCAGCTCATAATCCGGACTTGCCAGTACAGCCTCTAACGCCATCAGGTTTTCCGGACGATCATCCACCATCAGGATCCTGAAACTATCTTTCACAAAAACTATACCTCCCTGAATTCGCTTGTCACATTAGCTTCTTACCATAGAGTTTATTGGCTTTATCAATAATACAAAATTTATCCGCTAATCCGACAAGCTGCAACGACTCTTTGCTGCCAATACCTAAAAAGCCAGGACTGGCCAGACTGTCATAAAACAGTTGGCATACCCGTTTCTGTAAAGCTCTGTCAAAATAAATAAGTACATTACGGCAAATAATCGCATTAAATTCATTAAAAGAGTGGTCGGTAACCAGATTATGCTGGGCAAACACTATATTTCTCGTAAGAAAAGAGTGAAAAGTAACCGAACTCACTCCGGCGGTATAATACTCAGATAAAGAACCCTGCCCGCCGGCATTAAAGTAATTCCGGCTGTAGTACTGCATCTTTTCTAACGGAAACATAGCTGATTTGGCCTTACTTAGAGACTTTTCACTTATGTCTGTTGCATAGATGCGGGTTTTCTCGTATAGCCCGGTCTCGTACAACATAATGGCCATGGAATATACCTCTTCCCCGGTGGCGCAGCCGGCATGCCATAGCCGGACGGTTGGATACTCCCATAACAGCGGAACGATGTGCGTCCGGAAAGACTTAAAAAAACCGGGATCGCGGAACATTTCGGTCACGCTCATGGAAAAATCATCAAGCAACCGTTCCATACTCTTTGCATCGTGCAGGACCTTGTTGAGGAGCTGGCTGACGTTTTGCAGCTCTTCAGCCCTCACCCGCCGCCAGATGCGCCGCCGCAGGGAAGGATAGGAATAATTCCTGAAATCCATTCCGTAATACCGGTAAATGCCCTCAAGCAACAGTTCAATTTCTATTTTATCCAGATCATCATTTATACAGCTCATTTATATAACCATACCCTCAGCAATGAAAACAGCTGTTCCAGCTGTACCGGCTTGCTGATATAATCTGAAGCCCCGGTATCCAGGCATTTTTCCCTGTCCTGCTTCATAGCCTTGGCTGTAAGCGCAATAACAGGCAAGGTTGAAAAAGCGGGCATCCTCCTGATTTCCCGGGTAGCTTCATAGCCATCCATTTCGGGCATCATGATATCCATAATCACAAGCGCGATATCCAGATTATCCTTAAGGATCTCCAAGCCTTCCCGTCCATTTTGCGCAAACAAAGCGACAATACCTTTGGCCTCCATGGCCGCCACCAAGGCATATACATTGCGCATATCATCATCCACAATGAGCACCTTTTTCCCCCGGAACGCAACCTCTCTGTCATGCTCCTGCAGAACAGACGGCGTCATCTCGGCCGGTTCTGGGCAGCGGCTCTTCTCAGGCAGGAGCGCTGCAGTTTCGGCTGCAGCCTCAGCCGCCGGGGTCAGGTTTTCCTTAATTGGCAGATAGAGCGTAAAGGTACTGCCATACCCCTCCCGGCTTTCCAGATTGATAGAGCCGCCTAGCAGTCTGGACAACTCCCGGCTTATTGACAGTCCCAGGCCGGTACCGCCGTATTTGCGGCTGGTAGTTCCGTCCGCCTGGCGGAACGCCTCGAAAATCAGTGTCTGTTTATCAGCCGGTATGCCTATACCGGTATCGCTGACTTCAAAAACCAGCCAGGCCGGATTAGCAGCCTTACGTATACAAAAATTGACCCACCCTTTTTCGGTAAATTTAAAAGCATTGGACAACAGGTTTTTTAAAATCTGCTGCAGGCGAAAAACGTCAGTTGTTACGACAACCGGAACATCCCTGTCAATATCGACCTTAAATTTCAGGTTTGCCCGCTCGGCAACCGGGGTAAACTGGGTTGTCAGCTCGCCGGCAATATCGTTGATACTGATTGCTTCCATATTAATACTCAGCTTTCCTGACTCCAGCCTGGACAAATCAAGGATATCGTTAATCAGCACCAGCAAATCACCGCCGGCTGAATGAATGGCACGGGCATATTCCAGTTGTTTGGGGGTAAGATTCTTCTCAGTATTGGACTCAAGCATCTGCGCCAGTATCAACAAGCTGTTTAGCGGCGTCCTCAGTTCATGCGACATATTAGCCAGGAATTCGGATTTATAGCCAGCCGCCAAGTCAAGCTGATGCGTCTGCTCTTCCAGAATATTTTTAGCCTGCTCAAGCTCATGTGTTTTTTGTTCAGAATTCTTGTACTGTTCTTCCAGCCGTTCATTAATAATTCTCAGTTCTTCCTGCTGCTGCTGCATTTCCTCAGATTGACTCTGCAGTTCTTCCGCATAAGCCTGCGCTTCCGCCAAAAGCTGCTCAACCTGCATTCGCCCGATTACCCGGACGAGGGCCAGCGCAACTTCTTTCATGCTTTGCTTAAGATAATGCCGGTATTTGTCTGGCAACCCGCCAAAGCCGGCTACTTCAACAACCGCCAGCACTTGATTTTCGAAGTCAACCGGAAAAACAGCCAGATAATCTGGCTGAGAATGACCTAGACCTGACGCTATTTTAATATATCCCGGCGGCACCTGCTCTACCAGAATAGCCTGATTCTGCCTGGCGCACTGGCCGGTAATCCCCTCACCAATCCGTAAACTGCGTTCTCCTGCCATATCACCGGTATCAGCATAGCTTGCCAGCTTGGTCAAGCGCTGTTCCGCATGATTCACAAGATAAAATACGCCAAAACTGGCCCCTACGGCCTGAGCAGTCTTGGTAATAAAAGTTCTGCCAAGTGTCGCCTGATCATTTACGCTCTGTAACAAAGTGGATAGCTCCGCCGACCGGGACTTTATCCAGCTTTCTTCTTCCAACGCAACAACAAAATCTTTTCCCTGGCGGCGATGGTGCTCAAGAGCGGCGGCCATTTCGTTAAAAGCCAAAGCGATACTGCCAATTTCATCCCGGGAACTAATTTCAATTCGCGGCAATGCCTCGGCGCTGGCATCCTGCACACTGCCGATAACCTTTGCCAGAGCTTTCAGGTCACGGGTAATACTGCTAATAACCCGTCCGGCGATGCCCAGACCGATAATAATGCCGGCAGCCATGCAAGAGCTCAAGGTCGCAAAGGCCAGATTGCTGCTGGCTACAGACTGTTCCAGAATATTAATCATTGCCAGTTCCTGCGTTATTCTAAGGTCCCGAATAAAGGCCATAGCCTGTGCGGTCACCCGCTGCCCTTCGTCCAGCAAAACCTCGGTTGCTTCCGGGTTTCCGCCGGCATTAACCAGGTTAATCGTCTCCTGGATTAACCGGTCGAAGTTATCCAATGAGTTTTCCAGTTTGGGTAAAATCTCCTGCACCCGGGGATTATCAGCCATTCGCAGGTAAGCTGCATAGGCGACTTCTCTTTCGGCCCTGGCTTCCGCGATTGCAGCCAGATCAACCTGCAGCCGGTCCCGGTTTGTGGTAAGTATAATATTTTTCAGAGCGCCATCTGTAACGTATATCTTTTGTTCGATGATGGACGCCAGTCTGACTTTCTCGTACCTGTCTTTTATGACCTCGCCCAAATCGGCATTAAGCTGGTGAATGGTGAACATGGCCATACCCAAAACAAGAGACATCAGTATTAGAATCGAACTAAATGCAAGATACAGCTTACTTCTAAAGCCCATATTTTAAACCTCCAAATTACGGTAAAGCTATTAGTGGTTCTACATCTTATCTTGCTTTTCCTGCATTTTCTTCCTTAAATTTTAAAATTTTACAATATATTCCTGATGAATAAAAAGTATTCCACTGCTATTTGTCAGAATGCTTTGCATGGATTTTTCAATACGGGCAAAAGTATAAGGAACAGGCCAAACCGTACGCAAAGAATAAAAGACGGTTCCCGCTGCCTGTTGCGGGAACCGTCTTTTAGCCTTTAGGATAGTAGGCATTAATTGTCCGTGATCTGGTAAATCCTGCGGGACGATTCAGCCAGGTTACAGGCCAATTCGGCCAGCGACTGGCTCGAATTAGCCATTTCATGGATGGCCTCAGTCTGCCCGCCCACATGCTGATCAATAGCATCAATCTTAGCAGTTAATTCATTGATAACCTGCTGAATAGCGGTTAAGGACGCCGATATCTGCGTGACCGACTCGGCACTGGAAACGGCTAATTTGCGAACTTCCGCGGCTACCACGGCAAACCCCCGGCCCATTTCGCCGACTCGCGCCGCCTCAATAGCGGCATTTAGGCCTAACAGGTTTGTTTGCCCGGCAACATTTTTGATAAACGATACAATTTCATTGGTCTGATCGGCCGTAGTCCGCAAACTTTTCCCTAGCAGTTCAAGCTCGTTACTGGTGCCGGCCAGTTGTGTGGACCGGCTGGCCAGTTCCTCTAAACCAGCTGTTAATTTTTCGGAAGCGGCGGCAAGCTCGCAGGTAGCCTTGTTAATATTTTCAAGCTGGGCCACGCTTTGGGTGGTCGTAACACAGCCAACAACCGTCTGTCCGTCCTTAAAAGGCAGCGCGCAGGCAATATAGGCGACACCATAGGGTGATTTTTCCTGGGGAATAACCCGCACCACTTGCTTGCCGGTGTCCAAAGCCTGTTTACTGGCTCCTGACAAAACCGGTTCGCCAACTTTGGTTTTCAGGTCAAGCTCATCGGCCGGCAGATACAATACATACTTTCCGTCGCGGACAATGGTTACACCAATATCAGCGGCCACTATATCATTGAGGTACGGGGCTAAATCAGTAAACATAGTCAAAATTTCAGAGCCGGTTAGTTGCTTCATCTGGTTGCGCCTCCTGCCAGCCTATCGCCGGCGAATCTACTTTATGCATAGAACATTCTCTGAATTCGCAAAAAAACCTTTTTTTCGACAAAGCAAACTACATAGAAAAGAACAACCTCTGTTCACACAGAAAGTTGTTCTTCGATTACAATTTGATCCCGGGGTATTTTCTCAACAGTAAAGCCGGAAATAAGTTCACAAGCCTTTACTTCCAGAAATCTATCCAGCAAGCCGGCTTTAAAGGCCAGATAGCCGACAATGGTTTCCGCCCGGGTGCCATTGGCCCGCAATGCGGCAATCGACAACGCCTGCTGCCTTTTTGACAAACGAACACCGTTTGTGTCGACAAGCAGCGGTACATGAGTAAATGCCGGGGCTGGCAATTCCAGCAGCCGGTAGAGCAAAAGCTGGCGCGGCGTCGAACTCAAGAGGTCGAAGCCCCTGAGTACATGGGTAATGTTCATGGCGGCATCATCAACAACTACAGCCAGTTGGTAAGCGTGTACCCCGTCTGACCGCCGCACGACAAAATCACCCGCCTCACGGACAATGTCCTGGCAAACCAAACCGGCATGTAAATCCTCAAAAGAAATGGGACCCGGCGGTACTGCCAGACGCAGCGCCGGCCGGCGGGATGTCTGACGAGCAGCAGCAACCGGCTGCCGACGGCAGGCGCCGTTATAAATGCGTTCGTTGTCACCGGCATGAGGTGCAGAAGCGGCTAACGCCGCCCGGGTGCAGTAACAGGGATAAATAAGTCCTGAGGCCTCAAGGCGCTCCAGTGCCGCCTGATACAGTTCGCGCCGCTCATTCTGACGGTACGGGCCATACTGCCCGCCCAGGTCAGGTCCTTCATCCCAGTCAAGCCCCAGCCATTTCATATCGCTCATCAGTTGATCCGTATAAACAGAGCGCGACCGGCCAGGATCCAAGTCTTCTATTCTGAGCACCATTACGCCCCCTGCTGCCCGCACCTGCAACCAGGCCAGCAGGGCTGTCCAGACATTACCCAGGTGAATCTCACCAGTCGGGCTGGGAGCAAAGCGGCCTCGCATTATTCGCATGACAGAGCAGGCCCTTCCTTGCCGCTTTCATCCGCCTTTGCGCCAGGCGCCCGTGTAGTCAAAGCTACTCCCGTAACCACCAGCACCATACCTGCCAAATGCATGGCTGTAACCGTCTCCCCATAAACAGCCCAGGCGATGAGCATGGCATTAACAGGCATAAGATTGATATAGGCGCTGGCTTTGCTGGCGCCTATACGGCTGATGCCGACATTAAACAAAATGAAAGCCACCACGGTTGCAAACACGGCCAGGTAAACCAGTTCAGCCATAACCTGTCCTGACAGCCCCGGCAACCGCTGCCAGGCTGCTTCCTGCAATGATATTATCACTAGAAATACCGCGCCAATGAGCGTTGATACGGTTGTTGCCAGCAAGGCCCCAACCTTTTTCATTACGACCTTTCCCAGCAAGGTGTACGTTGACCAGCCGGCAACCGCTCCAAATAGCAAACATTCGCCATAGTTTAAAGATAAGCCGGCAAGTGCGGCCCAATTCCCCTGGGTAATAACCGTCAATACGCCGGCAAGTGACAGAATGATACCCAACCCCAGGCGGGCGCTCCATTTCTCACCTAGCACGGTTACAGCCACAATGGCGGTTATCACCGGGTTAATTACAATAACCAACGCTGCGGTAATAGCCGAAGTATACTGCAGACCGACAGCAAAAAAATAATTGTAGGCCAGCACACCGGTCAGGCCTAACCCAGTCAGACCAAGCCAATTTTCCTTAATGGCGGCGAAATTCCACTCCCGGCGGATGGTCAGCCAGGCGGCCAGCAGTATTCCTGCCAGTAAAAAACGTGCAGCTGAGGTTGTCAGCGGCGGCAGTTCAGATAATACGTGCTTGGTGGACCCGAAAGCTCCACCCCAAAACAAAGGCACCAACAGTAAAATCAAATATATTGCGGTATCTTTCTTAACGCGCATAAAATTCTTGTCCTCTCTCCGGATATGAATAATACAGTTATTTATTTTATTTCGCCGGTCCGGGCGATATTCCTGTAATTTTGTACCGTCTGTAAGCGGGATATTACCTGCCTACTCAAAAGTTCCCTTAACAACCGCCTGCCCGTCTTTAACCAGCCGCCGGCCTTTGGCAAAGACCTGTTCGATGTTTAAATTCCGGTCCAGCACCAGAATATCGGCATGGCTGCCGGCCTTGAGCGCTCCTTTCGCCGGATACAGCTTCAGTATTTTAGCCGGATTTACCGTTACCGGCCGCAACGCCTCGGCAACAGATATCCCGGCGCCTATCAGGCTTTTTATCTCCTCGTACAGCCAAGTCAGCTTGCCCACACGTAAGCCGCTTACGTCCCCCTGGCCGTCAAACACCGGCAGACTGCCATGTCCGTCCGAGCTGACGGTTAGTCTGTCGATAGACACACCTTGGGCGATACAATGGATTATAGCCTGGGCCGCGGTAATTGTGCCGGCTTGATTATCGCTACTGTCAGCCGCCGTAAAATCGATTACTCCGCCCTGCTTTGTCCAGCGGATACCTTCCTCAATAAGCGGCCAGCTCCGGTTTATATGGGTCGGTACATACTGGCTGACGGGAATTTCTGTTTCGTCGGCAAGGGCAAACAGCGCCGCTAACTGCCTTTTTCCGGCCCCGACATGCAGGTGCAGAACCCCGGCCTTACCGCTTAATAGCCCGCCTACCCGCGCCTCAGCCGCCAGTCTGGCCAGCTCGGCCTGAGAGGGCTGCGCCGAACGATGGTCACTGATGGCCACCTCGCCGCAGCCGATTACTTTGTCAATCAGCACCAAATCTGAGCGGACGCTGCCTGTTAGCGTCGGCGGCGGCACCTCATACGCGCCGGTATAAATATAGGCTGTTATCCCTTCAATTTCCAGGCTGCGGGCTTTAGCCAGCAAACCGGGCATTGACCGGGTAATGCCGTCCGTTCCCAGGCAACCTACCACTGTTGTTATCCCGCCCATAGTAATATCACTTAATACCACCTCCGGCGTACGGGTGGCAAAACCGTCTTCACCGCCGCCCCCCAGCAAATGCACATGCTGGTCAATAAAGCCCGGAACAACCAGCCGGTCTGTCACATCCACCACCTGAGTGTAGCCGTACTGGGGACTGGCGTCGATAGCCGCTGCAATATGGGCGATAACCGGCCCGGCGATCAATACGTCCTGGACTCCCATGCTTTCCGGGGAAAAAACATGGCCGCCTTTCAAAATTGTAAACATCTCATCACCTCTGCCTATTTGTTTCCCATGTTATTATGCGGCTTTTCCGTCCAAACCACACAGGAAACAAATTACCGGCATAATTAGCACCGCGGCCAGCCGCTCATATAAAAAGCCAGCATCCTGTCAGGACGCTGGCTTTTGTGTTTAACCGGCCTTAGTTTCGTATAAAACCTTGACATCGTATTCTTCTAAAAAGGTTTGCGCCCTCACCATATCCTGCGGACCGGCGTCCGGCACACCGTCCAACAGGTAGGCCCGCCCGAGCTGCGCCCATTTTTTACGGCCAAAAGTATGATAGGGCAGTAATTCCACGCTGACTTTCCCGGGCAGAGTGGCAACCAGTTCAGCCAGAGCTTTCATATCTTCTCTGTCATTGGTAATGCCGGGAATAATGACATAGCGCACGATTACCGGCACTGACATCGCAGCTTTGTTAAGATTGGCAAGAATGCGACGGTTATCAGCGCCGGTCAGCCAGCGGTGTTTTTCCGGATCGACCGCCTTAACACTGAACAGAACTGCGTCGGTATGCGCCAGCGCACCGGTCAGATTCGCCTCAGGAACGTTGCCTGCCGTATCCAGTGTTGTATGGATACCAGCTTCCCGGCAGGAACTAAATACGCTGCGAACAAATTCCGGCTGCAGCAGGGGCTCGCCGCCGGAAAGGGTAATGCCGCCGCCGGAAGCTTCGTAATAACGGCGGTATTTCTTTATATCCGCCATTATCTGTTCGGCAGTGATGGTTTTTTCGCCCCTCACCCAGGTGTCCGGGTTATGACAAAATTTACACCCCAGGGAGCAGCCGGCCAAAAAAAGCACATAGCGAATCCCCCGGCCGTCAACAGTCCCAAACGTTTCTACAGAGTGATAATAACCATATTGCTGCGACATAGTGGTTCCCTCCAGGTCAGCCGCTTAGACTGCTTCGTAAAAAGTGCGGCTGATTACTTCCCGCTGCTGGGCAGGCGTTAATTTGATAAAGTTTACGGCATATCCCGAGACACGGATGGTGAGCTGCGGATAGTTCTCAGGATGCTGCATGGCATCCTCCAGTATGACGCGGTCCAGTACGTTAACATTGATGTGGTGACCGCTGTTTGCAGAATATCCGTCCAGTACGGCGGTCAGGTTATTGACCCGTGACTGGCAGCATTTACCCAGGGCCCCCGGTACAATGGAAAACGTATAGGAGATGCCGTCACGGCAGTCTTCATAGCTGAGTTGTGTTACTGAATTTACTGCCGCTAAGGCGCCACGCTGATCACGGCCGTGCATGGGATTGGCACCTGGGGCAAAGGCCTGACCGGCTTTGCGTCCATCCGGTGTCGAGCCGGTTTTCTTACCATACATAACATTCGAGGTAATGGTCAGTACTGACAGTGTATGTTCGGCATTACGGTAGGCCGGATGCTTTTTCAGCTTGGCCGAAAACTCTGCAGTCACTTCCTTGGCTATGAGATCTACGCGTTCGTCATCATTGCCGTAGCAGGGAGCTTCGCCAACAATTTCAAAATCTGTGGCAATCCCGCGTTCGTCACGCACCGGTTTTACCTTGGCATATTTAATGGCGCTTAAGGAATCGGCGACGACTGACAGCCCGGCAATACCAAAAGCCATCAGCCGGCCGACTTCGGTATTATGCAACGCCAATTGCGCTCTTTCGTAAGCATATTTGTCGTGCATATAATGAATGACATTCATGGTATTTACGTACAGTCCGGCCAGCCACTCCATAACGGCCGAGTAGTTGGCCCGCACAGTTTCATAATCCAGATATTCGCCGGCCGGCACCGGCATAACCGGTGCGACCTGCTTGCCGCTGACTTCATCCCGTCCGCCGTTGATGGCCATTAGCAATGCTTTGGCCAGATTGGCGCGGGCGCCGAAAAATTGCATCTGCTCGCCGATCCGCATAGCCGAAACGCAGCAGGCGATAGCATAATCATCGCCGTATTCGGGGCGCATGACATCGTCATTCTCATATTGAATGGCACTTGTATCGATAGACACCTGAGCACAATATTTCTTGAAGTTTTCCGGCAGCGACGTAGACCAGAGCACAGTCAGGTTCGGTTCAGGCGCCGGCCCAAGATTATAAAGAGTGTGCAGGATGCGGAACGAGGTCCGGGTAACCAGCGCTCTCCCATCCAGGCCCACACCGCCGATGGCTTCGGTTACCCATAGCGGGTCGCCGGCAAAAAGCTCATTATAGTCAGGCGTTCTGAGCTGACGCGCCAGTCTGAGCTTTACTACCAGCTGGTCAATAAGCTCCTGGGCCTGTTCTTCGTTAATCAATCCTCCGGTCAAATCGCGTTCCAGATAAATATCCAGGAACGTAGAAACCCGACCGAGAGACATCGCCGCACCGTTTTGTTCCTTAATGGCGGCAAGGTAACCGAAATACAGCCATTGTACAGCCTCAGTCGCCGTTTCGGCCGGGCGGGAAAGATCATAACCATAGGCCTTGCCCATGGCAATCATGTCTTTTAAGGCCCCGATCTGGCAGGCCACTTCTTCCCGCTGGCGGATGACATCCTCCAGCATGGGTTTTGTCGCCAGTTGCGCTAAATCCTGCTCTTTGGCTTCCATCAATTTATTAATACCATAGAGGGCAACCCGGCGATAGTCGCCAATAATCCGCCCGCGGCCATAGGCATCAGGCAAACCGGTAATAATGGCTGCGCCGCGCGCCAGTTTCATTTCCTCGGTATAAGTCATAAATACACCGGCGTTATGGGTTGTGGCATGGTTGTGGTAGATATCACTAATGTTTTCGGCCAGCTTGTAGCCATAGGCCTCGCACGCCTGCTCCGCCATACGGATGCCGCCGTTAACAATAACACCGCGCTTAAGCGGGCCATCGGTCTGAAAGCCAACGATTACTTCCAAATCTTTATCTATGAAACCTGCGCCGTGGGAGGTGATTGTCGAAACCTTGGCTGGGTCAACATCGAGTACACCGTTATTCTCGCGTTCCAGCTTTAATAGTTGGCTGCACTTCTCCCAAAGCTTGGCGGTTCTGGCAGTAGGCCCGGCTAAAAACTGGCTGTCGCCTGTGTAAGGAACATAGTTCTGTTGGATAAACTCGCGGACGTTAGTGCTTTCCTGCCAGGCTTTTCCTTTAAAATCTTCCCATGCTTTCATCTGAGATCCCCCTCTTTAAATATTCAAACAATTACAATATAAAACCGCCTCGGCTTGAATGCCCAGGCGGTCGGCCTTCACCGTGTACAAACCGTTTATCACTCACTTGCTCCGCCCGGCCTGCATTCGGCAACCATTAAATTATTGAGACAAAAAATTGCCATATTCGTCATAAATCGACTTATTTCGCTTGTATACATTATGCATCATTATGGCAATGATTGTCCAGTAGCTTGGAAAAAGTAAATATTTTCGCAAATATTACGCAAATCACAACATACGCACACTATGGCCAGTTGTTAAACGCCTCCGGGCCCTATTGAGCAAGAAAGCTACACCATTTCGCCAGGATTAGAAGGACCTGGCCTGAACCAGCCTTTAGGGCGTGGCAGAAGCTTTATATTTTCTTATCATATGAACCTGCTGTGAAATTTGGGTTTAGAAATTTTGCCGGGGGTGGGTAAATAAGCCATAACCTGCGTTATCCCAGGCTATGGCTTATCAAAGTATTGAATAAGGTTCTGAATCTTTAGCTTTGTTAATTGCCCATTAGGCAGACCGTGCTATTATTCAACATTATTATAGGGGTCCCAGTTGGTTATGCGGCTAAGCTTAGTCTCAGCCGTCTTTATGTCGGCCAGCAGCTGCTCCTTATCCTTGGGTAAGGTGGCGGCAAAGGCAATATGATTGGATGCATGGGTGCTTCGAAAAAGACAGTGATTTGTCGCCGGCAGGTCGATAGCGTGAATCATTGCATATAGTTCGTGCATAATCCCGGCTGGCGGCAGCGGCACAAAACTGCCGCGCTCAAACTCTGCCAATAACTCGCTGCCTCGGTACAGCATCAGCGTCAAAGCGCCAAGCATATGAGGTTTGATAGCATTTATCGCCAGGGCGGTATTCTGTGCGTGGCGCTCACTGTTTGCAGTACCGCCCAGCCCCAGGATAACCATAACCGACAGTTTGATACCGGCGGCAACAATGCGTTGTCCGGCGGCAACAGCCTCGGCAGCCGATACGCCTTTATTGATATTTTTTAATACCAGATCATCCCCGGACTCCAAGCCAAAGTAAACCAGTTTCAGGCCGGCTTCCCGCAAAGCCGCCAGTTCTTCCGGGGTTTTTCGCAGAATATCTTTGGGACCGGCGTAACAGGAGACTCTCTGCAGGCGGGGAAAACTACCGGCAAGTTCCCTGAGTATGGCTAACAGCTTATCTGTGGCCAGAACCAGGGCGTTGCCATCGGCCAGAAATATCCGGCGAATATGCTGAGCATACGGCCTGGCAGCCGCAATCTGGTCCATAATTTCATGCATTGGCCTGGCGCGAAAAGCTACGGAACGGTACATATTACAAAAGGTGCAGGCATTGTGTGAACAGCCGATCGTCACCCGCAGGATGAAGCTGGCAGCCTCACTGGGCGGACGAAATACCGGCCCTTCGGCATGATCAAAATACAAAATCATCGCTCCTTACTGACATAAATCCAAGTTCACTGTAACAGAATCAAAAAAAATTGTCAAAGCGCGTAGTCTCTGACAATTTCCCCAGTACCTTGACCGGGTTGAAAATTCAGGTTAGGTTACAGAGATTTTTTCTAGCATTACCTGTCGGTGTATTGTCTGGCTTTGGCAGCTGCCGCTGCCAGAAAGGTTGACCGGATAGGCTTGGTAGCCATAAGCGCTTTAACCGGCGCCGACCTTTCGAGAATAGAAGCCACGCGGCCCAATGCCCGGTGACTCAGCCGGGAAGGGTCGTCAAACAAAAAGTTACTCAGTTTTCCCCGTTCAATTGCCATGGATACCATGCGGTCAAACGTTGTCTCCGGCACCATGACCTGCTGCGCCCGTTTGACCATACGGATACCGCCCCGCTTACAGGCTAAGCGGCATACGCCGCACCCCAGGCACAGTTCTTGTTCACATACTGCTTGCAACCTGTTGGGGGAATCACTCGCCGCCAGGGTGATGGCTTCGACAGGACAGGCCTTAACGCACAGGCCGCAGCCGTTACAGCGCTGCGTATCAATATGCGCCAGCCAACTGGAGGTTATAACGGCGGTTTGTATGGAAAACGTCCGGATAGCCTGAAGCATACCGCAGCAACAGCTGCAGCAGTTGCACATAAACCCCACGGAATTCTGCACATTATCGGCAATTTGCATCAGGCCGGCTTGTTTGCAGTCTGCTAAAATCCGCAAAGCCTCACCTGCACCGACCGGTTCCGCCATCCCCTTGCTTATCAGCATTTGCGCGCCGTGGCCAAAGGTTAGACAGGATCTGAGCGGCGCGGCACAGGCTTTATTCAGGTGAGTGGCTTTGTGGCGGCAGGCGCAGAGCGACAAACCGATGGCCGGTGCCGCAGTAATGATGTGTGTCGCCTTTTCCCAGTCCAGCACTTCGGAATAGTCGCCGTCCGGCAAAGACTCTTCACGTACCAAGGCACGGCCAAGCTGGGTGCTCTCCCGGAAAACATCGCGGGCAAACCGGTCATCTTTAAGCATATATTCCTCAAACAGCTTGGCCAGGGCCGCCATATCCAAATCCTCACGCGCCCGCATGAAGACAAATTCAAAGAAGCCGATAACAACAGGCGCCAGCACCACATAGTCCGTTCCTTTGTGCTGCCAGTCAAATACCAGTCCTTTTATCGCCATAGTATGAATATGTTCTTGTAGTTCGGCTTTGTCGATGCCGGTCTTGCCGGCCAGTTTGGCAACAGGTACCGGGCGCAGCGAAATTTGCCTGGCAATAGCCGCTTCCGCCGGCGCAAACAGCAATTTCAGGATTTGCATAAAAACCGGCGAATACGGAGCGCCGGTAATATTCTTGTCAAGCCGCTGCTGCAGCAAACGGTATTCCCGTTCAGTGTTAACGATGTGCCCCAAAATCTCTCCTCCTGCCAACTACTCTCCGGTAAACCCTGCCGGCCCAGCCACAAAAAATAGCCAGGCTGTAAAAACCGTCATTAGGGCTTTGGCCATTACAGCATAAAGTAGATTTACCTTCAGGTGGGGATTTAACCCCATCTGAAGGTTAGTAGCCGGATAAGCAGCATAAATTGCAACGTCCTGATCCGTTCTTAATATCAATAT
This sequence comes from Sporomusa aerivorans, assembly GCF_041428895.1. Taxonomy (NCBI): domain Bacteria; kingdom Bacillati; phylum Bacillota; class Negativicutes; order Selenomonadales; family Sporomusaceae; genus Sporomusa; species Sporomusa aerivorans. The sequence goes on from NZ_CP156926.1 coordinate 4,943,489, forward strand.
TATACCAGAAAATTACCAGTTAATGTACTCGGCTACCTCGGCTTCCGGATTTAGGGCAACATCTTTTAAAACCCACTCTCTGAAAACCTGATAGCCGGTTCTGTCTACAATATAGCCGACATGTTCCTTACCGCCTGGGGCCTCCCTGTCGATATATTGTTCAATATAAGCATACGTATTTTTAAGTATACCGGTGATACTGGCTTCATCCACCCAGCGGATAAACGGCTGGGCAAGGCGCGGATTTTTTTTGCCGGTCCGGCCCATAATGACCAGCTGGTACAGCTTCACACCGCTGCGGGTCCAGGCGCCGGTGGGGCATTTAAGCACACATTCCCCGCAGCCAATACATTTGTCGGCAGCACGCTCTACTTTGAAGTTTTCGATCTTCAGCGCACCGGCCGAGCGTTTTTTACAGTTGGTAACACAGGCCTGACAGCCCACACACCGGTAGGCATCATACTGAGGTTCATTCATGCCGATAATACCAAAATCGTGCATACGGGATTTTATACAGTCATTGGGGCAGCCGGTCAGCGCGATTTTGACATGATAGTCATTGGGGAAGATTACCTGTTCAATGCGCTCAGCCAGGGCGCTGGTGTCATAATTGCCAAAAGGACATACCCGGCTGCCGATGCAGGCCGATACGTTGCGCGTGCCGGCAGCCGGATAGCCGCCGCCCGGACTCACCTGACTGATATTAAGTCCTTCGATAACAGGCTGCAGCATAGCATTGATCTCCGGTACCTTGTCTATAGGAATGCCGGGAATCTCAAAGCCCTGCCTTGTCGTCAGGTGTACTGTGCCGTTGCCGTGCAGTTCGGCAATCTGCCTGATAACATCCAAATACTTAGCATCCAGATGCCCGCCCGGCACCCGGATGCGGACTGCTGTTTTATAACGTTCTTTGGTCACCCGGAAAGCATTCTTTTTCAAATACTTAGTGTTAATATCCATGCTCATTGTGCGTCCCCCCTTAGTCCAGCAGTGTCTTGGCCCTGGCGTAATTAAACACCGGGCCTTCCAGGCAGATATAGGTATCATCCATTTTGCAATGGCCGCATTTGCCGATGCCGCAGCACATCTTCCGCTCGTAGGAGACCCATATTTTGTCTTCAGCCGCGCCCTGCCGTAAAAATTCGGCCACAGTAAACTTCATCATCAGCGGCGGCCCCACCACAATGATTTGCGCCTGAGTAAGATCGCTGACCTTCAGCCCGGCCACATAAGTTGTGACCAGACCGGTATTGCCTTGATAGTCTTGATCTTCACTATTATCAACTGTCAGGACTACCTGAATGGTTTGTTGCCAGCTTTTCAGGTCAGCTCTAAAAAGAATATCCCGGGGCGATTTAAAGCCGGCAAGCAGGGTAAAGCTCCTGGCGTCGCAGGGATTGGCCGCATAATAATCAACAATGCCTTTGACAGGCGCCAGGCCGGTGCCGCCGGCAGCAACTACAATCTCCTGTCCTTTGAATGCAGCCACATCAAAACCGTTCCCGTAAGGGCCGCGCAGGAATAAGGCATCGCCCGGGCGCATTTCATGAATGGTATTTGTCACTACTCCCACCCGTCGGATAGTTAAGCCGATATAGTTCTCACCGACATCACTTACCGAAATCGGCGCCTCACCGAATTTTGGAAGAGAAACTTCGAAAAACTGTCCTGGTTTGACCGGCCCGGAATATTCCAGGAAAAACGTGTAGTCAATGTCGGTATGGGGCAGAATTTTAAGAATCCGGGATTTGAACGGCGTATAGGCATTGCTCATGCTTTTTCCTCCTTTACCTGTCCCGCCAGCCTGTTAATGCAGTTGGCAAACGAAATATATTCCGGGCAGATGTCATCGCAACGGCCGCAACCGACACACATGGGATACCCGAAACGCCGTTTATAGTCGCCGACCTTGTGCATAACGCGAAACCGCATCCGGTCGCCTTTGCCTTGACGAAACCCGTGGCCGCCGGCCATGTCCGTATAGCCGTCCACCATGCAGGAAGCCCAAACCCGCCGCCGTTCACCGGCCTTGTCATTGTCTTTATAAAAAATATCCTGCATGGAAAAACAGCTGCAGGTTGGACAGACGAAGCTGCAGCGGCCGCATCCCAGACAGCGTGCCGAATATTCCTGCCATAACGGGGCGGCAGCCACCTCAGCCAGCCGCAATTCTGCCGGTATTGCCACCTGGACGTTGTTTTCCTGGACAAACTGCGGTTCAGTCTCTATTTCCTGTTCCTTTGCCATAAGAAACTCCGGATTGCGTATGCCGACCGTCACATGCTGCCCGTCGAGACGCACAAACAAATCATACTCGCCGGTTGTATTTGTCGCCATACTTACACAAAAACAGTTGGCAAATCCGGTTGGACATTCCAGCAGGGCAAACCGTACTTTGTCACGGAAAACCTTGTAATAAGGGTCCTCACAGCCGTTTCTGAGATAAATATCATCAAGCCGCCTAATAGCGTGAATATCACAGCTCCGGACAAACAGCAGGATTTTTTTGTCGCTTACCTGAGGTTCGGTCCAGTTGTCTTCCGTAAAGTAGAACAGCGTCTGCGTAATCGGCAATACCACCTCTTTGGCCGAATAATCGGCTTTCCGGGCGAAAGCAATCTCCTCCACGCCGGTAATCTCTTTGTATCTGACCGAGTCAGTGTTGGTAAAACTGCCTTTTCCGGCAAGTACAACCGGAGCATAAATTTTATAATCCTGCCGCCAATCCCGGAGATACTGGTTAAAGCGCTCTTGGGTCATGAAATATGCCATTTTTCTGTCTTCTCCCCTTCCTTTTAGTCCTTTATCTTTATAGTAAACATAGCCAAAGAGGCAGTCTGTGATTTTCATCACAGCCTGCCTCTCTTTTTTACATTATTTAACTGAATTGGAATTAGCCCCGCCATCATGTAGCCAACAGCTGTTTCAACCGCAAATAATCTTCCCATGTATCCGCATCATAAAAGGGGGACGGATCAGGCCAGTCCAGTTCTTTAACCCACTCCGGCCAGGATTTAATAATCTGGCGTCCGCCGGTATCTCCTTTTAGTCCTGCAAAATGGGAACGCCAGTGGCTGCCAAACAATACCGGGCTATAACGCCGTCCCTGGTAACCGGGAACAATGATAGCCTTGTCATTGTCCGCCTGTTCAAATTGGCTTACTATCGCTTCAATAAGCACCTTTGACACCAGTGGCTGGTCCCCCGGAAAGAATAGTATGCCATCTAACGGTTCCGGCAATGTTTCAACGGCAAGTTTGACGGAAGAAGCCTGACCGGTTTCCCTTGCGGCGTTAAAGACGGCAGGGATTTGATAGTTTCGGCATAAACGGGACAGTTCAGCCTGAGGCTGGCCGATAACGGCAAGACATGCTGCCCACGGCATTTCCTGGACGGTTTTGAGCACATGGGCCAGGAGCGGAACTCCTGCCAGCGGCAGCAGCAGTTTTTGTCTGCCCATGCGGCGGGCTGAACCTGCTGCCAGAATCACTGCGCCTACCTTTGCTTTCATAGCTTATACACCGCCGCCGGCTGCATGGAGTCACCATAGCCTGCGCTGACAACAACGCGTTCAATGTTAGTCCCGGCCAACAGGCAATAGGCGGCAATCTGGGAAGCAGCCACCCCGTAATCCCCTTGGCCGCCGCCGCTTAGCAGCAACACTTTTCTGCCGCACGCATGCTGAAAAATGCCGTTTGGGTGCACAGCCAGCCTGGCTATATCCAGCCAACTAACAATCTCTCCCTGGCGTTTATGAATTATGTTTGTTACTAAATCCAAGCGGTGCGCATTATCCGGGGATAAAGCCCGGCCGATCACGCCCAAATTTAAGACCCCGGCCGTAATGATTGTACTTGTTGGCACGACCGGTTCATGCGCCGCCGGCGCCTTTAGCAGTGCGCGGCGGGCGCCGTCGGCCTCAACCAAAATATAGGCGGACGGCAGGCTGCTTGCCAGCCTGTCAATCCACGCGCCAGGCAGTCCGCAGGCTTTCTCGCCCTCTAAGCCGGTCAGCCAGGCCGCTGTTTTTCTCTGTTTGAGGCTTGCAGCAACCTTCACGGAACCGGCAGCGTAGTCGTCTGACAAGGTCAGCGCATAGCCGGCGACCTGACTGTAAAACATGCGGGTGGTTGTCGTAACCAGGGCCGTGACCCCACGCCGGCCGGCAGAGACTGCCAGCGATTGCACCAGTGATGTCTTGCCGCCTGCGCCGACGCAGGCAATCACACCGGGCTCGCTTATTCCAAGTGCTTCCCACAGCATATTGTTACACCACCTGAATAAACACTTCCATATTACCGCCGCAGGCCATGCCTTCGTTAGCAGCCGCTGCGGCAGACATCGAAAGCCTGCAAGTAAATGATTCATTATCATCCAAGGCCGTCAGCGCCTGCAGCCTGGCCTCGGCCTCGGCGCAGCCACCGCCAATGGTGCCAAGAACACGGCCATCCGGATAAACCAGCATACTGGCGCCGGCTTTCCGCGGCGTGGACCCCTGTGTGGCAATAATGCTGACAAGGACGGTTTTTATCCCTGTCTGCCGGGCCTCATTAATGGCGTAAACCAAAGTATCCACCATGGTTTTATTTACACCTCCATTTGTCTGATAACGGCCGGCAATTGGCTCCCCGGTCAACGGCCACAATCTCGGCCGCAATACTCAGGGCGATCTCCTCCGGTGTCTGCGCGCCAATATCAAGGCCGATCGGAGCGCGCAGCCGGTCCAGCGATTCCCGGGCAAAGCCTTCCTCCAGCAAAGAATTAATGACTCCCCGCACCCTTCCCTGACTGCCAATCATGCCGACATAAGCCGCCGGCTGAGTAATAACAGCCCGCAGGCACTCCACATCAGAACGATGCCCCCGCGTAACAACGATAATGGCGCCAAAGCTGGCTAAATTAAGTTCTTCCAGAGCCCGGTCAAAATTTTGGCAGACAACTGCCTGAGCCTGGGGAAATCTGACTGTATTCGCAAAATCCGGCCTGTCATCCACTACAGTGACAGTGTAGCCAATCATGGCCAGCAGCAGGGTGAGCGGCTGGCTGATGTGACCGGCCCCTAATACCAAAGCAGACTGCCGCCGGGATAGCTTATCCCAAAACAGACGATATGTACCGCCGGCAAAGTCCCTGGTAATAGCCGCCGGTTTCTTCCAGGCCATGCCTGCTAAACTATTAACAATATCAGCGGTAAAGCTGGCGTTTACAATTTCTCCCCAGGACTGACCGTCGGCTACCAGCACCATTTGCCCGACAAATTCAGCCTGCTCCGGCGGCGCGCCGACAAGAGTAACAATATCAGCAGCCCGTGCTTCTTCCGCCAGCTTTTGCAGTTGCGCAAAGACATCCACACTCATGGCTTTACCCCCAGATGCAGCAAAGCTTCCAGCACCCCGCCCCCAATAGCGCGGGCCTTATCCGAAATGGTATAGCAGTGTTCCCGGCGGCAGCGCGGATCAACGTCACCGATTTTCAAGCCTTGCGTTACAGACAGGCCGCTTTGAATCACTCCCCGCAGCACGCCGGCAATAGCAACATATACCGGACAAGCCCCGACATAGCCGACAATCTCGCCGGCTTCCACAGTATCTCCGATTTCCCGGCAGGCAGTGAACTCGCCGTCAGCCGGCGCTTTTATCAGCCGTTCCAGGGTATAACCGCCGACTGGTCCGGGAATACCGGTATTGGGAGCTGCCGTTCCCTGGTATATTACCCGTCCCAAATCATGACCGCGCATAGTTTCAATGACGGCATGCACGTCGACTGCTGCGGTAAAGCCCGGCCCGATACCAATAACAACGTTAGCGTCAGCCAATGTGGTGCCGGTATTACGTTTGGCAATTATGGCATCCACTACAGCCTGCGGTTTAAGTAATGCAGCGCATTGGCCGCCGGCATCAATAACGACGGGAATACAGCCGTCGGCCAAAGTGCACTCTATGCCGGCCGCAGTTACCCGCCGGGCAGTCACGCCTTCAACAACCGCCTGGTCTTCCACCACTGCCTGGGCAAAAGCAACCGTTCGTCTGACAACTGTAGGTCTGGGCAACTCGGTTATTACAATTTTAAAATGGCTTGCATGCAGGCGGTGGGCAATACCTGTGGCAAGATCGCCACCGCCTTTAATCAGGATTATATTGCTCATAGTCACCTTTCAAAAATTACAAATTCGTAGTTTATCAGATTGATAAAAACCTATCATTTTGATAAAGCAGACTCAGCTTTAGATGGGGTTTTAACCCATCTTCAGGCTAGTCGCCGGATAAACCCTGCTCTCACCTTTTATTGCTCCCAAGTCTCTCTATAAATTGCATTAAAGTTTGGCACCCGCCTGCGCCGGCAAATTCTTTACTGCCGGATATATAGCTTTTCATTGCCTGCTGACATGCAATCGCCTTAATACTATCGTATTGATAATAAGGCAAAATAAACTTGTTTTACCAATAATTTATGCAAGTATCATGCCATTTGGCAAAATCTGCGCCGTCACCTGTACAATTCTCAGAGAAACCGGAAAGTACCAAGGGCTTTCGCCGGACTCTCCGCCTGATTAAAAACCCTTGCATACCCTGATATATAAAGATGCATTTCATTTTTGAAATGCATCTTTATATATTGCCCTATCTAAAGCTGCTACACAACTCCTGGCACGTTTTAGTTTTGCGACGCAGCTTTCAGAATTGCAATTGTGTATTATTCATACTCCATGGCGGTTTGCTTTACCAACCTGTTTTTCACTCTACGCAGCGGGTTTAAACGGGATGCCGTTTAGGCAAAAGATACTAAAGGCGGCAATCACATTTGTGACTGTCGCCTTTAGTTTTTCGCTATTTAGCCAATGTATTCCTGCTTGCCGATGGCCGCCTCAGCCGGCTTATCGGTGCCGTTTAAGATGGCGTTGAGAATAATGGCCGTCACACTGCCGGCAGTAATGCCGCTGTGAAGTATAACCTGGGCCCAGTTGGGGAAATTGTGATAAAAATTAGGTACAGCCAGGGTAATCATACCTATGCCCATACTAATGGCTACAACCATGATATTGTGAGTGCCGTCAAACTGAACCTTGGATAATGTTTTGATACCGCTGGCGGCTACCATGCCAAACATGGCAATACCGGCGCCCCCCAGCACGGGGTTGGGGATAGCGGCAATAACAGCAGCTACTTTCGGGAACAAACCAAGGATGACCAGAATTGCACCGGCGGCAGCTACCACAAACCGGCTTTTTACCCGGGTTAAACCGACCAAACCAACATTCTGGGCAAAAGCGGTATAGGGGAAGCTGTTCAAAATGCCGCCCAGGATGGTTGAGAAGCCATCGGCGCGCAACCCGCGGGTCAAATCCTCCTTGGTCACGGGCTTTTCAATAATCTCACCAACGGCAATGCAATCACCGGTGGTTTCGGTCATAACAACCAGCATTACCAGGATCATGGCCACAATGGATGCCAAGTCAAACGTCGGCAAGCCAAAGGCGAAGGGAGTGGTAACGCCTATCCAGGCAGCTGTTGATACCTGCGAAAAGTTAACCATGCCAAGCATTGCGGCGATCGCCGTTCCACAGATCAGGCCCAGTAAAACAGCAATATTGCTTAAGAAACCCTTAAAATACCGGTAGAAGAATAGTACGAGCACCAAGGTGACAAGGGCCATACAAATATAGGGGAAGGCCGCAAAGTCTTTGGCTGCCGGGTTGCCGCCGGCCGCCCAGCGTACTGCTACCGGCATCAGGGTAACACCGATAATGGTTATGATGGTACCGGTTACTACCGGCGGGAAGAAACGGATAAGACGGCTAAAATAAGGACTCATAAGATATGTTACAAGACCGGCCACCATGATGGAACCATAAATACCCGTTAAACCATGGGTTTTGCCAATAATAATCATCGGCGTTACAGCAGCAAACGTTACACCCTGGATGATAGGAATGCGAATCCCCATGTTCCAGAAGCCAAGCGTCTGAATCAGAGTGGCAATACCACAGGTAAATAAATCAGCGTTAATCAGATAAATGAGTTGTTCTTTGCTTAGTCCCAAAGCATTGGCAATAATGAGCGGTACAGCCACAGCCCCGGCATACATTGCCAAAACATGCTGCAGGCCGTAAGTAAACAGTTGCCCGAAAGGCAGCATCTCGTCCACGGGATGCTTTAATTGTTTGTCTTGCACAAAGTTTCCTCCTTATAATAGTGTACTTGTCATCTATAAGAATTCCAACAAAGATTGTTGCAAAGGCTGACAGTAAGTAAGACGCTGGCGCTTAACCTCCACTAATACTTACCGCCTGCCAGTAAATCCTTATTGAAATCTATTTTCGCAAAGACGCCGGGCTTGCCGGCCTGAGCAGACAATCTTACCTTTGCATTCCCATAAATACTTTTTCCGGGGTAATGGGCAGCCGGGTAATCCGGGCCCCCACTGCATTATAGATAGCGTGCGCAATGGCAGGCGGCGGCGTATTAATGACCACCTCGCCGACCGATTTGGCGCCGAACGGTCCTGTTGGCTCATAGCTGGCTTCAAAAGCCACTTTGATTTTGCCAACATCTTTCCGGGTGGGAATTTTATACTGCATAAAGCTGTTGGTCTGCATTTTGCCGTACTGGTTATAGCGGACATCTTCATAAAGAGCCATGCCAATCCCCTGGGCAATGCCGCCTTCCACCTGAATTTTAGCCAGATTGGCGTTTAAGACAGTGCCGCAGTCCACCACGGCAACATAGTCCATCAGTTCGACAACGCCGGTTTCCGGATCAACCTCGATCTCGGCAAAACCGGCAATAAACGGCGGCGGCGAAACCGCTGAACCGTAGGTGGCCGCACCCGTTAACTGCTGCTTGCCGGCGCCTAACACCAATAACTCGGCCAGCTTGGCCAGCGTCATGGACTTGCTGCCGTCGGTTGTACCAATGACCTGGCCGTCAAATGCAATCTGTTCAGCGGGTACTTCCAGCAAACGGGCGCCTTGACTCAGTATCTTCTGCTTTAAGTCCTCTGCCGCCTGCAGTGTGGCCATACCGGTAACATAAGCGGTGCTGGAAGCGTAGGAACCGGGATCATAAGGTGAAGTGTCGGTATCGGCGGCATTCACAACAATGTCTTCCGGCGCAGTCTGCAGCACTTCGGCAGCGATTTGCACCAGCATGGTATCACTGCCTTGCCCCATATCGGTGGAGCCTGTCAGCAGGGTATACTCGCCGGCCTCGTTAAGCCGGATCTCAACCGAAGCCGTATCAATGCCGGCAATACCGGACCCCTGCATGGTTACCGCCATGCCGATTGACCGCACTTTGCCATTTGGCAACTCACGGCAGGGATATTTCTCGTTCCAGCCGATCAGTTGCTTGCCTTTCTCAATACAGCGATCCAAAGCCGAACTGTTAAGAACTTTCCCTTTATAGGCAAGACAAGTTTCGCCTTCTTTGATGAGATTCTTAAGCCTGAGCTCAGCCGGGTCCATATTAAGCCTGGCCGCGAGTTGGTTCACAGCCGACTCCAGGGCAAAGGTGCCCTGGGTAGCGCCGTAGCCGCGCAGCGCGCCGGCCGGCATTTTGTTAGTATACACGGCATGACCATGATACCGGACCGCTCTTGTTTTATTATAAAGCGGCAGGGTCTTATCCCCGCATACGGAAAAAGTGGTGGGAGCATGTTCGCCGTAAGCGCCGGTATCGGACAGGTTTTCAATGTCCAGGGCGCGGATGAAGCCTTCTTTATCGGCTCCCAGCCTGACTGTAAGCCGCATGGCATGGCGGCTTGTCGTTGTGCTGAAGGTTTCGGTACGGTTAAAAATAAACATCGCCGGCTTGCCTGTTTTTAAAGTTACCAAACCGGTAAATACCTCACCCGAGCCGGTTTGCTTGCCGCCAAAACCGCCGCCAATACGCGGTTTTATCACCCGGACTTTGCTGGCCGGCAATCCCAAGGCCCTCGCTACCTGCCGGCGAACATGAAACGGTATCTGCGTTGAGCTGACGACAACCAGCCTGCCGGTATGGTCAAGGTACGTAAACGCGCGGTAGGTCTCCATCATGGCATGAGCCTGCGCCTGGGTGTAGTAGGTTTCCTCAATGACAATATCACAGTTTTTGAGTTCTTGTTCAACATCGCCTACTGCCAGCGTATGAGACGAACAGATATTACGCTCTTTATCAAGACCGATCGGGAAGTTACATGTCAGATCAGCCTCGGGATGGACAATTGCTGCATTGCCGATTGCCTGTTCAAAATCAAGCACCGGCTCGAAAATTTCATAGTCTACTTTAATCTTCTTAAGAGCGGCATTGGCAGCTCTTTCGTCTACAGCGGCCACAATAGCCACCTCATCGCCGACATACCTGACAAGCGGATCAAGAATTAGCCGGTCATACGGCGACGGCTCGGGGAAAGACTGTCCGGCCAGCGTAAACCTGACCTTGGGGACATCTTTATAGGTTAATATGCACTCTACCCCTTTGACAGCATAAGCTTTGACGGTGTCAATGGCTTTAATGCGGGCAAACGCATGCGGGCTGCGTAAAATCTTAACCACCAGCGCATTAGCCGGCGCCAAATCTTCGGTATAAACCGGTTTACCGGTGCTGATAGCGATAGCATCTGTTTTCGGGAGTCCTTTGCCTACAAATTTCATTATGATATAACCCCCAGGTATTTCTTGACTGCTCTAAGCTGCCCCTGATAGCCGGTACAGCGGCACAGGTTGCCTGTCAGGTAATGAATGATGTCCGCCTCGGTGGGATTTACCAATTCCCGTTTCATAGCAAGGACTGTCATAATAAACCCCGGACTGCAATAGCCGCACTGATCAGCGCCCTCGCCAGCCATAAACCCGGCAAATGCTTCGGCCTCGTTCTGCAGTCCCTCAATGGTGGTAATATGCCGGCCATGAGCCCGAAAAGACAAAGTTGAACAGGAAAGCACCGGCTTGCCGTCAAGCCAGATGGTGCATAACCCGCAGCAGGATGTATCACAGCCGCGTCTTACACTATATAAGCCTTGTTTGCGCAAGGTATCGACAAGAACATCATCAGGCTGTACATCCAGCACAACATGCTTATGGTTTATAATTACTTCTATTTGCATACTGCAACCTCCGTTACCGCCCGTTTGACCAGAACCCTGCACATGGCGCGCCGGTACTCCGCCGAAGCGCGCATATTATCGCCAAAAGGCAATTCTTCGGCCGCCTGCTGCGCCGCCTGCTCGATATCCTCAGGCGCTACTGCGGCGGCCGTCAATAAACCGGCGGCGTGAACGGCCAGCTTAGCCCGGGTCGGCCGGGCTCCCACGGCAATTTGCCATTGGTTGTCATAACAGGAAACGGCTACCGCCAACAGCGGATAATCACTGGCCGAATTGCGCAAGGTGTAGTAAGCAGCCTGGCGTCCGGTAACAGGAATGATGACTTTGGTCAATATATCTTTAGTGCGGGGCGTGTCCAAAAAATCCGCCAGCGACATCCGGCCGCCATGAAACAGTTCAACTTCTGTATCCAGCACTAACAGCGCCGTAATTAAGTCGGAAAAGCCATAACGGGAAAACACTGACGCACCGACAGTGGCGACATTACGAAACTGCACGCCGATGATATTACTGACAGCCTGGGGTAATATGCCGTTGAAATACTTTGCAAGCGCCGGGTGTTTTTCTACATTGCGCAATGTAGCCATGGCACCTATTTCAATGAAAGATTCGGTTTCTTGTATATATTGTAAACCCAGCTTGGATAAATCCACCCCGGTATGGATGGATTGCGACCCCATCCGCAGGTAGGAAGAACCGCCAAGTATGGTATTACTGCGCTTTGCGGTTAATATTTTATAGGCCTCTTGCAGCGTATCCGGTTGCGCGACGTTGAGCAACGTGAACAATTATTACCCTCCTAAGCCGAACGTTCGGTTAATTTTATCTCATATAGTTCGAATTATAGCATATGAAACGGCATTGAGGAAACCTGTTTTTTTTGTAAACAGACGGATTTATGTGAAATTATGTCGAAATAGATCGCTGTTCCCCCGGCAGCGATATTGTCTTAGGCGGAAACACGGGGACAGGGGCGAAACACGGGGACAGGGACAATGTTTTCTTTCTGCTCATCAGAAAACATAATCCCTGTCCCGGTAAAAAACGGCATCACCGCAGATTGGCGACATCATCTCTTTAATTTGTTTTAAATCTCCAAGGCTATTCCTAACCCATCATGCTTGGCAGCAAGCCTTTTCTCAACATAACATACGCAATTGAGCGATCATTATGGAAAACCGGAATCCTCCTTATAGCCAGGTGATTGTTAAAGGCCGCAAATCCATATTGCGTGGAGAAGCCGCCAATATAGCCCGAATGAGTGGCTGCCTGAATAGTATCAGGACGGTAGCTGCCGCAAGGATAGGCGATAAAGTCAACCGGCTTGCCCAGTGTTTGCTCCAAAGTAATTTTGGACTGTTTCAATTCGTTGTTTACCTCTTGGGAAGTCAAGTCGGCAAGCTGCCGGTGTGTAACGGTATGTGAGCCAAAATCCATTCCCGCCGCTGCCATTTCACGGATTTGAGCTGAATTTAGACGGTCCGTGTTCCCCATCATGCCTGTTATGATGTAAAAGCTGGCTTTCATAGCATATTTTTGCAGCAATGGAAAAGCATTTGTATAGTTATCCAAATAGCCGTCATCAAAAGTGATGATAACCGGCTTATCCGGAAGCTGCTCATAATTTCCTGCCAGGCGTTGCTTAACTTGAGCGAGCGTTAATGAATTATAGCCTTCCTGTGACAGACTTGCCAAATCTTCTTCAAACCGTTTGGTGCTGATCGTTAAATCATCCGTCTCTGAACCAACCCGGTGATATAGTAAAACAGGTATACTTTTCAGCAGTTGATCAACAGCCTTATATTCGGGAAGCAAAGACAAACCAAATAGCGCTGCCGTGGCGCCTATACAGCCTGATAAAAATTTGCGTCTGGTAATCATAAAAGCATCTCTCTTCCAAATGATAAGATAGTTCCCAATGGAGCGCGGATTTAGATCATACAAAACTATTTTACTGCAAAATTACTTAACTGTCACTTGGCATTATTTTGGCCGATTGCCCTGCCGTTTATCACTTTTGAATATTTATCCGACGACTAGCCCGCTTCTTAACTCACCCTTCTACAAGCACAAGCAGGAGTTATACCCTACGGGCACAGGCGAGCGACTAGTCCCTGGATAAGGACGACTTAGCTTCAGATGGGGCGCCCCCACCTGAGGCTAAGTCTACTTTATAACAACTGCTGGCAGCTGCCTGTATATAGCAAGTCAGCACCTGTTATATTTCAAATAAAGATTACTTTTCGCTGATTACAATGAGGTCTTTATGTGCTGTTCCCGGGCGTGTTTAGCCAGCGCCAGCTGAATCAATCTGTCAATTAATTCACTGTATGCTATTCCGCTGATTTCCCAAAGCTTAGGGTACATACTGATTTTGGTGAATCCCGGGATTGTATTAATTTCATTGACAAGTATCTGATTGGCTCCGGTCAGGAAAAAGTCTACCCTGGCCATGCCCTCACAGCATAACGTCCGAAAAACATTTACTGCCATCTCCTGGATCTTTTGTTCGGTCTCATCAGATATCTTGGCTGGTATTTCTAAAGCAGCACCATTTTCATCGATATATTTCGCCTCATACGAGTAGAACTCTTGCTGGGCGACTATTTCACCAACCCTGGAAGCAATTGTCGCTTCATTGCCTAACACAGCGCATTCCACCTCGCGGCCCGCGACAAACTCTTCGATGAGAATTTTATTGTCAAACGCAAAGGCTTGTTCAATGGCTGTTTTAAATTGCTGCTCGTCCTTTACCTTGCTAACGCCGACCGAAGATCCTGCATTAGCGGGTTTTACGAATAAGGGCAATCCCAAATGCCGGGAAGCTTCTGCGAAACTCAGACTATCCTGATTCCATTTATGTAAAACCAGAAATTTGGCGATAGGAATGCCGGCATCCCGCAGGAGACGTTTCGTGACATCTTTGTCCATGCCAACAGCGGAACCTAGTACCCCCGCACCGACAAACGGGATATTGGCTAGTTTTAACAAGCCCTGCACGGTGCCGTCTTCACCGTAAGGACCGTGCAACACCGGAAAAACTACATCAACATTACCGCTGGCTCCTGCATTGGAAACGCACAGTAATTTCTCTGTTTCCTTGCCGGGAACCAGCACAACATCCTTGTCTGCCTTGTTGAGCGAAATATACTTAGGATCATTGCTGTTGAGCAGAAATTGCGAGTTGTCGTGCAAGTGCCACTGACCGGTTTTATCTATCCCGATTAACGTAACATCATATTTTTCTTTGTCGATCGCATCTATAATATTTTTAGCTGATTGCAAAGAAACTTCATGCTCTGTTGATTTACCCCCAAATAGAATCCCAACATTAATCTTTTTCAAAATACCATCTCCTGTTAGTCCTTATAACTTATTTTATTTCCTCTTTTTCCAATTATCCCTGCAAAGTTGGGATAAATTCATTTGAATTGAAAAGATTTTCTGTGCACTGTTTAAATTATACCAAAAGCTGCTCCATCGGCAATGATGCGGCAACAGCCAATCGTATGGCAGGGGAATGCAACATTTGCCCTGAAGGAAAACACTGTCCCCGTGTTTTTCACTATTGCATTTTGCGAATACATAAAATGCTGGTACAATAAAAACATGGGCTTTTAATGAGGCAATGTATTATATGTGCAAGAAAAGCTCGCAAGTAATACACATGTTGACGCGCCAATTGCAGTAATAGGATTTGCCAAGGGAGAGAATATCTGTGGACATACGAAATCTGGAATATTTTATCGAAGTTGCTCGTAGAAAAAGCTTTAGCCAGGCTGCGGAAGCAATACACATATCCCAGCCATCCATCAGCAGGGCCATTAAAGAATTGGAGACACAGTTCGGAATAACTTTATTTTATCGTAATACCAAATATGTTGAATTAACCGATGCGGGTGAATTTATTCTGGAACAGGCGCAGCAAGTGGTATCCTCATTTGAAAACATAAGTACCAAGTTGGAAGGTCTCACTAAAATGCAGGCAGGAAAACTTCATATTGGCCTGCCGCCCATTACCGCGGTTACTACTTTCGCCCATTTACTCAGTGCATTCCGAAAAGCCTATCCTAAAATCCGTATTCAATTGTATGAGTTCGGTCCGAAGAAAATTGAAACCTCTATTCAGGACGGCCTGCTGGACATGGGTATATTTACCCCGGATGAAAGTACCGAACTATATGAAAAAATATGGTTCGAGAAAGATCCGCTTAATGTCATCGTGCACCCGGCTCATAGACTGGCAGCGCGCGATATTATTAACTACCAGGATCTCAAGGATGAGGAATTTATAATATACAATAGCGATTATAAATTATATGATATAATCGTAAGCGGCTGCAAACAGGCCGGCTTTACTCCCAAAATTGCTTTGGAAACATCCCAGCGCGAGATGATGACGCAAATGGTGGCAACCAACTATGGCATTGCCCTGTTGCCCAGTAAGATATGTAAAAGCCTTGACACCAAAACCATTGTTTCCAAACCGTTTATTGATCCGAAATTTTGTTTACGGCTGGCATTGGTATGGAAAAAAGACCGTTATCTATCCCACGCCTTCCGTGAATTTTTGACGTTTGTAAAAAAAGAATACGGCGTCGCTGAAGCACTGTAACTATTCTAAAGATCAGACTGATTGTCTGGTCTTTCTTATTTTTCAGTAAGTTTTTTATGCAATATCTGCATACAGCAGATACGTAATAAGTATTTCCTTTAATCCTGTGAAGAGAGTACAATAAAGCTACAACAAGCGCTTGCAACTAAAATAATATATTACCACAAATTAAATTCTTTAAAAGAATGAATTTCAAACAAAAGGAGTATGCCAATATGAGTGCATTAGTCTATACTATAAAAAAGGTCCTGAATTTTAACAGCCAAGATGATTTTACCAGCAGCAAAAACTCCCTGAAAGCAGCACAAACGCAGACCAACGTAGTGAATATAAAAGCAAGATCTACTGATATAACCAGAGAACAGCGGTTTTGGGATATGGCTGTCCCCTCCTAACCGTGACAGTCTTAATAACATCTCGCTTCCAACACCTGACTTCCCGGGTAGAGTTAAGTATACATACCTTAGTGTGAATACTTACTTAGGTCTACCCGGGAATTATTATTTTCAGGATATTTTTCCTACAACCCGTCAGTGTCAGGCGCCACTCCTTACTGCCTAAACCACAAACGAATCGAACCACCTAAAACACTGTCCCTGTCCCCATGTTTTAGGCCCAACATAAAAACCGGCTGTGTTAGCACAGTCCGGTTTTTATATTATCTATACGATTTTCGTTGTCCAGTTTTCCACATTCCAGACATCGGTTACCCAGTCTTCATAGAAGTCAGGTTCGTGGGACACCAGCAGGATGGTGCCTTTATACTCCATAAGCGCACGTTTTAACTCATCCTTGGCGTCGACGTCAAGGTGGTTGGTAGGCTCGTCCAGTACCAGCCAGTTAACGTCCTTGAGCATAAGCTTGCAGAGACGGACTTTAGCGTTCTCACCACCGCTCAGCACCATCATCTGGCTGGTAATGTGCTCGTTAGTCAGACCGCAGCGGGCCAGCGCCGCCCGGACTTCAAAATTGGTTAAGCCGGGATATTCATCCCAGACTTCTTCCATAGCCGTTTTGGTGTTATGGCGGCTGGATTCCTGCTCAAAATAGCCGGGGAACAGATAATCGCCCAGGCTGACCTTACCGTCGACCGGCTGGAGATAACCCAGCAGTGTTTTTAACAGCGTGGATTTACCCAGACCGTTGACGCCCCTGATAGCCACTTTCTGGCCGCGCTCCAGGGTAATATCAACAGGCCTGGTGAGCGGTTCGTCATAACCGAGCACCAGATTCTTGGCCTCCACAATAAACCGGCTGGGTGTGCGGGCTTCGCGGAACTGAAAAGTCGGCTTGGGTTTTTCCCTGGGTTTTTCCAGTATCTCCATCTTGTCCAGGCGTTTCTGGCGGCTGTTGGCCATACCCCGGGTAGCTACCCGGGCCTTGTTGCGGGCGATAAAATCTTCCATCCGCTCCACTTCCTGCTGCTGGCGCTCGTAGGCGCGGTTCTCCTGGCTCTTTTTCACGGCGTACATTTGCTGGAACTGCTCATAATCGCCAGTATAGCGGGTAAGAACGGCATTTTCCACATGGTAAATGACGTTTACCACTTCATTTAAGAACGGAATGTCATGGGAAACCAGAATAAAGCTGTTTTCGTAGTTCTTCAAATACTTCTTGAGCCACTCAATATGTTCAAAGTCAAGATAGTTGGTAGGCTCGTCGAGAATCAGGATGGTAGGGTTCTGCAGCAGCAGCTTGGTCAAAAGTACCTTAGTGCGCTGGCCGCCGCTTAAGTCAGTTACATCGCGGTCCAGGCCAATATCGCCGAGTCCCAGGCCGTTGGCCACTTCCTCGATCTTGGCATCAATCATATAGAAGCTGCCGTGCTCCAGCATGTCCTGCAGTTCACCGACTTCTTCCATCATTTTTTCCACCTGCTCCGGTGTAGCTTCGCCCATTTTGTCATACAAGCCAAGCATTTCGGCTTCCAGATCAAACATGTTTTGAAAGGCTTCCCGGAGCACATCCCGGATGGTCTTGCCTTTCGTTAGCACCGAATGCTGATCAAGATAGCCGACAGTAACCCGGTTGGACCACTCTACCTTACCTTCATCCGGGGTAAGCTGGCCGGTGATAATATTTAAAAAAGTTGATTTTCCTTCGCCATTGGCGCCAATTAAGCCGACATGTTCACCTTTTAGCAGACGGAAGGAGGCATCGGTAAGAATGGTGCGGGCGCCAAAACCATGTGACACCTTGTCAACAGTTAAAACACTCATAGTAAACTCCTACAAAATTAAATTAAGAAATACCCTTCTATTCTAGCGTAAGCCGTTCCTGCTGTCAAAACCCATTTTTATAAAACTCGCTCTATAACGCAATAAAGAATCGCATTTGTCATTGCGAGCGTTAACGAAGCAATCTTCCCCAGTCGTCCTGTTTCTTTTTACGGAGCAATAAGGAAGATTGCTTCGTCATACCTCCTTGCAATGACAGTTTCAGTCTTTTGTGCGTTGTATATAGCAGCAACTAGCTAAAAAACCGTTGTCGCGTTCCTTACAACTGTCAACATTACTGAGGCGCGGGCGGCCGTTATGCATAAGCGGAGGTTAAGCGCCAGCGGCGCAGCGTTGTATGACGGCCGCCCGCACCGGGCCTTGTACCCGGTACCCTTGGTTTTATAAGGCCTCAGCGACACACAAAGCTTATACATTCCAGTAAAGAAAACACGGCTTGCGCCGAGCCTTGGCGGAAGCGGAAGCCGATGTTGCCCTTATCCAGGCGAAAGTTATACTTTCTATCAGGATAAAAAAAGCGAGATGCCGGTTGGTCCGCCCCAGAACGCAGACGATACTCTGCTTTCTGCCGTCGCGGACAACCAGGCAATCTCGCTTTATTAATGATTCTAAACCCTGTTCAAAAAAGCTTTGGTGCGGGCGTGCACCGGTGAACCGAATACATCGGCCGGTGTTCCTTGCTCAACAATTTCACCGGCGTCCATAAAGATGACGCGGTTGGCCACTTCTCTGGCAAACGCCATCTCATGCGTAACAACAATCATGGTCATATGCTCTTCCGCCAGCCGGCGCATGGCCTTTAGCACCTCGCCGGTAAGTTCCGGGTCCAGCGCCGAGGTAGGTTCATCAAACAGCATGATATCCGGATTCATAGCAAGCGCTCTGGCGATAGCCACCCGTTGTTTTTGTCCGCCGGACAGCCGCGAGGGATAAACATCCCGTTTTTCTGCCAGACCTACCTTTAAGAGCAGTTCCTCGGCCTGCGGTACGATGTCTTCACGCTTGACGCCTTTTACGGTTAGCGGCGCCTCGATCAGGTTTTCCAGTACGGTAAGGTGGGGAAAGAGATTAAACTGCTGAAACACCATGCCCATTTTGCGGCAAATCCGGCGGGCTGCCGGTTCCGGAGCATAATGGACTTTGCCGGCGGCATCGGTATCTGCCAGTATTTCACCTTCAATCTCAATGCTGCCCTCGTCAATGGTCTCCAAGCGGTTGAGACAGCGCAGAAAAGTACTTTTACCCGAGCCGGAGGGGCCGATAATGGCAATTACCTCGCCTTTATTCACGGCCAGTGAGATGCCCTTTAAGACTTCCAGATTATTAAACCGTTTATGAATATTGCTTGCACTAATCATGCTCATATCTATACCCCTACTCGTCATAAACCGCATACCGCTGTTCAAGTTTCTGGAATACCCAGGTAAGCACCAGTGTCATCAGGAGGTAAAAAACGGCAGCCACAATAAACGGCGCTGTATCAAAATCCCGTTGGACGATCGCCCGGGTTGTCCTGAGTAAATCGTTCATAGCCAATACATAGATGAGTGATGTATCCTTTACCAGCGTAATGGTTTCATTGCTCACCGGCGGCAGTACCCGCTTGATTACCTGCGGCAGAACAATGCGCCGCATGGTCTGCGCATAGGTCATACCCAGCACTTTGGCGCCTTCATACTGCCCCCGGTCAATCGACTGAATGCCAGCCCGAAAAATCTCGGCAAAATAGGCGGCATAATTAAGCACAAAAGCCAGCAAAGCGGCGGAAAAATCCGGCAGGCGCACGCCGATATAAGGCACAAAAGGCAGGCCATAGTAGATAAATAACAGCTGCAGCATTAAGGGTGTACCCCTGAACAGCCAGATATATACGCCGACCGCACCGCTCAGGGCCTTAAACCGGGAAATGCGGGCCAAGGCTAAAAACAATCCGAGGGGCAAAGAGAGAACAATGGTGGTAAAAAACATTTGCAGTGTTACCCCCGTGCCTTCCAGCATGGGCGGTAAAATACCCAGAATATAATCCATGAATTACTTCCTTATTTTACAATATCATCGCCAAACCATTGCTTGGAAATCTTAGCTGCCGTACCATCCTTTTTCATTTCGTCCATGGCTTTTTGCAGTTTGGCTAACAATTCTTTGTCGTCTTTGCGCAGACCTACACCATATTCCTCCGAGCCGAAGTTTTCGGTGAGTATGCTGTATTCGCCCGGTTTTTTAGCTATATAATAGCGCCCGACGATTTCGTCAACAACAACAGCATCAAGCCGTCCTGTTTTTAAGTCCATCAGTGCGGCCACATTATCGCTGAACTTTTTCAATTCCTTAAAAGACTTCATAGTTGCGGCATCTTTTTCAATGGCTTCAATGCTGCTGCTGCCTTCCTGCGCGCCTACCACCTTGCCGGCCAAATCGGTTTTCTGCTTGATCGGCGAGTTTGCCGCCACAACAATAATCTGCCTGTTCTCCATATAGGCATTGGTAAACAGGATATTTTCTTTGCGTTTCTCGGTAATTGTCAAACCATTCCACAGTACGTCCACACGTTTACCGTTAAGCTCCGCCTCTTTACTGTTCCAGTCGATGGGTTTGAATTCTACTTCCATGCCCAGTCGCTTGCCAGCCTCCTTGGCCATATCCACGTCAAAGCCTACAATATTATTCTTATCATCGCGGAAACCCATCGGAGGAAAATTATCATCAAGGCCGACAACAATTTTCTTCTTTTCCGCCCCGCCGCACCCGGCCACCAGCAGACCGGCGAGAACCAACATCATCAAAAAGGCAATTAACTTTTTCACTTACGACTCCTCCACTCTCCCCAAAATCTATTTCTATTTTACTTTAACGTATTAAAGTTGGGAAGCGATAAAAAGAGCCGTTTTTTGCAAACGGCTTGCTTTATGTACTGCCAATCTTGTATTTACATACTTAATCGCATTATTTTGTTCTTTTTACAGAGACAAATTATAAGGAACGGTCTTGCTACACAGGTGCCGCCGCTTCACAGGGAACGGCTGTCTGACATTTGCCGCAGCCGTAGCGGGGTTTATACCGTTCTAGCGTGCTGTCCAGAAACTTGGCGCAAATATCGTTATTCTTACCATTTTCATCAATGGCCCGGGGCGGACAGCGTTTAATGCAAACACCGCATTTGCTGCAATATTCGTCGTAAGCTTGGTAGCTGCGTTCTGTTGGCTCCATTTCGGCTGATACAATTACACTGCCCAGCCGGCCAGCTGCCCCGGCTTTGGTAATTAGCGACCGGTTCAGACTGAATGTACCCAGGCCGGCAATATAGGCCACATGCCGCTCTGACCAGTTGCTTCTACGGTCAACCACCCGCAAGCGTGTATCAAGCCCCGGCGATACGACCTGGCTGCCTGCCTGCTGGAACCACTCAACCAAAAATTCGCGCAGCGCATTATTAACGGCCTCGCCCTCAATCCGGGCGTACAGCCATTCCACCGCCGGCAAGTCACCCTGCCGGTTGGCTACCCGCACTGTCTTAGAGAATGGCAAAAAGTAAGAAAGCACCGTATGCGCCCCGGCGAGCCATTCCCCTGGCGATAAGTGATGGGGGCCTACAACATCCGCGGATTTTAATGCGGTAAACAGCGCGTCATCAGCTCTTGCCACTCCTACGAGCGGTCTGTCATAGATTCTGTCCAGGCCTATTTCGTTTACCGTATTGAGCGGCGTTCCGGCAATGAATTCCGCCACAGCTTGCTCAACTACCCCAACTTTCATGATTTTCCCCCCAGTGTTTTAGTATGTCACTTCAGAACGGTTAAACTATCCTTCTAACTGATGCTTATCCTCATTCCTGGTAGTGTTGCGCCAAGGTAATTCCTGTTGTTATTCTTTATTTACATTTAAATTCCTTTATTAAATTACAAAGGAAACCACAGGTTGCGCCAGTTGAACCCAGGATTGCCCTGCCATCATATAAAACACGGTCCCTGTCCCCGTGTTTCATGTAAAAAGGCCGTACCGGGCTGGTTTGCTCCCGGTACGGCCGCTGTTTTTATTTATTTTGCCGGTTCGATGGTAATTTTCTTAATAACTACGTCTTCTACCGGTTTATCCTGCGCGCCTGTTTTTACTTTGCCGATGGCGTGGACGACATCCATGCCTTCAACTACTTTGCCGAAGACGGCATGCTTGTTGTCCAGCCACGGTGTGGCCTTAAGGGTTATGAAAAATTGTGAGCCACCGGTATTAGGGCCGGCGTTAGCCATGGAAATAACCCCTTCGGTATGTTTGAGATCACGGTGAAATTCGTCAGGTATGGTATAGCCGGGCCCGCCGGTGCCATTGCCTTTGGGGTCGCCGCCCTGGATCATGAAGTCATCGATAACCCGGTGGAAGATCAGACCGTTATAGAACCCTTTATTGACCAGGGTGATAAAGTTCTTGGCAGTCTGGGGCGCTTTGTCCTCAAACAGTTCCACCCGGAAGTTGCCTTTGGAGGTTTCAAAAAGAGCCACGCTGTTTTTTGCCGTTGTTTGCGCTTGTTGTTTTTGTTCTGTTTGCTGCTGGGGCTGCTCGGCCTGCGGACTTGACTGCCCAGTGCTATTGCCGGCGCAACCGGCAGTAAGCATGATTAAGAGAGTGGCCATTACAGCCAAAGCGGTAAACACTTTTTTCATCATTTCTCACTCCGTTCCCTTAGTATCCAGCTACTAGTATAGCATATTAAAGCAAGCTATATATAGCTTCCAATAAAGATTTACAAATAGGATATCAGTAATATAGTCTATCGGGAAAACTTAGATCGCCTTCACAGTGTGCAGCATTTTCCCAAACTTTATCCGCCACCAGGAAACAGCCCGGGCGGCATCAATCTCCTGACGTATTTTTTCCTGGCTGGGCGGCAATTGTCCCTGTCTGAACAGGAAGCCTTCGCCGCCTTCGGTATCGGCCTTGCCGATATAGCCGGGCGTAATCCAGAAACCGTAGTTCATGCCAAAGTCGTTACCCCGGGTCAGACTGCGCCCCACCGAATAGTATTCAAACCCTGTCGGGGCAACCAATTCCAATAGTGTGGGCGCTACATTAATGTGGCTGCCGGCTGCGCTCTCAGGCAAAGACTCTTTGGTGATGCCTTTGCCGTATACCACAAACGGAATGGCATAACGTTCATACATGGGCGGGCTGGGTTCAATATTCACTCTGTCGGCATGATCGCCGACAATGATGAACAAACTGTCAGGATACTGGCGGCGGGCGTCCTTAATGAACTGAGAGAGCATCTTATCGGCATACCAAAAGTGCCCCAGTTTTTTGATCAATTCCTGATCCTGTCGCATCTTTTCGGATAGTCCGGCGGCAACCACGGCAGGATCAAAGCCTTCTTTGGCCAGATCAACGGTATACGGGGAATGGTTGGACACCGACAGCACAACATGGAAGCCCGGCTTATCGTCTTTTACACGCCCCAACACGGCTTTATAAAGATAATAGTCGTCACAACCCCAGACATTGCCGCCTGCCCCGTCGTAGTCGCCCATGCCATGAAACTCGTCAAATCCCTGCGCTAAGGTAAAGTCCCTGACTTTCTCCCAGGATGCCGGGCCGGCGTACCAGAAATCGGCCGTATAACCCAGTCGCTTCATCTGAGGCGCCAGAGCCGTAGCATAAGGCTCTTTATAGGACTCAGGCAAGTAATTGAGATACAGATTAGCTTCGGCCAAACCAGTGAGTACCCCCATGACACCGGAAATGGTACTCATGCCGTTCGGAAGAAAGCTGGCAACATAAGCGGCATTCTCCTGGGCGATAATTTCTTTTAGACCGTTGGCTATATTGAGGTCTTTATAGGCAGGCAGCAGCGGCCAGTTAGCGTAGCTTTCAGCAATGATGAGAAATACCTGCCGCGGCGGCGCCTCGGCCCCGGCAACCACCTTTTTACGCAAGTAATCATCCAGGTTATTGGAGTTTACCTGGCTGCCTGCAAGATAACGGCCATAATCGGCCAGCCTGTCCGGGTCCATGTTCAGACCGGTTGAGGCAATAACCCGTTCATGCAATTCATAGGCCCGGTATAAGGCCTGTACATCATCTAAAATGGCCTCATTTAAGAGTTGATCCTTGGTTATGCCTGAATTTTCCCAGTCGATGTTATAGGCGTAGGTCATGGTTCCGCCAAACCGGATAAAGATTGCCAGGTGGTACAGGACAATCAGCAGCATAACACGTAAGGCAGCGTTTTGATACCATTTGGCATAACGGGGAAAGGCAAAAGGTCTGATAGTCAGCCAGCGTTTCAGCAGCTTACAGAGAACCAGCGCCGTAGCGGCGGCCAAAAGAATTCGGGCCGGTAGATTGTACTGGTCTGTCACGGTATGAACAATGGCGGTAACATCATCGTTCAAGGTATTAAACAGCAGTTGATTGAATGCCATGTGAAACTCCTGATAATAAGGAATTCGCGCATGGAACAAAAAGCTTAATATAATAACATAAACTACTCCCCAATAATAGCGAAGCTGACTCACCTTTCGCCAGGCCAGGAACATCCTAAGGCCTGTACAACAGACAAGCGGCAATAATACCAGTAGGCCGGCGCTTTTCAAACTGATTCGTAAACCGTAATAAAGGGCTGAGGCAATATCAGCCATTGTTACGGCTTCACCCAGATATGAATGCATCACGGCGATAAATCCCATGCGAAACAGGCAGAAAACCAGCAGGATAAACACAAATAATTTGCAGTCCTGCTGAAACTCTCCCCAAAGCTCATCCCAATCAGCCAGTTTAATCATAGCTTCTCTTCCCCCGCTCAATATAAAAAACTCCGCTACCCGGCGCCATCTCACACATTGCAGCCTTGTACCAAAAGCCACCGTAGCGTTGCTTATAAGTCAAAACTCCGTAGTTTTCTATTTTTTTTGCTAAAATCCTGCCGTTGCTGATAAAAAATTTAATGTAAAAAATAAAAACGGCTCGACAATTGTCGAACCGTTTTACATCTTTTCATATTGTTATTGCCTATCCTGTCACATTTCGCTAAAGCGGTAATATTCCTGCAAGCCAGTGCAATGACCAGTTTCTGCTGCCGCACGGGGAGAGTTTCAATGAATGGCTTTCTTTTTAAACGAACCGCCCATAACATCATGCACGTCGTTAATCGTAACAAATGCGCTTTCATCAATATCCATAACTATAGACTTGAACTTAGAAATTTCCAGGCGGGTGATTACTGCGTACAGGATACTCTTTTCCTCGCCGCTGTAGCCACCTTTCCCCTGCAGGAAAGTTACCCCCCGCCCCAGACGGGCCATAAGCGCACTAGCGATATCGTCCGCCTGGTCGGACACTACAAAGACTGCTTTTGACTCATCCAACCCTTCGATTGTGATATCAATTATTTTTGAAGCAATAAAGTAAGCAACCAGTGAGTACATGGCCCGGTCCCAGCCAAAAACGAGGCCGGCGGCAGACAAGATGAACAGGTTGATTACCAGTACAATTTCACCTACTGAAAAGCTGGTTTGCCGGTCCATCAGGATGGCGATAATTTCCGATCCGTCCAATGAACCACCGTAACGGACAATGAGGCCTACCCCGACTCCCAGGATAATCCCCCCAAATACCGATGCCAAAAACAAATCGTTGGTCAGCCCAGGGATAGGCAGAAAAATATTGCTCCAATAGGACAGCGATATGATGGCAAAGATGGTTGACAGGGTAAATGTCTTGCCGATTTGTTTATACCCCAGATATATAAAGGGAATATTGATAACAATTAGAAACAAGCCCAGCGGCAGCCCTGTCAGGTGACTGGCCATAATAGCCAGGCCGACCACACCGCCGTCGATAACGTTATTAGGCACTAGGAAGATTTCCAATCCTGCCGCATAAATTATCGAACCAATAAACAAAATTATATACCGCTTTATTTGGGTAAGTGTCTTATTCTTTTTCGGCATGCAAAAACCCCTTTTCCGATAGTCTCTATCTCCTATTATGTTTATCCAAGGCCATTTTTAAAACAGCGTAGACCAGCACCGCTCCTGACAGTCCTGATCAATAGCGCAAATCCCGTTCGCCTGTTCTTTAAAATAAAGAAAACACGGCTTGCGCCGAGCCTTTGGCGAAAGTGGAAGCCGATGTTGCCCTTATCCAGCGAAAGTTATACTCTCTATCAGGATAAAAAAACGCTGACGCGGTCCTTACAGCCATCAACGGTACTGAGGCGCCGTCACCGGGCATTGACCTTGGCACTCCTTGTTTTATAAGGGCTTGCCGCCTTGCAAACTTATAATTTTAATACATTAAAAAAGGACTGTGCACAAACACAGTCCTTGGGAAGTTCCATTATAAGGCCGACTTAGCATCAGGTGGTGCTTTACCCCATCTGTTGCTAAGTCGTCGAATCAACCGGGTTCGTCAGAACCGTCATTCATTAGCGACAACATATCCAGCAGCTTGAATACCAGGCTGACAAAAATTGATACGACAGTGGCTAAAGCCATACCCTTCATATCCACTGTGCCAATGCTGATATGAGCGCCACTGATACCAACAATGAGCACAATAGACGTCAGGATCAGATTCCTGGCTTTGCTGTAATCTACTTTGGATTCCAGCAGCATGCGGATACCTGATGCGGCGATAACGCCGAACAATAACAGAGAAATACCGCCCATGACCGGCGTGGGGATGCTTTGAATGGCCGCTGCCAGTTTGCCCACGAAGGATAAAACGATGGCGATAACAGCGGCGCCGCCGATAACCCAGACACTGTAGACTTTGGTAATGGCCATAACGCCAATATTTTCACCATAGGTTGTATTGGGAGTAGAACCGAAGAAGCCGGACAGCATGGTAGACAAACCGTTGCCTAAGAGCGAGCGGTGCAGTCCCGGGTCTTTGATCAGATCACGCCCGACAATATTACCGGTTACCAGCAAGTGTCCCACATGCTCGGCAATAACTACCAGCGCGGCCGGAGCAATAATAGCAATGGCGTTCATTTCAAAGCGCGGTGTGTAAAAAGCAGGCGCTTCAAACCAGGCCGCCCCGGCTATGCCGGCCGTATCAACCAGTCCCATAAAAAAGGCCAGCAGGTAACCGGCAAGTACCCCTACCAGAATAGGAATGATCGATAAAAATCCGCGGAAAACTACAGAGCCAAGAATTGTCACGGCCAAGGTGAACAGTGAAACCGTGATGACCTTGGGATCCAGTGTTTTGGCAGTCAGACCGGCCATTTCAGCTGCAACCGGCGCCAGCTCCAGGCCGATTACGGCCACAATGGCCCCCATAGCCGCCGGTGGAAAAATCACATCAATCCATTTCATGCCAAGGGCACCGATGGACAAGGCCACCAGGCTGAAGATCAGCCCGGCCACTATAAAACCGCCCAGCGCCGCTTCGTAGCCGTATTGCGGCAAGACAACAAACACCGGTGACAGGAAGGCGAAGCTCGAACCAAGATACCCCGGAATCCTGCCCTTACAGATAAAAATATAAAGCAGTGTGCCAATCCCATTAAACAAGAGGATTGTCGCCGGATTTACTTTAAAAAGAATAGGCACCAGAACTGTAGCACCAAACATGGCAAACAAATGCTGGAGACTAAGAGGAATTGTTTCCAGCAGGGATGGGCGTTCATCGACATCAATCATTCTTCCGGACATTTTTCCACCATCTTTCTCGCTTTTTTCATATCTTTATGTATTATAACAAATCAGCGAATCTTTTTACCAATTTACTTACGGTAAATGCTTGTCCAATTTTTATGCCACGGGCTTTTCTCGCATAATCTGTTCATGGATCCTCAGAATCTTCTGTCCGTAGGTTTTACCCGGTATAGCCCATTTGCCGTTGAGTTCTGTCCAGGTTCTGGCGCTGCCGAAGTACTTGCTTGTTTTTAATAAACTATAGCGGGGATCAACAATGGCTTGCTTCGGGGCAGCGGCGGAAGCATATCCCAGCAGGTGCTGGATTTGTGCGCGCACTCCGATTTGGGCCGAACTGAACCACACGCCGCGTGCACCATTGCCCACTGTTCCCAAGCCGCTAAAATTATTCTGCAGTGGTATTACATCGCCGCCATAGCGAAAATAACCTGTTTCGTGCAACGCCTGGGCAAAGGCAACGTCCGGCCGGACACCCTCCGTCATAGCTTCCTCATAATAGTAATTAACTAATTCCTCGGCTGGTACGGTAAGCGCCGGCAAGGGATTTCTACCAAGCAAGTGCTGCAGGCACTGCTCTTTGGTTGCCAGCGGTGGACCCATAATGGATAAGTCCAATACCGTGTCAGTTCTAAGATCATCCCCGATTACCTGCGGACCGGCAAACACCCCTGGCATAGCAACAAGCAGCCAGACAATAGCTAATATAATAATGCGCATTTCTCTTTCCTCCACTGACCATTTAGCCGGTATCCTCCCTCTTAAGCTTGTATCTTTTGGCAATTCGACATTTGCCGCCGGCCAATGAGAGCTAGCAAAATTTCTCCTTAGCTTTCAGAATTCCCGTTTGTTGTGGCTTGGATCGCCGCAGTCAAATCGTTTAAAAATCTGCCGGCAAACGCCACTTCTTCCCGGCTGTAGGTACGAAAATAAGTTTTAAACACTTCTTCGGCCTGCTTGTGCAAAGTTTCGTGAAGCTTAAAGACCTTTTTGCCAAGCGGTTTTAAGCGATAGTACGTTTCTTTTTGATTATTTGCCAGGCGATGAACCTCTAGCATATTCTTCTTCACCAATTTAGCTGTTATCTTGGAAATTCCGCCTTTGGTTATATTTAATTTTTGGGCAATAGCAGTGGTATTGAGCGTTTCGTTCCGCTCAATACAGTCAATTACATGACATTCCGCCAAAGTAATACTTACATTGCGCAGTTCCTCATACCCTTGTACCAATAAAACAGTCTCTAGTTTTTGCCGTTTATGATCTTCCAGATTGTTAAACTCATACACTAAACCTTCAATTTTGCCGATTAAACTCTGAACTTCCTGTTCTTTACTTTGCATGCTATCAACCTAACTTTTCGTAAATGATTATTTCAGAAGCAATATCATTATACAGTATAAAATTGCCTAAAGCCAACCATTAATAGTTTACACGGAAACAATATTCTGTTATACTAAAATTGTTTCCCAGGAAACAATATGTTTATCCTGTGACTAACCCGCTCTAAGACTCCCCTTCTGTAAGTGGGAGTAAGAGCGGATAAGTCCCGGGATAAGGGCAACTTAGCTTCAGATGGGGCTAAAACCCCACCTGAAGCTAAGTTTACTTTATAATTAAGGAGAAATGTATAATGAAAATTGATTTATCAGTTGTCGTTACCGATGAAATTCTAAACTTAGTGTTGAAGCAGACTACCTCCGGCCAGATTCCCCCTGTTGTTAAATTTGGCCATATCGGCACTCACTTTGATGTTATGGACAAAAAATTCCCGTTGGAAAATACCGAAAGAAGAGGAATCCTTTTTAATCTCAGCCATGTAAAAGGAAGAGATATTGAGGCAGCCGATATCAATATAGACGAAGTCACTGAATACGATTTTGTTATATTTCACACTGGGTATCTAAAAGAAAAAAAATACGGAACTCCTGAATATTGCCAAAGTCATCCCGAATTATCAGATGCGCTAATAACCGAACTTGTAAATAAAAAGGTGAGCATGATCGGTATTGACTTCGCCGGCATCCGTAAGCCGGCCGAACATCACCGGGCTGACCAGTATTGCGCCGATAACGGAGTTTTTGTTATTGAAAATCTTGCTAACCTCGAGAAATTGCTGGCAGCGGCTAACGGCCAGCCTTTCGTTGTGCACACTTATCCGGTCAACTATGAAGGACTTACAGGCCTGCCCTGCCGGGTTGTTGCCGAATTATAGGCTACGAGTTTGGCAGGCACCACCCGCCTGCATCGGCGGATTCTCTACTTCATAATGAATATAAAAGTCGACTTAGCTTCAGGTGGGGTTTTAACCTCACCTGAAGCTAAGTCGACGGCTAAACTATTTAGCCACCATAACCGGACAGGCGGCATGGTGCAGGACATAGTTACTGACACTGCCTAAGAAAAACTCTTTGATGGTGCCTAAGCCCCTGCTGCCCATTACAATCAGGTCATAGGCATTCTCACGGCAAAATGCCACAATCACTTCAGAGGGTACACCCATTTCCAGAAAGCCTTGGGCCGTTACCGCTGGCGGAACTTGCTGCAAGGCTTTATCGATAATCAAACGCCCTGATTCCTGGAGATCTTCCACAACCCGTTCAGGAATATACCCGCCGGTATTGATTTGCCCCATTGGCGACATAGCCAGGGAAAGGTTGACCACATGCAAAACGCCGATCTTTGCCTGGCAATGTTCCGCCAGATAGCTCGCATAGTGCATGGCCCGCTGTGAGTTGGCCGAACCATCGACCGGAACCAGAATATGTTGAAATGAGTACATTTCCATTCCTCCCTGTTAGTTACTTTCCCGGACTACCGGGTCCGGAGCAGCCGTTTTCCGCCTTATCAATAAAGCCAGCAAGCCGCCGGCAAAACACACAATCGCCACCGTAAAAAACACATCCTGAAATGATAATATGGCCGCCTGGCGGGCAACCATCTGGCCAAGCAGGGCTTTAAGCATTACATACTGCTGTGGTAAGAGACCCTGTCCGGTCAGCCAGCCATGAGTGGCTGTCAGCAGCATGGAGCTGTCCATGCCCTGGTTACCCCATAGTTCCTGCAACAGACGGTATATGTCCGGCGACGAATGGGTTGCCGGATTCAGATATTCCTTGAGCACTGCAGTATGATATATTTCCCGCCGCGTCAGCAATGTCTCGGCGAGAACTACGCCCATGCTGCCGCCAATGATTTTGGCCAGGTTAAAAATTCCTGAGCCGACACCGATTTTATCTTTCGGAAGTGATGAGACGGCGCAATTTGTCAGCGGCGACATGGTAAGCCCCAGGCCCATCCCGAATAAGGAAAGACGTACAAAGAAATCACGACTCGAATATTCAGCACTGATAGTGTCCAGGGAATATAAAGCGCCGGCAATCATCATAATACCGGTAAACGCCGGCAGGCGCGAGCCGAAGCGGTCGGCCAGACGGCCGCCAAGCGGTGAAAATACGACCATGGCCGCAGTCAGCGGCAGCAGCATTAAACCTGAGGTCGTAGAGCTATAACCAAGAATTGATTTGAGAAAAAACGGCAACAGGAAATTTCCGCCGTAAAATGCAACAAAGGATATGAAACCGATCAAATTGGCAACTGTGAAGGTGGGATTGGCAAACAAACGCATGTCAATCATGGGTTTTTCCACTTTGAATTCTACTGCCATGAACAATACAAAAGCGGCAAATGCCAGGTAAAACAACGAAAGAATATAAAGAGAATCCCAGCCTTCTTTTTGCCCCTGATTCAGCGCTACCAAGAGCGAGCTAATGCTGGCAATCAGCAGGGCGGCTCCCAGGAAATCGACGGTGGCAGCCGAATTGCGGCTGGATTTGGGAATAACGGCCAAGGCAAAAATAATGCTTAAAATACAGAATGGCCCGACAGAAAAGAAAATCCAGCGCCAGTCAAAACTCTCTATGATATAACCCCCGACTGTCGGCCCCATCGCACTGCCGGCCGCCGCCATCGCGCTCCACACGCCCAGGGCCTGGCCGCGCTCGTTGGCGGCAAAGGTTTCCGCAACAATTGTCATGGCATTCGGCAACAACATACCGGCGCCAATCCCCTGCAAAATCCGAAAAACAATCATGGCCGTAGAATTTGTGGCAATTCCGCAGAGCAGGGAAGACACGGTAAACAGAATTAATCCCAGCACATATACATTTTTGGCGCCAAACTGATCGCCCAGTTTGCCTGTCAAAGGCAAGGTCGAGCCATATGGCAGCATATACCCTAAAGAAACCCAGACAATCGAATCCATATTAAAGTTCAATGCCGCCATAATATTGGGAAGAGCTATATTAACACAGCTGCTGACATAGGCGCTCAGCACGGTTCCCAGGCAAACAGCGCAGAGAATGGCATATTTCTTAAACATAATAAAAACCTTTCACAACGGGAATATCAGTTTTTAGCCGCCAGCCTAGCTACAGCTGCTTCGTAAAAATACGAATTTCCGCCGACATACCTGGTTTCAATACATATTCAGACTCGCCGGCCTTAATCTTAATCGGCAGCCGCTGCGTAACCTTGGTAAAATTAGCGGAGGTATTCTCAGTTGGCAATAACGCAAACTGGGAGCCGGACGCAGGACCCACTTCAATTACCTCGCCGGTAAATTTTTTGTCAGGGTAGGCATCAATCGTAAATTCCACCGGTTGACCGACCTTTACCCTCCCAATATAGGTTTCCTCGATATTGGCGCCGATCCAGACATCGGCAAGATTACTAATGTTGAACAGCTGCTGGCCAAAGGCCACAACTTCCCCGTCTTCAACAGACTTTACGGCAATTACGCCGGCAACAGGGGCTTTAATCGCGGTATCAGCCAGGAGAATTTCAACATTCTTTAACGCAGCCTGCGCCTGCTGAACCTGAGCCTGGACCATTGCAATATCCTCCTGGCGTGAACCCTCAACACTCATATTGTAATGCTCAGAAGCCGCGACATATTGCGCTTGCGCAACATCATAAGCCGTTTTGCCTGCATCCCGCTGTTGTACAGATATGGCTCCCTGCCGGTAAAGGGCTTCATCCCTTTCACTGTTTTTGCGGGCATTCTCCAGATTAGCTTTTGCTTGCAGGGCTGCGGCATTGACTTGAGCAACCTCCTGCGGCCGGTTGCCGGCCAGTGTCGCTGCCAGTTTCGCCTGGGCCATAGCTAAATTTGCCTTGGCCTGCTCCACCTGAGCCTCAAATTCCTGGCGCTCAAGCACAGCTATTACCTGACCGGCCTGCACGTTGTCCCCTTCTTTTACCAGTACTTTCTCGATGCGGCCATTGATCTTGGCACTTACCGCCACAATGGTACCTTTTACCCTGGCGTCATCTGTCGTGACCATCCGGCTGGCGCGAATCCACCACCACAAGCCCCCGGCAACCAAAATTGCAATCAGGACGCCACAGATCATCGCCATCTGCCGGTTACTCAACCTTGAAGTCCCTGTACTCACATAATTCCCTCGCCTTTTTTTATGCATATATTTTGCTTAACTTAGTGTGGTAAACCGGGATTGTCAGAACACTCCTACTTGTCGTGCTGCAGTAAATCCTGGCGCAGGACAGCGACCTTCCACTCCAGTTGTTTTAGCCGTTCTTCCAGCATTAATTCCAATGCCGGTATACGGGCCAGCCCGCTTTCCGTAATGGTGTAGATCCGCTTATTCCGGGTAACCGGGCTATCCCATTCGCCGATTATATATCCCTTTTCTTCCATAATCCGTAGTAACGGATACAGTGCGTTGGTGTTGGGCGTATACGCGTTTTCGGTGCGCCTTTTGATTTCTTCCGCCATTTTATTGCCGTGCGCAGGCTCTTGCTGCAAAATTTTCAATATGTATAAGCCGAGCACCAATCGCATAAAACTTAAAAAATCATTATTCTTAGTAGACAAATAAGTTACCTCACAATCTTGATTATTTTTATTATTATTAATAATATCAACTATTTGTTGGCAGGTCAATATATACCCAACACTTTATCCCGCCATGAGTAAAATCAGCATATATTTTTTTTACGCCGCTCGCCCCTTGACGATATTGCTTTTATCCGGGAAAAAAGATCCTGCCGGCTAAAGAAAACACGGCTTGCGCCGAGGCTTTGGCGAAAGTTATCTATCAGGATAAAAAACTGAGCCCGGCACCGGGCTCAGAAAGTATTCTCTATGGGCAATTGCCTGGCTTTTTTGGCAAACAGGATGTAGCTGTTGAGATTATCAATCAGTTCCAGGCAGTCCTGATTATCGAGCTGATCAATGGGTATATCCCCCATTACATGGCGAATCCATGCATCTATTTCCCCGATGGCATAACCTAATTTTACCATTTGCTCCCGTAATGAATAAATCTTTTCAATCATCCAATCACCCTGCTAAAAATTATTTTTGGCTTAATTCGTCATTGTTCGCAAAACTTCCTTAAGATTTAAGAACTATTTTTTATAGGCAAAAGGTCCTGTTTTGTCCGCAAAAAGAAAAGAGCCCGTTACCGGGCTCCGCCAAATTCCTTTGACTTGATTATTGCTTTTTAGCTGGACAGCTTTGCCGCTATTTCAGCCACATACTTACCTTGGAATTTTGCCCCGGCAAGCTCAATTTCACTCGGCATTCTTTCGCCCCGGCCGCCGGCAATGGTGGAGGCTCCGTAAGGCGATCCGCCAGCCATTTCGTCAATGGTCGTCTGGCCGGCAAAGGTGTACGGTAAGCCGGCAATTATCATGCCATGGTGCAGCAGCGTGGTATGAAAGCTCAGGATTGTCGATTCCTGCCCGCCATGCTGAGTTGCCGTACTGGTAAAGACACTGCCGACTTTGCCAACTAATTTCCCCTGCTGCCATAACTGGCCTGTAGCATCGAGGAACTGGCGCATCTGCCCGCACATATTGCCGAAACGGGTTGGCGTGCCGAAAATAATAGCATCCGCCGTAGCCAATTCATCCAGCGTACAAACAGGTATATGCGCAAGAGCTTTTTGGGCGGCTGTTGCCCCCATTTTTTCTAAAATATCTGCAGACAATGTTTCCGGAACCCGCCGCAAAACGGCCTCTGCTCCCGCCACTTCACCGATACCGGCGGCAATGGCCTCTGCCATACGGTGTACATGACCGTATAAAGAATAATACACCACAAGAACTTTCATTGTCTTCACTCCTCTAAGCAATATTTGTTCTTTTATAATATTATCCTTTAATTAACGAAATCCTGCATAAATATCAATTTATTTCAAATTTTTACCTGATAGGTCTTGTAAGTCATTTTATGCTTTAGATATTATAATCATAGACCGGCTTGGTGCACCGCACGGCTTTGCCGGCACGGGTATTAACAAGTTTACCTTGGGCGAGGGCTATCTCTCCACCGATTACGACAAAGTCAATACCTTCCGGTGTAGCATCCGGCAAACCAAAATCAGCCTTATCCATTATGCCTTTAATATCAAACACGACCAAGTCGGCATCCAGGCCTTCCCGGAGACGTCCCTTGGAGTGAAAGCCGAGCGTCTCGGCCGGCAGCAGAGTGGCTTTCCTTACGGCGTCCATGATGGTCAGTTCATGGCGCTCGCCAACCATCCTCCGAAAGTAACGAGGAAAGCTGCCGGCGATTTGGGGATGTCCTTCCCCCGGTGCATAGGCGCCGGTATCTGTGGAAGGCATTGCAAAAGGATGATTCAAGGCCATATAAATCTCCTCCTCGATGCCGGTGAACACCACGACAGAAGTTTGCGGATGGTTCTCACGCAAATCCCGGTATATTTCCGGATTCAGGCGCTTGCCGTTATACTTGCCGGTAATAACTAAAATATCCTCCAGGCTCCAGTTATTGAGAGCAATCGACTCTTCGCTAAACAACACGGCGCCAATATGCGTCGCCCACTGGGTATACATGCCACTGTCAAAGCGGATATCCAACCCCTCAGCTCTGGCCTTATCAATAACCGCCAGGGCCTCGCCCACGACACCGGTGCCATACTGGTACACCAAATGCGAAATTTGTACGCGTGCTCCTGTTTTGCGGGCAATGTTTATGGCTTCTACCAGCGAATACATATCAATCTCGGTGCGCATTCGCGTATCAACGGCCACCACCCGGCCATACCTGGCTGCCAGACGGCTTAGATTAAATACTTCTTCATCCGAGCTGCCGGGAGCGTAAGCCAACCCCAGGGAAAGGCCGCAGGCCCCCTCCTCAAAAGCTTTTTCCACCGCATATTCCATAAGCGCCAATTGTTCCGGGGTAGCCGGCTGCAAAGGATCGATAGCCCCGACTGCCTGCCTGAGACTCATGGAATGTCCGATCATTTCCGCCTGGTTAACAATAAAGCCTTCCTGTTCCTGGACGGCGAAGAAAGCTTCTATATCCAGCGGACTGAGTCCGCAATTCCCGCCGACCGTTGTGGTGATACCCTGGCGCAGCGACAGTTCGCCGCAATAGGTATTCCAGTCTACATGGCCGTGGATATCGATAAATCCCGGGCAAACAATCTTGTCGTCTGCCGCCAGTTCCTGCTTGCCATGAATTTCAGACTGGGTTACCGCCGCAATTTTTCCGTTCCGGATGCCTACATTGCCTTTACGCCGGGTAAGTTTTTCCGGGTCAATTAAAATTCCGTTCTTAATCACCAGGTCATACATATTTTTCTCCACCCTGTTATTTAATGTAGAAACACGCCCAACCAGCCGTATTACACATATTCAAACAGAAACTCCACAGTTTCGGCGGCTGCATTGTCGTCAACAATAGTACGGATGATACTAACCTGCTTGTCAAGCAGCTGCCTGTCACTGCTTACCATGGCCACGCCAATTACAGACCGCTGCCAGACATCCTGAAATTCGGTTTCCGCCACCGAAGCATTGACCCGTGACCGGATTCTGCCCACAATACTTTTTACAACATGCCGTTTTTCTTTTAAGGATCCCGCTCCCGGCAATAATAGTTCAATGGAGCCTACCATAACATGCATGTCAGCCACCCACAACCTGAACCCAGATATCACGCCGGCGCGGCCCGTCAAACTCACAGAAGTAAACTCCCTGCCAGGTGCCCAGGACCAAATTACTCGCCACAACCGGCAACGTAACCGAGCAACCTACCAGCGAACTTTTTATATGGGCCGGCGAATTTCCTTCACAGTGGCGATATGGCAAATCCGGAACCATGCGGCCGAGTGCTGCCAGCATATCTGTTACCACATCCGGATCGGCATTTTCATTGACGGTTATACCCGCCGTAGTGTGCGGAACAAATACTTGGCAAATTCCCTGCTGAATCCGGCTGCTCCGGACATATTCCCGTATCCGGGCAGTTATATCAATAAATCCCTCCGCCGGCGTATTCAGAGAAAACTGCTCCATCGCTTTCACCCCTCTGCGCTTCGTATAGAGTCCGTTAAGTTTTTTAAGCTGACTGTTATCTATATGCTTTCTTGCCGGCAGGCAGCTATACCTGCCGCCTTCAAGAAAAAAGTCAAGCCCCTGCTAGGCCCTTGGGTTAAGAGCATATATATTTCCTGTTAAAGAAAACACGGCTTGCGCCGAGCCTTTGGCGAAAGCGGAAGCCGATATTGCCCTTATCCAGGCGAAAGTTATACTTTCTATCAGGATAAAATAAGACTGACGCCAGAAAAATAGCGTCAGTCTTTAAAAACAGGTATTGGTTGCGCTGTTTAGCCCTGCCGGCGGTTATGGCCGGGCCGAAGAATCTGTCAGCTTATTATATTTTTATATCAATTATGGCTGATACACCTACGCCCTGCACACGGGAAAAGTTGACAGGATTAGTACTGTCAATAGGCAGCAGTGCTTTAACGCGGAAGGTACTGCCGTTAAAGTTGCCTTCCAGCTGGATGACGGCTTTCGTTTTATCGACTAATTCCTCCGGCCCGGTAACCTGAGCCGCACCTATGTAGCCCTTATTGCCTACAGAAACGATAGGAACCACCTTTGTGGTATATTCGGTTCCCGCACCGTGTTTAAAGGTCAGTTGGTTTATGAAATTATTCAGCGGTGTTGAAAATTTATCGATAAGAAAACCGATACCGCCGACTTTTAAAACATCACCAAGGCTAAAGGCCTGCGACAAAGGAACAGCGGAAACCGACAGCAAGGAAACAAGCATCAATCCAACAATAAGCTTTTTCTTCATGTAATTTCCCCCATAACAAATTTAGTATTTCTACTATATTTGATTATACACCATTTGACTGTGCAGTCAACATAATTGGCAGCCGGTTTCCTGCGGCCAGCTTATAACCGCGGGCGCAGCGCCTCGGCCATATTATGCGCCTCATAAGTTAATAAACCGCTTACTGTCAGCAGGGCTAGGTAGGCAATCCCCATTTTCAGGCGAAATACCGGGTCGACAGT
The DNA here is from genome assembly GCF_041428895.1 of Sporomusa aerivorans. Classification (NCBI taxonomy): domain Bacteria; kingdom Bacillati; phylum Bacillota; class Negativicutes; order Selenomonadales; family Sporomusaceae; genus Sporomusa; species Sporomusa aerivorans. The sequence goes on from NZ_CP156926.1 coordinate 4,981,438, forward strand.
ATAATATTCATCACTGCGATGCTGCCAAAACTCCCAGGCCCGGTGGACGGCGCCGAATAATATCAGAATTAAAATCGGGCTAAAACTAAACCACAGCAGTAAACCAATCAACGGCACACCTAAAAACCATATATAGGGAGATACGGCTCCGGCAATTCGCCCGCCATCCAGCGGCGAGGCCGGTATAAGGTTAAAAAGTGTAAGGAAGTATCCGGTGAAGGCTAAAGAAAAAAGAAGCGGGGAATTGAACGCAACAGCGGCTGTATGGACGGCAGCGGCAGCCAGCAGACCAAACAGCGGACCGCCATAGGCAATAATACTTTCTGTCGCCGCATCCTTAGGCGGTTCCTTCAGGCCAATCAACGCCCCCAGGAAAGGAATAAAAACAGGTGCGGTAACAGGTATGTTCTGTTGTCTTGCGGCAATCATATGCCCGCTCTCATGCACAGCAATAAGCAAGACAAAGCCCACCGCCCACCAAATACCGTAAAACCAGGCATAAATACCGATGGTTGCCAGCATAGATAAGGTGGTAACCCCGAACTTACTGAATTTAAACAACACAAATATTCCCTGCAGAAAACTCAGGATGGTCTTCCACTTCGTCAGCGCCAGTAAAGCGGCCACCAGTCCGCCTAAGCCCATCCGTTTATACCAGGGTCGCTTGGGGGCAACTGGAGGATTATCCGCGCGCTCATATAACTCATCTTCTCTATTCAAGACATTCCCTCAATTCGCTGTAATTTAACCTGTCTGTGCTTCGCGCAAGACTGTTTTGATCATATTTTGCGTGTTCAGGCGGAATGCGTTTATTGGCTGCTCCCGTCTGCTTTCCTCATTACGGAATACCCGTTCATACTCGGCTAAGATTTGTTCCTGATCATACCCCTGAGCGGCTAGACGCAGAATAAAATCCCGGGTCTCACACACAGCCATAAGGCATTTATCCCAGTAATCAGCCGTATCCGCTTGGCTCACCAGCCCGTAATGAGGCGAGTAGATAAATCGGGGATTAAGCTCCCGGCATATAGTAATCGAGTTAATGGCATCAGCCCAACTAATGATAAAGGCGGGGTAAATCCGCCCGGAACTGCTCAAACACCCGGTTGTTTCACTTGCAAACAGTATTTCGTTATTAATGAAAAACGCTAATGAACATTGGGTGTGCCCGGTTGTTTTAACCACAGTTATGTGCATATCGCCCAAACTGAGTGTATCGCCGTCTTTAATAATCCGATCCACTTTCAGCTTGGCATCATCGTAGGGGAGAGGTTGGGCTGCTCCGTAAAATTCGGCAGCCTGAATACTAAGCTGCCGGATGGTTTTTAAGGCATTCGGCTTATGTAGTACTTGCTGGGCATAAGCTGCACCAAGTACATTAACAGCAGGCCACTCATCCTTTAAATAGGGAATGGCGCCAATGTGATCGTAGTGAGAATGGCTGATAATAATATAATCCAGCGGTCTTGCAGGTATGGCCTCTTTAATGTTCTGGATAAGACTGGACGCGCAATAAGCCATACCGCAATCCATTAATGCTGTTTTTTCCTTGCCCACAAGTAAAAATGCTTTTCCGCCCTGTCCGCCTGTAACATCGATAATTCGCTCCATATAATTAATCACCCTTTATTGCTGCATATACTGCATCTATAATCCGTCGCAAAGAATTCGCCGGCACAGGCGGGCGTGCATTGCAACGCTCCACCGCCGGCACCCGACTTCCGCTTTTGCCTGTAAGGTATTCCCCCACAGGCAAAAACACTATCCCTGTCCCCATGTTTTGTTCGGAGATTTATATCAGGCAAGGGAATCCTGCCACTCGGCTTCCTTAAAGCCAACCAGCACTTTGTCGGCGGTAAGCAACAAAGGCCGTTTAACAAGCATGCCGTCAGTCGCCAGCAAAACAAGCTGCTCTGCTTCCGGCATGGTTGGCAGCTTGTCCTTTAGCGCCAGTGATTTGTATAAAAGTCCGCTTGTATTAAATAGCTTACGGCTAGGCAAATTACTTTTTTGATGCCATGCGGTTAGTTCGGCCAGGGTCGGCTTGTCCTCCTTAATATTTCTTAACTCATAGTCGATCCCTTGGGCATCAAGCCACTTCTGCGCTTTTTGACAAGTGGTGCATTTGGGGTAACATATAAATAAATTCTTTTTGCTCATAATTCATTATCTCCTCCGGTTTGGATTGTTATCTAGTCCATCTGTACTATTTTCTAGCTTCTACACTGGCGGCCAACTCTCATACAGGAGGGTAGGAGGTTCTTTTTTTATAACCCGCTTTTCAAGACCAAACCTGGCGACAAAGGCCTGCAATTCCTGTTCCTGTTCGAACGCCTCTGCCGGTGTACAAGCTGTCTTTTCGAACTCTACCAGGACCGGATAGGGCAGCGCCGGGCACACCATGAGTTTTAACGCCACACCCTCATAACTGCCTGTCCAGTTCGTCCCGGCGAAGGACATAAATTTTTCGTATCCCAGGGATGCCAATACCTGCTCGATATTGTCAGGAGCAACCGGTACATCCGGCCCTTTTAGCGATGCCAATATCGAACTGGCCTGTACCCCGCCGGTAATCTCTTCATCCTGTTCAAGCCGGATATTGTAAAGTTTGCCGATATCAGGTCCTTTGCAGCCCCAGAATACTTTTTGCTGATTGCCCCGGTTAATTACCGATACCCTGAGCAGTTTTCCCGCTTTAAACAAATCTAAGCCATATGTCGCCGTTTCCCACTCAAACCTCTCGTGCAAACTTTGCTTTAAAAACGGTACGGCAGCATAGGCCTCTTTTTGATCAGCAAAATAAACCCGCGTTTCCACTTCATAACTGCCGACAAACCTGCCGTCATCCTTGGTCGAGGAAAGTTTGTGAACATTGCTTTCAAACCACCCGGACTTAACGTCTGCACGAACATCAAATTCGGCTACATACGGTTTTATATCTATAAGAGGGGTTCCGTCGATAATATCAACATCCCTGATGTGAAGCTTGTTGCCTTCAACTTTCGCCAGCCGCACTATCGAAAAACCAATAGCGTTGGGCCGGGCAGGAGACCGCGTGGCAAAAATACCATGCGGTTCATTGTCCAGAAAAGGTTTCACTACTAATGACGGCTCCCTGACCAAATGGAAGTGGTACAGCAAAATAAGATGCGAGAAGCCTGCAATATCTTTCAGGCCTGCGGCATACTCGGGACCGACTTCAATGATGCCGGCCACATCTGCGGCCGCGGCTGCCTGTATGGGTGTTCCTTTCGGTTCCTTAAAGGGAGACCGGATAATGCCGATCGGCTTGTAACTTATCATACGCTCACCTCTATAAAACAGTTATTACCTGTTACGCAGCAAATACTTGGTTTCCAGTTGCTCTTCCAAACGGTCTGTGGCATTTCCCGGCGCGACCGACAAAGCGGCAATTTCCCCGCGCAATGTATCACTCATCAGATAATCGGCGGCAGCCAGTGAAGCTTCCAGTTGTTCGGCATTCCTGGCGCCGATGATAGGAGCGGTAATGGCCGGGTGGGATTCAACCCAGCTTACAGCCAGCGTTACCGGGCTTACCCCTAACTGTCCGGCAAATTTGACAAAGCGTTCGGCAATCTCGTAGTACAGGGGCTCACCGTAGCGTTTGCTGTATTGCTCTTTCTCAACAATTCTGCCGCCCGGCGGCTGATTGCCGCCTGAATACTTGCCGCTTAGTAAACCGGCGCCTAACGGGTTATAGGCAATAACCCCCAGTTGTTCCGAGGCTGCCAGCGGCAGCAGTTCAACCTCGGCCTGCCGCTTCACCAGGTTATACATGGGTTCAATACATTCAAACCGGGCCAGTGCGTCTTTGGCGGAAATCCCCAGGGCTTTGGCAACCTGCCAGGCAGCCCAGTTGCTGGCGCCCAGATACAGCACCTTGCCCTGACTAACTAAATCATCCAGGGCTCTCAGCGTATCTTCCATGGCCGTGAAGGGATCAAAGTAGTGAACAAAATAAAGATCTATCCGGTCTGTTTTTAAACGGCCAAGACTTTGTTCAACCGAACGCAGGATATGACGGCGGGATGTCCCCAGGGCATTGACATCCTTGCCCACCCGTTGCGCCACTTTGGTCGTTACTATGACCTCATCCCGGCAATCGGCAATAAGTTTGCCTAGAATCTCTTCGGCGCGGCCTTCACTATAATTATTCGAGCAGTCAAAGAAATTGACACCGGCATCCCGGCACTTGCCAAACATGCGGGCGGCTTCCCTTTCGTCCGTCTCACTGCCAAAAGTCATAGTTCCCAGGCAAAGATTAGAAACCAGGACGCCTGTCTTCCCTAAAATTTTGTACTTCATATTGTCCCTCCAATCTTACTACAGCATTTCTGGAATAACTCTCCAGCCTAATTTATACCACTATTTTACCCTAATAGTGGTATATTTGTGATAAAATAGATCTATCAAACCCGAAATGAGGAATACTATGCTAAAAAAACTTATCACAACCTGCACCACTATCGCTTTTTTGTTTTCAGCGGCAACAGTGGCTGCAGCGCCGGCTTTGGAAAAAGAAATCAATAACGATTTAAAACAATTTAACGGACAAGTCGGCGTCTACGCCAAGAACCTGAAAACAGGCAAAACAATTCAGTATAACCAGGATAATATTTTTCCCACTGCTTCCACCAGTAAGTTGATTGTAGCGCTGGCAACCTACAAATACCTTTATCCGAAAGCGCCTGCCTACAAGAAATCTCAATACGATCAGAACATAGACGTTATGATCAAAGTCAGTGACAATACTTCTTTTCAGGCACTACTTAATGAGTTTGATGCCAGCAGCAAAAATACCTTTGATAAAGTTGAAAAAGATTTACGCCTGAGAAAAACCGAGATCCATGATGAGCAGGCCTATAAAAAGTACGGTTATCACAGTGTGACAACACCTTTTGAAATGTCCAAGGTTATTGAAACAATCTATAACGAGAAATACATAGATAAATCCCAAGTCAAGCGGTTAAAAAACAATCTGGCCAATACCATTTTTTATGATGAAATTCCCCGCCATATGCAAGTACCGGTATATCACAAGGTTGGCGAACTGGATGATGTGTTGTGCGATGTCGGTGTCGTTCAGGACGGCCACGACCCGATATTGATTAGTTTCTACACCCGTACAGCCGATCATAGCTATTCCAGCAATTTTATTGCCAATGTATCGGCAAAATTATATAATGCGCTGCGCCGTTAACAATCAGGGGGCTGCCTCAAGTAAAATGAGGCGGCCCCCTTTATAATATCAGTCTTTACTTTGTTCTGAGCAGCTTTGCAGCATGCTGGGCGAAAAGCCGGTGCGTTTTTTAAACAGCTTGCTAAAATAATACGGGTCAGAATAACCGACACAGGCTGAAATATCGGCGACAGAACTTTCGGTGGTGCTTAAGAGCTCCTTCGCGCGGAGAACGCGGTGCTCAATCAAATATTCATTGGGCCCCATACCGGTATATTTCTGAAACAAGTAAGCAAACTGTTTACTCTTCAAGCCATATTGATCGGCAAGTTTTGGTATGGTAATCGGCTCCATATAATGTCTGCCGATATACTCCATAGCCTTCTCGACAAGTAGCCGTCCACTCTCGCTGCGCCGGTTGACGGCGCTGGTCAGAATTTCATCCAGAATACTGAAAAAAAGTGACTTAACCCGCAGTTCAAGCAAGCTGCCAGGCAATGAGCAGCAGGTCTGCAGCCGTTGCAATAAATCGCTGATCCGTGTATTATAACCGGTCTCGAGTTCAAAATGGGACAGTTCATATGGCACTGTCCCGCTGCCGGCGCCAACGGCCTGATAATGCAAGACCATATAATCCCACTCCGACTGTCCCAATACTTCTTTCTCCAGCGGCAGATTCGGCCCGGCATGAAAAATCTTACCATACTCCATTTCATAGGGAACACCGTTAAAAAACATCCGGGCCTGCCCGCGTAAAGGAAAAATCCAGGCGGAAAAAGGAGGCGTATTACCACCGGCATATTTCCTGCCAGGAGGCACAATGGCTCTGATCAGATCAATGATCGTAACGTTCATATTAGCATAATACCGGGCCAATTGATTAAGATTGACGTTCATAGTTTATCTTAGCCTCCTTTCTTTTCCCGTTGTAAATATCTATAAAGTAAACTAAGCTTCAGGTGGGGTTTTAACCCCATCTGAAGGTTAGTTGCCCTTATCCCGGGACTTATCCGCTCTTACTCCCACTTACAGAAGGGGGAGTCTTAGAGAGGGTTAGTCAGAGGATAAATAAACGGATTACGGCAGTCAGCCGCCCTTTGATATTGATTATCATTTCTAGTTTATTATAAATTTATGCCCAGTTCTTGTCAATAAAATCTGGCGTATAACCTAGCCGGCGCCGGTATTATTAGAAAAAAATCTAGGCCAATTTAGAAATTTCTCCATTTACTCCGCTGCTTACTCTTGCTATTCTATTAGATATTATTGATAACTATTCTCACTGTTGTAAAATCTGTACTTATAATTCATACGGGAGCGGTTATCTTTTACAAGCTGTAACAAAGGAGTCGAATGGCATGAAGAAACAAAAAAAATCGCTAGCCCGAAAAAGGCTGTTGTATGCCCTGATCGGCAGCAGCCTGTTCTGGCACACAACGGCAATTGCATATGCCGAGAATGCGGCGGAAACGGCCGGGCAGCATGAATTCACTTTGGAGGGAATTGAAGTCACCGCCAGCCGTGACCATTCTCTGCCGCCGGTATATGCCGGCGGACAGGTGGCCCGCGGGGCAAATCTTGGCGTCCTGGGCAATAAGGACTTTATGGATACACCGTTTAATGTTACCAGCTATACGGCCCAGACCATGGAAGATAAGCAGGCCAGTACGCTGTATGATGTCCTCATTAATGATCCCTCTGTCCGCTTTACCACCTCCACCGGCCATAACAATGAGAACTATATGATCCGCGGGCTGGAAGTAAATTATCAGCATCTCTACTTTAACGGTATGTCGGGATTGGCGCCGCAGTACCATGTTCCGGTTGAATTTCTGGAACGGGTGGAAGTGCTTAAGGGTCCCAGTTCCTTTCTTTACGGCGGTGTAAACACTTCGGTGGGCGGCGCCGTCAACCTGGTGCCCAAACGCGCCGGCGAGGAGGACATCACGAACTTTACCACCAGCTATACCTCCTCGTCCCACCTGGGCGGTCATATTGATATTGGCCGCCGCTATGGCGAAAACAAAGAATGGGGCATTCGTTTCAACGGCGTCTATGCAGACGGTGACACCGAAGTCAACGGCCAGTCCAAAGACCGGCTGCTGGGCACTCTGGGAGTGGATTATCGAAAAGACAAATGGCGGCTATCCCTGGATGCCTACGGTTCACAGGAAAGTTATGACAATGGAGCCACTTCCATGTATAACATACCCAAAACGTTTGCGGCAGCACCAGACGCTCCGGACGGTTCAACCAATGTGTATAAAGGAACGTCAGCTACAACACGGAATAATGGTGTCCTGTTTAAGGGCGAATATGACATCCGGGATAATTTAACCGCGTATGCCGGCATCGGCAAACTATCGTCCAGAGCCACCGGCCTCATCAACGGCAATCATGTGAATCTCTCCCCGGATGGAACAGTAAAGGCCCGGAATGTTTTTAAGCAATACTTCTGGACTGACACTACTTCCGCCGATTTTGGACTGCGCGGCACGTATCAGACCGGTGCGGTAAAACATCAGCTCGTTTTAGGGGCAAGCTTCCAGGATACCGATTATTCCAATGCATATACTTCCGGCACCGGTAATTATGTAACGAACCTTTATAACCCTGTCTCGCTTGCCGATTACTATAATAGCCTGGCATCGCCGGCAAAAGGCAACAAGACCCTTGTTACCGAGCTTTCCAGCTATCTTCTGGCCGACACACTTACCTTTGATGAAGACAAAGTGCAGTTAACCTTAGGGGCTCGGCGGCAAAATGTGAACCAGACCAGCTATAAATATGCCAATACCCTTGCCACCGGCGCACCCACGTCAACTCCTACTAAGGACGCCAACGCGACTCTGCCGATGGTTGGCCTCGTAGTCAAACCATGGGGAGATTCGGTGTCACTCTACGCCAACTATATTGAAGCGCTTTCACCCGGAGCCGTGGTGGGTGTAACGTATGATAACGCCAATGAAGTACTGTCGCCGTATAAAACCAAGCAGCAGGAAATCGGTATTAAATGGGACAAGGGAAATTTCGCCAATACGCTGGCCTTTTTTCAAATCAACATGCCCAGTTATATGACTACTGACAATATCTACTCCTATGACGGCGAACAGAAAAATCGCGGCGTTGAATGGAACACCTTCGGCAGTATAGCGAAAAACCTCCGTCTGTTAGGCGGAATTGCCTATACCCGCGGCGAACTGGCCCGTTCTAATATCAGCGCCAACAACGGTAATACCCCGTTTGGCGTACCTAAATGGACAATGAATGCCGGCGTCGAGTGGGACACGCCGTGGAATAAGGATTTAACGCTTTCTCTCCTGGCGGTATATACCGGTTCCCAGTATATCGATAATGCGAACAAGCTAAAACTTCCAAGCTGGGTGCGTTATGATATCGGTGCGCGCTACAAAACCGTCATTAATGATACACCGGTTACCTTCCGGCTTGGTGTGGAAAACGTGTTTGACAAACACTACTGGGCAGGTTGTTTCAGCAGCGAGTATTATGCCACGCTGGGCGGGCCCCGCACCTACAAATTATCGGCAACCTGGAATCTATAAGGCGAGCGTATAGTCATGAATAGAATTTTGCAGAATTACCTCAGCCGGCTGCTGCAGCATGCCGGTTTCGCCCCTATACTGAATGAAGCTAATATGTTCTTACAGTATAAACAAACGCAAATCTGCCTTCGCATTCTAGCCGCCGTTTTCGGCGGCTATGCGCTGACTAGCGGTATATTGGCGACTTTGGCGCTCTGCTTGCCCTGGCCTAAAGTCGATACCCTGTTTTTCTTAGCACTGCTGCCGGCTTTCATTTCCCTGGCTGCGCTGCTCTGGTCATTTGCCGCTCCGAGCGCGCAGCGTGCCTGGCGTGATATACTGATTGCCACATTATTTTGCAGCCTGCCGGCGCTGGCCGCAGTCTTGTCAAGATAAAGGAGAGTCGTATGGACAAAGCAAAACCAAACAGAAGTTTTACCCTGGCGATGAGTGAACTGCATACCTGGGGCGGTTTAGTATTTGGCTGGCTGTTATTTATTATCTTTCTCACCGGTACCCTGGCGGTATTTGAGCCGGAAATAACACACTGGATGCAGCCCAATGTCCGCAGCAGCCAGGCAGAGCCGCTGCAGGCCGCAGCCGCTGCCGATAAAAGCCTGCGCCTGTTTGCGCCCCGGGCCGACCTCTGGATGATAGCCATGCCGCAAAACCGCCATCCTGATTTGACCATCATCTGGAAAAAAGATACTGTAACCCTGGAGAAGCAGATAAATCCGCAGACCGGCAGGGTAATAAAAGCGCCGGAAACCGAAGGCGGGGAGTTCTTTGCGCGTTTCCATTATGACTTGCACAGCGGCAAAAGCGGCATGTGGCTTGTCAGCTTAGCCTCGGTTGTCATGCTGGCCGCCCTGGTCTCGGGAGTCGCCATTCGACGTCAGGTGTTTAAGGATTTTTTCCGCCTGCGCTGGCGGCGCAATTGGCTTGATGTCCATAGCATGACAGGTGTGCTGACCCTGCCTTTTGTAATACTTATCACCTATACCGGCCTGACAATCACCTTCTTTCTGCTCAGCACAGCCGTTCCGCAGATATTATACGGCAGCGCCTGGAAAGGACCGGCGGCGGTAGCGTCGACAAACTTTGAGCGTCCCCGCAGCAATCAGCCGGGAAAACTGCTGCCGCTGACAGAACTGTTGCCAAAAGCGGAAGCCGAACTGGGCAAAAACAGCATAGCCTACGTCCGCGTTACCAATCCTGGCGACAGACAGGCCGTGGTCACTTTTTTCCGCACTGTTGACGGTGAAGTTGTGGCCATGAGCGCCAAGGCGTCGTTTGACGGTGTTACCGGCGAACTGCTTGGCAGTCAGGCCACCTGGAATAAATATGTTACAGCCTACCGCACCCTGGTCGGGCTGCATATTGGCAGATTCGGCGGCTATCCTGTCTGCTGGCTGTATTTTGCCGCCGGGTTGATCAGCTCCGCTATGATTGCCACCGGCCTCATTTTCTTTACGGTGAAGCGGCGCCGCCGCTACGCCCGCAGCAACCAGTTGACCTATGTTATGTACCGTACCGCCGAAGCCCTGAACATCACAGTCATCATGGGCAGTGTTATTGCCTGCATTACCTATTTATGGGCCAACCGGTTATTGCCGCAGGCAATGACCAACCGGTCTGAAGGAGAAATTACGGTATTTTTCAGTGTCTGGCTCATTATGCTGCTGCACGCCCTGCTGCGCCCGCCAGAGCGCGCCTGGTCGGAGCAAACAGGCTTCGCCGCATTGCTTTGCCTGGGGTTGCCGCTGATCAATGCCCTCACAACCAAGGTTGGGCTGGCGCCGGCAATCGCAGCGCGCGACTGGATGACCGCCGGCATCGATTTAACAGCCTTACTGTTGGGAGTCGTATTGGCTGTCACTGCCCGCCGGCTTGCAGCAAGACCGCCGGCGAAAACCGACCGGCAAATTGAAATAAGCCTGCCACGCTAACGCTCGTACAGGCAATAACTTGTAAGGGCTGTGCTGAAACACTTGTTTCAGCACAGCCCTTTGCCGTAGCTTATTTACTTCTGGCCGACCAAACCCGCACTGCCCTTAATAGATACGAGAGGAAACCAACCTACGGCTTAACCCGCTCCCTATTCGATAATAACAAACCTGTTTCGTCCTTCGTTTTTGGCCTTATAGAGTCCAAAATCCGCCCGTTTTATCAAGACCGCAGGATCATAACGCCTATCCGGTTTAAGGGTGGCAATACCGATACTGACTGTAACCAGGTTACTAACCCCCGAGAGGCGATGCTCTATGCGCAGTTCACGGATATTGGCCTGAATTCTCTCAGCTACCCGGACTGCGCCGGCGCAAGGAGTTGAAGGCATCAGCACGATAAATTCCTCACCGCCGTACCGGGCCGCTGTGTCAATGGGCCGTAGCAGAGCCGCCTGTACGGCCCCGGCCACCTTTTTCAGGCAATGGTCGCCTTCCATATGACCGTAGCTGTCGTTATAGTTCTTAAAAAAATCAATATCGATTAACAGACATGATAAAAGATCCTGGTTGCGCAACGCATAACACCATAACTTTCCCAGCGTTTCGTCAAAATACCGCCGGTTGGGAATACCGGTAAGCGCGTCGGTGAAAGACCATTTAGCCAGTCTGTCACGCTGTTTTTTCAACTCAAGATGACACCGTACCCGCGCCTGTACAACTGCGGGTGCGGTATTTTTGGTAATATAATCAATCGCCCCCAGGGCGAATCCCTGCATTTGATCTTCCGTTTCATCTTTAACAGAAATAAAAATAACCGCAACATCCTGGGTGACAGGATCGCTTTTTAGTTGCCGGCATAGTTCACGACCGTCCATATCAGGCATGATAATGTCCAATAGAACCAGATCGACCGGCTGCGCCATGATCAACTCCAGGGCCTGCCGCCCTGAGCTGGCGCATAGCACATAATAGTCATCTTCCAATAAAGACTTTAACAAATGCCTGCTGAATTTCATGTCATCAACAATCAGGACGGTTTGTTTTTCCGGATCCATGTCTTTTTCCTTCCTTAATTCCTTATTATTGCCAGCTACGAGAGATCTTTATTGGAATTTCATATATATGGTTAGCAAAATAAAAATGCCCGGTTCATCATTTACTTACATGATGCAACCTGGCAATCTTAGAAAACATCTGTAGACCCATGGCTTTGCGTCCCATCCTTTCGGAAGGTTTGCCTGTCCATTTTAAATTATCTGCTACTATTTTAATCACTAGCAGATAAGAAAAATGTCGAAATAAGTCGTGTTGTACGATAATTATTGTTTAGAATTGAGGTTTCTCTATTTTTTTACCGGCAACATAACGGGCGATAATATTGTGATGATCGCCTATATAAATAAACCTGCTCAACCGGTCCTCTACCGAATACCGGTTGCTTGCCGCCACCTCCAGGCTGCTGTCGTCAATAACCAGGGCATCAAAATCGTAGCCTGCCTCGAAGCTGCCTACTTTGCCGAAAAAGCTTCCCCCGCCTTTGGTCGCCAGATACAAGGCTTCCGGTATAGTGAGGAATTTCTCCTTTTTACCGCTTGCCAGCCACTTCAGTTTGGAAACCTCTATAGCCATGGACATGACCCTGCTCATCGCTACCTCATGGCCGCCGGCGACGTCAGAGCCCAGACCTACGGGAATTCCCTGCTCAATACATTTCCTGACAGGTGCTATCCCGCTAGCCAAGTTGCTGTTCGAATAGGGACAGTGGGCCACATAAACTCTATTTTTGGCCATTAACGCCAGCTCGGCATCATCATTGTAAATACAGTGAGCCATAACGGTCGGCTGCTTGCCAAACAGGCCGAATTGATCATAGACACTGGCATAATTCTGACATTCGGGATGCAGTTCTCTAACCCAGGCGATCTCGCCTGTGTTTTCCGATAAATGTGACTGAACCGGCAAGTTGTACTGCATTGCCAGTCTGGCAATGCCACTCATTAATTCCGGCGAGCAGGTAGGTACAAATCTTGGCGTTATAATTGGTTTTACCAGTTCATACCTGCCAATTGTTTCTTTAATAAACATTTCGGTATCGAGTAACGATTGTCCGGTTGTTTCCATGAGAATCCCGGGAGAATTCCTATCCATGTTTACTTTGCCTACATAGCCGCCCAGACCGGCCGTTGCCAGCAGTTCCATAAGCTTGGCGGTGGCTGCTTTGTGAATAGTGCCGAAAAACACTACCCGGGTCGTGCCCCATTGCCATAGCGCCGAGACTACCTTTTTATACACGGCTTGCGCATACGTTACATCCTGAAATTTTGCTTCTTCGGGAAACGTATAGTTCTCCAGCCAGGGCAAGAGTTCCAGATCAAAACCCAGCCCTCTGTTGGCAAACTGCGGCGCATGGAAATGCAAATCGACAAAGCCGGGAATGATCAAGGCGTCTTGATAATCTGTTACAGGTATATTCCGGTATTCAGCCGGCAGTGCGCGATAAATCCCCTTAACTTTTTTCCCCTGAATAACCACAAAGCTGTTCTCGGCAATATTCAGTTGGCCGAAACTAGGCGTAAACGCTATATTACCTTTTATGATTGCAATGTCTTTTCCCAGCACCATCTTCAATCCTTTCGTCCAATACAATGAAACTCCAATCCAACCCGCTGCTTATTTCATATATAGATGAACCGCGAAAATTGTTGATAACACATACATTATTTTTTGCCATCAAGAGACTGGTTATGACTAAGACCGTCTGTTTCATTTCTGTTTCCAGCAAGATAAACCCTCTCCCGTGAATTCGAATTTGGAGAATTAATTCTTGTTATGTTTCGGCTGCTTGTCCCCGCAAGCAAAAACCTGGCTATAAAAATAGGTGCACAAAGACCTATTCTTATAGTCAGGTTATTTACGGCAACCTGGTAGAGACTCTTGACCCATATCGTCAAAAATATACAAGAATTTTTAGGATTATGCAATTAGTTTTGGCTTATTGCCAGCCTTCGCGGAAGGCCAGCGCCTTCTTCGCCCTTGTCAGACGCCTTTGCTGGCAAGAAAATCCTGCAGTAAGTTCATACATACAGCTTTTCTGTACTCGGCTGAAATCCTGCCCCGGATCGGGACGATAGCCTGGTCGTAAGCGGCTAGATACGCAGGCTTCAGTGCCCTTGCCTCGGCCAGTGTCTTACCTGCCAGCATGGCATCAATATTGGCCCGCCTGATGATGACATCGCTGACTGCCCCGAAGGCCGTCCTGCAGCTGGCGATTTTACCTGCGAATACATTAAGGATGCCGGCGAAAGACACCCGGGAAATGGCCAACGCATCCCTGGCCCCGACTTTTTTGTAATAATAATTGTCAAGTCCGTTTTTGTTCATAAGAATTTCGACCAGCAGTTCATCGGCCGCCAGCGCTGTTTTCTTCCTGCCCAGGTAAAACTCGCTGATAGGCATTACCCGTTCGCCCCGGGTGCTGCCAAGACGCAGTTTGGCATCTGCGGCCATAAAAATCAGCGCGCTGTCTGCTTTGGGTGAGCCATTGCAAATATTGCCGCCAATCGTCCCCAGGTTGCGGATAGCCGGCGCGGCAATCTGGGAAACGGCTTCTTTTAAAAGTGAGGGAACCAGTCCACTCTCGATAATTTCTGTAAAAGTGCAGGCCGCGCCAAGACGGATGCAGCCGCGGTCTTCCGTAATCGTTTTTAACTCAGGAACTTTGCTGAGGAACAGATAAGTGGCACTATCATCCGCTTCAATCATTAAATCGGTCCCGCCGCCATAAGGAATTACCGTGCTCTCCCGTCCCAGGATAGCCAAAGCTTCCTCTAGAGAGGCTGCCTGATAACCATTTACCATAACCCTTTTCCCTCCTTGGCGGCAATGCCGATAGCTTCCACAATGGCATGATAGCCGGTGCAGCGGCAAAGATTGCCGGAAATCCCTATCCGGATCTCATCCTCGGTAGGGTTGGGATTCCGGGCAAGTATACATTCGGATGCCAGCATCATACCGGGAATGCAAAAACCGCACTGTACCGCGCTGACCAAAGCATAGGCCTTATCCAGCACCGCAAAGCGGTCTGTTTCGCGATACCCCTCGATGGTCATAACCGTACTGCCGGCGACATGCCCCATGGCCACCATGCAGGAATTAGCCAATCTCCCATCCAGAATAACCGAACATGCGCCGCATTCTCCCTCTTTACAGCCGCATTTCACACCGGTAAGGGTAAACTCATTTCTGAGTACGTCGAGCAGCCGTTCATTGGCTTTTGCAGTAGATGTAACCTCATGACCGTTAAGAACGAATTTTATCATGCTTTGTTCGCCTCCTGCAAAACCTTCATGGTATCCTCCGGTGTAAACGGTATCTTATTTATACTGATCCCCAGAGCATTCTCCATGGCTGCGATATAGGCCGGAGCAACCCCGACAACCGGTAATTCGCCGGCGCCTTTTGCCCCGTAAGGACCATACGGATACGGATTATTGATAAACTCAGTAACCAGCCTGGGAACATCTACTGCCGTAGGCACGATATAATCGCTGTAACTGTTATTGCGAATTAGGCCTTTATCATTATAGTCCATTTGCTCCATCGAGGCGTAGCCTATTCCCTGCATCAGGCCGCCCTGCATCTGACCATGAAGAATATTCAGGTCAATGGGCACGCCAACATCATAGATCCCCCAGGCGCCGATAACTTTGTGGGTGGCGGTAAGGGTATCGATCTCCAATTCGATAATGTTAACAGACCAGGAGTAGGTTGGATAAGCATCCCCTTTGAACTTTTCCAGGTCAAACGGAATGAGAAACTCAGGCTGCACGTAACGTTCCTCAATAAGCTGCTCCTCACCGGCACGCCAGCCGGCTTTAAGCCTGGCAGCCGCCCGCTCCAGCAAACCGCCGACTATCATCAGCGACCGGCTGGCGACAGTCGGACCGGAGTCAGGCACCAGGTCGGTATCCGGGTTGTCAATATGCACCCGGTCAAATGCAATCCCCAGCGTATCGGCGACAATTTTGCTGAAGGTTGTCTTTAAGCCCTGCCCGATATCGGTATTGCTGGCAAGCACCTCCACCGTATCGTCGGCGTTTTTCCGCAGTTGCACCACCGCTTTTATGTAATCCCGCTCGCCGCTGCCGGTAAAGCCACAGCCATGGAAAAACAGCGACAGGCCAATTCCCTTGCGATAACGTCCTGTCTGCTTTTTGTACAGCCGGCGTTTTTTTCGGTAACCGGTGATTGCATCCATTCGCGCAATCATTGCCGGCAGCGGTACAGGGAAATGATATTTGCCGCTTGTGGAAGTAGCGTCGCCCTGTTTCACCATATATTTTTCTCTCAGTTCCAACGAATCTACTCTCAGTTCACGGGCAACGTGCGCCATCATCATTTCGGCTGCAAAAAACGTCTGCGGTGCGCCAAAGCCGCGGTAGGCGCCTGACGGCACAGTATTGGTCTTGACGGCCCGCCCGGCAACACGCAGATTATCGACCCGGTATACGCCGCTGGCGCAAATCAGGCCCCGTTGCAAGACTACGGGCGACAGAGTGGTATAGGCGCCGCTATTGTATAATACATCAATATCCATGCCGGTAATTTCACCGTTTTTAATGGCTACTTTATAGGTGCAGATGGAAGGGTGCCGCTTGGAAGTAAACTCCATATCCTCCCGGCGGTCATAGATCACTTTAACCGGCTTGTTGGCCTTCATGGCCGCCACCGCCGTCTGGCAGGCAAGAATGGAAGGAAAGGCTTCCTTACCGCCAAACCCGCCGCCGGTGACATCCTGAATAACCCGGACAGCCTTGGCGTCACAGCCAATGGCCTTGGCAACCGCGCCATGCACATAGTAGGGACATTGCATTGACCCGCGGACTGTCATCCGTCCGTCCTGCGGGTAGGCAATGATCCCCTGGGTTTCCAGATACGCCTGTTCCTGATAGCCGGTCTGAAAGGTCTCAATTAAAACCCGGTCTGCCTCAGCCAACGCCTTGTCGATATCGCCTTTGGCATAGTTATAATTAAAAAAGGCGACATCTGATTTGCGCATATCAAAGAGGGGTTCCTGCTCTTCATATACTACAACAATCTCGCGCAGGATTCTCTCTACTTCTTTGCCTTCAGGCCCGACAACCATTAAGATCGGCTCACCGACATACTCCACCGTATCCTCAGCAAACACCGGGGTATCATCAAGCACAATATGCACACGGTTGATGCCGGCTACGTCGTTTCTGTCCACAATAAAATACTCTTCAGGCAGTTGAGGCAGGTGAATAGCTGCGATGCGGGCTTTAGCCCGGGCAGAGTGTAATAGCTTACCGCAAAACATGCCATCTGTTACATGATCATCCACATACAAAGCACGGCCGCTGATCTTGGCATCATGATCTTTTTTCTTGATTGATTCACTAATCTTCTCCATATCGCACCTCCCACACATCAAGCAATAAAGGTCGGTCTTTATGTAAAACAGAGCAGCCTCCTATTCCATAATATTTCAACAATTCTGTGTTAAAACCATTATAGAATGGAGGCTGAATTTTCGGCAAATTCTTTATCAAAAGAACTTGCCTGTTGGTCAAATGCTACTACGGCATTAATTTATTATAGCAGTATTGTCACCCATTTTCTTTAAGGCTACGGGAAATTATCCGGAAAAATAACAGTCCGCCGGGATTAGCCCGGCGGGACTTACAAAGGGTGTTCTGCTACAGAGTATTGCTATTATTCGGTTGGCTCACGGCATTCAGTTTACTGTGGGAACGGCCATACCAAAAATAAACAGCGATACCGATAATACTCCAAACGACAAACCGGATCCACGTACCGGTTTGCAGGTTATACATGATATAGAAGCAAAACAATATTGCAACGGTGGCAACAACGCTAAGGGCGGGACAACGGAAAGGCCGCTGTACGTCAGGCTTTGTCTTTCGCAGCACCATAACGCCAATCATGGCGGCAATGAATGCAAACAACGTGCCTGCACTGCACATTTCCGCCACCAGATGAATGGGAGTGACGCCGGAAATCAGAGCCACGCCAAGTCCGACTATTAAGGTAATGATATGCGGCGTACCGTACTTGGGATGAACTTTGCAAATTGCCGCCGGAATCAGACCATCCCGGGACATGGCAAAAAAAGCGCGGGTCTGCGCGTACATCATAACCATAAGCACGGTGGTTAAACCGGCGATAGCGCCTGTACCTACCAGGGCCGAACCGAAGTTGTAGCCAATTTGTCTTAATACGAAGGAAACAGGCTCCGCCGTATCGAGCTGGCTATAAGGGACAACACCCGTCATAACAGCCGAAACGGCGATGTATAGAACGGTGCATACGGCTAAAGAACCGATAATGCCGAAAGGCATATTCCGGCTTGGGTTGCAGGTTTCCTCAGCCGCGGTCGCAATGGAATCCACTCCCAGGTAAGCAAAAAAGATAACTGCAGCGCCCGCCGATACACCGGCCCAACCGTAAGGTAAAAACGGCTCCCAGTTGGCAACATTGACTTTCGGTCCCGCTAGAAAGAGAAACAGGAAGATGGCGGCTAATTTAACGGCAACCAAAAGCCGGTTAACGTTGGCGCTTTCCTTGACTCCCTTGACTAAAAGAAAGGTCAAAAACAGCGTAATAAGTACCGCGGGCAAGTTTACAAGGCCGCCATCGGCCGGAACAGTGGTTAAGGCCTTGGGAACTTCAATGCCGGCGGATTTTAAAAGCCCCACCGTGTAGGCTGACCAGCCGCCGGCTACCGCGCTGGCGCCTACGGAGTATTCCAGTATCAGGTTCCAACCTACCAGCCAGGCGACAAATTCCCCCAGCGCCGTATAAGTATAGGTATAAGCACTGCCGGCAATGGGTATCATGGCTGCCAGCTCTGAATAGGCCAGGCAGACAAATGCAACCGTAATACCGGCCAGTACAAAGGAAAGCATCAGACCCGGACCGGCATATTTGGCTGCTGCTACACCGGTAAGAACAAAAATGCCGGTGCCGATAATAACACCAATACCCAGCATGACAATATCAATGGCTGTCAAGGATTTGCGCAGCGAACGGATGCTTGCCTCCTCTTTCAGTAAGTCGATACTTTTCGTACGAAAAATACTCATGGTTACTATCTCCCCTCAAAATTCTCCAACGAGTGCAGCAAACTATCTACAGTATAGTCAGTTTATCCTCCTACAGTCACCATTAGAAAGATAAGTCGGTTTATCGTGGACAAAGTTGCGCTCAATTCCTACTATAAGGCAATTATTTTGTTAGGTCCAGCCCAAAATATAAAACACTTAAACTAAACGTAAAAGAGACAGGGATATATTGCAAAATAAAATCCCTGTCCGTAGTGTACCCGCCGTATAAAAATTTTTTATTGCTAAATAGTCACCCATGCACCGCCCTATAGCAAAGTGCGGTTAATAAACCATCTGTCAAACTCAGCTTTTGCATATTGCCGCACGTTCTGCTCAAACTGCTGGAAACTCGCCAGAAATTGAGCGCCTGCCGCCGTTAAATACGTCTTTCCGCCTTTACTGCCGCCGTGTTTTCGTTCAACAACGGCATAGCCTAACTCCTGTTCCAGCTGATTGATCATATTCCAGGCCTTGCTGTATGACAGGGCAATATGCCGGCAGGCGCTGCGCACAGAATGCGTATCCTGAATTAAAATCAGCAGCAGCTTGGTGCGCGAATTAAAGAAAAGCATCTCATTCTCAATACTGATTCTTAAGAAAGGATGAAGAATTTGCTTATTGTGTTTTCTGATAAGCTGATTCACCCTGTCGCCATGACCCTGGTCAGGAAAAATCCCCTCATCCTCTGTTGCCAGCCGGTATCTCTTTACCCCCAACGCCTCGATAGCTCCCCGCATGCCCATATCCCCATGGTATTCCAAAAGCTGCGGAATCAGCTCACACGAGATTAAGAGCGGATGTCCGGTTTGTCCCTGAAAAGACGGCGCGACCACTTCTCTGCCGTATGCCATCATCTGCTGAATAGTTTCGGGGGTGAACAGCGAAACAGTAACCGGGTTAAAGATTACCTGCTCGCATTTGTTCTGGAGAAAGCACAGCCCGATCCTGGCGGAATCGAACATATGAGAAGTCGCAAATTGTTCATTGCGCAAAAAGATAACCCCATAATCGGCCAAGTCATGTTCAATTTCTTCGGCTTTATCACCGGTAATGACCACGATCGGCGAAATGCCAGCCTGCTGGAAGGTTAAAACAATCCTCTTAACAACTGAAATCGAACCGATTTTTAACAGTGGTTTGGGATCCCTGGCATCTGCTGTTTTTCCTGCTGCAACAATTATGCCGCCTGTGGCCTTCTTTTCTCTCATATCGCTACCTCTTACGCCGTACGGATATCGTCAGTTAAACCTCACTCCGGAGGAATGGCTTGCGAAATAGATATTTCCCCAAAGGATCGCCGGTTGCTATCCCGTTCTTTACCACCTGCCGGCCTCGCAGGAAAACATGGACAGCTTTGCCTTGCTGCGCAATTCCTTCATAAGCACTGTAGTCGACATTGTGGGCGTGGGAAGCAGCCCCAATGATAAAGCGGCTATTTTCATCCCACAGCACTAAATCGGCGTCACTGCCCGGTGCGATAGTTCCTTTACGGGGATAGAGGCCAAAGAGTTTGGCCGGCGTTGTCGCTACCTTATCGACAAACTGGGTTAGACTCAGCTTGCCGGCCTTGACACCGTAGGTGTATAAAAGACCCAGCCGGTGCTCCACCCCCGGAGCGCCATTGGGAATTTTACTGAAATCCTCACGCCCCAGGTCTTTCTGCCCCAGAAGGTTAAAGGAACAATGGTCGGTCGCAACGGTATCCAAAATACCGATTCTCAGTCCGTTCCACAAATAGGCTTGATTTTCCCTGGCCCGCAGCGGCGGCGACATAACGTACCCGGCGCAGGCGAACGTAGTATCCTGATAGACACTGTCGTCCAGCACCAAATACTGCGGGCATGTTTCAGCAAACACCCTTACACCGCGTAATCTGGCCTCAGCTACGGTCTCCATGGCCTCACGGCAGCTTAAATGGACAACAAATACCGGCGCACCGGTCATCTCGGCCAATATCATTAAACGGTTAACGGCTTCCTGCTCTACCCGCGGCGGACGCGATAAAGGATGGAAGGCAGGGGCCGTTTTCCCCTGCTGGCGCAACTGTCTTGTCAGGTTGTCAACAATATCGCCGTTCTCGCAGTGGACACAGGTGAGAATACCGCAGCCCAGACTGCCCTCCAATACCTGAAAAAGCGCACTGTCGTCAAGCTGCATACTATGCTTGTAAGCCATATAGAGCTTAACGGAAGTTACACCGGCCTCCTGGCTGAGCCACGGCAGCTCCCGGGCAACCTGTTCATTCCAGTCGGTAATCGCCATATGGAAACTGTAGTCGGTGTAACAATTGCCGCCGGCCCGCCGATGCCAGTTGTCCAAACCCTGCCTGAGGGTCTCCCCCTTAAACTGTGTGGCATAATCAATAACCGTCGTCGTGCCGCCCAGGATAGCAGCCCGGGTGCCGCTGGCGAAATCGTCGGCTGTAGATATAGTGCTTACCGGCAGGTCAAAATGGGTATGGGCGTCAATGCCGCCCGGAAATATATAATAGCCCTCAGCCGGCACTACGTTATCGCCGGCCTGCGCCAGCTGGCTGCCGATAGCGGCAATCTTTTCCCCTTCAATACGGATATCGGCCTGATAGCAGTCCGTGCTGGTGACAATGGCGCCGCCGCGCAAAACAATCCCCATAAAAACCTCTCCTTGCTATAGGAAATTCACTAAAGCTTCTCTTCAGGCGGGTAGTGAGCAACGCTTCGCACCGCCTGAACTTAACCGCCGCTCTCTCACTACCCGTCCGCATCTTTATTGGAGCACACGCTCTATAACCGTCGCAACCTGGTGTCATAAGACACCAGGCGACGCTAAGCAGTTATGATTTTCTTCTACTCGTTGGCTGAAACTCCTTTCTTGCCGGTCACCTGCGCGGTCACATCATGAGCAGCCGCGTTGCCGTTCAGGAGAAGGTTAAGGAGAATGGCCGCCAGGCTGCCGGCGGTAATCCCGCTGTGCAAAATTACCTGCAGCCAGTTGGGGAACCCGTGATAGAATTTGGGAACTGCCAGGGTAATCATACCGATACCGATACTGATGCCAACCACCATAATATTGTGTGTGCCGTCAAAGCTGACCTTAGACAAAGTCTTAATACCGCTGGCCGCCACCATACCAAACATGACAATGCCGGCTCCGCCCAGCACCGGGTGCGGTATGGCAGCGATTACAGCCGCCAGTTTGGGGACGAGCCCCAGCGCAATTAATATGGCGCCGGCCGCCGCCACGACAAACCGGCTTTTCACACGGGTCAAACCGACCAAACCCACGTTTTGCGCGAAAGCAGTATACGGGAAACTGTTTAGAATACCGCCAAGCATGGTCGAGAAGCCGTCGGCGCGCAGGCATCTGGCCAAATCTTCTTTATGAATGGGTTTTTCAATAATCTCGCCAATAGCGATACAATCACCCGTTGTCTCAGTCATAACTACAAGCATAACCAGCACCATGGCCGCAATGGAGGCGGCGTCAAACGTGGGCAGTCCAAACCAGAAGGGAGTGGTAACACCAAGCCAGCTTGCCGTACCCACCGGGCTAAAATTGACCATACCCAGGGGGATGGCGATAATCGTACCGCTGATTAAGCCTAAGAGTACGGCAATGTTACTTAAGAAACCGGTAAAATATTTATAAAAAAACAGTACCAGGATCATGACCACAAAGGCCAGGACAATGTTTTCCGGGCTGGCAAAATTAGGAGCTGCAGGATTGCCGCCGGCCGCCCACATGACGGCGACAGGCATCAGGGTAACTCCAATTATTGTGATAATGGTACCGGTAACGACCGGCGGGAAGAACCGGATTAGTTTGCTAAAATAGGGAGCTACCAGGTAGGTGACAATCCCGGCGACAATAATGGCTCCGTAAATGGCGGTCATGCCATGGGTCTTACCGATGATTATCATGGGAGTAACGGCTGCAAAGGTAACGCCCTGAATCATAGGAATCTTAATGCCCATATTGCCAAAGCCCAGTGTCTGAATCAATGTGGCGATCCCGCAGGTAAATAAATCGGCATTAATGAGAAAAATGAGCTGATCTTTAGTCAAGCCAATCGCATTGGCAATGATGAGAGGGACGGCAACCGCACCGGCGTACATAGCCAGCACATGTTGCAGACCGTAAATAAACAACTGCCCTGCAGGTAGCATTTCATCAACCGGATGACGTGTATTATCCGTCACTTTAACATCCCCTCGCGTTAGTCGTTTAGTCGCCCTTACCCAGGAACTTAGCCGCACTTATCTCCCGCTTATAGAAGCAGGAGTCTTAGTGCGGGTTAGTTAGGATAAAGACACCGGTACATGCTGAAAGGCCGAAACATCAACCAAACCTTTGTCTGTCAGTTTTAAAGCAGGAATAACCGGCAGACTTAAAAAGGCCAAGGTCATAAAAGGGTCGTATTCCTCCTTCACACCCAGGCTGCGGGCAATCTTGTGCAGACGGACCAGTTCTCGCTGCACAGTACCGATATCCTGATCGGTCATAAGCCCGGCTAAAGGCAAAGGCAGAATACCGAGAACTTCCTTTTCACCGACAATCGCCAAGCCGCCCTGAATATGCTCAATGGCTTTTACCGCCCGCAATATCGCGGCGTCGTTGGTCCCTACCGCCACCAGATTATGCGAATCATGTGCAATGGTCGAAGCAATGGCCCCCTGTTTGAGCCCTAAGCCCTGCAAGAGTCCCACCCCCACATTGCCGGAACCTTTATGCCGTTCCCAAACTGCCAGCTTTAGAATATCCTGGCTGGGATCGGGAACAAATTCCCCCTGCCTCACCGGCACAGCCAGTTCTAACATAGCGGTCACCAACTGCCGGGGTACCAGGCCTATCACCCTGGCCCGGGCGGAACGGGCAGGAATACGGAGCTTCTCACCGCCTATGTCTCCCAGGGAAAGAGTATTGCGTACTGCTTTATCTTCGACAAAAAAATTTTTAAATAGGGATTTACCATTCTCAGCCGCCAGTTGCCCGTCTTTAAACACCATCGCCGGCAGCCATTCTGTTAAATTGTCAAATACCAGCAGGTCCGCCCGGTAGCCGGGAGCTATAGCACCGAGCTCAGTAAGGCCAAAATATTTGGCGGCATTAATAGTAGCCATCTGCAGCACCCAGGCTAAATGGGTGCCTGCCCTTGCGGCCACCTTCACCATATGGTTGATATGCCCCTGCTCTAGTAGGTCGGCCGGATGACGGTCATCCGTGGCTAACAGGCAGCGGCTTACCGTATACTGATTAACCGCCGGCAGCAGTTGTAAGAGGTTCCTGGCTGCCGATCCTTCCCGCAGCATGACATGCATCCCCTGGGCCAGACGCTCGGTTGCTTCCTCCGGTGTAACGCACTCATGGTCAGAACAAATACCGGCCGCAATATAGCCAGTCAATGCTTTGCCGGTTAAACCGGGGGCATGCCCGTCAATCACCTTGCCCCGGGCCAGGCCGATTTTGGCAAACACCGTGTCGGACTTGCCAAGTACGCCGGGATAATCCATCATTTCTCCCAAACCGAGCACGCGGGGATGCTGAATGAATTCGGCTAACTCCTCGGCCGTCAGAGTAGCTCCCGAGGTTTCCAGGGGAGTTGCCGGCACACAGGAAGGCAGCATGATATATACGTTGAGCGGCAGTTGCTCAGTCGCCTTGAGCATATAGCGGATACCTTCCAGTCCTGCTACATTGGCAATTTCGTGAGGATCGGCGATGACAGTGGTCGTACCGTTCGGCACTACCGCGCACGCGAATTGGGCAGGATTAACCATGCCGCTTTCAATATGCACATGGCCGTCAATGAAGCCCGGAGTTAGGTACTTGCCTGCCATGTCAATCTCCTTGCGGCCATTGTATACACCGACACCGGCGATGCAGCCGTTGACTATGGCTACGTCGCCTTTGACAAAAGTACCTGTAAATACATTAAACACCTGTCCGTTTTTCAACACCAGATCGGCGTCGGTGTTCCCTAACGCTGTATCCACCAATTCGTGTAGCCGCTTCAAACTGCATCCCCCTTTACGGCCTTAGTGCAGCCGCATATAAAAGTTAGCCAGGAAGGCCAGGCTGACAAGCCACATGATCAGGCTGACTTCCTTGGCTCTGCCGGACAATACTTTTACAAATGTATAACTTACAAACCCAAACGCAAAGCCATTGGCAATACTGAAGGTCAAAGGCATCATAATAATGGTCATAAAGGCCGGAAACCCATCGGTAAAATCGGTGAAACTTACGTGCGTGATTTCGGCCATCATCAACGCCCCTACCAAAATCAGAGCCGGCGCTGTTGCAAAGCCGGGCACCAGGCCGATAAGCGGCGCAAATAAGAGTGAGACAATGAACAAGCCGGCAACGGTCAGGGCCGTCAGACCGGTTTTGCCGCCTTCGGCGATTCCGGCCGCGCTTTCAACATAGGAGGTTACCGTAGAAGTGCCAAATACAGCGCTGCTAAGCGTGCCTACCGCATCGGTAGTCAGGGCTTTGTCCAAATTCTCGATCTCACCCTTCTCGTTCATAAGTTTGGCCTTGCGGGTCAGACCGATCAATGTCCCCATATTGTCGAACAATTCTACAATGGTAAAGGTAAAAATGATCGAGAAAATACCGAACTGCCAGGCTCCCACCAGGTCCAGCTGCATAAAGGTGGGCGTCATACTGGGAATATTAAAGCTGATAATGTCGTTAATTCCTTTGGGCACCGGCACTGCACCGACAAGCATGCCCAGAATGGTGGTGGTAATAATCCCGATGAGCATAGAGCCTTTGACATTTCTGGCCATAAGCACGGCTGTAAAGATCAGCCCGAAGCAAGCCAATAACGGTTCTTTAGCAGTCAAATGCCCCACTGTCACAAAGGTCGCCTTATCCGCAATAATAATGCCAGCATTTTTTAACCCGATAAAGGCAATAAACAAACCAATCCCCACGCCGATAGCACATTTTAAATTCAAGGGCACAGACTTGATAATGGCCTGCCGGATTCCGCCAAGGGTTAAAATCAGAAACAAGATACCGGAAAAGAATACGGCTCCGAGCGCAACCTGCCAGGAAAGGTTTAATACGCCCACTACATAATACGCAAAAAAGGCGTTAAGCCCCATGCCCGGCGCCACAGCAATCGGGAAATTGGCCCATACGGCCATAAGCGTTGTCGCCAGCGCGGTTGCCCAGATGGTCGAAGCGATGGCCGCTTCCTTAGGTATGCCGGCATCGGCCAGAATGTTGGGATTGACGAAAATAATATAAGCTAAAGCCACAAAGGTAGTTAAGCCTGCCAGCATTTCTGTCTTGACATCAGTTTGTTTTTGACTGAGTTTAAACATCCGCTCAAGTAAACCTTGATCCATTGTATCCCTCCTTAAAATCGCCTTGTTGTCCCCAGCTCATTGGCTCCGGACTTCTCAGCCCCTTTCCATATATATTAAAAAACCGATATACTATTACCAATATCTTGCAAAAACTATGCCAATAAAGCAGCTATGCGCCGCTAAACAATCTCATTGCGGACAAGCTGGCCAGTCTTAACTTAGCTCTATATAGGCTTTTGAGCAGTAGATGCCAACTTTTTCGAGATGCAATATTCCAAAAAATCAGTCTAATATTACTTAAACGACAGAAAAAGGTCTTATCAAATCGATAAATTCTATCATTTTGATAAGACACAAGCCTAGTACCATAA
Source organism: Sporomusa aerivorans (assembly GCF_041428895.1). NCBI lineage: Bacteria > Bacillati > Bacillota > Negativicutes > Selenomonadales > Sporomusaceae > Sporomusa > Sporomusa aerivorans. The sequence continues at coordinate 5,007,945 of NZ_CP156926.1, forward strand.
CAACCTTAAAACTGCAGGATAAAGGCGAGGAGATTTTTCGTAAAACAAGGCGGCGGAATGAGTCATACCGGCCGTATGACAATTGACGACAACGCAGTATTACGGAAAATATCCCGTCAGTATCCACAGGATTAGGGTTGACACGGTACAGACTATCTTATGAACTCTATTAACCTGCGCAAACTAGCTTCACGCTATTAGCAACTTGCTGCATATCTCCCTGCTTATCAAAGTGATAAATCCCTTAAAAACACGGCCTGCACCGAACCTTGGCAAAGGCTACCGACCTTCAGCTTTCCCCTGTTTCAGTTAAATTAACGGCGCTCACCACTTGTAACTGCCTAAATTTGCAAGTTTCATGCCACCTCGTTATTGCAGCCTATTTTTCACCACTCTGCCGGTTAAAAAGGTTAGTCGCCGGAAAGACACGTCCGGGCAGAATTGGGTGTGTCTTTCCGGCTTTCAATATTAAGATTACATTAAATAAAATCAATAAATCTGATTAAATTTATCACTGCGCAAACTTGGTGCGATATGATATTATTGAATTATAATTCAGGTATCCTAAAAAATACATAGTACCTCAGGAAAAGCTATGAAAGGGAACAGTAGCCGCAACGTGATTTCAGAAAGCTGTTGGCTGATGCGAAACAGTATGAGCAATGCGGTGAACTCGCCTGGGAGCTTCTGGCTGAAAACAAAGTAGGTCAAGACGGCGTCCACCGTTACCAGGATAGGCATGAACTGTGCCGATGAGCGTGTGTCAAGCATGAAATAGAGTGGTACCGCGGAAGTATTGAGCTTTCGTCTCTATAATCGTTTATTTCGATTAGGAGACGGAAGCTTTTCTGCTTATACCGCAGCAGAATGGAGGATAGATAATGAAAAATTTTCAAAAGTATGAACGGACCTACTTTATGCCGCCGGTGTTATCTTATGACTGGGTAAAAAAAGATTATATCGATAAGCCGCCCAGTTGGTGCAGCGTCGATTTGCGGGATGGCAACCAGGCGCTGATCGAACCCATGAGCTTAGAAGAGAAATTAGAGTTTTTTGCCCTGCTGGTAAAGATCGGCTTCAAGGAAATAGAGGTAGGCTTCCCGGCGGCCTCTGATACCGAATACAACTTTATCAGGACATTGATCGAGAAAAAAATGATTCCTGCCGATGTGACCATCCAGGTACTGACCCAGGCGCGAGAGCATATCATCCGCAAGACCTTTGAAGCGGTTAAGGGCGCGCCGCACGCGGTCATTCACCTGTATAACTCCACTTCTGTCGCGCAGCGGGAACAGGTATTCGGCAAAAGCAAGGAAGAAATCAAGCAGATTGCGGTCGAAGGCGCAAAATTATTAAAGCAGCTGGCTGCTGAAACAACCGGCAATTTTTCCTTTCAGTACAGCCCGGAGAGTTTTCCCGGAACCGAGGTGGACTATGCCCTCGAGATATGCAATGCCGTACTGGATGTATGGCAACCGACGCCTGCCAGCAAGGCTATCATTAATCTGCCCACCACGGTGGAGAATGCCATGCCGCACGTATTTGCCTGCCAGGTGGAATTCATCAACAAGCACCTGAAGTACCGGGATTCGGTTGTTTTGTGCCTCCATCCTCACAATGACAGGGGCTCCGGCGTCTGCGACGCCGAGTTCGGCATACTGGCCGGCGCCGAAAGAATTGAGGGAACCCTGTTTGGCAATGGCGAGCGCACAGGCAATGTGGATATTATCACTCTGGCGATGAATCTCTTTTCTCATGGCGTTGACCCCCGTCTGGACTTCAGCAATATGCCGGCGATATGCCAAAAGTATGAAAATTTGACCAGAATGCCGGTACCTGCCCGCCAGCCGTATGCCGGCGAACTGGTATTCACCGCTTTTTCCGGCTCTCACCAGGATGCCATTGCCAAGGGCATGCAGCACCGCGAAGAAACAGACTGCGCCGTTTGGTCGGTGCCTTATCTTCCCGTCGATCCACAGGATGTCGGGCGGCAGTACGATTCGGATGTTATCCGGATTAACAGCCAGTCAGGCAAAGGCGGTGTCGGTTACATACTTAAGCAGCATTACGGCATGACCCTCCCCGCGCAGATGAAGGAAGAAATCGGCTATGCCGTCAAGGAAGTTTCTGACCGTGAGCACAAGGAATTATCACCGCAGTGGGTCTATCAGATATTCGAGGATAAATACATAACTAACACGCCCTATTTTTCTGCTGCCGAATGTCACTTCAAGCAGCTTGACGGTATTTTAGCCCAGGTCGGTATCCAGCATAACGGCCGGGTCAAAACCATTATCGGCCACGGCAACGGACGTTTGGACGCCGTTAGCAATGCGCTTAAGCAATACTTTGACATTCATTATGAATTGACTGTCTATGAAGAACATGCCCTTTCCCGTGGTTCCTCTTCCAAGGCAGTGTCCTATGTTGGCGTTAGTTATCAAAACAATTTATACTGGGGTGTCGGCATCGACGACGACATAATTAAATCCTCAATTAACGCCCTGGTGGTAGCCGTCAATCGTCTGGAGGAAATACTGGACGAAGGCAAGTGCCGTGATGAAAGAATCGATGAAATCATGAACTATGTCCAAACCAATTACTTAACCGTCACTTTGCAGGATCTTTCCCGTCATGTGCACCTGTCGCCCCCCTATCTGTCCAAATATATTAAAGAAAAATCCGGCGGAACTTTTGGTGAAATTGTTAGGAATGTCCGCATGAAAAAAGCCTGTACACTGCTCAAAAACGGCAGCATGACCGTTGAGACTATTGCCGACAGCGTCGGTTATCCCAATGTGGAGCATTTCAACAGACTGTTTAAGAAGAAATACGGCATGTCCCCGGTTCAGTTCCGCAATAAGAAGCTGGTGTGATTACATCTATTTTGGTTGGCGTGCGGGAAACGATACCCAAGCCGAAGAAATAAAGCTTAATTTCCTCTTGCCGCGGGGCAGCCTGCGGCGTTGGACCTGCATTGTAACCAAAGGCGCAGGAAACAATGATCCGCAACACAATTGACAAAATATGTTTCTTGTGGTAATTTATATATAATTTAAATATGCTATTGCTGATTAGCTAATTGCTGAAGGCTAAGCCGTATCCGTACTTGGATATGGACTTAGCCTTTATTTTATGTGGTTACGCTGTAAGTTTTGACAAGCATCAGCAATATAGCCCTTATCCAGGAACTTAGCCGCACTTATCTCGCGCTTATAGAAGCAGGAGTCTTAGTGCGGGTTAGTTACAAGATAAAAATAAAGGAGGGATACTCGTGGCAGACCTGCTTACGCAAGAAAAAATTGATTTAAGTGAAAAAACTTGCCTAAACCGTGAACAAAGGGCTAACGGGATTAATCTGTTTTATGGCAAAGCCACCCAATTATCAAAAGAAGCCAGAGAAGGAACCTTACAGAATTGCGAAAGAAAATTCCAGCAAACTTCCGGTTGTATGTTAAATTTTTATCTGGCCGTTAGAGTAAGTACCATCCGTGATGCGGTAACCATATTCCATGCTCCGGTAGGATGTTCCTCTTCGGCTCTAGGATACCGGGAACTATTTCGGGGTATTCCGGTAGAGTTGGGGCGACCGGCTAAATATGATTTACATTGGTTGACTACAAATATTACAGAAAAAGATGTCATATACGGGGCTGGCGACAAATTGCGCAAGGCTATTCTTGAGGCCGAACGCCGCTACTCACCCCGGGCTATATTTATCCTGACTTCCTGCACGTCTGGAATTATCGGTGAAGACATTGAAGGAACTGTCGGCGAGGTACAGCCGGAAATTAAGGCGAGAATTGTGCCGATACATTGTGAAGGAGTACGTTCCCGCCTGGTCCAAACCGGTTATGATGCTTTTTGGCATGGTGTGCTGAAGTACTTAGTAAAGAAGCCGGTGAAAAAACAGCCCGATTTAGTCAATGTTGCCAGTATGCTGTCTTATACCTGGCAAGACCGCCGGGAACTCACCCGGTTGTTAAACAAGCTGGATTTACGTCCTAATTTTGTGCCGGAATTCGCTACTGCCGAACAATTTGAACAGTTGTCCGAGGCTGCCGTTACTGCGCCGCTTTGCCCCACGTATACCGATTATCTGTCCCGTGGCTTACAACAGGAGTATGGCGTACCCTTTTTCCTCTATCCTTCGCCCATGGGAATTGAAAATACGGATAATTGGTTAAGACAAGTGGCCCGTCATACCGGCAAAGAAGACATTGTAGAGCAGGTAATCGCCGAGGAGCACAAAGTCTGGAAGCCGAAGCTGCAGGCTATCAAAGATGAATTTAGCAAATTAAAGGGCAATGGGCAAAAACCTACTGTTTTGGGTGCCTTAGGACAAGGCCGGCTTTTAGCCCAAATGCCGTTTTTCGATGAGCTGGGCTTGGAATCTGCAGCTGCCATTTGCCAGGATTTTGACAACCTGGTATTAGAAGAGGTAGAGGATTTAATTAAAAAAATAGGTGATTTTGATATTTTGATTAATACGTTCCAAGCGGCAGAGCAGGCTCATGTTACTAATCTTAAGGATCCGGATCTAACTTTAACTTGCCCGTTCCAAGGGAACGCCTTTAAACGGAAAAAAGACGTAACACGCATTCATGCTCTGCGTGGCGATCCTTCCGGCTACAGCAGCCAAAGCGGTTATGCCGGCGCAGTTGCCTGCGGTCACTTTTTTCTGCAGGCCACCAAGAACCGTTCCTTCCAGCAGACGATGCTGGCAAAAACGGGCGATACTTACCACGACTGGTGGTATCAACAGCCTAACCCGCTGTATTATGCCAAGAACAGGGAGGAATAACTATGGCGGCAATAACAGAAGTACAGGACGTACAGGCTGAAGAAAACGCACCGGGAGCCATAGAAGCGCCACGCTACTCCTGCGCTCTGGGCGGAGCTTATTCGGCTGCCTTAGCTTTATTTGGCGCTGTACCTATTTTGCATTCCGGCGCCGGTTGCGGCATCGGCCAGTTATTTGGCCAACATTATGCCGGCGGGCAAAATGGCGGCGGACCGCAGGGAACTACTTCAACTCCTTGTTCATCGCTTGCAGAGGAACATGTAGTATTTGGCGGCGAAGACAAGCTACGCCAATTAATTCAATCTACTCTTGAATTAATGCAAGGTGAGTTCTTTCCGGTTATTACCGGCTGCGTACCATCACTGATTGGTGATGATACAGAGGCGGTGGTGAAGGAATTTCGCGATGAGGCTCCGGTTATTCATGTAAAGACTGCTGGATTCTCCGGTAATTCTTACTTAGGTTATGAACTTTTTTTTGACGCCATTATCGAGCAACTGTTAGCAGCAGTACCGGTACAAAAAGGGTTAATTAATATTTTCGGTGTAGTACCTTATCAGCATATTTTTTGGAAGGGTGATTTGGCGGCCATTAAGCAAATCCTGGAAAAATTAGGTCTGCAGGTAAATATTATCTTTACTGAATTTCAAGGCTTGGAGAACTTAAAGAAAATACCTGCTGCAGAGCTGAATGTCGTACTATCACCCTGGAACGGTCATTCCATTGCAAACAAATTACGCGAAAAGTTCCATACCCCGTACTTGACTTTTCCCAGTGTACCTGTTGGACCAAAAGCAACCACACAATTAATTCGTGCTGTAGGTGATGCTTTGCAGCTTGATCCCGGTCAAGTGGAAACTCTGATACAAAATGAAGAACGCCTTGCCTATCGTTTTACTGAATACCTTGGCGATGTACTGATTCTGGCCCTGCCTCACCCCTTCATTGCCGTTGTCGCCGATAGTGCCAATGCGATCGGCATTACCCGCTATCTTACCAATGAAATCAGCTATATTCCTGAAGTCGTTATTATTACTGATGATCCGCCGGCAGAGTACAGGGCAAATATTATTGATGAACTAAGCCAGCAACTGGATTGCGCTGTTAAACCGGATATAATTTTTGAAGTGGATTCCCATCTTATCCGGGAAAAACTAAAGAATCGCAACTTTATGATTCTACTGGCCAGTTCGCTGGAAAAACATATTGCCGGCGAGGAGTTAAACGCTATGCATGTCAGTGTGGCCTTTCCCACTTTTGACCGTTTGATCGTCGAACGAACTTATGCCGGTTATCGCGGGGGCCTGTCCCTCATGGAAGATATTATAAGCAAATATTGTGGCCCATTATGATATCTGGCTCATTATCCCAATAGCAATCTAAGAAGCCAATAGCCCCACCATGGTGGGGTTATTGGCTTCTTAGATTGCTATGTCGCTATTTATAGAATTCTTGAGCCGCAAGCAAGTATTCCGATCCTTTCCTGAGACAGTGGCTTTAAGTCCTGAAATCATGTAATTGCGCCGATCGTAAACAAGACGAAATCAAAGAGTGGTGGTACTGATCGCCGATATCCAGAAAATTACAGAAAAGAATCAGTTGCAAAAATCAGGCGGGATGGGGACTATTTGTAAAAGTCCTCATCCCGTCTGGTCTGTTAAAACTCCAGCTGAGATTAGCCACCAATATTAGTCAGTCTCACTTGATAATGGTCACCGTTCCCTCTTTCCGCGGGGCGGCCTGCGGCGTTGGACCAGCATTGTAACCAAAGGCTCCGGAGCCGATAATAACATAGCCTGCCGGAATGCCCAGCTCCTTATTTAGTGCTCTGCCTTCTGCCGAATCGAACAGGGTACGCAGCGAATGAATCCAAACAGAACCGATGTTCAGGGCATGGGCTGCCAAAAACAAATTGCCCAGGGCCAGAGCGCCGTCCTGGTGCGGAGCAACGGCAGTCTCATCCCCGGAAACAATGATTAATGTCGGGGCATGGTAAAAAGGACTGAAATTCTCGGCTTTCGCTCTTTCGACAAAGGCTTCCACACCGGAATTCAAAAAGTGCTGCTGAATGAGGCTATTGATTTTACTGAGAATCTCTTGCTTCTGGACCACGGTAAAATGCCAGGACTGCTGATTTCTGGCACTGGGAGCAAACTGTCCGGCCTGCAGGATGGTTTGCAGCTCACTGTCCTTGATCTGCTCGGGTTTGAACGTTCTCACACTTCTGCGCTCCACTAAGGCTTTTAAAACTTCACTCATTTCGCCGTCCTCCTAAATTTTTATTTATATAAAGGCACAGGTACTTTCCTGTAGTATAACAAAAAGACAATCATTTAAGGCAAGACTGCATGTACCTGTTTGCTGACCGGAATATTTTTATAGCCGGCGAATATCACCCGGTTTTATTATGGCCGAGCTCTTGCGCGAACGCTTCCAGCAGAGCGTATTCATTGTCAGCCTTACGGCTGTTGCAGATGATACCGCCATCGTATTCGAGCTTGTGACGAAACACAACAAAGCCGACAAGTCTGCTGTCGCTTTCGCGGATGGTCATATACCAAGTTAATTTGTCAGCCATACTTTCGCAAAATGCGAGCCAGTCAAGCACATTGTCGTAATTTTCAAGATAATCTGTACCGGGTATTCTGCTCGGGTCATATGTGACCCTTTCGCGTTCAACAGAAAATTCCTCTCTATATTCTGCAATCTGCTTTGTGTACTCCGCAGAGGGTTTAACTAATTTCAACATAACCATTCCTCGCAATTGTTCGCCAGCGAAAAGCTTGTCCAAGCCCGAATGCCGCAGGGAGATAGCCATCGTGCCGGCTCCTTTGCCGGAAACAATGGCTAGAATGATTTCACTATGTAATACATTTATTAAACGAATTTATACCTTACTTTTTATCTGGAGTGAATGGGTTTTTTAACGGTTTTTCGGTGTTATCCTCAAAAGCCAGCAGTTTTCCTGGAAGGATACCAGCTACTAAAGTCAAGTTCTGTCTTGATCATTAAACTGAGCGGTAAATGATTTTATCCGTTCATTAGCCGATGAAAATATTTGTTGGGGTGAGCCTTCTGCCAGAATAGAGCCCTCGCTCATAAAAACCACTTGGCCGGCCACTTCCCGGGCAAACTTCATTTCATGGGTCACAATTACCATCGTTATACCTTCTTGCGCCAGTTTTTTTAAAACCGCCAATACCTCGCTCACTAATTCCGGATCCAAAGCCGAGGTTGGTTCATCAAGCAGAATTACCTCCGGTTCCATAACCATAGCCCGGGCAATAGCCACCCGCTGTTTTTGGCCGCCGGAAAGCTGACCGGGATACGCGGCCAGCTTTTCTTCCAGGCCGACTTTAGTGAGCCACAGCGTCCCTACTTCGATGGCCTGCTGTTTAGAAAGCTTTTTTACGACCAGCAACCCTTCGATAACATTTTCCAGCGCCGTTTTGTGAGGAAAAAGATTAAACTGCTGAAACACCATGCCGGTTCTTTGCCGTAATTGACGAACCAATTCACCGTTCGGAGCCGATTTTTGCCTGTCCAGAATAAGATCACCAATACGGATTTGGCCACTGTCCGGGGTTTCCAAATAATTAAGGCAGCGTAACAGCGTGGTCTTACCTGAACCGCTCGATCCGATAATAGCACAAACCTCGCCTTGCTTTACCCGCAGATTGACACCTTTTAATATTGGCACATTGCCAAAACTCTTATACAAGCCGGTAACCTCAATCATGACGCTGATGATCCTCCTGGTATTTCAAGCTTTTTCTCCAGCCATTCCTGCACCCAGCCCATAGCGATAACCATTACCCAATAAAACACAGCTAAGGTAACGAAATAGGGCATAAACACGAACTGGGCCGAACTTTGCTCCTCTACCTGCCGGGTCAGTTCCGGCACAGTAACCACCGAGGCCAACGATGAGGATTTTAAGGTATCAATCAGGCAGTTCCATAAAGGCGGTACAGCAATCCGCACCGCCTGCGGCAATATAATCCGGCGTAATATCTGCGAGTTGGTCATCCCCAAAGCTAGCGCCGCTTCCCACTGCCCCCGGCTGATGGAAAGAATTGTCGCCCGGAAAATTTCCGAAATATATGCGCCAAAATGCAAAATAAGGCCGGTTACAGCAGCAGGATAAGGGTCAAGCACAATATGAAAAGAAGTTAAGCCGAAATACAGGATCAACAGCTGCACCAATAGCGGTGTGCCACGGAAAAAGGATATATACACCTTGGCAATATACTGCAGGATCTTAACTTTGGATATTCTCATCAATGCCACGATTAAACCCAGAAAGACCGCGCCGGCCATGGCAATCAGACTGATCTCGATAGTAACCAGAGCTCCCTGCGCTAAAATAGGCAGGGAGTTAAGCACTATCGACCATTCTCTATTTACTAACATCTTCACCAAACCACTTTTGGGATATTTTCAAGTAGGTCCCATCCGCATAAATCTCTTTTAACGCTTTATTAACCGCTTCCACAAGTTCCGGCGAGCCTTTGCGGAAAGCAAAGCCCATCTTGGCCTGGTCAAAAGACGGTCCCGCTACTTTCAGCTGCTGATTGGGGTTTTTTAATAAATACTCGGCAACAAATAACCGGTCATTTACCGTTGCTTCAATCCGGTTGGCCGCCAAATCGGCGAAAATCTCATTGGCCCCTTTATAATATTGGATATTGGCGCCGGCTTTCTTGGCTATTTCATCCCAGTTACTGCCTTGCGTCACACCGACTTTACGGCCTTTGAGATCTTCCTGGCCCTTGATATCTGCCGTATTTTTATTTACAACCACTTGTCCGCCGGAAACGGTATACGGATCGGAAAAGTCGTATTTAGCCAGCCGTTCCTGATTGATGGTTACCTGATTCGCAATCACGTCAAAGCGTTCCGCGTCAAGGCCGGCAAACATGGCTTTCCATTCTGTAGGCACGAACTCTGCTTTTACCCCCAGCCGTTTGGCTACTTCATTAATAATATCAACATCGAAGCCTTCCAGTTCGCCTTTTTCATTCTTAAAGGTAAACGGCGGATAGGTTCCCTCAGTGCCTACTTTAATAGTTCCCCGCTGTTTGACGGTTTCCAACAGCGTCTGCTTTTTAGTCTCCGCCGCTTTTTCCGTTTTTTGCGAACCGCAGCCAACGGCCAGCAGCGCCACAGATAAACTTAAAATGAATACTAATAACAAACTAATTTTACGCATTGTTCCAGCTCCCTTTACTGTACTTTTAGCAAAAACTGCGACCATCCCGGACTTGGCTGTCCTCACATCCTCTCTGCTGTATTAAATAAGTCCTTGTAAAACAAAAAAGCCGAAACACTTATTGCACATAAGCGTTTCGACCTTCAGTCTTCTGATCAGCCGGAGAATATACCCGTCAATTTTATCTAAATAATAACATTGAAAACTAAATAAAGCAATTGTTTTTTATAAATATTCTGCCAACATTCTGTTTTTCCGTCACCTGCAACATTGCTGACGGCATAGGCTATCTTAATGTAGGGCATTTCAGCAGCCCTGTTTCATCTTACCTGTCTTTGGTATTGAGATCCAGGGCGGCTGTGGACAGTTAAAACAGACAATGGTAATATAGATTTTGAACTTTTACTTTGACAGGAAACGGGAGAAGGGTATCGATGAATAAGGTTATTTGCGTGTATAGTTCCTCCAGCCGGGCTATCGATCCGGTTTATTTTGAGGCAGCCTCCGCCCTCGGGCGTGAAATCGCGGTAAGCGGGGATCTGTTCCTTTTCGGCGGCGGGCTTACCGGCCTGATGGGAGCCTGTGCGCAATCAGTGCACCAGCACAACGGGCATGTTATCGGGGTCATTCCGGAAGCGTTAAATCTGGCGGGCATTGTCTATGACAAGTGTGATGAGCTTGTTGTCACCAAAGGCATGCGCGAGAGAAAGGCAACCATGGATGAACGTTCCGATGCGTTTATTGCCTTGCCTGGCGGCTACGGTACCATGGAAGAAATTCTGGAAATTATAACATTAAAACAGTTACAGTATCATAATAAGCCCATCGTCATTTTGAATATCAACAATTTTTACGACAAATTGCTGGAACAGTTTGAGACCGTCATCCGCCAGCAGTTTGCCAAAACAGAATGCCGTGAACTATACTTCGTAACACAGGAAATTGCTTCGGCTCTGGCTTATATTGATTCCTATAAGCCACCCGTATTGCAAAACCGGTGGCTTACAGCCGTGGAGGCTTAGCCGGCATTACATTTTTATAGTGCAGGTATAAATTCTCCGATTGCCCAGGATATTACTATCTATTCTGTGAGTGTCGGGAGGGTGGTTTTCTTATATTGCCCGCTCGCCTGCGTGTAAAAATTTTCAGGCAGCGCCCGTGCCCCAAACTGGCCGGCTACTAAACCTTAAACCTGGCAACCAAATTATCCGTTGTTTCCGCCATTTGTGACAGTTGTTGCGCTGTCGCAGTGAATTCCTGGATAGCGGCGGTTTGCTCTTCAATGGCGGCAGCCGCAGTTTCCGACTGCGCGGCTATTTGTCTGGCAGTTCCCGCTATTGCCTGGGAGGAAGCGGCAATACCGGTAAAGCTTGTGGCCGTCTGCTCATTGAGCAGGGTAATTTCTTCCACCGCCTTTTTACTGTTCGTTGACCAGGACATGATCTCCCGTAACGCGGCGGCAAGGTTGGCGACGGCAGTTTCAATATGCCTCAGTTCTTCCCCAAGCAGGTTGTTGGCCGTTTGCACCGTATCCACCTGCTGCTGAACCTGCAATACTTTTACGGTCACACTATTGGCGGCCTGACTGGTCTGCTCCGCCAGCTTGCGCACCTCTTCGGCCACTACGGCAAAACCGCGGCCCTGCTCGCCGGCCCGAGCCGCCTCTATGGCGGCGTTAAGGGCCAGCAGATTGGTCTGCCCGGAAATCGCTTTTATCAGATCAATAATTTGGCTGATATCCCCGGAATGCCCGGACAACAGATTGATATTTTCTGTGACTTCCGCGAGTGTCCGTTTTAACTGTTCGGTACGGGCAGTAACGATTCCGGCATTTTCGCCCCCCTTATTCGCCTGGTTCCGGGACTCTTCCGACAAATAGGACGCTTCTTGGGCGTGCTCGACCATTTTACGCATACCGGCCGCCACTTCTTCGATGTTAGCTGCCAACCCGGTCATATTGGTATTTTGCCGGTATGCTCCCGCCGCCACTTCCTGGACAGAAACAGCAACATACTCCACCGCTTTACTACTCTCATTGCTTGCCTTCGAGAGAGTATCCGCCGAAAGCGAGACCTGCCGGGCCGTTTCCTGGGAAACCCGGATAATCTTCTGAACCTTTTCGATAAAAAGATTAAAATATTTTGTCACCTCACCGATTTCATCCCGCCGGGAGGAATCAAGGCGGACGGTCAAATCGCCTTCACCGGAGGCAACATTGGCAAAAGAAGCCGCCAAAGCGTTTACCGGCCTTATTACGGTAAAGAGGATAACATACAAGGCCAGGGCAGCGACGGCAAACCCCAATAAGGAAATAGCGATCTGAACGGTTTTGGAAAAAGCAATTTTGTTTTGCGAACCTTCTGCCAGCAGGTTTACAAGTTTATCCACCTCGGCAACATAGCCGGGGACCATGCTGCTGACCTGACCGGCCTTTGCTACTGAATCCGCCTGGCTGGAAGAAGCAGTCACGGCAGAAACGGCCTGCCGGTATTCACTCCATTGACTCTGGACCAGGGCATACTGGCTGCGGCTGGCAGCATTGGTCAGCGGTACCAGTTGCAAAGACGCATCGCCGTTGCCTAAGCCGTTTACAATTTTATCATACACACCGATTTCCTGCTCGATTTGCCCTTGCCAAACCGCCTGTTGGTCAGACCGGGCGGTTGCGTACTGATTGCTCAGCACGGCCAGCCGGTAGGCCCGGAAGCGCAAATTGCCTGCCAGGTTTATCGCCGGTGCATCACCCGCCAGGACGCTAAACGTATAAAAATTGATGCCGAGCAGACCTATGATAAACACGAATAACAGGGAAATGACCGTAAGTAATTTAGTTTTTATTGTCACAGCGCTTCACTCCTTCGAATAGTTGTCTTACGTCCGACTTCCCGGCGGCGGTTATGAAAAACCTGGAAGTACTCGTATTCATTGTAGCGCTGCTATTTCCCGGCGGCTATGATATAAATCACTGCGCACCAAACGCCCCCTAAAATCCCCGTTTTCCACTCCGGATGATGCTGAGGTAAAGAAAACACGGCTTGTGCCGAGCCTTTGGCGAAAGCGGAAGCCGATGTTGCCCTAATCCATGCGAAAGTTATACTTTCTATCAGGATAAAAAAAACGCTAACGCGGTCCTTTGCTTTGCACACGTCAGTTGATTCTGGAATGCAAGAGTCAGGGTCTTACTTTTGTCATCGCTACAAAAGTAAGCAAAAAATCTAGGCCCAGAGCCTCCAAAAGCTGAAAAGCCGGACAGTATTCCTAAAATCCGTAAACTCGCTACGCTCAAACAGTACGGATTTCTTAACGGAATACCGCCCGGCTTTTCTCCTGCGGAACGCTTTTTCCGGCAAAGGCCGTGAGGGTTACGGGGGTTACGAGAGTTGCCGGGGCATAACTTGTTTAAGGCACGGGGTGGCGGTACTATCTTAGGTTGAGTTAACAAGACAAAACCACCGTCTCCTGTTCAAGTCGGGCATAAAACAGTACTGAGGCGCAGGCGGAGGTTAAGCGCCAGCGGCGTAGCGGTGTATGATGGTCGCCTGCGCTGGGCTTTGACCTTGGCACTCCTTGTTTTATAAGGGATTGCTGTCTCGCAATACTTTTAATTTCTGATAGCAAAAAAAGCTGTCGGCATCACCGGCAGCCTCCTTGCAAAACTATACAATCCGTCCCAAAGGCCACCAGCCAGAAAACCTACACAATAAGCTGTGGCAACGCTAATAAGCGGAGGGATAATGATAACCTTAAATTTGCTTCTGCATAAAAGCGGTAAATTCCTGACGTATGCTTAAGCTGTCCCGAATACCTTCCCGGTAAACAATTTCAGCCGTAAGTCCGGATTCAATGGTAGTGGCGGCCTCATACTCCATAACCAGACGCAGCAATTCCGGCTGCTGCGCTTCCAGTTCGCGGGCAATTGCCATAAGCTGCGTTAGTACTGAATCGGCCTCTTTCACTACTTTCCTGTATTTTGCATCAGTAACACCGGCTATGTTAAGGATATTGTCCACTCTGTCAAAGACGTACTGCTCAAACGCCTGGTTTAAAATACTGTTAAACACAACAATGCCCCCTATACTTAGGCTGCGGCATACCCGTTGGCGCTGCAGCTTTTTTTACAGGGGGAAATTAAAAAGCGCATGCGAGGTTTTTAACCCTACACATGCGCTTTGCTTCGTCGTTTGCTAAATCCCAAACCTAATAAACCGGTAAGAACCGGCTGTCAACAAAAAGGCAGTCAGTAGACTATATACGCGAACAGTTGCCTTTCCGTTGATTGTATCAGGAACAGGCTGTATCATCTGCTGCAGGAAGTCGCACAGCCTGCTTTCATGGCAACATCCCATTACACCCGCGCCTCGCTTGTGCTTAAGCGGGCGGCATTGTATAATAGAAATGTCGTCGTGGACAGCTTGACTGTTACGTGTAGGTGCGTTAACACCTTGCGCGTGCCGCGGGAGTGCTCTAACACTTCCGGGTCACGGCGACTTTTTAATTTCCACCTATTTCTAATTATAGCTTTTTCTGAGTGAATTGCAAGTAAAGTGAGACAGGCAGACCGGATTTTTTCCTGGCCGGTTGCATAATTTACATGGGCAAAATATACAACAGTGGCAGTGAACCGGACATATCCGGCCCACTGCCACTGTTGTTTTTACCCCGCTTTAGAATCGGCGGCGGTACAGTATTGCCTCACGGCAGCTTATCCATATTATCCCACAGACGCTGCGCGGCCTTGCGGGCCTGCTCATAAATTGGTCCGACAGCAAACGGAAATTCTCGGCTTTCCAGCACGATTTTGCCGTTGATGATAACGTCGGTCACATCCCGGGAATCCAGGCCGAACGCAATATGACCGCCGATATTGCCGGGTATAAGCGGCGTGGGCGCCTGGTAATCGAGCACGGTCAGGTCGGCTTTGCAGCCGGGAGCCACTCGCCCGAATTCAGCGGCGAAGTACCGCCGCAATATCTCGTTGCCGTTATACAAAAATTGTAAATAGCTGTCAGGCCACAGGGGACCGCCGGCGTCTTTATGCTTGAAGTAGGCAAACTTCATTTCTTCCCACATGTCGCTGCCCATGCCGTCCGTCCCCAGCACAAGGTTCTTGTACAGGGGCAGTTTCGGGCTGTAGCCAACGTTATTATTCATATTGGAGCGGGCGTTATGCGCCAGAAAGGCGTTCTCGTCATTGATGATTGCAATATCCTGGTCGGACAGGTATACACCGTGCACCAACAGCGCCTTGTCATTAATTAAGCCAAATTCCTGCAGACGGACAATTACGTCTTTGCCGTACAGATGATGGCTGTGCGACACATCATAGCGGTCCTCGGCCACATGCACATGGATGCCCCGCCCTGTCGCCTGCACGGCGTCGCGCATCAGTTCCAGGGCGGCGTCAGGCATAGTAACCGGGGCGTGGCCGCCAATCATGGCTTCTACCAAATGATTGCCGCCGGTGGCCGCTCTATCGCCTTCACACAGGTTGGCAAAATCAACATTCTCCTGTACGCCGGCCTCGACTTCCCTGAGTCCCGCATTGCGGTCGGTGGTTTCATAGCAGGTAATGCCGCGCAGGCCGGTTTCCTCAAACGCCTGCTTCAGGGTCTTGAGCGAGCCTTTAATGAAGGCCGGCGAGGCATGGTGGTCAAGAACCGCCGTCGTGCCGCAGCGGATGGCTTCCAGGGAGCACACCAGACCGCTGTAATAGAGGATTTCTTCGTCAATGGCCAGGTCCAGCCGCCACCATAGGTTTTTCAGCACCGACACGAAGTCGGGACTGGGAGCAATACGGGCGGTAATACCTCTGGCCAAACCGGAATAAAAGTGGTTGTGGCTGCAGACAATGCCTGGCGTCACAATTTTTCCCTTAAGGTCAAGCACGCGGTCGGCTTCAATACCGGCGGCAGCACCTGCACCGGCGGCGATGATGTTGCTGCCGTCGATGACAATATCCACGCCATACCGGATCGAAGCCGGGTAAAATTCCACAACGGTGGCGTTTTTCAGTACCAGCACAATGGTCCCTCCCCTATTCCGCTACCGGACCAAATAAGGCCGGCCGCTTACTGTACAGGTAATTAAATATCGCTGCCAGCTGGTCGAAGGCAGGCTCGCCGGTTGCGCCCAGCTGTCCGTCCTGCAAGCTATGGGCCGTCACCACACCCCCGGCCCGTACCATTACAATATCGCCTGCCACCAGGAAGCCGCTGTTTTGACTATGGTCAAAGTCGTCGCGGCGGCTGAATAGCGTAAGCTTATCGGTGAAGGGGCGGCCCTCCCACGGGCAGAAGCCTGCACAGTTGCCGCATTCGTTGCAGAACGCGTCGAGGTGAATGATCTGATTATAATTGGCGACGCCAGCCTCCACCTGAATTGGCAGATTGGCACGGTTAGGGCAGACTTCCACGCATTTATTGCAGACATAGTTGCACTCCAGGCAGCGGCTGTATTCCCTGTCGCCGGTTGCCACGTCGACTTGGCCCGGGCCTTCGGCCGTCAGGACAGCTGCGCCCCGCAGGCCACATTTTTTGGCCGTGATTTCCTGAGCCTGCTCACGCTGGGCCCGGGCAGGCGTGTCGGCGGTGCGCAAAAAGCCGGGAAATTCCCGCTCACAAATAGCGTCAGCGGCGCTCCGGCCATCGGCTATGCACTTTACAATGGAGGAAGCCCCTTGCCGGGCATCGCCGGCTACATACACATTGTCGATATTGGTAACTTGCCGGCCCGCGGTGGTAATGCCCAGTCTGGCCAGCAAAGCCGTATTGATATCCTCGCCGATTGCGAGGATGATGGTATCGGCGGCAAAGGTTTTATACTCACCGGTGGGCTCGCTGCTGCGGCGGCCGCCGGCGTCAGGCTGGCCGGGCCGCATAACCTGGCAGACCAGCCTGCCTTCGGCGTCAATTTTTTCCGGATTGACCAGGAAATGAAAAGCCACGTTATCTGCCAGGGCCAGCTCGTATTCGGCGCGATCGGCCGGCATTTCTTGAGGCGTGCGGCGGTAGACAACGGAACTTGTTTCGACCCCCGGTACCCGGAGCGCGGTGCGGCTGGCGTCCATGGCGGTGTTGCCGGCGCCGATGGTAATAACCTGTTGGCCTAATTGGAGGGCTGACGCATTTTTATTGAATTGGGCCAGAAACTCCAAGGCCGGAATGATTTGCGGTTTTTTACCGCCGGCGGCGGTAAGGGTAAAGGGTTTCTCCGCGCCGGCGCCGACAGCGACGACGACATACTTGTACCCTTGTTGCTTAAGCTCGGCCGGTGTGAGCTCAGAACTCGAATTAAAGACAAACTCGACACCCTGCTCCCGGATAAATTGAATGTCATTGTCAATGGTCTCCCGGCTAATCCGGAAATTAGGAATTACGTGCTTCACAGTGCCGCCGGCGCTCTCGCGGGTTTCGTACACGGTCACGCCGACACCCTGACGGACTAAAAAGAAGGCTGCAGCCAGACCGGCCGGACCGCCCCCCATTACGGCCACTCTTAGGCCATCTTGGTGTTTAGGCAATACGTATTGCCGGCGGTATTCCTCCCAGCCCTGTTCCACCGCCAGACGCTTGACCTCACGGATTTGTACACAGCCTTCATAATCCAGCCGGGTGCAATTATGCTGACAGGCATGATCGCAGATTGCCCCGGTAATCCCCGGCAGGGCATTTTTTTTATAAATAAGCGCCAGGGCCTCGGCATAGCGCTTGTGCCCGGCAAGCCGGATGTACTCGGGAATATCCTGGCTGATGGGACAGGCCGTCTTACAGGGTGCTGCCGCACAGTCGAGGAGCGGCAGCAGACCTTGGACTGCTGCTTTACGGGAACCCCGGAAATGTTTTTGCGAATAGCCGGCAGTCAGGGCTTTTTCAGCTAACGCTTGCAGCCTGGCGACGTCAATCTTGGCAATGTCCCAGCCCGGCGCCGTCTCCAGTTTGGCGGCCATGGCCGCCAGGCGGGCATAACCGCCGGGCTTTAAGAGATCGGTAGCCAGTGTGACCGGTTTAATGCCGGTGGCGAATACGTCGGTTATATTGTGTTCGGTAATTCCGCCGGAGAAGGAAATCGGCATTTCCCCCTGAAACTCGGCGGACAGTCTGGCCGCCAGGGTAATGGACAGCGGGAACAGGGCCCGCCCGGACATGTACATTTCGCTGCCTGGCAGCTTGCCTTTAAAATTGACCGAACCTAAGGTGTTTGTCAGCTTAACGCCAAAGAAACGCCCGTGGGCGGCCGCCAGTTGCCTGAGCCTGGTCAGCATGGGAACGGCGTCAGTATATTGCAGGTCATGGTGAAAAGATTCCGGCGCCAGTTCGACATAGTCAAAACCGGTTTTATCGAGTATGGTGCGCACCCCCAGGTAGGTCAGCAGGGTAGGATTCAGTTTTACATACATATCAAGCTTTTTCTCGGTCAGCAAATAGCCGCAGATTCGCTCGATTTCGGCCGGCGGACAGCCGTGCATGGTCGACAGGGTAATCGACTGGCAGACCTGGCCGGAAATGCGTCCCGTTATACCGGCCAGCCGCGGCAGCCGCTCCTCCAGGCCGGTACCCCGGAGGAAACCGCCATCCTCAATCAGCGCCGCCAGTTTCGCCAGGCACTGTGTAAAATACGGGTGCTGCGAAGCGTCCCGCAGATCGTTTAAGTAGGCATCCATGCGCGGCGACTGAATGCCGGCCAGGTTATAGCCGGCGCTCATATTAAAGATAAAGGAGCGCCGGCCGCTTTGACTGAGACCGAAGACCTCCTCGACCAGGTGCAACAGCACCCAGGCTTTAATGTACTCCTCGTACGCTTTTTCCACCGTGAACTCGCTGGACCATTCGGTGTTGAAGCCTTCATCGTCGGCGTCGATGCAGGGTTTGGCGACAGGCGGCTCCTGTTCCTGCACGGTTTTCAGCTCGATGAAACGGGCGCCGGCCAGGTACGCCACCACAATATTCTGGGCTAACTGGGTATGCGGCCCGGCGGCGGGGCCTACGGCCGTCTCAATAGTTTCGCCAAACAGGGCAAAAGTCTGCCGGTTCTTCTTATGGAAAAAATGGCAGGAAGGATAGCCAAAAACAGAGCGATCTGCTGTATATTCTTCAAAAATCCGCACAATAAGCTGAGGCAGGGGAACCGGTCTCATTAAGTCTCCCATTTGTCATTCCTCCCGGTTATGTTCGTTATTTGCAGAGGGCAACGGTGCTTTACTATCATTTTTTCCGGCTGTAGGGCGTCTCCTTAAGCGGTAAATCAGTGCGGACTTTGCCGTCCAGCCTGAGATACGCGGCGGCTACGGCCGGGGCGGTGGGAACCGAGGTGATTTCGCCGACGCCTTTGGCCCCATAGGCCAGTTCGGCCTGGTTCTTTTCCACGATAATACTTTCAATGGCCGGGATGTTGCCGGCCCGAAACAGGCCCAGTGTGCCGAATTTGGCCTGCGGAATGCCGGCCTTAAGCGGAAAGTCTTCGGTCAGCGCATAACCCAGGCTCATAACCACACCGCCTTCAATCTGGCCTTCCACGCCCAGCGGGTTAATGGCTTTGCCGACATCATGGGCGGCGACCACTTTAACCAGCTTGCCGTCCTCATCGACAATGACCACCTGGCTGGCATAGCCATAGGCGACATGGCTGACCGGGTTAGGTTTGTCAGAACCCATGGGGTCGGTGAGCCCCGAGTATTCACCGTAAAATTCATGGCCTTCCAGTTCAGGCAGCGAGGCTGCCGCCAACGCTGCCTTAAGTTTCAGTCCCGCCTGGCGGGTGGCCTCGCCGGTAAATACCGTCTGCCGTGAAGCGGTGGTGGTGCCGGAATCGGGGGTGAGATAGGTATCCGGCGCAGCGGCCGCTAGCCGGGAAACATCCAGGCCTGTTGTTTCCGCTAAAATCTGGGTCATAACCGTGACCAGGCCCTGGCCGATACAGGCCGCCCCGGTAAGAATGACAACCTGGCCGTTAGCGATTTTCAGCTTGACCCGGCCAATATCCGGCAGGCCGACGCCGATACCGGCGTTTTTCATGGCACAGGCCAGACCGGCGTACGGGCTGGAATCAAAAGCCGCTTTTACAGCCAGCAGCGTTTCTTTCAGCGCGGTGCCCTGATCGGTAATTTGCCCGTTAGGCAGTACCTGGCCGGGTTCGATGGCATTGCGCCAGCGCATTTCCCACTGGGACAGGCCTGCCTGTTCGGCCAGCAGACTGATATTGGTCTCCATGGCAAAACAGGACTGGGTAACGCCGAAACCCCGGTAGGCGCCGGCGGGCGGGTTATTGGTATAGACACCCAGGCCGGTAATATCCACATTGGCGATCCGGTACGGCCCGGCGGCATGGGTGCAGGCCCGCTGCAGCACCGGCCCGCCCAGTGAGGCATACGCGCCGGTATCGGCCAGAATTTCGGCTTTCATGGCCGTAATGACGCCATTTTCGTCACAGGCCGTAACAAACTCCATTTCCATGGCATGGCGCTTGGGATGGACAAAAATGCTCTCCTGTCGGCTCAGCGTATGTTTCACCGGCTTTTTGGCATGCCAGGCCAACAGCGCGGCGTGATGCTGCACGGATAAATCTTCTTTGCCGCCAAAACCGCCGCCCACCATTTTGCTGACAATGCGTACGTCGTTTTCCTCCACTCCCAGCAGAGAAACAATACCATGATGGTCATCGTAGACATTCTGCCCGGCCGTATACACCGTCAGAGTGCCGTCCGGATGGGGAACGGCCAGGGCGCTTTCCGGTTCAAGAAAAGCATGCTCGGTAAACGGCGTGGTGTAACGCTGGCGGACAACATGCCTGGCAGCGGCGATAGCGGCATCAGCGTCACCGCGTTTAAGCACGGTTTTGGCCAGCAGGTTTCCTTTGGGATGAAGCGGCGGCGCACCCTCAGCCAGCGCCTGCCGGGGCGAGACAAGCGGCGGCAGTTCTTCGTACTCCACTTGAATTAGTTTGACAGCCGCCCGGGCTATTTCTTTGCTGACGGCGGCCACGGCCGCCAGGGCATCGCCGATATAGCGGGTTTCCTCCCCCTCCGCGATAAAGGCCGGCCAGTCGGGAATAATATGGCCCTGGTGGCGCCGTCCGGGAATATCCCCGGCGGTGATAACGGCTTCGACGCCGGCAAGCAGCCGGGCGGGTGAAGTATCAATGCGTTTGATCAGCGCCCGCGGGCTCGGAGAGCGTAAAATGGCGGCGTGCAGCATGCCGGCCACATACATGTCGTCCACGTATTCAGCCAGTCCCAGGACTTTGTCGCGGGCATCAATGCGCGGCATTCTGTCGCCCACTTTATAGTCACTCTCCGCCGGCGGCGTAAAGCCTGCCCGCAGGGCTTGGGCGGCCAGCAGCACGGCTTGCTCGATTTTGACATAGCCGGTACAGCGGCAAACATTGCCGTGCAGCGCTTTTTTCACTTCGGCGGCGGTCGGGCAAGCGGTTTTATCCAGCAAAGCTTTGGCGCTGATTACCATGCCGGGAATGCAGAAACCGCACTGTACGGCCCCGGCGGCGGCAAAAGCCCAGCTGTAGATATCTTTTTCCCGCGCAGGCAAGCCTTCGACTGTGAGCAGGGTTTTTCCGGCGATTTTGGCCGTTGTCAGTACGCAAGCCCGCACGGCCTTTCCGTCCAGCAGCACCATACATGCGCCGCAGGCGCCTTCGGCGCAACCGTTTTTTACTGAGGTAAGCCGGGCAAAATCCCTGAGGTACGCCAGCAGGCTTATATCCGTGTCACAGGCGGCCGGCTGACCGTTTAGCATAAAGCTATACATACGTAATCCTCCTGTTCAGGACAGGTTTTACTATGACAGATATCTAAGGAAAACGCCCTTTCAGCAATGATGGCCGGCCGTTTCCGTCAGTCCGGCGTCGTCCGCCGCTTTCCTGCCGCATTCATTAAAGAAATAATTGAGGACCAGCGCACTGACACTGCCGGCGGTAATGCCGCTGTGCAGAATTAATTGGGCAAATTGCGGCAGTTTGTGATAAAACCCGGGCGATGCCAGCGGAATAAGACCAACGCCCAGGCTTACAGCCACAATCATGGCATTATGATTGCCGTCAAACGGCACTTTGGCCAGGGCCCGGATGCCGCTGGTCGCCACCATGCCAAACATGGCAATACCTGCACCGCCAAGTACCGGGCTGGGAATAGCGGCAACTACGGCGGCCGCTTTGGGAAATAGGCCGAGCGCTGCCAGGATAAGCCCGGCGGCTACGACCACATAGCGGCTTTTAATGCCGGATAAGGCCAGCAGACCGACATTTTGGGCAAAGGCCGAATGCGGAAAGGTATTCATGATACCGCCCAGCAAGGTGGAAAACGAATCGGCGCGCAAACCGCGGGCCAAATCGTCACTGGTTACCGGTTTGCCGACAATTTCGCCAACCGCAATAATATCGCCGGTGGTCTCGGTCATAATGACCAGAAAGGCCAGGGTCATGGAAATAATGGAAGTTATATCAAATACCGGCATGCCGAAAGCCAGGGGCGTAACTGCCGAAAACCAGGCGGCGGCAGCTACCTGCGAGAAGTCGGCCATGTCCAGGGGAATAGCCAGCAGGGTGCCGGCCACCAGCCCCAGCAGGACGGCGATATTGCTCCAGAAACCGGCCAGCAGGCGGTACAGAACAATAACAATGGTCAGTACCGTAAAGGCCAGTGCGATATTGGGAAAATCGGCAAAGTCCGCCGCTGCCGGATTCCCGCCCCCGGCCCAGCGCACGGCTACCGGCAGCAGCGACACGCCAATCAGGGTAATGATGGTGCCGGTGACAACCTTGGGAAAAAAGCGGATCAGCTTACTGAAATAAGGGCTTAAGAAATAGCCGATGATACCGGCGGCGATAGTGCCGCCGAAAATCCCCGGCAGCCCGTGCACTTTGCCTACCAGGATCATCGGCGCTACTGCGGCAAAGGATACGCCCTGCATAATGGGGCTCTGAATCCCCATATTTAAGACGCCCAGGGACTGGATGAGCGTGGCGATCCCGCCCACCACCAGGTCGCACTGAATGAGATAAATCAACTGTGCCGGCGGCAAGCCTAATGCATTGGCAATAATGAGCGGCACTGCCACTGCGCCGGCGTACATGGCCAGCACGTGCTGCAGTCCGTACGTAAATAACTGTCCTTTGGGCAGCATTTCATCAACAGGAGCTACTTTGGTTTTCACTGGTGAGCCGCACCTCTTTTTTTGCAAATATTCGCAATTTTAACTGTGTGATCCTTGCTTGTGAAATGGTTGCACTGCTTATACATCGTAAAGCGGCTGACAGACTTTTTGTCACCTGTCTTAACCGCGGATTTTTCTAATATCAATCAGTTTTTTGAACCATACAGGATAGTATTGCAGAGATACTCCTTAAAGGGCAGTATCTCTGCCTTGCCTTTACAAAATTACGTGAGTTCCCGTTTTTCCGGCCACCGCTTCTTCCAGTGACTCCGGATTGGTGATAATGGCTTTCTTGCCGCCATTCTCCAGGAAGCGGATGACAGCCTGGATCTTGGGCAGCATGCTGCCGGGCGCGAAATGGTTTTCCCGGACATATTCCTGCAATTCCGCCAGCGTGACTCTATCCAGGGCTTTCTCGTCCGGCTGGCCGTAGTTTAAATACACTTTCGGCACACCGGTGGAAATGATGAGTTCATCGGCCTTAACCTCAGCGGCCAGCAGACTGGCGGCAAAATCTTTGTCAATAACGGCGTCGACACCGGCGAAGGTGCCGTCTTCCCGGCGGATAACCGGAATACCGCCGCCGCCGACGGCGATCATGCAGTAGCCGTCCAGCGCCAGTTTATGAATGACCTCTTTTTCGACAATCTCAAGCGGCAGCGGCGAAGCCACTACCCGGCGGAAGCCCCGGCCGGCGTCACTGACCATGACCCAGTCCGGATGCTCTTTTTGAATCTTTTCCGCCTGCTCCCGGGTATAAAAGGAGCCGATGGGCTTGGTCGGTCTTTGAAAAGCCGGGTCGTTACCGTCCACCACTACCTGCGTAACCAGGGTGATGGCCGACTTGCCCAGACCCCGTTTCTTAAATTCGTTATCCATAGCCTGCTGGATCTGGTAGCCGATGGCGCCCTGCGTATCGGCGCCGCAGGCGACCAGCGGCACAAAATGCATGCCGGCCACTTCGTTGGCAATTTCCGAGCGCCGGAGAATAAAGCCGACCTGCGGGCCATTGCCATGGGTAATGATAACCTCATACCCCGCTGCGATCATGCCGGCAATATGTTTGGCCGTCTCGCAGACGGCGTCATACTGGTCTTCCACTGTCTGGCGCGTGTTATCCCGGATTAAGGAATTGCCCCCAATAGCGATAACAGCTAATTTAGCCATGCTTATCTGCCACCCATTAACAGGGTCATCACCGCTTTGGCGGTATGCAGCCGGTTTTCGGCTTCGTCATACACGATGGAGTGCGGTCCGTCGATGACCGAATCTTCGACTTCGTTGTTCCGGTCGGCCGGCAGGGCATGCATGTACATAACGTTTTTGTCGGCGGTAGCCATTTTGGCCTCAGTGCATTTCCAGGATCTTTGAGCTTTGAGTTTGTCGTCCACTACAGCCACGGCGCCGGCGGCAGCTACGCCGGTCTGGTCGGTTACCCAGTTGCCCCAGTTTTTCGGAATTACGATATGAGCGCCGGCGTAAGCTTCGGCCTCATTGTCGGTAACAGTAACAGAACCGCCGTATTTTTCGGCGTTGGCTTTAGCCTGGGCAATCACCCAGTCAGGCAGTTCCCAGCCTTTCGGGTGAGCCAGGACGACGTCCATACCGTAGCGGGGGAACAGCAGCACCTGGGAGACAGGCACGGAAATCGGCTTTTTGTGGCTTTCGGCATAAGCCCAGATAATGGAGACTTTGACTCGTTTTAAATCGCCGATTTTCTCTTTCATTGTCATGAGGTCGGCTAAAGCCTGGAACGGGTGATACAGATCGCATTGCAGGTTCATGATGGGCTTTGACGACCATTTGGCCATTTCGGTAAGGTATTTGTTGCCATAGCCCCAGTTGCAATACCGGCAGGCAATGGCATGGCCGAAACGGGACAAAATAATGGCGGTGTCTTTGGCGCTTTCGCCGTGGGCGATCTGCATGCTGCTGGAATCTAAAAAGCCGGCGTGACCGCCTAATTGAGCAAACCCGGCCTCCATGGAATTTCTGGTGCGGGTGGATTGCTCGAAGAACATTAAAAACATGGATTGATGCAGTAAATAGGGAGTGGGCACACCCATGGCAAACTTTTTCTTCAGGTCCAAAGAGACCTCGAGCATGGTATCTACTTCTTCTTTAGTGAAATCTTCCAGGTTGATAAAATGTCTTCCTCTGAAAATGGATTGCATTTGCAGATTCCTCCCTGATTTTTCATAATTTATCTATTATGGTGTTATTACCATAAAGTAACTTGGTTTAGCCTTGAGGTCTTACACCAGATTTTTCGTTTCCCTGGTCATTTTGTCCGCATATTTTTGTGTGTAGATGAGCGGAATAGCGGCGTACATGGCGGCGCAGTCCACCAGTTCCTGCTTCCAGGTGCGTTCGTTGGGCGCATGGGCCTGATCTTCATGGCCGGGGCCGAAACCGATGCAGGGGATGCCGAAGCGCCCCATAATGGAAACGCCGTTGGTCGAGAAGGTCCATTTGTCTACTTTGGGCGCTTCTTTAAACAGGCCTTGGTAGGCATCCACCAGGGTATGGCAGACCGGATGCCCGTTTTCAATCAGCCAGGTCGGGAAGTAGCATTCGGTTGGGTATACCAGGCCGGTATAGGCCGGCCGCTCATAGGTATACATGCTGACTTCGGCATTGGCGGCTTTTACCGACGGCAGATTCTTAATTTGTTGAATGGCATACTGGCCGGTTTCGCCGGCCGTTAAGCGCCGGTCGATGGAAATCCAGCAGCTGTCGGCTACGGCGCAGCGGGAGGGCGAGGTATGGAAGATTTCCGATACCGTCAGACTGCCTTTGCCCAGAAAGTCGTGATCCGTAAGGTTTTCATGCAGGGCTTTTAAATCGCTTAAGATGGGGCCCATTTTATAGATGGCGTTATCGCCCCGTTCCGGCGCTGAGCCGTGGCAGCTGATGCCGGTGGTTTTCACCTTGATCTCCATCCGGCCCCGCTGGCCCCGGTAAATCTTGCCGTCGGTCGGCTCCGTACTGACCACGAATTCGGGTTTAAGCTTATCTTCCTGAATAATGTACTGCCAGCACAGGCCGTCACAGTCCTCTTCCTGAACCGAGCCGACCATGACCAGGGTGTAGTCGTCTTCCAAGCCAAGCTCTTTAATAATTTTGCCGGCATACACCATGGAGGCCATGCCGCCTTCCTGATCGCTGGCTCCCCGGCCGATAATGATTTCAGCATCCTCATAGCCCTGGTACGGATCGTATTGCCAATTTTCCGGATTGCCGACACCCACGGTGTCGATATGGGCATCCATGGCGATAATATGTTGGCCATGACCGATATAGCCCAGAATGTTGCCCATAGGATCAATTTCCACTTTGTCAAAGCCGACTTTTTCCATTTCTTCCTTGATCCGCAGGATGACCTTTTCCTCCTGACAGCTTTCGCTGGGGATGGCAATCATATCGCGCAGGAATTTACTGATGTCCGCTTCATACTTTTTCGCCAGTTCCAAGATTTTTTCAAATTCCAGTTTCAAGCTGATAACCCCTTTCGTTTTTGCTTAAGTCGAAATAGAACGCACACAAGACCCGACCGTCATGGCGAGGAGGTATGACGAAGCAATCTTCATTGTATATTGCGGAAAACTCCGGTTTGCAGATAAGACTGCCACGCTAACGCTTGCAATGACAAGTACTATTCTTTAGGAACAGGATATTCGCCGTTCCAGACAATATCGCGGTATTTCACCGGATCGGTATCACCCTCGGTACTAAACAGCAGAATTTTGGACTTTTCATTTAAGCCGAGTTTCTCTTTTGCCGTCGCCAGCTCCGGGTTTGTCATCAGTTCGGCTAAGAGTCCGGCCGGGACGGCGCCCGACTCGCCGGAAATTACTCTGGCGTCATTGCCCAGCGGATTGCCCAGGAGCCGCATGCCTTTAGCCGCCACCCAGTCCGGGCAGGACGCAAACATATAGCTATAGTCCCTCAGTACATTCCAGCCGATGGTATTGGGTTCGCCGCAGGCCAGACCGGCCATGATGGTGGCCAGCTCACCGGTGACAATGCGGGGCTCGCCGTCATTGGCCACTGCCGATTGATACAGGCAGTCGGCCTGATCGGACTCCACGATCACCGTTTTAGGAACATCGCCCTGACAGGCCGAGGCAAAGAAACCCTGCACGGCGCCGGCTAACGAGCCTACCCCGGCCTGCGCGAGCACGTGCGTCGGCTTGTCGACCCCGGCGGCCTGGAGTTGTTCCAGCGCCTCCAGCGCCATGCTTCCGTACCCTTGCATAATCCAGGCCGGAATTTCTTCATACCCTTCCCAGGCAGTATCCTGTACCACCACCCAGCCATATTTTCCGGCATTTTCCGTAGCCAACCGGACGGCGTCGTCATAATTCAGGTCGGTAATGGATGCTTCGGCGCCTTCGGCCCGGATATTCTCCAGGCGGGTAAGGGACGAGCCTTTCGGCATGTAGATCACTGATTTTTGCTTAAGACGGTTGGCCGTCCAGGCGACACCCCGGCCATGATTGCCGTCGGTTGCGGTCGTAAAGGTGATTTCGCCCAGTTGCTTGCGAACCGCCTCCGAGGTTAACTGCCGGTAATCCAGCTTGCTGATGTCCACTCCCAGGCGCTGCGCCAGGTATTTGCCCATCGCATACGAGCCGCCCAGGACTTTAAAGGCATTCAGGCCAAAGCGGTAGGATTCGTCTTTCAGATATACACCGCCGACGCCCAGATAACCAGCCAGCTCCGACAAACTGCGCAGCGGTGTCTGACTATATTCAGGGAAACTTTTGTGAAATTCTCTGACCTTGCCAATTTCCTGACAGCTCAAAAAATCGATCGATGACTTCTCCGCTTTGTCCATCATCTGATTTTTAACCCATTTAATTTTCTGGTTCATTCTTGTACCTCTTTTCCTTTATGTCTGCCACAGTTAAATACCATTGCAAAGTCCGTGCCAATATTATCAATGCGTTGTATCTTTTTCTGTTTGACACCGAAAGGCAGTATATCAGCCCATTAAACCGGGGCGGCGCCACGGTGTTACAATCCCCGTTCCCCACTGCCGCTGCTGGCTGCGGCCTGTAATTTCTTTAGTTTCATTTATCAAAATAATAATTTTATCAATCTGATAAACATTAGTGAATGTACCCCTTTTACATCCCGGAGAGCGGCTAACACGAACTCTCTTTGGCCATAAAGCATGTTCTTAGCAGCAATTTTTTATCAGATTGATAAAGAAAACACGGCTTGCGCCGAGCCTCTGGCGAAAGCGCTCACGCCGAACCATGGCGAAGTCGAAAGCCGGGTGCGGCTTTTAGCCGGAAAGGACATCGTGTTGAGCAGATAAAAAAATATATGCTTTCTACCTAAAAAGAATAAGTTATAAGGTAGAAAGCATATTACGATGCAAAGAAAACCGGCTAATTTGCTGTTCCGGTTACTGTGTTTCTTCGATTTCGCGTAATTTTCTGTACAAAGTGGCAATGCCAATGCCCAGCTGTTTGGCCGCAGCCAGTTTTCCCTGGGTTGTATCGCCAAATCGCCGGACAGCGCTACTGATATGTTCGTGTTCCAGCTGGCGCAAGGTCTTAAATTCGCCCATCCCGGCCGGCGGCGTGTGTGCAGCCTGACTTTCCTGAAAACTCCGCGGCAGGGTGCATTTGGTCAGCCAGCCGCTCTCGTCGGCCATATTAATCATGAACTCAATAGTATTTTCCAATTCCCGGATATTTCCCGGCCAGCTGTACTGCATAAGAATTCCCATGGTCTCCCGGTCGATGCCGCGAACCTTTTTGTTAAACAGTCCGCTGTACTTTGCCATCAGGGAATTTACCAGCGGCTCAATATCGTCCACCCGTTCCCTGAGCGGCGGCACTTCGATAGGGATTACGTTTAAACGGTAATATAAGTCTTCCCGGAATTTTTTCTCCCTGATCAGCTCTTTTAAGTCCTTGTTGGTAGCGGCGATAACCCGGATATCCAAAGATATCAGTTGGTTAGAGCCAATGCGGACCAGTTTACGTTCCTGCAGCACCCGCAAGAGCTTGACCTGCAGATACAGCGGCATGTCGCCGATTTCGTCCAGAAATAGGACACCTTTGTTAGCAAGTTCAAATTTTCCGATTTTTCCCCGGGGATCGGCCCCGGAAAATGCCCCTTTTACGTAACCGAATAATTCGCTCTCTAAGAGCATATCAGGAATGGCGGCGCAATTGATGCCAATGAAAGGCTTGTCACTACGATTGCTGACGGCATGAATGGCCCTGGCCACAACCTCTTTGCCAGTGCCGCTTTCACCGATGATCAGAACGGTAGAGTTGGAGTCGGCCAGCTTGGTCAGCTTAGCCTTTAGCTGCTGCGTTTCCGGCGAGCAGCCGACAAGATTATCCATAGTGACCGGCATGGCTACCTTGGTTAAATCATAGATACCGGATTTAACATTTTTCATTTCATTAAAAATAAAAATCCGGTCATAGGCAGGCAGCCCGGAGGACACAGATAATAAATTGCCGATAAGAAAATAGGTGGTATGATCAATAACTACTTTGTATTCTTCCACGCCCAGCAAAGAGTCGCTGGTAGCCGCCATAGCAACCGGCTTACCGATACAATCGGCGGCCAGCTGCAACTGCTTGCAGGCGCTCTCATTAATCTGGACTATTTTTCCGTCCCCATCCAGCACCAATACACCTTTATCCACATTGTCTATGACCTGCAGCAGCATTCCCATCATGCGTTCATTGCGTTTGCTTTCCTGCCGTTCATAAGCTTTGGCGCTGATAAAGTCGGCTATCTGCTCCAGAAACAGCTGATAAAAGGTTACGTCCTGCAGCAGCTGCTTCTTTTGTTCCTCTTCAAAGCAGATCAGACCAATTACACCGATTATTTCCTCGCCCAAAACAACCGGCGTGCATAGCTCCAGTTTTTCGGCACAGCATCCCTGCTGGGGGCAGCTATCACAGAGTTCATGCTTGCCCGGCTCTTCAATATACTGGGATTTGCCTGTTGCCAACACATGCTTGTAGACAAAGCCCTCGCCGGACATGTCCTCATTAATGCCCTTGCTATAGATGCCGGTACCGGCAATACGCACTAAACCGTCATCGACAATTTCCACATCTACCCGGATGACATGCGCAATAATTTTCGCATATTGAATAACAGCGTCCTGAATTTCCTGTAAAACTGAACTTTTCATATTTGCTGTCCCGTGCCTTTACTGATTTATAAATAACCTGATCCAGTACCGTTCCATGATTTTAAAATTCGCTTGTGCCCGTCTTTCCCCTTCTTCTTCAGCAAATTTTCGAGAAGCAACAGAACATAGCAAAGAGACTGCCTAAGAGACAGCCTCTTTGCTATGTTCTGAGAACAAAATATTGCACCTGTGACTAACCCACTCTAAGACTCCCATCTTCTACAAGTGGGAGTTATACCCCTACGAGCACAGGCGGGCAGTTAAGTCCCTGGATAAGGGCGACCAACTTTCAGATGGGGTTCAAAGCCCCACCTGAAGGTTAGTCGAGTCGCCCTTATCATAGAACAGGAGGTATGAAATATCGAAGCATTCACAGCATGTAAAGCGGCCATTGCAGAATGCCTGAAAAACAAATATTATGCAATTGCCCATTTGCACAAAGAAGAAACAATCATGAATATGCATATCCATGATTGTTTCGAAATGTATTATTTCCATTTCCGGTGGGAAGCAGTTTCTTATAGATAATCGCTTTTATGATATTAATCCAGGAGATTTGTTTATTATTAATCAATTTGAGAGTCATTGTTTAACGCAAATTAATAATATGGTTCATGAACGTATTATTATTTGTATCCATTCTGATTATTTAAAGGAAATTTCAACTGCAAAGACAGACCTTAGCTATTGTTTTACTGAGCGTAATCAGGTATTCAACCATCGTATTTCACTAAACAAAGAACAGCAGCATCGCTTTCTTTATTTTATTGGCAAAATAACTACATCAAATAAATTTGGCAGTGACATAATTGAGCAGGTAGCTTTTATGGAAATGATGGTTATGGTCAATAGTTTGTTCCTAAATAACCATAGCGCAGGAGTAGCGGATTCCAACTTTCAGTACAATCAACAGGTGAAAGAAATCCTATCTTACATCAATCAGCATATCACCGAGGCTATTACTGTAGAGCAGCTGGCAGAGCGATTCTACCTCAGCACCTCTTATATATGCAGAATCTTCAAGGCAACTACAGGCACTACTATTAACAAGTACATTAATGCCCGCCGTATTACCATAGCCAAATCTTTATTGTCTATGGATTTGGGAGTCAGCGAAGTTTGTGAGAAATGTGGCTTTAATGATTATAGTAACTTTTTAAAAGCTTTTACAAAAGCAGTTGGCATATCTCCGAAAAAATATGCCCAATATAGTGCAAGTTAAGAAACCAAATCACTTCATCCAATATTTTCCAGTTTATTTTTTTCCTATTCCAGGGGAATATCGCTGTTGCGCAGGGATTGAGCCGGTGCTGCCAGCATTTTGTCGGCAATCAATATTCCATCCAGGTGATCGTTCTCATGCTGCACTACAAAGGAATCAATATCTTTGAGATGCAAGACCTGCTTTTGCCAGTCTTCATCATGGTATTCAACAGTAACGGAGGAATGCCGGCTGACATAACCGAACTGGCCGGGCAGGCTTAAACAGCCTTCCAGACTGGGCTCCTCCTGACCATATTTCATCAGTTTGGGATTAATCATAATAACGGCTTCTTCTTCAATCATAGCGACGAAACCCCGTTTGGAAACGGCCAGTTGGGGTAATGAAATCCCGGCAATTGGCCGGACGCTTTCCTCAATATAGTCTGCCATTTCAATCAGTAATTGGATTGTTTCATGGTCGCCACGCTCAATATCGGTCGCCCTCTGCCGTAAAACAGGATGGGGCGCAGTAACTATTCTCTCCTTAATCGCGGAACCGGACAGGCTCTCACTTAGCCATAAACAAGAGATAAGCAAAAATATAATGAAACAAGTTAGCTGCTTGCATTTCTTTAGCCTGTTTTTCAATACAGCCCTCCTGCTCATAGTTTCAAAGCCTTACCTTATATATTACACAGACAAGCCAAAATTCCTGTTACCCGGCGCACCATCCCTGGCCGGAAGCGGCTTGGCACCAAAAATTATTTTCTGGAACACGCCCCATAAAATGCTTGGACTGCTAGCCACAACTATTGCAGACAATAACAAAAAAATAAGTATTAAGCATTGGTAGCGAAAGGAGTTCACCATGAAGCACATCAGCCATAGAAAAAATGCCAGACGTAAGTACAAACGCCTGGTGGCCGCTCTTGCCGGCGCCGCCGTTGTCACTTCGGCCATGCTGCCTGGCCTCCCCATTTCCAAGGCTCATGCTGCAGAAAATACAGTAACTGCTATCCCGGCAGCAGCAGAAACTGCCTCCAAACCGCTCCCTCCGGCGGTCGAAACGCCGCCAGTCAAAAATACCACCGCTGAGACACCTGCTGACCCAACTCCGGCAACACCTAAGCCAGACACAGAACAGAACCGGCAAAATACGCAGGAACGCAAGCCGGATCGCCCGAAGGAAGAACGCCCTAATACTGTCGGCTCACCTGTCGCAGCCGTTAAGGCAGCAGCGGCCGCCTATGGCTTCGACGCCCGCCACGACAGCTTTTCCCTGCAGTCGCAAAGTGAGACAGAAGCGGTAGTGCTTGTGCGCAACGATAGCGGCGAAACTTATAAAGTTCGCTTAAGCAAAGATAAAGATACCTGGAGAATTGACAGTGTCAAGGAAGTCATTACCGGCGGCAGCGGCGGCGTTATCCGGTCGGGCGATCCTGTTGATGTGGTTAAAGCCAATGCCGGCACATTTGGCTTTGATGCGGCCAATGACCGCTTCAGCCTGCTGTCTGTTGCCGCCGACAAGGCCATCGTTCAGGTAAAAACCAGCGGACAGACCTTCAAAGTTGATTTGGAAAGAAAGGGTGGCAAATGGGTAATTACCACCATCCGCGGCATCGGCAACGGACAATACCCTGCCACCTACCGCCCGGCCAGCATGTATGGGTATCCCACACTGGGAGCGTCTACCGGGCCGGTTGTTGTCACCAATGAGCGGACGATTTATCGTAACGACAGTTTCAAAAACTGGGCCTGGCTTGAGCCTACTTACCCCGCCGATATGAAAATGGGTATCCTGCTGTTCAAACCAGACCCTGCGAATCCTATAGATATTCCCAATATCATTGTTGAAAAAGTGGACGCCATTGATTTTGGCCGTCAGCTAGCCCTCTATGCCCATATCGGCTCAGTAACAGAGCAGGGCTACGGTATTGGCATCGAAAAGGTCACTCAGGCCGGCAACGACTTGACGGTTACGATACGAACCAAGAGCCCGCTGGCTAATCACCGCTGGTCCTCCACCCAAACCAGCGACGTTATTCCCATTGACCGTTTATCCTTAAACTTTGCTGATCCTATTCATATCTACTTTGTTGATCAAAATGGCACTGCCTTAAGCACCTATACAATACACAACCGATAGCAAAATAATAAAAACGGGATTGCCCTGGCAACGCTACAGACCAATCCCGTTTTTTTTACTGTCACAAGGCCTTTTGCCTCCTAGCTCTCTGTTCTTAACCTAATGAAATGACTTCACCTTAGATTGCCTTCAAATGGATTGGGGTGCAGGGATAGTACGCTGGAAATTTCCACTGCGGAAAAGGGATTAATTCATTGGCCGCGAATATATTGTGGAAAAGGAGTCTGGTAGGAAGAATCATGGAGATCAATGATGTTTGCGGATAATACAGTTTATATTGTCGGCAATGCCAAAACGCAGCAGAATAACCCGATTACGCACCACTATACCCAGTTGTTCATCGGGTTTGTTGTAGAAAAGGATACAGGCAAAATTGTGACGTGTGCCAGTTCGGTTATACTGCCGCTTACCGGTGAATTCATCACCAGTTTGTTTAGCGGCAGAAGCATGCGGGAAGACTTTGAGGTCATTAAGCAGCAGATTGAAAGCCGGTATTTCGGTTCCTCACAAAAAGCCATTGTAGTGGCCTTCAAGGATGCTCAAAAAAAGTTTTTCCGAATAATCAGCGGGCAGCCCTTTGATGTAAATGACTGACTAGTAGAATAAAGCTGCTTTGTTTATAAGGCGCCGGCAAGTATTAGAAGCCTGTGCAAACGTAAACAAAATCCAGCACGATAAACCTTCTTGGCGAGAAGGTCTTATTGTGCTGGATTTTTTAATATAATTATTTAATAATACAGTACCGGGAGGCAAATCAGAGTGAAAATAGCGTCCATCAGAATTGGCAAAGTCAGCATTCCGCTGAAAAAAACTTTCAAAACAGCCTTACGGCAGGTTAGTTCAGCCGAAGATATTATTGTAAAGGTAATCGCCGATACCGGCGAGGTCGGTTTTGGCAATGCCCCGCCCACGGCCGTCATCACCGGGGATAGTCAGGATTCGATAATCGCAGCCATCCGTGATACCATCGGTCCGAAAATAACCGGAATGAATGTAGATAATCTGGAAGGAATCATGACGACAATTGATGCCGCCATGCTGCACAATAGTTCAGCCAAAGCTGCGCTGGATATTGCCGTTTATGATTTGTTCGGCAAATTGCACGGTATCCCATTGTACAAATTATTCGGCGGATTCCACAAGAGCATTGCCACTGATTTGACCATTAGTGTCAACGAGCCGGAGGAAATGGTGCAGGATTCACTCTCAGCGGTGAAAGAAGGCTATAAGGCCATTAAAATCAAAGTCGGCACCGACGCTGCCCTTGATATTAAGCGTGTGAAAGCCATCCGCGCCGCAGTCGGCTATGACGTTAAAATCCGCCTGGACGCCAATCAGGGCTGGAGTCCGAAAGAGGCGGTCAGAACAATCCGAAAATTCGAGGATTTAGGACTGGATATTGAGTTGATTGAACAACCGGTCAAAGCCCACGACTTTCAGGGTTTAAAGTATGTCACCCAAAACGTGCTTACAGACATTATGGCCGACGAAGCCGCCTTTGGCACTTATGAAGTGTTCCAATTACTGGCCATGGAGGCCTGTAATCTTGTAAATATTAAGCTAATGAAGGCCGGCGGCCTGCATAACGCGATAAAAATCGCCCATTTTGCCGAAACCATGGGTATTGAGTGCATGATGGGCTGTATGCTGGAAAGCAAGGTAGGGATTACAGCCGCTGCCAGCCTGGCAGCCGGCAAAAAGATTGTAACAAAAGCTGATTTGGATGCGGCCGTATTGCTGGCCGAAGACCCGGTTATCGGCGGAGTAACATTTGCCCAGGATCAGATTCTGCTTTCGGACCAGCCGGGGCTGGGCATTACCGATGTAAAAGGCTGGCAGGAAGTTATGTAAAAAGCAATTTTGCCAAAGGAGTGATGCGAAATCAGGCGATTGTTTCCAGATTGGTTTTCCTAAGTTATCACAATAAAATAAGGAGGTAATGAAATGGGTATTATCCTTTCGTTAGTTGTAACGTTTTGGGTAGGTTATTTAATCGTAAAAAAATATAAGCCGCAACCGGTGCTGTTTATGGCTGGAATGATTCTTATGTTTGCCGGGGTTGCTTTAGGCCTGGGTAAAATCCTGCCGGTCAAAGACAGCACTGGCTCCGTTCTCTTTGACGCATTTGAGTTTATTAAACAGACTATGAGTTCGCGTGCGGCCGGTCTGGGTCTAAATATCATGGCCGTGGGAGGCTTCGCCCGTTATATGGACCATATCGGCGCCAGCAAAGCCTTGGTGAAACTGACCATTAGACCATTACTGGCGTTTCGTTCCCCTTATCTCGTTATGGCTGGCGCCTGGGTGCTCGGCATGCTGCTGGGTTTATGCATTAACAGCGCCTCCGGCTTAGCCATGCTGTTGATGGTTACCGTATTCCCGGTACTTGTCAGTCTGGGAGTCAGCCGTCTGTCAGCCACTGCCGTTATCGCCACAACCCTCTGTCTGGACTGGAGCCCCAGCGATACCGGCACTATTTTATCAGCTAATACTGCCGGCATTGATCCGGTACTCTATTGGACCAACTATCAAATTCCGATTGCCGCCGTTGTCATACCGATAGTGGCCATCTTGCATTATGTCGTCCAGAAATGGTTTGATAAACGCGATGGCCATATTGTGCAGCCTTCCGAATTAGCGAAAGCGGAAACAGACGAAACCATCCCGCCGATGATTTACGCCATACTGCCGGCTTTGCCCTTAGCATTAATACTAATTTTCAGCAGCCTGTGGATTACCTGGATCAAAATGGACATTATCAAGGCCATGTTTATTGGCGTGGCCATCGGTATGATTTTTGAATATATCCGCTTGCGTGATGGCAAAAAGGTACTTAATGACATCCAGTCTTTTTTTGACGGGTTAGGAATGCAGATGGCCAATGTTATCACCCTGATTGTAGCCGGTGAAACCTTTGCCAAAGGCCTTGTCACAATTGGCACCATTGATTCCATTATCTCTACGGCGCAAGCCTCCGGTTTCGGCGCAGCCGGTATGATTATCGTTATGGTAGGCATTATAGCTATAGCCTCGGTAGTCATGGGCTCCGGCAACGCACCGTTTTTTGCCTTTGCGGCGTTAACTCCTACGGTCGCCGCAAAGATGTCGGTTGCTCCGGTAGTTATGCTGCTGCCGATGCATTTTGCCGCCAGCGCCGCCAGAGCCATTTCCCCGATAACGGCCGTTATCGTGGTATCCTCCAGTATGGGCGGTGTATCGCCGTTTGATGTCGTAAAACGCACCGCCATTCCCATGGCAGGCGCCCTACTGGTCATTGTAGTGGCTAACTTCCTGTTCTTTTATCAATAAATAATTTCAATAGTTAAACCAAAAGGACGGCGTTCTTACTCAGCCGTCCTTTTAGTTTATGTTGGCGGGGTGTCAAGAGATTCTGACCATTCGATTCCCTAGCTATTTGTTAACAAAGAAGCAAGAAAACCTGCTCTAGTCCTTCCATCTTACTGATCTATTCGATTCAGGCTGGTTTAGCTTTCGCTATAGCTGACTGTCCTATTTAGCAGGAATAATGAGAGGTGGCGGACAAATACTATTTGAGTACTAATCAATAGTAAAGGAGAGTCAACATGGAGTACAATCTACATATCGGTATGAAAGCCGAAAAAACAGAACAGGTTATGAGCGACAACACAGCAATAAAATACGGCAGCGGCGGCGTAGCAGTATATGCGACACCTGCTATGATAGGCCTTATGGAAGGCACCTGCCTGTCAGCCGTCGACCCGCACTTACCCGCAGGTATGGCAACAGTAGGAACTGACCTAAAAGTCAAGCATCTGGCGGCAACTCCTGTGGGCATGCAGGTTCGGGCCACTGCCGAACTTACCGGGATTACCGGCAAAAAGCTGACTTTCGCTGTCAAAGCTTTTGATGACAAAGAGCTAATCGGCGAAGGTACGCATGAGCGATATATTATTGACCTTAGCAAATTCCTGCAAAGGACGGAAGCAAAGAAGAGTTCCTAAATTATAAGCAAAACCACTTAGAATAAACATAGCCCCTGATAATGTCAGGTACAACCGCAGACTGCGCCGGTCCTCCCGGTTCAAACCGGCCGTTTTTTTCCTTAAACAAGGCCTCCCGGCGCTGCTGAAATTTTATAAAGTAGACTTAGCTTCAGGTGGGGTTTTACCCCCACCTGAAGTTTAGTCGCCCTTATCCAGGAATTAACCCGCACTTATCCCCCGCTTCTAGAGGCAGGAGTCTTAGTGCGGGTTAGTTACAGGATAAATTCTACGGTTTCAGTATGAACGGAGTCAAAAAAGCACACTAAAGAATATCTGCTAACCCTAGTATCTAATAACTCAACATGAATCAAATACATCGAAGTTCAATGCGGGAATGCTTTAGCGTTATATTGATATTCTTCATCGCCTGCTCTTCCAATTGGTAAATCCGAACCAGACAGCAATGACTATTGGCAGAGTAAGGTTTATCCACGATATCCACCGCCAGGCACCTATCCCCATTAAAGAGCTTATTAGTCCAATAATTGTCATAATACCAATACCTATGGGAAATCCCCAAATTTGGCGAGAAGAACGAGTATATTGAGGAATTTCGGTATGCTTCTCGTGTACTGGGCAAGGCGTATTTTTCTTATCTCTAATAAACCATCCGTATATCCCACTTGTTAGCATACCAATAGTAAGAAGATCAAATAAGGCCCAAAGAATTTTAAGGGGTAAACCACCGTAGTTACCCACATGTAATGGATATGCAAAACCTACGATAGCAGCATACCAAGGACGCTTCACTACGGTAGTTATCTCCCCGGTTTCAGCATCCACTAAGACTGGTGTATATAAATGTTCAGTCAAAGGAGTCATACCTTGTGTCCACACGAAGTAATGATAAGGACTAGGGTTTCCCCGTTGACCTGGGTAGGTAATGAGATCAATCTTTTCTCCCGGCATGTTTCTATGAATTGTATTTATCACCTGTTGAAGGGGAATTAGCTTTTCGGACAGAGGCTTTCCTTGGTAAGATATCAATGCTCCATCTATCACGGGTTTTGCCCATGCATGATAAATTGGTCCACGCATAGTTAGAAGAACACCCGTAAGGCTAACCACGAAGATCCATATTAAAACACTGACACCTAACATTTTGTGTAAATCCATCCACATAAGACGTGGAGCCCCTAATTGGCGAATAGTGCCAAAAGACGACCTTTTAGAAAAAGGACCATATAGTACCATACCTGATAGTAAGGCTATTAGGAATAAAAGACCAATGGCAGCAAGAGCTACTTCTCCTCTTGTCCCAGCCATTAGATTATGGTGCAGTCCCTTTATCAAACCTAAAAAATTGGATCGGGTAACGGATGTAATTTCTTCTGTTACTCGAGCAGTACTAGTATTAAATACAAGTCTATGAGATACATTGCTGTACGACATTTGAGAAGGGGTTAAACCAACAATAATATGATTTTTTTCATCTTCAAAATGTATATAATAGAACTTCTCACGTGGATAGTTTTTTTGAATAGATGTTACCATCTGTTCAACATGGAAAGGATAATTATTGCTCGACATCCTAGGCACCGGCTGATTATATACACTAGATAAATCATTGATTTCCTCAAGAAAAATCAAAGGCAACCCCGTAATACACATAATCAATAAGAAAATTGAACATATTAAGCTAGTCCATTTATGAAATGCATACCACCTATTTAGGTTACTCACCATTATGCTTAATTCTCCTTACCGTACATAAAAGCATTTTATATGACATCTTTAAGTAAGAACTTTTTTAATGATTATAGAAATGCTCTTAAAATTAAATAGGTACTGCTCACTCTACTGTGGACAGTACCTATTTAATTTATATATAAGTTCCCCTTTGATAAGTATCCCTGATATAAAACTTATAAACGTTGCTCCACTCCAATGACAAAGCTTCTCCCTGCCATTGGATATTTTCCCGGCGCAGTAGTAGAATAGCTAACCATTTCATAAGCTTCATTAGTCAGGTTATAGCCTTTCAAGTACACCATTGTATCCTTTGCAGCCTGATAACGCAGGTTCATATCCAAGGTTAGATACGAATCTGAGGTATATGCTTTCTCACTGCGCCCGGTTGCTGCCAGCATCATTAAGCCGGCATCCCATTTATCCTGCTTATACTGAACGCCTAGAGAATAACCGTTAGGACGAGTATTTAAGAGATCTAAAGCATAGGCATCTGTACCATTTTGTTTCTCCACTTTTGAATAAGAGTACCCTGCATTCACATTCCACTGATCAGACAATTGTCTCTTTATATTTAATTCTAATCCTTGCCTTTTTTCACGGTTAATATTGACGTACATCCCTTGGCTTCCAACTACATTACTCTGCCATGCTATTGCATTTTTCAAATCGCTTTTATAGATACTGGACTGCAACGTTGTTTTCCCATCTAGTTTTGTATCCATCCCGATTGTAATGGTATCAGCCGTTTCCGGTTTTAAATCTTTATTTCCCAGCCAGGATGGTGTATTGGCATATAAATCTAGTATTCTCGGGTTTTTAACAGCCTGCCCCCAGGATACATACACATTTGTCTCTGGCGATAACGCTTTATTTAGAGATATATGGGAAGTAACATCACCCCCAAACGTACTATGGTGATCATAGCGGCTGCCCAATGTTAAAGCCAAATCATTCTTTAACTTCAAACGGTTTTCTACAAATAACGCACTCGTTGTAATCTCACCTTTTAAATTTGTACCGCTGGTTAGTTCTTTAGATTGGTCCTTGCGAAGCTCGGCGCCACCAACCAAGGAAGATTTCTCATTTACCATCCAGCTTTGCTGCCATTCCGCCCCAGTTGCTTTAACATCATATTTATAAAGACTAGTAGAGTAATGGGTAGTTGCTTCACTATTATTTTGATAAATACGAAAACTATTTGCTGCACCCTTGTCTTTATTCCATGAATAGGTCAACGCGACATTAAAATCGGAAAGTTTTCTGCGCGTATCCGGATTATAGACAACACCAGTATCCACATCCCTCAAACAAAGACCAAAGCCACCATTACTTTCCATACTTTCTACTGTCAAAGAAAGTTCATCGTCATTACCAAGTTGTTTATCTATACGTAAGTTTGTATACTCTTTATCAATCTCACTGGAATTAAATTCTCTATTTTGTCCTGTTTTTGGATTTTTATAATCAAAATTATCTCGCTTTTGTTTATCATATGTAAATATATAGCTGATATCCTTCTCGACGCCTTCTGTTGTTAAGGCATATCGCTGCGAATTCCATGTACCAAATTCGGTTGTTAGTATAGTATTGTTTTCTTTTGCCTGTTTTGTAATGATGTTAATAACGCCCCCGACAGCAGCACTGCCGTATAGGGAAGAATTGGGACCGCGCACAATTTCAATACGTTCAATATTCTTTACGGCTATATTATCAATGTTCAGGCCATTAAAGCTTCCATTGGTGACATAATGCGACCAATTCATTTTTCGACCATCCACCATGATAAGAACACGATCATCGCCATTAATAATCGGGTAAGAAGCAACACTACTTGTTCCCATCGTTACATTATTTCTGGTCAAAATATCAGATATTTTACTATAAGCACCCTTTTCGATTTCTTCTTTTCCGATAACGGTAACATTGGCTGCCACTTCATTCTTTTTTACTGGGATACGGCTTGCGGTCACAACATATTCATCAAAATCAAATTCCTGTTCTTCTGCATATATATCATTTGTTACTCCCAATGATATTGCTCCGCAGATTAAGCCGAACAGTAGTCCCTTTGTCCTTCTGTTCATTAATATCTCTCCTTTATTAAGCGCTTCATTTTTTTAGACACTTGATATCAATTATCATTATCATTTCTTTTGTTATATTATAGAATAATTTTATTATTGTCAAGAATTTAATTATAAAGCTGTTACTATTAGAATCAGACTTTGATGACAAAGAGTTAATCGGCGAAGGTATGCACGAGCGATATATTATTGATCTTGGCAAATTCCTGCAAAGGACGAAAGTAAGAAGAGTTCTAAATTATAAGCAAAATCCCTTAGAATAAACATAACCCCTGATAATGGACATTATAAAAAGTCCTTATCAGGGGTTTTTTAAAATACTTATGTATCACACTTAAGATTTAATCGTGGGAATCTGTTAATAATTCATGCGAAGATGAATTTTTGATAAGCTGCGCATAGTATTCGATAATTTCCCTACGACGAACGATTCCGATAAATATGCCACTGTCATCAACTACCGGAACGAAGTTTTGCGCAATAGCCAATGAGAGCAGATCTTGTATTTGAGAATTGATATGCACCGGATTATTGGTCATTCTCCGGGGAATATCCTTTATAAGGATTCGCTCGGTATCAAAGAAGGTTAATCCAGGTGTA
This sequence comes from Sporomusa aerivorans, assembly GCF_041428895.1. Taxonomy (NCBI): domain Bacteria; kingdom Bacillati; phylum Bacillota; class Negativicutes; order Selenomonadales; family Sporomusaceae; genus Sporomusa; species Sporomusa aerivorans. The sequence goes on from NZ_CP156926.1 coordinate 5,050,048, forward strand.
TTTTTCACCTTCCACAGGAAATCCCCTTCAGTAATAGTCCCAGCATATTTACCCAATTCGTCGATAAGCGGAACAGCAGTATAACGATGGTACTCCATTCTTTCGAGCGCTTGGCGCATCGTGGAATTCAGAGGCATGTAGACTACTTCGTTTTTGGGGATCAGGAAAAATGCAATATTCATACGCTCCTCCAATAGCAGCGAAAAGCTATCTAAATTCGCCTGTACAGGAAAATTCTCATGAACCGCACTTCCAGTATACTACTGCTGAAGAATTATATAAAGAGGTAAGTTATTGAAAGCATTGAACTCGCTACCGATATTTTATGGTGCCAATAAAACGCTCAATGAGACAGAGTTACCGACATCACGCCTCCTGACTTTAGACAGTTCTTCTGTTAACAGCCCGTGTCTTCGGTGGATTTTACCACCTGCATTCCGGCTGCTGCAAAGCTGTGTAAAGCCGCCCGGGCGATTTGGGGGAAATCCACAACACCGGGAATAGCTGGGACAGGACTCATACAATCTTCAAGGATGTAGAATTTAGAAAGGAATTCCACGGGGTTAGACAGATTATTTTGTGCATAAAAGATAATGTCTTCCAGCGTTGCCTTTACGCAGTGACTGGCTGCCTGCCCCGCTACATATATCCTTTCTCTGTTTAACAGACTCGCCAGCAATTTGTCATTATACTGTCCCAGCGAAACTTGTTTGCCGGCAACGGTTACCGCTCTTACTTCTTCACCGAAGACACTGTAGCACTCGGAAAACTCCCTTAACCCTTTGCGGTGAAACGTAGGATCGGTCTCCCATAACAAGGAATGATAAACAGCCAGCTCGGTAAGCGCCGGCGCTAAAGCCCCGCCCACCGAGCCCTCGTCGGTATGATACTCCCATATCGTTAATTTGTATTTTCCGGTACTTTCAAGCTGACGCAGATATTCGCGTACTATCTCAGCCGCCAAAGCCGGAATCCACCTGCCGGCAACAACATCGGCATAGGATATTACGGTATATGGTTCGGGATGATTTCCCTGACTGTCCCGCCAGAACAAAGGAAAAAAAACCTGTACATACCGGTGGGTATCGAGGGTGAAGTCCAGGTATTTGATTTGCTCGATATTCCTGTACAAAAATTCAATTAGCCGGGTATTATCCTCGACCGCCCCCGGAACAAACAGACTTCCTCCCGGTAAACAAAAGTCGCCTTGCGCATCAATAATCAGAATGGAGGTTTGATTGCCGGCAGTATCGCCTTTAAATTCATGTTTATTTTCGTTTACCGCTGCCCGGATTGCCGCTTTACGCGGCATATACAAGGTTCCCACCAACGAAGGGTCATAAAACTTCGGCAAAGTCATATATAATTCTCCCTTCTATTTAACAATTAGACCAATTCAGCTTTCTGGCTAACAGCGGATAAAAGGCTTCTTCTTGTATGCGCACTAAATTGGTAGTAAACTTGGCCTTTCTTACAATTACTTCATCGCCTGCTGCCAATTCCCTATCCACTTGCCCGTCTACCGATACTAGCACTTTTTTATGATAAGCTTCCGCTACTATTTTTATTTCTTTATCATTGCCGGCGACCAGGGGACGGGCGGTAAGCAGATGGCTGGAAATCGGGGTAATAATGTTGACAGCGGTATCAGGTGGTATAATGGGCCCGCCACAGGAAAGCGAGTAACCGGTAGAACCGGTTGCCGTAGAGATAATGATGCCGTCGGCCGGGAAATTGCCCACAGCTTCTCCCCCGATAGCTACCCGTAGCCTGATTAGTTTCGCGATCGCGCCTTTAACGACGACATCGTTCAGCGCTGTATAACAGGCAAATTCTTCATTATTTCTTTTAATGACAGGTTCGATGCGGCACCGCTTGTCGATACTGTATCGACCCTGTGTGATTTTAAGGAAAGTCTGCCTCAGCTTTACGAAGCTTTCTTTCTCATTTAAGCAATCAAATTCAATATTCGTTAAAAATCCCAGATGGCCAAGATTAATTCCCAAAATGGGAATTTCCTTAACCTGTCTGGCAGTAGCCAGCATGGTGCCGTCGCCGCCGACAGAAATAACCATATCCACTTCCGGAATGGCGTTGTCAGGATAGAACGGAACAGCCGCCGCCCCAACTGAATTTATGCAGGCACTCATTTTTGCCAGGAAGGCTTCGGCAAGAGGTTTATAAGGATTCCGTACAATTCCGAATCGCATAGCAATCACCAAATGTTATCCCGGGACCATGCGGGATTATACCGATAGAGTTTCCCGTGACGATATTGCCCTTCTTTGCGTTTTTGATTTGTCTCGATGACCATGTTTTTAATTGTGCGGGTACGAAAATTGGAATCATTCAGCTTTTTACCGAGAATAACTTCGTACGCCTTTTGTATTTCGCCCAGAGTAAACAGTTCCGGCATCAGGTTGAAGGCAATATTCGTATATTCTGTTTTGTTACGCAGTCTCTCCAGCGCATAGTACAGAATTTGCGCATGATCGAAAGCAATCGGCGATTCCCGGAATGCCAATTCGGTCTTCACTATCGAGCCGTCAATCATTCTTTTTACAATCACCTGACTGGTAAAAGCATGAGCGGTGTTGGCTAAATGCAGTTCATAAAGATATTCCATATCAAACCCGCTTATCCGGGGCTTTTCTGTCTTGCTGATCAGTTTGGCTTCAATTGTGAACCATTGGGCATCCTCGGCGTCATCCCCGGCTTGAATATTGAGCTTTTCACTGTCCACCAGCGCCATATACGACACACTTACCGCCCGGTTCTGCGGGTCTGCCTGAGCCCGTGGATCGCGGTCATGCTTGCCCCAGGTATACAATTGCTCGATATAGACATTGTCAATATTGGTTTCTTCTTTGAGTTCGCGGTAGGCCGCCGTATGGACATCTTCGTTGTTTTCCACCGCTCCGCCGGGCAAGGCCCACTTGCCTTTTTCGGCTGACGATTTTCGTTTTATTAACAACACCTGTAATTTGAGTTCCGGGGTTTTACGGGGATTGTCAATACTCTCGTCCCGTACTGTAAACAGTACTATATCGGTAGCAACTTTCATATTATGGCGAGCGTTAAACTCCTCTTTTGTCAATTGTTCCATTTATACTTATCACACTCCTTAAGCATACGGGGTTATCGGCGTTCTTGCCTTATGGCTGCCTTTTACATACAGCTCATAAATACGGTTGAAGGTTTTATCGTCTACCTCCTTCCCGGTCAGGAAGTCTTCAATCGCCTGATAGGTGATGCCCAGTTCCTCTTCATCCGGTCTGGCCGGGATATCATCAAGCAAATCAGGCGTAGGGCTTTTAGCGCAAATTTTCTCCGGATGACCCGGGAATGTTCTCAGCATTGCTCTTCCCTGAAATTTAGTTATACCAAACAGGGGTAAAATATCGGCCGCTCCGTCGCCGAATTTGGTAAAGAAACGGGTTACGTTTTCTGAGGCGTGGTCTGTGCCGATAACCGCCATATTGCGTTGACCGGCGACGGCATACTGCACCGCCATGCGGACCCTTGCTTTAACATTCCCTTTATGGTAATCGGTTAACGCTTTGCCTGCTGCCATTTCATAAGTAGAACAGAGGGCGTCAACCGTGGGTTTGATATCAAAATGGATAACTTCATCCGGTTTGATAAAATTTAGGGCAAGCTCCACATCATCGGCGTCTACCTGGGTGCCATAGGGTAATCTCATGGCAATAAATGCGCCCCCGGCTTTTTGGACTGCTCCTTGCGCTAATTTACCCGCAAGGGTGGAGTCCTGACCGCCTGAAATACCTAAGACAAAGCCTTTTAAGCCGCTGGTGTTAAGAAAGCTGCAGAGGAAATCGATTCTCCTGCCAACTTCCTCCGCCGGCTCAATTTCCGGTTTTACCTGTAACTCCGTAATAATTTGCTTTTGGATTTTTTTATTTATCATTTGTTCTCCTCCCCTGGCCTTAATCTTATATTGTATATACCTGGTTTTCCCGTATGTATTGATAAACGGCTTCCGGCAGCAGGTATCTGGGGTCACCGCCGAATTCAAATTCTTCCCGGATATAACTGGAGCTTATTTCATTGACAATTCCCTTCCCCATCAGAATAAATTGTTGTTCATACCGCCGCAAAAGCACACTCCCGGCTATTACTCTGTACATATTGATGTCATTTCGTTCCATTACTATGAAACGATTATTTTTAATTAATTCCTCGCTGTATTTCCAGTCAGGAATTTCTTTTAATAAATCGGCGCCCATGATAAAAAACACTTCGGCAGAGGGGTACAGTTTTTTAAAATATTCCATGGTGTAGTAAGTATAATATGTTCCTACATTTGCCTTCATTTCATAATCGCTGTATTCGAATTTTTCATTGCCGGCAATCGCTAATTTTAACATTTCGAGACGGTGAAAATCCTGAGTGGTTATGCTTTTATCCATTCGTTTACTGGAGGAAGGCAGGAAAATAACCTTAGCCAGTTTTTGCCTGTCAGCTACCGTATTTGCTGTCCAAAGATGACCGTTAGTGATTGGATTGAACGACGAACCATAGATGCCAACTTTCATGTTCCATCCTCCTTATGTTTGTAATGAAAATTTCGCTTTACTCTTTAAGTATTTCTTTTATTCTTTGATATATTCATATTGAATATATCATCCATTGTTCCTATCATACCGAACAGAAGAATGGATGTCAAGCGTTTTTTACGCGAATTGAGATTCTCAAAGTTAATACGCAACCGGCGGGAAATGCGCCGGCCGATTCGCTAAAATCCCACATCAAGTTACCCTCTTTTTTTACAGTCGGAGGTTCTCTATGCCCTCCTGCAAGTTCCCGTGAAGGGAATTTTACAGGAGAAATTAAAAAGGACCGCGTGTGCAGGATTAATCTCCCCTACACATGCGATCACATTCGTGCGTTGCTACAGTATCAAGATACAACAGGAAAACACGATAGCAGAACCCGTCAGTGTTTCCGCCAGACTGCAATTTTTAAAGATTTAAAGTTAAACAGGCTTTCCATTTATATCTAGTATGTTACAATAAATATATTGATTTAACATCACGCGTGGCTACAGAAGGAGATTTCTAATATGCTCATTAATTACGAAAACATCTTCAAATATTATTTTAAAAGTCATTTCCCAAAGATACATTCTTGGCGGGAGAACTTAAAACGGAGAAAATATGAAAAAAGAATTACTCAGGCAGTGACTGACTATCACAATATTTATAAAGATACGGGCTATTACCCGCTATTCCATACAATTGAGATCGAAACCCTCAACCGCTGTAACAGCACTTGCTCTTTCTGTCCGGTAAACAAGAACGCCGATACCCGGGAGTTCAGGCTAATGGACCAGGATCTGTTTATTTCCATTTTACAGCAGCTCAAAGACTTAAATTACTCCGGCTCTGTAGGGCTATATTCTAATAATGAACCTTTTCTGGATGAGCGGATAGTCGACCTGGCCCGAATTGCCAAAGAACAGCTTCCCAATAATCATCTGTATTTGTATACCAACGGAACGTTACTTACACTGGAAAAATTCCTGGGTATTATGAAACATCTGGATAGAATGTATATTGATAATTACAATGACCGTTTAAGATTAATTACTCCTGTAAAAGCCATCCACAACTATTGCCGTAATAACAAACTATATCTTGATAAAGTAAGAATACGTCTAAGAAAGCTCAATGACGTTCTCAGTACCCGGGGCGGCCAGGCGCCTAACCGAAAGCAGGAAAATATTGCAACTTTGAATTATGGTTGCTTCTTACCTTTCCGCCAAATGGTTGTCCGTCCTGACGGTAAAGTCAGCTTGTGCTGCAATGATGCTTTAGGAACTATGACTTTAGGTGATTTAACAACCGAGACAGTCGGCGATGTTTGGCATGGGGAGAAGTACCGAGCTATTCGTGAAAAGATTGCCAGAGGCAGGTATGATATTGATTTGTGCCGTGGTTGTGATTCGATGCTGTAGGAGGGACTGCAGACACTTTTGTATAATTTAAATGTTCCCATGGCGAGAAATAGTGACTCTGAGATACAATAATTCTTCGTTGTCACTTGGACGTAAGCATCGGGGCGGTTCTTATACTACCGTTTGGCAGGTAGCAAGAGAACCGTCCCTTTTGCTTTTTTATCTAAATAACCAATATGATCGTCTGCTCCATCTGATCAGACAGAGAGATGGGAAATCCGAACCAGCACTTGTAGATAGCCAAGACTGGCTTCTCTTCGAAGTCTGCTAGGGATGAAACGCCTATTATTTACATTTACATTCCCATTTCCGCCTCCGGCGCATTTTGTTTCAGCACCCCAGCCGCGACAAGCTGCTTGACAATGTTCTGCTGCACCGCCAGCGACTGGACGAACCCTTCCAACGGCATGATGATTCGCTGATTGACTTCAATTACAGGCTGACCATTGTCACTTTTAAGGTGCGGCTGCACTGTCAGCAGGTCAATGCGTACAAGATTGCCGGTAACATGGACGGCACTAACGCCGTCGGCGAAAATTTCCTTATTCATAGCAGTAATCCTACTCCTTTTCCTTTTTTATTGTCATTCTTCTTATCCGTAAGCTTTGTCGGCATATCCGTTTAGCTCGCCTCTAAAACTTGTCAACGTTCAAAAGATACGCCGATCGCTATGTCAATTTCCATCGGCGGCTTTTCAAACGGTGCACTGGCTCGCGCCGATTGCAACGCACTGGCATCCAGGGCACTATAGCCGCTGCTCTTTTTTATTCGCAGTGAATCCTCCCTTATATTGCCGCTGGGAGTAATGGTAAACGCGATGACCGAAACGGCTTCCACATCATTTTCCCTGACTTCTTTGGGAAACACGAGATTTCCCTGAATTTGCCTGGTTACCTTGGCCACATAGCTTCTAAGAAGATCAGCCATCGAATACGTTTGTATCCTTTGCTGCTTTCGCTCCATTCTGTCCCCCTCATTGGCGGGAGCTAATACGGGAACCGCCTCTTCCTCTTTCCCCACCTTCACCGGACTCTCTGTCGTTACCGTCCGATATTGATCATCATTTTTGACGACCGGCTTGTTCTCAGCCTGCGCAGCCTGCGGCGTTGGCCGGGGAACTTCGTTGCCCGCACGCATTTCCTGCATTTGCCGGGTGGAAACCATGCCGAAAAGCTCAATATTCAGCTTTTCACTTCTATCCGGTTCGGGTATGTGCCAGAGAGAAAAAAGAAAAGGCAAGGCAAGGCTTGCATGTAAAAGCAAAGAAATTGCAAGCCCGTGATAAAAGTTGATTTTTCCTAGCATCAAACCTTACTGCCTCCTTTCCTGGTCACGTTCCAGTCTTGGTCTGCACCGCGACTTTTTTGAAGTTCATTTGCTTTAAGATGTCGGCCACGTCAATGAAATGCTGCAGTGTGATATCCCTGTCCGCCCGGATGATAAGACTGGTGTCCCGCCCCAGTGGCTGGAGTTCGGCCTTAAGATTGTCCAGCGTAACTGCTTTACCTTTAAAGTAAAGATCGCCGGCTTTACCAAGTTCGATCACCGAGGCCTTGTCGGCTTCTATAACGGTTTGGGTAGCCTGCGGCAGATTGACCGGAATGGTCCCGTTGGCAATAAAACTGGACGTAACCAAAACAATTGTGAGCAGCACCAGCATGATGTCCACGAAGGGAATCACATTCATAGTTTCAAACGGTTTTTCGTCCATTGGCAATCTCCCATTCCAGCATTAATACTTTTACTTTTCTCAGCAGGGCATTGTACAGCACAACCGCCACCAGCGCCACTACCAATCCCACGGCGGTCGCCTTGAGAGCCAGTGCCAGACCGGTCATAATCTTGCCGGTATCCATGGCTGCATCGGTGCCCATATTGTAAAAGGTCAGCATAATCCCCAGCACAGTGCCTAAAAGCCCCAGGTAGGGAGCATTGCTCCCCACCGAGGCGATGACAAACAGCTTTTCAGTCAGGGTGAGTTCTAACGATTTAATATCTTCAAAATCGGCAATACGGATACGCCGGTAAAAAGAGTAGCGTTCCACCGCGATCGCGACAACGAGTACACTCATTGCCACCAAAATGCCGATAATACCGTAGTCAATTGCATGTGGTAAAAAATTGGTAAGCATGTTAGTCCTCCTCAACGAGTAATAAGCTTTTATTTTGTTATATCCGTACCTGCTAAGTACCTCTACCAACCGGCGGAGCAGCCTGACCTCAGGCTTACTCCTCTTCTTCCAGTTGATAATCGACGCCGTTGACTTCCACTGACTGGATACGGGCCGAACCGGCATTCAGCGGAGTTTCAGATCTCAGTCCCGGCGCTTTCAACAGCTCGTCCGGCGTAAGCCCGGCAGTAAACTCCTGCAGGGGATCGGCGGCAGGAGCGCTCATTTGGCTGATATTCTGAGCGGCCTGCGCACTGATTTGCTGCCGCAAGGCATGCTGATCACCCGCCGCCACCTGCGCACCGGCACGGGTGGCCATTACCTAGCCAATGGTACCGTCGAGGTAATATTGAATGTCGCGGAACTGTAAATTGGTCAGGCCTTGATTGTTTGATAATATCGGCGATACGCCATCCTTGATTGTTCCAAAATCATCGCTTTGACCGGGTGGAGTCGACATTCCGATAAGAATTGGTCACTGAACCTCCATAAACATTCCCGACTATTCCGCCCACATTATTGACAGTTACAGAGCCGCTGGCCGTTGAGTCTCTAAATTATGCCAATATTTTGCCCGACTAATCCCCCGGCATCTGTACCATAAACGATCGTGCCCAAATGGTCTCTAGTCTGGCTGGTCACATTGCTATAGGCGGCTCCCCGGATAATCGTCCGTAATTTCTGCCAACCAAACCGCCGATATAGTCACCATCGGATACGTTTACGTCCGCCCAGGAATCGGATACTGTTGCACCTTCAGAAACTTGTCCGACTAAGCCGCCAAGAAAATACGAACTTGGATTTGCTTCAACATTTCCTACCTTAACTGTTTTGATTATCGTCTTCTTCCAATTGATACCCGATACCATTGACTTCCACCGACTGAATGCGGGCCGAGCCGGTATCCAGCAGAGTTTCAGGCCGCATTCCCGGCAGTTGCAACAGGTCCTTCGGAGTAAGCCCGGCCGTCAGATTCTGCAGCGGGTCGGTGGCGGGCGCGCTCATTTGACCGGCTGTCTGCACGGCCTGCGCGTTGATTTGCTGCAGTGAGGCCTGCTGATCGCCGGCCGCCACCTGTGCCGCGGCCCGGGTGGCCGTTACCTGGTCGATGGTGCCGTTGGCGTAATATTGGACATCACGCATTTGCAACTCCGTCAGGCCACCGCCTCCGTCCACCATACCTGCGGTTTGTCCCGGAGGAATATAGTCGCTTGTCTGATCCAAACTGCTATTAAGGCTTGCATTATAGTAACTGTCAGTAATGATGCCGCCACCAAAATTAATCCCGGCTATGCCACCGGTATAGCTGTTAGGAGCATTTACACCACCGGAGGAATAAGACCTATCAATTCTGCCTGCATTGGAGCCTACCAGACCGCCGCTGGCACTACCGCCTGCACCGCTGACATCACCGGTGGCATAAGAACCAATTATAGATCCTACAAAGGTGTTTGTTCCGACTAGGCCACCAACTCCAGCAAGATTGTTGCCAAAACCACTTACATTCCCGCTAGCATAACTGTTAGTAATTACTCCACTATTGGCACCCACTAAGCCGCCAACCGATCGGGCACCTGAGACTTTGCCGCCAGCGTAGCAATTAGTGATCGTAGTTAGGGAGCTAGCGGCACCTACTAAGCCGCCAAATCCTCCCGAATTTAGATAGCTTCCACCACTTACGTCCACCACTGCATAAGAATCGGTGATAGAGGCTTTATAAACAATGTTGCCAACAAGACCGCCGGCATAATTGCCATAATACCCGGAATACTTAACAGCGCCAGTAGCATAGCAATCGGATATTATCAGTGAATTAGTGCCCTTGTAGTATCCGGTATAATAGCCTACTAAACCGCCGATACCGTCATAGAGAGTACCGGAAGTGGATGATGGCATATTACCGATTACATCACCGGTTGTATGATAGCTGTTAGTAATAACGTAGTTTTTATCGTTAGTGTCCGTAATTGAGATATAACCTAAAAGGCCTCCAAGAGCAGTAAAGCCGGTTACTTTGCCGGTAGCAAAGCAGCTATCAATATAAATATTATTGGTTGCTCCTTTAGCGTATCCGATAAGCCCCCCTAGATAGGTTGCATATGAAAGATAGCTATTCGCTGTGCCATCCGCGTTTACAGCGCCGGTAACGTTGCCTGTAGCATATGAATTGTAAACACTTACATTGTCAGTTTGTGCAATCAAGCCGCCAGAATATCCGGCATCGCTGCTTACTGCTCCAGTTGCATGAGAATTATACACATTCGTGTAGGCGGCCTTTCCAATCAAGCCCCCCGAAGTTCTACCATACACCGTTGCATTAGAGTAGCAGTCCCTGACTATCAAAGGATTACTATCAGTTCCGATGTTGTAGCCAATCAGTCCTCCAACATTGCTTCCGGTTACACTCCCCGTACTATAGGCATTACTCACATTTCCCTGATTATAACCCACTAATGCCCCGGCGTAGCTGCCTCCGGCAGATATTTTCACATTCAGTAATCCTATGTCGCGAAGTAGGCTGCTGCTATTTGTCGTTCCTATCAGACCCAAGTAGCCCTTTGTAGAAGTAATGGTAAGATTGCTGATGGAATGTCCCAGTCCAGTTAATGTCCCGTTAAAGGTGGATATTGGGGCACTGGTATAGATTGTGTCGCTGATATCCAAATCCTGCGCCAAGGCATAGTAGCCGGTGAGTGTGCTTGCTGTCCCGCTACCAATGACCGAATTATAGCCGTCGAGCGCATCTAGTTGGCTCATACTATGAATCAGCGTATAGGCATTGCCATTGATATTCAGGCTGGCATTACTCCCGGCGAGAGTAATACTACCGTACACGCCGCCGCTGGTGTCAGTATTGGCTATCGGATTGCCCTTACTGTCCAGCACTGCGCCGCTATAGCTGGCCTTGGTGAGAATGTTATAATCGCCGTCGTAGGTCATATTCAGCGCCGCATTGACTCCGCTCAGGGTGACCGGCGCATTGATATTGATGTCGCCGCCGGTCGCGGTCAGAGTCAGCCCGGCATTGCCGCCTGTGGCCGTAACAGCTTTGTTGATGTTGATGTTATTGTCAGCTGTTAGCGTCAGCGTGGTATCCGCTGACCAGCTAACGGAATCATTGACATTAATATTGCCGTTGGTACCGCTTTTGCCTTCGCTGCTCTTGATTTCAACATTTGTCGTATTGAGCTTGGCGCTCAGTGCCGCCCCGGTCATATCACCGCCGGTGGAGGCGATAGTGAAGTTCGTCGGGTCAAGCAGCCAGTTGCCGGTCTTGCCGTTAGCTGCCAAGGTATTCACCACGGCGCTGTCGTCAATCTTTAATGTCTGTTTGCCGCTGGTCTCCACATTGCCGCCGTCGCCGCTCACACTGCCGCCGCGGGCCGTGATGATCCCGGCATAGTTTGTTGTATCATTAGCCCAGACCACTACCTGGCCGCCGTTGCCGGTAGTAATGGCGTCAGCGTTAATGGTTGCCCCATTTTCCACAGTGGTTGTGGTGGCGGTATATTCGCTGTCGCCGCCCTGATAGGCTCCGCCAATGAGAGCCGTGCCGCCGCCAGCATCGCCTGATACGTCAATTATTGAGCCGGAGGCTAGGGTAATGGTATCGCCCAGCATTTTGACTGTGCCGCCTGTCTGACCGCTGGCTTTGCCACTGGCGTCCAATACGCCGCTATTCGTCACCGTGCCGCCTTCCAGCCGGATGACGCCGCCCGCGTTCGTTACGCTTTGCGCCCGGATCACGCCGCTGTTGTTGACTACTGTCCCCAGCAGCGCGTCCGCTGTGCCGGCGCTCATAACCGCCAGGCCACCCGTGGCCGTGATGGCGCCGCTGTTCACCGCGCTGCCGCCGGCTGCGCCGGTGTCGACTGTGACGCTTAAAAGCTGGTCGCCGCTAAAGTCCAGGCTGACTTTGTTCCCCGCCGCCAGGCCGGTCACTTTCGCGGCAATTACGCCTTCGTTTGCTACTTTAGGACCAATGAGCACTGCCTCATTGGCAGCACTGATCGTGCCCTGGTTAATAACCGCACCGCCGCTGCCGCCTTTTTGCCAGGTGTAGCTGCCGCTTAAGAAGTCGCTGTCCGACAGGTTCAGGGTCGAAGCCACCAGCCCGCCCACGTTGACCTGCGCCCCTTTGGCAAACAGAATACCGTTGGGGTTGATGAGGTACACCTTGCCGTTGGCGTTCAAAGTACCGTATATAGCTGAGGCGTCATTGCCAATAACCCGGTTTAATGCAATGGAAGTCGCTCCCGGCTGGATGAAATTCACGGTCTCACCGTTGCCGATCGAGAAACTCTGCCAGTTGATGACGGCTTTATTGGTGGTTTGATTGACAGTCAGGGTGCTGCCGCTCGTGCTGATGGCAGCCGCGCCGCTCGTTACCGCAGCGCCGGTCGGGTTGGCCAACGCCATGCTGTAGCTGCTAAAGATAAGCAGGCCGGCTGCCACCGGTGACAGAAGTGTTTTCGTTACGCGCAGCCAGCGCCGTTTCCATGTTCTTTGCATACTTTAAACCTCCTTAAAAATATTTCACGCCTTGCAGCCAGAATCGTCCGTTATTGTCGGTATCCGTCGCTTCTTTGTGAAGCTTCCACGCGTAGTCCATACGGACGGCTAAATCGCGGTCCCTCGCCCACATGAGTCCCAGGCCTGTCGCCATCAGACTTCGCCGGTTATCGCCCGTGCTGTAGGGGCGCTTATTAATCATTACATTGCCATAATCATAGAAAGTATTTAAATAAAGATTACTTGTCTCGCCTGACAGACCAGGCAGCCGCCAGCGGAATTCGCCGGTAAATTTGTAGCCCTGGTCACCGGAGGCCTCTCCCTGCGGGTAAGCCCGGACGCCGTCAGCCCCGCCAAGAAACAGTTTCTCCGAGGAGTCCAGATTTTTATCCGCCAACTGGCCAGTGAAATTAACGTTGAAGTTGAGGTTGTTCGCTATGTATTGCTGCCGCTGGTAGGTAAGCACTGTTTTGCTGAAGTTCCCGTCTGTTTGGGCAGTGGCGTCATCAATTGCCAAGGCTATGTCATCCTTAAAGCTGAGATTACCCCGGTAGTGAGTCAAACCGAAAGCGTTCGCGCCGCCCCCCAGCCAGTTGTCGGCGAAATTTCCGGTCAGGCCGAGATTCCAGAGACTGCTACTGCGGGGCGAGTGGGTGCTGAAGGTGTCAAGGTCGTCCTGCAGATGTTTCTTGTCATAGCCCAGGGTTCCATAGAGACTAAAGGTACGGCTGCGGACAAGGGGGTAGCTCACAGAGTAGCTCATGATGGCGGCCCGGCCGGTCGCCCCCATATCGGCGAAGTCTTCACCCAGAGTATAGCCTACATGGGAGTATTTGACGTCCAGTTTGGCCCCGTTGTGGCCGAGAGGGGCGCTGTAGCCGAAATTGTAATCATTAATGCCGTCGAAGGTGGACAGTCCACCCAGAATAAAGGCGTCGCCGTTGCCGGCGAAATTGTTTACGCTGATCTGCGTACCGTAACGGGTCCGGCCGGTGTAACGGTTGCCCCAGTTATCGGCAAACAAGATCGCGCTTATTGGGGCTGTGTCGGCCGCGGCGATGACTAAGTCCGCAGTGCCGGCGGTTTCACCCGGTGTGAGGGTTGCTTTGAAGCTGACGCCGGACAAGTCGTTGATCAGTAAAAGCGCTCTTTCCAGTGGTCCTTTGGTGATCAGCAGGCCCGGTTTAGCACAAAACAGCATGTCTTTCAGATGTTCCTGGTTAAAACGGGCCGTACCGGTTACCTTAACCTGGCCGTATTTCCCGGGGACGACGCGCATCTCAAGGATGCCGTCCTTGATTTCCTGCGGCGGTATGTAGGCAAAAGCAACAAGATAGCCTTGCTGGCGAAGGTGCTGGGTAATGCGGTTGGCCAGTTTGTTGAGATCGCCCAGGGTGATTTCCTTACCGGCTTCACTGTCAATGAGGTTTGTCAATTCTTCGGCCGGCAGGGGTGACTCGCCGGTGATACGGAAAGCTTTGACCAGGAATTTCTGCTGACTGTCGGTATCGGACGGCAGTTGCTGGTCCTCAACAATGATTTCAGGCGGTTTGATGGCCGGCATCTGAACCGCCGGCGGTTTAACGCTCTCCAAGGCGCTGCCGCTGTCGGGAGGAGCAGCCAGGACGGGGATGCCCGCCGCCTGACAAACCAGCGTAAAAAAACAGATAACTTTTATGCTTTGGGGATATGCAAATTTTTTCACAGAATCATCCTTTCTTCATTCCGCATAGATACGCCTTGGATAATGAGTTCTGATACATACCTGCCTCAACAACCGGCGTTGCGGCTTGCTGGGCGGCGCAACTCAATTTCTTACACCTCCTTGTTTATTGTGTTAATGTGTCCTACTAATTCCTCCCCCCCATTGATCATCCATATTGCTGCCATATCCAAACAGATACGTTCAGTTATCAGTTGGCGGCCGGAGATTAGCATATGTTCAGGTAAAACAAAAAAGGCACGTTGACGACAACCTAAAGCCGGGACTTCGGTGTCACCAACGTACCTTTTAATCAATCAGCTACAATTATTTCTCAGTCATTCGAAACCCAATGCCTAACAGCGAGGATTGTTATATTTATCAACTCTTACATATTCACTCGCAAGAGTTATACCATCTACAACTAAGATAAACTAACAAAAACATTATATTTATATTTATAAATTATGTTATTTTTGTTTATTTTTGCTATGTTTCGCTATTTATAATATAAATCCTGCAAAGACTATGTCTCATTTTAAGACAAAGTTCCCAAAATCAGACAGCAATACTTCTTTTCTTATTTTTCTATGATCTGTTCTACTCCACTTCTGGCTTTTCTAGCGTCTATCCGTCTGAATCTGTAAAGCGAGTTTCTGCGATTATATTTCAGTCGCAAAATTAAACCAAGCTCATTTCAATCTACTAATGACTACAAAAGCAGGGAGCGATCCACTTATTGTGTAGTGGGCTACTTAGTAAAATACAGGTACAAGCCAAACAGATTATAAATAGCCTAAAGACGGGATTGCCACTGCAACACTGCAGGGCAATCCCGTCTTCTAGCAACGCCACAAAGCCTGTCTGTCATGACCGTATTGAATCTCAAGCTGCATAATAATCTTGGTTATATTGTCGGCAGCCGCGATATGCTGCCAGATATGTCCAAGTAACATAAGTTTTTTTCCAGACCGTAAATATAAAATAGCTTTTTAAAACTACATCGCGTCCCTTATCCCCGCAATGCCAAACTCCACCCTTATACTTTTCTTTTAAGTATCCATAAACCCACTCTGAATAACGTCTTCAAACTCCCTCTGGAAAGAAGTTTCAATAAATTTATATGGTGAATCCGGAACACAAGTCAGAGGATTATTCTTCCCCTGGGCATATTCGGCACAACAAAGATGGATTGCCTCAAATACATATGTATGCAGCCGACAGCTTGCTTTCACCGGCACCGGGATTGGTTTCTTATGTCACTGGATTCTAATTATGATCTTAACCTTTATAACTTTTGGCCTGTATGTTCTCTGGGCCTATTGTCAGGTAAAACGCTGGGAAAACTGATAACACCTGCTTTGTCGACGATGTAGTTGTTCAGGATAATTCAGCGGCTGTGATAAGTCAATAAGCTTATTTACCAAAAAACACAGCACTGTTGGACAGGCTGTGTTTTTATATTTATAAGGTGGTATCTTTTATTAAACATATGTCCGCATTCATTATTACTTGGTCATTAATCTTCCTCAGTGATCCAAGCAAAACAGGGATCTACATTTTGGATATAATCCTTAAACCTTACGGGAAATTCCACATCCGGCATAAACGAAGGGAGACGTTTATCATCATCAAGTTCATAATATTTAGTAGAATATCTTATATAAAGTCCGGAGCTGCTAAGGGATAAATACTTCACCTCACCATAATGATTGGGCATGCCACCAGTTGGCTCACCCAAAAACAACGCATGTGTATTTCTTTTCAAATAATAGGTATTTAGTAAAGCGGAAGAGAACGTATCTCTTCCAACAATTACAAATAGCTTGTCCCGGCGATTTAGCCTGCTATAGATGCTGAGCCATTTCATAAAGTCTTTAAAAAGCTCGGAATTTCCCCCGCCATTATTCCTAAGATCGATGACTAACTTTTGTATATCGGCATTGCTTTCAATATCATTTGTGAGTTGGGTTGAAAAGTCTCTGACCGTAAGCGTTGGCATATCCTGACACTTATTGTAGTTGATGTATAACACCTTTTTCTCGCGATCGAATTCACTCCAGAAATATTTACCTTTGTTTTTTCTATAGCGCGGTAGTTCCTCATACGCCATTGCCTTTTCATACAAAGCGTCGGGTTTCCATTCATCGTATTTTACTACTGGTAGGATGACATCCCGTTGCTCATGGTACTGGTTTTCTACTGTGATCCGAACAGTTTCGATCTTGCTTATTATATTCAAACCGAAAAGCATATCTGCACAGATAAGATGATCAGGAATTTGAGACTTTAAGAAACTTTGGTTCTCATAAGATACGATTCTGGATAAGCGTTTAATCACATCTTCAATGGGATTTCCATCAACATTAACTACTTTATGAAAAAGCAAATCTTCGAATTCTGGCGTGGTAAGTGTAATATAAATTCCCTCTTGAAACCAATAGCATTCAAAAGGCAGCCGGTTGTGGCGTGGCAGTGCTACCACGGTATGCGCATCCCCGATAGCGGCAACTATTTGGGCAATCTCCATAACGATCGTGTAGATATTCATATGATCTACACGGTCTTTTAGTTTTCTTATTCTGGTATAAAACTGGTCTGCTTCCTGATTGAAAAATAGGTTTTTATGTAACTTCGGCAACTCGTCGGCGAGTTGATTTAGATCGGCATGCCAATCTATTTTCCTCATAATGCACACTCCTATATTGTCTTAAAGCCTACAGCATAACGTTTGCCTTTGAATTATTAATATTGGCCCATTTATATCATTGTCAATTAGAGACAAGTAAACCTAGCCTTTGCGTTTACTATCCGAGTGTCTTGCCTATCGCAGGTTGTGCTTTGGCAAGCGCACTTGCAAGCGGATTGCTGAGCTCCGATTGTCCCATCTCGATAGTTCCTCCTAATTTGAAACGCAGTCATTAGACAGTTGGGCTACTCAGACTTACTTTGTTTATTGTTCGGTACAATTATCCAGTCCCGTTCCGGTGTATCGACTGATAATTGTACATTACCGCAACATCTACAGATATTAAACTTTATTGTTTCTTTCTTGTTTATAAAGGACAAAATCCCCGTGCGTTTATACAGTGCATCGATCCGGGCGACTCCACCATCTACGTTCTTGATATTTATATCCACATTTTCAGCTATGTTATCAGAGCCACATTGTAGGCATTTTTTCAATCATAACTCTCCCTTCTCGATCTGAGAGATATTTGACAGTTGGCTACTTCCGGCCAACTGTCGCGCCCTGGGCGCTGGCCATTTTGACTAGGTTTTGGTAATCCTCAAAAAAAGGGGATTTCCGACTTTTTATTGATCACATTCGTATAGCAAAATGATGCAACCACCAACATTATGCCACGTTTTGCTAACTTATGTATTTCCTAAAAGCTTGCCATAAACAGTGTTATTACGCTCTTTTAATATTAGAAAATAAACTGTGCGGTATCAGCTACTTGCCATACGCCCTTTATTCGCCCATCATCATTAATCTTCCAGGTGTGAGAAAAACGCACAAACTTGGTTGAATTATCTTGATTACTATCAAAATTGTAGAATCCCAGTACAGTAACAACATCCCCTCCATCAATGAAAGTTTCAGGTGTAGCCCCAAAACCGCTAAATTGGCTGCGAAGTTTTGAATAAAAAGATCCAAATATTTCAGCCATTCCGGTATAAACTCCACCATAGGGAAACCCTGGGGATACATCCCAGACCGGATCGTCCGCAAGTATTTTAGCAATAGCCTCTTTATCATTCGCTTTTAAAGCCTGATAAAGATTTTTTACTTGTTTAACAATTTGCGTGTCTTTTTCACCATGTTCTAAAAAGATACAAGTCTCCATTATTATCCTCCCTCGCCATCAAGCATATTTTTATTACGTATTCACACCATCATTTATATATTGATTGGCAGCAAAAAAACAATTATTTATGATAAATTTTTGCCACATTCTTATTATTATCTTTTTTATTGTTTCCTTCAAATCATATTTGTCCACCATTTTACCATTCTGCCCGGTGCTACGCACCGGCGGCACTGGTGCCGGGCAGATATAGGGTCAGGCAGATATAGGGTCAGGCTTGAGTTATGTATAAAATTGACTTATTTCTCTTCACCCTCAATTGTTAATTATCTCTTGCCACATCCTTGTAATATTGGCTGGATCAATTTGTAATACTTTGGCTAACTGCGTCCTTGTCATTAGCTCTCTCTCTATTGCTTCATAAATAAGTCGTTTTCTGGCTGCTACCACCTGCCGTATTCGACACTTTCCTATCAATTGCTCTTGATTCACTTTTTCCTCTACAGTAATTTTCGCTACTAGCTGGTCCCATGTTAAAACCGTCCGTATCTTTTTCACTTCTGTTTTTAGAAGGGGTTTCCGTTCTTCTTCCCCTTGTTCGCTTTCATTTTTATATTCTGTGTTTTCAATGACTATCCCCACCAGTTTCAGGTATTGCTCCATTGCCTTATCAGGATTGGAACTCAATGTATCCAATATAAATTCCACATTTACTAACCCCTGCGCTCTTCTAACATATGATCGATGGCTGCTCCATCTATAGTCTATTCCCTCCAGTATATTTGCCCGTACTGGATTCTGATGAATATAACATATAAGAGCCATTAAATAACTCTCTTGTTCACATAGAAAAGCCTTGTAGCGTTGTTCAAATACATGGCCACTATGTTTGTGATGCCAATTGTAATACTGTGTATATCTCTGTTGAATGCCTTGCATAATTTTTGCCAATGGAGTTTTTCCTACTTGGAGCAGTAAGTGCACATGATTGTCCATAATTACATAAGCGTACAATCGAAAATCATATCGTTCTTTATAGTCTGCTAAGATCTCTAAATATTTTGCTTTTTCTTCATCTCTTTCAAATATCCGCTCCCTATTATTTCCTCTAGCTATTACGTGATAGATTGCATCTTCGTAGTGTACTCTTAGTTTTCTTGCCACCATTCTCACCTGCCAATCTTACTTTCTCTCAGCTTAACAGACCAT
Organism: Sporomusa aerivorans; assembly: GCF_041428895.1. Lineage (NCBI taxonomy): Bacteria > Bacillati > Bacillota > Negativicutes > Selenomonadales > Sporomusaceae > Sporomusa > Sporomusa aerivorans. The sequence continues at coordinate 5,069,431 of NZ_CP156926.1, forward strand.
CTATTATAAGTCAATTTGAAATAACTCAAGCCTGACCCTACGTATCCAAAAACGGGATTGCCACTGCAACACTGCAGGGCAATCCCGTCTTCTATCAACGCCACAACGCCTGTCTGTCATGACCGTATTGAATCTCAAGCTGTATAATGGTCTTGGTTATATCGTCGGCAGCCGCGATATGCTTCCAGATATGTCCAAGTAACATGAGGGCTTTTTCCAGACCGAAAATATAAAAAGGCTTTTTAAATATAAAGCTTACCAAATAATTTTCCAACAGCCAGCTACCGCCGGCGGCCGCCGGCGAGGGCGATGCAGCGGCAAGTCCTTCCAGCCAGTCGTAATTGCGGTTAAACAGGATGTTAAGCTCGCGGCCTGTTGTTTCATCCTGACGCAAACCATTTACTGCCTGTACCGTCTGGGCCAGAAAGTCCAAACGCTCGCCAAGCGGCAGCGACCGGCACTGCAGAATATCGATAAAGTGTGTTTCCAATTCAAAGTAGTAGTATAAGGGCTTTCTGGCCGGCTGTTGCTGCGGATAAACCTCCGCGGCAAAGCTGTCTGCCGGGAATTCTATCGGCTGCGCATCGTCTTTAACAATAGTCAGCGCCGTTTCCCGGTCGGCCAGTTTCAGCACGGCCGGACAGCTGAAACTCAGCGTCAGCTCAATGCCCCGGGCGGTACTCATCGGGTAACGGGGAAAAGTCTGGCAGACAGCATCAAGGTGGCTGTGGCCGGCTTCTTTATGCAGCCGGCAGTGGTTGTCCGCGTCCAAAAACCAGCAACCGCCGCCCGGCTGTTTGGCAATATAAGCATATTCTCCGAAACCGGCCTCACTGTCCAGTCTGACAAACGCCCGGGAGAATTCCGCTTCCCGTCCGCTACTGGCAAATAACCGTTCATTCCGATAATAGCTTTGTTCGCCAACTGTCACCTGCCAGGGATTGCGGCAGCACAGTCCGCACATCTCACAGGCAAACTGCTTAACAATATCGGTGTATATATACATAACTTCCCTACCCAGCAATTGTTTCTTACATCAGGAGAAAAAAACCTTATGGAACAGGGCAACAACCAGTGCAATCCAGGCTACGGCCGCCACGGCCAGTATCGCCAGAATATACGGCATGCGCCGGGCCCACTTTTCACTTTTGCGCCTGCTCTCGTCTATTACACTGGCCGGCAGCAACTTGGTCAAATACAGCACGGCGCCGGCAATGAGGCCGGCATCATCGGCAATCCCCAGCAAAGGCAAGTAGTCCGGCAATAAGTCAATCGGGCTGACAACATAAAGCAATAGAGCCGTGAGCAAGCCTTTAACATAATTAGGGGTCAGCGGATGCCGCCAGGCATAAAATAAGATTACGGCATTATCCCGAAAAATCTTAAGCCAGGCCCAGAAACGGAACAACCTCCCTGCCTTGATCACAGTATCACCTGCCTAATTCCCCTAGTGTCATAGTTGTGCATAACCTTGTACTTTAATTGTAACATATATACCTACTATTCGCGGCGGTTATTTAAATTCGCCGGGCCGCCTTTATCATTTGGTCAAGGGCAGCGGCGGCCTTACAGGGATCTTCAGCTGCGACAATGGCCGAAACTACAGCTGCCCCGGCGGCACCTGCCGTTATAACATCACAGATATTATTCCCATTAATCCCGCCAATAGCAACAACCGGGATGGTTACCTTATTGTTTATTGCTGCCAGTTCAGTTAAACTCACCTGGTCGGCATCGTATTTGGTATTGGTGGGATAGATAGCGCCAATGCCCAGATAATCGGCCCCCTCGTTTTGCGCCGCCAGGGCTTCTTCTAAAGTTGCCGCAGATACGCCGATAATCTTATCGGGTCCCAGCAGGCGCCGGGCCACGGTTAAGGGCAGGTCAGACTGGCCGATGTGCAGTCCATCCGCATCTACCGCCAGGGCAATGTCGGCCCGGTCATTAACAATGAGGGGCACACCGTATTTTAGGGTGACGTCTTTTATGGCCTGCGCCGTCCGGAAAAAATCCAAAGTTGGCAGATTTTTTTCCCGAATCTGTACCACCGTAACACCACCCCGGATAGCTTGTTCCACTGTTGCGACAAGCTCCTTGGCGCCAAGCAGATCCCGGTCGGTTACTAGGTATAACGAATAGTCAACAGCCGCTCTATTCATGGATAATCCGCCCACCTTTCCTTACCGCTTCAGGCGTCATGGCCCACACCGCATCAAACAGCCGCATCCGGAAAGTGCCAATTCCCTCTCCCGGCTTCAGCGATTGCCGGGCCAGTTCCCCGGCCAGTCCCATGGTCATTACCCCGGCCGCCGCGCCGGAAAACCAATCGTCGGTCGCGCCACAGTAGCAGGCAATCAGGGAAGTAGCCATACAGCCTGTCCCGGTTACCTGTGACATGATGGCATGACCATTGTCGATGCGGCATAGCCGCTCACCCTGGGCAATAATATCCTGCTGGCCGGTAATGGCAACGACACAGTCCACTCTTTGCGCAAGATTTCCGGCCACCTGAGCCCCATCGGCCTCGTCGGCAACCGAATCGACGCCTTTAATATCGGCATCCAGACCGGCTATTATTTTTATCTCCGACATATTGCCGCGGATCACGGTCGGGCCCACCTCCCGGATGATCCGCTTGGCGGTAGCCGTCCGCAGCGCTGTGGCCCCCACACCGACAGGATCAAAGACAACAGGAATGCCCTTTGCCCTGGCTTTTTTGCCAACAGCCACCATGGATTCGATACTCCGCGAATTCAAAGTACCAATATTCAGGACCAGAGCGGACGCAAACGAAACCATCTCTTCCACTTCGCCAATATCGTCGGCCATCACCGGCGAAGCGCCAATTGCCAAGGTTATATTTGCACAGTCATTTACCGTCACATAGTTGGTAATATGATGCACTAAGGGTTTCTTTTCTTTTAGCGTTACGAGGCTATCGGATATCTTTTGCAGTAAGTCCATTGTTTCGTATACCCCCATAAGATTTTATGCAGTAATGCGGTAATAAGCATTACCGGGATGGTAGCGCCCAGGGCAAAATCCAGCTCGATAAACTGGTAATACAAGCCGACCCCGGCGCCCCAGACGAGCAGCGCACCCCAGTTGACCAATACGGCATCCTGCACTTTGCGATTTTTAACAATAAAATACTCGGTTAGCAAAATGGCAAACAGCGGTGCAAACACCGAACCGATTGCGATAAGGAAATGCTCGTACTGTTCAATGTTAAACCACAGAGCCAGCATAGTGCCAATTACCGTCATAACCAGGGCTACCTTCTTCTCATTGAATTGGGGATATACATTGGCAAAACTGACCCCTGCCGAGTAAGCGTCCAAAAAAGTGGTCGTAACGGTTGCCAATATAATAATTCCCATGGCCGATAGCCCCAGATTAGCTGCCAGCAGCATGGCGGAAGGCTCGGAATTGCCGGCAATAATAGCTGCTCCCAGGCCAATGATATACATCCAGCAGCTGCCGATAAAGTAGCCAAGGCCGCTGCCCCAGGCCGCACTTTTTTTACTCTTGGCAAAGCGCGTATAATCGGCAATCAAGGGCAGCCAGGACAGCGGCATAATGACGCTTAATTCCACGGCCTGCCCGAAAGACATGCCGCCGGCCGCCGGCGCAAATAGCGCGGAGCTGTCCTTAAACACAACACTGCTTAGCACCATGGTAATGCCTAAGAGGAGTAATACCGCCACCATATTGGCTTTCTTCATGCCGCCTTCCCGGCCAAGCGCGATCCAGAGCATAACCAGCCCGCCGATTCCAACACTCCAAAGCGTAAGCTGATCCAATCCCCACAATATTTTACTGACTTCATTGGCCGAGCGGGCGGCAGTAATAATCATAACCGCCGTCCAGCCGACCAGTTGCAGGACATTTAACACCGAAAACAAATAAGAGCCGTATTTACCGAAAGAAATCCGGGTAGACACCAGTGCCGGTATCCGTTCCTGCGTCCCAATCAGCCCGGCCAGCACTAAAATGCCTGTCCCCGCCAGATGGCCAAGGACAATCGCCGCCACACCGCTCTGGAAACCGAGAGGAGCCAGGAGCCCGCCTGTCAGTATTTCGGCAATGGATATCGCCGCGCCAAACCAGAGAAACAAATAATGATTGAACCCCAATGTACTCTTTTTCGCCACATAAATCCCCTCTGCTTTCTAAATATAATAGTATCCAATAAAGATTTACATGCGCGGAGTAGGTAAAGCTAATCCCTGTCCGCATAAAAGAACTCTTTATTGGATTTCATATAAATTAAAATATAAAAAAACGCATCCGTAAAGATGCGCTTTCAGAGTATGTTGTTGCTCTGTTACATCCCTACGCTGGCATTACCCAGATCAGGTTAAGGGTCATAGATTTCATCAGATCTATATCTCAGCCGGCCTCTCCAGCTCCCCATGAAACACGGGTATTCTTTTTAGTATTATAGTAGCATATCTTTCCACTGGTTTCAATAATTGCGCAATATATTATGGAAAAAATTTCAAAATAATTATTTTTTTCAATTTCAAGTTCTATCCGGCTTGCGCTTTTTTATGTTCTGCCGGGAACTGCCTTGCGCGGGCGGTTGAAGGAAACCAGGGACCCGATAACTGCCAGGAAAACACCCACAAGCAGGGCATCGTGATAGCCGGTCATGAACGCCAGCGTCTGCTCTGCCGGTGTCGGCTGACTGATGCCGCTTAAGCTCGCGGCGCGCCGGTATTCCAGAATTGAGACGGAAAGCGCGGTACCGCATACCATGCCAAAATTCCGGGCAAGCGCGTTTACCCCGCTTGCCACCCCCAAATACCGGGGTGCAACAGCGCTCATTACACTGCTGTTATTGGGTGACTGAAACATGCCGTTCCCCAGCCCCATCAACGCCTGCCCGGCCATAATCGCAAGCAGCGATGATCCGCTGCTAAGTTTGGCCGTAATTAGCAGCCCGGACGCCATTAGCCCCAGGCCGGCTGTTGTCAGAATGCCGGGACCGACCTTGTCGGACAGAGAGCCGCTGAGAGGCGCGGTAATCGCCATCATTAATGGAAAGGCCGACATAATAAGCCCGGTTTTGGCCGGCGAATAGCTAAGTACGTCATGCAAAAAATAAGGCAGCAGCATGGTACTGGTAAACATGGCGGTAAAAGAGAGCGCCCCGGCCAAATTACCGGCTGTAAAGGCCCAATTGCGAAATATAGACAATTCCAGCATGGGGTGCTCCACTTTTCGTTCCTGGGCAACAAAGACAAGGAACGAAGCCACGGCAAAACCGATACAGCCTAAGGTGTTCACCGACAGCCAGCCCCACTCGGTACCGTAGCTCAAAGCCAGTAAAAAACCGACCATCGCTGCGGTAAATAAGGCGGCCCCTGAATAGTCGATAGTTTCCCGGCGCATATCCCGGTCAAACGGCAAAACCAGATACACCCCGATAAAACCTAATAAACCGACAGGCAGATTAACAAAGAATATGGCGTGCCAGCCGACATGTTCGACAAGCACTCCCCCCAGTCCCGGACCGCTCAGACTGCCCAGGGCCACAATTGTGCCGATCATGCCCAATACCTTGCCCCGCTCCTGCGGTGGAAAATTGCTTGTGACAATGGCCATGGCATTGGCCATTAAGGCGGAAGCGCCTACAGCCTGCAACACCCTGAACCCAATGAGCAGGCCGATGGAGTTGGCCAGGCCGCAGAGCAGCGAGCCGGCCGTAAAACCGATAAATCCGTAGCCATATACCTTGCGCCGCCCCAGTACGTCGCCCAGACGCCCCATTAACGGCAGCAGGCTGGTAATTACCAAGAGGTAAGCGGTAACCACCCATTGCGCAGTGGGAATATCGGTGTGAAGCGCCGCCGTAATCGGCGGCAAACCTACATTAACAATGGATGATGTCATCGTCGCCATAAAACTGCCTGTGCCAACAACTCCAAAGATCAGCCATTTATAAAAACTAAGCTGTTGCAGTTTTTCTTGCACCCGGAAACCCCTTTCATTTGCATATTAATAGCAGCATCCGGCAGCTTAATACCCGCCATGTAATGCAACGCTGTATCTCCTCCGGCTTAGTTTGCCAGCTATTCTTTTGAGAAATTCCATCGTCGGCGGCCAGATTATCTGGAAAATCGGCCCAGTGAATTCCCCAGCCCAACAGCGGACAAAAATACTTTTGAATCCATAATCTATGATAGGAAATCAAAAGCATTAAAAAGACGGCCGGATCAGCCTATTATCTTCTGTAGTTGAATAGCCGTGGCCAGAGCCATGCGTGTTTCGTGCGAATCAAGCGACAGGTTTAATATTTGCTCAATCCGCTGCTTTCTGAGTTGAATAGTCTTATGGTGCAAATACATTTGCGCGCCTATTTCCTTAAAACTCAGACCTGTCAGGATTTTTTCCAGTGTTGCAAGCAAATCCGTTCCGTCCGTTTGGTCATGTTCAATCAACGGACCCAGTAGCTTGCCGACATAATCACCGGCATCCCTGCTCCCGGCAAACGGAGCAAGCACCCGATAAAGGCCACAATCCTCATAATGACATATCATCTGCGCCGGCCAGACCTTTTCTGAAATTCGCAGTGAAGCTTCGGCATTATCAAGGCGGTTGGAAAAAAACGACCAGCCCGCGGCATAATTGGCAATACCAATACGAACCTGTAGATTCGGAAAGTATAAAGATATATCTTTAAGATACTCCCGGGCCAAACCCAGTTCTTTATCCTTCCGGCCGGCACCGGCTAAAGCGGAATTAATAACACCAATGCCTTTTACGTTCTCCCAGGCGACAGTATGTTCCTTCCGGCTGAGGAAATCCACCACAACATCAAGCATTTGCTGCTTTCGGTGCAGGTTGCCGTCAGCGTCAGCCTGCGTGTCCAGATTAGAAATGGCGAGTAGAAAGAGAGAAAAGTCCTTGGGAATACTAATCTTGTTCTGCCAGGCTAAATCAAAAATTCCGGCATCATTACTTTGTACAGAAGATGCAAGCTGATTAAAAAATTCAGATTTTCGCCTGCGTTCATAAGCCTGCTGCAACAGGTTTTCACTATTCTTGCGTTCACTAATATCACGAGTGACGCCCAGAAAGCCAATAAAAGCGCCCGCATTATTTCTAACAACTGTTACCAGAGATTCGGTCCAGATTATTTTCTTGTTTTTGCGGGCTTGTTCACTTTCCAAAACCAGCGATTGATTGCTGGCGTCAGTCCCTGTCAGCAGTGCACCGGCTTTCTGAAAAACATCTTGCAAAAAGGGCAGTGGCGTTGCGTTTACTGCTTTTCCTAGAAACTCTTCGGGAGTATAACCCAATAATTTTTCAATGGAAGGGCTCATATACCGGATCTCCATTGCCTCGTCCATCAACCAAATTACGTCACCGGTATTCTCGGCTATCAGCCTGTATTTCCGCTCACTCTCCGCAGTAGCCGCCTGACTTTTTTCCAGCTCAGCGATGTATCGCTGCTCATTTTCAGTCACTGTCTGCAAACGCACAATCATTGTATTAAAAGACTGGGAAAAATCCCCCATGAAATCAACACGCTGGCTATAATCGCCCGCAGCCACCATGCTGGTCTGCCATGCCAAATGTCTGAGATTTGACTGCAGAGCTTTCAGTGCCCCGGGAAAATAGCCGCGCATCTGCAAAGTCTGCGATAAATCCCCTGCGGACAAGGCCACAGCAAACTCGCAAAGTGCCTCAAGCTCCTTAACCAATTTCTCCAGGGACGGATATTGCTGAAAATGTCCGGTAAGTTCTGCAGGAATACCTCTCCTTTGTAAAACATGATTGATCAGCGTTATTATCTCATTTAATTCGGTATTCAGTTCCTGATTCACTGACACAGCCTCCTCGGATAAGTCTCGATTCCAGGAGCGCCTTATTGGTCATTGGCAATTTCAGCCACGAACCGACAGGTCCGATCGCCTGTGCACCAGCAATCAACCTCTTTCACTGTGAATGCTTTACCGGTGAAGCCCTCAAAAAGACCGGCAATAAAGCCCTCGTCATACACACATATTTCATAATCAAGTTCCGGTAAACCGGAGCAGTCCAAATCCTCAGCAATACTAAGCACATATTTTCCCTGAACATGATCCGCCTCTTCGACGCGTAGAATCCCGATATGTTTTTCAGCAAGACTGGCCTGCAGCGCTTTAATAAAATCGCTGAAATCAGCAAAATCCCCATAGGGCGCAAAAACATTCCGGTAATATTGCTGGCCGGCTAGCAGTCCGGCTTTATAAAATAATGTATCTGTATTTTCAGAACCATAAGCTTGCTCAATAACATCACGAAAGCAAAACTGCATTAGCCGGTAAACCTCGGTCCTGACCATCGGTCCCAGATTCGGCCGGCCTCCTTCAACATCGCCCAACAGTTCCCAATTAAATTTATATTTTTGCATTACCATCTTACCTTCTTTCCTAACGATCTTGACTCATTGAACTAAATACTGTTTTGACATTAATTGCGTGAATCCTGCAATTACCATTTAAAATAAAAGAGACTGTCTCCGTAATACTACAGAACACTATCCTTGAAGGATAGTGTTCTGTAGTATTTTACCCGTATGACTGCATAGCCGAGAGATTGAAGAGAGGTTTAGCGGCCGTCATAATTATAGGTAAGCGATTTTTTTGCAGACTGATCATTGTCGTATTAGGATAATTGGTAAGAATACTATACATCATTTTCTCATTTTTCGTAAAATATCCGCAGAGCCCAATTCTGTTCAGGCTCTAAAGTTTGAATTATATTTGGTAACCATCGCTATTCAAATTCAAATCGGACTGGCCTGCAGAAAATAATTCAGACTATTCATGCTCATATTTTGATCTGTGCGTATTCTTTAGTTCTTTGTCCTACATTTTAAGCAGTCGTCCTCACCCCGCGTCAAAAGAAAGGAGGCTGTATGACCCCAGACAAAACTGACAGCGGCTGTCCTGGCTGCTATCAGACCAACATTAAACCGCCCTGTGAAAAACAGGCCGCTGCCTGGATAAAAAGAGCCACCGGCTTGTTTTTGTATGCAATAACAGTGTATTTTCAGATAAGCACCTTGTTCCCGGCATTTGTCGTGATTATTATTCAATTGCAGATCATACTTGCCCTTTATCTGGTTATTAGTCTGAAAAAAAAAGGATATATAATTTCAGTTGTTTTCAGTATAATACCAGGCCTGACAGCTGCCAGCCTTTGGCTGACCGGGACAATCCCTATAGTGCCGGTCATAGCAGTTCCCCTGGGTACAATTATCACCATCACCATCATTGCTCGCTGGAACGACCGGCAGGAGCGCAGGCTGAATGAACTCAGAAAGCAGATCAATAAGCAGGCCATTACTGAAGAAGTAATAACTAAACACAATAAACAGTTACAGGAAGCTAACCGGTCCATAAACAAAAAGGCCAGAAAACTTAGCTATCTGGCCTTTTTTGATGTATTGACAGAATTGCCGAACCGCCGGATGATTATCGACCGCCTGCAGCTTTTAATCAGTCGATCCCAGAACAAAAACGCCGGCTTTGCCATTGCGTTCATTGATCTGGATAATTTCAAGAACATTAATGATTCCCTGGGACATCATGCCGGCGATTTGGCCTTACAGTATGCTGCCCGGAAATTAAAGACAGCGATTCACCCGGACGATATACTGGGTCGTTTTGGCGGCGACGAATTCGCTCTGATTATTCATCGTCAGCTCCAGGCCGCCGATATTTTTGACTATGTAGAACAGGTGAATACGGCCGTCCGTTCTCCCTTTGCCGTTGAAGGCACAGAATTTATGATCAGTGCCAGTTTCGGAATTGCTATATATCCACAGCACGGCAACAGTCCCGCCGAGTTGCTCAGATACGCCGATACCGCCATGTATAAGGCAAAGCGTCCGGCAAGAACAGAGTGAGTTTTCCAGGACTACTGACAGACAGTATTTTAAACCCGTAATAGATACATTATGGCGGCATGATCTGGTTATGGCTGCCAGTTATGCGCAGCATATTATGCCCCCCTTCTCCTGAAGCACTATCGCCTGGAGATAGTGCTCATTAGTACTTAGCTCCAGCTTATGTACAACCAGGAGATTGAACGATCCTTTGAAATGTATATTTTGAATCGAAAAGGAGATTATTATGGCACAGGCAACAGATGTGCATGTGGCCCGCCAGCCTATTTTTGATGCTCATTTAAAAGTATTTGGCTATGAACTGCTGTTTCGCAATAAAATTCATAATATCTACCGGGAAACAGATGGTGAGCAAGCCACTCATGATGTTATTGTGAATAGCTTTTTACTAATTGGTATAGAAACTCTGACCAATGGCAAAAAAGCCTTTATTAATTTTACGGCCAACTCACTTAAAGAACAGCTTCCCGCTATCCTCCCCCCCAAACTGGTTGCCGTAGAGATCCTGGAAGATATTGTCCCTACTGAGGAGATTGTCCGTGCGTGCCGGAAATTGAAAAAGGAAGGATATTTACTAGTTCTGGATGATTTTGTTTTTTCTCCGGAATATATCCCCCTTGTGGAGCTAGCCGATATCATCAAAGTGGATTTTCGCGCCACATCATCAGAAGAAAAAAGGCAGCTTATTCAGCGCTTGCAAGGTTATTCTGTCAAATTTTTGGCTGAAAAAGTGGAAACGCAGGAAGAATTCAAAGAGGCGCTCCAGATGGGATATTCTTATTTTCAGGGCTATTTTTTTTCTAAGCCAGTAGTTATGTCTGGCAGAAATCTTTCAGGATACCAAGCGAACTATTTCCATATCTTGCGGGAAATTAGCCGTCCCGAATTAGAGTTCGGTCAAATTGAAGACATTATCAGAAAGGATGTCTCTCTATCTTACAAGCTTTTGAAGTTTATCAACTCACCCTTATTCGGTTTCGCCAACAAAATCAGTTCATTACGGCAGGCCCTGACACTGCTAGGCCAAAAAGAACTGAAAAAATGGGTGTCTTTGCTGGCGTTAAAAGGTGTCAGCAGTAATAAACCCGGGGAACTAACACTGCAATCCCTGATCCGCGCACGATTTGCAGAAAATCTCGCCGCAAATAAAATGCCGAAATCCCGGATGTCTAATGCCTTCCTGATGGGTATGTTTTCCTATATTGATGTTCTGCTGGACCGTCCACTATCCGAAATACTTGATGAAATCCCCCTTGATGATGAGGTTAAAAATACTCTCCTTGGCAAAGACCCTAGTGAGTTTTCGATGCTATACAAAGTAATTCAGACTTATGAAAAAGGGGATTGGGAGACATATTCCAGTTTCGCAAAGCAAATGGGAGTAAATGATCATGATGTTTTAAAATCATACCGTGAATCACTGTTATGGGCACACGATGTCATTATATGCAATGGATAAGCTACTGCACTTTTGCCAAAATATCCGGGATGAAACCGGTACCAAATGTCAGCACAAAAGTTAGCAACTCTGTTAATGAGCTCAGTCGTAAGTCAGGCTACCCAGGCGGAACTTAATAAACTGACTAAATTATCCCCCAACCAGAGCAAAGTCGCCGAATATAAAGAAACCATGGATAATCCTTTAATTCGGCCGTACTCCTGACTACACAGAAGAGGCTGCCTCAATGACAGCCTCTTTCGTGTTAATTATAAAGAAAACACGGCCTCAGCCGAGCCTTTGGCGAAAGTGGAAGCGATGTTGCCCTTATCCTGATAGAAAGTTATACTTTCTATCAGGATAAAAAATATTCTTACGAATTTCTACTCCGCAAGCTGATGCTGTACCACAGGCAGCGGCTTGGCAACTGCCACCGGCCCCAAAGCGGTAAGTGGATTGCATTCCAAGTCACTGTAGGCTGTAATGCCATGCTCGCTCATATCCAGGCCTTCGGTTTCCTCTTCCACAGATACCCGGATACCGACAGTCGCCTTAAGAGCGCTAAACAGGGCATAGGTCGCAGCAAACCCCCACAAGGATATAGCGGCTACACCTAGAATCTGAATACCTAGCAAACCCCAGCCGCCGCCATACAGGAGACCGCCGTTTTCGGCAAAAATTCCGACGGCGATGGCTCCAAACGTGCCGCAAACCCCATGTACGGCAATAGCGCCCACCGGATCGTCGGCCCGCACACGGTCGAAGAACGGTACGGCAAAGACCACCAGCATCCCGGCTATACTGCCGATTACAATTGCACTGATTGGCTCAACATAAGCACAACCGGCCGTTATGGCCACAAGGCCGCCTAACGCCCCGTTAATGGCCATGCTGGGATCGGCTTTGCCCCACTTAACGGCTGTATAAATAGCAGCAATGGTGCCGCCGGCCGCCGCCGACAGGTTTGTATTTACGGCGATGCGGGCAATATTCATGTCTAAGCCGGACAAGGTGCTGCCAGGATTGAACCCGAACCAGCCAAACCACAGTAGAAAGGCTCCCAGGGCAGCCAGCGGCAAATTATGGCCTGGCAATACATGCACAGCACCGTCTTTGCCAAACTTGCCCGTCCGCGGCCCCAGCACCATGACAGCCGCCAGAGATGCCCAGCCGCCGAGCGCATGCACTACGGCCGAGCCGGCAAAATCCAGCATGCCCAGTTTATTCAGCCAGCCGCCGCTGCTCCATACCCAATGCCCGGCGATAGGATAAATAAAAGCAGTCGCAACTAAGGAAAATACTAAATACGGCATAAACTTCATGCGCTCAGCCACCGCACCGGACACAATGGTGGCCATGGCGATAGCGAAGGTTGCCTGAAACAGCCAATAAGCGTATACAGGTATTTTTAATCCTAAATACTCCATATCGCCTTTCAGAAAAAAGCCCGACCAGCCGATGACGCCGGCTTTATCCAGGCCATACATCAAAGCAAACCCGATTGCAAAATACCCCAATATACCAACGGTACAGTCCATAATAACCTTCATAATAATATTCAATGAGTTCTTACTGCGAACAAAGCCGGCTTCCAGAGCGGCAAAACCGCCTTCCATCAAAAACACCAGGGCAGCGCACAACAATACCCACACGGTATCAATACCGGCTGCCAGAGAACCAAGCGATAATTCCATCATGTCACCTTCCTCGGTAAAAAATAAAAAACCAGCAACACTAATGCTATATACGCATTAGTGTCACCGGCTTCTTTGCCAAATGAGTATGAAATTAAGTTATATTATAGCATACAATACTTTTTCTACAATACTTTTTAAGAATTAAATTTCGTTTTATAGTATAATAACATACTATCAACCGCATTGTATTTAATCAGCGCCTATTTTCATGATAACGTGAGGTAACTATGAAAAACCATCCGGACTTCCCCGCCGAAGAACAGCATTTGGCTGCAACCATCCAGGCCATGCAGCAGATCATTAAGGATTTAGAGCATGATATGGATGATCGCGTACATAAAATTAACCAGTCCCTGTCGAAAAAGGATGAGGTCAGCGCCTACGTCCATTCACTGATGAAAAGCGATCATGCCTATAAAGCAGCCGACATTGCCAAGGCGCTGGACAACCCGTATTTTGGCCGGGTCGATTTTCGCGAAGACGGCGCCGCCGAATTTGACCAGTACTATATCGGCCGGACTAAAGTAGCCAGACTGGACATTGAAAGCGTCAAAGATATCCTGGTGTTTGACTGGCGTGATCCGGTCTCTACCATCTTCTATGAGGCGCAGGACGGACGCGCCAGTTATGAAGTCCTGGGCCGCTATACCTATACCGGCGATGTTAGTCTGAAACGGCAGTACAAAATTGAGGACGGTCAGCTTATCTCGATGTCTGAAGACAACATTTTAAGCAAGCTCATGTCCCGCCAGCAAGAGTCGCTGATTGCCGACCCTTTTCTCCTAGAGCGGTTGCTCAAAGGAGCCGGCGACCGGCTTAAAGACATTGTTACCTCGATCCGCTCTGAACAAAATCAGATTATCCGTGAACCCCTAAACCAGGTCACCATCATCCAGGGGGTAGCCGGTTCCGGTAAAACCACCATCGGCCTGCACCGTTTGTCCTATCTGCTTTACAACGAAAAACTCAATCCGGCCAGACTGGTCATTGTCGCTCCCAGTAAAATTTTTCTCGATTATATCTCCGACCTGCTGCCGGAAATTGACGCCCAGGATGTTAGACAAACCACTTTCCAGGACCTGGCGGCGGCCATTATGCAAATGGAACCAGCCATCTGCGGGCCGGCAGCAACCGCCGAGCCGCTGGCGACTGCCGTCAGATGGAAAGGAACACCGGACTTTATCAAGGTTATGGAAATCTTCCTGGACAGGCAACTGGAAAAGTTTTGTCTTAAGCTTAAGGAGATCAGCCTGTTTGACGGAAACCTCATTATCAGCCGGGAACAGCAGTTGGAAAAGGTAGTCGAAGGCGCCAGTATACCTTATAACGAACGGCTGCGCTCACTACAGCGGTATATCCGCTTCCGGGTAAGAAACTTTATTGAAGTGTATGAGGCCAGGTACAAACGCGGTGAGGCGCGGGCCGATGAGAAGACAGCCAAAAGGTATAGCGCCGAAGGCGAAGCATTTGTGGAAAAGCATTGCGTTAAATGGCCTTTTCTCGAACTATTAGACGGTTATACTGAACTGTTTCAGGACAAGCAGGCCTGGCGTAAAGCCAAGCTCCACGGTGTGGATATGGAACTGCTGCAATCCCACACCCTAACCACCCTGGGCAGTGGTTGCATTGAATCCCAGGACCTGGCGCCGCTTTGTTATTTTAAATATCTTCTGGACGGTCTTACGCATGTCGAACAGTTTGATCATATTGCCGTTGACGAAGGCCAGGACTTAAACCCGCTGGAATACATTGTCCTGACCCGCCTGTCCCGCAACAGTTCCTTTACCATTATGGGCGATATGTCCCAGGCCATTCATACCGACCGGGGGCTCACCAGCTGGCAGGCACTTTTAAAAGATGTATTTGCCAACGCCAAATACCGCTATTATGAAGTAAACTACAGTTATCGCTCTGCCAAGGAAATTGTCGGGCTGTTTAATAAAATTCTCCCGGCCAGCCGCTCCAAAGCCATTCCCGTCTATGAAATCGGCCGGCAGCCGGTCATAGAGCCGGCGCCCTCCGCCCTGGATGCCTTACGCCGCACGCTTGCGGTTATTGATGAATTCCGGCAGCTAGGCTGCAAATCGATCGGTATTCTGACCAAACAGGAAGCAGACAGCCTGAAACTTTACCAAGGCCTGCAGGCTGCCGCGCCGGAACTCACCCAGCTCAATCTTATCACCGGCAGCGCCTTAAGCTACCATGGCGGTATTACAGTTGCCCCCATCTCACTGGCTAAAGGCCTTGAATTTGACGGTGTCATCATCTGGAACGCCTCTGAGCAAAAATTTACAGCAGCTTATCAGGATGCCAAGCTGTTGTATGTCGCGGTATCACGGGCCATGTATTATCTGCATATTTTCCACCAGGGACGGCTGACACCGCTGCTTGGCTAATGCTCAACGCCAGTGAAAAAGCAGTCTGCGCCGGTCCTTGGCAAAACTTAAAGTCGCGGCTGCTCTATCCCGGAGAACAGTTATACTTTCTTACAGGAGAACGATAAAGAAAACACGGCTTGCGCCGAGCCTTTGGCAAAAGAGGAAGCCGCTGTTGCCTTATCCAGGCGAAAGTTATACTTTCTATCAGGAGAACAAAAAACTCCCGCTTGCCGAAGCGGGAGTTTTTATATAAAAATTTCCGAGTCAAATTACTTTTGCAGTCTTGTCGCAAGATAACGTTCCAGCGTTCCGGCAATGATCTGAAATTCCTCAGTCGCCGGCAAAGCGGCCAGTAGTCGCAGGTGATGGCCTTCATCAACTAGCTGGCGCAGGGTCCAGTCAAAATAAATATTATAGTACCAGCTTAGACGGATTAGCCGCTTGTCGGCCAGGGTGTTTACATCGTTATACGATAATAACTTACCTTGCTGTAGTTGTTTTACCAGCTTGGGCGAATAATCATGCCCGGCCTGTATCGGCGGCAGCACCCGGAAGATATCAAGCTTATCGGTATCCCTGATAATCTGAGCAAACAATTCCTTGTTTGCGTTGGCAGGCGGAATTATCATCTTATTATGAGCAGTTACGGCAAAGTTGATTGTTTCCTGCTCCTCCCGGGTGAAGTTTGTCAGAATATTGGTTTTCGCCAATTCCGTCACACCCCTATCCCCATGATCAAAGGACTGAGCATCAACAAAAGTTCGGTATTCGGTAATCTGGCGAAAACGGGCGATGTCATGAAATAAACCAATGACCTCGGCAATTGTTTTTTGCCGCCCGGTAAGCTGCAAATGTTCTGCAAGCTTAAGGGCGCTGGCAGCCACGCGCTGGCTGTGTATCTCCTTAATCCGCACCCCCTCCATAACGAGGGCATCCTCGGTATAATAAGAGCGGGCATACTGTCTGAACCATTCATACAAGTAGGCAAGCTCGGCCAAACGAATCGCCTCCTAAAAAGACAGGTTCCGGCATGACTGCGGTAACGCCAACACCAGCCTGTAGTATAACAAAGCATTCTAATTTTAGCACATTAGCCAGAAAAAATCCCGGTATACACCGGGATTTGTCTTTTAAATGACTTTGAGGTTTTGCATTACTTTGATGAATTTGGCGGTATCAATAGGTTTGGCCGCAAAGGCTTCACAGCCGTTGTCAAAGGAATCCCGAACGATCTCGGTATCGTTCAAGGCTGTTGTCATAATAACCTTCGCTCGCTTGTCCTCAGGTACATTCTGCTGCGTTTCCAGCTGCCTGATAACTTGAAGCGCCTTAAGACCATCCACCTTAGGCATCATGATATCCAGACAGATCAGGTCGTACGGCTGTTTCATACTGTGCGCCATCATAAAAGCTTCCACCGCCTCCATGCCATCCACTGTCACATCGCACTCGCCATACTCAGACAGAAATTTGAGCATAAAAGTTCTGCTGGCCAAATCATCTTCGGCTATCAGTATACGCATTGACACCCCTCCTCATTCCTCTTGCTCCCGTGAACATCCGCTTAGTTTCCGTAACGAGTTTATCTCCTGCACCATTTGCGCAGCCACCGTTCCGGCTTGTTCCGTGCTGCCGCGTCTAATATCCAGGGCTATACGAAAGGCCAGATTTTTTAAAACATCCAGGCTGTACTTACCTGCCAGCGACTTTATTTCCAGGGCAATATGTTCAATAACGACCGAGTTGCCGGCCACAACAGCCTCCTCAAGCTGACTCACTTGTTGCGCCAGGCTCTCAAAGCAGTCTGGCGCCAAATGCACAAATTCGGTTTTGGCAAACGGCCATTCCAGCTCCTGGGAAAGCGAGGCCTTGGCAATACCGATATTTTCGATAATAGCGAACAGGTTTTCAAACTGCACCGGTTTGGCGATATAGTCATCCATTCCCAATTCCAGGAAACGCTCCCGGTCGCCATAGAGTGCATGAGCCGTAATGGCAATAATAGGGATATGCCGGCCTGTACCTCTCTCCAGCCCACGGATAATAGCAGCGGCCTCCAAGCCATCCATCTCCGGCATTTGAATATCCATCAGTATTAAATCAAAATCGCGTTGCTTATATAAATCTACGGCCGTTACACCGGTCCCGGCAACAGTAACGGCATGCCCCATTTCCTTCAGCATTGACCCGGTTACGGCCTGATTGAGTTTATGGTCTTCCGCCAGCAGTATTTTTCGCGGTCTTTGGGTCTTAAGCTTCTGGGGCAGGCTGTTTGTTAGCGCTTTGCTGCCCAAAGGATGGCAGTTTTCAAACTGGACGGTAAAATGAAAACTGCTGCCCTGCCCTTTCACGCTATCAACCCAGATGTTGCCTCCCATCATGGTTACCAGCTGCCTGGAGATTGCCAGCCCCAGACCAGTACCGTTATATTGGCGGGTAGGGGAACTATCCACCTGGCTGAAGCTCTTAAATAACAGTTGTTGCTCTTTTACTGCTATACCAATACCGGTGTCGGCGACAGTGAATAATAATCTAACTATTCCGTCATGGGACACATTGGCAATGGTGACAGCAACATGTCCCTTACTGGTAAATTTAATGGCATTACTCACCAGGTTATTCAACACCTGCTGCAGCCTTAAGGGATCGCCGACAATAAACTGCGGCACATTCTCACCAAACTGACATTCTAGCTTCAGCCCCTTTTCCGCCGCCCGGGCGGTATGCAGTTTGAGAGTCTGCCCGACCGTCTCCGTGAGGTCAAAACCAACCTTCTGCAGCAGGACTTTGCCGGCCTCAATCTTGGAAAAATCCAGAATATCATTGATAATATCCAGCAGGGAGGCGGCGCAGGCTTTGGCGATCTGCAAATTCTCCTGCTGAACTGGGGTGAGAGCACTCATAAGCGTCAGGTCAATCATGCCCACAATTCCATTCAGCGGGGTCCTGATTTCATGACTCATATTGGCGAGAAATTCGCTTTTGGCCTGGTTGGCATTATACGCCGCTTCCGCCACCTCTTTTAAAATCTGTTCCAGTTCTTTAAATCTGCTGATATCCTCAATAACTACAACCGCTTTGCCGGCCTTATCGATTTCAACAGGAATAATATTAATCCGAAACCATAGCTTTTCTCTGTTGCTTTTAGCCAACGTCAGCTCAGCATCGAAATCACAAACCGCCATGCCATTTGTAAACACTTCATGCAAGGCCTGGCTGATCGGACATGCTGTACAAGCTTCGCTATAGCCGCAGCCACGTTCATCAAGATAACTGTTGTTACACTGCAGACTTCTGCCGATATGCCCACCGGTCTGAAAGACGTTAAACCGCCGGGCAAACGCCGGGTTTACCTCTTCAATGCGTCCCTCTTCGTCTATTATCAGTATGCCTGACGGAACGGCGTCAAAGATTGTTTCGAGCTTTTTCCGTTCGTCGGTAAGGTTCTGCTCAACCTGCTTTAACTGGGTAATATCCCGGAATACTACAACGACGCCTTCCAGGTCACCCTGGCTGTTTTTAACCGGGGACGTATTGGCCGATACGTACCATTCACTGCCGTCGCTGGCTACCAGTACGGTATTTTTCCGTAAGCCGACCGGCATGCCGGCCGCAAGCGCACTGACAAACGGGTCTGCAAAAGGTCTGCGTGTTTCAATGTCAATAAGCCGAAAAACCGTAGCCAGCGAACGGCCGACAGCCTGTTCGGATTTCCAGCCGGTAAGACGCTCGGCGGCATGATTTATGAAGGTTATTGAACCATCCAGCGCTGTAACAATAACACCATCGCCAATACTGGCCAAGGCAGCTGTAAAATTGTTCATAAATTCTCCCTTGCTTTAGCCTGCTACAGCATAGAGTAGATCAGTTGAGAGATTGCCGGCAGGGCCGCCTGTTTTTCCACAGCCCCCAGCTGCCAGGCCACTTTGGGCATTCCGTATACCACCGAAGACTGCTCGTCCTGGCCTATAGTTCTGGCCCCCGCCTGGCGCATACTCAAAAGCCCTTTAGCGCCATCCTGGCCCATGCCTGTTAACAACACCCCAATGGCCTTGGCTCCGGCTTCACGGGCGACCGATTCAAACAGCACGTCGACCGACGGACAATGTCCGCTCACTTTTTCGCCGGCATAACATTCCACCGTAAAGCCACTCCCGGTTCTAACAAGGCGCATATGTTTATCACCAGGGGCAATGAACACGTGCCCGCATTCCACCCGGTCACCGCTCTGGGCTTCCTTAACGGTTAGCGCTGTCACATCATTCATACGTTCGGCGAACATCCGGGTGAACACCGGGGGCATATGCTGGACAATAACAATTCCCGGCGCATCGGCGGACAGTCCCTTCAGAATACTTAGCACAGCTTCCGTACCGCCGGTCGAAGCGCCGATGGCGATCACTTTGCCATGACTGCCGGAACGGCATGAATTTTTAACAGATTGCATAGTTGCTCCCGTCTTTTTATACTGAGAAACATTGGCCATAGCAGCAACTTTGACCTTAGTCTTCAATTCATTAATAACGGTATTCAGACTACGGCCATTTTTGGGATCGGGCTTCACAACAAACTCTACGGCCCCGGCTGCCATTGCCTCAAAGACCGTGTCACTAACGGCGCTAATAATTACGACCGGCAATGGATACTGCGGCATGAGCCGCCGCAAAAACTCAATGCCGCTCATGCGTGGCATCTCAACATCCAAAGTCATGACATCCGGTTCATATTTAATGATTTTGTCTCTGGCATCAAAAGGATCAACCGCAGTAGCCACTACTTCAATCAGCGGATCATCAGCAAGACCGCGGGCCAAAAACTCCCGGAAAACCAAAGAATCGTCAACTACCAGGACTTTTATTTTTTTGCGAATGATGACAGTCACCTCTGCTCACAGCCTGCACCCGGCTTACGGTATACGCCGGGCGCTATATACCGGTAGCCGCTTTCCTCCCGTGGCAGGGACTCAGCATGACCAATAAACAGATACCCGCCCGGTACGGTCTTATTGTAGAATTTATTAATTAGTTTACGCTTGGTCGGTCCGTCAAAATATATCATGACATTGCGGCAAAAAATAACCTGAAACTGCTTTTTAAATGGAAACACCGGTTCCATCAAATTAAACCGGCGGAAGATAACTTCTTTTTTGAGGTTATCCCGCACTGCCCATTCGGAATTATTTACCTTTTGAAAGTAATCCCGCCGCCAGACTGCCGGCAGCCCGGCCAGTTCACTGTCCTGATAGATACCGCAGACCGCTTTGTTAAGTACATTACTTGCTATGTCTGTCGCCAGAACAGCTCTGTTCCACTCCGTTTTGCCGCCAAAGACGTCGGCCAGAATCATGGCCAGGGTATATGCCTCCTGTCCGCTGGCGCAGCCGGCGCTCCATATCCTAAGATCCTTATCCTGCACTGTTAAGGCCAGGTAGGGCAGCACTTGTTCACGGAAGTATTGAAAATGCTGGCTTTCTCTCATAAAGAAGGTATGATTAGTGGTAATACGGTCAAGCAGCGTGCTAACTTCAGAACCTGTTTTGTCGGCAACCAACCGGTGATAATATTCCGCAAAGCTCCCGATGTTTTTTTGCATTAAAACACCGTGCAAACGGCCCAGCACCAGTTGTTTTTTTTCCTTGCCTAACTTAATTCCGTAATTACTATGAATGAATTCCGCCAGCTGTCTGAATTCCGCCTCATCTATTCCCAGCATACATTCAATATTTGCCGAATTCGCTATCGCTTAACGCAATCTTAATTTTATTTTTCGGCATATCAGCCTCGCCGGCAGTCTTATTCTTTTCCAGCATATCTTCCAGCATTTTAAGCATGGCCGGGTCTACAGTTCCCGTACCGGTTACAGCAGTCTTTTTCACCTTAAACTTTCCCACCAAGTCTTTTAAAATGCTGGCCTGCGCCGACAATTCCTCACTGGCCGCCGCGCTTTCCTCGGCAGTAGCCGAATTACTCTGCACCACCAGGGATACCTGGTTAATAGCCTGATTCACCTGGGCTATGCCGCTGGCCTGCTCATTGGAAGCCGCCGCGATCTGACCGACTAAAGTAGCTACCTGGGCAATGTCATTAACCATTTTTTCTAATGATACGGCTGTTTCCTGGGCAATCTTGGTCCCGAAATTCACTTTTTGCATAGACCCTTCAATCATGGCAGTGGTCTCTTTGGCGGCATTGGCGCTGCGGGCCGCCAGATTGCGCACTTCCTCAGCGACTACGGCGAATCCCTTGCCGTGCTGGCCGGCGCGGGCGGCCTCAACCGCAGCATTTAGCGCTAAAATATTTGTTTGGAAAGCAATTTCGTCGATTACCTTAATAATCTTATAAATGTTTGACGAGGCCTGATTAATGTCCTCCATAGCTTTTAACATATTTTGCATTTCATTGTTGCCTGTCATAGCGCTATCCTGGGCGGTAATGGCCAATTCGTTGGCCTGGTTGGCATTCCCCGCGTTCTGTGTGGTTTGAGCGGCTATCTGTTCCATGGAAGCAGTTACTTCTTCAATGGAGCTGGCCTGCTCAGTCGCCCCCTGCGATAAGGCCAGGCTGGACGCCGATACCTGCTTTGAGCCGGCGGAAACCTGGGTAGACGACATGTTAATATTATTAATGACCTCATTCATACTGGCAGCCATGGTCATAAAGGACCGGGCCACCATACCGGCTTCATCCCTGGTGGTAATATTAACAGCCACATTCAGATCGCCTTCCGCCATTTTGTGCATTTCCCCAGCCAGTTTCTGCAGCGGCCGGCTGACGGTAAGCGCAATGGTCAAACCCAGCCCCACCGCCAGCGCAACCGCAACAGCAATAATAACGATCATGGAAATAACAGTCCGTTCGGTCTGGGCGATGAGATCGTTGCTGACCTGACGGCCTAAAGAAACTTTATCTTCATACAGTTTATTTACGGAAGCATCAATGGCAGCGACAATGGCAGCCCCTTCGTTGCGCATGACCATAGCCGCCTGATCCTCCTGATTGGCTAACGCCATCGTCAATACCTTATCCCGGACGACCTTGAACTGCTCAATATTTTCTTTTAACCGTTTATATTCATCCCGTACCTGGGCACCTTTGATGGATTTTTCAAAATCCGCCATCAATTCGTCAACTTCTTTATCCCGCTCCTTGATAGCAACTGCATATTTCCCTCTGTCGCCGGAGCCTCTTTCAATCAGCGCATTTCTCAGCAGACTGCGGGATTGTTCCAGCGCCACTTGCATCTGGCCAATATTTGCAGCGGCTACGCCATAGTCCTCATACAATATCACATACTGTTCCTTGACTTCTTTGATATTGACAATGCCAACAATACCGACAACTCCTGCCAGCAGCGAGACCGTAATAAAAGCGGCAAGCAGCTTATTTTTAATCTTAAGATTGTAGAACCATTGCATTCAATCGTCCCCCTCAAAATATCTCTCCGCTCAGAACCTGCGGTTATCCTTAACTTAATCCAACGCCAACTTCTCCATATCGTCCTGACTGATGAGCCGGTAACAGTCCAATAGCAGGCGAACCTCGTCGCCGACCTTGCCAATTCCTTTAATATACCGGTTATTGCCGCCTTTAGCGCCTTCCGGCGGTGGAACTATATCTACGGACGGAATAACCGTTACTTCGGCCACGGTATCTACAATTAAACCAACCGTCACTTGCTGCAGCTCTATTACAATAATACACGTCCGGTCGGTATATTCCCTGGCCTCTTTCCTAAAGCGCAGGCGCACATCCATTACAGGAATAATCCTGCCGCGCAAATTGATGATACCCTTCACATAACCGGGTAATTCCGGAACCGGGGTAATAGCCTGAATCCCGCCAATAATTTCTGTAACATAGGTAATTTCAATACCGTAAAACTCTCCATCCAGCGCAAATGTCAAATATTTGTCCTGCTGTGTCTCTTCCATTTCCGTTTCTGCAAAAGCCTCTGCCATGTTCTTCCTCCTCAGTTCTTATCTTGCAAACCAAAACTACCGGAGGCCGGCGAATACAGCCGGAACATCCAGAATCAGACTGATGCTGCCATCCCCCAGCAAGGTGCAACCTGCTAATTCTTTGCTTTTCTTTATGTAGACCGGCAGCGGCTTAACTACCACCTGCTGTTGACCCAGCAGTTCATCGGCAAATAAGCACAAACTGCGTCCGTCACTTTCAACCACAACAATAATACCGGCTTCCAGGGAAACAATCTCCGTCGGGCAGTTATATTGCTCATTCAGTTTTATAACCGGCAGGCATTCTCCCCGCAGCCAGAGCATTTCGCGACCGTCCGGGTCATAAATAATATTGCCCGCTTTCGGACGGAAGGATTCTCTAATAGCGATTGTCGGGATGGTATACCGGGCTTGCCCCACCTTAACCGTCATACCGTCAATAATGGCCAGCGTCAGCGGAATTTTAAGCGAAACGGCCGTGCCTTTACCCGGACTGCTGTCTATAAGGATAGAACCGCCAATTTCTTCGATATTTTTGGTAACAACATCCATACCGACGCCCCGCCCGGATAGCTCGGTAACGCCGTCCTTTGTCGAGAAGCCCGGTAGAAATATGAAGGAAAATACTTCCTTGTCGGTCAGTTCGCGCTCGGCTGCCTGCACCAGTCCTGAGGAACAGGCCTTAGCCAAAATTTTTTCCCGGTTTAAGCCGCGCCCGTCATCACGAACGGTAATCCAGACGTCATTACCGGAATTTAAGGCTTCCAAAGTGATGGTTCCGGTTTCACTCTTCCCGGCCTGCCGGCGTTCGGCTACAGATTCAATACCGTGATCGGCTGCATTGCGGATCAGGTGCATCAGCGGATCGGATATTTTTTCAATTACGTTTTTATCTACTTCGGTATCTTCTCCGATTAGGTTGAGGGTCAGTTGCTTGTCCAGCTTCTTCCCGGCATCACGCACGATTCTGTTCATCTTTTGAAAGGTTGCCGTAAGCGGCATCATCCGGATGGACATGACCACATCCTGCAGTTCGCCGGTAATCTTCCTGAACTGCCGGGCCGCTTTAAAAAAGTTATCCAGTTTAAGACCGGCAAGATCCGGGTTTTGTGTAACCATAGCCTCGGCAATAACCAGTTCGCCGACAATATCCATAAGTTTATCCAGCTTGTTCACCTGAACGCTGATCATGGATTGCCGCACACCCGCGCCTGCGGCTTCCTGCCAGTTTTTATCCTCACAACCGGATCTAGCCGTATATTTTTCCGGCATTTGCGGCAAAACATCTTCCAGAATGATTTGCTTAGGCCGGACAGGCTTGGTCAGGGATTTCTCCGGCATAGCCTGGCGTACTGCCAGTGACTTTACAAAGGCGACGCCGGCGAAAAAGTCCTCAATTACTTTTAGCGGCTGTTCCGACTTAAAATAAATAACAAAGCCGTGTTGTCTGATCATCTCGGCACTTTGATTATTTTCGATAATATCGGCCGGCTCATAAATAATCTCGTCAGCCAGCCCCTTCAGGTTATGTATAATGGCAAAGGCGCGGATGTTTTCCATTTCGCAGCCTTCTTCAAAAAACAAAACGGCCTGATATGCCCCTGCAGCGTCGGCGCCTGTTTTACCGGCGCTGCTGATATAATATTTCTGCGGTTTAGGATCTGGTTGCAGAGCCTCCGCAGTTGCCCGCCCGGCGCCGGCGGCTATTTTTAATTCGGCCAGGTACTCCCCGATCCTGACGGTAATCCGGCTGGCATTACCGTCACAGGGCAAGCCTTTGTCTGCTTTGCCGGTTTCGGTCTTAATAAAATCCATGCCCGCAAGGATAATATCTGTCAGCCGTGAGTAATCCACGCTCTGAACACCTTTTTCCCGGATAAAATAAAAGAGGTCTTCCAGTGAATGGGCTAACGTGGAAACATCATTAAACAGCATCATGGCTGCAGAGCTTTTAATAGTATGCATAATGCGAAAAATCCTGTTTACATCATCAATGCCGAAAGATCCGGCCTTCTCACTATTAAGCACCGCCTGCTCCAATTGCTCAACTTGCTGCAATGTCTCAAAGACATACATCTCGAGCATAGGTTCACGTTCATTCTCTGCCAACAGTATACCCTCCTGTAAGGAACATGCTAAAAGGCGCTTAATGCTCTTAATACACGTTCTTGCGAAAACGGTTTGACTATAAAATTCCTGGCGCCGGCCATAATGGCGTCTTTAACCATTTCCTCCTGCCCCATAGCAGAAACCATAACAATAGTAGCCTCGGGATCAATTTTCATAATTTCTTTTACTGCGGTTATACCATCCATCTCCGGCATGGTAATATCCATGGTTACAATATCAGGCCGCAATTCAGTGTACTTTTTTATGGCATCGCTGCCATCTTCGGCGACACCAATTACTGTATAGCCGTTTTTTTCCAGCATCATCTTCAGTGTCAGCCTAATAAAAGCTGCGTCATCAACAATTAGTACTTTTTTCATAATTCCCTCTCCTCATTGCTCTCTCTAAATTTTTTATCCGACGGCTGACCTGCTTTAAGACTCCCGCTTCTACAAGTGGGAGTTACCCTTACGGGCACAGGCGAGCGGCTAAGTCTCTGGATAAAAGCGACTAGCCTTCAGATGGGGTGGAAACCCCATCTGAAGCTAAGTGAACCGTAATGCCTTTTGCGGACATCAAGAATGGCTGGTACAATAAAGCCAGGAGGTGTCCAACATGAAAGGTCAGCGATTTGATGCAGAGTTCAAAAAAGATATCGTGAAACTCTATCTAAGTGGAACTCGAACCTGCCCCAGTTTGGCAGCGGAACTAGGAATTCACGAAAATACGGTCTATAAATGGATTCAACAATATAAAAGTGATCCAGAACATGCTTTTCCCGGATCAGGAAATCTCAAGCCCGATGAGGATGAAATCCGTAAAGCACAACGACGCATTAAGGAACTAGAGAGCGAAGTCGCTATTTTAAAGCAAGCAGCGGTATACTTCGCCAAAAACAGCAAATAAGATATCCGTTTATCTACCATTACCGCACCCACTATGCTGTTAGCGATTTATGCCGCATTTTAAAGGTATCCAGAAGCGGATATTACGCCTGGGTAAAAGCCGGTTGCCCGAAAGCCGGTGACCGGGATGATGTAGTAGTGGCTCATATTCGTCAGATTGAACGAGAGCATGATCACAATTACGGCGTTCAAAAGGTCTATGAAGAACTAAACGACAAAGGGATTATCATCGGGCGCAGCAAAGTACAGCGAATCATGCATGTTCATGGCATCAAAGCCCAGATCAAAAGCAAATACAAACCGCAAACCACCAAAGCAAACCCGAATGAACAAGCCTTTGACAACCTGTTAAAGCAAAACTTTGAGGTGCAAGAAATAAACAGAGTGTGGCTGGCTGACATCACCTATATCCGGGTGGGCGGCCAGTGGTGTTATTTAGCTTGTGTCTTAGATTTAGCCAGACGCAAAATAGTTGGCTGGGCTCTGGGCAGTCGCCCTACAGCAGACCTTGCTTGTAAAGCGCTTAGGATGGCCATTGTAAAAGAAAAACCTGCTGAAGGTCTCATCCATCACTCCGACAGGGGCAGTCAATACACATCGAATAAGCATAAAGACTTGCTGAAAGAACATAACATCCTTGGCAGCATGAGCCGGAAAGGCAATCCCTATGATAACGCCCCGATGGAATCCTTCTTCCGGCTTTTAAAAGTGGAGCATGTAAAAAAACGGTCCTTTGCTACGATTGGACAGGCTGCGGCCAGTATCGAGGCCTGGATCAGCTATTACAATACCCGCAGAAGGCATAGTTCCTTAGGGGGCATTTCGCCGCTATGCTACGAGATCAGAAGAAACTCGCCATTTAATCTGTCCGCGTAAGCCAATATGGTTCAAAGTCTACTTTATCTAGCTCAACAGCAGTAAGCCATCGCTCCAAAACACTGAGAACTTTGTTCTTTAAGGCAAAATTATAGCCGCCCAGTCGCCACCGCAAAATAGTCTCCCGGCAGGTCCCCAGAATAATGTCTGCATACTCGTCAGGCGCGTAATCAGTGCTTAATTCGCCGTTCTTTTGCCCTGTCGCCACAATATCGGCAATGGACTGGAATCGATCATAAAATATCCCTTCCACTTCTGCCTGAATTTCTTTATTGTATCGACGCAGCACTTCATAAAAGAACAGCAGTGCCGTAATCGACGGAAAATTCTCGTAGTACTCAACGAAACCTGTAACACAGAACAAAATACGGTCTTTGGCTGAAACATCCAGCTTTCTGGCCGAGTTAATAATCGCTTTGTCAAATTTGGCAAAATAGTGCAACATAGCAATAATTATGGCATCTTTGCTTTTAAAATGCCGGTATAACGCCGATTCAGCAATGTTTTGACGTGCTGCCAGCTCCTTGGTGGATAAGGCCTGCAAGCCCAGTTCATCAATAATCTCAATAGCAGTAAGAATAATTGCATCTTTGCGCGGTAATACCAATTTCTTCATTATTTCCTCCCACGTTAGTGAACGCACACTAACTTATTATTTTTATTATATTTTAGGTAAACATTAGCGTCAATGTCATATATTTACTGTTGACAGTTTTCTGCTTAAAATATTATTAAATTCATGTAAAAAAATAAAACCGGGAGATACTCCCCGGTTTTATTACCTGGCTCAGATAACAGCCAATAAGATTTACAATTTTATTCGACTACTAACCTTCAGATGAGGTTAAAACCCCACCTTAAGCTAAGTCTACTTTATCACGCCAATGGAACTTAAGAAAACCAGCACTAAAAGCACCGGCGTAATATACCGGAGGATGAAAACAAAAGCATCGAACAGCACTACCGGTATGGCGCCGTCATTGGTCAGTTCCCGGCGCAGCTCGGCCGGTTTCACCACATAGCCGACAAATATGGCGACGATCAGCCCGCCGAGCGGCAGGATTACATTAGATGATAAATAGTCAAACAGGTCAAAAAAGCTTTTGCCGAAAACCGTGACTTGTCCCAGCAAGGCGGAACTGTCGGCCGAAAGGGCGGCCAGTACGCCAAAGCCTAAAATTATGAGAGCATTAACCATTACCGCCTTTTTCCGGCCATAGCCTTTTTCCTCAACGAAATAAGCGACAGGCACCTCTACCAGCGAAAGCATGGCAGTGGTTGCAGCAATGGAAGACAAAAAGAAGAAAGCAATAAGCAGGATGCTGCCTAACGGCATTTGCGAAAAAACTAAAGGAATGGTCATAAATAAGAGCCCCGGACCGGCGCCGGGCTCCATCCCGAAAGAGAACACGGCCGGAAATATAGCCAAGCCGGCCAGCATGGACACCAGCGTATCAGACACCGCCACTTTGGCCGCCGTGCCGAATAAGTTATTGTCATGAGTAAAATAGCTGCTGTAGGTCACCATTGTGCCAATACCCAGCGACAGTTTAAAAAACGACAATCCCAGAGCTGTCAGAATAACCGGCGCGGTAATTTTGCTGAAATCGACGTTAAACATAAAATCTACGCCGGCGCCAGCTCCCGGCAGGGTTAAAGCTCGAATATCACACAATATAATAAGAATAAATAATAGCGGCATTAGTGTTTTTGTGATGCGTTCAATGCCTTGTTTAACGCCCATGATGAGAATAGCTGAAACGGTTGCCATAACAATAACCTGCCAGATTATCGGGCTCCAGGGTCCGACTACCACACCGCCAAACTGCGCCTTGGCAACGGCGGCGGTAATGCCGGCAAAATCGCCGGAAATGGCTTTAAACAGGTAAAGATATACCCAACCGGCTACACAGCTGTAAAAAAACATGATAAAGTACACGCCCAGGACAGCCATAATTCCTGTATAACCCCAGCCCTGCCCCGGCTTTATCTGTTCATAAGCGCCGACAACATTTTTGCGCGTGCTTCGCCCCAGGTAGAATTCGCCCAGCATAATCGGCAAACCAACCAAAATAATACATAAAAAATAAATCAGCAGAAAGGCGCCGCCGCCAAATTGGCCGGTAAGATAAGGAAATTTCCAAATATTCCCTAAACCAACCGCGCTGCCCAGGGTCGCAAAAAATACTGCCAGGCCGGACGAAAACCCTTCCCGTTTTTGCTGCAGATCTTGCATGATATGCTCCTCCAGTATACATTAATACATAATGTAGTTTACAGTAAGACAAAAGCTACTGTCAATGAAATTCCTTGCCAGTAGCCTGCCTGTCGGCTGCCGGCTAAGTACATTTATTTTTTTGTTAAATTTCTGTAACTATGTAATTGTCATTGGGCAAATTTTATGATACGATAAGTAACAAAATATATTGTATACTGCGATGACAGGGAAAGTACCGGAATATGATTTTCTGCAGAGAGCCGGCATATGGTGAAAGCCGGCGGAAAGATATTTCGCGAAAGCCACCCTGGAGCTGGGGGCTGAAACCAGTAGGCCTTACCCGTACCTGGCGTTAACAGGATCAAGTGAGCCATTTTCGGCTAATTTAGGTGGTACCGCGGGAACAATAATCTCGTCCTTTTATTAAGGACGGGATTTTTTATTTGGTTGACCAGATAACTTGCTGTCAGACTCAGCCATTTTAACTTCCGCTTGCGCCAGGGCCCGGCGCAAGCCATGTTTTCATATGACCAATTCATTAATCTAAGGGAGGACACCACGTCGTGAAAGAACTATTAGAGTTGTTGGAAAAGGACTGCACCCAGCCTGTTGAGCAATTGGCTGCCATATTAAAACAGACTAAAGAAGAAGTCAGAGCCCAGATTAAATGTCTGGAGAACGACAAAATAATTGTCAAGTATCAGCCCATTATTGACTGGGAGCAGGCAGGCGAAGACAAAGTGACTGCCATTATTGACGTGAGAATCACACCCCAGCGTGAAGTAGGCTTTGACGCCATTGCCGAACGCATTTGCCGCTTTCCTGAAGTTGTCAGCCTGTATCTGATGTCAGGCGCTTATGATTTAAGCGTCATGGTCGAAGGCCACACACTTAAAGAAGTATCCCAGTTTGTTGCCACCAAGCTATCCACCATTGACGGGGTTATCAGCACAACAACTCATTTCATGCTCAAACGCTACAAGTATGCCGGCGTCATTATCCAGGACCGCGAAGAAGATCACCGGCTGGTGGTATCACCATGAACTGGGCTGAGCGTATCTCACCGGCCGTTAATGCTGTCCCACCTTCCGGCATCCGGCGCTTCTTCGACATTGCCGCCGAGATGAAAGGGGTAATATCCCTGGGTGTGGGTGAGCCTGACTTTATCACACCCTGGCATATCCGCGAAAGTTGTGTTCACGGCCTGCACAAAGGCTATACCGCTTACACCTCAAATTATGGGTTGCTGGAACTCAGAGAAGAAATTGCCCGGAATATTTTAAATAACTACAGTGTCAGCTATGACCCCCGCAAAGAAGTACTTGTTACGGTCGGCGTCAGCGAAGCCCTTGATCTGGCGGTACGGTCTATTTTAAGTCCCGGCGACGAAGTTCTCATTCCCGAACCATGTTATGTATCATATAAAGCATGTGTTATGCTGGCCGGCGGCAAGCCGGTGCCTGTCCTGACTGCCATGGAGCATGAGTTCCGCGTGACGGTCGAGCAACTGGAGAAATTAGTGACACCCCGCACCAAGGCCCTCCTGATCGGTTATCCCAATAATCCAACAGGGGCCATCATGCCCGAAAAAGAACTGGCGGAAATAGCCGCCTTTGCCGAACGTCATGACCTCATTGTCATTTCTGATGAAATCTACGCCGATTTGACCTACCAGGGCACTCATACCTGTTTTGCCGGTCTGCCCGGCATGCGGGACCGTACCATTTTGCTCAACGGCTTTTCCAAGGCCTATGCCATGACCGGCTGGCGGATCGGTTATGCCCTGTCCAATCCTGAGTTTATTGCCGCCATGAATAAAATCCACCAGTACACCATGTTATGCGCGCCGATTACCGCTCAACTGGGAGCCATTGAAGCCCTGCGCCATGGCAAAGACAAAATGGAAAAAATGGTCGCCGAATATAACTGCCGCCGCCAACTCATGCTTGACGGGCTGCGCAGCATCGGCGTAAGCTGTTTTGAACCCAAAGGCGCTTTTTACATCTTCCCGTCCATTAAAGAAACCGGCATGACATCCCTCCAATTTGCCGAGGAACTCTTAAAAGCTGAGAAAGTGGCAGTAGTGCCAGGTGACGCGTTCGGCCTGAGCGGCGAAGGCTTCATCCGCTGTTCCTATGCGTCCTCAATCAGCAATCTGACCGAAGCACTGGAACGAATCGGGAAATTTGTCAGACAGCGCCTGTAAAGCCGTGTTTTCGCCCTGCTACTAAAAAAACTTATCCTTATCTTTCAATATATAAAACAGGCTGTATAATGCAGCCTGTTTTATATATTTTAGCCGACGACTTAGCTTAGATGAAGTTACCCCACCTGAAGCTAAGTCTACTTTATTGGATTATCGTGACTTGGCGTACACCAGGTGTTCCAGGATAAGGGCTGATGAGATACCGACAACAAAACCATTAGTCAATAAAGGCTTCAAAAACGGCGGCAGGGAGGCGGCCAGATTGCCTGGCAGAAAAGCGGCCAGGATGCCGAACATCAGGGCTACTCCGACTATTAACCCTGTTTCAAACGCAGCGCCGGTATCCAGTGATTTGCCTAACAGCATCAGGCCGGTGGCCGCCTGTAAACACATTGTATAGAAAAGAAGACTGCCTGTTACAACAGACGGCATATAAGCAAACAAGACAATGATTCCCGGAATAAACGCCACAATCAGCATGCCGCCTGCCGCCACGGCCAGCGGCAGGCGGGAGGCGCAGCCTGTAGCAATAATAATTCCACTGCTGAAGGAATAATTTACCGGACCGATAACTCCCAGACATCCAGCCAGGACATTACCCAAACCGGTAAGCAGCAATCCGGCGCTGCTGCGTTTTTCGGTGTCTTCCACCTGCAGCAGTTCGCCGGTACTCTGGATGGAGCCTAAGTCATTGGCGGTCAGGGCCAGGAAGCATAATAAAAAAGAAATAAATACAACCGGGTCAAAATGAAACGCGCTAACAGCCAATTGCCATTCGCCGGCCGTCTGCACAGGCTGAACCGTCTGCGGCCACACACCCGCAACCAGGCCATGGTATGCCAGACTGCCTAAAGCAAGGGCCCATACAATCATGGTGGATTTTGCAGTTCCAGGCAGTACACGCTGGCCTAACAGCAATAAGGCAATCATAATGAATGCAAATACCAGGTGAGTAAACGGGTGGTCCGCTCCACGCGTAATCAGATTAAGAATGGTAGGTATCATGGTAAAAGGAATGAGTAGTAACACGATACCGACAATCCGGGTGGTGAAAAGCAGACTGACCCGCCTGAGCAGTTTTAATGCGCTCAAACCGGCAAGCAGCAGCCCGCATAAGGCAATGGAAAAATAGGCTGAACCAATGGCGGCCTCCCCCTGGTTAGCCGTGATAGCGCTCAGGAGTACAGCGGCCGGGCCAACAATAATCGGCAAACGGTGCCCCCAGACAACCTGGACTGCCAACGTCAGCCCTGTGGCCAGAAATACTTTTCGCAAATACATTAACTGTAAGGCCGGCGAGTCGGCATACTCGTGAACGCCAACCACAGTACCGAGAATAACGACAAAGGGGACTATGACCAGAAGCCATTGGAGACCATAAGTCACTAAAGCCGTTATCGGCACTTTTTGCTCGGGTGAGTACTTAAAATGCAGCTTCTCCATGTGTCATCGCTTCCTTTGAGCACAAGCGGCCGCCGGTAATTCCGGCAGCCGCTTGAAAATTAATCAGATATAAATAAGTGCAAAACCCATTCCGCCTTCTGTTCTTTACATTACTTCCGCTGCTCCAGCATGGCTGCCGTCGCCGCAATTTCCTGGCACTTGGCTGTGACCTCCTGGACAGTCGCGGAGATGCTGGTAATTTCGTTATTCACAGTATCCATTTTAGTTTCCAGGTCATCGGAAATAGTAATAATTTTCGCGATCTGGCCTCTGATATCGGCCTCACTATTTTTAGTTGACGTCACTGCCGTTTTCGATCTGTCCGCCAGTATTCTCACTTCGTTGGCCACTACGGCAAAACCTCTACCCAGTTCACCGGCACGGGCCGCTTCAATGGTCGCGTTGAGCGACAACAGATTAGTTTGACCGGCAATGCCGACAATTTCGTCGGAAGCTTGCGAGAAATCCCGCAGCTTTGCTTCGACCTCCCCTACACTTTCCCTGAGTTCAATAGCTGTCTTTAATATATAATGAACTTCCTCACTTATTTTCTCAATACTCTTGGCGTTCTCACCGCTGCCAAGCGATACTTCAGTGATGGCCTCGGTAATATCCTTGACCCGGGCATGCAACATCTCAGCCGTCTGTTCCCGTTCATCCGCAAGCGTTCTAACCTGGGTAAGCATGTCCTGCACTTCGTTATTGGATTTGGCCAGCAGTGATTTTTCGGCCTCCACCTCTTTACGGTTATAGTCGATACAGTTTTCGACATGATTAATGCCTTGCGCCACCGCAGCGGCAAAGTCCCGGCAGTTGCCAAACCCGCAGGCGAAACAGTTGACACTGCGGGAAGCTTCACTGGTCTTATGTAACTTGGCGAAAATCGATTCCAATTCAAGCTGGGAAGTGTTCTGCACCGCTACCGACTTGTCCTCATAGCGACGCACAAAGTCATCAAGACGTAATTCCTTGTCGAACTGCTCGAATAAGGCATAGGTTTGCTTAAACAACTTTTTCTTGCTCTGCTTTTTTATTTTCTCCTGTTTTAAAGAATTCATTCGATAATCGATGTCATCGATAGCTACATCCTTGCTCGTTCCTGTGCCGATATTACAGCCACACAGACAGTTTAGAATATCCACTAGCAGCGGGATTGGTTTGCCAGCCCGGACCCGTTTGGCATACTCATCCAAATAGTGATACACATGTCCGGGTCCCTCTATTTGACGGATCCAGGCATTCTGTGTGTGAAATTCAACATTTTCCCTAAGGCCGCCCGGACGGCTGAAGGTCAAACCCAAGCCGCAGCCGGCGTCATCAAAGTCGGTCTCCGGGAAACCGGCAAGACTTACCCCATTTGACTGTAGGTATTGCGCCAGTTTGGCGTAGGTAATATTATAATGCACCAGCCCGGCAGTATCCTGCTCGTTGATTTCATCAATTTTACCAATACAGGGTGATAAAAATGCCAGTTTGTCATTTACATTCTCGTATTTTCTCAGATAAACGGCAGTACACATCAGGGGACTATGGATAGGCGCCAGGTTATTTATGAGTTCCGGCCGGAATTTTTGCACATAGTTGACAATGGCCGGGCAGGGTTGGGCAATGACTGAGTTAAGCTGCTGTTCCTGTATGGCTTTAAGATATGCCCAGGTCGTAATGTCCGCACCAAACGAGACGTCATAAACCAGCTTAACACCCAGAGACTTTAAGTAACCAAACAACCGTTTATAATTGTCAAAGTTAAAACGGATGGCCGGCGCGGCAAGCACCGAAATCTTAACGCCTTGCTTAAGATCGGCAAAGAACCGTTCGGTATCGTCGGCAAAATCGCGGGCTTTGTGATCGCAGACTTCCAGACATTCGCCGCAGTGAATACAGCGTGTTTGGTCAACTTTGACCTTGTTTTCTCCGTTGAGCTCATACGCAATGTTGGCTTTTGTCGGGCACTTGGCAATACACTTGTTGCAACCTGCACACAACTCTTCCTGTGTTAAGAGCACATCCTTACTCATAATAATCACCTGCGAGCTTGTTATTTTTTTCACTGCTTACTATATTATTTATTATATTAAAGTATGCACACTGGCAAGTCAAACCATAATTTTACATTCAATAACAAATTAACCTAATTTTACAATATTTCTGATAAACATGTATGAATTTTCTACACAACTTGCCATCCCTAGTTTAGATCAAATCCGTAAATCAACCAATTATATCAAGGATTATGCATAATTTTAGCGAATAAACATATTGAGGTGTTTTTTTGTGAATCTGACCGATCTAATTACCTCAGTAGTGCAGCTATTAGAAAACCTCGGGGCCATGGCCCTAGTGCTGCTGTTGTTTCTACACCACTGTCCGGCAGCGGTAAGCCACCATAAATATGAGGCTAATGCACGGGGTTTTTTGCTTTTCGCCCTGCTTGGACTGATTTCGCTCATCCCTGTACTGGAAATACCAAGTTTTACGCCTAACCTAAGCATGGTTCCCGTTATTCTGACTTCGGTGTATGTTGGTTTGCCGGAGGCTGCCCTAGTCGGTTTGCTTACGAGTACCGCTCTGCTGGTTGTCGGTGGATATGACTGGATTCCCTGGGCAGCGGCAACACCCTGCTGGGGCCTGATTGCCGCCTTTATGCGCAACATATTTTACGATTACCGTCCTAGCTGGCGACTGGGAATGGCGACACTTGTCAACTGCCTATTCTCCCTGAACATATACATATTAGCCAATTCTTTTTATGCAGGTGCAACTTTCAGCCTTTTTAGCAAACCAAACGCTTTATTTAATTTTTTTATACCTTTAACCGTTGCCAGCGTGGCAGGCGCTACATTGCTAAACTGGCTAATTGTTTATTTTCAGCAAGGGCTGGACGCCCAAAAAAAGCTCCTGCAGGCCGAGGCCAGATACCGCCGGATTGTAGACAGCTCACTAGTTGGCATTTATACCATTCAGGGCAATAAGCTAACCTATGTTAACCGGGGTTTTTCCGTCATTACCAACCGCTCCGGGGACCAGCTCAGCACTATTGAAAACATTTACGACCACGTTCATCCTGATGACCGGGAACTGGTCCGGGAAAATATCCGCAAACGGGTAACCCGAGAACAGGAACAAATAAAATATGAAATGCGTCTATGTGTTGCCGGCGCCATCCGCCATGTTGAGGTGCATGGCAGTTATATTGACTTAGAGGAAGAATCGTCTGTAATCGGCACAATGATTGACATCACTGACCGCAAGCAGGCCGAACTGGAGCTGGCCCGAAGCGAAGCCCGGCTGCGCGCTATTATTGCTGCCGTCCCTGACATGGTCACTGTTATTGACAAAAACGGTATCCTCTGCGAAGTGTTGTCCACAAACGAAATGTCCCCCCTGTCTGCCGCTCACCGTACCACCAACAATATCAACGAACTCTTCGAACAGTGCTCATCCGAAGAATTGCTGCAGCAAATCCGGGATGTCCTCAAATTACAAACAGTTCGCACTTTCGAGCACCGGAATGCCGGTCAGAGTGTTCTCGAAATTCGTCTGTCTCCTATCAATGCCAGTGAAGTTGTCGCCATCGTCAGAGATATCACGGCCCGCAAACAAACCGAAGAAAA
Source organism: Sporomusa aerivorans (assembly GCF_041428895.1). Classification (NCBI taxonomy): domain Bacteria; kingdom Bacillati; phylum Bacillota; class Negativicutes; order Selenomonadales; family Sporomusaceae; genus Sporomusa; species Sporomusa aerivorans. The sequence continues at coordinate 5,106,176 of NZ_CP156926.1, forward strand.
CTACCGTCTGACAATGGAGAGATATCAGTCCCTCTTTAACAGCAGTAACGATGCTATTTTTGTATTGCCTGTTACGCAGGATAGACAAGCCACTTTCTTAGAGGTAAATGACAACGCCTGTAAACGGCTGGGTTATAGCCGGGACGAACTGCTGCAGATGTTTATATTTGATATAACCGAATGGCCGGACCAAGAAATGGCTAAGCGAAGCTGGCAGCAGATCACTCAGTCAGGACATGACCTCATTGAAGTCACCCATATCGCCAAGGATGGAACGCGCATTCCTGTAGAAATTAATTCTCATTTATTTAAGTTATGGGGTACCCCCCGGATCATCGCTGTTGCCAGAGATATATCCGAGCGGCGACAGGTAGAAACAGCATTGCGCGAAAGCGAGGAACGCTTCCGTTATCTGGCCAACCATATTCCCATCCTGTTATGGATGGATGACCAGGATGGAAACTGCATTTTTGTCAATAAGCAATGGCAGGAGTATACCGGTAAACTTTGGCGGAGCGGCACAAGCATCGACTGTACAGCGTTTATCCACCCCAAAGACCGGCAATTGGTCAAATATGCCCTGGAAAAAGCCCGCGGCTGGCGGGAAAAGTTCAGTTATGAATACCGTTTGCTTAGTACTGATGGTGAATACCGCTGGGTTCAGGCCATTGGCATCCCCTGGTATAACCCGGATGAATCCTTTGCCGGCTTCATTGGCTGCTGCCTGGATGTACATGATAAAAAACTTACTGACCGGGTTTTAAAACATTCGTATAAGCGCCTGGAAAAAAGTGTTGAGGAACAATCCCGGCAACTGGCTAATGCCAACGCCACATTAGCGCAGGAAATATTCGTCAGAAGAGCTGTGGAAAAGCGCTACCGGCAGTTATTCGACAGTGTCCAGGATGCCATCTTTGTTTGGAAAATTACCTCTCAGGGGTTGCCCGGCAAAATTATTGAAGTAAATGATGTGGCCTGCCGGCGGCTTGGCTATACCCGTGAAGATCTGCTGTCGCTTTCCATGCTGGAGACCATGTCCCAGCAAAGCCGGATAACAACTGCCATCCGTATGGAAAAACTGGTAGCGTCACGGCAGACCATTTTTGAACTTGAACAACTTGACAAGCACGGTAACACAACCCCCTCTGAAGTCAATGCCCATCTGTTCGCCCTCAACGGGGAACTTGTCGGTCTATGTATTGCACGGGACATATCAGACCGGAAACAGGCCGAGAGTGAACTCCTGGCCGCCCGCATCCGCATTAGTAAAACGGAAAAACTCGCTTTCCTGGGTAATATGGCAGCCGGTATTGCCCATGAGATTAATCAGCCGCTAAATTCCATCAAGGTGACGGCTGACAGTATATTAATGTGGGCCAAAGAAGGTCAGACTTATAATTGGGAAGAATTTCTCGACGACATACAAACAATTTCCGATCAGTCGGCCAGAATCGCCAATATAATCAAATATATCCGCGACTTGATCCGCAGCAATCAGCAAGCCAACAGCCAAGTCTTCAGCCTTACCAAGGCCATAGCCAATGCCACCCACATGCTGCAGTCACAGTTGGATGCCGCCGGTGTCACTCTGTCGCTCAAGCTCTTGGATGACCCGCTGGAAATTTGCGGTTCGCTTGCCCATATGGAACATGTTTTGCTCAACCTGATTACTAATGCGTTAGACGCCCTGGTAAGTTTACAACAACTGCAACGGGAAATAGAAATTGAAACTCTATTGGAGGACCGGATTATCGTAAAAATTTCCGATAATGGTCCGGGAATCTCAGAAGCTGTTAAGCAACGGATGTTTACCCCGTTTTTTACCACCAAAAGCACAGGCATGGGGCTTGGCCTGGCAATTGTTAAGTCGGTAATAACATCCCACAACGGTCAGATCACGGTAGACAACAATGATCGCGGGGGAGCAACCTTCCGTCTTGAGTTTCCGCTAATTGAGGACGGCGTTAAGGAGGATCATGCCAGTTGAATATCTTATTAGTAGATGATGACCTGGGCAGCCGGACACCGGTAAGCAAATTTTTACGCAGGCAAGGGCACCAGGTTACCGAGTGCCGCAATGGCAAGGAGGCGCTTACAGTATTCCTGGAAGGCAGTTTTCCCATGATTTTGACCGACATCAAAATGCCGGCCATGACAGGAATTGAATTACTCAAACATATTAAAGACCTGCCCTGCGGCGCCTATACCGATATTGTGCTTTTTACCGGCCATGGGTCCATGGAATCAGCCATTGAAGCCTTGCGCATGGGCGCTTTCGATTACATATTAAAACCAATAAATATCCAGGAGTTATCTATCATCATCGAGAAGGTGGCCGAGCATCAGGGCTTACTGCGGGAAAACCGGCGCTTAACCGACCATTTTGATCAGGAAGTGCAAGCCGCTACCCAGGAAACGACCAAGGAAAACTCCCGCCTGCGGCTGCTGGCAGCTAAGGCCGAGGGACTTGGTGAAATCGGGCTATTCGGCTCCGTGATGGAAAATGTATATAAACAGGCGATAATGTATCACCACGACAGGTCGATTCCGGTGCTGATCCTGGGAGAAACAGGCACCGGCAAGGAAATGATCGCCAAACTCATTCATTACGCCGATTTTGAAGAAGCCACTCCGTTTGTAGATATTAACTGCGCGGCGCTGACGCCTTCCTTATTTGAAAGCGAGCTATTTGGCTATGAGGCAGGTTCTTTCACCGGCAGCCTGGCCAAGGGGCAAAAAGGCAAACTGGATCTCGCTAAAGGGGGCACTTTATTTCTGGATGAAATTGGTGAGATGCCCCTGGAAATGCAGGCCAAACTTCTCCGGGTACTGCAGGAAAAGGAGTACTACCGGGTGGGCGGTCTGAAAAAGATCAAGTCTGATGTCCGGATTATCTGCGCTACCAATATCAATTTGGTTAAGGCCGTAGAAGAAGGCAGCTTTCGCCGGGACTTATATTACCGTCTCAATGTGGGGCAGATATTTCTGCCGCCCCTGCGTGAGCGTGGCGACTCCATTGTGCCGCTTGCCGAAATCTTTCTTCATCGTTTCGCAGCACAAAAAAGTAAAAAATTCAAGCGTATCAGTCCAGTCGCCGCCAAAGTATTGGTTAGTCACTCCTGGCCCGGCAATGTCCGGGAATTGCAGAATATCATTGAATGGTCTATTTTTATGTTTGACGACATTGAACTCAAGGCAGAGCACCTTAATATCAATGCCAATACCGGTACGGTGCCGCCAACTGTACAAACAGGCTTACTCCTGCCGGAGGCTCCGATCGCTCTGCCTGCCGAAGGCTTTAACCTTGATGAATACGTCGACCGGATTATCTGCGCCGCGCTGGAAATACATAAAGGCAATAAATCGGCTGCAGCCGCTTATTTAGGATTATCCCGCCGTTCGCTCTCCTACCGGGCGGAAAAATTAACGCACGAATAGCAATTATGCCGTCTAGTAACGAAGTGTATTAGAGTGTCTTTGTAAAAAGGCACTCTTTTTCTGCCTGAACATACTTAAATTAAAGGCAAACCTGACAATCGAAGACCATGGAACAGGTTTTAGCGATAATGTGCTTAATTAAAATAAGGCGAGGAGGTGGAAAGATAAGGAGTAGGTAAATGGAAAGACGATTAATTGAAGCTGTCAGGCAAATACTTTTTGAAGTTAGCAAACTCACAGCCGACGACTTACTGCTAAGCGGGATGATAAAACCGGAAGATCTTCCAAAAGTTAAAGGAAGTCTACAAAAAAGTGCGGAGCATGTTTTAAATAATGCTCTATTCTTTATAGAACCCGTAAAAAAAACTAAATAAGTAATAAGTAAATAGTTTTCCACCTTCTCGCGCTACACGCCCAGTGGGAAAAGGCGGAAACTTACTTTCCTATTCCTCAGCGAATTGATTGTTTACCAGAATCTAATACTTCAAAGCAAAAAGATTCCAGTGATTGGAATCTTTTTACCCCTGAACAGCAATTATTCATCTATTTTCATATTATTAGGAAACTTTATTAAGAACGAGGTTCCTGTCTTGCCGGACATAGCACTTATAGCTGCGTTATGTCGCTGTGCTATGCGGTAACACACCGCTAATCCCAGTCCGGTTCCGTTCTCCTTAGTTGTAAAGAAAGGAGTGCCCAGTTTATTTTGAATTTCCGGGGGTATGCCTTTACCTGTATCTGAAACTTCCAGTATCGTTTCATTCTTACACATATATGTCTTAATACATACCATTCCGTTCTGCTCCATTGCTTCAAAAGCATTACGTACAAGATTAAGAATAAGCTGACGTATTTCTCTTTCGTCCAGCATTACTAAAGGAATGGGTTCCAGTTTAACCTGAATATTATGGCCTAATCGAAAAGCATCGGCCTGGATAAGCGGAAAGATGGTGTTAATTACGGCTTGCAGGTCGGTAGCTATTAGATCAAAACTTTTATTTTTCGCAAGACTCAAAAACTCGGTAATAATTGTGTTGGCCCGGTCCAACTCCTCGATCATAATGCCCAAATCCTCATGGTAGTCGGCAAACTGTTTTTTTCGTTGGAATAATTGCAAGTATCCCCGAACAGTACTCATGGGGTTTCGCACTTCATGACCGATACTTGCGGCAATTTCCCCTACCAAGTTCAAGGAGGCATACCGGGCTAATTCTTCATCAAGTTGTTTTTTCGCAGTAATATCTGTTATTACATTTATAATGCAAGGCTTACCGCCGATCTCAATTTTTTCGGCCGATAAAAGCCCAACTTTTACAGCACCGCCATAACGGTATTTTAGCTCGTAGTTTGCTATAGAACCTTTTGCGAAGATTAGTTTTCTAACCTCTGCCCGTTGCGTCATATCGGCAAACAAATTGAATTCATTAATTGAACGGCCGATTATTTCTTCACGTTTTAAACCGCTAGCCTTGGCAAATGCATCATTTACGTCAATATAACGTGCTTCTTCCTCAAGGGATGTCAGCATCATAAGGTTGGGATTAAGGTTAAATGCTTTTAAGAATCTTTCTTTAGCCTGCAGTAATTCCTCGTTGATCTTTTTCTCCTCATCAATGTCACGAAAGAAAACAGACAACCCGCCATCCTGATTGGGGTAAATATTTAAGCCAATCCATTTTTTATTAATAATACTTTGCATTTCGAAATACAGGGGTTGTTGCTCAAGGATAACCTGCTTGTACATCTGCTGAGGCAGGTTGGCATCCGGCAGACATGTCCATATATCCATACCTGTGGGATCATATCCAAAGAATTTTTTTGTTTCTTTATTACAATAAGTGAATATCATATTTTTATCGAGACAATAAAATGCGTCCTGTATACTGTTCAAAATATCTTCAAGATATTTTTTTTGCTCTTCTATTTGCTCCGCTTTGCTTTTTAAATCTGTTCGTAATTCTATCACGGTTTCCAACACGGGTTTTAATTCGGGAAATATCCGAACTCCTGTTTCGATGTCGGCACCGTTCCTTATCTGTATGGATAGTTGCGAAAGTGTAGCAGATAGCGATAGAAATAGCTTACGTAAAATGGCGGTAATAGCAAGCCAAAGCAGTAAATAAATAAGCAAGTTTCGTAACCAGGATTGCCAGTAAGCATTTTCAATATCGGCCAGCCTGGTGCTAACCCCTATATGGCCGTACACTGCGCCGTTATATGTTAATGGATAGCTTACTGATAGACTGCTTGCTCCCCAGATCGGCGAATAATCATTAATGGCCGTAACCATTTTCATTTGAGTGTAAACCGCTTTCCCGGCTTTTGTAGGTACTAACTGAAAGTCGGCGGGAGCAGCGATGATCTGCTCATAATCGCCAAAGCCCATGAGATAGCCGGGAAACTGTTTTGCCGCATCATCGATGATTGGCTGCAGTTTTTTTCTTAAAATGGCGCGTTTTTCATCCGGCTTCAGTGGTTCGTCAGTTTCTTCCTCAATTAACTGGGAATAGGGTTTAGGCAACTTTTGCTCCAGCATTACTGCGATTTGGATAAGAGTGCGCTCTTGCTCTGCATAAACGGATTGTTTGGTCTTGATTGCATCGTAATAGCCAAAATATAAAAAAGTTAGCGTAATAATTCCCATAATTGCAATATAAAGCTTCATAGGTAAGGCTAGTCGGGAAACGTGCATACAAATACTCCTTAACATACTAAATCCGTTACTAGTAAAATTCAACCAGTCGCTAAAGTAATTTCGCTACTGCTAAGATATATTATTTCATATCCAATATTTACAATTTTACTTCGTTTTACGTTTTTAATATCCTGCCTATATCAATAAGTTATTTAATTTAACTCAATAAACGTATTATGTAATATTCGTGAGATACACACTTACACTCGTTTATTATAAAATAGACTTAGCTTCAGAGGGGGTTTTAGCCCCACCTGAAATTTAGTCGCCCTTATCCAGGAACTTAGCCGCACTTATCTCCCGCTTATAGAAGCAGGAGTCTTAGTGCGGGTTAGTTGCAGGATAAATACACAATCCAGACAGGAACTGCCTAATATAAAGCCGAATACTATTTATATTGGGACATAAAGGTTGGTGTAGTATGGATCTTACAATAAAAGACGTTTTACAATTATTTAAAGAACAAGCCATGTTATTGTCAGCCGGTTCTGCCGGGATGAATAATCCTGTTAAATCTGTGAACATCATGGATGCACCAGATATCGGTGATTGGGCTAAAGCCGGAGATCTAATTTTAACAACAGCCTATACAATTAAAGATGACATTAATTTGCAGGAACAGTTAATCCGAGCTCTTCATGCCCGCGGATGCGCTGGTCTAGGCATTAAAACCAAGCGGTTCCTGCAGGAAATCCCCTCAACAATACAGACACTGGCAAATGAACTGGGATTCCCGCTCCTAGAACTTCCTCTGAGCCTTTCATTTGCAGAAATTATAAATCCAATCATTTGCAGTATTGCCAGCCGTCAGTCCTATTTGCTCCAGCGTTCGAATGAAATCCATAAAACATTAACCGATGTCGCCATTAACGGCGGCGGATTAAATGCCATTGTGACTAATTTAGGTAAACTCACACAGTGTCCGGCTGGATGTTTCGACATAAACGGACAGCTAATTAATCACTGGCTGCCTGATAACTTGCCGGGATATGATTCAAATACGATACATGCACTGGAACATTTGCTGCTTACCCCAGAAATCCCCAACAATATCTTACAAAAGAAGTTATCCCGAACCAAAAATCCTTATACGCACACAATAACAATTGAAGGGGCAAGCTACCAGAGTATATCTTGTGCCATTATGTCCAGCAACGAATTTTTCGGCCACATCACGATAATCCAGCCTGACAACAATTTCACAGACATTAAGCTAGTAGCGTTGGAACATGCCTGCACAGTAGCTGCTTTAGATTTTTTAAAGCAGAAGGCTATTGCGGAAAACCGAAAGCTGCACTCCCGCGATATGCTTGAATATATATTATTTGGTAATCCCAAGGAGCAAAACACTGCTGATATTATCACTAACTCCAAACTCGCGCAAGCGAAAAGATACAAATGTCTGGTTATTGAAACGGAAACAACAGCAACCGAAGTCAATTGGCCTATACTTTCAGCCCAACTGTGCAAAATCTCCCAACAAATCATTGCCGAAACATTTCCACTATCACTCATATCCGAACGTGCCGGCAAAATTATCGCTTTGATAGCAGCCATGTGCAACTTCAACACCGAACAAGACTTATATAATAAACTGCATCAAGCCCTCGACAAAAGTTTCGAGAACCTTACCGTATCTATTGGTATTGGTACTCAGGAATCTGATATTATGTCTGCGCGGCGAAGTTTTCATGTTGCTTTAACTTCCTTAAATATTGGTCGTGCGACAAAGGGAGCCGGACACATTGTTCAGCCTTATGAAATTGCTTGTTATCACATCTTATCTGACCCTGAAGCGACAGTAGTCTTGTCCAAAATATGCCAGCCGATTATCGCTAAACTGGAACAGCTGGATAAGAACACGGAATCGGAATTTCTAAAAACACTTGAAAGATATTTGGAATCTGACAAAAACCTCACTGAAACAGCCAAAGAATTATACATTCACCGCAACACCCTGTCTAACAGGCTTGATCGCATCGTTGACTTAACCGGATTAGATTTAGAAAATAGAGAACTGCTTTTCTGTTTGCGCTTAGCTCTCAGACAACGCAAAATATTACCTATGGTCCACACCTGATAGCAATCATGTTCCTTTAATCTCCATAAAGATAAAAAGTGGCTAAAATCATAAAGATTTTCAGCCACTTTTTTATGCAATATTTCGCAGGATTTAAACCGGCATCGTCTAAGACAGTATCTATTATTTATATTTAGAAAAGCTACAGAAAATTAGGCCGGATACATATAGTAAAGATTTGGCGGCCAGTTACACTGACCGCCAGCTGTTCTGCTCATTAAGAGCAGATTATCGTACCATTATCTTCATTGACTGCTTTGTACGCATTTTCCAAGGATGTAATAATGGCTTCCCGGCCTGGCCTGGATTCAACGAACTTGATCGCTGCCTCGACTTTCGGCAGCATAGATCCCGGGGCAAAGTGCCCTTCTGCAATATATCTTTTGGCTTCAGCAACAGTAATACGTTCCAGCCATTTTTGCTCCGGTTTGCCAAAGTTGATGGCAACGCGGGGAACCGCAGTCAAAATAATGAAGGTATCTGCACTGATAACATCAGCTAATTTGGCAGCCGCTTTATCCTTATCAATTACTGCGTCAACACTGTGAAGCATTCCGTTTTCGCGATATACAGGAATTCCCCCGCCGCCACAGGCAATAACAACATCTCCGTTTTCCATAAGGCAGCGTATCGTCCCTTTTTCCTTGATATCAACCGGCTCAGGTGATGGGACAACCCGTCTAAAGCCTCTCCCGGAATCCTCGACAAAGGTGTACCCTTTCGCCTGCTCAATCTCTTTGGCTGCTTCTTCCGAGTAGAATAAGCCAACCGGCTTAGTCGGGTGCCGGAAAGCCGGGTCGTTTTGGTCAACAATGACCTGCGTAATGGCTGTTGAAACATGTGTGGTCATTCCCTGCTCCAGGAATGTATTCTGCAAGGCATTTTGCAAATGGAACCCGATATATCCCTGACTCATGCCACAGCACTCGGCAAATGGCATGGAAGATACATTTGAATTTTGCTGGTAGGCAAGTTCAAAGGCTAGATTAATCATGCCTACTTGCGGTCCGTTACCATGAACAATAACGATTTTATAGCCATCTTTGACAAGACTTGCAATGTGATTGGCTGCGGCCAGGACGGCCTGTTTCTGTTCATCAGGAGTATTGCCCAGCGCATTGCCTCCTAAAGCGATAACCAGCTGTTTCTTCATTTATACTCACCTCTTTATGTTGCTTACTATGATGGGCAATCCAGTATAGTAACAGACCGTTGTCCGTACAGTTAAAATCAGAATTTTATCGTTTACAAAGTACTACAATGCATACTTGCCCATGCCAAATTAAAGTGTCACATCACGGTTACAGTCCTTGGAATAGACATAGGCGAAGTCTTCTTCGCGCCCCACGGCGTAACAGGCTTGCAGGCAATAGGCGCTCATAAAAATGTAGTCGCCTTTTTGCACAGGAATCCAGTCATTATCCAGATTGTACATACCTTGTCCATTCAGGCAGTAGGCGCCGTGTTCCTGAATATGGGTCTCAATATAGCCATGAGAGGCACCGGGTTTAAAGCTCAAGATATGAAAATTGCAGTCAAAAGCCAGGTCTTTGGGTAAAAAATCTTTGACTAAAACATCTTCCATACCTTCGTACTTTGTCCATTCCATGGCTTCCGTATTGCCGGTAACAACATATGGCTCATAGCCTTCCAGTCGTTTGTAAATACGTTTATACATGAAGGCTTTAGCTGCTTCACCGCTTTTATTCTGAAAATAAAGCTTGGTGCCGGGAGGACAATACACAAAGCCACCCTTTTTTATAGAATAAGACTGCTCCCCGGCTTTAACCTCCAGGTCGCCTTCAAGTAAATAAAACAGTGTTTCGACGCCTTCCTCACCGAAGCCAAGCTCATTCTTGCCATCGGCGTGAATGGTAACGAGATAATCGACAAAGCTTGCCCCCAGCTTGGGTGAACCAAGAATTGTGAGATCACAGTTCTCAAAACCCGGAATGACATTTTTGACCAAACCATCCGGGTCGAGCAATACATAGTTCTCTTTCTTAACCACTGACCGATTAATTAACAGATCTTTTCTATAGCCGACAACATTATTAAGATAACTCATATCTTAACCCCCTTAACTGCATTTTTTTGGCCCTTGCATTTTGACACATAGAAGACAATTGCATCCTATTTATACTAGCCTTAGTTGGGTTCCTCACACTGCTCCTTCCCTTGATTTATTAGAAATTTTAAGCCTAAGAAAAAACCAAACAGGGTATCATTGCCTGAAGTATGACCGAATGACCGTACTTCGTTTATAGTTTTTTCTATTGCATTCTTTTCCGGATCGTCTAACAGCTTTACCAGCCGTATAAAATGCTCACTTGCATACCCTGCTAACAATGCATCGATATAGGCCACACTGATCAAGGTGGTTTTATCAACGGTGATTTCCATTGCCAGCGCTTTCCGCCAAATATTGAATTGGCCAAACAGCATAAGCGCCAGGGTGAATCCTATGAGAATGTCATCTCCGCTAGGTGTCAGTCCTTTACCTCTGCCGGCAAAAAAACCGATAATCAGCGTATTCGTATTCATATCTGCTCTGTCGGAGTACAATAATAGCTCTACATACTTGCCGGTTTTTTCGTCCAGATCGAGTCCTATATACTTCTTAAAGTCAATTGTTTCTAAATAGTTATATAGCCGGCTATAAGGCAGCTCGTTCACGCTGCATTTAGTTGCGGGGAGTTTTAAATCTACTTCTTCCAGATCTTTATAGCAAATATTTATTGCTCCATAACCGCTATAAAGAATTAACTTATTCCCTTTGTTTACAACCAAATCCCCGATTCTTACAGAATTAAGCACATGCTTCAGTTTCTCTGCCTCGATATTCAGTCCAAATGCAGCTAATGGAGTTCCGCGGCGGCCAACATAAATCAAAGAATCATTAATTTGAATATTGAGCCCGTTGTTAAACTTACTGTGAATGTTGCCTACGCTATAATTTTTTAGATAGAGAGGCAATAGATTGCTCATTGCCTCTCTATCTATTAGTTCAGTCCTACTCAACTTCTATCCCCAGTTTTTTCGCGTAGGCAATGACTGCTTTTTCAAAGCAAGCCAGCGGCGCGCGCACCGTCCCGGCTCCGATCTGGCCTACGCCCGCGTTTTTATGCGCTATTCCCGTATTGATGAGCGGTGTAATACCGGTTTCAACTACTTTTCTAGCGTCGATACCAAGGCAGGCTCCCTTGAAATCCCAGGTTGGAATGCTCCAGTTCGAGTTATTGGCAATACAGATTTTATCCATTTCATTGGAGACTTTCAGGGCATCATGGAAACCGCCCGCACCTACAAATCTAGTAACACCGGGAGCTGCGACCATTGCCATGGCGCCAACTCCCACTGTTTCTGTGATGGCGCTGTCGCCAATATCCGGATTGGCATCCTCTTCCGAATAGCCTGTGAAGTACAGTCCGTTTGGCGTGTTAACCGGCGCTGTGAACCATTCGTCACCCATTCCGCTTATTCTTACGCCAAAATTCTGTCCATTTCTGGCCATTGTTGTAACTACCGTACCGCTTGTAACCTTACGCGCACAATCCACGATAGATTTCCCCGCCGCCATCATGACGTTTAAAAAAAATTGATCGGTATCTGCCAGGAACTTTATTACACTGTATTTTTCTTTTTGGTCAATATCGAGTTCCGTAATTAACGGGGTAATTTCTTTCAGGAAGATAAGGGAAGCAGCTATATTTCTTTGATGGAATTCATCACCCATGGTAATGGCTTTGGCAATGAGCACGTTCAGGTTTAAGCCGCCTTCTTTGCGCTTCAACGCTTGCGATAGCACCGGTCCTAAAGAATCCCGCATCCAGCGTAATCTGGTTAAAACTTCTTCAGAATAAGCGCCGAATCTAAGCACTTTGCCGATACCTTCATTCATTATACAATAGGCAATGGAACCATCCAGTTTATTTTCCACTACCATAACCGGCATGTTGCCTGAGGTAATCCCGCCCATAGGACCTACTGCGTTCACATGATGACAGGGTGAGAATTTTACTCCGCCCTTTTCCAGCAGTTCTCTGGCGCTGTTTTCATCCTGTGCCCAGCCTTCGAATAATACCGCACCGATACAAGACCCTTGCATTGGGCCTGTCATATTTTTGTATTCGATAGGCGGTCCGGCGTGCAGCAGCACTTTATTATTCAAGATTTCGATTACTGATTTCGCAGGCACTACGTCGATCAGGAAAGGCTGTGAGCTCTTCATCCTATCAATAACTTCATTGTTGGCTGTTTCAATTTCTGCAATTTTGGCCAGAGCGTTTAGTATCTTGATCAGTCTTTTATCGCCGCCAGCCGCCGGTTTCCAGTCATATTGCACCGCACTGCCGCCATATGTCAGAATAGATTCTGTGAAGCTGGCAAGACCAATATTTACAATACGGGGTTTGGAGTTTAAGAGGTCAATTACACTGTCACTGACCTCAGGCAGCGCTTTCTTTGCCACCTGTTTTTCTACTACGTATTTATCTGCTTCTTTGAAATCTATACCCTTTAGTTTCAGGGCAAGCCTTACTGTCTTTGCGTTACTTTCTTCGACCAATACACCGCATTCTTTGAGGGTTTTTATCGCTGCCTGGTAGTTTTGCGGGTCATGTTCCGTTCCGCAAACAGTAGCTACAAAATACAGTTCCCGTCCATTTTCTTTGGCCGTTTGTATTGCTTTCTTGATCGCACCGGCTAAGGCCCCGGCCATATCAGGATGCGAACCGTAGCCCAATACGCAGTCAAGCAGGATAACTCCGGTGTTTTCGTCCTTGGCATATTCTCTTATCTTATTAATTCTAACTTCGGGATCGATCATGGGATGCGGTTTACCCTGCGTGTAGATGTCATCTCCCAGATCCATTATTTCGTATCCCTTGGCATTAAGGAGATACCCCTCTTGTTTGATCAATTTACCGAGTCCCAAAGCCTCGGTAATAAGCATGGCCGCTTCGGCGCCAAGCGTACCGCCGGAATACAGTCCCTTTACTGTTTTTTCCGGCGCCAGCGGCGTCTTTATCTCGTAGTTTATTTCTTCTATATAGTTAGGCTTAACCGTTCTGTTCTTGGCAAGGTCTACCGCAATCTTCGCAGTTTCTTCGAGCGTATGCGCCAAATATACATTGCCCTCGTGGTGATCCGGCTTTTCGCCGAGGAATATGGCAACCACCGGTTTCGAGAGACTATGCAGCAGTTCTACGATTTCATCCCGGACTTTTGGGGCCGGCGGTTTTGATATTACTACAATTACATCGGTAGGTTCGTGCAGTTCAAGTCCCAGTATGGCATCCCGAACGGTAATCGCATTGACCGCTTCGTTTAGATCGCGACCGCCTGTCCCGATTGCGTGTACAACGCCGCCGCCAAGCCTGTCGATAATAGTAGTAACTTCCTGTATGCCTGTTCCGGAGGCTCCGACTATGCCGATATTGCCGGGTTTTACAACATTTGTAAACGCAATGGGGATGCTGGAAATAATTCCGGTGCCGCAGTCAGGTCCCATCAGCAACAGTCCCTTTTCATGCGCTTTCTTCTTAAGCCTTACTTCATCTTCCAGCGAGATGTTATCAGTGAAGGAAAACACATTCAAGCCTTTATCCAGCGCTTTTTCAATCTCGTCGGCAGCATATTCCCCGGGAATGGAAAACAGCGCCAAGTTTGCATCAGGCATTTCTTCTAATGCCGCGTCTAGGCTGGTTACATTTTCAATGCCTGTGCTCTTGGTTTTAACAGCCAAATCATTTAAGAACTTATCCGCTTCACTAAGAACCGTTTCAATAATCTGTTTATCTGCAGTCTCGACTACGATTACCATATCGCTTGGGGCTGCACTTTCCGCCTCAGCGGTAAGAAGTCCGCCATTTTTAAGGATGTCTTTATTGGCGGCAGTCCCCATCATGATTGAACATTTTGTTATACCGGCAATAGTATTAATTGAATTTGTAAGTAACATAAGATTAATAGAATCTTGATAACTATTTTTCTTAATTACCGTATATAGCATTTCCAAATCCCCTTCGTTGTGCTAATATTTTGTTAAATAACTCATCGTCATTATATCATTTTTTTTTTGCATTATCATTGGTATAAAAATTATAAAAAAAGCGTTTTTTTTATACCCTGAGGATAAAGGAGTATTAAAGTGAATATCAAAGACATATTAAAAATGCATACACTTGATGGAGCAAGATTAATAGCCGGTGAAAACGGAATTTTAAACGAAATAACGGGGGTCAATGTACTTGAGGCAACTGATATCGCAAACTGGGGGCGTCATGGCGAAGTTATCCTTACCAGTTTCTTTGCCCTGCACAATTTGAGCGAGAGTGAGCTGGAAGCATTTTTCGAAAAACTCTACAACATCGGCATTAGTGCGATCATAATTAAAATCGACAGATTGGTTACTCATATACCAAATAAAATAATTGAGCTTTGTGATCAGCATGCCATCCCCTTAATTCAAATTAACAAGGATGTAAAATATGAATCCATAATTCTCGAAATATTAGGGCCAATAATCAATAAAAATATGAACCTGCTGAATAAGTACCACGAGGTTCATAGCGAGTTGACCAAGCTGGCGCTGAAAATGCCGTCAATGGACGAGATTCTGTTTGAATTTAAAAAAATGATGCTGCGTGATGTAAGCCTCATTAACTCTGCAAAGGGAACTGAAATCGGTACAAACCCGGAACTTACCGATGTGACAGTTCTGAGTACAAGTGAAGTTTTAACGGAGAAGTACGTTCATTTCAAATATGAGCGCAAAGATGTGATCTATAATGGCACTAATCCAAAAATAACCGGCCAGCAGATTAGAGTCCATATACCGCATCTCGGCTATGATGACTATGAACTGGTTATCCATGAACTGCCGGAACAGGTTAGTTCTGAAGATTTCATGGTAATAGAAAACGGCGTTAAGTTTTTACAAATGGAAGTATTGAAAAAGTATGTAATCTCGCAAAATCTATTTCAACAAAAAAATAACATTATCAGCGACTTACTCAATGATCGGCTTTACGAGGAAAAAGATACAGACGAGGTGCTGGAGTCTCTTACTATAAGCAAACATAAGTACTATCAAGTGTTGCTTATAAAGCTTTATCCGCGGGACGAAAAGAAAAATATAGACAAAGACCTTATGTCTCAGACACTAAGACAGATTAGGCTTACATTTAAAACCAGCTTTAAAGATATCGTTTTCCTGGAGAAATTGGATGTAGTAGTGTTCATACTTAATTTTAGCGATGATAAATCTGAGCTTACTCCGTCCTCTATCGAAAAAATAATGAATGCATTGGTTCAAAACAATGTGCTGAAAGATTTTTATTACAATGTGAGCATCAGCTCGATAGTGGAAAAGCTTAACATCCCCCAGGCAAACAGGGAAGTTTTGGACACAGAGAAGGTACTGCGGCTGTTCCACAATTCAAATAATATCTTGCCATACGAAGAGCTGGGAATTTACAAACTATTCCTGGATTCAAACAACCTGGGCGATCTTAAGAAGTTCATATCTCCCCGGCTAGCTAACTTCAGGCACCAGTATCCGCTGCTATTTGAGACTCTGCAAACTTTTCTCGACACAAATCAAAACTATATCCTCACCTCTGAAAAATTGTTTCTTCATCCTAAGACAGTAAGATATCGAATTGACAAGATAAAAAATGTGCTAAACGTAGATTTTGCGGACCCGGAGGAACTGCTTCAGATTCAAATAGCCGCCAGACTGTTTAAATTGATTGACGGGAGAAAAAATAGTGAATGAACCGGAAGTTTTCAGCTTAATTACAGAAGAAAATATAAAACTCTATGCAAACTTGCATAGAGCAAAAATTAATAGAAAAAATGTAACGATTATTTATTTTCACGGCGGCGGGCTGCTGTATGGTGTAAGAGACGACCTGCCGGAACTTTATATAAATACATTTTTGAACTCAGGCTATGATTTTTTAGCGTTAGATTATCCTTTAGCGCCGGAATCAAAGATGGATCAGATTTTAAAATCAGGCTCCGACATACTTTGCTTCTATTTACAAAATACTGATAGTATGTTTAAGTTAAAAAATCATAAATATGTGCTATTTGGCAGATCGGCTGGAGCCTATCTCTGTTTTATGCTTTGTGACCGGTTAATTAAAAGCCAAGCCCTGGCGCCAGCAGCAATCATAAGCCTTTACGGCTATACCAAGCTCAACGAAGCTCAATTTAACACACCAAGCAAGCATTATAAAAAGTTAGCGAGCATACCGAATGAAAGCATTGATAAAATTATCTCTGACAGCCCGGTAACCTATGGCCCGATGGATTCAAGATTTTCCCTCTATATACAGGCCAGACAGGAAGGAACATGGACAAAATACCTCTGTGGACCGGAGGATCCGTCGAAATACTCATTAACGGACGAAACACTTAAGTCCTTCCCGCCGGCAATTTTGGCAGCGGCGACATTAGATCCTGATGTGCCATATCGAATGAGCAAGTGTCTGCTTAAGCTAATTCCAAATTCACATTTGATAACCATCTACAGAGAAGTCCACGACTTTGACAGGGATCTAAACGATGAGTCAGGAAGATTAACGTATGAAGAAATAATAGAATGGCTGGAAGCTACAATATGACTTCTATTGCGGAACTTTTAAAAAACGCACCCTTTTCACAAATGACTGTTTTAAACCACTCTGCCGATTTGTCCCGCAAAGTGGACAGCGCCGACATCTCAGAGACTCCGGACATTACCAACTTTATCAAACCCCATTCTCTGCTAATAACAACCGGCATGGCCTTTAAAGATGATCCGGCCGGCTTCTGCCTGATGATCGAGGCTTTAAACCGTGTCCCTATTGCCGGAGTCTGCGTGAAACTGGGCCGTTTTATCGACGAGCTCGATCCTTCGATTCTCGCAACTGCCGATAAGCTCCGGTTCCCCCTGATTCAGGTTCCGGGTTCCTGGACACTGGGCATAACTTGCCACCAGCTCCTCTCCTACCTTTGGAACGTAGAAAACGAACAGTTGTTAAGCGCTTTGAAAGTCCAGCGTGTATATTCGCATATGCTAGTCAAGGATACCCCGCTTGCTATCATCCTTGCCCATCTTAGCCGAACAATCCGGCAGACCGTATTTTTAACAGACCCCTTTTTTGAGATAATCGACACCTCTCTGCCGCTGGGTAAGAAAACAATGGAAATGAAGCAGGCGTTGGCCGCTATAAAAGACAGCGATAAATTTAAAAACTCGCCTTCGGCAGCCATACCCTCTTCGCTCTATATTCAGGCCCCCCGTCCGTTTACCGCGTGGATCTTTCCCGTTTGGGCCGCCTCTGTCTATCCCCACTTGCTTATTGTGCTGGAAAAGGAAAAAATTCCTTATCCCTTTTCCTATCTTGTAATTGAGCAGACTGCCGCCGCTACCGCTTTTTCCCTTTATAAAAATCAGAAACTGAGAGAACTGCAGCGGAGAATGCGGGAGGATTTTTTGCGGCGTCTAACTCACAGCACCAGTAATGTTGACACCGCAGTTTTTCTGGAGCAGGGTATAAACCTTGGTTTAATTTCTTCCGATTATTACCGATTCTTAATTGTAGCAATCGATGAGTTAATGGCGGACAAAAATCCTACCCGGTCTGATCTGTATTCGCTTGTGTATGATTGGCTGGAACGCCATATTGAAATTTTAGGTAAAGATACTATTCTGTTCTCTTGCCAAAAAAGCGAAACAATAATGGTACTCCTACAAAGGCCTGTAGAGAACTTAGAAAACGCTATTGCTTTCATTAGAGATCAAATGACCACATATCTCTCTGTTTCAATTTCCTGTGCTGCAGGAAATCCGGTTAATACTCTCCAAGCTGTGGCATTCTCGCGAATTGAAGCCGAAGAAATTTATCATCAAAGCAGGACGGAGGGCAAGAAAGCATTTTTTCGCACCTATTATTCACAAGGGGTTTCCGAGCTTTTGCGCTTTGTCCCGCAGGAACATGCCCGCCACTTCTGTACCTGCGTGTTAAAATCTCTGGCTTATCCTGAGCAGGAAACTCAAGTAATCCTCCGGCAAACGTTGCAAACCTATTTAGATTGTCAGGGCGATATCGCGGAAACGGCCCGGGCCCTCTATATCCACCGCAACACGGTAAAATACCGGATCGCCAGATTAAATGAAATATTAGACACGCCACTCGCCAATCCGGATTGTTCTTTGCAGCTTCGGCTTGCTCTGCTGCTTTCCGAAGCATAGGGGACAGTATTTTGGCTTAGAAAAAACCCGCTTGCTGCCTCTCAAAACTTATACTCTCTGATATAGAAATAAAGCCCTGGAGCCTATAAGGAAAAACCTTTTTAGGCCCCGGGCTTTTTACGTAACATTCTCTCTAATCTAATGTGTCGGAAGCAAAAGCGCTTTTCCCCTCATAACGGTTGTAATGGATGTCATCGCTAACAAGATAATCATAGATTTCTTTTACAATCGGAATACCACTGCGTTCATATTCCTGAGCCTTCTTTTCTGAAGATTCACCCGGAACCAGCACACTGCCAAAACCAGCAGCCGGGCGCAGCTCATGCAGCTCATCCACCATGCTACGCACATTGGTCTTGAATGTTTCAAGCGATGCAAAGTATTCCGGATTTATTACCAGATGAACCTGTCCCAGTTCACGTCCGGCAGAAAGATCAGCATACATAGAAGTTACATGCTTGCCAAACGGGACTCCCAACAATGACCCACACAAAATATCGACCATCATCATCAAGCCATAGCCCTTGGGACCGGCTATAGCCACAAGGCCGTTAACAGCAAAGGGATCTGTAGTGGGATGTCCGGTCTTGTCTACCGCCCAGGTTTCAGGAATTGGCTTGTTTTTAGCTCTGGCATCCAGAATTTTTCCCCAGGCGCCTACTGTAGTAGCCATATCAAATATGATTGGCGAGCGGCCTGCACACGGGGCAGCAAAGCCGATAGGATTTGTTCCGAAGTAGGGATCAGCGGAACCATACGGCACAACCATTGGGTCGGATTGACACATAGACATTGCGATCATATTTTCATCGGTAGCCATTCTTAAGAAATAGGAAAGAGTGCCGCAATGACCAAGTTCGCGCATGCCGACAAAACCGATGCCGTTTTCTTTAGCCATTTTTATGGCTTCAGTCATACCGTTTTTGGCAACAACCATACCTACTGCGTTGTCTCCTTCGTAAATGCCTGTGCATGGTCCGGTTTTTCTGAAAGAGAAATTAGGCTTAACATTACTGCCGCCCTTGGATATCCGTTCAGAGTAATATTCCACCCGTACAGCTCCATGGGAATGTACGCCTCTGCTATCTGCATAAGTTAAGTGGTTGGCAACTTCCTGCGCATGATCCTCAGGCAAACCGGCCTTCACGACCTTATTCTTGATTAACTGATGCAATTCTTCTTTGTTTACTAAGACCATTTCCTGTTGACTCATAGTAAAGTACACCCCTTTTTATTCTACTGGCGTCTGTATTCGGACGCTCACTTGCCTTCAGCTTAATTGTACCTTGCTTATCCCTTTGTATCATCAGCCACACAGGCTAATTCGTTCCGTATGATTTGTCTGGTTTAAACAAAATAGTACTGCTACTGCACTTTCATTTTACTCTGAATATTTCGTTACCTGCCAGTGCATAGCGCCGAATAAAACCAACGCTTCATGTGCATAATGCACAATAAGAACCACAAGCCAAGCTAAGGCCTGTGGTTCTTATCATTCATACGACTTATTTTTTAGTTTCTTTTATGATGGTCGTAAATATCCAGGGCGGCCTGCACGGCCCGGCCAATGTTAATCTGGGCGCCATGGCGGATAAGAACCGACTCCAAAGCCCCCAACACATGGAGGATATTCTTTTTCCTGCAGCTGTATCCCATGGTACCAATCCGCCAGATTTTTCCCTTTAAAGGACCGAAAGAACTGGCAATCTCAATACCAAAATCACCCAGCAGCATGGTGCGGACGGCTTCACCATCAATTCCTTCAGGTATCAAAACAGAGGTTACTACCGGCAACTTATACTCCTGATTACCGTAAATCTTCAGACCCATTGCCAGTAAACCTTGCATAAGCGCCTGTTCGTGCAGCGCGTGCCGGTTGAACCTCTGCTCCAGACCTTCTTCCAATACAATCCGCAGTCCCTCCCGCAAGGCGTACAGCATAGAGGTAGCTTCCGTATGATGATTTAAGCGGGCCGGACTCCAATAATCCATCAGTTGACTAAGATCGAAATAATTACTGCGAATTATCCGCGGCTGATTGTCCTGGCACTGATTGGGTTCCGCCAGACCCCGCTCAATTTTTTTACGTTCCAGGAGCAAAGCCTCTACCCGTGAGTTAAAGGTAATTGGCGCCATGCCGGCAGGCACAGACAAACACTTTTGCGTTCCCCCGATAGCTGCATCAATTTTCCATTCGTCCACCTTGACCGCCGTGCCGCCAATTGTGGCAACTGCATCAACAACAAACAGGATATTCAATTCCCGGCAGGCCTCTCCAATCTCCCGGAGTGGCTGCATACAGCCGGTTGATGTTTCACCATGCACCATTGCTACAATCTTAGGTTTTGCCTTTTTGATTTCTTCGATAACTGTTTGCGGACTAAACACCTGTCCCCAAACGGTCTCAATATTGCTTACATTTGCACCATAGCGTTCGGCTATTTCGGTAAGCAGTTGGCCAAAGCGGCCATAAATCGGAACAAGCACTTTGTCCCCAGGCTCGATAATACTGCCGAGAACTGCTTCTATTCCGGCCCGGGAAGTACCGTCTATCGGAAAAGCCCAGTGATTTTCAGTCTGAAACACAGCCCTGATCATCGCCATAGTTTCATTCATAATTGCGGTAAACTCCGGATCAAACTGTCCCAAAATGGGAGTGCACATCGCTCTTAACACTCGCGGCTCGGCTTCAACCGGACCCGGTGTCATTAGGGTGCGCAGTGAGGTATTCAAGTCTTTATACATGTTCTGTGCCTCCTTTTACTACTCAGGTATTAGCAGCACTATGGCCAACCTGTTATCAAATATAACTTCTATTAATAAATATTATCAATTTACCATATGCCACCAAGTCCGTCAATAAAGTAGACTTAGCTTCAGATGGGGTTTTAACCCCACCTGAAGTTTAATCGCCCTTATCCAGGAACTTAGCCGCACTTATCTCCCGCTTATAGAAGCCGGAGTCTTAGTGCGGGTTAGTTACAGGATAAACAGACAGTTAATGCGAAGAAACAGGACATAACTTTGCGTCACATCCTGTTTTCTTGTATACTACATACCTATTGATACCTTTTACACTATTAGGTCTCTTTAACCGAGTTATCGCCTGCTACCCTGCATTCCTTATTTGCTTATGCGTTTAATAAGCGGCCCCGACATTCCCAGGAGCAAAACCAGTATCCCCATTGCGGATCCGGCACCA
Source organism: Sporomusa aerivorans (assembly GCF_041428895.1). NCBI lineage: Bacteria > Bacillati > Bacillota > Negativicutes > Selenomonadales > Sporomusaceae > Sporomusa > Sporomusa aerivorans. The sequence goes on from NZ_CP156926.1 coordinate 5,127,837, forward strand.
CTGCTTGAATGACCGCCAAAGTATAATAAGGGAAAAGACAAAAGGATAAATACCGGCGATAATGCCACTAGCTGTTGCATTTTTCTCACCACCCGAATTGATATGAGACAAAAATGACTGCGCCAAATATCGCGCAAAGCAGCAGTGCTCCCACTAAGACCTTACTGATAACAACGCCTTCCTGTCCCAAAATCCCGGCAGTTGCTGTCCCTAACAATATCTTGCTGGGCGCAATAATACTGCCAATAGCACCGCCGACAGTCTGAGCCGCTAACAAAGGAACCTTATCGATCTGCAGCATCAGGGCCACTTTTTGCTGAAAGCCGCCGAATAATATATTAGACGATAGATTGCTGCTGGTCATAAAGGTACCTAACAGCCCGATAAACGGAGAAAGCAGCGGATAGATGCCGCCTGTCACTGCGGCGACTCCCTGAGCCAGCACCGTTGTCTGTCCTGTTTCATCCATAACCTTAGACATAGCAGTCAACCCAATTACAGCAATGGCAGAAGGTATTGTCTTGTTGAGCGAGTTTTTCAGAATGCGCGTTATACCGCCTGCTTGTATATAGCCCCACCGCGTATAACATATATAGCCGATGATAGCAGCCAATAACAGAAATGCTCCGGAATGAATAAGCGGCGCAAGCGGTGCATAGGCTGAATAGCTATGGGTTTCAAAGCCTAACGCTGTCGTTTTGCCGGCAAAGGCTAATGAAAGCTTCCATTGTCCGAGATAGTCCTTGATACTGTTGTTCAGTAACACAACAACGGCAATTACAATCAAAAACAAATACGGCATGAACGCCTGCTGAATATTCATTTTACTGCCGACTGCCGTATTTTCCGCCTTTTCTTCAGCCGGATCAAATAGTTCCACCGGCTGGCGATAGTAATCCAGTCTGCCGATGACAAAAATCAGTCCCAGCGATAATGAGACAACAACGAAGTTGCACAGCATAGGATTTAGTAATGCCATCCCCATTTGTCCTGCACCCTGCAATACTCCTAACAGGATTACAGTAACTGCGTTACGTCTAACACCACGGGAACCGCCGGCCAAGCCGGCTATCAGCAGTCCGGCTATGAGATTGACAATACCTAACATCGCGGTAGTCCAGATAATTGCTCTGTTCATAGTCAACGAGTCACTAATGTCCACCTGACTAATTAACCCATCCCAAGCTAACCCTAACGTCCCGAATGTATTACCCCAGGCCTGGCCCAGCAAAGTAATGAGTACCGCTGTTAACGGCTTCACACCCATGCCGATTAACAGCGGTGCGCCTACAACTACCGGAACGCCGAAACCAGTAATTCCCTGGAGAAAGCCGACAAAAATCCAGCCAACAGCCAGAACTTGCAGGACCTTGTCAGGCGTAAAACGCTGCATCCCCGCACGAATTACGGCAAAAGCCCCGGATTCCCGCGAAACTTCATAGATAATCAACGCGGGAAATACCACCAAAATAATAGATAGCGAGTACCACATTCCCTTAGCAACAGCCAAAGCAATCATATCTATCCCGCCGCCAAAAACGAAATAGGCGATGAGTATGGAGAACAACAGTCCGGCCAATGCCGCCTCATCGCCACCCCATTTACAGCGAAGCAACAGTACTAGTAACACAAGTATCGGCACCAGGGTAGCAAACCACTGTCCTATATTTATCGACATAGTGCCCCCTCCTAATCTTTTAACGTTTTAGCAAATGCCACCAATGCTTTTTCCAAGCAACCTGCGGTGCCTTTACAACTGACTCTCGATCATTCTGCGGCAACGGGATGTTGCCTCGTATTCTGGTTACTATTTGAGGAAAGCGTTATTGCGAATGATGTTTTACAGGTTAGCGTGTGTCACTCGGTCTACATTCTTTGCCTCAAATATTGTACCTTTTTTGAATTTGGAATCCTGATACGTATACTTCATTAGCAGATAGTAGGAGATGCCCGCTACCACAAAACCGATAATCCAGGCCAGCTCTACTTTCATAAAAGCGGCACCGGCACCGATCAACATGGCGATAATCGCGCAAGGATTATAGCCGGCAAACTGACCGTCTTCCTTGTACAAATCGTCAGTATCTACCTGCTGTCTTCTTAAAACATAATATTCAAGTAACAAGATGGAAACAATCGGTCCTAAAAAGGCTGAGTAAATCAGGATGAACAAGCCGAGCCCCTCGGCCGAGGAATCTTGCACAAGCACCCAGGGACATGCACCTAAAGCAAGTAAGCCCGATATGGTAACAGCTACTTTATATTTCAATTTTGTAATTAAGGTTATTACGTAGGTTGGCGGAATAATATTAGCAACCATATTTACGGCAACAGCACCCATAACAATAAACGCCGATACGAATAAGGTAATATAATCGTTATTAACGACTATCGCAAACGCTTTTACCGGGTTAGATATGCCGGTTGTTGAAGCAAGCATTGCCCCGATACACAGTACGGATCCATAGGCTAATACTATTGGGAAAAAGTATAACATTCCGCGTTTGCCGTCACTAATTCCGGTTTTTAATTCTCTTGAATAGTCTGCCGCGCTCAAAAAGATTGCTGCTTAGTTACCCATAAACATCATGATGAAGGCAAAAAACGGCAGACCCCAGGTACCTTTGGCATGCACCCATTTTTCAGCAATAACTGCACTGTGGGAATTGAGCAGAACGACAAACACATACAGAAGGGCCAGCAGTATAACAGTGGATATAACTGATTCAACCCATTTAATGGCATGAAAACCATAGAGAGAAAGAATTATCTGTACCACCTGCAGCACCACAAAGCAGGCAAAAATATTATCGAAGCTGCCGCCCGTGACAATTTTGCCAATCTCATTTAAGGCCGTGCCACCAATCCAGCTTTGGAAACCGTACCAGATGATAGCCGGAATCCCGCGCAACAAGGAAGAAACAACACAGCCTTTTATACCGAAGGACATTCTGAGCTGTACAACATAGGGTATCCCTGTTCGATAGCCCAGTCTGTCATTTAATGAAAAGACGGCTGAGATGATACCAATGGCAATAATTGCTGCTACAAAGGTCTGAAAGATGTTTAGGGTTGCGACACCGGCGACAACCAAGCTTGATCCCAGCGTCATATTGCCTAGGTTAACACCATCACCTAACCACATAAACATGTAATCAATTGGACCTACTGTCCTGGCTGTGGCAGATTTGGGGATGAGGGATTCATCCACTCCTGCGCCGTGTTGAAACTCCGCCGTTTTAGTGTCGTTGTTTTCCAAATTTTCCCTCATTTGCAAAGTCACACCTTCCCTCTCATTTATTCCCGCTGCTACTGGGAACAATCGATTTAGCTACTAGGTCTCAAATGCTTGCCTATAGGCTTGGAAACAATCTTGCCATCCTTAAATAGAGTTGTGCCCCTGAGAATTGTCTGAGTTACCGCACCACGGAAGCGGTCACCTACATACGGGCTGACTTTGTGCAGATAGAATAGATTTTCAGCTTCTAAGGAAAAGGCTTGATCCAAGTCTACCAGAGCAAAGTCGGCATCATAGCCTACCGCAATTTTACCCTTGCCTTGAATCTTAAATATTTCGTTTACATTTTGCGCAGTCAGTCTAGCGATATCGGCAAGCGGAACTTTGCGGTCATGGTAGGCATGTGTCAGCATCCCTGATAATGTCGTTTGGCAAGCTGATATTCCGCCCCAAACCTTTAAAAATTCTCCGTTCTTCAGTTTTGGATCACAGGGCGAATGGTCGGAGGATACAAAAGCAATTTCGCCATTCAGTAGTTTGGCCCACATCCTGGTTTGATTGTTCGCATCACGAATAGGCGGCGAGCATTTGGCTACCGTTCCCAGCCGTTCAACATCATCATCGGTAAGAATTAAATAATGACCAATTGTTTCGCAGCAAACATCAACACCTCTGCTTCTGGCTTGGCTAACTAGCTCAACTGCCATGGCAGTACTGATGTGAGCAATGATTAATTGGCAGCCAGTCTCCTCAGCGAAGGCTATCATTCGGGAAACGTTTTCGATTTCGGTAATCGGCGGCCGGGCTGCAAAATAATCCCGCACTGTCGTCTTATTGTTTGCCAAGGCCAGTGATGTCAGATCTCTTGTGATTTCAGCATTTTCACAATGAACCATCAGTGGTAATCCCAACTTGGCTAGCTTTTCCATACCCACAAGTGCCGTGTAATCATCCGCTCTTTCAAATTCGTCAATGCCGCTGAAGCAGGAAAACGCTTTAAACCCGATTACACCGCACTCAGCCAATTCTTCCAGTTTATCCAGGTTCTTCGGGGTAAAGCCGCCCCAAAAAGCGTAATCAACCAACGAGTCCCTTTGCGCCACCGCCAGTTTAGCCTTAAAGTTTTTGGCATCAAGTGTACATGGACTGGAGTTAAGCGGCATATCAAAGTAGGCCACGCCGCCCCCGGCTGCCAAGGCAGCGCTGCCGGTAGTGATCGTTTCCCATTCTGTTCGGCCTGGATCATTAAAATGCACGTGACCGTCTGTTAGCCCAGGAAATACGTGCTTGCCTGTCGCATCAATTGTTTCTTTCGCCTCGCCAGTTATTTCAGCGGCAATTTCCACAATTATTTCGTCACAAACAGCGATATCTGCCTGCTTTACGCCATCAGGACAAACCAGCATCCCATTGCGAATGATTACGTCATAACGCTTGCTCAAAATAAAATTCCCTCCTTATTTATTTTATTTTGCCTACGAACTCACCAAAGCCTTGCTGCCCGACCAGCTTGCCGTTTTCTGCTACAACCTGTCCCCTGACTAGTGTGCAAACAGGTAATCCCACACCTTTTAAACCTACAAAGGCGGAAATTTTATTAACATAGTATAGGGATTCCGGGGTAATTTCCCATTCTTTTTCCGGATCGAGAATAACAAGGTCGGCATCAAAGCCTACTGCAATTGCACCCTTTTTGCCATATATCCCGAAGGCTTTTGCCGGCCCTTCGCTCATTGATCTTGCCAGGATTGTCGGACAGTAGCCTCTCTTTTTGACCCCTTCGCTGAAGACTACCTGCATTGTATTCTGGATACCGCTGATGCCGCCCCAGGCACCAAAGACACCGTGAGCTGCTTCACTTTTTTCACTGAGCTCGCAGGGTGAGTGGTCTGAACCAACGCAGCTTAATGTTCCGTTGCTTACGTACTCCCACAGTTCCTCGACAGCCTGAGCTTCCCTTAATGGCGGTGCACATTTGAATAAACTGCCGTTCTTAATTACAGCCTGATCGGTAAATGCGAGGTAATGTCCGCAGGTTTCACCGGTAACATCCACACCGTCAAGCTGGGCATCCCGTATGATCTTTGCTACTTTGGGATGGCTGACGTGACAGATATGAACTTTGGCATCAAGTTCCCGGGCCAGGTCGATAATGTTTTTAGTTGCCACAATTTCGGCAATTACCGGTCTGGAATCGAGGAAATCCTGCCAGTCGTTCTTTTCCTTACGCTTGGCTCTGGCCTCTTCCCATTTGATTATGGAGTAATCTTCGCAGTGGAAACCGGCACGGGCACCCACACTTCTCAAGATTTCCATAGCTTCTTTGGCTTGTCCGATAGTAAGAGACACATAATCGGGAGAAACAGGACCGATAAATGACTTAAAGGCAACACAACCTTTTTCGTCAAGTTCCTCGAGACTACCTAAGTTGTAATCAACCAGCCCTCCCCAGAAGCAATAGTCCACATAAGCATTGGGAGCAACATGCGCTAACTTTTTTGCAAAGATTTTTCCGTCAGTCAACGCAGGTTCGTTCTGCAGGGGCATATCAACAATCGTGGTAAAGCCCCCAACTCCGGCCGCAGCCGTACCATGAGCATAATCCTCGCGCCAGTTGTAGCCGGGATCGTTAAGGTGGGCGTGGCTGTCAATTGCACCTGGGAAAACGTAGTTTCCTTTAGCATCAATAACTTTTTCGGCCTCAACAATAGCACCCGGCTCAACTATTGCTGCAATCCTGCCTTCATTAATACAAATACTTGCTGCCAAAACTCTGTCTGAGGTTACAACCCTGCCGTTTTTAATAACCAGACTAAACACTGTAAGACCTCCCCCTTGCTAATATCTTGATCTGTCCCGTGACAGAGGGTATACGTTAGCTCTGCCCGCTCCTTTTATTTATAAGCCAATTCATACAGCGCTCCCATGAGAGCCTTTACTCCTTCTCCCAAGTCGCGGGGATTGGTATATTCCAACGGCGAATGACTGAGTCCTTTATGACTTGGCACAAACAACATGGCAGTCGGTATTCTCGGAGCCATAACCTGGGAATCATGTCCCGCCCCACTATGCATCATTTTATAGCTCAAGCCATTTTTTTCGCATTGTCTTTTTAGCACATCGACGATGCCTGTATCCATAGGAACCGGGGCAGCATCCATCCACATATCGATATCAATCCCAACCCCGGCCTTTGTTGCAATTTCGCTCATTTTAGCAGTCACTTCATCACTAAAGCTAACCAGAACATCTTTATGGGTATGACGGATATCAAGTGTAAATAAAACCTTACCCGGAACAACGTTTACTATATTAGGCGTAGTTTCCAATTTGCCAACCGTAGCCACCAGCGGATCACCGTAGTGTTCAGCCAAATCCATAATAGTGCAGATAATGCGGCTGGCTGCTTTGAGTGCGTCTTTACGATAACCCATTGGTGTTGTACCGGCATGGTTGGCTTCACCGGTAAGTTCCACGGTAAAACGCCGCTGGCCGACAATATGCTGTACAACCCCAACTGATTTTTTCTCAGCCTCCAACACGCCCCCTTGCTCAACATGAATTTCCAGAAAGGCTTTTATATCGTTTCGCACTATACTGCCCTCCGGCCGGAAGCGAAAGCCCGCCTTACGCATAGCCTCAGTGAAGGGTATACCGTCAAAATCAATCATGTCTTCTACATCTTCCCGCTTGGCAATACCGAGAATGTTCTTTACACCCCAGTAGACATACGGAAATCGGCTTCCCTCTTCCTCGGCCATCGAAACCACTTCAACGTTACGCAACGGTTGGCCAAACTCTTTTTTCAGAAATTCCAGAGCGATAATCCCCGCAATTATGCCAAATTGACCGTCATATAAACCACCGTTTTTTACTGTATCTACATGTGAACCTGTTAGAATGGTCTCATCTTTATATGTTGATCCTTCTAACCGTCCAAACAAATTTCCGACGTCATCATATTGCACAAGCAAACCCGCTTGCTGCATGTATTTCTCTAAGGCCTTTTGCGCTTCCACCCACTCTGGCTTATAAAGAAAACGAGAGACTCCACCGTTTGGGTCTTTACCATATTCGCCTAACCATTTTAAGAGTTTCTCGGTTTCCTGTCCAAAGTCAAATGTACTCATAGCGTCCCTCCGTCATAACTGTAATTGCGAATGCTAACTCTATACCTACACCGTATCCTATTGCGGCGAAAAAGTATAATATCCGCCCCCTTCAATTGTACTTCTACATCATTGTTCAGGGTTGTCTCCTAATAAATTATAATAAGAACAACTATTTATAAAATCTTCGGAATTTTTCCCGGGGCTGTTTCTTTACCACCAATGAATTTTAGTTACACCTTTGTGTTTTTTATTCTAAGACAACTCCGTTAACTTGTTAGCTCAAATTAATTGTACTGAATTTTTTCATTTTTCGACCAGTGCATAATTTTTAAATAAACATGCAGCAACTGTGCACATTGCATATATTTTTAGTTAGCACTAATCATTCGTATTTTCCCTCTTATATTTTTTGGGTTAAACTTATTTGCTCGCAAGTGCTACAGTAATGATTCGGGAGTATGATAAAGCCGGAAAACAATATTTGTCTATTGAATACTCTCATGTTGGATGTAAATCTGTTGGCAGTTGCGGGTAAAAATATCGTGTATTTTTATCCCTTTCATACAAAAATTTATACAATTAACACTCTCATATTTTCACTCCAAAAAATGAAGCCCGGGAGCCTATAAAAGAAAACTTTCATAGGTCTCGGGCTTTTTACGTAAATCGTACCGGTAAACATATATAAAAAAGAACAAAACCTGATGTGACTGGTAGTACTCAGGTCTTGCTCTGTTTACTTCTTGTTTGAATTTGCTAATTCCGTTCACGTTCACCCTCAATTGGTTTCAGAAATCTTTATTTTTCAATAGCGGCAGCCACTTTACCGGCTAAGCCGTGAATCTGTACTGTGGGAATGGCGCAAACCGACAGGCGTACCCCTTTGGAAAGGGCTACGGCAAAAATCAGATCATTGGTAAGGCTCCGGCATGCCTGTTCGGGATTGGCGCACGGTATTGTCAGGAAAAACCCGGCTTTGTAAGGATACATCCTGAGTCCAACTGCCTGGGCCTCAGCCGTAAAAATGCCCGCCCGTTCACTGATTTTCTGCACATATTGTTGCCGTTCCCGGTCTACTTGTTCCACCAGGGCCGCGTCTTTAAAAATAGTTGCCAGTGCTCGCATAGCAGCCCGGTTGACATTGGACCAGGTTGCCCGGCAGGAATACTGGTTAATATTATCAAACTCCCGCATGACTTCCTGAAAGCGGGAGACGCCAATCATGGCGCCGGCCCGCTGGCCATACAGCGTATACCCCTTCGACATGCTGAAAGCAAGGACAGCCAGTACATGATCAGGCAACGCCGACAATTTTTGCAGAAACTGCCGGCTTGCTTCGCCCGCATAATCAATATAGGCGATATCGATCACCAAAATAACCTTTTTCAGTCCCCCGGCGGTACAATCCTTTAGCATGGCCAGGACGGCATCCCATTCGTCTTCCGTTAAACTGTAACCTGTCGGATTATGGGCCGGCGTATTTAAGATAAGCACCACCCGGTCCTGCCCGGCAAGAATTTCATTAATTTTAGTACTAAGGTCAGCTAGATTGAACAAGCCATTAGCAGCAAACATAGGAAATGTGGCGAAATTGCGCTGCAGATCCTCACATACAGACCGGTAAGGCCCCCAGCACCAATCGGTTGTTAGAACCGTATCGCCTACTTCCGAATAGTTATTGACTATATTGTGTAAAGCACCGGTGCCGCCGACAGTAGCAATTGTTTTTGTGTAGGCTTCCGGTTTAAACTGCCGGAAAACACTTTCCGTAACAGCCTCCAGATATTCAGGAACACCGGCAATCGACGCATAGCTTACAATCTCACTGGCCGGCAAATTACGGTAGATTTTTTCAACAGTCGGTAAAAAACCGATCTGGCCGTTATCATTCAAATAGGTTCCCGGCGCAGCATTGACCACTTTATCCCGGCCATATTGCGCAATGGCCTTATTGGCAGCAATAACAGTATCAAATATTTTATCCGCAGCACTTTTTTCTTTGGCATGTGAAGCCGCAAAGCTCAGCATAAATCTCTATTCCCCCTGACGACAATAACCAACGGCAACATTGCTGTATTTCTTCCTGTATACATAGTACATCAATTTTATATTTGTGACAATAGGCAATTGTACGACATAGAGAGACATTTTTTTGTTTTATTCGCTTAAGCCGGCCCGTAAAACCAGGAAATGCGGCCTGCGGGTTAATTTCTCAAATACTTGCGGATGCAGTTCTCTAAATTTTTCAGTCGGCGTCGGCTCCAGCAAAGTTTCAATCCTAAAGCCGGCCGAAATGACTGGAGCAATGATCTGCGCCAGCGGCCGGCGATAAAACTGAACCTTGACTTTGCCCCGGTTGGTTTCCCATTCATCGTCCAGCAGTTCTGTTACAAAGTAATTCTCGCAGTTAAAATAGGTAAACTCCATAAACGGGTGGTGCACGGAAAAGATCAAGTGTCCGGCCGGTTTCAGTATTCTGGCGAACTCGTTCATTACCGGCTGCCAGTCTCTTATATAATGGAGGGTCAGCGAGGATAGTACAATGTCGAACGACTTACCGGCCAGAAAACTAAGCGGTTCATTCAGATCAGCCCTGATAACGGCAGCTTTGCCGCCAAGGCGCTTTTTAGCCATGGCGATCATATTGGGACTAAAGTCGACGGCCACTACATCCGCGCCATGCCCGATCAGCCACTGGCTGTACCACCCGGCGGCGCAGCCGGCATCCAGCACCTTCCTGCCGCGGACATTCGGCAGCAGGGATAAGGTGGCCGGCCGTTCATAATAGGCGTTAAAAGGCTTGGTATCCACTTCGTCCGAATAATATCCGGCCATCTGTTCATAGGAGTCAAAGGAAACAGAAGCTTTATGTATATTTACATCATGTTCCCTATGGATATGCAATGATATTTTCCTCCTGTTCACACCCTTGGTGTATAGAATTTACAATAATGCAATCCTGCCTTCACAATACTCCGGGACAACAGCCACACTGTCGACTTGCAGGCAATACCTGACATCATGCGCACTATCCAGATCATACAGCCTGCGGCCGTTTCTGCCGGCGCCGGCAACTTCAATAAGTGAAGCCTGCGCACCCTGATACATCGCCAAGGTTCCCAGCGCCGCATCAGTCAGTTCTACACCGGCCAGGCCCTGCAGGCGATCAACCAGCAGTCCGGCGCACAGCGCATCTTCCAGCGAAAAAAGCCGGTCGGTGCCGGCGCAAACAATGAGGATATCTTTCTGATATTCCCCGGCCTGCCGGCAAACAGCGCGGGCATTGATAAAGGCGCCGATCAGTGTCCGGTACGCGCCTTCGGTCGATTTAACGGCAATGGTGCCATTGGTAGTAGTCATAATTATGGTTCGGTCCTGTACCTTGCCAGCGGTAAACTCCAGGGGCGAGTTGCCAAAATCAAAGCCCTCGATCTTAATTGACTGCCGCTCTCCGGCCAAGAGCGGCGCTTTTGTCTCCGCTGCCACCCTTCTGGCCTCCTCGATGTCAAGCACGGGGATGATGGTTTGGCAGCCATTATTCATGGCCGTCACAATACTGGTTGTGGCCCGGAATATGTCCAGCACGATGCAGACTGTATCTGAAAGATCCGGTGTCTGTACCTCAGCCGGCAGGAATCTGACGTCAATTTTCATGCTTGTTACCTTCCTATCCTTGCGCAATAGTTGTTATGTACAACCTGCAATTAGTGTGTATTATTCCCATTCGGCAATAAAGTCTGCAATCCCTTTGCCGGCAAAGAGAAAAAGGCGTTGAGCCACGCCCTGACTGACGGGATACAGTCAGGGCCTGTTCAACGCCAATATCAGCTATGCCTGTTACTGCTGCTCAGCCAAGGCCTGGGCGGCTTTGGCGCGCATAGCCAGTTTCCAGGTGCGTTCCTCCAGCACTTCGACCAGCCGGTTAACGGCTTTGTGCGGATCCGCTTCAAAAATAAAGAAGCCGCCAAACACATCTTCCGCAATTTTAGTAACAACCTCATGGACCAGGCTGCTGCCGGTAAGCGGCGGAATAACGCCAACATGAGTGGGTGTCCCCATGGCTACATGGTAAGAGCCGATAGCCACCGACTTCTCGCTCATGGCTTCCGGCGCCGTGGCGACATAAGGAATATCCGAAACATCCACACCCATTTCATTGGCAATCATGGTTTGGAAATCATTGGACCGGCTGTTGTCGACACAAGAGCCCATGTGGAAGATCAGCGGCAGATCGGCTGTCAGGCCGGACTTTTCATTGAGGCGGCCAATAAATTTCTTCAGTCCTTCGCCGGCATATTTGGCTACGCCTTCGCCATTCAGCAACCCTTCTTTGGCGAACGCCTGGGCGGCGCAGCCGGTAGCGACCAGGAACACGTCGTTTCGGGCCAGTCCTTTGGCAATTTCCGTATGGTTATTATCATGCTGGCCTTTCAGGTTATTGCACCCGGCAAAGAGAGCCACCCCTTTAATCTCGCCGGCCTTAATGGCATCGGTGATGACCCGGATCGGGTTATCGGGATTAATGTTTTTAAAGATGCTCATCAGGGACTCCAGACTGAACCCGGCCACAACGGTATGTTTGATTTGCGGGATGCTGACCCGGGAGGCGTCCCGTTCCTTATAGGCATTAATGGCCAGGCGGATTATATTTTTCGCGCTGTCCAGCGCGTTATACTCGTCAAAGGCATAGTGATAGGAACCGGGGATTTTCATGATCGGCATGGTGGTGACAATTTTGGTGTGGAAGCATTCGGCCAGCGAACGCAGACTCGGCATAATGCACTGAACATCGACAACCATGGCATCCATGGCGCCGGTCAGGATGGCCAGCTCCTGGGTGGCAAAGTTAGTGGCAATGGCTACGCCTTCCCGCATTAGCACTTCATTACCGGTGCAGCAGATGCCGACCAGATTGATACCCGCCGCACCGGCGGCTTTGGCTTCCGCCTGCATTTCTTTGGCTGCCGCCACCACCATCTGGCTCAGCAAAGGATTATGGCCATGCAGGGCAATGTTGACTTTATCGGCTTTAATTGACCCCAGATTGGCTTCGGTAACAACCGGTACGCCGGTACCAAACAGGATATCGGACAGATCGGTGGCCAGGTGCATGCCGTCATAATCACACAAGGCCGCTTTCAAGCCGGTAAAGATCAGATTGATGGGATCGGCGTCGTTACCGACATGGGTTTGATGCAATAAACCGGCCAGGCTGAGATTAATGCCGCTTGGCATAATGGTGGTTTCATTAAACTTTTTCAGCCGGCCTTCGGTGACCGTGTTGGTAATCCAGGTCAGCTTCGGGTATTCCGATACCCGTCCGAACTCATCCAGGGCGGCCTGGGCCACATCCCTGGCAATCGCATTGACGTCCCGTCCTTCCGTAGCTACGCCGATTTTTTGGGCCACAGTCATCAGTTTGTCAACATCGGTAACCCGGTAGTCTTTCAGCTTGCCTTCGGCTACATGCAGCAGGGTTTCGGCAATGTGGCGCCCATGATCGGAATGGGCGGCTGCCCCGCCGGCAATAAGCCGGACGGTATTCCTGGCAACGATAGTGTAATCGGCGGCGCCGCAGATGCCCTTATTGGCGCCCGGTTTTTTGGGCAGTATGCGGCAGGGTCCCTGTATGCATATCCGGCAGCAAATACCCGTGTTACCGAAGTTACAACGCGGCTCTTGTGCTTTGGCCCGGTCAAATGTAGTCAGGAACCCCAGCTCTTTTGCTCTTTCCAGCATGGGATGAGCGGCAATGTCGATTGTATATTTTTCAAAGTCGGACATTTTCTATACCCCCGTATATTCATCATTGACCAGCCATATTCCCTGGCTAGCCGTTAGTTATCTATCTTCCAAGCACCATCCAAAGACAGTTTTAAACCCTGGGCGTACCAAATCTATGTACTGTGCTGCAATAATTACTGCCTGGCATACAGCGCTATACAGCAAGGTACTGCCGGCTCCGATCGGCAGTACCTTGCCAGCTATGACGCTGTTACCAACTGGTAAAATACGGTACAACCCCATATGCTGGCCGCCTGCCGACTCCGATCGGCACACACCTTCGCATATTTGATTTACCAAAATTGTAAAAACATATTTGACGGTTTCTTCAGTCTGGAATATTAAAATCCTCATAATGACCCTGTTTATGCTGATTGCCCCCTGTAAAGCAAACAGCACGCTGTAAGTGGCGGCTCGTACACATATCGGGCAGCAAGTGAGCCTTAATAATGAACATAGGAATGAACAAGCGGCATGCTGTGAAAAAGCGCTGTAGTTATTCCTCCCTTTAGATATTACTCGCCTATACCATCACACCCGGGATAGGAGGTATATTGGAGTTAGTTAAATTATACACAAACTATCTTGCAGGCAAATTTCCCCAACTGTAACAAACACTGCAGCAATGCTTAAATTTTACTAACAGTCTGCTTAACCTACCCTTACCAAAACTTACAGTAAAATAAACGAAAGCTTACAGAAAGATTACAGCGCGTTCACACCAGCCGGCAAGCAGCGCCGGCCATGAAATTACTATTGACTATTTACCAGGCCTTTGCTAAGATATGGGCATTATGATACATATTGGTAAGTAACGCCCTGCCCGGAAAAATCTTTATTGGATTTCATATGTATTCAGACGGCAAAAAGCTTTTTCCGGGCAATTCCGGAAAAGGCTTTCGTTTTAATCAGGGAAGAATTCAAAGGTGGCCGGAAAAATGCTCAACCGCATGCGTCTTAATACCCAGATTATGTTGCTGCTGACGACAACGATATCGCTATTAATGCTGCTGTATCTGGGCTGGGACAGCTACATGCAGCGCCGGCAGGCATTGGAGGATCTGCGTAAGAGCACGGCCGTGCTCACGACCTCCCTGATGTCTACCCGGGACTTCATCGCCCAGAACCAGGATCTCATCAACAAGGACCAGGACGGCTCCATTCATTTCAAAAGCCTCAACCCTTCTGTCGCTATTCGCGGCATATCGGAACGGTTTAACGGCACTATGGGGTACACCTTTAAACAAACCAACCTGACGGTGCGCAATCCCCAGAATGCCCCCGACCCGTTTGAGCGGGAAATGCTGCAAAAGTTAGCCGCTAACAAAAGCCTTGAGGAGGAATGGGCCGTGGATACCGTCAACGAACAGAACGTTTTTCGCTATATGCGGCCGTTATACTATGACAACAGCTGCCTTTCCTGCCATGGCGAGCCGGCGGGAAAACCGGATATTGCCGGCTTTCCCAGGGAAGGGCATAAATTGGGGGACTTTGCCGGCGCCATCAGCATCATTGCCCCGCTGGCACCCATGGAGCAAAATTACCGTAATATGCTTACCGGTCGTTTATTGGCCATCTTTACCCTCTGGCTGACACTGACATCAGTTATCTATTTTATGATCCGTAAGAGCTTTGTGCGGCCGCTGGAACACATGACGGCACTGGTCCGGAAAATCGGCCTGGGCGATCTGGCGGTAAGTGACCGGCGCGCCATGGAAAACCTTGAAATGCAGACGCTGTATGACAGCTTCCGGGCGATGGCCCAAAACCTTAAGGAATTGCATGACAATCTGGAAACCAAAGTAACAGAGCGCACCGGAGAACTGGCGGCGGCTTACCAGGCCCTGCAGGATCATCAGCGTCAATTGCAGAAGATAAATAAAAAGCTGGCTGCGGCCAGTGAGGTTAAATCCGAGTTTATCGCTACCATGAGTCACGAGCTGCAGACACCGCTAACCGCCATGATGGCTTATGCCGAAATCATTCTGGAATATGGCACGGAAAATGACGAAGTCACCGAATATGTCTATGATATCTATCAAAGCGCCCATCACCTGCTGGATTTAATCAGGGATATCCTGGATTTGTCCAAGGTGGAAAAAGGCAAATTGCAGTTGCACCCGGTAGTGTTTGAGATTGCCGAGATTACCGCCGTGCTGGAGCGGATTTTCCAGCCGCTGACCGCTCGCGCCGGCCTGACCCTCACTATGGAGGTGCCGGCGGAACTGCCGGTCATCCAGGCCGATAAAAATAAAGTAAAACAGATTTTAATGAACTTATTGTCCAATGCCATTAAGTTTACATCGGCCGGCGGCAGGATTCACCTGACTGTCAGCTATCAGGCAGCCGGGGACACCTTGCTGGTGTCGGTGCGGGATACCGGCAAAGGTATGGCACCCCATGAGCTTGCGCTCATTTTTGATACGTTTTACCAGGCCGATTCCGGCACAGCCAAGGAATATGGCGGGACAGGCCTGGGCCTGGCCATCACCAGGCAGCTGATCGAATTGCACGGCGGCGCTATTTGGGTGGATAGTGCCCCGGGGCAGGGAAGTACTTTCCGCTTCACCCTGCCGGTACAGCAAATCCCGCAAAAAAGCTGATACAGTTAAAACACCGCTCGTATTTCAGAGAGAGAGGGTGATTGGAATGCCTACGGTATTAGTTGTCGACGATGAGCCGAAAATTCTGCGGATTATCGAACACAGCCTGTCGCGCGAAGGCTATGAGGTGGCTACAGCTATCGACGGGCAGCAGGCCATTGAACAATTTCAGCGCCAGGACTATGACCTGGTTATCCTGGACCTGGCGCTGCCGCGTGTGGACGGTTTTCAGGTCTGTCGGACCATCAGGGAAACCTCGTCTGTGCCCATCATCATTCTGTCGGTAAGAAATCAGGAAGTCGACAAGATTCTGGGCTTCAACCTGGGTGTGGACGATTACCTGACCAAACCTTTCAGCCCGGTGGAACTATGCCTCCGGGTCAAGGCCATCCTCCGCCGCACCAGAAAGGAGCATAAGCCGGCCGTGAGCGACGGCCCGGCCTACTGCTATAGCGGCTTAAGCATCAATCCCGCCGCCCGGGAGGTCTGCCTGGACGGACAGCCGGTTGAACTTACCGCCAAAGAGTTTGACATCCTGTGGTTTATGGTTAAGCATCCCAACAAAGTTTTTACCCGTAAGCAGCTGCTCTACCAAATCTGGCAGAACGACTATGTCGGCAATGAGGACACCGTTACCGTACTCATCAGCCGGCTGCGCGATAAACTAAAAAGCGACGCTGCGCAGGGCTCGTTTATTCAGACCCTGCGGGGTGTGGGCTATAAATTTTGCCTGTATGAGTGATAGGTACCAATAAGGGCGACTAAACTTTAGATGGAGTTTTAACCCCACCTGAAGTTTAGTCGCCCTTATCCAGGAACTTAGCCGCACTTATCTCCCGCTTATAGAAGCAGGAGTCTTAGTGCGGGTTAGTTACAGGATGAAGCCTGATTTTGCATAGCGGTCCTGCATAAAAAGAGTCCGGAACCTAAGACAGGTTCCGGACTCTTTTTATTGCCGGCGGTATACCGCCGTTTTCAGGCCATACATCTCAGCGTTGTGACTGATTGTATTACACGCTGAATTTACTCACGGCCTTTTGCAGTTTCTGCGCCAGTTCGGCCAGCCCCTGGCTGGAGGCGGCAATCTCTTCCATAGACGCAGACTGTTCCTCGGTAGCCGCAGACACTGACTGAGCCTGGGCGGCTGTTTCTTTGCTGATAATACCGATTCCTTCCACCGAGGCTACTATTTGCTTACTCCCCCCTGCCATCGACTGAATGGCCGCAGAGATTTCCCGTACCTGATTTGACACACTGTCAATGAGTGTTACTATATCCCGGAAAGCTTGCCCGGCCGAATTCACCACCTCGGTCCCGTGTTTGACTTCCCGGGTGCCGTCATTCATCGCCACTACCGCGGTACTGGTATCTACCTGTATTTCGTTGATCAGGCCGGCAATTTGTTTGGCGGCATCCTGGGACTGCTCCGCCAGTTTGCGGACTTCTTCCGCAACAACAGCAAAGCCGCGTCCTTGTTCACCGGCCCTTGCAGCCTCGATAGCCGCGTTTAAGGCTAACAGATTGGTCTGCCCGGCGATACCGGCGATAGTATCTACAATCAAGCCAATTTCCTTAGAACTCTCGCCCAGTTTGGCAACTACTTGCGCGGAGTTAGCCACTGTTTTATCCACATTGGCCATTTGCGTAATGGCGGATTCAGCCGCCTGGCCACCCGTATTAGCCGCCCTGGCCGTTTTATCAGCCATATTAGCCATCGAACCGGCATTGGCCGCTATTTGTTCAATAGCCGCGGATAGCTCCTGAACAATGCCCGCCGTCTGATTTACTGCGTTTACCTGTTGCTCGGAACCGTCCGCCACCTCACTAATGGTAGCAGCAACCTGATTTGTCGCCTGGGCCGATTCATCGGCGCTGGCCAGCAGTTCCTCCGAGGCAGCCGCCACCTGTTCAGTCATCTGGGCGATATCCCGGACTAAGTTCCGGAGATTTTCCGTCATATGGTTGAAAGCCGTTGTCAGCGCGCCAATCTCATCGTTAGTCGCCGCTTTAAGCGCACTCTTTGTCAGGTCACCTTGCGCAACCCGCTGGGAGTAGGTTACCAGTTCCCGCAGCGGCTGCGTCAGGCGCTTGGCGGCAAACCAGATAACGATCATAACTACAGCCAGCACAACAATGCTTACAGCTGCCAGAACTTTGGCAATCTTGGCGGCAGGCGCAAAAAATTCGTTTTCATTGACGACAGTGGCCACGGCCCAGCCGGTGACTGCAATAGGCTGGTAGAAAGCTATCTTTTTAACACCCTCAAAGGTATAACGGAAAACTCCTGGTTTGCCTGCCAGCATCAGCCGCCCCAGTTCCCGGCTGGTCGGGTCCTCTAATTCGGTGATTTTCTTTTGCATGACCAGGCTCTTGTCAGGGTGCTGAATATAAGTGCCATCCTTGGCTACCATGATGCCATAGCCTGTTTGGCCAAACGTCAGGCTGCCGGCAACCTGCTGCACATATTGCAGGGATATCCCCGCACCGATTATTCCCTGCACAACATTGCTGTCATCTTTAATGGGCGCCACCATAAAGATGGTCGGCAAACCGGTAGTCTTGGAAATCATGGGCGGTGTTATCTGGGCCGGACCCCCGGACATAATGGTTTTAAAATAGTCCCGGGTACTTACATTGCCAATAAAAAAAGAGAAGTCATTGCCGTTCTTTTGTACGGTATGATAATCCCCCTGACGGTTGGCTGCATAGATATCCTGGAATACATCCGGATATTTTTCATGCAGGAATTTATACCGGCTGATGTTCTGGGCGTCGGTTACGCCAAAGTCAGTGTTGATGGCTTTTGCGGCCGGAGTTGCCGCAATGGTCTCCGGTTCCAAAATATGCGCCTCAAGCCAGGTATTAATGGTGCCTGCCGTTTGTTCTGTCGTTGTTAACATACTCTTGCTTAATTCATCTTCAATCAAATTGTTTATTTCGATGTACGCAGCCGCACTAATCGCCACCAAACCGGCGACAACTACCGGCATAATAAACAGTATGAGTTTTGTCCGGTATGATACTACATTCATCATTTGCTAAGACCTCCCCCTCATCAAATTAAAAAACACGGCTTTCACCTCGCCCGGAGCAAAAGGGCAAGCCGGTGCCGCCCTGCCTCTTCAGGCGAAAGTTATCCTTGCTGGCAAGCCAAAAAAAGAGGTCAAAAAACCTCTTTTCCGAGTTCCTATTTAAGTACTTGGTTTACTTGCCGGAAAAATCCGCTTTTCTCTTCTCAATAAAAGCAGTCATTCCTTCCTTTTGGTCAGCGGTAGCAAAGCATAGCCCAAATACTTCCGCCTCATACGCCACCCCTGACGCCAAATCCATATCAAGCCCCTTATTGACTGCCGTCTTGCAGAGTTGGACGGCAACCTCCGCCCGGGACATGATTTTTTCCGCCAGCGCCCTGGCTGTAGTCATTAATTCCTCCGGCGCCGTCACTTTGTTAACCAGGCCGATACGGTACGCCTCCTGAGCATCGATGATATCGCCGGTAAATAATAATTCCTTGGCCCGGCCTTTGCCGACGAGCCGGGGCAGGCGCTGCGTACCGGCAAAGCCTGGCACAATGCCTAAGGTTACTTCCGGCTGGCCGAACTTGGCTTTTTCCGAGGCCAGCCGCAGATCGCAGGCCATAGCCAGTTCGCAGCCGCCGCCTAAAGCAAAACCGTTAACTGCGGCAATAACCGGCTGAGGCAGATTCTCAATTTTATTGAATACGGCCTGGCCAAACCGGCCCCAGCTACGGCCTCCCAGCGCAGACAAGGGCTGCATTTCGGCGATGTCGGCGCCTGCCGCAAAGGCTTTATCACCGCTGCCGGTTATGATAACAACTTTTATTGCCGCGTCTTGCGCTATATGAGCCAGTACTTCGTCCAGCTCTTTTAACAGGTCATAATTAAGGGCGTTTAGCGCTTGCGGCCGGTGCAAGGTTAAGACCCCGATCCCCGCATCGTCTTTAAACAAGAGGTTAGTATACTCTTTCATGTTACTCCTCCTCACGATAGTGAACGATCTGACAACGCCAGCCGGTTATGCTTATTTGCTATAGTCGTAAAATCCCTTGCCGGTTTTCCGCCCCAGATAACCTGCCTGCACCATTTTTCTGAGCAATGGGCAGGGGCGGTATTTGGGGTCCCCATAGCCCTCATAGAGGACTTCCATAATGTACAGTACGGTATCATTGCCGATAAGGTCAGCCAAAGCCAGCGGCCCCAGCGGGTGGTTAAAGCCCAGTTTGGCAACCTGATCTATATCTTCCGCGCTGGCAACCCCTTCCATCAGGGTGCACACAGCTTCATTAATCATCAGCATCATAATCCGGTTGCCGACAAAGCCGGGATAATCGGCAACCCGTACCGGTGCTTTAGCCAGTTTTTCAGCCAGCGCCTTTATATCGGCAAACGTCTCCTCGCTGGTGGCCAAACCGGTAATAATTTCGATCAGCTTCATGACCGGAGCAGGATTAAAGAAATGCATGCCGATGACTTTGTCGGGGCGCTTGGTAAAGGCGCCGATTGCAGTTATCGGCAGGGACGAGGTATTTGTTGCCAAAATAGTATGTTTAGGGCACTCTTGGTCAAGAGCCTGAAAGATTTGCCGTTTAATATCGGCATTTTCAATCGCCGCTTCTACTACTAAGTCTACATTGCAAGCCGCGGCATCCAGTTCAACCGTGCCGGAAATCCGGGACAGGATGGCGTCTTGGTCTGCTGCCGATAGTTTGCCTTTTTCCACGGCCCTGCTCAGGTTTCTGGCGATGCCGGCTATTCCCTTCTCGACAAACTCGGGCTTGACGTCACGCAGTATTACCGTCAGCCCGCTTTGGGCCATTACCTGCGCAATGCCGCTGCCCATCTGTCCCGCACCAATGATTAATACCTTGTTAAACTCCACGTTTGCTAACCTCCCGGTATTTTACCCAGTACCGTATCAACCCTAATCCTGTGGCTAATGACGGGATAGCTGCCACGGTACTAGTTCTCTTTGATTTTTTTAAACTCTTCAATTAGTGCCGGTATTACTTCCAGGCAATCACCGACAATACCATAGTCAGCCGCCTTGAATATGGGTGCATCGGCATCCTTATTAATGGCGATCACAATATCGGAGGACGACATGCCGGCCATGTGCTGGATCGCCCCGGAAATACCGCAGGCGAAGTAGACTTTCGGGCCTACCGTTTTGCCGGTCTGGCCTACCTGGTGCATGTGCGGTTTCCAGCCTGCATCCACCGCCGCCCGGGATGCGCCAACCGCCCCGCCGAGCACACCGGCTAATTCCTCAATCAGCGTAAAATTCTCCGGTTTCCCCATGCCCCGGCCGCCGGACACAATAATCTCGGCCTCTTCCAGATTGCAGGCGGCGGTACACACTTTGACAACATCAATGAGCTTGGTGCGAATATCTTTTTCCTCGACAGTACTCTTAACGCGAATCATTTCACCTGTGCGGGAAAAATCCTGTTCAGGCCGTTTAAAGACTTTGGGGCGCACCGTTCCCATCTGCGGACGGTGGTCCGGACACAGAATGGTCGCCATAATGTTGCCGCCGAAGGCGGGACGGGTCCAGGCCACCAAGCCGGTTTCTCCGTCAATCCCCAGACTGGTACAGTCTGCCGTCAGACCGGTGCCTACCCGGCAGGCCACCCTCGGCCCCAGATCGCGGCCGTCATTGGTGGCTCCCATGAGGATAACCGCAGGTTTATAAGTATGAATCAGGTCTGAGAATACGGCGGTAAAACCGTCGGTGGAATAGTGTTTAAATTCCGGGCCTTCCACGATATAGACAGTATCGGCGCCACTGGCAAATATATCTTTCGCCAGCGGTTCCACTTTGTCGCCAATCAGAACGCCTGCCAGTTTCTGGCCCATGGCCTCGGCCAGTTTACGCCCCTCTCCCAGTAATTCATGCGCCACATTTTTAGCTTGCCCCTCGGCCAGTTCGATATACACCCATACATCCTTATACTCGTTCTTATCTATCGATACCGTTTTTTCTTCTTTTTCCCTGGCGATAGCGCTGACCGGACATATATCCACACAGGCGCCACAGGCGGTACACGCTTCGGTAATACAGGCCTTATCCTCCTCGATAACCAGTGCGCCGAAAGGGCACGAACTTACACACGCGCCGCAGCCTATGCATTCGGCTTTATTTACCTTTACTGCCATGTTATTGCCCTCCCCTACACCAATTTGGCTTCTGTCAGTTTTTTGGCCAGCAAGCCAGCTGCTTCCCGGGCGCTCCCGGCCTGAATAAGTTCTCCCTGTACCCGCTGCGGCGGCGTAAAGATACGCCTTACCTGCGTCGGTGAGCCTTTTAGTCCCAGCCGTTGGGGATCGACAGCCAGATCCGCGGCTGTCCATACCGGGATTTCCTTGCGGTTGGCTTTCATGGTCCCCTTAACGGTAGGCAGGCGCGGCTCGTTAATGGATTTCAGAACAGTGAGCAGCACCGGCAGCCGGGTCTCAATAAGCTCATACCCTTCTTCCTGCTCCCGCTCCAATTTTACCGTTTGATCATCCACATCAATTTCCGATACACAGGTAACCTGAGCCCAGCCCAGGTGCTCGGCGATTTCCGGTCCAACCTGGGCGGTGTCGCCGTCAATGGCCTGTTTGCCGCAGATAATCATATCCACGTTGCCGATCTTCCTGACCGCCGCCGCCAGCGTATAGCTGGTAGCCAACGTGTCGGCGCCGCCAAAGGCCCGGTCACTAATAAGCAGCGCCTCATCGGCCCCCATGGCCAGGCATTCTTTCAGCGCTTCCTTAGCTTGCGGCGGCCCCATGGTGATAACGGTAACCCTGCCGCCCTGGGCTTCCTTCAGCCTGAGGGCGGCCTCAACGGCATTTTTATCAAAGGGGTTGACAATACTGGGCACTCCCTGGCGAATCAGGGTATTGGTCGCCGGATCGATCTTAACCTCGGTAGTGTCAGGCACCTGTTTGACACAAACTACTATTTCCATCACATGCATCCCCCTATATGCTTTATACAGCAGCGGAAGATCTACCGCAATAAGCTTGCGGCAACCACGATACGCTGTACTTGATTTGTTCCTTCATAAATCTGGGTGATTTTTGCATCCCGCATGAGCCGTTCCACCGGATATTCCCGGCTGTAGCCATAACCGCCAAAAATCTGGACGGCATCGGTGGTCACTTCCATGGCAATATCGGCGGCAAACATTTTGGCCATAGCGGCTTCCTTGGCGTAGGCAAGGCCCTGATCCTTCAGATAGGCGGCGCGGTACACCAGCAGGCGGGCGGCGTCGATTTTGGTGGCCATATCGGCCAGCATAAAGGCAATTGCCTGGTTACTGGCAATGGGTTTGCCGAATTGCACCCGTTCTTTGGCGTATTTCACCGCGTGTTCAAGGGCGGCCTGGGCTATGCCGAGAGCCTGAGCGGCAACACCGATTCGCCCGCCGTCTAAAGTGCTCATGGCGATTTTAAAGCCGTCGCCCTCTTTGCCCAGCATATTTTCCCTGGGAACCTTCACATCCTGGAAAATGAGCTCATTCGTGATGGAAGAATGAATGCCCAATTTGTGTTCCTTTTTGCCAAAGGTAAAACCGGGCATGCCTTTTTCCACAATAAAAGCGGTAATGCCTTTTACGCCTTTGGTCCGGTCGGTCATGGCAAACACCACATAAATTTCCGCTTCACCGGCATTGGTAATGAATATTTTACTGCCGTTAAGGATATAGTGATCGCCGTCCGCCACGGCAACCGTTTGCTGGGAAGCGGCATCTGTGCCGGCGTTCGGTTCGGTCAGGCCAAAGGCCCCCAGTTTTGTGCCTTCGGCCAGCGGTACCAGAAACCGCTGTTTTTGCTCTTCGGTGCCGTAGGCATAAATCGGCCAGGCACATAAGGACACGGTGGCCGACAGCGTGATGCCCACACCGGCATCCACCCGGGACAGTTCCTCAACCGCTAGAATGTAACTTAAGACATCGGCCTCAGCGCCGCCGTATTTTTCAGGAAAGCAGATACCGGTAAAACCCATTTCCCCCATGGCATCGGCAATTTCGCGGGAAAACTCTTCCTTTTCGTCCCGCTCGGCCGCGCCTGGCGCTACCTGTTTTTCCGCAAAATCACGCACCAGCTTTTGCATCATCTTTTGCTCTTCCGTAAGCTGAAATTGCATAGCTCAATCCTCCTGCCAACTGCTGTGGCTATTAAAATTCCATTACATACGTTCAACAATTATGGCTATCCCCTGGCCGCCGCCAATACACAGCGTAGCCAGCCCGCGTTTGGCCTCTTTTTGTTCCAGGGCATGGAGCAGTGTTACCAGTATCCGGGCGCCGCTGGCGCCGATAGGATGTCCCAGCGCGATTGCGCCGCCATGCACGTTGACCCTGTCTTGCGAAAAATTCAATTCTTGTCCTACCGCTAAAAATTGAGCGGCAAACGCTTCATTGGCTTCGATCAGATCGATATCGGCTATTGTCAGGCCGGCTTTGTCCAAGGCCTTGCGGGTAGCAGGCACCGGCCCTATGCCCATCATGCCGGGATCGACGCCGGCGGCGGCGAAGCTTACGATACGGGCCAAGGGTTTAATCCCCAATTTACACGCTTTTTCGGCTGACATCACCACCAACGCCGCCGCACCGTCATTGATGCCTGAGGCGTTGCCGGCGGTAACGGTCCCGTCTTTCTTAAAAGCGGTCTTAAGCGCCGCCAGCTTTTCCAGCGTTGTGCCTGCTTTCGGGTACTCGTCGGTGGCAAATACGGTATCGCCCTTTTTTCCCTTGATGGTAACAGGCACAATTTCTTTTTTGAACACACCCCGGGAAATGGCGGTCAGCGCCTTTTGCTGGGACTCAGCGGCCAGCTGATCCTGCGCCTCTCTGCTAATGCCATACCGGGCCGCGACGTTCTCGGCGGTAATACCCATATGATAGTCGTTAAAAGCGCACCACAAACCGTCTTTTACCATGCTATCGGTAAGTTTGGCATCCCCCATCCGGTAACCCCAGCGGGCTTTGCTGTCCAGCACATAGGCGGCGTTGGTCATGCTCTCCATGCCGCCGGCAATAACAATATCGGCGTCACCGGCGATGATCGACTGCGCCGCCAGCGTGACAGCCTTGATACCGGAACCGCATACTTTGTTAATTGTATATGACGGCACCTCGACAGGCACGCCGGCTTTAACCGCCGCCTGCCGGGCGGGGTTTTGCCCCTGTCCGGCCTGCAAAACATTACCCAGGATAACTTCATCGATCATACTGTGTTGAATACCTGACCGGTTAATGGCTTCCTGGACAACAATACTGCCTAAATCCGCCGCGGCGAATGAAGCCAGCGAACCGTTAAACGAACCGATTGCCGTCCTGACGGCACTGGTAATAACAACTTCTTTCATAGCAACACCCCTAGTTATAATCTGCAATCGCCATTGCGCCTTCTACTTCCAGCCAGCGCCAGAATAAAAGCCTTCGTAACTTAATTCTTATATGAGAAAAGCCTTCTTTTACTTTGAGAGCCTGCGGATAATACACCAGCACAGAATCTATTTTCGTGACGCAGTATCCCTCCGCTTGGGAAACCGCCGGGCCGGTAACCGCTACTGACGGTACGTAACTACCTGTTACGTTTTTGCCTGTGCAGGCTCAGCCGCCAATGGCCGGTTCGAGCTTAAGTTCAATCACAATGGCTGCCGAGCGCGCAATGATATATTGAGTGGCATCCCTGTCAATAGAAATCAGCGGCATTTCTTCGCCCCCTGCTGTCATTTTTGAATAACCCGGATTACCGCCGCTGCATCTTCCAGCATGGCATTATGCAGCAGTTCTGTTTCCGCCGGGCTCATTTCTCCGGCCGGTTGAAATAAACAGTCCAGGATTCGTTTGCCGACCAACCGGCTTACGCCAAGGCTCCCTTCCTGCCGGTACGCCGGCAGCAGGCATTCATCAAACAACTGCATATCGGCTGCGGCATAATCAAAGACCCGGCACCAAAGCTGTAGCAGTTCCTGTTCTTCCAGCCCGGCCTGCGTCAGCAGCGCTTTTTTATGCGCGCTGGTCAGGGTCAGCAGCCCGGATAGATAAACCCGCAAAGCAGCAGTAATCTGCTGCCTTGTCAGCCTATGTTTCCCAGTCCGCCCCCCGAAAGCCCCAGCCGGCCGCTTATTATCCACCCCGATCAAGGCGGCAACCAGTTCATCCGCCGATATTGCCGTAATTAACAGTATCTTTTTCTGCACGTCATTACCGGCGAACTTGGCAGCCTGAGAGCAGAATTTCTGGGTATGCCGGCCTACGCTGCGGAAGTAGCGGCCCTTGGCCGCGGCAAATATGTCTTGTAAAAATGTAATTACCGGCATGGCCCACCCCCGCTAGTTTTCTACATCAGGCCTTTGGCTTGCGCCTCGGCCGTAAGGCCGGCGCGGAAATCCGGATGACTTACGGCAATCAGCGCTTTAGCCCGCTCACGCAGGCTCTTGCCCCTCAGTTCGGCAATACCGTATTCCGTAACTACATAATGCACGTCGTTGCGCGTGGTGGTTACGGCCGCCCCTTTATCCAGTTCACAGGCAATCCTTGAGATCTTGCCGCCGGCGGCAGTGGCTGGCAGGGCAATAATGGACCTGCCGTTTTTCGACCGGCTGGCGCCGCGGATAAAGTCGACCTGCCCGCCGACGCCGCTGAACTGTTTGCTGCCAATCATTTCGGCATTGACCTGTCCCATAAGATCCACCTGCAAGGCAGAATTAATCGAGATCATATTTTCATGCTGGCCGATGATGCAGGGATCATTGATATAGTCCACCGACTGCATTTCCACAGCCGGGTTATTATTGACAAAGTCATACAGTTTCCTGGTCCCCATCAGAAAAGTTGCCATAAACTTGCCGGTGTTAATAGTCTTCTTCCGGTTGGTAATCACACCGGCCTCGGCTAAAACCACCACGCCGTCGGAAAACATTTCCGAATGAATGCCCAGATCCTTTTTATCTTTTAAAAATAACAATACCGCATCAGGAATAGCGCCGATCCCCAGTTGCAAGGTAGCCCCGTCCGGAATGAGCCTGGCAACGTTTTCACCGATGGCTTTTTCGATATCGCCGATTTTGGGCGGCGGTAATTCGATTAGCGGTTCATCCTGTTCCACAAGATAGTGAATGGCATCCAGGTGAATCTTTGCCCCGCCGGTACGGGGAACCGCGTTATTGATTTGCGCAATCACCAGCCTGGCGCATTCAGCCGCCGGCTTGGTGTAATCGGCCGATACGCCATAACTGCAAAATCCCGCTTCATCCGGCGGCGTAACCTGAATAAGTGCGACATCGACCGGCAAGAGGTTCTCTGTAAACAGTCTGGGAATTTCCGAAAAAAAACAGGGAGTAAAGTCGGCCCGTTTTTCTTCCACTGCTTTTCTGGTTGAACCGCCTACAAACAGGGCATTATGACGAAAACTGTCTTTCATATCCGGCTGAGCATACTTGGCCGGTCCCATAGCGACCATATGAACAATTTCCACATTGCTAAGTTCTGCGGCCCGGTCCACTAAAGCATTGACCAGCGCCGTCGGCTCGCCGCAGGCATGGCCGGTTACTACCCGGTCACCGGCTTTAATTTTTTTAACTGCGGCTTGAGCGGTAACAATTTTATCCTGATAAACATTTCTCCAATTATGCAAAGTAATGCCTCACCTTCGTTACAATTTCCGCGGCAAGCTCTTCTTCCCGCACAGCGGCCGCATCCACCGTCGCTGCCGCTACCTGGACAAAAGGGCCGCTGACGTGGTTGTATTTAAACGCGCAATTAGCCGTACAGCCGCTGATATATATAACAAAATCAGCATCCAGCGAATTATACCCGATCTGACAGCCGCCGGCCTGCAACATAGCCCGTACCTCAGCGGCCACTTTTCCTCTGTCAATCCGCGGATTGCATCCCCCGCAAAAGGTAATGCTGATCTTTCGGTTATTCATGGTTAGGTTTTTTCCTTACGCAGGATCTTTAACGCCTGCTCAATCAACTGCTCACTGACCTGCTGCAAAAGCACAACACCCTTCACTTCCGGACACGCCTCTTTGATTGCTGTTTCCACTAGTTCCGCCAGGGTTTGTTGGGCACCGGGGCAGGCTGCGCATGCCCCGGTGAACCGTACTTTAACCAACCCGTCGGATGTTACTTCAACCAGCTCAATGTCGCCGTTATGCGCCTTGAGCGCCGGACGGACTTTCTGCTCAATTACTTGCTGCATTTTTTCCATCTGAACATCCTCAATTTGCCATACTTATTTTTGCTCAATGCCGGCGATGGCTTTGGCCAGCGCTTTCTTGTTCTCCAGATTGCCCTGACGGGCGATCATGATCCGCTGGGCTTGCGGCGAGCCGGCGCCATGCATGGATTCTGTGCGGTAACCGACGGCGGCGGTACCCAGCGTGATGTTTTCTATTAAGCGCAGAATCCGCATCCGGTTTTCCGTAGATACCGCGGCCACGCCCCGAAAGTACTTTTCTACCACTTTACCGATTTCGGGATGACGCAGGTCTTTCTCTGAAGGCATGGTTACCATCAGACCGCCGGCGATATCTTCCGCCAGGCGGGCAATTTCATAAGGGAAACGGGTTACGTTTTGTTTGCAGACATTGGCTAAGAGCAGGTCGATGATATAATTGCCGGAAGCAGTTTTGTGGCCCTCGGCCGAGCAGGCAATGCCGCAGGCGTAGAGGGTTTCGTTAAGATGCATCATTTCAATCAGTTTGTCTTTGACATGGGAGGCCTTGGCGGCACCGTTGTAGTCGGCAGCCAGGGCAGTGGCACCGATCAGCACATCACCCACGCCAACCTTGCAGCCGCCGTAGCTCTGACGGTGGTAGCCGGCAAACCGTTCTACCAGCATGCCGCTGAATTCATATTCACCGCACATGAAGACGTTCTCCCAGGGGATAAACACATTATCAAACACCATCAGCGCTTCATGCCCGCCGAACTGTTTATTGCCGACATCAATATCGCCGCCCTCAAGTTTGCGGGTATCACAGGACTGGCGTCCGTAGATATAGAAGATACCTTCAGCATCAGCCGGGGCAGAGAACGACACAGCATAGTCGGCGTCTTCCTTCGCCATGGAGATAGTCGGCATAACCAGAATCCAGTGAGAGTTGATAGCCCCTGTCTGGTGGGCCTTGGCGCCGCTGACCACAATACCGTCTGCTCTCTTTTCCACAACATGTACAAACAGGTCAGGATCCACCTGCTTACTGGGCGACAAACCCCTGTCCCCTTTCGGGTCTGTCATGGCCCCGTCTACCGTCCAGTCCTCTTCCTGCATCTTAAGCAGGAATTTGGTAAATCTGGCATGATAATCGGTACCCAGCTTCTGATCCATCTCAAAGGTGGTGCTGTCAACGGCATTGATGGCGTCCATACCTACACAGCGCTGGAAGCAGGCTGCAGTTTTTTGGCCGAGCAGCCGCTGCATTTTTACCTTTTTGACAAGATCATCGGCGCTTTGATGCAAATGGCAGAAACGGTTTATTTTTTTTCCGGTCAGATGCGAAGTCGCTGTCATCAGCTCTTCATATTGCGGATCCTGCGCCAGCTCATAGGTCATTTTCACCGAATTCATGGATGGCCGGATAATCGGGTTATCCACCGGGCTTTTGACCAGTTCCCCCTGCAGGTACACTTTCAAATTGAGTTTACGCAAGCTTTCTTCATATTGCTGAGCCGTTTTCATAGTAATGACCTCCTCAAAGTTGTCTTAAATTTTTAAACTGGCCTGCCGTCAAAGACAACAGCCAATTATTCAGCGCCAATCCGGCTGTTAAACACCGGATCTTTTGTTGTATCATAAGTGGACCAATTCCGGATAAAATCTTTGCCGTAGATTAACAGACAAAGAACAACGCCTACCGCAAACGCATAACCGGCGCCACGGGATATAAGGACCGAGCCGACGATACCGGCTACGCCCAAATCGTTGAAGGTGCGGGCTTTAAGAACGCCGACACGGATGGCTACATAACCTTGCACCAGCATGGTCAGCGACAGGGATATGGGCAGAATAGGCTTTACCAGGGTAACAATCGGCATAAGGAAATAGCTGGTGAATGTCCCCAGACGGAAGGAAGCCACGCCGCCAAACAAGCTGTCCATGGCTTCCCGGCCATGCTTGTAGCGTTCACAGGTTACCACCTGCATAGCTGCCCACAGCGGACCGCACATGGATAAATCCGGTCCTAACATCGACATGCTGATATTCCGGATACCGCAGATAATATTATTCCGGTTGGCGTCATAATGCACGTTTTCATCGCCATGACGGAATTCACGCGCTTCATCAATAAGCGCTTCCGCCTGAATGAGCTCGCCAAACAACACTACATAGGTGGCTGCCACCAAAGGAAAGGCGGCCATGTACAGGCTGAGCGGCGGCCAGCCGATTCTTGCGGAAAAAGGAGTCCACTCGGTAAACAGGGTATAAAACTGGGGAACAGTAATGCCCCAGGTGATTGTCGGCCAGGGCAGTTCCCCCAGCAGCGGGGCAATGATGATGGCCAAAACAAGTGCAGGCATGAGGCCTAAGTCAGACAGGTATTTGAAGACGACATGCTTGTTTCTCAGTGTTTTAAAATGGTTGGAAAACAAAATATAGAAAGCAAAACCAATGGCAATGGTGATTGTCCAGGGGTAGGAGTCAAAACGGCCGCCTGCTTCAAATACCAGCCGTACAGCCGCCACACCGGCCCCAATCAAAATTCCTGATTTAAGCGCATCAGGCACAATGTCAACAAATCTTTTCGCCAAACCGGTTGCGCCTAACAGGAGTGCGAAGATCCCCAGTTCCATCTCGAAGGCGATCAACGCATGCATTCTGGCCACACCTTCCGGGAAAGTCTTCAGCCATAAGAGCAGCAGAGGTATGGCCGGTGTAATCCAGCCGGGTATGACCGGATCACCCAAATGGGCATGCCATAAATAAAAAAAGCCATTCAGAATAACAACAGTAATTGCGACTTCAAAGGGCATCCCCAGGTATTCCTGCAGCACCGGAATAATCCCCAGGCACACGGCGCACATCAATAACCCCTGAATATAATCCGGCAACTCAAAGCGATAATGAATGAACGGCAGTCTTAACTGAAACGGACCAAGCGGAATATGCGGCTGAACTTCACCGAAGTTACGTTTGTAAGTAGGACCCAACCAACTCATAGTAATTCCCTCCCTATTTTTACCGGCATTAATGCGCCATGAAACAACAATATGCTGCCTGCCACTGCCTCCCCTCCTGTTTATGCATACAGCTTCTATATAATGCAATAAGCGTGCCAAATCAAAAAAGTGTGATTTGTCCTTATTTTCCTATATATAGGACTGTTCCGATAATTCACAAGGGCGTTGCATTAGCGCAACGCCCTTTAAGAAAATATGCGGTTAGTCTTTTTATTTCTTATCTTGTGCAATAATGCAACCAATGCATTATTGCAACATCATTTGCCCTCCAGGCCGTATTTTACCACTTTGCGGAAAACCGTTGTCCTGTCAACACCCAACAATTCGGCGACTTTGGGCCAGGATCTGTGCTCTTTGTAGCTTTCGGCAAGCAGATAGGCTTCTGTTTGTTCCACGGCTTCTTTGAGTCTTGTCCCGCGTTTGGGCAGAAACTTTTTATTGCCGATGCTTTCCGGCAAAAGCTTGACCGTAAGCTCTTCACCAGGGGCAATAACCATCATTCGTTCGATTACATTCTCCAGTTCCCGCACGTTTCCCGGCCAGGAATAGTCCACTAGCTTTTCAATTACTTGCGGCGATATTCTCTTGTAGAAACCAAAATGATGGTTAAACTTATAAATAAAATGCATTGTCAGCAAAGGAATATCTTCTTTCCGTTCCCGTAAAGGCGGCAGGTCGATCGGGACTACCATCAGCCGGTAGTATAAATCTTCGCGGAAATCGCCTTCCCTCACCATTCTGGCAATATCACGGTGAGTAGCGGCAATAATTCGCGTATTGACGGTAATCGCCTTTGTACCGCCAACCCGCATAATTTCTTTTTCCTGTATGGCCCTAAGCAGCTTGACCTGCAGTAGAAGCGGCAGATCGCCCACCTCATCCAGAAACAGGGTACCATTGTGGGACAGTTCGAACAAACCGGGCTTGCCTTCTTTTTTGGCGCCGGTAAAGGCCCCGCCTTCATAGCCGAATAGTTCTGATTCCAAGAGCTGCTCGGGGATGGCGGCACAGTTAATTTTAATGAAAGGCTTGGCGGCGCTTTTACCTTGTTTGTGAATGAGCTTGGCGATCAATTCTTTGCCGGTGCCGGAATCGCCGTGAATTAAAACAGTAGAGTCCACATCGGCAACTTTCATAGCCAGCTCAATTACCCTCGTCATCTTCGAGCTGCGGAAGATCATCTCGTTATGTTGAATATGCATAGCCCGCAAATGTGATAACTCGGTTTTATACTTCAGGGTTTTTTCCTGAGTCTGTATCAGTTGATTTTGCAAGTGAGCCAATTCAGTGATATCCCGGACATTGGTCACCACCCGGAACAAATTGCCTTGATCATCAAATATCGGACTCCCGGTAACCAATATCTTACGGTCATTTTTTACTGTTTGGTTAATGGTCAGCCGTTCGCGCTTCTCCATTACCAGCAAAGTAACCGACTCGTCATAATAGCCTGCGGCAACTAAGCTCTTCATATTTTTGCCTAATAAATCGCCAGCTTTTAAGCCGGTAATCCGCTCATAAGCCTCATTCAGGCGCAAAACAACACCTTCACCGTCAGTAATAAACATGCCGTCATAGGAAGACCTAATAATCGCCTCCAGCTCATGCAGCAATTCCCGCACAGAAGTTAATGTAGCGGCTGTCTTGTCGGTACTTGAACTATCCTTAGACATCGTCCGGCCCCCCTTGCCGATAAGCTATTTACTTACGCTTTTCCGAAGACCTATTTTCTCAGATATCCCCTGGCAATCGAATCCTGAATGACTTGTTCAACAAGTTGCCCCAGCTCAATGGCTATATCTTTTGTCCGTTTGTTGCGCTCCCTTACTTTGTCACTGGTAATGCCGTTTTCCTGCCAGGACTTACCGCCGGTATGATAATGCAGCAGCAGCGGCTGCAACCGGTCGAGGGCATCGGCCAGCCGGGCCTCAGGACTTTGCTTCTGCTCAAACTCCTCCCATAAATCCCGCAGTTCCTGTGACTGATCGGCAGGCAAGAGCCCAAACAGCCGGCCGGCGGCGGCTTGCTCCCGTACGTCTTTGTCCACTCCGGCCTGCTGGTCAAAACAATAGGTATCGCCGGCATCGATTTCGACAATATCATGAATGAGCAGCATTTTTACGACCTTAAACACATCGATTGGGTAATCGTCAACATATTCCGCCAGCAGCATGGCCATAACGGCAAGATGCCAGGAATGCTCGGCATCGGTTTCCCGGCGGTCTGTGCCAATCACGTAGTTTTTGCGGTAGATGGTTTTCAGCTTGTCCACTTCCACAAGGAAGCAGATCTGTTGTTCCAGCCGGTTATTAATTGTTTTTCCTACCAATTGTTTCCGCATTATGATATACTTGATTCCATCTCGCTCATTTTCCACCGGGGTTGTCTCTAACCCAAATTTTTCGTAAAAGGATACCTTATCTTTTCTGGCGTTACACCAGATAGCGGTCGCGCCGCTCATCTGCGCCGCCGCCATAACATGCCGGAGAAGCTTGGTGCCGTAGCCTTGCCCCTGTTTATCCTGGACAGTGGCAAATTTGCGAAACTGAATTTCACCCCGGTCCATAAAAGTTGAAATCACGGCGAGAAGACGGTCGCCCTCATAGAGACCGTAATGTGTACCCGCAGCATCGTCAGGCAACTGTATATATTGAAGTGGTTTATCAGGCCGCAGGATTTTTTGCCGCAACTCCCAGGTATCTGCGGCGTTAATCATTTTTATTTCCATAAAATTCTCTCATTCCCTTCTGCCTTTCATTTTAGCATTGCCACCTAACGTATACAACCTGTTACAACCTGCCGATACTATTAAAAGCATACCGCAAGGTAAAGGAGGCATTTTCATTGGAAAAATTCAAAGAGCTGGGAATTAGCGACAGCATAATTCGCTCTCTTAGCGATATGGGCTTCGAGGAACCGACTCCCATACAAGCGCAAGCCATCCCCTCACTCTTATCAGGGAAAGATCTGGTTGGCCAGGCCCAGACCGGTACAGGCAAAACAGCCGCCTTCGGCATTCCCTTACTGGAAAATATCAAGACAGACACCGGCGTCATTCAGGGGATTGTTCTGACGCCCACCCGCGAGCTGGCCATCCAGGTCGCCGAAGAACTTAATAAGCTCGGGCAGCACGCCGGCGTTCACACCCTTCCCATTTATGGCGGTCAGGATATTTACCGTCAGATTAAAGCCTTACAGAGAAGACCGCGGATTATTGTCGCCACTCCCGGCCGCCTGATGGACCATATGGAGCGCCGCACCATCAAGCTGGCCGATATCAAAATGGTAGTTCTGGATGAAGCGGACGAAATGCTTAATATGGGCTTTATCGAAGACATTGAGAAGATTCTTGCCGCCATGCCTGAATCCAGGCAGACGCTGCTGTTTTCCGCCACCATGCCCCGGCAGATTCAAAACCTGGCGCAGCGCTTCCTCAAAGACCCGGAGCTCATTAGCATTAAATCCAAGGAAGTCACGGTGCCGCTAATCGAACAGCATTACATGGAACTGCAGGACAGACAGAAATTTGATGTCCTCTGCCGCCTGCTGGACATTCAGTCCCCCGAACTGGCCATCGTTTTCGGCAGAACCAAACGCCGGGTTGATGAGTTGTCTGAAGCCTTAAAGAAACGCGGCTACTCTGCCGAAGGAATCCACGGCGACCTCACTCAGGCCAAGCGGGATGCCGTCATCAGACAATTCCGCGAAAGCACCATAGAAATCCTGGTGGCCACCGACGTAGCCGCCCGGGGTCTTGACGTCAGCGGAGTAACGCATGTATATAACTTTGACATTCCGCAAGATCCGGAAAGTTATGTGCACCGGGTCGGCCGTACCGGCCGGGCCGGACAAACAGGTCTGGCCATGACCTTTGTCATTCCGCGTGAACTCGAACACTTGCGCTCGATTGAACGGACCACCAAGCGGAAGATTGTGCGCATGCCGGTGCCCACTCTTACCGAAGCTATCGAAGGGCAGCAGCGCCTGGCTGTGGAGAAGCTGCTTAACCAAATTGAAGAAGGCAACCTGGAGCAGTACCGCGGCCGCGCCGAAGACTTGCTGACCGAGACCGATTCTGTTGCGCTGGTATCGGCCGCTTTAAAACTGCTAACCAAAGAACCTGATACCACGCCCATCAAGATTACCGAAGAAGCGCCTTTACGCTCGCGCTCCTACGGCGGCGGCAGACGAAAACCGCCTGCCCCTGATGCCAGAAAGGGCGCGCCCACCGGCAAACCCCGCTATAAATCAGGCGGCTTCAAAAAATAATTGCCCATAAAGCAAGACGAGATTGCTGCGCTACGGCGCAATGACCCGGAAACTTCCGGCGTCATTGTCAGCAGATGGGCAGCAATCCCGTCTTTTATTTTACTTAAATACGAAGTTACCCTTTTTAAATACAGGTATGTTCTCACCGATGGCCGTAATGCCGGTAATCTCAAGATCGGCAGTGCCAATCATAAAGTCCACGTGGACGATGGAATCATTGACACCGGCTTGCTCCAGCTGGTCTTTACTCATATTTACGCCGTTTTCAATGCAAACCGGATAGGCTTTGCCAATGGCAAAGTGACAGGAAGCATTTTCATCAAACAGCGTATTGTAAAAGAGAATATTCGAGTTAGAGATAGGCGAGTTATGAGGAACAAGCGCCACCTCGCCCAGATAATGGGAGCCTTCGTCGGTCTCCACCAGCTTTTTGAGAACCTCATTTCCCTGTTCGGCCTGAGAGTCAACGATTCGTCCGTCTTTAAACGTCAGTGAGAATTTATCGATCAGCGTACCGTTGTAGTTGAGCGGTTTGGCACTGACTACCTTGCCATTGACTCCTGTTTTCTTGGGTAAGGAAAATACTTCTTCGGTCGGCATATTGGCGACAAACTCAATACCGCCGGTAGTGTGTTCCGGCCCGCCAAGCCAGATATGGCCGTCAGGCAGTTCAACCTTAAGATCGGTACCCAGCGAATTTTTGTAATGCAGCTGTTTGAATTTGTGCTCATTCATATATTTTACACTTTGTTTTAGGGCCCGGCTGTGTTCCTGCCAGGCAGCCACCGGATCTTGTGTATCAACCCGGACAGCCTGCAGAATGGCCGTCCATAACTTCTCAACCGCCTCTTCCCCGGAGATTCCCGGAAATACCTTTTGGGCCCAGGCTGCGGTAGGAATGGATACGATGTTCCAGGCATTCTGATTGCTCATCATCCGTTCCCGGTACTCCCGGAGCGCAGTATTGCTGGCTTTCTGCGCTCTAACTACCCTGTCCGGATTGACTTCCTTTAAAAGCTCCGGATCAGAGGCGGCAATGCTGACAAAAGCCGCACCTTTCCTTACATAGGACAAATAAAATTCCTTTTGCCACTCAGGAAACTCATCAAAAATTTCTTCCGGCGCCTGCATAAACCGGATCTTGGACGACAATTCATCTTTCCAGTTCATTACGACCTCACGAGCACCGGCCTGATAAGCCGTTTCGGTGATAACCCTGGCAAAATCCGCGCATTCCAGCGGAGAAGTTATAACCAGCGTTTGGGCTCTTTGCAGGTTGACACCGGTTTTAACCACCAGCCTTGCATATTTTTCCAATACTTTTTTATCCATATTGACTCCTTTCTTATCAACCCATCTTTTTTATTCTTAGCATATACTATTCAATTTATGAAGAAAACACGACTTGCGCCGAGCCTTTGGCGGAAGTAGAATTGATTGTTGCATTTATCCTGGCGAAAGTTTACCTTTCTATCGGATAAATGCAAAGACCTGAACCTTTGCCAAGGTTCAGGTCCGGCCGGAGTTTCGCTTAAGCCTTCAGCAAATCGGCCGCTACAGCGCTTACCAGGGCTACCGCCTGCGTAAGCGCTGCTTCATCAAAGTCAAACCGGAAATCATGATGTCCGGCAGCCAAATTCGCGCCGATCATGATATAGGCGGCTTTACCGCCATGCTGCTGCACCCGCTCCATAAAATATGTGCAATCTTCACTGGCGCCAAAGTAGCAACTAGGCCATATTTCCTTAAAGATTTTTAGCCGTTCGGCAACCTTTTCCACTCTCTCCACCAGGCAGAGATCATTTTCCGCGCCGGCGGCCCCGCCCATCTCGCTAATTGCCACCTGTACACCGTACATATCGGCAGCGGCTTTGATAATCCGCATAGCTTCCGAGCACATATATTCATTAATAGCCGTTGTCGTACCGCGGGTTTCCAGTTTAATAACGGCATTGGCCGGAACGACATTGCGCCCGGTGCCGGCCTCAAGCTGTCCGACATTAATCCGGGACGGTCCCTGGCTGTGGCGCGCAATAGCATGCAGATTAAGCGCAGCAGCAGCAGCAGCTAACAGGGCATTGCGACCGGCTTCCGGCGCAGCGCCGGCATGAGCTGCAATACCGGTAAACACAGCATCTAGTTTGGTCGTTGCCAGAAAGCCCTCAATACGGCAGGCCAAATGGCCGGTTTCCTTAGTATTAAAGCCAATGTGAAGTCCCAGAAAATAGTCGACATCGTCGGCTACACCCTTGACGGACATGGCCCGCGCACCGCGTACCCCTTCCTCGGCCGGCTGGAAAATAAGCTTTACAGTACCGCATAGTTCATTTTTCAGCGAAGCCAGTATCTCGGCTACCGCCAGACCAATGGCGGTGTGGCCGTCATGACCGCAGGCGTGCATAGCTCCCCGGTTGACAGACGCAAAGCCGTCCCGCACCGGCCGGTGAGTTATTTCTTCAGTTTCCACCGCATCGTTGGCATCCATGTCAAACCTAAGACCGATGACCGGCCCAGGCCTGGCGCATCGCAGCACACCGACAACACCGGTTTTACCGCCCCGCATTTTTTCAACCCAGACGGGATTGGCGCCTTGCGCCAACGCCCTCTCGGCATGACGCTCAAGTTCAGCAGTTTTAGGCACACCCATCATGGACTGCTCGTCAACTACCTCCGCACCGGCCAAAACTTCATAACCCAGACCGGCCAGAGTATCGGCAACTATGGCTGCCGTACGGAATTCGGTCCAGGCCGCCTCGGGATGTTTATGAAAATCCCGACGTCTGGCAATTGTTTTTTCCTGCAGCTTTTCCGCTTGTTCTACAAAGTTCATTACCATAATGTCGCCCCCCAAAAAAGCTCCCTACATTAACATCAGCATGGTTACCCATACTTTTATTAAATACGGCACCCGCAACGATAATTCCTACCGCACTGCCGAAGGCAATGCCCATTCCGGCAAAAAAATTACCGGAAAATCTCCTGACCATTGACCCGGGTAATGGCAATTCCTAAGCTGCAATTTTCTCCTGCCGGGAAAACCAAAAGCTGTTTGTCTATAATTTCATAACAAACAGCATATAGCCCGTAACCAATAAAGGTTTACAATTTACTACCTCTTTAAGAAAATCTTTGTTGGCTTTTCTAGAGAAAACCTTTTTTAGAGAAAGTCGGCCCTGATGGGTGTAAATGCGTCGATAAGAATGGAATCATCCTCCAAAGCCACAACGCCGTGCAGTGTATTCCGGGGAGCGTAATAGGTATCGCCGCGCTTAATAATACTTTTCTCCTCGCCGACCATCAGTTCAAAACTGCCTTGCGCCACATAGCCAATCTGCTCATGCTCTTCGTGCTTGTGCGGTGTACCGACACCGCCTTGCTTGAAGACAAATTCCACAAGCATCAGATCCTGGCCATAGCTTAGCACCCGGCGGGTAGTTTTTTCATCAAGCTGTTTATATGGCAAATTCGTGTTACTCATTTTATGATTCCTCCTATTCTCATTTTAGGCTTTTCCCTTGCTTACCGGTAATTTTATTACTATTTTAAAAGAAAATAATCCATTTGTCATGCTCACCAATTGTGCTAAAATAGTACTGAATTGCTATTGT
Organism: Sporomusa aerivorans; assembly: GCF_041428895.1. Classification (NCBI taxonomy): domain Bacteria; kingdom Bacillati; phylum Bacillota; class Negativicutes; order Selenomonadales; family Sporomusaceae; genus Sporomusa; species Sporomusa aerivorans. The sequence goes on from NZ_CP156926.1 coordinate 5,166,659, forward strand.
AAAATGCTGTAATGGCTTTTATGCAGGAGAAGAAAAAATCATGTTTGCAACTGCTGACTTTAGTTTTGATCTTATCAGGCACCCGTACCAGCTTATTCACCGGCATTGCACTACGGCTGCTGAAGAATGGGACAAATATCATGCCCATCCGGGTATGGAATTTATTTATGTGCATCAGGGACGGGGCTTGGTGATAATCGATCAGAAAATATTCCCCTTCCAGCCAGGCACACTGATGTATTTTCAGCCTTTTCAGCTGCATCGGGTTAAAACCGAACTCAGCAGCGGTTATTATGTCCGCTCCAAGCTATTATTTGATCCAGCGCTGATCTATCCCTTTCTGGGCTCCTTTAGCTCCTTGCAGCACTTTTTTCACCATTTATGGGAGGAGCAGCTTCCCTGCCAGGTCCTGGGCTTAACTGATCGCACTGCCGAGTTTGAGGCTTTGTTTACCTTGACGCCCCGACCGGAAGCTTCGGCCAGCGTCAGCAGTCTGGAGGACTTCTCATTATTTGCCGGCATTTTTTTGCGTCTGGTAAAACACGGCTGGCAAAAGCAACCGGAGCCTATACCCGCCGGCCAGACTAAGCTCCGCCATATCCATTATGCCGAAACCATTATGCGTTGGCTGCATGCTAATTTTCGTCAGGAATTCAATTTAAACTTACTGACGGCAGAACTGCATCTATCCGCTTGTCATATCTCCCATTTATTTAAGAAAGCCACCGGCGGCACAATTACCGATTATCTGATTTCCCGCCGGTTACGGGAAGCCTGTGTGCTGTTGGCTTCTACTAAATTATCCGTGCAGGAAATCAGCCATTCGGTCGGGATTGCCAACTTTTCTTATTTTTGCCGCCTGTTCAAAAGCAAATACGGTCTGACACCGGCCCAGTACCGCAACCGGACAGTCCAGCCGGTCTAAAGGTGGTGCAATCCAACAGTTCCTTAGCTTAGCGGCCAGACTACAGCCGCCTTGTCAGCAAAGGGCTTATAAGCGCAAAGATGCCTGACCGGTATTTCCGGTCAGGCATCTTTTAAACTTTTAGTGTCCGCAGCAGCAGCCGCTCCCCTGACCATGCTGATGATCAGGCTGTCCGCCGCAGGCATGCTTGACACCGCTTTCCAGTTTCATCTTTTTCATACTGCCACACTGCGGACAGGCAATCTCATAACCGTGCTTGCCCCCCTCGGTACAAGGCACTTCCTCCCAGACATGATGACAATCCACACACTCGAACACTCTGTTTTTCATGATATAGTTTCCTCCTTCAATTGTAATGACTCGCCCTTCTACCAAAGCCATGGCCACCTTACTCCTGGCAGACAGCAGAATTCTCTGAAATGTGGGTCTGGACAATCCCATGATGGCAGCACAGGTAGCCTGCTCATAGCCTTTAACATCTTTCAGGCGAAGAGCTTCCAGCTCTTCTACCTGCACCACAACAGGCTGTCCTTCTTCACTCTCCCTGTCGGGAATAAACTTACGGCATACCGGTTCTTCGTCAACCAAACCACAACAACGTCGCCTCGCCACTGGTAACCCGCCTTTCATTTGGGCATATGCTCAATTTAATTATATTCCAGATTAAGTAAAAAGTCAACATGTATTCAATAACACAATCCGGGTTAAGAAGAGTCGTTCTATTGCCAGCGGCGAAGCGGTGTATGATGGTCGCCTGCGCCGGGCATTGAACTTGGCACCCCTTGTTTTATAAGGGCTTGCTGCCTCGCCAAACTTATAATTTCTGATATAGTAAAAAAAAACGGCCTAAACCTACTTTTACAGGTTTAGGCCATTCCACTTTTATTGATTCACATTTTTGCGCAGTTTTGGCGATAATATCATGGCAATGATCAGGCCAACACCGGAGGTCAGCAGCGAACCGGGCATGTTGGCAAAAGCAATTGCCAGACTGCCTGTCACCTGCCACCAGGCCACAATATAACCGCCCAGAGTCCAGGCGGCCGCCAGTACGCAGCCCAGAACAGCCCGCCATATCCAGTTGCGGCCTTCGCCGGGTCTGACAGGAGCCGGCCACATCCCCTTGGCCACGACGCCGACAATCAGACCGGCAATTCCCTTAATGACAAAAGACCACAGCGTATAAGGAGAAAAACCCATAATAAGATCATAAAAAGCCGAGCCAATCGCACCGGCCAAGCCGGCGTATACGCCGCCAAAACAAATACCGACAGTGTAAAGGAAGGCTGTTCCCAAATGCACCATAGCGCCGACGCCAAATGGAATTTTAAACGAAGTGGCAATAGCGCACATCGCCGCCAATACCCCGCTAAAAACAATGTCCCGTACTGCTAAACTACGCTTTTTAAACATACTCTCGCCTCCTCCCCGTACTACACATTGCCTCTGGCCGCAGCCCGTCGTTCCACCAGCCAGGGCAGCGCGCATTCCAGCAGAACGCCTTCCCGCGTGGGGGAACCGGCCGCATAGGTAGCCTTAATGGCCAGGGCCACAAAGTCTGCCGCCAGCTCAATAGCCTGCGGCACGCTCTCTTTATTTAGCAGCGCCCCGGCCAGGATACTTGCAAAAATATCGCCGGTACCCGGATATCTTGCCGGAATTTGTTCGCTAACCACCTGCCAAAACCGGCCGGTGCTTCGCTCATAGCCAATATTCATAATTTGCCGGCCGGTCAGCGGGATGCCTGTCATAACGACAATACCCGGGCCAAAACCAGCCAGCCGGACAAGCCAGTCCCTAAGCATCGCCGGGTCCAGTACTTGCTCCTGATAACATTCGCCTAATAAAAAACAGGCTTCGGTAAAGTTAGGGGTGATCACATCCGCCTTACTTACCAGCCGTTTCATGTGTATTTGCATCTCGGCCGTATATACAGAATATAGTTTACCTTCATCACCCATTACCGGATCTACCAACACCAGCGGTTTATTGGCGGAGAAGGCATCGATAAACTGCGTCACCGTGTCAATCTGCTCTGTTGAGGCCAGAAAACCGCTGTAGATGCAGTTGAAATCAATTTGCTCCTGCTGCCAGTGCCGGTAGAACTCCGCCATTCGTTCGGTAAAATCATAAAAAGCAATATTCTTGAAACCGCCTAAATGGGTACTCAGTAAGGCGGTAGGCAGCGGGCACACCTGAATTCCCATACAGGCTAAAATCGGCATAATAACAGTTAAGGAGCATCTTCCAAAACAGGAAATATCATGAACGGCTGCCACCCGTGGAACTATTGGTTTCATTGCATTTCTCCCTTACCTTTACTCTTCCTCCTACTATTTTATCCGATAACTAACCCGCTGTTAACTCCCCCTTCTCCAAGCGGGAGTTAACAGCGCCTAAGTACCTAGATAAGAGCGACTAACTTCAGACGGGATTAAAATCCCACCTGAAGCTGTCTACTTTATGACAAAATCCGGCTGCGTTAACCTGATAACCGCCATCAGCAGCACTTGGGCCGCCGCAGCAATATCCTCTATGTCCGCCGATTCTGCCGGATTATGACTGATACCGCCTTTACACGGCACAAACAGCATGCCGGTTGGGGCTATATCGGCCAGGTGCATGGCATCATGGCCTGCGCCGCTTGGCAGCCGCAGAGTATCATAGCCTGAGTCTATTGCTATTTTATCCAGAAATTCGACTATTTCCCGGGAAATCTCCACAGGTTTCTCGTCGGTAAGTGTAACAAATTCGGTAGCAATCTCCCGTCGGCGCTGTATCTCGTCCAAACCGGCTTTGAACTGTTCAACCACCCTTTTTTTGCTGTTTGCGGAAATACCGCGAATATCTACGCCTAATTCGACACGTCCGGGAATAACATTCATGACGCCCGGCTCAGCCTTAATTACCCCGGTTGTGCCCACAGTGCCGTTAGGCCCTTCTTCTCCGGCCAGCTTTTCAATTAATAAAATAATTTCAGCGGCAGCCGTCAGCGCGTCCTGACGCATATGCATAGGAGTAGCGCCGGAATGATCGGCCTGTCCTGTCACAGTTACACGCAACCGGGTAGGCGCCGCGATACCGGTGACTATGCCGATTTGTTTACCCGTGGTTTCCAATACTTTTCCCTGTTCAATATGTAGTTCCAGAAATGCTTTGATAGCACCATGGTATCTGGCCTGGTCAATTTTTTCAGGCGCCAGACCCCGCTGCCGCATGGCGGCTGCCAAGGATACGCCTTGTTTGTCCTGATATTGCTCCAGTTGCGCTCCGGACAGCTTACCGCAAAAAGCCTTACTGCCCAGGGTGGCCATACCGAAGCGGCTGGACTCTTCCGCCATAAAAACAACCAGTTCAATGCCATGGGCGTGCTTTATCCCGTCTGCCTGCAGACACCGGGCAACCTCTATTGCGGCCAGTACGCCGGCCACACCGTCATAGTTGCCGCCATTCGGCACACTGTCGATATGCGACCCCATCAACACAGACGGTGCGTCCGGAAGATAGCCTTCCCGCCTGCCGATAAGATTGCCAAAGGCATCTAACCGGACAGACAAACCAGCTTCTTTCATCAGTTCCAGGATAAAATCACGGGCTTGCCAGTCGGCGTCGCTAAATGCAAGCCGGGTAACACCGCCGTCCTGCGCCCCGATAGCTGCCATGCTTGCAAAATTCTTGGTGAGTCGTTCAGTAGATATCATGATTTTTCTCCTTTTATTATAGTATCCAATAGAGATTAACAGGCGAACATCGAGTACAAACATCAGTACTCCATCACAACACTGGATTAACGGGATATCCCCAGCAATACGCAGAAACGTTGCTGCATATGTTTAATAATAACAAATCGCAGCCAAAGTGTACACTACACCCGGCTGCGATTTTTTCCCTGTTGGCTCTGTCATCAGTCCGTTTTACCCGACCGCTCAAAATTCATAATTACAATGGCTAATAAAGTTACGGCTCCGCCAATAAGCTGGATTGGCAGCACACTTTCACCTAAAATGAAGTACCCGCTGACAACGCCGACAACAGGAACTAAATTAAGATACAGGGTAGTAATAGCAACATCCAAGTGTTTTAAGACGTACATATATAGCAAATAACAAGCCACCGAGCAGAAAACCGCCAGAAACAGCATATGTAAGAACGCGGTCAGCGAAAATATCTGCCACTCGCTTATTTCAGTAAGCGCCAACGGCAGCAAAAAAACTGTCCCGATGATTGTCTGATAGGTGGTCATGCTCATGCCCGTGTATTTGTTTTGCAGTGATTTATTCACCAGTGTATAAAAGGTCCAGGACAACATCGCCCCAATGACAAACAGATTACCGACAAAATTATCTGAGTTTAAATCCAACTGGCCGTTGGCTGTTACCGAAAAATAGGTGCCAACAATGGCAACCGCTATACTAGCAAATTTGACAACCGACAGTCTGGCCCCAAAAAACAAGATATCGAGACCAATCGCCAGAATGGGGATAATGGTGACAATCAAGGAAGCATTGACAGCCGTGGTCAACTTGACACCGATATTTTCAAAGTAGAAATACAGTGTAATGCCCAAGCAGCCGGCTAACGCCATTCGCGGTATATCGGCTTTCTCCAGCCGGGCCCCAGGCTCAAACTTTCTAAGCAAAAGCCCAAGCATCGCCGAGGCAATGGCAAACCGGATAAGCGCCATAGTGACAGGCGGTACTTCAGCCACTGTAATTTTAATACTGATGAAGGATACGCCCCAGAAGAAAATTGTCACAAGCATAGCTATATTGGCAAGTAAGTAATGTCTGTCCCGTAGGCTTACACTGTGTTTTGTTTCCAATGCACTTTCCTGCATAACACCCTCCTGTTTCTTACCTGTACTACTGCTATAGTACCAGCAAAGCCACCGGGTGTCTTGTAAAAAATTGATTCTATTTCAGCTTCCGGTATTTTTCGGGAGTTACCCCGGTGTGACTCTTAAACACTTTATTGAAATGACTCTGATCATAAAAACCGGTTTCACATACCACTTCCACAATCTGCCGCTCCTGCCGCAGTAATTTTTTTGCCAGATTGATTCTTAGTAAAGTTTGATAGGTATGGGGCGGTATACTAAACTCTTCTTTAAAGGACCGAATAATATTAAATTTATTGAGCCCTGACACCTGTTCCAGTTCAGCCAACGTGATTTTCTTCTGATAATTACCATGTAGATACTCTTTGATCAGCCTCAACTTCGGCAGTTCTGTCCCGCCGCGCGTTCCGGCACTTTCCAGGCCTTGCAAGGCCTGCTCAAAAAATTCCAGGATACCGGCTTCCTTTTCCAACGGGCTTGCCGGCGCCGTCAACTGCTTTAGGAGACCGTGCAACACCGGATAATCTGATCGGTCACTGACAAGCGGCCGATGAAAAGCGGCTATTTTCCGGTTGGCCAAGAATAGCCGCAGCCAATTCTCCTCAACAAAAAGCATTTTATATTTCCAGCGGCTTTTAAGATCGGGATTGCAGGAATGCACCAACCCCGGGGGTATCATAACAATTGTCCGCGGATTTACCTCCAGGGTTTTGCCCTCGCACCAAAAAGAGCTTTTCCCGCTGTCCACCACGCCGATAGAATACTCTTCATGCGTATGCTTTTTATAGGCAAGGCCGCCAACATCACACAGCTTCAATTCATAAAAAGGCACGTCTGCATCCCGGTAAAACTCAACCCCCATCGAACTACACCTCCGCATTCACAAAAAAACGGTTATTTGTCAGCCCATTTTTCCGCCTGCTCCTTCAGCCGTTTCCGCCGCCGCCCCAGACGGAACACTCTGTAACTGGGTTAGAAGCATGCCCGTCAGCATCAGACCACAGCCGGTCAATTCCTGCAAGCCCAAGCGTTCGTCAAGCAGCAGGAAGCCGCCCAGAGTGGCAAAAACTGTTTCCATACTCAAAATTATGGCTGCATGCGCCGGGGGTGAGTATTTCTGGCCGATTACCTGTAAAGTATAGGCTACGCCGACTGAGAAAACTCCCCCGTACAATAGAGGTATCACGGCCCCGCTTAAACCTGCCAGGGTTATGCTTTCCGACCAAAGGGCCGTTACCATACTCAGAACCGAACAGGTAATAAACTGATAAAACGACAGTTTCAACACGTCTACCCGGCCGGCATAGTAATCAATAAGTAAAATGTGCATGGCCCAGAACATAGCGCCAACCATTTGCAAGAAGTCGCCATACGAAATCGTGAAACTTTCTTTTACACATAACAGGTATAAACCCACCACCGCCAGGCCGCAGCTAAGCCAGGTACTGTTACTGACACGCTGCTTTAAAAATATGCCCAGAATAGGTACAAGCACTATATACAGGCAGGTAATAAAGGCTGCCTTACCGGCCGTAGTATACAAAAGCCCGATTTGCTGCAGCGAAGCCGCGGTAAAAAGAATAAGTCCGGCAATGAGGCCGGCAAGCGCCACGTTTTGCGGATTTTGTCCGCCAGTTTGACGGGGTTTGTTGCGGTAGAAAAAGAGCAGCGGCAACAGCGACAGACTGCCCAGAGCAAATCTGACACCGTTAAAAGTGAAGGGTCCCACATGCTCCATGCCTACCCGCTGGGCAACAAAAGCCAGGCCCCATATGGCTGCCGCTACTAACAGCAGTAAGTTTGATTTCACTGAACTCATGTTAATACTCCTTCATTTTTATGCTTTGTATGCAGGCCAAATAACCTCAGCAGCAGTACTACTGCGCCAACCGCCAGTCCGGCAATAAACCCGACCCAATATCCGTAGGCCTGAAGTATTGTATACTTTGCCAGCAGATAGCCTACCGGCATCCCGATCACCCAATAGGACATCACAGCCGTTATCATGGTAATCCGAACGTCTTTATAACCACGCAGCGCTCCCTGTATGGGCGCGGCAATGGCGTCGGACAACTGAAAAAAGATGGCATAAACCAAAAAGTTTCTTATCAGTTCATGTACATGGGGTTCTTCGGTATACAGGCTGGCAATGCCGTTATTAAAAGTATACAGGCCAACGGCAACCAGACCGGCAATAACAACGGCCAGTTGTATCCCCAGATAGCTGTACGCCTTGGCGTCAGAATACCGCCGGGCGCCGACCTCAAAGCCCACAACAATTGTCAGTGTTATACCAATACTTAACGGCACCATATAGACCAGGCCGGCAAAATTTATCGCAGCCTGATGGGCGGCAATAACAGCAGTTCCATATTCGGCCATGAGTAGGGCTACCGCACCAAAAACACTGACCTCAAAAAAAATTGAGAGGCCAATGGGCAGTCCGACCGTCAGCAGTTCCCGCCAGGCAGTGAGAGAAATACGGGAAAACCTGCTAAAAATCCGGTAGCCGCGGAACGGTTCCATAAAATGAATAACACCAATGCTAATGATAACAAGGCACCAGTATGTCAGGGCGGAAGCATACCCCGCCCCCACCCCGCCCAATCGTGGAAAACCGTAATTACCCGGAATTAACAAATAATTGAGAGCGATATTGATAGGCACGGCACACAGGGTTATCAGCATAGTAACCCGGGTATATCCCAGTGAATCGATGAAATTTCTGAGCACAGCGGCCAGAAATAAAGGACAGACGCCCAAGGCTAACGCCGCCAGAAAGTGATAGGCAATCCGGTGCACAGCCGGCTCTAAATTCATCGTATTTAAAATCGGCGCCAGCAAAGCCGCGCCAGCGCCAATTACGATAAATCCAAAAAAGAGCGATAAATACAGGCCCTGAACAACGAGAAACGGCATCTCCTGTTTGCGGCCGGCGCCATGAAGCTGGGCCAGAATCGGTGTAATTCCCCCTAACACACCGCCGACGCCGGTGAATATTGGCAACCACAGATTGGAGCCAATGGCGACCCCTGCCAAATCATAGTGACTTATCTGGCCAGACATCACCGTATCAAAAAAGCTGGTTGCCGCCATAGAAAGTTGCGTAATAAATATTGGGAAAAAAATTATCAGAAATTGCCGCGTTTTAGACCGCAGCGAATATGTTTGTTCCACCCGTTCACCTCAGAAAGTAAAGAAAACACGGCTTACGCCATGCCTTGGGCGAAGCGTAAGCCGATGTTGCCCTAATCTTAAAAGAAATCGATATTTTACATCAGGATAAGAAAAGACTTGGTTTGCGCCAAGCCCCACTGGACGTGTCTAGGATTGTGTCCCCTGGAGCAGGCCCTTTCCTACAACATTATATTAACATCAATTCAGCATCACGTCCAGTTAGTCCCGCTCCAGGAAGCAATTTCTCTCTTTTCCACTGACCGGCAGCTAAAGCATAGTTTTCTTGTGCGCGGTTTCATACTTCCTGGCTGCTGTTAATCAGTTCAACGGTATATAGCCCCAGATCGGAATAAACACACGCTTTAATATCATGGTATATCTTCAGGCTGCTGCTCCCAGTCACCTTTTTTCCCTAACCTTCCCCTAAACTTCGCACGCAATCCAGCTATTTTGTCACTAGGGGGCAGTTTACGGAATATACTTTGGGATAATAAAAAATGCCAGCGCGATAACATCACTCTGACACTTTACATAAATTCTCCACCAATTTAGAGATTAGCCCGCCCTTCCGCCTTAGTATCTTCCAGGACAGCGGCTATAGTCAACTCCCCGTTTTGCTCCAGGTCCAGCATAGCGCCGTGTTCAAGCTGCACAAGCGGTCTCAGACTCAGCGGATCATGAAATAATACTATTTTAGCCCGCTTGCCATCGCTTAGCAATACAGTATTGCCGATCATAGTTCTACTCAGGTTGGTTATAAAGGTATAGCAGATTTTAGTATCCAGCTTCTCATACATTTGTTCAAGAATAACTCCCAGCGCAGCGAAGGGCGACATTTTTTCATGATATACACTTGACGTGGTCATCGCCTCGTACATATCGGCAATGGCGACAATTTTGGCGGCAACATGGATCTCGCCGGAATGTAAGCCAAAAGGATAGCCAGTGCCGTCTTCCCGTTCATGGTGCTGCATAATTCCCAGCTTAACATTCCGGGAAAGTTCTTGGCAATCGAGTACAAACCGGTACCCCTGCTGCGGGTGCTTCTTGACAATTTCCATTTCCTCATTAGTAAGACTGCCCGGTTTATCAAGGATACGCCGGGGGATTAAACTTTTGCCAATATCGTGCAGGAGTCCTGCCAGAATTATGTCTTTTAGCTGTTGTCCGGCAAAGCCCAGCCATTTGCCGAGGATACCGGCGATAATGGCTACATTGAGCGAATGGCGGAATGCATTCTCGTTGTGACTTTTCATGCGAAAAATGCTATCCATCACATCAACGACATTAATCATCAGTTCGATGTAGTTATCGACAATTTCCCGGCATTCAGCAATCGGCACCTCTTTAAACAGCCTGACCCGTTCAAAGGTTGTCTCTACCATGTCCAGTGTTTCTCTATAGCTACTAAAAAACGAAGGCTTCTGACTGTATTTTTCATCAGGAAATACTACTTCAACACCAGCAACTGGCAGCTCCCGGAGCTTTTTCACAAGGTTCTCCGTAAGCGGCAAACCCTGATCAAGCAGAATTTGTCCAGAATCGGATATGATTGGCTGGGCAACAACCATGCCTGCATGAAGTTCCTTGGTTTGCACCCGACGTCGGCTCACAAAATCCAGCCCCTAACTTGGTTAATAAAGAAAAAGTCTTTTCCTACTATTTACATTCTACAAAACAGTTCATATTCCTCGTTGCTTTACCTTTTTGCCGGTTTTTCAGTATAATTCTGACTAATCTTAGATTAAAGCAGCCGCCGGTACACCGTTTTTCCCTTTATAACAGTCTCAATAGGAGTAATGTCGTTGTCAAACACCACCATATCCGCCGCCAGCCCGGGGGCAATACTGCCTCTTTCCCTTTCCAGCCCAAGTTTCCGGGCCGGATTACGCGTTGCCATGGCAAGTACTTCATGCAGCGGCAGGCCCGATGTTTGCCAGAAGTTAGCTACCGCCCGGTTAAGGGTTAACACGCTGCCGGCAATAACACCACTCTCCAGCCGGGCTGTCCCGTTTGCCACCCTGACTTGTTGCCCGCCTAAATCGTAATTGCCGTCAGGCATGAGCGCGGCCCGCATCGCGTCGGTAATTAGAACCAGCCGTTCACCGCCTGCCAGCTTGACCAGCAGGCGCTGCATGGCCGGATGCACGTGGATGTTGTCTGCAATCAGCTCACAGGTAGCCAGACTGTCGGTAACCGCTCCTAAAATTCCCGGCTGGCGGTGGTTGGGGACTGCCAGCGCATTAAAGGTGTGGGTAATATGGGATGCACCGGCTTCAATGGCGGCCAGCAACTCCTCATAACCGGCCGCACTGTGGCCAATGGCAACAACAATATTTGCTTTTGCCGCCTGCCGGATAAAACTCAGACTGGCAGGCAGTTCGGGAGCTATCGTGACAATTTTTATTACATCGGCAAAATCGGCAATCTTACGGTAAGACGGCTTTAAAATATGGCGGGCATCCTGTGCACCGCGGTACTCTGCACTGATGAACGGGCCTTCAAGATGGCATCCCAGAATCTTGGCCCCCTGACCTGAGCCCATGCTGGCCCTGATTCGGCTTAAAGCGGCGGCAACCGATACAAACGGCATAGTCATAGTAGTCGGCAAGAACGCGGTCACTCCGGTTGCCGGCAAAGCCTTACTCATCACCGCCAGCGCATCTTCCTCTTCATCCATGGTATCGGCGCCGGCACAGCCGTGAATGTGCAGGTCAATAAATCCCGGGGCCAGGTAATGGCCGCCGGCATCCATTTTTTCGGCCGGCGCATAGGCCGCCAGTCTGGCTTCCGGTACAATGTCAATTATTTTATCTTCATAGACAACAGCATGTTTTTCGAGCACACCTGATGCTGTAACGATTTTTGCATTATATATGGCTTTCAACAGCAGCACCTCTTGTATAACATTCGCCCCGGAAAAAAGAAGCCCTGCCAAGCTACTCCGGCAGGATTCACAATTTTCGCAGTCAGGCGGTATGATTGGCCTTCATAGAGTACTACCCCAGTGCTTTGTCCATATATACAGTGTCTAAGTCGTCCTGGCCGATTACTCTGTTATTATACTGCCGGCTTAACCAGAAAGGATATCCTCCCGGTAAAAACCGGTGGGTGTGCAGGCAAATGGCGGTATAGCCCACCTGCCGGCTATAATCCTCAATGGCCGCAACGAGCGTGCCGGCGATACCCTGCCGGCGCAAAGAGCCAGCGACATAGCAGCGGGACAGCTCTGCCGTCCTGTCTACATCATAGCAGCCTTTGACATGTTCAATTCTATCATCATATGGCCGGATGGCTATTGTCCCGACAACGCTTCCGTCCTGGTCAAAGGCGGCAAACATGGTCGACCTGGCCTCCTGGGTATACGCCTCCGCCATATGGGACAGATCCCAGCGGACGGCAACATCGGGGATATTCGGATAGACTTCATGTAGCATCGGAATTATGAAAGCAAGCGCCTGGGAAACATCATCGGCCGTTAGCTTGCGAATGGTCCAGCTTTTATGGATAAGTTCCATTGACAACCGCTCCTTCTGCATATTGCTTAGCTTCATTTAACATACCTTCGCGGCTCGCTAACTTACATGCCATGGCAACTTCAGAAAATTTCTGACCGCTGGCTGAAATTATTTGGTCTGCGCGGCCGCCGCCAGGTTTTCCGCCGCCAACTCCTGCTTCCGGGTACAGCCTGCCGGCTCAGGCGGCAGCACCGCGGCTAGCAGAGCCCTGGACACCGGATGGCTAAGGCTATGAATATCTGCCATAGTATCCAGTCTTTCCACAATTCCGCCGGCGTGCATAACGGCCAGGCGGTCAGCCAGATGGGCCACGGCTGCCAGATCGTGGGAGATAAAAACATAGGACATGTTAAGCTCTTGCCGTAAACCGGACAGCAATGCCAAGATCTGAGACTGTACCAGTACGTCCAGACTGCTGACCGCTTCGTCCAGCACAATCAGCTTGGGTCTCAAGGCAATAGCCCGGGCGATACATACCCGCTGCAACTGGCCGCCGCTGAACTGATGCGGATACTTGGCGGCATCTTCGGCGCTAAGCCCCACAAGCTCCAGAAGTTCGCCAACTGACCGCAGCTGTTTCCGGTAGCTTAAGCCGGTAAAATTTTTTAGCGGCTCGGCAATGCTCTCGCCGGCTGTCAGACGGGGATTCACCGAGCTGAAGCAGTCCTGAAACACCACCTGCAAATCACGCCGGACGTTCCGGACAGCCGCTTTATCCTTACCGTACAAATTGACGCCCTGAAAAAGAACCTCGCCGGCTTCCGGCTTTTCAATGCCAAGAATAATCCGGCCCAGAGTACTCTTGCCTGAACCGCTTTCGCCGACAAGGCCAAGGCACTCCCCGGCCGCCAGCGACAGGGATACGTCCCGGGTGGCCTGTACTTTCCTGCCCTGCTTGAAAATACCGCCGCCATGAAAATGCTTATTTACGCCCCGTAGTTCAAGAAGCATTTGTGCTGCTGCCATCGGCGCCCCTCCGTTTGTGTGGTAAATTGATACTGCGGCGCGCATTCAGCAAGAGCTCAGTATACGCATGCCGCGGCCGGGCAAACAGTTCGGCAGCCGGCGCCTGTTCCACAATTTGACCGCCCTGCATGACAGCCACCGAATCCGCCAAACGGGCAATTACCCCAAGATCATGGGAGATAAGCAGAATACTGGTGCCAAATTCCCGCCGCACCTCAGCCAGTAAATCAAGAATCTGAACCTGCGATGTGGCATCCAGGGCCGTAGTCGGCTCATCGGCAATAATCAGATCGGGTTGTTGGGCCAGGGCAATGGCCACCGTAATCCGCTGCAACATGCCGCCGCTTAATTCAAACGGATATTGAGAGAGCAGTAACCCGGCATCCGGCAGGCCTACTCTTGTCAGGTACTCCTCAGCCATAATTCTGGCTGCCCGGATGTCTGTTTTGCCGTGAGCCAGTAAAGTCTCCACAAAATGGTCGCCAATCGTCCGGATGGCATCCAGGGCGCTCATGGGATTCTGCATAATGAGCGCCATCCTGTCCCCCCGCAGCTCCCGCCACTGGCCGGATGTAAGGTTGTCAAGACTTTTACCGGCTAAGTGGATCTGTCCGCCTGTCCTTATCATACCGGCCGGCAAAAGATTGAGGATGGCCATACAGGTCATGGTTTTGCCGCAGCCACTCTCGCCGACCAGTCCAAATATTTCGCCTTTAGCTATCTGAAAGGTAAGCTTGCGTACGATAGGCAGCAACCGATCCTGCTTTCTCACAGCAACCTCCAGATTCTCCACCGCAAGCAGCGGCTGCTTCATTATAACCTCCACCCTTTCTCACTAGCCGTTTCGCTTGGGGTCAACCATGTCCCGCAAGGCATCACCCAGTAAATTAAAGGCCATCACAACACTCAGAATCATCATTCCCGGGTAAGCCATCAGCGACGGATAACCCCGCAGAAACTGCCGGCCGTCATTAATCATGGCGCCCCACTCGGGCGTAGGCGGCTGAATTCCAAGCCCTAAGAAGGACATCCCGGCAATATGGAGGATAACCCAGCCGACATCCAGTGTTGCCAGCACGGCAATCTGCGGCAGAATGTTAGGTAAAATGTGTCTGGCAATAATGGCGGCTGGCCCGGTTCCGGCCACTTTGGCCGCCAGAACATAATTTCTTTCCTTCAGACTGAGCACCATGCCCCGGATCATCCGGGCATACCAGGCCCACTGGGACAAAGCCATAGCCAGGACCACATTCGGCAGGCCCGGACCCATAAATCCCACTAAAGCCAACGCCAGAATGAGACTCGGGAAAGCTAGAAATATATCACAGATCCGCATAATAAGCGCATCCACCCTGCCGCCGGCAAAGCCGGCAACAGCGCCGACCACGGTACTGATGGCCAGCGTTACCGACATAACGGCGAAGGCTGCTCCCAGGGAAACTCTCGCCCCGTACATGAGCCGGGACAAAATACAGCGGCCAAGATGATCTGTTCCCAAAGGGTAGCTGCTATCAGGCGGCATTAATTTTCGTACCAAAGAAACCTCGTTGGGATCATGCGGCGCCAAAACCGGTGCAAAAACGGCCAATACAATATTAAACATTATAATTGTTAGACCAACCGCCACCAGAGTACGTCTGATCGCAAACTTCCGAAAAAAAGCTATGGCCATACTCCTCATGAAGATTCCCCTTTCAGGCGAATCCGCGGATCAAGCCACGCATAGGCAATATCCACCAGCAAATTGGCGACAACAAACACTACTGCCATTAAGAGCACAAAACACTGTACTACCGGATAATCCCGGTTCAAAATAGCCGATACGCAAAACCGGCCAATCCCCGGCCAGGAAAACACACTCTCCACAATCACCGACCCGGACAACAAATGCCCGATACTCATACCCAATGCCGTCACCACCGGCAGCAGGGCATTTTTGAGGACATGCCGGCCGATAATCCGGCTTTCGGCCAGGCCTCTTGCTCTGGCATACAGCACAAACGGCTGGTCGAGATTCTCCAGCATACTGGTTCTTAGCAAGCGTATATAAGTGGCAATATAGCTGAAGGACAAGGTGAGCGCCGGCAAGATAAAGTGTTCCCAGGAACCCCGCCCCAAGGTGGGTAACAGGTCCAGTTTCAACGCAAAAAAATACATCAGCATAAATCCCAGCCAGAAGTTAGGCGTAGCCGCACTGGTAAAGGCCAGCAGGCGGCAGAAATTATCAAACCAGCCGTCTTTATAGAGGGCGGAAAAGATACCCATGGGAATACTGAGCGCCAGGGTAATTACCAGTGAAGCACCTGCCAGTTCCACCGTGGCCGGCAATAACAGCAGCATTTCATCCCACACCGGCCTATGGGTCGCATAAGATTTGCCGAAATCGAGCGTTAGCGCCTTTACCAGCCAATCCCAGTACTGAACCGGCAGAGGGCGGTCCAGGCCGAGTTCGGCCCGGACTGCCGTCACTGCGCTTTCCGTCGGCGGGATCTGTGATAATCTCAAATACGCCTCCGCCGGGTCACCCGGCGTAAGGCGTAAAATGAGAAAGGTAATAAACGATATGCCGACAAGTACAGGTATCAGGCTAAGCAGGCGTTTGACAACATAACTAACCATACAGCCTACCTCTTCTATTCTAAAAATTACTGGACATCCATACCGGCAAACGGAATCTCATACTGACTGCCCATAAAGGTAACACCGGTAACATTCTTCGGATATACGGCAATGGTTGTCAGGTAGGACAGCGGCAGATATACGGCCTGTTCGTGCAGCGTCGTAAAGATTTGCCGGTACATTTCCTGCCGTTTGGCTTCGTCGGTGCTTACGAGAACTTCGGAAGCCAGCCGGTCGATGTCTGCTTTCATGGGAAGGCCCACCTGAGCCTGGTAATCGGCATGGGCCGGTTCGCGCATCGACCCAACCAGCGAATGCGGATCATAGGGAGCCCCCCAGGTATCGCTGTAAATCAGATTAAAATTGCCGCTCTTCTGGCGTTCGCCAATGGCTCCCTCTTCCTCGCCGGTGAGTTTAACTTTGATACCGATCTTCTTTAAGTCTCCCTGCAGGACTTCACCAACCGATTTCTGGATAGCGTCGGTGCTTACAAAACAGGCTTCCAGTTCAAGCACCTGACCGTCTTTTTCCCTAAACTCCTTACCCGGCACTTCTTTCCAGCCGGCCTCTTCCAGCAGGGCTTTGGCCTGGGTTTCGCTATACTCGTAAGGTTTTAAGCCCAGATTGCAATACGGGAAGTTCGGGGCCAGCAAGGTATCGGCCTTTAACTCGGTACCGAAGAGTATCCCTTTAACAAAGGCGTCTTTGTTAAAGGCATGCTGAATTGCCTGGCGGACTTTAAGATCCTTAGTCGCGCCTTTATTGGAATTGATAGCCATCACCCGGGTTGCCAGCGGCTCAGATAATTTGGTTTCATATTTACCGGATTGCTGCAGTTGTTTGAAGGCATCCAGGCTGATGCTGCCGTTGCCGTAGATCAGATTAAGTTCTTTCTTTTCAAAGGCGACTACCCGGGATTCGCTGTCAGGAATGATTTTTACGATCAGCTTGTCGACCTTGGGCTTGGGCCCCCAGTAATGCTCATTGCGGACAAATACAGCCACTTCGCCCTGCTTATACTCGCTTAATACCCAGGGGCCGGTACCCACTGGCTTTTTGATGCCTTCGCCGGTATTGCCGCTATCCGGAAACTGGGAAGGCGCCAGGAAACGGATAGGCCGGATGAGGGCCAATTCCTGGAGTACAGGATAGTAGGCTTCTTTTAGCACCAGTTTGAAGGTGGTGTCGTCAATAACCTGGGTTTCTTTGATTTGCCTGATAAACGCCAGCCAGTCATGGCGCTTGCTGTTGGCCAGCACGGCGTCAAAATTCTTTTTGACGGCGGCGGCGTTGAAGGGAGTGCCGTCGGAAAACTTTACATCCTTGCGCAGCTTAAATATATATTCCTTGCCGTCAGGCGAGATTGTCCAGCTCTCGGCCAGCCAGGGGATAATCTTGCCGTCGGCGCTGTACTGTACCAGCGCTTCGTAAACCAAGGCCTGCGCAAACATTTGGTTGGGATTATACAGATGCGGATTTAAAGGGCCAATGTCTTTGGCCCAGGAAAAATTCAGGATCTTTTCTTTAGCCGGCGACTGACTTGACTGCGAACCACAGCCAGCTGCCATACTAACTATGAGAACCAGAGAAATGAATAATACTGCATACTTTTTAAACTTATGAAACTGTTTTGCTGCCACTGCCAACTGCTACCACTCCTTATTATTTTTATTTATGCCAAACCCAGTGTCTTGACCGGACTAACCTTTTGGCCTAGCTAGCGCATTTTTCCGCACTGCGTCGTTGTCATCGCCTTGCATTGAAAAAAATCTACGCCATCTAACCTGATATCCAATCCGGCCAAGGCATTGACTACTACAGCCAGCCTGCCTTTTCTATTTTTACAACAAAAAAAGGCATGAAAAACCACGGGGACTTCACGTCCTGAGCGGCTTCATGCCTGTTTATCGTTCTTTTATTCTAATAATATTTTAAATTACGCTCACAAGGAGTTTTCTTAACTCCATTTCAGAATAATTGTACAATGTTATCCTCGTTTTGTAAATAGTGAAAAATTTATCTATCTTTGCCTGGCAAATTAATAAGCACCAAGTACTCCCAGTACAGATATTACTCCATATACATTTCACAAACATTTACAACATGTGACAATTCATGTAAAATGCGAAAGGAATTTTAAAGTAGGATGCGAAATAGAACTATGAAATTCAATAAAGATTTTATCTGAGGCAGTGAGTAACGCTCCGACGCCGACACTCAACTATGGGCTTACCTCGCTATCGGCGTGTAAATCTTTATTGGCTACTCTCAATATGCTATAGGAGCGATTATGACGCGACAACGGTTAGCTATTATTGGACCGGCTGACTCCGTAGAGTTGATTCTGTCTGTGGCACGGCAAAAAGAAGAAATATTTGTTTTAGTGCCGATTATCTATCGGGAGGCGGCGGAAGTACCAATCATTTTGAGCCAAAGGGCCAAAGACGCCGATATTTTTCTTTTTTCCGGGATAGTTCCTTATAACTATGCCTTGAGCGTTCCCCGCTGGACAAAGCCGCTGCTGCATATTCCCCACACAGGCTCAAGCCTTTACCGTATTTTTGTGCAAATTACTCATCAGACCGGCAAATCTTTGGAACATATCAGTTTCGACACGTTCAGCCTTTGGGAAATTGAGGAGACTTTCCGTGATATCGGTCAGCCTATGCCGCCCGTTTATATTAAACACTACGAGGGCGTCATTTCCGCCTCTGAATTGACCTCGTTTCACTGTGATCTATGGAATAAAGGACAAATACAGGCTGCCGTAACCTGCTTTCATCAAACTAGTGAAGAATTGAACGCCCTGGGCATTCCCGCTTTTCGCATCTGGCCGACAAGGGACAGCATTCGGGCCTCATTGGATGCGGCGGCACGGGTAGCGGAAAGCATACGTTTTCTGGAAGCTCAGATTGCAGTTGCCCATGTTGCCATTGACGGCTACGGGAATTTGGTGCGGGGGGCTAACTCCAGCTATGACGTAAATCGTATAGAGGTCCGACTGTATGAAATTCTTATCGATTTCGCCCAACAGATCGGCGGCTCGATAATTTCGCAAGGCGGCGGGCAATACATCGTATTTACCACCAGGGGACGAATCGCCGAATTAACGAGAGATTTTACGGTATTGCCTGTTTTGGATGTAATAATGCAAAAATTACGTGTGCACGTCAGTGGCGGTATCGGGTTTGGCGCCACTGCCTATCAAGCGGAAGAGAATGCGCATTTGGCGCACGGTCTGGCACGCCGGCAAGGAGCCGGCCAATGGATGATCATCACCGACGAACACGTGGCAATTGGACCGCTCAATACAGTTGCCTATCTGAGGTATCCGGTGGGTGAAGGCAAAGCCAAGCGCAAAACCTGGACTAAGTTGCTGCAGATCAGCCCTATAACGCTTGACCGTTTGGCGGACTTTATGGAAAAAGTGGCATCTTCGGCGATCAGAGTGGACGAACTTGCCGCTTATTTGGACATTACTTCCCGCAGTGCCCGCCGGATTATAAATACAATGCAAAGTGCGGGATTGGTTCAATACTGCGGCGAAGAAGCTTCTGAACGGGGGCGGCCACGCAAAATTTATTGTTTTGTCGGTGACCGCATCTTGAAATAAAAGGAATTTTTTATGTCCGTAACATATTAATACCGGGTAGCCTTAAATATTTATACGTGATATACGAATGTTAATAACCGCCGCCACCGCTGCTCATAGTTCTGAGCAGCAGTGACGACGGTTATTTCTTTTGGGGAGCAAAACCCACAAAAGCTTAATGATAATGATTATTACAGTGCATAAAATCCCATCTCGTGTTTATCTCATTTTTCAAATTTAGGACCGAAATTAAATATGTTACGATGTTGTCAGAAATTCCTCCGGGAAAAAGTTATGTTAATTCAAGTGCTAAAGTTTGCATTATATTTAAAAATCCGGGCGAGGTGACCCTGTGGTAAATCAATCTTTATTGCCCTATCCATTAACCAGGATGATTGAATGGCGCCGCCACTTTCATGCCTATCCGGAACTGAGCGGCGACGAATATCAAACCAGGGAGTTTGTGGTGAAGCAACTCCGGGAAATGGGAATCCATACCCGTACATTCTCCTCTCATGCCGGTGTCTTAGGCACGATTGAGGGGCGCTCTCAGGGCGGTGTCATCGCTCTGAGAGCGGACATGGATGCTTTGCCAATCCAGGAAATAAATGACGTCGCTTATAAATCCACCAAGCCAGGCGTCATGCATGCCTGCGGGCATGACGGACACATGGCCGTGTTGCTGGGAACGGCTGAGGCTTTGCAGCAAGGCCGCGACAAATGGTCCGGGACAATTAAACTTTTTTTCCAGCCGGCGGAAGAAGCAGCTCCGCACGGCGGCGCGCCTTCTATGATTAAGGATGGTGTGCTGGAAACTCCGGCAGTTGACGCCATTTTCGGCCTTCACATGTGGCCGGAGCTTCCCTGCGGTGTTATCGGTATCCGCCGGGGCGCGATCATGGCCTCCTCCGACCGGTTTACCCTTCGGATTTTCGGCGCAGGAGCCCATGCGGCGTCGCCGCATGAAGGCAATGACGCCATCGCAATGACCGCCGACATTTTAAATGCGCTGAGCCGGATTATCCACCGTCAGCTGGATCCCCGGGAGACGGCCACCATATCTGTCGGTACTGTTCACGGCGGCGAGCGCTACAACGTCATTGCAAAGGAGGTGACGCTGGAGGGCACTGTTCGCACGCTGAATGAAGAAATAAGGCGAACAATTCCCGAAAAAATGCGGCAGATGATTACCGGCGTTTGCTCGGGCTATGGCGGTACCTTCCAGCTCGATTACCAATTCGGCTATCCGTGCCTGCACAATAGTGCGGATGAAGCAAGTGTGGTCATTATGACCGCCAGCCGCCTGCTTAAAAGTGAGCACATTCTGCTGGACATCAAACCCAATCTGGGGGCGGAAGATTTCGCCTATTATACGCAGCAGATCCCCGGCGCGTATTTTATGTTGGGTTGTGGCATTAAAGACAGCGAGTTAAAGTATCTGCACAATGGCAGCTTTGATATGGATGAGCGGGCGTTGCTTATCGGGGCGCAAATCCTGGAGGAAACGGCCTTGTCGGCTTTGACGATGGTAAGCCGGCGGCGTGAGGAAAATAATGCGAAGTAATTCGCTATTATAAAAATATTAAGCAGGAGGTATTTGCATGTCAGCCGGAACGCAACCAAGCTTACCAATTAAAGAAAAACGCAGTTATTTCCAGCGGTTTCTGGATATGGTTGAAATCGTTGGTAACAAATTCCCGGCCCCGTTTATTCTGTTTGCAATGCTGTCGGTACTCGTTCTCATCTTTTCCGTAGTTCTTGAGGGCACTGCCGTATCGATTATCGACAAAACCGGTAAATCTGTACCGGTCACAGTGATCAGCCTGGTGAATGCCGAAGGATTTCGGTATATACTCGAAAATATTGTAAAAAACTTTGTTAACTTTCCCCCTTTAGGTCTGGTTGTCACCATGATGCTGGCGATGGGTCTGGCGGAAGCCACCGGCTTAATTGGCGCTGTAGTTCGCAAGGTTCTGCTGGGGGTTCCTTCCTGGGCGGTTACGGCAGCGGTTTTCTTCATGTCGATTATGGCCCACCTTGCTTCAGACGCGGCCATGGTTATTATGCCGGCGACGGCCGCCGCTATTTTTGCCAGCATGGGCCGAAATCCCATTTTGGGAATGTCCGTTGCTTTTGCGGCTACAGCCGCGGGCTTCAGCGCCAATTTTGTACCGACAGGCACAGATGCCCTGCTCTCCGGTATTACAGCCACCGCCATCGGCAATATACCGCAAACCGCGTCTTCCCCCACCCATTTATTGATTAATTATTATTTCATGAGTTCCTCAGCTGTCATTCTGACGATCGTCGGTACCATTGTCGCCGAAAAAGTAATAGCGCCGCGCTTAGCTGATATGAGCATTGACTTGTCGGCAAGCAAATCGGACGATGAAAACGCTTTGACGCCGGCAGAGCTAAAAGGTTTGAAATATGCCGGCTGTACGGCGCTTGTTTATTTTGGGCTGGTACTGGCGCTGACTGTACCGGAAACCGGCTTGCTGCGCAATCCGACTACGCGGGCGCTCGTACCGAATTCGCCGTTGCTGTCCGGGATGATTCCCCTGCTCTTCTTCTTTTTCGTTTCCACCGGCACCGCGTTTGGGATCGGCAAAGGACTTATCCGTACCAGCGATGATATTCCCAAATACTTACTGCAGGGCCTGAACGGCGCTATGAGCTTTATTGTTACCGCCTTTGCCGCCGCACAGTTTATCGCCTGGTTTAACAAAACCAATCTGGCTACCGTAATTGCCGTAAAAGGAGCCGGCCTGCTGCAGGATATTCATTTCACCGGTATTCCGCTAATTATTGCTTTCATTGCCGTATGTGCCTTCGTCGACTTGTTTATGATGAGCGGTTCGGCCAAATGGCTGTTTATGGCGCCCATCTTTGTACCGATGTTTGGACTACTGGGTTTCCAGCCGGCTTTGACGCAGGCGGCGTATCGCGTTGGCGAAAGCTGTCTTAATGGCATTTCACCGTTGAACTATTATATGCCGGTGATTTTGGGGATTATGGCCAAGTATACAAAAAATGCCGACGCGGGTATGGGAACGCTCATGGCGACACAAATTCCTTATGCATTCTCGTTCCTGGTCGTTTGGACTCTCTGGCTGTTGGTGTTTATGTTCCTTGATTTGCCGCTGGGTCCTGGCGCAAGCATTTTTATCAAATAGGCTGACACTTGAATTACGCGGAATGCCCTGACAGTTACTTTTACTGACAGGGCATTCCGCGTAATGATATAGTTCCGGGATCGCCACCGGAACGGTCTCTGTTTTCTGCTAAAATCTAATGTTGGTAACCAAATGATAGAATGGCTTGTAGTCGCCAGAGCCATTACCGCCGGAGATTATCAAGGTGCCCGGGTGATGCCTGTCCATTGCACCCGGCCCCAGTAGCCATGTTTTTGAGCGCCTGACGGCAATTTGTCATGATTGTTTTCTACCTATTCGCCGGTAACGGTAAAGTCACCTGAATCTCCTGCCGGTCAACTTCAGTCATTGCTGTCAGTTTTTTTATTATTTCACCGATTATTTATCAGCACATATGGTAAAGGACTTGACAATGGATTTCTTTACTTTTTCTGAGGTAAGAAATTCTTTGCGAACGAGATCGGCGCACACCCTTTTAACGCCTGCTCCGATTAAAAAATTCAAATCCCACTGTGGCCGCTCCAGCCTGCTCAGGGGCAGTTCTCTCGCTATCTCACCCATGATAGCCGTACTGACTCCTTGTATATACTCCGCCTTATGACCGTCTTGATAACCTTCTGCCCGTCTTTCTTCCAGGTAATCCTGATTAAACTGATATAAATAATGGTTCCCGTCAAAGATTACCAGTCTTCCTTCAGGTTTTAGAATCCGCAGCCATTCCAGATATGCTCTCTCCGGCTCTTCTAAATTCCATACCAGATTTCTGGAGACGATAAAATCAAAACTGTTATCGGGAAAGTCCATACTTTGGGCATCCATACGCAGAAAGCGGATAGCAGCCCCTTCCGCCGCCGCATTCTCCCGGGCACGTTCCAGCATTTTTTCGGTGTAATCCACTGCGGTTACCTCATACCCGCACTCTGCCAGAAGAATGGACAGAAAACCAGGACCGCAGCCTATATCCAGACATTTTAAGTTTTCACCGGCCGGAACATTTTTTCGCAGAACATCCCGCCAGGCAATTCTTGCCTCACCATTTAATTCATCCTGGTTGCCGGCCGAAAATCCGTCAGCCCGCAAAGTCCAGTAATCTCTAATTGCTTCTAGTTTTTGCAAAATTTCTCCTAGCCTCCCGGCAGCCCGGCAATAATTCGTAGATATAGGCCGCCTTAGCCGCTCTCTGCACCGCTGCCAGGGAAGCCTCCGGTTTGCCTGGCCTGATATTTTTCTAAATTATGTATAAACAAACATTCTGTCTTCTCATTTGTCAGCTGCCACGCAGATAGAGCGCAATACCGGCCCCTGCGGCCACCATGGCCAGATAAATGCCGGTCCCCGCAGCGGTAACGGCAAAACCCGTCTTAGCGCCGAAAATAGACAGATTGGCAGGCATGACCTGAGAAAAACCGTAGTAAATGTTATGAAAAAACGAAGCTAACAACAAAACAAAGATGACCTCCTGCTGCGCCAGCGCACCGCTATGTAAGAGCGTGCCGGCAACGCCAATGGCGGCAATCAGTGTAGGAATACCGGCAACGATGACCAGCACCCCGGCGGCCGTAAGATTAAACCAGCGCAGGAAAGGATCAAGACCGGCGATGATTTCCTTCATAAGATCGGTACGCAGCAGGACGGCGAAGACCAGCGTAACCGGTATAAAAACGACGGCAATGTCCCAGAACTGTTTACAGGCTTTCTTTCCTGCCGCCACTAGGTCTGTTTTCTCGGCCGTTGTTTTGCATATTTTTACTGAATCCTCCTCCCAACTGCTGTCCGCCTGCGGCGCAAGCAGCCGGTTTAAGACAAAGCCGATGACGGTAACCAGAGTGCTTAAGCCGACATTAATGGCAATAAACGCCGCCCCCAGCCACCATCCCAGCGAGGAAATTAAAATCGGACTGAAGTAAAAAGCAGTAAAGTAAATACCTGTCGGCAGCGATCCCATCAGATATACAGCCAGCAGTGTATTTTTGCCGACAGCGCCGCTTTTGCCGAATTCGGCCAGCATGGCATTGGCCGCAAACCGGTTTAACAGGCACAGGATAAAAAAGGGCCCTAATGAGTCCGGCAATTTGCCTAACGCGGTAAAGGGCCGCGTGACTTTGCTGAAAAAGGTGAAAAATTTGCCGGTTCGCAGCACAACCCCGCAGTAGCAGCCGATAAACATGGCCGGCAAGGCTATCTTCCACATGGTCAAAACATCGTTTAAGGCTAATGACAGGTTCACACTTATCTCTCCGTCAGCACAAACCGGAAGATATAAGCCTCTTCATAGGTTGCCTTCAGCCTGTCGGCAATGCACAAGAAGCCGTCCTCCTCGCGGGACAGATCAATAAACCCCTGGCGGCGGCGGCGCTGAATCTCAACCTTGAAGCCTTCGGCCGCAAACGTTTCAGCAATGAAGTCCAGCGTATGGGCATTGGACTCTACCAGACTGTTCCGGTTAATCCACTCGGTAAAATGCGCCAGGCTGGGATTGCCGTTCATGTCCGTGTAAGTGGCATAATACACGCCGCCCGGTTTTAACAGTTGTTTTACTTTCCAGGCGTGGGTTTGCAGGTCTTTAATCAAATAAATGACGGCCTGGCTGATAACCAGGTCAAACCGGCTGGCAAACTGCTCCGGCGTTGTGGTTGCCAGATAAGTCAGCGGCAGGTCCCCTTTGCGGGCATTGGCAACCGCAATGGATTCCTGCGCCAGGTCAATACCCATACCTTCTTTAAACGGCTTCACTTTATATAAGTGCCGTAAAAACCCTCCCTGATTGCAGCCAAAGTCCAGTACAGCCATGTTGGTAAGATCCTGTTCCTGAATTAAGCCAATCACCTCCTGCCAGCCGCTTAAGTGACTATTTTCCATTTGCTGCTCGCCTTCGGCGCGGTTTTGCCACCATACATCATAAAGCTTGTCTGTTTGTACCATGTTTTTCTCCCCCATTTATGTATCATCATTTATTTATTGCCATTGCAAATCGCTTGTCAGTACATGGAGTTCGGTAGGATGGATACGGAAGTTCTGCAGGTTCTGCTTGTAAGCATCCACCTGTACATAATAGTTCAAGAAAACAGCAGGAATTTCCTGGTCGATAATTTCCTGTACCCGGTAATAAGCTTGCTGGCGTTTTGTCTGATCAGGCTCTGTCATAGCGCCTGTCAGCAAGGTATCCATTTCTTTATTCTCATAATTCGGCCGGTATTTCGACTTGCTGGTAGAACGGAAGTCTTCAAAGGCAATGGCAGGATCGGCCGTAAAGGCCAGTCCGCGGGCCACCAGTGTCATATCAAAATTTTTGGATACCATGCCTTTTTCCAAAACGCCGGTATCGGCTACCTGAATATTAAGCTTGATACCAACAGCCGCCAGTTCTGCCTGGATGACCTGCGCCACATTAGGCAGCTCGGCACGGGTGCTATAGGTAAGCAGGGTATATTCCAGCTTCTTGCCCTGCTTTTCCCGCACACCGCTGCCATCGTCCATCCAGCCGGCCTTATCCAAAAGTTCCTTCGCTTTGGCTACCGAATGCTCACTGGCTTTGATGGCCGGATTGCCCCAGGGCAGATTGGCGGGAAACATGCCTACTGCCGGTTTGCTGTAGCCTTCCAGGACATCCTTGACAATAGCGTCCTTATCCAGCGCATAGTTTATCGCCTGGCGAACCGAACGGTCGGCCAGGCCGTCCCGTTCGGTGTTAAAATAGATTACCCGTACCCGGCCTACAGGATTGACATCCACCTTATAGCCGGCATTTCCCTGGAGTAATTTGGCATTAGACGGCATGACATTGCGAATTAAATCAACTTCACCGGATTGTAGAGCCATAAACCGGGTCTGTGCATCCGGATACTGACGGTTAATAACCTGCTTGATCTTCGGCGCTCCTTGCCAGTAGTCGGCAAACCCCTCGGTAATAACGCTCTTGTCCTGGGCTACCTGCACAAACTTATACGGGCCGGTGCCGATCAGATTGGCAAATTTACCGTCTACCATGGACTTTTCGCCATAGATTGCCGATTCCGGTGTAGCCAGATAAGCGGGCAACGCCACAGCCGGCATCCTGGTTTTGATAATAAGTTCCTGGTCGGATACAACCTCAATGGTGTCGAGCGGAATTGTTCTTGCCGTTTCGGCAAACCGTTCCACAGCCAGTTTTACACTCTGGGCTGTCAGCGGCGTACCGTCATGAAATTTCACATTGGGCCGCAGTTTGAACTTCCAGGCCGTAGGGTCAACCGCCTGCCACTCCAGCGCCAGTCCCGGCACAAGCTTGCCGTCGAAATCAACATCAACCAGCGTTTCCATAATACCGCTCCGGGCAAGAAAGTAACCGGATTTGACCGGATCGGCTATGGGCATCTCAAAATCCCAGCCTACCTTCAGGGTGGTATTGGCCGGCGCAGTGGCCGGCTTGCCGCCACAGCCTGCCAGAGCGGCTACTGCCAATATCAGCAGTAGCAATATCCAAAACTTCTTCCATGTCATAGTGGACAAAATCACTCCTCTCTTTACCCAATCAAATGACAAGCAACCTGATGTATCGAACCAATGGTCTTTAGTAGCGGCTCCTCAACCCGGCATTGCTCACAAAACTCAGGACAACGGTGTTTCAGAGCACACCCTGTCAGAATATCCGGGTAACCATGTTCCGCCTCATTGAGAGCGGCGCTTTTGTTTCGCTGCCGCCGTCTGGCAGGATCACCGGTAAGAGCGGCAGACAGCAAATAGCGGGTATAAGGGTGTCTGGCATTCTCTAAGTCCTGGGCCGGTAATATTTCGACTATTTTTCCGCCCAGCATGACAGCAACGCGGTCGGCTATCCGCTTAACCACGTTTAAGTCATGGGAAATAAATATATAGGAAATGTGGTGTTCGGCCTGAAGCCGCCTTAGCAAATCCACAATTTGTGCTTTGACAATGCCGTCCAGATTGGAAACCGCCTCGTCGCACACCACCAGAGCCGGATTTAGCGCCAGAGCGCGGGCAATGTTAATGCGCTGCAGCTGGCCACCGCTAAACTGATGAGGATAGCGGGTCTTGTATTCGGACTTAAGCCCTACCGCGATAAGCAGTTGATCAATCTTTCCCTGCCGTTCATGATAGTTGCCCAAGTTGTAATTGATGAGCGGCTCGGCAATACTGTCACCCACTGTTTTAAACGGGTTCAGGGCCGCATACGGGTCCTGAAAGACAATTTGCAGCTTCCGCCGCAACTGACGCAGCAGTTCCGGTCCCGCAGCAGTTATCTCTATCCCGTCAAACTGAACTTGCCCGCTCGTCGGTTGTTCCAGACCCATGAGGCAACGCGCCAGGGTACTTTTGCCGCAGCCGCTCTCGCCAACAATCCCCAGCGTTTCCTGGCGGTCAACATGCAGGGAAACGTTTTCTATCGCCGGCAGGACTTTTTTCCTGGCAAAAAAAGTGTCCCTGTCTATATAATGTTTCTTTAGATTAGCTACCGACAATAACGGCTGCTTCATAACTCACCCTCCTGCAATCGCCCCGATACGTTACAGGGACTGTAATAACTGTTCGGTATAGGGATGTACGGGATTTTGAAAAACTTCACGGACCGGGCCATGCTCGACAATTTTGCCCTGCCGCATAACAGCCACTTCGTCGGCAATCTCAGCCACTACCGCCAGGTCATGGGTTATGAACAGCATACCGGCGCCGAATTGCTCTTTTAGTTCCATTAATTCATCAAGAATATGGGTTTGGGTAGTGATATCCAGCGAAGAGGTGGGCTCATCGGCTATCAGGAAGCGTGGCTTTAACAGGAGGGCCATGGCGATCATGACCCTCTGTCGCATACCGCCACTGAGTTCAAAGGGATACCGGTTAAAAATCTTTACCGGGTCCGGCAGGCGAACACGCCGCAGCGCATCCACCGCCATTTCCCTGGCGGCTGAAACAGTTACCCCGCTATGGGACAACACGGTTTCCACAAGCTGAATACCGATGGTCAGGGACGGATGTAACGAGTACCGCGAATTTTGAAAAATAATCGCCAGGTCTTGTCCGCGCAATTGCCGCAATTCTGGCGGCGGCATGGCCAGCAGTTCGCGCCCGTCCAGACTGACCCGGCCTGTTATGATTTTTCCCGGCGGTTCAATCAGACCGAGCAGGGACAAAGCAACTGCCGATTTGCCGCAGCCGCTTTCACCCACCAGACATAAGGTCTTTTCCGGCAGTAGGGAAAAGCTGACCCCATCGACGGCCTGAACAGTTTTTGACGGCTGAAAATAATAGGTGCGTAAATCCTCAACAACCAGTGCCATAAGCTGATCCCTTTCTTACTTTATTCTGACAGCGACATACCCTGCGGATTAAGCGCATCTCTTAACGCATCGCCAAAAAGATTGCAGGCTAAGACCACGTTGGCAATGGCCAGCCCCGGGAACAACATGACATGCGGCGCCGACTGAAAATACGGCCGGCCGTCATTCAGCATGCTGCCCCATTCCGGTGTTGGCGGCTGAGCCCCCAGTCCCAGAAAAGACAGTCCGGCCATCGCCATAATGAGTTTTCCCATGTCCAGCGTTGCCAGCACTATGACAGCGCCTAAGACCTGCGGCAAAATATGCTGGTATAGAATCGGCAGTGTTCGGGTACCCGCTGCTCTGGCCGCCATTACGAACTCTTTTTCTCTTGCTGCCAGCGTCAGGCCGCGCACGATCCGGGCGTAGCTGACCCACCACACCGCTGCCAGCGCCAGCATGACGTTCCCCAGACCGGATCCGAGAAAGCCGGCAATGGCTAACGCTAAAATCAGCATGGGGAAAGCCAGGATGGTGTCTACCAGCCGCATGAAAATTTGATCCACCATTCCCCCGGTATAGCCGGCCAGCATCCCCAGCGGCAGACTGACGGCCAGTACGCTGACAAGCACCAGACCAGCGGCCGCCAGCGAAACCTGCGCACCATAAAGTACCCGGCTAAAAATACAGCGTCCAAGATGATCGGTGCCAAAGGGATACTCTCTGCCGGGTCCCTGCAATTTTGCCGCAAGTTGTACGGCTTGCGGATCATGCAGGGCCAGATAGGGGGCTGCCAAGGCAATACAGGCAAATATCAGCAGCATAGAGAGACCGCACATACCGGCCTTATCGCGCTTTAGCCGCTGCCAGTACAAACTCCAGACGTTTTGCTTCACTCTTTCAAGCCACCTCCTAAACGGATGCGCGGGTCAAGATATGAATACAGGCAGTCAACTGCCAGGTTTATCGTCACAACCACCAGGGCCGAGAAGAGAACATAGCCCTGAATGACCGGGTAATCGCGTCCCTGAATGCTCTCCACGGCAAACCTTCCCAGTCCCGGCCAGGAAAAGATGGTTTCCACAACGACACTGCCGCCTAACAGATGCCCGATACTGATACCAAACCAGGTCAGTACCGGCAGTAAGGCGTAGCGGAGAGCGTGCCGGCCAAGCAGCCACCGTTCTTTCAGTCCTTTTGCTCTTGCTACCCGGATAAAGCCCTGGGATAAGGCATCCAGCATGCTGCCGCGCAAGAGCCGGGTATAAGCGGCGGCCATCCCAAAGCCGAGAGTGGCCGCCGGCAGAATAAGCCCCTCAAGCCTCCCGGCGCTGGCAATCGGCAGCCATTGCAGCCTTACACTAAATAGATAGGCAAGGATCAGACCCAGCCAAAAGTTAGGAATGGATGAGCCTGCCAGTACGGCCATTCTCCCAAAAAAATCAAGCCAGGTCCGGGGATAAAGGGCCGTAAGAATGCCCAGAGGCCCAGCAAATAAGATCGCAAAGCCCAGGGAAGCCAACGTCAGCTCGACCGTGGCCGCCAGTCTGTGGCTAAGCTCATATACCACCGGCAAACCTGTCCGGTAGGAAATGCCTAAATCAAGCTGGACGACCCGCGTCAACCAGCGTCCATACTGGATATAAGCCGGCTCGTGTAGCTGTAGCTGCTGTCTGAGCGCTTCCACCGCCTCCGGCGGCGCTTCGACGCCGGTTGACGCCAGTATCATTTCCGGGGTATCCCCCGGTACCAGAGACATGAGACCAAAGGCTACTAATGAAATGCCAAACAATAAAATGATAAACGAAATACCGCGATGGATAAAAAAATTTACCGGCACAAGCCCGTCCCCTTCCTTACTGCCTTGAAAAAGCGGCAGAGGCAACTCCTGATTCCGGGTTATATATCGGCCCCCCCTGAGAAATAAAAAAAACCACGAAGGCAGAACTCTTAGAGTCCTGTTACCCTTCGTGGATAATTCTTCTATTATTCAGATTTCGCTATAACTTCGGAGTTTACTGTACCAGCCTTCAGGCCAGTGTTTGTTAAAATTATAACGTATTCCGTTCAGCTATGCAAGCTATCTTGCAAAAAATCCCTGTTTTTTCAGTTCAAACAGAATTCTCTATTTGAGTTCACGCACCAGCCGCATGCCGTTCAGCGTTACCAGCAAAGCTGCTCCTGTATCGGCCAGTACTGCCAGCCAGAGATTGACAAAACCGACAAAAGTACCAATTACAAACAGCAATTTCAGCAACAGGGAAAACGTTATATTTTGTTTGATGACGGCCACTGTTTTGCGGCTGAGCCGCATCACATAGGCAAGCTTGCCCAGATCATCCGCCATAAGGGCAATATCCGCCGTTTCCAGGGCGGTATCCGAACCGGCTACGCCCATGGCAACACCCACACTCGCCGTCGCCAGCGCCGGCGCGTCATTGACGCCGTCCCCAACCATGGCCACCATGCCGTACTGGCCAATCATCTGCTGCAAAGTCGCAACTTTGTCGGCTGGCAAGAGTTCAGCATAGAAGGCGTCTACACCGGTTTTTTGCGCAATGGCTGCAGCTACCCGGTTGTTATCCCCGGTCAGCATAACAATCTGCTCTATTCCTGTCGCCTTAAGTGCAGCCACTGCCGCAGCGCTGTCAGCCCGCACCGTGTCGGCTACGGCAATGACTCCGTAGATTTCTTGCCCGGAGCCTACCAGCATGACAGTTTTCCCCTGCTGTTCGAGTTGCGACAAATGGCTTTCCCTGGCAGCAAGCGCAAAGCCTAATTCCTCAAACAGCCGTACATTTCCCACATAGATAGTCTGGCCCGCCAGATCGGCTTGCGCCCCTCTGCCGACAAGCGCTTTAAAATTGGCTACCGGCGGCAGCTTTCTATCGCCTGCCTGCGCTACTACAGCCTCGGCCAGCGGGTGTTCAGACCATTTTTCCACTGCGGCGGCCATGGTCAGTACATCCTCGTCCTGCATAGTGTCCACCCATCTGATAATCTCAGTAACCCTGGGTTTGCCAACCGTCAGCGTACCGGTCTTGTCGAAAGCCATGGCGCGAATTTTCCCCATCTGCTCAAGATACGCCCCGCCCTTAATGAGCACACCGCGGCGTGAAGCATTCCCAATAGCTGAAACAATGGAGACCGGCGTGGAAATAACCAGCGCGCACGGGCAGGAGATGACTAAGAGCACCAAGGCCCGGTAAAACCAAAGTTCAAAGGGTTGCTGGAAAAAGAATGGCGGTATGATTGTCAGTCCCACAGCGGCCAGAATAACCGCCGGGGTATAGTATTTGGCAAAAACGTCAACCACCTGTTGCAAAGGCGCTTTTTCGGCCTGGGCCTCTTCCACCATGTGCATGATCTTAGCCAAGGTCGAATCGGCAGCCAGCTTGGTAACAACAATGGTTAAAGCGCCTTGCTCGTTGACGGTGCCGGCATATACCAAGTCTCCCGTCTGTTTTTCCACCGGCATGGACTCTCCGGTAATGGCGGCCTGATTGACTGTCGAGCTGCCGCTTTGCACAGTGCCGTCCATGGCAATCCGTTCCCCGGGTTTGACCAGTATGACATCACCGACGACGATTTCCTCAACCGGCAGCCGCAGTTCCTCACCATTACGCCGAACCAACGCTTCGCGCGGCGCCAGTTCCATCAATGCCCGGATGGAAGTGCGGGTTTTATCCAGTGTATAAGCCTGCAAAGCGTTGCCTAAGGAAAAGAGAAAGACAACGGTGGCGCCTTCGCTCCACTCACCGATGGCAGCCGCGCCGATAACGGCGATTACCATGAGAAAATTGGTGTCCAGCGTCAGGCTTCTAAGACTGTATAAGCCGCTTTTAGCCACATGGTAACCGCCGGTAAGCATAGCCAGGACATAACAGGGAACACTCAGTTGCCCCGTTCCGGTCCACTCCAATACCATCGCCAGCGTGACCAGCAGGCCGGATACAATTGTCGCCAGCATCCGCGGCTTGCGCCACCAAACAACTGCCTGCAGAGTTGCCTTACCGGCCTCGCTGTCAGTAACCGCCTGATAGCCGGCCTGCTCAACTGCGGCGATAATATCCTCATCCTTAATACTGTGTTCCACCGTCATTTTTCCGGCGCCGAAATTCAGTGTTACTGCCTGGACGCCTGCCAGGGCGGCAATTCGCTTTTCCAGTTTAGCCGCACAGTCGGCGCAGTCGAGGCCAGACAAACGAAATACCGTTTTCCGTAATCCCGGATTCTCGCTTACTTTAGTAACAAGCGCCGCACTATAGCCAAAACCGGTAATAACCCTGAGAATATCCTCTGTGCTAAGAACGGCGCTGTCATAATTCACTTTCAGCTTGGCGACGGCAAAATTCAGCCGCGCCTCAGCCACCCCGTTAAGCCGCCGGACAGCCTTCTCCACTTTGGCGGCACAATCGGCGCAATCCAGTCCGCCGACCTCAAAAGAAGCACTCTCTAGCCGGGCAGCCTCAACTACGGCGCCACACTCATGGACCGCCATCGCCACTTCGCCGCCACAGCAGGAACAGCTGCAGCCGTTATGCTCCAGTTTATGCATAATAGTTACCTCCCGTCTGTATGAGAAATATGTTCCAACCCCTGACACATTAAGGAAATTACATGATCATCATCCAGCGAATACCAGGCTTCTTTACCGTCCTTGCGGAACTTTACCAGCCTGGCAGCCCGGAGTGTGCGTAATTGATGCGACACAGCCGACTGGTTCATTCCCAGTGTCTCGGCAATATCGCATACACACATTTCCTGTCTGGACAACGCGTGCAGAATCTTTATCCTGGTTGGATCGCCCAATATTTTAAACATCTCCGCCAGCTCCCGTACCCTGCGGTCATCCAGCATGGCGGCTTTGGCCAGACAAATTGTCTGGGGATGAAAACAGCGCTCTTCACAAAGATCTTTATCTAACGCCTTCATGGCATCCACCTCACATCATGTGATTATATGTTCATATGTTATTCTATTCTCATTTTCGTTTTGTGTCAATAAAAAAATCACTGCTTCGCGCAGTGATTTTAACTTTACTTAGCTAAGGCTCAGCTTCTACACCTTGAATATACTGACAGCGTCTTGCAATTCTTCAGCAATCTTAGCCAAAGCCTGACTGGAGGCGGCTATTTCTTCCATAGACGCAGACTGTTCCTCGGTTGCAGCGGCAACCGTCTGCGTTTGCCCTGCGGCTTCCTTGCTGATTTGATCAATATCACGCACTGCTGTCACGATTTGCTGACTTCCGGCAGCCATCTCTTTAATGGTTTCTGATACCTCCTTGATTTCAGTGGAAACCTCGGCAATAAGCGAGACAATTTCCTTAAATGCCAGTCCCGCAGTATTTACAACTTCAGATCCTACCTTTACCTCCTCTGTGCCGCTAGTCATAGCAACAACTGCGCTGTCAGTCTCGGCCTGGATCTGGGCAATCAGGCCGGCAATTTCTTTCGCGGCGTGTTGGGATTGCTCAGCCAGTTTGCGTACCTCCTCGGCAACTACCGCAAAACCTCTGCCTTGTTCACCTGCCCGTGCCGCTTCAATAGCCGCATTCAGCGCCAGTAAATTGGTCTGCCCGGCGATCCCCGATATTGTGTCGACGATTTGGCCAATCTCTTTTGAACGTTCGCCCAGGTTCATAACTACCCGCGCCGAATCGGATACGGATTTCTCAATACTCTGCATCTGATCCATAGCAGCGTCTACTGCTTTGTTTCCTTGACTTGCAGTGCCAGCCGTCTTGTCAGCCATACCGGAAACGGTGTCAATATTTACAGCAACTTGCTGTATTCCCGTTGACAACTTTTCAAGAATTTCCGAGGTGGCATTAATCTCGTTGGCTTGGTTTTCCGCACCTTGCGCAACATCGCCAATTGTTTCGGCAACTTGTACAGTAACACGGGCGGATTGTTCCGCACTTGCCGTTAATTCTTCCGATGATGCAGCCACTTGCTCGGTTGTGACGATCACCTGCTTGATTAATTGATGCAAATTATGCTTCATGATATTGAAAGCGGCAGCTAACTGTCCGATTTCATCTGATGATTTCTGGATAATATCTTCCTCTAGCAGATTACCTTTAGCAAGCTCATTGGCACTACAGGTAATCTGGCCTATGGGCCTGGAAATGCTCCGGCTGATAAATAAGCCAATACCAATCGCCACGAAAGTCACAAGAACATTCACAACCAGCAGCATTAATTTGACCTCTGCCGCTCTTTCCTTTTGACTCTTTTGTTCATCCTGAACTACCGCCTTCACGGTTTGTACCAATTCGTCAGAGGCTGCAATAGCCGCCTTATAGGGCCTTCCCGCCTCTTGCATATACAAACTGACCTTCTCCAGATTATTTGCTTTTTTAGCTTCGATAGACTTTTCCGCGATAGCCTCATATTCGGCTTTCTCTTTGCGCATTACTTGCAGCAGGTTTTTACCTTTCTCGGTTTGCATTATATCGTTAAGCTGGATCATTTCTTGGTCTGATTTTTTTCGGTAATCATTAAATGCAACTATATCCGCCGGATCGCCGGTAAAATTAAAGCGGCGCATGGCAACAGCCTCATTGGCCAAGTCGGTGGCAAAACTTTGCGTCAATTCCATTTTTCGCAAACTTGTCGCCAGTAAACTTTCGTAAGCTGCGTTTAGTTCCCCAATCTCCAAATATGTAAATATACTCATTATTGCCACCATAACAATAACGAGCAAAAACCCCCCCGTAATCTTCCTACCGACTGTTAGCTTCATTTTTTCCACCTCTACATCTTTACTAACTAGAAATAGACCATGCGATTAAAATAGTTATTAACAGTTACAGCTCTGAAGCGACAACTTGCTGTTTCAAATAACCTGATTCCTCCTTTTAGGCCTGCAAGCGCAGCAAACAAAAAATCCGTAATCTTTTTTCGGTACGCCAATAGGGATCAGTGTGTTTATACTCAACCTCTTGCTCACCACTTTCCTATCTATATTTTCCCCATTGACTACCGCGCGTACTAGTCATTGGATAATTACGCATGAATCATACCAAAGCAGAGAATTTCGACAATTTTACTGAAAATTCAGCATAAAAGACTAAAATACTATAAAAATCTCCCTTCATTATTTGTTGTGAACTTCTGTAGCTAACTATCCGGCTGTATTAGCTGAGATCAATAAATTTGACATATATGTAACTTTTCTCACTAACTTTTACATTTTCGTCAATTACTTTATTGGCAAGAGTAACTCGTTAATATTATTTAGCATTTTGAAAATGCAAAAATCCGCCGTTGCCAATAGAGCTAGCAGGCGGATTCTCGATTCCTTTTTTTCGCTGTGAAGAGATCGGAAAGTGTTCGTACCAATATCACTTCGTCAGGCGTTGGACGAATTTTAGCCATATCCCTTCTTTAAGATCTACGGCATCATGAGGACAAAGCTCCTGACAACAGTAACAGCGAATGCAGTTTTTCAGATCCAGTTGAGCCCGCCCCTTGGCTATGACTATGGTTTTGGGCGGGCAATGTGCAGCACAGCGGCCGCAGCCGACACATTTATCATTGATAACAGGCTTGGCCGTTAGCTGATTCTGCCCAAGATCAGCCAGCCAATACGGTATTGCGGCCCGTAAAGCAACAAGATTTTTCGCGGGAGCATAGGGTACGACGGTTGCTTGGGCAGAACCGGCAATGTCAATTGCCGTCAGTTTGGGGGCTAGCTTTTGACTCAATGCCCAGGCTGATACCGGCAGTTTTTCTGCATTGAACCCCATAATGTTGGCCATAACCATATCAACGGCAAAACCGTTGGTCCCGGCAAGGAGAACCCCGGTTTTGATTGGCGTTCCGTTGCGCGGGCCGTTTCCTTCCATGCCGACTATGCCGTCTATAATATGAAGTACGGGTTTTACCGCTTCATTCAGGTCTGCCAGCATTGCGGCAAAGTCGCGCTGCTTTTGCATGCGCAGATGGAATTGGGCTTTATAAGGCCCGACAATAAACCCGAAAAGATTCTTTACCCCGCCGGTTATGCCCATCAGGGAGTGGGTCTTCATTTTTGCCAGCGAAATCACTTTGTCGACTTGCTGCAATTCCTGAGCTAACTCAAATTTTTTAATAAACAGCCCGTCCGAATGATACGTGACAGCTGATTTTTCAAAAGCCAATAGCTCTGCTTTCTCCTGTAAGCATACTTCTGCAATACCTGTTATTTCAGCTACCTTCCTGATATTGCCCAGCGCCGGTGAATCACCGACAAACGCTGCACCGCCGGCGGCTTTCACTTGTCTAATTACGGCTCTGAGCACTTCAGGATGTGTGGTTACCGCTTTATCTTTGTCCACCCCTTCAAGCATATTGGGCTTCAACAATACCCTATCGCCAGGCTGAATAAACCGGGATATGCCGCCCAACTCGTCAAGCAGTTCTGTCATGGCTTGTTCGACTATATGTGTATCATAGGAATCGGTTTTTACTACTGCTACTTTTGTCACAGGGAATATCCTCTTTTCCAATGCTGTGGGCTGCCTGACCCAAAGCCGCTCTTACTTGAGACTTGGTACAGCATATACAAGGTTCGCTCAAATACCTTTGCAGCCCAGGCAGGGATAAACTATCCAAAATCGCTTATCAATTATCATTCCTCTTCTTCTTTGTCTTTATATTTAAATACATAAACAAGCAAACTTATAAAACAAACGGTAAGGATAATTGCAACAAAATCGTTTGGGGACATGCTAAGAAAAATTTGGTAAAATACAGTAGCGACCGCCGCACAACCTATAAGAAAAGTTTTTTTCCTGGAGTCATTAAAATAATCTGCTACCACTCCATAGCATAACGCAAGTATAAACACAATGAGACTACAAGCTCCCAACGATAAAGCGATGTAAGCACTAGTGGCTCCATTAAAAGAAATGAGAACAACCAACCCCAAAATAAAGGTACAGCCAGCGAACTTTAGTGCTAATCGCAATATTTTTATTTCCTTAGGAGTTAATTCTTTCATTATGATTCCCTCCAAGCTATGTGACTATTTCCAAGCTGATGAAGTACATATAAATTCCTATATAAAGAGATTGTTTATTCATTAATAGCATCTAATTGAATGATTAAGATATTTTCCTTATCTGGTCTAGGCATTCCTCTATACCTGGCTTGTAGTTCAATAAAGTCACCTTCTTTTATCTTTCTAAGTTTACTCCATTTCTCCTCTGGAAAGGTAACTAGGATAGAAATAGCTTCTTCAGGTTGAAAAAAAACACATATTCTATTTGATCCTGGGTATTGCCCCGTTCCTCTAACATTACCATTTAGCTTTATTATCTTATTCCTAAATTTTGTGTCCGCAGCTTCACTATCAATTTGACATTCATAGGCTAACTCTGACGCCTTCATAGTATAGGCAACATTGGAAGGATAGTAATAATTTAAAAGGGCGTATAATGTAAAAAAATGATCAAGAGTGCAGTGCATACTAATAAAATTGCTCCTTTGGTTTCACCCAATGACAAAAAAGCATTCCCTAATTTATATAATAAGGGATTTATATTGGGGGAAATATTTTGCTCTGAATCATTTATCTGGCTATTTTCAATACCACAATTATGGCAAAACTTATAATTTCTAT
Organism: Sporomusa aerivorans; assembly: GCF_041428895.1. Classification (NCBI taxonomy): domain Bacteria; kingdom Bacillati; phylum Bacillota; class Negativicutes; order Selenomonadales; family Sporomusaceae; genus Sporomusa; species Sporomusa aerivorans. Next base: position 5,205,314 of record NZ_CP156926.1, read on the forward strand.
TTAACTTTTGTCCGCAATTAGGGCAATTCATAACCTGACACCTCTTCTTTTGAAAACTGTTAAATTTTAGAACAAAATCATTACTAGTATAACATACAATTCTCAGCAATAGATTCAACAATCAACCTTTCAACTTTTCATCATTGGAAAAAAATTATCACTATTGACAATAAATATTGCTCAATATGCAACATTTACTGACCAAGGTCACTTACTTATAGTAATCGAATGATGCCCTTTAAGCCGGAAATCATGTTTTATCAAGGTATTTGTTATTATGAGAATTAGGAAAGACCATAACTATTTCCTCCTTTCTAAAAGAAGAATAGACGTCCCGTTTACTTGCTGACGTCTACTTGCATTTGCGAATTTGGCACCAGTATCATGTAGTTAAGTTTCATCCGAAAAGCCAGCTAGAATAAGCATTCCAAGCATCTGGAAAGGTATCTAAAGAACTACCAGCCGCTGGGTGGTTACCGCTTTACCTTTGTCCACCCCTTCGAGCATATTGGGCTTCACCAATACTCTATCGCCAGGCTGAGTAAACCGGGATATGCCGCCCGACTCGTCAAGCAGTTCTGTCATGGCTTGCTCGACTATTTGTAGATCATAGAATCCGCTTTGCTGGCTGCTACTTTTGTCATGACAGGGTCACCTCATTTATCACCAACGCTTAACCCTCTTGGCTATCGTTTACCACTGTTCATAATGTAATATCTCTTCCATCCTTTTACGAAGGCGGGGCTTTGGTTGCTCATCCGCATAGCCAAGTGTAATGATACCAACTACGTATTTATCTGAAGGAATGTTTAGGACTGGCCTAATTGCATTTTGCGTAAACCAAGCAACCCAACAAGAACCTAATCCTAAACTATTAGCAGTGAGTAGAATATGTTCTGTCGCAATCGAAGTGTCTCTTATAATTTGCTTAACCTCTTCTTCCGAGCTATTTTCATCCAAGATAAACTTAATTTCTTCTTTTATTCTTGAACGAATGTCTGCAATGCATACAATAAAAACCGGAGCAGTTACCATCCATTTTTGATTATGAGATACTTCCGATATTCTTTGTTTTATAAACTTATCTTTTACAACAATAAAGTGCCAAGGCTGGGTATTGCTCCCCGATGGTGCCAGCCTTGCACTCTCAATCAGCCGAAGAATATCTTCATCCGATACGGCTTCATCTTTATATTTTCTAATACTTCTCCGCATTTCAATTGATTTTAGCATACCCATTCTCCCTTCATGTAGGCATTTTTACCCGCCTAAGCAGGCGGGCAATTTTGTTATAGACAAAACATCTAAACCCCGTCACGATTGAGGAATTTCCGTTACGCTCGCCTCACCGTATAATATTTACATCCGCTTTCTTTCGTGGCACTAGTTTATCATCATTGGACGCACTATAGCCAAGAGCAACCGCACCGCAGACTATATAAGTTTCAGGAATGCCATAATCGGTTAGTGTTTTCCTCATTTTCTCTTCATCACAAAACCAAGTTAACTGGTTGATCCAGCAGGAAGCCAGCCCTAATGACTTAGCAGCCAGCAGTATGTTTTCAATTGCAGCCGAACAATCCGCCATGGCATTTGGGTACTCTCTCGTATTGGACACAATGATTAATGTAGGGGCATTAAAATAAAAGTTGTACGTCTCTTGCTGAGCTGAGATTTTACCTTTTCGCTTGGATCGATAGGTATTCTCATCCACGCATAAATTCGCAAATGACTCTTTTACCAGGCTATTAAGTTCCAAAAGCTTTTCCCTGTTTTGTATAACTGCAAAATTCCAACTCTGCGAATTTCCTCCAGTAGGTGCATGAATCGCCGCATCAATAAGCAATTCCAGGTCTGAATCCAAAATCTGATCTTCCTTGTAAGAACGTATACTTTTTCGTGTTAGAATTGTTTTGATTGTTTCATTCATTATGAATGCACTCCCATCTGTTATTTTTTGACTCTCAATAGAGTTGTCTCTACATTGTTTCCCCTAATATTTATAACTTAATAACTAAATTTGCCTGTTGAAACATAAAATTCCTGCCATATTTCAAAATATAGCAGGAATCATAATAGGTCATAGCTTATCCTCCCTTTAATCTTAGGTCATAAGATACCCAGGCGAGAAAAGTAACGGCCCCTGAATAATTACTTTCCAAAAAACCGAATTATCATAGAGTGATAATGATGATCAAAATGCTTCTGATCATATTATTTTGATGTCCGCAAAATCTCTTGGTCTAAACGAATAATCAACAGGTAAGTTTTCCCCTAATGGGTATTGTTAATGGAATAACCAACAATACAACTAAAGCTACCAGAATTACAGAAGTTTTGATGCCAATAACATCGCTTGCGGCTCCGTACACCCACGGTGAAACTGCTCCGGCAGCAATCGTTGCTGTATAAAATATTGCAAAAGCCTGTTTTCTGTTTTCCTCAGTCACTAAGTCAGGAACGCTCCCATAAAGTATGGATGAGGTACCGTTCAGAGCCACTCCAAGCAGCAGAGACAACATTATTTCAATATGTAATGAAAAAGCAAGCATACCCAAAATACAAAGAGCTGTGAATACTTCCGTAATAATTACTGATCGAAGTATACCAACTTTTGCAGCTAGTGTCCCGCAAATAAATTTCCCCATAGCGCCCCCCGCAAATACAAGCGAAAGCACTAAACCGATTGTCGTCACCCCTGCCCCGTTTTCCTGCAGTATAAAAGGGAAAAAAGTCAAGAAACCCATTCTCGTGCTGCTGTCAATAACGCCTATCATTAACAAAGCCCAGAATCCTTTGCCAGCTTTCCATTCCACTAGCTTACTTGCGCATTTTGCGTGTTCTTGCTGAACATTCCTGCTTATTTTCTTACTGTTTTTAAAGAGAATAATTGCTATCCCAATACCTATGATACCAACTGCCTGACTAGCAGCCTGCCAGCTATACTGACTTATTAGCAAGGAAGCTCCAGCCGGCAAAAACAGTTTACCTATATCACCGGCTACATTAAACATACTCAGCGCAGCACGTCGCGTACCGGTGTCAGTATAAACGTTGGCAATCAGCGACGAAGATAACGGATGCTGTACACTTGAGCCTACGCCTCCGGCAATAAGCAAACAGCCTAGAACTAGCGGCGCTGTCGCCCACCCATACAGGCATACGGTAAGGCTGGTAAGTACTGTTCCGAGTAATAGCAGTCGAATTTCGCCTATTCGATAGGCAAGATAACTTGACGGTACTTGAAGACCTGCCATAGTGCCTGAAAACAAGGTTTTCAAAAAACCAATTTCCGTGAACGTCAACGAAAACTGCGCTTGCCAGATTGGAAAAAAGACGTATAGCATATCAGTAAAGCCATCATGAATAAAATGAGCCAAGCCTCCAATTAATAGAGTTTTACTATATATTTTCCTGGTGCCGGCGAAAAGCTTATCCATCAGACCTATCCCCTGTCTTATAGCGACTGTAAATAATCTAAAAACGAACTTTTCAGATTTGCACGCGTCGCAAGCATTGTTAACAGTGCATGTGTCGGCTTTGTGAATATTTTTTCTTTATGGAAAATAACCGAAAATATACTTTCAAGTTTTGGCACCTGCGTAAACTCGATCAGCATACCGTCATTCAGGCTGTCTCTAACTAATATTTCCGGCAATATGCCGACTCCCAATCCATTTAGCGCAGCTTGCCTGATTGCTTCTGAATCACTGTATTCCAAAACTGGCCTTATATTCTTTTCCCGAAGTACTCCATCATATATTTTTCGATAGATACTGCCTTGCTTTAATACAATGAACGGGTGCTGCCAAACATCGTTTCCATATTTTTCAACAAGGCATGGCCGCGCTACCCATACCAGCTTTTGCACCGCAACATTAAACTGCAGGATTCTATTGTGTGAAATTTCATCATGAACCATTGCAAAATCAAAGCCATTATCCAATATGCCTTTAACTGTGATCGGCAGATTGAAACAATGTTCAATACTTATAACAACATTAGGCATTGCTTTCTGAAACTCCTGAAGAATAGGCGAAAGTGTATGTGCTGCCACCGCCGTACCAAGACCGATTTTGATAGTTTTATCATATGAATGTTCTTGCAATGTCGCTTGGGCTTCGCGATGAATTATTAGCAATCTTTCTGCATAGCCAATCAAACCCTTGCCCGCTTCTGTTATATACAATTTTTTGCCTACCCGTTCAAAAAGCAATACTCCAAAATGTTCTTCCAAAGCTTTGATTTGAGCTGTTATAGCCGGCTGGCTGAATTTCATTTCTTCTGCAGCTTGTGTAATGTTTTCTGTTTTTGCAACGGAAAGAAATGTTTTTACTAAACGCAAATCCATATTGTAACACATCCTACAATTACTTTTCTTAATTGTAGGATATTATTTTCTGCCTGACAATCGAATAGATCTCACATCCCATTTTTGCTTTCATTCTACCTTTCTTGCTATGAAAAATGAAATTAAATATTCTGATTGACTTAATAATATTTTTTTATTAGCAACCTTGCATTTTTGTTGCTTACTGTTTAAGCAGTTAGCTCTAGAACATGTCACTGTGTATCCTTTAAAACCAATTTTTTATTTCAGTATTGCTGCCTCGTAAGTTTACTTCGTAACAGGCCAATAAACAATACTAAGACATTAGTCAATTATTTGACCAATGTCTTCATCTCTTAATGTACAGCGATCTGCTTTCAGTGCTATCATAGTTTATAGGCACTAACTCTGACTGCTGCCTGAGGCCTACAAGTATGAGGCGATATGCTGACTAACTTAGGAAATGATATCTATCAGGAAAGAGCTGATTATTGTGGACATAATAGCAGTATTTATACTTTTCTTTACTTCCCTGCTCTTTAGCGTTTATAAAGGAATATCTATACTTTATCCTCTTCTCTTGGGGCTTATCTGCTTCATTCTGATATCTCTACGCAGAGACTATACGATAACCAATTTGCTACGCATGATGCTGGACGGCTCAATAAAATCCTTAATTGTAATCAAAATTTTTGTACTGATTGGTGCAATTACCGCCGTCTGGAGGGCCTGTGGAACAATTTCATTCATAGTTTATTATGGAGTAGCCTTTATGAGTGCAAAGTACTTTATACTATCTGCTTTTCTGTTGTGCTGCCTAATTTCATTCCTGCTGGGAACAGCCTTCGGTACAGTGGGAACTATAGGTATTGTGCTTATAGTCCTGGCGAAAAGCGGCAATGTTGACGTCAATATGACTGCAGGAGCAATCATTGCAGGCGCTTATTTCGGCGATAGATGTTCTCCTATGTCCTCAAGCGCCAACCTTATTGCCGCCTTAACTACTACCGATCTGTACGTAAATGTAAAAAATATGATAAAAACAACATTATTACCCTTTGTACTATCAGTGATCGGCTATATTTTCCTGTCTCGTTTTAATTCCCTCACCTTTTACGATAATGAAATTGCAAAAGAAATATTGACCTATTTTAGTTTGGACATTATTGTATTGTTTCCCGCCATCATTATACTTCTTTTAGCCCTTTTCCGAGTTGATGTTAAATTATCAATGGCCACAAGCATTATATCCGGTATTTTAATTGGATACTTTGTTCAGGGTATTTCTTTTTTGCAAATGCTGAAATATATAATCATAGGCTACAGTATGGATAAAAGCAGCTTCTTTGCCGATATAATACAAGGCGGCGGACTAATCTCCATGTTGAAAGTTTCTCTTATTGTGTTGATTTCCTCCTCCTATTCAGGCATTTTTAAGGGTACGGGTTTATTGAATGATATTGAAGAGCTTTTTGATAAGCTTAGCAGAAAAATAAATGTATACCCTACTCTAATTCTGTCTAGTATAGCAGCAGCAGCCTTTAGCTGCAATCAAACCTTAGCAGTTATGCTTACCCACCAATTTGCTAATCAGAGCTATGAAATAAGACACTTAAGCAGCCATAGGCTGGCGGTTGACCTGGCGAATACTGTAATTTTAATCTCCGCTTTAATTCCGTGGAATATTGCGGGAGCTTTTCCGGCGGCGGCATTATCGGCGGATGCAGGCTTCATACTCTATGCATTTTATCTTTATCTCGTTCCCCTAACTAATCTATTCACCCATAATAATAAGCTCTCTTGAATATTTCAAAAATCACAACTCACATAAATTTAAAGGAGTACACCATGTCATATTTAGTATTTGAAGGAATATATGTTAATTTCTAGAAACAGTAATATATATTATCGCTTTATAGCCTTTAGCCGCTATTCGCTTGTAAAGCTATAGAATTATAGTTAGAGCCCTTTTGCATCACTTCTGGCAAATACTATAAATATAAAAAAAGAGGTTCTTATGGCCGGGTTTGTAGTAGGCAACATCAAACTTAACGAAATTGATAAAGCCCAAACACTTATTAAATCCGTTTTTGACAAGTATATTGCACCCGGTTACTCTCCTGAGGGAATACGGCATTTTTATGAATTTATAACCTTGGAAGCAATAATTAGCCGTTTAATCACTAAATCATTTATGTTGGCTGCACGTACGGAAAATGAAATAATTGGCGTAGCCGAAATCCGCGACTATTCCCATATATCCTTGTTATTTACGGCAGAGGCTTATCATGGCAACGGGGTTGCAAGGACTCTTATAAGAACAGCAATTGATAAATGTCTTCAGAAAAATAAAGAACTCAAAAGTATTACAGTTAAGGCTTCCCCTTATGCCGTTCCTATCTACGAGAAACTGGGCTTTAGTTGCAGTGAGCCCGAACAAGTACTTAATGGCTTACGTTTTACGCCCATGATTAGGACACTAAAATAATTATACAGGAATTAAGAATTTTAACCGCCTTAATGCCTTATGACAGATTGGAGTGATAGCAATGGATAACCCCTGGGAATTAATAGATTTAGAGATATACGAGAAGCATATGTCTTCTGATGAAGTTTACCAATTGCAAACCTTAAATTTAATCACACAAGAGCAGCTATCAGAAAACAACTGTGAAATCGTTGGCATCCTGGGAGTCGCCGGCGGCAACGGGCTTGACAAAATAGACCCTGCCAAAACAAAGCGAGTCTATGCTATCGATATAAATAAAACATACTTGGAAAAATGTAGACAAAGATATGGATATCTAGGAGATTCTCTAGAACTTCTCAACTGCGATCTGGCTGCCGCAAAAACAGAGCTGCCCTATACAAGCTTGTTAATTTGCAATTTAATTATTGAATATACCGGTGAGCGTGAATTTGTCACAACCATCGCTAGAAACAAAAATAAAACAGAGACTGTCTCCTGCGTTATCCAGAAGAATAATAGTACGGCTTTTGTGAGCCAATCTACACTTGCATCCCATTTTGAGCCCATAGCCTCTTTACATAGAGATATTGATAGCAACAGCTTGACAGCCTTATTTAGCAACCATGGATTTGTATGCAGCAAGCAGCAAATTTATCATCTCCCTAACGGTAAAGATTTTTTACGGATAGATTTCGTAAAACGTGGTCTATAACCATGTTATCCTGCCAATATTTTGCCCTGGAGGTGATCCTATGGCATTAACGAAAGAACAAAAAAGAAGAATTTATGAAGAAGAACGAGAACGTATTCGAGCCAGAGAACGAATTGAGGCTGAACGTAACCGTAAACGTCAGCCTAAACTTACTTGGGTTAAAGATGTGATTATTGTCATAGGTTTTGTACTTATGCTTTACATAGTTATGGGTGGCAGATAAGCCAAAAGCTACTTTCATTGCAAATATTCAGTCATAGGGCAGTAAATCCCGGCAAACTGATGAAACCGTTTTTTACCAATACACATACTATTTATTACAATGCCAGACATAACCTAAGGGGGATTATATATGTACCATTTATCTTTTTACGAGTATATTTATTATGGTCTGATTATTGCCAGTCTGCTTCTTTATCTACCGCTTTATGTCCAAAGGCGTCATGAAATTATCGCCTCCCGGCGGAATTCATCACGTTGGGGAATAGTTATTTCCTTTGCTATTATAAGCATTATCAGTTTAGCGGTTAATCTGGTCACTTGGTTGCCCGCTTTAGTCACAACTATCATCGCTTGTTCCATTGCTTACTATGTGGTGTTTGTTAAATTCAAAGATTAGCTGCTCCTTATCCTACTGCCCTCTTTAGAGTTTACAGGCGCCGGGAAGTATGGAGGATATTGAGTTGCGGCAAACTTAGACTTAGGGGGAAACATCTTATGTGGCAGAAAGATGACTATATAATATCAACAGACAAAACTTTACTTGATCTCGATACAATTCACAAATTCATAACCGGTGAATCCTACTGGGGTATAGGCCGCAGCCGGGAAGCAACGCAGCGGGCGATTGATAATTCAGGTCGTAGTTAGCCATCCCGAGCTAGTAAAGTTAAGGAGAATAACGCTATTTACCCGAACTCCGGAGGTTTATTGCGATGCCGCATTTAAAATCTATGATCAAAAGTTTATGGAGCTTCGGTACCCTGCGAATAGCTAGAAGCATTGAGATTTACAGCAAACTATTATCAAAGCCAGGTGAATATCATGATAGAAGTTACAGCTGCCATAATCCAGCATAAAGAGAATATTCTCATTGCCCGCCGTCCGCCGGGAGATCCCTTGGCCGGCAAATGGGAATTTCCCGGCGGTAAAATTGAACCGGGAGAAACACCCGAGGAATGCCTGCGCCGCGAAATAAAAGAAGAGCTGAGTATCGGCATAGTAGTTGGTGATTTCTTTGCGGAAAGCATCTATAATTACCCCGCTAAAACTATACGCCTATACGCCTTCTGGTCTGCCTGGCTATCCGGCGAAATCGAGCTTCGCTCCCACGATACTGTTGAATGGGTTAATATTGAGGATCTTAAGAAATTCGATTTTGCCCCGGCAGATATTCCGTTCATTAATAAACTGCAAGGTAATAGCTATTAGCAATAGTTGCTTATCCTTCAGCTTAAAAGAATAAATAAACTCGATAAAGTAAACCTAGCTTCAGGTGGGGTTTTAACCCAACCCCATCTGAAGGTTAGTTGCCCTTATCCCGGGACTTATCCACTCTTACTCCCACTTACAGAAGGGGGAGTCTTAGAGCGGGTTAATCACAGGATAGAAGAGTAAGCCTGAACACGTTCAACTCGACTGCAAGTGTAATAGAAAGATAAAAATCCGCCTTAATTCCGGCGAATGTGGAATAAGGCGGATTTTATATATATTGGCAAAGCTTGATTACAATAGTTTAAAACTTAAAGGTTGCGCCGACGGCAAATTCATCTTTGTCTTTGCCGTGATCAGGCATAAAATTGCTATATGTAACATTGAGATCTAAATTTCTGGCTAATTTATAGCCGGCCCCCACTTGCAATTCTTTGAATTCATCGCCGGCAAGGAACGATGCATAGCCATCAAGCTGCGGCGCCAATGACCCATTCAAACCAAGACCAAGGTACACGGATGAATCACTATAATCAAAATCCCGGTTACCAACTATCCCTCTTAGATTATTAGTAAACTGATACTGCCCGTAAATGTCTTTCATATCACCATAATAATCACGATCAATGGATTGATAGCCAAGCGTAAAGCGATCACCAAATTTATGTTCAATATAAAAGGTGTCACCGCTTAAGCCTACTGCCGTTTGCTCGTTATCCAGATTGTTGAGCGGAGCGGCAAAACATGTGGCCGTGCTCATAGTAATAAAAGCCCCCAAAATAAGTAAACTCTTTTTCATTGAAAACCCTCCTCAAATTGTAACAGCTCCACCATAACCTTCTTCAACTTGATGAAGCTTTTAGGTAAGTACTTTACCCATGTAAACTAATTTTAAATTAGTTTACATGATTTTCTTTAGATTTTTCTTAGAATCAACTTTATTATAACAAATGCTTGATCGAACCTACAAATCTAATTTATGGAAACTTGCTTCATCGGCGTTCATAAGCATCATCTTTTTGTTGAGCGAATACCTTTATACTCGTCTATTTCTTCCTGAAAAAAGCTCTATATTTTAAGGGATTTCTATAACCGGAATCTGCCTACTACTGCTTGCAATTCGGCTGCCAGCTTAGCCAGTCCCTGGCTGGACGCCGCGATTTCTTCCATGGAAGCCGACTGCTCTTCAGTTGCTGCCGATACAGTCTCAGCTTCGCCGGCTGCCTGTTTGCTCAGCTCATCAATCCGGTTGACCGAGCCGACAATTTGCTGGCTGCCGACAGCCATACGGTCAATCGCCTTAGAAATCTCCTGAACCTGCTCAGATACCTGCGAGACCAATCCCACGATTTCCTGAAAAGCCTGGCCGGCAGTCGTAACCACTTCGGCTCCGACCTTCACTTCACGCGTGCCGGCATCCATGGCCTGTACGGCTTTTTCGGTATCGCCCTGGATACCGCTAATCAGCGCGGCAATCTGCTCTGTCGCTGCCTGCGACTGCTCAGCCAGCTTGCGAACTTCCTCGGCCACTACGGCAAAACCGCGTCCCTGCTCGCCCGCCCGGGCTGCTTCAATGGCTGCGTTAAGAGCCAGCAGGTTGGTCTGGCCGGCTATACCGGCAATAGTACCCACTATTTGACCGATTTCTTGGGAACGTTCGCCTAATTCCGCGACTACCTTGGCTGAGCTGTTGACCGTGCTTTCAATATTCGCCATCTGCGATACCGCTTTATGCACCGCTTCACTGCCCTCTTGTGCTTTGGCAGCAGCCTGCGCTGACTGGCCGGCCACTGCATTGGTTGTAGCCGCCACCTGCTGAATACCGGCCGACATCTCTTCGACCACGCCGGTAGCTTCATGTGCATTCGCCATTTGACCACCGGCGCCTGTGGCCACTTCGGTAATGGCAACCGCCACCTGGGTTGCCGCCTGGGCTGACTGTTCGGCGCTGGCAGTCAGTTCTTCACTGGAGGCCGCCAATTGTTCAGCTTGGTTATGTACTTTACCGATCAATTCTCTAAGTTGTGTCCGCATTTGCCGGAATCCTTGGGCTAACTGTCCAATTTCATCCTCTGACGCAACTTTGGCCGCCCGCTCTCGCAAATCACCTTGCGCCAGCAACTGGCACTCGTCGAGAATAACGCCAATCGGTTTGGCGATATGGCGGGCAACGAACACGATGGCCACAACCGCCAGGATTAAGCAGACGACCGCCAGAATAAGCATGGTATGCGCAAGGGTATCGGTTGCCCGGGTGGCTTCTTGCTCCGGCGCGGCCACCGTCATGACCCAGCGCTTATCGCCTGGCAGTTCAAGCGGCGTAGTTACGGCGATTCTGGTCACACCATCCACAAACGTATAGAGGCCTCTGGCCTGCTGTCCATCCTGTGCCGCCTTTTTAAAAATACCAATAAGCCGGCTGTCCATTTCCGGCTGCGGCAAATTAAGTTCGGGATTGATGGTTTTTTCCAATAAGTTCAGCTTCCCGGCAAATTCCGGTCGTTTGGGATGGGCAATGATTAAACCACCGTTATCAGCCAACTGACCGTAACCGGTCTCCAGGAATTTTAGTTCTTTCATTTTTTCTGTCAGTCGTTCCATGGAAAAAGTCCCGACCAGCACTCCGTTTAGCTGCCCCTGGTCCATGACCGGCACTGCCAAAACCACCGCCAGTTTACCGGTAGCTTTCGAAACCAGCGGATCGGAAACTAACGGCTTCTTGGTTGCTATAACTTTTTTAAAATAATCCCGCTCAGCATAACTGGCGGCAGCACCTTTATGAGAAATGCCGGCGCCATCTAGTGAAACAAAAATCATAACATCAAACGTATTCAGCCGATTTTGTGTTTCGGCCAAGGCTTGAACAATTTGCCCCTTGTCCGCACCGGTTCGGACTGCCGGCGTACTAGCCAGGTCAGCCAGCTGTCCCAGCATATTTTCCATATCGGCCTGAACACGGTTTGCATAGTCGGTACCTACGGACCTGGCATTTTCATCCACACTCTTACTCAAAGCTTCTGTCGCCAAATAGTAACTTACCCCTGACAAGGTTCCCAAAATGGCTATTATAAGCGGTAATAACACAATAAGTAACCTGGTTTGAATTCTTTTGATTTTCATCACGTTGACTCCTTCATATGTTGTTACGATTGTTGCTACGATTTTAGTTGTTTACGTTCAAAAAATGTGATTAACCCAATAAAAAAGTGCCAGCCTGATGACTGCCACCTACGGCTGACAAATTTAGTTTATTCCCGATCAGCAGCCTGGCAATCATAGATACTGTCTCTTTAGACCCATGGCTTTGCGTCCTTATCTTTCGGTAAGTTTGCCCAATATTGGCAGGGCTAAAATCTCCCGGACCACTTGCATCCAAATAGTGTATTACCGATAGTAACAGCCCTTAGCCACACTCCCAATAGCTGTTGTTACCGCTAACATCCATTTGCTTTTGAATACTCATTTTCCCTCACTGCGAAACACGTCCCAAGCTGCCATTGCTCCTCCTCTCTATAATAATTATTGCCGGCTATGCTTTGCTATTCTTATCATTAGCCTGCTTCTCCCAGCTGTCTGACTGTTGCTCATGCTGCCAGCGAAAAAATATTTTTTATCTATTAATTATTTCTCCGTTTTAATACAAATCCCCTTTATAATGGATCTTAGTAATAATCAGATATGTTATTTGCGGAATATAACTTTTACTTGTAAGAATAAGTAAACCGCTATCCGCCTTCGGCATGACAGCGGTTTAGCGGCATAATCCGCTGCTGCGGTCTACGCTAAAGCTTAGACGCAGCAGTAAAGTTATTTAGCTTCAAAAGTAATAGCTATATCCACAAGCTCCGGGTAGTTTCCTATCCGGATGGGTGGTCCCCAGGTGCCGTAACCGCAGGAAACGATGGCCTGGTAGCTGCCTTTTTGCAAATAGCCCCAGTCGACTTCAAACAGCCGCTCGGTGACTAGATTGTTGGGAAAAAACTGGCCATGGTGCGTATGGCCTGACAATTGCAAGTCAACCCCGTTCTGCTGCCCCTCACCCAGGTTAAACGGCTGATGGTCCAGTAAAATTACGGGGCTATTCCGCTCCACCCCGTTCATAACCTCTGCCAGCGCCAGCCGGCCTTTGCCGTCCAGCCTTTCCAGCATGCGGTCATCCCGCCCCACCACATAGAACTGGTCATTTACTTTTTCATACCTGTCCCGCAGCACCTTGACGCCGGCCTGCTGCAGGTATTCCACAGCCAGCTGGCCGTTGCCGCCAAGATATTCATGATTTCCCATAACAGCATATACACCGTACTTTGTCCGCAGCTTGCCCAGGACTTCCGGCATCTTTTGCTCCACAAACAGGCTGACATCTTCGTCAATGGTATCGCCGGCCAAAAACACGATATCAGGCTCCAGCGCATTGATCCGGTTTACCAGATCTTCGAGGCGCTTGTTATCGACAATCACACCCAGGTGGATGTCGGATACCATTACGGCATGCAGACCTGACATACCCGGTACGGCTTTGCTGATAGCTACATCATAGTGATGAACGCGGGGATTATTCGCATTCCAGACCCCATAGGCCAGCAAACCGATTACGGCGAACAGCACCCCGAAGCCCATAATGGCGGGAGGCTGTTTTAAAGAAACAGGCATAACCAGGAACACCTGCAGCATTAACCGCAGGATATCAACAACGGCCCAGCAAAGCAGCAGGTAATACAGTGCCGCCAGCCAATAGTTGCCAAGCACGGTAATCCATTCATTGAAAAAACCGGGGAAGTAGGTTCTGCCCAGTCTCGCGACAAATGGGGAAACAGCCACCAGTACATAAAAAGACCAGTATAATAAGGCATGGTGGTCCATAACACCGCGGAAGGACTGGAAAAACCGCAGGCCCACATAGTAATTGGCGGCCGAATACAGCAAAAAGAACAGGCTCAAAATACCAATGAAAAATGAACTCATAAATAGCTCCCTGTCAGTGTCTTTTTATCAAACTTCTCTATACCTGTATTATTTCCCTTTATCCGCCGACTAACCCGCGCTAAGACTCCCACTCCTACAAGTGGAGATATATCCTTACGGGCACAGGCGAGTGGCTAAGTCCCTGGATAAGGGAGACTAACTCCCGCTAAGGCCGGGAAGTAAAAGCAGGCATCTGCATGAAGCATGTCGCAGAAACGAAGGTCTGAACCCGCACGCGGGTTCAGACCTCATACTATACCGGTATTTCCTCAATCATCAGCTGCAAAAAGTCTCGCGCCTGCCGTCTGGGTATCGCCGGCTCGTAAAAGGCCATAGCCAAAGTAAGCACGTCATTATACGTACTGGCGGCAATAAGGGACGAGGGAGCCGACATGGCCGGCCCAATCATGCAGCCGTCAACAGCCGCTATCTCACCGAAACGGATTATATCCTTGCTGATCACGCCAATATTGGAGAAAATCGGGGAAGATAATTTCGTTTCCCCGGAACGCAGCCAGTCAAATAACGCCGCCACACTAATTTTCTCATACACTTCTGAAATAATGGCGGTTCTGAGCCCTGGCGCACGTTGCTTCAAGTGCCGCATATTCGCCGCTGCCTTGGCTAAAGTGGCGGTAAACGCTTCGCCAGGCACCCAGGCTATTGCCGGCACTACCAACCCGGAAAGATTGCAGATGGCGCCTGCCTTTCCGCCGGGAACATAGCGTCTAAGATCAACAGTCACCAGCATGGTCATCGGCTTATCCACAGCCGGCGTCAGCATCTTAAACAGCGCCCGATAGCAGGCGGTCACTAACACATCGTTAAGGGTGACGCCCTGCTGGCGGGCATAGACCTGTATCTCTTTAAAATGTCTACTGGCAACTTTTTTGATAACATGCTGCGGCTCACAGTTTTCAGCGCTTGCTGCCGGAAATGACCAGGTATCCCGCTCCGGCTGTTCATCTTCCCAGGCTTGTCTGGCTTCACAGACATGGATTTGTTCGAAAACCTGGGTATGATCCCGTCTGCCCAGTATATTGGCCGGCGGCAGATAGCCGTCATCTGCTAAAAGTCGGTTATAGAGAGAAGCCAGCAAAGCGACACATTCTTTCAAGCCGCCGGCATCACAGCAGGCATGATTGATTTTAATGCATACCACATCGTTTGCAGCCGACCGCAGGACCTTTATCTGCAGCATGGGGTCATAATAGGAATCTACCGGTTTATTGACAAACCGCTCCATTTCCCCAGCCACATCACGAGTTTCCCTCAGCGAACATATTTCAAGGTGAGCCAGATCATGACGTTTCAGCCAATAGGCTTCCCGCTGATTTTCAACAAGCCGGCAGCCTAATACCGGTTCAGCGTTAAGCAGCAGCCTGGCCGCCTTTTTCAGCAGAGCAAAATCAAGCTGTCCGTTTAAAGTCAATACGCAGTGAATTTCATGGTTGCAGCCCAGATAGCCGCTTAGATGGTTAAAAAGATCCTGGGCATTGGCCGGAAGACATATAGCATTCTCTGCCGTCATCTTCGCTCCTCCACAGTTTTTAATAAATCCTTCTCTAAATTATAGCATTAAGACAACCAATAAATATGGAAGATATTTGCTCAATGCTTACACTTCACTGCTCAATACAGTATTATGAGAAATTTTTCTTAAATACAGGAGGATTCTTTTTGGATTTTGTAGTAATTACTATCTAATATCTTAGAAAAATGCCGACTTTAATACTCCGGCTATTTCTATAGTTATAGAAAATTGTGTAAAGTGAGGGATTCGTTTGAAATCTTTAAAAGGAACCAAAACTGCAGAAAACCTGATGAAAGCCTTTGCCGGTGAATCACAGGCCAGAACCCGCTACACATACTATTCCTCCACCGCCAAAAAAGAGGGCTACGTACAAATCGCCAACATATTCGCCGAAACAGCCGATAACGAAAAAGAACATGCCAAACGCTTCTTTAAGTTTCTTGTCGAAAGCTTAGACGGCGAGATGGTCAATATCCAGGCCGATTTTCCTGTAGCCTGGGGCGATACCAAAGCCAACCTCTTGGCTGCCGCGCAGGGCGAGAATGAAGAATGGACCGACCTCTACCCCGCATTCGCCGATGTCGCCGACCAGGAAGGCTTCCCGGTCATTGCCACTGTTTTCCGCAATATCGCCGCAGTGGAAAAGCATCATGAGAACAGATACAGAAAACTCTACAATAACATCGTTGAAGGCTCTGTATTTATAAAGCCAGCTGCGGTTCAATGGAAATGCAACAACTGTGGGCATATCCACACAGGCACCGAGGCACCGGAATCCTGCCCGGCCTGCGCTCATCCCAAGGCCCACTTTGAAGTTTTTGTAGAAACCTATTAAAATGCAACGAAGCCGGAACCCGTTTGGGCGGGTTCCGGCTTTTTTTGCGTTCATTTATATTGGCATCCACTAAAGATTTCCCGCAACTCAGGATATAAAAGTTTATGCCTGACTTAAAAGCGCTCAGGCAAAACCTCGAGCCAGTAGCCATCAGGATCCGAGATAAAGTAGATTCCCATCTCCTTATTCTCATAACAGATACAACCCATAGCCTTATGATGGTTGTAGGCTTTTTCAAAATCACCGGTAGTAAAAGCCAGGTGAAACTCATTTTCACCCAGATTATAGCGTTCCTTACGGTCTTTAAGCCAGGTAAGCTCCAGTTTATGAGGAGTCTGGCCGTCACCCAGGTAGACAATTGTGAAACCGGGTTTTTCAATCCGCCGGGTTTCAGTAAGCTGCAGCGCTTCCTTATAGAAGGCCCTACTCTTTTCCAGGTCTAATACATTGATGTTGTTGTGGGCAAATTTAAAATCCATCACACATCACTCCTTATTTCAATAATTAATTATCCTTCTGCCTTTGTTGTGCCGCTCTGCCACATCTGTTTTAAAAAATCCTGAATGCCCTCACTCACGATAACACCATGGCCAGTGCAGAAAAATTCGGGCTGATAGTCGAGCAACCGGCCTAAGCCCTGCATAAACCGGGAGTGATCAGTGCCGCCGGCGGCCGCCTGTCCGGCTACATACTGGCATGATCCCCGCTTGATGCCCTCACTGTTTGAGACTAGCTTGCCGTCAGGCAACGCTTCCCCGAAATAACAGAAAAAATCGCCCACAAACAGCGCTTGGGAAACGGCGTCAAAAATAGCTGCCGAACCGGGTGAATGGGTATTGACCAGTACGATTGACAACTCCGCCAAACCAGGTACGGCAAAGAAAAAGTCCCGGGCCTGCGGCAAAAAAGTAGCAAACTGGGTTCTAAGGGCAGGCGCCACTAAGTGCAGGTCCGCGCTGTGAATATATTTTTGGGCCTGCGGGAATAAGGCTGCCCCCTGCACATGGTCATGATGCCCGTGCGTAAAAAGAATATGAGTTACCATATCAGCAGTTATCCCGATTTCGCCGAGCGCCGCCAGGATAGCCGGCTGATAGGCTTTCAGGCCGGTATCGATCAGGATGACTTGCCCGTTACGGTGCAGTACATAGCAGTTGGTATAGGAGAAAACGTCCCAGGAATGCGTATCCTCGACGGCGATGGCATAAGCCCCGGCAGTCAACTCAGCTAGCAGATAATTCATTTTGTTCACCGCCTACACAAAGTATTTACTATAATATACCATTTTATGGCTCGACCGGCAACGGACACGACACGCGGCGATCTGGCTATTCGCTTTTTGCCGTGATGGGAAACAGGATTTTGAATATACTGCCCACTCCCATAGTCGAGGCAATTTCAATCTCTCCCTGATGTCTTTCCACAATATTGAGACTGACGGCCAGTCCCAGGCCTGTATTGCCGGCTTTTGTTGTAAAAAACGGATCAAAAATCTGCTCTATCTGGCTGGCAGGAATACCGCTGCCTTTGTCTTGAACATACAAGAGCACATTGCTGGTTCTGCGGCTGACGCCAATTGTTAGTTTCCCTTTTCCCGGCATAGCCTCTATTCCGTTGCTGGCCAGATTGAGGATCAGCTGTTCGATCTCCCCGGCGTGCAAATCCAGCAAAGGCAGACTATCATCCAGTTTTAGTTCAGTCGTTATACCTTTTTTCCGGGCAATATTCTGAATCAGAGGATAAATCCCGGCAAGGATATCGTTAAGATTCTCGGGGTTTTTCTGCAAAGCTTTGCTATGAGCCAGCGACACAATATTGTCTACTAAGGCCTCAATACGAAGTAATTCCTGAAGAACGATCTCCTGCGACTCACTGCGATAGGCCGACTTTTTGGCCTGTAACTGCAAATAGCCTTTCACAACGGTAAGCGGATTTCTAATCTCATGCGCAATCCCGATAGCAATGCGGTCAATTAAATCGCGGCGAAAAACTCTTAGCAATTCATTGCCGTTAGCCTTATGACATTTATTGTTCATTATAAACGCCCCCTTTATTAACACCGTGTACATTCGTGTCTTTTTGACACTATTTCGCCGATTGCAGCCTGATTTCCTTCCAGGAAATGTCTTATGGACACAACAATTGAACCAGGGGCATAAGCACGATATCGTAAACAATAAGGAGTGTGGCTTATGAAAACCCTTGGTGAAAAAATCAAACGTTTGCGAAATAAATTAACCCAGGAGGAACTAGCGGCAATACTCGGTGTTGACCGCTCCACGCTGGCTTCCTGGGAAGTTAACCGCCGGGAGCCTGATATCGCAACCCTGCGCCGGATCGCAGATTTTTTCGGAGTAAGCATAGACTGGCTTGTTGGCCATGCCGCCGGCAAACGTGCCGTCCCGGCAAGCGGTGTGCAGGAAACTGCCGGTATTTATCAGCCGGCTAATGACCCAGCGTGGCAAAAAGTAATCCTGACAGCAGAAGCCTACGGCTATAATCCTGAAGCAGTATGTCAGCTTATGGAGCTAAACGCCAAAATAGCCGCATCTTTAAAAAGCAGTAAATAACGTTCAACAGGGGATATTCAGGCCACCGGCCCTGAATATCCCCTGTTTTTTTTGCAATGTAACTGTAAACAGCTTACCTATAAGCGGCTCTTTTAACATAATTTTAACCGACAATTAACATTTCCTGCCAGTGGCTATGGCATAATGGGGACAGGACGAACTTGTTCACATTATAATACTTCGGAGGTGTAACAACGAGTGTATAATCCCAGGATGTATGCGATTAACCAAAACCGGCTATTCCGGGTGCTGGTATCACTGGCGGTGGTAATATCGTTCATGTCAGGCATGACAGTATCGTATGCCGCTTACAACGCGCCCCAAACCCCGGCCATCAACATTATGCCGATTGACCGGGCCAAATTTCTCATCGGCCAGAAATTTGACTTTGCCATTGAAGTCAAAACCCAGGTTCCGGCTTCCGCCATTGAAGTTACGGTAAATGGTGTAACCGCTGAAAAATTCTTTGGAAAACAGGCTGTTACCAAGCTGGATCACATGAGTACCTACCGCATCAATGAGGTAGCCTTTGCAGAGGCCGGCAAGGTTGCCGTAGCGGTAACGGTAAAAACCGCGCAAGGGATTGAAAAACGCACGGTAAATTATGATGTTACCGCTAATAAGATAAGCAAGCCTGCTAAAAATGTCATCCTGTTTGTCGGCGACGGCATGAGCCTGCAGGCCCGCCAAATGGCGCGCATTTTATCTAAAGGCATTACGGAGGGCAAATACAACGACCTTCTGGAAATGGATAAACTTTCCAATTTAGCTGTCATCACCACTTCCGGCAATGATTCCCTGGTAACCGATTCGGCTAACAGCGCCTCGGCCTATGCCACTGGTCATAAGAGTGCTGTAAATGCCATGGGCGTATATGCCGACAGCACCAAAGACCCCTTCGACGACCCGAAAGTGGAGAACATTATTGAGTTGGCCAAACGTACTCGCGGTATGGCAACAGGCATCGTTTCCACCGCCAATATCACCGACGCCACGCCGGCCGCCATGCTGGCCCATACCCGCAAACGCAGCGAACAAAACGTAATCGCCCAGGAAATGCTCAATCCGCTGCACAGGCCTGACGTAATTTTAGGCGGCGGTTCACGCCACTTTTTGCCCAAGAGTGTGCCTGGCTCCAAGCGCAGCGATGATCGCAATTTAGTTGAAGAATTTAAAGGCCTGGGTTATGCCGTGGCCACTACCAAAACAGAACTGAAACAGGCGGGTGCGCCTGACAAAATGCTGGGCCTCTTTCAACTTGACAATATGAATGTGTACATTGACCGGGAAGTAACAAAGAACCCTGAAGCTCTCGGCAAATTCACCGATCAGCCTACCCTTATGGATATGACGAAAACGGCCATTAACGCCTTAAGCAAAAACAAAAACGGCTTCTTCCTCATGGTGGAAGGCGCCTCTATCGATAAACAGCTACATACACTGGACTGGCAGCGGGCTGCCTATGATACCATTGAAATGGACAAAGCCGTCGGCATTGCCAAAGAATTTGCCCGGAAGAACGGCGATACCCTGATTGTGGTTGTTGCCGACCATGCCCATGGCGCCAGCATTACCGGCACCTATCATGAGCTCGACGGCAAAACCGGCCGCGAAGCTGTCCGCATTTATGCCGACGCCGGCTGGCCGACCTTTGCTGATAGAGACGGCGACGGGTTCCCTGATGATCCTAATCCTAGCGTAACCCTGGCTGTTCAATATGCCAACCATCCTGATTACTACGAAAACTACCGCTTTCAGGAAGTTCCCACTTCCCCTGCTGTTATGTCCGGCGATAAGGCTGTAGCCAATCCGCTGCGGGCGCCGCAGGGCAGTGAACTGCGAACCGGTAACATTCCTACCAGCGACCCCTCCGAAGTCCATGCCGCCGATGATGTGCCGCTGACAGCCGATGGTCCTGGTGCCGATTACTTCAAAGGGGTTATGGATAATACCGAAGTATTCTACGGCATTGTCCGCGCCCTTGGCCTGGACGGCCGCAAAAATCAAAAATAATAGCCATAGGCTAAAATATCCCGGAGGCATATATGATCAAACGCATAGGCCTGATCTTGCTGGCCATGCTGCTGACCGTGCTGCCCTGGACGGGCCAAAACGGGACGGTTCCTTGCAGGGAATCGTCCCTGTTCTATTCCCGGGCCGAAGCAGCACCGGCATGGCTGTCCTGGTTTGGCGAACAAGCTACGACCCTTGAGTTTCAGGAAATGTACAGCAACGCTTCCGCACTGGGACTGGAACTGTCGCCTAAACTCAAGAGTCTCGACGGTAAAAAGGTACGCATGAGCGGCTTTATGGCCCCGCCCCTGAAACCGACGTTAAACTTTTTTGTATTAACCAAAGTGCCTATGTCCATCTGCCCTTTCTGCTCGACTGACGCTGACTGGCCTGACGACATCGTGCTGGTCAAACTGGCCCAGCCGGTCACAGCCCTGCCTTTCGACAAACCAATTGTAGTAACCGGGCGCCTGGAGCTGGGACAACAAACAGACAGTGAAACCGGCTTTGTCAGTCTGGTGCGCATCGCGGCCGACAGTGTCGAAGCAGCCGATTAGTAAAAGGAGCTGAGATTATGTTGGAATTAGCCAGCCTTAGCAAAAAGTACCGCGACGGTTCCCAGACAGTGGTGGCCGTCGCTGTCGAGCGGCTTACCGTTAAGGCCGGAGAACAAGTGGCGCTTACCGGGCCGAGCGGCTCAGGCAAGACTACGCTGCTCCATCTCATCTCCGGCCTCCTCACGCCAACCAGCGGCGAGATAAAATTTGACAACATTGCTGTTTCCGCCATGCCCGAGACCTGGCGAGACGCCTGGCGAGCCAAGCATGTCGGCTATGTTTTCCAGAAGCTGAATCTGCTCGCCGGCTTAAGTGTTCTGGATAATTTGCTGGTGGCAATGAGTTTTGCCGGCGCCGTCCCGAAACCGGACAGACGGTCCTGGGGCAAACAACTGCTGGCCCAGGTAGGCCTCGCTGACAGGCTTAACAGCCTGCCGCACCAGCTTAGCACCGGCGAACAGCAGCGGGTGGCCATCGCCAGAGCAGTTGCCAATAAACCCAGGCTGATTCTGGCTGATGAACCCACCGCCAGCCTGGATCAGGCTAATGCCAATAAAGCGATGGCGCTATTGCAACAGTTGGCGCAGGAATCCGGCAGCATTTTACTGGTAGCCACCCACGACCGGGAAATAATGAGCCTGCTGCCGCGCATAATTCCGCTGCGACAGCCCGAAGGGCAGGTGACCAGTTATGCGGCTGATGATTGCTTGGCGTAATTTGTTCACCAGACCGGTCCAGAACCTCTTAACCGTGTTTGTGGTGGCTGCCACCATTGCCATGATGGTTATCATTACCCTCTTATCCACAGGCATTCACAACGGCTTGGTCAAAGCCACCGAACCGTTCGACCTCATCGTCGGAGCCAAAGGCAGCCCCAATCAGTTGGTCCTAAACACTGTGTTTCTACAGGATGCGCCGATTGGCAACATTGACCACGCAGTGCTGGAGAAACTGAATGCCAACCCATTAGTAGCCGCCGCTATTCCCCTGGCTTTCGGCGATAATTACCGAGGCTATGCCATCGTCGGCGCCGACAGCAGTATTTTTCAGCATCAGCCCAAAGCAGACCAGCAGGAATGGCTGCAGTTGGCGGCAGGACGCCCATTCTCCCGCCCCTGGGAAGCCGCGATCGGCGCCAAAGCGGCCCGTGACCTGGGGCTAAAACCCGGGGATGAATTCAAGTCGGTGCATGGTATGCTGGCCGGCAGCCAGGAACATGAACATGCCCAGCCGTATCAGGTTGTAGGCGTATTGCAGCCGGTAAACGGCCCGTATGACCAAGCCATATTGGTCTCAATAGACAGTATCTGGCAAGCCCATGAACAGCACGAGCATCACCAGGCAGAAACAACCGGTCATGAATCCCTTGCAGCAGTAGATGCAGCTAACCACGAAGAGGAACATGCGGTGACCGCCATATTGGTGAAACCCAAAGGCTACAGCGAGGCTATGCGTCTGTATCAGCAATTCCTACGGGAACCGGCCGCCCAGCTAGTCTTTCCCGCTCAGATTATTGTCCGGCTGTTTGCCATGTTAGGCCAGGGGGAGCAGGTGCTCACAACGGCAGCAACCGTGATCACCGCTCTGGGTCTTGTGATTATGTCGCTGTCGGTGTACTGGTCGGCGCTTAGCCGGACCCGTGAACGTGCCATTCTCCGCGCCCTGGGAGCCGGCGCCCGGGATATCTTTATCATAATTCTGGCCGAAGGAGCGCTGCTCACTATGATTGGCGTGCTGGCCGGCAGCCTGACCGGTCATGCTGTCTATACACTGCTGGCGGGAACCATGCAAAGCAAAACAGCCATTGCCCTGACAACAGGCTTTACACTTGCCGAAGGCTATATTATAATTGGCGGCAGCGCCCTCGGCGTACTGGCCGGACTTGTACCGGCGTTCTCCGCCTACCGGCGGGAGATTGCCCAGGACTTATAAATCCAAAGGGAACTGCACAAAATTTGCAGTTCCCTTTTTGGTTATACTGTAATTTTCTTAAGCCAAATCATAATTCAATATAGTATAATTCATAGCGAAAGGTGGCATTATGATGAATTACTATATATTTGCAGGTATCGCAATGATACTTTGGGGGGTTGCTCCCATTCTGGGAAAGCTAGGCTTAGGTAACCTCCAGCCGTTAACGGCATTGACCATCCGCAGTCTGCTTATCAGTCTGCTTTTAATAGTTGTGGTTACTGTCAGAGGACAGTGGGATTTAGTTGCCGGAGCCGCTGTCAAAGATGTTGCTTTCATTGGCTTAGAAGGTATCTTTGCTGCACTATTAGGTCAGCTGGCTTACTATTATGCTCTTAAAATCGGTGAAGTAAGCCGAGTTTCTCCCATTGTCTCCGCCTTTCCCCTTGTTGCCCTGTTTTTAGGTATACTGTTCCTGGGAGAAAAATTATCTGTTTATAAAGTTATTGCCGCTATTTTAATTGTAGCCGGAATGATTCTAATGAAATATTAACAGAAATCCGATCCGCTCACAGGAAATAACAAGAATTATTTAAACTGACCGGTGGAAAAATCCAGCAAAATAATGATTGCAGATATCATTAGCAAATTCATCACCCAGGCCAACAGCGGCCTGATATAGTGCATCCGGATAATGGAAAACATGCCAACGTCAAACAAGATGGACGCTTTCCAGGACCATCCGTTCCCGTAGGACAGACTGCCCACTATGTAATGAGCAATGAACTCCAGACTGCCAAATATCACTACCCACCAGGCTATATACCCATATTGGCAAACAGTACTCTTGTGAAATGGCAGCTTGGATAGGAAAGTAATGGTCACGGCTGGTAATAAAACAAAAGCATTAAGGATTTCTACCGTTGTATAGCTTTTTACCAGTATATCCTGATTATATTGCCAGAGGGTATGATGATAGGCAAAGAAAGCAGCTGCTAAATTCTGAACCATTACAAAAAGGACTGTCGGGTAATACTTTTGCCAGTTTTTCCAATCACCCCATTTTAGGGCAGCTAGCAGGAAAAACGCCAGTAAAAATATTCTAAATATCAACGCATTCAACACCTGTGTCCCCCGTTCAAACTAATTCAGTGTTATTATAACCAAAAAGAATGGCAGCACCCGTTCGGTATTG
Source organism: Sporomusa aerivorans (assembly GCF_041428895.1). Classification (NCBI taxonomy): domain Bacteria; kingdom Bacillati; phylum Bacillota; class Negativicutes; order Selenomonadales; family Sporomusaceae; genus Sporomusa; species Sporomusa aerivorans. The sequence goes on from NZ_CP156926.1 coordinate 5,229,834, forward strand.
AAAGCTTCCAAGAGACTAAGACAAAACCGAGCCGCCAGCAAGGCAGCTCGGTTTTAGAAAATATTTCTTGGCCGACTAAATCTTTTTAGGGACAGCCACAATATATACATTTCGCACTAAATTACCAGGTTTAAAGTACTGAGCGTCAAACCACATGTCCCGGAAACGCCAGGCATTGAAGGAAGATATCCCGTCAGGGTTATTGACGGTTGTCCACTGAACGGCCGGATCGGCGAAGAAGATGGTGTCGACTCCTTTGGCGGGCGCTTCATGGCCGGCATAATAACCGGTAACAACTACCCAGTGACCGCCCCAGTCAATCCATTCAACAAGAGTGGGGATTCCTTTTTTTAAGTTGTCCCGCAGCATCTCTAAGGTGCCATTATAACCAAGAGTTACCTCAAAGCCGTTTTGCTTTAACCAGGCTGCCATCTGCTGAGGATTGGTACCGGGATGTTTGGAATGCATGTCTCCTGTACCCATACCTTTGGCTATCAACAGCTCCGTAGTAGGATTCATGGCCTGGTCGCTCAGGATACTATACCAACGCATAAGCGACATGGCCGCAGCCGGCCCGCAGGTATAGTCGGTAGTTTGCTGATATCCTTTGACGCCCAGGGACACGAAGTACGGGTTGGGTTTCATTTCATAATAATTAGCGGCGCCCGTTGAGCTAGGCAGCGGTAAAACAGCTTCTTCCGCGAAGCTGACCGAGACAAAACTAACAAAAAAGACCAAACAGAATAAAACTATTTTCCATTGGCCGGCATATCTTATTTTCCCCGGAAGGCCAGCTCCATACGGCAGTTTTTTTATTGCGCGCATATTCGTACACCTCTCTGTTTTTTAGAATAATTATACCATATTTAGCCAGGAATTGTTACAGAGTAACCGGAATGACCGGAGGCTTTGCTAATTGCGACTGCGCTATAGCAAAAAACCCAGGCACATATAGACAGAACGCTTCCGGGTGGCATTGCTCTGGTATAAATATAACTACCTCCTCGAAAGCTATACTGTGGAGTTCTATTTCTCAGCCGATGCTAACGGGAGGCATTATTATGAACAGGTATAGCCATAACAGTATCAGACTTACATCAGTTGAGCTGGGGTTTCTCTGGAGCACTTACATGCTTGAATCTCTGGTCCATCATGCGCACAAATATTTTGTAAGCCATATCGAAGATGAGAACCTGAAATCGTTGAGCCAATATATCTTAGATTCGACAGGGTGTAGTCTAGCCTATCTCACGGATCTGTTCGGCCAGGAGAGTATTCCTCTCCCCAGAGGGATCACGGCTGAAGATATAAAGCCGGCTGCTCCCCGCCTGTTCTCTGACAAGTTTTATATGATTTATGAAGTTCATATGTCCCGCTTCGCCTTGCAGAACTATTCTTTGGCCTATACCCAAAGTACCTGTAATGATATCAAAGCTTTTTTTGAGCATTATCTTAACAGGCTTGTTTTGGTAAATCAACAATGCACTGAATTGGCGTTAGCCAAGGGCGTATATTCCCGTCCCCCTGCTATTTCTATTCCGCCACAAGTTGACTTTGTCAAAAACATGAGCTTTTTCTCCGGTTTTGTTGGGAAAAGGCGACCGCTAACCGTTCTGGAAATTACTCACCTCTTTAACAATGCCGAGACGAATGGCATAGGAAAAGCCTTTATTACCGGTCTTGCACAGGTTGCCAAGTCCGGTGAGATTCGAAATTATTGCCTGCGAGGCAAGGCTATTGCGGAAAAGTTCATAGGTCTGTTCAATAATGTATTAGCGCGGGAAGATGTGTCCAGACCGCCAAGTTATGACAGTGAAGTGGTAAGCAATACTACGGAATCACCCTTTTCCGACAGGATGATGCTGTTTCATATTAACTTATTAAATGCAGGTGGCTTCGGCAATTACGGCACGGCAATCGCCGCCAGCCCCAGAACCGATTTAACCCTTCTATATACGAGAATCTTACTCCAGGTAGGCATTTATTCCAGAGCAGGCTCTAATCTTATGGTGAAGAACGGCTGGCTAGAGCAGCCTCCGACTATGCAGAAACTGACTCGACAAGAAATTGATGCCGGTCACAAGAAATTGCTATCTCAGCCGGCAATGAAGCCTCTGCCAGAAAAAAGGAAAGATGAACAGGATAAAACCTGACAAAACTCCGGTTCCTTTCATTGCGAAAAAATAATTAAATGCCGGTTGACAAAACCAAAATATGGTTTTATAATTAAATCAAATAGATAATCATTATCAATTAATAATTAAACCGGAGGTTGATATATATGGTAACCTTTAATTGTTGTTCAGAAGTAGAATGCTACTGCGAAGAAGTTTGCGAATTCGGGCTTTGCGAAGTTTGTCAGGCTGACGATGAATGCGAATGCGGTGAAGAGTGCTAGGAGGTTTCTACTATGAAAAAATGCAAAGAAGCCAGAAAAACCGGTGATATTACCCGATGCAAAGAATACTGGTCAAAATTGGCGATAATCAGCTAAGAGTGGGTTAAACCCACTCTTTTTGTATTGTCACAGCTATCATCATGCGGTAGGTCCTGCGGTACATCCAGTCCAATTTTCAAATTTGTAAGTTGAATTGGCTCTTTACCGTCCCGGCTGTTCTCATATATTATGTAAGAGCATACTAACTGACGTAAAGGAGGACTTTCCTGTGCCTATCTTTCCCCAGCCAATAAGAAACTTACCGGAAGCAGATATTCCGCTAAAAGGGATCACAGCTTATCTTTCCCAGAGCGAGACACACCAGATTATCTTTATGGAGTTTAGTGAAGATGTTGACTTGCCTGAGCATGCGCACGAAGGACAATGGGGTATTGTCCTGGAGGGAAAAATTGACCTGATAATTGACGGCCAAAAACAAACCTTCACTAAGGGTGACCGGTATTTTATCCCCGAAGGTGCGGCTCATTCCGGAAAAATATACGCCGGTTACGCCGACATGACCTACTTTGACCAAAAGGCAAGATATAAAGTAAAGCGATAGGATACGACTAAGAACAATAGCTAACGCAGGAGGTTAATACCTTGGTTGTCATCAAATTAAAAACCAGCACCCAGCAAGCTCTGCCGGACACCTATAAATCTGTCGAAGATTTTTATGAGGATATTAATACCTACGAGGAGCTGATCTTCGAATACCGCGGGCAAAAGTATGTGGTCACATACTATGATAATCAACTGTGTGTCAGCGGGTATAACAAGCCGGATTTCGCCCAGTGTTTCGATTCCCCGCAGGACTTTGCCGCAAACTTTTGTATTGATGGTATCAGCTTTCAGGATTTTATCAATAAAATCAGTGTCCTTGTGCGGTAGTTGAGCCATTGCTTGGCCGCTACAGCAAAGTAGTAAGCAGCCATACTCCGAAAACGGAGTATGGCTGCTTCTATTTGAAAAACCTTCCTTAGGAATAAGCCGCAAAGCCTCCAACCGGCGCAAAAACCGGCAGTATCCTCATTGAATTCGATTATCCTTTGGGCTTCGCCGGTAATCCGCCCGGATACCCCTGATACAGCGTGACTTCGCGTTCAGTCATAGCTTTTACAGTGATTCGCAGCACCACCGATACATCAAACCGGCGGGTACGGCGGCGCGGCCTGTGCGGTTTACAATGGTGATAATCGTGATCGCAATCGCAGTCATCATCACAGTCGGGTTTACACTTATGTTTTTTGTGAGGCTTATGTTTATGATGGCATTCGTCATGACAATCGCAGTCGTCGCAATCATCATCGTCACAATCATCATAATCCCAATCATCATCACAGTCATCGTAATCGTCATGCCAGTCATGGTCGTGGCTCTTCTTTTTATGCCAGTATGCGCGGGTATGTTCATCACAATCATAATCAACAAACTCTACCATTACACTGGCATCGGCGTCCGTGCCCCGCCGCACGCCTCTAATATCGGCATAAGCAGTGAATCTGATAGGCCATACTTCGACTGCGTGGACTGGATGCCGGGGCCTGCAAGCCACATACAAGGCCTTTACTTCAAATTGGCCTCTGACAATGACTTTGTTAGGTATAACATCCACACTGGTAATGCACAGCCTCTTAACAAATACATCGACAATTTGCTCAATGGCCGGTTTATGACGCGGTACAACCACATGAATATCCAGCGATTTCTGGACTTCTCTTTCCCCCAGCACCTGCTGTACCATGATGGTTTTTGGACCGGCGCTGGCCCCGGCGGTACAGTAATTGGGCCGATCCCACGGTTCTATATGTGTCATTATTCCCCCCCTCTCGCGCGTCTTATAACATATATATGCAAAAGAGAGAAATAAGACACAATTCTCCGTTATACTTTCTTTGCTTTTGTCCCCGCCCCCCGGAAACTGGGCGACCGGGTATAAGCCACAATAAAGTCAATAAACGCCTGGGCGGCCTTTGACAAGTATTTTCCTTTCTTCCAGGCGAGCCCGATCGTTATGGACAGTGGCTCAGCCAAGGGTACGCCTACCAGTTTAGGGTTGCTGCGGACAACCATGTCCATCAGAAAAGAAATGCCGACATTACTGGCTACCATGGCCTTGATTGTTTCAATCTGGTTGGAGGAAAAAACAATGCGCGGGGCAAAACCATGGCGGGCGCATTCCTCCAGCACCAGCCGCCGGTGAAAGAATTCTTCTTTTAAAAGAACAAAGGATTCCTCTTTAAGCCGGCTGAAACTCACCGCCTGAGCAGTACTTAGCGGATGACCGGGCGACAGGCAAAGCACGATCTCTTCCCTGGTAATCGGAATGGTGTTAAGCACGGTTGGATTCTCCGGCAGAATAATCATCCCCAGGTCCAGTTCTTCCTTTTCCAGCATCATTCGGGCGGCTAAAGACCCTTCCTCGTACACCACCAGGTCTAAATTGGGGTGCATTGACTTAAAGAGATTAAAAATGTCCGGAAACAAATAAGCACCAATCATCGGCGGCGCGGCAAAGCTAATTGTCCCTTTGTTTAACTTGCGAAAATCGTCCATTTCCTCTATCGCCTGGCGAACCTCAAACAGGATTTTATCAATCCGGGCATGAAAGGCCGCGCCTTCGGTAGTCAGGGTGACTTTTTTCTGGCTGCGGTCAAAAAGAGTCACACCAAGTTCTTCCTCAAGTTTTTGTATCGAGCTGGTGATTGATGGCTGGGCTACATGCAGTTCCTCGGCAGCGCGCGTAAAATTCTGCAAACGGCTTACTGCCTGAAAATATTCAAGTTGACGCAATTCCACCGCAGACCCTCCCATAGCAATAGTTACTACCTATTGTACCATAGATTTTTGATATTTTGCTTCCTTATGCGCCAGTGCTAAAGTATAAACAGGGCGTATTATCAAAATCGTCTAAAAAATTGAAACCAGAAAGGAGATTTCCCTTTGAGCAGTAATGTTGCAAAAGCCTTGGCAACGATTGCCTTAGGCGCAGCCATTTGGTTCTTCCCCGTACCCTCAGGGCTTAAACCGGAAGCCTGGCAGTTAGTGGCAATTTTTGTTGCTACAATTTTCGGTTTTATTCTGCAACCATTGCCCATTGGTGCGGTGGCGCTTGCCAGTGTGACCTTTACAGCTCTTGCCGGTGTGTTAAAACCGGCGGAAGCCATCAGCGGTTTTTCCAACACCACAATCTGGCTCATAGTTGCCGCCTTTTTGTTCGCAAAAGGCTTTATCAAAACCGGCTTGGGCCGCAGGATCGCCTTTTTGCTGATTAAAGCTATTGGCGACAGCACCTTAAAACTGGGTTACACACTGGTATTGAGCGATCTGATTATCAGTCCGGCCACTCCGTCTAATACGGCCCGCGCCGGTGGTATTCTCTTTCCAATTGTCCGCAGTCTCTGTACCGCCTTTGAATCCGAACCAGGCCCCACCGCCCGCCGGGTAGGCAGCTACCTTATGCAGACGGCCTATCAGGGTAATACTATTACCTCGGCTATGTTTATGACCTCCATGGCCGGAAACCCGCTGATCGCTTTACTTGCCGCCAAAACGCTGAACATCCAGCTTAGCTGGGGTCAATGGGCTTTAGCTTCTGTCGTCCCGGGTATTATTTCCATTCTTGTTGTACCTTACTTTTTGTACAAATTCTACCCGCCCGAGATTAAGAAGACGCCAGAGGCTAAAGCTCTGGCGGCAAAAGAGCTTACCGCCATGGGTCCGATGTCATTGGGCGAAAAAATCGTCGCCGCGGTGTTTGTTGGCGCTCTGCTTCTCTGGAGCACTTCGCAATATACTAAACTGGATGCTACCGTTGTTGCCCTCTTAGCCGTTGTTGTCATGCTGGCCACCAAGGTATTGGAATGGAAGGATGTCCTTGATGAAAAAGGCGCCTGGGACACACTGGTCTGGATGGGCGCCCTGGTGGGGCTTGCCGATTACCTTGCTAAGCTTGGCTTTATTCCCTGGTTTGCCAAAACTATGGCCGCCAGCATTGTCGGTATTCCCTGGTTGCAAGCCTTTATCGTCCTCACCATTGTCTACCTCTATGCCCATTATGCCTTTGCCAGCCTGACAGCCCATATCACAGCCATGTATCCGGCCTTTATCGCCGTAGCCGTAGCTGCAGGGGCACCGCCCTATCTGGTGGCATTAGCGCTCGCTTTCATGTCCAATCTTTGTATGTCTTTGACCCATTACGCTGCCGGTCCTTCCCCCATTTATTTTGGCGCCGGCTATGTTGAACAAGGCACCTGGTGGCGACTTGGATTTATAATATCTGTCATAAACCTGATTATCTGGGTAGGTTTAGGCTCCATGTGGTGGGAAATTCTTGGCCTGTGGTAATCAGTCACTAACAATATCGGTCGTCCAAAACGGAAAGGAGTAATTATATGCGCACAATTCAAGCACAGCAAATCACCGCAGCCGTAGCCAAGCTGGCCGTTGACGCCAATTACTATCTGGCTGAAGATGTCTTAGATGCACTGAAAGAAGGCAAAGTCAAAGAGGAATCTCCCCTTGGCAGGGAACTCTTCGATCAAATCATCAAGAATGCCTGTATTGCCAGAGACGAAGCCAAACCCATGTGCCAGGACACCGGCCTGGCCGTCATCTTTGTCGAATTGGGACAGGAAGCCCGCATAGAAGGCGGCACACTGGAAACAGCCATTAACGCCGGCGTTGCCAAAGGATATACAGAAGGCTATTTGCGTAAATCAGCCGTGGCCGAGCCGCTTTTTAACCGCAAGAATACCGGCGATAATACGCCAGCTATCATTCATGTGGAAAGCGTACCCGGCGACAGGGTCAAAATAGTCCTGGCTCCCAAAGGAGCCGGCAGTGAGAACAAAAGTGCATTAAAAATGATGATTCCGGCCGATGGGGTAGCAGGAGTGAAGAAGTTTGTTGTGGAAACTATCGAAAATGCAGGTTCAAACCCCTGTCCGCCAATTGTCGTCGGTGTAGGTATTGGCGGTACCATGGAAAAGGCCGCATATCTGGCTAAAAAAGCCCTGATTCGCCCTTTAACCAAAAGAAATGAGCACCCGGACTACGCCAGTCTGGAAGCGGAACTGTTAGAACTTATTAATAAAACCGGTATTGGACCCCAGGGTCTGGGCGGCCGCGTAACCGCGCTGGCTGTCAATATTGAATGGTTTCCTACCCATATTGCCAGTCTGCCGGTAGCTGTCAACATCAACTGTCATGCCACCCGGCATGCCGAAGTCGTACTGTAAGGAGAAGAGGAACATGGCTGAACAAATTCGTATCACTACACCACTTACCGACGAAACAATAAAAAAACTCAAAGCAGGCGACAGTGTGTTGATTACCGGTGTAATCTATGCGGCCCGCGACGCCGCCCACAAATGTATGGTGGAAGCGCTCGACCGCGGGGAAGAATTGCCGGTAGATTTCACCGGACAAATGGTCTATTATGTTGGGCCATCACCGGCCAAACCGGGTGAACCGATCGGGTCAGCCGGGCCAACCACCAGCGGGCGGATGGATCCTTATGCTCCCCTGCTCCTGGATAAAGGCCTGAAAGGTATGATTGGCAAAGGCTACCGTTCTGAAGCGGTCGTTGACAGCATGAAGAAAAACGGTGTTGTTTATCTTGTTACTACCGGCGGCGCCGCCGCGCTTATCTCCAAGACTATCAAAGCTTATGAAGTCGTGGCTTACGGCGACCTCGGCCCCGAAGCCCTGGCCCGGATGGAAGTCGTTGATTTTCCGGCCATTGTGGCCATTGACAGCACCGGCCGCAACTTCTACCAGGAAGGGCAAAAAGCTTACCGTCAGCTATAGGAAAAAATTGCTGTAACAAACTTACTATTGAGGTGAACCATGCTTAACTTTGATGTACTCGTCATCGGCAGCGGCGGCTCAGGAATGCGGGCCGCCCTGGAGGCCGGCCGTCAGGAAGGCCTGTCTGTCGGCCTGATGACCAAAATGTTTCCCACCCGCTCGGCCACCGGCTGTGCCCAGGGTGGCATCAACGGCTCCCTGCAGAATGCCGATCCTAATGACTCCATAGAAAAACATATTTTTGATACCGTTAAAGGCAGTGACTATTTGGGCGACCAGGATGCCATCGAGCATTTTATCAGCAATATGCCGGACGCTATCCGGGAGCTCGACTACTTTGGCGTCCCATTTTCCCGTGACGGTGAAGGCCGCATTGCCCAGCGCAATTTCGGCGGCGCTTCTTCGCCCCGCACCTGTTTTTCCGCTGACGTAACAGGCCATGTTATCCTGCACACCCTTTACGAGCAATGTCTAAAACATGGCGTGAAAATACTGGCTGAGTGGTATCTCTTGCAAATCGTGACCGACGAGGGCAAACTGTGCGGCGTTGTCGCCTATGATATGAAGGGCGGTCAAATTGTTCCTATTACCGCCAAAGCTATCGTAGTGGCAACAGGCGGAGCCGGCCGCATGTACTGGCTGCGCACCACCAATCCGTTTACCTCAACCGGCGACGGCATTGCCGCCTGCCTGGAAGCGGGTATCCCCGTGAAAGATCCCGAGTTTGTGCAATTCCACCCAACCGGACTGGCCGGCACCGGTATTCTGATGTCAGAAGCCTCCCGCGGCGAAGGCGGCTATCTCTTAAATAACAAGGGCGAACGCTTCATGTCCCGCTATGCACCGGAAAAGATGGAATTGGCCACCCGTGACCTTGTTTCCCAGGCCATTGAGACAGAGATCAAAGAAGGCCGGGGCTTTGGCGGTCAGGGTTTAAGCGCCTATGTACAGCTTGATCTCCGGCATTTGGGCCGGGAAAAAATCCTGGAGCGCCTGCCGCAAATCCGCGAACTGGCAATTACCTTTGAGCAGGTTGACCCCATCGAGCAGCCGATCCCCATCCGTCCCAGCTGTCACTATTCCATGGGCGGCATTGACGTAATTGACTACCGCACCTGTGCGACAGCCGTAGAAGGTGTTTTCGCCGCCGGCGAAGCGGCCTGCGTATCGGTGCACGGCGCTAACCGCCTTGGCGGCAATTCGCTGGCTGATATTGTGGCTTTCGGCAAATTTGCCGGACAAGGCGCAGTAGCCTGCGCCAGAAAGCGTCAGGCAATCCCCAGTGAGCCCATAGAAAAGGCCGCAGCGGAGTGGAATACCAAATTCACCGCCGTTACTACCAAAGACAAAGGCCTGTCCACTGCCGCTATTCGCGACCGGCTGGCTGAAATCATGTGGAATAATGTCGGTGTTTTCCGCACCGCCAGTGAAATGGAAGCAGCACTCACCGTTGTTGACAGCCTTATTCAGGAATATAAGGATGTTATGGTCCCGGATCAAAACAAGCTTTACAATACTGCCTTTGTCAACTATATCGAGCTCGGCAGCATGCTCGCCGTGGCCAAAGCAGTTGTCCTCGGCGCTCTCCATCGCCAGGAAAGCCGGGGCAGCCATTGCCGCGCCGATTTCCCCGCCCGCGATGACGCCAACTTCCTGAAGCACACCCTGGTGTCCAGGGAAGGCCAGGCGTACAATATATCTTACCGGCCAGTAGTTATCACCAAATATCCGCCGGCAGAAAGGAAATATTGATGCGCCAGATAATATATAAAATTCAACGCTTTGACGGAGCCAAAAGCTACCTGCAGGAATACACCTTCCCCCACCAGCCGGGCAAAACTTTGCTCTGGGGCTTAATTACCATTAAAGAGACCATTGATCCCACCCTGGCTTTCACCGCCGCCTGCCGCTCGGCCGTATGCGGCGCCTGTGCCATTCGGGTTAACGGTCAGGCCTTTCTGGCCTGTGAAACACCACTGGACAACATTTTAGAACTCTTTGGCGATGCGCTTACCATTGAGCCAATACAAAACTTCAAAGTGATTCGCGACCTCGTTGTCGACTGGGATGCCAAGGCTGAGCGCCTGGCAGCTGCGAAAGCATGGCTGGAGCCTAAAGACGAGTTCAAGGCCCAGGAAGGCTGCCGGCAGCAAATCGCCGATTTTAGAAAAATCAACCCGCAAATCAACTGTATTCTGTGCGGCGCCTGTGCTTCTGAATGTTCCAAACTGAGCGCCGGTAATCAAGATTTCTTGGAACCTTTTACCTACTCCAAGGTCTGGAAATTTGTCGCCGACACCCGTGACAAATCAGCTAAAGAGCGTATCAAAGCCATTTTGGATAAAGGCTTATGGAAGTGCCTGCATTGTGTGGAATGCACTACCAAATGCCCGAAAGGCCTGGCCCCCGGTTCTGATATCGCCCGTCTGCGCCAGATGTCGATCAAAATGGGCTATACCGATAATCCCGGCGCCCGTCACGCCCTGGCCTTCCTGCAGGATATTGAGGATACCGGCCGCCTGAACGAAACCAAGCTATCGGTAAAAACCATCGGCCTGTTCGGATCGATGGCTAAGCTGCCGTTCGCCCTGCGCCTCCTCCGCCGCGGTAAACTCAATCCGCTTCATTCTCCCAGGAAAGTCAAAGGTCATGAGCAAATCGCAGCCATTCTCAAGGCAGTAAGGGAGAGTGAAAAATAATGAAGTACGCATTTTTTCCCGGCTGCGTCCTGGAGGGAGCGGCGAAAGAAAACTATATCGCCACAACAGCAGTTGCCAGAGCCCTGGGTATTGAACTGATCGAAATTCCCGGCTGGACTTGCTGCGGCGCTTCCCATGTGCAGGATGTCGATGATCTGGCGGCAACCGCCATCAATGCCCGCAATATTACCCTGGCTGAACAAATGAATTTGCCGCTGTTAACGGTTTGCAATACCTGTACCTTGATGCTGCGCAACGCCAAAGCCAAACTGGATAACGGCCTGAAGAAACAAGTTAACGACATTCTGTCGGCCACCGGCCTGGAATATAAGGGAACCAGTGAAGTCACCCATTTACTCTGGGTCCTCATAAACGATTTCGGTCTTGACCGACTGCAAAAGCTTGTCAAGAAACCCTTGCGCGGACTGAAAGCAGCTGCCTACTACGGCTGCCATATCCTCCGGCCGCCGGCAATTATGAATTTCGAAGACCACGCCAACCCGCAGTCTCTCGAAAAACTCATTGCGGCCCTTGGCGCCCAGCCTGTCGATTTCGCCGCAAGGCTGGATTGCTGCGGCTTTCATGCCACCTATACGGCTGAACAGGATATGATCCGCATTACCGGCAAAACCAACCAATGCGCTGTCAAAGCCGGCGCCGACTGTATTGTTACGCCATGCCCGCTGTGCCAGATGTCACTTGACATGAACCAGCCGGAAGGCCAGGCAGCGGTTGGCTGCCAGCAGGAAATGCCGGTGCTGCATCTTGCCCAGTTAATCGGACTGGCTCTCGGCTTGTCTCCTGAACAGCTTGGCATGAATATGCATATTGCCGGCCGCGAACAAATCAAGGTAAAAGTAACAAACTAACGGAATAAAAACCGGCCACCTTCTCTTAATTGAGATGGTGGCCGGTCTTCTTATCTACCTGTTACTTCGCCCGCTTAAGCCCCTGAATTTCAGCTTCATGCCGGGTAGTACGGGTGGCTAAAACATCGAGCATATCCGAGTGGTGAATTTGAGTCAGTTCAATCTTGTCCACTTTTTCGCCTAACAAGTGAACCATGGACACAACGTCGGCAAAGCCTTTCTCCATTTTGGCTTCAAGCTCTTGCATATCCTGCTTCAACACACTGACATCCTGTTTCAGCACTCCGACATCCTGTTTCAGCACTCCGACATCCTGCTTCAAACCGCTAACGTCCTGCCGTAACTCTTCGGTAACGGCATTATTATGGCCTACCATTTGAATAAGCTGCGCCATCATGTTTTCGAGCCGCCCAAACCGTTCTTCACTCATAATGTTTTTCCCCACCCCCGTATGTCATTAGTCCGACATTTTTGTTTTTATTATAGCACAATACGCAGTTTTATACTATCAATTGCCTGCCGTTATCTGCACCCAGATCTATTTCTTGAATTGATATAAATTCGCTGAATCATAGCACTTATTTGCCAATTAGAGGAATGATTGGAAATGTTTGCAGGATTATTTTTGCTATTGTCAAATAGCAATTATTAGCAACACTGTATACCTGATTCTCAAAAAGACTGAGGAGGGTTCCAGATGAAAAGCTATCAAATGTTTATTAACGGCGAATTTGTATCCAACCGTTCAGGCCGGACTACCACCGTCATGAATCCGGCCACTGAAGAAATTATCTCGGAGATTCCCGAAGGTACAGTTGCCGACGTGGATGCCGCGGTAGACGCTGCCGAGCAGGCCCAAAAATCATGGGCGAAGCTGCCGGCCATTGAGCGAGCCGGCTATCTGCGGGAAATAGCCCGGGGCGTTAGAGAGAATTCAGAAGAACTGGCGCGAACCATTGCCGAGGAGCAGGGAAAAATCCTGCCACTGGCCAGAGTGGAAGCTAATTTCACCGCCGATTACATTGATTATATGGCTGAGTTTGCCCGCCGCTATGAAGGCGAGATTATTCAGAGTGACCGGTCTAATGAAAATATATTTCTTTTTAAATTGCCGATTGGGGTTATTGCCGGTATCTTACCCTGGAATTTCCCCTTCTTCCTGATCGCCAGAAAAATGGCTCCCGCGTTGGTAACCGGTAATACCATCGTCGTCAAACCCAGCCGCGAAACTCCTAATAACGCTTTTGAATTTGCTAAAATTGTCGCCAAGACTTCACTGCCCAAAGGTGTATTCAACCTGATTTCCGGCCCCGGCTCATCGGTGGGCAACGCTTTGGCCGGTCATCCCAAAATCGGTATGGTCAGCTTTACCGGCAGCGTGGACAGCGGCGTTGCCATCATGCGGGCCGCCTCGGAAAACGTAACCAAGGTTTCCCTGGAACTGGGCGGCAAAGCGCCGGCTATCGTCATGGCTGACGCCGATCTTGATCTGGCAGCCGCCGCTATTCGCAGTTCCCGGATTATCAATACCGGCCAGGTGTGCAATTGCGCGGAAAGAGTTTATGTACATGAATCGGTAGCCGACAAGTTTATTGAAAAAGTAACGGCCGCCATGAAAAATACCAAATACGGTAATCCGTTAACCGAGCCGGACATCGATATGGGGCCGCTGGTCAGTAAGCAGCAACTGGAACTGGTTGAAGCGGCAGTCAAACAAGCAGTGTCCGACGGAGCCAAGCTTATTTTAGGCGGCAAGCGGGCGGAAACAGCGCGCGGCTTCCACTATGAACCGACCGTCCTGACCAATTGCGGGCAAAAAACCGCCATCATGCAGAAAGAAACGTTTGGTCCGGTATTGCCCATTACCACCTTCAAAGATCTGGATGAAGCCATCGAACTGGCGAATGATTGTGAATACGGTCTCACCTCCTCTATTTATACCCAAAACCTTGATGTAGCCATGCGGACGTGCAAAGAGATCAAATTCGGCGAAACATATATCAACCGCGAAAACTTTGAGGCCATGCAGGGCTTCCATGCCGGCTGGCGCAAATCCGGCATTGGCGGCGCCGACGGCAAACATGGCCTGGAAGAATATCTCCAGACTCATGTTGTGTATCTGCAGTACAATCAAAATATTAAATAGTTTCAAGTTTTTCTGGCGGAAACTAAAACGATCAACTCCTTCTTGCTGAGGGATTTGATCGTTTTTTCATTGCCACGGTACTAGGTAGCCAAAAGATTATTTTCCCGCATTTTTCGCCACAAGGTCGTACAGCTAATACCGAGGCGCCCGGCCGTACGGTAGCGGTTATTTCTCTCCTGCTGCAGCACCCGTAAAATTACCTGCTTCTCGGCTTCCTGCAAAGCCATTGCCAGGTTGTCCTCAAGACTTATTGGGGGAATCGATCTATCCGCCAGCGAGTTACAAAACTTGGAAGGGAGGTGATGAACTTCCAGCGTTCGCTCTTCCGCATGCACCATATTCAGGGCACTTTCAATACAGTTCTGTAATTCCCGAATGTTACCCGACCAGGGATAACTTTGAAAAATGTCATAAACCGCTTGCGCCACCTGGGAAATGTTTTTACCCAGCAGCGGATTGTACTTGACAATAAAGTAATTCGTTAACAGGGGGATATCCTTAGTCCGCTCTTTTAAACAAGGCACGCGCAGTTCGATTACATTAATCCGGTAGTACAGGTCCTCGCGAAATCGCTTTTCTTCAATCAATTGAACCAAATCTTTATTGGTAGAAGAAATAATACGCACATTTACCGGGATCGGTTTGGTGCTGCCGATGCGGGTCACCTCCCGTTCCTGGAGAACCCGGAGCAGTTTGGCCTGTAAATCCCAATCCATTTCACTAATTTCATCCAAAAAAACTGTCCCGCCGTCAGCCGCTTCGAACACGCCGGTATTGCCGTTTTTCTTGGCGCCGGTAAAAGAACCATCCACATAGCCGAATAAATTGGCTTCAATTAAACTGGATGGCAAAGCCCCGCAATTAACGGCAATAAACGGCCGGTTGCGCCGGTCGCTGGTATTGTGGATGGCTTGGGCGAACAATTCCTTGCCGGTCCCGGTAGCGCCGTAAACCAAAACCGAGGAAACGCCCTGGGCCACATACTGTACAATGGTCTTGCATTTTTGGACGGCCTCGCTCTCACCAATAATATCGGCAAGACTGTAGCGGGCATATTGAAACTTTTTTACCTCATCCAACAGCTTCTGCTTTTGCGATACCATCACTTCATTATTAAAACCCAGACCGTATTTTTCGGTTATGGGGATGCGCACCGCCGTTACTCCCTGCATAGCAATGGATTCGCCAATGACAGGCTTCTGGGTAACAATGGCTTCATAAGCGGCCTGGCTGATTTTGCCGATGAGCTTTTCACTTCTTTTGCCGGTATGGTCGGCGGTTTCCAGTCGCACGCCGCGGTGATCGAATAATACCGCGTCACCGCCGGCAACCCGGGCGATCATCGGCAGCGCCTGCGACAACGCTTCCCTCAGCCTGCTGTCCCGTTCCACCCGCTCTACATTGCTGCAGCACAGCACATAGTCGCCAATCGGCATCGCCCACGCTTCCGCATTCTCAACAAACTGGGACGGCCCCATGACCGGCATTTGTTTTTCACCGGCCTGCCTGGCAATATCATAAACTTCTCCCTGATATTTGCTTATTTCCCGTCCGTGTGAATCCACGTTTTTCAGCCTTCGCCCCAACCGGTCGGTTACCGTGGCGTACCCCCCCGTAATACGGGCAATAAAAGGCAGCGATAAACAAAGATGCTCTAACAGTTCTTTCTTATCCATCATTCCACCCGCCTAAAGCTGCTGCTTAATTATAAATGCATCACCCGGCAATACACGCAGTTACACCCGGGGAATCTTCAGGGCGAAAAACCGCCTAAAACCCCCTCAATCTGTAACGAAAGTAGTTGCTTACCCTATAGTATAGGTGTAAACTTTATATTGATAAAGTGAATATTTGTAAAGCGTTGCTTGCAAAAAAATCATGTAAGGGCAGAGGAGGTGATTGATCTGTCAATATTTAAGTTCAAGGTTTTTTGCACGATTGTCGATGCAGGCAGCATGACCAAAGCGGCCGACCTGCTTAAACTGTCACAGTCCGGCGTTAGCCACGCCCTCGCCAGTCTGGAAACCGAGTTCGGCTTCCCTTTGCTTACCCGGGACCGCTCCGGCATCGCGCTAACCAGCAATGGCGCACGGGTATTGGCCTATGTGCGGGAAATTCTCCACTATAATGAACGGCTTACCCATGAGGTGGCGGCGATTAACGGCCTGGATGTCGGCACGGTCCGCATCGGTACATTTACCAGCGTCTCCACGCAGTGGCTGCCGGAAATTATCACCCGGTTTCACAGCCGCTTTCCGGCCATTGATATCGAATTGCTGGACGGCAACTATGATGAGATTGAAGACTGGATTACCAACGGCGCGGTGGATTTTGGCTTTGTCTCCCTGCCAACCGTAAAATTGTATGAGACTATGCCGCTCAAAAAGGACAGCTTACTTTGTATTTTGCCGGATCAACATCCTCTCGGGCATAAGGAGTCCATTTCCTTTGTGGATATTAAAGACGAGCCCTTTATTGCCACAAAATGGGGCAGTTATGATGAAATAAAGCGCATCTTAGCTGAACGTAGCGTAAAATTAAAGATAAAATATGAGGTAACAGAAGCTCGCGCCATTATTACCATGGTCAAAAACGGCTTGGGCATCAGTATTCTGCCGGAAATGACGCTAACCCAACTGCCTGAGCCGGTTCGTGCCGTCAGCCTGGAACAAACTTTCTACCGGACAATAGGCATTGCCACAAACTCCTTAAGAAACAATTCACCTGCCGCCAAAAAATTCATTGAATGCACCAAGTCCTGGCTAGCAACGCATAAGCCGCCTGATTTTTAAGGGTTCTTAATTTATATAATTTATCAGGGTCTGCCTCTGCTATTTCTACGCGGAAGCTGACCCTGATTTCGCTTTTTCTGCGTTTTTCTCTATACAATAGCTGGATGTTCTGTACCCTGCCGTCAAAATTACGCCACAACCTCAATGTTCAGCTTACGGGCCGCTGCTTTGGCTTCTGCTATCGACGGCACCGCTTTTTTTATAACCAAGCATCCCCCGCCCCGGTTTAGCGTTGCAATCATGGCACCTTTTTCGGTGGCATAAATGGTAATGCGCTGCATGTGCTGCTCATTTACTTCGAAGATCTCTATTGTCAAATTACTTGCCAGCACATCATCCATGATTCTCCGGTATAAAGTGGAATTGTCGGCAGCAGCGCCATACACGGCCGCCATTAATATACCGGGAATCGTAATCCCGCGCCTGGCGAACAGTTCCGAATACAATTCTATTTTTATGCCGGTAATGTCGCCCTTAACCAGCGCGTGGGCAATTCTGGCGGCATTGGCCGGCGAACCCACCGCCTGGCTGCTGCCGCCGACAACAGCTTCCCCGAAAGGCTTAATAATGGAATTTGTCTTTGCCGCAAGCCCTCTGGCCTCCTGGCGGATCTCAGCCAGAGTGTTGTCAACGCGCGCTACGTCCTCATTCTTTACCAGAATATCAATGTACTGCTCCACTGCGGCATTTTTCTTATAAAACGGCTCCATATATTTTGTAACCGCCGGGACAATATGTTTGGCGGACAGAGGGTGAACCGCAGCCGCCAGGGCGATCATTACATCAGGCGGCACCGTTACCGGAATGGTCGTCTTGACAACCAGATTGGCTGCCAGATACCCGGTCAGCACCCCGCCGCCCAAGTGCGCGGCGCACAAACCGGCCACCATGACCTGTGGCGTACAGGGGCCGGCAATCGTGGGCGACAAGGCTAACACAACCGCCTGGCCCACTTGCCGGGGTGTTGCCTCCAGCATCTCGGCAACTACGGCCGCCGTAACGGCCGCCCCGGCGCCCAGCCCTTCCATATTGCAGCCGGACGTTGATTTTCCCGCCCGGAAAATACCCCCCAGTTTCAACATCAATGCCGCCAGGCTGGCCGTATCCTGATTGTTGCCCCGTAAATCCAGCAGAGTCTTTATCAGACCGGTATACACGCAGGCATCGCCGGTACCGGCGCAGGGCATCAGACCGATGACATGATTGCCGACCTGGGCGCTGAGGGTATACTTTAGGACTTTGTTGACAAACCGGTCGCCGATCAAACATACTTCCTCATCGGCCAGATCTTGCCCCACAGTCCCCATTACCAGGCTTTTCCCTGATGTCAGGCCAATTTCCATAGCATACAGGTTGTGACTGAAACTGGCCATAATCGCCGAAGTTACTTCTTCCCGCGTCATTTGCTCGGTTGTCATGGTTTCCTGAATAATGATGTCACTTACCCGCACCTGTAGATCACTTGCTAACTCAATACATTCGCCGAAGGTCAGGACGCCGGGGGTATAATCCCGCTCCCGCACCGCATTCTCAAACCGCTCCTTCATAGTACCCTCCTGTCCGGCGACGATAGTATCCGGCTATTCGAACAAACCGTCACGATAAGCCGTTAAATAATCCCCGCAATACTCGTCCTGGTCTAAGAGGGCTTTAGCCGCGTAAATAACCCCCATCATCCCCTTATCGGTCGGATTTAAGATATAGCCGTCCATACCCAGGGTCATGGTCTGTACAACAAACATCCGGTTTAAAATCTTACGGTATGGCAGGCCGAAGGAAATGTTGCTCAGGCCACAGGCAAAATGAACCTTAGGATATTGTTCCTTAATTAGTTTAATGGTCTCTAACACTTCGATGCCCGCCCCGCTTACAACGCTGACCGGTTTTACCAGCGGGTCGAAATGAATATTCCCGGCGGGAACGCCAGCTTCGGTCAGCTTGGCATACAGACTGCCGACCACTTTCATCCGGTCGGCGGCAGTATTGGGCATACCATTGTCATCCATGCACAGTGCTACAATTTTGGCCTCGTAAGCCAGCACTAACGGCAGCACTTCCGTAAATCTGTCTTGTTCATCAGTAATCGAGTTAATCATCGGCTGACCGTACTTGGCCAGTTTCAGTCCGGCTTCCAGCGCCTTGGGATTGGGACTGTCAATACATAGCGGCGCCTCGACGGCTTCCTGAATGGTATTGACCAGCCAAGCCATAATTTCTACTTCATTGTGCACTTTATTGCCGCAGTTTACGTCCAAATAGGTAGCACCCGCCTCCATCTGGGCAGCCGCCACCCTTTGAATGCACGCAGCGTCCCTATTGTCAACAGCATCGCTAATCTCCTTACGGCTGGTATTAATCAACTCACCAATAATGATCATGATGATTCCTCCTGCTGTAATTGCTCTTTATTCCTGTCGTAAAAATCCGGCAGCCGGAAACCATTCAAATTTTCCGGCTGCCTGAACTTCCTGTTGCGTTACCCTGCTTTTAAGCCAGCATTTGCGTGGCAATTTCCTTGGCAGCGATGGCATCGGCGCAATACGCGTCGGCTTTGACTTCGTCGGCAAATTCCTGGGAAATGGGCGCGCCGCCAATCAAAATCTTTACACTGTCCCGCAGGCCGGCAGCTTCAATAGCGTCGATGGTTTCCTTAATGGCCATCATGGTTGTAGTCAACAGCGCTGTTAAACCAAGGAACTGGGGTTTGTGCTCCTTGATAGCGTCAATAAATTTCTGCACCGGTACATCGACCCCGAGGTCAATCACTTTAAATGCGGCGCTTTCCAAAATCAATCTAACTAAGTTTTTGCCAATATCATGCAAATCGCCGACTACCGTACCGATAACAAAAGTAGCTGCCTGTTTGCCAGCGGCGTCGCCGCCCAAAAGCGGCTGGAGAAGTTCCATACCGCCGCCCAGTGCTTTGGCTGACCGCAATACTTCCGGCACAAACATTTCCCCGGCCTTAAATTTTGGCGCAATAATATCCATGCCGCCAAGCAAACCTTTATTGATAATATCATCGGCAGCGGCGCCGCTGTCGATCAGATTCTGGGTAAGAGCTTTAACCCCTTTGATATCGCCTTTATATACAGCCTGTGCCAATGCTAAAAAATCACTCATAGTTACATTCCTCCTGAAATATAGTTAATCTTCATAGTAGATAGCTTCCGCCTTGGCCAAAGCGCCGTAGAATTCATCCAGTACTGCTTTATCCGTCTCTTTGGTCATATAACTGACGACTACCATCAGCACAGCTGAAGCCAGCATGCCGAATACACCGTACCAGCTGTCCCCCAGGCCATACTGATAGGTAAGAATTACGCCGATAACGCCTGCGACCGAAGCTACCAGCGCCGCCGGCGCCGTGGCCCGCCGCCAGTACAGAGCCGCAACCAGTACCGGGAATATCGGCATAACCAGGGCGATGGCAAACATAATCAGCGTCCACATCAAATCCGGCGGATTGAGCGCCAGCCATAAAGCCGCCAGCCCCAAGGCCACAACCGCCAGACGGGCAATGGTGATATGCACATTGGGACCGACATTCAGTTTTAACAATCTGTTAAGGATATCTTCCGAAATGATGGAACCGGCCACCAACAGGTGGGACGTTGCCGCCGACAAACCTTTAGCCAGCGTGCCCCAGACAAATACCGCCATAAGAACGGCGGCAAAACTGGCCGCCTGCGGCGAAATAATTTTGGTAATCAGCATGGGAATGACCAGTTCGGTTTCAGCGCCTTTTAAGCCTGGCACCAGTGCAATGGCCGTAAAGCCGATAAACATGGTGCCGGACCAGACAATAACCTGCAAAACGGGTTGAAAGAACATCAGCCGGCGCTGTCCGGCCATATCTTTGCCAAAATAGCCGGCCCGGATGAAAACGTCAGGCAGCATGATCGTCCAGCCGATCGCACAGGCAATCGGATAGCCGAAACGGGCCGAATATGGCACCCAATGTTCCGGTCCGGGATACGAAAACCATGAATTGGTACCTTGCCAGACATTAGCCACGGCAGAGAATAAATCGCCGCCGAATCCATAGGCTATGGCGGCGATCCCGATGGACCACAGGGCCGCCATAAAGATCCAGGCCTGTACCGTCGCCGCCCAGGCGACTGATTTTACGCCGCCGAACGGAATAAACAAGAGGGCTGTCAGACCAACAAAGATTACAGCGCTGGACTCTGTTATAGCTCCATGCGTGGCCACGGCGGCCGCCTTGCCGCAGGCGATATAAATCGCGGCGGCATACGGCATGGACACGCAGAAGAACACAAGGGCCAACACCAGGCGCAGCGCGGGGCTCCGGAAACGGTCCACAAAGATATCGGCCTGGGTCGTGTAATTCCTCTGCGTATTTAATAGCCATACCTTGTTCATCACAAAATAGGTAAGAACGGGAAACAATGGAATATAGCTCAGTTCCGACATAAAATAGCCAAACCCGCCGCGATAGTAGCCGCCCGGTCCGGCAAAGAACACCCAGGTGCTCATGAGCGCGGCGATATACGTCATGCACAGTACAAACCAGTTTATCGTGTTGCCGGCCGTATAAAAATGCCGGGCCGATTTATTCTTTTCCTGCCACCAGGTATATACCCCAAAAGCAATCAGCGCACCCATGTAGATAATATAGAGCGCCCAGGTTGTAGAAGCGGTTAACATTACATCGCCTCCTTACAATGGTTGTCCTGCTTGGAAACAGCAGGTTCCTCGCTCTGCGCCGGCACGCGCCTGAGGTGCCGTTGCTTGCTAAGCACCGCCATACCGCCGTAAACAACGACCCACAGAGGAACAATCGTCAGCAGGCCGTGCCACAAGGCAGCGTTGGAATCACCATAGACAGGAACTCCCGGCAGGTTATACAGGGCATAAAATAATATTGTCAGCCCCAGCCACCATTTTTCTGTTTTCTTATAAGGTTTCTCCATATATGTCCCTCCTTTTGATCCGCCAATCCAGGAAGAGTATCCAAACGGTTCATTAGCTATTTGGTTATCAGCTGTTTGTCAGCCTGCTGCACGATTTCATCCATGTTTCGCAGGACTTCTGCAGGTACGGCGCTTGGTTCATACGTTGACATGATGTTCTGGTAAACGTCTTTGGCCCGCGCCAGCATGTCTTTGCTACCGGCTTTTACCCAGTTTGGCCGTGAATCACGGTTAAAGGTAGGCAGCCGGAGTGAATCGCGGAAATGCTCGAAGGTATGATCCATATCGACAAAAGATTCTTTGCCGGTCAATTCCATAACTTCATTCCAGGCCAGCATATCCTCGTTGATTTCCAACCCCCTCAGCAGTTTTTTGGTCATAGCGAAAATATCGTTGTCAATGATGAGCTGCAGCGGGCTGATGGTCTTGGCAACCTCCAGCTGTCCGGCGCCGCCCAGCACTGAAGCCCCGGCTAAAGCCAGCATATGGGCCAGGGATGTTCTTTCGGCCATGCACTGGCCGTCCAAAAGGAAACTGTCGGTGCCGGTACCGTAGCTGTGAGCAGGGATATTATAGCCATCTTCAAACAACTGCATGGCCACCATTCTGCCCATTGTGGTTTCAATTGGCGACTGCAGCGTATAGGTTGTCAGCATGTCCATGGCAAATAGCAGCGGTGTGGCAATAACCGGCAAACCGGGCGCAATCAATTGGGCCATTATGATCTGGGCCATAACTTCGGTCGAAGCCAGCAGCGCTATGCCCTGCGGGGTAACCGGCGCATTGGCGCCGGCGGCCGGCAAGGAACAAGGCTGGATGGGGACCCCGTACAGGCAGCTTTGGTAAAGTGCTTCCATGTCCATATATTTATATTGGAAAGGAGGCACCGAACAGGTTATAAAGCTGATAATCGGCCGCTTCTTCAGTTCTTCTTTACCGCCTGCCCGGGCCGCCGCCAGTTCCAGCAGGTACTTAACATTAGCAGCCTCATAAGGCTGTACCCAAATATGTTTTTTACTATGTTCCAGCATGGTTCTAAGCGTATGAATGTCGATAGCTTCGCCGGGAACCGATTTGCCGGAGGTGGACGGCAGTGCGCAAAAATCAATGTGCGGTAAAGAGTTGATCAATTTGCTCCACTCGGCAACTTCTGCAATGGTAACATTATGATACTCGCCGCCGGCTGTTAAATAATTCATGCCGCCGGTACAGGTCCGGGTATAGAAAGCGCCGTCAGGATGAGGAAAAGTGAGATCATATTGGGGATCAGGCGCCGCCAGGGTAAATGTTTTCGGGACACTTTGCAAGGCTTTGTCAATAACCGTCTTGGGAAACTTCACCAGACCGGTTGCCGTGTCCACCTCGGCGCCGCCATTTCTTAGAGCCTCCATGGCCTGCGGATGGTCGATTTTTACGCCTTTGGCCGACAGCAGCGTCTCAACCTTTTCTTTCAGAAATTCAAGCTCATTGGCAGTCAGAATTTTGGTGTTCAGTGATTTCGCCATAAGAATACCCTCCTCAAAATAGTTGTGTCAGCCTTACTTGGCCGCGCTTTAGCGGCAAGCAGTCGATGCAGGTTACCTCCCTCTACAATAATTTTGCTTGCAAGAATAAATGCCTTTTGATACACCTCTATAAAGCAATATTCATGCCAACTCTTGCTGCCTCCCGACAATAATGGGCAATTCCGGTATGCCGGCTTGTAATCCGTTATACAGACACTCTGTATTCATAGTAAATAAGGTGTACACCCACCGGCTTAGTATAAAAAAATCATACTTTAGTAAGCAATTTTTATGTAATACAGTCCCTGTAGGATTCTTTTGTCTTCTTTTTTGAAAATACATTAAAACCTTAATCAGCCTGCCAATAACTTAAATTTCAAATAATTTGTTTTTGTATGGTAAACAAATTATTGCTAACTCGCTGTTTTGACAATATTTTTTTTCAGCAGCCAGCTAAATACTGTTCTATCGTATACAAAAAACATCATTACTCCTGAAATAAAAAATACGCTTAGCAACCCGCTGCCCGTTTTGCCCAGCGGCTGCTAACCGTATTCACCAATGAATAGCTTTCAATATTGAAAGAGTTTCAGGAATATATTATAAGCAATCAGGCAGAATCAGGCAATAGCAATCCTTTCAGGAGTGAAAGATTCTTTCATCCTTGAAAGAATTATCTGATTAAAGGCGAAGTCGTCCCAGAATTTGGGACGACTTCGCCTTTATAAATAATTTATGTAACGGAAGTTGTTGGCCTGCTAGCTGTCGACGGCAATCCGCCGGACCTGGGCAAAGGCATGGTTTACATAGCCTTGCAAGTAACTGAGTTCCTCCGCGGAGAGATGGGCGAAACGCTTCATCATCCGGGTAAAGTTTTCTATGGGCTCAGGCTGCTCCACCTTATGAGTCAGCGTTATTTGGCCATTTTCCGCTTCCCACAGAGGAAAGTAATTGGTTGCGACCGCCGCTCTGGTTACCTCGACAACGCGGCTGGGATCGAATTTCCAGCCGGTAGGACACGGCGCCAGTACGTGAATGTAAGCCATCCCTTCTTTAACCGCTTCTTTGGCTTTTATCAGCTTGCGCATAAAATCCTCCGGATAAGCCAGTGTGGCTGTTGCCGTATATTTGATTCCGTGGTAGGCCATAAGCAGCGGCACATTCTTAGGGGTTCCCTGCCGCCCCCGGCCCCGGCTGCCAACCTGGGTGGTATTCGTCCAGCTGCCGAACGGGGTCGTGCTGCTTCTTTGAATGCCGGTATTCATGTACGCTTCGTTGTCATAACAGATATAGAGTATCCGCTCGCCTCTTTCGGCCGCCGCCGACAACTGCCCGAAGCCAAGATCGGCCGTTGCCCCGTCGCCGATGATGGCGAGACAAATGGTATCCTTGCCGATATGCCGGAAATAGCGGGATACGCCGGTGGCGCTTGACGCCACCTGAGTCATAAGCGTGCCGTAATAGGGCACTTTTGCTTTGGAACTTAAGACATTGCAGCTTGGAGCGCCAAACAGTACAACATCCTTGCCCAGTATCCGCAGGGCATGCCTGTCCACCAGTTCCATGCCGCAGCCGGCGCAATAGGGCAAACCGGGCGACAGCAGGTCTTCACCCATTTGCTCGGCCACAACTCCGGCTTTGTCATAGGATAGAATAGCATGCGGGCAAGCTTTGCTGCATTCTGGGTTATCACCGCAGTTGTCACATTTCTCCGATTTGTGCTCAGCTTTTTTCGGGAAAATCCCGCCGTAAGGACATACCAGATTACACAGGCTGCAGCCTACACACCGCGTAGCGTCCAGCGTCACCGTACCACTGACGGACCGGCTTACAGCCCCGGTGGGACAAACGCTGAGACACTCCGGCTGACTGCACTGGTTGCAGGTTAACACCGAATGAAAGTCCTGTTCAGGCAAGTCAATTTTCTCAATGACAGGTTCTGACACAGCCGCAGTCCTGCTGCTGCAGGCTTCCACGCAGAGAGTGCATGCGGGCGGGCAGTTAATATCTCGAACCACAAGGGTATTATTTAGCATTTTTCTTTCCTCCTTTACGCTTAAACCGCCTTTTGTTTACCTTGTCTCAGCATTATCCAGCAGGCGGTTTCCCTCGGTTTGGCCAGCAATAGTTCCTGGTATTGCCGCACAGGAATCCGGTTTCTGATCAAATTGAGGAACACACCGGGATGAATGTTTTTGAGGTTAAGCGCTTCGGACCCCACCAGATACTCATCCTGAAATAGCAGTTTCAGGGATGTGTTGCCTGACTGTTTTTCCAATGTCTGATAACCAGCCTCGGCTTGCGGACCAGTAAGGCCGATACTAAACAGATTTTCATCAAAGCAGCGAAGATAGTTGCCGGGAATCCAGCCGGCGTATTCCATTTTTTTACCCGCCATATTGGCTCCCGCCACAGTTCCCTGGAAAACAGCCTCAGGCAGAATAGGGCAGGGAGCGTGCCGCCCGTCAAAGAAGGACGGGGCGGCGGCAACGTCACCGGCTGCGTACACATTAGGCAGATTAGTTTGCATATGGTGATTCACCTGCAGGCCGCCCTCTACAACCGGAATCTCTGTATTCGCGACCAAATTGGCAGCCACGCCGGTGGCCACAATCAGCCGGTCAACAACCAGCTTGTCGCCACTATTTATAACCAGTTCAAGCTGATTGCCGGTCAGTTTCACCGCGTTAAGCGTCGTATTGGCCAGTATGGTTGCACCATGCTTCTGAAACGCCTGTTCAAGCACGCTGACATGATTTGAACTGAAGTATTTTCTCAACAGCGAACTTCTGGCGATAATAATTACTTTATGTCCGGCCTCGCACAATTTTTCGGCCGCTTCAACCGCCACCAGCCCCGCTCCGTAAATAGCAATAGTTTGTTTTTTCTCCAATGTTTTCTGCAGTCTGGCAAAATCGGCGTAGGTTCTAAAGGTATAGATTTGATCCGGTGCCAAATGCTCTATAGGTGGTACTTGCGGTCGGGCACCGCTGGCAATCAGCAGTTTGTCATAGGCCGCGCGGGTGCCGTCACTAAATCTGACTTCGCTGGTTTCATGCAAAAGGGTCGTCACCTCTTTACCGCGAATCAGCTTTACATCCAGAGCCGCCAGCAATTCCTGTCCTTTGCTGAACAGTTCCGTTTCGGTAAGTTCCTGGCTAAGCAGATAAGGTAATACGGCCGGCGAATAAGGCAGGGTTTCTTCTCTGGTTACCAGCGTAATTTCTGCGCTTTTATCGTTAGTGCGGATAGCCTGGGCGGCGGCTAAAGCAGCCGGGCCGGCGCCAATTATCAAATGTTTACAGTTCACCGTGGCGACCTCCTTTTTAATCCCAAATCAACCAATTTGTCTCTGCTGTTTCTTTGCCGTTGAGGGCGGCAACTGTAACATACAGGGCCTTTTCAATATGATCGGCGGTAATATCGGTATTGCATAAGCCGTCAATGAAATCAA
The DNA here is from genome assembly GCF_041428895.1 of Sporomusa aerivorans. Lineage (NCBI taxonomy): Bacteria > Bacillati > Bacillota > Negativicutes > Selenomonadales > Sporomusaceae > Sporomusa > Sporomusa aerivorans. Next base: position 5,256,484 of record NZ_CP156926.1, read on the forward strand.
CCATCCGGGGCGGATTGACCATGTCGGCTAAAACAGCTTTGGCCTCCATGTGCAGGTGGCCGCAATTCCAGCCGAGACACACGCTGCGGTCAATAACCGCCACACCTTTCTTACCGGCAAACACCTCGGCCAGTCTTTCCCGCGGATAGGGGCGAAACACCCTCATCCGGGCCAAGCCGGCTTTGATGCCTTTCTCCCGGGCCTGATCGATGACAACTCTGGCCGTGCCGGCGCAGCTGCCGGCGGTCAGAATCAGGATTTCGGCATCCTCGCTCCGGTACGTATCGACCATACCGCCATAGTGCCGGCCGAAAATGGCGGCGAACTCTTGTTCAATGGCTTCGATTTTTTCTTTGGCCCGTTCAAAGGCTTCCATGGTCTTATAACGGTATTCGGCAAACTCTTTACCCACAATACTGGGGCTGAAGTGCAGGTTTTTCCCGGAAACCAGACTGGTACGGGAGCTGTTTTTTACCGGTTCCAGGAATTTGTCCACAGCCTTTTGGTCAGGAATGTCGACCCGTTCCGATAAATGCGAAAGATAAAAACCATCATAGGCCACGACCACCGGCAGCAACACTTCCGGATCTTCGGCCAGACGATAGGCCATAATGACCGAGTCTAAGATTTCCTGGCAGGTTTCCGGTTCAATCTGAATCCAGCCGCTGTCGCGGATGCTCATAATGTCCTGGCGGCCGCCGCCCACGCCGCGCATAGAGGGTGTTTCCCTCGTAACATCAACCATTACGGCCGGTATCCGCATGCCGGCGCAATACATCAGGGCTTCGTTCATATACGCCAAACCCCAGGAGGACGTGGCGGTAAAGACCCGGCCGCCGGCCACACCGGCGCCGGTAATAACACTCATGGCCGTATGCTCGCCTTCCACCTCGACCATTTCGCAGTCAAGCTGCCCCTCCGCATGAAAGTGGGCTAATTCCTCGGCAAGCGGCGTCTGAGGAGTTATGGGATACATGGCAACCACATCCGGACGGGACAGCAGTACGCCGTTGGCCGCAGCCTTATTGCCGGTAAGTACTTTAATCATTACAGAACCTCCTCCGCTTTCATCATGATGGCGCGCGCCGGACATTGATTGGCGCAAATGCCGCAGCCTTTACAGTAATTGAGGTCGGGATGATAGTAACCGTCTTCGCCCAGCTTCATGCTGCCGGCCGGACAGTAAACGCTGCACCAGCCGCATAATCTACAGGCCGTCTGATTGGGCTGCGGCTGTTTGTACCGCCATTCGCCGGTCCGGGCCGTTATCAGCTTTTTATCGACATCGTCCCAGGCGGCCTCAAACGGGCTTGTCAGTTGGGGTGGCTTAATGGTGACATTCTCTATATTAAACGCCTTGTCAGCCGCTTTATCTTCAGCTTGCTTGGCAAAATGGCTTACCTTGACCTCTGCATAGCCCCGCTCCAGGCTTCTGATGTTTTTTGTCAGAACACTGCCGGTGAAGTAAAGTTCCATCGCCTGCTTCAGATCGTCCAGCACAACCAGCCCGGTAGCCCGCGCAAAAGCGCCCAGCATACAGGTATTGGTAATCGGCGTACCGGTCTCCTCCATGGCAATGCCTACCCCGTCCACCGTGGCTAAGAGCTGCTGTTTTACCTGTAAGTCGATAATATGCTGCTCATGCTTGGTATTGGCAATAATCATGCCGCCGTTTTTGAAGCCGTCGTAATTGGCGGCCACCTCGGTTAACGATTCGTCAAACATCAAGAGAATATCCGGCCGGTACACACGGGTGCGCTCCCGGATCGGCTTTTCCCCGAAACGGGCAAAAGCCATAACCGCCGACCCCCTTCTCTCTACTCCAAACGACGGGAATACCGATGCGTATTTTCCACCAAAAACAAACGCATTGGCCAGCATCTCGGCAGCGATTACCGTCCCTTGTCCACCCCGGCCATGCAACCTTATTTCCCCCATATAAATTACCTCCATGCACATTTACTGTTTGTCATTTGAGAACAAGCCGGGCGTCCACCACCGTGCACCCGTCCGGATAACAGAAAACGGGATTGAAATCCAGTTCTTTTATTTCCGGAAAAGCAGCCAGCAGGCGTCCCGTGTTAACAATCACTTCGCACAGGGCCGCCACATCACACGGCTTTTCGCCCCGCACGCCCTGCAATAATTTATAAACCTTGGTTTCTTTCACCTGTCGCAAGGCTTCATCCTTATTGAGCGGCGCCAGCCGGAAGGACACATCCTTAAAAACTTCCACATAAATGCCGCCCAGCCCGAACATGACAACCGGGCCAAACTGATCATTTTTTAAACCGCCCACCACTACCTCAACACCTTTGGGCATTTGCTTCTGAACAATCACGCCTTCCACCTCGGCTCCAGGCGCATTTTTGCTGACATTGTCCATAAGCTGTTCAAAGGCTTTATCAAGCTGATCCGCGTTCTGAATGCCGGTAATTACACCGCCCACATCCGATTTGTGGACAATATGCCGGGAAAATACTTTGATGACTACAGGGTAGCCCATAGCCTGCGCCACGCTGCTGCATTGCTCTTTGCCCTTTGCCAGTATCGTGGGCGGACAGGCAATATTGAAATTCCGGCAAATTTTCTGAGCTTCCAGCTCAGGAATAACGGCATCGCCGTCAGCAATGCTTTTTTTTATGATCTCCTGGCAGTCCATATTACACCTCCTATACTACCCTGCATTAGCTGTTTCGCTGCCGGTAGGCGCTGTATCTGACCATATTTACCATGACTCTGGCCGCATCGTCCGGGAATTCGAAGGTGGGCAGTCCATTCTCCTCCAGGATCGTCCGGCATTGGGCCACGGCATTACCTGCCAGCATTACGGACAGCAGCGGCTTCTGCTTGTCTGCCGGCACGGAATGATACCCCTCCAGGATTGCGGCCGCCAGTTCCTCATCCTTGATAAAACCGGGAGGAGTTGTCATAAAAATGATACCGTCAATTTCGTCCTCGTTCATTAATAATTTCAAAACATCGGCATGCATTTTGGGCGTTACCGAAGCCGTCATATCGATATAGCCGTCAGGACTGCCGATATTGGCGCTGGCTGCCAGGTGTCCGGCAATTTCCTCTTTAAGCTCGTCCTTAAGATGCGCCAGTGTAACCTCGCCGGTGGCAACCAGTTCATCCACACAAATGGTGCTGGGACCGCCTACGACGGTAAGAATGCATATCCGGTTGCCTTTAGGCAGCGGCATTTTATCAAACACACGCGAGGTATGGTAAAACTCAGCCACGCTTTGTGCTCTGATAATGCCGGCCTGCCGGAACGCCCCCTCATAAATGTCATTGTTGCCGGCAATGGAGGCGGTATGGCTCTGGGCCACATTTGTTCCCATAGAGGTTCTGCCCGCTTTTATGGCGACAATGGGTTTCTTTTTGGTAACCTCAGATGCAATTTCAAACATGCCACGGGCATCATTAATACCTTCCAGGTACATGGAGATAACCTTCGTATTCACATCATCAGCCATATAGGTCAAGAGTTCCCGGAAATCCACATCAGCCATATTGCCTAAGGAGACAAATTTATTCACTCCTACGAGCTTTTGATCTCTGGCCCATCTCAGAAATGAAGTGGCAAACGCGCCGCTTTGACTGAGGATGGTGACACCGCCCCGGGGGGTGTTAGGCGGCACACTGAAAGTAGTGTTAACCCCGCTCACGGTATCGGCCACGCCCTGGCAGTTGGGTCCGATAATCCGGGCTCCGCTCATTTTGATGGTAGTAATCAACTCATTTTGCAGTTCTTCGCCTGCAGCCGTTCCCATTTCCTTAAACCCGGCGGTAACGACAGCGACTGCCCCGGCGTCGCCTTTTTCTTCACGCCGCTTCTTTATCTCCCGGGCCACGCTGAGGCTGTTCTGCGGACCAACGGCCAGAACAACCAGGTCAACCGGCTGAGGTATGGCCAGCAAGCTTGGATAGCAGATAAGTCCGGCAATTTCAGTTTTTGTGGGATTGACCGGATACACCTGGCCGGTTGTACTCATTTGCCTGGCAAATTGCAGAATCTGGTTGTTGGGGCTGCCGGGCGTGGCTGAAGCGCCAACGATAGCTATCCCCCGGGGTTGAAAAAAATCATTAATCGGTGCTGTGACTGGTTCCACCATTTTCTCGCTCCCTCCCGCTTACGTCGAATTTGTTACTGTATATTCAGCTTCCTGAGCCAATCCTGTAAAATGTTCCAGGTCGCCACCGGGATAATCGCCCCCTGCTGCTTACGCTGTCTGACGGTGTTGGCTTCAATCTCGCCCGGCAGGAAGATCTGGTCAAAGCCCTTGGCCAGCTTGGAGCCCTTGAGTTCTCGCCTGCTTTGCTCCATGCCGGTAAAAAAGTCGGTAAGCGGCAGGAAGTCATCAATATTGACAATGATCGCAAAGTGGCCAATATGCTGCGCAGTTTCCAGATCACCGTACAGGGAGGTTATGTTTTGTCCGTGGTTGGAGCCGGTCATGATGCCGGCCATAATGTCGATGATCAGCGATAAGCCATAGCCTTTGGGGCCACCAACCGGCAATAGCAGACCCTCCAGCGCTTCTTTGGGATCGGTGGTCGGCTCGCCCGCTTTGTTGAGCGCAATACCGTCCGGCAATTGGGTGCCTTTCTGCGCAGCGACAAATACCTTGCCGCGGGCGCTGGCGCTTGTTGCCATATCCAAGATAACGGGACCTTCCGCGCCGGGAGTGGCAAAGGAAATGGGATTGGTGCCAATACAGGGCGTTACCCCTCCCCAGGGAGCCATCAGCGGTGTGCCGTTGGTCATGACAATGGCGGCCATGTTGGCTTTGGTGGCCATTTCGGCATAATATCCCAGCGCGCCGCAATGGTTCGTATTGCGTACACCCACGATGCAAACACCCGCAGTCCGGGCTTTGGCTATGCCCATTTCCACACCTTTACTGAGTGCCACCTGACCCAGGCCGTTTTGCGCGTCTAACAACAGCAGGCCCGCTTTTTCCCGGATTACCTTAAGCTCAGTAACAGGATTAACGCTGCCGGCCTGAATACGCTTAAGATAGATGTCCAGCCAGCGCACGCCGTGGGATTCCACCCCTTTCAGGTCAGCGTTGACCATGACATCGGCGGCTCTGAACGCCTGTTCCTCCGGCACACCGACCTTACTGAGCAACCTGGCTGCCACTTCTTTGAGATCTTCAGGGCTGATCCTTACACTTTCTTTGTCAACGGTAACAGTCATTGTCATTCACTCTCCTCGTCACTACGGTTTGATTCTTGCCCATACCTGTGGATTAACTATGTTAGCCGGCTTTCTGCCGCCAAACCGGTCAGCAACTGCCTGGGCGGCACCGATGGCCAGCCTTTCGACAGCTTCCTCAGTCGAGCCTGCTACATGCGGCGTCAATAAAACATTGGGAGCGCTAAACAGGGGATTGCCGGGACTGGGCGGCTCCTGCCGGAAAACATCCAGCGCGGCGCCGGCTATTGTTCCCTGTTTGAGGGCATTCGCCAGAGCCTGTTCGTCAATAAGCTCTCCCCTGCCGGCATTGATCAGATAAGCAGTCGGTTTCATGGTTCCCAGGACAGCCGCATTGATCATATTCTCGGTTTCGCTGGTTAACGGGGTATTCAGCGTAATAAAGTCAGCCTGCCGGAAAATCTCATTCACATTGCCGACCAGCGTTACTCCTGCCGGTGCCTCTGTCCGATACGGATCATACGCCAATATTTTCATTCGTAAGAGCCCGGCAGCCATGGCGGCCACCTGCAGGCCGATTTTTCCCAGGCCGATAATCCCCAGACACCGTCCCGGCAATTCATTGCCACCCAGCCTGAATTTTTTCACCAGACCGGGCAGGGAAGCGCCAGGTTGGTTTAGCTGTCCGGCTCTAAGCGCCGTATCGCCCGGCACCAGCCTTCTTGACAGCAGCATGACGGCGGTAATTACATACTCGGCCACCGAATACGCATTGGCGTCAGGCACATTGGCAACCAATATGTTCAGCTTGTCGGCAGCTTCCAGGTCAATGTTATTGACACCAATGCCGTGGCGGCCGACTATCTTCAGTTGCCTGCCCGCCGCCAGCACCTCGCCGGTCAGCGGGCTTGTCCGCACAATGATGCCGAATACATCGTCCTGTACTAGCCTAACCAGTGTCTCTGTCGCCACCGAAGGCGACACTACCACTTCAAGCCCTGCCTGCTGCAAAATTTTTATGCCTGCTTCATGGATGGGCTCAACCAGCAGAACTTTTGTCATATACTCCACCTCCCAATTACTGTCCTTACGATTTTTTAATTTCCAACTTCAGCTTTTTCTGTTTGCCTGGATTTACGGATCAAATGGTCAATGCACATTACTACTGCCGGCGTAACCAGCGCTATATAAATATTGTCAATACCCCATGGATTGTCCAGCAGCATCCAGGCAACAGTACCTATCACACTTAGCACCAAGGCAACCATGCCGCCTGTCTGGGTGGCCATATGCGGCTTATAAAACATAAACAGCACTAAGATGGTTATAGCTGTCCGCAAGGCCCGTGCGAAAAAGAAAGTTTTGATCATCCCCGGCACAAACAGGGCAAAGGGGATTGGCAAAAAGCCGATAACAATCGCCATGATCCGGGTAGCCCAGATGTTCTGCCTGTCGTTCGGTTTCATCAGGGGAACATAGAAGTCTTTCATGATCAAAGCGGTTGCCCCTAACTGGCAGGCCAGAATGGTTACAAAGGTGGCGGCAATCATGGCCGCTGCACAAATGCCGACAAGCCAGGGATTCATAAGATCAAAAAAAGCCGGCAGCGCCATAACGCTCTTGATATCGGGGAAAATCCCCCTGGCGAGAACGCCGATGTAAGCCGATATAAAACCGATCGGAAAGATCGCCAGCCCGGCGATAATCGTGGCTTTGCGCGCATCAGCCGGGCTTGGCAGCGAGCTAATGGACTGCAGTACATACTGCGTGGAAAAAATAGCGCCGACATTGGCAATTACCCAGGCGATCACTTGGGGAAGTCCAACCCCGTCGACTAAAGAAAAATGGGCTGCCGGAATCTTATCAAGCAGGATTGGCTTGTCCTGAATCATGACCCAGGCCGTTCCGGCAATAATAATTAATCCAAGATACTTGAAACTGGCATGAATAATGTTGGCTATGCCTACTCCTTTAATGCCCCCGAACGCCACATTCAGGGTGGCGCAGATGGCGATAATAAAAATCGCCTGCTCAATGGACACATGGAGCAATGCACTGAGAGCGGCTGCTCCGCCTGTGAATGCGGCCACGTTTACGGTGGTCAGGGCAATCGCCATTGTCACCGATACAAGCATTCTGACATTTGCGCCATAGTGCTTGGCCAGCGCACCGGAAATGGTATATTCACCAAGCGCATTCATTTTGGGCGCCAGGAAATAGGAGTACAACCAATAGCCGATAGCTAAGGTAGATGAATTCCAGGCAACCGCCAGGCCTTTTTCAAATCCGCCCTGAGCCGTGCCAACAGTGGCACCAGGGCCGATGAATTCCGACATAAGCAGTATCCCCACAACCCAGGCGCTCATTTGGTGCTTGGCCGTCATAAAACTGTCGGTGTCCTTTGTTGTCTTTACCGACCACATGCCGACCACTGTGGTAATGATGATGTAAGCTACCGTACAGCCGAAGACAATCCATGCCTTGTCCATTTGTTTACCACCATCCATCCGTTATTATCTTTTTCATTACACTTTAGGTATCATTAATAAGACCTAGTTTAACTCTCCTTAGCAGCCTATAATGCCGCCCCGACCTCCAATCTCACCCCCCTTTATCACTTACGACATTACCGAACATTGTTCATATTTTTCACAATATAGTCACCATTAGCTAGTCATGATAATTGCCGCCATAAATAGACATTTAATTCTCTTTATTGTCTTTTTTCAGTAAATTCGGCATTGTCTTTCTTCTGTTTCTGTTATATCATAGATAAACAAATAGATCTAATACTATAATGTTTATAATTTTTATAGTTTTAACCTATATGCTTATAGTGAAGAATAAGGAGGACTGCGCCATGGATTTCCGACAACTGCAATATATTTTACAAGTGGCGGAAGAAAGAAGTTTCTCGAAAGCTGCCCAGAAATTATATATTGCTCAGCCGTCATTAAGCCAGTTTATTCATAAACTGGAACAAAGGCTCGGCATTCAATTGTTTGACCGTTCGTCTTCTCCCTTACGCCTTACATTTGCCGGTGAACTGTATGTGGAAACAGCTAAGCGTATCTTAGATTTAAAAGACTTGCTCTCCCAGCAAATTGACGATATTGCCGAACTGAAGAAAGGCCGGCTTACCATCGGCATCTCCCCGTTTAGAAGCGCTTATATCTTACCCAGTATCCTACTGGCGTTTCAGCAAAAGTTTCCCGGTATTGAAATCATTCTGATCGAAGCAAATTTTACTGAACTCGAAAGCTACGCTAGCAATGGTACCACAGACTTATCCATTATGACCCTGCCAATACGGGAAGATTTGTTTGCGTATACGCCGCTCCTTTCCGAAGAGCTCGTGCTCGCACTGCCGCCGCATCACCCCGCGCAGGCAAGAGGACACAATGCGACCTGGGATCAAAATCCCCGGCCACGAATGGACCTGACCGAATTGCACAAAGACCCTTTTATTGTTTTAGGTCAAAGACTGCATCAGACCACTATTGAGCTTTGCCGTCAGGCCGGATTTGAGCCGAGAATTATCCTCGAAACTAAAAGCGCCGAGGCCGCCCATGCTTTTGTCGCTGCCGGCGTGGGGGTGGCCTTTATTCCCGACACCTTTGTGTTATTTAGCAATATGTCGGAACGGCCGCTTTATTTTTCGGTGAATGATCCGTTACCTACCCGCAAGCTGGTTGCCGCTTACCGCGCCGGCAAATATTTGCCGCGGGCAGCTCAGGAGTTTATTGCCATAGCGCAGGAAACACTGAGATTAAAGAAAACACAGGTTTGAATCTTACGTACCAAACACAGTCTTGCAATTACACGAAAAGGCTAACCCGCCAGCTATCACTAGTGGGTTAGCCTTTATGCTGCCCGGTCGTCACGCTAAAAAAGGCAATATTTAAGAAGGGCCGGCACAGTATGAATTTGCATGCCTGTTGCCGCCGATTGTCAACAGCCGCTTTCCCCGAAAACCTCACCGGCAATCATTACTGCCAGCGCTGGATAAAATTATGTTCAATCCCCAAACGATCCAAAATCCGGCCGGCATGCTGGTCAACGAGGTCGTCAATACTGGCAGGTTTGTTATAAAAGGCCGGCATTGGCGGCATCATTACCACGCCTAGCCGGGAAAGTCTCAGCATGTTTTCCAGATGAATCGAACTAAGGGGAGTTTCACGGGTAACAAGGATCAGCTTGCGCCCCTCTTTTACGGTGACATCAGCAGCCCGCAGAATAAGATTGGTACTGAACCCGCAGCTAACAGCCGCAAGGGTTTTCATACTGCAAGGCGCAATAACCATACCTGCTGTTTTAAAGGAACCGCTGGCAATCGCCGCACCAAGCTCATTATTATTATACACATGAGTCACAAGCGTTTGTAATTCCGCAAAGGAATAGGCTGTTTCCAGCCGCAGGGTTTCCATGGCCCATTGGCTGACAACCAGGTGTGATTCAATAGTTAGCCGCTTAAGAAACTCTAGCAGGCGAACTCCGTATATGGCGCCGGTTGCGCCTGTAATGGCCACAATGATTCCCATAGTGCCCCCTATTTAATATAGTCTTCCAGCTTGAGAACCTCTTCTCCCGGGATGCGTATCCGTTCAAAGCGGTCTTGGGGCGCCGCAAGGGGAACTGTCGCATCAATTCCCATTTTATCGCCAATCCCCTCATCGGTCGAAGGGTCAAGAATATTGCCTGCGGCCTGCGCAACGATCATTACGTCGCGCCCGGCCTGTGAACGGGTGGCTATAGCCCATTCTACGTCCTCCATGTCAAAAATATCGACATCTTTATCTACGACAACAGCATGCTTGATTTCATGACTGCTGCTAAAAGCGGCGAACATGGCATTTTTAGCTTCGCCTTCCTGTTTCTTGTCTATTTTAATGACTGCATGGTAACGGCAAGTCCCGCCTGGCGTTAAGTGCACGCCAAGCGTCGTTGGGACGGTATTGCGAATAAGCTGCAGCATCCCGCCTTCCCGGGGGATGGCTCCCAATAAGCAATGCTCCATAGTTGCCGGCACGATGGTATGAAAAATCGGAGCTTGCCGGGTAGTCATCGCCGTCAGCTCAATAACAGGCTTTAAAGAGGCAGGACCATAATATTTGGGATATTCGCCAAAAGGTCCTTCCATTTCCCGTACTCCGGGTAGCAGGCGTCCTTCCAGGACAATTTCAGCCTGGGCAGGCACTTCCAAATCCACCGTTTCACATTGTACCAGTTCTAGCGGTTTTCCGTATAAACGCGAAGCAATGGTAAACTCATCAAAACCCAGCGGCGCCAAAGCCTGTGAGGCTAACAGGAGAATAGGATCAACACCGATGGCCAGGGCAATTTCAAGGGGTTTCCCCTGGGCTTCGGCTTTTTGATAAAAGTGGGCCAGATGGCGGGGCAAAATTAAAACACCGAGACGGTTAGGTCCGGTAACCTGCAGCCGGTGAATGGCAACATTGCGCGCGCCGGTCTCCGGGTCTTTGGCGATCAGGAGCGCCGCTGTAATGTACGCACCGCTGTCTTTTTCATGATGCACAGGTATCGGCAGCTTGGCAAGGTCCACATCAAAGGTAATGCATTCTTTCACCGGCGCCTTGTCTTTACCGACAAGAGTGCAGTCCAGAGGGTTGGTTTGCGCCCAGGAAAAATGCTCTGCCGCTTTTTCAACTTCAACCCCCATTGCTTTAGCCATCAAAGCCCGATTCCCGGCAAAGCCGGTGACAACAGGCATGTCCCTGCCAGTGTTGGTGAATTTTAATGCATATTTGCCATCCGCCTTTTTACCGAGGGCAGCCAGCTCGTGTTGTAGGTTAACTTTTTTTGTCACCGTTTTCAAATAGGTCTCTTGCTCCAGAAAGGCCAGCCAGTCCCGTAGTGACGTACAAACCATATTGATCGCTCCTTTTTTAAATTACTAAGCGCAAGGGCAACGTCAGGAATACAGTGTTCGTTTTTCAGTATATTCAGCATTTTTAATCTTTTAATCAAGTTATATCATAAAGGAGCGCATAGATCTAATACTATAATGTTTATAAATTATATAGGTTTATCCTATGTGGTTATTTTGCGTCAAAGCAAATATAGCGGTATACCTATAGATTATATAGGTTAAAAGTATATCTACCGGCCTTGCATAATTGTAAGAAAAATAATAAGATTATAAAAAATGACATTGGTTTACAAAAAAATATACATATTGGCAAACTTATCGAAAGATAAGGACGCAAAGCTATGGGTCTAAAGATATAATCTATTGACTGCCAAGTTGCATTTAACTGTGAATTTGTGACATCAGTCTGTCTATAGATTGATGTCATTTTTCTGCATAATCTTGCGAAATAAGATTATGTACGCACTATAAGCTTAAGTATACGGGAGGTAAATATCTTGAAAGTTAATTTATCTAGTATTCGCGTCCGTCTGCTGATCATTATCCTTACGCTCATGGTAGTATCGCTAAGTCTCTTAACCGGACTGAGCTATTACTTCGCCAAACAATCACTTTCCAAAAGTATCGATGAGACGGCGGCGGCAATCGGCACTGATTACTCCCAGCGCGTTCAGGCTTCCATCCATGAACTGGTCATATATCTTCAGGACTTAGCCAATAATCCCTATGTCCGGAGCGGCAACGACCGGCAGCAAATCGTCACCGCCATGGCGGAAGCGTTAAAACGCAACGAAAGGTTTCAGGGCTTCAACTTTGTTTTTTCTGACGGCAATTCTATACGTGCCGCCGGCGACACTGTATACCTGGGCGACCGCGATTATTTCAAAAAAGTAGTCCAGACACAAAAACCTGTCATATCGGACCCCATGATTTTAAAAGCCACAGGCTTGCTGTCGGTTACTGTTTCGGTACCAGTACTGGATAACGGTAAACTAAACGGCGTGTTGGTAGGCACCGTTCCACTCACCAAATTGAACGCCGTTGTCAAAGACCTTAGCTTTCTGGACAGCGGCTATGGTATGATTGCCGACGATTTAGGCATGATCCTCGCGCATGGCGCTAAACCGGAGTTTGTCGGAAAATTAAACATGCTGGATAAAAAAATCAACCCTGAGCTTAATCTGGGCAGCGGCGAACTGGATGAGCGCTTGATTACACTGTTTAAGGCTGCCGGTGAGACCGGAACGCAGGTACGGGGAACCTATACGCTTACCAATACATCTCTGCTGAGTGTTTTTACACCGATCGATCTTCCCGGCGGTCAGCGCTGGCTTATGATCGTAACCGCGCCAGAAACCGAAGCGACCCGCGCCGTGGCAACACTGAGCACAATTTTGATTATGGCAGCCGTCATCTGCATACTGCTCGGAGCTTTACTTGTGGTATATATCAGTATCCGGTTTACCCGGCCAATCGTCCAAATCCGGGATGAAGCACTCCTGCTGGCCGAGGGCGACCTAAGACACCGTGCAAACCGGATTCACTCCAAAGACGAGATTGGGCAGCTGTCGGCGGCTTTCGGGCAAATGGCCGGCAAACTGCGCAATCTGGTCGAAAAAGTACAATCCAAGGCGGAAACGGTGGCAGCTTCCAGTGAAGAACTAACCGCCAGCGCGCAGCAATCGGCCAACGCCGCCAACCAAGTGGCTGATTCCATCACCCATATCGCCGCAGGTTCAGATCAACAAGCAACTGCAGTAACCAACATGTCTTCCGTTGTAGACCAAATGTCAGCAAGCATCGAGCAAATTGCAACAACCGGCAGACAGATCACGCGTATCGCCGGTGATACAGCCGAGTCCGCGGAACTAGGACGAAAGGCGATTAACAAAGTCAGCGATCAAATGAAAATTATCGGGACAGAATCTGAAGAAATCCAAAAAACCATTGGCAATCTTGCACAAGGCTCGCGCGAAATCGGCGAAATTGTTACCCTGATTTCCGCAATAGCCGGACAAACCAATCTGTTGGCGCTCAACGCCGCCATAGAGGCTGCCAGAGCCGGAGAAGCAGGCCGCGGCTTTGCAGTTGTCGCCGAAGAAGTCCGCAAGCTGGCGGAAGAATCCAACCAGGCGGCACAAAAAATTGCCAGCCTTATCCAAAAGAATGAAACTGACATGACTCAGGCCATCGCTGTTACGCAAAATAATACCAATGGAGTACAAACAGGTATTGAAGTAGTTGTAACAGCCGGAAACACCTTTAAGACAATTGCCGATGCTGTCGAACAACTTTCTTCACAAATCCAGAATATAACCGAATTTATCGACCAGCTTGCGGCCGGCAGCCACGCTATGGTTTCCGCTGTCCGGCAGGTGGATAGCATCAGCAGGGAAAACGCCGCCGAGGCGCAGACCGTTTCAGCAGCGACAGAAGAGCAATCAGCATCTATGCAGGAGATTGCCTCTTCCAGCCAGGCTTTGGCACAAATAGCTTCTGAACTTCAGTCATCAGTGGCAACCTTCAAAGTTTAATTCACTGCCGCCTGAATAACGTGGCACGAATATGTACGTTGCCGGACGCGACCCAATCAAAAATAGGTAACCTCTAGCTAAAAGCCGAAATACAAATGGCCGGAGCCCATGACGGGCTCCGGCCATTTCTTCACGTGTCTCATAATAAAGTAAACTTAGCTTCAGATGGGGCTTTAACCCCATCTGAAGCTAAGTTGCCCTTATCCTGGAACTTATCCGCTCTTACTCCCACTTACAGAAGGGGGAGTCTTAGAGCGGTTAGCCACAGGATAAAATAGGATCTGTAGTAGATTCCATTTTCGGTTTAAATCACAGTACTTTTTGCCACCTTATATACTGTCCTGATACTATCCAGATTCATTCTGTCAAAAAGACCGCTGCTAGTCCCGAAGATCAGTCCGCCGCCGCTGCCGCCGTCCCGGATAATCTGTTCAACATGGCTGGCAAGTTCAGCTGAACTGCGTGTACTTAGCAATTCAGCCGGATCCAGGTTTCCCCACAGGCATAATTTGTGTCCATATCGGCTTTTTATGTCGCCGATATCCATGCCGGCCAGTTTTTCAATACACTGCAGACCGTCGAAACCGGCAGCCACAATATCATCCAGCACTGCCGTCAGATTGCCGTCCGAATGAAAGAAAATCGGCAAGCCCAACTTTTTGGCATACTCAACCTGGCGGGCATATGACGGAAACAACAAGGAGCGCAGCAAAGCCGGACGGGCTATAACCCCTTGATTAAAGGCAATGTCATCTGCCAGCAATATCCCGTTAACCCCACCGCCGGCCAGTCGTTCCATGGCAGCTAAGTTAAGCTTCTCAACAGCCGCGACGATAGCCGCCATTTCACTGTTGCCGCGCACCAGATTGCGCATCATGTCCTCAAAGCTTAAGAGTTTGCCGCTCCAGCCAACAGGCCCGTCCAGGACGGCGAAAGTGAATAAATCACTCTCAATCCATCCGGGCAAATCGTTAAATACCAGTTCCCCTTGCACCAAACTTTCCTGGGGCGATAAAGGAGCGCAAGGATGCAGGCAGATGGCATCCAGCCCCATGGTTTGGACAAATTCCAGGCGATGGTCAAACTCGATAACCGGTTGGCCGCACAAGGCCCGGATAATTTCGTCGGTTATAACCAGTTCCGCACAGGGAATCTGATCTGCAGGCAAGCGGTTTATTGCCGCCCTGATTCTCGTTCGCTGGTCCATATTGCCCTCCTCTATTACCGCAAGCACGGGAACTTTAACGCTTTGGCAAATTCTCTTTTAAACGCAGGCAGTACAGCCAGATCCAAATGCTCAATCTTGCCGGCGAGACTTTCGGCTCGCCGGCGTTCGCTGTCTGAAACCAGCGTCATACAAGCGCCGACACCGGCCGCATTGCCGACCTGGGTGAATCGTTCCAGCGGCAAATCAGGCAGCATACCGATGGCAATGGCGCTTTCCAAGCGCAGAAAAGACCCAAAAGCCCCGGCAATAACGACCTTGTCGACTGCCGAAAGCTCTACTCCCAGTGTGCTTAGCAATATACTGACGCCGCTGGCGATAGCTGCTTTTGCCAGTTGAATTTCACCAATATCTTTCTGAGTAAGGACAATATCCCGCTCACAGCCGCTCGCCGGCCTTTCAACAACCACAAATTCAGGCGCCTGGCCTTCTTCTGTCCGAACGCGGCAATGGGCAGGATTGAGCCTGCCGTTAGGCGCAATAACACCCGCCTGATGGAGTTCGGCAATCAGGTCGATAAGACCGGATCCACATAAACCAATGGGCGGGTAATTGCCAATTGTCCGCCAAAGCACCTCCTGCCCCTGCTGTCTGAAGTTTACCTCACTGATGGCGCCATTAACGGCCCGCATTCCCTGACTGATGTGCGCCCCTTCAAAGGCCGGTCCGGAAGCGCAGGAACAGGAGGAAACCATCCTGCCGTTAACGGCTAAAACAATTTCGGTATTTGTGCCAATATCAATGCCCAGCACAATCCCGTCTGCCTCAGCAATACCGCTGGCCTGAATCATAGCCACATGATCGCCGCCGACAAAACCGCCTACCGGCGGCATCATATAAACCTGAGCCTGACTGCCCAAATTAAGACCAAGTCTTTCGGCCATAGTCTCAACAGGCAGAACAGCTGCCGGAACATAAGGCGAAAATGCGAGTTGTCTGACAGGCAAACCCAGTAATAAATGATGCATAGCCGTGTTGGCGACAATCACCGCCCGGCTAATCCGGGCAACTTCCACTCCCTGCCTGTTGGCCAGTATTGCCGCCAGCTCATTGATACCGCCGGCAGCGGCAGCGGCCATCTGGCCGACTTGTTTCTTATCGCCGATGGCATAAGCAAGCCGGCTCATGAGATCTTCCCCAAAGGCGATCTGCGGATTTAACAGGCCTTCGGAATCCAGCATTTCTCCGGTATCCAGACGCATAAGAAAAGCCGCAATTTTGGTTGTTCCCAGATCTACGGCCAGTCCAAGCGGTTCACAAGCTGCCTGCGGTGTACCCACATCCACAATTCGATTCTGAAAAACAGTGACGGCCATTGACTCATCAGCTACGATCGGGTCAATGCGCCGTAGCACATCCAGGTCAACTTTGATACCTGTCAGCCCGTGCTGCTCCTCGAGACCTTTTATAAGCTGCCCCCACAAAGAATAGGGATACCGGATGCTTGCCGGACGCAAACCGGAAATACTATACCGCTTACTGGGACAGTCCGGAATAAAAGCCGGCCGGTTGCCGTCCACCTGCAGTTGCTGCCGGCCAATCACAGACGATGCCGGAATCTCAATTTTGCAGAAACCGGCCAGCTTAGCCTGACAGGCCAGGCGATACCCCGCCGCCAGGCGTTCGCCGGTGATCCTTTGCTCTTCCAGGACTGTCGGCGGCGATAATTCCCCCTGTACCAGCCGCACCAGACACCGGCCACATAGTCCCTGGCCACCGCACGGGGCATTTATGCCATCTTCAAATAAATCCAGTCCCTGCGCCGCTTCCAGAATGGTCTGGCCGGCGAAGGCCTGCACCCGTTTGCCGGCAGGCTGAAACTCGAGAATTATCTGGCTGTTTCTTTGCTCCAATTCAGACATATCTCCACTCCCCGCCGCGCATCGTCAACCCAGGCGTCCGCACCGGTATATTCCCGTACTTTTTCGTTGACTAGGCCGCCGATGAGAATTTTTACCCTGGAGTTGCGTTCAATAAGGCGCACCAATTGAATCGTCCGTTTTAACGCCTCAAAACCGGGTGAAAGCAGTGTACACAAACATAATATAGAGGCGCCTGATTCCGTAAGCGCCAGCATGAATTTATCAGGCGGCACATCCACGCCCAGGTCATAGACCTCAAAACCATAGCAGCGTAGTAAGGAGCCTACCAGATTTTTACCAATATCGTGAATATCGCCTTCAATTGTGCCAAAAACAATCTTACCAATGACCGGTTTCTTTTCCGCTGTCTCTACCACCGGCCCAATCAACTCCATAATCTGCGAAAAAATCTCTGAGGATAGGATTAAATCACCTAAGAAATATTCGCCGCGGGAATACCGTTCCCCTACGGCGACTAAACCGGCGCGGCATTCCTCGACAATATCCAAAGGTGAAATGTCAGAATCCAGAGTTTTTTTGACCAGGTCGAGCGCGAGCGGTTCATCAAGCTCACTAATGGCATTGGCCAGAAGTTCTAACAAGCTTATCGTTCCCCCTTCAGCGGTTGGATATCTGAGACTAAGGAATATCTGTCATGACGATAATAAAAAACCCCAATACCAACCGGTTTGTTGTCACCGGTGTAGAGAACCTGCTGCAGTTTTAGCACAGGCGTACCTGCCGCTATTTGCAAGAATCTTGCGTCAAAATCGGCCGCACTCTCGGCCGTTAGGGTTGCCTGACTTCTCACCGGCAAAAAGTCGGTATGAATGGCAATAATCTCGGAAAAGGCCTTATATTGAAACTCGTTTTCCAAAATTGGCCGGCCTTTCTTGTAGCGCATATATTTATGCTCCACAGCAACTGGCTCCTCGTCGGCCAATAACAGCCGGCAGTAATACAAAATACCATCATCGGTTGTCATACCCAAATTCAGCGCAAATTCAGGAAGCTCCTTACGAAACCGGACATGAATCAGCCGCTGGCCTGTTTGTTTGCCCTCCTGGGCCATATGCACATTAAATTCTTCCATAACAAACAGGGCCCGATCCAGCGACGGCCGGGAAACAAAAGTACCGCGCCCCTGCTGCGCACTGATTAATCCCCGCTCAGCCAACAGGCTCAGGCATTTACGGACAGTCGTCCGGCTCAGTTCATATTCGCGGCCAAGATCATTCTCTGACGGCAGCGGCTCTCCCGGTTTAAGCTCCCCGCCCAATATCTTTTTCTCTAATATTGTGGCTAATTGATAGAAGGGCGGTGTAAAAGAATTTTTGTTGATCCTATCCATATAGTACTGCAATCCACCTTACGATAAGCTTCATTGATATTTATCTCAATTCTACGCCACAGAATTTTTCCCTTCTCAACAATATCCTTATACCGCAATTTAAGTAAATTTCTTCCTTATATTCCTGCCTTCTACGCTGACTGGCGCATGACGGGCAAAAACCATACACAAAGCCGGCCATATTGAGCATAGGCAATGTAACCTGCGAGCCGACGTCAGTAATGTCAGCACAAAGCTGGCAAGCCTAAGAGCCAGTACTGCCTAGCGTTATTGACTGTAGTCTTCTTTTTGGACGTGGCCAACCATTGCTGGCCCTCCTTAGACCGGAAGGGTTGATCCAAATGGTTCAGATCAGCCCCTTCCATAAACACCTTTGAACAAATGCAAAGCTATAAAGCAGACTTAATTTCAGGTGGGGTTTTAGCCCCATCTGAAGGTTAGTCGACGGATAAAATTAGATTGTTAGTTTGCCCTGGCGGTAAGCACGAGTGTATTGGATGCAGCGTTTATCTTTATTGAGCAGGGTGTTGGCGGCATATACCAGCGCCATAGCTACCGGATCGGTAGGATCAATAATCGGCGCATCCATGCCATGCTCCATAGCCAGTACCATAAATGCCCGGTTTAAATGTTTTCTTTCCGGCAAGCCGTGCGATACATTGCTTAAGCCGCAAGTAATATGAATACCAGGGAATTTATTCGCAATCAGCGCCATAAGTTTAAAGCAGTCTGTCGCCGCCGCCGTATCAGTGGCGATTGCCCTGAGCAGCGGATCAAAGTAAATATCATCTACGGCAATTCCCTCATTGAGAAGATCCTGTACCAGCTTAACCCCGACTTCAGCCGATGTTTCAAAAACCGCCGGAATCCCCCGGTCATCCATGCATAAGGCAACAACCGCCGCATTGTACTGCTTTACCAGCGGCAATACCTGCTTGAATCGTTCAGTTTCGCCGCTGATAGAGTTAATCAGGGGTTTTCCCTTGTATACTGCCAGACCACGCGCCAGCGCGGCCGGATTTGGGCTGTCAATGCACAGTGGCAAGTCAACAGCGGCCTGAATGGTCTGGACAAGCCATTCCAGGGCTTCCGGCTCCACAGCGGCATCCAGCGTGCCGCAGTTCGCATCAAGGATAGTGGCTCCACCCGCCTGTTGTTTGCGCGCTTCCTCCTGAATGTATGCGGCATCCCGCTCGATAACAGCTTTCGCAATTGACTTTTTGGTGGAATTTATTTTTTCACCGATAATAATCAAGCGCGTAACCTCCCTTTATAATTGCAATCAGCCGGCTTTGCCGCATGATTGCCTGTTAAAATACTTACTGGTAAATCTTTTTGCAGATATTGACGGCAGCCAGGGCATCGGGTGCATAAAAATCAGCGCCGGCATATTCCCGTACCTGGTCGTTGCAGGGAGCGCCGCCAATGATAACCTGTACAGAATTTCTTATCCCGGCTGCCTGCAGTGACTCGACAACCGTTTTCATTTCCGGATAAGTAAAGTTCAAGAGTGCGCATAAACCCAGCGCCTTGGCGCCAGTTTCCGCGACTTTCTTGGCAAATTCTTCGGTAGCCACGTCAACGCCCATATCGATTACTTCGAAGCCTGAGCCGCGCAGCAGGCTGATGACAATGTTTTTACCGATATCGTGGATATCGCCTTTTACGGTCCCGACAATTACTTTGCCGGCGGATTCGGCGGCGCTGGTTCCCTGCAGCAGCGGCTCAAGTTTGGTCATCACACCGGTAAGAATTTCTCCTGAATAAATAAGCTCACTCAAGAAATACTGGTTTTGAGAAAACAAATCACCGACAGCCACCATACCGGCATTGCATTCGCCGATAATCGCCAGGGCTGACTGACCGCTTTTAGCCGCCTCATCCACTAATTCATTTACTCTCTCCTCATCAAGATCACGCAACGCTTCTGCTATTTGTCCCATGATGTACCCCTCCGTTGTTGTATTTTTACATCTATTCTTTTTACATTGACCAGGTCCAGAGCCAGTTAAAGGCCATAGCCTCCAGGTTATCCCACGGCTTTTGAATCAGGGCCTCGTTACCCATTACGCCGCCGATTTCCTTGCTTCTGACTTCCCAGGGAGTAACGCGATACTGTTTGGCAAGGGCATCAATAGCCGCCCTGGGTTCAGGTGCAGCTTTCGGTACAGGTTTAATATTCTTATCATACCAACCGTATTTCATAATGGCGTCAATCATAGCCCGGAAGTTTTCCGGCTTGGTGTCATACGGAATATTGCAGCCGCCGTTAATAATAAAGCCGCCGCCTTTGCCAACTGTTTCGCATAAATGCTGAACCCGTTCAGTTACTTCCGCGGTGCTTCCCAGGATAAAGGTGGAATCAGGAATGCCGCCGGAAATAGCCTGTTGCTGACCAAAATCGGCTTTGGCTTTAAAGATATCGCCCTGGGTATCAATATCACACAATACTTTTCCTTTGGGCAGCTCATTAAAGTGGTGCCAATGCTGGCTCCAGTCACCCTCCAGGTAAGCCCGTACCGTGTAGCCGGCATCAATTAATCTTTCCAATACCCGCTTAAAGGATGGCCAGTAAAAGGTATCAAACTGTTTAGGTGACATAAAGCAGGCTTTATGAGTCGGAACAAAGATGGGATAACGTCTCAGCGGATCGGCTGTCGAGAGCGCAAACCGCACCATAATGTCGACAAGCACATCGCAGGCTTCCAACACCAGCTTAGGCCGGCGGTAGGTATCCATTAATGCGGCCTTCAAGCCGCGCAGCACATCGCCCAGCACGTCAAAGGGAGCGACAAACGCACCGGTGGTTGGCTGCGGCATACCGCACACAGTCTGCAATTGGATGGAACGGTTGCGCATAATATCAGCCATCATTTGCGAAGCCATGCCAGCTTTCAGGAAGGCCATATGCGAACGATTGGCATCCTGCCCGCCATATTCACCAAGCACCCTTGGTAAAAACTTCTCCAACATAAATGCACCGGGATTCTTGATTAAAAATTCGTACTCATCGGCCTGCATATATTCTTCCTCAACAAACTGGAATTGCTGGGTAGCAGGCAAATCACGGCCAGGCAGCTTGTACGTCTTGCAGCCTACAGCATCATAGAGCGGCGCCCAGACCCGGTTATCCCTCAGCGCATCCACTTCCGGAAAATCTTTGATAAAGGCCATCTCGGCCTGCAGCCACTTAGCAGGATCATAGATAATATCCTGGTTGGTAGCGCCGGAGTATACTTCAGCAAGATAGCAAGAACCCGAGGCAATAGGAATTCTGTCAGTTGGTTCTAATGCAATAGTTGCCTGGTACCGGCCCAGTCTTTCGTCATACAACTTTTGAATTTCTGTTGACATTTGGTTTCCCTCTTTTCTTTTATTTTATAGCAGGGCAATTGACATTGAATAGTTGCGTACTTGTCTACACAAGTTGTATTCTATATCTATCCATAAAATCCTTCAGACTTATCTAATTATTTTTAATCTTTTTTTGATTCCGTCAATCAAAGACAAAAAAATAACCTGAACCGGCATCTTTACCAAGGTTCAGGCTCTACTCTTAAATATAGATTTCGTCCCAATCAAGAATCTCACAGCGATAGCCTCCCAGAATTGAATATCGTGTTAAAATTAGTTTTCGAAGTTTGCCGCAATTAGTGTCATCCTGCATTTTTTCCAGTATTAGCTTGATACTTATCGTCTTATTATTCATTCTGTCTGCTCCTCTCCTATAAGAGTAATCGAAGAAAACTTTTACTAATTTACTACACTTGCCACATAAGTATAGTACAATAAGATATAGGCGCTCCCGCTTTTAAGAAAATAAATCAGCTTGCTTAGTTTACCGCAGTTGAGGCTATCCATAATACTGTTATGATATTCAGGCCGCAGCAAGGTCTCAGCCTCCGCCAGCGCCACCATATGCTTTTTCCCAAAGAAGCCATCGGTGTATTGTTCTTCTGTTTTTGTATCAAAAAAGGTATTGGTATCATTTATGATTCCTGGATTACCTTGTCTTTCCATCTTCTTTTCCTCCTTATTGTATTGCCGGTTGGCAAACCTGTCGTTTGACTATATTATAGCCTTAATATATATAAATTAAAAATATTGATTTTCTATTTTAACATATATAAAAACTATACAAGGAGATATTCATGGATTTACGACAATTAGAATACTTTCAAATGGCCAGCCGTTTAAAAAGCATTTCCAAAGCGGCAGAACAGCTAAACGTGGCACAGCCCTCTGTCTCCATCGCCATTCAAAAGCTAGAGGAGGAACTTGGTGTGCAGCTGTTTGACCGCAGTCAACGGCAAATTATCCTCACCTCCGAAGGCCTGGTTTTTTTTCAGCGAGTAAATGAAATTCTTACCCGTATCTACGATTCGGTTACAGAAATGAGAGATTTACGCCTGCTGCAAAAGGGCTCTATCAAGATTGGCATTCCCCCCATGATTGGAGCTTTTCTCTTTCCCTACATTTTTGCCCAGTTCCGTCAGCAGTACCCACTGCTGGAACTGAGCGCCATCGAGGGCGGTTCCTTATCGGTACAAAAACTTATCGAACAAGGAAAAATTGATATCGGCATTATTACGAAATCAACCACTTCCCCCTCACTGGAGCTTCTCCCCATCACTTCAGGACAAATTCGGGTATGCCTGCACCCCGCCCACCCACTTGTCAAGTTACCAAGCATCCCTTTCAGCGCACTTAGCACAGAGCCCTTTATTCTTTTAAAAGAAGATACCTCTATCAGGAAAATTATCATGACAGAATGTGAAAAACTCCAGTTTAGCCCCAATATTGTTTTTTCCTCAAGTCAAATTGAAACGATTATTGGTTTGATCGAACAGCGGGTAGGGGTTGCCTTCCTGTTTGATGCTATCACCAAGCGTCATCCAACCATACAAAGCCGTCCTTTGGCCGAGCCCATCTATTTTGAAATTGTTCTGGCCTGGAATCGAAACCGCTATCTGTCTAATGCAGCCAAAGCCTTTATTAACTTTATCACCAAAACCGAGCTCCAATCCAAAGACTAATAAACATACCACAAGAAATTATGCGTCATTTCTGAATTTTGACAGTAAAATTTTCATAATATATTGACGTGATTTAATCCCGGTGATATAATAATTGCTTTAGTTGATATTTATATAATAATGTGGTATACTGTACAGTATCGGAACTAGGGGGTGACTTCATGTTTCAAATTGGTGATAAGATTTTCTACCCTATGCATGGTGGAGGTATTATTGAGAAGATCGAAGAAAAAGAAGTCTTCGGGCAAACGCAACTATACTATGTTGTAAATATACCTCACAGGAACATGCAGGTAATGCTCCCCTTTGACAAGACGGAGAAGCTCGGAATGCGTCCAGTCGTAGACCCCGACAAACTCGATGCAGTGCTTAGTTCTTTTCACGACGGCGAAACAGATACAGCAATGAACGATACTCAAAGACAACGCTTGAATTTAAGCAAAATAAAGAGCGGCAACATCCATGAGGAAATTGAGGTCATACGGGATCTGCTCAGGATCAAAACCAAGCGGAAACTGGGCATGGCAGATAAAAACATGCTTGATAACGCCCGGCAGATTTTAATTAGTGAGGTTGTGCTTGTAAAAGGTATTCCTCACGATCAGGCCTCTAACTTACTGGACAAAATGTTCAGCGCCGAATAAAGCAAACACGGCTTGCACCGAGTCTTTGACGAAGGTGACGGCCGATGTGCCCTTATCCAGGCGGAAGCTATACTTTCTATCAGGATAAAGAAACAGGACCGAAAATGGGCAATTGCCGTTTCGGTCCTGTTTTTCTTTATTGCTTATGAATTTCCCAGGCGTCCACCAAATCGCCACTTTGTTTAAACGCCTTGACTTTAAGCGAGCTTCCATTCACTTCGACTGCCAGATAGTTTGGTTCAACGGCTGGATTGTAAAAAAACTCGTGCCACTCTTTAGCGATAATATTCGGGTAGGTTTTGGTACCGCTGCGGCCTGTAGCCACATATACCGTACCCTGCGCCGGACTGTCCGCCTTCAGCCCCCCGAAGAGCGGGTAAGTACGGGAGTAAGCGTGATCATGGCCGGTAAAAACCACATCAACATGGTATTTGTCAAAGATTCCGGCAAACGTACGGCGGATATTACCATCGCCTTCACCCGGCTTATTATTATATAATGGCCGGTGCAGAAAAACCACCTTCCATTTTTTCTGGGTAGCCTGCAGGTCTTTTTCCAGCCAGACCTTTTGGTCCTCAAGCATGTTAGGCATAAATCGCCCCTGCTCGCTTTGCTGGCTGTCAAGCATTACAAAATGCACATTGGCATAATCAAAGGAGTATACCTGCCCCTTTAACCCGTCCGGGCCATTTAACGGCAGCTTGAACTGGGATGTAAACAGCACAGGCCGGGACATCGACCGGCTGGGTGTATAACACTCATGATTGCCGGTTACCGGCATAGCCGGGATTGTCTCGATCATCCCCTGGGCGCCGTTAAACCAGCTTTGCCATTGGGCATAATCCTGCCCAACGTCAACAAGATCACCCACGTTGGTAAAGAAAGCGGCGTCGGGGTTGGTCTGGTAGGCATTGTAGGCGGTTGTCCGCCAGACCCCGTAGTTTACACTCTGCGAGTCGCCGAATATAAGGAATTTAAAGGGACGGACCGTGCCTGGGGCTGTCGTGAAATAATACGGCGGACTCCATTCTTCCGGCCCGCCAACCCGGTAGACATAGCGCGTGTCTGGCTTAAGACCCGTCAGCGTAACTGAATGTGTCGCCACATCTCCCAAATTTGTCGTAAGGCCTTCCACCTCGGCGGAAACAGTGATTGATTTCTGGGGAAATTGCCCAAAGCGAGCTGCCTCGGCATACTGTACCTGCCCATTGACGGTAGCCGCACCTGTGCGCCAGGTTATAGTCTGGGTTACAGCAGGTTCAGCCGCCCAGGTCAGTCTAATGTGGTCCGGTGTACCGGCAGCATCGACCGCCAGGGATGAAAACAGCGGCGATGAAGTTCCGAGTAGTAGAACAATAACCAAAAATAAAATATGTAATACGGTCTTCGGTTTTTGCATATTGTTCCTCCTATTGTATTCTCTAGCAAAATTATAGTATGAAAGCCGTGGGAAAAGCCACTAAAGATTTCTCCCCGCCTTAATAAATTTTAGCCAGTTCGGCTTGTATTATTTCCCCCACCAGCTTAACTCCCTGCAGTATTTCCTCAGAGCAAGCTACAGCAAAGCTTAAGCGGATAAAGCGGTCCGGCGCCTGCCGGGAAAAAAAGGCCGTGCCAGGGGTTAACAATACGCCGCTTTTTTCAGCCGCCAGGACTATCTTCTGCGCCGATATTCCTTCCGGCAAAGTCAACAACAGGCAGATTCTTACATTCTTAAAGACTCCTTGGGTGACGTATATTTTTTTGCAGTTAACTGTCGCAGAATTATTCAACGAAATAATTATAAACTTCTGTGTTTTTTGCTATAATGATTATAGGATAACCTTGCCAGCCCCTATTCCATTAGCTTATTTTAGTACAGGAGGGTGTCTAATGGACAGAACCTTTACACTCTATTTGGATCAACTGAAAAAAGTAATTGAAGAAGTTGAAAAGAATACCCAGAAAACGCCTCTGGCCGCAAACGCCGTTACATTAGTTGTATCGGATAATGATGCGTGCCTGCGGTTATTTCAGAAGGTAGGCCATGATTGGATTTATCTTAGTGATGCACAGTTTTGCGAGTTTAAATAAGAGCAGCAGAAACGGCTGCGGCCAAGAGATGCCTTGTACTTACTCTTAGTAGGAAGCACAAGGTATTTTTTGGGCCTGACATATACACTTGCGGAAACATAAAATTAACCGTATTTTAACATAAACTGACTATCTCCCTTACTGCTTTTTTGTTATATTTGAAAAATATAACATGCTTATGGGGGAATGACAGATGCGTGAAACCATTACCATCAATAGAATCACCACTTGCTCCCTGACCGGCAAAGAAGTTGCCCAGCAGCTCTCAGCCTATGTCTTAGACAAACAGGAAAACCGGCCTAGGAGTGAAATCTTAACAAAATACTGCAGTGGTGAAAGCGCATGTAATAGTACGGACTGCCAATTCATTGTAGGACTGGCGGGAAAGACGTATTCGAAGGCTATTGACGGCATTTTCAGGTATATTAACGAAATAACTCCTTGAAAGCTAAGCGGCGTATCCGCGTGACCGGATACGCCGCTTAGCTTTCAGCTTATGGACGCGGGTACTTAAAAGAATCCTGACCTGGCAAAAACCGTTGTCACATTTTTGTCATAAACTTGGGTTAGAATGGTACCAAATCCATCAAAAGGAGTTATCGCAATGAAGAAGTTACGGTTATTAATCGCAACCACTTTTATTCTCGTCATGTTAACAGGCAACGCCTTTGCCTGGAGCGAACGGTCAGAAGGCCGCCCCCCCTATCTGCCTGGCGTAGCCTATTCCCAGGGGGTTGTTGTCTGGCACGATAACAACAATGAGTTTCATCTTACCGCTGCCAGCAGGGGCCGGCATGTTATCTCCGGTGTAATTAAAACAGATGGCCGGTTTCATAGTGTAGAAGAAAGATACCTGGAGAATGGCGACTACCTCAAAGTAGACCGTAACAAAAAAACCATCCGCTTCCGCTTCGCAAGTGACCGCGGCTTGGATGGAATAGACTTTAAAGTTCGTGGTGGCGAAAGCGTCAAGTTTTCCCTCTACAAGGACGGAGCAGATATGCCGCAAAAACAGATCTTTATCGGTAAAAAAGGCTGGCATCCTGCCGACAATACCTTCAAAATAGAAAGATAAATATTGCAGTCAAACAAAGTCCAACCTCTCATAAATAAGCGGTTGGACTTTGTTCATATAACGCAGTTTTTGCCGGTTATCAATTATGCTTTACCCGCACCTACCTGACGCTCTGCAATTAAGTCTTCCAAGCGTTCTTTTTGACGCATAAGCTCATCGACCGGGATTTCGCCCACCCCTTGTGCAGCAGGCATCGGCATTGACGGCGACATTGCGCGCATAGCCTGTTGTTCACTCAACAGCTTATAGCCAAATGCGCCGGCGATCGTACCAACAACCAGACCTATCCAAAAATCACTTCTTGTAAACATAGTTTCACCTCCTCCCCTTATTTGTAATAAGCTCTGCTTGTCCTTCTCCCGGCCATCAGAATCCGGGTGCTGTTCAGCACAACCCCAATAGTGGCTGCATTGTGAATCAAAGCTGAGATCATAGGATTAGTCCGGCCAATTGCGCCTAAGAGCATAGCGGCCGTATTTACGGCAATGGTTGCCGTAAAATTTTGCTGGACAATTTTCATGGTTCGTTTGCCAAGAGTAACCACTTCAGACAATACTAACGGATCTTCGGAATTGATAGTAATCGCCGCTGATTCGACAGCAATATCGGTACGCCTGCCGCCCATCGCCACGCCAACATCGGCGAACGCCAGCGCCGGCGCATCATTGACCCCGTCGCCAACCATCAGCACCTGCGACCGCCGCCGCAGCCGGTTAACCAGAGTGGCTTTATCCTCCGGCAGCACCTCGGCATGGTAAGCGTCAATGTCAAGAACATTGGCCACATGCTTGGCCACCAGTTCAGTATCGCCGGTAAGCATGACGACTTCGTCCACTCCTTGACGACGTAATTGATTAATAGTCTTTTTGAGATTAGGGCGTATAGGATCGCTGACCACCAATACGCCAAGTAAATTCCGGTCTCGGGCCACATAAACCAGATTATAGCCGCGTTCAGCGCTTGTCTGATCTTCAAAGCCCCGGCAGTCGACCTCCTGCTCCTCCATAAATCGCCAGCTGCCCACCAGAATCTTTCCGCCGCGAATATCCTCAAAATTGGGGACTTCTGCCAGTATGCCCCTGGCGACAATAGTTTCCGTGGTAGTATGCGGCGGGATAACCCAGCCCTGGCATTCCACATGTTCCAGCACAGCGCATGCTAACGGATGCGCTGAATGGAGTTCCGCCGAAGCTGCCAATAGCAGCAGTTCACGCTCGGAAATACCTGCCGTAGTTCTGACAGTCACCACCTGCGGCTTGCCGATCGTAATAGTACCGGTCTTGTCCAAAACAACGGTATCGACGCCTGCCAGCGCCTCAACATAGTTGCCGCCTTTGACCAGTACGCCCCGGCTGGCCGCCCGGCCTATAGCGGCTGAGATGGCTGTAGCCGTTGAAAGCTTAAGCCCGCAGGAAAAATCAATAAACAGCATATTAAGTACCCGCTGCCAGTCCTTGGTGGCTCCGTATACCAGGCCAGCGGCAATAAAGGAAATCGGCACAAGCATATTGGCCATACGGTCAGCGAAATTCTGCACAGGCGCACGGCGGGTCTGCGCCTCTTCGACCATATGCACAATCCGGGCCAGCGCAGTGTCATCACCCATTTTTTCAACGACAATTTCCAGGAAGCCATTTTGCAGTACGGTACCTGCGTATACATAATCTCCCTGACCTTTTTCAGCCGGGATGTATTCGCCGGTAATGGACGATTGGTCTACAGCGGCTGCTCCGGACAGCACCCGGCCGTCAACGCAGATTTTCTCGCCCAGGTGTACACCTACCTTATCGCCTGGCTGCAGACTTTCCACAGCAACCCGTACTTCATGGCCGTCTGCTTCTATCTTCCAGACATACTGCTGATCCAATTGCAGCAAATTGGAAATATGCTTGCGCGCTCTTTCCGCCGTATAGGTAGTAAGCATCTCGGCGAAATTGGAAAGCGCCAGCAGCGTCAGGCTGGATTCCGGCTTGCCGCCCAATATCGAAGCCATTACCGCCGTTGTGGTAAGAGTATCGGCATTAGGCTGCCGTTCCACTACCAGCGAGCGTACGCCGCTGGCGATGAATTTGCGGGCAATAAAAAAAACAAAGGCACTACGGGCCAGATATAAAGTTGTGAAAGTTCCCGGCACCGCCATCCGTAATAGCTGCAGTCCCAGTAGTCCGGCCCCGGCCAAAATGGCATCCCGCCGGTATTCGGTAAAAGTTGAAGTTTCTTCACTGCCAGACTTAAAGCAAATCCTAGCGGCTTGCCGCCGGTCAGGACTGACCTTGCGGATCATGGCCGTGATCTCTGTCACCGGCAAGTTTCCCTGGTAATATATGGTCAGGCCGTGACGGTCGCTGGCACAAGCGCTGACAACTGCCGGAATCTGCCGGACACTAACTTCCAGCAGCGCCTTTTGGCGGGAAGTTAGGGCAGCCGGCAGCGGCAGCGTAATATATTGATACCCCATTAATACCGCCCTTTCAGCAACGAGTAGGCCCACCATACCATCTGCGGGCCGGAAGGACGCTGACCAAGGGTCCAGATTTTGGCGCCCCCGCTGACAAGCATCGCCAGCGCCGTCACAGTGCGCAAATCGAAGGTGCGGCCGGTATGAGTAAATAAAGTCCGGTTCATTTGCCGGAATAAACTGCGAATATTTATGCCAATCTTGCCATAATCCGCATTAGGCGCCGGTAAATTGTGCAGTTGCTGTAAATAGTCCATGACCAGATCAATGTATTCCTCCTGACAGGAATACTCCAGCAAGATAGTGCCGGTAACTGCATTTACCTGAACCCGTCTCATACCGTTAAGCCGGGCCAGATGCTGTTCCCACTCCAGCGCCAGTTCCCGGTTATGCATCAAGTCATCGTGCCGGTAACGCCTTCTCCCAGGCAAAGCGTGCAGCAGGGTAAAGCCTCCGCCTGCCATAAGCTGATGAATTTTTTTCCCGGCGGAAATGCCTAACGCCAATCCTGTAAGATATGTCATGTTCTATCACCTTCCATATTGTTTGACCACCAGTTGCTCTACATCCCGTAGAAAAGGATTGCGGGCCACATCTTCAGGCGAGTATTGAATAAGCAGAGAACCGGTAGCCGGGTTAAGCTTGAATTCCCGGATTTCCGGCATACTCTCCAAATGCTGTCTTACCTGGCGGACTACCTCTGGATTGTTGATCAGATGCTGTGAGTAGAGCCGAACGCGCCCGGGGATATAATGAAGCACCTGAATTTTTTGCATAAACATTTTAACCTTGACCGATGGACCCAAAAGACTTTCCGGCAGAGAGAATAAGTCCATGTTTTGCCTCTCCTTGTGCAGATAATGCCCGAACTGTTTACGATGCTGCCAGGTATGAACAGCTGTTAATAGTGTAAAGCATACGCCCAGCGCCACATGATAGCGTTTGCCAAACGGCAGGGACAAGAGGCTGCTTAAGAGCGACAACACCATTCCCAGATTCACCCGTCCATACCTTAGCATCATACTTTCAGTTCCTCCATACGTATAGTGGCTATCATTCTCAGTTATAATATGTTTGACCCGCCTTGAATCCGGGTATATTAACGACTCCTAATTATCCTGCTTGTGACAACCGCCGCCGCAGCCACCGGAGCAATGGCATTGGCTTTCGCCTTTCATTTCCTTCCAGACAATCCTGCCGACATAAGCTAATGCCAGTATGCCAATCAGAACTAAAAACATCTTTTCCATTTTCGCTCACTCCTTTACTTTAGTAACCAAGCAAGCTGCCCACCTGATAGATCAGAAAAGCCATAAACCAGGCCAACGCTGTTGAATATACCGAGCTGAAAACAGCCCATTTCCAGGAATTAGTTTCCCGTTTTACAACAGCCAGCACCACCATGCACGGCGAGTAAATAAGCACAAACACCATGAGAGCGTAGGCGGATAACGGTGTGAGGCTGCCATCGGCGGCCAAGGCCTTCTGCAACGCAACCGAACCTTCATCAGCATCGCCAATATTATAGACGGTGCCCATAGTACTAATTAAAACTTCCTTGGCGGTAAAGGCCGAAATCAAACCAATGCCGACACGCCAATCCCAGCCAAGCGGACGAAGCACCGGTTCAATAACATGCCCGACCTGCCCGGCGTAGCTTTGCGCCAGTTTTTCACCGGCTTCCTCTTCTTTCAATACTGTAACTTGCTCTTCACTTTCCGCTTTCAGTTCCAGATAGCGGGATGCCAGCGGGAAGAGTTCGGTATTGGCCGCTTCCAGTTCCTGCAGCTTGGTTTCCTTGGCAGCGGTTAGCGCCGCTAATTCCTGACTTCCTTCTTCGAGTTCCTCGGCTTGCTGGTCAAATTCTTCATTAATTGCCGTCATATCGGCAATCAGTGTATTTAGAGCTTCATTTTCTTCTATGGTACCGATATTAAGCGGTTTGGTAATTTCCGCTTCCACCTGTTGGCTGAAACCGGCTTCAGCCTGAGCCGTTAACTCTGCATAATCTTTGCTATAATTGACATCGCTGGGATAATTGACTAAGAACCAAACAATAATGGAAACTGCCATAATGATAGTACCGGCTTTTTTCAGATACAGCATAGCGCGTTCCCACATATGCATGAGAATGGATTGCAGGGTTGGTATACGGTAAGGCGGCAATTCCATAACAAAAGGTTCCGACTCACCGGTAAATAACACGCTGCGGAAAATTCGCGCCATAATAATAGCCAGGCAAATGCCTACAAGGTAAATGGAAAAAAGTACAGTACCGGCCACTTCCGTACTAAAGAAAGCAGCAATCAGCAGCGTATAGACAGGCAGTCTGGCGCTGCAGCTCATCAGCGGCGCTACCAAAATGGTCACAAACCGGTCCCGCGGGTTTTCCAGAGTACGGGTTCCCATAACCGCCGGCACACTGCAGCCAAAGCCTATGAGCATGGGAATAAACGACTTGCCGTGCAGGCCCACGGCGCGCATAACTCTATCCATAATGAAGGCCGCTCTGGCCATGTAGCCAGTGCCTTCTAAAAGGGCAATCCCCATAAAGAGTAACAAGATATTAGGTACAAAAGAAATAACTCCGCCAACACCGCCGATAATGCCGTCAACAATCAATGATTTCAGATCGCCGTCAGGCATAGAAGCGCCTATATACGAACCAAGGGCTGTAACCCCATTTTCTATCCATTCCTGCGGATAGGCGCCCAATGTATATACTGTATTGAATAAAAGCCACATAAGTGCCAGGAATATAGGTAAACCCAATATCCGATTGGTTAGTACTCTGTCAATCTTATCCGAGGTTGTCAGCAATCCACCACTTGTTTCTACAATAACCTCCTGACTTACGGAAGAGACAAACTGATAACGGAGAGTAGCAATGGCCAGCTCCGGTTCTGTTTCAAATATCGCCTGCAGACTTTGTCTGGCGGCAGCAACCGCCGTAATGATTTTATCGCCATCCGCCAAGCCTTTGACTGAGTTAATAATATCGGCGTCGTTTTCCAGCAGCTTTATAGCCAGCCACCTTTGGGGAAAGTGCAGGTTGTGCTGCTTTTCCGCCATGAGAGCACTAACTTCAGTAATTTTGGCTTCGACCTCAGGACCGTAATCAATGCGAAAGGGTTTACTCGTTTTTTCCTCGGCCGCCTTAACGGCAGCTGCCAAAAGCTCGTCTATCCCGGTATGCCGGTTGCCGACAGTACGAATGACCGGAGCTCCCAGTCTGTCGCTTAATACCTGCTCTTTGATCTTAATGCCCAAACTTTCAGCCACATCAGCCATATTCAATGCGAGTACCAATGGCCGTTCAAGCTCTAGCAGCTGCACCGCCAAATATAAATTACGCTCCAGATTACCGGCGTCTAAGATATCGACAATTACGTCAGGTTTATCCTGCACGATAAAATTCCGGGCCACCAGCTCATCCAGGGAATGGGCCGTAAGACTGTAAGTCCCCGGCAAGTCGACTACCAGCAATTCTTTATCCTTAAAACGGCGGGACCCTTCCCTTTTTTCCACGGTAACTCCGGGATAGTTGCCCACATGCTGCCTGGCACCGGTAACACTGTTAAAAATCGTCGATTTTCCGCAATTTGGGTTACCGGCCAAAGCAATACTTACTTTGGAATTTACCACTATATAATCCTCCTTTTTCCTGTCCCTGTTCTACTTCAATATTAGAGGCCAAGAGATTGTTTAACATAATCCGGCCGCCCCGGACCTTTACAATAATAGATTCATGACTGCGGCTTAGTACGCAGATCGGCGTACCCGGCGTAAAACCGAGATCGATAAGGCGCGCTCGCGTTTCCCTCGGACCACCTAAGGCAGTCACTATCATCAATTGTCCTTTTTCGACAGTATCAATCTGCATAACTATCCTCCTAAATTAGCTTAGCTTAATTTCGATACTCTGGGCTTCCACCTTGCGCAACGAGAGATTAAAACCTTTCACCTTGACTTCCATAGGGTCACCGAGCGGCGCAAACTTCCGCACCTCTACCT
This sequence comes from Sporomusa aerivorans, assembly GCF_041428895.1. NCBI lineage: Bacteria > Bacillati > Bacillota > Negativicutes > Selenomonadales > Sporomusaceae > Sporomusa > Sporomusa aerivorans. The sequence continues at coordinate 5,289,813 of NZ_CP156926.1, forward strand.
TAGACCCAACCACAACCCCCATATCAATGATACGGCGCTGGATAGGACCAGTACCATGGATTTTGGCAACTGTACCTATTTCTCCCGGCGATAACTCACTTAATAATTTAACCATGCCTCATTTCTCCTTTTTCCCTTGATAGTAATAACTATTCTCATCATAAAAACATAAAAAGACACAGACCCAGTTTAAATTACATTAGGCACCGCGTTTTTTAACCAGTTCAAAATCTGCTGCGTGCAAAACGATTGCGCTGCGGAAATACGAAGTATAGTCCTGCGTGTGGCAGATAATGCGGAGCAAGCCGCCTGCTTCAACCACCCGCTCCATAATTTGCCGGAAACTCGTGGCTGTCTTGCTATGCAAAGCATTGCTGACAGTAAAGTCAAACGCAATTTCTGTCGACGGCTTCACTAGCAGCGCTTCCACTTCTTTGGTTAAATCGCCAAAATCCAGCGGCGTAAATTCCTGAAGGGTGCTAATAACCACGCTGCCTCCCCGTTTTTCCATTACAAACGGCAGTTTGGCGGCAAGATCCTTATCTTCCTGGGCTATTGGCGGCACCAGCTCCGGCTGCACCCCGTTCCCGCCCGCATTTGTTGCCCCCAGTAATTCACTTAGGATCGAGAGTAATTTATCTTCGGTAAAGGGTTTTAAAATATAGCCTTTGGCGCCATTCTGCAATGCATCAAACACTTTATGTTTTTGACCCAAAGCACTTACCATGACGACTCTGGCTCCCGGATCAAATGCCATTATTTTTGTCAGAGCGTCAATACCGTCAACTTCCGGCATCGTAATATCCATGGTTACCAAGTCCGGACGATGTTTTTTATAGGCTTCGACAGCCTGTTCGCCATTAACCGCTTCAGCCACTACCACATGACCGGCCTTGGCCAGAAAAGTTCCTATTGTTTTGCGCATCATCAATGCATCATCAACAACTAATACACGCGCCATTCTCTTCCCCATCCTTTCTCATAAACGAAATCAGACTTAAGTTTACTTCCCCTAATTCGGTAGTTAACTGCCAGGAATATATATCGGCATCCGCGTATTTAGCCGTAGCCCCTTTGGCCCATATGGTTACCGGCGTACCCATATCCAGCGCTTCCTGCCAGTCAGGAATCCGCTGCAGGGAATTACCGACAATAGTATTAAAAAACTCGGAGAACACACTTTCCATCCATATTTCGTCATATTGTTCAATGCCGTATTTCCCGGCGGAATTAGCAGCAAGTCTCTCAACCAAAGTTTCGTCAGCGCTTATCATCAGCCGGCCCGGGAAGTTGCCCTTGATATCAATAAAAGTAGAGATATTGCGTAGGTTGACCGTATTCCGGTCTTCTTTGATCGGCTGAGAACTGTCTGCCTGCACCGCGAACTGTTCTTGCAGCATAGCTTTTGCCTGACTTAATACCAGTTCTGCAAAGCTTGAGGTATCAAACGGACCGCGTTCCGCCAAATCTGTAAGCGGTAAAATAAATGCAAACTGCGTTCCAGTTCCCGGTTCGGTCGTAATTTCAATACGGCCTCCCAGCTTTTCCAGCTCGGCCTTAACGGCAGATAACCCTACCCCTCGTCCGGCCAGACTGTCAGCGACGCCGGCGCTGGAAAAACCATCGGCAAAAATCAATTGGATGGCTTGGCTGTCCGGCAAGTGTTGTGCGGCAGCCTCACTCAGAATCCCTTTGGCGACGGCCAACCGCCTAATAAGGTGATGGTCAATACCCCGGCCATCGTCAGCAATGGTCACCGCCATACTACCAACCGTTTCAGAAATCCGGCAGACAATCCGTCCCTGAATTTCTTTTCCGGCCGTCAGGCGTTCATCCGGAGCTTCCAGGCCGTGCGCCACCGCATTGCGGAAAACATGTACCAATGATTTTGCAAAATCATGATATTTTACCGGATCTACCAGTGTCTTGGCGCCTTCAACCACCACAGGCTGAATTTCTTTACCCTGATTTACGGCGACATTGGCTATGTATTCAGGGTACATGGCTAATAGATCACCAAAAGGTTTATAGCGTAACTGACGCAATTCGGCAATGAGTGTCCGGGCCTGGCAGGGCGCCAGCAGGCGTTGAATTTTGTCTTCCAGCTGGTACAGCTTTGAGTTTTCCACCACTACAGTATCCAGTGTCTGGAAGAAATGTTCTCCCAGTACCTTTTTCAGATATTCCAGTTCTTCATCCAGCCATCCGGTCAAAACCTCCGGCGAATACACAGTAAAACAATCGGCCAAGCCAGACTGATCCGTGCCGTTTTCGTTTTGTTCCCGCAACGCCGCCAGCGCCGACTCCAGTTCATGCAGTCTGGCCGCCAGCCGTTGGATGCCCAGTTGACCGAACGTCCCTTTCCAGGTATGAACAGCCCGGAAGATAACGTTTATTTTTTGTAGTACCGGTTCTGCTGATAATACCATATCCGGCAGTTCTTCCCGGCAGAATAGTCCATACTCGGTAATGGCTTTGCTGAATTCCCGGTAGTGGGTCACTGCCCGGACTACCATAGTCAGGACGCTTTTTTCGTCTTGAATTTTTTTCTCCATCTCCCGCTGCTGGGTAATATCGGTCAAAATCAGCAGCATCTCCCTGCGTTCAGGATCAATGGGGTGATTTATCAGTTTGTAGGCAATTTGAATGAAACTGCCGTCAAATTCCAATTCTTCCGGTAGCAGCGAAAAGTAATTTTCCCGCAGGAAAGCATCTTCCTCCTGAAAAATTTTGTTGAATAATGCTGTCAGGAAGGTCTGCTGCCCCTTGTCTTCCGGATAAAAAAGCGCCGGAACAGACTCACCGGAGATCTCTTTGTTAAAAAGCATGACACATTCGGCGCTGTACTCGCCAGTCACTTTAAGGTCTTCACCAAATGACAGAAACCCTTGCCCGGCATTGTCCAGCAGGTTGCGTACCTTGCCGACGGCTTCCGTTAGTTCCCGGGTCCGCCCTTGTAATTGGCGTTGAACAACAAGTTGCTCGGCATTAACCTCTTCCAATTCGCGTTTTTGCGATTGTATTTCGGCCCTGGACTGTTCCAGACTGGACACCGCCTGCCTGAGTTCAGACTCATTCATCCTGATCCGGTGCACCATCCAGTTCATATCCCGCATCAAGGCTACTAATTCATTTTCATTGCCATCATCACTGCTCTCATTGGGAACATTCAAATAGGCGTCATACCGGCCAGCCTTTACCTGCTGGCAGAATTCCTTTATTTTCTGCACCTGACTGCCAAAAAGCCAGTAGCGGATAATACCGGGTGCCACCAGACCCGCCAACAGAGTCACCATTAACGCAACCGCCATGGTATTGAAGAATTCACGATTCGTGCCCAGCCCGGATTGATTGGCCGCCACAAACATAACTAAAATGGGCAAGATTCCAAATAACAGGGAAACCGTAAGCAGCCTTGCTTTAATCGTCACTACTGCGTCCCACCTTTAATAATTGCGACCTGTCGGTATGGATATGATTATCATTCTCACTATGACGACAATGATAATTGTTATCACTAAGTTGGTTCTATTATTGCAAACATTACAGAAGGTGTCAAGTATTATTTTCCAGCCTGCCCGCTATCCGCAGGCTTATCAGCAGGACTAAATCCCTTTAGGCTGTAAGCTTTCACTTACCGAAATCCCACAGGAATTTATGATATTTACGACCGGTTTGCTTTATATATTAGTTACGCTGCCCCCAACCCCTGTGGTAATAAAATCGCCACACCAGCAGGCAGCAATCTGTTATGCACCATAATAAGAAGGCCACATAACCGCCGTATACGCCGTAGCCAAGATAAATAGCAAACAGATAGGCCAGCGGCAAAAAGACCAGATAACCTGATCCTAAACCTTCCCAGACAATAAAACGGGTATCATTGCAACCGGTGAGCGCTCCCCGCAGTACCATATATAATGAAGAGAACAGTTGCGCAAAACAAATGAGTTTTAGCACTTGGGCAGTTTGCTGTGCTACGGTTTTATCGGCAGGGCTAAATAGGTTACTGACTGCCGGTGCTGAAATATATAAAAGCCCGCTTATAACAAAGATTACGCCAAAGCTCAGCTTGCCAATCCGGCTTACTGTCGGCATTACAAGGTACTCCTGCTTTTGTTCCAAGAGCCGCGGTACCAGAATGGAGGCGGTAATCAAAAAACCGACAGCCGGCAGATACGCAAAATTAAAAACCTGCAATGTAATCTGGTGTACTGCTAAAGCTGCGGCTCCCAACGGTTTTATCATACCGACAAAAATAAGTAAGGCCAGGAGCGTGAAGCCGGTATTAAGCCCGACATCGACTGCCAGGGAAATATATTCGGTTAGCTGGCGCCAGCATAAGTGTTTAACACTAAGATACTGTTTTGTTAACGGTTTTGCGGTTGCCATACCGATTAATAGCAACAAGCCTATAAAATTCGCCAGCATAGTTGCCCAGGCCGCTCCTTTAACCCCCAGGCGGGGAAAACCGAGCCCGCCATAGACAAATGCATAGGCAAAAAAAATATTTAACAGGCATATTACCAGGGTGCTGTACAGGGGTGTTCTTGTGTCTCTCAAGCCCCGGAACAAGCCGACAAGTACATAATTCCACAATATCACCGGTATCGTCCATAACCACACCTTAAGATAATCCACACCATGAGCGGCAACCAGACGATCGCCGGCAAAACCGTAGACAGCGTTACTGATAACCGGAGCGCCGACAAGGAGTACCAGCCCAATCAGGGCCGCCAGCAACAACCCGCTATTGATAACGGCAGTTACCTTGCTTTTATCACCTGCCGCCGAAGCTTTGGCAATTAACACCGTTGTGCCAAGCCGGAAGCCTTCGCAGAAATTAAACAACGTGGCGCAAAGGGCATTAGCTATAGATACGGCAGCTATGGCTGCTGTGCCGTAAGGCCCGATAAAAGCAAGATCAATCATGCCGCTGAGTAATATGACGGCTTGCGAAATAATGAGCGGAAAAGCCAGCCTGGCAACTTCCTGATAACTAATAATCTGTTGCATTTTATTTCCTCCTGAAAAACACCAAAAGACGCCATAACCGGCGTCTTTTACAATGCAACACTAGTGTAAACCTTTATGGCTTACATGAAACCAAGAGCGTCCGGCATGCGTTTTCGGTATAAAATTGTTTAAAAAAGGACACACCTAGCCAATTTACAGCAAAACTGCTGGCACGAACAGGTGAACTTACGTAATTGGGAACAAACGCGCAGCACCGTTTCACACTCTTAGCCTCCTTTCACTGGCTTGTAATCATACTGTAATATATGCTCAATTCGGGCAGGTTAATTCATAAAAGTCATCGTTCGCCAGGCTCAGGCCTTTTTCTGCAAGACCTCTAAAAAAGCCTGCATATACTGGGGTAAATCAGGCGGACGCCGGCTGGAAATGATATGTCCGTCCACAACGGCCGGTTCATCCAGCCAGGTAGCACCGGCGTTTTCCATATCGTCGCGGATACCGGGAGTACTGGTGACTTTTTTGCCCTTGAGGATCTTAGCTGAAATAAGTACCCAGCCGGCATGACAAATTTGACCGATCGGTTTTTGCGCTGCATCAAACTGTTTTACCAATTCCAAAACCGCCGGATAGCGGCGCAGCTTGTCAGGCGCCCAGCCGCCCGGAACCAGCAGGGCATCATAGTCCGCAGAATTTACCTCGGAAAAACTACATTCGGCTATGGCAGGCACACCATATTTACCAATATAGGTTTCCTGAGCCTTCTCTCCTGCCAAATGCACAGTCAGACCTGCTTCCCTCAACCTAAGGACAGGATACCATAATTCCAAATCCTCAAAATCATGTTCAATGAGTTGCAGCGCTTTCTTCTGATTCCCTGACATAATTCAGCCTCCTCTAACTGTTTCTAATTGACGTTATCGCACAGCTACGATCACTTAGGATAAAGAAGATATAAGACCAGTACAGTAACGCCAAGGGAGCCAACACCGAAAATAAAGTAGGGTATGATATCCAAAACAATATCGAGAAACATGTGCATCTGGGTACGAAATTTGGATTCAGACAATATACCACTCCTCCCACCAGCAACCACCCGGATTGTCCTAAATTTATTTTATCACAACCCTGTCTCCCATGTAACTGCTGCCTGGCAAAAGTTCTCAAATTTCGTCACCGGACGGTCGTAGACTAAACGTATCCGCTCGGAACTCCTGTTTGTGGAAGAGGTGAGTCTAGAGCGAGTTAGTAGCTATACCCGAAGGCGTAATGGCAAGCTGTGCTGTCATATTCCAGCGGATTCGCTCATCCCAGCGCTCAGGCGCAATAGTAACAGTATACGTAATATCGCCGCGTTTTTTTTCACCGTACGGTCTGATGCTTTTAACCTTACCCGGAATTTCCAGACCGGGAATGCCATCAAACGTTAAAGCAACCTGATCACCTGTTTTTACTCTGGCGACAGTAAGTTCAGTCAGGTCGTCACTGCGAATTTCCCAGGCGCTTTCGTCGGCGATCCGTACCAATACGCTGCCGACAGCGGCATGCTCTCCGACTTTTACATCCAGAAAAGCCACCTTGCCGCTTATAGCTGCTTTTATTTCAGTTTTATCAAGCAGCCCCTCGGACTCGGCAAGCCGGGCCTCCTGGGTTTGCAGTTCGGCCTGCGCCTGGGCCAGCGCTGCCCGGTTTCTGTCCACTGCCGTTTTCGCCTGATCGTACTGCTGCCGTGATGTAGCACCGGCCGCTTGCAGGCGCTGCTGCCGCGTAAGTTCCCGCTCGGCATCGGCTAAATTGACCCGGGCCTGTTCCAGCGCGGCGGAAGCACGGCTGATATCGGCGCGGGTACTGCCAACCCGCGCCTGATAATCCTGCCGGACCAGACGTAGGATTGGCTGACCGGCTTTTACCATATCGCCCTCCACTACCAATACCTCACCGATAGTGCCTTCAACAGGCATAACCATTTGCGCATACCGTACAGGAAACACAATGCCCTCGGCCAATACCCGGTTATCGGCTTTTACCGGAGCAATCTCTTTTTTGTCCCCCTGCCGTCCGGCAGTAAACCACCAGCCGCCGGCGCCTATAACGAGCAGGACAACCACGGTCACTAACCAGTGACGCTTAAGCCAGCCTGATCCTCTTCCCAACCGTCCAGTCTCCATTACATCCTCTCCGTTTCCCTTATTCATAGCCTAATACCTCCCGCACACTGAGCCTGGCTGCATTACGGGCCGGAATCAGACTGGCCGCGACCGAAAGCAAAGCCGAAAGCACCAGCCAAATGCCTACTCCCAGAAAGCTAAACGAGAATGTCAGCGGACTTTGCAGAAACATGACTCCCACCTGGTAGCTGAGCAAAGCAGCTACCGGCAGGGCTAACAGTACGCCTAACAGCCAGCTTAAGACGCCAATACAGAGCGCCTCCACGACAAAAATCCTGCCAATGGCGGTGCTGGAAGCGCCAATAGCCCGCATAATGCCAATTTCCCGGGTTCGTTCCAGCACATTAATTCCCATTGTGCCCATCAGGCCTAAAGCGCCTACTATCGCCAGCAGGATGGCCATAATCAGCAAAAACACTGTCAGTATGTCAAACTGGGAGCGGATACGCTCTTTCTGTTCCCAGGTAATATCGACATTTTGCACCCGCAAATTGTTTTTCTTAAGGTGTTCTTCCAGTTTTCTGCCTAGCTCGGTTTGTTCCCGGGGATTGTCCGACTGAGCCACGATCTGAACCGATCTTGCCCCGCCGGCTTCCTGGATAGCGCCGGTAAGCCAGGGATATGGCGCGTATACCAGCGGCCCGGTCAGCGTACTTTGGGCAATACCGACTACAGTAAATTTAAGTTTGCGGGTGCCTATTTTTATGATCGCAGGGCTGCCTATTCTAAGTTGAGGACTATCCTTTAAAGTCTCCGTATTAACTACAAGCGCGCTTTCATCCTCAGGTACAAGCCAGCGCCCCTCGACAATTTTGGGCTGGATCATCCTGGTTCCGACCGGCGGCGCCAGAATGAACACATTTTTACTGGCGTCATCTTCCGCTTCCTTGCGTTCACTCTGCAGTATCCGTCCGGAAGTGAAACCCCAGGACTCAGCCGCTTTAACACCGGGAACTTGGAGAATTTCATGTTCGATCCGGCTAGCGCGGTAGTTTTCGGTAAATCCCACCGAGATATCGTAACGGAAATAGTCAAGGGCTTCATCCAGGGTAGAATAGAGTGACGAACGAATAGTGAATACCGCCATAAACACAGTTCCGGCCACGGTCAGTGTCAGCAAGGTGAGAGCCAGACGCCATTTTCTGCGAAAGGTATTCCGGAGCGAGAGCAGGACGGGCCGGGACAGGCCTCTTAACTTTTCCAGCAGTCTGTCGACCCAGCGGTCCAGCTTACCTTTGCCGGTCGCACTGCCAATACCGTAATCACTGATCGCCTCCCGGACAGTTATCCCCGTCCCGCGCCACACCGGCCAAACGGCGGCCAAAACCGGCACACCCACTGCAGCGGCGACTTCCAGCAACAGCACTTTGGGCGGCAGTTCCAAACCGCCGGAATCAAAATTAAAGACCTGGGCCATAAATCCGGTCACCGCACTGGCCGCCAGCGCTCCTAACGGGGCGGCCACCACCAACGCCAACACTCCGTAAACGCCCACCATAGCCAGATACATCCTTAGAATCTGGTCACGCCTGGCGCCGATGGCCTTCATGATCCCGACCTGGCGAACCTGCTGGGTTAAGATGGCCGATACCGTATTCACCAGCAGAAACGTGCCTAATAACAGCGACAGTACCCCCAGTACAGTCAACAGCATGAGGAGGGCATTAATAATACTTTGCAGCTGATGCTCGCCCGGTTTGTTTACCTGCAGCCAGAACACCGTTGTGTCGCCTTGTTCCAGCTTGCTCCAGGCCCGCCGGCCGATGGCTTCAACCGGCGCTGTTTCCTTGCCTTTAAGCACCCAGGGCTCAACGACAAAATTCACCTGGTCCAGCCGGCGTTCTTCGTCCAGCTTCTCGAGGGTATCCATATTGATATAGCCGTAAGAGCGGCCGCTGAACATGCTGGGAACCTGACTGGGATCATACACTGTGCCGGTAACTTTAAGCGTACGCTTACGCCCGGCCGAAGTTTCCACCTGAATACTGCCGCCTATGGATACACCCAGTTCAGCAAGCGAAGAGCGCTCCAGCAAGACATCCCCGTCGCCCGGCGGCCATGCGCCTGTCTGGCTTTTGATAATATTAACCTTTTGTTTGCTATAGTCGGGAATGGCTGTGAGAAACATCTGCCGCCACTCCCCGCCGGCGGTCCGTACTCTTAAATCAACATTGCGCCGGCCTTCGGCCTCTTTTACGCCGCGCAGGCTGCGGACACTGTCAACCAGTTCCTGGTCAAAGGGATCGGCATACAGACTGGCGCTGGCCGGCGCCGCCGACCGCCAGCTTATATCCAGGTCCCGTTCAAACATAAGATAAGCGCTATAGACCATGCCAACCGCAAATACGCCAACGGCGATAGACAATACCACCAGCAGGGTCCGCAGCTTATTCCCCCACAAATCGGCCAGCACTTTGCGCCATCGCGGCTTTAAGAATGAGTAGCTAAACACTGCTGCCATTCTCCGCATTCCTGTCTGACATTACCTGACCGTCATAAACCGTCACAATCCGGCCGCTGCGGCGGGCCAGATCATTGTCATGGGTAACCATTAGTATGGTTTTGCCGCCGGCTGCCAATTCTTTGAAAAAGTCAATAACGGCGGCAGCCGTGCGACTGTCCAGATTGCCTGTCGGCTCATCGGCTACCAACAGAGGCGGGTCATTGGCCAATGACCGGGCGATAGCCACCCGCTGCTGCTGTCCTCCAGACAAATTGGCCGGCAGCTTATGAGCTTGTTCATGCACTCCCACCAGTTCTAAAAGTTTCAAAGCTCTTGCCGGTCTTTCGGACCGGTCAAACATACTGCAAAAATCCATGGGCAGCATAACATTTTCCAGTACTGTCAATGTAGGCAACAGCTGGAAAAATTGGAATACCACGCCTACCGTCCGTCCCCGCCAGACGGCAATCTGGTTCTCATTCAGGGTATGAACCGGCATGCCGGCCACCCAGACCTCACCGCCGGTAGGCCGGTCAATGCCGGTGATCATATTGATCAGCGTCGATTTGCCGCTGCCGGATTTCCCCACAACCGCGACAAACTCGCCGGCCGCCACCGTCAGATTGATGCCTTTTAACGCTTCAAATTCACCGGCGCCGGTTATATATGTCTTGCGGACCTCTGCCATTTCAACCGCCGCTCCCCCGATTCGGGGCTGCGGTAAATCAACGGCCATTAGTCCGGACAACCACTTTGCAAGCATAATGTCCTCCGTCTTTTTATTCGCCCGGTACTTCTTCAGGCGTGACTTGTGAGTGCAGTAATAAAGTAGACTTAGCTTCAGGTGGGGTTTTGAACCCATCTGAAGGTTAGTCGCCCTTATCCAGGGACTTAGCCGCTCTTAACTCCCACTTATAGAAGGGGGAGTCTTAGAGCGGGTTAGTTGTCGGATAAATGTGCCCTCCAGGTCTTTAGCCACACTCTCAACCGATAGCTGCTGACTGATAAGCAGGTAAGGCGTTGCCCCGTCCAAAGCAGCAAATAGGGCGGTAGCCTGACTGCGCGGCTGGTGTTCGCGAAATTTCCCCTGGGTTAATCCCTTGGCAAATAATCTTTCATAAAAGGAAATCATATCGTTAGTGTAGGTATTAATGAGCGGCCACATATCAGCACAAGCCAGAATTTTGGACAAGGACAGTAGAATAAAAGTCATTTCCCGGGGATGACTTCCCCAGTATTGCAGATAAGCAGATACAAAATAGCGCAATCCTGCCACCGGGCAGGACATCGTTTCTGCCTTGTGGATAAATTCCAGCACCGGCTCAAAATATTTGCCGTTGGCTGCCAACAAAATCTCATCTTTGCTTTTGTAGTGGTAATATAAGCCGCCTTTGGTCAGACCGGCCTGGGCGGCAATAGCCTGCATGGAAGCTCCTTCGTACCCTTTTGCTAAAAATTCAGTAACCGCCGCTTCAATAATATCTTCCATCCGCTGTTCTTTAGGGGCTTTTTTCGTCACTGCCAAAACTCCGTTTCTCAAAAGTCTTCTATTTTCATAAATTAAGATACCTACCGTCGGTATTTATTTTAAAGTAAGTATTTTACAGTGTCAACAATATCTGGTCAATATTAAACAGCATCCGGCGCGTACCATCCAAACAGCAAATATTGCCATTATATCATTTTAGCCGCTCCAGTAAGGAGCGGCTAAAATCTTCTATATTAAGTTGTAGGAGAGAGGAGAGTCAAGCAAAGATAATGGTTGTTTATATTATGTCATATTGTGAAGCAGTTTGTGTTAACCGTCTGTTAATTATTGATTAAACGATAAATAAAATATCACGCAATACTGCCAGAGCCAATTTCGGCCGTTTGTATCAATATAAATTATGGAGGATGACCGCCGGGAGCAATGCCTGGTTATTCGTAGAACCGACGACAGCCTGCCGGTCCGGGTGGGAAAACCGGTGGCGCCGAAAGAATAAAGATAACCTTCGGATTCTCCGGCGTAAATCTCGCAAGGAAAAACCTCCTATGACAGGCTTTGGCCTATCATAGGAGGTTTTTTACTATTATGTCTGGCTTAAATCTGAAACTTGCCGACCGCTTCCTGCAACTCGCCTGCCAATCGCGCCAAACTCTGGCTGGAGGCGGCTATTTCTTCCATAGACGCGGATTGTTCCTCGGTAGCAGCCGATACGGTTTGCGCCTCCCCGGCTGCCTTTTTGCTCAATTCATCGATCTGATTGACGGCGCCGACAATCTGTTGACTGCCATTCGCCATTTGATCAATGGCTACCGTTATCTCCCTCACCTGTGCCGACACCTGGGTGACTAACACCACAATTTCCTCGAATGCCTGTCCGGCTGCAGTGACAACTTCCGCGCCCAGCTTAACTTCTTTAGTACCTTCATCCATGGCTTGTACGGCTTTATCGGTATCACCCTGGATACCGCCAATCAGGTTGGCAATTTGCTCTGTAGCGGAATGCGACTGTTCAGCCAGTTTACGGACTTCTTCCGCAACCACGGCAAAACCGCGTCCCTGCTCGCCAGCCCGCGCCGCCTCAATGGCCGCATTAAGCGCCAGCAAATTGGTCTGGCCGGCGATGCCGGCAATGGTACCAACAATCTGCCCAATTTCTTTTGACCGCTCACCCAGTTCAGCTACTACCTTGGCCGAGGCATTGACAGTACTTTCGATTTGGATCATTTGAGTTACCGCTTTGTTTACCGAATTACTGCCTTCATTGGCTTTGGCTGCCGCCTGGGCGGACTGGCCGGCCACCTCATTGGTAGTGGCCGCAACCTGCTGAATACTGGCCGACATTTCCTGCACGACACCGGTAGCTCCATGCGAAGCTGCCAACTGCTCACCTGCTCCTGTTGCTACTTCTGTAATCGAGACGGCTACCTGGGTTGCTGCCTGCGCAGACTGCTCGGCGCTGGCAGTCAATTCTTCACTGGAAGCGGCCAATTGTTCGGCTTGTGAGTGCACTTTGGCAATCAGTGTCCGTAGCTGCGTCCTCATTTCCCGGAAGCCCTGCGCCAGCTGACCGATTTCATCCTCCGAAGAAACCTTGGCCGCCCGTTCCCTTAAGTCACCCTGCGCCAACAGCAGGCATTCATCCCGAATCACGGCAATCGGTTTGGCAATATGTCTGGCAATCACAACAATAGCTGCAACAGCGATAATTAAACAAACAACGGAAAGAATAAGGATGGCACGCGCCAAAGCATCTGTCGCTTTAGTAGCTTCTGCTTCCGGCGCCGCAACCAGCATGATCCAGCGCTGGTTGCCAGGCAGGTCTAACGGGGTAGATACGGCAATCCTGGTCACATCGTCAACAAAAGAGTAAATCCCCCGTCCCTGTTTGCCTGAGTCTGCCGCCTGTTTAAATATATTTATCAGCCGTTCATCCAGTTCAGACTGCGCCAGCTTCAGCTCGGGATTAATTTGCTTGGCAAGCAGGCTCAATTTACCGGCGAGTTCGGGTCTTTTAGGATGAGCAATCAACACGCCGCTATTATCAGCCAACATACCATAGCCGGTGTCCAGGAATTTCACTTCTTTAATCATATTGCTCAAACGATCCATTGAAAATGTTCCGATCAAAACCCCGGTCAATTGTCCGTTATTGGTGACCGGCACGGCTAAAGCGACTGCAAGTTTCCCGGTTGCCTTTGAGACTAAGGGATCTGAAACAACCGATTTGCCTGTGGAAATAACCTGCTTGAAATAATCGCGGTCACTGTACGTAGCAGCAGCGCCTTTATTAGAAACTCCTGCGCCGTCAGGCGTAGCAAAAATCATAACATCAAAAGTGCCCAGGCGGGTTTGTGTCTCGGCCATAGCCTGCACAATCTGCGCTTTGTCGGCACCACTGCGGACATTTGGCGTACTAGCCAAGTCCTCCAATTGAAATAACATTTTTTCCATATCACTCTGCACACGATTGGCATAATCGGTACCTATCGCCATAGCTGTTTCGTCAACACTCTGAACAAGGGCCTTTGTCGAAAGATAATAACTGAGTCCTGCCAGCGCCCCTAGTACTGCCACAATGAGAGGCAATAAAATAATCAGTAGCCTTGTTTGAATTTTAGTAATTTTCATATGCTGTTATGACTCCTTCATATTTATTCAGTGACTTATTCGTAGATCACATATGTATAATAGCCCGTTAACATAAAAAAAACGTCAGGTTGACGGCTGCCAATACTGACGAAGTATCTCGTTAGTTGATTAGAGCAACCTGGCAATCATAGATTATCACCTCTTTAGACCCATGGCTTTGCGTCCTAACCTTTCGGATAGTTTGCCCAGTATTCTTTTTATGGGTTTTCAATACAATAAAATGAGAGAATCATTACTCACATTAAATGCCCAATTATTAAATTAGTCAATACCACTAGTTAACTTTCTTGTCAAAACGAGCAATAATTTAGTATATTATAGCAAATAATTATATGTTTCGACAATGCATTCGACAATATTTTCACTTTTAATTTTAGAATATTTTAAAATCCCGAATTTCTTGTCAAACTAAAACTGGTAGTATCCACGAATACTACCAGTATAATAATACACTTGACATATTACTTTTTTATTAAGCTTATTAATTTCAAGCCGGCTAAATAGGTTCCACCGGAAACCTCCGCTAATCAGCGGCCTGAATCCCGGCCGCCGGACACGGTCCGTTTAGAGTCCATACCTAGCACGGGGAAATTCCAGCCGTACTTAATACAGCAAATTCGCAGTCCTGTCGTAATGCAAAAACAAAGATACAAAGGTATATTGCCTGCAAAATAAGCCTGCGAATAGTATAAAGCCATAGCGCCTACGATAGTGGTTATGGCATAAACTTCCTGCCGGAAGACATAAGGAATCTCCTTTACAAACACATCGCGCATGACGCTGCCGCCTATGCCTGTGATAACAGCTACTGTCGTAACAATAAGCAGCGAATCCAGGTTATGCTGCAGGGCAAGCTTGGCGCTGGTGGCGGTAAAGGCGCCAAGGCCGATGGCATCAAATATTTGAATGGTGTATTTGAACCGATCCAGCCACCGGTAGGTGAAAAAGACGGCAATGGTAGCCAGAGCGCTAATTATAAAAAAAGTCGGATCTCGAAACGTCAACGGCGGTGTATTACCAATTATAGCATCCCGTAGCACCCCGCCGCCAATGGCTGTTGTCACCGCCAGCACCAGCACGCCAAAAACATCCAGCCGCTTTTGAATACCGGTTAATGCTCCTGATACGGCAAAAGCTATTATCCCCATAATTTCGAATATACTCCAGGCGGTCATTACATCGTCCTCTTTCTGCGTATAATCTGCTGCTAGTACATTTGTTAATTTTATCACACCTTCGCCAAAAATGTCAGCCTGAACCTAAAAAATATCCACGATATTTACACAACTTGCAAAAATGTGTTATATGCAGGCACTAATTTCCCATCTCTTCTTATATAGTGATGGCTCATGCACTGCGAATAATCAACCCTAAAGAAGGCTAATATGAATATTGAGTCAGCCTACACTGCTTTGCGCTGATTCCAGGGTGATATCTGCCCGTTCCGGAGATTTCGACAATTTCCCGGGAAATTTTAATTGCTTTCCTAGTCTTGCCAGAGAAGGATCCGCGGCCTGACAAGTATATAGTTTCTTTTTTGTTTAAAAGATTGGCAATTTGTATTGTAAAAACGACATTGTCACCAATGTCGTTTTTACTCTTTGTTGTTGCTGTACTTTTTAATTCTCACTGACAGCCTATTGGAAAGCCGCTGTTCTGTCCGGTTTTAAAATAATACGTGTTCCCTCATTTAAGTTTAGTTTCCACCAGTAAAACTTGCGGTTATGCTCATCCACTACCATGATGTTCCAAAGGCTTTTATCACCTTTATCCCAATTAACAGTTACCGTCTCGTCATTTAAGATCGCAGTCCTCTTCAGAACATTATCACCCCAATAGCTTTCATCGCCTGCTACAAAATGCATTTCACAAATATCAAAACCTGTTTTATTGATAATTGTCAGGCCGGCAGCCGAAGCAAGCCCGGAAAAAACAATCAACGTCAAAACCAGAATAACTGGCAGTACTAATTTTTTCATAAAAAATATCCTCCTATAGAATGTCCCGCCGGGTAGCGACGTCTCAATTAATTCTCCCCAGGCGGTTAACAGTTATGGCGGTAAACGAACACTACCTGCCCGGAATGTCTGAGGGGACTGATCACACTAAAGTAAATTTAGCTTCAGGTGGGTTTTAACCCCATCTGAAGGTTAGTTGCCCTTATCCCGGGACTTATCCGCTCTTACTCCCACTACAGAAGGGGAGTCTTAGAGCGGGTTAGTCACAGGATAAATAGTAAATGCAGCGCCTATGGCATATTATTTCAATATATACATATATATCGTATATTTATTGGAAGAAAATTATAGGTCCAAAGTCTCTTCAACTATTAGGACCACTTTTGTATTGGTATCGTCTGAACAATTTATTGCTGCTATACCAATCATTTTGCCTGAAAGATACCTTAATGGGCAACAAAACTGCTATATTGTATAAGCACGACATTTTTCCACCAAATTACAAATTAATGTATATCAACAGGCAATTTCTTCAATAATTTTCAAATTTTTATTGACTCAGGATGTTTTATACATTAATATTCTAACTAATATTAATTATTTACGTGGTCGTTATATTGATTTAATTGATCATATATAGCACTGGAAAGGAGCACGAATTTGAAAGAGTTAATGCAATGTCTTGCTATCATATCCTTAATGATCATGATGCCCTTTATTTTTAATTAGCTGAGTGCTGCATTATGATAAATTCTCTTACTTCAAACTGTCAGAAATAATGCCTCAACCTGTGCTATAAACACATGTTGAGGCATTATTTTTAGGTAAAACAGTCCTGGCCGGCTGCATGAAAAGCAACAAAAAAAGTGGTACCCGCCGGGCTTGTATCGTATTTAATCATTGCATTATGCCGTTGGGCGATACTGTAGCATACGGCGAGCCCCAGGCCGGTACCCTGCTCCTTGGTGGTAAAAAACGGCGTTCCTATTTTATCGACAATTTCCGGTGTTATACCATAGCCTTCGTCTTTCACTGCTAATACAATGTCATTTTCCTCAAAATATGTCCGTATTGTCACCGTTCCGCCGGCTTGCGTAGCCTCCATACCATTTCGCACCAGATTCAGCAGCAATTGGCGAATTTCTTTTTGATCAATAAGCAATGCCGGTATATCAGCCAAACAGGTTTTTATATATCTATTTGCCATTAAACCATCTGCTTCCAGTAGCGGTACCATATTATTAATTATTTCGTTTAGATTGCATAATTCTCTGTGAATAGCCTTATTTTTAGCCAGAGCCAGAAATTCGGATATGATCGCATTAGCCCTATCCAATTCTTCAATCATAATTGCAAAATATTCGGCATATTGCCTGCAGTCTGTTTTTTTAGTCAGCATTTGCAAAAAGCCACGGACCGTAGTCATGGGATTACGAACCTCATGCCCGATACTGGCGGCCATCTCCCCAACCACATTCAGCCGCTCCAATCTCCCTAGTTCCCTTTCCAAAATCTTCTTCTCCGTAGTATCCTGAATGATACAAAGCACCGATTCCACAGTCCCATTATCAGTAAATTCGGGGATAAAACGCGCGTGATAAAAAATGAGCTGATTGGCGAACGGCTGCAGTTTAAGCTTTGACTCAATGGTGACTGTTTTTTTGGTTTTAATAACACTTGCCACTGCATTCTCCCAAATCCTTGCGGTAGTGGCAGAGTCGGCATTTAATGCCATCTCTCCCAAACTTTTGCCTATATACATAGTGGGCTCAATATCGGTATACCTTGTTATGACTTGGTTGATATACAGATAATTAAAATTCTTGTCAAAACGAATAATCACATCTGGTGAGTTTTCCGCCAGGCTTTTAAATTCCTTTTGCTGTCGTTCGAGCATTTCTTCCATCTGCTTGCGGGCAGTTATATCTACGCCAAAAGTCCATAGCTTCCAGCCAGTTACCGGAAATCTGTCTGAAATACTAAACCAGGAAATAACCTTTTTACTACCGTCCCTGCAGTTCAGAGTAATTTCCAGATCCCGGAAACCAGCCCCCCGAGAGACAAAAAGCTGGATTATATACTCCCAATAGACCGGATCGGGAAAAAGCATTAAATAGGCTTGCCGGTTATTAACAATTTCGTCATAAGTAAAACCGGTTACCCGTTCGCATTCTTTATTCCAGGCCACTATTTGGCCGGTTTCATCCACGGCAAGCATCATAACAGGAGCATTTTCCAAAATAAGTCGCAGACGTTTCTCATTTTCCTTTAGCGATGAAACATCTCTTCCCATAACGATGAGTGCTTTAGGAGAGCCGTCAGGATAATAGATAGGCACCTTAATAACATCAAAGGTTATTGCTCTTCCATCCTGCCTGACTACTTCCTCTTCCACACGTATCGTTTCACCCTTCTGCCACGCTAACCTGTCAGTGGAAATACAGAGGTTGAGTAAGTCCGGATAATTCTTGCACACATTTACAAGCTCCGAATCTGTTTTACCTTTGTACTCGCAATTATGCAAACCAAACAGATTTAATGTAAAAGCATTGGTTTCAATCCATCTGCCATTTTTATCTTTAAAGCAAATCAAATCGGGAGCTGCAGATACCAAGGTGCTCAGCTTCTCATCACTTTCCGATAACGCCCGCCTTAGACCGGCGTTTTCTTGTTCCAGTAAATGAACCCGCTGCCGCAGTTTATTTATCTCTTCGATTAAAAACAGCTTGTCTTCTAACTCCATATCGCTTCTCCCGCAATTCTATTGAAAACTTTACTTCTATATATTTCCTCATAAACTTAATTTTTCCTTTTGAATTCCAATATTATCCATGAAGTTAAAGAACCATCCTAACGTAAAAAAGCTCGAGTAGCTGGCATATTCTTCCGCACTCGAGCTCTTGCTTAATATTTCTTTAAAGTTGATCGTACAGCACCAGGTCCTGTTATCATTTCTGTAAAATAGCCTTCAATCTTTTCTCCCAGACCGATTTGATACAAGTCTGATCCGAAAATCTCTTTGTTAGACAAAATCGGCCTTAACTGATCACCAACGGAGTTAACGTCTCCCAAGCGAACTGAGCTAAGATGATTTTGCAGTGTACCCAGTAACGGGTCCGGGCTTAATAGCACTGCTTGCCCCTGATCGTCCACCCCCAGCAGATAGCGGCACCAACCCGCAATAACCAAAGGAATATACGTCAGCGTTTTTATATCTAGATCTGAACGCCCGCAATACGCCTTAATTGTCTCGCCAAACCGTATTCCCACCTTTTGCGAGGTGTCTGTGGCTATTCTCTGAGGAGTATCCGGGATATTCGGGTTGGGGAATCTAACTTCGATTACTTCTTTTATGAAAGCCGCGGGATCAATAATCTCAGGATTAACAACTACCGGCATACCTTCCTGATAACCTACCTTCTCTACCAGCCGTCTCAGCTCCTGATCCTGCATCTCATCAGCTATAAGCGTATATCCAAGCAGACAGCCAAATACGGCCAACGCTGTATGCAGAGGATTCAGGCAAGTGCATACCTTCATCTTTTCAACCCGGTCCACAGTTTCCCGGTCGGTAAAAATCACACCGGCCTGCTCAAGCGGCATACGACCATTGGGAAATTGGTCTTCAATAACCAGGTATTCCGATTTTTCAGCGTTGACAAAGGGTGCTATAAATGTATTTTTCTGAGTGCAGAGAATTTCGGTATTGGCGAACCCGGCCTGAGTTAAGGCATTTTTAACTGTTTCGGCCGGCCGGGGAGTTATTTTATCAATCATGCTCCAGGGGAAAGATACCTTGTCGGGGTTGTTTATATAACTGACAAATCCCTTTTCCACCAAGCCATTTTCATGCCATGTTTCAGCAAAGGCGGCCAAGGAATTATGCAGGATATCCCCATTATGGGAGCAGTTATCCATACTAACAAAGGCTAGCGGGTATTGTCCGCTCTTATAACGGGTATAAGCCAGCGAGGCAATTCTGGCCATAACATGCTTGGGCTTCTCCGGCCCGCTTGTCATATCAGATTGAACCTCGGCACTATAATCACCGGCGGCGTTTTTTAGGCTATAGCCTTTCTCAGTTATGGTAAAACTGGCTATTTGCAAGGCTGGATTGGAAAATATGTTCTGGAGCCGCTGCCAGTCCTTTGCCCGGGCAGGATCGCCTACCAGACTTTCACTAAGACTGGCAATAACCTTTTTCGCTAAGCTGCCGTCGGTATTCATAACGGCCAGCAGACCGAGATTATCATAAGGTGCGTAAATCTTATCAATAATTTCATGGTCATAGGTTTCGGCAACAACAATCCCGGTTTTTACCGTACCTTCGTTTAGCAGCCTTTGCTGCAGCATGGCAATAAATCCACGAAAAATATTACCGGCGCCAAAATGGACCCAGGTCGGATTCTCCCTGGTTAGAGCAGCCATTTGCTCGTAATCAAACTGGATTGTTTCAATACCTGCCTGTTCCCAGGCATCTGCATTCTTTATACTTTCTTTACTGAGAGTAAGCACATTACGGCTCCTTTCCCATAATCAATGACAGTTTCTTCAGAGTTTTGCATAGTCTTCATTCCGGATAGTATCAAATACCCGGAGCCTTCGCGCATCTGTCAATTGCATCCCATAATCCGTTCAAATAGACGGCTCCCAGCGCCCGGTCGTAGAGTCCGTAGCCCGGCATGCCCTCTTCACCCCAGATCATCCTGCCGTGATCCGGCCGCAGCGGTCCGGTAAAGTCGGCGTCATAGAGCGCTTTCATAATAGCGTACATATCCAGCGAAGAGTCGTCGGCCTTATGCGCTACCTCGCTAAATACACCCGGTTCATAGATTTTGATGTTACGCACATGGGCAAAATGCAGGCGGCCCGTTCTCGCAAAATGGCCAAAAATTTCGGGCATGTTATTAGCGGGGTTGGCCCCCAGTGAGCCACTGCACAAGGCCAGACCGTTGGCAGGACTGTCCACCAGTTTGACTATGCGCTCCAGATTGACTTTGCTTGTTACTATACGCGGCAAACCAAACACGGACCAGGGCGGATCATCCGGGTGAATAGCCATCTTGATGCCGCATTCCTCGGCAGTGGGAATAACGCCTGCCAGAAAATACTTAAGATTGGCGAACAACTTCTCTTCATCAACATCCTGGTATAGTTCAAACGACTTTTTAATGGTAGCCAGCCGGTCTTTTTCCCAGCCGGGAAGTTCAAACCCGTTGGCCCCCTTCTCCATGTCGGCTACTAATTTGGCCGGCTCTAATCCCTTGATTACTTTTTCATTATAGAAAAGAGCGGTTGATCCGTCAGGCAATTCCTTTGCCAGTTCGGTACGGGTCCAGTCAAAAACAGGCATAAAATTGTAGCACACAACCTCGACACCGGCTTTGGCTAAATTCTTCAGCGTAATGCAGTAATTTTCGATATACCGGTCCCGTGAGGGCAAACCTAGCTTGATATCCTCATGGACGTTTACACTTTCTACTGTCTTAAAAGTGAGGCCGGCTGCTTCAATCTGGCTTTTAATCGCCAGAATATCTTCATAAGGCCATACTTCTCCTACCGGAATATGATAGATGGCGCTAACCACATTTTTCATGCCGGGAATTTGCCTGATATAGCTCAGGGGAATCTTATCCAGCTTACTACCATACCAGCGAAACGACATTAGCATAACTTATCCTCCTTATTTTTGAGCCTATTTTATAGCCGGCAGCCAGGATGCAGCCAAGCGGTATCAAGCGTTACACGGCATTACTGGCATCTTGCCGGAAATATACCAGGGTTAGATTCATATAGAAAAGGGTTGCCGTTTTATCTGCATGAAATAATCACTATGCTCGGCCCGCAAGTGTTCCAGATCAACAACCACTTTGTTAAGATGCACATCGATAATTTTGGCGCCAAGGACTATATCCTGCTCACTTATGGCTCTGACCAATTCCCGGTGTTGCACAAGCAATTGGTCCCATTCAAAGGCTTTATCTTTCAAATTCAAAATCCTTACCCGATTGTAGTGAGCATTCATAAGCTGCAGCATATTCCAGGTACGGCTTTTTTTGCAGCCCTTGAAAATTATGCCATGCATCGCTTCGTCCAATTCAAAAAAACGGAGATAATTTTTCTCGCTAATACATAATTCCTGCAAAGCCAACGAGGATTGCAGTTGAAACAATTCTTCGGCAGGAAACTGCGTACAGGCATGCTGAATGATTTCCTTCTCCAGTGTTTCGC
This sequence comes from Sporomusa aerivorans, assembly GCF_041428895.1. Lineage (NCBI taxonomy): Bacteria > Bacillati > Bacillota > Negativicutes > Selenomonadales > Sporomusaceae > Sporomusa > Sporomusa aerivorans. The sequence continues at coordinate 5,311,725 of NZ_CP156926.1, forward strand.
GGACAAACTTGGATTCTTCCACCTGCTCCGTATCAATGAGAGAAACATACGTCCCCTTTTGCGGAATAATATCCAGCAAATTCTCCTGCGCCAGCTTAATAAACGCTTCTCTGACCGGCGTCCGGCTTACTTGCAATTGCGTTGCCACATCCTGCTCGGATATATTCTGGCCGGGAGGAAGGTTTAAATGGATAATGTTTAGCTTTAAAAATCTGTATACATATTCACGAATAGACTCCTGAGGGTTCTGTTCGATAAGCAGCAAATCATAACCCCTCCTCGTTTTTGTTTTCTACCATACTACCATACTAGCATATCTATTGTATTCTGACAATATTAAAAATGCAGAAGGCTCTTTACCCGCGAAGCCGGGACTCGCCTTCTGCATACTATCTACGTACAGCTACCGCTTACCAAAATAACTGCTATTAATAGCTTTATCGGCAATCTCCAGCCCTGCACGGCAAAATTTTTACCGGTATTGAGCAACTTGCGCCCCATGTCGGACCGCCCCTATTCCTCGCCAGTCACACCCATAAGGTAGGCGATTGTCGGCATAATATCGATTGGCCGCCGATAGTCCTTATTTCCTGGCGGACAAGTTCTTCTGGTATATAAGCAATGGAACCCGGTGATGGTTATCATACCACCAGTCTTCGGCCGGCTGAATACTTTGTATCTCCTGGGTATTAATCCCTGACACTATGGCTTTGCTTTAATGCCCCCGGTCCGTCCTGGGCAACTGCAACCTCTGCTTCACCGAAAGTTTTCATATCATTGATAACATGCAGTGAAGCGTTAACCAATGACATCCCCATCGCCGCCCCGGTTCCCTCCCCCAAATTCATGTCCAGTTTAAGGTAGGCCGGTAGCTCTAGCAATTCCAAAGCTGCCCGGTGCGCCGGCTCAGCGGCGAAATGCGAACCCAGCAGGTAGTCTTTCACTTGCGGCGCCAGCTTGACGGCTATGAGAGCTGCCGCACTGGTAGCAAGACCGTCCAGTACGATTGCAGCCCGCCCCGCAGCCGCCCCTAAAATAACGCCAACCAAGCCGGCCATGGTCAAACTGCCCACTTTTCTTAACACTGCAAGCGGTTCCTCGGGAGAGGTTGAGTTGACTGCCAGGGCTGTACTGACCAATTCGGCTTCATAGCCGGATAATTCCGCAAGTACACTGGCATTGTAGCAAGCGGTAACAGCCACTGCCGGTAACAGTCCGGCGGTCCCCATTTCGCCCAGACCAATTACCTGTACACCCTGCGCGATTTCTTCCCGGGCAACTTCGATTCCTGTTTGCACAGCCTGCAGCACCTGCTCACTGGTCATAGCCGGCCCTTTCGTTATATTTCCGGTGCCATAGGCCAATTTTTCATGACGTACAGCAGGCAACGGCGGCAAATCAACTGCTACGCCAATATCCACTAAAACCGGCTTAGCTTTGACATGTTCGGCAAACACATTAATAGCCGCGCTGCCCTGACAGAAGCCGGCGATCCGCTGCTGGGTCGTAACTTGCGCCTTATTCCAGGCCAAATCAGCCGCCACTCCGTTATCAGCCGCCATAATGACAATGCTTTTGTTCAGGCTGCGCGGGCGGGAATTGCCGGTAATTCCCGCCAATTGCCTGACGATATGCTCGAAAGAATATAAACTGTTAAGCGGCTTGGTTAAGTTATCCAAACGCACCTGGCAGCGTTCCATAGCCGGCTCATCCAAAGGTTTTATTGCCGCAATAATATCTTTAAGCATGAGTCTGACCTCCTGTAGTGCCCAGCAATTTAATGGCCGCCCGCAACATATCAATGGCTACCGAAGCGCCAATCCCCTCACCGAGACGGACCCCCATATCCAGGCAGGCCTCCAGATTAAGATGGCGTAAAGCGATAATGTGAGCCGGCTCGCCGGACAGATGCGAGGCAAATATATACTTTTGACAGACAGGCTGGATGGCGTTGGCGATTAAAGCCGCCGCCGTGGTATTGAGTCCGTCAATCATCACAGCGCAGCGGTTGGCGGCGCAGCCTAAAACGACACCGGCCAATGCACCGATTTCAAACCCGCCTACCTTGGCCAATACATCAAGTCCGTCGCCGGCATCCGGTTTATTAAGCTCCAGCGCGCGGCGGACAACACCGATTTTAACCTCAAGCCGGCTGTCTGAGATTCCCGTTCCCCGCCCGGTGATCTGCTCGGGCGACAATCCGGTGAATGCGCCGACAATGGCGGCGCTGGCCGTTGTGTTGCCAATCCCCATTTCACCAAGGCTGAAACAGGTAGCGCCCTCACCTACTTTAGTGTTCACAATTTCAATACCGGTTTCAATAGCCTGTATGGCTTCGTCCCGCGTCATCGCGGGTCCCTGGGTAAAATCCCTGGTGCCATAAGCAATTTTCCGGTGCCACAGACCGGGAACATGGGATAAATCACCGGCCACGCCCATGTCAACCACGACCATGTCTGATTGGCTGAAATTAGCGAAGGCATTGGCACTGGCCCCTTTGGAGATAAGGTAATTGGCAGTCATATGCATAGTCGTCTCTATAGGATAAGCGCTTACGACCTGGCGGGCCACACCGTGATCGGCCGAGGCCACTACCATGCAGCTGCGCGGCAGGCGCGGCTCAAGCTCTCCGGTTATGCCGGCGTATTGTCTGACCATCTGTTCCAGCCGGCCAAGACTGCCTGCCGGACGAATCACGCTGTCCAGGCGGGCTTGTATCTGCTGCATAATGGCGGTATCCGGAGCAGTGATTTTAGCTAGGGTTGCTTGCAATAAATCCATAATAACCTCCATTGTTTTGTATGATTTACGCTGTAGGTATAAGATAAGACATGCGATTGCTTCGGTGTATCTCCTTGCAACGACCGGAGCGGGTGGGTAAAAAACAAAGGGCTTTTTTGGTGTACCCAAAAAAGCCCTCTTTTCCATGAAGGTTTGGCAAACGGTGTAAGGCAGGTCTCCTGGCTCCCGGTTCATCGACGCTTGCGCCTTCCCCTTGACGAGTGGCAAATGCAAGTTCTCCTCCGGTACAGTGGCGGGCCCGCGCGTATGTATGGCTTGGCCATACTCAGACTTCCCTATTCTCCTCCGGCAGTTAACCGGCGGCACCTTAACCGCGCATATGTAACTCTAACTGTGGACATTATAGCAAAGCAATCGCTCTGGCGTCAATATATATTGAATGATACTTTCCAGCAGAGTGTCATAGGGGGCGGGGTTGCCGACATAAAACAATCGCCGTCAAAATGGTGTAAAAATCACGCTTTTTTAGTTACCAGCCAAAACATATAACTAACCAAAAACAGCAGAAAACAAGCCGTAGCCCCTAAACACACATTGGTTGCAACCCCTGCTTTGGTCGCCAGCGTGTACAGGCCGACTCCTAAAAACATAAAGGTATTTTCCATGAAATTCTGAACGGCGATGGTTTTGCCTGCACCGATGGTATGGTGACCTACCTGCTGCAGGCAGGCGTTCATGGGAACTATGTATATCCCGCCCAGCGCTCCGACAATAAGCAGCCCGGCTACGGCTACCGGCAGGCTGGTAATCTTAAGAAATCCTAATATAGCTAACCCCATCGCCAAACCGAACCAAACGGTACGTTGATAGTTTCTGATACTAATCAGATAAGGTGTAACCAATGCGCCGACAGCAATGCCTACGCCGGTAACAGCGATAATCATACTGATAGCGGTACCACTGGTTATCCCCAAAGTAAGCGGTACCCACGCAAAGATAATCATCCGGAGCACAGCCGAAGCCATCCAGAAGGAGCCTGTCCCGATCAGGGAGTAATGACTCTGCGGATTACGCAAGAGTACAGCCGTATCTGCAAAAAATTCACTAATTGCACGGTTGTAGCCGATACTTCTATTACCCGCGTCTTTAGGTATGATGATATTAATGCCAATGGATGAGGCATATAAAAGCGCACAAGTTCCCAGTGCCAGGGTTATGGACAGATCGGAAAGGAAACCGCCGGCTACCGACCCGGCTAAAATAGCTAGAATTGTATAACTTTCCAGACCGGCATTGGCTCTAAGCAGTTCATCCCCGTTGCGGGTAAGAAATGGTAATATACCGTATTTGGCGGGACTATAGATAACCGCCCCCAGGCCTACGGCCGCATAGCTGAGCGCAGGATCAAAGCCAACAAACAATAGCAACACACCGGCGGTTTTTACGATATTGCCAATGATAAGAACTTCAGCCTTGGGCTTCCTATCGGCCAAACGTCCGACCCAGGGTGATAACATAATATAAGAGGCTAAAAAAATAGTTTGTACAAAAGAAAGGTAAAAGTCCGGATAACCATCCCGCCTAATTATGGCTAGAATAATAAATAGTATCATGTTGTCCACGAACGCTGACAGAAATTGAGCGGTAAACAGCGCCCTCAGCGGCGACAGTCTAGGCATCTTCTTGCGCCTCCTTTACTGCCAAGCCTTTAAGGGTGACATAGTCGGTTTTACCGCTGCCCAACAGAGGTAATTTATCCATTACAATAACTTCCGCCGGCATTGCCAGCATACTCTGACGGGACTGACCCATAAACGCCCGGAGCGCCTGTTTGGAAGCATTGGGGTGCATCGTATAGAGTATGATTTTCTCCCCTTTTTTATCATCCGGTACATTAATAGCTGCGTTGCGGTCGGTGCCGAAGCATTTTTCGGCGGCTTTTTCAACGGCATCCAGACTAATCATTTCGCCTGAAATTTTAGCAAAGCGCTTGAGCCGCGATTTGATACTGACGAAACCTTCACTGTCAATACTCACAATGTCGCCGCAATCGTACCATACCGGCGCCGGTATAAAACCTTTGCCATACAGCAGATATCCGGCCATGACATTAGGGCCTTTTACTATTAGATTGCCGCCGGCTTCAATCCCCGGCACCGCATCAGTACGGTATTCGATACCGGGCAGGAATCTGCCTACTGTTCCAGCCCGATTGAACAATGGCGAATTCAGGCTTAACACCGGCGCCGTCTCGGTAGTGCCGTAACCTTCAAATATACGGATACCAAACTTATCTTGCCACATTTGGCGTACCTCGTCCTTAAGTTTCTCGCCACCGGCCAAAACATAGCGCAAACTGTAAAAATCATAGTGATGGGCGTATTTGGCGTAACCGTACAGGAATGTTGGCGTACCCAACAACAAGGTCACATTCCGGTCATAAGCAACTTCCGGCAGCATTTTATAGTGCAGGGGACTCGGATAAAGAAATACTTCAACACCATTAAGTACCGGCAACAAGGTGCCGGCTGTAAGGCCAAAGGAGTGGAACATCGGCAGCGCATTCAGCATCTTATCCCGCTGCGTGTAATCTATTACGCTGGATACCTGATTAATATTGGCAAGGATATTTTCGTGGCGCAGAACTACCCCTTTAGGTTTGCTCTCGCTGCCGCTGGTAAACAGGATCAGGCTGCCTTCCCCGGCTGCCTTTTCACCGCTAAGGTATTTATATAGGCCTGTCAATTTATCAATAAGGCCAATCTCCCCCCTGACATCTTCCAGGTAAATAATCCTGAACTTGTCAGCCAATCTTGCCGCCAATTCCTCAAGCTTTCCTTTTTCGATAAACGTGCGGGAGGTAAGAATGGTTTTGACTGCGGCGGTTTCACTGCAGTCAATGTTGTTTGCGGCCCCGGCGCTAAAGTTGAGAATAGCCGGCGTCTTGGCAAGATAAAACAGCGAAAACAAAGCTAACACATGACCGATGGAGTTAGGCAGCATAACGCCGACAGTTTCTTCCTTGTCTAAGATGCTCTTTAATCTGCCACCCAAAATGTAACTGCCAATAATGGCTTGTCGATAACTGACCGTACCGGTTATATCCTCGGCCATGATTTTGCTGCTGCCATGCAGCCTGCCGGCCGCATGCAATTTGTCAAATAAGTTGGTGCTGCCTGCCTGGTTCTGGCGGGCCTTAAACATCGCCTGCTGTAACAAGACGAGAATGCGGTCACTAATTTCCTTTTTCTGCAGACGGAAACTTCTCGCCGGCGCAGCACTAAGTTGCGCTGTCTGATCAATATAGATACTTACCTTGGGAAACCAGCGAGACTTCACCTTATCTTGTACCCTGGAAAACTTGGAAAACTCCAAACCGCGAAAAATTACCGGCTGCAGCACCGCCCCTGTTTTTAGAGCAATAAAACCAACGCCGCTATAAACTTTCATTAGATTGCCGGTAGTCGTGATACGACCCTCGGGAAAAAGAACCACCGTACGGCCTTCCTTAATAATGCCCACGATTTTTTTCAGCGAATAAGGATTAAGCGGATCAACGGTGATATGATCGACCCAACGCAATACAAAGCTAATCTTCGCGGCAATGGCCGTATTAATAACAAAGCACACGCCTGCAGGCAAATAAGCATATAAAAAAACAGCATCAAGAAACGATACATGATTAGGTAATATTATCGACGGGCCGCTAAACTTAATTCCTTCACCACCAATCAATCTGGTCCTAAATAATATTTTCAGCACGATTCTCAGTAGAGCTTTCATAATTTCTCCCCTCATTTGCGTGAATGTAGTCCAGGTACCAATACAGCGATCACTATTACTTCTTTTCCTCCTGAACACTTTTCAAGGCACTGGTACAGATAAGATGTACCCGGCAATACAAAACCAAAGCAGAAATGTCCCCCATGCCAGCGCTTGGTGCTGCTGTCTAAGGACTGCCGGCGACTTGCGAACATCCATTGCTATTCCCGCCTTAACTAAACAGTTTGATTACCAGCGATGTAATCTTGGTTTTCAGAGCATCAAACTCGGGCAGTACATCCTGGAAATATGCATATTGGTTTAAGGGCTGAAGCATAATTCCAGAGAATACAGCAATCCAGAGATAAACTTCCTGCTGTGGTATCTCCCCTTTTCTCATTCCCTCCTCTAAGATTTTCCGAATGACGAAATGAGGCTTGATGTTCTCGGCCACTAAATTCCAGAAGGAATATTGCGATAGTAACGCAAAACGGATTTCCGCAGGATATTCGCGATATAGATCGTACGTTATCTCGACAATGCGGCATAGTTTCGCAATAGCGCCATGTTCACTGTTGTCGATTTGTTCTATTCGGCCGGTGTAATCGCTAATAATCGCAGTGAAGATATACAACGCCATATCTTCTTTGCTCTTAAAATGCTTATATAAAGCCGCTTCGGATACGCCTGCGTCCTTGGCAATATCCCGCACCGAAACAGCATCATAGCCTCTGGCGGCAAACAAAGTCAGACTGGCTTTTAATAGCTCCGCCTTTTTTCCCTCGCATCTCAATACTTGCTGCATAATAATAGTCTCCTCTCAAGTTAACAATCGTTAACTTGAGTATATAAAAAAATTTGTCACCAGTCAAGAAAGTATTATATTTTTACCGCGGTTGCTGTCAGGTGCCGCCGGAGCGACGGGTCGAAACAGCAGAATACCGGCGGCAGCCGCTAAATGCTTCAAGGTATGGCCGCTGAGTATCTGCTGAGTAAGCTTAAATACCAGGGCATCATTTAGCTCGAAAAATTTCGCCATACTATAGCAGCCAAGCAATAACCAGTAAAATTTACTTTGGCGCCATGGCCGCGGAAACAGCAGGAGTACTGACGGTATCAGCAACATCGGCAGATACTGTGTCAATATGTAAAACCGCAAATCACCTGCCCCCGCCTGCTCAGTGACCCACCAGTAAATAACACTAAACAAGCCGCTAAACACTAAGGGCAGAAAAAGTTTTCGCCCTATCTCCCCGCCTATGCGCTCGTCAAGGACACACGCAGTCAGGGCGGCAAAACCCATAGTCATCGGCAGCCGGTCCCAAACCAAAGTTGTGTTGGATGGCTGCAGGTGGTAATAAGCCGAGCCAAAACCGACAAGAATAACCGAAAAAAAGAAAAACCGCCATAGTTTCGCTTCCTTTGATGACACCCACTGACGAATCCGTAGAAGACCGATTACACCGGCAATAATAAAGCCGACGTTCGAAATAACATCATTCGCATTAGCTACGCCAAAGTGCTTTTTACTGTCAACAAACGCGTGGTACTCCTTAGCCTGCGGTATTGGCTCCAAACTACAGATGATACCGATAGAAATAATAACTATAAGCATTAGAAAACAAAGCTTTAGCCGCAAGGTGGACTCGTTAAGCATTTTTTCCCTCCTACAATCTAGTTAACGATCGTTAACTAGATTGTAATACATTCCCATAAAGTCTGTCAAGCTAAAAGGTGTCATTAACTCTGTCCCTTTAACATCAGAAGCATCAAAAGAACCGTCCCTTCGATACTTCCGGCTGCAATCTAATAGTAGAGCCAAAACAGCCGGTTATACAACTGTTTTGGCTCTACTGACTATTTTATGGTTTCACTGTCGCTTTATACATTTGTTTGCCGTCTTTCATTTCAATAATAACGGCGTTTTTAACAGCATCATGGGTCGCATTTAACGTGGTCGAGCCGGTAACTGTGGCAAAATCCTTGGTAGCAGCCAGTGCTTCCCGGATTTTGGCCGGTTCCAGGCTGTTAGCGCGTTTAATGGCATCAATCAGCACATTGGCGGCATCATACCCAAGCACCGCCATAGCGTCAGGCGCCTGACCGTATTCTTTCTTGTAAGCGTCGACGAAAGCTTGGGAGGCTGCACTGGTGTCGTCTACAGAATAGTGGTTGGTAAAGTAAGTATTGTTGAGCGCAGCGGCTGTGCCGATTTCCACCAGTTTCGGCGAATCCCAGCCATCACCGCCGACAATGGGCACGTTAATACCCAGTTCACGGGCTTGCTTGACGATCTTGCCTACTTCCTCATAGTATCCGGGCACATATAAAATATCGGCATTGAGAGCTTTTACTTTCGTCAAAATGGTTTTGAAATCCTGATCTTTTTGTAAGTAAGCTTCTTCGGCGATAATTGCGCCACCGCCTTTGGTAAAGGCATCTTTAAAGAAAGCAGCCAGCCCTTTACTGTAATCACTGCTGCTGTCCACCAGAACGGCCGCTTTTTTCAGGTTCAGGGTATTAAGTACAAAGTTAGCGCCAACCGTTCCCTGGAAGGGGTCGATAAAGCACACCCGGAAGGTATAGTCTTTTACTTTGCCGGTTTTTTCATCAACTGTGACTTTAGGATTGGTTGCGCCTACGGCCAGGAACGGAACTTTGGTTGATTCCGCTACACTGGATGCGGCAATCGCATTAGAGCTGGCAAACATGCCGGTGATTGCCACAACTTTATCCTGGGTTGCCAGTTTGGTCATGGCATTGGCGGACTCCGAAGGCTCGCTTTTATTATCGGCGATAACAGCCTGAATTTGTTTGCCAAGCACGCCGCCTTTGGCATTGGCTTCTTTAATGGCCATTTTCGCACCGTTGGCAGATGAGGTACCCATGGTTGCGTTGCCGCCTGTCATTTCATTTAAAATACCGATTTTAACATCATTTGACGACATTCCGCCACAGCCTGCCAGCATACCGGCCATTAGCAGCACACCTGTCACCAAGGCCACCCATCTTACACTTGCCTTACTCATTGATAAAATTTCCCCCTCTTCTTGGCCGTAACACTTTGCCGTGAATAGTACAAATTCCCCGCGTTCATCTTGTACAACGAATTCGCTCAGGCTTATATGTAAACAGGCCGATTATAAAGAAAACACGACTTACGCCGAGCCTCTGGCGAAAGCGAAAGTCAATGTTGCCCTTATCCAGTAGAACGTTATACCTTTAGCTCAAAAACAAAAAACACCAAAAAGTCCTCCCTGCGAATACTTTTATGGCGTTTTTTTAATCTTGTTCATTATAGTTCTACATTATATTACATCGCCGTATACTTTTCAATATAATTCGTGATAATCATCACGAATTATTATGTTTTTTTTTACTTCTTGTCCACAGTACGAATACATGCACCTCCATTGTCTTTCCACAGCAACTTTCTCTTGCCCAGTCTGGGAGGCAGACACAAAGAAAAATGCACGCTACCCTTTAATTAAGGATAAGTGCATTTACTTGCGCACTATTATTTTTTCTGGGCGGCTATTAAGTCAGCGATTCCAATTTCTTTTACGATTTTAGTAAGTTTGGCGTTATCCTTAATCCACTGATCGCTGAATTCATCCGGCCCCAGATATTCTACCGACATGCCAACATCTTCCATGCTTTTCTTAAATTCAGGATTATTAATCATCTCCTTAAGACCGGCTGCCAGCTTTTTCTTTTCCGCCTCTGGAATGCCTTTAGGGGCTACCACGCCGTCCCAAAAGCCAAAAGCAACATTGATGCCCTGTTCCTGAAGAGTCGGTACATTCTCAAAGCCGGAAAGGGTTAGACGCTTTTCTCTGGCAACCCCTAAGAGCCTGATTGTTTCATTTTTAATATGGTCTTTTAAAGGAGACGGAGTCGCCGCCACCATAAGCTGTATATGCCCGCCCAGCAAGGCGGCAAGAACTTCTGAATCGCCTTTGAATGGAACCTGTACAATTTCAATACCTGCTTCCCGCGCAAATATCTCACCTATAATATGGCTGGCAGTCCCCAAGCCGCTGTGACCGAACTTAATTTCACCAGGATTTTTTTTTGCATATTCAACTAATTCGCCAATATTCTGCCAGGGCTGTTTCCCCAGCGTGCAGATAAGCATGGGCGTAGATACAACCTTAGCCAACGGCTCTAAAGCTGTAGGATAATGGTACCTGGTCTGCCCATACAACGGCTGTAGCATCACACTCATTGGAACAATCCCGATGGTATAACCATCCGGACTAGCGCCGGCAATTTCATTCGCGCCGATGGTGGCAGCTCCTCCCGGTTTATTAAGAACTACAAGCGGCTGGCCAAGGTGCTTCTGTGCCAACTTTTCCAGCATCCGTGCTTCCATGTCCGTTGTACCGCCGGCAGTAAAAGGCACAATCAACGTAATCGGTTTAGTCGGGTATTTTACCTCAGCCACACTTTCTTTGGCTCCCATCCCGCAACCCCCTGCTATAGTAATACACAGAAGGCAACTCAGTAGAACAAAAAAAACTTTTTTCGCCCCCATAAGCACTCTCCCCTCCACTTTGCGTAATGGCGTTGATCGACTTAGCCTTGCTTGTATTATAAAATTTTGTCTTATATCATTTTTTTTGAGCGGCTATCAAATCGGCGATACCAGTTTCTTTTACAATTTTCGTGAGCTTGGCGTTATCTTTGATCCACTGATCACTGAATTCGTCCGGCCCCAGGTACTCCACCGTCAAGCCGATATCTGTCATATCCTTTTTAAAAGCAGGATCATTAATCATTTCTTTAAGACCGTTTGCCAGCTTTGCTTTTTCAGCAGCAGGAAGGCCTTTGGGGGCGCCCATGCCATTCCAAAAACTAAAACTAACATTTATACCCTGCTCTTGCAGAGTTGGCACATTCTCAAAACCGGGAACAGTCAATCTTTTTTCCTCTGCTACTCCTAAAAGCCTAATTGTGCCGTTTTTGACATGTTCTTTTAGCGGAGACAGAGTCCCCGCAACCATAAGCTGTATATGCCCTCCTAGAAAGGCGGCAAGGGCTTCCGAGTCCCCTTTGAACGGAACTTGTACAATATCAATACCTGCCTCTTTAGCAAATGCCTCACCAGCAATATGCCCTGATGTCCCCAAACCGGCATGACCGAATTTAATTTCACCAGGATGTTTTTTTGCATATTCCACCAATTCTCTAATGTTCTGCCATGGCTGACTTGCAAGAGTGCCAACAACCGCTGGTGCAGACGCAACTTTAGCCAGCGGCTCCAATGCAGTGGGATAATGATACCTGGTTGGGCCAAACAACGGTTGCAGCATCACACTCACTGGCACAACCCCGATAGTGTAACCATCCGGATTCGCGCCAGCGAGTTCGTTCATACCGATAGTAGCTGCTCCACCCGGTTTATTGACAACAACAAACGGCTGACCAAATTGTTTCTGGGCCGACTTTTCCAGCAAACGCGCTATCGTGTCCGTGGTACCTCCAGCGGCAAACGGCACAATCACGGTAATCGTTTTAGTCGGGTAATTTACCACAGCCACACTATCTTTGGCCCCCATCCCGCAGCCCCCTATCATTATTGCCATACACAGCAGGCTGCTTACTAAAATAAGGAAAAATCGTTTTGAACCCATGACTAATCCCCCCTCCATTTTACATAATGTTATCAACCGATCCTGCTACTGCGAATTTATATTATAAATATAATAAATAACTTTTTTGATTTATTTATTTTTTATAAGCAGCTATCAACCCGGCAATACCAGTTTCTTTTACAATTCTTGTAAGTTTGGCATTATCTATGATCCATTCTTCGCTGAATTCGTTTGGTCCCAAATATTCAACTGGCATTCCAATGCTTTCCATATCTTTTTTAAACGCCGGGTCATTGATCATTTGTTTAAGTCCGGCTACCAATTTTGCCTTTTCATCTACCGGGAGGCCTTTGGGAACGGCTATACCGTTCCAAAAACTAAAAGCGACATTAATACCTTGTTCCTTCAGTGTTGGCACATTCTCAAAGTCAGGAATGGTTAGACGCTTTTCTTCCGCTACCCCGAGGGTCTTGATTGTGCCATATTTGATATGCTCTTTAATTGAAGTTGGAGTCGTAATAATAACTTGTATATGGCCTCCCAGTAAAGCAGCCAGGGATTCTGAATCTCCTTTAAACGGAACCTGTACGATATCGATGCCTGCTTCCCGGGCAAAGGCCTCTCCCGTAATATGTGGCGAAGTACCTAACCCGGGGTGCCCGAACTTAATTTCACCCGGGTGTATTTTGGCATATTCGACCAAGTCACTGATGTTTTTCCAGGGCTGATTCGTCAAAGTACTAATAATCGCCGGTGCAGATACAACCTTAGCCAACGGTTCCAGGGCTGTAGGATAATGATATCTGGTTTGCCCATACAGTGGTTGCAGCATCACACTTACCGGCACAACGCCGATGGTATAACCATCCGGCTTCGCGCTGGCAAGTCCGTTCATACCGTTGATAGCAGCTCCTCCTGGCTTATTGACTACAACAAACGGTTGACCAAGGTATTGGGGCGCTGATTTTTCCAGCGTTCTAGCTACCATATCCAAACCGCCGCCAGCGGCAAACGGCACGATTACTGTAATCGGTTTAGCCGGGTATTTGGCCTCCGTACCACAGCTTCTTGTCATAATTGTCAAACACCAAAAGATGACTAATGTAATAAGAAGAATCCGATTTGTTTCCGCCATATGCCTCCCACTCACCTTTTACAGTTTTGTCCTACCTCCTTTCCTGCTGCCAACCCGCTTAAATAGGAACGCTGTTGGCTTAAATCAATTTTTTTGAGCAGCTATCAAGTCTATTATGCCGGTTTCTTTCACTATTTTTGTAAGTTTGGCATTATCAGCTATCCACTGATCGCTAAATTCGTCCGGACCCAGATACTGCACCGACATGCCTATGTCCTCCATGTCCTTTTTAAATACCGGATCATTGATCATTTCCTTAAAACCAACTGCCAGCTGCGCCTTTTCAGCCGCTGGGAGCCCTTTCGGGGCTGCGATGCCATTCCAGAGACTAAAAGCAACATCAATTCCCTGTTCTTTGAGTGTAGGTACATTCTCTAACCCAAGAATAGTTAACCTATGTTCTTCTGCAACCCCCAGTATTTTGATTACGCCCTTTTGCACATGCTCTTTCAAAGCAGTCGGAGTGGCGGCAATAATAAGCTGTACATGTCCTCCTAAAAGCGCAGTAAGAGCTTCCGAATCTCCCCGGAATGGTACTTGTACTATGTCAGCACCTACTGTTTTTGCAACCATCTCCCCTGTTATATGTGGTGCCGTACCCAAGCCAGGATGACCATATTTGATTTCTCCTTGGTGCTGTTTCGCGTAGTTAACTAATTCATTTATGTTTTTCCAAGGTCTGTCCGTAAGTGTTGCTATAACTACAGGCATAGATGCAACCTGAACTACCGGCTCTAACGCAGTAGGATAGTGATACCTGGTTTGTCCGTACAATGGTTGCAAAAATACGCTTGCACCAACAATTCCAGTTGTATATCCATCCGGTCTAGCTCCGGCCAATTCATTCATACCGATTGTAGCAGCCCCGCCGGGCATATTGACTACAACAAATGATTGCCCGAATTGCTTTGTAGCAGCCTTTCCCAGCACCCTAGCTATCATGTCCGAACTGCCACCGGCTGCAAAAGGTACAATTACATTAATTGGTTTAGCAGGGTATTTTTCCGCAGCAACAGTCTCTTTTGATCCCATACCACAGCCTCCCATCGTAATTGTTATACACAACAGGCTACTTAATAAAATCAAAATAAGGTAAAACCGTTTCGAGCCCATTAGCAAACTCCCTCCGCTGTCATGCTTTCTAGATCCTACCTTGTTGCTAACCAGCGTAATTAAGTACAAATAAACAACTGTATTATTTTTTTTGAGCGGCTATTAACTCAGCAATGCCCGTTTCTTTCACTATTTTTGTAAGTTTGGCATTATCAGCTATCCACTGATCGCTAAATTCGTCCGGCCCCAAATATTCCACCGCCATGCCGATGTCTTCCATGCTTTTCTTAAATTCAGGATTATTAACCATTTCTTTAATGCCGGCGGCTATTTTATTCTTGTCATTTTTAGCCAGGCCTTTAGGGGCTGCTACACCAAGCCAGGAGTCAAAAACAGCATTGACACCCTGTTCTTTAAAAGTTGGCACGGTTTCGAAACCGGGAATTGTTAAGCGTTTTTCTCCGGCTACACCCAGCAGTCTGATTGTGCCGTTTTTGACATGCTCTTTTAAAGGTGACGGAGTAGCTGCAATCATAAGCTGTATATGGCCGCCCAGCAAGGCGGCAAGCGCTTCCGAATCCCCTTTAAAAGGTACCTGTACGATATCAATTCCTGCTTCCCGGGCAAATAGTTCCCCTGTCAGATGAGTTGCCGTACCCAAACCGGCATGACCAAATTTAATTTCACCAGGATGCTTCTTCGCATATTTCACTAATTCATTGAGGTTTTTCCAGGGAAGTTCGGTAGAAGTGTTCATAATCATGGGAGCAGATACAACTTTGGCCAACGGCTCCAGAGCAGTAGGATAATGATATCTGGTTGTCCCAAACAGCGGTTGCAGCATCACACTCATCGGTACAATCCCGATGGTATACCCATCCGGGGTTGCGCCGGCAAGCTCGTTCATGCCGATGGTAGCCGCTCCCCCAGGTTTATTGACTACAACAAAAGGCTGGCCAAGATGCTGCTTTGCGGTCCGTTCCAGCATCCTCGCCACCACATCCGCACTGCCGCCAGCAGCATACGGTACAATCACATTAATCGGCTTGACTGGATATTTTTCTGTAGCAGCGCTTTCCTTTATTCCCGTGCCGCAGCCCCCCAGCACAATAGCTATACACAAAAAGATCCCCAACGAAGTAAAGAACACTCGCCTTGAACCCATAAATCAATCTCCCTCCAGGTTTCGTAATGCTATTGATGAACCCTACCTTTACTGTTAGTCAATGTAAATAACTTTGATTTATATTATTGTTTTTGAGCGGCTATTACCTCGGTAATACCGGTTTCCTTTACAACCTTCGCAAGTTTGGCATTATCTATGATCCATTCTTCACTGAATTCATCCGGCCCCAAATATTCAACTGACATGCCAATGTCCGCCATATCCTTTTTAAATATCGGATCATTAATCATTCGTTTAAGACCAGCTGCCAGCTTCGCCTTTTCAGCCGTCGGAATCCCTTTAGGGGCAGCCAAGCCGTTCCAGAAATTAAAGGCAACATTGATCCCCTGTTCTTTCAGCGTTGGTATATTTTCAAAACCGGGAATGGTTAAGCGTTTTTCCTCGACCACTCCTAAAAGCCTGATTGTACCGTTGTTTTTGGCATGTTCTTTTAACGGAGACAGAGTTGCCACAACACCAAGCTGTATATGCCCACCCAGTAGAGCGACAAGAACTTCCGAATCCCCTTTGAACGGAACCTGTACAATATCAATTCCTGCTTCCCGGGCAAATGCCTCACCCGCAATATGTGGCGAGGTACCTAAGCCAGCATGGCCGAATTTTATCTCACCAGGGTGCTTTTTAGCGTATTCAACCAATTCACTAATATTATGCCAGGACTGGTCTGCACGAGTAGCAATAATCGCCGGTGCAGACGCAACCTTGGCCAACGGTTCCAAAGCGGTAGGATAATGGTACCTGGTTGGCCCATACAGTGGTTGCAGCATCACACTCACCGGCACAACGCCAATGGTATAGCCGTCCGGATTCGCGCCGGCAAGTTCATTCATACCGCTAATGGCGGCCCCTCCCGACCTATTGACAACAATAAACGGCTGACCCAAGTGTTGCTGCGCCGACTTTTCCATCATCCGCGCTATCGTGTCCGTAGTGCCGCCAGCGGCAAACGGCACGATTACTGTAATCGGTTTAGCCGGGTATTTGGCCTCCGTACCACAGCTTCTTGTCATAATTGTCATACACCAAAAGATGACTAATGAAATAAGAAGAATCCGATTTGTTTCCGCCATATGCCTCCCACTCACCTTTTTACAGTTTTGCCTTACCTCCTTTCCTGCTGCCAACCAGCATAATACAGGTTGTACTGTTGGTCATATATTGATTTTTCTGATTTTTTCACTAGCGACAATACCCATCTTTTCACTCTTTATAATCTGAATACCAGCCAAAAGCCGGCGGACACTAGTTCGAATCAGTATTCTTCTGCGTCCAGGGATTCGATTAACAAACTTCCCGCTCACCGCTCTGAGTCGTTTTACGCTTGCCCTGTTTGTTAAACCAGCACACAGTCTGAAATACCAATAACGCTACTCCCAGCCAAAGAATAGTGCCTGAGATCGGCCGTGTGAACAAGAACCAAACACTCCCGTCGCCAATAATCAGGCCCTGCGCCAACCCGTTTTCCAATACCGGGCCTAAAATCAGTCCCAGCGCTAACGGCGCCGGTTCATAGTCCGCCTGCTTCATGAAAAAGCCAAGTACGCCAAAAAAGATCAGCAGGGCCACATCAAAAATACTATTGTTGATGGAATAGGCGCCGGTCATGGTGATCATCAGCACTACCGGCATAAGAATATTGATCGGGATTTTTAAAATCCAGGTGAAAAGCCCGACCAGCGGCAGGTTGACAATCAACAGAATCACATTGCCCAAATACATACTGGCAATAAGCCCCCAAAACAAGTCCGGGTTCTGGGTTACCAGCGTTGGCCCCGGCACTATGCCGTGAATCAAAAAGCCGCTGAGCAAAATGGCGGAAGAGGCCGAAAAAGGCAATCCCAGTGACAATAGCGGAATCATGGTGGCCGAAGCGGCCGCATTGTTGGCCGATTCCGGACCGGCCACCCCTTCAATGGCTCCCTGGCCAAACTCTTCCGGCCGCTTGCTTTTTCTCTTTTCCACCGCATAGGAGACAAAGGTTGAAATAGTAGCAGCAGGACCGGGGAGAAGCCCTACCAGAAAGCCGATAATCCCGCCCCGGAAGATTGGCTGGACAGAACGCCGGAGTTCTTCCCGGCTGGGATACAAATCCCGAAATTTAAACGACTGGACATTCTGCTCCCTGTTGGTATGAACAAGCGTATCCAGTATTTCGCTCACGCCGAATACCCCCATGGCCACAATGGAGAACTCAATCCCGCGCTGCAGTTCATCCACATCGAAAGTGAAGCGATTGACACCGGTTAAGCTGTCCAGCCCGATTGTGCCAAGCATAATCCCGACTACCACCATTAAGCCTGATTTCAGCATAGACTTGCCGGTGAATTTCATCAGCAGCAGCAACCCTACCAGCGCAATGGCAAAATACTCCGGCGGGCCGAAAGTAACTGCCAGCCTGGACATCAGGGGAGCAAAAAAAGTCAGACCAATAAGACCCATGGTCCCTGCCACCAAAGAACCGATCGCCGCAATGGCCAGGGCAGCACCGGCCCGTCCTTTTTTCGCCATGGCATAACCGTCCAGGCACGTAACCACCGAGGAGGCCTCCCCGGGAACGTTTAACAGAATGGATGTTGTCGATCCCCCAAACATGGAGCCATAATAAATACCGGCAAACATAATAAGCGAAGCGGTGGCATCCAGGCTAAAGCTGAACGGCAACAACAGGGCAATTGTCCCTACCGGCCCAATTCCCGGTAAAACTCCCACCAGCGTGCCGATAAGAACGCCCGCTATGCAGGCCAGCAGGTTAGCGGGTGAAATACTAATATAGAATCCATTGAGCAGCATAGTTAAGATATCCATGTTTCCCTCCCAGCCTCACGGCAGATTGCAGCCTAGCAATGTCACAAAAACAAAATAGAAACAGCCGGCAATACCGACCGACAACATACAAGGTGTAAGCCAGCCCTCTGTTTCCGTTACCTTTAGCAAATAGACCATGGTAATAAAAGTTGTCGCCAGGTACCCGCTCAGATTGAAAAGAATTACATAAACCATTAAGCCAATGACCAGAAAACATAACCGCCGCCAGTTGAAGTGGCATCCTGAACTGGCATAGTTTGGAAAGTACGACCTGGCGACCATGATAATGGCTAACACCACTGCAATTGTTCCGGAAATTTTGGGCAGAAAGCCCGCTTTAGGAGCAGACATACTCCCAAAAGACAACTCATTGGCAGAGTAAACATATACAAGACTCATCAGTAAGAAGAAAGAAGATACCAACCGTTCGGACATGCATTCCACCCCACTCTGTCTGCTATTGTTCTTCTGTTTCCCGGCTAAATGTTATTGTGAATCTGGTTCCTTGCCCAGGCTGGCTCTCTACGGCAATCGTCGCACCATGTCGCTGCACAATGCGATAACAGACTGCCAGACCAAGACCAACGCCATTTTCCTTGGTAGTAAAAAAAGGGGTCCCCAGCCTGTCCAAAAGTTCATTGGAAATTCCGCTGCCCTCATCGGCAAAAGACAACACCACCTGGGATCCCCTGCTATATGTGCTTATCTCCACCTTTCCGCCTTCCGGCATAGCTTCTATACCGTTTCTGACAATATTTAAAATAAGCTGGCGCAGGCTATTTATGTCAAGACTAAGCAGCGGAATTTTACCTAACGCCAGTTTTATTTCGCATTTAAAGCGCAAGGCGTCGGCTTCCAACATAGGAATAACATCCCGGATAATGGTATTAAGATCACTGTCCTTAAAGTTCATGGTTTTATTCTTGGCCAAAGACAAAAAATCAGTAATGATACTATTAGCCCTATCTAATTCGTCAATCATGAGCTCAAACTGCGATTTGTAGTCATCAAAGGCTGGCTTCTTGCCCAGGTATTGCAAAAAACCCCGCACCGTTGTCATGGGATTGCGCACCTCATGTCCGATACTGGCAGCCATCTCGCCGATTATATTCAAGCGGTCAAGCCGGGCCATCTGTTCTGTTTGCTGGCTAAGATACTGCAAAATGGGATTTAGTTCCGGAATTTTACTTTCAAAATCCCGCCCGCGCCCTTCCACAGTGGCTTCAGCAAATAAGGTAAGTTCTTTTTTCAGGCGGATAAAGATATCCTGGAAAAGCATAATGGTAATAAGCAAGGCGGCCACATTGCCAAAAGCATTCTTTTGTAACGCCAGAAAGACATCATCTTTCACTTTATCCAGATTGGTACAGGCAAAAAAGTAGCCGATTATTTCATTATCGTGTTTTATCGGCCTGACATAATAGGTTATATGGGAGCCATACCAGAGCACAGAATGTTGCTGTTCGCCCATTTTTGCCGTATCCGTTTCAAACATATCGTCGAAGAAAGCAGGCGGTATATTCCACAACAACGATTTATCCACTTCGGGACCAAGGGCCACTATTTGGCGAAGCTCCCGTGAATATACCCCAAACTTCATAGTAGTAGGTGAAGAAACAAAAATATTCTCCATAATAGGCTGGATTTTATTATGTACAGCAAGGAACCTTTCTGCCGGTGATTTTTCCTCGCCGTTCTTTCGCAACCTGATTTCCAGCAGCATGTCGGCGGGAACTGCTCCTGCCAAATAGGCAGTAAGCGCTTCCATATTCTGTGCATGCATTGCACTTCTGTCCCGGTAAGTAGTCCACTGATTGTAAATTGTAAAAAACAACATAAAGACAGAAATAATGCAGATAGCTTTTACATTCAATCTAGTAGTCAGGTTAGAAAGCGTCATGATATCCTCAGTCTTTCACCAATTATTTTTGTTTTAGACTTACAAGATAACATTGTGTTGTAAATTTATGTAATTAGGAAAAATTGTATATTATTCTATATATTCGCCTTTTAACAAACAAATTCCTCTATTTTTGTATAAAAATGTAAACGTAGTTTTTTTGCTTTTTTGCCCTTTGCTGTCAAATTAATCAGTTTGCTGTAGCAGCACAAACAGCACAAATAACTCCACCGCGGCGATACACGGTGGAGTTATTATGGTCATGCTTCTTATGCTTTGCGGTTTACATATACTTTTACATTCTTGATGCCGAAATCATATGCCTTATCTACCGAATTCATTGCAATATCAATCCGGTTGCCTTTAATGGCGCCGCCAGTATCCTCCGCCACCGCATAGTGGCCGGTGCCGTCAGGATATTCCAGATAAACCTGAGTTCCGAGCGGAATCACCTTGGGGTCTACGGCAATAACGCCAGGGCGAACAGTAGTGCCTAAATGGGTTTTGTCGCCCCACTGGCCGTTATCATGCTCACCAGGAGCATAAGCAGTGGCCTTGACATTGATAACTTCCTCAGAATTCCCCTTGTCAGGCGCGGCTGTTTTATCAGCAGTTGCAGCAGCAGGAGCTTTTTTATTCACATTAGCCTTTACAGCTTGAGCACCTGCCTCAGCTTGCTTAGGAGCCTGCTGGCTTTGTTGCGCAACCTGACGGCTTGGCTGAGCAGCTGCCTTGGCTTGTATTCTGGCAGCTTTTTTAAGAGGAATCTTACTATCTGATTGCATATTATATATTCCTTTGGGAGACTTAACCATCTGCTGAACTGCGGTGTCAGGTTTCATTGCCGTATCAGGCAGAGCCGAGGCATGCGCTGTAGCCGGCATTCCTGGCAGCAAGGCTGAGGAAACAAGGGCGGCACCGGCGACAGCAGCGGCAGCAGCCATTCGCTTCAGCCTGCGTTTTAAGGATTTGTTATGCCGGCGATTCAGTTTGTTTTTCACTCCGGTTCGCCTCCTTTGCAAACTATTATAGATAGTTTTTGTTTAATAGCCGTTTCAATGCCCAGTAGATTTTGACATACATTATGATTGCAACAAACAGGAAAGCTCTGCAACAGAATTTACCAGATAAGTTGGCTTGGCCTGTTCCAGTTCTTCCGCCGCTCCGTAGCCGTACCGGACGGCAACGGAAGCAAGTCCGTGATGCTGCGCGCCAATAATATCGTGTTTTCTGTCCCCGACCATTACGATGTTTTCCCGGTCAACGGCCGGCAGTTCCGACAATACATAATCAATAATTTCGGCTTTATGGATACGTGTTCCGTCAAGATTGCTGCCGACAACACTGTCAAAAAAAGGCAACAAAGCAAAGTGTTCCAGGATCTGTACGGAAAAAACGGTAGGCTTGGATGTGGCAACAATCAGTTGCTTGCCAGCCTTTTTCAGTTCGGACAGCAAACTTGCGATTCCGGGGTAAACCGCATTTTCATACATTCCGGTTCTGGTAAAATACTCCCGGTAGTAGCCCACTGCCGCCACAGCGTCTTCCTGGCTCAGGGAATAAAACACCTGGAAAGACTCTGTCAGCGGCGGCCCGATAAATGGAATCAGCTTGTCCAGATCTGGTTCCTGGATATTGTATTTGGCCAAAGCATACTGCACTGATTTTGTAATGCCCGCTTTTGGGTCAGTCAGCGTGCCGTCCAGGTCGAATAGGATTACTTGAAAACTCATGGATTATGCCCTCCGGTCTGATAATAGTTGATATAGGGTCAGTATGTAATAATTGCCGCAGGACCAGTCTGCCGGTTGTTAACAGCGGAAAATTCGCCCTGCTCGGGTGTGTTCATCACCATAGCGCCCCCTAGCAATGCAATTCCGCAATAACACGATTAACTGCATACAGTGCCTGCGGCTTAATTTTAAGTGTCACGGCGCCCTGGCCGGTTCCCCCGTAGACGAAATCATATTTTAGCAGCATTTGATCAAGGATACAAGGAAGACCATGACCGGTTAACGGGACTTGGCCAGGCGTAAACCCGATGGTTGCCTGCACATCTTTCTTAGTTGCCAGTTCCACACGCTGGCATCCCAGCAATTTGGCCAGTAATTTGAAATCCAGTTTCCCGCGTGCCCCCGAGACAATGGCGGCATAAAAACCGCTGTCAGAGTTAAGGATAAGGGTGGGCGCAGTTTGTCCAGCCTCAATAGCCAGTATTCTAACGCCATCTTTCACCGACAATATAGGCTCCGGTGTATAGATAAGCTCATACCCGATACTTTTTTCGTCGAGTTGAGCTATAGCCCGCAGCGGATTATTGCTACAAAATTCCATTACACTACTCCCTGTTTAGATTTTGCTGAAGTTATGTCGAATATTGTTTTATATACAATTGACAACCTTGCAAACATCTTGCTAAAATATTGTTTAAACACTTATTACCCGAATCTAACTGGGTTATGTCAGAACTGATACCGGCAAGTGTACAATTGCCCGTCTATGTGCATACTACCCCGAAGGAAAAGCCCTGACGGGGAAGTTTCGCTCACATTCTCAAGCGGAGTTTCCCCGATAGGGCTTTTTCCTTTTCTGACCATGCCCAACAATGCAGGAGGCTGTTATGGATTTATTAAAACAGAGAATCCGGACTGATGGTCTGATTATAAATAATTCCCTGTTAAAGGTGGACTCGTTCTTAAATCAGCAAATTGACCCTGAACTCATGATGAAAATCGGTGAGGAGTTTGTCAATCGTTTCAAGGGAGAACACATTACGAAAATTCTTACTATCGAATCCTCCGGTATTGCTGTTTCGGTAATGACCGGGTTAATTCTGCGTGTCCCGGTTATTTTCGCCCGCAAGAAGAAGCCCAAAGTAACAAGTGAAGACGTTTATACTGCCAGGGTTTATTCCTATACCAAAGGCGAAAGCAATACCATTATGGTATCCAAACAGTTTATCCAACCGGGAGACAGTGTCCTTATTATTGATGATTTTCTGGCCAACGGGGAAGCGGCTGCCGGTCTGGCCAATATTGTTGAGCAGGCTGGTGCCAAGGTCGTGGGAATCGGCATTGTTATTGAAAAGTCGTTCCAGCCAGGTGCGCAGAAACTGACCGATGCCGGTTACCGTGTAGAATCCCTGGCAAGAATTAAATCATTTTCCAATGGTCAGGTCAACTTCGTATAACCTTATATAATCATTCGGCTTCAATATGAATAACAGACACATCAGTAGTAGCTATCAGTCGATAGCTACTTTTATTGTCCCCTTCCAGCCGTTTGAGAAACCAGCGCCGGCCCAGATCCTTTTTGGTCGGCAGCGCAATGCCAAAGGCCAACCGGCTGGTTCCCTGCGTCAGGCAATCGGGAAAGATGGTGACCTTCGCCTGTTTTATAACCTCATGCGGCACCTTGCCGGCCACCGGGCATGCAATGGCTTCCGGCCCGTCTTTTTCGACTTGCAGTAGTATTTCAGTCATAATTTCCGCCGCAGATTTATTATCTCTTGGCTCAATTAAAACACCCAGATTGTAAATTTTCATAATTCCACCTCCCGGAAGGCACTCCAATCATACTACTCTGCTCTGATTAGCCGGGTACGCACACAGGCGATCACACTTTCTCGGCGGCAAACCGGGCCATGAGCAATTCCTTCTCCTTGCCGTTCCCCGGCCGCAGCTCGCCGGCGTTACTGCAGCTAAAGCCAAGTCCTGCATACATAGGGTTATTCCAGGTATACACAATTGCGGTAAACGGTCCCGAACCGTGCTGCAGCCTAATCTGCTTCAGGCGTTCCTGTACCAGCATGGTATTGATGCCGCGATGCCGCCACGCCGGCGATACAGTGGCCCACGATAGCTCATAGACGGCAAAGGAGCACATGGACGGCGCCCAGGCGGCGACGCCAATAACATGGTCATCCAGCGTGGCCACAATAAATCTGGCCCTGATATAACCGAGAATATCACCTTGTAAAAACGCCTTCATTTCCGCTTGCAGGTATAGCAGGCTGTCATCATCCCAGCCGCTGTTTTTAAACACTTCCAGTGCCTCTGTAAAATGCCCGGCTGTCAAGGGTTGCAGTTGGACGGTCTGCATTAAGGAATCAGCTAAAGAGCTCACAGGCTACCCCTCCATTAACTCTTTCTTCTAAAAATAAACCGTCAAAGAAGACTAATATTCATCTTCGTTGTTACGGATTATTTTTCCTTTATCAAAAACTTGTCATATAAAACATACAGCAGCTACCGGTAAAATATTCCTGGATAGAAATCTCTTGGTGTTATTGACATAAACAG
The DNA here is from genome assembly GCF_041428895.1 of Sporomusa aerivorans. Taxonomy (NCBI): domain Bacteria; kingdom Bacillati; phylum Bacillota; class Negativicutes; order Selenomonadales; family Sporomusaceae; genus Sporomusa; species Sporomusa aerivorans. The sequence goes on from NZ_CP156926.1 coordinate 5,336,206, forward strand.
TTATTTATCGTTAAATAATGATATCATTTGATAAAATTCGTCATAATTCTACAATATTCGGGTTATTTTTATCATTTGGTAAATAGATATTTGCGCAAGAAAGGGAGAAAAACAATGCGCCTAACCCTTGGAAAAAAAATAACGGGAGGATTTCTACTGATCTCATTGCTGGTTGCTGCTATGACACTTTTCACCTTTGGGCAATTTTACAGTTTAGACGCCGCCACCAAAAAAGTTACCGGCAATAATACGGAAAAATTGCTGCTAGTGCTGGGAGCTGCCAGTGATCTGGCCAATGAGGCGGTAGTAATGCGACGTTTCAATTTCACCGGCAACGAAGGTGACATGCCCATATATAACCAATACAAGCAAAGCCTGAATGAAAAGCTGGCTAGGTTGGACAGCCTTATTGCGACCGAGGGTGAGAAAAAGTTACTGCAGACAATAAAGGCCGAGAAAATGACCTACGAGACAATTGCAGAAAGCTCCTTTCAGGCCAAACGCGAAAACAACATGGCTGCCGTAAGCCAGTATATGCAGCAGGCCGGCCAGCCCTATAAGGCGGCAAATGCGGCGGCCGAGGACCTGGTTAAAGCAATTCATGCCTTTATTAAAACTGAAGAACAACGACTTGATCAAGAAAAATATCAGATAGAATTAATGCTGCTTGTCATGAATATTTTTGTTGCCCTCGTCGGCGTTGGCGCAGGTATGTTGGTAAGTCGCAGCATTACCAGACCTGTTAGTCAGGTTGTCGGCGCTGCCGCTAAAATAGCCGACGGCGATTTGAGACAACGGGTTTTAGAGGTAGTTTCCCAGGACGAAATTGGCGAGTTGGCGCACGCCTTTAACCGCATGAGTGCAAATTTACGCAATCTCATCGGTGGAGTATCGCAATCAGCCGAAAGCGTCAGCGCCGCCTCTGAGGAACTTTCAGCCAGCGCTGACCAATCTGCTCAGGCTGCCACCCAGGTGGCCATCTCCATTACTGAAGTAGCTGAAGGGGCTGTTCGCCAACTGAACGTGGTTAATGAGACAGCCAGCATTGTTGCCCAGATGTCTGCCAGCACCCGTAATGTTGCCGCTAATGCCACTGAAGCGGCTGCCAGCTCCGCAAAGGCGGCGCAAACAGCGCAAGCAGGCTCAAAATCCATCGAACAGGCAATTAGTCAGATGGCTCAGATTGAAACTGCCGTTACTGCCTCGGCCGCGGTAGTAGGCAAATTAGGTGAGCATTCCAAGGAAATCGGCCAGATCGTGGACACAATTTCCGGCATTGCCGGGCAAACAAATTTACTGGCTTTAAACGCGGCTATTGAAGCCGCCCGCGCCGGTGAGCAGGGCCGGGGCTTTGCCGTAGTTGCCGAAGAAGTCAGGAAACTGGCCGAGCAATCACAGGGAGCCGCCAAACAGATAGCAGCGCTGATTACCGAAGTGCAAACTGAAACCACCAAAGCCGTAACAGCGATGGATGACGGCACGCACGAAGTAAAGCGCGGCACCGAAGTTGTTAATAACGCCGGGAAAGCGTTTTTGGATATTGTCGCCATCATCAGTGAGGTCTCAGAACAAATCAAAGGTATTTCCACCGCAATTACCCAAATAGCTGCCGGCAGCGAAAAAATTGTCACCTCTGTCAGGCATATTGACGAAATCAGTAAGAATACATCGGCGGAAACACAAACCGTGTCGGCGGCTACCGAGGAGCAGTCTGCGGCTATGCAGGAAATTGCGGCTTCCAGCCAGGCTTTGGCTAGAATGGCCGATGAATTACAGGCTTCAATTAGCAGATTTAGAATGTAATTTTTTTGGGATACCGTTCAGTAATGCATGTACCCCCGATGGCCTTCCTCTATCGGGGGTACTTTTTATAGTCCTGCGAAGCGTAGCTACACACGCCGGGTAATTTCCTTAATAACCGCCTCCAGGGCTTCCTCCTGAGTCTTATATCCCCTGGGCGAAATACGGGGAGGTCTGTCAGTTGAAATTCGCGATAGTATATTGTTTTGGTAGCGGTATATCCCATCACGGTCAACGATAATCCGGATTCGTACCCTTCTTTGCCGGATCAGCACCTCCCATTCCCCGGTCACCATATAGGCTTCGTCAAAATTATGACCGTCAAACAGTTCCCAAGACAATTCTCCCGCCTCCCCAGGCTGCCATCCGGCATTTGCCCATATTACATAATATGTATTTTTTCACTGGCGGTCACTCCTGCTTAAACTCCCCGCGCTTGTACAAAGCGGTATGCCACCAAAGCAAACAGCCTTGAATAGGCAACCCAAGGTCAATTACCGTTCAAAGCTTGTCCTCTTTTACGCCGTAAAATAGCTGTAACGCCCGTTCCTCCTCCGGAATACGGATCAATAACAATAGAACGGCGTTTGCAACAGTGGCGAAAAGGGCCGTTTTAACAGCTCCGAACAACAACGGTACGGCAGCCAGTTCGATAGCGACCGCCACATAATTAGGATGGGCAAGCCAGCGGTAAGGCCCTCTTTGCACGGCTTTAAGGCCGGGGATCACAAGAATGCGTGTATTCCAGCAGGGCCCCAGACTGGCAATACACCAGTATCTAAGCAACTGTCCGCCGGCGAACAGCCCAAGCCAGGCCGGCCAGAAAGGCGACAGGCTGCTGCCTGTGCTTTCAATCAGCCAGCCCAGTAGCCAGACTGTATGAAGAAGAAAAAACAAAGGGTAGTGACCTGCGCCAAACTCCTGCGCCCCTCTGGCAAGAGCCCGGCTAAAATTACGCTGCGCAAGAATCAGTTCACCCAGCCGTTCCAAAACAATCACTGCAGCCATCACAGTCTGCGGCCATTCTACCATTTGAACAGCACCTGCTCAGCGCTGAAGCCCGGCCCCAGCGCCAGCATTAAGCCATACCGCCCGGCCGGAGCGGTATCTGCCAGAAATCTCTCCATGACAAACAGCACCGAAGCACTTGACATGTTGCCGTATGCCGCAAGGATGTCATAGGCATGCTTTAGCTTGGCGTGCGCCAAATTGAGACTGTCCGCATAAGCACTCAGTACCTTGGCGCCGCCGGGATGAACAACATAATGTTCGACTTCGGCCGGACGGATACCGTTCCTGTCACAAAATCCGCCTGTAAGTTCCGGTAAATACCGCTTGACAATACTAGGAATGTCGCGTGAGAATCTCACCTTCAGTCCCCCTTCTACTACGTCCCAGCCCATGATATCGCCGGTGTCGGCAAACAAGGTGCTGAAACTGTCAACAATAGCCGGACCGCCGCCGTCAACCGCAATAACGGCGGCGGCAGCGCCATCAGCAAACAGACTTGCGCCGATAAGATTGGCTTTGGAATAGTCGCCACGCTGAAACGTTAAACTGCATAGTTCAACAGCAACCACCAGCACAGCCTGCCCCCGTAGACAGGCGGCCAGTTGAGCGGCCCTGGCCACAGCGGCTACACCGCCGGCGCATCCCAGACCCCAGAGCGGTATGCGGGCAGTATGAGGTGACAAACCGAGCTTTTGAATAAGTATGGCATCAAGCGACGGCGTGGCAATACCGGTTGAGGACACAAACAGTATCGCACCGATATCGTCCCGGCTGATCCCGGTCCGTTCGATAGCCTGGCGGGCGGCCCGCTCTGCCAGTTCCACAGCAACCTGTTCGTAAATCCGGTTGGCTTCCTCAAAAGAATGCTGCTCAGCATACCAGGTTAACGGCCGGGACAAGTGCCGGGTAGCAATCAGGCTATGCTCAAAAACAGGCAGCAGCCTTTCCAGATGTTCGAAGTTATCCCGGAACAACGCGGCGGCGAACCTCTGAATATCCTCCTGATGCAGACAATAGGCCGGCACAGCCGTGCCGACCGACATAACTTGCGCTAAACCCACACCAATCCCCTCCTGCCGTATCCAGTACCGTGACAACCCTAATCCTGTGGATACTGACGGGATATTTTCCGTAACCCTGCGTTGTCGTCAATCGGCATACGTCCGGTATGCCTCATTCCTCCGCCTTGTTTTACGAAAAATCTCCTCGCCATTATCCTACAGTTTTAAGGTTGCCACGGTATTAGCAATTATTACTATATAGCTATTACGGCCGGAGTAAAAAATGCCTGTCAGTACACAAAATATTCACGGACTGGCTCGTTTTTTACTGCAATTGCATCTCCTGGGGGGAGTACTTGGCCGCCCGGTCGGCGGTCTGCTCCTGTCCCGGCTGCTGCCGATGGCTGGCGGCATAACGGATGCCGGTAAACTCGGCTAAATCCCTTTCCACTGTCACCAGGTCGCTGCGATCCAATTCTTTGAACGCCTGCTTGCCAACGGCCTGGACCGCCAGCTGCATCTCGACCGTACAGGATTTCAGGAAGTTAGCCAGATGCGTGGCCGCTTTATCAATATCCAGCTTGTCAGTCATCCTGCCGCTGTATATCGCCAAATGCGAAGGCGGCGCCTGCGGCAGGGTTTTGACCACCTGGGCCTGCATTGCCGCCATTAACGCGATTGTTCCAATATATACCGCATCGGCCCCCAAGGCTAATGCTTTAAGAAAATGGCCGGGTGTAGTCAGACCGCCGGTAACAATAATACTAAACCGGCTGCGCAGATTGTTGGCTGTCAGCCAATCCACCGTGCGAACCAGCGTATGGAAGGTAGGCAGCCCGACATTATCCTGCAGTGTAGGATTGGCCGCCGCCGTTCCGCCCTCAGAGCCGTCGATGACAATAAAATCAGCCTGCGTTTGGGCAATAACGGCCAATTCATATTCTATGAAATCCGTTCCGGCTATTTTCACGCCCACAGGCACCTCATACTGCGCCTTCATACTATTTACCATTTTAATATAATCCTGCGGCGTCTCTTTACCAGGCATCCGGGCATAAATAGTTTTGTCTTGCCCCTTTTCCAAATGCCAGGCCTCTCTTAAATGCTGGCCGATTTTATCGGCCGGTATAGGTTCATCAACAGCTCCGCCCCAGGCTCCCTGACCCAGCTGGATCTCGATGGCGTCCAAACGGCTTAGCTGTTCCTGCCCGCTTAGCTGGCCGCCCCGGTGATACTGCCCAACCAGGAATCTGGCTGCATCACGTTCTTCATTGGTTACCGCCGACTCACCGGTGTTTGTCGATGTTCCGGCTAAAGCAGCCCCTTTGGCCAATGCCATTTTCATCTCTAAACTGAGCGAACCGCCATACGACATGCCTGTTATCATAATGGGAATATCCAGGACTAACGGGCGCTTGGCATTCGGACCAATTACCGTCTTAGTATCGACTTTAGTATAGTTCGGATAGGGTAGCTGAAATAACTGTCTGGGATTAAGCAGTACCTTATCCCAGGGGGATAACACCACAGGGCTGCCTAATGGCCGGGTTAATTCCTTGCCAGCTTCGGCCCGCATTGCGGCTTCCATGAGCGCCCGCGGCGAAAGTTTCTCGGCTACGGTCACCATCAGGAACGGATTATCGGGATAATCTTCCGTCAGCATCTTAACCATAGCTTCATCCGCCATCGGATCCATCATTTTCATCATCATCCAGTTCAATAACAAGGGTACCACCTCCATATTCTAGAGCTAGTCTGCCCATTTTATCGCAAAGTTTCTCTATCGAAAAAGAAAATAATAGAACCCCTAACAGCCTGCTTTTCTGAGGGCTGTTAGGGGTTATCTTCAATATATCATTATTAATTTTTATAGCGCTTTTTAATCGCCATGATGACCGGCACGCAGATGGCCATGGCAATAATGGCTTCCGGTATGCCGTTGACCAAAGCCACACCATAAATGACTTTGGCGGCGGCGTCCAGGCCAATTCCCCGCGCTGCCGCAAATTGAGCCGCATACAAGAGATAAATCATGGTTAACACGCCAAAAGTATTGGTTAGCGAACCGACAATTGCACTAATACCGATTCGCAGTCCTTCATGCCTGCCCCAGGTCAGCTTGTAGGCATAATAAGCGGTTATACCGATAAGTACGCGTGGTAACACCGAAACCAGCGGATTTATAAAAGCAAACGATAAAATGTTCGGGGTTGTTAAACTCTGAACAATGCTGAATAAGCCAAATAAAAGACCAATCATAGCCCCCACGAGCGGACCATCGAGAATCGCCCCGATAATAACAGGAATCTGCATGATGGTGGCCTTAGCCGTCGGCAATGGGATAAAGCCGAAGCCTGACAGTCCAAGAATAATTGATATCGCCGATAACATTCCGATAATAGCAATCTGCCGTACGCCAAACCGGCCTGATGTCCGTAATGCTGCTGTTTTTCCCATTTTCATTCCTCCGTTCTTATTCCCTATAGCCGGGATATAAGTCGATTTTTTTCCGGAGCTTATTGACCGCCAGTCTAGTTTCAGGGAATACCAGCTATCTTGGCAGTTGTTTAACTCCGCTTACATGTTACCACATTTGCCGGAAATTTTGTATATCTTTTTTTACTAAATAATATAGAAAGAATTTTCCGGAAACAGCAATGTATTACCGGTAAATTAGCAACTAATTTTTTCGATAAGGAACTTAACCGCACTTATCTCCCGCTTATAGAAGCAGGAGTCTTGGTGCGGGTTAGTTTCAGGATAAAAGGAGCTATTCTTTTACCTTCTCCCCGGCAGTAAGAATACAACCAGCCGGACAAACTGGTTAAACAGCGGCAGCACTGCCAGGGAAGACAGCAGGTTGAACAAGGTATGCATAGCTGCTATCTGACCACTGAAATCCGGCGACAAAAATTCTGCAGCCGCAATAAGCAGAGGAGTAAGCGGGTAAAAAAAAATGACGCCCGCAACGTTTAAAACAATATGAGCTAAAGCAACCCGCCTTGCGGCCAGCGGCGCCGCCGCGCTAAAAACAACGGAAGATACGCACGAACCAATATTATTGCCATACACGACATAAGCTGCGGTGCCCGCATCCAGCAGGCCCATGTCGGCCAGCACCATCAACAAGGCAGTAGCGGCGCTGCTTGATTGAAAAACCAGTGTTGTTATAATGCCTCCCCAAATTCCATAAAGTGGATTAGACCTGGCCAGGACAAGCAGTTCCGCCAGTTCACCCGAGCCGGATAACCGGGCAATACCGGCAACCAATAAATCCAAGCCGATAAACATACTCAACAATCCGCTCAAGGCTATGCCGGCATAACGGAATGGCCTGAAGGCAGTAAGCATTATAGCTGCCGCCAATAACGGCAAAGTATACGCCAGGGGAACTTCCATGCTGACAAGCTGCAGTGTTGAACATGTGCCGACATTGGCTCCCAGAATAATCCCCAATGCCTGACGAAAGGAAATATAGTCGGCGCTCACTAAACCAATGGTAATTAAACAGACGGTTGTACTGCTTTGCAATAAAGCTGCCGCTGCCGTTCCCAGCACAAACCCCCGCCAGGGTGTTTTGGTCAGTTGTTCTAAAGCGGCCTGCAGTCTTCGCCATAGCGCCTTTTGTAAACCATACCGCATTATAAAAATACCACCCAGCAGCAGACTAAGGCCTGCTAGTACTGTTACCATATTGTCCCCCCCAATACGCGGTACTCTTGTGCGACTTTTATATGTATGTCGGCATAAATCGAAATATGTGCACGCAACCAGCCAGAAGCTACCACAGCCAGGCAGGCAGGTTATTGTCAACCGGCAGCGAATAGTACTAAGGAAGGAGTCTCCTTAAGGAAGCTTCTAAAAAGCTTACTACTCAAAGACATTTTAATGAAAGGAGCCGGAGAAAATGCCACAAAACAGAGGCAAAAAAAATTTTCCGTCTTCCTTGGCCGGTATTGTCAGCCTAATCGCCCTGGCGGCAGGCTTTATTAAAATCGCAAGCCAGCTGCCCCGGCTCCGCTTGTTGCCGGCCTTTCGTTTCGTAATGCAGTTTCGCTTGTTGTCGGATTACTTTTTTGTGCTGTTTCTAACAACTCTCTCTCCGTCCCTGCGGCATAAGGTTAATTCCTGTCTGTCGGCAGACAGATAAGAAAATCGCATTCTTCACCAATATTACAAAGCAGTTGAGAGAGAACTCTCAACTGCTTTTAATATAACTGGCCTTGGCCTGCACCCTTGCGGCACATGTTTTAAAACCCGGCTAGTTCAACTATACATGAAATTTATTAACGATTTCCTGCAACTCCTGCGCCATGTTGGCCAGACTCTGACTGGCGGATGCAATTTCTTCCATTGAAGCCAGTTGTTCTTCAGTAGCCGCAGATACCGTTTCGGCTTCAACCGTAGCCTTTTTGCTCAACCCTTCGACAGTATGCACAGACGCCACAATTTGCTTATTACCGTCATCAACCAGCCGCATAACGGCAGAAATCTGAGTTACTTGCTCGGAAACCTGCGACACAATCTCGGTAATTTCCCGGAAGGCGCGGCCTGCTTCATTCACTACCTCTGCGCCCCGGCCAACTTCGCGGGTACCGTCACCCATTGCGGCCACAGCCTTAGCCGTATCCTCTTGTATCTCAGTAATCAGCATAGCAATTTGTTTAGCCGCATCCTGCGATTGCTCAGCCAGCTTGCGGACTTCTTCGGCGACAACGGCAAAGCCCCGGCCTTGTTCACCGGCCCGCGCCGCTTCTATGGCGGCATTTAGCGCCAGCAGGTTAGTCTGCCCGGCAATACCTGATATGGTGTCGACAATCTGCCCGATTTCTTTGGAACGCTCACCAAGGTTGGCAACTACCTTGGCTGAACTGTTCACCGTTTGTTCTATAAGCGCCATCTGGTCAACAGCCTTGCCAATCGAGGTACCGCTCTCCCTGGCTTTAGCCGCCGCCTGCGCGGACCTGGCAACCGTTTGTTCAGCATCAGCAGCCGCCTGGCGGATACTCAGGGACATTTTAGCCATGGCCGCCGCCGTTTCTTCCACGGTATTCTGCTGTAAATGAGCCCCCTGCGCGATATCGGCAACCGAGCCGGCAACCTGATTGGAAGCCTCGGCCGACTCCAGCGAACTGGCAGTCAGTTCCTCCGATGACGCGGCTACCTGATCGGCGCTGGTATGTACCCGCATAATAAGTTCGCGCAAATTATGGACCATGTTATTAAAACCCGCGGCGAGTTCGGCAATTTCATCCTTACCGTCAGCATCAGCCTGTTTGGTAAGATCGCCGGCAGCAACCAGGTTGACCTGACCGGCCAAAGCTTCAATTGGTTTGGTTATGCGTCTGGCCATAACAAAGGTTATTAGAGTTACTAGAAGAACACAGGCCAAAGTTACCAGCGCAAACAGCCAGCTCAAGGTAACCAGCGGCCTGGAGACCACTTCCTGGGGAACGCTGATTGCCAGCATCCAGCCTGTGGAAGACACTTTTTGATATACCATGAGATATTCCTTGCCGTTTTCGCGATAGGTGGTCACCCCTTGCTCCTGACCAAGAATATTCTTAACGGTGGCTGACATCTCTTTTAATTTATTTGTTTCAAAAACGCTTTTTGACACTAGTTCAGGATCAGGGTGAGCCAGCAAAAAGCCCTTGGCATCAATCAAAAACGCATGCCCTTCACCGTGCAGTCTGATGTCTTTCACATTGTCAACCAGTGTATTAAGTAATATATCCTCACTGATAACACCGCGAATCTGGCCGGAACTGTTCTTTACCGGCATAGCCACCGATACTGCCATTTGTTTGGTAACGGCGTCCAAATACGGCTCTGAGAAACACAGTTTGCCTTGCTCCATGGCCGACTTGTACCAGGCCCGGGTGCGGGGATCATAATCGGCCGGCGGCGTCCAGCCGCTGCCATCCACCATTTTGCCGTCTACCGAGCCAAAGTACATGTCTGACAGTTCTTTATCCACGGTCTTATACCCGGCCAGCATAGGAACGGTTATTTCTCCGTCACCGACTGTACTCCGCAAGTTGCCCACCGTGATTTCCAGCATTCTGGCTTTGCTTATCAACCACCCGTCAAGTTTGTTAACATGCGACAGTACATTGGCTTTCATTTCTTCCTGGATGCCGGCCGCAACCTGGCCCTTAGTAAACATATAACCTGAAATAGATGATACCAATAATGCAATGATTGTCAGTAATGAGAACAAGAGTGTAAGCTTAATCCTTAACTTCATTTTTCTGCCTCCTAAATTATTGCGATATTATGTAGTAAACACCGGTATTTGCCACCTCCTTTCGACACAAGAAACTCTTAGTTCGGTAAGCTGACCAAAACCAGCTAACACTATTCCTGTATAAAAGTCATTCTCCTATAATAAAAGCCTTCGACCCTTAAGAGTCGAAGGCTTCTTTGCCGGTATCCTATCCTGTGACAATATTCTACAATGTATAGCTTTATTTGTAAATAGAGTAGATTGCTGGTTATTCCTTTGTCTGTTAAGAATATGCTATACCGTCCAATATTAAATTTCTTCAGTTATGCGGGCAATACGGGCAGCGATATCTCCCTCATATAAACCGCCGTGATAACAAACTACGTTGTTAATATCATAGCGCAGCAGTTTACCAAGCGACGCCAAAGCCGCCGGCAAATCAGGCGTGTATTCCGGCGCCGGCCCGATTAACTTCCCGTTGTCCACCCGCAGCTGATCGCCGGTAACTAAAAGCCGGCAATCACAAATATATAAACAAATATGCCCTGGTGAATGCCCCGGCGTATGAATAACCCGAATGCCGCCATGAACAGGCAGCAGTTCATTGTCAGCCACCAGCCGGCTAACCGGGGCTTTAGGAAGACTGGCAAACGTCGCAGCCGCTACAGCCCGCATATTTTCCGGCAGCATTGCAATCCTGGCGGCAATACGCTCCGGCGTTAGCTTAACAGGGGGAATATCGCCTTCAATATATGGCTTTTCAGCAGCATGCGCATGAATCTGAACAGAACCATTGAACTGGAGAATGTCCGGCAGCGTACCAATATGATCCCAGTCATGATGGGTTATTAGGACGCGCTTAACCTGTTGAAAGGAAACACCGGCCTGCTCTACCGCCTGCCGCAGTTGCTCAAAGATGCCTGGATAACCGCTGTCAATCAGGGTAGCCTCCGCCTCATCCCAGATGAGCACAGGGTGTATTCTGCTTTTATTACCGAATACCTCCACATCGAGCTCAAGAATCTTAACCTGAACAGACTTTGTCATAACCGGGGCCTGTAAGGCCCTCGTCACCTCCGTATTGGCTTTTTTGACTAAGATTATACAGCATAAAGAGCGTTATGCCCACCACCCAAAGATTCTTGAAAGTCGCCAAAGAAAAATTTATCAGCCACCAAAAGAATAACAATCCTAGAATTAAGGAGCTGAAGCAGCCACATAGCAATCTTGTTTTTTGTGCTACTAGTATTATAATAAAGTTAGATTCGGTTGATTGGCCAAAGTTGTTCAAAGCACCGTAGCTTCCCGGTGCTTTTTTTATTCACAAATATTCAAGGAGGAGTTCGGTATGAGAGAGTACTATTTTCGTGAAATGAAAGAAGAATATTTAGATAAGGTGCTACAGATTTATACCTACTATGTTTTAAATACTTCGGCGACATTTCATTCACGCTCACTAACCCGGGCAGAGATGAGTGAAATAGTATTTTTTGATAATGAAAAATATAAAACATTTGTAGTTTGTCAGGAAGATGAAATTTGCGGTTATGTTTATATAGCTCAGCACAAAAAAAGAGAAGCATATGACAATACTGCCGAGGTAACAATTTACTTGCGGCCAGATTCTATCGGCAAGGGTATTGGCAGTATGGCGATAAGATATATCGAAGAATATGCTAAGAGAATGAAGCTGCATGTGTTAGTAGCTACGATATGCGGAGAAAACGAAGCAAGTATTCAGCTCTTTGAAAAGAACGGTTATGTTAAATGCGCTCATTATAAAGAAGTAGGACAGAAATTCGGACAATTGCTTGATGTTGTTGCTTATCAAAAAATACTTGCCTGAGTTTCATGATTATATATGCAAATCTGATTGCAGTTAAAAACACAGCGCTGACCGGACAGGCTGTGTTTTATTTAAAGCTGCGTTTATGTTGTACTTGTTGGTTGTAAGGCTGATTATACAGACACAATACTGTGAGAGCGTTTTAAAAACTTATACCAGAGTAACTTCCTTTGTTTCTACCTCCATAGGGTTTAAGACAATTTGGTATCCCACAGTAAGATCTAAGAAACCGTTGCCTTCCTTCATCTTTTTATACCCCAGCGTACTTGTCCTTTTACATAGCTGTGCATATATTTCAACTTCGGTAAGGGTACGCTCAAAATCTTTTTCACACTGGTTAATGATTAGAGCCGCCGCACCGGTGACATGAGGAGTAGCCATGGAGGTGCCGGATAGTTTCGCATATTTATTGCCCGGATATGTCGATATGATATCAACACCAGGGGCCACTACATCGACTTCATTGTTCATTGTGCTGAAGTAAGCAAATTTTTTATTCAAGTCAACTGCCCCTACGCCAACGACTTCATTATATGCGCCGGGAAACTGCACTTCCTGTTTGCCCGTATTTCCTGCTGCACAGACTACGAGAATACCGCTGTTTGTCGCCTTAATAATAGCATCATGCAGTTCCTGCGAACCTTGGGGTCCGCCTAAGGACATCGAAATAATGCGTACCGTTTCTCCCTGCGGCCCTTTCCAGTCAATCGCATAATCAATAGCATCGGCAATGCCCTGAAGACTTCCGCTTCCACTCCCTTCTAAAACCTTGAGAATCAGCAGACTCGCCTGTGGTGCCATGCCCAGAACGCCTTGATTATTTTCCGAGGCAGCAATTGTTCCTGCAACATGCGTCCCATGTCCATTATTGTCATCAAAAATGTTTTCATCACCGTTAAAGTCAGAAGTAAAATTGCGGCCACCAATAATTCGGTCTTTTAGGTCGGGATGATCTTTTTGGCACCCCGTATCCAAGACCGCAATTACTACTCCACTTCCTTTCTTGCTTTCACTCCATACTTCCGGAGCGTTCATTAATTTGACACCTTCGGGGATTTCTGCAACTTGATTAATTACTTCTTTGACTTCAAAAGGCACCAGGCTCATTTCATTCATACATGATTCCTCCCTGGAATTTTATCATTCTTCTTTCACAAAAAATTTCTTACTTTTTTTGTGTAACATGTTATATAATCACTTCTGCATTATTCCAATATTTTCCTGTTTTTTCATTGACTATAGCGATATATGAAGTGTTAAAAGTTTTTTCCTAAATCAGGTCTTTATTATTGAATTTATCCATATTTTAGCGGCTTATAATAGCATGCTGGCAGTTGCCAAATGGATTGTTAGCTTTGCAGTTTCTTCACAAACTCCTGCAGGTTCCAGAACTCTCCAGGAATTATCCCCTTATACTGTAGATAGAAGCCATCTTCAGCAATTGCAAAATAAATAGAACCTGCGAATTTTCGCAGGTTCTATTTTATTCCTAGTTACATATCCTGGGATTATGCAGTGCCCTTCCCTAACGGTCCCGTCATTGCCGTGATTTTATTTCCTGTTCAGTCAAAACATCGACAAACGCAGTCAAAAGCTCATCCTCTGCCTTACAACTCTGTTTATAGTACCAATCGCGAACCAGCTTCTCGATTTCCGTGTCACTTCCGGTAGCTTTTAAGGGATAGACTGCTATTATTTTTTTAGAAATCTTGTCTCGCAAACCAATTTTCTCTGCAGTTTCAAATCTTCCCATAAAAAATCCCTCCAAATTAATTAATGTTACCAGCAGCTATATTTTAGTGCTTGATAAATTTATCTTCTTCCGGCTCCTTGAAAGCCAGATTCAGCATTTTTAATGATAATGTCCGTGTTTTTAAATTTGTTACTTTGTCTACCGCACTAGCAAGCAGGCGGGATCTCCAAGTATCGCATCCTTAATTTGCTTTTTTCTATCAACGTGTTGACCGCTAGATATATCAATTGAGGTGCTTCCATTTGCCCTGAAATGGAAATCTACAAAAAAGGCAGTGCCATCGGCTTCTATTTCTACCCTATACCGATACCCGCCTTTATGGATCAGGTCTGAAACAGTAAATTCTTTATAGCTTTCCAAACAATATTTTTTTATAGCCGGAACAATAAGCTCTCTATTCAGCATTTTTTCTCTACTCACGGTAATGTACCTCTCACATTCATAGTAACGATTGATTTCCTTGGTCATAAGCATCATTATTGCCCTAATCTGTTTTTTCATCCAGCCTCTCTACTAACTTCTGTATATTGACACAAATTCCTGCTCATCAAATGAACAGAAAGAGGTCAGCGGATTTTGTCCGCTGACCTCATGTAATCCTCAAGATTTATCAAATTCCGGACCATAAACAACTATAGGTAAATACACCTGCTTACTTTACACCATGTATCATACTGTCGGAAACGCCGGACAATTCCGAGGCCATCGTGGCTAATCCCTGGCTGGTGTAAGCCATTTCACTAATGGAGGTTTCCTGGATCTGAACCGTTTTATCGATAGCAACTACTTTATCATTCATCAGGGCAATTGAACCCTGTATCTTGGTTAGCGATGCGTTGATATTTTTTACGGATTCAGCACTGACAGTCGCCAACTTGCGAACCTCTTCGGCGACAACACTGAAGCCGCGGCCTGCCTCACCGACCCGCGCCGCTTCAATAGCGGCGTTGAGTCCTAAGAGATTGGTCTGATTGGATATGTTCCGGATAAATGCGACAATCTCATCAGTCTGCCGGATGGTGTCGGTCAAGCCGCTGCTTACCTGCCCCAGCTCATTGCAAACGGCCGCCAACGCTTGCGCCCCTGCCGCCAATTCCTCCATGCTGGCCGTGAATTCTTCCGAGGAAGCTACCAGATCGTTGGCTATTGTTCGGATTTTCTCCTGATTGACAATAGCCTGCGTCGTAATGACGCAACCAATTGTATTGTTCTCGTCCTTGACCGGATAGGCGCAGGCAATATAAGGAATGTCAAACGCCGATTGTTCGCGGGTAATAAGACGGATAACCCGGGAACCGGTTTTTATGCACTGCTCGCTGACCTGCCCTTTCATAGGCTCTCCTGCCTTTAGGCCCAGATCAAAGGACTTACCCGGTACATAGGCTGAGTATACCTCATCCTTAATTACCGATATCCCTACATCCTCAACAAATATTTCATTAAGGTAGGGCGCCACTTCGGTAAACAATTGCATTATTTCTTCGCCTGAATGCCGTTTCATGCTCTCCTCCTTGCTTAGCCGCAGCAGCTGCCAGCCAAAATATTAGGAACAGAAAGTTAGGATAAGCAATTTCAAGCATACAGGGCAACAGATTACTAACATCCTGCCTAAAAGAACTTAATGGATTTCAGCTGACCAGCCGGGGCGGCTACAGTGCATCGTTATGATTGTCTAAAAAGCCGGTATTAAAATTTCCGCTAAGAAACACTTCGTTTTGCAAAAGTTTCCGGTGAAAGGGAATCGTCGTCGCCACTCCCTCAATAACAAACTCAGCTAAGGCCCGCTGCATACGTTTCACGGCCTCCTGCCGGGTCTTGCCCCAGACAATGACTTTGGCCGCCAGTGAGTCATAATGGGGCGAAATCTCATAACCAGAATACACGGCGCTGTCAACCCTGACTCCGGGTCCCCCCGGCGGCAGGTAGGTACGGACAATTCCGGGAGAGGGAAGAAAGTTTCTGCCCGGATCTTCCGCATTGATGCGGCATTCCAGGGCCCAGCCGTTAATAGCGACCTCATCCTGCGCGACTGAAAGCGGGCAGCCGGCCGCTACGGCAATTTGCTCTTTAATCAAGTCCAGCCCGGTTACCAGTTCGGTAACCGGATGTTCTACCTGGATGCGGGTATTCATTTCCATAAAGTAGAACCGGCCATGCTTATCAAGTAAGAATTCTACCGTGCCTGCGCCATGATAGTGCACGGCTTTGGCTGCCAGTACGGCTGCCTGGCCCATCTCTTGCCTGAGCTTAGGATTCAGCGCCGGCGACGGCGCTTCCTCAACCAGCTTCTGGTGGCGGCGCTGAATGGAACAATCGCGTTCGCCAAGATAAATCACATTCCCCTCTTTGTCAGCCATGATCTGGATTTCAACATGCCGGGGTTCTTCAAGATATTTTTCCAGGTAAACACCCGGATCGCCAAATGCCAGCTCGGCCTCTTTCTGCGCCTGGCGGATGGCTTTCAGGAGCTCGGCCTCATCCTGCGCTACCCGCATCCCCCGGCCACCACCGCCGGCGGTAGCCTTGACAATAACCGGATAGCCAATATTTTGCGCTACGCTTACTGCCAGTTTGATATCTTCAATTATGCCCGCTGTTCCCGGTACAACAGGCACACCGGCCTTCTCCATGGTTTTTCTGGCAACGGCTTTTGCGCCCATGGCGCGAATGGCGCCGGCCTCCGGGCCAATAAACACCAGTCCTGCCGCAGTGCAGTTTTCGGCAAAATCGGCGTTTTCCGCCAAAAATCCGTAGCCGGGATGAATGGCGTCTGCGCCTGCGGCCAGGGCCGCGCTCAGAAGCGCGAAGCTGTTTAAATAGCTTTTTTTAGCAGCCGCCGGACCAATACAATAGGCTTCATCGGCCAGCTTCACATGCAACGCCTCCCGGTCTGCGGCTGAATATACAGCCACCGTGGCAATATCCATCTCACGGCAGGCCCTGATGATTCTTACAGCAATTTCACCCCGGTTAGCGATCAGTACTTTTTTAAACATAACAACACTCCGTTAAAATACTAAGAAATACATTAGGAATATGTTGACTGCCAACAGCATCAGGGCGGTTGGCACCTGCGCCTTAATAACCCCGTTTTTGTCGGGCAAATCCAGGAGAGCTGCCGGCACAATATTATAGTTAGCGGCCATGGGGGTCATTAACGTACCGCAATAACCGGAGAACATACCAATGGCTGCCAATACAGCCGGATCCCCGCCGTGCATCTTAACTACCAGCGGTAAGCCAATGCCGGCCGTCATGACCGGAAAGGCCGCAAAAGCGTTGCCCATAATCATAGTAAATAAAGCCATACCCACGCCATACGCCAGTACCACCATAAACTTGTTATCAACCGGAATAGCCGCACCAACCAGGTTGGATACAACCTGGCCGACGCCGGCGGCGGCAAACAGGGCTCCAAGAGTAGCCAGCATCTGAGGCAGAACAGCCGCCCAGCCAATAGCATCGAACAAACGGCGCGATTCTTTTACAGGCTGCAAGCCTTTGTCCTTTGTGAGCAGCATCGCGGCCACCAGAGCCAAAACGCAAGCCATACCCAGACTGACTAATGTAATATTAGCTTTGTCTAAAAGCTGCAGACTGCCTACTTTAAAATCTTTCAGGCCCAGGGTTCCAATTATCGTAATAACAGGAATCAGGAGGGCCGGCATGAACAGCCAGTTCCCCAGCTTTTTAGCCTTATCACTGCGGGTTTCAACAGCGGCTTCCTCATGTTTCCCCATGCGTACACCGCCGCAGCCGGCGATAACGGCCATAGCGATAGCCAGAACTCCCATATACACCGGACTGATCATATTGCCAAATAAGAAACTAACGGCATAGAGCCCCCAGAAAGAACCTGTCAGGAACCGCTTGGGATTACCCTTATCCAGAAAAGACAACAGTGCCACAACAGCAATAAGCGCCCCCAGTATGAAATAGATGTGATTAAGACTAATTAGCATGATTGTTCAACTCCTTTTGCGATGCATTGGCCGCAATGCCTTGCTGCACTTCCCGCTGAATGGTGCGATCCAGGAGGTACAGCCGAACACTATGAATGATGAAAGCCGCGATAGCGGTAGGTATCCCCCAGAGGGCAATATGCAGCGGTTCCAGAATAATGCCGTTTTGTTCGTAAAAACCTTTCATAAGCAAAATGGCGCCAAAGGCTATAAAAATGTCTTCGCCGAAGAAAAGTCCCACATTATCGGCAGACGCAGAAAAGGCCTTGATTTTATTACGTGTTGTTTCAGGCAGCGGTCCGTATTTATTCTCAGCGGCTGCTTCGGCCATCGGGGCGATAAGCGGGCGAACCAACTGAGCGTGCCCGCCTAATGCAGTCAGACCGATAGCGGCAGCTGCTTCACGAATAAACAGGTACAGAATTAACAGTCTCCCGGTAGTTGCCGCCTTGATTTTGCCAATGACATTGAGCGCCTGCTCCTTTAAGCCATTGCGTTCCAGCAGGCCGATAACCGGTAAAGTCAGTAAGAATAAAGGAAGATAGCGATTTTTGACAAACGCCTCACCAAAAATAGTCAATATCTTGTCAATCGACAAGTTTCCTGCCAAACCGGTGACAATGCCGGCGACAACAACCACCAGCAGGGGATTAAACCGTAACGCAAATCCAACAATAACCACAACAATACCTAACAGTGTCATACTTCTTTGCTCCTTTGTTTCAATTTATTTTACCGATAAAGAGATAGGTTACTTAGGCTTTATCCTAAAGAGCGGCTGACCGTATTCAACAAATTCACCGTCTTTCACCAACACCTCCATGATCTCGCCCGCCATGCCGGCCTCTACTTCGTTAAATAGCTTCATGGCTTCAAGTACGCAGACTGCGGTACCAGTATCCACTATTTGTCCGACCTGGACAAACGCCGGAGCCCCCGGCTCGGGAGCAGCATAAAAAGTTCCCAGCATTGGGGCAAGAACCTGATGATATTTTTCTTCACCAACAGCGGCGGCAGGTTCTACCGGCAAATCCTCCGCCGTTGACACGGCGGCTCTGACAGGCTCAGCCGCCTGCGCCGGCGCAGGCGGTAAGTCATTAGCGCCTTTTATAATCACCAGCCGGGTTTTCTCTTGTTCTAACTCCAGCCGGCTTATCGCCGACTGATCCACCGCTCTGATAACCTCCAGAATTTCATTAATACTTAGCATAGTTTCACTCCTTATAAATGCTTCATTTTTATCGCCGTTCGCAGACACTCTATCCTCTTTTCACGTTCCCGATACAGTCTTGCCGCCTCGGCAACGGTAATTTCAGTAAATTTAATTTTTCCACCAGGCTTGACCTGGGCAACCTTGGCTGCGTCCACAGCAGCTACCTGTGCGATTTTAGGATAGCCGCCTGTAGTCTGGCGATCGGCCAGTAAAATAATCGGATTGCCATCAGGCGGCACCTGGATGGTTCCGAGAGCTACGGCTTCAGACACCATTTCCAGAGGCTCGGCCAATTCTAAGGCCGGTCCTGTCAGCCGGTAGCCCATCCGGTCGGCTTGCGGCGTTACCTTAAACTCGCCATTCCACAACGCTGTTTGCGCAGCGGCGGAAAACTGTTCATACTGACTGCCGCGCATAGCCCTTACACTAACCGGCGCAGAGCCCGATAAAGAATGCTCCGTTCCGGCATACCAGGATGTTGACAGAAACGGATGATTCGGTCCCTGCTTGACCAATTGCGCCAGCCACTCATCCAAATCGTTCTGCGGGGAATTTATTGCCAGCACATCACCGGCCGCCAGCGCCCGTCCGTCAAAGCCGCCAATACCCGCCCTGAGGTAAGTGCTTTTGCTGCCCATCACCTCACCGATACCGAAGCCGCCGGCTACAGCAAGGTAGGAACGGCAGCCGGACTTACTTGCGCCAAACTGGAGAACACTGTCCTTAGTTATATATACCGGCCGCCATAAAGGCACAGGCTTGCCGTCAATAACCGGAGATAAATCACCGCCGGTGACGGCAATCAGGGCATCAGCATCAAACTTCAGGGCGGGTCCCAGCAAAGTAATTTCAAGTACTGCCTCTCCCTCGGGATTACCGGCAAGCAGATTAGCCACCCGCAATGCATAGGGGTCCATGGCGCCACTGACAATTACCCCATATTTCTGATAGCCATATCTCCCCAGATCCTGAATGGTTGTGAGCAGACCGGGACGGATAACTGTTATACTCATTTGTCTGCCCCCTTTAAGGTATGGTACTCCTCTGGAGTAATCGCTTTGAACCGAATGATATCACCGGACTTTAAGAGGGTAGGAGGATTATCAGCAGGCC
This sequence comes from Sporomusa aerivorans, assembly GCF_041428895.1. Taxonomy (NCBI): domain Bacteria; kingdom Bacillati; phylum Bacillota; class Negativicutes; order Selenomonadales; family Sporomusaceae; genus Sporomusa; species Sporomusa aerivorans. The sequence continues at coordinate 5,356,134 of NZ_CP156926.1, forward strand.
GGAATAAGGCAACCGCCGTTCGCCCGATAAGCTGCCAGCCACCTGGTGTTGTTATCGGATACATACCGGTCTGCATCCCGGCAATTCCCACTGTTCCTGCCGGTATGGCCGGCCGGGGCGACTGACGCCGCGGTGCGGCAATCCGCTCCGACATGCCACCCAGGTACGGAAAGCCCGGAGCGAAGCCAAGCATGTAAACAAGATAGCGGCCGCCGGTATGGATTTCAACTACCTCATCTGTCGTTAAGCCGTTGTGCTGAGCCACAAAATCCAGGTCTGGCCCGAATTCGCCGCCATAGCAGACAGGAATCTCTACAACCCTGGCCTCGGAGGTTTCTTCGTGTTCAAGCTTAGCTAGAATTGCTTGCAGTCTAGCGATAACCATATCGCCTGTGATGCTAACAGGATCATAAAACACAGTAACACTGGCAAAAGCCGCAACATATTCCACCATGCCCGCAAACGCATGGTTATCAAGATACTGGGATAACGCCTTGACCCTGCTATGAAAAACAGGATCAATGCCTTTTCCGAATTCCACCATAATAGCCGTTTCACCAAACGGCAGCATATTTGCGGCTGATAGGCCACCAGCCTTGGTATGCCCCAAATGTCTCACCCCATTTATAAAAATAGCTGACAACAATTTACAGGTTCCCCTGTAAGAGACCTTGCCCGGCGCCATTGCCTACAGGTTCACTTGCTTGTTATCAGCTGCTGCGTTTTTTTCTGCAAAAAACTTGCGCGGTATTCACTTTTACTTACTAAAAGACTGGACTACGATTCCCGAACGTTCAAGTACCTCCCGGATATGGCGGGCAAATGCCAAGGCTGCGGCGCCATCACCGTGAATGCAAACCGTATCAGCCTGTATAGCAACCTCTGTTGCCTGCTGCGAAGTTACCCGGCCTTCCTGCACCATGCGGATAACCTGCACTACGGCTTGCTCATGCCCGGCAATCAATGCGTCGGGGTGACTCCGCGGCGTCAGTGATCCATCCTCCTGGTAAGTCCTGTCGGCAAACACTTCATGAGCCGTTCTCAGTCCCATGCTTTCGCCGGCACATACCAGTTCGCTGCCGGAAAGACCAAAAAGAATTAACTCAGGATCAATTTTGTACACGGCTTCAGCAATGGCCCTGGCCAGATCCTTACTTTTCGCAGCCATATTGTACAGAGCCCCATGTGGCTTTACATGCTGCATTCTGCCGCCTTGCGCCTTGACAAAACCCGCCAGCGCACCAATCTGATAGACGGCCATATCGTACGCTTCCTGTGGTGAAATCGCCATATTGCGCCGGCCAAAGCCAATCAAATCCGGCAAACCGGGATGCGCCCCAATTGCTACTTTGTTTTTCAGAGCCAAATCTACTGTCTTGCGCATAATTCCCGGGTCTCCCGCGTGAAAACCACAGGCAATATTGACAGAGGTAACATAGGGCAGTATTTCTTCATCTACTCCTAATTTGTAGGCGCCATAGCTCTCGCCCAAATCACAATTTAAATCTACCCTAAACACGCTTGCTCGCCCCTTTGCAGCTAACGCGGCACAGAAAAAGGGCGCAACAAACAAAGTCCGTTCCCAGCTTTGTCTGAAGCGCCATTGCTTCTTTACAACGTTACATGATTTTCTTGTTGTTTATCATACCATTGTAAATAGCCATACGTAAAATTGAAAAATTAAATAGGGCCCTTCAATTTTCTTGAAATGGCCCTACAACTTTTTAATAATCTTGGCGTAAATTTGCTTTTCAGCCAGCAATGCATCAATGGCCGCCTGTTCGCTTACCATGCTGAAACGAATCTTATCGCCAGGCCTGGCCTGCGCCAAAAAAGATATATCCACCCGAATTACATAACCGATCTTGGCAAAGCCCCGGGTTGTCTGGTGATCCGCCGTGACGATGAACGGCCGGCCATTTGAGGCGATCTGAATGGCGCCTAACCCCACCGCATCTGACACAATATCAGTTTCTTTGCCGACAGGCAGCACTTTAGGCCCTTTAAGTAAATACCCGGCCCTGTCGGCCTCCGCAACAACATAGGTGCTGGTGAGGAAACTTTTTCTCGCGCTATCGGCAAACATATAATCCTGTGGCCCCAGCATAACTCTCAAGGTAAGCTCAGAGCTGTAGTCAGGAATATAACGGCTTGGCAATATGCGGGATATAGCCTGAGATGCGCTGTCCCCACCAAGGTACAATACGTCGCCCTGGCGCAATGCCCGCCCTTCCAAACCGCCGATGCGCGCCCGGGTATAGGTTGAGCGACTGCCCAGTATAGGCGGTATATCTATGCCCCCGCGAACAGCCAGATACGTGCGCAAACCGCTTGTTGCCGTATCAAACATGAGTTCTCCCCGTTTGGGGACAAAAAAAGCTGACCAGTTCGCAACAGCCTTGCCATTTAATTTTCCCTGCATATCGGCGCCACAGACGGCAACAAACTGTTCCTGATCAAACTTAAACGCCGCCCCGCAGTCTGTCATTTCAATAACAGCCGCATTCTCCCGGTTCCCGGCCAGCAGGTTAGCCACCCGGCAGGCGTATTTATCCATGGCGCCTGCAATGGGCATGCCAAACGCCTGAAAGCCCCAACGGCCTTCATCCTGAACTGTGGTAAAGCCGCCTTGCTGTAGAATGGTAATCATGGACATCCTCCGCCGTCGCAGCGACTCATCTGCAATGCATAGGTCCCCGACGTTACTTTTCTGCGAATCTTGAAATACTCATCAATATCGACAGCACAAAACCGGACATAGTCTCCGGCAGCAACCAGAAACGGATTGCTGCGCCGCGGATCAAAAGCCTGAACGGGCGTACGGCCAATCAGCCACCATTCGCCCGGACTCTCCACAGGATAAAAACCGGTCTGATTTCCCCCAATGCCCACCGACCCGGCCGGCACATTGCTCCGCGGCGTTTCCTGCCGCGGTACAACCAGTTTTTCCGGCAAGCCGCCCAAATAAGGAAAACCCGGCGTAAACCCGAGCATATAAACCTGATATGTCTGGGAGGTATGCTGGGCAATCACTTCGCCGGCAGACAAGCCGGCATATCTTGCCACAAAATCCAAATCCGGCCCCAGGACACCGCCGTAGCAGACAGGAATCTTTACCACACGGGACGGCAAATTGTTCAGACTCAGCGGCGTAATCCCGGCGTAAAGCCGGCGAATAACCCCTGATAAATCCTGCCGTGTTATAACCAGTGGATCAAAGTAAACCGTTACCGACCGGTAGGTAGGAACTACCTCCAGAATGCCAGGCTGGTTCTCGGCCGCCAGCAGCCTGGTAAGCTGCTGTACACGTGCGTTAATTTCCGGTGATATGACGGTTCCTAATTCGACTACCAGACCAAATTCACCGGCCTGCTGCAGTATAATATCCGGTAATACATTCATTCCCAGTCAACTCGCTTCATCTCAGCAGTCTTTCGTGAACTAGCTTAATAAAGGCCCGTATGGCATGCGAATGCCATTTCTCCTTGTGGTACACCAAAAAAGTATTGGTGGTAAGATCACGCCCCTGCCAGGGTAAGGACGATAAAAGTCCGGCCGCAATTTCTGTTTGCACGGCGATGAGCGGCAGAATGGCGATACCCAGGTCGCCGATCACAAACTGCTTTAAAATCTCAAGCTGTCCTATCTCCAGCACCGTGCGCGGCTGAACGCCGGCTTTGCTCATAATTTCTTCCAAGGTCATCCGGTAATTGCTGCCTGAATCGGTAAAAACAAAGGCTTGTCCCTGGAGATCCTTGACCTTTACCTGCTTCTGCCTGGCAAGCCTGTGCTGAGGTGAAGATACCATAACAACAGCTTCCGGCCACAATAGTTGTCCCTTCAAATCGGTATCCTGAATACTTTTTTCCAGAAAAAAGGCCAGATCCATCATGTTCTTTCTAAGCAAATAACGAAAATCGCTGGCTATGCCGAATTTCACTTTTAAATCTACGTCAGGATACAACGCAACATACTCTTTCAGCACATCGGTCAGGTAATATACTCCTAAAGATTCCGGCATGCCAATAACAATAGGCCCGTGGGGCACTGCAAAGTTGTCAAATTGATTTTTGGCATCATCAGCCAGCTTGGCAATCTGTTCAGCATAGTCATACAGCCTTTCCCCATCGGTTGTCAGCATTAGCTGATGACTAAACCGTTCAAACAATACAGTATCCAGTTCTTTCTCCAACAACTGGATATGTGTTGTCAGAGTAGACTGGGTATAGCCCAGAAACTGCGCAGCCTGCGAAAAACTCCCCAGTTTCACAATGGTGATAAACGTTTTTAATTGCCGGATTTCCAAATAGCAGCACCCCGTTCTATCCTGTTAAAAGTATAACTTTCCTCCCTGATAAGAGTAACACCGGCTTTAACCCTTCGCCAAAGACTCAGCACAAACCAAGTCCTTTCTTATAAGCCATCTGAAGGTTAGTCGCCGGCTAAAAAGCTACGTCAGTCAGTACGCCGTCAAGCAAATCAAAGCCGGTAATCTGTTTACGGCTTAGTATAACCCCTTTCTGCCGGCAGATGTTAACATACAGTTTATATGAGGTTTCTAATAGTTCAAGATTATTTGTTAAACCATACATGGCGGTATCAAAAAAGCGCCGGTAAAAATCGGGATCCTGGCCAGGCTCGCTGCCGGTCACATCGGTCTTTAGATATTCCTGGATCAGCACATTGAGAATTATTTCGCCTTGCGCTGATCATCCGCTCCCGCTGGCCTATTTTGTCCTTCACCGAATATTCCTCCCACGTGTACAATACATTGCTCCGGTTACTGTAGTTAAACACTTGTTTCTGTATAAACAGAAGCACCCATAACCGCCATTCAGCTAAGTTATGGGTACTTCTCGATAACAGAGACTATATCCTGCTGCCACTGTACATATTTTTACAAAACCCGACTCAATCATCCAATTACGCACGCAATGAAACAGTATCACCCAAGCCTGTCATTTTGTTTTACCAACGGCACAAAACCGGCCCAGGCCAAAGTTCTTAATATAAACAGTACTGCCGTCCTCATTTTGCACTGCCAGACAATCGCCGACCAGTTCCGGAACAGTCGTCTTTAATTCCTTTGCCAGCCTGCCAACAAGCGTGCTGCCCGGACGCCAGCGGTTGGCCTCATAATGTTCAATTGCCGTTACCGATACCCCAATAGCTTGCGCCAGGTGCTCCTGCGTCATTCCACAACGTTCACGCAATGCTTGAATCCGCTCGCCAAACATACAAATCCCCTTTATTTATAAATCGGCTCAGCAGCCGTTCTTTTCCAAACATCTAAGCTTCTTTTCCAGATTTTCAGCCATAATATATATTTCTACCCGTTCGCCGGTTTTAGTGCTGATATCACTGTGACTGCTGACCACCTTGCATTCGGTCAGTTTGGCAACCAGCTCCTCCGCCTCCGTGCTAAAGGTTTCCCTGAGTATCTGCCGCATTTCTTTTACAATCTGACGGCCCTTGTCGGTTTTAGCCAAATGGGTTTCCTCGACCGTCAGCACACCTTTAAACCGGATGAGTACCATATCCTCGATAATATAGGTCCTGGCTTCCACAGGCCCCCTGCCCACCAGGCTGCGGTGATGCTTAATAAAGGCATCACTGATGGCTGCTTCTAAAGCAGCTTTTTTCTGAAACACAAAGTACCCTCCTAAAAGCTCCCGCAAACATATTACATTAGCGGGGCAATAAAGAAAACACGGCTTACGCCGAGCCTTTGGCGAAAACGGAAGCCGATGTTGCCCTTATCCAGGCGAAAGCTGTACTTTCTATCAGGATAAAGAAAACACGGCCTCAGCCGAACCCTTAGCAAAAGCTTACAGCCGATATTGCCCTAGCCGGCGGAAAGCTATACTTGTTGTCAGGGCAATAAAAAGAAGACCCTTAAACTAAAGGTCTTGCGACCTCCTGCTTTAGCCTGCGAAGTTAGCTGACGGGTAGGATGGCAAGAGTACAAACATCCTTTCTGCGTTGCAGAATTAACCCCAATAAGTGGTTCCTCCGCTTCCTTGTCTGGAATTCGGCCTTTGGTTGTCATATCTAACTATACTCCCAGAATGAACAAAAAGAAAGAGTCAATAAACACTATGGCGTGCTCAGCAACCCTTTGCGCTTGAACTATTAAGATTTATCACCATGTCTCTTAGCCTATCTCAACCGAGCTTGCTATCTCATGGAATTGCCGCCCCGCCCGATTCCGGTATACAAAATTATGCAGCTTGGGCATTCCCCGGAGCTAAACCGGTTTTTCCTATAGCCTGCCGTACTATAAGTTTCGGGAAAAAATATGGATATCCGTTCTTTGCTTAAAGCCGATATGTTCCCAGAAAGACATGCCCTGACTGTTATCGGCTATAACAAACAAATGGCATTTTGTTATGCCGGCCGCTTTTAGCCCGGCCAGAGAGTGCTTAACTAAACTTCGTCCAATGCCTCTTCCCTGCTGCGGCTTCTGTACTGCCAGATGATACAAAAACCCCCTGCGTCCGTCATGACCGCAGAGGATTGTGCCGATTATTTCCTCCCCCACAAGCGCCACAAAACTTAACCCGGCATTCCGGGATAAAAACACTGCCAGGTTTTCCCGGGAATCGGCTTCACTCAACCCCATTCCCGGCGTACTTTGCCACAAAGCCAGCAAAGCTTCATAATCAGTAATCCTAAGTTCGCGTATCTGATACCCGGTCATACCTGCCGCCTTTCGGCTTCCGGCCCGCAGCCTAAGTCTGATAGATTATTTTTCCGCCGGCAATGGTGCATAAGACTTTTGTCTTGGCAATGTCCTCCGGCAAAACAGTCATAACATCCTGCGACACCACAAGGATATCGGCCAGTTTGCCTGGCGAAAGCGTCCCTTTGGCGCTTTCACTAAACTCAGCATACGCACTCCCCTGCATATAAGCATATAAACAGTCTGCCACCGAAAGCTTCTGCTCCGGCACCCAGCCTTCCGGATTCCGGCCATCCTGCGTCCGGCGGGTTACCGCGCTGTAAATACCCTGAAAAGGATTAAGCGGCACAACAGGCCAGTCAGTGCCGAAAGAAAGGCTTGCACCGGCTGTCAGCAGTGAGCGGAAAGCATATGTCAGTTGACAGCGTTGTCTGCCAATACGTTTCTCGGCCCAGCAGCCGTCTTCATAAACATGTCCTGGCTGCACCGAGGCCAATATCCCCAGCCGCGCCAGCCGCTCAATATCCGCCGGTATCAGATGCTGCGCATGTTCAATGCGAAACCGCCTGTCCCGCTTGCCATTGGCGAGAATGACAGCCTCGAATATATCTAACAGGATATGATTGGCCTTATCGCCGATAGCATGAATTGAGACCGGCAATCCGGCTTTGTCGGCGGCTGTAATCCGTTCCTGCATAATTCCTGCGGGAAACATTTGCTCGGCTAAGAGGCCTGCTGTCGCCGGCGCATCCTGATAAGGGCCGAACATCAACGCCGTACCTGAGCCCAGCGAACCGTCAACAAAACCTTTTACGCCGCCCAGACGCAGCCAGGCATCTCCACAAAACCCTGCCGCCATCAATTCCAGCTGTTTTTCCCATTCCGTGATTTGGGTCCGGGCGTAGATACGCAGAGTAAGTTTTTCCTGCTGCCGGAACCGTTCAAAGGTTTTCCAGTCATTCCAATCAGCCCAGGCCGTAATATCCTGAACCGACGTTACCCCCACCTGAGCGGCATGCCGCATAGCCGCTATCAGCGCCTGATCATACTGCTCCTCAGAAGGCGCCGGAATACAATTCTGAACAAGCCGTACGGCGGTATCTTTCAGAATACCGGTAGGTTCACCTGTGTCAGTATCCCTGACGATGGCGCCGCCGGCAGGATCGGCAGTATTCCGGGTAATGCCGGCCAGTTTAAGCGCCAGGCTGTTGGCAAAGCCGATATGCAGATCACTGCGGGCAAGAAAGACCGGATTATGGGGAGTCATACTGTCAATCCACTCTTTGGCCGGTATCTCCCCGCCCGGCCATTGGTCATTATTCCAGCCACCGCCGGTAATCCATATGCCGGGCGATGTAGTGGCCGCCCTGTTGGCAACCGCTTGCATGAATTCCGCCTTGCTGCCGGCCTGGCGAAGATTCAGGGATAAAAGTTGCATTCCCCCTACCAGCAAATGGGTGTGATTGTCGATGAAGCCGGGTAAAACCAAATGACCGTCAGCATCCACAACCTCGGTGTTAGAGCTGCTCAGCAAACGGATCTGGTCATTGGACCCCACAGCAATGATGATGTCAGCCTGTACAGCCAGGGCCTCGGCATAAGGCAGCTCAGGCTCGCCGGTCCAAATCCGGCCGTTAATTATAATTAAATCAGGTTGCATCCCCCTAATCAGCCTCTTTTCTTTGGTCATCAGCACGCTACGGCTCCTCCAGCGCCGGTCGGGTACCGGCTGCCGGCTGCCGCGCAGCCCAGATGCCGCCAGAGATAATCAACAGGCCGCCAATAATATGCGGCAAGCCGATGGCTTCATCCAAAAATATATAACCAAGCAAAGCCCCGTAGAGAGGCAGCGTGTTATAAAAAACCATAGCTCCGCCAGCTCCCAGCCGGGCAACCCCCGCATTCCAGGCGTAAAAACCAAAGGCGCCCGGTACGACACCCAAATACACAGTCAGCAGAAGCAAGCGGGCGTCGAACTGAACAGGCACATGCTGCATTTCCAGGACAGCCAAAAGTATCAGGGCCGGCAGGCCGATAAATATGGATAATGCGGTTGCCGAGACGGAGGACCGCTGCCGCATAACCCGGCTGCTGAAAAGTGAGTATAGCCCCCATAAGGCCACAGCAGCAAGGATAATAAGATCGCCGATGTTAAATCCCGCCGTCTGCCAGAAGGACCAGGAGCCGCCGGAAACCAGGAAAAGAACACCGGCCAATGCTAAGAGAGCGCCGGTCATTTGCCGTCCGGACATAGGCTCATGGATTACCCAGGTAGCAAACAGGCCTGTTATAAGTGGCGCCAAACCATTAATAATAGTGCCGTTCACGGCGGTGGTATAGTGCAGTCCCCAGTACAGAATGGGGGAAAAAAGCACTACTCCGGTAACAGCCATAGCCGCCAGCAGCCAAAAGTCCTTACCCATACGCTGCCCGGCGGCGGGCTGCCGCTTAAGAAGCAGGGCAAAAATCAGTGCGGCGACACAAAAACGGACGGACGATAGAGTTATCGGGCCAATAGCGTCTTTAAGCAAACGGCCCAGCACCATATTGGATGCCCATGTCAACGTGGCCAGATTTACACAGGCAATACCGATAAGCTGTTTTGTTTTTTCCTGCGTCATACTTAAAACCTCGCTCATACTCCGCCGTTGCCAGACTGCGGCGGGATTTGGATTCCTTTACTACATAATTTGACTTTAACAGGAAAAAACCTACCTAACTTATTAAATTATGCAAGGTTACAGAAATTTATACCAAAAAATTTATCCTGTACTGAGCCCGCCCTGCTTTACAGTACCCTTTCCCCCAGCAGCGACCCCATCAGCGCCACCGCGACCTTAGCCGTCTGATTGCGATGGTCCAGGACAGTATTGATTTCGACAAACTCGGCGCTGCTGACAATGTTAGCCGCCGCAATCAGTTCCATTGCCAGGTGACTTTCCCGGTAGGTCAGCCCGCCGAAAACCGGAGTGCCGACCCCTGGCGCATGCAACGGGTCCATGACATCCATATCGAAACTGACATGAACGCCGTCGGTGTCCTCAGAAACAATGCGGATTGCCTCTTCCATAACCCTGGCCATACCCAGCATGTCAATTTCATGCATAGTATAGACAAGAACCCCCAGTTGTTTCAGCAGCAATTTTTCTCCCGGGTCCAAATCGCGGATGCCAATCATAACAAACTTTTTAGGGTCAAGTACGGCTTCCCTGCCACCCACGCCTGTCAGCCGTTCGTGCCCCAAACCAAAGCTTACGGCAACCGGCATACCATGAATATTGCCGGAAGGTGATGTTTCAGCAGTGTTTATATCGCCGTGCGCGTCAAACCAGATGACGCCCAGTCGCTTTTTATGCTGTAAAACTCCGGAGATAGTACCGATGGCAATGCTGTGGTCGCCGCCAAGCACCAGCGGAAAGCGGCCTTTTTCCATTTCTCCGGCAACCATATGACATAATTCAGTATTCACCCGTTCAATTTCATCCAGATATTTTAGATTGGTTCCATCTATAAAACAGGAACCCGGCCTGCTAGTCAAAATATCGCCTTTGTCCTCGATATCATAGCCAAGACTCTCAAGCTTTTCTCTAACTCTCGCATAACGAACAGCACTAGGCCCCATATCAACCCCCCGGTGCTCGGCCCCCAGGTCAATAGGGACGCCAATCAGCGAAATATGTTTGTTTATCGTTGAATTCATATAGAACACCATCCATTTCATAAAGTAGACTTAGCTTCAGATGGGGTTTTAACCCCACCTGAAGTTTAGTCGCCCTTATCCAGGAACTTAGCCGCACTTATCTCCCGCTTATAGAAGCAGGAGTCTTAGTGCGGGTTAGTTACAGGATAAAACCTGTGATCTGTAGTAGTATTTTACACTTACCCGAATTTAACCTGCCGCCTATGCGATTTTTGAAACCGAAGTATTTTTTTGCGCAATAAAGAAAACACGGCTTGCGCCGAGCCTTTGGCGAAAGCGGAAGCCGATGTTGCCCTTATCCAGGCGAAAGTTATACTTTCTATCAGGATAAAAAAAGACTGCCTCTTTGAGACAGTCTTTTTTTATCCTTACGCGTTTATATTTGGTGTTGAATCATGCGCATCTGCTAATTGTTCGTCTGTTAAACCTGTGCTTACTAATTTGGCTATTACCAAATCACCAGATACGTTCAATGTTGTTCTGCACATATCCAGGAATCTGTCAACGCCGAGTATTAAGCCCAAACCTTCAACAGGTACGCCAACATTTACACACAAAATAGCGATTATCGGCAAAGTACCGCCAGGAACACCTGCCGTGCCGACACCTCCCAAAACTGCGGTTAATACCACAACAACCTGTTGGCTTATTGTCAAATCAATTCCGTAAACTTGAGCTAAGAACAGTAATACGGCACCTTCATACAAGCCTGAACCGTTTTGGTTGGCGGAAGCACCGCAAGTCAAAACAAAACGTGAAACTTTGGAAGGAAGTTTAAGCGATTTTTCTGCAACCTCCAAGGCAATTGGCAAGGTGGCATTGGAAGAAGCAGTTGAAAATGCATATACATATGCTTCCCGGCAGCCCGCAAAGAATTTCCATGGGTTTGTTTTAGCAAAAAACTTAAGGAATATGCTATACGTAATAAATTGCTGAATCAGCAGGCTTAGTACAACTACACCGGCAAATAAAGCAACATTTCCCAGGAAGCTGGCACCCATGCGGTAGGTAGTGTTAAATACAATCGCAAATATACCATAAGGAGCAATTTGCATAGCCCAGTCGATTATTTTGAGTGAACAGTCAAAAATTGCCTGCAGTACCTTAATAAAGGCATGTTCTTCATCTTTAACACATACGCTCAGAGCATAGCCGAACATTAATGCAAATACCATAACAGCTATAATCTCACCGCCGAATGCTCTGGCAGCAGAATCAACAGGGTTCTGAGGAATCAAATCCGTAATGTATGTAGTCCAAGGTTTTGCTTGCGCAAGCTGCATGTTTTTATTAATTGAGATAACGGCCTGATTTTTTGCAAGCTGTTCCTTGTCAAACTGCAGCCCAACGCCTGGCTGTATAACGTTAGTAATTGCAATAGCAATAAAAACTGCAATAAGGCTTAAAACAACAGTATACATTAACGATTTTCCTGCAACCTTTCCCAGGCTGCGGCCCTTGCCAAGTTCATAAACACCAAGCATTAGAGCGGAAACTAACAAAGGAACAACGACCATGAAAATCATTTTTAGGAAGATAGCACCGGCTAAAGTACAAAACTCTGTAAATGTCGTCATGAAAGGAAAAGCTTTTTCAGGTAAATTATAATACGCAATTAACCCGACAATAACACCCAAAATAAATCCTAATAATAGCTTTTGGTATTGTTTCATAAACTTCCTCCTCTAAAGTTTTGTAAAAGATTAAAGCTATAAAAATACCAAGTTAACTACTACGCACCCCCTATTGTTTGCCTGCAATAACAAAAAGTTTGTATCCAGTGCACTTTTTCAGATCACCTTCCCTCACCCAGCGATAAATAACTCACATCTCATTACTAACTATATCTGTAATCTATTCCATTATACCTCAAAGACTCCTATTATTTACAGTATTGCAAGGGAAAATTAGAAAAAAATTCTATGTATTCTGTATACTCGTAAACATCCATCTGTAAAAAACAATTATTTCGAAATATAAACACACCTGTGTAACAAACAGCAGACTCCGCCACACATCAACACTGCAGAACTTAATGTAATATGTAAATCAAATAGAATTTTTTACACCCTTGCCAGTTTGACAGAATAACAGGTTCCAATCGCCAGCAAAACAAAAAGGGATACCGGCTGGTAACCCTCTAAATCGATATACCTTCTTTCAGGACAATCAAGCACCGGTCTTGACAAGGACCGGTGCTTGCTGTGTGAAAAAGTTAAAGCAGATTGATACCCGCAGCGCGGTTGGCAGACTCTATTGCCTGGCGCGCCAACTCATTAGCCTGGGCGGCGGTGTTTAAGCTTTGATCGGGATTATGGAACCCCATGCTATTTTCAGCTGCAACAAAATCCCAGTACCAACCGGCCTTACGCACCAGTTCGCGGGCTTTGGCCAATTCCGCCTGATCGGCATTGGGAGCCTCGGATGCCTTCTTAATAGCTTCATGGGCTCTGGCCACATTTTGTCCTGCGGTATGCAGTACCTCAAAGGTATAATCCTGGGTAGTCTTAATTCGATCTGCCAACCAGGCAGTTCCCTGGGTATGGCAGCTGCCGCAGGCTGCATCCAGATCCTTGAGCGGGCTGGTCATCCAGTGAGAACTATATTTTTGCCCGTCTTTTCGTACATATGGCATATGACAGTCGGCGCAGGCAACCCCGGCTTTACCGTGAGTCCCGGTGGCAAACGTTTCGTAGTCAGGATGCTGAGTCTTTAACATTGCCGCCTTGGAATCAGGCTGCTGCCAATCCTGTACGAACCCGTTCGGCTTATCGGCGTAGTATGCATACATATCGCCGGGTTTGAGCCCCTTTTCCCACGGGAAGACCACTTTCATAGAGCCCGGGGCAAAGTAATACTCGGAATGACATTGAGCGCACACATAGCTTCTCATGTCTTCCCGGCTGGCCTTGCTCACATCGATGCCCCGCTGCTGCATAGCTTCGGTAAACGCAGGATTGATAACCCTGAGATCCATGTTCTCCGGATTATGACAATTAGCACAGCTAATGGAACCATGGGAAGGAACCTGTGTTGCCAACTCGTTAAAGGGTATCTTGGCAAAACCCCAGCCTGACTCCTTGTAAAACTTTTCAACATAGGGAGTTTTACAGGTTATACAGGCTCCCGGGGATTTGGGACCAATCCGTTTGGTTTCCCTGATATCTTCCATGGCGAACACATGACCACGGTCCTCGGTATAGTCAATGCTAAACGGCATTCCCTTGAAATTCGTCGTCAGTTCAGGCATCATTTCTGATTTTTGGACCTTCACGCTGCCGCCATAACCGGTCGGCGATGGCGACATGTCGGCATTCTTTTTGTAGCTTTCGTACTGCAGTGGATATAACTGCCCCCATACCGCCGGATCATACTCCCCTGCCGGAATTTTAGCCACCTTGACGGTTGATGCGGGTTTAGCTACTCCAATTCTCATGATAACAAACCCAAAGAAAAGCAGCAGTACACCAAGCAAAGCAATTAAAGATTTCTGCGACTTACTCAACCTTTATCCCTCCTTTGCTCTTGTTGGTGCCATGAACCAGACTTCTATGGCATTTGGTGCAATCCTGCCCGCCTGCCCCCATCCCGGTAGTTTCTACCGTAGACTGGTGACAACGCAGGCAATTATCCGCTATGATTTTTTTCCCTTGAGCTGTTACCTTGATTGTTGCCGGATAATCCCTCAGTACTTCATGATACACATCGTTAATACCGGTCTGAGTCTTTGCAGCTAATTTGACGGCCAGATTATTGTTCGGCAGGTGGCACTCTGTGCATTCGATTTGCTTATGATTGGAAGCCTGCCAAGTGGCATACGCCTGTTCCATGGAATGGCAGGACCCGCAAAACTGCGGCTTTTCTGCCTGGGCATAACCAAACCCCGCCATTGCCATACCAGCCACCGCCACAATGAAACCAATCGCCATCAGTTTTAGCGCATTGCGGTTCAGATATTGACCAGTATCCAACACTATCTCCTCCTCTCCTGTTTTATTGGGTATAAAGCAGACTTAGCCTCAGGTGAGATTTTAACCTCATCTGAAGATTAGTCGCCCTTATCCAGGGACTTAGCCGCTCGCCTGTGCCCGTAGGGGTATAACTCCCACTTGTAAAAGCGGGAGTCTTAGAGCGGGTTAGTCGTCGGATAAATAGATGTCCCGGCAGAAGGACAATGACCCCAAAATAGTTGGCCTCTTTACCGGCAGTCAGACCGTCAGCGTCCGTAACTGCACCATGGCTCTTCCGCCATATAATCGCCGTTTGAATAATAATAGGCTCGGGCCCGGCAGCCGCCACAGACATCGTCAAAACCACACCGGCTGCAGCCGCCCTTAAGGGGCTCACTCCTGAATTCGCTCAAGATCGGGCTGTTTTGCCAAATAGTGTTGAAAGCAGCCTGCCGGACATTGCCGGCTTTCATTGGCAGATACGGACAGGGATGAACATCGCCGTTAGGCAATATAACACAATAGGCAGTGCCGGCCAGACAGCCTTTGCTAAAACGCACGGAAATCTCCTTCTGTTTGGCAATACGCATAAACTGCGGCGCACAGGTAGGTTTTATTTCTATAGGCACCTCTTTTTGCTTTTCCAAGAGTTGTTCAAGCAAAGCCTCGTACTCGGCTGTTTTAAGACTGGTTTCTGCTATATCCTTACCGCGTCCGGTGGGAACCAGAAAAAATACATGATGCGCCACCGCGCCCGCGGCAACTGCAAAGTCGGTCAAACTTGCAATCTCCTTGGCATTCCAGTTCATCACCGTTGTATGAATTTGAAACGGCAGTCCTGCCTGCTGACAGGCTGCCATGCCCTGCAGCGTTTGCTCCCATATGCCCGCGGCCCCGCGGAATCTGTCGTGTTTGGCTTTATCCCGGCTGTCTAAACTGATGCCGGCGCACGCCAAGCCGGCGTCTTTAAGCCTGACTGCCACTTCCGGCGTAATCAGCATGCCATTCGTACCAAGAACAGGACGCAGTTTTAGACTGCGGGCATACGCGATAAGCTCGTAAACGTCTGACCGGAGCAGGGGCTCGCCGCCGCTTAAAATCACTATCTTGAAACCGGCCTCGGCAATCTCGGTCAACAGCTTTTTTCCTTCACCCGTATCCAGTTCACCGGCGGCCTTGCCGCCGGCATCACGGTAACAGTGCATACAGTTGATATTGCAGGCCTTAGTAATATTCCAAGAGATAATCATACTCCTTTTGCCTCCCAGTCAGTTAGATAACAGGCCGGATCTTCGCCCCATAAATTGCCGGTCGCAGCTTCAGCCCGTATCCGGCAGCCGCCGCATAGCTGCTTATAGCGGCACTCGCCGCAGCGACCTTCCAGGTAACTCTTTTTGTCTCTCAGTTTTAGCAAAAATTCGTCCTGGGTTTGCCGCCATATGCTGCTAAAAGGCTTCTCCCTGATATTGCCCAGGGTTTTGTGGCCCCAGAACTGACAGGCGTGAACGTTTCCCTGAGGATCGATATTAGCCATTTTTTGTCCTGCTGAGCAGCCGCCGTGCATTTCAAGCAGTTGGTTAACTTCGGCTACCCGCTCGGGTTGATTACGTTCAAAATGCTGCAGGATATAAACGCCGTCGGCATGATTGTCGGTGGTAAGTATCTCGACTTCAATACCGCGCCGATGGAAGTCCTGCGTTCTGGCCATGAGCAGTTCTATCGTCTGCCGTTTTTGCTCAGCCGTAGTATCAAGAGCAGCCATTGCCTGGCCCCGGCCGGCGTAAACCAGATGGTACATGCAAAAACGCGGAATGCCTTCCTGTTCGACAATGTCGAGGATAGCCGGCAGAGTATGAAAATTAAGTTTATTGACAGTAAAGCGAATGCCTGTTTTATTACCGGCGGCTATTGAATTACGGATCCCCTGCAGGGTTTGGGCAAAACAGCCCTTTTTTCCCCGGAACTCATCGTGCACCGCTTCATCGCCGTCCAGACTGACGCCGACGTATTGAAAGCCGGCAGCGCGAATCTTCCTGGCAATATCCGGGGTGATAAGCGTACCATTCGTGGAAATCACCGGACGGATGCCCCGGTCTTTGGCGTAAGCGCCCAGTTCAAAAACATCCGGCCTCATAAGCGGCTCTCCGCCCGAAAACAACAGCACAGGCACACTGGCGCCTGCCAGGTCATCAATAAAAGCCTGAGCTTCTGCGCTGGTCAATTCCCCCTCGTAGGTGTGATCTTCCGCATTGATATAACAATGCCGGCAGGATAAATTGCAGCGATTGGTAGAGTTCCAGACGACAATCGGCGTTGCATTGGAAGAGAATTGCAGCATATGGGGAGGTAAGTCGCGGGAACTGCGCCCGTATTTTACAATATCTGATACAGTAGCCGTACCGCAGAGAAGTTTTGTGCATCCTATCATTATTGAGGCCTCCTGTTATTCGCTTCTGCTAAGTGTCATCGGTCTATTGGTTTTACTTTCCCGCACAACGCAACCGGCGGATTTTTTCCAGCACAGCCAGGCGGCGAGCGCCGTCCCAACAGTCACGACGACAGTTCCCAGCCATACCAGGCTAATAAAAGGCTTATAGCTAACCTCAACATCAATAGGCCGTTGCTCAGTCTCAGCCTGTAAATCAGTAAAACCGATACTGGCCGTCCCCTGCCCAAGACTAAGGGCGGTCAGCCGAAATTCGTACTGCCCGAAAACCTTAAAAGGAACAGCAATTACCTGACCATTACGGGAAACAAGTTCCGGCCTGGCCTCCTCGACCTGACCGTCTTTGCTCGCCGTCAGGAGTGCATAAACCCGGACCTCGCTGCCCCCGCCGCCCGCCATACCGTAACGGATTAGTTTGAAGGCAAGCGCTCCCGCCTGCGCCTCCTCCCCTTTTTGCAAATTAAATTCTTGCGCCGGATTGGTCTCATGCTCCATAACCGGCGCTAAATAAAGATCTCCTGCAAGTCCGCGGTGAATACCCGGCTCCCGGGCCGCGGGATGACCTTCCTTATTAAGTTTTGTGAAGGGCTCCAAGACCGTGTCGACCATCCCCTCCAGTTTAAAACTCTGGTAAAAGCCTGCTTCTTTTTCCGCTGGGCGGGCTCCCAGGTAGGTAAGCTTCGCGCCGAAGACCTGCTGGCTGTCTCCCTTTTCAAAACGGACATGATGAGACTGGCTGGCCACTGAGGAAAATAGAATGCCAACAAGCGCTATCCCCACACCGGCATGAGTAAAACCGGCCGCCCGGGTAAGCTTTTTAGTCAGGACGGCATACAAACTAACCACTAAGGCTGTAACGGACAAAGCCGCAGCAGCCGCAGCCAATGGCTGCCTGATGCCGGAATAATATAGCGAAATGGCGAATACAAGACTAAGCACACTCAGCCACAAATACGTCCGGGACGTAAGCGTCCGGTTTTCCCCCCAGCCGGCGAGCGAACCAATACTCAATAACATAACCAGGAGCAAAGCCAGCGGTAAGGTAGTGGTATTATAAAATGAGGTATTTACGTTCTGCGGATTGCCCAGCAACATAGTAATAAGCGGTGTGGACATACCGACAAGCACAATAACGCCGATCACGGCAAAAACCAGGGCAGCCGCGGCGAGAAAGAATTCCCGGCTTACGATACCGGGGAATAACTCACCGTCCGGCAGCTGAGGCCAGCGCGCGATAGTGAGTCCCAGGGCCGCAACGGCAGTAATCATGACAAAACAGGCCAGTAAGCCGCCCACGCCCTCATCGCTGAACGAGTGAGTGGAAAAGTCACTCAGGATGCCGCTCCGGGTAAGAAAGGTGCCATACATGACCAAAACAAAGGTAAACAATGCGGCCAGATAGGCTGGTTTGCAGGCCGCCTGCCGGACACGCGCCAAGAGCAGCAGGTGAACTAACGCACCACAGGCCAGCCAGGGAACCAGGGATGAGTTTTCGACCGGGTCCCAGGCCCAGTAGCCGCCCCAGCCAAGCACCTTATAAGCCCAGAACCCGCCGATAAATATGCCTGCCCCCAGCGCCGCCCAGGAAAAGAGAGACCACGGCAGGGCCTGATTGATCCACTCATTACTTTTTCTTCGCAAAAGACCGTCTACCGCGTAGGCATAGGGAACAGCCAGGCCGGCATACCCCAGGAACACCACCGGCGGATGAATTACCATCCAGGGATCTTTAAGCAGCGGATTCAGACCAAACCCGTCAGGCTGCGGCGTGGCCAGCAGCATAAACGGGCTTTTGGCCAGCAGGGTGACCAATAGCATACTCTGCAAAACACAGTAAGCAATCATCGCGCCGCAAAGCCGCTGTCGGGAAACAACCAGCCCAAAACCAACATGAAACAACGCCCAGAGGAGAAAAGATCCTTCCTGTCCGGCCCAAAAGGCCGAAAACTTATAGAGATTACTTAAATCGCGGGAAGAATAGCCAAACACATAGGCAAACTGAAACTGATCGCTAAAAATAATATAGAACAGGTATAAGGCAGAACAGGCAACCAAGACCGCTGACATACGATAAAAAAGCAATCCTTTTTCCGCACCGCCGGTTGTATGCCGTTCTGAACGGCGGGTCGAGGATTTTAGATAGGCGTTAAGGTAACAAAATAAAGCGATGCCTGTAGCGACGAGTGCAAGAAATGTAGTTAGATAGCCAATCATTGTTTGTTCACACTCCCCTGATATTTGGACGGGCATTTAATCAGCAGCTTTTCCGCAACAAACTGATCATTTTGGTATTTGCCGACAGCAACTACGCTTGTCGCTTGTTCCAAGCCATCCGGTTTTGTACCGTTGTAAACCACCTTAACCTCGTCCCCTGCTTCATCACTAAGGGAGAACTTTACGCTTTTGCCGTTATCGGCTACGGTCACTTTTTCCGACCCCAGCACACCCCGCACCTGAACGGTACTCTTGGCCGTTTTCGCCTGCGCAACACTGACATATGGCGTGAGCGAATTACTGAAAACCACGAGACTGAAGCTCACAAAGGCTATGATAATGCCGATGCCGATGATATGACGCTTCTTCATACGCCCACATCCTCTCTCATTTTGACATGTAACATATGCTGCCGCCGTTTAACGTTCACCCGCCAGGTCAATGCCTGCCAGAAAATGGCCGTGCAGGCAGCAAGCGCCCCGATCAGCACATACAGCATGATTCGATCCATATCCACCCTGGCGGCGCTATTGATGACAGGCGCCGGGTGCAGCGAAAAATAGTAGCGGGGAATGACAAAAACAAGAAAGGGCACCGTAAAAAAAGAAAACAGGGAATAGATGGCGGATATTTTGGCTTTTTGCTCCTGGTTTTCAATAGCAGACCGCAGCGACAGGTAGGCCCCGTAAATTAACAGCAGGACAAATATTGTTGTCTGGCGCGGGTCCCAGTTCCAGTAAGCGCCCCAGGTAAGTTTCGCAAAAACTGCGCCGCTGACGGTTGCCAGCACACAAAAGAACAAACCAAGACTGGCAGCAGCTGAGCTGCGCCAATCATATTCCAGGCTGCGGGTTCGCAAAAATTGCAATGCCCAAGCCGCCGATAAAAAGAACGCCAATACCGCAACCCAGGCGACCGGGATGTGAAAGAAAGCAATTCGCACCAGTTCACCCAGGCCTTCAGCCGGGGGTACAATATAAAATACGGCGTAGACCACTCCTAGTGTCCATAACGACAATAACACGGTCGGCAAATAACGCTGCGCCACAACAAACCTCCTCTCAGTCGCACCAAAGATAGTCAAATAATATGGATGAAGCAATGAGTACCGTAATATCGTAGCCGGCCATAAACCAAAAATCCTGCATACTCAGACAAGCATTCTCAAGGATTTTGCCGGTAGCTGCTATTACTGTCAGATACTGCGGCAACAACAGCGGAAAGGTAATAACGGCGAACAGCGAGCCTTTGCCGCCTGCCTGGCAAACCATTAAGGCAGTTAACGTGGCCACCGCCGCAATGCCGATGTTTCCCAGAACCAGCACGGCTAAAAGCGGGATCCATTGCGGTATTGCCAAATTCATCAGCACTATAAACAAGGGAATAACCAGAACTGTCACTGCCATGAGCAGCAGGGTATTAAAAATCAGCTTGCCAAATAAAACCGCCTGCCCTCTTCCGTAGAACTGAAGCACAAACAAAGTCCCTGCTTCCTGTTCACTGATAAATACCCTTGCTAATCCGGCCATAGCGCAAAAGAACAGAACTACCCACAGCAAAGCGGCTGCCAAATCGGAACTCGGACTAAGACCGGCCAGACTCATGCTAATGCTCGCCACCGTTACTAACGCAAACATCGCCAGCGAACTAACGGCATACCGGGATCTAAGCTCACAGCGCAAATCTTTTTGCATTACAGCCCACAGCGAGCTATGCCAGGGCAATTGTCTTTTGGGCACGGTTGACCTCCTCCGCTTCATTAGTAGCAATAACTACCGCAATCTGTTGCGATTGCGCCTCCTTTATCAGATCTGCGACAAGTATCCTGCCGCCGCTGTCCAGATTGGACGAAGGCTCATCCAAGAGCCAGACCAGCGGCCGCATCGCGATAAGCACCGCGAACTTCAGGCGCTGCAGCATCCCTGTGGAATAGACGCCGATCTTATCATGCCGGCGCTGCGCCAAGCCGACTCTCTCAAGGCAGTCCAGCAATTGCCGGCCGCTTAGATCCACACCGCCGGCCCGGGTGATAAACTCCAGATTCTCGTAACCGGACAGCATACGGTAAAAGATAATTTCCGGCGAAACTATCCCGAAACAGGCGCTCCTTTCACTTACCGGCAACTCCCGGCTGTCAGAGCAGACTCGCACTGTACCCAGGCTGGGCCGGATGATGCCGGCCATGATTTTTAGCAAAGTTGATTTGCCTGAACCGTTTGGGCCAGTGACCCCCCAGCATTCACCTGACTGAATGCGCTCTGTTATACCGGCAAATAACTGACGCTGTCCATATTGCTTGCTGATTCCGGTCAGTTCAATAACCACACCGTGCGGCATTATCCATTCTCCTTATAGTAAAAATTGTGCAGCCCGCATGGCCCGCCGCATTTGTAATACTTTCTTAAGAAATGCCCCATTGTGCTCACCATGGATCTCATTCTATACTTGATTAAGAAACTGCAATAATGTCAAAATGAGGTGCATAGGTGATGGCCATTTCCAGTATGATTGTAAAACCAAGGATTGCCTCTGTAGAGCAGGTAACCGGCTTATTAGCAGGCATGAAAGGGGTCAGTGTTCATGCCGTTACCGACCGGCAGGAAATCATAATTGTTGTGGAAGCAGCTTCGCTGAATCTGATCAATGAAACAGCCCGCTGCATCGGGGCGCAGCCAGGTGTGCTCGGCGTATTCCCTGCCTATATAACAATGGCTGATGAAGAGGCGACTACTGTAAATTAGGCTTTAACAAGCTTAACAGCACAGATTTTGTATTCCGGCTGCTTAGATGCGTCATCAAAGGCATCGATTGTAACAAAATTAATCATTCTTGCGATTTCGGTATCATGGAAAGGCACATATACCATCCCCGGCCGTGGTTGACCACGGCCGTTTAATTTTGCCTTGAGCATACACTCACCCCGGCGGGAGATGATTTTTACCGGTTCACCGTCTTTTACCCCTATTTTTTCAGCATCTTCCGGGTTGAGTTCAGCGTACATTTCCGGCATAGCCCGTTTTAGTTCAGGTACGTTCATGGTCATAGTGCCTGTATGCCAGTGTTCCAAAACACGGCCGGTTGACAAATAAAAGGGGTATTCATCATCCGGTATCTCCTGAGGACCGGAATGAGGCCTGGCAAAAATAACAGCCCGGCCATCGGGTCTCCCATAGAACTGAATTCCTTCTTTAACAAAAGGGTCGTAAGGAGCCGCATAGCGGATGGAGGTCTCCGGACCACCGGGGTCGGGCAGCGGCCAGGTCAAACCATGCTCTTTCCTTAACCTGTCATAAGCCGGCAAATCCATCTTGGTTCCGACCGTACATTTCCGGTATTCCTCCCAGATCTCTTCATTGGATCTGTAAGGAAACAGGTTACCAAAACCTAGCCGCTTGGCAACCTCAATGAGCGCCCACACATCCGGTCTGGCTTCCCCGGGCGGTTCTATTGCCTTAGCAATATGCTGCGTTCGCCGCTCCCCGTTGCCATAAACCCCCTCCTTCTCCATCCATAGCGCCGCCGGTAAGACTACATCCGCCAATTCACTGGTTCGCGTAGGATGATACGCTTCCGAAACTATCATAAATGTTTTTTCCATCCCCTCACGATATGGTGTTAGGTTGGGAATGGACTGTCCGGGATTAGTGCAAACCACCCAAAGAACCTTGAGAGCGCCACTTGCCGCCGCCCGGAACATTTCTATAGTATGATAGCCTGGTTTAGGGCTCATCTTTTGCGGGTCGACGCCCCAGATTCCGGCGATTTCCTCCCGGTGTTTGGGGTTAGCCACTACGCGATGCGCAGGCAGTAAATGAGACAGCGCCCCTACCTCGCGAATACTGCCACAGGCGCTCGGCTGACCGGTCAGCGAAAAAGGCGTATTGCCGGGACGACAGATTTTCCCGGTAAGAAGGTGCAGGTTATGTACAAGATTATTGGCCCAGGTTCCGCGAATCCGTTGGTTAAGTCCCATGGTCCACAGCGACATGGCGTTTCTATTCCTGTCAGCAAATAAACGGGCCGCTTCACGGATTTGTTCAGCAGACAAGCCGGTTACACCGGCCGTCCTATCCGGTGTATAGTCAGCAAGAAATGTTTTAAATTCAGCAAAGGTAAGTTTCTTCTCACCTTGCAAAAAGGTGGTGTGATTATCAATAAAAGTCCTATCAGTCAGCTCTTCCTCAATAATAACGTTCGCCATGCTGTTCAACAGGGCTAAATCGGTTCCCGGTATAAACTGCAGCAACATGTCGGCAACATCTGCTGTCCGGGTACGCCTCGGATCGGCGACAATAATCTTAACATTTGGATTGGCGTTTTTCCGGTCCACCAGACTGGAATACAGAACCGGATGAGCTTCCGCCATATTGGCGCCGATAATGAAAAAAACATCGGCCTGCTCAATATCCGCATAAGTGCCCATAGGTTCGTCCTTGCCGAAAGTACTTACATAGCCGGCCACTGCACTGGCCATGCAAGTCCGGGGATTGCCGTCAATATTATTGGTGCCAATGGCCCCCTTGAATAATTTATTAGCCACATACGCTTCCTCAGCGATATTTTGGCCGGAACCGTAGTACCCCACAGAATCAGGCCCGTACTGATCAATCGCCTCCCGGAATTTCCCGGCGATAAGCTCCAGCGCTTCCTCCCAGGTAACTTTTACAAACTGGCCGTTTTTTTTGACCAGGGGATGAAGCAGGCGGTCTTTGGTGTCCATGATCTTAGGCAGGAGGATTCCTTTAACGCATAACCGCCCTTTATTAACAGGATTATCAGGATCACCCTTTACGGTGGTTATCTTCCCCTTACTGACTCCTACCAGTACGCCGCAGCCTACACCACAGTAACGGCAGACACCCTTGACCCATTTTTCGACATCTTGCCCGGCAGTCGTGCCCTGGGCGCTTCTGCCGCCCGGTGTCGGAGAACAGCCAGAACTTACTAATGCCGTGCTTACAGCGATAGCCTTTAAAAAATCCCGGCGTGAAAACCTCATGAAAATTACCTCCCGGCAAAAATTTAGAAACTATTTCTGCATTGTATCAAGATGGCATCTGGCACATGTATCCCGCCCCGGAACCGTATTATTCATCTTGCTGTTATGGACTACGCCGCTGTGACAGGTAATGCAGTTCATGCCATTGTCAAAATGTTTCACCGTATGCGGCTCCTTTGCTGCCAGCGCCTTGCCAGTATTGAGTTTTACCTTATCCTGGTGGCAGTTGTAACAATTTACGTCCCGCTCATCGGCTTTGGGCGCAATGTTAGAGCTGGTTACATGCAAATATAGTTCCTTTAGACCTTTGGCCTTGGCGTTAACTACCCCGCTGACTCCCGGTTTGGTATGGCAATCCTCGCAGTCAACATTTCTATGGGTGGATGTTTGCCAAGTCTGATACATGGGTTCCATTTCGTGACAGGTGCCACAGAACTGCGATTGGGAGGTATAAGCAACCGACCAGCCGGTAAATATCAGAAAAAAAAGAAGTATTATACCAAATAAAACCACATGCCGACCTGTCAGCTTTTCTTTACCTCGCAACACCGTCATTAGATTCATGCGGTACAGTTCCCCCTTTCTTTTTGTTTCTCCAGGTATAATAGACGGCTTGCTCCGTACAGGCATGCACACAGTCACCGCAGTTTGTACAGGTAAGGTGATCCAGCGCTGTACAGTTACCGATATTTACCCGCATAGTGCAGGCGTGCCGGCATCTATGGCAATTTTTACAGCGGGCAGGATCAATACCGACCGTTAGCTGCCGCCACTTTCCCAAAAGTCCGTACAGTGCTCCGGCCGGACAAAACTTCCGGCACCATGCTTTCCGGTCATAAAGCCATTCCAACGTAACAATTGTTATCACCAAAAAGAACTCCATTCCAGCACCTACCGTAATGGCTCTGGACAAAATACCAATTGGTGACAGAATGGTAAACAGGGGTAGACTGGCTGCCACTGCCGCCATAAGAAATACGCCAAGAATCAGATACGGCAACCACCCGTTCCGGGTATCGGTAACTTTGGGAGTTTTAAGCATGGCAGCTAACTCCAAAGCAGTATTTAGCGGGCAAATCCAGCTGCAAAAAACGCGGCCCAACACGAAAGTAACCATAAGCAAAGGAATTACCGACCAAAAAAGCGGTTCCCCAAAATGCCGGCCGGCTAGTGTAACCTCCACCGCCGCCAGTGGGTCGGCAAGGGCAATGCCAGCAACATTTGATGACAGGTAGGTGCCTATCCATACAGGATTCAGCGGCCAGACCACCGGCAGCAACAGTAAGGAAAACATGAGTATCTGAACTATTTTTCGGGCACCAAAAATACTCATGGATGTTTTCCCGCCCGGATTTTGATCGCAGCCGGTTCAACCACACATACATGTTCACAGATGCCGCAGCCAACACAAACACTTTTGTCCACAACCGGGCGTTTATGCTCCTTAAGCTTTATGGCTTGATTATAAAACGGACAGCTGGTATAACATAGTCTGCATTCATCGCCCAGCCAGGCCAGACAAGTATCCTGATTTATTTCCGCCAGCCCCATCCGGACGTTTAGTTTTTCTACTAAACGCAATGCGCCGCTGGTGCAGACGGCGATACATTCCCTGCACAAATCGCAGGCGGTTTCCCTGGGTACGATATAAGGAGTCCCGATGGCCAAGCCGTTGTCGCCCTTTCCGATTTTTATCGCTCGCCGCGGGCAAACCATGGCACATTTGCCGCAACGAAGACAGGTTGCCAGAAATTCCGGTTCGGACAATGCCCCCGGCGGACGGAGCAGCTCATTTTGGGGTTTAGCATCAGTAAAACCGGATAGTAATAATGATAATACACCACCAATGAACAAAGTTATTTTCGCGCCCCTTTCCAACAGCAAGCCTCCTTGTTCTTTCTCTTTTCTATAATAGCGTAAATTAATAACAGAATTCTTAAGTAATTCTTACAAATTTATTACATTTTGCCAAAATTCTCATGCTGAGATAAAGAAAACACGGCTTGCGCCGAGCCTTTGGCGAAAGTGGAAGCCGATGTTGCCCTTATCCAGGCGAAAGTTATACTTTCTATCAGGAAAAAAAGACTGCCGGCATCAACCGGCAGTTTCCGTACTACACCCTATTATTATTGCAGGCTTTCCCGCCTGATGAAATCATCACTTTTCATAAACGAATTTATAGCCGACTCCCCATACGGTCTTAATATAAGAAGGAGATGAGGGCGTGGGCTCAATTTTTTCCCGCAGCCGCCGGACATGAACCGTAACGGTATTTTCATCCCCCTCGTAATCACTATGCCATATCTTGTTTAAAAGCTGCATTCTGGTAAAAACCTGCTGGGGATTGCTTCCCAGCAGCCACAGCAGCTCAAACTCCTTACTGGTAAGATTGACAGGAACACTGTTAACACTTACCTGCCTGGTACAGGAATCTATGCGAAGATCGCCATATACCAAAGCCGGACTGGTTTGATTATGCCGCCCGCCCTGCATCCGGCGGATAACAGCCTGAACCCGGAGGACCAGCTCCACGGGGCTAAAGGGTTTGGTTAAATAATCATCCACACCCAGTCTGAAGCCTATGATCCGGTCAAGCTCATCGCCTTTTGCCGATAGAATAATAACAGGAATGTTATATTCGGTAGTTATAATTTTGCAAACATCGAACCCGTTTATTTTAGGCAACATTAAATCAAGGATAACCAAATCAGGCTTTTCCTTTTTCAGCATGGCCAGCGCACTCTCGCCGTCCGCCGCCGTAATAACCCTGAATTCTTCCCGTTCCAGACAATGCTTTACTATCTTTTGTATCTTTGCATCATCATCTACCACTAAAATTTTCTCGTAAGACAATCCTAACACCCTTTCGCAACGACCGGCAACGCAAAGGTAAATGTACTGCCCCGGCCAACTTCGCTTTCCACCCAGATCCGTCCCCCGTGTAATTCAACTAAATTGCGCGCCAGGGCCAGCCCCAACCCGCTTCCCGGGTACTCTCTTGATTCAGCGCTATCGGCCTGACGAAACTTATCAAAAATATATTTTTGGTCTTCCCGGTCGATACCGATACCGGTATCTTGTATTGTAACTTCCACTGCCGGCATATTTCCCTCAATCCTGGTAAAACTTGCCGCAATGGTAATGGTTCCGCCGACCGGCGTAAATTTGACGGCATTGCTAATAAGATTACGCAGTATGTGCATAACCTTTTCCCGGTCAGCCGCAATCCGGGGAATATCATCCGCTATTTCGGTGATAAGCCTAAGTCCCTTTTTGCTTACTAACGGGGAAATACTGTGCATTAGCTGCCTCAGCAATTCTCTAATGTCTGTTTGACTATAATTAATTTTAATTAATCCTGCCTCAATTTTGGACATGTTAAGTATGTCGTTGATCTGATCAAGCAGTTGGTGACCGCTTTCAAATATGTCCTGTATGTATTCCTTTTGCAAACTGTTTAGCGTCTCCCCTTCCACCAGCAATATTTCGGCAAAAGCAATAATTGCCGTAAGCGGTGTCCTGAGCTCATGACTCATAACTGCCAAAAACTCTGATTTAAGGCGATCCGCCTCAGTAAGTTTTGCATTCATAGCCTGAAGTTTAGCGCCCTGCCCCTGCAGTTGCCGGTTGGCCGCCGACAAAAGCGACGTCCGTTCTGTTACTTTTTCTTCAAGGCCGTTATGTAAATCGTGCATTTTGTTTGCCATAGTATTAAACTCTTTAGCCAGTCTGCGCATCTCATCATATGTATGAATCTCGGTTATTTGCGCAGACAAATTTCCCTGGCCCAATTCTACGACTTTGCCGGTCAGCTCACGGATGGGCATGATAATAATGTGCTCCATCATCAGATAAGTCAGCCCAATGCTGGCAAAAACCATGAACAGGATGAAGGAAACCTGACTGATAATATTGCTTCGCTGGGCAGATTCAAGTAAGGACATGGGAAATACCACACTAATTGCCCCGGCAAACTCTCCGGCCATAAACCCTTCTTTAGAATAGCCGGATATATCCTTGACGCCTACAGGTTTACCGTGACATGACAGACAGGTTTCATCATAGTATAAAGGCACCATATAGCGAAACACACGGTTCCCCTCAATTTTGTCGTATCCCCATAATTCTTTTAAACTCTTATCGGCGGCCAACTGCTTCATGGCTTCGATCTCAAAAGTATCCGGAGTGTTATACGGATCACGCACACTTGGCCTTGTTTGCTTAAACTTATAGCCGGAATAGCCGTTAAATATTTCCCCGATTCCTTTGCCTACGGCGGCCGGATTTAAGTGTTTGAATTCATAATGGCCACCGGAGCTGCCGTTAATCTGATCTTGTTTAAGCGCAATAAAAGATCTTGTTGCGATAAGCTGCTGGGCAACAACCGCCGCTTTCTCCTTCATTTCCGATTCAGCCTGGATATTAAACTGCCTGATATTCCAAAGCAGATTAATCAGCATAAGAAGAATGGTGATTATTGCGATACCTATCATAAATTTAACAGTAAGGCTGTTTTTGAAACGCATCATCATCATTTCTCCAATATAGGAAGTCACACACAGTATTCTGTTTAAAAATGGTAAATTCCTTTATTGTTGTTAATTATACGCAGGTAAAAATAAATGAAGCGCTTGCCAAAGCAAGCGCTTCATTTATTTTTATTGTTGTTCTTCCGGGACCGGCTGAGGTCCATGTCCACGGTGCATAGGTCCCTTGCCGTTAATCATATCCGTGATACGCGTATCCATATCGGCTTTCATCTTCTCGGCCTGTTCTGCTGACAAACGTCCTGATTTCACGCCTTCGTTAATACGTTCTGTCATTTGTTCAGTCAGGAAGTTTTTGAGAGCTTGTTCGGAAACACCCTGTTCCTTGGCAATAGTGACCAGAGTCTTGTGGTTGTCTTTCATTTCCTTTTGCAGGGTTTCGGCATCGATATTAAGCAAAGCCAATAATTTAGCATCGGCGAAAGGAGCCTGACCGTGCATCATACCAGGACCGCCGCGCATGGGTCCTTTGCCGTTAATCATATCGGCTACACGGGTAGCCAGATCGGCTTTCATTTTATCAGCCTTTTCTTCAGTCAGCCGTCCGGCTTTTACACCCTCATCAATTCGCTCTGTCATTTGCTGTACCAGGAAGTCTTGGAGGGTTTGCTCAGAAACGCCATGCGCCCGGGCAACAGTTGCCAATGTTTTTCCAGCCTTCATTTCACTTTTGAGTGTTTCGGCATCCACTTTGAGCAGCGCTAACAATTTAGCGTCTTCAAATGGCGCATGTCCGGGCCTATGTCCAAAACCGCCGGGCATAGGTCCCTTGCCATTAATCATATCGGTTACACGGCTGTCCATTTCGGCTTTCATTTTGGCTGCCTGCTCGGCGGTTATATGTCCGGTTTTAACGCCTTCCTCAAGCCGCGTGGTCATTTGCTTGACGACAAAATCTTTCAGTTTCTTTTCCGAGACCCCGTGTTCCTTGGCGATAGTCACCATGGTCTTGCCTGCTTTGATCTCACTCCGGAAGGTTTCAGCATCTATTTTCAGTAAAGCCAGCAGCTTAGCGTGATCTTCCTTAAAACCTTTCATTTCAGGGCGGTCTTCCTTGCCAACAAAAGCATGGCGTTTTCCATCCACTGTATTCTGCGAGTCGGCAGGCATAGCCGCCATCGCAATGCCATTTGCGGTAACCATGGCCGCAACCCCCAACGCTAAAAACCATTTTTTATTTTTATTCATATTTATCAACCATCCTCTCGTTACTGTTTGTATCGGGTCTATGGTTGTATTATGAACCACTGTTTTTAGAATTTCCTTTGAAATATTAGGAAGTAAAAAAAATTTTATTATTCATTGCTGACGTCAGAAGCCGGCCGGCAATTGCCGGGCGCGTCCCTGTGAAACCGGTTAAACAGCACTAAGCCGCCCAACAACAATAACATACTGCCGGTAAAAAGAAATACCGCTTTAATGCCCAGCCAGGAACTCAGCGCACCGCCAATAAGCGGTCCGGTCATGGAGCCAAATTGATTGGCGGTTGTCGTCAGGCCAAAAACCCGCCCCTGCGAATTGGCATCGGTACAGGATACGGCAATGGTATTGATAGCCGGAAAAACGCCGACAACAAAAAGGCCGTACAGAAACTGCAGCACACTGAACTCAATGATATTCTCCGCCCAAAACTGCGCCAGGTTAAAAATACCGGCGCCGGCAAACGCAATCACCAAAATCTTGGCGAAACCCTGCCGCTGGCCCAGCCGCCCCCACTGAGGAGCGGCAATTGCACCGGCAATACCGGCCAGACTATATATTATCCCGGCCGTTAACGCCACCCCTTCGATGCTGCCTTGCAGTTCTGCCACGTATAAGGCGATCAGCGGCTGCAGTACCATAGCTACAGCCTGCACCGCAAACAGCAGAAACAGCATCTGCATCAGCCGGTGATTGGCGAAAGCCGTTTTTAGATCGTCCATTATGCTGCCTTCCTGACTTTCCGGATTTGTCTCCGGCTCAATTACCAGCCTGCCCACCATTACCGTTCCGCAAAAAATAATAACCGCCGCAATTACAAAGGACAAACGCATGCCGAAAATATGCGACAGCGTCCCGCCAAACAAAGGTCCGATAATTCCGCCGATCAAAAGCGTTGTCTGCATAATCCCAAGGCTAAAGCCCAGATGTTCTTTGGGGGCTGAAGTCGCCACAATAGACATGGCCGCCGGTACAAAACCATTGGCAAACCCCTGCAGCAGTCTGACAATCAATAATTCCACCGGATTTCGGACGAACGCTCCCAGGAAATAAACAACGGCCAGACTAAACCCGGCCCGCATCACCATGCGGCGCCGGCCACTCCTGTCGGCACAGCGCCCCCAATAAGGCGCCAGCACGGCGGCTACCAGAAAGGTGCTGGAAAATACCAGGCCTGACCACATATTTACATTATCCGGACTTGCGCCGATATCCAAAAGGTATAATGGCAAAAACGGTATTACCATTGTATAGCTTGAGCCTGACAGCATCACTGCCAGTGCTAATGTCCAAAGATTTCTCCGCCAGTTCACGAAAAGACTCCCCTTACTTTCAGTTCAATATTGTACTTTGATTTTCAATACGATTTCATAACCTGTATATCATACAGTCTCAGTTTTTTATAAAGTGTGGTTCTATCAATGTTTAACATCCGGGCCGTGCGGGAGATATTTGATTTGCACGCTTCCAGCGCTTCGATTATTTGATCTTTTTCCGATTTCGCCGCTGCCGGGAAAGATGCGCCGGGTTTGTTATGACCGACAGCATGCTTCCTATCCCAATATTTTCCCAATACTGCCGGTGTGATCGTTTTCTCTTTCGCTATTATTACTAGCCTTTCGATAAAATACATGAATTCCCGAACATTACCCGGCCAAGGATGTTCATCTAAAAATCCGTAGGTTTCCGGACTAAAATCGAGATTTTTATTATATTTCTTTCTGAACAACTCGACAAAATGCAGGGCCAGAAGCTTAACATCCCCATCTCTTTCTCGCAGCGGCGGCAGATCCAGTGTCAATAATTTTAGCCTGTAGAATAAGTCCTGTCTAAATTGTCCTTCACTAATTAAATCTATAAGGTCTTTGTTGGTTGCCGCAATGATCCTTACATCCACAGGGATAACCTTGTCGTCACCTAAGCGCATGACCTGCTTTTCCTGCAATACTCGCAGCAGGCGGTTTTGTCCGTACTTATCCATTTCAGATATCTCATCCAGAAAAATGGTTCCGCGATGGGCCATTTCAAACAAACCTTGCTTGCCTTTTTTATTGGCGCCGGTAAACGCTCCTTCCACGTAGCCAAAAAGCTCGCTTTCCAGCAGGTTTGACGGCAAAGCAGCGCAGTTAATAGCAACAAAGGGTCTGTTTTTTCTTTGGCTTTTATTGTGGATGCTTTGCGCGAATAATTCCTTGCCTGTCCCTGACTCTCCGTAGATCAATACAGTAGCGTCGATAGAGGCAATTTCCTGAGCTATTCTTTTACTTTCAACCAACTCCGGTGAATTGCCGATAATGTCTTTAAACTGGTACTTGGCGATAAACTTTCTCGCAAGAACATCATTGCGGATTTTTGTTTCAATCTCTTGAACACGGGTGATATCTTGAATGGTTATAATGGCCCCGGTTATTAGCCGGTCAACGACAATGGGAGCTATGTTAAAACTCAGCCAGTTGTTGTTTACCTGAATCGTCTGACCTATAAGCTCCTGTCCGTTCTGTAAACATGGGTTTAGGTCAAGGAAGTTTAAAATAGTGTCCACATTCTGTCCCAGGGTTTCTTTAGCAGCGAGATTAAGCAATTTCTCTGCTGTAGGATTAAAAACTTTAATAATTCTATCCTGGCTTACACTAATAATGCCATCTGACGAAAAGTCGACCAGTGCTTTAAATTCTTGTGCTTGCTCTTTTTCAATTTTTCTGGCCAGAACGATCTTTTTGGCTTCCAAGAGTGCTGACTTTATCGAAAAATCGCCTGATTTTATTAATAGTGTTTTTATGCCTTTTCGCGATGCTAAAAGTACCGATCGTCTTCCGCCGGCAACTACGTCTACAGTACTAATGTCTATTTCTTCATTTCTGGTAGTAATGTCATTCATATTCTTCAAGGGTAAAATGGTTAATTTAATTCCTAAAATATCAGAAAGAGATTCTATGTCATGGGTCATGTTGCGAAATGCCAGCATTGCGAGCTTGGGAGCGGCAAGACCTGTTATTTTTTTGGCCTCGTGAAATAACTGGGCAAGGTCTTGTCCGGTGATGGGAATTTCGACAACGGGTATACGGATTTTCGAATCGATAATAGATGTTGCCGTCCCGCCTCGGCAAACAATAACATCGACATCTTCATTCTGCAGACGCTGAGCAAGAGTAATGGCTCTTTTCAGTCTTGCCAGGTAGATATCGATCTTTGTTTCTAAGCCAAGCTCTCTGATTATTCTTTTACTCTGCAGATAAAGCTGCTTGTCCGGTGCGATAAAAGCAATTTTAGACATCGTACACCTCATATCGCTAAAATGGGCTGTACTTGTATTGTATAATCTTTGCACCACAAGTTCAACAACAAATGTTGTTGAGTCAGCAGCTTTCTATTTGATGACGAATGTTATACTTTTCAGTAATTTCAGGGTTTTTAGAAGTTGGCACAGTTATTGCGTTAATATCTATTGAGTTCAGTATAGGCGTATATGTCTTTGCCGGCAGAATTTGTGGTATGGAGTGAGGTATGCCACTCCATGCGGGACAATCTAGATTAATGAGTCACAACAACTATGATGGTTTATGCGCTTTACCACTAAACAGATTAACGAGAGGAGCTTTTCATGGAAGCAAATAACAAAAAGGAAAGTCGGTTTCAGGCACGAGGAATTATACCTGCCGTGATCACCCCGCTAACGTCAGAGGGCAAGTTCAATGAACCGGCCATGCGCAAGCTTGTTAATTACTTGATTGATGGCGGTGTTCATGGACTGTTTGTTGTCGGAACAACTGGCGAGTTTTATGGGCTGACGCCCGAAGAAAAGCGGGAAGTTTTCCAGGTAACTATGGATGAAACCAAAGGAAGAGTTCCAGTTTATGCAGGGACAAATGGAATTACAACCCGGGAGACAGTGATGCTTACGCAATTGGCCGAGGACTGCAAAGTCGATGCGGTATCTGTTTTAACACCGATGTTCATTACCCCGAATCAAGGGCAATTATTCGAACACTTTAAAACGGTTGCGGCAAACACATCACTGCCGGTAGTGCTTTACAATAATCCGCCTAAAACCGGTGTGAATCTGGCTGCTTCAACAGTTGCCAAATTAGCTGAAGTAGCTAACATTATCAGCATTAAGGATTCAAGCGGCGACTTAACATTAACTGCTGAATATATTCGCCTCACTCGCGACCGGGATGATTTTAACGTATTAGTGGGCCGCGATACGCTTATCTACGGAGCACTCTGTTACGGAGCAGCAGGTTCTATTGCTTCATGCGCCAATGTAGCGCCGAGATTATGCGCCGATATTTATGATAAATTTATAGCCGGTGACCTAAAAGGCTCGCTACAGGCTCAATTCACACTGGCACCGCTTCGAATCGCTTTTACTATCGGCACTTTCCCGGCTGTAATAAAGGAGTCCTTAACCATACTGGGGATTGAAGCCGGCCCTTGTATGGACCCGGTAGGGCCGATGACCGCGGAAGAGAGGGAAAGTCTTCGCAAGGTTCTAATCGGAATGGGTTTACTAAAATAAACTAAAATGATATAAAAGGAGTCAGATAATATGAAAATCGGTTTTATTGGTCTTGGAATCATGGGCAAGCCTATGAGCAAAAATCTTTTGCAGGCAGGGTATGAACTGGTTGTGCTTGACCGCAATCTGGCGGTTGTGGAAGAAATTTCCGCACTTGGCGCTACCGTCGCGACTAATCCTAAAGAAGTGGCCGAGCAGGTTGAAGCTGTAATCACCATGCTGCCTAACTCACCGCAAGTGAAAGAAGTTGTGCTTGGCGAAAATGGCGTAATTGAAGGTGCGAAACCAGGAACTGTGGTAATCGACATGAGTTCTATCGCACCGTTGGTCAGCAGGGAAATAGGTGAGAAACTTGCAAAGAAAGGTATCGAACTATTGGATGCGCCGGTTAGTGGCGGGGAACCGAAAGCCATCGATGGAACATTATCTGTCATGGTCGGCGGTAAACAAGAGGTATTTGACAAGTATTATGCTGTTATGAAAGCTATGGCTGGCTCAGTTGTACGTACCGGTGACATCGGCGCCGGCAATGTGACCAAGCTTGCCAACCAGGTAATTGTAGCCCTTAATATTGCTGCTATGGCGGAAGCTCTGGTCCTGGCTGCCAAAGCAGGCGTTGAACCGGAATTGGTGTACCAGGCCATTCGTGGCGGTCTGGCCGGAAGCACAGTATTAGATGCTAAGGCTCCTTTAGTAATGGATCGTAAGTTCAACCCGGGGTTCAGAATCAATCTTCACATAAAAGATCTGGCTAACGTACTTGAAACCTCGCATGAAATCGGAGTTTCACTGCCGCTTACCGCATCGGTCATGGAAATGATGCAGTCGCTCAAAGTAGACGGATTGGGTGACTGTGACCATGGCAGCTTAGTGAAATTCTATGAGAAACTTGCTAATATTGAAGTAAAACGGTAGCCAGTACAAGGCACAGGGTTTACGGACCCTGTATAACCCGAAAAGTTTGATTAATCTGAAATGAATGGAGAGAGTTAGATGGATAATACTTCATTGGTTACCAAGAAGACCAATATCCGATACGTTATTTTAGCTATGATATTTATGGTTACTACTTTTAACTATGTTGACCGTGCCACACTATCTATTGCTGCCCCAGTTATGGGAAAGGAACTCGGTTTTGATACCGTCGCTATGGGATTGGCATTTTCCGCATTTGGCTGGTCATATACTTCATTGCAAATTCCTGGTGGCTGGGTATTGGACAAATATGGGGCACGCTTGGTTTATGGTACGGGATTGATACTTTGGTCTATTTTCACTTTTTTTCAAGGCTTTGTAGGGTATTTTTCGTCGGCCTTTGTTGCCCTTTTTATTTTACGGCTTTTGATGGGTGTTGCAGAGACACCTGCATTTCCCACAAATAGCAGACTGACTGTAATGTGGTTTCCAACTCATGAACGCGGTTTTGCGACTTCCGTATATCAATCAGCTCAGTATTTTGCTTTGGCTGCATTCACGCCATTAATGGCCTGGATTTTGCATGCTTTCAGCTGGCATCATATCTTCTTCTGGGCCGGTGGCATTGGCATTCTATTAGGTGTATTTTGGCTAAAGTACGTTAGAGAACCAAAAAATCATAAAGGTGTAAACCAGGCTGAACTCGATTATATTCAAGCTGGTGGTGGAATAGCCAATCTCGGTGACAAGAAATCCGAAATCAAATGGTCCCAGGTCCGCGGCTTAGTAAGTAATCGAATGATGCTTGGTGTTTACCTAGGTCAATTTTGTCTTACCACGATTACTTGGTTTTTCTTAACTTGGTTTCCGACATACTTAGTGCAAGCGAAAGGCATGTCCATGCTAAAAGTTGGATTTGTGGCTTCTATTCCTGCACTTGCCGGTTTTGTTGGCGGTATGGTTGGCGGCCTTTGGTCGGATTGGCTGTTAAAACGGGGGAAGAGTTTAACTGTTGCCCGTAAAACTCCGATTGTGCTGGGGTTACTTCTTTCAAGTACTATCATAGTTGCAAACTATGTGTCATCCGAAGTCATCGTTATCGGAGTTATGTCGCTGGCCTTCTTCTCGAAAGGAGTAGGAAACTTAGGCTGGTGTATTGTTAGCGATACATCACCAAAGGAATTATTAGGGATTAGCGGGGGCATTTTTAATTTCTTCGGGAACATAGCAAGCATAGTCACGCCTCTTGCTATTGGCTTCATTTTGAAAGCTACCGGCTCTTTTAACGGCGCTTTGTTGTATGTAGGGCTGATTGGATTATTAGGAGCATTTTCATATTTGTTTATTGTTGGCGATGTAAAACGTTTAGAGATAAGTTCTGCCAACCCTTCTGACGTGCAAAGTAATCATGCTGGTGCTAACAAAACAGATTCGGCAAATTAGGTAAGTTGAGTGACGGGGAGGGAGTAAAGTGGAAGTAAAAAAAGGCGGCGTTGTTTCAAAGCTATTAGAACATGTGCAAATTCCCAAAATGTTTCGCGCAAAACAAATCTTTCCCAGGCCACAGATTATGCCCCGGGATATACCGGCAGTTATTTTTGCAGAATTATCTCAGGAAAAATTCTCAAATCAAATTATGAGCGGGATGAATATCGCTATAACCGCAGGAAGTAGAGGGATCGCGAACGTCGATATCATTACGAAAGCAATCGTTGACTTTGTTAAATCACGTGGTGCCAATCCCTTTATTGTGCCTGCAATGGGAAGCCACGGCGGGGCAACTGCGGAAGGTCAGCTTGATTTATTGGCAGGCTATAACATTTCGGAAACATCCATGGGATGTCCCATAAAATCCTGTATGGAAACGGTGCTGTTAGGTCATTCAGAACTGGAAAAACCAGTCTATATGGATAAATTAGCTTATGAATCTGACGGTATAATTGTTTCTTGTCGGTTAAAACCTCACAATGCATTCCGGGGGCCCTATGAGAGCGGCCCCTGCAAGATGATGACAATAGGATTGGGAAAACAAGCTGGTGCAGAAGTTGTCCATAGTGATGGTATGGGGAAGATCGGGCAAAATATTCCCGCCAGTGCAAAAGTTATTCTTGCGAAAGCTCCTATTTTATTTGCAATTCCTTGTATTGAAAATGCCTTTGACGAGACATGTAAAATTGAGGCCATTCACAGAGATGACATTATGAAAAGAGAACCGGAACTATTAAAATATGCCTTTGAAAACATGCCAAAACTTCTTGTGGGAGAATGTGATGTTCTTGTCGTCGACGAAATAGGTAAAAATTTTAGCGGAACCGGGGTAGATCCTAATATTACGGGAACATTTTCAACGGAGTATGCCTCCGGCGGTGTTAAGGTTCAAAGAACGTGTTTTTTAGATATCACCGAATGTTCTCATGGAAACGGACTGGGTACCGGTCTGGCCAGCGCAATCACGAAACGGTTGTTTGACAAGCTGGATCCTGAAAAAATGTATCCCAACTGCCTGACTAGCACTGTATTAAAGTCGGCAGGGATTCCGATTGTAGTGGCAACCGATAAGGAGGCTATTCAATTATGTATACGAACATTAAACAATGCCGACAAAGACAATGCAAGAATCATTCGTATTCCTAACAGCCTTCATATCGGGCACATTATGCTGTCAGAAGCCTATTACAGAGATGTGCTTCAGGGAAAGTATGAGGGTTTGTTTGTAGAGGGTGAGCCTGAATCTCTGGACTTTGATAACGCGGGAAGCCTGATAACTATGATTAGTAACGAGTAGAGGAAATTTAAAGCGAATTGACATAGAGAGGATTTGCAAGTATGACTAGCACGTCTAATGAACCCTTATATATTAAAGTGAATGCCGAAGATAACGTAGCGATTATTGTTAACGCTGGTGGCCTGCCTGCCGGAACCGTATTTCCTTGTGGACTAACGTTAATCGAGCATGTGCCACAAGGGCATAAAGTAGCCTTAAAAGATTTAGCACAAAATGAGGAAATCATCCGTTATGGTGAAGTCATTGGCTACGCAATCCAGTCCATTCCCAAAGGCAGCTGGATAGAAGAGTCATTGGTAGTCATGCCGACAGCTCCGGAATTGGATGATTTGCTTTTAGGTAATAAAGTGCCGCCAGTCCTGCCGCCTTTAGAAGGCTATACCTTCGAAGGATTTCGCAATGAAAATGGCACAGTTGCCACCAAGAACCTTCTTGGAATTAGCACGAGCGTTCAATGTGTTGTAGGTGTTCTTGACTATGCTGTTAAAAAAATTAAAGAGGAACTTCTTCCCCTATACCCCAATGTGGATGATGTAGTAGCGTTAAAGCATAACTATGGCTGCGGCGTAGCAATAAATGCCCCCGAAGCGGTTGTACCTATTCGCACACTCCGCAATCTTGCCATCCATCCCAATTTTGGCGGGGAAGTACTGATTGTAGGCTTAGGCTGCGAGAAATTATTACCCGAACAGGTTATACCCGTACCTGACAAAGCCAATATCCTGTCACTTCAGGATCACCAAGGTTTTATAAACATGGTTCAGGCCATTGTGAAAATGGCGGGCGAAAGATTAAAGCGACTCAATGAGCGCAAGCGTGTCACCTGTCCTGTTTCTGATTTGGTGGTTGGTCTCCAGTGTGGCGGCAGTGATGCTTTTTCGGGGGTTACTGCCAATCCGGCGGTAGGCTATGCAGCCGATTTACTGGTACGGGCCGGGGCAACAGCAATGTTTTCCGAGGTAACCGAAGTGCGGGATGCAATTCACCTGTTAACACCCCGGGTTGTCAATGAGGAAGTCGGGAAAGCCCTAATCCGGGAAATGAAATATTATGACCGGTATTTAGATCTCGGTAAAGTAGATCGCAGTTCCAATACTGCCCCCGGCAACAAAAAAGGCGGACTGGCAAACATAGTTGAAAAGGCGCTTGGTTCCATAGCCAAATCCGGCAGCAGCCCCATAGCGGAAGTTTTATCCCCTGGCGAAAGACCAACAGAGAAAGGCCTGATATACGCGGCTACTCCTGCCAGTGACTTTATCTGCGGTACACTTCAGTTGGCCTCAGGAATTCATGTGCAGGTATTCACCACTGGCCGGGGAACGCCTTATGGCCTGGCCATGGCGCCAGTAATTAAGGTTTCTACCCGTACTGCTTTGACCGAACACTGGCATGATCTTATTGATGTGAACGCTGGTACAATTGCAACAGGCGAAGCCACAATAGAAGAGGTAGGCTGGGAAATATTCCGCTTAATTTTGGATGTAGCCAGCGGCCGAAAAAAACCTTGGGCCGATCAATGGGGCTTACACAATGACTTATGTCTTTTCAATCCAGCGCCTGTTACCTGATAAGGTAATCGGGCAGCAGTACCAGGTTCCCTTCAACGTCGCCCTAAAAATGACAAGCAAGTGGACAACTTTAGGGCATTTCCTAAGGTGCCACTTGCTTTCATTTTATAAGAGGTTATATAGATGGATTATTGGCTGGCGATAAGAAACCGCCAATGACATATTTTTGCTTAAATCTGAAACTTGGCAACACCAGCCTTCAGGTTGGCAGCCAGGTTAGCCAAGCTTTGACTCGACGCAGCGATCTCTTCCATAGAAGCTGATTGTTCCTCAGTTGCTGCCGATACCGTCTCGGCTTCAGAAGTTGCAATCTTAGCCGATGTATCAATTTCTCCGGCCGAAGCGGCCACAGAATGGATAGCGGTAACTGCCTGCTGGATGGAAGCAGACATTGTGTTTATCTGCTCGGAAAGATTCAGCACGTTGGCAACAATGACGCTAAAGGTCTCGCCGGCGGAACCGACAAGATCGATGCCGGTTTGAATGCTGCCGGTTCCGGTCTGCGTAGCAGTGATCGCCCGATCCATATTAACCTGATTTTGGGTAATGAGCAGACTAATTTTATGAGCGGCTTCACCTGCTTGTTCGGCCAGTTTTCTGACTTCCTCGGCTACAACGGCGAAGCCGCGTCCTTGTTCACCGGCGCGTGCGGCTTCGATGGCGGCGTTTAAAGCCAGCAGATTGGTTTGAGAAGCAATTGATGAGATAAGCGTTACGATTTCGTTGATCTCCTGGGAGCCTGTGTTGAGTTCTTCCATAGTAGCACTTATGACGGCTGAATTATCCCCAATTGTTTTCATCTGCTCAACAGCCTGACTGATGGTCTGC
Organism: Sporomusa aerivorans; assembly: GCF_041428895.1. Lineage (NCBI taxonomy): Bacteria > Bacillati > Bacillota > Negativicutes > Selenomonadales > Sporomusaceae > Sporomusa > Sporomusa aerivorans. The sequence continues at coordinate 5,396,487 of NZ_CP156926.1, forward strand.
TGACCCTGGGCGGCAGCCTGCGAAGTCGAGTTGGCAAGGCCGGAGATGTTATTGGCCGAAGTGGCCAGTTCTTCGGTTTTAAACGCTAGGTCCTGCGTAACAACAGCAATGCGGCTGCTGGATTCGGCTTGTGCGGCAGATCCCTGGGCTATCGTAACAATAGAACCGGCCACCTGGTTGGCGGCATTAGCCGATTGCTGGGCTCCGTTCGTCAATTCCCCGCTGGCGGCGGCTACTTGTTCGGCATCGGCGATAACTTTGCCAATTAGAGTGTGCCAGTTGCTGCGCAGATTGCCAACCCCCCGGGCCAACTGGCCAATCTCATCCTGAGTGTCGACAGTAAGCGGACGTTCACGCAGATCTCCCTGGGTAAGTTTAATAGTTTCATCACGCAACCGGCGGATGGGGGCGGCAATATGACGGCTGATAAAAATGATGGCGGCGATAGCCAAAACAAGACAAATAACCATAACGCCCAGCATACTGCGCGTCAGTACGTTAAGAGACTGCCTGGCCTCGGTTTCCGGCGCGGTAAGCAATAAAATCCAGCGCTGGCCGCCCGGCAAATCGATTGCCGACATCTGGGCAATCCGGGTAACGCCGTTAAAATCATAAACTCCGAGAACTGTTTTGCCACTGTCAGCACTGGCTTTAAACATATTGACCATACGGTCGTCCTGCTCTGCTTGCTGTAATTTCAGATCGGCGCTGGACTTTTTCTCAGTCAGGTTAAGTTTGCCAACTAATTCCGGCTGTTTCGGGTGAGCAAGAACGGTGCCGTCACCATTAGCCAGCAAACCATAGCCGGTATTCAGCCAGGACAAATCTTTTATGAGAGTGGTCAGCTTGTCAACCGCAAAAGAACCTGTAAGTACTCCAATCATATTGCCATTGCTCATAACCGGCACAGCAATATTAAAAGCAAGCTTGCCGGTTGTTTTTGACATCAGCAGTTCGGATACAACCGGTTTCTTAGTAGCTACAACCTTTTTGAAATATTCCCGGTCTCCCAGTTGGATAGAACTGCCGTCTGCACGGATAGCCATTCCGTCCATACCGATAAAAACTGTCGTTTCAAGATATTGGGAATTGGTTTGACACTCAGACAAGGCGGCTATAAGCTGCTGCCGGTCAGCCGGATTACGTAATCCGGGCAACATAGCGAACGACTGTTGTTGTACAATAGCATTTTGAATATAAGCCTCAATACGCTTTGCATAATCGGTGCCAACAGCCTGTGCCGTTTCGTCAAGCGACTTAGAGAGAGCATGTGAGGACAAATAATAGCTGACGCTGGCCAAAAGACCAAAAGAAATGATGAAGCAGGGTAATAGCAGCATTAAAAGCCGTGTATGGATGTTGGTAATTTTCATATGTATTCGTCCTTTCTGTATATGAAATAGAAATAGTACAGTAGATAAATCCCAGCTCCGAAAGCACGGCAGTCTCAGTCGCGCCTCCGGTTGTCCAGAAAACTGTTATGTTATAATAGTAAATACTGCAGATTCCGGTGGCAAGTAGGCACTTATTCGTCCCCTAGTATCCATAATATACTTAAAAAGGTAAAAATGAGTAACAGTGTGCCCGAGGCAGCCTCCCAGAAAGACGATTAGGCTCATCCAGCGGGAGTCCCGCGACACACCAGCAGCAAATAGGCTGAGAGGCCGCCAACTAGCAAGCTGACGGCCACAACTAACCATTTTAATTTTTTGCCGGGCAAAAAACCGCATTGGGACATCGTCAGGTCTCCTAACTGGGCCAACCTTTCACATTTGGAGCATGTCGATACGTTTTGCTCGCTCCACTAAGGTAGAAGATGTCTCCCCCCGTTCAGGCACTGCCTCGAGCGGGATATTAAGTTCACGGGCAATCACCTGCCGGACTCTCGACCCGCAGAAAGCACCCTGACAAGTGCCATAGCCGGCCCGGGTCCGCCGGCCTACAGCCGCAACCGAATTTACAGGAATACCACGCTGCAGGCAATCGATGATCTCGGCCTCAGTTACCTTCTCGCAGCGGCAAATCAGATGACGATCAGGTTCGGCCGCATTGATATCCCCGTCAAAGTCAGCGCTCTTTGGCCGGATAATCGGCTTGCGGTACGGATTAAAGTCTGTCTTGGGCGTAAGCGCCAGCCCGGCGCTCTGTAATATAGCCAGCACTTTTAGAGCAATGGCCGGTGAAGATGTGAGTCCCGGCGAATCAATTCCCACCAGATTAATAAACCGCTTCACAGCACTTTCTTCAATAATCCAGTCCTTCCGGCTGGATACAGGCCTGTTGCCGGCAAAGGATTTGAGAGCTTTTTTCATATTAAAATCAGGAACGGATTTACGCGCGGTTCTCACAATATATTCCAAGGTTTTATCATCGGTCCCCACATCTTCTTTATCCTCAATCTCCTCGGCATTGGGGCCTATCATTAGGTTGCCATGATAGGTCGTTGTCACCAGGATGCCTTTGCCCAGCTTGGTCGGAACCTGAAAAATCACTGATTTGACCAGATAGTTCTGTTCCTTATCCAAAACTACATACTGGCCCCGCCGCGGACTGATATGATAGTCGTTTATCCCGACCATCTGGGCAATCCGGTCACTGTGAATACCAGCGGCATTAATTACATAACGGGCCATAACGGTGTCGCCCTGACCGGTGGTAAGCGAAAAACCAGTGGCGGTGGACTGGATTGCGGTAACTTCAGTCGCCAGTTTGAGCACAACCCCGTTGGCTACGGCGTTTTCCGCCAAGGCCACCACAAATTCATACGGCGAAGTGACCCCGGCGTTGGGGCAATATAAACCAGCCTTGACTTCTGTGCTTACATACGGTTCCATAGTCCGGATCCGGTCGCCGGCGATAACCTCCAGTCCTTCAACTCCGTTCCGGCGGCCATATTCGGCAAGTGTATGCAAGGTATGAATCTCTTCCTCGCTAAAAGCCAGGACCAGCGAACCTGTCTTTCTATAGCCAAAGTTTAATTCTTTATCAAGTTGTTCATACATCCGGTTCCCGCTGACACATAATTCGGCCTTTAAGGTTCCCGGTTCATCGGAATAACCGCCATGAACAATCCCGCTGTTGGCTTTAGAACAACCACAGCTTACATCATCGTTTTTTTCCAATACACAGACCTGCAAATTGTACCTTGATAGTTGTCTGGCAATGTTCATCCCGACTACGCCTGCGCCAATTATGCAGACATCGTACATTGCAAATCCCTCCTCTAATAGCTCAGAGTAATTTTTCTATTGATAGTTATTATCCAAAAAGCAAAAAATTCCTGCCTGCTGGTTCCCCTTAAGAACGTAAATGCATTGAAACCGCGGTTAAATTACCCGGTGCTAAAGGAAACAGGCTGTTCGCGGAGAATTCTCTGGTATAGGCGACACTATGCTTGTCAGAAAGAGGGACACTATGAAGCTAATATCTTGGAATGTAAACGGTCTGAGAGCCTGCCTGACCAAAGGCTTTGAAGATTTTTTCCACAGTGCGGGGGCCGATATTTTCTGTGTGCAGGAAACCAAAATGCAGCGGGAACAGTCCGAACTGGTCCTGGAGGGATATGAAGAGTACTGGAACAGCGCAGTAAAAAAAGGCTACTCCGGCACGGCTGTTTTCACCAGAGTTACACCGTTGTCAGTTAGCTATGGCATGAATAAGGAAGAGCATGATCAGGAAGGTCGGATCATTACTCTGGAGTTTGAAAAATTTTATCTTGTTAATGTATATACCCCCAATTCCCAGCGCGGCCTCACCCGTCTGGCTTACCGCAACCAGTGGGAAGATGATTTTAAGGCCTTTCTCTTACAGCTTGACAGCGTAAAGCCGGTTATCATCTGCGGCGATCTCAATGTGGCTCACCAGGAAATAGATATCAAAAACCCTAAAGCCAACAGGATGAATGCCGGCTTCACCGATGAAGAACGCGGCAAGATGTCAACACTGCTTGAGGCCGGGTTCACCGACTCCTTCCGCCTGTTATTCCCTGACAAAGCGGAAGCTTATACGTGGTGGTCCTATATGATGAATGCCAGGGCCCGAAACATCGGCTGGCGTATTGACTACTTTATTATTTCCAATCGGCTGTGCGAGGCTGTGAAGGAGGCCGTGATCTATCCCGACATTATGGGCAGCGATCACTGCCCGGTAGGTCTGGAGATATTTTAAATCAGTATATAAAAAAAGTGGCCACCAAATTAGTGGCCACTTTAAGATAATTTGTTTGCCGACTAACAGCACCAAACCACCATTACCGGTTGTTGTCGCTGCCGGTCACAACGTCCGGAGTATAGTATGCAAAACGAGGGGGAGATACCCATTTAAGGTATCTCTCCCTCGTTTTGCATCTTCAGCGCGCTATCCTTAGTTGATCTCGTTGGCCATACCGGCTAACGCATCAATAGACATACGTTAATTGTGTTATATCGCCATTAGCTTCTGAACTCAAAACTCGCACATGCTGTCTGCGAGTGATACTCAGCGTTAGATCCGCTAACCTGAATGTGGTCTAACGTGCAAAGCTTGTTGCTGTTATATGTGCAGGTTTCCACAGTGCATTTCAGGCAGTCACAGAAACCCGAACTCAAAACATTGTTGGTCAGTTCCGAGTAATGCAGTCTGTTTAAATAGGAACCGCAGGCAGTATCAAAGCTTTCCCGGGACGAGCTGCCCACAATATCGATACAGTTTGCGTAACACTCACCGGATTTATTATGTGAACAGTTAGTTACCTCGCAATCTATTTTTGCCATTTGCTTTCTCTCCTTATTTGAAGTATCTGTCAAGCAAACCTTTGAAGGCACAGCCATGACGCGCCTCATCCTTGCACATTTCATGTACCGTATCATGTATGGCATCCAGGTTATTTTGTTTCGCTAAGGTCGCCAGTTTCTTTTTGCCTTCACAGGCACCATACTCGGCTTCCACCCTGGCGCTTAAATTAGCTTTGGTATCAGCCACAACAACTTCACCTAAAATCTCAGCAAACTTTGCGGCATGTTCAGCCTCCTCAAAGGCAATCCGCTTATAGGCCTCGGCAACTTCAGGATAACCCTGCCGGTCGGCCTGCCGTGACATAGCCAGATACATGCCGACCTCTGTGCATTCCCCCATGAAATTGGCGCGCAAACCATCCATAATTTCCGGCGAGAGATCTTTGGCAATACCGATTCTGTGTTCATCAGCCCAGGTCAAATCCCCGGTCATCTCCTTGAATTTATCTTTTGCCGCTTTGCATACAGGACATTTGTCCGGCGCCTCATCGCCTTCATGCACATACCCGCAGATTGTACAAACAAATTTTTTCATTCCTGCGCCTCCTACTTGTTAAAGTGAGAACAGAGTTTACTCTCAGATATATAGTATTGGATTTTTTTCCGCATACAATACAAAGAGCTGAAGGAAGTCTGGAAAACCAGCATTCACTTCAGCTCTTTTGTATTTTCTCTCATTCTATGGATTTTTCAGTGCATTGTAATGTTCCATCACGGCACCGCCCAGTTCCTTATTAAGACGGCCCAGGGCCATCATATACATCAGCGGGTTGCCGGTAAATTCAAGATGATCGCCGGTTAACGCCACCTCTAAAGACGAGCGGATGATATTGATAATGCAGTTGTCGTCATGATTATCCATACAGTTTTTGCATTCCAGGTTAATGATTGCCAATGCTCTGGCGACGTCAGCCACTTCATAGGTTTTAAAATCGGCCTGCGGCACCATTTTAATACCATTGGGTATCACTAAGGTTTTTTTGACGCTGGAATAGTCCGCCACAATTTTGGCGAACCCCACCAGACATTGCTTGCCTGCGCAGCTGCTGCAACTGACGTCACCCCGGCAACATTCCTGCAAGGATTGTTTTACTCTTGCCAAATTGGTTTCTTGCTCCACCTTACTCACCACTTTCTCTTATTCATTCATAAAAGCAAGGAAGTCATCAAACTCTTGGGAACTGGCATATTTTACGTCAGCCGGTTTAAAAACATCAATGCCGCAGCGCTCAATCACCTTGCACAAACGCTCATTGGCCTGTCCAAGCTCACAATACTTTGCCAGTACATATTCCAAAACCTCAGCCGCACTTTCGCCAGTAACGTTATCCAGAATACGGGTGCCATGCAGTGGCTTTTTACTCCCGCCGCGGCCGCCAATATAGATATCAAAGGAATCCGGTCCCTGGGCGATAACGCCAAAATCCGCGCAATAGGGATCGGTACAGGCCCGGATACAGCCGGCCGTAGATATCTTGAAATCTTTAGGCGTTGGCCGGTTCATAAACCGTTCCTGCAGCGCGACGCCGAGGTCAAAGGCGTTGCCCAGGCTGCGCTGACACAGTGAGTCACTGCCGGCGCAGCCCTTGACACTGCGAACCACATTGCCAAATACCCCCATTTTGAGTTCCAGCTTGGTGATCATCTGTTGAAATGTTTCCAAATCCTCACGGTTAATCAAGAAAACAATCGTTTGGCGCGTTGTCATCTTAATCGCATGCACCGTGATTGCTTTAGCCAATTCCCCCAGCCCGATTAATTGTTGCGCAGTAACAACCCCGCAGGCGCTGGCCACGGCAACCCCCAGTACGCCTGACCGCTGTTCAAAAATTGCTTTTCCCATTTAGTCCACCTCATTTTTTACATTGCTTCAATTCTTAGCCGCCTACTCTTACTCATAAATTATCATTATAAACAATGAGTTAATTTTAGGTAATTCTGCTAATCAAATCTATTTCCTGCAAAATCTTTACTATTTTTTTATTAAATAAATCTATAATTCGTCATTTGGTAATGCCATTGAGCGCCCGGCACGCATTAGCGTCCCTCTGCAGTCGTCTTCACACAAACCGGCAGCCTAAACTGACATATCCTCTATTATTATCCGGATAAAGAAAATACGGCGGGCGCGCGTTGGCGAAGGCGGAAGCCGCCGAGGGATTGCCGCCTCAAAAACTTATAATTGCTGCCTATTAAATGACAAGCCGGCGCTCGCTATAAGCGTACACCGGCTTACCCGCCTGCTCGCCTGCCACTGGAAGGGGTGGTGGTACTATTTTAGGTTGAGTTAACAAGACAAAACCACCGCCTCCTTGCCAAGCTAGGCATAAACAGTGCTGAGGCGCAGGCGGATGTTGCATAAGCGGAGGTGAAGCGCCAGCGGCGAAGCGTTGTATAACGGTCGCCTGTGTCGGGCCTTTACCTTAACGCCCCTAGCTTTACAAGGGCTTCCTGTCTCACAAAACTATTATTTCTGATATAACAAGTAAAAGCCGGATCCGCTTGTAGCAACTCCGGCTCTTACTTGTTCTGCTCCAGCAGATTGCCTGTCCTGTGAATCTTAACCGCGTCATTTCCCGCCCTTACTGCTTGGGTACTCCGTTCGGGCGCTGCAGCGGCTTTTCGCCTTTGATAGTTTGGATAAAATCAAAGGCCTTTTTAACCGCTTCCCGCCCGCCTTCAAGCACAAGACTTACCGCTCCTTCCGAACCGGCGATACCGCCTGATCCTATATGGTAAGCCTGTACCGCAAATAAATCGGTTAACGCCTGGATCTCGGTTACTACTATCGCATTCACAATGGGCATCATTCCTACCGGACTGCCTGTTGTATGAGCATAGCTTCTATTGCCGCTATGTTTAACCGCCTCGGTAACACTGGGAATCATTTTTTCCAGGCCAACCGGAATAATAAGTTTGGCCCCACGGGCGTACAGCGTCCCTAAGGCCGAGCCAATGGTGCCGCCGGCCTGATGGGCCATAAACACGGCAGCGTGCCCTTGGTGATCAACAGCATTCGCGCCTTTAATAAAGACATCCCCGGGCCCGAACTGCTCCAGCGCCTGTTCGGCCCTCATATCCTGGCGCACTCCTTTATAGAGGACAATGGGGAAAATAAAGTCAGGATTGCCCGGGGTGTTCCAGGTTTCGCCCTGCGTAATGTGCCCGGATATAAAGTTTTCCTTGACGATAGGACTGCCCAGCAGTTCTTCGGCGACATAGCCGTTAGTACTCCCGGTGGCCACGATAATCCAGCCATTTTTCAACGCTTCCTGAACATCGGTCAATTGACTGACTGCCTTGGCAATTACCCGCCTGGATTCATAAGGGGTTAATACAAGAAAAGCCCTTTCTAATTGCATAACAGCACCTCCGTTATCATTATTATTAACTATTTGTTATCGATTATTATTCTGCCTTTCATTGTCAAATCCTTTTTTATCCATCCCAGGCGTCAGCTGCACCTTCACAGCCGTTCACATGCCTGACCAAAACTGCTTGGCGGCGGCGTCAATGCCTGCGGGATTTTTCACTCTTAAAGCCCCGCGCCATTCCTGCGGAAATAAGCGCCGGTAGCGGGTGTGGGCAAACCGGTCGTCAATGAGAAGAACAAGCCCCCGGTCGTGTTCGGTCCGAATCACCCGCCCGGCAGCCTGCAATACCTTGTTCATCCCGGGATAAACATAGGCATATTCAAATCCCCTCTCATTTTCGGTATCAAACCAATTTTTGATTATTTCCCGTTCCAGGCAAACCATCGGCAGACCGACACCGACAATTACGGCGCCAACCAGTCGCTCGCCGGTCAGGTCAATGCCTTCGCCAAATATTCCGCCCAGCACGGCGAAGCCCACCAGCGTTCCCGGGTTATCCCGGTCAAACCGGTGCAGGAAATCAGCCCGCTCGGCTTCATTCATTTCCCCCTGCTGGCAAATCACCTCGACCGGAAGCAGCCTTTGGCAAAAACGCCGGCTAATTTCGTCTAAATACCGGTACGATGGCAGAAACACTAAGTAATTTCCCTGACGGGCGGTGACGGCGGCGCAAATACTGTCAACTACGTGCTCATACGTTTTTTCCCGCGTCTTGTAGGTTGTACTGATGTTGTCGGCTACCAGCAGGTTCAGATTACCGGGGTCAAAAGGGGAAGCTACCGTTAATTGACCGCCTGTTTCTTCGCCACCCAGAATTTCCGCAAAGTAAGCAAGCGGGGTCAGCGTTGCCGAAAAACAGACAGTTGCCCGTCCCCGCTCCAACGCCTGCCGCAGCAGTTCGGAAGGATTCACACAGAATAGTTTAAGCCTGATGTCTTTCTCCCTGGCTTCCAGGTAGGTGACATACCGCTGGTCATACATATCTCCGGTCCGGAGATATGCATTAACCTGAAAAAAAAGCTCCAGCAGTTCTTCCCGGAAAACAGCCGGTTTATTCTCAGCCAGCCACTTTTCCGCCAACTCGGCAAACTTGCGCAGCAGCGGATTAATCTCCTGGAACGGTTCCTTTTGTACCAAATGTCTGGGCTGACCGGCCACAGATTCTTCGGAACACAGTTTGCCGGCCTTAGTAAGAAAAGTGTTAATTTTGCCGGCGGCTTGGGCGAGCTTAGGCAGTTCAGTTTTAACCGCTTTTTTGATATCAAGAAATGCCTGCTTGGCTATCTCAGCCGAAAACATCTCCCGGGCCCGATCCACAAGATTGTGCGCTTCGTCAACAAGAAAACAGTATTGGCCGTTATTTTCGTTAAAGAAGCGCTTCAGATAAACCCTGGGATCAAACACATAGTTATAGTCGCAAATTACGACATCTGCCCATAAAGCCAGGTCAAGCGACAGTTCGAACGGACAGAGGTTATGTTTACGCGCATATTCTTCCACAATCTCCCGGGTAAACGCTTCCTGCTGCCAGCAGTCGGCCAAGGCTGCATTAACCCGGTCATAATAGCCTCTGGCGTAGCTGCATTCCTCCGGCGTACAGGCTGCCTCCGGCTGAAAGCATATTTTATCTTTCGCAGTCAGCGTCAGCGTTTTGCAGTGCAATCCGGCCTGCCGCAGCCGATCGAAAGCCTCCTCGGCCAATTGCCGGGTTACTGTTTTGGCGGTAAGAAAAAAAATCTTTTCCACATATCCCAGCCCCAGCGCTTTTATGGCCGGAAACAGTGTTGCCATGGTTTTACCGGTGCCGGTAGGCGCCTGAGCAAATAACTTACAGCCTTTGGTCAGCGTCTGGTAAACGGCCACCGCCAACTGCCGCTGCCCCTGCCGGAAAGAACCGAAAGGGAACTCGACAAGCTGAGCGGAAGCGTCCCTGATTTCTGTCCAGGTGCCAAGCCGCGCTGCCCACAGAGCATACTGGGTTATCAGACTGTCAAAAAACTGAGCCAGCTCCGCGGCGGAAAATACTTTTGTAAACGTTTTAGTCGCCAAGGTATCAACCTGGCAATAACAAAGCTGAACACCCATTTGGGGCAGCCCGTGCCGCACCGCATACATATGGGCATAGCATTTAGCCTGCGCCCAGTGCAAGGGCTTGAAGTCTTCCTCTATCTCACCAATATCGGCGGTAGTAGACTTAATTTCTTCAATAGTTACTGCCTGGTCGCCATTCGCGTCACTGGCAGTAATCACACCGTCGGCCCGCCCGCTGATCTCAATACAGGCATCTGACAATTCAATGACGATTGACAGACTTACCTCCGACTCATAGTCAGCCCCCTGGGACTGCTGCAGCCGGCGATGAATCCGGCTCCCCTCCTGCATCCGGGAACTCCCGGTAAAAGCAGCTACCAGATCCCCTGATCGCAATACAAATTCAACTAAATTACGGACAGACGTTTTAACAACTCTTATTGCCGGCATATTTCCTGTTCCTTTTGCTTCCTAATTGCCGCCTGACCCGCTATGCGTAAGAAAGGGTTACTGACGCCGCGCACAGAAAAAGTCTATAACATATTTCTCCGACAGAAGCCGGGCAGACAACTAAATAGTATCACGAACACACGTTCAAAAACAAGAAAGAAGGGCTGATTATTATGAGACAAATTCAGTGGGGTATAATTTCCACAGGAACAATTGCCAAAAAATTCGCCGCTACTGTATCCCGGTTAACTGATTGCGGCGCCATAAAGGCAGTGGCATCCCGCAGCCGGGAAACAGCCGGGCAGTTTGCGAGGGAGTACAACATCCCCACGGCCTACGGCAATTATCAGGAACTTGTCCAAGACCCGGAAATTGATATTATTTATATCGCTACCCCGCACTCTTTTCACTTTGATAATGCCAAGCTATGTCTGGAAAATGGCAAACATGTTCTTTGCGAAAAATCCTTTACCGTCAATGCGTCTCAAGCCGAAGCCCTTATTGAGCTGGCTAAAGAAAAGCAGCTATTTCTTACGGAAGCCTTCTGGACCAAATTTCTCCCCGCCTACCAACAGCTGGCCCAGGCTATTGCCGCCGGCGAGATTGGGGAGCTGACCCATTTCCGGGCCCAGTACGGCTTTGCGCCGACCGGGGCCAGATATATTCGCAAATTCGATCCCGGCCTCGCCGGCGGAGCCTTGCTGGATATTGGCGTTTATGCAATCGGCGTAGCCGCCATGTTGCTTGGTTATAAACCGCAAGCCCTTCATGCCAGCGCCATTATGGGCGAATACGGCACCGACAAATTCGACAGTATCATGCTGGAATATGAACATGGTGTAACAGCGCACTTAATTGCAACCATCGGCAGCATTATCGACCCCCAGGCCGTTCTCTACGGTACCAAAGGTCAGATTGTCCTGCCTGGCTTTTCGGCGCTGGAAGGATTTAGCGTGGAAAAAGCCGACGGTACCAGGTACACCGTCGACTGCCCGTTTGCTGTCAATGGTTTTGAGTATCAGATCCGTGAAGCAGAGAAATGCCTGCGGGGCGGACAAACAGAAAGCGCCATAATGACTCATCAAAATACACTGGATATGATGCGTTTACTGGACAAAGTCCGCGCCAAATGGGGACTTACGTTTCCCTGCGAAAGCTAATAACCCGGATTTAGTACTACGCCGTTCGAAGCCACAGACGTATTGCTGCAGGGTCATTTATTTATAAACAGCGCAGGAAAAACACCGCCACCCCAGTGTCGGTGTTTTTCATTAATCATATACCTGGCTAGGGAATCATCCAGGCCAGTACATATGCCTGCAGGTAGGTCATAATCCCGACGATTACAGCCAGAGCAATCGAATGAATGACAGTAAAGCTAAACAAGTCTCCTTCTTTACCGACAAGTCCGGTGGCGGCTGTGGCTACGGCAATACTTTGCGGTGAAATCATCTTGCCGGTAACGCCGCCTGATGAGTTGGCCGCTACGGTAAGTATAGGATCAACCCCGACCTGTTGGGCTGTCACTGCCTGTAAATTGCCAAACAGGGCGTTGGCTGATGTATCCGAGCCGGTAAGAAATACCCCTAGCCAGCCGAGCCACGCCGCGAAAAAGGGAAAAAACGTTCCGGTCCCCGCCAAAAACAGGCCCAGGCTCGAACTCATCCCGGAATAATTCATGATATAGGCCAGACCAAGCACAGACGGGATTGTTATCAATGGCTTAGTCAGCTGCTTGAAGGTTTTGCCGAAAATACTGAAGAATTGTCCGGGACTCACGCCAAGGATAACGGCCGATAAGATACTGGCAATAAACAGCGCGGTGCCTGCCGCACTGAGCCAGTTAATTTTATAAGCGGCGGCCATTGCCGTAGGTGTTTTTACAATGGGAGCAACCTGGGTAACAACATTATGCAGCCCTGGTACATAAACAGAAATTGTGGCGGTATTTAGCAGGTTAGTAACTGGTTTTAGACCCCAGAGAATAACCATAATGGTAAGGATGATGAATGGAGCCCAGGCAGTGATCAATTCCCCCGACGTATAGGATGGCAAGGTAGCGGCTGCTTTTTCTTTGTTGCCCTGCTCACTCGGGAAACGCCAGATTGAGGCCGGCTTCCAGGATTTCAGAAATACCGTCAGCGCCAGAATAGAAGCCAGTGAAGAAAGTATGTCCGGAAGTTCAGGACCAATAAAGTTTGAAGATAAATACTGCAGCACAGCAAAAGACACACCGGCTACAAGACAGGCAGGCATTACTTCCATGGTAGCCTTCCAGCCGGCCATAAGCACAACCAGCCAAATAGGAATGAATACGGAAATAAACGGTAATTGCCTGCCGACCATTTGACTAATCTTCATAGTGTCAATGCCAGTCACCTGCCCGGCTACAATGATCGGAATGCCAATACCGCCAAAGGCTACCGGCGCTGTATTGGCTATCAGGCACAAGCCGGCTGCATATAACGGATTAAATCCCAGGCCAACAAGCATCCCGGCAGATATGGCCACAGGAGTGCCAAAGCCTGCCGCTCCTTCCAGAAAAGCGCCGAAAGCAAAGGCGATCAGCAAAGCCTGCAGACGGCGGTCATCGGTTATGGTGGCAATCGAGTTTTTGATGATATCGAACTTTCCTGTTTCAACTGTCATGTTATAGATAAAGATGGCCGTAATTACAATCCAGAAGATAGGGAAAACGCCGTAAGCTATACCCATAATGGCAGCGATCAGGGCCGTTGAAACGGGCATCTTATAGATCAATACGGCTACCAGAAAAGCAGCTACCAGCGCTGAAATCCCCGCCACCTGCCCAGGAGCGCGGCGAATGGCCAGTAAATAAAAGATCACGACGATCGGGATAGCGGCAGCCAATGCGGATAAAGCCAGATTGCCTAATGGGATGTACTCTTGCGTCCATGTCATAACCTGATTACCCTCCCCAGTACTATTCTCCAAGTTATTTTATTGTCTGCCTGAAAGCAAAAAAAAACACAGGATAATGCTGGATATAATGCACACACTATAAAAGCCTGACTGCCAGACGATATTTTCTGTTTTGGAGGTACTAGGGAATGAATGCATCCATATTTATAACTTGCATCTGTGACAGCATGTATCCGCATGTCGGGGAAGCCATGGTGCGCGTCCTGGAAAAGCTTGGCGTAACCTTGGATTTCCCGCCTGAACAGACTTGCTGCGGACAACCGGCCTTAAGCAGCGGCTACTGGGACTATGCCCGGCCGATTGCCGAAACCATGCTCACGGCCTTTCAGCACAGTCAGTATGTTGTCGCACCTGCCGGTTCCTGTATCACTGCCATCAAAGAATACTACCCAGTCTTGTTTGAAAAGGATCCTGAAAAGTACCGGCAAGCCAAAGAACTGATTGGAAAGCTGTATGAGTTCAGTGAGTTCGTGGTTAAGGTACTACATAAGGATGACGTGGGAGCCCGTTTTCCTCATCGCGTGACCTACCATTCCAGCTGTCATGCCCGCCGCTTCCTGAATACCGACGAATATATCCGGACTTTGCTCCAAAACATCCGGGACATTGATTATGTGCCACTGCCCCATGAAGAGGCCTGCTGCGGTTTCGGCGGGACGTTTTCGGTAAAACTGCCGGAAATCTCGGAAGCAATGGTGGATGAAAAAGTAAGAAACATTTTAGAAACCAAGGCTAGTGTTCTTATTGGCACCGATCTAAGCTGCCTGATGAATATTACCGGCAGGCTGCAAAAGCAAAAAGCGGCCGTACGGGTTATGCATGTAGCCGAATTGCTAGATGAGGGGATGAGATCGTGAGCGAAAAACCCACACTACACCTACGGGACAGAGCAGTCAAAGCACTCAAGGATGACCAGATGCGACAAGCGGTCCGCAAAGCTGTCGACCGCCTGAGCGGCAACAAGGACAAAGCGGCCCGGGAGCTTCCCAACTGGGAGGACTGGCGGGAGCAGACCAAAAGAATCCGCCAGCATACAGTAAACCATCTTGACTATTATTTAAAAATGCTTACCGAGAATGTCAGAAAGGCAGGCGGACAGGTGCATTTTGCCCTGACTGCGTCAGAAGCGCGCGCCATCATTACCGGCCTATGCAAGGAATATAACGCCAAACGCATCGTTAAATCCAAATCCATGGTTACCGAAGAGATTCACCTGAACCCGGCCCTGGAAAAGTCCGGCATGACGGTGGTCGAAAGCGATTTAGCGGAGTACATCCTGCAGCTTGCAGGCGAAACACCGTCTCATATCATTGTCCCGGCCATCCATAAGAACCGGTTTCAAATTGCCGAGTTATTCTCCAAGGTTGCCGGTGAAAAAGTAAAAACCGACACCCCGGCCCTTACCTTGTTTGCTCGTAAAACGCTGCGGGGCGAATTCTTAAGGGCAGACATCGGCATTACCGGTTGTAACTTCGCTGTTGCCGAAACCGGGTCTATTACCCTGGTTACCAATGAAGGGAATGCCCGGCTGGCAACAGCCCTGCCCAAGGTTGTTATCAGCGTCATGGGCATGGAGCGGGTTATTCCGACCTTCGAAGACTTGGAAACCGTACTGTCTATGCTGCCGCGTAATGCCACCGGCCAGAAACTGACCAGTTACGTTTCGGTCGTTAACGGTCCCCGGCAACAAGGCGATATCGACGGTTGTGAAAAATTCCATCTGGTCATCGTGGATAATGGCCGCTCACGCCTGCTGGCTGATGACGAATACCGTCAGGCACTCCACTGTATTCGCTGCGGCGCCTGTTTTAATGTTTGCCCCGTATACCGCCAAATTGGCGGACATGCCTATGGTTCGGTGTACGCCGGCCCCATAGGCTCAGTCATCACACCGCTCCTTGAGAACGACCTCACTTTCTGGGGAGAGCTGCCCTACGCTTCGACGCTCTGCGCGGCCTGCACCAGCGCCTGCCCGGCCAAAATCCCGTTGCAGGATTTGCTCTTTAAACTGCGCGAACGGCGAGTCAATGCCGGCCACACCAAGGTATTTGAAAAATTCGCCTTTGGTATGTGGCGGCAATTCTTCAAATTGCCCAGCACATACAAGTTCGCTATGAAGGCCGCTTCTTTGGGACAAAAACCACTGGTAAAAAACGGTTACATTACTGCCAAATTACCGCTACTCTCCAATTGGACCAACTCCCGGTACCTGCCGGCGGCTGCCGATGTCACATTCCGCGACCGATGGGAAAAACGCAAGAAATAGGGTGAGCATATGACTGAAATACATGTTGATCTTGCACGGGAAACCTTGTTTTTACAAACCGTGGCCAAAGCGTTGGGACGGGATAAAATCCTTACTGAACCTCCCAAACGCCAGGAAGTTGGCCCGCCGGTCTTTTGGCGGGAACAGCAATTTGAAGCCGATCAGCCGCTAAAATTATTTAAAGCTAATCTGGAAGCCCTGACCGGTAAAGTAGCCATTGTCAACTCAGGAACTGAAGCCACCAATCAGATAAAACTGTGGCTTAAACTGCTGAATGCAAAATCGGCAGTACTTTGGGATCACCCTGAACTACGCAAGTACATCGACTTCTCCCAGTTGGCAGTCAAAACTACTTTCTGGAACAGCGACACCGCCCGTACCGACCTGATTGGCGCAGCCGAACAAGCCGATGTGGGTATTACCTGGGTTCATTACGCTATCGGCTATACCGGAACAATCGCCTTATTTAACGGGACAACAACAGGCCGCTCGGTTAGCTTGCTGCCGGCAACACACATTGCGGTCATGAATACGTCCAATATTGTCCCGACCATGTCCACCGTTATGAGGCATTTGATTGAACGGCGGGGCCAGGGCGATCTGCCGTCGGCTATCGACTTTATAACAGGTCCCAGCCGGACCTCTGATATTGAAATGGATCTGTCTATTGGCGTCCATGGACCGTTTCGGGTCTGGGCCGTTGTAATCGATGATGAACCGTAAAAAAACTGGGCTTGCCTTCTGCAAGCCCAGTTTGCTGTACTACTAAAGTGGTTTGATCAGTTATCCCTGCCACTTGTTGTCTTTTGCTTATCCTTTGATACATTCTAGATATAATCATAAAGTATCTTATGTTAATAAACTTTTTCGTATTAATCTATGAAATCAAGATGAATCCGTTTGTTAGTGTACGGCAGCATATAACAGGAGGCTAATATAATGGACAGGCGTAAAGAGCTCAAATTAGAGTACAAGGAGACCTTTGAACCGCAGGCGGGTGTTTATCAGATTAAGAATACACAAAATAACAAAATCTTCATTGGCAGTACACCTAATCTAAAAACTCTGACCGGGCAGCGCATGCAGCTTATGGCCGGCGTATACCGGAATAAAGGACTGCAGGACGACTGGAACCAGTTCGGCGAACCGGCTTTTACTTTTGAAGTTCTGGAGGTGCTACGAAAGAAAGAAGACGAAATTATGGATACCAAAGCGGCTTTGAAAAAGCTGGAGAAAAAATGGTTAGAGAATCTGCAGCCTTTTGGCGAGCGCGGTTATAACAAAGCAGCACCGGCTTCCGTCACGCCTTTGACGAACGTATAGCCTGCTGCTCAGTAAAAACACGGCTTGCGCCAAGGCGTTGGCGAAGTGGAAGCCGCTTTTGCCTTTACTCAGGCAAAAGCTGTACTTTCACCACAAAACCCCTGAAACTTACAAGGGTAAGTTCCAGGGGTTCCTGCGATTTCCCGGAGATGCTTTTTATGGCCGGCAGTCAGCCGTTACAGCTACAATGCCAAACCGTTCTTCTAAAAACTCAATAAACAGATTACAAATTTCAGGATCAAATTGGCTGCCTGCAAAACGCCTTATCTCAGCAATACATTCTTCCAGCGTGACCGGTCTGCGGTAGCATCTGTTTGTTGTCATCGCATCAAAGGCGTCGCAGACGGTAAGCATCCTGCTCAATAAGGGTATAGTATGGCCGGCTAAGCCTTCAGGATATCCTCTGCCGTCATACCGTTCATGATGATGACGCATAATGGGCACAACGGCTTCCGCACCGTCAATGCCGGCCAGTATCTGGGCCCCGTACTCAGAATGCAGCTTCATAATCCCGAACTCTTCATCAGTAAGTTTATCAGGCTTAGTGAGAATGTCATTAGGGATCTTTATCTTGCCGACATCATGAATCAGACCCACGATATAGGCTAAATTAATCTCATCTGCAGACATGCACATTTGGCTGGCTAAACCGGCCATAAGCTCGGCCACATGCTCGGCATGCATGGAGGTATATGGATCACAATAGTAAATCTGCCGGCAGAACTCTTCGATGGCTTCCATATTCACCTTATTAAGTATCGATGGTGCGGCTTGCTGAGGATTATGCACAAAATTCACCATATTTAGCAAAATATATAATAATAACTTAATATTCTGCTAAATAATTCTTCATTTTGTTAACATATTCCTGCTTTTGCCTGTATTCACCCTATTTTTTTTAAAACGGGTGAGTACTGCAGCAATTTGGTTTTGGGCTGATTTTGATCCAGGAGTAAAAACAGTGCATTAAAATCAGTATCGTTATAAATGGGGATCCGGCGCAGCAAGAACTGATTGTCCCGGTCTGGTTTGTTGAGTCCCGGCAAAACGGTAACAGACCCTTTGTACCCTGCCAGTTCAACAGCCTCCCAGGCGCTTATATTATAGTACCCGTAAGGATAGGAAAACAGTTCGGTATCACGCTGAGTAATCGCTTCAAGTTTTCGTTTTATAGTTTTGACCTCATGTCGAAGCTCGCCAGCAGATAAAGTGGTCATATTACGATGCGTTTCCGAATGACTGCCAAAAAAAATTCCTGCATCGGACATTTCCCGGATTTGCTGGCTGGATAGCCGCTTTTCCCTGTCAATATTTACGCCAACCATAAAAATTACCGAGCTAAAACCGAAGCGCTTTAATACCGGAAAAGCATTGAAATAATTATCATCATAACCGTCGTCAAAGGTAATGAGTATAGGCTTTGCCGGCAAACTAACCGTTTTTTCCTCCATATAGGCATTAAGCTGCGACGGCGAAATGGTCGAAAAACCAGCGCCGTGCAAAAGGGCCATCTGCCGTTCAAATTCCGCCGTTGTCACAGTCAACTCAGGCAGTTCGGTCTTGTCGTCACTCACATGGTGGTATAGCAACACCGGAATACCGTTGCTATACTGGGCTTGGGCCGTATTGCCTCCCCCTACGAAGCATACTGCCAGCAGTAAACAAACAAGCGAGCGCCATAAGAACATCATAATCACCTTCAAAGTCTATTATATTTCGCTATATTATCCCGCTGCTAATCCTGTTCTGCCTCTGGACGACAAAATCCTCTTTACATATTACGGCAGTTGTAGTTAAAAAACACCCATAACACACTATAAAGTATGTTATGGGTGTTTGCTTACTCTTATTCAACTTCCTTCAGTGGCAGCCACAAAGCTGCCCGGCAAATTAGAACAAGCCGCTGACCTTACCGGTCTTAACGTCGACGTCAATCCGGCGATAAGCAGGGTCGGAGCTGGTTCCCGGCATCAGGCTGATAGCGCCGGCCATCGGGCAGAGGAACTTGGCGCCGCCGTAAACGAGGATGTCACGGATCGGCAGTCTCCAGCCTTTGGGTACGCCTTTCCAGGTCGGCTCATGCGACAGGGACAGGTGACTCTTAACCATCATAGTGCAGTAGTCGGCATACTTAGGATCAGACTCGAACTTCTTGGCTTTTTCTTCAGCCAGCGGCGCCCAGTCTACGCCGTCTGCGCCATAGACTTCTTTGGCAATTCGTTCAACACGCTGTCTAAGCGGCATTTCCAGCGGATAGAGGTACTCGAAGTTGACTTCTTCCTTGCAGGCATCCATAACGGCATCGGCCAGATCCAATGCGCCGTCGCCGCCTTTGAGCCAGTGCTCGGATACCGCGGCCCGCGCCCCGGCTTGTTCGGCAATTCTCTTAACCAAAGCATGCTCGGCCGGAGTGTCGGTATAGAAGGCATTGATGCAAACCACCGGTTTGATACCGGATTTTTTGATAACGTTGATAAGGTGTACCATGTTTTCGCAGCCTTTTTCCAAGAGGCCCAGGTTTTCCTTGGTGTATTCATCCGGCAGCGGGCGTCCCGGAACAACGGTAGGTCCGCCGCCATGCATCTTGAGAGCGCGCACGGTGGCCACCAGGATGGAGACATTGGGCTTGAGACCGCTCAGGCGGCATTTTACGTTCCAGAACTTTTCGAAACCGATGTCGGCGGCAAAGCCGGATTCGGTTACGTGGTAATCGAAGCACTTCAGGCCGATACGGTCGGAGATGATGGAGGATTGGCCAATGGCTATATTGGCAAACGGGCCGGCATGTACGAAACAAGGCTGGCCTTCCACGGTGGCGCACAGGGTCGGGTTAATGGTGTTACGCATCCAGGCGGTCATAGCGCCGTCTACTTCGAGGTCGCCGGTGGTTACCGGATCGCCTTTCCTGTTGTAACCAACCACGATATGCTTGAAGCGTTCCCGCATATCGGCAAGGTCCTTGGCTACAGCCAGGATGGCCATTAATTCGGAGCCTACGGCGATACCGAACTTGGAATGCATCATGAAACCGTCTTTTTTACCGCCAAGACCCATGATGATGTTCCGGAGGCCCTGGGCTGCAAAGTCAATTACCCAGCCCATTTCGATATTCTTAGGGTCTATATCCAGTCTTTTTAAGTTTCTTTTGGCCAGTTCAGCATCATCATAATTGGCTTCATGCTGCATTCTAGCGTTCATAGCGACCATGGCCAGGTTGTGGGCGTTCATTATATCATTGATATCGCCAGTCAGGCCGAGAGAGAACTCGGTCATCGGAATTAAGAGTGCGTTGCCGCCGCCGGCGGCAGTACCTTTTACGTTCATGGTCGGGCCGCCGGAAGGCTGCCGGAGGGCTCCGCCTACATTTACGCCGCGTTTACCAAGGCCTTCCATGATACCGATGGAAGTGGTGGATTTACCTTCGCCCAGCGGAGTAGGTGTAATGGCGGTTACTTCGATGTATTTGCCATCGGGTTTATCTTTTAAACGGTCAATTACCTTTAAAAAGTCGATTTTGGGAGTTTTGCCATAAGGGATGATTTCGTCTTTTTGCAGTCCCATCATTTCCTGATACTTTTCTGTAGAGGGTATGTTTCCTTCTGCCGCTTCGGCGATTTGCCAGTCTTTTAATACTGTAGGATCCCAAGCCATAAAAATAAATCCCCCTTTTTTCTTCTCTTCTCATTCGTGGATTGCAAATGTAACTACCGCACTACATTCAATTCGTCCGCAACACCTCCCAAATCTAATCAATGTTTCCCTACGCCGCCCGGAAAACCAGGTGACATTGGTAAGCAAAACCCAGATTAAGAAAGAAAATTCTGACAATATCAATTAGTAGAATTCTTATAGTATTGCATTTGAACATTTTTTCACTTATTCAAGCATAAATAGGGTTATGTTTTTGCTGCTTAATGAATTTGCTCTCCTGTTGTCAGGCTGCTGCCTGTTGAGCAAGCATGGGCTAAAATGTAATTCTTGTTAAATACTTACATGTTATACGTTCTACATTGATTCAGTATTTCCTACCATCCTTCAGAAAAAAATTCAAAACATTCCAACATCATGTACGAAACAATCCCCACAACCTTATTCAGATTATGGGGATTGCCACAGCCGCAAGTTTTATCCTGTAACTAACCCGCACTAAGACTCCTGCTTCTATAAGCGGGAGTAAGTGCGGCTAAGTTCCTGGATAAGGGCGACTAAACTTCAGATGGGGTTAAAACCCCATCTGAAGCTAAGTCTACTTTATATTTACATTTCTTTAGCTGGCACCGGCCCCCGCGACAGCGCAATTTTGCCGGTCCTGACAATTTCAATAATACCGAAATCCAGCAGCACCTCACAAAAAGCATCAATTTTGCTTTCCTCGCCGGTAAGTTCAATGGCTACCGTTTCCCGGTTGACGTCAATAATTTTAGCCCGGAAAATTTCTACGATATTCACGAGATCAGAGCGGTTTAACTTGCTGGCTTTAACCTTGATAAGCGCCAACTCCCGCTCAATAGACTCCACATAAGTAAGATTGACAATCTTGATTACGTCAACAAGTTTGGATAACTGGTTGACGACCTGCTCCAGTTCCACCTCGTTATCAA
Organism: Sporomusa aerivorans; assembly: GCF_041428895.1. Lineage (NCBI taxonomy): Bacteria > Bacillati > Bacillota > Negativicutes > Selenomonadales > Sporomusaceae > Sporomusa > Sporomusa aerivorans. Next base: position 5,418,247 of record NZ_CP156926.1, read on the forward strand.
CCTCGACACTTATCGTAATCCGGGTGGTATCCGTTTCTTCAGTATAGCCGGCCGCTATACTTTCGATATTAAAGGCCCGCCGGCTGATCAGTCCCGATATATGTGTCAATACGCCCGGGCGATTTTCCACCAAAACAGCCAATGTATATTTCATCCTGTTACCCTCCCAGCACCATTTGATCCAGGCGTCCTCCCGGCGGTACCATCGGCAATACATCCTCGGTAGGAGGCACCAGTACATCCACAAGAACCGGCCCCCTAATCTGCAGGGCCTTGGTCACCGTGGGCAGCAAGTCTTCCGGATGGCTTACCCTCAGCCCTGTTACACCCATGGCCTCGGCAAGTTTTACAAAATCGGTGCGCCCCTTTGTACTGGAATGTGAATACCGTTCTCCGTAAAACATCCGCTGCCATTGGCTAACCATACCCAAGACCTGATTGTTCATTACAAAAATTTTAATTGGCAGCTCATTATCGGCCACTGTCGCCAATTCCTGGCAATTCATCATAATGCTGCCATCACCGGTAATTAGCACTATATTTTTGTCAGGCAAACTCTTCTGCGCTCCGATTGCCGCCGGCAAGCCGTAGCCCATAGTGCCTAAGCCGCCTGAGGTAAGCAAAGTTCGCTCCCTGGTAAAATTATAATACTGCGCAGTCCACATCTGGTGCTGGCCAACGTCGGTGACAATGACGGTATCCTGCTGGGTAAGCCGGCTCACCGTCTCGATGACAGCCTGCGGCATAATCCAGTTAGCTTCCTGGCTGTAGACTAACGGCTGTTCCCGCTTCCAGGCCTGCACACGTGCACTCCACGCGATTATTGAATTTTGCCACTCTGTTTTACTGCGCCGGGCGGCGATCTGACAAAGCAACGGCAGCGACCAGCGAAGATCGCCCACCACCCGCAGGTCGGCGCCTACGTTCTTGTTAACCTCGGCCGGATCAATATCCAAATGGACAATTTTCGCCTTGGGCGCAAAGTCCTTGACTAAACTTGTCACCCGGTCGTCAAAGCGAACCCCAACCCCCAGTAACAAATCGCATTCCATTGTCGCCATATTGGCGGCATAAGTACCATGCATGCCAACCATTCCTAGGTGCTGGGGCCAGTCGGACGGCACACAGCCTAACCCCATAAGACTGGAAAACACCGGAAATCCTGTATGAGTGACAAGCTGCCGTAATTCCTCGGCAGTATCTGAGATAGTAACACCGCCGCCGACAAAAACCACCGGTCTTTTGGCTTCTGCCAATGCTTGGGCGGCTTGCTCCACAGCCGCGGTTTCACCCGCAAACAGCGGTTTGTAACCTCTTAAGTTAACGGTCTCAGGATACACGAAATCAAAGGCGGCATTAAAAACATCGCGGGATATATCAACAACAACAGGCCCCGGCCGCCCGGTGCGGGCAATATAAAAGGCTTCCTTCATGACCCGCGGCAAATCCTGAACTCTTTTAACCAGGTAATTGTGTTTGGTAACAGGCGTTGTTATACCGCAGACATCGGCTTCCTGAAAAGCATCTTTGCCAATGACAGCTACGCCCACTTGCCCGGTAATCGCAACTAAGGGAACAGAATCCATGTAAGCGGTGGCAATACCCGTGATCAGGTTGGTTGCACCCGGCCCCGAAGTCGCAAAACAAACCCCTGTTTTTCCGGTGGCCCGCGCATAACCATCGGCAGCATGGACGGCGCCTTGCTCATGCCGGGTTAAAACATGGGGAAAGTTAGCTTTAAACAGCGCATCATACAGCGTTAACACACATCCGCCCGGATACCCGAATACCATCTCCACTCCTTCAGCCTTCAAACATTCAATAACAGCTTCTGCCCCCAACATCTTCAAGCCGGTTTACCTCCTCATATCTTTGCACTATTTTAACATAAAAAGTAAAAAAACCTCTGTCCCTAAGACAAGGGACGGAGGTTAATCCGCGATACCACCCAAATTGCTATGGTCAAGCCATAGCCGCTCATAGGTACGGAGTATAACTCGATACCTCGCCGCAATAACGGGCGGCAATTTCTCCTTAGGAGAACCCGGCGTGGCTTACTAAACAAGTTCAGCACGCAACTCGCGGATGATTTTCATTATAGTTGATACTGCTGGCTCACACCATTCCCAGCTCGCTGTCAATATCGCGGTATAACTACTCTTCCGTTCATCGTCATTTAAGTTTCACATATGCTGTTGTTGATATATTACAGAAAAATCTATTCTGTGTCAACACTAAATTTATCTGATAATTTACAACTTGTTATTATTTTTGGCATTTTCGCAATGCTGTTGATACATCTCATAGTGCTTTTTCAGCATATCCGGAATGGGCAGGTCGTAGGGACAGCGTTTGATACACTCCCCGCATTCGATGCACTTGGCTGCCGTTTCCATGAAATTGCGCGCAAACTCAATAGCAACAGCCGGTGACATCCGTCCTGCTATTACCTGGTAACCCATGGCCGGCGTAATGTTAACCCCATGCGGGCAAGGCATACAGTACTGGCAGCGACGGCAAAACTGTTTACCCAGCTCGATCCGGTATTTGTCCATCAGAGCCAGGTCAGCGTCGGTGATAACATTGTGCTCGCCATACAAGCCCAGAATCTCGTCAACGGCTTCCGGCGAATCAAAACCCGGAATAGGCAGCATATCAGGAAATTGCCGCAGATACTTGAACGCTATCGTGGCATTGTCAATCATACCCCCGGCAAACGGTTTCATAACAATAAAACCTACATTCATCGCCGCGGCCAGCTCGCGCAAATCATCCTTAGCAGCCTCTTCAATAAAATTGAAGGGAAATTGAATCGTACTAAACAGTCCGGTTTTTACAAGCCGCAAGGCCATAGACAGACTATGGGACGTAATGCCGATATGCCTTACTTTCCCCTGTTCCCGCGCTTTGGTTACAATCTCAAGCGCTCCGCCGGCGCTGCTCGCCACTTTCCAGTCCTGTTCATTCGAAACCTGGTGCAGCTGATACAAATCAATATAATCGGTCTGGAGCATCCGCAGACTGTTTTCAAGATGTTCCAGCGCGCCCGCTCCGTCGCGCCGCCCGGTCTTCGTGGCAATGACAATTTTATCGCGCAGTCCCGCAAACGCGCGGCCAATCTTCTCTTCACTGTCGCGATACGCATTGGCCGTATCATAGAAGGTGACGCCCTGCTCGTAGGCGTGCCGTAACGTCTTGACCGCCTGATTTGTCTCCAGACGGATAATCGGAATACAGCCAAAACCGACTTCTGATACCGTTAACCCTGTTTTGCCCAATAAACGATACTGCATAACCATCCAACCTTTCAGAATAAAGTTTTATTGTACCGGCTCATATCGGATTTCCCAGGTCAGTGTCCCTTTACGGGGAGAATCTTTAAAGAGCTTCCGCTCGCGCATGCTATAGCCCACGATAGAAATCTCGGCAGCCCTTCTATCCTCGGCGAATTGTTTGTCTTTTGTTCCCGGATATATTTTTTCAACTTCGCCATTTTCCCACACAATCTTAAGATAGGACTTATCGGCATGTTCGCCAGTCGCTTGAAAATCAACGATAGCCAAATTTCTTGCCAGGCGTCCGGCAATAGTTTGCCGCAGTTCCACCTTACCCTCAAATGCTACTTCGGTGCCGCGAATAATCCTAAGTGAAGGCAGCGGTGTAATCGTAACCGCATTATAGTTTTTACTAAAATCTTCTCCCTTACCGTCAGAGCCAGGCAAAACCTTGTCCGGTCCTAGAAAGGCCAGATAACCTGCAATCATCAGGACAAGCATGACCAAAGCTCCTAACGCAAAAGGCTTCCATGTTTTTGCCATACGTTCTCCTACCTTATAAAACAGTAAAGGTTTATTAAAATTTATTTTTTAACATCATCTGATATTGACTATTGGAATTAGCCGGACTTTTTTCAAGCTGGATGGATTTCTTCTCTTCCTGATCCAGTGAAATGGTAACAGCCCCTTTTTTTACAGTTACCCCCGGCATTACTTCATACCCTTTATTCTCTTCCCGTTTAAGCGACATACCGTGTTCCGACAAATCGACCGTCTGGCGATTTGTAATTACCGGCTTATCAGGAGAATAACGCTGCGTTCCCAGCGATTTTTTCTCAGCCGTTTCCGGAACCGGCGGCGACGGCTTGGTTTCCTGTCCATTGTCAGGTTTCCTGGCGGGATCTGGCCGGTTCCTGATCCGGCTCCGGGCAAATTATCCGGTGCAACCGTGGGAAAAAAGCTCAGCTTAGCCATCCAGCCAAGCAGCAGCAATCCACCCAGTAAAATTGCCAAAATAAGCGGTTTCTTCAGCATTTCACGCCATCTCCTTAACTATGGCCAGAGACTTCCCCGGCAAACAGGACCATTTACAGTGAATAATAAATAACCATACTTAACCGTGTTAGGCTTTTGCCGGCGTTGTAATATATATGGGACCTGTCTGCCCGAAAAGTGATTGATTCATCTTTATGTACAATATATTCCTGATTATCGGTCCGGATGATGAGCTGACCGTCCACCACCGTGATAAACTCCTGCGTCTTGTCGCCATGCGTATCTGTATTATAATAACCATCCGGCTCGATCTCCACAATGTACATTTCAAACCGGCGGCCGTCTTCATAGGGAAAAACCGGATATACCCTGTATTTGCCATTATCTTCAATTAGCGGCTCGACATCTGTTTTTCGCACTATAATTGTATCAGCCTGAGGAGAATTAATCAGGCCGGTGAAGGAAACCTTCAAACCGGTGGCAATTCGCCAGATGGTATTAATTGTAGGGTTGGACTCGCCCCTCTCTATTTGACCCAGCATGGATTTGCTGACGCCGGTAATATCGGCAACCTTTTCCAGACTGAGTTTCTTCTCCTCGCGAATACGCCGCAGATTGCTGGCAATTATCCGGTTGAGATCCTGCAAAAAAGACACCTCCGCCTCTTGTATTACTCATAATCTTATTATATAATAACACAAAGCGCGTTATAGCGCACGAATCAATCTCGTTTAACGCACGAAGCTTTTCTATGTCCTCCTGTCACCAAGGCACCCGTTTTGGCAAGCGGGAGAGCAAAACGGATAAGGGTGGCTGAAAGGCAGCTAACTTTCAGCGGGGTTTAAAAACCACCGGAAGATAGTTACTTTATCCGACGACTTAGCTTCAGATGGGGTTAACCCCCCCTGAAGCTAAGTCTGTCTACTTTATAGTATAACATACCTGTTTTATAATCACCATTTCAGAGTAATAAGGAGGGCATCGTGAACAAAGTATCGGGTAGCATTAAAGAAGGTTTAACTGCGGGTATACCGCTCGTCCTTGGTTATTTTCCGGTCGCCATGGCCTTTGGCCTGCTTGCGAAAACAGTCAATATTTCACTTATGGACAGTTGTCTGTTTTCCTTGCTGGTGTTTGCAGGCGCCAGTCAATTTATGGCTTTGGACTTGATTAAAGCCGGCATCGCCGCTGTAGACATTGTCCTGGCGACATTTCTTCTCAATCTGCGTCATTTAATGATGAGCGCAGCACTGGCTGTACGCCTTAAAGAAACTAATAAAGCCTGGCTGCCTTTTATTGCTTTTGGTATTACCGATGAAAGCTTCTCCGTTGCCGCCTTAAAAAGCGGTTCACTGAATGTGTCCTATTTGCTGGCCCTGCAAGGAATTGGCTATGCCGCCTGGGTTGGCGGCACCGTGGCGGGGTATCTGGTCGGTGCGGCCTTGCCGGTAACGCTTCAGAGCAGTCTGGGCATCGGCCTCTATGCTATGTTTACCGCCATTATTATCCCAGAGATCAAAAAATCGGTTAATGTTCTTTGTCTCGCTACCCTGTCGGGAAGCATATATGCCTGCAATTATTATCTTCAAATACTTCCCGCCGGCTGGAGTCTTATTGCCGCCATTATCACGGCCTCATTGCTTGGCGTATGCGTGCTGAAAGACGGAGCAAATAAGAAGGTGCAGGCATGAGCAACCATCTTCCGTTGATCCTCGGCATGATGCTGGTAACTTTTGTACCACGTCTCTTGCCATGGTTTGTCCTGGCGGAGCGTCCGTTACCACCGTTACTGCGGCGGTTTCTCTTTTATATACCGTACACGGCGCTCGGCGCTTTGATTACCCGGGGCGTACTGGACGCCACCGCGGACATGACATTAATAACGCTTGCGGGAATCGGAGTCGCAGCCGCCTGCTCCTGGTACAGGGGCGGTCTCGTATCCTCGGTTGCGGCAGCCATCATTGCCGTATTTTTACTGCTGTCTGCCGGCAGTTAATCGCCCCGAGGCCGCCCTGCTTCTCTCGCAGAAAAACAGGGGGACAGGGACCATGTTTTGAAGCTATTTATTAAAACTTCCCTATTTCGCGGGAATTCATTAATGACGGAGAATAACTCTTCTGATTATAACGTTACATGTCGATCAATCTTTAAAACACAATCCCTGTCCCCGTGTTTTAAAAGGTAAGCCGCTATTACGGGAAGTAATAGCGGCTTGGTTGGTTTTAAGAGATTTCACCGGTTGTTTTGCAATTCACCGATATCTCTGCTCACACAGTACTTGCATAAAGACACTGCTGCGTTCATTTGCTGCTTTTTGACAGGGCAGTAAAATATACCGCCTTGCGCGATCAGCTTCTGTCCTTCAGCAAAAATCAGGCCCGGCGGGTGTAAAGGCTTCCAGGCAATAAAGGTCAAGTAGGTAGTCGTCAGGCGAACATAGCACTGCAGTTCTGCCTGATCAGGGGCAGTATTTTTTAAATAGCTGTTGATCTGGAAAGTAAATTCGTTAAGTGCGTCGGGATCAATCTCTTCTATGGCATCAACACAGGCTTTATCGCTAATTTCCAGCAATATCTGCCGGTTGTATTCCGCTACCCTGCTGGCAAGATACCGGTGCTTCCTGGCAGACTGTGTCAACTCACTATCCGGCTTTTCAGTCGCAGCTGCCGGCAAACTCAACGCAGCCGCTTCTTTTTTTAGCGAACAGAGCAACTCCTGGTTTGTCATAAGGATTCCTCTTCTGCTGCGGCAATGGCCTGACGGATAGCCGCCACAATATTGTCTTTAAAATAATCCAAGCCTCCCGGCTGTACTTCAATCGGCACCCGGGCGTATTCAAAAAACTCCAGCTGCTGTTCATCGCTGATTTCACAAATACCGCTATCGGCAAATACAATCCGGTCATAACAGGCAAAACTCTGCCGCATGGCTACTTCATCCACGCCCCAGCCCGGATCAAATAGCTCCCGCCATTTGAGTATCCAGCCGGAAGTCAGGTAAAAGGTCTTGGAGTCCATTCCCCCGCCCTGTATAGCGTCTCCCATTATCAGTTCAATACAGTTGGACTGTTCAAATCTGGTAACCGGGTAATCCTGTAAAAACATATCAAACTCAGGATGACATTTGGAACCATACAGTAAAATAATCCGGTCGGCCTCTGTGGCTGCCAAAGCCTCCAGGACTGCCGTCTTTAGTTTTTTTAAATCAATATGCAGATTTATAGGCAGATAATTCACCGTAAGTTCACATTCAAATAACTTTTCCTCTTTAATCTTAGCTAAAACCTGCTCGAGTTCCGGCTGATAAATCCCGCAGCCCAGGAAACATATTTTCATGCCGACAGGCCTCCTGTTCGTTATCTTAAGCCAACCCCAGCGGACAACTCTTCAGGCAGTTGTAACACATATACTGGTTGCCCAAATGGGCCGACTGCCGCAGTCTGGCATATTGCGCGCCTGTCAGCATTTGCTTCTGTTCTTCCGGCTGACTGCCTAACCGCTGCATTTGGAAGGTGATATCGGCTATCAGCCCATAGGGCTGGGAATGACTCAGACATCTTACAACGTCCGTCTTGCCTTCTTCATCTAAAGCGCGGGCCGGACAGTTCTCCACACACAGATTACAGTGGGTGCAAAACTCTTCGCATTTTGGCGAAGGCTGCAAAGACAGGTTGGTGATGATGCTGGTGAAAATCACCCGGGTACCAAACCGGGGATGGATAACCAGGTTGTGGCGGCCAAAAGATCCCAGACCGGCGGCAACAGCCGCATGCCGTTGCGAAAAATCGGCAATCGCTTTGCGATCATCCTGGATGTCAAGCGGATAAGCAACAGGCAGGGTAGCTACTTTGGCATTGTGGGTCCGTTCCAGATAACGGGCAATCTGATAACTGGACGATCTGGCAAAGGAGCCTAAATCCAGGTAGCCGTTCTGAGCGGCGGTCATACTGGGGCTTTCACAACTGGACAGAGGCTTATATGCCAGCACAATAACGGATTTGGCCGAAGGCAGGAAACTGGTAATGGCATAAGATTTAGGACTTTGGTAGTCCTCCATACGGGCAAAGCCAACATCATCAACACCTAAATCCAGGATATAGTTCTTAATCTGTTCTTCCACACTCTCACTCCTCTTTGAGTGTATATGCACCAATATGATTAAAAAAATTACGGCATTAATGCTTCCAATTTAGCAATCAAATGATTGAAATGCTTAATATCGTTAACACCCAGATATTCCTGCAGTGAGGCCTGCGCCTGCTCCCATAGTTCAGCCGCATGCTTTAATGCCAGCTGGCCTGCTTTTGTAAGAGTAACCAGCCGCGAACGCGGATCTTGTCCTGTATTAACCGCAATCAGACCAGCCTCAAGAAGCGGTTTCATGTTGCGATTCAAGGTAGTACGGTCAATGCGCATGGTTTCAGCCAGTTTACTGATGGTAGCCGGCTCTACCATCTCAAGATGTCTAAGCAAAGAAAACTGGGTAACTTTAATACCGCTTGGCTCCAAAACATTTTCATAAAAATCGGTTACCGCCCGGGACGCCCGCCTTATATTCAGACACAAACAGGGACTGGGGGGTTTAGGATAATAACCAGGACTAGATTTCATTATGCTGTCGCCTTCCACATCTTATAGTTTCGGTGCATATACACTGATTTTATCTTCATATTATAGATAAAAACGTATCCTGTCAATAACATTTTATACATTTCTTATCCAAGTATTTATCCGACGACTAACCCGCTCTAAGACTCCCCCTTCTATAAGTGGGAGTTATACCCCTACGGGCACAGGCGAGCGGCTAAGTCCCTGGATAAGGGCGACTTAGCTTCAGATGGGGTTAAAACTCCACCTGAAGCTAAGTCTACTTTATCACGAGTTACTCTGCCCTTCTTTTAGCTAACTCCGCGCCGTTGCCGCTGTACAAGTAGACATAGCTGCCGGCTGCGGAATTTCTTTGGTACGAAGTAACTAAATTAAGTGTTGCCTGTTTATAGATCTGGGCTTTGGCCAACAAACCGCCACTTGCGGCCCCTGTGCCAAAATGCCGCCCCGCAGGCGGGGCATCGGTATCAGACCATCTAAGCCATTCTACATATACGGCCGCAGCAGCAACCTTCTCATAAGCGGCTACATAGGCGTCAATACGGTCTTTATCCTCATCATACTGGTATTTGCCTTTCGTCACAACCGCAATATTCGCCAGTTCAGCCTTCCAGGCCTGCATATATTTTTCAGCTACATAATTGGTCTCCACTGTACTATGCGCTTCCTGAAAATCCTTAGCAAACGCCTCATCAATGGGGTTGGCATCCTGCGCATTGGCGAGCGCTGTGTTAGCATATCCCACAGCAACAATAAACAGCAAACCTATTAATACAGACAGCAGTTTTTTGTTCATTTGCCTCACTCCTTCTATCTAGACTATGCCAAGTAAGGTTTATCAATACCCTGTTTTTATCCAGCCCATAGCACCGGTATCCTGTACATATTACGGGATTCCAATATAAGGTAAAGCTACTTTACTTTAACACCAATACTCAGCCTTAAGACAGAACTGCTTCAATTAGCTGCCCGGCGATGGTATTGCCGCCAGGACAGGGCGGAAGATTATCTTTGCCGTACCAGGCCGCGGCGTCAATTTCGTCACCGTCCACCATGATGTCGCCGCTTTCGTATTCCGCAATGAAGCCCACCATTAATGAATCCGGAAAGGGCCAGGGCTGACTGCCGAAATATCTAATATTTGTTACCCTTAGACCGACTTCCTCGGCCACCTCTCGCTTTACGCAATCCTCAAAAGTCTCACCCGGCTCCACAAAGCCGGCAATTACACTATACCAGCTTGCCCTAAAATTCTTGTTATGGGCTAACAGAATTTTATCGTCCCGCACGACAGCGACAATAACTGCCGGGGAAATCCGAGGGTAATAAACCGCCCCGCAGGCAGGACACTGTTTGGCCAGTTCATTTTGCTTAATCTCTGTCGGCGCAGCGCATTTACCGCAAAACCTAGTCAGCCGGTTCCAGTTGACTAATTGAAAGGCTCTGCCTGCCAGCAGAAAGATATCCTCATCAAGCTTACCCAGCAAAGCCCTTAATTCTCTAAACTCCATTCCCGCCGGCGGTTGAAAACCTTCACCGGCTTCCATGCAATAACAGGGCGAACCGGCAACTTTACCCATATACTGTTTATTGATAAGCGCCGGTTCTAGTTTAAGTACATCCCCCAGGCTGGGTATCCCGTCTTGCGCCGAATCCGCCCGGACTAACATTTTATTATCGTTAAAAATAAACATCCAGGCACAATCATCATCCCCGCCGACAGGCATCGTAGCCGGAATATATCTTTTATAAATACTATCCACAGAAAATCCACCTCTTCTACCAGGATACATTCTTCATTGCACAATGGTTTTCCTCTGCAAATTCATAGCCAAAAAGTTACAGGAAAACTTCATTGAACCGGTCAGGAATGAAAATCCCGCCAAATGAGACCATTTGGCAGGATATTTTACTGCTGACTCCAATTTACTGTCAGCCGGTCACTATGTCTATTAAGCCTTTTTCAAATCATTCAGGAATTCAACAACGGCCGTTTTCTCAGTAGCCCAGGAAGTTACCAGCCGTATAGCCGAATGACCGTCATCTACCTTTTCCCAAACATAAAATGCGTATTTTTCCTGTAGTTTAGCAATTAGCCTGTCAGGTAAGACTGGGAAGATTTGATTGGAGGGCGAATCAGTCAGAAAGCGATAACCGGCTAATGCAATTTCTCGTCTCAACAAAGCCGCCATTTCATTGGCGTGTTTGGCCAGATCAAAATACAGGTTGTCCCGGAAAAGCTCCAGAAACTGAATTCCCAGAATTCTGCCCTTAGCTAACAGCGCCCCTTTTTGTTTCATATGAAAGCGGAATTCAGCCTTGAGCCAATCGCTGCAAATCACCAGCGCCTCTCCCAAAAGAGCTCCGCCCTTGGTGCCGCCAATATAAAAAGCATCCACTAACAAAGGCAGATCAGCTAATTCCAGGTCATTCCCCTCGGCGCACAGGGCGGATCCCAGACGGGCGCCGTCAACATACAAAATGAGTTTGTTCTCTTTACAAAAGCTGCTGATCGCCTGCAATTCCCGCTTGCTGTAAATAGACCCGATTTCGGTTGGATTTGATATATACACCATTTTGGGCTTCACCATATGCTCGTCAGTGTGTCCGGCAACAACAGCCTTGATCTGGTCAACTTTGATTTTCCCATCGCGTGATTCCACCGGGATAACTTTGTGGCCTGTAGCTTCAATAGCTCCGGTTTCATGAACCAGAATATGGCCGGTATTGGCGGAAATGACAGCCTCATGCGGTCTGAGAAAAGCCGCAATGGCTGTAAGGTTGGTTTGCGTACCGCCGGACAAAAGGTGAATATCGGCATCATTCCTGTTAAGCTTCTGTTTTAAAAGTTCCACGGCCTGCAGTGTATAGCAATCCTCACCATACCCTTCCGCCTGTATTAAGTTGGTTGCCAGTAACGCATTTAATATTCTGGGATGCGCCCCTTCACTATAATCATTTTTAAAACTGTACATTCCGGCCACTCCTTTTGAAAAAATTGTTATGTTTGTCATTCTGACGCAAGCCTTATCGAAGCCGTCATATTCCAGCGCAGTCTGAGGTCCTGCCGTTCTAATTCGACAACAGCCTGATAGGCGGGCTCGCCGCCGGCCTTTTTCTCGCCGTAATTGCTGATACCTGTCACCTTGCCCGGAATTTTTAAATCGGGCAGCGCTGCAAAAGTTACTACCACAGCTGCACCTTGCTTAATGCGCTCAACTTTTTCTTCCGTGACATCTTCGGTATGTACCTTCCAGGCAGAGCAGTCCCCCAGGTACATTACCGGCGCCGTTGTTGTTACATATTCGCCAATCTTGGCATTGAGTAAAGCAACCGTACCGTCAAAAGGGGCATATAGCTCACTTTGCCTGACGGTGGACTGTATTTGTTCAAGATGCGCGCGGGCGCTTTCCAATTCGGCGCGGCGGGCCGGTAAAATGGTATCGATACTGGTGCTGATAACGGCAGTCGCAGCTACTGATTGCGCAGCTTGGGCATCTGCCTTGCTTTGTATATAATCAGCATAAGCCTGCTCAAATCGCTGCTGAGATACCGCGCCAATAGCATAAAGCTGCTGAATTCTCTGCCAGTCAGCCTCGACACGGCTCAGTTCCGCCTGGGCTGCAGCATGTGCAGCCTGCTTGGTGGCGATCTCTTCCGTACGATTTTGTCTGACCCAGTCAATAATTGCTTCTGCCCGTTCTTTGTCAGCCTGCGCCTGCCTGAGTTTATTTCTGGTTTCGCCGCTTTCCAGCCGGAGCAACAGCTGCCCTGCTTTAACCTGTTCACCGGCCTGCACCGGCACCTCCGCAATAACACCGTTTACCGGCAGGGTAAGGGCTGCGTGGCGCACAGGCACCACCACGCCTTTAACTACAAGGCTCTTATCGGTGTTTTCCTGTAAAGCGGCAGGAGCTTGCAGTCCGGCGGGGTGAGAATAGTACAAGTACCAATATGTACCGGCTGCCAATAACACAAATGTCCCTGCAGCGATTACCTGGCGAATTTTTTTCATAAACACTCTCCTTGGTATAAAACAGAACCCTGCTGTTATTTCTATTCTAGTGAATATTGATAAAAAAATAAACACTTTTAACACATTATGTACTTTTAAATTGATGCCGCTAAAGATATACTGCCAGCCTGAAAGAAAAACTCCCGCCAACTGGTCATGGCGGGAGTTTTCTTGTGCTAGACAAGTAACGCTAATTTATGAAAGCCGTCATAGATAAACCAGCAACCCGAGAAAACGGCCAGCAATAAGGCACACGGCAGTACTCCCCGGTATAATCCGGCGCTGATAAAGCTGTGGCCTGAATCGATGAGGAAGAATTAATGAGTAGGTGACACTGTTTCCGCCTTAATGTCGTCAGCCTGTAACTGTCCATGATCTTTTTTGACCCAGTATGCGGCCAGCGCACTGCCGCTTAGATTGTGCCAAACGCTAAAGATAGCGCCGGGAATGGCGGCGACAGGGTCCAGATGGGCGATTGCCAGCGCAGCCGCCAACCCGGAGTTTTCGATGCCGATTTCAAACGCAATAGCTCTGGCCTTAGGCTCGCTCATTCCCAGTGTATGGGCCGCGCCATACCCCAGACCTAAGCCAATAAGATTATGCAGTATAACAGCCAGCAGGGCAATCATGGCCACGGCGCTTAGTTTGGCAGCGTTTAAGGCCACAACAACGCCGATGGTAATAACAATCAGCGCGACCGATACAGCGGGAATCACAGGCTGAATATAAGTAACATACTTGTTTGCCAGCACCCGGAGCGATATCCCCAGGAGGATGGGGACAACAATGATTTTAACAATATCGCTAAATAGCGCAGCCGAATTGACCGGAATAATGAGCCCGCCCAACAGCAGAAAAAGAGCCGGAGTCAGAATAGGCGCCAATAGCGTATTGAGGCTGGAAACCGAAACCGAGAGGGCTGTATCGCCCCTGGCGATAAATGTCATCACATTGGAGGCTGTTCCGCTGGGACAACAGCCAACCAGAATCAGGCCTGCAGCCAGCTCAGGCGGTAAAGCCAAGGCTTTTGCCACCCCCCAGGCCACCGCAGGCATAATCAAATAACGCAGCGCTATGCCATAAAAAATATCCTTGGGCCGTTTTAGAACCAGTTGAAATTCGGCCGGCGTCATTGTGAGACCCATTCCCAGCATGATCATAGCCAGCAAATATGGAATATCCTTGGCAAAGGGCTTGAACGCCGGCGGATACAAAAAGGCGGTAATAGCGCCAAGGATGACCCACAACGATACATACCTGGTTATATATTGTGAGTTCTTAGCTAACTTGCCCATGCAGTTCACAATCCCGATACTCAGCTATACGGTTATGCTCATCCACCATAACGACAACAGGCTTCATTTGCCGTGCTTCCTCGGCATTCACCAAAGCGTAGGTAATGATAATTACGGTATCGCCTGGCTGTACCAGTCTGGCAGCCGCTCCGTTAAGACAAATTATGCCTGAGTTCTCCTCACCGGCAATCGTGTAGGTTTCCAGCCGGGCTCCGTTATTATTGTTAACAACTTGCACTTTCTCTCCCGGTAAGATTTTAGCCGCCTGCAGTAAAGCCGCATCAATGGTAATACTGCCTACATAATTCAAATTAGCCTCTGTGACAGTGGCGCGGTGAATTTTGGATTTCATCATGGTAATAAACATGGGTTGCCTCCTAGCTATGTTTTGGGATCAGAATCATATTATCAATCAGCCTGGTAGCACCAAACCTTACCGCTACTGCCAGCAGAACGTCCTGATTTAATTTCTCGATATCCTTTAGTTCCGGAAAGGAGTATATTTCGGCATAATCTACACTGGCAAGAGGTTCCGACTTAAGCTGGCGCAGCACGGCCGTCCTGATAGCCTGGCAGTTATGCTCGCCGGCGGCAACCATCTCCCTGGCGCTGCACAGACTTTGATACAATACCAGCGCAGCCTGCCGCTCTTTAGGATTTAAGTAAACATTGCGGGAGCTTTTCGCCAGTCCGTCAGCTTCCCGGACAATAGGCACCATGTTGATTTCGGTGAGCATATTCAGGTCGCGAACCAGCTTTTTGAGGACAACCACTTGCTGCGCATCTTTCTGTCCAAAAAAAGCTTTATCCGCCTGGACAATATTTAATAATTTCGTAACCACAGTAGCAACACCGCGGAAATGACCAGGCCGTGGTTTGCCACAAAGTTTATCGGTTACACCGTTTACGTCCACCCAAGTCCCCCAGCCTGCAGGATACATTTCCTCCGCCTGGGGATGGAACACCGCGTCAACACCGACGGATTTGCAAGCCTGCAAATCTTCTTGCCAGGTGCGCGGGTAGGCATCATAATCTTCGTTGGGCCCGAATTGTGTTGGATTGACAAAAATGCTGACAATCACTGCGTCGCAAGCCTTTCTTGCTTCCTTCATAAGTTCCAGATGCCCGTTGTGAAGAGCTCCCATAGTGGGTACAAAACCAATTGTTTTTCCTGATTTCCTGGCGGCGGCAACTATAGCCCGCATTTCGGCAACACTTTCCACTACATTTGTCATTTCTCACCCTCCAACCATATTAAGGTAAACAAAAAGCCTTCTTGTCCGCACAAATACAGACAAGAAGGCATACCACACCTGTTGAGTATTACCCGTCTAAGTCCTGAAAGGATCCAAGCGGTATTAAAAAATATTCAGTTACCCGGATACTAACAGCCGTTTGACAGTATGACCTCAAGAGTATCATCCTCAACAGGCTAGAATACAATTATGGTACTACAAAAACCAAATTACAGCAATAAAAATTTTAGATCCCCACACTAAAAATCCGCCGGGCGCCGCTAACGGCCAAAGTGATTGCAACCACGCCTAAACAGGGCTATGAAGGTTCGTGACATGAGAAAGGTAATATTCAGGGTATAAAATGTAGTAAACCAGCTCCACTCGATATAGTGGATCAGATCCGTATAGATCTCAAGCGGATATTCGATCGCTGTAATGCCGGCACTAAATATAATAGCGTACAAAATAATGGAACCAAGCCCCTTATCCCTGGTAATCTGGTTATACCAAACGCAAAGGATGGGAAAAACCCATACCTCAAACAGTACACTGGTTTCATAATAGCGGGGAAACCAACGATCCGGATACTCAATTAGTTTCAGGCTAACCACCGGACTGCCCCAGAGAAAGTCTATATTGCTCTTGAACAGAAAAACAACTACCCAGTCCCGGAAATATCGCCAGTCAATCACAAATATGAGGACCAGCAATGCAATGATAAATGCAGTTATACTGATTATCGATTCGTTTAGTGACATATGGAATTCGTCCCCTAATATAGTTAGTATATAATCTAGTATGAACAAAAAAACCGGCTTTAATATGTCGCAACCGGAACATACTTAGCCAGTTGTCAGCGTGAAGTATCCTCAACCAAGTGATGTATATCACAGCCAACAAGGCTTCGTTTCTTTATACTAAATTTAGCAATAATAACTGCGGGAGGCATAACGCTATGAGTATGTATTGTCATCAATGTGAACAGACGGCCAATGGCGCCGGTTGCACCAAAATAGGAGTTTGCGGTAAGAATGAGGATCTGCAAAGCTTGCAGGATATTTTGACCTTTGGCCTCAAGGGCATTGCCGCCTATGCTTATCACGCGCGGGAACTTGGCGCCCGCGACGAAGAAGTGGATGCCTTTGTCCATGATGCTATGTTTTTTACCCTGACAAATGTTGATTTTAATTTGGATCGCCATATTGAGATGGTTATGAAATGCGGCCAGATGAATTATCGGGTTATGGAACTTTTAGATAAAGCGCACACCGAGCGTTTCGGCAACCCGGTGCCTACCAAAGTTTCCACAGGCACCAAGGCGGGTCCCGGCATTTTAATTACCGGCCACGACCTGCTCGATCTTTATGAATTACTGAAACAAACCGAAGGTACCGGCATAAACGTCTATACCCATAGTGAAATGCTGCCGGCCCACGCTTACCCTGAATTGCACAAATTTCCGCATCTGGTAGCCAACTACGGCACCGCCTGGCAAAACCAGCAAACAGAATTTGCCGCATTTCCCGGCGCTATTTTAGTAACTACCAACTGCATTATGCCTGCTAAGGACGCCTACCGGGACCGTTTGTTTACCAGCGGTGTAGTTGGCATGGAGGGCTGCGGCCATATCACTGACAGGGATTTCACCGCTCTGATTGCCAAGGCTAACTCTTTGCCGTCTTTGCCCGATCAAGCAGGCGGCAGCCTCACGACTGGCTTCCATCATACTGCCGTGCTGGGTTTGGCGGATAAAATTGTTGCTGCAGTAAAAAGCGGCAAAATAAAACGGTTCTTCCTGGTTGGCGGCTGTGACGGAGCTAAAGCAGGCCGTAATTACTATACCGAGCTTGTGGAGCAGATTCCGCAGGATTGCATAATACTGACAGTGGCCTGCGGCAAATACCGCTTCAATCACCTTGAACTGGGCGATATTGACGGAATTCCCCGCTTGCTTGACCTCGGCCAGTGCAATAATTCCTATTCAGGCATCCAGATTGCCTTAGCCCTGTCTAAAGCCTTTAATTGTGGGGTAAATGATTTGCCACTAACCCTAATCTTATCCTGGTATGAACAAAAGGCAGTCGCCATTCTGCTCACACTCCTAAGCCTGGGTGTCAAGAATATCCGTATTGGCCCTACACCGCCGGCGTTTATATCCCCGAACGTACTGAAAGTACTGCAGGACAATTTCAATCTGCAACTTATCACAACTCCTGATCAAGATCTTACAGCTATCTTCGGTTCGACGCCTGCCGGCCAGCCTGCACCGGTAGAGTCCCGCTCCTTCTTGTCACGCATTGCCTCCTGGCTGGGATTGTAAAATAAAAAAGTGCGCCTATGTCGCTGTCACAGCAACATAGGCGCACTTTTTTTATCCTGATAGGAAGCATAACTTTCGCCTGGATAAGGGCAACATCGGCTTCCACTTTCGCCAAAGGCTCGGCGCAAGCCGTGTTTTCTTTATCCTGATTGAAAGTATAACTTTCGCCTGGATAAGGGCAACATCGGCTTCCACTTTCGCCAAAGGCTCGGTGCAAGCCGTGTTTTCTTTATAATATGGATTAGCTACAGTTATTCTGAACAGGAGAACGGCACAATGGTAACCGGACACAGTGCCGCATTGACAACTCCGTAACTGACACTGCCCAGCACGCCCCCCACCACCGGGTTCATGCCGCGAGATCCCATAACAATCATCCGGATCCCTGTAGTTGCACAACCAGCTGTTTGTTCTACACTGCCGGTAGCTGCCTCTTGACAAATCTGCTCTTTTGCATCGCCGGTTCTTAACTTCAGTTCATATTCTATGCCAGCGTCTTGCAGTATCTTTTGGGCGGGAGCCGTGGTTTCATGAAACAGTTGTTCCTGATAGTCGCGAATGGTAGCTTCTTTAAAAAACATTTTGGTATGTGCGGTATGAAAGCTTGGCTGCACATTAAGCACACAGACTTTTTCCTGCAATAGTTTTGCTAGTGTAATTGCCAGTTGCAGTGCTTCAAGCGCATTCTTTGATCCGTCAAATGGAACCAGAATATTTTTCTTCATGGTCATACCTCCCGCATTTGTAGTTTTTTGTTAATCTATTCGTCAAAAAATGCTAATTTCCCTGCCAGGCTGTGTTGCTCTTTCACCAAAAGATTGTATCCTGCTTGCAAAAAAAGCAAGGCACCTGGCCGTAACCAGATACCCTGCCTATCCTTCAACCCGGCCTATAATAAATATAGGGATCAGGCCTGCACCAGTTTTTCTCCCAGTTCCCGGCAACGGCTGAGGCCGTCTTCCTGCGGAACCTCCTGTAAAATCAGACCCTCGGCAACAAGCTTGGCGCCCAGGCCTTTCATCCGGTCCTCCCAGTCCCGCATCCACTGGCCTTCGCCCCAACCGTAAGAACCAAACAAAGCCAACGGTTTTCCCGACACATCTTCAGCTGCCAGTGACTTTACAAATGGCTCCATTTCGCTCTCTTCCAGAACTTCATCGCCCATGGACGGGCAACCGAAAGCGATGGCATGCGCTTCCGCCACATGCTGCTTGGAGGCGCTGCCTACTGCCACCAAGTCGACACTGACATCCTCCTGGCTTTTAATCCCTTGAACGACAGCCTCCGCCATTTGCTCAGTATTACCTGTGCCACTCCAATAAATCACAACGATCTTCTTAATAGTAATCACCCCTATAATTGATTTCCATTGTCATTCCCGGATAGTGCCTTGTGTGCAAAACCGCAGCCTAATCCCGTTTAGTCATGATAGTGATTATCATTATCATCTATAATGATAATTGTAAATCTTCCCGGCTGCTTTGTCAATATATACCACTCATCCTTTTAAGAAATCTTTTTCGCCTGTTTTATATAGAAGCCGATGTTGCACTTATCCAGGAACTTTCTCTCAGGATATAGAAAACACGGCTCATACCGAGCCTGCAGCAAGGCAGCAGCGCTGCCGCACGATTGTCAGGGGCAAACAAAAACAGGGCTGTGTAAGCCCCGTCCAAAACCTTTGCTCTGCAATTTGCATTACTGCTTAATATTATTCTTGCCATAGATAGCTGTTATTTTTTGATATGCGCCCGGACTGTCCATGTATAGCTTGGCCAGCCATTCGGTTACCGCGTCGTTATCCCCTTGCTGCACCAGCCAGTCTAGCAGCCGTTCGAAGCCAAGCGCAAATTCACCTTTTGCGATATATACCGCCAGAATCTTGAGCAGGAAAGCACCGGAATGCATGGCAATTACTTTTTCTATGGCCTCAGCAGCCAGTATTTCCCGAATATGGCCATGTGCCGTCAGGCTTAGCAAAGCACAAAACCAGGTAACGCCGTTGGCCTTATCCAAAAAATAACCGTTCAGCAACTGCTGCTCCAATTGTCGTAAAAACAATCCCTGTAAGCAGTCACTCTGCTCAGCAACAAAACTTGCTTCAAAGACCCGGGCAACCGGCTGTTTACTAAGGCACTGGGCGCCTTGATAAAACAACCATGGTAATAGGTCCAGCAGACAATACCGGCTGTCAACCACAGCCGCCTGCTGCCTAACATTACCTATTTCAAATAAAAATACTCCCGGTAAGCTATCAGCATCAATCAGACTCTGCATAACGTTTTCCCATTTAGGCGGCGGTTCCGGTTCCCGGTCAGCGCCTACGCCGGGTCCCCCGCCAATGAAGACAGTTCCCTGGCGGTTAATCGCAGCCCGTATAAACTCCAGCACTGTTTCATTGGTGCTTATTTCAGCGATACACGGCACCGTTAGCAGTATAATCTTGTCCATATCGCTGCAAGCTTGCCGGCAGAGGGCAAAAAACCCAGTATCATGGAAAGTTTCGATCCGCGGCAGGGTATTGTTGTCCTGCCGACGCTGCTTACCAAATAGAGCTACCAGCTTTTGATCATTCACCGCTTGATAAAAAGCCTGCTCTGCCTGTCTGAGACGCTGGCCGGCTTCCAGCGCAGTTAGAGCAGCAGCCAGTTTCTCACAAAATGTTTGCCGCTCAAAATCCCAAACATGACAAAGCACCTGCTGGCGAATCACATCATAGACCCATATTTCACCAAAAACCTGCTGTCGTTCCTCTGCAAACTGCGGCTCATGCTTTTCCGTCACAATAGCCGGCCAGTCGTCGCCATACCAGGCTGCCATCTGCTCCTTAACCAGGCTGTCAGCCCTGCTATCGGCTGACAGGAACTCACCATGCGTTTGCCGGTAGCTGCAATATCGGAAAACCGGCCAGTCAGCCGCAGGATAAGCGCTGTTTTCGTCAGCCTGCCCGGTAATGCCAAGTAATTCAAACTGCGCATTCACCGAAATATAAACTGTTTCTTTACCGGGCGGAACAGGCATCAGCCCGCCTCGGCACGTTTCCCGGCCCAGATCTGTTAAGCTGTATATAAATTCACCCGCAGCAGTACTTTGTATCACCAACCTGTGTTGCAGCAGCTCCTGCAGGCAGTTCTGAACATAAATTGAATCCAACCGTAACAGAGCGGTTATACCTTGCTGCGTTTTAAGAGAGGGTACTTCACTGGCCAGGCACTTTAGGACAAATTCTTCCAACAGGGTACAGCGCCGTTTCCCTCCCAGCGTAAATCCCACCGCCATAACAGTCACAGGCAGCACCCACATGCGGGTTTCCAGGAGAAACAAGCCGGGCTGACTTGAGACTGTGTCCTGAGCGATGCTGTTAATTTGTAAACCTTCTTTTTTGTAACCCAAGGACACATCTTCCCTCCTGAAAATTTTATCCTACCAGAATGGTCTTCTTCCCCCGGCATAACGGTAAGAGAACGGCCGGAACGGTTTCTTCCTGAACTATATCTGTAACAATAACATTCCATTCGTAAGGATAGTCGGCAGGCCCAGAGGCGTCTAACTCCGCCAAAGACATGCCTACCACATTAGCTTCTCTGCTATAAATCTTAATTAAACTTTGCCTTTCGTCCGGTGAAACTTCCGTAATGCGCTTTATCCATTCCTCAACAATTGACGTTTTGACCGCGGCCTCAGCAAGCCCGGTTTCCCACTCGGTCATTTTATCGCTAGTTTCTGTAATTTTATGAGCCACCGTTTTAATTTCACCGGTAAGCTCCGCCAGTTTAGCCTGCTCCACCGCCAGCAGCTCTTTTCGTTCCACCAGCGTACGTTGCTGGTCTTGCAGCCGCTTTTTGGCATCAGCAAGCTCCCCGCTAAGACTGCTCAGCCGTACCTCCTGCTCATTCTGCTCTTGCTCAATTTTACTGGCAGATCCGGCCAGTAAACCCTTGTGTTCCCCAAGTGCGTTCTCCGCTTTTTTTAGCCCAGCCTCGGCCTGCCGGAGCGTATCCTCAATCCTAGCCAGACTTTTTTGCAGGCCAACTTCCCCGTTCTCAGCGCACAGGCTTGTCTGCTCTGTAAAAGTCCGGGCCTCCGTCTCAAGCTTTTGCAGCTTTGCCGCCGCAATCGCCAACTCCTCCCTGACCTGATTACAGGCTTTTTCCACTGCATGACCGCAAGCCATAAGATGTTTATAGCAGGCTTCGTAAATTCGCTGGGTCAGATAACAGCACTCCAACAGCATATTGTCAAATTCGTTATAGGTTTGTTCCCGTAAACCGCCGGGAGAAGCAGCAAGCTGCTCTATAGCTTTAGCTTTGACGATTAAATCAAATAATGCCCTTTTCCATTGAGTATTAAAGCCTAAACGGGCTAATATGGCCGGGGGCGGATTCCATAGTAAATCATTGGCCGCCTCGCGCAATGAGCGGATAGTGTGATAGGTTGCCGTCACTCCCTGAGTGGAAGGTTTAAGCAGACTGGTTGTCCAGCCATACTCGTGCGCAGTTTCCAGCAATACCCGGATTAGTTCACGCAGTTCGCTTATTTTTTCTTCGGCGGTAAAATTAAGGTCACTATGGCGCTCTTTGAGAATCACAGTGCGCTCCGACAAAAGCCTGATATCCTGACTAAGAAAAGGACTTGCCGGCACATAGTCCTGGCACTGGACTTTCTGGGCGACAATGGCAAACTCCAGGAAGTACTGGATGAAGTGGGCCACGGCAGTAACCTGCGGTTCCCGGTTATTACTCAGAAATACAGGCTCCGCTGGTTTGTGGGCGATAAGCAGGGACAGGCAATTTACCAGACGTTCTTTTTCGGTTTCTAAGCGCCGGAGCGCAATCTCCCTGTCACTTACCGTTTCGTTCAAATTATCCTTTTGTTCAAGCCAGGCCGCCTGTTCTGACAAACGGTTCAGCTTGGCTGTTATTTCTGCCCGCCTAGCCAAATTGTGGGCAATAATTGTTTCGTTTTTTTGTTTGGCAGCCAGTAAGTTGACCAGTTTTGTATCTGCTATCTCTCGCGCGGTATGATTAGCCCGCAGTTCACAGAGTATTTTTGTTTGCTCAGCAGTTAACTGCTCTCGCTGCCTGTTGAGGCCCTGGCAATCCCGCTGCAATTTTTCTTCCCCCTGGGCTAGTTCCTGCAGCTGCTTGGTATGCCGCTGGATGCCGGCTGCGACTGCATCACATTCGGCTTTTAGCCTGGTTTTCCGTGCTGTAAGGCCGGTTAATTCCATGCGCAGCGTTTCGGCTTCTGCCTGTCTTTGGTTTATGGCCAGTAAATCCTGCTGACAAAGGGAAGCAGTCCGCCCAAGCCAGCCGGTCACGATTCTGGCGGCGGTATATGGAGGCACCTTCCCGCCCCGCTTGCCGCTACTGCCTGCGCGTAAAATCCGGATGTGCCGTTGTTTAGCTATACAGCGCAGCACATCATCCACATCCTGACCGGAGCGGGCTAGCAATAATATCTTGAGATTGCACTTAGCATGCTGATAACAAATCTCAGCCATAAGCTCAGCTTTATTCATCACAGCCGGCGAATTTTGAATAAAAAAATTGTTCGGGGCGGCCAACGCCTCTTTTATCACCGTTATCTGATCCGAATGTAAGGAAGCTGATAATGTGTCGGCGGGATCAAATATCCTCATGTCCAGTTCCTCTCAATATCCTTGTGTATTACTCATAAATAGCCGTACTTTGAAATTATATATCTGGAATCCTATTTCTACTAATTAACATATAATTCCTTCACTTTTGCAGTCAGCCGCCGGAAAATTACTGTCGAACTGTGACAGTTTCTGATTTCCAGAAGCTGTTTATAGTATAAAGTAGTAAAAGTTGAAAAGGAATTATCATTATTTGAAAAATATTAGTATTTAGCGCAGGAAAAAATCGTTTACTGTTGAATTAATATCCAATAAAATTTAATCGTTCATAATTAAATTGGTTAGTCAAAAGCGTGTTTTATTATTTTTTCTTTCTTCATGGCAGTGACAATTTTACACAATATTCTAGGAGGTGAACTGGTATGGAGAAACAAATAACCGTTCAGAAAAATTGTTCACTGGTAAAGTTAAATGGTGAAATGTATACAGAAGATGCCGCTCTATTCCGCCAAGACCTGATGAAATGTATAGCAACAGGCAGTAAACAATTTATCATTGATATGCAGAATTTGAATTACATTGACAGTTTGGGGATAGCGGCGTTAATTTCCGTTAACAAAAGTGTTCTCAGTCAGGGCGGTTGTATAACCTTGAAAGGGTTACACGGCACAATCAATGAGCTGTTTGAAATAACAAGGTTGAAAAGCATCTTCACAATAGAGGAATAAAAATGGGCAAAGCTGCAGGTTAATTGTAAAAATTTGCGTCAGCACAGAGTAAGGGGGACAGGAACTCTATGCTTAAAGTACAAAAGAATAAAGAACAATTAATAACAGAAATCCTCAATTTGCAGGTTACAACCTCGATTTTAAACAATATTGACGATGTGTTATGGGTTAAGAATCTAAACGGGCACTATGTGCTGGTCAGTGATTCTTTCGCCCGGCGACGCGGGCACACCGCTGATCAAATAACAGGCAAGACTGATTTTGATATTCACCCTCATCATTTGGCCTTGCAATATACGCACAATGATCATCTTGTCATGGATGATGCAAAAACGCATCTGTTCCTGGAGTATGAATTGCTGTCGGACGGCAGCGAACAATGCTTTGAGGTTCGCCGCAGCCCTGTCTACGACGTTACCGGCAGGATCGTGGGAACATTAGGTGTCAGCAGAGATATTTCCGAACGGAAACGATTAGAAAGTGATTTACTTTACGTTAGTGAGCACGATGCTCTGACCGGCATTTACAACCGGCGTTATTTCGAGAAAAAGATAACCAATTTATCCCGGCAAGGAATTACTAATATCGGACTACTGCTCTGGGATATTGACGGACTTAAGATTATAAATGAAACCTTAGGGCACCAGGCCGGAGATAAAGTCTTGCTGCAAGTAGCCCGTTTACTTGATAAGTTAGTAGGCGCCCGCGGAACGGTAGCCCGCATTGGCGGGGATGAATTCGCCGCCATTATTCCCAATATTCCGTTAACCGATATGGAAACCCTTTGCCAGCAAATCGACGCAGGCATTAGGCTGATTAATTCCGGTCTCGGCGATATTCCTATGAGTGTTTCTTCGGGTTGTGCGACAACAAACCTAACCCGGGAAAATTTCGAACAATTATTTAAGCGTGTTGATGATGCTATGCAAAAGGAAAAGCTGCTGCGCAGCCAAAGTCACAGAAGCGCCTTAGCCCTGACCGCAAAAGAAATGCTCAAGGCGCGCGATTTCATCACTGAAGAACACGGTGACCGGCTGCAGAAACTTGTTATTCAACTGGCAACAGCAGCAGGTCTGCCGGCAATAAACCTCAATGAACTGCAGTTGTTCGCCCAGTTTCATGATTTGGGAAAAGTCGGCATATCTGACAATATTCTTTTTAAACCAGGCCCGCTCACGCCTCCAGAAAGGGAGGAAATGCGCCGGCACTCGCAGATCGGCTTCCGTATTGCCCAGTCTATCCCGGAGCTGGCAGCAATCGCCGATTGGATCTTAAAGCATCATGAGTGGTTTGACGGCACAGGCTATCCCTTGGGCCTTAGCGGCGCCAGTATTCCTGCGGAGTGCCGCATTCTCTCCATTGTAGATGCGTATGACGCCATGATTAGCGACCGTCCCTACCGGCGGGCGCTAGCTCCGGCTGAAGCAGTGGCGGAATTGAAAAAGTATGCCGGTCGTCAGTTTGATCCCGAGCTCACCAATATATTTATTAACATGCTTGGCGTATAACATGCTGCGCGACTATCCCGAAGGGAGGCATTTTAGTTGGGAGACATGGGGGAGATAAAGGCCTTGCCTGGCAATATCGAAAGTAGCCCTTATCAGCGGCGTTCTTATATGCAAGCTGCTCAGTCATTGATTCGCAGCCTTAGCATTAGTGGCTCACCGGCTACGTTTCTGGATAATGTAGTTACGCTTATTCAGCAGGAAACCGGCGTTGAATGTATCGGCATCAGAGTACTGGATGAGCATGGGTATATTCCGTATCAGTCTTATGTCGGCTTTAGCCGGGAGTTTTGGGAAACGGAAAATATGATTCTAATATCGTGCGAAGATTGCAGTTGTACCAGAATTATTACCGGCAATCTGCTGGCTTGCGACAAATTGTCGGTAAATAGCAGCGGTTCTTTGTGCGTTAATGATACGGCTGATTTTGTCCAGCAGTTGTCCGTGGCTGAATTTGGCTTATATCGCGGCACTTGCGTCAAAACCGGCTTTCGCAGCATAGCGATTATTCCCATTGTCTATAGCGGCAGCGTCGTTGGCATAATTCATCTCGCCGACTTTCAGCCTAACATGCTCAGCCTGGCGACAATGGAATTTGTCGAATTTATTGCTCCGCTGGTCGGCGAGGTTCTTGCCAGAGCCCACGTGGAGAATTCCGTAAAGACCATCCAGGATACTAAGGCATTATTGGAAAACATCGTTGCCGGTATCAGCAGCCTGGCCTATATTGTGGATTTAAGGACATATGAATTAATCTACGTAAATAAGAGTTTAGCCCGTCCTAATTGTCTAGATCCGGCAAATACTCAAAAATGTTATGAGTTGTTTGGCTTTACATCAGTATGCCCGAACTGTCCTGTCGCGAAGAACCTGACTGGCAGCAATAACTCTGAATCCCGGGAACGCTATGACAGTACCGGCGACCGTTACTACCTGGCCGAACGCAAAACCCTTAACCTGCCGCAAAGCACCCTCTCCGCAGCCTTTGTAAGCGATATTACCCAGCAGAAAAATGCCGCGAAAGCGTTACGCGACACTAACATAGAGTTGGAAAAATCCGTTGTCGAATTACAGCAGCTTAGCGCCACATTGGAAGAAGAAATCACTGAACGTCAGGCCGTGCAGGAGGCGTTGGAAAAGTACCGTCTCTTTTTCCTCCACAGCCGGGATATCATGTTGTTTGTAAACCGTAATAGCGGCAGGATTCTGGAAGCCAACCCCGCCGCGTCCAAAGCCTATGGCTATACACGTGAAGAACTCCTGGACAGCTATATCTTTGATTTGCGCCAGGAACAGGATATTTTGCTGGTAAAGTCACAAATGAAAATTGCCACTGAAAGCGGAATCACCTTTGAAGCCATCCACCGGCGGAAAAATGGCAGCCTCTTTCCGGTAGAAGTCAGCTCCAGTGTCAAAAGCGTCGGCAATGAGAAGGTGGTATTCAGTGTTATCCGAGATATTTCCGAACTAAGAAAAATGCAGGCCGAAATCCACGAGCAGGTAAAGCTAGCCGGAGCAGTACAGAAATCCCTGCTGCCACCCTATTATCAGGATGACCAGTTGACAATTCATCCGATTTTTCGTCCACTTACAGTCGTTAGCGGCGATTTTTTCGGCTATCGTCTGACACACGACAAAACAAAACTTCATGGGTATTTGATCGATGTATCCGGTCACGGTATAGCTACTGCGCTGTATACTTCGGCAATCAGCAGCTTACTGAATGAGGCCATTGACCGGGAAGATCCATGGTCCCGAGAAACTTTCAACTGGTTAAATCAGTATATTTTTGATCACATGTCAGACAATGTTTTGGTTGCACTAATAACGTTCACAATTGATTTCACCGTTAGGCAAATCACCTGTTGGTCCGGCGGCATTAACTATCTTTTGGCCAGTACCCAGTGTAGCAATGGGATAGTAGCCATACCAGGCATTTATTTGGGCGCAACCCGGACACCCAAATTTGACTCGCTCACTTTACCGTTGCAAAACGGCGATACTTTCTACTTTATGTCTGACGGTATTTCAGAACGGTTACCCCGTGAAATTGTTAATCATGCAGCTCACTTTGACGAAACACTTGATCAGCTTCGGCGTTTTACGAACGGTACTGTTAGCGACGACTGCTCTGCGCTTTGTATCGAGCTCAGGGGATTAAAACAGTTTCCCTTGTATTTTGATTACTCGGACTTGAGCCAGCGTTTGATAATCCGCCACCGTATCAATCAGCTCCTTATTAATTTAACAGGCGAAAAAGCAGCGAAAATCAGTATACCCTTCGGCGAAGCTATTGTGAATGCGACCCAGCATGGCAGCTCCGTCCACATAAAAATCAATAAAATCGGCGCCAAACTTATTCTCCGTGTACAAGATAACGGCGCAGGCTTCCGCGGTAATGCCAGGGTTGCCGAATTAGCGTCAGCAGACATAGGCGGGCGCTTCGAGGCTTTGCTCACAAGTGAGCGGGGCCGGGGAATTCCATTGATGGTGTTATGGTCGGATAAGGTACTATATAATAAACAGGGCAATGAAGTCATGCTGGTCAAATACCTGACGTGTTCATGATGAATTAAGAATAAAACTCCTGTAATGTCCCTTTGAAGGCTCTACAGGAGTTTTACTTGCTACCTCTTCAATTTAACGCTATACCTTAATCTTCCCGGATAGTGCCGTCTGTGCCGATAACCACCACACGCCAGGGAATCAGTTTGCCGCTGGCTGCCAGGGCTTCCTTAACAGAGTTGACCAGGCCGCCGCAACAAGGCACCTCCATCCTGATTACGGTAACACTTTTGATTTCATGCAATTGCAGTATTTCCGTCAGTTTACCGGCATAATTGGCCTTGTCCAGTTTAGGA
Organism: Sporomusa aerivorans; assembly: GCF_041428895.1. Lineage (NCBI taxonomy): Bacteria > Bacillati > Bacillota > Negativicutes > Selenomonadales > Sporomusaceae > Sporomusa > Sporomusa aerivorans. Next base: position 5,446,686 of record NZ_CP156926.1, read on the forward strand.
CAGCCAATCACAGTAATTTTGTTGCGCATGAAACGCGCATGCAGGTTAGCGTAAGCATACGCCGCACAGTCAGCCGCAACTAATAGATGCGCATTGTCAAAGTAGGGAGCGCCGGCAGGTACCAATTGCAATTGGCAGGGCCATTGCTGTAATTCTGACTGAACAGGGATGGCTTCCTCGTGCCGGGTCTCGGCAGGCGCCCGTTTGATAGCTTTAGCCGAGCTGCCGGGACAGCCGCACGCCAGTGGCGGCACCTCGGATACAGGCCGGCTGCTGGCAACATGTTGCTCTACAGCCGCCTCATCAAAAGCAGCTGCGTCCCGTTCGATAATCTCAATAGCTCCGCGGGGACAATCCGGTAAACAAGCTCCCAAGCCATCACATAAATGGTCAGAGATCAATTTTGCTTTGCCGTCAATCAATTTGAGAGCCGCCTCATGACACGCCCCCACACACAGCCCACAGCCATCGCATTTTTCTTCATTTATCTGAACAATTTTCCGTAACATATCTTTTCCTCCTTTAATCTCTGTACGTATGGAACTTCCTCCGTTCCTCTTGAGTCTATAATATAATAAACCTATGTTTTAGTCAGTGATTAACATCACAGCTATATAAACAGAGAAATGGAGAAAACCGGTCTGAATCGCGCCCAATCCTGGCGAGATGGCAGACCAGTTGCTCTATTACTACAAGAATTTCTTTCAATAAAATAAAATAAGTCCGTACCCACTCATGTGTACGGACTTTAACTTCCCCAAACGCAACCAAAAGCTGTGGCTTATCCAAAGACACCACAGCTCTGCTTTATTATTTTATTCCGTAAAAACCGGCTTGCAGGCCTGATACCCAGAAAACTTCAGCTACCGAGAACCCGGTTTCTTCTAATAGCTGTACATGTTCTGTAAGAGTAATTGGCAACAGTTCGCTCCCGTACCGGCTAACATGCCTGTCAGCGGCCTCCGGATCTTTACCATTTGCGATTTGCGCATTCCGCCAGCGCTTTAGCCCGGTTTGTGTGCCTGTCTCGCTGGCGGCTCTAATTGTTTCAAAAGTAATATACAAACCGCCTTGTTTAAGCATTGTAAAACAATTGCGGGTAGCCTGCCGGCGTCCTGCCGCATCTAAGTAGTGATGGGCCATAATGGCGGTTATAATATCAAAGCTGTCCGAATAATCTAAGTCTTCACTGCCTGCTGAAATAAAGGTTATATCACGGTTAACCAGTTTTTCGGCAGCAAACTGCAGCATAGCACCCGAAGGATCTGCTGCAACAAACTGTACTGGTCCAAAGTGCTCAATTGCTTTTAAGATGAGCGTGCCTGTGCCGCAGCCGGTATCAAGCCAGGCTTGGGGCTTGGGTACAATTGCCCTGGCCAAATCCAGCGTTTCCTCATGAAACAAGTGATACCGGGGAATAGTTTTATGGACATTGGCATCATACTCTGCGGCTGCCTGGGAAGTTTTATTATCCCGCATAATTCCGACCTCCTGTTACATAGTGTCTTGACCAGATTAACTCCTGGCTTAGCTAGCGCATCTTTTTCCGCACTGCCGCGTTGTCGCCGCCTTACATATTTCCGCTATGCGCGGCCCCTCCGCCTTGCACGCAAAAGTCTACGTCATCTAAACTTAATATCTAATCTGCCAAGGCACTAGCATGTTTCCTGGCAATTTAAAGTTTCGGCAATTTCGTCAAGTTGAGATGCCATTCTGCTTACCTGCTGGATGGTCTCGGCCACCTGTGTCACCGCCGTGGCTATTTGGTCAATAGACTCCTGCGTACCGTGGATCTGTGTATAGATTGTCGAGCCGTCGGACTTGATATTGGTAATAATCTCCTCGATTCTCTTCACGGAGTCGGCGCTTGTTGTGGCCAGCTTACGGATTTCTCCGGCAACAACGCCAAAGCCGCGGCCCTGTTCCCCCACCCGTGCAGCTTCAATCGCCGCGTTAAGCCCCAGCAAATTGGTTTCGCTGGTTACGTTTCGGATTAGACCCAACACCTGGTCGGTCTCTTTAACCCGCACCTGCGATTCACTGGCTACCTGGGCCAGCGCCCGGCCGGTGGCCGCAATCTCCTGCGTCTGAGCGGAAATTTCCTGGGTTGTTGCGGCTAATATATTAATGCTGTCAAGCAGCTCACTGGCCATCTGTTTCATGGATTCCTGCAACTCGACCGGCTGAGTAATGGCTATGGCGCCAATGACTTCTTTCTCCTCATTAAAAACAGGTACGGCAACCGAAGTATAAGGAAGCCCATACAGCGTTTTATCAAACCGCATGGCGACCCGCCGTTTTTCGTGGATGGCCGTATAGACGCCACTGCCTACTTTGATGGGCTGATCCTGCGGTACTTTAAGATCAAGTTTTTTGCCTGGTTTGTACAGTATAAACTTCTCCCGGTCAGTAAGGGTTACCCCGGCATCATTTTGCAGTGCTTGCTGGATTACCGGTAAAGCATACAGCAGGCTATCCAAGATAGCCTTATCCTTTTCAGACATCGCATCGATCCTCCGTTACTGATTATTATTTTTTAATATCTTCTATATATTACCATTATACATGCCGAAAACGCCTCAAGGCAACAAAGCATCTCGGCGTTTTGAGGGCATGGAATTTTCTATTTTACGTAGGTGCTCTCTAATTCTCTAATTTGCGGCAAGCCAACGAGCTCATTAAACTCGGTAAAGGTTACCATTTGCTCCAGCATACCGGCTGTGGTCCCGGTCTCTCTAAGTTTTTCCATTAAGGAGGTCATCGCCCGGGCCATGGTGTAGGTGGACGCAGTCGGGAAAATAACAAGATCATACCCAAGTGCAGCCAGTTCGGTGACGGTTAAGAGCGGTGTTCTGCCACCCTCGACCATGTTGGCCAGCACCGGCACTTTGAAATCAGAAGTAATTTTTTTCATTTCTTCCAGGCTTTCCGGCGATTCGATAAACAGGATGTCGGCGCCTGCTTCTTCATATGCTTTGCCGCGGGCCAGCGCTTCCTCAATGCCATGAACGGTACGGGCATCGGTGCGGGCAATAATCATGAGATCCTCATCCCGGCGAGCATCCACGGCCGCTTTGATTTTGCCGACCATTTCCGCCTGGGGTACAACCTGCCGGCCGGTCATGTGACCGCACTTTTTCGGCGCGACCTGATCTTCCAACTGGATGGCGGCCACCCCGGCCTTCTCGTATTCGCGCACTGTACGCATGACATTGATGGCATTGCCAAAACCGGTATCCGCATCGGCTATGACCGGAATATTGACGGCTTCGGCAATATTGGCCGCTCGGGCTACCATTTCACTCATGGTTAACAGGCCGACATCCGGTTTCCCCAAATGGCTGGCAGCCTGACCATAGCCGGTCATATACACTGCCGGGAACCCTGTTTTCTCAATAATTTTGGCGGTTAAGGCATCATGTGCGCCCGGGGCTACAACAATGCTTCCGGCGGCCAGTAACTGCCTCAATACACTGGTTTGTCTCATATTCATTCCCCTTTAGGTTTAATTTGAAAATATTTTTTAGCAAACTTACTGCATGAATCAGCATATTGGGACCCCAAGGCCCCCAAAGCATACAATAAATATTGCTCATCGATTATGAACTGCGGCTCAAGCGGCAGTAAGGAAATACCCGGATTTTTGAAAGCCTCGGCCAGGATAAACTGTTTATCTTCCCGGGTTCCATGCGTAAAAATTCCGCCTACGGCAATAACATAGCTGACCCTGCGCAAATCCCGGCCCACCGGCGTTCCCGGTGCAATACCCATAACCGGGTTGAAATCCTGCGCAATATAGCCGGCATGCCGTTTCAAGGCCACTTCGATGGCGCTGCTGGCCAGCGCCAGGTCGAACTTCTTCTCCAGCGGCGACTGGGCAATATGCTCAGGATTTTTTTCCAAAAACTCGCTATAGGCAACAAGCTGCTCTGCCAATTCTTCGCTGTTATAACCGATTTTGGCCAGTACGCCGAGCGGCCCCAGCGTTTCGACAATACCGGTTGCGCTGACGCGCAGGCCCAGGTTGCCTTCGACGGTACGGTAAGAGGGTTGTTTTTCGTTGTTTACGATGAGCCCTTTTTCTTCAATACTTAACTTTTCGAGATCAGGCAACACCGAGTGGATATCGGTAGTAGCGCCGCCGATATCGATAATCAGAACATCGCCTACGCCGTCTTCCTGAAAAGTACCTTTCGCCAGGAGTTCGGCTCCCAGCAGCACAGCGCCCGGGGTGGGCATTACTTTTTTATTGGAGACGATATCCAGCAGTTTATTCAGGCCTTTGGCCAGCGTAATCTGTTTAATAAACTGCTCATGGATGGCTTCCCTAGCCGGCCTGACTTTTAATTCATGGATTGTCGGCATTACATTGGGAACACGGATATAAGGAACATCATGCTTGCTAAAAATCGCCGCCACCTGGCTTTGGGCCTCTTTATTGCCGGCAATGATAATCACGGCTTTGATTTTAGCCCGGACAATAATGCCGGCATTCTCCAGCATAGACTCCCGGTCGCCGCCGTCGGTGCCGCCGGCTAAAAGAACGATATCAGGTTTTATTTCCTGCAAAACCTGCAACCGGTATTCCGGCGGGTCCTCGTGGCTCACAATTTCCAAAACCCTGGCGCCGGCGCTCATGGCCACTTCCTTGGCAGCTTTGGCAGTTACCCGGGGCATATAGCCCAGAGCCACCATGCGCAGGCCGCCGGCAGCGCTGCTGGTGGAGAAGACCTTGGCATTGCCGGTCACCGCCATGCCGTCTTGCTCTAAAATCTGTCTGGCCGCCAAAATGCCTGTTTCAATATCGTGAATGGTCGTCGGCGCCTGGGACCGGCCTGCAAACGCAAGATTTCCCTGCTCCAGTTGGAACGCCGTCAGTTTGGTATAGGTGCTGCCTACATCAAAAACCAGCAGATTTGCTTGCACACCTTTCACTCCCGTTTTGCTTATAGTAGTCAATAAAAATTTACCTGCAGGCTGTTAGCAGGAGCGGAGGTTAAGCGTCAGCGGCGAAGCGATGCTAACAGCCTGCCAAAAGAAAATCTTTGTTGGCTTTCCTTGACTACGCGTTGGTTACATACACATAGCCTTCCATAATCCGGCGGGCGGTACGGGAAAAAGCAGCGCGCGTCACCTCGCCGTTTTCCACTGCGGCTTCAATCTCGATAATACCGGCCGGATGGCCAATCCTGATTGTGCTGATGCTGTCAATATGGGGAATGGCTTCGTGGACAAGAGTGCCCGGAATTTTAGCCGCCGCCCCGGTGCAGGCCGTGCCTGTGCCCGGGTAGGTCTTATGCAGCACCTGCATAAACATCATCCTGGATAAAAAGTCTACCTGATCCTTGCCGATGGTTTGGCCGGAGGTAAAATCAACATAGTCGGCAGCCGGCGCCACAAAAGCTATCATGGGGAAAGCCGGGCTTTTCTGCGTAGCCGTCTCGCTGTCCGGCGCCATGCCGATCATAACGGTGGCTTTAGCCCGGACTTCTTCGAGCAGGGCCAGGAGAGCCGGATTGCCGTTGACTTCCTGCGGCGTTTCCCGTCCGGTCATGCCGATGTCCTTGGCTCTGATAAATACGCAGGGGTTGGATACATCGACAATGGAAATATCGAGCGGACCTTTGCTTGTTGTTATAGTATCCACCGACTTGCCTGTCGGCAGCAGTTTATCGGTGGCTGAACCGGCCGTACCCGAGAAGTCCAGCATAATCCTGGCGCCGGTTCCAGGTACGCCGTCAATCTTGCAGTCGCCTTTTACTTTGGCCCGGCCATTTTCGACAGGCACCTCCGCCACCAGTATCCTGCCGGTATTGGTATTATGAATGCGTACCGTTGTAGCAGGCGACTGGGCGGCCACAAAACCTTCATCAATGGCGAACGGCCCGACGGCCGAGGATATATTGCCGCAGTTGCCGCTGTAGTCGATGTACGGCGCCGTGATGCTGACCTGGCCAAAAGTGTAATCGATATCAGCCGCAGGATGGGTGGAAGGGCCGATAATGGCCAGTTTACTGGTCAGCGGGTCGGCGCCGCCCAAGCCGTCAATCTGCCGGACATCAGGACTGCCGAAAATCTCCAGAATCATTTTATCCCGTAGAGCCTTTTCTGCCGGCAGATGATTAGCTTTCAAAAACATGGCTTTACTTGTGCCGCCGCGCATAATTACGCAGGGAATCCGTTGCATTTCGTGCATTATATACCTCTCCTCTCACACTCGGCTTCGGTCCATTTTACACACTCCGCCGGATCGGTGCCTGGTCCGAAGAATCCGTCCACACCTAAGAAGCCTGTGCCTTCTTTAGCCATCTTTTCTGCAAAGAAACTGTGCTCTTCCTCTTTTTCGCTGATACGGCCGCCGGCGATTAAAATCACCTTTTCCCTAAGTCCCAGTTGCGTTAAGCGATCCTGAACCCGCGGGAACAGTTCCCGCCCTAAGCCCAGTAAATTGGCGACTCCGACAATGTCGGCCTTAGCCTCTGCCGCGACTTCGGCCACGGTTTCCGGCAAGTTCATACCGCGCATGTAAATTACTTCGTAGCCGGCTTTTTCAAATTCTTCACGGATCATATTTATGCCCATGACATGTGCATCGGCGCCGACGGTAGCCAGTACCATTTTCTGTTTGCGGGTTGGTTTTTTCTCTGCCGGTACCACAACCGGCTCGGCCGTGAGGACAACGCGCCGCTCATCCACTCCCAATGGCGTGAAACCCGGGATATAGCGTTTAATGCCGTCTTTGTCGCGATGAGTTTTTACATGGCGTTTCAGATCCCAGCCGCCGGCGCGGGGGCAATCCATGATGCCGGCTTTGCCGGCCCGGACGATTTTCTCAATCATCTCGTCTTTGGAATATTGCCGCCAGAAAGCGTCATTGATTTCTGACGGGGAGAGTGTGCGTTTTAATTCCAGGACACTCTCCAAAACAGCCATGGCTTCATTTAGAATTTCCTGCTTGCGCTCTTCTATATAAGGGTCGCGAATATCAACCGCAACCGTGTTTTCAAACACATTCTGCGTTGCCCAGATAGCCTTGGCCATGGAGGCTCCGGTCGGAATGCCCACCGACTCGGCTGCTTTCGGCCGGTAGAAGTTGGCCCCGCCCAGTTTGGCGCTAATGGCCATGCGGGCGAAATGCGCCGACTCGGCAATTAGGTCGCCCGGTGGATTCTGGAAGGTTTCCGGCACAACAATCAGGCTCTTGCTCCACATGGTTTCTTTAAAGGCTTTCATAACGGCCAGATCGGCCAGCAGATTGAGACCGGCCACATTCATCTGCACCGCGCTAAGCTCAGCCGGCAAACCGGCCAGCACGCCCAGTCCTTCAGCTAAAAGGCACATGGCCAGCGCCATCCCGTCGGTACCGCCAATATTATTAAGATGTTTATGAGATTCAATCTGGACAAACATGTTATTTTCCGCGCATATCTCCAGTGCTTTAACGCCGTTGACCACCTTAGTCTTGTAGTCATGAATACCCCGGCCGCCAAAGTGAACATGGATGACCGGACCGATATCGGTACCGTCAAAACCGGCGATCAACGCGTTAAGAATAGACAGGTGCGGCGTGTCGCCAGTAGCGTTGATCCGCATGGGGTGGACCAAACCGCCGCCCAGTTCCACCAGAGCGCGTTCACCGGCCGGCGTAATGCCGCCTTTGCCGCGGGATTGTTCAATCAAATCCCGGCCTTTTAAGGGATCAATATGCCGGGTGGCCTCCGAGTGCACAAAGTGAAACAGGGTAATCCCCAGCTTCTCAGCCATATTGTACATTTCCAGCGACTCTGCGTAGGTTTCTTCGGCTGTATTGCGGCCCAGGATGGGATTTTGAACAGGTATACCGGTAGCGGCCGCCTGCCGGCCCAGTTCGTAAATCCGGTAACCACTGCGCTCCACGCCATTCACAACCCGGGGATAAGGCGCCGGCAAGCCGCCAATCGAGCCGTCCTTATCCACTGTTGGCATTTGTACGCCGAATGTCTCCTGGTAGGCGCGAACACTGTCATAGTCTTCTATAATAATCTGTTTTGTTTTTTCTTGTACCACTGTCTATTCCTCCCACGACCTCGTTAGTCGCTGTTTATGCCTAATACCGAGACAATTTAATACTGTAGGTTAGGGTTGTCTCGGCACTAACTCCTGCCGGACCCGGTTAATCAGGCCCCCGGCTTGAATGGTGGCCAGTACATTGGCCGATAAGGGCTGGACGGCAGTTTCCTTATCGTTTACGGTAATACGGCCAGCCTCCAGGTCGGCCTCCAGGCTGTCGCCGGTCTCGGCCATGTTCTTAAGTTCCGCTGCCAGCACCGGCAAACCGATATTAATGGCATTCCGGCGGAAAATCCGGGCAAAGGATTCGGCAATAATGAGACTCACTCCCGCTGCCTTAAGCGCTACCGGCGCCTGTTCCCGGCTTGAGCCGCAGCCGAAATTTTTGCCGGCGACAATAATATCGCCCTTATTAACTCTGGCAGCGAAATCCGGCTGTTTACTGCCGGCCATGGCATATTTACCGAGCCCCGCAAAATCTTCGGCCATAGCATAACCAGGCAAAATCTGGTCGGTATCGATATTGTCCTCAAAAATCCATACCTGACCTGTTATCTTATTCATAGCTCGCGCCGCCTTCCTGTGCTAATGAATCCGGCTCGGTAATCCGGCCGCTGACGGCAGTGGCCGCCGCGGTGGCTGCCGAAGCCAGATATACCTGGGCGTTGCGATGGCCCATCCGCCCGGGAAAATTACGGTTGGTTGTTGACAGGATGACATCCCGTTCGGTGCCCAGCCCCTGATGCGCCCCAAAGCAGGGACCGCACCCCGGATTGGTAATAACCGCACCCGCATCCCGCAAAATCTTGCACCAGCCGGCCTCTTCCATAGCGGCCAGCACCTTTTTGGAAGCCGGCACAATCAGCATGGTAACATCCGGATGCACCCGGTGATGTTTCAGCACCTGCACAGCCTGCTCCATATCGCTCAGCCGGCCGTTGGTGCAGCTGCCGATAACAACTTGCGTCACCGCCACGTCAGCCAGATCGGCAACTGGACGGACATTAGCCGGCGAGTGGGGACAGGCGGCCACAACGGCCACGGATTCCAGCGCCAGCGGTACTGTTCGCGCTACGTCGCCGGCGGCCGTCTCATCGCCAAAGCAGGCAATCATCGCCCCCATTTCAATCCCCATATTGCAGATTGTCAGTCTGTCATCCTGACCAATGGCGAGAACGCCTGGCCCGGTAAAAACAACGGCTTTGTCTGTCAACCCGTCTACCCCAAACTGTTTAATCAGCGTCAGCACAATGTCCTTGCCGCTGACATAAGGCCCGGGTGTTCCGGTCATATATACTTCGATGACCTCCGGCACTTCCAGGTCGATGGTGCCTGTCGCCATAGCGGCGGCTAATTCGGTGGAGCCAACCGGAATGGCGATAACGCCGTAACCGCCGGCCGTACAGGTATGGGAATCAGCTCCTACCAGAATTTTACCCGGCGCCAGCCGGTGGTTTTCGGCCAGTACCTGATGGATGACGCCTTGTCCTTTATCATACAGAGTAATGCCGTACTGGCGGGCGAAGTCTTTAATAATCCAATGCATGGTCTTGGCCTGAACGGTGGCGGCCGGAAAAATATGATCAATAACCATGACCACTTTTTGGGGATCGAAAACATGATCAATCCCAATCTGCTCAAATTGCTGAATGGCCATCGGTCCGGTAACGTCATGCGCCGCTACCAGGTCAACATGACAGCGGATATCCTGTCCGGCAGCCACACAGGTTAGTCCGGCGGCTTCAGCCAGATACTTTTCAATAAAATTCATGACGTCCTCCTATTCAACAATCTCAATTCCCAGTTTTTTCGCCACCCGGTAAGCCTCCTGGTTATCGGAAGCCTTCACCAGCGCCAGCCGGCCGCCGCCCCGGTTAAGCGCCGCCACCATGCCGGTCTTCTCTGATGCCGTGACCGTGATTTTCTGTAGTTGGGGTTCATTAACCTGCAGAATCTCCACTTCGATCCCCTCTGCGGCTACCTTGTTCATTACTTCCCGGTATAGCTGGCTATTGTCGGTGCCTGCTCCGTAAACAGCCGCCATGAGTATGCCGGGAACATTAATTCCCCTGCGGGCGAACAGTTCCGGATATAACTCTATTGTTACTTTGCTGATTTTACCCTGGGCCAGGAAATGGGCAATGCGCGCGGTATTGGTCGGTGACCCCACTGCCTGGCTGCTGCCGCCGACAACGGCTTCCCCAAAAGGCTTGACAATGGGGTTGGCCTTTTTCGCCAGTTGCCTGGCCTCAGCCAAAGCCTGCGTAACCGTTTCGTCAATCCGCCGTGTTTCTTCCTCATGCACGTCCTGGCCAATATAGGCTTCCACCGCCGCATTTGTCTTGAAAAAGGGTTCCATATATTGAATAACGACCGGTACAACCTGCTTGGCAGATACCGGATGCACGGCGGCCGCCATGGCAATCATAACATCAACAGGTACGGCTACCGGAATCGAAGTATGCATAGCCAGACTTGCCGCCAGCTTGCCAATCATAACGCCGCCGCCGATATGGGTGGCGCACAGTCCGGCCACCATAACCCGGGGCGTACACGGATTGGCAATGGTCGGTGATATGGCCAGCACAATGGCTTTCGCCATATCGGCCGGTTTGCCGCCGGCCAGTTCCACAAATGCTGCGGCGGAAGCAGCCGCCCCGGCGCCAAAGCCCTCCATGTTACAGCCGGTCGAAGTCTTGCCTACCCGGAAGATCGTACCGATCTTAAGCATTATGGCAGCAACCCGGGCCACTGTCTCCTTGTCGTCCAGTTCCTCCAGCATAGCACGCACAAAACCCGCATAGGTGCAGGAGTCGCCGGTACCGGCGCAAGGTTGCAGTCCTACTGAATGATTGCCCACCTGGGCCCCCAGCGTATAGGCCAGCACTTTGTTCAGGAATTCATCGGCCACCAGTTGGGGGGCGCCCGCCTGGGCCACCTCCCGGCCGGCAGTTCCCATCAAAAAGCTGGAACCTGTTGTCGAGCCGATTTCCACAGCATATAAGTTGTGAGAGAAGCTGGCCAATACCGCCGAATATACTTCCGACCGGGTCATGTTGCTTGTGGTCATAGCCTCGGCAACAACAACATCACTGACCCGCGCCTGAGCCTCTCTGGCTACCTCAATACAGTCGCCAATTGTCATCTCACCGGCTGTTAACCCCTTGGCCGCAATGATTTGATTTATTTTCTCCATATGGACCCCCGTCCTTTACTCCCGAACTTGAACTCCCGCTAATTCTTCCCAGACCTTGATAACAGCCGAAATATCCTCTTTTCCCAAGCCTTTGGCTTTAGCCATGGCAAACACCTGCTGGGCCATAGCCCCTACAGGGAGCGGCATATCCAGACTTTTTGCCGTTTCCATGGCCAGGTCCAGATCCTTATATTCTAGGTCAATGGCAAAGCCGGCAGTAAAGCTGTTTTTTAAGATAAAATTGGCTGTTTTGGCCTCTAATGCATAGCTGCGGCCGGAACTTTCCTTAATAATTTCCAGCATAACCTTAGGGTCAAGACCTGATTTAACACCAAGCACCAGCGCCTCGGCCACCGCCGCCATATTGATTCCCAGCAACAGATTATTGACAACCTTTATCGAATCCCCGGCGCCGCTGCCACCGACATGGTAGATTTTTTTACCGATTTTTTGCAAGACCGGCTGGACAGCCTGCACGGCCGTCGTTTCACCACCCACCATGATGGTCAGTGTTCCGGCCGTAGCGCCGGTCACCCCGCCGCTAACCGGCGCATCAACATACGCCATCCCTTTGGCCTGAGCCAGCGCTGCCATCTTCCAGGTACTGGCAGCAGACACGCTGCTCATATCAATGATAATCTGGCCGGCCTTGCCGCCGGCCAGCACCCCTTGCTCACCGGTTAGAGTGCTTTCCACAATGGCCGCATTGGGCAGCATCAGAATAATCACGGTTGAAGCAGCTGCCAATTCCCGGGGTGAAGCACACGGAGCCGCCCCCTGTGCCGCCAGTTCGTCCATGGCGGCATTATTAACGTCATACACATGTAACTTTAGCTCTGATGACTTCAACAAGTTTTGGGCCATAGGCTTACCCATGGCACCGATGCCAATAAAACCAACATTCATGCTTTCACCCCTGCAGTATGCGCCTGTTAGCGCAAACCGTCCTCACCCTTCACTTCCTGAACTTGCAAACCGCCGATCCGGGGATGCGGCCGCCCGCCCGAGGTTACGACAACCGCCACCACAATTTCATCGGCGGCCGGCGCGTCATGCAGCCTGACTTCCATAGCGTCATAATGGGTTCTGACAAAGGCGGCATCTTTATAGTGCAGGGGAACATCCAACGGCGTCCCCGCCCCCCCCAGTTTCTTGGCCGACGGAATAATGGCCTTGCCGCCGTTAACGGCTTCCCGCATGGGTTTTCCCAGCTTGGGATGAAGAATGGCTGCGCCATGCTCCAATTCACCGGCCAGGCCGATAATAGCGCCCTTGCCGTAGCTCTCGGCCTGTGCGGGCGCAATTCCCATGGCGTCAACTGCCTTTTGCGCCAAGAGGCCGCCTAAATATTCGCCTGCATCGGTCAAAAGCGTCAAATCTTCCTGATATTCGCCGGCAAACGGATTTTTGATAACAGCAACGGCGGCGCATTTTTTAAAAGGCTTGTCAACGGCCTTCTTACCGTCCATACGAACTTCTTCCACAACAGTAACTATTTTGCGAATTGTCAAATCCATAGTGGTTCCCCTCCCAATGATTTATCTCTATATGAGCGCAATGAAAATCCATACAAGCTCAGCCTACTTTATTTCAGTGACAAATCCGGCCGGCAACATGACCAGCTGCTGCTGGACAAAGATAGCGGCGCCGGCAATCAAACCCTGCCTGATGAGATCGTCGGCCTTACTGTACCCCTGCCGCAAAGCCTGTTCAACCGCAGCCGGCGGCAGCAGGCCAACTTCCCGTACAATTTTGTGACCGCGAATATCGGTATTGGGATCAAGCTCTTCCGCCCAGGCTACCTTAACGGCCGGATGCTCTACATAGGTGGCATTGGCCAGACTGGTGGCACAGGCATCTGCCAAGGCCGCGGTAGCGCCTGCTACCACGGCGGCGCTGGCAACTCCTTTGGTGAAGCTGCGCCCGCCCAAACCGCTGGTAGTAATACCGCCGATCCCCTGACCGGCATCGAGCGCCAGCATATGAGTGGGTTTATGACCAATGGCCGGAGCGATACCCACCCGGGTTGTCTGCGTACCTGTCAACCGGACGGCGATATCACCGCCATTATTGACAATGGCCTTAACAGCGCCGTGCGCCGCCAGCCAATCGGCGGTTAGATCGGCAATGGTGCCGGCAACTGCCGCCATTGGCGTCAGGGTAGTATCACCGCTTGTTTGCACTGCCGCGATCATGCGCTTAAGGGCAGCCGGCAAATTGGCGCTGCCGGCAATCTCCTGCTGGGGTTTCGCCGCTATCTGCCGGTATTCCGCCAGCTCGGCCAGGATAGTCATGGCATACAGAGCGGCCTGTCTGGCGGCCTCGGATAAGGGCCCGCTTTCGCCTTGCGCGGCAATGATCATTTGCATAGGGCCATAGTCCAGCTTGACCGTTCCCGGCGCCGTAATGGTTATCATGGTTTATGCATCCTTCTTTACAGCCGCTACCGGTTTGATAGCTGCCGTATGGCCGCCGATTTTTTCGAATGTTGTCCGCGTCATGGTGTATTCAACCGGCGCCACAGTGGCCGGCGTGGCCACCCAGGTGAACGCCTTGGGCACTACCTTTTCCACATCAACCATGAAATTAATGCCTCCACCCGGCAAAATAAAGGTTGGCGCACCGCCGATCGTCAGTTTTACCTCTCCTTGATGTACAGCCTGAGAAAGTTTGACCGGGTATGTGGTTACCCCGGCCCGGGCGCTGCCGCCGGTTCCGCCCACATACACCGCAGAAACGCGGGCATCTTCACAGTTGTCGGCAATCAGATCAACCACGGCCTGAATTTCAGCCGCCAGGGGTATTTCTTTGACAGCGCCGTCGGCCTGTACTTCCAATAAGCCGGCCTGCTGTCCGGTTGTTTCAGTGACGAGGATCCGCATCCCCGCCTTGGCCAGGTTCATATCGATCTCTCTAACAGCCTCCGCCGAACTGGTGATGGCAGTGCCGCCCCAGCCGTGCCCCTGCTCGCCGAAATAGCGGCCGCGCGTACTTTTCCGGCCGTTCGGCACTACGCCGCTGTAAGTCATTCCGACTTCTTCGCCAGCCCGGTGTTCGGTCAACAGGCCAATGACATGGTGGTCGAGGATGATGGCTTCATCAACAACTTTACTTAATTGCGCAGCAAACATGCCGATGGTGGCGCTGCCGCAGCCAACCCGCATTTTTTCCTGAATCACGCCGTCAATGACCGGTTGTTCGCCAACAGCGATCTCCAGTCTGCTGCCTTTCTCCACCTGCAAGGTCATCCGTTCACCGTTAGCCAGGCCGACAATGGTCCTGGCGGCAACAAAGCCATGTTTGCCGCTTAGGATGTTGGCCCCGCCGATTGAGAGCATCTTGGCGCCATACTCCTCGGTATCCACCATGCCGATTACCGCTCCGTCCCTAAGTACCCGCGCACCCTCGGCCCCAATGTGCATATTGGCGTCTATTTTGACTTTTATGCCGCTATAGCTAAGCGGCGCCTCGGTAACTACGGTAACAACCTCAATATCCTGGACAGTATCGGCAACAATGTGCGGCGCCGGCTTGCAGCAAGGGTATTCAGTCCCTGCCCCTACGGCCGTAATCAGCGGCCGGTCAGGTACTTCCGGATACGCATAACCGGCGCGGTCATTGGCAAGCACCAACTCGCGATTGCGCACCAGAGTGCCATTGATATTGGTATACCGGCGGCAAGCGCCTTCAAAACCGGGCTGAATAGCGCACTCGACCGGACAAGCCCGGCAAACGACAGCTTTTTCCGGGATAGTTCCGTTCCGGGAAATAGCGCCACAGGGACACACGCGCAAACAAACGCCGCAACTGCTACAGTTAGAACGCAAACGGGCTATTTTATCTGTTAAAGCTACCGCTCCGGCAGGACAGTTTTTTATACACAGTCCACAGCCTTTACAGAGACTTTCCTCAATTACAATCACGTATTTTCCCCCTTACACCTGCCCCACGGTTACCTTGCCTGCCGCCGGCGGTGTATTGCGGCTCTTATTGACTTTAATCTCCCCGTCAATCAGGACCAGAGCCACACCGGGAAGATCACCGGCCTGAATAGCTTCCAGCGCATTTTTGCCGATAGAACCCATCGGTGTATCGATAATAGCCAGATCGGCATCTTTACCGGGAGCAATAACACCGGTAGAAAGGCCATACACGGCGGCGGTATTACCGGTAGCCATGGCAATGGCCGCTTCCGCCGGAATATTTGACATGCTGGCGATCTGGGTAATGGTTCTAAGGATGCCGAGCGGTATAACACCTGTGCCGGAAGGCGCGTCGTTGCCTAAGATAATCCGGTTCAGTTTTCCCTTACCTGCCAGTTTGCGTACCACCTGGTCGGCTATTTTGGGATTGCCGCATTGGACAATTTCCAGAGCTAACTCACTGTCATTGATCAATTTGTCAACTTCGGCCGGCGAAATGGCTGTAGGCCCGCCATTAATATGGGAAACCACATCCGGCTTGACTTCCAAGACATCGGCGGCCGTTACTGTCGAACTGCCGGGAATGGAGGTGCCGCCGGTATGCATCATTACTTTCATCCCGTGTGCTTTAGCCCACCGGACCATGGGCGCGGCCTCTGCCGGTTTTTTAACCGATCCCAGGCCAACTTCCCCCACCAGCCATACACCATTGGCAGCTAACTCGGCAAAATCCGCCTCGGTCAGGCCTTGTTCCAAAATAACCGCCCCGCCGTGGACCTTGACCCCGCCGGGACGCTGTTTCTGAAAAGAGCGCTGCGCTAAAACAGCCAGGGCTTTTACACCTGCCGGATCGGTCGGCCGGCCCGGTGTATGGCATTCGCCGGCCGAAATCATGGTGGTCACGGCGCCGTGGAGAGAACTATCTATAAAATCAGCCATTTTCTGCCGGGGAGTGTAGTCGCCGATAACCGGGTGCACATGGGAATCAATCAAACCCGGCACTACCGTCATCCCGCCGGCATCAATGAGTTTGTATGCATCGGAATGTGCCTTAAGAGCGTCAATCAATTTTTTGTCGCCCACAGCTTCAATTTTACCGTCTTTAATAATTATGGTGTCAGCCTGTAAAAGCGGTTCGTGGATATTTCCCGAAACTAGAGTACCAATATTTGTTATTACTGCATTCGCCATTCTCAGCCACCCCCTAAGTTTGTCGAGAGCGGGCAGAGAAGGGTTCCTTCTCCGCCTGTTCTCTTCTCCATTACCTGTACATTCTTAATTCAAAACTTTTTGTTTGGTTTCATCGCCCAGGATGAGCATATCCAGAGCGGCAATCACTAACACAGCGGTAAACATCATAAACACCAGGGGAATTTTGTCAGGACCCGTAAGCATGCCGGCAACCACCATCGGCGCTGCTATACCGCCAATCCGGCCAAAACCGGCTGCCCAGCCCACACCGGTCGAACGGGCTTCTGTAGGATACAACTCCGGCGTATAGGTATATAAGATACCCCAGGCACCCAGATTGAAAAAGGACATTAAGCAGCCCCACAAATAAATTTCACTGACTGAAGTGGCATTGCCAAACATGTAGGCAGTAAAAGCGCAACCTAAGAGGAAACTGGACATGGTTGCCTTCCGGCCGATTTTATCAACCAGGGCAGCGGCGGCAAAATAGCCGGGAATTTGGGCTACTGTCATCCACAATACGAACTCAAAGGACTTAACCATGTCATGTCCGGCCTTAACCAGCAAGGTCGGCAGCCAGAGGAAAATGCCGTAATAGGAGAATACGATGCAGAACCACAGGATCCACAGACAAGCTGTCCGCTTCAGATATTTTGCGTTAAATAACTGCAGAACACTGAAGGCCGGCGCGCTGGCTGCGCTTTGCGATTCAGCCAGTGACGGCTTTTGTCCGGGTGTTACACCCAGCTGCCGTTCAATATCGGATACCAGCGCATGCGCCTCCTCCATTTTTCCTTTTTTCATCAGGAACATGGCCGATTCCGGCACCGTCCGCCACAGATAGAATACATACAAAGCCGGTATAGCACCAATATAGAAAGCCACTTCCCAGCCGTACTTAGGAATGAGTAAATACGAAATAATCGACGCTGCCAGCCAGCCGAAAGCCCAGGCGCTCTCTAACAGCACAATCATCCGCCCCCGGTAATTGGTAGGCGAATATTCGCTCATGAGCGTAATAGCCACAGGCAATTGCCCGCCCAGGCCAAAACCTACCAGGAAGCGAAAAAAGATCAGCGATTCATAGTTCCAGGACAAACCGCAAGCGCCTGTGCCCAAACTGTAAAGAACCAGCGTGGCGGCAAAGACCTTCTTACGACCAATATAGTCGGCAATAGTTCCGCCTAACATGGCGCCAATCGCCATCCCCACCAGACCGACGCTGCCGATGAAGCCGACTTGCGCGGGACTTAATTTCCAGGCGGCGATAAGCTTAGGCAAAACAAACGAAATGATACCGGTATCCATGGCATCAAAGGCCCAACCCAAACACATAATCAACAATAACCGCCAGTGAAACTTGCCAAGCGGCAAATTTCCCAACCGTTCTGTAATAGTAGACATGTAACCACTCCTCATTTCTTAGTAAAGATTACACCTGCTAATCCCCTTTGGCATCGCCTCCATTCAGCGGCTCCGTTGCTGCTCATCCTAAAATACCCATTGCGCATCTTCTTAAAGATAACGCCAGGAATCTATATCTACACCAGTCACAGCTTAGACATCTTTGGCTATAGCTGCGGCGCCGGAACCGGGCAGTGTCAGCCTTAATTCCTTAACGCCAATGGTGACAGATCGTATTTATGTTATTGCAGACTGCGCCCGCGGGTTTCCTGTCCCAGAGCCGCCACAATAATGCCGGCCAGGACAAAAGCGCCGGCCACAATGGCAATAGCTCCGGAAACGCCGACAAAATTAAGCGCATAACCGATGACGAGCGGAGCCAGCATTGAGCCCATGCGCGAGCAGGTGGCCGCCATACTGGTCCCGGTAACCCGAATGCCGGTAGGGTATAGCTCCGGCGTATATGTGTAGGTGATTCCCCAGATACCTGATACGAAAAAGGATGTTAAAACCCCTAACAGGACAACCTGACTGATTTCCAGGGCCCCATAACCTAAAGCCCAGCCAAATAATACTGTGGCAACGCCGGCCAGGAGCAGGTTGGCTGTCAGCAGGCGTTTTCTGCCGTATTTATCCATACCGTAGGCACATAAGATTTGGTTGGGGATATACGCCAGCTGCATAATAACCACATAGAGGAAGGATTTAACCATGCTGTGTCCGGCTTTCACCAGCAGGGACGGCAGCCAGGCAAACAGTCCGTAATAGCCGAACATTCCCAGAAACCACAAGGCCCATAGCATGACTGTGGTTCGCCAGTAGGCTGGTGAGAACAAGGTGCCGAGAGAAGCTTTTTTATCTACTGATACAGTCGTCATAATTTCTGCGGTGACCGGGGGAATAGTATTGGTTTTTGCTACTTCAGCCTCGATGGTATCAACGATAGTTGCTGCTTCCTGATCCCGTCCCTGCAGAGCCAGCCAGCGGGGAGATTCGGGCAGGTTCCGGCGGATAACCCAAATATACAGCGCCGGTAATGCACCGGCTACGAAAGCCCAGCGCCAGCCTTCCTGGATACCGGGAATAATAAAATAGGAAAGAGCGGCGGCGCTCAGCCAGCCAACAGCCCAGAAGGTATTGATCAACCCCTGAACCTTTCCCCTGTCCCGGGCCGGGATAAATTCGCCCATGAGCGCCGTAACAACCGGGGTCTCGCCGCCCAGCCCCACACCAACCAGAAAGCGAAAACAAATAAGCGAGGTGAAGTCCCAGGCAAAGGCGCAAGCCAGCGAAGCCAGGGAAAAAATCAGCATTGTCCATTGAAAAACAGCTTTACGGCCAAAACGGTCGGCAGCCGGACCGGACAAGAAGGCCCCTACCATCATGCCAAACAAGCCTGAACTCAGTAAAATTCCCACTTGGGCCGAACTCAAATGCCAGGCCTGAATGAGGGCGGTGGCAATAAAAGTTACCAAGCCAACGTCAAAAGCGTCAAAAGCCCAGGCACAACCGTTAATGGTCAGCAGCTTGTAATGAAACTTAGAGAGTGGCAGCCTGTCAAGCCTGGCGGCCACGCTTACCGAAACATCATTGTTGTTCATAATAAAACCTCTGATCAATTTTTTTTAGAATTCGAATAGTCTTAGTCTTCAGATCTACAACTAATCCTTATCTGCATCGCCTCCGTCTCGCTGCACCGTTGTCAGCTTTCTCTCGGTCATCATCGCTAACCCCCAGGGTTTGACAATGAATGTATGTTTACACCGATCACAGCTTAGACGTCGTTGGCTATAGCTGCGGCGGCCGGAATCAAACCGGCTCCCCACACCTTTACATGAAAGGCTGAATTCTATTTTTCATCAATCATTGGTTGGTTCCGGCACGCCTGTTGGTGGAAATAATCGTTAGCTGCAATTTTCGATAGCGTGCAGTCGTTCCAGTACTTTTTCCGGCGTTATCGGCAATTCGGTAAAACGCACGCCAATGGCATTGTAAACCGCATTGGTAATTGCCGCCGCCGTCGGGATCAGGGTAGGCTCGCCCACTCCCTTGGCTCCGAACGGGCCTGTTTGTTCCAGTTCTTCCACTATATAGGGGTGTATCTCCGGAACGTCCAGCGCTGTAGGCATCAGGTAGGTGGCCAGGTTCTTGGTCAGAATCCGGCCCTCGTTTACCTGTATTTCTTCTGTTAGCGCGTAGCCAAGCCCCATGGTACAGCCGCCTTCAATCTGTCCTTCAATATTAACCGGGTTGATAGCCTGTCCGACATCATGGGCGGCCACGATCCTGATGACTTCAATCTCACCTGATTCGGTATCTACGGCCACTTCGGCAATCTGTGTGGCAAAGGCGTAAGTGGCATAAGGGCGGCCTTGTCCGGTATCGGGATTTAGGCCGGTAGTATCCGGGTTGAACCAGCCATGCCCTAAAGTAAGCTTGCCTTTAGCCCGGCACTGGGCAATACAATCTGCCAGCGATACCGACTGCCCTTTGCCCTGAGCCGGCAATCCCAGGTCTATTCGGCACTCGCTCTGGCAATCGGTCAAAAACTGCGACTGCTGAGAGTTCGTCCGGACACAAAGTTCTTTATATCCTACTATCACTTCACCGGGAGTCACTCCCAGCATGCTCGCGGCCATTTCAATAATCACTTTTTTTGCTTCCTGCGCCGCCAGCCTGACGGCGTTGCCGGAAATATAGGTCTGCCGGCTGGCCGAAGAGGCCCCGCCGTCAGGAGTAATGCCGGTATCGGCCGAAACAACACGCACATCTGCTAAATCAATGCCGAATTCCTCGGCAACAATCTGGGTCATAACGGTATCCGAACCTTGACCAATATCGGCGCAGCCGGTCAGTACGAGGGCGGTACCGTCATCCAGCAGGTTTACGTAGGCCCCGGACGGGTTAGGCAGCCCGGTGTTGCCAATGCCATACCACATGGAGCCGATTCCGGCGCCGTATTTCTTAGTGCTCTTTTCTGCCGCTTGCCTGCCGACTACTTTTCCGGCGGCATCGGCCGTTTTTTCCAGAGTCGGCACAATGCCGACACTCTGCTCCAGCGTGGCTCCTGTTGCCGTAACCGAACCGGGTCGAAACGCATTCTTAAGACGTATCGCCAGCGGTGATATCCCCAGTTTCTCAGCCAGCATATCCATCTGCGACTCATGGGCAAAGGCTACCTGGGGTACGCCAAAACCTCGCATCGCACCGGCTGTAGGGTTATTGGTGTATACCGTATAGGCATCGATCATAACATTAGGAATTTCATACGGACCGGTTGCATGTACGGCTGTCCGGGTAAGCGTTCCCGGCCCATAGGATGCATATGCTCCGGTATCACCGATGATGGAGCATTCCATCGCCAGCAGTTTACCGGCTGCATCGGCTCCTGTCTTCATTTTGATTATGCAGGGATGGCGCTTAGCCGAATTGATAATGGACTCGGTCCGGCTGTAGACAAACTTTACCGGCCGGCGGGTTTTTACGGCAATAAGCCCCAGGTGAATCTGCACTGAGATATCCAGTTTCCCGCCAAAGCCGCCGCCGGTTACAGCCTGAATGACCCGTACCTTGTCTAAGCCAAGCTTAAGATTGCGGGCCACCTCGCGGGCGTCAAAATGCGGATTCTGGGTGGATACCCAGATTGTCAGCACATCACCGTCCAGTTTGGCAACTCCTGCTTCAGGCTCAATATAGCCATGCTCGACCATTTGTGTCCGGTATTCGTGTTCGACCACCACGGCACACTTTTCAAAAGCAGCTGCCGCATCACCCCTGCGGATTTTGCGGACAGACAGAATATTGCCGTCGGCATACAGGCGGGGAGCGCCCTCAGCCATGGCAGCTACCGGATCAAAAACCGGCGGCAGCTCTTCGATCTCGACTTTGATAAGCGCCAGCGCCTTTTCCGCCAAAACTTCGCTCTCGGCGGCAATTAAGGCCAGCGGATCCCCGATTTTGCGGATTTTTTCATTGATTTTTACTACCACCGGCTCATCTTTAACAATCATGCCCGAACTGTTAGGTCCCGGTACATCCCTGCCTGTTAAAACCGCCGCCACACCCGGCAATGCCTCAGCCTCCGCCACATCTATCGCTTTTAATATGCCATGCGGCACATTACTGCGAAGTACTTTGACATACAACATTCCGTCGAAATGAATATCAGCAGCAAATTGAGCTTTCCCCAATACTTTGTTTACTGCATCCACCTTTTTCACAGAATGACCTACAACCCGATACTGGCTCAATTCACTCACCTCCCAGCCTACTGACCGTGGGCTACTTTTTCTATGGCGTTGATTATTTTTGCATAACCGGTACACCGGCATAAATTTCCAGAAATGTGTTTGGCTATCTCTTGCCGTGTGGGCTGGGGATTTTCATCTAGCAGCGATTTGGCGCTAAGCAGCATGCCAGGAGTACAAAAACCGCACTGCACCGCCCCCTCGGCAATGAACGCTTCCTGCAGTGGGTGAAGCTTGTCATAAGTGCCTAAGCCTTCCACCGTAAGTACGTTATGTCCGTCAGCCTGAACGGCCAGAATCAAACAGGAGTTTACTGTTTTTCCGTCCAGCAGCACGGTACAAGCCCCGCAATCGCCTTCCCCGCAACCGATTTTCGTGCCGGTAAGCCCTAAACGGTCCCGCAGCATATCCACCAGCAGCAGGTTGGGTTCTACCTCGATTTTGGTCGGTTGCTCATTTAAGGTAAATGTTATTAACGTCTTACTCACAAGAACACCTCATTTGCGCTCGCTCGGCCGCCGCCACTAAACTTCGGTAAACAATAACCCGTGCCAGGCGGGTACGGTAACTCGCCTTACAGCGAATATCATCAATGGGCTTAATCAGTTGCGCAGCCTCCAGACCTGCCTCCGCAAACACTGCACTGGTGGCCGGTTTTCCCTGCAGCCACTTTTCCAGTTCATACAGTCGAATAGGCGTAGGCGCTACCGAACCAAAGGCAATGCGCACGTCGCTAATGACGTCACCGTCCAGTTTCAGCCATACTGCGCAATTAATCATCGCAATGGCCAGGGCTTTACGCTTGCCGAATTTTAAGAAGGCTGCCCCCTCATCGGCTTGCAGGGAATTCACCTTTATACAGCTGATAAATTGTCCTGGCGCCAAACAGGTTCTACCCGGGCCTTTGAATACTTCGGCCAGCGGCATTTCCAGAAAGCCGTCCTGATAACTGACCTTAACTCTGGCGCCAAGCGCCAGTAAAGCCGGTACGGTATCGGCCGCCGGCGAGGCATTGCAGATATTGCCGCCAACCGTTCCCCTGTTGCGAATTTGCGGCGAGCCGACCAGTTCTGCCGCTTCTGCCAAAACAACAGCTTTCTTATTGATAAGCGCCGACTTTGTGAGTTCGTTATGGCTGACAAGAGCGCCAATCATGATAGAATTGCCTTCTTCCCTGATCTCCCGCAATGCCTCGATTCCATTTATATCAACAACTGCCTGCGGCATAGGCCGCAGTAGCTTTTCTTTCATCTTTACCAGCAAATCGGTTCCGCCGGCCAAAATAACATAATTTTGCAAAGCCTGTAGAGTGTCGACCAGAGCCTGCATACTTTTCGGATTATAATAGGTAAATTCCATGAATGGTTCCACCCCCTGATTTCACTTGCTAAATAGTAATCGCAATTATCATGCCAACATGGTGAAACCGCGTAAACAACTGTCATTCATTTCGACAAATCGTTATTTACCGGGGCGTTCAGCCGTTTTTTCTCTTGCGGGCAAAATCGCCTTTTCCTTTTGATACACAAAGATGCATTTCAAACTTGAAATGCATCCGGCGTTTTGGGCCACAATCAGTGAAAATGGCCAACAATGACATATTTCATTCTTGTAATGTATCTTCCAGAATCGCAATTACGGCTACCGCTTCAGCGGATGCTTATGTTTGTCTCAATCCCTAATTCGACAATTTTGCGCCACAAAGTCGTAGTGCTGACTCCCAGAAGTTTGGCTGCTTCTCTTTTGGCGCCGCCGGTATGCTTAAGAGTTCCAATAATTGACTCTCTTTCAGCAACCGCAACGGCTTCCGCTAATGTACCAAAATATTTCTCTTCCCTACTCTGTGATAATGCGCTGTGAATGTACTGGGGCAAGTGACTCAGTTCAATTGTGTTTTCGTTGATACTAACAATATTCATGATATATTCAATGCAATTCTTAAGTTCCCGGATATTGCCCGGCCACTGATACCGGCATAGCTGGTATATGGCCCGATCAGAAATCCCGGTAACGTATTTTCCCAGCAGATTATTGAATTCATTAATAAATACCTTGACCAGCGCCGGAATATCCTCCAACCGTTCCCGCAAAGCCGGAATCTTAAGTTCTACGACATTCAGGCGATAATACAGGTCATTCCGGAAAGTTCCGTTATGTATCATTTCCACTAAATCCCGGTTTGTTGAGGCAATGACCCGTACGTCAACCCTCAGCGGCTCGCCCCCGCCAATCCGGGTTACCTCTCTTTCCTGCAAGACGCGTAACAGTTTGCTTTGCAGATTGAAATCCATTTCACTGATTTCATCAAGAAAGATGGTCCCGCCATTGGCCTGCTCAAAAGCTCCCGGGCTGCCTTTCTTTTTTGCGCCGGTAAAAGCGCCTTCTTCGTAACCGAAAAAACAGCTTTCAATAAGCGATTCCGGCAAAGCCCCGCAATTAATGGCAATAAACGGTTTGCTTCGCCGTTCGCTGGCATTGTGGATGGATTGGGCAAACAGCTCTTTGCCGGTACCGGTTTCACCGGAGATGATAATGGAGGATATGCCGTTGGCAACAAACGCTGCCCTGCTTTTCATCTTTTCTATAGCTTCACTTGCGCCGATAATATCGGTAAAATTATACCGGGCATATTGAAACTTTTTGACCTCTTCCAGCAATTTGCGCTGGCGCAGCACACCCTGTTCATTATTAAAACCAAAGCCAAACTTGCGGGTTATGGGAATCCGGACCGCCACCGCTCCCATCCCGGAAATGGATTCACCGATTACCGGGCGCTGGCTCTGGATGGCTTGCTGAGCGGCGATACTGACTTTGCCAATATAGTTAGTATTGTTGCGGCCATCTACGCCGACACTGGCGATGCGCCGGCCTTCCTCGTTAAAAAGCACGGCTTCGCCGCCCGCGACCCGGGCAATAAAGGGCAAGGCCTGTTTAAGCGATTCCGCCAGTTCTTCCTCGCATTTTAGCCGCTCAAAATTACTTGCTGCCAGTACATAATCCCCTAGCGGCAAACACCAGGCTTCGGCTCCCTCGGTAATTTGCGAAGGACCAACACTCATTTTTCCGCTCTGGCCGGCTTCCCTGGCTAAATTATATATTTTGCCTTTCAGGGTTTGGACTTCCCGCCCTGCGGAATCCACGGTCCTGATCCGGACACCTTCCCTATCTGTAATCGTGGCATATCCGCCGGTTATGCGAGCGATCGGCAACAGCGCTTGCAACAAACATTCAAGAAGTCCAGACATAATAATACTCCCTTCCTGTACAAATAACTTAGTTTTCGGCGATTACCTGGCAGGTTTAGTCAAAATAACCCAAAAAAAAAGACCTTCTCACAAATTATTGCTTGCGAGAAAGTCTGCGACGACTCAACTATATATAAAGTATATAATCAGTATTTTTTTCTTAATTGTAATGTATGATAGTACATCCTGTCAAGTGATCAATTTCACTTGTCGAATTTTCAAATTAATCGCCATAATAGCCTGTATTCCGGCAAAAACCCCCATTCACCGTCAGCCAACAGCAAATGGGGGTTCCGATGCATCTTTTTTTTAAATCAAGCCATACGCTTTCATCTCGGCGCGGAGATATTCCAGATTGCTGTCACTTAGTTCAGTTAACGGCATCCGACATTGTCCGGCCTCAAAACCCAGCAAATTCACAGCGGCTTTTACAGGAATAGGATTCACTTCACTGAATAAAGCCTTGATGAGATTGAGCGCTTTTAGCTGCAGTCTGGTAGCCCCTTTGATATCCCCCTGGAAGAACTTTTCAACCATGGCATGCGTATCTTGCGGGATAACGTTGGCCATTGTGGAAATAACACCTTTCCCGCCCAAAGACAATACCGGCAGAATGTTAGCATCTTCACCGGAGTACACGGCAAAGTCTTCACCGCACAAGTTGACAATATCGCCTACCTGTCCAAGATTACATTCCTTAACCGCGATGATATTGTCCAGTTCCGCCAAGGCCTTTACCGTTTCGGGATTCAGATTCAGATTGGTCCGGCTGGGCACATTGTATAAAATAATTGGGATGCTGACACTATTGGCAATGGCCTTGAAATGTTCATATAATCCTTTTTGGGTAGCTTTATTGTAATAGGGAGTAACCGACAGTATCCCGTCTGCGCCGACCGCTTCCGACGCTTTCGTTAATTCTATAGCGTGCCGGGTATCATTGCTGCCGGCGCCGGCAATGACGGGAACACGCTTATTGACGGTTTCCACCGCAAATTTGATAACGGCGATATGCTCATCATCAGGCATGGTGGAAGCTTCGCCGGTGGTGCCACAGACTACAATGGCGTCTGAGCCGCCTTTAATTTGAAACTCAATTAGTTTAGCCAAGGTCTCATAATCTACGCCATTTTCGGTAAAGGGAGTCACAATCGCCACTGCAGAACCGATAAATAATGGTTTTTTCATTAGTAATTAACCGCCTTTTATTTTAATTTCTCAAATTTGAAACATGAATTCCAGGTAGTAGTTATTAGCTTTACACTATATATATTACTTTAGCACAAAAATGCAAAACTCCTGCCAAATTGAACAAAAATTAGCAGGAGTTTCGTGCTTTTTATGATAAGAATCCTTTCTGTAATATCTGTTAGCTATTCTTTCCTCCCAAAGAACACCTGTCAACCAGATACGCAATGGACTGATAACTGATACCGCTTTTATCCGCCAGACCGATTTCGCAGGTACGGCTGTTGGAATAACCGCAACCACAGTCGGCAGGCAACGCTTCTTTCAGGTGTTCCAACGCTGATTCATTAAGCTCAGGAATCTCAAATCCCTTGTCGCCGGCAAAGCCGCAGCACTTTACCTTCTCGGGCATAATCACCTTGGCTGCGCAAGTTTCTGCAATGGACCGGAACTTTTCGGTAAGACCCATTTTTGTGGCGCTGCAGGTTACATGGACGGCTACTGTTTCCGGCGACTTTCTAATATCTAATTCGTCCAACAAATGGTCATGAATAAACTCGACAGTATCGAGGATTGTCAGCTTTTTATCCATTACCCGCCTCATCCGGTACACGCAAGGACTGGTATCGCACAGTACAGGATATTGGCCGTTATTGCTGCAGGCCAGCAACACTTTTTCCAGGGCGGCGCTCATTTCGTCAGCCGCGGCGAAATAGCCTTTGCTTTCGAGTGGCATACCACAACACATTTCCTCCATTTTCGGGGGATAAATAACAGTATAGCCTGCCTTGTTTAAGAGCGACAGCATAACCTGGTGCAGCGAACGCTGATCCTTATCTTCCCTTGCCGGTCCCATAGTCCGGCTAACGCAGCTGGGAAAATAGACAACTTTGCGGTCAGAATCCCGGGAAGCCGGCAAAAAGCCAAGGCTGGCACTGGCCTTGGGCAGCCATTTACTCCATTTGGGAATTCTGCCGCCACTAACGGACCTGGCTGTTCTTGTTACTTTTTCAAAGGTGCATGTACCTAAAACGGTATGCGCCAGATGCGCACCGGCCAG
This sequence comes from Sporomusa aerivorans, assembly GCF_041428895.1. Classification (NCBI taxonomy): domain Bacteria; kingdom Bacillati; phylum Bacillota; class Negativicutes; order Selenomonadales; family Sporomusaceae; genus Sporomusa; species Sporomusa aerivorans. The sequence goes on from NZ_CP156926.1 coordinate 5,474,189, forward strand.
CCCAAGCTTGGCCAGAGAGGTCACACCTTGGAAATGCCCGGCGACAAATTTGGCAATGTTGCGTCCTCTGGCCGTGGTCTGTGTAAAGCGCAAATGCTTAGTAAAAGTCCCTGTATTAATGGCCAGCGGGCAGGTTGTTTGGCATAATCCGTCGGTTGCGCAGGTTTCTTCACCGAAATAGACATAATCCCGCTCCAGCCGGTGCTGCCGGTCAGGATCAGTACCGGCAGCCCGCAGGCGGACAATTTCCCGCTGTGTGGCAATACGCTGCCGCGGGCTGCTTGTCAGTTGCAGGGACGGACAGTTAATTTCACAGAAACCGCACTCCATACACTTGTCGACAATCTCATTAACCGGCGGCATCAACTTCAAATTTTCCAGATATACACTGGGATTATCCGTAATCACAACATCCGGGTTAAGCAAATTGCCCGGATCAAATATCCGCTTAATTTCTTTCATATATCTGTAAGCTTTTTGTCCCCACTCCAATTCGACAAAGGGAGCCATATTGCGGCCTGTGCCATGCTCGGCTTTAAGGGAAGCGTCGAAGCGCTCCACTGCCATACTGCATACTTCGTTAATGAAGTTTTGGTAGCGTATGACATCGTCCGGGCCATCAAACGTCTGGGTAAAGACAAAATGAACATTCCCATCCAGGGCATGACCGTATATTATGCCATCTTCATAACCATGCCGGTTCATGCATTCCCGCAGGGCTAGAACAGCATCGGCCAGCACTTCTTTGGGAAAAGCAATGTCCTCAATGATAACTGAAGTTCCCTGGCGGCGAATGCCGCCGACTGCAGGAAAAATGCCGGAGCGGATTTTCCACAATTGTTCATATTCAGCCTTGATATCGGTAAAGGTAATGGGCAACACAACAGGTATGTCAGCCAAACGGTCGACAGTGCTTTTTATGCTTTCTTCCAGCGTGGCCCGGTCAAGGGCTCTGATTTCCACCAGCAGCGCCGTCGCCTGCTCATCCAGTTCTTTCAGATAGGCAGGCATGCCGGCATTATCCTCAACCGATTTGAGTGAAGTACGGTCCAGTAATTCGGCGGCGGCAACCAAAGGACGCTCGAGTCGCATTACCGCCAGACAGGCCTGCTTAATATCAGGAAAGATCATGAGCGCCGATGCTTTATGGGCATGTTCCACGACTGTCCTATACGTCACGCCGGCAATAAATCCTAAAGTTCCTTCAGAACCAATCATCAGGTGGCTGATAATATCTATGGGGTTATGATAATCGACAAAAGCATTGATACCATAACCGGTGGTATTTTTAATTTTAAATTTATGGATAATACTGTCCCGGAGCTCTACATCAGCGTTAATTTCGTCGCGGATGGCCGCTATGCCGGCTATCAAGTCCGGGTGCTGGTCAATAAATACCCGGCATGACTCAGGTTCGGCCGTGTCTAAGAATGCCCCGTCAGCAAAGATGATTTTCATGGCGGCTATCGTTTTATAGCTGTTATCGGCTGTACCGCAGCACATGCCACTGGCATTGTTGGCGGCAATACCGCCGATCATGGCATAATTGATGGAGGCTGGGTCCGGGCCTATCTTCCGGGCATACGGTTTTAGATAATAATTGGCTTCAGCCCCCAAAATCCCCGGTTCCAGCATGATGGTCCCACCCTGATCGTCAATATGATACTGACTCCAGCCTCCGCCCATGATCAGGAGTACCGAATCAGTGAGCGCCTGGCCGGACAGACTTGTGCCGGCGGCCCGAATGGTAACCGGTGTTTTGAGTCTGTCGGCGATTTTGAAAATTTCCGCGACTTCCTCCGGTGTCCGGATCTTCACAACCAATTTGGGATTAATACGGTAAAGGCTGGCGTCAACGCCATAGGCCAGTGTTCGTATTGGATCGGCGAAAATACGGTTTTGGGGAATAAAGCGCACTACTTCCTGGTAAAATTGCTGGTAATTGCCGGGAAGAGCTAAAATATCCGCTTGGACTGGCCGCATACTCATGGTTATCCACACCCGCCTTTGTTATTTGCAGAATTTTGTCATTTTATAGAAATTATTCGCTAAATATAGTCAAAAACCTTCCGCTTTACAACTTCTTTAAATAATTTTATTCTTCAAAGATTCATTATAAAGTAGACTAACCTTCAGGTGGGGTTTTAACCCCATCTGAAGGTTAGTTACCCTTATCCAGGGACTTAGCCGCTCGCCTGTGCCCGTAGGGGTATAACTCCCACTTGTGGAAGCGGGGGTATTGGAGCCGGTTAGTCGTCGGATAAATAAAGCACAACTTGCGCCGAGCTTCCGCGCTATTTGGCCGGAAGCTTTTTCCTGCTGTGAAAAGTCTAAAATCTGTAAGAAAAATAACATTATCGCCGCAAAGTTTGCTATAGTATATAGTGAAGACTCTTTGAAACAAACTCCTAGAATGATTGAGGTCATGGTTATGACTCTATTTCAGCGACGTTTTATATTTCTGCTCATTACCTTCACAGGCATTATTTTGCCGTTAGCCTGTTATATACTCTATCAGTCTCCCGGTCAGGGAGTTCCGGCTGCCAGCCAAGCAATAGAAGCCTCCCCGGAAGCAGCAGTTCCTGGCCAGGCCCCCCTCCTGACGAAGCCGGTTATTGATAAAAACCTGCCGGAATTAATTCTGGTCAATAAATCTGTCCGTATGGGCGCCGGCCAGGAACCTGCCGACTTACGCGCCATCCATGGCGTATATTTGCGCCAGCCGGCGGCTGTCGCTTTGCAGGCTATGCTGGACGGCGCCGAACGCGAAGGCATACAGGGGCTTGTTGTTTACAGCGGCTATCGTTCTTATCAAACCCAGGTCGCCGTACATGCCAACAAAATCGCCAGCCTGCGGTCAGAGTACAAGGAAAAGGCCGAAGCTATGGCGGAAAAGCTGGTGGCCCCGCCCGGCGCCAGTGAGCATCAGACCGGTTTGGCTGTTGATTTTACCTTAAAGAGCTTCCTGGACCGCGATTATGTGCTGAATTATGATTTTGCCAACACTGCGCAAGGCCTCTGGCTGCGCAAAAACTCCTGGAAATATGGTTTCATTCTCCGCTATGATGACGGCAAGGAAGCTATAACAAATATTGACTATGAACCATGGCATTTTCGTTATGTCGGCTTGGAGTACGCCAAACATATTTATGAACTTGGCGTTTGTCTGGAAGAATATCTCAACTTATAATGAATTAAATATGAACGAATGCCCGCAGCAAGCAAACTGGCCCGAACTATAAAAAGTACGGGCCAGTTTTAACATCCTTGCACCTTGCGAGAATAAAGCAGGCTAACCTTCATGGGGTTTTAGCCCCATATGAAGGTTAGCCGCCGGATAAAACGCTTGCGCTTTGTATTGTGAAAAATACGCCATTCCAACAACATCATCCAAGAAAAATTCTTGTTGAGGACTATAGAATCTTACAGGTGTATGTCCCTTGTTTGTCAAATAATTATTCAACCGCTTGTAACCAATGCTCCGGGTCTGTTTACAGTTGCAAACCAAGACCTATAAGACTCGTCATAAAAAGTTGTTTAATTTTGTGGAGGTGTTGTTCGTTGGATGCTGATATCGCTAACCGTATTATTAACTTTATCTTTGCTGAGGCAGGTTACTCTTCCATTGTATGTAATAATAAAGGAGAGATTATTGCCGCTAAGGCCGCATCGAGAATTGGGTTAACCCACAGTGGCTCACAAAGAATTCTCAGGGAAAATCTTGACGAAATCATCATCTCTCTGGAAGAGGAGCAACAGAAACCGGATGGTAGTGTAAAAGCAGGCGTAAACTTGCCTATTGATTTTCGGGGCGAGCGCATCGGGACATTTGGTATAACAGGCAATCCGGAAATCGTGCGGCCGGTGGTAAAAATCGCCGCCGGCTTAGTCCGCATGGAATTGGCGGATAAAGAGAATAAGAACAATCTGCGCGGCCAAGTAATCCGGGCCAGTGATTCGATAAGCACAATTGCGGATACTGTGCACAAGTTAGAAAGTGCGCAGCAAGAGTTCGCGGCTACCATGCAAAAAGTCGCCGATCTATCCGGTAAGGCATCCACAGATGTCAATAATACCGGTAAAATTATAACAACTATTCAGCAAATCGCCAGCCAGACCAATCTGTTAGGCTTAAATGCGGCTATAGAATCCGCCAGGGCAGGCGAACACGGGCGCGGCTTCAGTGTTGTCGCGGAAGAAGTACGCAAACTGTCAGATCAGAGCAATCAGTCTGCCAAAGATATCAAAGCCATGCTGCAGCAGTTGACGGCTTCGATGGAAGCCGTCATCAAAAACACGCAGCAGACAGCGGCCATAACCGCTGGCCAAAGTACCGCCGTTCAGTCAATTACAAATATGGTCTCCGAGTTGTATCATGTCTGCGAAGATCTCCGGTCTATGGCTGAAGCAAAGTAACGCAAGCCTTTTGCCTTGCCTTTTAATCCTTGTTATTGTTATAATCCCGGTCATTGAAATAGTTGAGCCAGGAGGAGGTCCGGTGCAGGTCCCAGTTGCAGGGCGGCATGTATTTCTCCTTCATTCGTTCTTCCTTGCCATGTCTTTTAAAGTTCTCATACATTTGTACATAAATACACTTCTGCTTGCCGGGATAGACTTCACACCACCCGTCGCGGCTGCCGCCGCAGGCGCCGTTGCGTTGCTGCTTGGGGCACTGTGACATAGGGCAGATGAAACCAAGTTCGTGCATGGCGCAATCGCCGCAGAAGCGGCATTCATTCGTGATGGTTTTAGTGGTGTACTCAGCCAGGGTGAACGGTTTTTTCAACCAGGATTTATCGATGTAGCGGGCGACGGCCTTGTTAACAGGATACAGTGGCGCCTTTTGATCAAACGCCGCTTCATGCACCATGTCCATCATTGATTGCTTCAGCGAGGAACTTCCCCGGCCAGTCTGTCTCCTGTCGACAGGCTGACAGGTATTCAGCCCGGTCGCCGCATCTTGTTCAAAGAAATAAAAACCGCCGGCCTGGGGATAATTAAATTCGGCCGCTGCGATATCCTGCCAGTTAGCGCTTAATTCTTCGCCTTTTTCCATAATATATTGCACATCATTGTAATCGAGGCCGTGACCGCCGATATTAACACCTTCATACTGCAAGCCTTTAAGCACGGCATACTGCTTGGCCGCCCGCTCAAGCTGCAATTCCCTTTTATTGCTGTGAGCAGCCTCTTCCTCCAGCCGGGCTACCAGGGAGTCGGTCACCACACAGCCGGGAATCAGATTCTTGTTCATCAGCCTGGCCACCGGCAGTGACAGAATGAAGATATTGCCGATGAGCGGCACCGTCAGATTGCTTATTGCGACATATTTTTTCAGTTCATCAAACTTCCTGGCGTCATAACCGAGTTGCGTAATGATAAATCGGGCGCCATTGACGATTTTCTTGTGGAGTTTATAATACTGGGCCATGGTTTCGCCTTCGGTTGATTTAAACGGGGAAACAACGCCGCCGGCAAAAAAATGTGTGGGCGCCAGCTTGGTATAGGCACTGTCATTCATTTTTACAATCAGCCTTAGGGCATGCACCGCGTCAAAATCAAACACCGGCTTAGCATTCCCCGCATATCCCTTAACCGGATAATCGCCGGTCATTACCAGCAAATTTTCAATCCCGGCTCTGTCCAGGGCGTACAGTTCGCTTTCCAGGGCATTCCGGTTTTTGTCCTTGGTAGTAAAATGGACAAGCGGATCAATCCCCAGCCGTTTGGCCTCGACAGCCATGGCGTAGGCCGTAATCGCCGATTTTCCTCCCGGATTATCAGTAATAGTCACAGCATTAATTCTGGCATCCTTAGCAGCCAGTTCAGCCATTCTCACCAGATGTTCCTGCGCCTTCTCCCGTGCGCCCCGCCCGGGCACCAGTTCCCAGGTTACCGACAATTGCGCCGGATCAGCCAGCGCGGCCTGCAAAGAAAGTTTCGCCGTCATGGTATTACCTCCGCTGTTTATGTTATACGATTGCATTTTTTCTTATTATATCATCTAAGGATGATCAGTAAACAATAAAAGGCCATGACGCGGCATTTCTGCGTCATGGCCCTTAAAATCTTCGCTGTTCCGGGGTGTAGCCTAGCTTTGCGCCGCTTCCAAAGTGGCTACTGTTTTCTTTACTAATTGCAGCGCCTGGTCCACTTCGTCCCCGACCATATTGGACAAAGCCTCCACTGTGGACAGCGCTTCCGTGCCGTCAGGGCGGGTAATGGTTTTATCAACAATAAATGAATTATTTACAGCAGAGTATAGTTTTAAGTCAATGGCCACATCCAGGGGGCGAACCGATAGCAGGATAATATTATTAACGTGGCGCATGCTGCCATAAGCCGCCAGCGCTTCGGCGGTAGCGTCGCTGCCTGAGCTGATGTTGCACCGGCTGAGGTCCCGCAGCACTTCATTGCCGGATTGAACTTCACTCCCTAACAATAACGCATTGACCTTGAAGCGAATGACTTCATTAAGCGCTTTATTCAAAATATCCATTCCCGGTACATAATGTCCTGATGTATCAATATACAAGGCAACCGCCGCGGTAGCATTGCTGTCCACCGGCGAGGCGGCGCACACGCCAAAACTAAAAAGCACAAACAGGCACAGAAAACTACAAATAATTTTTTTCAAAACAATCACCTCATTTAAATAAAAAGTATAGAACAACCAGGCTGCCGTCCAATAGTATTATAGTATAAAATTCCCAAGGGAAAATCAAGCTAAAACATCGTCTGCTCTATCACAGCAATCCGCTGTCCTTTTATTTTATTTGTGAAATATGCATAGATAAACATCGTCGAATTATGAAGATATCACAACGGTCTTTCGTTGACTGACTGGAAAAAGTTTGTTATTCTGAAAAAGTCATAGATATTCCTGTTAGGAATACCGAGTCAATGAAGACTGAAACATAATGTGCCCAAAACACATTATGTTTCAGTCTTCATTGTCTATGATAAAGTCGACTTAGCTTCAGGCGGGGTTTTAACCCCATCTGAAGCTAAGTCATTGGATACATTCTCAATAAATCCGGACAGGGAGGAATTTAGCATGCAGGAATATGGTTTATTTATTGATGGCAAGTGGCTTGTTACCGAGAAAAAGCTCAGTGTGACCGGCAAGGCCACAGGCAAGGAAATTGCCCGTATATCGGTAGCTGGTGAAGCTGAGGTAACACAAGCGGTAAATGCCGCCGAGAAAGCTTTTAAGACAATTAAAATGGAGCCTTATAAGCGGTATGAAGTTCTGCTGAAGGCCAGTCAGCTGCTTAAACAAAATCAAAAGAAAATGGCGGAAATTCTTTCGCAGGAAGTGGGTAAACCCATTAAAGAAGCTATGGCTGAAGTGGCCCGGGCAGAGCAGACGCTTATTCTTTCCGCCGAGGAAGCCAAACGTCTGACCGGCGAAATGGTGCCGCTGGCCGGCGCGCCTGGCTGCGAGAATCGCTGGGCCTTTACCATGCGGCTGCCTGTAGGAATTGTCTGCGCTATTACTCCGTTTAATTTCCCGCTCAATCTATCCTGTCACAAAATTGGTCCAGCCATAGCGGCAGGTAATGCGGTTGTATACAAACCGGCAACAGTAACCCCTCTGTCAGGCATTCTCTTATGTGAGATTTTTGCTGAAGCCGGCTTGCCTGACGGCTACCTTAATCTCGTTACAGGCTCAGGGTCCCAGGTAGGCAAGCTGCTGACCGCCGACGAGCGGATTGGTTTCTATAGCTTTACCGGCAGTCCGTCAGTCGGCAAAACCTTACTTAACAATGCAGGCTTTCGCCGGGTAGCGTTGGAATTAGGTTCTAATTCAGCCAATATTGTTCATCACGACGCCGATATACCGGCAACGGCCGAACTATGCGCTAAATATGCCTTCGCCAATGCCGGCCAGGTATGTATCTCCTGCCAGCGGGTATATGTCCACCGCCGTGTATATCAGGAATTTTGCGACCGGGCGGTGGCTTATGCGCAAAAACTGGTTATCGGTGATCCATTGGATCCGGCTACTGATATGGGCCCCATGATTAGCATGGAAGAAGCGGCCAGAACCGAAGAGTGGATTCAGGCGGCTGTTGCCCAGGGAGCCAGGGTGCTGACCGGGGGAAAACGGCGTGACTCCTGGTTTGAGCCTACCATCCTGACCGATGTCCGCCCTGATATGAACGTAGTCTGCCTGGAAGCATTCGCACCGATTTTCTCCATTATCCCCTACGACACCATTGAGGAGGCTATTGACCAGGTAAATAACTCAGTGTACGGCTTGCAGGCCGGCGTATTTACCCAATCGTTGGACATCGCCAGATTATGCGCCGTCAGAATTGAAACAGGCGGCGTCATCATCAATGACGGGGCTACTTTCCGGACGGATAATATGCCCTATGGCGGCATCAAGGAAAGCGGGATCGGCAAAGAAGGCCCCCAGTATGCGGTAAAAGAAATGACGGAAGAAAAGCTGATTGTATTCAAATTTTAAAGACTAAGCACGCACAGCGCACGGGAGGTGCCAGTTATGATCAGTTGCCGGGAAATATGCACATTGCCTTCTTTAAAGAAGCTTACCCTTGTAGCCGGAAGCACGGGGCTGGACCGCCGCGTGCGCTGGGTGCACTTTATCGATTTGCCTGACGTCCTCCCCTGGGTTCAGGGCGGCGAACTCTTAATTATAACCGGCATCGGCTTGAATGGCGATATTAATAAGCTGAAAGAAATTGTGCGCGGCATTATCAGGAAGAAACTGGCCGGCATTATTGTCAATGTAGGACCGTATATCAAGGAAGTGCCCGCCGAGGTTATAACGCTGGCCGATCAGGCCGGTTTCCCTGTTTTTGAACTCCCCTGGGAGGTAAAACTGGTTGAAGTCACCGGCGATATCTGCCGTCATATTATTTTAAAACAGACTGAGGAACGGTCCATAACCGATTTTTTGGAGCAGTTACTGTTCCACCCCGCACCAGACCCCGAAGTCATTGGTCAGCGGGCGGCTTATTATGACTATGATTTGAGTCAACCCCATCAGATTGCTATTATAAGCCCCTCCCGCTTACTTGAATTCGCCCGGCAACCAAAAGCCAAAGATGAAAAATATCTGGTGGCCCTGAAAATACGTTTTGAACAAATCGTCCGTGATGTCCTCGCAGTGCATGGTAAAAAAACTCTGGCTATGCTGCGGGTTGACGATGTTATCGTACTCATGCCGCATGAGGATAAAACTGCAGGCACGCTTAAAAATGTTGAAATCGTAACCGGAATACTGGCAAAACTGGCTGATAAGCTGCCGGGTCTGACCGTATCGGCCGGTCTGGGCGACCGGTTTGAAAGTTTGCCGGGCGCCCGGCAGAGCTATGCGCAGGCTGCCAAGGCACTGCGCTTTGCCGCACAGCAGCCTGCCGCCAAACCGGTTTGTGTCTATGAACAACTGGGTATTTATAAATTATTATTTGAAATGGAGCCTGAAAAGCTGGCTGCGTATTATCGGGAGGTCATTGAACCGCTCCAGGAATATGACACCAGGCATCATATGGAACTGGTAAGCACCCTGTTTGTTTATTTTGAAGAAAACTGCAACGCCGTCAAAACAGCAAAACGGCTGTTTGTGCATCGCAATACCTTGGATTACCGGCTAAAGAAAATTGAGGAAATCTCCGGAAGAAATCTGACAGACCCCTACGACCGGCTAACCTTGCAACTGGGGGTTATCGTCGGTCATCAATTGGACAGTGGCATATAAACCATGCACAAAGGCTGGCAGGATAGTTTGTGATAGGCTCACATAGACGCTCTTCCCTGTATCTGGTACTATTTGACTATAGTTACAGTTGAATAATTCATTTAGCAACGGCGCTGAATGTATATCTTTTAGGATATATAACCAGCGCTTTTTGATTATTATGTTAGGGAGGGCACACGATGAATACTTCACCCAAAAAAGCGCATGCACTGATTGAACGGAAAAACAGTGCAGTTCCCCGCGGAATTGCCAACTCGACCGGGGTTTTTGTAGAAAAAGCCAGCGGCGCTGTAATAACAGATGTGGACGGCCGGGAATTTCTGGACTTCTATGCGGGCGTAGGGGTCTTAAATGTTGGACATTGCCCGGAACCGGTCGTAAAAGCCATCAAACAGCAGGCCGACCAATTGCTTCATTCCTTCTTTGCCATTGCCATGTACGAACCTTATGTGGCGCTGGCGGAAAAGCTCAATTCCCTGATGCCCGGCTCTGCACCGAAAAAAACCATGTTTGCCAACAGCGGCGCCGAAGCGGTGGAAAATGCAGTAAAAATTGCGCGTCATGCAACCAAACGAACAGGCATCATCGCCTTCGAAGCGGCGTTCCACGGACGTACCTTTATGACCATGAGCCTTACCAGTAAGGTTAAGCCTTACAAATATGGGTTCGGACCGCTGGCGCCGGAGATCTACAAAGTCCCCTCGGCTTACTGTTACCGCTGTCATTATTGCTCTGTCTATCCGGCCTGCGGCCTGCACTGTCTGGAAAACTTTGAGCGGTTTTTCACCGCCGAAATTGATGCCGAACACATTGCCGCCATGATTATTGAACCTATTCAGGGCGAAGGCGGTTTCATAGTGCCGCCGCGTGAATTCCTGCCAGGCCTTAAAGCCATCTGTGAGAAAAAAGGAATACTGCTTATTGCCGATGAGGTACAAACCGGTTTTGGCCGGACAGGCAAAATGTTTGCGGTCGAGAACTGGGGGGTTGAACCGGACATCATGACCACGGCCAAGTCCATCGCGGCCGGTGTCCCTTTAAGCGCGGTGACAGGCAAAGCCGAGTACATGGACGCCCCAGACGCCGGTAACATCGGCGGCACCTACGGCGGCAATCCGCTGGCCTGTGTGGCTGGTCTGGAGACCATCAAGCTGATCGAGGAACAACAGCTTTGCCGCCAGGCTGCAAGAATCGGCGACACTACGTTGACCAGATTGAAAGCCCTGCAGGAAAAATGTCCGACTATCGGCGATGTGCGCGGCATTGGCGCCATGATTGGCATCGAACTGGTTAAAGACCGCCAGACCAAAGAGCCGGCCAAAGAAATGACCGCCAGGATTGTGAAGTATTGTCTGGAGCAAGGAGTCATGCTGATTAGCGCCGGGATTTTCAGTAATGTAATTCGTCTGCTGATCCCCCTGGTAGTTACCGACGAGCAGTTGGACCGGGGACTAACGGTGCTGGAACAAAGTATTCTGCGCGCGGCTGCCGAATCCAGATAATTTTTTCATAAGAGCTTTTATTGCAAGCAAAGACGCTTGTCAACAATCGGGCTGATTGTTGATGAGCGTCTTTTTATATAAACACAAGAGGAGGCGAAATCAAATGAATGAGAAAATGCTCAGCCTGGAAAAAGAAAATCTCAAAAAGGATCTCAAAGACAGGCATATACAGCTAATTGCTATCGGCGGCGTCATTGGCGTTGCCCTGTTTATGGGCTCTGCCCAGGCAAGCAAGCTGGCCGGACCGGCGCTTACCCTGGCTTATGCCCTTGGCGGTGTTGTCATGTACTTCGTTTTGCGGGCCCTGGGCGAGGTAGCTGTGGAAAATCCGGTTGCCTCATCCTTTGCCGGTTACGCCCGGGTGTTCTGCGGTCCGCTGGTTTCTTTTATCACTGGCTGGAACTATTGGTATCAATGGGTTGTACTGGCAATGTGCGAAATTTCGGCAGTCAGTATGTATATGAAATATTGGGCGGCCGATCTTGAGCAGTGGGTCCCCGCCCTTCTTTGCCTGGGTATTATCATGATTGTTAATCTAATTGCCGTTAAGTACTATGGTGAATTTGAATTCTGGTTTGCTTTGATCAAGGTTGTAACCATTATCGCCATGCTGGTAGTAGGGTTTGCAATGATTCTCTTTGGCTTCGGCAACGGCGGCGTGGCTATCGGCTTTGCCAATCTGTGGTCGCACGGCGGCTTTATGCCATTTGGCTGGACGGGGGTGGCTATGGCCTTTGTTATGGTCGTCTTCGCCTATTCCGGCGTGGAACTAATCGGGATTACCGCCGGTGAAGCCGCCGATCCGGAACGTTCCCTCAAATCCGCGATCGATAAGGTGTTCTGGCGGGTATTAATCTTCTATGTCGGTTCCATGGTAGCTATCCTGGCCATCTTCCCCTATGACACGCTGCCCAAAGGTGTCAGCCCTTTCGTCATGATCTTTGAGAAGGCCGGTATTCCCTATGCCGCCTCGATCATAAACCTGGTCATTCTGTCTTCGGCGGCGTCCTGCCTGAATAGCTGCATCTATGTCTGCGGTCGGATGCTGTATGGCCTGGCCCTGAGAAATGAGGCGCCGGCCTTCTTAGGCAAACTTTCCGCCAGCAGGGTCCCCGCAAATGGTATTTTGTTCTCCGGCGCGGTTTGCCTGATTGGCGTATATTTAAATTATGTGTCACCGGATAATGTATTTTATTACATGTCGGCCATCACGACAACCGGTTGTATGTGGACCTGGTCGCTGATTATGTACATTCAGTTCAAATGGCGAAAAAGCCTTACCCCTGATCAGATTGCCAAGCTTAAGTATCCGATGCCGTTCTATCCGTACGCCAATTATATTGTCGGGGCATTTATGGTTGCCGTAACACTGGGCATGGGCTACGACCATGATAACCTGGTCGCTTTATATGTAGCTCCGGTCTGGTATGCCGCTTTGTATATTCTCTATCGCCTGTTTAAAGTAGGCGAGGCTCAGCGAAAGGCCGATCTAAGCATCCGGACCGAATGGTAGGTTTTGATCAAGATAGGTTAATACCAAATACCCGGGCTTTACTATCTCAGTAAAGCCCGGGTATTTTTCGCTGGCAAGCCGCCTTACAGGCTGGAAATTTCTAAAAGACCAGCTTGCCGGCTAAACTTTATATTGATCATAATCAATTGTGGTTCCCACACCCAAGTGAACATAAATGTCCGGCTGGCCGGTAACCGGAATCCAGTAACCGATTACGGTTTTCCCGTTTGACTCTCCTTTCGAGTAACTGGCTTGCTGCGATGCCAGCGCCTGGTTGGCAAGACAGCGTTTGTGCCGCTCCGGTGAACCTATGGAAGAACACTTTATCCCGGCCGTGCCGCCAACGAGGCGGCAGGCCTCGTTTACCGCCAGGATTTCGCGGGTTTTGTGCACCAGCATAACCGGCTCAGGAAAATTGCCCCACATCAGATGAAATGCCTCGATAATTTTGTCGTCAATCATGTTTAGCCCTCCTATTATAATGTCTTAACTATGTAATTACTCTGTTTTACCGCCTTGTTTCTCTGCATACCTGCGAAAAGCCGCCTGGCCTTCCTGCTCCCACCAAGCCTGATAATATTCGTCCTGTTTGGCTTGGTCTGGAAAGGAATAGCCGTCCTCCTGAACCGTATTGCTTCTCCATTTCGGTTCGTGCGTATAACAGCTATGGGAGCCGAATAGCAGCCGGAACATAATAACTAAGCCCACGCCCTGCCAGTAGGTAATCTCCTTCCAGCCAAAGATATCCGGCAGCAGGTTATTCCAAAGCAAAAGCACAAGATAACCAAAAATCAGACCGAAGAACAGTGCCATCAAGATACCTGCAAAAACATGAATAACAATTAGTTTACCTCTTGCTACACACATATTACTGTGGAATTTCATCTTCAACCCCCTCACAGATCGCAGCTTTTAATTTCGCCTTTAAGGCTTTTGTCGCCCGGCTCTTTCTGGACAACAGCGTACCGATTGGTTCACCCCATTTTTCCGCCAACTCTTTAAAAGTGTAGCCTTCCATTTCAGTGGCAACCCAGACGGCCCGCTGTTTGGCATCCAGCTCCATGAGAGCCGCATACAATTGTTGCCTCACTTCTTCATTTTGCAGCTCGATTTCAATATTAGCCTGGGGATCGGGAATAACTTCCGCCAGTATCAGGCCGGAAGCCGAATCGATTTTGTCGAGCGGAATGCTGGTCTTGGACTGCCGGAGATAGTCGGTAATTTTGTTACGAATCGAGCGGTATGCGTATGCAAGAATACTTTCCACCTGATGTTCAATACTGACTTTGTTATACAGGTTGAAAACAACATCCGCCACGATATCCTCGGCGTCCATATCCGATATATCCGTTATCTTCCGCCGAACATAACGTATAAAATTGTCCTGTTCATCAAAAACAGTTTCGATCAGGTCTTTCTCCCGGTCATGCATAACATCTCTGTGCTCCCCGCTCCGCTGCTATTGCGGCCTATACTCTTAAGACGAAATTACCTGTATTTTATTGCACCCGGCAATAAAAAAATAATCGTTAAGCAAACTGACCAGATAATTCTCTCCTTGACGTGGACTTTCCTTTTATCCAACCCTTGCATAATATTGGCAGATGGTTTATATTCCAATTAGACATTAGCGCTATTATTCTGCTTCAATCCGCCAACTGGCCTCATCGACTTTAGCAAAACTGGCCCTTTCAAACTGCCAAATAGCGCTGTTTAATAAAAAATAAGAACGTAAATCTGCTAACTGATCCAAATAGCACATAGCCAACACTTTGACGACTACTAAGGAGGGATTTATCTGGAAACGAATTATCGTATTGCCTATAACAAAGGCTGGGAGGATCTCAGACTCAAGGATCCGACTGAAGTGGCCAGCGCCATGAAGGTAACCTACCTAAGCGACAAACAGCAATTTATCGTCCCGTTTTTTAATGAAAACTACATTGTCGACTGCAACACCCAAAGCATCTGCCACGCTGCAAACGGCACCGTTCCCGGAATTGGCGCTTTGATACTGATCCTCCACTACCTCACCTTTTTTGAAACCAGGGCGGAACCTGTCCATAAGTGGGTCAGTCTGAAAGAAATACCCAACGGTGGTATGCTTTTTTACCCGGCTTTCCACAAAGAATCGATCTGCGGTCTGATAAAAGCTTTCGGCCATCAATCGTCACTGCTCTTAGAATGCGCTAAACGCATCGGCGGACAGCAGGCCGGTTTCGGCGATGCCTCGGCCGTATTTCAGGCCTTCCCGCAGATTCCGCTCTGCGCCGTTATCTGGGAGGGCGACGAAGAAGTCTCGGCAAATGCCACTATTCTCTTTGATCCGTCTATTGAGCACTACTTACATATTGAGAGCGTTATCGGCCTAGGCGGGTATCTCGCCACCAAGCTGATAAAACTGGCTGCACCGGAATCACGGCGCGGTCATGATGTCTGGTAAAATCAATAGAGGGCGGTAACCCGAAAAGCCTGTGTGCACCATCACGCAGGCTTTTCGGGTTACCGCCCGCAAGGAGGCCCATTATGTACTTACTGGATGCCAAGTGTAAAACGCCTCTCTACCAGCAGCTTTACCAACAATTACGCGCCAAAATTTTAAACGGCGACCTTAGCGCCCAGACTAAACTGCCTTCCAGCCGCCGGCTCTCCAACGAGCTTCAAATCAGCCGCAACACCGTGGACACAGCCTACCAGCAGCTTTTATCCGAAGGTTATATTGTTGGGAAAACCCGCAGCGGTTATTATGTGGAAACCCTTCATAACATAATTTTGCCAAAGCCTATGGAGGCAGAGCCGCCTGCGCTGCCAGTCAATCCCCAATTCAACAGAATAAAATATGATTTCCGGTATGGCAAACTGAGCCCGCGCACCTTTCCGTTCTCCCATTGGCAGAGGTTAACAAACCAATGCCTGCGCCAGGACAAGGAACAGTTGCTAAGCTACAGTTCCTTCATGGGCGAGCCCGAACTACGCCAGGAATTAATAAAATATCTGCGCGACTATCGCGATGTTAAATGCTCTGACGATCAGATCGTGATTACCTCCGGAACCATGCACTGTCTGCTGCTTGCCTGCCAGCTTCTCAGACCTATGACAACAACTATTGCCATGGAAGACCCCGGCTTTGCCGTCGCTTATTCGGCATTTCAACAGAATGGTTTTCAGGTACAGCTCATTCCGTTAAATCACCATGGACTGAATGTAAAAGCGTTACAGGCATCGCCTGCCAAAGCGGTTTATGTAACACCCTCCCATCAGTTTCCCACAGGTCGCATTATGTCAATAACCAGACGACTGCGACTCATAGAATGGGCTTATGAACAGGATGCTTTTATTATCGAAGATGATTATAGCTGCCACCTGCGGTATGATGTGAAGCCGGCGCCGTCGCTGCAGGGGCTGGCTCCCGACAAAGTAATCTATCTGGGCAGTTTTTCAAAAATACTCTCCCCTTCCCTGCGAGTGGCGTATATGGTACTGCCGGCAAGTTTAGCGCTGCGCCTGCAGCAGGAAGCCACATCTCTTGTCTGCCCGGTGCCCTTTATTATCCAAAAACCATTGGCAAGCTTCTTACAGGAAGGTCTCTTTGAGAGTCATCTTAGAAAAATGCTCCGCCATTACAAGAAAAAACGCGATATCCTGCTCCGCGCCCTGCAGGAAAGCTTTGGCGACAAAGTTACTGTTTCCGGTATGAACGCGGGACTGCACGTCCTGCTGCAGCTAAAAGGGATGGCCTCTCCCAATGTCCTGGCGGCAAAGGCCGCTCAGGCAGGCGTATATATCCACACCGACAATTTGTGGGTAGCGTCCGAAGCTCAGCAGATCGCCAGCGTTCTCCTTGGCTTCGGAGCCATAGCGGCCGAGGATATTGAACCGGCAATCCGCCGGTTGCAAGAGGCCTGGTCCGGGCTATAATCCGCTTTTTAAATTTAGGCTTGTTACCGTAGTTTTTGCTTTATCTGACGACTAACCTTCAGATGGGATTAACTCCTCACCTGAAGTTAAGTCTACTTTACGATCCTGCCATTTTGAATTTCCAGCACCATATCTACATCCCGGATGGTATTTAGCCGGTGGGCGATAATAAATGTGGTCCGTCCCTGCATAATAGCCCGCAAGGCGGCCTGAATATGCCCCTCGGTCCGGGTATCAATACTGCTGGTTGCTTCATCCAGAACCAGAATAGAGGGTTCGGCGATAATAACCCTGGCAATGGCTAATAACTGCCGCTGTCCCTGGCTCAGATTACTGCCGTTTTCCATTAATTCCGTTTCATATCCCTGAGGCAGCCGCTCAATAAATCCTGCCGCATTAGCCTTGACGGCTGCCGCCGCCACTTCCTCATCCGATGCCTCCGGCCGTCCGTAACGGATATTATCCCGTATGGTCCCTGAAAATAGGTACGTATCCTGCAAAACAATACCAAAACAACTGCGGACACTGTCCCGGGTATAATCGCGGATATCGCGGCCATCCAGGTAGATCGCCCCGCCGGTCGCGTCATAAAAGCGGGTCAACAGGTTGACAATAGTCGTCTTGCCGGCGCCGGTCGGTCCAATGAGCGCAATACTGCTGCCGGCCTCAGCGGTAAAACTGATATTGTGCAAAACGGGAACGTCTGGCCGGTAGCCGAAGGATACCTTGTCAAAAATCACCTGCCCCCGGGGTCTTTTGAGCGCCACTGCCTGCGGCCGGTCCGGCGGCTCTTCGCCGCTGTCCAAAAGTTCCAGTACCCGTTCTGCGCCGGCAACCCCGGACTGCAGCATATTAAAGGTATTCCCCAAATCATTAAGCGGCCGGATAAACTGGCGGGAGTACCCTAAAAAGCTGGCGATAACCCCCACGGTAATTCCCTGCCGGACGGCCAGGACGCCCCCTACAATGGCAATAGCGGCAAACCCCACATTGTTGATGACATTCATAATCGGCATTAGGAATCCCGACCAAATCTGCGCCTTAAGCCCGACCTGGCATAGCCGCTGATTGATCCTGTTAAATTCGTCAATGGCTTTCGCCTCATGATTATAGGCTTTAATCACTTCGATCCCGGTGATGGTCTCCTCGGCATGAGCATTTAGCCGGCCCAACTGCTCCTGCTGTTCCTTAAACAGCGGTCCGGTCTGCCGGGCAATCCCCCTGGTCAACAGAAATAAGAGCGGTACGGTGACCAGGGCTGCCAGGGTCAAGAGCGGGCTAAGCCCCAGCATCATGACCAGTGAACCGGCAATAGCGATAGACCCGCCCATCAGTTGGCTGGAAGAATGGGAAACAGTCATGCTGACAATATCGATATCGTTGGTAAAACGGCTCATAACTTCGCCATGGCCCTGGGTGTCAAGGCGTACCAGCGGAATTTTCTGCAGCTTGATAAACAGTTCCCGGCGCAGTACAGTCACCAGCCGCTGGGACACCCCCACAATCAGCCAGCCCTGCCCGGCTGCGAACACAGCCGAACCAAGGTAAACCGCCAGTAGCCCAAGGAGCAGTTCTGCCAGTTGCCCGGAATAATCCCCTTGCCCGTAATCAGCCACCCTGTCAACGGCCACACCGACAAGATATGGCCCCGCCAGCGCTAAGGCCCCTTCCAGCAATACCAGGACGAATATTACGGCCAGCTGTCTTTTCTCCTCGCGGAGATAAGCCCCTAGACGGCCAAGCGTTTGCCAAAAGTTCTGCGGCTTGACGTCAGTTTCCTGGTTACGCCGGTTTAAGCCTTTGCCGGTGCGTAACAATCCCCGGTAGGAACCAGGCCGGGGATTGTCCCGCCGGTTTTGCTCTGCCATTAGCATTCCTCCTTGCCGAACTGGGAGTGGCAAATCTCCCGGTATACAGCACAATTAGCCAGCAATTCCCTATGGCTGCCGGTACCAGCAAGTTTGCCGTCATCGAGTACGACAATTTTATCTGCAGTCATCACAGAGGATATCCGCTGGGCTATGATAAAGCAGGTCAACTTTGCCGTATAGTTCTCCAAGGCTTGCCAGATATGAGCCTCGGTGGCAGAGTCTACTGCGCTGGTAGCGTCGTCTAAAATCAGAATATCCGGTTTGCGCACCAGCGCCCTGGCAATAGCCAAACGTTGTTTCTGCCCGCCGGACAAATTTACGCCCCCTTGTCCGATCCGGGTTTCATAACCTTCCGGAAACCCCATAATGAAATCATGAGCCTGGGCTATGCGGGCCGCGGCTTCTATTTCCGCCGGGGTGGCCCCCGCCTTGCCCCAGCGAATATTGTCCAGGATACTGCCGGAAAACAAGAGGGCCCTCTGGGGAACAAACGCCATCTTTTCTCTGAGCAGCCGGGGGCTTAGCAAGCGGATATCCCGTCCGTCCAGTTTAATTGTTCCGGCAGTCGGCTCATACAGCCGGGGAATCAGCTGGACCAGACTGCTCTTCCCCGAACCTGTCGGGCCGATAATACCGACGGTCTCACCGGGAAGACAGGTCAAGGAAATGTTTTCAAGAACCGGTTTTGTCCCCTCGTAAGCAAAATAAACCTTTTCAAAATCAATTCTGCCCTGGCCAAAGACAGATTCCTGCCCGTCTTCGGCTACGTCCTCCGCCATCCCCTGCACCGCCAGCACTTCGCTAATGCGGCCGGCCGAAACCCTGGCCCGGATAAACACATTGAATACCAGGGAAATAACGACCAGGGCAAATAAAATCTGCGTCATATAATTGATGAAGGCAATAATGTGGCCAACCTGCATCTGACCGCTTTGGACCCCATAATTGCCCAGCCACAGGACGGCGACAATTCCCAGGTTCATAGTCAGGGCGATGCTTGGTCCGAAAACAGCCATCCTTCGCAATGCCTTAACAGACCTTTCCTGAAAGCCGACATTGACGGCCTGAAACTTTGTTTGTTCATAAGTAAAGCGGTTAAACGCCCTCACAACCCGGATGCCGGCAACCATCTCCCTCACCGCCTGGTTTAACTTGTCAAGCGCTTCCTGAACGGCCAGAAACATAGGATAGCCTATCCGCATGTTGATAAAAATCAGCAGCCCTACTACCGGTACAACAACGGCCAGCACACTGCTCAGCCGCGGGTTTAAACTGACAGCCATAATCAGGCCGCCAATGCAAAGAATCGGCGCCTTGAGCGAAATCCGCATCATGCCGTTTACAAGCGACTGAATCTGGGTCACATCATTGGTAAGCCTGGTTACCAGTGATGCCCTGTCAAATTTGTCCACCGCCGCCAGAGGCAGCGTCTGTATTTTTCCATATACCTGGCCTCTCAGCTCGGTGCCGACCTGCTGGGAGACCGTGCTGGAAATAATATTGCGGGCAGTTGCCGCCAAGGCTCCTCCGGCTGTTACCAGCAACATGATCCCACCCATCTGCAGTACATAGTCCATATCCCGGCCGGCTACCCCAATATCAATAATACTGGCCATAATGGTCGGTTGCAGCAAATCACACACTGCTTCCAGCGTCACGAACAAAGCTGCGACCAAAAACTGCTTCCAGTATTTTTGCCAATAACTGTACCAATAGTTCATGCCGATACCCCTTAGCGCGAATTGTTCATTATATTATATCACAAGCATTTTAGGCGGCAGATTGCATTACCCTGCGTTGCCAGCATGCTTTTTCCACTTTCTAAGCTTAGTTCTGAAATTTTTAAACGGCGCAACCGAATTTATATGCAGCCACTTCCACATCGGCCAGTGGGCGCTGGTTACCGTCCACTGGCGCACGTTCGGCGTAAAAAGTTCTTCATCACTTAACCCGGAAATCCAAGCACACCACGCTTCGGTACGCTGCTTGAACAACAACCTTAACTGGCTTAGCGAATATCCGCCGTATTCCTCGTAAAAGCGCTGGTAAAGCAGCCCAAGCTGGTTCCATTTGCAGCCGGGCGCCGGCGTAACCACAGTCTTGCCGTTCAATTCATCGTCCTCCCAGCCCATTATAAGAGTTAACCAGCCAAGCTGATAAGCAATCATTTCTTGCGGTGTCCTGTCCACTTCTTTAATACGTAAATTTAATTTTTCTTCCGGGACATCGTCAAACTCTTTATCAAAACGCTCATACGCTGTTTGGATAGCAGCCAGCAGCGCATCTTTACTATCGTATTCCTGCATTGGATCACCTTTTCTCATCTTATGTTTTTCCCAGTATTTACATATATATTATAAACTGGCAGCGTTCAATTTTCCACTTCCGGCCGGGACTCCGCATTTTACTAGCGGTATCGTTATAGCTTGAGAATTAGCAAGAGAGTTACTGTTCAAAACAATATCTGACTAAGTCAATAAATTTACTTGACTTAGTCAGATATTGTTTTTATACTATATTAAAAGTACAGTTCGAGGAGGTACCTGTATGGATACGGCTCAAACAGCTTTACTCCACGCTATTCGCAAATTTAACCGTTTTTATACTAATATTCTTGGGCTTTTGGACCAGCATCTGCTGGACAGCGAATTCTCGCTATCGGAAGCCCGTGTTCTCTATGAGCTTGAACATATGGATGACTGCACTTCTAAAAAACTAATTGAAAAAATAAGCATTGATTCCGGCTATCTAAGCCGAATTATTAAGCGCTTTGAAAAACAAGGCCTGGCTTACCGGACTCAATCTGCGGAGGATGGGCGATTGTATTATCTCCATCTTACAGTTAAAGGCCAGGCTACCCTTGCAGCACTGGAAGAACAGTCAAATCAGCAAGTTAAAAAAATGCTTCTTGAACTACAGGAAGACCGGCAGGAAAAACTTGTGCTGGGTATGGAGCTGATTGAAAACGCGCTGGCAGAGAATCCTGTCTCCGCCAAAGAAATGATTACCATCCGCAGTGAGTTGAAACCGGGCGACATAGGCTGCCTGATACAGTTGCACGGCTCGATATATGCCGCAGAATGCGGCTATAACCATGTATTTGAAGGCTATGTCTGTAAAACCTTTTATGAGTTTTTGGCAAACTACAGCCAGGACAAGGACAGACTCTGGTTTGCGGAAGCAAACGGTAAGATGATTGGCGCTATAGCCATTGTCGGTCACACAGCAACACGGGCTCAATTGCGCTGGTTTATTCTGCACCCCGGGTTTCGGGGATTGGGCCTTGGTAACCAGCTGCTTAGCGAAGTACTCCGCTACAGCAGGGAAAAAGGCTACTGCCACCTGTTTCTGGAGACTACGGATGATCAGCAAACGGCTATTCATATGTATCAAAAAGTTGGTTTCATAAAAACCAAAGAGCGAAAAAATCATACTTGGGGCGTAGAGCATGTCGAACAGACTTATGCGTTAACGCTAACATAACGGATTATTTTTTCATCTCAGCCTTAGTTTTTGTTCAAAGCGATTGAACCAAATATGTGCTAAAACAACAACTTCTTTTTCAAAAGGAAAGCCACGAAATACGAATCAATCGTAGTTCGTGGCTTATTCTATACAGATGATAAGCTTTGCTATGAGTGGTTCAATTCTCACCAAGCGGCACAGCTATCAGCTTGGCAAGGTTGCCGGCATTAGGTTCTTCTTCAAGACAACTTAAATGATTTCCTTTAATCTCCGTCACGGATAATTCGCCCAGGCAGGCTTCCCGCCAAAACTCCAGCGTCATTTCATTGGTATCAGGTAAAATGCTAAATGGCTCAAGCGCCAACAGGAAACGGATATTGCCCATATAGGGCGGCGGTACAAACCGGGCGGCCTTAAAGCTTTGGCGATAGACTTTATACAGTCCCTCCGCCATCTCGATCGGTACTGGCTCCCCGGTGGCTTGTGAAGCGGCAGCGGCATAAGCCGTAAAGCGTTCCCGCCTGCTGAAAGCCGCAAGTCTTTTAAACAGCTCGCCTACCTTATCCAGGCCCTCATCGCCGCCGATTGTGCAGGTAGATCCCTGAGGTATACTTTTGTTGTTAGTTTCGAAGATTTGCAGTAAGCCCCGCACCACATCGCCGGTGTCTACACCGCCAAAGCCCGCCTGCGCCAGCGTAATGTGCAGATTGGGAATAAACAATAACTCCAGCACCAGCTCATCAGCAATGTCAAAAAGCACCGGGTGACTGTCAATCAAAACCAGATCGGCCAGCTCAATGCCTTTCTCAACCAGACGCCTTGCCACTTCAACAGCAACGAAGCCCCCCAGGCTGTAGCCAATGAGCTGCACTTTTTTATGACCACTCGCCATAAGGCACCCGGTGTATTCCTCGGCCAGCTGCTCCACAAGTCCAGCTGGCTCAACTGCGCAATATTTCTCGGCATCCGCTACGGCAATGCCAATGACGGGTCCTATATTCTGCGCTTTAAAATGCTCCAGCAGTAAATGAAAACTATTCATTGTCCCCAGGCCGGCATGGAAGACAACTCTAAGCGGTTCGGTCTCACCCCCGCCGTAAGTAGTAACTACGGCATTGCCTGACCTGATTTGCTCCTCGGATAAAAGAGCAGCCTGGGCAGATCCCGCCTCCTGACTATAAGAACGTATAAAGTCCGCCAGTTCAGCGACAGTTGGCTGGTTGAGCATTTGCCGGAGTAAGGCATCATAAGGAATTTCTCGCTGAGACAGTCCCTCAGCGCATCGGTCACGCAGCTTGCCGGCCACTTGCGCCATAATTAGTGAATCCGCCCCATAGTCATAAAAGCTCTGCTCTCTGCCAATACCGGGGATGCCCAATGCTCCAGCCCATAGCCGGGCCAGCTGCGCTTCCAGTATGTCGGCACTTTTCTCAGGCGTCTGTATGGCAGAATTTTCCATGACAGGTCTGGGCCGCCACTTTGCCAGTTCGCGCCGGTCCAGCTTGCCATTGCCGGTCAGCGGCAGTGCGTCGGCAATCTGCAGGCAGGCGGGAAGCATATGCGGCGGCAGGCGCAGTGCGAGAAACTCTGCCAGTTCCTTTTCACTTACCGCCAGCCTGTCTTCTTTAAAACGCTTGGCAAACAGCTGCACGCCAAGCGAGGATAATCTATGTTCATCTTCGGGCAACGCGATAACCGGTCCATCTCCATATTTTTTCAGGAGTTGCAGCCAGCCGCTTCTGTCCAGATAAGAAAATTCTGTGCGCAAATCATCGCCAGGTTCCGTCATCATAAAGGCCTGCGAAGCCAGTATCCAGGCATGCTCCGTTGTCGGTTCGGTAAAAACCAGCCAGCCGCCAGGGCAAATTAACTCTGTTAACCTGTCCAGACTTGTCGGTATGTCACGTGCGTTTTCCAGTACACCGGCCGCCAGCACAATATCAAAGCTATTAGGCGACAGCCCCTGCTTGCGGTAATCCCCGTCCACATCCAATATTCCAAAGCGCATTCCCGGGTATTGTCCAAAACGGGCTTTTGCCCCGGGAATAAAAAATGCCGCAACATCGGTAAATAGATAATCCACATTAAAGCCAGCGAGGGATGCCAGCACTTTTTCCGTGGTGGCCCCCGTACCGGCGCCAATCTCTAAAATCCGTAACGTTTTACCTGCATGATTGCCGGCAATGCGTTGTAAGAGTGCACAAATACAATGATTGAGATAATTGGCCATGACATGATCGAAATACAAGGACCGTACATGGTCGACCCGCCCCTCGGGAAAGAGCAGGGAAACCGGGTCCTGCTTGCCGCTCAGCAGTTCCGGCAGCTTTGCCGCATTGCTGCGCACATAGTCCGTAAACCCTGTTGAACTGATTTTTCCTGCCCAGGCCGCCTCGGCCGCCCTCCAATACTCGTTTACCAGCGCCGCAGCCGGCTTTTGCGGGCAGCTATAATGCCGGGACGGATATTCGAGCAGCAAGCCGGCTTCGGTCAGCATTGCCAGCCAGCGTCGAACCAGCCAGCGAAACTTAGGTTCTATACCTTCATTTTTCAGGATGTCTTCCTGGGAATGCTGCTTATCATTGGCAAACAGCCCCAGCGTAAGCAGCGCCTGCAGCATTGAGTGCAGCACAGCTATATCGAGGGTCGCCGCCGCCCGGTCGATTTCCTCTTTGCTGAGCCTAGCCGCTTCGGCATCGGCCTGTTTACTAATCCCGGCAGCCAGTCTGGCGAACCCGGCCCTTTCCCCGGCTGTATTCGGCTCTTTTTTCCGGGCTGCCGCCACGACGCCGAATAATGCCTTCTCATCGCCCGTCCCCTCTACCACCACCCCGGCGGCGGCAATGGCGGGGTGTTTTAACAGCGTCGCTTCAATTTCTTCCAGTTCGATCCGGTGTCCCTTGATTTTTACCTGATTATCCTCGCGGCCAAGAAACTCAATTTCACCACCGGGCATATAGCGGCCAAGGTCGCCTGTCCGATACAGCCGCTGGCCATCCGCGGGGTGCGAAAAGAACCGCTTGCGCGTGGTTTCTTCATCCCCCAGGTACCCTTTGGCTAACCCGTGTCCGGTAATATATAGCTCACCGGTAACCCACTCAGGGCAATCCCTGAGTTGTGTATCCAAAACGCGGAATCCCTGGTTGGCCAGCGGCCGGCCGTAGGGAATGCTGCACCAATCGGCTTCAAGGCCTCTGTACCTGTGGTAAATAGACCAGATGGCGGCTTCGGTAGCGCCGCCCAGACTAATTACCTCTACAGCGGGCACGCGTTTGACAAGCCTGTCGGGCAGGGTCAGCGGAATCCAGTCACCGGAAAGCAAAGCCAGCCGCAACGTGGGTAAGCTGATTTTTTGCTCAGAGTGCAAATATGCGGCCAGCATTTGCATCAATGCCGGTACGGAATTCCATACCGTCACTTCATACCGGTTTATCAAATCCGCCCAGTGCGACGGGTCGGTCATTCTTGCGGTACTGGGGTAAACTACCGCGCCGCCCACAGATAAGGGACCGAAAATGTCATAGACAGACAGGTCAAAACTTAGTTGGGCAAGCCCCAGTACTCTGTCGCCCCGGTTGATGCCAAAACGGCGATTCATATCCACAATGGTATTAGCGGCTGCCCGGTGGCTGATAACGACTCCCTTCGGCCGGCCGGTGGAACCCGAGGTATAAATGACATAGGCGGGCAGGTCCGGGTTGCCCTCGGCTATAAGAATATTCCCCTGATAGGGCTGCAAGTTATCCACTGCAATAGTTTTTATTTTGTCCGGCAGCTGCACCGGCGTTGCCGAGCAAGTTAAAGCCAGGCGGACGCCGGCCTGCTCCAGCATTGCCAGGCGCCGCAATTCCGGCTGTTTCCCGTCAATCGGGACATAGACGGCTCCTGCTGACAAAATCCCCAGTACGGCGGCAACCTGATGCACGCCTTTATCCATAACGATGGCTACCCGTTCCTGGGTTGCACAACCTAGCTCTTTTAATTGTGCAGCCACGGCTGCGGCCCGTTGAACCAGTTCCCGGTACGTAACCTGCCCTTCGCTGTCAAAGACGGCGGGAGAATCCGGGGTCGCCGCCGCCTGCGCCAGTACCTGCCGGTGCAATTGCTGCTCCGGCAAGGGTGCCTGCGTAGCGTTAATTTGCTGTCGTTCTGTTAACTGCCGGACAGGCAAGGGTATGGCTTCACTGGCGTCCCAGCCCTCCTCCGTCCTGGCTAACGAACGCAGCAACTCTGCAAAGGCGGCAAACATATCGTCAATCAGCCCGGCAGGGAAAACGCCTTCGCGCACATCCCAGTTGACCTGCAGACCGGTTGCGCTGTCCATAGCCTGACAATCGATCACGACCTGGGGCGTCTGGCTGATTCCGTGTCCGTTGACTTTGCCTGTACGCTGCTTGTCTTGAGCAGGTTCGACAAGGCCGATGGCACTGGTAAACACCACCGGCATCAAGGCCGCATCCCGCCCCCGCCTGCGCGCTACTTCCCGCAGAACCTCCACCCCGGAAAATAAGCGATGGTCCAAATCGCTAAACAGCTGTTTTTGCAATATCCTGGCATGCTCACTGAATGAGTTTCCCGCGCGCCAGTCTACCGCCAGCAAATTGACGGCTGTGAAATCACCGACAATATTGTTGACCTGGGCATGCAGCGGCAGACGGTTCAGCAACGTCAGATTCAGGCAAAAGTTTTTGTTTCGGCTCCATCTCTCAATAACAGCGGCATAAGCAGTCATCACTGCGGTTGTCGGGGTCAAACCCAGCTTTTGCGCGCGTTGCTTGAGCCCCTCCCAGGCCTGATTGTCCATTTGCAGGCAATGACGCCGGAAACGGGGCGCGGCCTCGTTTCCCGGTTGTCTGGCCAGCGGCAGCTCCGGCGCCGGCGGTAAGGTTTCAACCCGGCGGAGCCAATACTCTTTATCCCGGAAAAAAGCCGCAGTCTCCCGCAATCTGTTTTCAGCGAGCAGATAGTCGCGAAAACTTAAAGTAAGTCCAGGCAATTGCCGTTCCGGGTCTTCATACAGTGCTTCAAATTCCGTTAACAACAGCCAGATACTCGCCCAGTCGGCAATAAGAAAATCCATGGAGAAATGCAAAATAGCGTGGTCACGCGTCTGGGTCACGCCAATATCGTATAAAGGCCAGTGGTCAATCTGATATAGGCAATGCCCCATTCCCTCCCGGATTTCGGCGAGCTTCGCATCCGCCTCCTGGTCTTTCCAGCCGCGGGTGTCGGTGTAAGTCACTTGCAGCGGCGGTACGCTCTGCAGAACGCGCTGGTATCCGTTTGGCTCGATTATGGCTCTGAGCATATCATGGCGCAATATGAGCCGGTTCCAGACTTGCTCTGTCCGCTGAGGATCAAGTTCCGGATAGTTTAGTTCCAGGTAAATGTGACAGGCTACGCCGCCATAACCGAATAAATTCTGACGCCCCAGCACATAAGCGGACTGGATAGCCGTGAGCGGAAAAGGCGCAAAGCGGGACTCCGGGGCTAACGCAACCGGCGCCGGTTTGGCTTCCGTCTGCAATAACTCCAGAATCAGCGTTTTATGTTGCTTTAGGAATTGTAAATCACTGTCTTTAATCCTTCCTTTAGGCGCCCGGTACCGCAGTTGCCCCTGCTCGGCCCATAAGGACATTCCCTCGCCGCGCAGGCGCGCCAGCAATTCGGCAGAATTGGCTTTAGTATTTTGTGACATAATTTACACTCCCTTCCGCACTACAAATAGTTTCTGTCCAAGAGGAGCAAGCGGGTGACTTTCAGCAGGCAGCGCCGCAACCGCCTCCGCGCCGGCCCGTCTAAATACCTCCCGCCACTGTTGCACAGACAGAAAGGTGGTTTGCGTGTTTTTCCTGTCGTCCTCAGGGCGGGTCATCATAAAAGCCTGTGAAATCAGCATTTCGGTAAATTCCCGCGTAGGCTCCGTTATTAACAGCCAGCCCCCCGGGACGAGACTCTCGATAAGATCTTGTATTACTTTATCCGTGTCCCGGGCATTGTTAAGCATGCCTGCTGCAATCACAATATCTATACTTTCGGGTTTTACACCCTGCCCGCCAAGTTTTTTGTCAATATCAACAACCTGAAAGCGCATCCAGGGGCACTCCCGGAAACGTCCCCGGGCTTCCGCCAGAAAAAAATGGGAGATGTCCGTAAACAAGTACTCCGGGTTAAGTCGTTGGGAAATAGTGTCTTTTAACCTGTGCACCACCGCCTCGGTAGTTGCCCCGGTACCTGCGCCGATTTCCAGGATGCGCAGGCAGGTTTCCGCCGGCGAATTTGCTGAAGTCTGCTTCCCGGCGGCAATGCGAATGACCGCTTCTCCCACCGACTTGTTCAGATACCGCGCCATTACAGTGTCACGGTAGAGGGCATTGGCGACATCCATACGGCCTTCGGGAAACAAGAGCAGGGCCGCCTGCTGTTTGTCGCTGATTAGTTGCGGGAGCTGTTCGGCGTTGGTTATAAGGTAGTCGATGATTTTCCGGGAACCCAGCTTGCCGTTCCAGGCTTCTTTTACCAGCTCCCAGTATTGCTGTACCCGGGCCTCTGTTATCAAATCAGGGCCGAGAAAACCGCTCCCGCTTTTTTTAAGATACCCGCGTTCTGCAAGTGTCTGCAGCCAGCGTACTATCAAGTGTTCATGACGCGGCGCCGCCTCTAAGGCAGCTATAATTTCAGCCACGCTGTATTCGCGTCCCGCTACTGTCAGCGTTCCCTGCAGCTGCAAGGCAAACAGCATGGAATACAAAGCGGCCTCATCCAGCCGGTTAACACATGTCTTCACTTGCCCGGCGTCAAGGCCCTGAAGCTCCTCTTCGGCATACTCCGTGCAGGCAAAAACGTCACTTTCCGGCTTTGGCGGCAATACCGGGCTGGAATACTCCGCACGATCATCTACACTATTTGCAGCCGCCTGCAGAATATTGACCGGCAATGGCTGATGGCTGCGGTTTGGCCGCAAGACCGGATAGCCCAGCGCATTGGTCAAATCCTGCCACTGGCGGGAACATAAAAGTTCCTGTTGCGCTCTTGTATCATTGGCCGCTTTTTTTTCAATCATTGCTCTCATTGCGGCCAGATCCCGCCCGATGGCTTCCGGCCACTGCTGCATAAGAATTTCCTTATAGCTGGCGCTAACTGCCGGCCCCAGTATGTGTGCACTGTTTTCCAGTAACGATCCGGGCGTCGCAGTGGCAAGTCCGCCGGGAATGTCATTTTGGTCCGGAATGTGCAATCGGGGCTGCCAGATTACAGGGCCATGCGTAGCGGTCAAGGATAAGCTGCCGCCCTCCACACCAATCGTTATACGGTGCAGCAAATGCAGGTGGTTGTCCGCATCCGCCGGGTCGACTTCATTGTGGGCTCTCAGGGTGATGGGGATATTCCCCAGCCTGCCGGACAAGACTTGAAACGGCCCCTCCTCCTTAATTACATGGCCGATCTTCCAGGGACGAATGGCTGGCAAGGCCTCTAGCAGAATATGCATCAGCGGGAAAGAAACCTGTGTTGCGCAGGCTGCATCAAGGTAAAGCGCATTTTGCCGTGCCAGCATAACCCGGGCGCAGGCGATAAACCGTCGTACGGCAGGCAAATGTACATATAAGTTCCCGGTCCGGAAAAATACGTCGTTTTGCCGGGCCGCTCGCAGACAAGCGGCCAAATCCCGGTGATGGACCGGCTGTTCCTCAATCACATGAATTCCGCGGTTCAACAGTTTTAGCGATAACTCGGTACCGTCGCCGCCCATAACTCCCGACCGCACTACCACACAGGCAAGGTCGATGTCCCCGGGAAGCTGGTCGAGCGTTGTGTATAGCTTTACCCCGTAGCGCTCTGCGCATTTTTCCGAGCGCTCACTGCCGTTTGCCAGCAACCCTGCCAGCTCAAACTGTCCCGGCAGGGCTTGCAAGGCTTCCATGTAGAACTGTCCAAAGCGTGAACCGCATACCACGGTCCGCAGCCTAGTTTTTCCGGTCATATTTCACCCTCTTCCGTCACTTCTGGAAAAATGTATAGGTAAGACCAATATTCTGCTCGGCTAGTACCTTCATCAATTCAGTAACGCGTATGCCTTCGGCCGCAAAGAAACATCCGGGCCTTTCCCGGTTGTCCCCGGCAAGGACTCTGGCAACATTGGCTGCAACAGTACCGGATAAGGTATTCCAGTCGTGGTTAGTGAGGAGGTTTGCAGCCAATCGCAAATATTTACCGTTTTTGTAGCCACCGGCCAGCAGGTGAAGCATGGTAAAATCGTTCGCTGCCTCTTTATTGCCAGCGTATTGTTCGGTTAAAAGCTTCGCCGACGCTCGTTTCTGTTCTTCGGTTTTATATTGCTCCAGTGCCTTAATCATCATAAATTGGTTCAGTACCGACCTGTTGGGGTATGTGTTGTAAAAGTAAGCCGCTGTGATTTTATAGCGTTCTGCCATTTGCTTAAATTCCCGGTGCAAAATCGGATAGGTGTCAACTTTACCGGCAGGACCGGGCAGTGTATAGCTGCTATGGAATGCCCCCGCAATTTTGCGGGCTTCCCCCTTTAAGCAGAAGTGCATTCCTAAGCCGGTATCTTCTTCGATACTAGAGACAATGTCGTAGGCCGCATTCAGAGAGAAACCGCCTTGGCCGGCAAAAAATACTTCCAGCAAATCCATTTCATCAAAATAGGTTTCTGCAACATAGGCAGGGACTAGCTCAGACAAACCGGGGTATACCCCTGCCGAGACAATCATCCGCAGTTTTTTCGCTTCTATTTCCGGCTTTCTTGTCAGCAATTGCCTATAGAGCGATTCATCGCCGGAAACATCGACATAATGAACACACTGGTCGATGGCTGCCGACGCAACCCTGTCTTTAATTTGTTTGGCAGGTCCCGCACAATTTACGAGAATATCGCATTTGCTGCAAAAGTCGGCCAGCAACTCCCCATTATAAATATCTACCGGCAAACACTCGCCTTTTGACTCTATCTCCGGAAAAAATTGACGGAGTTTCTCCGGTTCACGTCCGCCCAGCATAATGTTGTGGCCAGGGAGGGCGAGAAGCGTTCTGGCCGCTTCTCTGCCTACATAGCCTGTGGCTCCCAGTATGCCGATGGTTCTTTCAGCCGAATTCATAAAGCTATATCAGCCCCTCCTCATATAGTTCCGCCAGTTCTTCTTCCGCCTGCGAGGCTTGCGCCTCCACTACCGGCGCAAGCAGTTCAATGCTGGGCGTCTCGAAAAGATTCTGCAGGGATAATTCCACCTGATACCGCTCTTTCAGCATATTGATGCACTGTATGGCCCGCAAAGAATCTCCGCCCAATTCAAAGAAGCCGTCGTGAATTCCCACCTCTTGACAACCAAGCACTGTTTTCCAGACATTTGCTAGTTTGATTTGCGTCTCAGTGGCCGGCGCAACGTGTGTCCTCTTCGGCAAGATCACGTTTTCCCCGCCGAGCCCGGCAAGCGCTTTCCGGTCTACTTTTCCATTGGCGGAAAGAGGCAGCTCATCCAGCAGTACATAGGTTGCCGGCACCATATAGTCAGGCAGCTTCCGCCGCAGGGCCGCCGACAGATTGTCAGGCTGGAATACCCTGACCGTAAGCGGCGCCTGCGCTACCAGCAAGTGCTGGCCGAATACCGCTTCGCCAGGCCCGCTTTCCGGCAAAGCCATAACCTTGGCGAAGCCTGTCTTAACTAAAGCCTTGCGCCATTTTTCCACTGTAAGTAAGGGCAGCCGGTCGGTTTTCCGCTCATCTTCCAGGTGGCTGAAGCCATCCTCGAAAAAACCAACGGTAGTCAGCAGCAAACGCCGGTTACGGGTTGCTTCGACGAAGAGCAGCAAGCCGCCGGGTACCAGCATTTCCTGCAAGAAAGCCATTGTCGCTTCCAGATTCCTGCTGCGGTGCAGCGTATTGTCCGCAACAATCACCTCAAAAGAATGCCGTTCGTAGCCTTGCCGGAATGGTGTTTTATTCATATCGAGCAGACCGTATGCCAGGGGAGCCTCTGCTCCCAGTTTCTGCCGTACCCGGTCTGTAAAGAACGAGGACTCGTCGGTATAAAGGTACTTGCCGCGCCCTGCAGGCAAAAGCGACAGAAGGTCGGCGGTCAGACTTCCCGCCCGCGTGCCGATTTCCAGCACCCGCACTTCTTTATCCGGCGGATAAGAATCCACAAGGGTGCTGAATACCTCGCGGGCCAGGCCGCGATAATACTCCCGGGCAAAGTTAAACTGACTTAAGATTGCAGGTGCCGGAAAAGAATCTTCCCTGAGCAGAAGTTCCCGTGAATCAAGGGCGCCTTGCAGCAGTTCCAGGCAGGCAGAACTGCCTGCTTTAAAAAAGCGGCAAAGTTCCTGTGACGCTTTCGCTGCATTGACAAACGCAGGTAAAGCATCCTGAGGAGCGGGATCAGGCCATTTTGTCTTAAGGGAACGCCGGCGCCGGTAAATACCTGCTTCGTT
The DNA here is from genome assembly GCF_041428895.1 of Sporomusa aerivorans. Classification (NCBI taxonomy): domain Bacteria; kingdom Bacillati; phylum Bacillota; class Negativicutes; order Selenomonadales; family Sporomusaceae; genus Sporomusa; species Sporomusa aerivorans. Next base: position 5,506,637 of record NZ_CP156926.1, read on the forward strand.
CCTTAGCAGCACATCCTCCTCGACAAGTACATTCAGCCAGTGCAGCAGCAGCGACTGATAACGGGACTGCAGCTTAAACCGGCTCATCAGTTCATCAATGGCATAGGCTTCGGCGTCGTCCGCAAAAATCCCCAGGTCAGCTAATGTATTGCCCATAAAAGCGCAGCTTAGACGATCTGCATAATCCAGGAAAATCGCAGTCGCCTCAATATCGGCGACAGCCGGAACCTGCGCCGCCTGCAGTTGGCCCGCTGTCCGGATTGTCAGCCAGCGCGATGCACTGCCGACGGCATCTGCGTGTTCGGTCGAGAGCAGTTCTGTTTCCTTTTCCCGGTCAAGCACCACATAGCCGACCAGGTGCTTCTCCCCGCGCGCCTCACCGGTTACGGCAACTAACGCATCTCTTATCCCGTCATGCCGCTTCAGTGCTGCTTCGATTTCGCCCAGTTCAATGCGATGGCCCCTGATTTTTACCTGGGAGTCTTCCCGCCCCAGGAATTCTATATTGCCGTCAGGCAAATAACGTCCTAAATCGCCAGTGCAATAGAGACGTTCTCCGGTACGGGGATGACGGATAAACTTTTCGCCGGTCCTGGCCGCATCCTGCCAGTAGCCCCTGGCCAGACCAATACCGCCGATATAAAGCTGGCCCGGCACCCAGACAGGACAATCCACCATTAGTTCGTTAAGCACATAATAGCGCTGATTGACCATCGGCCGGCCATAGGGAATACTTTTCCAGCCATGGTCAACTGCACTGATGGGATACAGGTTAGACCAAATCGACGCCTCGGTAGCCCCTCCCAGGCCGACTACCTGAACACCGTGAAAATGAGACTTAATTTTGTCCGGCAAATCCAAAGGTATCCAGTCACCGCTGAGCAACACCAGCCGCAAGGATTGCGGCATTGCTTCCCCCCTGCCGGCGGCGTATTCCAAAAGCATCTGCATCAATGCCGGGACTGTGTTCCACACCGTGACCCGCTCTTGCTGCATCAATTCCAGCCAATGGGCCGGATCTTTGGCTTTATCAGGCTCAGGCATGATGATGGTTGCCCCGGCTGCCAGCATACCGAAAATATCGTAAACAGACAGATCGAAATTCAAATTGGACAACGCCAGTACCCTATCTTCCGGCCCCACGGCAAAACGCCTGTTTATATCCTGGATGGTGTTGACGGCCCCCCGGTGGTCGATCATAACCCCCTTGGGAACTCCCGTCGACCCCGAGGTGTAAATAACATAGGCCAAATCTTCCGCTTTCCCGGCAGCTGCCGGCAGATCGAGCGGGCTATCCCCGGCCGGCAGCTGATCAACAAGCAACCGCTCAACGCCCGCGGGCCAGTTAAGTTCCGCTTCCAGCCGGGACTGAGTGAGAGCCAGGCTGATATTTCCGTCACGCAAAAGCTGCCAGCGCCGCTCTTCAGGATTGGCCGGATCTATCGGCAAGTAGGCAGCGCCGGACTTAAGAATTCCGAGTACCGCCACAACCTGCTCCCAGCCTTTTTCCATTACCACGGCAACCAGTGTATTGGGCAGCGCCCCCCTGGACTGCAGAAGATTCCTCACCGTCCGGGCACGGCCAGCCAGTTCCGCATAGGTCAATGTATGTCCGGAAGAAACTACCGCCGGCCAGGCCGCTTGCCGGTCAGCCTGCTTTGCAAACAGGTTGACAAGCGTTTCCGGTGCAACAGGCGCTTCCGTCCGGTTGGCCTCGATTCTTTTTTCCAGCCGGGGAACTGAAACAAGGCTGGGCGTGGTCTCCCGCCACGCCGTTTCCTCATCGGCCAGGCGCTCGAGGAGAGTAAAATAGGCTGTAAACATGTCAGCCAGCAAGCCCTCCGGGAAAAGCCCTGCTACCGCATCCCAAATCAGGAGCAGTTCTCCATCCTGTTCCACGACTTGATGATCCAGCCATACTTGCGGCGTTTGGGTAATGTTATAGACGAGTTTCCCCAGCCATTTTTCACCGGTGCCGTCACCGCTCCACTGGTCGACTCCCAGCGCGCTCGTGAAGACAACCGGCATTGCCAGCCCTTGATGGTCGCCGCTTCTTTTCGCTAATTCGCGCTGTACCTCTACACCGCCGACATAGGAATGATCCAGATCCTGCCAGAGCTGCTGCTGCAAATTCCGCCCCCGTTCGTGAAAGGTTTTACCTGTTGAATTATCCACCGCCAGCAAGGTCAGTGAGGTGAAATCACCGATGATCGCATTCACCTCCGGGTGCAGGGGCAGCCGGTTAAATTGCGTCAGGTTGATGGTAAAGCGGGGGGACTTGCTCCAAACACCGAGCACTTCAGCATACGCAGTTAATAAGAGGCCGGAGGGCGTCAGTCCCGCCTCCGCCGCCCGCCGCTTGAGTTCTTGCCAGCTTTTGCGGCTTAGTCTGGTATCCAAACGGCTAAACCGTTGCTCGGCAACAGAACCAGGATCTTGCGCCAGCGGCAATTCCGGCGCCGGCGGCAGGGCAGGCAGGCGGTTAAACCAATATTCCCGGGCGCGTTGATACAGATCGGATTCTTTAAGCCGTTCCAGAGCCAGAACATAATCGCGGAAGGACAAGTCAATAGCAGCCAGCGGCGCAGCCGGCTCACGATAGAGCCGCGTCCATTCGCTGAGAAGATGAAACATGCCCCAGCCGTCAAAAAATAAATTATCGAAGCTAATGTGGAGGCGAACGCAGTTTTCACCGAAAAGGGAGGCCCGCACATCAAACAAGGGCCACTTGTCGGCGGCAAGCACTTGGTGAGACATTTCCTCCCGGATATGGCTTAGCCCCGCCCGGGCAGTTTCCGGATCTTTCCCCCGCAAATCCAGGACCCTGATTTGATAGGGAGGAACCTGCGCCAAAATCTTCTGCTGCTGACCGTCGGCCAAAATCACCGCCCGCATCATGCCGTGATGATCAATCAGGCGCTGCCAGGCCTGGTTGAGCCGCTCAATATCCAAATCAGTTCCTTCGATCTCAAAATAGCAATGGGTGGCTACGTTTCCCAAAGAATAGACGCCGCTGCGGCCAACCCAGTAGGCTTGCTGAATGTCGGTCAGAGGAAATGGCAGGTGCTGCTGTCCGGGAGCCGGCACGATTTGCGGCAGGCTGGCGGCAGCCGGATTGTCGGCCTGTTTTCCCATAAGCGCCTGAATTCGTTCAGCCTGCTGAGCGATGGTTGGTTCGGCAAATATACTCCCCAAGGCCAGCTCAACAGCCAGCTTTTCACGGACCATGGCGCTCAGCTTGGTGGCAAGTAAAGAATCACCGCCCAGTTGAAAAAAATTGTCGGCAGTATCGATCTGCTCAATTCCCAGAAGCTGGCACCAGATAGCTGCAAGCGATTTTTCGGCCGGCGTCCGCGGCGCGGTAAAAGTTTTTTCCGGGTGCGCCTGTTTAACGGCAGCCGGTGCGGGCAATGCCTGCCGGTTTACCTTGCCGTTAGCAGTAAGCGGCAGTTCGTTCATAGGCAGCCAGACGGCAGGAACCATGTATTCCGGCAGCTTTTGGCGTAAAAATCCCGACAAAGCCTCCGGATTGAAGCGTTTTACATTCAGCGGCGCCTGTGCTGCCAGGACATGCTGACCGAAAATATTCGCCGGCTGGCCCGGCTCAGGGAAAACGGCAACATCGGCAAATTGACGGGACTTAAAAATGCGCTGCCATTTTTCTACGGAAAGAAGCGGGGATTGCTCTGCCTGTCTTTCATCTTCAAAGCGGGTAAAGCCTTCTTCAAGAAAGCCCGTGCTGATCTGCTGCAGACGGCTGTTGCGGGTCATTTCCAGCAGCAGCAGCAAACCGCCGGGGGCCAGCAGGGATTCAACATGCGACAGGCTGTCGCCGATATTGCGCGCCCGGTGGAAAGAGTTCGCCGCGATAATTACATCATAACGGTGCGCTTCAAAGCCCTGTGCCTGTGGATTCCGGTCTATATCCAGCAATTGATATCGAACAAACGGATACTGTTTGAATTTGTTCTTGGCGGTAAGGATAAAGAAGGGCGAAGGATCGGTGCAGGTGTAGACTGCCGCATCAGGCCTGAGTAAAGACAACACAGACTGGGTTAGCTGGTTGCACCGGGCCCCTATTTCCAGCACCCGTAACGGTTCGGTTCCGGCTGAGTGCCGGACGACGGCGTCCACAACCTTACCGGCAATGCTGTTTGCGGACGCCACACCGGGAAGGGATTGCCTGAGATCGTCAGGCGACAGGCAAAGTTCTTCGGCGAAGAAAAGCGCCAGGGGGTCAATAACGCCTTGCAACAGGCCGGCATTGTAGCTGCCAAGCCGCTCTAAATATTGAGAAAGATCACGGGTGTGTTTTTCCCAGGCCGGGTAGGTCCTGCTTTCCTTTACCGTTGCAGACAGTTCCGCCGGTAAAGCCCGGGTGCTGACAAAGGCGCCGCTTTCCTCCCGCTTTAATAATCCTTCCCCCGTCAGGATCTCAAGCCACTGTTTTACTAGCGGCCGGTAACGGGGTTGAATTCCGCAATGCTGCAGCAAACGTTCCGTGGTATATCTCTCGCCGGCGTTACGAAAAGCGCCGGCGTTTGTCAGGGCGCGGCAAATGTAATAAATACTCACCTGCTCCATGTACTCCCAAAATACGGGGAAGTCTTTGGGTTTGATCTCCTTGGGCAGTACCTGCCCGGCCTGCTCGCGGCCCGCATGCACGGCAACGGTCCAAAGCGCTTCGTTTGTTTCCGGGCCGGTGTTTTCGGCCACTAAAAGCGATTGGTTGTCCTGATCCAAAACCACATAGCCCACCAGCTGCCTATTCCCCCGCGGATCACCCGCTGCCGTGACCACAGCCTCACGTACACCCGGATGCAGCTTCAAGGCCGTTTCAATCTCGCCCAGTTCAATACGGTGGCCTCTGATTTTGACCTGAAAATCCTTCCGGCCCAAAAATTCAATATTCCCGTCCGGCCAATATCTTCCCAGGTCGCCGGTCCGATACCACCGCGAACCCTGCCAATTAACAAAGCGCTCCGCCGTAAGTCCGGGATCTCCCCGATAGCCCAGCGCGACGCCGGCCCCGCCAATCCACAGCTCGCCGGCTACCCAGTCGGGGCAATCCCGGCCCGCGCCGTCCACTACGCGATATGCCTGGCGGGCCAACGGGCGGCCATAAGGAATGGAAATCCACTCCGCAGGCAACGGTAAGGCAACATCAAAGTAATTGGACCAGATGGAAGCCTCGGTGGCGCCCCCCATGGCAACCAGGCGGCAATGCTCCGCAGCATTTTTCAGCCGCGCCGGCAAATCCAGGCCTATCCAGTCACCGGACAGCATTACCAGGCGCAGCGGCAAGTTATTTCGCTGCTCACTTTCGGCTGTTATCAGCAGCATGTCAAGCAAAACCGGCACTGAATTCCAGATGGTGACCTGATATTTATCCAGCAGCTGTAACCACCGGGCGGCATCACGGCGTGTATCTTCCGTAAGCAGCGCAAGCGAGCCGCCTACGCTCAGCAGACCGAATATGTCATAGACGGAAAGATCGAAATCCAGGGCGGAGACCGCCAGAATCCGGTCGTCTGCGCCTACTTGATAGCGCCGGTTGATGTCGGCAATAGTATTCCATGCTCCATAATGGCTAATTTCCACCCCTTTGGGTTCGCCGGTGGAGCCGGAAGTAAATATGATGTAGGCCAAACGCTGCGGCGATATTTCAACAGGAGCCGCCAGAGGGGCTGTGTCCCTGGCGACGGCGATGTCAAGTACGGCGGTATCGTCAGGCCAATCCAGGGTTTGTTCCCGTTCATAATCGGTAAGTACGCAGCGAATTGCCGCTTTTTTATGAATACTGGCGCGGCGGGCAAAAGGCTGCCCGATACTGACCGGCACATAGCAAGCCCCTATCGCCAATATGCCCAGCACGGCGGCAATTTGGCCGATTCCCCGCGGCAGGGTGACGGCGACAGGCTCGCCCGCTTTGACACCCTGTTCCTGGAGGAATGCCGCCACCCGCAATGCGTACCGGGCTAGTTCGCCATAAGAAACATATGTATTGGAGCCACTCTCGACCAGGGCGGTTGCCTGCGGGTTCAGCGCAGCAAGCTCAAAAAACGGGGTGTGCAGGCATTGGTCTGACTGCACACCGGGCAACGCACCGCCCCCGGCCGGCCTTTGCTGCGCCAGGCCGGGTAACATATCCGGCGACGCCTGCCAGTCGCTCTTATCCGCCACCAACCAGTCAATAAGCCGGATATACGCGGCAAACATCTGATCAACCAGCCCGGCAGGAAACAGTTGCTCAACGGCATCCCAGGCCAACAACAGGCCGCCATCCATTTCATAAGTCTGAAAATCAAGCCAAACCTGCGGCGTTTGTGAGATCATATAGGCGAGGTTGCCCAACGTTTCGCGGCACTCCGCATTTATGAGCGGCGTACCCAAATTGCACGCGAAAACAACGGGCGCTAAATCGCGCTCTCCCTGGCGGACACGCGCCATATCACGCTGCAGTTGTATACCGGAATAAGCCGCATTGGCCACATCCTCATGAAACTGCGCCTGTATGCTCCGTACCCGCTCCAGAAATACTTGCGGGGTAGAGCAGTCGACAGTGAGTAAAAGTAAGTTTGTAAAATCGGCAACAACGTCTTCAATGCCGGGTTCCCCGGTTTGACGGTCAAATAATGGTATATTAATGAGGAACCGTGAATTCGTACTCCAGCGGTCAAGCACTTCGGCATAAGCGGTCAGCAGCACCATGGCCGGCGTGACCTGATAGGCTGCGGCGCGCTTTTGCAGCCGCTGCCAGTCCTCACTGCTTACAAAATAGCTTCTTCTTTTAAAAACCGGCGACTTGATGTTGGCCGGCTGTTCCCTGAGCGGTAATTCAGGAGCCGCCGGCAGGGTCGCCAGCCGCTGCTGCCAATAGGCAGCAGCCTTTTTTTGTTCGGCAGCGTGAATGGGGGCCGCCTGTTTTAAATATTCGGCAAAGCTCCAGTTGAGCGGCGCCGCCGGCCGGCAGCCGCGGGCATAGGCGGCGGCCAGGTCCCGCAGAATAATTTGCAGGCTTTGCACATCAGCGACCAGTAAATCAATATCAAGGTGAATACGGGTATGCCCTGCCGGCAGCAGGCTGAGCTCAAGACCGGCAACTTCGCCCTGCTCCACGGCTAAACAGCGATGGGATAACCGGTCGCGTATCCGCATTAATTCGTGGTTAGCTTCACCCTCCGGATACAGACGCAAGTCATGAACGACTAGTGTGTTGCTAATAGGAGCATGCCGCACTTCCTGCCGCCCGTCAGCCAGAAATTCCGCCCGCAGCATGAAATGATGCGTCAGCAATTGTTCCCAGGCTGCTTTCAGGCGGGCAGGCTCGACATTCTCACCATCTATTTCCAAATAGGCGTGGCAGCCAACGCCGCCAAGCGGCTGGTCGTCGCGCCGCCCGATCCAGTAGGCATATTGAACGTCGGTAAGCGGAAAGGGCTCATGTACCGCAGCCTGTCCGGCAGGCGGTTTTACATACGCAGTGGGCGGAGGCGCCGTACTGTCTTTTCTGAGTAAAGCCCACCAGTCCCGCAGCCGGGGAGCGGCTATCAGCTCCGCAAACGTAACCGCCGCTCCTCCCCGCCGCCACTTGTTCACCATTCTCATAATCCGTAAGGAATCCAAACCGAGTTCGATCAGGTTATGATCCTCACCAAACTCCACAGGCGCGGGCAGCATGGCCTTGATCTCCAGCCTTACTTCTTCATAGCTCAATGGAGAAGTTTTTTTGCTATTTGACTGATTGTTCATCACAACAACTCCTCTCCCTAGTACCGGCCCTCTCTTTACCGCCGGTGTCCCTTTACGACTGACGGCACACCAGCTGCCTGGCATAACTGCTTAATTTTTCCCGCGTCTCCTCCAGTTCCCTGGCTGGCACGGACATGCCAACTATGCCGGCACCGGTATGGAGCCAGGCATTGTTATCTTTTTGAAAAATGGTCCGCAGCACCAGAGCGGCATCCAGGGCACCATCACTGTCAAAAGTTAGGACGCAGCCGCTGTAGAGATTGCGGGAATGAGGCTCAAATCTGCCGATGGCTTCAATCGACTCCCTTTTGGGAATCCCGGAAGCGGTGACGGCAGGGAAGAGGGCGTTAAAGGCATGCCATGAGTTATAACCGGCTTTCAGTTTTCCTTTTAACCGGGAAGCGATATGTTGAACAGTCCCTCGGTGGGCAACTGACATGAAATCACTCACGGCAATGGTTTCGGCCTCACAAACGCTTCGCAGCTCTTCAAACGCCAGCTTTACGGAAACCGCGTGTTCGGCAATCTCTTTCGGGTCATGCAAGAGTTCATTTCTGAGCCTGCGCTCCTCTTCGTCGCTGCCGCCGCTGGCGCGTGTTCCCGCAAGCGGCTGGGTGCTTACCCAGCCTTGGGCGTCGACTTCAGCAACTGTTTCCGGACTGAACCCGGCCGCTTGCAAACCGCCGAAGCTGAGAAGATAAGATCGCGCAGGCGAGTTGGCCTTTCGGCCGGCAAGATAACTGGCGGCCATGTCGAGTTCCCGGTTAAGCGGGATTTTTCTGGACAAAATCACTTTATGATATTTGCGCTCCCCAATTTCCTGCACAGCGCCGGCCACGGTTCTCATATATTCTTCTGCGTTATGCGTATTTACCCACGGCGCGTCCAGCTTCTGCCTGCCCACTCTTTGGGCAAGGCCGGTTGCGAAAATTTTATTATGTCCTCCGGCCAGCAGCATTTTTACGGCAGTGCCAACCTCGGCCAATTGGTCTTCTCTTAGTGCTCTTAACAGAATATTGCCTTGAGTAAACCGCACTTCAAATTCAGGAATAAACAGTTGCAGGGCAGTCATCCTCAGCCAGCAGCGGCAGGTTGTGATTATAGCGAGCCAGTCCAAAGTTGGCAACCCCGTAAGCACGCCAGTTTTTAAGCGGAACTGACGCGAAGGCCCGGTCAATAGTCTCGCTTAATGTCCCATTTTCAAACTGCCGTGTTTTATTATTGGCTTTTAGGGTTGTATGGGCGGAATCAACCGTTAGTATGGCATGAATTCCCAGCCCCAGGGATAATTCTTCCTTATTTTCATAAAGGAGATAGTCGGCAAAAATCCCGGATTCAATAATTGCGGCCGCCGTATAATGAGCATCACCGGTAAATTCAATTGTTTCTTCCCGGTAGGCCGCCGGGTAAGCTTCTGTAGTGCGGACAGCTCCTGCCGCCATGGTTTTCAGTTTTGTCTTGTCAACTTTGCCGACACTGGTAAGCGGCCAGAAATCCAGTAATTCAATTTGATCCGGCATTTTGTAGCGCGCAATTCCCAGGTCATGCAGAAATTTATGAATGTCGGTAAGACTGAGCTGCCGCTGGTCGGTTAGCACATAGGCGCAGCTTCTCTCTCCCAGAGTTTCATCGGGAAGTCCGATCAAGGCGGCGGCTTTTATCTCCGGGTGCAGGCATAGATAGGACTCGATTTCAGCCGGCATAATCTTTTCACCGGCCCGGTTGATTTGCTCTTTTATTCGTCCCCCGATCTGGATATTCCCCGCCGGCGTGATTCTCGCCTTATCCCCGGAACGATAAAAACCATCCGGGGTGAAATCCTTGCGGTTCTGCTCGGGCGCCCGGTAGTAGCCGCTGATGGTGTAAGGGCCTCGCACCAACAGTTCGCCATATTCGCCTGCCGCAACATCGTTTCCGTCCTGGCCGACAATGCGTATTTCATCCCCCGCCGAAATGGGGCGTCCCTGGCAACTGTGGATGACATCATCAGGGTCGTCCGGCGAAGTGCAGCAAATGAGTCCTTCCGCCATGCCGAAAACCTGCTGCAGCCGGCATTTCAGTGCCGGCATTATGCGTTTCGCAAGGTTTTCATCCAGCATAGCGCCGCCTACCTGCAGGATTTCAAGGCTGGAGAGGTCGCTCGCGGTATCCCACTCCCGTACCTCAAGCCACAGATTGACCATCGCCGGTACAAGCGCGGTGATGGTCACCCGCTCTTTTTCAATAAGGGGAAAGGCTTCATCAGAGCTTGTGGTGGTGCACAAGACGATCTTGCCGCCGGCTGACAGTGTTCCCAGGATGCCGGGGCAGCAGAGGGGAAAGTTGTGCGCAACCGGCAAAACGGCAAGATAAACGCTTTGCTGGTTCAGTTGGCAGCGGTCTGCGGCAGCTTTGGCATTATAGGCGTAATCAGTATGCGTCCGGGGAATCAGCTTGGGAATGTCGGTGGTCCCGCCGGATAAAAGCAAGAGGGCCGTGTCCCGGTAGAAAGGTGCTTCCAGGTTTGCCGGCGGCCTGCTGATATCAGCCAGGTTGACGCTGCCGTCACTTTTACCATCGGTAATAAGGAATCTTACGGACGGATGCTTTTTCAGCAGTTGATCCGCCATTTTTCTATAATCAAAACCCAGAAAAGTTGTCGGTATAATATAGGCAACCGGTTTTGCCAGCGCGAAGATTCCGTCAAGCTCGCCCTCCCGGTGAGCAGGCAGAGCAAGCACCGGCACAGCGCCGGCACGGAACAGGGCAAAGCAAGTAACCACGAAGGATATGCGGTTCGGGAGCTGTACAATCACATTGTCGCCTTTTTTTATTCCCATATGAAAAAATCCGGCGGCCAGTTCATCAGCTTTACGGTCAAGTTCCCAATAGGTGAGTCTGGCGCCGTCCTCAACAAGCGCAATCCTGTTTTGATATTTTTCAGCCCATACTCTTAATTGCTGCCCAAGAGTTAATGGTTCCCAAAAACCGGGTTGTTCGTATTGTTTCTCAGCGGCAGTCAGCCGTTCCTGGTACGCGTTCATTCTAGCGCCTCCCACAATAGTTATTGATGATCTACCTGCTCTTTCTGTCGCAGCAGTTCCGGCCCGACAGCTTACGCTATAGTAACAGACATTTTTTCTAAATAGGACTGAGTAGAAAACTAGTTATAATTAAAGACTTTTTTGAGTCTTGCTACTTCGCCTGTCAGATTTTCAAATTGTTCAAAGGTTAGCGATTGTTCGCCGTCCGACAACGCCTGGCCCGGATTTGGGTGCACCTCCACCATAATACCGTCCGCGCCAATAGCCATCGCTGCTTTTGCCATTGGCAGGATCATGTCCGTTCTGCCGGTACCGTGGCTTGGATCCACGATAACAGGCAGATGGCTAATCTGCTTTACTGCCAGCACGGCGCTCAAGTCCAAGGTATTTCTTGTATATTTTTCAAAGGTTCTTATGCCCCGCTCACACAGTATTACATTTTGGTTGCCTTCATTCATAATGTATTCCGCTGCCCCTAACCACTCCTGTATCGTTGCCGCAAGGCCCCGCTTTAAAATGACCGGCGTACTGGTTTTGCCCACTTTTTTTAATAGATCAAAATTTTGCATGTTTCTTGAGCCGATTTGCAGAATATCCACATGGTTTGCTGCCAGTTCCACCATGTCCGTGCTCATAACTTCTGTATTAACGATAAGATTGTATTTTTGCCTGGCCCTTCCCAACAGGTATAAGCCGTCAACACCTAAGCCCTGAAAAGAATACGGTATGGTCCGCGGTTTAAATGTACCGCCCCGCATAAATACCGTCCCCAGATTTTGAATCAGTTTTGCGGTCATAAAGATTTGCTCTTCATTTTCAACGGCGCATGGACCCGCAATAATAGCGAACTTCCCGCCCCCTATGCTTGTGTTGCCAAAAGCAATCGTTGTCTTATGATCATCTTGCTGCTTTTTTATTTTTACTAACGCCTCCACTTTATTACCCCCTCGCAGTAATCAGTTTAAAACCACTCTTAATTTCACGGTGAAGCAGCTATCACTCAGTAAAGCGGGACAATATGCTTTTTATATTGAAAGAGGCTCTCAACCACGCCTCATGCTTTCTCATTAATTTTTTGCCACTCCAGCCGTAGTTCCCGGGCTTGAGCGCTTAAATCACGCAGACTATACGGCGAACGCAACAGCGCCGGCGTAGTCCCGGGCAGGCCTGAATGAAATAATTTTCCAGCGTGCCGGCCTTATCCCGTCGCCGCCTGGTGTGAGGATTCTTTTTTCATTTCCCCCGACAGGGGAAATGAAAAAAGAATCCAAGGAACGGCTCAGCCCTTCCCCTGTCGCCTTGACAAAGGCCTCTTTGCATGTCCAGTAAGCGAAAAACGCCTTGTGCCGCTCGCCAGGGGAAAGGCTTTGCAGCGCCACTCTTTCCCGGGGATGAAAATAATGACTGACAATTTCATAAAAGTCCTGTATAGGCCGGATATGCTCCACATCAACACCGAGACTGCGAAATTTCGTGAAGCCAAGAACCGCCAGATTATGCGAATGGGAAATATTGAAAGAGATCTCCGCCTCGCCGCAGTATCCATGTAACTCAGGCTTGCCGTTACAACCGCTCCGGAAACCAACCAGCCGGGGAGAAAGCTCAAGGTATCGCCCGATGCATAGCCGCAGTATCCCATGTGTTACAACAAAGCGCAGCCTGTCCCCCGGAAAACGGAATCGTTGCATGCGGTCTATTTCCGCTTCGTTCAAAAACTCTCCCAGTTCTTTGCTTCTGGCTTCAAATGCCTGTATACATATCAGCCAAAGGTGTACTTCACCAGCCGGCAGTGACAGGAACGCAGCGGAATTCATTTGTCCTTCATCAAACTGGGTTATGCGGACTTGCGGGCAGGCTATGCTGTTATTGGCCAACTCCTCCCCTCCTGCTTTTCCCATTTTGATCTGTAGTAGCAAAATATCCCAGTGACTTCTTTCGGATTACTAATTACCCGCCTGTCGCTGGCAAATGCTGCAAAAGAATTTGCGACACCGATCGCAAAAGCAACTCCCTTCCCGTCTGGAGAAAAAAATGATTTCCCCTGACCAGTTCAACAGTAAAAACGCCGTAGGTATGACCCGCCCATGCTTTAATCTCTTCCCGGCTTGCCTCCCGGTCCTCGGTGCCGCCGAATGCTGAAATCGGACAGGCAAGGGGCGATTCTGCCGAATAGACATAGGTTTCATCAACAGTAAAGTCCGCGCGCAGAACCGGCATAAACAAGTCCATGAGTTCTCTGTTTTGCAAAATTGTCTCAGGTGTTCCGGAAAAACGGCGCAGTTCCTGTACAAACTCAGCATCCGGCAGCTGGTGAAGCGGCTTGGGCTCCGCCAGGTGCGGCGCACGGCTGCCGGCAACGATCAGGCGGCAAGGCTGGATATTCCACCTGCGGCGAAGATGCCGGGCCAGTTCAAACGCAATTCGCGCTCCCAGGCTGTGACCGAAAAAGACAAAGGGGCGCTCTAAGTATGGAACAATCGCCTGGGAAATTGCCGCTACCAGCTCACTCATTGCAGATAACGGCGGTTCCGTTATCCGGTTTTCCCTGCCTGGCAGCTGTATTGGGTATACTCCCACATCAGCCGTGAGGGACTTTGCCCATTCCCGGTAAATGGAGGCGCCTCCGCCTGCATAGGGCAGGCAGAACATGCGGATTTTATCCTGAGGCGCCGGACAGCTAAGCAGCCACGGAGTGACCATTGTTTGCAGTTTCATGTTGTTTCCTCAGTTCTCCTAGATTTGAGCTGCTGCCACACCCTGGCTTTGCTACAAGCCCATATGAGTGCGGCAACCGTACGCCAGGTTGATCTTAGCTATTGCTGCATCGCCAACCGCCGGTATTCATTCGGCAACAATCCGTTTTTTTTTCGAAAGACCGCAGCAAGGCTGCTCGCCTTTTTATAGCCAACACATTGAGAAATCTGATTAATGTTCAGATCGGTATTTGCCAGCAAATGCTCAGCCTGACTCATTCGCTTGTTGAGGATGTAATCGAATACCGTCGTTTTATAGACTTCCTTGAATGTGTATTTTAGCTTTGTGGTTCCCATACAGGCGATTTTGGCCAGCGATTCCAGATGAATCGTCCGGTCGAAATGATCGTCTATATAGGCCGCAACAACTTCCAGACCCTCCAGATCCGGCTGCGAAATCCTTTTTACCGTATTAACCGGTTGTATTTCCCTGGTTCTTTGCACGATAAGAGAAATCGCTTCCGTTACTTTGCCTTCAAAATATAATCTGGCCGCTATGCCGGTAAACCGGCATTTTTTTATTTGCTTTAGCAAAAATACCAATTCCGGAAAATCTGTGGAGCCATCCACGCTGCTAAACGCCTGTTGGGGGTTCTCATACTCCCCCGGGTATTTTGCGCGCAGATAATCCTCGTAATATTCCGGCATAATGGAAATGCTGGTGGAGCGGATCGGAATGTTTTTATGATATAGCGCCTGATACAGATTATTGTTGCCGATATGCCCCCGTATACAGGAGCAGGCGAGGCGTTTGTACGGTTCTAACTGCTCGCCGGAAACCGATTCATAATAACCGATGTCTAAATACCTGGGCTGCGGATATTCCACAAAAAAGTCCTCGTAAAAGACAAAATCCAAAACCGAAATGGAAAACAGATTGGCAAATGTATATACCCAGTAATGTCCTTTACCCTTTTCCGGTGAAAGCCTAAAACAGGTCCCTTCCCGGCTGAATCCCTCATTGCTGGTATCACGGTAAAAGCCGCTCTCTAGCAGGAAGGATTCATACATATCCTTTTGTAAATCTTTTATTGTTACCACCACCGCTGCTTCATGCGGTCAGCCGCACTGTAAAAGTTTTCAAATCAGTTTCCAGCTGCATTCCGCCGCAAAGGCCAGCACTGTCATTATCCAGGAATTTTTTTACCCTAATTGCCCTGCCTCTAAATCCGTTGCTCAACACCAAAAACAATCTGCCGGCCCGCCATCGGATAGAGTCCGGTAAAGCCGCTGGCGTCCCCGTACGAATCATGCAGCTCATAGGCTTCATTGGTCAGGTTGTAGGCTTTCACATAAATGCGGGTAAGGGAATCGGGCCGGTAATTGACCCCCACATCGGCCACCCAGTAGTCGGAAGCGGAATATGCCTGCCGGCTGCGGCCGGTCGCGCCCCGGAGTGAAAAATCGGCATTCCATTTGTCCTGGCCGTACTGCAGTCCCAGGCGGTAGCCATGCGGTTCATTATTGCTGAACTCGTCCCGCCGGGTCGCTCCTTCTTCCTTGATGTCGGTATACGAATAGCCAGCCGTTACCTGCCACTGCGGCGATAAGCGGTGTTTCAGGCTCAAGTCCAGTCCCTTTCTTTTCAGCTCATTGACATTTTGCCACTGGTACTTGTTGGTGCCGACCGTAATGTAGTCAAGGGCATTTTCCAGCCGGCTGCTGAACAGGCTGGCCTGGAGTTCGGTCCCGGCCGCGAGACGGGTGTTCAGCCCCAGGGTGATCACATCGCCGGTTTCCGGCTTGAGATTCAGGTTGGGCACCATGAAGCCGCCGCCATAGACATCGGCGATAAACGGGGTCTTGAATATCTGGCCCCAGGAGGCATAGAGATTGGTAGAGTCATTAAGTTTGCGGTTAGCCGTGACCCGGGTCGTGACTTTGGAACCGAACAGGGTGTAATCGTCATAACGGGTCCCGGCGGACAGTGACCAGTCCTTGGGCAGCCGCCAGTTATTTTCCAGAAAGAAAGCCCGGTTGGAAATCTTTTTGTCATTGTAGGTATAGCCGGTGACTCCCATAAAGGGAATCGCGTACTCCAGGGAATCGGCGGTAACCTGGCGCCAGGCAGCGCCGCCCAGCAGGGTATAGCGGTCGCTTATTTTCCAGGTCTGCTGCCATTCCGCCCCATCGGCCTGGTTGGTATAGGACAGGCCGTTGAAATAATAATCCGGATAGTACATATTCATATGATTATTGTAGTCATAGGTCAAATAGTTGCGGTACAGGCGGATAAAATTATTGGCCTGTTCGCCCTGATTCCAGCTATAAGTCAAAGAAACATTATTCTCTACATAGGTCTTGACGATATTGGCGAAATAATTGGTGCCACCGCCGGAATCAACAAAGGCATGGTAGTCCGGCATGACGTTAAAACCTTTCCGGCCGTCGGTATGGTCAACGGTCAGAGTGAGCGACCGATCCCGGCCAAAGTCCTTGTCCAGGCGGAAGTTCAGCTTATCCTGGTTCAGATCCGTGTTGACGGCTCTGGCGTCCTTGTCGCCGCTGTAGCCACTGTGATAGTGATAGTCGTCCTGGCGTTCCCGCTCCAGATTGAGCCGAAAGCTCCAGTCGCCGATTTTGTCCTCGGTCGCCAGTTTGTAGCGGCGCAGCCCCCAGCTGCCGGCTTCCGCCGTATAGCGGGTGGACGGCCCGGAACTTTTCCGCGTAATGATATTGATGACGCCGCCGACCGCATCGCTGCCATACAGGGCGGAAGCCGGCCCCCGGACGATTTCAATCCGTTCGATGCTGTCCACATTGGGCAAATAATCGAGATCGGCGCCGGACTGGCCCATATGCATGCCGCCGCCTTTCCAGTTGACCTCCCGGCCGTCGACCAGCACCAGTACGCGCACATCGCCGTTGAGCGTCGGCACGCTGGCCGTCCGGTCTTTTTGGATGGTCACGGTGGTATTTTTCAAAACATCGGGAACATTGACCGCGCCGCTCCTTTCGATGTCCTCCCGGGTAATGACTGTTACACTGGCCGCCGTTTCCGTTTTTTTGACCGGCATCCGGTTGGCGGTCACCACATACTCGTCCAGGCTGAATTCCTGCTCTTCTGCATAGGCCGTTGCTCCGGCCAACAGTACTGTACAACCGACCAGTGCACCGACTAAACGCTGTTTTTGCTTTCTCCTCACACTATCACCCCATCATAATGTTAAAACAGACAAACTATATATTTTTTTAGTTGGCGGCTTTCGCCGCTTAGGCAATGCCGGCTTTTTTAAAATGCGTGTGCAGCAGCCGTTTTCCCCATAAACTGCCCAGGCAGGCCGTAACCGCCGTAAGCAGGCAGATCACGCCAAGCATTGTCGGGTTCATAAGCTGCAGGCATTCCTGCAGTATGGCCATTTGCTCTGTACCATTGGCCGCCTGCTGCGCCACATAGGCGTCTTTCATGAAAGTAAGCGGAAAGCTTTCCCCTACGGCAAACCCCAGCATGTAGCAAACAAAACCAGCTGTCCTCGCACTAAACTTTTCCCGCCCCATATAGCGGCATACAAATTCGCCCAGAACTCCTCCCAGGAAGATGCTTAAGCCAAACACACCGGCCGGGGCCATATTTAAAAAGACCAGTCCCAGTATGGCGCCACTGATGACAAAAACCCCTGGCATCGGCGCTTTCGCAAGCATCAACATAAAGATGATTCCTCCTGGAATTGCTAAAATAACCGGCATAAAAATTAAAACTACCGGAATCAGTCCAATGGTAAAACCCATCAGCATAAAAATTCCAATGATTAAGGCATTGAAAATGCCGATAGTGATTAAATATCGGACCGTCTGACTGTTATGCCTTGTTGCCGCTAGCATTACCTTCCCCCCTTATTTGTGGTTATTGCCGTCGTAACCGGTCAGCTTGCCATCTTCCGTCAGATACAGGATTTTATCAAAGGTACTTGCCGCAAATTCCTGATCGTGCGAAATAACAAAAATACACCGTCCTTCCTGCGCCAGTGTTCTGATGATCCGGCTGACTTTTATCATGTTCTCGCCATCCAGGCCGCTGGTAGGCTCATCCAGAAACAAAAGCTTAGCATTGCGCATGCAGGCCAACGCAATCGCCAGGCGTTGTTTTTGACCGCCCGAAAGAGAGGCGGGATGGGTCTCTTTATAGGCTTCCAGCTGAAAAAAACGCAGACATTGTTCTGCCCGTTCCGTAATGTCAGGAAACGCTTTACAACCCAACAACATCTCTTCCCATACGCTGGGGGCGAAAAGCTGGTAATCCACGTCCTGCATAACATAGAACGAATTTTGGATTCGCGCCTCTCTCCCGGCCGTCTTTCCCTGAATAAGTATGTCTCCCCGCTTTTGTCTTTCCAGTCCCATCAAAACTCGTATCAAAGTGCTTTTTCCAGCTCCGTTTTTCCCCATGATGCCGATAATTTCACCACAATACGCGCTTAACGAAATATTATCCAGAATTGATTTTCCACGGTTATAACCAAAGGATACAGCCGTTGCCTGCAAATAAGGGAGCTGGTTGCCTTCCTGCTGGTGGAGCGTCTTGACTTCCGCCAGCCGGCCGGCCTTACCTGCGAAACGCAGTCCCCTGTCCCGGAACCACTGGCCCGGCTTTGCAAAAAAATCTTTGCCGCTAAAATCCTCCTGCGCTTGTCCGTTTTCCATAAAAACCACACGGTCAGCCAAATCTTCCAGATAGGCAAGCTTGTGTTCAGAAACAATGACGGTATGGCCTTTGTCTTTGAGTGTGCGCAAGATATCGCGAAGCTGATCAGTTCCCACTGAGTCTAAATTCGCGGAGGGTTCATCCAAAACATAAAGCTCAGGCTCTAATGCATAAACCGATGCTACCGCTATTTTTTGTTTTTCGCCGCTGGACAGCGCAAAAATAGATTTTGTCATCAGCCCGTTAAGGGTTAAATCCTGGACGGTTTTTTTTATTTTGGCTTGCATCGTGCATCTTTCAATACCGTAGTTTTCACTGGGAAATGCCAATTCGCTGCCAACATGCAAAGTAAAAAACTGGGAGCGAGGATCCTGAAAAACCGATCCTACCCTGCGTGATATATCGCGAATAGAGGCCGTTTTTATGTTCAGACCGGCGACAAGTACTTCCCCCTGTAACTCAGCGTCAAAAAAGTTCGGTATTAAACTGTTGGTCAAGCGGGTAACCGTTGTTTTCCCACAACCGCTCTTGCCTGTTAAGATTACGAATTCGCCTTTTCTTACATTCAGGGTAAAACCCGTAAGACTTTCCTGGCTGCTATTTTTGTAGGTAACATGCACATTCCGGAGTTGAATCACTGTTTTTTTCAGTCTACTATCATCCTGTTGCGGCATGGTTTCCGTCATAACGTCTGCTTCCGGCCCTTTCCCCGCCCTGGTATCAGTCCTAAGTCTCGCAAGGGTTTTCTCCTTTCTACCAAATGAAACTGTCAAAGAGGTTATGATAGTGCAAAATAATGAAGGTCACGGCAACCACCGCGCATGCAATGCAGCAGAAGGCATCCTGCTTATTAAAACTAACCCCGCCACAGGACGTCCTCAGGTGTTCTGCGTCCAACCCTTTGCATAACGCCGCCGCCGCCAGCTCATCGGCCAGTTTGCCGCTGCGAATCAGCAAGGGAACCATAAATTTTTCGACTGTCGTTACCGGGTGTAAAAGCATACCGGTAAACGATGGCTTCAGGCCCCTCATTTTCAAACTATCTTTGACATACATAATTTCACACCTCACTGTAGGTATATAACGATAGACCACAGCCAATGGAATAATCAGCATCTTGGAAACACGCATCTGCTCCAAGGCAATAATCAATTCATTCATAGGTGTCTTTTCCAGCAGGATCATGTAGGCCATGTAAACAGGTATGAGCCGGAATAATAGTAAAATAATCATCGCAATAATCATACTGATTGGCTGTATGGGTATAAGCCAAAGAAATTCATTGACTGTCAGTAAGGCCGTATACCAAGCCAAAAAGTAGCCGGCCGTTACTATCATCTTTTGAAAAACCATGATTACGGCCAGTATCGCAAACATAATAAAAAGCTCAAGGCGGCTCCCGCATAAGAAGGTCAATAAAGATACAATAACGACCAGGAACATCCATACCCGGGGATCTGGCTTGGCAGCTTTAAAGACAACGGTACCATCCACTAATTTCACCTCCGCTCCATTTAATGATAATGATTATCTCTATCACTTGTAAATCATACCAAAAATATCCAGATCAATCTACCTCTAAACGGATTAAATAAACAGTAAACGGATTTTCTTACGCCAACTACCGTTTAGGACCGCTGGCGCATCCCTGGCGTCTCTATCCGGCGACTAACCCGCTCTAAGACCTCACTTCTACAAGTGGGAGTTAAGACCGGCTAAGTCTACTTTATCGAGAAGGAGCAAAAATAAAAAACGACTGTACCAAAAATGATACAATCGTGAATTGACTCTCTTAAACTATTCCCTATGCGCCAGGTACTCACTCGGACTAAGGCCAAATTTCTTACGAAATGCCAGTGCGAAGTAACTGGCATTTGAATAACCGATGTAGGCAGCCACTTCCCCTACATTCACATTCTTCTCCTCAAACAACTGCTTGGCCAGTTCCAGCCTTTTCTTCACAACATAAGAATGCACGGTTTGGCCGAACAGCTGCTTAAAACCATTCTTTAATTTAAATTCATTCAGGCAAATCAATTTGGACAAACCGGCAAGGGTTGGCGGCGAGATAAAGTTTTGATCCAAAATTTGCCTGGCGTTATAAATACTTTTTACATCCTGCCGGGAAAGGTTGGAGCAACGGCTTGGCAGCGTTTCTTTCTGATAGATGGTCTCATTTAAATAAACTGCCATAAGCTCAAGCAGCTTCCCTTCCATATAGATGGTGCGTACCGGGTCATGATAAGGACAATGGGCCAGTTGATGCAAAATGATTTTCATGGCCGGTGACAGTTTATGGGTGAAGAAAAATTTGTTTGGTATTTGCAAGCTGCGTAATGCGGCTGATAAGCAGTCCCCCCTGAGATCCCTGAGTTTGTCGGGATAGATTTCCACGGTGACAATCCTATGCCGGAGATTTGGCTTAAACATTACGCGCTGTAGGTCGGTTGCGCTGAAAGCAAGAAAATTAGCAGTGTCGATAACCTGTTCTTTATCCTCCAGAACAATTTCTCCCGCCAGACAAAAATACAGCACAATGCGTGGAATGCTAAACTTAGCGCCGCCTCGCACTGTTTCACAAAATGTAAGTTCCGAGTCCTTGACCTGAGCAAAAGAACTGGTTAGCAGCTGCCGCACATGCCCATGGCCAAATTGCGGGGGTATTGGGGAGCAGTTGATATTACTTTGGGCGGAATACATCAAATACGGCCTGTCGTTATAAAACAACCAGTGCTCTTCTACTTCTGCTTTATTTTGTCTATCCATTTTCAATCCATGCATAGCCCTCTCCTTTGAATATACGAAATTAAGCTCTGAGTAGTCAAACCATGAAAGATCACAGTCCTGCTTTTGCTAGCACAATGAGTAACTACGTATAAAAATCCTTGAAAACGTGGTTAATACCGCAATCGGACAATAATATGTCTTATTCAGACACATTTACGGTATTTACATTGACTACACACGTCAGCGATAGGTAAGATAAAGTTATTCAAAATGATTATCATTATCAATATTAACATTTTTTGGATCACTATTCAAGTTAATAAGAGCATTGGTTCACACATTAGCACCTGCACATTCCCACGTACGTAGCTCATAACAAGGCCCTTTACTATCGTAAGCGTATTCCAGTCACGAATTAAAACTAAACAAAAAGGAGTGGCACTCATGAAAGAAAAAAAAGGCAAAACAGGCATCGCAAGACTTTTAGAGCTTGCCGGTGAAAAGAAGCCGTTGCTTGCTTGGTCAGGAATTTTGTCTACCATAAGCGTATTTTTGATGTTGGTTCCCTATATAGCGGTGTATCATGTGCTGGCCGAACTTTTACAGCATGCGGCGGACCTCGGAGCTGTGGACGCTGCCTACATCATAAACTGGGGCATTTGGGGCGCTCTCGGGATGGTGTTGGGTTATTCCTTCATGTATATTGGGGGCATGTGCTCGCACATTGCCGCCTTTCGAATCCTGTACGGCATCCGGGTAAGGTTATCGGATCATATCGGCGCTCTTCCGCTTGGCTATTTTAATAAAAATGCCACAGGCAAAATCAAAAAAATTGTTGAATTGGATGTAGACCGAATTGAGCTTTTTATCGCCCATCAGTTGCCTGATCTGATAAATACCGCTGTAATGCTCGCGGCAATCATTATAACCATGTTTTCCCTGAACATCTGGTTTGCCCTGGCCTGTGTCATCCCCATGCTGCTTGGTTTTGCCGCTCAATACTCCATGATGGCCGGCAAAAAAGCCAAGGCAGGCCTAAAGGAGTATTTTGACGCTCTGGAAAACATCAATATCTCCTCCATTCAGTATATGCGGGGCATGCCATCCATTAAAATATTCGGGCAGACTGTCCACTCGTTCCGGAAGTTCTATGACGACATGATTAAATACAGAGACTTTAGCGTAAAGTACACCGACAATTTCCAAAACGGCTATGTAGCCTTTAAAACCATTATATTATCGCTGGCAACTTTTATTTTGCCTGTGGGACTTTTTTTCATCAGTGCAGTTCCCGACAATATGGCTTTTGCCACAACACTGATGTTCTTTCTCATTCTGACGCCGGGCATTACCGTACCGGTCTTCAAACTTAATACTCTCGCCTCCACCCTTAACACAATCGAGGAGGGTGTGAAACGCATTGATGAAATACTGGCGGAAAAAACTATACCGGAGCCGGAAACCTGTCAAAAGCCTTCCTCCTATGAGATCCGGTTCCACGATGTATCCTTTTCCTATGGCGGCCAAGGCGGTATGGAGGTTTTGAAGCATGTCGGCTTTACAGCTCCCCCGGGAAAGATCACGGCGCTGGTGGGGCCCTCCGGCTCCGGCAAATCTACCATTGCCCAGCTCATCCCCCGGTTTTGGGATGTTCCTAAAGGGCGGATCACGATCGGCGACGTGGACATCCGGAACATGAGTACAAACGACCTGATGGCTGCCATGTCCTTCGTGTTCCAGGATACTTTCCTGTTTTCGGACACCTTGTTCAACAATATTCTGGTGGGTAAGCCGGCGGCAACGAAAGAGGAGGTGTACGCGGCGGCCAAGGCTGCGCAATGCCATGAATTTATTGAGCATTTACCCCAGGGCTATGACACACCGATCGGCGAAGGCGGTGTGTATCTTTCCGGCGGCGAAGAACAACGGGTTTCAGTCGCACGGGCGATTCTGAAAAACGCTCCGATTCTTGTTCTGGACGAAGCTACAGCCTATGCCGACCCGGAAAATGAAGTTCAGATGCAGCTTGCCCTGCAAAAACTCATCCAGGATAAAACCGTATTGATCATCGCCCATCGCCTGACGACCATCCGCGACGCCAATCAAATCCTTCTTCTGAAAGAAGGGGAGATTGTCGATGCAGGCACCCATAGCGAGCTGCTTTCCCATGGCGGTTTGTATAAGAGGATGTGGGACGCCTATACATCCTCCTCTGACTGGCAAATTGATCACGTACAGGCAAAGGAGGTATTCGCATGCTGATGAAGCAATTGCATAATATCACTGCCGGCAATCCCAGAAAACTCCTAAAACCCATCTGCTGGGCAGTTCTTGCCAATTTGGCCAATATGTTTCCCTTCGGCTGCATGGCGGCAGCGGTATTCATACTTTATGCATACTACGCACAGGAACAGCCATTCCTGAATATACAAGGCATGTGGCTTGCCTGGGGAGGTATGTTGCTATTCCTTGTCTTAGTGTTTGTCTGTGAACTGATGTCTTACCGCGCCACCTACCGCACAGCATACCAGTCTTCGGCCGAAGGGCGGGCAAATCTGGCCGAACACATTCGCAAGCTCCCGCTTGGTTTTCTTATGAGCAAGGACCCCGGCGAACTGGGCAATATGATGATGAGCGATTTTACCCAGACAGAAAATGCTGCGACAAATATTTTGCCGCAGCTTGTAAGCGGAATTGTTGTCCCTGCCCTGACTTTTCTAGGCTTGGTTTTTTGGGACTGGCGAATGGCTGTGGCGATGTTTGCCGGCTTTCCCATTGCCGTAATGATTCTGTGGGGAGTCTCCAGTTTGGAGCAGAGACTCGGGAAAAGACATTCTAAAGCCAAACTCACTCAGTCCAACCGTTTACAGGAATATCTTTGGGGCATGAAAGTTATCAAGGCATACAACCTGCGCGGCGAAAACTTCAAAAGACTTGAACAGTCCTTTCATCTCTATATGCAGGAAAGCATCAAGCTGGAAGGCATACTGGGGCCGTTCTTTCTAGTCGCCATCGCCTTTATGCAAACAGGCTTGTCTTTAATTACTATTGTCGGTGTTTATCTCATCTTAGGCGGGGAAATAACAGTACCTTTGCTTGCTCTGTTTTTGCTGGTGGGTACTCATGTTTTTGATCCATTATCGGTCGCTATCATGCGTCTGCCGGCATTTAAATACGACGTCATGGCGGGTGAACGCATTGTAAACCTGCTGGAGCAGCCTGGCATGACAGGAGTAAAAGAACCGCCGGAGCAGCATGACATCCGGTTTGAAAACGTTACCTTCGGCTATAATCAAAACATTGTTTTGGATAATATTTCGTTAGAGCTGCAGGAAGGAACCCTGACCGCCATCGTTGGCCCTTCGGGAAGCGGCAAAAGCACGCTGCTTCGTCTGATTGCCCGGTTCTACGATCCGCAAAGGGGTAAAGTACTGTTTGGCGGCAGCGATGAGCGCGAAATAGATCCGGAGCAGCTTATGAAAAAAATTTCCATGGTCTTTCAGGACGTCTACCTGTTTGCCGATACCATCGCCAACAACATCCGCTACGGGCGCGAAAATGCCACCCGGGAAGAAATCGAAGCGGCTGCCCGGGTAACCTGCTGTCACACTTTTATTGCCAAACTTCCGCAAGGGTACGACACCATGGTGGGCGAAGGCGGCTCTACGCTTTCCGGCGGCGAAAAGCAGCGTATTTCCATTGCGAGGGCCATCCTCAAAAACGCTCCGGTCATTCTCCTGGATGAAGCTACCTCTTCTCTTGACCCGGAAAATGAGTTGGAAATGCAAAATGCCATCAGCAGCTTAATTCAAGGCCGGACCGTGATTATGATTGCACATAGGCTGAAAACCGTTGTGAAAGCAGATAATATCGTAGTATTGGATAAAGGACAAATCGTTGAGCAGGGAACCCACGAAATGCTACTTGAAAACAAGGGGCTGTATGCCCGTCTATGGGAGCTGCAGATGAAAACAAATGGCTGGCGTATTTCTGCATAAAAAAGTTAGCCAATGGATCCCTTATTTTTGTTTTCTGTCGTCTTTCTCCAGGATACAGGCATACATAAGCGGTCGTACAATGTTTCGATCCTAGTTGGACAGATTCTCAAAATAGATATCAGTTTTAACTTTATTAGACCTAAACCATCCCAATGTACTATTACAGGACTTGTCACCAATAAAAAAAGTTCTGTAGCGGAAATATTCCGCTACAGAACTTAGCCGGTTAGCAGATCAATAATATATCAGCCTGGAATCCGCTCAGCTATTTTCTTCCATTCATGCTTATCAAGAAAACTGCCCGGCACATTGTCTTCCATCTCTCTGAACATAACATACGGCACACTGAAGGATAAGAGATCGGCGTCGATATGAGGACGTACCGAAACATCCGTCATCCCAATAACAGCCCGCGGACGTTCCTTGGCTGCCTCACTCCAGGGAAACAGGCAGGTAGTTTGGCAACCGGCCGCAAAGGGTGCAATAACACTGTCATAGCCGGGACGACCATAATTGGCCAAAACAATGAGCGCAGTCAATTGGTCAGGATTGGCGTAAAACACAACTACTTTCGGTTCTTCTTTGGCGGTATCCACTTCAGACAGTGGCGTAAATACAATATACTGTTCCGGTATATCAATACTAGGAACCGATCCCATCCAGGCTTTTGCCAGTTCAGGTGTTTTTTTGAAACCCTCCGGTTCGCGTATTCCCTTTACCGGAGTCAAGCCGTCTTTTCCTGTAGACAGAAAGTACTCCATGCCTTCTGAATACTGATGGAACAGTCCTAAGCCGATGCCGCCCCCCTCACAGCCAAACGTAGTACGGCTGAAAACAGCCCGGCGTCCCTTGGCAGCTGCGGTTAACATGGCGGCAACACACCCCCAGCGTCCTTCCTTAAACTCTAAAGCACCCTGCGGTTTCTCATTGGTAAATAAAATGGCTACTGGCGAATACTTGAGTTTTAGCCTCTGCGCAATTTCACTCTGCATAACTGATTTCCTCCTTTTTTTGAGTTGACTGTTTCCCTGATGATTCCTTCGTATATATGTGCAAAGCCGATAAATTGCCCCAGGTCAATCATGAGACAAAAAAAAAGATTTTACCTATCACAATTCAATCTTCACTTTGGCGGCAAAAACTTTGTATAATTCACGGGAAATCCAGTATTAAAATTTTGTAACGACAAACTCTTTATACCCAGTATTTCCGATTCGAGAACACCATCATTGACCCTGGTCAATATAATTTTATAAAAATATAATCTGAATTGTCAAGAAAAAAGTAGCGAAATTGAATATTTTCCGTCAATCGGTACATAGAATTTTTCTCTACGATTTTACACATCTACTCATAACTATTCTCCTTGACAATACAAATACTGGTTATATAAAATTATAATTGACCCAGGTCATTATTGACTATTACTACCATTTCCATCTGTTTGCAATAGGATCGGAAATACCGGTTAGGAGGTACACTTTATTACAAGAATCATAAAAGAAGCTGAAGTCCGGCGGACCGAACTGATGAATGCAGCACTGGATCTGTTTCGCTCCGTTGGCTATCAAAAAACGATGATTATTGATATTACCAAAAAAGCCGGCGCCGCAAAAGGCACTTTTTATCACTATTATCCTTCCAAGGAAGCTATTGTACAGGCAATTTGCAACCGCTGGGCCACTGAAATGGCCGCTTCTTTCAAGTTGGAAAGCAATCGGTGCAAAGCCTTACCCAAGCTGGAATTGTTTATTGAACGCCTGTTTCTGCCTAAAGAGCCTAATATTCTTTTTAAAAGCTTATGGGCTGAAGAACATCTTAATCTGTATTACAAAACCTGGCGACTCTTAGTTGAAGACATCTTTAACCCGCTGCTTGCTGAAATAATTCAACAAGGCAATCAGGAAGGATCCATGCATGTGGCCTGTCAGCAACAAGCTCTTGCTTTTTTCTGGAGTACCTTAGCTTGTGTGTGGGAAGCCATTTTATTTCAAGACCCGCCTGACATCTTTGCCAGCAAAGCAAAAATGGCCCAATCTCTATTAGTACACATCCTGGGGATCGAGGAAGATGCTTTCGAAATATCATTGACCGGCTATTGGATTGTGTAAAACACCACTACAATGAAAATTTACTAAAAGCAGTTCAGCTGCGTTGCTGGCAACTTGCTATGAAAATGACAAAAAAGGCTTTGCAATGGTTCCGCTAGCTTCTACATTTGCAGTTAGCGGGATGATATGGCAGAACCCGGAAGATGGACTGAAACAGTCCATCTTTTGTGTCTTTGGACAATTCGGACAAGAATACGGCTCTCTGAATGGGCCTATACCGCTAAACATCTTTAATGTTCTCCACGCCTATTAAATCAGCTGAAATTTTTTCCACACTATAATTAAGATTGATGAGAGAAAAAACCAAACCATACTTGATATTAAAATCGAATTACATATATTATAATTTTTCAAGGTAAAATTTAATACTAAAAGAAAAATTACAAAAGGTATTGCCGAAACTATAGCAAAACATATTGTTTCACGAACTTTTGAAGCTCCATGTTCAATATACATGAAATAATAAGCAAGAATACTTAAGCCCGGGAAACTTAATACTAATCCAGCAACATAATAATTTTCTGTTTTTGATATATAATGCACGATGCCCATAATAATAACAGCTATAACGCATTTAATAACTAAATCCAATAGAATCTCTTCTTTCTGAATTTATCCTTCTGTAGGCACTTTCGGTCCGTTCAGATCCAGTTGATAAAATGCAAGGTCTAGCCATTTATCAAATTTAAACCCTGCATTTTTAATTACACCCGAGAATTTAAATCCCATCTTCTCATGCATTTTAATACTATTTTCATTTGATGCATCAATTCCAGCAACAAGTGTTGCGTATTCTCTTGCATTAGCAATTTTTATTATTTCCTGCATTAATTTTGTTGCAATACCCTCATTCCTATAATCCTTGTGAACATACACAGAATGCTCTATTGTATATTTATATGCCGGCCAAGCTCTAAAAGGACCAAAAGTAGCAAAGGCAACAACTTTATCACTTTTTTCAAAGACTAACAGTGGATACCTGTAAGCAGTCAATCAAAATGCAGAGTTTTCCGCCACAAAGTGCAGAGTTTTTCAAGTAATACTTTTGCGGTGCTTTAAGCGATAACTGTCACCAGTCATATTGATAATCTCGCAGTGGTGGATTAGGCGGTCAAGAATGGCTGTTGTAATCGTTGCATCGCCAAGGAACTCAGCCCACTCGTCGAACCCTTTGTTTGATGTAATAATCATCGAAGTACGCTCGGCCATAGAAGACACAAAGCTAAAGAATAAATTAGCCTCTGCCGGGGAGAGTGGCATAAACCCAACTTCGTCAACAATCACCAGAGCAGCCTTACTTAAATATCTGAGTCGACGTTTGCTGGCTCTGGAAATTTCGGACGTTTTTAGAATCTTCATAAGGGTATCCAAGGTTTCAAACGCCACTGCATAACCCAAGTTCAGCCCCTTCACCGCCAGGGACAAAGCAAGATGGGTTTTACCAACGCCGGGAGGCCCCAACAAGCAAACATTGTATGCTTGTTCAACCCACGTCATATCACTTAGCCGCAACATCTGTTCCTTGGAAACACTGCGTTGAAAACCGAAATCAAAAGAATCCATGGTTTTCTCAGCAGGCAGGCTTGCTCTGCGGCGGCGTAGCAGATTCTGTTTTTGTACTCGAAGCCGTTGCTGTTCCAGTAAAAACAGTTCTACACTCTCCACGGGTGTTAGTGAATTTTTACCTGCAAAAAGTGCTTCAAAATCCACGGGAGTCATGCGTAAATCAGAAAGTAGTCCAGTTACCCGGTCAATTGGCCGCATCATCATCGGTCACCACTTTCCTTGGCATAGACATCAAGCGAGCGCTTTTGCGTTGTCACATGATACTTTGCATTGCTCATCGGAAGGGGCAACTCTGGCGGCTGGGGTTGTTTAAAGGCATTGTGTTCCAGATAGTCTTTTATGTAATTCGCGCTGTAAAGGTTACTGTACTGGCAAAAACCTACAGCTTCCAGGACAGCGTCTACAGCATATTGGTCGCAGAGCGTATGGATCAGCTTAAATTGATCTCTGGCATACCGGGATTTCTCTGTACGGATCGTTTGGAGAAAGTCATCCGCCTTGGCAAGAAGAAGCGTACCCAGTGCAACCTGCATCTGGTTCAGAGA
Source organism: Sporomusa aerivorans (assembly GCF_041428895.1). Taxonomy (NCBI): domain Bacteria; kingdom Bacillati; phylum Bacillota; class Negativicutes; order Selenomonadales; family Sporomusaceae; genus Sporomusa; species Sporomusa aerivorans. The sequence goes on from NZ_CP156926.1 coordinate 5,535,754, forward strand.
GCTGGTTCTGTCGCGCTGGTGGCTTCTGCTTTGGATGAGCAGACCCCGACCGTTGGAAATGCGATGTTGGCAAATGCGATCGCCAAATACAGTCTGAATGTATAAAATGCCATCTTTGGGCACAATACAAACCTCTTTTTGCGCATTGTAAGTGCCAAGTGGAACGGAATAACGGTTGCTGTCATAAATAACGGTATTGTCCTTGCGGACAGTTCTACATAGGTGAGCGCCGTTATTTTCTGCGCAATCGACCAGCGGCCGTAAGTATTCCCGTTCTTCGGCAAATACTTCGGCAGGCACACGCTTTGTTGTTCCGTGAATTTTTGCGTTTGCGGTACGCTCCAACCAATCCAGGCAGCTGCTGTTTAGAATATCATCATCCACGTAAAGCCGGTTTTCCAGAAAATTGCCTTTCACATATTTCACGGTGCTTTCCACCTTCCCCTTGCTTTCAGGGTCAGCACCACGGCACATATAAATACTCAGTTTGCACTCCTGCCGAAGTTTTTCAAATTCATAAGTATGTATGATATCACCGGCATTTTCTGCCACGCAAACGATACTATCCTGGTCAAAAACCATCTCTTGCGGCATTCCGCCCATATACCTGAAGCATTGGTGACATACTCGCACCAAATCCGAAGCGGTGTAGGGGCGGCTCTGTAATTCGGCATATTTAAAACGGGAATGTGCCAGAACAAAAGCTGCAGCATAGACCTTGATGCGGCCACCGTCTACATTTTTCAGCCACTTCTCGCCAAAGTCTACTTGCAATTGCTGCCCCATTGGCAATTCAGGAACAGCTGCATAATCTCGTTGATTGAGTGCTTTGCGCAGATCATACTCATTCCGCAGGTTCTTTACATACCGAGAGACCGTTCGTTCGCTAAAGGTCGCGCTGTAGTGTTCTTTTAACCAATCACAAACCTGTGCTGCGCTAAGCGTAGGATAATCCCGTAGCCAGCTGATGATTGTGTCCTGGTAATCGTCTAGCAGCCTGACCTTGCAGACCGTGGCGACATTAGATTCATACTCATCCACCGTCATATTCCAGTAGCGGTCCACTGTTCTCCAGTTGATGCCAAGACTTTTCGCCACGGTATCTTTTCGGAATCCGCGTTCTTTTAGTTGATGTATTTTGCTATACACAGAATATCCCTTCATTTCTAGCAGCCTCCATACTCAGCGTGCTTCTATTGTATCAGCTGACTGGAAACTGTGTAGTTATTGGCGAAAAACTGTGTGCTTTGTGGCGAGAAAGTTTGTAGTTCTACTGGCTTAAAACTCTGTATTTTAGTTTACCATTTACAATACCCATCTTGTTTCTTTTTTTCATACCATTGTATTCTATCATCAAGAGTATGAGCCTTATAATCATAGATTGCTGTTGTGGTCAATATAGCATCATTATAAATTTCTAGAATATATATTAAATCTTTTTCATTTGCTTCCCTTATCATTTTTTCAATTCCTTTCAAAACCGTTTTTCTATATTTTAACCCTTGTCTTGCAAAACGTAAAATTGACCCTATTAAGCATTTGCTATAGAATAAAGTTATGGCAGAACATTTCGCAGAATAGTTTGAGGGACGGTGCGGACATGACGCTTCAACAATTTCGGTATATTGTAGAGATTGCCAAGCATAATTCTATTAGCAAAGCTGCCTCTGCCCTTTATGTGACACAGCCTAGCATCAGTAAAGCAGTACAGGAAATGGAAAACGAGCTGGGAGTTACCATTTTAGATAGAACGAACAAAGGGGTCGTCTTTACAAAAGATGGCATGGATTTATTATTTTACGCTAAAATGCTGCTGGAACAACTGGAGTCCGTCGTCTATCATTTTAACAAGCAGAAGTCAACGGACTTAACAAAGTTTTCTATTTCTTCTCAACATTACGGTTTTGCTATAGAGGCTGTGGCAAATCTAATGGATTATTTCGCCGAACGGAAATATGAGCTGACAATCCGGGAAGGAAAGACAACTGATGTGATTGATGACGTGTATACAAGCAAAAGTATTCTTGGAATTTTATCTCTTACCGATTTAAACAAGAATTTTTTTGAGCGTTACTTCATCTCAAAATCACTAATATTTACTCCCCTCGCTTCACTGAAGCAGCACGTCTTTCTTCGAGAAGAACATCCTCTAGCCCATCTCAAATCAATTACTTTAGAGCAATTAGGAAACTATCCGTATCTGACTTACCAGCAGGACGATGTACTGCTCCATTTTGCAGAAGAAGTTATTGATGTGGATAATATTGAGAAGATAGTCTATCTGAAGGACCGAGGTGCAATGAATAATCTTCTTGCAAACACAGATGGCTATAATTTAGGAACTGGCTGTATTGTGAACGATTACATGGACCCTAATATTATTTCTATCCCCTTAGCAGAAGGCAATCTGCTTCAACTGGGCTTGGTAAAACGAAACGATGTATTTTTGCCGGAGGAGCTTATAGTTTATATTGATTTTTTAACAACTGCTTTAAAAAAGTCTGCGCCAAAAGATGGCTCCGGTGTGATATCGTGAGAAGCCCGGCGGCGGGACATTATCTGCGCTTACATGCATTGCTTATCTTTCTTGTCATCAGGTAATGCTTTAATAAGCAATGCACCGTCGTGCTCTTCAATGGCGATTTTTGCCCCGCTTAAAAAACCAAGGTCCTGGAGCCATTTGCCCTGCAGCCGGATAAGCGGCCACCTGTCTTTACCATGATTGAGGTGTGTATAATAGACAGTCAGAATTCGAGCGTATGGGATATAATCCTTGCCTCCTATCCCCTCTGTGTTGATGATAACAGCTCACGAAATAATGGCATTAAAAGCCAAACAATACACAAAAATCGCCAAAAACGTTCCTTGACATTTTTATCTTTAATCTTTATACTATTAATTAGCCTGGCAAACTAAATATTAAAGGAATTTACCTATGAAAAAACAGAGTGCCACAATTCCCCCGAGTATACGCGCACAGTTGGGAGAAGTGTTACTGCAAACATCAGATGATGTTTTAGATACTATAAATAATGCACTGAAAGAATATAATATTTCCGAAAGCAAATTTTCTTTACTCTTGCTACTATACAATACAAGCACGAACCAGCCGTTACAACCTTCGGAAATTGCCAATAAACTTGGAATACGACGTGCATCTGTAACCAAACAGTTAATTTGGTTGGAAGAACATCAATTGATTACAAGAACCATATGTCTTGAAGATCAAAGAATGGTTAATGTTACAATAACGGAAAAAGGTTATCATCTTCTAGATCTTGCTTTACCGCACTATTGGAAGGCCTGTGCTAATCTCACTAGCAAATTAACAGATGAAGAGACTGTCTGCTTGCTGCATTTGCTAATAAAAATCGGTCTATAAAATTATACACCGATTTTTATTTCTTTATTTAATTTGCCTGGCTAATTTTTTCGGCTATATAATTAGCTTGGCTAACTATTGTCATTTTGGCTATCTTCGCTCCTACGTTAATAGCCATTATCGGAAGACTGGGAGCAAGTGCGCGAGGTGCCGCGGTATCCGCCTATACGCTAATTCTCTTTGCCGGTGCCAGCATAGGCCCCATCTTTACATTAAACATATTGCAAACAAGCAGTTACTTCTTAACCTTTCTGACCTTGGCTCTTTGCTTATGCTTCGGTCTATTAGCCTCATTTTTTATTCGTATGGACGAGTAAAAATATCCAAACCCCTTGTTAGGAGATGTGAATTTTTATTTTAGATTGAAAAGCCTATGCATCACTTAATATTGAAACCAAGGAGGAACAGAAATTGAACTTTAAAAAAGCTCACGCCTATATCGAAAGCTTATATGAAAAAAGAAAGTTAACTCAGAAAAAGTATACCGAGGTTACGGAATTAAAAGATTTCGGTCCGGTTATCGATGACGATGTGGCTAGAATGCTGCAAGTATTAATCACCTTAGCCAAACCGCGAAAAGTTCTGGAAATCGGAACAAGCGTGGGGTTTTCAACTGCTTCTATGGCCAAAGCGGTTAAAGTCTATGGTGGTAAAATAACTACAATTGAATTTGACGCGAAAGTGGCCGAACAAGCAAAAAAAAATTTTGAACGCGAGATGGTAGCAGGCCAGATAGAGGTCAGAATAGGCGACGCGTGCGATATTATCCCAATGTTGAAAGAAGATTATGACCTGATTTTTCAGGATGTCGGCGATAAAGAGTTGTATGCTGCACTGTTTGATGACTGTGTCAGATTGCTCAATCCAGGTGGATTGCTGGTGGCCGAGGATACACTCTTTCCTATCACACTGTTTCCGGCTTTTAAATGCGAAAAAATGAGGGAAACCTTAGCTAATTTTAATAAAAGAGTAGCCGATTGCCCGCTGCTTGAGAGTACACTATTGCCGATTGGCGATGGGTTTACGGTAGCGGTAAAAAGATGGTAAGGCCAAAAACAATTGACAATACATTGCATTTATTATAAGACATTGTGAGTCTATTGCACGATCGCTTGAGGAGGTGTTGCTGGCAATATAGAGGAATGCCTATTAAATTTTCATGAGTTCTGTGGTTAAAATTCTAAGTAATTGAAATGAAAGGTGGAATTGATGTGAAATTATCTGGAAATACAATACTCATTACTGGTGGAGGTTCCGGTATCGGGCTGGCTTTTGCGGAGCGCTTTATCAAGGGGGGGAATCAAGTAATAATTTGCGGTCGGCGTGAAGATGTACTCCAAAAAGCCAAAGAAACTTTTCCGGGCATCATTACCTATACATGCGATTTGACGATAGAATCCGAGCGTTCCGCATTATTTGATTGGGTAACAGTAAATTATCCAGAGGTAAATGTATTAGTCAACAATGCAGGAGTTTTACAGCGTTTCAATGTGTTAAAAGCAGATGCGAAGAATAATTGGGGCTACTTCAGTAAAGAAATTACGGCAAATCTGGAAGCGCCTATCCATCTTTCCATGTTGTTCGCACCATTCTTTACTGGGAAAAAAGAGGCGACTATTATAAATGTGACGTCTGGTCTAGCGTTTACACCGCTTGCGGTTACTCCGATTTATTCTGCCACAAAAGCGGCCCTTCATTCTTTTAACGTGAGCCTAAGATACCAGCTTTCAGCCACATCCCTAGAAGTGATCGAAGTAGCTCCACCGGCAGTAAAAACAGATTTAAACGGAACATGGAACATAAATATGGAGCCGTTAGAGGCCTTCGCAAACGGCATTTTTAGGGGATTAGAAGAAGGCAAAACGGAAATTGGATATGGCAATTCCGTAGGTAGGATGCGTATGTCACGAGATGAAATTGACGCATTCACAGAAAAATTGTACAACGCAATGAAAGATTCAATCCAATAACATAAAACTGATACCAAAACGGCCGCCCGGCAACGTGTCCTGCCCTTGCCGGAAGTCACCATGCAACAAATCCGGCGGACAGGAAAAAATCGCCTTATGGCTCAATTCTTCCTGTCCGGCTGCCTCAACCGACCATGAATCACCACTACAATGAAAAATTACAAAAAGCAATTCGGCCGCGTTGTTGTCACGGTTGTTGTCAAATTGCTATAAAAACGACAAAAAAGGCTTTACGAAAGTATCGTAAAACCTTTGAAATATCAATGGCGACCCCGGCAGGATTCGAACCTGCGACCTTTTGATTCGTAGTCAAATTTGGTCATCATTTTTCGTTTTCAAAACATCATCAAAGCTTGATAATGCTGGATTTTCATTACAGACCGTCACAGAACTTTTTAGCCGCGTTGTTGTACGGTTGTTGTAGTACAGTAACGACTGATTGCTGGTCAGCTTCCACTGCCTGCTCCGTTTTTGGAGTGGCTCGTTGGGCGCTAGATTAGTATAACGCAATCTGAGCAACTTGGCAAGTGTCCTCTGACAGAAAACTTCTGGCAGGTCTGCCATTTACCACCACCGTGCTGTGGTGGTTTTTTATCTTTCTATAACAAATTGTCACCTACTGACAGACTGGCTGCTTTCTAGCTCCTATCTTAATAGAATCTGCAGCTTTAACTATTTTTACTCTCGCCTTCTGCGTTTGCTTTAAGTGATATATATTCCCATACTCCTTTCGGGAATCGTAATAAATCTTTCTGAGCAGTATTTGCAGGAATTGCTACAATTAAGAGCTTTCGCGGCCTTGTCATTGCTACATATATATTTCTCAATTCTTCGTCAGCCGGTGTTAATTGCGCAATCTGTTTCACAGTCCCTTTCCCTCTGTTTGAGATCACCACCATTACAGCATCATAGGTCTTTCCTTTTGACGCATGAATTGTTTCTACCATTATATCTTCGGATTGAGCTTTTACAAAAAATGACGCAACACTTCTGGTTTTTAAAGTAGTCCTTTTATATTTCATTTCCACTTCTTTTATAAGTACTGTCTTTATCAATATCTGCATTTGCGTTTTCCACGTCTCAATTGCCAGCGTAGTTGCTGGTGCATGCTTAAGAATACTCCAGCGCATGATTTTCCAAGCTTCCATCCCCATGGTTTTATTAATCTCTGTTTCTACATAATTGATTCGGTGAGCATTAGTACCGTAAAAAATTTTTCGTAGAGCAGTATCGACACACGTCATTGCATCTTTATGATTCTTTATATCTCGATAATAAACCGCCTGTGCAAAATATCGAGTAATCTCATCATTCCAGGGACTTACATTATTCTTCTCAACCTTTAAAACTCTACGTAGTCCTGTATTTCCTCTGCACAAAATAGCAACTAAATCGGGGGAAATTTCAATTGAATTTTCATTGCAAAACTCTTTTAATCTATCCTTAAGAAGCTCCTCTTCAGACTCCGCTTTATACATTAACAAAATCGGTGTGGTTTTGCAATTCGATGCATTCCCTACAGCCATGGCCGGTTCTTTCAATGATGAAAAGGGGTGTGTAGCATTACAAATAAGCTGCGAGCTTCTTCTGTTCTCTGTTAAATCTAGCGAGTTCCATCCACTATCATAATACTTTTCCAAAAAGATTGCCGGGTTAGCATTTCTCCACTCGTATATTGCTTGATCTGGGTCACCGATTAACGAGGCCTCCGATAAACCATTTTGTACAAGTAGGTCCACAATTTTCATCTGAACATGACTAGTGTCTTGTGCTTCATCAATAATGAGTACCGGAAATCGACTCGCCAAGGCTTTAGCTACTACAGGAAAATCGTTTAATATCCGCATTGCCCAGTATGCAGTATCTGACTGTGTTGCCAATCCCGCTTGCGTAAATCGCTTTTTTAACTCTGTGCATCTAGCCATTTCATAGGGGCATGTATCTTTATTTAATAATTGGTTCGTATTAATAAGTTCTCCCGTCTCATTATAAGTAAAATTCAACAGATTACAATTTTTTCCCCAGCACTCCTGGTAAGCTTTCCCCCAGTTCCATGCGAGGGGAAGTTCCCATCCATTTTCACCTATTCCGACTATATTCGGACGTGAATTACATCCCATAACTAAATGTCCGTAAGGAAGAAATATCCATTTATTAATAAAACTGTCTAGGGTTCCAAAAAAATGTGGATAACTAGGTACAATCGAATGTTCCGCTAATTTCGCTTGTATCTCCTCATTGGCCACATTGGTGAAGGACAAGGCAGCAATGCCCGCGTTCCTATGGGTCCATGAATCCATGAGGTATGCCAACTTACAAGCAACCGTATAGGTTTTCCCACTACCAGGGCAGGCCTTTAGAATATTTTGCCCTTTAGGATCAATTATTGCTCTTTGCTGCGTAGATAAAGTTGTTAGCACAGCACATCCCTCACACTTTCTAATTGTGTTGGACAAACCATTTCAAAAACTTTTTGCAGATAGTTGGGTATTATAAATTCGTGTTTAAATACTCCATTTTCATCAACTTCCTCTATTTTAGCTGCTAACTTCTGAGAAAATATGCCTTTTTCTTTGCGGACAGCTAACCAAATTAACACAGCTGCTTCTTCGTCGCTTAGAGCTTTGTCCTCTATTTCCTGCAAAATCCATGCGTAATTTTTGGGTTGCATAGTCTTGAGAACTGTCATTATCACGTTAATATTTTTTCTTGAGGCTTTTGCTAATTCATATTCAAATGTTTTAAAGGCAGTGCTGACGGTAACAAGTTCCGCATCAAACGTTTTTGCTTTAACTGCTCTTGCCGAGGGTTTCCCGCCCCGGAGTTTTTCGATAACAATTTTAATATCTGCTTTCTTAAGTTTTAAATCATTTTCACTGAGCTTTATTGCAGTCCCACTTGCTTCAGGTTCACCTTCCTCATTGCTATCATCATCACCATCTTCAGTTTTGTCGGTGCATCGATCATCGTCCGTAACAACAATACAAGGAATATTAATTCTCTTTTCTTTTTCAGGTGCGTTAAATAATTTTACAAAGGGTTCGAAAGCAACTCCATCAATATTTACAATTTCAATAGCATTCTCATCTAATGGGCACCCTAATCTCTTGGCAAGCACAGGCAGCAATAGTGCTTCCGATATACCCTCTACCAGTATAATTCCTTTTGAAAAAAACAACTGCGATTTCGTTACATCAAGATACCGCTTTAAATCCGCTCTTTCCTCAGCAAGTAACGGACAATTTGAGAGTGAAGTTACTGCTACATTTCCTGCTCGATCTTCATGAAACACCATTACATTATTGATTTGGGCTTTTGACGTTAACGTTGGTGAATGTGATGTAATAAACAATTGGATTGGCGAAGCCTCTGCTCCATTCTGTAATCGATTCGTAAAGAAAGTAAAGAGTAGGTCTTGTAGTTGTGGATGCAAATGTGCTTCCGGTTCTTCAATAAGTAGCGCATTATACGTATATGCCTCAATATTCTTTCGCTCAATTAAATCTCCAAGAACTGTAGCTATGTAAATAATATTGTTGTACCCCAAGCCGTTCTGGTGCAGGTCAAAAGTAAAATTAGCATTCTCTAGCAAAAAATCGTAAAAGTCCTGGCCAATTAACTCGCTTGTTACAACGTCCAAGTTTACTAACACTTTTCCGTTCAATTTTTCAGTAGGACAATCTTTTACATCATATCTAGTTGTAATTTGCTTCCATTCACTTTCTTCGAATTGCAGTTTGAGAGACTTTTTGCCTGTAACTAAAAGTGTTTGGAGTGAATCAGCTACTTTATTAAAGTCTGGCGGAATAAGACCTAATTGAATATTTTGCTTTAGTCTCCGTTTTTCAATTTCTTTTAGATTTCTATTGATTATCTCTCCGGCTTTTCTTACCGAATTTTCGTTGATTATTTTCCGATTTGCTTGTCTAACATGCTCTAGAATCGACTGTTTGTCGTCATCACCGACTACTACTTTTCTTAGCAACTGGCCCAAACGATTCCCCTTGCCTGGGCGGAGATCACTTTCTGCATCGCGCAACGCCCCAAGAAATATGTGGTTCAAAAGTTCTAAAATTTGAAAGCTAATACTTTGCCCTTCAAGCTCACCTCCCCAGACTGTTGTCTTAATCCGCTCTAATCCTTGTAATTTTAAATCTCGTTCATAACGAATTTGTAATTGCGCGGTAATCTCATTCTTTATTATTAACATTTCGTAAAATGTAGCCTGTTCCTTTTCTGATAGGTCTGCAAAAGTTAGATCAAGAGCAATCATGTTTGCCGGTTCGCCTGTTTTGTTTACGTGAAAATCCTGGGGCGTCACATAAAGTTCTCTACGCCCACCACCTAAAGAGAAAGCTAGTCGCAATGCGTCAATAGTTGCCGTTTTTCCAATATTATTTTCACCGATAATTACATTTATGTCAGGCTTAAAATATATTTCAATCCCTTTCTCGTCAAAGCACCGATAATTTTTAATGACCAGCTTTTGCAGATACATATATATGCACACACCTTTTTATTTATCTTCATAATACTGATAATTATGTAAATTCATTTTTTTTTCTTTTCCTTCAATAATAATAAGAGTTAAGTGATCAGCAACGATTTTTTATTAAAAAATCGTCTTCAACTAAATTAATATCTAATTAAAAAGTAGCATATTGCAGTTCACTGGCTGACGCAAAAAAAAGCTGCCAGCATCACCGGCAGCCTCCCTGTAAAACCTGTACAATCGTTCCAAAAACCATCAGCCCGCCGATCAACGCCACCAGCCAAAAGACTGACAGCAGCAAACTGTGGTTGACACAGTACCGGACACTCGGCTGGTCCTTACGGTCCAGCGCGTCCCAATAGCAAACCCACAGCGCGATCTCCACCCTCCACCACCTGCTCAGATCGTCCCACATACCCGGCACCTCCCGCTCTTGTCAGCAGCTCCCGCCGCCGTCACCTGAGAACGGCACACCGTGTCACCCGCAGGGGCGCAGCGAGAGCGGAGCAGGCGCAGCCTTGACCGGTGTGATACCATGAAAAGACCGGCGACGGGGCGTTTCAGTGACTAGACTCGCCTTTATCTTTTATGGTGATTTTATCGGTCACCGTTTTTATAAGCAAAGCCCCGCTATTTCCTTCAATGGCAATCTTATCACCACTCTGAAAGCCAAGGTCCTGGAGCCATTGGCCTTGCAGCCGGATGAGCGGCAGTCGTTTCTTGCCATTGAGGTATGTATAATAGACAGTCAAAATACGCGAATTCTCGCTTTCACCAGACAAACTATATACCCCCTATCGTAAGCTGCAGCAAGGCCCTCGGTCCTGTCCAAGCACCAGCTTTTTATAGGGGGAAATTAAAAAGCGCATGCGAGGTTTTTACACCCTACACATGCGCTTGGCTTCATCATCTGCTTGCATCCCTAATACCAAAAAACCGGACCAACAGCCGGCTGCAACAGAAATGCGGGTCATGAACTATGTAAACGAACTTGCCCTTCCGTTGCTGGTTTAAGGATGAATTCATTATCTGCTGCATGAAGTCGCACAGTCCTGCTCTCTGACAGACATTTCCGTTGCGCTGCAGTCCTGCTTGTATTCAAGCGGACGGCATTGTATAATAAAAATGTCGTCGTGGACAGTCACTGTTACGTGTAGGTGCCGTTTTCACCTGCGCGTGCCTGGGAGTGCTTGCAACACTTTCAGGTCACGGCGACTTTTTAATTTCCACCTATGTCCATTATAGCGTATCTGAACTGAATTGCAAGTAAAGTCATTCTGTCAGCAGAAATTTTTCTTGACAGATTGCATATTTCTATTCCAATGGGTATAATATAAGAAAAGGACTGACGTGCTCGACACACGCCAGCCCCTACAGGCTGTCTAACCGGAAAACGGTTAGCCCTAGTTGACGTTATTTAAGAAATAACCGCCGTCTTGAGCAGGGGCGGTTATTTCTTTTTGGTCGTGACCAATACCATGAGCGTGGCAAATGCGACAGCAAATGTCAATGCTTCGTAAATAGTCATCTTACCACCCCCTTCCTTTAACGGAAAGGGGCTAACCATCCCCCGAGCAGCCTGTACGATTATTATTATAACATATTTTGCCAAGCGAAAAAGAGATTTTTTGCCTTTGGCTCTGCTCTGCTACTATGCCGCCTTCCCTAACCTGAAGGCGGCTTTTTTATGCCCCGCCGCGCAGTTCGCGGCTCCCTTGCTGCCGGCAGGCCCGTTAGCACGGGGCGCGGCGGCATGGGCTTGGCGTTGCTCAGCATAAGCCGTTTATAACAATAAAAAACCCAAGAACGCCTCGTCAGTTTTGAGGTATTCCAGGGTCTTTTTTCTCATGGAATAAAAACCATAAGGTTTTATATCTTTATTCGTAAAGGAAAGGATAAATATCGTCGCTGTATGTATAAATATAATCGGCTATCGTGTAATCTCTATTGGTACTCGGATTCTAATCATATTGATGATAGGTGTATACAAGTCCACTGTTTCCGCCTCAGTGCTTAAAGAAACGATCAATGAATACCGAATCTCTTTATTCCATCGCCCCAACCCGTGGCGCTCCCGCCACCAGCCAATGGCAGGATAAATTCCAATTAAATTGCTTGTTGCCAGATCCGCCGCGGTGCCTTCCCAGATATCGGAATGCACGGAGCCACGATGCCTGGTATTTTTACCAATGAGCCATCGGTCACTGCCACTATCATTATCAAACTCACTCTCATCACGGGCTGCGGCATTCAGCCGCCGGTTAAAATTGTTCAAGTCTTCATTCACATTATTTACATCAAACCGTAATGCACACGAAGCATAACGATAACGGTCTTTCCAGCCAATTTCTCCAGGGCTTGGTTCAATAAAATATGATAAAGTCACACGCATGCGTACTGTTTGCTCTCCCAAAGCCAACAATACTTCTTGCGGCCAAGGAAGTTGATGGATATGCATATCTTTTGTTGCATATCTGCTACCATTACGATCATAGGGCTGAAGACTTTCTTGTACGATCAGGTTAACACTATTTTGAGCACACCAGCGAGCCTGCGCCAAGTCCGGCACCCCATAACCACACGTTCGCAATAGGTGATGATAGTCCCCTTTGCTCGGGTTTGCTGGTAAGAATTGTTCCCGCATTTGGGAAGTCCAGTCTGCGGAATGAATCATCAGACCACGAATCGTCTCTGGCCAGGCGCTAGGGTATGCCACTTGAAGCTGAGCCGCCATCCAGGCGGCTTGGGCAGTAGCCGCACTGGTTTGCCCGAAACAGGTAAATAATTGTTCAGCCGGTTTATGATAAGTGGTCAAAACCGAGAGATCATCACAAGTAAAACAGCCAAGATCATCGCGGATTAAATTGCCGCCCTCTAATAAAATCTCCGGTTTGATTGGCCATTTATTCTGCTCCCAAAGACAAGACGTCGTGCTGAAAGGTGACAAGCCTTCTCTAGGAGCAACCCGCTGAGCGCTTTGCAAATCTGGATCTGTGAGTGTATCCTTTTCTGTATACGCTCCTACAGTTACCGCATTCCAGGCTTGTCCCGGACTTTCGACACGGCAGGAAATATTGCTCGTGGGATAATTTAAATAGTCTTCTCCGTTTCTGACATTTCCGGCCGATATGAAGAACAGCCGTTTTCTATCATCCAAATAACCGGAAGCAATCTCATCAATTGCTCCTGACCAAGAATCGGGACGCCCGTCATTTACGGAATACGCATCCGTTGTTACAGCCATACAAAGAATACGCTGGTATTCTGGACGCTGTATCTCTGCCTTACTAATCCCCTGAGACGTGATCGCTCCATACAGTTCGGGATTATTGTCTCCAACAGGTGGTAATATTTTAACAGCTTCCAGCTTATGAGCTACCTGAACCGGTGTAGTTGCAGTGACAGCGTCTTGCAAATCGCCATAAGCGGCTATCCCAGCCATTTCTGTTCCATGGCCATCATCATCATACGTTCCCCAACCCGGATTATACGAATGCCGATCATCATCTTCCATTAGTGGGCCCAGTAACGCATGTCCATTGTTTACCCCTGTATCCAACACACACACCGAAACCTGACTGTCCGGCAGAACCTGTAATCGTGCAAGCAGGTCATCTACCCATTCCCTTTGCCCGCGATTGGATTGTTCAATGAAAAAGCGAGCTGTTTCCGGCGCTCGTCTGAATTCAGCAATATAGGGGCTAGTTTGGACCAGTTCCAATAAATGACTGCGATTAACAAAAGCTAAAATGACCGTTCTTTCGGGGAAATAGATGCTTTCTTCTTTTAACTGTATTTCCAAGGCTGCAGATACTTCTTTAAATGCTGCCAATACTTCGGGTCTATCGCTAGACCACCATATTTCACACCACACAGGTACGTCTGCTGCTGGCATCCAGTCTGCATCGCCTTGCCAAAAGGATTCCAGTACAGCCTGTCTGACCTCTTCAATACTGGCCAGTAAGGGTTTATTCCTCCCACTTTCCATATAAGCCTCTGTCTTATTAAGAAAATGGGCCCGTTTATCATGCGGCACAAAAATCGTTGCCCGTTGAACCGTATTTTCCCCAACAGTTACCGCTCGAACATTTAACAATCGCACGCCCATGCGCAAATCTTCCAGGCTTTTAATTTTTAATTCATAACCTGGAGCACTTTCAAACTCCAGATACATACCTTCGCGGGCTGGCACGGCAACCGCTTGCCGACTGGTCAATTCCTCCTGATATCGCTGCCAGGCAGCATCGAGCTGTCGCTGGATGTTTGCACCGTGCTGTCCAGCATCGCGGGGTGGCAACCTAAAACGCGGCCCATTTTGTTGGGGATTTGTATAATTGATCCGGCTTACCGTGTCGTGTAAAAACAGATTATCATAGCGTTCTGGCATTTATTTTTCGCCCCAATCATAGACGGAATGCCGCTCTGCAATCATCTTTCGCAGTAGATCCGGCATTACGGTCATTTGATCGCTAAGTATGGCTTCTTTAATTGCATCATCACAAGCTTTAGTTATATCGGCATGACTTAGCGTCTTAGCAAACTCCGCCATTTCAAATACATTGGCGGATGAAAAGTCACAAAATCCACTCAAACGATTTTCAATCAATTGTACCATTTCATTCTGCGTTGGATAGTCGTAATACAAAACATCATCGAACCGGCGAAAAAGAGCTTGATCCAATAGTTTAATGCTATTGGTTGCCGCCACAATCAGACTATCCGAACAGTCTTGCTCAATAAATTGCAAAAAGGTATTTAGTACCCGCCGCATTTCCCCAACGTCATTATCCAGAGTGCGTTCCGAACCAATGGCGTCAAATTCATCAAACAAATAAACTCCAGGAAATTCTCGGATAGCATCAAAAATTTGCCTGAGTTTAGCGCTCGTTTCCCCCATGTATTTTGTGACTAATTTATCCACGAGAATCGTGCAGAAAGGCAGTTGCAGTTCGCCTGCCAGAACAGCAGCGGTCATGGTCTTGCCCGTCCCCGGCGGTCCTGCCAACAGAATTTTTCTGCGATTGCCCAGACCATGCTTACGCAAACGATCCCGCTGTTTAAACTCCCGCAAGATACGATCAATCCGCGTGCGCAGTTCTTCCGAAACAACTAAATTAGATAACCGATAATCAGAAGTTGCATTATGCAATAACTCGTGTAGCTCTTTATTAAATGGAACGACTTTTCCATTTCTTGATTTGTCAATTAAATCTCGAATGTCACGGGCCAGTGCACTATGCCCTTGGTTAGCTTCATGCGCCGCCAACTGCAGGACAATCGTACGAAACCGTTCATCATTTTGATCAAAATGGGATCTTATGAGCATTTTTAATTGTTCTGCGGTCGCCACGGCAATCACCTCCTGTTTATATATCTTATTGTATCAAAAAAACTTAGTTGCATTAATAGTCTCAATAATTTATTTTTTCCAATCTTTATATTTTATACTTCTCCTGTATTGTCTTCAATACCTTTATTGAAAATGCTCAAATTCCAATTTTTTAAATGCCATACAGAATTCTTCCGCCGCGCAGTTCGCGGCTCCCTTGCTGCCGGCAGGCCCGTTGGCACGGGGCGCGGCGGCATGGGCTTGGCCGCCGTAGCCGGTGCTCTCCCCTGCCCAGCCTGCCATTGCATCCGGGCTAGGCTTACGCTGGGCGGCCGCATGGTTTTGGCGGCTGCTCATGGTAAGCCGTTGATTGGGCTGTTGGCAGCGAGTGGCCTCTTCCCCCTCCCGTTTGTTCGTCGGGAGGGGGTCAGGGGGTGGGTTCTTTCCAGCGGAGCCGGGCCGTCTGGTGCCGCCGCCCCAATTGCTGCTAAGCCAAGTGAAGGGCCCTGCCGTGGCCGCGTACCCCCCAAATAATTTGGCCGCTCCTTACTGGGGGGTTTGGGGGGTAGTCCTTCCCGCTAGGGGGCTCGGGGGGAAGGGAGGACGGAGAGTGGACACGCGCTTTTTGTGTCCACGGGGCGGGACGGGCGCGGCCGCGGCAGGGAACGAACGGCGGTTATCACCCGGCCAGGCGAGTGGCGGCAGGTGGCCCGGTGGAGCGGTTGGTCGCCCAAAGCCCTGGCGTGTCTGTTTGTCGTTCCCGGCGGTCGGCAGGACGCCCGGCTGGGTCGGCCGGTGGTGTTTCGGCCGGTCCGGCTGGAGTGGCCTGCCGAGGCCCCGCGCAGTGTGCGGGGCCAGCCGACGTTTCCTGCAGTCCGGGCACGAGTACCAAGGAGTGACCTGGTCTGCTCCCCTGCCAAGCTGACGAATGGCCACTCGGCAGGATACGGCTTTGAGCGCCAGCGGTGGCCGGCCGGGAGCGGATGAGGATAGCAGATCGCCGCAAAGAGCGGACGGCCGGGCATAGAGCGGTAGCCGTTTGATTAGCACTGGGCGGAGCAGCCCGGTCAATGAGGCTCGACTTTATTCGCCGGCTTTTACAACAGGCAGCGCCCGCTTGACTACCATCACTGCCGGCAATCTTGTATCTCTGGACAACCGACTCTGGCCATACTAAAATAAGCATATAAGGAAAAAATTCGGCAAATTCAAGGTGACAGGAAACCCCTTCTCACGGCATCACCTGCAATGAGCAGTCTCCCGGAGGTATCGCCATGCGCGTCAAAGCCGCCAATATCATTTATATCCGCCAACAACTCCGTCAAGCCCTGGAAGGAATTTGGGAACAGCCGCTGACCGTGGTGGAAGCGCCGATGGGCTACGGAAAAACCACTGCCGTCAAAGACTTCTTACAAGGCAGTGACGCCAACGTGTTGTGGCAGACGCTGGCCGACACCTCGGCCAGCGGTTTTTGGCGCGGCTTCTGCCGTCTGCTGAAAAAAAACGACGAGAGCCGTGCGAACCGCCTGGCCGAACTGGGCGTTCCCACCGACAGCGTGTTTATGGAAGCGGCGCTGGAGCTGATCGGCAATATCGTATTCGCCGGACGAACGGCCCTCGTGTTCGATGATTACCACCTGCTCGCCTCCCCGCCTGTCGATCAATTCATCGAGCGCCTGGTGAAGACGGCGCCGACTAATCTTTATATCATCCTCGTCTCCCGGACACAGTTCGGGGAAAACACGACCGAACTGGCCCTCAAAGGGTTTTGTCAGGTCATCGGCAAAAGCTGTTTCGAATTTGCCGAAAAAGAAATCATCGTCTACTACAAACTGTGCGGCATCCGTCTCCGGCCCGGCGAAGCCGCCGCGCTGTACGCCTATACCGAAGGCTGGATCAGCGCGCTGTATCTCAGCCTGCTCACCTTCGCCCGCGAAGGAAAGGTTGAGCGGCAGGCCAGCCTGCCCGAACTGCTGGAGAAAGCCGTCTACCGGCAGTGCCCGCCGGCGGTAAAGGAATTTTTGCTGACCATCTGCGTGTTCGACAGCTTTACCCTGGCGCAGGCGAAAGCGCTGTGCCCGCAGGAAAACGCCGGGGAGATCGTCAGCTATCTCATGGCCAACAATGCCTTCATCAAATTCGACCCTTACAACCGGACCTATCAGCTGCACAATATCTTCACCGGTTACCTGCGGGAACTCTTAGAACAGCAGGGAGCGCAGCGCCGGCGGGCCGTTCTGCAGGCGGCGGGAAGCTGGTACCGGGAGAACAGCGACTACATCCACGCCATGGACTGCTTTTATGAGTCCGGTGATTTCGACCAGTTATTGCTGGCCTTTGTCCTGGATACCGGCCGCAGTACCAATATTGAACATAAAGAAACACTCATTCGCTATTTTACAGACTGCCCGGCAAAAATAAGAAGAAACCATCCGGCAGCCTGCCTGCTCTATGCCCAAAAGCTGTTCGCCTTTGATGAAAGAGACCTGTATGTCGCCGCGTGCCGGGAAGCCGGTACCTATATTGAAACCGTTCCCGACGAAAAAACAAAACGACATTTGTTAGGCGAGTTTGAGCTGATTATGAGCTTTGCCAAGTACAATGACTTGTGGGCCATGGCCGAGCATCACGCCAAAGCGTACGAACTCTTGGACGGACCGGCCCGGTTTTACGACGACAATCTCAGCTCGCCGTCCGTGCTGTATCTGTTTTACCGGCAAAGCGGGCTGCTTGATCAAACCGCACGGGATTACGCTGCCTATATGCCGCGTTACTGCCGGATTACCTCCGGCCATGGCGCCGGTGCCGAATACGTGCTGCAGGCGGAACTCTCTTTTCACCGGGGCGACTTTGAACCTGCCGACATTGCCCTCCATCAGGCCCTGCAGTCGGCCCAGGACAACGGGCAAAGCGCCATCCGGCTCTGCGTCCTGTTCCTGCAGAGCCGGCTCGCTTTGATCGCCGGCGACCTGCCGGCGGTATGGGAGCTTTTGCGGCAGCTGCGCGCCGAAATTGATGAGTACGGACATTACCAGCACGCCCATACCGTTGATTTATGCGAAAGCGTCATCTACGCCCAGTTGGGGCAGGCACAAAAAATCCCGCCCTGGATTGCGGGCGGGGATTTGCCGGCAAGCCGGCTGCCGCTGCTGAACCACACCTTTTTCAACATTGTCTACGGCAAGGTCCTGCTGCTCAGCGGACAGGAACTGAAGCTGCTCGGCTTGACCGGCCACTTTCTTGACGTGGCCGGCACCTTTCCCAACCTGCTCGGCCAGGTCTACACCCATATCTATGCGGCGGCAGCCTATCACCGCCTGCACCATCCCCGGGAAGCGCAGGCGGCGCTCCGCCAGGCGGTAGACATAGCCGCCGCCGACCAACTGATTATGCCGTTTGTGGAAAATGGGGCAGACCTCGCGCCTGTTCTCCGCGAACTTGCCAACGACGACCGGTATGCCGGTTTTATCCGTAACATCACGGCGACGTACGCCGCCTTCGCCCCCAAACTGGCCGTCATGCGGGCCGCGGGGGTCCCCGGCGACGACCTGGCAAGCCTCACCGCCCGCGAGCGGGAAATCTCCGGTCTGGTTGCCGCCGGGCTGTCCAATCAGACCATTGCCGGAAACCTGGTCGTCGCCGAGGTGACCGTCAAAAAAGCGCTGCAAAACATTTACGCCAAGCTGGGCATCGCCAACAGAGCGACATTGGCGCGGCTGATAATGGAGCGAAACTACCGGGAACCATAAAAGACTCTACTTTCGTATAGTATCTTTCAAAAGTCCTTCACTTTATGATAAAGTGAAGGACTTTTTTTATTGGCGTAATAGTCTAAGTCTCATCATTACGAGAAATTTTGCCAAAGGAGGTTTCTATGAAAATACTCAAAGCAGTGCCTGCTGCCGGTTACTGTATCACGATTTATTTTGACAACCACCACTCCGTCACGCTGGATATGAAAAGCAAGCTGGAGACCGTCCGCTTCTCCAGCCTCCGGGACGAGCAGGTGTTCTGCGCCGCCCGGACCGACGGCAAAGCGGTGTACTGGCCGCGCGGCATCTCCATGGCCGTCAGCGAAATTATCGAGCTGATCGCCAAATAAAACCGCTGCGATATATGGAGACTTCATTCAGACGGCGTTTTAACGCCGCCTGAATTGCAGTCGCAATGATCCAGGGACTTAGCCGCTCTTTACGCGCCGCTTGTAGAAGCGGGAGTAGTAGAGCGGGTTAGCCATCGGATAAATTTTTAAAAAACAAAGAAAGGGAGTATCCCATGAAACCATACTGTTGGCATCCAGGTAAAAAATTCATCGCCTTTACCGCCCTGTCCGTTTTTTCGGCCGCCCTGCCGGCCCTGGCGGCCACCCGGCCCGACACCGGCACCATCCTCGACAATGCAAAACCGCCGGCGGCGCAGCAGCCGATTGAGCGGCAAACCCCCGCTATCGCCGTCGAAGAACAGCCCGTTGCCCCGGCAGCCGACGGCGGTCAGAAATTTTTTGTCAGCGCCTTTCGTATTCGCGGCGAAACGCCGGTGCCGGCGGATGAACTGCTAAAGATCGTGCAAAACGAAGCCGGCAAAGAAAGTACCCTGGGTGAACTGAACCGGCTGACCGGCAAAATCACCCAGTATCTCCGCTGGCAAGGCTACCTCGTCGCCTTTGCCTACCTGCCGGCCCAGGATATCCGGGACGGCGTCGTCGAAATCGCCGTCGTCCCCGGCACCTACGGCCAGGTGAACATTACCGGTAACGGCCCTATCGCCCCGGACCGCTTGCGCGCCATGCTGTTCGCCGCCCGTCCGGGCGCCGTCATTACCCGTGAGCCGCTCGAACGGGCCTTGCTTCTCATCAACGACCTCGCCGGCGTCCACGCCCAAGCCACCCTGTCGCCCGGCAAAGAGGCCGGCACCGCCGACCTGACCGTAGAAACATCCGCCACGGCCAAAACCAGCGGCGCCCTCTACAGCGACAACTGGGGCAGCCGCTACACCGGCCGCACCCGCTACGGCACCCAGCTCCGTATCAATAACCTCAGCGGCGCCGGCGACGCCCTGACCGTAGGCGGGATGACCACCCGCGACGGCATCGACAACTACAATTTCGGCTACAATATCCCCGTCGGCGCCGACGGTGCTACGTTTGACCTCAGCTACTCCCATGTCGGCTATACCCTCGGCGACAGCTTCGCCTCCTTAGGTGCCACCGGCCGGGCGGCCGTCACCGGCTACCAGCTCTCCTATCCGCTTACGAGGAGCCGCAGCGCCAGCCTGTACGGCAGCTTCGGCTACGACCATAAACAGCTCCGCGACGACCTGACCGGCTACGGCAGCTACAATCCCCGCACCAGCGGCCTCTGGCATATCGCCCTGTCCGGCAATAGCGCCGACACCTGGCTGGGCGGCGGCACCAATTCGTTCAGCCTCACCCAGTACTGGGGCAGCCTTGATCTCACTGACGCGGCCTCCTTGGCAACCGACGCCGCCACCGCCCAAACGGACGGTCACTTCACTAAGACAGTGTTAAATTACCGTCGTCAGCAAGCAGTGGCGCAAAACCTCAACTTCAACCTCAGCTTCACCGGCCAGCTCGCCGGTAAAAACCTTGACTCCTCCGAAAAGCTCTACCTCGGCGGCGCCGACGGCGTCAGGGCCTACCCGCAGGGCGAAGGCGGCGGCGACCAGGGCTACAAGCTGACCGGCGAACTGCGCTGGCGGCTGCCGGCCGCTTCGTCCGGGCCAAACAATCTCTACCTCAACACCTTCTATGACTACGGCAGCGTCATGACCAATAAAGACCCCTACGCCACCGGCGACAACCGCCGCAGCCTGGCCGCCGCCGGCTTGGGACTGCTCTGGGTGCAAGGCAGCGACTTTACCGTCCGCCTCGACTACGCCTGGAAAGCCGGCCATGAGACTACCACCGCCGACACCGACAAAAACGGCCGTTGCTGGCTGCAAGCCGTCAAATATTTTTAAAGGAGGATACATTCATGCAACGCAAATGGAAACGACGCTGGCAGCGTCTGACAAAAAACCTGCTGCCGCCTCTGGCCGCCGGACTGCTGTTTCTCAGCAGCTACCACCCGGCTTTCGCCAATCCCACCGGCGGCACGGTGGTCAGCGGCAGCGCCGCCATTACGGCGAGCGGCGCCACCACCACCGTCACCCAGACCACCGACAAAGCCATTTTGAACTGGCAGAGCTTTTCTATCGCCAGCGGCGAAACGGTGAACTTTATCCAGCCGTCGTCTTCCGCCGTGACCTTAAACCGGGTCATCGGCACCGACGCTTCCAGCATCTACGGCACCCTGACCGCCAACGGCAAGGTCTTTCTGATTAATCCCAACGGGATTTTGTTCGCTTCCGGATCGCAGGTCAGCACCGGCGGCCTGGTAGCCTCGACTCTCAATATCACCGACAGTGACTTTCTAAACGCCAACTACACCTTTAGCGGCACTGCCACCAACGGCGTCACCAATCAGGGGACGATCACCGCCGCGAGTGAAGCGGTGCTGATCGGTCCGCAGGTCAAAAACGAAGGCGTCATCGCCGCCAAGGTCACCGCCCTGGGAGCCGGCCAGGCCGTCTCGCTCGATTTTAGCGGCGACAGCCTGCTAAATCTCACCGTCGACACCGGCGCGGCCGGCGGCAGCGCCACCAACTCCGGCACCATCACCGCGAGCGGCGACCTGGTCGTCATGACCGCCGGCACCAAGGACGCGCTGCTCAACACCGTCGTCAACAACAGCGGCGTGATCAGAGCGCAGAGTGTCAATAACGTCAACGGCGTCATCCGCCTCGAAGGCGGTACGGTGGTCAACTCCGGTACCCTCGACGCCTCGGGCAAAACCAGTGGCCAGACCGGCGGCACCATTAAACTGCTGGGCGACACCGTCACGGTGCAAACCGGCTCTATCCTTGACGTCTCCGGCGATGCCGGCGGCGGCACGGCGCTGATCGGCGGGGCCTACCAGGGCGGCAGCAGCGAATACCAGGCGACGAATACAACGGTGGAACAGGGCGCAGCCATCACCGCCGACGCGATTACCAGCGGCAACGGCGGCCAGATAGTGGTCTGGGCCAAGGATACGACCCAGTTCGCCGGGGCGATTTCCGCCCAAGGCGGCAGCCTGTCCGGTGACGGCGGCAGTGTGGAGACGAGCGGCAAACAGTCGCTGAAAGTGGCCGATACGGCCAGCGTCAACACCACGGCAGACAAGGGCAAAACAGGCAGTTGGCTGTTAGATCCGGCCGACTTCATCATTGCCGACACCGGCGGTGACATGACCGCAACCTCGCTGCAAACGGCGCTGGCTACTACTGACGTCACCATTAGCACCGGCAGTTCCGGCTCCACCGTCACCAGCGTGTCCGGTACTACGACCGGCGAGCTGAACAGCGGCAGCAGCGGCGACATCACCGTCAACAGCGACCTCACCTGGACCAGCACCAATACCCTGACGCTGTCGGCCTATAACAACATTAACCTCAACTCTTCCATCACCGCCACAAGCGGTGGCCTGACCCTGGCGGCCAACACCTCGACCAGTGGCAACAGCACAACAAGCGGCATCATCACCCCGGCTAACGGCAGCAGCATCAGCGTCGGCACCTTTATTCTGCAGAGCGGCACCTGGCGGGAAATCACCGCCAGCCTGTCCAGCTTCACCGCCACTGATTTTCGCATCAACGGCGGCACCTTTATCCGGGCGCTGGACGGCGACGGCACCAGCAGTGACCCGTACCAGATCGCCGACGTCTACGGCCTGCAGGGCATCGGTTCCTCCGGTATGCTGGGCAACGATTACACGCTGGCCAATGACATCGACGCCAGTGGCACGGCTTACTGGAATGCTTACGTAGACAGTGGCATCACCGAATACTCCGGCTTCACGCCTATCGGCACCTACGGCAATGCTTTCACCGGCACCTTCGACGGCCTGGGCCACACCGTCAGCGCTTTGACCATCAACCTGTCTTCTTCCAACGCTGTTTACGCTGGCCTGTTTGGTTATACCGGCAGCGGCGCGACGCTGCAAAACGTCGGTCTTTTGGGCGGCTCGGTTTCCTCCTCCTCCTCCTCCTCCTTCTCCGCCGCTGGCGGTCTTGTCGGCGTCAACTCCGGCGCCATCACCAACTCCTACAGCACCGGCTTGGTTTCCTCCTCCGCCGCCTCCTTCTCCTCCTCCTCCTCCGCCGCTGGCGGTCTTGTCGGCGTCAACTCCGGCGCCATCACCAACTCCTACAGCACCGGCTTGGTTTCCTCCTCCGCCTCCTCCTACTCCTACTCCTCCTACTCCTACGCGGGCGGCCTTGTCGGCTATAATTCCGGCGCCATCACCAACTCCTACAGCACCGGCTCGGTTTCCTCCTCCGCCGCCTCCTCCTACTACTCCTCCTACTCCACCGCTGGCGGCCTTGTCGGCTATAACTCCGGCGCCATCACCAACTCCTACAGCACCGGCTCGGTTTCCTCCTCCGCCTCCTACTACTCCTACGCTGGCGGCCTTGTCGGCTATAACTCCGACGCCATCACCAACTCCTACAGCACCGGCTCGGTTTCCTCCTCCGCCTCCTCCTCCTACTACGCTGGCGGCTTTGTCGGTTATAACGACGGCTCTATGACCAGCAGCTACTGGGATGTCGACACCTCAGGCCAAGCAATTGGCCTCGGCTACGACAGCCTTGATCAAGCCGCCAACGTGATTGGACTGTATTCATCGGCTGCCAGTCTGGCCGCTGATTCCACCCGGAAAAGCGCTTTTGCCGCCACAAGCTACAACTGGGGCAGCGACATCACGGACACCGGCAGTGTCAGCGCGGTCTGGCGCATCTATGACGGCTATACCTATCCGCTGCTTGAGAGCTTCCTGACGCCGGTCACCGTAACCGCCGCCACCACTACCTATAATGGCTCCGTCAACGGCACGGCCTCCGGCTACACCCTGTCCGACTCTAACGCCACTAGTGGCGTGTCCGGCAGCCTCAGCTACACCACGGGCAGCAAAAACGCTGGCACCTATTCCACCGCCGACGGCAGCCTCACCTTAAACGGCCTTTACTCCAATCAGCAAGGCTATGATATCAGCTATGACGGCACTCTGACCATTACCCCCGCTGCCCTCACCGTCACCAATCTTACGGCAAACAACAAGGTTTACGACGGCACCACGGCCGCCACCGTATCCGGCACATTAACCGGCACGATCTACGGCAGTGACGCTGTCACGTTGGGCGACGGCACCTTTAGCGACAAAAACGCCGGCACCGGCAAGACCGTGACTGTCACCCTC
Source organism: Sporomusa aerivorans (assembly GCF_041428895.1). NCBI lineage: Bacteria > Bacillati > Bacillota > Negativicutes > Selenomonadales > Sporomusaceae > Sporomusa > Sporomusa aerivorans. Next base: position 5,560,223 of record NZ_CP156926.1, read on the forward strand.
GCCGGCGCCGACGCCGCTAACTATACCGTCAGCACCACCACGACGGCCGATATCACCCAGGCCGCCCTCACCGTCACCGCCAACAGCGCCAGTAAAACCTACGATGGCCTGGCCTATAGCGGCGGCAGTGGCATTACCTACTCCGGCTTCGTCAATAACGAGGACAGCTCCGTGCTGACTGGTGCTCTCGCTTACTCCGGCTCCAGCCAGGGTGCGATCAACGCCGGCTCCTACGACATTACCGCCAGCGGCCTGTCCTCCGGCAATTATACCATTAGCTATGTTAACGGCACCCTCACCGTCAACCCCGCCGCCCTTACCGTCACCGCCAGCAACGCCGCCAAGACCTACGACGGCCTCGCCTATAGCGGCGGCAGCGGCGTCACCTACTCCGGCTTCGTCAATAACGAGGACAGCTCCGTGCTGGGCGGCTCTCTCACGTACGGCGGCACAGCCCAGGGAGCGGTCAACGCCGGCTCCTACACCATTTCAGCCAGCGGCCTGTCCTCCGGCAATTATACCATTAGCTATGTTAACGGCACCCTCACCGTCAACCCCGCCGCCCTTACCGTCACCGCCAGCAACGCCGCCAAGACCTACGACGGCCTCGCCTATAGCGGCGGCAGCGGCGTCACCTACTCCGGCTTCGTCAATAACGAGGACAGCTCCGTGCTGGGCGGCTCTCTCACGTACGGCGGCACAGCCCAGGGAGCGGTCAACGCCGGCTCCTACACCATTTCAGCCAGCGGCCTGTCCTCCGGCAATTATACCATTAGCTATGTTAACGGCACCCTCACCGTCAACCCCGCCGCCTTCACCGTCACCGCCAGCAACGCCGCCAAGACCTACGACGGCCTCGCCTATAGCGGCGGCAGTGGCGTCACCTACTCCGGCTTCGTCAATAACGAGGACAGCTCCGTGCTGACCGGCGCCCTCACTTATGGCGGCACGTCCCAGGGAGCCCTTCGCCCCGGCAGCTATACCATCACCCCCGACGGCCTGACCGCCGCCAACTATGCCATCACCTTTGTTAACGGCACCCTGACCATTACCGGCCGGATGGCCGACCCAACCTATGACGGCGCCGTCCTGCACGCCGAACATCTGGCCGGAGCCATGCCCGGCGGCGCCGCCTTTTCCGGTCTCAGCGGTTATCTGACCGGCAGCGCTAATCTCTACGCGCCGCTGACCATCATCGGCAGCGGCATCAACACCGGAGGCTATCCGCTGACTGTCCTGACTCCCGCCGGCCTCGCCAATTCTGCATCATCAACAGGAAGTGAAACTGAATGAACAAAGAAATTTTTGCCGACGGCGTCAGCGCCGTCCACGTCACGGGCAACCTGGTCCGCATCGACCTCATGACCGTGCAGCCGCAGCTCAAAAGCGATAACGGCCAGCCGGTGGTCGAAGTCAACCAGCGTGTTATTCTGCCGCTCGACGGCTTCGTCCAGGCGCTGGCCATTCAGCAGGATATCGTCCGGCAGCTCACAGCCGCCGGCGTACTAAAACAAACGAACGCTGCCACAGCGGCAGCGATACAACAAGGAGACTGATCAACATGCAACCATCCCGGAACAAGCGAATAGTCCCGGTCCTCCTGGCCCTGTGCCTTCTGCTGGGCGCCTGGGGCACGGCGCAGGCCGCCCCGGCCACAGGTCCGGTAGGCTATCTGGACTTTATCACCCTCATCAACCAGCACCCCGACACGGCGGCGGCCAATACTGCACTACAAGCCGAGCAAGAGAAGGTCCGGCAGGAATTTGACAGCAAAGCAGCCGGCTTAAACGAGGTCGACAAACAGAACCTTGCCCGCCAGCTTGACCTGCGCGTGGAGCAAAAGCGCCAGGAGCTGCTGCGGCCGATTGCCGCCAAGGTTACGGCGGCTGCCAATGAAGTGGCCAAAGCCAAAGGACTGTCCATTGTCATCGGCAAACAGGATGTCGTCTGCGGCGGCGTGGACATCACCGCCGACGTGTTGAAAATCATAACCGTCAAATAAAAAAAACTGCGCGGCAGGGAGTTTTCCCTGCTGCTTCCGGAAAGCGGGCCCCTACGCACGGCTTTGTCGGCACGCAACGCGAAGGGCCGGCCGGGAATATTCCCGACCGGCCCTTCGTACACCCAGACGTACGGCTTATTCCGGCTGCCTGTCGAGGCCGGCTGCCGGACAACCCGCCTTTGCGAGGTCTGCAGCCGTCGCCGCTTCCTCAGTTGTCTCGCGCACCAGCGCGCCGTCTATCGCATCTTCCGTCGTCGCCTCAATCCGTTCCCGATCGGCCGGCGGCGGGCCATACACAGTCTTTAGCATCATTTCTTCGTGACCTCCATCCTCTCGACGCAACTGCACATCTGATTGATGGCGCTGGTCAGCTCGGTCAGGCGCTTTTCCAGCCTGACCAACAGATAGAAGGCTACTGCCATGGGAAAACCGTAAGTCGCCGTCAGGCGGGCCAACTCTTCCATCTGCAGGGCCTCCTTTCCCGCATTAGCTCAACTCGGTGATCGCCAGTTGACGAAGCTGCGCTTCCTTGGCGGTCACCAAATCGCCGCTGGTGGCGGCAAACACATTCTTAGCAATAATCGTCGCCATCACTGCCTGAGCCTCGGCCAGCGTCACCCCGTCCTTGGGGTCTTTCACCACCACCGTCACCTCTTTGTTGCCCTCGGTGATAAATACCAGCTCCAGCGTCTTGGTATTGGTATCAGCCATCCTGTTCCCCCCTTCCTATCATTTGTTAAAAACTTCCCCTTGCCCTTACTCACTCAGCAGGATGGCGTTGTCCACCCGCGCAATCTCCGCCAGTGGATACGCCTGCAGTCCCATCAATGCCACCGCGACATCAAACAAATCCTGGTCGGTTGCCGCCGGTTTGCCGGTATAGTTCCGGGTCACATAGGCCGGACTGCCGGACGTGGTCACGCCCTTTTGCAGCTTAATGGCGATCGTGCTGGTTTGCGGTAACTTTACTACGGCCACTGTCTCTCGCCTCCTTTCCTTCCCGGATAATCCCACGCAAAAGGCACACCCCGGGAGGTGTGCCTGATTTGCGCCTGGAACGGATTATGACAAGCGCGGCCGAAAAACCGCGCGGGTCATCTACTTTTTGCCCGTTCCAGGAGCATTATTTCATTTTGTATTTATTATATAAGCAATTCGCAATATTGTAAAGTATTTTCTACCTGTACAGCAACGGGAACCCCACCGGCGGCATCAACAATCCTCGCCTCGCCGTTAAAAACCACTACCCGGCCGCATAATCGGCCAGCCCGCCGGCCATGGCCACGGCCGCCGCCAACTGTCCGGCATAACTGGTTAAGAGCGACCGGTCCGCCTCATTGGAGATAAAGGCCACTTCCGCCAGCACCGCCGGGCAGTCCGTTTCCCTCAGTACCTGGAGATTAGCCTCTTTCACTCCCCGGTCGGCAGTATTGAGTTCGGCCACCAGCCGGGCCTGCAGGCAGACTGCCAGCCGTCGCCCCCATTTGCTGCCCGGATAATGATACACTTCCGTGCCATGGGCCGCCGGGCTGGCAGCACTGTTGGCGTGAATGCTGATAAACACATCCGCCCCGTTGACGTTGGCCAATTCAGCCCGGAAACCCAGGTCATCGGTCGCAATATCGCCCGTCCTGGTCAGTATGATTTCATGCCCCGCATCGGCCAGTTGTTCGGCCAATAGCTTGGCAATCGCCAGTACCACATCGCACTCCCGTATACCGACAGCGCAGGCGCCCGGTTCCACCGGCCCGGAATGGCCGGGGTCGATGACAATTTTCATTTTTCTTTCTCACCTCTTTATCGTATGTCCGATCGTATCCCATCTGGCGTCAGACAGAATAATCCCCACACAGGCAAGCCCGCCCGCTCCGCATCCCTGCGGGCGGCGCTGCAGCCGCTGCCGCGTCTTCCGCCCGCCGTCCTCGGGCTGCTCCGCTCAGTGCCTTACAGACGGATACCGCTCTATGGCCGGTCGTCCGCTCCTTGCGGCGTTTCGCTGGCGCTCCACTCTCCTCATCCGCTCCCGTCCGTCCACCGCTGACGCTTAAAGCCGTATCCTGCCAGGCGGCATCCGTCTGCCTGGCAAGGGAGCAGGCCCGCAGCTCTCTGACGCTCGCCGCCGACCTGCTGGGGGCGACGGCCACCCATCCCTAACCCTTCCCTGCCAGGGAAGGGAAGGCGGCCATCCGCTAATGGCCTTTATGTCCACGCCCGCCCCCTTGGGTTCGCTCCGCCGGGCTAACGCTGCGCTGGACATAAACAAAACATTAGCGGACGTCCACCGCTGCTGACGCAGACCTTCGCCCTGGCTCAGGGTTGATGGACCCACCCCTGAGCCCTCCCGCGAAACGGGAGGGGAAGAGGAAACGCCGCCCAGCGGCACATTCTGCCGCTGCCGGTACAAGTAGTCATCAATATAAATCATAGCCGCCAGCAGCAGCGCCTCCTCCAGGCTATATTCCCGCGTCCGGCCGCTCCTGAGCAGTTTTGCCGATAAACAACGCCGCAAACTTCGCCAGTTCCCGATGCATCCGCTCCGGCATCGCTACCGCCAACGTCTTACTTTCCATCACACAACACCTCTGTCTGATTGGCTACCCCGGCCGGGCCAGGCCCAGCCTGTCCAAAAACTCAATATCCCGGACCACCACCTCGGTCACTTTCCGCCGCTGCCCGTCTGCTCCTTCTAGCTGCCGCGTATGCAGCCGCCCTTCAATCGCCACCCGGCGACCACCTTGGCCCGCCTGACCAATCTGCTCCGCCAGCGCATCCCAGGCGACGCAGTCAATCGCGTCGGTTTCCTCCCGCACCCTGGTCTTAAAAGCAACGGTCAAAGAAAAAGAACAAACCGCCTTGCCGCTGTTGGTTATGCGCATGTCCAGGTCCGGGGACAAGCTTCCCACCAGAAAGACCTTATTCATGCCCATCCTCCCCCTTGTTGTCCACATAGTCACAGGCTCTATTACTATTATTGGTTTACGTTTATAAATAAAGTTTACGTTTAAATAATGTATTCAGGTTGCCAATCATAATGATTGACAAATCCGGTTTTGCCATTCCATTTGCCATTCATTATGATTGGCAAATGGGCTTTACTAAAGTCAATCGCGGTTTATCCACAGGGTTATCAACAGATTTATCCACAGCTTTGCCACTCAGTGGGTGCAGTTCATAATACGGTGCCAGCCGGCCGGGGCGGGGCGTATGAACTAAGAGGCCGACCGCCACCAGCTCGCCTCGGGCCCGCGACAGCGTCGCATAACTATAACCCAAAAACCCTAACAGTGTACTGGCTGCCAAGGTCAGCCGGGGCGGCCAGCCGGCCCGGTTAAACAGGTGCATCAGTACACCCCACAAGGCCTGCGCCTCACTCGAAAGCGGACGCGTCAAGAGACGGGCATAAAAACTGTTGAGCTCGGCAATGTAATTCATGGCCCCGCCCACTTCCACCGGTAAAAGGTTTCTTTGTATCGCTGGCGCCCGGTTTTCACGGCAGGATACGTTTCAATCCGGCCGTATTCACGCCCGTCTTGGCGCTGGTCCGCCGCCGCAGCCACTCATTGGCGGCCTCCACATGAATTAAAAAACGGTTCCCCTCCTTCGACGCCGGAAAGTCCGGCAAATAGCAAAACTCCCGTACCCGGTTCTGGCCAATACCGGTCATGGCCGCAAACTCCTTGACCGTGACCACCAGTTTAGTGTTTGTCATGGTGCATCCTCTCCTTTCAGTGAATTAACGCAATTAATCATTGCATTATGTAATAATCATAGCAGTCATTTGGTAATCTTTCAATACGTTTTTCACTTTTATATTTACAAATCGTACTTTAACAATTACAATGTGGGTAGCAGCTCTTTTTATAGTGTGTGCAAATCAAACATGATGGTGTGTGAAAAAACATGAGCAAAGAAATAGGAAAGCGCATCCGCGCTGCCCGCGAACGGCTCCACCTGTCCCAGGCCGCCCTGTCGGACCTGATCGGGGCCGGCAATCAGTCCACGGTGGCCGGCTGGGAGCGGGGCCGCACCGAACCCGACGGCGAAACGCTGGCCCGCCTGGCCGTTATCTTAAAAGTCTCAACCGACCACCTCTTAGGCGTCGACGCCGGCGTGTTATCCCTACCGGCCGACGTCACTGACCTGGCCAGAGACATTGCCGACCTGCCACCCTCAGAGCGGGCCGTCATTGAAAAAATCGTGGCGGCCTTAAAAGCCGAAGACAAAGACAAAGTTGTCCCTGGTTGACCGGTGGATACGCAATATGTTATATCCCGGCGGCAAGCGCCGTTTGCATAGGTACATAGGATAAAAGGATGGTGTGTGAACATGGCGCATGCGGCAAAGTGCCTGCGTGGCTCCGGGACGCCGCCGTAGCAGGGACAAGCCCTACCGGCTATTCCCCGGAGCAATCAGCCAGCAAAGGAGGTGTGTGACATGGAACAACGCAAATACGGCAATGGCAGTATCTATCGACGTCAGGACGGCCGCTGGGTGGTCGCCGTCTGCGGCCGCGACCCTGTGACTGGCAAGCCCGTTCGCCAGTATCGCTATGGCAAAACCAAACAGGAAGCGCTGCAGAAAAAAATGGAGCTCCTTGCTAAAAACAAAGAACTCCCTGCCCCTTCCGGCCTGACTGCCAGTCACAGCTAGGCTGTACCTGTAATTCGTTGCAAACCGCATGCGGTGGCAACGGGTTATACAACAACAGCGTGCAGCCGCCCTTGCCACCGACATCGACGAAGGTGGTGTGTGCTCATGGCTAAACGGGCTAATGGCGAAGGAACCATTTGCAAACGCAAAAACGGCCTCTGGATGGCGGCCGTCATCATCGGTCGCGACGCCGCGACCGGCAAACCCGTCCGCAAGTATTGCTACGGCAAGACCAAAGGCGAAGTCCAGCAGAAAAAAGACGCCCTGCTCGAACGGAGCAAAGGGCCGGTCTTTATTGACGCCGACAAAATCACCGTCGGCCAGTGGGTGGAAAAATGGCTGACCATCTACGCCCGGGCCAGTGTCCGGGGCAATACCTACATCGGCTACCGCTCGGTGGTCAACAACCATATCCTGCCGCTGTTAGGCGAGATTAAACTGCAAAAACTCAGGGGGATTGATATTCAAAACATGGTGAACACCATCAAAGACAACGGCGGCGGGCCGCGCCTGGCCGAACTTACCTTTGCCGTCCTGCGCGCCGCCTTAAACAAAGCCTTTAACGAAGAAATCCTGCACCGGCTGCCGTTTAGAACGGTGTCCCTGCCCAAGAAGAAGCGCCGCAA
>NZ_CP156926.1:5572500-6496238 GCF_041428895.1 Sporomusa aerivorans
TCCAACTTTCGTGGTGTGACGGGCGGTGTGTACAAGGCCCGGGAACGTATTCACCGCAGTATGCTGACCTGCGATTACTAGCGATTCCGACTTCACGGAGGCGAGTTGCAGCCTCCGATCCGAACTGAGAGCTTGTTTATGCGTTTCGCTTACCTTCGCAGGCTTGCTTCGCTTTGTTTAAGCCCATTGTAGTACGTGTGTAGCCCAGGACATAAGGGGCATGATGACTTGACGTCATCCCCGCCTTCCTCCGCATTGTCTGCGGCAGTCTCCCTTGAGTTCCCACCATAACGTGCTGGCAACAAAGGATAAGGGTTGCGCTCGTTGCGGGACTTAACCCAACATCTCACGACACGAGCTGACGACAGCCATGCACCACCTGTTTTCGTGTCCCCGAAGGGAGGAACTAATCTCTTAGTTTTTCACTCAATGTCAAGCCCTGGTAAGGTTCTTCGCGTTGCGTCGAATTAAACCACATACTCCACCGCTTGTGCGGGCCCCCGTCAATTCCTTTGAGTTTCAACCTTGCGGCCGTACTCCCCAGGCGGGGTACTTATTGCGTTAACTCCGGCACAGGAGGGGTCGATACCTCCTACACCTAGTACCCATCGTTTACGGCCAGGACTACCGGGGTATCTAATCCCGTTCGCTCCCCTGGCTTTCGCGCCTCAGTGTCAGACACAGTCCAGAAAGTCGCCTTCGCCACTGGTGTTCCTCCCAATATCTACGCATTTCACCGCTACACTGGGAATTCCACTTTCCTCTCCTGCACTCAAGATCCCCAGTTTCCTGCGCCCATACGGAGTTGAGCTCCGCACTTAGACACAAGACTTAAAGATCCACCTACACGCCCTTTACGCCCAATAATTCCGGACAACGCTTGCCACCTACGTATTACCGCGGCTGCTGGCACGTAGTTAGCCGTGGCTTCCTCCTTTGGTACCGTCATTACCTTGCATTATTTACACAAGATACGTTCGTCCCAAACGACAGAGCTTTACGATCCGAAAACCTTCTTCACTCACGCGGCGTTGCTCCGTCAGACTTTCGTCCATTGCGGAAGATTCCCCACTGCTGCCTCCCGTAGGAGTCTGGGCCGTGTCTCAGTCCCAGTGTGGCCGTTCATCCTCTCAGACCGGCTACTGATCGTCGCCTTGGTGAGCCATTACCTCACCAACTAGCTAATCAGACGCAGACCCATCTCTAAACGGTAGCTTATATATAGAGGCCACCTTTCTTAACTCAGTCATGCAACCAAGTTACCACATTCGGTATTAGCACCACTTTCGCGGTGTTGTCCCCAGTTTAGAGGCAGGTTGTCTACGCGTTACTCACCCGTTCGCCACTAAGTATCCATAAATGAATACTCCGTTCGACTTGCATGTGTTAGGCACGCCGCCAGCGTTCGTCCTGAGCCAGGATCAAACTCTCCAATAAAGTTTTATTTATTGAAGCCATTTGTTGGCTCTTAATATCTTTTGGAGCGGAAAACGAGATTCGAACTCGCGACCCTCGCCTTGGCAAGGCGATGCTCTACCGCTGAGCTACTTCCGCATCCGTTAATTCATTGACGTGGTTTTAAAAAAACCACCGCACATCTGGCTTTTTATGATGCATTACTTACATTGTTCAGTTTTCAGGGAACGGTCACAATCGACATCGCCGCTTGACGCGACTTATATAGATTATCATATCTACACACACTATGTCAACTGTTATTTCTTGGTTGGTGGGGCTATCGTGACTCGAACACGAGACCTCTACGATGTCAACGTAGCGCTCTAACCAACTGAGCTATAGCCCCACAGGAATTACAATTCTATCAATCAGTCATCAATTTGTCAATACCAAGATTGCAAATTGGTCGGAGCGGCAGGATTCGAACCTGCGACCCCCTGGTCCCAAGCCAGGTACTCTACCAAACTGAGCCACGCCCCGGTATTATATATAGGATGTTCTTCGCTACCGCTCAGAACTAAGCGATTCGTACCAATCAACCCTTCGCCTTTCGGCTCGCTTTCTTGGACTCTCTGCTTATCGCTACCGCTCAGAACTAAGCGATTCGTACCAATCAACCTTCGCCTTTCGGCTCGCTTTCTTGGACTCTCTGCTTATATGGTGCCGGAGGTCGGACTCGAACCGACACGGGGTTGCCCCCGGCAGATTTTGAGTCTGCTACGTCTGCCAATTACGTCACTCCGGCGTGTATATATTATAAGGATGTTCTTCGCTACCGCTCAGAACTAAGCGATTCGTACCAATCAATCTTCGCCTTTCGGCTCGCTTTCTTGGGCTCTCTGCTTATCGCTGACGCTCAGAACTAAGCGATTCGCACTAATCAATCTTCGCCTTTCGGCTCGTTTTCTTAGGCTCTCTGCTTATGCTTAAATGGTGCGGGAGAAGGGACTTGAACCCCCACGGTCACCCGCCAGATCCTAAGTCTGGTGCGTCTGCCAATTCCGCCACTCCCGCGTCCCCGGAATTCATACTATACCAGAGAAACATATTATTGTCAACACGGGCAACCTGTTTTTTTACGATATTTACGACATTTTATTGTCTACCGCGCCAGTTCTTTAACACTTGAAACCAATGCGCCCAACAGCCGGTGAAAGCCTTGCGGGTTTTGGCCTGGCACCCGGAATTGTTTGTTTATCTCTAGCTGCACTGCGGGGATTTTTAGTTCGCGGCCCACGTAATTCGCAATAGTGTTAGAGCCACTGGCGGCGAAATGATCACGAGAGATTCTGTGCAGTCCAAAGTCCTGAAAGCTGCGTTCGAGCAATGTCAGTATTTTGTTCTTGCCGAGAAGGGTCCTACCGTCGTCAGTACCTAAATCCACATCAAAATCGTGCTCACGGGCAGCCCCATGAATGTCTAGAACCAATTTCACCTTTTCCCGTTGACAGATTTCGGCTATTTTGTTTTTGTAGATACAAGGGTTGTCGACATTAGGATCACCGCCATACAACTTGGCGGTTGCCAGTACGTGACAGTCCGTCAGTCTGTGTAAAAGGAAAGCAGTAGCTCCGGTAAACTGATCTGACATCTTAATCTTCTTTTGCCGGTAATGCCTGACGGCATGGGGAGCCGATATCAAGACAGGCAGCTCCCCCAGGGAAATAAAGAAGGGTTCCTCTTGCTGCGGATTAACTTTTCTGTCTGTTTTATAAAAATACACTCTTTCTACGCTGACCGCTTCCTCATTCATGCGTGCGCGTTGAAATTCTGCCAAAATCTCAGCCTTGTCACCCAAGAATCACCCCTCCTTTCTTCCAGAAGTCAACAGTTTGATCTTCGCCTTAACAGGTGCACTCAGTGTCAAATTTAATTAGCCACATTTGCTGAAGCCGCAATGCCGGCAAATAACACAACCGCCTTCATGTTCAACCGTCTTACCGCATTCAGGACAGTCATTACCGGTCACCGTAGTAGCAGCCTGCGTTGCCAATGCATCACCATTCTGGAGTTTCATTACTTTTTCAATAACCTTACCAATAGCATCAGGGCATGACAACACTTTCAAATCTTTTTGTCTGATTGTTGAATGGCACCGGATACCCTTTAACTGATCAATGATAGAGTTGGCATCTATACCGGCACGCAAAGCAATCGACACGAGTCTTGCCGTCGCCTCGGATTGAGACGGGCAGCCGCCGGCGCGTCCGGTATTGGTAAAGACCTCGCATATTCCATGCTGATCATAGTTTACAGTGATGAATATAGTGCCACATCCGATTTTGACTTTTTCAGTAAAGCCGGTTGTAATTTCCGGTCTGGGTCTTGGTGAGAAAAAAGCTTGTTTTTCCTCCGGCATTACACTTCCTGCTTCAACTGTCTCTTTGCCGTTAACTTTACCGATATTAAGCACCTGCATATCCCGGCTGCCATCCCGGTAAATAGTTACCCCTTTACAGCCGGTCTCATACGCTAAGGTAAATACATTCTTAACGTCTTCTTTTGTCGCCTTGTTGCACAGGTTTACCGTTTTCGAAACCGCATTGTCGGTATACTTTTGAAAAGTCGCCTGCATTTTTACGTGCCATTCCGGGGAAATATCATGTGCGGTAACAAAAGTTTTCTGAATTGCCGCCGGTATTTCCTCCAGGCCTTGTATGGTCCCCTTTTGGGCAATCATCCGCATTAATGCCTTGGTGTAGAAACCCTGCCTTACAGAAACTTGTTCAAATATCGGATTTGTTTCAATTAGCTCGTCATTATCCATGACATTTCTGATATAAGATAATGCAAATAAAGGTTCAATACCGCTGGAAACGCCGGCAATAATACTCAATGTTCCGGTTGGAGCAATTGTTGTAGTCGTTGCGTTGCGTACCTCAATTCCCTGTTTTTTATAGATGCTTTTGTCAAAGTGTAAAAATACGCCCTTTCTCTCCGCCAGTTCCATAGATGCTTTTCTGGATTGCTCCTGAATGAAATTCATTATTCTCTCTGCCAGGGCCAAAGCCTGCTCTGAATTATAAGGAATGTTCAGTTGGTAGAGCATATCGGCCCAGCCCATAACTCCCAGGCCAATTTTCCGGGTTCCCTTTGTCGTTGTTTCTATTTCCGGTAACGGATATTTATTGATATCAATAACATTATCCAGAAAATGAACCGCTTTCTTTACGATGGCGCCTATACGTTCAAAGTCGGCAACAGGTCCCTTATCGGTAAGTTTTGTCATCAGGCTCAAATTGATAGAGCCAAGATTGCAGGATTCATAAGGTAAGAGCGGCTGTTCCCCACAGGGGTTGGTACTTTCAAACTCTCCCAGTGCCGGCGTCGCATTAGCCTTGTTCAGCCTGTCAAGAAACAGTATACCGGGTTCCCCGTTCTTCCAGGCCATATCTACAACAGTGTCAAATACTTCTCTGGCATTCAACTGTTTTACAACACGGCTTTGATGCGGATCGATCAGATCATAGTCCTTGTTCTCGGCCACCGCCTTCATAAACTCTTCGGTGAGGCCAACACTAATATTAAAGTTGGTAATATCGGCATTGTCCTTTTTAGCGGTAATGAAATCAAGGATATCCGGGTGATCGACACGCAGGATTCCCATATTAGCCCCCCTGCGAGTGCCTCCCTGCTTTACCGCCTCGGTAGCGGCGTTAAAGACTTTCATAAAACTAATAGGACCGCTGGCAACCCCGCCAGTTGAATTTACCGCCGCGCCTTTAGGCCTTAATCTGGAAAAACTAAAACCTGTTCCGCCACCGCTTTTATGAATCAATGCAGCATTCTTTACCGTCTCAAATATATCTTCCATAGTGTCTTCAATTGGCAGCACAAAGCAGGCACTCAACTGTCCCAAAGGCCGGCCGGCATTCATTAGCGTGGGTGAATTCGGCAAAAACTCGAGATTGGACATCAAGTCGTAGAATTCATTCTCAAGTACCTGTAGTTCTGCTGCCGAAACATACGGAGCATCCGCACTGGCAACAGCTTTGGCAACTCTGTGAAACATTCCGTCAGCATCTTCCAGTAACCGGCCATTTTCATCCTTTATCAGATATCTTTTTTCAAGAACCTTTATAGCATTTTCTGATAATTTCATCCTGTAACCCCCTGATATAATACAACATTTTGTATGTTCAAAACATCATGATACAATATATTGTATCTACAATCTTTGGTTACGTCAATATAAATTAGCTGTAATTTTCCAGATCTTAACCGGCTATCCACCTTTACATTGCCTGTCAATAACCGGTTGCTTAATTGCAGCTGATCGTCAGCGACACGCCGCCGGCTAGGATTAAATGACCTCAAATAAAACGGCGGCAGCTTACATTTATTGTAAGTTGCCGCCGTTTTATTTGTCTTAGTGGAAAAACATTTCATACAATGACAGAATAATCTCTATCACGATTAATATAATAATGGCCCATTCCAGTCTTGTTCCCCGTTTGGCGTGAACCAGGTTGGAAAATGCTTCAGTAATATCCATGAGCGTCTCGGTCTTGTGCCGGATTTTTTCATAACGGTCTTTGAGCTCGAACAATACAGACAGTTCGTCATTCAAGGCCGATGCCTCTTCATTGGTCCAGGTTATTTCCGGATTATCCAAAATCATTAAATACGAAATAGCATTGAGCTTGAATCTAAGGATACTGGCTGACATTTTCGCTAAATCTTCATCAGAAACACCCAGTTCACCCCGATTGAGATTGTTCACGACATTCTCTATCCGATCCAGCAGGGAATCGACTTCTGTTTCACTCTTCTCCAGCGAAACTGACTTTGCCAGAATGGTCGCAACAATCTCCAACTGATATTCGCTATAGCTGTTCACAATCATATAGTCATTGTTAATTGCCGGTGCTTCAACTGAATCTACTTCTATTTTATAGTCGTCTTCGTAGATAAAAGAGCAGCTTTCATTTATTTCCGGTTCAATTTTCTTTAGATATTTCACAACATCCATGATTTCATGGTGTTGGAAGTTGATAAATACCATACTGCCAAAATAAAACAAATATACAAGCTTCTGTGTTGTATCATTCACAATCCCCTGTAAATGATCCAGCCTTAATACCAAAGAATCTTCCCATTTAAATTTACGGTTGATCCCAAAGTGCTGGGCTATCTTATTTAAATTCACTTCGTTGCATAACACAATTGCTTTAAGCTCAGCAACCATCCATTATTCCCTCCGCTTAATATACACTCCGCGAACGGCAGTAAGCTGCCGCTAAAATTGAGTTCTTTCATGTAGTGTCGTAGGTGGAACGTCATTGTAAATTACTCAAGTACATACTACTAGAAAAAAACCATAACCAGGGAAGTTATGGACTATGATTCTTAGTTATAAATTGTATCCTGCAATGATTCTGCACCTAATCAAAAAATGACTGCAACGGCTACATCCGGAAAAACACGGGAGCTCAACCAATGTAAGGGAAACCTTTGTCAAGGCTTCCCTTCCCCATGTCAATTTTTTTTTGCTGTACGCCGACGAAATTTTTAGTGTTTTTTCTTATTGATTTCTTCAAGCAAATGTTCATTAAGAATTTTGATAAACGTGCCTTTCATACCAAGCGACTTAGACTCAATCACGCCGGCACTCTCAAGTTTTCTTAGTGCGTTTACAATAACTGAACGGGTAATGCCGACACGGTCTGCTATTTTGCTGGCCACAATCAGATTTTCATCGCCGTCGAGTTCCTGCAGGATGTTAGTGGCCGCTTCGATCTCAGAATAAGATAGCGTACTTAGCGCCACCTGAACTGTGGTTCTCTTGCGGGTGTCGTCTTCCATCTTATCCATCCGGCCCCGCAGCATATCCATGCCCAGCATGGTGGCGCCATACTCGGCCAGCACTAAATCACTTTCGTTAAACTCTGCGTGAAACTTGGCAATCAATAAAGATCCCAGTCGTTTACCAATCCCAACTACCGGGACTACCAGGCTGTACTTTTCCTCAACAGGGCATTTAAGGTCTTCACTAAACACGCAGCAACCGTCTTTGAGACGAATATTGCTGGTAGTTTCACGCACGTTTTTCAGTACCTTCATATATTCTTCCGGGAACTTGCCTTGTTCAAGAACGTCATCCAGTATAAGGTCGCAGCCAAATCCGTCGTATAGGGCATATCCTAGAATGCTGCCTTCTCTGTCAACCAAATACACATTAGCTGCCATGCACCCGCTAAGAAGTTCGGCAACCTTACCATAATCCACTTTCTCTGATTTTTGTAGTAACTGGTTAATTGCCCGCGTTTGATTTAACAATGTTGTCACGATATAATCCCGCCTTTCGACATAATAAAGGGACAGGGACACCATTGTCCCATCTGTTTTTACTTGAATAGCATTAAACGGTATCATGTGACAGCGGCTTAGTTCCTGTTGCCAACAACCAATACAGCCACTGTAATAAGTTCAGCAATAAACTGGATAGCGCCTTTGCTACCCTTCCTTATACCATTTTAACCTATATTTATATATCGTATAATATTTACCATAGAAAAAGCTAACTCCTGCCAAATTTACATAGAATATGACATAAGTTAGCTTTTATCTTCATTTTTTTGTATCATCTGGCAGTTTTTTTTCATAAAAGCAGGCCTGGCTCCTACGGCAAATAGTAAAATCCCCAGAACGACAATACCACCGCCAACACCAAACATGGATGCATATCCCCAGAATTCGCCGATAATTCCTAAGAACACCGCGCCTGTTGTAATCCCCACATCCATAAATGCAGTAAAAACGGCGAGGGCGCTAGCCCGTTCCCCGGGTGAAACTTCATCCACTACAAAAGCATTCAGCGCAGGCATAAATGCGCCAAAGCCAAACCCGAACAAACCGCCGATAACAATTAACATAGTAACACTGTTTACAAAAGGCAGCAAAAATGCTGCCACAGCCACAAATGACAGAAAAGGAAGAATAACTGCACGACGGCCAAAACGGTCTGACAGTTTTCCGGCAATAATCCTGCTAATTAATGTAAAAGCCGCATAGGTCGTGAAAAACACGCCAAAATGTATAATTCCCCGCTCAGGCGCGTATACAGGCAGGAAAGTAATAACCGTACCATATAGCGTCGCCGCGGCAAACAGCGTGAGTGAAGCCACAAGTACCGCCCGGTGGCGGATAATTGCCATGATATTGGCATTCTGGTTACGACTTTCTTCCGGCTTTATCTCATCAATGAACAAAATAGCCAGAAAACCAGCGCCGGCTGCAGCTATGGCAGTCACAAACAGTATTGAAAAATCGTGTGTATTTGTTATTATTGAACTGCCCCAGGCCGGAAAAAGTGCCATGGCCACCACATTGGCCGCCCCGTAAATACCCATAACTTCTCCCCGCCGTGCGGCCGGAGCCAAATCGGCGACATAAGCAAACGCGGCCGCCAAATAGCTGCCATGGGCGATGCCGTGCATTACTCTCAGTATGTACAGCGGCACAATGGTTTGCATCTGACCATAGGCGAAAAACAGCAAAGCGAAAAGCCCTGCACCAAACATCATTATTTTTTTCCGGCCATACTTATCCGCAAGTTTACCGAAATAGGGGCGGGTGATAACAGACATCATAGTAAAAAAGCCGGTGACCAGACCGATTTGACTTGTCGTACCGCCCAGCCACGCCACAAATTGCGGCAATACAGGCAGCAGCAGATAAAAACTGCCAAAATACAAAAAGCTGGAAAGGCAAATACAAATAAAATTTCTGGACAATAAACTGAACGGTCGTATTCCCTCAAGACTATCTTTCATAAGTATTATATCCCCCAGCAACCTTTGATTATCTGTACTGTTGTACTCTTCGCTAATATTCGGATAATTCCTGCCAATCACTCTTTGTTGACAAGTAACAGTACTCTTCTAAATAAACACCGTAGTCCTTATCCATTTAACCAATATGTTTTATTCGACAACTTAGCTTCAGGTAGGATTAAAGCCCCACCTGAAGCTAAGTCCGCTTTATCACCCGCTGCTGATTTCGCAATTGCCGAAATAACAACACAGGGATGCAGGAAACTTAAAAATATATAGAGAAGATGGGAATTACCTATATCAGTATTGCCATTTTCTCTATATAAGCTATTAAAACCAGTCAAAAACGTAAATTAATAAGCATAAATCTCGTACTATCTTAGATGCACGGGGAGGAAAAACCTTGAGAGTTTTGTTGGTGGATGATGATCATGACAGTCGAAAACACGTAGCCAGTTTTCTGAGAGATTTAGGTCATGCCGTTAGCGAGTGCAGTGACGGGGACGAGGCGTTAAGCCTGTTTCATAGTGAACACTTCCCTATGGTGCTATCCGATATAAGAATGCCCGGGATGTCCGGGCTGGAGCTGTTGAAAAATATTAAAGCTCTAAAAACGTCAGATACCAGCGTTGTATTATTTACCGGACACGGGGATATGGATTCAGCTATTGCAGCATTACGTTCCGGCGCCTATGATTACTTGCTTAAACCTATCGATGTGGAAAAACTTGCGATTCTTGCCGGGAGAGTTGAGCAGTATCACCTGGCAAAGGCCGCAAAGGAGCGGACTTCACTGTCTTATTCGAAGTATACTAAGGCAATTAAACGGAATATACCGGCGGAAATAACAAGATCGCAACAACTTGCAGCTCAATCCGCTGGCCTAAAACACATTGGTATCTTCTCCGAAACCATGCAGAACATTATTGAACAAGCCCAAAAATACCACACTGATCGCGCAATGCCTGTTTTAATACAGGGAGAGACAGGAACAGGGAAAGAGATCATTGCGAGGTTAATTCATTTTGGCTCTCTTGTTAACGCTGGAGCATTTATTGATATTAACTGCCCGTCCATAACCGCTACTTTATTCGAAAGCGAAATGTTTGGCTATGAAGAGGGGGCATTTACAGGCAGTTTGCGCGGCGGCAGGCCAGGAAAAATAGAGTTGGCCCAGGGCGGAACTTTGTTCTTGGACGAAGTTTCCGAAATATCGCTGGAGTTACAGGGAAAATTATTGCGAGTTATTCAGGAAAAGGAACTGTACCGGGTTGGCGGCACGCGAAAAATCAAAACAGATATCCGGATAATCTGTGCAACCAATGCGAATTTAGCCTTATGTGTTCAAGAAGGAAAGTTTCGTCAGGATCTGTATTACCGGTTACAGGGAGGAGTTATTGATATCCCGCCCTTACGCAATCGCCAAACGGAGATACTTCCATTAGCCCTTCATTTTATGCAGCTTGCCAAAAAACATAAGAACAAGCAATTTTCCTCCATAAGCAAAGCAGCGGCTCAATTGCTTACTGCCCATCCCTGGCCCGGCAATATCCGGGAATTAAAGAATCTGATCGAATGGATTGTTTTCATGTATGACGAAAAAGAAATTCTTGCTAAGCATCTAAGAATGTTAACAAAACCAGCCGCAGAAGCCAAGAACAAGGAGTATATTCTTAACACGCAAAAGTATAATCTTCCCGAGGAACCGTTAGATTTGGATTTATACATGCAGGATATTGTCAAAAAAGCTCTGTTAAAATTCGGCGGGAATAAGACGAAAACAGCCCAATATCTTGGCATTTCACGCAGTTCGCTGGCCTGCCGCCTCAAAAGAAACTCTAAATAATCGAATATTTACTGTCATGGGGAAGAAATGAAAGCTACAACATTAGAGCGTCAGTTAAAACTATGGATGATGCTTCTTGTAATCATACCCAGTCTGCTCATCATGATGATTTATACCGTTGGCCAAATTTGCACAGCCAAACATAAAAATCTGGAATTGATTAATCAGCGGGTCGGGTTTACAAAGCAGCTCATTGAATTCTGGGTAGAGGAACGTGCTAAAAGCGTTCGTATATTAAGCGGGTCAGCTGCATTTCGAACTTTAGCAGAGAATCGAATGCAAGATAATCTCGAACTAATGCAACGGCTAAATACCGATTTTGACTCCTTATCTTATATTGATAAAGATGGTTTCTTCAGAATGTCGACGTTAAATGACGGAATCAGATTTAATTCCACAATTAAGCAGCCTTACTACCAGGCTGCTATAGCAGGCAAAGAATATATTTCAGATGTCGTCATCGGCCGGAATAGCGGGTTGCCGATTATTAACTTTTCGGCTCCGGTTTACGATTACAGCGGTAAATTTCAGGGATTAATCCTTGGTTCTGTCCGGACAAAAACACTGGAGACTTTCATACGCAATAATTGGCTGGGACAAACATCCGAGATTCTTCTTGTCAATAGCCAAGGAGTTATGATCGCCGAGCCAAAGCACAGCAACAATTCCCCAGAAGAGGGACTTTTAGAGGGTTCTCCCCTAATGAAGCTTGCGCTTTCTGAAGAATCGCTAATGAAAATACATCTCGGAAACTCCGGGACAGCAGCCTGGGTAAATTACCGGAACGCCAAGGTGCTTGGCGCTTATCAATATATACCGGAACGCGACTGGACCCTTATCGGCAGCATTGACGAAGCGGACATCCTGGCGCCAATATATACCCAGTTAGGAATGATGGCCATAGGCACAGGCCTGCTGCTCCTCATGATTCTTCCACTGGCTACCTATATAACTAAACGGGTGAAACGGCCTATAGACTGGCTGATAGAGCAGTCAAACTTGATTGTCCTGCAAGAATACAACTGTCTTGCAGGGCAGAATGGATTCTCCGAAAAGTTGCCGTATGAGCTGGATCGATTGTGCGCTACTTTTACGAATATGAGCCATAAAATCAAAACTACCGTTCAGCTCCTTAAAGAGAAGGAAATAAAGCTGGAAAGCCAGGTCCTTGAGATAGAAACAATCAATGCCAGATTGACAAATGAGATTGTTCAACGCAAATTAGTTGAGGAGATACGCCGTGAAGAGGCTAAAGAAATGGCCCGTATTGAAAAAGCCGCCTCTCTCGGCATTTTGGCCGCCGGCATGGCCCATGAGATTAATCAGCCGCTGAATGCTATTAAAGTTGCCAGCGGCGCCGCCCTTTACTGGCATAGGCAGGGAAAACCGCTGGAAATGGCAAGGATTATGGCAGATATAAAATCGATAGCTACTCAAGCCGACAGGATAGACCAAATCATAAGAAATATCCGTTCGTTCGCCAAGCCGGATAAACAGTTGCAGGTTCCTGTGAATCTGAACGAAACCATTCAAAAAGTTGTGCAGCTTCTGGGCAGCCAAACGAGCTTCCACAACATCGAACTAAAAGTAACGCTATGCAAGTCTCCCAGTGAGATACTAATCGTTCCGGCAGCATTGGAAGGAATAATTATTAATTTATTAACAAATGCCATACAAGCACTCGACACAGTTGAGTATATCCAAAAACGAATTGAGATTAATACACAGGCCACTGATGGACGTATTATTCTGGAGGTCATTGATAACGGCCCTGGCATAGAAACAGCTCTACTGTGCCGGATCTTTGAACCTTTCTTCTCTACTAAGCCTGAAGAGAAAGGTATGGGACTCGGCCTTTCCATTGTCCATTCTTTTGTTGAATCTAATCAGGGCACCATCGAAGTAAAGCAAGCTCCCTATGGCGGAACTGTCTTTCGTGTGCAATTTCCTCTCTATCAAGAAGCTGGCGAAAACAGCAATGCACAAATTGCGTCTTTGTGTTGAATTTGATGCATCAATCGGTACAAGAAAAGCTCGCCTAAAGAAAATTTATAAATGACTCGATCCTGGGTTTTACTCTGCAAATGGATGCAAAATACGGGTTCGTAAAGTATCAAGCAGAGCTGAAGCAAACTGGCACAATTCTTGCTTGATATTTTATTATCCAGAATGCAGCAACACATGTGACAAGTATTTTGGGTTGTCGTTGCACGCATCTAATGCCATCTACGGAAGGGAGAATGTAAATGACTGTTTCTATTGATACTGCTTTTTACAAGAATATAATGGAACAGGCCAGAGACATCATTCTTGTTGTCAGCACCCATGGCGATATCCTGCATGCTAATTGCGCAGCCGTTCAAGCCTACGGTTATGTGCTGGCAGAATTGCAAGCCATGCATATTAAAGATTTGCGCGCCCCTGAGACGCGCGACTTCGTTGGTGATCAAATGATGCTTGCCCATGAGAGCGGAATCTTGTTTCGTACTATTCATATGCGCAGAAACGGGGAGCGGTTTCCGGTAGAAGTAAATTCGCGCCGGCTTGCACTCCAGGAAGATGCGGCGCTCGTCAGCGTAGTGCGGGATATTTCGGAAGCAGTGGCAATGGAAACTGCCCTGCAGCAAAGCGAAGCGAAACATCGCCTTTTACTAGGCGAACTTTACCGGCAAAACATTCTTTTAAGTTCCCTGCACCAAACAGCACTGTATTTAATGCAAAGCATCGAGTTAAATGAAGTCCTCGCAACAATCGCCACTCGTGCCAGCGAACTAATCGGCACACCGCATTGTTATATAAGTATGGTAAATGAACCGCGGGGAGTCTTCGAACGTAAAATAGGGCTAGGCCATTTTGCCCGGGACGAAAGCCTTCAGTTTAAGCTTAATGAAGGTATTGCCGGACAAGTGTACAAAACAGGCGAAATAATAGTGTCCGATGACTACAGTACCTGTACCAACCGGCTAAACGGCCCCTTTTTCGACCAACTCCACGCAATTGCCCTTGTTCCTCTTAAGTCAAAAAACCAGGTAATTGGTGCATTTTGTCTGGCATTCCTGGAATCAGAGAAAAGATTCTGCGAGCAGGAAATTTCTTTACTCAACCATTTTGCCGAACTGGCATCAATAGCGCTGGTAAATGCTATACTTATTTCTTCCTATAAGGCGGAATTAGCCCAGCGCAAGCAGGCCGAAGATGCTTTGCAAAAATCCCAGGCTGACAATGTAGCGATAATTACCGCCATCCCTGATCCCTTATTCATTCTTGACCGGCATGGCACATTTATTAAACATTCGGCGAGTCAGCGGCACGTGGATTGGCTTCCGGAGAATATTTTAGGGAAAACGGTGACAGATGTCTTTCCTGTAAGCATTGCCCAAAGCTTCCTGGCAGGCATTACAACAAGTATCCAGACAAATGAAATCCAGATATTTGAGTATCAGCTAACGCAAAAGGATCAAGCAGAATATTATGAGGCAAGGATCGTTGTCAGTGAAAAAAACGAAGTCCTGGCTATGATTCGCAATATCACGGAACAAAAAAACTTGCAGTTTCAATTAGAGCATCTGAGCCTGCATGATCCTTTAACGGGACTATATAACCGGGCTTGCTTTGAAGAAGAAATGAAACGCCGTGAACGCCTGCAAATGACTGACACCGGAATAATTGTCTGCGATGTGGACGGCTTAAAAATGGTTAATGATTCGTTTGGCCACGCCATGGGCGACACTATCTTGCAAGTAATCTCAGTTATTTTAAAACTATCGTTCCGCTCCAGCGATCTTGTCGCCAGGATCGGCGGCGATGAGTTTGCGATTTTGCTGTCATGTAATTCTGAGGAGATATTAAAAAAGAAATGTACTACCATCACTGAGAAAATCAGACTTTACAATGCGGATAACCCAACTGTGCCAATCAGCTTGTCGATTGGCTGGGCCATGAATACACAAACGCCTATTGATATGATTGCACTGTTTAAAAAGGCGGATAACTCGATGTACCGGGAGAAACTGCACAGAAAAAACAGCGCGCGCAATATTATGGTACAAGCCTTGATAAAAGCGCTCGAAGCCAGAGACTATATAACCGACGGACATAGTGACCGCCTGCAAGCCTTGATTGAGCTGCTTGGCCGGGCCAGGGGTGTACCGGAGAGTGCAATTGCCGATTTGAGGCTCTTGGCCCGCTTCCATGATATTGGTAAAGTAGGCATCCCGGATGATATTTTATTTAAGCCGGGTCCTCTGAATGAGCAGGAATGGGAGATACTGCGCCAGCACTGTGAAATCGGCTATCGGATAGCCAGTGGCGTGCCGGATTTAGTGCCAATAGCCAAATGGATACTGGCCCACCATGAATGGTGGAACGGTCAAGGCTATCCGCTGGGGTTAAGCGGCGAAGTCATCCCCCTTGAATGCAGAATTCTGGCAATCGTTGACGGTTACGACGCAATGACCAGTGATCGGCCTTACCGCAAAGCCATGAGTGCCGATGCAGCATTGTCTGAACTGCAAAAATGCGCCGGTTCCCAGTTTGATCCAATACTGGTCGATTTATTTATTGAGTGTATTACGCAATCGTCGCGGGAATCTTCTTAGATCCCGCGTTTTATATTGATACCCGTCTTGCTGACGCTTGTAATATTTTAGCGCCGTAGCAATACGGGCATCTCCACTAAAAAGCAGGACTGTTCCCAATTTCAAGTTGGTACAGCCCTGCCCTCCTAATTAAATTCATAGTTACCCCGCACTAACCAGGACGGGATTTTTTCTCCAAAAAGACGAAAACGTCGCTGTCAGGCACTGGCCGGCAAGTTAGATATCCCTGCGTCATGTCACAGTCATACCCCTGCAGACTAAGCTGTTGCTCAGACGTCTCTACCCCCTCGGCAACTACCTGAATGCCCAGCCTGTGCGAAAGCTGGATAATCGACTCAATCATCCCGACTGTTTTTTCGCAATCTGTCAAGTCAGCAACAAACGACTTATCAATTTTAAGGACTTCAATAGGTAATTGCTTAAGATAGGTCAAAGAGGAGTAGCCTGTTCCAAAATCGTCTAATGCTAATTTAATACCTAACTCTTTTAGTTCCAATAGTTTTTTAACATTGTCTTCAATGGCATCCATCAGTACCGTTTCCGTTATTTCCAATTCCAAATAGCTTGCCGGCAACCCGGCTTCCGCCAGCAGTTCGCGAACGTTAGCAACAAAATCGGGATGTTTCAACTGCTTCACAGAAATATTGACCGCTACAAAAAAGTCTTTATAGCCTTTTTCCAATAATCGCAAGGCGAATTGGCAGGCATTTTTTAGTACCCAATTGCCAATAGGAATAATTAACCCGCACTCTTCAGCAATGGGGATAAATGTCATAGGCGGAACAACGCCATAATTAGAACTTTGCCACCTTAGCAAGGCCTCAAAGCCACATACTTTACCTTCACGGGCACTTACAATCGGTTGATAATGCAGACTAAACTCATCGTTAAACAACGCGTCACGCAGGCTTTGCTCAAAACTCACCCGTTGAATTATATTCGCCTGCATCACAGGATTATAATAAAGCCATGCATTTTTACCGTCATTTTTCACTGCATAAAGTGCAGTATCCGCATTTTTAAAAATCTCATCGACATTCATGCCATCCCGCGGGTAAAGAACAATGCCGATACTGGCAGATAACCGGAAACGCTGACCGCTGATAGTAACATACTTTCGGGTTATCTTTAGAATGCGTTCGGCATACTTTTCAATTTCTTCCTGGCAAGTAGTGCCGTCCAATACGACAACAAACTCATCTCCGCCAAACCGTGCCACAGAATGCTTGTCACCAAACACATTCGTTAATTCCCGGGAAAACTGAATGAGTACCTGGTCACCGGCGGCATGCCCGCAGGAATCGTTTATCATTTTGAAGTTATCCAGATCAAAGAAAAAAACGGCTCCCTGAATTTCCTTATCCTCTGATTTGCTTAGTATTTCGCTCAGAAGTTCTGTAATATAGCGGCGATTGGGTAAGCCTGTCAGAGCATCATGATATGCCAAATGGCGAATCTGCTCCTCCTTCGTCTTAAGACCGCTATTCATTTCCTCAAGTTCATCATAACTGGCTAAAAGTTCTTCATGAACTGCCTGCAACTGCGCCTCTGACTGTTTTCGCTCAGAAATATCCCTGACCGTAGCAAGCAGATAGGTCCTCCCTTGAATTTCAAATCTGCCCAGACTCACTTCGGCATCAAATTCGTTCTTACCGCGTAAATGCCGCCATTCAAAAACACAGGGCTGACCATCAAACACATTTTGTACGATATTTTTGGCCTTTTCCTTGGATAGTTGCCGGTCAGACTGATACACCGGCGATACTTCCCCGGGCGTAGTACCGATAATTTTATTGCGCGGACGGGCGAAAAGTAATTCTGTCCGGTAGTTGCAGTCTATGATAATACCATTATGTAATATAAAAATAGCATCATTGGCACATTCAAACAATGTACGGAACTTCAGTTCATTTTGCCGTAAGGCTTCTGTCTTCTGTTCAATATCCGCCAGAAGCTGATTAAAGCCGGTTAGCAGTTTTGAGGCCTCCGAGCCTTTGTGCCAACTAGAAACCGGCAGCCTGAGCTTCGGGTTAAAATATTCTTTGAGGCTGCCAAAAGCATCGATTACCATTCTGTAACTTGTAAGCAGGGGATGGAAAATCAGATATTGGACAAACAAGATTACGGCCAGCGCCCCTAAACCAGCTGTAAACAAATTGCTGAACAATTGAAAATTGCTTATATGGATATCTTCCACATACATACCTGAGCCGATATATACCCCGAGTTCCGGAATCGGCAGCACATAGGAGATTTTTTGCTGCGGATGCTGCCGCCCTGGCGGATGATAATAATAGGTAACAAAACCGCCGCCTTCCTGCGCTTTCTTAATTAACATTGCAATGATCGGCAGACCGTTTGCATCGCGCAAATACAGCTGATTAGTCCCTTCCATTGCGGGCTCGAACGGCTGTACCAATATTTCCCCCTCGTAAGAACTCATAAATATGTAATTGTAGCCCTCGAAGTCATGAAAAACCATCCGGCGAACTTCTTCCCTGATTTTTGTCAAGGCCTGCTCTCTGGTCAATGTGTCCTGTACTCGTTGTTCTATAATCGGCCGGATTGTATTTAACGCCATTTCAGTCATACGCGCTAGTTCGAGTTTACGATATTCATAAGTATTTTTTTCAAATTCCTGCAGCAACAATCCCAACGTAATACTCAACCCAATGCCGCAGACAAGAAAAGCCAGCAGGAGCCGCGTCCATGTCTTATCAAGCCATAGAAATATTTTTTGCAAAATCTTCACTCCACAATAGCCTTTTTTGCCGTAGTTTTTTCTCTTTTGACGCTTCAAAACTCGATATTATTGATATGCACTAATTGTAAGATAATCAATACACCTTGTCTATTATTTTATAAATCTTCATTCAGGCAATCCAGCGGGATACCTCACTCAAATTTTACCGCTTCACTGAGCCTTTCTTTTGCCGGCATGCTCAAAAATACAATACCAATAATAAACGTGACGGCGCCAGATATTATATACCCGGTAATTGGTTCATTAAAGAAAACCCAGGACCAGAGGAGGGAAAAGATTACACTAAGATTAGTCACAATAGCGATTGTAAGCAACGGAAGCTTTGCCAGCACTTTTGAGCTAATATAGAAACTAATCCCGGTAATAAGACCTAAAGCCACTAAAGAAAATAAACCAGTCATTGAAAACTCACCATTAGTATGGAAAGTTTGAGTAACTGGCGCACCGGTTATAACTGTACATAACAAAAATGTCGAGAAGTTCATGTTAGCAGAGTCCATCTGACCGATAAGCTTTTTCTGACTCAGAATATGAACACCTGCACCTATACCCGAAATGATGAATAAAACCGTTGTTAAATTAGCGCTGATTAATGCAGCAAAAGAGCCCTTCCAACTAACAAGTATTACACCAACAATACACAGTGCAATAGCTATTATTTTTCTAAAAGTAATATTTTCGCCAAAATAGAACACTGACATTATCGCCAGAAAAACGGTCTGGATTGGCAGATTAATAATATTGCCATAAGCAAAGCCGATTGCTATGGCAATATTTTCGAAAATGTAATTAATGCATTTGCTAATTGCGCCAATCCACACCCATTTATTGTGCCAGCCCAACTTAAAATCCTGCTGATTTGTTTTGATCAAAATGCCCAGGAAAACCACGCCAAAGAAAAACCGGCAGAAAGTAATCGTATTACTATCCACCATCAGCGAGGCGTACTTTACTAAAACCCCAACAAAGCTCCACATCACAACGGCAGTTAAAAGTAATATATATGCCATACAAGCCACACCCTTTTCACGCAGAACCGCCGTTTAAAATATTTAAGTAGGCCGTCAAAATACCAAACCTCAACGCCTCACTCCGCAGCGGGCTGAACTTTATACTCTAATTTTACTCCTGGTGTCAAGAGTCAGTTCAGTGTACACGGCCCTATTTAATACACAAAAAAGCAACAAAGTGACAACACCTGATCACAGGCTATTGTCACTTCTCTTGATAATCAATAAAGCTATAGCAGACTTTACCAGCCGGTCTTAGCCAACTCTTTTAAAAACAAACTGTCGGCCAGCGGCAACGTCACTCTGTTGCCTGTAAAAGCGGCCTTATAAATTGCCAGAATCACTTCCAGCGACTTTCGTCCCTCACTGCCGTTAATAGCAGGTTCCACATTATTCTTTATCGCCGTGGTTATATCCTGGAATTGGCGCTGATGACACTCGCAGGAAATATCAGGGCTGCTAACGCCTGCGTTCTCGGTGCTGCTGCCTGCTTTATATTGATAGCCGTTCTTTAGTTGAACAGATGTGAGCACCTCATTTTCAATAACCGCGCTGCCTTCCGTCCCATAGAGATCGATGCGTGAAACCAGACCGGGATAGGCGCAGGTAGTACCTTCAATAACACCTAACGCGCCGGATTGAAATTTTATGGCTGCAGAAGCGGTATCCTCAACTGCGAGTCCGGTATGCCCAAATGTGCCGCAATGCCCCTTAACCTCCGCGACAGGGCCTGCCAGGTACTGCAACATGTCAATATAATGAATGCCCTGATTCATTAGCACGCCGCCGCCATCCAGCTCCCAGGTCCCTCGCCAGGCGCCGCTATCGTAGTATTCCTGACTACGGAACAGCTTAATATAACATCCGCCAAAAATCAGATTTCCCAATCTCCCCTGGTCCAGGAACTGCTTCAGAGTGATAATCCCGTCGCTATAACGTCTTTGAAAAATAACTGCCAGCTTCACGCCTTGCTGTTGACACGTTCTAATCAGCGCGTCTGCTTTTTCTAATGAGATATCAATGGGTTTTTCGATAACGACATGCTTGCCCGCCAGTGCTGCTTCTATTCCCAGATCGGCATGCAAGCCACTGGGAGTACATATAGACACTGCATCAATATCTTTTCTTTGCAGCATTTCCTGATAGTTCGTATACCAGTCGCAATTAAATCGAGCAGCAATCTCTTGTGTCCTGGCGATATCCTTACCGCAAACAGCGATCACCGCAGCATCCGGTATGTTTGCAATGGCCTGGGCATGAGTAGGAACGATTGAGCCGGTCCCTACTATTGCATAATTGATTTTATTCATTTGTATACTTCTCTCCAAATTCTGCACTTTTATCCAAATTAGCCCGGAATCTCTGAGCACATTATATCACATTAGCATGTATTGATAAAAGCATTCATAAGACCAGCAAGTTCCGGGACTTGTTTTGCTTTATATAATCATGTCCAAAGGTTTAAATTAGAGCCTAAAACAATCCAAGAACGGGGTATAAAAGTATTCACCTGGTTTTATCATAAAAACCGCCTTGAGTTTAGTACAAAATACCGTAATTTTTCATAACAGACTTCATGTAAGCTTTTTGCTCGCCTGAAGGCCCTGTCAGTTTCTTGATTAAATATGCCCTCTAAAAAATTCCTTAAGCTTGAAAGGCTCAGTATATCTGTAGAGTTTATGTTTTGATATATAGGAGTTTTCAACATATCGGCATAGATGTCGTCATTTGTATCAATTTCTATAATCTTTTTGATTACATCCGCAAAACAATTATATTCATGACAGTTTATAAAAGATTTAGTGCTAAATTCTCTGTTGATGACAGGGTTTCCCCAATATATCGGCACTGTCTTAGCCGCAAAAGCTTGTATAATTTTTTCTGTTGTGTAGCCGGATGTTGATGAATTCTCAAAGGCAATAGAAAATTTATAGTTTTCCTGAAACTTTAGTTTGTCGGTAACACGATAGCCAAGATTATTCAGATACCCCCCGCCTGAATCCACTTTTTTGTAGGCATTCATCAGTTCCAAAAAATCAGTTCTGGCAGAATGAGCATTAACATTCGAATAAACGAAGTTACAGAACCTGTGTTTTTTACTCAGATCCTCCAATGATATCCTATGTTTTGCCATTGCCTTTTCAAGGTCTGCCTCGTAGAGCATATACACAGGCAGCCGTATATATCTATCTTCAAAAATCATCCAGTCAAATGCTATAGCATAATCACATAAATTAAAATCAGGTCTTATATTTTCACTAGTATAAAAGATTCTGACACAGTCATACTTTAAATATTCATGCCCAAACACGGAATAAATAATGTAATCGGGATTATCACTCAATATAACATTGTAATGTTTCTTTAGACAGTCTAAAAATATGTTGTTAGTCATATTGAATTCATGCCAGAAATCGACGAACTTTAGATATATAGTTTTCATATTGCCTCCCGCCTGATCCTTGCTAATATAAAAATAAAAGCACCTCAGTTCGTCGGAGGTGCTTTTGTTTTTACATTACGTTACTGCCGGCATGCATGACTTAATCACCTCAGAGCCCGTTGACAATCAAACTTGAGCAATACGCTGTACCTAGTAGTCACCACATAACGAGGGATGATTTACCGACCGATATTATAGTGTCCAGACATATCGCGACCCTCGCTACTTCAAAAGTGCTTAAGGTCAATCCCCCACTGGAGGTCACTGTAACATCACATAAAATTATCTGGTCATCTTCTACGGCGACTATTTTACCGGAATACAGCCAGCCGCCTACTACTATCACTTCAACATTGTGGTGTATTAATCTATGCAGGATCTGAGCGAGGGTATCACTTTCTACACATTCAAAATCGAACTTGTCTTCCATTAATAAATCCTCCCTTCTCTAGAGTCAGCACGGTATAAAACCGTCTGGTATGCTAATTAGGTTGGTTGTAGTGGCGACAACTTTGCACAGATCAAGATATGTAAAATCTTCGCGAATGATTGACGTTCCCTGGGGACAAAAAGTCTGATCCGGATGTCTGATAATCACTTGGTTTTGCCCCAGGCCCGGTACCAGCAACGCAATTTTATGGTCAATGATCTTTTTGATTTGACCATAGTAGGAAAATCCGTCAACAGTATATAAGAGCACACTCAAGTTACTATCATCCTGTAAGTCACAGATAAGTTGCTCACAACATATATCCTTACAAATAGCCATGTTTTTACCTCCTTTTTCTTAATTACTTATTTCTATGTAAGAGCATAACTAATAGAACCATTTATAAGATTTTCCTTTGCCGCAATAGATGAACAATAGACTCCGCCCGATGTTTGTAACTATGGCAGGCTACAGCCGTCTGACCTTGTCGGCGGGTTTTTTCCCGCTCCTCAGGATGGTCCAGGTAGTATTGAACTGTTTCTACAGTTTCTTCCGGTGTTGCTGCTACTGCTAAATGCTGTCCGGGTTCGAATAAATCGGTTACAGCTGGTGTATTTGACGTCAGCAGGAAGCCTCCCGATCCGAGGATTTCATACGTCCGCATAGTAACCTGGCTGGTCGTGTTTTGGAGGCCAAGCACAATGTCGGCTGAATTATATACCTTATAAGCTTCCGGATACGGCAAATAGCCATGCACATACTCTCGCGGCAGTCTGCATCCCAGGATTTCCTCCATTTCAGTCCATCTTGATCCCCAGAAATCAACACGATAACCGGCTTTCAGCAGTGGACTGATCAGCGTCCGCAGCGACTGCAGCCTGTAAAACTGCGGATAAACCTTAATTACACCGGGATAAGCATTAGCCACCACGGCAATGCTGCACGCATAGCCGTCAAGCTTCTCTTCCCGTTTATGAATACAGGGATGGTAACCAAAATCAAGATGCGCAGAGGGAAATCCCAAGCTCTCATAATAAGGTACCATTTCCTTACTTACGGTAAAAACAAACCGGGGCCGGACTTGTTTGATGAATGGCACTGTCAGTACATTCGTGTGAATAGGATCCTCTGTTGCCCAGTAGACAAACGGTATGCCGGTTGTAGTGACATGCTCTCTTATCCACTTTCTTTTGATACCCACATGTTCTTCCGTCCAGCCCAGCATGATGATAAGGTCAGGACTATACTCAGAAATAATTGCCGGAATGTTCTTTTCTGTTAGAGAGCCTGATACAAGTACTTCATGTCCGGCATCACGAAATCCGTTCGGCAAGCCATCAAGCCACATAGAGTGACTTTCCAAAAATAATACGCGCAAAAGCTGCCCTCCTCCGCCGACTCTTTCTATCGAATCTGTATTCAGACGCAACAAAAAAAATGCGGGATCACCCGCATTTTTTTTGTTACGTCTGGTTATCATCTTCCAGCCCCTACATATAATTTAGCATCCCCATCACAGCCTATCAGAACGGATGTGTTTTCAATGTCTTTAAAGCCAAGAGCCAAGATTGTAGTTCTCAGCCCTTTTCCTGTATATCCTCCCATAAGTGGCGGACAAGGTCGTATATTTCACTTATATAAGCATGTCGCCCGCGCTTTTGACGTAATCATCCTATGCTTGGCTGACCGGCGGTCTTATAAGCTGATAGCACCCGGACTTCAGCAGATCATGATTCCTAAAAGTACACCCCATTGCCAGATGGAACTTGAGGTCTTCCGTGAATCCGGGTTTTCCACCTGCGCCATCATCCCCAAGGCCGTAAGCCTTACACCGGAATATGCTCACGTGGCAAACGAGCAGGCCAAGGACGCCGGCATCATCATACTCGCTCACCCTTATCTGTATAGAGCAGCACAGCAATTAGGCGGCAATCGCATCCTCGTTTACGATGCTCACAATGTTGAGTATGATTTACACCGGCAAATCCTGCCGCCCAGCCTAAGCCATTTACTGGACGATGTCAGGCAAGCTGAAAAGGCAGCGTGTGAATTAAGTCAAATTATTGCAGCATGTTCTCTGGAGGATAGCCGCAGGTTAGCCAGCCTTTATAGCATTTCTGGCAATAAGTTTATCATTATACCGAATGGAGCAGACACAGAGATACTCCCTTATGTTTCCTATGAGCAGAGACAGCTTTTTAAAGCTGCCCAAGATATTAACCGCCCCTCGGCAATCTATATGGGGAGCCATTTCCCGCCAAACCTGAAGGCGGCCGGGCAAGCGGTTGAAATGGCAGTGCAATTGCCTGACGTTACTTTTATGCTGGCAGGAAGTGTATGTGAGGCTTTTACTAACCACAACTTGCCTGATAATGTTGCTCTGCTTGGTATTATCAGCGCGCAAGAACAACGCCGACTATTTAGTCTGGCTGATGTGGCGTTAAACCCCGTCCGCTCCGGTTCAGGCACAAATCTGAAAATGCTGGAATATATGGCAGCAGGCATACCTGTTGTAACTACTAACGTGGGAGCGCGGGGAATAAGCCAGAACGATGGCAGCTCAGTGAGTGCGAGGATATGCCGGCCTGTATCCTCGCACTTCTGAATAATCCCGCACTGGCGGCAAGCATAGCTAAACGGGCCTATACATTGATTAAAGCCCGGTTCGACTGGAAGCGGATAGCTGCCCGCCTCACCGGCGGCTTATCTACCATTATGCAAGCTCAGACTCCTCCTTGAGGTAATTGCAGCGACCGGTTTCTGTATATCCACTGGCGAGGTGATCACTGTGCCGATTCCACTGGAACAACTGAACAAAATTTTGATGGTCAGCATTTCCCACATCGGTGATATCGTCCTATCCTGCCCTACTGCCCGGGCTCTGAAGCGCTTCTTGCCGCATGCGGACATTGACATGCTGGCAGGTATGCCTCAGGCCGCAGCAGCTTATCATAATCCTTATATAAATAAAGTAATCCCTTACAATATTAAGGATTGGCAGCAAGACCGGGACAAACTAACGGCACTGATTCAACTGTTGCGAAAGGACAAATATGATCTGGCGCTGTCATCCCCCTACGGTTCCGCTGATCCCATGCTGGCCTGGCTAAGCGGCGCGGTCTATCGCGCCGGATTTGATACGCATGGCAGTAGCAGATATTTGACGCATGTGGTACCGTCAATCTCACCGGCAATAAGGCATGAGACGGAAAATCAGCTGGCGGTGCTCTCTACACTTGGTATCACGGCCGAAGACACAGACATTGAATTTGTGGTCAGCGCGTCTGAAGAGGGCAGCTTAAGTAAAAAGCTGCCACATCTGCGCAAAAAAGGGCGGCCGCTTTTGCTCCTCTGTCCATTTAGCGATGATACACAAAAAAACTGGACAATTAGCGGTTACAGCCACGTTTTGCAGGCACTGGAAAAAGTTGCAGACTGTTATCTCATTGGTACTCGCAGTCAGCGTCCTATGCTAAACGCCATAAACAGTTATGCCGGCCATGTGGCCAAAGTATTGGGCGGTACGCTGTCATTAGGAGAATTGGGAGCTTTAATTAAACAAGCCGACCTGCTTATTACTGTAGACACCGGCCCAATGCACATAGCCCAGGCTTTTCCAACTCCAGTAATCGCTTTAATGGGACCAACCGATCCGAAGATTTGGGGTCCGCGACAATCCTGTGATATTATCCTGAATAAGCCGATGTACTGTTCTCCCTGCTGGCACAAAGATGCTGTAAAAAACAGCTGCCATAGAAATTTGTGTATGCGGCGCATCAAGCCGGCGGAAGTTATCCGGTCCGCCGAGGCTATATTAACGGCTTCAAAGCTAAGCAATGGTCTGGTACAAAAATCCCGGGCAGAATATCCAACCATTAGGGACCTGGATAGATTGAAATAATCCTAGTGACGTTATATATTGTACTCTGCTGCGGCTGTACAACTGTTAAAACACCATCTGATAGCCAATGAATCTTCCTGTAATTTTGCGAAACACAGTCCCTGTCCCCCTGTTTTGCGCAAAAGAAACTGCAGCAGTCCCGCAAGAGACTTACTGCAGCTTACAGATAAAAATTTGGGGTTATTCCTGTACCAGCGGCACTGTATTAGCCGCATGCGGCATAACATTAATGGTGTAATCCTTCCGGCCAAGCTTTTCTTCAGCAATGGTCATGGCCTCCTCAATTGTAGTAGCGGCAATCAAGCCGGCTTTCTCAATAAAGGCCTTGTTCTCCGGCAGAGTGACAACTATGAACGGAACCTGCTTGGCCATAAGACCGGTTTTCAGAGCAATAAAGCCAGGTACGGTGAAAGCTTTGCGCAGTGCTACTTCCCGGTCATATAGCGATTCGTAATTGAACCAGCCGCTGAAGTCAGGCGGTTCCATTATATCACGGCACTCTAACAGAACGATAACGACACCGTTGTCCTTGACCGCCATAAAGGCATTATCCGTGGTTTTTGAACCCTGATACAAATTGATGTCTTTGGGAAAACCACCGGCCGAAGCAATAACCAGATCGGCTTTGGCGCTAATAGGCACGCCGAAAATTTCAGCAACCGTTTTCGTGCCTTCCAGCCAGGCGTTATACCAGTGCCCGGCGACAAAGCGCGCAAATTTCCCTTCCGGTGTAAAAACGGCATTTAACAGAAAGGCAGACTTTAGCATTGCGGCCATTTCGGTCATATCTTCGTGCATACTGTTGCCTTCCAGCTTTCCGGAAACACAGCTGGCATTTATCCCCTGGCCGACTATATCATGCAGACAAAAACTATGGTTGCCCTGGATGGTCGAGTAGCCGGAGATACCAGGCATAACCGCCTTACGGCCGCCGCCAAAACCAGCCATTAAGTGGTAGACGATGCCCCCGGTCATAATGACCTTATCGGCATTCACCACATGTTTATTGAGATATACTTCCACACCCCGCGTCGTCTTGCCTACATGAACAAAATCTTCACTCGCCGGAGCGTAGCTTTGCACAATTTCAACACGGTTGACTACTTCCTGACCATAAACAAGTATATTTTCTTTGTCGGTGTGGTGACGGTGAGCGCCAAGGCTGACGACCAGCTTGATATCGCCATCGGGTATTCCAGCATCATTAAGTTCGTTCAAAAGTGTCGGTAAAAACTGGTCATATTTTATCCATTGGCGTGTGATGTCACTGGCGATAATGGCGACTTTGTCGCCGGCGGTTACGACTTTCGCCAAAGGCGGTGAATCAATAGGATTGCGTAACGCTTCTTTTACCGCTGCTGGCACGTCATTAATTGCGTCAGCAGGTCTGCCTTCCACAACGTTGATTATCTGTTCTTCCGGCAAAGCGAGTTTAACCTCTTTATCACCAAAACCCAAAACAAATTCTTTTAGCATCCGTTTATCCCCCCTAGTACCCATATACTAGCTCAATGTGTGTATTCCTGCAATAATTTTTTGTGGGCTTAATATTTTTGTAATGCCAGAATTGTCATACATATACAGCCGAGGACCGCAATCCCTACCAAAAACATCATTCCACCGACATAACTGCCGCTGAGACTAATGAAAAAGCCGATTAAAACAGGCGAAAAGGCAGAACCGCCATTACTGAGGCCATTCATCATACCGGCGCCGGCCCCAATGGCTTTACCCGGAACAATTTGCTGAAGGATAGCCCACGAGGAAGGCAGGGCTATGGCAATCGAGGCGATTCCGGCAGATATTAACAACGCCGCGGCAAGATTATCGGCGGCCGTTGCACCGAAATAAATCCCCAACGCTGAGCCAAGATGGGCAATGGCGATAAAAGGAGCCCGCCGGCCGAATTTATCGGCAAGATGTCCAAAGAACAATATGCTGAGAGTGCCCAAAATGTATGGCAGGGAAGATAAAGCTCCCATCTGCGTCCAGGAAAAACCGCGTGCCGCCTTAAGATAGGAAGGCAGCCAGGCCATAGTTCCCCACCAGACACAGGCAATACAAAAATAGTTAATTGTTAATAGCCAGAAACGATAGTTGAGCACAAAGGACTTCATGCGTTCTGACAGACTTTCTGTCTTAATTTTGGACTCTTCCTCAGCTTCAATCTTTAGCGCACTTTCAATATACTCTAATTCCGCCTTATTAACCCGCTTGTGCTGCCGGGGATGATCTGTCACATAAAACCACAGCAATGCCAACGGAATAAGCCCAAGAACACCGAGAACAAAAAAGCTCGGTCGCCAGCCCCAGGTAGAAACTATCCAGGTGAAAAAGGGCATAGCCATGGCAGGACCGCCCATCAAACCAATCAGCCACACCCCATTTGCCTTACCACGCTCATTGGGGGGAAACCAGTTTTTCACAAAGGTGCTCTGCATCGGCCAATGCATGCCTTCCCCAATACCCAGGATTACACGGGCAACAAGCATAGTGCCGAAAGTTGCCGCCCAACCGCCGATAACAACCGAGATGGTCCATAGCAAAATGGAAATTGACATGGCTTTCCGTGGACCAATATAGTCTCCCAAAGGGCTGAGAACAACGTTGGCTACACCATAAGCAATTAAGAATAATGTCATTAAGAGGCCCATTTGCACAGGTTGTCCTTTGATCCCCATTTCTGTGAGAAATGCATTGTCGGCAAGCAAAACAGAAACATTTACCCGATCCAGGTAGGCAACAAGCAAAGTTAATAGCAGAATTGCCACTAATACTACCCGTTGTCTTGTCGGCTGAGCAGAATCTGCATTAGCCACTGTTGTTGTCGTTGATGCCGGCTCCATGTAAGTTCCTCCAGTCGTTTTTAATTTTACCAGAATCCCATTATGTACTCCACACAGACACAAGTACTTATTTCACATTATAGAGATTGTTTAAATTCTCGTCAACAGGGACTCTTTTTAACAATTTATCATGTATTATATATATTTGCGTATCTTAAATACCAAATTTAAGATACACATGTAATTATACATTATACATAATAAAAGCATTTTCTTATTCTCTTAAGCCTTTTTGTTTAAAATACTTAAGCCTATTTCCCATATTTCAAAATCCAGGCAAGCAAAATCTCTTGAATTCCGTTATAATGTTAAGTAGTGGACAAACTGACGCTTACATCGTTACTTTGATTCCCGCATACTGTTTTTAAGGAGGGCCGGCATGCCACGTCTTTCAGAAATTTGGAATGCAAGAAAAGCAACTGCCGTGAAACTGCTGACAAATTCCGCACCTTGGCGTATATCTTTGCTATGTGTGCTACTTTTATCAACCGTCATACTGTTTGTTCAATTATGCCTGCCCGCAGGTCTGGCCTCGCAGACGGCTGCAGCCAATGAAGCAATTCCCGCCGTCGCCGCAAGTTTACCCATACCGCCCCTTGTCTCCCAGCCTAAACCTGCCGTGAATCTGGCAATGATGCCTTCCATCTGGCCCGCCCAAGGCACCATTACTTCAGGCTTTGGCTGGCGGGTCTCACCGTTTGGCGACGGTAATGAATTGCATGCCGGTATTGATATTGCCTATACTATGGGGGCGCCGGTAGCCGCAACCGCGGATGGCGAAGTTGTAGTAAGCGGCCCGGCCGGCGGCTATGGCAATCTGGTACAGATTGATCACGGAAACGGTATTGCTACATTATATGGCCATAACTCCCGCCTGGCCGTCAGTACCGGTCAGCAGGTAAAAAAAGGACAAATTATTGCTTATGCCGGCAGTACCGGCAAAAGCACCGGTCCGCATGTACATTACGAAGTCCGCGTGAATAATGAGCCTGTCGATCCTATGAAGTATTTGCTGCCTTAGATATCTCACCGCAAAGCAGCCATAGCCTCTACTAAAATGAGGTTATGGCTGCTTTTATAATTAAGCGGCAATGATCTTTCAGCCCAGACACGCCCAGGAATAAAGTTTGTATAGCTTGCGACAGTTGTCGGTATAGTAATAGTAGCAAGATCCTATGGAACTGCAGGGGGCGAAAAAACTTGAATATGACAGAAGAATTAGTGCATATCCCGACAGATAAAGCATTGATTGAGGGAGAACTCAGGGTGCCGGTAAACCCGCAGGGGATTATACTCTTCGCCCACGGCAGCGGCAGCAGCCGTCACAGTCCCCGTAACAATTTTGTTGCCCGTGTATTAAACAATTCCGGACTGGCTACCTTGCTCATGGATCTATTAACAATAGAAGAAGACAGCAATTACGCTACAAGGTTTGATATTGACCTGCTCACCGAGCGGCTGCTCATAGTTACCAGCTGGCTGCAAAACAAAGTACAAACGTCCAATCTGCCAATTGGCTATTTTGGCGCCAGCACAGGCGCTGCAGCCGCCTTGAAAGCAGCTGCCCGGGAGACTATGGTCCGGGCCGTCGTCTCCCGGGGTGGCCGGCCTGACTTGGCAGGAAATGACTTGCAGCGGGTAAACAGCCCCGTGCTGCTGCTGGTAGGCGGCCATGATTATGGTGTCATAGAACTGAACGAAGAGGCCTTTAAGCAATTGCAGCCTACCAAAAAGCTCATACTGGTTTCGGGTGCAACTCATCTGTTCGAGGAAGCAGGTACTCTTGAGCAAGTGGCTGACTATGCCGCTGACTGGTTTAATTTGCATCTGGCGCCAGTTAAGGTTTAGGCGTGACCGTTATAACGAAGGGTTTCCAGCCGATTACTTCTTGCAAAGGAGTCTGAAATGAATAATAATCAACAGGCAAATTTGCCTTCTTTTCCGCCTCAGCACCAGGATAAGCAGCCGGGCAGCGAAACAGCCATGAATCCGCGTCCGGTTGCAATTAAAGAGGACTATAAGCCCTCCGGCAAATTAACAAATAAAACAGCGCTGATCAGCGGCGGCGATAGCGGCATTGGCCGGGCGGTTTCCTTGCTGTACGCGCAGGAAGGCGCCGACATCGGCATCATCTATCTCAACGAGCATGAGGATGCCAATATGACAAAAAACGATATCGAGAAACTCGGGCGTCGCTGCCTTCTCCTGCCCGGCGATGTCGGTAACGAAGAGTTTTGCAAGCACGCAGTCAGGCAAGTAGTTAACGAGTTCGGCCAGCTTAACATCCTGGTTAATAATGCCGCGGAACAGCATGTCCAAACATCTTTGGAGAATATAACATCTGCACAGTTGGAACGCACTTTCCGTACAAATATTTTTTCCTGTTTTTATTTAGCCAAAGCAGCCTTAGCTCATCTGGCCAATGGTTGCGTCATTATAAATACAACCTCTATTACGGCGTATCAGGGACACGAGCTGCTAATGGACTACGCAGCCAGCAAAGGCGCCATTGTGTCATTTACCCGTTCTTTGTCTCAAGCACTCATCGGCAAAGGTATCCGCGTAAACGGCGTTGCTCCCGGCCCTATATGGACACCCCTGATTCCGGCTTCCTTCAACGAACAGCACGTTGCCCAATTTGGCCAGGACACACCCATGAAACGCGCGGGTCAGCCTGTCGAAGTCGCACCCGCCTATCTCTTTTTGGCTTCACAGGATTCCGCCTATATGACCGGCCAGATACTCCATGTCAATGGCGGAACCATTGTGAATGGCTAGCGAAATTTCCCGGGAAATAAACAAATATGGCGAATACTATCCAATGTCCTGATTGGCTTGCGATATTTATCGGATTTCATCAAACTCCCGGAGTTGACTCCTAATATTGGAACAACCTCATTTAGTAAAAAACAACTGCCGATAAGGCAATACTGCTGCTAGGAGTAGCGAACATTAACCGTATTACGTTAAAGCAGGCACAAAATGGACAAAAGCGTCGCTTACTCCAAGGAGGAATACATTTTGACCATTATCGATCAGGTAAAAGCATATACCCGTACAATTTTGCAATCTATCTTCGACAAAGAACCGGTAAATTATATGGAGGCATCCAGCTTGTACGGATTAATCCTTCAGGCACGTCACAACATCTCGCTGCTGAGTTCATTCTACAATCAAGCCTCCGACCCGGAACTTCGCGATTTGATAAAAACAGCCATCTATCAACACGCCGTTCCAACTATTGAAAACTGCGAAAAACTGTTGCGGGAAGGAGGCGCAGAACTGCCTGACACCCATTTCCCCTCGCATCCTCTTTACGATAAAACGAATTATCCCAAAGGGGTTCAGTTAACCGACATGGAAATTGCAATCGCTGTCGGGAATCTGGCAAGATCATCGCAATTAATTCTATTTCTATCCTTGCAACAATGTTACCAGCCAGAAATACTTCTAGCTATTAGCAGCTTAATGAGTAACGGACTGCAATGGGATTACCAGCTACTGCAATTAATGCTCCACCGCGGCTGGCTGCCTAATGCTCCCAAAGTCCAGCAACCAACCCTACACTAAAACCCCAAGAGGGTTAGACCTGCCCGCATTGTTAATGGTTTGGCCTTAGTCGATAGACAAAAGGCTTCAACCCTAGTTTTTTTTTAGGATTGAAGCCTTTTCATTTATCTCATTTTATTATTTTGCCAGCAATACTTCCACGACTTCCTTGAGTGTGCTGTTTTCACCGACATTGCCGGGAAAGACGACATAAGGTATATGCGGGAATTTGCTTTCCTGGCCTGTTTGCCATACAGGTATCCCCGGCCTTATTTGTCCCAGCACGTTTGCTCGTTTGATATGCAATGCTTGTGTGGCAACATCACTGGACGTAATGCCGCCTTTGGCCACCACAAAAGCCGGCGTTACCTGCAGTCTGCTAACCAGCGCCTGTACGGCGGCAGATATTTTAACAGACCGTTCCAGAGCATCCTCTTTCGAATCATTGGCTAAGGTCAACAGTTTCCTTTTTGTATAAACAACGACCGTTGTACCCTTAGTAAGCAGTTCTTCTTCCTGTCGCACGACTGCAGCAATTTCTGCCTGAAAACGCGCCTCGTCCAGAACCAAATCAGAATTAAACTCGATAAAATGTAAACCTTCAATCGTTTTTAACGCCTCAACCTGGCTGGTCGTTTTCTGAGTATGGGAGCCAACAACGACAATCCCTCCGGTATCACTGCTGCCTGTAACCATATCCGTTCTGGTTAGAAGCGGCTTATCGGCAATAGCGCACAACTCTTTTACAAAGCCGGCAGCGGTACGGAACAGGAAGTGTTTTCCCTGGGCAATCGCGCGGTAAAGCGCTATGCAAAACACCTTTACATCACAGGCATCGACAGCATTGACAATTATTTTGCCGAAGTTGGTCAAACCCATGAGCTTGCCGACAATTGCAGCAAGATTGAGTGACCTAAGCTCTTCCAGCGAAATGGTCGCCACATTTTCTTGTTTATATGCGTCTTTTGACTTTTCCTCAATGTAGGCGGCCAAATCCGAGGATTGGTAGCCAAAGGTTTTGTCTGCGGCAAACTCTGTATCTCCGGCCGGAACCAGAAAGTCGCCATACTGCACATAGTGAATATTATCGATCGTAAAACGACCGCCTTCTTTAAAATAAGGACATAGAATTTCACCGTCAACCTTCTGCCCGGAGTAGTGTTCCCACTGCTTCCGCAGCACCGCGGTTTCCAAAGGATAATGGCCCCTGAGCGTTGAGTCGCCGCGGCTCACAATCAGATAGCCGCGTTGCTGCTCTTTGGCTACCTGAGCAATCACCCTGCCGATTTCCCGATGTGCTTTGCTTGTCTGTTCTTCGGTAAAACCGCGCGAATTGGTCAAGATGTAGAAAACCTTGTTCTTTTCCCGAAAGCCGCAGCTAATACTTTCATAAGACCAATCTGTATATACCGAAACGTCATGAACGGTCTGCGTGCCGGTCGGGTCATCATCCAGC
Source organism: Sporomusa aerivorans (assembly GCF_041428895.1). Lineage (NCBI taxonomy): Bacteria > Bacillati > Bacillota > Negativicutes > Selenomonadales > Sporomusaceae > Sporomusa > Sporomusa aerivorans. The sequence continues at coordinate 5,606,577 of NZ_CP156926.1, forward strand.
ACAATGATTTTATGAGGATCATTCCTAACAGCCTGCTCTAACAGCGTCTGTACATACCCCTCATCCACCGGCGGATATGATTTTAAAATAGCAGTATTACGTTTTGGCAATGGTTTCATGTTCTTCTGCATCCCATTCATCTACTCAATATGTTAAAATGCTGCCTGGCTTCAGCCGGACTCATCGGCTCTTTATCCATTGCCCTAAGCAAACGGACCGTCTTCTCCACTAAAGGAACATTGCTGACGGCCACAGTATTCGGATCCAAGTAGTTGCTGTCTTCAAAACCAATTCTAACGGTACGGGCTCCCATCCCCAAAGCCGCGGCGATAATGGAGAAATCGCGGCGGTTAGCATGCGTGATGCCCCAGAGAGTTCCCGGGGGAATCATTTGAATCATGGCGGCCAGAGCTTGCGGAGTGGCGGGAGCCTCGCCTTTATGACCCAAAACAATGCTAAAAAGCACTGGATCATAAAAATCATATTGTTCCATAAACTCTCTCATAGCATAAATATGTCCGATCTCAAAGACTTCCACTTCGGGTGTCTTTTTCATTTTGATAAGTTCACGGATACAATACTCCACATCATCAACAGGGTTACAGTATACCGCCTTGCCCAGGTTGGTAGAGCCCACATTCAGGGAACAGGCTTCGACCAGATCCGAATACAGCGGAACACACCGTTCCTGGATAGTAAGATTGGATACACCGCCTGTCGACACTTCAATAATGACATCGGACTCCTTACGAATCAGCCGGAGCGTTTCTTCCAGGAGACTCATATCCGTCGTCAGGTTCCCCTCGGCATCCCGGACATGCAAATGCACCATAGCGGCGCCTGCCTGCCAGCAACGCACAACATCGTCCGCAATGTCAACTGGCACAATATGTTTATCGGTACTCGCCACCGGAGCAACAGAAATCATCACTTTGTCCATTTTTTCGCCCTCCTATGACCAAGCCGGGCAGGAGTACACGCGCTCACTGCCGGCTAAAAAAAGCTATATATTTTTTCACAATTTCTTTTACATAATCAACCTGGTTTAAGGATAATTCAGAGAAGTGCGGCTGGTCAGCCGCCAGCAGTTTGGTTGTCTTTTCTACAGCATACACCGAGATTTCCGTGTTTACATTAATCTTGGCAATCCCTCGGGCTATACAGCCTAAAATATCCTTTTCAGCCAATCCAGATCCGCCATGCAGTACAAGTGGTACAGACACGAGCTTATTGATGCTTTTAAGTATGTCAAACCGGATATTGGGTTCTGCCTTATAGAGCCCGTGCACGGTACCAATCGAAACTGCCAGGGCATCAACACCTGTAGCCTCCACAAACTGTTTCGCCAGCGCAGGTTCCGTATAAGCCTCTACATCGGCAGCCGTACCCTCGTGGGAGCGGTCACCGGCAGCCAGACTGCCCAGTTCGGCTTCCACCGACACACCGCAAGCATGCGCTATCTGACAAACCAATTTTGTATTTCTTACATTTTCCGCATAAGGCAACGCCGATCCATCATACATAACAGAGCCAAAGCCGGCACGAATAGCGCGAAACACGGTATCCAGGTCACTGCAATGATCAAGATGCAGACAAATCAGTGTTTCGCTCTCCTCCCCCATACTTTTGGCAAGAGCATAGGCTGTTGACAGTGGCATATTTTTCAGGTACTTGGCGCCTAAAGCCAAAATAACCGGCATACCGGTTTCCGATCCTGCGTCAATAATCCCCTTAAAGGTTTCATAATTATAACCGTTAAATGCCCCGACAGCATAGTTATTGCGATAAGCTACCTTGAGGATATCGCCGAAATTTACCAACATACTTACTACCCCTTGGTTGGTTATTTGTACAAACTAATACTTAACCGGTTACTTTCTCCCAATACTGATAATGGTTTTCCACTACCACATTGATCTTCGTCCGGTCTTTTTCTTTTAACACACGCAGCATTTCCCTGTGCATAAACAGAAACTGCTCGGTTGCCTTATCCTCCAAAAATTTCTCTATGGCTTTCAGCCGGGATTTTTTAGTGATCTGATCGACATAGTAACAGATTCCTTCTAATAATGCATTTTGGGTAATAGCAACAAGCACCATATGAAAGGCGGTATCGGCGGCAAATATAGCATTGGCATCCACATTTACCGCCGAAATCTTTTGTTCAAGCTCCTTCATAGCTTGTTCGGCTTTATGCAGCGAGTCTAAATCCAGTTTATCCATCGCCAGTTGGAGGATCCCGACGTCGATTACTTTACGCAATTCGACAATTTGATTAGCAGAATCTTTCTGTAAGATAATTCCGTATAGAACAGGGTATAGCATTTTACTGTCAAAACCTTGTTTTACAAAAGTCCCTTCCGCCCGTTTAATGGTAAGAACACCATATGCTTCTAAAATTTTAATTGCCTCGCGAACAGAATTTCTGCCAACCCCCATTGATGCGCAGAGCTCATTCTCTGTCGGGATCTTATCACCCGGTTTCAGTTCACCGTTAATGATGGCATTTGTTACATTATCAACAATTTGTTCAACAATAGATTTTCCGCCTATTTCTTTTAAAAAAGACTCTGTTGCCATTTTGGACCCCCTGATGATATTTGTTCTTCCAGTATAACATCATACGTTGGTCCAAAACAATCTTAAGGCACCATGTGACACGATACTGTCTGAAAAAGTAATTCTATAAGAAAAAACACGGTTGGTCCGATCCTTTAACGGAGTTGGAGCCGCCCCTCAGCCAGCTTTCTCGCACGATAAATCAACCGCCACAGCAGCCACTTTGGCGGCAACTTCGCCGTCTTCCTTAAGTCCGCCAATGCCGACCGCACCGATAACCTGCTGTTTGTCATTATATATTGGTACACCACCAGGCATCCCGACAAATTTATCATCCGCAAAATAGGCAATATTAAGATTTTCCTGTTGCAGCCGCCGTAAAAAATCACCTGTGCTTACCCCCATCCGGACAGCGGTATATGCTTTATTGGGGGTAAGATTGATGGTCAGTAATTTAGCGCCATCCAGTTTATTGAACAAAACTAAGAATCCATCTTTATCACAAATGGCCACACTAAACGGTTTCATCCCATATTCTTTCGCAACAAGTTCTTCCGCATAATTCGCCAGTTTTTTCGCCAGAGCAAGTGTAATATTGTCCAACAGGATCACCTCCATTCAATTTTGTCACTTTACCCGCGCACGACATCCTTTACAGGTAAACAAGGCTTACGATTCTATAGACCTTTTCTCGTTGGCTGTAGCCAATTCTTTTTTCTCTTCTTGTTCACGCCAATAGCTGGCCAGCATGGGACCGGTAAGATTATGCACCAGGTTAAATATAGCCGCAGGAATAAAGGCCAGCGGCGCCAGATGGGCTAAGGCCAAGGCCATTGCCAGGCCGCCATTTTCCATGCCTATTTCAAAACTAAGCGCCTTGGCTTTAAAATGCGGCATGCCGACACCCCGCGCTGCCCAATACCCTGTTGTTAGACCAAGAATATTATGCAGGGCTACAGCGACTACAGCAATTATGGCAACATTGGCCAGTGAACCGGCGCTTAAGGCAAACCCTGAACTGGTTGTAATAAAGATGGCAATAACAGATACAACGGGAATGATCGGCATAATTTTATCCACAAAGTCGGATGCTATCCCGCGAATTATAGCCCCTAAAAATACCGGTACCAGAACAATCTTCAATATATCCAATAAAATAGCCCCGGCATCAACAGGAACAATCGAGCCCACCAGAAAGGCAAACATAAAAGGTGTGATAAAGGGAGCGATAATGGTATTAATGGAAGAAACGGTAATTGAAAGTGCAGTATCACCTTTTGCTAAAAAGGTCATAACATTGCTGGCCACACCGCTGGGACAACAACCGACAAGGATAAGCCCCGCGGCCAGAACCGGCGGCAGATCAAGGACTTTTGTCAGCATAAAGGCAATAAACGGCATAATCAGATAACGCAGCACAATACCCCAGAATACATCCTTAGGCCGTGAGAAAACCAGTTTAAAATCGTTTAACGATACGGTAAGTCCCATACTGAGCATTACGGCCATAATGCAATAGGGGACATATTTGGCTAACGGCTTAAATGGTGCAGGGTTATAGTAAGCGGCAATAACACCTAAAATAATCCATACAGAAAAATATTTCGTAATAAATTTTACGATATTTCCCAATTTTTCCAACATTTCAGTCGCTCCTTTGGTTTTAGTACAAAACTCTAGCCGAGTGATTACAGCAAACCTTTTTTCACCAAAGCCTCTTTAAGCGCTACAGCACCAAATCTCGGGCTGGATAACACCGGTTTTCCACACTGCTGATGGATATATTCTTCGCAGTAAGCCATTGAACCTTGGGCAAACAAAATCACATCAACACTGTCGCAGACTTCTCTGGCGTATTTTGTCATCAATCCTTTAAACTGTTCTTGATCAAGCCCAAAGGCCCCGTCAACCAGCACATCGACTAATTCCACATGCTTGTTCATTTCCCGTGCTACCCGCATGATTGTGTTTTTAGTAGGCGCCAGTGTTGTTGGTAAAGTGGCCATTACCCCAATACGTACGCCCTGACGTACCGCTTCCCGACACATGTCTTCATCAATACGCACGATCGGAATGCCGGTATATTTGCCAACATCCTGCGCGGCGTCGGCAACCTCCCCGACTGACGAACAGATATTGAGAATAGCGTCAGCCCCATCGCTCACAGCTTTCATATACATGCCGACAAGCCTGGCGGCCGCAGGCGCAGTAACATATCCGGCCTCCCGCACTTCTGCAAGAATCGAGGGATCCTGGTTGCTGATTACCACAGTTCCTTGCGGCAACACTTGACTAACTTCTTTTTCCACCAGCTCAATCAATTCCGGGGTAGTACTCGTATACACCAAAGCTACTTTCATGGTATGTCCTCCTCTTTACGCAGCATATAGTATGTATTACGTACTACATCCTACGTTTGATCTAAAGACATTATCCCATCTTTCAATTTAAATGTAAATAGCAATTTTTCAGATTTTTATATCATTTGCGAAATTTTGAATGCAACCTGTCTCATTGACCGCTACAGAAGGTCATACTGTTCCGGTTGTAGCCATGGTACTTCTCAGCCACTATGCTCATGACAAAATGACAGCCCGAACTCCCAGTTGAGGCTATTTTTTCAGGGAATGCCGCCACGACATTCATATTAGATTAACAACTGCAAGATAGAGTTAAATCCGCCGCTATACCGGCGTGATCGGACGGCCAGAGACCTGTACAAGTTCGATCATTCTGCTCATCCCCCACCAATACTGCCTCTAGCGGTTGCCAGCCATTTTTAAACAAAACAAAGTCTATCCTTCGGTTTAAGCCAGACACAGCATTTAACAGGTCGGGATCCTGACAACAGGTAAATCCGGCGCCTGTTCCGGCCTCGGTCCACACATCCTTAAAGCCTGCCGCAATAAAAATCCCGTAGGTTGGTGTGCCACTGCCATCGGCGTTTGAGTTCAAATCTCCCGTAATTATCAGAGGAAAATCTGTTGCGGCAGGTCCCGCCAGCAGTTCTTCCGCCTGTTGAACCTGAATACCAGGCGCACCCGGCTCCAGATGAGTATTGATCAGCCTGAAAATATGTCCGTCGGCCTTAACATCTATAAAGGACCATCCCCGCAGGAGTTCAAACGGTTGCCCGGCAATAGGCACGACCAAATTGGCTTTATAATTGGCCTCTTGACTATTGACAATCGTAAGTCCGCGCCGCTCGCGAGTTAATATAACATCGCGATCCAAAAAAACGAATAAGATTCCCGTTACTATCTGGAAGTTCCGCTGAAAAGTTTCGGTTCTGAGCAGCAATTTCATAGCTCAAGCCTATACTTGCCAATTCCTGCAGCAGCAATTGTACAAAGTCATATGTGACTATTTCAAGATTCGGAATTACTAATTGCCATATCTCTGCTTCTTGCAGCCCGACTAGCTTAGGTTTCCGCAAAGCAATCTCGCTGGCAATTGCTTTCACGCGATCAAGAAAATTAGTCGCCAGAAATTGCCGAAATACTTCAGTTACCCGCCGGGGAAGCTGATTTGGTGTAGCAGTTCCTAGCGGTGCTAGATCCGCGCCATTATATAAATTCCACGTCAGCACTGACAAAAGCAAACCATTTCTCTGTTCCATCTATCCATCAGCTCCAGTTTTTAATCTACATAATATCCTATGTAGGAAAGATGGAATGCGCCACTATGCCTTTTGTGCGACAATCGCTATCCAGTCGCCACCTTCCTGGTATCGCTCCCCCGTTAGACTGTTCCAGACATCCGCAACTTTAAAGCCATTATCCTGCAAAACAGCGGATATTGTCTGTAAAGAATAGTCATGAAACCAGATTCGATATACTTTGCATGAACCGCCTTCATCAATGACAGTATACTGGTTAAGCCACGAGTCATCTTGAGGATAATCATAGCCTTCCTCCAGCACGATGTGTCTGCCCTCTCGCCAGAAACCGCCCTCGGAAAAATACCATCTGTTTCTTAGCCCTTCGCGCCGCCGCAGCTTGCGGGTAGAAACATCAAATATAAATAATCCATCTCTTTTGAGGGCTTGATGAATAATTTGCAGCAGCCGGTTTCTGGCATTATTGGAAAACGTGCATATTTCTCCGTATATCTGCAATACTCTGTCAAAAGTTTCCTCATATTGTAAGTTAAAAAAATCTCCGCAAATATAGTCAATATTCAGACCTAATTCCTCGGCATTTTGCCGCGCATAGTCAATTGACCGCTGTGATATGTCCACACCTGTAATCTGTATGCCCTGTTGACAGAGCGGTCTGCTATATAAACCCGGACCGCAGCCTAAATCCAACACCCGGTCTCCCGGGCGCAACACCTGAGAAGAGATGAGATGTTCTATTGTTTTTTCAATGGTGCCCGGCATCCTGCTGGCGCCATCAAACTCAGGGTTTAAATGCGCGGCAAGCATGCTCCGGGAAATGTGCGGATCATCCCAGAATAACGCCTCTCCCGGCTGAAACAGCTCCGCTTGATGCTCTGAGTCTGCAAGGCATTGAAATAGTTTTTGCAACGTTCCACTGCTTCTCCCCATCCAAAACGATCTCCTTAATTCACTCACTTTATGCATAACACCATCCTCTCAATGGGGTGAAAAGATCCTTACCTTAATATTCCAATACGAGTATACCCTATACCTGAACCTGTTTTCAAGTCGCCATGGCAGTGCGCGGAGATAAAGAAAAGATACTACCTGTTCACTTCTTTAATAAAAAAGCTTCAAGAGAGTCACTCTTGAAGCTTTTTTTAAATATTTTTTTAAAATTATTGCGATAAACCTGGCCTTTTTAGCTCGGAGCCAGCCTCCCGCTCTCTTTGCTTGGCATTCTTTCTGATTTTGACTGTGCCAACTATGATTTCCGGCAACAGAACAAAGAATAGCCCGATATAACCGACTGAGCCATAGCCTTTGACAACGATATTGGTCAGACCAAATACCGATATGCCTGTGCATAAGGCAATGGTAACAAGGGAAATAGCAATTCTCCGTGTCTTCAAGCTTTTTAAAATATTTTTTTCGACCAAAACCGGCTCGAAGCGGGCAACTGTAGAAAAAACTAAGGATATTCCCGTACCAAGTAAAGCAACAAACAAGATTATACTGTATAAAATTTTCAGCCAGGAGATACCAAGCTGGGATGTAACATAGTACACAGGCAAAGTCTGTGTCAGAGTCTCCGGGCTAAACCCTAAAAGCATAATACATACAACAACCAAAAAAATCCCGTTTAACAGCGTGCCAAAGAACATAAACAAATTGCATTCTTTTGTAGTTTTAATATGATGTGAAACTGAAATAATAGGCAGTACAGTAAAAGCTTGAAAACCAATATAGATCAGCATATACCAGACTGCATCCCCAAAGCTTGCGCCGAAAGTTTCCTGCGTGGCCAGAACGCGCTGGAAGTTGAGCGCACCCGTTTGGATACCCAAAACACAGAGGATTAGTAAGGTAACAATCAGGAAATATGTCTTGAGATTTAGGACCTTAATAATTAAGTCACTGCCAAAAATAGTCAACAGCAATAACACGATTCCTACAGCTACAATGCCAATTCCATACGGAATTCCCAGGGAGCTTTTTAGTAAGGCGCCCGAACCGGCAATGGACGTACTGACGCCACAAGCAATCAACATAATAAAGCCAAACTCAAATACAATGGAAAAGTATTTTTCGTAAGGGTGAAAAAGAGCATCGCCAAAACTCTTATAATCATAAGTTTTATAGTCTTTAGCCAAAACAAGGGCATTTCTGTGTCCCCAGCCTAAAAGAACCATGGCGATCAAAGGTAAAAATACGGAATACCAACCAAACTTCACAAAGTAATTGACTTCCTGATTGCCAGTAGCAAATCCGCCGCCACTATGAGTGGCGAACCAGACAGCGGCCATAGCAAATGCTGTACTTATCGCTCCATTTCCCATATATATAATCCTCCTAAGTTTACTTAATGAATAAAAAAACCCCTATTGACAATCAATTGTCAATAGGGGCGACGAATATCGCGGTACCACCCTACATTAGGCTCATTTCAGCACTGTGTAAGCATCCAGCTGATATCTTTAACGCAGACATACGCAATTACCTAAATAAGTTCATCGCTTACTTCAGTAACAGAATTCCTGGGCGAGTTTACAAACATACCTGCACCGGTTTGCACCAACCACCGGTTCTCTGCGGCAATGAATATATTTGCTTTATCCCAATCATCATCTTTTTCCTAATTGAAGTTTTCACATCATTACGCGCCTGCAGGACGAGTGTAACTTTGTAACTTTATCACATTATTACACTTACCGTTGCTAATGTCAATAGTTATCACTATTCATTTATTTTATTGATCTCAATGTTGCCGCCTAAACGCCATAAGCTAAAGTTATTTACTCCCTGTTCTTTAGCGATACCAATCCAATAGTTTATTGTCTCCACATCCGCATACCATACTTGATACGTAACTCCCGAATCTTTATACGTAAAGACTAGACACTGGCTAGCCGCATCCCTTTTGGGTTTACTGTCAAAGGTTACCGCAAGGGTTTTTGCTTCGGCTTCGGTTAGCAGCGCCCGCTTACCATTGTCGCCCCATAGGCACCCCCCTGTGGCAAACGCAGCGGAAGCTCCTCCCCGCAAAGCTCTCATTTGCTGGGCTGTTCTTTCAATAAAATCTTTGTTGGCTTTTGGGCCCGGTTCACTATGCAAGCCGTATAGATTATAAAACATGACCACATATTCAGGTCCCTGCGGGAGATTGGCGTAAGAGAACGGGGTACCCGGCTCGAGCACAACCCGCAATTTCAGGTTGTTTTCCCGGGCCTTAAGAAATAGTTTATCAACAAAAATCGCGAAAGATCTTGCAACTTGTTCATCGCTCCATATTCTCTCATAATCAATTTCAATACCGTCATATTTGCCTTGCAGAGTCAGTGCAACAATAGCGTCAATATGTCTATCCATAGCCGCCGAACTGGCAAATGCCCGGCGCAATACCTCGGTGTCCTTCATGATAACCGATTCATCTGCATTCTGTTTATCATTCACAATGGTAAGATAAGTTTCATATTTTCCTTTTTTCGCTTTTAATTCTTTTCTTTTATCGCTAAGCTCCCGGGGAATAAAGATGCGGTCACTCGCATCAAAATAGGCACCGAAGTAAGAAAGTTTATCTAACTTGTTACCCAGTCTTTGCAAATCCTTTACGCCTGCATCCAAATCCCAGTATGCCAGCCATGCCACCTTGCCGCTTGTTTCTTTCGCATCCGCCTTGCCAGCCGTCTGGTTATCGTAATTGCAGCCTGCCGTCAGAACAAAAACAACTGACAGCAGTATTATTTTGATAATTTTACAAGCTATCCCCTTCCCCATGCGCACCTCACCCATATTACAAATATTTTATAAAGAAATCCACAATGGCTTCCCAGTACCGCTTCACTGTAAGTTTAACAGCATCCAGACCTTGTAATCGGCTGTCAAATAAAATTTTTTCCTCTTTCTCGCCTGTATTTTCAGTAATCATTAATTTGTCAAAAACACCGTCATATACATCATCGGCGAGATTTCTTTGACTTTGCCCATAGCCCCCCCAGGCGCTTTCAAGAAATACAGCGCCTGCAGTTGTGTTTACCACCTGCAAATCGCTGACAGCGGCTTTATCGTCTACGATAATAGTAAGCCTGTCGCCTTTAAGAGATAATGCCACGCGGCGGTCCCCTTTTTCATGAGCACTGATTTCAGGTATATAACGCTCGGCCCCCTCTGCAACCGCAGGGACCACTTCCTGTGTTTTACTTTGAAGCCGGGCAGTGTAAGCTTTAGCCTTTTCAATTGAGTTGGCATATTCAAGGAAAGTTGCTAATGCGGTCACTTCCGCAGCCTTTCTGTCTTCTGGAATGGATAAAACTTCTTTTCCGTCATGCTGGTCTAAATTCAGCTTATACAGTTCTTTTTCAGCAACTCCATTTTTCTCCGAAACATACAATACGTTATTAAGAATATAGACAGACAAAAATCGTTTTAAGCCCTCATCAGCCCGTAAGTATATTCTCTGCAATCCCAGCTTATTGCCCTTAAGCCTTACAGTAAGTTTTAGATCTTCAAAATCATTGCTGTTTTTTAAACGTATTATCCCTTGGTCTTTTGGCAGTGCAGTCAAAATCATGGTGTCATCTTGAATTTCCAATGCCCCTTTACGGGTTTCCCATTCCTTTTGTTTATTCAAATTGCCTTGGACAAAATCCAAGTCCTGATTGATATCGTATTTTATCCGCATCAGCAGATGATTGGCATACCAATAAGGCTGCGGCTGCATCCGCGTTAAATCATAAATGCTGCTGTTTCTCTGATTGAAAGAAAATCCTTCACGGTTAAAGTTCATCGTAAACAAAGTTTTAATCCAATATTCATTTACGGTGCTGACTTTATCGTTATTGCCAAATTGCCCGGTATTGGAATGCATAAGTATATAGGTTCCCGGTACATAGCCAAGAGATTGGGTATAAATATCCCGCACAGCTTGATAATCGTGCGATATGCGTTCTTTCATCCTGATGTAGCTTTCTTTGGGAACACCGTATTCATCCCGTATATAATCCATTAAATAATGATTGTATTTACGTCCTAGGTAAGGGGCAACGCTTGCATGTTCAAGCGGCACTAATTCGCCTAAATAATTATCGTAACGGTCAAACACGTTAATGAAGGCCAGCCGGTAGCCATTGGTGCCCATTTCCCAGTAAGTCGATTTTTCCAGTTCTTTCAATTCATCGGGAACTAAAAATTTGGGATCTTTTTTTTCAAACTTTTCAGGGTAAGTCAGCATGGTTGCTTTAAAATTGAGCTCTTCCAGAACTTTTTGCGAAAAAATTGCAGTATCCCTTCGACCATCCTCGAAAATTAAAAGCAATGATTTCTCCGGCAATTCTTTACCTGACTGATAATAATCCAGGACATCCTGTTGGGTAATCGTTACATAGCCCAAGTCTTTGAGTACCTGCAAATGCTGCTGCAGTCGATCTATACCGATGATATTCTGCTTTCCTATCCTATCAACCCCAAAGTAGGCAAGGGCCACAAAACCTTTATCGCCGGAAAACTTAGTATTTTGCGCTGTATAAGGTTTATACGCTTTTAACGTAAGCAAGGCTACTACAGCTATCGCAAGGACTGCAACGATAACCGTGAGCTGAAATACGACTCTTAGCAGTTTTTTCCGGTCTTTGAGTTCTGTAAATTTCGCATATATGGCTCTTTTTCTATTTCTGCGCGGAACGAAATTAGTTGACATTGTCATTAGCGTATTTCCTCATTTAATTAAGCTTCTCTTTTTTCCCATTTCCAAAAGGTCAGCCGGAGTCAGCCGGGTTCCCCAGGTAGTTTTCCAGAACGTAACCCAGGCGATAGGCATTTGCCATAAAAGTACGGCTTCATAATAGAAACAGAACCATAACCCGTAGAGCCAGGTTGAACTTCTTCTTAAAAATAACTGAGCCATACTCATCAGCAAGGCCATTAAAGCAATACCGAGGATAAAAGTGAATGGAAATACCCGGTGCATTAGCGGAATGTAGACCAGGTTATAAATAACAATGGCAGGCGCCACAAGCGGTACCAGCATTCCCATATAAAAGGATAAGGACATAAAGGGTTCTTTTCTCCACATAAACCGGGCTGCGATAAGTGATTCCCGCAGCCACGACCGTTTCCAGCGCATTTGTTGCCGCAAAAAGACTGAATACTTATTCGGTACAACGGTAGTACATATTGCCGTATCCTGATATGTAGTACGGTTATTTCTTAAAATGAAATTTGTCATACTCCGGTCATCGCCAAAAGTAGCTTTTTCGCCCATAAATTTTTGGTTCAGCCAGGCATCCATATATTTAAGAACTAAATCTTTTCGATAACAGGAAAGCGGCCCTGATAAACAGGTAACAGCATCAAAATAGCCTTCTGCCGCCTTCATAATCCGAAAAGCGATATAGTAGCGGACAGCCTGCATTTTCGTAAGTGCATTGGTATAAGTATTAGCAACATCAGTCCGGCCCGAAACTCCTCCCATTTTCGTATCTTTAAAAGGTTGAACAATGTTGCGAACTGCAAATGGATCCAAAAAACTGTCGGAGTCAACAAATACTACCAGCTCATGTCGCGCTCTCAGCGCACCTCTCGCCATAGCTTCCCGTTTACCGGCGTTTTTCTCCTGCCGAAAACAATGTAATCTTGTTTCAACATCATACCGTTGCTCTTTAATCTTTAGTTCTTCCACTATTTTTGTAATTTTGGCATAAGACTGATCAGAGGAACAATCATCGACTACGATAACTTCCAGCTTATCCATCGGATAATCCTGATTGATACAGCTAATAATCGTTCTTTGAATCCATACTTCTTCATTAAAACAGGGAATAACTATACTAACGCCCGGCGTGTAGTCATTGTCAATAGGAACAGGCCGGTAAAAAATTGCAAACAAATAACGGCTCAGCAAAAAACTAGCGGCTACAAGACTATACATATACAAAATTTTGTTAAATTTAAAATACAATACGCTTTCCGCCCGCATAAGTATGATGCAGGCACAAATAAAGAACAGAAACAGCGAGGCAACCGACATCATATACCAATTTTTCTTTTTGTTGGCATGTTGCGCTAATGATTCCAAAAACAGAACGCCACAGCGTGTTTTCCCCGCTGGAGTTTTTTCAAGGCGGATAAATTTTGCTCCAATGTCAACTTTCATCTCATAGCCTTCCGGCATAGTACCAGGCGCAATCACAAATTTCAAACGAATATTCTTAGCTTGGCTCAAATCCTCAGCCACTTCCGGACTAACTTCCAGCAGCATCCCGGTTGACGATATATCCACACCCCGCCCGGTGCGTTTAACTATTTTCTTTATCAGGACGTATTCGATCGAAACAATGTAGTCAATCAAATACCGCTTGCCCATATTTTCAGATAAAATCCGGCCTTCAAGGCTATTTGTCCCCACATAGCTTCCGTTGGCCTGGCGTCTGTCCACATTGGTACGCAAGCCTTCCATATCCGGAACTTTAGAAAGGAGCCGACGGTCGGGTTTTACAGCAAGCAGGATATCTTCTTTTTCTTTATTATCGCGTTGAAATATGCCCATAGCTCACACACCCCCTCCCAAATCATGAACGCTGCTTTTTATTTCGGAGCTTTATCCAGGCCATGTAATAATCGCAATGTTTTTTTTCGGTTGATTTGCGAATAGCCGTCAAATAAATAATCAGATAATCTGCCAACTTTAAACTTTGATGGATCAGAGTCAGGTTTAGCTTCATTGGCCGTCAGCAAAATATCCAAAGCCGTAGCCGTATACTTAGCGTTATCACTCATATGCATAACCAGGATAGCGCCTTTTTTCACCTCACCGTCCTCTGAAAAAATACCTTTTTTAATTGTTTCTACAACTTGACTAACATCCGCAGCTCGATAATCATTGGTGCTGACTGTCCCTGAAACAATATAGTCATAACCGGTTTCCAAGAGCGCTTCCATACCCGTTTTACTGACTGCCAGCGTAGGCGGACGGAACAATCTGGTTAAAGCCGGCCTGCCATTAACAATTACATCGCCCGTGACTTCCCTCAACTTTTGATATGATGTTGACAAATCTTTGAGATATTCTTCTTTATCTTGTGTCTTAACATACTTATGTGCTTGGGAGTCCATGACGGCCATCGGTTTATGCTTATCCGAGTGACTGCCAATTTCATGTCCTTCCATCGCAATAGACCGGAGCAAATTGGTGTTATACAAGACATTATTGGTAATAACAAAGAATGTTCCCGGCACATTATGCTTTCGTAAAACATACAGAAGTTTGTTGATAGCGGCATCTGAGCCCCAATCGTCAAAGGATAAAAAGATTACTTTTTCATCAGTATGTATAACACCGGTTTTATCGAGGCGCCTTTCCTCCATTTTAGAAAACTCGATCATTCGGTCTTCATGATTGACACTTTCATGCCCTATGTAATGTTTGGAAGCCTCCGCCAAGAAATTATGATTGTCAAGTGCTATTTCCGGCCCGTCATGACGTAAGTGGGTCGGAACGTTTTGCAAATTTACCGGGTATTGGTAGGTATATCGCGAATTACCGAGAATTGCACCAACTGACTTAAGTGTATACTGCGAATTATTAGAGCTATTGTTGCTGGGATTATCATAAAAGGTCGCATAGCCGATATTATCTATTTTGTTTAGTTTTACCGATTCCAGCAAACCGCCAACGATCTGGTCATCTGTATAAAAATCCATTCTAAAATACAGGATTTGTCCGCGGCTTAATGAAACCATACTTTTTTTAAAAACTTCTCCCATAATTGCATCTACAGAAGTATAATCTTTATGTTTGGTTTGCACAATATTAATTGACTGGCCAATCAGTTTGCAGTCCAAACTGCCCACAGCTTCTCTGGTAGTATCCGTCACCGCTCCTGACACTTGCTTAACCAAATCCGTAGAGACGCCAAACTGCGCTTTTAAAAAAGTTAACGAACGTGTAAGATTGCTGCGCGTTTCATCCAAACTTTCCCCGTCTTTCGGTCTTATGGCAATACCGATTTCATGGTTATTGGCAATGATTTTCCGTACAGTTTGCGGATACTTCTTCATTTCCGCTTCTGAAATGAAGAAGGTCGCCTTTATGCCAAGCTTATTCAATCTTTCGAGGACATCATTAACAACAGTTTCTTTCGTTAAACCGCCAAAAGTGTAAGAAAGGGCCTGTTCTGTAGTGAACACCGTTTTGATTTCACTTGCAGGCTGTTGCACATTCTCGGCAGCATAAGCTGTCGGGAAGCTAAATAAAGCCCTGATTTGCGCTTGCAGGAATGACGTTATTCTTATTGGCAGGGACAAGGTGTCGCCGCCAGCAGACCGCAGGGCTGTTTGACTATTTACTTTCGCAAAGTCTTCTACGTATACGGTATTATATTTTGCTTTCTGCAGTGCTATTAATAATTTTTCAACCGTCAAGGCAATTTCCGCTTCCCGCACACCATCGGGCTGTGCTTCTTTTAACCCCGGCTGTTTATCTATGGCCGGTTTCTGATCGGTTTTTCCCGGCTCATTTGTTACTGGTTCAACATTTGCCAGTAATTTGACAGAAACGATACTTCCTGGCCGCAGCGCGGCAACGGCGGCATCCATGGCCTCAGGCGAGGTGTCAACCTGCCGCACATTAAATACAGTATCACTTTGCACAACACCCTTAAAACCACAGGCCTTTGCGACCTGCAATACTTGATCGGTATATTTTGTGTCATTACATTTTAGAAGGCTGGGTTCTTGTCCAGCATTTTCTTTGATAATTTTTTGGGCGCGGGAAAAATCTTTCGCCAATCTTTCAATTGGTAACGTCTCCATTTTAGGTAGACCAACCAGTGTATAATTTTCGATTTTCTGCCCGGCATCTTTGATGTCGGACAAAGTTTGCGGATCTTCAACCGTATGCAGTCCATCAACAAAAAAGGTTGCCTTAGCATTGTATTTTTTCAATACGCCCAAAATTTGTTGTATGATAGCACGGTCTGTCAACCCATCAAAAGTCAAAGCAATATGCCGGGAACCGCTTTTATCGCCAGTAACAATTGTTGCCTTTTCCTGGCTTTTTTGCAATTGGGCTAATGCTTGTGCAGCCTCCTGGTCGGCGTTATACAAATCGTCAATGGCTATATTCGCTTGAGTTGCCCCTACTGGCTGCGCCTTAAAATATTCCCTATAAAGATATAAGGCCGATAAGGAAATTCCGGCAATAAAAACTAATGCTAATATCAATGTTCGGATTTTCATGGGTAATGCCTCCTATACTTACAGGCTCCAGTAAGAGTACACCTCTGCCGCAAGGTGTTTAAATTCAACTACATTTTTAATATCAACAATTACGTGTTTAGACTGGTTTCTGTCCTCGTTAAACATTCTTTCGATATCTGCTGTCCCTAAATCCTTAAACTGCTGATGTCCCACTAAGAATATCAGACAGTCGGCATTATGAACATCTTTTATTTCCACAAGATTGAGAGCTAATTCTTTTTCGAACTCTGCCTTGTCGACAACTGGATCGACCACTGTTACAGCAATTCCATATTCAGCAAGCTTTTTACAAATCTCCACAGCCTTGGAGTTGCGCATATCAGGACAATCTTCTTTAAAGGTAACTCCCAGTATAACCACATTGGATTTCTGGACATTTTTACCGGCCAGAATCAATGTTTTTATTACATTATGAGTAATAAAAGCTGCCATACTGTCATTAATTTTGCGGCCGGCGGCAATAATCTCCGAGTGATAGCCAAGCACCTCGGCCTGATAAATAAAATAATAAGGATCTATGCCAATACAGTGACCGCCTACTAACCCTGGATAAAACCCCAGGGCATTCCACTTGGTATTCATTGCATCAATAACATCCTTTGTACTAATGCCCATTCTGTCAAAAATCAGGGCCAGTTCATTCATAAAGGCAATGTTAATGTCTCTTTGGGCGTTTTCCGCCAACTTAGCAGCTTCCGCAACTTTAATGCTGGCTGACCTATATACGCCGGCTGGAATAACCAGCCCATAAATAGCGGCAATGTTTTCCACTGTTTCCTGGTCTATGCCGGAAATAATTTTTATAATATTATCCAGCCTATGCACTTTATCACCAGGATTAATCCTCTCGGGAGAATAACCTACTTTGAAGTCTTTGCCACAGCTCAGGCCTGATTCTTTTTCCAAAATAGGTATGCAAACATCTTCAGTTACCCCCGGATAGACTGTTGATTCAAAAATGACAATACTGCCTTTTGCTAAGTTCTGCCCCACTATTCTGCTGGCATCCACAACAGGTGATAAATTCGGCGTTTTATCGCCATTTATCGGCGTCGGTACGGCAACAATAATCACTTTAGCTTCCTTCAGCCTCGTTTGCTCAGTGGTAAATTCCAGAGTTGTATTTTTGACTTTTTCATTACCAATTTCATGCGTGGGATCAATCCCTTGTTGGTAAACGGCAATCTTTTCCTGATTAATATCAAAACCCAAAGTTTTGACTTTCTCCGCAAACGCAACGGCTATAGGCAACCCCACATAACCAAGACCTACAACAGCCAGGTAATCTTTTTTTGCCTTTAGCCTTTCAAATACTTCCAATGTCACGTAATTCACCTGCTTATACCATTAAAAATAGTGTGTCAGCTGAGTCCAAACAGTTTTCCCTTTTTCGCCGGTAATTTTGTCGGCCAGATCGTAATATTCCA
The DNA here is from genome assembly GCF_041428895.1 of Sporomusa aerivorans. Classification (NCBI taxonomy): domain Bacteria; kingdom Bacillati; phylum Bacillota; class Negativicutes; order Selenomonadales; family Sporomusaceae; genus Sporomusa; species Sporomusa aerivorans. The sequence goes on from NZ_CP156926.1 coordinate 5,624,418, forward strand.
CACCGGCAACCAAATCTTTGGCCACAGTATAATTTAGTCCTACACCATAGCCTTTCACACCCTGCATAGAATTGCCTTTTCCATTCATTCCATGAGAGATATAAGTGCCTCTAGCCTGATTGTAATATTTTGCATATAAACCATAGGTGCCCGGCCTGTATGATTTCAGGTCCCCATAGTTAAAGCTGAGAACATAACCGTCACTGTTTCCCTTGCTGTCTTTCAGGCTGCCATCCAGGTACATAGCCCCAATACTAAAATTGCTGAAATTGTAGTTACCGCCAATATGCCAGATGGTGTTGCGCCTGTCAGAACCGTCATCCAGCCGGAAGCTATATGCACCGGCAGTAAGATTGTAATCAAAATCTTTATAGCCTGCCGTTGCTGCAAAGGTCGACTTTGTATCATTGGTTTCGCCGTAACTTAGCGAATAATTTATCGGATCGCCGAAGTCAGCTCTAATGCCGGTAAAACCGCTATCGTAGATATTTCCTTCTGCCATAAGATAACCGAACTTGCCGGCCTTAACCTTGGTTGTACCAACTTTTCCGTCTAAGTACAGGCGGGAAAGCTCGAACTTATTATTATAGTTTTTTATACTCTGCTGCCCCTCCAGCATGCCATACAAATGCCATTCCTTATTGATTCTGGTGTCGGCGCCAAGATACAGCCTGAACCCTGATGCATCTTTATCCCACGGAGCAGCACCGCTATTATTCGCGTAATGATAACGAAGTTCACCGTCAATATTTACTTTATTGTTATTCTTGCGATTACCCACCTGCATAAGTTCATCCATGAGGCTATTATATGTAGCCAGGTCAATATGCCCCGGAATACTCGCCTTTAAACTATCGCCACCAACATTGTACGAACTGGACAACGTCCTGATTTCAACCTTATCACTTTTCTTGCCTGACGCTACTTGTTCAACCGCAGCAGTTCCTTCAATGCGGTTTATCACTTTTGTTGTGAGTTGGGCGAATTGTTCTTTAGCTTTTTTCATATCAACGCTTGGATCGCTGATTATAGCTGAAGTAATCTGGGCCATTTCATAAGTAAACTCATTTCTTTGTTCGCTAGGTATTAGCGGCAATGTTTTGGCTGTAATTGTAGAAATTGCATAGGCGAATTCAATCTTAAAAGTTTCCTCGTTGGTAACAGGCGCTGATAAAAACTTCGTTGCAATTTGCGCCATTTCATAGGCGAATTCATCTTTGGTTATTTCTGCGTTCGCTGCTCTAATAACAGCCTGGCTACCCGGCTCGACCGGCTTTTGGGCTTGATTTGGAAAAACCCCCTGATTTCCTTGGAATGTCGCTGCCGCTAACACCCGAGGCTCTATTTCTCGATTGCCACCCCGCACAACTGCAGTTGTTTTAACTGGGCTCTCCCGGCCTTCTTCACTCTTTGGCGTAAGAGCTGCAACGGCCTTGCTCCGCCCATACTTACCGGTAATGACATCGAGCGCCTGACGGGATTTGGCCGAATCTCCCATCGCGCTGGCTGTACGTGCCATGCCTGACAGCCCTGCCAATTCTCCCTGGGGTTGGCCGGCTAACAGTTGGTATTGTCTATAGGCGGCGCGATTGTGATTTTTCTTAACTAACGCTTCAGCATATTGCTGGCGGTAAACCGGATCCGGATACTTGGCCAGCACCAGTTCGAACAAGGCTTTGCCGGCAAGATACTGATCAGTATTGATAAGCGTTACGGCATCTGCCGCTACGGCCTCAACACCCGCAGGGTCCTTGCCGAGTAATCGACCATAGTAACCAAGTCCTTCCGCAGTACGCCCATTTAGCATCAACTGGAATGCCAGTAATCGCTGACTGTTATCATCACCTGGCTGCCGCTCAGCAAGATGGCGATAGATTGCCAAAGCCTGGTTTTGTTTACCGAGGTGAAGATAGCTTTCGGCCAGTGACCTAAGTCCGGTAAGCGGCGCTTGCGAATAATCAGGCCATAACCGCTCTCCTTCTTGCACTGCCAGTTCATACTGAGAGGTATTGCTGAGCGCAATAATATAATCGGCTGCAAGCGCTTCTTTGACAGGCAAGTTTTTTATGTATTTTCCCAATATGGAAATAGCCTTTTGTTCCTGTCCGGTGTGCATATACACAGTGGCTAAATTATGCTCCACCTTTGTCAACCGGTCAGCTTTGTCCGGGCTGTCAGGCATGAGCCGTTTTGCCCGCTCCAAATCCCAGGCTGCCTGACGGTAATCTTTCATCTTGAGACTCAACATTCCACGGCGTAAATACACTTCATAATCGTTAGGATTCTTGGCTAATAGCCGTTCATAGCAGACTGTCGCTTCGGCCTTATCACCCGAGAGCAAACTCATTTCTCCCGCCCAAAAAAGCGCTTCCCTCTCGCCGCTAGTAATGAACGGCTGCAGCACAGCCATGGCTTTATCATACTCTTTCAGCTGAAAATAAGCAGTGCTAACACTGCGGATCACAGAATAAGGCATAGCAGTGCCGGCGTGCCGTTCAAATATATTGACAGCCTGCTCATTTCGGCCTGCCTGTTGCAAAATAGTAATATAATCCGACAAAGCGGCTGTATCTTGCGTTTCTCCTGCAACAGCACGTTCAAAAATAGCAAGTGATTCTTGATATTGACCAGCCTGCGCCATCTTCACCGCCTGCGCATGCAGCAACTTTTGCTCAGGCTGCGCTGAAATTACAGGCCGGTCAATAGTCGCTGTCTCTGAACCCTTGGACACAGGTGCATCATCTGCCAGCCTATACATACGCAAGCTTTTCTCATACCATTGCGAGTAGTGCTGCTTGTTCGGGCTAATTTCAATAACCATTTGAAATAGCGCTTTTCCACCGCCTGTATTGCCCAAAGATAAAAGAGCCACGGCATCTTCTGCCGCACCGGCAAGCATTCCCTGATCTTCTGTCAGTACCTGGCGATACATAGCCAAACCTTTATCCAGCTGACCGGCATATATCAGCGTATAAGCCAAGCCGGCACGGAACCGGTGATTTTGCGGGTTTTGGGCAACAAGCATCTCAAAACCGGTTTTAGCAAGCGTCACCCGGCCGGTACGAATATAACACTCTGCGACACAATACAGCACCCTGTCAGGCATAGTTTCCAGCTTCGGCCAGGTTGCCTGGGCAGTTTCTACAACCTGCTCATATCGGCAATCGTCAAATAAGGCGACAATAGCCTCTTCCTCTGCGGCAGGCGAATGTATACGGACAGAATATTCCCGACCCGGATCGGCAACTACGGCTGGCGCCGCTTCACCGGTATTATGCTGCGAGGCCATTAACGCCGAAACAATAGCCAGCCAAAACCGTCGATCTTTCAATTGTCACACCTCTTTTTCGGTAAAGATGCATCGATCCTATGGCGAGTTCACTTTCTAAACAAGATTAGAATACGATAAAATTCCATTTATTTCCTGCATAAAAAAATAAAAATGCCTGGTACACTCACAAAAATACTTGCAAGAGCAACCAGGCAGTCATAGGCATAACGCCGTTAGACCCACGGCTTTGCGTCGCCGCCTTTCAGCGGGTATGCCAAATCTTTTAATTGATATATTTTATTTTACCCGGTGAGTCCAGGTGTTGTCAATTTGTATTTCTTGACTAAATTCTCCGTACTTGGTCAGCCATTCAAACACCGTTTCAGCCGCAAATTCCGCCATTCCTTTTCTAAACAACATATCGGCCTTACTAAAACTATCATGAAGCGGTTCCGCTATGAGGTAAGGTATGGCAACGCAACGCATACAAGCCCTCTTAGCAGCTTCCACACCAGGCTGAGCATCTTCTAAGACCAAACAGTTCTCGGCGGGTATTCCCAGCCGTTTGGCAGCTTCCAAAAAGATATCCGGGGCTGGTTTGCCTTTGGCAACATGTTCGGCAGATAAAACCACATCAAAATAGTGCCTTAAGTTTGTTACAGACAAAACCAGCTCAATGACCTCGGGAGAAGAACCGGACGCAAGGGCTGTCGGGTAATTATTTTTCTTAAGTATATCCAACAATCTGATCATCTCGGGAAAGACGACCGTATTGGCTTTAGCGATGTCAGTGTAATATTTGTTTTTCTTTATCATTAAGTTCTCGATTGTTTCGCTTATTGGGTGGTATTTTATAATATCCCCGATCATCTCTCTGGAGCCAACGCCTACATACTTATTTCTCATTATCTCGTCAAAGTCAATGTCATACTCAGCTAGCAGTTTCCGGTCTGACGCAAAGTAGTTAGGTTCACTGTCCACCAAAGTCCCGTCCAAATCAAAAATTACGGCTTTGATTTTGTTTCGATTCACCACACTAGCCTCCTTCGTAAAATCCTACTTTACCAGTATCGTCGCAATAAAGCAGACTTAGCTTCAGGTGAGGGTTTAACCCCATCTGAAGGCTAACCTTCCTTATCCGACGACTATCCGAAAAAGTTCAGGCAACCAGGAACAAGCAGCGGAGCGATGATAATAGTTACCAGCCCCATGAATACCATGGCAATGCTGGCAACTGCCCCTTCCAACGCTCCTTTTTCATAGGCTTTGCTAAGCCCCGTCCCGTGAGCTGATATGCCAAACATCATGCCCTGAGTAATTGGACGTCTAACCCATTTCAGCAGAAGGGACGATACTAAAACGCCGGTCAGGCCGGTGATGATAACAAAAACGGCGGTTATTGTCGGATTGCCGCCTATCGTTTGTGAAACATTAATGGCCAACGGAGTTGTGATAGACCGCGGGGCCAGGCTGGTTGCAATCTGTGAGTTTATTCCCAGTCGTTCGGCGATTGCTACGGAAGTCACAATTGCAACCATTGCCGCACCTGTCACGCTGATTAGTATTTCGGTGATATACGTCTGGACGACTCTCCTATATTTATATATAGGAACGGCCATTGCTACAGTTGCCGGTTCCAGCATAAAACTCAAAAAATGCCCACCGGTATAATAAGCGGAGAAAGAAATGGAAGCTGCTCCTAATATAACAATTATTGTCACCGGACAAATTACCAGAGGCGAAAAAATTAAATTGTTCGACCATTGATAAAGGCGCTTAGCTCCCAGATAAACACCTATGGTCAGCCACAGACCGAATAATATCAGCATAATCGGTCGCCCTTACGCCGATAGCGGCTTACCGCCTCTGTAGCCAGAATGACGAAAACTACGACAGCAACGGTACTGGACACGATTGTGAAGAGTAAACTAAGTAAAACAGGGTTACTAAACGAATTTTTATATTCAATTATACCAACAGACGATGGAATAAAGAATAGCAACAACTCCGCAAGTAAAAAGTTTGCACCTGCCTCTATCCATTTTAGGTCAATGAACTTGCGTTCCATCAATAGAAAAAGCAGCGCCATACCAATAATACTGCCGGGAATGCCGATATTTAAAATTCGTGCTATAATCGTGCCCAGCAAACTAATGCCGCATAACAATGTAATTTGCAAGAGCAATCGCAAATATTTCATTTTTCTTCACCTCTCATGTGTTATAGTTTACAAAAGATTGAAGAAGGAATAAAATACTTGTTATGTATGTAAAGCATGCACCTGAGCTATAAGGAATCTGGAGGTAATGTGTGGATATTCTGCATTTAAGTTATTTTTTGGAAGTTGCCCAACAAAAAAGCTTTACTAAAGCATCGCAAATATTACATGTCAGTCAGCCGACCATCAGCAAGGTCGTCAAAACATTAGAAAATGAGTTGAACGCGACTTTGCTTGAACGTGCAGGCAAAGAAGTGGAACTAACAGATGCAGGTAAGGCTGTTTTTCAGCGGGCTCAATATGTAGTATCCGAGTTTCGGAATCTCACCACTGAGCTTAACGACGTGCTCAATTTAAAAAAAGGTGAACTGTCAATCGGCCTTCCTCCCATGGTTGGATCACGTTTTTTTCCGCATGTTATCGGCCGTTTTCGCCAGCAATATCCCTTGATTCAAATCAAACTGATCGAAGTTGGCTCTAAGCAGATTGAAAGCGGAGTACAGGAAGGAGTTCTGGATTTGGGAGTAATTGCTCTGCCTGCAACCGTGGAGAGCTTTGATACTTTCTCTTTTGTGAATGAAGCTTTGCGGGTTGTCATGCATCCCGATCATCCGTTGGCTGCACATACCAGGCTGAGTTTGTTTGAGCTCAAAGATGAACCTTTCGTATTATATAAAGATGATTTCTCGTTATACAATCATATACTGATGCAATGTCAAAAAAAGGGCTTCAGCCTGGAGATAGCATGCCAAAGCTCGCAGTGGGATTTTATTGTGGAAATGGTTGGTGCAAAACTCGGCATTGCCTTACTACCTGAAACTATATGCAATGATCTTGATCCTAAGAGGTTTAAAAGTGTCACATTGTTTGATCCGGTAATTCCTTGGAATTTGGCTATTATCTGGAATAAAAGCCGGTATATGTCGTTTGCGGCACGAGCATGGTTACAATTGGCGAAAGGGTATTTTCACTTAGCAAACGTAGCTCTATAAGTAGGTACTTCGCCAATGGCGCAGTGTTATTTCACTCTTATTACTTACCTATTGTTTTTGTATTCTTCTACTGCTGCTCTTAGCTGGTAAATCCTGTACACATATTGACTAGAACATACCAGCTTGTCCAGTCCCGGCTGACACTTTATAATAGTTATATGAGTCATCTGCAAACATGCGGTAATCATGTATCCACTATGCGAAGGCTGGAGGCGTGAATGTGAGCGAACAACAAATAACGACCATAGAACCCAAGGTAAAATGGAGCAAGCAAAAAATTGGCTTGCTTGTTCTTGCGGCGGCTTTTTTAATAGGTACAATATTTTATCAGGTTGCCGCAGACAAGGTAAAAAGCGCGGCTGAGCAATCCCTACTGTTACGTGCCAATGAAGCCGTCAACGGCCAGATCTTAGTAGGCGGGATTAATTTGTCGGTCCTGGGTTATGTGGAAGTAAAAGAAGTCCAGGTGCTTGATACGGCCGGCAAACCGCTTGCCAAAATAAATAGGATACATATTAGCTATAACTGGAGTGATTTGCTAAAAGGACAGTTAGGGCCGCAAATGATAAAAGCTGTTACTGTAGATAAACCTGAATTTTGGATTGCCTATCAGCAAAATCGTTCGGATTGGAATGACTTGCTAAAAACAAAGACCGATGAACAAGCCAATTTTTCCGGACTAGTGAAAATTCAGGACGGCAAACTGCATTTAAAAACGGATTTCTTTGAAAAAACGGTAGACCAGTTGACTGGTGGAATCGATTTTCAGGAAAACCAAATTTATCTTTCCGCTACAGGAAAAGTGGATCAGGCTCCCTTTAGGCTGGAAGGTCAGTGGGGCACTTTAGGCATTGCCGAAATTACATTGTCGGCGGAGCAAATGGATCTGGCCAAATTTGGGCTGACGGCGGCGGACGACCCCATTCAGCTAACCGGCGGTATTCTTGATGAGCTAACTGTTAAAATTGGCAAAGATACTGCGTCAGATGCAATACTGCTAAAAACATTCTCAGGACGCTTTTCCGGCGTTAAAACCGCAGGGGCTCTGGAATTAACGCAAGGCAGCGCCCAATTCACCAAGCAGGACAATGCTATCCAGTTTATTAACGGGCAAGCCTTGTATCAGGGCCAGAATGTTACGGCTGCCGGCCAGGTGTTAACCTCCCCATCCGGTGAAAAAACACTGGATTTCGATATTCAGATGCCGGCTGGCGACCCGGCGGTGCTGCTGTCGAGTTTACAGGCCGGCGGGACTCTGACAGCCCAAGGCAAAGTAACCGGGTCCGTATTTTCACCGGTGTTGTCCGGCAACTTTACCCTAGGCAGTCTTCAGTTCGGAAATATGATAATTAGCGGCATTGATGGTACTTTCTCCTACACAAAGCAGACGCTAAAATTGCTGAATGCCAAAGGCGTCACTCTGGGCGGCTCAGTTGCCGCCAATGGCGAAATTTATCCGGATACCCAGCAATATACTTTGGCTATCTCCGGCAGTGGTCTTGATACCTCGCAACTAACGGAAAAAGATGTCAAGGGTCCCTTGTCGCTTGCAGGCACAGCAACCGGTTCTGCTGCGGCCGCAACGTTGCAGGGCAGCTTCACAATCTATAACGGCAGTGCATATGGAGTATCCTTTCGAACCCTGACCGGCAACTTCGTAAAACGGGGCTCGGCGGAAGCCGAAGTCAGCAACCTGGCGATTGTGACTGATTGGGGGACTTTTTACCCAGAACAGTTGAACCAAGCTATGACGGAGAAGCTGCGCGAACGCAATTTGCCGACAACAGGCGCAGAGATAAAGGAAAAAGTAACGGAGAAGTTGCTCGAAAAACTTTTCCGGTAAACCTTTTTCGCTGCGCGATTTTCTTGCCCTTACCTTCGAAAAATGATTAGATAGCAAATTTTCTCTGAACTGTAGTGAAAGTTTTCTTGAAACTTATAAACAGGAGGCCCACTGATGAACGAAAAGTCACTAATAAGCAATGCATTTCAAACGTTTATTAAAGAAGCTCCGGAACATCAAAAAGTTTGGCTGGAAGCTGTCCACGGGCTTGATACGGCTAATAAACTAGACCCTAAGACCAAGGAACTAACTTACATAGCCGTGCTGGCGGCATTAAGAATGGATACTGGCTTACCTTTTCACGTCCAGCATGCCAAAACGCTTGGAGCCACCAGGGATGAAATAATCGGCGCTATCCTGATTGGTCTGCCGGCTGCAGGCAATGCAGTTATTCAGGCATTGCCGATCGCTCTGGACGCCTTTGACGGGGTGTAATTGATGAATTAATACCAGCTGCCACTTGTAATGAGTTGCAGCAAAAAAATAACTGGGTTCCCGGAACGTGACCCAGTTGTAGCATAATATTCCATGTCTTTTTGGTAATATGCGTAACACGCTCAAGCCAATGAACACCAAAGTACCTATAACCTACTATTTTGTAAGTTATGGGTACTTTCTCTTTGTAACTTGTCAATTCCTGCTATACTATATAGGTTACTACGGCCCCTCTCTCCGGTTTCCGAGCTTCTCCTCCTCTGTGGGCTTATCAGGTTAAAATCAAGGCAATATTTGCCGCAAAAGGAATGGAAACAGAGTCCGGGGAGGGAGGAGCGGGAAGTAAATGACTCTCCACACTTCTCCCTTTAGCAAAACTTATTCGTGCTTAGATCTTTGCTTGATAACCAGAATGGCTATCAGGCTTAAAATACAACAACCCATAAGATAAGCAGCTACGTAGGTCGGTTTTCCGTTCGCCATGCTGACCAGCGCGGCCGCGATAAACGGTGTCGGTCCGGCAACAATCATTCCGTTAAGCTCCCTGGATAAGGCAACCCCGGAGAAACGGTAACGGGTGGGAAAGAGATTCACCAGAAACGCGCCCTGCGAGCCGGAGGTAGCGCCGTAGCCAACCCCGTAACAAATGCACATGGCTAACGTGGCAATGGCCAGGTTATGCGTGCCCAGCATCCAGAAGAGCGGGTAAGCAAAACAGGCGATAAAGATGCAACCGAAGGAGAAAACTTTCCAGGCGCCTACTCTGTCAGCCAAAAGGCCCATGAGCGGCGTTCCGATAATGCCGGCAATGGATGCGAATACCAAGGCCGTAAGGCTATCCGTCCTGGTCATGCCACCGTTATTTATCATATAACTGATGCTATATACACTGAGAATGTAAGATACCGCCTGATGGCCGGCTACACTGAGAAAAGCGAAGAATACTTCCTTGGGACTGTGCTGCAATAACTCTCTGATTGGAACACTATTGGCTTTTTTCTGGGCTGCCGCTTTGGCCATGCTTTCCACATATTCAGGAGTTTCATCAAGCTGTTTGCGGATAAAGAAGGCTACAACGAACAGGGCTGCTGAAAACAGAAACGGTACGCGCCAGCCCCACCCGAGAAAAGCTTCTTCCGGCAGCTTGGAAACCATCAGAAAAGCGAAGGTCGCGCAGAGTATCCCCACAACCGTACTGGCATTAATAAGAGATGTAAAAAAAGCCCTGCGGTTAACCGGCACATACTCGGCGACAAAAGTCAGCGCTCCGGCCAGTTCCGCCCCGGCGCCAAAGCCTTGCAGCAATCTAAGAATAACTAAGAAAACGGTTGCCCAAACACCCGCAGTGTAGTAAGTCGGCAGAAGTCCCAGCAAAACCGTGCTTGCTCCCATCAAGGTCAAAGCAAAAATCAACGCCGGCTTGCGCCCAAAGCGATCGCCAATATGTGAAATCACCACGCCTCCCAGCGGCCGGGCAAAATAACCCACAGCAAAGGTGGCAAATGCGGCCAGCATACCGATTGTTCCTTCCAGCGCAGGGAAAAACAGCTTGTTGATAACCAAACTGGCAGCTGCGCCATATAAGGCATAATCATACCATTCAATAACACTGCCGGCAATCCCGGCGAAAACCACTTTGCGAATAGTTTTGTCGTTAGCCGGCTCTTTTTGAACTTGACATTCTATCATGATTTAATCTCTCCCTGTCCACATAATTGTTACATTACAATCTTTCTCTGTTTTGTAATAAATGAGCATTAGTAAGAAATTTCAGTCTTTTTGGGCAGGATTTCAGGCTAGCTTACTTATGGCTGCTTCTGATTTTGTTAAATATGAATTATAGGCCGAAAAACTCTTTGGCGTTATAATAGCAAATATCTTCAATAATCTTCTTTAAGTATTTCTCATCCGAAAAATACTCGCCGCGTTCTATCAAAACGCCGAAATAGTTGCACAATACTCGCCTGTATAGTTCATGCCGCGGATAACTCAAAAAGCTGCGGCTGTCTGTCAGCATACCTACCGCAAGACTTACCGGATATAAACTGGCTACGGCTTCGAACTGGCGTTGCATCCCGTATACTTGGTCGTTAAACCACCAGGGCGCCCCTAATTGTACTTTGGCCCTTGTACCGCCTTCGCAAAAACCGGCGGCTAAAATGGCGAAGTTTTCAATTTTTCCGGCATCTAAGGGATACAAGATTGTTTTCGGCAGCTGTTCCAAGGTAGTTAACCGGTTTAAAATTTCACCAACCGATTGGATGGATGTGGAATCATCCGTACAATCAAAGCCGCAGGCCACCCCAATACTGGTTTCCCTGCTTTTATTGGCTCCCTGGTAAGTGCCGATATGCAATTGCATAACGAAATTATGTTTGTGGTACAACTTGCCCATTTCAATGACAAAAGCAGATTTATACTGATTTTTTTCCTTCTCAGTCAACGGAATACCCGCTGCAGCTTTGCGGAAAATCTCTTCAATTTCAACTTGTTGATAAGTATGGAAACAAATATCCTCAATGCCACAGTCGCTGATCATGGTTCCCAGCTGCTTAAAATAAATCAGGCGATTTTCCAGGGCCGACATCAGCCTGGCAAAAGAATCAATATGGATTTCGGCCGCTTTGGCCAGCGTGGAAATATAGGCGGGAAATACTGGCTTCTCGCAATAAAATGCCTTATCCGGACGAAAAGCAGAGATGACTTTAACTTTAACGGCAGGGTCCTGTTTCATTTTCATATGATATTCCAAGGTATCCACAGGATCTTCGGTTGTACTGACAAGCTCAACATTGGCGACGCCCATGCACCATTGCGGCGTCATGTGTTTTTCCTGAATCATCTTTTTCGTTCGGCGGTAGATTGCTTCCGCATTATCCGGCCCCAGCGGTTCATTAATACCGAAAAAACGTTTTAGTTCCAGGGCACACCAGATATAAACGGGATTGCCGATTAAATACGGCAGAATCTCAGCGAGTTTCAAGTACTTTTCGTAATAACTGCTGTCGCCCGTAATATATTTTTCCTCAATCCCGAAAGTACGCATAGCCCGCCATTTGTAATGGTCGCCTGACAGCCACATTTCCCCTAAGTCTTCGAACTCTTTGTTTTCGTAAATTTCTTTGGGCTGCAAGTGGCAATGATAGTCAATAATCGGCATGTTTTCGGCATATTTATGATATAGTTTCCTGCCGGTTGCATTTGTTAAAAGCATTTCTTCATCAAACATTGTTACAATCACCTCAAAGTAGGTTTATTTGCCTTACTTGTAGATTTAAATTAAAAACCAATAAGCGCCCCGCCGTCTACCGGCAGGCATACACCGGAAACATATTCGGCGGCATCGCTGCACAAATAAACGGCAGCCCAGCCAATATCCCGGGGATTGCCTACTTTGTTCATAGGTATCCGGCCCAGTATCTTAGCCTTTCTTTGCGGGTCGGTATCGGTTGCCTGACGGAACATAAAGGTATCAATCCAGCCTGGCGCTATCGCATTGACGCGAATCCCGTCATCGCCCAGTTCGGTAGCCAGCGTATGTACCATGCCTAAATAACCGGATTTTGCGGTAGAATAGCCTGTTACATAGGGCTGGCCGATAAAGCTTGTCATACTCGCAATAAAGAGTATGCTCCCCTTGTGCTGTTGTTTCAGATGAGGCACAAACGCCTTGGTCAAGGCAAACGCGCCTACTAAATGTACATTAAGCACATTGGTAAAATCCTCAACAGTCATGTCTTCTATCGGCTTTTTGCAGTGATTGCCGGCATTATTGCACAGGATCTGCACAGGACCCTGCTCTTTGATAATCTGGCCAGCAAGCCCCTGCGCCTGCTCCGTAGCGGTAACATCAAACTGATAATACGCCAGTTTGTCGCCGAATTCCGCCAGTTTCTCTGTAACTTTTTCCCGCGGACTGCTGCTGACGGCCACCACCCTGGCCCCTGCGGCAATCATACACTCGGTCATCGCCAGGCCCAAGCCGGTAAGCCCGCCGGTAATTACGGCTGTGCGTCCTTCTAAAGAAAATGCATTCTGTAACATAGTACCTATCCTTTTTCGTATTTTGACAAGTTAAAAGTGTAATGCCAGCCTGGAAACACTGCCTACTTGTGGCAATCGCAATTTGTGAAGGCAACATTCTTTTCCTGATACTTATAGGGGATAAAGTATTCTTTGTGACCCCATTTTTCGCTTTTGCTGAGTGTGCCGGCCGCCACATCGGCTACGAGGCTGGCCAGCTCCAGCGTCAGTTCCGCCTGCGTGCAGGTACCGTTCAAAACTCTGCCGGCATCAAAATCCATATCTTCTTCCAGCCGCGCATAGGTAGCGCTGTTGCCGGTTATCTTGATGACAGGCGCCACAGCGGAACCGACGACATTCCCCCGTCCCGTTACCAGGAAAGTAAGATGCGCCCCGCAAGAGATCAAGGCCATTAATCCCTCATTGTCATTAGGATTTGTTATGCCAAACTGCATCCAGTAAGGATCAGGCGTAGAATCTAAAAGCCATAGCCCCGGATTGGGCGGACGATTTCCCACTTTCAGCACGCCCTGAATAGGCCTGCTGCCACTTTTAATCACAGCACCCATACTTTTTTCTTCAATCGTTGAAAGCCCGCCGGCGAAGTTTCCCGGGCTGACAGAGTACTGTCGTACTGACTTGCAATAATTAAGCGCTTTTTCATAGGTATAACAGATCTCTTTCCTGGCCTGTTCCGTTGCCGCCCGGCCTGCCAGCAGATCAATCAGTCCGACCGCTTCGACAATTTCCTCAAAAATAGCCGTACCGCCACAGTCTACCAATTTATCATACAAGTGTCCCACAACGACATTGCCGGCCAACCCGCTGGTATAATCACTGCCACCGCACTCGGCGCCAATCACCAGATCGTTAAACCCCATGGGCACGACTAAAGCAGCGGCAGCCTGTTGTTTCATTTGATTGACTAAAGCAATCCCCTGACGAATGCTCTTGCCGGTGCCGCCTGTTTCCTGAATGTAAAACCACTTCGCCGCCTTACCTTCCTGGCCGGCAATATCGGCCAGCCATTTTGGCTGAACATATTCACAGCCTAAGCCGACAACCAGGACGCCGCCCACGTTAGGATGCCGGATCAGCGAAATCAGCAGGTGCACCGCATAGGCATTATCGGTACAGCCGCTGAAGCCGATTAGCTCCACGTCGGCATCGTTTATTTTTTTTACAATTTCAGCAGCTACAAAACTGGCGCACTCGACCGTATAGATAACCAGAATCTTATTGCGAATTCCTTTGCTGCCATTTTTCCTAAGAAAGGCATTCCAGGTTATGTCCGGTAAACTCATGCCTAGACTCCTATTCATATTTGATATCATTAGGCGCCCCTGTTACTACATCCAGGTGGGAAGAGCGCTGGTCGTAGATACTTTGCATGCAATGCAGGTGCACCCAGCTCCCCGCAGGGATTTTTTTGGTGGCCCGTCCGATGGGAACGCCATACTTTACAATATCTTCGCCTGGCAATATGTCGCGTAACGCCACTTTGTGGCCTACCGGAATTTCCAGGGTAACTGCGAGTGTGGTATCCTGTGCTCCCCGGATTTGTACTACGCCTTGGGGTAATAGCTCTAAAGCAGTTGCCACGTTATCCTGTCTCTCGATTTTAAATGCATATGTCCCCAAAGTTGCCGTCCTCCCGCTATCACAGAATCCCAAAAACCTCAAAAGCCTTTGTCGCCGTCATGCCTTCTTCGATGGCCTTCCGCACTTTTTTCTCGCCGGCCGCTTTTATTAATGCTTTCTCCAATACCTCATCGGCAATGTCTTTGGGAATGATTAACACTCCGTCCACATCGCCAAACACCAAATCGCCGTCCTGGATTGTAACCTGGCCGATTTCAATAGGGCATCTAAAGTCTACAACCTGGGTACGTACCGAAGAGTCCTGGGCATAGCAGCCGCAGCTGAATACCGGCCAATTCTGTTCCAGGACCTGGGGCGTATCCCGATGCCAGCCATTTAAAACGGCGCCGGCAGCTCCCCTTACCCGGGCGGTAGCTGTCAGCAGTTCACCCCAGTACGCGCAGCGCTTGGTTCCGCCGGCCGCAATATATATTTCATCGGCCTGCAACTGATCCAAGGCTTCCGTTAATAAGCCAAACGGTTTTTTCTGCGGGCCAAATACGTCAATCATTAGAACCGTCATAGCTTTGCCTGCCAGCTTCATTTCCGGCTTTAACGGTCTGATATCCGCTGGCAAAAATTGATGATAATAACCTAATTCGTCTAAAATGTCCCCAACAACGGGTGTATACAGTTTCTCTTTCATTAATTGAAACTTTTCTTTCTCCGATTTCCAGGTAGACATGATTAGCCTCCATTATCTATAAAGTAGTCTTAGTTCAGGTGGGTGTTAACCCCATCTGAAGGTTAGTCGCCGGCTAAATTGAATACGCTCTTCTTTACCGATCAAATTTGTGTATGGTGTTGCGATATAAATTGTCATTATACAAATATAAATTGCTTCGAAAAACCATGTCACAATCCAACAGGCATTCCGTACTATCAGGCTGCTGATCTTTAATTAGATAATCGGTAAGGATTTTTGTCCCAAAATAGCCTATTTGATAGGCGCTCTTGTAGATCAAATTCGTAAAAATTCCAGCTGCCAGCGCATTGGCGCTTTCATCAAACACGTCACTGCCGATAATCCGGTATTTCCCAGCTAAGTTGTGTTTTTTTATGAACTTGGCCACAAGTGCGCTTTCCCGGGCGTTTACACAACAGATGGCGACAATATCCTGCGACTGCGTGATTGTGTTATGGAGTTCTGTCTCCTCTTCTTCCACCTGGTCATATTTATGCATCCGGATAACATCAAGCGGAACTGTATGCTCTTTTATATATTCAAAAAATCCCTCAACCTGTAAATTATGCGCGGAAATATTTCTGTCGCCGGCTATTAACAAAACGCTTCCGTCAGGCGGCACCAGATTGCTTATCTGCTCGGCCATAAGCCGTCCCGCTATTTTATAATTTGCCCTTACACAGCAAATCCTGTTGCATTTCTCATTATCTTCATTCACAAATACGGTAGCTATTTCTTCCGCGCAATAATCCTGCACTACCCTGCGAGTTACTTCATCCATCGGCCCAACAGTCAGTAATCCGTCTATCCCGTTTCCTTGGACTATGTTTTGATAGGTGTTGCGCAAAACATCGGCTTGCTGATTTTCCCGTATGCCATAAGGAGCTTCTATAAATTCTATCTGGTAATCATTTAGCTCTTTTCTGTAGTTACGGTATCCTTCCCAGATATCGCTGTAATAATATCTCGTTTCCTGCGATAAATCCGGAAAAGACACAACAATACGCAGCGGTTTCCTCTTTAAAACAGAGGCAATTGAATTTAGCTGATAGCCTTCCCGCTCGGCGGCTTCAATAACTTTCTGCCTTACCTCCTTGCCGACACCGGCTTTACCGCTGAGTGCCCGGTGGATAGTGCCTGTAGATAACCCGAGCTGCCTGGCCAAGTCTTTCATTGTGACTCTATGATTCATAAAAATCTCCTTCATCTAAAACGTTTTAGTGCTATAAACATATGCTAAAACGTTTTTTAGTCTATGTCAACGAACTTCCATTTACTAAAACGTTTTAGCTAAAAATAGATTTATTATAGAATCATAGAAAATATTAATGAAATTTTTTCTACATAAGTTTTATCTTTATCACCTTCATTTCATATTTTATTTCAAGTTCAATTTACTAAAACGTTTTAGTCCAAGTAAATAGTACTGCTTTTCCTGCGATATGTCAATAGTTTTTATAAAGTTCTCAATTTTCTTCTATTCAGCCATATCTACCATAGACAAAAGCAACACCTCTTGCCGTACTGTCCCTGCCGCAAGAGGTGTTTGTACAAACAAAAAGGCCAGTTTTACTGGCCTTTTTGGGTGGAATTATTGTGTGCTAACTACGATAATCAGTTGTCTAAAATTACATTCTTTCCACAATGGTGGCAACACCCTGGCCGCCGCCAATGCAAAGGGTAGCCAAGCCTACTTTTTTATTATTGCGTTCCAGCGCATGCAGCAGGGTGACCAGGATGCGCGCGCCGCTGGCGCCGATCGGATGCCCCATTGCAATGGCGCCGCCATAAATGTTTACCCTGTCCTGAGGAAAAGCCAGTTCTTTGCCGACGGCCAGGAACTGAGCCGCAAAGGCTTCGTTGGCTTCAATAAGATCAAGATCGGTTACCGTTAAACCGGCTTTACTTAATGCTTTACGGGTGGCCGGCACCGGCCCGACACCCATGATGCTGGGATCTACGCCGCCGGAGGCGTAGGCGCGAATTCTGGCCAGGGGTTTGATGCCCAGCTCTTTGGCTTTGTCACCGGACATAATTACCAGGGCGGCAGCGCCGTCATTGATGCCGGAGGCATTACCGGCAGTAACGGTACCGTCTTTTTTAAAGGCTGGTTTTAATTTACCCAGGGCTTCCAGGGTAGTGCCCGCACGCGGGTATTCGTCGGTATCAACAACGATATCGCCTTTTTTCGTTTTAATGACAACAGGAGCTATTTCCTGTTTAAATACACCGTCGGCAATGGCCTTTGTTGCTTTACGCTGGGAATCTGCAGCCAGTTGGTCCTGTTCCTGGCGGGTAATGCCGTATTTTTCGGCGACATTTTCCGCGGTAATGCCCATGTGATAATCATTAAACGCGCACCACAGGCCATCCTGGATCATAACGTCGGTAACCTTGGCGTTACCCATGCGGTAACCCCAGCGCGCCTTCGCATCTAATACATACGGTGCATTAGTCATGCTTTCCATACCGCCGGCGACAATGATGTCGGCGTCCCCGGCAAGAATAGCCTGGGCGGCCAGGTTCACGGTTTTCAGGCCTGAACCGCAGACTTTATTGATGGTATAAGCAGGCGTTTCCACGCTAAGGCCGGCTTTTATGGCAGCCTGACGGGCGGGATTTTGACCTAGGCCGGCCTGCAGGACATTACCAAAAATAACTTCATCAACGGCATCTTTCGCAATACCGGCCCGTTCTACGGCTTCGCCGATAATATGCGCCCCCAATTCCACTGCCGACAAGGCTGACAATGAACCGTTAAAGCTGCCGATGGCTGTGCGTACAGCGCTGGCTATGACTACTTCTCTCATGTGCTAAACCTCCAAATTATATTAGTTATGGAAAGAGACAGATTTTATGGAGAAATGTTAAATCAACGATTATAGGAAATGCAGGCCAACAATAAAGATGATGCCTGAGAATAATAATGCGGTAACACAATAGCCCATAATGTCACGTACGCCCAGACCGGCAATAGCCAGAGCCGGCAGCGCCCAGAAAGGTTGGGCCATGTTCATCCAGGCTTCCCCGTAAGCGATAGCCATAGCGGCTTTACCCAGATCGGCTCCCAGCGCCTGCGCGGCCGGGATAACGAAAGGTCCTTGTACAACCCAGTGTCCGCCGCCGGAAGGAACGGCAAAGTTAATCAGCGCCGAGCTGAAAAAGGCCATGATCGGGAAAGTTTCTGCGGTGGCCACATTAACAAACCAATTGGTAATAATGCCGCCAAGGCCGGAATGTTCCATCATGATCTGAATACCGGCATAAAACGGGAACTGAATCAATATGCCGGCTGTTCCTCTGGCGGCGGCGCTGATAGCCCGGGCATAAGCCATCGGCGTTTTGTGCAGCAGCATGCCGGCTGCCATAAACAGCAGGTTAACGGTATTTACATTCACGTCAAAGCCTTTTTGGGCAAAATACGCACCAAGGTAAACAAAGCAGAGTAAACCGACAATCCAGGCCAAAATACGGCTTTCTTCCAGTTTTTCCGCCCAGGTTGCATCAGGTCCCAGCACTTTGGCGACAGAGGCCTCTTCTTTTAACAGCGCCGGGTCGATAGCTACAATTTCATCTTCTTTCGGCAGCATCATGCGGGCCATCAACGGTACGGCAATGACTAAGGCGACGGTAATAAAAATGTTATAGGGAGTAAACAGCGTTTGGGAAATAGGGATAAGTCCGGCTACTTTTTCCATAGGGTTGCCGGCAGTGGCCGCTACTAACGGCACCGAAGCCGACAAGCCGCCATGCCAGCTTAAAAAGCCCATATAGGCAGTGGCAATTAACAGGCGGTAGTCGCATTTGGGAATCCGGCGGGCCACTTCGCGGGCAAACATGGCGCCGACAACCAGGCCAAAGCCCCAGTTGATTACACACGCTACGGCCGAAGCGAAACCGACCAGCATAACACCCTGCGCCGGTGTTTTGGCAACTGAAGCCAGACTGGTCATGGCTTTTTTTACCGGGCCTGAGCTGGCTAAGGCATGACCGGTAACGAGAACAAGCGCCATCTGCATGGCGAAAGCCAGCAAGTTCCAGAATCCTTTGCCCCACATGTTCACCATATCCATGGCTGAATGCGGCGTCATGGTGATGCCCATTACAAAGGTCAAAATGGTAAGCAAAATAGCAAATACTAATGGATCAGGCAAATATTTGTTTACTATATTGGTAAAAAAACGTGAAATAGCTGCTACCATGATTTCAATCTCCTTCTATGAAATATTTTGCATTGTAATAAGATTAGGGCTAAGAATGAGGTCAGCCTCCGTGCGGGCTTTAACAAACTCGCAATCGATGCCGGGGGCAATTTCCTCCAGAACGATACCGGCTGCCGTTACGCGGAATACACCGAGTTCGGTGACGATTAAGTCGACAACGCCTTTGCCGGTTAAGGGCAGACGGCATTGTTCCAGGATTTTGGCCGAGCCGTCTTTGGCAGAGTGTTCCATGGCAACGATTACTTTTTTAGCGCCGGTTACTAAGTCCATAGCCCCGCCCATGCCGGGAACCATTTTACCGGGAACCATCCAGTTGGCCAGATTGCCTTGTTCGTCCACTTCCAGGCCGCCTAATACGGTTACGTCAACATGACCGCCGCGGATGAGCATAAACGACGTAGCACTGTCAAACATGGCGCCGCCGGGAATAATGCCGCAGGGCTGGCCGCCGGCATTGACCAGGTTGGGATCAGGCTCACCCTGCAAGGCGCCCAAACCGACAAAACCATTTTCCGACTGCAGCGTTACGCTCACGCCCTCAGGCAGATAGTTGGCAACCATAGTGGGCAAACCAATGCCTAAGTTGACTACATTCCCGTTTTCCATCTCTAAAGCAACCCGTCTTGCAATCATCTCTTTTGCGTTCATGTTAGCAACCTCCTAAATAAACAAGCTTGTCCACTACTACACCGGGAGTCATGATTTCATCAGGCTTAATTTCGCCTACTTCAACCAGCTCATCGACTTCGGCAATGACTACATCGGCGGCGAAAGCTATGAGCGGATTGAAATTACGCGCCGATTGGTCATAGATAAGATTGCCGGCTTTGTCAGCTTTTTTCGCTCTGATTAGCGCGATATCTGCTTTGAGCGGTTTTTCCAGAAGATACTCCGTACCGTCAACCGTCAGCTTCTCTTTGCCTTCCTCTACAACAGTACCCACACCGGTCGGGGTAAGCACACCGCCTAGGCCGGCGCCGCCGCAACGGATTCTTTCCGCTAAGGTTCCTTGCGGCACTAATTCCACACTAAGTTCCTGGGCAATCATCTGTTTGCCGGTCTCCGGATTGGTGCCAATGTGAGAGGCAATTACTTTTTTCGCTAGGCGGTTAACAACAAGCCGGCCTACTCCCTTGTCCGGAAAACCGGTATCATTGGCAATCACAGTAAGAGCTTTAGTCTGCTTTTTAAGGATTGCCTCGATCAGGGCGTCTGGTGTGCCGACCGCCAGAAAACCGCCGATCATGATGGTCATACCGTCTTTAAAAAACTCGCCGACCTCTTCAATACTTACTTGTTTGTTTGTCATGTTCAACCTCCTGATATTCTGCGTCCGTTTTGAGCCGCCTTTTGGTTCCGACTATTACTAAAGCAATATCCGTGCCAAAAGAAAAACACACCCTCACAAAAAATCGCAAGGGTGTGTGAATATTTAAAAATCCTAGAGTTGACAGACTTTAATAGAGTCACATTTTATAAATGGCGACGATTTATTTTTATAATACATGCGCAGGATTTTGCGCACTTGGCATTTTATTGCGCACTCACTCAATTTCATACTCCTGAATTTTATATAGAATCGAGCGCCTGCTCATGCCTAACATTTTAGCGGTTTTAAGCTTATTGCCCTGGTTGCGCTGGAGTGCGTCCTTGATAAGCATGCACTCCACCTTCTTAATCATTTCTTTTAGCGTGCTTGCCTGCGGTTTTTCAAGCACCAGCGCTTCCGTCCGGACGTTGCCGCTGTCATGAACGAGCTGTCCCGGCAAATCTTCCCTAAAAATCCTGCTGCCGGTACTCATAATCACAGCGCGTTCTATGACATTAGCCAGCTCACGGACATTACCCGGCCAAGCGTAATTCTCCATCAGCTGCAACACTTCCGGATCAAAACTAAGGATGGTTTTTTCATTTTCCGCCGCAAACTTCTGCAGGAAAAAGCCTGCCAACAACTCAATATCTTCCCTGCGTTCCCTCAGTGGCGGCGCTGACAGGCATACTACATTCAGCCGGTAATACAAATCCTGCCGGAAAGTGCCCTGTTTAACCATTTCAGCCAGGTTACGGTTGGTAGCCGCCAGTACACGGATATCTGTTTTAATGGTTTGATTCCCGCCCACTCTCTCAAATTCCCGCTCCTGCAACCCCCGTAAAAGTTTAACCTGCAAGTTCGGCGAAATTTCCCCGATCTCATCCAAAAGCAAGGTACCGTGATCGGCTTGCTCAAAGCGTCCCGAGCGGCGTGTAACGGCACCGGTAAACGCACCTTTTTCATGCCCGAACAGTTCGCTTTCCAAGAGCGTCTCCGGCAGAGCCCCGCAGTTGATTTTTATAAAGGGGCCGTTGCTGCGCTTGCTGTTATAATGGATGGTATTGGCGATCAGTTCCTTGCCGGTGCCGCTTTCGCCGGTAATCAGCACACTGGCGTTGCTTTGGGCGATTTTAGCGATATCCCGGCATAGCTCTTTCATTTTGGGGCTATTGGTAATAATCTTATCTACCCGGTAGCTTTCCACTAACTGCTGATTCAAGACCACTATTTTCTCTGACATTTTTTGCAGCTCTATGGCCCGGTTGGTCAATAATTTGACTTCCTCGATATCAAAGGGCTTGATCAGGTAATCAAAAGCCCCTAGCTTAATTGCTTCCACTGCGGTTTCCACGGCGGCATAAGCAGTCATCAGAATCACACAGGCATTGGGGCATAATCGCCTTATTTCCTTAAAAGCCGTAATACCGTCAACATTAGGCATGCGTATATCCATAATAATTACATCCGGCTGCTCGGTTTTGAACTTAGCTATAGCCTCTTCGCCGCTTTCCGCCGTAATTACCTGATAGCCTTCACGCCTGAGAACAGCCGACAGCAATTTGCGCACGCTGTCTTCGTCATCTACAACCATGACAGTATAATTGTCATTCATTCGGTTCGCCTCCCTGATGGACAACAGGAATTTCCAGGGTTACCGCAGTTCCTTCGCCCACCTCGCTTTGGATATCAATTTTTCCATAGTGGGCGTTCATAATCCGCTGGACTACCGCCAGGCCTAAACCGGTACCGGCCGCTTTGGTAGTGAAAAAGGGGTCAAAAACTTTGCTTAGCTCTGCTTCTTCAATACCCTGGCCGGTATCTGTTATCCTGACCTGCACAATGCCCGCCTCATCCTGCCAGGTCGCAATCTCAACAATTCCCTGCTGCGGGATGGCTTGAACAGCATTGATTAAGAGATTAAGCAGCACCTGCTTCAACTGCTCGGCATCACCTTCAATCCGGGGGATGGTCTTATCAAGCTGCAGCCTAAATTCCAGGCGGTGCTTGGTGCCGGTATTTTTCACCAACACCAGCGTCTCTTCAATCAAATCATTGATGCTCATTGGTTTATAGTCAGCCTTGCAGGTGCGGGAAAAATACAGGAGGGTTTCAATAACCCGGTTTACTCTGTCGACCTCTTTAATAATTACCGGCATGTATTCCTTGCGTTCCTCTTCGGTGTCAGCCACCTGCAAATACTGGACAAACCCTTTGATAGCCGTAAGCGGATTGCGTATTTCATGGGCAACACCGGCCATTAGCTCGCCCAAAGACGCTAATCGTTCAGCCTTCTGCATTTGCGCCTGCAGGCGGTGCTGCTCGGTCAGGTCTTTGAATACGACAACCGCGCCGATAATCTTATTGGTACTGTCTTTTAGGCGGCTGGTGCTGATACTGATATAAATATTTTTATTCTTGACCGGATAATCGGTTTCAACGCCGACATAGCTTGCGCCTGTCGCCAGTGTATCTAACAGTAAACTGTTGAAATGCTTGCCTTCACAAAAGATTTCTTTATACGGCTTGTCGACAATTTCCGCACTGGCGTAACCGGTCAAGGCTTCGGCAGATTTATTGGCACTGGTTATAGTGCCGTTAATATCGACTGTAATAACGCCATCGGCAATACTATGCATGATATTTTGGGTTAAGCTCTGAGCGTTAAGCAAGGAACACGTCATATGATTTATGGCGTCGCCAATCTGCCCCATTTCTCCCTCAAGGGGAGCTATCCGGTGATCCAGGTCAAACCGGATCTTCTCCAGGCCGTTTTTTATGGTCTCGACATCCCGGATAAAGCCCCTGTTCATCCAGAAAAACAGTAATAAACTAATAATAATGCCAATACTCACAGCTAAATAGATATTACGGTCCATTGACGCCATTTGCGCGTGGATATCGTCGGTTAGTTCGTTAGCCCAGATATAGCCTATAACTTCGCCATGACGTATCACCGGAATCATGGCGTTCATAATATCCCCCCTGACCATGGGGGCAAATCCAACCAACCGTTCGCCGCTGCTCATGACTTTACGGCCAGGGTGATCCGAGCCGATAGACAAACCCACTTTGCTGGCATAGTCAGCACTGGGACCGTACGTAATAATGGCGTCAAGTTCTTTACTGTAATAACCGGCGCCAACGCCGGGATAAGCGGCCGTTACCGTGTCAGTATAGTTTTTCAAAACCTCATTGAGCACTTTTATCTTGGTCGTGCGATCAGCATTCTGCGCATTCTGTGCCGCCAGTATTTTCTGGTATTCCTCTCCCAGGTAGTTATCTAGCAGTACAGCAACACCGAATAACTTATTCTGCTTTTCCGCCAGTAAGGCTGCCTGTGTTTCCCGTTTTGTTACATATCCGGTCAGAAGGATCGGAATGCTTACAATTATTAAAGTAAACAATATCATTTTATTGCGTAATGTTTGCGGAACTAAACGTCTCATTAAGCTACTCCTTCGTTTATTGTTACAAAATTTAGCGGCTCTTGCAGAGTTCAAAGAAGCTTCACCCAACTCACCCGCATCGTCTGGCAATCACGCCTGAAGGTTGGCGTATCCTCAAGTATAAATAAAACGAGGCTTGCACCGAGCCTTGATGTTACCCTTATCAAGGCGAAAGTTATACTTTCTATCAGGATAAAAAAGCAGACCATCAGCAAGCTTGGTCCGCTCATTTTATGAGATTACTCAGCCTTCCGGGAGACTTGATTAAACGGATAATTTCCTTGCCCGAAGCTTCTGTAATCCCCGCCGCTTAAGGGCGGGACGATATATCAGCGCTGACCTTCACCAACCTGTGGCGTCTTAAATCCATTCTACCATAAAACACTCCCGCCTACATATACTATTCATAACCTCCCCTGTACAGGTTCAGCAGGGTAGAACGCCCAGCTCCAGCCGTCAGAGCGCCCGGCGCCTGCGCCAAACCTGTGGAGGAAAATTAAACCTTCTGACAGTATAAAGAAAACACGGTTTGCGCCGAGCCTTGGGCGAAAGCGGAAACCGATGTTGCCCTTATCCAGGCGAAAGTTATACTTTCTATCAGGATAAAAAAAGCCGCACATTTGCGGCGGTCAAATCAGCGTAGATCCATTATTTTTAGATTTTTTATCTGTGGCCCAAGCTCACTTACTACTTCAACAATCAGGGACAAGCTCCCGTTTTCTGCGTTAACGGCCAGCTGCGGGTAGGCAGCGATTAAAGCGTCCTTCACTAATTCCTTATCAGGGGCTCCCTCAGTCCTGACTGTCAATTTATCGGCCAGGCCGGCTTTCTCTACCAGTAATTGAACCCTGCCGGTAGTGCCGGCGACCTTACCTATGGCGTCGGCGATAACCCGCCCGTACAAATTCATGTCACCGGCAACAATCATATCGTCCGTACGCCCTTTAATGCTGACGGCTTTCAGCGGCAGCCAGCAGCCGCATTTGTCCCAGCGCGCCCTGTCGCCTGAGCGGTAGCGCACTAAAGGCATTCCTTCCCGGCGGATTGTGGTAAAGACCAGCTCGCCTTCCTCAGCCGGTTTACCGGTCACAGGATCAACGATCTCGGTTATCAGATGTAAATCATTCAGATGAAAGGCTTTGCATTCGGGTAGGGCAATGGTTTGCGCACTGCCAATTTCCGTTGAGCCATAACTGTCGAAAACCGCTGCCTGCCAATAGCCGGCAAACAACTCTTTATGAGCCGGAGTTAGTACTTCGCCGGCAAGTATAATTTTATCAAACTGGCTGTGATAGCCGGACGCTTGGGCCTCCCGGGTCAGGGCCGTCATATAGGACGGCGAAGAGAATATTACATTTGGTGAAAAGCGCCGCATCCATTTCAGCGTTTCTTGGGGGTTATCGGCACCAACACTGATCGGTAAACCGCCAGCCCGTTCCACCGCGCGCTGGACACTGGCGCCGCCGATCCACAGTCCATGGCCGACAGGCATTGCAATCAGTGCAACCAGCCTGCCGGTATGGGCAATACGGATTACCATACCGTAGAGGTTTGACAACATCTGAATTTCCCTGAAGGTATAATACACTCTTTTAGGCTCGCCGGTTGTACCTGAGGTAGTATAAACCGCCGCCAGTTTTTCTTCCGGCACGCAAAGAAAATCCTGCCATTGCAGAATATCTTGCGAAGTCGTAAACGGCAGTTTCTGCAAATCGGCAGTTGTCCGGACGTCTGCCGGCCTCAGGCCGCATTCTTTAAATATCCGCCGGTAAAAAGGCGAATTCAGACCGGCGTACGATATTGTATCCCGCAGCCGCCGTTCCTGAATAGCGGCAAGTATTTCCGGGTTTAGACCTTTGCTTACCAACTGGCGCAAAGATTCGCCCGCTCTTTTAACCACCGCCGGCCGTGAGTTGCTATCCTCAAAACGCCGCAGCGCTTTGTCAATTACCTCTGCAATCATGAATATACTCCTATAAAGTAGACTTAGCTTCAGGTGGGGTTTTAGCCTCATCTGAAGGTTATTCGTAGGATAAACTCGTAGAAAAATGTAGGACAACCGTTGTTTTTAATTATATCCTGAGCGGCAATCCTTATGCATCCCGGCAGGGACAAAGTATATTTGCGCCGTTTTTCACCAAAACTGTTAGGAAAGCTTCTATCAGGAGGCCTGCTATGGACTATGTACTGCTGGTAAAATGCATCCTCAGCGGCTTTTTCTTAGCCGCGCCCATTGGTCCGGTCAATCTTATCTGCATTAGGAACACATTAACCTACGGGTATATAACCGGACTGACAGTGGGCCTCGGCGCAGCGCTCGCCGACACTTTATACGGCTATGCAGTAGCGGCAGGCTTAAGTTTTATCACAGATTTTATTTCCCGCTATCATCTGGCCTTTCGCTGGGGAGGCGGTATATTTATCATTTATCTGGGACTTAGGACACTCTGCTCTGCCCCGCAAGACCTTGGTCCCGAACAAAAGCCCCCGAACTTATACAAACTGTTTGCCGGCATCTTTTTCCTTACCCTGACCAATCCCATTACTATTTTTGCTTTTATTGCCGTATTTTCTTCCTTAGGCATTGCGGTGCTAATCACTGACTTTTTCACAACCTGCCTAGCGGCTATTGGAGTCTTTACCGGCTCAGCCCTCTGGTGGCTCACACTTACAGGTATAGTGCATCTTTTCTACAACAAAGTGACGCCAGTCACCTTGAGCCGGATCAACAAGATTGCCGGCATTATAATTATTTTGTTGGGTATTACTTCGCTCTTTGAGCTTTAGTTACTCGCGCATTGCGGTAAATACGTGCATGCATGGAACGGCAAAGTAACAAAAAGTCTAGGCCCGAAGTCTCCAAAAGCTAAAAGGCCGGAGAGGGGTACGGGAGTTGCCAGGGTTGCCGGGGTCACCGTCTCCTGGCTCAAGCTGGGCGTAAACCCTACTGAGGCGCAGGCGGCCGTTATGCAAAAGCGGAGGTTAAGCGCCAGCGGCGCAGCGTTGTATAATGGTCGCCTGCGCCGGCACCTTTTGTTTTATATGGGCTCAGCAATTCCCAAAACTTATAATTTCTGATACATTAAAAAAAGAGAGCTCCTGTTAGATCGAACAGGAGCTCTCTACTTATCCTTGCGATATCTACATACCAGGACTAGCGTTGCTGAATTTAGTCAGTTGCACCCTCAGTTAAAAAATTACTATCACACTAGATTATCTTTCGATAACAGTTGCGACGCCCTGGCCGCCGCCAATGCACAAGGTTGCCAGGCCAAATCTGCCCTGCCGGGTACGCAGCGCGTGAATCAGGGTTACTAAGATTCTGGCGCCGCTGGCGCCTATCGGATGGCCAAGAGCGATTGCCCCGCCGTTAATATTAATCTTATCCTGGGGCAGGCTTAGTTCTTTACCTATGGCCAGAAACTGGGCGGCAAAGGCTTCGTTGGCCTCAATCACATCCAGGTCACTCACCGAAATGCCGCCTTTGTGCAAGGCTTTGCGGGTGGCCGGTACCGGGCCAATGCCCATAATTTCCGGGTCTACGCCGCTTTCGCCATAGGAACGCAACCGGGCCAAAGGTTCAAGCCCCAGTTCCTGCGCTTTTGCCGCCGACATCAGGACCAAAGCCGCCGCTCCGTCATTAATGCCGGAGGCATTGCCGGCAGTAACGGTGCCATCTTTTTTGAAGGCCGGCTTAAGTGCGGACAGCTTTTCGGCCGTAGTGGCGTCTCGCGGGTATTCGTCAGTATCAACGACTACCTCACCCTTTTTGGTTTTGATTGCGACCGGCACAATTTCCTCTTTAAAGGCTCCGGTCTCAATCGCCTGAACAGCCTTAGCCTGCGATTCAGCCGCCAGCCGGTCCTGTTCTTCCCGGGTAATGCCATAACGGGCCGCTACATTCTCAGCCGTAATCCCCATATGGTAATCATTAAAGGCGCACCACAAACCGTCTTGAATCATCGAATCCACAAGCTTGTCATGACCCATCCGGTAACCGGACCGTGCTTTGTTGAGCAGGTACGGCGCATTACTCATGCTTTCCATACCGCCGGCCACAACGATGTCGGCGTCACCGGACAGAATAGCCTGGGCGGCGAGATTGGCAGCCTTTAGTCCCGAACCGCAGACCTTGTTAATGGTAAAGGACGGGACTGCCTGCGGTACGCCGCCTTTGAGCGCCGCCTGGCGGGCCGGATTTTGCCCTAAACCGGCTTGCAGCACATTGCCCATGATTACTTCGTCCACAGCAGCGGGATCTACTTGGGCGCGCTTAAGTGCTTCGCTTATGACAATGGCGCCCAAATCCACCGCCGGCAAGGCGGCCAGGCAGCCGTTAAAACTGCCGATCGGCGTGCGGACGGCGCTTACAATAACAACTTCTTTCATTTCGAATCTCCTTTAGTTAATTATTAGCGAAATGATTACACTACCCCAGACTCATTTGTTTCAAGGCGGCATCGACGGCGAAGTCGGCTTCTGTTGCCGCCTGTACAGCAGCGACCGAGACACCGGGAGCCGTCTCGGTAAGCACTAAGCCGTTGTCATTCACCGTAAAAACAGCCAGATTGGTCACAATCATATTCACAACTCCCTGTCCGGTCAGCGGCAGGGTGCATTTCTTCAGGATTTTGGCGGCGCCGCCTTTGGCCGTATGTTCCATGGCAACAATAACTTTTTTTGCCCCTGATACCAAGTCCATCGCCCCGCCCATGCCGGGAACAATTTTTCCCGGTACCATCCAGTTAGCCAAATTTCCTCTTTGGTCAACCTCCAAAGCCCCGAGTACAGTCATATCAAGGTGTCCGCCCCGAATCAAAGCAAAGGACATGACACTGTCAAAGCAGGCTCCCCCCGGAATTATAGCGGCCGGTTTCGCGCCGGCGTTTACAATATCAGG
Source organism: Sporomusa aerivorans (assembly GCF_041428895.1). Lineage (NCBI taxonomy): Bacteria > Bacillati > Bacillota > Negativicutes > Selenomonadales > Sporomusaceae > Sporomusa > Sporomusa aerivorans. The sequence continues at coordinate 5,653,407 of NZ_CP156926.1, forward strand.
GTCTAAAAATTCGCCATCAACAGACGTCAAACCAATAAAGCCATTTTCAGAATGAAGCATTACATGAATGCCTTCAGGAATATAGTCAGCTACCATTGTCGGGATGCCGATTCCAAGGTTTACAACATTGCCGTCATGTAGTTCCTGGGCAACGCGGCGGGCAATTATTTCTTTTGCGTCCATGTTATGCTCCTTTCCCTGACAGTACAATATAGTCAACTAAAATACCCGGAACAGTAACATGATCGGGCTCTATTTCGCCGGTTTCCACAATCTTGTCCACTTCAGCAATAACTAAGTCGGCAGCCATAGCCATAACCGGGTTAAAGTTAGCGGCTGCCCGGCGGCATACCAGATTACCGCTTTTATCCGCAACAGCAGCCTTTATTAAGGCAGCATCGGCTCTAAGCGGTGTCTCCAGCAAATACTCTTGGCCAGCGACAGTGAGGACTTCTTTCCCCTCAGCAACCACTGTCCCTAAGCCGGTCGGCGTCAGTACACCGCCTAAGCCTGCACCGCCGCAGCGCAGCCGTTCGGCCAGTGTTCCCTGCGGTACCAGTTCAACAGTCAATTCACCGGCATTCATTTGTTTGCCAGTCTCCGGATTAGTGCCAATGTGAGATGCAATTGCTTTTTTTACTTGCCGGCTGACAATCAGTTTGCCAATCCCTTTATCGGGGAAGCCGGTGTCATTGCCAATGACGGTAAGACCTGTTACCTGGCTGTCCACCAGTTGATCTACAAGCAGTTCCGGGGTGCCTACAGCAAGAAAACCGCCGATTGCCACTGCCATGCCATCTGTAATCAAAGGTATAACATCCTCTGTTTTAACTATTTTTACCATAGAGGCCTCCTGTGTTTTAATATATTGAATAAAGAAATCCCGCCCCGGGGCGGGATTTCCTTAATCTACTTCTTATCCGGCAGATCAAGGTTCATCAGCGCCGAGCTGAGTCCTTTACCGTGGATATCCAGCGCCAGCGTCCTGGTGACGCCGCCGCCAAGCGCCTGATACATAACAAAATTTAAAGCTCCGATATTGGGCAGTGTATAACGGACAACCTCGCCTTGGACAATATCGCTAAAAAACTCCTTAACCCGCTCTGCAGTAACATGTTGTTCCAAAAATGCATAATCTTTCGGATTATGGGCAATTACCGAAATATTGGAGGTATTGCCTTTATCGCCGGTACGGGAATGCGCAATCTCACGTAACTTCATGCTATATCACCTCATAATGCAGACTGTAGGAAACTAATTCGCGGGGAACAACCACCGATACCATAGCGACAACCTCCCGGGCCACTTTGGTAGCGCCGCCGCCGCCGGCCGGACCGTTGGTATACAGTGTTTCAACCTCATTGCCGATACGTACGGCTTCCTTCATGTTTTGTGTCCGGCCGGTAACACGGACGCGCACTTCATAAGGCTCATGGCCGGTTTGCGATAACTTCCCGCCATGCAGAGAATCGACGCCGACAAGATCCAGTTTCAGTTCACTGTATTGAACCCCCATTAATTTCAGCCGTTCAGCCACAATCGCAAGAGCCAGCCGTCCCCGGTTTACCGCCCCCGGCCCGGCATAACTAATTTGACCTTCACCGATATAGCTGTCGACATAGCCGATGGAGGCTTTCAATGTAGCCGGTTTGGCCTGGCCGGTCCCGCCTTTGACTTCGACCTGATCGGGGCCGATTTCCCGCATCGCAACGGTGGTATAATTGGCTACCACATCAGGTGTCATATAAGCTGCCGGGTTATGAATTTCGTACAGGAATTGCTCCTTGCAGGTAGCCAGCGTCACTTTGCCGCCCGAACCAGACACTTTGGTGATGACGGCAGTTCCGTCTTCACTTACTTCGGCAATCGGGAAGCCAAGTCGCGCCAAGCCGTCGACATCTTTGTAACCGGGATCGGCAAAGTAGCCGCCGGTGATTTGGCCGGCGCATTCTAGTAAATGGCCGATAACGGTACCCTGGCCAAGAATATTCCAGTCGGTTTCGCTCCAGCCAAACTCATAAATCAAGGGAGCCATAAACAGGGCCGGATCGGCGACGCGACCGGTAATTACGATATCGGCGCCGTTCTTAAGGGCTTCGGCGATTGGCTTAACGCCAAGATAGGCATTGGCGGAAACCAGCTTATCCTTAATAGTCGCCAGCTTTGCGCCGGTTTCTTCGATAGTATAGTCGCCTGCTTTTACTACCGACAATACATCGTCACCGGTAACAGCGGCGATTTTCAGGCCCTTGATCCCCATTTTTTGAGCTATTTCCTTTATTTTCTGCACACCGGCAATGGGGTTGGCGGCGCCCATATTGCTAATAATCTTAATGCCCTTGGCGTGACAGATTGGCAGTACCGCTTCCATCCGCGCCGCCAGCAAGGCATCGTAACCGGCATTGGTATCTTTCATTTTCGCCTGCTGGGCTATGGCAATGGTCCGCTCAGCCAGACACTCGAAGCTCAGATATTGAATATTACCTTTTTCCGCCAGTTCTACAGCCGGTTCAATACGGTCGCCGGCATAGCCGGCGCCGGAACCAATACGTATTTTTTTCATTTTATGTCCACCTCTTCATGAATTAGAATGGGAAAACACCTATGATTGCACATGTAATCGTCATGATAATGGAAGCGCCCCACAGGAAGGGTATGGCAAACTTCTGGTGTTCACCGAGTTCAACGCCGGTTAAGCCGACTATCAGGAAGGTCGCCGGCGTCAGGGGACTTACCGGAAAGCCTACGGTCATCTGGCCCATGAGAGCGGCCTGAGCCACGGCAATCGGCTGCACGCCGAGCATTTTACCAACCTCGGCAATTACCGGCAATACGCCAAGATAGAAGGAATCCGGGTCAAAGATTAAACTTAACGGCATCGAGATTAAGCCCAGGGCAAAGGGAATATGCTGCGCCAGCGCCGGCGGCACAAAGGATACGGCAACCTTAGCCATAGCCGTTATCATGCCGGTCCCCTTCATAATGCCGGTAAATGCGCCGGCGGCCAGCAGAATACTGGCCATCATTAAAGCGGCTTTGGCATGAGCGTCAACTCTTTCTTTCTGCGCTTTCACATCCGGATAATTAATTAGTAACGCAATTACTGTACCAATCATGAACATAGGCGCCGGATCAATTTTGCCGCTGATCATGGTGCCCATAACCACGATGGCCAGAACCGCATTTATCCAGAATCTTTGCGGCCGGCGCAGGGCTGCTTCCTCCGGCTTCATTTCCCGTTGCAGGACGATACCGGCTATATCAGCGGCTTGTATCCCCATGCGCGCTTCCTCCCGTCTGCCCAGCAGATAGGCAACGGCAAACACATAAACCAGGCCAACGATCTGCGGAATAAGCAAAGGGCTAAAAATTTCCGCCACAGGTGTATGCATTGCAGCCGATGCTCTCAGTGTCGGGCCTGTCCACGGCAGATAGTTAACACCAGCCGCCATGGAAACCATTAAGCACAGCAATCTTTTATCCATTTTCAAACGTTCGTAGATCGGCAGCATTGCCGGAATAGTAATTAAGAAACAAACAGCGCCGGAACCGTCGAGATGGATCAGCAGCGCCAACAGCGCCGTACCCATTAAAATCCTCGTAGGCTTTGCACCGACAGCTTTTAGGATTCGGTCGATAATTGGATCAAACAAGCCTGCGTCGCCCATAATGCCAAAAAATAGAATGGCAAAAACGAACATGGTAGCCACAGGTGCAATGTTTTGAATACCGCTAATAATAAATTTGCTTGTTGCGAGACCAAACCCGCCCGCAAGCGACGCGATCACCGGTACAAATATCAAGGCTATCAGCGGGGACATTTTTTTGGATATAATAGCCCCTAAAAGTACAACAAGCGTAATTAAGCCTAATAATGCCAGCATCCTCTTTCCTCCCTGCAAAATAGATAATGATAAGACTAATATGAATTCAATCAGGTGATTTTAGTTACTGCCCCCCTCTCCCACAGGTTATATTCTTCGCACTTATATCTACAGCAAGATTCATGCCAGGCTCATCATGCTTGAATTTACTGTGATTTTCGCATCCAGTATTAATAAGTATTTCTAAATAATTAGAAATATAAAAAAGCTTACACCGTATTTACCCTGTCCCCACCACAGTAATAAAACCAGGAGCAAGGAGTTTCTAAACTCTTAGAAACTCCTTGCTCCTGGTTTCTAACTTATTAGAAATCGTCTGAATTTCCAATAAGCGTTATGCTCCCGTTAGCCAAAATAAATATATTCGACGTCTGTCAGTCACTGCCGCCGGCAATGCCAAACCGATTCATTTTATTATAAAGCGTAGCCAGTGAAACACCCAGCCGTTTTGCCGCCTTTCGCTTACCTTCAACGGAAGAGTCTTCGCCTCGCAAGGCATTAATAATCAACTGCCGCTCGGTTTCACAAACCATATCAGCAAGGGTTTTAGACGGGGCCGTCTGACTTGTGCTTTCCACAAGGAGAACCGGCGGCAAATGCAGCTGCGTAATTAGATTTTCTTCACACATGTTAGCGGCGAATTCAATTACATTCCGCAGCTCCCTGATGTTTCCCGGCCAGTTGTAAGCTTGCAGAATACCGTAGACTTCCGGCGAAAACCGGAATGGCCGGCTCACCTTCTGCGAGAACTGAGTCAAAAAGTGATCTGCAAGCGCCGCGACATCGCCGCCCCGTTCTCTGAGCGGCGGCAAATGCAGATTAAGAACATTAAGCCGATACAGCAAATCATGGCGAAACCGTCCCTCTTTCACCATATCCGCCAAGTTCCGGTTAGTAGCCGCTATTACGCGTATATCCAGCTCTACCTCGCCGGCTTCACCAACCTTGCGTATGGCCCGTTCCTGGAGAACCCGCAGCAACTTACTCTGTATTTCCAGGCTTAACTCACCGATTTCGTCCAAAAGAATCGTGCCGCCGTCGGCAATCTCAAACAGGCCGGTTTTTCCCCCTTTACGCGCGCCCGTAAACGCCCCTTCCTCATAACCGAACAGTTCACTCTCTACCAGACTGGAGGTCAGTGAAGCGCAGTTAAGCGCCACAAAGGGGCCATGACTGCGTTTACTTTCACTATGAATGGCCTGGGCGAAAATTTCCTTGCCGGTGCCGCTTTCCCCGGTGATAAGAATATCGGATACACCAACAGCTACTTTTTTCGCAAACTGGACAGCCTTTTGTATTGAACCGCTTTGGCCGATAAGGTCTTTAAAACTATAGCGGGCCCGGTAGGCATGCTCAACCATCTTCTTCAACCGGTTGGCTTTTTTTTCAAATTTATTTACTTGCTGACTAAGCCGGTGCACTTCCGTAACATCTTTGACAATAGAAATCCCGCCTGCTACCTGTCCGTCAATCATAATCGGCGCCATATCGACAACATATTCGGTCTCACCCTCACGCCGATAGACACCGGCCAGAGGTACCCCGGAAAAAATAACCTGGGGCAAAATGGCTCCCGGCCTGACCTCACTTAGTTCCCTGCCTACGATTGTCTCGTAGGCGACACCTGTTATCCGCGTATATTCAGGATTGATGTATCTGACAACAAAATCAGCATCACAGATTAACAATCCGTCATAAATGGAGTCTAAAATGTGTAAAAACCAGGATTGCGTTTCCTGTAATACATCAAAAAGAGCCCCTAACTTTTCATGCTTGTCACTGATTGCCAACCGCTTTCCCCCAATCCTATTCGACTCCCCCGCAATGCGATCGTCATAATAAATATAAAATTCTGTGCTTTGAGTATAACATACACCATACGCTTGTTAAAATACTTTAAGGCTCCGGGATTATTTCTCACACAATTAAGCAGGGTTCCTGCCATCACATTTTTCTAATCTCTGCTAGCGGGTATGGCGGCAAAATCTGATTATACTATGTAAAAAGATAAGGGTCACAGGTATTTTTCGCTTTGCTTCCCGGCGTGACTCTACGGTTCGTTTATTGATAGTATTTAAAATATATCCTAAAATTAAATTCGGAGGTGACGCTGATGGATTGCGATAAAATCGGCAAGTTAATATACAATCTGCGAAAAGAAAAAGATCTGACACAAAAGCAGCTCGCTGATTTAATGAATATCAGTGACAAAGCAATCAGCAAATGGGAGCGTGGCCTTGGCTGTCCGGATGTTTCATTACTCCCCGAGCTGTCACAACTGCTTGGAGTCAATATTGAAGAACTGCTTTCCGGTAACCTTGCACTAAATGAAACTATCGGAGGAAATATGAAAAAGCTTAAATTTTACGTTTGCCCGCAGTGTAATAATCTCCTGACCGCAACAGGAGACGCCAATATTTCCTGCTGCGGGAAAAGACTGGAGGCATTAGCTGCCGCCAAAGGAGCCGAGAGTCATTTACTGAATATAGAACCGGTTGAGGATGAACTCTATGTTTCTTCATCGCACGAAATGAAAAAAGACCATTATATATCTTTTGTTGCTTATGTCACGGGAGACAGGGTTTTTATCGTTAAACAATATCCCGAATGGAATATGCAATTTCGCTTTCATAAGCTGGGACACGGCAAATTATATTTTCATTGTTCAAATCACGGGTTATTTTACCACTTGATTTAAAGTAATATAAAGTAGACTTAGCTTCAGGTGGGGTTTTAACCCCATCTGAAGCTAAGTCGTCGGATAAACTTTTAGGAGACAGAGTTGACGGCAATTCCTGCCAATACCCTGTCTCCTGTCTTTGCTTTTGGTCTTGCCCAAACCGGCTTCCTGCTCAAATACCGTCTGTGGCAGACATGACCCGTTTACTCTTCCATACTAGTCGGTCACTTGCCGTACAACATCGATAATGGTGCCATCGCGGTATTCGACTACTGCCACAATACGGTCACTGGTCTTGATGGCCTTGGGAACACCTGCGATTTTTTCCGCTTCACGTTTAAGCTCATGAATGTCTTTCACCGGCAATCCTACTGCCAGCATTTCTTTATATAGATCTGTTCGCAATGGATTTACGGCTACCCCTCGCTCAGTTACCAGCACATCTACGGTTTCGCCGGGTGTCGTAACAGTCAGCGCTTTATCCCGGACAGTCGGCAGGCGCCCCCTCAGTAAGTTGGCAACAATGAGCGTTAACTTGGCCCCGGCCGCTGCATCGCTGTGACCGCCCGAGCCACCCATGATTACTCCATTGGAGCCGGTAGTAACATTAACGTTAAAATCCGTATCAATTTCAGTTGCCCCAAGGAAAACGGTATCAAGTTTGTTTACGATACAGCCGGCGTTAAAAGGATTAGCATAAACGCCGGCGCTTACTTCAATGTGATTTGGATTGGCGCCGATAGAGCGGACTGCTTCTAAATCAAAACCTTGCACATCCGTAATTTTACGCAGTAAGCCGTGATTGAGCATATCAACCAGATAGCTTGTGATACCACCCATGGCAAAACTGGCCGTTACGCCTTGCTGTTCCATCATTTTTCCAATATAGTGCGCAGTTGCCAGTGAGGCGCCGCCTGCTCCCGTCTGAAAAGACAGACCTTCTTTAATTAATCCGGCCGCTTTGATAACCTTGGCTGCCGTTTGAGCAATTTTGAGCCCTACCGGATCTTTGGTCACTTTTGTGCTGCCGGAAACAATGCCCCGGGGATCACCAATGACATCTACCGCTACTACATAGTCCACTCTGGTTTGCGATATCGAGACCGGCGACAATGGATATTCACAAAGGTAGTCAGTCACCGCAACTACATGATCAGCATATTCGGCATCAGGTATGGCATAGCCAAGCGATCCGCAAGCCGCCGGCCCCATTATTCCATTAATGTTACCATAATCATCGGCGGCCGGTGCGGCTATAAAGGCGACATCGATCTTAAGCTGACCGCACTCAATAGCGCGGGCGCGCCCGCCGTGCGTTCTCATGATTACAGGCCGGCTGAGTACCCCGCGTGAAATAGCGTCAGCAACTGGCCCTGACATATAATTCGTGTCAAGTCCGGTGACAACTCCATTCTTAATGTGTTCTACCAATGGCGCATGCACCGGAAACACCGAGCTGATAGCAATATTCAGGTTCTTGACGCCAAGCTTAGCTGCTGTCGCAAGCACCATATTCAGTACTCCGTCGCCATTACGGAAATGGTGGTGAAAAGATAAAGTCATGCCGTCTTTTACCGGAATCCGGCGAAATACTTCCTCTAAGCCGCCTACTAACTTGCTGTCAGAGGGTGTGCGCGTCTTGACGGCAGGAGCCTGTCGAAACATGTTGGGAAGAGTTTGGAAGGCGCCGTTAAAAAGATTTACTTCTCCGTATCCTTCCACGTAGCCTGGTATTGTACGGCCAATTGCATTTTTCATCATTACCGCCTCCCTTCCAAGCCTAGTGCCTGAGCCAATTGTAAAAGTCTTTCGGCCCGGTCAACAATAGGCTTATCGATCATCTTCCCGTCTAAAGAGATTGCCCCGGCACCCTGTTCCTCTGCTTTTTTTATAATTGCGACAACCCGCTGGGCCCATTCAATCTCGGCAGCACTCGGGCTAAAACCTTCGTGAATGGCATCCACCTGCCGGGGGTTAATTACGAGTTTTCCCTTGAAACCCATTTTCTTTGCGAAAGCAATATCTGCTGCTAGCCCGTCCTCATCAAGTACATCGGTAAAAGGAGTGTCAATGGCTTGAATTCCGGCGGCAGCCGCTGCATTTACCAAAATGGTGCGTGCCGTGAAGATTTCCTGTCCGTCCTTGGTTCGCGAAGTACCAAGACCAGCCGTGTAGTCTTCCGCGCCAAGCGCCACGGCTACAACACGCGGATGGGCGGCAGCAATGGAATAACAATTTACAATCCCGAGCGGCGTTTCGATGAGAGCTATAATTTTTACCGGCTGCTGGTTGCTCTTTTCACTTGCTTCAAGCCAGCGTACGACCTGGTGAATATCCGCGGCACTGTTGACCTTGGGGACAAGCAGCGCGTCAGGACGGCAAGGAACTATGGCGGCAACATCCTCTTGGGCCGAAGTATCGATAGGGTTGATACGCACTACCTTCTCACAGCTGCCAAAGTCAGTCGTTTTTAAGGCGTGGCACACCAGCAAGCGGGCTGCATCTTTTTCGCGCGGCGCGACGGCATCCTCCAGATCGAGAATAACGGAATCCGCACCGAGTATACCGGCATTTTGCAACATACCCGGGTTGTTGCCGGGGATAAACAGCAGTGTCCTTCTCAGTTCCATAAACTCCCCTCCTTCAGCGCAACCCCGGCACGGGACAAGGCGGCTAGCGTCCGGGCTCTCACGGTGCAGTCCAGCGCCCCTCTGTCAACGGCCTTTATATATATATCATGGATACCTTGTTCTTTTACAGTGTCTTCGATCACTTTCTTAATCTGAGCCCCGTACTGGGCGAACACCAGACTCTGTAGCTCAATCACTATGCCGGTCCCTTTGTCGCGAGGCCCGACAGTGATAACGATGTCGTTAGATTCTAATGTCCCTGCCTGTGACTGTTTTAATTGATTCATACACCCTTCCTCCTTGCTTGATTAGCCTAACATCCTCATTACTATCGCCGCGATGACGACCATGCAGGCTCCGCCAATACGGGTGGAGATTTGGGCGAAAGGCATCAGTTCCATCCGGTTAGAAGCCGAAAGTATGGCAACATCGCCTGTTCCGCCTAAGCCACTATGGCAGGCGGTAACAATAGCGGATTCAATTGGATACATCTTAAGATACCTGGCAATACAAAAACCGGAAGTAATCATAGCTGCCACAGTAGCGAAACAAGTTGCAATATATGCCGGCGTAATAGCAGCTATCACGTCTTTCCACGGAGTATACAATACGCCTACACCTACCAGCAGCGGCCAGGTCAGGCTGCTGGTAATGAAGCGATACAGATGATAAGCGCCTTGCTCCATCTTGGCGGGCATAATGCCAAATGCTTTGATAAGAGCGGCCGAGAAAATCATAATGATGGGTGCAGGAATAGGAATAAACAAGTTGGCCAATTGTCCAAAGACAAAGAAGCTCATTGCCAGAACCAAACCGGCTCCCATTAAAGAGAAGTCTACTGGTTTTTCAGCTGACTGGGCAGCCCGGATGAGATCGTCATCTCCGGATTTGACAAGTACGCCGTTGCCGGAAAGTTCCGGCCGCCTTTCAGCCAACCGCCGCAAATAGCCGGCAGCCATAATTGCAAACACGTTTCCGAGCATAGCTGCAGGCACAAGCTGAGGTATAAATTTATCATTAGTAAGGCCGGTAATTTCTGCATAAGCCATGGACAGCGGCAATATTCCTTCCCCGACACCACCGGAGACAATGGGAATGACTACATAAAAAAACGAGCGGTAAGCACCGATACCTGTAAGTGTGCCAACAGCCACGCCAGCCGCGATGCATGCGGCCGTACCTACCAATAACGGTACGAACATCCGGAGAAAGCCTTGTACCAGGACTACTCGCTGCATACCCAAAATACTGCCGGTTACTAAGCAGGAAATATAGAAATAAAGGAAGTTGGAACCTTTCATAAAGGCAGTGATCGCCTTCATCGAAGCCGGATTAATAAGATTGTAAAATACCATGACGGACGGAATAAAAATAGATAGAATTGCCGGACCACCGATCTCCTTTAATATTGGTACTCGCAAGCCGATGTCCCCCAGCAGCATCCCCATGACCATCATTACGGCTATGCCGCCGATCATGTCGGCCGGGAGTTTCCCATACACCGATGCCGCAAAGATAATGGCAGCTAAAATAAGATAGATGGGTAGCGGCAGCGGGCCGATTTTAAAAGCCATAAAGGGATGTTCCCTGGTAGTGGAAGCAGCGTTTTGGGCTTCTGTTTTCATGAAAATTCTCCTTTTTGATTTATTTCGGCCCCCATCTGCGGGCTTTGAAAATTTCGCAGATTAAGGCTTTTCTGAATTCATAATAACTGATGGCCCAAAACCTTTATACTTTATTAAAGTTTTTAAAAGTTATTGCAAATAAAAACTGCAAGCAACAGCCCGCAGTTAGTGAATCCTATTCTGATTGACAGGGCACGTACCTGTTAACAGGCCTGCCGACAGGGCCATAGACTAACTCAATAGTTAATCTGCCGCTGTCGACCAGGTAATCAAGGTATTTTCTGAGCGTTACCCGCGAAATGCCGGCTTGCTTGGCCAGTTCTTCGATTGTGAAAGCAGCGCCTGACTTATCAATCATCGTTTTGATCATTTGCAGCGTATTCTTATCTAAGCCTTTTGGCAAGCTGCCGCGCGTGGGACGTTCCAGAAACTGGGCATCAATATCACGCTGGCATACCAGCTCACGACTATGAATAGCGTCTACCCGGGCTTTATATTTTTGTAAAGCCATAGCCAGTCTTTCAAATTCGAACGGCTTGATTAAATAATCCACTGCCCCAAGGCGTAATGCTTGTTTTACACTATCAGCATCCCGAGCAGCTGTCACCATAATGACATCCACGCCATGCCCAACTTCCCTTATTTTAGCGAGCAGTTCCAGGCCGTTCATACCTGGCATGAAGATATCAACTAAAACTAAATCAATTTTGTCAGTACTCAAGCATTCAAGCGCTTGCCGGTAACTGCCGGCAACCCCTTTAACCTGGAAACCCTCGATCTTCGCCAGGTACCGGCGGTTAAGTTCGGCAACCATTGGATCGTCTTCTACAATAAGTACCTGAATCATACTGATTTGCCTCCTTGCTTAGCGGGAATGACTACAACCGCTTCCGTTCCCTGCGCGGATGTGCTAAACTCGATCCGGCCATTTAGCCTTTTTACGCTGCTGTCTACCAAATACAGGCCAAATCCGCGATTGTCAGCTTTTGTAGAAAAACCTTTTTTGAAGATATGTTCCTTTACATCCGGTCCCAACCCGGGGCCACTGTCCCGTACCTGAATGGTAATCATGTCATTATCAGTGTTAATGGCCAGAGATACCTTCTTCTCCGAGGCAGACTGAACAGCCTCCAGCGAATTATCAATCAGGTTGCCTAGAATAGTCACTAGTTCATGATTAATAACTATCTCGGGCTCAGACGGCATGAGCGTGGCTTCGTCGACTGTCATAGAGACACCCATTTCCCGTGATTTACTGAGTTTACTCAGCACAAGACCAGCTACAGCGGGGTTCTTGATCCGCTTACTTATAAAAGAAACTTCCGCTTCCTGATCGTCAGCAAGACGCTTAATGTAATCTGTAAGCTGATCATAACATTCCAGCCGGACCAACCCCAGAATAACGTGGAGCTTATTCATAAATTCATGGGCCTGTGACCGTAAGGCTTCTACATAACTTCTAACGCCAGTTAGCTCCTCTGCTAACTGGTTTATTTCTGTTTTATCCCAAAACGTGGCTATAGCGCCAACAATTTTACCGTTAACCAATATCGGCACTCTGTTGGTAATAATGTGTATACCATTTAAGTCTTGCTCCTGATGGAGTTCAGATATACCCGTCTTCAGAATACGGGTTAAACCACTATTAGGTACAAAGGTATCAATTTCTTTGCCAATTGGATTACCGGTAGTCCCGCCTGCAGACAGCATACTAATTGCAGCCTCATTAGCCAATGTTATTCGCCCTGACAAATCGACCGCCAAAATACCTTCCTTTACCGAATGGAGCATGGCATTTTGTTCTTCCAGTAATTTAGCTATCCCTGCCGGCTCAAGCCCAAGCAGTGTTTGTTTTATGCTCCTGGCCAATAAAATAGCCCCGGTTATACCAATTGTCATGCCTAGAAGCATAGTAATAAAAATCCGCTTACGGTTCTCAGCCACCGCACGCTCAATGTCGTCTACACGGATACCGACTACTACGCCTCCCACCTGTTGGCCATTATATTTTATCGGCGTAAAGGCTCTAAGCGATGGCCCGACTGTGCCGGTGGCAAAGGAAAGGTACTCCTCGCCTTTAAGCACCGGCTCCTCATCGCCACCGATAACATGGGTCCCTAACAACGTTTCGTCAGGGTGCGATTTACGAATTCCATTCATATCAAAAACGACCACAATAGCAGATTCGGTTAGACTCCGTACAGAGTTAGCGTAGTCTTGAATATCACTTTCCTTGCGAACGCCGGCTAATCCTTCGGCAACAACATCCGAATGGGCAATGGTGCGCGCTATATACAATACGGTTCGCCCCATTTGTTCAGTTATATCTTCAGCGACACTCTTGGAAATGAGCCAATTCGTAGCTAACAGCGCTACCAATACGACACTGCAAACCAGTAAAACAATCTTCCCCTGCAAATTCAGTGTATAGCGTATAGTAATCACCTCATTTTTTCTGTTTCATTCTCTCCGATCTTGATTTCTCCTGCTAAACAAAGCTGCCACCGACATCTTAGTTTAGATAATTGAAACAAATTAATTTTGGGCCATACCTCGCAATAAATCCAGGAAGTGCTTGCTGCTGGCCGACAACTTACGGTTTCGCAGCCAGACAATGACTGTTTGTGCTGACACCGAGGGTTCAATAATTTTTTTGTATAACAAGGATGCATCGGCAATCAGCCCCTCGGTGGACTTAGGAACCAAGGCCATGCCGATACCTAATTTTGTCCAGAGGATATTAAGCACAATTCCATCGCTTATGCAAACTATTTTCGGGACAAATCCCGCTTTTGCGCACCATTCCACAAACATCGCCTTCCACCGCAGCGGAACAATGAGCGGCTGGTTGGCAAGCTCAATTAGGCGGACAGTTTCAGGATTTTCCCCGCAATAGCATTTATCTCTTTTCATAGCGACAACTAAAGGCTCCTCAGGGAGAGTGATGGATTCATAAACATCCGAGTCAAAAGGAGCCCGTATGATACCAACCTCGATTACTCCGCTGTCCAAAAGCTCTAAAATCCGAAAACCATCCCCCTCCCATATTTGGAAGGTGACATTCGGATATGACTCATGAAACTGGCTAATCAAACCGGGCAGCAGTGCAGCCCCGGATGTCGTCACCGAGCCAATCGATATTGTCCCGCCCAGGCCTGAATTAAGTTCAGTCATCTCCTTCATGGTACCGTCGACTAAACCTAAAATCTGTTCTGCCCGCTCACGTAATAACTGCCCGGCCTCGGTTAATCTTATTCTACGGCTGCCACGTTCAAATAATTGGACTCCAAGGGTATCCTCCAGTTGCTTCATCTGTCGGCTTAGGGCCGGCTGCGCAATATTTAGCCGCCTGGAGGCACTGCTTATATTTCCTTCCTCCACAATTGTATAGAAATATCTCATTTCCCGGATATCCATGCAGACACCTCTTTATATACTTTTTCGTTATGCAAAGCGTATATATTTAATAATTTCATTATAGTTCAGGCTGTGCAATAATTGCAACAAATCCATCATCGCCAGGATGTTTCTTCTGCTGCCCAATGTCTACAAGAAAAAATCAGCCGCTACATCGACTGAGCCCGCTATAGTCACTTTTTTCATTCCCCTCCGGCAGCCGGCATTCTCGCATTAGAAACAGCCAAAGACACTTAAAAGACCGTGCTGAAATGTAAGCGTTTCAGCACGGTCTTTTATTATTTAGTAACACAATTTAGCGTTTTACTTCGGTTTTGGCAAGTTTCTCATAATATCTCACCAAGCTGCTATGATCATCCTGATCCAGGCCGTCAACTTTAAGCGACTGCATCATTTCCATAACTGCGGAGGTCAAAGGCAACGGCACCCCGACTTCATGAGAGGTTTCCAATACGTTACTTAAATCTTTAATATGCAGATTAATCCTAAAGCCGGGTTTAAAATTACGGTCCATCATCATCGGAGCTTTCGCATCCAATACGGTGCTGCCTGCCAGACCGCCTCTGATGGCCTGATAAACGAGTTCAGGCTCAACCCCTGCTTTACTGGCCAGAACCAAAGCTTCGGAAACGGCCGCAATGTTAAGGGCCACAATAATCTGGTTGGCCAATTTAGTGATGTTGCCTGCACCGATATCACCGGTACGCACCACAGAACCGGCCATCGCCTTTAATACAGGATAGCATTTATCAAAAACTTCCTGTTTACCGCCAACCATAACCGAAATAGTACCGTCAATGGCTTTCGGTTCGCCGCCGCTCACCGGTGCATCCAACATCTCTACGCCTATTTCCGCCAGTTTTTCCGCCAGTTCCCGGCTGACCAAAGGAGCAATAGAACTCATATCAGCCACAATCGCGCCTTTTTTAGCGCCTTCAATAATACCATGTTCGCCCAAAACGACTTCTTTTACATGGGGGGAATTCGGCAGCATGGTAATGATTATATCTGTTTGTTGCGCAACTTCTTTAGGAGTCGCGGCGGCTTTAGCGCCTGCGGCTACAACTTCATCCACTGCTTTTTGGTTTTTGTCCAAAACCACCAATTCATAGCCAGCCATGAGCAAATTCTTGCTCATGGGCTTCCCCATGATTCCCAGTCCAATAAAGCCAATTTTCATTTTCGGATTCTCCTTACTTTGATATATATAGTATCCAAAAAAGATTTACAGGCAGGATGTCAGTACAAGCGGAGGTTAAGTGCCAGCCGAAGCGTTACTGTCACCCTGTTTGGAACAAAATCATTTTTGGATTTCCTATAGTGTTAAAAACACTTATTGCGCCGCCAGAACAGGCGTCAAAAACCCTTTAAGAACGGCACAGCAAGGCCGGTTGTTAGCGAACTTCCAGCCAGGGGACAGTCACTGCTTTTATTTCTTCTTCACCCGCCAGCACACCTCCTTTGAGCTTAAAATCTTTAAACCCATATCGTTCATAGGCTGTTTCGGCAAGACGCACGATCACGTCAGGCGTTAAGGCTTGACGCAGCCAGTCATCTTTAGCCTCCGGAGCGCTTAAATAAGGAAGACCGGTTTTATTGCGGTCGACGATATAGAACAGATAACCGAGCATTTCAACCCCGGTCCGCTGCTGCCCGGTACCAAGCAGGGCTGCCACCGGCGCTTCCGGATAATACCCTAATGCGGCAGATAGCGAGTATCCCCGGAGCAGCGATGGTCCCGGATATCCATACAGTCATCTCTGGTATACCTTTTCAATATACAAAGTATACAAATTTGATAATTTTATTATAGTTTGGACTGTGCTATAATTGCAACAAATCTATAAAAGGCCGGACATGCAACAACAAAGCTATGTAAAAGGGAGGGGCCTGCGTGATTTTGCCAATCGGCAGCAATGAGCTGTATTCCTTTATCATTGTTATGATGTTAATGATAGTAACTCCCGGTGTTAATCAGGTGCTGGTGCTCCAATCAGGCTTGAACTTCGGCCATAAAGCAGCTATCTATAATGTGGCGGGGATTGCCAGTTCCATGTTTGTTCATACTTCTTTATCCGGTTTAGGAATTGCTCTTATTATCATGAATTCACCCAGTCTCCTTAGCTTATTTAAGGTGCTTGGGAGCGGCTACCTGGCATATTTGGCAATTGCAAGTATAATCGGCGCTTACCGGTTACGCAATGTAACGGCTGACAACCTTACTGCAACCGCCGCAAACAGTGAACCTGCGTCGGAAATGGGCAGTAAATCCTTTACCAAGGGATTTACAACAAACGTGTTAAACATCCAGACGTCGTTCATCTTTTTATCCATTTACCCGCAATACATGAATCTCGATCATAGTTTATTCATGCAATCCCTATTCTTAACGCTGGTCTTTGTGAGCTTATTATTAGCATGGTACGCCATAATAATAGCTTTGATTTTCAAAGTACGCCATTATTTGCTCGACTTTAAGATACAAAGCAGAATTAAGGTTTTTACAGGTTTTCTCCTGCTGGTAATGGCAATTAGAATGCTCCTGAAATAAAATACGTTAAGTCCACTTCCGACAGGGAATAAGGTGAATTCAATTGGAAATGCGCTTTATGATCATTGACGATGACCGTGGTTTTTGCAAATGTATAAGTAACATAATAAACAAATATCATTTAGGAGTAATAGCAGCCAGTTGCAGTGACGGATTGGAGGCTGAGTCCCTTATTCATAAATGCCGGCCAGATATTGTAATAATTGATTTGCTATTACCGGGACAAAGCGGCATTGAATTAACGAAAAAGCTTGCTGTTTCCAATAGTCAAATTTCCTGTATAATGATATCCGCTTGCAGTAATACATCCATCATTGAGCAAGCTTACCTTAGCGGCGTTGATTTTTACCTGCAAAAGCCTGTT
This sequence comes from Sporomusa aerivorans, assembly GCF_041428895.1. Classification (NCBI taxonomy): domain Bacteria; kingdom Bacillati; phylum Bacillota; class Negativicutes; order Selenomonadales; family Sporomusaceae; genus Sporomusa; species Sporomusa aerivorans. Next base: position 5,670,558 of record NZ_CP156926.1, read on the forward strand.
AATGTGTTGGAATTTACCACCGCAGTAAGTACCGTGATAAAAAGTAAAGCAAGTACTGGATGCTAATCACTGAACGGAGAATAGGATAAATTCAAGGGAGGCTCCACTTGAGGCCTCCCTTAATGGTTTTACTTAATATATTTTACCTGTTTGCAGATTTCTTCAACAATCGGTCCTTTTTTCTCATTAAATACTGCTTTGTTTTTCTCAAAAAGGTTATTTCCTTTGGCATCGATTGAAATTATGAGCGGGCCGAAATTCTTAACCCGGGATACCCACAGGGACTCAGGCATACCCAAGTCTTCCCATTCTACTCTTTCGATTTCCTCAACTTCATTTGCTGCCAAAACAGCACACCCGCCGGGAAATACCGCATGGAGCGCTTTATGGGTCTTGCAGCCTTCAACTGTCTCCGGGCCCATACCGCCTTTGCCGATAATCAGTTTAACACCGGTTTGCGCTATAAACTCTTTTTCAAACTTCTCCATCCGCATACTAGTGGTAGGTCCGATAGAGATCATCTGCCATTTGCCATCTTCATCTTTGGCAACAATAGGACCTGCGTGGAATATCGCCAGGCCGTTCAGGTCCACAGGCAGCTCCCTGCCCAGTTCAATTAAGCGGCGATGGGCTACGTCGCGGCAAGTTATCAGATATCCGTCAAGGTAAACCACATCGCCGGCTGTTATGTTTTCCAGATCTTCATTTTTAATCGGAGTTGTCAAAACTTTTTTCACAGCGTTACCCCCTTATGAGAAATAATTTCGTAAGACATATCTTCATTTATCCGGATGGTGCCTCGCCTGTGAGCCCAGCAACCGATTGAAATGGCGACGCTGATAGTGGACGGGTGTCTGGCTGCAGACTCGATATGAACGCCCATGACTGAGTTCTTGCCGGATAACCCTTGCGGTCCAATGCCGATATCATTGAGACCCTTTTCAATTAAGAGTTCCATTTCGGCGCCTCTCTCATCATGATGGCGCGAACCAATCGGACGGAACAATGCTTTTTTGGATAGTGTGGCTGCGACTTCAATTGATCCGGCTATACCGATCCCTACCAACAGCGGCGGGCAGGCGTTAATCCCGTAGGAAGTCATTACATCAAAAATAAATTTGACAACACCTTCATATCCCTCCCCCGGCATAAGCGTTTTACCCTGCCCGGGAAGGCTACAGCCGCCGCCAGCCATATAAACTTCAACTTCAACAGCTTTCGAATTGGGGATAATATCCCAGTTAATAATGGGAACACGCTCGCCTGTGTTGTTGCCGGTATTTTTCTCCTTAAAAATTTCTACAGCATTATGGCGAAGCGGGGCGGCTTTGGTTGCCTCAAGCACAGCATTTCGTAAAATTTCCGGTATTTCAGCGAGTAAAGGGAATTCTGAGCCTGCTTTAACATAATACTGTATTACGCCGGTATCCTGACAGCTGGGACGATCCAGTTTATCGGAGATTTCCTGGTTTTCAAACATGGAGTCATATACTACCTTTGCCAGATAGGTATCTTCTTGTTCCCTGAGTTCACGCAGTTTGCTCATAACATCATCCGGTAACCGCTTTCCCATATAGCCGGTAAATTTGGCCATTATGTCTGTCATTGATTGAATCATTTGCTCTTTGTTCATGGTATTACCTCCCGTTTAGCTAAATTGATTAAAAAGGCATAGCGCCTGTTACTGTATGCATGAATAAATAGATAAGAAGTACCGGCCAAGTCCAGATGAAGAATAACTTCTGATAATCAACAAAGTTCATTTCTGTTCGCTCACATAGTAGATACAGCGCCGGAATAACAGGGCTTGCCAGGCGAAAGGCCTGTCCCACCATGGAAGCTACTGCTGTTTGCTCAGTTGAAATTCCTAACTGGCCGGCTACCGGTGCAATAATTGCAGCGATACCAAAATAGAAAGCATCTTGCGGCAGGAAACAAATAGCCGGGGCGGCAATGACCGCGTAAATAGGCGCCATATGCAAGCCTATTGACTGCGGGATAATATTGATAATGCTTTGGGCAATTGCCGTTGACATGCCGCTGCTTCCCAATATACCGGTAAATGCCCCGGCCGCAAATGTAGCCAGCGATGGGATCAAAACATCGGAAGCACAGTTTCTGACTAATTCCATCTGTTCCTCGAGCCCATAGTTAACCGCGAGAGCAATTGCCGCCCCCACCATGAACAGGACGCCGCCGTGCGCTACACCGGCGATCAGCATTCCAACCAGGATTACTGTCAAAGCAAGATTGAACAAGAAGTACTGCGGCCGTTTAAAATCCGGTTCAAAATTTTTTACAGAGGCGACCATTTCCTCGATGTGTTCCGGTGTAACAAGGTTTGCATCGGCAGGATCGTATTTAAGTCTGGCTCTTTCTCTTTTACCGATTAAATAAGCAGCAATGATGACATATATTTCAGCCACCAGCATACCCGGGAGAATTTTCGCAAATAGAGGCCCCATCTCAACGCCTAGTGCGGTGGCATTGGCAACCAGGGGACCGCCCCACGGCAACTGATTGAAAATACCGATCGGCATGGTAATCAATATCGCCAGATAAGATAATTTCATCTCCATCCGTTTCCATAGAGGTAACAACGCAGATGTGCACACGACAATTGTGGTGGTAGTATCACCGTCAAGAGTAACCATGCTGGCAACCATAACGGTTGCCAATGCTATTTTGAGCGGATCGCCCTTGGCCTTTTTAATAAAATAGATACATAACGGATCGAATAACCCGGCTTTCAGCATGACACCAAAGTACAAGATGGCAAACAGAATTAAGACCAGTCCGGACATAACGCCCATTTTTACGGCTTTGGTTTGCGGGTTAACGCTGTAGAAAAGACCGTTTTTGATCCATTCCAATATTAAAAATAAGTCTTTGTCCAAAACTAAACAGGCTGCAACACCAAATACAACCGGAACGAGAATAAGAGCTGTAAACACCGTTAGCTTGCGTTTCGTCAATAGCACTAGAAAAGCAATGATCATTGCATAGGCTAATACTGTAATCATGACATACCTCCTCGTAATACAAAGTTTTCCACATGTCGAATTGGTACATATTCCGTTACAAGACCAATACCATTTACGCTTCACCCATTAGTTTTAGATAAATGCTCCCCCCAATACCCTAGCTAATAAAATGAAAAAATCACTTATATTAGTTAGAATTTTCAGTTTATTTTTCGCGTAAACAACATACTTTCCCTATTTTTGCTACGATAAGTTGATCTCCCCCAGCTTGAGCCGTATCGTGTTATACCGCGAAAGTAGCGGCATGAACAACTTTGAAGCGGATTATTGTTATTGGAGATCATCTACGTATAGTGTACTGCCAATATGCATTAAAGAAAAATATATATTCACAATGATATAATTGATTAATTCAATTCTGAAATTTTCGATGAATTATGGGGCGGATAAAAAAAAGCCACGTCGAGCGTGACCTTTTAAGCGGATGTATACTAACAAAATGCCACCATATCTTCGACAGATACTCGAGGCGTAGCTCTGGCGGCAAAATAGTTGAGCGCCACTTCTGGAAATAATGCATACGATAAGACATCCTCAATAGCTGCTCCCGGGAACCCTTTTTCCGCTAGTTCCAACCGCAGTTTGTCCAGCTGTGGCTGAATATCGTTGGCCGGGCGGTGGGAAATAGGCTGTTCATCGCCAATAATAATCTTCTGAATTTCAGGGTCGATGGGCGCCGGTGCGGAGCCATATTTGCCAAGTACCATATCACGTATTTCCTTGGGCACTATTTTGTAGCGTCCCACCATTACATTAAATGCAGACATAGAACCCACCATCTGGCTAGTTGGCGTTACCAAGGGGGGATAGCCTAATTCGGCCCGTACACGAGGCATTTCTTCCAGCAACTCAGGATATTTATCCGCAGCCCCTTGCTCTTGCAGCTGATTTAGCAGGTTAGATAACATGCCGCCTGGAATTTGGAAAGATAGCACTTTTGTGTCAATATCAATCGCCGTATTTAAGGCAAAGGCTTCAGCCAGCTCCTTTTTCACGCCGCGAAAATAATCAGCAATCGGATATAGCTGCTCTTTGTTAATACCGGTAGTTCGTTCTGCCCCATCCAGAGCAGCGACTATTGCCTCAGTTGCAGGCTGCGCCGTCCCCATAGCAAACGGAGACAAAGCGCAGTCGAGAATATCTACCCCGGCTTCGCACGCTTTCAGATAAGTCATGGAAGCCATACCACTCGTGTAATGGGTATGCAAATTTATGGGAACGCTAAGTTCTGTCTTAAAGGTTTTGATAAGATTATAAGCGTTGTAAGGTGCAAGCAGTCCGGACATATCCTTGATGCAAATTGAATCGACTCCTAATTCCACCAGATTCTTAGCAACTTTTAGGAAACTGTCATCTGTGTGGTAAGGACTAATCGTATAAACGACCGCCCCTTGAACATGGGCGCCGGCCTTCTTAGCCGCCTGCATGGCAACTTCTAAATTACGTACATCGTTTAATGCATCAAAAATTCGTATAATATCTACACCATTGTCAACAGAGCGGTTAACAAATTCAGTGACTACATCATCTGCATAATGTTGGTATCCAAGAATATTCTGGCCTCTTAACAGCATTTGGATTGGAGTTTTTTTAAGATGTGACTTTAGGGTCCTTAGTCTCTCCCAGGGATTTTCATTTAAAAAGCGCAAACAACTGTCAAAGGTTGCTCCGCCCCAGGCCTCCAGCGCATGATAGCCGACATTATCCAGTTGTTCCAACACTGGAATCATATCTGCGATACGCATACGAGTGGCAGTTAAAGACTGATGTCCGTCGCGCAGTACTGTTTCAACAATTTTTAGGTTGTTAATGCTAGTCATATTTACCGCCTTTCTGTTAATTAAATCTCTATTGATTAATAGTTTAGAGTGTATTTTCATTAATGAAAAATATATAATCATAATGATAGAATTAATCCAGTCAATTATTCCGGAGGTTCTTATGGAATTGCGGCAATTAGAATATTTCCAGATGGTAGCTAAGACAAATAATATTACCAGAGCGGCTGAACAATTGCATGTTTCCCAGTCGACAGTTACTTTAGCGATTCAGAAACTAGAAGACGAATTGGGTATTTTACTCTTCGACCGCAGCCAGAAACAACTTTCATTAACCGCCGAAGGGCGTGTTTTTGTTCAAAAAGTATCTGACGCATTAAACCTGTTACAGGATGGCGTTGCAGAAATAAATAGTTACCTCCAACTAAAAAAAGGCACACTCAAAGTTGGTGTGCCGCCAATGATCGGTTCATATCTCTTTCCCGAAATACTGGCTAGTTTTAATAAACTCTACCCGGCTTTACAGCTTTCTACAGTTGAGGAAAGTTCTTTCGATATACGTCAATTATTGGAGAGGGGCGAACTTGACCTGGGAATTGTAAATCTCTATCAGCCCTCGCCGCTCCTTGAAACCTTAGTAATATCCAAAGAAGAAATTGTTGCCTGCCTGCCATTATCGCATTCGTTTGCGAACTATCCGGCTATTTCTCTCATGGATATAAAAGATGAGCCGTTTATTTTATTCAAGGAGGGCGCGTATAATCGCCGCATTATCCTCGATGAATGTAAGAAGCACGGATTTGAGCCAAATATTCTTGTAGCATCAGACCAGATTGAAACTATGAAAGGCTTAGTGGAAAAAGGGGTTGGAGTATGTTTTCTAATTGCTGCTATTGCAAATAAAGGAATAAATTATGTATCCATCCCCCTTGCCGATCCCTTATACCTTGATTTTGGACTAGCCTGGAAAAAAGACAAGTATTTATCCAGGGCCGCACAAGCTTTTATTAATTTTATTACTGAATTAAAGCTTTCTACGCCAAAAGAGAAATGAACCCAGCTTCTTGCGGACACGCTTGCAGAGGGTGGCAGGCACACTGTAGGTTACGAACCATTTGGTCCAAATACGGCTCATAAAATCCAGTTAATAGCGGCAGCATTAGATTTTTCCCATAGCTTTATCAAGGGCAGCCTTACTAACATTATAATCATAAAGGGATTGTATGTAAGAGTTTTTAGCCGCAGTAAGGGCTACCTGAGCATCTACTACATCTAAATTAGTGCCAAGGTTGACACTATATCGCGCTTGCGCAAGCGCGAAGTCTTCCGTGGCTTTTTCGACTGCCACTTTGTTAGTTGCAGTATTACTTTCAGCCTTTGTCAAGTTTAGATAGGCCTCTTGGACACTCAACTCAACGGCAGCCTCCATGTCACGTTCATTATATTGAGATTGGGCAAGCACCCCTTTAGAGGCTTTGATGCCGGCCCGTGTTACATTTCCGTCAAAAAGGTTTAAGCGTGCCGTTACCCCAACCATCCACTGTGTTGTGCCAAATTCATCGAGTTTAGTGTCATATGTGCTGTACAATGCATCCATTGATACATTCAACTTTTTATCAGCGGCAGCGACTTTGACTCCGGCTTCCGCTTGTTCAACCGCTTTTTGCGAAGCAATAAAATCGGGCCGGTGCTGTAAGGCATAGGATATGCAATCTCCTAGATTATAATTATGCTGCTCATAGCCAAGAAAATCTTTAATCGTAACCGTTTGTTGAATGGGTAGTCCAACTATTTTGTTAAATATGGACATAGCGAGTTGAGTATTGTTTTTAGCTGTCACCAGCCCCTGCGTGGCATTGGCCAACTCTACTTCCGAGCGAAGTATATCTGCTTTGGTAACGTTGCCAACATCATACTGAGCTTTTACATTCTTAAGATGCTCTGCAAGCTGACTTACCGACTCTTCCTTCACTTGCTGGAAATTTTGGCAGGCTAAAATATTGTAGTAACTTTGCGTTACCTCGTATTTTATTTCCTGTTTGGTATTTTGAAGCTGTAACTCACTCATTCTGCTGCTAAGTTCAGCCTGCTTGATGGTATTCTCGATCCGCCCGCCGCTGTAAAGCGGCAGCGAGGCGGAAACAGAATTGATAAAGTAGTTCGAGGGCGACTGATCAATGTAAAAAACCCGCCAGTATTCGCCACCTATCTTAGAAGTTGTATGCGCCAAATCAATTGAAATATTTTTTTCCCCTTTGCTTTTTTCCAAGTTCCATTTGGCTACTTCCACCCCGCTGGCAGAAGCCTTTATCTGGTTGTTATTCTTAAGGGCTAAATTAGTACTTTCCTCTAATGTCAAAGATACAGCATCAGCTGCAAAGACTGGGGCTGACACCATGAGAACTGCTAACACTAAACCAACGAACATTTCCTTTTTAGCCATTCTGCCCCGGCTCCTTCTCACTACCAATATTTCTGTACTGGTTCAATCATACTCTCAATGGAAACCTTTATGGAAAAAGCTCATTTTCTATTGAACTAATACCGGGCAGGGTGCATGCTTTAGAACATAGCTGCTTACGCCGCCAAGCAATAGCAGCTTTATCGGCCCGCGTCCGGCACTGACTCTTTTGCATTGGCGCTTTTTTTCGCCAATACTGATTTTTGTTCCTGATAAAACCGTATACATACAAGCAAGGCAAGTACGCCCGTATATATCATAAACCCGCCAAACTCCTGGGCAGTATCCATAAACGCTGCTCCCCGCAATATGATGTCCCTTGTAAAGCGGAATTCCCACACCAACGGGAACACATTAAATACAACTTGGACCCAGGAGGGTAATATATCGATTGGACTTGTCATGCCGCCCAGAATAAAACCACCTGGCAAAAATAAAATCATTCTGCTGGCCGCAATTCCCGGATTGGCGGCGCCCCAGCCAAAAAGCATGCTCATCAGGCCGGCAGATGCAGCCAGCAGCATTATGGATAATAGCAATACAAAAAAATTACCCATAAAGCTCAAATCGCCTATAATCCGTAAAATTGCCAAGCCAGCCACCAGAGACACTGTTAGACAAATGGCATACGGAATAAGCCGTAGCATTAGTTCAAAAGGACTTGTTTCCAGAAGCTGTTCATTCCATTTACCTTCCAGGCGCAAACGGGAGATTATGCCAATCGTGGCAAAAACAAAATACATGGAACTAAAGAAAAATAAAAAACCCAATGTGGTTGAATTGCTGGCAGAACCCGTTGGATTAAACAGCAAACGTTCTTTAAGGGAAATATTGTTCATAACTGCTGATGTTTGTTCACTGTTAAAGCCAAGTGCCTGGATCTGTGCTGACCCGATTTTCTGATTATGCATCGCTACGATAGCATTGAGTCCGCTTCGAATGCTGGCGCTTTGCGCCGCATTGGTATTATCATAAAATACCCCGATATTATTGACAGCGTTGCTGTAGCCATTCTTTTCAAAACCGTCTGGAAGGTATATAACGGCAATGTTACGGTCTTGATGCAAAAGTTGTTTAGGATCGACGGGGACATTCAGAACCTCCTTGATCCGGATGTAGGGAGATGCATTCATTTCTTCAATGAATTCCCGGCTGAATTTCGAATTATCCAGATCTATTACCGCAACTTTACCGTCTTTAATATAATTATTGGAAAAAACGGCCGTAAACGCGATTGTGACAACTAAAGCAACCATTATGGAAACTTTATGGTAGGGCATTCCTCTGCCGGAAAACAAATAAGCTATCTCATCTTTTAAGGAATGCATCTTGGTTCACCCCAATTGTCATGCCAGGCAGCAAGTTTTCCTGCGGCTCCACATAAATCCGGACCTGGAATGCGGCAAGGTCGGCCTGGCCTTTTTCCCGGCTCATTTTTAAATCAGCAAAACCCGGTGCGGCTGTAATAAAGCGGATGATCCCTTTAACAGACTGGTGACCGGCTATGGAACTGCCGTTAATTTCATCACCGCGTTTAAGACGTGACGCTTGTTGCTCGTCAAGATAAATATCATAATAGTAACGCTTGCTTTCCAGCAGAATAACCGGCGCATTCAGCGAAACCATTTCCCCCTGTTTAGCAATGATTTTAAGTATCTTGCCATCTTCTGAGGCCCGTAATGTCAAACGTTCCTTTTTAACATACAATTCTTTAAGCTGGACGGATAAATTTTGTTTTTGTTGTTGAAGACTTTGCACACCAAATTTGTTATTTTCCAAATCCTGACGCTGATGATCAATGTCAGGCAGATAAATATTACTGGCATTACCGCTTGTCAACACCTGTTCTCTTGCGACTTCGCCGGAGCCTGCCAGCATTTTTTCAAGCAGGCGCTGCTGCTGCCCAACATTGGCACTGGCAACATCCAAAGCCATCTGGGCACTGTCCAGTTCAGACTGCGAAACGGCCCCCGAAGCCGTTAATGTCTTTTTGCGATTATAGGTCAGCAGTTGGTTATCATATGTAGCCTTGGCGGCATCCAGCGCCATTTTTTGCTGTTCGATTTGCCGGTATGTCTGTATTTCACTGGTTGAAGCTTTGGCCAAACCGATCTCAATGCTGCCGCTTAATTGACTGATTTGAGCTTCCATTTGATTAATTTGTGTTTGCAGGCGCTCTATGGCAAGATCAATATCGGTGCTGTCAAGCGCCATGAGAATATCGCCCTTTTTTACTTCCTGGGATTCTTTCACTGCTTCGTTCACTAACCTGCCACCGATATTTTCAAAAGCAATTTTAACCTGCTCGGCCGTCAAAATACCTTCTTTCTTTTCGAGTGCCAAGGTCACAACATCACGTCCTGTAAACACCAATAGCATCCCGCCAATCAAAAGCAATCCTAAAAATACAATTCCCACGCGCAATGATTTCTGTCTCAAATTCATGAACTATTCTCATCCCTTTCAAACTAGCCATCTTACTCCAGCACATGTTAGTTATACTAACTAACATGTGCTCTAAAAAAAATTACATTTTTATCCCCTTGGCAAACAAATGAATTGCTGTTTCAATATATTGTTTATCGGCCATACTTACCATATTATGCCCACAGGCCTTAAAAAAGAAATAACCAAAATTAATTGCCATAAAAGCCAATGCCAAAGACTCGATATCACTTTCCACTATTTTTTTCTTTTCCAGCATCGCACTGAAATAATTTTGCAAAAAGGCCTTAAATTGCGGTGGCCCTTGCTGTATAAACTCGCTAATTTCCGGAATGGTCTTCTCTTCCCGCAAGGTGATTAAAAATGCGGCGCGATTGTCTGCCATAATTTTTTGGTAGGTTTCACTAATTAACAGCAAGTCAGTTTCTAACTCCCAGCAAATTTTGCCTTCAAATACTTCTTTCAAAGAAGGTATATAAGCCATTCTTCTTATAACGGCTTCTAATACTTGTTTTTTGGAAGAAAAATGGCGAAATACTGTCATCTCACTGACGTTGGCCTGGCAAGCGATATTCTTCATAGAGACTGGATGAAAGCCTTTTTCCTGAAATAATTCACTGGCAGCCAATAAAATTCTATCTTGAGTTAGCATATTGTCATCATTCATTGTATTCCCTCTTGTTAGTTATTATAACTAACATTATACTGTTAGTCGCTAGAATATTCAACTCCCTTTTTAGCTCTTCTTTTCGCTGTGTTCAAGTTCTTGCCGTCGTATCGCATCACAAGCAGAAGCTGAACTATAGAATTCTAATATGAAATTGCAGGAAGTATAATTACTCCCTAACAGTTATACCAAAGACGGGTCGGCCTAACACCGTTTAGGTCTGCCCCATCTTGTTTATCCTTCTGACATATTTGGTTTTCAAATATTTGAACATACAGTTGAGTTGACAAATTATCAGAAACGTATAAAATTATTTTGTATGCACACTATTTTATTTTAAATTGATGCGTCAGGTAAAATATAGAATAATGAGGTGAAGCGTGTGCTCGAAATTTTCGACAGCATCTGTGTGCTTTTAGCCAAAGCAGAACAGAAACACTTCTTATACACAAAAAAGTTACTGGAGCAGGCGGCCCTGGAGATCTCTCCCGGCCAGTTGGTTGTACTGTATGCACTTTACAAAAAGGACAATATTCCAATATCCGAACTAAGCAAAAACACTTACTTGGATAATTCAACCCTAACCGGTCTTATTGACCGTCTGGAGCGCGCCGGACTTGTCTGCCGGGTCCCTTCCCCTCATGATCGCCGCTCCTATCAGATTATTCTGACCGAAAAGGGGATACAGGTGAAACCGGCTATGCTACAGGTCATGCAATCTGTTGAAAACCAAATGCTTCACGACTCCAGCGCCGAGGACATGCAATTGTTGCGGACCTATTTACAGCGAATTTTTAATAATCTTTAAGTATCTTCCTTGTAACGATTTCAAGTAAATGAAAGCGCAGACAATGTCTGCGCTTTCATAATTTATCACATTACGGCTACTTTTCACAAAAATTAGGTTTGCGCTTTTCGACAAAGGCCCTCATTCCCACTTTCTGATCCTCGGTTGCAAAACAAAGACCAAAAACTTCGGCTTCATAGGCCATACCGGATTCCAAATCGATGTCGAGTCCTTCATTCACAGCCGCTTTGCAAACTTTCACGGCCAGCGGAGCCCTGGTTATAATTTTCCCGGCCATCGCTTTGGCTGCATTCATTAACTCTTCAGCGCCAACAACCTGATTGACTAAACCGATACGATAGGCTTCCGCCGCATCGATCATATCACCGCAAAACAGGAGCTCTTTTGCCCGCCCTTTCCCTACCAGACGCGGCAGCCGCTGAGTACCGCCGAATCCGGGGGGAATTCCTAAGCTAACTTCCGGCTGACCAAATTTAGCTTGTTCCGAGGCGATGCGAATATCACAGGCCATTGCCAGTTCGCAGCCGCCGCCTAACGCATACCCATTAACGGCGGCAATAACCGGTTGCGGCAGGTTTTCAATTTTATTGAATACGGCCTGGGCTACCTTTCCCCAATTACGGCCTTCCATTGCGGACATATTTTGCATCTCCGTAATATCCGCACCGGCTACAAAAGATTTTTCACCACTTCCGGTTAAAATCACCACTTTTACCGAGCTGTCGGTTGCCAGCTTGGTAAACAAGTCATCAAGCTCGTGAATGGTGGCACCGTTTAAGGCATTCAGGGCCTTCGGCCGGTTAATACTGACAACCCCTATGCCCTGCTCAACTTCAAATAACAAATTCGCATATTCGCTCATAAAAGAATCCTCCTGTTCCCCGCCTGTATAGGCTATTACCTTAAAATTGAACCGGCAATGACCATTTGCTGAACTTGATTGGTGCCTTCATAAATTTGCGTGATCTTAGCATCCCGCATAAAGCGTTCGACCGGATATTCCCGGCTGAAACCGTAGCCGCCAAATACCTGAACGGCATCGGTGGTAACCGACATCGCCGTATCTGAGGCGAACATCTTAGCCATTGCCGCTTCTTTCGCATAGGACAGGTGATTGGATTTGTTATAAGCAGCCTGGTAAGTCAGCAGCCTGGCGGCTTCCACTTTGGTTGCCATATTGGCAAGCATGAAGGAAATTCCCTGATTGCTGGCGATTGGTTTGCCAAACTGGACCCGCTCCTTGGAGTACCGGATTGCGTGCTCAAGGGCCCCCTGCGCCAGCCCGACAGCCTGGGACGCAACCCCAATACGCCCGCCGTCCAAGGTCGTCATGGCAATTTTGAAGCCGTCTCCTTCCTTGCCAAGCAGGTTGGCTGCCGGTACCCGGCAATTTTCCAGGATTACTTCCCGTTGTACCGAAGAACGAATCCCCATTTTAACTTCCTTTTTGCCGAAGCGAAGACCCGGTGTTCCTTTCTCGACAATGAATGCGCTCATACTCTTCGGGCCGGCGGCTTTATCGGTGGCGGCGATAATCACCTCAATTTCAGCCTCGCCACCGTTGGTATTGAATACTTTTGTGCCATTGAGAATATAGCTGTCGCCGTCTTTTACGGCTACAGTCGATCCCGCAGCGGCGTCAGTACCGGCGTTAGGCTCTGTCAAACCAAAGGCGCCGAGCTTAGTACCCTCAGCAAGCGGGCGCAGGAATTTTTGTTTCTGTTCTTCGTTGCCGTATTTAAAAATCGGCCAGGCGCAGAGAGATACGTGAACGGAAAGACCAATTCCCGTAGATCCGCAAACACGCGAAATCTCTTCAACGGCAATCGCGTAACTCAAAAAGTCGCTGCCTGCGCCGCCATAGTTTTCCGGATAGGGCAGGCCCATAATTCCCAATTCGCCCATTTTGTCAAAAATATCGCGTGGAAACAACTCTTTTTCATCCCGTTCAGCCGCAGTCGGCGCTATGGCCTTCTCGGCAAATTCACGAACCATTTTACGAATGTCTGCCTGTTCCTGTGTTAGTTGAAATTGCATAAATTCTCTTCCCCCTAGTTTTTTATTTTTGAAATTAGATATAGTTAACAATTTATTGCAGCAAATCATATTTAAGGTGCTGTAATAAATTGTTTGATGTGAAATTCACAACAAACAATTTACTTTCCTTGCAGTATTTTTGCTTACGGTTATTTTGTATGCAAAATATATCTTTAAAAAAAATTTCCCGAATTTAACTTTAGTATAATGCTCATCCTAAAAAATTTCAATACCCGTGCGAATAAATATCACCAAAAATTTTTAATTTTTGGTGATATTTATTGATTATTTTACTAAACATTTAATAAACAATAAGATTATTTGTTATTCAGAAAAATTTCGATATTTTTCAGCACTTTCTCACTTAAGCGGTCAAAAGCCTGTTTAGTGCGACCGGATGATACCTGCATACAGTTTACATGGGAACTGTCCAGAAGCTTGCCGGTATCGTCTCCGAGAGCGGCAGCCGTGTCACAGAAAAACTCGTTGTCACCATATCCAAGCCATCTGGCAAGGGCGTGAATATCGTGTGACGGACCGATGGAGGTATTGAACATTATCTTGTTATTCCCAAGCCATTGAAATTGTTCCTCGTAAAATAAGATAACGTTCTTATTCAGGCAGGTGCAAACAACATCAACCGCATTCAGCAGCTCTTTCAGCGGCAGGTACTTGATACCTTTCGCTTCTTTTTCCGGCTTACGGGTGCGGCTGAAATAATATAACTCTGCGCCAAAGGCCTGAAGACCGGCAGCAACCATCTGCCCGGAAGTGCCAAGGCCGACTATGCCAACCCTTAGGCCGGTAAGCTCTACCGGTAATTCTTGCCATTGCTTACCGCCAAAACCGTGAAGATAGCGGATAAGTTCGCTGGCTATATATTCGACAACGCCCTGGTCGCCGTAATCACGGATACCGTATACTGTGATATTCCGTTCACGGGCGGTGCGAATATCTACATTGGCGCTTGCTTCGGAGTACAGGCTGCAACACATGCCGATGTAACGGATGTTCGGGCAGGCAGCCAGTACGTTCTTTTCTATCCGGCTGGTATAACTGAGCAGAACGGCGTCAGCGTCGCCGATGCGCTGAATGATCTCTGTATCATCCGTCGGAACAGTATCAAACAGTACTACTTCTTTAGCATAATCGTGAAGTTTTTGCCGGGCTGACGGAATAAGGCCTACCGGTTCGATAGCCACTAATTTTTTAAACATTGTCTGATACCCTCCTTAAAAAACAATCGGCGCTACAGCATTTTGCAAAACGGCGATTACGCTCCAGGCGGCAATTGCGCTGGTGCGGGAATAGATGTTGAGTTCGGCGCGTACTTCTTCACCTTGTATTGCAATCTTGTACTCATCACCTTTAAAACCTGGCACGGCTTTGATATTCATAGCTGTATTTTCCGGACCGACACTGGCAAGAGCCGTCGCTATTGCTACATTTACTTTGGTGGGCAGTATGGCAATCGCTTCCTTGGTAGTGCCGCTGAACACCTCACACGGTGCCGTTATGTCCATTAATTCAGGAGTGAAAAGCGGTGTATTTTTAAGAGAAGCCGGCGCCTTCTGTGCGCCGATGGAAGCTGTAACCGGACTCATCAGCGCGGCGGTACGCAGGACATCAAAGCCGCCTACGGCACCGCTGGCGATATATGCGCGGCGCTTGCTCTGAGCGGCGGTATCTTTCATGCGTTCATAAAATTCTCGTTCGGCAAAAGCACCAATTGACAAGACAACGAAATTTGAGCCGCCATTCAATATTGCCTCACCGTAGTCCTGTACGGCTTTTACTGATGCGGCTTCTGCCGTATAATCCGGTTTCATTGCCAGAAGTTCGGCAATATCGGCGCAGGCCTTACAGCCGTTACGGTCGGCGAATTCCCGGGTGCGGGCATAGTCTCTTCCCAAAACGGCAACAAGCTCATATTCCGGCAGATAGCCATCCTTTAATGCCTTTGCTACGATTTCGTTAAGATAGCCGCAGCCAATAAGCGCTAATTTAAGTTTTCTCATGGTTACCTCTTTTCAAGTATATTTTTTATCCGACCCGCTCTAAGGCTCCCGCTTCTACAAATGGGAATTATCACCCCTACGGGCACAGGCGAGCGGTTAAGTCCCCTGGCTAAGTCTACTATATTCTTTCATAAATTATTTTTGCAAATTAATCTATCTCTTTCATCCTCTTAATGAGTAGATGATCATCCAGCATGAAGTTAGCGGCAAAATCAGGTATTAATACTATTGTACTTATCAACTGCCTGCAATTCATGAACAATGTTGTTATAACATAGCACAATATTGACGAGATGATGGCTCCTACTCTTTTGTCACAGTCCGGCAATTTGAAAAAAGCTCTGCGGCAGCCACAAGCTGGCTGTCGCAGAGCTTTTTTACGGATATGACGGACCTTATGTCAGTAATTGATGAACATGGAGGAAAAGTCTGCTGCAATCGCCCCCTAAGCGGGTCAGCACATTACTTGATTGTAATTGGTTCTATTTGATCCCTTTATTCAGGAATGATCTTTTTATAATCCCTGCCAAGATTATCGGCTGCCAAAATGGCAGCATAGACAATCTCCGGAGTCACTTTAAAGGGCTGGTTATGGATTGTTTCTTCCGGGGCGCACGCTGCTTGCGCCACTTTCATAATCTTTTCCTGCGTTACTTCGGTTACACCAAAATCAGACAAAGTAACCGGCAGCCCAACTTCAATACAAAAGCCCAATACTTCTCCCAATTCAGTCCGTGAGCGATTTTCCAGTATCATTTGCACCAACGTGCCGAAAGCAACTTTTTCTCCATGGTATGCCTGATGGGTTTCTGCCAAAACAGTGAACCCGTTGTGAATGGCATGAGCTGCCGCCAAGCCCGAGCTTTCAAAGCCAATGCCGCTTAGTAGTGTATTGGCCTCTACAATCTTTTCAACGGCTTCGGTGGCCACCTGCCGCTCTACGGCTATCTTGGCCTGGTAGCCATATTCAATAAGGATGTCGTAGCAAAGACGGGCCAAACTTAACGCAGCCGCGGTAGACTGGCCACCGGGAAGATTGCTTGCAAATGCTTTAGCGCAAGCATCTGCCTCAAACCAGGTGGCAAGAGCATCGCCCATACCGGATACCAGTAAGCGAACAGGCGACTTTGCCACAACGCTGGTATCTACCAAGACAAGGTCAGGATTTCTCGGCAACAACAGGTAGGATTCAAAAACGCCTTCACAGTTATAAATAACCGACAAGGCGCTGCAGGGAGCGTCGGTCGCGGCAATAGTAGGTATAATTGCTACAGGGAGTTTGGCATAGTAGGCAACAGCTTTTGCCGTATCAAGCGCCTTGCCGCCGCCTACTCCCACTATTACATCTACCTGATTCTCACGCACGCTGGCTACGATGCGATCTATCTCCTGCTTAGAGCATTCGCCGCCGAAGACTTCCGTGAGAAAGCTGATCTTATTCTCTGCAAAGCTCTTTTCCAGAGCTTCACGGACACTGCCCAGTCCGGTTTTCCCGCCCAGCACCAGTCCTTTGGTGCCCAAAGCTTTTATATGCTGACCTATTTCGCAGATTGCACCAGCCCCCTGGACATACTTTCCTGGAGAAATCAATATTTTAGTCATATAGTCCTCCTGAATTATTTTTGCGTCGAATGATGAGCAGAAAACGCTCTATATTCTACTTGCCGGTATCTTTAGTAGGTTCAGGAGTAATGACCTGACAAGAATATGGATTGCATTTATAGCCGCAAGAAGGACATTTATCCTGGACAGCAGTCTCACTTGTCCATGTATAGCCGCAGGCTGTGCATTTATAACCTTCCGTTTTTGGCTTTTCATGGTTTGGTATGTGAGAATCCTTGGGATCAGAAGGAAGTACCTGACATGCATATGGATTGCAGTTATAACCGCAGTTGGGGCATTTCTCATGCTTGGTGTCGGCAGCTGTCCAGACATAGCCGCACGCAGTACACTTAAAACCCGCAGAAGAGTTTTTCGATTTATTCACATGATATAAGCTCATACCGGACAATCCCTCCTTTGTTTGACAAAACCCCGTCCCGAAGCTGGTTCTTGCCTAGTTAATACCCTATTTAAAGAATAAAAGGACAATGGTCGTAAGTAAGGCAATCGTTAGCGCCGGCGGATCTACATGCGTATCACCACTATTCATTGTTTTACCAAAGAAATCACCAATGAGCGCTCCTAAAATCCCAAACAGTCCCCCGATCCACACATTTCCTGCTGTAGACGCGGCAACGGCGGCCGGCATCGCCAGATGATGCGTCACAGGACCGACACCCATAAACTGAAGAACTATCAAAGAGGTAGCCGCTACCCCGAAAGGCAGTACGACATTTTTAGTAACAATCACGGCATATCCGGAAATCAGACCTATACCCAACCCTAAGATGATGAGGAAAAAAGCGGTTTTAGCATCAGGCATGGAATACCCGCCAAATATTTTCCTGTTGCCAAATACAATTCTGGCAACGATACCTGACAAGGCAACTGTTAAAGCCACAGTATCTGTCGGCGTGGCCATGCTGGCAAGCCACTTCTGGACTAATAGTCCTGCCGCCCCGAATAGCCCGCCAACAAGCAAGGTTGCGCCATCATTTAATTTTGCTAGGGGCGCCAAAATATTATTACCGGCATCCAAACCTCGTGTAGCCGCAAAGGCCGCGGCAGCTACACCGCCCGCAAAGGCTATATGCGGTCCAAAATATGGTCCGAAGGCCAGATCTGTCATATTAACCAATACAAGAATACCTGTCATTATAAAGGCAGGCAGCGCTCCTAAGGCCGCCCCTAAAACCCCGCCGCCAAACGCAGCTGCTAACTCAACCGCAGAATACATTTTTATTCCTCCCTTTTCCGGTTACACACCTAAAACAGAGCTTTATGCAAAGCACGGTGCGGTGCTGCAATAACCAGTTGATCAACAAGAAATCCCTTATCCTGTATTGCCGCTGAACCGGCGCGTACAGCTGAGTTTACCGACGCAATTTCGCCAGTGAATGAGACTACGGCTTTTCCGCCCATACCACGCGCCAGCCGTACTTCCATGAGTTCAATAGCTGCCGACTTGGCCGCTGTGTCAGCGGCGACGATGGCAGCTGCGACTGAATAGGTTTCAATAACCCCTAATGCTCTAATGTTCTTTATTTCCGTACTGCCTGACAGTGCTTTAAATATATCATTATGAATATTGGGGAGCACTGTTTCATCCACAATGTTCTCAGACCCGCCCGCGCTGCGTCCGCTGCGCACAGCACTTTGTACGGCGCCGACATCGCCGGCGACCATAACTATGTATTTCCCCGGGCATAAAGGATTTGCCATTATTAATTCAACATTAGCCGCTTTAAGCATAGCATCAGCGACTAATAGCCCTTTAGCGATATTTTTAATTTCCATTAACCCAATAGCATGTTTCATAGCTGGCTCCTTTCATTTATCTAGATTGATCGAATGCCAATCCAGCCGTCAATATTATAAATTTGTCCCGTTATACTGGCGTGCAGCACAGAGCCTAAAGCCGCTCCGTCAGGAATAACGGCTACCTTATCCCCTTTGTTTACACTTGTTCCAATTGCAACAATTGGCTGGGAGGGAGCCCCTATATGCTGCAAAAGTAAGAGCCTTACGTCTTGCGTAACAATAGGCTCGCAACGTATCGGAGCCTTTACATCATATTGTTCCAAACCCAGCCGGTATAGTAAGCGCTTGGTGGGAATACGGCGGTTTTCGCGTCCTAGGTGAGCGAATTCGGGTTTGAAATTATTAGGATTTTTAATCCCGGCTTTACTAAAATTTTTCTTAAGTTCGGCATTTACCCGGCGCGGCGATAAACCCATGGTACACCCGTAAGCTTCGCAAGCGCCACATTCAGAACACAAAAAGGCTTTTGCAAGAACTTCCGTCTCGTTCATTTGCCCACTGCCGATAGCCTGCATAATGCGATGCGGTTCCAAACGGTGTCCGAGTAAATAACGCGGACAAACATCGGTACAACCCCTGCAGTTGCAGCAAACAGCTTTTGCCCGGTTAGCGATAGTCGACCAGGGTGTTCTTTTCTGAACGACTAAAGTATGGGATGCCGGCAGTAAAATAATGCCGCCTGTCGTCTTGGTAACCACGGCGTCGGCGGCAACAAGCCTCCCCATCATGGGACCACCGTCGATCAGGGCGTAATCATTGATCGCCGCCCCTCCCGCCAACTGCAATAGCTCGCCTACAGGCATGCCAATCGGGGCTTTTACTGTTACAGGACGGTTGACTGCCCCTGTCACTGTAACATATTTATCAATAACAGGCTGTCCTTCTAAGGCATTTGCCACGTTGACCAGAGTCTCAACATTGGCAACAACAACACCAACATGTAAAGGAATTCCGCCTTCGGGCACAATTCTCCCGGTAACCTCATGGACAAGAACTTGCTCGTCCCCCGCCGGGTACATATCCGGCAGGAAGAATAATTCAATATTTTTAGCATCTCGCTGCACTAAAGCGACTTGCAGTTTTGACACTGCCTCTTCATACTTTTTTTTCAGGCCAATATACCCGCGTTTAGCCCCGGTGGCCAGCATGACCGACTGGAGGCCAAGAACCAGCCGTTCGCTTTCACTGGCCATAATGTTCTGATGCGCCCTAAGCAACGGTTCGCATTCGGCTCCGTTGACAATAATAATATCTGCATCGGCATTTACCTTTACATAGGTTGGGAAGCCAGCTCCGCCGGCGCCGACAATGCCAGCCTCTTTAACTGCCGCAACAATTTTCTCTCGCACGAGTTCACCTTCCCCCTTCGGGAGTTAATTGCTTTTACACTACAGACAGCGCATCAACAAGTACACATCGGCGCTGGCGTGTAAAGCTCCGGGGGGAAGTAAGCCCCTCACCGGTTGGCCCCGCAATGGTAAACGTTGTGAAGCCTTCGCCGCCAACACCAATTCCGGCAAAAGAAGGCGCATTTTTTACAAAGATAGTAGTTTCCACAGCTTTGGCAAACCGGGTTAAGTTATCGACGTTTTGCGAATGCATAACGGCTGTGTGCCGGTTGCCGTGTTCAACACTTACTCCCAGCGCAATAGCTTCATCAACGTTATTTACCTGAATTATCGGCAATACCGGCATCATCAGCTCTTCCAGGACAAAAGGATGATCGGCCGATGTTTCACAAATAACGACGCGGATGTCATCAGGCACATCAATGCCAATTTGCTTAAGTATGTACTTTGCGTCTTTTCCGACAAACTTTTTGTTAACCGCATATGTTCTTTTGGGCTTTTCCGTGCAACCCGAAGCAGCCATTTCAACATTCTCTGTAAGGATAACTTTTACAAGCCGGTCAATATCCTGCCCGGAAATCAGATAACCGCCATACTTTTGCATGTAGGAAATCAATCGGTCAGCGATTGAACCAACGGTGATTACTTCTTTCTCGGCAATACAGGGTAAATTATTGTCAAAGGAACAACCGGCGATAATATCCCTGGCCGCCCTCTCAATATTGGCTGTTTCGTCAACAATAGCCGGCGGATTTCCCGCTCCGGCGCCAATAGCCTTTTTACCTGACGACATTACCGCCCGTACAACAGCAGGACCGCCGGTAGCAACCAGCATGTTGATATGCGGGTGAGCCATCATAGCATTGGTTGCTTCTAAAGAAGGTTCAGCAACCGCAGTCAGTAGGTTAGCCGGGCCGCCGGCGCCAATAATCGCCTCATTTAAAATGCGAATTGTCTTAAGTGACGTGTTCTTGGCTGTCGGATGCGGGCTGAATACCACCGAATTTCCCGCCGCAATCATACCGATACCATTGTTAATGACCGTTTCGGACGGATTTGTCGTAGGCGTGATAGCCCCTATTACACCGAAAGGACCTCTTTCGATTAAAGTCAAGCCTTTGTCGCCGCTCCAGGCTTCGGTCTCTAAATCCTCAGTACCCGGAGTTTTGCGGGCTGCAAGCTGGTTTTTAAGAATTTTATCAGCGACACGGCCCATTCCCGATTCATTTACAGCCATTTCCGCCAGAATAGCAGCATCTTTATAGGCTGCATCCCGCATGGCAGTAATCAGAACTTCCCGTTTTTCTATGGTTAGCTTGCGCAGTTGTTTTTGCGCCAGTCGCGCCGCTTCCACAGCTTCATCGATTGTCGCAAAAATCCCCATACCACCGGAACCTGTGCTAGCCTCTTTTTGTACTCTCGCCATAACTTCAGACGCAATACGGGCAATAAGATTCTGATCAATGTCCATATAGAAAACCCTCCTAAAATGCAGCCAAACCAGCGTTGGCCACTAAAATATCCTGTGCGACAGAACCACCGCTAACCCCAATGCCGCCAAATAGAATTCCTTGGTCATAGATAGGAAGCCCGCCGCCAAACACAACTAACCGGCTGTTAGTTGTGTTGATTCCGTAAAGTTCCTGACCAGGGGCGGCCAAGGCAGCGGCTTGCGCTGTCGGCATACGTAGGGCAACGGCGGTATACGCCTTATCTAACGCTAACGCTACGCTGGCAAGCAGTGAATTGTCCATTCGTTCTTGCACAACAAGCGTTCCGTTATTGTCAACAATAGCAATAACCATGGCTATACCCATCTCCAGCGCTTTATTTCTGGCAGCGTCAAGCAGCTGCCTGGACTTGGTCAGAACGGGTATGCTTAGTTTTGCATTATTATTAAAGGCGGAAGGTTCAAGTATCCCCTGCACCTTCTTGGTAATATTAACAAGCAATTCTTCCTGCTCGACACATCTTGCCAGTACAAATAATAAGTCCGATAGGCGATTTAAGTATAGCGGGACAGGCGCAAAGACCTGCTCCTCCCGTTTCAGTGCAACAACACACCGTTCGGCCCGCCTGGTAATCGTTCTGGCCAAGTCAAGAGCTGCGCCGGCAGCGGTACTTCCGGGAGTAACAAAATATGGCTGGGGAATTCGCCGTTCTTCCAAAGAGTCTATCAATTTTTCTAAGCTTTCAATATGAGTATTGGAAATGCGGGAGTTGGAATGATTCGTAACTTCAGCAGTTGCCAGATCGGCATTTAAAAAGATTAACTCCCCTTGAATTTTGTGGATAATCTCTTTAGCCCAGTCTTTCTCTGTCAGTGATTTGGCCAGTCCCATGGCAGCATTGGCCTCGTCCACAGTCCCATAGGCCTGTACTCTGGCACTGTCTTTATAAACTCTTTCTTTGCTTAACAGGCTTGTTTGTCCCGCATCACCGGTCTTTGTATACACCTTCATGGTATACTACTCCTCAAGTAAGTCTTTATTGATCTCCATATTATCAACAATACCAATTATGGCCGCATCCACTGCAGCTTCGGGGTTACCCAGAGCATGACGGGCAGAGCTGCCTTCTACGACAAGCACGGTTTCACCCGTTCCTGAACCGATTGTATCTACTGCAACTATATGCCTGCCACCGCCATTGCCGCCGGTGAGAGGTTGCACAACCAGAAGCTTGCTCCCGGTCAAACTCTCATCTTTTGGCGTGGCGACAAGCGTGCCAATTATCTTTCCTACCCACATACTTCTCTTCCTTCCGGATCTATCCAGTCCATTAACCGCGTTTAATTTCAGCCTTCAGTTCCCGGGCGACATCCAGTGCTAACGGAGTTATAATCACACTTTCACCAATAATTATTTCTTTCTCCCCGGCCAGTACGGCATTTCGCACCGCCTCTGCATCCAGGACCTTTTTCTTTTGGGACTTGTCCCAGAGATTGGGCGTAGGTTCTTTGAATAGAATTCCCTGAACTACTGGAGCCAAATTTTCCGCTCTGGTAAGCTTAATACCGTAGAGTTGAAGTTTCTCTAGATTTTCCGTCAAGGCAGCCTCAAGTGCCGGCGACTGTTTACACAAACCCTTCTGCCGGCGCTCATCATCATTTGGATCTGCTGCATTGACGGCAGCGACGACCGGTTTGCCCAGCATTAAAGCCTGCAGCACCAGCGAGGGAACCAGTGAATCCGCCAATGTATAGGCCAGCTTGGCTGCCGTATTCTGCGTCAATACCGGTATAAGCACTATATCCGCTGCCTGCAGCTCTTGCCCTGGATACGAAAAACAAGCGGGCTTTGTCAAAACTTTAGCGCCGAGCATCTCTTCCACTCTGGTTACCCCGACTATTCGTTCAGCAGCTTCGGAAAATACAACGGCAAAGTTAACATTGGATGCTTGGATGCTTTTTAATTGTTCTAAACTCGCCTCAAGTCCAATCGTGCCTCCGGTAAACATTATCAGGGCTTTGTAAAGCCTGTGAGAATGAGCCTGGTTCATAAGCTTAAGCCTTGCAAGCTGTCTTACCACTTCAGCGGTGATGTGCTCCACGAGCTCATTATTCACTGGTTCACCTCCGTTACGCTAAGGTGACGAGATCCCCGTTCTTTAATTCGACTGCGTTGGCCTCATCGGTATCAATGTGAAATTCCAGCCGGAAATTGGGGTGCACTCTTACCAGCACGTTGGCGAAAGTACCGCCCCGCATACCAGGTACTGCCACAGTAACGCGATCGCCATCGGCCACTTTGAATCTTACTGCATCCGCTTCAGGCATGTGGATATGACGGGCCGCGCAAATTACGCCTTGCGGAAGATTAACCGCCCCCTTGGGCCCGACAACCACAATCCCGGGTGAATCCTCAAGTTGCCCTGAGTCCCGGACAGGCGGCACAACCCCTAGAATAAAACCATCGGTCCTTGCTATCTCTATTTGGGTAATTTTTCTTACCGGACCAAGAATACGTACTTTGGCTAGCACGCCTTTTGGTCCTACTAACGTGACTGTTTCTTTGGCCGCAAACTCACCGACTTGCTTTAATTCTTTATCTTTTGTCAGGGAGTATCCCCGGCCAAATAATGCTTCCATATGCTCAGATGATATATGGATATGCCGGTTTGAAACGCCTGCCGGAATCCCCATAATTGACTGATTTGGCAAATTCGCCAATACCTGCCTTACTATCTGCTCAACTACTGCCTGTTCCATAGCTCACCTTACTCCATCTAGATTTCGCGCATTATGGCCTGATTGCCGGTAAAATCTTTTCTACGTCGGTATGAGGACGAGGTATTACATGGACAGATACAAGTTCACCCACTCGTTGCGCAGCTGCCGCCCCGCTGTCAGTAGCAGCTTTGACAGCGCCAACATCGCCGCGGACAAAAACCGATATTAACCCCGAGCCAATTTTTTCATACCC
Organism: Sporomusa aerivorans; assembly: GCF_041428895.1. NCBI lineage: Bacteria > Bacillati > Bacillota > Negativicutes > Selenomonadales > Sporomusaceae > Sporomusa > Sporomusa aerivorans. The sequence goes on from NZ_CP156926.1 coordinate 5,695,012, forward strand.
AACCAGCACTACGTTTGCGGCCTTTACCATCGCATCTGCAGCTTCGATCGCACCGACTAATCCTTTGGTTTCTACCATTCCTAATGCCTCTCCGCGCATATATTACTCCTCCTTATGGCCTTTCTTGTAGTGAATGCAAGTTGTTTTCGGATCACCCTTTCGCCTCGGGCAGGCAGGATCGCCACATATATTGCAAATCCCTGCCGGCTGCTTTTCGGAGATATTTTCCATATCCTCAGCAGGCTCCGCCGCTTCCTCGACGACTAATTCTTCTTTATCTTTTCGCTTCCTGGCAGGTTCCTGTAAAAGGGCGGACTTGGCCCCGACTGTTTCTTTACTGACAATTATACCTTCCAGCCCGCGGCCCGGTCTGGGTATTACATGCGAAGCAACGACAGCGCTTACCTTGGAAGCCGCAGCAGTGCCGGCGGCAATGGCTGCCTGGACGGCGCCTACGTCTCCACTGATTTTGATTACCACCATGCCCCCGCCTTTAGTCAGCTCGTAGCCAATTAACTCAACATTCGCCGCTTTTACGGCTGCATCCGCAGCCTCCATGCCGGCCGCCAGCCCTACCACTTCAATTAATCCTAAGGCGCTTTTAAACATATGTTGGCCTCCCCACCCCTTGAGCAGTCTCGCTAAGTACTTTCAGGACAATTTGATAAACCTGCTCATATAACTGGGCCTCGTCGTCAATATCAATTACAATCTCCCTGTTATTGCCGGTCTTAAAAGGAAGTCCCTTTACCAGCCGGGCCGCATTATAGCCAAACTGCCGCCAGGTCCCGGGATTGCTTCGTGTGTCTGAAATAAACAGCGGCTGATCTTCAGGCAGTTTATGGTAATGAATGCAAACGCCTGTGGAATTAATACCAACACCTACACCCAGGTGAGAGGCGGCGGCGGCCTGCCACGCAAGCGCTGTGACATCACAGCTTTTTGCCTGCAACAGTATATGGGGTACGCCTTCTTCCTCGATTCCCGCCTTAATCTCTCTGATTTTATATTCGTCTTGACTGTTTTCAGAAGTACAAATCACAATGCTTGGCTTTATGAGTTTCGTGTCTTGCATATTTATGTTCCACCTTGAAGATAAGATAGCACCAGACCTGTCGCTACAGCATTTCGTGGGCCTTCTGTTCCTCTGATATTGCCGCGGCCGCAAACAATGCCGTATTGAGCTAAAGCGTCTGTTACCATGTCGCCAACTTCAAAGTCCATGGCAGACCCTCCTACCAGCACTACAAACTCAATGTGTCTGACATTACCAGTAGGCGCAATACGTGCCAAGGAACGCAAAGCATTAGCAACAAAAACCCGTTTTTTCGCCTCTCGCCGGACATGCCGGATTTTATCCAGAGAGTGTTCCGCCGGGATAGGAACCATACCATCTTCCTTTAAAATAACCACTCTGGCAAAAACGTGCGGCGGCAGATGGGCGTCGTAAAACCTCACTGCACCGTCTTCCATTCTGATGTGATATAAGCTTTCCACTTTTGCCAGGGGATGTTTCTTGATATCTTCGGCTAAATCAAAGTCATTGAGTCCTAACTCCGAATTAATCAGCATGGTAACCATGTCGCCGGCACCGCCCAGATGAATGGAGGTTATTTGGCCATCCCTGGTAATGATGGCGGCATCAGTTGAGCCGCCTCCCATATCCAGTATTCCTAACGGCTTGTCTGTACCGGGCGTGGTTAATGCCCCCTGGATTGCCATGTTAGCCTCGACACCGGCGATAACCACCCGTATGCCAAGCTGCTGTGTCAGTTTGTCGGCAATCTGCTGCATAGGCAGTCTGCTTGTTTTTACCATAGCAGCCAAAGCTACTGCGTTTTCCAGGGCAAATTCCCCGGCCAGTCCTCCCTGCACCTTTTGCGGGACAAAGGTGTCCACCGCTAAAAGATCCTGAATCCTCATATCAGTTATAGGCTGATTGGTTAGCTCGGCCATAACCTTGCGGACTCTTTCCAGCATGCCGCCCACATTAGTTCCGGCTTCCCCCTGGGCATTGGTTAAGGGCTGAACTCGTTCGAGAGCTTCCATAATGGCTTCAGCCCCCATGTCAACATCGATATCCGTTTTTCCTTTTTCACCAAGCAAGGTGATGAAACCAGCCGGTATGGCCCTGGCCTTGACGTCCCCTGCCGGAGTTCTTACAACAACGGCTGAACGGTTGCCAATAAGCGCCCGGGCAATGGGAACAACCATTTTGGTTTCGTCCGGCGTCAAATCAAACACAGTCGCAATACCATACGGATTGCACAACGTTTGAATGGTCTGCCCGGCCTCCGCAACTTCTATAGCCGCTAACATTCCCACCGGAACTTTTTCTATTAAAGTAACCTCATCAACAACAGGCAGCTTCTTGCTTAGCCGATTAACAATCAAAACCGCGTCATCTTGCCTGACGATAGCACCCTGGACGCTAACGCCGCGCATCACCGCTTCATTTATCCCCCGGGCTGCGTCTTCAAAGTCAATCCCCTGTGGTATTACGCATATTATCTTTTCCCCGGGGCCGATGTTTGCCAACTCATGAAACGGTGCTGTTACACCGACACCTAAGCCAATTCCGCCAGGAGTTGAAGGATTATGGCCAATCATCGTGGATTCCGTAATAATAGTTTCGGTGATTGTTTCCATTGCAACATCGCCAATTACAGGAGTTGCCTCGTTTAGCCGGATCTCATCAATACTCTTTAGACTCAAATTGGACTTTGCCGCCGCTTCTTCCAAGGCGACAATAATTCCCGGAATATTTGCCAGCGTTCCTTTTATACCGGTTGTTTTGGTTATACCACTTGCGAAGTATTCTTTTACCTGGCCAGCTTCTATCCTGGCCAAACACACTTCAGTAGTGGAATTTCCAATATCGACTCCCGCGATAGTTGGCATTATCGTCCACCTTACTCTGCTCTCAGGCGGTTGCGCCGCTCGTAAACATCGGCCGCCTCCCTGACAAAGGCAGCATTAATTTTAGCGTTATATTTTGCTTCCATCTCATCGGCTATTGCCAGCAACTCGCATTTTGTTGACCGGTAGGGTCGTAGCGCATTATAAATTTCCAGAACACGGGCATCGGGAATGGCTACCAATTCAGCAGCCCGCCTTAAGTTAGCGGCGAATTGATATCTGCCAACACCGTCAGCAATTTCCGCCTGCAGTCTCAGTGTTTCCGGAGTAATCCGGACATCCTCGGCTTTTATGCTGCCATTCAGAACGTTCTCCAGGGTGATTTCCGATATTTTCTTGCCTGTTGGCGTTTTTAACAGCTCAGGACGTTTGCTGACCAACGGATAATCCAGCTCCGGATTGAGGCCGGCATTGCCAGTCTGTGTTTTTACCTGCTGCGGGGCCTGGTACATGCTTGCAGATGAATTTGTCTGAGAGCCCTGAACCATAGACTGTAAAACCTGACGGACTACTTCTTCCAGCATTTTGTTATCAGCCATTTCACTCACCTCCGTTAGTTAAAACCGGACTTCCAGTTCTACTGGCTTAGCGCCGTGTACTACATGCTCAGTCTCCTTAATATGAAGTACAGCCGCTTTAGCCTGATACTTAGGTCTGGCCATTTGATCATTTCTTGTCGGTACAGGTGTTGGCGACTCGCCTTTACCATATCTGGCCGCATTTCGCCCGATTTGCCTGTAGGCTTCCAGATCGAGCAAAGGCGATTGGGGAAACAGTTCCAGGTTGCTTAGCGGCGGAAGATCTTTTTGATGAATGACAGTGGTGCCTCTTGATTGGATCCCAATGGCAACACCTGATCCGCTCAGCTTGGCTGCATCATGCGCGGCGAAAGCAACGTCAGATGTCCGCAGCACTCTTATTACCCTGGCTTTTACGCCTTCCTCCTCAATTCCGGCAATCATCTCACGCAATACATCAGAATGAGGAATATTCACAATGGTTTTATTCTGATATTTGCCAAAAGCAGGAGCCAACGCGATAAGTACCTCGTCGGGCTTACTGCCTAAACGGGCTTCGCCCTTTTCAACAAGCGTCATGGTACGGCCTATCGGCGCTTTCACTGACGTTTGCACATTACCGGGCGGGTTTTCCATACCTCTTAAGACCTGTTCAACTACTTCACGAATCATCTGTTCACTAATCTGCATTATTTTTCACCTCATTTTCGAAAATCACACGTCAAAGTCAGATGGCTTGATGGCCTGACGTATGTTTTTAATTTCATCCCACCGTTCCTTACTGAGGCGATAACCTGTACCAGGTCCGCGATAATCATTTTTATTGTTTACCGCACTAATAACATTCATATGCTTATCGAGAATAGCCGCCGTGTGCAGGTAGTCGCCCGACACTCTTTGCTTGAGTGTTCCAAGGGCGCTTTCGGCAACATCGGCAAAGCCGTTTTTGGCTAACGCTTTGACAATATCCAGGCCGGTAACGCCGCGTTTCATCATTTCTTCCGCAGCTTTTATGTCCTCGACAACATTGCGCTGAATAATGTCTTTAGTACCATGAGCATATGTAACGGCTTCTACTTCCTCGTCAGTTATCATCGGGAATCCAAGTTCTTTAAACACCGCTTGCAAAGCTTTTGCGGCTTTATTCCGGATTGCGATAACTTGTTCTTCTGAGACTGGTTTGAGTCCGCCGTCCACCATTAAGTCGCGCTGAATAATATTCCAGTCGTCATAGTCGTCGACATCCCAGTTGGAACCGGCGAACATGTTGTCATAGTTCGGCGAAGCGCTGTAACCGGAGCAAATGAAATCCGTACCCGGCAGCATTTGCATTAGCGTACGGGCTGTCCGGCGAATATCCGAATGGGTGAAAGTTTGGTCATTGCTTGAGGCTACTTCCAGATCGAGCATGGCAGCGCACAGGTTTTCCCCCAGCACCGCCCGGATTCCCGAGGGTACTGCGGCCGGTACGCCAATGCAGCTTACCGATCCGTTCTGCAGTCCCTGAACGCCGGCGCCCCTGGTAAGCATGATGCAGCGAATCTCCAAATACAGCATCGACTTGCCTTCTGCATAACCCATTTGTACTTCCGAGCCTGTCCCGGAGGTGAAACGCATCTTGAGGCCGCGCGAAGCATACGCGGATGCTAAAAACGCTTTCGACCAGGGAGTATCGTCCCCGTCCACAAATACGTTTTCAGTTCCGTAAACCGATATGGTTTCAGCGTAAGCGGTAATCCCTCTCATGCCGAGCAATAGCTCGGTGGCTTCCTCTAACGCGCACTGGATAAGAACGCCGCCGCGGCCAACCTGAGCGCCGACTTGCAGTGACAAGGCGTTAAAAGGCGCATAGCGAACAACCGCAACCGTTGTCTCCATTTCATCAAAGCCACGCAGAGCCGCCTCGGCCGCATCGGCGGCGATTAGCACCGGATTATCCTGCGTATTGGTCACATGACACTGGTTGGAAGGAGTTTTGCGGGCGCGCATTTTCTGCATAGCCATCATCATTTCTACCACGTTCATGGTATTTAGCACTGCTAGAATTTTGGCGGCTGTTAATCCCCGGGTAATTTTTACAACTTCATCCCGCGATACGTTAACATCAACCAGCATCTTCGCAAGCTGCGAATCCTCCATGGCCATGGCCCGCTCGGCTATCGTGGTATCAATAGCGTAATCGGCAATAAACTGATCGATAAAGTCAAAACGCGCTCTGGGAACCCCGTCCATTTCAACAATTCTGCCCTGCTCAATCTTTATACTGGGCTTCGGGTCGCTCGGGCCGCTCATAGCAACCAGGCCCACTTCCGGCCATTCAACTACGAATCCGTCTTTGTTTATCGGGCGATCAGCCAGCATCTCAAAACGTTTCGATCTCTTCACTTGTATTCCCCCTGGTCTAGATATATGGTATTGTTGACGAAGGAGCCGGCCCGGCCATCGCTTCCAGCACTTTTTTGCCGACTTCCCGAGCGGCAATGACAGATTGTCTTACAGCGCCTGAATCCCCGGAAACCATTAAAATAGCCTCATTGGAAAAACTGGTCCCCGACCCCGGACTGGAAAAGCCAACGACTTCGACACTGGCAGTTTTGACAGCCACGTCGGCCATAAGAACACCGATGGCGGCAGGCGCACCGACGATTAGGCCAAATGCCCTGCCGAGCGGAGCGCCGAATGCCTTATGGAGGGCCGAGCTGGCGCGTGCTGTGTATTGCAGTTCCAAATGACCAGCGTCGTTGGCGTACACATCGCCAAAAGTACGCTCTAATTCCGTCAAGGCAACTTCTATCGCCCGGCGGGCGTCGGAAACTTCCTCTGCGCCAAACAAGATTAAGGAGCCATGGCCAGCGCCGCCTTTAGTGTCGCGTGGCAGTTCAATACTGATAATTTCAGTATTTGTAGCTTTAACAGCTTCATCGGCCGCCATAATATGCGGCCCGGCGCCGGTTCGGGCCCCAAGAATTCCGATTGAGCGATATTTCGGATCGAGCTTCATCGTTTCATGCAGACTTGCATCGACATTGGCTATAACCAGACCTACAGTATCACCGATCGCAGTACCGACAAATTCGGTAATTCCGGGATTGCCAAATGCCTTAGGCGCATCAACTGTAGTGCATGTTGTTACCGGCTCAGTATTCATTCGTTTTTTTATCTCATCCATGACCTGTTCGATTAACTTTTCCTGCATTCCATTACACCTCCTGAACTAGCCTACTTAATTTTCGGAAGAATTTTTTCAACATCTGTATGTGGACGCGGAATAACGTGGACAGACATAATTTCACCCACGTTCTTGGCCGCAACCGCACCTGCATCTACGGCTGCCTTAACAGCGCCAACATCACCCCGGACCATAACGGTAACTAAACCGGATCCGATTTTTTCATATCCTACCAGCACTACATTAGCTGCTTTCAGCATAGCGTCAGCAGCTTCAATAGCCCCGACTAAACCTTTGGACTCAATCATTCCTAAAGCTTCCCCCATCACTTACACCCCCTTTCCATGAGATAATTCGTTAGCTGTGTGATGCCTGCCCCTGATTTGGCCGAGACGAAAAAATAGGGTTCTTTAACACCGGCCTGTTTTAGGTAATTTTGCGCCTTAACATGATCTGAGCCAACCACATCAATCTTGGTTATTACGCCTATTACCGGCCGGGGAAACATGCCGGCAAAGCCGGGCGGCAACGAAATCCTGAAGTTTGTTGAATCCTGAACCATAATAACCAGCTTAGCCTGGGTTGCCGTAACCATAAGCGCGCCGTAAAAACGGGGAATTTGTGCATACTCACCCGGTGTATCAATCATGCCACCGTCAAAACAAATACTCTGCGTCTTTTCAGTTTTAAGACAGTTTTGATTGATAGCATTCATTAACGAAGTTTTTCCAGCCCCCACAGGACCTATTATCATAATCATGGATCTAGGACCTGGTCAGTTTAGCAGCCGTAAAGCCTAATCCCTCAGCCAGGAGATGGACCACCTGTCTTAAGGCAGCTTCGACTGCAGACACATTCCCGGTCAGAACAACTGACCCTGTAAAACGGTCTATAAAGCCAATTTGGACATTGGCTGTTTTTGTGGCGGTATCTGCGGCTATGATAGCGGCCTCACTGGGAGTGATGGTCAATATCCCCACTGCTCCGTCATCGCCAATGCCAAGCTTATCGCAAAGCTCATGTTTGGGATTTGCAATCAGGTGTGCCAGCGTTACCTGCTTGCCAGGTACATATTCTTGTACTACTCTTGTTTTTTCCACGTTTTTCCCTACCAATTCCCTTTTATCATGACTGGTTGCCATGCTTACTTTGTTTAAATGAAAAGCAATAGAAAAAGACCTGTAATAAGTCTTTTCCTATTGCCGCTTGTTTATGCGAACTTTTTGATCTTATAAAGCAGACTGCCCTTCAGGTGGGTTTTTAGCCCCATCTGAAGGGCAGTTGTCGGATTAACTCCCTTAGATAATACCGCGGCCTGGACTGTCAATTATGGTGTCGATTGCAAAATCTGACAGCCTGGCCATATGCTGAATGGTAAAGAGCATTGTCTTTAACAATACGACCATCAGAATAGCCCCTGTCCCCTCGCCTAATCCCATCTTCGCCTGAATCGGAACATCGTCTGCCAATATATTTCCGAGCAACAAAGCGTACTTCATGCCAGGCTCTTTAGAAAGATGCGACGGGATGGCATACCGCTCAACCTGTTTATTTATTCTTGCAGCGCAAGCAAAGGCAACTGCGCCAATAAATCCATCAAAGACAAAAGGAGTCTTCATCTCGGTGCAGGCAACCATGCCTGCGGTCATGGCAACAATATCGAAACCGCCAACACATCTCAGGATATCTCCGATACGCGTGAAGCTGTTTCTATGTCGCTCGACTCCCCGGCTAATTACGGAACATTTCCTTTTGATGAGTTCAGCGTTATTCGCTGATGCGCCATAACCCACCACAAACTCAGGCAGTATACCGGTCATAGCATGTAAAACCGCCGAAGATGTCGTTGTATTGCCGATCCCCATCTCACCAAAGGATATTAAGTTTGCCCCCAGCGAAGTTATAGTATTCTTGACTATATCGTTTCCAACAGACCATGCTTCGGAAAACTGAGCGGAAGTCATAGCCTCCTCTTTAAGAAAATTCTTTGTGCCAAAAGCAACTCTGCGGTTAATGCCGGCTATGTTTTCATTGTTAATACCGATATCAATAACCGAGTATGGAACCTGGTGATAGTTACAAAAACAGCTGATTGTCGCCTTACCATCCACCATGTTCTGGGCCTGAAGATAGGTTATTATCGGCGGATAAGCAGCGACGCCTTCCTCGACAATACCATTATCCGCCGCAAATATAAGATGATACGGCTTAATTTCGCAATCGATATCCTCCCAGGCAATCATGAGCTTTTTCAGGTACCTTTCCAATAGGCCCAGACTGTCTACTGGTTTAGCTGCCCCATTGATCAAGTTTTCAACTGTCTCCTGAAACTCCATGTTTTACCTCCTCCCTGTCAGGAAAAAGCCCCTTACCAAAAAGGATAGAGGCAATGCACCTATTTGGTCTTCAATATAATCGTCCCGATGCTAATCATATGTTGGATTAAATTTTTTATTCAATAGTTCTCATATAGTTATCTCTCGCGTTACCCGTTTAAACTTGACTGTTTTGGCAAATTATATGTAAGCGACTTGAAACGAGAGGTTATTGAAGGGGGCTTAACAGGTTGAGTAAAATAGTCGAGTACTTTATGACGCCGATTAGCATCCTGGGCATCGACTGTCTGGAGCAAGTGATAAGATATATTAAGCCAATGAAGTTTCGTAAGGCATTAATTGTAACTGATAAAATGCTGGTCGAAAACAGGTTAATTGAAGGCCTGCTCTCGCTTTTAAATGACTCGGGAACTTTTTATATTATTTATAAGGACGTCGCCCCCAATCCCACTGTCGCGCAGGTGGAACTGGGGCTAAAATTATACTGCGACAATGGTTGTGATTTTTTGATTTCTTTTGGGGGCGGGTCCCCCCATGACTGCGCTAAAGCAATTGCGCTGCTTTCAACCAACAAAGGAAAAATTCATGATTACGAAGGGTACAATAAATCCATAAAACCGTCCGCACCATTAATTGCCATTAACACAACAGCCGGTACCGGCAGTGAGTTAACCCGGTTCTGTGTTATTACTGATGAAGAACGGCGCACGAAAATGACCATTAATGACTGGCACGTAACTCCTATCATCGCCGTCAACGACGCCGCACTAATGACCGGTCTGCCGGCGGGCCTCACTGCTGCAACCGGGATGGATGCATTGACGCATGGCATAGAGGCCTATGTTTCCACTAACGCCACCCCGGTTACGGATTGTAAGGCCCTGAAAGCTGTCGAATTAATACTAAATCATCTATTGGCAGTTTATAAAGACGGGTGCAATTTAGAGGCCAGAGAAATGATGGTTTACGCTGAATACCTTGCCGGCATTTCCTTTAACAATGCAGGACTGGGTTATGTTCATGCCATGGCTCACCAGCTCGGGGGGTTTTATAATTTACCGCATGGCTTATGTAATGCACTGTTATTGCCGGCAGTTATGGAGTTTAACCTGCCGGCTGCAGCTCATAAATACGCGGATATTGCCCGTGTGACCGGCATAGCTATGCGTGATTTATCGGCGGAAGCGAATGCAAGGCTGGTTATAAGCAAAATTATTGAACTCAATAGGGCGATGGGCTTGCCTACAAAACTTACGGCAGTGAAAGGATTCGAGGCACAAGACATCCCCGTGCTTGCGGAACATGCCATTAAGGATATTTGCTGCCTGACCAATCCCCGTCAGGCGTCAGTGCAAGAGATTGAGGATATATTTAAATCTCTTATATAGCCAAGGTAAGAATATGGAATTACAGCTTAAAAGACATAGCTCACGGCATAAGCCTGCGGCTATGTCTTTAAATTTATATTTAGCTGTACAGCGCAATTCCGAGTGGCGTAACGAGTAATGGATGCGGCGGAACATGAACCTCTCGGCCGAAAGCTTTGCTGAATTGATACTCGAATCCTTCTAAATAAGCCGTTCCGCCAACAACATATACCGGATAGTCAGAAAAATCGCCTTTATCATTGAGTATACCTTTGACTATTGTAGCCATTTTTTCAATTACGGGCACAATAACCGGCATAATGCGCTTGTGATTACTGCTATCTTTTTTCAATTTCTCAGCTTCCTCAAAGGTGATACCATAGGCGCCCGCCAACACAAGCGAGACATGAGTACCGCCTGTCGGCTCGTCCGCAGTAAACACCAGGCTGCCATCCTTTAATACGGCAACCCCCGTGGTGCCCCCGCCAATATCTACTACAATGCCGTGCCTGAGGTTGAGGGCTCTGGCTGCCGCTACAGGTTCGTCCACCTGACATATAGGTTCCAGCCCTGCGCCGGCGATTACATTGCTGCACGCCAGGGCGTTGCGTCCAACTGTTCCCGGGGGAATGGCGGTTGCCCCTCTTTCCAGTTTTACTCCCATGATCTGCTCCACTTCAGACTTTAGCTCATGCACAATTTCGGTTGCACCCCTAAAATCATAAACCAAACCATCGCGAACTACCGAAGCCCAGCGCATACTGCCCGCTACCGGATTTCCAAGATTATCGGTTACCGCCAGGACAACATCCGCAGTCCCCAGATCAACGCCAACCTTATACGGACCTGCTAAATCCATAAACGATTTTGTTTCAATAAGATGATGCAACTGGTAAATTTTTTCGTACGTGTTCACTAACTTATTTCCCCTCATTTTTGGCAATCTTGCCATTAGTATTAACCTATTATGAAAAAGTTACACTGACAATCTTCCTATCACAAATTTACAGGTATTTATACTTTTTACCGGTTGATAATAAATACGAATAAAGCAAAATAAAGGAGGAGACGTATGAAACACGACTCACAGGATACTAACAAGCTAAACCATAAGCAACAGTCCATCACTCCTGCGGATAAACTAAATACTTCCAGCGAGGTAGTTACTAACGGCAATGTGCCAACAGGCACTACCGGGTTTGGGGCAAAGAGAATATCGACTTCTGAAGATAACTCATGTATGAACAATCTTCATTGACAGCTTGTGATCTGTTATAGATTAAAGTGATATAAACAGCAAAGGAGACAGAGTTGATGGTGGCTTTTGCACCATCAACTCTGTCTCCTTTCATTTCCAGGTCATGTACCTTCCCTAAGGCCTGGCTATACGCAGAGGAATTCCCTTGCGGATATCGGCGCCCGGAAGGCTGATTCTTAGCCTGCGGACGAGCGGAGCACGCTTCGCCGAAGCTGTTATTTCACAAAATTCTTTTGTACCCATGAATCCAGCTTCTGAACATGCTTCCTGCCAATAGTACATCCATATAAAATTAGCAAAACAAGAACCAGCGAAAACAAATCCATTTCTTTCGTTGCGGCAAAATTGAGCACACCCAAAAGAACTTGCGGAATAACACCCGTAAGTACCAGCATAGCCGAAGCCAGTTTAAACCAAAATGAAGATTGCATTTTGTATCTTGCATAGAACATAAACACCGTAAAAGACCACGCGAAAATTTCGAGAATGAGTAAAATAGCCCATTTGTTTGCCATTATAAAGTTGTACATTTTAGCATCTCCCTTACAATCCAGCTTCAAAGCTTTCGCGTTATAAAAATCCCCTGATAAGCAAACAAAAAAATAAAAAGCCTTGAGAAGCACCAAAAGTACTCCCAGGCTTTTATCCTTCCGTGTACACAGCTTGCTGTGCGCTTTCTCTCGGACCAGACTGACAGGATGCCACGGAACCCTAGAAAGCTTTTTTTATATTCATTGCGCAGCCAAACTGCGCTACGTATAGTATAGCATATTTTACAGGCCGGAACAAACCGCATTACTTTTATTTGCGAGACTAGAACAGAAGTGATGTAACCAGAATATAGCGCATTTCTTAAATTGGGTTAATACCCAGTCCCAGTACTTCATGCTCGTATCCTTTAATCGGCGCCCCCATGTTACCGTATAAAGCCACTGCAATCCATTCACCATCCAAATTGTTCCCCGGCAGATTAGTGCCCCGCACAATACAAAATAACAAGCCGGCGCTGCGCAACACGGTACCAAGTCCGGTCTGTCCCCTGCACATGCCGTTATAGGCTTCAAATACAGAATGATAGAGAGCATGCTCCTCCCGGTATCGGTGGTCAATCAGACTTTCTTTTTTGGCCGCCGTCTCTATTGCCGCAAAAATTTTAGCAGAATCCATTGACCCTACTTTTCCTTTATACAACCGATAGCCAAACTCCTCCCCCTGCCTTTTCAAGTCCGTTTCATCCTCACCGGAAGACAGGATGGTTAGAATGGCCAATTTCCCTAAGCTGCCGTTTTTCCCCATAGTAAACATAACTCATCCACCTTTCTCTCACCACAGTACCTGTAAGAAACACTTAGTTGCAATTTCCTTTTAATCATGGCTAAAATCAACTAAACTAGGAACAGGAGTGGCTCCTGTTCCTAGTATGGTAGCACGTGTAACCGCTTAATAGATTTTCATCGGACCAATAGCAGCCTCTACTGCTTTAATCAGGGAGGCATCGGCTATTAACCGATAAATATTTTGGATATCCGGCGCCGGTATCCGGTCCTCGTCCAAGTGCGGCACAGCTTGGCGGATGGTTTTATGTGCTGCTCCGGTGCCAGCTCCTGGCGTCAGTGGAGCTAAAAAGTCGATGCCCTGGGCAGCCGCCAGACACTCAATCGCAAGTATATAGCGGACATTTTCCAGAATCTCTCGCGCCTGACGGGCTGCAATCGTACCCATGCTGACATGATCTTCCTGGTTGGCCGAGGTAGGAATCGAATCGGCGCTTGCCGGATGTACCAGTACTTTGTTTTCAGATACTAAAGATGCTGCTGTATACTGGGTAATCATCAGCCCCGAATCTTCTCCCGGATAGGCAGTCAGGAACGGCGGCAGTTCACTTAAATGTGCATCCAGCAAACGGTTGGTGCGCCGTTCGGAAATGTTGCCAAGTTCAGCTAAAGCCAGTTTCAGGTAGTCCATCACCAGTGCTATCGGCTGTCCGTGAAAATTACCGCCCGAAATGGCCTCGCCTGTATCCGGCATGATTAACGGATTATCTGTGGCGGCGTTAATTTCGATGGTAAGGGTTTCTTCCACGCGCCGTAAAGCATCTTTGGAAGCGCCATGTACTTGGGGAACACAGCGCAAAGAATAAGCGTCCTGCACTTTGGAACAATTGACATGCGATGCGATAATAGGACTGCTTTCAGTTAACCGCAGCATATTGTCCGTGGTAGCCACCTGACCGATATGAGCTCTAACCTGACTAATCCGCGGATCAAAAGCAGTGCGGGTTCCCTTCAGGGCTTCAGTGCACAAAGCAGCGGCAACATCGGCGGTCTTCATCAGGTTCACAGCATCCTGCCATACCATACAACCAACAGCAGTCATTATTTGCGTACCATTGATCAAGGCCAGCCCTTCTTTACCGCCCAAAGCTATCGGTTCCAGCCCGCTCACAGCCAGGGCTTCAGCCCCGCTCATTAGTTTGCCGTTAACATAGGCCTGCCCTTCTCCCAGCATGACTAACACCATATGGGAAAGAGGCGCCAAATCACCGCTGGCTCCTACCGAGCCTTTCGCCGGAATTGCAGGGCATATGCGCCGGTTCAACAGGGTCAGCAGCATTTCCACCGTAGAGAGCTTAATGCCCGAATAGCCTTTGGCCAATGAATTGGCTCTCAACAGCATCGCTGTACGAACAACATCTTCCGGCAGATGCTCGCCCACGCCGGTCGCATGGCTAAGAATTAGGTTTTTTTGCAATTTTTCTCTTTTTTCTTTAGAAATAAAAATCTGGCTAAAATCGCCGAAACCGGTGGAAATACCATATACCGGACTCTCATCTTCCAGGATTCTATCCACAATGGCACGGCTATCCACAATCTGTTTACGTCCCTGATCGCTTAAGCCTGCTTCCTCATATTCTCTGGCTACCTTTACAACATCCGTCAGGGTTAACGCATATCCGTCTAATAATATCATGACTCAATACCTCCATTTTCTTGACAAATAAAAAAGAGGATAAAACTCATTAATGAGTTTACCCCCTAATATCTCATAACTATGGGCAAGCTATTCAAGTTAAATTTCCATCCTCACATAGACCGGTAAAACTACTTCATATCCAACTATCTTACCTGCCAAACTCTCATCTCTCGCATCTCAGGCAGGCGGCTTACCTTTATAATAGTTTACAAAACTGCTAAAGTCAAGCCTATATTTTGGGGCTTTTTTAAATTTTCTGCAATAGACGTTTTGCTGACGACTTTTACAACAAGGGGGAAAACTCATTGTTGAGTCTCCCCCTCAACTCCCGTAATTTTGCTACATAAATTGATCAACAATATTCTTGCTGTTTATGCAGTATTAATTCGATATCGTTGTAGATTCCTGTTTCGCCTGTTTTTTGCATTTATAGCCGATCCACAAAAGAACGAGCCAAATAGGCGTCAGGTACATGGAAATACGCCAGTCTTCGCCCAAATACCACATCACGGCAAATATCATCGTTAAAAAGCCGATACAAATATAGTTCGTAACAGGATACCAGACTGCCGGGAATTCAATTCTTTCCCCAGCAGCTAACTTTGCCTGGCGGAATTTCATATGACTGACGCTGATCATCACCCAGCTGATAATATCCGCTGAGACAACCAGAGCCATCAGATAGGTGAATACCTGACTCTCGATAAGATAGTTTAAGAATACCACCAATCCCATAAGGAAAGAAGAAAAAAGTATTCCTACTACCGGTACTCCGCCCTTGTTTAATTTCTTAAAGATGCTGGGAGCATTACCTTGTTGGGCCAGATTGTAAAGCATGCGTCCGTTGCTGTACAGACCGCTATTGTAAGCGGAAAGAGCTGCTGTGATCACGACGACATTCAGCAGAGCCGCCGCTGAGGAAATACCTATTTTCGAGAAAATCTGCACAAAGGGACTACCTTCCGAACCACCTGCACCCAACTGATTCCACGGATAGATCATCAATATGACCAACAGGGCGCCAACATAAAAAATCAGGATCCGCCACATTACTTGGTTAATAGCCATCGGGATAGTCTTTTTAGGGTTATCCGCTTCTCCGGCCGTAACCCCTATCAATTCAGTCCCGCCGTAAGCAAACATGACAATTGCCAAAGAACAAAAGAACCCTTCCAGCCCGTTCGGGAAGAAGCCGCCATAATTCCACAGATTGCCCACGCCGCTGCTAGCGCCTGCCTGACCGTTCAGAAGAAGCACCGTACCGAAAACAATCATGCCTATAATGGCTACTACTTTGATAATGGCAAACCAGAATTCAAATTCGCCGTATAACTTAACATGAATTAAATTAATGACTGTAAGAAAAGCCCAGCATACCAGGGCAGTAACCCAAACAGGAATATCCGGCCACCAAAACTGAATGTATTTCCCGACTACCGTTAGTTCTGCCATATTGACCAGTACATAGGCGATCCAATAGTTCCAGCCCGACAGAAAGCCCGGAAAATCTCCCCAGTACTTATAAGCAAAATGGCTAAAGGAACCTGACACAGGTTCGTCAACAAGCATTTCACCCATATGACGCATAATCCAAAAAATGATGATACCGCCAATCAGATAGGAAAGCATAACTGCCGGGCCTGCTATTTGAATGGCTTTCGTTGATCCGTAAAACAGCCCTGTTCCAATAGCCCCTCCCAGAGCAATCAATTGAATATGCCGATTTTTCAACCCTCTTTGTAAACTTTCATCTCGACATTGTTCGGACACTTTGTTTTCCCCTTTCTTTTTAGTAAATTTGACATAGTAACCCAGGACTTTTTCAGAGCCTTTTGCCAAAAACCCTCTGAATAATAAAAAGAGGCAAAACTCAAATAGAGTTTTGCCCCCTAATATCTAATAGCTATAGGCATTTCTATAATTTATAATTTATAATTTTCTTAACTTTAGGTATATTATAAATTAAGTACACAAAGCTTGTCAATGCTTTTCACAAAGTACATTGTTACTTTTTTCTCTTTTGGTATAGATATTGCTAATATCCAGAAAAGCAGGCCAGCAAAAACTCCTTGTGGCCATTTATGGAAACGGTATGATGGATAAGTAAATTTGAAGAACACAGGAAAAGTGCGCTTCCGGGCCAGGGGGAGCGCACTTTCGTGTCCGGCGCGTCAGGTATAATAGCCAGTTAATAGGGTGTATCCAAGCCTTTATTAACCAGCTTCTCATATTCAAATACCCTACGCAAAAAGCTCAGTGGCATATTTCCCGATTGCAAGTAGAGGCTATGAAATTCCCGATCGAGTTCCAGACCTTCCAGCTTACCCTTTTGAGCTTTTATCATGTCCGCCTTTAACTTCCAGACTAATTTATTTCCGGCCAGATAGCATAGAGGATATCCCCGCTCCTCAGAATACCAGTTTAGTTCAGCCTGAACCCGGCCGGCAACATAACCGGTAACCTTCTGCAAAAGCCTGCCGGCATTCTCAAAGGGATCCTTGGAAGATACGTCTACTTCGATTCCGACATCAAGATACCGTACATCCCCTGTCATAAAATATAAATCAATCGCGACCCGGGCGCCCAGCCGGGCAATATCTCGTTTTGCAATAAAACGGGCTTCATCAGTCAGCTCGCCCATATAGCCGATATCCAGCATATAGTCTTCCAGCATCGTGGTCCAGCCTTCCGCATGCTCAAGAGCATCAAAGTGCCGGCGGACAACAGACGGATGGTTGGCTGCAGCGGCAAGCTGCAGGTGATGTCCGGGAATCCCTTCATGAATCATCATCGAAGGAATAGAAAGCTCAGTATGTTCATCCAACAGTTCTTCACTTAACGTCAAATAAATCATACTTCTTTTTGTTCCCTTGCGGAAAGGAGGCGGAGAAACCATTGCCCCGGCGGGAATCGAAGGCGCCATGAAGGCCGGCGTCTGCATAATCAGCATATCTTGCTCTGCGAAAATGGGAAATAACCGTCTTTCCTCAAGATAGGCAAGAATCTTCTCTCTTTCCTGCTTATACCGGTCAATGACATCGGTTAAAGAATTGGTCTTTAAGTCTACCCGGTACTGCTGATTTAAAAAATGCTGAAGTTCCTCAACTGTCGTACCCGGCCTCAGACCATATTTACCGGCCAGTTTGCAGCGCAGTTGTTCCAATTCAGTCGCTGTATCCCGCAGAAACTTTGCCGCCATGCTATGCAGTTCTTCCAAAGATTTATCGATTCCCCGGAGCTGTATCAGCTTTCTTGCCTGTTCTTCGCCAATAAAGAAGTTGGTTGTTGTCGGCATTGCCTGTAATTTTCCGGTGTAATGAGCCAAGGCCGCCTCCGCCTGTCTGCGCGCGGCCGCTAATCTTTCAAATTCGGGGAATTTTTCTTCTTCCGCCCAATCGCAGATGGTTTGAAATAACTCGGGCAGCCCTTGTACCTTTTCTATGTCAATCGCTACCCAGCGCTCTACAGGCGTATCCAGCCGGTTCAATAATTGAGCCAGATACATAGGTACCTTTTCCAGCCGGGCAGTGATATTCCGCAGCCTTTCCTCAGCCGGGCGGGGATCATTGATGAACATTAGAAACAGCCCGTCACTGATGTCATCACCCGCGGTCGGCGTCTGTTCCAGGGCTGTTTTGCCATTAAACGTATAGGTATTTTGAAAGAGGGCAAACGCTACCACCATGGCGGCCAAATCCAAATCCAGCTTTTCATCAAAAGTCAGACCGTCCCGGGGAAAACTTCTCAGAGCTGCCAGTAATTCCTCCCCCGCGCTCACTTCCGTCGCAGCCGCTTCCAATCTGGGATCAGGCAAATCATCCAAGTGCTTATCGACTCCCAAACTCACACAGGCATTTGCATCCCGGGTAAAATAATCATGAAATTCTGCTATCAATCCGGTATATTCTTTCATTTAATTTCTCCTTATAAAAATCAATAGTACCAGGAAATCAGCCTCACAAATTCTCTTCCAAAAAAGCAACAATGTCTTTTCCTTTAGGCGGACAACCCGGAATGTAAGTACTGCAGCTTTTTGTACAATTACCGATACCCAGTCCGGTTAAATTCTGTCCCCGCATTCCTTGACCGATGTAGATCTTTTGCTTCAGCCTGCCAAGGGTGCCATTATCCGCTAAACGCTGCAAAGAATGAATCAATGTACCATAACAGGCGGAGCAGGCTTCCCTGGCCTCCACCTTTTGCGCCAATCGCTGCGCTTTTCCGGACGGTTTAAACTGTCCGGCTTTTTTATACCCCATGTCATACTCAAACAGTTCGGCGGAAGCTAAATCGGCCGACCCTACTCCCAGGCTTGCGGCCACAGGAATGTATTTGATCTCCTCAATCCGATATCCCAGCAATTCGGCCGCATACGCGTCAATTAACACCGGATCGTAACCGACGATGATTCGAGCCATCTCCACAGGATTGCCGCCTTCCTCAAAGGTGAGGTCGCCGTTCAGTCCATCCACTATAGTAAGATCAGGCACAACAGCCTTGCCAAGATAACCGATCGGTTTCGTCAGCCCTAAACTGTGAAAACGGCGTTTCTCGCTGTCAGGGATACAGCCTTTTAGATTTTTAAGCGCACAGGTCATAAGGGTTTGGCAATGCGCTTTTAAAACAGGCATATTAATTAAATAATCCAGTTCAGTGATTCTTTTACAGACTTTGATGTCAAGATCGCCCACCTTGACTACCACAAAACTGTCGTCCTTCAAATCATAAAGACCAATCTGATATCGCCGCGCCAAATCTTTATAGCCGCATATTTCAAAAGCTTTTTTGGTGCTGTCTCCCACCCAGGAACCTTCCAGGATAGCAATTTTCTTGATCCCATGATCTTGCAGATACCGAATAACCCCTTCGACAATTTCAGGGGTAGTAGTTGCCCCGGAGGCTGCTTCCCTGGCAACTACCAGATTGGGCTTCAAGCCTACCGTCATCTCAGGTGTAAGCGCTTTGGCAACATCCATCTTTTCCAAAACTTCATATACCATTTTCTCCGGCTGCCTGCCGTAAATAACATGAATTTCTTTGTTCTTCATTCTGCTCCTCCTGATAATGCAAGCAACGTTTTTTGCTATATAATGCATAAAATATACCTTTCCACTTTGTACTTTTACCATACAAAGCGAAACTCCTGCCAAATCCACATGGATTGGCAGGAGTTCTCTAAATTTCGTGCAGCCCCTTCTGTCGCAAATAATTAGAACCAGTATTTTAAATGAGCAAAGAAGCTTTCTTTATCTTTCTGTTGACCGGCAGTAGGATTCTTGAGTTCCAAATCGTTATACTGTACTGTCAGTATGCCATTTTTAAATACGGTATATTCTACCCCGAACTCAGGTCCCTTAACATTGTCAAGAATCCCATAGGTGTCATCATAATTCCGCCCGGCATCAAGCGTAGTTAATTCGAGTGGATCGAAACCCTTCTCAGCGCTTCTGTAGCCTGCCCAGATTCCCAGTGAGCCGACTCTGTCTCTTTCAGCGCCGCGGTATTTAAGCTGAGCCATCCAGGCTTTGGCGGCATCGCCGTTATGATTGCCATTAGCCGCATCCGAATCATTTTCGCCGTACTCACCGGTGACGGTGAAGTTTTTAATGCCTGAATACTTTAATCCGGCCGACGTGGTTTTATAATAATTGTCATCTTTGTCAGCAAGGTAGGATGCCGTCAAATTCAGGTTTTTATTCAGTTGGGCGTCAATATTTGCGGCGATATAATTGGCATCTATATCTTTATTATCATAGGTCTCTGCGTCCTTTTTAAAGGCGCCGGCAGTTACTTTAACCTTATTGCCGCCGCTTAAGAAGAAGCCATCGTTATTGCTCTCGTTATCGGCGATCATACCTTGCCCCAGCCATACAGGCTGACGGCCAAAGCTGTAGTTTACTTCGCCCACTTTTCCGGAAATATAAGCCTGCGTCAACTTGGATTCATTATCAGAGCCGTTGCCCCACTCGGTATTAGCTTCATAACGGCCATGGAAAGTAACATTTTTATCAAGCTGGGCCTCCATGTTTAACCGGAGCCGGTTTGCCTCTTTGGTGCTGTCGAAGGTCTCGCCGCTGTTTCTGTCCTGATAATCATAACGGGTACGTACTTCACCGGTAAATTTTACTTTGGAAGCGTTTTTCTCAAGATTGTCAACGCGAACGCCGAGGTTGGCAAGTTCTGCGCCGTATTCAGCCTTCAGAGCTTCGATGGTTTTAAGGGTCTCAGCGTCAGCCTTGTCAGCGTTAGCCATAGCTTTAGCTACGATAGTAGCCATTTCGTAGCGGGTAAGAGTTTTGTCGCCTTTGTAGGTGCCATCGCCATAACCGGAAATTACACCGGCTTGGGCCAGCTTGTTGACAGAGTCATAGGACCAGTGTTTTGCAGGTACGTCAACGAAGGGATTAGCAGGCGCAGCCAGGGCCGTTCCTGCTACGCTCATGGCAAATACTGCCGCCAGAGCCATTGAAGTTTGTCTTTTCATTGTTTTTCCTCCTTAGATTGTCTTATTTATACTACGAGCTTTCTAAAGAGTAATGTTTCTGAGTGACCAAGTTTCCTCATGATATTGACTCGTTAGTCAGCTCGTTGTAAACGAATTTAACTTTGACGTAAATTGGGTACTCTCAAAACAGCGTCATTACCAGCATTCAGCCGGTAGTAAACCGCCCCGTCAAAGTGTACATGCACTTTATATCGTCCGGTTGTATTGGCCGCCTTTTTCCTCATTGCTATCCTGAATCTTCGGTTCGTTCATGAGTCAAAGCGGCCGATAGGTGCTCCTGACAACAGCGGACAAGCATTTTGAACGCATTCAATTAATAGGTTTAAAAAAAACGCTAGTCCTAGTTGTGAAGGTAGCGAATTGCTCATCTGTTGTTTTGATTAATCCAATAATACTATTACTGTTTACTGGATGCTATTAAAAACTCCGTTTTTTGGGGGTTCTAGCTGCAAGATCTGTTCAGTACCGGTACTTTTATAATAACTTGGCCGAGTACAGGTAAAACCAAGTTCGTGTAACAGAAAGCGAATGCCGCTTGGTGAATATTTCGCATTAAAGGTGGAATTTATCCATTCTCTAACAATAGAGGACGTCCAGTTAATCTCGCTTTGAAAGCCGATATCCCTGGGAGCGTTATTCGTCAAAACATCTACTACAATTTGTTTCTCTTCGGCCGTAAGCATGGCAGGCCGGCCTGATGATGGTTTCATGTTGAGTGCTTCAAGGCCACCGGCTTGATATGCGTTTAGATAATTATAAATCGTTTTTAGGCAACGGCCGGAGGTGCTGGATATGTGGACAATATCATGACCTTCTAAATATAGCCTTACCGCTTCATAGCGTTCCAGCATGCGCCGATTTTTACATTTTTTTATCGCAATACTTACTTCAGAGAGTTCCTTAGTAAATGAATCCATAATACTTGCAGCCCTCCTGAAAGCAAAATACTTATACATCCTGCTTTAATATAATATGTATCGTCCCTTCCTGCGTTCCTAAAATTTTTTCGATCATAGCTTCCGCCATCCTCAGACATGGCGACAAGAGTTCATCAGGTGTTACATGATAGGTGTTAATTAAGAATTCTTTGGTAAAGAGTAAATAATCCAGTGAAACCTGGGGGTGTGATACCGTAAATTCTTGCGCAGCACTTCCCTCTTCAATGATCTCTAATATTAACGGAGTTAGTGCAATTCTTGACTGGCGGGCTATTTTGGTTTTAATATGCAAATTGTGCTCGTCCTGAACAATACGAAATAAAGCTTCATTTTTATCGTGAATATTACTTATTACGATCTGGAACAGGCGTCCGATTTTTTCTGAAGCGGGAATACTGGTATTAACCATATCCTTTACTTCTGAAACAAAGTAAGACATCTGACGATCCAGTAGAGACTCCAGGATTTCCTCTTTGGATTTAAAGTAATAATAAAACATTCCCTGCGCGACGCCCATGTGCCTGGCAATATCGCTGATGGTTGTGCCGCAATAGCCCTTAGCAGTAAATAAATATTCGGCCGCACCTAAAATTTCAGTGACTCGTATTTGGGGATCCTGGGGAACTCTCGCCATGGTACACCTCAATATTTGAATATATTCAAATTATAAATCCTATTAGAAAATTTTGTCAAGGATTTTTTATCTATTTTTAAAATATTGGATCTGTAGTTGTTTGAGAAGTACAAAGTTTACAGATAGTCTTACTCTCCAATTGACAACTGGCAATGAAATCGAGCAAAGTATGTCACGGTTAGAAGGTTTCAATATCGCCTGTGTTGCATTTTCACTATCCAGAAGGCAAGAAAATTTATTCATTTTTTGCCGCTTCCACAGCTTTTAAAAGCTCTTGTCCAGTTGGAATATCTTTTAGAATATCATTGTAGGCACTTTTTGAAGCTGCTTTAAAACTTTCAGTATCCGGCTCTATGATTTTGATTCCCTTTTTCTTCATTTTCTCATAATACTTGTCATAATAGGTTTTATTATATTCAGCTTCGAAAGCAAGCGCTTCATCTGTAGCTTGCTGTAAAGCTTCTTGTTGTTCTGAAGTCATGGAATCCCATGTCAATTTAGAAACAGCAATAACAATCGGTACATAGTGCATCTTTGTTTCGTTGTAATATTCTGATATTTCAATGAAATTATTCTCTACAAATTGATCGGGTGGAACATCCGCGCCGTCTACCAAACCCTGCTGCATTGCCAAAAAAACTTCTCCATAAGCCATCGGTAAAGGATATGCACCAAAAGCTTCATAGGATTTTACATACCCCGGAGCTTGAATGACGCGTGTCTTAAATCCTGTTAAATCCTCTGCGCGATATACTGGTATATTGGAAAACAGATTCCTCTCATTTGGCCACGCAAATCCCAGCCCAATCATGTTATATTGGGCTAACATTCCCAGAAACTTTTTCCCAACCTCTCCCTTTAATATCTTATCCGCTTGCTTTGCATCATCAAATAAATACGGCAAGTCGAAAAGGGAGAACTCTTTAATCGTACTCTCCAGTGCAGCAGAGGAGACAATCATCATCCCTTGCGTGCCTGAGCGAACGGATTGAATTTGCTTAACCTCCTGACCTCCTTGCGGAAAAAGAGTAATAAGGATCGTTCCATGCGACTTTTCTTTTGCCAGTTCTGCAAGTTTGGCTGCTACCACCTGACGTTCGCTGTCAGCTGAATGTTCATGCCCCAAGCTCAATGCAATAATATGCGCCTCTTTTGCAGGAGTCGATTTCGCTCCATCTGTCTCTACATTATTAGCTGGACCTGCTTGATTCCCCCTGCCGCACCCCAGCAAGATCATTGCGATTACCAGGATAATGATTGTAACCATAGAGAGCTTATCTTTCATTGCTATTTTGCTTTACCTCCATGCTGATTAAGTAAGTAAATAATTAAATCACCCAGGGAAACGGAGCTAACTTTAGCTTACCAAAGCCAGGTAGAAAAAGAGAGAGGGGAAATCTCCCCCTTTTAAAGCTGGAGGAGATTTGATGAGATCATGATTGAATGCCATTCATTTCTTTGTCAAAGCGAAAACATGCATTCGTTATTCCGTCAGGCTGATTAAAGACAACATATATACCTGTGACTAAAATATCCGCTCCCCTTTTTAAACTTTCGATGGCCTTAGGATAATCGACCCCTCCATCAATAGAGATTAAAAACGAAGCTTTATATCTTTCCCTGAGTCTATTTAATTCTTCCAGTCTTTCTAGAGATCCTTCCATAAACTTTTGACCTGCAAAGCCGGGTTCCACGGTCATTAAAACAACATAGTCAAGATAATCAATTAAGGGCTCAATGATATCGATACGTTGGGAAGGATTAATCACAATGCCTGCCTTCATTCCAAGGTTTCTAATATTTTTCAGATGTCGAACAGAAAAGCTTGTACTATCAATATGAAAGCTTACGTAATCAGCTCCATATTCCTTAAGTCGATCTATGTAGTCTTGGGGATTACTGACCATTAAATGGACATCTAAAGCTAATTGAGGGTACTTTGTTTTAATTTCCTTCACTATGGTAATTGGAAAAGCCAAATTGGGGACATAATGACCATCCATCAAGTCAATATGCAAAAATGTGACATTGCCAGATACGAGTTCATCAATTTGTTTGCCCATCTCTAAAAGATTGCAATTTGCTATGGATGGAGCATTTATCATTTTGATTACCTACCTTACCTATAATGTATATTCATTTCAAAACACAAGCCCGGGTACAGATCAGACTATTTATTCCTGCCAGCAGCTAGGTAAATTCACTCTACTCCTACAACATGCCCACGGCGATGAGCCCATATATAGATAATTACACTAAGAGCGCAAACACTAGCACCATACGTAAGAAATAATGCCATCTGTCCTGCTCTCTGTGCTGCAACCAGCAAATACGAGGCTGTCCCACCAAATACAGTGACCGCAATACCATACCCAATGGCAATGCCGGTCGTACGAATCTCCTGCGGCATAAGTGTAGCTGTAATGTAGTTAAACAGTGTTTGGTTCAAGGCTAGAATAATCCCACCACCCAGCATCACCACGGCAAATTGCTCCATACCAGGTTGAGAATAAAAAAGAACAATAAAATACGATGGCACAAGCATCACACGAAGAATTAAATATACACGCGAAGAACCAAAACGATCTGCCAGATATCCTACAACGGGTCCGGCCAGTACCATCAACACCATAAATGCCGTTGTTATGCCAAACACTTCCGTTGAATTTTCTTTAAAAGTCGCATTAGCCAAATTAGGAAGGCCTGTTATCCATATATAGTTGGCAATCATACTACCACCCGTCACAAAGATAATGGCAACCACGCCCAAGCGATGCTTCCAAATTTCTTTCCAAACCTTTGCTGTGGATTCTAATTTGCGATTTGTGGCCACACTCGCTCCGGTCTCAGGCAAATGCCTCCTGGTGTACATAACGATGAGCCCCAGAAGGGCACCAATAATGAACGGTACTCGCCAGCCCCAATCAGCCATCACTTCTTTTCCCAGCGCCATGCTGGTTAAGAAAGAAACGAGGGACGCAAGTAAGTTACCGCTTTGATTGAAGGCCCCATTAACAACTCCGGAAAAGAATCCCCGACGTCCCGGACTGGCAATTTCCAATGCTGCTGCATTTGCCGCCGGTTGTTCAATCCCTGTCGAGATACCTTGAATTAGTCTAAGAATAAGAATAAAAGCTCCAGCAGCAATTCCTAGTTTCTCATAGGATGGCATCAGACCAATGCCCAATGAACACAGTGCCATCACGCCAATAGACCACATTAGCACCTTTTTGTGCCCGATACGGTCGGTAATAGGCCCTAAAACAGCTCCGGAAATTGGACGTACCACAAAGCCGAGCGCAAATACCGCAAGCGCCGACAGTGTAGACAAAACAGGGTCTACATTAGGGAAAAAATGAGGTCCGAGAAACGCAGACATAAGACCGTAAATACTCCAATCGTACCACTCTACCGCAACACCGCCACCAAGAGCGATATACTGGGGCAACTTAGCTTTCGGCGATTGATTATGCATGATTAACCTCCCACTTCTTTCTTATGACAAAATAGGCACCCATCCTGTAATCTAAATAATGAATTTCTTCTTGCAAGAAAAATAAGCAGAAATTAACCACTGATGACCACTAACATTTGTCACTGCAACTCCTTTTTTTGTTTATATTTTCCGAACATTTACAATCATCAAATTATTGGTTAATCTTGCATTTTTATTATATTGGATGGGAAGTGGGATATCTCTACACTAAATTGTGATGCTCGCTTACTTTATTGTTGAATTTTTTGTCAATTTTCTCTTTTTAGCACAAAATAATCAATTCTTTAGTACTATTTTGTCTTTATATTCTGTAGGAGTCATATTCTCTATTTTTTTAAACACACGCGTAAAATAATTTTGATCTCCATATCCAACAATCACGCTAACCTCCTTAATGGATAGATAGGAGTGAAGTAGTAACTCCTTTGCTTTTTCTACTCTTATTGAAGTTACATAATCAATAAAATTTTGTTTTTTATACAATTTGAACATTTTGCTGTAATAATGATTTGTATAGCCTGCCATAGCAGCCATTTCCTTTAACGTAATTTCCTGTGCATAATTTTCGCCTATATAATCGCATGTTTTTTCAATCAGAGCAGCCGTCTTATCGATTTGTAATGAACCTCGATTTTCCCTTTCATCTAATTGATTGGCTACAGATACTTTATCAATTTCATGAATTGCCCTAGTTAAACTCTCCACCACCTGCTCGTCGGATAGCGGCTTTAATATAAAATCCATAGCCCCAACTTTAACGGCTTGTTGCGCATAATGAAAATAGTCAAATGCGCTCATAAAAATAATTTTGCATTCCTGGTGAAATTCTTTAATTTGCTTAGCCGCCTCCAAGCCATTGATACCAGGCATCTTTATATCCATAAAGAGGATGTCAGGGTAATACTGCTTTACCTTTCCAATGGCATCTCTTCCACTAACAGCCACATCAACAACTTGTATATCCTGAAATTCCCGCTGTACAACAAAATTTAGAGCTTCTCTTTCAATTTGCTCGTCATCTACAATAAGTAGCGTATACATTGTTGTCCTCCTCTAATTTTCTTTCTATCTGTTGATGGGAATCACTATCTTTACTATTGTGCCTAAGCCCAGTTTACTTCTTATCGTCAAACAATCTGTGTGAAAAAATAGTTTTAAACGGTTGGCCACATTGGAAATACCAATACCCTTATTTGCTTCCTTTCTCTGTACACCCATAGCATGTTGTAATTTATTTTTTGAAATGCCCGTCCCATTATCTGCAATACTTATTATGACTTGACCATCCTCAGAATATATCCTAATTCGCAGTCTTCCACCCCGCTCCAATGGCTCCAATCCATGAATTATTCCGTTTTCCACCAGCGGTTGAATAGAAAAACAAGGGAGGTAGATATTTTCCATATCCAAATGATTATCCCATATAATTTCTAATCGAATCCGGTCGCTAAACCGTTCATTTTGGATAAAAATATACTCTTTAACGATGTCTACTTCTTTTTTTAGGGAAACCGCCTTGGAGTGATCTTCCAAGTGGTATCGAAACATCTTGGCTAATGACTGAATCAGTCTTGTCGTTTTTTCCGCATTCTCAAACATGGATGTTCTTGCTATCATGTTAAGCGTATTAAATAAATAATGAGGATTTATTTGCGATTGCAAACTCGTATATTTTGCATCATTTAGCAGCTTTTCCATCTCAACATTTTTTAATTCTTGCTCATGCAGCATTTTTTCAACACGCGACTTCTCCTGCAAATCCTTTACAAGTTGCTTAATATTTTCATTCATTTTATTAAAGCTATGTGCTAATATACCGACTTCATCCGACGATTTGACATGGATCTGATCGATATTAAAATCTCCTGTCGCCATTTGATTAGACGCCTCAGCTAATTGCCGAATAGGTTTTGTTAAATAATTTGTAAAAATATAGCCAAACAGCAGGATCAGAAGAATAACGACAAGGTTGCCCGTGACAGATATATTTTTTACAACATTCACTTCTTCCATAGTAGAAGTAAAATGCTGATTCCCTTCAATTAGCCTGATTCTAATCAGTTCGCTAATTTCATTTTCCAAATATCTACTGAGCGTTAATGCTTTAAAAAACGGCGTATAATAATCCCCTGTTGAATCAGCTTTTTGCCGTAAGTTTACGGCTTTATTGCTTTCTTCCAAATAGCTCATCAGATAAAAATCTACTGACTTTTGCACAAGATAAATTTTTTCATTATCGACTTCTCGCCTTAATTCATCGACCATTTCACTAATTAATGACTGCCCTGCCAACAGTTCTTCACAAGAATGATTATCCTTATATTGAATATAATTTTGCAAAAGAATCTTATTTTCGTTAACATACTTTTTTAATTGATAAAGCCGGTTATAATAATTTAAATTCGCATTGGAATGATTCATGGCTTGATAAACTGCAAACTGGGTAAAAATAGACATAAGATTTGGCAGAAGCATTACTACCACGAAATATAAAATAATCTTATTTTTTATAGAAAGCTTGTACCATAATTCTTTAACTGAGCAACGCATGTGATCTCTTCTTTCACTGTAAAATACCGATTCGTACTCTCGTCCCTTGCTGATTACTTGTAATAGAAAGGAACTCTTGTTGCGAACCATAGTAGTCATTCAGATTTCGAATTACGGCTGATATGGAAGAGTCAGGCACTCTTCCATCCATAAAAGGCTCAAATCCAGTGAACCCTTCGCCGTTATCTTCTATTTCAATAATATAGCACTTATCCTCTTTAAGAACACGTAGCCAAATCTCCCACACTCCTTCTTTAGACCCGAAAGCATGAAATAAACTATTCTCCACAAAAGCCATGATAGTATGTTTGGGGAAATATAATTCTTTTGCATCATTGCCGATATTCTCTGTGTAACGAAGATTTGTCCCCAGGCGCGATTGGTAAAGTGCTATCAAATTATTCACCGCCTTCAGCTCATCTTTTAATTTGATAATGGCATTTTTACTTCCTAATCTAAATCGAATATAATCTGTTAAATTAATGATTTCCCTCTGGGTTCTCCCTGCATTTTCCATGGCAGCCATGCTAGAAATACAATTCAAATGATTTAATACTTGGTCAAAGAAATGCTTTTTCATTCTCTACACCTCAACAAAAATATACTGTTGATATAAAATCCATCTCCAAATTCAAATAAATAAAAAAGAAATACAAGTTTGCAGTCTGACGGAGAATGCAGTCAATGCAACCACGCCAAAGGTGTTTGCAAATATGTCTGAAAAAATTATACAACTAAATGAAAATATCATCAATTACAGCTAAAATAGTTAGTTCCTAGCAGTATTAAGTCAACAAAAAATGAGCGCACAGAACTTAGGCAAGTCTATCCCTCCGGGCATTTAGGACCAGCCAACCACCGCAAGCAATGCAACACTGACTATTCTTTTCTGATTTAGTCATATAAAAACTCCTCTTTGCACCATATTTGCCAAAGAGGAGTTCGTATATTTCTCCGTCTTCCATTTTAAAGAGACGATAACTCTTA
Organism: Sporomusa aerivorans; assembly: GCF_041428895.1. Classification (NCBI taxonomy): domain Bacteria; kingdom Bacillati; phylum Bacillota; class Negativicutes; order Selenomonadales; family Sporomusaceae; genus Sporomusa; species Sporomusa aerivorans. The sequence continues at coordinate 5,724,662 of NZ_CP156926.1, forward strand.
CGCATTGCTGCCTGTGCAAAACTTTGCCATAGCTCCAAACACACTCTGTCTTAGGGTATAAAAACTTATTATCCGATGCAAAAATTGTAGACATATTTTTTTCTGTAGTATATCATGTAGCTAATTATATAAAAAATGATTGTTTTGTATTGTTATGATCACTTTAAACGATCATTCTGAGTGGAGGTATGTATGGAATTACGCCAACTGCAAATATTCAGTACAGCTGCCAAAACACTTAATTTCACCAAAACAGGCGCGAAACTCGGCTATGCCCAGTCCAATATCACCGGTCAGATTCGCCAGCTTGAAGAAGAATTGCAGGTGAGGCTCTTCGAACGTCTGGGACGGGGTATTCAACTAACGACTGAGGGAAAGAAGTTCCTGGAAAACGCAAACCAAATTCTCTTGTTATGTGAAAAGGCCAAGGGAGAATTTTCACCGGACGTGTTTCGCGGTATTTTAAGCATCGGCGCAGCCGAAACTCTCTGTGTCTACCGCCTTCCCCAAATCCTGAGCCGGTACCGCAACCTTTACCCGCTCGTGGAAATACGGGTCCAAACAGACAGTTGCGATACTTTTATCGAAGCACTCAAGGCCAACCATATTGATATCGCGATGGTCCTTACCGACAAGATTCAAGCACCTGAGCTTGCGGTACAGACACTGCATGACGAAACAATGACAATGGTAGCCAGCCCGCTTCATCCTCTGGCCCAAAAGCAAAAAATAAAGCCGCAGGATCTTACTGAAGAGTGCCTGATTCTTACCTTGCCCGGCTGCGGCTACCGGCCGCTGATCTTAGCGATGCTAAAAAAACAAAATATAAAGCCCGGCTCAATCATGGAACTGTCCAGTGTCGGCGCAATTAAACAATGTACCAGCTGCGGTCTGGGGGTAACCATCCTGCCTAAGATCTCCATCAGAGATGATTTGGCAAGCGGAAAACTGGTCGAGCTTAATTGGACCGGCCCGAGCTTTGAAGTGAAAACGCAATTGATTTACCATCAGGAAAAATGGATTACACCGCCCATGAAAGCCTTTTTGGACCTCTGCTGCTCACCAAATAGCACGGACTATTGGCCATCAGGCGATATAAGCCTGGGTTAGTTAGGATAATAAGAACCGACTGGCGGTAGTGCCTAAAATATTTACAGTACCCGCGCTAACCAAGAAAAAGGGACCGTATTGAAACTACAAAAGGTTTCAATACAGTCCCTTTTATGATTTTTGCCGCTTTAAACTATTAAGGACGTGAGTGCCTTCGCAGGCCTGGCGGCTAACTTCCCGTATTATTCATTCTGCAGCCAATATGCTCATCGAATTCAAGAAGTACATCGATCACCTCCGGTGTTATCATTTCTTGTATTTATGTAATAGGAAAAAGAAGACGCTCCTTATCTAAGAGAGTCTTCTTTGACTTCAAAAAGGGCTGACTGCTGTTTTCGTGCAGGCAATCACACCAGTATGCAATTCTCGGCAGCTGACTTGATTGCATTATAGCAAATTGGTGTTGTTATTAAAAATTGTTAGTTTTGATTATAACCATCACTTATAGTGAGTGATCAGGGCACTCGCGGATGATGTGTCCACAATGCGCAATAGTTTATTAGGACATTCTTCTTGGAGGAGTCAAACTGTATTGCCGCTTATTTCCCTAACACACAGTCTATTAATTTGTAATTCCCGGAAAAACTCAGCTAAAATTTCCTGGTTTACTTGATGGATTGGATGAAAATTGTGTGCGTATTCAATCACTGATAGTCCATTGCAGTTATAACCTTCAAGGCCGATATGTTAAAAATAGCATTCAAAAGTTTTGCCTGCATGACTGGATTACACAATGATTCATGGCAGCTTTTATTGACCTTCAAATCCGGTACGCCAATCCGGCTTTTATCAACAAAACCAACTTACATAATACACTATAACTTTCCAGTCCTTTTTCTTTCAGTATTTTTGCAAAAATTTTGGTTTCATTAATTAATTCTTCTGTCAATGAAAAGCTTGCTCATTGTTGCTCTTGTATCACAACACAATAGAAATTTACACAGCATAGCATGATGGAAAGAGTGGCACGGTTCCAAACCCACAATCTTCTTTAACTTTTCGAGCCTGAATTTTAAAGTATTACGATGTATAAACAATTGGCTGGCTGTTAAAGAGATATTTAGATTATTGGCAAGAAGGCACTCTAAAACTTTGTGCATATCATAGCGATCCTTGACTTTATCAAAATTATGCCTCAGTTCTTGCAAGGCCAGGCAGGAATCATAACTTGTACATTTGTTATCAAACAAATAGTTCAATAATATGTCAAATTCATAAATGGAGCAAACCGTATTAGCACTTGAATAACCCAGTGCAAATAGCGCTTCACGGTAAGAATGCTGCAGTTGTGAATCGTTCAAGGCCCAGCCGCCAACTCCGACTTTGATTTTTATTGGCGGCTGAACTGACTTTAATATATCAATAACACCTGACATAAAAGTATTGAACTTTCTGCTTCCAAAGCCATCAGGTGCTGACTTGAGAATGCATAAGTCTTTCTTATAAAATAAAACCATATCGAAAGCGGTAAAAAAAGTTGCTTCTTTTATCGCTTTCGATACACACTCCCTTATGCGGTCGGAAAGTAAGTTTTTCAGGCTGACAAAGGCACTGTCGTTTATCTTGGGCTCCAGTCTGATCACAGTGACCATACGCGGTAAATTAAAGGTATAATTTACCATCTCGGCTAAATTGACAATGTCATCTTTGGAAATATCCCGGTTGTCGGTGAAAAGTAATGTTACCAGTTGTTCTTTTATCCGGTTTTCCGATCCATAATCGGCCAGAAACATTTCCCTTTCCAGGATAAGTTCTGTAACCGTCTTGATTAAATTAGCCATCGGACGGACATCCTGCGGTTTTCCTGTCACGCCGACTACTCCGACAACCCGCTTCGTTAAATCAATCGGCCACATGACTCCAGGCAAAGCCCCCGTATAACTGTCTATCTCGTCCGGATAGATCTCCACGACACGGTGCTCGTCTACAGCCAACTTGCCGCCCTTATGGAACGTATTGATCCGGTCTGCCTGACCGGAGGCAATGATCATTCCATTGCAATCCATAATATTGACATTTCGGTTCACAATGCCCATAAGATGATCTACAATTTTTTGAGCCATCTCTGTAGAAATAATCATTTTAACACTCCTAAATATGGACAAGGGATTCACTGAAACAACTACAATTTTATGGAAAGAGGTATAACCGCCCGGAAAGAGGGCGGTTATACCTCTTTCCGGCGGTCTGCTATGTGGCTAAAGTGGTCAACACAAGACGCCAGTTCGGCAGCACTAGTAACCTCGATATCTTGTCTTTGATAGCTATTTAACAGTTTCCACGGTAGAGGCTTTTATTGTTTCAAGAGTTAGTTCCTGACCCAGACCAAGTAGTTCAGGCACTTCGTACATTCCATTTTTAGGCATATAGTTATGGACGCAGGTTTGTGTGTTCGGTTTCAGCAGAGCGTATCTGTGCAGCTCATGAATAATAAAATTGGGAATGGCAGCTTCCATGTGCAAAGCCGCAGCAGTAGAGATTGGTCCGCCGCAAACATGAATCTGTACGGTTACATCATAGACATGGGCCATATCACATATCTTTTTTACTTCCGTAAAACCGCCGCAGGTGCACATATCCGGTTGGATAACATCAATTGACCCATCCTCAAAGAATGGCCGGTAACCCCACCTTGTATAGATCCTTTCCCCTGCGGCAATAGGAATATTGACATGATCGGCGACTTTTTTCATCTGTTTGGGATTCAACGGCATCACAGGCTCTTCTAAATAATAGATGCCTAAATCCTCAATCATTTTCCCGAATTGAATAGAAGAGGTAGTATCGGTAAAGGCATGCAGCTCTACAATGATATCGACATCGGCACCAACAGCTTCTCTTATGGCCTTGAGTCTATTATAACCGAGTCTTAGCACTTTGTCAGGCAGCACACCTAAAAGATTTTGCTGATTCCAGTTTCCCCGAGAATCCATAGCAAGGGGGTCCACTTTAATTGCATCATAGCCCTCGGCAACAGCAATACGCGCAGCCTCGGCATAGTGGGCAGGTTCCACCAGCATGGCTTTATCGGCACCATCTCCCCAGCCGAATTGAATCTGACTGGCATAAGTTCTGATCTTATCCCGGGTTTTTCCTCCTAGCAGCTGATAAATAGGGACATTGAGGGCTTTTCCTTTAATATCCCACAAGGCAATATCAATCCCACTCATGGCAGCAGTGAATACAGTACCACCGCCTTGTCCCCAAAATGTTTTTTTCTGCATTTTATCCCATATAGCTTCATTTTTCAGAGGATCCATCCCGATGATTATCTTTGAAAGATCCTTGGCCATCCCAAAGCCGGCCGATGCGCCCACGCCGTAAGCCAGACCAATCTCGCCGAAACCTGAAATTCCCTCATCGGTATTAATCTTTACTACCACCGGGCGCCACTTGCTTGTGGCAGACGAAAAATCGTTAGCTACATCGATAATATCAACACTGGTAATTTTCATAATAGTGACTCCTTAAATATATTATATATTTCCGAACGACAACCCTCTATTTATTAGGCATGCCTGTTGCCACAGCCTTTTTAATACTTATGGGCAACCAGCACGGCTGCAATGGATGATGCAAGAAACCCAACTCCCACCAGGCACAGCAATCCGGTGCTGTAGCTGCCGGACAGGCTGATGAAGAAACCTATTATGACTGGTGACAACGAGGAAAAACCGGTGGCTAAGCCATTCATGGTACCGGCAGCGGTTGACAGAGACTTCGCGGGAATCAGACCCTGAAGCAGAGTCCAGGCCGAAGAGGTTGCCATTGAGGTAAAACCAAAAGCACAAGAGAGTAAGATAGCAGATAAATATTTTCCTGAGACAGTGGCTGCTAAATAAATGGATGATGCTCCTAAAAGCATGGTTACACACAGGAGGGGAGCACTCCTGCCGATCCGGTCATTGAGCCAGCCGTTAACTGCTTTAGTCATCACTGTTAAAATGAATGGCAGTGATGCCATCCAGCCCATTTCCGTCCAGGAAAAATTGCGGGCGGACTTCAGGTAAGTAGGCAGCCAGGATACCAGACCCCAAAACATAAATTGCAAACAGACGTACCAAAGCACTAGCAACCAGTACCGGTAATTAAGGGCAAACGGTTTTATTCTTTGCAGGAATGACTGTTTATCCTTTACCTGCACATTCCCTGTTGCCAAGCCTTCTTCGATATACTGAAGTTCAAGAGCGTTGACTTTTTTACTTTCACGGGGTGTGTCTTTTGTGTGGAACCACAGCAGATACAAAGGGATCAGACCAAGGGCGATACAAATATAAAAGGTGTCTCGCCAGCTATAGTTGCCAATAATATACGTAAAAATCGGCATAGCTATTGCAGGCGCCAGTGACTGACCAATAATCCAGGCGGCGTTAGCCCGCCCCCGTTCCTGCGGTGGAAACCAGTTTTTTATAAAGAGGCTTTGCATGGGGTAGTAAAAACCCTCGCCAATCCCGAGCAGTATCCGGGCAGTAATAAACATGGAAAAGCTTACGGCAAAACCACCGATAAATAACGATACCGTCCATAACACAATACAAAACGCCATTGCTTTGCGAGGTCCCAGATAATCCCCTAATGGACTGAGGGTTACATTAGCCAGTCCGTAGGCTGCCAGAAAAGCGGACATCATCATGCCGATTTGAACAGGCTGACCTTTTATCCCCATATCTAACAGAAAATGATCATTTGCAGCCAGGACGGTAACGTTGACACGATCCAAATAGGCTACCATAATACCGATAAATAGTACCGCTACAATAAAAAAACGGCGCCGTGTTGGTTGCATTTCTGTGTCACTGGCAAGTTTAGTAGGTGCATTCACAGTTGACATTCCATTCCCCTTTCAACTTAGTAAAATAGTCGATAAATTATTGGAGTACAGGCTGATCCCAGCCTAAATTACCGGTCCCCGCATATAGATGTCCATAGAATTGGTATAGCCTGAAATCTCCGCCTTGGTCATCGCGCCTGAGGCAACGTGTATTAGTTCTTCAAATACACGTTGTCCAGCATCGGGAATATTATCCCCGCCATCAATCACCTCACTTAGGTTTATATCAATGTGATCACTCATTTTCTCGGCGGCGGTCCGGCTGCCGGTAATTTTTAATACAGGCACAAACGGAAAACCCTGTGGCGCTCCTCTACCGGTGGCAAAGGCGATGACATTGCACCCAGCGGCGGCCAGGCCAGTTAGAATTTCCGGCTCGCGGCCGGGGGAGTCCATGACTACCAATCCTTTTACTGCCGGTCGTTCGCCGTACTCATAAACAGCCTGAATCGGTGCTGTTCCTGCCTTGGCAATAGATCCGAGCGACTTTTCCTCAATGGTGGTAAGCCCGCCCTTAATATTGCCGCCGGTAGGCTGACCGCCACGAATATCTTCGCCAACTGCCATGGCCCGCTTCTCCATGCGTGTCACCAGGTTAAGAATCTGTTGTCCCACCTCCTTAGTAGCGGCATGGTCCGCCAGAATATGCTCGGCGCCAATAAATTCCGTCACCTCGCCAAGAACAGATGTGCCGCCGGCCTGAACCAATAGATCGGAGGCCACACCGATAGCCGGGTTTGGCACCAGCCCTGAAGTTGTGTCAGAGCTTCCGCATTTCATTCCCAACACCAGTTTACTGATCGGAAAGGGTATTCTCATCTGCCGGGAGGCCGCCGCCACCATTTGCTGTGCCAGTAGGATGCCTGCAGCGGTCGTTCGGGCTGCACCACCAATGTCCTGAACAACAAGATGCTCCACCCTTTTGCCGCAGGCCGCGATTTTCTTGATAACATCTATGAGGCTAGTGCTTTCACAGCCAAGGCTGATTATAATCACTGAATGCAGATTAGGATTGCAGCCTAAGCCAATCAGGGTTTTATTGACAATTCCAATGTCCAGCGGTGTCTGGCAACAGCCCTGATGATGCGTGAATCGCACCGTACCTTCTACCTGTTTGACGATAGCCTCGACTACTTCATTAACGCACACTACTGCCGACAGGATACCCACATAATTGCGTGTGCCTGCCGATCCGTCATCTCGCTGATATCCCATAAAATTCATAATTAACTCTCCCTCCGTAAGTCACCGCGTCCGCGCAGGCTTTCAATATTTTGCACATGGGCGTGGCAGCCGGCCGAAATGACAGCTGTGGCCCGGCCGATGACCTCACCGTATTTGATAATATTGTCCCCGGAGTTAATAGGCCGGCAGGCGAACTTATGCCCATAAGGGATATTTTCCTGAATGATGACCGTAGATATATCACGCTCCAGGCGGACTACCGCTGTTTGACCTTTTTGCAAATCCTGTACGGCAGTTGCAACATTGTCTGTTGCCTTCAATAAAATTGCATCTATTGCCATTTTTTTATCAATCCTTTAGTGCGCACGTTGTGCGCTTCATATATATTTTACAGAAATCATCGCTCTTGCGATGCGATGTAAGACAACCGACTTACCTCATGCGAAATCCTCTGGGAGACCATAGCATGTCGGTAAAGTCAGGATTAGACCACGCCTGCTGTCAAGTAACCTGGCGAGTCAGGACTATATGGTAAAGCCTGTGGACTGAAGCCGGGTCTGTGGCTGGTTGCGCTGCCAGATATTCTGGTAGCAAATAAGCTGCTTTGAATGGAGCATTAATTTCGCCGAAGAACCGGGAGCCTATCGTTATCGCCAGTAACGATAATTCATTTGGAGTATGGAGAGTCGTATGCGTTGAAAGCCGCTTGTACGGTTCGGGAAGAGGCGGGTTACTTCGGTAATCCGCCTATTTCATACTTTGAATATAACAATCATTATTGCACAATAACAGCCACACCGTCGGGAATAACCGTAATCTGGTAGTGGGGGCCAACCTTTAATTGAGCTGCCGCCAGTGCCTCCTCCACCGTAAAAGCCGTTTCAAACCCCATATCCCGGATAATCTGATGATCGCATTGATCGGTTACAAAAATAACCGTGTATTCTAGCAAAATACGGGCCATAATCTGTGTTGCCCACTGATCAGGAATAGTAGCATTTTTGTCGGTCTGCATAATTATATCCATTGCCTGGCGGGCACCGCCGCGCAGCCATTCATACAGATCCTGGCTGCCGTGACCGTCATTACAGGCAGCACAAGCGATGATTACGCCGCCGGCTCTGCAGGTAGCCGCCGCCGCGGACAGTGCTTTTACATGCTGATAAACGTTTTGGTCAAGCGGGTAACCGCCATTGGAAGTAATGACAATATCGGCCATTTTACCCTCGACTCTTGCCAGTTCTTCGACGAACTTGCACCCGGCCAGATGAGCCTGCTCCGAATCACCAGCAAATGCACGAATAATCTTTTTATCAGCATCAAGTGCGACATTCAGGATAAATGCCAGCTTCGCCTGCTTTGCCGCATACATCATATCCTCATGCATCGGATTTCCCGTCAGCATTCCTGCTTTGGCCTTTTTATGGGCAATGAATTCGGCACAATGATTAGCCAGAACGGTTACATCACTGACGATGCCGGGCAAAATACTTTTACGTCCACCGGAAAATCCGGCAAATAAATGGGGTTCAATAAAGCCTTCAGCAATCAGTAAATCGGCTTCCATCGCCAGTTTGTTAATAACCAATTCGCCACCGGACGGAAGTCTGCCGGCCTTAGTCATGGTTTCTTTAGCCCAACAATTGTGTACAACAATCTTCTCATCCCTGACCATCTGCCCGCCGAATTTATCTAGTAGTTCCTCTTTGGTCGTCTCACGATGAAAACCGGTAGCCACCAAAAAAGTGACTTCAGCCGCCGGGCTACTCCTGCGAATTTCCTCAATCAATAACGGAGCTGTAATCTTAGTGGGCACAGGCCGGGTGTGGTCACTGGTAATAATAACTACTTTTCTACGCCCTTTGGCCAGTTCACACAATCGCGGTGAAGCAACCGGATTCTCCAGTGCCATGCGGACAAGGTCTTGTTCCCCGGCTTCGGCCTTATAATGATGTGACTTAGGTATCAAAACACCCTGTAAATGATCATCGGAAATTTGAGTTTCAATATAGGTTTTTCCATATGGTATAGTAATAAGTGCCATAGCTTGCTCCTTTCCCGTTTACTTTTTTATAAAATAATTTACTAGTATCAATATTCGATTAATTCAAGCCATTAGCCTTGGATAGCACGGCTAATAATCAGGAATAATAAAAGACGGTTGTTGTCCACAGTGCACATTATGGGAAGGAATCAACGACTTGACATTGGAAAGTCTGTTTAAAGCTGATCTGCCTTTTCATCCAGCAAATGCGCCAGGGAACGCAATTCCTGGGTTGCCCCTGCCAGATAGGAAATCGCCTGCGCAACTTGACCAATGCCTTCTTCGACCTGGCCAATCTGGCCATAAGTCATGGTACTGCCGGTCTGAATCTTGCTAATGATTAAAGTGATTTTTGCAACGGATTCCGTACTGTTTGCTGCCAGTTTCCTGATTTCTTCAGCAACTACGCCAAAACCCCGCCCTTGCTCGCCGACCCGGGCTGCCTCTATGGCCGCATTAAGTCCCAGCAAGTTTGTTTGCCCGGCAATTTCTTTGATAAAACTAATGACACTATGGGTTTCGGCAACCTGCTCCTGCGCTTCTTTCGCAACCTGCGCCAGCGTCTGAGCAACGCTTGTTATTTCCTGAGACTGGGCAGTTACCTCTTCCGCAGTACTGGCTAATGTACTGATGTTGTTTAATAAATGTCCGGCCACCTCCTTCAATGTCTCATACCGGTCTGTGGACTGAGTAATTGCGACTGCGCCGATCATTTCCTTTTGCTGGTTATAAATAGCGCCAACTCTTACCTGGTAAGGAACACCATGCAGTTTTTTATCCATCCGTGCAGTTAAATAAGGTAATCTTTCCTTTATCAGACGGTAAATGGCGGAGCCCGGCTTTAAGGGTGAATTGATCTTAGTATGAAAATCAAGGTCTTTGGCGGGGCTATACAGCAAAACATTGTGCATATCTGACATACAAACGCCGATTTCATGATCGAAAACTCCTTGTATTATTGGTAAAACGGTGATTACTTTTTCTAAAGTATTTTGATTTCCTTCAACCATCTTTTTCTCCTTTCCCTCTTTGCTAAGTTCCACTACTTCTCTGTATAGTTTCAATTATCCGAATTAATTACCTTTGTAAGCAGAGAACAATGAATATACCATCCACCCCGCTCGTTATTGTCCACAAAGTATACCTACAGCTGTCACTGCTAAAAGTCCTATAAGATAGCGACTAACAAGATTACCATAAAAATACAAAATTCCTGCAAGTTATTAAACCATTCCTGCAGGAACTTCGACTATTCTTGTATTTACTTATATTACAAGTCATTTTTCGCCATTACCGGTGATACGGTTCTTCGTATCAGGTCAAGCAGTCAATAAATTTTTAAACAGCCTCTCCCTTTTTATTTATATATATCTCGCGTGGACGGGGGTGACTGGCAAAGTCATAGGGACTCAATGTAAAGCTGTATGCCCCGGCGTTGTTAATACAAACTATGTCACCAATCCGTGGATTAGGCAGGTAAACATCCTTGGCGAGCAAATCCATTGAAGTGCATAGATTTCCTACTACAGAAACGAGTTCTAACGCTTTGCCTGCGTTTGCCGGGATAGAAGGCTCAAAGGCATTCATTGCAGTGAACAACGGTTCCAAAGGTTTGTCTATTTTTCCAGGTGCGATCTGGTTGAAAGCGTTCATCAGGGCTGGCCGCAGGAAGCCGTTAAGACCACCGTGTACAACAACAAACTTCTGTCCTCTCGATTCCTTCACATCAACTATTTTAGTTAGAAAAATTCCCGCCGCCCCTACTAAGAAACGCCCGCTTTCTACAATAAGCCTAACCTTATTTTTAGAGACAACCCTTTGACTATCAATTAGGGCCTGAATTTGAGGCTGGAGCGTCATCCAGTTAATAGTCTGATCATTTTTTGTATATGGAATCCCAAAACCACCGCCGAAATCAATAAACGATAGATCCCAATTCATTTGCGTAATGCAGAATTCAGCAAGCTCAAAAACCCTTTTAAAGTAATTATAAAGAACTTTGTCATCTAATAATTGGCTTCTCAAATAAACATGTATACCGGTTATCTCTATAGCTTTCAGGTTATCAATAAAGCTTTTGTTAAGCAGCAGACTCTCTTCATCCACGCCGAATTTACTTGGGATTCCCGCTAATACTTGGGGAGGAGAATCCATGTTTATATAAAAGGCCGGATTGATTCTGAGGCCAACCGCTGCTCTTTTACCTTGTTTTGCACATATTTCATTTATCATAGCAAGTTCATTATAGGAATCTGCAACTATGACACCTTTGTCCAGTGTATTAATAATATCTTCCGCCGTTTTTCCCGGTGAAGAGTATAAAATGTTCTTACTAGCAAAACCCGCTTCGTGTGCTTTGATCACTTCATTTGCCGATGCTGCATCAGCGCCAAATCCTTGCTGACTCATAAACCGGCATATATCCTTGTAAGGATTTGTTTTAATTGAGTAGTAAATATCAAAGCCGGGAAGTGCTTCTTTTAATATGGCTGCCTGCTTTGAAATGACATCTTCCTCATATAGATATAAGGGAAACCCATGCTGACTTATAATTTCATTAATTGTTTTAATATCTATCATACTCAACCCCCTTTGAATTCACGGGTACTCTTGCGCTCTCAGCAGCTGCAGGATTTTTGCTAAAGGTTTATTTGCATTACAGTTCGTCGCTACGGCCGCACTTCCTGCTAAGTTATTATAATATCTACCGTGCTTCTGTTGCAGAAGGCAGCGGCAGCAGGCGTACCGCGAGGGTAAGCACGGCGGTATTGCGCTGCTTATCGATGTGTTCCTGGGAGAATAAATATTGGAGCAGCGGTATCTTACTGAGGATCGGGATCCCGGAAGTATTTTTAGTGTCACTATCGGTAATAAAGGTCCCGATGATATAGCGTTGATTGTCGGCCGGAAGCATCCGCGTAGTTGTCATGGTCTTTGAGCTGTATTCCGGCGCCGATACGCTTTTGAAGGTCGAACTGCCGGAAATAATACTAACTCTGACATCTACATCAACGCGGACAATGCTTTCTTCCGGCTTACCGCCTTTGTATTCGATAATTGTCGGTACCACGGCAATACTGGTCTCAAGATTTTGAAATTGTGTCTGGACATTTCCCTGCGTATCTGTGCTGAATACCGGGACGCTTTTTATATTGGAGATTTGGGCTTTTATCCCATTAGGAGTATACACTTCGCTGGACACCAGCACCTTGCTGTTGTTTAAGCCTGCATTTAAAGTCAGGATATCCGATGAATTAGCCTCCAGATATTGAGTGTCGCTACGAACACGCGGCGTTCCGGTCGTTTTACTCCAGTCAGCCGTGCTCTTCCCCGAAATACTGGGCACAGGATTTAGGCCGATATAATTCGAGCGTGAATGGGTTAATTCCTGCAGGCTGGCTGCTATGACGATCAGATATTCCGGCGTTTGGTTCGGCAACAGCTGCTGCAGCATACTAAGCGCCTGCTGCAAATCGGGGGAACTGCCGGACAGAACCATATAGGGCGATACTGCCGGCGGCGCATATACCATGGCAGCAACATGGACAACATTACTGGCCTGTACTTGTTGAACAAACTCCTTGGCGGCATTAACGCTGTTGCTGTTTAACGGGATAATGGCCACCGTGCCGCCATCAAGCAATTCATAATTCAAACTTTCCGCAGCAGTTGCGGCCTGTCCGGCAGCGGTAAACGGCACTATGTTCGGAGCCAATACGGCTAACTGTACTAAGAGAAAAAAGATAATAACTTTACATTTCACAAAGTCAACACCCTCGCGTTTGTTTATCCTTAAGCTGCCGGCTAAGTTCTGTCCAATCCTTTGCGTTTAGTAAGGCAGAATAAATTGCGAGCCAGGGGTTGCGTATATCGGCCACTGCATATGCGAAAGCCCTGCCACTTGCTGGATAATATACTCTTTACGCAGCGGCAGATATAGTCGCAGGCTGTTATGGCGGGCGCCTAAACGGATGTTGGCTGTAATTCCCAGTTCTTTTTGACTGATATGCAGTTGAAAGCCTTGTAATTTCGCGATATCGACGATATTGATATAATCTGCGCTGTCAATTGTAAGAACGATGTTCTCCGGTTTATTGCCGAGAACAACCGGTTTGGAGATGAAATAGAAGGTTGTTTCGTTAGTGTTATGCAAACCTCTGGTATAAATTGCCCTGGCTTTTAGGTTTGTTATATCGCCTGTAAAATAATACTTCCCTGGCGGCAAAGTCAATAAAGCCGTACCATCCAGACCTGTGTAAACAGTAGCCTGGGCAGAAGGGCCATTAACCTGCCACGCTGACAGGCTGATGCGGGACACAGGACTGTTGTTGGCATCAACCAGGCGCAGGCGGACGGTATTGCCCGCTGCTGCCTGGACAGCAACGGTTGCTGTGAAACAAATTGTCAATACAGTTAAGATGATAGCTAATATCTTTAAATAGGAACAGTGGCAATGGTGAGCAAATGGCATAAAGTATGCTCCTTCTTGCATGGCAAGGCTTTTACTTGTTTTGTACGCCAGGTCTGTGCTTTGCCGCTTCGTAAAAACCAGGATTCAGCCAGGTAAATCCTAGTCAACGATTGTTCTCTCGGTCTCCTTGTCAAACAGATGAATCCGGTTAGTATCCAAAGACACCTTAATAACATCGCCTGCTTTTACCGCCGACCTTGTACTAACCCTTGCTATTAGGTTAAAACCTTCAACAGCCAGATATAAATAGCTTTCCGCTCCCAGTATTTCCCTGACTTCTACTTTGGCGCTAATTATATTATCAGCCAACGCTTCTTTGTGTATTTCTTCACTGTGAACATCCTCCGGCCTAATCCCCATAACTACCTCTTTGCCAATATAGTCGGTACCGGCAAGTTGGGGTACCTTGTCTTTCGAAAACTTAACCCTGTTTGTACCGAATACAAGGTACAGCTCATCGGCCTGTTTTTCCAGTTTTGCACTGATGAAATTCATTTGCGGGCTGCCAATGAAACCGGCCACAAAGAGATTGCCCGGCCGTTCATACAGTGCCAGGGGTGTGTCAACCTGCTGAATGAAGCCGTCCTTCATCACCACAATTCTTGAACCCATGGTCATAGCTTCGGTCTGATCATGGGTCACATAGATGAAGGTAGTATGCAATTTTTGATGCAGTTTGCTGATTTCACTTCTCATCTGGACTCTGAGCTTGGCGTCCAGGTTTGATAACGGCTCATCGAACAGAAATACCTTAGGTTCACGCACTATCGCCCGCCCCAGAGCAACCCTCTGCTTCTGGCCGCCGGACAAGGCCTTGGGTTTTCTGTCCAGTAAATGTTCTATCGCAAGAATGCCTGCAACTTCCTGTACCTTGCGCTTAATTTCCTCCCTGGGAACTTTACGGTACTTTAACCCGAAAGCCATATTTTCGAACACTGTCATATGCGGATATAAGGCATAGTTCTGAAAAACCATGGCTATGTCCCGGTCCTTAGGCGGCACATTGTTGATCTGCCGGCCGCCAATATAGATTTCACCGGCCGATATTTCTTCCAAACCGGCAATCATTCGCAAAGTAGTCGACTTGCCACAGCCGGAGGAACCAACCAGGACAACAAATTCCCCGTCTTCAATTTTGAGACTGAAGTCATTGACTGCTGTTATGCCACCTGCATATCGCTTGTAAACATTTTTTAGTATGACGTTCGCCATGTTTGCCTCCATCCTAATAGCATCCGCAAATAACGGGATAAGCCAGATTGGTAATTCAATTTCAGAGGATTAATTTATTTAATGCCCGAGCGGGCAAAGCTTTCGGTGATATTTCTTTCAAACAATAAAAATATCAAAAGCAACGGGGCAATGACAGCAACTGTTGCCGCACAGACTTCTCCCCATTGCGCGCCGGTTTCATACGATTGGGCAAAAATTGCCAGTCCCAGGCTTAATGTCCGGTTATCAACCGAGTTTGTTACCACCAGCGGCCATAAAAAGTTATTCCACTGATAACTGATTGACACAATGGCGAAAGCGATATAAGCAGGCTTGCTGAGCGGCACATAAATTTTCCAGATAATATCCCAGGTTCGCATTCCCTCAATCTTCGCGGCTTCTTCCAGTTCAATCGGGACTTGTTTAAAGGTTTGCCGCATTAGAAAAATGCCAAAAGCGGATATAAAATAAGGCAGCATTAAGCCTATATGCGTGTCAACCAGGTTAAGCCAGGAAAGAAAACTGTAATTAGGCAGGAGCAGCACATCAGGAGTTATTAGAATCTGGATTAAGAACAAAACAAAGATTGTGTTTTTCCCGGAAAACTCCATCCGGGCAAAAGCATAAGCGGCAAGCGTTATAAAAACAAACTGCACACACAAAACACCGGTTATGACGATAAACGTATTCAAATAATACGTGGCAAACGGCGCCGCTGCGAATACATTGCGAAAATTGTCCAGCGTAACCGGCGCCAGCTTGAATAAATCCATGGCATATTGTTTGGAGATAAACGCCGTCCGCAAAACCCAAAGCAGAGGAATAACATTAACCGCTAGCAAAACGATCATGACCGCCTTATATAAAAGACCTTGGATATTAGCTTTCACTAGCTATTCCTCCTAACTGTAATGCGTTCTTTTGTCAATAGTAAAGAATTTAATGCAGGTGATTGCCAGCAGCACTACCACCAGCACAGTTGTTATGGCCGAGGCCAAACCAATGTCCCAAAACTCAAAGCCGACCTGATAAAGGTAATACAGGATCATGGTGCTCGCATTGTCAGGCCCGCCCTTGGTCATAATGTACAAATGGTCCACTGTCTTAAAGGCATTGGTCAGGGCAATGATGGCGACAAAAAGAGTGGTTGGCATGAGCAGCGGCCAGGTTATGTTGCGGAAGATTTGCCAGTCGCCCGCACCATCCATACGGGCGGCCTCATACATATCCTGTGGTATGTTCTGCAATCCTGAAAGGAAAAAGATCATGAAGTAGCCTGATTCTTTCCAGATAAGAACGGCGATAACAGCAGGCAGCACCGTTGCCGGATCTCCCAGCCAATTCGTACTCTGTAAACCCAATACATGCTCAACATAGCTTAACAGCCCATAATCGGGCGTATAAATAAACATCCAGATATTAGCAACGGCAATCAGCGGCAATAGAGTCGGATAAAAATAGCCGGCACGGACAACACTTTTACCTTTGATTTTCGAGTTTGCAAACAGCGCCATGGAAAGCCCTACAGCAATGCTCACAGGTACCGTGACAAACGCAATAATCAGATTGTTTTTCACTGCCTGCCGGAAAACCTGATCCTCTAGCAGGTGCTGATAATTCCCTGTGCCGATAAAATGCGGTATTTTACTGGAAAGACTGCTGGCATAGAGACTGTCAATAAACGTGGAGCAGATAGGATATAAGGTAAAAAGCACCAGGAAGATGAAAGACGGAAAAATAAGCAGCCAGGCATGAAGATCTACTTTCCGCTTAGAAATGAAAGAATGGGGAAGCACCCCTGGCAGGGAGTGCTTCTCACAGCTATTAGCAACAGTAATATTTTTCATACATATCCCTCAACACTGCCTAAACAATTATTTTTTGAACGGTTTGAGCACTTCTTCCGCTTCTTTTTGCGCGTCGTTCACCGCCTGGTCGATTGTTTTCCTGGCTGTAAGAATGGTTTGAACGCAATCCTCCATGATCTTGGTCACGCGGCCATTTTCATGGGTTGAAAGCTCAGCGGCGGCAAACTCCAGCTGGTCACGCGCCACAAGCGCATCGGGGAATTCCTTTACATACTTCTTCATGGTTTCCGTTTCATAGGCCTGCTTCCTTGTCGCCACATAACCGGTCTCAATACTCCACTGGGCAACACGCTCCGGTTCCGTCATCCATTTGATAAACTTCCAGGCAGCCTGCTGCTTTTCCGGTGAGGTATTTTTAAAGATATAGAAGTTTCCCCCGCCTGTCGGCGTGCCTCTATGATCCTTAGCAGGCAGCATAGCCGTACCAAGATTGAATTTTGCATTCTTCTTGACATTGGTAAGGTTACCTGTCGTATGGTACATCATGGCCGTTTTGCCTTCAAGAAAATCGGTTGGCACAGTGGCCCACTCAATCGTATTCGCCGGCATTACTTTGTGTTTTTGGGAAAGATCAAGCCAGTACTTAAGGCCTTGTACTGCTGCCGGAGAATTGAAATACACTTCATTGCCGGCCGAGTTCATTAAGTTGGTATTGCCGTTCTGCTGCAGCACAAAGGTCTGCAGCATCCAGTAGGCATAGCCGGTTGACGGAATTTCAAGCCCCCAGCGGCCCTCTTTGGTAAGCGCCTTCGCAGCGCCGACCATCTCGTCCCACGTGGCCGGCGGTTTCTCAGGATCAAGTCCGGCCTCCTTGAAAGCATCTTTATTGTAGTACAGAATGATGGTACTGCGTTGGAATGGAATACCCCAGGTTTTTCCGCCTGTTTGTGAATTGGTCATAAAACCGGGATAAAAATCTGCCAGATACGCTTTGTCGCTATCGGTCTTAATGAAACTGTCAATATCGACAATGGCGTCCATATCCAGCAGTGAAAATAAGTCGGTGGAAAACATGATCGCCATTTCCGGCGGCTTATTGCCGCGAAGTGCGGTCTGAATCTTAGTTCTGGTTTCCGCATAGCTTCCTGTATAAACAGGAGTTACTTTGATGTCCGGATTCTCTTTGCTAAAATCCGCCGCCATCTGGTCTATTACCTTGGTAAGGGGACCGCCAACAGAGATAGGATAATAGAAGGTAAGTTCGGTTGGCCCTCCCTGCGGGCCGGCAGCTTGCTTGTTCCCGCCGCACCCGCCAATGAGCACCGCAAGCATTACTACTACACTCGTGAGCATAACCAGTACTTTGTTCTTTTTCATCAGCAGAACTCTCCTCTTATCAATTTTTCTATTAAAAAAAGCAAATAGACAACATTATAACAAAAACAATCAAATCATTTTTAGCCAATGATTCCTGTTTCTGTCATAAGGTTTTCTCTTTGCTCCACCTTATAAGTGTATAACTTATTTGTATTCTATTTGCGCAATAACAGCTTATTTATAGTTTATCTTATCGCGCTCATTTCGTCTGTTAATTTAAGATTAATTTATGGTAAATTCTTGTAAACAATGTTTCGCTTTGCGGATTTCAGTCAAATACTTCAGGTATAATGAGGAAAAAGAAAGCTTAGCTGGAGGTATCCTTTTTGAATGCACATATTTTTAATAAAACCGTGCTTGCTGCCTGCGACAGCACTAACTTGAATCATGCCCTGCAATCCGACGCAGTCTCGATAATTTTTTTGAATGCCAATATCAATTTGCTGCTTTCCCGGGAATATAAAGAAAACTGCCGGCGCAAACCTATTTTCATACATTTTGATCTGTTGAAAGGTTTAAGCGATGATAAGGAATCTCTTCGCTTCTTAAAAAAATATGTCAATCCATTCGGCATAGTTACCACCAAGAACATAGTTGCCAGATCAGCCAAGAAGGAAGGCCTAACCATAATACAAAGAATATTTTTGATCGATACAACCTCCTTTAAAAAATCGCTGGAGGCCATTGCCGAAAACAGACCGGATGCCATCGAAATCATGCCGGCTATTGCGCCTTCCATCGTGAAAAGGTATAAGGAACATGTCAACATTCCTATCATTCTGGGCGGGCTTATCAGCCAGGAAAGCCAAATTGCAGAGGCCTTTAAAAACCAAGCGGATGCTGTTTCTCTTTCCAAAAGCGAGCTATGGAACTATAAGCAAACCCCTGAAGGCAGATAAAGTAAACTTAGCCCCCTCTTGCTTGTCAACTGTACGTTAACCATATCTCATTAGTACCAAGAGGGGGCACCTGTCGTTTAGTGGCCGGATATTGGCATCAATTATTTCGGGGCCCACACATGCTGAGCATATCCGTCATGATCACCTGTGGTTTTACTGGCATCAGTGCTTGCTATCTGATTGTACAGAAATAATGAATTTCCCGCAGCAAAGCCTGCTTTTTTAGTAAGGTTGGTGGCGAGAGCGTCCCGCGCCACATTAAAAGAATTAAAGCTGTGGGTTATCATGTTTTCTCTGCTAAAGGCAGCAATGAAAACATACATTTTGCCGGTATAATACGGGCCAAACACACGCCCGTGATTATTAGTAGTGAGCGCTGTCAGCGTATCGGAATAAGCGTTGCCTGTTGAGCCGTTCCCGGCTGGTATTTGGTCAAACGTAGTCCCTGAAATATAACCCTTGTAGCCGGTGCTGTGGCCCCATTGGGAGTTAAACCCCGCTTTTTTGAAGAAGCTTTCCATGCGGGATTTTGCATTGTCCGCAGAAGTGGCATACAGATCGCAATAAACGATATTAATTACTTCCTGCATGGTTTTGTTTTCATATTTCCGGCCCAGCCAGTCTGCCGGCGTAACTCCGTCGGATTTAAGCATCCATTTGTCAATAATGACTGATCCAAGTCCATTTTCCCAGGTAATGGTGACAAGATCCGAACTGGGGACAGCGGTCAAAGCCCGAAACGGAGTATTCACACCTTTAGTAACGTTAGCCTTAGGCGGGGCGGCAGAAGCCGCAAGCGGTACAAGCAGCATCACTCCGAGACAAACAAGTACTATCGATTTACAAACAGCCGAAAAATTGATCATTTTCCTAAACATTTGTCATCCGTCTCCTTTTTTTCCTGAGTTAGTTACTTCTGTCCGAAAATGCCCTAATAATTGCCAATGGCACCCCCTGTCTTAAGATTTAGGCAGCAAAGATAAAAAAACCTACACGACTGCACATTTAACACAATGTACAGCGTGAGGTTTTCTTTTTCTCCACCCCATTAGTATTCAGCTAGGTGATTCATACCCGGAATAGGCTTATTTTTTATATTACGGTAGATTTTACTTAAAAACAAGCAACACTATGTAAAGAATTAGTTAATTTTAGTATTTA
Source organism: Sporomusa aerivorans (assembly GCF_041428895.1). NCBI lineage: Bacteria > Bacillati > Bacillota > Negativicutes > Selenomonadales > Sporomusaceae > Sporomusa > Sporomusa aerivorans. Next base: position 5,744,760 of record NZ_CP156926.1, read on the forward strand.
ATCCCATTATTTAGGAAGTACGTACTTTCTATGGTTTCTAACTTTTTTATTCTTGGGGCAAGCTTCTACTTTTTCCTAACTAAAATTCACTACAAAGAGCTTTGCAAGCGTATATAGCCACGCCCGTCTTTAATTTCTATTTTCGTTCCATATTCTGTCGAAAGTTGGGCTAAGTCTTTTAAAATACGCTCACCGTCTTCGGCAGTAGCTAATTCCGGCCTGCCCTTTCTTGCTCGCTTTTTCTCAAAACCGAGTGTAATCGGAATAATTTCCAAACAATCAACTACTCCGGCTTCCACTTTAAAGGCAACGATAACCGATTCAAAAACCTTGCGGTTCACTGCCAACCCTTTCGTCCCGTAACCGCTGCGTGCATCAAACCCGTCCGAAGGCGTATTATCCGCACCCAAACCGTAAATATCATAAAAATCGGCCGGCTGCCTTTCAACCGAATCATTCTGAATAATAAAGTCGCCTAAGCTATAGAATATCGGATGATTTTTATAAACTTCAAAGCCCCTCAAGATGTGCGGTCCGTGCCCAAGATAAGCATGAGCGCCGCTGTCAATACATAATCTGGCGAAATCACGTGTAAAGTCAGCGGATATATCCTTTGATGCCCCTTTAAATTCATGGACATGGTGACTTACAAGCACGACATCAGCCTGACGTTTCGCCTCGTTAATCGCTTTTACAATGCGCTCGGCATCTTTTTTATTATACGTAGTAACCGACCCTTTATCGCCGACTTCAAAACGAATATCACCAATGGCGAAACCTTCTTCCGGTTTCGCGAATCCTTCTCTTTCCAATTGCAAGCGCCGGGCGTTGACATCTGTTTTATTTACGATTGTTTTCAGGGTCTCGATATCTTTTTTTGGCAGATAATGTATCGCATTAAATCGCAACATGTTGATTCCCGGACGGCCTTTAACATCCGGGCGCTGCTCACCGGCAATATGCCAGTCTTTGCCTGTAGAGCATACACTAATCAGCGCAACCCGCCCCTCCCGCGTGTCCAGGTATTGGGGCTGGCTTGCTTCCGCCATGTTATTGCCGACACCGGCATAAATACATTCTGCATGATCCAAGTGCCTCATGGTGGTTAATAACCCCTCTTGTCCCCAGTCCAGCGCGTGGTTGGTAGCGCAAGCATACATGTTAAAGCCAAGCCATTTCAAATCCTGGATAACTGCCGGACGGGCCACAACCCAAGTTCCGCCGCTGACAGCAGCAGGAGATACTTCAAAGTCATGAATTTGCAATTCGAAATTTGTAAACCTGACATCCGCTTCTTCCAACAGAGCTTTGAGGTTCAAGCAACTTTCATCGTTTCGCGGCAACCGTTGCGTCAGTAAAGAATCTCCAGTTGCAACAACAGAAATTGACATTCTTTATCGCCTCCAACTATATTTCCGGTCTGAGCGTCTTAGCTGTTAACAGACCTATATACCTCTTTCACTAATTCCTGAATCAACTCTCCACATTTCACCATATCGGCAATGACAACCTGTTCAGCCGGCGTATGATTTTTAGAATACCCCAATGCTACGCCAATTGCCTGAATGCCATTGGCATTGAAATGATTGCCGTCCATACCGCCGCCGCCAGACGTAAAATTGGCTTCGATGCCGACATTCCTCATTGCCCTGGCGGCAATCTGAGCAATAGCCTCCGTCTCATTTATCGAAAAGGCACGGTAAAGTATTTGCATACTCACTTCTATCTCAGTCTGATATTCGTCTGCTACGGCTGCAAAGATTTGTTTCACATCTTGCAAATACTGTTCAATTTCGTAGTCATTAGTGCTGCGGGCTTCTCCCAGAATCTCGGCGTAATCGCAAACAACGTTCGTACTGTTTCCAGCATGAAAAGACCCAAAGTTTGCAGTTGTATTCAGACTGATGCGCCCTTCTTTCAGACGACTCAGCGCAACCGCTGCAACCCGAATAGCGTTCAAGCCCTTTTCCGGCTCATTGCCGGCATGCGCACTCCGCCCCTGTACGCCAACCTTAATCTTGCATTTTGTCGGCGCCTGCGTAATAATACGCCCAATTCTGCCTGGCGCGTCAAAGACATAGGCAATTCTTGCTTGCAATTGTTTGAAATCAAGATGCTTTGTACCCACAACTCCGATCTCTTCACACACTGAAAAGACTATTTCGATATCACCGTGCGGCGTATTATTTGCTTTGATTTTGCGTATTCCTTCCAGAATGGCGCACACACCGGCAATATTGTCAGCTGCCAAAATCGAGTTTCCATCGCTCGTAATAATACCTGTATCCGCATGAACGACCGGAGTAATATTGCCAGCGTTCATTACGCGGTCCATATGCGCCGAAAGCAGCACGGCCGGAATACCCGGCTCCCCTTTTAAGCGTGCGATAATATTTCCCGCATTACCGCCAACCTTTGTCGCCGTGTCATCTTCGCTAACCTCAAGGCCAAGTGCAGTTAATTTGTCTTTTAAAACATCGGCAATCCCTCTTTCATTCCGTGATTGCACATCAATTTTAACAAGTTCAAGAAACTCTTTTACAATTACTGAATCTTTCATTTCTGTACCGCCTTCCCTTGTCGAGCCCAGCTTACCTTCTTAAAGCATGAGTAATGCCATTGCAACACAAAGCGCAGCTATCATAGCCAGTGAATTATATTTTATAACATCAAGCGGATTAACCTTTGCAATACCTGCACAAATAATAACGCAACCGGCAACAGGCGACATGGATCGTCCGATTCCACCTGACAATACGGCTAATGACCCCATATGCATTACATCCATGCCAAATTGTGACGCATGCACACTAACGGCTTTGTTAAATGCGATCGACGCCGCCTCTCCTGAACCAGAAATAATAGCCATGCCAAGCGGTCCCAGGATAGCTGCCGCTTTGGCAATCGCCGGCGAAGTAGTCATATAATTAATCAAAAATTTAATTAAGCCGAGTGCCTGCAGGCCTGCAACGAATATATTGGCTGTAACAATTAAACCAAAAATCTCACCGAACGAATCCCCCATACCTTTAAAAAAGACTTTGGTGACATTCTGCGGATTCGAACGAGTAATCAAGAGTGTAATAATTCCGCCGATAATCATTGCATGCGACACTTCCATTTTAAGCGCCGGAAGCATTTGCGTATTGCCGATAAAGAGAATAATTAGCGGAAAAAGCGGCATTATGGCATATAAGTAGTTTAATTTGAAATTTTCAAGATTGCCTGGTTCATTTTCGTACAGTTTCTCGGTGCTTGCGTTTTGTTTTTGTTGTCTCTTTATCCACATCGAAGTTAACATCAGCACACTGGAGCTTGCGACAACAGAAGCAATGAGCGGTACTGCAACCGTGGACACAAAAGTCATAGACGTACTTTTAGCCAATTCCGCAACAATCGTTGGATGTACATGACCGGGATTTAGATTGCCGCCGTATAAACCTGCCAGAATGGAAGCCGCTGCAATTGGCGCAGGAACCCCCGCCGAAATCAGCAGTGGAATAAAAATAACGCCAACTGCCGCAGACGTTCCTGCAGCACTAGGAATAGAGATGTTCACAATCGTTGTTGCTAATGAAACGCCAACAATCAAAAACGGTCCCATCTTTTTTAATATCTTTATAAATACGGCAATTAAGTGCTTATCACACTCTGTGGATTTGATGACCGCAGCAAACCCCATACTAGCTATAATAACTTCAAATATGTTACTTTGCTTCATTGATTTTGAAAACTCAGCCAAAGCTCCCGCCGGATTGCCGGCAACGCACGCCAATAAAAGACCGGCCCCAAATAATACCATTCTTGTTTCATAACGTTTAACCAACATGTACAGCATCACGCAAATAATTAAAACACCTGCTGCTATTTGCATAATCACACTCCTTTTCTTTCATACACTAGCGTCGCAAAACTCAAATGTTTCCCCAACAAAAACGTATTCAGTACATCGATGCTCATCCACGGACTATTTAGGGTTCATTTACGGTCATGACTGTAATTATTATATCATTCACATATACACCTGTAAATATTTCAAGCTTATAATGCGCCGGCATAAAATTGGGACAGGCATTTTAAGCCTGTCCCAATTTCATGCAATATAGCTTTCTAGGCCGACCGCGCGGATTTGGATTCTCCTCCCCCACTTCTATGGCAATTCCGCAATTCTCCAGCCTGGCGATAATCCTTCGCGCGCTGCGCGGTAAAATATGCATATATTGTGCTAAATCCTGAGCACTAAGCCTGTCGGTCTTTTTTTGCTCCATTATTCCAATGATTTTACTTAAGGTAGCAACGCTGATTGATGTTTGACAACTGATATTCTGAAGCGCATCCGAAAAATGCGAATAGGTTAGCTGTTCCTTTTTTCCAAGCGGCCCCGTGACCGTTTTATCATCAAAAACAATCATCCAAGCGCCCTTGCCGTATCGTTTGGCATCCCGTAAAGCAGTTGTCGCATTAAACTCCGCTTCATAGGCCGACAAACCTATACCAATACCGCATGCAATCAATTTATGTTCACTCGCTTCAAATTCTTCTATGCTGGGAATTGTCCTAAAATCGTCAGTTATGGATTTTAAAGAACCGCGAGTTGTAAACACAAAAAATTTTCCTTGGCCGACTGCTTTTAAAGAACCGCGTACCTTCCTCGCGTAAGCAATAAGTTTTTGCGTCAGTTTAATTTCTTCATTATATATTTCATCAGTAGAGTACACCTTTTCGTCATCATTCAAAATGCAAAACTCAAATACTTGAACTGCAATTTGCGCATCTTGGACGATTTGTAAATTAAATTCACGAAACATATTATAGAACATGCTCCGAATGCTAAGCCGCACCGGCAAAACCCGGTAAACCGGCACGCCTGCCCCCATCAGCATATCTTTAACCTTGCCTATACAGGTAACGGCCGCCTTTATCTTACCGTTTTTCCACAAATCATAATGATACTGAAATATTTCATTTACCGGCGTCTGCACAAAAAAATCATTAACAAAAATGGTATCTCCATATTGGATATTCATCTCTGCCAAACCACGTTTTATATCACTATAGGGAACCGTATCAAAACTGATATCTTGAATAGCAAGATTTGCGTTGTAAAATATTTCACATAATGTCTTAAAAAGACTGGCGCCACGATACGGAATATGAAAAAGCTGCTTTCTGGACCCTCCCCACTCTTTTGCGTATAAATAAGCGTACGGTTCCAACAGCAGCCACATGTCGGTTTCATCCTCATACGCTTGTATAATAGAAACGGTATCTTCCATGGTATTAAAAGTAAAATAACGAATTGAGAATTCCGGATATTCATTGCTGATTTCTTCAACGATGTTTATGCAAGCTTCATCGCCAATTACGCCCAAACGGATTTTCAATTTACGTTTACTCCTTTCCTACTGTGCAATCCAATAAGATTTTCTTCCAGACAGGATATCAGTAAAGCCCCTTTATAGCATTACTCACTGCTCACTCTATCACTGGAAAATAAAAATAATCATAACTGCTGTTCAATAAAGTAAACTTAGCTTCAGGTGGGGTTTTAACCCCACCTGAAGGTTAGTTGCCCTTATCCCGGGACTTATCCGCTCTTACTCCCGCTTACAGAAGGGGGAGTCTTAGAGCAGGTTAGTCACAGGATAAATTATGTTATTTTCTATTGGGAGGTGGCTAAGTCCTGCTATATATTTGTATTCTCTAAGTATAACCGTCTAAGCCCAATCTAGCTGGCTTCCCGCCTCAATAGCGGTAAGTTTCTCAATATAATTACTGGCGTTCCACTCAGGACGGGTCCCGGACTGCCCTGAGCGCATGGCGGGCGCAGCTCACTGGTAAGCAGGCTGGAACTTTGGGCTGATATTCCTGATTGGGATTTATTATAAATGATTCACGCAAGAAATGCTAAATTGGTGTTTTGAAAAGTTAAAATGCAGGCAATATTAACTGTAGTACCTTGGTCAGACTGAGGTTCTATTGTTGTATTGGCAAGAGTACGTATAATTGAGCAGCCCAGTAATGTACATCATTGGAATTCAGCATTTGGGTTATAATGGAATATCCTGAGAATACTATGTCCAATCTGAACGATACGGCTCTGAACTTTTCAAAAAGATAACGGAAGGTATATCTCAGTCCATTATGAGAATGCACGCAGTATTTTTTATATATTTGAATTCTGAGGCGAAAGGAAAGGTGAATTATTTGTCGAACAATGACGTTGGAGAGATGATAGATAAACTTTATGTTGGAGTTTTAAACTACGACCGGTATTCGCAAATTCGTCGAAGGAGTGTGAGAATTGTTGTTTGATTATTTTAGTGACTTCATGCAAGCGGCATTGACCTTTTTTTATAACCTTACAAGCATTATGGGGTTCCCAAGCTACGGGACAGCCATTATTCTGCTGACAGTAATTATTAGGATGTTGCTTTACCCCCTGACGGTCAAGCAGGTAGAATCAATGAAAGCCATGCGTGAACTGGGTCCTAAACTTAAGGAGCTGCAAGAAAAGCATAAGGACAACAAAACGAAGCAACAGGAAGAAATAGCAAATTTATATAAAACCTCGGGTGTAAATCCCTTGGCGGGTTGTCTGCCGATGATGATTCAGATGCCTTTCTTAGCCAGTATGTTTTATGCGCTAAGAAATTTTAGTTATGTCAGCCATCCAGGTTTCCTATGGATAAAAACTTTAGCAGGGAGAGATCCTTTGTATATTCTTCCTGTTCTTGCAGCAATCACCACCTATATTTCTTCGCAGCAAACAATGACTGAGACCAATGCGCAAAATCAATTGATGTCATTTGCTATGCCCTGTGTTATTGGGTATATGGCAATACATTTTCCTGCCGGTTTAGGCTTGTATTGGGTGGTCAGTAATCTTTTTCAAATCGTTCAGCAGCGAATATTATATCGTAAATCGTCTCTGTCCGCCTAGCTGATCCCCCCCCTTTCGCCGCGCTTTAATCTTTGACGCCCTAAACCAAACGAGGTCAGTGGATTTTTGTCCACTGACCTCGTTTCATCTACCTGCGTTCGTCAATCAAACTTTACGATCTCAACCATCGAGTCTAGATCTTAGTAAATGTACGTGCTTCCTGGAACCGAGGCGCAATGATCATCTTGCCGCTCCAGTCCATATAGCCCCATTTCCCATCGACCTTGACGGTTACCATTTCTTCTGCGCCGCCCCAGAGGTCCGAATCTTCGTTGCAGATGTGAGGAATCACTGTCCTGCCTGATGTGTCAATCATCCCCCAGCGGCCGTTCAGCTTCACTTTGGCCAGTCCATTCGAGAAAGCGACTCGATCTACGAACTCGCTCTGATTTTTATCCGGCAGGCTCACAGCTTCATATTTCCAGGGAATTGCCATCTTGCCTTCCGTATCCACAAAACCCCATCGCTCCCCGAATTTCACGGCAGCGAGTCCTTCGCTGAACAGCGAAGCATCGTCAAGAGCCATTGTTGACAGGAGCTTGCCGCTCTTATTGATAATCCGCCACTTTTCGCCAGTTTGGACTACCGCGAAGCCATTCTTGAAGGGCGTCATCCAGTCATACTGTGCCGGAATTACAAACACCCCCCCCCTATCCACAGCCCCCCACTTGTCGCCGGGAGCATGTACGACAGCCAGTCCTTCAGAAAATAAGCCCACATAATCATTCTTAGTCGAGATCACCATATTTCCTGTCTTATCGATATAGCCACGCTTTTCCTTCTGCCTCGTCAGGCTTTGTCCAGAAGACCCGGTTCCGGCCGCAACGCCGATCGCTGTTCCCAAAAAGCCGCCAAAGGAGAAGCCGCTTTTGATGACCCGGATCTCTGCCAAGCCGTCCTTAAAGTCGCCGGCTTGATCGTAAGGCGCCTTGAACACGACATTGCCCTTCTGGTCAATGTAGCAGTACTTTCTGTCAAGCACGACCGGAGCCAAACCTTCTTTGAAATATCGGTTCACTGCGTCAAACTTGGCCGGAATTATGAGGTTTCCGGTTGTATCGACATATCCCCAGTTATTCTTGACCCGCACAGGGGCAAGTCCTTGGTCAAAATCCGCGACTTCATCAAAACGGCAGGGTATCTCAAGTTTCCCCGTCTTGTCGACAAATCCCCATTTGCCATCTTTTTTGACAGCCGCCAAACCTTCGGTAAAACCATACACTTCCGAGAACTGGGGCGGAATGACCATATTCCCGTTCAGGTCATAGAAGCTCCATTTTTTATCCTTGCGGACTGGCGCCAGTCCTCCCTTGAAATCTCCCACCTTTTCCTGCTCAATCGGGAGAATGATCTTGCCTGCCTTGTCTATGAAGCCCCACTTACCGTTATGCTCCACCGCCGCGATCCCTTCGGCAAACGGGCTCACGGTGTTATATTCCACCGGAATGACGACCTTTCCGCCCTTGTTGTAGTAGCCCCACTTGCCGTCCTTCTTTACTGCAACTACTCCATCCTGAAACCCCTTGGTCTCACTAAATACAGCAGGTATGACAAATTCCCCTGTTTTATCGATATAGCCCCATTTGCCCCCTACTTTCACTTCGGCCAGGATAGAGCCCGGCTCTTTCACCCCGACTGCTGCTTTTTGCCTTACCTCATCCGAGTCGTCAGCCGCTGTTTGCGCCAGGGCTTCCTGAGGTGCGGCCAACACTGTTTGTTGTATTGGTCCTGATAGAAACACCAATGCCATTACGCCTACTGCAAATATCAACTTTACCCAAAATTGAATTCTCATTCGACACCTGCTCCCTATATTACTGTATTTTGTATGCTATATATTTCCGCATAATTGCCGGTATTCCCTTTAAATTCCATACCCTCGGGATATTGCGCCAGGATGCATCCACAGCAAAGCAGGCGGCAAACTCTATAGTTTCGCCGCCTGCTTTAGATTTAATAGCTGTACGTTTTTCCAGGGCATCCCTTCTATTTTTTCCTAACGAAAAATTCGATTACACCGTGATAATGAGGATTATTTTCTTCATTATCATATTCGATCCCCTCACAACAACAAATCAGTTCAAATTCATGAAAACAGCTTAATAACTCTTCTTTAGTAAAAAAGTGGATATATAGTTTTTTCTCAGCATCGTAAAAGGTATTTTTATCAATTTCTGCTCTGCTTTCTTTCATAAATTCAAAATTAGGGGTCTAGCGTTGAAAATACACTTAAGTAGATACTGCCGCCTTCCTGTATACCAGATTTAATCGGTTCGAGTAATGCTTTTATATCTGAACCAGAAAAAAAGTTTAAAACATTTGCCGCAATGATCAGAGTATATTTATTTCTTTTGACGGGAAATTGCCTCAAATCACCGATGGTCAAATTAACAGGTAGGTTCATAGAGTCAAAGCTCTCTTTACAGCTATTTATAGCCGGTGCGGAAATATCTACTCCATCTATTGAAAAACCACTCATAGCAAACGGAAGCGAGTTTCTTCCCTCACCAATGCCTAAATCCAAAACCTCGCCCATCTTCACCAAGTCAAAATACTGCATTAATTTTGAATCCGGTCTCCGGGTCCATAACTGCTTGGTCTGTAAATATCTACGATCCCAACTGTTAAAGTCTTTAATTACATTTTGTTTTTCAGCCCTATCCTGGTCACGCAAATTCCCATTCCACCTACCCAATATTACAAATTCCAATTCTAAGCTTTTATTTTCCTGGCAATGATGCAATTCACTGCATGGCGGTGCGGGACTTCCGCCGAATTGCAGTCAATAATTCTCTCCTCACAATGCAAAATCTCTCAGTCATGATAATACCTAAACCAAATCAACCCGAGTGACAGAAAATTCTCCAGCCACCTCATTCAAAGCGACTATTTAATCAGATTTTGTACAGCAATATACCCAAATGGCACATATATGAACAGCAATGTCAATCTCTGCCATAGTCCTTCCCTTGCAATCATCGTATTTTCAAATACAGTTTTTTCAGCCATTATAAAAAACATAAAGAATAGAAACGCGGCTATAAAGGATAGGCTGCAAACGATTCCTGCTATGATATCACTGTCTTTGAATGAAAGCAGCGCTATAAACAAAGGTGCAAAGAGAAGTGCAGTAAAGCCTGAAGCTGAACCAATACCGTGTATTTGAGAAGCAATAGTTTTGTCCTCTTTGCTTTCACTTACGCTAAACATTCCGGCTATCAGCCCCGCGCCAAGTGCAAATATCAAGACAAGAATGGCGACAAAAATGCTCAGCGGCTTTGAAACTGTTACATACCTCGAATATAGGGTAAATGCCGCCATCGTCAACAGCACACCCAAAACGATAAGCCATGCATTGTAATATGTCTTTACCGGACTATTACGATTTCCCAATGAGCTCATAAGCATGGTTTTATGACTGTAACCACGGTAAAAGCGGGCCAAAATATAGGGAACTGCAAAATCCCCCACAATTGCAACGATTAAACTATACCACATAAGCAAATGCTTATATTCAGTTTCCATAAGCAATCTCTCCAAAAGTTACTTTAGGATTCCATACTACTTTGTTCTTTATATTATAACACGCTAACTGCCGCTCACCGATATACCGGCAATAGTACCATCACCTATTTAGAGATAATGTACAATAAGTTTCGCAAATTGAATTAAAAGAAAAAAGAGGACAAGTTTGCAGTCCAAAAGGTAAAATGAAGTCACCACACCACCATTTACCGAAAGGAGACTGCAAACATGTCCAAGGAAATTATACAGTTGAATGAGGAAATCATCAAGGGAGAATTGAAAGAACTGGTACGTAGCAGCGTGGAGGAAACGCTAAATAATCTGTTGGATCAGGAGGCTAGTGACCTGACGCAGGCTGCCAAATACGAGCGTACCGAATCTCGGCAAGGCTATCGTTCCGGTCACTACGATAGAAGTCTGACAACCACATCAGGAAATGTGACTCTCAAAGTCCCTAAACTCAAAGGGATTCCTTTCGAAACCGCAATCATTGAACGGTATCGCCGCCGGGAAAGCTCCGTAGAGGAAGCGCTAATTGAAATGTACCTGGCCGGCGTATCCGTCCGGCGAGTGGAGGATATTACAGAAGCTTTGTGGGGAACCAAGGTATCTCCGTCGACTATCAGCGAGTTAAATAAGAAAGCCTATGTCCATATAGAAGAGTGGAGAAACCGCCCCTTACAGGGCCAGAAATATCCCTATATCTATGTGGATGGAATTTATCTGCGCCGCAATTGGGGCGGTGAATATGAGCATGTGAGTGTACTTGTGGCAATCGCAGTCAATGAAGAGGGTTATCGTGAGGTTCTGGGCGCTGCCGAAGGTATGAAAGAGGATAAAGCCAGTTGGACAGAGTTCTTCAAATGGCTAAAAAACCGTGGCCTAACTGGTGTAAATCTGGTTATAGGAGACAAATGCCTAGGGATGTTGGAGTCGGTATACGACGTGTTTCCTGAAGCCAAATATCAGCGTTGCACCGTCCATTTCTATCGGAATGTCTTTTCAGTAGTACCTCGATCCAAAGTCAAACTAGTAGCTAAAATGCTTAAAGCAATTCATGCCCAGGAAAGCAAATCTGCTGCCAAAGAAAAGGCCAAACAGGTCGCTCAATCCCTGAGAGAAATGAAGCTCAAAGAAGCTGCCACTAAGATAGAAAACAGCATTGATGAAACGCTCACTTACACAGACTTTCCTTATGAGCATTGGACAAGAATTCGTACGAACAATGTGATTGAACGCTTGAACCGAGAAATTAAGCGCCGGACAAGAGTAGTCGGCACGTTTCCTGACGGCCAATCTGCCCTCATGTTAGTCTGCGCCCGCCTTCGTCACGTTGCCGGAACCCAGTGGGGCAGTAAAAAGTATATGAATATGAAACACTTAGAAACTACCGACCTTGAGTCGGGTTTTAGTGCTGACTGATTTTATTTAATATGGATTGCAAACGAATTTGCGAAACTATCTTGACGGTACCATTTAGAATCGGGAAGAAATCTCCCTCCTAACCATTTTCGATCAAAGAATATTGGCGTAAAAAGCAACCATAGCTTACCACAGAGGGTAAGTTATGGTTGCTTTTCATTAAAAATTTGCTATTTTAGTTAGTCAGATTTATTTATTACATTAATACTAATTCACAATTCACTCGTTTTGACTCAATACGGCTTCAACGAAATCTATTTTTCAATTGTCCCATAGTCAAAATACCAACTTTTCTCTGCATTCCCGGCCTCCTCTTGAGGGATGTTTTCCTTAATCTTATATTGCTAGCGCGCTACGCCCAAAAGGACCTAATCTCTACCGTTTTTAGCTATTTTGCTTCAATGCTAGCGATTTCATCGCTTGATTAAGAATATTTATTCCTTTTTCTACATCATCCCAGCGTGTAGCTTCCTCCGGCGAATGACTAATACCATTTACACTGGTAACAAATAACATGCCGCACTGAGTAATCGAAGCCATAATTTTTGCATCATGTCCTGCCCAACTTGGCATTTTTCTTACAACCATATTAACATCGTTAGCCGCATTACACAGCGTGTCTATAATCTTACCGCTTAGGCTTACAGCCGGAGCAAATTTTCGGTCAGTTACGATCGTAGTCACACCATATTTTCCTTCTACCTTCTGCAAAAGTTTTACTATAACTTCATGCACCCCATGTAATATATCATTCTGGGCAGCTCTAGTTTCTATCGTAAACTCTACCTTCCCCGGAATTACATTGGTAGCACCTGGTGTAATTTTTAACGAACCAACGGTTGCCACAAAACTACCTTGAGACTTGTACGCAGCATTGTAGATTTCTTGAACTACCATTGCAGCAGCCACCAATGCGTCACGCCTTCTATCCATCCGCGTAGTACCTGCATGATTTGCATGGCCATGTATTGTAATCCAATGGCGGTCGATGCCTACAATGTCAGTAACGATTGCACAAGGCTCTCCGGCCAAGTCTAGCTCGTAGCCCTGTTCAACGTGCAACTCCAAAAAAGCAAATAGATCAGTTGATTTAATAATGCCACTCTCAAGTAATTCACTCTCTAAGCCATTGTCTTTAAGATGTTCAATTAATTTTTTACCTTGTTTATCGGTCAATGATGCTAGTTTTTCCAGGGTCAATTCACCGGCCAGATACCTTGATCCCAAACACCCTAACCCAAAAACATTTCCTTCTTCTTCCACTGTTCCGATAACTTTCACCGCTCGCACGGGCCGAAAGCCGCTTACCTGCCAAGTACGTATACATTCGACAGCGGCGATAACCCCTAAGGCGCCATCTAAACTACCGCCTTCCGGAACTGTATCTAAATGCGAACCAACCATAAGATAAGGCAGGTTGGAATTTGTTCCAGGATAAGTGCCGATTAAATTTCCCATAGGATCACGTTCTACAGTCATGCCTGCTTCTTTCATGAGAAGTGTAACAAAGGCTTGGCCTTGCCGCCAAGCCTCTGAATAGGATAACCGGCTGGTACCACTGCTTGGTGTCTTGCCCATTGTATCTAGTTTTTCAATTCGCTCTTTTACTAAATTAATATCAATTTCCATTCATACATTCACCTATTTCTCAGCCAACGCGCCTAGGCCATTTTCAATTTTCTAAAATCCTCTACAAATTGGGCAGGTGACAACGCAGGCACTTTAATGCCAATCGTATGGGTAAAAGCAAAAATATCCGGAACTGTTAAGAATGTTTGCCGTAGCTTTTCTTTTTCTAAAAATACCGCGTGAGGATCTCCATCCAGCAAAAGTCCCCCGTCAAAAATAACAACAATCCGTTGTGCATACTCCGCTGCCAGCTCAATATCATGGGTAATCACAATGATTGTATGCCCTTTAGCGTTAAGCTCCTGCAATAATTTCATGAGTTTTTCCGTCCGTGCCTTATCCTGGCCGCCTGTCGGTTCATCAAGAATAATGACATCAGGTTTAATAGCCAGAACAGTGGCAATAGCAAGTCTTTGACGTTCTCCCCGGCTTAGGCTGTGCGGGTGCCTATTTTCCTTACCCTCTAACTCCATGATTTTTAACGCCTCTTTGGCATTTGCTTCAATCACATCTTTCGGCAGTTTTAAGTTTTTGGGCCCAAAAGTGATCTCTTCCCATACCGACGCGCAGAATATCTGGTGGTCAGGATTCTGAAAAACGTACCCGACAGAGGCAGCCAATTTTGATACCGGTGTTGTTCTTGTATCCATTCCTTTCACCATAACGGAGCCACCGGTAGGCTGCAATAACCCATTAAAATGTCTCACCAAAGTACTTTTACCTGATCCGTTTTGCCCGAGTATGGCAATGAAATCACCCTGGTTTATTTCCAAAGAAATACCCTTTAAGGCGAGTATTCCATTTTTTACATATCCGAATTTTAAATTATCGACTTTCACAATTGGTAATGACTTTTCCATATATCTCAACCCCTTCCTCAACACTCATGGGAAGAACCGTATTTTCATTAAGACCTAACATATCAAAAGTATCCAAGAACGATTGTGAAACCTGAGGAAGTTTAATTCTGGAATCACCGTATAATTGCTTAAAAAATTTTCTGGGAGTTTCCTCACACTTAATTTCGCTGTCTCGTATTAAAACCATACGATCGGCAATTTGCGCGAGGCGAGGAGGATCGTTTTCTACAATAATAGTAGTAATACCTGATTGCTTTAGTCTTAGTAGGACTTCAAATATTTCCTCCCGTCCCATAGGATCAAGCTCCCGTGTTGGCTCGTCAAGAATAAGAATATCCGGTTTCATCGCCAGCACAGAAGCAATGGCAACCCGTTGTTTTTGTCCGCCGGATAACTGATGCGATGCTTTATAACGGTATGGAGTCATTCTTACAGTTTCGAGTGCATCCCGTAATCTTTCTTCCATTTCAGCAGGAGGGACGCCGATGTTCTCCATAGCAAATACAACGTCACTTTCAACATTAAGGTTAAAGGATTGATTCTCAGGGTCTTGCAGGACAACACCTACTTTAGTCGCAATATCCTTTACACTCATCGCCGCAGTGTCCTGGCCATCGACGAAAACTTTTCCTTCCATATGTCCGGGAAGTAAATGCGGGATAACGCCGCACAAGGCCATACATAAAGTTGTTTTACTGTCACCAAGGATAGCGATACATTCACCTTTTTTTATACTTAAATTAATATTTTTCAATGCCGGCTCAGCATTTCTGCTATATTTGAATGCCAGGTTTTCTACTCTTATTGCGTCCATCTCCGTCCCTCCTTTTATGTTTTATAAAATATTTGAAGCAACAATAAAAGTAACTGATGCAATCATACTTAAACCTGCAACGACTTTCTCGCCTGCAGTTGCAGGTTTTAACTCCAGAAAAAAAGTCCTGTTCGTAATACTGCCAAAAGCTTTTAAATCCATCGCCAGGGCTATGGATGCAGCACGCCTTAAACACATAATAATCAAGGGTGTCATAAGAGGGATTATTTTAAAAGTTTTTACGAGAAAGTTGCACCGGTCAATATCATAGCCACGGCATTTTTGCGCATTATTGATTGTACTGATTTCATTAATAATAAGCGGTAAAAAACGAAGTGCTAACGTAAATGCATAGGCATATTTAAACGGCATGCCTAAATCATATAGCGCGCGGGTAAGTCGCATCGGGTTAACAAGTGCAAAAAATATCGTCATCGTAATCGCCAAAATAACTACTCTGAGCGTAATTGCTAGACCTAAGATTACGCCTGATTGCGATAAATGAATTGTATAGTTACCAAAAGTAAAACTGGCGATAGCAGGTCCGCCTTGCGTTAAGGCTTGAATCGAGGTAATGCAAAAACATAAAGGAATAACGATACCAATAATTCTTACGATATTTCCCGCTGGAATTTTTCCGGCAACTACTGCCACTGCTAACATTCCTAACATTACTAAATAGGCTGTTATATCTACCGTAGCAAAGGCTGCGAAAATTAAGGAAAAGCAACAGGCCGCAATTGTCACAGGATGCTTCTCCGCAAGAGCCGGTCCCCGATTATTGCTTGTTGTTAAAACATAACTAGACATAGTTTCCTCCTTTCAATCAAGCGCATCTCTAAAATATGCTTACTCTTCAAAAAAGCCTGCACTTCTAACGGTCTTTAATAAGCCATAAATTAAAAACGGAGGAATTATTAATGTAATTGCACCCTGGAACGCATACATGGGAAGCAACTTTACCCAAGGTAACTTAAAGTAAAAAATATGAAGAGGAATGTAGGCAGCCGTAATGAGAACAGTAGATAAAATACTATGCGCAAAACAATATTTCAGACTGACTACATTTTTCACAATTTTATTGGCTAGTATTGCCGAAATCGCTTGCAAACCATTGGTAATAAAGAAGAACGGAGCGATCGGGCTGCTACCGGTAGCTGTTGAGATAAGCGGATTGATTTCAGCAACAATAAGGCCTGGCACCAAGCCATACATCATGGCTCCTAAACCAATGAGAGTTATGGAGATAACACGGCCAGAAACAGGAAATAAACCACCAAACAAGATTGTATCTAATCTTTCGCCAAATTGCATAAGACCAATCATGGCCAGAGAAATAAGCACCCCACTGACAATTCCTTTGGTATCAACGCGACCCGGAATAGGTTTAATAGACATTTTTGCTAGAGGAACATTATAAATTTCTGTATCATTTTGCATTTTAATCCACTCCATCTCATAATATTTTTTTATTTACTGAATCGCCAACAATAAATGCGATATGAGTTTCCTTGAAATAAAAATCGGTTTGTCGTAAAACTCGGCTACGGAATTCATAAATGCAATGTCAAAACCAAAGCAATCAGCAATCAGTCCCTGTGTTTTTTGTAAGGCTGGGTCATTTTTTAAAGCTTTAAATAAACCTTGATGATTGGCAAAGGGACTTTCAACAATAACCTTAGAAACTTCAAAACCTCGCTCGGACCATCTTGCAGTGGCTTCAGTCACTTGACCTTGCGTAGGCACAATTACTGTAAGCTTATCATCGGGTTTTAAAATACTCTCTACGCTGTGAGCTAAAACTGGATTAGGTAAAAGGTAAGGTAGCGAACTTTTCAAATGGGAAAAATCACCCGTACATAAGACGATCGCCCAATCTGCGCCCCCGCTGCAAGATTTTTCGAGGGCCTGCTCTATATGAGGAATAAGCCGATGATGGGATAAGTAAACCGCCTGACCATTTCTTAATTTTGTAATTAAATCTGATTCGCCCGGAACAGGGGCCAAGCTTGTAATTTCCTCGTGAGACAGGTCATCTAAGGCTCCTATATCTAGGATATTAAATGTATTGCCCCATACTTTTTTTAAATCACTGGTAACATCGGTTCGCGGTGATTGACCGATAGACACGCATGCTACTGTTTGTACTTTTTTCAATATTTCACCCCCCTTGCAGATTAATGCCAGCTCAACGAGGAAACATCTATCTATCAAAAAAGACAAAAAGACTTCACTAATGTTAGTGAAGTCTTCATTGACTTAGCGATTATTATATTTTGGGTGAAACTAGCTGGCCCCAAGCTTCGTTCTCTTCAGAAACAATGCCATCTTTCATAACGATTTTACCGCGCACAGTAGTCATCATTGGTAATCCAGTCAAAGTCCACCCGTCATATACTCTGGCGATATCACTAGATTTTGAATAACCTTTCTTTCTGTCCACTACAAACTCTTTTTCTAAATCAACCAGAACAAAGTCAGCATCTGCCCCAATCCGAATAGCACCTTTTTGCGGATAAAGACCGTAGATTTTAGCCGGGTTGGTACTAATGAGCTCAATGACTCTCTCTAAAGTCAGTTTGCCTTGTTTAACAGCAGTCAGCATAAGCGGAAGTCTCAAGTCAATTCCCGGAAAACCCGCTGGCGCAATAAAAATATCCTTATATCCCGTTTCCTTTTCTTCTGTCAAGAAAGGCCCATGATCACTGCCGATCAAATCAACGGTACCATCTTGAACATACTTCCATAGTTCATCGACAATCACTTGTTTTCTCAGCGGCGGATTACATTTAGCATAAGGCCCAAACTTTTCCAAAGCCTGTTCATTTAATAACAGGTAATGCGGACAAGTCTCTAAATAAACTTCCTGCCCGCGACTTTTAGCTTGCTTAACAAGTTCAGCCGCTTCGCCTGTAGAAATGTGGCATAGTTGGACGCGCGCTCCTGTTGCTTCTGCTAAACATAACACCTTTGCTACCGACTCAATTTCAGAAACCGGGGGACGAGACTCAGCATGATTTATGCCACTTACCTTACTTTGCGCTCGAAGTTTCTTAATCAGACTAGAAATAATGTCATTATTCTCGGCATGAATTGCTAAGATCTTGCCGGTCTTAGCCACTGCTTGAAACCCTTCAAAAATTTTTGCATCATTGGCCATTGTAAGACCAGTAAACTCTTTGTCACGACCTTCAGGAGGTTCATGAAAGAAAGTTTTAAAAGCAATAATGCTTTCCTGTGCCACTTTGGGAATCTCTGCGAGCTTATCAGCCCCTGCCGCCCCAAAAAAAGCAAAATCAACCAATGACTGACGATCCGCTATTTCAATTCTTCTCTTAAGAAGTTCCGGTGAATAGGGAGGCGGCATAGAAATTGGATGTTCACATACGGTTGTAACCCCGCCCGCTGCTGCCGCCATACTCCCGGTCATAAATGTTTCCCGTTCATTTTTGCTGGGATCACGGAAATGGACATGCGGATCAACGCCGCCTGGTAAAAGATGCTGCCCTTTGCCGTCAATCACTTCCTTAGCTTCCGGTAAATATTCATCGTTAGCAATAGCAATTATTTTGCCAGCTTTAACTGCAACTCCGGCTTTCACCATACCATGTTCAGTGTGTACGAATACATTCTTAAATGCCAAATCTGCAATCATGATTTCATCCCTTTTATCGAGAAAAAAATAACCCCATCCTTGATGCTAATTCACTGTTTCTTCCACAGAAAAAAGCGCTCAAGGATATCTCCTTAAAGCGCCATTGCTTTTGGATTTATTTTTTTGTCGAGCGTTATTTGCTATGATTCATAGTATACACTTTCCATATTATGGTGTCAAATGATATAACAACATATAAGTTATTAATTATTTTCATATCTACCTGTCAATAATAACTATTTTTAGCAGTAGAGTTTGTCGATTCTGAATTCTAGCGGGGCTCACTTACCATTGGTGGAGCCCATTTGCCCGAACGCTATTATGTGCCTTTAGTCTTACCGCATGACAAATAGGACAAATAGGGACATTCCCTTTTCGTCAACTTCAGATAAAAAATTTCCCTTGCACCCTGAGGTGACAATCAGGGCTGTTTCTTAGATAATAACCCGAGGATTCCAGATGGCTCTTCTTTCTCCAACCCGCTGCTAGCGCACTGTTCCGAATAGCAATAAAAGCCCACCGATCACCGGAATGGCTACCATGGTGGTTTTTAAAATAACGGGCGGTAACCGTCTAGTAAACTTCGCACCAATATAGGTTCCGGTCATCAGCCCGGCAACAACCTTAGTTAATAGGCTAAAATCCAAGTGGCCGTTAATAAGATAACCTATTCCACCGAAAAGGGCAATAGGCAAAGAAATGAGCATGGTTGTGCCCGCCGCCTGGTGAACTGGCATGTTAAAAACAGTTAACAGCCCGATTAAAATAAACGGCATGCCGCCTATCCCGAAGGTACCGGACATAATTCCCGAGACTATACCCACCCCGCCGGCGGCACCCCAGAACTTTGCCCCGGCTGGCGACGATACTCCTTTCGCAAAGGAGTATATCCATTCAGGGAAATAAACCCTGATCGCAAGCAAGATCGCCGATACAAACAGCATCCCGGCAGTCAACCATTTTAGGTCACCGGCCGGCAGCAAACCCGCGAATTTTGCTCCCCCAAACGCCCCTACAGCACCAAATATGCCGACAGCAACCCCGCATTTTACGACGACGTTATTCTCCCGGTAATGGCTATACGTGCCTGAAACTGTCGTAAACACCATCGCCCCCAGCGATGTCCCCAGTGCGGTATGAAGCGGGATACCAAACACTACAGACAGCACAGCAATGACGACTCCCGCTCCTCCGGCGCCGACAAAGCCAAGCATAAGCCCCATGATGAACATTACAAGAATAATCGACATATATTTTCCTCCGTAAGAATGTACTACTATTACAATAATGACGGGACAATTAGGGACGTTCCTTTTCCGTCAGCTTCTTGTCACAACGCCTCGTGCTATGCCGGTTATTCTTTCGATCTGCCGAATCGATAATCCTGCCTCTTTTAATTTTCTCAGCATGGCATCCCTCTCACCTTATCCAGAAACCATTCTCGTGGGCTCACACCCATTGACCTGATGTATAATCCTGCGACGTATTTCTCCGTCATCTATCCGAGTTGCCTGTAAAGTTACAGATATGGTTCAATGTTATGTCACATCTACCAGGTAATTCATATACTAAATACAAAGGAGGTGCTGCATGCTTGTCAATAATGTGGTGGTGTCCTTCATGGAAACCACCGGAAGATTGCAGTTTTGGCAATAGATACCTCCGGTAATGACGATAATTAATTTTCTAAAACAATAACATCCAAGAAAGGGTGTAGTCATTCAAATGGCAAACAGAATAAGCCAAGCTAAATTGCGTAAAAATGACAAAAAAAGCCCCGTATCCTTTAAGGATGTCGCCGGAGCAGTGGAAGCAAAGCAAGATATGGAGGAAATTATAGAATTTCTCAAGCACCCCAAAAAATTTCGTGAAATCGGGGCGAAAGTTCCGAAAGGAATATTACTTTACGGACCTCCGGGCACGGGCAAAACCCTTCTGGCCCGCGCAGTAGCCGGCGAGGCCGGAGTGCCGTTTTTCAGTACAAGTGCATCGGAGTTCGTGGAAATGTTCGTTGGTGTAGGCGCCTCCAGAGTTCGCGACCTTTTCAAACAAGCCAGAAAAAAAACTCCAAGCATTGTATTTATCGATGAGATTGATGCTGTTGGCCGGGAACGCGGGACGGGATTAGGGGGCGGACACGATGAACGTGAACAGACACTTAACCAGCTTTTAGTCGAAATGGATGGCTTTAACGCCTCACAAAGTATTATTATTATCGCCGCAACTAACCGTCCGGACATTCTTGATCCGGCACTCCTGCGTCCAGGGCGTTTTGACCGTCGGATTCTTGTAGACAAACCGGATGCCAAAGGCCGTGTGGAAATCTTAAAAGTGCATACGATGGGTAAACCTTTAGCCGAAGATGTTGATCTAGAGATCATATCCCGCCGCACTGCCGGTTTTACCGGAGCCGATATCGGCAACCTCGTAAACCAGTCGGCGATTCTTGCCGTTCGTTCGTGTAAAAACCGGATTACTATGACCGATTTGGAAGAAGCGATAGACCTTGTTATCGCCGGTCCGGAAAGAAAGAGCCTGGTTATGAGCGAGAGAGACAGAATGATCGCCGCTTATCACGAAGCTGGCCATGCTTTGGTAACACTACTTTTAGAGCACGCCGACCCGCTTCACAAGGTTTCGATAATCCACCGCGGAGTTGCTGGCGGTTATACTCTTACGATTCCGCGGGAAGACCGCTATTTCATAACCCAGTCCGAACTCATTGATAAAATAAAAGTCTTTCTCGGCGGCCGGGTTGCCGAATGCGTTGTATTGAATGAAATCAGCACCGGGGCCCAGAATGACCTTA
This sequence comes from Sporomusa aerivorans, assembly GCF_041428895.1. Classification (NCBI taxonomy): domain Bacteria; kingdom Bacillati; phylum Bacillota; class Negativicutes; order Selenomonadales; family Sporomusaceae; genus Sporomusa; species Sporomusa aerivorans. The sequence goes on from NZ_CP156926.1 coordinate 5,766,417, forward strand.
AGCAGGCTGCCGATATTGCTCGGAAAATGGTCTGCGATTATGGTATGGGAAAAACAATCGGGCCTATTATTTACGGGCAGGGTGAAGAGGTTTTTTTAGGGCGGGATATTGCCCGCAAGCGTACCCATAGCGAAGAAATTTCATTCAGCATCGATGCAGAAATTCGCGACATTATCAAAGGTGCTTATGGTGAAACAGAGGAAATTATCCGAAACCATATCGATGAACTCCATCATATCGCGAGTGCGCTATTAAAAAATAATACGCTGGATGGCGAAGAAGTCCGCGAACTAATAAAATGGGACACTTTTACAAGGTGATGAGGAAAGATACTATTTAAAGTCTTCCAGCCCTCGGAGGGGCCACTAATTCGCCCTCCAAGCCATTTTCTAAAATTGTCCTTTCTTTCTCTTGCGGCGTTCCGGGGTAATTTTTCTTTTGGCCATAAATAAAACCTCCAAGTTCGGTGCTTCTATTTTACACCAGCTTGGAGGTTTACACAGTTTTAGGGATAGTCTCGGGCACAGAAAATTTTGTGACAGAGACAAATACTCTCGCCTGCGGCTTAAATCTTGTTTCGGTCGCAGCCCATTGCATAAGTTTGCCATATGCCTCAATTATTTCAGGCTCTGCAGTAGTGACGAGCTGCTAGTATGTTTTCTTCACTTCTATGTTATAAATTTTGAGCCAGCGGTGAAGGGTGCTTCTGTCAATCCCTAATATTTTAGCTGCTTTTGTAATATTAAAATTGGTTTGTTTTAAAGAAGCCAGAATTTTTTCCTGCATAACTGCAGTCTCCTTATCGATTGACGAGGGAACTGCCGGCTCATATTCCCTGTCTTCTAAATAATTGTAAATTACCTGTTCCGTAATAACAGACGAATTTCGGGCGGTGGCTACCAGCCTTTCCATAAAAAACTTTAATTCCCGGACGTTACCCGGCCAGTCATAAGCGGTCAAAGCGTCATAGGCTTTGGCGGGAAATTCAATTTGCTTATGATGACGCTGTAAATAATAGTCCATAAAATGCCGTGCAAGATGGTGAATATCGCCTTGTCTTATGCGCAACGGCGGCAGGTTTATCGTCAGTACTTTCAGGCGATATAACAGATCCTGGCGAAAATGCCCGTTGCGGACGGCTTCTTTTAAATTCTGATTGGTTGCGGCAATAATCCGGACGTCAATCGGAATATATTTGTCGTCTCCCAGGCGCATAACCTGTTTTTCCTGCAATACCCGCAAAAGGCGGGTTTGTCCGTATTTATCCATTTCAGTTATTTCATCCAGAAAAATGGTGCCCCGATGAGCCATTTCAAACAACCCCGGTTTCCCCTTTCTGGTTGCTCCCGTAAAAGCGCCTTCGACATACCCGAATAATTCGCTTTCCAGCAAATTGGCAGGCAAGGCGGCACAGTTGACAGCCACAAAGGGACCGTTTCTCCGCCGACTCATATTATGAATGCTTTGTGCGAACAATTCTTTGCCGGTACCCGTTTCGCCGACAATCAATACGGTAGCATCAAGCGGAGCAATCTCCTGGGCAATCCTTTTACTTTCACATATTTTGTCGGATTCTCCCAGGATATCCTCCAAATGATATTTGGCAATAAATTGTTTGGCAAATACTTCATTACGAATTTTTGCCTCTGTTTCCTGAATACGGGTAACATCTTGAAACGTGATAACAATGCCGATAATCGACTGACCAACTTGGATTGGTCCTAGATTGCTGGTTATCCAGCGATCGCCGATTTTGACAATTTGCCCGAAGATTTCTTTTCCGTCGAACAGACAGGTATTCAGGTTCTGGATTTGGAGGACCGAGTCAATTTGTGCTCCCAGCACTTTTTGCGCAGAGCAATCCAACAGTTTCTCAGCCGCATGATTGAATATGGTAATGACCTTTTCCCGATTGATATAAATTATGCCTTCCAAAGAATAATCGACTAATGCTTTAAACTCCTGTGCTTTTTCTTTTTCAAGCTGGCGGGCCAGAGCAATCCTTTTTGCCTCTAGAAAGGCTGACTGGAATGCGAAACTGCCGGTATGAATATATACCGCCTTCAGGCCTTTTTTCCGGGCTTGAATTACCGTATTGGCCCCACCGATGACAATGTCAGTGCTGTCAGGGGACAGTTCGTGAATTTTCCGGGAGATATCACCCGTTTTTTCTAACAGTTGGGCTGTCAGCCGGATATCCAGAATCTCGGCAAACATAGCGACGGCCTTGATGGTATTGTTAAAGCCGATTGCCGTAATTCTGGGATTAGGCAATCCTGTAATATGCTTTGCCTTTTTATATACCTTGGCCAGATCCTGGGCCGTAATGGCAATTTCAAGAACCGGAATCCTGATCTTGGACTCAATGAGCAAGTTGGCTGTTCCGCCGCGAGTAACGAGGACATCAATGTCCTTATTCTGAAGTTCTCTGATCAGTTCGGCAATGTTATTTGATTTTGTCAGATAAATATCTACGGTATCAGTCAAGCCTAATTCTTGAATAATTTTTTTCCCCTTAAGAAAAAGGTACTTATCCGGAGCGATATAAGCTATTTTGGACATTGTCGTTACTCCCCGCTTACATATGGTACTGTCATGAATGGTAAAAACCTTAGTTGTTATTATAGCAAGCCAATATTTCACGCGCAACAACTGTGGCAACTATAGCGGCAATAGTTGCGATAAATTTCTCCAGAATATGGTCAAAAAGATGGCCTGGGTTCACTATTTAATGCTTTTTTAATTGGCACAACTTTTGCATTAATAGTGGAACAGGTACGGCATATTACTGCAACAATGGAAAAATCTGTCGGCTTCCGGTTGTTTTTACGGAGCAATGCGCCGGTGTTGTACCGTAAACATACATCAGTCAAGAAGGAGGACGTGTTATGGATGTCAGTTTTATTAAAGGCGCTATCGTCCCGGTGGTTACTCCGGTTGATAACCTTGACCGGATATTTGATGCAGGCGTTCCGATTAGGCCGAATGGCCCCTGTACAAGCGCTAATCTGGGCATTCTTAAAGAAATATTGATCAAAATGGGATTAGCCAGTTAACAAAGAATTCCACTACTTTGTATATAAGGAGCTACCTGAATGAATGTAAATATGCGCGGTGTATTCCCGATTATAACAACCCCGTTTCAGAATACCGGTGATTTGGATGAAACAGGCTTGCGAAATATTATCCGCTTTTGTCTCAGGGCAGGTTCGCATGGAGTTGTGACGCCGGTAAATTCAAGTGAGTTTTATAGCCTGACCGATGAAGAACGCCGGCAAGTAGTAGAAATCACGGTGAATGAAGTGGCCGGCAAAGTGCCGGTTATAGCAGGTGTTGCCGGCACTTCATTAGAGCATGCGGCTTATCATGCCAAATATGCGGTTGCGGCCGGGGCAGACTCTCTTATTGCCTTTCCTCCTTATGTTAAAAAAGCTTCTCCTGACGAGATTGTGCAGTATTACCAGGTAATTGACGAGATAGCCGGGGGAAGGCCTGTATGGATTCAAAATGATATGCCGCCTCTCGGTACGCAAATGAGCCCGGAGTTAATTGCCAGGATTGTGAATGCAACCAACTCAACTCATTATGTCAAGGAAGAATGCGTGCCGGCCGGACATAACATTACAAAAATCAGATCTTTGACCGGTAATAAGCTGAAAGCAGTGCATGGGGGAAAAGGCGCGATCTATATTATGGACGAATATGCCCGGGGCTTGGACGGCACAATGCCGGCCTGTGCTGTTATCGATTTATATGTCGATCTTTGGAATATGCTGGAGGGCGGCGATATGGAAGGCGCCAATCGGCTTTTCAATACCATGCTGCCATTTATCAGCATGGCCTCCCTGCATGTGGTTTGTTTGCACAAAGAAGTGCTTTACCGGCGAGGTATTATTGAAAATACCTATGCAAGAACAGGCGGCGGCATTCCGCTGGATGAATACGACAGAAAGCGCTTGAAGGTTATTCTGGCGGATATTCAGCCGCTGTTCAAATTGTAATGATGGCGCAACCGCGCTTCATGATAAATATTACATCCCACCTATCACTAATAGCTTCCATGAATTCTTTATTCCGTCCCAGATCCCAGATAAGACTGACTGCCAGATCTACGAACTGCTCTGAAGAACCAAAAAGGCCCACCCAAATACATTTGGCTGAGCCTCTTTGAGCCATTACCAGTGATAAAGATATGATTCGTGTAAAAAGGTACGGTTCTCCATATCGGGTCAAACGGCGAATTCTAAACGAGACTCGCAGGAACCGCCCCTTTACTCATTTAAATCAGCTCATTTCTTGCTATTTCTTAATTGGATAACTCCTGCTTGACCTTTTCAAATCCGAGACGATCAATTACATTTCCTAGACGTTCATAACTCTTTGCATGTTCTTTATAATAATTAATAATCTTATCAACTAACGGCAAAACATCCTCTTGCGGCACATTTTCAGCTAATATGTTAGCCAGCCGCGGTTTGATGCCAGCATTACCGCCAATCATGATTGTGTATCCTTTTGGAGTACCCATAATTCCTAAATCCCTGACCGCTGGTTCACTACAAGAATTTGCACAGCCAGCAACACTCATTTTAAATTTAGATGGTAAATCCATACCATGATATTTTTCATCCAGCTCAAAACCCAATGTTACAGCATCCTGTTGGGCCCGTTTACAGAAATGGGTTGCCGGACAAATTTTTATGCTGCGTACGCACAAACCAATAGCATGTCCTTTTTTCATGCCCAGATCTTCCCACACCTGGTCAATCTTATCTTCCTCAATGCCGACAATGGCAATGCGCTGCGCACTTGTGAGTTTTAAAGCCTGGGCGCCATACCTTTCCGCAACATCCACAATTTTACGCATCAAATTGAAATCTAAAATAACCCCTCCGGGTATATGCGGTGCCACAGCATAGGTTTTTTTGTCCCGTTGCAATACAGCACCTTTTTCCAACATATCACGTTTTGTCTCTTGTCTTGTTTCCATAATAACTCCTCCATGATAAAATGTTGACCCGTACAGTATATCCCAATAATATTTTGTACAAAAACAATAAAAAAAAACATCCCAGAGTGCGGAAGCCGAGAGGCAACCCGGGGAACTCAACAGCAGATATTTCGCACATCACAGAAAACCAAAGTATACCCCTGCTTATCCGCAATTGCAAAATCCTCATTATTCCGTGAATCGTTCCGTAACCAACGATGAACCGATATCCTTCATGACAGTGTGCAGATGTTTTCTTTCATGCGCCGGTTCATTTCGCATACCGGCAACGATCTGTACCTCTTTAACATCAAATTCCAGCAACTGAAACATGTTTTTCGTATAATCAAAATACAACTGGAACAGGCCGGCGTCAGGATTACCCTGAGTAAACACAAGAACCAGCTTTTTTTTCGCATTTTCTTTGAAATACGGCGAGAATCGCGGAGAGAATTGCGCAAACAACCTGTCGGTGAATATCTTCGCCTGGGCACTCATCTGCCCCATGTAAACCGGCGAGCCGAGAACAAGGGCATCGGCATGCTCCAGCGCATTATAAAGTTTCTGCATATCGTCGTTGATAATACAACCCTGATCGCCCTGTTTGCAGCCATAACAACTCAAGCACGGTTTGATATCAAGATCGCTGAAATACCAGGATTGAGTTTCGGCGCCCTGTTCTTTCGCACCTTCGAGTATTTTGTTTACTATCCAGGCGGTATTGCCTTCCTTTCGCGGACTTGCGATAAATCCGATGATTTTCATCTTTCCTCTCTCCTCCTTATCAACGGTTGTTCTGTAGATTGTGTATTGATTGATAAGTTATGTTTCCTTGGTAACATAACTATTTTATCACTTAATAACTAAATAATTCATACCGGACACCAGGATCTCCCCAAGCAAGCTATTCTTGTAATCCACCATTTGTCAGCCAGTCGGCCAAAGATCAGCACCAGACTGGCAATAGCCGGCAGGTAGGAAACAGCGATCCACTGCACAATAAACAACATAACCTTCAATTGAGTTGAAATAGTGGGTAAAGCAACATTAATAATACTTGCTGCATTTTAAGCTACAACATATTGATTTTATTTATCAAAGACAAATGCCCCAATCCCCTGTTATATCGAGGATTGAGGCCATTTTTCGTCGTTACCAGTGATACGGCTCTCCGTATCGGGTTAAACGGCGAATTTTTTAGTTCAAACGATCCTTTTAGCGCCGTCTTTCAGCGCTAAGAATTCAACGGGGTATTAATTTTCATTAATAAAAAAGGGGAAAACCATTCCTCTCATGACGTTTTCAAACCTTCTGTTTGGTTTAGAGTATTGGCTAACTGACACATCATTCTAAAAATCTATAATTTCCGGTTTATAGTCGTCAGGCAATTCTTCTTCATTTATAAATTTGAAATTGTCATCATTCAGTATTGGTATAAATATTTCGTATGGAATCATAGAAAATTCACAGGCATAATTACTGGATCCGAACAGCATGCCTGCTTTGTTGCTCAAATTTAACCCTCTTGCAAACTTTGTGTAGTTTGAACAATCATGAACTGCTAAATCCCAGTTTCCTTCATCAGCTATTTTCATGAATTTCAGAGTTAATTCCCTACTCCAGATTGGAGATATATAGCCATGTCGGGAAATATACATATTTTCCCCATAATAATTGTTTATGTTATTCTCATTTAAATGCAATTCCGCACAATTGATAAAATCGAGTTTTGTATCGAAGATTGCTTGCCTTTTCTTAAAGAACACTTCGAAAAACTCAGGAGTCATTGGAGTTTCGATACCTACACTTTTAATATATTTTTTCGCTAAGCCAATATTTTTAATTACTTTGTCCGAACAATTAGAAGCACCTAGGTTGAAACGTATCTCATTAAGTCCGGCTTCACCTAATGCTTTCAATGTCTCTTCTGTCGCCAAAGTGCCATTTGTGTATAAATGTTGATAAATATGAGCATCACTAAATCTCTTTATAATCGAATAGTATTTTTCAATTTCCATAAAAGGTTCTAAAAAAACGTAGGAAATGCCAGTGGGTTTTTGATAAATGGAAAGAAGCAAATCAATATCCTTCTCGTAAAATTTTGTGCCGCCAATTTCCCACATACCTTCGCCAACTGGATGAATGTCTTCTAGTTCGCCATAATTATAACAGAACTTACACTCTAAATTACATTTGTTCGTTTTCCTAATTGCACTCAAACCAGTACCCAACAGACAAGAACGGCATCCTTTGGGGAATTTGCTTTCATTTCCTACAAAAAAAGTCCTATTTTCCAAAGTTTTTAAACTTCGAATTTCCGACATCAACATATCATTTCTATGATCAATTGCTGCCTCAATTTGCGCAAAAGTAGAGTAAATTATTTCTTCATGTTTTATACTAATTTCCTCTTCCTCAGGCAATTGTGAAAAAAAATCAAACCATATCAACGCATCTTTCTTGGAAATTTTCATAACGTATCCGCCTATCTACTTAATCTAATACTTCACATTATTCGCCAAGTGTGAATACCATTTAAAAATCGGTAGTCGAGCCTGATTACTTATTCTTATAATGAGCAGTCAAGCCATAACATCTAAATTATACTGGGTTACGCATCAGTTTTCAACAATGTCAACGGGAAAGTCGGCAGTGTTGAAAACCGATGCCAACAACTCCGTCCCAAAGCTGCATTTACTTTCCACATTCGTAGGGCAATCAGGGCACTTATATTTCTCGCTTAGGTACGCGAAAAAAACGCCCCCATCCCCGCATTTTGAAGGATTGAGGCCATTTTTCACCGTTACCATTGGGATAAGACTCACAGGGACGGTTCTATTGAGTCCAAAAGTCCTATAAGATAACAACTAATAAATTTACCGTAAAAATACAAAGTTCCTGCAAATTATTTAGAACATTCTGCAGGAACTTCGATTATTTTTGTATCTACTTATATAATGAGTGATTTCTCGCCGTTACCAGTGGTACGGTTCTCCGTATCAGGTCAAACGGTGCAGGAAAAGGCAATGAGGTCTGCCCTCATTGCCCTTCAAAAAACCTAAAACACATTACCTTATCATCTTATTGGTGGACTTAAAACCAACCGCATTATTTATCCTCAAGGTCTCAGAACTTCATGCTGAGGTTAGCTTTGAAAGATTGATCAACGAGATGGTTGGCGAACTGCCCGTTGTAGGAGATGGCGAGCGTTTTGGTCGGCGAAAGCGTGAAGTCAAGACCTGCCTCGACCACAGCGGCGTCGCGGGCGATGGGTACGCCGCCCAGCGTGAACGCGCTCGAACCCGAAGCATAGCTCATGGTCGCCGTTGGGATTGTGTCACCATAGGCGTGACGCCAGCCCAACAGGCTCCGCGCTGTCACCGCTTTTTTGCCCAAATTGACACTGGCTGTAGTACGAAGGCCGAGCGTTGTGAACAGCGTATCCATTGACACTCCCGATCCGTTGAGTGCTGCCGCACCGCCGCTCTCGCGTAGACTGTTGGCATCGAAGTTCACATAGGACAGATTGACGAACGGTTCGAGCTTCGTAACACCCTTTTCGGTCCCGTAGCTTAACTCTGAGAACGCTTGGAACGTCCCGGCATGGTAACCGCCGCTCAGTCGATCCGAGAAGCCGGGGAACATCACGCTGCGCGTCGTGTCAATATTATGCCAGGTATAAGCCAACCCCGAACGGAACCCGAGCTGCCCCCAGTCCGAGCCGCCATAAAGTCCCAGATGGTAGTTATCGCTCGATCCTGAAGAATTACGAGCCTTCACGTCAAAGCTTGTATGACTGTAGCCTGCGACTGCGCCGAACCGCCAGGTGTCGGACGCCGGAATATCTGAGCCAAACAGGAAGCCGCCTGTCGAGCGATCCATCTTGGCCGCATTGCCGTTACTGCTGGTATGGCCCCACGACCCGAATGCCTGGCTCCAGGCACCGGGTGCGTTTGCTTTCACCCTCAGTCGGTCGTTCATCGCATTGCGTACGAAACGGCTGTCTTCAATCAATGTTGTCGCAACCGATGCATGGAGTTCACCCGAAAGCTGGTCGAAGGCGTGACGCGCCTGATCTGATGACAGGTTTAGCACGGCGTCATAAATGGAATTGCCGAGGGTGAGACTCTCCGTTCCTTTGCCGGCGGTGATCTGGTTCGGCGTTAACCCTATCCCGTCAAAGGTTACATCATTACGTGTCAGGCGCAGATAGACATTATTTGTATCGTAGGAGAGCGACGGATCGAGGAAGGCCAGGTTTGAGGTCACACCGTCCGTGAACGTGCCGCTCACGCCGTTAGTGGCTGACAGGATGGTGTAGGTTGTCGCTGGTGCGTAGTTACCTGTTGCGGCCAAGACCTGAACTGAGCCGCCATTGATCGTGGCTGTGCCCGATGCGTTGATCCTGTCAGCTTGTCCCGCCGCATTCGTCTCGACTTCGTAGACTGAGCCCGTATTGAACGTGATATCACCTGCAACATTGAGCGTGCCAATTGAGTTGCCAGGTGCAATTACCCCGTTCATGGTGAGGTTGCCGACCGTGCCGGTGCCCTGAAGGCGGCCACTTGTCTGGATATCCAGCACGCCGCCCAGCGTCCCGTTCACTTTCAGGGAGCCCGCCTCTACCGTGGTCGTACCTGTGAACGTTCCACTATTGCCCGTTAACGATACCAAGCCCGATCCGAGCTGCCGGATCGCGCCTGCTCCTGTGATCTGTCCACTCAAGGTCACGCCATCGGAACGATCGAATGCCAGAACGCCGTTATTGACAACATCGCCGGTGATCGACCCCGTAGTTCCGCCATTGCCAACTTGCAGCGTACCGCCGGAAATGGTCGTGCCGCCAGTATAGGTATTATCATTGGTGAGAATAACGGTGCCGGTTCCATTCTTTAGCAGGCTCCCAGTACCGGAAATAACATTGTTATATGTACCAGCGAACGACTGATCAAACGCAACCTGTCCATTATTCGCAACGGAACCGCCAAGAGCCGTCGTATTGCCGACGAGCTGACCGTTGAGCACTGTTGTCGCTCCAGTATAGGTCAGAGTACCGGCCATGTTCACCGTGCCGGTGCCATCCTTTACGAGATCGCCAGAGCCGGAGATATTGCCGGCAAACGTGCCATCCGTGTCCTGATCGATTAGCAGCGTGGCGTTGTTGACAACATTACCCATCAGGTTATCGGTTGTGACGGAAAGCGTGCCGCCAGAGATAGTCGTACCGCCGGTATAAGTATTGTTGCCAGTGAGCGCCAGCGTTCCGCTGCCGGTCTTGGTGAAGCTGCCCGACCCGGAGACCGTATTCGTCAGGGTCCCGCTGCCATCGACGATGAGAGCACTGTTGTTGGCGATCGCACCGCTGCCGAAGCTGGTGGCGATACCTGCAAGCGTGCCGCCAGAAATGGTTGTGCCGCCGGTATAAGTGTTGTTGCCGGTGAGTGTTGTTACGCCGTTTTCGGCAATAATCTGTCCTGCGCCGGAGATGTTGGCTCCAAGGGAGTAATTGGTGCTTGTATGGTTGAACACCAGCTTACCGGTGCCAGAGCCGAATTCGACCGCTGCCGCCTTGAGCGTTCCCGCTGCGACGGCAGCGGAACCGGAAGCAGCGCCGATATTCACTGTGCCAGTTGATCCGGTACTAAAAGCAATGGCGAGGGTGCCGCTATACGCACCGTTCGTCTCCGTGCCGACTGTCACAAGGCCGCCCTCCGCGATGGTCAGCGTGCCCGTGCCATCCCGGCCGACACGAAGGCTGGTGCCGTTATCGGTCAACGTCGAGCCAGCGCCGGTGACGGTCACCGTGCCAGTGCTGCCAGCGCTAAGTCCGATACGGGCATCCGTATTGATGACCGTTCCGCCATTCTCAATGGTCAGTACACCCGTTGAACTGCCGCTCGGATCGACGTAACCGAGGATGAGTTGTTTGCTGTTGTTCCACGTTGAACCAGCGCCGGTGACAGTCACCGTGCCGTTGCCGCCGTCGCGGGCTCCGAGAAAGCCGTTCGTACTGCTGACCGTTCCGCCATTCTCAATGGTCAGCGTGCCTGTGCTGCTCCAGCCGACGACGAGTTCATTGCTATTCGTCCACGTTGAATCGGTGCCGGTGACGGTCACCGTACCAGTACTGCCGGCGTAGTGTCCAATCGTGCCGTTCTGATTGTTGACCTTTCCGCCATCCGAAATGGTCAGCGTGCCCGTACCGCTCCCACCGACATCAAGATCTTCGGGATTCGTCCACGTCGAACCCGTGCCGGTGACGATCACCGTACCATTGCTGCCAGCGTTGTATCCGATCGTACTGGTCCTATTATCGACCGTTCCGCCACCCGAAACGGTCAGCACGCCCGTGTTGTTCAAACCGACAATAAGCTGTTGACCTGGATAGGCTGTCGTCGCCGCGATGGTACGAGTTTCAGTGTCAATGATCTCGTCGCTAGCCAGCGCCTCCCCGCCCCAGGAAAGGGTTAAGGCTAGAGTGATAGAAGCGAGAAGAAAGCGTCGCTTGATCCGGGTAGGTCGATTGAGTAGCGAATGCTGATCTGAGGCAAAATCGACTTTTGATAAATCTGCCATATGAACCCCCCTAAAATTTTATCTGGCTGTATATAATTCTTGAGATCACCTCCTCGTTGTGCGAACATTGTACGCTTCATACATATTTCATAAGCTATATAACACACATTGCCTGATCACTTCTGCTACATCAACATAATAAACATCCTCTACAAGGAAATGATACAAAAAGCCAAGCCGCATAGCAAAATACACTAATGCGGCTTGGCTATCATAGATGAAATCACATTAAGATGATCTCATCCTTAGACCCATAGCTTTGCGTCCCTGGCTTTCATCAGGTTTGCCCAAACACCAATCTAAAACTGTCTTTCTTTATCATCTGAGAATTATTTTAATCGGTCAGCAAATCATTTGATTAAATAATATTTTAATATTTATACCATAAATCGCCAAATTCCTGCATTATTTTTAAATATTTATATTTTTTTATAATTCTTTATAATTCTTTATAATTATATGTTTAATATTAATTACCTGGTATTTTGCGCTATGCAGAGTATCCGTAATATCTTTTATATCACTTATTACCGTTTAAAGTTAGACAAGAAAAAACCGCCCATTTAGGCGGCATCTCTGGGTAATCCTTGCAAGTCAGCTTTACAATCATTCAACACAATCAACCAACTCAGCTATAGCGATCATTTACCAAACGGCGTATCTTCGTTCCACAAGGCTTTTTCCACTCTTCGAGTAAACAAATCCATATTCGCTACGGTCCGTCCTGCGTGAATGGTCAGTCCACGGTAGCTAGTAGTAGGTACCTGTTTTTCAATACCATTAATACACCTTATCCAATATGTCTGATATAAAAATCAAAAGTATCTTCCAAAATTTGAGCTGCTAATTTAACAAATCCGCTATAATCCCCTTTCACATGGGAAAAATCCAAAGAATCATAGTACTCTACCCGCTGTTCTTTTTTAATAACAATCGGTACATATCCATTTTTCATAAGCTCAAAGTTTAACAGTAATCTTGCTGTACGCCCATTACCATCCACAAAGGGATGTATTTTAACAAACCAGCTATGCAGAATAGCCGCTCTTTCAACGGCATGTAGCTTCTGTGCTTCTCCCTTATACCATTCCAGCAACTCAGCCATTTGCGCAGGAACCTGTACATAGTCAGGCGGTATATGCTCAGCACCACTGATGAAAACATTTTCTCGTCTGTAAACACCAGCGCTCTCGGGCAATATGCCCTTTAGGACAATAGCATGGATATTCTTAATCTGCCAGTCAGACAGGTCTTCCTTTTTTGTGATGATCTCTTCTATATAACCGATTGCTTCTCGATGATTAATTACTTCAAGATGCTCGCGCAGAGTTTTCCCGCCAATGGTGATTCCCTCTAAAACTACTTTAGTTTCTGACAAAGTTAGGGTATTACCTTCAATAGCGTTTGAATGATATGTCCATTCAACTAGTAGCTTTTCTCTCAAACTTTCCAGCGTATGGCGTGGAAATGGCCTTTTACTGTCCAGTAAAGCCTTTTTTTCGTCTATTTGTTTCAGTATTGCAGGATAATCCAGTAGAATCACCTCCCAAGCCATTTTAATAAATCCATCCCAGATAGTTTATATTCTGAGCTGACGCCAATTTCTCAATTAAATTACTACTTATATTTTACCATAAACTGGCTTACTTTACACTAGACACCCTTCTCAGTTATGTTCTTACCTGCTAACGACCTATATAGTACATATTATAAAAATCCTAATAGCCCATCATCCAGATAGGTCGATGGACTACCCTACTTTATACTTAATCACTATCTGATGTATCTGCCGATATTGATTACACACTTTTCTTTCTGCGAAATGTCTCTAACTTTCACCTCAGTCGCATTCGCGGAGCTAAAGGATGAAAGCCAATCATTTGCATTTTGTCCTCGAACTCGCCAAGCTTTTCCAGAAAATATTCCTGTCTTTTCTGAACCGCTTTGCTAGTATCTCCCGCTTTGCCCCAGACAACGATGATGACATCCACCCGTTCTGCCGATGCCAAAATCTGTTCCAAAATTCCCTGTTCGATTTCATTCTTCAGGCTCTTCCTGCCGTCCACAGCAGAAAAGATATTGACGATCTCCGCCGTGCCAAAACCATACGATATAGATTGTTTAGTACATACATCGTCGTAGGGTCAACCAGCATCCCATCGGAATAGAAAACAGGGGTCAGGCTTGAGTTAATAATAATTTGATTTATGCGACTATTGCAAGATTACGAGAAAAACAACTCAATTTTGCTATAAATCAAGCCTGACCCCAAACACAAAGCCTGACCCCAAACACACACCCAGAATAGCCCCTCAAGCTAAATTTCTTATTGCTATTGGCAGTATTTAAGCAGCTAAGCCTGGACAAAATAGCGCCCAGGCTTAGCGATGTAGCGTTTTGCTGAAGGCTCTGTCTAGAAGAAATACTGTACGGTGGCGTAATAGGTCCGGTCCTGCTGCGGATAGGCTATATTGCCGATACTGTCCAATGGACCGTATCCGGTTCTGCGCCACAACTGTTCGGGTCCTTTGTTAAACAAGTCATTGACGCCGGCGGTCAATTTGATTGTACTGTTGAAGTCATATTTCAGACCGATATTGGTCAAGCTGAGCGAGTCATACAGGGCGGAAGATTTGGATTTTCTTCTATCGACTATTGCCCTCGGGGCCTGTACCCCGGCACTTCGCGGCAAACGCCACATAGCTTCCCAGAGCATCAATGATCTTTTGTTCCTACGAAGTATCGGCATCCGTTGTACAGTTCTCCAGAGCCTCGTTTGTGCTTTGCCGGATCTAGTTCGGATGATAGCCGTACATTGCAGTTTTTGCGTCAGTTGATCAATTTTCTGTTGTTCCATCGTTCACCTCCTGGTCTGATCCTATAATCGTCCAACAGGAAGAAACAAAATATAAGAAAGTCGGACTTAAAAAGCCTCCTTCATGCATCGGTACACACATTATTGACCAAATATATCATTGTTGCCTATTTGCACTATTTCCTAAAAGTCCCACTGTACAGTCGCGTAATAGGTCCGCCCTGCCAGCGGATACTTCATGGTGCCGTAATAGTAATAGGGATCATATCCAGTACCTGTATACAGCGTCTTCCAGTAAGGGACCTTATTAAACATGTTATTGACACCTACGGTAAGTCTGGTGTCTTTACTAAACTTATACTTGGCGCCCAGTCCGACCGTGGTGTAAGAGGTATTCCAGTCAACCTCATCATCCACATTCGTTTCGCCTACATAGCGGATTTCGTTAAAAAGCGAGAGCCTCTCACCAGGGAAACGGTAGGTCAGCCGTAGCAGCCCCTCCCATTTAGGGGCGAAGTTCTCCAGTGATTTGCCGTAGTTGCCATTCGGATAGAGATAATACATCTTTTTTATTCGCTGCAAATCCTTGGACTGCATATAGGTAGCTGACAAGTCCAAATCCCAGCGGTCCCAGTTAAGCTTACCTTCCAGTTCCACACCATTGACCCTGCCTTCGCCGCCATTCACGTAGGACATATAGGTCAGACCCATCCGGTACAGCTCAAGCATGTCGTACGAATGGCGGCCAAAATAGGTGAGAGCCCAGTCAGACTTAGCCTTAAACGTTTCGCCATGCCACTGTATCCCGAGGTCCCACTGTCTGCCATGCTCCGGCCCAGCAGCACCGGCTACAGTCGAACTGGGAGGGACCGGCAGGATAAAGGCGCCGTCGCCGATCAGCTCGTAGAGGTTGGGGAAGCGGTAGTAAGTACCGTAGGTCGCCCGCAGAGTAGTCTGCTCATTAAGCTGTTTTTTGAGAGCGGTCTGCCATGTGAATTTACTGTCTGCGTTCTCCTGCATCGCAGTTACCCACCAAAGGTAGTTGGATTTCGCCTCCCCCATGCCGCCGGAATAATTCCAGTGCACACTGGGAGTAAACCAGAAGTCGCCTTTTTTGTTAAGCGTGATGGTGTCCTGGAGCTGAATGTCGGCCAGCGTTTGTGTATAGTGATCTTTAACCCAGGCATAAGACGGAGAAGTCATAGCGGCTCCATCGACATCAAGTCGCTCGTGGGAATAGTTAGCCATGAACTCCAGCAGGTGAGCATCACCTGCTTTGAAAGACCCATCCAGGGAACCACCAAAACGTTGTGACTGGTAGTGGCTCCATTTTGCAAAAATAGTGTTGTTGCCCCACGGATTTTTATAATTTTTATCCTGATCCATGTAGGTCAAACGCCAGCCCCACTCCAAGTTGCCATCCGTCTGCCGCCGCCCGATTAGCAGGTCCGACTGATCAGTATTTAGCTTTTTAGACGGCTGTTTACTGCCCCAATAAGAGGGCAGATCGTAATTTTCATTAAGAACATTGTAAGGAAGTTCACGGTAGTTGCGCTTCCAGGCGTACTTTACCTGCCAGTTTTCATCCTGCCACTTAACCAGCACATCTGTATTCTGATAGCCGTTGTTGAGACGGTGGCGGTATATATCTGTCCCCGGAAAATTATATTTGAAGTCGCCCTGACTCTGGTCGCGGTTGACACCCACGAAGAGACTGCCACCACCCAGCGGGGCATTGACTCCCAGGCTGCCCGTGTAGCCGCCATAGGAACTCATGCCCTGGGAAAGGGAGAATCCGGTATTCTGCGGTTTTTTGGTAACGATATTGATAACCCCACCTATCCAGGCGCCTGGGAAGCGGGCCGGGATGTAGCCGCGATAGATCTCAATGCGTTCAACATTTTCCACTGGAATGGTGGACAGGTCGGTAGCAGCATCCCCGCCCAGCTTGGTCAGTACTCCGTCGACAAAGATGCCCACCTGGGCAGCAGTGCTGCCGCGGACACTGACGACGGTATATTGCCCGGTGCCAGTAACCTCCCTAATATGGACGCCAGGTACCCGTTTAAGCAGTTCGGGCAAGGTCTTTTGTTCGCCTTTGAAATCCTCGGGGCGAACGATGGAGACGGTGCCCGGTGAAAGCTTGGACTCCCATTCAGGACGGGGCGCTTCCACTGTCACCGTTGGCAGTTGGTACTCCTCCTGAGTCTGCGCGTAATCGGCGTCTTTCGCCGTTTCACCTGTTTTCTGCTGCTGTTCGCTGTCCGCCTCTGCCGCATAAGCGACGGCATTATAAGTTGGCGCCATACTCAGCGCCAAAGCGCAGGCAATACTTGTTGCCAATGCCTTTCCCTTTAATTTATGTAGTACCATTGCAAAATCTCTCCTCTTTCTAGCTTATAAACGCTTTAGTGATGGCTTTTACGATAATAAACTAAAAAAACTCCCTTACAGGAGTGTATTACGTCAGACAGGGAAAATCGGTTTCCGGGTGCTGCCGTAATCCCCTCCCTGTCGCTCGCAGGTGCCGCAGCACGCTCTCCGCCGCAAAACGACAGGCTAACACGCTGCTATGGTGATCGCTGGACAGGCAGTTCTCCTGGCTCCGGTTCATTGCTCGTTTGCGCCTTCCCAAAGCTTGCGCTCCAGTGACCCAGTACGTTAGCCGTACTGCTGCAAAATTGCTCCCCGTTACAGTGGCGGGACCGCGCCGGTTTTTCACCGGTCTTCCCTATTAAGCCCCAAAGGGCACCTCTCCCCACTTTATGTTGCTATTTAGCTTGTCTCTTATGCTCCCTCCCTTGCCAGGCCGGAAAAAAGGTCCGGTTCCCGCCCGTTTTTGTGCGCTGCTTCCGTTCCCTCCTTTGCTCCTCGACTGACTTGTGTAAGGATAAAAGCTCACACAAACCCCAAATCCTCTCCCTGTTGATCGCAGGTCCGGCAAGGATGTCGGTACAGGCAGTTCTCCTGGCTTTCCTTCATCATCAGCCCCGCCTTCCCGGCAGCTTTATCTCCTGCCAGTGGCCTTTTAGGGCTAACTCGGGCTTACAGTGGCGGAACCGCGCCGGCTTTACACCGGTCTTCCCTATTGAGCCCTTTCACAGGGCACCTGTACCCGCTGTACTTTCTGTTTCTGTCATATATTAGCTTGTCTGCCGCTGTCGCCGCACCAGCAGAGCGGCGGCAGCCGGTCGACTGCGCCTTCGCTGAAAAAAAAGCCGGTCCCATTGCGGTCATACCGAAAATTAAACCAAAAGAAGCCGCCCCTGCCGGCTGACAAGGAAGGCTTCTTTGCAAAAAACCGGTCGCAGACCGGCACACTGCACACGCAAATCCTCCTTCCCTGTCTGTCGCAGGTTACGCACCGCACCTTAGGCGCGGTACTGTCGGTGATTGTCATGCAGGCAGTTCTCCTGGCTCTGGCTCCTCGCGCCGCCAAACCTTCCCAAGACACTTTTCGTCTCAGTGGCATATTATGGCTTTGCTCCCCATTACAGTGGCGGGACCGCACCGGCTTTCAACCGGTTTTTCTGTTAGGCCCTTAACGGGCACCTGCACCGAATTCCTGGTATTTCTTTACTGTTTCAAATTTTACCACAGGCAGGGGCAAGTGTCGAGCAGGTTTGTCTGTTTTTGTTGGATTTTTTTGTTTTTTCGCACTTTTTAATGCTTTTCTAATATTTGGCCGTACAGATCGCGTCTCCCTTGGTGTCAGCAGGCCCATGCCCTTCCTTCCCAGGTCGGGTTTGGCGGCTGC
Source organism: Sporomusa aerivorans (assembly GCF_041428895.1). Classification (NCBI taxonomy): domain Bacteria; kingdom Bacillati; phylum Bacillota; class Negativicutes; order Selenomonadales; family Sporomusaceae; genus Sporomusa; species Sporomusa aerivorans. Next base: position 5,784,555 of record NZ_CP156926.1, read on the forward strand.
CCATGGTAAGGGGTTACCAGCTGCAGCTTTCCCCCTCCCGTTTGTTCGCCGGATTTTACAACAAGCAGCGCCAACTTGGCTGGCACCGCTGCTGACAGGCCTGCATACTTCGCAGGCACGCTAGAAAACTGATTCTCAACCATGCTAAAATACAGGACTCATAGGGACGGTTCTATTGAGTCCAAAAGTCCTATAAGATAGCAACTAACAAAATTGCCATAAAAATATAAAATTCCTGCAAGTTATTAAAACATTCCTGCAGGAACTTCGACTATTCTTGTATTTACTTATATTACAAGTCATTTTTCACCGTTACCAGTGATACGGTTCTCCCCGCGAAATCTTAAATGCCCGATACACCTGCTCGACTAAGAGCAGCCGTATCATCTGATGTGTAAACGTCATCTTGGAAAACGACAGCCTTTCTTTAGCTGCTGCCGCTACCTCCGCCGACAGGCCGAAAGCGCCGCCGATAACAAAGGTCACATCGCTCTGGCCGCTGAGCGCCAGGCTGTCAAATTTGCCTGCCAGTTGTTCTGAGGCGAGAGCTTGGCCGGCTACGTCCAGGACGATGAGATAACTGCTTGGCCGGACGGCCTTTAAAATGCGCTCACCCTCACGGGTGAGCGCTTGTGTTTTTTCAGCCGGTGACGGATTGTCAGGCATGCGTTCTTCGGCAAGCTCGAGGATGTCCAGCTTGCAGTAAGGCGTTAGCCTTTTGACGAATTCCTGAATACCGGCAGTCAAATACTTTTCTTTGATTTTGCCGATGGCAACAATTGTGATTTTCATCTTATTGACCGGCAGGCATTTCTTCCAGGGGCACGTTGAGCGTCTGGTTTTTGCCGTTTCTTTGTATAACAACTTCGACGTGGCTGCCTACCTGTTGGGAGTCAAGGACGGCCCGTAATTCGGCAACACTGTTGGTTTCGGCGCCGGCTACTTTCAGAATGATATCACCTTCACGCATACCGGCTTTGTAGGCTGGTCCGGAGGATGACACTTTGGCAAGGTATACACCTTTTTCCAGCTTAAGTTCATAGCCATACTTGGCAGCCGAAGCCTGATCCAGAGCGCCTACACCAAGATAGGCTCTCACTACCCTCCCCTTGTCAATAAGGGATTGCAGAATAGGCCGGGCGCTGTTAATCGGAATGGCAAAGCCGATGCCTTCCACACCGGAAAGGGCAATTTTGGCGCTGTTGATACCAATAACCACACCATCGGCGTTAACAAGAGCACCACCGGAATTACCAGGGTTAATAGCGGCATCGGTTTGGATGAGTTTAAAGCGGCGCTCGCCGATATCCAGCGAACGATTCAGGGCGCTGATAACACCGGCAGTCACACTGCCTTTGAACTCAAGACCAAGCGGATTGCCAATGGCAATGGCCGGTTCGCCTACCATCAGCGAATCAGAGTCGCCCAGTACGGCGACCGGTAAATTCTCGGCGTTTACTTTTACAACAGCAAGGTCGGTAGCGGGATCGACGCCGATAACCTTGCCATCCACTGTACGTCCGTCAGAAAGAGAAACTGAGATCTCCTGCGCATTTTCCACCACATGATAGTTTGTGGCAATATAGCCCTGCGCATCAAAAATTACACCTGAGCCTGTCCCTTGCTCGATGAGGACTTTCCGGTTACTGAAGAAATCCCGGGCAATTCCCTTGTTAGTGATGCCGACAACAGCCGGGCCAACCGTCTGTGCCGCCCGGACAATGGGGGTATTGCGCGCTTCCGAGACCTGAGCCTGAGCCGTAGGCGGCTGAAGCCCGTTAAACGGCGACCCTACGCCATCAGGTTTTTTGGCCTTGTCAGAAGAAATATTGCCGGCGCAGCCTACGACTAGCATTGCGCCAATAATCATGCTAACTAACGATACGGTAATATAGGGAGTTAACCTTCTAAACCAGTTCATGCTATCGCCTCCTACTTATGTTCGCATATTCCTGAAATTTTTTCAGGATAGGTAAGATGCAAAGTAACATCCTCGCCCAGGCGGCAGCCTTGCGTTGTCAATATATCAGCGACGGTTTCTTCAGCCAGTTCCGGACGATTGTTTTCCTGACTGAGATGAGCCAGAAAAACATGCGTGTGGGCTTTACGGTTTAGCCGGGCCAGTGTCCAGCCTGCATCCGTATTGGCCAGATGGCCGCGGTTGCTTAGGATGCGTTTTTTCAAAGGCCAGGGGTAACTGCCATTTTTCAGCATATCGACATCATGGTTGGATTCAAAAACCAATACGTCGGATAAAGACAGGGCATCTTTTACTGTCGGCGTAACAAAACCAAGGTCGGTGGCAACACTGACTTTGCTGTCACCGGCAAACAAACGAAATCCGACAGGATCGGCGGCATCATGCGAAATACTGAAAGGCTCCACCTTAACTTTGCCAATATCAAGACTTTCCGGCAGAAGCCGGCAGCATTCATCCGGCAATGCAGCCCGGCAATACATGGATTGCCAGGTATCTGGCCGCGCATATGCCGGCAGGTTATATTTCTTCAGTAAAGTGGTCAATCCATTAACATGATCACGGTGCTCATGGGTGATGAGTATGCCGTCGATATCTTCTACCTTGGCGCCGAGTTTATCAAGCGACTGTTTAATGCGCCTGGCGCTGATGCCGGCGTCAACCAGTAGTTTCGTATTCTCCATCTCAATATAGGTAGCATTTCCGGTGCTGCCGCTGGCCAAAACATGAATTTGCATATTTACCTCTTATAAAATTTTAGCTGTTAGTAACAGGTATGTTATTCGCCCTTAAAGCCGGCAAATCCTCTCTGCCAGCAACAAATTCCCTCGAATACCGCCGGTATTCTAAACCAATCACAGGCAGCCTGGCGGCAGCTTCGCTGTCACTGACTCTCTGACAGCGGCAGGCAGCGCGGCGAGCAATAAGGCGGTAATCTCTTTCAGCCGTTCAGCTGTCTTGGCTTCAAACCGCAGGGTAAATAAAGGTTCAGTCACAGAAGCGCGGATCATGCCCCAGCCGTCGGCAAACTCAATTCGCACCCCGTCGATTAAATTGGGACTGTATGCTGTTAATGCGGCCGCAACCTGATTAAGGATTGCCGCTTTGTCAGGGCCATGGTAAGGAACCCGGATGTCCGGCGTAAGCAGATAGTTGGGGATAGCGTCAATCTGGGCTGCCAGTCCACCGTTCTCTGCTACCAGCTCACAAACTTTCAGTCCGGAGAACATACCGTCATCATAGCCTAATTCCCGGAAAAAGAAGTGTCCGCTGATTTCGCCGGCAAATAAGGCATTCTCACGCTGAAAGGCGGCCTTGCTGAAGGTATGCCCGGCCCGGGCTATGACAGGCCGGCCGCCGGCTCTCTTTACTTCTTCCGGGACTACCATCGAACATTTGGCGTCATAAATAACAGCCCCCTTTTCCCTGGCAAGGTAAGACCGGGCCATAAGCACCATAATATCATCATTGTCAACAGGACGGCCATTTTCATCAACAAAGCCAACCCGGTCGCCGTCGCCGTCAAAACCAATGCCCAGCGCCGCTTTCTGCTCAAGCACGGCTTGTCCCAGAGCCGCAAGGTTCTCAGCCAGTGCCGGATTAGGCGGCCGGTGAGGAAAGCGTCCGTCGGCTGTGCAGTTAAGTTCTATTACTTCATACCCAAGCCGGCGGAACAGTCCGGGCGCAATGGCAGCCGTAGCGCCGTTGCCGGCATCAATAACCACCCTTAGTTTACCCGGGCTGGCCTTGCCGGCAGTATATTCGATATAATCGGCTGTCACCGGCAGCGGCGACACAGACCCCGGCCCCGATGTCCTGAGGTTATGCGCTACCATCCGGCCGATCTCGGCCACATCTTCTTCGCTTACAGGCTGTGGCCCCAGTACCAGTTTAAAACCATTATACTGGGCCGGATTGTGGGATGCAGTTACCATAACGCCGCCGGTTGCACCGGTCGACTTGAGGGCATAGTAAAATACCGGCGTCGCCACAGTGCCGATATCAATAACCTGGCAACCGGATTCTGCCAGACCGTCCAGCATGATGCGCTGCAAAGCCGGGGTTGACAGCCTGATATCACCGCCTACCACTACTTTTTGACCGCTAAGTTTAACTCCGACCGCTAAAGCAATCCGCCTGACCATAACTTCGCTTAACTCTTTGCCTGCCACACCGCGTATATCACATGCTTGAAAAATACTCATATTTGTCCCCTTTCCGGACTATGTAAAAGACTTGGCATTATGCCAAGTCTAAAGTTCCTGCAACTATTGTACCACGCTCTTACTCCGGCTTCAACCGCCGGCCTTCCCGGTTATATGACATAAATGCAGCAAAGGAGCTGCTTTATCTGCAAGATCATTGATGAAGTCATCTGTAGTTCGTTCTCGGGTATGTACCGGGCGCCTGAGCCGGCCGGCGGCCGACTGCTGCCTGTCACTGTCACTGCGGCCGTGAAGTTGAATCGCAGTCCAGCATATGCACAGCGCAGGTGAAACACGGATCAAAGGACCGGATTACCCGGCCGGCTTCGATTAGATTATTACCGTCCGTTACCGGCGTGCCAATCAGCGCCTGTTCGACCGGTCCACGGACACTCCGGTTGTCGCGCGGCGAAAAATTCCAGGTCGTTGGCGTCACGATCTGGTAATGAGTTACCTTATTATGCCGGTACTCCATCCAATGGCCAAGCCCGCCCCGCATGGCGTCTGTCAAACCGGCGCCGGCGCCGCTATCGGGCGGCGTAAATGGCTGGTAACTGGGCGTATTCGGAACAATTTCCATAAGCCAGCCCTGGGCCAAGCGGCATATTGCCAGAGTCTCCTGCGCCCTGGCCACCAGCCGGTCCATAACCGATATCCCCCGGCGATAGTAGCCGCCAATAAAACCCCTGGCCAACGGTCCGCCCTCCAGGGGCATCTCCTGGTAACGCGGTGCTTTAGTCCAGGAATAAGCCTCCGCTTTGTCCCTGCCGGGATTGGTACGGCCTTGGTCCGGTGTCCGGCGTTCCTGGTCATCTTTATACCAACTATAGCGTATTTCTTCACCAATCAGGTTAATGTCCAGCTTTTCAACCTGCCCGCTGTTAACTACCAGACCGGATTTGAAGGCTCGCTCTCCGGTTAGCGGAGCGGGAAACATGCCAAATGACATAAAATTGCCGTAGCCTGCGCCAATATCATAGTAATCCTTATAATAGTCGGCAATAATCATAACATCATTCATATGAACATTTTCTACCCATTGGGTGACTTCCTGCAAAATGCTGCTGTAGGCCATAAGCCGTTCCACTGAGGCCTGCTCGGTAACACCGGTCGCTATGATTGTCTGCTGCATGGGCGCCTTGGCCCCAAACACAGCCATGGCCTCATGGGCCCGTACCGCTTTAACCGCAGCTTCCTTGGCATGCTGCAAAAGTTCAGCATTAACTTTTGCCGGCAGACGAAAGTCCCCTTGTGGACGCGGTATGTAAGGCGGCATGTCCGGACCTTTTACATAGTCATATAATACCAGCATGTAAAAGTGGCGCAGATGATTTTGGATAAGATCAGCGGCAAAGATCAGGTTGATCAAATGCTGGCCGGCCGAAGTTGGAGCAACGCCAAAGGCCTGCTGCTGCGCCATGGCGGCGGCAACGGCATGAGCACTCGAACATATGCCGCAGATGCGTTGGGTAAAAAGGGCGGCATCCCGTGGGTCACGGTCTGTCAACATGGTTTCCATGCCCCGGAACAAGTGGGCCCCCAGCCAGGCGTTTACGATTTTGCCATTCTGCACTTCCACATCGGCCCGGAGCGGTTCATGTATTCGCGTTACCGGAAAAACTGTCTGGACAGCCATGATTACCTCCTGTGCTTTTGCCCCGGACGAAAAAAGTCCACCACTTTCTGCCGGAAGGTTCTGGGTAGTTTGCGCCTTTTTTTCGCCCGGGCCAGGCTTTGGCTTTCGCTAATGAGTGCATTTTGCTGCCTGATTAAATCGTCAAGCTCCTGTTTTAGCTGTTCCAAGTTCTCAGGCGGATCAGATTCTTTGGGTTTTGTACCATCCAGCCAGTGCTTACCCACCCTTTTGGCAATAACCCCCGTTACCAAATGGGCTCCTACGGCGGCAGCTCCCAGTCCGGCTGCCACAGCGCCGAATTTCTTGATATTAATCGTCCCTATAGGCGTCTGTATATTGGGCAAATGATTGTAAAAAGGCATGCTGCTGTCAGGAAAACCGGGGTTGACGCAACCGATACACGGCGCTCCGGCTCTTACCGGCCAGTTAACATAGTGATTCCATTGCCGTTTGGGGCAATCGGCATATGTTACCGGCCCTTTGCACCCCACCTTGTACAGACAGCCTCCTTCCCCGGGAAAGGAGGCAAAAACTCCATCTTCAAACTGTTGCCGGCGCTGGCATAAATCATGAATTGTCCGGCCAAAAAACAGTTTGGGCCTGTTATAGCTGTCAAGTTCCGGCACGCCATACATGATGAGATGGCTGAAAGTCCCGGATACCCAGTCTGGGTTGATCGGGCAACCGGGGATATTGATGACAGGTTGCTTTATTACCTCCCATACCCCTCTGCCTCCTCCCGGATTAGGGTAGGCCGCCCCCGGACCGCCGAAACAGGCGCAGGTGCCCACAGCAATAACATGCTTAGCCTTGGGAGCAAATTCCTGGAGGGCTGCCATGCCGGTTACCATCTGGTCCCCACGCATAAATACATGGTTATAACGGCCGTTGTCGGCTGTCATTACCGATCCCTCGATCACCAGCCAGAACTTGCCGGCTTCCTTATCTGCAGTATTTAGCAGTGTCTGGACAATTTCCGGCCCCTGTGCGACATTTAGCAGCCAATCGTATCGCAGATCAATCATATTGACAAGAATTTGATCCAGCGTCGGGTTTACAGCGTTATCCATGGAGATAGAATTGCCGGTGCAAGATCCCAGCTCCAGCCAGATTACCGGCGGTTTGTCCACCTTATTTTCGGCGTATACCTGCCGCATAATTGGTAATAGCTGTTCAGTCAGGCTGGCGGTGAGAACAGCAGATGAGCAAAGTTTGAGAAATTCCCGCCGGCTAAGCATAGACTCTCCCTCCTGAAGCCAGTATCATCCTTAACTTTTCCCACATTTGGCAGATATATGTAAGATCGCAGAAAAAGGGACATGCCGCTCCCGGCATATCCCTTAATTTGCGGTTTTGCTATATTGTTTCATATGACCTTTGGCCCAAAGATTCACCATGGTCTCAAAGGTGGTATAATCCATTCCCAGAGCTCTTTTAATGGCTTTATTCACCTTTTGCCCGGCCGTGACACTCCTTAAAATCTCATTTAGTTTGGCTTCGCCATGCACTTCAGCAATATACCGGACAGCCGCCAAGGACTGGCGATAAGCCAGCGCCTGGTTGGGTAATCCGTCAAAGTCCCCTTCCAACTCAGCCATTGTGTACAGCTTGCCTGTCAGGCGGTTATCCACTGTTATCCACTCATACCCGTTGGCCTTGTATTCCATATATTGCGCCAAGCCTTCGGTAAACCAGCGGGTATAATTGCCTCTGGCCATATGATCCAGCACCAGGTGAGTGTATTCATGAGCCAGTGGCCCGGTAGTAATAAACTCTTCCACCGCCTGGCTATTCTTCATCCAGGCCTTAGGCGATAATATCTGGATAACTCCGCCCCAGTAAAAGCCCATTGCACTGGCGTCACCCGCCCAGCCGTAAGCTTTTTTCATGGCTTGTCGGTCAGGATAAATCAAAACGATCGCCTTGCCTCGAGGCGTGTAATCAAGAACCGTGGTCACCGGTTTGTATGCGGCCTCAGCCGCAGTAGCCACCATATCGACCATATCGGCATCCTGTTCTGTATATTTAATAATAAAATGCGGCGTCTCCTTTGCCAGCATGTCACTAGTCTGGTAGCGAATCTTAAGTTCAACCGCCTGCCGCACCAGAGGGTACAGCCACATTTGCGGATGAAGGGGGAGTGTCGTTAACAGCAAGCCGGCCACAACCAGACCGACTACAGCCGGCACACCGCCAGGAATCATTTCTAATAGATCACGCATGATAAACTGCCCTCCTTTCGAGCAAGTAAAGGACATTATATCATGCATTCAAGTTTACATCTACAGGTGTTTTATGTAAATTAAAATAAGATTGCCGCCCTAATGCCGGCAATGATGTAAGAATTATGCATTGCAAACATTAGGGGAGCAATCTCATGATAGGTTTAAGGAAAAAAGCTGCAGTTATGACTTGGCTTCGCTTACGATAGTTATCCCGGCGCTGGTTCCCAACCGGGTAGCACCGGCGGCAATAAGTCTAAGAGCTTGTTCACGGCTGCGAATCCCGCCTGAAGCCTTAATGCCGATCTGGTCGCCGGCTACTTCCTTGAATAAACGAATATCGTTTTCTGTCGCTCCGCCAGGTCCAAAGCCTGTAGAGGTTTTGACAAACTGAGCCCCGCCGGCAATCACGGCTTCACAGGCCTGACGCTTTTCTTCATCGGTCAGAAGACCGGTCTCCAGAATGACCTTGACGGCTGCTCCGTCCGCCGCCTCGACAACCTGCCGGATGTCAGCGATCACTGCTTCCCACAGCCCGGCCTTGGCTGCGCCAATATGCATAACCATATCCAGTTCATCAGCCTTACGCAGTACAGCTTCCTTAGCTTCGGCCACTTTTACGGCACTGAAGGTAGCCCCGAGGGGAAAGCCAATCACAGTAGCAGTTTTTACACCGGTGCCTTTAAGATGATGGGCCGCCAGATCAACATAGACCGGATTTACGCATACCGCCGCAAATTTATATTGGACAGCTTCCTCACACAATTGGATGATGTCAGTAACGGCAGTTGCCGGCTTGAGCAAAGTATGGTCAATATAACCTGCTAGATTCACAACGCTAACCTGCCTTTAAAATGAAATAGCGAAAAGACTGCCTTAAAAAGGCAATCTTTTCGTTTTACTATTTTGTTGTCGGTTCTTAGCTTACAACCGCACTTGTTTTTTGGCACGCCGGACAAGTACCGTAAAAATAGAATTGCTGCCCTTGAATAGCGTAGTCGGTGTGGGCCGAAACTCTGCTGATAAAATCTGAGGAATCTATTCCCTGCAAATCTTCAACCCGGCCGCAGCACATACAACGCACATGAGGATGATTGGTTGTGTCAGCGTCATAGCGGAAACTATCCTCACCGACATTGAGCACCTGCACTAAATCCAACTCTTTTAAAATCTCAATGGTCTTATACACTGTCGCCAAACTCATAGTGGGATAATAAGGCTGAAGGTCATTGTAAATCATTTCCGCACTTGGATGGGATTTGGTAGCAGCTAACGCGTTGTAAATCGCCAAACGCTGCGGCGTAACCTTGAATCCCTTATCCCGTAACAACGTTGTCACACAAATATCCACGAGTATCCCCGCCCTTACTACAAATTACAACCGGAAAATAGTTATCGAGTAATTCTTGTTTAATTTTAACCGTTATTAGGGCTTGCTGTCAAGGCAATTTTATGCAAAAAAAGCGAATAGAACAAAAATTTTTTATTCCACTTAATACCACCGCTTATCGGCGATTTTCCTTGCCTTTTCCCGCACCGGAAAGTAAAAGTCCCGCGCCATAAGGTGCGGGACTTTACTGGATTATTGAGCCTGGTTGCTAAACTTGGACTGAGCCTGAGAAATATCTTGCGGAGTGGCGTTTTTAATATTATAGTAACCCTTTTGCTGCATAAGGTCAAAAATCTGCTTTTCCCGGCTGTGAACATCACCAAGAATTGTCAGATAATCACGCCGCAAGGTTTCACTGGCAGCTTCAAGGGCAAAGGCGTTAACCGCTGTCGCTGTATGCTTTGTTTCATTAAGAGCCAGTTGCAAAAGGTCCTGGTCAGACAGGCTGGCGCTCTGGCCGCTCATACTGGTTTGCTTGGTTTGGCCGGATTGTTGTCCCATTTGGGCCACAGTAGATCACCTCAACTATTGTAAATTTTGCCCTGCATTTAGATGTTTGCTCATTGTTTGGAAATTCTGCTGGCTCTTTTGAGAAAACTGCTGGAACATTTGTTTAACCTGGGCATCCTGCACATTGCTGGCTAAGTAGCTCATCGTCTTGGCGCAGCATTGTTCCATACCCAGAAAATCTTCCAGGTGCATCAATTCTTTAGATGTTAACACAAGTTTCCCTCCTTCGCATTTGGTCAGAGATAGCTTGTGTAAGACTTGCATCAACTATTCATAATTGGACAATCTGGCGATTGATAGAATTCAACACGATTGCGGCCTTGCTGTTTGGCACGGTACAGGGCCTGATCGGCTGCGTCCACGAGCTCGGTTTTGGGATCCTCCCAATTTGTACAGTTTTCAAAGGTAGCAACTCCCAGACTAATGGTAACGGATATATCATGATTATCGGCCTCAAAGTGAGTCGTTTCGACCACTTTCCGGAAGGTTTCGGCTAGCTCAATAGCTTCTGCCAGACAAGTTTCCGGTAAGACTACGGCGAACTCTTCGCCGCCATAACGCGCACTCACGTCTGTCGACCGGAATTTATCCTTAATCATGGCCCCCATCTTCTGCAGAATAATATCGCCGGCCAGATGCCCCCAGGTATCGTTTACCTTTTTAAAGAAGTCAATATCCAGCATGATCAGGCTGAGCGGCCGCTGGTAGTTCACGGCACGGCTGATTTCCCTGCCTAACACTGCTTCAAACTGCCGGCGGTTAGCCAGTTTTGTCAATGGATCGGTCAGAGCCATAGCCTGGAAATGAGCGTATAAATAAGCCCGTTCAAGACCAATAGCCGTTTGCCTGGCAATGGTGCTAAGAATAAGTTCTTTCCCCTGGGGTATTTCCTGAGTCGGATCATTCCAGCCCAGGACAATTAATCCCTGCAGCTTATCATTCGCTAACAGCGGCAATATATTTAACCGCTTGGATAAAAGTACCGACATGGTTATCAGGCCTTGTTCATTCTCACTGGTGGTATTGTCATCCATACTGCTGAGACCGCTCCAGGGCCAGGCTGTTTTGCCGTCGGAGAAAATGCGCTGCAGGTGGTTAATTTCTTTTTGTTCAAAGCCGGTGGCGTATACCGGTTCGGCATGCAAGCCGTCATCACGGTAATGCATGATAAAACCAATTGCCCCGTTAGCGGAAAATAAGTTAAACAGTTTTTCCGACACTTTGGCCAATATGGCTGCCGGCGACTGCTGCACCGCCACATCTTTGACAATTCCATACAGAAAACTTAACTCGGCAAGGCTCTCTACCGTTGTCTCATAGGTTCTGGCATTTTTTATGGCCTCACCGGCCTGATGCGAAAATACACTCAGGAATTCAGCATCATGCTGGGTAAATTCCTTCTCCCGGCGGGAAAAAATCGCCAAGACCCCGATGACATTCCCGTTATGTCTGATGGGTGCGCCAACCATAGATTTCAAACCAGCTTGCTTTAGCGCCTCCAAAATTTTCTCGGGGAAACTCTCGATATTATCAACGACCACGGGTTTTTTCTCCAGAAAGACTTTTCCCATAAAACTCTTGTCAGGAAGAAGCTTCTCCGGTGGTTTAAAGCTGCTGATATATGCAACAATCTTCAGGTTGTTATTCTCTACCAATGCCAGATAAACATGGTCGCACTGAAAAACCGTACCTGTAGCTACTACGACCTGCTGCAGCATGCCATCCAGATCATGTTTTGAGGCCAGGCTTGCACCCAGTTGAATAAAGGCTTGCTGCAAAATGCGCTCACTGTCCTTGGTCTCCTGATAAAGGCTCATATTTTTGGTAACCATGCTCCGCAATGCCTGATTTAACCGGGAAATACGAAGGTACGGACGCAAAACCGAAGTCTGTAAGAGTGAACGCAGAATACACAGATAAAACAAAATTTTGTAGACATGACCGATAAGGTTGAAGCTGTCATAGGTGTTGTTGTGTAAGATGAAAGCCATGCCCGCGACTATATTGAACACCAGTCCGACCCGCAGCAAAAATACCGATTGCTGCGAAGGGTTACGCAGTCCATACATATATAACGCCAGCAGGTTAAGCACCATTGCGGTATATTCTAATGCAAGCTTTTCGGCAGTCTGGCCCTGCCCCGGCGGAATCATCGGCGGCAGGGAATGTTCAAACAACAGCACCAGCGCGATAATGCCGGTAGTAACCACCGTAGTCAGTGTCACTAAATATAGCGGGTGAAAAACAGCATTTTTACTGCGTTTGGGAATATAAAGCGCTGCCAGTACGCCGGCACTGACAAGCAGCCGGCTGATAATCCAGAATATCGCAGCTTTATTTTCACTGTTGGCTGTAATGAAGGCAGGCATACCCGGATAAGACAGCAAATGAGCGCCGTCCAGCAGGCTTACTGCCAGAAAGATCATGGCAAGAACCAGATCCCGGCTGTTTTGTGTTTGCGGCCAGCCATACCATACAATAATAAATATACTTATCCCCGTTGCCAGACAAATCATCTCACTAACCGTGTGGATGATAAGATATACGTCTTCAGAATAATTTGCGTAAAAACTCCCAGGCGTCCAGGAAACAACCCCTAGTATGCCAAATAATATTGACGTAAGCGCTGCTAACTGCACGTTGGCCCTAAATGAATTAATTAACAATGGCATGGTTATCCCCCTCTCGGCAAAGCACCCTCCGGCAACTGTTCCTACTAACATAATATGCCGCAAGCGAAAGGGGTGTGCCTTATGTCATATATCAGACCAAAGTCCCACATAAGCAGGACTAAGACATATATATTTTCGTCTTGTGATTATGTATAATAAGATTAGGAATATAAGGAGGGCTTCCTTATGCTTATCAACGAGGTAAAGACCGGCATGGTGCTGGCACGCGATATTGTTGATGCCAGCGGCAATCTGCTTTTAGAACAAGGCATTGCCCTTACTGAATATTACATAAACCGGCTTACAGAACTCGGAATAACCAGTGTTCCTATCTATGATCCCTATGCGGCTGAACTGAAAAAAAATACCGTAATCGCACCGGCAGTCAGAGAGGAACTCCTTCTCTGCTTCCGCTCCTTATTTAATCGTAAGAGTCAGGACATGCTCAATTCAGGTTTGCGCACCGTTTATTTAAAGCAAATCCAGCAAACTGTCGGGCATGTTATTGAGGAAACAGAAAAAAACCTTCCGCAAATCATCAATGTTCAATTGCGACAGCCAACCGCCGATGAGATTGGACATGCCGTCAACGTCTGTTTGATGGCTATAGCCACCGGTCTGTATATTAAGCTGCCTCGCCCCGTATTAATGGATTTGGCGCTGGGAGCACTTTTTCATGATTTGGGCAAATCGGTGATGCCATCTATTGACGGTACGGTCAGCGATCCGGTGCGTCTGCATCCCATTTACGGCCAGCAGCTGTTATTAAAAAACAGAGTAGGCTCCATCGTGGCCCGTATTGCGGCCGAGCATCATGAACAGTATGATGGCCATGGTTATCCTTCCGGCCTGGCGGGAAAGGAAATCCATCCCCTGTCACGGTTAGTGGCTATCGCCAACTATTTTGACAATGCTATGAATAGCGCTGATCAGACGGGAGCTTCCCGCAGCGCCATTATCGAGAATATGATGGCCAATGGCAATATCTTATTTGATATGTATCTGTTACGGGCCTTTTTCCATACTACCCCGCTCTATCAGGTGGGCAACCTGGTAAAACTGAATACCAACCAGTTGGCGTATGTCATAAAAAACAAGGTCCGCTTTACCGCCACACCGACAGTCCAAATTGCCGAGGCTGATGCTAACAACCAGTTTCGTATCACACCGCAAGTGATTGATTTGGCTATGAAACCCAACATCACCATTGTTGATATAATCGCGGAGTAATACTGAAAAACCGGCTTGCATCGAGCCTTAGCGAAAGCAGCAGCCGGTGCTGCCCATATCAACTTATATTTTCTCTCAGTAGGACGAAAAAACGTCACGCGAATGGAGCGTGGCGTTCTTAGTTTTATATGTATTGTCCTTATGGTAAAATAATAGAGTCAAAAAACTATAATAAAGATGGTGAGTCTATGCTTATTACCGAAATACCCGCGATTATCGCCCGTGAGCTTGCCGTGAAGCCGCACCAGGTATCGGCGGTCATAACTTTATTAGATGATGGTAATACCGTTCCTTTTATTGCCCGTTACCGCAAAGAAGCCACCGGCGAGCTTAACGAGGAACATATCCGGACAATCGAAGAGCGCACGCAATATTTGCGGAATCTTGTCAAACGCCAGGAAGAAATTATCGCCAGTATTGAAGCTCAGGGCAAATTAACGCCAGAACTTAACACAGCCATACTAGCGACAAACAAACTGCAGGAACTGGAGGATTTATACCTTCCCTACCGTCCGAAAAAACGGACCCGTGCCCAGATCGCCCGGGAGAAAGGCCTGGAACCGCTGGCCGAAACCATCATCGCGCAAGCGCTTACCAGCGGTGATCCGCTTGACATTGCCCGCCAGCACCTGAATGCCGAACAGGAAATCACCACTGCCGAGCTGGCGCTCGCCGGAGCGCAGGACATTATTGCCGAGACAGTAAGTGAACAGGCTGACATCCGCGCCATGCTCCGCAAAGAGTTGTGGCAAAAGGCGGAAATAGCCAGCCAGCTGGCCGTAGCCGAGACCGAAGCTAAAGAGTTTCTCATGTATAAGGAATACCGGGAGCCGGTCAAACGGATGCCCTCCCACCGGATTCTGGCCGTCAACCGTGGCGAAGCCAAAGGAACGCTCAAGGTTGATCTTCTAATCGACCATGAAGCCAATTGTAAGTTGATTGCCAATAAGGTTGTCACCGGTCACTCCATTTTCACCCAGACTATCTTAGATGCCATTACCGACGGCTACAAACGTCTCTTGTTCCCGGCAATGGAGCGGGAAATCCGCAGCCTGCTGACAGAAAACGCCGAGCAACAGGCCATCCGCGTTTTTGGCCTGAACTTACGCCAACTGCTCTTACAAGCTCCGCTGGCCGGCCACACCGTTATGGGCCTGGACCCCGGCTACCGCACCGGCTGCAAGATGGCCGTTGTCGACCCCACCGGCGCCGTACTGGCCACTAATACACTCTATATCACGATGAGCGAGCGGCAGCGTGTGGAAGCGGCCGCCAAGGCGCTGGAAGTCATCCGTACCCACGGCGTAACCCTTATTAGTATCGGCAACGGCACAGCCTCGTACGAGACTGAAGAATTCGCCGCCCAGCTTATTAATAACCACAATTTGAATATCCATTATATAATTGCCAATGAGGCTGGCGCTTCGGTGTATTCGGCTTCTAAACTGGCTAAAGACGAACTGCCCGATCTGGATGTATCTATCCGCGGCGCAGTCTCTATCGCCCGCCGTGTGCAAGATCCCCTAGCCGAGTTGGTTAAGATTGATCCGAAATCTATTGGCGTCGGCCAGTACCAGCATGATGTAAATCAGAAAGAACTTGGCGGCACCTTAGCCAATGTCGTTGAATCCTGCGTTAACCATATCGGCGTCGAACTCAATACCGCATCACCGGCTTTACTGACTTATGTGGCCGGTATTAATGCCGGTGTCGCTAAAAATATTGTTGCCTACCGTACGGAGAACGGGCAGTTTAAAAGCCGCAAAGAATTGCTTAAGGTTGCCAGACTGGGTAAAGCGGCCTTTACCCAGTGCGCCGGCTTTTTACGTATTGCCCAGGCCGCCAATCCGCTGGACAACACCCCTGTCCACCCTGAGTCGTATGATCTGGCTGAGGCTGTTTTGGATAAACTCGGCTTTACGCTAAAAGACCTGTCAGATAAAGCCAGACTGGCCGCCTTGCAGCAGGCGGCGCCGGCTGCAGCTGCCGCCCGGCTGGCTGTTGAACTGAACGCCGGCGAACCTACCGTCAGGGACATTCTGGCCGCCTTAGCCAAGCCCGGACGCGATCCCCGCGAAGATGTCCCGCCGCCCCAGACCCGCAAAAACATCGTTAAGCTGTCGGATATCACACCCGGCACCATTGTTAAAGGAACCGTGCACAATGTAACCGATTTCGGTGCTTTTGTGGATATCGGCATTAAAATCAACGGTCTTATTCACCGTTCGGAGCTCAGCCACAAGCACTTCCGCCATCCGATTGATGTTATCTCTGTCGGCGATATTATTGACGTTATGGTAATTAGTGTTGATGAGCAGCGCCAGCGCATCGGCCTGAGTTTAAAACAAGTCCCCAAGGAATAACGCCAAAAAGCCCTGTATCCACCGAGCCTGGATACAGGGCCTCCTTTATTCTGGCTCATTCTCCCCGCAATACAGAAAAAGGGGCCGTGCCGTACACTTTATCTTCAATGGCCGCCTTTAGCTCATCGGCCGCTGTTTGCAAAAGAAAAATCTGGCCTTTGAGCGCACTGACAAGCGCTTCGTCCTGAATCTCGCTCAGGTTTATGGCGGTACTTAAGAGGCTGCTGACCATACCGGCGTGAGCCGCCGCTACCCCGGCCATCAGATCACTCACAACTACCTTGTCAACTTTGGCCGCAGCAGTCTTTCCGATTTCGACAACTTCCAGACAAGCCCTGGCTGTCTCAAGCGGCACTTCCGCCGCCTGTTTCAACGCTTTCTGCAAGGCGATATTACGGGTCTGTTTTGTTTCCTGCGTGGTTTCCGGCAAGCCGGCGGCTGCCAGTAATCCCCGCAGGGCCAGCGCATCTCTGTCAATTAAGATGTTCAATTCAATATGAATTCTGGCCAGTTCAGCCTGTTTGGCGATGAGGAATTCATTGCATTCGACAAGTTTGGGACTTTTGAGCGAATAATTTATGGCCATCTCCACCAGTGAGGTTCCTAAGAGACCGCCAACTGCCGCAGCGCTGCCGCCGCCTGGCGGTACTTCGTCAGATGCCAGTTTAGCTGCAAAATCACTTACACTTAATGAACTCAACATAAATTTTCTCGTCCCCTTTTTTATTCTACACTAATAAGTAACGGATAATACGGCTGTCCGCCTGCATATACTTCAACAGCCACGCCGGCAAACTGCGCGGTTAGCCCCGCTGCCAACCCTTTGGCCTCTTCTTCCGACAGTTCGGCGCCGTAATATAGGCTGACAAGACTGGCGCCCTCGCCGGCGAGCTGCTTAACCAGCTGTTCCAGGCAGGTTGCCAGGCTGAAAGACCACACAACAACACGACCGTCAACTACGCCGATATAGGCCCCGGCCGGTACGGTCTGCCCGTTAACCTGCGAGTCCCGGACAGCCGTTGTCAGACTGGCTGCTTTCACCCCGGCCTGAGCTGCCGTCATTTTCGCCAGATTTTCGTCCAGACTGCCACTAGAGTCAAAGGCCAGCACGGCAGCCAATCCTTGCGGCACATTCGTCGTCGGTACAATGGCAACCTTGTCACCTAACAGTTTTTTGACCTGGGCGGCGGCCAAAACAATATTCTTATTGTTGGGTAAAATGATATACCTCTCAGCCGTTCCATTGTGGACAGCCGACACAAACTCCTCTACCGGCGGGTTCATAGTCTGGCCACCCGAGATGATAATTTCAGCCCCCAGTTCACGCATAATTGCCGTCAGGCCTTCACCGGCCACCACACTGATGACGGCCAGACCGCTCCGGGTCTTGTTCTCCGGCCTCAATTCCATGGTCTGGCGGTGCTGGTCGGCCATATTGTCAATTTTGATAGAGTGCAGCGTTCCCCAGGCTATGGCTGATTCTAATATAGCTCCCGGATGTGCGGTGTGAATATGTACTTTGAGGATGCCGTCGCCGGTAGCCAGCACCATTGAATCCCCCATTGGCTCCAGTTGACGTTTCACTTCCGCCAGACTGGCGGCAAAACGTTTAACGATAAATTCGGTGCAATAAGGGTGCGCTATGGTTATTTCCGCTACCATCCCCGGCACCGTCAATGTCCGGCCAAAATCAGCCTCCGGACCAATAAATCTGCCCTCCAGGCCTTCCAGGCAACCACTCAGAAAAACGATGAGTCCCTGCCCGCCGGCATCTACCACGCCGGCCGCCTTGAGTGCAGGCAACAATTCCGGCGTCCGGTTGAGCTCCTCATTACCGGCGCGGATGGCCTCGGATAAAATATCGGCAAAAGCCGCATAGTCCCGTACTGCCCGGCGTGTCCCCTTGGCAATTCCCTTGGCCACCGTCAGAATAGTGCCTTCGACCGGCCTGGCTACCGCCCGGTAAGCATACAAAATTCCATACTGAAAAGCTTTGCCGACTTCTGCGGCGGTGGCCGTGTCCTTGCCCGCCAGGCCGCGGGCAATCCCCCGCAGCAGCTGCGACAAAATTACTCCCGAGTTGCCCCGGGCTCCCATAATAGCGCTGTCGGCGCCCCGGCGGGCCAGTGAGCCGATACCCCCGTCAGGGGCCTCGGTCACGGCCTTGGCCACGGCTCCCAAGGTCAAGAGCATATTGGTACCTGTATCACCGTCCGGAACAGGAAAGACATTCAGACTGTTGATATATTCATGCTCACGCATAAAGGCTCCGTAAGCGCCGGCGATCATGCGGCGAAAATCTTTGCCATCAATTACATCCATACTAAGCTGCATACAACTACCCCCTCCGCCGTCAGTGTTTGGTGCAACTATACTTTGCTTTGAAAAATCAGCCCGACAACGCCTGGTCCTAAATGAGCGCTCAGCACAGGACTGATAGGATTAAGCGATACAGGTATATTGGGATATCGCTGGCAAATGGTATGATACGCGCTTTCAGCAGCCGTCGCTAATTCGCCGTGCGCCACGCCGATATAGGCAAGCTCGCCGCGCTTCTCCAGTTCTGCCAGCATGCGTTCCAGCGCGCGCGTCTTGGTGCGCACTTTGTCAAGCACCTGCACCCGGCCTTCATGCAAATGCAGGATGGGAGTTATCTGCAGAATGGAACCGAACAGTGCAGCAGCGCCGCCAATCCGCCCGCCTTTATGAAGATATTCCAGGGAATCAGGGATAAAAAGCGTACGGGTTGCGGCTGCCAGTTCTTGCAGCCGTCCGGCGATAGCAGCCGGAGGCTCTTTCTCAGCAGCCATTGCAAGGGCCGTTTCCGTCAGTTTGACTACACCGGTGGCGGCAGTGCCTGAATCAACAATATGTATCTCTCCACCTTTGTATTCCCTGGCGGCCGCTCTGGCGCCATCCACTGTGCCGCTTAACCCGCCTGCTAAACTAATCATGATCACAGGCTGACCGGCGGCGGCAGGTTCAAAAGCTCTGGCAAAATCACCGGGCGATGGCTGCGAAGTACGGGGATGCATCCCTTTTTCCCGGGCCAGGCGGAATAATTCCGCGTTTGTCAATTCCTGTTCACTCCAAGCTGTTTCACCCAACATCACCTTGAGCGGCACAACATGGAGATTCGGGTTGGCTGCCAGCACTGCAGCAGGCAAATTGGCAGTACTGTCAACCACAATATGTATATCTGACAACGTTCGTAAACTCCTCTCCTTAGCTTAAACTATATTTTACCAAATTATCAGAGCCAAATATACTAAAATAATGTTTCGGTCAATTACCGCAAAACCTACAAGTCTATGCTATATTCTTTCATTTGCTGACAGGAAATAGGATATTCCGCGGCGAATTAAGAATAAGGTATGTAAAGTTGCTGTATTATGTGAGTGTTCAATTGTTACTATTCATTATAACACTTTTTAAGGAGTAACTATGGAAAATAACCAACTCCTCTTTGCTTTAGACATTGGGACCCGCAGTGTAGTGGGCCTTGTTGGCGAAGTGCAAAACGGCGCTATCAGACTGTTAGCTGCAGACCGGGAAGAACATCATACCCGTGCTATGCTGGACGGACAGATTCATGATGTGCAGGAAGTGGCCGAAATACTTGCCGCCGTGAAGAATCGCCTGGAAACTACTGTCGGCAAGCTGACAAAAGTAGCCGTTGCCGCAGCCGGCCGTGCATTGTGCACCTTGCGGGTTACCGCCGAGCTTGAAACTGCCAGCCGAGGACTCCTGACACCGGAAGACGAACGTTCCCTTGAGCTTACCGCCATCCAGACAGCCCAGTCCGAACTGGCTACTTCCGGCGCCGTCCCCGATCCGGCCGATTACTACTGCGTAGGCTATAGTGTCGTCAGCTTCAGCTTGGACGGAACCCGCATTAAAAGCCTTGTTGGCCAGCGCGGTAAGCGCACGGCCATTGAAGTCATCGCGACTTTTTTACCCCGGCAGGTTATCGACTCACTGCAATCAGCCATTCAGACAGTTGGTCTTGAAATGGCTACCCTGACCCTTGAACCTATTGCCGCTATCAATGTACTCATTCCGGCTACTATGCGCCATCTTAATCTTGTGCTTGTTGATGTCGGCGCCGGCACTTCGGACGTCGCCATTACCCGTGACGGCTCGGTTATCGCCTACGGCATGGTGCCGTTTGCCGGCGATGAAATTACCGAAGCCATATCCCAGCAGTTTTTGCTTGATTTCAATGTCGCCGAAACTGTCAAACGGCAGTTAGGCGGTAAAAATAAGAAAATATCTTTTACAGATGTATTAGGTATGTCCCAAAAGCTACCGGCAAAAACCATTCTTGACGCTATGACTCCAAAAGTCGGCGAACTGGCTCAAGCCATTGCCGCCGAAATCCTGTCGCTCAACATTGAACAGCCCCAGGCCGTACTCTTAGTCGGCGGCGGCGCACTGACCCCCCTTTTACCGGAAGCCATTGCCGAAGCCCTCAATATTCCCGCCGCCAGGGTTGCCATCCGCCGCCCGGACTCGCTCGAAGGTATTACCGGCATTCCCGCCACCCTCTGCACACCGGACGCGGTAACCCCGCTTGGAATATTAAAACTGGCCGGTGGACGTACGTTAAACTTTATTAACATAACAGTAAACGAACGCTCTATCCGCCTCTTCAACCTAAGCCGCTTAGCAGTGGCCGACGCGCTATTAGCCGCCGGCATTGACATCCGGGCACTCAGAGGCCGCCCTGGTATGGGACTGACCATTTCCGTCAACGGTCAAACCCGCTTTATTGCCGGCGGGCACGGCGCTCCCGGCCAAATCGCTATAAACGGCCAGCCGGCCAGACTGGACGATGCGCTGACCGATGAGGACAGTATCGTGGTAACACTGGGATCTGACGGAGCAACACCGGCCCCCAGGCTTAAAGAAGTTGCCCCGGTACCTGAGTCTGTAAGAGTCAGCATTGACGGCAAAGAGTATCAACTACCGCCGCAGGTAACAGTCAACGGCAAGCCGGCCGCGGCGGAAACGGTGCTTAAGGACCGCGATCAGGTTACTACCGCCAGCACGTTTCCACTTAGTCAGGTGTTAAAAGAGCTTGATCTTGAGTCAGCGCCTGCCGAGCATCGCTACCAGGTTAACGGTTCAGAACGCTCATACCGGACCTGGCCCAAATATTCAATCAACGCGGCGGCGGCTTCAGCCGATAGCGTGGTGTCAGACAGCGACGAGGTTAGCATACTCCAGTTGCCGCCGCCCACTCTGGCGGAAGTTTTGGGGATTGACGCTAGCGACAGCGAGTCAGCTATCCATGTCTTGTTCAACGGTGCACCCTGTATCATTCCTATTCGCCGGTATACTATACAGGTGGACGGCCAGCCGGCAGAAGCCGGCCAGATTGCATCCCCCGGCAGCAATATAAATTTTACGCTCATTCCCGATCGCTTGCCGCTAATTAGCGACGTGCTGCTCGCTGCTGATTTCGATCCGCGCACCCTGCCGCCGACAAGCCGGGTTACCGTGCTATTGAACGGTTCACCAACCGAATATACAGCTATTGTTAAAAATGGCGACACTGTGGATATTAAAACAAACTAAAATCTTTATTGAATCTCCTCTTAAAAAATCACCTGAGACTGTGACACACATCACAGTCTCAGGTTTCTCTATCCCCTATAATTAACTTATAAGTTAAATAACAAGGGGGATTCAACAATGAGTATGTTTTGTTACCAATGTGAACAAACTGCCGGCGGCGCCGGTTGCACCAAAGTGGGAGTCTGTGGCAAGAATGAAGATATCGCCAGCTTGCAGGATACACTGGTTTACGGTCTTAAAGGCATTGCCGCCTATGCCCATCACGCCCGCGAACTGGGCGCCCGGGACGAACAGGTTGACGCCTTTATGCATGACGCCCTCTTCTTTACATTGACCAACGTAAATTTCAGCCTCGAAAAACATATTAATATGGTCTTAAAATGTGGCGAGATCAATCTCAAAGTCATGGAGCTATTGGACAAAGCCCACGTTGACCATTTTGGTTCACCCGTTCCTACTGAAGTCTTTACAGGCTTTAAAGCCGGCCATGGCATTCTCGTTACCGGTCATGACCTTCTGGATCTGGAAGAGCTTTTAAAACAAACCGAAGGTACCGGCATCAATATCTATACTCACGGCGAAATGCTGCCAGGTCATGCTTATCCTGAACTGAAGAAATACAAACACCTTGTTGGCAACTACGGAACCGCCTGGCAGAATCAGCGCAAAGAATTCGAAGCCTTCCCCGGCGCCATCCTGGTTACCACGAACTGTGTAATGCCGCTGACAGCCAATGAGTCCTACGGCGACCGCATTTTTACCCGCAGCGTTACCGGCCTGGAAGGCGGCAACCATATTGCCGGCCGCGATTTCTCAACAATCATTGCTAAAGCCAAAGCGCTGCCGGCTCTGACCGACAAAGCAGGCGACTATACTTTGACCACCGGTTTCCATCACAATGCCATTCTTGGTTTGGCTGATAAAATTGTGGACGCAGTAAAAGCCGGTAAAATTAAACGTTTCTTCCTCATCGGCGGCTGCGACGGCGCTAAGCCAGGCCGCAACTACTATACTGAACTGGCCGAAAAAGTACCTCAGGATTGCGTTATTCTCACGGTAGCCTGCGGCAAATACCGCTTCAATCATCTTGATTTCGGCACTATTGACGGTATTCCCCGCCTGATAGACCTTGGCCAGTGCAATAATGCCTACTCCGGCATTCAGGTCGCCGTCGCCCTGGCTAAAGTATTCAACTGCGGTGTAAATGACCTGCCGCTCTCCTTCGTATTATCCTGGTTTGAACAGAAAGCGGTGGCCATTCTGCTCACCCTCCTGCACCTTGGCGTAAAAAATATCCGCCTTGGCCCATCCGCTCCGGCTTTTGTATCCCCAGGCGTATTCAAGGTTCTTAACGAGAGCTTTGGCCTGCAGCCAATTACCACTCCGGATGAAGATTTAAAAGCTATATTAGGCTAAGCAATAAACAAAAGAGACTGCCTGAGCGCAAATTTTGCGGCAAGCAGTCTCTTTATATTCACTAGAACACGGCGCACTGATTCCGGCCTTGCCGTTTGGCCCGGTACAAAGCACTGTCGGCTTCCCGGAAAGCGTCCTGACAGGCCGCGCTGGGCATCTTTCTGGACAGCCCGATGCTGATAGTAATGCCCACCTGTTCTTGATTGTGGTAAAACTCACAATTGGCTACCTGATAGCGCAGGCGTTCGGCAATTCTCAAGCCAACATCCAGCGTTGTTCCCGGCAGCACCAGAGCGAACTCCTCACCGCCATAGCGAAAAGCCATATCCTTGCTGCGGATACTCATTTTAATAATGTTGCCAACCGTGTGTAATACCTGATCACCAAACAGATGACCATAGGTATCATTTAGTTTCTTAAAATGATCAATGTCGACAATGAGTAGGACATATTGCTGCAGGTCAGCGGTTTTCTCCAGATAGGCCCGGTGATTTAAAAGGCCTGTCAGCTCATCGGTGTGAGCCAGCTCATAATGGCGGGCATTCTCCCGCCTGAGCTCAGCGATTTGCCCCTCATGCTCATAATGAATTTCCATCACGCTATGCATGTACACTGCAGTAAAAGCTAAAACTGTAAAACCAATAACGTTATAGGCTACCTCCAGCAAAAACGGTAAGGTAAATGAACCAAGTGCCATAGCATGGGCAGCCAGGTAAACTGCCGCCACCGCAATCAGCATCCGCCTCGCCCGGCCGTGTCCGACCTTAAGCACCATGCGAATCAAGAGCAGGTGGTACAAAACATTGCTATAGACGGCACCGGCCAGGGTGAGACCAGCACACAAAACCAAACTGGCAGCCAGTTCGGTTAGGTTAGGTTTTACCCTTTTTACACTAAGAATTAAATGATAACAGATATACAGAATAGACAGAGCAGCAACAGTAATCCAGTGCGGACCCGGATTCAACACAGCGGCAGCCATGCTGAACAGTGCGGAAATGCAACTCATTCGCCTGGCAATGTTTTGCAACCGGGAGGACGAGTCATTCCACATTTTAACTGCAAACGCGCTTTTTGTTACACTCATCCAGCCAAAAAACTCCTTTACTGCTAGGAGAAAAATTGTACGCTTCTGGTATTATATTATCATATTTTTAACCTAAAAAGTAAAGTAGTATCTTTGTACTTTGCAGAAAAACATCTACACATTTTCTCTTATATTCCAACAATATTCGTCAATAAAAAGAGTTCTGTGTGTACACACAGAACTCTTTTTATTAATGTTTTTGCTGACGGTAGTATTCGGCGACTTTGGCAAATGCATTGCCGCTGGCGGCAATAGTTGCACCTATATCAGCATGGGTATGAGCGCCGGACATGAAGGCGGCTTCAAACTGGGATGGAGCCAGGTAAACGCCCTCGGCCAGCATGGCGTGAAAGAAGATATTAAAAGCAGCTACATCGGACTGCTTGGCGCTATTATAGTCATAGACCGTCTTATCACTGAAGAACAGTCCAAACATAGTACCCGCCTGATGGAACTGGAAATTGAAGCCATAGGCGAGCGCCTGGGCCTGAATGCCGGCGCACAGGGCGGCAGTCATGGTTATTACCTTTTCGTAAAAATCCTCTGTTTGCGATAACAATCGTAAGGTAGCCAAACCGGCAGCCATAGCAAGGGGGTTTCCGCTTAAAGTACCCGCTTGATATACAGGACCGGCAGGAGCAATCATCTCCATAATCTCCTGGCGTCCGCCGTAAGCTGCCGCTGGCAGCCCGCCGCCGATTACTTTACCCAGACAAGTAAGATCAGGAGTTATTTTATAAACTTCTTGTGCGCCGCCATAGGCTACCCGGAAACCGGACATAACTTCGTCAAAGATTAGCAGGGCGCCATACTGCTCGGTAATGGCGCGAACCTTTTCCAGATAGCCGGGCCGCGGCAATACCAGCCCCATATTGCCGGGTACCGGTTCAATAATAACAGCGGCTATATCCTCGCCATGCTGTTCAAAGACGGCCGCCAGCTCCTCGTCATCGTTATATTCCACTGTCAGCGTATTGCCGGCAATGGTAGACGGTACACCGGGGCTGTCAGGCACACCCAGGGTAGTGGCCCCTGATCCGGCTTTAACCAGCAGGCTGTCATGATGGCCGTGGTAACAACCGGCGAATTTGACAATTTTATTGCGTTTGGTATAAGCTCGGGCCAGTCGTAAGGCGCTCATAGTTGCTTCTGTCCCGGAATTAACAAAACGGATAAGTTCTACGGAAGGGACGGCTTCGATAATCAGCCGGGCCAGTTCGGTCTCCAGGAGTGTGGGCGCACCGTAACTGGTGCCGCGCTCAAGTGCTTCCTTTAATTCACCCAGGACTTCAGGATGGGCATGGCCTAAGATCATCGGCCCCCAGGAGCCTACATAGTCGATGTAAGCATTACCGTCAATATCATAGATACGGCTGCCGGCTGCTTTGGCAATAAAGGGCGGCGTACCGCCAACTCCCCGAAAAGACCGGACCGGACTGTTGACTCCGCCGGGAATGTACCGTTTGGCTTCGGCAAAGGCAGCGGTAGATTTCTTTAATGTAAAGGTCATATCTATTCTCCTTTCACTAAGCGCAAAGTCTCCTTTAGTGCGACGAGTACTACAACCATTTAACCGCATCAAGGGCGTGATAAGTAATAATAATATCGGCTCCCGCCCGCCGCATACCTGTCAGCGTTTCTATAACCAGGCGCTGTTCATCGATCAGCCCCTGGGCGGCGGCGGCTTTGACCATGGCATACTCACCGCTGACATTATAGGCAGCCACCGGCAGCAAAAATTCATCCTTGACCTGGCGGACAATATCCAGGTACGCCAGCGCCGGCTTGACGATAACGATATCGGCGCCTTCTTCAATATCCAGCGCCACTTCTTTCAGCGCTTCCCGTGAATTGGCCGGGTCCATCTGATAAGCCCGCCTGTCGCCAAACTGCGGCGCCGAATCGGCGGCATCGCGGAAAGGACCGTAGTAGGCCGAAGCATACTTGGCAGCATAAGACATTATACTGACATCGCTGAAACCGTTATGATCCAGCACCTTTCTCATAGCAGCCACTCTGCCGTCCATCATATCGGACGGGGCTACCATATCGGCGCCGGCCTTGGCATGACTAAGCGCCACCTCGGCGAGAAGCGGCAAGGTCGGATCATTATCCACCTTATGGCCGTTTAACAGGCCGCAATGACCATGAGTGGTATATTGGCACAAGCAGACATCGGTAATGACCACAAGCTCAGGAACTGCCTGCTTGATCGCCAGGACGGCCTGCTGCACCGGACTTTTCATATCCCAGGCGCTGGCGCCGCGCTCGTCTTTGTACTCCGGTAGCCCAAAAACCAGCACAGCCGGAATACCCGCTGCAAACGTTTCTCTGGCCGCTTCAACCGCCATATCCGGTGATAAGTGAAAATTCCCCGGTAGTGAGGATATTTCTTTTTTCACCTTGGTACCAGGTACAACAAATAAAGGATAGACCAGATTAGCGGCCGTCAGTACCGTCTCCCGCACCATACTGCGAACGCCGGCGGTGGTTCTCAGCCGCCGGGGCCGGTGAATGATGGACATTTCTACTCCTCCTTGTGATACAACGTGGTAATAGCCTCCACTAAGCCTTTGATAGTGAATTCTTCGGCAATGACGTCCGGCTTGATGCCGTTTTTCAGACAGGTCTCAGCCGTAATCGGGCCTATACAGGCGACTTTGGCTTTGACAACAAGCTGAGCGCCATTCTCACCAAGCAAACTGAGCAGGTTTGAAACAGTCGAGGAACTGGTAAAGGTAACCATCTCAAATTCACCGGCAGCCAGTCCGGCAGCCAGCGCCTGGCCGTCTGTGCCACCGGTAACCGTGCGGTATGCGGGCACGACATTCACGTCGGCCCCCAGTTCTTTCAATTTTTCCGGTAATATATCCCGGGCTACCAGAGCACGGGGAATCAGCACTTTCATGCCTGGTGTTACATAGGTTGCCAGAGCTTCAACAATGCCTTCGGCCCTGAACTCGGCCGGCACTACATCGGCCGTAATACCATAGTTCTTAAGCCTGGCGGCTGTTTGTGAGCCAATAGCGGCCACTCGGGCGTGAATAGCGCGGGTATCAAGCTTGGCTGCCGCCAAACGCGCAAAGAAGTGGTCAACGCCGTTGGCGCTGGTAAAGATCAGCCATTGATATTCCTCTAAACCGGCTATGGCTTCGTCAAGCGGTGCATAGCTATCCGGCGCTACGATTTTGATGGCTGGCGCCTCAATACAGTTAGCCCCCAGTTTGGCCAAGGCATCGGTGAGGATACTGGCTTGTTCGCGGGCCCGGGTTACTAATACTTTCTTGCCAAATAACAGTTTATTATCAAACCAGGCCAGTTTTTCGCGCAGGGATACCACATGACCCACAATAAAAATGGCCGGTGGCTTTAGACCTTTGGCGTCTACATCGGCGGCCGCCCGGCCAACCGTAGTCACAAGCACTTCCTGCTCCGGCTTGGTGCCCCAGCGGATAACGGCAACAGGCGTATCGGCCGCCCGGCCATGCTCCATCAGCTTGCCGGTTATATGCGGCAGATTCTCCACCCCCATGAGAAACACCAGTGTATCCACAGCAGTAGCAAGCTTTTCCCATTTCATCGTTGATTCGCCTTTGGTGGGATCCTCATGGCCGGTGATGACGGCAAAAGAAGTGGCAATTCCCCTGTGGGTAACCGGAATACCGGCATACGCCGGCACGGAGATGGCTGAAGTAATGCCTGGTACAACCTCAAATGGCAGCTTGTTCTCTAAAAGTTTGAGGGCCTCTTCCCCGCCGCGTCCGAAAACGAACGGGTCGCCCCCTTTAAGCCTGACAACAATTTTATTTTCCTGGGCTTTATCAACCAAAAGCTGGTTGATATCCTCCTGGCGCATGGTGTGGTTGCTGGAAGCCTTGCCGACATAGATCAGCTCGACATCGGGCCGGGCATGATCCAGCAGGCGGTCATCCGCCAAACGGTCGTAGACGATGGTATCTGCCTGTTTAATACATTCTATTGCTTTTAGACTAATTAGTCCGTAGTCCCCGGGACCGGCGCCGACTAAATAGACAATTCCCTGCTTCATTGGCATCCCCCTTAAACTTCATACAATCTGGCGAGTATTTCCCGACCGCCGTTGGCCAGCATACGCTCAGCCAGTGTACGGCCTAACTCAGCCGCAGCATCCGGATTGCCGGCGATATTATCGCGGGCAACTTCTTTACCGTCCGGCGACAGGATAACTGCATTCACGCTGAGCAGCCCCTCTATAACCCGCCCGTAAACGCCTATCGGAATTTGACAGCCGCCTTCCACTTCCGCCAGGAAAGTCCGTTCCGCTAAGGTAGCCTGGCAAGTAGGCTCATGATTTAAAAACGCCAGCATAGCCAGTGTCTCGATATCCTCCGCCCGCGCTTCTATGGCCAGCGCTCCCTGTCCGACCGCCGGCAGGCAGATATTCTGCGGCACAATCTGGGTAATGTGTTCGTCCCAGCCCAGCCGCCTCAGACCGGCCACCGCCAGCATGATGGCATCCAGTTTCTCCGTATTCAGCTTTTTAAGCCGGGTGTCCAGATTGCCGCGCAAGTCAACAATCGTTAGATCCGGACGGGCATTTAAAAGCTGAGCTTTGCGTCTCAGGCTGGAAGTACCCACCCGCGCCTGCTGCGGCAAATTAGCCAGCGTCTTGTAAGCAGGGCTAATTAATGCATCACCGGGATCAACCCGGTCAGTAACCGCCGCCAGCACGAGGCCGTCCGGCAGTTCGGTAGGCATATCCTTCAGACTGTGAACGGCCAGGTCGATTTCCCTGCTCAGCATAGCTACTTCCAGTTCCTTGGTAAACAGTCCCTTGCCGCCGATTTTAGCCAGAGGCACATCCAAGATCCTGTCGCCTGTTGTTACCATATTCTTGAGTTCTATTTCAACTCCCGGGTACTTATCCCGCAGGCAGGCGGCAATGTGATTGGCCTGCCATAATGCCAGCTTACTGCCGCGCGTACCGATGACAAGTTTTTGTTTCACTGTCGTGTTCCTCTCCTAAGTGGTCTTGATGCTCCCGCGCCATTTCCAGTGCAATATCGAGCTTAAACATTTTACGGAGGGCATCCTGATAGTAAGATTCCTTATCGGTGCCGGCCGCTTCATTGAGACGGATAATGGGATCACGGAGCAATTTTCTCACAATCATTTTTGACATATTCTCAAATATTCGCCGTTCATCAGGCGAAATATCCGGCAGTTTGGCGAGCGCCCGTTTAATTTCCCGCTGGCGGATGCGCTCGGCCTTGTCAGTCAGCCGGGCCAGGGTCGGACGGTAAGACAGATAACGGAATCGCTCAATAATCCCGGCCATTTCTTCGTCAATCAGCCGTTCCGCCTCTTTGGCTTCCTGTTCGCGGCCGCGCAGATTGGATTCAACAACGGCTTCGAGATCGTCGATGTTATATAATGTTACACCGGCAATGGCCCCTACCTCGGGTTCAATATCCCGCGGTACGGCTATGTCGATGAAAAAAATAGGCCGTCCCTGCCGTTTGGGCATAAGATGAGCAACATCCCAGGAGTGAATTATATAATGGGGTGCGCCTGTTGAGGTAATTACAATATCAGCGTCAACAGCGCACTTCATACAGTTTTCAAAGGGTATGGCCACTCCCCGGAATTTATCGGCTAAAGCCTTTGCCCGGTCAAAATTACGATTTGATACAAATACAGTTTTTACGCCGCTGGCTACCAGGTGGCGGGCTGTCAGTTCGCTCATCTCACCGGCCCCCAGCACAAGTACGTTGAGACTGGACAAATCACCCAGCTCTTTTTTTGCCAGTTCCACGGCGGCATAACTGACAGATACTGCATTATAGGCAATGCGGGTAGTTGTCCGCACTTTTTTCCCCACGGCTATGGCTTTATTAAACAGTGTGTTTAGCACCGTGCTGGTGGTACCGGCAGCCCGTGCCAAAGCATATGCCGTTTTTACCTGACTTAGAATCTGGCCTTCGCCAAGCACCAGCGAATCGAGACTGGCACTTACTCTGAACAAATGCCGGATACATTCCTCTTCCTGAAAATAGAACAAATAATCATAGCTTGTCTCAGCCAGCACACCGGGAGACATATTATCAAGAAATTCCTGCATAACCGGCAGGGCGTCATCGGCATCTTCAACCACCGCATACATTTCGGTGCGGTTGCAGGTCGACAAAATAACGCATTCGCGAATATCATCATACTCATGGAGCCGCTTATAAGCTGCTTTGATTTGCTCTTCGGAAAAAGAGAAGCACTCCCGGACTTCTACCGGGGCGGTTCTATGATTAAGGCCCAGTACAACAAGCTGCATGTCGTATTCTCTCCTCTGCTTCGCTAAACTTGCCGCGTTTCAGCAAATCAAGCGCCTCATGGTCAATGGTTTCCCGCCAAAACTTCTCCCGTTCCCTGGCTGTTCCCAGACGGCTTCTTATCTCCGGCCTAAGTTTGGCAATAAGCGCCAGATAGTGCCCGTATTCAGGCCCATACCTTGCAGCGATTTCTTCCCGCAGCCGCCTGGCCAGAGCCGGGCTGCCACCGCCCGTCGATACGGTAAGCAATAAATCACCGTGCGCAACCTGGGCTGGCACAAAAAAATCCGACAAATCCGGCGCATCGGCAATATTCACCAGAGCTCCTGCCGCCCGGGCCGTCTCCGCGGCCTGCCGGTTTATATCCTGTTTGTCTGTCGCGCAGAAGACAAGAAAAAAGTTATGTAAATCCCCGGACTGATACACCTGAGGTACCCAGGTCAGCTGGCCTGCGGCTTCAAGAGCATGCAGCCCGGGAATCAACTCCGGACTGAATACGCTTACTGCAGCCCCGGCTGCCAGCAATGTCTTAACTTTCCGCTCGGCTACCGTCCCGCCGCCGACGACAGCGCAGCGCCGCCCGGCCAATTTGAGATTGATTGGATATAACTCCATTTATTTTCACGTCCTGGACGAGTTATTTACCACAAATATTTTATCATACTTCGCGCTGAAATGGTAATTCTCCTTTTATTTGTTAGAAAAACCTTACTTGTGCCAAGTCCTTTAGTTTGCCGGCAGCAGCCTTAGAATTTTCCTATCCCGCGGACATGCTGTGAATCCTGATTTTACTGCTTGCCCCGCGCCTACTTTAGTAAACGGCAGTTGATAAACATCCAGCCGGCGTTAATCCGTTTTGGTTGCCGGCGGCAACGCCTTTTGCGGTACGCCAAAATAGGCTTCCAGAATGCGGCGGGTAACCGGTGCAGCCGCCATAGATCCCTCCCCGCCTTCTTCTACCAGGACGGCCATGGCTATCTCCGGTTTATCGGCCGGCGCGTAGCAGGCAAACCAGGAATGAGTTGTACCCCGCCCTGTTTCCGAAGAACCCGATTTACCGGCAACAGGACGGACAAACCCCCGAAATACACTTGCGCCTGTACCACGGGTCGTTACTGCCAGCAGCCCCTGGTGCAGGGTATCCCATACTTCAGGCCTGAGGTTCACCGTCCTTAGCACTTCAGGCGTGAGCTTTTCGGCCAGATTTCCTTCCGGTGTCAGCACTTTGTCAACAATCATGGGTTTGTAAATTGTCCCGTTGTTGGCTACCGCCATCAACAGCAGCGCCTGCTGCAGGGGTGTTACAAGATAATATCCCTGCCCGATGGCGGCTATGAGCGTTTCTCCCGGATACCAGGGTTCACCGTAGGTGGCCTGTTTCCACTCAATGTACGGCACCATCCCGTTCTCTTCTCCGGCAAGTTTAATTCCGGTTTTCTGGCCTAAACCAAAAGTCAGCGCGTAAGCAGCCAGATTGTCGGCGCCTAAACGGCGGCCCAACTCATAAAATACCGGGTCGCTGGACCACCCCAGACCATCGATAACGGTCAGTTTTCCCAGCCCTTTGGTATCCCAGCCGTAGAAGCTCCAGCCATTTAACACATAGACGCCCTTATCCTCGAATATTTCCTGGGGGGTTGTCAAATTCATTTCCAGCGCAGCGGCCGCTGTAACCACTTTAAAAACCGAGCCTGGCGGATAGGCATTCTGAATAGCGCGGTTGTTAAGCGGGTAATTAGGATTGGCAATCAGTTGATTCCAGTTCCGGCTGGTGATGCCGCCGGCAAACAGGTTAGGATCAAAGGACGGATTGCTGGCCATAACCAGCACACCGCCTGTTTTTACATCCAGCACGACAACTGCGCCGCCTTTGGCCGGCTCGCCCAGCTTGCGGCTGTCTTCAATCTGCGTGGCCAATGCTTCTTCCGCCGCTTTTTGCAGATTGGCATCCAGGCAAAGTGCCAGGCCCTGCCCGGAAATGGCAGGCTGATCACCGAGCGAGCGCACTTCTTCGCCGCCGGCGTTTACTTCCAGCTTTTTGCCGCCATCTATGCCGCGCAGCACATCCTCCCATTCCCGCTCCAGTCCATCCTTGCCGACTAAGTCGTCAGGATGGTAACCCTGACTTTTTCGGCGGGCATACTCCTCCTGGCTGATGCTGCCAACAAACCCCAGAACATGCGCGGCCAATTCTTTATATACGTAGTGTCTGACCGGAATGGCCTCAATAATCACCCCTGGCAGGTAAGCCTGACGTTCCTGAATTTTGGCAATCATGGCATCATCGGCATCCCGTTTGATGCGAACCGGCGTGTAGGGAAATTCGGCATTGCTTTGGATCATCTGATTAATTTCATCCACCGCAAGACCGGTAATGGAAGCCAAAAGAGGGGTAGCCGCCTGTGGCTGGCTATAATCATTTATAATAATGGATACAGCAAAACTTGGCCTGTTGGCAACAACAACGGCGCCGTTTCTATCATAGAATGTACCGCGGGGCGCCTGGGCGGTGATCTGCCTGGTGCGATTTTGTTCGGCTGTTTTTTTATACTGGACGCCCTGGACCAACTGCATCCAGACCAGCCTGAGCACAAGTACGCCTATAACACTTGCCACAATAACCGCTAATATCGTAAGGCGACGGCTTCTTTCGTCCCACATAGGCTGTCTCCTTTTCCTAGAGCTAAAAATTCCACATACATAGTATCCCATAACAGGCAGAAAAAAATAGCTTAGTTACCGCCAAGGCGGAAACCAAGCTATTTGAAGAATATACTGTACTGCAATTATTGGTTTAGATAGTCTTTGCCAACAATTACCCTTACTGTATTGGCATTACTGTCATCTTTATTGATCTGCAGAGCATAACGGAACGGCAAGGCGGTCAGTTTACCGCTCGCTTCGCTGCTACTCGCAATAACAACGGTATTTCTATTGGCCGAGCCAGCATCGGCTACACTGGCAACATCATATCCCTGACTTCTAAGTGCTGCCGCCATCTTATCGCCGGCTTCGGGGACACCGCTGGCGTTAACCACTTCAAACCGCAGTTTGCCGCCGGTAGAGGGTTTCTTAGGCTCGGTTACCGTCGGCTTATCGGCTTCTTTGGGTTTAACAGGAGCCTTGGGGTCGGTAACCGTTGTCGTTTTAGCGGCAGCAGCCGGCTCAGCCGGTTTTTTCGGCGCTTCGACAATTTTCATTTCCTGTGGGATGGATCGTTCATACTGGGCAGCAGTGGAACGCGCCTCCGACAAATATTTGGAATCGGCTGTCATCCCCTGGGAAAGCGCCACATAATTCCTTAATTCATTGATATCAGGCAACCAGTAGCTAATATCACTGATATAGGCCGGTTTTCCCGGTACAGTCTCCGTCTTTAAACCCGCCTTGGACGCATCATTCAAAAGCTTGGCCAGATTCAGCATTTCCGCTGTTGTCATATCGGTTTTGATAGCGGCGTTGACTTCACGGATTATAGCCGGAATCCGTGGCAGGATAAACGGACTTGCCACTTCTTTGAGCATAGCCTTGATAAATTTCTGCTGACGTTCTATCCGGCCGATATCGCCTTCTTCATCCCGGTAGCGTACATATTTTATAGCTGTGCGTCCGTCCATCTCCTGTTCGCCTGGTCGAAGGTCGATTACCAGGTTGTCATAAGGATCTTCATAATACATGCGTTTTTCGACATCTACCGTCACTCCGCCAACAGCATCCACAATCTTGTTAAAAGCGGAAAAATTAATAATGGCGTAATAATCCATCGGGATGCCCAGTAGCTCCTCCACCGCCCGTTGAGACAAAGTGTGGCCACCATTGGCATATGCATGATTGATCTTATCCCAGCCGTGACCGGGGATCTTTACCCTAGTGTCACGCGGTATGGAG
Organism: Sporomusa aerivorans; assembly: GCF_041428895.1. Classification (NCBI taxonomy): domain Bacteria; kingdom Bacillati; phylum Bacillota; class Negativicutes; order Selenomonadales; family Sporomusaceae; genus Sporomusa; species Sporomusa aerivorans. Next base: position 5,819,033 of record NZ_CP156926.1, read on the forward strand.
AGGAGCGATACCTGTTTTGTCGAGGTGTCCACAGTTACAACGAACATGGTATCGGACCGGCCTACATCGTCGCTGCGTTCATCCACTCCCATTACAAGTATATTTACTTTATGCGGTGCACCCGTAACGGCGGCACCGGCCCGCCGCGCTTTTTCGAAGGTACCGCCTGTTGCCCAGTAATAAGTGGCTCCGGCAACACTAATGAATAATAGCAGGCAGATAAATATGAGTAAAAACCGGTTGCGCCGGACTTTGCGCTGTTCTGTCAATCGTTTTTCGAGGCGTGATGATGTCATTACACGATCACCCTTTCATCGTCTATTTGCAGCATTATTACATAACAAGACAAGCCCCCGCGCCGGGGGCTTGTCTTGTAGTATAGCAAAAAATGTTGTTTTACGTCAAGAACTTTTTAGCCGCAGCTGTTGGCTATTAAAGCTTCTCGATAACTGCTTGCATTTTTCCGGACATAGTAATTTCTTTGTCCCGGCGGTCATCAATACGGATGGTGGTAGACACCCGCTGGGCCCCGGCCGCAAACGGCGTCTCATGCATCTGGCGGATAACCTCCATTATCCGGTCAAGCTTTCCTTCAATAATTGTCGACATAGGCGTTAACTGGTAAGTCAGGTCTGAAGCCTGCTCGAGCGCCTTGTGGCAACCGGCCACATACTGACTAACACTGGGGGATCCTGTTCCTAAGGGAACAATGGTTACTTCCACAACAGCCATAGCTTTCGCCTCCGGTTATTACTTTACAATGAATTATTTCGCACTATGCAGAAAAAAACCTGCCGCACTCACGGCAGGCAGATTTTACTGACCTTTCGGGAATTTTTTATCGATGCTTCCCCAGATTTCCGGCTGTTCCTGGCCTAAGCGCCAGATGGCAATCCCGGCCGGATTATACTTGGCTACAATATCGAGTTTGGCGGCCGTACTTTTGTCATTTTCAAACCAAACTTCATGATTCTTATATTTAAACCAGGGCGCCTGCGCCTTATCATCGTAATTGATTTTGGCGCCATTTTTTTCTGCTAACACAATGGCATCAGCATATTTAATTGTCTCGCCTTCCTTGCCGACCCAGTCGTAGCCATAGGCGCCTACGCCAATAATGACTTTGTGGGGGCCGCCGGCCTGTTCAATAGCATATTTTATATTTTTCTCATACCAGTCGATAGGAGCAATAGGACCAGGCTCAGAAGTAGCCCAATGGTTATCATAGGTCATGATTTGGAGAAAGTCGGTATTCTTGGCTAGCTGCGGATAATCATACGCGCCGGAAACATCTTCAGCCACTTCTACCCGGGGGAATACCGAAATAATGACCTGCTTATTAATAGCTTTCATTTTAGGATATAGCTCGGCCATAAAGGCTGTAAGGTTATCCTTATGCTTGGGCGGCAGAAGTTCAAAATCGATATTAATGCCGTCATAGCCTTTTTCCTGCACTAACTTGACAATACTGTCAGTTACCTTGGTACGCACTGCCGGATCGCCAAGCACATCGTCGGTCGATCCGGTTTTATTCGTCACCAGGGGATACATTTTCAGCCCTGACTGCCGTGCCGTGTCAAAAACAAGCTGACTGTCCTTAGCTTCCAGCGTGCCTTCTTTAGTAGCTTTATACCAGAAGGGGCCGACTGCCGTCATGCTCTTGGCATGAGCCTTCATACTGGGAAAGGAACCTGTCTGGTCAGGTGTCCCCGGCCAGGGATTCTCGTAATAACCGATTATCATGCGAGGCGGCATAACTACATTTCCCGGTGCTCCCTGCTTGGACTGATCGCCGGGCAGGGGCTTGGGCGCCGGCTTGTTGGCGGTACCGCAGCCGCCGGTCAAAACAGCGGCGATAACAAACATAACGAGGAGAGCACCTGCAATTACTTGATAGCCTTTATGAACGCGCAAAACTGTCACCCTTTCCGTTACTAATTATTGAATTTCTCAACAATAGTATTGGCCTGGTGACAGTTCTTATTCATCGCTCACCTACCTGGCGCAAAACACTGGCTAAACCTATTGCTACCGCTTTGGCGTTGCTTTGCACAAACCGAATAAATATGGCGGATTCGGCCATAGCGCGCACCTGGCCGCCTTCGGCCTGAATACTGGCAACGGCAGCGGTCAAAATAGCAAAAACTTCAGCCTGTATTTGTGTAACAGTACCAAAATCGAATAAAAACCGGCGGTAGCCGGTAAACAGGCAGTCCTCAATATCTGTTGCCAGCTGCTCGGCTTGTGCGGTATTCATACCCTGCTTAACGGTTATAGAAATAAATTTACCATGTTTATTCTCCAGTATATAAGACGACTCTTCCCTTAGTGCCGGCCCTACCGGGAATTCCGGGGCAGGGGCCGCCTCATCGGCCGTAAGCCTTGTCGCCAGCTTGAGTCTCTGCTCCGGCGCAATATTGCCTTCCAGCACAGTTTTTATGACCTTGACTACTTTGTCATACGTGATCGGTTTAATGATAAAATGGCTGGCGCCGGCATTAACGGCGGCCACGATTTTATCCTTTCCGCTTAATGCGCTAATCACCACGAGTTTCGCTAGCGGATGAACAGCAACAATGCGCCGCATGGCTTCTAAGCCATCCATGTCCGGCATTGCCAAATCCATCGTCACGATATCCGGTCTGTAAGTGGCATACAGCTCGCAAGCCGCTAGCCCGTTATCGGCCTCCGCCACTATCTCATGCCCGGCCTGCTGAAGCATACTGCTCATACTGCGCCGCATAATCGAAGAATCGTCCACAATTAGAATTTTTGCCATCTTTCCTTGCCACCTTTACAGATTGACACTTGCCCATTTTTCCTGATACATATCCCGGTCGGCTCGGGCTAAGAGTTCTTCGGCACAACAGGTCTCATCCAGCACAGGATTGTATTCGCAGATACCAATACTGGCAGATACAAAGTAGGGTTTGCCGCGCATCTGACCATAGGCAGCAAGGCGACGGCCAATTTCCTCTCTCACCCGCCGTGCCGATTGTGCTGTACAATTTCCCAAAACCATCAAAAATTCATCGCCGCCCAGTCGGCAAACGATATCCGACTGTCTTATGGTTTCTATAATCGTATTTGCCACTGTCATGATAGCTGCATCACCTTCCTGGTGCCCATAAGTGTCATTAATTTTTTTCAGCCCATTCATATCGGCGTAGCAGACACACATGGGTGTTTTGTCCTGCACCGCAATCTGCAGCATGCGGCGGAGCGCGTCCAGACCGGTCCGCCTGTTCAGAACACCGGTTAGTGAATCGGTATTGGCATAAGAGGTAAGCTCTTTTTCCCGCTGATCATGTTCAGTTATATCAAAGGCAATTTGGGAAATGCCGTCGCACTTCCCTGTCTCGTCTACTATCCGCCTGGCATTGACAGCCAGAATACGCTGCTCGCCTTCCTTGTTCCGGACTGAAAGGTATAAATTATCCAGTACATGCCCGTTCCGGACATTATTCATCTGGCGTTCAACATATAGGCGGTACTCCTCATCAGGATACAGCTTTTCAGCTATTTGCCGGTTCCCGCAGACCTCCTCCTGCAAATAGCCGCTAATGGCTTCAGCTCCCTGATTCCAGATAACAAAACAGCCGTCGCAGTCTTGTACGGTAATCCAGACATTAGCATTTTCAATTATCATTTCGTACATTTGGTTTAACTGATGAACCTGACGTTCCATCTGCTTTTTTGCTGTGATATCCCGCACAAAAACAGCCGCTCCGGTCACTCTATTTTCTTGTTTTATCGGGTGCAGAAATACATCAAAAAACTGTTTTCTTTCCCCTTCACCCATGACGTGCTGTTCTACAATCCGTTCACCGGCCAAAGCCCGGGTATACAGGCTGCGCCACTGACCGGACATATGGGGATGCACTATCTCCAGCACACTATCGCCTGGGACCAGTTCAACCTGATAAGTCGACCGGTAAGTATCCTGAAAGTTATCATTCATCACCGTCAGGCGATAGTGGCTGTCAATAGCCCAAATAAAGTCGTTGGGATTGTTGATAAGGCCGGCCAGTTTGGCTTCACAATCCGCCAGTCTGGCCTGGCAGGCGGCAAGTTCTGCTTCCATGATTTCTCCGGCTCGATTGTTCATAACGCCATGTCCTCCTGCATCTTACACTCACTGCCCATAACTCCCTATTGCTTGCCCCCGTCTTGCTCCAGATCCTTATGCTCAAACCGGAACTGCTTTAACAGGTTATCCAGCCGGGTAGCCATATCAGCCAGCTTATCAGCCGACTTCTTAGTCTCATCGGCTTGCGTCGCCGTATCAACTGAAGTCTGGCTTACCTCGGCCGCACTGGCCGCTATTTCATTGGAACTGATCAGAATCTCACGGTTGGTCTCGACAACAGCAACCATCATAGCCGAGGCCTTTTCCACATTCTGAGCTATCGAATGAGTTGCGCCTGACATTTCTCCGGTGGAGTTGGCGATATTATCTACGCCCTCGGCCGCGTCAACAGCACTGCGGGTTGCTGACCGGCAGTTCTCGTTAACCGTCATAATTTCTTTTACAATAGCATTCACTTTCTGTCCGGTGGCGCCCGCTTCACCGGAAATAACATTTAACGTTTGGGACTGAGTAGATACTGCCCGGCCGATTGTGCCGGTAATGTCGGTTATTTCGAAAATTACCTGGGTAATTTTCTCCACTGCCTGAACGGCATTGTGCATATTGGTCTGCATATCCTCCAGCTGCTGGCCAATATCTCCGGTCGCTCTGGCGGTGCGCTGCGCCAGTTCTTTTACTTCACCGGCGACAACGGCAAAGCCCTTGCCCGCTTCTCCGGCACTGGCAGCTTCAATGGTGGCATTAAGCGCGAGCATATTAGTCTGGCCGGCAATGCTGCTGATAATATTAACTATCTTATAAATTGTTTTGGAGGAATCACTCAATTGACTGATAATACGGCGGGTATCACCGGCGAAATCCCTTGCTTCCTGCGTAATCCTGATAGAACGCTCACATTTGTCGCTGACTTCACCCAGGGAGTCGTTAATGTCGCGGACAGAACTAATTACATTCTCTACACTGGCTGACATATCGGACACCGAAGCGGTCACCAGATTGGTGTTGGTATAAATTCCATCAATAACATTGCTTACATGATTAACTTCCTGCGCCACTTTTTGCGCCACTACGGCTAAGTTTGCCGTCGTTGCCGCCATTTCCTGAACAGCGGCTGCTATATTGGTTATATTGGTTTCCGTTTCACCGGCAGAGCTTTCTGCATCACTGATTTTCGCTAGAATCTCCTCCACTGCGCCGCTGGTCACCCTTGCCCGGTTACTGGTGGCCGCACTGTTGGCCGCCATTCCATTCGAGATTTCCTGCAATACAGCCACGGCCTGGCGCAGTTCACCGCCAACCATGTTAATTTGCCCCATGGTATGACTGATGCGGCCTACTGTTTGATTTACGGCTTCTGTCAGCACGCCCAGTTCGTCATCGGACCGGACTTCAACCCGGGCGGAAAAATCGCCGCTTTCAACTTTGCTCATTAGCTGTTTCAGATTATATAACGGTTTGATTATCATCCGTTTCAGTGAGTAGCGTAAGACAACAATAGCAGCAATCAACAAAATCACTGTAGCCATGGTAAATAATACACCAAGCCGGCTCAAGAGGCTCATCGTTTGATCAACTGGCGCGGTAACTGCAACCACCCACTGGTTTGTACCTCTTATGGGGGCAAAAGCCACAAACTCTTCCTTATTGGTGTATGAACTTACGTATTTGCTGGTCGTAATCCGCCCCGCAACTGCCTCCCGCAATGCCGTTTTTGTCTTTTCATCTATGCCGGATTCCGTAAAAATATTCTTCTTCATCGCATAGCCGGGATCAGGATGGGTAATAATCACCCCATCCGCCTGCACTAGATAGGCATATGCTCCCTTGACTCCATTGTCCATTTTTAACCGTTTTTCCAAATTTTCCAACAATACCAAGCCGCCAACCAAGCCTGTGGTCTTACCGTTATGCCGGATAGGAGCGGCTACAATCACAGCATTTTTCTTGGCGGTACGGGCTACCAACGGATCAGACACATATGTTTCACCGGTTGCCATAACTGCTTTGAAATAATCGCGATCCATATTATTGGCCGTCTGATTGGCACTGGTAAAATAATCACCTTTGTCATTACCGGCCAAAAGAATTTCGTAGCCGTTTAACCGCTTAGCCTCGGCGGCAATATAGGCGAGCGAATCATCCCGCCTGGCTTTTTCCAGGATAGGGGATGCGGCAATAGCAGCTACTTCACCTTTTTTCATATCAAACCATAGCGCCATATCTTCCGAAACGTTATGGGCCCGGTCTTCCAGCTCTTTGTTTATATTGCTGACAATAACATCCCGTGCAGAAATATAAGCGCTGATTGCCAATGCGGCCAGAGCAACAGTAATAACAAGCAGGACGGTAACCGTTAACTTAAAATTAATACTGCGAAAATTAAACACCAACATCCCTCTTTCAACCTTTATTCTGGTACCAAACGGCAGCTACCCAGTCTTCAGCCTCTTTTTCAGAAGTAATGCCACACTTTCCAGCAATGTATCCCGGTCCAGTTTGACTTCATATAAGTCAAAACCGGCCCTGAGTCCCCGTTCTCTTTGATCCGGGCGGCTCAGAGACGTTAAGGCGATAACAGGTAAATGCCGCAAATTTTCGTCACTCCGGATTGTCTGTACAAGTTCCAGTCCGTCCATAACCGGCATTTCAATATCACTGACAATAATATCTACCGGCTTACTGTCAAGCAGTTTCAACGCTTCACGTCCATTTTCAGCCAACAGAACGTCATAGCCGGCCCACTCCAGATAGCCTTTGGTCATGCGGGCAAAAAACGGCGTATCCTCAGCTAACAGCACTTGTATCTTGCGTTCAGTTGACGGCGCATTGGGCAAAAAGCCGGGCTGTCCGGCAGGGTCTGCAAGTTCCAGCAGTTCGTATAAATTGATCAGTAAAACCATATTCCCGGCAACCAGCGTGGAGCCAATGACACCCGAGCCACTGATTACCTCGGTATCCAAAACGGCACCGGTGTCGATAATGTCAATGATTTCGTGGGCTATGAGCGCTACCGGCCGTTTTATCAGCCGCGGAATAATCAAATATAAAATTTGACTTTCTTGCTCCTTTTGTTTGATGGGCAAACAGGACTCAGGTCGGATCACCCGCAGGGACTTGCCACGAAAACTGACATATTCATGCTCACCAATACTTTGCAGCAGCGTTGCTTGTATCTCCTCCACCCTGGCCACCATTCCCAGATCCAGCCCCAGAGTTTCTCCGCCTGAGCAGCGAAACAGGAGCAACCGCTGACTGTCAGCCGCCTTTTTAGACCGAGCAGCCATTAGGTTGTCGTTGTTTTGTTGGGCAAACTCTTCCTCAATTAAAAAAATTCCGGCTTTAACCCTTAGGTTCTCGGTATCAAGAATCATGGCGATACGTCCGTCCCCCAGCACGGTGGTGCCGGAATACCAGTTGCAGTCTTTAAGTGCAGGCGGCAACGGTTTAACCAGGATTTCCTCACTGTCATAAATGCGGTCGACTTCCAAGGCAAATTGACGATAGCCGCTTTTTACCACCAAAAAGGAAAAAATTCGATTCTGCTGCCGGAAATACTCAGTATCGGGACAATTCTCATTTTCCTCAAGACCAACAACACGTGACAGCCTGACAATCGGCAAGAGCTCGTTTCTTAAATATAGAGCAGGGTGTTCTCTGACAAATTCCACGGTTGTCCGGCTCTCCTCCGGCTGCAACAGGACAAATTCCTTCAGATTGACCTGCGGTAAAGCAAATAGTTGCCCGGACGACTCCACAATAATACTGGCAATAATGGCCAGGGTAAGCGGCATCATCAAGCGAAATGTCGCACCGGCACCTTGCTCGCTAATTATCTCAATTTTTCCGCCTAACTTTTTTATACTGGTTTTTACTACATCAAGACCAACGCCACGTCCGGAAATATCACTAACCTTTTCCGCAGTTGAGAATCCCGGATGAAACAAGAATGATAAAATCTGGCCGGTTTCCAGCGTCGCGGCTAACGCCGGTTCAACCAAACCTTGTTGAATGGCCTTGCGCGCCACCTTCTCAACATCAATGCCCCGTCCGTCGTCCGCTACATCAATAATTACCTTGCCGGCCTCATGACTGGCCTTTAACAGCAGCCTCCCCGCCAGCGGCTTGCCTAATTGACGCCGCTGCTCAGCCGGCTCCAGTCCGTGATCAATGGCATTACGCACTAAATGCGTGAGCGGCTCTAAAAGCCCTTCCATAATTGTTTTATCAAGTTCAACGGTTTCACCTTTTATTAACAAGTCGACTTCTTTGCCAATTTTCCGGCCCAGGTCCCGGACAATTCGCGGCATCTTGCTGAATATGTGAGACACCGGTTGCATCCGGGCCTGCATCACCCGTTCCTGCAACCTGGTAGTCATAAAATCGATATTGCGGGTCACTAACTCCAGGTTGGGGATTTCCCGCCCGCCGGCCTCCACAATTTTCAGCAGTTGATTCCTGCTCAATACCATCTCCCCGGCAATATTCAGCAAATCGTTTAACAGCTCTACCCCGACCCGGATACTATCTTCCACGCCCCTGGCGCCGGCGTGCTCCTCGGGCGGCGGTTGGGCCGCAACCGGAACAATCGGGAGTACAAAACTGCTGTCAGGTGGCGGACTCGTCGTCGGCAAGGTCTGAGCTCCTTCACTAGGTGCCGGCGGCGGCAAAGAAGATTCCGCATAGGTCTGTGATGCTGACTCCACAATAAGCTGATCCCACAATTCCCAGGCATCATGCAATGTTTGGGGAGCGGGCTCGGGCGCAGCAAGAAAAGAGCGGATTTGCGCCAGCACCTGGCCGATATCCTTACTCTGACTAGCTGCCGGCTGATTGACAAGCTGTTTTAAAAAATCAGTTACTGCCAGCAGCATATCCACAAGTGAGGAAGTAACCGGCAATTTCCGGTTGCGCAACTGATCGAGCAGATTCTCCAGGGTATGTGTCAACTCGACAATAGTAGTCAAATCAAAAAAAGCAGCCGTTCCTTTGATGGTGTGAACTGCTCGAAACAACCGGTTTACCGTATCATCTTCATAGTTTTCCTGTTCCAGGGCTAGCAGACAGGCTTCCATATCGGCAATATAACTACGCGCTTCCTGAACAAAATCCTCAAATAAATTATCTTGGTGCACCGCCGCTTACCTCCCGGAAAACACTTTACTGAGAATTTTGACATCAATTGTCAAAATTCCTTTTCTCTGTCACGCCTTCTTATACAAAATAATTGAAAAGCCTGCATTATTTTTTGCCAATGGATTTGCTCCACTGGTATACCGCCGCTATGCAAACAAAAAGCGCGGCTCTTTAACCAGAGCCACGCTTCAGTCATATGCATCATGAGGAATCCTTCATCAGACTAAATCCAAATCTAATTATTTAGGCAGCTTGGTGGTCAGTGCCGCAGCAACCGCCTCCAGGGTATCCCACTTTTTGCAGAAGCAAAACCGTACCTGCCTGCTGCCTTTGTTCTTTTCGACATAGAAGGAAGAACCAGGCACGGTAGCTACGCCGGTAAGTTCAATCAGTTTACGGCTGAAAGCGGTATCGTCGGTTAATCCCAGGCGCTCCATAACACTACTGGCGTCTGTCAGCACATAGTAAGCTCCCCGGGGCAATTCGCAGCTAAAACCGGCCTGCCGCAGCGCGGCCAGAATAAAGTCCCGGGCTTCGCCATAGTGACTTTTCAGGTCCTCATAGTATTCCGGTCCAAAGGACATGGCCTCGGCGGCGGCGTGCTGAAAAGGAGTAGGTGCGCCCACAGTAAAAAAGTCGTGAACCTTCCGGATGCGCTGGGTAATTTCCGGTGCGGCGATTGCCCAGCCTACCCGCCAGCCAGTAACCGAGTAGGTTTTAGAGATAGAGTTAATCGTGACTGTCCGCTCCGCCATGCCCGGCAGAGAGCCAATGGAAACATGCTCTGCGCCGTCGTAGAGTATGTGCTCGTAAATTTCATCCGCCACCGCATAGGTGTCCCACTTTACGCATAAAGCGGCTATTTCCTCCAGTTCCGTCCGCGAAAAGACCTTACCGGTCGGATTATTGGGAGTATTAATGATAATGGCTTTGGTTTTTTCATTAAATGCAGCTGCCAGCTCCGCCGGCGAGTAGTGCCAGTCAGGTCCGTACAAAGTCACATAACGCGGTGTGGCGCCGGATAGAATGGAATCCGGGCCATAGTTTTCATAAAACGGTTCAAAAATGATAATTTCATCACCGGGGTTTATCAGAGCTTTCAATGTGGCAATCATGGCTTCGGTAGCCCCGCAGGTCACGGTAATATCTGTCTTAGGGTCGCAGGTTATCCCGTTATAGTGCGCAACTTTGCGGCTGATGGCCGCTCTGAGCTCAGGTTCGCCGAAAGTAACCGGATACTGGTTAAGCCCTTCCGCAATCGCTCGGACAGCGGCGTCCCGAATAGCCTTGGGACTCTCAAAGTCAGGAAAACCCTGGGATAAGTTATAACCGCCTGCCTCGTCGCAAATCCGGGTCATCTCACGAATAACCGATTCGGAAAAAGTCTCAGTAATTCTGGACAAATTTTTCATGGGTGGTCCCTCCGCGCATTATGTATTGGTGTTGGCTGCTTTCCAGGCTTCTTCCCGGATAAGTCCCATAACTTCCCGTTTGATTTTCATAAACTCTTCGCTAAGTTTTAAATCAAAAGTCCGCTGATTGGGCAGTTCTACCTCGATCCGGGCCTTGATTCGCCCTGGCCGGGCAGTCATTACATAAATTGTATCACCGATGAATACCGCCTCGTCAACATCATGGGTAACAAAAAGTATGGTTTTATGGGATTCATCCCACACATCCAGCAATAATTCCTGCATGACGGTTCTGGTCTGGGCATCTAAGGCGCCAAACGGCTCATCCATCAGGAGAACTTCGGGGTCGTTAGCCAGAGCGCGGGCTATAGCCACCCGTTGTTTCATACCGCCTGATAAATCGCGGGGGAAAAAGTTTTCAAAGCCCTTCAGGCCGATCTTCTCAATATAGTGCTCAGAGATCTCCCGCCGCTCGTTTACGCTTTTACCGGCGACATCCAGGCCAAACTCTATATTTTGGCGCACCGACAACCACGGAAACAAAGTATAGGTCTGAAAAACCATTCCCCGGTCGCGTCCCGGTCCGGTTATTTCCCGGCCGTCCAAGAGCACGCGCCCGGAAGTCGGCGCTTCAAGTCCGGCGACAATCTTCAATATCGTTGATTTGCCGCAGCCTGACGGCCCCAGGATGGTGACAAACTCGCTGGGTTTCACGGTAAAACTGGCCTCTGCCAGTGCGGTTACCTGACGCTCTTTACTGGTAAATATCTTGCTTACCCCTTCAATGAGTAACTTATCCTGTGTCGCATCAGTCATGCTACCGTCCTCCTTTGCCCATCCAGGGAAACATTCTGGCGTACAGCCATTTGAATACCACATCAATCAGAATGCCGATAATGCCGATAACAACAATGCCGACAATAATATTTCCAGTCTTTAAAAAACGTTGGGATTGCATAATCATATAGCCCAGACCCGAGCCGGCAGCCACAATTTCGGCCACCACCAGATATGTCCAGGCCCAGCCGAAAGCAATACGGAGCGTGTCGATAATGCCCGGCATACTGGAGGGCAGGATGATCCGGCGAAACACACCCAGGCGGGATACACCCAACGTGTAAGAGGTCTCAATTAGATCATGGGGCACGTTCTTGGTGACATCCATAATCATGAGGGCCAATGGGAAAAAGGTTCCGAAAAATATAACGGCGATCTTTTCGCTTTCACCAATTCCCAGCCACAGAATGAAAAGCGGTATAAAAGCCGAAGCCGGCATATAGCGGATAAAACTTAAGAGCGGCTCAACCAGCGCTTCACATACTTTCAGAGTACCCATCAGAATTCCGAGCGGCACTGCAATAACAGCGGCAAGCAGAAAGCCAATTGTGACCCGCAAGACACTTGCCCAGATGTCGTCCAGCAAATTGAATTCGGAAAATAAGATAATGCCGTCTTTAATTACCTTGTCCGGCGGCGGCAAAAACATCGGTGGAATTAGATCGCTGTACGTAAGCGCCGACCAGACCACTCCGAGCAAAATAAAGGTCAATGCGCTTAAAGTAAGATACAGCGGCGCGGCAATTTCAGCTTTTGGTGTTAAAAACTTGCACTTGACCATACTACATCCTCCTTAAATAAAGAAAACACGGCTTGCACCGAGCTTTGGCGAAGGTGGAAGCCGATATTGCCCTTATACTAAAAAAACATATACTGTCTTTCAGTATAAGAAAGGCCGCGTAGAAGCGCATACGCCTCTAGCGCGGCCCCATTACCGGCTAGCCTGCTACTTGACTTTAGTAATAAAGGTATTGTCAACATACTTATTGAGGTCAGGAGCCTGTGATAACAATTTGAGTTTGACATAGAAGTCGCCGGCCCGTTTGCCTACATCATAAATAGGACCTGGTTTTTCATTAGTGCCGTAAAACTCAAGATTGTCTTTCAAACCATAAAACTTAACGGTTGCAATATCGGCTGCAACCTCTTCCGGCTTCATTTTGAAAGCTGCGGCCAGAATTTTGTTGGTTTCATCCGGGTTTTTGCTCATAAATTCGGTAGCTTCGGCTAATGCTGCGACAACAGCCTGTACAGTATCCGGATTATTCTTCACCATATCTTCCCGGAAAGCCAGTACATCGGCAATTAGGCCGGGGGTATCCTTGGTGGTAGCCAAAACCGTTTCACCGGCCGCTTTGGCCTTGCCTAAATGCGGTTCCCAGGTAACTGCCGCATCCACTTTGCCGGCCATAAATGCGGATGCCGCTTCACTGGCTTTCATATCGACAGCTTTGACATCGTTATCTGTCAGACCGTTTTTCTCAAGCAAGGTAGACAACAGGAAATGCGAGGCCGAACCCCGGTGAAATGCCACTTCTTTACCCTTCAGGTCGGCGATTTTTTCAATACCTTTACTCTTTTTCACGATCAGCCCGTCAGCGCCATTGGAAGAATCGAATGCCCAAACGAATTTCATCGGCACACCTTCACCGGCAGCCGATACCGATACATCCAGCGAAGCCGCCATAGCCTGGATTTTGCCGGCTACCAGCGCCTGTTTACGGTCACCAACGCCCTCAATCGCCTGCAGTTCAACGTCAACGCCCCTGCTCTTAAACATGCCTTTCTCTTGAGCAACAAATAGAGCACCATACCCTGTCCACGGGGTATAGGCAATAATAATCGGTTTTTTCTCTGCTGCCTGCGGTGCAGCCTTTTCCGCGGGTTTGCTGGCGCCACAGCCGGCAACTGCCACAGCCAGCATAGCTACCAGCAACAGCAACGCCATTATTCTCTTTTGCATGAAATCCCTCTCCTCAGATAATATTTATACTGGTTTTTTCACTAATTTCGTCATAAATCACTATATTCCTGCCTTGCTTTCAAGAATATTAAAATATCCCGCATAAATATACATCCGATTAAATTGTCCTCATCGGAACAACATTTCCACCCTGCGGCAGAATACTTATGGAAAAATCCTCCCGCCCGAGTTTTTGCGAAGCCACTGCAAGAGCAGCATCAAGGGACGGAGCAAACAGCATGCCTGCCCGCTCCAGGAACTGCTGATTTTCCGGCCGTGAAACTACAATAACAGTCAGTTCTTTGGCAATATAGCCTAGTTTTAGCGCCACGAAACCCGGAACAGTAAACCTTTTCCTAAGCGCCATTTCCCGCTCATACAGAGTAGTATAGCTGAACCACTGGCTAAAATCCGGCGGATCATCAATTTCGCGGCACTCCATGGCAACAATCAGCGCACCTGCCTGCCTGACTGCCAGGCAGGCATTCTCGATAGTTTTAGAGGCTTGATAGAAATTGATGTCTTTTGGATAGCCGCCGGCCGAAGCAATAACGACGTCGGCAAGTTCCTCCACAGGCACACTGGCAATCCCGGCAGCCATCCGGCACCCTTCCAGCCAGGCCTCCTGCCAGTTTCCGGCAACAAAGGCAGCAAAATCACCCTGCCCGTTAAAAACCGCATTGAGCAGGAAAGCAGGTTTTATCATCGCGGCAATTTCCATCATATCCAAATGCATATCATTTGTTTCCAGGCTGCCCTGACGGCACTCAGGATTAAGCCCCCGGCCCTCCTGCCGGCTAAGGCATAACCGGTGATTGGCCTGGATAGTCGCATATCCCGCCACCCCAGGCAAGATTGCTTTGCGGCCGCCGCCAAACCCGGCCATGGAATGATAGGTGATTCCGCCTGTCAGAATGACTTTATCCGCACTGATTATATGGCGGTTTATAAACACTTCGGTACCCCGGCCGGTGCAACCGACTGCAACAAATTCCGCACTGTCCGATGCATAGCTCTGGACAATTTTAATCCGGCTGACAACTTCCTGACCGTAAGTTAAAACATTTTCTTCCGCTGTCTGGCGTCTGTGGGCTCCCAGTGCCACTACCAGCAATATCTGGCTGTCGTCCACACCGGCCCGGTTCAGTTCATTAAGCAATGTCGGCAAAAACAAGTCGTGCCTGACCCATTGTCTGGTTATATCTGATGCAATAATAACTGTTTTGTCGTTGGACGACACGATGTCACACAACGGCGGCGATCCGCAGGGATTGTCAAGGGCCGCCCTGACGGCCGCCGGAATATCCTGCACATGAGGTGTGTCCTGGCTGTCCAGGATACCAACGAGGCGCTGTTCCGGAACATCGACACTCATAGACTGCAGCCCGTATGCTAAAGAAATTTGTATAGTCATACCTGTCTCCAACCAATATGGTAATTTTATTTATATACCTTAATTCTATGATTTTTGCTTTTATCCTTTTTTGGGCTAAAGTAAAAAATTACAACCTTTTTGTTAGGATAAAGAAAACACGGCTTGCGCTGAGCCTTTGGCGAAAGCGGAAGCCGATGTTGCCCTTATCCAGGCGAAAGTTATACTTTCTATCAGGATAAGAAAAACCGCCAATGCGGTCCTTGGCTTTGCACACGTCAGATGATGCTGGAATACAAGGGACAGGGTTTTACTTTTGGCATTGCCCAAAGTAACAAAAGGTCTAGGCCCAAAGCCTCTAAAAGCCTATGGAACGCTTTTCCGGCAAAGGCCGGAGGGGTACGGGAGTTACCAGGGTTGCCGGGATCACCGTCTCCTGGCTCAACCTGGGCGTAAACTTACTGAGGCGCAGGCGGCCGTTATGCATAAGCGGAGGTTAAGCGCCAACGGCGCAGCGTTGTATAATGGTCGCCTGCACCGGGCTTTGTGCCTGGCACCATTTGCTTTATATGGCCTCAGCGATTCGCAAAACTTATAATTTCTGTTATATCAAAAAAGGAGCTGCCCTGAGGCAGCTCCTTTTTTAAGTTACTATTAATCTTCGTAGCTTTGTGCGTAAGCCACTTTTAATACTTCGTCAGGTAATTCCTTTTCCCAGCGGGCAACAACAACGGCGGCTACACAGTTGCCGATGAGGTTACAGGCCGTACGGGCCATATCGAGAATCCTGTCAACCCCGAGAATGATGCCGATGCCTTCGACAGGCAGACCGAAGGCGGCGGCAGTACCGGCAATAACGATAAGCGATGCGCCTGGTACAGCGGCAATGCCTTTGGTCGACAGCATAAGGGTGAGAACCATAAGGATTTGCTGAGAGATATCAAACGGCACGCCATATACTTGGGCAATGAACACAACCGCCAGTGCACTATACAAAGTCGATCCGTCCAGGTTAAAGGTATAGCCTGTCGGCAGTACGAACGTGATAATGTGCTTGGGAACACCGAACTTTTCCAGTTTCTCCATGGCAATAGGCAGAGCCGCTTCACTGGAAGCAGTTGAGAACGCAATAAGAATTGGTTCTTTCAGGGCTCTTAACAGATGGAAGAAGTTTACGCGGATAACCATTGATGCACCGAACAATACCAGGAGTACAAAGGCAACCAGCGCAAAGTACAATGAACCGATCAACTTGGCCAGTGGAATAAGCATCCCCAGACCAAACTTGCCGACAGTAAAGGCAATCAGGGCAAATACACCGATTGGTGCAAGCTTCATAACGTACCAGGTAAATTTAAACATAATCTCGGCAACACTGATGCACAGATCCACAACCGGTTTGCCGGTTGCCCCCATAGCAGCAGCTGCTACACCGAAGAAGGTCGAGAATAAGATAATCTGGAGCATATCGCCGCGGGCCATAGCATCCACGATATTAGTAGGAACAATGTTGACAAGCATTTGCGTCATGTCAATGGTTTTCTTGGCGGCGGCGGCGGCAGCGCCCGCATCACCGGCGACAACATTAACACCAACGCCTGGCTGGAATACATTAACAACAAGCAGACCGACAATGAGCGCCAGCGTCGTGGCAATCTCAAACCAGAGAATGGCTTTGACACCCAGGCGGCCCAGCTTTTTAAAGTCGCCTGTGCCGGCAATCCCCATAACCAGTGAGCTGAATACCAACGGTACAACAATCATTTTAATCATACGAATGAACATGTCACCGACCGGTTTCAGTTCAACCGCATACTTAGGGAACGCATAGCCAAAAATTACACCTAGGATAAGACCGATAAAAATTTGTGTTGTAAGGCCCATGCCTTTTTTCGGCTTCTCAGCTTGAACGTGAGACATTGATAGTACCTCCTTTTGTAGTTTAAGCTTGCATTTCTTTTCAGAATTTAATGTAAATGTCTCTCTATAAAAAACTACAAAAACAGACACAAAGTTTCACCGGCAAAGAAAATGTATACAGAATACAATAACCCCGCTTAGCGGGGTTATTCGGCAGCCAAAAAAAGCAGACCTTCCACAAACTTTTTAATATTAATTTTGCCCCGATAAGTGCCTTTCCCCTGAACAAAAGCCATTTCCTGCCTGACCTCTTTAAAGTCAAATAATGCGCCGCTGTACATTTCAAATTTATCATTATGAAAGTCTTCAATTCCCATAGTGGCAACATTTTGCATGGCCTTGGCAATAGTGCGCCGGATTCGCTGTTCAATGGTTTTGACATCCTGGCCGATAGCCTGGGATACTTCCTGATACAGTTCATGCAGCTGATAGGCCTGATCATGCCCCCCTGCCAGGCGGCTGTCCACCAGTTGAACCAACTGATGAATATTCTTGGCGCCGGCTTCACCAATGATCCCCAATTCGGAAAAAATTCGGTTGATCCGGTTTTTCTTATTAGTATCATCGCTTTCTACCGCCCGGTTGGCAGGACCGACATACCGGGCAGTTGTCTGGGAGATGAGCGACATGACCTGTCTCAGCCGGCGGCTTTCCTCGACTTTACCAATAACCGATACAATTTCCAGCACATTCAAAGGTTTGTGTATATAAAAATCAATTCCGGACTGATAGGCCTTGGTGATCATAGGCTGACTGGTGCTTTCCGAAATCATAATAAAGGAGGTTTCCAGGCCGCTTTCCTTAAGCCGCCTGATTAATGCAATACCATCCTGACCCGGCAGCAGTAAATCAATCAGAGCCACATCAGGCGAGTATTCGGCGATGATGGCCTCGGCTTTCAGACCGTCACCATTCTCGGCAACCACCGTTCCCAGTTTATATTTATCAATAATATTGCCGATAATTTTTCTGACACTAATATCATCCTCAATTATAACAAACCGCACTGCTTTGCACTCCTATCCAATTATAACGGCTTATGATAGACTAGGCCGGTTTACCAGCAGGTTTTCCAGCAAAAACGTGACTGTAAATACTGTTTTTCCCGGCCTGGAACTCACTGTTATCTCACCGCCCAATGACTCTGTAAGATTTTTGACATGGCTTAATCCCAGTCCTGTGGACATCTGGCCGGTAACTTCCGAAAATTTGGTGGAATACCCCGGCGCAAAAATCAAATCCAGTTCTTCCGGGCTGATACCAGGACCATTATCGGCAACAACCAGTACCAGTTTGCCGCCGCTCGACTGTGCTGTTACCGTAATAATGCCGGCGGCTTCCGCCGCCTCTACCGCATTGGTAATCAGATTGTTTAAAATGGAGACAATGGCATAGTACTTATCGGTAATTAAATCACCATTATAATGAAAGGTTATCGTCAGAGGCTTGTCCAGCCCGTTGATATACCGCCGGGTATTTTGCTCGACAATTTGAAAAAACTCACCCAGCGGCAACCCTTCCTCACTCACAGCAACATTCAGGATTTCCTCTATTCCCCGGGTGACCCGGTAATAGTCTTTCTTAACCTCGTGAATATCGCGGGCAATCGCCAGCGCTCGGGCGGCTGGCGAATCGGTCTGGGATAATTCGCCCGGATGGGCGGCGTTAAGGGTTTGATACAAGGTATAGCCTTTTTCCATAACCAATTCAATATCGGCCGAGGATTTTTTCAGATAAAACAATTCGGCCTTAAGCTTGGCAATGATAAAAATTAACTCGGCATACCGGGCGGCATGATCTTCAGCCAATACAAAATCGCGATAGCGTTTTAACGAGTAATAGCCAATCACGGCCAACAGGGCACGACCAACCCCGACAGCCACCACCCGTGTCAGAACTTCTTCCAGGCTTCGTCCTACCAACTCTGACCGGATGATGAGTTCAACACAGTTACTGGTAATATCGCAAATACTAAGAAGAAGAACCAAGGCCGGGATGTTGCCTGTATAGTCACGTACTTTCAAACCTCTGAACAGCAAGCCGTAAGCAAGATAATAACCGAACGACGGCAAATTATGCAATAAAACACTGAGCAACGGCTCATCAGCAAATGGATATTTTATGATTGTCCGGAAAAACAGAATCATTACCCCAACAGCCGTGGCAATACGGATTGTCGGCAGCCGTTGAAAATACAGCAGCAGTGTGGCCAGTACAACCACACTGAGGGTGAAACGAAAATAACCGTCAAACGGGTAGGTAAATACCAGTCCGGTTATACTGACCAGCAGGATAACATGCGGAATCATCGGCCAGGGCCTCCAATGAACTGACTCCGGCATACTTCGATAAAAGTGGCCAGCACCCTGGCCGTAATACCCCAAATTATATACTGGTTATATTGGTAAAACAGAACCGGATAATTGGCCCGGCGCCGATAGCCTTGCGGATAGTCCGGCGGCAAGAGGTCAAAGGGAAAACCGGACAGCGGCTTGGTTGCCATTTCCATTGTGGCTGTCTGCGGCTTGGCGTTAAGCAAAAAATCCAGCGGTACGGTAAATACTTCGGCTACCTCATCGGCATTAGGCGAAAACGGCAGCGAAGCCGCAATATGCACCGCAAAGGGATAAATCAGAACGCCGATCGGACTGACCAGAAAATCCAGCGCACCCAATACTTCAATACTGTCCCTGGCAATGCCAAGTTCCTCTACCGTCTCCCGGACGGCAGTTTGTAACGGGCTGGCGTCATAGGTTTCGATGCGGCCGCCGGGAAAGCAAATTTCCCCAGGCTGCCAGTTAAGTTTTCCGGAACGCACTTCAAATAAAACAGCCGGTTGTCCGGCTACATCAATCAGGGGAACAGTAACAGCGGACTGCAAGAAATCTTCGGCATTGGCGAGCCTGCCTGTTTGACCATGGAGCATACAGGCCAAAGCCGTTTTCACTTTATTGGTATCCATTACTTTCACCTCATATCAGGGTCTACCGCATTGTAATTATAGCAAGCCCGCCGTTTGTCCCGCAACCTTGGCTATAGTTCAATTTTTCCAGATAAGCCGGGAGTAATTACTTTTCTGCCGTCACTGGTAATAAATATCGCCTCTGTCCCCGGATACTTCTTTAATAATTCCTGCCCTTTCTCCACCCCAAGCACGAACATGGCTGTGCTCAAAATGTCCACATAGTTTTCGGATTTCGCCACAATGGTAATACTGGCAATTTCCCGCGGTTGATAGCCGGTGCGCGGATCAAGAATATGGGAGTAACGCACGCCGTCTTTTATAAAAAA
Organism: Sporomusa aerivorans; assembly: GCF_041428895.1. Taxonomy (NCBI): domain Bacteria; kingdom Bacillati; phylum Bacillota; class Negativicutes; order Selenomonadales; family Sporomusaceae; genus Sporomusa; species Sporomusa aerivorans. Next base: position 5,839,051 of record NZ_CP156926.1, read on the forward strand.
CCGTTGATAGTCGCCCGAAGTTTCCAGCACGTCCCATTCACTTAAGGCCAGTTTGGCGGCGATTCCCTCAGTATTGCGCGGGTCCTGCACGCCAATTCGCCAGGGCTGCCCATCGGAACGTTTACCGATAACCCTGACATCTCCGCCAGCGTTCACCAAAGCCGAAGCAATCCCATGGGCTTTCAGGGCATCAATGGCTTTGCGGTTGGCGAAGCCCTTGGCAACTGCTCCCAAATCTATTTTCATGCCGGGCTTGGGTAAATAGACAGTATTGCTCGTATCATCAATTTCCAACAGCCGATAGTTGACTAAAGGCAACTGCGCCTTGATTTCAGCATCAGCGGGGACAAATTCCCCTTTATGGCCAACAGACCAAAGATCTGTCAGCGCGCCAATCGTGACATCCAGGGCGCCGTCTAGCTGCTCGGAACGGCTGCGCGCCAGCTTGAGCATGGCAATAACATCCGCATCTACCTGAACCCTTTCTTTTCCGGCGGCCTGGTTAACTTTTGATACCTGACTGGTCTCATCAAAACGATTGGTCAACGCATTAATCCGCTTGAATTCATCAAAGGCGGCCTTGACACCAGCCTCGCTCCCAGGGCCGTAGGCCGTTATTTCAATAACGGTATCCATCAAGAACTGCGTGTCCTGATATGGCTTGGGAGCAAACAGTCCGCCTGAAGTACAACCCGCGCCCAGAAGCAGAAGGAAAGCCAGTGTCATCCCCATTAGTATGCGACTTATATGTGTCATAAATTATAACAGCCTCCACACATAACATTTACAACCACTTCCATAATATTCTGTCCAAACTGTAAAAAACCTGCAGAAGTTACATGTTTTAATATATTACGTTAAGAAGATAAGCCTGGCCGTAAGGCAGTAATGATAACTTAGTAAAAATTTTGAAAAACTTGAAAATACAGCAGGAATAAATATACCGGTAGCGAATAACATTAATTGATGAAATTATTCACAATATAGTACATCATGAAGATGTCTATAGTTCTGAAGAACTGCTTTTCATTTCATCCAATTATATATCGGTGAACTGGGCTACGAAAGTCTTATTCCGGCAGCAATGCCTGGGGTTTCTTAGTAGTTTTTTTTATTGCTGAATTTAAGAGAATTTTCGAAAAATGGAGTGATTTGTAATGCATATGGCAGACGCTTTAATTTCCCCGGTAGTGGGCGGGGCTATGTGGGCGGCAACGGCTGGCCTGGCTACCTACGCTGCGAAAAAAGTGCAGCAGGATATTGATGAACGCAAAATTCCCCTCATGGGGGTTCTGGGCGCTTTTGTCTTCGCCGCCCAAATGATAAACTTTTCCATTCCAGGCACTGGTTCAAGCGGTCATTTAGGCGGCGGTTTGCTACTGGCAATTTTGCTGGGACCACAGGCCGCTTTGTTAACAATGGCTTCCATCTTAACCATCCAGGCCTTATTTTTTGCCGACGGCGGACTGTTGGCGCTTGGCAGCAATATTTTCAACATGGGGTTTTTATCCTGTTTTATTGCTTATTCTTTTATTTATAAACCCATTGTTGGCGACAAGCTGAGCAAAGGCCGGCTCTTGCTGGGTTCCGTCCTGGCCGCTGTAATCGGCCTCCAATTAGGCGCCTTCGGAGTTGTCTTGGAAACCACCTTTTCGGGAATATCCGAGCTGCCTTTCAGTACCTTTGTCCTTTTGATGCAGCCCATCCATTTAGCCATCGGCCTTGTGGAAGGATTGGTTACGGCCGCTGTCATCCTGTTTGTCGCTAAAGAGTCACCGGAAATTCTGTCGAAAACGGCCAAAGGTCAAGCGCTTGGTAATATATCTGTAAAACCGGTTTTAGTTACGCTCTTAATTGCCGCTATTATCACCGGCGGTGCTTTATCCTGGTTTGCTTCCAGCGATCCCGACGGTTTGGAGTGGTCAATTGCCAATGTAATCGGCGAAGACGAATTAAAATCTCCGGAAGGAATTCATAGCGCACTTGCCGAATTACAAGAAAAAATCGCTTTTCTCCCTGACTACAACTTTAAACATGATGGTCAGCCTGCGGCAACCACAGAAAAAGAAGCACCTTCCTGGCCTGCTGTAGACACTGGTACTTCAGCAGCCGGTATTATTGGCTCGCTGCTGACCTTGGCACTTGCCTTTACTATCGGTAAAGGCCTGCAGCGGTTTTCCAAACAGCACTGATGGCGCAGAAACTACGGCTGCCGCTGATTCCTTGGCATGGGTGGAAGCCGAGTTGCCCAAATCCGGGCAGAAGTTATACTTTCTAGCAGGAAAAATGGGGATACGGCTTGACCGTATCCCATTCTTATCATTAAAAGAGGATGTTATATGATAAAAATAGAAGCAAACTGGATTGACCTGCGCTACCTTGATACACTGGCCAGTAAAAGCACTCCGGTTCATCGGCTTAACCCCTGCATAAAATTGATTACCACGCTTTTCTTTATTATTGTTGTGACTTCCTTTCCCAAATATGAAATCACCGGACTGCTGCCTTTTTTTCTGTTTCCGGCTGTACTGATTTCACTCGGCGGGCTGCCGGCCGGCCCACTCGGCAAGCGGCTCTTACTGGTAGCTCCTTTTGTACTATTTATCGGTATCTTTAACCCGTTATTTGACACTGCCCCGGTTGCCAAGATAGGCTCATTTATCATTACCGGCGGCTGGCTTTCTTTTGCTTCTATTACTATCCGGCTCTGTCTGACAGTAACCACTGCTTTAATTCTAGTGGCTACAACCGGTATTGATGCTCTGGGTTCCGCCCTCATGCGGATTGGAGTTCCTAAAATCCTGGTGATTCAGCTCTTATTTATGTACCGGTACCTGCATGTTTTGCTGGAAGAGTTTATTCGCAGCCTGCAGGCCTACAGTCTGCGTTCTTTTCATGGCACCGGCATCCGCTTCAGGGCGTGGGGGTCGCTTTTGGGACAGTTGCTGATCCGCTCTGTCGACCGGGCCAACCGCATCTATCAGTCTATGTTATGCCGGGGTTTCGACGGCGAAGTGCGGCTGCTGCGGACAAATACCATGCAAAGTACAGATCTCATCTATCTGGCTTTTTGGATTACTTTTTTCCTTGCAGCCCGCTTCTTTAATCTGCCGCAGCTGCTCGGCAAACTCTTAATGGGGGTCTGGTCATGAGCCATCATATCGTAGAATTAAAAGACGTGAAATATACTTACCCTGATCAAACCGAAGCGCTGCGCGGTCTCTCTGTTCGTATTACCCACGGAGAATCTGTCGCTATCGTCGGTGCTAACGGTTCGGGAAAAACCACCCTGCTGTCGCATCTGATCGGCGTCCTCTTCCCGACGGCCGGTTCAATCAACATCGGCGGCTATCCGGTCACCAAACAGACTTTGCCGCATATTCGCCGGGCTGTAGGTATGGTTTTTCAGAACTCGGACGATCAATTGTTTATGCCCACCGTGTATGATGATGTTGCCTTCGGTCCACTCAATCTGGGCCTGCCCCCCGCCGAGGTGGATGCCCGGGTAACAGCCGCGTTAACTACAGTCGGTGCGTTGCATCTAAAAGACCGTACTCCTTACCGGCTGTCAGGCGGTCAAAAGCGATCTGTGGCAATAGCTGCGGTACTGGCTATGGAGCCTTGTATCTTAGTCATGGACGAGCCTACCGCCGGACTTGACCCGCTGGCCCGGCGCCAGTTGATCAATCTCTTAAAAACCTTTGAGCACACTAAAATCATCGCCACTCATGACCTTGATCTGGTACTGGATCTTTGCGCCCGTACCGTTGTTTTAAGCGCCGGCACCGTCATAGCTGATGGACCGACCCTGGAGATTTTTCAGAACGAAGAACTCCTTGCCGGAGCGCATTTGGAAAAGCCATTCCGCATGCAGGGCTGCCCTGTTTGCAGTTCACATTAAGCCGTCGGGTAAATTGCGCTGGCTAACATAAAGTCCGTGTTCTGCTGGAAATTAAAAAGATCCCATCTTAGAGGCGGTTTATGAACACAACTCCAAGATGGGATCTTTTATTCAGGTGTATACTTGACTCGACCAGCGGCAGACCCCGAACATACTGTTCATTCTGTCGCCGATCGGCTATGTATACTTTATTCTTGAAATTATTATAGCATCTGTGTATACAAAAATCAATCTCAATTTTTTCGGATATTCCTAAAAACTCAAATTCGGAAAATGAACATCTTAACAAAAAAAGGAGATTTGGCGATTAGGCGGAATACTGAGAATAATTGACTATGGCCGCAGCGTTTTTGCCGCCGCGCCGCTGCTATAAGAAAACGGTTGAAGAGGAGAATATGAAAGAGTGTTGTGGTATCGTGCATCAAAAAGGCAGTAGTCTGCTTAAAAAAAACAAAACATCCGCTGTAGCCTGTAGCCCAATTTTGATCAGCAAGCTTACTTACGAAGGGACACTGCTGCAGGTGAGTTATATTGATCCAGTTTTTGGCCTCCTGCCGCAAAACATAACCGGTAAGAATATGCGGTATTTTCCGCCAGCCGAACTTAATTATGAAATATGTACCTATCACTTAAACCGAGCCTTTGCAAACGCAAAAAAAGAAACCTTTCAACTCCAAACCGGCAAGCGGTTTTACCATATCTCGCTGTTGCCGGAAAAGAACGGCCGCCAGGAAGTCGAATCGGTGCTTGGTGTAGTATATGACATTACCAAAAAGCAGCGAGTTATTGCGAAATTATCCGCTCGCCAGGACAATCAGGCCCATGTTCAGCAAATCGCCAAACTAGGTTACTTCGTATGGAACCCGGACTGTGCAACGCTCTACTGGTCTGATCAGCAATACCGGAATTTTGGCTTTGAGCCGCAGGAATTTGTTCCGACTTTAGATTTTCTCTGTTCTCGTATCCATCCGGAAGATATTGAGCTGCTGCGCGTCATGATCGCAAAGACCAGCAGTACATACAGCCCGGAAGGAGAATTCAAAATTGTAAAGGCAGATGGCTCCACAGGCTGGTTATACGCCCGTTGCGGTACTGTAGCCAGTAAAATATTAGGAATTACACTGGATATTACGGAAAAAAAACAATCGGAAGAGCGGAAAAAAATAACGGAAAAAGAACTGATCTTACTTGATCAGTTAAAAACCCGCAGCGATTATTTAAATCGTTTACTGACAAATGACTATCCCCTGGAATATGCGGGCAAAGCGCTGAGCGAGTTTGGCATTGAAGCAGATAGCGAATATTGCTGTTTTGTTATTCAAGCCGATAAAACAGATACAGCGGCCGCTAATCTGCGTGACGGAGAGCTGGCGCTAATAAAAAATCAGGTGCTCATTTGGCTTTATAATAAAGGGTGTGACAGAGTCTGGTGCTTAAATAACAGCATAATTCTGTTAATGCCGGTAACAGACAGCCTGCTAGCATCCAAACAAAGCCAACTGGATTTTGCCAGACTACTGACCGGCAAAATAACGAATCAGTTTCCCGCTATCGAAATCACAATGGGGATTTCGGGTGCCTCCCGCATTCCGCTTAACATCAGGGATATCTATGAAAAAGCATATCGTGCGGCCATTGTTGCCGCTTCAGGCGACCTGGACCGGATTACACACTTCGACGATATCGGTTTATATAAAATTGCTTTTCAGCTTATCAAGGATGAAACTACGATTTCTCTTGCCAATAATACCATAGGGATTCTTGATGAGTATGATAAAACACGCGGCGGCAGCTTACTTTTAACATTAAAATGTATTTTGGAAGATGAAAGTTTAAAGACGGTTGCCAAAAAGCTTTACATCCATCATAATACCGCAATATGGCGAAAGCATCGTATCGAAGAACTTTTAGGAATATCTCTGGATAAGATGGAAACGCGGGTCATACTCATGCTGCATCTGAAAGTATGGGAATTGCAAAATAAAACCGGCATCCGCGCCTAATCCAGGTAGTATGGAAAAAATTTGCGATGTTTACTTGTTCCAAAGAAGCGTTCATTGTTATTGTGAAACAAGAACTGCTTCTTTTTTTTGGGGTTTATCCTAATAGAATTTGTCTATTAAATATCTTAAAATTATGTGTAAAGTAGAAAATTGGCATAACTACAAATAAAAATCAGAATTTTGTCAGGAGTATGGTGTAAAATATATGAGTTTTTTGAACCATGATATTGTGTTAACAGCAGACCTCAGGACAGGTATGGTGATTGCACAACCCGTATTCTCAGAAAGCGGACAAATCCTGTTAGAACAGGGAGTAGTGCTTACCTGTGAAAATATAAAAAGCCTCCAAAACTGGCACGTTGCAACGGTCTGGATAAAACGGGCGGAACTACCCGCTCGGTTAAACCGGCCTTTTATTAATACATATAAAGAAACTCTTGATTTAGTGGCGGCAACGTTTACCAAAGTGCAAAAGTTCAAAGAAGTGCCGATTGCCGAATGCAAAGAACTGGCTGAAAACTACATAGAACTTATGATCGATATCGAGGGTGTGCTGGACAGCCTGTACCGGGTTAAAACACACCATGCCTATACCTTCAGCCATTCACTTAATGTATCTATCCTTACCGGTTTATTGGGCAAATGGATGGGCTTTAAAGGCTCGCAGCTAAAGAACTTGATCCTGTCCGGTTTGCTGCACGATATCGGCAAAGCCTTTATCCCGCAAAAAATACTTGATAAACCGGGCCCGTTGTCGGTTGAGGAAATGGAAATTGTTAAAACCCATACCATGCAAGGCTACAATTTGTTAAGTGATTGCACCGAAATTCCCGAGGCAGTTAAACTCGGCGTATTGCAGCATCATGAAAGAGAGAACGGCAGCGGCTATCCCCTGGGGTTAAAAGGCGGCGACGTGCATATATTTGCAAAATTTGTCGCTGTTGCCGACGTATATGATGCAATGACTACCGAGCGTGTATACCGAAAAAAATTGCCGCCCTTTGTCGCCATCAACCAGATGCTTGGCAGTATGGGCAACCAGCTGGATTCTATTATTTGCTTAACGCTGTTGGCTAAGCTTTGGAAATATTTGATTGGCACACGGGTGTTATTAAGCAACGGTATGCAAGGCCAGGTAATACAGGTCGGCAATATCGCCAATGCCAAACCGGTAATCCAACTGGATAACGGCCATTTACTGGACTTAGATAATCATGAACAGATAACTATTGTCTCCATCCTGGAGGATCCTGCACTATAACAATAAGGTTAGCAACTATTCCGCATTTTTTTGTATTGCTTTAATATTGCGGGTAAGCGCCCGGCGAACACCGGCCTTGTCTGCCCGTTTATTTCGATACATGTTTTCATCGGCCAGTTTTAAGGCTTCACCCATGCTACCTGAGCCGCCGGGCCCCTTTAGAGCATATCCGACCGACAAGTATAGCAACTTATTGCGATGTTGCCGGCGATAGTTTGCGGCTTCTGCCAATATTGTCTGGCTGATCGCTTCCAGCGCGGACAACTCCGCGTTCATAAGCAATATAGCAAATTCATCGCCGCCAATTCTGGCGATGACAGCCTCTGGGGGACAGGATATTGTTAATATATTTGCGGCTGCCTGCAGGGCCTGATCGCCTACATGATGCCCCAAAACATCATTCAGTTTTTTCAGAAAATCCAAATCACAGACAAACACTCCGATCGGATTATCCATTTCGGCCAAACGTCTCATTTCCTGTGCAAAATAAGTGCGGTTATACAAGCCTGTAAGCGAATCATGCACACTGATATAATGAAGCTTTTCGTTGGCGCTGACCAGCTCGTCAGTTACCGTATTAACCAAATGAGTTAATGCCTTTAGCACACCGCTATTTCTTGCAGCGACAGCATCAACACGGGAATGGATTTCTTCCGGCGGCATCGTTTTAAATACACCGGTCATATTGTCAACAGGCGCTTCAGATAAAACCATTACCGTCATTGTCGCGTTAAGCAGTTGATTGGTACCGGCAACATGAAAATATTCACCCTGGGTAAAAAAACCGGCGGTCGGCGCAATATGCTGCAGAGGTTCGGTTTCTATCCGGCTGGATTCCTGAAGAAACCCCCGGCGGCACTCGCAGGAATACACAAAAATACTCTCTGCCGGCTGTTGTCTGATCTTTTTACAAAGCCCGGCAACCTCTTCGGCAATGGTCGCAATATGGCCAAAACTAAAGCGAACTTTTTCTCCTTCGGCCAACTCCCCGGCAAAACCGATTGAACCGTCTCCATACCGGATCTTGGGTGTTCTGGCCGTTAAAATCCCCTGCCTGTTGGCTATCAAAGGAAATTCAGTAACACTGGAAAAGTTGCTGTTCTCATCAAGGCCTAAATACTTGCGGTAAACCTCGTAGGCAGACATATGATCAATCGTATATACACGCGTCCCGTCGACCCGGGTAATGGTCATTTCCTTGCCAATAGACTGCCACCCTAAATGAGTATGGCGGTTGACAATTAACTGCTCGCCTGCTAGCACAACTCCGGCTACGCCGCTATCACTGACCTGTCCGTCACATACCACATAGCTTTGTGAATTAAGCAGATTGCTGCCGGCATTACCGCCGGACACAGGCAGATTAGGAGATATTGATTGAATACCCAGTAAGAGGTCCCGGGCGTTTATGGATAAGCTGGTGCCAAACAGCACCAGTACTTTGGCGTTATCGCTCCCCAAATCAGCAGCAATTTTCCGCCCCAGCAGATAATCATCCTGACCATCTTTGGCAAAAATTCCGGTTCGTACTGTACTGTGATAAAAGATAGAAATTGATAAAACAGTCCGTAAGCCACTTACTTGTCCGTTCATAATTTCGCCGGATGTAGTTGTACCAACAATATGCGCGTGAGGAATAAGCCCGGCAATTTCCGCGGATAATTTGGCTAAAAAAGCAGGTTCACACCATGAGCTAAAGATTTGTACCAAAATTGCAGGTTTATCGGGTGAAAAGAGATCAGCATGATTGTTTCTGACAAACTGGGTCAAGCTGCTATTGTCTTTATAAATTATATTGATTGTTTTCAACCCTTACCTCCCTGACAATAAACTGCAAGCTAATAGCGCCATCGGCTGCGCTGGACTGGCACGAAATTTAACTTTGGCTTGTCGGATTGAAATAATTTTAGCATTAGCAGATATTTTAGTCTATATATAACACTCAAAAAACGAAAACTCGCCAAGCTGAAATATTTTGATTGTAACACTAAGCAAGAATAACGGAGCTAATCTCCGTTGCAGGGTTCCATGGAAAGCCTATTTACAAGGAGGACTGTATGAATATATTAATGGCAAATCTTGAGATCATTATATTATGGGGACTTTTTTTTGCTTTAATACTACCATATTTATACTCGAAGGCTCATCCTCCAAAAAGTACATTTCAAAAACCTATAAAACATGTTGAAATACGAAGTTGGAGAAAAAAACAGAAACATATCATTTAATAGAGAAATGATTTCTAACTGTTTTATCTCTATTTATCACGCAGAATAACGAAGAACTCTATAGGAAAGTCCCAAAATCGCGGGAATAAAGACTAAAAGACGCTATCACAAGTTAATGTGACGGCGTCTTTCAGTAATTGGCTTGATTACTCGCCAAGGTAGGCTTTTACGACCTCGCTGTTGTTGCGCAAATTTTCGCTGGAATCATGCATGGTAATCTTACCTGTTTTCAATATATAGCCCCGGTCAGCAACCTTAAGCGCTTTGTTGGCGTTTTGTTCAACCATCAGCACAGTCAGGCCCTCACTGTTGAGCCGCTTGACAATACTCAGGGAATGATTGACCAGAATCGGCATCAGTCCCATAGAAATTTCATCGATCAACAGCAGCTTGGGGTTGAGCATGAGCGCCCTGGCAATGGCCAGCATCTGCTGCTCGCCGCCGCTCATGGTTTTGGCCAGCTGGCTGCGCCGTTCTTTAAGCCGGGGAAAAAGCTCATAGGATTTATCCAAATTGTTGGCTATCCGCCTGTTATCCTGCACACGATAGGCACCCATTTTCAGGTTTTCCTCAACTGTCAGATCGGGGAATACCCGGCGTCCTTCCGGTACATAGCCAACGCCAATACCGGCCCGTTCCCAGGGAGGCAAATCAGTTATATCCTGGCCATTAAAAACAATGCCGCCTGATTTGGCTTTAACCAGACCCATAATTGTTTTCATAATAGTACTTTTGCCGGCGCCATTTGCCCCTAAAATGGTAACGAACTCGCCTGCCTGGACCTCAATGGATATATCATGCAGCGCCTGCGACTGGCCGTAAAAGGCATTTATATTGTTTAATTCAAGCACAGTCATCATCCTTCCCCAGGTAAGCTTCAATTACATATGGATTGCTCTGAATCTCCTGAGGCAGCCCCTCGGCAATTTTTTCGCCGTAACTGATGACGACCACCCGGTCGCTGACGGTCATAGCAATCGACATATTGTGTTCTACCAGCATGATGGTAGTTCCCTGCGCTTTGAGCTGATTAATAATTTCAATGAACTCATCTTCCGCATTATTGCTCAAACCGGCGCAGGGCTCATCGAGCAGGATCAGCACCGGCTCCAAGGCCAGCGCCCGGGCAATTTCCAGCCGCCGCATATAGCCCAGACTCAGGTCGCCGGCCCGCCGGTTCTGTTGGGCCAGAATACCCACTCTATCTAAATACATCTCGGCTTTTTCCATATTGGCTTTGGTCCGGCTGCGTTTAAAAATCCCTGCCAGCGAACTGTATTCGCTTAGCCCCATAGCCATAATAATATTATCAAGCACCGTCATGTCCTTTAAGGGGTGAGATATCTGAAAGGTCCGGGCTACCCGGCGCCTGGCGATCTCGTGCGGTTTCAGACCCTGGATCTCGTCCCCCGCCAGGACTATTTTTCCGTCAGTAGGCGCATAAACCCCGCACACGGTATTGAACAGGGTGGATTTCCCTGCACCGTTAGGGCCAATGACTGCTAGCGTTTCTCCCTTGTAAACGTCAAAACTAACATTGTTAACGGCTTTCAAGCCGCCAAAATATTTTTTAAGGTTGTGAATCTCAAGCATTTTTTCTTTAGAGATCGTTTTTTCAGTTTCCATGCCCGGCTGCTCTCCTTTCATCCCCTGTACTGCCTAAGCCTTTAAAAAGCCGCCACAAGAAACTATTTTCCCCCAGCAGGCCCTCCGGTTGAAACCGCATCATCAAAACCAGGAGACCACCGTATAAGAGCATCCGGTAGTCGGAGATAAAGCGGAAAACTTCCGGCATAAGGCCTAAAATGACAGCCCCGGCAATAGCTCCTCTGATGGTTCCCATCCCGCCGATTACAATCATCGACAAAATAGAAATCGAGGTCACGAACGCAAAGTCAGTTGAGTAGATAAATCCCATGTAATGCGCATAGACAGCTCCGGTTGAACCGGCGATGGCCGTACCAATGGTAAAGGCTATAACTTTAAATTTATTGATATCAATGCCCAACGAGGCGGCCGCCTCTTCGTTATTGCGTATTCCGCTCAGAGCTAAACCTAGCCAGGAACCTTGAATTTTAATGCAAAGCAAGCATACCAGGATAATAAGAACAACAATCAAGGCTAAGAAACCCATATTACCGAGCTCGGCTCCAAAGAAGGCCGGTTTCTTGACCTCCAAGCCGAAGGAGCCTCCTAAGTAAGGCGTATAATGAAAAACAGCGACAGCCACAAAATTTACGCCAATCGTAGTAACAGCCAGAAAATCATCTCGCACCCTGAGACTAATTAAACCTAACAATACACCGACAAAGCCAGCGGCAATCCCGGCAACGGGCAGTGCCAGCCAGAAACTCAAGCCCAGCTTAGAGGTCATAACAGCCGCTGTATAGGCCCCAATGCCAAAAAAAGCAGCATGTCCCATGGATGGTTGACCCGCATAGCCTGTTATGACATTCAGGCTAAGGGCCAGCAGAATAAAAATGCCGATATTAATACCTACAACTAATTCGTACATGCCAACACCCTTTTCCTCTCGTATTAGGCTTTTTTGCTCATCAGCCCTTCAGGTTTAACCAGCAAAATAATAATCAAGGCGACGAACGCGATGGCATCCCGCGGCAAAAAGAAACCTATATAGCCGGCTACCAAAGTCTCGACCAGCCCGATCAGGAGGGCGGCGACAACAGTACCTACCGGGCTGCCCAGACCGCCGAGGACAATAAGCGCCAGCATTTTATAAGCCGGCACATCTCCCATTGTCGGAAATACCGAGCTATACAGCATGCCAACCATGATGCCGGCAGCAGCGGCAAAGGAGTACCCTAAAAAAAAGTTTAGCGCCACCACTTTATTAATGTTTACACCCATGGCTTTGGCTATCTCCAAATCCTGGGCCGTCGCCCGCCAGGCCAGGCCGATACGCGTCCGGGTAAGAATATACCACAGCAGTCCCAGGAAAACGGCCGCCAGCACCAGAATCAGTATCCAGGTCGGGTTTACCGTCAAACTATCCGTTTTCCAGGCTTCCATAGGCAGTGTTACCTGAAATTCCCTGATACGCGGCCCGGCAATAAGCCTTAGCAAATCCTGAATAAAAATAAAGAGGCCGATACTGGCAATCAGTGGTACAATAGGCGGGCGGTTCAGCATCGGGATGTAAAGAAATTTTTGTACTGCTGTGCCAAAAAAGCCGGTAAGCAAAATGGCGCCTAAGAAAGATATTATAATATTATCTGTGGCCATATAGAGAAACAGGCCGGCATAGGCGCCAATGGCATACGCCCCGGCACTGGCCAAATCCAATATTCTCAATATGCCGTACACCATGGCCGCCCCCATCGCCGTCAGTGCATATACGCCACCGATTACCAGACCATTCAATACTTGCTGCACAATCATAGTTTCCTACTCCTTTTTATAGTTTCCCGGTACGAATAATCAAGAATGTGGTAGCAACGGGATAGAGGCGTAGCCTCTATCCCGTTTTCTTTTACTCTGACGGCGGTGTTATTATATCTTCATCATTAATCTCTCCGAAGTAATGGAATTCGCCGTTTTTAACAATCTGAACCTGGACAGCCTTCTTAACTTCACCGATTTTGTTGTAACCCTTAATGAGTCCTGTCACAGCCTCAAAGTCCTTAACCTCGGACAATCCCTGGCGAATTTTATCAGGCTCGGCGCCTTTGGACTTCATAACACTGGCCAATACCATGAAGGCATCATATGTGGACGCGCCAACCATATCAGGCTTGTGGCCGTATTTCTGATTATAACCGTTAATAAAGTCCTGAACTATTTTCCGGTCACTATCCCGGTTCATGTTGGTGGTAATAATTACGCCATCGGCAGCGTCTTTGGCAACGCCCAGAAATTGAACGGTAGAGTCAGCGCCCTCGGTGCCCAGAATCTTGGCGGTAATACCCAGTTCTTTGGCCTGGCGCACAATCTGCGAACATTCAGCAGCATAACCGGGGATATAAATCAGATCAGGATTGAGCTGCTTGATTTTAGTCAGTACCGGGGTAAATTCTTTCTCCCCGGTTGAGAAGGAATCCACAGAAATAATCTGGGCGCCTAACTGTTCCGCTTTTTCCCTGAAGCCGCCTGCTAGTGTTTTGCCAAAATCAATATCCACCTGTAAGATGGAAATGCGCTTAGCCTTAAGCATGTCAACAGCTACCTTGCCGCCTGCCCGGCCTTGTACCGGCCCCACGAAAGACTGCCGGAACATATAATTACCAGTCTTGGTAATATCGGGATGCAGGGCGAATGCCGAAATCATAGGAATTTTGGCATCCTGATAAATCTTGGCCGAAGCCCGGGTAGTACCGCTGTAGGACCCGCTGACGACAGCTACAACACCGTCTTTGGTGGTAAGCTTCTGGGCAATACTTACAGCCTGCTTACTGTCTAACGCATCATCGTAATGCACAAGTTCTACTTTTCGTCCGTTAATGCCGCCGCTGTTATTAATGTTTTCCACAGCCAGCTTGGCCGAGTTGAGCACACTTTCACCATCGGCTGCAGCCGGGCCGGTAATCGGCGCAAAGAAACCAATTTTGATGGGCCCCTTATTGTCGGACTGAGCGCTTTGCGAGCCGCCGCAGCCGGTTACCAGCACCGCCATGCTGATTAGGAGCGCCAGCAATGTAAAAAATTTAGAAAACCTTCTTTTCGACACTGTACTTCCCCCTTGTTAGTTTGGAATATTTTTCTGTTTACAATATTACACAGCTAGCTGTTCAAAACCTCTATAGCCATTTGTCATCACTAGCACAGTTTTTACTATATTTGGTATACAAAGTACAATAAGGAAGAAGCTGGAGGACAAATCCCAGCCTCTTCCTTATTCAAAAGTACCTTCGCCACGTAAACGCCAGCTAGTTACCCTGCCGGTATTGCAGCGGACTTTTGCCTGTTACCAGTTTAAACACTCTGCTAAAATAGTTGGGGTCCTGGTAACCAACTGCGGCGGCAATGTCGGCTACGCCTCTGCCACTGGTTAACAGCAGGGCCTGCGCCCGCTTGATCCGTACCGTTTTTAAATAATCGGTAAAGCTCATGCCTACCATCTCAGTAAAAGTCCGGCTAAAATAGGAGGAACTCAGATATTCCCGCTTGGCTAATTCCTCCAGTGATATATCCTGCTGATAGTTCTCAGTGATGAATTGTTTGGCATGACTAATGGCGCGCACAATGGCGGCTTGCTGCTTTTCTGTGAGCAAAGCGCCCATCTCGCCAATGATACCGGTTAGCCAAACCTTTAGTTCCGGCAAAGTAGTTACTTTAGCAATTTCCTCACCCGACCTGATTTTAAGATCCAGCAGCATGTCGGCATCACCGCCTAATTCCATAACCCCCCGGGATATAACCGTCAATAATTCCAGCACCCGTACCTTAAGAACATCCGGATGTATGCGGCGCTTGCCGCCAGCCGCATCAAGCATGTGGGCAATAGTATCCGCAACAGTCGGCCAGTCTCCCCTGCGAACAGTAGCCAGCAGCCTGGTTTCAAACTCAATAAATATCCGCTGATTCTCCCTGTCGCCCCAGGATACCTCACTATAGTGGATAACGGCGCCATTTCCCTGATAAAACTTATAATTGAGTGCAGCGCAGGCTTCAAAATAGGATTGCCTGATATTCTTAAAGCTGTAGCCCTGGCCAATCCCGGCACTAATACTGTAGCTTAGATTCTTGGTCAAGTGTGCTTTAATATGCCGTCCATACCGCTTGGCTGTAACTTTCGCGGCACTTTGCCCGTCGCGCAAGTCAACAGGCAAAAGAATGACTACATCACGCTCGCCGACCGTAATGGCGAAGATATTTTCCCGGCCCACGACCGTGATAATCCCCTCGACATCCTCATCCAGCATTGCGGTAATCCTGTTGTATATATCCCGTTGCCGGAATTTTATTACACGTTTGTCAAAACAGTCTGTCCCGGCGGTATCCGCCTGGATTACAACAGCTACAGTCGGCAGCAACTGGATATTAAGCACAGCCAGGAAATCTTCCAGTTGGGGAACGGCGCTGCCAAAGATGGCCTCAAAGGCAATTTCCCGCCTGACAGCCTCCCTAATTAAATGCCATTGCTTGTTAGACAGCAAGGTTTTGTGTAAGCTCCACAGTTCTGTATCCATATAGCTACCTGCAGCTTTACTTAGTCTATATCGTAATAGATTCTCCGCAAACGATACGCTTCCTCTTTATGAAGCTTCCGGCTATCTCGCTGAAAAAAAGCAGCGAACTGATAAAATCCAACTTGCCACCCAATTCTATCTACAGTATTATTGACAATATCCCCCATATGCGTTAGAAACAGCTTAAATAACCGGTAAAGGAGACAGTAACCCGTGCCGACCAAATACTTGGATATACGAATGTCTTACAAAATCTTTCTAATCATATTAATAATGACCATTTCTTTAGGTATAGTTGGTTTTTCCGGGTATACTGCCATAAAAAAAATCGCCGCCAATGTGCAAACTATGTACAATAACCGGGTTTTACCCATAGAAACACTGGGCCAATGCCGGGTCTTAAACAAAAATATAGAAGCCAATCTATTAACTTTGCTTTCCGTCAAGGGAGACAGCATTGAACAAAGCTATCTTGAAGATGCTATTAACCACGACATAGAAGAATTTGACCGGTTACTTACTGCTTTTTATAACAACTGTACTGATGAGCCGGAGCAGGAGCTGACCGACGGACTATTGGCGCAGAGCCGCGATTATACATACAAAGTACGCACATTATTACAGATTGCCACAGGCGGCGAGGGAAAAACCGCCTACAGCTACTATAAGGAAAATGTAAAAGTACAGGCAAAACTTATTGATGATACCCTCTGGCAACTGGTAGACCGAAGCCAGTTTTTAGCTGACAGGCAAAATGTGGAAGGCCAGCAATTAGTTTCACTTTTCTCTACCGGGATCTTATTCATGTCCTTGGCTTCCGGAGCAACTGCCATCCTGTTAGGCATCCGTATTACCAGAAAAATTACCCACCCAGTCAACCAGATTGTATACCATGTGGAACAAATTGCAGCAGGGAATATGAATGCCTTAAGCGGGTATTCTCCGCTCAACACGAAGGATGAAATAGGCCGGTTATCCCGCGGGTTCTACCATATGTCTAACACATTAAAAGCTTATGTGCAGGAAATCATTGCGGCCAATGATCAAATCCTGGAAATGGCTTATCAGGACACTTTAACAGGACTGCCAAACCGCCGCTTTTTTGTAGAACGGCTTAATAAGCTATTTGCCGAAAGCACACCACCGTCAATCGCTATTCTCTTTATTGATTTAGATCGTTTCAAATTTATCAATGACACACTGGGGCATAATGTTGGCGATCAAATATTATCAGCCGTTGCCGAGCGAATGAAAGTAAACCTGACGAATATAGACACCCTGGCCCGGTTAGGCGGCGACGAGTTTATACTCCTGTATCGAGATTTTACTTGTCAACAGCAGGTATCTGCACTTGCAGAACAGATTGTCGCGGTATTTGACCATCCTTTCGCTAGCGAGAACAAAACATTTCACATAACCTGCAGCATCGGCATCAGCCTTTATCCCCGGGATGGAACTGACCTGGCGGCTATGCTGAGGGCTGCCGATACAGCCATGTACGCCGCCAAACGGCGGAGCACGAACAGTTATCAGTTTTATACAGACGCGATGCGTCAGCAAATGCTGCTCCGTATGGAACTGGAAACAATTTTACATCAAGCCCTTGAGAATCAATGGTTTCAAGTCTATTACCAACCACGTGTCAATATCCGTTCAGGGCAAATCGTCGGCATGGAGGCTCTGTTGCGGTTGCCGTATAACGGCGCTTTTATATCGCCGACGGAATTCATCCCCATTGCGGAAGAAACCGGATTAATTCTGCCAATCGGCAAATGGGTTCTCCAAACTGCCTGTAAACAAAATAAACAATGGCAGTTGAAAGGCTTGCGTCCGCTACGCGTTTCCGTCAACCTTTCACCCAATCAGTTCAGTCAGAAAAACTTGCTGCGTCAGATAGAAGAAATCCTTATGGAAACCGGCCTGGCCCCGGAGTGGCTGGAACTGGAAATTACCGAAAGCGCATTTATGAATAAAGGTGCAGCAACATTAAATGTGTTCGCGTCTCTGAGACAAATGGGCGTCCATATTTCTATTGATGATTTTGGTACCGGCTATTCATCGCTGGGCTATTTGAAGCGTTTTGAAATCGACTGTCTAAAAATAGACAAAACCTTCGTGGATGAAATCGGGCGCAATCGGAAGGACTCCAATCTTGCCGATGCGATAATACGCATGGGAAAAAGCTTAAATATGACAATTGTGGCTGAGGGTGTCGCAACACAGGCTCAGCTCACGTTTTTACAAGAGAGTAATTGTGATCAGGTCCAGGGCTATATCTTTTCGCCGCCGGTTCCGCCGGCTGAGTTCGAGCTATTAGTCAACAAGGAAAATTTATTGAACGAAATAGGCTAATTGCTTTATTCCGCTGGCAAAGGGTAATACTACTCAAGTATGTGGTAATATGCAGCGCCGCATGCAGGACAAGCACCAGGAGACAATCATGCAGCCCATTCCATCTTACGATGAAGTTCAACAGATGGATATATACCACCCTGACATGTGGAAACATTGCTACTCCTTTGTCGGGTATTTTATTATTGCCATAGTGCTGCGTTGGGTAATGGGACAATTAATCAAAAAAACAAAACAACAGCCAGGGACAAATTAATCCCTGGCTTTATACTAATAAAGCTGCATTTACCGTAATTAAAGGGGTTGCGATCACTCATGAACATTGCCGTACTTTCAGACACACACCTGCTTAAAAACACCGGCCAGTTAGACAACCTAACCACTTTATTTCGCGATGCTGATCTCGTTATTCATGCCGGCGACTATGGCGGAATCTGGGTAATTGATTATTTGCAGGCCAATTTTAACTTTGCCGGTGTCTGGGGAAATACAGATGATGATGCCATTAAGTCCCGCTTGCCTGAAAAAGAGGTCATAACGCTTGGCCAATACCGGGCCGGAGTTTGTCATGGCCACGGCACAGGTAAAACTACTATCGAAAGAGCTTATACAAGTTTCGCCAGTGAGCAGGTTGATATCATCATCTTCGGACATAGCCATCAGCCAGTGATACATACTAAAAATAAAGTTCTCATGCTCAATCCGGGATCAATGACCAGTAAGCGGCAGGAGCGATGGTTTTCATACATTATGCTGACAGTGACCTCAACAAGTATCAAGGCCCAAATTATGTTTTTTTGAATCATCATCTTAAAACCATCGCGGCTTCGCTACTCATACTTGAAACAACCGCTAATCACACATGGTTAGCAGCATAGGGAGCTGTCCGTCCATTGCTAAAAGGAGACGGTTCTCCACTTCCTGCCAGTTAATTAACTCTATCCATTCCTTAACATATGCCTCACGGTCATATCGATAGTCAAGATAATAAGCGTGCTCCCATGCATCTACGACCAGTATCGGTATAGAGCCCCACTGCGTTAGATTTTGATGTTTCTCGGCGTTTAAAACCTCCAAGTGCCGCCAGGCCGGATTCCAGGCGAGTATTCCCCAGCCTGAGGCCTCCACTTTTATCGCCGCATTGATGAATTGCCCCAGGAAGCCGTTAAAGCTCCCGAAATACTTTACAATCTCCTTCTCAGTGCATGGGCCAGGCTCCCCGCCATATCCCGCCGGCGCCATCACCGTCCAGTAAATACTATGAAGAATATGTCCGGAACCGTTAAAGGCCAGCTCATTCTCCCAATATTTAATAAGTGTAAAATCATTTTTCTGTCTCGCCTCCACCAGTGCCAGTTCTGCCTTGTTTAACCCTTCGACATAGGCCTTATGATGATGATCATGATGCATTTCTAATGTTTCAGAACTGATAATGGGTTCGAGGGCATTATAGGGATAGGGCAACGGGGGCAATCTATGCTTGCCCGCTGGTACAAAACGTCCGAAAACTGGTTTTGCTGCCAAATCTCTCGTACCTCCCGCTATGATTTTTGACTCCATAATATCATATTCCGATTTGGCAATTGCAGTTACAAAGTTCTCCCGGGTGG
This sequence comes from Sporomusa aerivorans, assembly GCF_041428895.1. Classification (NCBI taxonomy): domain Bacteria; kingdom Bacillati; phylum Bacillota; class Negativicutes; order Selenomonadales; family Sporomusaceae; genus Sporomusa; species Sporomusa aerivorans. The sequence continues at coordinate 5,858,552 of NZ_CP156926.1, forward strand.
CACAGGCTGTCTTGCAGGCATTTTATATTACAGAGTTTGTTTACTATGCCTAAACGTCAAATCCGGCCCCCTCCGTACACTTACGCGCCAGTTTTCGATACAGTCTAACCAGCGGCGTCGTCTCCTTCTCCGGGAAGACTTTGTTTTTTTTACGCTCCGCCAGCGCCGCCGCCACTTCTTCCGGTGTGGCCTGCTCGCCTTGTAAGCCGATGATATCTAAAGTGCGGGCAGCGACATCCATTTTTATGAGATCGTCATCCTCAAGATAAGCAATGGGGCCGCCTTCTACTCCCTCCGGCGCAATATGTCCTACTGCCGGACCACGGGTTGCCCCGGAAAAACGGCCATCGGTGAATAAGGCAACACTACTGGATAGCTCCGTCATATTCCAAAGGGCTTCTGTTGTCCGCAGCATTTCAGGCATACCTGACGCCTTTGGCCCTTCAAAGCGAATAAACAGGGCTGTCCCGGGGCCTATATCCCCTGCCAGCAGCGCAGCCACAGCCGTTTCCTCCGAATCAAAAACACGGGCTGTCCCGATAAAATTATGGATGGCTTCATCTACGCCGGATAACTTGATTACGGCCCCTTCCGGGGCAAGATTGCCAGTAAGAATCTTAATGTTTCCCTGCGGTTTTACAGGGCTTACACGGGGCTTAACAATATCACCGGCGGTGAGCCTGTAGTTTGTTAGGTAGCTGTTGACTTCACTAAACCACCCTGTTGCCGCCAGCTGTTCAAGATTTTCCCTGACTGTTTTGCCGGTAACGGTCATTGCATCCAAATACAGACTATCTTTAAGTTCACGCATGACAGCCGGTACGCCGCCGGCGTACCAGAACAGGTCCGTCGGCCATTGTCCGCCTGTTTTCAGGCTGACAAGCACAGGAATCTCACGGTTGACAGCGTCAAAATCCTGTGGATCAATAACAATTCCCACCTCGCGGGCAATAGCCGGTATATGCAGCAGCGCATTAGTAGATCCGCCTAAGGCCGCATGGACCATCAATGCATTGAGAAAATGCTTCTTGCTGATAAATTGGCGGGGTATCAGGCTATTCTTCACGTTATCGATAATTTGTCTGCCGGCCCGTCGTGCAAACCGGGTCAGGTGAGTTGTATAGGCGGCGGCAAGCGCATTGCCCGGCAGGGATAGGCCTAATGCTTCCGACATACACTGCATAGTACTGGCTGTGCCGATAAACTGGCAGGCCCCGACACTGGGGCAGCAGTTGCGGGAATAATACATAAGCTCTTGCTCGCTAAGATTGCCCTTGGCATATTTGTCGCCGGCTCCATATAAAATCTCGGAGGACATATAATTCGGACCGCTCAGCATTGAGCCGCCGCATACATGCAAAGTAGGCATATCCAGACGCAGCATTGTCATTAATTGGGCAGGAATTGACTTGTCGCAGGATGCCATAAACACACTGCCGTCAAAAGGTGAAGCCAAAGCATGAATCTCAAACATATAAGACATGATTTCCCGGCTTGCCAGAGAATAATTCATACCGTCATGAGCCATTGCAATTCCATCACAAATATCGGTCACGGCATATACTGCCGGCTTGCCTTGTGATTGATAAACGCCAATCTTCGCCTCATCGGCCAGCCCGCCCAGATGGCTGCTGCCCGGGTGACTGTCACCGTGGACAGTATCAATTAGAATCTGGAGTTTTCCCAAGTCAGTTTCATCCCATTGGGTTCCGGCCCGTAAGCCGTCTCCCTGATAGTTAACTTTCCGTAAATATTGACTACGACTGCAGCCACAACTCATTTGCAGCCCTCCTCATAAAATTTTAAATATCAGCTGGCCAGCCCGGAGACGAAGTAAATGCCTGTGATAACAGTTCACAACGAACTTCTTGCGCCAAGGGCCCGGCCCTAATGACTGGCGGCAAGCGGTTAGATCTTAACAATAGCGCCTTTCGCCGCTGAACTTGCCAGTTTGGAGTATACACCTAAATAACCGCTCTTAAACTTAGGCTCCGGACGCCGCCACCTTGCGAGCCTTGCCTTGATTTCCTGCTCGGAAAGGTGTAACTGCAACTGGCCTGCGGGGATATCGACGGTAATTGCATCGCCATCCTGAACAATGGCCAAAGGTCCTCCTTCAGCCGCCTCCGGCGAGATATGCCCCACAAAACAGCCATTGTTAGTGCCTGAAAACCGTCCGTCGGTAATTAATGCCGTCTTTTTGGCCAGCCCCATACCATAAAGATACTTCATGGCTTTATACATTTCGCGCATCCCCGGACCGCCTTTGGGACCTTCGTAGCGGATAACAACGACATCGCCTGCTGTAATACAGCCGCTTAATATGGCCTCCTCCGCCGCTTCCTCACAGTCAAGCACCCTTGCGGCTCCGGAGAAAGTGTGCATCCGGGCATCAATCGCAGCCGGCTTGGTTACGGCTGTATCCGGGGCGAGATTTCCTCGTAAGATAGCCAACCCCTTTTGTTTGCTGAACGGTTTATCCAGTGTGGTTATCACGTTACCATCCTGCGGGTATCTGAATGTATAGTCCTGCAGGTTTTGTATTACGGTTTTACCGGTCACAGTAATACAGCCGGTATCAAGCAGTGAACGTATTGCCTGCATGACTCGCGGAATCCCGCCGGCGCGAAAAAAATCCTCCATATCATACTTGGAAGCCGGATTTACCTTGACGATCTGGGGAGTGGACTGGCTGAGCCTGTCATAGGCCGCCATCATTTTTTCAGCCGGGATATTCAGCTCTGCCGCCACCGCCGACAAGTGCAATACCGCATTGGTCGAACCACCGGTAGCCATTAATACCCGGATGGCATTTTCCAGAGCTTGATAAGTTATGATCTGATCGGCGCTTATCCGGCGATTCACCAAAGCTACAATCGCCTGCCCGGTTTGTTCCCCGAGCCTCAGTCTGTCAGCGTAAACCGCCGGTACAAGCGCCGCTCCCGGCAGCGACATTCCCATGGCCTCAGCCATGCAGCACATCGTATTGGCAGTACCGTAAAATGCACAAGAACCGCAGGTTGGACCACAAAGTTCCTCTAACTGGGCATAGGCTGTTTCACCAATTTTTTGGCTTTTAAGCATTCCCAGCGCTTCCGACATTGTTGTTAAATCTGACTTGCGGCCATCAAACTCAATACCGCCGAGCATCGGCCCGCCTGGCAGAAAGATTGCTGGGATTTTAAGCCGGGCTGCCGCCATAAGCATTCCCGGCACAATCTTGTCACAGGATCCAAGCAGCACGATCCCGTCCAAGCGGTGAGCTTCCACCATTACTTCAATATCATTGGCAATTAGATCCCTGGAAGGTAATATGTAATGCATGCCGGCATGGCCCTGAGCAGTCCCGTCACAGGCCCCGATAACGCCAAATTCCGCTACTGCGCCACCTGCCCGGTGTATCCCCTTGCGTACATGCTCCGCTACAATACGCAGGTTGGCATGCCCCGGTACAAGCTCGTTCCATGAATTGGCAATACCGATGAGGGGCCTGGCAAGATCCTCCTCAGAAAACCCTGCTGATTTAAAAACGCTCCGGTTGAAACGCCCTTCCGGTTTACCTAATATATCACCGCTCCGATATTTCATGAGTAAGCAGCTCCTTTTTCCATAACAGTTGTTCGGTATTGTCAAATTTTGTTCGCATGGCATCTTACGCCACCGGTAAAAAATTGGCCTCTCACCGATTTATTACTCATTAATTCTACCAATTGGTTATTCCTTATCTGCAGTAATAACACCGGCGCTTACTAACAGTGTTTTAATTCTTTGCTGCTGCTCATCTGTTAAATCAGCGGCAGGATCTTTTACCGCCGGGACAATAGGCACCCCCATCCGTGCAACCGCTCCTTTGATGGCTGCTACAAAAGGCGCAGACACTTCATACAGATTCATTAATATCGAAATCTTGGCCTGAGCAGCCTCTACCTGCGCCATTTCCTTTGCTTTATAAGCCCTCATAAGATCAGAAAAAACACCGGGAACAACATTAGTCAGGCCACCCAGTATCCCGTCGCCGCCGGCCATTAAATTAGGAATCATATATTCATCAAAGCCGGACAATACACAAAATTCCGGGCGCACTGCCTTCGCAGCCTGAATCAGTTTCCTGGTGTGACTGATATTATCCACGGTATCTTTAATTGCCACTATGTGCGGAAACTCTTTAATGAGCCGGCAGACTAATTCAGGCTCTAAATCGGCAGCAGTCCGCTCAGGAAAATTATACATCATAATTGGCAGCGATGTGCTGCGCGCCACATTAGCATAGTAGCGGTAGATGGCCGTGGAGTTGAGCTTAAAGTAGTACGGCGAGATAACTACTGCGGCATCTGCGCCTGCCTGCTCAGCAAACCTGGTAAATTCGATTACCTCGGCTTGTACTGTTCCGCCTGTACCGATGAGCACCGGCACCCGCTTGTTAACGGTTTTGACCACAAAGGCAGTGAATTCTTGCTTTTCGGCCATGGACATGGCAAAAAACTCGCCAATGCTGCCAAGAAACAGCAAGCCGTTAATTCCATTATCAATCAGCCGCTCAATGACCAGTTTATTGCCTTCGTAGTCAAGCTTCCCGTTCCGGTCAAAAACTGTAATCACCGGTGAAAGAACACCCTTAAACATAACACCGCCTCCAGCTTAGACTATTTAACGCATTGTGCCTGTAAATTGACCTTATTGGTTACCGCGGCGGCAAGCAGACTCGGTGATTGGTTGTAGTGCTTTTTGAAAACACTGCTAAAATAGCTTGCATCCCGAAACCCTACCATCCGCGCAACTTCGGCGACTGTATATTTCCCGCTCAATAACCTTTCCCTAGCTTTCTTCAGTCTAATATTGGTTAAATAAGAGGCATACCCTTCTCCCGCATATTTTTTAAAAATGCGGCAAAAGTAGCCGGCGCTCATAAACAGTTTCTCGGCAAACTGCTCTAACGCAAGATCCTTATGGTAATTATTATTTATATATTCCAATGCCCATTTTACCGCCTGCTCGGCCTGATTTTGCTCCGCTGAGCAAACATAGCTGTTAAGCTTGTCAATCAGGCTGCACAAACATTGTTCTAAATCACTGACCGAAGTTGTATTGGTGAGTTTACTGATAAAACTTTGCCGGACACTATTGGCCTCACTGGTTGAAAGGATGTACTCGGCATATTTATCCACCAGGCTATTGGCTATTTTTATACAGGCGGCATACACGTGTTCCGGCTGCCCCACATTTTGTTTGGCCTCACAAAAAAACTGGCGTGTTACGGTTTTAGCCTTGTCTATCTCCCGTTCAACAAGACAGTCTCGCAGTTGCTGCTGGACGCTGTCACAAATAAATTCCAGACCGCCCTCCGTTACCCTATCAATAACCAAAAGTCCGTGCTGCTGCCAGAACAACCCTGTTTCCCGTTTTCTTTTAGCATTTTTATAATCCCTGCCAATGTCCGCAGGCCTGAGTATCTGACTTATGCCTGCGCAAAAGGTAACGTTATATGCCCTTTCCCAATCCTCCAGCTGACGTTGCAGTTCTTTGTGCAAATCGTAATCCCAGCACTCAAAAATCATAATGATTTCATCGCTAAAACCCGTGATTATAGCCTGACCGCCAAAATGCCCAATACATTCTTCGCGGATATATTCATCAGCGCCAATAGCTGCGGGAGCCTCGGCCGCCGGCCAGCAGGAAAGCGATATAACCGCACTTGGGAGGAAGCTGTCCTTTTTGGCAATGCTGCGCAATAATTGTGCGGCCCGGGGATTAGGCTTATCGCTTTTTAATAATTCAAATAATTTATGTTTTATTACTACCGCTTTATCTTTCTCAATTTGCCGCTCCATACGCCGGAGGCGGTGGCTGGACATCCGCTGATTGAGCGCAGCCGCAATGCCCTTTTTCAGCGTATCAACAAGCTCAGCCGGCTTTATGGGTTTTAATAAATAGCCGGCAACCTGTGTCTGCAGGGCCTGATGCGCATACTCAAATTGGCTGTAGGCAGTCAGAATGTAAATTATTGCATCCCGGTTCTTTTCCCTGATGAGTTTAGCGGCATCCAAGCCATTCCGCATAGGCATGTTAATATCCAAAATAAAAAAATCAGGCTTATAGGCAGCAGCCATTTGCACTGCCTGCTCCCCGTCCTCGGCCTCGCCACAGATCAGAAACGGCAAGTTATATTGCTTTACAATAAAGTGGAGATATTGTCGTACAGCAGGCTCGTCATCCGCAATGAGCATCTTGTACATTTCATTTCCCCCTCACTCAGCCTTAGTTCACATCGAGTCTAAAGCAGCACGGAAAGTCGCGCTAACGTTCCCCCTTCTTGCCTGCGCTCAAGTGTCAGTGTAAAGGTTTCGCCATAATAGTGCCGCAAGCGCAAGAAGATATTTTTGATGCCAATCCCTTGCAAATTAGGTGGATCATAGTCGGCATCAGGCAGATCACGGACGGCCTTGGCAATCGAGTCCGGAATGCCGCAGCCGTTATCCGCAACCTCGATAACCCCGTATATGTCCTGCTTGTAGCCACGGACAAACAGCTTACCCTGATCGCGGACATTCTTAAAGCCATGCAATATGGAATTTTCTATTAAAACCATTATTGTCATAAAAGGAATGCGGACTGCCGATATATCCGGATCTATCTCGATACTTATGTCAAATTTATTAGGGAATCTTTCCTTTTGAATATACAGATAATCTTTGATATAACTTAATTCTTCCTCTATCGTCACCAGTGATTCGGCTTTCCCGAGACTCAAGCGCAATAAATTGGAGAGTGAGTAAGTCAGGGATGCCAGGGTAGCGGCGCCGTCCATTTCCGCGCGCTGGGCAATAGTGCTTAAAGTATTAAACAGGAAATGGGGATTAACCTGCGACTCCAGGAATTTAAGCCGCGCCTGACTTAGGGAGTTATGAAGCCGCGCTTTCATCGCCCGTTCTTCCGACAAACTAACCCGATAACTGCTGATCTCTTTTTCTTTCATAGAGTTAATCATTAGTTGAACAAGCGAGGCACTTACAAGTGATAAGGTTTCAGCCACCGATGTCAGTTGGTTCCGGTTGAAAAACCTTAATTGCAAATACATTTCCTGGGACAAGGCAGTTTTAGGGACATTGGCTGACAGTCTGCCATAGCCGCAGCCTAAATAACCCAGCACTCTATCATTAACGACAATCGGGCTTTGAATGGAAGAAACACCGAATTTACAATGAAACAATTTCAAATCGGGGTATATTTGCGGTGAAGAGGCTGCGCTTAAAATACAATTTCCCGAGCGTTCCTGCCGGCAAACTCTGCAGATATCCGGCAGATTTCTGCTGTCTGTCAGGAAATTGCCCGAAACATCAATTAAGGTTACTGTCATATCCACAGTTTGCGCGAATTTTTCGGCGATGGCATCCAAATTAATTACTTTAGCCACTTCGTTTAATTCAATGTCGCTGCCTGTTGTAACTTCCTTTAGCGGCCGGGGAATTGAGTACACTATGCTTAAAAAGGATGCCGGCTCAGCAGAATTATTTAGCAGCTGGTGTTTACTCCCCTCTCGGATATAGCCGATTTTTCCTGCGGCCAGTTCGATAAGCCGGCTATCGCACCAGTGCAGGGTTTGACCGTTGAGTCCGATCATAATTTCAAGATAACCGGAATGAATATGCTGGCGTTGCTCTGCCCCGGGATATACGGTGGCCACCGACACGATCGGCTGCGTTTCCCTATTATCCGGATCGAGCTGCAACCAGTGCTGTTCACCCCAGTCGAAATGCTGGCCGTCCAGGATATCTAATTGCAACATATCTTTTATTTTGTTAATAACCTCTTCTGTCATTGCAGCTACCCCGCGTCTCTTGCTAAATTCCCTATGCTATAAATTACCGCTCCCTTTTAAGAAATCCTCCTGGCGCTTTTATAATTTTCAGATCAATTCAAAAACACAATTCTCCTTATCAGCTTTTGGTGCTTACGCCTTGAGTAAGGCGTTACTTCTTTTGCACCTGTTTTAGGATAGGTAACGTGTTGGCCCCCTGCGGCATTACCGTGTAGGTAGGTTTATCGGTCCCGCACTTTTCCCGCGCCAGCCGGAGCGCTTCCTCCATAGAAGCAGCAGGCATCATGCCGGTTTTGCCGACAAACTCTGCATTGTCCGCTTTGGTTACCAGAATGTAGGTTGCATACTCACTGCACTCTGCTTCTTTTAGAGCCACCCAGCCCGGAATGCCGAATTGCTCCCGTAACGCTTTTTCCATCGACAGCTTATCTGCAAACAGAAACCAGCGGGAAAACTCCTGTGGTTCAGCGATATCCGCACATTCACTTAAAACAATTACCACACCGTTCTGCTTAACGGCGTAATAAGCGTTATCCATGGTCTTACCTGTCTGATACAGATTTATATCTTTAGGAAAGCCGCCGGCGCTAGCAATAACAATATCGGCCTGTTGATCAATCTCTACCCCGTACAGCTGATCAACCAGCTTACAGCCTTCCTGCCAGGCCGAGATCCAGTTCCCGGCGAAAATACCGGCAAATTCCCCGTCCGGTGTAGGCACCATGTTGATAATAAAGTCAGGCTGGACAAAGCCTGCCACTTCCATCATATCTTCGTGCAGATCATTTCCCTTTGTCTTGCGGGATGCCGCATTTGGATTGGAGCCCGCTCCTTCCTCAAGTCCCAGCCCCCACAAATGATTCTGCCGGATGGTTTTTATCGAACTTATCCCGGGTATGATACTTTTGCGTCCGCCACCAAAGCCAGCCATATAATGATAGATAATGCCGCCGGTCAGAATGAGCCGGTCCGCTTGCGCGGCTATTTTATTTATGTAGACCTCTGTACCGCGGCCTGTCTTGCCGTAATAGACCATATTTTCAAAATCCCAGGCATCATGATTTACTACTTTTACGCGCCGGCAAATTTCCTGGCCACATAGCTGAATAAACTCTTGTTCGGTATTTTTTCGATGGCCGCCTACTGCGATAATGATTGTAATATTTTCATCCGGCACACCGGCCTCATTAAGAGTGGTCAATACCTCCGGCAATACCAGCATCATCTGCTGCCAGCCCCGCGTAATATCACTGACGGCAATCGCGACTGTTTCACCTGGCTTTACAATTTCGCTGAGCGGGGGGGAATCGACCGGTTTGGCCAAAGCAGACTTGACAGCTTGTGGAATATTAGGAACTGGCGGATATTCCCCGCCTGTAATTTCGTATAACAATTGTTCCTCAGGTATTGAAAAATTGACTTCCTCAGATCCGTATTTCAGTGTAAAACTTCTCATCATCACCCTTCCCTTCTATAACAAATGCAAATATTATGACTATTTCCCAGTACCCCATTGACATCCTGCCAAATCTTTTGAACGGTATCATGAAACTATTGACAGCTGTTCCGAAGACCGAAAGGGCTGGAGGTTTTCCCGAGCCCTTCGCTGTCTGCTATGCACTCATATTGGTTTTTAACGATTCGGCCGCAGCTTCCCGCGATGGAATTGCCAGCACCGAGATAGTCCCCAGGATAGCGAAGGAAGCTAAGAAATACATGCCCAAAGTAGTCGATCCGGATAAGTCTTTCAGAAAACCGACCATATACGGACCGAAAAATCCGCCCAGGTTGCCAACCGAATTGATAATGGCTATGCCTACTGCCGCGGTGGCTTCCGACAGATACAGATTCGGCAGTGTCCAGAATGTGCCGACAAAGGAGTAGATGGCAGCCTGGCTTATGCATAAGAGCAGCATTGATACCACCAGATTATCGGTCATGGTTAAGCCAATCAGACCGAAGAAAGCCAGACCGATCGGCAAGGCAGTGTGATACCGACGTTCCTGAGCGGCATCCGAACGTCTGGCAACATACACCATGACGACGATTGCGCACATATACGGAATAGTGGAGATCAGACCGATATTGGACAGGCTCATGGCCTTGGCCAGGTTTTTCAATATTTGCGGCATCCACATTCCCAGACCATAGAGAGCAAGAACATAACAAAGATAACAGAAAGACAAGTGCCATACGCGGCTGTTTTTAAACACTTCCCACTTATTGGCTACTTTTACTTTTAACTGTTTGGCCACATGCTCGCGCTCCAATTCTGCTATAAGCCACTGCTTCTCCTCCTCGGTCAGAAACTTGGCCTGATCGGGTCTGTCAACCATGGTAAACAGGGTAACAACGCCCAGGATTACAGCAGGCAGTCCCTCTAAAATAAACATCCAGCGCCAGCCGGTCATTCCCATCCAGGTCACGTTTTCCATAATCCAGGAGGATATAGGACCGACAATGATGTTAGCCAGCGCCATTCCGCACATAAACAGCGACATGGTTTTAGCAAAATGCTTAGTTGGGAACCAAAAAGTAAAGTAGAGCACAATACAAGGATAAAAACCGGCTTCAGCGGCCCCTAGAAGCGCCCGTAAGATAGCAACATGAGTAATGTTTTGGGCATAAGCCAGGAAAACGGTCACCAGGCCCCAACTGACAAGAATTCTGGCAATCCATTTGCGCGCCCCTACTTTGTGCATAATTACATTACTGGGGACTTCAAAAAAGAAATAAGAAATAAAGAAGATTCCTGCGAGCATGCCAAACATGCTCGCGCTTATTCCCAAATCTTTATTCATTTGCAGCGCGGCAAAGCCGATATTAACCCGGTCCAGCATGGCTACGATGTACAGCAGCATAACATAGGGCACAAGGTGCCACCGTATTTTACGCATAAGCTGATTTTCGCGCTCTTCGCTAAAAGTGATATTTGCCAATGATTACACCTCCAAATTTAATTCCTGTTTTGGATTTCGAACACTGCTGCCGGCTATTTGTTTGACGATCACCTCCGTACTTCAAAATCTATCATTCCGGTTAAAGGAAACCAGTTTACGCAATACCACAAAAATTCAGTCTTTTTTAATCGATAGAACCTGCCTCCTTGTCAAATCTGATCACAGATTCGACCCTTTTTCTTGAATATTTGTACTATTGTTTGCAGTCCTGGAGTTTATTTTGCTTTTAGGTTGGGCAGGACCATCGCCGGAGCGGATTGGCCCTGCCCTGACAACAGCCTATTTTCCCAGGGCTGTTAAGAATTCTTTTACTTCCTCGTCATTCATTTTATAGGCATGCTCTGTATCAATGGGGAATTGCCCCTGTCTTACTTCCCGGGTGTATTCTTCGAAGGCTTTTACTAAAACCTCACCAACATTAGCATATTTCTTAACGAATTTCGGTGTAAAGTTATCGTACATACCTACCATATCGGCATAAATCAACAGTTGTCCATGCGTGTAGGAACCGGCGCCAATTCCCAGGATGGGGATACCTGCCTTTTCGGTAATGGCTTTGCCTACGGCCGGCGGCACACCTTCCACCAGGATGCTAAAGGCTCCCGCTTCCTCAATTACCCTAGCCTGATCCACGATTTTCATGGCGGCAGCCGCACTGCGACCCTGAGCCTTATAGCCGCCGATTTGCCCCATGAACTGCGGTGTTAAACCAATATGGCCCATTACTAAAATACCGGCTTGTTGAATGGCTCTGACCCGACTGGCAATCATTTCGCCGCCGCCCTCCAGCTTGATGCAGTCGACCAGCGCTTCTTTTACCAGCCGGCCGGCATTGGCTACCGCTTCCTCATCTGATTTCTGGTAAGACATGTAAGGCATATCGCCGACAATAAATGTGTTTGGCGCGCCGCGCCGCACTGCCTGGCAGTGACGAACCATGTCGTCCATGGTGACCGGGAAGGTAGTATCATACCCCAGGGATACCATGCCCAGCGAGTCTCCGACCAGTATCATATCTACGCCGGCTTTTTCCTGCATTTTGGCGGTAAGATAATCGTAAGCTGTTAAGTATACGATTTTTTCGCCTTTTTCCACCATTTGTGTAAAATCATTGATTGTTTTCTTTGCCATGCTAACACCTCTTTTTATAATAATAAATTAATACAAGCGTTTTAAATTTTCATCATTTATGGTAAAGCAATGTTTTTCTTCCGGGAAAGTTCCGTCATCAATCTCTTTGCACCAGGTATCAAATACTTCAACCATTTGCGGTCCCATTTGCGCATATTGCTTAACAAATTTAGGCACAAACTTATCAAATATACCTACCAGATCATAAGCATTGAGATTGTGGCCGTTGCAATCTTTACCGCCGCCAACACTGATGGTTGCACATTTAACCCGCTCGGTAATAAGCTTACATAATCCGGCAGGCATACATTCCAGCACCATGGCAAATACACCGGCATTATCGATGGCAATCGCATCCTGCAGCAGTTTCTCGGCAGCTTCGGCATTTTTGCCCTGGACTTTAAAACCGCCCATCATGGCAGCTGTTTGCGGGGTCAGGCCGATATGCCCCATGACGGGAACGCCGGCGTCTACTACGGCTTTAACTGTGTCGGCAATTTTACTACCGCCTTCCATCTTTACACAATCCGCGCCGGCTTTTAAGAGTGTTCCGGCATTGCGAATGGCTTCATCCCGATTAATCTGGTAAGACATAAAGGGCATATCACCGACGACAAAGGTATTTGGCGCACCCCGGCGGACTAGTTTGAGGTGGTACAGTATATCCTCAATGTTTACGGGAATGGTACCGTCATGGCCCTGAATTACCATGCCGAGAGAGTCGCCAACCAAAATAAGTTCGGCGGCGGAACGGTCAACGAGATTGGCCATGGGATAATCATACACGGTAATCATTTTGAATTTCTTGCCATTGGTTTTGGTTTCGAGAATCTCGGGAATTGTTATTTTGGTTTTTGCCATAAATATTTCTCCTCCTTTGTGTAGCCCTTATTTAAAAACGGCACCGGCCATGGCGGATGATACTATCTTGGCGTAGCGCTCCAAATAGCTGCCCTTAATTACATGGTCCTGCTTGACTGGTTGCCAGACGGCTTTACGCCGCGCCAGTTCCTCATCATTAACATGCAGCTGGATGGTGCCTTTGGTTATATCAATTTCAATTATGTCGCCCTCTTCAATAAGAGCAATGGGTCCTCCCTCCGCCGCTTCAGGCGAAACATGGCCGACCGCTGCTCCCGCCGTAGCCCCGGAAAAACGCCCGTCGGTTACCAGGGCAACTTCTTTTGATAACCCCATGCCGACAATAGCGGCCGTAGCCGTGAGCATTTCTCGCATGCCCGGACCGCCTTTGGGTCCTTCGTATCTTATTACCACTACATCTCCCGGTTTGATTTGCCCGCCATATATGGCGGCAACCGCCGGCTCTTCCTGGTTAAAGATCCTGGCCAGGCCTTGATGATGATACATCTCCGGCACGACAGCCGCGCTCTTGCATACCGAACCTTCCGGGGCCAGGTTACCGTATAAGAGCTGTAAGCCGCCTTTCGCCGAGTAAGGATTATCCATAGGCCTTATGACATTGCTGTTTATCACTGTGGCATCCTTTACATTCTCTGCCACAGTTTGGCCTGTCACGGTCAAAGCATCGTTATGCAAAAGCCCATGCCGGCATAATTGGTTCATAACCGCTCTTATGCCGCCGGCATAATGTACATCAGCCGGGTAGTGGCCATTATTGGCAGGCTTTATTTTTACAAGATGAGGAACTTTTTGGGCCAGTTCGGCAAAACAATGGATATCAAAATCAATATCCGCCGTTTTAGCCAGGGCTGTCAAATGCAAAATAGTATTCGTAGAACCGCCGATTGCCAAGTCAACGGTAATTGTGTTTTCAATAGCTTCTTTCGTAACAATCTGGCGGGGTAAAATCGACTTCTTGTACAGCTCCATAATCTTCATACCAGTCTGTTTTGCCAATGCCAGCCTTCTGCCGGTTCCCGCCAGGCAGGTGGAACCCGGCAAACACATCCCCAGCGCTTCAGTCAGAAAATTCATGGTGTTGGCAGTTCCCAGGAGGTTACAGGCGCCACAGCCCGGCAATGCATCTCTTTCTCGCTTTGACAATTCTTCCCGGGTAATAATCCCTCTGGCAACATCCCCCTGCGCAGCCATCAAGTCTGTATAGCCGATTTCCTGGCCATCAACACAGCCGGTGGCCATCGGGCCGCCGCTGATCATGATTGCCGGAATGTTAAGGCGTACTGCCGCCATCAAAAGACCTGGGGTAATTTTATCGCAGTTGGTTATTAAGACCATGGCATCATACTGATGACCGTTTACCATGCATTCGACTGAATCACAGATCAACTCCCTGCTGGCCAGCGGATAATGCATACCGTAATTTCCCTGAGCTATACCGTCGCAGATGCCAATTGTCGGAAACTCAATCGGCGTTCCTCCGGCTGCGATTACTCCTTCCCGCACGGCTTTCGCTATGCTGTCTAAATGCAGATGGCCAGGCATTGTTTCGTTTTGAGTATTAACAATAGCCACCAATGGCTTATCCAGATCCTCCGGGAGATGACCCATCGAATAATACAGCGCACGGTGCGTAGACCGTTCTAATCCGCGTGTAGTAATATGACTTCTCATGAATGTAGTGCCCCTTTCGTTTACTTGCTCTATAATACCTACGCCAGGCCTGTCGTAAGTCTAAACGATCATGCTGTAATATTCCGATAAATTAGGCTTTTTACCTTCTGAATTTTTTGACATCTCCATTAGGAATCTTGTCATCATTCTCCAAGTGGAAAAATAAAACAACCAAGTGATTACTTCACTTGGTTGCAGCTAGCGCTGGATCCGGCAAGTACCCGCTAATTAAGAAGCACTCATCAGGATCCAGGTACGTGGAATAGTCAACTACATGCAAAGGATACGTTAAAGCCAGGGTCTGTTCCTTTTCATCCCAAACGGCGGCTGTGTTATATATTTTACCAATATCCTCGATCGCTAAAAACGGCTGTCCCGCCATAATAATAATGGGCGCCGGTTTGCCATGAACATACAGAGTACCGATCTGCGGCTGCCAGGTTACCCGTTCCCCCAGCACGGCGGCTAATGGCAGAGCCGGTACTACCAAGGCATTATTCACACATTGAATATCACCGGATAACAGTTGCCCCCCGAATTTGGCAATAGGCAGTGTTAATTCCAGGCAGTTTTGCTTGTCATTCCACTTTTCCCGTCCGCCAAACAAGGCCGGCAGATATTTAATATCGGTATATACCGTGTTACCCAGTTTCAGTCCGGGAACGGACTGAAACTGCCTGGTCAGAGTCTGCTGCCGTTCATTCCAGGTCACTGAAGTATGCAAACTATCAGCAAGCGCCATCACTGGCACAAGCTTTTCTCCCTGCCAGGATACTGCTCGTTCCGGCCGCAGCATACCGTTTATTTTCAGATTGTGCAGCTGAGCAAAAGCAATCTGCTGTGCAGAGCTATTCTGAATTAAGCCTTTAAGAAAAGTATCATCAACAAGTCCGTCCAGACCGGCGTCTCTTAATCTTTGCCTGACTTGCTTCAACGTCACAGCCTGTCTCCCATATACATCAGGGTAAATGCCAATGGTCGCCTGCCCATTATTGCCCACGCGCACCTTGATTCTTTCGTATTCTACAGTAACAGTTGCGCCATCTTCAACCAGTTCAAACAATTCTTCGACGTCCTCTTCCTGCATCCGGATACAGCCGTTAGAAACTGCTAAACCAATCGACCAGGGTGCATTGGTACCATGAATTCCATATAAGGGAACAAATCCCAGCCACCGGGCGCCCAGCGGGTTATCCGGTCCAGGCGGGATATTATATCCTTTGCCAGGTGGATACCAGGTAGGGTTGACTTCTTTTTCGATAACCGAGTACGTGCCGGTAGGAGTAGGTGTAGAAGGTTTGCCAATTGCGACCGGATATTCTTTAATCAAGGTATCGCCCTTATATAGTTCCAGGGTGCGGCTTGGCAGATTTACGATAATTCGCGATACATCCGGTTGCGCCACAGCCTGTACGCCAATAGGCTGAATTATCATACTAACCCAGAATACTACCAGCCAGACCCATTTGCTCATACCGCCATCTCCTTTATAAGCCAATTGTTCAAGACAATAACTTATATGAACAGAAGGTGGCCGGTATGCCGTGAAAAATTTTGCCGCTGCTGAGCTATTATAAAACAACAGGCAGTGCACTATTGTACACTGCCTGTCGCCTGCTCTTTTAAAATTAAAAACCTAATTCTTCGCCAATAATTATAACCTCAAGATCGGTTACAGCCGGTTTTTTATGCATTACTGTCGTAACATTACAGATCCGGGTCGGTCCCTGACAATCCATGCATTCGCCAGTCACAGTACAGGGATTGGGCCGGCTGAGACGCTTATTATTTATGGGAGCTGCGAACAGTTCAATCCGCTCCATGGCCGCTTCCACATTAGTAACAACCTTATTGATACCGGTAATAACAACTACTTTCTTAGGCCCAAAGATCATGGCGGCTACCCGGTTGCCGGCGCCATCCACATTGACCAGCTCACCTTTTAGCGTGAGGGCGTTGGTGCCTGTTAAAAACACATCACACGTCATCTGTTTGCGGCGCAGCGCCAAGGTTTCTTCCGGAGACAGTCCCGGCTTGTTATGGTTAAATACCGTGTTGCCCCGTTCTTCCAGAAGAGTATCAATGCCAACTTCCTTGATTGTCCATGAGCCGCCGATACCCACCGTGGCGTCAACAGGAATAAGCGCTGACAGCTTGTCTAAAGCTTCCTCTTTGGTATTGACGTAGCTGGCTTTAAAATTATTCTTTTGCAATGCTTCGACAACTCTTGTCCCGATAGTTTGGTTATGCCAGTTTGTAAATTCACTCATCGTAAATCCCCTCTCATAAGATTTTCAGATAGGAGAAACCATATGTATACCAGCCAGCTCAACCATATCTTCCGCTATATACTGGTTATACACAATGTTTATATGTTTGGCATAGGACAAACCATTAAAGCTGCCATTAGCCTGTACCGTTATGGCGGTATTAAGCGCTTCGGCAAATTCGGCTGTAAAAACTACTTCCCGCACCGCCCGGACAATACCGCTGCCAGCCTCAACCAGACTTATGCGCAGCCGGTTGCTGTCAGCCGCCTCCGCCGGAAACATACGAAACTCCCGCGGCACCGTATGCCAGGAATAAGGGGCGTCATTCCAGCTTCCCTTACCAAACCGAAAAAGCAAAAACAGTATAGGCCCATCAATATATATACCCAGTTCGGCAATGCCATGATCGATATTTTCTATTTCCTGAACAGTAATTCCTGCCTTGACAATTACAAGGCAATGACCATCTTTGTCCAAGCGATATAGTACTTTTTCTTCAAGCTTGTCCTCACCGCATTCATACGGCTGGCCAACCTGACCTATGTGCATCGCGTTCCACCACTTTCTACAATGTTCTTCCATTTTATATTATACCATTTACATCACAATCCACCAACCGGCGGAAATCTTGCTTAAATAGGAATAGCGGAGCAAAAAAACCGGTAATTTACAGAATAATTTGCATATTTGTACGAAAAACTATTATAAGTAGTGTTGTGACAGCAACACGCAATATGCTTTCAGGAGGCGATTGTATGCTGCAACGCCAAGTTATAGGCTGTAATAGTTGCGTTGAAAGTTGCTCCTGTGAATTTTCCTCTCAGTATTGTCCAAAAGCTGCTCTGGACCTCAGCCTTGATAGTGATTTAGCTGAAGATCTTACCTTGCAAAAATACCGGGAATACTACCAGCGCTTCGACAGTTAACAACCTATCACAGAGGAGGTAACACCGTGAAAACCAGGATAAAATACGCTCACGGTAAGGGGTTCAGTAAAAACCTTGCCTCAGTGACTGTACTGGCTAGTCCACGCACCAGCCGGGAAATCCAGGAGAACATTCAGAAAGCCCGCCCGGGGCGGTACAGCAACGGACAGGCTCAGCAATTATTTTAGAACCGGCAGCAAGAAAAGACTTGGTTTATTCCAAGTCTTTTCTTGTCCTGATGGAAAGTATAACTTTGCCTGGGGTTAGCAATAATCCAGCCTATTTATCATCAGTTAAGGAATATACTTGGTGATACGGCGGAAATTCCGGCGGCATGCCCGCCGTACCTACAACCGGTTTGTAGGGAAAGATCCTGCGTCCACTGATAGCTGCCACCCGGCAACTAATTTTTTTTACCGCTTCCAAATCAATATTGCACGGCCGGCCGGCTATTGCCGCCAGCGCCGCCACCACTTCCTCCATGGCCGCATTACCGGCCCGTTCACCGATCCCGGCTGCTGTCACACTGGCAAATACCGCGCCCCCCTGCAAGGCGGCCAAGGTATTTGCCGTTGCCAGGCCAAAATCATTATGGGCGTGAAACTCGATGGGCAGAAGGCAGCGCGGCGCCATCTTTTGCATCAGGTCATAGGTAGCAAACGGATCTAGCCGGCCAACGGTATCAGCATAACGAATGCGCACAGCTCCCAGACGGGCGCTGAGTTCGGCCAGCTCCAGAAAATGCTCGTTATCCGCCCGGGAAGCGTCCTCGGCGCCAACCGACACCTGACAGCCATAGCTCTGGGCTAACAGTATTGCAGATTCCAGCTGTTTTAGCACCCATTCCCGGTTTTTCTTCAGTTTCCGGTAGATATGAAGGTCAGAGACAGGCACAGAAATATGCAAAAACTCAAAACCACACGCCACAGAAGCTTCAATGTCTTCAGGAAAAGCTCGATTCCAGGCAAATACAACGGCTTTGAGGCGGGCGTCCACAATAAGCCTGAGCGCTTCCATTTCTTCTTGTCCCATGGCCGGAGTACCGGCTTCAATCCAAGTCACGCCAGCCTGACTTAAGGCAGTGGCAATAGCCAGTTTTTCCATGGCGTTAAAGGCAATGCCCGGAGATTGCTCACCGTCCCGGAGAGTTGTATCAATGATAACTCCTTGTTTGAGTTCTTGCATATTTTTGCTCCTTTCAGCCAGACCGGTAGAGCTGCTGTAATTCTTCATCGGTAACGGCGGCTTTCTTACTGACCGCCAGCGCCCGTACGTCACCGAGCAGACGCTTGGTCTCAGCTTCTTCCAGGCATATGCCCCAGGCGGCAAATTTGGTTCTGAGGGCGGCGCTGCCCGAATGTTTGCCAATAACAAGCTGCCGCTTAAGTCCTACCAGTTCCGGGTCATAGGGTTCATAGATTTCCGGCGCTTTGTTAACACCATCCACATGCAAACCGGATTCATGGGCAAATATTTCCGGGCCAATAACGGCCTTATTTTCCGGCATATTAAGGCCGAGCATATTCAGCACCTGCTGGCATTTACCCGCCAAATCCCGGGGAAATTCTATGTTCATTCCTCCCAGTTGTCTGGCGACCAGCAAGGCTTCTTCCCAGGGAGTACAGCCGCCGACGCCGGCTACCGCAGTTGCCAGACGCCAGACACCTGCTTTCATGGCGGCTAACGTATTGGCTGTTGCCATGCCATAAGCATTACCGGCTCTGAGTTCAACAGGACACTTGAATTTTCTTTGGAAAAAATCCATCTGCTTACAGACAGCAAACGGATCGCCTAAGCCTCTGCCGTCATCACAGATAACGGCAGTAAAATCAAATTTATTAACAACGGCTGCAACCGCCTCTATATCGGCCGCACTACAGCCAAGTAAATCTTCCATTAGCAAGGCTGCCTGCAAACCAAGCTGGCTGGCCTGATTCATAACATCTTCAAGCGCCACGTCAAGCTTGCCGGCTCCGGCAACACGCAAGGCTACCGCAACCTCTGTCAGTCCGGCTTGCCTGGCCAGTTTGAGCCCTGTACCAGCTATGCCGGTAATCCCCCGCAAGGCGAGACAGTTTTGTACTGTCGCCAGGTCTGGCCGGTACCAGTGCCAGTCATCCAGGCAGACATCGGCCTGCTTAATACCCAGCCTGGCGAGCAGATCGGCCAGCTCGGCAAGCTGGCTGCTGGTAAACTGCCACCGGACAGCTGTATTCAATGTCTGGTCGATCCAAATTGGATTACCCATGTCAATCACCCGCAGTTTTGCTTTCTGATTGTCAGCTTAAGACCTTCCGCCATTTTTTCCGCGTGGCAGTCAAGCCGCCCGCACGTCCATTCGGCTTCCAGCCATGGAGGAACGTGACTGCAAAGAACTTCGATTGTATAAAAGTTTTTACTAAGCAAGGGCTGCAAAATCTGTTTGGAAGTAAGACCGTTACCGCTATGCTGAATGTCTTTAAGCGATACTTGGTAACAACCGGGCCCGGTTTCAACAATAGGGAGAGGTACTGCCTTAATTGCCGTCTGTTGCTGAGCAGCCAACTCTTCCTGAATCAAAACATATTCCAAAAATTCTATCGGCTGACCGGCAAATTCCCAAATACTAAAACCAGCCTGCTCCAATTCCCTATATAAAAGCCCAGTTACCGACCGGGCAATAAACACCCGGCAAGTTCCCAAAGACTGAACCATGGCGGCCAGCTGCGGACGAACTCCCGGCATTCCACTGGAATGGTCAAGGCAAAACGGCATCTCGCTTTGCGACTGCCATTTTCCCTGCTGGCGGCGATAAATAACTATTTTTCCCGGCTCTGTCAGGGAGGTCGTTGCACCATCGCCATCAATAAATACTGCTATTTCCCGCGCCATGTTATTTCCTCCTTTGCGCCTAACCGGCCGCAGCCTTTAACTCCAGCTGCTTGACAGTATATAAAATTCCACTCTCCACTGTATAGCAATATTCTACCGACATTATCCCCCTCTTTAACAGCCGTTTTTGCGCCTGATAGCCGATCCGCATGGTAAGTACGGCGTCACAGTCGGCCAGTGCAGCCAGTATAGCTTCCCGCCGGTTGTCTTCGGATTCACACTCAATGTTGCCGGCGCAGTATTTCTCCAGACGGCGTGTTTCTAAGAGTTCATAACGGTTGCCATTAACCTGATAGATTAGGAATTCTTCAGCCTGACCAAAATGCAAATCTACCAGCTTGCCATATTTGCTGGTAACTGCAATTTTGTGATGAGCTACAAAAGGTACTGGTTTGTGCTCAACCGGTTCAACGTGTTGGGCACAGCTTCTAAATTCGTTGGAGCGATCTTCACCCAAAAGTCCAATGGCGTCCGCCCGGCACTGCCGGCAATGGCTCATCTGTTTCAAATCACCGGCACAGGCGGTCCGGACCGCGGTTACATCCCGCATATTGGTTTGCGGCAAACCGGAGAATACACTGCCTGGAGCCGGAATAAACGGCATGATATTGGTCATAGTAGCGCCCAGCTGCTTGACGCGCTTCACTACATCAGGCACGTGCCAGTCATTCACCATTTTGATCATGACGATATTAACTTTAATACTCACGCCATGACCGGACAGATACATAATACCTTCCTGCTGATTGTTAAGCAGAAGCTCAGAACCTTCGGCGCCTGTATAGCGCTTACCCTGATAATTAATACTACCATATATTTGAGCTCCAACCGCCGGGTCAGTACAGTTGACAGTCACGGTTACATGGCGCACGCCAAATTTAACCAGTTCAGGCGCGTATTCAGGTAGTAACAAGCCATTTGTTGACAAACAAATTAACACGCCGGGATCTGCTTTTTTAATGAGTTCTATAGTGCCACGGGTTTCCGGCCAATTGGCCAGAGCATCGCCAGGACCGGCGATCCCAACTACACTTAAATTGGGAATCTCATGCTTCACCCGTTCAAATTTCAGCAGGGCTTCTGCTGGCGACAACACCTCACTGGTTACACCTGGGCGGCTTTCGTTCACACAGTCGAACTTGCGGCTACAGTAATTACAGCTAATATTGCACTTGGGAGCTACCGGCAGATGCATGCGGGCGTATTGGTGCTGGGCATGGGCGGAAAAACAAGGATGTTTATCGGTTAGCACGCTCGACATAGAGCGGCCACCCCCTTTCCTGAAGTTCATTTTGCGGTTCAACAAAATATTTCTCGTACATATTTTTACGGTAATCTTTATATTTGTTTTCAAGCAGCGTGTTGGTAATCCGGTCTAAGAAAAGAGCGGTACCGATATACCCCACCGACAGCAGCCGTTGGCCGCCCACCCGGTCATGAATGGGAAATCCCAGCCGCACCAACGGAATATCATTACGTTCGGTAAGAAACCGCCCGTCTGAATGACCAATCGCAATGTTAGCCTCTCCTGCCAGAGCCTGCTGCTGAACCAAACTAAAATCAGGGTCTGACAACACAACCGTTTCTGCCGTCAGCTCATTTTGGGGTAGCAGCTTAGCTGCCAGGCCCCCCTTATCGCCTGTTACCACAACCGGTCGAACACCATTTTCCAGACAAGTCCTGGTTACGGCGTAAACCAGCTCCGGATCGCCGAAAATAGCGCTGCGGCCGTAAAAATTATATTTATGCGAGTCAATCATGGCGTCTATGAGCCGCCCACGCTCGGTCTCAATATCGACCGGCCGCTTCTTGCCGCTGATGGCCTCCAGCGCCGCCATAAAGACGTCGGTATTTTCAATGCCTATCGGAATGGGCACAGTGTAGAGCGGCACCCCGAAGGTATCGGCAAGATATTTTCCCGGCGAAACACTCCCGGGAACGGTTACTCCCAGTTCAATGGTTGCCCGGGCTCCGCTCATGCGGCAGATGTCGGCGACGGGAGTACCATCCTCCGACAACTTGTTATAGGTGGAAAGATAGGGACGATCCAGCGTATCGGAGATATCCGGGCACATGGTGAACTCGATATCCATGGCCGTGAGCAGGCGTTTAAGCTCGCGGATATCTGCCGGGCTGATATTGGGGACAAAAACATTTACTTTGTTATGACGCTCTGCCTCGGTGGCTAAGGTTTCGACAAGTTTTCTCACCGTCAGCCAGTAACCTTCGCTGTGGCTGCCGCCATAACCAGGCGTATTGGCCGTTATGATAGGAGTGGCCAAATTATTTTCCCGGCGGTAATCGCTGACTATCCTGGCAATGTCCTCGCCGATAGTTTCGGCCAGACAAGTGGTCACAACCCCGATTAAGCCTGGCTGGTACACACGGGTAATGTTGTCAATTGCCTTGCGCAGGTTGGCTTCCCCGCCGTAGACCGTTCCCTTCTCATTTAGGGATGAGGAGCCGACGTCAATCGGCTCATTAAAATGTTCGGCTATGTGCCGCCGCATGTAGGTGCTGCAACCCTGCGAGCCGTGGACAATGACCATAGCCCTTTCAATGCCTTTGAGTGCAAGAATCCCGCCCATCGGCATACACATATGACAGGGATTTTCCATATCAGTCACCTCCTAAGGAAGCAGTATATTTCCAGACCGGGGAACAAACGGTAGAGTACACTTCTTTAGCGAAATTGATGGCTCCGTCATAGCCGCTTAACGGATGTTTGCGATCATGGTTATGGTCAATGAAAGCAATACCCAGCTTGTAGGCCAGCGGTCTTTCCTTTACGCCGCCAACCAGAAGATGCGCCCCCTGGCTGGTCATAAACCGTTCCAGCTCTGCCGGGTTGGCATCATCCAAAATGACAGTGCCGTCAGTAACCAGATCATGAATGATCTCATACTCTTCACGACGTCCGGTCTGAGTACCGATCATACATACTTCAATACCGATTTCGCGGAATTGCTTAATAAGCGAGATGGCTTTAAAGCCACCGCCAACATAGACGGCTGCTCTTTTGCCGGCCAGCTTTTCCCGGTACTTGTTAATGACAGGCATTACCCGGTCTGTCTCCCGGCGGATCAGCACTTCGGCTCTGGCCCTATATTCGCCGCCGCCCATTGCATCAGCAATATCCCGCAGTGATTTGGCTGTATCTTCGACTCCTACGAAAGAAACCTGCGTGTAGGGTATACCGTACAGTTCCTGCAGTTTACCGGCAAGGTAATTCATGGAACCGGCGCACTGGACAATATTTAAAGAAGCCTTAGCCGCGCCCTTAATGGTAGCGCTGGTGGAGTCGCCGGTAAAAACGGTATTTACCTCAATCCCCATTTGCGCAAGGTAATTTTTAATTATCCAGGCCTCGCCTGCCAGATTAAAGTCTCCCAGATAGTTAATCTTCCGGCTGGCCGCCGCTTCGCGCCGGTCAACCGGGTCAATCAACTTTAAAAGCGCCTCACAGGCTGCCCGGTAGCCAGCCGACTTATTACCGATAAAACCACTGGATTCCACCGGTATAACCTCAATGTTGTGACGGCTCGCCGCCGCCTTGCAGACGGCTGAAAGATCGTCGCCAATGACACCGACTATGCAGGTTGAATACACAAAGACCAGTTTGGACTTGTATTGAGCTACAAGTTCATCAATAATTCTGGCCAGTTTCTTTTCACCGCCAAAGATAACGTCCTGTTCACGCAGATCTGTCGAAAAACTGTTGCGGTATAGTTCAGAACCGCTGGACAGGCTGCCGCGGATATCCCAGGTGTAATTGGCGCAGCCAATCGGCCCATGCACCAGATGAATGGCATCGGTGACCGGATTCAAGACAACCCTGGCGCCGCAGTACACGCAGGCCCGCTGACTGACACAGCCGGCAATACTGTCGGCATCACATTTTATGGTGTTTTTACGCCGTCCCTTGGTGGCGATAAAATCGTCCCGTTCGTTAATGGCTGCAGCCGTCTCGCTCATTTGTTTCACCTCCTGCTCTTTGTATGCCCTTCTCGCACAGGCGGTATGCCAAGACAGCACCCGCCGTTTTTTACATAACTAATTCAAAATCTTCGTCAGTGGCATCCCGGTCTGCTCTGTCGAGCAACGCGCCGCTAATACTTTCGATGAGACGCATGGCACCACGGTAACCGACAATGGGCAGGTACGAGTGCACACTGCGATCCAGAACCGGGAAGCCTACTCTTACTAACGGTATATCTTCAGCCCTGGCGATAAATTTGCCATAGGTATTGCCGATTATGAGATCAACCGGTTCATTTTTAATCCATTGGTGGAAGGTGAACAAGTCACCGCCGGCTTTGATGTTAGCCTTGATACCCATGGGTTCGAGCATGGTTTCTATATCTTCTTCAAAGCTGCCCATACCGGAACCGAGGGCACCTCCCGGCGTGCCTGTCAAAACATGAATGGGTTTCATGCCCAGACTTAGTACAAGCTCAGTCAGGCCGGTAACAACATCGGGATCACCGAAAATACCTACCTGCTTGCCGTGGAAATGGAAATGCGTATCGGTCATAATATCGACCAGTTGTCCGCGCTCTTCTTCCAGCTCAGCAGGAACTTCCTGGGCAAAAGCCCGGCGCAAGGACATAAGCATAGCATCAGTGGCTTTAATCCCAATGGGTGTTTTAAGAACAGTGGCCGGTACCTGGCATTTTTTCGACAGCAAATCAGCTGCATCGCTGGAAGCAAAACGCCCCAGTGCCAAAGTAAGCTTGGAATTGCCGCTGTCTTTGATCTGTGCTACAGTCGCTCCGCCCTTGGGATACATGTCAAACTTGCCTGTCATTGGTGAATCCATAACGCCTGAGGTATCAGGGAACATGACAAACTTAATGCCCATAGCTTTTACTATGCGTTTGATTTCCCGCATGTCGCCGGGATTAACAAACCCGGGTATAAGGTTTACCTGCTCTTTTTTAACCGGTGAGGTTGCTTCGGCCAAATAGCTTACCATTCCTTTGGTCATATTGGAAAAACCGGTGATATGAGACCCCTGATAGCTTGGTGTGTTGGCATGAATAACCAGTTTGCCTTCCGGAATCTCAGAGGATTTGATAATACTGGGAATATCATCACCGATTGTCTCGGTCAGGCAGGTGGTGTGCACGGCCATGACATCCGGATTGTAGATGGTAAATACATTTTTGATAGCTGTCTTTAAGTTGGCGCCGCCGCCAAAAACTGAGGCACCTTCAGTAAAACTGGAGGTGGAAGCCATGGCCGGCTCCCGGAAATGCCGGGACAGATGCATCCGGTGAAATGAGCAGCAACCTTGCGAGCCGTGACTGTGCGGCAGGCAGCGATGAATCCCGAGAGCTGCATACATGGCCCCAATAGGCTGACAGGTTTTCGCGGGATTGATTACGCCGCCACTTTTATGTTCTTTTAGTTCTTTTGGTGTGCAGTCCAGCATGTTAGGCCACTCCTTCCTCATTTACAGTACCAGATAACAGTGGTTCATCCTGCCAGGGGGGAACAATAAAGTTCCAAGTGGGTGAAGCAAATCCCATGCTTACATCCCTGGCGAAATTTACCGCACCGTTAAAGCCGGCGTAGGGTCCGCTATAGTCATACGAGTGCAGCTGCTTGGCGGGAATGCCCATTTTTTGAATAACATATTTATCTTTAATCCCGGAAGCAAAAATATCGGGTTTTAAGATTTTAATAAACTCTTCGGTCTCAAAGTGATTGAGGTCGTCGACGATGATACTGCCGTCCTTCATTTCGGGATTCATGCCGGCATAGTAGCTAAGAGGAATTTTCTTTTTAAGCTCCTCCATTTTTTCCGGCGATACCTTGAGACGGAACCTCCGTTCATCGGCAGTCACATGGAGCTCAGGGATATTTTTACTGTCGGCATCGGGTTTGATGGTGGGAATAACCTGACGTCCTTCGTAATCATCCCGGTGGGCAAACTCATAGCCGGCAAGCACGGTCTCAATACCCAGTTCACCAAACAGACCCTGATAGTGGTGACCGCGGGAACCTCCCACAAAGCAGAATGCAGTTTTACCCTCACATATTTTTTTATATTGATCCATAAGCGGCTCAATACGCGCCAATTCCCGGGAAATTACTTCTTCCGTCTTTTGAATAAGAGCTTCGTCACCAAAGTAAGCAGCCATATTCCGGAGCGACTCGCACATGCCGTTCATACCGATAAAGTTAACTTTGAGCCAGGGTGTGCCGTATTTAGTTTCCAGCATTTCAGCAATATAGTTAATGGAACGGTGGCACTGTACCAGGTTAAGCTCAGCGGTATGGGCGTTTTTAAGTTCTGCATAAGAACCGTCACCGGTCATAACCGAGACAATGGTATAGCCGATTTCTTTCAAAGTACGTTCAATTTCCCAGCTGTCGCCGCCAATGTTATATTCGCCTAAAATATTGATAGGATACTTGCCGGGCGCCTCTTCGAGTTCACTGGCACCAATAACCCGGTCCATAAGGATATTATTGGCGATATGGTGGCCGGCTGACTGGCTAACGCCTTTATAGCCTTCGCAGCTAAAAGAAAGTACCGGAATACCGTGCCTTGCCTCGGCTGCTCTGGACACTGCTCCCAAATCGTCGCCAATGAGACCTACCGGGCAAGTGGCGGAAACGGTGATAGCTTTGGGATGGAAGATTTCCACAACCTCGTCAATAACGCGAGCCAGTTTCTTTTCGCCACCAAACACAATATCGCTTTCCTGCATGTCAGTTGAAAAACTATAATTGATAAAGTTCTGGGTAGGATCATCCGATTTAGCCTTATTACGGCGGGTACCCCAGGTATAATATGCACAGCCGATAGGGCCGTGGGTGATATGAACCATGTCTTTCAGCGGGCCAAGCACAACGCCTTTACAGCCTGCGTAGGCACAGCCGCGATTGGTAATGATACCAGGAATGGTCCTTGTATTCGCTTCAATGATTTGGTCTGGTTGCTCTCCGTCCTTGATGAGAATATGCTTCTTGCGGTTTTTCTGGACTTTGGACGGATATTGATCAAGAATTTCCTGTAACTCTTTTTCAGTAACAGCCATGCTGCTTACCCCCTTTACTTCTGCTCTTATACTGCATCTTCGCCGGCTTCGCCGGTACGAACCCGAATAGCGTCAAGCATGGGCATAACAATGATTTTTCCGTCTCCTACTTTATGCTCGGTCCGATTGACAGCCATTATTGCCTCGATAATTTTGGGGACATCTTCATCATGAGCCAGGATGGTGAATAACCGGCGGGGAAACAGCCGGTGACCATCCAAAAAACCGTCGATCAGTGTTTCTGCATCCGGCTCATCGGCTCCGGCCAGCGCCATCATTTTGGCTTTCCGCTCAGCGACAACAGCCGGGTCATCAACCAATGCACCCCGTCCGCTGACCTTAAAGGCGGTAAAGCCGGCTACACCGGCCTCAACCAAGGCTTTCTTGGTGGCACTTGTTTTATTCATACGCACGATGGCGAGAATTTCTTTCATGGTGCAGCCCTCCTTTTACAGTTCTTTCATGCCGCTAGATACGGTATATACTTCTGAAACCGGGCTGACGAAAATCTTGCCGTCACCATAGGCTCCTTTTTCACCTGATTTAGCCGAATCCATAATTACCTTAATGATTTCCTGCTTATATTCGGCCCGTACCGCCATTAACAGGAGGGTTTTAGGAATTTCATCATACACAACGCCGCCGATTTTGATGCCCTTTTGCTTACCCCGGCCAACAACGTCAACAACCGTAACCGCATTAAATCCGGCTTCCGATAATGCCGCCAGCACTTCGTCTTTCTTTTCCGGTCTAATAATAGCTCTGATTAATATCACAATACTCACTCCTTCATTTTCGCTATTGGCTTAGGCAATGGCATCAAGGAAACCGTGCTGCATCATAAGTTCTTCCAGACGGTCCTGGGTCATAGGCTTCGGAATAACAAACATTTTGTTATTATGAATGGCATTGGCCAAAGCGCGGTACTCATTAGCCTGGTTAGCTTCCGGATCAAAGTCGATAACTGTCTTTTTGTTGATTTCAGCGCGTTGTACCAGATTGTCACGCGGTACAAAGTGAATAAGCTGGGAGCCGAGTTCCTCCGCAAAAGCTTGTAGGAGCGGGAGTTCATTGTCAACTTTACGGCTGTTGCAAATGATGCCGCCAAGGCGAACTTTACCGGATGTGGCATATTTTTGAATACCTTTGGCAATGTTGTTGGCTGCATATAAGGCCATCAATTCGCCGGAAGCTACAATATATATTTCTTCGGCTTTACCTTCACGGATCGGCATGGCAAATCCGCCGCAAACAACATCACCGAGTACGTCATAAAATACATAGTCAAGTTCATCAGTATAAGCGCCGAGGGATTCCAGCATGTTAATGGAGGTGATAATGCCACGACCGGCACAACCAACACCTGGCTCCGGACCGCCGGATTCAACGCAACGGGTATTCTTATAGCCTGGTTTCAAAATATCATCAAGTTCGATATCATCGCCTTCATCACGAAGGGTATCAAGTACTGTCTTTTGGCACAAGCCATTCAGTAATAACCGGGTGGAATCAGCCTTCGGATCGCAGCCGACAACCATAATATTGTTCCCAGCCTCAGCCAATGCCGCCACCGTGTTTTGTGTAGTAGTGGATTTGCCAATACCGCCTTTACCATAAATAGCAACCTGTCTCATAAAAATTTCCTCCCTTTTTTTCATGAATGAGATAGTCTGGCTTGCCGGGTTATTGTTGAAAAAAGTTGATTCATCGAATATAATGAAGATAGGCATGTCAATAAACCCTTGCCGCCACTTGGGGAATGCGATTTGCCGACGGCTTCACGAGTATCGCGAGTACACGTGAAGCCATTTATTATAACTCGTAAAATTACTCACCTCCTTAAATGACCCAGAAAAAGACAAGGGCTTACCGCCTTGGTAGATGCGGTAAGCCTCATTGCTTCTAATCCTATTTTGTTAATTAACATGTTTCCCAGATAATGCTCAAATGTCTTAAAAAATACAAAAGCCATGGGCAGAAAGTTCTGCGCCATAGCTTCATTGCTGTAATCATTATCTGATGAAACAACTATAGCACAGATATAAATCTCCCGCAATACCCCGGAATAATTTCAGAAAATTAAGTTTTCCGCAATTTTTATTATCTCATGTTGTTTGTTGCATTCCTCGGAATATCCCGCTATAATTTTAGATAAACTATCAGTCTGTCAATTGGGCATATTGCTGATAACCAAGAATGGAGGCCTAGCCATGGAAACACCGAAAGACGAAGTGCACGAACTACTGGCAGCTATTGTGGCTACTTTGAATAACACCCTTTACGACCTTTCTGCCGAAAATGACAGAGACGGCAAAAAGGTAACCGCCAAACGTCTGGATTTCTCCCGTCAAAAGGTAATGACCGCCTGGGAAACATATAATCAAAAACGCGCCAATAAGTAGAAAAAATCTTTATGGGTATTACACCCATAAAGATTTTTTTATCCTGATAAATAGTATAATTTTTGCCCGTATAAGGACAACATTGGCTTCCACCTTCACCAAGGCTCACACAAGTTTTATTTTCTTTATCTGCTTTCGTCAAAACTGCGCAAGCCGTATTAGCTTTAGATTTTACCAAAAACAATATCCTTAATTACCTCACCGGCAATAATCAGGCCGGCAACCGAGGGTACAAAGGCGATACTGCCGGGAATCTGCCGGCGTGCCGTGCATTTGCGCGTAGTTCCCTGCGGGCACACACAATTGACACTGCAACTTGAATTCTCAGTTTCTACAGGCGTGAGCGGCTCTTCCCTGGAATAAACGACCTTAAGCGAAGTTACGCCGCGCTTGCGCAGCTCTTGGCGCATCACTTTAGCCAGGGGACACACCGAAGTGCTGAAAATATCGGCAACCTCAAATCGGGTCGGATCCAGTTTGTTGCCGGCTCCCATCGCCGAAATGACGGGGATATTCCTGGCTTTGGCCTTTAGTATCAGGTCAAGCTTGGCGGTTACTGTATCGATGGCATCGACAATATACGTATAGTCATCGGCAATTAATCCCTCAGCGTTATCAGGCATGTAAAACGCCTGGAAAATGGTTACCTCCGCCTTTGGATTAATTTCCAGAATGCGGTCCCGCATGACCTCAACCTTAGGCTTGCCGATTGTCTTCCTGGTAGCATGCAGCTGCCGGTTAATATTTGTCAGGCAGATACAATCATCATCCACCAGGACAAACTTGCCAATCCCCGAACGCACCAAACCTTCCACTACAAACGTACCTACGCCACCGATGCCAAAAACAGCCACTTTGCTTTGTGCCAGCTTTTTCAGGCCCGTTTCGCCTATTAACAGTTCCGTCCGGGAAAATTCATGCAGCATATTTTCACCTTTACCTTTAATCATTTTTGTCTGTTGCAATAACATAGTTTAACAAAATTCCCCAGAACCGTCAATAAGTCGTCTCCCTACTTGCGGGAAACGCGCGGTCTAATTACTTTACCGCACTTTGGACAAATATGATTGCCTTCCTGATCAACCGCCATAACGGCTCCACACTGAATATGCACTAGCATTTTGCCACCTCCTTAATTAGTACCGCATTAAACAGTATATGAAGCTGGCAAAAATTTAGACCCTGCTATTTAAAGAAAAAACAAACTTGCTCTCTTTCATATAGTGCATTAAAAAACAGCCAAACCTGGGTTACCAGGTTTGGCTGCTGTCTATTCACCGCAAGATTTGCGCCTGATTAACTCGGGCTCAAACATAATGGTAGCCGGCTTTTTCGGCGGCCGTCCTGCTGTAAGGCGTTTTATCAGCAGTGTGGCCGCCTTATTTCCCATTTCGTATACCGGTTGGGCTACAACGGTCACCGGGGGTTCAATAAGCTCAGCCCATTCCCAGTCATCAAACCCCAGCACAGCAACATCGGCTGGAACAGCCAGGCCAAGTTTTTTGAGCACCTTAACCACCGACATGGTAATCAGGTTATTAGCGCAAAAAATACCTGTCGGCTTGCCGGCCTTGTCGCCAAGCGCCAATATATGCTGTAGCTTGGCTGTAATGGAAACCTCCTCTATATCTGTCTGCACCAGCCATTCTTCCCTGAAATCCAGCCCATGTTCGGCTACTGCGGCCTGATAGGCCTGCACCCGCTCCAGCCGTGGACTGACATGGTCATATGGCAGAGTAAACATGGCAATCCGCCGGTGACCCAGGCTAACCATATGATCTATAGCCTGGCGTACGCCTTTGGCGCTGTCAACCGTCACGGTATCAACCTGAATCTCAGGCACCTTCCGGTCAATAAGAACAACTGGCGTATTCCGGTTAACCTGCGCAATCAAATCATTATTGCAGCCTGTTGTATTGATAATCAGGCCATCAATTTGCTTATCCGCCAACATCGTAATATAATCGCGTTCTTTAGCCGGGTCATCGTCGGCATTACACAAAATCAGGTTAAAACCGGCAGCCTTCAGCGTGTCTTCAATACCTCTGATAATACTGGTAGAAAAAGGGTTGAGGATATTGGCCACAATGGCGCCTACCGTATAGGTGCGCTTTTGCTTGAGGCTGCGGGCCAATGCGTTAGGCCTGTAATCCAGTTCGGCAATAACCTGGGAGATTCGTTCCCGGGTATCAGCCCCCATGTGGTCATATAGGCCGTTTAGATATCTGGATATTGTGCTCTTGGAAACACCGGCTTTTCTGGCAACCTCAGCAATCGTGACAGGCATAGGCTTAGCGCTGTACGCGTCCTGAACCATCGCCACCCATCAACGCTTTGACTTCGCTGACAGATACGTGGTTATGGTCGCCCTCAATGGTGTGTTTGAGGCAGGAAGCAGCTACCGCGAATTCCAGCGCATCGGCGTTGGAATAATTATTCATCATCGCGTAAATCAAACCGCCGCCAAAGGAATCACCGCCGCCCACGCGGTCTATAATGTGAATGGCATAGTTGCGGGAGAAATAAAACTCGCCGTCTTTGTAAAGCATGGCCGCCCAATTGTTATCAGAAGCGGAAATACTGCCGCGCAGGGTAATGGCAACTGCCTTAAAGCCAAAACGTTCTTTAAGCTGTTTTGCCACATCCTTATAGCCTTCGTGACTGAGTTTGCCGCCGGTAATGTCAGTATTGGCCGCATGAATTCCGAATACTTTTTCCGCATCCTCTTCATTAGCAATACAAACGTCAACATAGGGCATAAACTGAGCCATCACTTTACCGGATTTTTCACTGGTCCACAAATTTTTGCGGAAATTAAGGTCGCAGCTTACGGTCAGACCGGCTTCTTTGGCTGCTTTGCAAGCGTCCAGCACGCACTCGGCTACACTGTCGCCCAGAGCGGGGGTAATGCCGGTAAAATGGAACCAGGTGGCTCCTGCAAAGATTTTCTTCCAGTCAAAATCTTCTTTTTTAGCCGCAGAAATAGCCGAATGGGCACGGTCATACACTACTTTCGAAGGCCGCTGGGAAGCACCCTTTTCACAGAAGTAAATACCCAGCCGTTCCCCTTCCCGGATCATATGACGGGTATCCACGCCATAGCGGCGCATCTCATTAACGGCCGCCTGGCCAATGGGATTATTCGGAACCTTGGTTACAAATACAGCCTCTTCCCCATAGTTGGCCAAAGATACACATACATTGGCCTCGCCGCCGCCGTATACAGCTTCAAAGCTGGGAGTCTGTTCAAAACGCTGGTATCCTACCGGGGCCAAACGAAGCATAATTTCACCAAAGCATACTACTTTTTTCACCGATTATACACCTCTTATATTTTAATTAATAATTACTTACCGCGGGCCTGACGCACCTTTTCAATAAACTGTTTGCCGATTTCAGTGATGGACTCGTAGTCGCCCTTCTTGGCGCCGGCGGTCAAATTGCCGCCCACACCGACTGCCACACAGCCGGCTTTGATCCAGTCGGCTACATTATCCAGGCTGACACCGCCTGTCGGCATAACCGGAGCCTGCGGCAGCGGACCTTTAAGCGCCTTCACGAACGAAGCCCCCAACGCTTCACCAGGGAACAATTTAATAATGTCGGTACCGGCCTCCATGGCTTCGACCACTTCTTTGATAGTCATGCAGCCAGCCATGATGGGCACTTGATAACGGTTGCACAATTTTACGGTTTCGGCGTTGAACGAGGGACTGACAATATACTGTGCGCCAGCTAAAATGGCAACACGGGCGGTTTCAGAGTCCAGCACAGTGCCGGCGCCAATAATAATCTCGCCGTTTTTATACGTTGCGGCGAGATCCTTGATTACATCGGCAGCACCAGGTACGGTAAAGGTAATCTCAATAGCCGCTACGCCGCCTTTGAGGCAGGCATCGGCAATTTTAACAGCCTGCTCCGAGCTTTCCGCCCGGACAACTGCGACAACACCGGAATCCATAATCTTTTGCAAAACATTTAATTTTGGTATCATTCTTATCATCCTCTCCTTTGTAAACCGATTTAGGAAACCGGTTTACAAGCTTTCTAAATGCTTATATTAGCTATTTTTCTTAATATTCCTGCTTTACTAAGCATAAAAATATTAATTATTTAGCAACGCTTCCGCAGACTGCTTCCCGATCCTGGCGCCTACGATAAAAAGCGGTCAAGATGCCCAGACGGTTGGCTGTAGAAGGTTTCAGCACCACACAATTTAAGCTTAAGGTAGTTTTTCCCGATATATAGGATACTAGTACATTTAATCCAAATTGACCGAACATTTCCTCGGCAGGTAAAAAATTTATAAGAAGTACAGGAGGCATATATTATGGATATTGCCGCACTTGCCACCGGACTCTCACAGGGACAGCTTTGTAATACTGCCAGTATTCTGGTCATGAAAAAAGTCATGGATACAAGCGCCGAGCAAAGTCAGGACTTGCTGCAGCTCATGTCTACTATAGCTCCCCCTGCGTCGCCGGCTCATCTAGGCAACAACATTGACATATCTGTCTAAAACGCTATTGTGGAGGAGTTATGAACAAAGTTTATGCGCTAATTGGTCCGCCAGCTTCGGGAAAAACCAGCATCTTAAGGGAGCTTGCCCAGTATGGCGTGCCGGAGATAGTCAGCCACACTACCAGGAAACCGAGACTTGGCGAAATACACGGTGTTCATTATTATTTTGTCGGCAAAGAAGACTTTCAGAAAAATGAATTGATCGAACGGGTGGAATACTCCGGCAACCTGTACGGACTAAGTAAAGCCGAAGTACTTGATAAAGTAAAAAAACATCCGGTTAGCACAGTAGCCGTTGAAACACAGGGACTTACCCAACTCAAAAAACTCTTAGCCGACCGGGTTGAATCTATTTTCATTATGGTGGATCAGGATACCGTGGTCGGCCGCATGCTGGAGCGCGGTGACGATAACGATCTAATCAACCGCAGGATTGAATATGCCAAAACTACCGGTGAATTTAACAACTGGCAATCGGCTAATTATGTCGTAAAAAATGATGGTTCACTGGAAGTTGCCGTACGACAGGTACTAGCTATTATTGGCAAAGCGGCTCTGCCGCCAAAGATTGACTGAGAGCAATGTGAAAAGACCGCCAGGTATCGCCTGGCGGTCTTCTTATGCCGGTTTACAGGTAACCAATTATACTTCAAAGTCATCTGCCAGCATGCTGCGTTTATTCTTCATACCTGCCACAATGCCGGCAACCAAGAGAATTATAGCAACTACAAGCATACTTCCGGCAATAGGCCGGGTAAAAAAGCCCAGAAAATCACCTTTAAAGTACATTAAAGACTGCAGCAATGAGCTTTCAATCATTTTCCCCAGCACGAAGGTAAGCACTACAGGGGCCATGGGAATATCAATCTTCTTCATGATGTATCCGGCAACGCCAAAGAATATCATAACCCAAATATCCCATACACTGCCGCTGACACTATAAGCCCCTAGTACCGAGATAATTACAATAACCGGATAAAGTATCCGGGATGGAACGGTAGCGATCTTCCCCCACATGCCGGCCATCGGTAAATTCATTATAAGCAGCATAAAATTCCCGATGAACATGCTGGCGATTACTGCCCAGACAAATTGGGGATTGCTCTGAAACAGGGCCGGTCCAGGCGTGAGACCGTGCATAATAAAAGCGCCAAACAAAACGGCAATTGTTGGCGAACTAGGAATGCCCATCGTGAAAAGCGGGATTAGCGCAGCCCCACAGTAGGCGTTATTCGCCGTCTCCGGTCCGGCCACCCCCTCGATAGCTCCCTGGCCGAAACGGGACGGATCCTTAGCCAGCTTTTTCTCCAGCGTATACGACAGAATAGAAGGTATAACGGCATTCGAACCGGGGATCAGACCTGTCAGGCACCCCAGTCCGGTTCCTCTGGCTATGGCCATTAGTGTGGGTCGCCATTCCTCGCGTTCAGGCAGCAGTTTACCCACTTTGGGGGGCTTGCCGGTGTGCGCCGCGGTCTCTAACCCTAATAATACTTCGGATATGCCAAATAGGCCCATGGCAATTGTAACAAAATCGAAACCTTCCATAAGATGCGGCTCGCCGAAAGTGAACCGTAACGTACCGGAAATCGGGTCCATACCAATAAGGGACAAGGTTAAACCTACTACTGCGGCAATAGTGCCGCGAACTATCGATTTTCCCATTAATCCTACTACCAGGACCAGTCCCAAAATCATAAGCGCGAAAAATTCCGGCGGTCCGAATTTCAAAGCGAATTCAGCAAGCGGCGGTCCGATAAACACCAAGCCTATAATGGCAATCGTACCGCCGATAAACGAACCGATGCCGGCGACCCCCAGCGCTGTACCGGCACGTCCCTGTCTGGCCATGGGATATCCATCAAAACAAGTGGTTACCGAGGCCGCTTCACCCGGTGTATTTATAAGTACGGAAGTTACCGTCCCGCCATACAGTGAACCGTAATAAATACCGGAGAGCATTATAATTGCAGGTATCGGGTCCATGGAAAAGGTGATTGGCAGCAATAAGGCAGTGCCTGTGGTAGGACCTAGCCCCGGCAAAACACCCACAAGCATACCTATGGTAACTCCGATCAGGCAATACAAAAGATTCCAGCCACCCATGGCAATATCGAAACCTTGCAGCAAAGGCATAAATACATCCATTGTCTTCTCCCCTCACCAGCCATAATCGTTGACAGGAAGTGACACTCCCAGCAGCGACTGAAATACAACCAGCAATACAAGCGATAAACCCACTGAAATCCCCAGCGCGGTATACCACTTATAATCACGGACAAACATAATAAATAATAGCATTGCCGAGGATATCACAAATCCCAGGATCGATACAACCGCCGGAAACAGAATAAGGCCAGCCAAGGTAGCTAATATACTTTTGCCGGCTTGTCCTCCGGGCAAAATGTCACTAAGTAAAACAGTATCTTTCTTAAAGGCTTCGAAGATATAAACAAGCGCAAGAACTGTTAAAATTCCGCTCAGCCACAACGGAAAGAAGCCAGGACCAGGTCCCAGCCGGGTAGAGTAGTCGAGTGACAGCGACTGGTAAAAAATAGTCACGGCATACACCAACAGGATTACACCTGCCCATACTCCGGCTTTTTTCACGCAAACACAACCTTTCTTGCAATGCAGGAGCTTAGCCTCATAACTCTCTATAGCATTCAATGAGATTAGACCAAACGTACTTAATACCCTGTTTCCAAAAATCTTTATTGGATTTCCTATACCGTCAGTTTTTGATAAAAGGAGAGCGAAGATCGGCTCCTCGCTCTCACCATACTATTGTTTCTTTTTACCGGCCTCGATAACTGGCTCCAGGATTTTTACGTCCTGTTCAAGGAATTGTTTGTAATCAGCGGCATTCTTATAATCAATACCTAAGAATGACTTATTCATGAATTCCACAAACTTAGGATCTTTTACGGCTTTGGCCGCTGCATCCTCTAATTTCTTAGCAACAGCGTCAGGTGTTTGCGGAGGAACGGCGATACCCCGGTATGTGCCGGTTGAGGCGTCAATTCCCTTTTCTTTAAGGGTCGGAACATCCTTTAAGCCTTCAAAGCGTTTGTCGGCCATAACAGCCAGCGGGCGCAGCTTGCCGGCGTCGATTTGCGCCTTAACTTCACCGGGGCCATAAATTCCAAAATCAGCCCGTCCACCCAGAATTTCTGTGATAGCAGGTGCCGCCCCCTGGAAAGGAACAGTAACAAAGGTTACATTCGCAGCCTGTGTAAACTGAATAGCATAAAAATTTGGAGTTACCGAAGCGGCAAAATTGAGCTTACCGGGATTAGCCTTTAGATCTGCCAGCAAATCTTCAATTGTTTTGTATTTGGAGTTTGTCGATACGACAATTACGGTTGGATCGGTATTCACATTGCCGATGAGCCTGAAATCGAAAGTTTTAAAGGGAGCCTGTCCTTGTAAGGGCAAAGAAACAATTTCACGGGTCACCATGGTTAACGTATAGCCGTCCGGCTTGGCTTTTAGGCCCTCGGCCATACCTACAGCGCCGCCGCCGCCAGTTTTGTTAACAACAACAACATCCTGACCTAAAACGCCTTTCAAAGCTTCAGCAAAAGCGCGGCCAACAGCATCCGTACCACCGCCGGCTGCAAACGGAACAATAATTTCAATCGGCTTAGTAGGATATTTTACCTCATCCTTTGTGGCGGTTTGGCTGCTACAGCCGGTAACAGCCAGTGAAATAACCAGCAAGGACGCCAAGACCAGGGATAACCACTTTTTCATGCCATTCTCTCTCCCATCTATTTTTTTTATATTCCGACAATTTTGCTGCTGGGTGCGCATTCCCAGTACATTTTTATGGTGGATTCCGAATGTTCACCCAGTTAATTCCAGTCCCAGTTTACTATATTTAATATGTTTTATCAACCTACAGAATTTATTGTTTTTTTGCTTTATTTTAGTATTAATTAGTCAACCTCTATCTCCAGTTTAAACCGCGGCACTTCCTGGCCAGCAATTACCACTTTCTCACAAAACATCGCCCTGGGCCGCACCCATAATTTAAACTCACCATAGAGCGCCCGGTAGACTATCATGGGCTCCAGGGTTTCACTATGGATAGCTTCCCCAACTACGTGATACTGTTTGCCTTTATAATGGCGGTATATACCGGGTTTTACCTTGTACGCTGCGTCTGTCATGGCTTGTCTCCTTTGCGCCTAATGCAATATGGGGGATAATTTTTTATATACCAGCAAAGTTATTATCGAAACCAGAGCCCCTTTCAGCAAGTTAAAGGGAACAATAGCAAAGACGATAAATGTTTTTAAATCAACAATCAGCGGATTGGCCATACTACCCAACTTGATTATGGCCTCGGGCGGGAAATGTAATGCGGCCTGATACAAAGGCAGTAATACCCAGTAATTTAGGACCGCAGCCGCCAGCGTCATAGTCAGCGTCCCGGCCAGCATGGCCAGCATGGCCCCTGACCGGTTCTTTTTATACCGGTAAATAAAAGCTGCCGGCACAACAAAAAAAGCGCCTACGAAAAAATTGGCCATCTCCCCGATCCCTGCTGTCTGGGTACTGCTGAGATGGATGAAATTCTTAATAAGTACAATCAGGCAGCCGGCCAGCGGTCCCAGTGCAAAAGCGCCGATGATAGCCGGGATATCACTAAAATCAAGTTTTAAAAAGCCAGGCATAAGAATAACCGGTAACTCCAGCACCATTAAGATCGCGG
Source organism: Sporomusa aerivorans (assembly GCF_041428895.1). Classification (NCBI taxonomy): domain Bacteria; kingdom Bacillati; phylum Bacillota; class Negativicutes; order Selenomonadales; family Sporomusaceae; genus Sporomusa; species Sporomusa aerivorans. Next base: position 5,897,771 of record NZ_CP156926.1, read on the forward strand.
CAGCGCTGGCCAGAACTGCGATGCGTGTTATATAGGCCATTTTTGTCTGCAATGAATGTTTGCCTCCTCCGGGATCTCATTAGTGTAACTCAATATATAAGCTTAGTCGAGAAGCAGCAACCCCGTCAGGGTTATTTCCCCCGGGACAAAATCAGCCGGTAACCCCAGGTGCCGGCACACAGCCCCCACATCCAGCCCAAATGCTTCCATGGACGGACGTGCCTTCTCGGGAAAACGGCAGCAGGAAGCCTCCTCCTGACCGGCACAAATTTCACATATTGTACAATTGCCGCCGGAAAAACCTGTTGCCAGCGTAAACCCCTGGCGAAATGCATCTTTTTCCAGAGCCGTGATAATTTCATTAAATTGATTCTTAAGCTTGGTATATACTTCCCGGTAATCAGTGCCGGGCATAGGCGAAGTAACCTGCATTACCAAAGCAAATGTATACCTGTTAAAAATGCGGGCAGCCTCCGCCAGTTCAGGAACATGCGGCGGGCACATCAGATTGCGGCCGTAATTGCCGCAGGTGTTTAGGCGGCATTTCAGCCGGACACGGTCATCCACCGCCAGTTCTTTGGCCAGCATCAGTTCCGCTGTGGTGCAGCCCCTTTCCCTGGCCTTATCGGCGAACAGTACTATCTTTTGTAGTTTGCCTGTTAAAGACATATCTATCATCCCTTACAAAAGTTTTGCCGGGAGCACTTTGCTTAATGCAGGATATGGGAGCTGTCCGCATCCTCATTACTTAATGCGGCCGCAACAAATTCAGCAAGTACGATTTCCATTATCGTCTCATGTACGGCCATAACATCGGTCATTTCCAATCCATGCCGAAGATTCATATATTCAAACACCCGGGACAAGCCCTCGGCATATACACTTTGGACCTCAGCCGGCATTTTACCTCTGAGCACATCATAATACAGCAAACCGAAACGCTTACTAATATCACGCATATGCAGCGCAAGCAAATACTTATAGTCTTCTATCGGGTCCATCGTCGCCTCCTGCCTTTTGGCTCTTTAGGGTAATAGGTGATCGGTATCCTTGATTTAGCAATTCCGTATAGAATATATTTATTCGTAGCCAAATGCGAAATCCCTACATTTTAAAAATAATAATCTTCAAATATAAGCATCGGCAAAGATAGGAGTTTAGCATTTACATGTGGAATCTATTTTCTACTATCCTAATACTGCGGGGGAATTTTCCATGAAAAAAGTACAGCTTGTAACCGCGTTTTTTCTTTTATTACTGACTGCATGCACCGTCCTGCCGGCTCAGGCCGTTTTTTCCGCTGTAACCAACACGGACAAGGTAAAAATTTATTCTGAACCGACAGATTCCGCAACGGTTCTTGCCGTGTTAAAACGGGGCGATGTTGTTAAGGTCCATACCAAATCCGCAGACGGTCAGTACTGGGAAGTGGATCACAAGGGAACGCACGGCTGGATTATATTTAAATATTTGAGTCCGCGCGATCCCAGCATAGAGACCAAGCATTGGTAGCGTGACAAGTTAAAGTAACTGGCTAAAGAAAATACGGCTTGCGCTGAGCCTTGGGCAAAGCGCAAGCCGTTATTCAATCAGGAAATCATTTCACCCGTTTGGCCGCGTGCATGATTGCCTTAATGCAGACAGGATAGCTTCGGCATAGTTTTCATCTTTTAAGATATAACTAATTCCCAGGCCTGTTGCTTTCCGGACAATGGTCTCATCAGTCTCACTTGTCAGCAGTAAAAAAGCCAGTTCAGGCTGGAGCGCGTTAATTTGGGCAAAGAGCTCCAGTCCGTCTGTATCCGGCAAATACATATCTGATATGACGGCATCATAACCGCCGCTGTCTTTAAGCAGCCGCAAAGCCCCTCTACCGTCCCCGGCGCCGGTTACTTCATAATCCTCGGACTCTAAGACCAGAGTTATCATTTCACGCATAAAACTGTCATCTTCAATCAGCAGTAACTTTTTTCCCAACATCTAACACCTCATTTTTCACCGGTATGGGGTACTACCCTGTACAGATCCGGTTCCTGCCTAAATCTTTAGCCTTATACAAAGCCTTATCGGCCGCATTATACAAGCCGGTGGCGTCGGTATAGCGGGGAAAACCCGCAAGTCCGCAGCTGAACGTAGCATGGAATGTTCCATTCACCGATTCGTGGCAGATTCCCTCAAACTTCGTCCGTATTTCCTCCATTACTTGATAAGCGGTTGCAACCGGCGTATCAGGCATTATGACAGCAAACTCCTCGCCACCCATCCGGCCGATAATATCTGTACTGCGCAGACGCTGCTCCAACAGCCGGGAAATACCCAGAATTACCAGATCTCCGGCAACATGCCCATATGTGTCATTAATATCTTTGAAGCAATCCAAATCAATAATAGCCAGACTCAGAGGCGTATCGCTGCGCAGCGCTTGCAGAAACAGCCTTTCAATATACTGCTTCATGACGGAGTGATTATATAAACCGCTTAAACCATCCCGTTCCATATACTGGCGCAGCAGACGCATCCGTTCAGCCCTAAGCCGCACAGAACAAATAAAATGCTCCGGTTGAACCGGCTTCGTTATAAAATCATCACCACCGGTGGCCATAGCCTGCATCTGTAGCGCAAGATTCTTTTCTCCCGAAAGAAATACAATAGGAATGCGAAAATACGCAGGTACCTGGCGTATAACCTTGGCAAGCTCGTAACCATTGCATTCCGGCATATTTAGATCCAGCAAAATTAAATCAGGATTAAAAACACTTAAATAATCCAGAACTTTTAGCGAGTCCCTCAACGTTAGGGTTTTCATGCCGTTTTGTTCCAGCAAAGCAGCATGATATTCGGCCATACTCGGATCATCGTCAATAATTAAAACCCGGCAGGGTGCAGGCTCTTCTTTTCTGGTCAGCTGATCCAGTTTATCAATAAGGTCGGTGGGGCGAACCGGTTTTAAGAAATAGGCATCACTCCCGGCCTTTACGGCGGCCAACCGGGAGTGAATATCATTACGTCTGGACAAGAATACGACCGGAATGTGGTAATCCTTCATGGCCCGCAGCCGTTTGACGGCAAATGCCCCGGCCACATCTCCTTCAGGAAACACCATATCCATCACGATACCGGCCGGGTCTAAATTTGGCAAAGCTTCTTCCGCTTCCTTAAGTTTGTGAAATTTAAAAACCTCATAACCGAAACATTCCAGCTGAAATGCCAGCCCTTCCAGGAAATGTTCATCATCATCCACCATGATTACCGTCTTGCGCGGCTGGCTGCCGCCCTCTCGCCTCGCCGGCAACGTCTCCAGTTCATACTGGCCGCCATCAGGCGCCGCCATTGCCTGGAGCGTTGCTTTCATAGCTTGTATACAAGCCTGCATGGCATTTTGGGTTTCTACAGATATCCGCCGGGAATTTAAGACATCCTTAAGTATACGCTCACCGGTATAAGCATGCTCTCCCAGTCTGGTATATCCGAATGAACTGGCCGTTCCCGCCATCGAATGAAAAGACCGTATAAGGCCTGCGATGTATTTGTCCAGTTTTTTTGTTGCTACAAGTTCCTGCCAAGTGTAGTCCATTGTCCCGATTTTTTCAGGAAGCTCACGGATATAGGCCTCTTGCAGCAATTTTATACGCTCGCCGATTGAACTCTTTTTTTCGGACATTACACATCCCTCACAAATATACTAGCCGATAACATTCTGAACCGTCTCGATAAGATTGTTTTGATCAAAGGCGCCTTTCACTATATAGGCACTTGCACCAACCTGAATGCCGCGCCGCTTATCTTCGGCCTTTTCCCGGGAGGTGACAATAATTACCGGGATCTGCCGGTACCGTTCATCCTGGCGCAAATGGGCAGTTAAACTGAAACCATCCAGATTGGGCATCTCTACGTCAGTTATAACAGCATCATAAACTTTCCTGCCGGTTTTTTCAAGGGCCGCCATCCCGTCTTCGGCTAACTCTACCTGGTAGCCATACGATTCCAGAATACTTTTTACGATATCCCGGGTATTGGCGGAGTCATCCACCACCAGGATGGTTTTGCGCTGCTTCAGAGCGGCTGTTCCTGCAGGTTTGGCGGTAGCAGCCTTGTTTTCGCGGGCTTGCTGCATAAGCGCCGCAACACCAAGTACGCTAATAATTTCGTCATTGCTGCCAATGGTAAAGCCTGAAACCAGTGTGCTATGCTTAATCGCCGACGGCAAGGATTTTATAACCATGTCAGCTTCACTCACGACAGCATCTACAACAATTCCCAGCCGGTCGGCGCCTGAAGCCAGTATAACAACCAGCAACTCTTTGCGCCCCCGCTGCTTGGCCTGCGGGCATCCCAGTATAACCTCAAGTTCCGCGATCGGGACAAGCTGTTCCCGTATGCGTAATGCAGGTTTGCCGACAACATCAATAGCTTGGTCGTCAGCTACCATAATAACTTCCTGCACCGAATAGGCGGGAATAGCGAAGGTATGCTCGGCCGCCGCAACCATCAGCATGCGCGAAAGGGCTAAAGTAATCGGGACCTTAAGACTAAAAGCTGTCCCTAAGCCTGCGTGTGTCTGGATTTTCACCGCTCCCTTAAGATCTTCGGTAATGGTTTTCCTGACGACATTCATGCCGACCCCACGCCCGGATATATCAGTAATAATGGCGCTTGTACTAAAACCCGGCGCAAAGATTAAATCCAGTAATTCTTTTTCCGTTAGTGTCTCGACTGCCTCTTCCTTTATCAGCCGCTTATGAATAGCGACCTTTTTTATATGCTCCACTGCAATGCCTGCCCCATCGTCTCTAAGGGTGATCGTAACTCCCCCGGAATCATAAGCGGCTATCAGCCGGATAATTCCCCGCCGGTTTTTCCCGGCTCTTATCCTGTCTTCCGGCAACTCGATACCATGGTCGACTGCATTCCGGATCATATGCAGCAGGCAATCTCCCAACTGCTCAATAATTTTGCGGTCAAGCTCAGTATCGCCACCCTCTGTCAGAAACTCAACCTCTTTGCCGGTAGCGTGAGCCAGGTCCCGAATCACACGGGTAAGTTTGTCAAAAACAGTGGCAATTGGCAGCATGCGTATCTTTAGTGAGCGTTCCTGCAAGTCAGTCGTGAGCAGGTTTTCGATCACAGTGTCATTCCTCAATGAATCCTGCAGCTTCCTGAGCTGGCTGTGCATAGCGGCTAACGTATCCGCCCACTCTATACGTTTCTTTTCCGCCTGCTCCAGATTATAGTTCGGGCGGGATACCAACTCCAGACTGGCTGCCGATAAGCGGACAATATCCCGCATCAGCTGCGCTTGCTGCTTTTTCCTGTATTGAAAAGAAACCATTTCTCCCATCAACTGGATTAGCTCATCCAGCCGCTCAGAGCGAATCTGCACATAACCATGCTCTATGACAGACGGTTCCCTTTTCCCTTCCGGGGTGTGGTCTTCGCCAAGCGGAATTTTTCCAGGCACGGGGTCCGATACCTGCTCCTTGGCCACAGTAAGCAATTGAGCAAGCTCGGAGCAAACCGGCGGCAGCGTGGCCGGCAAAGGTGTGCCGGCGGCAATATCAGCAATCAGTTGCCGGAGAACGTCCACACTCTTTAACAAAAGGTCGGTTATTTCACGGGTAAGAACGTTCTGTCCATCGCGAAGCGATTCCAAAACATCTTCCATGTGGTGAGCCACTTCAGAAACTACTGTCAGCTTCAGCATTCGTGCGGCGCCCTTCATAGTGTGGGCCGCACGGAATACGGCATCAAGGCGCTCTTTAGCAAAGCCGTCCGCTTCAAGCGCCAGTAATTCTTTTTCAATCAGGTCGCAATGTTTGGCGGCTTCTGCGGCAAAGCGCACCAAAAGAGTTTTTATATCAAGTGCCATGACGCCTCATCCGCCTCCTTCCTTACGGTGCAGAGCATCAGTCCTGCAGTTTGGCTATGTTGTGCTGACATAAGCGAATAAAATCTTCCAGTTGAAATGGCACCAGGAAAAAGCTCAACCCGTGACCGGCGAACTTCCCCTGTGTCAGAAGCCGCATAGCTACTTCATACTCCCGCTTGGCAAACGCATTCTCTTCTCGCATTTGGTACATTTCGGCTAAAAAGAAATGCGCCAGCCAACATTCCGGACTTACATAAACAGCTTCCTTAAACCGGTGAATGGCTTCGTCTGTCATACCGGTAAGCCTTGCGGCCATGCCTAGCAGCAGATAGGCTTCCAGGCATAATGCATCTATCACCAGCGCGGCCTGGCAAGCTTCAATAGCAGCGGCGGCATTCTGCCGGTTAAGTAGAATATTGGCCTTTAAAGTATGCGCTCTAACGTAAAAGGAATCTCTCGCCAGAATCCGGTCCAAGAAAACAATAGCTTCATCATAGTTTTTACCGTTAACCAGTTCCAGGGCATCGGCAAACAATTGCCGGCATATATCTGCTTTGTTTCCCCCGCCTGGCATCAGCTTGTCCGCTGGCAAACGCAGCTGCATTTTTGATGGTTCAGAGGGCAATGTTCTTTTTTTGACTGCGGCTTTGGCCGGGGAATGCCGTATAGCCGACGGCTGGACATTAAGACTACGCGGCTTTACGGCTGTTATTTCCGGACCGGTATCAGGACTGGCCCGGAAGAAACGGTCCTGTTTCCGGTAATAAAAGGTATCACCGCTTTTCACCAATGACATAAGGTTATTATTGTGGTATAACGTTTCCGTACAGCTTAGAAATAAACAACCGCCCGCCGTAAGCAGGCCGGCTAACCGTCGAAACACTTCCTGGCGCTGTTCCTGCGAAAAATAGATGGATACATTTCTGTAAAATACAATGTTCATGCTTCTAAGCCATTCAGGATACACCGGTTCAAATAAATTCAAATGTTCAAACCGTACTTTTGCTTTGACGAAAGGTTTAATTGCAAAGCGGTCTTTAGTCACCGGCTGAAAATAGTTATCCCGTACATCCTCTGGACAGGAGCGAAACGAGTATGACCCGTATATACCGGCCTGAGCCTTATCGACAGCTGCTTTATCCACGTCCATGCCGATCACTTCAAAATCCCATTCGCTGCCTGCCCCCGGTATTTTAAGTGCCGCTATTGCCATGGAATAGGCTTCTTCGCCGGTTGAGCAACCAGCACTCAGCAAGCGGAGCAAGGGTTTGGCGCCGGCATTTTTCAATAGCTGCGGAATGACCTGCCCGGCCATAACCTCTAGTTGAGTGGGTTCACGAAAAAAGTAGGTTTCATGTACCGTTAACAAGTTGATAAGCAGCAAGACCTCTTCTTCACGCTGCTGCAAAAAGTTTAGATACTGCCTAACCGTCAGCGCCTGACTCAGGGCAATACGTCTTTGGACTGCGTCTTTCAGCAAATCCAGGCGTTGATGGCGAAACTCCAAGCCAAAACGCCGGCTTATAAATAGATCGAGTTCTTCTAATTCAAGTTTTGTCAACGGTTTTTCCTTCCTATTCATCCGCTAACTACGCTGGTTAACGTGGTGGAAATATCAGCGGCGGCCACGACAAAGTCGGCCAGCCCACGTTCTATTACCAACCGCGGCATATTGTAGATGAGTGATGTTTGTTCATTTTGGGCAATAGTCACCCCACCGGCGGCCTTAATGGCCGCCATACCTGCTACCCCGTCCTGTCCCATGCCTGTCAGGATGATACCTACAGCCCGTTCCCGGTAAGCGCAGGCTACTGATGTAAGTAACCGGTCACAGGAGGGGTGGTATATATGTCCGGCTGGGCATGGCGCAAGCGTAAGTTTTCCAGCTGCATCGACCTCAATGTTGTATTCCGGCGGCGCAATAAATACACTGCCGGGAGTTAAAACATCCGCCCCGGAGGCCACTTTTACAGTCAGGGGCGTTTTATGATTCAGCCAGTCAGCCAAAGCCTCCGCAAAACCGGCGGAAATATGTTGCGCAACGACAATAGGAGCGGGAAAACCAGCCGGCAGCCGTGAAAAGATGGTTTCCAGTACATTCGCCCCTCCCAGTGAAGAGGCAATGGCTACCACTTTTGTCCAGACTCCGGTTGCTTCCTTTCCGCTGGCAACATTCTTCCAGGCCGGCTTGCTGCCCTTAATGTGTCTGATGACGCTGACTCCTGCCAACAATTTTATCTTGCGTACAAATTGCCGGCACTGTGCCAGATCAGGCTTAGGCTTTACTATTACTTCCAAAGCGCCCCGGCTTATCGCTTCATACGCCAGGCCGGCGTCACTATAGGAAGTAAGCACAAGTATGGGGGTCGGATTCCGCTGCATAATGGCCTCAATAGCTTCTAACCCCTTCCTGGCAGGCATCTCAATAGCCATTATAATAAGGTCGGGGCGCAACAGGAAGGCCAGCCTTGCGCCTTCGTCCCCATTGGGCGCCTCACCGGCTACTTCAACACCGGCTTGGGCAGCCAGCAGTCTGACAAGCCATTCCCGTATAAGGGGACTGCCGACAATCAGTACCTTTATACATGTATCCCGAGCACTCATAATCCGCTCATCCGTGGACTCTGCCTGCAATGGCTGCCGGTTTGCCTGTATCAACCACAGCTTCGAGTTCCTCCGCCAGTTTAGCCAATTCCTTACTGATGGCTTTTGTTTGCTGAATCATGGTTGTGTTGTCATTAGTGCCCTGTTTGATCTGCCGCAGCGCCGTCAGCACCTGTTCACCGGCGGTTTGCTGCTGCTGAATGGAAAGAACAATCTGGCTGACAGCATCTGTTGTCTGATCTGCGGCGTTCTCAATATCGTAAATAAGCGTGACAGTCCGTTCCGAATAGGCCAGTCCTTCTTCAATCCCCTTGGTGTTTTTCTCAGAGGCGACTACCTGGCGGCTGACAGCAGCTACAATTTCATTGATCTTGGTTTCAATCTCTTTAGTGGATTCCATAACACTGTCGGCCAAACGTCTGATTTCCAGAGCAACTACCCCAAAACGTTTACCCGCTTCCCCGGCACTTGCGGCCTCAAGTGCGGCATTAAAGGCGATCAGCCGGGTTTGACTGGTAATATTGTTGATAAATTCCATAATTTTGTTAACTTCTTTTGACCTATGGCCCAACGCAACGATCTCCTGAATATTAATCTGATTATCGCTATAAATCTCTTTCATTTTCCCCATCAGCGCTTCCACCTCAGCTACGCCTTGCCTGGTCCGCTCCAGCGTTTGAGCAGCACTGTCGGCCACACCCTGACTATGGTTGGAAATCAATATGCCTGATGAAGAAAATTCCTCCATGGTTGCTGAGATTTCGCTTACCGACGACGAAAGCTCCAGGGAAAAGCTGGCCTGATTCGTTACTGTTTCGTCCATTTCGGCTGCGTAATTATTTACTTTTGCTATGGCGCCGGCCAGAGGCTGAGTAATATACCGGTTAAGAAAGAAGCCGGCGATTGCAATAATTAATACAAGGGCAACAGCTGCTATCAGTAGATACCGCACTACTGTACCCCATATTTCCTGGTGAATTAGGGCTTCTTCTCTGCTGATTGCAGCCGCCACGTCGTCCAGATACATCCCTGTCACCACAATCCAATTCCACTTGCCGATTGCCTTACCGTAGGATAATTTGGCTTCCGGCTTGGCGGACCCCGGTTTTATCCAGGTATACTTTACTGTACCTTCCCCTTTTTCCTTACATTGTTCAAGCAGCTTCGGCCAAAAAACCGCATTTCCCGCGTCACGTATATTGGCTAATGCTTGTCCCTCCAAAGTCTGATCAATATGTACTGCCATATTGCCGTTTGCATTGATAACCAAAAAATATCCGTCTTCGCCATAGCGGGCATGACGTATCAACTGCTTGGCTTCTTCTTCCGGCAAAAGGGAAGCGGCGTTGGCAATGGATTCAACAAGGTTCTTCATATTATCGGTTTTCTGTTTATAAAGCATTTCCTCATATTCACGCAGCCTTAACTCGCCCCGTTGCAGCGTGGCGGAAACAGAAAAATAGGATAATACCGCTACTAAACAACACATAAACAGAGCCATAAGTCCAATCATTTTTACCTTAAGACTACTTTTCATTGTTACTCCTCTCTTGTAAAACCCTATCTGGTTTTGCATTGGCAATGCTGTCTGTCAGTTGCATAAACAACAGATTTTTATAAAGATCGACCAGAATGATAACCCTTTGCTGTGACTGTGGCAAGAGCCCCCATACCCCTTTTTCGCCAGCCGTTTTTTTTAATATGGCCGGCACAGGGCGGATAGAACCCGTTGAAACTGTCGCTACTTCTTCAGGTTCAGTAATCAAGACAGGTCTGTTCCCGGTATGTTTTATAATTAACTGCTTCGAGCAAGCAGACTTTGTTACATTATGTACTCCCATGAGCTGAGCAAAATATAGCGGTGACTCAGTTGAATCGGCATTCCTCAAAGCGGCAATCTGATCAATATCAATACCATAGCGATTGCCGCTTACTGTAAAAAGTAAAAGTTGGACTTCAGTCAGTTCCACATCGATCTCCCTATAACTCTACCTTCGCTAAAATCAACGCAGCATCCAGTATGGTAACCATTGTTTGCTTATATTCAAACTGACCGGATGCAAACCGTTTAAACCGTTCTTCCAGGGTTGGCAGTATCTCCATAATGCCGGAAACCGGCACGGCGGCAACATCCACAATATTGTCTACAAGAATTCCGCTGCGGCCGTCCCCGTGCCGCAGCAGAACAGAAAATGCTCCGGCTGCGCCGGTATTTCGGTCCCCGAAAGCCTGCCCCAAAGCAATTAACGCCACCACATCCCCGCGAACATTAATCACTCCCGGAATCGAAGCCGTTGCGCCGGGAATCCAGGATGTTCCGGCAAAAGGAAGTATTTCCCTGACTTGGTCGCCATGGAAAGCAAACAAATAATCACCCAGCTGAAATACTAACAAACTGATCATTTCTTCATCGACATCCACGATTCTCTCGGCAAGATTACTATTAGCAATGTGCGTAAGAATCATATCACTTTTTGTTAATTCATCGGACACTCTTTTGTTTACCCTCCTCAGTTTGCTATATTTGTCTTTACTATAGCATGAAGCTGTTTTATATTGCTAGCGTTTTTCCCTAAATACCGACAGCCTATTTAAAAACTCGCAAGAGACTATGCAGCAATAAAGTATACTAACCTGCAGGTGAGGTTTTAACTCCATCTGAAGGTTAGTGGCCGGATAGCCTCCTGGGGGATAAATCTGCAAAATAAAACTACCGCCGTATTGCAAGCGGCGGTAGTTATTTTGCAGAAAAATGACACAAAATGTTTCTGGATTTAACAAATTTCACTGAAGGAATTATTTTCCATAACACAGAAATTATGTGTAAAAATATGGAAGGTGATTATTATGATTGTTACCAAAGTCGCCCCAGTATTTGCAGGACAAAAATCTTATTTACAAGATAAATATCTTACCACTTCTTATGCAACCAAAAAAAAATCCGCGCCGTCTTTCAAGAACTTGTTGGAGAAAGAGCTCCGAAAGAATTCTAACGTGGATATTAAAATATAGCTAAAATCCCGGGAAATTTTCGATTTTATCTAACTCTTTAAGAATTTCCCTGGCCTCTTCCGCCGACTTGCCAAGGAGTTTGCTTTCCTTGGTTTCCACATAAACAAGCCAGTAGTCACCTGACAAAACGAGTATAGCTTCCTTCATATCGCTGCTAAACCATTTTTGCAGAGTTTCTGTATTAGCCATTAATTCTAAATCACCCCACTTACCCTTTAATATATAGTTCATCAAAAGGTAATAAATCCCTTTAAAAAAAGCTATGTTCATGCAACCAGCCCGTAGTATCGCCAAATGCCTGCTGCCCAGGGCATATTTTTTTTGTTCTGTCCGCCCCCCTTGCTACATAGGATGTACGGGGGGATTTGTATGATACTGGATATCCTGCTGTCAGTTGGGGCGTTGCTTGCAGCGCCAGTGGGAACCGTATTCCTAGTCTGGCTGGTTGGTGTGGTAATTCCTGACTAAAAACATAAGAAAAGCACTTATCCAAATCAACAAAAGGCAGTCAGAAAAGCCCTTGGATTCCTTTCCAAGGGCTTACATTTATGTATTCTCACCGGTGACCCATGCGCATAATTTCGCGTACTGCTTTTTCATGTCGCTCATTTTCTTTCTTCTGGCGTTCATGCCAGCTTTTTTTCGATTCAAACGGGCGTCGCTTCATTTGTTTTTCATGATACACATTTTCTTCATGCAGCCGGCGCTCTTTTTCCTTCTCCAGTTCTCGCTGACGATGTTCATCCCGGTGTTCGTAACGCGGCGGTTCATTTTGTCCTGGAGCGGCAGCTTCAGCCGCAGAAACAAAAACACCGACATGCAATAAGCCTACCATGGAGTATATAATTACCTTTTTGGCCACATTTTTCATGGAAACACGTCCTTTGCATTTTGATTGAATCCATGCACTAATCATACGTTCCATAATTTAGATTTCCATTAGAAATGTCGGCCTACGGAAAAAATTCTAGTAAAAGCACGCTAATTGCTCAAGCCTGCGCAAGAAGGATAATTCCTCCTCCGAAAATAGCCTGGCAATATCCAAGAGCATTATTGGCCGGTTGCCAATCTCCCCTAAGCCTTTGATGCAAGACCCCAGGCAACTGTTTCCCCTATTTGCCGGATCAATGCAATCGGCTGTCAAACAAACTCCACCTGTAATTTCATCAACCATTATGCCAATCTTCTGTAATCCTATTTTTACAATTATAACCTTTTGCTCTGAAGGTATATCACCGGCTAAACCAATTTTCGCGGATAATCTGACAACAGGAATAACCTGCCCATGGATGTTTGTGACGCCTTCCAGATAATCAATAGCAGTTGGAATTTTTGTTATCGGAAGTTTTGCGATCGTTTCTTGAGAATCCTCGAAGGGGATTGCATATTCTTCCTCTTGTACACGAAATATCAACACTTGTTCTTCAATCACCAGACGCCTCTCCTTTACCTCGAACTTCTGAGCTTCAATTTATCTCGCAAACTAAGGCTCTACGCCTATCGCAACAGCCCGGCCAGATGTCACTTCTAAACTTATGCAAAAAGCATGCCAATATAGGCATGCTAAATAAATTATCTTGTTAAAGCCTGGAATTTGCTGGCTCTTGAATAGAACAAAAGAATTTTTACTCGCTCTTATTTGCTTACCAATTTTTACATTTATGTAAGTCCATCCGACAAAAAAGGCCATTTTTGTACATATATTAATAATTAATTCCTTATTTATAATACCCAACAGGGGCTGCCAGGAGCTTTTTTAGCCATTCAACTTTAAGTCCCGGGCAGAATCGTATACAGTTTTCACAGGTAGCGAATATCATAGATTAGAAATAATAACCGAACCTGAGGTATAAAGATATGAATTGCGACAATATCAATAAATGGGTCATTACGATTTTAGTGGTTGCTATAATTATTGATGTAATGATACTCATAATTGAATTCCAAAAGCAATACAATGCCGAATGTTCGAAGAAAGACCAGGAAGAGCAGTATGGTAAGCTGGAAAGCCAGCTTCAGAATCTTTGCAATGAACTTTCAACGCTAAGAGACAATTACAGACGTTGCAATAATTGCCCCTATTTCCAGCAATAATTCATCATAATTCATGGCACACTAGCTTTGGAGGTGATTTAATAATGTTCTGTCATCATTCCAAACGCCATGGCTGTTCCATGCACGACTCCTCATTATTAAGAGTCCTGGCTGTGGGTGCTATTGTGTATGTCGGCTTAAAGGCTATGCACCACTGGCATCATTGTCATCGCGACTAAAACCTCCTAAACCTGGGTCTAGACCCAGGTTTTCTTATTGCATCCAAACTCCGGCTGTACGAGCTCGTCAGTAGTGAGCACTTGGCTTTTCAAGATAATACCTTAGCACACCATTCCAATTATCGACATATGCTAATAACAAACGGAGGTGTACTTAACAATGCTAAAATGTAGAGAATATCCCGAGATAGAAGACTGGCAAAATCAAAAAAACTATAGGGCCGTATGTAATCCTTATGCCTGTCATCCCGTAATGTATTGTTTTCCACGGCCATGTTACCCGAGAAGATGTTCGCCATATAACTGTTTTCCGCGGGGGTAGCTTTATTGACCGTCTTAGGGCGGTCATTTATTTTGAGTAAAAAGCTGATTCGGGAATACCGGGCAGTCACGGCTGCGAACACTAAGACAACTACATAAGCTTATTGTTTATTGGGATTACTTGTATTTAAATCCCCGGTCTCACAAAGACTATCCACAGGAGGTGATCGAATGGCCAGAAATAATACCAACGACTCTTTAGCCCAGCAACAGCAAAAGAAACAAAACCAAAATCTTAAAAACAAAGATATGAGCAGCGATAAAAAACTTACCGGCCCCAATCACCCCTCTACCTGAGGGCAGCTATTGCTGCCCTTTTGCTTTTTGGGGTTACAGTCCTCGCAGTAACCTACGGCAATATGACTGTTAGCTGACGGGAGCCGCTTCCGTCGGCTTGTCTGAGGCCAATAATTCAACGTAATGCTTGTGTATTGATTTCCATATTCTTAAGTGAATGGGATGACGCACATGACGCAAACTACTATGTGAGGTGAGTATTATGACTTATAGAAACAACGGCTCTTACCTAAGATTCCGCACTGATATAAAACCAGCCAGCAAACTTCATGATGCGTATGAAGAAATGGATCGTCTAATTGCCAAAGACAAAAAGAAGTTACTTTTGCGGGACAAGCCGGCAGCTAAATCCAATCAAAATGTCTACGATTTTTTATCGGAATAGCTTGATTGGTCATATCGCCTTACTGCCGGCTTTTGTATACTCTGATTTTTCAGTGACTAACCTTCAGTGGGGTAAAAACCCCCACCTGAAGCTAGGTCTACTTTATCTCAGCCCGACTCTGTTCGTTATGACACTGACCGGCACTCTTAGCGGCAAAACCAACCTGGGGGTGATTTAAGTGGCTAGCAACAAACGTCAACATACTGACAAGCCTGAAAAAGTTTTCGATACCAGCGGAATCGAAGCGGCACTAATGCAGGATAATAGTACCCGCGAGCAGGATACCGCAGAAACTAATTCAGCCAATAACTCCACTAATACCGATTTAGACCATCAAGCTAACGGAGTTATAAATCTAAACGGCATTCCGGTATCTGCATCAACAGGTACTGTCAGAACAGCCTTAATGCAACCGCCAAAACAAAGCAACACCATTCAGATCGATGAAGAATCTCGTATTTCCACCTACCGTTAACGGGTTAAACCCCCGTTTTTTTATTTCTCAGGCAAACCAAACAAAAAAGTTTACTGTATGCTAACTAATAAAAAGACTCCGTTTACTAAGTAAAGTAAACGGAGATAAAAGATGATTGCGTTATAGGTTCGATTGTGACAATTTAGTTATACTATATTTAAATTTTAAAGAATAGTTTGTCCGCCTTAATAGTATATTTTGCCTCCCGAGCAGTATTTTTTTAGTTTTTATAAATGCTGGCAGTGACAGTCCAGGCACTGTTGCGTCGTATGTTCCAGGCAAATATCAATTCAATCTGCTGCGCAAATATAAACGGCATTGCTTTTTCTAATTTTTATTGCAGCCTGACCGTTCTTTAGTTAGCGGCTTTCCAAAAATCAGCAGCAAGACTGCTCCCATACACAATCCAAGAATCCCGATCAACATGGCTACTCCAGGATTAAACATGCGCTATACCCCCTGCTTCTTACTCCCACTAACAATAATATATTTACATATTTTAGAAATTATATCTAGCAGTTTGCAATTATATCGCTTCTGCTAAATAATCCACTTTATTCAAGCAGCCGCGCAGCAAAAAAAATGTACTGGATAAACCAACATTCCACTGGCTCCTGTTCACATCTTTGCAACATAATCCGTATAATGAAGTAACAGACGTTTAGGGGTGGTGATCATTATGATTATTTATTTTGATGAGCAAAGATTTATAAATGAAGTTAAGAATATGGTTCGTCCCTTTGGGTTAAACAAAGGTCAAACAGAGCAGGTTGTCAAGCATGCACTACTGGCAGTCCGCCGATCCAGCAAACCGGCAAAATCCTAAATAGACAAACGGCCGGCCCTCCGGGCCAGCCATTTCTTTTTTTACAGACAAAAACTACGACCCGCACCCCGGCTAAAACCTGACCGACAGATACAATGTTACAAAAATAATCAGCAGACTGCGGCAATACCTTGCAAAACGGCGATTTTCGCTTTTGGAGTTGTATAATCCCCTTAGCTTTATATACACTTTTTCTCCTTGCTTTCTTTGATTCCAAATACTTCGCGCAGCATATTGCTTTTATAGGAGGTATACATTAGCAGTAAAAAAACACGGTCCCTGTCCCCCTGTTTTTCAACACTGCCATAATTTCCCTGTTCAATGCCCAGTGTGTTTTAAAGCTTTTAGGCTTTTTAATAAAAAAAACGAAATCCTGCAGCCGTTCCGGCAATGCAGGATTGAAACTTACGTCATCAAAATAAGCTATACTTTTGAGCTGCCGCTAAACATTCTGATAATGCCCAGCAGGATTACGGCGCCTATTATGCTGGTAATTATTTCAGCAATAGTGCCATAAGCGGCAAAACCGAAGAAGGATAAAGCAAATCTGCCTATAAAAGCGCCCACCACACCGACAATGATATCAACCGCCAGTCCGAAGCCATGGCCGCGTGTCAGTTGTCCGGCTGCCCAGCCTGCTATTGCGCCGATAATTAAAGACCATATCACAAGCATGCACCTCCGACTATAGTATGTCCTCGCCAGCCGTAAAGTATGCCGGCTATATGACTGGAATTAAAATCCATATTCTGAAGGTACGGCCGCCTGATTTAAAGAATTTATTTATCTAAAAACCAAAAACCGCCCGGCAGGCGGCTGACAAAAAGCTTATGAAATTTGTCACAAGAACAGACAAAAAAATACCCGGCATTAAATGCCGGGCTGTACAGGGAAATTTATTAATAAGGAGAGCACTTCTATTTATGGATTATATATCCTGATTTTTAGAATTTCTTTAGAAACGAAGGTTCCCGAAAAAGCAATAGACTGTTACACATAAAATTCACCTGCCTGCACAAGACGGATCGATAGCCTGCCGGCATTATAATTCCAGCGGTGGCAAGCATGCTTACGTTATAATATAACGCTTATTGTGGCAACCTGAAAAAGGGTGATTGTATGAAGTGTCCGTACTGCGGTGTTTGTACTCATTTTGATTTCTCATATTGTCCCCGTTGCGGGTGTCAACTGTCACTAGAACAGGAACAACCGCTGCCTAACTGGCGGCGACTGCCTGGATTTCGCTCCGGGGCACCATGGAAGATGTTTATCGCCAGCTGTATTTACCTGGCTTTGTTAATCGCAATTATTGTGCCTTTGTTTCTGAATATCTAGGCAAATGAAGCCGCACCCCTGAGGGTGCGGCTAATTATATGTCTATAGTATGTTCATAGAAAACCCGGTGCATTTTTCAGTAAATTACTGCCGGTTATTGGCAAATCACTATAAAAAGATTTTTTTATGCCAAACTCTTCAATCTTTGAATTTTTCTGGAAGACTAATAAATATAGTGGTAAAATCATACTTGTGTGATTTATTTGCTACATAACGCATTCTGAATATTTTACATTCAAACGCAGTTTTTTGTTACTGCAGAATGCAAGTTAGCTAATCACAGTTTTTCCAGGCGGTAAACAACAAACCTTTTTAGGAGGAAATGAACATGGAAGTCAAAGCAGTATCAATGTGCCGTTTAGTCAAGGGCGGCGATCTTAATCATCATGGAACTTTATTCGCGGGAAGGGGTGCAGAATGGTTTGTTGAAGCAGGATTTATTGCAGCAGCTTCGCTTACTGCACCTGAAAAAACTGTATGTGTAAAAATTCATGGAATGGTTTTTACCAGACCGGTAAAAAAAGGCAGCCTCATCCGGTGCGAAAGCAAAGTAGTTCTTGCCGGCAGAACCAGTTTGGTCGCTTATGTAAAAATAATGATCCATCCTACTGACGAGTTTGTCGTAGACGGTTTCTTAACATTTATCAATGTTGATTCTCATGGCAAGCCGGCTCCGCATGGTCTTTCCATCGAGGCAGTCTCGCCGGAGGATGTTGAACTGCAGGCCAAAGCGAAAGCGTTATAGTCAAAGAAGCATGAATAACAATCTAAATATATAAAATAAGCATCTGTGGACATTTGCCTGCGGATGCTTATTTTTTGTTGTCCGTCTCTTCCTTAACTACTGCCTCTACTGCAGTAGCCTTAATTTGTTCCCGGGTATCAACCCAGGAGGTATTTTTGTCCAGCACCTTGCTAATACCATATCCTGTTAATAACATGATCACCTTATCTCTAATATTCGTCCATAAGCTCATGTTAGTCCCTCCCTAACCTTGTTGCAAAATAATCTGTAACGTCGCGCGCTATCGCCCGGGCAAACTGATCCTGCCACTGCGGTTCTCCCAGTTTAGCGGCATCCTCGGGATTGGATATAAACACCAGTTCTGTAAGACAGGCCGGTGCGTCTGTATGTTTTGTCACATACAGAGGATTGGTTTTTAAACCTCGGTCGGTAAGGTCACCAAGACCAATAAGCTGGTTATGAATACACTCGGCCAATAGCTTCCCGTCTACGCTGCCAGCAAAATACAGGGTCTCCGTACCGTTTGCCACTTCATTGAATGCATTGCAATGGATGGATATAAAGGCATCCGCATTCGCACTGTTCGCTATAGCGCACCTGGCACCCAGTTCTTGCACAGCAGTCGCATTAGCACCATACACATCTCTATCTGTTTCTCGGGTCATAATGACCTGATACCCCACTGGCTGCAGATACGCCCGAACCTTTAACGCGACAATCAGAGTAACATCACATTCGCGCAAACCGTTGCCGCACGCCCCCGGATCAGAGCCGCCATGGCCAGGGTCTAAACATACAATTGGCATGTTAATTCCCTCCCAATAAAATATTTACTGCATTAATAAAGGCACTAACATCAATGTCAGTGCCTTTAAAAGCCTTCATATAAGCTGCATACCCCGCCAGTAAAGCTGTGATTATGGCTGCAACCCGCTTTTTATTTTTCATTTTTTCTCCTCTTTTTCAATCCCTATCAAAACTTCCAGATCTTCCACACGCCCCTTAACGTCGCAAAGGGCGTCCTTCAGGGATAATAGCGAGGTGTTAATATGGTTAAGCGTCTTTGTCTGCTCAGATAATGAGCTGTCAATAATCCCGGTGAGGCGCTCCTCCCGTTTACCGCTATCCCGCATAACGTAAATAACTAAGACTATAGCCAGCAGCGCCCAGGCACTATTCGGGCTGGCCAGTATTTCTTTAAATGGTAAGACCTGCTCCAAGACCCCACCCCATAAAATAGTCATAAAAATAACCGCTCTCAGCAGCATGGCTCACGCGGCATATGCATTTCCCTTCCTACCACCCGCGCTCGACAAATATTTGAGCTTCGACAGCGATAACAAATAGATTGTTAGTGATATACTGTTAGTCCAATTGTTACCCGATCATTTGTCGCGTCCGGGATCAAACCTGCTGCTCCGGGATATAACCCTTTGCCAGAACCATCTGCCCTTATTACTCCTCCTATTCTTTATACGTACATCAAATGGTAAAAAAGGATAGGTATATTTTTTTACATTAAGTCATTATTTTGGTAAAACCGACGGTTGCTGCGTTTCCAGTAAATGTCCAGCGTATTCATTTTTCTGTGCAGTTGCTTTGCTTTCTCTTTGATTACGTGTTCCGGCATGTCAGGATATTCCCGGCTATAGGCCCCTTCCAGCATCTCCAGTGTATAATACTTCATAATAATCCACCCTTTCGCTCTCTGTATTAGTGTAAATTTAAGTAAGCGGTCAGACGACAGATTCCCTGACTCACATGAAATTTTACCGTAGCAAGACGAATGCCCAATCTTGAACAGATTTCTTCGCATGGATAGCCCTCTTCCAGCATACGGATTACCACTCTTTGCCGCGGCGACAACTGATTCATTGCCCGGTCAACATCAACCAGTGCGCACAGGATTTCTTCTTTACCGGTCCTGGAACCGCCCCCGTTCGTTTGTTCATACCGGGCTGAGGTAATTTCAATTGCACTTCTAAGCTCTTGATACCGTTTAATGATATTGGCGATTTGTTTGGGGTCGTAATCAACATGACCACCCGCAATGCTCTTCCCCTTTGCTTTCTTCATAATCTGGCGCTGATTATTGCACATGCTATGTCCTCCCAGCAATAACTTTTTGCTACTTCTTACTGACAACATATGTTTGTTAAAATAGCGCAGGGAGCCAAAGTATAACTTCAGCTCCCTGCGTTGTCGCTCAGGATCTTAATTCACGTCTATCTCCGGACTATCGAGTAATAAAGTAAAGCTAAGTTGCCCTTATCCCGGGACTTATCCGCTCTTACCCCCACTTACAGAAGGGGGAGTCTTAGAGCGGGTTAGTCACAGGATAAATGCTTTCAGCCCTAATTCTTATACTCAGAAAATTATATGTGTTCCTGCATCTCCTTTATTTTGAAAATACATTTATTTCCTCCTATTATTATTCCGTACATCTGAATTGGATTTTTGCTAGATGCAATTCATGCAAATTAATAGTAAACTATGTTTTTTTCGTCTTTTTAATATCTTTTAAGTGATGAGCGCTTACTTGCATTGTTCGGCTTTTTGTACCCAAGACCGCTAATGATGAAGAAAAGGAGCTAAAGGCTTTCCCTCTAGCTCCCTGCGTTGTCGCCCAGGAGTTTTACAACCGGTCTTCTTCGATTGTATTAATTTGAGTCACTTTTGCATCTCGTACAATAATTTCAATTTTCCCCCACTTTAGCAACTTCAGCTTACTCAAAACCTTTTTAACAACTTCTCTGATTATCATTTCGTACCTCCATTTAGCAATAAATGTCTAAATACTGTGGCTGAAAAATTGGCTTAAAAAGATCCATCGCATCAGCTCTCCCGAACATATGTTCTGAGCTTATTATATTGCTTTCTGCCTTGTTTGTAAAGAACCCCGCAAAAACATTTGATAAAAATTCCCTTTTATATAACTCGACCAGCCGCCGCCCCTTGTCATTATCTGAACGTAAACAGCTTCGTACAACCTCGCTCGACGCACAAAAAAAAGAGCCTTAAGGCTCTAATCTCTTCATTTTTAGTTACCGCGCTCTGCTCTCCCGGAGGCTTTAATACATCGCCCAAAATACAGTCGATTTATTTAGCTTTCGTAATTAAATGCTTGCTTTTCGTTGCAAAGGAAATATAGCTGTTTAAGTATTCAATCAGTTCTTGGCATTCATGATCATTTAATTTATCAATTGGAGTATCACCGGTGACATCATGTATAAATGCGTTTACTTCCCCTTCTTTGTAACCCAAGCCAACCATCTGTACTCGCAGAGAAACTATTTCTTCAACTTTCATCTCTTTCACCCTATAAATATTTCCTGCAAAAATTAGTAAACCCTTTATTTTTATAAACAGCCCCTGACGCACGGCAGGTCATTCCTATTTAATCAGCCTGCAAAACACACTTTCGCCGGCACGCTCCCCCGATTCGCAGCATATCCCTGGCAGTATCATGGTCTCCGCATTTCTAATAAGTAAATTTCAATTAGCCATAGTTATATTGTACTGAATACACTAAATGGGAGGTGAAAATTAAAATATCATGGAGAGAATGAATACCAAACTGACATCCTCTGTACTGGAACCGGTCTATGTCATCCCTTACCTGACAGCGCAAGCCCGCAGTGGCATAATGAATGTTAGTGCTTCCAATTTATCGCTTGCCGTCGCCGGGAATATAATTTGCCGAATTCAAAATAACAGTACCAATTTAATGACGTCAGTGGAAAGTATCTTAGTTAACAGTTCAGCCAGCTTAGGATATTCGATTATAAGAAACGCCACATTGAGCGGCTCACTAACAGTACGGCCGGTCTATAACTTAAATGAGAAATATCCAGCTTCCACCAGTACTATTATATCCTCTGCCGCCAATGCAACTGTAAGTGTAAGTGGCGGCAGTACCCTTTTAACCCAGCTTTCACTCACAAATGTGTTTAATCCTATAATCGTGCCTATTATAATACAGCCAGGAAGCAGTCTGTATTTTTCTTCTTCCGGCGCATTAGGATTAAACGTAACAGTCAACGTAATTTTTTGTGAGTATCCTGTAAGCTAAAATAGTTGCAAATAAGCAAGACCCGGTAATACATTGACGGGCAATAAGGGGAATTATATTAAACCCGTCTTTCACAGCTTCAGATACCAATCCTCTTCTTCCGCCGTCAAAAGCGCTCCCCCGTATTTATCGGCTCTTAATATCCTCCAAAGAAACAATTATACTTCCCGCGTTTGCAAAAAACAAATCAAAAAGCCACTCCAATCCCCAAGGACAGAGCGGCGAAAAAGGGAGGAATTTTATATTAACAGAGCAGCTCTGCTCTGTGATTATATACTAATAATAACCGCCAAATTTTAGAATTTGTTTAGAATAAAAATCAAATAGCCTGCCAGGACGAACCCGGCAGGCAGCTATAATAGAATTATTTTGTTTTGCCCAGCTTCGCCATTGAGTTGCGCTAAGGTCACCGATGATTTGTATCACGTACTTATCCTCATCGAAGCATTGGTAACATTCCGGCTCCTGCAAATGGTATGCGGATAATAAGATTACGCATCCAATACATTCTCAACTTTCTTTTTCACACTTTCAAGATGCCGTTCGTCCGGGTTACGCCAGGAACCTTCCACTAAATATTTATAACGAAGATAATACAAGAATTTATTAGCTAAATTAATATTTACAGGCCTATCAAGAACATAGAGATAGTCGGCTAATTTGTCGGGGTTTGCCACATTGGTTACTAGCCCGGGAATATTATAAAATGCATTCCCCAGGGAAATAACGGGCTTATGGCAAAGTAAAGCCTCGATTCCAACTGTTGAGTTAAGGGTAATAACTCCTGTGCTGTTTTTAATCAAATCTTCAGTCAGACACTCATTAGCAAAAATCACATTTCGTTCATGATATTGCTCTCTTAACTTAGTATAATCTATCCGGCCATAATCACCAGGATGCTCTTTTACTACTATAGTTAACGGGCTTTCTGAGTTTTGATTAAACTTTTCAACGGCCTGCCACACAAAATCCAGTAGCTGCTCCATTGTTTTTACTTGCGGCGAAAATAATAAGACCTGTGTATCATCATGTACCTGAAACGGCACAAATATATAGTTATTGGGCAATACTGCTATATTACACGTTTTATCTTCCTTTATCTTTAAAAAGAAACCGGAGACAGAGGATGTGTTTCTCCGCTCCCTCACAGTTAACGGATTAGAGCATAATGATTGAATTTTTTCTTCGTCTATACTAACGCTTTCCCAAAAAGTAACCGGCATATCTACTAGACTATTGTGAAAATTCACTCCGATTGAATCTACCGTTGTTGTATCAAGCAAAGCCCCATTTTCAAAATGTAAAAGATGGATTCCCATTAATTTGGCGATATATCTGCTAACTGCCAATGGTAATTTACTACCATTCCACACACACACCAAGTCGATAGAGTGAACTTCCAGATAATTTTTTACTATCATAGCTAATGATACTGTGTGCTTTTTTAAAAAACTGGTATTCATCAAAAATTTACGTCTCATACTAAGCTTCTTACTATATTTTTTCAACTTAACACTATATTCAATAATATCTGCCTGATCAATGTCATTGATTTTTACATTTGACGATAACGATGCAGTTTTTATAACATCTTTTAAATTAATTGGCTCTTTTAGTCTTAAGTAGTGAACATTATATTCATTACTAAGATAATCTCCCAGTCGTTTAAAATATTCATATTGAACATTACTAAGAAAAATAAAAAGTATGTTTCTTTTCTTCATTTAATTCTCCTTGTCTTTAGTTTTTGTATAACAAGCCTCTACTAGCATGCAACCAAATATACATACAGCAACTAAAATTGTTCTACTTTTCAGCTTTCAATTTTCAAATAATCCTGGGAAGTCAATTTAATAGCCCTTATTCAGTTGATTGTATAGCTTGGAGATATAGTTTGTGTCCCGAAATGAATATATTAAATATATATCAGCATCTTTAGAATTTCATTTAAAAATGTATACATAAATAACCACCGGACCAATCTCTCGATAGTTTTATTTCCAAATAAAAAAGCCCCGAACCGAAGTCCGGGACCATATCAGAACAAGAAACAACTATCCGTTTTATGAGTTCCCATTATTCTTCCATAATAACTACCCGGCTACCGCAACAAAAAAACAGCACCAGGCAGTATAGCCACCTGGAACTTGGGTATACTAAACATAAGTTATACTCCTCTCCCTTCAGCGCCGCCTCACGCAGCGGCGTTTTTTTATTGCAGTAAAACCTTAATGCCCGCATTACGATTACTACGCCAAAGAGTCCTAATATTTAATATTGCCGTCAAACAGCCGCCCACCAATTTCTAAACTATCGGTATACTGCCACATATAACCCCTGATATCGTCACTGCGGCCCCACTGGGCATTCCAAACAGCACAACCAATACTGCGCCAGTCAATGTAGTCAGTCAGCCAGGAATAGGAAGCGTAGACGCCGCAATCTAGGCCAATATTGTCGACAAAGGCTTTGCACATGCCGGTAATTTCCGCCGGTTCAAAAGCAAATCCCTTTCGTTCTTTGTATCCGTCCGCATCCTCCATATCGAAGAATACCGGCAGTTCAAGTTTTTGACCTATGCATTCAATAGCTTCGCGGCAATTAGCCGCTTCTTGGATTGCATCGGCTACACTCAAAGCGTATGAGTAGTGATAGGCTCCGACTTTCAGCCCGGCAGCCTTGGCTTCGGCAGCGTTCCGGGAAAACATCTCATCTCTTGATTGCAGGCCATAGGAACACCGGATTATAACGAATTCGATGCCGGCTGCCGCAACAGTCTGCCAATCCACCATCCCATTGTGTTTAGACACGTCAATGCCTTTAATCATTTCAATCCTCCCAAATTATTTTTAATAGGGCAACGGATCGAGACTTTGCGCTACCCGTATCCATAATGTTCTCTGCTATACTATAGCTTCCATTGCAACTAAATAGTACCTGGATATTATAAATCACGCCCCCGCAACCAGTCATTTTATCAACTTGCACGGTTGCAGCAACTGGAACATAGACAACAGGGGGTTCCAGCAGTTAATAGACCATAGCAGAATATCAGCACCTTAAATATAAGAATCAACAGTACTACTTGTCAAGGCCGTAAAAAAGCATGAAAAAGCAGCCCTAAAATTACTTAGGGCTGCATCCTTTTGACCACTGTTCCACACCTACTCCATCGGTTTGTTGCACACCAAATCTACGGCTATCCCCGCAAGTGCTGATTTTTTTTATTGTGGAAGTGTGTAAGAATTGGCTCCGTACCGATGAATTAGAGCCAGACAGGGCTTATGTGCCTTGACTATCAAAGTAGTCGCCTAAACCGTTGTTTGTACAATCAATATTCTTTGTCGTAGTGCTATCGGATAAGGCCTGTCATCTTCCATACCGGTACACTAATCAACAGACCAAGAAGAGAAACAGCCATATAAACCACACACATTTTTACTGTATGTTTATGTTCTACCATGTCCCCGCCGGTAGCATAGTACGCGACTAGAAAACTAGCATTTTGATAGAATGTATACCATACATTAACGGCAACAAAGATGACGAAAGCAGTAACCCAGGGATTAATTCCCGCTTGAATACTGAACGGAGTAAGCACGAGGATCAATATGGCAGCAGTCGCAAGCTGAGATACCAGAACCACCCTGACGACATATATAATTAAGCAAAGTAGAATAATAAACAGGAAGATATTACCTGATACCAGCGGAGACAGGTAGGGAGCAAGGACTTTACCAATCCAGGCATCAATTTTGAGTGTTTTAAAAACACCGGATACATTAATAAGGGCTCCGATGAACACAACAGCATCCCAGGCGATGTTAGCACGGAAGGCATTGCGGTCAAAAACGCCAAAAGCCATCAGGACAATCAGTGCAACACAAGCTACAATGGCTGATTCAATACCATGCATTCTCTCCGTCATCCACAGAATTAACGCTATGATAAGAACTACTCCTGTAATGATTTCGTGTTTTGTCATGGGGCCGAGCTTGTCCAGCCTGTCCTTAATAAAGCCGGAGTTCATTGAATTGCTTTCTTTCGGCTTATATAAGGTCACAATAGCAAAATAACTTAAAACAAGCATGGTAAGACCCCACGGCAGGGCATTGATAAACCAGGTTCCCCAGGTCATTTGCGCCTGTACGTCTTTGGGCAGTAACCCTAAAATGGCGTAGCACAGAAAATTACCGCTTAAAAATATTGGATAAGCCAACCCTGTCGTCACGAACAGCGCATTGAAAAGTCCTGTCGCTCCCGGACTTTTGCTCTCATAACCCATATTCTCACAAATTGACCGGGCAAAAGGGGCCAGAACGGCCGCTTTTGCGGTACCGCTGGGAATGAACGGGGTCAAAACCAGGCCGGCACTCAGTAAAGCCAGTACCTGACCGCCAAAGGTTAACGGAAACTTACTCATGGTCATCAATGCTACCCGGTTGAGTAGCCCGCTTCTGGTTGCAGCCACGCCAAAGCCAAGGGCGCCAACAATAATCCAGATAGTACTCGTCGAAAAAGAGGCAAAAGCGACAGAAAAGGGAACTACTTTAAAAACTGCCCAGGCACAACACATGAGTAGGCCTGTGCCAAAGTCAGACAGCACATCGGCTATCCACCACACTACCGCCCAGCTAAAGATCCCGATTCCCCACATCGCCTGTTTGGAAATCCCCTCAGGCGCAGGAATATTGGCAATAGCGATCCCGATAATAATGCCAATAATTCCGCCAATAATTTTCAGCCAATTTATCCGCTTTGCTTCAGTCACACAATTACCTCCAGTAACTATTCATGAAAATTCACGCTAACTCTATAAAGCAAACTTAGCTTCAGGTGGGGTTTTAACCCCATCTGAAGGTTAGTTGCCCTTATCCCGGGACTTATCCGCTCTTACTCCCACTTACAGAAGGGGAGTCTTAGAGCGGGTTAGTCACAGGATAAATTATTTTCCAGAAAGATTCCATTGTGTTTTCAGTTCAGCAATTTCCGCTTTTCCATAACCAAGTCCATCCAGTACTTCCTCCAGATGCTGGCCTAAAGCAGGGGGTTTTTTCATAACGGCAGTTGCTTCCGAAAACTTAAAGGGATTGCCTCTGGCTTTAATTTTGGGAATTGACATTCCATCAGGCAGCTCTAACTCACGAATCATATCTCTTGCCTGCAGTTGGATATCTTCCAACAGGTCATTGGTAGTATTTACTTTTGCACAAGGTATTCCGGCCTGATCTATTAAGGCGAGCGGCTCATCCACATTGGGGAATTTCTTGAGCCAATTCTCTATTTCAAAAATTAGCTTTTTAAGATTTTTAATTCTGTCTGCTCCGGTACGGCATAGCGGGTCATCAGCAAGAGCCTCATTGCCCATAACTTTGCAGAGCGACTTCCAAAATTTCTGATTAGGTGCACCGATGATAACGCTGCCGCCTGTTCCCTGGAATAATCCAAAGGGAGCTAACAAACTATGATGATTACCTGTTCTGGTAGGTTTCCGGCCTAAACCTGCAGGCTCAATAAGACCATTTAAGGAGACCATACAATCTAGCAGCGATATGTCAATATGCTGTCCGCTGCCGGTACGCTGGCGGTGATATAAGGCTGTAATGATAGCCCCATAGGCATGTATCCCCGTAACATAATCAGCTAAAACAAGACCGGACCGGGTTGGCGGCCCATCCGGTTCTCCCGTTAAATCCATGGCGCCGCTCAGCGCCTGCGCAACAATATCATATCCCGGCTTGTGCCGGTAGGGCCCTGTCTGTCCGAATGCCGAAACAGAGCACATAATGACCGACGGCTTGATCTCTTTGACATCCTTATAGCCTAAGCCGAATTTCTCCATAGTACCGGGTTTAAAGCTTTCCACGACGATATCCGCCGCCGCGATTAGCTTCTTGGCGACCTCCTGCCCCTTGGGATCTTCCATATCCAGCACAATCGATTTCTTGCCACGATTGAACCAAAAAAACGCAACCCCGGTGCCATCCACTGCCGGTGGAAAAGAGCGCATGTCGTCGCCCGCCTGAGGCTTCTCAATCTTGATCACTTCAGCACCAAAATCAGCAAGCATAGCAGTAGCGAAAGGGCCGGCAGCGTTGGTCGTAAAATCTACAACTTTTAATCCTTCAAAAGTGTTCATTATATCCTCCTTGTTAGTAATGCTATAATCCCAGCTCTTTGGCAATAATCACTAGCTGAACCTCAGAAGTCCCGCCAAGCATCTTAGAAAATCTACTATCAACGAACTGTCTGGCAATAGGATATTCCTCGCATAACCCATACCCCCCAAACAATTGCACGCAGCGATCCGCTGTGCGGAATGCCAAATCGCAGCAATAATATTTGGCCATAGCAACTTCTTTACTGATTTTTTTGCCAGCCAGGTGCTGAACAACTAGCTGATCTACGAAACTTTTAGCGACTTCAATTTCCGTGGCCGCTTTCGCCAGTTCAAACTGTGTATTTTGAAACGCACTTAACGTCTGATTAAACATTTTTCTCTCTTTTACGTAGGGTATTGTGAGAGCCAGGCTGTACTGCGCCTGGTTGACAGCACATATGGCCGCCATGATTCGTTCCCACTGCAGCTTTTCCATCAAATAATAAAACCCTTTATTTTCTTCACCCAGCAAGTTTCCTTGCGGCACTTTACAATCAGAGAAAAATAATTCCGCCGTATCCTGCGCATGCATACCGATCTTTTGAACACGATTCCGCCTGAAGCCCGGCGTATTGGTTTCTACCAACAGCAGGCTGACACCCTTATGCGGTTTCACATTCGGATCGGTCCTAACCGCCACAACGACAAGGTCGGCCAGCATTCCATTGGAAATCCACGCTTTATTGCCATTCAGTATATAGTAGCTGCCCTCTTTAACCGCACTGGTCTCCAGACTGGCGAGGTCTGATCCCGCTTGTGGTTCCGACATGGCTACGGCAAGAATCTTCTCTCCGGCAGCGCACGTCGGCAGCCAGCGCTCTTTTAATTCCTCACTGCCGTGAGCATAAATATAAGGCGCGATAACATCCCCATGCAGCCTGGTATACTGACTGTTCAGACCACGTGCATTCATTTCTTCCGCCTGGATTACCGAATACAGCAAGTCACCGCCAACACCGCCGTATTTTTCGTCCAGCCAGATACAAAGATAGCCTAATTCGCCAAACCTTTTGAAAATTTCCCTTGGAACACTACCGTTCTTTTCCCATTGCCCATAATGCGGAACCACTTCCTGGTCTAAAAATTCACTAAACGCACTACGAAATACTTCATGTTCATCAGTAAACGGTAAAATTCTATCCATTAATAACAGCTCCCCACCACTTTTGTACTAAAATTATCGCCTCTTAACTACCGGGTTTCTCTTTTCGAGTTGTCTTAGCCAGTTCTGCGCTTTTCTATTTCCCTCGAAAAACAGGCTTTCTTTTTTCTAAAAAGGCATCTACTCCCTCTTTGTGATCCACTGTTGCCGCACATATGGCCTGATATTCAGCCTCATAGCGAATCTCCGCTTCCAGGTCATGAAAGGCTAACTGGTTAATCATAGCCTTGATATAGCCGTAGGAAACAGTTGCGCCGTTGGCTAATTGATCTGCAAGACGCATTGTCGCCGCTTCCAGTTGGTCTAGCGGAACCACCTCGTTAATCAGGCCCCACTCCAGAGCCTCGGCGGCAGAAAACACCCGACCGGTCATAAGAAGCTCGGTAGTCCTGGCTACACCAATGGATCGCAGCAGGGGAAGCGGTCCACCCAAGTCTGGAACTAACCCAATATTGGCAAAAGAAAAAACCAATTTTGTTTCATCAGATACGATACGGAAGTCACAGGCCAGAGCGAGATTCAAACCTCCGCCAGCCGCAGCTCCGTGGATGGAGGCAATCACGGGTTTCCGGAGATGTCTTATCTTCACAGCTGCTTTTCCCAGCTTACTGACACCATCTCTGTATGCTTTGGCATTTCCGCTATCGACTCTTTCTTTCATTACATTGAGGTTCCCACCAGCGCTGAAAGCTTTGCCGGCGCCGCGTAGAACAATTACCCGGATCTCAGGGTCGGCATTGCATTCATCCAGACATTTCTCCAAAGCTTCGGCCATTGATACGGAAAGAATATTGCGATGTTCCGGATCGTTCAGGATAACCAACCCTATGCCCTTCTCTTTTTTGAGAATAACCTTCATGTCACTCATCTACGTCACCTACCCTTTTTCACTTTTTGAAAAAAATTTTAATCATGCCTGTTACTTGAATAAAGTAGACTAGCTTCAGGTGGGTTTTTAACCCCATCTGAAGGTTAGTTGCCCTTATCCCGGGACTTATCCGCGCTTACTCCCACTTACAGAAGGGGGGCTTAGAGCGGGTTAGTCACAGGATAAATAGGAATGACCGCTTTTGAGCTACCGTGCTCATCGATACGAGTCCCAGTGCCAACGGCCATCCCAAACTGTGATGCAATCGTGTTCCTTATTTGCTTAAGCGCTAGGATTAACGTTATTTATAAGTATAAAAACCTTGGCCGGATTTTCTGCCAAAATGGCCTGTTTGACTTTTTCCTCCAGTGTCTTGGGAGGTCGTCAGCCGCATTGCCTGCTTTATACTTGGCAGAACGAATGAGTCCGGTAACGGCATTTGGCCTAATAACGTTCAAAAATTGTTGCCATGCCCTGGCCGCCGCCGATGCACATGGTTACCAGTCCAAAGGTATAATCCTTCGCAATCATTTCGTAAAGCAGCTTGGTCGTAAGGACAACCCCGGTGCCGCCTAGCGGATGACCCAGCGCAATAGCGCCGCCGTTGGGATTGGTTTTTTCAGGATCAAGCTGCAGATCCCGCAGGCAAGGAATGAATTGTCCGGCAAACGCTTCATTCATTTCAATGACATCAATATCTTTGATGGACAAGCCGGCCCGTTTCAAGGCCTTTTCAGTGGAAGCCACAGGCCCGTAGCCCATGATGTTCGGGTCAAGCCCCGCTACTGCGAAGGATTTGACGCTGGCCAGCGGCTTGAGTCCCAGTGCTAAGGCCCGCTCCTCCGACATTATCACGACAGCGGCCGCGCCATCAGCACGGGGGCAGGCATTACCGGCGGTTGTTACGCCATTGGGAAACAATGGTTGCAATTTAGCCATTTTTTCAAGAGAAATATCATACCGTACGCATTCATCAGTATCGACCATCTCAACCCCGGTCTTGGTCTTAACAGGCACAGGCACTATTTGATCTTTAAAAACGCCGGCTTGAATCGCCTTGGCGGCACGTTGATGAGAAATAAGCGCCCATTCATCGCATTCCTGTCTGGTTACATGGTGGCGTGCAGCCAAGGTATCGGCAGTAACTGGCATTGGGGGATTGCCAATTTCATCTGTCGACAGGCGGTTGGCTAAAAACTTAGGTGGCTGCCACGAGTACGCACCAGGCGCTTTTTCCATTTGATAAGGCTGCAGTGTCATGTGTTCTACGCCACAAGCAACATAAACATCACCGCAGCCTGCCATAATGTTAAGAGCTGCATTGACGATAGCCTGAGTGCCGGAGCCGCATTGCCTGTCAATCGTGGTTGCTCCCGCCTCAACAGGCAGACCGGCAAGCAGCGAAGCTACCCTGGCATGATTGCCATGAGGACCATAGATATTGCCCATAATGACATCTTCAATTTCCCTGGGATCGACTTTGGATCGGCCAACGGCTTCTTTAATAGCAGCGGCTGCCAACCTGTCCGAAGGAACCGTTGTCCATTGCCCTGCATACTTACCTACCGCCGTACGGACTGCAGAAACGATAACTGCCTTTTTCATGTGAATTGTCTCCTTACTCAACTCATATTTTTATTGCAGATGTTGAAATTGATTTTAGCTTCTTATGGCTTCCAGACGTGCCAATACACTCTCCGCTTCACTTATGACATCTTCAATAACCTGTTTTGCCGGTTTGATTTCGTCAATCAAGCCCATAACCTGCCCTGTTGCAAAGATACTTCCCTGCAAGTCGCCTTCCATCACGCAGGCTTTGCTTTTTTTACCGGAGATTATAGTCAGGAGTTCCTGCAGAGTGGCGCCCTGTTGTTCCATTTCCAGGCATTTTAATGCCGCTTCATTTTTCATAGCGCGAATCATGTTCTTGATTGAGCGCTGAATCAAAATAGTGTCATTCTCGCTGGCCTCAACCATCCATTGTTTAAAGTTGGGGTGAATAATGCATTCCTGCGTAGCAACAAACCGCGTACCCATAACAATGCCATCGCCGCCAAGAGCCAAGGCAGCAACTAAGCCTTTGCCGTCAGCTATACCACCGCCGATAAAGACTGGTATTTTCACAGTCTTTGCTACCTTGTTGCCCAGGATCATGGTGGTAATATCGTCCATGCCCGGATGACCGGCACACTCAACGCCAACAATGGTAACCATGTCAGCTCCAGCTTCTTCGGCCTTCTTGGCATATTTCACAGCTGCGACTTTGTGAATCAGCTTTATGCCAGCTGCTTTTAGCATGGGGACAAATTCTTTAGGATCACGTCCGGCTGTTTCTACGACAGCAACGCCTTCCTCAACAATTACTTTGAAATATTCCGGCGTCAGTTCTCCCGGCATCATTGTAGGAAGCATGGACACGTTGACACAGAAGGGATTGCTGGTTAGCAATTTCATCTTACGGATTGCATCCCGGAATTCAGGAATAGCCGGGTAAATCGTGGCATTGATGGTCCCGAGGCCGCCGGCATTGGATACGGCGGAAGCCAGTTCCGGGGTTCCCAGATGTTGAA
The DNA here is from genome assembly GCF_041428895.1 of Sporomusa aerivorans. Taxonomy (NCBI): domain Bacteria; kingdom Bacillati; phylum Bacillota; class Negativicutes; order Selenomonadales; family Sporomusaceae; genus Sporomusa; species Sporomusa aerivorans. The sequence continues at coordinate 5,930,742 of NZ_CP156926.1, forward strand.
GTCCACCCTGCATAATGGGATATTTAATGTTTAGAAGTTCGGTAATTCTGGTTTTCATTCTTGTCCTCTCCAATCTTCGTGCGCCACTGCGCAATTATTTAATTACAACACATCGTTCTTCCGCTTCCATTTAAAAGCAAGAAGTGTGCCATGTACGGCTGCGTCTTGTTTTTTATAACGGCGGAGCCGTGTAAACGCCAGTATATAAAGAACTAAACTACAACAATAAATTTGATTCTTAATTTGCATAATTAGCCTTATCAATGCCGTCAATATTCAAAACCGTTAGTCGCTTCCATTTTTGTATTGCAAATTTTGTATTATTTCGGCAGCATTTAATTAACATTTTTTTGCTGTTGGCTTCTTCAGTTCCGCGGTTTGTCATAGAGCTTTTAAACCGGAAAAACCGCGCCATACGGCACGGTTTAGCGGTGAAACTAGAACAAAAAGTTGACTTGCATCCGTGTCCTGGTGTCGCCAGTGCCGTCGCCAGTGTAGTAGTCAGCACCAGTGTCAGCTTTCTTCATATCGAACTGATAGACAGCCTCCAGGGTGACGTTCTTGCTCAGCGTACGAGCGTACTGAACATCCCAAGATTTGATGTTGGAGGCAACTGTATACGCGCTTGTGAAGGTAGGCACGTTGGAATTTTTTTCTATTTTATTATATTCGACAAAGGCCTGCCAACTGCCGGGAACGGTCGGGTTCATCGTGCCATACTGCAGGCGGTACACGCTGCCGGCCGGTTCACTTCCGTCAGAAAGCCGGGCAGCATCAGCGGTATTCTTCCAATAGTCGGCTACAACCTTCCAGTTCTTGCCGAAACCATAGGTAAAGCCGACGCCGTAAGTGTTGATGAGTTTATCGGCGGCTGAACCCTTGTCTTGGTTCTTCATGTAAAAGGCGCTCATCTTGGCATTATCGGTAAATTTATAGGCCATTTGGCTGTAGTAGAGGTTACCGTAAGGGTTGTTACCAGTGGTAAGGTCGGCCTCAGCATAATCAAACTGACTGCCGGGATCAGCGTAACCGGCAAAGATTGCTACTTTGCCTTGTTTCCAGGCAAGTTCGGCACCGTCAAAGCCGCCGACTGTGCCGGAGTAGTAGGTAGTTTCACCAAGGCTCAGGCTATAGCGACCCGCTTTGAGATCCATGTTCGGTAATAGCCGTTTCACGTTCACGCTGGCGTCGGTAATGTAATTAGCAGTAGCGGCGTTATAAGTCCCCATGGTGTTGTGATTGAGCACCTGCCAGCGTGCATAGAAGCCGACTGTATCATTTACGTCAATCTGAGCAGCCAAACGGAAGCGCTCGGCAAAAGCCGGATTGGTGGTGCTGGCTTCCTGGTGAATCCAGCGCAACCGGGCGTCGCCAGTCAGCTTGATTTTTGAAGCGTATTTTTCAAGTTTTGAGACACGAACACCAAGGTTGTCCAGCTCGGCAGCGAACTCGTCAGCCAGCTTGTCGATAAGGGTCTTAAGTTCAGCATCGGCCTTCTCCGACTTGGTCATCGCATTAGCGACAAGCAGGGCCATTTCGTAACGGGTCATGGTTTTGTCGCCGCGGAAGGTGCCGTCACCATAACCGTCAACAATTCCGGCTTTCGCCAGTTTGTTCACCGCGCCATAAGCCCAGTGCGTGGCGGGCACGTCTGCGAAGGTGTTGGCCGGAGCAGCCAGTGCGGTGCCGGCGATACCGAGCACAAACATAAGTGCGAGAAGAGTAGCAAGAGTTTTCTTCATGTGTTTTCCTCCTTTTGTTAGGGACAAGACCCTTGGTGCCTGTCCGTCTGCCCTAGTAAAAGCAAGAAACATGCCAATTTGCCTTTTTTATGTCATTCACATCAGGTCAAACCGCTAAACCCAGCGGATTTATTATCTGTAATAAACAACAATAAAAAATTAATTGATTTATTGGTGTCTATATAAAATCACTGAGATCGCTAGCGGTAACAAAATTTTGATATAGATTACAATCTTGTATCGCAATTTTCGTATTGTATTTCATCTTCCACTCCCGATTACTTATTCTGAGTTAACAATTAGTAAAATCCAATTTAGCCATACTTTTCGAGGATTGTTACGCAGGATAATTGCCCCTTTAAAGCACAATTCCCTGGGCAGGACCGAAGCATTCACGCTAACGCGTTCATCCTTCGGTCCTGCCCAGGGAGAGATTTAACAAGGGGCTATGAATATAGCTTTTAAATTATTTATATGTATAGAACCCTTGACCCGTTTTTCTGCCAAAATGACCGTTCTTTACTTTTTCCTCCAGCGTCTTCGGGGGACGTTCAGCTTGACCAGCCTTATACTTAGCATTACGGATGTCATAGATTACATCCAGGCCAGCCAAATCCATTATGCGGAAAGGGCCCATCGGATGCCCCAAACCTTTTTCCGCTGCAATATCAATTTCCTGGACAGTTGCATAACCGTTTTCCAAAAGAAACCAAGCTTCACTATTAATTGCCCCAAGCAATCGGTTAACCACAAAGCCTTCGATTTCTTTTTGGACTTTAATTGCATTTTTACCGATACGGGTAGCAAACTCCATCAATGTGTCAATTGTTTCCTTACTGGATTGAGGTGCCGCAACCACTTCTACCAGCTCCATATGCAGCGCTGGATTAAAATAATGCAGATTGGCCACCCTTGACCGATTCTTCATCCGGGACGAAATCACAGAAGGTACAAAAGTGCTGGAATTACTAACCAGAATAGTATCAGGACGAGTAAGCGTCTCAAGTTTTACAAAAAGTTCTTGTTTAACGCCCAACTTTTCTACAATAACTTCAATAACCAACTCAGCATCTTTTACCGCTTCAGCCAAATCATGAACCATATGAAAACGGGCTATCGTGCTTTGTGCCACATCTGCTGCCATTTTTCCTTTTGCTACACGGCCGTTCAGATACTCCTTGCTCCAAGTGTCAACCTTCTCCAATACGCCGGGAAAACTATCGGTTAAATTGACTTCATATCCATGAATCGCAGCATTGAGCGCGATTTGCTTACCCATTGTTCCTCCGCCGATAACCACCACTTTTTTAATATCATCAATTTTCATGACTATGTCCTCCCTCATTTATTTTTATGGACAGATACGATGTTTTTATATACGAAATGAATTAACTGCTGAATGCAAGTCTTGTGCTAAATCAGCTAATGCCTGACTGGAAGAAGCAATCTCTTCCATGGAAGCCAGTTGTTGTTCTGCTGCAGCAGAGACACCCTGTGCTTCACCGGCCGATTTTTTTCCGAGGGAATCAACCTTTTCGATAGATAACACAATTTCTCGACTGCCGGCAAAAAGCTGCTGCATCGCCTCGGAAATTTCTTTAACTTGCTGAGAAACCTCATCGACAATTTCAACAATCTTTTGGAAAGTCACCCCGGCCGTATTAACAACCTCAGCACCCATCTTAACCTCCCGTGTGCCATTGTCCATTGCAACTACAGCCTTATCGGTGTCTCCTTGTATCTCGCCAATTAATTCTGCAATTTTTTTGGCAGCATCCTGTGATTGCTCAGCCAATTTGCGTACTTCCTCCGCAACGACTGCAAAACCGCGGCCTTGTTCGCCTGCACGCGCTGCCTCAATTGCTGCGTTTAACGCCAGCAGGTTTGTTTGTCCGGCAATACCGGAAATCGTGTCCACAATTTGTCCAATCTCTTTCGATCGTTCTCCCAGCTTACTTACAACCTGGGCGGAGGAAATAACGGTTTCCTCAAGTTGCCTCATTTGTGAAGCAACTTTTTCTACTACCCGATCCCCCTCTTGTGCTTGTCCGGCTGCTTGATCCGAATTAGAAGCGACCTGATCGGCCCGCGAAACAAGTTGCTGCAAACTGTCAGTCATCTCAACAATAACGGTACGGGTATAATCGGCCGCTCCCAGTTGCTCATTTGATCCTTCCGCGATCTGGGTAATAGCCGTTGTAATTGTATTTGCCGCCTGTGCAGACTGTGCAGAACTGGCGTTCAGTTCCTCGGCGGAAGCTGCTACCTGCTCAGTAGCCCCCAGAATTTTTTTTACTAGCGTATATAAATTGTGGGACATAAGCTCAAAGCTACGAGCCAGTCTACCAATTTCATCATTTGAATGGATATCCAGCCGTTCCGAAGAAACGTCCCCACCAGCAATACGGTTGGCAGCAGTCTCGAGCAGTAGAATTGGCTTAACAAAACGGCGGGCGTACCAAGCAATCAATAACGCAGTTAATGCCAATACTGCCAGAATGGTTATAATCGTCGTAACCAGAAGTTTTGACAAACTATCGGTAATCTCTTCTATAGGAGCGGTAACGGCCAATGACCATTTTACCCCCTCGACGGGATAATACGCGACAATCCTCTCTCTATCTGCATATTTATACTGCACAATTCCATTGGCACCATTAACCATTTCTTCGGTAATTTTCCGCAATTCCGGCGAAATTTTGTCGTCGGTTAGCGTATTAAGCTTCAAAATGACATTCTTGTCAGGATGAATAATCACTGTTCCATCGCCTTGTACAATATAGGCATAACCTGATTTGCCAATTTTCGTTGAGGTTACTTTTTTTGCCAGACCTTCCATATCCACTGTGGCAAACAGAACGCCGGTTACTCGATCTCCTGACTTGACCGGAACAGCTACTACTGTGACATAATTTCCTTTAACCGGCGAGATTCGAGGATTAGTTATGACTGTTTGCCCCTGCATTCCCTGAATGAAGTATTCGGCTTTAGCTACGTTGCCTGTCATTCCCGAATTGCCGATAAAGGATCCATCGGCCGAGGCATAGGCAATGCCATCCATCCCCTGCATGGATTTTACAACTGAGCTTAAATAAGGTACCATTGCCGCTTTATTTCCAGATACAACAACCGGATCAATGGCAGCAATTGCCAATTCGTTTTGCCGGGCAATTAACCAGTCACTTACTTCTCCGGCAGATCTTTTTGCCACATTTTCCATATCACGAGACAGGCTCGCGCTAATGATCTGACGAGCCTCCCAATAATTTATTCCTCCCAGCGTGCATAATGCAACGCTAATAATCAACAGTATCATTACCGTTAATTTTGTCTGAATGCTATTTCGAACCAACTTCACACAGATCACTCCAGCATCATATTTTTGCTCCTCGCTCTTTCTGTCTTGTCATCAAGATTTGCTGAGAATATACAAATTTTAACCCTCTCATCAGCAAAACTGTTCTAAGGGGAGAAAAATGTTGTCTTTCTGCCGCTTTTATTATTCTCGAATAATGTTCGCATAGTGGCGTTCAGCATGATTTAGAACGCGTACTTCAAGACCATGAAACCGTGAGCAATCTCTATGAGCCAGAGCCTTGTATGTGTTAACGCAAACAAATCTCAGCTTATCAAGGATAAGCCGAAGAATACCTCTATTCCTTTTCTCATAAATGAATCCTGGACACACACCTATGCACCAATTTTCAAGAAACACCCTATAAATATTTTTTTTAAAGAAATATCGGTATTTTAGCAGCGTTCAAAGATTGTCGCCATCCCCTGGCCGCCGCCAATGCACATGGTTACCAGCCCCAGCGTATAATCCTTTCTTATCATTTCGTAGATAAGCTTAGTTGTCAAAATTGGTCCCGTGCCACCGATTGGATGTCCCAAAGCAATGGCGCCGCCATTGGGATTGGTTTTCTCGATGTCAAGGCCCAGATCTTTAACGCAGGGCAGCGACTGCGCGGCAAACGCTTCATTGAGTTCAATAAGGTCGATATCTTTTATTGTAAGCCCTGCCTTCTTCAAGGCTTTGTGGGTCGCCGGCACCGGGCCGTAACCCATGATATTGGGATCCAAGCCGGCTACGGCATACGTTTTTAAACTAACCAGCGGTGTCAGGCCCAATGCTTTGGCCTTTTCTTCCGACATCATGACCAATGCTCCCGCGCCGTCCGACCTGGGGCAAGAATTTCCCGCTGTTGTTAAGCCGCCTTTAAAAAGCGGCGGCAGTTTACTCATGCTTTCCAAAGAAGCATCATAGCGCACGCATTCATCAGTGTCTATTACTTTTACCCCTTTTTTTGTTTTTACTTCTATCGGGACAATTTGGTCTTTGAACACATTTTCTTTAATCGCTTTAGCCGCTCTTTGGTGCGACAACAACGCAAACTCGTCGCATTCCTGCCTGCTGATGTTATGCCGTGCGCCTAGTGTGTCCGCCGTTTGGGGCATTGTGGGATTGCCAAGTTCGTCAATTGACACGCGGTTGGGCAAAAAGGCCGGCAGTTTCGCCGTAAAAGCTTTCGCCGGTTTCTCCATCTGATAAGGCGACTGCGTCATATGCTCAAGACCGCAAGCGACAACTATATCGCCGAAACCCGCCATGATCGTCAGCGCCGCACTGGCCACCGCCTGGGATCCCGACCCGCACTGTCTGTCGATCGTCATCGCGCCGCATTCCAGCGGCAACCCAGCTGTCAGAGAAGATCTTCTGGCAATATTGCCATGCTCAGCATGAATATTCCCCATAATAACATCTTCGACTTCCGCCGGGTCAATTTTCGCTCTCGCGACGGCTTCTTTAATCGCCGCCGAAGCTAGTTTTTCCGGCGATACGGCTGACCATTGCCCGCCGAAATTCCCAATCGCAGTACGAACTGCTGAAACAATCACTACATTTTTCAAACAGATCTCCTCCTAATAATGAATGAATTAAGCAACTATTATTCTCAACGCATTTTTGCGACTTGCTGGCTTTTCAACTCTGCAATCTGCGCTTGTGTATAGCCTAATTCCTTAAGAAGCTCTTGCGTATGTTCGCCTAACAGCGGACTACTCTGTTCAGGAAGCGAACCGCCCTCAGCCCACCGAATCGGCGAGCCGGGAAGTACCGCCTTGGCCCCGTTGGCATAAGTATTTTCATATATATAATCATTAGCCCATGCTTGCTGATCATTTTCAATGTCTTTAAAATGCTGCAGCCGTACATGAACAATGTCTGCTGCCCGCAAGCGAGTAACCCATTCAGCAATGTCCTTAGTCGCAAATGCTTCCTCCAGAACAGGAATGAGGGCAGCCCGGTTGGCTAACATATCGAGTCTGGTTTTAAACCTGTCATCAGCAAGGAGATCCTCCCGCTCAATTATTTTGCAAAGCGCCGGCCAATAGCGGTCAAAGTCGAGAACAGACAAGAATATCCATTCTTTGTCTTTAGTCCGATAGGGAATTACCATCGGATTGCCTTCCAGCCGATCTTTGGGATACTTGTTCTGATAGCGGGATTGAGTCGAAGTAATCATTAAACCTGCAAGCCATACCGACGTACCGAACAAAGAAATACTGACTTTATCACCTTTGCCGGTTTTCTCTCGTTTCAAAAGAGCCGCACTTATTCCGCCGCACAATATGGTTCCTACTGCTAAATCGCCAAAGGCAGCCGGACTATAAACCGGGTACGCCCCGTCGGGAACCAAATCAGCTAAAAATCCACTACGGCCCCAGAAGGCAACAGTATCAAATCCAGGTTGGTTAACGTCCGGCCCTGTTTCGCCAAACCCGGTTACAATGCCGTAAACTAACCGGGGATACCTTGCTTTAAGGCTTTCGTAATCCAAATTCAATTTTTTCAAAGCTTCTATCCGGTTATTGGTAATAAATACATCGGCTGTCTGCAATAAATCGTGAAGCACCTTTTGCCCTTCCGTTTTTTTTAAATCTAAGGCGATTGCCCGCTTATTGGCATTGGCAATTTCCCAAGCCGGATTCTCATCTTCATTCGCAGGCATTAACATCGTCTGGCCGTAAGTCCGCCATGCATCACCGTCCGGACTTTCCACCTTAATAACATCGGCACCCCAATCTCCTAAAATCCGGGCACATGCAGGCGCTGCAACAAAAGTCGCCAATTCAATAATGCGGTACCCACTTAAAGGTTTCTGGTTATCCACTTGCCTCATCTCCTCCTGCCTTATGAATAATTGTTGACACAGCCATAATATATCAATCGCAAGAACCATGCCAACCAAGACTAAATTCGGCTACCCGAGAACACCAGCCTATGCACAAAGTAGTTTTATCTAGGGTTATTTTTCATCTTAAATTATCAATAAATCTCTTTTCATAATTTCAAAGCTGCTTTTGATATTCAAAAAGTGTAGATACTTTCAAAAGTGTAATACAAAAATATACAGTATTTTAAAATTGGCAGGGTGTCCAAAAGCAAAAAAAACAATTATCCATTGTTTTTTCATTCTTATAGGCAAGCTCCTTATTTAAGCTTCGTACTAAAAAAGTCATCTATTCAACAATTTATACTATTATACCTATAAAGGAAATTCAAAACATTTACACGAATAATGTCGAATGTGCTTTTTTTAAGTACTTGTATGTAGAATTTTTTTTTACCAGGGAGGCAAGCTATGTACTTGAGTGACCTGTCTATTCCGCCTGCATTTTTTTCGATAATGCAGCTTCTATTCTCAACGATTTCGGTCGTACTATTATTTTTATTATTTATGATGAGACGTAATGCCCCTAACACACTCTGGCTGTTAGGCTGGTTATTTAATCTGCTTGCAGATATCTTCGAACTGGGTTTTATCCAAGCAGACCAAACTACCATTACCTTCACTTGTTTATCAACCAAACTGCTCAGTTGCTATCTTATTTTGTCGGGTTTTTTTATTAACAGGAAGTACCATAAGGCATGGAAAATCGTCCCAATCCTTTGTCTGATTGGGTTTACACTAGGCTTCCTCTATCTTGTTCCAAACCATATCACTATTCTCTTGCCATCGGCATTCTTATTGGCTGTATATGGCGCCATTGCCTATAGTAACATAGTAATACAGACAAAAAACCTCTTTTCAATACTGATAACCGCAGCTGCTGCGACCATCTGGGGATTTCTAAATCTGACTAATTTACTAAGCAACCAGGGGGATTGGTATTGGGCATGGATATGGATATACCGTATGGCTAGTCTTGCTCAGCTAGTATGCGCTGTTGCAATTTTTCGAAGCTACTACCTGCAGGAAATCACAATAGCTTCTGAAGCCGAGGTGTTGCTGCGCACCCTTGTTGAAAAAACGGACTGCATCGTGTATTCATTTCATCAATTGCCAACAGTAAAATTAGACTATGTCAGTCCGGAAATCGAAACTTTAACCGGTTATTCACCAAATGACTTTTACGAAAACCACAAGTTAGGGCTTCGCATTATTCATCAGGACGACAGGCAATCTGTTTCATCTTTTCTCCGGACAATTGCCGAATCTCCGGGAAAACCGATGATTACACGAATTTGGCCTAAAAACTCAGCAATGATTTGGATCGAACATATTAATCTCCCCACATTCAACGAACATGGCGACTTAATCAAAATAAACGGAATTGCGCGCAATATAACTTATGAACAACAATTAGAAGCACGTAATGATCTTTTAAAAGAAGTAGCACTAATGGTAATGGAAGATAAACCGCTCACATCCATTCTTTCTCATGCCTGCAACAAGCTCGTTGATATCTATGGTTTTAATTTTGCCTGGATCGGATTAAAGGAGCATGACGGCACCGTCAGCATCAGCGCAGTGGAGGGAGTTCAAAACCAGCTTATTCAGTTACACGGCGTCCGGTGGGACGACACCCCGGAAGGGCAAGGGCCCACCGGTAAGGTTATTCGCAGCGGAAAAACCTTAATTGTCGATGTGGAGAAAGCCAACTTTCAGATTCAACCTTGGTTAGACAGATTAATTGCACGCAAAATACGTTCCGTGGCAGCATTTCCCCTTAAAACGAAGGGAAATACGCTGGGTACACTGGTAATCTATTCAAACTACCAGTACTTCTTTAGCAGCAGGGTAGTCTGTGAAATTGAATTGTTTGCCGAACAAATTGCGCTCGCTATTAATGATGCCATTAAAAAGCAGCAACTGCAGCTTATTACCACCGGACTACATTCAACAACCAATGCGACTCTTATTACCGACCGGAATTTTATCATTGAATGGAATAACCCGGCTTTCGTCGATTTGATTCGACCAGATTATCAATCTGTTTTAAAATTGCATTTTCCCGCAACAATTAAACCTTTTAATCAAGATGCTGCAATATTTGCCGAAATTCAATCTGTCGCCTTAACCGGATCAGCCTGGATAAATGAATTTACCTTATATAAACGGGATGGTTCATTAGCTCCATTTGAAATTGCAGTCACTCCGGTAAAAAACGATACGGATGAAACTACACATTTTATTATCGGATTTCACGACCTTACACAACGGAAAAAGGCGGAATCCGTACTGCAACGTTACCAGTTTCTTTATCAGCGTACAAATGACATCATTCTTATTTCCCGTCCTGACGGGCAAATTATCGAGGCAAATCCAGCAGCGGAAAACGCGTATGGCTATACCCGCGAGCAACTTCTTACAATGCGAATCAGTCCTTCTTTTGAGCCGCAGCCGGCTGCCGCCGCCAACCCTGCGCATACACTCACTCCGATAATGGCTTCGCAGGATGGCTATTTGTTAGAAACAGAACACCACCGGCGGGATGGCTTAACCTTCCCGGTAGAAGTCAGTTCCGTATGTGTACCGATTGAGGAGAAAATCGTTATCTTCAGCACCATCCGCGACATAACTGATCGTAAACAAGCAGAATTGCATAAGCTGCAAGCAAAAGAAACACTCGCACAAGCCGAAAAGTTAACTTCATTGGGCAGAATGGCTGCCAGCATTTCTCATGAAATTAACCAGCCGTTAAACACGATAAAAGTAATTACAGATGGCATTCAATTTTGGCAACGAAAAGGAATTGAATACGAAACACCGGCTCTTCTCCATGCAATTAGCGATATTTCCATGCAGGCCGATAAAATCGACAAAATCGTCAAACACGTCCGCGGCTTTCTGCATAGCAAAAATTCATCGCTGCGGGCGCCATGCGACTTAAACAACATTATCGAAGACACCTTAAGTTTGTTGGAAACCCAGCTATCCTCCCATAATATTCAATTAGAAAAGAAACTAGCGGATAATCTGCCGCCTGTTTTCACAACTCCTACCGGACTTGAGGAAATAGTAATCAATTTAGTGATAAATGCTTTTCATGCATTGCAATCAGTTGAGCAAAAAGATAAAAAAATTATTATTTCTACTTCAATTAATGACTATGTTACAATTGAGGTGTCGGATAACGGTCCCGGAATAGCTGACGATATTAAAGATCAACTGTTTGAACCTTTCTTTAGCACCAACGCTTCCGGTGATGGAATGGGGCTGGGTCTAGCAATCATTAAGTCGATTATTCTTTCCTACGACGGGACCATTTACGCAGCAAACAATGGCTGGGGAGGAGCCACTTTCCGGGTGGATTTGCCTATCTATCAACAAAACATAGCAGAAAATTCACGGAAAGTATCCCTGAAAGTATAATAAAACCACCGGCATACACAAAAGAAAAAACTAAGTTATAATAATGGTATGAATACGAGGAAGGTCCCAACTGAATTTATCCTGTAACTAACCCGCATTAAGACTCCTGCTTCTATAAGCGTGAGATAAGTGGGGCTAAGCTCCTGGATAAGGGCGGCTAAACTTCAGGTGGGGTTAAAGCCCCATCTGAAGCTATAATCCAGGCATATTGGGAAACACGCATTAGGGAGCATTTACCGGCCGGCGCTGCCTTTCGAATAGAATTCCTACTTGGTTGAAGTAAACACAGGAGGCTATATAAGGTGAATATTTTGCTTGTGGATGATGATAAAACCGGGCGTGAATGGATTGCCATGTTTTTGCGCCAGCTTGGCCACCATGTTCTGGAATGCGCCAATGGCGAAGAAGCTTTGACAGCATTCAAAACAATGGATTTTGGCATGATACTTTCTGACATCAAAATGCCAAAAATGTCGGGCCTCGAATTGCTAAAAACCATTTCCGCCATGCCTTCCAGGCCAAATGCTGACATTGTACTTTTCACTGGACACGGCGACATGGAATCAGCGATTCACGCTTTGCGGGCCGGTGCATACGACTATCTCCTAAAGCCCATTAATATGGATGAGCTGGCGGTACTGACAGAAAGGATTGCAGAACATCAGAACCTTTTACGGGAAAATCGGCGACTCAGCAACCACTTTGACAGCGAAGTAAAGGCTGCCACGGAAGAAACGCAACGTGAGTTATCCCAACTAAAAACAATTATGGCCAAACAATTTGGCATAGGGAATATTGGCGTTTTTTCCGAATCCATGCGTCAAATTGTTGACCAGGCGTACAAGTATCATACTGAGCGTTCTATACCTGTCTTGATTCAAGGCGAGACAGGAACAGGCAAGGAAATTATCGCCAAAATGATCCATTACGGCAAAGATACACATCCTGCCCCTTACGTTGATATAAACTGCGCGGCCTTCACGTCCAGCTTGTTTGAAAGCGAGCTATTCGGCTATGAAGCGGGAGCGTTCACCGGCGGTTTGACAAAAGGGCAAAAGGGCAAGCTGGATATGGCTGCCGGCGGGACTCTGTTTTTAGACGAAATAGGTGAGATGCCGCTGGAACTCCAGAGTAAATTACTGCGTGTTCTCCAGGAAAAAACCTATTATCGGGTAGGGGGTGTTAAAAAACTTACCACTGATGTTCGCATTGTTTGCGCTACGAACGAAGATTTATCCGACATGGTTTCAAATGGCAGTTTTCGCAAAGATTTGTATTACCGCCTTAAGGTAGGCCATATTGTACTGCCGCCTTTACGGGAACGGTCTGATGAAATTCTGCCATTAGCCACGATATTCCTGAAGGAATTCACACAACTTAGAAGAAAGCGGTTTACTGCCATTAGTGCTGCAGCAGCCGATATCCTCCGCTCTTATCCATGGCCCGGGAATATCCGTGAACTGCGAAATGTTGTAGAATGGATAACCTTTATGTACGATGACGTTGAAGTACGCCCTGAACACTTAGGTGCGATCAACAAAAATGAGCAAACCGCAGAAGTTTCCCCGAAAGTTTCCCCACTTGTCATTAATCCCGACAACTTTATTCTTCCGGCTGAAAAATTTGATTTGAAAGAGTTTACGGATAAAGTGATTTATAAAGCCCTGGAAATCAAAAATGGCAATAAGACAGACGCCGCGAATTATCTGAATATGTCAAGGCGCGCGCTCTGCTACAAGCTGGAGCAAGATATCAAAGACTCCTGATCCTTTATTTCCACCTGGCACGAGTATACAACTTAACTATTTGAAACATGGAAAAACCCGCTTCCTTGCCCTGCGGCCTGAAAGCGGGTTTTTCCTCGGTATTTTTCCAGACAATATTGATAATCCATTTTGACATTGTCATTCAGTTAATTTGTGTTCGTATGGCTATCCCCACCGGAATTCAACGCCCAAAGTTCCCACAGGAAACTCCCATTTCTCCAGGATAGTACTGCCGCAAAGCACCCGACATGTACCGCACTCTATACAACCGGCATAGTCGAACTGAATGGTCCCGTTCTCATTTACCTTATATAAGCCAGCCGGACAGGCCAGCACCAGCTTTTGCAACTCTTGCCTGTCAGGATCGGCTTTTAGAACGATATGAGCATTGTCTTCATCCACGTAAAATTTGTTTAAGCCAAGTTTTTGATCTACATTGACCGCACTCATAGCGCCCTTACTCCCTTCCAGCCATCCCGCATGAGGTTGGCAATACCAATTTTCCGAACATGTTTAAATATATGCTTTGGCATCGATTTAGCCGGCTGCCCGTTAACCACAAACAAATCAGTCAATATATCCGCCGCCATCTGGGGATAGCCGTCGAAGATGCGCGGTGTTGCTTCCATGAAGTGCGGTAAATTCTTATACAAGTTTAAATCCTGCATAAGGTAACTCTTATCCAGGTTTGTTTGATACAGTTTGAGCGTTGCTTCACTATAGTCTTGTTTATCTTTTGCCGCCAAGACGGCTTGGGCGGCGCACTCGGCTGAGGTGACCGCCAGGTCCATCCCGCGCACTGCATAACCGACATTTATACAAAATCCGGCTGCATCCCCAATCACCAGCACACCGTTGCCAACCAGCTTGGGAACCATTGCCAGCCCCCCTTCCGGAATGAGGTGGCCCGAATATTCAACAAGCTTTCCGCCTCTTACCAGCTGCTCAATAGCCGGATGCTGTTTAAACTCCTCCAGCAGCTGCGGCACTGATTTATCACCCTTGATTAAATCACTTAGTGTACAGACAATACCGAGAGAAAGGCTGGTTTTATTGGTATATAAAAAAGCGCCGCCGCTCCGGCCGCCGGAAGGAGCTCCGGCAAACAGCCAGGCGGTTCCTTCTTCGTCCTGACAGTTGAAGCGGTCGTTGATCACTTCCCGGGGCAACTCAATAACTTCCTTAGCGCTCACGGAAACCTGGTTTGGCAGCAATTCACGGCAAAAACCGATTTTTTGCGCCAAGAGCGAGTTTACTCCATCAGCCAGAATAGTAACGTCAGCCTCCAATTCATCCTCACCGGCGACAACTCCGCAAACCTTACCCTCGCGGACAATTAAATCATCAACCCGGATACCGGTGATAATCTGGACACCTGCTTCTTCCGCTTTCTCCGCCAGCCACTGGTCAAATACACTCCGCAATACGGAATAGGAATCACTACCCTGTTTTCCCAAGGAACCTGAATAGAAATCCAAGGTTACACTACTGTCTTTTGTCATAAGGCTGATTTTTTCCCGGGTAATCTTGCGTTCCACCGGTGCTTCCCGGCCAAAGTCCGGAAAGATTTTTTCAAGACTGTGACTATAGATTCTGCCACCGCTCACATTTTTGCTGCCGGCAAAATTGCCCCGTTCTACCAGCAGTACTTCCAGGCCCTCCTTGGCGAGCAGATAGCTTGCGACTGTGCCGGCTATACCGCCGCCTACAACTATGGCGTCAAATTTTTCATCAGCCATTGTAACACCCTTTCCAATCTCACCATATTCAAACTAAAACTAATATTGACTATTTTAATTGACTTATCAATGCCGGCACCACTTTATACAGATCACCGACAATACCGTAATCGGCTTGCTTAAGAATCGGCGCATTTTTGTCTTTGTTAATGGCAACAATCACCTTCGATCGGTTGACGCCAACCGTGTGCTGGATTTGTCCGGAAATACCGACCGCAATATAAAGCTCCGGAGCCAGCATCAGACCCGATACACCGATATAAGTTTCTTTGGGCAGCCATTTTTCGGCCTCTGCGATAGGTCTGGTGCAGCCCAGTTCGGCGCCGATGGCGTCAGCCAATTCGCGAATCATGGTTAAGTCTTCTTGCTTGGCAACTCCCCGCCCCACACCGATAATCTTTTTGGCAGCAGACAAGTTTACGGAAACTTTGGGTTTTTGTTCTCTGCTGACTACTTTAACCTTGGAAACAGGATCAATATAGGCGACAGTCTCCACGATACCCTGACCTGTCGCTGCGGCTGCGCCGGTTAATACACCCGGGCCCGTGATGACAATTGCCGTACCTGCCACCGCTTTTTCCTTGCGGACTGCCACTCCGCCATAAACCATGCGCTTGGTTGACAGATTGTCAGCAATTTCCATGACATCGGTTATAGCACTGGAGCCTTTCATGGCGGCAAGACGGCCTGCGATCAACTTGCAGCGTTTCGAAGACTCGATCAGCAGTATATCGGCTGCCGCTACATCCATGACAGCGGCAATGGACTCGGTATAATCCTCCAGCATCACATTGTCCTGGACCGGGATAGACCAGATTTTATCTGCTGCAAGGGTTCCCGGCGCGCCAATAACGATAGCCTCGATCTGATCTCCCAGACTGCGTGCACCGCTGCACAGCTCGGCCAGCGCCGTATTCCGTTCAGCAAAAACCAGTATTTTCATAGTTGTGACCACCTTTACTTCAATTCTTTAATAATTTTTTCCAGGAACTTTTTAACAGCCTCATCTGAATCGCCTTCCAAGATGTCCTGCTTGCGTTCGGCTTGCTGAGGGGCCTTCGTTTCCAGATTCTCAACGGATTTTATCGCTTGATGCAGGCCAAGGTCAGCAGTATTCCAAGTAATGGCCGCTTTCTTCCCGGCTGCTAAAATTTGCTTCATGCTCGGGATACGCGGCACATTAATATCAGATGTGACGGAAAGTACCGCTGGTAATGAGCTTTCCAGAATCTCCACCTCATTTTCCAGTGTGCGTTCTACAATAACATTCTTACCATCAATAGTAATTCTGCTGACACTGTTGATCGTGGGAAGGTTAAGTAACTGGCCAAGCTGAACTCCGACCTGCTGGGCATACAGATCGGCCGAGCCTTCGCCGCAAAGAATGAGGTCAAACTGGCCTACTTTGTCAATAGCCGTTTTTAAAACAGTTGCGGTCTGGTGCGTGTCCATATCGGCCAAGCTGTTATCAGCCACTAAATACAAACTTTCCGGTCCCCGGGACAAAACGCTTTTCTTTAATTTGGATTCGTCAATACTGGCTGCGCCGGCGCTAATACCCACCAGTGTTCCGCCATGCGCCTCAACCAATTGGGTTCCAGCCTCAATCGCATTGATATCATAATTGCTGATCGCTAGTTTTGCCCTGTCAAACGAGAGATCGCCGTTAGAGTTTATGGTAATGTCTTGCTCTTCCGGCACTACTTTAAAACATGTTATAATCTGCATACTTACACCTCAAAAAATTAATTAATATTCATCAATTTATTCTTCGCTATTGCTATCCCTTCCGGCTCATTTTCAGCAAGTCGGCTGACCTTTACCCTCTGTTATCCCAATAAATCCGACTTAAATACCAGCCAGTAGAGGGGAGAAGTTTTTTTGACTATCTCCGTTTTGGTTTTCGATTTTAACAACATCTGCACCATAAGCGGACAGAGGAACGCATAAATATGGCCCCACAGTGTTCATTGTAAAGTCGACGGCTTTTAGCCCTGCAAAAATGTTTGCATGCATTGTATCCCTCCTTTTATGAAAATTGTACTAAACCAATACAACTATATTTATAAGCAAATATTATGCCAAGTATCTAATCCTATGGATATAAACAGGAAAATACTATAAACAAGAACCTAATTTACCTCTATAACTTTCAAAAGAAACAACCCGCTTTTGCGTAAAGTGTAACGGCGCTATGGTGCTAGTTTTGCGTAAGAAAGACGCCAGGAAAGCTGCCAACAGAGTTAATATCCATCAAAGCAAAAATTAAAGAGTCCCCCATGTAGTATCAAAACCATCTACGATAGGAGACTTTGCTATACACTACCCGCAATTGAACAAGAATTGATTTGTCTTCATTTACGATACATATTATCATGGATTACTTCTAATTTTGTAATACAAAAATAGAAGCAATCTACACTTTGGGATAAATCTCTTTTTTCTTGTTTTATAATAAATCAGTTTTTTAAAAAAATTTTAAAAAAGTTTACGGTAAAAGATCAAATAAATACCTCCCTTTTGATAAGCTCAACCAAATCCTCCGCACCAAGAATACTATTTTTGGCATGCATTTTGCAGTTTTAGATAAACATGCGTTGCCGGAGGCAACAGGAAACTGGTTAATTTGTGTCACTAAGAGTGGTACGGTCTGTGCACACCGTAGCCACGAGGTAACTATCCAGGGAAATCGGTCAACATACCCAGGGTGATGAATGAACATAACCAGTAACTTCGGGAGCAACTTTGTGGAAGAGGTGTATGCACACTTGTATTATCGGTCTGTTTTGTGTTCATTCAATCGGTACAACTCGAGCATAACCACGTAATAGGCAGCGAGCAAAATCCGACCAAAGGACGCTTCGTGATACAGGTGCAGCAGCTAATAGGGAGGATGCTAAGTGGAACAAATACCAGAAAGAACTACGAATCAAAAGCCGACAAGTCAGAGACACTTGTTATCATTTATTTTGCTGATCACACTGCTGATTGCTTTTATTGACCGAGTTAATATCTCGGTGTTGATAGCTGACCCACATTTTTTAAATGATATGCAATTAGCAGGTCAGCCAATGAAAATGGGGATGCTCATGACGGCCTTCCTGTTTGCTTATGGGACATGCAGTTTTTTGCTTGCCCCCTTGGGTGACTACTTAGGCCCCCGCAAGGCAATGCTCATTGCTGTGGTTATATGGATCCTATCGCTCGTAATAGGTGGTCTGACA
Organism: Sporomusa aerivorans; assembly: GCF_041428895.1. Lineage (NCBI taxonomy): Bacteria > Bacillati > Bacillota > Negativicutes > Selenomonadales > Sporomusaceae > Sporomusa > Sporomusa aerivorans. The sequence continues at coordinate 5,948,872 of NZ_CP156926.1, forward strand.
TCCCTATTTGCGCTTCTGATTGTTTCCAGAATTCTTTTGGGAATTGGAGAAGGCCTGCATTATCCGATGCAAAATACTTTTGTGAAAAACTGGTTTCCGGTAAAAGAACGCGGCAGAGCAAATATGGTTTGGTCAATGGGAATAACCTTAGCACCTGTTGTTAGTATGCCTTTAGTTTCAGCACTGATTTATTTCGCCGGCTGGCGCTTTAGCTTCTTTGGGTTGGCATTAATCGGTCTGATTCCACTGGCATTGCTATGGTTTTTTACAGCTGACACACCCCGTCAAAATAGCAGGGTTAATAGTGCAGAACTTGAGCTTATCGAATCCGGGTTGGTCACGGAAAAAAATACCCATGGGGAGTTGGAACAAGGCACCTTTAAACAAAATATAAAATCCTTAACCAAAAACACTTCTTTTTGGCTGCTGGTTCTGTTCATGTGCTGCCAATCCTTTGTATATTTTGGCGTTATGACTTGGTTACCGGCCTATCTTAAGAATGCGCGCGGATTTTCCTGGGCGGCAATGGGTGCATTAGCTTCTTTGCCAGGAGTAATGGGGTTTTTCACCAAGCTGATCTCCGGGTTTGTCCTGGATTCTTTCGGTCGGAGAGCGCCAATTCTTCTGATTGCGATGATTGGTCTAGGTACCGGCATATATTCTTCTGTTGCAGCAACTAGCAATGTAATGTCAGCGGTATTTATTGCCCTAGGGATGGGATTTATGTCCTTCGGGACCCCAGCTGCATATACACTGCTCCAAGACCTTGTTCCAGGCAAGATTATAAGTACCGCTTCCGGAATACTGGTAGGGCTTTCAAACGCACTTTCAGGCTTTGCACCGTTAGCGGTTGGCCTTGTAATTGGTGCAACAGGTCACACCGAAAGCGGGATTGCCTTTCTAAGCGCTGTAGCTGCGCTGGGTGCTGCTACGGCATTCCTTCTTCTCTTGAGAAAACATTAAGTAGGTTAGAAATATACTCTATGGCATAAAAAAATCAACTACATACATTCTCTTGGTGCATCAAGTCTCGAAGATCGATATTATTAAAGTAGATAGGCCAAAACTTAATTTACAGTATAATTACAGAAATATACTTACGCTATTTCCCTAATGTGAAATTTCAACCCTTTGATCCGGTTGCAGAAAACCTAATTTTTTCAGCATTCAAACATGATGTAATATATCTAATTGTAAGGTGTTTTTTTAAATCAATTGCTCCATAATATGTCATCAAAAACAAAAGCTTCTGAGGAAAAATCCCCAGAAGCTTTTGTTTTTACTATTGGCGGGAGCGTGTAGGAATCGAGCCTACCCAGGACGTTACTACATTAAAGCTTATACTGTTTAATTTTATCCCGATCTGGATTTAGCAAAGGCCGGCCGCAGCCGCCTCCGAACATCGGATATTTCTTAGTAGATTCTTGGCGAACAATTGTGTCGTATTGCGAGCAGCGATATGTACTATATTGGGAAAACTCCTCTGCTACCTCCAAATATAAACATTGCTGAGTGGCTTCATCCCAGTTTCCGTATAGGCAAGGCATTTCCTTGCAGCAGCAACCGCACTGGTAACATTTTCGGTCGCTAAATGCCGCAGCCACTTTCTTTGACGTATTTCGCAGGACTACGCGCCCTTCTTGTATATACTCACCCAGCAGCCGTTCAGTCAAGCTATCTGAAACTCGGCCAATCGACAATCCTAGGCACATGAGTGTGATCATTCCCCTATTCATTTATTTCCCTCTTCCCTGCGCACCACAAGCAGTGTTTCTATATATCCTAGTGTAAAATATACCACTTTGTTTATGGCAGGAGAAGTTTCATTTTCTAAGCTATATATAGAGAAAAGTAAGCCTGGCCTTATTAAAGCAAACTATTAAATTCAGACGCAAAATAGGATTGATTTTCGCCACAAAAATGCCGATTATCAAGGATGCGGCTCTTGCTTCAAACATCGAAGCTCGTTCACATAGCGGATTTTTTTGTTTCAGGCCTTATCACGCTTACAACTTGCAAAAGCTTATCAATAACCGCTATCACCAAAAGGTACACTAGCGTCGATTTCTTTTGAACGGGCATGTTTAGCATCCTTTCAACATATGGATTTTAATAAGCCGGTTTCAAAAGGAGGTAATATATTGGATAACAATGATCTTCCGCGAGGAATATTATTTTCTGATTTACGTATCCCCCAAACTCCAAGCTTTAAGGATCAAATGAATGAAATTAATAAACCGTACACATCTGAATATGTTTTTTACCAACTGGTTCAGCAAATAAGAAGGTTTGAACAAACTCTAGACAAAGATCACGAAGTTGGTATGCAACTTGTATGCTTTGGTCAATCTATTCAATTTAGCGTTGCCCGTATGGGGTATATGAATCCCAGTATTATTTGGTTTGACGGAGTTTTACCAGATAAGTCGAATGTGCAGTTAGTACAACACTTAAATCAGGTTAGCTTTCTGTTGATTGCTGTAAAACGCCCAGATCCGGAACGGCCAAAAGCACCGATTGGATTTTGTCGTCCGTCGCCGCAAAACGCACGCGGATTTCAAGAATTTGATCCATCCGAAATACCCGAACAAGAATAAGAAATTTCTCTGGCCGCTCCCCAGCTTTCCGCTTGAAGACGGCTATTCTTTTTTTCATGGAATTTATTCATTGCTCAAACTGACAAAGATCTTCCCAAGTCATGCTCTCACCTCCTTATCACATAATTCGTATACTATATTGAGGTGATAGTATGGTTATTGACTTTGACGAAAAAAAGTTTCAAAGAGAAATACTCAATTTGCTCTACCCTTTCGGACTTAGCAAGCCCAAAGCTGACCAGGTTGTATCTTATGCTTTGCTTGCGGTACGCAACTCAAGTATACCAGTAAGATATCGCCGCTAACGCGGCTCTTTCTTTTGAGCTTTATCAATACGTTCATAAAAACAAAAAGCTCCCGGGGCAAAAACCTCAGAAGCCTTGATTACTTTATGGCGGGAGTGTGTAGGAATCGAACCCACCAACGACAGATTAGTGCCGAACGAACGGTTTTGAAGTTGGCAAACGGCTGTTTTTCACAGTTTTATCAGTCAATTGGATCTAAAAGATCCATAATTTATTAAGATCTCAGGTAGTTTTAGTCTACTCAGTCTTTTGGTTTTTTGACAGTAATACTCTGGAATCGTTCCGCATTTTTTCAAAAAATGATGAGATCGTCTCAATACTAGCTTAGTAGGAGCAAATATAAAATCGCTACCCTTTATTACATGGCTTATGTGCTTTACTATCAGACTTATCGTTAAATTCTATTGTCTGGAAATCTTCATCTGATGTAAATCTATGATAATCATTTAATTTAAACTTCATAGTTGACCAGCCTATTTTAATGTATTTTCTATCTAACAATAAATCTTTGTATTTTGTTTCTGCCACACTTCGGATAAAACCACGCTCTACAAGAGTTCTCAAGGGTTCATCTGATTCTTGTGCGCTCCTTACCCGACTTCAAATGGCTAAAAGTAGTTCGTGCTTGGAAAAGAATCTCCACTGTCTTGCTCGAACACACTGCAAAATCAGTTTAGCAAGATCTTTTTGAGGGCTTGCTCCCATCAGCATCATATGCACACCAGCATACTTAGCGAGATAATCTCCTATTATGGCACTTGCTCCAAAAAAACAGATCCTACATTTTAAACTGGCGTACCGCCGCCTGCAGTTCTTCCGCCAAGGCTGCCAGTCCCCTGCTGGAAGCAGCAATCTCTTCCACGGATGCTGACTGTTCTTCACTCGCGGCAGAGACGTTCTGCGCCTGGCTGGAAATCTCGCGACTAACAGCATCGACCTCTTTTATAGCTACCAGTACTTGCCTGCTATTTGCCGCGAACTGTATCAATCCCTCGGATGCTCCTTGGGTAATTATAGCAACTGTTTGTACCTGCTCCATTATATTTTGGAAAGCGTCGCCTGCCTTATCGATTACTTCGGTCCCTTTTTGTACTTCCGTTGTTCCATTTGTCATTGCCATTACAGCAGTATCGGTTTTTTCCTGAATTCTTTTGATCAGCGAAGCAATTTGTTTCGCTGCAACCTGAGAGTCTTCTGCCAGTTTTCGCACCTCTTCAGCAACAACAGCAAATCCCCGGCCATGTTCGCCTGCCCTGGCTGCCTCAATGGCTGCATTAAGCGCCAACAGGTTGGTTTGACCGGCAATATTGGAAATTGTCCCAACGATTTTCCCGATTTCCTTAGACCATTCTCCCAATTCTGAAACGACTTTGGCCGAATCACCCACTGTAGTTTGAATCCGATTCATCTGCTCAATGGCTGTGGCTACTGCCTGATTGCCATCCGTTGCTATATTGACTGCCCGCTGCGTCATATCAGCAGCATTATTGGTATTTTTTGCTTCTTCGGCCGCCCCATTAGCAATTTGCTCAACTAGATTCACTGCTTTATCTACAGTCTGAGACTGCCGTTCGGCTCCCTGAGCTGTCTGGGTAATAACAGTTGCTACTTGATTAGCAGCTTGTGCCGACTGCTCTGCAGTTGCCGTTAACTCTTCCGATGAAGCGGCAACCTGATCTGTAGTATTAAGAATTCGTTGAATTAATTGTCGCAAATTATCACCCATTTTTTCAAAACTTTGTCCTAAACGTTCAAGTTCGTCATTTGAAGTAATACCCAGTTTCGTGCTGGCAATATCGCCAGAGGCAATCCGGTTAGCCACCGTCTCCAAGTCATGAATAGGCTTAGCAATTCGCCGTGATAGCCAGGCGATAATGATTGTAGCTATAATCAATACAACGACAATAATTTCGACGGTGACGGTTGTCAACTCTGAAACAGCGCCGGTCACCTCGGCTGTCGGTACGGTCACCGCTAATGACCAGTTAACACCGCCTATTGGGGCAAATGCTGCGATCTTATCCACCCCGTCTTGCCGGTAATGGACAAACCCGGTTTCACCGTTTGCCATACTTTGATACAAATCCCGGACTTCTGTCGGAGCATCCTGGTCCTTGAGAAGATTACTCTTCATTACAACATCTTTGTTGGGGTGAATAATCGTTAAACCATCTTGCTGGTTGACAAAGGCATACCCTGTCTGACCAACTTTTACCTCTAGCACCTGATTTATAATGGCATCCATATCGACCGTTCCGTTGATGGCTCCGACAACCTTTCCGTCAGCCTTAATAGGAACAGAGACTACGGAAGATAAGCGTCCGGCCCTCTTCGCTATTAACGGATCAGTAATTACTGTTTCCCCGCTAAAGACTCGTGGCAGATAAGCACGATTGCCGAGATTACCCCTCTCTCCATTAGAGGTGATATACTCTTTTGAAAGATTAACATATGTAACACTGAAATATGCCTTGTTTACCTTAGCGAAGGCAGCCAAGTAAGACTCTATCGCTTTTTCATCGCCAGTAAGAAAAACCGGCGCATGGGATATCATAACCATTTCTGATTTGCGGGCGTCAAGCCAGTCACTTATCTCTCTGCCTGAATCCATTGCTTGCATTGAGATGTTGTCTTTTACACTATCCATCAGCAGATTTCTGGCTTTTAGGTAGTTCAATTCACCCAAAGCACTTAGAGAGATTAAGAAGATAAGGAGAATCCAAACAGTGAGTTTTGTCTGAATATTTTTCAGCGTAAGCCCCGTTAACATCGGATTTTTCATACTGATTCACTATTCCTCCCTGAGAGCTAGCAAAATACGTATATATTTTCATAACAAATACATTTCATCAATATCCTCGGCGAGTAGATGCTTGCAATGTCAATAGAAATCATAGAAGATTTACAGAGGCAATGAACGCCCTTAAAAAAAATTTTTAACCAACGTACTTAACATCAAATACCACATGAAATAACTATAACCAAAGCCAAGCATAGTGAGCCCACTAAGGATTGGACTGTTTTAGTTTCTCTAATTTAGATTTTTGCCAAAGTCTGCATTAACTCCCTTACAGATATGGATCTTAGCCGGTTTATCTTGTTTAAGAATCCTTCTGCTTTGGCCGGGGTCATTACCGAACTTGTAATAAATTGAAATTTATTTGTAATTTCTTCACTACTCATTGGATTTGCAGGATCTCCCTTAGCATAATCCATGGTTTCTTCATCCATAGTTCCGTCTGTGAATTTAACTGCCACTCTTGATGTCCAAAGCTGCGGGAATTGAGCGGTCATGTTTGGATCTTCGATAACTTTTATCTTTTTATATACTTCCAGAACTTTTTCATCATGTAAATCAGACTGCTGAATCTCAGTTAACTTAGGACCATACAAAATTGCCAAAGCTAAATTAAATACCGTGCACAGCCGTGCTCCTACCAATGTATTTGGTTCAGTTTCTTGATCTATAGCGGTTTTGTGAGTATAAACGGTAATCTCTTGCAAATCCGCTGCAGCTATGCCATTTCTGCGCTTTTTCATTTTTCCGATGGCTTCGATAGCAGTATGTGCATAGCGGCACGCGCAGTATGCGCGAAGTGACATAGCTTCTACACTAAAACGCTTACCAAAGTCCTGGTTAATAATGACCGCATCATGTTTATCTGACATTGCTTTGAAGAATCCATCCTGTCCTTCCAGTATCGTTTTTGGTCCGGTAAAACCTTTCTTTGCCATATAGGCGGCTGTTACCCCGCTTTGAGCCGGCCATCCGCCATGAAAAGCCATAGTCATATCTCCATTTTGCCGGAATTCAAAAAGTCCACTGGATGTACTCCCGGCAATGCCTAATGCCCAGGTCAATTGTTCTTTGGTGCAGCCCAAAAGCAATGCGGCAGCCGTGGCTGCGCCGAATGGATTACAGGTAGCAGATGTATGAAAACCTCTGGCTCTGTGGGATGGATTAATAGCTCTTCCTAACCTGGTAACGACCTCATATCCCAAAGTAATTGCTTTTAATAGCTCTTCTCCTGATCGACCTTCTTGCTCCGCCACAGCAAGGGCAGCTGGTATAATTGCAGAACCGGGATGTGTAATTGACAGAGCATGAGTATCAGTCAGACCAATGCTGTAACCCATTGTCCCGTTGGCCAGCGCCGCTCTCACAGGATCCATAGGATTTTCCATACCAATAACGGTAGCTTGTCCGGTCCCCCTCATATCCTGCACAAATTTTGCTATAATTTCGCCTTCTGCAGTCTTTGATCCTGCTATTGCTACTCCAAGAGCATCAAGCACAAGCTCTTGAGTTTTAGCGAGGACCTCATCCGGGACCTTATTCGAATACTCGAAAATATTATCCACTAGTTGGGCTGTCACGTTCATTCTGATTCATCTCCTACTGTACAGTCTAAGTATAGGAAGCGAACTATTGTTTTACCAACTTTAGTTCACTTTCTAATACAAATTCTGGAGAAAATTTTCTCTCTACTACAGCCATCTGTTAGATAGCCTCGGGCTCGGGCTGTTCAACTACTGCGGCCTTACGATGTTGTTTCTCCCGATAAACAGTAATCATCGCTGCTATAAAAGCTAATGAGAATATTAAGATTCCCAGATACCAAATACCAGCAAACTCCATCCAATAGCCTCCGCCTTTTACGGAATATTTTACAGCCCAAAAACCACTCATCGCAAGTACCGTGGCAGCAATAATCTGACCAAAGGTATTCATCAACGCGTTGTTAAACCCAGCAGCCCCAATAGACCATGCCTCAGCACACATAGCATTAATAATTGGAAACGCAGTGACTAAGACGCCGCCGATGAAAGACAAAACAGCGAAAAGGGTTACGCTTGGCATTGGATGGGTAAATGCGTAGAACATTGCAACTGAAAAAGCCATAAGCCATGCAACCATTGAATTACGAGAAAAATTATACTTTGCCAATAAATAATCTGAGACTTTTCCGACAATCGGTGTCCCAATCAACCGTCCTGCTATATACATGGTAACGCCAATGCTACCGGCTAATACTGCCTCTGCTTTAGACATATCGGTGGTTTGCAAATACATAGCTGTACCGTACATAGGCAGCCATGCAGGTAGCAGGCGGCATCCAACGGTAAAGGCCGAAAAGCACATTGTGATCAAGTAAAAAGATGGGTCTTTAATTGCCACCCATACCGCCTCTTTGTATGGAACCGCTGCTTTTTCTTCTTTTGCTGCGATAGATTCAAGCCCCATATCTTTTGGATCAGAGCGAAGCAAGAATGCAGCTATAAGGGACATTACTAAAATGGTTCCAGCCATAATTATGGTAGATCCTCGCCAACTAGCATAACCAAAAATAGTTCTACCATCACTTAAAAGCAACGCGATCAGAGGCATCAAGACAAAACTCATTGCTTCACCTAAACCGCCACCAAGAGAAGAATAAATCCCTAAGGCAAAGCCACGTTCTTTCTTCTCAAACCATTTAGACAAGAGGGCATTGGCCGGCGCAAATCCAGATGCTGACGCAAAGCCGATGGCTACACGCCATCCCATTGCTTGAGTAAAAGTAGCTGCAGTCGCAAAACCTGCTAAAAATAAAGACACTATTATGAATCCAGCAGGCAGGACCGATCTGCCGCCAAGCTTATCATGAGCAACACCCCAAGGGATTTGCGTAGCTGCATATGCATAAAAGAAAGCAGATCCTAACAGCCCTAGTTCGGGTTTGCCAATACCAAAGTCAGTAACCAAGTACGGAGTAATACTTGCATAGTTCCATCGTACCGCTTGTGAACAAGTGTAAATCAAAACAGCGCCTGCGAGGACTATGAACCGGAAACTTGGTTTGCTCCAGAAAAACTTTTCAAACATCTTCGCTATATACCTCCTATATATTCCAAAATTTTCCGACAAATTATCTTGTTATTTATTAAAAATAGAAACCGTATTGCAGGGGCGTTACCGCCCCTACTGATACTCCATATCTTAGTTCATTAAATTATTCCGTCTTTACGAAAAGCTGCTATCTCTTCTTCGCTAAAACCAAAGACCTCCTTATACACCTCATTATTGTGCTGCCCCAAAGTAGGAGGCGGGCATTTGACGTATGCATCTGTTTCACTCATTCGTATTGCAGTATTTGTGACTTTCACTTTACCGGCAATCGGATGGTCGAATTCGGTGAACATATTTCGAGCCCCGGCAATATGCGGATCATTGCATACTTGCGCAATATTATAAATTGGCGCTGCCGGAATGCCGGTATCAATCATTATTTTTACCAATCCGTCCACCGTCCGTTTCTTCGACCACTGTTCAATGTATTCTTTGCACGCAATCCGATTTTGTACGCGCTTGTGAACGGTTTCAAATTCAGACTTTTCGAGGAGTTCAGGCATTTCCATTAACTCAACCAATTTTTTCCACATTCTGTCGTTGCCAACAGCAAGAACTATGTCTCCGTCACTTGCTTTGTAAGACTCCATTGGAGCACCCGATTCGTAGGAGTTCCCGCGGCGTTGAGGTATCCGTCCATCCACCAAATAATGCTGATTAATGATTGCCATAATAGAAACCGCCGAATCAAGCAGCGAAATGTCAATCATTTGCCCAATACCCGTCTTGTTGCGGTATTGCAGAGCAGCAAGTATTCCAATACTGGCTGTCAATCCGCCGACAGCATCGCAGATAGGGCCGCCCGCCCGGGTCGGATCTCCGTCTGCCTCACCGGTAACGCTCATAAGACCACTCATTGCTTGGGCGATAAGGTCATAACCCGGCCATTGGCTGTAGGGCCCGGTTTGCCCGAATCCCGAAACAGCTGCGAAAATAATCCGCGGATTCACTTTTTTCAGTTCTTCATAATCTAATCCAAGCTTCTTCATTACTCCAGGGCGGTAATTTTCAACCACAACGTCGGCACTTGCGACCATTTTCAAGAATATGTCTTTACCTTTTTTTAGGTTTAAGGTAATTCCCCGTTTGCTGCGGTTCATATTCATATAATAAGAGCTCTCACCGTTTTTAAACGGGTTGAAAAATCTTGCATCATCACCTGTGCCCGGTTGCTCAATTTTTATAACATCGGCGCCCAAGTCCGCCAAAATAGCGCAACAATAGGGACCAGCCAATACCCTAGTCAAATCCAGAACCTTTAATCCATCTAGCGCACCTTTTTGTGCCATCACGAAATCTCCCCTTTTATATTCTGCCGAGTACGTTTTATTCCACGATGCAAATCTGAGCATATATGCAAAGCCTATATTCTATTTCCATGCGAAACCGAACTTAGCAATAGCTGTTAACCTGGTTCGTTACCAGCAATAAACACGCAACTCAACTGTGGTCCTCCGCCAAAGGTGTGAGAAAGGCCGCGGCTTACATCTTTTATCTGACGTTGGGGATTATCCACCTTATACTGAAGTTGCTTATAGATTTCATAAGTCATACGTAAACCACTGGCGCCAACGGGATGGCCAAAGCATTTAAGTCCTCCGTCGACATTGACCGGCAATCCTCCGTTCAGTTCGAAAAATCCTTCGTCAATATCTTCTTTTGCTTTTCCTCTGGCGCTAAAACCAAAATCTTCATAAATCAGCATTTCAGTGATGGTGAAGCAATCGTGAACTTCTGCCACGTCAATCTCGGTGCGCGGATTTCTGATACCCGCCATTTCGTAAGCTTTGGCTGAAGAGGTTTTTAAAGCGTCAAAACTTGTCCAGCTAAATCCTGGTCTTGTATGAGGCAGAACTGTATCCATTGATATTCCAAATCCCTTTACGTAGATGGGGTCTTCACGTAATTTTCTCGCTGTGTCGGCGCGGGTAATGATTGCGCATGCCGAACCATCACTGTTGCCGCAGCAATCATATAGACCAAGCGGCGAAGAAATAATTGGCGCCTTTATGACTTCCTCAAGTGTAATTTCCTTATGAAAATGTGCCTTAGGTGCTAACATACCGTTCTTATGGTTTTTGACGGCAATCTTTCCGATGGTCTGCTTGCCTTCCTCCAGTGTAAGCCCGTACTGTTCAAAGTACCGGGTGGCAATCAAGGAAAACGATCCGGGCGCTGTCCTTCTGGCTTCATAAACAGGGTTCATGCCGCGACCGGCTCCAAGTCCCGGAAATCCGGTATCTTTAAGTTTTTCTACGCCAATTGCCATGACAACATCATAAGCGCCGCTGGCGACAGCCATAATCGCGGAAATCAGAGCAACGTGGCCCGCACAGCACCAGTTCTCGTTTCTGATGACAGGAATATTCTTAAGTTTCAACGCATCAATAACTTGAGCGCCCGCCAATCCGCCGACCGGTGCATACATTTGCCCGACAAATACCGCCTGGATGTCCTTAGGACCCACTCCCGCATCTTCATAAGCTTCATAAGACGATTCAACGACAAGGTCACTCACTCCGCAATCCCAACGCTCCCCAAATTTCGAGCATCCCATACCAGCTATTGCAATTTGATCTTTAATTGACATTACTGGTCACCTCCATTTCTTATCGGGCGGCATTTCCAAAAATAATTAATATAATTGCCGCCTTCATATATCTTCCGGAAGGTAAACTTTACTTCCATACCGACCTGTACTTCTTCATTATTAAAATCAGTCATTAGCAGATAGTAGCGAAAACCTTCACTGTCTTCAGCAACTGTCTGGACAACTACCGGGTCGTCACCGCGCCCTGCCAAATTATCTATGGAATAGGTAAATACTTTTGCATGACGGTCAGAAAGTCTAACTTCCTTAAGCTCATCTTTTGCACCGCAGGAAGGGCAGACTCTGTTTATTGGGAAAATTCCCTGACCACAGCTTGTACATTTGCTGCCATAAAGACGCAGAATGCCTTTTTGTTCCCGCCAGTAGGCAGAATTAGATGGGAAAGTCCGAAAAGGCTCGCCAGGCACAGTCTCAAGCAAGTCGCGGAAAGACAAATACCGACTATACGATTCCAGCGTTCTTTTAGTTTCCAAAGCGGCTCTAACGCTTGGCTTTTGTTGGATTTTACGTACCTGATCTGTTACTTGAAACAAAAAGGCATCTGCACCGTTTCCGTATGCGGCCAGCAATATGAGATCGCCAGGCTTGGCTTCTTCCAGCGCAGCAGACAGCAACAACAGCGGCTGAGCAGTACCGCAGTATCCGATTTGCAACATGTAGGAATCTTGAATTTGCTCAGGTATAAAGCCAGTTTTTTTGGCAACAGCAGCATTATCTTTCAGGCCAGGAGTAGTCAAAACTACCTTTTGAATATCCTCAGGTTTTTTACCGGCTTTCTTTAAGATGCCTTTTACTGCCTGGGTCATAGCGGTAATATAACCTTTATCAGTGCTGAAACGTCCCTCACCATGATTTACGTATTTTTCGCCAGCATTTCGCCATACATCAATAATCTCGGTGTTTACCGAATAGTTTTCGACTACTTCTGCAACTAGGTCTTCCGAACCAATCAACAGAGCTGCTGCTGCATCGCCAAATAGCTGCTCTTGATCGGATTTTGGAAAACCGTTACGGCAATCAGCTGCAGTAACTAGCGCATTTCTTGCCGATTTTGCTTTGACCGCGTTAATTGCTGCGTTCAAGGCGCCTGTTCCAGCTTTCGTCGAATTGGAAAAGTCAGATGTAACAAGATCATCTTTCAAATCACATACAACGGCTATCGTGCTTGCAATCGACTTTTCCGCATATGGCGCAGTCACCGAAGCGAAATACAGTGCATCAATTTCCTGGCGATCAGCATTCTCGATACACGAAATCGCCGCTTCAACAGCCATTGTTAAACTGTCTTCATCCGTATTTGCTACACTTCGTTCCCCTTTGATTGCTCGTCGTTCCCATGCTCGTGCTATAGATTCCCGTTTTAAGCGGTAGTACGGCACATATGCGCTCAATGACGATATTCCTACACTCATCATAAAGCCCCCCTTATCTTTGTTTTTGACTACACTATTTGATTTCTGCAAAATAAAAATAGAGCCTTCGCAAAAAGGCTCTAAAAGAACAAGGCTATTTTCCTAATTTTCTACGAATAACATTAAATACCAATATTCTCACATCAGACATTACTTAAGAGAAACCTCAGGAGTCACCCCGGAGTCCAGCTTCGATAAAACATAGGCTATCTGCAAGACAAATCTCCCCTCCGGCAAAAAGAAGTTAGTACCGGTTATGTCATGTATTCTCTGCAGCCGATAACGAAGCGAGCTAGAGTGAATGTGCAGCGCTTGCGCCGCTTTCTCCAAAGAACTCATGACAAGGCAGGCTTCCAGCGTTGCCCATAATTCAGCATTACACTTTTTATCATATTCCCTAATTGGCTCTATAATCGCTCTTGCCATCATGTTGTACTCATTAGTATCCAAACTGTGGAGAAGTAAGCCTTCTTTGATAAACTCTTCATACCAAAACAAATTAGATTCGGGCTTAAAGATTCTTCCTAACATTACAGCCTTATTCGCCTGTTCATAACAGTCAGGAATTTGCCTTAAATCTCTAATTATCAGACTATACCCTAAATCAAATTTATTATTCTGGTGCCCTTGCCCACTTTTCATAAGGGACGTCATAGCCCGCTTTATAGTTTTATGGTAAGTTGTTCCAGGTTGGTCAGGTAATGAAACAATCGCCACAATCTCTGTCGATCTAAGAAAAACGGCGCTATGGGTAAATACCGATCGCAATCGTGTAAGCAACTGGTGACTTTCAAATTGCAGCGAATCGGTAGAATCTGTATGACGAAAGGAGATGAATATAACAAAATGATATTTTTGGGGAGTTAATCCTAAAAGCTTAATTCGCTCCTTCAATAAAGCTTCGTTTTCATAACGCTTAAAAAGAATCTCATCCGCAATAGCGATTATCATACGTTGCTCTGTTTCGATAACGAGATGTTTCTCCAATAGTTTTATTGACAAGAACGCGACCATCTGCCTTACAAAAAGCAATTGACTGTCACTCATTGGATCAATATCTTTTAATACAAGATACCCCAAGAACTGATCACGCGCCACGCAGGGAAACAAGTAATCATTATCTATTTGCGTGTATCCCAAAAGGCTTCGTCGTGATTTACCGGCTTCATTAACCAGCAATTCAACGTCCTCTTCCCCCCCTTGAAATTCAGCAGGGAAATAATGAGCCACTATTTGTCCTAGCGGCGATACGCAAGCACAATAACAATTCAGACTCTCTCCAAGACTCCTAACAAATACCTCAATTTTATCTCCTTTTAGAACGGACGATAGGAGAGATTCATATTGGTTATTCAAATCTTTAAATGTATTAAATTGACTTTCAATTATTTCTGTAGATATTGCACTAATAGCTTCACGGAAGGTTATATTCTTATCCATCGAAAAAAGTGGCAGTCCATATTTATTGGCAGTCTCGATCACATAGGATGGCACTTCTTCAATGAAACGCCCTACTTTTATTGCTAAAGCCGCAATCTTCATGTTACCAAGTTTAGCAACAATTTCACCTACAAGATTTTGATCTTCTTTAAGTGCATATAAAGTTGTAAGCACAAAAACATTCTCTTGCATATATTCGGGAAAGTCGGGAACTTCCATAACGGTAACAAGCCGGACTTCTCTATTCAAACCTTCAGCGCCGGCAATTAGTTTAAACCCTTCCACAAAGAGTGGTAACCTACAGAGCTGCGCTACGGTTATATTCACATTCTTACTCCTTCTCCTCTATTTTCCGCTCAAACTTTCTAAATACCACAGCATGATATTTTTCTTCTATATTCGACACAATTATACCTGCTATAACGTAATCGCCAAATAAAATAGTGGATAGTACTCAAACTAAATCCATGGATAATGGCTCTAAATTAAGACATAGAGTTTTTAGAGTAACTTGAAAAACTCCCAACCAGGAGGTTTAGAGCATGTATCCCAGAAAAGCAAATCACAATATAGCAATATCGCCGGAATCAATGGACAAAAATCATCCGGGAATGCTATAGTAGCGGACAGATCATTTCTGTCTGGTGTGCTGAGCATGATGTCAATGTCCAATGCTACTTCTATTGGTTAAACGTATACGTACAACCATATTAGCTGTGTTTTAGAGTCAATCGCTCCGCAAATCGTTCCGCAAACAATCGCTAAAAACAAACAGCTTCTGAGTAAAAACCTCAGAAGCCTTGATTACTTTATGGCGGGAGTGTGTAGGAATCGAACCCACCAACGGCAGGTTAGTGCCGAACGAACGGTTTTGAAGTCTGCTTGGGCTAGTATTTACAAAAGTGTGAAAGTGTATAAAGGCGCATAAAATCTACATTTCTACTTTAGCAAATATCTAAAAAACACCCAATTAAAATAAAAAAATTGGGAACAGTGTTCCCAAAACTGTTCCCAATTCTCCTGACTTACCTTGCGTTATTTTTAGCAGCGGTAAATCCATAATTATAATGTTTGGCACAACTTGCTGCAAACATAAATATTACAGTATTAATATCGGCTTCCGTCAACTTCATACTTTTAAGTAGGTTACGAGCTACCTTTAAAGATTGGCAATCTACGCTCCGGGAAAAGCAATAAGTAATTCCCTCCGTAACTGCATCGATATTTGAATTGCCGTTTACCATATGACGCCACTCCCCGTTTGGTAATATCAAGACTACATGTTATTGACAATCAGTAGAATTTAATAGAAATTATTTTATTCGTTACACTTACTCCGTCCCAGTTCTGTTCAAAAAAATTGTTCAGTTCAAAATCATGTCGTCTAATCCGCCGAACACATAATCATATTAAATTTTAATCTTGCTTTTTTTAATGTCATTTTCTTTTTCAATCACCCTCCACCCAGAACATATGTTCTTTTCCTTTTTTTGTTTATTCTATCATAAAACAATTAATTCCAGCAATAATAACCCTAAAACTAAATAGAATTATAAGATTTTACTCACAACACCATTACTCTCCTTTTGTTGTAATAACACAAAATAAGCCCCCGGCACACGCTAGGGGCTTTACTATTCACTATCTCTTTGCAGCATTAACTTCAGTACAACTTCCTTACACTTCTTTTTATTCCAGTGCTTAACCAAATCGCCAAACTGGTTAATAATTTCCCATTCGTCATCAAAAGCGCGAAGCTGCCGCTGTTTACGTTGCACAACTTCATCTGGTTTCTTTTCAGGCCTTCCGGCACCTGGACGGGCCCCGCCATGTTTCTTGGTCACCAATTTTTGTCCCTCCACCAAACTATTGCACCAGTCAAGCAAGTTCCAAGCAAAATTCCAGTCAGTAATATGAGTATATTATCAATGGTCCAGGTCATGCGCAGCAGCATGCCAATCGTTAGCATTGAAGTTGATAATAAGGTTAGTTTACCCCATCTTGTCATAATTGAATGTGGACACTAAACATGTTATACTTTTAGTAGTAAGGGAGGTTTCCCTCCCTCGCTACCTGCTCCGGGTTACCGTCTACGCTTGCGAGGCTTACGGCGGTTTTTCCGGGGCTTCTTGCTTCTCTTCAGGGCTTCTGCTATCGTGATTAGGTTTGCCGCTATTCCGATCAGCAGGGCCGCTACTTCGAGAAGCTCTTTTTGCTTGGCGTCCACTTTACACCTCCTTTCTATGATTTAATTATACATCATCTTTGATTATTTGTCAATACAATATATCAAGTCAGTTGCATAAATAATAAAAAAATACCCGGCACACAGGCCGGGATATATGATGGTTCTATGTAATAAGAGGAGTGCTTTTATTATAAATAGCTAACTTTAGACAACTGTTCGTCTGGTTTTACACAAAGCAATGAGAACTCATAAATCTCCTGAGAAGTAGGTATTCTACCAAGCTCTGCTTCCATTTTTTTAAGAACAAAACCAGCGTCTAGTAAAATTGCTACAGAATTTATCATCTTATCACCTCAACGAAAAACCCTCTACTCAATATAAAATGCTGAGTAGAGGGCTACATTATTATAATGCCAGCCTACTGGTCGGATGTATTTTATAATATGACAAGTAAACAAATGTGTCAACAGAACAAATATTCTTTTGCAATATATTGTCCCCGGCACATGCCAAGGGCGTAACTATTTACTCAGTCGGTTTAATCTGTCCAGCACATCCTCTTTCCAAAAAAGTTTATCCCTATCCCATTTTTTTATTGGGGCCAGCTTACCACGCTTAATTAAATCGTCAATGTTTTGCCGGGAGCAGCCAAGGATTTCCATAGCTTCACGGGTCGTAATAATATTGTCAACAATAAACGGAATTAGCTCTTTTTCTGTGTCAAATTCGTATTTCATTTATTAATTACCCGCCGAACTGCGTAAAATATTAGATAAGAAACAACCAAACCGCCTGCAAGCCAGGAATGCCACTCCATGTTGCTAAAATCTACCGATGCCAACCAGAGAATAAAGATAAACAACATGCCCCAGTCAACAAACTTGATTTTAGTATTCATACCTGTTAGAATGTGGTTAAGAGGTGGGGAGGTTTCCCTCCCCGGTGAATTAGCGCTTTCTTTGCTTGCGAGGCCGAGAGCGCTTTTTCTTTTGCCTAGTGATTTCGGTGTACCACTTGTAGGTGGTGTACCCTATTATCACTAGGTCTTTTAGTACCTCTAACCATTCAACCACATTCTGCTCACCTCCTCTCTATGTCTTAATTATAACACATTACTTGCTTTAAAGCAAGTAATGTTTGTTTGATTTGCAAAAAAATACCGCATGTCTCTACCTTTAAAAATAAAACCGCACCCCGGAGGATGCGGCCATGATAATTAGTTAATGCCAACTAAAGGCAGTATAAAGTCTTTCCACTTAGTGAATGATTCTATTAATGACGGAGAATTATTTATAGTATTTATTGCTGCGTTAATTCCGCTCAACATGCCCGTCAAAGTAATTTTATTAGGACTTCCTGAATTAACCTGCTTACTAACTTCGTTAACAGATTCCTCCAGTTCTTTCTTTGTTGTATCTGGAATATTTGAAGCCTTTATTTCCTTAATTAACTCTGCCGACAATTCTTTAACTGCCTCATGATTTACATTAACAATTGTCTGGTCAGAACCTATCCCCAAAGCACCATGGTTACCATTAACTGTAACCCCACCAAAACTATTTTTAGTATTCACTAGTAATCCCTCCGCAAAATCACAATTCTGAAAAATGTTAACCATAAATGGTGCACTTATTTCTGATGGCATATTACTAATATTACCTTTAAGTATCTGAGATAATGATATTGGTTGATTATCTCCTAGTTTAAAAACTTCTTTCCTTTCATTGGTGGTTGTTTTTTTTTAGTCTGTAAACTGGATTGCCTTAAATATTCTTTATACTCTCTGCAGACTTCAAAAGCGGGGTAAATATAATCATATACATCACCATAATCGTCTTCACAGAAATCTTGACCACAGTACTGACAGAAAACGTCCCTAAGTTTAATAGCTTCTTCGTCAAGAACTAGCAATGTACGTGCACAATTATCACCTGGGCATCTTAATTCCCATTTTACACATAATTTATGATCATTAGTTAATTCCAAAAGGCGAGCAAAAACAGTGTCTATGGGGAGTCCGGTACGCTTTGCAATAAGTGTAGGATAGAATTTCTTTATAGGCCACAATGCTATTTCATTGACAACCTCGTCTACCTTCCAAATTAAAGCCATACCTAGTCACCTCCCCTGTAAGTATTTATTACTATAAATTATACCATTTGTCAAGACTAAAAGATACGTTCACGAACAAATTTTAATACATCTTCTGTCGCAGGTGTAACAAAATATACACTATTACTCTTGAGACCAACCTTTATAGTATAGCTTTGCGGCAAACCATCCTCTTGTACTACAAACTGAATGAACCCCCCTTGATGCTGCAAATGTGGTTTTAAAAAATCGTATAGTGCCAGTTCTCTTAGATCACGACCAGCAACACCTAATGAAACCTTTTCAATTCCTGATAATATTAATGCCGCAAAAGGAACGCTTAGTAATTCATCTCCGAAAGCAATTTTTGCGTCTTTTAGCTCTTTAGTTAAACTATCAGTATCCTCTGCAGCTAAGTATTCATCAAATGCAGTCAATACTTTTGCAATAGCTTCCGTTTGTTCTGATGTAAAATCCTCAAGCAAAGACTCAGGCTTGGAAAGAGCTTCAATCAAATTACCGCCTAGTGCATCCGCCATCGCTTCTACATTATTACCAAAAGGCACTAGTATATTTCTAGGTGCTAATGCTATTTCTCGGTTAATTAAACGCGCAAAACTTTTTGCTACTTTTGAGGCAGTTCCTGGTTCAGATCGAACTTCAAAGCAATTTATGTCTTCATTAACATATACTGTTACAATACTACTGCTAGGTATTAGTTGCATCTCGTCTCCATATATATTTTTTGTTACTCCAGATTTATAAATAAATCTTAGAAAATACTCACTTTCATTATCACCACTAGCAGCACTAATTAAAATCGGTGTACTCGTTAATTCTTCTTTTGGTGGCATTTTTATATCATTGAACGGATTAAATCCGCATTGCTTTAAAAGAGCTTCCTTTATTCCTTTGGACGTGCCAACATCTAACTGGTACCACATAACAGATGTACGTCCACACAAAAGTCTCGTTTTCCAAGGCTTCAGTTTTTCATTCTGAAGTTGAGTATTCCCTTTTACCTTTTCCCATACACTAAAAGCAAGTTCCGGTCGATAACCATCAGTCGGTAAATCCATATCCGTACAGATTTCAACTAATTGATTTTTCGATAGTCTCAGCAGATCACTGTGATGTGTTATATTTTGTATATCTAACAGAGTGTCCACCCCCAAAACTAATTTATTATATTACAAATTATACACTTACTTGTAAATTCCTGCCTTATTAAACAAAAAAACCCTTCTGCTACAGGCAAAGCGGCACTACCTAGACCGAATAGGCGGTATTTTTCTGCCCAAAATAAAACCCTGCATTTGCAGGGCAAAATCTTGTTACAAGGAACGCCATCTGTTACATGCTGATAGAATAGTATTTCTTAGTTTGTTAGCCACATCCATGCGCTTATTAAAAAAATCATCTCTCGATTTTTTAGCATAGACTTGAAACTTAGAAAATTCTTCTAAAATTTTTCGATCTTTTTTCCCTTCGTCGTTCAGTATGTATTCATTTGAATCTTTAAAATAATGTTGGGGATTAATATTAACTGCTTCTGATCTAATATACTGCCATGAACTAAAGTCAGGAGAACCCCACATATCAAGAAACGTCGCATGAAATTTTATTAAATTTTGATTTGCATCTATGCCGTATCCAAAATTTATATTTTTAGAAGATAAGGATCCAATCATAAGTTGCCCTACACTGTCTCTTGTCAACTCGATAATTCTCTCACTCTTCGCCTGAGACCATTCGGCGTAATCTTTACCTAATTTTTGTAGTGTTTGACGATATCCTGAATTGTGTTCCGACAACGCCTGGGTAGCAACAAGATGTAATGTACTGACATAATTACATGTCGTAATACTTTCTATTGTGTCAAATCTTTTCAAGCGATGTACGGTATCAGATGCATCGGCAAATATCTCATCTAGTATATTAACGTCGCCCGAGTCTTTATAAGCGTTTAATCGACTTGCAATACTATTCGTATCAGCGATATACTCTTGCATAAATGCGTTATCTATTATTTTAGTTAAACGGTTACAAATCTCTTCGATTGCCGCAGCAACTAAACTTGCCGTATTATCTTGCCCTCCAAACATTTGCCGAATTATTTCTCTAGCAAGGGTAGAACCGAGCGAACTTGCTCCAACCTCTAAGACTTTTTGCCAATCTAATTCTTCCGTTTCCGCTACAGCCGGCATTTCCTTCACGCTCCTTTCTTCCTACCTTAACCGTATCTTCCCAAAATTATTCCGCAAATATAAAAAACCGCCCACCAGGACGAACCCGGCAGGCTGCGCAAACGAATAGACTATGTGTAGATCATCTACGAAGTAACAATGTTAGACCAATCTTTTAAAAGCATAAACTTATCATTCATAGTCATTGTAGACATTACTTTTAATCGATTAATTTCCTTTCCGATAAATAAATCATGTTTAAATCGGACAGAGCCAATCCTATCTATACAGTTGTCTAACGTACATATTTTACATCTATCAATTCTTCTCGTCTTTACTCTTAAGTCACATTCATCTATATCTGGTTCCAAAACTGAAATATCAGGAATATCTACTTCGAAAATATATATTCCTAATTTTTCAGCTTCTGAAAGCTCCGACTCCATAGTCGTTTTTTTATAATGAAGCATATGAAATAATGCTTTTTTCCCCCATCGAAATGCTTGATTATCGGATGTTGTCAAATACACATATCCAGGAGTTGTTTTATATTCTTCCGGAACATCTTGATATATAGTGTTATCTTCCGTAGTCTTTTTAATCCTACCATCTTTAATAATGCTCATGCCGTGATAAATACTTGTCCCATGATAAAATTTCACCGTAACCCTCCTCGTTCTTTAACCATGTCGAAATTGCGTCATTATCAATTAAAATATCGGATACCTCCTTCTATTATTATACTTTATGATATTTAAAGGATAAACCTCCATCGTCCAATCTTCAGATATACTAGGAGAGAAAGGAATAAAACAAAAAAGCCCGTTCCCCGGCCAGTAAAAATGGCTGAGAGACGGGCTTTAATGATTTTAATATCTTATCTTGGTTGCTCAGGCTGTGGTTGCTGTTGCTTGGGCTGCTGCTTATGACGTGATTTAGGTTGTTGCTTATGATGCGGATCGTTAGGATCAGGCTGCGGTTGATCGGCAACAGCCATCATTTGATAATTTGGAACTGAACTTTGTTGATTATCATAAGCGCTTACTATTGAAGAAAGGCTCAAAACAAACATCGCAATCATTAGAACTAACATCTTCTTCATTGATATTCCCCCAGTAGATTTCTTTCTCTATATTGCAAATATATATACCAATTCTTAGAATTCATTTAGAAGAACTTGCCATAAAAACAAAAAAAGCCGCCCGCCAGGACGAACCCGGCAGGCGGCTGCAACAATTTACTCAGTGTATGCCATTACTTCAAAGTTTTGTATCTTATCAAATGCCAAGTAATCTTTCCGGCTGGTGAATGGCCCAAGGTTAAAGTTGCTATCAAAAATATAATACGGATCACCTGTATCATCGGCACGATTTTTGTACCAAGTAAGGAACGCTTCAACTTCAGTCACAGTAACTTTGTATTCCTTTTTCAGTCCATTTACCATTTCAATAACTAGCAATACCCGACCTTCTTCAACCGGTGTTGCAGATGCTTCGTTAGAGCTAGTACCTTCACCATTTTCAGTTACTACAGAAACAACATAATAATACGTGATCCCATTTTCAACGTTTGTATCGATATAGCTTGCATCAGTTACACCACTAGCTATCGTTGCGTACTCTCCTCCAGAAGTTGTTGCTCGTTTAATGTTGTAGCTGATTGCACCAGTTATTGTTGCCCATGTAAGTGTTACTTGGGCGTCACCTGCAATTGCAATAAGATTCATCGGAGTACTCACCGAAGCTTCATTGGAATTAGAGCTTTCACCATCTGAAGTTACTGCAGAAACTACGTAATAGTAAGTAACCCCATTTTCAATAGCGGTATCAACATAGCTTGTATCAGCTACACCAGTAGCTATCGTTGTATACTCTCCCCCAGAAGTTGTTGCACGCTTAACGTTGTAGCTGGCAGCACCCGTTACTGCACTCCAAGAAAGTGTCACTTGGGAATTTTCTAAAGCTGCGACAAGATTTGTAGGTGCCTCAATTTCCGAATTATACGGTGCTATTGTTCCATTAGAATCTATATCAATTGCATCTATATTCCATTGAATATTCGGCACAGAATATATTTTGACATAGTGTTGCGTATCACTTAAATCTGTTTTATCAAATAACAATGCTTGAAAAGCAGTAGCTGAATATTGGTGAGTATAACTATACTCAGTGCCATCAATTGAGATAACCACTTGACCAGAATATCTAGTATGGTTCACCGCGGTCCCTAATATTCTAATCTTTGTTCCAGTGAAATTAAAACAAGCACTTGATGTGTTAACTAAACTGGTTTTAAGTGTGCCACCATAATAAGACGAACTTGAATTCGAATACCACGCTCCATTGTAAGTAATGTTCTCATTATCATCGTTGATTCGTTGCCACCCACTCTCTGGTGCAGTCAACGCTTTACCTAATGTCGCCATTTCACATTCCTCCAAATTAATAGTTGAACTCCAATATATCCAAGGAACTCTTATATCACTGTGTGTTTCCTGTATATCAGCTTTCACTTATATACATTCAAATCAACCGACTTTTTAAACGCCTCAACGCTCTATTTTTTATTTGATTCACTGCCTGTACCGTAATTCCCAGTACCTGCGCAATGTATGCCAGCTTACGGCCATAGACAAAAATATGAATCAATACCATGAGCTGCCGTTGGGGCAACTCATGCAGCGCTGTCAGCATACGCTCAATAATTTCCTTATATACCAGCTCAGCTTGCGGATCATCCGGGGCCGCTATATATGCAAGCACATTGTCCCCCTGACATTCCATTTGCTTTCGCTTCATTTCTTGTTTCCAAAGATTCAGTAGGCCAAATTTAACTCGGCTTTCGAGATAGCCGGCCAATGGGACTCCCTGTTCAGGATTAAAACTATGCACTCCTTGCAGCAAGGCCAGCCACGCTTCGGATTCGGCATCAGGGACTGACCGTCTATATATTCCCGCGTACTTTTTAACGAGCGGCTTAAATTCTTGGCAAAGATGTTGTTTGTCTATTCGACTCGCCTCCTAAAAATAAAATAAGCCCGGTTTCCCGAGGACTAAAGCTAAAATGAATATCTAATTCCGGCTTTTGCTTCATCGTGTTTAAAATCATATCCGACTACGCCGCCCAGGTACTTGCCATCCTTTGTAATTCGCCGGCTAGCATCAAATGTTAGTTCCTGAATGCGAGGGCTGGCTTTTTTAACAGATTCTGACCAATCAGGAATAATATTAAAACCTCGGATAACCTTGCGGTAGGCATACACATTGTACTGATTGAGATTGACGGTAGTTCCTTCGGGCATAGAAGCAACTTCGGTTAAGTCAACTGTCTTATCTGGATTTGCCGGATCGGTAACAATGGCAAAGTTAGCACCGCGCTTTTCGACTTCTTTAATGACAACTTTTTCAACTTCCACCGGCACTGTCTGTATAATCGTGTCCGGTGGTTTATTCTTCAGTTCAGCAATTTGTAGGGCAGCTTCCGCTAACTGAGATTCGAGCATTTTTACCCGGGCATTATCTGCGGACTGCCCCACACCTGCCGGTGTTTCGGCCTGCTGCTGGCTTTCTCCGGTAACCGTCTGTGGCTGGTAGTAATTCTGGTATAGCACCCACCCGGCCACCACCACCAATAAAACAACGCCAAGCAGTATAACTGCATGGCGCTTGGTTAAGCTAAACATAGTTTCTACTCTCCTTTCCCTTAATGCGCCGCCTCTCCAGCGGCGTATTTTTTATTGTAACAAACTAACAATGCCGACCAATGCCAGCAGCATGACCCCAAACGCGCCACCAATCATAGACAACAAGTAGAGCCATAACTCGCCGTCATGGCCCCCACCATCGTTTTTATACCGGTTACAATAGACAACTGCTTGGCCTACCAGGAGTAAGGCTGTAAAGCATACTGCCTTTGTCATGGCTAAATAATCCCGAACACTTTAAGCACCACTGCTGCGCCTGCAGTATATTTAATGACTGGCAAAACTGTGTCCGCCGCTGCTTTGATCTTGGTTTTTAGCTTTGATATCTGATCCTCGCCCCGGGCCTTGAGCGCGGCGAGAACAACAGTATAAAATTCGTCCCACTCTTCCTGGGCTAATGCGGCAAGTTGGTCTGCCGTCAGAGTAGATAAATCTACTCCATCAACAGTAATGGCTTCCGTGATTGCTTCGGTAGCTTCCGTGGTTTCAACATTAGTGGTTTCTTCACTCATGATTCATTCCTCCAATTTTTATTTAAAAATAGCAGTCACGGTTGAATTTAACTGCGCCGCCGGTACGTCAATTTCCGTTTGATTCTTTACGAAGACAATTTCTGTCGGCATGCCGTCCAACAAAACATTTTGGATATCTGCTGTAGTCTTGCCTTCCGGCAAAGCAAATACCCCAGATTGATCGGCGCGCGTTAAAGTTACTTGCATTGTGTTCCCCTCCTAATCATATTGAGTTAAATTATTAGCCCAGATTGTACTGAGTACTTTATCAGCATAATCCGGATCAGTTGCATATACCGGGACTAATGCGCGTACAAACTGCTCTACATCGTGCGAATTGTACCAGGCCGCCCAGGCATCGGCATAATATGGCTCCTGGGTGATCAGGATGCACCAATCGTCACACGCTTGCAATAGGGACTCATATCCCTGAAATTTAGCCGTAATCTGCTGCCATTCTCCGTTGTAACACTCCCAGGTGGTTTTCTCAATGTAGTTACCCCAGCCGCCCCACTTGCGGCCAAAGATATTGTACTCGCCGATCTTGTACCTGCCCCAGCCACTCTCTAACGCACCTTGAGAAATAAGTACACTGGCCGGCAAGTTGTAGGGTTTGCATTGAGCTTGGGCCGCCGGCGCTAACCATGAAATAAATTCTTCTGGTGTCACTCAGACCACCTCGCCGTATAGCCGCGTGTGTCGACATGGACAAATAGGCTTTCATAATACCGACCAATACCATCAGCGCCACACTGCTCAGCAATCTCGGCCAATTCATTGACGCTCATGTCGTCCGGCACCAGCACATCAGCGGCCATTCCCTGCACATGATAGCTATTCGGCACGCCGCCAACCTCGGCATTATGCTCCGGGCAACGATACGCGCAGGACAGTTGTAGGGGCCTGCCAACCTGCTCCCGCATAGCGTCCAGAATGTTTTGCAACCGGACATCAATGCCTGGTTCCTGCCCGCAATGCCTGCACGCAAACTCTTCTTTTGAGAAATATTTAGCCATTCTGTTTATCCCCTCTCATGTCGAGCGGCTGCCCGACTTGGCTATTATATTTGCTGTTTATCAGTTTGTTTGCTATCTGTGTGGCAGCACTACCACCACCGGTAAGACTAGCGAATGTTTCATAATTCTGCCAACCCATTCCGCGCCAAACAAGATAAAAACTTACAAACAAAAATGCTAGCCATCCACTGATAGCCAGCACTCTTGTAAGACTTAATTGACCATTTTCATAGAGCAGCCCGTCCATAATTTTTTTAAGAAGCTCCATGGATCAACCTCCCTTCGTCGCTACCCATATAGCTATCAAACCTGAAATAACAACCGGTCCCCAGCGCTGAATAAAACCCGAAACACCTTCCTGCGCCGCCTTCCAAAGTTCAAGCTTTTGAATACGCACCTCGTGTTTACGATTTTCCCTTTCTTCAAGTTGCGCCTTTATTGTAGCCGTATCATGGGCTACGCCGTCAATTTTATCAAACAGGCGCTGGATCACATCATCTCCCACACCTCACCTCTCCTCTCAAATGCTTATAAAAATAGCCGCTAATAGCGGCAGCAGCATGGTTCACGCGGCATATTATCACCCCATAGAAACACTGATAAAAAGAAACTAGATAATGAAAGGGAATTTCCCATACCGTACTCCAACAAAGTCAATTTCCACGGAGGCAGTCTGCTCTAAGGAGTCTTTTACTTCAAGAACTAAGTTATTTTCCTTCCCTATCTTAATGCTTTTCGTGGGCAGTTTATAGCTTATACTTATCGGGCCTGCTGCAAAGTCCGTCCAGGATACCAGGACAACATCATTAAGCGTAATTTGGTAGCTCATGGTATCTGCGTCCGCGTCACTGATAACGGCTGATAGGGTTGTTTTATCAAGTACCGCGACTATCTCAGGTATGGCATCTGTTTTAGTCAAATAGGTGGTATATTGATTTGTGGCTACTCCATCCGTGGCCTCAATCGTTATGGCGTTCGTCCCCACGATGGTTGCGCTGCTGGGTATAACAACCGAAATGTCATATTCGAACGAATCGCCTGTATTGTAGGCTTGGAACTCTTCCCCATTTACCAGGATGCGATAGCTTGCGTTGTCGCCGTCCGAATCCGCGATATGAGCGGTCAGTGTGGATTCTGTATGCGTCTCAGCGGGCGATAGGGCAACATTGGAGATTATTGGGGCAGAGTTAGTTTGGAACAAGGCGGTGATGCTCTGGAGGTAGGCTTGAGTGGATTTCTGATAAATGTAATAATAATTATATGAATTTGAAGTACCGTTAAAACCAAAGGTTATGGACGTAATCTTTTCGTTATCAGGTGAGACATAAGTAGATGTTACGCCGATTGTATAGTTTTTTATAACCATGGTTGCTGTCGCATATAAATTACTTAATATTTCTGCGTAGTTATAACGCGTACTTCCCTGTGCACCACCAGACCAAAGGGTTTGGATTTTTGATATCTTATATTCACTACTTGGAGCAGATACAGTCTTTGTATGCCAATCATAATCACCTGTAGGAAGTACACCCGAAGTATATAAATTTTCGGGTGCATAAGATGTAACGTGAGAAGCCAACAAAGAACTCATATAGCACATAAAATCAAGCTGTGTTCTTTGGAATATCTCTGCCCACTGCGCGTTTGTTATGGCTGACAATATGCTGGCCGTCATACCGTTGGTTGCAATATTGTCGCTATCCACTACAACCCAAGTTGAATCTTGGTAGGCATACCAAGTCTGCCTGCCATCAAAGCTAACCAGGAACAAGCAGCCATCACCGGCAATGTTTATGCCATTTATACCTTTAACCTTCGATAAATCAAATGAAATAACGTCTGTAGTGGTTAAAACACCATTGCCACCAGTTATGTTATTACCCACATACTCCATATCATCTTCTCTTAATTTACCAATGTCACCGGATAAGCTAAATCCCCCAGTATACGTGTATAACGTTCGATATGATGTAGCGCGATAGGTTTCTTCCAGGGTTACGACAAAATCAAGGTAATCCCGGCCACCATCATCATACAGCAAGTAAAGACGGCAGCTATTGTCGCCCGTTGCTAAGTCCGTTAGGTCTATGTTAAATGACAAAGCTGCCAAATCAATACTGGTATCTGCATAAGAGATTGACTCAGAATCACCAATAAGCAAGGAATATTTACCTATTGTGATTTCCCGAGCATTAACCGTTGACACTTCAATAGCGGAGCTTTCATAAGAGAATGTCGGCGTAACCGTCAGCCTGATATGATCGGCAGCGTTTGAGTCGTATAGTACCGTCTCGACAAGTACACCTTCATTGATTCTGCTTCTTATCCCAGGCTTCATGTTAGGCAGCATAAAGCCGGTTACGCTTTTAATACGTTTGCCGGCAGTGATACTTTTAGGAATAAAGCCGGAAACGGATCGTTGCGCCCTTGTTCCTTTGGCTATCTGAGAGCTGATATACCCAGGCGTGATTCTTTGCCTCTTGCTAAATTTTAAATTTGGCCTAAGTATGCCGGGTAATTTCTTTTCCCTCTCTTCCATTGCCAAACTTGGCCTTAAAAAACCTGTCGCTTTTCTATCCCGCTTACCACAAGATATTGTCTTTGGAACAATTCCGGGAACATTTTTGGCACGCTTTCCACATCTGAATGTTTCTGGGATAAGCCCAGTAACTACTCGTTGTATTTTTATTCCTTCAACTTTAATTACCGCTGAAAGTAGTAGCCCGTCAAAAGTTACTGAATCTCTACTTTCAATAGTCAGTACAAATTCTAAATCGCTCCCAGCTAATAGATAACCACTATAGGTTGATGTACCATACAAACGATATTGAGGATATGCGCCAGTAGTTGTAAAGTCGCCCGAGACACTTACAGCCTTACCAGCCCCCCCTGCGGTTGCTCCTGTATAGAGAGTTGTCCAGGTACTTCCATCATTACTTCCCTGAAAATAGTATGTTGTAAAATTGATGAGTACAGCTTTAAAGCTTAAGATTGTTACAGCCGTACTAAACACAATCTTATTCCAACCACTACCTGTGGTACTGGTCATCCAACCGTTACCACTTAATCCTTTATTATATAGTTTATATGCTGCATAGGAGGTAGACCTTTCATTAACGGCGCTGATGGTGTAAGTAGCATTATCAGTAAGGGATAGCACACCGGAAGCTGCAGATAAATCATCAGCAAAAATTCTATAACCATGAGTAGTTGACATTAAATCAACTCCTTATGCAGTGCGAACTAACAGAGCCAATGAAGGGAACGATAGCACATTCACCGAGGCGCATACAGCAACGTAATAGGTATATGTTCCTATGGTTATTTGGTCGCCTGTAAGTAGGTTACTGTTATAGGCGCAAAGAACGCCGTCCAGTTTGCCTCTAATGCTTTCCGTAGATGAACCGTAATAAATCTCAGATACAGCATATTTCCCTGCACCGTTAGGATTTTTGGACGGCAGCAGTGCGCTGGTGGCAATGGCATAAGGTGCGGTCACAGCGGCTTGATCGTCTGAGGTATTGCAGATCATGACCGAGCTTGCGGTTGTGCCGTTGTTGGTAGTGCCTACAAGACAACCGCGATTGTTGGACTCTGTTACATACACGGTATCCGGTTGGCCCATGTAAATGAGTGTCGGGCTGTAACCAGTTGCTGAAGGATATTCCAGTAACAGGATAATCTTACTGGCATCCGCATACACTTTATAATTGATCGGTGTAGCTGCCGCCAAAGTGGTTGTCAGCGCGGAAACGGGGACAAGATATAAGGCGGTCCAGGCCAGCGACGAACGGCCAAACGTCCCAGCTACACCACTTTCACCCGGCGTGTAGGTATCCTGCAGCCGGTAAGACATAACGCAATAATCTGTGCTTTCCACAGAGTTGGCGGCTGCAGCATTTACCGGGCGAATATTTAAGATTAGATTCTTGTCCCCGGTGTTGCCTGTAGACTTCAAAACTACATAGTCACTGGATGCCAGCGAAGATACATCTGTCCAACCTGCGGCCACCAGTTTGCTTATAATAAGTTGAAATACTTCACTCTTTAAACAAGTTCCAGAAGCAAATACATAATCTGTAGGTACTGCCATATAAACCCCTCCAATAATTTAAAACTATTATTAAATATTTTAAAATAATTTCTTAACCATTTAAAATAAACAATTGAACTGACATATCGCTATCGTCACTGGTGGTATACAGCCGTAATATATCGCCGGCAGTAATGCCGTGGCTGATAGAATAATCTCCGGACACCGAACCGGCAACGAGGTTAAAAGTTTGACCGCCAATTTTTTCCCAATTGGCGGTCTGTGCTGCATAGTCGGTGCTAGATTGTCTTTGAAGCTCAAAACTGGTGTCCGTGGTACGAACGGATTTAAGGCTGACTGTGATTTGCTTGGCCGTCCCTTTCCAGGGATACCGAATTTCATAATCCGCACTGAGGAAGGTTATGGCCCTTTCGTCTTTTTTGGCAGCAACCGTAGCAGCCAGATTCGTTAGCCCGGTTTCCGTAGCAGTTACCCTTTCTTCTAAAGCGGTAATATCCGCGGTCTGCCCTTCTTCCAGCTCCGTTAATTTAGCTTCTAAGATATCGACATTCTCATTGAAAATGTCCTTTACTACCTTGTCGCTGTCTTCTAACTTTTTAAGTTTGATATTCTCTGTTTCTGTCGCCACAAAATCACCACCTTATAAACTGGGAACGGCAATATTGTTAAATTTCGTCCCATCAAATTGATAGGCGTACAAACTTCCCGGACTTGTAGCATCGAAATAGGTGAGGACTATATAACCACTCTCTAGGGTTACGGTGTCATAAGTACCTTCCCCGGTAATTGCCAAGGCCGTGCCGTTTGGAACAAGCCATTTTCCATCCTGCACTAAAATGGCCCCTTCGGGTATTGATTCGGTGCCTTCCTCTGTTTCGGAATCGGAAGTTGTATCGGAATCCTCATCCGTTTCGGCATCCGAATCTGTAAATACCTCAGAATCTTCCTCAGTATCCGTCTCGCTATCCGTGGTTGTGTCGGTATCCGTAGTTGTTTCAGTATAAACAGTACCAAGGAGAATTAAAGGCATATTAGCAAAAGTGATCGTCTTGTTTAGCGTAGCATTTGCAAGGGATACCACTACCCCATTTGTGCTATATATACTGGCTAACAAGGTCATAGCTTCTTCTTCGGTGGTGCAGCCAGCCACGATATACGGCGGTTTCCACTCAAAGGTACGGTTTTGGTATTGGTAAGACTCCAGATCATCCAGCTTGGCCGTTATGGTTAGGATCGTATCCTGGCTGAAATCGGTGCTGTCCTGGCAACGCTCTGCCCAGGTGTAAGTAAAGTCTGTTGGCGTGGTCACTACCGCTGTCTCTTCATCTTCCGTCTGAGTTAATACTTCTTCGTGGATCAAGGTACTGCCAAGGTACGCCCGGATCACCGTCTGCAGCCCGATAGGAACCGACACCGTTTGCCCGCTGTAGTAATCGACTAAATCCTCCTGCGAGACGCAGCCGTTAGAGTTGTTTTTATTCCGGTTGGTCCAGGCCAGCGACATATTGCCGGCGGCTTTTGTTAGCCGTGAAGCGGCACTGCTTAAGTGGCTGGTCAAGCGGATTCTTCCCGGGGGGATTGGCCTCTCTGCCCGCCTTACAGTGGTCAGAGACTTAATTTTTGTATTGCTGAACTCTTCCTCTTCGGTGGCCGTGGCCGTAGTGATGTTATATTTTTCTGTTGTGGTTAACCCTTTGGCGCACACGGCCCCGCCTGTTGTAACATTGGAATAGTAGCCCCAATCCAAAAAATACACCGTATCCCCGGCGGCATGCGCGGCGGGTACGGTGTCGTAAGTGGCCCGGATGATATTCGATACTTTAAAGTTGCCGTTGGCAAGCTGGGTTAAAGTCCCCCAGCCCATTAATTCATCGTTAATCATGAGAATGCGGGAACCGTTACGGGCTAACGCAATACCGGATTCCGCTTTTCTTTTGGCTAGTTCCAGTACATCCCCGTTTATGTCGATAACCTCAAAGCCTACGGTATCCTCTGCGGAGCCATCCATAGCAATCGACCCCACAAGTTGACCGGCAGGCGTCCATTTTGTCATGCTGGTGGTTTTCGTCCAGCTTAGATCCCGATATCGCCAAATATGCCATTTTGCGGTCTTAGTGTCCGGCAGCACAGCAGTCGCATACACGTAGGTATCTTTAGACTGCAAAACTTCCCAGGGCATCTCGAAAAAGCGGAATAACTGCACCCCGGTAGGATAGTTGTCCGGCTGAGTCCAGGATGTAGAATCACCGGAGCTATATGTTGTTTTTCCTACACCAAAAACGTCCTCAATCGCGTCAATAGTTACTTCCCCGGTAACGAAATCGCCCAGGTCAATGTCATTCACCCGCATAACCAGTTTTTCTATGCCGTAAGGGTCCCAGTTGAGCTTAAACACATCCCCTTGCCGGAGCGAACTTGCTTTGCGGTTGCATACCAAGCGCACCGATGCCAGCGGATAGCCTTTTTCCCTGAGTTCCCGGTTTGCGGCCCAGGCTGCATTTGTGGAAGTCGTAAAATAGGTAAAATCCACATCCTCGGAATTGCGGTCGCCGTCATTGGCCTCAATAATCGCCGGGTCATTATCCGTCACGGTGCTTGTCTCATATAAAGACGAACTGTCGGAGTATTTGGCGACAATCTCACCTTTGGAATTTGACCAAACGGTGCGGGTATATTTTATTTCACTTACAATAGAGGAATCCAGCACCGGCAAGGTGTCGATATCGTAATCATCCCGAATGAGCTTGAACGTCAGCTTGCCGGTCTGCGGATCATCATAACGAACCATGTCTAAATGCTCACAGAGGTTGTCAATAATCGTGCTTACTTCGGTTCGGGATGTTATCTTAATGGATACGCCCCGGCCTTCTTCGGCCAGCGTTTTACCGCAGGCCAGCATCGAATCCACATTTAAAACAGCAGGGTCTTTCCCTAACCCCCACTCGTTATTGACCGTCATTTCATAAATGCATTCCATAGGATTTGCGTCATTGTCGCCAATACCGCCAAGCCCCAGCCGGTTAGGTATCCACTGCATATCAAAATACATATTCGGGACTTGAGCCTGTTTGCCGACATAGGCCGTTGGCACAACCGCACTCACAAACGGGCGGTAAGCTGGCGTAAGGCCGCGTAATTCCTCCTGTACGGAATCGGCGCTCATTTGCTCAACCATCCAGGAGTCGGCTGGTTGCTCGGCGCCACCTAAATATATCCGCACATCCCCGATGAAGCCGCCGCCTTCGTCAGCCCCGCCAAATAATTCGTCATTATCAACGCTAATAACATAAGGCGTGGTCAAATGGTCTTCTCGTGACGCGTCCCCGGTCCATACCGGCCCGCTATTATCGTCGTCGCTGTTTTTATCGTAGCCGATGTACAGGCCGCGCAGCCTAATATTCTCCCCGGTAACGCAAACCAACACCTGATAGCCCAGATAGTATTTAAATCCCTTTTGTATGGTGGTCTTGAGGTTGTGGCCGTTTATCAGCCACATTAAAAGCCATTTGGCAAGATAGAGCAGATATTTCGGGCCTTCATGCTCTTTGCTTTTAAGTTTAGTCGGGTCCGACATTTCAGAGCTTGTCGATACTTTGCTGCTGTTCGTTGCTGTAACCTGCTTAGTCGGAACTTCCGTTCCTGTGTTCCCGGTACCCGTGATTGTTACAGAGCCGCCAGAGTTACTACCCGTACCCGTAGTTTCAGCGACATGCTTATGCGGTGTCACAACCGTACCGGATGCAGGCGTTAAACTCCAGGCAAGAATGTCGGTCAGTATGATACCCCATGCATTAAACTCAGACCATGCCCCGTATGCCTCTGTATACGCTTTCGCGCTAAAATCCCCATAGTAAATAGTTAACGGACTTTTGATGATTTGCCGTCCCATGACAACCGGCACCGGTGTGCCCAGCTCGGCGGCTTCCGCGCCTAACTCGGACGGATCACTGTCTGTATCATTATCACTACGATTTAAAAAGTAAGACAGGAGCGTGGTTAGTCCCCATCCCACCCATTTGTTCATTGCCATAACTGCCGCCTCCTAAAGCGATATCGTGCCAATATACCCGTCTGTATCGCGCTGTACCACCGTAGAATCCACCCAATACACGCCGCTGCCCACTTTATCGTCGTTACTGAACTCAGGCGGCACATAAGGACAACCGGTATAATTTAAGGTATTGTCATATCGAGTCGCGCAGGTCTTAAACAACTTGTCACAACCAGGATATATAGTCACGTTACCCATAGGCGTAGTCGGAAACGGATAGCGGAGGGTTAGCGTTGTTTCATTGCTGGCGGTTATCATCCGGACGTTATTGTTATAGTAAAACAGCCCCCCGGCAAAATAATCGTCCTCATAGCCGGTCAAGTCCACGGTTACAGTAAGGCCCTTATAGCCGTCAATATAAATTTCCTTGGCATGGTCCGCTTTGTTTAACCGGCAGGAAGCGTCATAAATTACATTACAACAAAAAAACTGCCGTGTGAAATTGGGCAGTTTCCGGGTCAGCCAGTTTTCCATCTTTACCGTCAAGTTGCATTCGGAGTCTTCAAAAGCGGCCTCAATGATTTCGCCGACAAATATAGTGTCGTAGGCTGCGTGATCCTGGTCATGGAGCCTAAAAATGTTTAGATATACCGGCTTGTCCGGCGGTGATGCCTTAAACAGCGCGGCCACGGCATTATCCTTATCCACTGTTACCACCGTGGAATTGGAGCTACCTTTACTGGACGGCTTGATAGCGTCCCGCTTGATGTGGTCAGCCGTGTATGTCTCTGTACTGGTCGCGCTGTCCGTTGTCACCGTCAAGGCCACGTCATAGCGGCTGGATGTATACTGATACGTGGTATCGCCATAGAAAAACTTATAGCACTCCAGCGGCTGGCCATCCTGGGTGCTATTTTCGTAGGTAGATATATTACTGTCAGCCATTTAAGCATTTACCTCCGCAAACGATGTAGTAACAGTCGCAATGCCGGTGGTATCATAGTCGGTTGTCAGCGTGTCGCTGTCAAACCGATACCGGCAGAGAAAGGAAATCATAACTACATCAGACTTTCTCAGGGGCGAGGTAAGCGCAGTCTCTAAATAGACCTTGCCATATTCGCCGGTACTGTCTGTTGCATACCCCGCAACCGGGAAAATCTTTACCGAGCCGGACCGTAAAAAGACAATGATTAATTTCCTCCGGGACAAACTGGCGTAATATTTCCAGTAGAGCGGCCACTCGACAAGCAAATAGAGCTGGCCGCTGGACGCCGTTTCCGCCAGGGTCATATCACTTAACCAGGACGGGGCATAAAAAGATTTCAGCCGGCCCTTGCACCTAGTAAAAAACCGCTGGAAATTATTAATCTCTGAGCGGCTTGTTAATACATAATCAATCTCTTTATTTTCCGAGGCGTATACGCTTTTTAAATCATATTTGACAAGCCCGGTTTCATTGTCCAATAGATTCGCGTTTCGCGTGAAATTAGCCGACAGATCGCCTGTCCAGGACGGGGCCAAGGGAAATATATCCACGCCCAGGTAAGAGGCTGGTATAGCGTCTTGAAATGGGGTTTTGCAGTTCCACGCTTCGTAGTTATCCTCATTAAACGCTGTCGGCAGAGAAGTGAGGCTGTAGTCGTCCAACAGCTCCACATTGAGCTGCATGGTGGTCAGATGCGAGGCATAGACCGAATATTTATCCTCCGGCTTTAAGTACCCGTAGGCGGTCGGGTAAATCATCGTCGTAGCCTTCGGATAGTCTTGCTCCAGTATTTCCGTCAGTTTTAAAGAGCCATCGGCATAAAGTGCCTTTAAAAAATACCGATCACCTCCGGTCTTGTCGTTACGCCAAAACATAATGCCGCTGCAGCCCCGGAACTGCCAGAGACTGACGGTATCTACACTTACATGCGAAAAGTTTTCATAGGCACTTTCCGTCATACGGCAGCCAGCATGCCACAACGGGATTTCGATTTTTTGATTTTGTTTGGCATAGGACAGCGCCCGCAGATACTGGCTCTGCGCCCCATTCATGCCGTAATAGTCATAGGCAAGGGAACGGCGCGGGTAGGTTCTGAGCGCCATGCGCTGCTCGGTGGCATCCCAGGCTTTATGGATTTGCGTTTTAAATGCAAGGGCTTCGGAAATTTCAGTTGCCAAATCATCACCACCTTGGCGATAAGTCGAATATTCTTCGGGTATTCGCTACAATATCAGAACTTTGGAAGTACCACTGGCAGAACTGCCACAGCATCCATGGCTCATAGGTAATGTCTGAATCGCTACTTAATAAATTCTGCGCAAACGCGGCAATCATCAGGTAGTCCAGACTTTTAAAGTATCCATCCCGCAACTGCTCCGGCCTACTACTGGACGGGAGACTATCAAGCCATTCTTTCAGCATTGAAGGCTCATAAGTGACAAAAGGATTGGCATTTAGCAGGTTGGCCGCAAAGGCGGCTATCAGTAAATACTCATTGTTAGCAATTGTTTTCTCGCCGGTCCGGGAGTTATCCCTACTGACCGCATAATCGGTAAGCCAGGAAATTAAGTCTATTGGATAGTTGTTAGTAGCTACCCAAGCCCCGCCATCCTGCAGCAGCAGCGGGTTATATTCCGGTTCAATACCTATGCGGTTTAAGGCTGCATCGCCAGATCCGTGGCCACTCTCGGAAATTCGGCTAAATACGGCATGTTGTGTCCCTTCGGCCAGATATTCGCTTTCCCACCAGGAGACGGCCTCCACCCTTGACGTTTTGGTGACAACCGCCAGTGTGCCTATCAAAAAAGCATTCCTGTTGGTATAATCCAGTTCTTGCAGCACGACTTGCACCAGAGCCATAACGCCCCAGGAAACTTCCAAATCCTCAATGGTGTCAATCCCCGTCCGGGTTGTAATATTACCATTTGTGTCCGTAATGACAAACACGCCGGTAGCTACATTCCAAACATAGCTGCCAGCGGTGTCCATGTAGGTAATGGTTTGGTTATTGCCCCAGGATTTATTTATCCGGGCCATGACACCCCAGGTTAGGGGTTCGGTAACGGTAGTAAGCGATTCGGCGAGCAGCTTCATGCGCAAGGGGTTTACCTTCGTTGCCCGGCCTACAATATTGGCGCTGGCTTTACCCAAGGCTGACAGGTCCATATATCGTTGCGCTACCGTTTCAGCCATCTAACGCGCCTCCTATTGCTTAATCGAAATACCGTCATAGCCTAAACTACCGCCCCGACTGGTCTGTGGAAAGGCTTGGAACAGGTTGCCGGATGCCGGGTAATTTATATCGTAGGTGCTGGCTGGCGCCACGTTGCGCGTCGAGATAAAATAAATACCCGGCACATATCCGCACTGGCTGAAGTTACTAAGTGCATCCGGGTCGCGCAAGGCGTAGACGGCCAGCGGCAGGTTTACGCTGATGCAGTTCAGGGTGTTGACGTTCCGGCCTGTATCGGTGGCCGACTGCGATTGAATATAACGATAGTGCGGGATTTTCGGATACCAGGAATTGGCTATCACATCATCCCCAAATACCGGCAGCGCAATCCGCTTGCCCGTATACCCAGCGTCAGCGGTGGCCGTGGCCGGTCCGGCGCTTCCCCAAAGCACTTCAGGGGACCGGTTAGGCGCCGCGTCGATATTCGCCCGCAAAAACGTGTTGGCTTTGGCATTGACGGCAAACAGATAGTCGCTCGTTGCTTCAATCGTCTGCGAAGTCATGGAGGATACAAACAGATTGGCACTGTTGCGGCTGGCGCTAAAGATGGCGCCGCCTGTCCAGGAGCCAATCTTGTACACTTCACCTACAGCCATGTGCTGAAATACGCCGTCAAAAAGTTCAACGGATATGGTTATCATTTCTGCCGGGTCTGCTATGTGATTGAAATAGACATTGCAGGCTTTATTAAAATAAATGGGGATACCGCAGCCAATAACTTCACCGGTGGTCATTTGGCAGGCGCCGGTCTGGTCATACCAAAGGCCACTTGCCGGCAACTCCGTATAGGCCGTGGAACAGGTCAGGCCCACACCATACATATATCCGGTGGTGCTATGGGTCTGAAATATGTTTTTGCCGTTAGCGGCCCGGAAATGGGCGAAGGTGTCGCCGCCAGGGCTTTGAATAACAAGTCGTTTTCCATCGGTGCCGGTGCTGCCGTCAATAGGGGTATCATCCCCCTCATACAGAACCGTCCAGCCGGAGCTTGTTGCAAAGGTACTTAGCGCAACTAAAAGCTGATTGGGTGTAGTAATCGACGTTTTTGTGTAAGCCATGTCTAAACCTCCAATTCTATAAGCATTTTAAATTGCTTACCGTACTTGATGATTTCTTTATACTGAGAAAAGTAGCTGCTTTGGTCAACATAGCCAGTCACCCAGGGGATAACATACCATAGGCGGTCTTCCCAGCAATTCGGGATTAATAGGCACGCTTTGCCGTTGACGGTGATTTGCCCAATCGGTAGGTCAGTGCCAGGCCAAGTCATGCCCCATAGTGAGCCAAACAGGTTAACCTTGTGATTTACAGAGTCATTCTGGATCAGTTGCAACGGCTCCAGGGTTATGGTATCGTCACTGGACAAACAGGGCGCCACGCCGGTTAGTTCCACATTGGTTGGCTTGATCCGACAGCCGTCGGCTGTGTTGCTCTCCCGGACCGGGCGCTCTACGGTAAAGTAGTAGTTGGTCACGTTTGACGAACTTGTATAGCTGCGGTTTTTTAACTCCTGCGTCCAGTTGCTGAAATATGTCCATGTCCCATCCGGCAAACATAAGGCAACGTGTGAAGCGCCGTTTTCGCAGGGCGCAAGCGGTAGGCTCCGTGACATGGACCAGTTGCTGTAGGAATAATCGATCTTATTCCCTTTAATCACTTTCAGCGTTCCGTTAACCACCGTGTTTTCACCAACAATACTAAGTCCGGTGCAGGTTCCGGCGACAACAGCGGGGAACGGATACTGCATTACGGCTTCGAAAGGCTCCAGCAGTCCTGCGTGTCCCATATCCCACTGTATGCCGTTACGTGTAACTATCGTTAAATGGCTTGCGTCCTTGATGAACCAGTATTTAAAACAACCGCTGGACGGTTCTCCTGACGGCAGGGCAATCCCCGGATAACCCCAGCCGGGATACACCGGCGGGGTAAGCTCCGTTTGGGAAGTAGAACCCGTCTTTGTATAAAAGAGAGGGTACAAGTCAAGATCAAGTTCGGCTGTATCTATGGCCCCTGGCTGTTCATCCCAGTTGAGCCCGTCAATGAATTGTTTGAAAACACCGAACACCAGACACTTTCCGTAGGATTTTACTAAGTTGTTATGGCCGGATAGCGTATAGGTGACTGTGCCTTTGCTTAGGTCGTGTACATCATTCCATACGGCAAAGGACGCCGCGCCGCTGGTATGGGTAAAGTTTGCTCCCGGTTTGTTAAGAGCCGATTTAGCCCATAAAACTCTTTTCGCAATGACCTCCGATTGCAAAAGCCAGGAGGAATACGCGGTGCTGCTGGTAAAGTCCAGGACCATCAGGCCGATGTAACAGCTATTTTTGCCGTCAAGCCCTTTAGCCTTTAGAATCGTTCCCTTGGGCCACGCCTCATTTTGCATTAATGTCCAGGCATCATCACCATGAATTGAGGTGTCGGTAGCCCAGGCTACAAGCTGAGTTATGAGGTCTTCCAGGCTTGTAGCCTCGCCTTGTTTGTACGGCATCTACCCGGCCCCCTTACGACCACAGGACGGCGAAATAGGAATCTTTGTCCCGCTCTGACACATTGTTGAATATTTTATAACTTGAGCCTTCGTACACAACGCTGTCTTTGGTCGCCAAGTCCTCCCGGTTGCCGATCCAGTACACGCCGTCAAGTTGGCCGATCATGCCCACCGGGTTATTCTCATACATCAGAAACGGGTACATAATGACATTTTCCAGGGTGAGCACATCGTCAAGGACGGTTAAGGTATCTTCCGGAGATATGTTTGTCGGCCACATATTAAGGTCGCCCAGCGTTTCCCTTTTGCAGTAGCGCCAAGCTCCATCCGGACGGCGAATGGCCACGGAGGAATTGATTCCGGTGCCAGGATGCGTAAACATGCCGTGGTCTGTACTGCTATCCGTCCAGGCGCCGTCAGCGTAATAGCTGCCGCCGATAAGTAATGGATATGGGTACTGGTTTTCAATGGCAATTGGGGTAAATAGGCCGAGATAGGCGCCTTCGTATTGAGTAGAAAGTTCTACCATGATAATAAACCGGCTGGAATTGGCACTGATCCAGTAGGTCATATGGGTGGCATCCACCAGCGGGATAACCGGCAATTTGTCCAGGCTAATAGCCCCCGGTTGTTCTGCCCAGCCAAGGCCAGAATCATAACCGGCGTAACCATTTAGCAGGATATTTAC
Organism: Sporomusa aerivorans; assembly: GCF_041428895.1. Taxonomy (NCBI): domain Bacteria; kingdom Bacillati; phylum Bacillota; class Negativicutes; order Selenomonadales; family Sporomusaceae; genus Sporomusa; species Sporomusa aerivorans. The sequence goes on from NZ_CP156926.1 coordinate 5,989,265, forward strand.
GCTTTCAGTTGTTTTCCCGGTTGTGGCGGCTGACATTTTCATACCTACGTAAATTTCATCATCGCCATCCCCTACGCCTTTGAGGATAACCCCTGTTGACGAGGTAATGGCATCCACTGATGCGGGCGTTAAAAGCGTCCAATTCTTCCCGGTATCAAAGTTTGAGGAATCAATCAAAAAAGAAACAACGCCCTTGAGCAATGCAAGGACGTTGTTGGCTGATCCAACGGTACAAGCCATGTAGATTCTCACCTACCCTAAATTTTTATAAGTTTACTCGCAATAGTTGCATTGTTTTTCATGTGGTTAATAAATATCTTTTCACCGACTCGACCTGACATGTATCGCCCTATATCCGCCATATCAAAGACGTTGACATTTTTTAGATGGATATTCGTATCACCGGACGCCAGAGTGGCCGCCAACTCCTGCGGTCCGGCCAACGTCCTGCCGATGGAACCGCCGTCAGCGAACTTGGCTTTGATATTGAGGAATTCTCTAGGGATTAAGCCGGAGTTTAGCCTGTCGAAGAAGTCTGTGCCGAACTTTTTAACGGAGGCTGTTTTGATGACATATTCACCGTTACTGAGGCCGACAAACTTCTTATAGTTGCCCAGGTAGGCTAAAATGCTGTCACTGGTGCCGGTCCCAGGCCCTTTGACCGGACCGCTATCCATGCTGCCCCCATCGGCAAACTTCGCAAGACTCCCACCTACGGCAAAGCCGTTTTTCATGCCCTGGAGCAGATAATCCAGGTAGTCACCGTCACCGGAATCACTGGAATCACCGGAAGCGTCCACTGAATTGTCTAATCCCATCAAAGAGCTCAACATAGCAGTAAGCTGATTAATAGCGGATGTATTAATACTCAGTGCGGTGGTGTTTGTGGCTGTGGTAGAGTTGGTGCTTGCGGCACCGGTATAATCGCCTAATCCAAACTTCGTCATAATGTCCTTGGTTATGGCTTCGGCGTATACTCTTTGAATGGAGCTTACAACGGTATTGGCGAGGTTTAGGAAGGCTTCTCCAAGCGATTGACACTTAGTAATGCCGTCAGTCAGGAAGGTGAGCAGGCCGCTTTCAAAGGATTCTTTAAACGATTGCTTGACCTGATAGTTAATATCGTTTAGCTTATTAAGCCTTTCACTGAGTTTCTCGGCTTCAGCAAGAGACGCTTTTAAAAAATCAGTATCCATTCCTTGGGGTGGATTTGCTATCAATGCCTTAAGCGTTGTTACATTATTGGCCGCATCTTCCCTTTTCACCGCCGCTATTTGGCTTTCCCGTTGCATGGAAGTTAAGTCAGGGTTTGACTCAATATCCTGTATTTTCTTCTCCAGGTTACTATCCAGTGATTTTAATAACTTATCAACGTAATCTTTGGCGTGATCCTTAAGCTCCAGTAATTTAAGCACAATTTTGTTTACAAGATCGGTAAACCCTGCACCTTGGGACTTTTCGAGGTCAGTCTTTAAGGTTGCAATATCGTCCTTTGTTTTTGCATCAAAGGCAGTTTGATATTGAGTGAGTGCATCGTTAACCGATATGGTGCCTCGGGCAACGTCCTGAATTAACTTTTCCTGCGCCATGCTTAAGGATTTAATAGTGTTCTCTATGGTAGCTTCAGCTTGGGTATAGTCCGCCTGGATTTCGTCATGACTTATATTCTCCTGCAGCAGCTTGGAGGAATCCGGCATGTTATTTTCCGTAAATTGCTGTTGTAAGGCCCTATTTTGCTTCAGGGAACGAAGTTTTTGAGCCTTGGAATATTGACCTTTATTCTCAAGGTTCGTAATTTCAACATCCATGGCCGCATCCGTAAGAGCTTGCCCAGCGGTATCCTGGGCATTGTTCAAACCTTCAATGGTGGTCTGGAGTTCAATCTCCTTCTGCCGGATCTGAGATTGTAGGTCTACAATCGCGGTTTTAACTTTTGTCGTTTCTTCAGTAGTATAATTTTTATTTGACAGCTTACTATTCTCGTTGTCTAATTGCTGTTGTAAATTAGCAATTTCGGCATCTGTCCTGGCAGTAGCAATTACCTTTTTCTGACGACTGTACTCTTTCGATGAAATTTTCTCTTCACCAGTTGCCGTCCCTAAATTGGTTTTTGTATTGCGGTTTTCAAGGGTTTGCTCCTCTTGCTTTAATTTAGCAATATGCTCTTGTAACTGACCTTTGGCAATGGCATTTGCTAATTCAATTTTGGCGTCCTTAAGGGCTTTAAGTTCCTGCTGCTCGTCCTTGAGGGTTAAGTTTCCTTTGGGAAGAGAAACAAAATTAGCTGTCCCAGCATTTAACATATCCTGCATTTCTTGCTGATAGCGGTTATTTATTATATTTTCCTTTGTTTTTTGTGAAAGGTAGCGATCATTGGAAATATACCTGCTACGAATTTCATACATTTTTTTTATAAGTTCCGCATCGTCTCCAGCACTGGTATTATCCTCTAAGGAATTGAGAGCTTCTTCAATAATATTTGTAGCAGTTTGCGGACCATGTTGTATAGAAGTTGACCACACAGCATTTTGAAGGCCGAAAGAATGTTTGTTTAAATCAAAATTATCGTTAGCAAGTTGATTAGCAGTTACATTATACCAATTTTCTTTGAAATATTTATATTGTGCATCCGCAAAACTTTGACCATATATGTCCGCTGCCTTTTTCCATAAATCTTGAAATTCCGCTGATCCAATTTCTACATCATGAGCGGGAATGCCAGCAGCTTTATCCCCCCCTGTAGTTAAATATGTTCCTGCCTCATATCCTTCTTTTAATAGCCATTGAACAAACCCAGCGACATTTTCAGACGTAAGTTGATGTAATCCATAGCTAACGCCGCCTGGATCACCTTGACCGGAACTAACTTCACCAGCTCCAGCATTTCCGGATTCATAAGGTTGGGATATGCTTCCTAATCGCTTGTCGGAACTATCAACAATACCTTTTCTTTTTTTATCTATTTTATCCAAGTGTTCGATTACTTTTTCAATGGCATAGCCGGCAGCTACAGAAATAGCCCCCCAAAGTGTAGCAGAGGCCAAGCCGCGAATAGCGGTTTTTACTGCAAATAAAGCCTTCTCCATTCTGCCGATTGCAGCTATAGAGGTATTAGCACCTGTCACATTGGCTATTGATGCTTGTGCGGCGGCTCTTTTTTGGGCAATTAATGCTTTCTCCGCATCAGAAATTTTTGTTTTCAACTTTTCATATAAAGGGATAGCCTTTTGTATTGCTGTCCATGCCAATAGTCCTGTTGCTACTGCTTGCGTATGTTGTATGATAAACTTTAAGATCGACAACACAAGGTTTAATGGCGGTAATAATACTGACCCTATTACCTTACCGGCTTCTTTTGTCTTTTCGACAAATAAGACGGTATTATCAACAATCTCTTTTATATTGCTTAATAAAGTAGGATTAAAGCTAACCGCCTTTGTTTTTTCATCAACAACAAACAAGGCATCCGTTATTCCATTGATTTCTTTTTTTATTTTGCTGAATACGGTTTCAGAGGCACTGCCGGAAGCCTGTCCAAACATAGCTTTAAATCGTTCTGTAGCTCCGGTCATTGTGTCAGGCCAGATAGTTGCAAGCGCTTTAAACCCGCTCATTTTTTCCATGAGATAATTAAATAAGCCACCAGCAGTTTGCTTCGCTTTTTCAACGTCCGCATTCGTAATACCCAGTGCTTTCGACACCTGGGAATTTTGGTCAATGTTGCCGCTTATCATGGAGCGTAACTCCTGGGTAATTTGCATCTCATTAGCCATTGAGCCCATCATAGTCTTAACGGCCTTCGTACCAGTGGTAGTAATTTGTACAATCTCTTCCATAGTCATTTTGGCTTGTAACCCTGGACCAAGAATTGATTGAAAACCACTTATCATATCTTCTGCCGGCAAACCAATTTTAACGGCATTTTCCTGGATTTGCTTAAGGGTCTGACTTGAGATTTGCATGGCCTGGTTTAGCTTAAGCTGCTCACCGTTAAGTTTGGTCATAGACATTAAAATACCGGCAACCCCTAACTGAGCAGTTTCCATCTGCTTATCGTAGGTAATGCCGGTACCGAAGATAGAACCCAAGGTATCTTTTACCGCTTGGAAAGTGGAAATGATTCCATACGCCGCCATGCCGACCTTACTAAAAGTACTTAACATCCCTTGGCCGCTTTGTGTAACCTTTTGATTAGCACTTTCGGATTGTCTACCAATCTCAGTAAGAGATTTGTTAAAGCCGTCGCCACCGGTAGACCCTGCAGCTTTAGTTTTGGCTGCTGATTGAGCCGCCGCCTCTGCTACTTGCCTAAGTGCCGTCAGTGCCTGGGCGTTACTGGCAGTTATCTTTATTTCAATTACATTATTAGCCATACTTCCCTCCTTTCGGACATAAAAAACCGCTGAACAGATCAGCGGTTAGAGGTTACAACTACAATTATATTATTTTTCGGTATTAATGATTCGCTGCCATTCAGACACTGTTTCTTCTGTCAATGCAATCATTACTGAGTATGCTTTACCCTTTAGTACTCTAATTTTGACTGACTTGCCATCCTGTATCAAATCTATTACATGTGATGGAATAATTAGCTTACTTTTTTTTAAACTGTTATCAAGATCAAATTGGTTGATTTTAAACAGTCTTACTTGATCTTCGTCAATAGTAATAATCGGAAGATCATCCACTTTAATTTCTATAGGAAGACGAAGCTGTTCTTCTGGAACAAAAATCTTATATGTAACATATAACGTATACGTTGGTTTACCATCTTCAAATTTTTTTGTAAATAAAAGTTGATTATACGTATAATGTTTGGTAAGAACCGAATACTCATTTTCGCCAGTAAACCTGTCCCGATAAGTAGTAATATTTGCATTAACAGGAATAACTCCTGAAAATAGGACTAAAAGCAGAAAAAATATGATTTTTCTCATTACCACAAATCCCCTTTTTGACTCAATACTATAACAAATAGTAATACCTGTAAAGGAATATTATGGTATCATCTTTTAAGTATAGCATCTACATACTTGGTAAAATCGTCCTTGTCGGCCCACACCCCGGCGCGAACGTCCTGCATATAACGAATCCGTTGCTCCAGTGCCGCTCCATAGAACAAGATCATTTGATCCAGCGTGTAGCCCTTAACCTCACTAAAGGAGTGACCGGCTTTTTTGAGTTCTAAGACGATTTCACTCCAGGTGATTTCTGTTTGGCCTTTATTTCTTCCAGAATCGGGGCCAAACGTTTCGTAAAAAAACTGTAGTTACTCTCAATAATCATGAGTAGCAGCATAAGGCCGTCTTCACCGTCAACGCCGTTATCTTTATTCAAATAAAACGCCGGTTCCTTGCCGGTATAAATTGCCATCAGTTCGGCAATCTCCGGGAAGTGGTTTTCAAAGATTGTGCCGATGTTTTCAATAAACTTTTGGTTAAGAATAAGGTTGCCGGAGTCGTTGAATTGCAGACCGTCGGCACTGATCAGCTCATAAAATCCTGCGCCCATCTTAGATAGCAATTTTACAATGCTGGGCAGCTCGGCAAAGGCAAAAGGCTTAATGGTGATTCTCTCCCCATTGATTATAACCTTTGATTCCGGCAGCAATATATCAAGCTCGCTGGTAGTTTCTTTTTTCTGTTTCACAGGTATTCCCCCTATTTTAAAATTATCTTATAAACAAAACAAATAAGGGTTAGGAATTAACCTAACCCTTACAGCAATCTTGCATCAACTTGTTAAAAAACTCAGTCATGGCTGTGATATAATGGTTAAGGACAGGGCTGTATCCCTGTCCTTAACTGAATACAGGAGGTGATTTCCAATGCGCCTTGAGACTAAACACTTCAAGTTCGAAGTCTCAATAGCGGATTTGCTTTCAATGATTAAGTTCATTGTCAGCTTCTTCCGTTAGCCTCCGGTGTTCCCCGAACGTCCCTGCTGGTAACAGGGGCGTTCTTTATGTTTCTATGCTTATTATATCCGATTAATGAGCGTTTTAACAAGTAAATTTTATTTAGCTCAATTTAACCAGCCGGTATAAAGGATCGTCCGGGTGATTCTCTGAATCATCCAGGCAAGTAAAATCAATACCGAAGGTGGCAAAATCATCAGAGATCATGCCAATTTCACCATTCGGCGTAATAGATACATGCCAAAATTCCCCGTTATACGTCGGTCCGTGAGACGGATCGCCTAAGAATAACAGCATGCCCTCCACACTACTGACAGTTGCCCCGGACACTTTCGGGAACGTAGCGGCAGGGACGCTGTAGCTGATTTTTACCTGCGATTCATCTTCAATAGATGAGGTAGTCGGGAAAGTAATCAATCCGCCACGCGCCTCAATGGTAGGTACCTTATAATCTTTCCCAAGGGTATAAGCGCCTGAAGACGGAGTAACTGCAATCGAATAAATGTCGTTAGCGGCAAAGCTCTTACCAGATGCGACAGTCAAAGTGACAGTTACTCCCTCGACTAGATCCTGCGCCTCACCGGTAGCTTCAATTTCTTCGCTATATACGCCAGTCAGCGATTTGCGCCACTTAAACTTACAACCCGAAATATTTCCGGCTGTGGTGTTGACGGCAGTAATAGCAATGTAATATGTTCCGGTAGTTGTGCCGGTATAAGTGCCGCCGGATGCCACTGTGCCTGTGCCAGTGACTGCGTAAGAAGCAGCCTCGCCGATTACCGGGCCAGTGGCCTCCAGTGGTTCCACAACTACATCTTTTACCTTGTAATATGGGAGTTGGATAGCCTGCCCCAGTTTAACCGTATACACTTCGTCCGTGATTTCCTGGGCTTCCTGAGTGATTACCCCCTCTTCACCATACAGGGCCAGGGCCAAGTTGGCCGGGTCAAATTCCGTCATGGTGATCGAGCCAGTGGCTCCAATTTCCTTGACCGCCTCGGCGTAAGTGCGCCGGGCTTTGTCCAGGGAAGATTTTTTCGTTACTTTCGTAACCTCGGTTTTAAATTTAAAATCATCGGTGCTGCCTATGTTTCGCAACCCGGTAGAATTACCATCATCGTCAAAACGGTCAAAATAGATAGGACCTGCGCCCAATAATAGATTTTTAGGACTCGGCGTACCAAATCGCTGCAAATCGAATACCAGGCTAGTCTTCTGAGTATCCATAATTTTTTCCACCTCTCCATTCGATATTTATAATCATGCGGCAGCCAAAGGTTGGACGGGTAATTGTCCCCGGAGAGACAATGCCGGAACATTCCAGCTTGACCGCCAAGTTAAGCTCCTCTTTTAAGGCGTTAATCCATTCCCTAAGGCTACCTAAGATAGCCATCTGCGCCTCATACTGCTGCCGGTAGACGTCATCCGGTTCAACATCATCCGATGCTACCCAGATGTCGCCCCATAAAACAAGGCTGCCCTGATACGGTTTGTGTACCGATAGGGCAGCCTCCTGATCCCACTGAACCTCCACACACGGAAATGGTTTCGCACTGCCTTTGCTGCCTGGGTAGACATTCCACGGCTCGGCAAATTCAGCTCGTGACTTTAAAAAGTCACTAAAATGTTTTACTACAGGCCACCAATACAGCATGTCAGCACCTCTGCATGGATATCGACAAGGGAAATTTGGATTTTTGACTTCCCCGTCCTAATAAAGTTTGTGCATTAATTTCCCCTTCGAGTTCAGTCACCCGTGCGGCGTAAACGCGCCGTTTCAGTTCGTAGGCATCCGCGGCATTTTCGCCGCCATTGCCGTTATTCATGGAAGCGTTAAGCGCAGCCTGCATCAGGGCGTACGACATGGCCAGCGTTCGCACTGCGTAAGGAGCAGGATTTGGTATCATAGCCGGGTCTACCCTAAGCCTAGCGGCGATATCGTCGATATAAGCCGTGCTTTCGTCAATATCTTCTGGTTTGAGTTGACGCTTTAGGAGTTCATCTCGCACGTCTTCTTTGTTAAAATAAGCCATTAGGCACCTCCTACCTGCCGGTTGAGCTGGGCAACCAGATCCGCAACGGCATGGGAAAATATCTGATTGATTTTGGGTAAAGCAGTTTCGCCAGCTTCATACAGAAATTGATCTTTCTGGGTGCCTGGATGCCAGACGCCTTTAGCAAACACAAATTTGCCGCCACTGGCCCACCGGAGTGCCTTTTTTGCTCTCGGCAATATTTGATGCGGCTTTGTCCCTTCATGTACAAAGAGAGCGTATGGAGCCACAGACTCAGTAGGCGAAACCGTGGCTTCCATTTTTGCTGCATCCACTTCATATTCGATGGATTTTTCCAAATTAGCTTTAGGACTGCTCCTGAACCGATGCTTCGCTCGTGCAATGGCCTGAACTTCCCGCGCCGATTTATTTAAGCCAAGAATGATCGCCTCATTAGCCAACTCCCGCGACTTATCGGCCGCCACCAATAAACTCAGATAATCCAGCTCAAACTCAATGTTCATTATATTATTAGGAGGCTACTGTCATAATCCGGATGCTATCAATCGTCTCGAAGCTCGGCAGGCAGATCGCGGACACAATGGTCTGGATGTTGACAGGATGCGGCTCGGCATAGGTGGTTACCGCGGTACCGGTATTTACGATGGACACCCTTGCCTGGGAAGCATTGGTCAGTAGATCGGCCTCTTCCGGAGTGGTGCCGAAATAGGTATTGCCCAGGTCGCCTTCCGGAATCAGAGTAAACACATTGTCCGGGAAAAACTGTTGCGAATCGCCGCCCAGTGACAGCAGGTATTTTTTCGTATACACCACAACGGTAAGCCCCAGCTTGTCCAAAAAGTATTGCTTAAGCAGGTTGTCCGTCATGATGATGTTCAGGCCACCGACCGGGTTCATGTCCTTCTTAATTTTTTCATTCTGCAGCAAATACCCCCAGGTTTTCCGGCTGCAGACCGCCCGGGTGGGGCGGTTGCCGGTTGCCTCCTCCGCGGCATCCATCTCAGAAAGAATTTGCTCCACCGGATTGGAATTTTCGGTATCGGACCACATGTCAGTGCCCGTCAGGGTGGTTTTTTGCGAAGAAGCCATCAAGTAATCGTAATCATAGTCAACGCCTTTTGCGCTTATACCGATCGTGCCGGCAGACAAAAGCTGCATCCGCATGCGTTCCGCGACGACGGTAACGCCGTCAACCAGGTTGGTGGCATCATCAAAGATCTTTTGGATAATGGGTTTCAGGATATCTTTATTTCTTGCTTCCATTGCCATCAAAATCTGCTGGCGGTCTTTTTCACCAATACGCATAGCCTCGCGGAAGAATGGCATTTCAGTTTCAACCCGGGACACGCCAACTCGATCCCTGATAGATGCTTTGGTATCAAATTCAGCCGGAGCCAGCGCAACTGGTAAGCCATTGCTGCCTTTGATCCAGGCAAGGTTTAAACCCAGTTTTTTGCGTGGGGGAAACAGTACTTCGCCAAGGTAGGGAATTTTATTGGAAGCGGTCTCCGTGTAGTACACGCCGATTTCATCAGCGTTGATCATGTCAAAAATATTCATTCGCGTCATCTCTCCTTAATTCGATTTATTTCAGAAATACAATCCGGCCGGCAAGCGCTGTGGCCGCCTCGGTAGTCGGCGCCGATGGAATTTTACTGGTCTCAATGAAGCCATGGATAATCATGGCACCGCTACGGGCCCCATGCGTAACGTCGACATCATTAAACAAAACACCCTCGGCATCCGCGTCATTTTGAACGGTTACCGAATATGTCTCCGGATCTGCCAGCGCCTTGCCGCCGGATCCGCCAACAATCGTACCCGCCTTAACAATCTTTTTCCCATCAGAATTGGCTGTAACATCGGTATCGCTCACTTTAACCGGAACAGCCACATAATGGTCGGGAAACCGCAGGATATTTTTCGTGCCCAGATAATCGGTCTGTGTAAATTTCATTATTCATTACTCTCCTTTACCAAAATAAAATGCCTGTCCTTTTTGTAGGGCAGGTGTTTGCTGAGTAGTCACTTGCTGGGCAAGCGATTTGCCAAAGGCACCGGCTTCGCCGCCTTTGCCATTGGCTCCCCCGCTGCCACCGCCGCCGGGGTTTTGGTTATTAATCACAAATTCCGGATTGGAATCCAGCCAACCCTTGACGCCGGCATTGACTTCCATTTCCTCACCATCGTCTTTGAGGAATGCCAGGGTATCATCGTCATTGACCTTGACTTTGTCGGCCAGAATCTTCAAAAGCTGATCTGGCTTGATGGCCTTATGTTCGGTAAGCGCTGCTAACAATGCCCGGTTCCGCTCGCTGCTTTGCCGCTTGGAGCGTTCCTCTGCGGCAGTTTTTTCCGAAGTGGCCTGGGCTTCCGTTGCTCTCTTTAGGTCACGCTGCAGCTTGGCAATATCCTTCTGTAATTGGGATATTTCCGGGGCACCCTTGCCGCCGGCCGCTTTTATGGCTTCCTCTTCCTTAACCTTAAGCTCGGCAAGTGCCACCTCCACGTCCTCCACATCATCAGCAATACCGGTATGGTCATGGAATTTTTCTAAGCGATCCGTGGTTTTTTTGAGTTTTTCCTCAGTTTCTTTGAGCGTTTTGCTTAGCGTCTTATACTGCGCGCCCTTCTGAGCAATTTCGCCGTCTTTGGCGGCAACAACGGTTTTTAGGGCTTCCGCATATTTAGAACCTTCCGGCAGTTTGGCCAGCGCGGCCAAGAGTTCTTCCAGTGTCAATTAGGTCATCCTCCTTTAATTTGGGGTGCAAAAAAAGCGCCTCTCGGCGCTAGCGGCTATTGCGGATACTTGCGCATCCGAATCACCTCCTTAACGGCATCAAAAAAGCACCCTTGCCGAGTGCTAAAAATTAACCTTTTGCAGTTTTTAATTCGGCCAGAATCCTTTCATATTTTTCAATTCTGGCATAATCCTTAGCCGAAGGGCTCTGAATACGTGACAGATCCATGTTATGCGTCATGTCCGCAATTTTGACGGTCAGAGCAATCGGGTTTCGCTTTACCCGCTGAATATAATCCCCATACTCAACACCCGGGCGTTTGGTCAGTACGTCGATCGCAACCACAACCGACTCAGGCAAACCATTCTCCCGCAATTCCTCTAGAGTAACCGGCGTATCCTCAAGCACATCATGCAGCAACGCTACTGTTTTTTCTTCTTCCGTTTCAACTATTTTAGCTACAGAGATAGGATGCAGAATGTAAGGCTTACCGCCTTTATCTATCTGCCCAGAGTGAGCTATTGTCGCCAACTTTAATGCCACTTGTACTATGGAATCTTTTTCCGCACTCAATGCCTATCGCCTCCAATTAAGGCAAAAGCCACCCAGTTTATATTTATTGGGTAGCTAATGAAAGCGCCTAAACTCTATGTTTAATTTGCCGGAGTCCTCTTGCCAAATGGCAAAAACATATTGATGATCAAACTTCTCATCTACATTTTTGCGTTCCCATTGGGGCACAAAAACGGCTTCCTCATCAGGATTGATTAACCAACCGCTGAGATCCTCCACATACATATCATTAACAACTTTGTCACGACCTTCGCCACTATCAATGAAAAAGGATTGACCGCGCTCCTTTGCCTTTTGTTGAACAAATTCTATAAACTTATCAGATCCCTTTTGCAATTCGCTCACTGTCATCATTTTTCACCTTCTTCCTTATTGGCGTTGAGATACGATTGATTATAAATCCCATCTTTCAAAATCGTAACAAACTGATTGTCGGGAGAGGTAACTACAATGTCGTTATCTTTTCGGTAAAATAGAACATCACCTCGTGCACCACCAGGTCCTTGGCCACGAAAAGTTCCAACACGTTTTTCCTGATAATCCGTAAAAATAGCGTTAATATGCGCTATCAACCAAGCACGGTCATTTGGATTACCTGCATCTAACCCATAATCCTCGGCATGTTTGCCGATCTTTTTGCCAATTTGTCGTTCATTTATTATAAGTATAACATTTCCATTATTACTTAACAACTGTTTCAGTTTCTTCATGGGCTTCGGATCTTTATGTCCATGCCAATGCCTCAGTCGCTTCTGCCACTTGCCGTCCTGCTCAAAATTCCTCAAGTTGTCAATTCCCAGCATGTCCCTGAGGTTTTTAGCATCCTGCGCTTTCAGCCAGGCAGCCCCCGCATCCGGATTAAACCTGCCGGGTTCTGCTTCACCTTTGTAAAGCACAATCAGGTTACAGGTACAAAACGGGTGCGCCGGATGAGGTGGCATCTTATCTTTGGGATAGTTCCCGGCACCCATACCGTAGTGATCCACCTTAGCATGAAAATCACAAATATCTACCCTCGGATGCCGGGTAGACAATCGCCAGCCGAAACCTATCACTAAAGAATCGTCATAATTCTTAGCATAAAACATATCCGACCAGGCCCGAGCCGATTCCGTAATCGCGATGCGGTCCGCGTAATACCGCGCCTTTTCCTGTACCGCAACCCAGGCCGCTTTCTCCATGGCTTTTTCGTTCAGTTTCTGCGCCGCATCCACTAATTGCTGATAAGCTACCTTCAGCGGCTTGTCCCGCTGCTCCATTTTCTTCAGTTGCTGCTCCGCCTTGCGTACGGCCAGGTTAAACTCGCGGGTGATGCTCGGATCACCGCCGGCCGCCGAACGAGCAGCCACAACCAGGCGCTTCAAATATTGTGGCAGCTCAGCGCCGTTTATGACCTTCTTGCCGCTATTGTAGCCGTCATAGAGATCCATTGCCATCTGCCGTACGGTTTTCCCTTTCCGCATAGCCGCCGCAACTGTGTCGATGATCGCCTGACGCATTTCTTTTGACGTGCCGTGCAGCCTTTTAGAAAGCTTCATTTTATCCGGCGCCCAGTAATCGCTGAGTATGTACTTGCGAACCGTCGTTTTCATCTGCATACTTGGGATCTTTATGCCGTAACCAAGTAAAGCAGCTGTACAGATTGTATCGATAAGCTGCTCGAAATATTGGCCGGTAAACTCAGTATTGGCCAGAGCGTTTTTAATCGCTTTGGCCAACGGCAAACCGGTATTAACCTGCCGTATAATTTCCTCAACCAGCTTGTCACCCAATTCGCTGCCTTTACCCATGTGCTGTCTTAGCAAAGAGAGCAGTTCCTCGCGGTTCATTCAGGAGCACCTTCGAAGCCGACGGCCTGTTGTACCTCTTCGTCCTGCTGGTCAATATCCTCCATAACGGCATCGAACCGGTCTTCAGGTAGATGGGCCAGATAGACCTCCACGGCTTTTTTCTTGACCTCTTTCTGAAATAAGCCGCCAATCTGAAGATCCAATGCTTTCGTCACATCGTCAAGTGCCTCGGCCACATCCACGATGCCGAAATCATCCGGATAGACACAGGAGTAGCCGATCGTGGAGTTAGTCCATTTCTCAAACAAAAAAGCCATCTTCATTTCGGCATCTTGACAGTTTTCGGCTAAATCGGCCAGCGCCTGGTTAGTATTTTCAAAATCCCATTCCTTGGCTACGCCGGAATTCTTTTGCTGGACGCCGACAACGCTGGTAAGGCTGGCAATCCGGTAGATTTCTTCCACCAGTCGCTTAATTTCATCCTGAAGCAAAATGGCCTGCTCCGCTGGCGGGGCGATGTAGGAAGGCGAGGTGCTCGCCAGGCCGTCATACCCTAACGCATTTTCGGTACCGGTGACGATTTTATTCAACTCATCAAATCCGGCATTGTCGGTAACGGGATAACAGAGCGTCGCAAAGGCCTGGTTGCGTAGCAATTCCCGCAGTTCGCTGCATAAATTAAAAATTGCGAGGTTGATCCTCGCAATCGATAACATATCGCCGATTGGCTGCATATCGCCTTCATCCGCATCGGTTCCAAACAGGGGAATGACCGGCACCACTCCCAGCTTGTGCTCCGTTTCCACCGTTTCACCTTCCGCTTCCCTCTCCCAGGATGTTGTCGTCCAGGTCCAGCGCTCCGTGGTATAGGAGACAGCCGCGCCGCTCGCCCGGCGCGCATAAATCTCATAGGTGATGGAGGTTAGTACGCCGGCCTTGTCACACTCATAGGCTTTGACCTGTTTGGGAAACACCAGATAGGCATAAGGAAACGCTCTTTTTTCTATGGCTTCGCCTTTGTTCGGCGGCTGATCCGGGACATTATCCACGACAATAAAGCATACGCCGTGCAGTTTTGCCTTTTTAAGCGCCCGTTTCATGAAGCGCTGAATTTTGGTGCCTTTGCCATCAACATCGTTTTGGAACTTCGAAAACATGGCGCTGTCGGTTCCCTGCCCTTCCCAGTTTCGGGCCGCCACTTTCCGGAATACTGGATCGACCAAGGCATTGATGACAGCTTTAACATAGTTGGCGTAATACGATAGTGCCTTACGCCGACCGTACTTGTCTGGAGTCTCCCGAACGTGCGGGATTAAGTAGTCGCCGTTCAAGAAACCGCCGCCGCCGGTATAGGCGTCATCCAGTAAGGTATACTTGCAATTAGCTGGAAAAAAGGGAACACTTTTTATTTCAACTCTTTCTTTCTCTCCCAAAATCTCACCTCCCGCTTAGTAAATATCAAGGCGACCGGCAACCATTTTGGCCTTCGGTTCCCACAGAGCCAAAGCCAGACCATCGCCAATATCTGGCGATTTCAGTCCACGCTTTTTCATATCTTCTTTTCTTTCCAGTTCAATTTCGCCGTCGGAGTTTACCCGGTACTTCCGGTTGGTCAGTTGACTAATTTGCGCGTTATTGTACCAAAGTGTCAGTTGGTTCTGACGCAGCATTTCCCGAATCGCGCCCCACATGAGGCCGGTGCTGTTAGCGTACCGAACTGGATCCTCCTTAGAGAGCTTGCCGCCGGCGCCGCCGAAGTGGCCTTCGTATACTTTGACATGGACCATTCTTTTCTGTTTTACAACTTCCGACACGCGATCATAAGTACCTACGCCCAAGCCGTCGCAGTCCACCCGCACTGACATGGGAATATGACCATATTTACCGGTATACCGGTCCAGCATTTGAATAGTTCGCCCAGCCAATTCCATGGTGTCATTGTGATTGTATATTTCCGGCTGCTGCTGAACCTTTCGATCAAATACAGGGCATAGTACAGATTGGTCATCACCAAACCGGGCTACGTCGACGCCGATGTCAATTCGCCGCGGCACAATGATAACCGGTACTTTGACGCTGTTACGCTCCACCCAATCAAGCGGGATGAAGCTGTCCGGCATGGCTTTCGGAAACTGACCGGCGACACGCACCCGAAACACATCGCTGTCTTCGCCGAACATATCAATGATCATCTTAATATATTTCTGGGTTACCCTGGGCGAGTTACGACCATCGATGTGAAAGGTGCTATACATTTCCCGCTTGTCATTGTGGCTATCATAAAACCAGCCGGCGAGCTGCGTCGGGTTGCCACAGGCCAGCAGCCTGGCGCCTTCCGTGGAAAGTGCGCCTAATACCGGTTCAAAAATTTTATCTGTTACCCCTGAGGCCTCATCGATGACATAGAGAACATGATCGGCGTGGAAGCCTTGCAAGGCATCCGGCTTAGTCGCCGTCCGCGGTACCGCAAACCATTCCTCACGCTGTGCTTTATGATAAAACCGTTTATCGGTCCATTCGAACAAAAACGAATCGGCCGCCTGGCGGTTCCATTTATTAAGCTCCGCCCAAAGAATATCATGGAGCTGGTGCTGTGTCGGCGCGGTGCAGGGCACTTTGGGAAACGGCCGAGAATACATAAACCATTTAATGATCCAGGCTTCCACTGTTGACTTGCCCACACCGTGCCCGGACCGGACGGATGTAAGTTGCTCTCTGGCACAGCTGTTCAGAATCTCTGCTTGAATATCATCCGGCGTTGCGCCGATAACCTCTTTGACATAATCGACAGGGTTATCCGTGTAGTAACTCATAACATAAGGCTCAAGCAGCAATTCTTCTACGGTCAGCATCGATTCGCCCACACTTCCTGCAAGCGCTGCGCATGCTTCTTGGCAATATCTCCGCCTTCGCCTTTAGCCTCGCTTTCAATGCTCTGCTTTAAGGCGACCCACCTTGCCTTTTGCTGTTGAACCCGAGTCAGGCCATCCTCAATCCGTAAAATCTCATCAATGGCCTTGGAGTGCGTCTCCGTAATGCTAGTGATCACCATCTTAGGCACCGGCACCATGACGGTTTTAGTTTGGGCCGTCTTTTCGTCATACATTTCCACAGCCTGTTTTTCTTCTCGGAGTTCGGAAACGATTCTTTTTTCCTTTTCCGTCAGGCCATCCATCAAACGCTTGATACGCTCCATCATGCGACGCTCGCGGAAAGTGAAGAAAATAATCTCCTGTTCGGCCTGCACTAATGGATCCGTATTAATTTTGCCAAAAAGAGCCTGCTCTTCTTCCGTCAACGTATCGAACCAAATGGTTTCAAACTCGCCGGTCTTAAGAGCGTTCTTGCTGCCGAGTGGCGGGCCGCCTTTGTTGCCGACGGCGTTTTTATTTCCTTTGGGTGCGCCGTGTCCTTTAGCGTTTTTGTTACCGAAGGGCGCGCCGCCTTTTTTCGGGTGCACACTTTTTTCATTTTGGGTGCACACTTTTTCTGTTTCGGGTGCACCCTTTTCCTTACGACTCCACCCATGACGTTTCTGCCATGATTTCACGGTATTCAGCGACACGCCATACTTATCTGCAATTTCCTGGTATTTCATGCCAGCAAGATAGTCCTGCTTGGCTAGTTCATTCTTTTCCGCCATTTACACTTGTCACCACCCCCACGCGATAATAAAAGCTTAAAGCTCGTCGCGCTGGAGATCGATGTCCAGTTCGATGAGCTTCTTCAGATCATCCACACTATTTACCTGGATATTACCTTTTTGAAAATCGCTGACCCACTTGGCGATACCGGCCTGTACAATTTTTCGGTATTTAGCCTTAGATTCTGTTATGCCTTCGATAATCGCCGCTTGCTGCAGCAAGAGTAAGCTTTCTTTATCATTCTTCGAACATTTGTTTGTATTAGATATTGCCGACACCCCCATCCATGTTTTACAATGGATTGTGAGATAGTAGCCTACAGCAACCGTGGCCACGGCGTTACCTACTATCTCCTGCCGGGAGTGCCCGGAGAAGGACGGATGTTGGTAGCATCCGTCCTTTGTCTTTTTAACTGTCTTTCCAGCGTATCAGCCCAATTATCGCCATACAAAAATACAGGGCGAATAGCAATGCTTGCGCGTAAAGCTCATGCCATGCATCATAAACTGCCCAGAATCCATTTGTACAGCACCAAATAGCAAAACAGCGCCGGTCTTTCCTGATGTTGAGCCAAGTGCCAAATAACGCGGCACCGGCAATCCCCCATGATAAGTACTCTATCATATCAGTACTGCCTTCAGACCGGCAAAATCTTCCCAACGCTGGATAATCACATCACAATACACCGGATCGAGCTCCATCATATAGCATATACGCTCGGTCTGCTCCGCCGCCATCAGCGTGCTGCCGGATCCTCCAAAAAAGTCGGCCACAATCTCACCTGACCGACTTGAATTCTGTATAGCCCGGGCACAAAGCCCGATCGGTTTCATCGTTGGATGCTCGCCGTTCCGGAGTGGCTTCTCAAACCGCCAAACCGTTGACAGACCATCATCTCCAGCCTGTAGCACTTTATACGACGGTACCCGGATTGTCACCGTTTGAATACCGGCCATAAAAGTAAGCAGCACTCCTTCACCGTCTTCTCTGACGCTGATTGGTGCTGCTTCTTCTATTACAGTTCCCTGCTTTCGTCCTCCATAAAAGCGATGCGGAGCGCCCGGCTTCCAACCATACAAAATCGGCTCATGCTGCCACTGGTAATCCTGCCTGCCGAGTACGAATTGATTTTTAGCCCACACCAGACACTGCTTTAGGAGCCAGCCGGCATCCTGGAGGGATCCGCGGAAATTACTGCCCTCAGAATCAGCGTGGCACACATAAATGGCGCCACCCGGCTCAGTAGCTGCAGACATATTCTTAAATGCAGCGCAGAGAAACTGATTAAACTGTTCTGCCGGCATGCTGTCATTCTGGATGGTCAGCTTATCGGCCGTTCCCCCTTCGTACGCCACATTATATGGCGGATCCGTGAACACCATTGCTGCCAGTTTGCCAGCCATTAGCTTTTCCACATCCGCCAGCTTGGTTGCATCTCCGCATAGGAGGCGGTGCCGGCCAAGCTGCCATACGTCACCGGGCTTCGTTATCGGTTCTTTAATCTCGGCAGCGGCTGCAGCTGAGTCGAAGTTGTCTTCACATATCTCGGCGGTACGGAAATCGGCAAGTAGATTGTCGATCTGCTTGCCAGAGAAGCCGGTCAGATCGATATCAAAATCAGTCGAACCGATCTCAGCTAATAAGCTGGCCAACAATGAATTATCAATCTCTGATATCTCCGCAATGCGATTATCTGCGATCAAATCGGCCCATTCCTCGGCCTCTGTGGCATAGTCTTGACGGTCCACAGGTACTTGGCCCACACCTAAAAATTGAGCCGCCAGCAGCCGGCCGTGGCCGCGTACAATAAAACCAGAGCGGGTGCTCACCGTGATGGGAGCACGCCAGCCCTGGTTTTTAATAATTTTGGCCAATAATTCGATTTGCCTTTGCGGATGCTGGCTCGGATTACGTGGATTGGGCACCGGAACGATAATATCAACAAGTTCGTCAAAGGCACAATAGACTGGAATATTGTCTGCTAAGACCAAATTACTTCACCCCACAAAATAAAACGGAGCCTAATCAAGAGGCTCCATATCATCCAAATATACCCATGCGGTAGGCCCGCCGGCAAATCGTTCGATTTTCACTTTATCGGCAACGTGTTCTGATTGTGCAATGATGCTTACCACGGTACCTGCCGGCCAGGTACCAGCACCCCATTTTATACTTGCTAACAGCTTACCTTTCATGATTTCTGCCCCCTCGATTTAGCGTTGTTGTATTAATCACTTACTATCGACTAATTGTCAAGGGGTTATTACTTAATTAGCGCAACTATATTTTCCGCCACCATCTTTGTGGCAGTTTGGCCTATCAACACGCATTAATTCCTTATAGTTTTCTTTCTTCGGTCGCCGCTTGAAGGTGATGCATCGCTTGTCAACCAGGTAGGCTTCCGTCTGACAGAGTAGCTTGCCGGCATCACAGAACCGGCAGTCGGTTTGGTTGCAGTGGGGCATGCGGTCACCTCCTGAGTTTTGAGATAAAAAGAAAAAAGCCCTTATGGGCTAAGAATATAATTTTTTTACCTACTCTGTTTCTTTTTCTTTTCAAAATAATCTCTATATCTTGGATATAGCTCAACGAGATCATCTTGCGGAAGTCTTTTATTATACCATTGCTTTGATAAATATTCTGTAAGTCTTGGGCTACTATCTCCTCTGATGAGAAGTATGTCTTTGAGCCGCTGGATTAAATCATTCATACTAACAATAACGTATTCTTGTGTTTTATTATCTCGAAGCAGTATTTCACTAAATTGAAGGTCATAAGCTATTATCACTACAGGGGAATTTCGTGTTTTGCGCGAGAGAATCTGAATAAATGCCGATACTGATTCTTCATCATCAATCTTGGCTAATTTTATTATTGTGTCTATCGATATAGGCTTTACCTGGACTTCATTAAACACACTTTTTCCACATAACGACATCAATTCTCTATGTGGAATAAAAAAATTGTAATTCAGGTTACCAATGTTAACTATATATGATCTTGTCTGATTATGAATTCCTACAACTTTTGCTCCACATTCTTTTATATAATTAGTAACCATAGGCAAAATGTTTCTCATTACAATTGGAATATCTACGTGTTCGACATTTTGTCCATTAATATAACCTGTATTAGCTAAAAACCTTATCGCGCTTGCTTTACCCTCCCGGTGCAAAATATCGCAAATTTCCTTAGTAACTACTAATGGCATGTCTTTATGTTGTTCAACGTAGACATCTATTTCTTCTAAAATTTTACTGCGCTTATTTAGAAACAATTGGAATTTATCAAAATCTGTTTCGTTTTCTCCTAAATAGCGACGATACAATTCTTGAACGTCAGCAATCAACTGTTTATGTCTTGTTGCAATAACATCAGGAACTAATATTGGATAATCATTGATTTCATTATTCATTCCTTCTATCATACGAACAATGCCACCAAATTTTGCATTTAGTTCCTGCTTTAATCTAGCTTCTCTAGCTCCCTTTCTTAATTGGGCCTCAGACTTATTAGATGTCTTCTCAATACCAAAAGTATCGATACAATCTGAACCAACGTTTAATGTAACTGAATTTCTACGATTTTTTATATAATAAATATATCTATTGGGTGCACTGCAAAGTGAACAATTATCCCATAATTCCCTTCTATCTCCCTTATCTAAAGGAGGTCCATCTCTTCTAATCCATTCTTCTCCAGCAGTCTTAACAATATTGTTAATATCGTATTCTAATATTCTCTGCAGGTCTGTTGAACACTGTTGAGTCAAACTATATGTAATGCGCTCATTACTAAGTAAAAGAGCATGCAATTCGGGGAACTGTTTAATAACTTCACTATGAATTAGCAAGACTTGTTCCCTTTGTTTCAAGAGTAAGCGATTTGATTTTTCTTCCAAAATCCTACACCTACCTCATATATATATTCCTTTTACTACATATTCGCCAAAAAGGGAATCAATTCCTGCACCACATAACAAAAGCCGCCCTGCTTGGAGCGGCTAAAAATATCCTGTTTTTGGATACACCTTTATGCGTTAATTATAGGACAGGAAACAATTAATTGTCAACATCTTTTTTAGGTCTCCCTTTTTTCCGCTGAAGTGGAGAATAATATCCATTCAACCGCTTAAACAATTCAGTTGTTGTAGGTTTTTGCAGCAACTGCTTCTTATTCTTATTACCTTTAGTCCTACTTCCTCCTCCCGGAGCTGGCGGCCCATTAAGGATTGAAAACTCAGGATTAGAGTTAGGCAAGGACTGAACGAATGTTTCCTGCATTAAGCTTGGAATATCATCAATTTCTTCGTCATATTCATACCAGACTTCTGTCTTGCATTTGGGGCACTTGCAGTGATCTTCATCTATAGCGTCCATCATAACAAAGCATTTTAAGCATGGCCAAGGTTTTTGCATTATACCCCTCCTGTTTTAGTTTCAATTACATCCGTTGTGAAATCACCCCTCCGCCTTTCTCATCGCCTCCAACGTGCTGTTTGCCGGAGACTCATGCCCATGAAAAAAACTTGCAAAGCTTCCATGTCTACTGGCTCTCCCTCCCGTTATTTTCTTTTCCGTTCCCCTATTTTTAGGTAAATATCAGCAATAACAACACCCGCTTTGGTCAGCTCAGCGTCATTTGCTATAAGTCCCCGCTTGTTCATAACAGCCAGTTCGCGCCGGGAAATGAGCAGTAAATTTTCAAGTGTAACATTCTGCTGGTTCCCATCAGCAAAGATCAGCACGTATCCCTTAGGTACCGGTCCATGAGCTGCTTCCCAAAGCAGGATATGCTTACCTTTCCATGTGCGAGGATCCGCGATTTTGATTTCCACATACCCATCAGCATTAGTTCGCTCGCTCCCTACGGGCCTGTAATTCCAAGGCTTATGTCCCTTAGTGAACTGAGTGGGCTCCCAGCCGCCATTTCCCTTTTTACCCTTATTATGAGGGACGTGTCCTTTCTTGAATTGCGTGGGCTCATAGCCAGTATTGAATCGACAATCCCGCTCATTACGCAAACCGTGGCGGAAGGCCAAAGAAATCATTGCTTTGGCCTTTATTTCCAGCCCAAACTGCTGATTAAACATATCAGTCAATTCCGGATAACTCCGCCCCTCTATGTTGGCCGCGATATACGCAATTTGCTCCGCGGTATATTTTTTGTTCATCGGTCGTTACTCCAGTAGCATCGGTGGAATTGGGTTAGCCTTACCAACCGAATCAACCGCAATTTTCGCCTTTAAGACTAGCGTTCCATTAGCGATGATTTGCTGAGCAACGTCCGTCACAGCTCTCGCCCGATTAATCTCTTCGGCAAGCTTTTCGCCGGTCAACTCCTCATCACCGAGCCTTTCAAGCTGCATGAACAGGTGATTATTCAAATCGGAAAGTCTATTTTGCATAATCGTATATTCCCTCCCATTATTTGTGTTATTTTCTGTAAGCTGATAACTCTAAAAGAAATCTAAAAAACAATTGTTAAGATAAAGTCGTACCGACAAAGGTGCTCAATAAACATTTGAAGGAGGCGATTTCTATGTTGTTTAAAAATAAAGCTGTTTTATCTCTTACCTTAGGATTGGTAATGGCGTATGGTGCAGGCACTATGTCTGCCTATGCCGCCCCGAACGATCAGATTTCTGAAAGACCGCCGATTGTCCAAAATCAAGATCAAAACCAACCTAAACCGCCCATTGATGGAGAAAAATGCAAGAACCCAAACCATCATAAAGACCCCAACTGTAAGAAAAACCATCCGCACGGCGAAAGGTGCAATGTAGACGATAAAAAACCGCTTCCGCCTAAAGATGACCAGAATAAAAAACCTGTCCCTACCAAAAAACACGATGATAAGAAACCTTTAAACCCTGAATTTGAGAATCAACAAAATATGCCTAATCGAGATAGATAGATCTTTTTAAAGAGAAGTGGTTAAGCCGCTTCTCTTTTTTTGCTGCCTGCTATCAACTGCCCCACATCTCGTTTCTCACTTTTTTCAAATTAGTCAACAGGAGCTTGAGCTGCGCCTCATGCGGCCGGAGCCAACGTTCCGCTTCATCCCGGTATTCCTGCGGGGTACGAAACCCGCAATCCCCAGAAGGATCAATGTGGGGACGTAGCGCATACGCTTCTGTGCCTTCCACCGGCAGCAGCCTGGCGCCCACGCAGCGGAATCCCAGAAGTGCCTCCCAGAGCTTAGGCTCAATCTTGTCGGCAAGGACCAAAAGCGTAACCCAGAGCTCGTTATCATCATCGATATCTGTACGCGGATCCAGGTACATCTTGCCGAATCCATTGCGGTACACCGGCTTGCCAAGTTCCCTAAAAACCTCATATTTCACGGATGTTTCAGCCGGCGCGGTCTTTTCTATCGGCTTTGCCGGCACATTCCCAAAGAGGTTATTTTGAATTGCCAATCCCAAAGAAAACACCTCCAAAATTTCACAGGTGGGCATTGTGGGCACATGGTGGGCACTCTTTCAAGGCAACAATCCAGATTTCATAGGGCTTCGCATACATTGTGCCCACCTGCCCACCCTGCCCACCTCTTTTTTCTACACATGCGCGCGCGACGCGCGTGTGTGTGCACGCACGCGCGTATAGGGGGTAAAATCGAGGTGGGCAGGTGGGCATCACTATATTTTCTTATTAAGAATCCAGGATTTATAAGGCTTTGAGCCTGCCCACCTTCTGCCCACACAGTGCCCACCTTGCCCACCTTTTCACTCGTTTTTCTCCTCTTCTTTACATAAAGCATTAAAAACCACCATTCTAACTCGCTGATTTCCCCATATTTTTTTCACAGAAAACGTCTCTTTGCCCCCGCCTTTGTTTTCCCGTTGAATAAATCCCTTCTCCGCAAACTCCTTAAGCGTCCGGCTCACCGAGAACCCATTATCCTGCAACGCGCTTTTCAGAATCGCAGGCACCACCCAGTACTGCTGCTTCACGGCATCATAATACCCGTATTTCTCCTGGTGGCAGTTATCCTTAAACCGGTCCACATTCGACGCTAGCCACGCAGTAGTAAAATCAAATGCCCGATCCACGTAATCCGCTTCCTGTGCCGCGCCTAACAGTTCTACGCCAGTCACCGCCATGCGGATCATCTCCTCCTGCGCCTGTTCCTCCGGTATACCCCATACCCATTGCCTCGCCCAGAAGTACGCAACGCTTAGCATGGCAAGCGCGCTGATATGGGGCTGTACAATATGCGGCCATTTATCCTGCAGTTGTCGGTACACGCTGGCATATTCCTTGTGCCAAAATTCCTTGTCTTTCCGCAACTCCTCCATCACGTGCCGCATAAAGAGAACGCCGGCATGCCCGTGATGCATATCTGTCACTCGGTGCACATTACTGGCCTCTTTTTCATCCGGCAGCGGGACTCCGTAGAGTTCCAACGCCCGGGTTCGCACCCCGGAATGGGACGTGTCCCCGGCCAGCGATTCCTCACCGGTCGTCAGCACCACCAGATTCCAGAAAGCCTTGGCTTGCAATCCGCCGCCCTTGTCGCCGCGGGTCTTTCCCTGGCCAGCCGATACTGCGTACACCAGCTTGTCCAAAAACTCCTGCTTGTCACCGGCGAGCTGCCTCTCATCGACACCCAAGGGCAGATTGTTTAGAAACTGGCACGTCCGCTCAAGGCCGACCTGTGTTGTATTAAAGCTGACCATGATCCGCTCCGGATTGCCCCAGACACTTAAAGCAGCTTTCATCGCCGCGGTTTTCCCGCCTTTGGACGCACCCCAGACATGAATAATAAAGTTTCGGTGCCCAATCACACTTAAAAGCGGTGAAGCGAAGCTTCCGGCCAGCATCAGCTGCGCAATCGGATTCTGAATCACATACTCGAGGCAAGTCCTCCATGTGGTGAAATCCCCATTCTTTTCAAATCCATTGACCAAAAAACTCATACCGCGCTTGGCATCCATGTCCAGCGCAATATCACTGGCGTGACCCGGCAGAAATTGCTCTTTCCCTAACCAGCCTAAATGAGAAACCGACTGCACCGTCGGCAGAAATTCCATATTCGCCGCCTCCATATCAAACAAGTACGATACCATTTCTTTAGCGTTTTTGCTGGACACGGGCATGCCTGTGTTTGCCAATTCGGCAATCTTGGAGTACTGGAATAACGTTGCTTTTTCCGCCTTTAGAAACTCCCACTTTCCATGGCGCCGCCACGACACCTCCAGCTTTTCCGTGTTACTATCGATGTCGATCAGCCGCTTGGTTACAATGACAGGCAAGGGCGAAATCTTTTCCTCAATCCCCTTTTCATCCAGGCCAAACACGCCATGCTCCGAATAGCGCCATTTTTCCGGCTTGATCGGCGCGAACGGCTGGTCCTCAATCACCTTTTCCGCAAGACATGACACAATCCGGATATCTATGGGATTGGCCATGCCAAAGGCAGCTGTCCATGCTGATTGAAAAATCTCTTCGCCTGCCAGATGTAAGTCTGATGGATCCTTATACCCTTGTAACGCTAATGAATACACCTTTCCGGTAAAATGACTATCAAGTAATCCAATACAGACTTTTTTCAAAAACGTTTCGCCGCCCTGGTCCGGCTCTTTGAATAAATATACATTTAGATCCTTTAAATATGCTGACCATGTAGACTGAAACGTGTCGGCGCCTGGCGAGCCTAAGGCCGGAATGTCATACTTCCACAGTGTATGGCAGTCCGATTCCCCTTCTACCAGTATTACAAACCCCTTTTCTCGGGCCATACGGAGCCGCCACAAGCCGTAAGGCTGCACCTTGGACCCTTTCATCCAAGAGAAGCGTACAGCGCCTTTAAGCGAGTGCCGGTAGCGTGTGGCGACCAGGTTCCCCTTCTCGTCCATGTAAGGGACTGCCATGCCTTTGACTGCGTTTTTTAGGCCGTATTCATACAGCTTGGCAGCATCCAGCTGCTTAGCGGCCGCATACTCCTCCACGGTAAACGCCGGCTTCTTAACGCGCGACTTAGACTCAGTTTTAATGCCGGCGAAATCCAGAATCGTCTTGTTTGCCTGCTCCTTGGTCATCCCTTTATATTCTTGCAGAAAGGTCCAGGCGTTGCCATTGGCGCCGCAGGACAGGCATTTATATTGACCTGTTTTAATCTTGATGCCAAAACTAGGATTCTTTTCGTTATGAAAGGGGCAAAGGCCGTGGAGTTCATCGCCCTTAGGCTTAAGCCCTGTTAAGTACTGCGAATAGAAATGTTTCCAATCAACAAGCTGGTCTATGTTCTCTTGCACATTTCATCAACCCCTCTCCCGGGTAAAAGAGGGCGGCGCTGGCCGCCCTTAATTCACTTAGGTACCTTTATAGCCTTTTTTGTTTGCGCAGCTTCCCTACTCATCTATTTTTCTGTTCGAAACCAACTAAGCGCACACTAATAATAGCGTTTTCTAGTTCTTCCATTCGGTAAAATTCAATATAATCTGCTTGTCCGCGCTCCATATTAACCATCTGAATTCGGATGCAATCAGGTTCCCTTCCATCCTCTTCTTTATAGGCTTCATCCGCGAATTTTTCCCAAAGACTTTCAGCCATTTCTTTGATATAGTCAAACGCTGATATATTCCGGCTAGGCGGGGATTCATACAGGATAATTGTCCGGAATTCATCAGTCTGTAAAATAACTTCAAATGTATATTTTTCTGTGGTATTGCAGCCGCCTTCGTGGTATTCGGTAACCGTTGGCAGTTCTTTGAAATCTTCTCTTTTCGCAAAACAAGTAGTATCTGTAGCGCCGAAAAGTCCTACGCCATCCCTATGCAGCGATACTCCGTAGATATGCTTTTCTACTTTACATTCCTGGCACTCTTTTGGTATAGGCCGATTATCTTTTTTCATGTCTTCCGGGTGATACTCCCGACCTAAAAGAATACCTGTAAAATGCTGCTTATTTTGGGGCACGTCAAATGTTTTTCCACACTCGGCAATAAATTTAGCCATCACTTATCCTCCTGTGGATAACTCGGCGTTTCTTTTTGCGGCCGGTCATCACCCTGAACTTTATCAGCTCGCTCCAACTCAATGATCATGTCACAAGCTTCGCTAAATGGGCACTCTTCGCAGTCCTCAATAAGTTTTATAATCGGGCAGTCAAGGCCTTGTTGATCTGAACGCTGGAATGCATCAAATAAAACTTTACCCAGGGAAGCATATTGTTCAGGGGTAATCTCACTCATATCAAGCCTCCGTACCGGTATCATGGATGACCTCAACGTCAATAATTTCGGCATCTAAAATGTCTGGTTCCCGCTCATCATCTGTATCGGCCTCCGGAGGCGACAATTCTTGCACCGGCTTCGACGAAATAACCCTAAGCTCCGGCCGGCCGCCGATCGCCATCGGCATGCCACCAGGCAGAGCAGCCAAATGCTCTTCCGGATCCACGTCCTCAGGTTCCAGCTCCAATTCCGTCTGATTCAACAAGCCTTCCATTTTTCTGAGCGCCGGCGACCAGAGCCCATGGCGCCGAATGATGGCGTGGAAGTCCTCCACATCGTGCCCCTGAATGTACCAAACCTTGTTGCCGGCATCATCGGTACCGGCCGAGCAGTGCTGTAGCTCGTGATCTAAGAGTGCGCGCTTATCTTCCGGCTTCAATTGCTCCCATACATCCCGGTGAATGGTAACAATAAAGTCATGACCAGTTAAAAAGTTGACTTCCTTCCCAACCTTCTTGGCCTGGCCCCACGTGTCGCGTTTTTTGACTTCCCAATTTCCAGTCCGGAACAAATACTTTATATTAGCTTCAAACAAATGGCTGTGATACTCCTCAATAATGTCACGCGCCAAGGCTTCCAGATCCTCGGACGCATCGTAAAACTCGGCTGCCATACTCTTCACTCTCCCCGCATATTTATACAATCTATTTTTAATTGAACGCATCGCCGCCGGTTGTAAAAACGACTCTTGGCGGTGTAATTCTTTTTTCGGTCGCCGCGGTTCCATTCGTAGGATATTTTGATGATTCCACGCTCTTCCAGGCCCCTTAATACAGTTATGCGATCTAGCTTCAGCCGCTCGCAGATCCTCCGCTCCTCACAAGGCGGCAGATACAAGTAGTTCTCCCGCTGCGGGTAACGAATAAAGCTGCTCCGGATCTCCTGGAGGAATAAATCTACGGCTTGATCTAGATCCTCCTTAAGTGTTTCTGAAGTCTCCAAAACGGCCAGAAACGCGCTGTAATCGACACCTGATTCTTCGGCAGCCTCTATGACCGCCAAGCGGCGCAACTCTATTTGCTTGGCCTTTGTAAGGCCCTTGCCGAGGCTATTTATGAGTTTGAGCTTGCGCATTAGGATGCTATCTGAATGGATTTTCGTGGCTTTCTTTATCCGAAAGTAGTTGTTCACTAACTGTCGCTGGATTTGCCAGGCTATATCATCGTTGAAGGATTTGACTAGCATTAAATAGCCGGACTCGGTGAGAAGGATCATTCCTTGAGGGTTTTCCCGTTCGACGAAATCCGTCGAACGCATTTGACTTTGGGTAAGATGAAAAAAGTCTTCACTTTCAATAAAACGCTTTCGATTCTCACGAAAATTTCTTCCTGCTGTCCCGTCAGGCCGCCCATGAAGCACGTCAATGTCTTTAAAGGTGATAACCCGCTGCCGGCGATACTCTTTTATACCCAAACTGTGTTCCTGACCATTAACAGAAATCTGAATTACACTACTCACTGCCTTCCCACCCAGGCCTGCAGCTCTTCCTCCCATTCTGCCCGGAAGCGCGCCGGCAGCGGTACTTGTTTGGATTCCAGATATACCTTCGCACTGGCGCATGAAATAATTTTCCCCTCAGAATTCTTTCCGTTCTGCCGGCAGCGAATGCCGGCGCCAGAACTGCGTATGACAAGGATCGTTCCGACTTGGTTAAACAGTACTTCAATTGTTTCACCGGCTCTATATCGCTTGCCGACTTCCGCTGACATCGTAACTTTCCCAGTCTTTGTAACCGTAATATAAGCGGCGTTCCTTGTGGTCATCGCATTGCTTGCGTTAAATACGACGAATAAAGACAAGTCCAGCTTCGTGACAACTGGCGCCACCGGTACCGGTCTTGTGCTCTTTTGGCTTGCCATAGGCCTCCCTCCTTTTCGATACAAGTTATACCCTTCTATTGTGTCGGGGTCTGGAATCAGGTCAATAAAACGAGTCCGGTTCTCTCCCACCTCTTGAAATAACGAAACTACGCTACCGCTACGCTTTTGTGCAGTATTACGCCGTATCTCCTTATACAAAGCAGATTTCAGATGAAGCAACGCATAAGTGACAAAACTGGCGCCACGGGCAGGGTTATACCTTCTCCAGGCGTTGATCAAAGCAATACTGGCAATTTGAAACAAATCTTCATACTCAACATGGATCCGGTATGGATAGTAGTGGCTGATAGCGTAATGGATAAGGTTTTCGTATTCCTTAAAAATATGCTCCTCAATACCCATCTTTGCGACCTCTGCAAATAGGTGTAAAAATTGTGCCCCGCCTGGCGGCCGCACCGTTCCCGGCAAACAACTACCAGGCGGGGCAGTCTTGCTCAATTAAAACGATTCGGCGCCGGCTGCGACCTTTTCCTCAGCAGCAGTTGCGGCTGTGGTGGCTTCATTAGGAGCAGAAGCTGCCGCTTTTTTCGGATCCCAGTCAATACCATAGTCTCTGGGATCGAAAAGGCCTACCGCTTCAAAGTCGATACCAGTCCATTTATTATTGCCGCTGGATTTTTCCGAGGTTGTCATACGGGTAACAACTCTGTTAACGCCGGTCCGTGCCGGAATCAACACTTTCTTGCCATTGCCCAAATAAATGCCTTGCGCATATTTACCCCAGCTGATTGTGGTAGTTAAAGGGAAGCTCATAAGGTAGATTTTGGGGAAATCATCTGGACTCAACGTACTCACCGGTACAATGTAGGCCAGGTAACGTAGTTCCAGAGATTGTAGGTTATATCGGCATTGTGCGTCAGGATTTTCTTGCAGCCAGGCTGTAAGTTCTTGCTCGGCTTCTTCCTTATCGCGCTTTGCAACAATCAAAAGACCTTCCTCCGGAGATTTTTGCTCTCCCCACAGTGTCCAGCGTTTCTCGCCGTATCCAACCACAACATCAAATGAATCCGTATAGTTCGCTACAACGGCATCATTGGAATCCTTTTCAACAAAATTGCCCTTACTGTCAATAGAAAGCCATGTACCGATATTGACGAAATCAAAATCCATGCCTTCGTTAACGGCCAGAAAATCGTTTTTGATATTCTCCAGCATGGCCGTTATATAGTTAGTGCTGACGGCCACCGTGGCCACCGAATTATTTACAGTTGTTACGTTACTCATGAAATCATCCTCCATTTTTTTATTTACCAGGTCATTGCACCCAGAAACTTATCCAGATTTTTCTCTACCTCAGACCGAGGCTTGTTAGGCAGTTTTAAATCTAGGCGCTTATATACGCTGCGCCGGCTGGAATACTGACTCTTAAACACCCCCACGTTGTAATCAACATAATCAAACCAAATGGCTTTCTTATTCGGGTTTGCGGGATCCGGCCGCATGATCCGGCCGATCTCCTGCTCGACAGCGGCGCCGTTTTTCGAGCCAACGGCATCGCCGCGCTTTGGCATCGCCATATGGCCAATACTGAGGTGTGGCAGATCCAGACCTTCACGCGCCAGCTGAGTTGCGAATAAAATATCAACTTTTTTATTGCGGCAGGCTTCCATACGGTTTTTACGCTCCGTATTGGCAATTTGCCATTCCTTATATTCCTGGTCCGTGTACTGCTCAACCTGTACCTCCCAGCGCTTCAGCCGGTCACTGTACCGGCAATCAATCGCCTCGCCGGCCTTCACCATATTTCTGGCTGCATGCTCGGTACCGGCCGCGCGCCAGGCATATCTCTGAATAGGCCCATGAATAACGGCGATTCGCGGTACCTGCCCCCACCTGGTTTTCGCAAACCGTTCCACCATGTTTTTCAAAATGTAGCAATACCGTACAGATTCTGTAATAACAATGCTTGGCATGTGGGCGTGATCCAGGATGTTGCCGGCAATGAGCTTGGCCCGGGCCTCATCGGCAATCAGTGCATCCAGCAAAGCCCGGTAGTCAAGTTCCTCGCCGCCGGCATCGATGGAGTTTATCTCGTTCCGGTCAGAGGCCTGCTCATAGGCAAAGTCAGTGTACACGAACCGAATTTCCGGCTTAACCAGGCGGCCGGCTTCATATAAGCCGCTGCGCTTGATTTCGTATGTCTTCGGGCCAATACCACGATACATGTAAACTTCCAGCCTGTCTTTTCTGTCTGTCGTTGCGGTTAAGCCTAGCATGTTAGCAGCCGCAAACCGGCCTCCCACTTCCAAGAAGGCTGCTGCCGGGAAATGGTGAGCTTCATCAATGGCCAAGGTCCCTATTAACGGAGTCAGAGCTTCAATTAATTTTGGATTTTCACTCAGGGTTTGAACTGTGGCTACAATCAGCTTGCCGTCACCCCACTGCTGTTTTCCGTCTCCCAGGATACCGACATGCCCTACGCCAAGCATTAATTCTTTTGCTTTGCCTACTGATTGATATAGCAGATCTTTGGTATGTGTGAGCCATAATGCTGGCTGCTGATTTTGGTATATATACCTCATACCCATAACAGTTTTTCCGCTTCCGGCCGGTGCCACCAGAATGCCGCTTTCCCCATCCAATGCCGCAAGCGCTGGTATTTGGTCATCTTTTAGCGGGTATTTGGGATTCCATTGGCCAAAATCAATAGGCGGAAGAACCGTAGTCTGCCAGGTAATTACTCGTTCGCATTGATATTGCGGTTCATTTAGCAGTTCTTTTAAAAATCCTCGGGGGACAATAATGTCAGTACCTTCTAGCACATAAAGAGTAAGTTTCTTGTCAATACCCCAGCTCGGCCGGCGCTTAGCCTTACGGTCCAAATAAACGGGGTTGTCCACGGTCAGGGCAGCTGTAATGGCTGCCCTAAGTGGGGTGTTGGCACCGCGGATCCGGAGGTTATTGCTGACTGTTATAAGAACTGGCAATTTTGCATTACCTCCGACAAATCATAGGCGGGGCCAGACATCTTGGCATTGGCCGGGTCATGATAATAAATTCGTTTCAGTTGCACGGCACCAACCTCAACCTGTAAATCAATAAGCGTTTTTCTAGTTACATAACGGTGATTCAGCTGATGTAGGTGGCGCTCTAAAGTGGCTAACCGAATGGCATAAGCGTCATCAATTTGCGGATTTAAAAAAGATACAAGCACCAGGCCTATATTGTTCGGTAATGCTCTGTCAAAGTCTCGCAATCCGTGCAACTGGTTAGGACGTAGCATACTGAGTTCAAACCGATCTCCCATGGTCCGCTTCATTTCAACTAAGAAATTTGCTTTAGACGTAAGTACAATTTCATCCCCGGGCCGGGTACCGGCACCGCCATCGGTTATCCGCATGCGCCAAACGTTAGGGATGAGGCGCCAGCTGCGACGGATCTCCTTTTGAAAATCATCACCGCGCTGCTGGCGTTCTTTTTGCTTAAAACTTGCTGGAGAGCTCATGTGCTAGGCTCCTCTGCCCGCTAAGAAATTCAGCAGCGCCGCCTGGAGATAGGCTTTGGCCCGGATGGTCTCAACAGCTTCCTTAGCCGTAAACCAGGCATCGCCGGCCTCGGCCAGTTCCACATCAATTGCATTGATCTGTGCTGTTAAGTTGGCCACCTGGCGCCTCTCTTCCACAGACGCTCGGCGGCGGAACGCATCCCGAGCCGCATCATTATTGAGTGCAATTTTTTTGCCCTCCTCCATAACATACTGGTCGCGGCCTTCCCCCTCAATTTGCATAAAAGCTTCCGCTTCAGCCAGTTTCACCGCGGCCTCCATTGTAGTCTGCTGCTTAACCAGACCGGCTTTATCCTGATAAGTGCCTTCCTTTTTTCTGCCGGCATTTACCGTCCAATCAAGCGCCTGGTCAAGATTTCTAATCGTTTTTTCCACTTCATCCGGGGATAAGACCGGAATGTATTCCGCCGGCATCGTCCGGACGGACGCGTTTGACAACTTCTGGGCAGCCACCTTAACTTTATCCGGACCGTATAACGTAACTAAATGCTCTAATTGCTCTTGAACATCATTCATGCAAGTTCTCCTATCACGCAGCGCCAAGGCGCTGCTCCTGAATTTTTTCTAAAGTTTTCTTCACAACATCCGGTGCTAAACTTTCCTTTGCAGCAATGGACTCAACAATATCATTAATATTGAGAAGCACTTTTTCGCCGCTGCCGGTCTGGATGAGCGCCGCGAATTCTTCCATGGCGTACTGTCTTTGCTTTTCTGCTTCAATTTTTGAACGATCCAGCACCTCGCTTCCTGGCTTGGCCGACTGCAGCGGAATCAATTGAATATCAAACGTCTGCTTGTCCAGCACATCGATGAGGGCTACTTGTATTGGCCGCTCGATCTCGCCGGTACTGGCGCTGATCCGCGTCAGGCTACCCGGGTTGCAAAATACCTTGCCGTCTGAACGCCGGTAGATGCCAAAACCGTGATGGTCATGGCCGGTCAGCACCAGGTCTGCTGTCGTTTTGACATCCTGAATTAAGGTGAACCGGTCAAAGGGCGGCGTATGGTCGAGCAGCATGCCGTGGGTGATGTGAATTTTAAACTGCTCATCCTTCCAGTGAGTGTCGTAACCATGCCCTTCTCGGTCTATTCTCCCGGAGTAGGGTCCGAAAGTGATGGCCACATCCGGATATACCATCACCTGGCTTTCGCTGAATACCCGGAATTTCGGCACCAGCTCTGCCAGCAGCCGAAGGCTTGTCCGGTCGTAAGTATCCAGATTGTAGCCGTGAATGTCGTGATTGCCGGCGCAGGTGTAGAAATCTACCGGACACTCCCGGAATACTTGCATAAACTCAACCAGTACGCCGATTGATACCTCCGGCCGGTCCCAGATATCGCCCGGGCAGAGAATGGCTTTAATTTCATGCTGTTCAGCCAAACTGAAAACTTCCCGGAGTTTGGCTTTGACGGCTTCTTTATAGTCATCTATACGGTTGCGGGGATTGGTGCCGCGTAGGTGTAAGTCGCCAACGAATAAAAACTTCACGCGACGCCTCCTTTCATTTTCGTAGCTTTAAGCAACGCTTCCCCAACAGTGCCAAGACCTTGCTGTTCATTGTCAGCTTCCACATAACTGTATTGGCACTGCTGAACGGCAGCCGGGTTATAGGCGTAAATATCATGTTTCATAAGTATCCGGCGAGCCTGGCACTCTCCAAAATCTTTCCTAGTACAAGTTCGGCAAGCATGTTCAATGAGAAATTCATACCAATCTTTAAAATCCTTGGCCTCAAATGATACCATGCTTTGCAATTTAGCTACTTCTTGAAAGTGCTTCTTAGCTTCATTCTTTGGGACAAAGAGGACTTCAAGCCGTTGCATGCTTTCCATAAAATTCAGCTTAGCAGTTTGATCCAGAAAAGATTGGCGCCGGTTAAGGGCTTTGGTGGTATAAGTTCGAGCCCGGCGCATATCGGCCATAAACTGTTTGTCTGGCTTATTGGCTTTTTCGTAGTCCTCAATAATCACGTCAAGAATGGCTTCGAGTATCATTAAGCGGATGAAATTCTCTTTTTCTTGCCGGGAAAAATAAGGGTTCAAACCGCTTTCACCACACTTTTACCATTGACTTGAGATACCGCCAGGCTAACATCGCCAATCTCAGCCAACGCGTCATTGTGTGTAATCAGGATCATCTGTCGGCCGAATTTTTGGCTGTATTCCTTAAGGAAATATGCCACATTCGGTGCAAATTCCGCTGATACGTGTTTGCCTACCTCATCCAAAAGTACCGGCCCTTTAACCTCTGACAATTCAGCTACAGCCAGTCTGAGAGCAAGGCTCACCACATCGGCAACTCCGCCGCCCCGGTCATAATCCGGTGGCTTAAGCTGTGTCACAATGCCTTCCGACTCCAGCCAGTAGTCGACTTCCGGCCGGTTCGCCCGGATCTCCAATGACAACTGAAATTTGTAATCCTTGCCGAATACAACCGAAAGCGCCGAAGTGACTATCTCTTCAATCCGGCTTTTGGCCTGCTGCCTGGCGAAGTCCGAAGTGAGCTGCAGCAGCCTTTGCACCTTTTCATTGAGGTCCAGCGTCTGAGTGGCTGCCATGCTTTTCACTATCTCCGCGTCCCTTTGCTCAAAGAGCAGATCCCGCTTGGCGATTTGCTTGGTAATCTTCTCTGCGGCTTGCCGGACGTCCAGTTTGATTTTGTTTACATGATAGGAGTTAATCGTGAACGATTGAGCGGATTCCGTACTTAAATTGCTAGTTTCTGTGAACGATTTGCCCCAATCTGTATTTAAAATGTGATTTCCGGGTGCAGAAGGCCCTAGTAAATCACGCAATGCCATAATCATGCCTCCTTAAACCTGAGGGATAAGTCCCTCGACCGTAGTCAACGTATCAGTGATTGCAGTTTCCAGTTCAGCAATCTTTGCAGCAATTGTTTCCGGTGTCACGCCTTCGGCCGCCATTTTCTGAACCACTTCCTCGCGCTGCTGCTCAGCAGCCGCTTTCTGGGTCTCGGCCACGGTCTTGGCCTGCTCTGCTCTCTTTAGATTGCTCTTGGCTGTTTCAATTCTGGCTTTAATGTCCATGCATTGTATCCCCTTTCTCAATTACCCTCTCACACAAAGGGCATATATCAACTTCCGTCCATAAATCCTGAATGACTTTTTCTTGTGCAACTACCGCTGTCACGGCGGCTGCAGCCTTCCTGCCGGCGTCCTCATAGGTGCTGTGTTTCACCCGGTATACCGTCTGCAGTTCCCGTAATCGATCCAGGAGACTACGCTGTTCATCCAAACCGACAAACAGCGGTTCCGCTTGATCAATCCCTTGTAAAGCGTCCAGCAGTTTTTGCCGGGCCGCAATTGTCACGGTATGCGCCTGGTATTGGGTAAACAATAATTCCAGATCATCCAGCCGCTGTATTCCCTGTTCCACCTCGGCCAGATCGGCAGCCGCTACATCCAGGTCCTTGGTCACTGACAGTACGGCATCCACTGTTCCCAGAACTTCAAGCTGCCGTGCGTGCCGGTTAGCATATTCACTTAGGACATCCGACTTAGAGAGCAGCTGGTCGAGTGCTACCAGATATTCGCCCGCCCATTGAAGATCAGAGTAACGGGCAAGCTCCTCCTGATGCCGGGAAATCGCCATATCGAGCTGACCATGTTTGCCTGCCAGCTCTGACAGCAATTGCAGGCGCTGTGCATCAGACTCCGCAGCCTGTAGGCTTTGCCCAGCAGCCGGCAGTGACACATAGTTCTGCAGTTTTGCCTCAAGCGCCGCCAGGTGTCCATCCACCTGTGTTTTCTGGAGCTTTAACGTAGATAATGTTTCATACTTCAGTTGCAACTGATCGAACTTTTCTAAAAGCAGTTCGCATGCCCCCACTTGATCTTTAAGCAGATCAACATTGGCATACTGTTGCAGATCCTCAGTCAGCTTCTCGATCCGCTTGTCGGCCTGCAGCTTGTCCTGTCGTGCGCCGTAGGTATCTTTGGCTACAGATTTTATGGCCTGGTCGACAATCTCCGTGCCAGCAATCTTGCCCAGCACCTTAGCACCGGCCGAAGGAGCTTCGCTGATCAGAAACGGGGCATCCAACTGAAAAGCAAAATTCAACGCTATTTCAAAATCACCAAAACTTTGCCGGGTGATGCCGAGCGCCGCCGTGACTTCCGGCGGTACATCGGCCTGCTCAAAGATTTGTCCTTTCCCGCCGGCCGGCGCCAGATGATGGATGGTCCGCCCACCTTTCCTGCGGCCTTTTGTAATGACCGTCCCGTCATCCAGCGTAATTGTGACTATTGCCTCACCAGTCGCCTGGTTAACAAAAGTTTCGCCGGCCGGCTCGTTGAAGGCCACCCAGCGTATCGCCCGGATGAGCGCCGTCTTTCCGGAGTCCGTCGGACCGGTCAGAACGGTAAGCTCCGGACTAAGGGTAAACCGGCTATCAACGTGCGATTGAAATCCTTTAATTTGAACAGATACAATCACGAAATCACCCGCCTGACCATACGTACTTGCCTGCAATTGATCAATTTTTCGGAAACCTCTATTTTAACGCTTGGCTTAGGGTCCCATCCTGGCCGGCCTTCCCGCCGCATGCATTTCTTGCACTGCCTTACGGCGTCTAATTCTTTTTTGAGTGCACCCTCCTGATAAATGCAGGTGGGGCATGTAGCGCCTTCATTGATGTATAGGCTGGTCATGCTTCTTTATTTCACCTCTTTATGCATATATGGCTTGCATACTGCATATTTTATAATGGGGGAGTCTACCCATATTGACGGAGGCTAAATTGCTCCTCCGGGTTATATGCAACAAGAGTACCTTCCCATGTCGCCCCTGACTCATTCCAAGACATCTGATACTTTGCCGGCAAAGGGATCCCGAACCTGGACAATTCTTCACTTAAATAAGGGTTTCTATATCTGGATTTTTCCTGTTTTATCAAATACGCGCTGTCTTCATTGGGAACAATCGCGATATGATTCCTGTCAGGAGATAAACCGATGGCAACCAAGTAACCCTGAAAGATTCTTCGTATCCCGCTTGACAACGAGAATCTGCCATCTCCCGATACCGTTAAGAATTGTTCCGTTTGTTTCAGGCTGCCATCGTACCACGTGTAGTTTGGATACAACGCTTCATAATCTGGCCTATCATTTTCTACGGCAGTATCCTCTGAAAGCAGCTCATCAATCGCATCTTTTAACTGATCTGAGAGTTCCGGCCCCTCACTCGATGAATATTCACCGGCATCTTCTGCCGACTCTTCTGTCGGGGATTCTTCCATTTCAGTTGACACTATAGCTAACTCTTGCTCTGGTACATCAGGAGTAAGAGTAGGACTCGTTTCCTCATGTTCTGGAGGATCCATTATCTCGAGTCGCTCTACCACTGAATCCACTTTCGTATTCACGCTTAGCCGCTTGAATATCGCCGTTAAACTTCCGTAAGGCACGTTATACTGCATGGCAATCTGTTTCTGGGTTACGCCATAGGACAGCATCAGCTCAATGCCACGTGGATCCGCTTCCATCAGATCAGCCCTGGTCATCTTCTTCGCCTTTGAAATATCTACCGGTGCGTAGTGATTATACTTGTCCCAAAACTTGATGTATGAAACAGGATCCACAAGCTCTGCAGTATGGGGAGTTGCAGGCGTATTAGTAGCAACTTTCGGAATGGAATACCCTAATTTATGAGATTTGACTGACTTTCCGGCCGCCATCCTTATGCACCCTTCCTTTTAGGCTCATGGTGCGCCATTGAATCTATGCAGTCCTGGCAGACATTCTTCCCCTTAAAATGAGTGATATCATTGGCAGATCCGCAGAATACGCAGGCCGGTTCATACTTTCTGAGGATGATCCGGTCACCGTCGACGAAGATTTCCATGCTGTCCTTCTCTGCAATATTCAAGGTTCGGCGCAGTTCGATCGGAATGACTACGCGGCCCAAATCATCAAGTTTCCGTACAATACCGATTGATTTCAAGTAAATCCCTCCCATTGTTATTTGGTTTTCAGTGTGCTAGAATATCTATAATAGAAATTTTCTTTAGTCCGCTCTAATGGGCGGCTTTTTTTATGCGCGGAATTATCTGCTCTCCCAGTAAATGATTAACACGAGTCTGAGGACCCCGAATACGATAGATAGCATTATAAAATCTGGCAAGTATGATGAATTGACCTTGCTGGATTTTGGCGGTAATCATCTTAATGTTCACCTCTCTGCGTGAGATCCGGGGTGAAGTCCAAGCAACCTTTCATCGCCTGGCAGACCTCTTCCACCGGGCAAGGATCCTTTTTGCACTGTCTGGCGCCGCAGCAGCTCGTAGCGCAGCGCCGGCACCAGCAACGTGAATTAGTCACTTTCGAACCTCCTCTGGTTATGATTACGATTGTTAACCACCAGTTGCAGTCGAATTGCACGCCAGTCGCCGAGTTCACGGGCCGCGATGATTATGGCTGCTACGATAGCAGCACCGGCTCCGATGATTACTGCCACGGGGATATGAGACCATGTTGGCAAAAGTTACGCCTCCTTAGCTTTTTCTGTAGCTTTGATCGATTGTTTTACTTTACTGAGGACCATCAGCGTTTCGCCTGGCGAAAAATCAAAAAGTTTAACCAGGCTGAGGATGTGGTTAGTCATGGTGCTGACCTTGGACATAGTACTCACCTCCCCAATGCCTCAGCCAATCCATTACATATAGCCTTGTCAATTTTGCCCTTCAGTTCTTTAAACATACGGATCAGAAATGGAATAGTGGCTATCCCTACGCATCCCGAACGGTTACCTACCTCGTGAAATATCATAAACTCGTCAAGTCCATCCAGTACAACAGTATCCTGACCGGGTATTTCGAGAATGATTTTAGCCTTTGCAGGCTCAGTTGCGTCAGACATAATAGAGGTATCCACTTGCTCCTGGATAGCTTTTTGAATCATCGCATTGATATTTAGCATGTTCTTGCCTCCTGTTTTGTGATTTTGAAAGAGCAATCTATATCAAGGGGAGCCTTGCAATACTCCCTCGTAGCGGGTTCCCGCGACTCCCGTCGGCTAGAAGCTGATCGGGAATTTCGGCCAGTACCCGGCTGGCCTCAGTAGGCGGGGGCATCATTGATTTCCTCCCATCCGCTTTTTTCGGCTTCAGTGTTCAGATCGGTCTGGGCCTCATCGAAACTGTCGCGCCACGGTACCGACCGCCAGCACTTACCACGTATTAATCCCTTACCGGCTTTCCCTGGTTTCCGGTAAAACGTCTTGAAGGTATTCCCGCCGATTCCGGCCTGAACGAAATATTGCCATCCACGTTTATCCTGGTAGAATTTCACAAATCGGCACCGACTTGGATCGGGATGCGGCGTGCCGGGTACGCCAGGGCAAATACGGCTGGAATCATTTTTCTGCGGACACATGCAGCAGCGGGATTTTAGGTATTCGGGCATGTTGGGCCTCCTTTCTACAGGGAATTTATTAGTGACTGTCGAATCTGCCAAGAAATAATCAATATGGGAGGAATTTGAAATGCAATATTCCATTGGAACTAGAATGCAACTATTTCGTAAAGCAAAAGGATTATCAGTTAAAACTACTGCTTCTTTTTTAAACATATCTGATCAGAAGTTGAGGAATCTGGAAAATAATGAAGCAACAATCACTGAAGAAATTGCATATAAATTTGCAGGAATCGTAAATACAACTGTTTATAATCTGGTAGGTCCCTATAGTCATACAGCAATAGGAGAATATAATACTTCTTGCCTGCCAGATGGTCGGTGTATCTGCGGTTTCCAATTTAAACGGCACATCAATAATGACTTAGACGAAGATCACGTTGAACTACATGAACGTTTCTTGCGTTTCTCAGAGGAATTCGGTTATCAGGCTGCCTCTGATAATGACATTCATAACAATTTTCATGAGGCAATAAATCCTGAAACTGCTTTGACTATCGACGAAAGACTGAACACTGTAAAAGAGTATGTAAAATGGTATTATTTGCGGAGCGCAAGCTCTATTTCTGAAAAGGATTGGCATAAACATCCTAAATATCCTGAATACATGGCCATGTCTCTTTACCAACATAGCCCGGACTCTTTACGCAGTATGCCGTTTAACATGTATCAGATTTTGGTTGATAAATATGGCACAAAACCAGGGCTTAAAGAAGGATCTTCATATTTCAAAGTTGATTAATATCCCCGGTTCTCTTTAAGATGTAACAGCCTGGCTTCGATGTACTCAGAAAGTATTTTCATATCTCTTAACATAGCAGTCATAAAATCAATATCCATAATATTAGAGGGGTCATACAGCCATTCATTAAGGTACTCATGAAGGCGCTGATAGGCATTAATTGCTGCTCGTCCTACTTCATTCCATGCGCCAACTTTTTCAAATAAATCAGATGTGTCACTAAGTTGAACTATATTTGGATATTTGGTGCAGAAATTTTTCCTGCAAAATTCTCCATCAACAACGATTGAAAAATTAAGTCGCCGATTCCATTCGACCTCATCAGCACGCCATAATGTCTGGCCTTCCCTTAGGCCGGGCATTTCTTTTTGCTCTGGCATTTTCACACTTCCCTTCTAGTCGTTTATTGGCCAATCATTACCACTTCCAAAAGCCATTTTTACTGCGCTTAACCCAATGCGGCCAAGCTTTTAGTAGTTCGCGATACTCGCGCCGGAGAGATTTTTACCATGATGTTCACCTCCTTTGCATAATTCCGAAACAGAGATGTCTGGCGTTACGCCGGGTTTTTTTTATGCCTTGTGCTGGCCGATCAGGCTATTTCCTTAGACTTAAGGATCATTAATTGCTACTTTTTAAGGAAAATCTAATAAATATTAAAGAATTATTATCGATTTATTATTAATGATTAAAAATAATGAAAGGGGATAGTATGCGCGTTACAAAGTGTTTTTTCAGTATTATCTTGTTTCTTCTTATTTGCTTCCCTGTTACTGGCCTTTCGGCACCGCCATCTCAACGCTATGAAAATATCATGGTCGACGATACAGTTGTAGCTCTCTTTGATAAAGAAACCTTGCGATATGAAAAAGATCCCTACCGTGATGAATTATTGATAAATGTCTGGATTAAAACACTTTCCACTAATGGTGATAATTCTTATAATTTAAGTCACTATCTATTCCGGTTACACAATTCCGAAATACTTTCACTTGATTCTCTTGATTATGATGCAACAGGACAGCTTTCGCGAAAAATAACCAGTTCATATGATCCAAATAAATGGGTACCCATTTTGCCAGAAACAGTTTCTGAACAGTGGTATATTTCAGTAACAGAATACGCCAAAGTTAATGCGGCTAAATTGAAAAAGGAATATAACGAAAGGATGGGTATTAATGAAAAAAATCGTCGTAATGTGTTTTCTTTTATTACTGACTTCTTCGATATGTAACGCAACAGCAATTGATCCGAACCAAAGTATTAGCACTTATGCTAAATCAAATTCAAATAACTCATCAAAAGATAAAGATACTCAAGAAATATCGGTTTCTAAAAGGACTACGGGAGAAAGCGATAATTCATTAAATAATCAAATACATTCTGAAAAACCGCGTATAGCTTTAGTAATTAACACTGATTCCCTTACTCAATTGCATGAAAAAACTCCACTTGCATTGAGATCGCTCCTTAACAAGAAATTCCCAGAAGCACAATATACACTAATAGAGGACAAACAATTTTATCAATCACTTTTAACAAGTATGGAAGATGAAAAAATTTCTGACATGAGTATGGTTAATCGAGAAATAGTCTCGTCTCTCGGCAAAAAATACGGATATGATTACGTGGTTTTACTTATTTATAATTTTGGTACTTCTGACTTTAGTTCTAGCTTCTGGACAGCAACATATAAAGCTGTTATAAAATTAAATGCCAAAGTAATCGATGTAAATTTAAAAGACTATCTATACAGACAAGACATCTCTGTTAGTGGTAAAAGTGCTGATGCATTTGGAAGACCTAGTTATCAAAGCGCAATACATCAGAGCATGGTTAATACAACTAAACAATTCTGTGATGAAGTTAAAATAGATTTAATACCTAATCCCCTTAAAAAACCTTAATCAAGTTATCAAATTTCAACTTTTTTCCGGCACATCGCCGGTTTTTTTATGCCAGCTTTTCCTGAGCATAATGTCAAAACTGAATCATAAAGCATCATCAAAGATTAGAGCCATTTGCCCTGCAACTTCCTGGCCGCGTTTTCGTACTTTAGCGATGGAACGTTCACGACCATCACGATCTTTAACTAATGAACTATAAACGGTCTTAATGTCGCGCAAATCATTGCTCTTATCAATATGAACAACTGCTTTTTCGCCGCTATCATCAATGACAAATGCTTGCCTTACACCGTTTTCATCACGAATGCGGGCAATAATATAATTAACAATACGGTTTATATCCTGATCAACTAATTTTGGATAGTCGGCAATATAATGCGGCCGAATCAGGTCTTTAAGTTCTTCCTTACTCATTCTTGGGTTTTCTTCAAATTTACTGATGATATAATTCCTGGCCTCTTTAATTAAGCTCATATACTCACCTCGCTTTCTGTTTAGTCAAATATGCTTTGATAACTTGCAGATTCCGGATCGCATCATCAATCATTAGTAATTGAAAGTCATGTTCTGCTGAATCTTTTAAGCTACAAAACCAACAGGACAGCCTTTCATTGTCAACCTGCACCGCACTGGCATTGCCGATAGCCTCGTTAATTGACCGAGAAGCATGATACTTAAAATCTGGGTCAACGTCAGGTTTTACCAGTTTGTTTTTTTCTTTAACCAGTTGCAAGACGCGGAAACGGGTCGGGATATCCTCATTTTCACGGGCTTCGGCCTTGACTTGCTCGACAATGTCTTTGTTGTTGGCGAGGGTTTCAAATTGGTGGATTTGGTTGCGATTGAAACCAAGCTTTGCGCAAACCTGCTCTTTAGTTTCAATCTTGTCATTGCAGGGTGATGATGTTAGTTCGCTAGAATCAAATTTCATACCGCGATGAAGTTTGAAATTTTCACTTTTCCTATCCCCGCCACTTACTTTTGGTAGCTTATCTGTTATCTCGCCTATTTTAACTTGAGCGTCTAAAAGAGCTTCACTAACCATTTGCGCTTCTTCCATCTTCTGATTTCTTACATCTTCCGCAAGTTCCAACTTGGTAATTGCCCGAATCTCCGCTTTAACTGAAATAAGTTTTTCTTGTCC
The DNA here is from genome assembly GCF_041428895.1 of Sporomusa aerivorans. Classification (NCBI taxonomy): domain Bacteria; kingdom Bacillati; phylum Bacillota; class Negativicutes; order Selenomonadales; family Sporomusaceae; genus Sporomusa; species Sporomusa aerivorans. The sequence goes on from NZ_CP156926.1 coordinate 6,032,792, forward strand.
TACTAAAATAAACCGCGCCAAATCTTCAATGGCTGCAGGTAAATATTGAGTTGTTATTGTTAAGTTATTCATGCTTTTAGCCACCTACAATCGCGCGAATTTGTTGCAGTAACTCTTGTCTTTCACCTTCTTGCTGTTTACCCATTGATAACTCGCAGTTTCCCATACTGACTATCAGGAACAGTTTTTATTTGCTGCTGGGCAAACCAAGCGTCTAGCAAATCTTTTCTAACAAAGTAGCGACCACCGATTTTGGTAACTGGCAATGTACCTGCCTTTGCCATTGCACGAAGTTTGCTGTAGCTAACCTTGCCTTGAAAATATTCAATCGAGGCTTGTTTTAACGACATTGGTAAAAGCAGGCTATTTACTTCACTCATTTCGTTCACCCTTTTTAAATTTTTTTAAAAATACTAAAAGCTATATTACTTTCTTGCGCGCTCGCAAGGAATTTGGTACAATAAAAAAGTCATCAAAGCTAGATTCTGGAAAAGCTGATAAAACCCCCGCTATAAAATCCTGGCCAGGATTATGCTTTCCTTTTTTGATTTTCCATAGTTGTTCAGGTGATACATTTAAATTCACCGCAGTTTCAGACTCATTCCATCCTTTTTCTTTTTGGTAAGAAAGAAATGCTTCAATATCTAATTGAATAATGGGTTTGTTCTTATGCATTGCACCCCTCCTCCCCGGGCGCGTGTATTCTTTCGTGCCCGCAAGTAAATAATAGCACAACAATTACATCGACGCAAGAATATTTTCATTTGCGCAAGAGTATATTTTCTTGCGCTGGCGCAAAAACATAAGTACAATAAAGTTAGAGAAAGGAGTGTACATTATGGGTAATAATCAAAATTCACTAGTAGAGTTTGCCAAATATTTTACAAAACTTTATGAGGGTAGAAGATTGACAAAGGCTGAACTATCCAGATTATCTGGTGTAAGCGAAGCTACATTGTCTAGAATTGAATCAGCTGATCAAAAGCCTTCACCTGCAACTTTAAAGAAATTAGCTCCGCATTTAATGGTTACCGAGAAGGAATTACTAATAAAAGCTGGATACTTAGACTCAGATAGTGACCAGCAATTAGATCAATCTTTCTTTAGAGTTATGCAAGATGCAAAAAATAAAGGTTATGATGCTGACGATATTCGTTTGGCATTAGATTTTCTTGAAAGAGCACGGAAGCGAGACAACTAAATATGGCAGATAGATTTTGGACAAAGGCTATTTTGTATAGTAATGTTGATAAATTGTTAAGAGATTTAAACATAACTCATGCAAATTACCCGTTAAGTTCTATCGATATTGCCTATACTCATTGCCAAAACCTCACCCTCGAAGTAATTGATTTTAAAACCATGCAAATATGCGGTATTTTGAGCAAGGGAATAAAAGGAACTTCTATTGCTCTTAATGCTCAACGAGACCAATTTATGCAAAACTTTGATTGCATGCATGAACTAATTCATTATTCATTTCACAAGGGATCAGCATTTCATTGCATTTGTTCGGAGAAGGCTAGTATTAATCAGGACAAAATTCAGGAGTGGCAAGCAAACGAGGGTGCAGCTCAGGCCTTAGTTCCCTACCAACTTTTTATACCTGAATATGTATCTTTATCAAGAAAGTACGCTCGTGATTTGTGGAGTCTTTATAGTATCTCCTCAACTCTAGCTACGATGTTTAATGTTACATCAAAAGTTATTCAAAACCGCATTAATAATTTAGAATATGAGATATATCAATACATGTGTGGCAAGCCGGTAACCGAAATACACATAGTGTCTAAGAAAAAGGCTAGGGAATATGAGCTTGATAATTATATAGCTCATTATAGCTATTGTACGAATTGTTTAGGAATTGTTAATGAGAAACAACGATTCTGTCATATTTGCGGTAATGACCTTATGGAAATTTCTCCAGATGGTTGGTCATATACAATATTAAAGGGAGTGGGGTTTATGATATATGACGAGATTATACTGGACGCAAAATCTAAAGCTGTTGTATGTCCAAGGTGTAATAATGAAGATATACATCCCGAGGGTAGCTTTTGCAAAATATGTGGAACTAATTTAATTAATTTTTGTGCAGGATATTGGGATAGAGATGAACATAATGAAGAATATTGGGTTGAAGGTTGTCAAACAACTTTAGATGGATCTTCGCGCTATTGCCCCTTTTGCGGTAAGGAATCAACATTTTATCGGCGTGGATTTTTAAAGGGTTGGAACTATGATCCAAATGACCCACCATTTTAACATAGGAGGAGATTTTGTATGGCCAACATCACCCCACGCGGTAAAAACTCATACCGTGTAACTATCTCAGGCGGCACCGATACCAGCGGTAAGCGTGTCATGTATCGCCGCACCATCAAAGTACCCGGCGATCCGAACAGTGAGAAGCATAAGAAAGAGCTTGAAAAACAGGTTGCATTATTCACGGCCGAAGTAGAAAAAGGAACCGTAACCGATCTAGAAAATATCAAACTAAAAGATTTTATTGATAAGGCCTGGAAGCCGCTCCATGTCGAAAGAAAAAAATTAGCACCAAAAACTGTATGGCGCTACGATCAGCTGCTCGAACGAATAATCTTTTCCCTGGGGAACCTTAGACTGAAGAATATTCGACCGAAACAGATTATAGAGTTTTTGAAAAACCTGAGTGAAGAAGGCATGAGAAAAACCAAAACCAAGGATGAAGAAAAGAAACAAAAACCTCTTTCCGACCAGACTATCCTTCATCACTACCGGTTATTGCACTCTATCCTAGAAAAAGCTAAGGACTGGCAATATATAGTCGTAAACCCAGTATCATCTGTAGAAGCGCCCCAAATTAAAAAGAAGACTAAGAAGGGCTTTTCCGAAGATGAGGCTACTATCCTACATACCGAACTCCTAAAGCGCTCTACACGCGACCAGGTACTAATTCTTTTAACCCTCTCCACCGGAGCTCGTCTAGGTGAAGTACTGGGCTTAACTTGGCCCAGGGTAGACCTGAAGACTGGAGAAGTCGATATACAGAAAACATATCAATACGTTCCCAAACTTAATAATTTTGAAAAACTACCGAAAAATGAAACCTCTATACGAAAAGTAACACTGCCAAAACCAGTCATTAAGCTCTTAGAAAAGTGGAAAGTAGAGCAAGCTGAATATAGACTTTTCTTAGGAGACAAATGGATTGATGAAGACAATGCCGTATTTACCACATACCTTGGTACCCGTCTTAAGCCGAACACAGTGAGCACTGCGTTTCCCAACTGGGTCGAAAAAATGGGCCTACCTCGTGTTACCTTCCACGGACTGAGACACACCGCAGCCAGTTTGTTAATTAAATATAATGCGTCAGCTGCAGAGGTATCAAAGCTATTAGGCCATTCAACTATCGGTACCACCATGAATATCTATGTTCACTCTTTCGACGAAGCAAGCAAAAACATGGCAGAAAAAATGAATAGTATCCTATTTAAAGAATCACCAAAAAAGGCTAAAAAGAAGTAAATGTGATTTATTTTTTATATCCTGCTGTTCCCAAAACCGTTCCCAACACACTTTAAAAGCCCATGGGAACGCAAAAAACTCTTGGGGCAAAAACCCCAAGAGTCGCGTATTTCCTATGGCGGGAGTGTGTAGGAATCGAACCCACCAACGGCAGGTTAGTGCCGAACGAACGGTTTTGAAGACCGCAGGAGCCACCAGGCCCCATCCACTCCCAGGTTATGTTTCCTTTATAATATATCATGCACGTAAGCTTTTATACAAGTTGTTTCAGCAATTTTCAAGCAAAACCTCTCCTGCGGGCATACACTTAACTTATATTCTTTATTTCTAAAAACATTTTTTACTTTTTTTCTTTTTGCGCTTGACAGCGTCCTGCCCTGTTTGTTATATTAAGTACATCAACTTAATCATTTAGGCAATGAAGCCTTCGCAACTAATGCGAAGGCTTTTTCTGTCCTATCGGCTCTGGACAATGACGTCCTAAAGGCTTCTTACCTTTAGGGCGTTTTCTATTTTCCAGACTACAGTCGAGGAGGTGTGTATTTATTAGGAGATCCGCCGCTAGCCTAAAACTATTAAAATGTAAAGGAAGGGATTTAAAATGAAAAAGCTGTGGACTATTTTTACCTTATGCCTGCTTTTAATGGCTATCTTCGTGCCAGCAGCATTTGCTGACGGCGACACACCGGCTGAGGCAGCCAAGCTGGATACCGGTGACACTACCTTCGTTCTATTGAGCGCTGCACTTGTTATGCTTATGACTCCTGGACTCGCACTCTTCTATGGCGGTATGGTCAGAACTAAAAATGCGCTGACCACAATTATGCAAAGTTTCTTCTGTCTCGGTCTCGTAACAGTCCAATGGGTATTATTCGGTTATTCTCTGGCTTTCGGCCCTGATATCAATCACCTCATCGGTTCACTGGACTGGGTTGCTTTAAACGGGGTTGGCCAGGAAGCCAATGCCGACTATGCAGCAACAATTCCTCATATGGCCTTCATGATATTCCAGGCAATGTTCGCTATTATTACTGCAGGTTTAATCACCGGAGCTTTTGCTGAACGTATGAAATTTGGCGCATTCGCAGTGTTTATTTTACTCTGGACTACCTTTGTATATGACCCGATGGCACACTGGGTATGGGGCGTGGGTGGCTGGATTCGCGAATTGGGTGTACTTGACTTTGCCGGCGGTACTGTTGTTCATATTATTTCCGGTGTTTCCGGCTTGGTTGTTGCCATTATGATTGGCAAACGCAAAGGTTACGGCTCTGACGTTATAATGCCTCATCACTTGCCGATGACTGTAATCGGCGCTTCTCTTCTCTGGTTCGGCTGGTTCGGTTTTAATGCCGGCAGTGCCCTTGGCGCTAACGGCCTTGCCGCAAGTGCGTTTGTTGTTACTCAGGTAGCCGCCGCTGCTGCTACTGTATCCTGGGTATTAACCGAATGGATGTATCATGGCAAACCAACTATTTTAGGTGCTGCTTCCGGTTGTGTTGCCGGTCTTGTCGCTATTACCCCGGCAGCTGGTTTTGTCAGCCTTATTCCCTCAATAATCATTGGTTTAGCAGCCGGCATTATCTGCTTCCTCGCCGTTGCTGTAATCAAACCTAAACTTGGTTATGACGACTCACTTGACGCTTTTGGCGTCCATGGTATTGGCGGTACCTGGGGTGCTATTGCTACCGGCCTCTTTGCCTCCAAAGCAGTTAACCCTGCCGGTGCTGACGGTCTCTTTTACGGAAACGCCAGTCAGCTCACTACTCAGTTTATCGGTATTGGTGTCAGCTGGGTATTTGCTGCTGTAATGACTTTTGTTATCATTAAAGTAATCGGCATCTTCATGCAAGTCCGTGCAAATGCAGAAGAAGAGGTGCAAGGTCTTGATGTCAACGAACATGGTGAACGCGGTTATGCTTATCAAGACTTTATGTCCGGCTCACCCATCAATATCAGCGGTGCAGTAAGCCCTACGGCCAATGAGTCGCTTGCCAAAAAGACTACCCTGGCATAAACAGTAATCCTTCAATCTGTGCTGAAAATAAGGGGGAATTGCCATGAGACCAATTACTAAAATTGATATTATCACCCGTCCGGAAAAACTCGAAGAACTCAAAGAGGCTATGAAAAAAATCAATGTTACCGGCATGACGGTAACCCAAGTATATGGCTGCGGCTTAACCAAAGGTCATACCGAGGTATACCGGGGCCAGGAATACAGCATCAATCTGGTTCCCAAAGTAAAAATCGAGATTGTTGTTTGCGAAGTTCCTGTTGAACGGGTATTGGAAGCTGCCAAACAAGCCTGCCGTACCGGTAAAATTGGCGATGGTAAAATCTTCGTTTATCCAATTGCCAATGCGGTTCGTATCCGCACTGGCGAAGAAGGCGATATCGCCATTGCCGATCCGGCCGATATGCCTAAGGACTAAATAAGCTGGTGCGACCCCAGAGTTAGCATACAAACTAACTCTGGGGTTCTTTGTTGTCCTATAGAAAGTATAGCTTTCGTCCGGATTAGAGCAACATCGGCTTCCACCTTCGCTTTTATGTATCTCCTCAATAGGCGGCCTTCGGGGGTTTTTGCCAGACTTCATTCACCTTATGAAATTGTTGCCAAAAGTCCCCTGATGACTTACACTATAAATAATTGTTACTCTCATTGAGGAGGAAACCACATGCGACCAATTACTAAAATTGATATCATTACCCGGCCGGAGAAACTGGAAGACCTGAAAACAGCTATGAACAAAATCGGCGTGACCGGTATGACCGTAACACAAGTTTATGGCTGCGGCCTGACCAAAGGACACACCGAAGTGTACCGGGGTCAGGAATATAGCGTCAATCTGGTCCCCAAAGTTAAAATCGAAATCGTTGTCTGCGAAGTTCCTGTGGAGCAAGTGCTTGAGGCCGCCAAGAAAGCCTGCCATACCGGCAAAATCGGTGACGGAAAAATCTTCGTCTACCCGATCACTAACGCAGTCCGCATCCGCACCGGCGAAGAAGGCGATATCGCCATCATTGATCCGGCCGATATGCCTAAGTAGCAGATTTATAATGGCCACAGAGTCAGCATACTGACTCTGTGGCCATTTTTATTCCGAACATTTATTTTTTGCTTTACAGTTACTGCAATTTCCGTTACAACCGGTTAAGAGCAGTTTGTGGCAACGGGGACAACGTATTTCCCCCTCTTCACAAGTCATTTTGCACTGGGGACAAATTTGCCGCTCCATACCAATCACCTCACGAAAAGACTAAATAACAAAAGCAGCTACAATCGCACCGATAACAAAAGCAAATACCCAGGAGCTGACCCAGATCAGGGCGCCTTCCTTATTGCCGCGTTCTTTAAACATTACGATAACTGATGCAACACAAGGCACAAACAGAGTAATCGTTACTAAAGACACTAAGGTTTGAGCCGGGGTAAGATCCATATCCGTTAACCCTGCCGCACCAAAGTCGCGGCGGATAAGCCCCATAATAAAGGCGGTAGCCGTTTCCTTAGGCAATTTCAGCATACCTTCCGTTACTGGCGCCAGGGCTGCCTGAATGCCATCCAGGAGGCCGCTGATCTGTAATATGGAAATAATCAACGCTCCCAGCATGAACAGCGGAGTAGCTTCCAGCAAAAAAGCATAGGACTTGGTAATCGTTTTCTTTAGTACATTTTCGCCGCGCGGTAAGCGGATAGGCGGTAAGTCGATCAGCAGATCGGAAGACTCACCTGGCAATACTTTGTGTAAAAGCTTGCCGGTTACGCCCAGCACCAGCAGGATCACGACAAGATAAATTGCAATATAGGTGGTGCCAATTCCGGCCAGCATACCGGCGATAACCCCCAGCTGCGCCGAACAGGGCACGGCCAGTCCTAGCACAGCAGTGGCTATTGTCCGTTCACGCTTCGTCCCTAAAATCCGGGTAGTAATGGTGGCCATAGTAACACAGCCAAATCCCAGGATCAGCGGAATAATCGCCCGTCCGTTCAGGCCTATACTGGTCATAATTCTGTCAACTAGGGTAGCCAGCCGCGGCAGGTAACCGGAGTCTTCCATAATGGACAGCGCCAGGTAGAAACCTACCACCAGCGGCAGCAATAGCCCGAGAATATAGGTGACCGTCATAGTTAAAAGGCCGAATTCCCCGATCAGGATGGTCCCAAGCACAGATTCTTCACTAATATATTGTCCGATCAACCCCCGCACTGCCGGCTCATAGAGGCCCTGCATCACGGTTTCTTCGGTAAAACCAACAATATCCTGGGCGACAACTACCCCGATTAGATAGTACATGGCATACAGCACTGCAGCAAAAATCGGAATACCTGTCCAGGGTCTGAGCATATATCGTCCCAGTTTGGTGCCAAAACTGGCGCCTTCCTCAGTCTGGCTTACTACATGATTAACAATGTCATTTACCCGGTGCCGCCGGGCATAATAGATTTCTTCCCGCATGTCGCCGGCAGGTACGCCGTGACGTTCAGCGATATGCGGATCACCTTCCAGTACCAGCAGGGCTTCCCCCCAGGAACCAATCCGGTTAAGCATGCCCTGCAAGTGACTCTTAAGGTCTACAGGAATAATACCTGTACGGGCTTCGTACAAGCGTTTTTTTACCTCGTCAACTCCCTGGCTCTTTACTGCCACCGTAGATATCACCGATACACCTAAGAGATGCTCCAGTAAATCAATATCGATCTTAAGCCCCTGATCGGCGGCTTCGTCCATCATATTAACGGCAACAATGGTAGGAATACCTGTATCAATGACCTGCAAGGTCAAAAATAAATCGCGTTCCAGATGAACAGCATCCACTACGTTCAGTATTAAATCAGCCGAGAGGATGACATCCCTGGCTACCTTTTCTTCATCATTAAATGAGGAAATTCCATATACGCCGGGAGTATCTATTACTACATCCTTATTAAAGCGTCCGTGTGATATATCTACGGTTGTACCCGGAAAATTAGACACATCCACATACATACCGGTTAATGCATTAAAAAAAACAGACTTGCCGACATTCGGGTTGCCTACGAGAACGATTTTTTTCGCACCTTCAGGAATGTCTATATGACTTAAATTATCATGACAGTGACTCATTTTCTCCTCCAATGACTTACGGCAGTCCCACCCGGACTGCAAACCTTACTATATATAGTTTTTAATCACTCAGGCCGGCTTTACTTCAATACTCTCAGCCAAACGCCGGCCGATAGCGATCTCCTGCTTGCCTCTGCCAACAACCACAGGACCTGCCGGCAGCTTCTCATAACACTCTACTTCAGCGCCTTCGGAAATGCCAAAACGGATTGCTTGTGCCCGGACAGTCGGGTTGGGAATAGCAGCGATCAACAGCCGTTGACCTCGTTTTGCTTGAGCCAGTGTCATAACTGTTTCCTCCAATAGTGATAATCATTATCAATAGTTATGTAAAAAATAATTGCCAACAATATTGTTATATAACTGACAATTATTATCAATTTCATTATATGGTTTTAATCATAAGTTGTCAAGTAGGATTTGATTTTTACGAGCCGGCAAATACTTCCGGGTATAGCATTTTAGCCAACTGTTCCACACTGTCGGCCAACCGGAAAGTCGGGCTGGATACCTGCTTTTCATCCACAATATAAATTTTTCCTTCCCGCACAGCCTTGATCTTGTCAAAGCCCGGACGCTGCCTGATAATATCCGGCGTTATCCCCGGGTTCATAGGACCGCGCTGCGCCAGAAAAACATCGATGTCCTCCGCTTTCATCAGCAAGCGTTCGCTGCCGTAGGCGGCAATGCTGCTGGCCGCTTTTAACGGCTGAGCATCGGCCGCTATATTGCTGCCGCCGGCCAGCTTAAGCACCGTACCCGGCATACTGTCGACAGTAATGGTCCGGTATTCGGTAGCCGTTGCTTCAAAATACACTCGTTTCTTAGCCTGTACCTTGGCAATATGTTCAGCCACCGTCTTGAGCTTATTATGGAAAGCCGCTAACTTGTCGGCAGCCTGCTGTTCCCGGCCGGTCAGTACCGCCAGCTTCTGAATATAACTGTCAAATTCCTCAAATTTCTCGGGATAGAGACAGACAACCTTGATATTGGCCTGCTCAAGTGTTTTGACGAAATCAGGATTGCTTTGTTTGACAAAGGGCCTGATGACAACTAGATCAGGCTGGGCCGCCAGGACCTTTTCCGGGTCGGCGCGATAGTCGAAAGCGGGTTTATTCTTAGCTGCCGGCTCGGTTTCCGTGGTACTGACACCGATGATTTCAGCCTCCAGCCCCAATGCCAAAAGATTTTCGGTATGAGCTGAATACAGCGAAATGATACGCTTGGCAGGTGCTTTAAGGACAATGGTCTGATTTAAGTCATCGGTTATTCTTATCGTCCCGTCACCAGTGCCAGCGACTCGGTTTGCTGGCGCCGCACTCAGCGGCAAAGACTAACGCCAATAGAACAAAAATCACAACCATCCATAGTTTGCTTTTCATTGACTAATCCCCCATTAAATATATATGACAGCCAATAAAGATTTTCAAACAGGGTGCTGGTAACAGCGTAGATTAAGCACCAGCGGCGAAGCGTTACCAACTCCCTGTCTGGACAATAATCCTTTATTGGATTTTCTATCGAGGCAGGAGCAACTCTTGTTCTTATATGTCGGCAAGCACAGCAAGTCCTGTCTCACCGGCCCGGACAACCCGAATGTTGAAAATTTCCCGGATAAGCTCCGGCGCGAGCACAGCAGGCGCCTTGCCGTACTGTACCAGCCGCCCTGCTTTTAAAACCGCAGCGTCGGAACAAAAGGCGCTTACCAGGTTCAGGTCATGGATAATGGCCACAACCGTCAATCCCTGACTGGCGCAAAGTTCCCTTAAAAGGTTGAGACACTTAATGCTGTAATAAATATCCATATTGGAAAACGACTCGTCCAAGAATAAAATCTCGGGTTTTTGCGCCAGCGCTTTGGCAAAAAGCACCCGCTGGCGCTCGCCGCCGCTGAGTTCGGTAACCAGCCGGCCGGCAAAATCCAGTGTGTCTGTAAGACGCATGGCATTTTCAATGATGGTCAGGTCCTCGTCGGTAAGGCCAGAGAGCCTTGATTTAAACGGTGTCCGTCCCATACTTACTATCTCCAGGCAGGTATAGGGAAAGCGTATATCCATATTTTGCGGTACAATAGCAATATGGCGGGCCAGTTCTTCAATCCGATAAGAACCGATATCCCGCCCTTTTAGCATTATTGTTCCGGCTGCAGCCGGTAACTGTCCGGTGATAATATTTAGCAGTGTTGTTTTGCCTGAACCGTTTGGTCCGACGATGCCACTGAAACTGCCTTGCCTGATCTCGAGATTGATATCTCTGAGAACCTCTTTGGCCGCATAATTAAAACTAACATTTTCAATTTTTATCATAGTAACGCTCCTATTGCAGCGTCTTGTTGCGCATCCTGAATATATAAACAAAAAAGGGACCGCCCAAAAGGGTTGTCAATACACCGACCGGAATTTCGATATTGCCGACTGAACGGCCAAAGGTATCGGCGGTAAGTAAAAGAATGCCGCCGGTAAGCCCTGAGAGGGGGATAAGCGCCTTATTATCCGATCCGGTCAGCATCCTGACCATATGAGGTACAATAAGACCGACAAAACCAATAATGCCGCCAATGGCCACACATACCGCCGTAATCAGCGCCCCAGCCGCCAAAAGAATTGTCCGTAGGCGGGAAGCGTTAATCCCCAGGCTGCGGGCCTCCCGGTCACCCAGAGAAACAATATTAAGGTCTTCGGCATAATAATAGCACAGACAACAGGCAAATAAAATCAGCGGCCAGCCGTAGAGGACATGCTCCCAGCTTTTAGCGGCCAGACTGCCAATGAGCCAGGATACAATGGCTGAGACCTGTTCACCGGCCAGACTTTTGACCATACTGATAGCGGCCGATAAAATACTGCTGACAATAATCCCGGCAATCACCAGATTGGCCGAAGAAACATAGCCGCCTACCCGGGCCATGGACATGACGACAAGAAGAGTAGCTACCGCGCCGCCAAAAGCAAACACCGTAACCGGCAGGCCTCCCTGCGTAAAAATATTCAAATAGATAGCCACACTGGCGCCAAAAGCCGCACCGGTAGATACTCCCATGGTGTAGGAATCAGCCAGCGGATTCATTAACAGCGCCTGAAACACCACACCGGCCACAGCCAGACCGCCGCCGACGGCAACGGCCGCTAAAATGCGCGGCAGCCGAATATCCCAGATAATAGCCGTCTTGGCTGCGCCAATATGGCTGTAGGCGTCAGAGCTGCCCGATATTTTACCGTAAATAACAGAGGCCACATCAATCATACTGATATCAGCACGTCCAAAACCAACAGCGGCCAAAGTAAACAGCGCCATAGCCGCCAGCAGTATCCCCCCCGCCAGGCGGGTTTTGGAGCGCTGACGGCTAAGGAGCGCCGTTAATGTACTACTCATGCCAATGCGTGTTTACTCACTTTGGAGCGTTTTGTCAGAATGGTTGACAGATAATTCACCTTTTGTGTGCCGGCGGCTGCCAGGTCATGGACAATTTCCTCGCCTTCCAGACCGCATTTGGAAACCATCACGGCATTTTCCACCATGCCGTGTTTATGCAGTTTTTCAACAATGTCTGTATAGTTCTTATATACCTTCATAAGCACAACATTATCGGAAACTTCCAGCACCTTTTCCAACCGTTCATCATCAATAGTGGCCGGAACAATGCTTAAGATGTCGCCGCCTTCTGCCAACGGCACACCTAGGCGGTTGCCGATTGCCGAAAAAGAATTAACGCCGGGAATGTTAACAATTTGATGACCGGAAGCCTCAAGCAGCCGGTAAACATACATGTAGGTACTGTACAGCATGGGATCACCCAGTGTAAGAAAAGCCACTTTTTTACCACTGTCCAATAACTTCAGGATAGTGGTTTTATTATTGACCCAGGCATCTGACAATGCCTGCGCGTTATAGTTCATCGGGAATACCAGTTCCAAAATCTCGGTGCCTTCCTGCAGATACGGCCTGGCAATGGACAAAGCTGTACTCTCGTCCTTTTTTTCGGTACGGGGAGCAATAACCACATCTGCCGACTTTATTGCATTAATAGCTTTCAAAGTGAGTAATTCGGGGTCGCCAGGCCCTACACCAACGCCGTAAAAAATCCCTGCCATAATCTAAAACAACTCCTTAAAATAAATAAATCCCTGTCACCGTAACGGTATGACAGAGAATTTTGCCCAAGCTAACGCGCAAACCCCCTCCCCATCGCTCGTGGGTGAAAAACGGTGATTGTCAAACAGGCAGATCTTCTGACTTAGGTTCATAGCCAAACTGCGCCTTCCCAAAATAGTACACTATTTCAGTGGCTTGTTGCAGTTGGCTCCCCATCACAGCGGCGGGACCGTGCCGGATTTAAACCGGCTTCCCTATTAAGCCCAATCGGGCACCTGTTCCATGTTTAGTTACTTAGATTGTATGATTAACTTTACGAAAAGTCAAGAAAATTATAGTTTACCGCTAATACCCCTGGAAGCCGCTGCTTTTCCAGGTTTTTCCGACGCTTTCCTGGCATAGTTATAGTGCAGTTCCGCCCAGCTTATTCTCAGCCGCAATAATCCACTATGATAGCACAAAAAACCACATAGGAAACAGGGCCCTTAGTCAAAAATATAGTATCATATATCCTTTTATAACTTTCCGATGAGGGTAATCCCTTTTTGGAAGACTAAGCTTACTTTTAGGAGAGGATTATTATGTGGCTTGGTAAAGTCGTCGGCACGGTTGTCGCTCCAACGAAAAATGATACCCTTATCGGCAGCAAGCTGCTCATCGTACAGCCCTTGAATCTGGATGGCATGAATACAATTAGTTTACAAGTGGCCGTTGATACTGTAGGAGCGGGCAACGGCGAAACCGTGCTGGTACTGACAGGCAGCTCGGCCCGCAGAATTATGCAAAACGAAGACAGCGCCGTGGATGCTGCCATAGTCGGTATTGTTGAACACATCGAACTGGAGGGTATTTCCAAATCACAATACTGGGTCAATAAGGTATAGGCCGCCGCTATGCTGACAACCTACCGCAGCAGCGCTACAGGCTTAGAGGAAGTTCCCTTTGACCCTTCAGTCTTAAAGGGCGCCTGGCTGAAAGCCGCCCAGCCTTCGAACGGGGAATTTGCTTTGATCTCATCGACCACGGCGATCCCGGATAAGCTATTGCGCTATGCTTTTGAAGAAGACAGCTGTCCGCGTGTTTTACTCCATGACCGGTGTGTGCTTATTATCATTAACATACCGTTAGCTCGCAGTGCCGATCAGTACGATACAATTCCACTCAGCATCATTTTAGCACCGGAATTAACCATCACAATAAGCCTGGAACCTTCCACGCTTATTCCTGACAATGTCGGCCCCGAATTCGACACCCGCAAGTGTTCCCGGTTCTTTTTCCAGATACTTTATCAGGCAGGCAATGCTTTTTTGCGGCATATTCACTCCATTCGGCAGCGCACTGATGAAATTGAAGTGCATTTACGCAAATCCACCACCAACAGAGAAGTCTTCCAGTTGCTCAATCTGGAGAAAGGCCTGACTTATTTTACAGCAGCTTTACGGGCTAACGTTATCGTGCTGGAAAGCATTCTCCGGCTGCGCTCCAATCCGCAGATGCGTCATCTCCTGCCAATGGACGAAGCCGATGAGGATATTGTTGAAAACGTCATTATTGAAAACCGCCGGGCACTCGAGCTAGTACAAACCTACAGCGATATTTTAAGCAGTATGATGGATGCATTTTCTTCGGTCATTTCCAACAACTTAAACTATATTATGAAATTTTTGGCGGCGGTAACTATCCTGTTATCTATTCCAACCATGATCTCCAGCTTCTGGAGCATGAGCCTCATCGTGCCGCTTCAGGGCACGGAAACAGGCTTCTGGACAGTGGTTCTGCTGTGCATCTCTGCCAGCAGCGTGGCCGGCCTGGTATTACGGAAAAAAGGCATGTTATAAAAGACCAAACCCGCGACCGGGATTGCACATCCTGTCACGGGTTTCCTTGTTCTCACTTAGGCGCACTTTCTCTATCTGGGCTTCATCTTAACCTGATGGATGATTTCGCCGAAAGTGCCATGGGCACTCTCCATTACGGTCTCCGACAAAGTTGGGTGGGGGTGGACGGTATGGGCAATATCCCGGGCGGTTAAGCCATTCTGAATGGCCAGAGCCCCTTCCATAATCAAATCACTGGCATGCGGCCCCAGAATATGCATACCCAGTACTTTGCCGGTTTCAGCAGCGGCGATTATTTTTACCAAGCCGTCGGGTTCCCCCATGGTCACAGCTTTGCCGTTGGCGGCAAAATTAAACCGGCCGATGGTATAGCTCAGCCCTTGGTTTGAGGCTTCCGCCTCCGTAAGCCCTACCATGGCGATTTCGGGGGTAGTAAAGATACAACTGGGAATTGCGCGATAATCCATAACCGAGTTTAACCCCATGGCATTCTCTGCAGCAACAATCCCGGCTGCCGAGGCGGCATGGGCCAGCATGCTTTGGCCGGTTACATCGCCGATGGCGTAGATGCCCGGAATATTTGTTTCCATACGCTCATTGACGTTAATACCTGTCCGGTCATAGAAAACGCCAGCCTCAGCCAGCCCCAGCTCCTCGGTTACCGGCCGGCGTCCTGCCGCTACAAGTACCTTTTCCACTGCAAATTCCTGATCGCCCTTGGCAGTAGACACTTTTACCGTCACGCCGCCAGCGGCCTCCTCAATCGCCGTCACTTTGGCCCCGGCCACCGTTTTTATTCCCTGCTTGCGCAGTACAGGCCCGATGCGTTTCACTATGTCGCTGTCCACCATCGGCAAAATGGTTGGCAGCATTTCCACGATGGTGACTTCACAGCCAAACGCTTTCATAATAAAAGCAAATTCAAGGCCGACCACCCCGGCGCCAATTACCAGCAGGCTTTTAGGTACCTCCGTAAGTTCCAGCAAATTATCACTGGTAAGAACAGCGGCCAACTCCCGTCCCGGTACCGGTATCGAGCTGGGCGCCGAACCGGTGGCAACGATTACTTTACCGGTCTCATAAGTTTCCGTACCGGACGCCGTACTCACTGCAAGGCTGCCGGCGCCTGTCAGTACGGCTGTACCGTGGAGTACGGTAATAGCATTGCTTTTCACCAGTTGCTCAATACCGGCCCGCAGACCGGCGACTACCTTATCTTTCCGCGCCACAATTGAGCTAAAATCAAAGCCGACCTCACCGGCCTGAAGGCCAAATTCAGCGCAGCGCTGCAAATCTTCCCATTTTTCCGCACTTTTCAGCAATGTCTTGGTAGGAATACAGCCCCTGTTCAGGCATACCCCGCCCAGGCTTTCTTTTTCCACTAATAATACTTTGCCACCCAGTTGCGCAGCACGGATAGCAGCCACATATCCGCCTGGACCGCCGCCAATAACGGCTACATCATAGCTCATGTTGATCCTCCTACATAGCCCAAAGGCTTGCTTTGGCCCTATATTACGCTCACTCCGGCCGGCTAGCAAACAGATTTATGCCTGATTCCCTAGCGCAGTAAATTCCAGCTGTCCTGACTATATTTAGCCGCCGCTAGTTCCCTGACACTCGCTTGTTCTTCCGCGCAAAGCCCGTCAGGTTCAAGTTCCACTCCTAATGCCGGCCCGAAAGCAGCCTGCATGGCCTTACAGGCTTCCTGCCAGCTTACTTCCCGCCGGGCGGCGTCATATAGAGAGGTTGCCCGTCTGGCCAGCATGCCGGCCACCAGGTCCCGGGCCTCGTCAGACGGCAGATTGAGCAGGGACGCCACCTGCCCGGGCACAAAGCGCAAGAGCAGTGAACCGTGCTGCAGAATAACCCCGTCTTTACGCACCTGGGCGCTGCCAATCAGTTTGCGGCCATGATGAGTAATTTCGTAATGCGACGGTGCATCAAAGCAGGCAGCAGAAGCAGGCCGTCGTTTACTTTGCCCATAGGCAGCCACAGGGACGCTCATCTCAGCCGCTATCCCCAAAGTCTCTAGTCCGGCCAGCAAACCCTGGCAGAAAAAGCGGTACGAGGCCGTAATGGTAGGCGGTATCAGCGGCTGCTTCTCACTGACTACAATACTATAGGTAAATTCATGATCATGCAGCACCGCCCGCCCGCCTGTCAGCCGCCTGACAACCGCAATGCCCCGGCGCTGGCAGGCGCTGATATCGACCTCGGCCTGTGCCTTTTGGAAGTAACCCAGACTGACTGCCGGCGGATTCCAGCCATAGAAACGAATTGTCGGCGGAACCTTGCCGGCGGCATGCGCTTTCAGGATGGCTTCATCCACGGCCATATTATAAGCCGCAGAACCGATACCGCTGGTAACAACCCGCCATTTCATACAGTAAGCCTCCGTTTCCTCCAGCCAACCGCTACCATAACGGTCCCGCCTCCTTAAGGGCCTGGGTTATTTCCGCAGGGGTCAGCGGACGCGGATAATTATACATAACCCCGCCGGGCCGTTCATTATAATAAGGACGGTTACAGCCGCTGCAGCCACTGGTTTCGAAGGCTTTGCCGTCAGCCAGCAAAGCCGCCAGCTCTCTGGCCGGCAACTTGATGCCTGTCAGCCTTCCGTCCGCAAATTGAAAAATACCTCCTGAGTAACCTTGTCTTAACAGATAGTGGGCAATCTGCAACCGCCGGTAGTGGCCAATGGCCGGCGGCTGCTTTTCTTCCCACGCGGTGCCCCGCACCGGCGTGAAGGCAAACAAGCCCACATGAATTCCCTTCTCCCGGCAGGCAGCCATTGTGCCAACCATTTCTTTTTCTGTTTCCCCTAGACCGGCGATCAAGTGAGTGCTGACCCGTCCGGGCAGTTCCGCAGCGCAGCTCAGTAATAGCTGCCAGCGTTTATCCCATTGACCGCCCTTGACCTCTCCGTAGATATCGGCCGTAGCCGCATCCAGGGCTATCGATACGCGGTCGGCTCCCCGCTCAATTAACTCTTTAGCCTGTGCAACTGTCGCCACATCGGTGGAAATACAGACAGGAATATCACTTTTGCCGGTCAAAGCAGCCAGTGCCGCTATACTTTCCTGCCAGCTTTCCCTGCCCTTGACAATCTGTAAACAGGCCCTTTTTATCCGCCCGCTCCGGTAGGCGGCGCCAATTGCCCCGGTCGCATCGGCTGCCGGAAACTCCGGCCAGGTAACTCTGGACAGCATATCGGACCGGGCCGAGCTGTCCCGGGACTGGGCGCAAAACCGGCAGTTGTTCTGGCATTTTTCCCCCAGCATAACATAAGCCGTTGTTGGCAGGACATCGGTTTTGAGCTGTTTTTTGCCAACAGCAGCCGCCGTACCGGCCGACAGTTTCCAGAGACTCATAAGGCGCAGCACTCCTCTTTGCGGATTACGGTAAGCCCCAGCGCTTCAGCCAGTCTAACAGCGGCCGGCGCCGGATTGACCAGGCTGTCAAAGCCCGTGCGGACAGCCCATTTGTCCAGTTCTTCCCGGTATCGCCCGCCAGGCCGCATACAGCCCAGACTCAGCGGAATATCGGCAAACAGCAGGCGGGCATGGCTTAGCAGGCGGGCTGTCTCTTTAAGCGCCGGCGGCTGCCTGTCGGCGTAGCGCGTGCCGCGGGTCGGCATAAAGACGATAAAGGTCAACGCCTCAGCCCCCAATTCCCGCAGGAGTTCCAAAGCCCGATACTCACCGCTGATCTCACCGCCTTTAAGACCAATACAGATATGCGGCAATACCCGCACGCTTTTCTTAAGCGCCTGGTAGCAAACCACATAATCTTCAGACGTGCGCTGGTTGCCGAATACCTCCTGAATGGTGGCGTCATCGGCCACAAAATCGAACGATACACAATCGGCCAACGGCGCTAACTGTTCAATCACACTTTCACTCACCAGGCCGACATGCATATTAAACCGTCTTGTCTGTTTCAGCTCTGCCAGTTTATCGAGATGATCACCGACGGGCACTGCCCCATTGGCCTGGCAGCCGCCGCTGACCAGCCAGCTGGCACTGTTGTCAGCGCTAGCTGAAGCTATATCATTAAGTGGCTGCATATGCCGCAGATAGTGTCCGCCGCAGTGGGCGCAATTAAGCTCGCACTCAGCGCCTGTCACGCTCACCGGCTTGGTATTTGACGGATACGCAAAACAGATGGTGTCCGGCAGCGGCAGGCGCTCTACCCTTGCCATTTTACCACCGGTTTACGGGCAGCAGTGGCCTCATCCAAACGGCCGACGACTGTTGTGCGCGGCGCGCCTGTGACCAGCGCCGCATCCTGGGCTGCTTCGGCGGCAATCAGGCGCATCGCGGCGATAAACCCGTCAAGTGTTTCTTTGCTTTCCGTCTCAGTTGGTTCGATCATCATGGCTTCTTCGACAATCAGCGGGAAGTAAATGGTAGGCGGGTGATAGCCATAATCCAGCAAACGCTTGGCAATGTCCAGCGTGCGGACACCCTGGTCCTTTTGCAGCTTGGAAGTAAGGATGCATTCATGCATGCAAAAGCGGTCAAACGGCGCATGAAAAGCGTCTTTAAGCCGATGGAGGCAATAGTTGGCATTGAGTACTGCATCCTGGCTGGCGGCTTGCAAACCGTCCGGCCCCATGGCCCGGATATAGGCGTAGGCTCTGACAATAACACCGAAGTTACCGTAAAAAGAATGCACCTTGCCAATACTGAGCGGCCGGTCTTCCTCCCAGCGGTAAGCATCGTGTTCCTTAACAATAACCGGTACCGGCAGGAAAGGAATGAGTTCTTTTTTTACGCCAATCGGTCCTGAACCCGGCCCGCCGCCGCCATGCGGCGTACTAAAGGTTTTGTGCAGGTTAAAGTGCACTACGTCAAAGCCCATATCTCCGGGGCGGGTTATACCCATAATGGCGTTGGCATTGGCGCCGTCATAATAAAGAAGACCGCCGGCATCATGCACAATTTTAGCGATTTCTTCGATATTTTTTTCAAACAGTCCGAGCGTACTGGGATTGGTCAGCATCAGCGCCGCTGTATCCGCGCCGACCGCCGCACGTAAGGCTTCCAGATCAACAGCGCCGTCGGCGTGGGATTTGATTTCCACAATATCGAGGCCGCAGACCGTTGCAGTAGCCGGATTGGTGCCGTGGGCCGAGTCCGGCACAATTACCTTGGTCCGGTTTTGCCCCCGGTGCCGGTGAAAGGCGCGAATGAGCTTAAGACCTGTCAGTTCGCCGTGGGCGCCGGCCACCGGCTGCATGGTCACGGCATCCATGCCGGCGATTTCGGCCAGATACTGTTCCATGTTGTAGAGCATTTCCAAAGCCCCCTGCACAGTTTCACTGTCCTGCAGAGGATGAATCTGAGCCAGGCCGGGCAGCCGGCTGACGTCTTCGTTAATTTTAGGATTATATTTCATAGTACAGGACCCCAGCGGGTAAAAACCGGAGTCCACGCCGAAATTCCGCCCGGCCAAACCGGTGTAATGGCGCATCAGGTCCGGCTGACTGACTTCAGGCAATTTAGCCGGCTCCTGCCGTAAAAAACCGGCGGGAATCAAGGTATCCGCCTCCACTGCCGGCACGTCTGAGACCGGCAGGTCAATGGCGCACCGGCCCGGTTTGCTTAACTCAAAAATTAAGGCCTTTTTCTGTCCCATACTCATAGCATCGCCCCCAGTCCGGCTGTCAGCCTGTCAATTTCCTGCCGCGACCGTTTCTCCGTAACTGCCAGGAGCATACAGCCGGCCAGTTCAGGATAGTAAGTGCCCAGGTCGAGTCCGCCGATAATTTTCTCGTTCAGCAGCCGCTGATTGATTTCGCTAACCGGCTTATTAACCCGCAGGGCGAACTCTTTAAAAAACGGAGCGGTAAATATTGCTTCACAACCTTGGACAGCAGTCAGTTCACGGTAGGCATAATGGGCTTTTTGCAGAGACTGCAGCGCGACTTGCCGAAAGCCTTCTTTACCTACGGTATTTAAGTACACAGCCGCAGCCAGGGCGCACAGCGCTTCATTTGAGCAAATATTCGAAGTGGCTTTTTCCCGGCGGATATGCTGCTCGCGGGCCTGGAGCGTCAGAACAAAGCCGCGGTTGCCGGCCTGATCGGTTGTCTGGCCGACAATTCGTCCGGGCATTTTGCGCATTAGCTTCTCGGTAGTGGCAAAGAAGCCAAGGTAGGGACCGCCAAACGACAGGGGAATGCCTAAACCCTGTCCTTCTCCGACCACAATATCGGCGCCCAGTTTGCCAGGTGCCTCAAGCAAAGCCAGGGAAACAGGATCAACGGCTGTAATCAGAAGCGCCCCCTGGGCGTGGGCTAATGCGGCCATGGCTTTGATATCTTCCAGACAGCCAAAAAAGTTGGGCGTCTGGATAATAACCGCCGCTACCGCTTTACTCAATTTAGCCGCTGCTTCGTTGCTGTCAATCTGACCGTCGGTATAGCCAAGCTCGTTCAACGTATAGCCGCGATCAATGGCATAGGTATTGAGAACGGTACGGTAATGGGGGTGAACGGTCTTAGCCACTAAAAACTCGCTGCGTCCGGTTGCCCCGGCTGCCATCATAGCCGCTTCGGCCAGGCCTGTGCCGCCATCATACAGGGACGCGTTGGCTACCGCCATGCCAGTTATTTCTGCGATCAGACTCTGGTATTCCCATAAAGCCTGCAAATAGCCCTGAGCTATCTCCGGCTGATACTGGGTATATGCTGTATAAAACGCCGATTGCCTGAGCACATGGTCTACGACGCTGGGTATGTAGTGATCATAGGCGCCTGCGCCGAGAAAACAGGCATAATCAGCCGTACTGGCATTTTTTTCGGCCAGTTTAGTCAAATGACCGGCCAATTCCGGTTCCGACAAGGCGGCCGGCAGCGCGAGCGGACGGTCCAGACGCAAAGCGGCCGGGATATCAACAAACAGATCGCCGGTCTCTTTCACCCCGATAGCCTGCAGCATACTCTCCCGGTCTTCACAGGTATGGGGCAGATAACTCCGCCGCATCTTAATGTCCTCCTTCGGCGATCAGCTTTTCATAGGCTTCACTGTCCAGGAGTCCGGCAAGCTCGGACTCATCGGTCAATTCCAGTTTGGCAATCCAACCTCCACCGTACGGGTCCTGATTAACCGTTTCCGGGGCGTCGGCCAAGCTTTCATTGGCGGCAATAACCTTGCCGCCAACCGGAGCATAGATATCAGATACCGCTTTCACCGATTCTACTACCGACAAACCCTGCTGGGCGGCAATTTCAGCGCCTTCCTCCGGCAGTTCGACAAAAACCACATCCCCCAGTTGCGACTGGGCATAGTCAGTTATACCAATCGTGACCGTATTGCCTTCTATCCTGACCCACTCATGGTCTTTGGAATACTTGAGTTCTTGCGGAATATTCATTGTTATTGCCCCTTTCGATGATAAAATGGTTTCTTTATCACTTCGGCGGGAACCTGTTTCCCGCGGATTTCAATGGCAAAGCTCTGACCCGCTATGGCGTAGTCGGCCTCAACCAGTGCCAGGCCAATATTTTCTCCCAGGGTCGGCGCATACGAGCCGGTAGTCACTGTTCCAATCCGGCGTCCGTCAAGCATCACCGGATACTCCGCCCGGGGAATTCCCCGCCCTGTCAGGACAAAGCCGATTGATTTACGTCTAACGCCGTTCTGCCGCTGTTCAGCCAAGACCTCCCCGCCGTTAAAATCGCCCTTGGTCAGAGAAACAAATTTACCAAGACCTGCTTCCAGCGGCGTAATTTCCGCCGACAGTTCATGTCCGTACAGCGGCAGTGCCGCCTCAAACCGCAGCGTGTCCCGGCAGCCAAGGCCGGCCGGCGTCAGGTTATATTCCTTGCCTGCCGCCATCAATGCCTCCCACAGCCCGGCCGCCTCGTCCGGCCGGCAATACAGTTCAAAACCGTCTTCGCCGGTATAGCCGGTGCGGGAAAGCATGACGGTTTTACCGGCAACCTGTACCTCCGGCAGAAACCAGTAATATTTGAGATTAGTCAGCGGCACATCAGTAAGCTTCGCCAGGATGGCATAAGCCGACGGACCCTGCAGGGCCAGTTCTGCGGTATCCGCCGATAAGTTGGCAAGCTCTACCTTGTATCCTGCACTGTTTTCCTTAAGCCAGTTCCAATCCTTGTCAATATTGGCCGCATTAATAACCAGCAGATATTTTTCCTGGCTGTACTTATAAATCAGAAGGTCATCCACCGTTCCGCCATCAGGATAACACATCGGCGTATACTGGACCTGGGTCTCGGCTAACCTGGCAACGTCATTGGTTACCAGCTTCTGCAAAAATTCCAGGGCCTCAGGGCCCTCAACAAGCACCTCGCCCATATGGGAAACGTCGAATAAGCCCGCCTTCTCCCTGACCGCCTTATGTTCTTCCAGAATGCCCGCATACTGGATGGGGAGCAGCCAGCCGCCGAACTCAACAATCTTTCCCCCATACTTTATATGGGTTTCATAAAGCGGCGTCTGCTTTGCTGTCATGCAAATCATCTCCTTTTCTTTATAGGATAACCAACGTACGAAATCATCCACCTGCCGAAAGCCTAAAAATGGACAAAATAAAACAGAGGCAAAGTGGATTAATTCCCTTTGCCTCTGTCCGTTGTACCTGAGAGATTTGCCCCTGTCAGGGCTCCCCATCGGTGACACCCTATAAACGGGTGTGCTCTCCAGAGTATAGTCCGGCTACAGTCCTTTTGCCTGAGAGTTTGACAAAGTGCTTACTCCTTCGGCGCCGCCTTCAAGGCAGTCTCTCCTATAACCATCATCCTGATAATATTTGGTTGTTAGCTCAATTCTAACAAAGGAAAAGAATACCTGTCAATACAAAACTATATTACTTGATTACATCGACACCCATGTAAGGCCGTAACAATTCAGGCACAATAACAGATCCGTCTTCTTGCTGGTAGTTTTCTAAAATCGCGGCCACTGTCCGGCCGATAGCAACCCCGGAACCGTTCAGAGTATGAACAAACTCCGGCTTGGCTTTGGGTTCACGACGGAATTTGATTTCAGCCCGTCGGGCCTGGAAATCTTCAAAGTTGGAACAGGACGAAATCTCACGGTACGTATTAAAGCTGGGCAGCCAAACCTCCAGATCATACGTTTTGGCTGAGGAGAAGCCCATATCACCGGTGCATAAGAGTACCGTCCGGTGCGGCAAGCCTAACAACTGCAACACCTTCTCGGCATTGAGCGTGAGTTTTTCCAGTTCGTTATACGACTCCTCGGGCAGGCTGAATTTAACCATTTCCACCTTGTTAAACTGATGCTGGCGGATCAGGCCGCGGGTATCCCTGCCGGCCGCCCCGGCTTCAGCCCGGAAACAGGCGCTGTAGGCCGTGTAATAAAGCGGCAGGTCTTTGGCATCCAGAATCTCCTGCCGATGCAGATTGGTAATCGGCACCTCGGCAGTCGGAATGAGGTAGTACTCAAGCCCCTCCAGTTTAAACATATCCTGGGCGAATTTGGGCAACTGGCCGGTGCCGGTCATGCTGGCCTCATTAACGATAAAAGGCGGAAAAAATTCAGTATAGCCATGTTCCCTGGTATGCAGGTCAAGCATAAAGTTTATCAGCGAGCGTTCCAGCCGGGAGCCCAATCCTTTGTAGAAGGTAAACCGGGCGCCGGTTACCTTGCCACCCCGCTCGAAATCAAGAATCCCCAGTTTTTCACCAATCTCCCAGTGCGCCTTGGGCTCAAAGGCAAACTCCCGCGGCGCGCCCCAGCGGCGAACTTCCTGGTTGTCATGCTCATCTTTGCCTACCGGCACAGTATCACTGGGCACATTGGGAATACTCATAATAATAGCGGTAAGTGCAGCCTCAACGTCCTTGATCTTTGCGTCAATACCGCCAATGCGGTCGCCTACTTCCCTCATTTCGACAATCATATCGTCGGCATTCTCGCCGGCTTTCTTCTTCTTGCTGATTTCCTGGGAAACCGTGTTCCGCTTGTTTTTTAAGACTTCTACTTCTGCCAGCAGCTCACGCCGTTCTTTCTCCCGGCTGATAAACTCGGCCAGGCTCATGGCTGCTCCCCGGCTTTTCAGGGCCTGTTCGACCTTGTCGGGGTTATCTCGTACAAATTTAATGTCTAACATGGTATAGATATACCTCCTTAACGTAAAAAAGCCCCGTCCCTGATTTAGGGACGGGAGCTGTCTTTTCTTCTCCCGCGTTGCCACCCTGATTGACTCTTATAAGTCCGCTCGGCACGCGTAACGGGCGTGGTCCGTGCGGCTCCTCGCCGCATGCTCCCCGGGTGGATAACATAATTATGTTGCCGGCTCACACCTGCCGCCAGCTCTCTGAGAACCTTAATTATGTCTTGCCCTGTCATTGCAGATATCAATATAAAGATACACTATATTATGCAGTATAAAATTATACATTATTCAACATTATTTGTAAAGTACTGGCAACTTGTCACTTTTAATTATCATACACTGGCCAGTTTTAAGCTCCATAATCCGCACAGCGGCCAATAAAGTCAATAAACCACCGGCTTATTGCCGGATCAAACTGGCTGCCGGCGCAATCGGCTATTTCTGTCAGCGCCGCCGCTATGCTGAGCGGTTCCCGGCGATAGCACCGAACTGTCGTCATAGCGTCAAAACTATCGCATATCGCCAGCATCCGGCTAAAAAACGGGATTTGCTCACCGGCAAGCCCTGTTCCATACCCCTGTCCGTCGTAGCGCTCATGGTGATGGCGTACGATTTCCGCCACCTTTTCCAACCCGCCAACTTCAGCTAAAATACTTGCACCAATATCCGGATGCTGCCTGATAACAGCAAACTCTTCTTCTGTCAGGCGGCCGACTTTATTAAGAATATGGTCAGGCACGCCGATCTTGCCGACATCATGGACAATCCCGACAACGTAAGCCATTGTAACGTCTTCGACTGGCAATTCGACATACTCGGCAAAACTGGCCATCAACCGGGCCACATTTTTGCTATGCTCAATTGTATAGCAGTCGCGCTCGCCGATTACGCGGCAAAACGTTTGAATTACGCTCATACATCGGCGTCCTTTCTCCCATTATAGGTGCGATTTACTACCAATGTCACTTTCATTCTAATTGTCATAAGTAAGGAGCGTCAAGAAGAATTTTTCTTACATTTTCCATGAATTTTATTAATATATAATAAGTTGAGATTGCCCTTATCCAGCCGAAAGTTATACTTTCTGACAGGATAAAAAGGAGTTCAGCCCTGCTAAGCGAACTAGAGTAGTGAGGTGAAACCAATGACATACACCACTCACGAACAATTGGAGCAGGCCCTCCTGGTCTGTACCGCCTGTCCTCTCCGCCAGGATGCTGTCGGTCCGACGTCCTACAATGGCTCGCCCTTAAGCCCGCTGGCTATTGTCGGCGAGGGTCCGGGCGGCGTCGAGGATGAATATGGCGTTCCCCTTGTTGGCCCGTCCGGGCAATTACTGGACAAAGCCCTGGCCAGCGTCGGTATTACCCGTGATAGAATTTATACAACTAATGTAATTAAATGCCGGCCCAAGAACAACCGTACACCAACTGTGGAAGAAGGCCAATTTTGTGCCGAAGCCTGGCTGGATCAGGAGTTAGCGTTCGTCCATCCCAAAGTTATTATCGCGCTGGGCAGCGTCGCCCTAAAATACCTGCTGTCGCCCAATGCCCGCATCACCAAGGACCGCGGCAAATGGTTCACCACTAAATATGACATTCCCGCCCTGGCTACCTATCATCCGGCTTATCTGCTCCGTCTTACCGGCAAAGATTTGATCAAGGCTAAATGGGAGGTCTTTTACGATCTGAAGGCCGTCGTGGAAAAATGCCAGGAATTGGCTCCTGAATATAATTTAAAATCACCTGAACCGCCTGATTTACTGGCATTGTACAGTGAACGGCGCGAGCAAAGAAAAAAAGA
Organism: Sporomusa aerivorans; assembly: GCF_041428895.1. Classification (NCBI taxonomy): domain Bacteria; kingdom Bacillati; phylum Bacillota; class Negativicutes; order Selenomonadales; family Sporomusaceae; genus Sporomusa; species Sporomusa aerivorans. Next base: position 6,059,262 of record NZ_CP156926.1, read on the forward strand.
GCGGTAGACAGTCACAGGCTGTATACCGTTTTTTTACTACTTTTAGAATAATTCTATATACACAGCGAAAACAGCATGATTTTCTTTAGCGGATAATGTACCATGTATATAAATACAAAAGGAGGGATTTATATGCAGTCATCCGCCTGCCCTCAGGCGCTGCCAACGCCTGAATCGTTTATGAAACGGTTTGGCCTGGCTATCGCCCTGCTTGCCTTGCTGGCTGTCATCGCGTTGCCTACGCCGGAAGGCCTGCCAGTCGCAGGCCAGCGCATGCTCGGTATCTTATTATTTTCCATTATCGTCTGGATGAGTGATGCGATCTCCTATCCGGTAAGCGCCGCCGTAATCATGACATTGATGGCCTTCCTACTGGGAATGTCGCCGGATGTGGCCAAACCCCAGCAATTACTGGGAACCTCGCAGGCGCTGACCCTGGCGCTGGGCGGTTTTAGCAATACGGCTCTGGCGCTGGTCGGCGGCGCTCTCTTCATCGCGGCCGCTATGATGCAAACAGGACTTGACAAACGTATTGCGCTGGTGGTGTTGTCGAAAATCGGCGCCAAAACCAGCCGTGTTCTTGCCGGGGTTATCCTGGTCGGCTTTATTCTCAGCTTCTTTGTTCCCAGTACCACGGCCCGGGTTTCCTGCATGGTCCCCATTGTCATGGGCATCATCCTGGCCTTCGGCGTAGATAAAAAGAGTCGGTTTGCCGCCGTTATGATGATTGCCACCGCCCAGGCTGATAGCATCTGGAATGTCGGCATAAAAACAGCGGCAGCGCAAAATATGATTGCTATGGGCTTTATCGAAAAACAGCTGGGCAAATATATTACCTGGCTGGATTGGTTTATTGCCGCCGCACCGTTTGCCATTGTAATGTCGCTTGTTCTTTATTATGTGCTCCTCAAACTAATGCCGCCGGAGACTGAGGAAATTGCCGGCGGCAAAGAAGCCATCGCCCGCGCCCTGAAAGAGTTGGGTCCAATGTCCCTGTCCGAGAAAAAGCTCATGCTCACTTCGGTAATCCTGCTCTTCTTCTGGTCAACCGAGAAAATTGTTCATCCTTTCGATACTTCCTCCACAACAATTGCCGCTATCGCCTTCATGCTATTACCGGGGATTGGTATCATGACCTGGAAACAGGCGCAGGAAAAAATCCCCTGGGGCACCCTCATTCTTTTCGGGGTCGGCATTAGCCTGGGTTCTGCCATTTTGAGCACCAAGGCCGCCGCCTGGCTGGCCAAAATCATTGTCAGCTGGTTTGGCTTGCAGACTATGCCGGCCCTTATCATCCTGGCCGTTATCGCCGCTTTTCTGATTATTATCCACTTAGGCTTTGCCAGCGCCACCGCTCTGGCTGCCGCCATGATCCCCATTATCATCTCTATCCTGCAGAGCGTAAAGACTCCAGGCATCAACGTTGTCGGGCTGACCATGATCCTGCAGTATGTTGTAAGTTTCGGTTTTATCCTGCCGGTTAACGCGCCGCAGAATATGGTCGCCTATGGGACCGAGACGTTTGAGGTACGGGACTTCATTAAAACCGGCATTCCCCTTACAATTATCGCCTACCTGCTCATTCTGCTGCTGGGGGCCACGTACTGGAAATGGCTGGGGCTGGTATAAGGCATGAATAAGAATGACTGCTGACAAACCCTGCAGTCGTAAACGTCATTGAAGCGCCGGCGGCCGTTATACACACGGGGAGGTTAAGCGCCAGCGGCGCAGCGTTGTATAATAGTCGCGCTTGCTTGCCTTCACCCAGAAAAAAGTTATACTTACTAACAGAAAAACGAGATTGCTTCTATGTGTGCGCACGCAACGACGAAGGGAAATTTACCCCTGCGGTCCTGGCAAGCCATAACGAAACAATCTCGTTTTATTTTGCTTTACTTATCAATATAATTAATGGCGCTCAGTACGGCAACAAGTCCCTCACCGGTTGCCTTGGCAATCTGCCATGGTTTTCCGGTGCAGTCGCCGGCGGCGAATACGCCGGGAATATTTGTCGACATATCGCGGTTCACCTTGATAACCTCACCGTCGAGTTCCAGTCCTGGCAGCAGGTTTTCCACCGGGTCCGACTGCCGCAGGATGAATACACCGTGCACCTTAAGTTCTTCCTTGTCAGTAACCAGCTTTTCCACCTGTCCGTCGCCCGTAATGGCTTTAGGCTTGGCGGATAATACTTTTACCGGGGCGCGCATACTGCTAAAATCCCCTTTATACTGAGGCAGATAATACACATTGCGGCAAATTTCTCCCAGGAAGGCTGTCTCATGCTCCCCTTCCTGCGTATAAGATATGACAGCCACATCCCGGTCGTCAAACATGCGGCCATCACAGGTGGCGCAGTAACTAACCCCCCGGCCCAATAGTTCGCGCTCTCCCTCAAACAGCAGGGTGCTGACCACCCCGGTGGCAAAAATGACAGCCTTGGCTTCATATGTGTTGGCGGGTGTCAGCAAGGTAAACATGTCACCGGGAAATATATTGAGCACTTTCTCCTTGATCAGCTTGGGGCCGTGGGCCAGCGCATGCCCGGCAAAGTGCTGCATCAGGCCTTTACCGGTAACTTCAGGCAAACCCAGATAGTTATCAACAAGATGGGCTTTTTGCAGTTTCTGGCTAAAATCGAGATGTTCAAACACAGCAATATGCTTGTTGCGGATACGTCCTGTCAACGCCGCCGACAATCCTGCCGGACCACCGCCGATAATGGCAATATCAAATTTGTTGGTTTCTTCAGCCATGCCTATTCCTCCTTGTTTCAACCAAGGTCCCGGGCCACCTGTTTCATACGCTCGCGAATCGGCAGATTGTAAGGACAGCGGGCCTCGCACTCGCCACACTCAATGCAACTGGAGGCTTTGACCTTAGACCCTTGGTACCGCTGCGGGATTGCGGTCTTTAAATCATATCTTGTATATTGCAAGTGAAAAATAAACATCTGGGGAATATCAATCCCTGCCACACAAGGCATACAGTAACCGCAGCGGCGGCAGAAATTGGCGCCCAGCTTCTCGGCCTCAGCCTTAAGCTGGGCCAGTTCCTCGTCAGTTAACGGGGTAAAATCGATAGCCGGAGCCAGGTTTTGGGCCACATGCTCCACCCGGTCCATGCCTGGAATCGCCACTACGCCCGGCTGCTGCAAGACAAACCGCAGTGCCAGGTCCACATGCGATAAGAGGCCGCCTCCCAACGGTTTCATGCCAATAATACCGACATCAGCTGCCTGGGCCAGCGGAAATAACTCCTTCATGGCCCCCTGCTCAACACAGTTGAAAGGAACCTGAACGGTACTAAACTCCCCGGCTTTAACAGCGCGCACCAGCATGTCGACATTATGGCTGGTTATACCGATATGGCCAATTTTACCGGCGGCCTGGGCTTCTTTCAGCGCGGCCAGTGCACCGTCCGGCGCCATTACAGCGTCCCACTCCTGGTCGGTTTTCACATTATGCATTTGGTATATATCAATATACCCGGTTTTCATGTTCGCCAAGCTGGTATTAATATCCTGAGCCATAGCGTCTTTGGTTCTGGCCATGCTCTTAGTAGCCAGATAGTATTCATTGCGGCGTCCGGCTGCATACCGGCCGATCTTTTCCTCACTGTCTGTGTATGCTCTCGCCGTATCAATAAAGTTGATCCCGGCATCCAGGGCAGCGAGTAAAACCTTGCCAGCCTCTTCCATGGTACAGCGCTGCATGGGCAATGCGCCAAAACTTATCGGTGTTACCAAAAGGCCGGTGCGGCCCAAACGTCTTTTTTCCATTAAAGATATTCCCCCTATTGCAGTTGTGAGCCGTCTAAGCCTTTGTCCAAAGCTTCCAGCCTTTCACGGGCATGCCGCGCTTCCGGCGATTCAGGATTGGCCTCTGCTAAAAAGTTTCTATAAGCCTCAATGGCCTCATCAGTACGCTGCTGAATTTCACAGCAAAGCGCTTTATTATGGAAAGCCAGCGCATTACTGGGATCAAGCCGGGCCGAGCGCGTAAAGTCGCCAATAGCCTCATCATAGGCTTTACGTGCCGCCTGGGCGATTCCCCGGAAAAAATACGGCCGGGAGTCCTCCGGGTCCATTTCTATCACCCTGGTAAAATCGGCCACCGCCTCATCCGGCAGGCCTTGCCCCAGATAGGCTGAAGCCCGGATAGCAATGGCCTGGACATTATCGGGCTCAAGTTCAAGTATTTTGTTATAATCGGCCATTGCTTCGTCGTTCATACCTAACTCATAATAAGCCTGTCCTCTTTTTAACAAAGCCCCGGTTTCTTCCGGGAACCGTTCAATTACTTTGCCATAGTCGGCAATGGCTACCGAGAATAAGTTACGGGCAGCAAAAGCGTCGCCCCGGTTCAGGTAGGAACCCATATCGTCCGGCTCAAGCTCAATCGCCTTGCTCAAATCATCAATAGCATGTTCAAGCATGTTATTATTAAGATACAACACACCTCTGTTGGCATAGCTGATCCAGTCCTGAGGATCATAAAAAATAGCCTTGGAATAATCAAGCACTGCATTTTTGATGTCATCCAGCATGGCATACGCACTGCCACGGTGCGAATAATAAGAAGCCTTATTCGCTGTCAACTCGATCGCCTTGTCATAATCGGCAAGCGCCTCTTGGTAATTACAGTCGACGGCTGCAACCACGCCGCGCCAGAAATAGGCATCGCTATTCTCCGGATTTCCGGTCAGTTCCTTGGTGCAGGCGGACAATATCTCGGCCGTCCGGCCAGTTTCATAAAACGCCCGCATTTCCTTACTGAACTGGCTTTCTTCGTTGCTAACGCCGGTACCGCAGCCTGCGCAGCCACAGTCACAAGTCTCGCCACAAGCCGGTTCCTGACAGCCTTTATCCTTATCCATCCTAACAGCTCCTTCGCACATATTGTAATCATTATTAATTACGATAGGTTCGATGTATATTGTACTAATACCTGCTAGTATTGCCAAAATTATCACAGAGCCATCGCAAAAGAAAAGAGATTGCCTGTCTGCCGGCTAATGATAGGAGCACGGGCAGCACCCGCTTTTATCATTACAGACGAAAAGATCAGCAATCCCACGTTCTTTACTATAGTCCTCTTTGCTCAATACCGCTGAACAGAAAACCCAGATGAGCTGTCGAGTTCATGAGTACCAGACGCCATTTTCCATCCTGGTATTCAAAGACGTTAATGCAGGTATTATCCTGTTTAATCTGCCAGAAATGCGACAGATCAATATCCAGGATATCGCATAACACCGCCTTATTAACGGCATCATGGGCGACTACCAATACCGTCTGCCCCTGATGTTTATCGGCCAATTCACGAAAAACCGCCATGGAACGCTCACGGACAGCCGTAATATCTTCCCCTCCCTTTCCCGGCATAGTCACGCCGACAACTGTGGTTTTCCATAATTTAAGCAGCTCCGGATAGGTTTTACCTACCTCATCACTGAGCATGCCTTCCCATTCACCGTGATTAATCTCCAGCAAACGGTCGTCGGTGCTGACAGGCAGGCCGTGATGAGCCACGCACATCATGGCCGTATCAACAGCCCGGCTTAAAGGGCTGGCATAACAAACATCAATGGGAACATCCTTTAGCGCCTTGGCCGCCTGTTGGCCCTGTTCCCGTCCAAACGGGGTTAGCGGTGTATCAATCTGTCCCTGATAACGCCCTTCCTTATTCCAGGTAGTTTCTCCGTGACGAACTAAAATAAACCGGGTTAATGCCATATTTCCTCCTTTAAATTAGAGGCGATTATGATGCACAGGCTCAATATACTACACTGTGGCGTATTGGCCGCATCTACCGCCGTAATTACAAGCACACGGGTTATATGAATCAGGCATTTGCCTGCTGAAAGGCCAGCATCATAGCCTGTAAAGCCTGGCAAGACTCAATGGGAACCGCATTATAGGTTGAAGCCCGGCAGCCGCCGACAGAACGGTGGCCGCTCAAGCCAACAAAACCCTCTTTTTTCGCCTGGTCCAAAAACTTTTTCTCCAGTTCAGGACTCGGCAGGCGGAAGGTTACATTCATCAGCGACCTGGCCTCAGGCTGCGCATGCCCGGTATAAAAGCCATGACTGGCATCAATGGCATCATACAAAAGCGCGGCCTTATCCTGATTGCGTCTGTAAAGAGCAGTAAGGCCACCCTGGTCTTTTACCCACTCCAGCATGAGTTTTACCATATAGATGCTGAAAGTTGGCGGTGTATTATACATAGAGTTATCTTTGGCAAATGTGCCGTATTTTAGCATGGTCGGCAGGTTCTTATCAGCCTGTTCCAAAAAGTCTCGGCGAATTATCACAACCGTAACCCCGGACGGACCGAGATTTTTCTGCGCCCCGGCGTAAATGAGCGCAAATTTACTCACATCAAACGGCCGGGATAAAATATCACTGGACATATCGGCAACAAGCGGTACCGCACCTGTATCGGGGAACTCCTGCCATTCGGTGCCATAAATGGTATTATTAGATGTTATGTGCAGGTAGGCGGTCGATGCATCATACTGCAGCTCCTGGGCGGCCGGAATCCGGCGGTAATTGCCTTCCTGAGCCGAGGCCGCAACAAAAACCTGCCCTAGCCTCTCGGCTTCTTTATAAGCTTTTTCAGACCAGACACCAGTCATGACATAACCTGCCTTTTTGCCTGCAGGCAAAAAGTTCATGGGCAGCATAGCGAACTGGAGACTGGCTCCTCCCTGCAGAAAGAGCACATCATAGCCTGACGGCATAGCCAGCAGTTCCTTCAAGAGTTCAATAGCCTGATTGTGTACGGCTTCATAATCCTTGCCACGGTGGCTATGCTCCATAATGGACATACCTGTATCACTAAAATCAAGTAGTTCGGCTTGGGCTTTTTGCAGTACCGTCAGTGGCAGGGCAGCCGGTCCGGCATTAAAATTATACGCTCTTTTAAAACTGGTTTCCATTAAATCACCTCATAATCAAAATAGAAAGCCCGCCCCATATCCTATACTGGGGCGGGACAAATATCCCACGGTGCCACCCAGTTCGCCCGGCAAAACATGGTCGCACCTGTGCGGATAATAAAAAAACTCTCATCCCCTTCAGGGACGAGAGTTTTTCCCGCGTTGCCACCCATGTTGCCTTCCGGCCAACTTTTGCCGCTATACCGGGCGGAACCCGTCAAATTCGTCATTAGCCGCTCCCAGGTGGAATCAACTGTTACTCGCACCGGCTCGCACCAGCCGCCGGCTCTCTGCAACTTGTAAACAATTAACTTCCTGCTCATCACGTACTCGCTTTTAACTTGTTTTTGATTATATATTATGCGCCGTCGATAGTCAAGTGTATTCTTTGCAAAAACTCGAGGAAACATTCTTACTGTGATGATAGCGATTTTTTTTGTTGCAGGCGCTTTGCGCGCGCGCTCAGTGCAGCCGCCAGAGCGTCATAATCATTGTCAAGCTGACCGGACTGAACTCTTGTCAGCAGATTTTGCTGAAACTGTCCCACGTCAGGACCGCTTCCCAGTTTTGCAGCAATTTCCCGTCCGCTGATACCAAGCTGAGAGACAAAGAACGGTACCTCATTCAGCAGATTTTCTGCAATTTCTTTGACAGCGTTCAGGCCATGGATATCAGGCTGAGTATGCCCCCCCAGCCGGTCTGCCTGGTGCAGCACAAATAGCTGGGCCACTGCTTCCCGGAACTGATTTTCCATCTTGAAACTGACTGCCAGCCTTTTGAGCCATTTGAGCACAGCCGGCGGCTCAGCGGCCGGGAATATCAAATGGTGGCTGATAAGCCACACTACCCGCTCGGCAACCTGCCGCTCCACCCTGAGCCGGTTAAGAATAATGGCCGCCGCCGCCGCACCGGCTTTATCATGCCCCGGGTCGGAAGGCCGGCCTTCCCGGTTGACCGTTCTTACTCCCGGCCAGCCTTTGGCCACATCGTGCAATAGAGCCGCCCAGCGGAGCACAGTTTTACGCGGAGCCAGATCAACAACGGCAAGCGTATGCTGCCAGGCGTTATGACAATGATACCGGGGATTTTGTATAAGACCGACAAGGTGGCAAAGCTCTTCGAGCACAGGTACGGCAAATACCCGGCCTTGCTCCCTGACTTGACACCTTGCCGCAAAGAGCCCGGTCTGCATCATAATCGTCAGTCCTTGTGCGGCAAAGCCGGCAAGTAATGTTTTCTCAATCTCGGCGCGAACCCGTTCGACAGATAACCCTTCCACCCGGCCAATATTGACCGGAATCGCATTAAAGGTTTCCTTGTCCAGACTAAAGCCAAACCTGGCGGCAAAACGCGCCGCCCGGAACATCCTAAGTCCGTCTTCCGCAAAACGCGCCGCCGGCCGGCCGACCGCACGAATAATGCCGGCGGCCAAATCCGCCTGGCCCTTGAACAGATCAATAATAACGCCTTCCGTACTCATGGCCATGGCATTAATGGTGAAATCCCGCCTTGAAAGATCCTGCTCCAGGCCCACCCCCAGGGTAACGGCCTCTGGCCGGTGGCTGTCAGCGCCATAGCATTCACTGCGAAAGGTGGCAACCTCATAGGCTCTGCCGCCGGCTACAACTGCCACCACCCCAAAAGCAGCCCCTACCGTGACGGCTTTCCACCCCTCGGCGTCAGCCACCGCAAGAATTTCCTCAGGTACGGCATTTGTGGCAATGTCAATATCTTCAGGCTGAACACCGCGCAGCAAATCGCGGACAGCACCGCCTACGATATAAGCGGTATATCCGGCTGTAGCTAATGCCTGCATAATTTTTCTGGCTGTATTCATAACTAACTCCTTAACCGCTTACCCGTCGGCCGGTTAATTCCACAAAAACATCTTCCAGGTTACTGTGCCTGAGCGTTGTATTGACCGACAGCGTCCCCGCAAAAGCAGCTGCTTCGGCGCGGTTGCCGAAAAACCGGTACTGGGTCCCTTCGCTTTCCACCCATTCAACAACATAATTTCCCAGTCGTTCGCAAAGCGCCGTAGGACTGTTAAGCGCTATCAGCCGGCCCTTTTCCATAATTGCAACCCGCTGGCAGAGACTCTGCGCTTCCTCAATATAATGGGTAGTCAACAGTACGGTAAGACCGTCAGCATTCAGCCGCCTGATAAGGTCCCATAAGCGCCGTCTGACCTGGGGATCAAGGCCTACTGTCGGCTCATCCAGGAACAACACCCTCGGTCTATGTAATAGCGCCCGGGCAATCATCAGCCGGCGTTTCATTCCGCCTGAAAAGGTATTCACCATATCATCGCCCCGGTCACTAAGCTCGACAAAGTCCAGCAGTTCGGCCATTCGCTCCTGCCTCAGTTGCCGGGGCATATGGTGCAGCCGGCCGTGCAAATCCAGATTTTCCCTGGCAGTAAGGTCAGCATCCAAATTAAAATGCTGGGGCACCACACCAATTACTGACTTGATATTAAGTTCATCCTCAGGAAGGCGCCAGCCATTAATGCGGATGGTACCGGCTGTTGGCCTGGTAAGCATCGTCAGAACCCGTATCGTTGTGGTCTTGCCGGCTCCATTCGGGCCAAGCAGCCCGAAGGTCTCTCCCTGCTCAATTGTCAGAGTGAGATTATCTACCGCCGTACGCTCGCCAAATTTTTTGTATAGACCTGCTATATCAATCATAACTAACCTCGCACAAATTCGTAATAAGTATATTTTTCCACAAACACTGGCAAAGTCCTTCCCGGCGCTGTCTGTCTATAGGCCGAAAGTCCTATATGGAATTTGTCAGCTTAAATGGTATGATAGCAATGTATATCCTATTTTAGGGGGTTACTCCGGGCGTGATTCACATTACACCAGAATTTGATGAATTGCAACAAATATTCGATGCCGCAGGAGATGGCATGTGCGTTATCGCCCGTGATTTTACCATTATGAGGGCCAACGATGCTTTTGCTGTTATGACTGGCACCTCACGCGAACAGATTATTGGCCGAAAGTGCTACGATATCTTTGAACCGTGTTACCATGCCTCCGCGGCTTGTACCTTGCGCCGTATCCTTGAAACAGGCCAGGGCTTCGATACCGACATCACCCTGCACAAGGACACTGCCAGAGAACGGTCATATATTTTAACTGCCACGCCGCTGCTGTCCGCCTGCGGTGAAGTAATCGGCATTGTCAAGAATTTAAAAGATATTACAGAACGTAAACGGTTGGAGCAACAACTGATTAGCGCCAACCAAACCTTGGAAAGACGGGTCACAGAGCGGACGCAAGCGCTTAAAGAACGGGAAAAGCAACTTATCCGCATGATTTATACCGACAACCTCACCGGCCTGCCTAACCGTCTCCGCTTACTTCGTGATGTGGAAGGCTCGCAAGTGCCGGTAGTCGCTCTTATCAATATTGACGGCTTCGAACAGATAAATAATTTTTACGGTTACGCCGAAGGAGATTTTATCCTTGTCAGCCTGGCTAAATTGTTGTCTGCAGCTTTACCCGGCAACGGTTACCGGCTTTACAGGGTGCATGCCGACGAATACGCTATCTTTATGGATGCACGGCAAGTGGCTGACCTGCCCGGCGTCCTGGACAAATTTGAACTTCTGGCCAAACATATCACCTCTGTTATCCCGGCTACCAAGTTCACCAATAATCAACAGCAGGTACTGTTACGGGTAACCATGGGCATTGCGTTCACAACCAGCGCCGATCCCGAAAAGTTGGTCATCAAGGCCGATATCGCCCTGCGCGAAGCCCGTCTTCACCGTAAATCACACCTGTTTTTTCAGGAATCTGCAGGCATAGATGCCCGCTACCAGGATAATATCAAATGGGCAGCCTTACTGCAGGACGCCATAAAGCATGACCGTATCGTACCCTATTTTCAGCCAATCCATAACCATAAAGAGCCCCAAAACCGGCATTATGAAGTCTTGGCCCGCCTTATTGACAATAGAGGCAATATAATCTCCCCTTTTCAATTTATCAATATTGCCAAAGCAACCAAACAATATCCGGCTATTACCAAAGCAATTATCGAAAAATCATTTTTTCTTTTCCGTAATCTGCCTGATGAGATTTCCATAAACCTGGACGTGGAGGATATGGAAGATGCTGCGACAGCCACACTAATTCAAGAACAACTGGCTAAATATAACATAGCCAACCGGGTGGTTTTCGAAGTTTTGGAAAATCACCGTTTGGAAGGAAATTCCGCAGCCGCTCAGTTTTTAAAGACCTTAAAAGCCGCCGGCTGCAAATTGGCGGTCGACGACTTTGGCTCAGGTTACTCTAACTTTGCTTATGTACTGTCGCTCGATTTCGATTATCTGAAGATTGATGCTTCCCTGATAAAAAATATCGATCAGGATGCCAGTTCTCAGGCCATTGTCAAAAGCATCGTCACTTTTACCCAGGATATGGGCATTAAAACCATTGCCGAATTTGTTCATTCCGAATCAGTATTCAGTGCCGTTAAGAATTATAACATCGACTTTTCACAAGGCTTTTATATCGCGAAACCCGGCCCTTGGCCACTGAACTCATAATATAATAAAACAGAAAACCCCGCCATGGTTTGGCGGGGTTTTCTGCAGTCCCTAAAGCTATGGCTTGTATGTACTATTTCTGCTATCAAAGTAAAAGTGGCCTCCCCGGAGGAAAGCCATTTATATATCATGTTTTTTAGAATGGGAAACACATCCACGGATAGCAGCCCTGGCGCGGACGGCAGAATCGTCGTGGGTAGCAGAACCGCCGCGGATTACAATACCAGCGTGGATTACAGCTAAGCGCTAAGCCTAAACCCAAGCCGGCAACAAGAGGCAGTAACTGCCTGTTTTCTCCTGTCTCTGACTCTTCGTCCCAGTCATCGTCGTCATCGTCATCATCGTCGTCCCAGTCATCAATTTCAGGATATTCCCAATAAGGACGCCTTAGGTACGCCATGTAAGTCCCTCCTTTATCTCCGCCTTTGCTACATAATATGCTGACATTTCTATTATTGCTACCGTTAAACTAACGGCCATCGCAAATATCTGATACTATAGCCGTGCGAAGAAGTGAGCGTATGGTATCTTACCGCTCAGAATTGGTAACTAATCTTGCCGTGCGGGTAAAACTTTTCGTATCTGTACAAGCCTCTTGGCGTATATAGAGATTATCTTACTATAAATCATAAAGAAAATCGGCTTGTTCCTACCTGCGGGAAGAAAAAGCCGATCCGGTTCTTGAAAAAAGAATGCGCCTCTGTATTATTATGAGGAGAAGCAGGCGGACACTAGCAAAATGTTCGCCTGCTTCTCTTTACACCTTAAATTTAGTAACCATATCCTTAAGCTCAGCAGCCATGCTTGTTAACTGCTGGGCACTGGCAGCCACGGTTTCAACGACACCTGATGTTTGTTCCGCAACATTGGCTACGTCTTTACTTAGACCTGCCGTGTCCTGCAAGCCCAGCGCCAGTTGGCCGATAAGTTCGACAATCTGACTGGAGGTTTTCACCTCATCATCAGCCACTTGCATAATCTGATCAATATCGGCGACTGTACCGCTTGCTGCGGCCAGTATGCTGTCAAGGGCGGAACTGGCTGCATCGGTTGACTGAACTACCTGCTCCATGCCGGCCCGGCTCAGCCGGGCGGCCTCCACGGCCGACATCGTGCTGTCCGTGATTTTACTCAGCAAAGCGGCTACTTCCTGCGCCCCCTGGCTGGACTGCTCCGCCAGCTTGCGCACCTCCTCGGCCACAACGGCAAAACCGCGGCCTGCTTCACCGGCTCTGGCCGCTTCAATTGCCGCATTCAGGGCCAGCAGGTTAGTCTGGTTGGCAATACCGGTAATGGTTTCGGTAATAACACTAATCTGGCTGGAATATTCATTCAGCTTACCGATAAGATTCTCGGTCTCAGAGATTTTAGCCCGCATCTCGGCAATACAGGCAACTGTACCGGCCACTTTGGACTGGCCGGAAATAGCAGCCTCGGAAGTGATACCCGAAGCGCCCTGCGCGGAAACAGCCCTTTCTTTGGCAACGCCGATTAGTTCGGCCAGACCGGCCAGTACTTGTGCTGACGTTTCAGCAGCGGTTTCCCCGGATTTGGCATTATCGGCCACCCGTCCGATACTGCCGGCTACTTCAGCCACTGTTGAACTCATTTCTTCACTGGATGCCGCCAGATGTTCAGAGGCAGCGGCAATTTCCTGGCTGGCCCGGCTGACGGCGCCAACAAGCTCCGCCTGATTGGTAAGCATGGTATTAAAAGACTGAGTCAGACGACCAATCTCATCCGCGGAAGCAACCTCGGCCCTGACAGTCAGGTCGCCTTCGCCGGCCTGCCGCATAAGCTGTTCAATTACCTGGATAGGTTTAGTCACTTTGCGCGCCGCCCAGATTGAGAATAAAATCCCGACAAAGAGAACGGCAACTCCCGCCAATCCTAAGGTAACCAGAATCTGATTGCGTGCCGCCAGCGCCTCAGCTTCCGATTTACCGGCAAATAAGAGGCCGATTGGTTTTTGATTGTTATCTAATAATGGCTGATAGTAAGTAACATAAGGCATACCCAGAATTTTGGCGTCGCCGGCGTATGGTTGCCCGTTCCCCAAGACAATGTCTGCGATCCTGCTATCAAGCTTTGTGCCCAGTACCCGAATGCCATCCTGCATAATGGTTGTGGCCACCCGGGTATCGCCAGCAAAAACAGTGGCATCCACTTTATGCAGAGTTTTGATTTTGTCTACAAAAGCGTCCTGACTGAATACATTTCCGGCTACAACGGCCCCGACAGCAATGCCTGAACCATCCTTTACCGGGGCAATGGCCATGACCATGACGGCTTCGCCAGGTACAGCATCATAATAGGTTGCTACCTTCCCCTGTTCGATAAACCCTTTCGCCGCCTGGCTGCTGATCGGTTTTCCCTCGCCGGTCAGAACACGTCCCTGACTATCCATAATCTGAATAGCGGCGACGGTTTCCTGCGCATTAAGTCTCCTGACCGCCTGCGCCGCTGCCAGCGGATCTCTGGCAGCAATGGCCTGAACAATATCCGGCCGGTTGGCCGCCATAACCGCTGCAACCCGGGCCTGCTCCCGGCAGCCGTCAAGTTCCAGTTGCAAGCCGGCAACCCCTTGAACAGCAGCCTGCCGGTTACCTTCATCCGCATAGCGGCTAAAAAAATAACCGCTACCACTCGAGAGCAATACGGTAACAAGCAAAATAATAAGTCCGGTAGCTAATGACTGCTTAAACTGAATGCTTTGCAGCATATTTGGATCCTCCTTGTTATTTTTTTCACAAAAAAATCATCGACTAATATAGTAAACCATTCCACCAAAGCCCCAATATTCCTTTGCAAAATACTGGTAATTATACTCAAATAATTCCTTTGTCGGCAAATACCTGGTGCGCTACAGACCGCCAGGCTGACAAATTTAGCGAGAAAAGCACTGCTCCCCCCAAACCGAGCAGCCCTCCCAGCAAAAAAGTATAAGAAACGCCGATCAGTCCGGCGACATGGCCGGCAAGCAGACTGCCTATCGGTGTTAGCCCGCCAAAAGATAGAACATAAAGACTCATTACCCGGCCGCGTTTATCTTCATCTACCAGCGTTTGGATAATGGTATTGGTGGAAGCCATCTGCGCAATAATACCAAACCCCATAATAAAGGCGATCACCAGCGAAAGTGTGATTGACGTTGATAGCGAAAAGGCCATTAAGCCCAGTGAAAAAATAGCCGAAGTAACCGCAATGATCTTTTCAATACCCAGGACAGTGGTCCGGGAAGCCAGAAAAATTGTACCAATAAGTGCACCGGCCCCAAAGGCTGCCATCAGCCACCCTAATGTATCAGGACCACCTCCCAGAACCTGACCGGCAAAGAGAGGCATAAGCGGCAGCACTGGAAACCCCGCCAGACTCACGAGCGCCAGCAGCAATAAGACCATTCTAATTGGCAGGCTATTATAGGCATAGCTACAGCCTTCTTTTAAACCGCAGAGAATATTACTCCGGGTACTAGCAGCTGGCTGGGTGTTGTGAAATTTCATGGCCAGCAGCGCCGCCAGTACCGCGATATAACTTATGCCATTAAACAGATAGCATAGTCCTTCGCCAAAGACTGCAATCGCCAGACCGGCCACTGACGGCCCAATAATCCGCGCACTGTTAAACATGGCTGAATTGAGAGCAATGGCATTGGCCAGGTCTTCCTTATCGGTGACGATCTGCGTGATAAATGCCTGCCTGGCAGGCATATCAAACGAATTGATAATCCCCAGAGCCATATTCAGGATAACAATGTGCCAAACCGCCACCGTCCCGCTGAATACCAGGCCGGCTAAGAATATCGCCTGAATCATGCTTAATAATTGCGTCCAGAGAATAGTCCGGTATCGATTCCACCGGTCTAACAGCACTCCGGCCAGGGGAATTAGCACAACCCCTGCGATCTGGCCGGCGAAATCTACATTACCTAACACTTCCGGCGACTCGGTCAGGCGGTAAACCAGCCAAACGGTGGCTGTCCGCTGCATCCAGGTGCCAACCAGCGACATTCCCTGCCCAAAATAGAACAACCGGTAATTGCGGTGTTTAAGCGCCCGGAATGTTTCACTCAGCTTTATCCCTGCCAACACGCCACCCCCCCCTTGGTTATAGATAGTTACTAGTTTATTCCTTAAAGGCACCTCACGTCAACCTTTACTGACGTAAACAGTTAATAAACAGGCATACAAAAAGATTGTTTATCGCCTGTTGGACCCTATCAGCAGTTCAGTGCGGGTCGGAACGGCATAAACAATCCCACCAGATTTTTTCATTATTTTGTCAAAGCCATTATAAAGCATCGTCGCCTTTGTGCAACTTGCGATATTCCGATGGAGTAACCCGGCAAAGCTTCTTGAAGATATTGGTGAAGTAGGCCAAATCGGAGTATCCCAGGCGTTCGGCGATTTCTGAAATCCGTAAGGTTGTCGACTGCAGCAGCCGTTTGGCTTCTCTCAGGCGAAGCCTGGTTATATATTCAATAAAGTTCGTTCCGGTCTGCTGCTTAAAAAGCTGGCTTAAGTAACTGGGATTCATGTGTACATGCTTGGCGGCTTCAGCCAGTGTTACCTGTCCGGGCGGCAGTGATTCAATAAAGTGTATCACCTGTTCAACCGGCGACAGTTGTCCGGTTGGCTCGCTCGGAACCACCCGGGACTTGACTGCCTTCTCTTTGCGGGTAAACCATTTATTCAGGCAGACAGTAAGCTGCTCTTTCTCGACCGGCTTCAATAAATAGTCAATGGCGCCGGCGCGCAAAGCCTGCTGCACACAGCCGAAATCCTCATTAACCGTAATAAAGATAACGTCCTGGTCATTGCCTCCCAACCGTAGTTGCTCAAGAAATACCAGTCCGTTCATAACCGGCATGGTTATATCCGCCAACACCAAGTCAACCTTATTTGATTTAAGCCAGTCAAGCGCCTCAAGGCCGTTGCTGCATTGACCGATTACCCTTACCGGCAGGCCGGTCTGCTCGACTGTCCATTTCAAAGCAGAACGTACCCATTTTTCATCATCCACGATTAATATAGTCTTCATGCTGACCTGCTCCCTCTGTATTCTGTATAAGCGGCATTCTGACCAGAACGGTAGTGCCTGCGCCCGAACGGCTGTCAACGCTTACGCCATAACCTTCACCGAACAGATTGATGATTCGCCGGTGAACATTCACAATACCGATATGAGAACCGCCTGCGGTAATATCTTTTGTCGCCAGATCATTCTTGATCTTGTCTAACATAGTCTCTGCCATACCGATTCCGGTATCAGCCACGCGGATAACAAGATTATCGTCTTCCCTTGAGGCCGATATAGTGATGCGGGTTGGCTCAGGACCGCTCCCGACACTATGGACAAAGCAGTTTTCCACCAATGGCTGCAGGGAGAATTTAACAATCATGGCATTCATTGCCCACTCCGGGATAGCAAAACAATACTTAACATTTTTTTCAAAACGGAATTGTTGAATTCTGAGATAAACGGTACAGAAATTAATCTCTTCACGCAGCGTTACCGTAGGCGACACAGTCTTTAAGTTATACCGCAGCAACGTGCCCAGAGAAGCCGACATAGCCGCAATATCTCCCATATCCTGTTCCAGCGCCATCCCCCGGATGGTTTCCAGTGAATTACAGAGAAAATGAGGATTAATCTGCGATTGCAATACCTTCAGTTCCATCTCCTTTTGCGCCAGCGACATTTCAGTCTCCCGCAGCTTGGAAAAATAAACTTCCTCCATAAGGGCGGAAAGCTTTTCCACCATATTATTAAAGCCATGTGTCAGCTGACCGATCTCATCACTGGATTCCACCGGCACGCGCCGGCTAAAATCGCCAACCTGGACGTTTTTCATAAACCGCTGCAGACGGCGGATGGGCCTGATAATGGTACTGGCAAAACTTACGCCCAATCCGTAGGCAATTAAGAGGGTAATAACCACTGTCCAGAAAATAGTTTGTCCAATGTGGGCCGAGCCTTTAAACAGCTCTGCCCGCGGAATGGCGGTAACAAACCGCCAGCCTAAGGCTGACGAGTGATTCAAAATAACCACCTGGTCATGCTCAGACAGAAAGGAGTTATCCTCTAGCGATAAAATACTTTCCAGGTTAATAAATTCCGCCCGGCGGCCAAGCCTGGAGCTGTCAGGATGGTAAACGTAATGGCCTTCGGCATCCAGAATATAAAAAGAGCTTTCGCCAAAAGCATTCACTTTGTCGGCGATGTCCTGAAGGCGGCGAAAATTAACGTCAATAAGCAGCATACCGATAGGTTCCAGTGTTTTAGGGCTGTAAATACGTCTGGCAATGGTAATAACCGGCTCCTGATAGTTCCCCCAGTTAACAATCCTGCTGACAAGCATGGAGTTGCCACTGCCGGGAACAGAGGAATACCAATATTCTTTTTCCAGTTCACTGACCGGATAGGAACCCCGATAAGACAGACTGTCAATTACGCCATATCCGTCCAGCAGCACGGCAACACTGGAAATATCCGGGCGGGAATAAGCGGTGCTCTCCAATAATTCCCGTACGGCATTAACCAGTTCCTGACGCTCGGCATCACTGACATTGCCGGCTTTTAAGAGGCTGATCATGTCAACGTGATTCAGAATTTTCAAAGAGTTTATTTCAACATCGCGCAAATAATACTCGATCTGGGTTTTAACCTGCTCATTAATCTGCCAGGTGTAGTTTTTGGCCTCCCCTTCAACAATAGTGGATGAGCGATAATAGGAAATAACCCCTACCACAATCATCGGAATAATTACCAGTACAGCCGAAAAGGTGAAGAGCTTGGAGGTTAATGATTGATCTTTAAACCATATGATTTCACTGACAAAGTTAAGTAGCGACTTCTTCATAACCATAATGTTTCGCGTCATTTTTTTTTTATCCTGCCCATCAGATATAGAAGGCACGGCTTGCGCCGCGCCTTTGGCGAAAGTATAAGCCGGTATCGCCCTGCTGCTAAAAGAATTTCAGTGCAAAACAGGGAGAAGCCGGCGGCCTCTCCCTGTATAATCGTTTTATTTACGTGCTTGATCGATTGCTGTCAGTTCCTCTTTATAGTCCGCGCCATACTTTTCAATAACAGGTTTTACGGCATCCTGCCAGGGCTTAACGTCTTTCACTTCGGTAACTACTACGCCACTGGCTTTAAGTTTATCCAGAGATTCCTTTTCAAACTTATCCCAGATTTCCCGTTGGGTTGCCACAGAGTCAATAGCGGCTTGCTTAATGATTTTGCGGTCTTCTTCTGAAAGCTTATCCCAGGTAACTTTGCTGATTAGGAGAACTTCCGGCACACGCTGGTGACCGTCAAGAATGAAGTTCTTAACTGCTTGATAGTGATTGGCGGTCAGGTAACTGGGGGAGTTATTTTCAGCGCCGTCGATTACGCCGGTTTGCAGGCCGCTGAAGACTTCGCCGTAAGGCATCGGCGTAGCGCTGGCGCCAAGAGCGCTAATCAGGTCCATGTTGATTTTATTTTGCTGTACGCGGATTTTGAGACCTTTCAGATCTTCCACGCTGGTAACAGGCTTCTTGGTGTAGAAGTTGCGGGAACCTGAGCTATAGTAAGCCAAGCCCTTCATTTTGGATTTTTCCAAACCATCAAGCATCTTAGTGCCGGCTTCACTGTTCAGGAATTTCCACACATGGGCGTCATTATCAAAAATATATGGCAGCGAGAATACGCCGAAGGCCTTATTAAATTCAGCCAGCGGGGATGAGCTTACCCGGGTAAATTCAATGGCGCCAAGCTGAACTTGCTCAATAACGGCTTTTTCTTCACCAAGCTGAGAGGACGGGAATACTTCAATTTTGATACGTCCTTTGGTCCGTTCATTAACCAGCTCGGCGAACTTCTTGTCGCCCAGGGTGGTCGGATAATCGGCCGGATGCGTTTCTGCCAGACGGAAGGTGTACTTCGCGCCTTCGGCTTTCTTGTCGGCCGCTCCGCCGTCCTTGGAACCACCGCAACCGGCCAGAAGCGAACCGGCCAGCATCAAGGACAAAGCGCCGGCAATCAGTTTCTTTTTGTTCATTATTAATATCCCCCTTAAATAATGTTGGGATGAATCCCCGTTAGTAATGAAGCGTGCTATTTAAACATGTTTGGCAGCCACATAACAGTCTGAGGAACATAAGTGATCAGAAGCAGCACGAGAATCATGGCATAAAAGAAAGGCATCATGGCTTTGGTACCCTGCGACAGTGTGACACCGCCGATAGCGCAGCCCACGAACAATACCGTGCCGACAGGCGGCGTCAAAAGGCCCATACCGGCGTTAAAGATGAGAATCAGGCCAAAGTGTACAGGATCAATGCCGATAGCCGTACATACCGGCAGCAAGATCGGCGTCATGATCAGAATCATGGGCGCCATATCCATCGGTCCGCCCAATATCAGGAGTAGGATATTGATCAGCATCATAATGACAAGCGGACTATCCGAAACACTCAAAAAGAAATCAGTAACCAGCATTGGAATCTTAAGATATGCAAGCACCCAGCCAAACGCCGCGGAGGCTGCTATCAGGAAATACACCATCAATACCGTCCGGAAGGTACGCTTCAGAACAGGTACCATGGAGGACAGCGGCGCTTCCCGGTATACACCGAACGCCAGAATAAAGGAGTACAGTGCGGCCATAGCACCTGACTCGGTTGCGGTAAACCAGCCGGAAATAATGCCGCCGAGAATGATAACCGCCGGCGATAGCGATAACAGTCCGTGAAATAAAATTCCGGGAACTTTGGCTTTATCCACCGGATCGCCCTTTTGGTAGCCGCGTTTGCGGGCAATAAGATAACCTACGGTCATTAGTGTACCAAGTAAAATAAATCCAGGAACAATACCGGCTAAAAACAGGCTTTTAATTGAAATGCCGCCGGCAACAATAGAATACAGCACCAGATTGTGACTGGGAGGAACAACAACCCCCTGGATGGCCGATGAGATGGTAAGACCAACCGAATAGTCGGCGTCATAACCCTTCTTCTTCATCATCGGGATCATAACCGAACCTACGGAAGAAGCGTCAGCAACAGCCGAACCGGAAATATTACCGAAAAACATACAGGCGACACAGTTAACCAATGCCAGTCCGCCGCGGATACGCCCCACGATCAGGTAGGCCAGATTAACCATTCTGACGGCCAGGCCGCCCTCGCCCATGATTTGTCCGGTAAGAATAAAGAATGGTATGGCAAGCAGCGAGAAGCTGCTGATTCCCTGGATCATTTGCTGGCCTAACACCGCCAGCGGGATATCCATGTACATCATGGTAAGCATAGTGGAAAAACCTAAAACCAGGGCAACGGGGAAACGAAAAACCATGAGCACGATAAAGCTGACAACAAGAAGTGTGACTGCTATTGCTTGCTGGTCCATTATTCCCCACCTCCCATAGCGCCGCCCATTTCCACTTCGTTGCCTTTGTGGCGTCTGGTATCAAAGCCGGCAACCTGCAGGGCCGAGTAAGCGCAGGTCATAATACCGGTAACCGGCATCACCACATAAAGTGTACTGTTGGGCAGTTTGGTGGCCGCCAGCGTGGATTCGTGCATCATAACGGTAAAATCCCAGCCATAATAAATCAAATATACCCCAAATCCAAAAATACTAATGCCGATGATTTTATCCAAAACAAGATTAACCTTAGCTGGCAAAAACTCTGTGAAGGAGTCTACTCCTAAATGCAAATGTTCACGAAAACCGATAGCCATCCCCATAAAGGCGAACCAAACTAATAAGAGCAGTGTCATTTCCTCTGACCAGAAGAACACGAAATTCAGGAGCTTCCGGGTCATAACCTGCGTGATTACAATAATAATCATACTTGCCAGACCTATGAGCGCAACACTTTCAAATAGAGTGTCTATAGCCAGAACAATTTTTTTAAGCGCCTCCACGTCATCCCTCCTTAAAAAATAAGTTGCTAATAATGCGCATTGCTTTCTTGTACATTTTACTGTTCTTTCAAAATATTTTGTATAATGTTTTTTTTAGGATAATTTGTGTTTTTTTTAGCTGCTACAAAGTTACGCCATTTTTAAATATGGCAATTTCGCGAAAGCCCATGTGTTCGGCTTTGGTCGGCCGGCCGGAGGCTACGCCAATGATATGGTTAAGAAATTCAGTCGTCATCTTAGCCATACTCAGGCCGTCCAGCAGCCGGCCGGCGTCAAAATCCATCCAGTTGGCCTTGCGGGCAAATAATTCGCTGTTGGTGGCGATCTTAACTGTCGGCACAACTGTGCCCAGCGGCGTTCCCCGGCCTGTGGTGAAGAGAATAATCTGACACCCCGCCGCTGCCAGCGCCGTCGCCGCCACCATATCATTACCAGGCGAGCTTAACAAAGTCAGCCCTTTTTTCGTTACCCGGCCGGCATATCCGATAACATCGGTTACCTGACCGGTACCGCCTTTTTGGGTACAACCCAGGGATTTTTCCTCCAATGTGCTGATACCGCCTTCCTTATTGCCGGGAGAAGGATTTTCATAAATGGGCTGGTTATGACTCACAAAATAGTCTTTAAAGTCATTGATCAGATTTACGGTTTTGTTAAATACCGTTTCATCCACGGCCCGGTTCATTAAAATGGTTTCAGCCCCAAACATTTCCGGCACCTCGGTCAGAACGGTGCTGCCGCCACAAGCCAGCAGCCGGTCGGAAAATGACCCTACCAGCGGGTTGGCCGTAATGCCGGAAAATCCGTCAGACCCGCCGCACTTAAGGCCAATAACCAACTCGGATACAGGACAGGTTTCCCGTACAAAGCCTGAGGCGTATTGTACAAGCTCACCCACCAGTTCAACACCGGCGGCGATTTCATCAGTCACCTCCTGAGCCACAAGAAATTTAACCCGGCCGGGATCATAGTCACCCAATACTTTTTGGAACTCGGCAATATAATTGTTTTCACATCCCAAGCCTACTACCAGTACGGCGCCGGCGTTTGGATGCTGTACCAAATCAGCCAGAATGCGCTGAGTATTCTTATGATCATCCCCTAACTGGGAGCAACCGTAAGGATGGGTAATCGCAAAAATGCCGTCAATATTGGACCTGTCGGCAAACTGCGCGGCGGCCTGCTCTGCAATCAGCCGGATATTTTGGTTAACACAGCTTACTGTCGGAATAATCCATACTTCGTTGCGCACCCCAAACCGTCCGCCGGCACGGCGATACCCCTGAAATACAGGGCAGTCGCCGGTGTGGACTGCCGCCTGAGTCTCCGGCCGGTACTCATACTCTAAGATGTCCCCCAGGTTGGTTTTAATATTATGGGTGTGGATCCATTCGCCGGCTTTGATGTCAGCGGTGGCATGACCGATGGGAAAGCCGTATTTAATAATATGCTCGCCCGCGCGGATATCGACCAGGGCAATCTTGTGCCCGCGGCCGGCCTTAGAGCTTTCCGCCGGCGCAAGAACAACAGCAACATTATCTTTGTCGTGAATTTTCAGCTGTGACAAGTCAGCACCTCCTAATATACAAGCTTGTTAACGGTTGCCTGCATGCCATTGGCCGCTATGCTGTAGAGATATTCGCCGGTCTTTTCCACCAGTCCGGCGATTTGTGTTAAATCCTGCCCCCATAAGGCAGTATTGCCCAGCACAGCCTGAGCCACGCTGCGGGCGGCTGCCGGCGAGCCGTCAAAACCGCGCCATACATCTGCAAAGAACTCCAAAACCGGCATATCGTCTTTCATGATAAACCCGCCCTGTTCACGCCGGGCCTGCATGCCGCTGCCCTCGACCCTGCCGTCTTTATAAACTGCAATGAGCGCAGCCAGTGAGAAAGTCAGTTTATCCGGTAATTTGCCATGTTTTGTGTGGTATTCCAGAATGGAAGGCAGCACTCTGGCTTTAAACTTGGAAGAAGAATTGAGGAGAATACTGAGAAGGTAATGTTTGATGAACGGGTTGCGGAACCTGTCCATAACACTGGCGGCAAAGTCTGTAAGCATGGCTTTATCAAGATCGATCGACGGCACAATTTCATCGAAGATAACTTGCCTTACATATTGGCCCATAACTCCATGCTCCATCATTTCGCCCACAGTATCCAGGCCGTACAAAAAAGCCGCCGGTACTGACGATGTGTGGGCTCCGTTTAAGATCCGGACTTTGCGGGTCCGGTACGGAGTCATATCTTCAGTCCAGATAACGTTGAGTCCGGCTTTGGTGAACGGCAGACGCTCCGCCAGATGTTTGGGCCCTTCGATGACCCAGAGGTGGAATAACTCGCCGGCGTCCAGAAGACTGTCCTGGTAACCAAGTTTGGCCTCCAGCTCCTTGACTTCATCCCGGGGGTAACCGGTCACTACCCTGTCCACCAATGTATTGAGGAAATAGTTGTGCTTCTGAACCCAGTCCCTGAACCCGGCTGGCAGTTGCCAGTCGCCTGCCAGTTGCAAGACCACCTTTTTCAGGTTATCGCCATTTCTGTCAATCAGCTCACACGGCAAAATAACCATTCCCCGGGCGGCATCACCCCTAAAATGCCGATAGCGGTGATACAGATAAACTGTTAGTTTGCCCGGAAAGGAAACCGGCGGCGTATTGTCCGGTTTGTCGGTTGGATCATAGGCAATACCAGCCTCGGTTGTATTGCTGATGACAAATTCAATCGATGGATTTTCCGCACACTCGATAAATTCCCGCCACTGGCTATAGGGATTAAGGCAGCGGCTTACCGAGGTGATTATATCCTTCTCCTCGTAAGGCTGGCCGTTACTCAAGCCGCGCAACAGCAGGGTATACAACCCGTCCTGGTCGTTAATCTGCCTGCTCAGTCCCTCGGCAATGGGTTGAACCAGTACAGCCCGGCCGTTGAACAAGCCCTGTTTATTCATTTCATGAAGCATCCAATCGGCAAAGGCCCGCAAAAAATTTCCCTCGCCAAACTGAATCACGCGTTCGGGCAGGTTGGCTACCGGATGGATTTGGCGGCTAATTTTGTTCATATCCAAACCTCCTGTGTTTTATTGATAATTTTTATATAGTATCCAATAATGATTTACAGGCAGGCGGTAAGTAACGCAGTACAGCGCCAGCGGCAAAACGTTACTAATTACCAGATGAAAGAATCTTTATTGAATTTCATATAGTAAAACTATTCTTAAAACTATCCAAATCTAATTTTATAGTCCGGACAGGTTTTGCGATAGAAACTTTTTTTATAATATTTTGTGTTTTTTTTAGCTTGCAACCCTCAGCCTGTTAAGGGTTGCCTTGAAGCACCAGTCATGGTACTATCCTGATATACACTTTTTTCTATGAACAAGGAGTATCCCATGAACCCGTGTACATCTCCCCGGCTGCCCCGTATTACGGCCATGATGGTCGCAGTTGTTTTTCTCTGGGGTATTAATGTTGTTATGCTTAAATATCTGACAAATTACTACCCGCCGCTGGCGCTGGCCGCAATCCGGATGGTACTGGCCGCCCTGTTTTTACTGCCGGCCGCTTTTTACCCTGGCGGCTGGCAGCCGGTGCCACGTGCGGCCTGGCTGCCAATAGGCGGCGTGGCGCTGTTTAATATCGTATTACATCAGATAACCCTATCCTGGGGTATTAACGCCACCAGCGCCACTCACGCCTCACTGATACTGGCGCTTAACCCGCTGTTTACGACACTGGCTGCCAGTTGGGCTGTCAACGAACCATTGAATTGGAACAAAACCATCGGTATCTTCTTAGGGCTTGGCGGCGTGCTGCTTATTGTCACCAATAAAACCGATGCCGGTCAGGCAACGCTTTTAGGGGACGGCGTTATGCTCATAGCCATGCTGGTATATGTAGCCGGCTCACTCTGTGTTAAAAAGGGCGCCCAGCATACCAGACCGCTCATTATTGCCGTATATAGTCATCTAATTGCAGCCCCGGCGCTGGTGCTGCTAGGTCTGGCCGTAAACCCGGTGTGGATGTTTAGCGGCGCCTTCGAGTTCTGGCCGATAGCCGTTTTACTGTTCTCCAGTTGGATCAGTACCGCCCTTGGTGCAGTATTATGGAATACCGGCATCCATCATATCGGAGCCTCAATGGCCTCCCTGTTTTTAAATGGTCAGCCGGTTGTCGGCCTTTTAGCCTCAGCCATCTTTTTAGGAGAAAAGATGGTATGGCAGCACTATGTGGCGCTTATTCTGGTGCTTGTGGCTGTCAGTCTGGGAACAGGCGCCTTCACCCGCCGGCAAAAGCCAAGGGGAGAAAAAAACCAGGAAGCATCCTAGTACCTTGACCAGATTAATTCTTGGTTTGGCTGACGCGTCTTTTTCCGCATTGCGGTGCTGTCGCCGCCTTACATATTTCCGGTATACGAGGCTCCTCCGCCTTGCATTGCGACAAAATCTACGCCATCCAAACCTACTATCCAATCCTGGCTTTTGCCGGCTTTTTCCGATAAACCAGGCAAATACCCCCGCCATGTATCATCACATGCGCTTATTTTATTGCATAATTGCTGCAGTATTATTAACAATAGACAACATAAGGAGGTACACACCCATGGCTGATGAAACTACCAGAGACAACTACCCGCTGTCTTTCGATGAAACAGAAGGCGCCCTCAGCCCCCGCGAAGCTATTGCCGAGGCCAAGCGGTGTTTAAACTGTAAAAATCCCCTTTGCCGTACAGGCTGTCCCATTGAGAATGAAATACCTCTGTTTATCGCAGCTCTGGCTAAGGGCAATGTTGGCGAAGCCAGCCAAATAATCGCCCGTCGCAGCAACCTCCCTGCCGTATGCGGCCGAGTCTGCCCCCACGAAAAACAATGTGAGGGGGCCTGCGTCCTGTCGAAAAAGGGGAAAGGTATCCAAATCGGGAAGTTGGAACAATTTATTGCCGATTTTGACGCTGAAATGGAGCTAACCACTCACACTCCGCCAGCTTCCTATATCGGCAAAGTTGCAGTTATCGGTTCCGGACCCGCCGGACTGACCGTGGCCGGCGACCTGGCCAAACTTGGCTATCAGGTCACTATCTTCGAGGGACAGACCGAGCCGGGCGGTGTCTTAATGTATGGAATACCTGATTTTCGTTTGAATAAAGATGTTGTCAGGCGGGAAATCAAACGCATTGAACGGCTGGGAGTCAAGTTCAATACCGAGGTTCTGGTTGGGCCGGACATTACGATTGATGAACTGTTCATCGACGGCTATGACGCTATTTTCATCGGCACAGGCACAGCCCTGCCCCGCATTCTTGAAGTTCCCGGCAACACATTGTCCGGCGTACTTCAGGCCAGCTACTTTTTGCAAATGGTGGCTCTGGCGAGGGCTGGCAAGGTTGATCACAAAGAGATTCCGGTAAAACTGGGAGACAAAGTTGTTGTAATCGGCGCCGGCAACGTAGGCATGGACGCTGCCCGGACCGCCATTCGTCTGGGGGCGAGAGCCAGTGTTGTCTATCACCGCACCGTGAAAGAAATCACAGCCCTGCCTTCGGAATATCAGCAAGCCTGCGAAGAGGGCGTGGAGTTCATTTGGCTGGCCAGCACCAAGAAATTTTTAGGCGAGGATAAGCTTACCGGACTTGAATATGAGGTCATGGAGATAGAAAGTGATAAGCATATCCATGGAACAGGGCGGATAGAAACCCTTAGCGCCGACAAAGTGATTTTGGCCATTGGCCAGCGTCCGGCAGCCCGTATTGTTTCCACGACAACAGGTATTGAGGTCAACGAACAAGGTTATGTAAAGACTAAAGACCGTCCATATGGCATGACTACCCGGCGCGGTGTTTTTGCCGGCGGTGACGTTGTTCACGAACCGGCCACGGTGGTTCTGGCCATGAAAGAAGCCAAACGGGTGGCCCAGGGAATCGCCATGTATATCGAAGCCAAAAAGCTTCTGGAAGAATGCGGTGTATAAGAGTGCACATCTGGCTACCTGCTTAGCGAAAGCGCAAGCGCCTTATACTATAAAGGACTTATACTTTTTTGCAGCATAAAACAGCCGCCGAGACCCGCTTGCGGGCCCGGCGGCTGTTTTTAGTTTCTTTTTTCATGCATATTGCTATTTCCAAGCTTAGCCCTGATAGCCCTTACAATCTCACGGGCAAACGGGCCCAAGTCATTGTCGGCGTAAGCCTTTAATATCCCGGCTGCAACCTGTCTGATAGCGCTTTTGATGACCTCGGAATTGGCGTACGGCTGTGACCGGAGTGTTTCTTCAATCAGCACGGCTGCTGTCAATGCTTTCTCGGCTGCCTGTGTATTTATATATGTAACACTGTCAGCATGACCGAGAATTATTCTGCCAGCCGGGGCTAATATCTCCCGGGCCAAGGCGGCAAGTTCCGCCGGGTGCTCATCGACAATGATCACCGGCTCAGCTCCCAGCGCCATTTCCCGCGCCTGGGCGACAAACTTGGCCCCAATACACTTTACTTGCGGCCGGGCTGTCATTGTTAATACGTGCTGGGCTACATTTGTGGCCACGTTGATAATGTTCAGCGGGCGCTCCATCTGGTTAAAGTCTTTTATTAAACTAATTACTTCCCGGTCAGGCACAACCAGAATAATTGCACCCCATTCAGCCAGTTCCTCAATACTGCCGGCGGCAGAGACACCCAGCTCGCCGGCGGCTGCCTGCGAGCGGCCTTCATTACGGTCATATAGCTTTAATGCAACATGCCCGGCTAATTTACCGGCCAATACTCTGCCCATTCGCCCGACACCAATCAAACCCACTTGTTTCATTTGCCTTAAGTCACCTCGTCTATAGGTTACGTTCCCTGCCCAGCCTTCATACAATACAGTAAGTTCTCTGTAATATATGCCCAAGTCCGGCAAGTGGTGCCAACTGGCCTGTTCAAGAAATTAACCGGGAATTAATAAATTGCTAACATACTAACGCAAGACCGCAAGTACAATTTAATATATAGGCAATAGCCCCGAACCATTTGCCGCAGCTTTTTCAGATGGCGAGATAAGAAAAGACTTGGCTTGTGCCAAGTCCTTCAGGACGCCGGCAGAAGCCTTAGTCGTTCTTACTTATTATCAGAAGGGGATACTTTCTGATAATGTAAAAAAGGGGGATGAATCTTTGATTAAGTATTACGTGTTAGATACTAATGTGTTATTACACTCTCCCTACGCGATCACTGCCTTTAACGAGCACACGGTGATCCTTCCCGAAGTCGTATTAGAGGAACTGGACCGGTTTAAATCCGAAACCAGTGAGCGCGGAGCCAACAGCCGGCTGGTCAGCCGAATGATCGACAATCTCAGGGCACAAGGCAACCTGTTAGCCGGTGTATCCTTAAATGACCACGGCGGACTTGTGCGCATTGAGGCCAATCATCTTGATACCCAGATACCTGCCTATTGGGACAAAACCAAGCCTGACAACCGCATCCTGCAAGTATGCAAGGGCCTTGCCGAAGACAATCTTTCCACCATCCTAGTCAGCCGTGATACCAACATGCGGGTCAAAGCGGCTATTCTTGGTATTCAGGCGGAAGACTTCCGCAACGAAAAAGTAGCCAGCGTCGAGGAACAATATACCGGACGGGCTATCGTATATACCTCTTCCGACATAATCAATGCCTTCCATCAGGATGATGGCAATTATATTGATCCTGATGTTCTCAGGGTGTTTGACGAAGCCAGCCACACTATGGTTCCCATTCAACTGGTAACAAACCAGTTCCTGTTAATCCGTTCTTCTGAGAAAGACCGCCATACCGCTCTCGGGCGTTTTGACGGTCAAAAAGTTGTGCATCTAAGATATCGCAGCCGTAATCCCTTCGGCGTTTCTCCCCGCAATGTTGGGCAGGTGTTTATGCAGGAATGCCTGATGCTAAGTGCGGAAGAAGCGCCGCTTGTTATTATCAAAGGTCCGGCCGGCACAGCCAAAACCTTCTATTCACTGGCGGTCGGCCTCTACAACCATCTGGACTGCCGCCCGCGAGCCTACCACCATCTATTGATATGCCGGCCAAATGTGCCTATGGATGAAGACCTTGGCTACCTGCCCGGTTCAGAGCAAGACAAGATAGATCCCTACATGCGCGCCATCCGCGACAACCTGTTCACCCTCATGTCCGGCCATAACATGACAGAGCCTAAAGAAATCGAACAGGCTGAAGATACCGTGCAGATGCTATTTGACAAACACATTATTCAGACTGAAGCACTGGCTTACCAGCGAGGCCGCTCATTGCAGAAATACTGGATAATTCTTGATGAAATGCAGAATTCAACCCCGCGTCAGGCTAAAGGTGTCATAACGCGCCCCGGCCTGGGCACTAAAATCATTCTGCTGGGTGATCCTGAGCAAATCGATCACCCCTTCCTGGACAGCCGCACTAATGGCCTGGTCTATGCCGCCGAGAAGATGAAAGGCAGCAAATTATGCTTCCAGGTAACTTTAGAACATGATGAATGCGAACGTTCGCCGCTGGCGGCAGAAGCTTCGCTGCGTCTGTAGGAAATTGCAAACCCGCCCCTTCCGGGGCGGGTTTGCTGTTACTGCAATTACTGTATGAAGAGCTTAATGAGCGCCAGCCCCAGCCCGGCCACCCCGCCGACAACTACTCCGTTAATCCTGACCCAGTCCAGGTCATCGCCGGCCTTATCCTCAATAAACGCATTTAGATCTTCATCGGAAAGTTTTTGCAGTGCGCGGCGAGCCATCAGGCCGACAAGATAATGTTCCTGCTCGGAAATAGTAAAGAGCAGCGTTTTTAAATATTCCTCGGCTTGGAGCTGGAGTGAGCCATTAGTTTGAAACTGCTGCCAGCAGTGCAGTGTTTGTTCTGTCAGCCAGTCGGCCAAAGCCAGCCGGTAACCGGAAGGCTGCTTCAGCGCAGCCAGTACGCTTTCGGCTAAAACAGTTAAGGGTACTGCCAGGTTCATTCTTGTCAATTGCCCGTTCTTCCAGTCGTTGACGGCCTCCTCCCACTCATCGGTAGTCAGTTTCTCCAATATATGCTTAAGCTCACTCTGAAACCAGAGCCGTACCGGGTGTTCTTCCTCCATAAGCTCATCGATAATATCAATTAATTCTTTCTGCAGAACAATCGCCGCATCTTTCAGGTTGATCCCGTCTATACTTTCCAGGAAACCGGTAACAACGGCAGACAGCCAGTTTTTCCGGGCGGTGTTTTGTTTAAGATCCTTTAGATAATCGTAAATAGTGTCACGGGTTTTATCCCGCCGCACCACTTCAGCCAACTCATCCATAATGGCCTTGTACACATCACTGCCTTTGCCCTCAGCCAATGCCCAGCCGATGATAGCCGCCAAATGCGGCACTACCGACTGACGTCTTAGCGCTAGTTTAAGCACACGCTCGCCATATCTGGCAGCAGCACTGGGGTCCAGTGTTTCCGCCACTTCCGCCAGTAGTTTGTCTATAGCTGACCTGACGCCGGCGCGAACATCATTTCTTTGCGCGTATGTCATTATTTTTTCCAGCAAATTGGCCTGACTAAGCCGCCCTTTGATAGCCTGTTTACTTAAGAAATCCCGTTCAACAGCCGCGGATAAGGCGTCAATAATACGTTTGCGGTTGCGGGGAACAAGAGCAGTGTGGTAAGAAAAACCCAGTGGCTTACGGAAAAATGCCGTGACTGCAAACCAATCGGCCACACCACCGGCCAGACTGGCTTCTGTTACGGTAAGAAATATGCTTGCCAGCCAACTGCCCGGATAATAAAATTTCAACGTCAGCGCCGCGGCAAACATGCCGGCAGCGCAGGTCAAAACCATATTGGCCCTGCGTTTCCCTGCTCTCATGGCGAAACTCCGGCTGCCTGTGCCAGAACAAACAACACCATGCCAACAAGTCCGCCGACAATAGAGCCATTGATCCGAATCATCTGCAAATCATTCATGACTTTCCCCTCGATATAGGCCACCAGCTCCTCATTGCTAAAACCCTCCAGATAGGTGGTAACAATCTGGCCAATTTCACCCTGATTCTTGTTTACCCAGTCGGCCAGCCAGGCGGCAAGATACGTATCCAGCCGCTCCCTTCTGGCGGCATCTTCCGTTACTTCTCCCACAAACCTGACTGCTTGCTTGACAGTCCACTTTGCTCCGCCGGCGACAAATTCAGGATGATCGGCCGGCAACTCAGCCAAACTTTCAACCAGTTTGGCCATAAGCGGCTTAAACTCACTCTCAGCTTTTTCCGCCAGGGCTGTGTCACCCTGCAGACTGGCGGCGCCCTCGCTCACCAAGTCAAGCAAACGCAATCGTACAGGATGATCTGATTCCTGTATTTCTGTCAGGAAAATTACAATCTTCTCCTGGATAATACCTGCCACGGTAACCGGATCAAGATTCAGCAAACTTTCCAGCAGCCAGCCTACCAGCTTGCGCTGGTTCTGTTTGGCGGCATATGCTTTTAGTGCACTCTCGTAAATATCACTAATCAGCTTTTCCATATAGGGCTCTTTAACCAGGTATTTGATTTCATCAAGAATGCCATCTACCAGCTTATCAATAAAGCCATGCGCTACCGACCACTCCAGGGCTTGACCGGCAAGGGGGGCAATCCGCACCTTATCCCGATGCTCCTTGAGCAGCAAATCCAGAGCCGCCGCAACCCTGTCGGGCCCTAGGCCGCACATGGCGTCGCGCATAACGCCCTCAGCCAATACATACAAACGCTGTCTGGCATCAGGCTGAGCAGCATGGTTTAACAGCATACGGGCTAAGCCGGCCTCAGCCAATGTCTCCTTAATCGTTGCAGCCGTAACAATTTCTTCCTCTACCATTTTGACGATGGCCTGAAAAATTCGCTCACGGTTGCGGGGTATGATAGCGGTTCGGTAGGAAATATTAAGCGGCTTGCGAAATAAAGCGGTCACAGCGTACCAGTCGGCCAGTCCGCCAATCATTGCGGCCCCAAAACCACTGTTAATCAAGCCACCCCAAAAATTATAATGCCAGGGATAGCTCAGGCAAAAGCCGGCAGCAGCGGCAAACAAGGTCAGTCCTGCTTTATTGCTGTTATCAATATGCACTGTTATCACCTTCCCGCCAGTGTCTTTCTGGTCCAGTCTGGCCCCCAGTTTATCCTCTTTCCAAAAGATTCTAAGGCCTCCTTCTTAAAACGGCATTCTTAGAACAGATAAGTCCCGGAGTAAGACGTAAGCATTTAGAGAGGGTATGTCCCAACATAGAAATACGATTACTTCATATCCAACTATTGAAAGGTATGCCTTAGAGTGCCGATTTGTGCATTTATGATACATAACCAATGTACATCGTCTATTATCCGTACCCGTTAGGACCCAGGGCGGCAGCCCGCCTTTGCCAGTCAGTCGCCGGATACTGTATAATAGGGTAAACTTATTGCAAGGAGAAGAGGCAATGTCTATTATACAATGGCTGGTACACGCAATCACCGGCTGCCCAAAAACCAGTCTGGATCATACTATGTACGGTATAACCCATTGTCGCAGTTGCGGCCGGGTTAGCTTTATCTCCGACACCCTTCCCAAAATCACGCGGTTCAAGATACCCACCCGCTTTGGCTACCGTTAATTGACCCCGAACCTCGGGGGCTCTACAGAATCAGTCGTTTGGTCATAAGCCTTACGGCCAGCGGCATCAATACAATCGCAATAACCATAAGTACCCCGGCATGCACCAGCAGGCCGGGGTTGGTATTTCCCAGGGCTAAAGCCCGGCATACTTCTACACTGTGATAAATAGGATTTACCCAAGCCGCCGTCTGCGCCCAGCCAGGCATAGAGTTGATGGGAAAAAAGACCCCGGAAAAAAGGTACGCCGGGGTCAAAAATAGCGTAACATAATAATTGAAATTGTCAATATTGGTCGTTATCCCGGTGTAGCACATCGCCAGCAACGAAAACGTCAGACCCGGGAGGGCCAAAAACACGGGAATCAGCAGTGCCCACCCGGACCGGACCTGCCCCAGTACACTAATTACCGTAAGAATAACCATGCCAAACAGCATACTCTTAAACGTGGCATACAGAATATCGCCGGCAACAATATCACGGACAGTAACCGGCCCTGCCAGCATAGCCTGAAACGTTTTTTGGTAATGCAATCTGATAAAACTGCCGTATGTACACTCAAAGGAAGCGGCAAACATGGCCGAGGAAGCCACCATCCCCGGTGCAATATACTGAATATACGCCAAGCCGTCAATATCCTGCACAAAACTCCCCAGGCCATACCCCATAGCCGAGAGATAAAGCAGCGGCTCAATAAAGTTAAACATAATATTGGTAAACCATATTTTCTTAAATACTGCCATATGGCGGGCGAATACACGCAAAGTAGCCATTTATCCTTCTCCCCCCATACCGGTAAGCTTCAAAAATACATCCTCAAGATTGGCAGGCCGTACTAAACAAACATGCTTTGGCAAACCCCATTCTTCCAGACTGTGGCATAAGGTCTCCCCTTGCACCGCATAAAGAAACACCCCGTCCACAACCCGGACAACCTGTCCTCCCAGTTCGGCTACCTTGTCCTCCAGTCCAGCCGGCAAGCGTGACAGCGGTAAATGGACTTCTATGGCATATGGCAAAACCTGCTCGGCAATAAGTTCCTGCGGACTGCCTTCAGCCAGAATAACGCCTTCATGCATGATGACAAGCCTGTCGCATAATTGTACGGCCTCCTCCATATAATGGGTGGTCAGAATAAGTGTTACACCGCTGTCTTTAAGACTTCTCAGCTTCTGCCACACCAGGTGTCTGGCCTGCGGGTCAAGGCCGGTAGTCGGTTCGTCCAGTATAATGATCTCCGGTCTGTTAAGGAGTGCCCGGGCAATGACCAGACGCCGTTTCAGGCCGCCCGACAAACTGTCGACAGAACTGTTTTCTTTACCCTCAAGCCCCATAAATGCTAGTAAATCCCGACCTCTGACCTGGGCTTCCGACCGGCTGAGGCCAAAAATCAAACCATACACTGCCAGATTCTCAAGCACTGTCAAATCATCATCCAGATTGTCTTCCTGGGGCACGACGCCCAATCTGGCTTTCAGGGCCGGCGCCGTGAGCCTGACAGCCTCGTTAAAAAGCCACAGCTTTCCTTCCTCTACGGTAGACATGCCGTACATCATCCGCATTGTTGTGGTCTTACCTGCGCCATTATGGCCTAAAAAGCCGTAGCATTCTCCGGCTTTAATGGCAAAAGAAATTCCTTTCAGCGCCTGGAAGCCGTTATATGTCTTGCCCAGGTTTTCAGCCCTGACAACAGTTGCCGTCATAAATACCCATCCTCCCAAAACAAAAAAGCAGTTGTATCTATATGATACCAACTGCTCTTTTAAAAATCCACCGGAATCTGGAATTTGCCAATACTCTTCTTATATCCTTTAAATATCCACATACGAATCCATGGCCCCGCCCGGAGCAATCATGGGTATAACCAAATCCTGTGTGGCGATATTGGCAACAAGCAGGGACGGCCCTTGCCGTTCCCAGGCAGTTTTTAGAATCTGGCTGAACTCGTCCGGGGTATTGGCTACTGCCGCCGGAATGCCAAAAGCACCGGCAAAGGCTGTAAAATCCATAGGCGCAGGCAGCAAAGATGCCGAGTAACGTTTTTCAAAAAAACAATGCTGCAGCTGCCTGACCATACCTAAACTTTGGTTGTTGATCACAATTGATATAATGGGCAGCCGTTCCGCCGCTACGGTATAAAGCTCACAGCCGGTCATTTTCAGTGAACCGTCACCAACAATGTGAATAACCCGCTTATCCGGCCTGGCCATTTGCGCCCCTAACGCCGCCGGCAAGCCAAAACCCATGGCGCCGAGACCGCCTGACGTCAGAAACCCCCGCTGGCTGTTTACCTTGAGATCTTGCGCCGCCCACATCTGGTGCTGGCCAACATCAGTAACGTAAATAACATCTTCCCCGGCCAGTTGTGTATTCAAAGCTGCCATAACGCCGGCTGCCGACAGCTCATCCTCACTTACAGGCAACTGACAGGCAGCTTGCCAGTCCCGGATAGTTGCCCACCAGGCGGACAGATCGCCGGGCACGACTTCCCTGGTAAGCGCAGTTAGAATACCATTCATCTCACCGACCAGCGGCACAGCGGCATCAACATTCTTGTGCACTTCAGCCGGGTCAATATCGATGTGAATAATGGTTTTACCGGCAGCATACCGGGCCCGGTCACCGGTTACCCGGTCATTGAACCGGCTGCCTGTCACTATCAGCACATCGGCCGCATGCACGGCATGATTGGCCTGCTTAAGTCCGTGCAGTCCGGTCATTCCCAGCAAATTAGGGTGCCGCCCCGGCAGGGCGCCAATACCCATCAGTGTAGTGACGACCGGCAGGGCGCATTGTTCCGAAAACTTGGCCAGCGCCTGGCCGGCGCTGGCATTGATACAGCCGCCCCCGGCGATAATAACCGGTCTTTCGGCGGCGCTGACAGCAGCGGCTGCTTTGCTGATAAGCGCCGGCAAATCCGGCGACTGGCGGACTAACGACTGGCGGGAATACTCGGTCTCCAAATCGCTAAAATCATGCGTATTGGCTTGAATATCCCGCGGAATGTCAACAAGCACCGGCCCGGGACGGCCTGAGCGGGCGATGGAGAAGGCGCGCCGCAGGGTGTCGGTCAGCTTGCTGATATCTTTAACCAGAAAGTTGTGTTTGGTAATAGGCATGGTAATCCCGGTAATATCAATTTCCTGAAAAGCATCCCGGCCGATTAAACTGGTCTGCACCTGACCGGTGATGGCTACCACCGGTACCGAATCCATGAAAGCGGCTGCCAGACCGGTTACCAGATTGGTGGCTCCCGGCCCTGAGGTGGCAATGCATACACCTGCCTGGCCACTGGCTCTGGCATATCCGTCCGCAGCATGGGCGGCCCCCTGCTCATGTACAGTCAACACATGACGGACAGGCGAGCCATACAGCGCATCATACAGCGGCAAAATAGTCCCGCCGGGATACCCGAATACCGTGTCCACCCCTTCTTTTATCAGGCATTTCACAATAGCCTGCGCCCCTGTCATGAGCATAGATTATCACCCCAGCCTTGCAATTACTTCTTCTGTCATCTCGTCAGTAGTAACCTTGGTAAAACCTTGTTGATAAATATCAGCAGTACGGTAACCGTCCGCCAGGACCTGTTCAACCGCTTTCTCAATCATGGCTGCCGCTTGTTCGCTGCCCAGCGAATACCTGAACATCATGGCTGCCGACAAAATAGTCCCGAGCGGATTGGCAATTCCCTGGCCGGCAATATCGGGGGCCGAACCATGAATGGGCTCGTATAAGCCGGTGCCGTCACCCAGACTGGCCGAAGGCAGGAGGCCAATCGAACCTGTCAGTACAGCAGCTTCATCACTTAAAATATCGCCAAACAGATTGCTGGTAACAATAACATCAAAACTGCCGGGGTTAAGCACCAACTGCATGGCACAGTTGTCAACATACATATGGTTAAGTTCCACCTGAGTAAAACCCGCCGCAACCTCACCCGCAACCTTGCGCCACAGGCGGGAGGTCGCCAAAACATTGGCCTTATCCACAGACATGACCTTGCCTTTACGGCTTATGGCCGCCCGGCAGGCCAGGCGAACAATACGTTCAATTTCCGGCCGGCTGTACATTTCATTATCACAGGCTTGTTCTACGCCGTTAATCACCGCGGCTTCCTGCCGGGCGCCAAAATAAATGCCGCCGGTCAGTTCGCGCACAATGACAATGTCTACGCTGTTGACAATCTCCGGCTTTAACGGGGATTGGTTAGCCAGCGCGGAAAACGCCTTGACCGGTCGCAGGTTGGCATACAGCCCCAGTGCCTTGCGCAACCCCAGGATGGCCTTCTCTGCTCGAAGCTCCGGGGAAACGTGATCCCATTTAGGACCGCCGACGGCGCCTAGCAGTACACCGTCGGCCTTGCGGCAGGCCTCGACCGTTTCTTCAGGCAGCGGCACACCAAACTGATCAATAGCCGCACCACCGGCTTGTTTATTTTCATGGGTAAAGCTAAAATCAACTTTATCAGCAGCCGCTTGCGTCACCCGGAGCGCAGCAGCGGTAATTTCCGCGCCAATACCGTCACCGGGGATAACTACGATATGCTTACTCATTTTGCCCCTCCCTAACCCTGCTTGGTAAGAGAGATTGCCCCGCTGGCGCTGACAATGACATAAAGCCGGTCATTGCAAGCAGGCGCAGACAAAGCAATCTCTTTCTTTTTTACTTAGCTAATTGCTGCTTAGTATACTCAACCAGCCCGCCAACCTTAGCAATATCCTGAATAAATCCCGGCAGCGGCGGAACGGTGAATTTTTCACCGGTACTTGTATTTTCGGCAACACCGCCATCCAAATCAACAACTAAAGTGTCGCCGGCGTTAATATTAATATCGCCTTCGCCGAGTTCGATAAGCGGCAGACCAATATTAATGGCATTGCGGTAAAAGATGCGGGCAAAGCTTTCCGCCACCACGCAAGCCACACCGGCAGCCTTAAGGGCGCCGGGCGCGTGTTCACGCGAAGAACCACAGCCGAAATTCTTACCGGCGACAATGATGTCTCCCTGTTCAACCTTGCCGGCAAACGTAGGATCAATGTCTTCCATAGCATGAGCGGCCAATTCTTTCATGTTGGCGGTATTTAAATACCTGGCTGGTATAATTACGTCAGTGTCAACATTATCGCCATAGCGCCAAACTTTTCCGGAGAATTTCATTATGCTACCTCCTCAGGACCGGCGATCCGCCCTAGCACGGCGCTTGCCGCCGCTACAGCCGGACTGGCCAGATATACTTCACTGTCAACATGGCCCATCCGCCCGCGGAAGTTGCGGTTAGTTGTCGCAACCGCCCGCTCGCCTTTGGCCAGAATACCCATATGGCCGCCCAGGCACGGCCCGCAGGTCGGTGTGCTGACAACAGCGCCGGCCTTGATAAAGATTTCGACATATCCTTTTTTGACTGCTTCGAGATATACGTCCTGGCTGCCGGGAATGATGATGGCCCGGACATCTTCATGAACCTGATGGCCGTGAAAGATGGCAGCCGCCTGCTCCAAATCCTCTATCCGGCCATTGGTACAGGAACCAATGACCACCTGATTGATAGGCGTCGGCTGGATAGCGTTGACCGGCCTGACGTTTTCCGGCAGATGCGGCAAAGCCACAACCGGTGTGAGTTTATCCAAATCGATAGTAACTGTCCGGGCATATTCGGCATCCGGATCGGCTGCCACCGGTGTATACGATTTTTGGACCCGCCCGGCAAGATAGGCTTTGGTAACCTCGTCAAACGGAAAAATACCATTTTTCGCACCGGCTTCAATGGCCATATTGGCAATTGTCAGCCTGTCGGTCATAGTGAGCGCGGCAACTCCCACACCGGCAAACTCAAGTGACTGATAACGGGCGCCGTCGACGCCAATCATGCCGATTAGTTTTAAAATGACATCCTTGCCGGATACCCATTTGGCAAGCTTGCCTGTTAGTTCGACCCTAATACTGGCCGGAACTTTAAACCAGGTCTCGCCGGTTGCCATAGCACAAGCCATGTCGGTCGAACCCACACCGGTGGCGAACGCGCCAACCGCACCATACGTACAGGTATGAGAATCGGCGCCGATAATTACCTCTCCGGGAGCCACCAGCCCCTGTTCAGGCAACAGGACATGTTCAATACCCATCCGCCCGACCTCAAAGTAATGCGTAATCTGATGTTTTCTGGCAAACTCCCGCATGGTCTTAGCCATTTCGGCTGATTTAATATCCTTATTGGGCGCAAAGTGGTCAGGCACCAGGACGATTTTTTCCTTGTCAAAAACCTTGTCGCTAATTTGCTCAAATTCCTTGATGGCCGGCGGCGCTGTGATATCATTGCCTAATACCAGATCCAGCTTGGCTTTGATGAGCTGGCCGGGCTGCACTTCTTGTAAACCGGCGTGGGCGGCGAAGATTTTTTCCGTCATTGTCATAGGTCTAGCCATACTGAGTTACCTCCCTTGAGCCTGCTGGACAGCGGGAAAACCACAAACGGCCAGCATCTTGTTTATTGCGTTTACATATGCTTTTGCACTTGCTTCGATCACGTCGGTGGAAAGGCCTCGGCCGCTAAACGTCCGGCCATCCTGCTCAATCCAGACGGTTGCTTCCCCCAGGGCATCTTCCCCGGCGGTTACGGCTTTAAGCTGATAATCTTTAAGGCCGACAGGAAAGCCCACGGCCTGCTCAATGGCCTTAAAGGCGGCGTCAACCGGTCCGTCGCCACAGCTGGCGGCTTCCGAGACACCGGCACTTGTCCTGAGTTGTACCGAGGCGGTGGCCACCATCTGGTTGCCGCTGGCCACATGGTGATAAACCAGGGTATACCATTCGGGCCGAACAGCGGCTTTTTCCACCATAAGCGCTTCAATATCTTTATCAAAAACCATCTTCTTCCGGTCAGCCAAATCTTTGAATTTAGCAAACAGGGTGTTGACGGTTTCCGTATCAATCTCATAACCCAAATGTTTAAGCCGTTCTTCAAAAGCGTGGCGGCCGGAGTGTTTGCCAAGCACAATGGCATTGCGGCTGATACCCACCGATTCAGGACTCATAATTTCATACGTCAGCGGGTTATTAAGTACGCCATGCTGATGGATGCCAGACTCATGGGCAAAAGCATTGTCACCGACTACTGCCTTATTCGGCGGCACGGCAATACCTGTCAGCGTGCTGACAAGGCGGGACGTGCGGTAAATCTGCTGGCTGTTGACATTTGTTATGGCCCGGTAATACTCATGGCGGGTATTAAGGGCCATAACCACCTCTTCCAGCGATGCGTTGCCGGCCCGTTCACCAAGTCCGTTTATAGTGCATTCCACCTGTCCGGCTCCGGCTGTGACCGCAGCCAGCGAGTTGGCCACTGCCATTCCCAGATCATCATGACAATGGACACTGATAATGGCCTTATCAATATTGGGGACATGGGTGCGAATATGGGTAATCAGCGCGCCGAACTCAGCCGGCGTTGTATAGCCGACGGTGTCGGGGACGTTAATGACGGTAGCCCCGGCGGCAATGGCCCGCTCATACACCTGACAAAGAAACTTCCAGTCAGAGCGGGATGCATCTTCAGCCGAGAACTCCACATCATTAACCAGGCTTTTGGCATACCGCACGGCCTGCTCGGCCCTTTCCAGCAGTTGGGGACGGGTCATCTTGAGCTTATGCTCAAGATGAATGTCGCTTGTAGCGATAAAAGTATGAATCCGCGGCCTGTCGGCCTTTTTTACTGCTTTGTAGGCAGTTTCAATATCTTTTTCATTAGCGCGGGCCAGTCCGGCAATGCTCGGGCCCTTGACCCGGGCGGCAATTTGACTCACGGCCTCGAAATCACCAGGCGAGGCAACCGGAAACCCGGCTTCAATGACATCAACTTTTAGTTTGGCCAGGGCTAGCGCAATTTCCACCTTTTCTTCTGTTTGCAGGCTTACTCCCGGCGTCTGCTCGCCATCACGGAGGGTAGTGTCGAATATCTGAATTGTTCGAGTTTCCATGCCATTACCTCGCTTTCATCGGTTATTTTACTTATATTTTACTTTTGCAGCCAGGACATCATATCGCGCAGCTCTTTGCCCACAATCTCAATTTTATGATTGGCTTCCTGCCGGCGTTTCGCAAGGAACATAGGACGGTTGGCCTGATTTTC
The DNA here is from genome assembly GCF_041428895.1 of Sporomusa aerivorans. Taxonomy (NCBI): domain Bacteria; kingdom Bacillati; phylum Bacillota; class Negativicutes; order Selenomonadales; family Sporomusaceae; genus Sporomusa; species Sporomusa aerivorans. Next base: position 6,100,406 of record NZ_CP156926.1, read on the forward strand.
CAGGATCCAGTTGCGGGCAAAGGTACCATTTTGGATTTCTGCTAATACCCGCTTCATTTCTTTACGGGTCTCTTCGGTAACTATGCGCGGACCAGTTACATAATCACCATATTCGGCTGTGTCGCTGATGGAGTAGCGCATGCGGGCCATGCCGCCCTCATACATCAGGTCGACAATGAGTTTCATTTCATGCAGGCATTCAAAATAGGCGATCTCAGGCTCATAGCCGGCTTCCACCAGCGTATCGAAACCGGCTTTGATGAGTTCGGTTACGCCACCGCACAATACAGCCTGTTCGCCGAAGAGGTCAGACTCGGTTTCATCGCGGAAGGTGGTAACAATTACACCGGCCCGGGCGCCGCCAATGCCTTTGGCATAAGCCAGTGCCAGATCCTGTGTGCTGCCGTTATAGTCTTGGTGTACGGCCATGAGACAGGGTACGCCTTTGCCTTCGGTGAATACGCGGCGGACCAGATGTCCGGGTCCTTTGGGAGCAACCATGAATACGTCAACATTGGCAGGCGGCACGATTTGGTTAAAATGAATATTAAAGCCATGGGCAAATGCCAATGCCGAGCCCGGTTTGAGATTGGGAGCAATTTGTTCGGCATATACTTTGGCTTGTTTCTCATCAGGAATCAGTATCATAGTAATGTCGGCGCTGGCTACAGCCTGGGCGACATCGGTAACAGTCAGACCGTCTTCACGCGCCTTGGCTGCCGATTTGCTGCCTTCATGGAGACCGACAACCACTTTTACGCCACTGTCTTTCAGGTTAAGGGCATGGGCGTGGCCCTGGCTGCCGTAACCGATAATGGCTACTGTTTTACCTTGGATCAGTTCCCAGCGGGCATCTTGTTCATAGTACATTTTGCTCATAGTTATCTCTCTCCTCGTGTTTATAAATTGTATTTTCACCCCGTTCCAGCGCTACAAGGCCGGTCTGGATGGTTTCCAAAAGTCCATAGGGGGTCAACACCTCGATCAGGGCATTCATCTTGCTGTCCTCACCGGTAACCTCAAGCGTAACGGCACTGCCGGAAATATCTACAACATTGGCCCGGAACACCTCGGCCAGCTTTAATATCTCGGAGCGGTTTTCGCCGGCCTGAACTTTAATCAGGGCCATCCCTCGCACTACTGAATGGTTTGGCGGTAAAATCTGCACACTCACTACTTCAACCAGTTTCTCAATTTGTTTTTTAACCTGGTCGATAAAGGCCTGGTTGCCACAGACGGCCACCGTTATCCGGGAAAACTCCGGATCCTGGGTTACACCTACCGTCAGGCTGTCGATATTAAACCCCCGCCGCGAGAACATGCCGGCCACTCTGACCAGCACCCCCGGCTGATTGTGTACTAAAATCGAAAGAATGTTAGACTGCACAAATTCCACCTCCCAATTTTTTTAAGCAATGTCTTAGTATGACCGCCTGGAAATAATAAAACGCCCCTAGGACAGACATATATCTATCCATAGGGGCGCTCAATGCGCGGTACCACCCTACTTTGGGCTCATTTCGCCATGTTTGTTCATGACTATCGGATAACGGCCGACACCGCTGTTGCCTAATGCATACTGTGTACAACATACAATATGCATTTCAGCAAAGAGTTCGTGGGCGAGTAGGGCTTAACCACTGCACCGGTTTGCAGCAACCACCGGCTCTCTGGGCAGGAGTACAAGCTTTGCTCCCAGTCATAACTCTTACCAATATTTTACTGTACAAACATACAAAAATACTCTGCAAAAAAATTTCTACTCATTTAAAAGTAAGAAACTTTCCGCAGAGCCTTTTATACTCACGGTGTAACACGGTAATGACCGCGTTCTGCATCGCTCGGCCCAGACCTGTCAACCAGCGGAACCCTAGATGCACTTCCTTACGCGATATGTAACTTTGTATACATTATGCCAGCACCCTTGTTCTTTGTCAAGGACTTTTTTTATCCTTTTTTAGGCCTCGTCAAGATATTCCTCCAGCTGCCGTCTGGTCGGATATCCTTCCACATCGCCCTGAACAGTTACCGCCAGGGAACCGATGGCGTTGCCACGCACAACGGCCTGTTGCAAACTATGTCCTTCCAGCAGGGCCGACAGGACACCAACGGCGAAACCATCACCGGCGCCCACAGTGTCCACTACGCGGCGCACCGGAAACCCTTTGGCATAGCCTTCCTCAACAACCTGATCGTCCTCCTGGTGCGAGTAGTAAGAGCCGTCAGGACCATCTTTCATGACAATATAACGGTTGCCGGCCTTGTGAAAGCACTCCTTAACAGCCTCCCACTCGCCGGTCCCCAGTAAAATCTCGGCTTCCTTGCGTCCAGGCATAATCAGGTCAGACAAGGCTGCCAGCTTTAATAAGGTCTCTTTGGCCTGCTCCTTATTCCATAATTTAAGCCTGATATTAGGGTCAAAAGTAACCAGTGCGCCCTGCTTACGGGCAATGCGGATAGCTGCCAGCAGTGTTTCCAGGCAGGTTGGGCTAAGCGCCGGAAAAATACCGGTAATATGCAAGATTTTAGTTTCGGCAAAATAATTGTCGTCCAGTATATCAGGCGTAATATGGCTGGCCGCCGAACCGCGCCGGTAGTAAAATACTTTGGGATCGCCAATTTCATTGCGTTCTTTGACCAGCATACCGGTGGGATGCTCAGGCATGATTCTCACCCGGGAGGTGTCCACCCCTTCGCCGCGAATGGTATTGCGGATATAGGTGCCAAAAGGATCGTCGCCAATAGCGCTGATCCAGCCGACATCATGGCCTAAGCGGGCCAGACCGATAGCCACATTGGATTCGGCTCCGGCAATTTTACGGGAATAACTTGTAACGAATTGTAGTGAGTCGCTCTGGTCGGCCACCATCATGACCATGCTTTCTCCAAGTGTTATTATTTGTGGCAAGTCTACTCCTCCTTACAGCTTCCATATAGTATTGAAACTTCGCTGTAATTAACAAAAGACCTGCGGCCATGACCGCAGGTCTACACATTGTTACAGAATATTTCACCATATGAAACAAAATACCACTACCAGTAGAAATTAGGCGTTGTGCCTGTCTCATCCCGGTAGCAGGCCTTACTTTTCTCTTCGCCGTTAATCAGACGCTCAGCCAGGGGTAGATTATCCACTTTCAACACTACCCGCGCCGTATCAGACGAGGTAGCGGCAAAAGCGTACACATATTCAACATTAACACCGGCCGAGCTTAACTTGCTGACCTGTTCAAACAAACAGCCGGGCTGATCGGTAATCACAATGCTTAACACTGGCGTGATTTTAACGGTAAATCCCGCGCCGCGTAAAATATGCTGCACTTTTTCCGGTTCATTGACAATAATCCTCAGAATGCCAAAATCGGCAGTATCGGCCACAGCCATGGCCCTGAGATTAATCTCATGCGTATGAAGTACGCCTAATACTTCGGCCAGCTTGCCAGGCTGGTTTTCCACAAACACCGACAATTGATGAATAATCATGCTGTACCCCCCTATATTTTTCTATTATCAACAACCCGTTTGGCCTTGCCCTCGCTCCGCTCAATTGTTTTGGGCCCGACAAGGCGAACTGCCGCCGACACATTAAGCACACTGGCCAGTTCTGACTTTATTTTGGTTTCCAGCCTCTCCAGACCACGCACCTCATCTGAGAACATATCTTCTGTTACCTCCACAAGCACAGTTAAATGATCCAGATTGTCCTTGCGGTCAACGATCAACTGATAGTGGGGTGATGTTTCCCCAATGCTTAATAATACTGTCTCTACCTGTGACGGGAACACGTTTACCCCGCGGATAATAAGCATATCGTCACTGCGCCCTAGTACTTTGCTCATTCTGACCAAAGTGCGGCCACAGTCGCACTTTTCCCGGTATAAAACCGTTAGATCGCGCGTACGGTACCTAATCATCGGCATCCCTTCCTTGGTCAGGGTAGTAATGACTAATTCACCCTTTTCGCCGTCAGCCAATACTTCCCCTGTCACCGGGTTGATAATTTCCGGATAAAAATGATCTTCAAAAATATGCAGGCCATCCTGCTGGCTGCATTCAATGGCAACACCCGGTCCGATGATCTCACTCAGCCCGTAAATGTCGATGGCTTTAATCCCCAGCCGGGCTTCAATTTCCTGACGCATGCGTTCCGACCAGGGTTCAGCGCCGAATATTCCAACTTTAAGCGAGGTTTCCCGGGGATCAATCCCCATATCATGCATGGCTTCGGCAATATACAACGCATAGGAGGGAGTACAGGCCAGCGCCGTTGTGCCGAAATCCTTCATCAGCATAATCTGTCTGGCGGTATTGCCGCTGGATATGGGAATAACCGAAGCGCCTAAAAGTTCGGCGCCATAGTGTACGCCTAAGCCGCCGGTAAACAGGCCGTAGCCGTACGCCACCTGAATGCAGGATTGCTTGCTCAAGCCGGCCGATACCAGTGAGCGGGCTGCGACCTCAGACCAGATACCGATATCCCGCTTGGTATAGCCCACGACAGTGGGTCTGCCGGTCGTGCCGCTGGAGGCATGAATACGGACAATTTCCGACATAGGCACGGCAAACAGGCCGTAAGGATAGTTATCCCGCATATCCTGCTTGGTCGTAAACGGCAGTTTTTCTATATCCGCGAGACTGTTGACATCCTCCGGCAGCAATCCCTGTTCCTGCATCTTGGAGCGATAGAACGGCTGCTGACGGTACAAGCGGGTGACAATCTCCTTCAGCCGGCCGCCCTGAAGATTCGCCATTTCCTCCCGTTCCATTGTTTCCGCCGGCTTATTCCAATATGTATTCATAATTAACCCCCCTGACGAAAATATCTCCGTATTAAAATTACGCAGCACAGGCAGGCATGAATTGACACCTCCACTGGCGCTTAACTTCCGTTTTGTCAACACGCACCCGCCTGCAAAAATCTTAAATACGTATAAAAGAAAAACCCCGCAAAAAGTCCTTGGCAGGAACTTTCCGCTAGGGTTTTTTTTACCCACGGTGTGACCCTCCGGGCCCTGTGCCGCTCGGACCAGACACAGCGGATGCCGCCGGAACCCTAGACACACTTCCCATGCTAAAATTACAACTGATTGTAAACCATGTATACTGTATTCGTGGAATATGATACCAGCTGACACGGACAAAGTCAAGAAATATTTGTCTGATAAATCTTAATTGAACGACACTGCGGTAGACCTGAGGATACGTAGCGGACTTAACAGGTTTTATGGTATAGTAAGTTATGTATTGAATTAAATGAGGTGATTGCTTGTGAAAAAGACTGTTGCCCTTATCGCGCATGATCGCAAAAAAGAGGAAATGCTGCAGTTTGTCCTTACCCACAAAGAGCAACTGTCCCAGTATAATTTAATTGCCACTGCCACTACCGGCAGAATTATTAAGGAGAATGCCGGCCTTCCGGTTACTACTTATTTATCCGGCCCCCTGGGCGGCGACCAGCAGATTGGTTCACGAATTGCCTGTCAGGAAGTCGATATAGTCGTCTTCTTGCGCGATCCCCTAACGGCCCAGCCTCACGAACCTGATATCACCGCACTGCTTAGGATTTGCGATGTGCATAATATTCCTGTCGCTACAAATACCGCAACCGCTAACCTTGTTTTACAGAGCTTACTCTGCGACTAAAGGCAAAACCAGGACCTCACTCCAGACAAACCTGTCGGCAGTGAGGTCTTGTTTTTGGCAAAATATTTTAGTTTACATAAATACTTTACTGTGATATTATAGATAGGTATCATTCGCAATAATAACATATGATAGGAGGGGTGTACATGAAACGCTATACCCGTCAAATAACGATAATATTACTTTTAGCCTTTTTTACTACGCTGCTTATTCCGGCGGCGTCTGCGCAGGCATTTTCACTTGCCGATCTTACCGGCTCTTCCACCCAGCAGCAAAGCAGCAGCTCCGGGTCCAGCAACAGCATAATGAATATTTTACTGGCCCTGCTGTTGGGAAAATTCCTTGGCTCTGCCGACAACAGCAGTGACAACAGTAATGCGGGAGGCATGTCTTCCGTACTGGGCGCAGCCATCGGCTCCAAAGCAACAACTAATGCAGGCAGCGCCAGCGCCAAAGGCACTGAAATCGTGAAGACTGCTCAAAAATATATGGGCGTTCCTTACGTTTGGGGTGGCGATACCCCAAGCGGTTGGGATTGCTCCGGCTACACCCAGTATGTAATGCGCGAAAGCGGCATTACCATTCCCCGGACGGCTGCCGAGCAGTTTAGCACCGGCACACCGGTGGACAAGGCCAACCTAAAAGCAGGCGACCTGGTATTCTTCACCACCTATAAACCAGGCGCTTCCCATGTTGGGTTCTATATGGGCGACGGCAAGTTTATCCATGCCAGTTCAGCTGCTAAAGAGGTAACTATTAACTCTTTATCTGAATCCTACTACACCGAAAAATATATCGGCGCCCGCCGCTATATCAAGTAAAACAGTCTGGGCTGCGAAGAACTTTCTATTCGCAGCCTTTGTTTTATTGTTATATAAGAAAAATTGATGTGACATTCTGGACTTATATATAGTATAGTTATAAACAAGCAAGTTATTTAATGTGAAGGAGTTGGTTATTTGTCACTTTCAAAATACGAAATATTTAACACCGTTGTTGAAGCTGGCAGTCTAACCAAAGCCGCCGAAAAGCTTAATTTGACGCAGTCAGGTGTAAGCTATGCCATTTCCTCTCTGGAATCGGAATTAGGGCTTCCCTTGCTTAACCGCGACCGGTCCGGCATCAGCTTAACCACTAACGGTGAGCGTGTTCTTAGCCACATTAAACGCATTTTGTGCGAAGAAGAGCGGCTGCGCCAGGAAATAGCGGCTATAAAAGGCTTCGTTACCGGAACAGTGCGCCTCGGAACACTGTCCAGCGTTTCTATGCAATGGCTGCCCGGAATTTTAACTCAATTTAACGAAATGTACCCGCACATTGAGGTCAAAACCTATTTGGGCTGCTATGATGAGATGAATGAATGGATATCTAATGGAACCGTGGATTTTGGTTTTATCTCGCTCCCCACTTCCAAGCCCTTTGACATAATTGCCTTAAAAAAAGACAAGCTTATGGTCATCCTGCCGCCCAATCACCCGCTGCAGCATGAAAGCGCAATTTCCTATGAACAGATTAGAGACGAGTCTTTTATTATGCCACAGTGGGGCAGCGATGACAATATCAGACGTCTCTTAAATGAACACAAGCTCAACTTACAGATTAAATACGAGTTGATGGAAGAACGCACTATACTGACTATGGTGCAAAAAGGGTTGGGCATTAGCATTTTACCTGAGCTAATTCTGGATCATATTCCGGATAATATTCATATTGTTGATTTGCAGGTTCCAGAATACCGCATTTTGGGAATAGCGGCCCTGTCTTTCAAAAATGTGTCGCCTGCAGCCAAAAAGTTTCTTACCTGCATCCGTTCCTGGCTGCGGGATAATAACTGTCTTGATTTTGAATGATAAACATTTTTCTTAAAAAAAACGTCAGGAAGTGTAGCTTAGCTAACCCTTTCTGACGTTTTTTGCTATTATACCTTAAATTTACTGACGCCCGCTTGCAAGTCATTGGTCATTTGGGCAAGCACCTGACTTGTTAAGACAATCTCCTCCGTGGGGCTAGTCGCTCGCCGGCTCTTGCCGCCTCAATTGCCGCGTTCAAGGCAGAAAATTAGTTTGACCGGCAATTCCCGATATAAAACACCTAATATAGACAACTCCTTCAAGCCACTTTAACACCCAATAAAAATCCTTCTTTTATTGGATCATCCGGATCTAAGACATAATCAGCAAAAGGTATCAGATATTTAGCTGAAGGTTTTCCGATCTGGCAACGGTGATTTTTGCTTTGTCGCTCTCTCTTGCAGCAGTGATTTTGTCCTTGTTAATCTCTTTCCAGAGATCTACATTCGCAATACCGACTTTGTCAGGATCAAAGAAGGGTACCTGATCTGCCTTACTTTGTTCCTCATAGTCATTCAGTATAGCAACGACCTTCGGGAACAAAAACCACAGCATTAACACATTCAGCCATACCATCATACCGCATGCCAGATCAGCTGCCGCCCAGGCAACGGTCGAAGTGGTGGTGGAGAAATAAATATACACCATTAGTACCATAACCTTCATAACCAAATAAACATTTTTACGTGTACTCTCGCTGGCATTGCCTAAGATATAAGCCATACCGGTTTCAGCTTGATAATAATAGCTGAGTATTGTCGTAAAAGCGAACAATATTACCACCACACCCATAACGAATTCGCCCAGACCGGGCATGAGTGTACCAACAGCCTCCTGGGGAAATACGATACCGTTCTTACCGGCAGCAGCCAATTCCGCCATTTTGGCAGAACCGGAACCGATATAACCGGAAGCAGTATTGAAGCAGTCAGTAACCAGAATCATGAGTCCTGAACAGGTACATATTACGATGTCCATATAGATACCGAAGGAATTAGCCAAACCCTGACCGACAGGATGTGCCGTCTCAGCCGCAGCCGCAGCCGGAGTTTCTTCACCCATACCGGCACCGGATGCGAAGGTGGCGCGTCTAATACCCATAGCAACCGCACTGCCCATCATACCGCCGAATACCGAGCCTTGATCAAATGCAGATAAAAAAATCCAACTAAACATGGTCGGGATTCTATCATAATTAGCAATTAGTACAACTGCCGTCAACACCAGAAAAAGACCTACCTTTATAGGAACAAGAACCGCAGCAAAGGTGCTGATACGTTTGATACCACCGAGAATGATGATGCCCAGAAATATTGCACCCACCACGCCGGTCATCAACGGGGAAACCCCCAAGCTATGATTTAAGCCTTCGCCGATCATATTGGCCTGAATGCCAGGCATACCGAACAACATTCCCACAACAGTGACTATAGCAAACAGCTTGCCAAACCATTTCCAGCCCAAGCCTATTTCTGCACAATAGTATGCACCGCCGCGGTACTCACCGTCAACCCGAATTTTGTATAACTGTCCCAGTGAGCATTCTGTAAATGATATGGCGGCAAGCAAAATAGATGTAACCCACATCCAGAAGATTGTACCCGGACCTCCCAGATAAACAGCGACTGCCACACCGGCGATATTACCGACACCAACACGGGCAGCCATGGTAGTCCAAAATGAATTGAAGGTGGAGATGCCGCTTTCCGAGCTTTGGTTACTTACCAGATTTCTCACCATATCCTTTAAATTACGGACTTGGGTAAGGCGGAGTCTGATGGAAAAATATACACCTGATACAACAACAAATACCAACATAGCTGGTGACCAAACATAGCCATTTAAGAGACCAATTATATTACCGATATATTCCATATTAAAGATTCCCCCTTATCATTGAATAGAATGATTAATGGTACAATGATTCCTTTTAAAGCTGTACTCATTTTGATTCTTCGCTTTCTATTTTACAAATATTCCAAACAGAACCCATTAGTGGTTTTAAACTTGGAAACCGTCATTGCCATCGTATAGTGAGTCAATGCGTTCTTATCGCGGGCAACAGCGTTATCATCATAGTTGTCAATAATACCTCAACGCCGGTCATGCTCCTGGCAACTGCAAAAACCGGAATATAGATCAATACTCTCTTGATTTTTCCATTCATTCCTTTCACTTTGCTTAAGGCCTAAGCGGAGTGCAGCCATCCCTGGGTAGCCTGGAGAGCTGAGAGACAAGTACGAAACACGTTTATCCAGCCTTTTTTAAATAGCAGTTTTTTCCTGCTAGACAAGGCAGTTTCAATCCTTTAGCGGCATAAAAAACCTCCAATCTTAAGCTTGCATAAACCCGTGTAAATCAATGCGTATTTCTTCCGGTTTGACTTCACCTCACTCAAGCGCAAATTTATTCCCGGCCAACGCAGGCTTGTTCGGATAAACATCAATCCGCAGTTACACCGTATTTTAATCACAGTATTGATATTGTCCATCTTTGTACTAAAGCAACCATCGTGCCAATTTTATTAATCTTTAAAAAAGTCAATAAAATTAAGCTTTTTCCGATACTGTCGCGCTATCTTAATTTTAAAAAATGTCAATCGTCCCTCTGATGGAACATTTTTTTCAGACATTGTACCATTAAAGGGACATTGCGAGTTGGTGCATCGATAGTCATCCATTATATTTGCTCGGCAATATGTTCTATGAAGCGGTCCAGATTACCGCAGGCTAAAGCACTGCATTATGGAATTACTAAATATTCTAATATTTTCCTCGTGCGGCTTTTGCTAAGCCCTGGACTACACCTCTCCTTCGCAAATTAATCTCCTGATGTCATGCAGTCAAGATTGGCAAATATGTACTCGCTCTTGACTGCATGACTCTTGGAGACGACACAGTAAGCCGGAATTTTTCCGGGTAGACGCAGGAATTGTTTAAAAACTAGCGTGTTCTGTTCTTTCAATAATCTCATCCTGCAAGGATTTGGTGAGATTATTGAAGTAATCGCTGTAACCGGCCACCCGTACAATAAGGCTGTTATACTTTTCCGGATTTTTTTGGGCATCCCGTAAGGTAGCGGCATCCACAATATTAAACTGAATATGGTGTCCGTCCATTTTGAAATAGGCACGAATCAGATCTTTAAGCTTTCTAAGGCCGTCTTCTCCCTGAACCACTTGGGGTGTAAATTTTTGATTCAGTAACGCCCCACCGGTTCTTAACTGATCCATTTTGGCCGCCGATTTGATAACTGCCGTTGGCCCGTTTTTATCGGCTCCCTGGACGGGAGAAATCCCTTCCGACAAAGGGCGTCCGGCATTTCTGCCATCCGGGGTGGCCCCTATGACTGAGCCGAAGTATACATGGCAGGTTGTCGGCAGCATTTCAATCCGGTAGGTTCCGCCATTTGGAGTTTTGCGGCCATTGACACTATCATGGAAAATCTCGAAGACTTTAAGCATAATGCTGTCGGCATAGTCATCATCATTGCCATATTTCGGCGTTTTGTGTAAAAATTGCTGCCGTACCTTTTCCTGCCCTTGGAAATCAACTTGCAATATATCCAGTAGTTCACCCATGGACAATTTCTTCTGATCATACACATGGTATTCTATCGCCGACAGGCAGTCGGTAATGCTGCCGATACCCACACCCTGGATATACCGCGAGTTGTATCTTGCCCCGCCTGCGTTATAATCCCTGGCGGTTTCAATGCAATCATCAATAATGACCGACATAAAGGGAGCCGGCATATACTGGGCATACAACCGTTCGATAATGTTATTACCCCTGATCTTAATGTCCACAAAATGCCTGACCTGCTCTTTAAATGCGCCTAGCAGCTCATCCAGGGAAGCAAACCGGGTTGCATCGCCTGTCTCAATACCGATTTTTTTGCCGGTCCTCGGATCAATGCCGTTGTGCAGGGTAATTTCCAATATTTTTACAAGGTTTAAGTATCCGGTTAAGATATAGGCTTCCTTACCAAAGCAGCCTACCTCTACGCAGCCGCTGGTACCGCCGCCGCGGGCATCTTCCAGGCTTTTGCCCTGCCGCAGCAGCTCTTCCAGGACTGCATCCGTATTAAACACCGAAGGAAAACCCATTCCTTCCCGGATAACTTCAACTGCCCTGATAACAAACTGATCCGGATTTTTCCTGCTGATCTGCACATTGGTGCTGGGCTGCAGGATTCTCATTTCCTCAACAATATCCAATAACAAATAAGATACGTCATTTACGCCGTTAGTGCCGTCCGGCTTGATACCGCCAATATTGATGTTACAGAAATCGGTATAAGTGGCGCTTTCCTGCAGTGTAATGCCTACCTTGGGCGGCGCGGGCTGATTATTGAATTTAACCCAGAAGCATTTCAGCAATTCCTTCGCAGCCTCACGGGTCAGAGTGCCTGCCTGGGCTTCTTTTTCATAGAATGGATACAAATGAATGTCCAGCTTGCCTGGGCAGAAGGAATCCCAGGTATTTAATTCGGTAATGACACCCAGGTGGACAAACCAGTACGCCTGCAAAGCTTCCCGGAAAGTTCTTGGCGCGTAGGCCGGAACATGGCTGCAAATGGCTGCAATCTCCTCCAGTTCCTGCTTTCTGACCGGATCTTGCTCTTTGCCAGCCAACTCTTTGGCCTTTGCAACATGGCGGTGGGCGAACGCAATAATCGCCTCGCAGCAAATCGCCATGGCTGTTAATTCTTCCTGCTTGTCATACGCTTGCGGATCCTGCTGGAAATCCAATTCCTGAAGTTTTTTCTCAATCCTGTTTTTGAAGTCTAGAAAACCCTGTTGATAAATTTTTCCGTCAGCAACCGTATGCCCCGGCGATCTTTGCTCCATAAATTCGGTGTAAATTCCGGCCTCATAGCACTCCTGCCAGGCCGGTGTCATTTGTTCAAAAATCAGGTCACGTATGGCTTTGCCTTGCCAGAAGGGAATGATCTCCTCTTTTTGAATGCGCTTGGTTTTTGCATCTACCCGGAAAAAGATTTTATCCCGCTGATCGATTATGTCGAAGTCCTCAACCGTATGGCAGCACAGCTCCGGGTATGTCGGTGTCTCCTGCGGACCGGTTCCCCGCTCGCCGACAATCAGTTCGCCTTCATTGATGCAAATCGTCTTGTTTTCCATCAAATGTTTAAACGTTAACGCCCGCAACACCGGTATGGAAACTTTGCCTGCATATTTTTGATAGGCTTCGGTTACCAGCCTGGCTCTTTCAATGGATAAGCGCGGTACGGTATTCAGACTCTGCGCTTTTAATTTTGCCACTCTGTCGTTGGCACTGGTTTCTGTTGTCATTTGTCATCAACCTCCAATGTTTATATGTAAGCTAAAAGCTTTCAGGATTTGTGCAACGTTATCCATTTGTTTGTCTGAAAGTGATGCAAGTTCAGACAGTGGATAAGTTTTTCCCAGCCTAGCGTATTTGTCAATGGCAATATTGTGATACGGCAATAGATAAACATCCCGTAAGTTCAGTGACGATAAAAATTCACCTAGGTCTTTTATGCTTTTCTCGTCGTCATTTATTCCCGGTATCACGGGGATACGAATCCAGATTTTGCGTTGATTCGCTGCCAGTTTTTTCAGATTCTCCAAGATTAGCTTGTTGGATATGCCTGTATACTTTTTGTGCTTCTCTTCATCCATAAGTTTGATATCATATAAGAATAAATCTACTTTGTCGGCTATCCTGGCAATGGATTCCCATGGGGCATAACCGGAAGTATCCAAAGCGGTATGAATCCCTTTGGCTTTACAGGCTGTAAGCAGGGCGTCGAGAAATTCCAGTTGATGTAAAGCTTCTCCGCCGGAAAATGTAACTCCACCGCCTGATTCTTCATAGAAAACGCTGTCTTTTTCTATTTCCTGCATAACCTCTGCTACAGTCCTTTTCTGTCCAAGCTTTTCCATGGCTCCGGTAGGGCATGCCTCTACACACATTTCACACAAACTGCATTTTGTCTTGTCTCTTTTAATACCTTGGCTGGAAAGTGCTATGGCCATATTGGAGCAGTTTTTTACACAGTCACCACAGCCAATACATTTGTGCTGCCAAAAGACTATTTCCGGTTTTGCTGACAGACTTTCCGGATTATGACACCACCAGCAGGCTAAAGGACATCCCTTTAAGAAAATAGTGGTACGAATACCTGGTCCGTCATGAATTGAGTATTTTTGAATATTGAACACCGTACCTGCAGTCAAAAAATCACCCACCAATCCGAATTAGATGTTTACCGCTATGAAATCATTGCCTCCTTTCTATTCTCTAACTGTCTGCAGTATTACATTGCAATAAGCATGCCAAATATTACGCTTTATTTAAAAAATTCCGCAAATTCAGTTCTCGTCAGTCTCATTGTCGATTATCCAGTTTTCTGGATATTTTAATATTTTCTAAAACTAATAAACGTCCCTTAAACAAGACAATGTCCAACATGGCACATCTCATTTAAGGGACTGGCTTACCCATTTTTCATCAGTGAATGCTAATCCGCTTTGGGCTGAATAATTTATATGATTTTAGAAAGTCCGCATATAAGGATTCATACCTTGTCTTATATAGATTTGGCTGGCCGTACCTATGAACGATTACCTCAACCAGCTACTACATATTCTTCGATAATTTCGCGTTACTGCTGCGATCTTCATAGTTAATCATACGGCGCAAAGGACCTACCACCAAAAACATTAGAAAAGCGGCGGCCGCACTCATGCCGCCAATTTGTAAAAATACATGAGAATAAATAGACAATGTTTGTAAGGGGTCTGTAACTCCTTGCGGCGCTGCCGTCAAAGAAGCCACCCAACCGCCTGTTACCCCGGAAATTGCAGTAGTCAGGAAGTACGCCCCCATAGTAAATCCAATCATGCGCTGAGGCATAAGTTTAGAAATCATCGACAGTCCCAGACCACTGATTAGCAATTCGCCAATACTTATGAGTAAATAGCCGGCTACCAGCCACCAGGGAGAAACAAGACCCTGAGAATTAGCAAAATAGCTGGCACCCGCCGATAAAACCAGAAAAGCCGCGGCACAAAAGGCCATTCCAGTAGCAAATTTAGCCGGCATAGAAAGATCTCGACCTTGATTACCATAATAGTTGTATAAGTAGGCTAACACCGGACTCACCGCCAAGACCCAAAACGGACTCAAGGATTGGTACACTTCCGGATTATCAATTGTTATCCCCAAAAAAACATGCTCAACATTCTTAATTCCAAAAAAATTCAACGAAGTGAATACTTGTTGAAACAGAGTGAAAAAAACAACAGCTTCCGCCATTAAGACAACAGCAACAATCATTTTACTGCGTTCAATACCCCGGCTCTTAACAATTTCCTTGAATATGATTGAAAAAACCGTCACAACAACTATGAATAATATCCAGTGCGCTACTGTCAGATTGCTTAGCATCCAGGTTGAAACAGCAATTAATATGACCAGGCTGGCTATCACTACCGCAAACTTTTTATAATTTAGCGGTTCTAAACCTACCGGTGAATCTACCCCTTTGAGTAAATGCCGGAAAAAAACAAAGTTTGCAATCGCCAGGACAAGACCAATGGCACATAGAGCAAAACCAATATGCAAGCCATATTTACCACCGACAATCGGTACGAACAACATAGAAAAAAATGAACCGATATTTACGGCCATATAGTATAAAGTAAATGCTCCATCAAGTCGCGGATCATCCTGCGCATACATTTTAGACATCAGACTAGCCGGATTGGCTTTAAATAGACCACAACCCACCGCTACAAAAGCGAGAGCGGTAAAAACAATCTGTTTGTTTGCACCGGCCAAAGCCATCAGAATATACCCGATCATCATAGTAAAGGCGCCTAAGATGACTGTGCGCTGGGTCCCCAGTACCTTATCGCCGACATAGCCGCCAATGGCAACAAAGCCATACACCATTGAACTGAAAGCGCCAAAAACCACAAAGGATTCTGCATCAGGCATACCCAGGCTTTTGACAAAGAATACTGCCAGTACGGACTGCAAACCGTAATAACCCCAGCGCTCCCAAATCTCCAGAAAAAATATGATACTAAATGCACGTGGCTGACTAAAAAGACCCGAACTTTTACTCTCCACACTCATACTATTACTACTCCCCTCACCTAGTATGCTGTACTGCCAGAAAAATAACGCCGCTGCCGAACGCGCTTTTTCCTTTACGCGAAACTTCTAATCGCCTGTTGTTGCAAGCAAATGATTGCCAAACCTGTACAAGTTACAGTTCAATCAGGTCATGAGTGGTATTGATCAGATTTTCATACCCGTCGTCAGTAATAAGAATCTGATCTTCAATCCGAATGCCGCCCCAGTTGGGAATATAAATACCCGGTTCAATGGTGCGGACATTGCCCGCTTCCAAGACCTGTTCACTGTTCGGTCCCATAAAAGGAATTTCATGCACGGCAAGGCCAATCCCATGCCCGATCCCGGTGTAATGGTAATCATAAAAACCGGTGCCTTCAATGGCCCTGATGGATTCTTGATAGACGTCGCAAAGCAGTACACCGGCTTTCATGACGTCCAGTGCATCTTCAAGCATCCGCTTTTCCAAGGCGTAGATTTCCCGCTGTTTAGCGCTGGGCTTACCTACAACCACAGTCCTGGTCATATCGGACATGTAACCGTTAAACTGACAACCAAAATCCATTAATACCAGGTCACCATACTCCACCGCTTTGCCGGAGGGAATGCCATGCAGCAGGGAGGTTCTGGCTCCGGATATCAAAATATTGCCATAGGGCTGAGTATCAGCTCCCTCCAAAACCATATACAAGGACAGCTTGGCAGCAAGCTCTTTCTCGGTAACCCCCACCCGAATATCCTGAATAATTCTGGAAAATGCCCGGCAGGAAATTTCACAGGAGGCCCGAAGACATTCAATTTCCCGGCCGGTCTTAATGGCGCGCATTTTTTCAATAACGTCAATGGTCGAAACCAGTTCAGCCTGAACGCTCGCGCTGAAATTCTTGTGCTGGTGGTAACTTATTGCACTACCTTCAAAACCGATATACTTAAGATTGTGTTTTTTCGCCAGACAACCGACGGCATCGCCTATGGTCTTGCCCGCTGTCCGCCAAACATAAATTTCATATGCCGGACACTCGTTTCCGGCCTGCTCTGTGTAGCGGGGATCAGTAATAAAATAGTACTTTTCCTTTGTAATCAGCAGATAAGAATCACCTCCCGTAAAGCCGCTGATATAGCGAACATTCTCTTTGGCTGCAACAAAAAAACCGTCCAGTCCTGCTTTTTCCATATATGCAATCAGCTTTTTCTCCATAGTTCCTCCTGCTTTTCGGTATTACTGCCGGCTCTGATAAACCATTTTACCGCCAAAATAGACGCATTTGACGTCATTGAGCGCAGCGATGTCCGTGGCAGCATCCCCCCCGACAACCAGAACATCGGCTGTCAAACCTATAGCCAATTGACCGGTAACTGCCGCCAACCCAAGCACCCGGGCAGGGTTTACGGTGGCTGTGCGAATTGCCTCCAGCGGCGTAATACCGTATTCCACCATATAGCCCAGTTCCCGGTTAATGGGCATTGGCGGCGCACCGTAAAGAACCATATCGCTCCCGGCCAGCACGGTAACACCGGTAGCATAAAGCCGTTTAAAATTGTCCCTGTAAGCCCGGGCGGCTGGCTCAAAATAAGCACAATCGCGAGCTGCCGCAGCGGCTACCGGATTGGAAAGATCGCCGCCTTCTGCCTGCAGTTTCCGGCAATATTCATACAGATACGTATAGGCGGTGATGGTTGGTGTCCACGCCTGACCATTTTCAACCATTTTTTCGGCCTGCGCCACTGTCATAAACGTGCCATGTTCAATGGTGTCAAAACCGGCGTTGATGCACATCTCAATCGACGGCTGGGTGCCGGCGTGAACGGCTGTTCTGATGTTCCGGCGGTGACATTCATCCACAGCCGCATTCAGTTCTTCCTGCGTAAATTCCGGGATATCGGAGCGGTGACTGGTCAAAAGCTTAATCCAATCGGCGCCGTCCCGATGCTGACGGCGAATGGCGGCCCGGATATTATCCACCCCATCTACTTGTTCAATCCCGTCAGTATGGCCATGTCCGCCAGTCATACAAATGCCGGCATCGGTATGAATAAGCCGTGGTATGGTGACATAGCCCTTTTCCCCTGCCAACCGCAACTGCTTACATAGATTGTGGGGCGAGCTAAGATCCCGGATGGTTGTTATCCCCTGCGTAAAGGCAGTCTCAGCCTGCTTGGCCGCGTAATAAGCAATAAGAAAATCATCATAATTATCCAAGTCAGGTTGGCTGTAATAATAGCCCAGGTGCACATGCATATCAAACAATCCCGGAAGAATTGTGGCTTTGCCATAATCAACTACGCTTTCATCAGGATAGCGGGACATGATTTCCCGGCCAAGACCTACCTCGCAAATTATCCCCTTGTCTACGACAATCGCCCCATCCTTCAGCAAAGTGGCGCCATCGCCGGTAACCAGATTTTGCGCTGCAATAATCACATTGACTATTCCCCTTTCAGCCTGAATTTTTATTAAAAAGCCGCTTGGGCTGTTAAGCCGAAACGGCTCACGCCAACAATGCCACTTTATTTATCTTTTTACTCACTGTGACTCTTACTGCGGTTATATATTGCAATAATCTTTCCAAGATTCGTTTAATTTTAAAGAAACCAGGAGCTTTACAGCTTCTATGGCAAAAGCCCAAGCTGCTGTTGCCCTTATCCAGCGGAATTTTATACTTTCTGCCTGAAGGAAAACTGATATCGGCACTACCGCAATGTTAATTTAGACGGAAAAATTAAAAACGTCCCATAAATAATACAATATCTTGTGACATTGTATTATTTATGAGACGTTTTACACTAATTTTTTTTGCTGTTAAATATTATTTATTATTATTTCCCAATCAATATTATATTTTTTAATTTTATTATGCAGCGTCTGACGGGGAACGTTTAATGCTCTTGCAGCTTTGGCGCCATTGCCATTGGCTTGTTTGATAGCCTTTTGAATTAACTTCTTTTCATACTCTTTAAGACTGTCCGCCAGTGAAGTAACCGGGATATCTTCCGGCAGTTCTTCCGGTCTTGCTCCGCCTGCCTCTACAGAATGAATGATATGAGGCGGGATATCATATATCTCAATAGTATAGCCCTCAACAAAGTTCATAATACTTTCGATGGTATATTTCAACTCTCTGACATTCCCCGGCCAATGATAGGATTGTAATGCCAGCAAGGCATCCGGTGCAATCCCCGCAACACGCTTGTTTACTTTGTTATTATACATAGTAATGAAGTATTGGGTGAGCGGGGAGATATCCTCTTTTCTTTCCCTAAGTGGAGGAATACTCAAAGATATAACATTTAACCGGTAATATAAATCCTTACGTAAAATCTTCTTTTCTACGATGTAGGCAGGGTGCTCATTGGTGCTGGCTATAATTCTAACATCGACATGCACTGTGCTGGTCCCGCCAACCCTGCGGACAATGCCATCCTGCAGAACACGCAACAGCTTCCCCTGCAATTCTATATCCATGGAGTTAACTTCATCTAAAAAGAGGGTTCCCCTGTCAGCAAGTTCAAATAGTCCCGGTCTATCCTTTGCGCCTGTAAAACTTCCGGCTGTCGTACCAAACAATATACTATCCAGCAGTGTATTTGGCAATGCCGCACAGTTTTGAGCTATAAAAGGTTTATTCTGCCGGGCCTTGCTTGCACTATGGATGGCCTGAACTAAAACTTCTTTGCCAGTCCCGGTTTCACCATACACCAATACCGGTGAAATACTATCAGCTATTTTTTTTGCCTGTTCTTTTATTTTCTTTATCGCTATACTTTCACCAATAATGTCATCAAAAGTATATACAACACCATTACTGCTGTAAGACTTCTCATTACTCTTTTTCTTAAATAATTCTGATTGTAAATTCAAGACTTTCTCTGATAGCTCTTTCACCTGCGTTAAGTCCCGATAGATTTCAAGGGCACCGACAACCTCCCCTTGTGCGATGAGCGGTATCGTCGACGTCACCGTAGATACTTTCTTACCCTGATAATTCATATATGTTTGAACATAATCAACAATCGGCTGTTTATTGCGCAATACCTGGTAGAAGGTACTGCTTTCAGGCGTTAGATCAGGGAAGATTTCTAGTATGTTTTTTCCAATAGCCTTTTCCTGAGTAATGCCTGCTATATTGGTTGCCGGTTCATTATAAAAAGTAACATTAGCATTTCTATCTACCACTAAAATTCCTTCATCCAAATTCATCAAAATTGATTCTAAAAGGAATTTGTAGTCCAATAGCTTCACCTCTCTTATACATAAATGCCCTATAACTATTTACCATCGAAAAGCGAAATCCTGCAGAAATACCACATTCTGAAACATCAAATATTTTGAAGCCTTACATTAAATATTCTGATTTTACTGGATAAAATATTTATCATTGTAGAGATTATCATGAAGCTTCTACCGAATGTCAGAAGCTATAAGAAGACTTAGAGTAACTGACTCTACATATTAATATACCATAAGCCAATATTTTCTGCAGCGCTTACGGCATATTCAGAACCAGCCTAAGAAGAATATCTTTCATCAATTTTACTGATGTACAAGTAAAGTATTCCTTGTTTGTCTAATGCTTATTTTTTATTTATACTAACAATTAAAGATGAGTATTAAAAAACATATAGAGGAGATTATTGATATGAACAATGGTTTTTTTCAAGTTAAACCACCAGTAAACGAACCTGTAAAGGGTTACCTTCCAGGCTCACCCGAGAAAGCCGCTTTAAAGGCAGAACTGGAAAGACAGTTAGCTAATCCGGTTGAACTACCGCTTATTATTGGCGGTAAAAAAGTTCTCTCCGAACAGAAAACAAAAATCACCTGCCCGCATGACCACCAAAAAGTACTGGGTGAATACTATGTAGCCGGTGAAAAAGAACTGCTAATGGCAATTGAAGCCGCCGAAGGCGCCAGAGCCGAATGGGAAAGCATGCCCTGGGAGCATCGCGCCACCATCTTTTTAAAAGCCGCCGATTTACTGACAGGAAAATACCGGGCTAAAGTATCGGCAGCCTGCATGCTGGGACAAAGCAAAAACCCTTACCAGTCGGAAATCGATGTTATCTGCGAAATGGCGGATTTTCTCCGCTTTAATGCGCATTTCGTGCAAGAAATATACAAGCAGCAGCCGCTCAGCACCGACGGGGTCTGGAACCGGGTGGAGTACCGCGCCCTTGACGGTTTTGTAGCTGCCATTACCCCCTTTAACTTTACATCCATCGGTGGCAACCTGTGTACAGCTCCGGCTATGTGCGGCAATACCGTCCTGTGGAAACCGTCGTCAACAGCCGTACTTTCCAATTACTATTTCATGGAAATTCTGCTGGAAGCAGGCTTACCGGCCGGTGTAATCAACTTTGTACCATGCCGCGGCGTAGACTTTGGCAAAATCGTAGTCAGCCATCCCAAGATGGCAGGCTTCCATTTCACCGGCTCTACCGGCGTCTTCAATGACATTTGGAATCAGGTTGGTCAGAACATCGCTAAGTACGTTACCTATCCTCGCCTTGTCGGCGAAACAGGTGGCAAGGACTTTATCTTTGCACACGAGTCGGCAGATGTCGAAGCCCTCACTTGCGCAATGGTGCTTGGCGCTTTCGAATTCCAGGGGCAAAAATGCTCCGCCGCTTCCCGTGCCTATATTCCGGAAAGTATCTGGGGAGAAGTTAAAGGACGCCTGGAAGCGGAAATCAGCCAGATTAAAATGGGTGATGTCTGTGACTTTACCAATCTGATGAACGCGGTTATTGACCGTAAATCATTCGATAATATTAAAAATTACATTGAGTACGCCCGTGAATCCAAAGACGCCGAGATCATCATTGGCGGCAAATGCGATGACAGCGTAGGCTACTTTGTGGAACCTACCGTAATTTTAGCTAAAACACCTGATTTTAAAACCATGGTGGAAGAAATTTTCGGACCAGTCCTGACTGTTTATGTATATCCGGATAACAAACTGGATGAAGCATTGCAGGCATGCGATACGGCCACCGTTTATGGCCTGACAGGTGCTGTGTTTGCCCAGGACAGAGCCGCCATTATTAAACTAGCCAAGGCTCTGGATCATGCCGCAGGCAACTTCTATATCAACGACAAACCAACCGGAGCCGTTGTCGGACAGCAGCCTTTCGGCGGCAGCCGTGCTTCGGGCACAAACGATAAAGCCGGTAGCGCTATCAACCTATACCGCTGGATGAACCAACGCGCTATTAAAGAGACTTTGGTCCCCCGGACAGTTATGAACTATCCTTACATGGTTGAGAAATAAACTTAATTTAACGTAAAGAAAAACCCGCTTCAAGCCATATGGCAGGAAGCGGGTTTTTCTTTACGATCCATATATATTAAACACTTATTTACCGTTTACAGATTCGGAAATACAGGTCACATTTATTGATCCAAAGCGGCTACTTCAGCCTCATAATAACGGAAAGGGGGAATTTTCCTTTATTTTTTACTCTTAATTATAAAAAAAGTATTATATTATAATTAGGGTATTGACTACAGTCAGTGGTACAGTTATAATCACATTGATAATGATTTTCAATTTCGGTATTGATTCAATTTTGAATTGACTGGTGTCAGTCATTAGGTTTTGTACCGGTATGGCAAAATATAAGAAAGGAGTATGTATTTACATAGTCATGGTATATTCTGGCATTAAACTGACTGTTATCAGTCAATATATTAATAATATGTAGCTTACTGCTATAGAAAATGTGGGGAGATCTTGTGAATAAAACAAAAAAACAACTTTTATGTTCCCTGATAAGCAGCGCCGTGCTGCTCTCTATTCCGCAGGCATCCTGGGCAGAAGAGGCGGACGTGCAGGAATATGCATTAGACGAATATGTGGTTACAGCTAACCGGGTGCCGGTCAAGCGAACCGAAATAGCAGCCAATGTCGAAGTAATTACCCGGGCAGAAATTGAAAAAGGCGGCTTTACCAGCGTACCGGAAATTTTAAGGAAGAGCAACGTCACTTTAGAGCAGAACCGCGGCGCCACCGTGCCACTCCTTAATGGGGATGACCGGGTGCTGATTTTAGTTGACGGCCGGCGGATGAACTGGAGCCACCTGGTAGTCAGCGGCAGTGATCATGCGGGAAAAACATTGGATCTGATCCCGGTGGACAATATTGAACGCATCGAGGTTGTCCATGGCCCGGCCTCCTCGCTCTACGGGAGTGATGCTGTGGGCGGGGTTATCAATATCATTACCCGCAAAGCCACTTCCAGCCAGACTGCCGTTACTTCCGAATTCGGCAGTTGGGGCTTCGAGCGGTATGGCCTCACGAGCCAAGGTAAAGCCGATGATATTAGCTACCTGTTCACCTATGAGAAGAAAAAACAGGACAATTTTGAGTATAAAGACCCCAAAACCGGTCAAACCAAAACTCATGCCGATACCCAGCAAGATCAACAATTTATGACCTTACGCCTGGATAAGGAACTGACCGGCGGCCGTTCGCTCACTTTGCAGTTGGAACATACAGAGGATGAATCAGGCTTCGCCGGCTATCTGAAAGAGGACGGCACCAGCGTATATCCCGGCGGATACCGGATTAATAAAGATAACAATATTGCGCTGACCTATCAATGGGGTAAAGATGCCGGCCTCAACAATTCCCTGCGTGTTTATCATAACCGTTTTGAAACTACACATTATAAATCCCTCTCCGCTACCTATGATCTCGCAGCTACCGGCGTAGACTGGCAGCAAAACTGGAAACTAGGTGAAAATCACACCCTGGTAGGCGGCACTGAATGGCGGCAAGAAAAGCTTGAGGACCATGTTTCCATTGACAAAGCCTTTACTACCGGTGCAATTTTTGTGGAAGACCGGTGGAAGCTTCCCAGCGACTGGACACTTTCTTTAGGAACGCGCTATAACCACCATAGTGAGGCCGGCGGCCACTTCACCACACGTCTAAGCGCCAATCGCGAAATTAACGCGACAACCAATGTTTATGCCTCCTGGGGCCAATATGTCAAGAACCCAACCCTTGCGCAAATGTATAGCAATACTATCTTTTGGAAAGGCAATCCCGACCTTAGTCCGGAAACCGGCAATACCATAACCATTGGCATAAATACCGAGCTTGGCAATGGAACCAAGCTGCAAGCCAGCGCCTATCGCAGTCACATTAAGGATGCTATAGACTGGGCATGGAAGGACTGGGAAGGCAACGGCACCGAGTATACCAAGTATACCAATGTCGACAACGAAAAGCGCCGGGGCGTGGATATCAGCCTTACCCGTCAATTATCACCGCAGTGGAGCGTTTCCGGCGGTTACTCCTATGTGAACATTCAATCCAAATCAGATACCGCAACCCAGTATTCGGACGATCCCCGCAACAGTCAGCCTAACAGCTACCGTCTGAATATCGAATACGACCAGGATAAATGGAACAGCATCCTCACGCTGCGCAGGGCCACCGGCCGGGACCTCACCAAGTTCACCGGCAAGGCCTATACCGCCCTCGATATGGTGCTGAACTATAAAATGAATGATCATACCCGCGCCTTCCTGAAATGCTACAACCTCACTAACGAAGCCTATGAGACAACAGGCAGCACCTGGAGCACCACTACCGGTGAATTCCCCATGCCATCCCGAAGTTTCTACCTGGGGCTTGAGCAAAAATTCTAACCCGGCAGCCAAAGGAGATTGCCCGTCAAGACAATCTCCTTTTCTCCTGCCTGCTGGCAATAGCAGCAGGCCAGCTACGCCGTTAAGCCACACTGCCCTGTATTCTTCCGCCAATTAGAAATGCCTGGCGAACCTCACAATTTAGAGGAGAAAACACCTTATGAACTGTATTATCCGGTTGCTTTCTGAAGCAAAAAAATACTATTGGCGACTGGCCGGCGCCGTTGCCGCCATTGTCGCCTATACGGCGATAAACCTCATTGGGCCCGGTCTGATCAGTCAGCTGGTAGACCTGCTGACAGGCAATTTCAGCAAAACCGATATTCCCCGCGTACAGCAGCTTGCCTTTCTGCTTTTAGGCACCTACCTGCTAAGGGCCGTATTCCGTCTGGCCAGTGACTACTGGGCTCATTACGCAGCCTGGAATATTGTCGCTGAAATGCGGGTTAAGGTCTATAACCATATACAAAATTTATCACTCAAATTCTACAGGGACAAACAAACCGGCCAAATCATGAGCCAGGTTGTCAATGATACAGCCCAGTTTGAATTACTCATCGCTCACGCCATTCCTAATATATTAAGCAGCATCCTGATCGTCGCCGGGGTTGCGCTCCTGCTGCTGTTTATCAATCCCTGGCTGGCCTTGCTTACCTTTGTGCCAGTCCCTTTTATGGTAATGTTCAGCCTATACTATACCAGAAGAATTTATCCCGCTTACAGGCAGCATCAGGCCTGTCTGGGCGATATGACCGCCGCACTGCAGGATAATCTGTCCGGCCTAAAGGAAATTCAGCTTTTTGGCCGGCAAGCCTCTGCTTCCGAGCTGTTTAGCAGTCAAACCTACCGTTGGCGTGATGCCGTCATGAAGGTGGTTTGGCTAGGCGGCGTCTATCACCCTACTGTGGAAAGCATTTTATCAATGGGAACTGTCATTGTTGTCGGCTTTGGCGGCGTCATGGCTCTGGACGGCATTTTAAGTGTCGGGGATATTGTCCGGTTTCTGCTATACCTCAGTCTATTTTACGCCCCTATCGCCACGCTGGTTGCCTCAGTTGACAGCCTGTTGCAGGCGGTAGCCGGCGCAGAACGTGTATTTGCCCTGCTGGATGCCGAACCCGATATTAAAGACCAGCCGAATGCTATTAACCTGGCGGCCAGCAAAGGCCATCTGACCTTCAAAGAAGTAGACTTCCGCTATGACCAGGATTCACCGGTGTTAGACAATATTACTTTTGATATACCAGCCGGAAATATGGTGGCCTTCGTCGGCCCGACCGGTGTCGGCAAAACAACCATAGCAGCGCTGATGACCCGTCTTTATGACCCGCAGTCCGGCCAGGTATTGTTAGACGGAACGGATATACGCGATATTTCGCTCGCGGCGCTGCGCAACCAAATCAGTGTCGTTCCGCAGGATGTCTTCTTATTTAATGACTCTATTGCCGCAAATATTGCTTATGGAAAACATACGGCAACCAGGGGAGAAATTATTGAGGCGGCCAGACAAGCTTACATCCATGATTTTATTTCCTCCCTGCCGCAAGGCTATGACTCACTGGTTGGTGAGCGGGGCGTCCTGTTATCCGGCGGTCAGAAACAGCGTCTGGCCATTGCCAGGGCACTGCTTAGGAACTCACCGGTTCTTATTCTGGATGAAGCCACCGCGGCTGTCGATCTGGAGGCGGAAAACAAAATCCAGCAGGCGATTCAACAGCTAGCAGGTAACCGTACCTTGGTGGTTATTGCCCATCGCCTGTCTACCGTTCGCCGGGCCGACAAGATCATCGTTCTCGATAATGCCGCCATTGTTGAGCAGGGAGATCACGACGAACTGCTGGCCGCCGGTGGCCTGTATGCCCGTTTATGCACCTCGCAAATAACCTAATCTTTGAGTAAAATTCCCGATAGGAGATTCATACCGGACATGATGCATATAAATAGACAATATGTTTTTTCGCAACATACCTT
Organism: Sporomusa aerivorans; assembly: GCF_041428895.1. Lineage (NCBI taxonomy): Bacteria > Bacillati > Bacillota > Negativicutes > Selenomonadales > Sporomusaceae > Sporomusa > Sporomusa aerivorans. The sequence continues at coordinate 6,126,655 of NZ_CP156926.1, forward strand.
TACGCGCCGAAAGGAAAGCTTTATCCTGCTGCTGACAGGCTTAACTATGGGCTTAGCACTGACTATTGTAATGGCAGTTTGTTTAGGAACTGTAAAGATTGTGCCTGAAGAAGCCTGCCGGATTTTGTTATATAAGCTGTTTCATCTGACTGGTAATGATATTCTCGGACCAATCTCAGCCATCCATACGGATATTATCTGGAAAATTCGCCTGCCGCGTGTTTTGCTGGCTGTTATTGCCGGCGCTGGACTGGCGGCCTGCGGCACAGTCATGCAGGCCTCTGTGCAAAATCCGCTGGCCGATCCTTATATCCTGGGTATTGCGGCCGGAGCCTCGTTAGGCGCCACATTTTCCATACTGCTTACCGGAGCGGGAGCGTTTGCCGGCCTGGGAACAGCCTTCTGGGCGTTTGTCGGCGCACTGGCCGCCTGCTTGCTGGTCCTGGCATTGGCAGGTATTGGCGGCCGGTTGTCCACTGTTAAAATGATTTTGGCGGGCACAATCGCCAGCGCCCTGTTTAGCGCTCTCGCCAGCTGCATTATTTACCTTGCTGGTAATGCCGAAGGCATCCGCACAGTTACATTCTGGACGATGGGCTCCCTGGCGGCGGCTAAATGGAGCGGCCTTGCCTTGCCGGCGCTTGGCGTAGTTTTAGGCTGCTTCTTTTTTCTGATTCATTCCCGCCAGCTCAATATCTTGCTGCTCGGCGAAGAGGCCGCCACCACCTTAGGTATTGATTTAGCTAAAGTTCGCCGGAGAAATTTGATAGTAACCGCCCTGATAACCGGCCTGATTGTGGCTGCCTGCGGGGTAATCGGGTTCGTAGGCCTGATTATTCCACATATTGTCCGTGGTTTTGTCGGCTCAGACCACCGCCGCTTGCTCCCGGCCTCCATACTGGTCGGCGCTTTGTTTCTGACCTGGGCCGATGTTCTGGCCCGGTCTGTGTTAGCAAGCGGGGAGTTGCCGATTGGTATTATCACAGCCCTCAGCGGCGCCCCTTTCTTTTTGTATATTCTTTGCAAAAGCTCATTCGGCTTTACCAGTAAATAGGAGGGTTGGTTATGCACCTGTCAGTACAGAAAATCAAGGTAACCCTGGGTAACAAAGATATTATCCGGGAAATCTCCCTGGAGTCCGGCAAAGGCGAGTTCATCGGTCTCATCGGCCCTAACGGCTGCGGTAAGTCCACACTGCTGCGCACTATTTACCGGGTCATTAAACCGAACACCGGCGCCATCCTTTTCGACGGCAAGGATCTAAAAGATATCCGGCTTTCCGATTCTGCCAAAAAAGTGGGCGTGGTTGGCCAGTTTAACCATTTAGATTTTGATCTTACCGTCCTGGAACTGGTCCTGATGGGACGGTCGCCGCATAAAAGTCTGCTGGCGGCAGATACTGCCGAGGATTATGAACTGGCCCTAAGCGCCATTCGCAAAGTAGGGATGGAGAACTATACAGATCGCAATTTTACCACACTTTCCGGCGGCGAGAAGCAGCGTATTCTTCTGGCCAGGGCGCTGGCCCAGCAGCCGCGGTTGCTAATTTTGGATGAGCCGACAAATCATCTGGATATTAAATACCAGCTTCAGCTGCTCTCCATCGTAAAGTCCCTGGGTATCGGCGTACTGGCTGCACTGCATGATCTCAGCCTGGCTGCCATGTACTGCGACAAGCTCTATGTAATGAAAGACGGAAAAATCGTGGCCTGCGGACAACCTAACAAAATTATAACCCCGGAGCTGATTCATGAAGTATATGAGATTGATTGCGCCATACAGAAAAATGCGGCTACCGGCTGCCTGTCCATTTCTTATTATCCAGCCTGCCGGTATGCTTAGCATTCTTTTCCTGTTTATTTTTTCCCTGGCTCTGGCCGGCTGCGGCCAGCCAAGTGCACCGCCACCGGCCGCTACCGCGGCCCATTCCGCGGCTTTCCCAGTAACCATTACCAATTATGACACGGCAGAAAATCCGCTGACCTATACCTACTACCGCTCACCGTTGCGGGTGACAATCACTCACCCTGGTGCAACCGAACTGCTGCTGGAACTCGGGCTTGAGAATCATGTGCTGGCAACCGTAGCGCCGTATGGACCTCCCCTCAGGACAGTGGCCGAAAAATATTCCAGGCTTGCCATCATGCCGGCCAGATATGCGCCGACACCGGAGGAACTATTGAAAATGCAGCCTGATATGATTATCGGCTGGGCTCATCATTTTAGTGACGGCTCCCTGGGGGATGTAAGAACCTGGCATGAACGGGGTATTGCAACATTTATCATGCCCAGTTCCCTTGTGAAGACCAAACCAACTCTTGATAATACCGTCTACTCCCTGCTGGCGGATATCGGCAGGATTTTTGCAGTAGAAGACAAAACTACCAGGCTGATAAAGGACTATCAGGCCCGGATTGCCCGGGTTGAGCAGTCTGTTCGGGGCATTGCCGGCAAGAAAACCGTCATGGTCCTGCAGGATCAGGGCAACGGCCAGTTTATTCTCTATGACAACAGCTACCTTATCAGTACTATGATTACACTTGCCGGCGGAAAACATATCGCCGATAACGTCCTTTCAGCTGCCGGCGCAGAAACAGTACTGGCCTATGATCCGGATTTTATAATATTTGTCTCTTTTAGCAAAAGCAGTACCGAAGAACTCACCGATGCCGAAGCGGTAGCCCACCTGCGGCAACTGGATGAGCTGACAAATATGCGCGCCATTTTAAGCGGCAGTATAATCAACTTACCTTTTTTTACGGTAAACAATGGCGGTGTCCGTACAGTTGACGCAGTCGAAAAAATTGCCCGCCGGTTATATCCGGAAGCGGTTAACTAACGTTGCCCAAACCCTCATTGACAGTAGTATAATTTTACTTTACAATTTAAACTGACGTCAGTCAGTACTGAAGTGAGGTGTTTCCTATTCCCAGAATCACAAAGGATCCTGAAGTTCGCCAGGCCGAATTAATGGATACCGCCTTAGAATTATTTCTGACTACCGGCTATGAAAAAACAACCATTCAGGACATTGTGAAAAAAGTCAATGTGGCCCAGGGCACATTTTACTACTATTTTTCATCAAAAGAAGCCGTAATGGAAGCCATCTTTGCCCGTCATGTCAGGACTATGCTGGGCAGGGCTCAGTCTGCTCATCTGAAAGATATCCCGGTGTTGAAACGACTGCAATTGCTCATCAATAATTTTTACGGGTTGTGCCAATATGATGAGTCAGGCCTGATTGCCAGAATGTTATATAAAGAAAAGCAAGGAGAATTAATCAACAGGCTCTGGCGGCAGATGCAACTGATAGCCGCACCGCTCTTTACCGGTATTCTGGAACAGGGCAATCAGGAGGGTGTGCTTCACGTCCGGCATATTGAAGAATCACTCGCATTCTTTGCCGGGATTATGGCCGCCCTGCTGGAGGCAAGTTCTCCCACGGAATTCGGTCACGAATCAAACCCGGAAGTTATAAATAATAAGCGAATTATTGCGGCCAAGCTCATCGAAACGTTATTCGGCGCCCCTCCCGGCTGTATTCACTTGGAAGAAGCGCAAAATTGCTAAAGTCCTGAAATACGTGATGTATTTTGCTAACTTATCGAGTTGTTTATAGCAAAAAACTGACTTACTATTGTCTGAATATCAGGAGGCAGCCCCAAAGCATCAAAATTATTGAAGACATAGGTCTTAAGCGCTGCTAAAACTTCAGGTGTAAACTCAATTGTGGTTGTGCTGGGCGCCGTCTCCGTAGGCACGTCAACAATTACAACCGTGCTTTCCGGGTTCATGAGAGCGGGCAGATTAATATAAATAAAGTTCACTAAAAGGTCCTGGAAATCCGGTTTTAGCACCGTACGACCCCTCCTCGGATTCTATTACCCCTATTATATGAAGCACTATCGGCGAATGAGCATAAAATAAATTCTTTTTGTAAAAAAAGCAGCCTGCACTCTCTAAATAGAGTGCAGGCTGCTGCTACGCTGTGTTGTAAATCGTCAAACCAATCCGGACAAATCAAATAACCGCTACATATCGTCGCAGCCGCGCTCACCGGCATAGGCCGGCTCAGCTTGTTCTTTCCCCACCGCTTTACCCAGACTATAAACAAGAGGAATTCCAATGGCATGGACTAACAGGAAAGCACCCCAGCCGATCACCGGTCGCATGAGCATCCAGTACATTTTTAACACCCCCTTATTGCCTATAGTGCCCACAGGGAGCTGAATTCTATCCGATGGTCAAATGTACTGTCTGCCAACTTTCAGAAAAGTTTAAGGCGAGTCCAGGATATTCCGGCTAACAGATTGTCTTTGGACTCTCTGCTTCTCAGTTTGAGATAACTAAAAAACTGTCCAAGGAATCTTTCCCAAAGCTGAGCAGCATTATTTTTATGCTCAGGTGATTGCGCTCTGATCTCAATTGTCAGGTCAACCGCCTGTTGTATATCCCGGTAAATTTTATTGATTTTTTCGTCTAATTGGGCAATAGTGGCCATAGTATCCCCCTTCTGTCACTAACCTTTGCTTAGAAATGGATAATGGCTATTTTGCCCAGTGATTTCTGCACCTATTCATACACTACCCATACAAAATCCTGTTTAAGTTGTATATCTTTCCCCTACCAGAATGTTCTGGGCATAATACGTTCCAGTTGCCACACCGGATTGCCCATACAGTCTGCGGGACCAATCTGTTCAGCAATTTCTGTAACCGCCGCGGTGGCTACCACCGGCACACCTAAGAGCCTGGCTGCTTCGGTTACACCTTCAGCACCCCGCTGCACAATTTCAACAGTGGTTTCTTCCGCCATGTGCGTATTATTCAGTACAGCATCCACTCGTCCCAACGTCGCAACGTAATCCAGGATATTATCAACCGTGGACGTAAATGGACGCGACATATTAAGTACAGCAATAATTTTTAAATAGGGGTTATCCAAGGCCCCTTCGACCAGGTTGAAGATCCTGGCGCCGTGAACACCATAGCCCACATCCATAATAATATTGCCTTTACGCCTGAGCACCCAGCGCATAGACCCTTTAATTACATTGCCCGCTTCACCCAGACCGGTAGTATCCCGGGTTTCCCAGGCCACAACATCTATACCCAGTTCTTCCATTTCCTTTTTGATAGGCCGGAGTGTGTAACATGGTTCTACTGTATCCAAATCCACAATGGTCACCGGTAAGCCTTGCTTTCTCAGGTAAATGGCCCGGTTTACCGCGTTTTCACTTTTGCCGCTGGCATACTCGCCAACATAGGCTTCAATGATTGGCTCCGGCTGCTGTGTGTTATTTACAATATTCAATCGCCAACACTCCTTGTCCATTCAATAGGCTTACACCAGGTCTGCCGCCTTGCTAGTTAATAAATATTTTAAACAAAATAAGCAAAACAACTCCTGGTAACCCCAAGAAGCCTGCAATAAGTGCAGTGATCGGATTAATGCCAATCGTAAAGCCGATATAGGCGCCGACAAAGTTAACAGCCCAGAGCATTACGCCCCCAACTAACCCGTTGTATATGAGCTTAAATACCAGTTTTAACGGCATTAAAAACATACGGCCAATAAGATATATTAATATAATCCCAAATGCATAGGCGACAATAACGTTAAATTCCAAGCCAGCCGGTAAAAAATGCATCATGAGTTCCCCTTTCAAGCAAAGTTTGCTTATATTTTATCACGTCAGGGCACCTGGCGTACAGTTCCGGCATCCATTATCCCCGACAAAGCCATGCCGTTCGGGTAATAAAAACCTTCCTGACGCGCTTTCTTTAATAGGTAAATATATCTTCTTTCATAAGCCTTGATGAGAAAAGCTGCATAATCCACCAAGTCCGGGTCGGTAACTGTCTTGTAGTAATTTTGGGCATACAGCCAGTCTCTCCGGGCCTGATCGACAACGGCCGCCATATTAACCGACTCCCTCGAGTCGGGTCGCTCATTATTCCACAGCCCCAGCAGTCTACGCCATACCATCATCCTGATCCCTCCAACATAATTCTTATAATGTTTACTTATCACACTATATGTTGGCCAGTCCTTAAAAATGAAAAATACCGGACAAAATCCGGTATTTTGTATAAACGATCTGCCGGTGGTTAATGAATCCCTTCCTGGCGGGCGCGTTTGAGCAGATATGTATATTTTTTTTCTGCAGCCTGAATGAGATAGGCGGCATAATCCACCAAGTCGGCATCGGAAACATCATTATAATAGTTCAGGGCGCTAAGCCACTCCTGCCGGGCCTGTTCGAGCTGCTCCGCCAAGGGTTGGCATTTGCAAACAGGCGCAGGTTGCGGTAATAGGCCGCCAACTAAATTCATGATTACTGATTTCATGCACATCTCCCCCTGTTTATAGTATTCCCATAAACAGGCAGGTATAAACATGCCTACATTTCGCGCCGATTTTCCAGCGCCTTAGACAGGGTGACCTCATCGGCGTATTCTAAGTCACCGCCTACCGGCAAGCCATGAGCAATGCGGGTAACCTTAACACCGAGCGGCTTTAAAAGCTTGGCGATATACATGGCGGTTGCTTCACCCTCAACATTGGGATTGGTAGCCATGATGACCTCCTGAACCCCGCCGCCGATCCTGGCCAGCAGTTCCTTAATCTTAATATCCTCAGGCCCTATGCCTTCTAACGGCGAAAGTGAACCATGCAGCACATGATACAAACCCTTAAACTCACGGGTGCGTTCCATGGCAGTAACGTCTTTGGGGTCCTCGACCACACAGACAACGGATTTATCCCGGACTTCGGCGCGGCAAATCTGGCAAGGATCGGTATCGGTTAAGTCAAAACAAACCGAGCAATACCCTACCCGTTCTTTGGCAGTCAGTATGGCTTCCGCCAGCGCTGTCGCCTGAGCTTTATCCATCTTAAGTACATGATAAGCCAGCCTGGCAGCCGATTTCGGCCCAATGCCGGGCAGGCGGCGAAAGTGCTCCACAAGCCTGGCAATGGGGGCAATATAGCTCACTATTAAAACATTCCCGGCGGCAGATTAAGACCACCGGTTAATTTGCCCATTTCCTGCGACATCATATCGTCGACTTTAGACATGGCTTCATTAACAGCAGCAGCCACTAAGTCTTCCAGCATTTCCACGTCCTCCGGATCAACGGCAGAAGGGGCTATTTTAATTGCCTGGATCTTTTTTTCACCGGTCACAGTGACTTTCACTGCTCCACCACCGGTAGAAACCTCAATAGTCCTGGCTTTTAGCTCTTCCTGCAGCTTAGCCATATCGGCCTGAAGTTTCTGCACCTTCTTCATCATTCCCGCCATATTTCCCATATTTCCAAACATGGTATCAGCCTCCTAAGCTAATTTTATTCTTCTATTTTAATTACCTTGCCGCCAAACATCATTTGCGCCTGCTTGACGGCCGGGTGGTCCATACCCGGATCATGTTCACCGGCTGACTGAACGGCCTGAGTCGCCTGCCCGGGCGGCGCCTGTGGCGCAGGTACGGTTGGCTTGGCTGCCGGCATGTCAACCCCCAGCGAGCAGATTAGTTTTACCGGATGCCCGGTAACCTGCGTCAGGGTTTTCTCTACAATCGCCCGGTAATCGTCCTTCTCGGTACGCTCCTTGGGAAATGTAGCCGCAAACCGCACCATGGCCTGGGTATCGTTAAGTCCAACTAATTGCCCTTGCATGACACAAGCATGAACCGACCGTTTGCCGCTGGTCATAAGATCCTTTAGAACGGCTGACCACACCTCTTTCAGGTTACCGCTATCAACATTGCTGCCTGCCGGTGGTTCCACCGGCGCAGGCTCCGGCGCCTTAGCAGGTGCAACAGATGCTTGCGGCGGCGGTTGTTGTTGTCTAAGGGAAACATCCGGCGCTTGCACCGGAATCGGCGCTTGCTGCTCACGCGGCGGGACGACAGGCCGCTGGCTGGCAATACCAACACTGGCTCGTTCTGTCACCGTTGCCGGACTGCCGGCTAATCTAGCTTCCAATGCCGCCACCCGCTCCATCAGCGCGGCAAGGTCGCTGTCTTCAGACCGCCGGCACAGGGTAAGCAGCGCCATCTCTACAGCAATACGCGGCTCGCTGGCCCATTTCGATTCGTTGGCAGCGTTGTGCAGTATATCAAGCATGGTCACAAGTTCCTGATGGCTGAACTTGGCACTCTGGGCTGCAAGCACAGCTTTATCATCACTGTATACCTCAATATTTTCGATCGACGGAGCTGCTTTATACAACATCAGACTGCGGGCGTGCAGCGCCATCTCAACAAGCAATTGCCGCACATCCTTGCCCATATTGATAAGTTCGTCAAGCTTTACCAGAACATTGTGCGCGTCCCGCGCTGCCACGGCATCGGTTAACTGCCATACCCACTCATGCCCGATTAAGCCCAAGAGCTGGCGAACATGCGCCGCTGTTATGACAGCAGCTTTTTCAAGAGTAGCGCACTGGTCCAAAATGCTAAGCGCGTCCCGCATACCGCCGTCAGCCTGAGCAGCAATAAGTCTGAGCGACTCGGCATCCGCCTCTATCCCGCTCTGCCCGGCTACCGCCGCCAAACGCTGTTCAATCTCCCTAACGCTGATCCGTCTAAAGTCATAACGCTGACAGCGTGAGTGAATGGTCGCCGGGATTTTATGCGGCTCAGTTGTCGCCAGTACAAAAACCACATGGGCTGGCGGTTCCTCCAACGTTTTTAAGAGCGCATTGAAGGCCTCGGTTGTCAGCATATGCACTTCATCAATTATGTATACCTTATATCGACCGTCCACCGGCGCAAACTTAACCGTTTCCCGCAGGTCCCGAATCTCGTCAATCCCCCGGTTGGAGGCAGCGTCTACCTCGAATACATCCATTGATGAGCCGGCATTAATTTTTTCACAGTTGGCACAGTGATTACAGGGGGTGGATGTTGGCCCCTGCTCACAATTTAATGATTTGGCCAGAATCTTGGCAGTACTGGTCTTGCCTGTGCCACGCGGCCCGGAAAACAAATAGGCATGGGCAATTTTACCGGTAGCAATGGCATTTTTCAGTGTAACACTAATATGCTCCTGACCAACCAAATTATCAAAATCCTGGGGGCGCCATTTGCGATACAACGCTACATAGGCCATCCTACCACCTCCTCACCCGAAAAGACTCCAGCTATGCTAGATGGTTTATATTCAACACCACTAAAATAATTCCCTTTTTCGGGAAAATAATTTATCTATTTGTTCATCCTGATATATAGAATATTCACCGGAAACTGCTGACCATACTTTTTTTCGTAACGTAAGCTCGTTTCAGCTTGCCGAAACGAGCTTACTATTAGCGTAAAGCATCAATTTTCTCAAACAAATCTTTGGCAGGCTGTCCTAGTCGTTTAATATATATTTCCTGTAATGATTTTGCCCGGGCGGCAAACTCGCCCTGATTAGCCACCTCATTAACCTGTATTCCTTTTTCCTTAAGTATGCTCAGCAATTCCACCTCTTCCCGGGCGACAATTTCCCGTTCATAGACTTCTGCCTCCCATGACGCTGTCAGTAATATTGCCTGTTGTTCCGCTGATAGCTTTCGCCAGGATTTCTCGCTAACAAGTAAAACCTGCATAAACAATTGATGATTGGTTAACGACAAATATTTCTGGACCTTATAAAAATTATTGGACAGGATTAAGGAAACCGGATTCTCCTGTCCGGAAACCACATTCTTGTTCAAGCCCATATATACTTCGCCAAACGGCATAGGCGTAGGCGTTGCACCAAGTATTTTAAAACCTTCAATACTAGCCTCGCTCTGCGGTACTCTGAGCCGCATTCCCTTAAGATCATTCAGAGTGTTTATCGGCCGGATGTTATTGGTAATCTGGCGAGTACCGGCATCAAAATAGCACAGAACCCTGAGGCCGTGTTCCCGCAGTCTGCGGTCGATTTCCCTGCCGATCTCCCCGTCAAAAACCCGCATCTCATGCGCCTTGCCGGTATAAAGATAAGGTAGATCAAATATACCGGCAACAGGCTCATAGCTAGCCAGAAATCCTACCGATGAGGTTCCCATGTCTATGGCGCCGCTCCGCATACCCTCATTGCGTTCCCTCATTGTACCCAGTTTGGCATCCTCGTAAACTTCTATTTCCAAAGTTCCGTTTGAATTTTTCCTGACTAATTCGGCTAGCTTCTGCGCTCCTCTGGTTTCCGGCGAGCCAACAGCCGTTTCAGTACCAAGTTTCAAAATAACTTTTGAACCGGACGCTGTATCACCGCGTCCCCCCGCAGGTGAGCAACCGGTCAGTACCCCGCTCACCATAACGAAGGCTCCCGCCAATACTATCATAAAAGACGCAAGCAACCTATGCACTGCTCTTCCTCCCAAGTTCATTCAACAAATTACCGAATTGAGTTACGAGCGAATAAAAACTCCAATGCTTCTTTTTCCGGCAGCGGCCGGCTCATCAAATATCCCTGAATTATATTACAGCCGCAGTCTGCCAAATAAGCCAGCTGTTCCTGACGCTCCACGCCTTCGGCCACTACAATCATATTTAATTCCTGGGCAAATTTCACAAGTGACTTTACCAGGACGGCATCCGGGCCTGGAATTGTATCGATAAACGATTTATCGATTTTTAATGTTTCTACAGGAAACAGCCGCAAGTGGGTAAGGGAAGAGTAGCCTGTGCCGAAATCATCCAGTGCCATCCGGAGTCCCAATCCTTCCAATTGCCGCAGTGTACTTACGCCCTCCTCCAGCGATGTCAATAACGCGCTTTCCGTAATCTCCAGTTCCAGTTGCTGCGGCGTAAAACCGGCATGGGCAATCAGCCTGCGGATAATATTGACCAATTCTTTATCTGCCAATTGTTTAGTCGAAAGATTGACCGACACTCGCAGTTTAGGATACCCCAGCTGCGTAAGTTTGGCAATAAATTGACAAGCTTTGCCCAAAATCCACTCGCCGATGGAAAAAATCAACCGGCTTTCTTCAGCAAGCGGAATGAACTTTGCCGGTGAAACGTTCCCATGTTCGGGACTATGCCAGCGTAATAGCACCTCAAAGCCAGTCACTTTGCCGCTGGCAATTTCAACCTGAGGCTGATATACAAGGGTAAATTCCCGGTTTTCCACCGCCCGGCGCAGACTGTTGGTCAACAGCAGTTTTTCCTGAGCATCTTTGAGCATTACCGGATCAAAAAAGCGCCAGCAGCTTCTGCCGGCTGCTTTTGCAGCATACATGGCCATATCTGCTTTTTTCAGTAATTCTTCCACAGTAGTACCATCCTGCGGATATCTGGCAATACCGATACTTGAGGATAACTGTATGGTAATAGCACCGATGGAATAGTCCCTGCGTAAATGACTTGTAAGTCTTTCCGCCAGCCGGGCAATGCCGGCTGTCTCCTGATATTCCGGCAACAAAACGATAAACCCGTCACTGCCCAGACGGGCAATATACACATCATGGCCCAAACATTCCCGTATTTGTCGTCCGGTATCTACAATTACCTGATCTCCGCCGGAATGACCGAAGTTATCATTAATACTTTTCAGGTCATCCAGATCAATAAACATCACCATACCCGCCGGCAAAACTTTTTCATTTGCCGTCAATTCCAGTTCCAGCCGGTTCATCAGACTGGCCCTGTTGGGTAGGCCGGTCAAGGTATCGTGAAAAGCCATATAGCTTATCTTCTCATGCAACAGCTTCCGTTCCACCAGTTCCTGACGCAAATTTTCCCGGAAGCGGGCGCCATATAAAGCGAGTGAAGCTAAATCGGCATACTGCTGCAGCAGTTCCAGTTCATCTGCTTCCATCTCGCGAATTGTGTCCGACCAGCTAAGCATTAAACATCCGGTCACTTTCTGTTCATCCCGTAATGGCACCATTACAGCTGTACGCAGATTTCTCCACAGTTCTCCCTGTTTGCGCTCGGGGAAACGCTGGTATTCCCGGACATAATGCAGGCGGCCGGTCCGCAGGACCCGGGGAAATAGTCCTTCCTGTATTGGCAGATTTGTATCTAATAACGGAGTGTGTATTCCTCTCACATAACGTATGATGGCAACTTCATTCTCAAATAGTGCAATTGAGCCATCCGCTGCACTTGCCAATTGCAGCGCACTATCCAGTATTGTTTGCATCTGGGTATCTAATTCCGCATTGGTGTCTGTCAACAATTGCACCATGGCCCGGTATTGACACTCACGAAGGCGTAGTTGTCCCTCTGCACTCTGCCGGACTTCGATTTCGCGCATCATTTGTTCGTTAGTATATTGTAACTGCCCGGTAACTACCGTCAGTTCACCATTCATAGCCGTTAGTTCCTCGTTAGCTGCGGTTAGCTCGGCTTCGACCCGAACGCGATCAATCACTTCAGCTGCCAGCGCGATGTTATTCTCCGCCAGCTTATAAACCCCCTGCTCGATCTCCCGGCCTTGACGCAGCAGTAAAAAAGTTAGCCCGGCAAATATTACGAAGGAAAGCATACCATTGGCCATTGCGGCTTCGCGCAGCGCAGCCAGCGCCCGGTCTTTACTCTGAACAGTGACGGCTGCCCAGGACGCCGAATAACCGGGCATCCTCACCGGCGCAAAACTGCATATAAATACGTTTCCCTTAGCATCCTGATATTCCAGTTCACCGGTAATACCATTTAGGGCTTGCAAAACCGCATTCTGAAAACCGGCAGGAACAGCAAAATCCTGCTGCTCCAATTGATAGTCGTTCCCGTATAGTGCCGGAACGCCGCTTGTATCATAAGCTACCAGTTCTTTTTTACCCGTTTTATAATTATGTATCGCCCTGGTATTTTCATTTTCCAGATGAACGATGACTTTTCCCTCATCATCCAGTATATAGGTAAAGCGATCATCACCCCGGTAATAGCGGCCAACGTATTCCTGCAGTTCATCAGTACGCAGCATACCGGCCAAAACCGCAACCATAGTATCGCCTTGCCTAACCGGAAAACAGACGCTATTGGTAATGACAGGCCGATTAAAATCAAAACCGGAGGAATAAAAGGAAGAACTGACAAAAGGTTTTTGCTCTTGTACCGTTTTTTTAAACCACCAGTTCTCGGGCTGAAAAATCAGGTCGCCTTTGATCCGCGCCGTCTGAATACCGTCCGGCACACGTTGAACAATAATATTATCAAAAAAACCGTGCTGCGAGAAACGCTCTTCAATGAATCCCTGTTGCTGCGCCGGTTCCATATTACGAAGCTCCAGGGCCTGAGCCATTTCCCCCACAACACGGTAGGTAGTATCAAAAAAAGAAGATACACCAAAAGCTACAGTCGCGGTGTGCATCCGATTTTCTACTATAATTCGCTCATAATAATCTTTCGATAATAGATAGTAGTTGCCGATATTAAAGAATGCGAACGCCAGTAAGCTCAAGCCGATAATCCAGCTAAACAACAGCGTCGTTTTTTGGCGAATCATAGTGGCCTCCTGCTTGGCAATCCATTACTGATAATATAAATCCTGTATTGTAATATTCTTTCCTTTTTATCATTGTCCTGTATGTCGAACATTGTTGAAATAACAAAATTTAGCAAATAATTTGTCATAGTAATCAACTGCCTAAAATGAATTGAAAAAATAAAAAAGCAGCCGTTATTTTAGGCTGCTTTCATCAGTCATTATTCAAAATCCGGGCCGTCGGCCTTGCTTTCCACGACGGACCATAGCAACCACCAGGCGCCCTTACGGCACATAAGAATGGTCACTTAGCGCTGCTTCCTTCCGGACCTGACGCGGTTCATGAGTTCCTATTGCGTAAGACCCGGCATTACTATAGCCCGGCCTAGAAAACAAAAAGCCGATGCCGGCCCGATTGTTTGGTATTTATGGCGGAGAGAGAGGGATTCGAACCCTCGGTACCCTTTCGAATACACACGCTTTCCAGGCGTGCTCCTTCAACCACTCGGACATCTCTCCAGGTGCTCTCAACAGGATATTATTATATCTTATTTGTCCAAACATTGCAAGCTGTAAAAACTGGAATCTACACAGTTTTTTTATCAGTTACCGTCTTATTATATCTATTACCAGGGCGGTTGTCAACTTGCCGGCCCGGGAAAAGTACAGCAGCAACGTTTTTTATTATATATCAGGCGTTCTATCTTGTCCAGAGACATTTTATTTCCATTTTAGCAGGTAGAATCTGCATTATTCATTCTGCCGTTTACGCCGAAAAAACTCCGTTCCAGTAAATAACATCAGACCAAGAAAACTACGCATTATGAAGAATGCAGTTAAACCTGCCAGCATTAAAAATTAACGAAAACCTAAGACGACAACTGTATATGCCAGCAGAAGGATTCCCACTATGCAGCTTCGCACAAGCCAGGGATTTCGTCGCCGGGGCAACTGCTGCTTAGCCAATTCGCGAGCTAAAAACACGCCACTTCACTCCTCGTTTAGGATAGTTTGAAATTGTTCAATCAGGTTGATATCATTCTTCCCATACTACAGTTTAAGGGATCTATGTTTTCCGATATTTTTGCCTTTACTACATCCAGGCACTTAACTACGAAGTTTGCCAGGACATCATCTTCATTCTCAATTATTACTTTCGTCTCATTAGATATCAACATTATGCCATTGGCGTCAAGCTGTTTTTCCATTTGTGCATTGGGAAAAACAAGTCTTATCTTACCGCTCAAAACATAGACTAGGCGGCAGCTATTTTCGCTAAAATTAACATTAATCGTGTCAAATAGATGCTTTATACACTTTAGACAGAGTCCGGGGCAGTTTATACAATTGCTAAAATTCATATCTTTTGCAGCTTCAGCCTGTAAAGGTTCCGGGCTGTCTACGGCATTTTTCTTATTAATTAAATCGTCAAATACTGCTATTCGCATAAGAATACTTACCTCCAAAATACTTCCTATACGAAAACTATAACACATTTTAGGAACAAAGTCCTAAATTTGCACTACTTTTGTCCCTGTTTTAGACAAAAAAATAGTTTATGAGAGAATGCACCTGTCTGCAGCAGCTTACGTCACAATGCATTTTTGACTCTAGTTTAAATTTGGTAATTCAGGACAAACTAACAGCAGGAGGTGATTGTTATTTCTCTATTCAAGCAAGACATAAAAGATAAATCAAAAAAAGTTACTTTCGGCGATCCAAAGTATAACGCCAATCGCGAAAGCGCAAAAGAGAAAAATACCCCGGACAAGCCTCAACTACCGGGCAAGTAATTACTCAGAATATGGCAATGGCTCTCTTGCCGCCGGGTTGCAGCTTACAGAGAACCATTTTTTCTGCACGTTTGACAAGGCAAAGCCCCGATCAAATAAACCTTTGACCGGGGCTTTTAACTACGGCAGCAATACTGGATCTACGTAGATTCCCTGCGATACTCCATATAATGTGATACCTATAAGCGCCGCCAATACTAAAACATATCCGCCTATGATTAAAAATTTATCTGAAGCTGCTAATTTTCCTTCCTCGCGGCTATCATCACAATATCCTTTATAGCAATAGACGTTTGCCATTGTAATCATCTCCCTGAAACAATATGAAAATGTTTCCTTGGAATAAATATAACGTAAAAAATAATAATTGTCAATACGTAATTATAATTCATATTCTTTAGTACCTGTAACACATACAGGGGTAAAGTACACTGGCATCTACCGTCAAATTATCTACACTTCTTGCTGATTAAGCGCTCATACTCATTGAGTAGTTTATTCAACTCCTTACTACTTCCGGATCGGTAAAACACTTACCTCGGGCCGTATCGTGCAAACGAATCCGCAATTTTTCAATTATGGCCTCAATCTCTGCAATTTGATCCATATTATCACCCTAGATAATGTTCCCGGATACTATACATAATAACCCGCAGGTCTTTCATTCACTAAAAGGAATCCATAACATAACTGGCAGCCTTCCCGTAACGTAAGGTCTGTAGGCCGTTACCCAAGCTTTTTTTTAGCCCTTACTTGACCGGTAGCTTATCTACTTGTAACTACTCTCCAATATATCCCATAAATGTCTTCTATTTCATCCCCCTGTTTCTACATTATATACCCTGCACCAGAAATATCGGTTTAGGTGCGCCGCCTTTGTTCAAGGTTATGCAGTCGTCACCCCGCATTTGTTCTACCAAAGTAGGCTGGAATATCTGCTCATACTATGAATGTTACAGCCCTCGGCGCCATGCACCGAGGGCTGTAACATTCACTAACTGCCCTAGTATGCAATTATCTTTAAGACCTGCCTACCGGCGCTACTGCACCGGTAGCTCTATATCTTTACTTGCCGGTGGCGGCCGCCACCATGGCTTTTACATTCTCCACCTTGGCATTCGGCGGTACGGTGCAGCCGGTGGCCAGAATGAATCCCGGCCCCATATCCCTGATCAGTTTCACACAGTAGTCATAGACTTGCTCCGGGCTGCCGACCGTAAGCAGGGCGGCCGGGACATCCCCCTTAATGCACATCCGGTCTCCCAATACCTCTTTGATCTTATATATGTCAGTGGCGCCGTCGGTTTCAAATACCGCCTTGGCTTTAGGGAAGGCTTTGAAATACGCCAAATCACGTTCCCAGTTACCGTCAATATGAATATTGGCGATAGCCCCCTCGGCAATAATAGCGTCAACAGTGGCTTTGAGGTATTTCCAGATAAATCGTTCCCATAATTTAGGCGAGTAGAATTGACTGGCTCCCCGCGAAGGCGACACAAATACCACCAGCGAGTTTGCATTACGGATCTGGCTCCGGATTTTCTCCAGCGTTTCTGCCAATATTACATCCAGTACCGCCTCTACTTTATCCGGCATTTTAAAGCAATCCCGCAGGAATTTGGGAAATGTACGGGCCGCGCTGAGATATTCGTTAACCGTAATAGATGCACCGGCCCCGATATAAACCACATAGCCGGCGTCAACAAAATTTTGCCGAAGCTTAGGCAGCTTGGCCGTTGCGGCAATTAAGTCCGCCACCGGCAGTTTCAGCCTGTTTACCAGCAGTTCCTGACTAAAAGCATTCCAGCCCTTTTCCAAAATAGTGTCATAATCAGCTTCTGTCATTATCTCTTGTTCGTCAACCTGCCAAAATGCGTTGTCCGGCAGTTCCACGCCCGGCAATTTCATTTTGGCATAGGCCATCAGGGGAAATAGACGCGCGCCGCAAAAGGCGCCGCCGGTACCATCCACATCGCCCAGCCTTTGTAGAGAGTTAAAAATGGTTGCTGACGAAAGTTCTACATCAAACACAAAATCAGACATTTTAACACCCAAATGGTTGGCGCAAAAGGCATCGGCTGTAAGGAGCAGCGGGGTCCGGTCAGGCTTTTCCAGGTTAATGGCCTTTCTGACCCGCGCCGTACGCTCTTCAAGCAAAGCTTGCGTAGGTTTCATTCTTCCTCGCTCCTGTTCTTTTTCTTTACTCACTGCTGTCAGCAGCCTATAAGCCGCTATGTGTTAAAAATAAAAATCCAGTTCAGTTTTTATGGTTCTGATTTTACCGGAAGTTCCGTCGGTGGGTGACATGTAGTTAATCCAGGTCATAATTCCAATATTTTTATCAATAATAAAATTCGAGGCGAGTTCCGGACCTTTTGCCCCGTGAGCCTGGCCAGCCATCCAGGTACCATGGTTTACAGAGGAGTTAACATCCCAGTGAACATAGCGGCCGGTAATGGAGAATGACCCGGGAGTATTAATATCGGCTTTGCCGTAAGTAAGGCCGACAATAAACGCTTTGTTCTCGGAGTCGGCATTGGAGCGTTCAATTTCTCCGTATAGTTTCAGTTTCGGGGTAAGCATCTTGTCTGCGCCTAATTCCCAGAATCGCATGTCAGTGGCATAGGGCTTGACCACATCAGTGGCCCCGCTTAAAGAATTCGTATAGTTGCCGTCGTTTCTAACCATATGATAGGCCGCTTTGATATTGGCGTCCTTGGCAATGGCTGCCGTGAGTTCCAGGGCGGCATAGCGGTTATCGGTAGTGCCGGACAGAATGCGCGGGTTAACCGTGGTGCCTGACCAGCTTTTCCGCAAATAGCCATAGGTTGCCGTTGCCTTCAGGGCCTGAGGATTACCCACCGAGAACTGGGCTCCGACAACGGCTTTGTTATCAGGCCATAAAAACATGCCATAGACCGGTACATAATCAAATTTACCAACCTTGACATTAGTAACGCCGGTAGTACCCAGCGCATATATTTCACAACCGCGTTGCTGCCCGGAAAGCAGGCCGTCGGAGGCGCTTGAATTGACAGCGAAACTGCCGCTCTGCGCATCCCGGGTAAGATCGTCATGAATAACCAGCTGCCATTTGTCATTGACTTTGTATTTGGTAAACAGATCGACTCCCAGGGCCAGCCATTGCCCGTCATCCGCATGGGGGCTTTCCGACCCGTAACCGGGATTTTTGCCGGCGGCGAAATAACTGCCCTCATAAACACCGGAGTTGCGCCATACCTGTTCTGAGAGATGCAGGAAACCGGAAACGGTTAGTTTTTCACTCTTTTTCTCTAATGCCTTGACACGTACACCAAGATTCTCAAGCTCTGTCTGAAACTCATTGCTCAGCTTGTCGATAAGCACCTTATTCTCGGCGTCTGCTTTGGCGGCATTTGAGATTGCTTTGCCAACCACCAGCGCCATCTCATAACGGGTCATAGGCCTGTCACCTCCGAAAATGCGGTAACCGCTGCCGTCAATCACCCCGTCTTTCGCCAGCTTATTCACGGCCGCATACGCCCAGTGGTTCTCCGGCACGTCATCGAAGGGATTGGCAGCTGCCAGCGCCACCCCGGCAATACAAATGATAGCCACTATAAGTAATGCCATGATACTTTTTTTCATGTTCTCCCCCACCTTTACATTTATAAATTTGCTTGTAGGACCCCCGTGCTATCGGTCTGCTGCCCCTCCTTCCCTGGTCAATAAGCATGTATTGGTGCAATGGCAGCCCGCCAGAGCTTAGCGATTGCAAAGCAGAGAAAATCTACCCGTAGTCAACCTTTATCAGCCATATCGACAGTGCCCAGCTTGACAAGGTTTTCCGCCATCCGCGCAATCTGGGCTAATGCCAGTTTTAGTTCTCCAATCCCTGCAGCCTGTGTTTCACAGTAATCGCTCATGGCTTTAATGGAGCCGGTAAGTCCGGTAATCGACTGATGTACATGCTTAATTTTGGCTTCAATATCAATAACCGAGTTCTTGGTATTCTCCGCTAATTGCCGCACCTCTGTGGCGACAACGTTAAACCCCCGCCCCAGTTCTCCCGCCCGCGCCGACTCAATCGCGGCATTTATCCCCAGAATATTGGTCGAAACAGAGATTTTTTTTATTTCATTGGATATACTGCCGACAGCAAGCGCATCTTCCTTTACCTGCTTTGTATCGGCGTTCATTTTTTTCGCCATGGCTGCGAGCTGCCGGCCGCTAAGATCCAGGCTCTCGGTGGAAGCAGCCAGTTCTTCGACAGCGGCTAGGATCTCCTGTCCGGAATTAATAAGCTCATCATACTTTTCGGTGGAACAGACCACACCGATGTAGGCCACCACCTGTTTGTTATCATCATCAAAAACCGGTACACCGATGGTAACATTAGCGACCAGACTGCCGTGAACACCTTTGGGAATACGGACCACGACCTGACGTCCGGCTGTTAATGCCTTATAAGATTTCGTCTCGCGAAAGCTTGGCGGCAGTTGGGTTGTCAAGTTTTGCAGGCTGGGATGCTCCACCTTGTCAATAACCACTAACGTTTCCAGGTCAATTAAGGAAATGCTGACCGGCTCCACAAACAGCAGCGGCAGTAACGGCAGAACGGTTTGCAGGCATTCCAGCCGGGATTGTCTCATACATTCACCTTCTTTCTAAGCATGAGGCACTATCCGGGAATCACCGGCCTGTGTTTAGGCTTGAGCAAGGCCGTCAGCAGGATAATAACCATACTGGCGGCAAGCAGCGCCGGACCGGCAACCGTCCAGGCCGCCAGCGGGCCGTGCAGTCCAAGCGCCGTGGTGATATAGAGCAGCACAATGGGCGATAAAAACTGGCCGATGCCCTGAAAAGCAATGTATACGGATACGGCCAGGGTAGCTGTCGAGGGATGGGCACTGCCGACCACCAGCAACGTAAGCGCCGGATTGTAAATGCCGAAGCCCAGGCCAAAAATAATGCCGGCCAGGACAAACAACGGATAGGTATGTACCCGGATAAGCAGCAGAAAGGCCAGGCCAACCAGCCCGACTGCCAGCGCCGCAGTATAGCGGCCGGCAATCCGGGCTATTCTCCCATAGAACAAACCGGCCGCAAAGGCACCGGTTGTAAAGGCGGTAAGCACCAGCCCTGCCTGGGCGGCATTGCCGATTTTTCCCTCGGCCATTACAATAGCCACATTGGTCATAAACGAGAAAATCATAATGTTATATAACAAATTCAGGCCGGACAGGTACCAGGTGCCCGGTGTCAGTCCGCAGAAAGCCGAGTCGCTGGCCGCCGGTTTAGGTTTCCTGACCGGTTCAGGCAGCACCAGGGCAATCACGATAAATATGGGTATAAGCAATAAAAATCCCCAAAATGCATAGCGCCAGGAAATCACCGCCAGATAACCGCCGATCATCTGAAATACAATACCGGCCGCGGCCCCGACGGCGCTTTTCAGGCCCATCATGCTATCCCGCTCCCGCCCTTCATACAAATCGGCGACAAGCGAGGACGCCAACGGGAAAATAAGACCATAACCCAAGCCAAAAATGGCACGGCAAATTAGAATGAAAGTCATGTCGCCGTATAAAGCCGGGATGATGCCACCGAACAGAAACTCAATGGTAATCGCCAAATACAGAATAGTCTTCTTTCTGACAAACCGCTCTAACTGCCCGGTAATCAGCGCCCCTAAAATGGTCATTAGCGGCGGTAAAGCCGCAATTTGCTTGACCAGTTCCGGGCTCACGCCGGGAAAAGCCCGGGCAATGGCGCCAATGGCCGGTGTTGTCAGACTGGCGGTATACAAGAGCAAGGCGACCGACAATACAGCGGCTTTGGTTTTTAATTCACTTTCCTTCATGTCCTCTTTCCTCTCCCGGCTGCTATTCTAGCCCTGGCGGTAAACAATGCCAAAGCCGCCCCGGGGATAATGCCAGGTAATCGCCCCCGGACTGCAGACCACCCGGCACGTACCGCATTCCAAACACCCGGCCCACTCGACAATAATCCCGTTATCCTGTTCACTGTAAAGGCCTGCCGGACAAACCCGCAGACAGGCCCTGTCCGTACAGGTTTGACAAAGCTCATTATTGATACTGATATGGGGCTTGCCCTCATCTACCGCAAATTTGTCCAAAGCCAGCTTATCTGCCAGACTCAGCCGGTTCATAGAGCCCGCGCCCCCTTTATTCCGTCTTTGATTACATTCAGCAGGGAAATGCCGCTGGCGCGCAGTGATTTTCCGGCAATGGTGCATAAATGCTCCCTCGGCGCCAGGTTATGCCGGTAGGCTTTGCCAAGGACATCTGTAATAAGCGGCGCATATTGGGTGTACAGGCGCCGGTTGTCCATAAACGCCGGCATCCGGGCATAAAGCTTCATATCCCGCATAACCAGCTGATCAAGATTTTGCAGGTAACCGCTTAAAGCGTTCTCACTAAAGTCATTGCCGGCTTTAGCCTGAATTACGGTATCGGCTGCGGCCAACCCGGAAGCGATGGCCAGATCCATCCCCCGGATAACCAAACCGTTGTTGATTGTAAAGCCAGCGGCGTCACCGGCAATCAGCAGGCCAGCGGCATAAAGCCTGGACGGCACCATGTTCAGGCCGCCTTCCCCGGTGAGATGAGCGCCATATTCTACCATTTTTCCGTCTTTAACCAGCGGCGCAACCAACGGATGTGCCAGCAGTTCATCCAAAACATCGGCCGGCTGGACCGCCTGCCTGACCAAATCGTCCAGACGCAACACCACTCCTACGGAGATGCTGGCCAGGTTGGTGTACAGAAAAGCGCCGCCGGCCACCCCGCGGCTGGCTGCGCCGACAATGGCATACGCGGCGCCTTCCTTTCCCTTGAGCCGGAACCGTTCCTCCAGCAGATCCTGCGGCAATTCAATCAGGGCCTTGGTGCCGACAGATAAATGCTCCTGTTTGATCAGCCCGCGCAAGCCTGCCGCCTGCGCGATGAAAGAGTTAATGCCGTCGGCGGCAATGACGACGTCTGCCAGCATTTCCTCCTCGCCGGTACAAATGCCAATAACCCGCCGGCCGTCCTGTAGCACATTTTCCACTTTTATCCCGGTAACGATCATCGCCCCGGCCGCTTCCGCCTGTTCGGCCAGCCACCGGTCAAACTTGCCGCGCAATACCGAGACGGCGTTATAAGGCGTGTCTCCCAGCGCTTTGCCCCTATATTCCAGATTAATGTAATCATCGGTGGTGGTTAAGGAAGTAATGTAACTGGTAACATAGCGTTCCACCGGTGCCTCCTGCCAAAAGCCGGGAATGAGTTTGTCCAGCACCCGGCTGTAAAGAGCGCCGCCGCTTACGTTCTTACTGCCGGGATAATCGCCGCGTTCAACCACCACAACTTCCACTCCGGCCCGGGCCAGCTTACAGGCGGCAGCCAGCCCGGCCGGTCCGGCCCCGATAATAATCACTTCATATTTACTGCTGCTCATGGTGCTGCCTGTTTCCCTTTTAATTTTTCGATCAAGGCCGGAATTATTGTATAAAGATCGCCAACCACCCCGTAATCGGCCTGGCTAAAGATCGGGGACGTTTTATCCTTGTTAATGGCAAAGATTGTCCCGGCCTGGTCACAGCCGACCATATGCTGCACCTGGCCGGAGATGCCTGCCCCAATATAGACTTCCGGTTTGCACATAACGCCGGACACACCGAGATAGCGTTCCCGGGGCAGCCAGTTAACGCCTTCGGCCAGGGGCCGGGTGCAGCCCAGCTCAGCGCCGATCAAGCCGGCGAATTCCGTGATCATGTTCAGGTCTTGCGGCGCGGCGATTCCCCGCCCGACGGCCAGTACCCGTTTGGCGGCCGCTAAATTAACTTTTACCCCGCCTTTAGGCCGTTTTTCCAGACACCTTATTCCCGTCCCCGGCGCACCCGCAGCCACACTGGCAATAGTACCCGGCGGAGCGGCAACAGCAGGCGCCGTATTAAAGGCACCGCTGCCGGCAATAGCAATGACTGTGCCTGAAGCCGCCTTCTCGGTGCGGACAGCCGTACCGCCATAGACCAGTCGTTTGCACTGGAGCCGGCCCTGGACGATTACAAATTCCGTAACATCGCTAAGTACAGCGGTCCCTAACCGCGCTGCCAAGCGACCGGCCATCAGCCTGCCCCGTTTGCCGGCACCCACTAAGAGCACCTCCGGCCGCTGCCCGGCAAGGAGTTCAGATAATGCCGGCACATAATCCTCCAGCATACCGTCAGAGGATGTTTTCTCCAGCCAGTAGACCCGGTCCGCAATTCCGCCGGCCAGTAGTCCGGCCTCGCTCTTAGTCCCGATCAGCAAGGCCGATATGGTCTCGCCAAGCTGCCGCGCCCCGGCGCAAAGTTCAGCAAAGACCTCTAGTTTTTCAGCCAATACCCATACATTTTTCACTGCATGCATCAGCGACAAATTCCTCCTTTCATAGCTACAGTACCTTTCGCAGACATGTATAAAACTGATCGATTACTTCCTCGGATTCGCCTTCGAAAATAAGCCGTTTGCGCTCGGCCGGCAGCGGCGCCAGTGTGCTGATAACTTCCGTGACGGGCCGGCTCAGCCCCCCGGTCACGTCAATATCGGTCAACTGCCACTCGGTAACAGGCTTTTTCCCGGCCGCCAGAATTTCTTTCATTCCCGGAAGGCGTGGCTGATTCATATCGGTAGTCACCGCGACAACGGCCGGCAACTGGATTTCCAGTACTTCCACCACCTCCTCCAGGGTACGCTCGGCAATAAGTTTATTGCCCTCAACCGTAAGCCGGCTGACAGCATTGACTGTCGGCAGGTTTAACAATTCGCCCAGTTGCGCACCCACTTGCTGGGCATACAGATCGGCGGAGCCTTCACCGCACAATATCAGATCGGCGCCACCGATCTTTTGAACAGCTGCCGCCAGCACCCGGGCCGTCTGATGAGAGTCGGCGCCGGCCAAGGCTTCATCGACTACCAGGAACAGCTCCGCCGGCCCGCGGGCCAGAACTCCTTTTTTCAGCTTGGAATTTTCCAATTGCCGGGAACCGGCGCTGAGCGCCGATAGGTTTCCCCCTACAGCCTCGACAAGCTGCAGCCCGGCCTCCAGCGCCGGTAAATCGTACTGGCCAATTTTCCACTCGACCTGCGCAAAGGACAGGGTCCGGTCCGGACAGACAACAATATCTTGTTCATCAGGCACAACTTTGTAACAGGCTATTACATTCACCCGGTTCACCGCCTATCTTTTTACAATTACCTTTTTCTCATATAAGCTCTGTATTTCACTGTCCGTCAGCCCCAGATCCGCCAGGATTTCCTCATTGTCCATGCCAATCCCGGGCATGGCCCGCCAGACCTTCCCCGGGTTGTTTTTAAATTTCGGGAAGGTATTGATGCCTTTTATTTTTTGGCCGGCCATGGTTTCCCACTCGATAAAGACTTCGCGGGCCTGATAGTGCGGATGGGTTACGGCCATGTCATAATCCATAATGATGCTGCAGGGAACACCGGCGTCGATAAGTTCGTCTTCAGCCTCGGCGGCTGTTTTGGCAGTACAATATTCTTCCAGTTTTTTAGTGAGCAGAACGCCCCCGGGAGTATCCCGGAAGACATTGGGTTTGTTACTGGGAAACTCGGCTGACCCGAACTCCAGCCCTAAGAACTGTAGGGCATTCTTAAGAACACCGCCGCCGCCGATGGCGATAAAAATGTTTTGGCCGTCCCGGCAGGGGAAACTGCCCCAGCCGGCCAGCACCGCACTTTGGCTGCCTTCGCGCCGGGGTTTAACTCCCAGATTCATATAATCCAGGAGATAAGGCTGCAGGCGGATCATGGTTTCATACTGGGCCACATCAATGCTGTCGCCCCGGCCGGTTTCCCTGGCCTTATACAAGGCCGCCAGCGCTCCGCCCAAAGCAAACAGCCCGGTAAAATAATCGGCGACAAACGGCACGGCGGCAATGGGCGGCCGGTCCGGGAAGCCGTTCAGATTCATAAAGCAGCCAAAAGCCTGGGCAATGGGATCAAAGGAGGGACGGGCCACATGCCGCTTGATGCCGTCCTGGCCAAAGCCGGAAATATGGACAATAACCAATGCCGGGTTATGCTCCCACAGCACCTCGTCAGTCAGCCCCCACTTGGCATACTGGCCGCCTTTCGAGGCTTCTATAAAGATATCGGCGGCCTTAATCAGCCTGAGAAATATTTCGCGTCCCTCGGGCGAAGGGATATTGAGCGATATGGTCCGCTGGTTGCGGCGGTCCTGCTGCCCCAGCATTTGCGAACCGGTACGCGCAATATCCATCATTAAGGGACTCTCCAGCCAAATAACATCGGCCCCGAAGTCGGCCATCATCTGCGCTGCAAACGGGCCGGCTATCGTCAGCGACGCATTGAGCACTTTCACGCCTGATAATGCCCCGAAGACCGGTACAACTGCTCTAGTTGCCATAAATTTTCCTCCCCTGCATTTCTCTAATAGAAAAACACTTGCATTACTCCCTGGTTTACTTGGCGTATTCTTTTAATATAGCCCGGCCGGCGATGTGAACCATAATTTCGTCGGTGCCGCCGGCAATCCGCTGCACGCGTGCATCCCGCCACAGCCGGGAGATGCGGTGATCTGTCGTGTAACCAATGCCGCCGAGGATCTGCATGGCGGCATCAATAACTTCAAAAGCGGCCTGCGCGCAGTACAGCTTAGCCAGCGCCGACGATATTTTTATTGAAATACCGTTATCCTTTTCCCAGGCAGTTTTGTAGATCATATTACGCATGTTTTCAATTTTAATGGCCATATAGGTCAGCTTTTCCTGAATTAACTGGAACTGGCCGATTTTCTTGCCAAACTGCAGCCGTTGGTTGGCATAGCGGACAGCATCGGCAAAAGCACACTCTGCGGCCCCCATTGTCGCTGCCGCCAGCATCAGGCGCTCGATTTCAAAATTTTTCATCAGTTGGACAAAACCCTTTCCCTCTACGCCAACTAAGTCTTGCTCGGTCACGGCGACATTATCCAGGTAGACTTCGCAACTGTCCACCATATTCATGCCAAGCTTGGGCAAAGGCTCCACCGTTATTCCCGGGGCATTCATGGGCAAAAACCACATGGTAAAGGTTGGATCAGTGGCGGCAGGGTCCCTGGCCATGCACAGCATATACGGCGATCGGCTGGCGCCGGTAATAAAGGTTTTATGACCGTTAATATAAACTTTACCCTTACTGCGGGTATAGGTGGTTGCGATCGCACTGCTGTCCGAACCGGCCTGCGGTTCGCTAAAGCCCAAGCAAAAAGGCATAATCCCCTGCTTAACATATTCCATGGTAATTTTTTTCTGTTCTTCGCTGCCGAAAGTAAGCATATCGTCAACCGGCAGCGCATTGCCGTACAGGTAACTGGGTACACCGGCTTTCGTCAGTTCCTCCGCCACCATCATTAACGTCAGATTATCCACCTCAGTGCCGCCGTATTGCTCCGGTATGCCCAGCAGGCCAAAACCGCCGTCCAGCAGCGCTTTCATAAACCGCTCGGGATAATGATGCTTTTCATCACATTCCCGGAAATACTCCTCCGAACCGTCACGGGCAATCAGTTCCCGCAGGCTTTCCAGCAACAGTTCCTGTTCTTCGGTTTTCTTAAAATCCATTCTTTTCCTCCTTTATCCCTCCCACCGGCCCGGGATTTGCCATCATTCTTCTGACTTGCTGCCACCGCTTTGGCCGGCACAGTAATCAACGGGGCAAAAAACTACATCGTTACCGTTCCCTCGTGCTTGGGTTTGTTAAAAGCTGCTGCCAGTGTCAATATCACAGCGGCTGCCAGGCAAGCAGGCGCCGCCAGCTGCCAGGCAGCCAGGGGACCGGCAAAGCCAAGCATTTTGGTGAGAAAGCCCAACGCAATCGGCGATAAAAATTGTCCCACCCCCATCAACGCGACAAAAAATGATAAGGCCAGTGTGGCGGCGGACTTGTGAGCCGTGCCGATCAGCAGCAAAGTGACGGCCGGGTTATAGGTGCCGAACCCCAGACCGAAAATTGCTCCGGCTACAAGAAACAGGGCATAGGTATCCACATTGAGCAGCATTAGGAAGGCCAGGCCCACCAGCCCCACCGCCAGGGCAACCGTATACCGCTTAAAAACCTGCGCTACCTTACCATAGGCCAGACCGGCCACAAAAGCGGCGGCCGTAAACGCGGTCAGCACCATACCAGCCTGCATGGCATTACCGATTTTGGCGGTTGTCATAACAATGGCTACATTGGTCATGAAAGAGAACTGGATCAGGTTATAAATCAGGTTGAGCAGGCAAATATACCAGGTTGCCGGTGTCAAACGGGCCTGGACAGCACCGTCGGCGGCCATCGGCGCCGTTTTTTTCTCAGGCTCAGGCAGTTTAAAGAATATCATCAGAAAAATAGGGATGATCAGCAGGAAGCCTAAAAATGCATGGCGCCAGGAGATAACTGCCAAATACGCTCCCAGCATCTGAAAGACAATGCCGGCGGCGGCACCTACGGCACTTTTAAGTCCCATGAGCGTATCCCGCTCGCGACCGTCAAACAAATCAGCAATAAGCGAAGACGCCAGCGGGAATACCAGTCCATAGCCAACCCCGAAAAAAGCCCGGCAAACCAAAATCAGGGCCATATCACCGTAAAAAGCGGGAATTATGCCGGCAACAAGCTGTACGGTCATGGATACATACAAAATAGCCTTTTTAGTCATGAAGCGTTCCAACTGTCCGGTAAGCAGCGAGCCGGCGATCATCATCAATGAAGGCAGGGAGGCGATCTGTTTTACCGTATCCGGGCTTACGTCAGGAAACGCCTTGGCGATGGCCCCCAGGGCCGGAGTTGTCGTTGCCGTAGTATACATCAGCAGCGCAACGGACAGTACCGCGGCTTTGGTAACAAAGCCGTATTTTTTATCACTCATTTCCCCTTCACTCTCCTGGATAAAATTAAGGTCATTTGCCGGCAGCGGCTGCAATCATTGCCTTAACATTTTCCGGCCTGGCATTAAGCGGTACACAGCAGCCGGCGCCCATAATAAAACCGGTGGGGGCGAAATCATCCACCAAGCTCCTGCTATACCGGTAGACCTCCTCTGGGGTCCCCAGGGTTAACAGGGCAGCGGGAACGTCACCCATAACACACATGTGCCCTGCCAGTACCTCTTTTACCTTAGTCATATTGGTAGAACCGTCAGGGGCAAAAATACACTTGCCTTTAGGCAATTCCAGAAAATAATCCAAAAAGCGATCCCAACTCATATCCATGTGCAGATGGATAAACACCCCTTCCGCCGCCATTACTTCCACCATTTTTTTGATATGCGGCCATACGAACCGGTCGAAGGCCTTCCTGGTCAGAAAATCCCCCGCCCCGCGGCCCACTGCCAGAATGACGGAAAACTGCTTGTCAGCCGCATGTATCTGCTGCTGAAAGTTGGCGATTCTGTCTTCCATGGCCGCCTCCAGAGCAGCCGCCACCTTATCGGGAATCCTGTGTAAATCACGCATAAACTTGCTGATAGAACGGCCGCCGCAAATGGCGCCAAAGGCCGGACCGGCAAAGATGCTTGACAATTGTACAATGCCGGCGGCTTTAAACTTCTTTTCCGCCGCGTCTTTTACTTGACTAAAATATTGCAGCTCGGCCAGCGCATTGCCCAGATGCCGTTGGCAAAAGTCGGCAAAGAAATAATTCCAGCCTTTATTGATAATGGTGTCGTAATCGTCCTCGGTCATCTCACCGCGTTCATCAATTTGCCATTGCATATCCTCCGGCAACTCACGTCCGGGTAGCTTGGTGTGCCCCAGAAAAGGAACACCTGCAATAACCGGGTATTCGACAATATCGGCGCCGTCAATATCGCCTAGCGCCAACAATCCTTGCAGGGCCAGCTCCTGCCCATACTCAATATGGGTGACTAGGTCGGCCATTTTCCCGCCCGCCTGCCTGACGGCAAAGGGGCCGGCATGCAGGTAAACCGGGGTCCTGTCCGGCTGCTGCATGGATGCGGCCAGCGTAAGCCTTGTCCAGTGCTCGTCGTATAACTGCTCTCCTGTTTGCATGATTTAGCATCTCCTCTGTTAATATTGTTTTCTTTACTCCTACTGCCGCATAATCGCAATCCTCCCTTCTCTCATCAGCGACAAAAGCTTTTTCTATATTCTGATTTTTAAGTCTAGTACTATGATAAAGCCAAACCAAAAGCCCGTAAAATTCAAAAAGCTGTTCATTGGTAATGCGTAAATTAGATGGTAAATCGTTGCAAAGCTGGCAGGGGAAATCTATAATTGAATCAATATTTTAAATATTTCACACATAGAAAGGAGACAACGGTAAATGGATATCTCTTTCTTGCGCTCCTTCATTGTTACGGCTCATCATTTGAATTTCACCGAAGCCGCCAAGCAGCTTTATATTGGCCAATCAGTTCTAAGCAGGCAAATCGCGGTTTTGGAAAAAGAGTTGGGCGTTCAGCTGTTCATCCGCAATAACCGCACTGTTCGATTAACAACCGCCGGCCACATTTTATTGCAGGAAGTTGAACCGCTTATGGACAAGATGCATGCTATTTTCAACAAATCGCGGGAAGCTGACAGCGGCCTCCGGGGCGTGCTAAGAATTGGCTGTATTGGCGTTGAATATGCGATCTTGCCGCTGGCGATAAGAAAATTTAAGACGCTGTATCCAAATATCAGCTTAGATATCCGGGTTCTTCCCCTCAGCCGGATCGAGGAAGCCCTGGCCCGCGGCGAATTTGATATCGGGTTCACCGGCTTTATGGGCAATGAACTGAAATCCAGGTTTTCCTTTCAGGTGGTCCGCAGGGACAGGCTGGGCTTTCTGTTGCCCCACAAGCATCCCTATGTCAATAAGCATTGCCTTTCACTAACCGACATGGCCGATGAGCCCTTTATTCTCATTGACAAAAGCAGATATCCGCAAGCCTTCGACTGGTTTCACAAGCAGTGTGAAAAAGCCGGCTTCATACCAAATGTCGTTTGCAAATCCGCCAATTTTGACACCATGCTTTGGCAAGTCCAGGCGGGCATCGGTGTTTCCTTTATGGTCGGCGATCCCGTCCTGCTGCGCGCCAATCAGTTGCGTTCAGGCGGTATCCGTTTTGTTTTTATGAACGGAAAAGAAGCTTACGGTAATATGACGATTATGTGGGACAGTAAAAACCCCAACCCAGCTATCCCCTTGTTTGCCGAAGAACTGAACCAGATCAACCGGTTGTCCCAACGCCAGCGGCCTCAGGCCGTTTCTTACTGCTAGCGGCCAAAAATATTGTTATTGTCCGATCTAGTCAGTTTCATTAGAACGGCCGCTTTTGACTGATCATCAATTCATTTATAACGATATTCGTTAGTTAAACATCAAAAAAATAACTTCCAACAATACCAAACATATTCGTAATGATTTTCATCGGCTTCTATATCAAATTTCTTTCTTGGCGCAACGTGTCAATATTGATAAATTTAGCTGATTACTTTTTCATTTTAGGAACCATTGAATCTTCGTGTTTATCTACATTTTGCTACACCTTTTTGCACCTCCTTATTCCTTGGCAACGGAATCCGTTACCAAAAGTATACTAACGAATTTCGTTACTGTCAATATTAAGCTCGATATATTTCTCAATATTCGTTAGTTTGCTATCTTATTGCGTTAGCTAATTATAAAATATTTGGTAAGAACATCCGAGGTGACATTTATGGAAGATAAAAACATTACAGGAATAAGAGTAAAGCAATTACGTAAGAACAAGGGACTTACTCAAAAACAATTGGCTGATATGATAAATGTTTCCCCTCAGGTAATTTCTAATTGGGAACGCGCTTATACACCAGGAATTTCACATGATGATTTATCCCGTTTAGCTTCCGTTTTAGATACAACTACAGATTATTTGACAGGTATCTCCGACGAGCGTAAACTAGGTCCCGGCATTAGATCTGTAGATAATCCCGCAGTAAATGACTTTTTTAAAACTGTAGTGGAAGAATTTCAATCGACTCCTGCTATTACACCAAAGGATCGACAAGAGATTATGGAAGACCTTGCAGAATATTTTCACTTTAAGATGCAACAAAAGAAACAGCAGCAAAAAAATATTAACGGCTTCACTAGCCGTTAATATTTTTCTGAAACACGGGGACAGGGACTCCGTTTTTCAGCATTACAAAAGCCTTATCAATCCACGGAAATCTTGACTCTCGAGTTGTACCCGGATGTAGCAAATACAATACTTCAATGGGCATTACGCCGAAAACGAAGTACCGGATTCTTGCCTATCCCTCGGGAAACAAAAAAATAAGGAGCCCTGCAGAGGCTCCAGCCATTACATGACTTGCGGTTAGATTCATTGCGTAAGTCATTTTGAAGTTATATTTCATGCCCATATATTTCGTTTTTTCCGGTCACTTTGCCTGGTTTATTCACCAATACAATCATTCTCCTGATAGGGAGAGCGGCTGTTATATATCAAACGCAGACGAGGAGAAAACACAGAAACAATACTAGTTCACTGTACTAGCCGCTTTTGTAGCTTTCATAACAACGCCTTTTTCGCCAAATTCGACCGTAGTACCGGCTTCATACACCTTAATGCCGTCACTGTCCGGAGACAGAATAGACAGGGGTGACAGCAGTTTGGTATTCTTGTTTAGCGTGCCCTTGACTACTTCGCCTTTTTCGTTCAGTTCCACCGGCTGCCCGCCCTTAAATTCAACAAACCCAGCGCAGGCTGCATTCTCCGTAAAGTTATCGGTTAAAACCTGCCTCCAGCCGACAGGCCGCAGGTAGGAATCACCGGCTAAAGTACAGGTTGCCGGCATCCCGTTTCTATGAAAACTTATTTCGCCGCTGGCTACCCGTATACGGTTTGCCGAATTTAAGGTAATATCTTCACCAGATGTGCTTATTGTGCCTTTAATCACTTCACCCTTGTCATTAAAGGTAACGGTTGTGCCGCCCTTAAACAGGAGAATCCGCTTGGGCGGTTCAACATTGGCGGGAACTGAAGGGATAACGTAAAACGGCATAGGCGTATAGCTTGCCGGCCTGACGGAATCCTGGGACCGACCGCTTTCATAGGGTAAGCCGATATTCTCCGCCAGTACACCTTCAAAAACCTCGCCAAACTCATTCAGGGTGACAACCGTCCCTTTCTTGAACTTCGGTATTGCGCCCCAGCTGGTCGCAATAACTCCGGCCGGCGTTATTCTGGTATTGTCCGTTAATGTTTTGGTAATCTGCGCCGCATCCACACTTGTGTTATTACCTATGAACCAAAAGGTCATAAGTGTTACTCCGGTTAGTACTTTCAGAAAAATATTTTTCATATAAAGCCCCCCAATTTTCGTGTTTGCCGAACATCTCCTCTACTGATATTTTCCTTTCTCTAAATAACTTCATTATCCTTCCACAATATGTATATCTGTAAAGAAAACACAACTTGCGCCGAGCCTTTGGCGAAAGCGGAAGACGATATTGCCCTTATCCAGGCGAAAGTTATACTTTCTATCAGGATAAAAAAGACCTACTGTTTTGAGCAGTAGGTCTACAAGTGCTTATGACGGGAAAGAGAGGGCGAGTTCTACTTCGCCGCCAAATTGATTATACAGGCGGCCAGTAGTTTGGCCCGCTCAAACAGGCTTTCCACAATGGCATACTCCTCCGGGCTATGATTTCTGCCGCCTTTAACGCCCATGGCGCAGACAGTGGGTACGCCGGCCGCCGAATCTGAACCCCCGCCGACCAGTTTTGCATAGGGAGGCCCCAGTTCCATTTCCTCATAGTTCTATTTGACAACGGCAAAAAGTTCATCGCCGACTGGCGTTCTTTTCATCGGGGCATAAATGGAAGGCTTGTTCCTTCTGACTATGCATGTCTTCCTCCAGCCTCCTCCTCTTTCGCCATGGAGAGCAATTTTTCCCCGACATGCTTTAATGTGATCACCCGCTCGGTAATCGATTCAGTCGCCTTGGCTTGTTCTTTGGTAATGCCCGCTGTTTGCTGGGAATGATTAATAACCAGTTCCATCGATGACTTTAGCTCCTGAAGGGTTATCTGAATATCTTTTGCGGAATGATGACTCTGATCGGAAAGTTTACGGACCTCTTCGGCTACGACAGCGAACCCTCGGCCTTGCTCACCCACTCTGGCGGCCTCAATAGCGGCATTAAGGCCGAGCAGATTTGTCTGACTGGCGATTTGCTGAATGGTTGATATAACCGTATCGGTATTATTGACATTAACCGACACACGGTCAGATAAGTTCGCTACATCCTGCATGGTAGCAGCCAGGTCCTCCTGGGAAGCGTTCAATTCCTCTATCGTGGCGGCGATGGTTGTAATCGAATCGGTAACCTGCTGTGCCTGTTCAAGCAGCATTGCCTTATTTTCCGCTGCCTGCAGTTCCCAGCGGAAAAGACCTGTGGCAATCTTGGCGATAGGTTTGGAATAAATAGGGTCACCGCCTATACCGAAACTGCCAACCCACTCGTTTTTATAGATAATAGGCAGATGAACGCCCATTTTAGCAGTCCCGCCTGACCGCTGCTCATCCTCAGCAGTAACAATACGATGCTCGATTCTTTCCGTAAGTACCTTTTGCGAACCGCTGTGAACTGTACCCACTCTTGCAGCATCCTTGGCGGCCACAATGATCCCTTCATGGTTACAGATAACCGCACTTAGTTCCGTTTCCTGAAAAATAAAATCCACTATCTTGTCGGCAATAGCTTTGTCCAATGCTATCCTCCTCCGCTAAGAGCCGCCAGCATAATGCCCGTTTGATTATACTGTATAGGCTTACAGGGAAGACCGCGAGTTGCCCCGCTTCTTCCCTGTACTCAGGGTAAGAATACCCTGCTTAGCTTATAAAATTATTACCAATGTCATGATTTTTAAAATTATAGATAAGCGATAGCTTCAATTTCAACTGATACGTCTTTAGGCAGCCGGGCTACCTGGACACAGCCCCTGGCTGGAGCAGCCTGCGAGAAGTATTCCCCATATACTTGATTTACAGTTTGAAAATCATTCATGTCGGCAAGGAATACGCTTGTCTTAACAACATTCTCAAGAGTCAGGTTTTGGCTCTTTAAAATTGCTGTGATATTCTCTAAAACCTGTTTGGTCTGGGCTGCCACGCCACCGGACACTACTGCTCCCGTGGCAGGATCAACAGGTATCTGACCGGAAACAAACAGGAAGCCGCCTGCTTTTATTGCCTGTGAGTAAGGTCCTATCGCCGCTGGAGCCTGATCGGTATTAACAACACTTTTCATAGAGTAATTCCTCCTATTTTCCGCTTGGTTTGCGGATTACTGCGCCTTATTGCTTGGCTAACGTTTTATATTTCGCCAATTTTTCTTTGGCATCCCGTTCGGTTTTGGCAAACAGCTCCTCGGCCAAATCGGGGTATTGCTGTTTCAAGGCCGAATAACGCACTTCACCCATGAGGAATTCTTTAAAGTCCATGGTCGGTTCCTTGGAGTCCAGGGTGAACGGATTGCTGCCTGCTTCTTTTATCCCTGGGTTATACCGGTACATCGCCCAATAGCCGCTGTCCACTGCACGCTTGGCTTCGAGCTGACTGCAGCCCATGCCAACTTTCATCCCGTGGTTGATACAGGGAGCATAGGCGATAATCAGGGACGGACCCGGATACGCCTCAGCCTCGGCAATGGCCTTGAGGGTTTGGTTCTTATCTGCCCCCATGGCAATCTGCGCTACATAGACGTAGCCATAACTCATGGCTATCATGCCCAGATCTTTCTTCTTGGTCTTTTTACCGCTGGCGGCAAATTTAGCAATAGCAGCGGTTGGGGTGGCTTTGGAAGACTGGCCGCCGGTGTTGGAGTATACTTCGGTATCAAACACCAGCACATTAACGTCTTCACCGGACGCCAGCACATGATCGAGGCCGCCGAAGCCAATATCATAAGCCCAGCCATCACCGCCAAAAATCCATTGTGAGCGTTTAACCAGGAAGTCTTTGTTGTTATAGATTTCATTAAGCAGGGCATCTTTGCCCTTTACTTGCTCCAGCACTGCAATCAGTTTATCCGCCCGTTCTCTGCTGCCTTCGCCCTTGTCTTTATTGGCCAGCCAGGTTTCACAGGCAGCGCGGAATTCTTCTCCCAGCTCCAGTTTCGCGGCCTTTTCGATGGCCAGCGCGACTTGTTTTCTCAGCTGCTTACCAGCCATCATCATGCCTAAGCCATATTCCGCATTGTCTTCAAACAGGGAGTTGCCCCACGCCGGTCCATGCCCGCGATGGTTA
Source organism: Sporomusa aerivorans (assembly GCF_041428895.1). NCBI lineage: Bacteria > Bacillati > Bacillota > Negativicutes > Selenomonadales > Sporomusaceae > Sporomusa > Sporomusa aerivorans. Next base: position 6,162,131 of record NZ_CP156926.1, read on the forward strand.
GTGGTATAGGGCATTGACGGGACGCTGTCGGCCCAAACCGAGGAACAGCCTGTGGCATTGGCCACCATCATCCGGTCGCCAAAGAGCTGGGTCACCAGCTTGGCATACGGCGTTTCGCCGCAGCCGGCGCAGGCCCCGGAGAATTCTAGCAGCGGCTGTTCAAACTGGCTGCCTTTTACTGTGAAGATATTGAGCGGATTCGCTTTCGGCGCAATTGTCAGCGCATGATCCCAAAGCGGCGCTTGCTGCAATTGGGTTGCCAGCGGTTTCATTACCAATGCTTTTTCTTTCGCCGGACAAATTTGGGCGCAATTGCCGCAGCCGGTGCAGTCGTAAGGGGAGACTGCCATCGCAAAATACAGGTTTTTCTGTCCATTGCAGGGTTTTACAGTAAAGCCGGCGGGAGCCTGCTGCTGTTCTTCCTCGGAAAGTAATACCGGCCTGATCGCGGCATGCGGACAGACATAGGCGCACTGATTGCACTGAATGCAGGCATCTGCCTGCCACTGGGGCACGTCAATGGCAATGCCCCGCTTTTCATAGGCGGAAGTTCCCATCGGATAGGAACCGTCTTCCAGACCAATAAAGGCGCTGACCGGTAATTTGTCGCCTTCCTGCCGGTTCATCGGGATGAGGACATTTTTAATGAATGCCGGCGCTTCTTTACTATGGGTTTCGGATTCAGTAGCCGCTTGCCAGGAAGCAGGTGTAGCGACCTTCACAATCGCGTTTATCCCCTGATCTACGGCGGCATTGTTCATGGCAACCACTTTTTCGCCTTTTTTGCCATAGGACTTTTGAATAGCATCCTTGAGGTAGTTTACAGCGTCTTCTTCCGGAATAATCCCGGCAATCTTGAAAAAGGCCGCCTGCATGATCATGTTAATTCTGCCGCCAAGGCCGATTTCCTGCGCAATCTTTACAGCATCGATTATGTACATCTGTATGTTATTGCCGGCAAGGTATTTTTTCATCGCCGCCGGCAGATTTTGATCCAGTTCGGCTTCACTCCACTGACAGTTTAAGAGGAAACTGCCGCCTGGCTTCAGTCCTTCCAGAACATTGTAGTTATACACGTAGGACTGATTGTGGCAGGCAATAAAATCTGCTTTATTAATGAGATAGGGAGATTTTATCGGCTTTTTGCCAAAGCGCAAGTGGGAAATGGTAACGCCGCCGGACTTTTTCGCATCATAGGCAAAATAGGCCTGTGCGTACATATCAGTGTGATCGCCGATAATCTTAATGGCATTTTTATTGGCGCCTACCGTTCCATCTGAGCCGATTCCCCAGAATTTGCAGGCTTTTGTGCCGGCGGCGGTGGTGTCAATATCTGCGCCGAACGGCAGCGAGGTATGGTTTACATCGTCAATTATGCCGACAGTAAAGTTGTCCCGGGGCTTGTCGGCCTTAAGGTTTTCAAAAACGCCATGAATATGGCTGGGAATTACATCTTTGCCGCCGACGCCGCAGCGTCCGCCAACGATAACCGGCTGCCACTCCTTGCCGTAAAAGGCGCTTTTGACATCCAGGTACAGCGGTTCGGCCAACGAGCCCATTTCCTTGGTTCTGTCCAATACGGCAATTTTTTGCACGGTAGCCGGAATGTATTTAAAGAAGTGCTCCAGCGAAAACGGCCGGTAGAGATGTACGGTCAGCAGACCTACTTTTTCGCCTTGGGCATTGAGATAATCCACTACTTCTTCAATGGCTTCACACATGGAGCCCATGGCAATAATCATGCGCTCGGCGTCAGGCGCGCCGTGATAGTTGAACAAGTGGTACTCCCGGCCGGTCAATTTGCTTATTTCGGCCATATAGCCTTCGACGATCGCCGGAATATCCTGATGGAAACGGTTGGATACTTCTCTTTGCTGGAAATGAATATCAATCCCCTGCACAGTACCTTTGGTCAAGGGATGATCGGGATTGAGCGCCCGTTTTCTGAAGTTGTCGACAGCATCCCGGTCTAACAGTTTGGCCAATTCCTCATATTCCAGAACTTCAATTTTTTGCACTTCATGGGAGGTTCTAAACCCATCGAAGAAGTTGAGAAACGGCACCCGGCCTTTGATTGCCGACAAATGCGCCACGGCCGCCAGATCCATAACTTGCTGGACACTGCTTTCGGCCAGCATGGCAAAACCGGTCTGCCTTGCAGCCATAACGTCGGAATGATCGCCAAAAATACTGATGGCATTGGCGCCAACTACTCTGGCACTGACATGAAAGACGCCAGGCAATAACTCACCGGCGATTTTATACATATTGGGAATCATCAGCAAAAGTCCCTGCGAGGCGGTATAGGTAGTAGTCAACGCGCCGGTATGCAAGGAGCCGTGGACCGCGCCGGCGGCGCCGCCCTCTGACTGCATTTCCACAACCTCAACCGTTTGCCCGAACAGGTTCTTTTTGCCCTGAGAGGCCCATTCATCCACACTTTCCGCCATATTGGACGATGGCGTAATCGGAAAAATCGCCGCCACATCGGTAAATGCGTAGGAGATGTAGGCTGCTGCCGTGTTTCCGTCCATTGTTTTCATATTTCTTGTCATATTCATCATCATCCTCTCGTCTGGAATCAAATACATAATTGCGTGAAAGCCAAGGGGACAGGCTTGTCCGGTTTAGCACCACAATTCTGCCCCCTCGTTGCTGTTGTAGAAGTTATCAGTTCAGTCCCATAATACTTAAAACCACTCTGGTCAGTATCATAACAACAGCGGCGTCTACAAGCGGAACACAAATGAGCAGCGAATGCCATTTCCGGTCGACATTGGAAACAATTACAATGCGCACAAAGTGACCAATAAGCGTTCCCATGGTTACACACGCCGGAAACAGAATTGTCGCCTGGGCAGCCGTTATAACCCCTTTGGAATACAGGGTAGCTGCAGTGGCACACCCTGCCGCCTTGGCAAAAAAGGCGGCGACCAGGGCAAAGACAGCCTCACCCGGCAGGCCAAACAGGGTCATTACCGGCTCCAGGATTGTACCTACGCTCTTCATTAACCCGGTGATATCCAGAAACTGAATGAGTACATACGCCAAAACCATAGCCGGAGCAATCATTTCCGCGCCAATATAAAATCCTTTTTTGGCTCCCGCTACAAATTCTTCAACTACACTGGGCTTGGCCTTCTTAAAATCCATGCCGGCGGCAGTTTGATTAGCCATTTGCTCCGCTCCCTTCTACCCTGTTTTTGGTCGCAAGCCATTTTAGATAGAAACGGACCAAATTAGCGCCCATAACTTTAACAACAAAGATCAGGCCGATAATTATCCCCACCGGCAAAACACTGATAGGCAAGAGGGCTGCGCCGGTGCCGAAGGTATTGGTGACCGGGGCAGACCCGGCATACTGATAGGCGACAAATATGGCCCGCTCTTCTTCAGTCATCATTTTGTTGTCCTCCACTAGTTCCTTCGTCATTACCGCCGCTACGTCAGAACTGGTTAAACTGCTGACAAAGGCCAGGCCGCTGGCCCCCGGCAGCCCCATGAAAGGCTTTAAAATAGGGCGGAATAGGACTTCGGCCGCCCGCAAAGCGCCAAGCGATTCGGCAACCTGAATACAGCCCAGCGCAAACATCAGTGTCGGAAACAGTGTCAACGCAAACATGAAACCATCACGCGCCCCGGTCCCGCCTTTACCGGTAAAGATTACCCCCTTGGCCACTTGCCCGAAGTCGCCCGTAAGCACCTGAAAATCCAGTGCCCGCAAAGGGCCGTCCATCTTGGCAAACACACCGGAAAAAGAAATAAGCAAGATGATTAATGATAGCCACCCTTTCCAGGTAACTTTATACTTTTCCTGATTTTCCTCCGCCATGTGCTCTCCTCCTGATCATTAAAATATCTAGTGTTCTAATGCCTTGACCAGAGTAACTCTTTGTTTAATCTGGCCAAGGCGCTGGCTCATCAGCCAAAATCCGGGTAGTTACAGTGTGTCCAGTTTCAGTACACAGTCGACCATCAGTTTGGCTCTTTCAAATAGGCTGTCGACAATGGCATACTCCTCCGGACTGTGATTGCGGCCGCCTTTTACGCCCATAGCGCATACTGTTGGCACTCCCGCTAAAACAGTATAGGCAGAATCTGAGCCGCCGCCCACCTTCTTGGCATAAGGCGTTCCAAAGCCGTTTTCTTCATAAGCTTTTTTCACTATCTCAAATAATTGCATAACCCCGTCCGTCGTCTTCATCGGCTTGATGCCGTCCATAAAGGTAACTGTGGCAGACGTGCCTTCCACATAGACTTTGCTTGCTACGTCTTCGATCTGTTTAATAATGTCCGGCAAATCATCCGGGTTCTTATAGCGCACATCAATATAAATTTTTGCATAGTCAGGAACGGCCGTGGAGGTCGTACCGCCTTGTATTACCCCAACATTGAAACTAATACCCTTGTCCCAGTCGGTTAACTTTTGCACGGCAATAATTTTGTGCGCCATTTCCAAAATGGCGCTCCGGCCATTTTCCGGATCATTGCCCGCGTGGGCGGCGACACCTTTTACTTCCATCATAATCCGGGCGACACCCTTGCGTCCGACAACAATTCCATTGTCGACAAAGCCTGTTTCCACATTAAACGCCGCCGCATAGCCCTTTGCTTCCTCAATAAAAATATCAGGCGCATTAGAATGGGCGTGCAATACCTCTTCATCCCCGGCCAGAAGAACTTTCAGCGAACGCGAGTCATAGCCGGCGGCTTTTAGTGCCTTTATGGCGTAAATAGCCGACACAATACCGCCTTTCATGTCAAGAACGCCCGGTCCGTAGGCAATGCCGTCCTTTATGGTAAAGGGCCGCTCTTTGATTGCGCCGGCCGGACAGGCAGTATCCATATGCCCCACGAAGATTACGCCCGGCTGGGCTTTTCTTTCGCCAATCTCAGCAATCAGCATACTGCCGGCCTTTTCGAACTCGACCAGGCGGGAAGCCGCCCCTTCCTTATCTAATATCTCTTTAAAGCGGTCGGCAACCTTGTTAATTCCCTGTTTTTCGTGCGGGCCGCTCTCCATCGAAACAACCTCTTCCCATAGTGACACCATTTCGTCACGATGCGCGTCTACAAACTGAAATGCTTTCTGTTTTTTGTCACTCATTATTGGCTTGTCCTCCTTAATAATATATATATACTGGTACTTTTTTTGGAGCACCAATATAGAAACCGACGCCATATTTCAATATTTGAAAGTTAATCTTTATTCTGTGAATTGTATGCTTAATAAAAGGTGCTTCAAATGAACATGTTCTTCACTACTCCATTTAAAGCACCATTGCTTTTATAACATCCATCTTTTCGAAAACCGCCGCTATATAGTATCCACTAAGGATTTACAGCCAGAGTATTAGTAATAGCGAAGGCTAAGCGCCAGCGGCGAAATGTTACTAATACCCTATTTTCTGAAAATCTTTATTGGTTTTCTATAGCTATCTGTAAGCTATTTAAAATCTACAATCCGGATACCATAGTCCGATATTATTTTTTTCATGTTTGCAATTGTTGCCGCATCAGGGGTTGTAAACGTCTGACCATGAGCCCCGACAGCCCTGTACTTCGACTCGCCGAAATCATGATAGGGAAGAAGTTCCACCCCTTTAACACATGTGTGTTTCTTAAGAAATTCGCACATTGCATTGATGTTCTTCTCATTGGCGTTAACTTCAGCAATAAGAGGAACACGAACAATTGTATTCGGATGCAACCGGGATATCAGGATAATATTCTCTAAAATCCTGCAGTTGCTGACGCCGGTCATTTCTCTATGACATTCGTCATCCATATGCTTGATATCCACAAAAACGCAGTCTAAAAGTTCAAAGATGTCTTTTACTTGCTCCCAGTCGAAATAACCACTGGTTTCAACAGCAGTGTCAATCCCGAGCCGGCTGCAGGCCGCCACGAGCTGCCGGAAGAACTCGGGCTGGGCAAATGGTTCCCCGCCGGAAAATGTCACCCCGCCACCTGACTCCCGATAAAAAACAGCATCTCTTTTGATTACTTTGAGGACATCATCGACAGTCACTGTAGAGCCTATCAGTTTGCGGGCGCCTGTTGGACACACCTCACAGCACCTTGTACAACAATCACATTTCTCACGAGCAAACTGATGTATGGCATTCTCCTTGGTAATAGCACCCTTACCGCAAACAGATAAACAGCGGTTACAACCAGTGCATTTCTCCTGAAAAAAAAGAATTTCAATACTCCTATTCCAGGATTCCGGATTGGCGCACCATTTACAGCGCAACGGGCAGCCTTTTAGAAAAACAGTACTTCTTACCCCTTCACCGTCATGAATCGACCAGCGCTGTATTTGAAATATATTGCCACTACATGGCTTCATAGGTGGTTCTTTCAATGATGGCATTCTGGGCTTCACGGGACAGGTTGACAAACTGAGTACTGTACCCGGCTACTCTGACAAGCAGATCTTTATATTCTTCCGGTTGTTCCTGGGCCTTTTTCAAGGTTTCTGTGGATATCACATTAAACTGAACATGGAAAGCGCCCAGCGCAAAATACGCCCGAATAATGGCCGCCAGATTCTTCAGGTTTCGTTCCGATTCCAACAGTTCGGGCGATAGCTTAATGTTCATCAGTGTACCGCCGGAATGTACGTCATGATTGATTTTGGCAACAGAACGCATAGCAGCGGTAGGACTGGTCAAATCAGTGCCGGCATGTGGTGATACGCCTTCCGTCAATGGAGTTTTCGCTCTTCTGCCGTCCGGCGTCGCACCAATCACGCTGCCGGCCGGAATATAGTTGGAAATTCCCATAAACGCCGAATTGAAAGGTGAGCCGAAATAGTCTTTATAGGCGCGTACTTCCCGATAGTAAAAATCGCTTATTTCTGCCGCAATGGAATCAACATAGTCATCATCATTGCCATACTTCGGGCAGGCGAGCACCGCTTGTCTCAGCTCCTCATAACCTTCCCAGTCGACATCGAGCGCTTTATTAATCTGATCCAAGGTATATTTCCCGTCCTCAAATACCAGCTTCTTAATGGCTGCCAGCGAATTGGCCGAGTCAGCCACTCCTATGCCGGTGAGGACCGGTCCCAGATTATATTTGGCGCCGCCTTTGCTAAGGTCTTTTCCTTGTTCCATGCATCCGTCGACCAGCATGGAAATGTACGGTCTTGGCACCATTTCGGCATGAATCTGCTGGGCAGTAATTGAGCCGATAACCGAATGCTTTATTAAATAGGCAAGCTGCTTATAAAAAGCCGCTTTCACTTCTTCATAGCTCTTGAATTCAGCAACAGGCACTTCCGGCAGCCCCATATCCTTGCCGGTAATGCGGCTTCTGCCACCGTTCAGCGCATATTCCACAGCGGCCGCCAAGTTAATGTTAACTGCCGATGTCCATTTGCCCACTTTTCTGAAATGCGGTACTACGCAGCCGCAGTTATTCCAGTCGCGTGCGTCTTCCGGCGACAATCCTTCCGCCAACAGCATCTGTGAGCCGACCCTGTCGTTATGCACTGCAGGGAATCCTGTCCCGACACGAATCAATTTGCAAACCGCCAGGAGAAATTCCTCCGGGCTGTCAGGATGAATCCGCACACTCAGGCCTGGCTGATGTGTTTTTACGTTTTCTGTCGCTTTTAGACACATATACGAAAGTTCATTCGTTGCATCACGGCCGTCTCTTGTCCTGCCGCCAATGGTCAAATTCTGGAAGGAATTATACCCGGCGAAAAATTTGGCCGTGTTGCTTGAAATAGCCCATACCCATTCCGAGAGCTTAATCCAGAGCGCTTCGATTAATTCCTGCGCTGCCGACGGCGTGATAGCACCGGCCTTTATGTCGCCGGCGTAATAGGAATACATGTACTGATCAAATCTGCCTATGTTTAATGCCAGTGAATTCTCCGACAGAATTGAGCCAAGCTGAGTAAACCATACGGTCTGTACAGCTTCATAGAAGTTCTCCGGGGGATGCTCCGGAACTTTGCGGCAAACCTTCGCGATCTCAAGCAATTCTTGTCGCCGCAGAGCGTCTGTTTCCGTCCGGGCCAGTTCTGCGGCTTTATCCGCATAGCGCCGGGCCAGAATAATAATTCCCTCGCAAACCAAGACAGCTGCATTGTAAAAATCAATCTTTTCCAATGCTTCGGCAGAAACAGGCTCCAAGCTTTGCAACTTCGCAAGTGCTTCTTGTTTTAGACCCCCAAAGCCCTTTTTGAAAATGATATCCTGATAATCAGCGGTAATTTCGCCAACTGCGTTTCTCCACTTGGAGTCATTATCAATAATACCGGTATCAATCAATATCTTTGCCGTTTCCTGATTGATGCGCGATAGGAAATTCTCCTCCAGCGACTTGCCGCGCCAATAAGGAAAAATCTTTTTGCGCAATATATCTTTTGCCGCCTCGTCAATGCAGTAGGGATCCTGGTCCCGGTTTTCAAACGAATCCATTTCCTGCTCAACCCATTTCCATGAGTATTCAGGACAAATAACCCCGGTCTTCAGGAACTCTCCGACAGATCCAACAATAAGTTCACCCTCGAAAATGGTTACGGGAATACTCTTGCAAACAGCCTGAAATGCTTTTGCCCGCCGGATAATAACAGCTTCCCCTTCGGTACTTTGATGTGATAACGTGAAAGCTACTGCCCGGTGAACACTGATAGACGGCTTAGCATCCAGGTACGACTGCTTAAAATCTTCAATACGTTTACTAGACATATTTGTCCCTCCTTAATTGAGCTTTTTATTTTCGATTTTCGAATGTATACAATAATCAAAGCTAATGTCAGGACATTTAGCTTTGGTGTGTTCGATTTAAGTTAATCAGCTTAGGTATTCGATCAGGTTATTGCTGGCATCTGCCATATGTTTGCGTAAAACTTTTTGTGCTCCTTTAATATTTCCCTTGGCACAAGCACTTAGCAACGCGTGATGTTCTTCCTGCGATTTTGTCTGATAATGCATTGTTGTCAAATATAAACGCATATATCGTTCCACATTGTTATGCAGGTTTTGAATCATCGCAAGCAACTTCGGCCGGTTCGCGGACCGGTAAAGAGTTTCGTGAAACTGCCAGTTCAATTCGCTCCAATGATTGCTTTGGGTTTCTTCATCTGCTTTTTCTAAAATTTCGTCCGCCTCTGCCAGTACGGCTTCCGTCAAATTTGGAATAGCCAGCTCCAGCGCCCCTAATTCCAAAAAGAGCCTTATGTCAAATATTTCCTGCGCTTCGGCTACAGATAATTCGCTGACCACCGCTCCGCGATTAGGATAAAAGCGCACCAATCCTTCGGCTTCCAGGCTTTTTAGCGCTTCCCGCAGGGCACTCATGCTTACGCCGAATTTGGTAGCTAATTCCTCCTGCTTAAGCTGGACTCCCCCGACAAGTTCTCCAGACAGAATGGATTCGCGCAGAATATTTGTAATCATGCCGGGTAACGTACGGTATGAGGTTTTTATCTGTCCAGTGAAATTATTTTTCATGCTTTTACTATAGAACTTTTTGATAAGTTTGTAAACTATATTTTCGAATGTATAATGTATACAATCGAAAATATAGTTCGTTATCTTTAAATTTATTTCCCCTATATCTTCAACTTCACATTCCATTCGCGTATTATGCAAACTCCCCTTAACATTAATCTAATTCTGTATATGAAGTTTAGAATGTAATTTGGATACAAGAAAATGCCTTTGGCATACGTCAGGGGCTTTCTATTTTACTTAGCGTAATTTGGCTTTTCACAGCATATGTTTCTTTTAAAGCTACTTTACTCGGGAGGTGAATCTATGCAGAGCCTTTTTATCAAAAAACCGCCTAAAATTCTTTCTGTGGTAACGGTGTTGCTTGTAAGTTTTATTGTGGGGATCATTGCATATAATCAATGGGATGAATCGGAATTGTATTCTATTGCGGGGCAGCCAACAGAAGCACCCAAAGGAAAGCTTTCTATCTTTATTAAAATACCAGCTCGCACATTAGAAATCCATGAAGACGGTAAAGTGTATAAAACCTACCGGATAGCGGTAGGTAAAAGCGAAACTCCTTCGCCGGTTGGCGAGTGGGTAATAATTTGGAAATCCTATAGAGCCGGTGATATCTTTGGTACCCGCTTTCTTGCACTCAATGTCCCTTGGGGAGGTTATGGCATACACGGTACTAATCAGCCATGGAGCATTGGCAATTACGCCAGTCACGGGTGTATTCGCATGCGGAATAAGGATATTGAGGAACTTTATGAGTGGGTCCCGGTCGGTACACCGGTGCGTATCGAAAGTCACCCCATTTCCATCCAGCGCCAGTTAAGAATGAATTTAATGGGGCCCGATGTTGTAAAACTGCAATTAAAGCTAAGAAATCTTGGCTACCTGGAAGAAAGAGCAGATGGTTTCTTTAATAAGGAGACTGAGACTGCAGTTAAACGATTCCAGTACGATAATGGGCTTAAGGCTACAGGCGTAGTAGATAGGAAGACACTTGACTTACTTGGGCTCTAAGTCCCACGACAAGTATAGCGAAATCCACCAGAACGCCAGTCTTGAGCGATGCTGACAAGACGAATGTTATACACTTTTTCGATTTTCTACCTTTACAACATCTATCCAGGATAGTCGAATCTTACTACAATAAAACGAAAAAGCCGCTACTCCAAGTGAAAATTAAAACCACCCAGCGACTAATGTCGCTGGGCACAAATAAAGGCGGTAACCTCATAAAATGGTAATGTACTCGGATCGGCGGAATTAGGCTTTAGCAGGTTGAGCTGCAGTTATCCTCAAAGCAGAAAAGCAATAGGATAATAATAATTATGATTATAATGAACCAGCTGTTACGACCACCCCATCCCATAGAACAGACCTCCTTAGCTTTTATATTGTGAAATGTGATGTACACTGTATCTTATGATTTGTGCAGATAAACGGTTACGGGAATTCATAGAAAAGCCGCGGGTTTACTGGAAAATAAAAAAAACACCCGGCTATAAAGGCCGGGCACATAAGGGTTTATGTATGTAGAGGAGATGGTTTTATTTTAAATGGCTAATTTTAGAATTACTTTAAAAATGCAAACCGCACCCCGAAGGATGCGGCACACCCCCGGATACTGCCGGGGTTTTTCTTTGAATCCTCTGTATATGGTGTCAAAATACCTCATTTTCTTCTAAAACCGTTGGTTACTAAAATACTTATCATGCACCAATAGACTATGAGCTCGGACAATTCTTCCAATAGCTGCGAATAGGGTTGAAGCAGCAGGATCACATTCCTTTCAAAAACGAGCTGCGAAGCAATGGCCGCGGCAATTAACAAACTTCCGTCAATCATTGATATACACAGCTTGGACTTCATGTGCTCCCATTCAAAATTGCGCCACAATCCGATTAGTGTGCAAAAAACAATTACCGTAAGGATCGGATAAACGAAACTGCCATACCAAATTTCATGAATAGAGGGAAATGCAGGACCGTCCGAACCGATAGCCACTGGATCGAAAAATACCCGTCCCCAGCTTAGTTCCCGCCCCATCATGATTAGCCAAACAACCATTATCCATAAACACCACTTAGATAATTTCCTATCATTGCAATTCCGCCGCGCCACTAGCCAGGACAAATAGGCCCCTGTGCCCAGAACAACAACCTGGGTATTTTCTATCGGACCATTTTCCCATCCCCACCAGTTAGGGAGGAAAAGGCCAAGTGGAATTAACAGCACCGTTAATAGTAAAGTTATATAAGTTGTAGGGAATACCTTCCAAGTAAATATTCGGTTACTCTGTAGCAAATCGATTGACTCCCTTAAGCTCGGCAAATGACATCTATTCAGAGAATTACAACATAAATTAATAAATTCTATCTCAGTCATACAATTCCTTTATTGTCAGAAATAAAAGAAATGTCAGCCGCTGTAGCCTCATACTGTATTGTGACTGAAAAAGCCGCCCGCCAGGACGAACCCGGCGGGCGGCTTTTGGATCATTAGAGTTATTGACTATAACACTTAATTCCACTTTAAAAACCTAAAATATTTTCACTCTTCTTTTATCTACTTCTATTGTCTGCTTTTTTTCTTCTACTTCTTTTTTCTGCAAAGGTGCTCCCCTCCAGGGAACTTGAGGGGATATGAATTTACTGTCTTCTTGTACTATTCTCCTTTTTCTACAAATATTATCGTAAAAACATCCCAAAATAACTAACAATAATTATTCTTACACTTCTTGCTTTTGCGTAAAATAGCTAAAAAACGCCGCCCCATCCCAAAGTACAGAGCGGCCGATTTGTTGGGCGCTTATTTCAAGTCTTTCACAGGTCGGTTGAACCATTCGATAAAGCCGTTGATTTCAGCCATAGGCAAGGTATACTCCCGCTCGCTGGAATAACCTTCAAACCACTGATAATAGCCACGCTTAACACGTACAACCATACCTGTTTCCATCAGTTATCGCTGTTTTTGAAATAAAAAACTCGCTATTTTTGCTGTTAGCTTCCCCTATTTTACTTGTTAAGTCGCCGGTTTAGACGTTAACTCAGCAAAATAATAAAAAAATACAGTGCAAAGCTTTAACAATAGACTTTGTACTGTATTTTAAGATTAAAGTGCTTTAATATAAAGATTTATACAGCTTCCTAGATGCTTATTTGCATATGTTGCCGTTAATTGATATTTATATTTTCCGTCTTCTGTAAACTTAACTTCTTCAAGAATAGATGAATCTTGAGATGTTCGGCAGGACACTTGATTTCGAGTCAAGCACAGACTGTGTTATGTTGTCTACGTACGTGTAAACTATAAGATTTTGTGTCTCCATAGGTATGATTTGATCCATTCATTTTTGGCGTTTGGATACAACTTTGGATACAATAAAAAAAAGCCATCTAATGGGCGGCGTTTGGTAATTAATGCTCAATGTACCACTTACCGTCTAAATTATCGCGAAACAAATTGACCTGCTTATTGTATATCCGGCATACATACCGCTTTCCTAAACCGCTACCAACAGTAGGAGCCGGTCTAACGTCCAGCAGTCGGTCTACTTCAAAATTTCTGCCGTCTGGCCAGTGGATTACCAGCGGTGTTATGCTACCGTCCAATTCGTGCATGGCCCGCACTCCTACATATGTTCTAGCCATGTCTATCACCTCAAGGTCAGTTTAGAACGTACGTTTGTGTTTGGCAAGCGGTAACGGCTGGAAATAAAAAGACCCGGCGCTGTAACCGGGTAAAACTAGGTAATGTATGGTCATATTATGGAGACAATCTTATTGTATTGGGCTGATATTAGAATTACCTTTAAGAATAAACCGCACCCCAGAGGATGCGGCACTACCCCGGCTACTGCTGGGGTTCTTTCTTATCTAAAGTTTTTCTATTGTCTCATATAACTTGCGTTTAATTTCAAATTTTGCTTTTTCTTCTGCAAAACAATTTGATTTATTGGGCAAAACCTGCTGAACACCTTTAATTATAGGTGCGTCGCGTGAACCCGCCATGAGGCTGGCATGCATGACGCACCTTTACCTAGATTGCTCCCTGAAAAATAAAAAGTCCGCCCTACCCCGAAGGATAGAGCGGATTCATTACGTGCCTTACTTAATAACTGTTACATAAATCTGATCCCGTTTGCTGCTATCTGCGGTCTGAACTGTGACCAACGACAGACCTTCGGCATGAGCCGTTACTCTGGTTTGTGGTGCGCCGCTGGGGGCAACTGTAGCCACTGCCGGGTCGCCTGACTGCCAGATGACATCCTTGTTAACCGCAAATGTCAGCAGGCAGCTCTCGCCCACTTTTAGGAGAATGGATAGCCGGTGTTCTTTGGCTATAACTTCTACCAGAGCGTAGTCTGTCCATGCACCGTCTACAGTCTTGACCTGAATACGGGTTACACCTTCGGCATGGGCCGTTACCTTACCAGTCGCATCAACCGAAGCAATGTTGGGTAAGGCGGAATTCCATACTAGGTTAGGATCGCCAATGATTTCGGGGAGAATATTTCCGATAAGTTGGATTTGTTCTCCTACTGCCAAAACGATGTGAAGTTTTGAATCTGTCGGCGCAACCAGCGTAGCGGATGCCTCATTTGAGTTAGAGCTTTCACTAGTAGCATTGATGGCAGTTACCACATAATAATAGGTCGTGCTATTTGTCACGGCAATATCAACACAACTGGTACCAGATACATTGGCTGCAATCGTTTCATATGTGCCGCCTGCCGTGGTGGCTCGTTTTACGTTGTAGCCGGTTGCACCATTTACTATATTCCAATTAAGAGTTACCTGAGAATCACCCGGAGTAGCAATTAGATTCGTGGGCGCAGGAATAATTTTTCCTTCAGCTACATCGATTGCGTCAATATGCACCTGGATATTATTCCCGTACTCAGAAATTCTCGTAATCGTAACCGTATGCTCACTATTAGACATTCCTGTTTTTTCAAATACTAATGCTTGCCAAATGAAAGCTCCACTACGTTCGGAAAAAGTAAAATCTTCCCCGTCTATATTTATTTTTATACTGGTATCATGACCACCGGATGTACCAATAATTCTAATTCTGTCTCCATTAAATTTGAAACTCAACCAGGCCCCTAATACATTTAATCTTAAGGTATCTCCCAAATAGGCTGAATTAGCACCATAATTATAAGAATCTGTACCCCCACCATGAGTAACATTATCTAATGTTAAGTTTATTCTTTTCCACCCAGCCTCTGGTGCTGTTAACGCTTGACCTACTGTTGCCATTTTACATTCCTCCAATTAATTTTTAACCCGACATAGCAAAGGAACTCTTATTCACTGTGTGTTTCCTGTATATCGGCCTTACTTAGATACATTCCGTAGCCATGATATTAAACTACGGAATTATCCTTCACTCTTTATCCGTACATGAAACTGTGTTTTGGGATAGGTATAAAATAAAAAAAGCCGCCCACCAGACACCCAGCAGGCGGCAAAAAGCCATCCCCCAGCTAATACTAGGAGATGGCTTTAATCTAATTATACGTTATTCTATTTGGCTGTTAGGTGTACGGTAATTAAACTCACCATCTTGGTGCCGGTTTATGTGGTGGTTGTGGTTCAGGTTGTGGTTCAGGTGGCGGCGCTGGTTTTCGTGCTGGCGGCTTCTTATGTTTGGGTTTTTTATATTTAGGTGGCGGGTCTTGCGGCGGTGGGCCACCCGGCGGCGGATCATCCCGATATAGCATTTGATAATTTGGATTTGTCCATTGCCGAAGTTCTTGAGCATTTGCCACTGTCGCAAGACTCAAAACAAACATTGCAAGCATTAGCACTGCTATTTTTTTCATTTAAATTCCTCCTACTGTAAATGTTTTACTATTATATATATATTCTAACAAATTTATTTTATATCGTGTTCATTTCTTTGAATCTAATTAGAAAATCATGAAAACTGAAAACCGCCTACCAGTCTCCCGGCAGGCAGTTTAAATAATATTGCCTATTTTGTGATTTAGTGTCATTATTAACCTAAAAGGAGTTGATTCTCGTGGAGTTGTTGACTACAGATCAATTATTCGAAAGGATTTGCGATTACTGGTATTGGCTTTATTATCTCTTTTTAGAGAAGCTCTCCTGACAACGGCTAAGAAATAGGCTTTAAATCAAAATAGCATAAATAGTTTATTTCACTCCCGTTTTCAATGGCATCTGCAATGTTTAGCATGGATCTTTTGGGTCTGTTCCATTCGATCAGCTTCTGCTTCAGCACTGGCTACCATATTGGCCCGTCGGGCAGTATTCACCAGTCGAGTTCCAGACCTGAGATGGTCAATATCTTCCTTCATATTATCAGCAACGGCCCGGAGTTTTTCGGCTGTTGCTTTTTTTATCAGCATGTGATGATTCTTCGGTAATTGAAAAACCGCGAGCCATCCTTTAACTGGCTCAACAGATCACTGGGATTCTTATCAAAATTGAAACCCTTCGTAAAGTTGGGTCAACGACCGCCAATTTTGAGCCATTTGCTTACGGATAGCGGCAAAAGCTTCCGAATCAACGCGGTGCTTACTAAGCACCATGCTCAATGTCGCTGAGAAATGGAACCTGATACCCTATAATCCGGCCAAACGGATAGAAGCACCCAAGGCCGAAGTGGAGCAAAAGACTGCTTACACAGAGGAACAATTAGGTCAATTCATCAAGGCTTTGGAATCGCAACCTGCCAAATATAAAGCTATGGTTTATCTTGCTCTCACCGGTGGGCTACGCCGTGAGGAAATTTTAGGCTTACAATGGAACCACTTCAATTTTGAAAACAATACAGTGAAGATTGAACAGGCCATATTCTATACTAAGAAAACCGGGGTTATTGCCAAGAAAACGAAGAATGACCGCAGTACCCGCCTATTAACCTTTCCTGCTTATATCGTGCCGGTATTGAAGCAACACCGGGCCGGACAGTTATCTAGCCGGTTACAACTAGGCACTAAATGGGAAGGTGCCAAAGAAGCTGATGATGATTTCGTGTTTACTCAATGGAGCGGTAAACCTATGTTTCCTTACACAATGAATAAGTGGCTGAGTAAATTTGTAGAAGATAATAACCTTCCAAAAATTACACCTCATATCTTTCGGCATATGGCTGCTACTTATTTGATTACAGCCGGTCATGATATCCGCACAGTATCCGGTAAGTTAGGCCACTCCCAGACTTCCACAACGATGAACATATATAGCCACCTTATGGAGAAAACGGTCGCAGGAAACGGCTGATACCATGGGCAATATATTAAAGAAAGCAGCACAGAAAACCACTCAAAAGAAGCAGACCAAATAAGGTCTGCTTTTTCTATTAAAATTACTTGTAAGGGACAAAACAAAAAATCAGAGGACTTCACTTTTTTCCATGAAGCCCTCTGATGCTTGTATATGGCGGAGAGGATGGGATTCGAACCCACGGTCCCTTTGACAGGACACTTGATTTCGAGTCTTGTTTATAGTGTATTATGTAGCGCATAGGTTATCATTTTGCTGTATTTTGTCTATACAGTGAATCACGCTGTGATTCGTGTAATATGTTTTTGGATACAAGCGGGGATACAAAAATCTTTGGCACACGCCAGGGGCTCAGTTTATTACAAATTTTTACTATTAGAAGAAATATTATGGTAAAACATAGTATTTATATGAAATTTTTTTACATTAAAGTAAATATTTGATTGGTTCTATAACATAATTAATTGGAGGTGGTCCTTCCGAATAATTAGCTACCAGCCCCCTCTCTCCATCACATCAAGCACCTATTAATACTTCTTCTGATTTATGCCCACAATTCTTGCAAACTACGGATATTACTCCCGTTTTGCTGTCTATAAAAAACCTGATTAGATGAACCTCAAAATTTTCCATTTTATTTGAAAGTAATTCTGTATGTCCACATCTGCAACTGATTCGCATGATATTCCTCCAACATTGGTAGTATAGCAAAATCTATTCTCTACCTTTCGCTAAATTCCTGCAAATCAAGAGCTTTTATCCCAATAAATTCAAGAAGAGGTAATATTTTAAACCATCATCTTTCATCACAAGCGTCGATAAACACTCTGCGAAATCGCAGGTCATTGAGCACGTAAGTTTATATTGCTCAAAATGGCATGAATAAAAATCTGCCAAAATAGGAACTATTATCTTATCAACATTTTAGGAGGCGAATCTAATTGTTCCAACAAACCAATCCATTTCTACAGCATGCCGTAAATCGCGGACAATCACTAATTTCAGAGGTCAACAACGCTAGATCATTGTCCCAGGATATTGCGTCGAATTGCGATAATATTATCACCGCTATTAATTCTGGTAATCCACAAAATGCTGTTAACTTAGTACAAAATATTCGAAGTAAAGCTACCCAGGTTGCACAGTCCACCCAAATTTTAAATTACACCATTAATGAGCGTCTTGATATGGCTTCCTATGTGTTAGATGCAATTCAGTATAAAACCAGTGAATTATCCAACGCCATCCAAAGTATGAGAAATACTGCCGCCAATTATCAAAATCAATCTGGAATGCAACAATCATGGCAGTACGGCGTACCAATGCAACAGCCGCAACAGCCGATTCCAGGGTACAATCCTTCAGTACCACATCAATAGACATAGCATGCTATATGAAAACAACTCGGTCTCAACTGCCGAGTTGTTTTGTGTTATGATAACTTACATCACTTGGAGTTTTAGTTCCGTCACCCCTTTGTTCACCTCCTCTTTATTAATTTCAGCGCAATACTTGCTTTAAAGCAAGTATTCTTTTTGTTTATTTTTACACTTTTGTAAAAAAAATAACCGCCCAAATGAAGTGAACCCCTTTTATTAGACAAAAACAAGTCTACTGAAAGGGGTTTTTTCTATGCCTAAAAAGATGTACAGTACGGAATTAAAATTAGAGATTGTTCAAAAATATCTACAAGGAAGTGTCGGTGTAAAACAGCTCGCCGAGAAATATCATATTGGTTCAAAGGCAGATATACAAAAATGGGTTGCTGCTTATCGGGAAAACGGTATTTCCGGATTATGTACAACGCATGGAACTTATACTGGTGATTTTAAGATTTCTGTCGTAGAATATATGCATAACAAGGGAGCTTCCATCCGTGAAGCAGCTGCACATTTTAATATACCTTCTCCACAGACAGTAAGTAAATGGGAGCGTATTTATTATGAGCAAGGCAAAGAAGCTCTGTGTGAAGAACGCAGAGGAAGGGCTAACAAAATGAAAATTAAAAAGCCAAGAAAACCGAAAAAGAATGAAGATCTGTTGGCAGAAGTTCAGCGGCTTCGCATGGAAAATGAATACTTAAAAAAATTGAATGCCTTAATTCAAGAGCGGGAAAAATTAGAGAAACCGACAAAGTAGCTGTCATAACAGAATTAAGGCAGAAATACAAACTGGCAGCAGTACTTGAATTAGCGAAGATGCCACGCAGTACTTATTATTACTACATTAAGCAGTCAAAGAAACCTGATAAATATAAAACAATCAAAGAAGAAATTATTGCTATTTACCACGAAAATCAAGGCAGATATGGATACCGCAGAATAACTTTGGAACTCCATAATCGAGGATACCGCATCAACCATAAAACAGTGCAACAACTGATGAAAGGTCTTCATCTCAAATGCATGGTCAGAATCAAGAAATATCGTTCCTATAAAGGGGGAAATTGGAAAGATTGCTCCAAACATAATCCAGCGAGATTTCAAAACGGATGCGCCTAACAAAAAATGGACCACAGACATCACAGAGTTTGCCTTGTTTGGAACGAAATTGTATTTAGCGCCCATACTGGATATGTATAATGGTGAAATCATAAGCTACAACATCAGTGAACGTCCTGTTCTCGGACAAGTAATGGACATGCTGGACAAAGCCTTTGCTAAGATACCCGATGGCACAAGTCTCATTTTTCATTCAGACCAAGGATGGCAGTATCAACATAAGCAGTACCAGTTTCGCCTAAAGAAAAAGGGAATACGGCAAAGTATGTCCAGGAAAGGGAATTGTTTAGATAATTCTGTAATGGAAAACTTCTTTGGATTATTAAAATCAGAACTGCTTTATCTGAGGAAATTCAGTTCTATGGATGAATTTAGGGTCGAGTTAAAAAAATACATATATTACTATAACAACAAACGGATTAAGAGCAAACTAAAAGGACTGAGTCCTGTACAATACAGGATTCAATCCTCGTTAATTGCTTAACGTCAATTTTTGTCTAACTTTTTGGGGTCAGATCAAAATGGACGGTTAAAGCTCCACAAACCACTTCCTATCTACATCATCATAAAATAGCTTAACTTCCCTGTTCAGCACCCGGCATATGTACCGTATCCCCCAGCCGCCAGCTTTAAGCGTTGCCGCCGGACGAGCGTCAAGCAGACGGTCAACCTCAAAGTCCCTGCCGTCCCCGGCCAGTGGATTGCCAGCGGCTTAATGTTGCCCTCCGGATCGTGTTTGGCTGTCACGCCTACGGGTATCTTATGCTTATTTTCCATTTCGCACCTCACAACAGAACGTTTGTTTGCTTATAGTTTAGAACAAATGTTCGTTATTGACAAGCGGCAATAAATAGAAAACCGCTCGGGTGAGCGGCTACTATTTGGCAACTCTTATGTTCATTGTGTGTTTCCTGTACATCGGCCTTACTTAGATACATTCCGTAGCCATGATATTAAACTACGAAATTATCCTTCACTCTTTATCCGTACATGTAACTGTGTTTTTGGATAGGTATAAAATAAAGAAAGCCGCCCATCAGGATATACCCGGCAGGCGGCTGAATGGAAACATTAGTGGATTATTTAGTATACATCGCGGTTTTTAGAACTTCTTTAGAAATAAAAAAGACCGTCCCCTGGCCAATTGCTGTGCACTCCGTCAAGAGGACAATGAAAAAATAGAAGAACTTGATCGCTGTTTACCGAATGGTGGGCAGCGTTTTTTTATGCATCCTTTGCGTACTGTTGATGGAACTCCATCGGTGTCATGACAGACAAACGACGCTGTAAACGCTGGTAATTGTAATAATAGATGTAGTCGGAAATAGTTTGCGCAAGCTGCTCCCGGCTGGTGAGTTTGTACCCATAATACATTTCACGTTTTAGAATGCCCCAAAAGCCTTCCATCGGACCGTTATCGATACAGTGCGCTACTCTAGACATGCTTTGCTTCATTCTTGCGGCCTGCATCTTCATGTGAAAAGAACGGCTTGTGTATTGGAAACCACGGTCGTTGTGAAACAGCGGATGGGCATCGGGATTTGGAGGTCACTGCAGCGTCAAATGTGTCGAAAACGATCCTGTTATCATTGTGATCGCCTAGGGTATAGGAGACGATGCGCCGATCATACAGATCCAATATAGCGCTCAAATATATCTTGTGGACTTCCGGCCCAATGTAATACTTGAACTCCGTCACATCCGTCAGCCATTTCGAGTTTGTCACTTCTGCGTGAAACTGTCGTTTTAGATAGTTCTTGGCGATGTATTCCGGAGATGCCGCGCTCCTGGTGCATCCTTGCCTTCTATACTTAATCGTTGATTGGATATGAGGAGCACGGTTGATCCGAAGAATACGTTTATCATTTACATGGATGTCGTGTTTCCTGTCTAACTCGTCCCGTATTCTCCGGTATCCCATATCCGGATGCGCTTTATGTATATTCCCAATTACACCTGCAATTCGCTCGTTCGCCAACTCGTGGTTGCTCTTCGGATGCATCAGCCATCGATAATATGCTGAACGCGTGATGTGTAAAAAGTCGCAGAGCTTTCATACAGGAAATGACCGCTCCTCAGACTTTTCCTGATAGATATGACTCTACGATACGTATTTTTTCTTCTGCCTCTATCTTTCCTTTTTTCGACATAATATTACCCCCAGACTGAACAGTGTTTTTTATTTCACTGTCCTGTCTAGGGGTAGCATATCAAATGGCTGAGAGACGGGCTTTTATGATTTTAATATCTTATCTTGGTTGTTCAGGCTTCGGCTGCTCAGGCTGTGGTTGTTGTTTCTGAGGCTGCTGCTTATTATGTGATTTAGGCTGTTGCTTATGATGCGGATCGTTAGGATCAAGTTGTGGTTGATCGGCAGCAGCCAGCATTTGATAATTTGGAACTAAATTTTGTTGATTATCATGAGCGCTTACCATTGAAGAAAGGCTCAAAACAAACATTGCAATCATTAGAACTAACATTTTTTTCATTGATATTCCCCCAGTAGATTTCTTTCTCTATATTGCAATTATATATACCAATTCTTAGAATTCATTTAGAAAAACTTGCCATAAAAACAAAAAAAGCCGCCCACCAGGACGAACCCCGCAGGCGGCTTTAAATAGGGTGGTTATAATGGAGATTGCTCAACATCTTTAATATACATCTTGCTTTTTAGAATTGCTTTAGAAATAAATAAAGCCCATCCCTCGGCCGATATGTTATTCCAACCGAGCCTAATTTACTTCTATGGTTACGAGATAAAACACTATTATTGAAGCAGTTACGCCAAATAAAAAGCCAATACCCAAAGTAATCCAGAACAATAAAATTCTCCTTATAATTTTTTTTTAACTATCATACATAGCGTTTATTAGAATAAACTATAATTTTCTAAAACAAAGCCGCGGCCCCATCCCGAAGGACAGAGCGGCGGCAAAATTTTACTTCAAGTCTTATATATTAGATATGATTTCTTTTGCTTTATTTAATACTTTAGTAGCTGTTTCTACGCCAGTTTTAAATCGCATGGCGGCATCCTCAATATCCTGTCCAGTCACAACCTCGCCAACAAATATAGAAAACAAATGTTTAAGGTAGTCGTTATATGCAGTCTGTAATATATCCACGCTTATCACCCTCCCCTATAACGAAAACATATGCTATAACACATAAAAAAAGCCGCCCGAGTTTCCCCGAGCGACTATAGTTAAAAAGAATAACGTATTCCGGCCTTGGCCCTTATCATGCTCAAAGTCATAGCCAACAGTTACACCTATATATTTGCCGTTCTTGGTTATTCGGCGGCTAACATCGGCGGTAACTTCGTCAATCTTGAATTTCCCCTGGGCGGCTGCGCTCAAGTTCGGGTATACACTGACACCTCGGATTACCTTTTTATAAGCAAATACATTGTACTGATTGAGATTTACCGTTGTACCCTCCGGCAGTTGGGCAATTTCATCTAAATTAACGGGCTTATCAGGGTTGGCCGGATCAGTGACAATAGAAAAATCTGCACCAGACTTTTGCCGCTCGACTTCAATTGCTTTGACCACTTCCACTGGCACAGTCTTTATAATTGTGTCCGGTGGTTTGTTTTTAAGATCGGCAATCTCTGCGGCAGCTTCCGCCAACTGAGATTCGAGCATTTTTACCCTGGCATTATCTGAGGCCTGCTCCACGCCTGCCGGTGTTTCGGCCTGCTGCTGGCTTTCTCCGGTCACAATCTGCGGCTGTTGGTAATGCTGGTATAAAAGCCACCCGGCTACTGTCACCAATAAAACAACGCCAAGCAGTATAGCCGCCTGGCGTTTGGAAATACTAAACATAGTTTTAACTCCTCTCCCA
The DNA here is from genome assembly GCF_041428895.1 of Sporomusa aerivorans. Classification (NCBI taxonomy): domain Bacteria; kingdom Bacillati; phylum Bacillota; class Negativicutes; order Selenomonadales; family Sporomusaceae; genus Sporomusa; species Sporomusa aerivorans. The sequence goes on from NZ_CP156926.1 coordinate 6,185,210, forward strand.
CACATTACTTTGCGCCGTAGAAATGCGGCGTATTTTTATTTGAAGATGGCGATCACGGTTGAATTTTCCCGCTCCGCTGGTACGTCAATCTCGGTTTCGTTTTTAACGAAAACATGCTCCGTTGGATTCCCGTCCAACAAAACAGTTTGGATATCTGCCGTAGCCTCTCCTTTCGATAAATCCCCCTTGGCTTACTCAGGCTTCACCGGCCAACCCGGATTATCCAAGCCGCATGTCTCAGGCATATCTCTGAGTGCTTGCCGCTAGACCTTCCATTGTTCCCGCTCGGTATCTGTGATTGGATAGTCACTCAACATATATTTGTCAGTTTCAGTCACCAGCCTGTCACGTTCTGCCCGGATTGCAGTTAACTTTTCTTCTGCTGTCGGCACATACACAGGCTTCGGTACTGGTTCGCCGGTTTCCGTGTCGCGGATATACTGATTGGTAGCATATAACTCCTGTTCTTCGTCACCGATCGGGATAAAGCCCTGGTCAAGATACGGTTGCAATTCGTCATCAGTCGCAAAATGGACATTTAATACTATAGAGGTTTCGCGCTCTCCAGTATCCTTAAACTTAGTATAATATTTATCCATTACATCATTTCCTTTCCTCTAATAGCCTATTGCTAGCCAATTACCGATCCATCCATCCGTTAAGCTAACATTATAAACGTAAAACCGCATACCGGTAATGCCGTCCAGGGCGCTGCCTACCGCTGTTTTCGGACTGCGGTTATTGAAGACAATCTGCAGGAGTTGCATAGTATCATGGGTCTTAAGTGCAAACGCAGATATCATTTGATAGTCCTGGCTGTCATTGTCGAGGTAGATATCCTGACCGTAAATTGCTTTAAAATCAGCAATCAAGTCATCCCGGATATCGTTGTAGGTTGGTATGTGCAGCCCCGAATCGTCAATGTATGGTGCGACATAGGCCATCATATCACCTCGCTTATTTCAGTCTGGCCAAATTCAGTATCAATGGACGTCTGAATGGTCAGCGCCCGTTTTTCGTTGTCCCATGTAGCTTCAAAGTAAAGAATGCTTTTGACATATTTGGTTTTCTGGATTCTCTCCCGGATGATCCGCTCTGCTTCTCGCTTATCTCTGTTGGCCAGTATCTTCTGCCAGACCGGTATCCCGTCCTCAAGATCCTCCCACCATTCGTAAATCAGTTGACGCAAACGAGTTACTACGGCCTGATTGACAGCATCGGCACAGCTAATATAATTGTTTTGGTTTCGGCCACGTCAGCGACAATGATTTCCCGTAAGCGAGCAGTTGTTTTTAAAGCGTTCAGGGTTTTAACATCATCCGGCGCGGATAACTCTTCAATCAGCATATTTTGATAGGTCTGTAGCCTGGTCTCCACTACGAGAGGCTGCCGCGCCAGCTGCATAGCCTTTAAGGTCATCCATGCCTTGGGCGGATCGCCCATTCCCTGTGGTTGTGTCCTGATTTATCTGTACAATATTTGAGTAGGAAGAATTTTTTTTGTAACGACTGCTAAACCAGGTCAAGAAATATATTGTTCGTCACAAATGAGGTAGTATGGCAGTCGCTCATCATAACCTCAATTGTCAGCTCTGCCGGCTCGATAATCGCATGGTCAGTCATAGTAACACCTGTTTGCACAGGGTACTGAGTAGGCCGTACCCGGCTGACATGTTCCGTGCGCATTATACCGTCAAAGTAGACGCCGCCGATTGGCCATTTGGGTGTACGAAAAAGAAAAGTATCCAGGTTAGCAATCCCGGATACCATATTAACCAATTCATATTTACCGGTGAGTTTGGTGATTTGCTGGGAAAGTCCATCCATCCAGGTTGTTTATCACCTGACAGGATATCAGAGAAATAGTTATAGCTATCTACGGATAGGCCCTTTTTTACACCCATGAGAACCACGCCCTTTCCAGGATATTACAGGAATTTATTGGTTAATGCGGAAATAATGTATATTGTTGTGCCTGGGCGGAAGGATGATGAAATGAATCAGTTTTTAGAAGTTACCAAAGAGATTGTTATTGCGTTAATTCAACATGATAACTTAGCGCTAAAACCCAGTCACGCCGCTCCAGCGGAAGAACGAAATGACTTCGCCCTAGAACAACTCCATAAGGCAATTACTTCAATTTACCAATCAGTTTCTAACTCAACTAAATAATTGGCTCTGTAGAAAATTAGCCTGGGCACATTCTTTTATTGCTCTTATGCCTCCCATCTTATACTTATGTAAAATTTTGTTATAATAGTAACTAAAGGAAGGTCGTGATGTTTTGAAAAAGCTGTGGATTACGTTGCTGACTGTGTTATTTATGGTTATAGGGATTGGGACTGCATTGGCGGATAAAACTAAAGAACCTAAACGAGAATTAGACCTAGAATTGGTCTTTAAGGGGGATTTTGTTTCGCAATATGTTATTAAAGACAGTATTTTATTTGCAAGTACTAAAAGCGGGGCAGATTTAAATAAAATTGCCGCTTTAATTAAATTCGAATACACGCCTGATGGAATTCGCGACCGGATAAATTCATATAAAAAGAGCCACAGTGGCTCCAATAAATATGATAATTTTGCATTCTCTCTTAACGGATTCATCTTTGATTTGAAAAATAAAAAATACACCATGATTAGTTTCACAGACTACGATATGAGTGGGAAAATAATCAGTGATACCTTTAAAGATCCGGGCCCGCACGATTGGTTTAACATGTCTCCATCTCAAAATTATACATTACAAGTAATTGAAAAATATGTTTCTTTAAATCACGATAAGGTTTTGTCAAGAAGTGGATATAAGAAAACGAGTGAATAATATCGCTCGTTTTCTTTATACTTGTATCCCGTTCATACCCTATTCTACTTTTTACACCCAAATTAAATCACCTTCTTTCCTACAGGAAGATTTTGTCTTATATTTATGTTAAAGAAAGGGCGTGATGTTTTGAAAAAGCTAAGAATTTTGTTTTTCTTTAGTATCATTTTTTCAGCATGTATCGGGATAGCATCTGCAAAATTACCTGACATGTCTAACGAAGTTATTTCTGTTAATCATGCTATATCTCCTGATTTTAAAAAAGAATCTGCCGAACGTGTACAATCTAGGAGTATCATGGCTATAGTAAGCAAAAAAGAATACAAAAGCATATCCACTTTTGATAATTTTATGATAATATCACATTTAAATCCTAAACATATAAGATTTATGCTCCTTGGAGAAAAAGGGCCTGTAGCAGAAAAATCGTATTTTGTAGATAAAGATACAGCATACGCGGATTATATAAATATTTGGGACGTCTTTAGAATGGATTCCGGCACTTACTATATTTTAGTCGTCGCTAATGAAAAAATAGTCGGTAATTATGGCTTTGTTGTTACCGACTATATTTAATAAATAGGGGGCTAACACCAAGCCCCCTATTTATTTTTTTATACCTGTATGCCATTAAGAGCCCGATTTTGAAGAACATAGGTAGCCCTATTGTTGATGCTAGAGGCGGTTTTCTCTCCTACAGACTTCCGACTTCCCTATATCATCAGCGGAGGCGTTAGTGTTTTTTACTTCTACACCGCCAACATCTACTTGATAGGTGATATTGGTAACACTGCCACCTGAATTCTGGGCATAAGCTGGTGAACTTCCATACATCAGATTATTGAGTAACACTGGACATTTGCAAAACCATTGGCAAAATAAGCTGATGGGCGAACAAAACTTGAAGATGACTCCGTATCCTGAGATACAGAAGGACTTTGAAGTCTATTCCACCAATCTTTCGCTCTATCCAGCAATGTCGGATCTCGTAAGTCACCAGATTGATTTTGAACAACTGGTTCATTATTGTTGGGATCGGAAGAATTTTTTGCTGGAGTTTCACTAGGGATATTTTTAAGCCCTTCTCTGATACCCTGAGCATAATTTGATGTACTGTCTGTGTAATACCCGCCATCTTTTAAGGCCTGCGCAAATTCTTCTGCAGATTGAGCATTTCGGGTCTCAGCATAATCTCGATGCATAAAGGTTTTATCAAAAGAGGAAATTATACTTCTTGAAGAAAAAGCGACAGCCTCTGTGCATGGCAACCTTCTTGCAGTAGCCCTTAGAACAGGCATGCGGCGCGAAGAACTGTTAGCCCTTACGTGGGGTGGGATTGCATCGATGAAAAAGAAGGAACTATATTCATTAAAAAGGCACTTTCCTGGACACCAACAGGCGGCTACCGAATAAAGCCTACAAAGAATAAGCAAAAAAGAAAAATCGAGGCCACACCCGAAATATTTGCAGCGTTAGACCGGCAAACAAAGGCACAGGCCGCAAATAAGTTGAGATTAGGAGAATTATATCGCAAAGACTTAAATCTAGTGTTCTGTAATGAAGAAGGATATTTTTATCATCCTAACATACCTACACGGTGGTTCCCTAAGTTCTGCGAACAAATAGGTATTAACAGGTTTACGTTTCACTGTCTAAGGCATACTCATGCCAGACACTTATTGTCATCCGGAGAGGATATAAGTTTTGTTTCCCGGCGTTTAGGCCATAGCGATATAATCATTACCTACAACACCTATTTCCACCTCATACCGAAAGAAATAAGGAAAGCTCTTGAAGAATTTGAAAAACGACTCAAGAGGGAACAGAAATAAAAATGTTAATACGTGTAGTCGATATGTTTTCTTGTGTCAAAAATACAGAAAACGTTTAATTTTACCCCGCAATGGATACAACTTTGGATACAATTAATTAAGCAAAATTAAAAGGCTTTGGATATGCTCCAAAGCCTTGACTTCTATGGCGGAGAGGGTGGGATTCGAACCCACGGTCCCTTTGACAGGACACTTGATTTCGAGTCAAGCACCATCGACCACTCGGACACCTCTCCATATTATTTTCTGCGCATACGAAAGAATTCTTTCATAATACCGGAGCACTTGTCGGCAAGAACTCCTGCTGTTATTTCAAGACGGTGATTAAGTCCGGGATGCTTTACAATGTTGAACAGTGATTCAACAGCTCCGGCTTTGTAGTCCGGACTGCCATAGACCAGCCTGTCAACCCGGCTCATCACTAACGCACCGGCGCACATGGGACACGGCTCTATAGTAACATAAAGTGTGGCTCCCGTCAATCGCCAGCGTTTGAGCTGCCGGCAGGCTTCCCGGATGACGATTACCTCAGCATGCGCTGTTGCATCATGCCACTCTTCACGCATATTATGGGCACTGGCCACAACTTGGTCATCGATAACAAGCACAGCACCAATTGGCACCTCGCCAAGATCAAATGCTTTTCTGGCCTCGGCCAGAGCCAGTTCCATATAATAGCTGTCATCCATGCCGTCTTCCACCGCCGCGCAAACTTGCTCAAATGTTACCTAAATATTATATCCCGCTCATAAAAAAAAATCAACAGCCTGCTGTCTGGTAAATTTTATTTCCTACAGCAGGCTGAGCATTACAACCTATTGGCTATTTATATATCTTCACACGCTGCTCCAAAGGCTGGACATCTTTGGCTCCGGGAGCTGCTGTAGGTTTGCCGAACGGCATCTGGGCAATCAGCTTCCAGTTCGCGGGAATTTGCCATTTTTCGCTGACCGCGGCGTCGATAAGCGGACTGTAGTGCTGCAGCGACACGCCGAAGCCTTCTATTTCTAGCGCAGTCCAAACTACATACTGCAGCATGCCGGACGAGTGATTGGACCAAATCGGAAAATTATCTTTATAAAGCGAAAACTGGTTTTGCAGTTTTTCAACAACAGCCATGTCTTCAAAAAATAATACTGTAGCGTAGCCCTTGCGGAAAGAATTGATTTTTTCCTCGGTAGGTGCAAAATTTTCCGCCGGCACGACTTTTCTCAGCTCGCCGAGGGTAATGTCCCACAGGCTGTCATGCTGCTCACCCAGCAAAATTACCACCCGGGCACTTTGCGAATTAAAGGAAGACGGCGTATACTTAACCGCATCGGTTATTATTTGCTGAATGCGCTCATCAGCAATAACAGGCTCTTTGCTAATCCCATAATAGGTTCTTCTATCTTTCACTGCTGTTAAAAAGTTCTTTTCCATCATATCAACCTCCTGTTCATCAATACTCAGCGTGTACCTAAATTTGCTTTATTATACCATGTTGATAATTATTATTAAATAAAAACCGCCTATTATTATAGAAATAAATAACGACTGGCTGCAGAAAAATAAAAACTTGGCGCAACGCCAAGTTTCTTTTCGCTCAAATTAAACTGTAGGATAGTGCCGGCTTTGCCTTTTTTGAGCACTTTCGTATATTTCTACCTCGAGAAACAGTCGTTCAACTATTATCCGGTTGACCATTTCCTGCACTTGCACCGCCGTATTGTCAACACCGGTTTCAATCGAAACCAGGAGTGAGTGCCTTTCCTCCGCCGACAAATGCGGCGGTACAGCCAAATTGAAAATCGGCTCAAAGGTTTTACTTGCATATGCATCAATAAAAGTCATCATTCTTGCCGCTATGGTATCTACAAAATCACGGCTTTCCGACATCTCTGTCAGCCATAATCGTATTAACTTTTCAATCTCGTTCAAATCGGGCCCGGATGTTTTGGGAAATGGGATTACCTTTGCTGCCACAACAGTAACCTCCTGTTTACAGTTTTACGCTGCATTGCATATGTATTTTATTATCGTACCAATTTATTAAAATTATATTTGATAAGGCAAGTGGCCGCTCACTCGTGAGCGGCCACTTGCCTTATCTTTGGTTGTCAATTGTTATCTACCCGTGTTAGTATTCGCTCAAGTCCGGCCGTGAATCGCTTATCATCATCCGGCGTTCTTTTGGCAGGCCCTTTGGTTCTGCCGCCGCCACGCCGGAATTTGGCCTTGGCTTCCCGTTCTTCCAACAAAAAACCGATGGTATCCGGTGTATACTCCCGCCCTGCAGGGCTGAGGCAAAAGGCTGCCTTTCCCAGCACCATTGAGGCCAAACCCCAATCCTGTGTAACAATAACATCCCCGGCGGCGGTTAGGTTAATTATCTTGATGTCAGCCTCCTGGGATTCACCGCCCACTGTTATATGGTGGTCTGACACAATATTATGATTGAAGCTCGCCACCGTCCAGACAGGTATATCATACTTTTGGCCTATCTTTACACATAGCTGGAGAACGGCCTTGGGACAGGCATCGGCGTCAATTAGTATTTTCACAGGGTTTATGTCCTCCCAGCCACAAAGATGTAGAAAGCACGGCTTGCGCCGGGACGTGAACGAAAAGCGCAAACTGCAATGCCCTAAACTAAAAGTGATTTATACAAAAAATCCGCAGACCAGCACGCCTACGGATTTTCTTTATTTAAATGCCTTTAAACTCCTAATCGCCGGCGGTATGTAACAATATCTTCAACAGTTACCATTGCCATATTCTTCTGCCGGGCAAAGGCCGCAATCTCAGCCAGCCGGGCCATTGTACCGTCCGGATTGGTTAGTTCACACAATACGCCATAAGGTTGCAACCCGGCCAAACGCATTAAATCCACATTGGCCTCGGTATGTCCCGGTCGTTCCAATACCCCACCCGGGCGGGCCCGTAACGGAAATACATGACCTGGGCGGCGCAAGCTGGCCGGTGACGCGTCATCGGCAATAGCCGCTTTTACTGTGACCACCCGGTCGGCGGCCGAAACACCGGTAGTAACCCCGGCTGCGGCCTCCACCGAAACAGTAAACGCTGTCTGAAAATGGCTGGTGTTATCCGCCACCATCATTGGCAATGCCAGTGCCTGCACTTTTTCCGCCGGCAGACACAAACAAACAATGCCGCTGCCCTCACGGATCAATATAGCCATTTGTTCCTCTGTCAGCGACTGGGCCGCAAAGAAAATATCGCCTTCATTTTCCCGTTCTTCATCATCGGTTACCAGGACACCTTGTCCTTGCCGCAATGCGGCAAGCGCCCGCTCGACCCTTTCCCGCGAATTGCCAAACTCTGCTAGTACATTCTGATTCAAAGTAATCGCCTCCTAAGATTGGTCGACCTACCAGAATCAGGGCGTATGAAAAGACAGCAATAACAAAGCATGCTAACAAATCGAAGCTCCACTGTCTCATCCTCTTTCGTCCGGACTGTTACCGTCGGCTCTGGCATCTCACCAGATCTGCTGTCCTCCTCTAAAGGAGCGCTCGCGGGCTGCCTGGAAAGAATCCAGAATACCGCCGGTGGGGACTTGCACCCCGCCCTGAGAATAAGTCTTACCTATAGAATACTCCGTTTCCTGATATTGTCAAGGTCAAGCTCGAATTTCCAGCTCATTCAGGTATGGACGCAGTAATTAGCTTCTCCAGGGCGGCTAGCGGCGGTGACATCCATTTATCCCGGTGAAATATCATTCTGGCCTCAATGGGAATAGCCGGACCATGCCAGGATAAGGCAATCAGCTCGCCCCGCTCCAGTTCCCCGGCTACGGCGATTTTAGGCAGCAGGGAAACGCCCAGGCCATTCCTGACACACTGTTTGATAGACTCCAGACTGCCAAACTCCATAATGGTATTGGCCTGCACCTTTTCTTCCTCCAATAGGTTTTTCAAGTCCATCGGATAGCCGCAATACCCCTCAGGCAAGAGCAAGGTCTGCCTTGCCAGCCCGCCAATGGCCAATAGCGGCTTTGCAGCCAGTCCATGATCAGGCGCAACAATAAAAACCGTTTCATCGCAAAAAAGATCTATTTGCCGCAGTTGCTGCCGGGCTGATTCGTCATTAAGCCCGAATGCCACGTCAATGATATTTTGCTGAAGCCACTGCGGAAAATCGATACAGTTGCCTACTTTTATATTTATTTTCACCTGTGGATAAAGCAGCCGGTATTTCTTTAGCATGGGCGGCAGCCAGAACACGCAGAGCGTTTCGGCTGATCCTATTGTTATGGAGCCAGTCACTGTACCGGTGTCACTAAACAAATTTTTTAGTTCCTCGGCGTCCCGGACCATCCGCTCGGCAAACGGCACCAGCATGTTTCCCTGATCAGTCAGGAAAATCCGCCGGCCGATGCGTTCAAAAAGCCTCACCCCAAGATACTCTTCCAAGACCCGGATCTGTTCAGACACTGTAGATTGCGAATAATTAAGCGTCCGGGCCGTCTCGCCAAAGTTGAGCAGCCTGGCCACCGTCAGGAAGACTTCCAGGTTCTTAATAAACACACTACCACTTCTTTCGGAAAAACCGATTGTTTCTATCAAAACAATCGACTTATCAGGAGTCCTATCTTTATGCTAGGATATAATCAACTTCCGGTCAAGAAATTTTATCCGACAACTAACCTTCAGATGGGATTAAAGCCCCACCTGAAGCTAAGTCTGCTTTATAAGTGAGGCGTATTATTTATGCAACGACAAGTTGAGTTCCGAAAAAGCATTTCCTGGGTGCAAGGAACTGCTTTAACCATCGGCGCCGTACTCGGCGCAGGTATTTTGGTACTGCCGGCCATTACCGCCGGAATGGCCGGCCCGGCGTCATTAATCAGCTGGCTGCTGATGGGACTGGTTTCACTGCCGATGGTAATTGTTATCGGCGCCATGTCCTCCCGGTTTCCGGATTCAGGCGGGATGGCCACCTATGTACGTCAGGCATTTGGCCCTGACGCCAGCCGGATTACCGGCATTCTTATGCTGAGCGCCATGCCGTTTGGCATGCCGGTCACTGCTTTAATAGGCGCCCATTACCTTGGCAGCATTTTTTCCTGGCCGGCGGCAGGTATACACCTGGCGGCGGCAGGCCTTTTACTTGTCGCCATAGCCCTTAACTTTAGAGGCGTCGAGCTCTCCGGCCATACACAAGTGTTGGTGGTTGCCGCTATTTTGTTCATCCTGGCCACAGCCGTGCTTTCGGCTGTACCGCAAATAAAAGCCCGGGCATTTACCCCGTTCCTGCCAAATGGCTGGTTCCCGGTGGGCCAGGCTATGACACTTTTATTTTTCGCCTTTATCGGCTGGGAGATGATTGGCCATTTGGCAGAAGAATTTCGCAATCCCGGCCGGGATATTCCTGTAAGCCTGGGAGCTGCCGTCATATTGGTAAACCTCTTATACTTGTCAGTGGCTTTTATTACCGTGGGCAGTGAGGCATACCAAGCGGACGATCCGGTAACAGGAATGATCACACTTGTTTCCTACCGCTGGGGAGATATGGCAGGCTCACTGGTGGCTCTTTTGGGCTTTATCGTGTGTTACTGTCCTGTTCACACTTTTATCGCCGGCTTTTCCCGCCTTGTCTACGCCCAGGCCCGGGATGGCCACTTTCCCCAGCGTTTCAGCCGGCTGCACCCGCAGTTTCAAACCCCTCATGTTGCGCTGGTTTCCTTTGCACCGCTTTATTTGCTGGTGCTTTTGCTAAGTTATCTGCTGACCTGGGATTTAAAGCCGCTTATCGCCATTCCCAGCGCCAATTTTCTCGTTGTTTATACGCTCGGTATGATCGCAGCCGCCCGTATTCTTCCCGGGACCGCCCTGAAGATATCCGCCTGGGGCAGTGCGGCACTCTCTGCAATCATCTTTTTGTTTGGCGGCTGGGCAATACTTTTTCCCCTTATCCTAATCCTAGTATTGCTTTACCGGCACCGCCACGCCAGAAATAAACGGTCCTCTGGCAAGTGTTAATTTTTAGGATTCGGCGAATTCATAGTTGCAGCTTCTTGCGCAGCCAGTTCGTCTGCCGCATCTTTGGATTCAGGCAGACCGAAGGCTGCTTCCATAATCTTTCTGGCAATAGGGGCCGCGGAGTCTGAGCCGTAGCCGCCCTGCTCCACAACTACAGCAATGGCTATCGTTGGGTTGTCATAGGGTCCGTAGGCAACAAACCAGCCATGATCATCCCCGTGCGAGTTTTCCACCGTACTTGTCTTCCCGGCAATTTGGGCCGTAAAACCATCAAAAATATATCCTGCCGTACCGCCGGGCATGGTAACTTCACGCAAGGCCTTGCGAATGGCCTGCAGGTTCTTGTCTGCTATTGGCACAGTATCCAGTTCCTCCGGCGAAAAGGTTTTTAGCGTCTCCCCTTCAGGGGAGATTATTTTATTTACAAGATGCGGGCGATAGCGATGACCGCCGTTTGCCACCTGACTGATTAACGTAGCCATTTGCAGCGGCGTTGCCAGTTGAAAGCCCTGGCCGATGGCGGCGTCGAAGGTTTCCGACAGGTACCATTCCTCACCGTATACCTTTTCCTTGTATTTACGGTTGGCTACTAAACCGGTATCCTCGCCCAGCAGATCAATACCGGTTTTTGCCCCTAAACCAAACTTTCTCGCCCATTTTTCCAGAGTATCAATTCCCAGCCGGTTACCTAATTCGTAAAAAAATACGTTATCTGATTTCACCAGGGCCTCATTAAAGTCAATCCAGCCCAAGGCCGCACCATGCGCATTGCCTTTGGGTATGATCCAGTGCCGTCCGGTATCAAGGATTTTCTCCTCCAGCGTTAGCTTGCCTGTTTCCAGGGCAGCCGTACCGGTAACAATCTTGAACGCCGAACCGGGAGGGTATTCAGCGCCGATAGCGCGGTTCTGCAGCGGATTAAACGGGTTATCGTTTATGGCCTGCCAGTCTTTTGTAGATATTCCGCCGTTAAATAGATTTGGATTGAATGCCGGACGGCTGACCATAGCCAGAATAGCGCCTGTCCTAGGATCCATAACAACAGCAGCGGCGGCCTTGGCTTGCGGATTCCCGAGCCGTTTCTGCAGGTAGTTGAGGCGGTCATCCATTGCTTTTTCCGCAGCCTTTTGTATTTTGGCATCAAGTGTCAAAACCAGGCTGTTTCCCAGTACAGGTTCTTTCTTGCCCAGCATGCGTACCGGGCGTCCGTTGACATCCACTTCTACCTGGGCGCCGCCGTCAATGCCGCGCAATTCTTTGTCGTAATACTTCTCCAGTCCGAACTTGCCGATAATATCGCCGGTTTTATAGCCTTCCTTCTTCTTACTCTCCAGCTCTGAATCGCTAATCTCGTTGACATAGCCGAAGATGTGCGCACCCAATTCATTAAATATATAATTTCGCACGGATTGAACCTCAATGACCACTCCCGGCAAATCGTTCCTGCGTTCCTCGATTTTCGTAATAATCTCCTGGCTGGCGTCGTTCTTAATGCGAATTGGCTCAAGCGGGTTGGCCTGTTCTTTTATCTTGGTTTTGATATCGGCAGCCTTCATGTTTAAAATTGCGGCAAGCTTCTCAAGCACTTCGTCCGCTATCGGCCCGTTAATCGGGACTAGCGATACAGAAAAACCAGGCCGGTTGGAAACCAATAGTGCCCCGCTGCGGTCATACATAATTCCGCGGGGCGCCATAACAGGCATAAGTCTGATGCGGTTATTGTCGGCCTGCTGGTAGAACTCTCCCCCTTTGGCGATCTGCAAATAGCCAAGACGGGCAATAAGAGCGACAATTATCAGCACAACCACACAACACAGCAAATCCAGCCTGGGATTTCTGTGTTTCCCAACCATAACAACAATCCTTTCCGTGCGTAATTAGCCAAAGACTTTTAAGACCAAAAAATCACCAATCGGATCAGAATCATTTTATATTATGGGACTTGTTCGTTATCCGCCGCCGCTAACCCTTTTGGTAATTTGCGCCAGATTGCAGTAAAAAATGAAACAGTGCCGGCCAAGATGCCAGCACTGTTCATCGCTTTCCATAATCTACTTACTTACACAGTTACGCCCTTTCTTTTTGGCCCGGTACAGGGCATTATCCGCTGCTTTGATGACTTCCTGCGTTTCCGGATGTTTTTCACTGCGTTCGGCTACGCCGATACTGATGGTTACAAATAACTTTTTGGCAGACGCTTTTTTCTTGCTCTTGCCTTCCTGCTTCTGTTTTCCCCGGTAGTCGTAAGGGCATTCTTCCACTGCCGCCCGCAGTTTCTCCAAATGCGGCAGCGCGTCAGCAACGGCGGTATGCGGAAAGACAATGGTAAATTCCTCCCCGCCATAGCGGAAAGCCTTCCCTCCCCCGGTCACCTTCTTCAGTACCGAGGCAACAAGTCTAAGTACCTCATCACCCGTGTCATGTCCGTAGGTATCATTAAATTTTTTAAAAAAATCGATATCCACCATGGCGATAGTGTACTCGCCCCGCAGCTTCATCAACTCTTCTTTAAGAGCCCGGCGGGCGGGCAGACCTGTCAGTTCATCCAGGTAAGCCATCGAATACGAGTCCTGGATTACGGCAATGATAAGCATTATGCCGGCTACGCTAAAAAACATGGTGCCGGCCATTGTTGCGGGTTTGGCCTGTAAGGCCAGCAAAGAAGCAACCAATACAACGCTAAGTGCATTATCCAGGTGCGACCGGCTGTGCAGCTGTTTTCTGAACATAGATAAAAATGCAACACCGTACGCCAGCACGGCCGGCTGGGGAATAGCCGCATTGGCTGCCAACTCGCCGGTCAAAACATTTTGGCGAAAAAAGTTTAATAACGAGAGGTCATTGGCAGTAATAGCCATTGCGACATAAAACAATTGAAAGGCAATCAGCGCAAAGCGTCCCAGACCCCAAAAATTAAAGATCCCCCGTTCTTTCAGCAAGGAAAAAATTAAAATATTGATAGGCACTAAGGTACAAATGACTGGAAACACTACCGTCGTTAGCGAGGGCATGCCTGTATGAAGGGCTGCCAAACCGCTCAGGGCATAGTGGGAAAGGGCCAGTACCACAGTGATAAAAAAGACCCGGCTGCGGTTGAACCACCAGCTAAGTATCAGACCTACACCAAAGACGGCGTAGGCAAGATTATCCATTCCCGCAATCTGCAAATGATCAGCCGTGATGCGCCAATACGCAAACACTGTCAGAATAAGTAAACCAAACGGTATAGTAGTAAATATTGACATCAATTTTGCCATTGGTTTGCTGAAATCCTTTCGCTACGTAGTCTATTAAGAACTTGTCCTATTAGTTGCTTGGCCGGTACTCCTCTACTTATTTATTGGTTATGCTGCCAATATTTTTCAGCTCAATGGATAACGTTCCGTCAGCATTATTAATAAACTCGATAAAATCATTATTTTGAAAGTAATCGGCCGGGAATGTGATTTCAATCCCGGTATCAGTTTTGATTTTATGACTTTTACTGGCTTTCATGGCCAGCGTCTTATCAATCTTGACCGTTTCCGGCAGACCGGCATTTTTTACTTCTCTTACGTACTCCTCCTGCATGATGGGGGAGGAGCTGAAGACCTCTTTACCCAGTTCCACCGGATCGAGGTATTCGGATACTTCGGTGTTTTCAGCAATATAGGTTTTAGTTTTGGAAGCCGCCTCCAGCGTACTTTGGCCATGATTTTCCGCCACCATACGCGTTATGGAGTTCACTAGTTCGATGGTCTCTTTTTGCGACGGCAAAAAACTACACTCTAATATATTATCGGCAATAATATAAGTCTCTTGACCATTAACTTCCCGTTTTTTATCAATAAATTTAATATCTAAGGATTCTGCGTCAATAAAGGCATATTCATCAAGCTTTTGCGTCGGTCCCGGCAAAATGGCATAATGATTGATGATATCATTTTTCAGTTTATCATTTTCCTGTACCACCTGGTGGATATAGCCCACTCTATTGTTGCATTTCAAGATTGCGATTGCACGAGTGTCATCAATACTGCAATCGCAAATCAGCAAATCGGTTGAAACCTGTACATCTGATTGCGCGACGGCGGTGTACATAAGCTCGGCCACATACACGGAGAAACCGATAAACTCCTGGTTACCCGCCAGATAGTCTGCCACTTGCTGTTTAAATTTGCTTTCAGGATGAAACGTGCCTGTTTTAGAATTCGCGGCGGCATACGACTTTTCTATATGCTTGGCTAAAAATGCAATAACACTTTTACTTTCTATATCTAATTCCTGCTCGGAAAAAACAGTAACACCGGAATTGAAATCCAGAATATGGAGAATTGCTTTATTTACTGTTACAATCATTTTCATCGTCCTCTCTAATCTGATGCATGGATTTTATTGTACCAATAAATTCTGTTTACTGAAAGCATAAATAAAAAATCTGCAGACTGTGTGCAGCGCTTCAGATTGATCTTTTAGCCGGCGACTGATATCTTTTCGGGCACTTCGGCTTGCGCTTGTCCGAAAGGCTTTGCGCAAGCCGCGCCTCATTAGTCACTTTGTTATATGCCTCTAAAATTACGACTTAGAATCTTACCGGGGCGGATGATTTTTGTCGGTATACCGTTTGGCTTCCTCGCGTACTTCCTCGTCCGTCAATGGTCTGTTACCTGCTTTATTCTTGATTTCATGCTCAATCCCGAACTTATCCGGTCCCGGCCTGGGTGTAGGCATCATTATCACCTCCGTCACTATTTTTCCCCGGCTGCTTCTTTCTAAGCCAAAAACAAAGACTGCTGGTGAAAAGGAAAAGATAAATGCCTGGTTCTTAAACAAAGTAACCCCTGCCGGCTGGCAGGGGCTATGTGTATGGTGCTTATGTCTGCGCGTTATTCAAAGTAATGTTTTCGCAACCCTCTTGCGTGGAGGACACCTGTTACATAGTTATTGTTTCCATTGTGATCTAAGTTTATACATCAGCATAAATTATTTTTTACGGGCGATCATTTCTATCTCGATGCGGGCACCAAGTGGCAACGAGGCTACGCCAATGGTTGTTCTGGCCGGGTATGGCGCGGTAAACCGCCGGGAATATACTTCGTTCATGGCAGCAAAATCATTCATATCCGTTAAGAACACATTTACTTTAACAACATCGTCCGGTGTTAATCCGGATGAAACCAACACATTAAACAAATTTTTAAAACATTGCTCAGTCTGCGCCGCAATGTCACCCGCGGCAAGTTTCCCAGTCTCAGAGCTTATGGGCGTTTGCCCGGATAAATAAATTACCTCTCCCGCCTGAACAGCATGGGAATAAGGCCCCACAGCCACCGCCTCCGCGGCGCTATACGCGATTCGTGTCATTGCCATCCCGCTCCTTTTCATAAAACGTTTTTCTGTTATTTTACAATCTGTCGGTCAGTGCGATTTGAATTGGCGCCCGTGTCGCCTGCTTTCGTCCCAGCCAGTTCAAAAAAATCTTTGCTGGATTTCCTATAGACTCATGCTGAAAACTATTCTATCATAGTAATATCGATAGGTAAAATTGATAATCACAATGAATATCTTCACTAAAACAGATGGGTGGTTGAAAAATGGAGCTTCGTCAACTGCGAACCTTTATGACAACAGTAAAATTGCTTAGCTTTACCAAAGCTGCCAACACGCTCGGCTACGCGCAGTCCAGCGTCACCAATCAAATTCAGTCCCTGGAAGAAGAATTAGGCACAATGCTGTTTGAACGCTTAGGCAAACAAATAAAACTGACTAAAGACGGCGAACACTTATATAACTATGCTGATCAAATCCTTAAGCTTGCCGATGAGGCTAAGGACCACATAGGCAATTCCCTGGTTCCCAGAGGATCCCTTACCATTGGCACGCCCGAATCGCTTTGCAGTTACCGGCTTCCCAGGATATTTCAGGAATTTCGTTCGCGTTATCCGGAAGTAGAGCTAAATATTCGCTTCGACACCTCCATCGTCTACCGGGATCATCTTAGGAAAAATACGGTAGACCTCGTCTTTTCGCTCGGCGTTCCCAGTCTGGAAACCGATCTGGTTACCCACGTGCTGTTTGAGGAACAAATGGCGGTTATTGCCGCCCCTGCCCATCCCCTGGCAAAAAAATCAACCGTTATACCTGCCGACCTGAACGGTCAGGCGCTCATCCTGACAGAACCCGGGTGCAGCTACCGGCAGCTCTTTGACAGCATCCTCACCCAGGCCGGCGTCAAGCCCGCCTCCGCCATGGGGGTAAGCAGCAACGAAGTTATCAAGAGATTTGTTTGCGACGGCTGGGGTATTGGTTTTTTGCCGCAGATTACCGTCCAGCAGGAGCTTCTGGCCGGGCAGCTGGTAGCGCTGCCCTGGGCCGGACCTGCTTTTAATATTAAGGCTCAAATGCATTACCATAAGGCTAAATGGCTGTCGCCTGCGCTTAAGGCCTTTATTGACGTAACTCTGGCGATGATTCCTTTTTAAACAGCCCAAAAGCTTTGCCGTTGTTCTTAAGCCACTGTTCCAGCATGGCCGCCCTGCTCACAAGATATACCCCGCCAAGCACCAGTGCGAGTCCGGCGAAGGAATATCCTGACAAATATTCCCCCAGAACACAATAACCGACAAATTGGGCAATTACCGGCGAAATATATGTCCAGGTGGACGGCAGCAGCGGTCCGGCCCGGCGCACCAGCCAGTAGTAAGAACCGTGTCCGGCCAATGAGCCAAAGACGATAAGATATGCCCAGGATACAAAGATCCGGTTATTGACTACCCCTGCCCACGGCTCAGTAACCAGCGACAGCAGCACCAGCATACTCCCGCCAACCACCATTTGCCAGCCATTTAGCACAAAAGGGTCGAGTCCGGCAGCCAGCACTCTTTTCGAGGTCATAGTGCCAAAAACACAGCCCGCTTCCGCGGCCAGAATAACCACCACCGCTAAAATGGCTTCAGTGCCGACGTCGATTCCCAGCGCCGGCAGCACTGCCACTCCTACCCCGATGAAGGACAGAAGCAAGCCGGCGCCTTTAATCCGAAAATGATCCCGGATTCCCTGAAACCACTCGACGATACTGATCATAATGGGGGTAGTCGCCGCCAGCAGCGCGGCAACACTGGAGGAAATATATTTCTCGCCCAAGTACAGGCAGCCAAACATAACCGCCGTCATGAAAGTGCCCACCAGGACAACATCCTTGCGCATACCCGGTTCGAGGCCAATCCGTCCCTGCATTAGTTTAACGCTGGTTAGTACGATTATGCCGGCGAGGAGGAACCGCGTGCCGGCAAAAAGAAAAGGCGGCGCCCCGGCATCGATGCCAATTTTAATGGCTAAAAATGTTGTACCGAAGATGAGACACATGAGACTATACACTATATACATGACTTCCCTCCTCTTTTCTGTTATATAACAATATGGTATATTGTTCATATATAACCACCAAATCACTATAACAGTCAAATCATCAATATAACAGTCGGAGGGCCTATGCAAATATTGATTGACCGCCAAAGCCCGGTTCCTATCCGCGAGCAAATCTATCTGGAGATTGCCCAGCGCATCCGTTCCGGCCTGCTGGAACCCAATTTCCGCCTGCCTTCGGTCCGGACACTGGCCGAAGAATTGCACATTAGCCTGGTAACCGCCCATCAGGTTTATAAAATGCTGGATAACAGCGGTCTGACAGAAACCACGCGCGGCAAAGGAACCTTCGTGCGCAATAGGGAACTGAAGACTGCCGTCAACAATACTGCGCCCCCTTTTGACTGGCAGCTCTCGATTGCCGACTATCTGCCCCGGGCCAGCTTCTGGAGCCAAAGCTCGATACGCCTGCCGCCGCATATCCTGGATTTGGCGTCAGCCTGCGTACACCATTCTCTGCTGCCCACCCCCTTAATCCAGTCCTCCATTCGCCAGACGCTGGAGAAATATCCCCATACGCTGGGACAATACGCTGATTTTCGCGGGGATACTGATTTCATACTGGCTCTGACACAGTATCTGGAGTGTTTGTCCATCCATCTTAAGCCTCACCAATTGCTGATTACCAGCGGCACCCAGCAAGGCATCGACCTTTTCGCCCGCACATTCCTTGGCCCCGGTGATACCATCGCGGTAGAAACGCCATGTTTCTCAGGCGCTATTGACGCTTTTCGCCTGGCCCATGCCAATCTGCAGCCCATCCCCGTGGATGCCAACGGCATACGGGTTGATATTCTGGAAGACCTGGCTCTCCATCTCCGCCTGAAGGCCATTTACACAGTCCCCACCGGTCAAAACCCCACCGGTGCCATCATGCCCTTGTCGCGCCGCGAAGACCTCTTAGCCTTTGCCCGCGAGCACAATGTCCTCATCCTGGAAGACGAGCCGCACCGTGAATTGGAAATGGCCCGGATAAAAAATTCAGTTCTGCCGCCTCCGTTAAAAGCGCTGGACACCGACGGGCGGGTCATTTATCTTAAAGGCTTTAGTAAATTTCTATTTCCCGGCATACGGCTGGGCGTACTGGCGGCGGACGGAAGTATTTACAACCGTCTGCTTGCCGCCAAGTCTATAGCTGACTTGGGCTCTCCGCTATGGCTGCAAAAATCACTGCTGCCATTTTTTCAAAATCCGCTGCTTTTAAAGACCATTGGCAAGCTGAGCATCTTTCTGGACACCCGTCGCAAAAGTGTCCTGCAGACACTGGAAAGCCGTCTGGATCCCCGTATTATCCGTCCCCGGCAGTCGGCCGGTCTGCATCTATGGCTCTCCATGCCGGCAGGCATTAATACCGACCACCTCGTTCCCGAGGCTCATCGCCGCGGAGTGCATTTTCTCCCCGGCTCCATTTTTTACCCGGGTGAGCCGGAAACCAATCATTTACGGATTTGCTGGACCAACCTGACAGACAACGATCTGCCCGAGGCTCTGGATATACTGTGCGGACTCTTAAATGACGCGGTAAACTCACACTGCCACAAAAGCTAAGGAACTGCCAATTGCAGTTCCCTTAGCTTTTATTTGGTTATTTTATTGGCCGGAAGACTCTTTCTCAGTCAAAACGGCTGCCGGTTTTAAAGCCGGCAGGACATACCTGGCCGCTATAGCGGTCATGATAACGCCGCCGCCAGCAAGCGCCCAAAATCCCGGCCACTCGCCCAACAGCAGAAAAACCCAGATTGGATTAAGAATAGGCTCAATCATGGTTATAATGGTCGCCTCAAGGGCAACTACCGATTTTATGGCCAGGGAGTACAAGACATACGCTAACCCCAGTTGAACGCAGCCCAGCGCCGCAATAGCCGCCCAGCCGCCCATTCCCGGCGAACTGTCAAACATGAACGGCAACCCGCAGAAAAAAGTAAGCACATTACCTACCAGTACAGCGACAAACGGCGAGCCCTCTTTTTGCTGCCGCATGCACACCGCCATAGTGGCCATCGCCACCCCGCTGGCAATAGCCAGAATATTGCCGAGCATGCCGCCTTCTGACATTTGATCCTGGAAGAACAAAATCATACCGCCGCCAGTGGCGGCCATGGTCAGCCAATCCTGCAAAGCCGGTTTCTCATGTAAAAAAATCATTCCCAAAATTGCAACGTAAATCGGCGATGTGTATTGTAACAAAATAGCATTGGCGGCCGTAGTCAATTTCATAGCGGCCACAAAAGTCAGCATCATTACCGCATAAGCCACCCCGCCACACAACAATACCTTATTCCAGCGAAACTCCGACCGGCGAAAAGCCAGCCAAATAACTGCTGCCGCAAACGCACTCCTGGCACCGGCAATAGCCATAGGGTTCCAGTCAATCCACTTTATTCCCAGGCCGCTGGTACTCCATAAGGCGGCGGCCGATATCAGGAGAAATATACCCCGCAAACGGTCTGACCCGGTTTGCATACCCTGGTGATTCAAAACAACACCCCTTTATGCACTAATCAGCATGAATTTATCCTGTGACTAACCCGCTTAACCCGCTCTAAGACTCCCCCTTCTGTAAGTGGAGTAAGAGCGGATAAATCCCGGGATAAGGGCAACTAACCTTCAGATGGGGCTAAAACCCCACCTGAAACTAAGTTTACTTATAAATTCCCTTGCTGACAAGATACTCCAAATTTGCGTCTGCGTCAATATCGGGGTGCAAATAATCGCCGTCAGCCGCCCGGCGATTGACTTTGTACTTTCAGAGCCGGCAGTTTCAGACCTGTCACCATCATGCCAAGCATGACCAAAAAGCCCCCCAGCCATTGCTGCCATCCCGGCTGCTCCCCCAGCAGCAAGACCGACAGCAAAAGCGAAGTAAACGGCATCATGCCGGAAAAGGCAGCCGCCACAGAAGCATCACAGCGCTTGATGCCTGAATACCAGAAAATAAAGGCCAGCGCCGTGACAAACAATCCGTACCAAACCAAAGCCGCCCAGCCGGTTAAACCGAGCCCCGCCAAAGCAGTACCCGGCTCTTCCAGCAGCGCAGGCCCCATACAAAGAACAAGCGCCAGCCCGGAGACCAGTGTAGACTGAACCAATGGATCAATCTGCGGCGTCTGCCCTGCTGAGGCCTTAATACTATGCAGCCGGGAAAAGATATTAAACAACGACTCGCAGACGGCTGCCCCCAGCACCAGTATGTTGCCGGCAAGATGCTCCCGGGATATCCCCGTCACTGGTGCAAGGATGCCTTGCAGCACCAGGATACCGGCAACGGTGCTGATAATACCCAGCAAACGTTCCCTGGACAATTCTTCCTTTAGGACAAGCCAGGCTAATAATGCGGTGACCGCCGGTGTTGCTCCGGTTAGTATCCCCGCCTCGCCGGCGCTGGTTCTTATTAGTCCCTGCAGCAAAAACAGCCGGAACAGAAATATCCCAAACAGCGCCTGCAGCAGCAGCCTCAGCCAGTCATGACGCGACATTCGCTGTAGAGTTCCGCCAAGCTCCCGGCCGCAGAGCGGCACCAATCCCAGCAAAGCAAAAAACAAACTGACGGCGGCAATGGTGAATGTTCCCAATACGTCGATTACGAAACGTCCGGCAATAACAGAAGTGCCCGCCAGGGTAAAGGCGCCTGCCAAATAAAGCACACCCCAATAGCGTTGCATGCATATCCCCCTCACTCTTAAGTACTATCTCACATCCCCTAAACTGCTATGATATAATAGTAACAAACAAAGCGGCCCGGCAGCAGAACCGCTTTACTGCTATATTTAGAGGGCCAATGGAGGATATATGTGGGGAATCGAATTACAGCGTCATGAGGATTTAACGCTCGCCCGCCAAATTTACCAGACACTGCGGGTCCAAATGACAGCAGGACAGCTGCAGCCTGGCGATGTGCTGCCTGCCACCCGTGAGTTGGCCAGGCAGTTAGCCGTATCCCGCAATACCGTTTATGAGGCCTATGAAATGTTATCGGCCGAAGGTTATATTGTCAGCCGCCCTGGTTCAAAAACCCGGGTAGCCCCGGGATTAAAGCTGGAGCAACCGCCGCTTGCTGTAGAAACTGCCCCTCAGTTACAGCCGGCCTACAGTTACAAAGCCGACTTTAAAACCGGCCAGCCTGATCTCAGATGCTTTCCCAAGCATTTATGGCTGCAGCTATTGCGCAGGGCTGCCGAGCAGGCCCCGGCAGCAGAGTGGGGATACACAGGTCCCGCGGGGCTCCCCGCCCTGCGGGCAGAAATTGCGTCCTGGCTGCTGAGGAGCCGGGGACTGACCGTACTGTCCCAGAATATTTTCGTTACGGCCGGCGCCACCCAGGCATTGCACTTACTGGCAGAATTGTTATGTGTTGAAGGGCGGGAGATAATTGTGGAAGATCCTTGCCACAGCGGCATGCTGCGGGTACTGGAGCAACACGGCGGCCACATCCGGCCGGTTCCCGTTGATCACCAGGGACTGCAAACCGAAAACCTGCACGGAAAGCAAGCCTGCGCTGTCTATGTTACCCCCTCCCACCAGTTTCCCCTGGGAGGGATTCTGCCGGCCGGCCGCCGGACCGAGTTGATCCGCTTTGCCCGGGAGAATGATTTGTATTTGATCGAAGACGATTACGACAGCGAATTCCGCTACAGCGGTCCGCCAGTGGCCCCGCTCTGTTCCATGGACCCGGCGCGGGTAATTTACGTGGGCACTTTTAGTAAAATACTCTTCCCCGCTCTCAGAATAGGCTATGTAATCCTTCCACCAGACCTGCACTCTAGCTGGCGTCAGCTAAGAACCTATGCCGATGTGCAAAACCCGCCTTTTGAGCAGGCCGCACTTGCCGAATATTTGCGCACCCGCAAACTGGACCGGCATGTGCAGCAAATGCGGCGGATATATGGGCATCGGCGGCAAGTCCTGCTGCACACGGCAGCTGGATTGTTCGGGAACACCTGGCAGGCCTGGGGCGACGCCGCTGGGCTGCACCTGGCGCTCGAATTCCCCGGCAGGCGGTTTGATCAGGATTTTGCCCGTCATTGTAAAGAAAAAGGTATTCGTATAACGCCGGTAGAGCAGCACAGCATCTGCAAAGGCCGCCATCTTGCAAAACTGCTGCTGGGATACGGCCACCTGGATGCCTCTGAAATTATTAGCGGCATCCGCCTGCTGCATGACCATATTCAAAAGCAGGTGTAAAGCTGCTTTCTGTCATAAAAAGCCCCGCAGACTGGAACATCTGCGGGGCTTTGGATCAATATTCCATGCTGGTCCGGGTCTTAGCAGCAAATTTGAGACCAATCAGGCACGTGTTTGTTTGAGCAGTTTTGCCATGTTTTTGCCCAGCGTCTGGAATGTCTGGATACCTTCCTGGTCATTTTGCACCTCACCGGGTTCTAAGGCTAAAGTCATATTCCAGTAGCTGGAGCTGGGAATATTCATTTCGGCAATGCCGAAAAAGAAGTTAATGGCCGAGTAGACAAAAGTTGCACCGGCTCTGCGGACGGCAACAACGGCCGCGCCGGCTTTTCCCCGTAACAAGTCGCCATTATTGGCTTTGGAAACAAAACCGCAGCGGTCAATGAGCGCTTTAACTTCAGCAGACACGTTGCTAAAGTAGGTGGGTGAGCCAATAATTATACCATCTGCTTCTTCGATTTTCTGAAGGAAAAGATTGATGTCATCATCCTGCCGTATACAGCGGTTATTCTTTGTTTCCCAGCACTTGCCACAGGCCAGGCAGCCATATACCTTCCGGCCGCCTAACTGGATAAATTCAGTTTCTATTCCCTCCTTTTCCAGCTCGGCCAAAACCATTTGAATACTCTGCGCCGTATTGCCGTTTGCCCTGGGACTGCCGTTAAACGCAATTACCTTCATAACTATTCCTCCCTGCTCGTAGTATTCATCCCTAAAGATGATTTATATGTTATAATAATAGATAATAGTATTTAAATTAACAAGTACGCACTTATTAGTAGCCTAGTACCTATTTGCATACCAGCAGCAACCGTCTATTCACCTGCTATTTAGACTGTAAGGAGTGACAACTATGATCAAGTATAAAGATACTGAGTACCAGTGCTCCATGGAACTAACGCTGGACCTTATCGGCGGTAAATGGAAAGCTCTCATTCTCTGGTATCTGGGAGAACGCACCCTCCGTTTCAGCGAGTTAAGGAAAATTTTGCCCCATGTAACCCAGAAGATGCTCACGCAGCAACTGCGAGAACTTGAGGCGGACGGCCTGGTTAACCGTTTAATTTATACGCAGATACCGCCTAAAGTCGAGTATTCTCTAACCGATGCCGGCAAGAGCTTGTTGCCCATTCTGGCCACGCTATGCCAGTGGGGTCTTAATTACGCCGACACTACCGGCGCCGAAATCAGGGAAGCCTCCTGCAAGGTAAAACAGGCCCCCAACGCCTGATAATTAATCATAAGCCATATACAGCGAGCGCAAATAAAAAACAATCCGCAGGCAAACCAGCTGCGGATTGTTTTATTTGCTTCATTTACACTTCAATTAATTCATACTGCTTTGTGCCGATACCGATTTTTTCGGCATGGTCAAGGCAAACTATCCAGTTAGTCTCCGGGTGGGTGGCACAGAAATGATCGTGCTCGCTGCCGCCTTGTTTTTTCAGCTGTTCTGCCAGATAGCTGCCGGCGATCACGGGCGCTTTCAGGGCGAGATCGGCACAGGCCATGTCCAGGGCTACCGGATCGAAGGACGCCAGCATGCCGATATCCGGGATAATGGGCAGGTCATTCTCGGCATGACAGTCACAGAACGGGGATACATCGACAATCAGGCTGATATGAAAATGCGGCCGGCCATTTAATACTGCCCAGGAATACTCGGCCATTTTTTTATTAAGCACGTCATTGGACTCATCCCAGGCCGCAGCAATGGCATTGGCATGGCATGCGCCGATACATCTGCCACAGCCGGCGCATTTGGCATGATCAATCTGCGCCTTTTTATCAGTGATGGTAATCGCACTATGGGCGCAGATTTTCTCACAGATACCGCAGCCTACACAGGCTTTGCTGCGCACAACCGGCTTGCCGTCACTATGCATCTCCATCTTGCCGGCCCGCGAACCGCAGCCCATGCCGATATTTTTCAAAGCCCCGCCAAAGCCAGTCAGTTCGTGGCCTTTGAAATGGTTAAGACTGATAAAGATATCGGCATCCATCACCGCCCGCCCGATTTTGGCCTCTTTTACATGCTCACCGCCGATAACGGGAACATAGACTTCATCGGTGCCTTTCAACCCGTCGCCAATTATAATCTGGCAACCGGTAGTAAAGGGGTTATAGCCATTTTCATAGGCGGCGTCCATATGCTCCAAAGCATCCTTACGCCTGCCGACATATAAGGTATTACAGTCGGTAAGAAATACCTTGCCGCCCATACTTTTAATTAAATCCACGATTACTTTCGCATAATTGGGCCTAAGGTACGCCAGATTACCCGGTTCGCCGAAGTGAATTTTGACAGCGGTAAACTTATCTTTAAAAGCAATCTCGTCCATCCCGGCTTTCTTAACCAAACGCTCTAACTTTTGCAGCAGATTCATCTTTGGAGTGGCCCGCAGGTTAGTAAAAAAGACTTTTGATGCTCCCACACAAATCCCCCTTATCGCTTCTTAACGCTGTTGCCATAGGCATCGAACGGAAAAAATGTATATTTTCTCAAATAACATGATAGATAATTATGCCGTTCATTACAAGTACTTACTTTTTTGTTGCCTAGTACCCGTTTGCATACCAAACAGACAACGCTTCCATCTGCGTAGGTTCTCCGGGGAGCAAAGCCACTGGCCAAATTCATTCGGCATACTATAATTCAAGATACATGCTTGCCAAATATGTTTTGCCGGCAGCCGTCTTAAAGTATTTATCCCGTATCACCCGTATCTGCTCTTGCTTGATATCATCTTCAAAAATATTAACCAAAAAGTCAGCCTCCACCAGAACTTGAAAATCTATACCGTCAATCTGCGAGTATGTATGATGATGCCCGATCAGATAACTTATTCTCGCAATCCGGTCTTCCCGCAATCCCAGTTCCCGTAGCATGGCCTCGGCTACCGGCGGTCCCTCGATCTCCTGGTAACTGCCGGCAGATGAGTTGTATTTCTGTTCACTGAGCTTAATGCCGATATCATGCAAAATGGCTGCCGCCTCGATAACCGCCAGCGTTTCCGCCGTCACCAGCTCATTTTCGGCAATACTTTTGGCTAAGCCATATACTTTGAGTGCATGATTAATTCGTCGCACATCCCCGTCAAAGTAAGTAATCATTTTATTTATTAAATTACCTGACACCATACTCAATTGAACCCCTCCTCACTAACCTAGTAATGACCATTTCGCCTAACTCTTTAGACATCCTTCAGCCGGAACTGATAAAATTTCTTGTCAACCGCCATGACAGGAAAGGCTGCGGGCAACTCGGCTGTCGTTATTTCATTAAAACCATTTTTCTCGTAGAAACGGTGGGCTGCGAGGAACTTTTCGGTAGTCCCCAGGTAAATCTCCTCTATGCCTTTGGCTGCAGCCCATCCCATTAGTTTTTCCAGCAGCATTTTTCCCGTATTATAGCCACTTCCCCGGTAAGCCGCATTGGTGAACAATTTACGTATTGCGGCCTGCTTATTGCCGATGTCAAGCAAGGCAATCGTGCCGACAACATGAGTTTCGCCAAGCG
This sequence comes from Sporomusa aerivorans, assembly GCF_041428895.1. Classification (NCBI taxonomy): domain Bacteria; kingdom Bacillati; phylum Bacillota; class Negativicutes; order Selenomonadales; family Sporomusaceae; genus Sporomusa; species Sporomusa aerivorans. The sequence continues at coordinate 6,211,954 of NZ_CP156926.1, forward strand.
CTACCCAGAAGTTTCCGGCTCCGGTTTGATAAAACTGCTCAATTGCCGCTAAATCCGGCTGGTCCTCCCTGGTAATCGGAATGCCAAACTCCGCTTGCTGGATTGCCAGGATTAAGTTAATGACTTCTTCCTTATATATATCAGAATACTCTTCAACACTAACCGTTCCCATGAGTATTTCCTCCTGTCCACTTTCGCATTTTCTCGTCTGCCGGCTGCACCAACCGGCTTATTCGGGTCTGGCCGCCTTCAGGGCTCTCCAGTCCTGCTCAATATTTTCGCCCATGCGCAGCAATAAGTTATAGGCAATTTCTTGTTCCTCGGCGCTAAAGCCCTGAAAACAAACATCAATATTGCGGTTTTCTTCGGCAATAATACACGGATACATTGCGAGCGCCTTTTCCGTCGGATATAAATGCCACATCCGCTTGTCCGCCTGATCCCGTGTGCGGGTAACATAATCTTCTTCCGTAAGCTTTTGAATGGCTTTGGTTGTTGTTGTTTTATCCACCTTCAGCACATGCGACAGTTCTATAAGATTAATGCCCGGATGCTCACAAATACGGGTTAAGAAAATGAACTGGCCTCGCTGCAAGTTGATCTCCCGGTATTTAATATCACTGATGGATTGAATGCAGCGGGCAACTGTTCCTACCTCGCGGAGTACTCTGCTTTTCAGTTTACTGATATTCATCACTCCAATCCCATTGCAATAGTTGACATTTCAACTAATTCAATTATATTGTCATGTAGTTGAAATGTCAACTTCTGTTTTTATCAACCGCTTTACAAATACCAGTACGAAAAACAGAGTCCCTGTCCCTGTGTTTTAAAACACGGGACAGGGACTCTGTTTTTCGTTTTGCCGCAAAAAAAACGTAAGCAAAATGCTTACGAACCTGATATTACAGATAAACACGGTATGAAAAAGATTCCTCAGTGCTTGGCGGCTTATAGTCTTAACTGCACCGCAATATCGTGTCTGCCTATCTCTTTTAATTTTTCGATTGCTTCTTCCAGGGTCTTCCCGAGCGGAATTCGCTTCATATCGCTGGTTGTGATCAGAATAAATTCCCCGTTGAAGTCAGAGATCTGTTCGCTCATGTCACTATTCACCCAAATAGTCGGAGCCGCAGCCATACTTGTCTCACCTCCCTTTTTGTAACCTTCCCCAAAAGGAAAATAGTTCCTGTAGGAAAACAATTGTTAAAAGACCTAAATTTTTACATCTATTGCAGTCTTTTGCGGTAGGCTTTTCTCCGGAGCAAGGGGGAGATTTTTTACTGCTTTGTCACTGGGAGAATAGGTTCTGTCTATATATTTATCGTACAGGCGGGTTGGTTGAATCGAAAAGACCGGCGCCACTTTGGTAACCTTCAAAGCAATCCCCTTCCATTCACAGCTTTTACTTCAGCTTATGGAAGGAGTAGGCGATTTATGTCTGCCGACCGGTTCAAGTTTCGTTTGGTAGTAGCCACTCCGGCAAAAAACAGACCCAAGATCAGTAGTCCGGCTACGATCTTGGGCCTGGCGGCACTGGCTACTCTATGCCCTGTTAAGACAGGCGACTAGAATATCGTTTGTTCTGTTCTATCAATGATTTCGTCCTGAAGTTCCTTGGACAAATTGTGGAAGTGGTCGCTGTAACCGGCAACCCGCACAATGAGATCTTTATATTCTTCCGGATTTTTCTGGGCATCCAGGAGTGTTTTCCTGTCAATTACATTGAACTGAATATGATGCCCATCCATATTAAAATAGGTCCGGATGAGGGCCGACATATTGTCAAGACCTTGTTCGCCACCGACAACAGACGGCGCAAATTTCTGGTTCAGCAAAGTACCGCCGGTGCGCAAATGATCCATTTTAGCGGCCGATTTCACCACTGCAGTCGGCCCCTTCCGGTCGGCACCTTTTTCCGGGGATATGCCTTCGGACAAGGGCTTGCCGGCCAGGCGGCCGTTCGGGCTGGCGCCCATGACCGAGCCAAAGTATACATGGCAGGTGGTAGGCAGCATATCGATGCGATACACACCGCCCTTCATAGTCTTTCTGCCAGTTACTTCATGATAGTAAGCATCAAAGGCAGCCAGCATAATTTCGTCGGCATAGTCATCATCATTGCCGTATTTTGGTGTCCGGTTACGCACCAGGTTTAATAAATGCTCGTGCCCGGAAAAATTGTCTTTTATGGCCTGCATCAGATTATCCATGGCAAAACGCTGCTGGTCAAACACATTATATTTTATTGCCGCCAGACAATCAGTGAGCGTACCAATCCCCACGCCCTGAATATAGTTGGTGTTGTAGCGCGCTCCGCCGGCATTATAGTCCATTCCCTTTTGAATGCAGTCACTGGTAATGACAGATAAGAACGGCACCGGCATTTGGGTGGCGTAGATCCGCTCGATGATGTTATTGCCCTGGACTTTGATGTCGGTAAAGTAGTGCAACTGCGCTTTAAAAGCCCGGAACAATTCCTCGTAGCTTTTAAAGCTGGCGGCTTCGCCGGTTTTAAGGCCTAGCTGCCGTCCGGAATAGGGATCAAAACCATTATAAAGCGTAATTTCCAGGATCTTGGGCAGATTTAGATAGCCTGTCAGGATATAGGCCTCTTTACCAAAAGCGCCTGTTTCCACACAGCCGCTGGCCCCGCCCTCACGGGCATCGGTAATGTCTTTGCCGGCCCGTAAGAGTTCCTGAATAATGGCATCGGTATTGTAAAACGCCGGCTGACCCCAGCCTTTGCGGGAAATCTCGCAGGCCTTCTTCAAAAAGAACTGCGGCGTCTTTTTGCTGATCTGGACATTGGAGCTGGGCTGCAGCAAACGCATTTCATCCATGGTCTCTAAAATGAGATAAGAAACGTCATTGACCCCATCAGAGCCATCCGACTTAACGCCGCCGGTGTTAAGGTTGGCAAAATCGGTATACGTACTGCTCTCTTTCAGGGTTATGCCGACCTTGGGCGGCGCCGGCTGATTATTAAACTTGACCCACAGACACTGCAGCAACTCTTTGGCCTGTTCGCGGGTCAGCGTCCCGCTTTCGATCCCCTGCTGATAGAAGGGAATAAGATGCTGGTCCAGCCGTCCCGGACTCAATGCATCCCAGGGATTAATTTCAGTAGTTACACCAATATGAATAAACCAGTACATCTGAATAGCCTGAGCAAAGGTTTCCGGCTTATGAGCAGGTACAACCTCACAATTGGCGGCAATTGCGAGTAACTCCTGCCTGCGTGCGTCATCCGCTTCCTTAGCCGCCAAGTCTCTGGCATGTTCGGCATACCGGCGGCCGAAGGCGATAATGGCCTCACAAGAGATGCTCATTGCCTCCAATTGAATCTTTTTGTCGTAGGCCTGAGGATCATTATACATATCCAGCGTCGCTATGGCTTGTTCAATCTCGGCTTTAAAGTCAAGAAAGCCTTTCTTATAGCATTTGCCGTCGGCGACAGTGTGTCCCGGGCCCCGCTGCTCCATAAACTCCGTAAAAAGGCCGCTTTCATAAGAGGCCAGCCATTCGGGCGTCATACGATCCAGAATCAGCTTACGCAGCGAGCGGTTCTGCCAGTAAGGAATGATCTTTTCTTCTTGGATTTGCTTATCGCTCTCACTGACCCGGAAATAAATTTTATCCCGCCGATTCATTACATCCAGGTCTTCCATAGTGTGGCAGCAAAGCTCGGGGAAACTGGGGGCATACTGCGGCAGCTCCCCTTTCTCGCCGACAATCAGCTCGCCGTCGTTAATACCCAGGGTTTTATTCTCCATGATATGCTTGAAGGTTAACGCTCGCAATATGGGCGTTTCCACAGTGCCGGCATACTTTTGATAAGCCTCGGTCACCAGCACGGCCCGTTCCATAGACAAATGCGGCTCAGCTGTTACGCTCTGTTCCCTGAGTTTTTGGATTCTGTCATTCATTCCTCTCACTCCCATAAAGCTACCCCCCTATTTTCACTTTGAAATTGGCTTGTTCAAACATACTCTTGATTTCGTTCAGCCGCTCTGCCGACGGCGGCGCCATTGGCGCTTGCCCGTATATTAAGCCTAGCTTGGCATACTTTCCTTTGCCGATGTCATGATATGGCAACAGATTGACGGCTTCCAACCGGATGTCCTGAACAAACTTAAGTATCGCGCCAATATTGCCGTCATCATCGTTGATCCCCGCAATGAGCGGCAGCCGTAAATGAATACGCGCCTTTTTCTGGGCCAGTTTCCGCAAATTATCGAGGATCAGGGCGTTATCCTGGCCGATATACTGTTGATGCAGCGCGGCATCCATAAGCTTGATATCATACAGAAACATATCCACATTATCAAGAATTCTTTCAAAACTGCTAAAAGGCGCATAACCGCAGGTATCAACAGCAACTGCTATCCCCCGTTCCCGGCAGGCCTGCGTGAGAGCCGCCACAAATTCAATCTGGCTCAACGCCTCACCGCCGGACAGGGTGACTCCGCCGCCGGACTGGTCATAAAACGGCCGGTCTTTCTCAATTTCCGCCATCAGCTGAGTTACGGTATACTCAGTTCCGGCCAGTTCCCGCACGTTATTAAGACACATATCAATACAGCGCTCACACAAGCGGCACTGCCGGGCATCTGTCCGGATGATACCATCGGCCACTGTGACTGCGCCCTGCGGACAGATTTTTTCACACTGCCGGCAGCCGGAGCACTTTTCCTGCGACCACAGAATTTGCTTGGCAAAAGCCTGACTCTCCGGGTTATGGCACCATAAGCAGTGTAATGGACAGCCTTTGAAAAAAACCGTTGTTCTGATTCCCGGTCCATCATGCACACAAAATTTCTGGATATTGAAAATAAGTGCTTTGTCCATGGTCAGCCCTCATCCTTGAAAGGATTGGGGGCACTTGTGACAAGCAGACGCACCATCTTGTTAGTATAATTAGCCCAGTTATGCACCATTGACGAGCTATAGTGCGCCGAATCGCCGGGAAAGAGTTCAAATTGCTCGTTATTAAGAAACAGCGTCAATGTGCCCTCCAGCACATAAACAAACTCCTCTCCCTCGTGCGCATACGGGGAAATATCTTCACTGCTGTTGATAGGCAGCAGTTCAATCAGTCTGGGCAGTATCGCCTTCTGACCGGAGTTATTCGTCAGGTGGTAATGAATAAAACGCCCATTAATTATTTGAAACACTTCTTTTTCATAGCTGCGAAGAATAGCGTTCCGGTTCCGGTTCGAACCGGCAAAAAAATAGGACAGGTCAACCTCCACCGCCTCTGCAATCTTGGCCAGTGAATCGGTGGCAATTGACGTTAGCCCTCTCTCCAACTGTGAGAGGAAACCGGTAGACAGGCCTGTTTTCTCACTGACATCCTTGAGTGTCAGTTTTTTCATGGTTCTAAGTTCTTTGACCTTATTGCCAATGTCTTTGTTCACGAATATCCCTCATGTCACTTAACAGTATTTTACTTGCATCAAATATTATTTTTATAATAATATATACCATTCAAAAAATCCAGTAATATTTTTACTGTAATGAACTTTTTTTATAATAATGAATCTATCACTATTCGCCAGGATTTAAAAGAACCTGCAAAACCATAGTTTATGCAGGCCAGGAAAAAAGCCTGTCGCTGGTAATAAAAACAGAGCAAAAAGCGACATTTGAGAAAATGCCGCCTCTGTGCCCACATATTATGTCTGTATTCTTCACAAAGTAATCCTGTAACTCTAGAAAAAACCGTTAAGGAATAACCCTATGCAGATGTTGACAATTAACTTCGACTGGCTGCCGCTGCTTACGCTGGCTTTTGCTATGGCAGCAGCCATGTTGCTGGCCAAACCGATTCTACGTTATATCATTAAACGCATCGTCAATGAGGCCATGTCCAAGCTTCTTTCCGATGACTATGACCAGAACCTGGCTGAGCTGCTCCCGTCCGTGAAGCGCCTTTCTGCCTTAAATTTGCTGGAGATCAGCCTGCGGGCGGAAACCGGCAAGGTTGTCGGCAGGCCATTAGGCTCTCCTAAGCAGTTCCCCTGCTATGACAACCTAATGTTTTCCCCCCGGCAGATGACAACATTCTCCCTGCCGGCCAATGCCCCGGTAAATATGAGCGTAATCCTCGGTCCCAAAGCAGCCAAGCCAATGACCATAAAGATTCCCCTGATGATTGGCGGCATGGCCTATGGCCTGGCCCTTAGCGAAGAAGCCAAGCTGGCTTTAGCCAAAGCATCAAAGATACTGCAAACAGCGACAAACTCCGGCGAAGGGCCTTTTCTCCCCGGCGAACCGCTCCTGGCCGGTAAGTATGTCCTGCAAATTTGCCGTTGGTCCTGGGGCGGAAGAACCGACCAGCAAATTGCCAGCGCGGATATGTTAGAAGTCCAAATGGGGCAAGGCGCCGATATGGGAACAGCCCGCATAGACGCGGCGGATATTGAAGGCAAAGCCCGTATACTGGGCGGATTGGCGGCCGGCGAGCCGGCCATATCCCTGCCTGCCCCTCCCGGAGTATTAAGCCCTGAGGATTGGCCTGCTTTTATAAGCAAGTTGCGGCAAAGGGCGAACGGTATTCCCATAGCGTTAAAACTTATGGGGACAAATCGCCTGGAGGAAGAGTTGGCAATGGCCGTCAAACTAGGATTTGATGCCGTTGTAATTGACGGCGCCGGGGGCGGGTCGCATGCAACCGCCCCCATTAAGCAGGATGACTTCGGCTTACCCGGCATGTATACTTTACTGCGGGCCAAACGCTATCTGCAAAACACCGAGATGAGCCTGGTAATGGCCGGGAGATTCTTTACACCGGGCCAGTGTATTAAAGCGCTTGCGCTAGGGGCGGATGCCCTGTATTTGGGCACGGTCCCCCTTTTAGCCCTCGCCCACAACCAGGCCACTAAAGTCATCCCCTGGGAACCGCCTACCACACTGGTATATTATAATTCACCAAACAAAACAGAGCTTAACGTTGATCAGGCTGCCACCAGTGTGGCCAACGCGCTTACCGCCATGGTTCTGGAAATGGAAGAAACCCTGCGCGCGTTAGGAAAATCCTCATTAAAAGAACTTAGTCAGCAGGATCTTGTTGCTTTGGATTCGGTTACGGCTGAAATGACCGGCGTGAAAGAAGTGTCCGGCCTCGCCGGTAATCCGCCTCACTTATAGGTACGGATTATCCGCCGGCTCTGAGGATTAAAACCATATAAAAAGTTGAATACTACTATGTACAACGCATTAAAGTTTGTCAGGCGGATGGTGTATTGCAAAACGGCAATCAAGCGCCTGCAGTCGATCGGTGTCAGTGCACCACCTGCCTGTGTCTGCAAATTCTTTGCTGCGAAATATATAGCAAAAATCTGTTAAGGAATGGCCGCATGCAAATATTCACAGCTTATTCCCCCGGGATGCAGCTACTGCTCCTGGCGTTTGTGACAATCGCAGCCCTATTGTTGATTAAGCCGGTGTGGCGTTATATTGTCAAGCGCATTGTCAACGATGCCTTAGCAAAACTGCTTACAGATGATTATGACCAGAACCTGGCCGAGTTACTGCCGTCCCTGAAACGTATCTCAGTCTTAAATTTTCTGGAGTTGAGTCTGCGGGCCGAAACTGCGAAGGTCATCGGCAGGCCACTGGGTTCTCCCAAGCGCTTTCCCGGCTATGACAACCTGATGTTTTCCCCTCGGCAAATGACAGCATTCTCCCTGCCGGAAAATGCGCAGATAGATATGAGCGTAACCCTCGGCCCGCAAGCGGCAAGGCCGCTGAAAATAAAAATTCCGCTGATGATCGGCGGCATGGCTTATGGCACGGCGCTTAGCGAAGAGGCCAAACTGGCTTTGGCCAGAGCGTCAAACAGCCTGCAAACAGCGACAAACTCCGGCGAAGGACCCTTTCTGCCTGAGGAAGCTAGCCAGGCCGGCAAATACGTCCTGCAAATCTGCCGGTGGCCGTGGGGAGGAAGAACCAACGAGCAAATTGCTGCCGCCGCTATGCTGGAAGTGCAAATGGGACAAGGCGGCAATGTAGGAACAGATAGCATAGAACCGACTGAGCTTGCAGGTCGGGCCCACAAACTGGCGGGATTAGCCCCCGGGACAGGAGCCAGTTCTCTCCCGGCGCCACCCGGACTTCAACAGCCTGAGGACTGGCCTGATTTTATAAAAAAATTGCGCCAGCGAGCTGCCGGTATGCCCATCGCCCTAAAAATAATGGCAACCGATCACCTTGAGGAGGATTTATCAGTCGCAGTCGCTGCCGGCTTTGATGTCATAGTGATTGACGGCGCCGAAGGCGGGTCACACGCAACCGCGCCTGTGAAACAGGATGATTTTGGGATACCCGGTTTATACGCATTGTGCCGGGCCAGGCGTTACCTGAAAAATACGGCAGTTAGTCTGGTTATATCCGGAGGCTACTTTACGCCGGGACAATGTCTTAAAGCGCTGGCGCTGGGGGCGGACGCAATCTATTTAGGTACTATTCCCCTGTTAGCCTTGGTCCATAATCAAATCACCAAAGTATCTCCCTGGGAACCGCCTACCACATTAGTCTATTACAACTCACCGTCTAAAACGCAGCTCACTGTTGACCAGGCTGCCACCAGTGTAGTCAACGTATTTACCTCAATGGTTCTGGAAATGGAGGAGGCTATGCGCGCGCTGGGGAAAGCTTCTTTAAAAGAGCTTGGCGATGATGACCTTGTTGCCTTGGATGCCATTACAGCCGGAATTACAGGGGTAAAACAAGCATTGTCGCCGGCGTCAGCCCCGCCGCCAACAGATCAGGATCCGCAACAGCCCGACCCGGCAGCTAAGCAATGCCGTGAATCACTGGAACAATTCCGGCAATGCTTGGACGGCGCCCGCCAGGCAGCTCAGCTTATCGAGATCACTTTGCTGGTCATATATTACAGTATCTATTTATCCCGGTTACCCGGGGTACAGTTGCAGTCAATCCAATAAACGAAGAAAAGGGCGCCTCAAGAATCTGCCGTTGGATCAATTTGAGCGTCCTGTTCTTTGTGCAGAAAACACCCTGCTGTATGGTCATTGACCATTCCGGTAGCCTGCATAAATGCATAGCAAATTGTTGAACCGACAAATTTAAAACCAAGCTTACGCAAGGCCTTGCTCATGTTGTCTGACTCCACGGTGCTGGCCGGGACTTCTGTCACCTGGATCCAATGGTTGATCTTCGGCTTGCCGTCGACAAATTGCCAGATAAACTGACTAAAGCTGCCATATTGTTCCTGTACCTGAATAAAACGTTTGGCATTCTCAATAGCCGCATTAATCTTCAGCCGGTTGCGGATAATTCCCGGATTTGCCATCAGCTCAGCGATCTTCGTTGCATCATATTGCACCATTTTACGGGCATCGAAGCCATCGAACGCCTGCCGGAAATTTTCCCGTTTTTTCAGAACAGTAGACCAGCTCAATCCGGCCTGCATCCCCTCCAGTATTAGCATTTCAAATAATTTCCCGTCGTCAAATACCGGGGTTCCCCATTCCTCATCATGGTAACGAATCTCAAGTTCATCTTGCTTTACCCATGCACACCGCTCTGGCATCGTCAGTCTCCTCACACATCATTAAAGTATTATAGTATTATCATTATACACTGTGAAGGTTACCAGTGGCTATTTCAGGCCTATTTTGGGCCTGCCCAAACAACAAAGGACTTTGCTTGCAGACTATGCATGCAAAGTCCCTTTTCCAGACTGTCATTTGCGATCTCGGCCCTGTGCTATTTTTTCTGCTTAGTTTCTATTTTTCCGCTTTCCTTCTGCCCTTCCACGGATTTATTTTCGGCAGCAAACTCCTCTGCAGTTTCAAACTGCATATCCAGCGCCCGCCTTGCAAAGCCTGCGCGCATAGCTTCGTCCTCCCCGTCCATAGATTCTTTTCTTCCGCCTAAGCTCTGTGTCACCCAGAAAATCAGAGTGAACAACACGACAAAGCCAAGTCCCGCAAACAGCCCGGCTCCCTGTCCGGAAATTAACGGCATACTGGCAATAATCAGCACAATGCTGGCCTGCGCCAGCCAGGAAGTGGCGGGAAATCCAGGCAACTGGCATTTGCCCTGAGGCGGGCATCCTTTTTGCTTCCGCAATTTATAATGAGTTGAAAGAATAACCAGGTACGAAAAAAGCAGGGAAAATCCGCCGGAGCTGACCAGGAACAGATACACCGCCTCCGGCAGTAAAAGCCCCATTCCCAACCCGGCCAGCATTGCCGCGCCCGATACAATAATACCCTTATACGGTATATCGCCCGTATCTCTCAGCCAGTCCGGCGCATGTCCCTCAGCGGCCAGAGACCGCAGCATCCGCCCCAGCCCGAACATGGCGGCTAACATCGTTGATAGAATGGCCGTTACCAGAACCACGTTAATGATAGTACCGGCCCAGGTGAAATTCCAGGCCGTAAGGGCGGTTACTAACGGACTTTGCTCTACAGTCAGTGCATTGGTCGGGATTAGCAGCAATAACGAGGCGATAGCCGCCACATATAAGCCAACCAGGCCAAAAACCGTATACGTGATTGCCCTGGGAACAGTCTTATGAGGCTCGGCGGTCTCTGATGCCGCCAGCCCAATTACCTCAAAGCCGGCATACGAAAACATAACAATGAGCATACTTCCCGCAAGTCCTCCCAGTCCTCCTGTAAATACAGCCTGGGAGGTCAACACGCTCAAGCTGCTGCCAGATGCACCTGTCAGCAGCCCGCTCACAATGGCCAAGCTTAGTACCACAAATCCCGTGATGGCAATCAGCTTTACAGCGGCCAAGCCGCTTTCGAGCTTGCTTAAGCGGTCAGAACCAAACAAATTAAGCACCGTAACCAGAATAATAATAGCCGAACCCAACAGCGGCACGGAGATCCCCGGCAGCCATCCCCGCAATAACGCCGACACAGCGATGGCCTCGCTGGACATAGCCAGCACAAGTCCGGTCCAATATACCCAGCCTACAACAAAGCCAACTGCAGGCCCGTAGGCTTTCTCGGCAAAAGTACGGAAAGAACCGGGAGCCGGATCGGCTACCGTCATTTCCGACAGGGCGTATAAGATAATATATACCAACGCGCCGCCGGCTATATAGGCAACTAATATGCCGGGACCGGCGGCCCGAATGGCAACAGCGGACCCGAGAAAAAATGAACCGCCGATTACTGTTCCCAATGCCAGCATGGCCAACTGCCATGCTGACAACCCTTCGTTATGCTGCTGCAAATTGTCCCCTCCTCGAGAAATTTGTTGATTCTATATACAAGTATCTGCCAAGAGCGGTTATGTTATGAATTTATCAGCATTGCCACCTCTGCCCATCTGCTAATTGCTACGAAAATAAAAAAAGGCTGCAGAAGCGAAATTTCGCCTGCAGCCTTTTCCTGCTCTAGCGGATAAAATTTGTTAGTTTCTTAGCCTCCGGCAAGACAGGTTCTACCTGGTCTTTACCGGCTGCCAGCACTTGCAGCAGCCAGGCCATATTTTTACCCAGCACCCGCATGATCTGAGTTCCTTCCTCATCCTGCAAGGCTTCTCCCGGCTTAAAGCCATGTATTACATTCCAGTAATTGGATGTTGGCATTAGCATTTCAGAATACATAATATAATGATTAAGAGCATCAAAAGTCGGCACACCGCCTGAGCGTCTTACCGCCACAGCGGCTGCGGCCACTTTGTTGCGCAGCATGGAGTTGTTGACAGAAGTAACGAAAAAAGCCCTGTCCAGAAAAGCTTTCATTGTGCCCGCAATGCCGGCGAAATACACGGGCGATCCCAGGATAATACCATCGGCGCCTTTCATCTTCTGAATCCATTCATTTACTTCGTCAGTTTCAATAACACAGCGTTCATTTCGTTTTTTGGCGCATCCCATACAGGCAATACAGCCTCTAACGCTCTGGTTGCCGACCTGGACAATTTCAAAATCGATTTCCGCCTGTTTCAGCTCTTCACCAACAGCCTGCAAGGCCTTAAAAGTATTTCCTTCCTTGCGTGGACTGCCGTTAAATGCAACAACTTTCATAAAATAATCCTCCTAAACTCTTTCGCTAGTGTATATGCGCAGGATTTTTTCCTTTAGCACCTAATATATATCACAATACCGATCTGCACAAGTACGCACTTTTCTGTAATTCGATTACCCCCAGGTAAGTATTTGCAGGCCGGCTAACAGGAAAGGAAATTTCATGCTCACTATTGATAATGAAAAGTATATTTGCAGCCTGGATTACGCCGTTAGTTTAATCAAGGGAAAATGGAAGGCCGTAATTATCTGTCATCTGAATGATCACACCTACCGGTTTTCAGAACTTCAGCGAAAATTACAGGGAATCAGCGAAAAAGTCCTGACGGAGAAACTGCGGGAACTAGAGGAAGCTGCACTTGTTGAACGTTTGTCATATCCCGAAATACCGCCCCGTGTTGAATATCGCCTGACGCCTTTTGGTTTTAGGCTATTTACTGTATTGTACTCATTACAGCATTGGAGCGATGAGTACATCTCCATACGGCAAAAAAATTGCCAAAAGCAAGACACTGACAAATAAAACAAATGAGGTGAGGATATGAACCTAAATTTTACCGATATACTCTGGCTGGTTGTCTTATTGATGACCATCCTGCCGATGCTGCAAAAACGAAATATTACTGCACAAAGGTTAGCTTTACTCCGCAAAATCGAGGAGAAACGCCAGTCACGGGTCATTAGCCTGATACACCGGCAAGAAGCCATAAGTCTCCTCGGTATTCCGATCAGCCGCTATATTAATGTCGAAGATTCCGAGCATATTCTGCGGGCCATCCGGCTGACACCCGAGGATATGCCCCTGGATCTGATCCTGCATACACCCGGCGGCCTAGTGCTGGCTTCCGAGCAAATCGCCAGAGCATTGCAGCAGCATAAAGCTAAAGTTACCGTTTTTGTACCGCATTATGCCATGTCCGGCGGAACCATGATAGCGCTGGCGGCAGATGAAATTATTCTTGACCCCAATGCCGTTCTGGGACCGGTAGATCCGCAACTGGGACAATATCCCGCAGCCTCTATCCTAAAGATAGTTAAACAAAAGCACATTGACCGGATTGAAGACAATACACTAATTCTGGCGGACATGGCGGAAAAAGCCGTCCGGCAAGTTCATGAATTTGTCAAGAGTCTTCTCCTGGATAAAATGACACCGGAGAAAGCTGAAGAAATTGCCAGAATTCTCTCTGAAGGCCGCTGGACGCATGATTACCCGATAACCTGTGATAAGCTGCGGGAAATGGGAATCCCGACAATATGCAATACCATGCCGCTGGAAGTCTATGAACTTATGGAGTTATATCCCCAGCCGGCTCAGCAGCGCCCATCCGTCCAGTATATACCTCTGCCCTACGATAACGGCAAAAAGACAACAGGGTAACCAAAAACAAGTATCCCAGACTTTATTGTCTGCAGATACTTGTTTTTTTAAGCCCTGTTCGTATGGAACTCTACACCCTAAACACTTATATCGGAGTTGCTGTCGCAATAATTTGAACCGCATTTAGATTGACAGCCATTATTCCTTAGATACCTGCTAGCTAATTGTCAGAGAAAAACTGGTTTATGAAACTATGTCTCGGTAATGGTGCCGCCGTTGACATGAAGCACTTGGCCGGATACATAGCGGGAGTCGTCACTTGCTAAATATACATACGCGGGCGCCACTTCAAACGGCTGACCGGCTCGCTTCATGGGAGTATCGGCTCCAAAAGTTTTAATATGCTCCGCAGGATAGCTTGAAGGATTTAACGGGCGTCCAGATCGGACCGGGGGCCACTGCGTTGACACGGATGTGCGCAGGCGTAAGAGATAGCGATAGCGAACGCGTAAGACTAACAATAGCTCCTTTAGTCGCCGAGTAGTCGATAAGGCATTTTTCTCCCTGGTAAGCCGTTACTGAGGTGGTATTAATGATCGAACTGTAGGGGCACATATACGGCAAGGCGGCTTTGATCATGTAAAAAAAGGCAAAAATATTGGTTCTAAAGGTGGCATCCAGTTGTTCAGCCGAAATGTCCAGAATAGAGTTCTGTGGAAACTGGACACCGTGATTATTAACTAAGATATCCAGCCGGCCGAAGCACTGCACCGTTTCCTCGACAATATAATGCGACTGGCATTCATTGCGCAGATCACCCGGAAAAAGAATACACTGCTGTCCTAATGCGAGGATCCTTGCTTTTGTCTCTTCGGCATCACGATGCTCATTCAGATAAGGAATAGATATCGGCGCCTTCCTTGGCAAACGCATAGGCAACGGCGCGCCCGATGCCACTGCCCCCCCCTGTTATAACAGCAACTTTGTCCCGGAGTTTACAACTCCCCATCGCGTGAGGATTTTCCGCTATCGGCCGCGGCTCCAAAAGATATTCCATACCGGGCTGACGGTCTTGGTGCTGCGGCGGAAAAGTGATAGGACCCTCCTTACACTGTTCCTCCTTGCCAAAATAGGGGTACTTAGGGTACATAACATCACTCCTGCACTTGTTCCTACTATAAGATATTCCGGCTTACATAAATACTACACATTATTTCTTGCAAAAAAAAACAAGACCTTATAAACAAAAACGCCGTAAGCCTGTACTCACTGGCGCTGACGCCTATTCTGTAACAAATTGCGCGGGCAATACATATTATGTTATCAAAGAACAGTTAAGGAGGTATTCCCGGATGAGTCATTGCACCTCAATAGAAAATTTTAGATTTAGCGTGTTACCCAATAATGTTTCCGGCGGTGTCAGCATACCGTTAACCTTGTCGCCGACACCGACGATTTTGGCATCTCTTACCCTGCGTTTCGATTGTGATTTTGATTTTACCCTATTAACTGCAACTGTTGGCTGGCTGGCGGTAACCGATGGCACTGATTTGGAAAGGACCAATGTATTATTTAAAATCTGGCGCGGCGCTCCTTTGACAGGTTGCTTGGTTTTTAGTGCAAATGATAGCGGGGATAGCGACTCTGACAGCGGAAAAGTAACCAGTCTTACTCATGTTGATACCGGCTTGAAGTCACTAAGAGGCCTCGCCTACTTCCTCACAGCCGAGCTGCCGGATGCCGGCAGCGCTGCCAGAGTTATCGGCCCAATTACCTTTACTGCAACAGAATTTGAAAGATAAGCTAAAAGCAAGTGGCTGGCTCAATATGAATTGAGCCAGCCGCTTTGCTTAAGCTATAGTATTGCCGCCTAACTGATAGACTCTGTAAATATAACTTTATTCTTTCCTGACCTCTTTACATCATATAATGCTTTATCGGCAAGATCGATAGCATTTTTAACATCACTTTTGCCAAGCCAAAATGTACAACCCACACTACAACCGATACCCGCAGTACCACAATCCATAATAAACGGTTTATTAAGCTCCTGAATTATATTATTAGCAATTTCACCGGCAATTCGTTGCTTCATGTCTTCTTTTACAAATAAAATAGCAATAAATTCGTCACCCCCAAGCCGTGCGACAAACTCACCGTCTCTTACACATTTTTTCAATCTGCTGGCAACTTCTTTGAGGACCAAGTCGCCGGCCAAATGCCCGAGTGTATCATTGACGTTTTTAAAGCCGTCTAAATCTAAGTATAAAACAGCCATTATTGATTCTTTTTGATTGGCCATGGCCAGTGCTTTCACTGCAAAATTTTCCAGGCCCGTCCGATTAGGCAGCCCGGTTAGCCGGTCGTGAAACGCCATTGATTCCATTTTATTCCGTTCGTTTTCCGCAAGTGACAAACTATTAACCAGCTCTGTTAAGGAGTCTGTTAACATCTCCACTTCTTTGATGCCTTTATGTTTCGGGATATCAATCTTTCCGCCAAAACGAATGCGATCTGCCACTCTGGCGCATACCCATAACGGCTTAGTGATTGACTCAGCCATCCGCCAACTGATAAAAGCAAATATTACAGAAAATATCACGCCAACAAGCCAAATAAACATTTGCATCCGGTGAATAATGCTATACGCGATTTCAGTTGGTTTTCTGACCAGTACTGTCCATTGCAGGCCTTTAAAATCCAAATATCCGTCGCCAATTGCATAGCCGGTAATATACTCTTTTCCGTCTGGCCAAGTCTCTTGCGTCCAGCCAACATTACCCAGCCGCGCCTGCTTTACGCTGTCTAACTCGAGTTTTTGCCCAAGCATATCCTTGGGCCCTAATAGTACTGTATTATCGATACTGCTTACTATAAATATTTCTTCATTATTTCTTTCTCTCAGCTTACTAAACATCGACTTTTCCAGTTGTTCAGCCCAGGACCAGCTCAAATGCGCAGCGATAACGCCTATTAGTTTATCATTACCGTCTTTAAGTGGAAGACTTATATCCACAAACTTCATTGGTTCACCACCCGGATTTGGCAGCAGCTTCGCTAATAACACAGCGTCGTGAACATCACCAATAAATTCATCCTTAATCCCTTCCACGAATACCGGCCGCTTGGCAATACTTTGACCTGTTAAAACGCCATCGGTGCTTGCGATGACTGTCCCTTGCAGATTAGCTACACCTATCCAGGCAAACGCAGGATAGTTTTCTTTTATCTTATTTAATAGACGAGTCATTTCTGTTTGATTCTTTAAATTCTTAAATTCAGCAAGCTCCCTCAGCATCCTGACTTCGCCTGCCCGGCCCCACATATATTGATCCAATCTATCAGTCATCTGATATGCAGTATTGGAAAGATTGGTACCAATCTCTGCTTTTAAATCTTCGCTGGCGCGGATACTTATTAATATACTGACTATGGCAGTCAAAAAGATGATTATGCTAATAATTAATATAACAACTCTGCTACGGAGACTTAAAGACATGCCAACCCCCTGCTTAGAAAATAGTGATTAGACTCGTATAGTTCGTCCTGATAACACATTTTCCTGCAAAGATATCACTAATATTACATGCCCCGGCCAAACGGCAACTGAAAATCCTCTGGGTTTGAGTTCTTCTTGAAAGTAAAAAGATACCCTCTGCAATATGCAAAGGGTTATGGCGAAAGGAATCTATTCTCAATAAAAGGAGGGAGTCGAAAGCTGCAAAAGCTTCCTTGGTTAAATATTACATTACTCAGCTCAGCTTGTCAACATTAATTATCTATTAATAATCAATCTGCCATCAATGCCCCTCACCCTAAGCTCATGGATGACTTGCCGCAACTTCTTTTCTATCCTGATGTATAAGATGTCGCATGGCGGGGAAAGCTACTAAAGACATTCCTTGTCTAAATCTCCTCTCTTTTCTTTAAATCCCCAGCGTCCGGATATGCTGGGGATACTTTTTTTGTCTTTTCACCAATCATTAATATAGATGATATTCATCTAAAGCATCTATTTTACAGATTGATAGTGGCGTGCTAACCTAAATATATAACCACAATTAGGAAAACGGAGGAAATAAACAATGAAATTTAAAGTCATGATTTTACTAATTCCTACCTTTATTTTTGTTGCTCTCTTAGGCCCGATAAGTTTTGCCAGTGACAATAGTGATAATTATGACGGTATTGCCGGTGCCGGCGCCCAATATAGCGGAGCAGCTAAGTCGCCGGATAATCGTAAGTAATTCCTAATTTTTTCGAATAATCCCCTGGCTTCCAACAAACTGCCCAACCACCAGACAAGCCTTCCCTGGCCGCGCACAGCACCCCAGAGCGAGTGCACCGTCCTAGTCTCTGTTTTACTCATCCTCACCTCTTGGAATTTGCTGAAAAACCATTCTTGCCAAACAATAGTTTAAGTTCCTACGGACCCCTTGATCACTTGCAGCATATTATGGTAACAAATACATTGGGGAGGAACGTCTTATGCCAAAATGGGAAACGCCTGAATATATAGATTGGGGTGAGGATGAAAGCCAAGCACAGCAACAACCCTGCTATCCACAGTTTGTATGCTCCCCTCGAATATGCAGCCCACTGTGGTGCTATCCTACTTCTTGCGCACCGCGTTTGTTCCGCAGACCAATAATTCAAGGTGATTAAATACTCGTTGCATCAGTGCCGCCAATATGGGTTTACTGCAAAAAAATCCAGCATGGGTACGGCCCATGTTTAGATTTTGCCGGGACAAACTCTCACTTTTTATTTAAGTATGAAAAAAGAGCTCTAAAAGCTCTTCTAACAGATGCAGCATTGTACTATTTCCCTAATAACCTCTTTAGGAAGTTCATCCAGCCAGATGCCTCCCTCTCTTCTCAATAACGCTTTAATTGCCTGTGGATCAATCAAATTCTCATCAATACTGTTAGCTACAATAATTACTTTACAGCCATTGACCATTTGAGATAAGGCAATTCTTTGCGACAAGATTTGAATATCAAAAGAAAATGTTCTAAAACCTATATTGCTGTTAGCTCTAACAAATATCTTTATTCTTTTATCATCTATATCCTTTGAGCTTTCTACTGAGATTTCCACATCGTTATTTTCAAGATATATTCCACTAACCTCACTGATGCCAGAAACTTCAACAGAGGTGTCCCCGGCTATTTGAATCAGCTGTACGCTAACACTCATAAAAGTAATCGGCCTCCTCTCACTTATTGCCATAAGGAATAACTTCTGCTCAAAAAAATTAATCCCTGCGTAGTACAACTATAGAAAATAGTTCTCCCCATATATTTTATTCGGGGGGACTTATTTTGCTTCTGATTCCACTTAGCACTATAGTTCTTTCCATTCTAGTTACTATCCCATTGCTTTTTTTGCCTATATAAATGCGAAAGATACAAAACATTTAATTAATTTATGAAAAACTTCAAACGGCTGTTATTGCAAATAACTGGATCAGAAATTAGCACGTTCATATAATGCAATCCTAACTGAACACAACGCGCATAACCCTGTCATACGATGAGAAAAGGAAAAATATTCAGTCCCCTGTCTAGCTTTGCACCAGGTATAGAAATTGCCGGAATACAAAACATAACCTGGGCGACCCAAAATACCTGGATCCCAAAAGCAATTCTGGAGGCGGTTTACTTGACTGATAAAAGCCAAGTTTTATCAGATACACCAAACAAAAAGCCTATCCTGGATAAGGACAAAGAATTAAAAAATAAAAATATTACAACCAGAGAAATAGAGGCTGGTCCACCTGACGTCGGCGACGATGCTTGGTTGCCTTCTTAATCCATGCCGCGGACCGGCTGGTAGCAGCCCATACGCAGCACCCGCCTCTATTAGCTTTTAATAAAAATAATATATTATTAGTTATGAAAAATTGGCCGCATGCTGAATAGCCGCATCCCGGAGGATGTGGCTAAAGCAGTTTCACCGGAAAGCAGGGCGGCAAAAAAAAACGTTTACCGGCAAAGGTAAACGAATGGAGAGGAGTTACTTTATTGGTAACTCTTGGAACTAATTATACTACATACAATATAAAGCTTCCAATTCATCTTTTAAATGCAAATGATTAAAATTTTTCATACATTATCACAGCATAACGTATTGCCTTTTAGAATAGACCCGATAAATCTCAGATTTTCCTTAGTTTTTTTCTGAAGCGAGAAGCTTTGCTCCTAAAAGTAAATAGATACTACCACAAACCTTGTTCATAAGATTAGTCTTTTTACGAAGAAATGTGGTTACTTTGGAAGAAAAATATACTACAAACAGTAACCATAGCGCACCAGTAACTATGAAGGTTATCCCTAAGATTAAAAAAGGAATAATTCCATAGTTATTTTGCGGATCAATAAACTGTGGCAAGAAAGAGAGAAAAAAAAGAGCTACTTTGGGATTAAGTACATCTATTATTAGCCCCTGCCAAAATGTATCTTTTTTAGACATTACCTCTTTAGTTTGTGAAGCTGCAAAATTTTCTTTTGCAAATATCATGGTAATACCTAAATAGCCAAGGTAGACAGCTCCTGCTATTTTGACCAACATAAAAATCAAAGCGGATTGTGATAAAATAACAGATAATCCCAGCGCCGCAAGGACAGTATGGATTACGCAACCGGCACTAGTGCCCAGTACAGAGTAAATACCCGTCATACGTCCCTGCGAAATGCTTCGACTTAAAACATAAATAGTATCTGATCCCGGCGTAATATTAAGAATGATTGAGGCAATAAGAAACATTTCGTAATGAATAATACCCACCATGTAAATCCCCCCTTAATATAATCTTATTTTATTGCTACATTATAACTAAAAAGAGTAGTATTTGCACGGGAAGTAATATTTTTTAAGAAAGTCCGCTCCTTCATCTCCTGCCATTTCTGCAGTTGGCGCAATGATCCAAAGTGTTTACCGGCTTGGATGTACCAATGGTAATTAATGACTGCTTTAAGTTTAATATAATTTTAATATGCACTTGTTAATATAAAGTCGTACCAGACAAAGGTACTAAAATAATTATTTGAAAGAGGCGAATTACATGTTTCTCAAAAATAAAGCCGTCTTATCTCTCACTTTAGGATTAGCAATGGTGTACGGTGCTGGCACCATGTCCGCGTTTGCCGCCCCAAATGATCAATTGCCGGAAAAGCCTCCGGTTATTCAAAATCAGGACCAAAACCAGAATAATTATCCCAAAATCAATGCTGAAAAATGCAAGAATCCCAATCATCACCAAGACCCTAACTGTAAGAAAAACCATCCATTTGCTGAAAAATGCAATATAGATGATAAGAAACCTCTTCCCCCTAAAGATAATCAGGAAAAAAAACCTGTATCGCCCAAAAAGCACGATGAAAAGAAACCGATAAATCCCGAATTGCAGAATCCACAAGACAATCCAAATCAAAACCGGTAAGCAGCTCTGATGAGAAGTGGTTGAACCACTTCTCTCTTTTTGTGCTAATACCCCGTTCGTACTTGAACTCATCAGTCAAGTTTATACGGATATGCTATTTCCGGCCACGACCGTGAGACAGCCAAAAAGATAAGTAAGATTTACGGCTTGAAATAAAAATAAACAGGCTCGGATTTACCGGTCCTGCACGCCTGAAGAGATTTGCAAAACGACTGGAAAGGTGAAGAAATCCATAAGATTCTCCTACCGTTTTTTCAAAAAAAGAAAAACATCTGTGGTAGTGCTTCCATCTGTCTCTGGATAATCCTGCCGCACACTACGAATACACTCCAGTCCGCGCTGTTCCAAAAAACCTTTGATTTCAGCTTCCCGAAAATAATTAAAATATAGTGGCTGCTCGGAAAAGCTTGTTGTCTCAAAACCGGGCTGTCTCCCTTCCATAAAGCTCAAGTAGACATAGCCGCCCCTTCTTACCCATTTAACGACATTCATCAGTACCAACTTGGCTTCATCATTCTCCAGATGAACAATACTAAAAGACAACATGACTGCATCAAAAGATTCCGGTGGAAAATTTGCTTCACGCGAATCCTGCAACTGAAAATTGCCCTGTGGAACATTCCTTTTAGCTAATTCCAGCATTTCCGCCGAAAGATCGATTCCGGTAATCGTCAGCTCTTTTTCTGCAAACAGCTGTTTTGCAACATTTCCAGGACCGCAGCCAATATCAAGTATGTTAAAATCATTCCCCAACAACTTGGCAAACTCCGTGACATGGGTAACATATGGGTTATATTGCATAAATTTATCAGCGTAACTGCCGCAATTTTTGTCATACGCAGCAATTGTCATTTGTATCTTATCTACCAAATTGTTCCCCTCGCCATTAAAAACGGTAGTTTCTGGTAACAATTAGTAAGTTCCTTATAATATAAATAAATCCTTCCACGAATAACCATAATATAGGCTATGATTTTTCAAAACCGCTACCTGTAGCCCGTCAGAAGTACTTCCGATACCTTCTTTTCAAACAAAGCTACTGGCTGCCTGAAAATAGACTACTTCCCTCTTCTTACGATCCCAAGAGATAATGTACAATAAGTTTCGCAAATTGAATTAAAAGAAAAAAGAGGACAAGTTTGCAGTCCAAAAGGTAAAATGAAGTCACCACACCACCATTTACCGAAAGGAGACTGCAAACATGTCCAAGGAAATTATACAGTTGAATGAGGAAATCATCAAGGGAGAATTGAAAGAACTGGTACGTAGCAGCGTGGAGGAAACGCTAAATAATCTGTTGGATCAGGAGGCTAGTGACCTGACGCAGGCTGCCAAATACGAGCGTACCGAATCTCGGCAAGGCTATCGTTCCGGTCACTACGATAGAAGTCTGACAACCACATCAGGAAATGTGACTCTCAAAGTCCCTAAACTCAAAGGGATTCCTTTCGAAACCGCAATCATTGAACGGTATCGCCGCCGGGAAAGCTCCGTAGAGGAAGCGCTAATTGAAATGTACCTGGCCGGCGTATCCGTCCGGCGAGTGGAGGATATTACAGAAGCTTTGTGGGGAACCAAGGTATCTCCGTCGACTATCAGCGAGTTAAATAAGAAAGCCTATGTCCATATAGAAGAGTGGAGAAACCGCCCCTTACAGGGCCAGAAATATCCCTATATCTATGTGGATGGAATTTATCTGCGCCGCAATTGGGGCGGTGAATATGAGCATGTGAGTGTACTTGTGGCAATCGCAGTCAATGAAGAGGGTTATCGTGAGGTTCTGGGCGCTGCCGAAGGTATGAAAGAGGATAAAGCCAGTTGGACAGAGTTCTTCAAATGGCTAAAAAACCGTGGCCTAACTGGTGTAAATCTGGTTATAGGAGACAAATGCCTAGGGATGTTGGAGTCGGTATACGACGTGTTTCCTGAAGCCAAATATCAGCGTTGCACCGTCCATTTCTATCGGAATGTCTTTTCAGTAGTACCTCGATCCAAAGTCAAACTAGTAGCTAAAATGCTTAAAGCAATTCATGCCCAGGAAAGCAAATCTGCTGCCAAAGAAAAGGCCAAACAGGTCGCTCAATCCCTGAGAGAAATGAAGCTCAAAGAAGCTGCCACTAAGATAGAAAACAGCATTGATGAAACGCTCACTTACACAGACTTTCCTTATGAGCATTGGACAAGAATTCGTACGAACAATGTGATTGAACGCTTGAACCGAGAAATTAAGCGCCGGACAAGAGTAGTCGGCACGTTTCCTGACGGCCAATCTGCCCTCATGTTAGTCTGCGCCCGCCTTCGTCACGTTGCCGGAACCCAGTGGGGCAGTAAAAAGTATATGAATATGAAACACTTAGAAACTACCGACCTTGAGTCGGGTTTTAGTGCTGACTGATTTTATTTAATATGGATTGCAAACGAATTTGCGAAACTATCTTGACGGTACCTCCCAAGAAAGCGTGATAGCATACAAATAGCATAAAAAACACTAAATACGCGTACAAAAATGGCAAGGCTTAAATTCCAAAGCCTTGCCATTGTAGTATTTAGATGGTGCGCCCGGAGGGACTCGAACCCCCGCAAGACGCGGTTTAGGAAACCACCGCTCTATCCACCTGAGCTACGGACGCATGTTGAGACTAGATTCCACCTATGTTCATAGGCATTTTCTATAGTATTGTCAGCAGTATAAACTGCAGGAAACTGACACTCCACCTCCTGGTGTATATTATATCATAACTTCTGAATTTCATGTGATTGTTGTTGAATAGCAATTGCTAATCATTGGGTAACTGTAGAAGGAAAACAAAAACAGGCTCACTGAGAACCTGCCTCCATTAAATAAAAGCCAATTAGCCATCAATACGTCACAGACTTAATATCTCCCCGGCTTATGTTCTCTACTGTTCCATCCATGTACTCAACTCGTACGCCAATTAACTCAGCCCGTACTATTGTGTTATTATACCAAGCGTTAGACCATCGATATCCTTCACCATACCATTGCTTAGGGTTAACTGGCCCGGTTACTCTGCCCGTAGATTCGGACGAACGCCTAATAGTACATTTGACTGTATCGTTTACTGCATTATACGGGACAACAGTAAAATCAATATATTTAATAACTTTATCTGATGTATTCTGCCAGATAACACTAAAATCTACACCACCAGCACTATTAGGATCACTAGTAAATACTTTAGAAACTCGAATGATAGATTGCAATTTATTCTTCTTAGCTTGTTCCTGCTGTTCTTTTTGTTTTTGCGATTCTTCTGCCTTGCGTTTTTCTTCTTCAGCTTTACGTTGTTCCTCTTTAGCAATTTCTTCTTTTTGTTGTTGCGTCAATGCTTCTGTTCCAAAGAGTAAATTTTTTGCTTTAGTTGTTTCTGGTGAATTAGGATATTTTGCATTCATATCGCTGTATACCTTTTTTGCCTTGTCAATATTACCATTTCGCTTTAAGGCGTCAATCTGCTGATAAAATGCTGTTGCAGTTGTTTGTTCATTAGATTGTGATGATGTTTTCATAGTAGGAGATATTAGTGCAACTGCAAAAATAATATACACTGTAGTTGCTACTAACATTTTCCAAAAAGTGTTTGATCTAAAACCTGGGATTATGCGTAAAAATGGCAGCGATTGTCTAGAATTCTGTGAATTATCGCTTGGTAATTCAGTATCATTTGGAATTTTAATATCTTCCGTTTTTTCAAGCTTAAGCCCACACTTGCAACAATAATTAAAGTCATCTTGATTAGTTGCTCCGCAATTTTTACATATCATAACATCACCATCCTTGGTTTCATCTTAACCTTCATTCTATGTCATATTTTGTAGAAACAAAAAACAAGCCATTACGGGCTTGCCTTTAGAACACCTTAACCCTCTTGAAGTAAGGCGGTTTTGATCTATCAAAAGATTTATCTTTGTCTATAGCATATGATTCTTTATGAGCTTTAGATACACGCTCTTTCTCCATAGACTTCATCCAGTTGTCAAGAGCTTCTTTGCGGAATAAGATGCGTTTTGCGCTAAGTTTTACTCCAGGTATTTTCCCTTGTTTGAAATCCTGAAGTAACTTGGTATAGCTTATGGTTCCCTGAAAGTATTCTGTGACAGCTTCCTTGGCAGTAAACATAGCTTTTTCCATTTGTAATCCTCCAGCATTATAATGAATTCTTGGATTCCTCTTTTAGATATTGCTTAAAATAATAATCTTCATCGACAGGTTCATCATTCGAAGTATTCTGGATGTGCCAAAGCCCAATTATAAATTACTAAATGTAATGCCTTGCGTGCCTCAAGAGATGGCTTATTTCTCTTAGTGATAATGTAAGTAGATTCTTTCGTTTGCTGTGATTGCTTTTCTATACCTAATCGCTCCCTATAATTGATTTACTGCTATCATTTCCAGCATTCAGGATGAGCAATGATCCAATTGTAGATAACCAAATGTAAGGCCCTAAGAGCTTCTGGTGATGGCTCATTTTCTTCTATAATAATATACCTAAATTTCTTCTTCTGTTTCTTCTGTTTCTTCTGTTGATCCAACTTTTTATTCATCTCCTAATATTGTAACTTTCGAATCATTATACATTAAGCTGGTACCGTCAAGATAGTTTCGCAAATTCGTTTGCAATCCATATTAAATAAAATCAGTCAGCACTAAAACCCGACTCAAGGTCGGTAGTTTCTAAGTGTTTCATATTCATATACTTTTTACTGCCCCACTGGGTTCCGGCAACGTGACGAAGGCGGGCGCAGACTAACATGAGGGCAGATTGGCCGTCAGGAAACGTGCCGACTACTCTTGTCCGGCGCTTAATTTCTCGGTTCAAGCGTTCAATCACATTGTTCGTACGAATTCTTGTCCAATGCTCATAAGGAAAGTCTGTGTAAGTGAGCGTTTCATCAATGCTGTTTTCTATCTTAGTGGCAGCTTCTTTGAGCTTCATTTCTCTCAGGGATTGAGCGACCTGTTTGGCCTTTTCTTTGGCAGCAGATTTGCTTTCCTGGGCATGAATTGCTTTAAGCATTTTAGCTACTAGTTTGACTTTGGATCGAGGTACTACTGAAAAGACATTCCGATAGAAATGGACGGTGCAACGCTGATATTTGGCTTCAGGAAACACGTCGTATACCGACTCCAACATCCCTAGGCATTTGTCTCCTATAACCAGATTTACACCAGTTAGGCCACGGTTTTTTAGCCATTTGAAGAACTCTGTCCAACTGGCTTTATCCTCTTTCATACCTTCGGCAGCGCCCAGAACCTCACGATAACCCTCTTCATTGACTGCGATTGCCACAAGTACACTCACATGCTCATATTCACCGCCCCAATTGCGGCGCAGATAAATTCCATCCACATAGATATAGGGATATTTCTGGCCCTGTAAGGGGCGGTTTCTCCACTCTTCTATATGGACATAGGCTTTCTTATTTAACTCGCTGATAGTCGACGGAGATACCTTGGTTCCCCACAAAGCTTCTGTAATATCCTCCACTCGCCGGACGGATACGCCGGCCAGGTACATTTCAATTAGCGCTTCCTCTACGGAGCTTTCCCGGCGGCGATACCGTTCAATGATTGCGGTTTCGAAAGGAATCCCTTTGAGTTTAGGGACTTTGAGAGTCACATTTCCTGATGTGGTTGTCAGACTTCTATCGTAGTGACCGGAACGATAGCCTTGCCGAGATTCGGTACGCTCGTATTTGGCAGCCTGCGTCAGGTCACTAGCCTCCTGATCCAACAGATTATTTAGCGTTTCCTCCACGCTGCTACGTACCAGTTCTTTCAATTCTCCCTTGATGATTTCCTCATTCAACTGTATAATTTCCTTGGACATGTTTGCAGTCTCCTTTCGGTAAATGGTGGTGTGGTGACTTCATTTTACCTTTTGGACTGCAAACTTGTCCTCTTTTTTCTTTTAATTCAATTTGCGAAACTTATTGTACATTATCCATTAAGCTTCCCCTCAAGTATTAACCTATAAACTACATCACTTAATGCCTTGATTGCCTCTTGCGATGGCTCGTTAAGTTTTACAATAGTATATGCGAAACTTGGCTTCTTTCTCTTGATCTTCACCTGTTGCCTTACCTTCGGTTTTACTTTAGGTACTTGTATTGTATTTTCCGTCAACATTATGCACCCCCCTTATGCTTTTTCTTGTGTTTAAACAAAATTAAAACCCCCAAGGCGTAAACCTTGGGGGCGAACAAGCGATGTATAAAAGTTGTCTTAAGCAATCTTAAGTATCTCATAACAAACTCCGTAAAACTATATGTAACTACAAAGTATTATAACCAGTGTCGGCCAAAAGATCAACAGATAAACCATTAAATATGATTAGCAAAAGACTACCTCTCGGCATAGCATATGGGAATACTGAGGGGAAGCAGCAGGAAGGTTATAAGGAGTATTTTTCGGTTAAGCATTAGTTATCACCTCTGATAACAAGTCTTATTTCTTAACAAATAATAATCAAAAAAAACTCGAAAACAAAACATAGTTAGTGGAATACCCCAAAAATGCTCATTTGACCAAAAAATAGTTCCGATTTTTCCATTTTCATTATACTTATCTGCTAATAAAACAAGTGCCGCTACGAAAGCAATAAAATTGAATACAAACTTAAAGACATCTTCTTTTTCAATTATATACTCTTTTGAAAAATAAAACAGTAAATAGGTTGGCATGATAGGTAACAATACTATAAGTGTTATTCCTGTTATTGATGCAGTCGGATTTGCTAGTTGATTGTTATAAGTCAAACTTTCAATAAATCTAAGGGTATAGTATATTATCATCAATGAAGCAAAATTTATCATGATAAGATAAAACCCTGATATTGCTATATCAACCCATAGAAACTTTAAAGTATATTTTGGTTTTTCTAAATCTTCTTTAGATGAAACAGTTTTTTCCTTTTGTATCTTACTAATATTTCTTTTGCTTTTAAGTAACTTCCAAATTTGCCAACACGGATAAACTTCTTTTTTGTCTATGTCCAGAAAAAAGTATTTATATTGAAATGAATATGTAGTATCCATAATAAAAAACTTTAGTAAAATTATACTACTATCACTAACACTTTTTAATTCATTTATTAATTCATTATCAGATACTTCAAATTCAATACTTTCCGATGTATTTAAAGTAATTGGCAATTGTCTACCAAAGAAATTATATGTAATTAATCTCATTCCTCCCCAAGTCTTAAAACTGGCTTCTTTAATACTTATAGGGATTGCTTTTTGATTCACGGCGACAAATATTAAGGAAAAGTTTGATAAACTAGGATAAAAAGGCGGTTTCTTTTGCAATAATATTTTTAGTTTAGGTTTATTTTGTTGAAGTGCGAATATGATCGCTAGTAATGTTCCGATGGCTCCAACCCATTGTCCTATTGCTCCCACGGCATTCCAATCTATTCCCAAAATTATTTCCCCTTCCAAAACAAATACATTGCAGAAAAAAAGCATTTCACTTTTTATCATAGAAGTATTCTATTGTCTATTTTTGTCAAAATTAGGGTACATATATTTTCAGCAGAATTTTTCTAAAATCTTTTCAGAGGATTGCCTTTAGTTCTTACCTATCGAATAGCCTATAGAAAAGACACCTGTACACCCTTAGATATTTCAGGTGAATTTTTGGCGCTAAAACTGAGCGTTCATTATACGCCCGTTACCTTGTCAGGAAAAGTGCCTTTCGGACTATAAGAACCCACCTAGGGTACTATAGCCAGCCGATACAAAAGAAAAAACAGAGGATTAGTCCCCTGCCCTATCTATAGTCCTACCTGTGATGCTGCATTATGCTTAAACAATGTTGCGTCTTGTATATATCCCCGCATAACTACTAAAGATTTATGTCCTGATTGCTTCATAATACTTCTTTCGTCTGCCCCACAATCAGCAGCAGTAGTTATAAAGCCTGATCTTAAGCTATGTCCTGAGTATTGACTAGCGTCTAATCCTGCCGCCTCTGCAAGTTTCTTAATGATTAACGCGACAGCCTTATCAGTCATTGCATTAGGTTGTACTTGACTATGCCTATTGATACTTCTAAAGATTGCACCTTGAGTTATTCCCGATGCATTCAACCAATCAAGCAATGCTCTTACGGGACATGTATCAGGATTACTGCCGTAGGGTATACCTTTCTTAATCCCTTGGCCTTCCTGGTCTGTCTTGCTGTGTCTTAAGGTTATCGTAAGACCATTTCTATCAAACTTAGTATCTTCAACAGTTAAACTCGCAAGTTCTGACCTCCTGAAAGCTCCAGCAAATCCAATGAGAACCAATGCTCTATCACGAATATCAATAAGTTTATCTGCTCCAAGAGTACCAAGCATTAGCTTTACATCATCAATAATAGCGGCTTGCTTCTTGTCCGGCATTGTGCCTTTCTCTCGCTTAATACCCTTGAGTAATGCTTTAATTGCAAATGTCTGTGTAGGAGTATTATATCCTGCTGCCTGATGTGCCTGACTAATTGCACTGATCCTTCTATTGATAGTCGATACCTTTTTATTCTCGGCTAATTCGGTTACATACTTAATGATTGTCATTTCATCGGCAGGTAAAGCCTTTAGGTTATTAGTTGAGCAATAGGTAACAAAATCAGTCCAATCAGATTTATAAGACTTGACTGTGTTACTTGCTTTGGATTGCTCAATATAACTTTTAGCTTTTTCCAAAAGTACCTCCGATGAAATTCCGTTGACAACCTCTACTAAATTAGCCATTAGATTTACCTCCTGTATCGCCGTTCTGAGTTCCGATAAGTTTCTATTATCGGAAGTTAGAATCTACCTAAATAATACCAAATCAGGAGGCTAAAGTCAAATGATTTTATGCTGTAAAATAAAAAATATCCCCATCCAAATACATGAGCAGGGACATAAGATATTTAAAAGTACAAATAATACCCTTTACGCTTTTAACAGATAATGTAATTCTCGTAAACCTAGTATTTCTATGGGTTCTCAGGCATTACTCATACGTATGCATTAATTAACGTCAGATTTCCATATGTTTTCTATAGTCCAGCGCATGGTATAAGCCTATAGATTTCATATGGTACGGGACTTTTTATGTCCCTCTATATCATACAGTCACCACTTATACACCGCATAATTATTATAAATACGGATGGTAGCGTGCATAAAGAGCGCAAAACTATTCTATGGGTGATTTATGTTATGAATATACTTAAGATATCTATAATAAACACATGACAAGACCCGCGACAATTAATATTCGCGGGTTTCAACATGTAGCTACTATAGGGTTCTTAAGATAAGGTTAATGTCATCGCTATCGCGCTGCCATTGGCTGCTGTAAGCAGTCAATCAAAATGCAGAGTTTTCCGCCACAAAGTGCAGAGTTTTTCAAGTAATACTTTTGCGGTGCTTTAAGCGATAACTGTCACCAGTCATATTGATAATCTCGCAGTGGTGGATTAGGCGGTCAAGAATGGCTGTTGTAATCGTTGCATCGCCAAGGAACTCAGCCCACTCGTCGAACCCTTTGTTTGATGTAATAATCATCGAAGTACGCTCGGCCATAGAAGACACAAAGCTAAAGAATAAATTAGCCTCTGCCGGGGAGAGTGGCATAAACCCAACTTCGTCAACAATCACCAGAGCAGCCTTACTTAAATATCTGAGTCGACGTTTGCTGGCTCTGGAAATTTCGGACGTTTTTAGAATCTTCATAAGGGTATCCAAGGTTTCAAACGCCACTGCATAACCCAAGTTCAGCCCCTTCACCGCCAGGGACAAAGCAAGATGGGTTTTACCAACGCCGGGAGGCCCCAACAAGCAAACATTGTATGCTTGTTCAACCCACGTCATATCACTTAGCCGCAACATCTGTTCCTTGGAAACACTGCGTTGAAAACCGAAATCAAAAGAATCCATGGTTTTCTCAGCAGGCAGGCTTGCTCTGCGGCGGCGTAGCAGATTCTGTTTTTGTACTCGAAGCCGTTGCTGTTCCAGTAAAAACAGTTCTACACTCTCCACGGGTGTTAGTGAATTTTTACCTGCAAAAAGTGCTTCAAAATCCACGGGAGTCATGCGTAAATCAGAAAGTAGTCCAGTTACCCGGTCAATTGGCCGCATCATCATCGGTCACCACTTTCCTTGGCATAGACATCAAGCGAGCGCTTTTGCGTTGTCACATGATACTTTGCATTGCTCATCGGAAGGGGCAACTCTGGCGGCTGGGGTTGTTTAAAGGCATTGTGTTCCAGATAGTCTTTTATGTAATTCGCGCTGTAAAGGTTACTGTACTGGCAAAAACCTACAGCTTCCAGGACAGCGTCTACAGCATATTGGTCGCAGAGCGTATGGATCAGCTTAAATTGATCTCTGGCATACCGGGATTTCTCTGTACGGATCGTTTGGAGAAAGTCATCCGCCTTGGCAAGAAGAAGCGTACCCAGTGCAACCTGCATCTGGTTCAGAGAGCTGGTTCTGTCGCGCTGGTGGCTTCTGCTTTGGATGAGCAGACCCCGACCGTTGGAAATGCGATGTTGGCAAATGCGATCGCCAAATACAGTCTGAATGTATAAAATGCCATCTTTGGGCACAATACAAACCTCTTTTTGCGCATTGTAAGTGCCAAGTGGAACGGAATAACGGTTGCTGTCATAAATAACGGTATTGTCCTTGCGGACAGTTCTACATAGGTGAGCGCCGTTATTTTCTGCGCAATCGACCAGCGGCCGTAAGTATTCCCGTTCTTCGGCAAATACTTCGGCAGGCACACGCTTTGTTGTTCCGTGAATTTTTGCGTTTGCGGTACGCTCCAACCAATCCAGGCAGCTGCTGTTTAGAATATCATCATCCACGTAAAGCCGGTTTTCCAGAAAATTGCCTTTCACATATTTCACGGTGCTTTCCACCTTCCCCTTGCTTTCAGGGTCAGCACCACGGCACATATAAATACTCAGTTTGCACTCCTGCCGAAGTTTTTCAAATTCATAAGTATGTATGATATCACCGGCATTTTCTGCCACGCAAACGATACTATCCTGGTCAAAAACCATCTCTTGCGGCATTCCGCCCATATACCTGAAGCATTGGTGACATACTCGCACCAAATCCGAAGCGGTGTAGGGGCGGCTCTGTAATTCGGCATATTTAAAACGGGAATGTGCCAGAACAAAAGCTGCAGCATAGACCTTGATGCGGCCACCGTCTACATTTTTCAGCCACTTCTCGCCAAAGTCTACTTGCAATTGCTGCCCCATTGGCAATTCAGGAACAGCTGCATAATCTCGTTGATTGAGTGCTTTGCGCAGATCATACTCATTCCGCAGGTTCTTTACATACCGAGAGACCGTTCGTTCGCTAAAGGTCGCGCTGTAGTGTTCTTTTAACCAATCACAAACCTGTGCTGCGCTAAGCGTAGGATAATCCCGTAGCCAGCTGATGATTGTGTCCTGGTAATCGTCTAGCAGCCTGACCTTGCAGACCGTGGCGACATTAGATTCATACTCATCCACCGTCATATTCCAGTAGCGGTCCACTGTTCTCCAGTTGATGCCAAGACTTTTCGCCACGGTATCTTTTCGGAATCCGCGTTCTTTTAGTTGATGTATTTTGCTATACACAGAATATCCCTTCATTTCTAGCAGCCTCCATACTCAGCGTGCTTCTATTGTATCAGCTGACTGGAAACTGTGTAGTTATTGGCGAAAAACTGTGTGCTTTGTGGCGAGAAAGTTTGTAGTTCTACTGGCTTAAAACTCTGTATTTTAGTTTACCATTTACAGCTGCGCCTTAAAGATTGCTTAACAAGTATAAAAGATTAATTATTGAATAGTTACACCAATATGCGAAGCATCAGTCAGACAAAGCGCTTTTCTTTGGCTGGCTGATCCCATACTCCTAACCATAGACATATCTTATAGTTATACTTAAGCCTATACTTAAGACTCCATCAATCATATCAGCAAGTCATATGTAAAATAATTCATATGTAGATTGATATATTGGTGATGTTGGCCTTAAGTTCTATCTTAAGTATAACTATAACTGATTGTTCCGCTACGCTACACAATACTTTGCCACTGTCGTGTCAAAGTCTACTTAACAATAATATATTGAATAGATTAAACTCGCTGCAGCGAGTTCGGCCTTTAGGCCGACATTAAAGAGGTATTACTATAAGATTTACTACTTGTATTGTAGCCTTAAGCTATCTATCGCTCCCTTATGTTCTCTAAAGCAATCAACAGATTGTCCAATGAAAAAATCATACATTGAATGGCCTGCTGGTAATCTTTATATAGTGATAAGTTAGCTACCTTTTAAACCCCTTTTTTATATAAGGACTATACCCTTGAAACCCTTGAAAACATTGGCTTTTTTTATAATTCCTTCCGTTTTTTTCGGAAGAAAAATCATATGTTGGATATTAATCAGCCTTTGGTACGCCTAACCATTCTTGTAATGCATGTCTCATACGCATACTTGGAACATATAAGTTAATCTCTTTGCTATCTCTAATAGCTGACCTCCAAATAAACTGTAGCATTTCACTTAGTCCCCAATGTCTATTGTCATCTCTGGTTATGCTTATGCCATTTGTTTGGAAAAACTTTTGTGTATATACATCCATAAATCTATTTGGTATATACGCTACAGCGGTCTTATTTCTGTATTCGTTAGTAGCTCTACAGTTACAAGGAGCAAAACCTTTAGTATAAGGACTTGCACTTAAGGCTTTCTTAAATTTATCATTGTTACCCAACACACAAGTCCATAGGTTATTATCACTAGGACTATTGTTTAAATCGTGTTTAAAATAAGTAACCATATTGTTCTTAAGTTCCTTTAGTTTATCACCGTTAGCTCCTTCGAACCATTTGCCACATAATAATGAAAAACCTTTCCTACCTTCTTTGGTATAAGTACCTATGTCATTCTTTTTTCCTGTGTAAATGTTTATTTTAAAGTTGCTTTTGTCTTCATTGGGATTATAGTCTGATAAGCAATAACTGTCATTATCTTTAACAACTGAGTACTTATCATAGGTCAACTCATTTAAATCAAGATAATACTTAAATACACTAACGTTAAACATATAGGTACAAACATAAGTTTCCTTGAAGTAATTAAAGATTATGCTGGGAAAAGTCCATACTAATACCTTATTATCAACTACTGCTACGCTCTTGGTTTTACATAGTTTCCTAACTCTATCATAAGCACCGCTATAGTCTTCTTTATCCCAAACAAGATATCCTGTATCCTTGTCTATGTGTGCTAGTTCTAGCTTAAGTATACTCGGCAGGTCATCTTTCTTAAATCCTTCTGTAGTAACTACTTCAAGGACTTCGTCCATGATTAATGTGTAGTTATGCTTTTGTAATGCTTGCAGTGTGTATTTATCTGTTAGCTTGAATAATGCATGAGTAGACGCTATGTTCTTACCTTGTTCTAGAAGTCTGTTCAAATCGTATAACTTAGTTTCACCTGTTTGTTTGTTAGCTGCGGGTTCAACAAAACCAGGACAGTTATCTTGTAATCTTTGGACTTCTGCAAGATACGGCGTAATGTAAATATACTTTCCATTAGGGTTATCTTTAATCACCTGTATAATATGAGATGTCTTTCCGCTACCCATGATACTGTCGATTATCTTAATCATATCTATACTTTTCCTCCAAAACGTAAACTAATTGTCAAGATTATTTTTAGCCTATAAAAAAGACGAATGACAAGAAAAGTCCTTTGATAGACTTCTCTTGTCTTTGCAATTATTATATCAAACCCATTAGCTAATATCAATTTATATAATGTATCATTCATGGTATAATTTTACAAAGAATATGTATAGGAAGGGGAAATATCTATGAGGATACTTACGATTCTAACTTTATTATTGTGCTTTGTTATTAGCGGCTGCGGAGAAAAGCCACCTGAAAACAAGCCAGTACAAAATACTCAACAAACGAAAAATATTCAAGAAAACCAAACTAAAACTAAGCCCTATGAAATTATCTATACTGTAAAAACTAAGCGTTTTGATAAAGGAATAAATTTATACGTACTAATCGAACCAGGAGATTATAGTAAAGATAGTACTAAAGAAGATATTCATGCTATTATAAATAAACTTGTGAAAGAACATGGTTCTAAGACTTCTGTAGACTTTTTTGACGATAAGAAAGCATTAGAAATTCACTATCAAAAATGGGTTACAGCCAAGTTAAATCCTACCGAAGCTGATAATAAGATTTTGGCTGAACATTATATTGCTGGCTTTAGCGGTGATTTATCAACAGGAGCTTACAAAAACACGCTAACGTATTTCCCCTCTGGAAATTCTAAAATCATAGAATACAATCCAAAATAGTATAAATAAGGGAGGCATTAGCCTCCCTTATTCTATTACTCTATTATACTAAATCAAAGTATGCCCCTTATACATTTTCTGGTGAATTCTACATTAATATACTTTGTCTTCTTCCATAAATGAATAAAGGGAGAGAGATATTTTGAACCGTAATGCCTTTTGCGGACATCAAGAATGGCTGGTACAATAAAGCCAGGAGGTGTCCAACATGAAAGGTCAGCGATTTGATGCAGAGTTCAAAAAAGATATCGTGAAACTCTATCTAAGTGGAACTCGAACCTGCCCCAGTTTGGCAGCGGAACTAGGAATTCACGAAAATACGGTCTATAAATGGATTCAACAATATAAAAGTGATCCAGAACATGCTTTTCCCGGATCAGGAAATCTCAAGCCCGATGAGGATGAAATCCGTAAAGCACAACGACGCATTAAGGAACTAGAGAGCGAAGTCGCTATTTTAAAGCAAGCAGCGGTATACTTCGCCAAAAACAGCAAATAAGATATCCGTTTATCTACCATTACCGCACCCACTATGCTGTTAGCGATTTATGCCGCATTTTAAAGGTATCCAGAAGCGGATATTACGCCTGGGTAAAAGCCGGTTGCCCGAAAGCCGGTGACCGGGATGATGTAGTAGTGGCTCATATTCGTCAGATTGAACGAGAGCATGATCACAATTACGGCGTTCAAAAGGTCTATGAAGAACTAAACGACAAAGGGATTATCATCGGGCGCAGCAAAGTACAGCGAATCATGCATGTTCATGGCATCAAAGCCCAGATCAAAAGCAAATACAAACCGCAAACCACCAAAGCAAACCCGAATGAACAAGCCTTTGACAACCTGTTAAAGCAAAACTTTGAGGTGCAAGAAATAAACAGAGTGTGGCTGGCTGACATCACCTATATCCGGGTGGGCGGCCAGTGGTGTTATTTAGCTTGTGTCTTAGATTTAGCCAGACGCAAAATAGTTGGCTGGGCTCTGGGCAGTCGCCCTACAGCAGACCTTGCTTGTAAAGCGCTTAGGATGGCCATTGTAAAAGAAAAACCTGCTGAAGGTCTCATCCATCACTCCGACAGGGGCAGTCAATACACATCGAATAAGCATAAAGACTTGCTGAAAGAACATAACATCCTTGGCAGCATGAGCCGGAAAGGCAATCCCTATGATAACGCCCCGATGGAATCCTTCTTCCGGCTTTTAAAAGTGGAGCATGTAAAAAAACGGTCCTTTGCTACGATTGGACAGGCTGCGGCCAGTATCGAGGCCTGGATCAGCTATTACAATACCCGCAGAAGGCATAGTTCCTTAGGGGGCATTTCGCCGCTATGCTACGAGATCAGAAGAAACTCGCCATTTAATCTGTCCGCGTAAGCCAATATGGTTCATTTTGCCCCTCTACCTCCACCTATTTAATGACCTTTCTCTATTAAGCAAATTTGTTAATATCTCTGGATTACTCATAAGTACCTTTCCAACCTGTTCAGCAGTTACTTGAGTTACTATAGGAGCTACTACAGTATTTCCTGCCCCACTATTGAGCATCGCAAGTATCATCTGATTCTGCTGCATCATAAGCTCATTAGCCCTCTGTAGTTCAACTATATGCTCCTGGCTCTGCTGCAATTGAACATTGGTCACTGGTTGAGTAGCTAAAGATGAATCCTTGAAGTATGGGACATAAGAACCACCCGAGGGACTTAAGTCAACACCCATTTTATCTGCAGCATACTTTAGATATGACTTTTGTTTGTCATCGTTCTTACTAATGTTGATTACAGCTTCCTCACTGCCATCTTCAGATATTGCAGCAACATGGGGAACATTAAAGACACCACCTGCGGCATGCTTACCGATACCCTTTTTGCCTGCTGTTGCTGCTGCAGTAGTGCTTGAGGTTAAACTGGTAATAGGATTTAAGACACTGACAGAAGAAGGGAATAGGGAACTTGAGGATGTGCCGCTAGCACTACCAGACTTACCGCTGAATATACCGAGGATATTGCCTAATAATGATGATTGTACATTTTGAACCTTCATAAGCCTTTGTATAGCCTCCCTTGCTAAATCGCCCCAAAGGTTTTTCCAAATGTCTTTCCAACTATCACCCTCGACAATAAGACTTGTAGTAATATCCGCTAGTTGCCCCCTAATACCTGACCAGCTATCCTTTAGATTCTTTACCTTTTTCGTAAGATTATCTACTTCCTGCTGTTGCTTTAAAAGGTCTTCTGGTGAATGGTCACTATCTTTAATCTCCTGTAGTCTCTTTTCAGCTAGCGCAAGTTCCTCCATTGCATACTTAAGGTTAATAATTCTCTTTTGTTCATCTGTAGGCGAATCACCCAAAGTAAAAATGTCATGTTCTTGCTGATATCCTAACTTTGACCTTTCACTGCTGTATAGCCGCTCTGCAGATGAAATAGTATATTTCGTAGTATCAATAGCAGACCAATTAGCTTGCTTTGCGGTATCTGCCGCTTTAGTACGTAATTGGTCTGCAAGTTCCAATAGTTTTAACAATGTACGTTCATCTTGAACATACTCTTTATTGGCCTGAATGAATGCCGCCTTTTCTTCTTTAGTCATCCCCTGCCAACTTAACCGTTGTTTCTCTAGCTGATCCTGTAGTTCATTATTGGTGTTGACCATAGAATCCGCTTGTACTTCATAATCAGAGGCCAATGATGACATCTGCATAGCTCTTGCGATTAGTTCATTAGTATGCTGGCTCATAAGCTGCAGTTTCTGTGCGACAGTTTCGCTGTTTATGCCAAAAACTTCTTCCTTTAGGTTGAGCTTATCAATACTACTAGTATACTCATCATTGGTTCTCTTAAGGTCATTATATAAGGCATTACTCTCACGTGCCATTTGTAGCCTAAAGAGTTCATCAGAACTATCTGGTGCATATTTACTGCCGGTTCCGTTTGAACCTTTTTTCTTTTTACCTTCTTCAGTATCTACTGTTCCACCACCACCACCAGCCCCCATAGGTTTAGGCTCTTGTAGTTTATATTGAGTAAGTGCTGTTTTACCTTTGCTTACCCATGTTGCAAGAGCTTCTGTTTTGATCTTGTCTGCTTCTGCTTGAGCTTTCGCTGCTTCTTTGCTGATTTGACTAGTAACCTGACTTATGTCCTGCCCTTCAGGTACTTGTATACCTGCGATTTTCCATTCATCCTTTATTTGACCTTCAGCGAGATTATTCAGGTACTTACTTTTATTACTATAGTATTTATACATGAATTTGCTGATTCTCCCAAGAGCTTCCCCTATGGCATCTGCAGCTTCCTCAAATGCATCAGCTTCATTTTGTATTGCGGTAATTCTACTCATAGCATACTCATTCGTTGCTAACGCTAATTTATATTGAGTATCCAACAGACCTTTAATGTTCCCCTGTGTCTTATCTGTAGATTCCTTATGGTTCTTCTGTTCTGTAGCGATTGCCTCAGAAATACTACTGGAAGTCTTTATGCGCTCAAGTCCAGCTTGACCAACAATAGCAACAAGTCCTTTTTCAGCTTCCCCCTGTTGTGCCAATAGTTCCTTACGCTGCGCTTCAGTTAGATTTGTAGACTGTAACTGTTCAGCAAGCATTAGATAAGCCTTGATTAGTGTCGACAAGATATTCGCTTGATATTGCATTTGGACTAGTTGCTGCTGTTTTACTTCAATGTCTGTAGCGGCCTTTTGGTTTGCTAACTCTTGAGCATTTGCAGTTTCTCCTGTGTAAGTACTGTAAAGTGCTAATACAGTTCCCCCTGCAATTAAACCTGCAATCAATAGATTAAGTCCACCTGAAGCAACTGTCGTTGCAGTTCCTAAAGCTGCCATGCTCCCGGCTGCTCTGGCTGCTGCTGTTCCTTCCGCAGTTAAAGCAACTGTTTCTGCAGTAGTTATTGCTACATTGGCTACTTTGGCTGCTCTTAAGCTAACCATAGAATTAGTTAGGAATGTTAATGCTGTTTTTACACCATAAAGCAGTACTGACCACTTAGCAAAACTCCCGGTAACACTCCATACCTCTTGTGGTATCTGCTGTAGACCAGTAATAAAGTTATGGGTATCGTTAAGCCATTCCTTTATGTAAGAACTTAAGCCAGATTGACCGATTCCCATAAATAATTCCTCAATGTCAGCTTTGACAGTAGTTGCTTTTCTGCTGATAGTATCTAATTGATATGCTATTTGGTTATCTGTTGAACCTGCACTGTTAACCGAAAGATTAAGCACCCGCAAATATTCTTGCATATTCGTAGCAAGGGCGGCAAGTTTACCAACCTGGAACTTCAATATTGTTACTCTTTTGATAAACAAAAGGATACAGTCATTTCTGCTGTACTCATGTGCTTCTTTTTAGGTTATACACATGCTCAGACTATCGCTTCGACTATAGATTATCTATAGTTCGTCCCTTCGCTTAGTCGTTCACGCTGCCATTACGCTTGCGCCCTGTTGCCCACCTCTGGGTTTCCAAGTCAATCAGAAGGGATTATATGCGGCAAGTTCTTGTTTACCGCCAGCTATATCTCTAAATGCCTCTTCCATGCTCTTTCCTGTTGCTGGAGCTTTAATCGATAGTTCTAAAAGTAAGTCAGTGATTTTCTTAAAGGACTTCTCGCCGTTTTCCCCTACTTCATACACAGATATCCCAAGTTTCTCAAATTCCTCAATCGCTTTGCTCTGGTGGATACTATTAACTATACTTTTTACCCCTTGCCCCACCGTTGCTCCGGTAAGTCCAGTAGAACGAATTATAGTTGCGTTTAGAGCTACAAGTTCATCAAAAGAGATACCTACTGTATTTGCTGCTGATGCACTTCTCATAAGGCTCTCTGCTAAGTCTTTTGCTGACGCCTGGGCATTGTGGCTAACGTTAGTTAAAGCATCCGTAGTATGTGTAGCAAAGAGTACCGCTTGCGCTTGCTGTCGATAGCTACTAATTAACCCCTCAATAGTTCTGTTGGCAGTCTCAGCATCAAAGTTATCTGCTACAGCCAACTTAGTACTAACTTCTGTTAGCTTCATTGCCTCCTGTACATCTTTATATCCTCTGCCCCATAGTTGAATACTCTTGTTAACTCCTTCGATCTCTTCACCGTATCTCTGAGCAATGCTGAAGGCATCTTTAACAACTTCATTATATGCAACCTGGCTCTTATGCATCTCGGGTAATACCGTTTGTAATGCATTGAATTGTTTCTCAAGTTCCTTCAAATCACTGAATACAGCATAAGGTATACCCAGAACCGCAAATAAAGCCATACTTCCAGCAAACCATTTAGCATGATGCTGCATACTATCTAAAGTACTATTTAATAACCCTACGTTTTTTGTTGATAACCCTACAGTTTTATTGAAATCCTTTATCTGAGCTTGAGTTACACTATATTTATCATCAAGAGCTTTCATTTTTGATCTATAGTTATCTAAAGTCTTACCACTGTCTATCCATTGTTTATGTAATAACTCTTGTTCTTTTCTTATGTTCGACAGTTGTTGAGTATAAGAATTTACCCCAAACAAACCATTATAATACGACTGCCCCTGTGCTTGCCTTATGCGTTCAGCATTCGCTAACTGCCGTCTTTCTAAAGCTGGATCACCAGTTTGTTGTCTGGTTTTCTCTTTAGCAAGAGCTTCATTTCTCTCTTGGATTGCCTTAAGTTCAGCTTTAGCAATCGCCTGTCTTTGCCTTGATTCTTCCTGCAGTGCATTATCACGGTTTCTCGCAGATAGCGACTCAAGTTCAGACAGTTGTTTCTGCAGTGTAATCTCTTGTTGTTTAAGAGCTACAACGCGTTCTTCATATTTGACTGCAGTAATATCACCTTTGTCTCTAGATTGAATCAAACGATCTCTCTCAAGATTCAACGCTTTCAACTGCTGTGTTATAGTCCTGTATTTATCTTCTGCATTACCTTGGACTTGTATATCTATGTTTATCTTTTTATATTCATCCATTAACTATCAGCCTCCATTATTTAGATAAGGGCATTTAAAAATCAAAACCCCTACAAGTGTCTAAGAAAAAACCTACAGATTTCACCATAGGCCCAAGTATGGTCTATTATTAAACCTCTCTTGCTACATCACCTGTTTGCTTTAGATAAATCTCCAGTTCCTTTTCATTTGTCTGCAGTAATTTATATTCGTCCTGAAGTGCTTCCAATCGTAGCGACTCAAGTTCAACTAGTGACCATTCCTGAGTTTCTTTAAGATATTCAATATATTTCCTTTGTTCTTCTATATCGGATTCATATGAATCAATTATGATTGCCATTATAATCCCCCTAATCGAATTGTCGGTTCCTGTTTTTGTACCTGACATCCTAACTGCTGCATATATTCAAGATACTTTTGTTCAAGTCGATAGTTAACCTTATGTATTCCACCTATCCAACATATGAATAATTGTGAAGGGGCCAGGTCGCCTAACTCGTATGTAAATATTATTGGTTCTTTTGGTGTTTCTGTAGACTTCTTACGTGTTGCTATAGTGACTACCTCCCTTGAATTTCGTATACTCTAAAGCCTTGATATTACTGGTTCTATTTATCGCAAATTACCCTTACTCGATAGATAACCTTTGTATTAATTTACAGCGATATTTTTATTAATCCATTGTGTTATTTCTGCAGGTATTGGACGCTTACCACGCTCGATATCGCTGTAGTAGTTCTGCGATATATTCAGTTTCCAAGCCATTAGTTTTTGACTGAGTTTGTTCTTCTTGCGGTATTTCTTGAGTAGTTCCTGTTGTTTCTCTATTACTAACTTTAATGGCATCCCACCACATTCACAGCAAAATGTACCTTCGATATGACCAAAGGACTCTATAGTATTACTGCAGTCTGGACACTGTAGTTTTACCTTGTGGCCGAATTCAGCATTAACCTTGATCTGTTCATATTCCTTAATGTTGATACCTATGTCACCATCATAGTAAGATATTAAAATCCATATTGATTCACAGTGAGGACATTGTTTTGCTTTGTCGTTATCCCTGCTGAATTCGGCTCCACATCTTGAGCAAATATGGTTATATTTCATTTGCATCATTCCTTTGTTTGTTATGCGATTTCATATAATTCATAGAGTTTGTTTATAATTTCTGCTGTTGGTCTGACTGTACCGTTTTCTATCTTGCAAAGATATGAGTTGTGAATCCCTAGTTTCTGACTAACGTACCTCTGCATGAGTCCCTTCTGTTGACGAATAACCTTTAGTTTCTTCCCCATGATAAAAACCTCCATTCAATAAAAATTGAATTTATAGGTAAAAATAAAAGAGTGGGCTAACGCCCACTCTCGTCTTTAGCTACATAGTAAATGCAATTATCATCGATATCTCTAAGAATATCTTTAATTCTTCGATATTGGTCATTTATTGCTGTCTGTGTTAGGACATTATCAGAACCATACACAAGAAGCATTGCATTCGCTGTCAATTGCATTATACAGATTGCTAACTTAGGATCGACCTTGAATATTTCTCCTATTGTATCTTCGATTGATTCCATTAGTTTTTCACCTCATCAATATTAATTCCAGCCTTACGATATAACTGTTTAATATCCTCTGGTACTTCTTCGAGTGTCTTATATACACCTAATAGCTTAAGTTCTGTTTCATACTTAAGTTTTATATAGTTCCTTAAGCATTTCCTTAGTTCTTTCATTACATTAAACATTTGATTCCTCCTTAAATAAAGAGAGAGTCCTTTATCAGGACTCCCTTTTCGCATCAAGTTTCGCTAACATATCC
The DNA here is from genome assembly GCF_041428895.1 of Sporomusa aerivorans. Classification (NCBI taxonomy): domain Bacteria; kingdom Bacillati; phylum Bacillota; class Negativicutes; order Selenomonadales; family Sporomusaceae; genus Sporomusa; species Sporomusa aerivorans. The sequence goes on from NZ_CP156926.1 coordinate 6,254,895, forward strand.
TTTTTAAATTGTTCAATCAACCCTAATACAGACCGTTGAAATTTCTCAAGCTCTGCTTTGAGTATTGTATTCTGGTCAGTTACTCCATATATCTTTTTAACTTTCATTAGATCACCGCCTTAATTAACTTTGGTTTCTTTTGTTCTACTTCATAAGCTGCTACAATAGCGTTCAAAATTTTATAATGGAACGATTTCCCAGAAGGAAAGCAAACGCTATAGAAGTTTTTCGCCGGTTTTCGTTCTTCCCTACATTTATGTTTCGGATACTTTAAGGCGTATTCATCGCCAATACCTTTTGTTAAAACAATGTCACGAATTATAAATGAGTCCTCGTCATCAGAAAGTGTGATGTTAGCTATTGTTAAAAACCACTCAGGGCAATTTACAGGTTTAATCAGCCGTACATTAATTACGTTCATTAGTTATGACCTCCAATAACTCTATGGTTAAAAATACCACTATCCTTTAACTTCTCGTTGATCCTGCGAATATCATCAACATGTATCTTGTCAGTATCAGAAGTATTATAGATAATCCCCCGCTGGCTTAATCTAAAGTTGATTTCACATACTCTCCCATCTGCAAAAGTCGCTGTGATACATTGCTTATCATAAGTATCTACAATCTCGACAGACACACATTCTTTTCGCTGCTCTTCTGCCCAATACGCTACTGTAAAGGTCTTAAGAGAGTCAAAGAATACCTTTGGAACTTCTACCCCATTTGCCCATTGTTCTTTTAGTGATACATCACGAATAGACCCATCAGCAAATTTACATGTTGCTGCTCCAGCTAGGCCAGTAATTAAATCAGGCCTGTAGTCAATCATCTCTATAACAGTCCATTCCTTCTCAAATTGTTTCATGCATTTAGTATCAATAAACCTGACTTCATTATCTGCCGTGTAGAAGTGACTAGCCCCTTTTGTTTCGTCTAGGGTTTTACCACATAGACAGCAAGCTATATCCATTGTTCGAATGCTGCCTTTTGGCCTAACCTGCCGATTATGGTAGTAGTCCTTCCTTGTGGCGATTTCGTTAATTCTGTTAAACATTTTCATTCCTACATCATCCTTTATTTTTTTATTTCCATCCTGGCACTATTGGCACCAAGATGATTGACTATTGTTTTAAATCCTGAACCTGGCACTCTAATACTTTAGCGATTTTAAGCCAAACGTCCCAGGAAGGCTCAAAATGACCGCACTCAATTTTTGAAAGATATGAACGAGTAATTCCACATAGTTCTGCGACTTGCTTAATTGACATGCCTTTTTGGGTGCGTCTAACCATCATCCCAATTCTGCGTTTAATAATAATCACCACCTTTCACAAATGTGTCATATAGGGTAAAAATAAAACAGCAACCCAATGACCAAAAGGTCACTAGATTGCTGGAGGAAACTCCTGTCTTACTAAAGTATATGGTGAATCTATAAGCAACTACCATGTTTAATGTTATTGTCGAATATCTTTAGATATCCTCAATAAAGTATGTAGTTGTCTTGTGCAGTTTTTGAATCAAACCGTTCACTAAAGATTTGTGGTGAACCTATATCAAATTACTCAATATAAGTCACTTTATTTAAACAAAATATGCACTCTCAATAAAGGTTATGTTAAGCTTCTAATATTTACATATAAGTCGGACTAACTTAAGTTTTTAGACAATTCTATTTCTCGTCTTCATAAAATTCATTTCTATATATAGTGGGATTATATTGCCAAAAGTCAACCTTTATTCATGTTCCACCTATAATGTCTTTAATTAACCAAAAGTTGCACTTTAGTTACTCCTAAGTTTCTCTAACTCAGGCATCTACAGGAGGAGTACTGTAGTTTTACGTGAGTTTGCAATTCTCACGTTGCCTGTCGTTTCATTTTATTGAATTAAACTTTCAACATAAGTCACTTTAACTTAAGTTTCTAGACACTTTATTCATCGTCTTCGTATAAATCATCGTCACTCATCACATGAAATCCTATCGCTGGCACACGTTCATCGATAGATTCATTATGTTCGCTGGCCTTAGAACCACCTTCGCATCTAATATAGTTGAGCTTACATTGTTCTTTAGAATACTGAGGACACTTAGGATAATCTTTAGAAGGTATTATCATTAGGTTCCTCCTTTTGGTATCATTGGGTGATTTTAAAAGGGTACTTTTACCTGTTTTGAAGGGGTAAATCTACCCGTTCAAGATTCCCTAAAAGCCTTACCGTTATTGACTTTGAGCTTTTTTACTATCTATATCTTATACTAAGGATATTTACGCTTAACAAGGCAAAGACAATCATAACAAAGCAATGCAAATAGTAATTCTTATAGTAATACCCTTTAATATCGCCCTAAAGGGCGAACTCGCCACAGCGAGTTTAAAACCTATTCAATATAAATAAAGGTTAATACTTATAGTACTTAACCTAAAGACCACTATAGTCACCATATGTTAATCTATAGAAACAAAAAAACTATAGAAACAAAAAAACTATAGCAATCATATGACTACTATAGTCCTCTTTACTCATCTTCTAGTTCTTTCGATTCATCTATAGTAGTTGTCACAGGGGGACTTTCGATCACCTGATATATATTGTCTCGGTTATCTTCAATAAATTGGTCGAAAGTTTCTTGTGATTGTTCTTTAGTATTTACTATGGGTTGTTCTGGTAGTTCTTTAATTACTTCTACGGTATCTTTAGCTTGACGGTAGTTTAGTCCATTGTCTCTGATGTATTCTGCAGTTTTTATTTGTTCCTGGGTGGTATCAAGGTCAGCGATGGGACTAACAGCATAATCAGTAAGTTCTTGAGATTTTATCATCTGCTTGACTTCTTCAGGATAACCTGCAGCTTTTCTCCAGCGTCTTATTGATATTTCATCTACCCCAAGTCTTCTTGCGATCTCCCTGTTGGATAGTTCTTCAGGTGCGACAGTCTGTCGCATGTTTTCTACAGCTTCACCCTTTTCACTATCCGTCAAGTCTTCCCTCTGTAGATTCTCCGAAAGCATGAACCAATTGGTATCTTCAGGAGTACATTCTATGACAACACAGGGAATCTCTTGCCAACCAAGGGATTTACAAGCGAGGAATCTACGGTGTCCCATGATGAGGTGGAAGAGAAAAAACCTAGGTCATGATATAACCTAGGTTTAATCAAATAACTATTTAGTTGCTAATCTCCTTAATTTTTGCATCTGGATATCTCTCCAGTATTTTTGGCAAATGGCGTTTCGTTGTGTATATCCTACCTTCCATTACGAAAGATTCTATTACATCAAAGGTAACGCTATCCTTATAAAGTATTATTTGCATTAGTGATACCTCCGTCAACCAAAGAATAACTATGGTTATGGTCTGCTGCTACTGCCATTAGTTTAATCGAATTATAAACAACAGGTTCCGTCCATATATATTCCTTAATAAAATCAATGGTATCTGAGTAACTATCAAATATTGCCATGTCGCTTTCAACATCTTTATTTAGCCATGTGAGGATAGTTTTCCCATTATAGTTAGTTTTGTTATTACTAATAAAATCTATCGTTTGAACATTGGCACCATCTATGATTTTTATCGAGTCCATTACTAAAGGCTGAGTCGCTAAATACTCACTAATGAATTGCTTTGTTTCTTCCATAGTTGCAAACTCTGCACCGTCTTTATTATTATCCCAATCCAGCCAAATTAATTTAATCATTAACAACCTCTCCTCTTTACATCACACGTTTTCGTGTGTTTTGATTATTTAAATAGTATCACACGTTTTCGTGTGTAACAAATTGGATAATTCTTCTTATTGAATGTTTTATGTTATTTATGTTCCGATTTCACAAAAATACTACACATATCACACGTTTTCGTGGTATTATATTCTCGTAAATATTTACAAAAGGTGGTAAGTGAATATGACAATAAAAGAACGTATTAAACCCTTACTAGAAAATAAAAATATGACTCTCGAAGAACTAGCATCACGGTTAAATTGGTCAGGTAGAGCTTTGCATAATAAGCTAACCCGCGATAGCTTGAAGTATTATGATGTTGAAAAAATTCTAGATATTTTAGGCTACACTCTTGAATGGAAACCTAAATAAATTATTTTTTCATTATTACTGTGTGTTATTGTCATGATTATTTAGTTATCATGAGTATTTATCTGCTGTAAAAGTATATATGTCTATTTTATAGCCAAAAAGAAAATCAGGCCAAAGAATTGACCTGAATAAGTTTTCCATTAAGCCTGCCTACAATCTTTTTATACGAATAATCTTACACAATACGCTGAAAGAGTAGATGGATAATATTCTTTTAGTTCTATTTTTCTTCACAGATTTCTTTTGTAATTGGAGATAGTTCGCCGTTTACTCGGTAATCAATTATTGATTCAATAATTCTTATCGAGTTCCAAATAACAGGCTTACTTAAGAGAATCTTATAAACAAATTCATATGCTTGCTCCATGGTTTTGAAAGGCGCAGAGTTATCCTTACCTTCGTGATCTTGCCATAATAGTAATATTTGTTTCTTCTTAGATAACTGACTTTCATCAAATTTGTATTTAAAATAATATTCAGTTCCATCGTCAACAACTCTTATGGAGTTAAGTATTATTGGTTGAGTACAAATATATTCAGTAATAAATTTTTGGGCTTTACGCATACTTCCAAATTCAGCAGAATCATCCTTTAACTCGTGATCCTTCCATTTAACTATAATCATTATTTTTTCCTCCTTTTATTTTTCTCACACACCGCTTTCTTGAGTACCTTCGATGCCTTAAACTTCGGTTTTCTCTTAGCTTCTACAGTTACACTTTGACCATTCTGGGGATTCCTGGCGGTTCTCTCAGGCGCATCTACTACAGAAAATGTACCGAATCCTTTGAATATAACATCATTACCTATAGCTAATTCTTCAGTAACAATCTCAAGCAAAGTACTATAGAATTTCTCTGCGGCTACTTTAGTTGATTCAGTGCGATAAGCAATTTCATCTACTATCTCTAGTTTGGTCATGTTAGCATCAATCCTTTCTTCTAATTGGCTTGTTATTAATAGAAAGTATCATCATCTTGTAACTATAGAATCCCCCCCCCATCTTATACACAAAATAAAAAGGTCAGACATTTTATGTCTGACCTAATCCATATCTTGTGTATACTTTAGAAATAAAATTTGTAACCATGGTTAAGATTCTTGCTATCAGTAAATTGCTAATAAAAAACGGACTTCCTCTTGATAGCATAAAATCCCCCCTCGGTTAAATCCATTATAGTAAAATATTGTCATAGTTTCAATAATTTTTTAATATAAACATAAAAGTCACTCACAGACTACCAAGAGTAATCATGTGAGTGGCTAAAGTAGTTTCTTTTGTTATATCATCAATACAACCAATCCTTGTTATCTAACGGATTATACCTAGCGTGCTGCAGTTTAATCTCTTCTGTGTTTAGACTTAAGTAGTTCCTTGTAGTATCCAAATCAGCATGACCCATGATCTTCTGCAGACTGAACACATCGCCACCATTAAGCAGGTAATTTTTCGCAAAGGTGTGTCGCCACGTATGGCTACTAACCTTCTCACCTGTTAGCTTTAGTTCCTTCTTAAGTTTCTGAAACATAATATCTACACCGCTATTTGTCATTTTTCTTTTTGCTCTACTTGGGAATAAATACTGGCATGTTTCATCCCCTAAGTATTCCTCGCGCATCTTAAGATATTGCATGAAGATGCGCCTCAGAGTCTTCCCTATTGGAACATACCTTTCCTTGTTGCCCTTGCCAAACTCAATCCTTAATAAATCATTAGTTATATTTAAGTCTGCGGTTCTGAGGTTCAATAGTTCCATCTTGCGAATACCTGTTGAAAAGAATGTTGCCATTATGCAGTAGTTTCGCATTCCAAAGAAATCACTTTTGTCAAAGCTATTCAGTAATTTACTGATCTCTTGTCCAGTGAATGTCCTCATTTTCTTCTGCTCTGCTTTTGGCGGTTTTACGTTCTTTATTGGATTCTTTGAAATATAATCTTCGCGATACAAAAAGAGTATAATGTTTTTGATCTCTGCCCAATGCCTATGAATCGTAATATTCCGTAGTCCTTTTGCCTTGAGCGAATTAAGAAACTCGCGGATAACATCTGCAGTTATTTCTGCGACATCAAAAATGTTTCTCTCGACTAGATAATCGAAAAACTTGGTTATCTCGCTGGAATAGGTACGGTATGTACTCTTGGTTACACCTTGTGCTTCCTTCGCTGTCAAGAAGATTCGTTTGGCTGTTCTTAAGTCCATTACTTATGTGCCAGCTTCTGCATATTCATGTGATTTACTGTTGATTTATACAATTGAAATACCATTGGATTATGTGTAGGAAAGAAACCTATGCTCCACCATAAGAAAAGACTAGACAAATCGAATGATTCATCTAGTCTTAAACCCTTGTATTATCTAAGGTTATGCTCTTATGGTGCGCCCGGAGGGACTCGAACCCCCGCAAGACGCGGTTTAGGAAACCACCGCTCTATCCACCTGAGCTACGGACGCATGTTTTTAAATTCTTGGTATTAACTATGCTTAAGCCACTTTCCCTATCTGCTTTATAATACTCTATCTGACCTAAGAAATCAACTTTCAAACACAAATAGGAATTGCCTGGAATGCAAATCACACTTTAAAATCAGCATACTGACAGTTATGGGGCTGATTGAGATGCAAAATTTAGTATAACATCTTAGGTATAGCCTGTCAATTGTAAGGTACTGGAACTTTTTATAACCCAGTAGCTTGCTTCTATTTCCCCGTAATACTCATTATTGAAGCTAGCTTACTCCTGCCGGTTGTCTCAATCTATACACTAATTGGCTGCCTGATAATTGTCTTCCACTTTTTTGGGTCACCACGTCTGACATCACTTAGGTAAATCTCATGATGCTTTCCTCTGATTTGATAACCATGCTCATTAATAAAAGAATGCAAATGTGCGACAGTAGGCCCTTCTTCTGAAAATGGGCCGACATGTAAGACCTGTGCAGCCAGCCCTTCATGATAAATGCCAAAACGTATGCTGTCCAGCGCTGGTAAGGCTTTGTCCTGATTAACTTTTGCTGTAGCATCAGTTAATAATTCCGCAGTAACATACTTTGGCTGCATTATCAGCAGTGTCCATTTCCAGTTATCTTTATTATCAATGTTAAAATGGTTCATATCATCACACCACCATAATCCTTCCAGCGGCATTACCCCAAAATTAACCCCTGATATGTTCTTGATCATAAACTTTAATGTATAAGATACGCTAAACAAAGCTGCAACTGCGTTTTGAAATTCTATGGAATTGTTGGGATTTCCGCTACCGTCAATCATTAGATACTGCATAGGTTCAACTGTTACTATTGAAGGGTTTCTGGCCGACGCTGCATATAGTGCTTTTAACTCTTTCTTATAATCAATTTTTTCCATAAACATTTCTCCTTTCATTATGCTATTAGTTCTCAGGTGTTGTTTGCGTTAAGCTGACCAATGTCTTATAGTTCATCCTACTGCCAAGCTGTATTCCATATCCCCGCCGATATTCCCTTTATTTTCCTGTAGATTTTTATAGCTCTCGAATAATAAATGGCTGGGCACACCCAGCCATTTATTTCATATATATTTGTCAGGTTAAATCCTGAACTTCTCGATGGCAACCTGCAACGCAGATGACATCTTGGCCAAACCTTGGCTACTGGCTGCAATCTCTTCTATAGATGCAGATTGTTCCTCTGTAGCGGCAGATACGGTCTGTGCTTGTCCTGCGCTGTTCTTACTCACTTTGTCGATTTCATTTATTGCCAAAACTATTTTTTGACTGTCATCCTGCACTTTTTGGATTGCCAGGTCAATCTCCTGACCTTTAACGGACAATTCCTCAATAAGTGAGGCAATTTGCCTGAAAGCTTGTCCCGCGGTAGTAACAACCTCGGTGCCTACCTTGACTTCTTTTGTTCCTTCATTTATGCCAACGACCGCTTTATCAGTGTCGGACTGAATTTCATTTATCAAATCAGCTATCTGTTTCGCTGCATCCTGAGACTGTTCAGCCAGTCTTCTTACCTCTTCGGCCACTACCGCAAAGCCCCGGCCTTGTTCCCCCGCTCTTGCAGCCTCTATTGCCGCATTTAAGGCAAGGAGGTTGGTTTGGCCTGCAATTCCGGATATTGTATCCACAATCTGGCCTATTTCTTTGGAACGATCACCCAGTTTAATAACAGCTTCGGCAGAAGTATTCACGGTTCTCTCAATATTACTCATTTGATTGACAGCGACATCGACCGCCCCCAGCCCCTGCTTTGTCGTATGAGCGGCATTAATTGCGGAATTAGTTACTACTGCGTTATTTGTGACAAGCTGTTGAATACCGGCGGAGACATGCTCTATTGCTTTGGCGGCTGTGTCTATAGAATTAGATTGCTGCTCTACACCTTCTGCTACTTCTGTAATTGTAGTTGCTACCTGATTAGCAGCCTGGGCCGACTGTTCGGCCACGGCAGTTAATTGCTCAGAAGACACAGCAACCTGACTGGCGTTTTCTTTTATGCGTACCACAACATTTCTAAGCTCTTTCTTGAGACCAAAAACTGTGTTAGCCATATCTGCAAGTTCATCATTTCTCGTAACAACAACATCTTCTTTGGTTAAATCCAGTTTCCCGACATCCGCCAGCAGGCTGTTTAAAGCATGTAACCTATTTGCTAAATTCCGGCCATACCAGACAGCAAGAGCCGCTATCACCGCCCCCAGCAATATTCCTACCGTAAGGCTTAGCGTATTAGCATCCTCGGCTTTTTTTACTACCAAGCCAATGTTATTCTTTAGGCTTTCATCCTGCAATGAAAATATCTTATCAAAATCAGCGTCTATTTTGGTTGTCAAGGTCCGCCCTTCTAACACTATAGCACTGAAGTTAGGGTCATTTTCCCTTTTCGCCTTTAATATTTTGTCAGAAGCCTGCGTGTATTCATTAAGTAATTGTGCCAACCCCTGCGCTTCTGATTTAATTGTTGCGGACTTTGTAGCTAATACCCAGGTGTCTATAATTTCAATACTTTTACTCAGATGCTCTCTGGAACTTTTTTCATACTCGGGATTGCCATATGCTACGAAGCCTCTTAAGTCGGATATACTTCTGTGAAACTCGTCTTGAGCTGTTTTCATATTTATTGTTCTTGTGGTCGTATGTGTAAATGCTCCAATAAAACTTTCGGACAGGCTTGTTGTCGTAAATACAAAAAAGCCCAGTAAAGAAAAGAAAACTAAAATGGGGATGCCTAATGCTGCAATAATTTGAGCTAGAATTGGAATACGTCTACTTGTCATGAAAAGACCTCCTTGATTGCTGCAAATAAAGTCTAGTTTACCATATTTATACATAATAGTAAACCATTTATAAAATTTGCATTGCCAAGTGTACCCTTGGCTGGAGGTGTTCTAAATCTGCCGCTAGTAAAGAAGATGGCGCGATATATCTACTCAATAAAAGTGTACAATCCCGAATCCTCTTTTCCGTGACTGCAACCTGTTACGCAACAGCAGCTGTAGATAGGAAAAAAGAGTAAAAATGCTATTATTCAGGTTTATTTAAACTCACCGGACATAAAGTTAAATACGGTAATAATGACAGCTGTCAGCATAAAGCTAAGAACCCATGCCGCCAGCGGATTCAAATAGTGTATCCGTATTATTGAAAACATGGCAATATCAAACATTGCAGAGGTCGCCCACGACCAGCCGTTCTTATACGAGATTCCGCCTACCAGGAAGTGATCAATAAACTCCAGGCAGGAATAAAATACTACCCACAGAGCAATATACCCATATTGGTAAAGCCTAGTACCAATTCTTTGAAATTGCGAAAGATAGACAAAAGTAGTAGCCGGCAGCATAACAAAGCTATTGACTAGCTCTACGGCAGTTTGGGTTTTTACTATAAAATCAGGGTTATAATTCCAGAGGATATGATGATAGGTCAAAAAACTTGCCGCCAAATTTACTACCATGACAAATAGGACGGTCGGATAAAACAGACGCCAATTTTTCCAATCACCCCATTTTACTATGGCAAGTAAAAAAAACAGTACCATGCAAACCCGAAAAATCAAGACTTCCACATTGCATACCTCTCTTTATTAGTATTTTCCCCCTACTCACTCTTTCTAATTCAATAACCCCGCCATGTAGCACTGGCGGGGTTATGACTGAAAAATATGGCTTTATTAATAATATGACTTGCCGGCGGAAAATATGCTTAAAATTTGGCGGTACTAAATAGGAGTCCTGAGACCATTGGTATCAACCAAATCAACCAGACGAAAATACTAAACTTGTGGAAATTAGCTTTTAGATAGTTATTATCTGACTGCAATACCCAAGTTGCCCAAATAGTGTGCGTAAACATAAGCAATATTGCCAATAGCCCGGTTAAGCCATGAAAGTCGGCCTGAAATCTCCCGGCAATTTCGCGCATTGCCGCAGTACCGATACTGTCAAATACCAAACCAGCCCAGAAAGCAGCAACATGCCAGCGTTTTAACGTATTTTGCGCTTTTTCTGCCAATACAGCCAACGTATAAAATAAACCTGCCGTGCTAATAAAACTAATGGCGATAATCAGCACTACTTTGTCCTCCCATTCCCGAGGTTGCTTAGTATGAGCATGTACAAATACCGCTTTCTACTCTAATTCCAAGAGCTTGCTCTTATTTCCTCCAATAGCGTTTGAAATATATAACATGCACGGGCTCAAGAAATAACTGCCCGCCATATATTGGGCGGACTCATCTATCTTTGTGTCTACATTTTGTAATAAAGTGTTCGATTTCTGAACAGGCTTGCGCTGTCGATAGTTTGTTATATTTCGCTGAGAATGGATCCGCAAAACCATGTTCGCCTTCCAGCGCGATCACCCTGACCTGCGCTACCTTGCTTACATGAAAAATCAGATTATCCACAGAGAAAGACGGCTCTCTGGCGGGAAATAACAAGAGAACCGGACATTTTGGCTGTACAAAAAGATAATCCCGGATTCTTGACCCGTATAAACCGATAATGGCATCACATAACCCGGTTCCGCTGCACCGCCAGGCCACAGTGGCACCGATACTGTACCCTAAAACAAAAACATGCCGGTATTGGGGCCGGACTTGGGCAAGAAATTCTTCAGCCTGGCTGAATGCATTGTCAAAACCTATGCAATCTTTAAAATAATCATAGGCCTGTTTTTCCTGGGAATAGGCAAAAGCTTCCCGGCCTGTTAACAAGTCAGGAGCTACGCTGTCAAAGCCATAGTCTGCAAACCATTTGCACACCTGCTCAATATGCCGGTTAATCCCGTATATCTCATGAAGTATAATCACGGCTGTATCCGAGCTATTACCATACTTTATCATATCGAACACCCAATTGTCATTTTGTTACCGAATTATAGCATTAGCACTTATCTCAATCAATAGTTTGGCCTGTGTTTAATCTTTGCAAAATATCGTAAATTGATATAACATATCCACAGGCTACTGTCAAGCTTGGGGTAATATCTAACCATTACCGTTATCCACAAACCAGATTTTTAAGTTATCCACATCAAAACACTGGTTTTTTCATTATTTATCCCCACCCAGGCACATTTTCCCCACACCGTTCACAGAGTTATCCACATTTTAAGGCGTTTTGTGGATAAAATTGTGGATAAAAAATCATTCTGTGGAAAAGTGCTGCCTGCCGGTTAAAGAAAACACGGTTTGAGTTGAGCCTTTGGCGAAAGCGGCAACTGACGCAGACCTATTATTCAGCCGTAAAGCTATACTTTCTAACAGGACAAAAAGTAAAGCGTGACATAAAGTCACGCTACCGGACGGCTCCAATCAACATGGACACCTGTTTTACCCCAAATACGGGTAAGTGCAATTTTTAGATTCTCAACACTCTCAGCAGGCCGGACGGTTACATCCTTAAAATCCAGCAGCCCTTCTCCGGCTACCCGGATTACATGCTCAGATGCCAGATAGGTTTCAATAATCTGGCGAGCTGCCGCATCGTCAAACATCACTTTCACAGCTTTATCTGCCTGGTCATATTCGATATAACCGCACTGTCCCTTATATTGAACAGCTACTTTAAAGTTTTCTTCCATTATGTTCGCCTCTTTTCTCGAAACAAATTATACCCACTGCCTATAATATTATACCGGCAGGCGAAGAATTCCTGCCGGCTTGTTTGTTATTCCGCAACCCGCCGGTACATCGGCTTAAAACGTTGTTCCAGTGGACTGTCAGGCTCCGGATTGGCCGCCTGGGCCTCCACAAAGAATGCCATTTGGGAATTGACGGCTTTCCCCCGCTTATCCACCCGGCGGTAGGTACCGTCTTTCTTCATGACATAGGCTTTCTGGTTATCCGCCAGGGTAGTTTCCAGTATATCCTTAATCCGTTCAATATGACTTACGTCTTCAATAGGAAAAAACAGTTCCACGCGTTCATTAAGGTTACGCGGCATCCAGTCGGCGCTGGATAAAAATATCCGCTCATCACCGCCGTTGCCAAAATAAAAGATGCGATGATGTTCTAAAAACCGGCCCACAATACTACGCACTGTAATTGTCTGGCTGACACCTGCCACCCCTGGCCGTAAGGCACATATTCCCCTGATAATCAGATCAATTTTTACGCCATGGCAGGAAGCTTCATATAATTTAAGTACAATATCCTTATCAACAAGCGAATTCATCTTGGCGATAATCCGCCCGCCGCTGCCGGCCTTGGCAAATTCAATCTCCCTGTCAATCAACTCTTTGATTTTTTCCCGGAGGCCGAGCGGCGCAACAACAATTTTATTCCATACAGGCGGGTCAGAGTAACCTGACAACACATTAAAAAAGGCTGACGCATCGGCTCCAAACTGCTCATTGGCGGTAAACAGGCCAAGATCCGTATACATTTTGGCGGTCGCATCGTTGTAGTTGCCTGTGCCCATGTGGACATAGCGTTTAATACCATCCTGCTCCTGCCTGACTACCAAAATCATTTTAGCATGGGTTTTAAGGCCAACCAGACCGTAAATAACGTGGCAGCCGGCTTCCTCCAGCCGTTTAGCCCACAAAATATTGTTCTCCTCGTCAAAACGGGCTTTTAACTCGACAAGTACCGTAACCTGCTTACCATTCTCTGCAGCCTGGGCCAACGCTCTTACGATAGGTGAATTGCCACTGACCCGGTATAATGTCTGCTTGATAGCCAGTACTTTGGGATCCATCGCCGCCTGAAGGACAAACTCGGTAACCGGCTGAAACGATTCATAAGGGTGATGCAGCAGAATATCCCGCTCGCGAATAGCATCAAACAAGTTGCTTGTATCAGCAAGTTCCCGCGGCGGTTGGGAATTTATCGGTGTATACCGTAAATGGTCCAGGCCAGGCAGGTCGCTGAACCGGAAAAAGCAGGTTGCATCCAACGGTCCTGGTATTTCATAAACATCCTGTTCACCAATATTTAAATTATGCACCAGCAGTTGACGCAGTGATCGGTTGCTGTTCTTGCCAATCTCCAGCCGTACAGCCTGACCGCGTTTACGCTGACGAAGTGATTTTTCCACTTCGGCCAGCAAATCCTGGGCATCTTCTTCGTCAATGGACAGGTCGGCGTTCCTGGTTATCCTAAAGGGAACCACATCTCTGATCGTATAGCCGTGAAACAAATGAACGCAGTAATGCTTGATAATGTCTTCCAGAAAGACAAACTGGCGTTTACCGCCGTCGGCAGGAACTTCCACAATCCGCGGTAAAACGGCCGGAACCTGAATAACGGCGGCATGATCATCACCCGGCTCCCGGCATAACAGCACAGCCAGGTTCAGCGTACGGTTGGCCAGAAAAGGAAATGGATGCCCGGCATCGACCGCCATTGGCGTTATAACGGGAAATATAGTATTGTCAAAAAAGTTTTCCAACCAGTCTTGCGCCCGCTCGTTCAGCTTGGTCATATCGCAAAAACACACCCCGGCCGCGTCCAGTTCGGACAAGATATTCTTTAAATACCGGTAGGCCAATTTGACCAGTTCATGAGCATCTTCTGTAATACACACCAATTGCTGCCGAACCGACAGCCCGGCGGCATCCACCTTGTTTACACCGCTGTCCAGTTGGTGCTTGAGACCGGCCACGCGAATCATAAAAAACTCATCCAGATTAGAGCTGGTTATTGCCACAAACTTAAGCCGCTCCAGCAAGGGCTTGTATTTTACATCAGCTTCTCCCAGGACGCGCCGGTTAAATTTTAGCCAGCTCAGTTCCCGGTTAAAGAAATATTCAGGATTATCATGTATGTCACAGTTTTTGGCTTCAGTCACGCTCATCACCCCGCCCGTCTGATTAATGTTGCTTTTATGCCAAATACATCTTCAAAAAAGTCAGCTTTATCTGCAAATGTCCATCCCTCGAGTGATATGTCTTCATCACTGGTTACCGTGATAACGAGTTCTTCCCCCCGTAAAGCAATCTCGGCCTGCTTTACCTTTTGCCGGTGGCTGCGGTCCATCGCATCAGCCAGCCGGATGATGGCCGACAACTTAGATACCGTCACTTTCTGCGCAGGTGTCAAAGAGGCAAAGTTCGCATCGTTGTCAGAGGGTGACCCTTTGGAATGATAATAAGCGATATTGGCCATTATATGTTTTTCCGCCTCGGAAAATCCCATGAAATCGGATGATATAATCAGCCGGTAAGAATAAAAGTAATGCCGTCTCAGGTTCACATGTTTACCAATATCATGAAGAATAGCTGCCAGTTTCAATAACAGCCGCTGACGGATACCCAGCCCATGGATACGGGCCATCTTATCAAATAGTAATAACGACCACTTTTCCACAGCGGCCGCATGGGTAGGATCATAGTAATATTTCTTGCCAAGTTCCCAGCATAGACTGACAAGTTGACTTTCAATCAGCTCATTATGGGGATGGCCTGTTTTTTCGGCAATGTGTTTAATAACCACACCGTCGATGAACTGATCGCTTAAAATAAGAATCTCCTTGGGATTTGTCAGGGAAAGTATCTGACTATACAGCACGATGGTCGGCAATACAATCTCGGCCTTGTGCTCACTCAAATTAAAAGTTTTTATAATTTGCGGCAGATTTAGAGAGCGAACCTGTTTATAGAGGCTGCTAAACTCGGACAAACTGACATATGTAGTCTTAGCTTGTTCTTTGCCAAGCATTTTTAACAGCAATTTGGTCTCAGGCCCGGATAATACCAGGCGCTCGACGTCATGCCGGCTCATTTCTTTCTCCACCGGTTCAATCGTACTGCTGATATACTCGGATAAAGCCTGGTGAAAGTAAGCTGAATCCCGCTGGTTCTTGTCAAAGCTTTCTTTGATCCGCAGCGCTCCGATATGCATGTTTTGCTGGTATCTGAGATTGCCATTTTCATAAAGGGTAAATCCGAGTCCGCCGGAAGAGATATCGACAAACAGCATTCCGTCACAGGAGTCTAAGAGGCCCCGATCATTAACGGTCTTAACAAGCGACACATATTTATAGAAAATTTCCTGCGGCATTTCCACAACTTCCACGCTAAAACCTGTCTTTACCTTGATCTGATCAATAATATACGGCTGATTCTGGGCTTCCCTGATGGCAGTGGTTGCTACCAGGCGGTAATCCCGCACACCGTATTCAGAAAGTAAACGGCGGTATCCTTTTAACAGTTCACAAATCTCACTGACAGCGGCAAAACTAACCCGGCCAGTTTTAAACGTCTCCTCGCCCAGCATTACCTGACGATAGCTCTGTTCAACAATCTTTACATCTTCCAAACTCGTATATTCCACAATCTGAACACCGATCTGTTCTGAGCCGACATGAATGGCGGCAAACCTGTCAGGTGCATGTCTGGCCATGCTGAACCCCCTACTCTGAGCATTGTAATGCAATATAATATATATTAAATAAATTCGACATTAGAAACCAAAAATCCTGTAAAAATTTTATTACTTAATACTAAATTAACTGTAAATTAACACAATTATAACGTTCACCCCGCACCTGCCAGATAAAATAAAAAAATTATATCGGCATGAACATGTGCATGAATTTCATTATTAAGGGCGAATAAGTTATAATATCTTTTATGTAGATGCAGTTAGGAGTTGAAACTACTTTGACCGAACGGGTAGCAATCATTGACCTGGGTTCAAACTCAGCCCGCCTAATCGTGATGAACATTTACCATAATGGCGCTTATAATCTGGTTTATAATCAAAAAGAATCAGTACGGCTGAGTGAAGGCATGTCGGAAACGGGTATACTGACGCGTGACTCCATGTGGCGGGCGATCGGAACACTAAAAGTATTTGCCCATATGTGTGAAATCGTAAAAGTGGACAAGATACTGGCAGTAGCCACCGCCGCCGTACGTAATGCCAGAAATGGCCGGGAGTTTATTGATCTGGTACATCAGCATACCGGTATTCCTCTCCAGATAATTAGCGGTGAGGCCGAGGCCCGCTTTGGCTATATCGGTATCCTCAATACCATTGATGTGGAAAACGCGCTGCTTTTTGATTTGGGAGGCGGCAGTACCGAAGTTACCCTGATCAAAGACCGCCAGCCGGCTGAAGTATTTAGCATACCTTTTGGCGCCGTCAACTTAACGGAAAAGTTTGCTTCTCAGGATAAAATCAGTGAATCGCAGTTATTTAGCATGCGCGAATACATAATGAGCCGCCTGGAACGTCTGCCATGGCTGAAGCGGTTGGGACTGCCTATTGTCGGCGTGGGCGGTACCGCCCGCAATATTGCCAAAATGGATCAGAAGTTTAAAAACTACCCCTTCCCCAAAGTCCATAATTATCGCTGTGGTCCGATGGCATTCGAGGAATTATGGCGGGAGCTGACCAAAACAAGTTTGGCCCAGAGACGTAAATATCCCGGCCTAAGCAGCGAGCGCGCCGATATTATTATCGCCGGAACCACTATTGTCAAGTCGCTGCTGGAAATATCACAGGCAACCAATATCATCATCAGCGGCTGTGGCGTCCGCGAAGGCATGTTTATGGAGTATTATCTGACTAAGCAAATCCAGTCGGAAATTATCCCTGACATTTTATTACACTCCACCCGTAATATGCTGCTATTTTACAAAGGCAATGAAGCGCACGCCGAACATGTGGCCAAGCTGGCCGAGACCATGTTTGACAAGTGGCAGCCCATATTGCGGCTGTCCAGCCGGGACAGGAAGCTGCTCCGGGTGGCCGCCTTGCTGCATGATATCGGCATTACCATCAACTACTACGATCATGCCCGGCACAGTGCCTACCTTGTGGAAAATGCCCGGCTGTTTGGTCTTACTCACCGGGAGCAGATGCTGGTCGCCGTAATTGCCGGCTGGCATAACGGACCGTCGGCCAAATACGTACGCAACAAGATATATAGTGAATTTCTTGACCAGCACAACTGGCAAACAGCCCGCAAACTTGCACTCCTGCTGGCATTGGCGGAAAGCCTGGAGACAACGCAGCTGGGCTTAGTGCGTGATGTCGAACCAACCATTACCGGCAGTCACGCCTCTCTGAAATTGATTACCAATGACCCGGTAAGTATCGAGCGCCAGGCTGCCGCTCAGCACCGCAAATGGTTTAAGAAAGAGCTGGGATTTGATCTGATTATTGACTAAGGAGGTTTTCATGGTTTCGTCTCTGGTTACTATTACTTCAGGCCTCACACTGCTCACCCGCTTCGTAAGCCAGGTTTTTCCGCTTGTCGACTCCGAACTGGGCGGCTGGCAACGTTATGCCGCCGGCCTTGAGCCAAATGAGCTGACTGAACAGGCGCTGGCCAGCATCCGCTCTAAAAAATTTCATTGTCAGGGCGGAAGTATTTATAGTCTGTATAAAGGTGTGCCAACGTCTGATTTTGTCCGGCTGGTAGTAGCACTGCAAACCATCAGCGACTATCTTGATAACCTCTGTGACCGGGCCGGCATCGCGGATGAAGCCGCCTTTCGCCAGCTACACCTGGCTATGACCGACGCCTTGGACCCAGGCCGGCCGCAAGACGATTATTACGCAGCCTATCCTTTCCGGGATGATGGCGGCTATCTCAGTTCTCTCGTCTCTGTCTGCCGCCAGGAAGTGAGTAAACTGCCCGCCTACCCCCTTGTCAGGACCGAACTGATACGGCAGGCAAGTCTGTATAGCGAACTTCAGACCTATAAGCATCTCGACCCCAAGGTACGCGAGGAAAAAATGCTTACCTGGATCAGCAAGCATTTACCTGACTATCCGGACATTACTCCCTGGGAATTTGCGGCTGCGACCGGTTCCACATTAGGAATGTTTATGCTCTGCGCCGCTGCGCATAATCCCGGGCTGACCCCTCATATGGTCAGCCAAATTGCCGCTGCTTACTTCCCCTGGATTAATGGTCTTCATATTCTGCTGGATTATTTCATCGATGAGAACGAAGATCTTTTGGGCGGAGATTTAAACTTTGTAGCGTATTACGCCAATCCTGAGCAGACGCTTTCGCGCCTCTTATACTTTTATGAGCAGGCGCACAAGCAAACCGTGGCCTTGCCGGAAGCCGCCTTCGCCCGGACGGTCATAGACGGCCTGCTGGCAATGTACCTGTCAGACCCGAAAACAGATCCGCCGGCTCCCCGCACCGTCCGGGACAGCCTCCTGCAGGCATCCGGACCATATCCCCGCCTGATGTACCGACTCTGCCGGTTACTCCGCAAAAAAGGAAAACTGTAAATAATATCTGGCCGGCGCCTTGCATTGGTGGCACCATCAACAAATGATTTCAATTTTACCCTTTATAAGGATAAAAAAAGATTGCCAGCGTTGCGTGCAATGATTTTGAGTAGAATCACTCTAGCGTCATTGGGCAACAGGAAGCAATCTCATTTTTTTGCTATTATTTTTTTATCTGTCCGGCAGTCTTAATGATCGCCAGGGTAAATTCACCACTGTTATATAAATCCTCTTCCTTAATAAACTCATCGGTTGTGTGAACTTTTGACATGCCTGTACCGAGTACAACCGTTGGTATGCCGTAGCTGTTAAAGTAATTGGCGTCGCTGCCGCCGCCGGTAGCTTTAATAACCGGCTTTAAGCCAATACTCGCGGCTGCCTGACTGGCCAGTGTCACAACCGGTGCGGTCTCCGGCAAAACATAGGCATCATACTCTTTGGAGACTTTAACCTCGGCGCTGCCGCCGGCGGCTTTGACCGTCTCTTCAAAGACTGTACGCATATGTTCAGTCTGAGCAGCCAGTTTTTCCGGGTTACGGCTGCGGGCCTCAGCTTGAATCTCAACTTTGTCAGGAACAATATTGGTAGCCGAACCGCCGCGGATGACACCTATATTGGCCGTTGTTTCCGGATCAATACGGCCGTCTTTTACCGCCGCCAAGGCCTTGCCGGCCAGTACTATAGCATTGATACCTTCTTCCGGGGCAACACCGGCATGAGCCTTTTTCCCGTTAACAGTAATTTCCAGCTTGTTTTGGCCTGGCGCCATATTGATAATCTCCCCCGGAGAGCCGCTGGAATCCAGTGCATAGCCAAAATCAGCCCTGAGCAGTGCGGGATTGATGTTTTTTGATCCGTTAAGACCGCCTTCTTCCGCTACAGTAAAGACCGCTTGTATATCACCATGCGGCAGGTTTTGCGCCTGAACTGTTCTCAGCGCCTCCAAAATAGCAACAACTCCCGACTTGTCATCGGCGCCGAGAATAGTATCACCGGCCGAAGTAATAACACCGTCTTTCAGCACCGGCTGAATACCACTGCAGGGTTCCACACAGTCCAGATGAGCAGTAAAGAGCAGCCGGGGCGCGCCCGCCGTATTACCAGGCATAAAGGCCAGTATATTGCCACAGTTGCCGCCAATTTTGCTGCCGGTATCGTCTTCGGACACTTCCATATGTAAGTCGGTCAGTTTCTTCTTAACGATATCTCCCGCCTGGCGTTCAGCCCGGGTTGAGCAGGTGATCTGCACAAGCTCATAAAATTCGTCAAGCATCCGTTTACGGTCAATCATTTCGATTCCCCCTACATATTTACTGATGCACCCAGTCATATTAACAGTAGACTGTTTCTAAGAGGGGTGCTCACATGCCTAAAACCATTGCGTTAGCCAAACCAAATTCCAAACTGGCGAGCGAACTTGCCGCCCACGGCTTTCGGGTGCTGGACGGCGTATACCAGTCCAGCACCGGCCAGGCAGCTGATATTTACTTATACACCAGTTACCGTCCGACCACCGAGGCCTGCCTTACGGCTCACACCGAGTATGCGGATATCAGTATCGGCCATTATCATTATACCACAACCGATCATCCTGCCACTATTATGCTCAATATTACGGGACTCAACCCAAGCCAAATCATTGACCGGGTTCAACATGAGCTGGCAAGACGCCCCCGCCTGTAAACGTTCAGCGGTAATGCGACAAAAGCGACCGGCCTCTGGTAACTGCACCTTCGCCATATTTTTCTTTGACCTTGTCAATAGCCTCGGCTACCGCTGAAATCTTCTCATCATTCTGGGCAAATAACGAAATTTGCCCCTCACCTGTTTCCAGACCGCTGACAGTTACACCCAATAGTCTTACACCTTCATTCAGGGTTACGCCAGCCAGGGCGCCGGCTGCGGTGCGGTATATCGTCTCGTCCAGATTGGCGGCAACAGGCAGCGTCCGGCTGCGGGTGATGGTTCGGAAAGAACCGAAACGGATCTTTACCGTTATTGTTTTGCCGCTTAACCCCTGGCGTCTTAGCCGCCAGCCGACTTTTTCCACCAACGCCCATAATTCGGTTTGCAGTGCTTCCAGACCGAACAAATCACTGGCAAACGTAATTTCTTTACCAATGGATTTGGGCTGGCATTCATTCATTACCGGGCGGTCATCCTGACCGTTGGCCAACTGGTGAATTACATAGCCCAGTTGGCCGCAATGCTTTGCTAGCAGTTCCGGTTCAGACTGAGCCACTTCCCCAATTGTTTTTAGTCCCAATTGCCCGAGTGTTTTCGCTGTAACCTGCCCCACTCCCCAGAGTCGGGTGACCGGTATATTTTTAAGGATAGCGCCTACTTCTTCAGGACGGATAACCACCAAGCCATCCGGTTTTTTCATGTCGGATGCTAATTTGGCCAAAAACTTATTCGGCGCTACCCCTGCAGAGGCCGTGAGATTTAGTTCAGCTTTGATACGTTCCTTAATTTTGACGGCGATATCCACCGGGTCGGCGAATAACCCTTCCATGCCGGTAACATCAAGAAAGGCCTCGTCCAAGGATAACGTTTCAACCAATGGTGAAAACTCGGAAAATATCTGTACTATTTTATGCGAAACTCCGCTGTACTTTTCATGGTTGGCCGGCAAAAAAACGGCCTGGGGGCAACGCCGTCTGGCCTCTATCGAGGACATGGCAGAATGTACGCCAAATTGACGGGCTTCATAAGAGGCCGTAGCAACAACTCCGCGGGCCCCGGTGCCGCCGATGATTACCGGCCGGCCACGAAGCTCAGGATTATCTCGCTGCTCAACAGCAGCAAAAAATGCATCCATATCCACATGAATAATCCAGCGCTGCATGTTTATTACCTCCGGCAGCAAAATTCGGAACATATGTTCCCACTTAATTATACACCCGCTTTAATAACGAAGCAAGTTGGAAGTCCTGCATCAGGACTAAAGTCTCTTTAACTTTTATCAGTAATATGCTACACTGTAATCGTTGATAAGAGGAGGTATTGTGTGCTGAAACAAAAAATAAGCATCCTAATGACGGTCTTGCTGGTCACACTTACGCCGGCCGCATCAGCCCAGATCAAGCCTATTATTTGGTCGGAATCCATTCATAAGACCGAAAAACCTGTCACTGAGCTTTTTAGTATTTCTGACCATCTGATTGTAAATTCCGACCGCAGTCTGTCGATTAACCTCAGCGACAAATTTCCCATAACTTCTATTGATATACGGCAGGATCGAAATGACAGCCCCAATGTGCCTAAAAAGCAGTTTTTATTCAGTATTCAATTGTCCGATCCTTTGGCTAAAATTATTGATCTCCCGCTTGGTGAAACCAAGTTTGACTAAAATAGAGAAAGTCCCTGCCGGCAACGCGCAGGGACTTTCTTCTTTGCAAAAGGCAAACAAATTGTTAGCCGCCAAAAAAACGAAATACCTTATCCAGGATATACTCAACCATTTCTTCCCCCGGCAGCTCATTGGCGTTCACAAGCTCCAGATCGAAATCGATACTGGTCAGTTTTACAAAAGGCACCAACTCGTGATTTGTCTGCAGAAAAACCGGAGCGCCAAAGGTATGTACGATGGATTGCTTCCGGCCGACTAAAGCCAGCTCCCGTTGCTTGCCATAGCTGTCGAAGATACCCTGCACCGAATCAAGTAAACGTCCTTGCTCATCATAGAGGAAGGCGTACTTGGGCTGATTGGTGACCTGCACCGGTTCATCACCCAGCCCGACCCGCTGTTTCTCCGCCTTTACCCAGTCTTTGTCAACATTAATCCGTACATTGTCCACAACCTGTTCCACCACATCCTGGGTTACAGGCGGAATTAATTCATAAAGAATAATCCCGGCCGAGGCCGCCATATCTTTAACATCTTTTTGGTACACCGGCTGGGTGATGATAACCCCGACTGTTTGGCCGGGGATATCCCGGATTATTCTCACCATGGCAAACAACGCGGCCAGCGTTGTCGTCTCTCTGGCCTGAATCACAGTCTTATAGGTAATGTCTTCGTCGGCAAACTCCCAAAAGATATCAATCTCGTGAGTCGATGTCCGGCCCTCAATGCTCTCCTTATGCCGAGCAGTAAGGGTTTTCACCGTTTTCTCGCGTGCGATAGCCTCATATATGTCGCGAACCGCTTTTTCATAAAAGTTCTCGTTATTCAATATAACACCACCATAATATACATATTATGCAAGTATATGACGTTCGCCCGTTTTTTCCTGCCGGCCGGCAAAGATTCAGTACTATTACTATGCCCGCAGCCAGCATTAATCACGCCTAAAAATTGGCGTGGTAAATATCCCGTCGTAAAACAAAACTCTTATTGAAACTGCCGGGTTCAGTCCGCTCCTGCTCCCGGGTAAATTGTTCAGACTTGGCGCTTAAGTTGTCGAGATAGTGCAACAACTCCGCTTCCAAAATCATAGGCTCGACAGGACTGCCCCATTCCGGCAAGCCATGATGTGACAAAATACAATGTTTTAAGATTAACCGGAGCTCTTCCTCGAGCCTGGCTTCCTCACAGGCTTCTTCTATCATCTCTATGCCCAGACTGATATGACGCAATAGTTTGCCGGCTTTGGTAAATCCAACCGGCAGTCCCAGTGCATCCACCTCGATCTCCCGGACCTTGCCAATATCATGAATTAGCGCCGCCGTGATCAACAGATCTTTATTGATTTTGTCATTACGGGCGCAACAATCAGCCGCATTCTCGGCGACTTCCAGAGTATGCTGCAGCAAGCCGCCAATATAGGCATGATGGTTTCTTACAGCGCCAGGATGGCGCTTAAACTGTTCCGCAAGCTCCGTATTGGCGCTAAAAACCGCTAACAGCATTTGCCGCAAGCCACCATGCCTGACGCCGGCTATGTAGCCCTGAAGCTGATTCACCATATCGGCAATAGCACGCGGCGCCATCAGTCCCAAGCTCTTTAAGGATTCGTCAATTTCCTGTTGTGCGGGGATCCGCACCGCATCGACAGTGAGCTGCGGACTCTCTTTAAAATAGTCAAGAGCCGCCTCAATGCGCAAAACGCTGTTTTCTTGTAAAACAGTAACTAAATCAGCCGGAATATCCCAATACTTGGCTGGTACATCATAACTCAGATCGCTAATTAGAAAATCTCCGTACGCTTTGCCATTCTTGGCTGTTTTAACTTCAAATTTTGAGATACGGTATATACCGGCAACCCTAAATCCCCTGGGATTTTTCGTTAATTCGCCGAGCTTCATTTTATTCTCCTTAATCCTGCACTTAATTTTATTATGATTAAGTATCTAAGATTCTCGCAATCCTGTAGAAAATCCTTTTCCTCCCAGCCTTGCCCTGTCGAATTGCAGCAATGAACCTGCCGGTATCTTTTATCACCAATAAGCCTTCACCTTTTCACCCTGTCGCTAATATACTATAGCAAGAATAAAAAGGGGGGTATTATGTTGGCTTCTTTCGACAAACTTCTTAAAAATCTGGCCGAAAAAATTCAATCCGGGCTGTTGCCACTGGAACGTATCACCAAGAATCAGGAAATTATTATTGCGCAAAACAAACAGATTATTGATCTGCTTGCCCAGCTGAACGACGACCGCCAGTCCAAAGCCACCGGGGAGCAGACCGACAGTCAATCCTCTGCCGACACCGTCAGCGAGTCAGATCCTTCCCCGGAACAAAATTCTCCGGCAGTGTCCGACAACTAGAATAATGGCACAGAGTACCATAACTGACCTGTGGCTGCACAAAAACACGGTATAGATTTCTACCGTGTTTGTTTATTACCTTGCTCCGCACTTGTAAATATGTCTTGACATGATTAAATAAGTATGCGAAATTTGTAATAAAATCACCAAAGATAGGAGCGGGTACTATGAAAAACCGGTTAAAATTAGAAGAACCCTGTTCAAAGTGCCTGGGAACAGGTACTGTAAACAATATGCCTTGCCCGGACTGCCAGGGAAAAGGGACTATTCTCACCGAGGAAGGCAAAAAAGTTCTGAATTTTTTACGAAGCAGCATAACACTTTCTGAGCACTAAAACACCGCTGCCGCAGCAGCTAAATATTTAATGCCGCACTGCCACGCCCAATAAGAAAACACGGCTATGTTCAGCCGTGTTTTCTTATTGAGTCTTATACCCAATATACTGCATTTTACTAACGCTGCTTAGGGGCAAACTCAATGTAAGCCGTATGGTCACGCTGAATGTCGGTAAACCTGTAAATAGATTCCGGGCTCACCCTTCTGCCGTCAATAATAACCTTTTGGATATGAAAGCCCCGGTCTGGCCGAATAGACAGGGTAGCCGTCTCCCCTTCCCGGACCCGTATAAGACCTGACGGTGTAACCGAACCGCCATAACTCGAACTGACCTCTAACGAATACCAGCGTTGCCCGGCCACAGGGTCATAGCTTTCCGTACCTTGACCAGCCAGCCGTTGTGTATCCTGAGAAATATCGTCGGCTTGCGCGAACGCTGTAAACGTCATACACAACAAGCATATCACAATAGCAATCGTCCGAAACATGTACAAACTCCTTTCATTACATAATACATTTCTAATATATAGTAATTCGCTCCCAGACACTGGATTCCTTTCAGCATCGTCTCCACAACTTCGTTCCTATGCTCTATAGCAAAGCCGCTCCCCCGTTGGAGCGGCTTTGCCGGCCATAAGCCATAACTATTTAAAAATTGCGGAAAGCGAATTAAAAAGTGTATACATCATTAAGATCGCTGTGAAAATGACGAGCGGATGATTGCGAAATCGAAGCAAAGCTATGGATCACCTCCTTGTAGTCAACCTATGATATACTATTCCCAAAACATCCCTATGTTAATCACAGACTGTCGCGGTTAATACGTTATAGCAGCTATTTGGCCCTCAAAATGCTGAAACAATCCTTGCATGCAGCTTTTGCCCCAGCAGCAAGGAATCTTTTTCACATTTTACATAAATTTTACTTGCTGTTAACAACAAAGTTTGAATAATCGGCTACTATGACAACAGTGAGAAAATGGGAGGGATCGATTTGAGTAATCTTATGGATAACATGAACGCTGGCTGTAACCGGCGTGATTTTCTCAAGATGTCGGCAGGAGCAATGGCCGTAATGGCCGCCACATCACTGCCGTTTTCGGTGTCCGCTAAAGCGCCGGCCATTAAAGCGGCCAAAGCCTCACTGCAGGATTGTCTGAAAATGGACCCGGCAAGCATGGCTGAAAAATCGTCCTATGTAAAATCGGCTTACAGCTATCTGCTGCAGACAGCCTCAGAAATTCAGGATAGTCAGCTGCGCCGCTCAACTTTGGAAATTCTCCACAACCCTGCCCCGTGGCTAATGGAATTATATCCGAATGACAATGCCAAAGAACAGGTAAAAGGACGCCTGGTGGCCGCAGGTCTGTTAAAGTCAACAGCTGCCTATGACGAATTTCTGCCGCCGTGTAAAAACCCCGGCAGCTCGGTACTGCCATTCTATGCCGCACCAGGCAGCGGGTATGCCAGTCACCATTCCTATCCCGGCGGACTTGCCACCCATGTGGCGGTAAATGTCAAAGCGGCCCTGGGGTTCTTTGACGCCTATAAAGATATCTATAGCTTTCCGGTAAGCCGGGATATTGTGATTGCCGCGCAATGCCTGCATGATCTTCATAAGCCATGGGTTTTCCAGTGGCAAAAAGACGGCTCTGCCCGTACGGAGTACCCGATTGCCGGCACCGGCTCGCACCACGTACTTAGTCTGGCTGAGCTCATCCACCGCCAGTTTCCGGCCCAGGTAATTGTGGCCCAGGCCTGCGCCCATAATCACCCCGGCACAGCGGATGACGAGCGCGAAGTTGTCAACTGGCTGAACGCCGCCGCAATTTTAGCCAATAAAAATGCAGTCTCAATCGGCTTACTGGCCGAGGACGGCAAGACGTTGCCTATCCCCCGCCGGGCCGAAGGCTTTATTACTCATCTGGGCGATCACGACTGGGTATTATCTGTGCCTGAGGCCAAATGGATGATTGCCAAGCTGCGCGATATTGCCCAAAAAGAATACAACATGACTGACAGCGACCTGCAAAGTCCAAAATTCTACGCTTTCAGGAATTACGTTTTCTCTCAGGCCACACTGGAACAGCTCTATTTAATCTGGACCATTAATGGAGAAGCGGCATTAACCGATACAGTAAAATCCATAGTAGTTCTGTAATAGAGCAAAAAACCCCCGGCGATTAGCCAGGGGTCTTTTTTTGCTCTCTGTATATCGGCTGCTTAGTATCTGACTCCCTGGTTACGCTTGTATCAGGCCACGGAATTGCCTATACTAAGATAAAGTGAAGTAACTGTAAGGGAGGGCAAGCTGTGAAAGGGATTGTACTTACCAAAGAACAGCAGCAAACGGCAGTGGCGGCTATAAAAAGCTACTTTTTAACCGAGAAGGACGAAGAAATCACAGATTTGGCTGCAACCTTATTGCTGGATTTCATAATAAAGGACATCGGACCGCTGATCTACAATCAGGCCTTAAAGGACGCGCATTATTTCCTGACCGAAAAGCTCGACGATCTGTATAGTCTTGAAAAACCGTTATCCGGAAAACGGTGAAGCCAGCGTGTCGTCGTCATTCGGTATACGTCCTACGAAAAATCGCCTCGCCGCTATCCTTGCGTTTTAAGGCTGTCATGGTGCTGGTTTTTCAGCGCCTGATTCATACTGCCCATTTGATAGCCGGCAAGGTCCAGCGTGACATAGGTAAATCCCAGCCGTTTTAACTCACCGGTAATCTCTTTCACGGCAGCCGGATCTGTAAGCACCCCAAACTGTT
Organism: Sporomusa aerivorans; assembly: GCF_041428895.1. Lineage (NCBI taxonomy): Bacteria > Bacillati > Bacillota > Negativicutes > Selenomonadales > Sporomusaceae > Sporomusa > Sporomusa aerivorans. Next base: position 6,282,512 of record NZ_CP156926.1, read on the forward strand.
CCGGCTGCACTTCAATCCGGGCTAACGTCCCATGATGCCTAACCCGGACCTGGCCGGAAAAGAATCTTTTTAGCAATTCTTCGGCCGCTTCCACCTGCCCCAGGCGTTCGGCTGTCACCGGCAATCCATAGGCGATGCGCGAAGACAGACAGGCCGCGCTCGGCTTATTATATGTAGGCAGGCCCCATTCCTTGGACAGGTAGCGAATCTCCTGCTTCGTCAAGCCGGCCTCTAGCAGCGGGCTTCTTACGCCAGCTATCTCCGTAACTGCTTTCATACCGGGACGAAAATCGGCAACGTCGTCGGCGTTAGAACCTTCCAGGACCCATTTGTATCCGGCCTGCTTCGCCCAGTTGGCCAATGCAGAAAACCGCAGCTTCTTACAGTAGTAGCACCGGGCGGCATCGTTGGCGACAAACTCAGGGCTTTTGAGCTCGCTGATTGTGACAAATTTATGCTGAATACCGCTTTGCCTGGCAAAGGCGGCGGCTTGTTCGGCCTCGCTCTTTGGCAGGGTTTCCGAGCAGGCTGTTATGGCTACAGCCTTATCACCAAGAGTTTTCTGGGCAGCGGCGGCCAGAAAGCTGCTGTCCACCCCGCCCGAAAAGCCCACGGCGACACTTTCCATTTGCTGCAACACAGTTACTAGTTTATCCAGTTTTGTTTCCAGTTGGATCATCTATATACTCCATTCTTCAATACAAATTTCTTTACCATATCGTTCACAAATTATCGCATTGTATTAATAATACTGGCCAGCCGTCCTGCGCCAAAACCATTGTCGATGTTCACGACAGCCACCCCGGCTGCGCAACTGTTAAGCATTGATAACAAAGCCGCCAATCCCTGGAAATTAGCGCCATAACCAATACTGGTAGGTACGGCAATGATGGGCTTATCCACAAGTCCGCCCACCACACTGGCTAGAGCCCCTTCCATACCGGCAACAACAATAGAGACGTTAGCCTTACATATTGTCTCACGCTGTGCAAGCAGGCGGTGAATACCAGCCACGCCAACATCATATACCCGCTGTACCTGATGGCCCATGATCTCCGCTGTTACTGCGGCCTCCTCGGCAACAGGCATATCACTGGTGCCTGCCGACAGTACCAGGATGTACCGGTCAGCGTCCGGCTCTTTTTTACTGCGTTCAACCACAATCAGCCTGGCCAGTTCATGATACCAGGCCTCGGGCACTGCTTCTTTAACGGCGGCAAACATTTCTTTACTGGCCCTGGTCCCCAATACATTCGGGGAGCGTTCGGCCAGTTTTTTCATAATCGTTGCCACCTGTGGTATGGTTTTTCCCTGACAGAAAACCACCTCGGGAAAACCTTGCCGAACGGCCCGGTGGTGATCAATTTTGGCAAATTCAATATCTTCATAAGCGAAGGATTTCAGGAACCCCAGCACCTGCTCCAGGGAAATTGCGCCTTCCCGGAAAGATTCCAGCATCCCTCTTATATTGTCTGTATTCACCGTTGCACCTCTTGCGGCTAGATTTACGCGGCTGATACTTGATATTGCCTGCGCGTCAGGCCTTGCGATTTCCAAGCTGCCCCAAACAAAACGGGGCGGCCCTTACATAACGGCGTTGAGGCGGAAAAACCGTTATACACAAGCGGAGGTTAAGCGCCAGCGACCAAGCGGTGCAGAACGGTCTCTCCTCCGGGCATTGAACCTATTTACCCCAATGTTGTGTAAGGAGTTACCGCCTCAAAAAGCGTATACTTTCTAATAATACGCAAAAGGAACTGCCCGGCGGCAGTTCCTTTCTTTTTTATTATACCTTATGCTTTTGCCGCCGCGACATCAGCTTCTTTATTAAAGAATTTGAAATCGGTACGTTCGACAACCAGAGAAGTCAGCACTCCCAGAATAATAGCCCAGAACGGAGCGCCAATATTCAGGATGGATATATTGGTAACAGCAACAAAGAAGGCCACAACAGCGCCTGATTTAAACTGCCCGTTAAAAGCGCCTTTAAAGGCGCTGCCAAACACATCAAACATGGCCAGACCGGCAAGAACAGCACTAAATTCAGCCGGCACAAACTTAACAGCCTCTACAGCAATCTTAGCCGACAAAGCAAAGCAGAACCAGAAAACACCTTCAAAAAACGCCGCAACAAAGCGGAATTCCCGGTGCGGACCTGCCGCCGAGCTGGAGCAAATCGCCGTACTTGGGCCGGCCGTTACTGCCGGATGTGCGCCCAGAAAACCGTTAATCATGGTAGCCACACTGGGTACAAGATACATGGCATTGATGGGCGGCTTATACTTTTCCGCTAATAATACGCCAACGGCCTGGATGTTCTGCACACCGATAACCAGGAAAAATAAGGGCACACTGATATTTAAGATGGCCGGAAGACTGAAACTGGGAAAGGCAAACTGCGGTTGGGCAAACTCCAGACTAATACTTACCGGTTTAATCATGCCGGCAGAATATAAGAGACCCGCGCCGGCAATGATGGCAACAATAATCGGCGGCACTTTCTGGCTGAATTTGCGCATGGACATGGCAATAAAAAACAAGAGGACCATGACGCCATAGATGCCGGGCGTTTTAATCGCGGCATTAAATAAGCCAACGCCAAAACTCATCAGTACCCCGCCGACCATAGCCAGCATAATGGGAACAGGTATATGATCTACTACCTTTTTGATGGCCCCGGTAACCGTAAGCAGCAGAGTGACAAAAGCAACGACCATATAAGCGCCGATGGCTTCACTCAGGGGAAACTGACCTAACAGCTTGCCCAGCATAACAGCCCCCGGGATGGTGTAGGCAATAACAACAGGAATACGATACCTTAGAGACATAAACATGGTAGACAAGCCACCCAGGGCATAGATACCAAATAACCAGGAAACTGCCTGTGCCTCGGTCAGCCCGCCTTGCTTGGCGGCATTCATGACAATTACACCGGGGCCAAGGGTACTAAAAAGCGTGGCTACCAAACCTGTCCCCACTGCAGCCGCAGTGATATTGGACCAGAGAAGTTTCAGGCTTTCCCTGAGGTCATAACCCTTTTCCAAGATCATTCCTAGATCTCCTCCTAAATTTAATTCTATAGCGTATAAGAAGATACTGTTACGTCACCTGTCAGACCTGAAACAATTGCCGTGGGAAACAGGTAATCACTTCATTATGATTATCCTCAACGTAAATACAATCGGTAATGCGGGGCCCGCCGCCTTCTTTACGGTAAATAGTCGGCAGCAGCAAATCCACTACCATCCCTGCCTCAATGACATCTGTGCGTCCTTTGCCAATAATAGGGTAAAACTCTGATTGCCTGATACCTACCCCGTAGCCGGCAACATCCAGATACTGCTTCTCCAGACCGGCGTCGGCAATAATGCTTCTGGCAGCGCCATCCACTTCATGGGCTGTCGCACCGGGTCTTAAAGCCGCCTCGGCGGCCGACTGCGCTCTTAGCAGTATCTCATGCGTTTCGTAATAAGCGGCCGCTACCTCGCCGACCGCTATGGTGCGGCACATTTTGGCGCAATAGCCCTGGCAGGTAGCGCCAAGATGAACCACCACAACTTCACCGTTACCGATGATTTTTTCACTGGCGCAGGGGTGAGTGAGCATAGTACGCTCACCCGACACTACCTGCGGCCGGAAAGGAGAGCCGCCGGAACCGGCTTTCAGCATAGCATACTCAGCTTCGGCCAGCACCTCAATTTCCCTGACCCCGGCTCGCAGCGAACGAATAGCCGCCGCCATGCCTGTTGCCACCATCTGCCCGGCCTGGCGCATAAAGGCTACTTCCCCGGCATCCTTGACCGCGCGCAAACGATACAGCAAATCACTGGCATTTACAAACCGCTCTTCCGGAAATACTTTACGCAAACTGTCATAGACGCCAAAGGCTACAAAATATCGCTCAAAGCCGATTCGCGGCTGTAAGTAGCCAAACGCTTTTATCTGTTCGATACACTTGTCGGCCAGACTTCCTCCCGGGAACTGGTAACCGTATGTGGTAAGTCCCGATTCCTGCCGGACATAAGCGGCATCCAGCCATAAGGTGACTGCGCAGGCCTCTCCCTGACGGGGTATCAATACAGCCAGGCACTCAATCTGAGTAAGACCGGTAAAATAGATAAGGTTCTCCCGGTTATTAATAAACAAAACATCAATATCATGCTCATTCATCATTTGCTGCGCTTTTTCGATACGCTGCTTAAACACCGGCATCATGACCTGCCCCCTATTTTTACGACTGTTTGGTCTTGGCTAAATCAATAGCCACATCAATAATTAAATCTTCCTGACCGCCAACTGTCTTACGGCGCCCCATCTCAATCAGGATATCCCGGGCATCTACCCCGAATTTCTCAGCCGCGCGCTGCGCGTGCAGCAAAAAGCTGCCATAGGCCCCGGCATAGCCGATAGCCAGCGCGGCATTACTGATAACCTGCGGCCGCTGCATGATGGGCTCGACCAGTTGCTCGCCCACATCCATAATAGAATACAGATCGATGCCGCTTTCGTAGCCAAGCCGTTTAAGCACAGCCACTAAAACCTCCAGCTGGGTGTTGCCGGCGCCGGCTCCCAAGCCCCGTACAGTACCATCGACAATACTGGCGCCGGCTTCGATAGCCGCCAGCGTATTACCTACAGCCAGGCCCAGGTTATTATGCGCATGAAAACCGATCGGTAATTTTATGGCTTCCCGTACTGCCGTGATGCGTGCTTTCACCTCACCCGGCACCATGGCTCCGGCCGAATCGGTAACATAGACGGCATCTGCGCCATAGCTTTCAAATAACTTGGCCTGCTCGGCCACTTTTTCCGGCGGCGCCATATGGGACATCATCAAGAAGCCGATGGCTTCCAAGCCGTGCTTCTTGGCAAACTCGATATGCTGGGCGCCCACATCGGCTTCAGTAACATGGGTTGCCACCCGCACAGTCTTAACACCGTAAGTCATAGCCGCTTCCAGGTCCTCGATCGTGCCGATGCCGGGTATCAGGAGGACGTCGATTTTAGCCTTTTTCACCGCCTTGGCGATGGCGGCCAGGTATTCTTTGTCGCTGGCGCGGGAAAAACCATACTGAAGCGAGGAGCCGCCAAGGCCGTCGCCATGTCCCACCTCAATAGTATCAACACCTGCCGCATCCATTCCGGCGGCAATTTGGGCCATCTGTTCAGGAGTGAGCTGGTGGCTGACGGCATGCATGCCGTCCCGTAAAGTTGCATCTATAACACGAATTGTTTTCATTATGACACCGCTCCTTCCTTGTACTGTGCGTAGCGTTCGCCTACCGCTACGGCCGCTGAAGTGATAATATCCAGATTGCCGGAATAAGTCGGCAGATAGTCGCCGGCGCCGATAACTTCCACCATAGCCACGACCCTCTCACCGTCAGCGTAAGGAACTACTTTCAACCGGTAACCCGGTACATATTTTTGTACATCGGCAACAATTTTTTCTACCGATGCAACAATCTCGTCAATTTTGCCGGTATCGCACTTGGCATAAATGGTATTGCGCATAAGCACAGGCGGATCAGCCGGATTGAGAATAATAATGGCTTTCGCCTGTTGAGCGCCGCCAACAGCCACCAGGGCATTGCGGGTGGTTTCAGTAAACTCGTCAATATTGGCTCTGGTCCCGGGACCGGCGCTGCGGCTGCTGATGGTTGCCACGATTTCGGCATAGGACACAGGCGTCACCCGGCTGATGGCATGAACGATAGGAATTGTGGCCTGTCCGCCGCAGGTAATCAGATTTACATTCATAACCGTCCCTAAATTTTGCTCCAGGTTAACAGACGGCACTACATAAGGTCCTACAGCAGCCGGGGTAAGGTCAACAGCAAACACCCCGGCATCCTTGAGCAACGGGGCATGATATAAATGCGGTTTGGCCCCGGTGGCATCAAAGCAGATATCCAGATCTTTTACAGCCAGAACTCCGTTGATACCTTCGAGGGAAGTATCAATTCCTTTTGAGCTGGCAATTTTAAGTCCTTCGGACTGTGGATCTATCCCGGAAACGAGGACGACCTCATGGTACGGACTTCGCAATAATTTGATCATTAAATCAATACCGATGTTTCCTGGTCCGATAATGGCACTTCTTAATTTTTTTCCCATGTTGTCACTTCCTGATTTTATTTTATGAATCGCACGCCTACTGTTCCCAGACCGTCAAAGGTGGCGCGCAGATTATCTCCCGCCGCAACCGGACAAGCTGCGGTAAACGAACCGGACATGATGATTTCGCCGGCCTTCAGAGGAATACCATATTGCGCCAGTTTATTAGCCAGCCAGACAACCGCGTTGGCGGGATGTCCCAGTACTGCGGCCCCGGCGGCGGTTGTTACCACTTCACCGTTTTTCTCCAATACCAGCCCCATATAGCGCATGTCCAGACTCTCCACCGGTACAAGCGCACCGCTGACTACAATCCGGCCAATAGACGCGCCGTCGGCGATGGTGTCCTGAATTTTAATTTTCCAGTCTTTGATCCGGGTGTCGATAATCTCGAACGCCGGCATAACTCCGGCTGTGGCTTTGAGAACCTGGGCCAGAGTGATTCCCGGCCCAACAAGGTCTTCTTTCAGCACAAAGGCGATTTCCGCCTCCACCTTGGGGGCAATGACACTCGCCAGCGAGATATCTTCACCTTCTAAGATCATCATACGGTCTGTTATATAGCCATAGTCAGGTTCAAATACTCCCAGAGCCGCTTGCATGGCCTTGCTGGTAAGACCGATTTTCTTGCCGACAATGGCATGGCCGTCGGCTATTCTGAGATTCATGCCTGCCAGTTGAACCTGATAAGCGTCTTCGTTTGTTATTTCCGGATAGCGGGCGGTCAAAGCCTCAATCGGTGTACGGCTGGTTTCGGCAGTATATAATTCCTGGGCCAGCTTAGCAAGTAGTGCTTTATCCATACTATCAACTCCATTCTAATGATGATGTTGGCCGTGCCAGTGCTTGTGGCGCAGCTTATCCCTCAGGATATGGGCAATGTCGTTGGCCAGATTGTTTTTCTCAATAGGCTGGTGGGCATAGCAGTGGTTTTGTAACGCGGCGCCGGCAGCGACCACCTCGTCGTGGGGACCGGGCAGACTGACAAAGGTCGTCAGGCCGCTCTGACCTACAGCGATACGTACCCCTTCTTTGACATGACGCCCTGTACCAACCTGAAACTTCACAATCCAGGGAGTAGCTGCCTCAGAATCCATTCTGGCCAGAGCTTCGACACTGAAGTCTTTGTCTTCGGCGCCTACTCCGCCAGTGGTAATCACAAGTCCAAAGCCCCTTTCGGCTGCATCCCGCAGTTTGTGGGCGATTACACTCACATCGTCTTCCAGAATACCGCCAAACTCGGCTTTATAGCCCTTAGATTGCAAGAGTTCTATTAAATAGGGTGAATTGGTGTCTTCAATCATGCCGTTTTTGACTTCAAAGCCGGTGGCGTAAACCAGGGCCCTCCCCAAAACGGCGCGGGTAATCTCATCGGCGACCGCTTCCGTCCGTTGGGCGATTATTCCGGCATCAGCTTCTTCACAACCGATAAGCCCCATAATACCAGCCGAATCGACATAAGCATCCGATGTTAATTCCAGTCCGTCAATAGCGGCCAGTTCATACAAGAGCGCCTGCTCTTTGCCGATTATCTGGCGCATGTCAATACTTTTCGCCAGAATATCCAGACAAATATGGTCATACCGGACATCAACAACCAGTACCTCCCTGACAGGCAAGCCGAGAACCTTGGCCACAACTTCGGCAACGCGGGTAAGATTGACACTTTGCAGGTTGAGACCATATATTTTTAGTTCTGTTTTTTCCAGCAGATTAAGATCCATGGCTCATCACCCCTGTACTTCCAGCTTCATATCCAATAACGGCGCATCCAGGATGGCTGCGCCTATATCCAGCATATCAATGCCGTGCCCCTGTAAGCTGGCAATGTCCTCAATTTTGACCCCTTTGGCGAACGCCAGCTTTACTTTATCACGACAACCGGCCTCGATCAGCACTTTATTGACAATGGCGACATCCTCCTGCCGGCCGGTGTCTACCATCAGAATGCCTGCACCCCAATGATAGGCAGCCAGAGCCTCGGCCCCGATATCGCCTGTTTCTCCCTTGATCTGGATGGCTTTTACTTTGTCGGTAATATGACTTACCGACTTTAAAGTAGCTTCCACACCGCCAAGCATGCGGACAAAGTTTTTATCAAGATAAAGAAAGGGTTCATTGGTAATCCTGAACATTGCCCCGCCGGCGGCTACAGCTTCCCTGACAATATGCTTGATCTCATGCGGCATCTTTTTCCAGGCGCCACAAACGATGTTGATACCCGGGCCGGCAGCCTCAACAGCCCGCCTGGCAGCGGTGGCCAGACCGGACGGCTTGGCCAGGAAACCGACAACAAACTCTTCGGCAACGGCTATTTGCTTAGGTGTGCCAGTAATTACGACAAGCACCTGGCCGGCTTCAACCTGCTCCCCATCAGCAACCCGGATATCTGCCGCAATCGTATTTTCAGCCAGAAAGGCCTGCAGGCGTTTTACGCCTGCAATCACCCCCTGACGCTCAGTCAGAAGGTGCGCGGTGTATTGCCTGCTGCTGATGGTGGAAAAAATGGTATCCCTGATATCCTGCTGAATAATAGCATCCGCCCGCATGTTAACCACTCCTGCCTAAATTTTTACGCCACGTTGTTTAAGCCATTTCGGCATAAGGTCTTTGTCTACCCGTTCAGAAACAGCCGGAGCTTTGGCAATTAAAAGGTCGGCCAGGCTTTGGCTGACATTGAGTCCGCCCATGGCGCCGTCAAAGATAATGACTTTATCGGTTTTAGCGGCCTTATAGGCAAAATGCATGGCACTGTCCAAATTGTCAGTCACGGTGGCATAATCCATATACTGCAGGTTCTGGGGATCGGAATTGAGGAGTTCAGCCTGTTCCTGTCCCACTACCACCGTCGGGATGTGCTCGGTGAAAAAGGCGCTGGGATAACCGCCCCAGGCGTAGTTATGCACCACCATTTTAATGGCGGGGTTGACAGGTACAATATCGTCGATCAGCGGCTTACCGGCCTTATTATAGAAGGCTTCGGTATACCAGGTATACGAAGGCAGGTCATGGTCCAAATCAAATAAATCGGTATTGGCGCCTACAAAGTTGGCATAAATAACACCGGCGGCAAATACATACGGTACCGGGCAGGGGAAGTCCAGTCCGACGATGCATTCATCCACTTCACCCAGCAAAGTCATAATTTTGCCGTAATATTTGAGGCCTTCGACAGTCAATTGATCATTGAGGACATAAAGATCGTTTTCGGCCACTACACCCACTACACCGCTGGGAGACATATTCAAAAAGGCGGCAAAGGCAAACTTGCTTTTTACAAACTTGGATTCAAAAATAGCCCTGGCAGTAAAGTTAGCACCGCGCGGCCCCATATTCCAGTGATACGTCGAGCGGGTCTCTATGCGGGCATAGGACATGCCAAACGGTTTAACGGCCCTGTCTACCTGCCGGTGGAAGTGAACCTCCCGGACATCGCTGTTATGCACATGGACAATCCAGTCGGCATCATACACAGCCTTGATGCCATACAGGGTACCGATCTCGGTTTCAATGGCAATTCCTTCATCAATAGGCGCCATGCCGCGCGCCTTTCCCTTATAATGTTCATCCAGCTTGTAACGCTTAATATATTCCTCAGTCTCTCTAAAGCGGAGACCGACGCCGGCGCGCAGGCGAATATCCTGGGTTCCGGTCCGCTCAGCAATCACATCCCGCACAACCCGCAAAAGTTCGGCGTAGGGCTCACCGCCCAGCAGCGTAAATCCGTGATGAGAAGCCAGAACATTAACCGATTGCCCGGGTTTAATCATCGATAAGTCAACGTTGCTGAGAGCGGCTTCAGCCGCCTTACGGACATTGGCGATACCGCCCTCACCCGGATAAATAACAGCAGGTGTATCGGCAAACAAATCGCTGATCATCAAGGATGTCATTTCCGGATACTCGGCTAAACGTTTTTTTACCAGTTCAGGGGCGATGCCATACTGGGATGCGCGGGGAGCTAACGGTGTAATAGCTGGTCTTTTCATTATGCTTTCCTCCCTTCAGGCTTGGCTTCGACAACCTTGTTTAAGAGCTTAATATCCTCCTCAAAATAGAAGCCGCGTGAATTGTACTTTGCTTTTACATCTTCGGGAATATCCCAGATAGTGGGCGTCAAACCATACCATTGATAGCCGTTCGGGCGTTCCGGGTCAATACCGGCTGCTTTCAGCAAGCGCAGCACCGGCTGGATGCATTCCACCTTACAGCCCATGCGGATACCGGTATCACGGGAAAGCTCCTCCGGCGTTTTAGCTCCCTTAAGGATAGCACCGGCAACTTCTTCGGCCCGGGTAGTAGTGCAGTAGCAAATAATCTGCTCAGGATTAAGCTTGGCTTTTAGACAGAGGCTGCTAATTTGTTCATAAGGCACATCTGTGATATCGACAGATACCGAATAAGGCTCGGCCAGTTTTACCATTTTTACGGCATACACCGGACAGCGTTGTTCACAGCCGCCGCACCCCCGGCAGTCACTTTCTTTCACAATGGCTTTCTTGTTCTCAATGCTAATGGCCAGCGAGGGGCATACTTTGGAACAAATACCGCAGCCAATACATTTGTCCATATCCACGACAGATTTCAGCGAAATTACTTTCATTCTTCTACCTCCTTGTTTTTATAAGCCTAAACTCCGCATTTTCTAAAGTCCCCTGCAGTTCTTTGACATTAACGCTTAGAAGCCAGTAAAAAAGCGGAGTCTGATAACAATGACAGTTACTCCTGATAACCATTTTTCAAAATCGAAATCTCTCCCGTATGCGGCTCAAAAATCAAGCCATGCACAGGCACATCCACCGGTATTAAGGGATTATTCTTTATTTTTTCCACAACCTGAAGTACATTATCATGTGGGTGATGGAAATTATCAAGCCAGGTTTCCAAATTATCCTTTATCATTTTAATGGCATCATAGGAAATGCCGCGCCGGCGCATTTTTTCGATAATAGCCTGGGCTGTCGAATGTGCTACACCGCAATCCTCGTGCCCTATCACCATAATCTCCTGAATACCGAGTTCGAATATGGCGATAACCAGACTGCGGATGGTGGCCTCAAAACTGCCGGTTACCGAATTACCCGCATTCTTTATTACCACAGCGTCTTCTCGCTTAATCCCCAGAGCCGGTTCCAAAAACTCTACCAACCGGGTATCCATACAGGTTAAAATTGCCAGTTTCTTGCGCGGAACCTTACTGACGTTCTCGGCAGCCAGTTTAAAGTTCTCAGAAAGATTCTGTACAAAAGCCTGATTAACTATCTGCATTTGCTCCAACGCGGTCATTTTCCCGATACCTCCTCAAATCAACTTCTTGTATACATCGCCGTCAATAGAAGGACACTTATTCCGGAACCGCCTCAATCATCAGCTTCTTAGAGGCCGCTATCATATGCTGATAGACTTCTTTAAGAGGAATATTATGTTTCAGGGCAATCGTTTTACAATCCTCATATTCCGGGGATACATTGAGCACCTGGCCAGCCAGTCTGCCAACTTTTACCCGAGCTTGACCCCAAGGCGTTTCGAGGGAGATGATTTCTTTTTCCAGATGAACCGTATCACAATCAATGATCCGTACCCCAAGCGTACTTGTTTCCCGCAGGATTACCCTGGCAATATCCGCTATTTTATTTGCTGCCGCCAGCACGGATAGTTTGGTTCCCGGCCTCCCTTTCTTCATCATAATCGATGTTAAGTAGGCGTCATGAACGCCCGGATGATTAAGAAGCCGCTCAATAACATAGCCGTAAATTTCCGGATTCATATCATCAATATTGGTCTCGATGATTTTTGCCTCATGGCTGGCTGCTTCCAGCCCGGCGCTCATTGTCCCCATATACAGGCGCACAACGTTAGGTATCTCCAGGTCCATGCTGCCGGCGCCGTAGGCCACTTGCTCTATGGAAAACCCTTTGGGCAAAGGTCCGGAGACTTCAGCCAGACAAGCCACCACAGCCGCGCCTGTCGGTGTAACAAGCTCCCCCTTTATTCCCTCGCTGTAAAACGGAATTCCTTTTAATAGCTCGGCTGTAGCCGGCGCGGGTATGGGCATCCGCCCGTGGCTGCATTTTACATAGCCTGAGCCGACATGCAGTTCTGAGGTGAAAATATGTTCTATACCTAAGTACTCCAGGCCAATTGCAATGCCAACAATGTCAACAATCGAATCAATGGCTCCCACTTCATGAAAGTGAATTTTGCTCTCCGGAACACCGTGTACTTTTGCCTCAGCTGCACCCAAACGGTTAAATATTTTTATAGCTTTCTGTTTAACAGTATCTGTAAAACTGCTCTCACTAATAATCTTGTGAATATCATGCAAATTACGGGAGGGCTGAAACCATTGTTTTGCTTCCACATTAAAATATCTGGCTTTAATCCCGCGTTTGATGACTTCTTTATCAATAAGCTTATAAGACGTAACCGGCAATTTAGCAAGCTCCGCCCGCAAATATTCGATAGAAAGCCCGGCATCTAATAGCGCCCCGATCATCATGTTGCCGCTAATACCCGAAAAACAGTCTAGATATATCGCCTTCATACACACCTCTTACGTTCTTTTGTTCTATATTGTCGAACATCGTTCGATAATATTACTGTACTGATTAAATACGACATTTTTCGCAAGATTCCTGCTAGTACGATAAGTGTGCTTTAATTAAATGCTCTGAAACTTTAATTCAGGCCAAGGCATTCCCTCTCCCGGAGAAGAGGGGCCTTGCACCGTTTTCATTAAATAACGGCGCAAGTTTACCTTTTACAACAATTTGCTAATTTCCTGTAAACGGGTGGCCGTCTCAGCAACAGCCGTACTCGCTTGATTGATCTCGGTAACGGCCCGCGCCTGTTCCGCAGCCATGGAGCTGGTATGCTGAATCTTATCGTCGACATTTTTTACCCGGCTGTCGATATCCTTAAGGATCTGATTTACTTTGGTAACCGCTTCGGTGCTGCCGGTAGCCAGCTTTTTCACTTCTTCGGCCACCACTGAAAATCCACGACCGGCTTCGCCGGCCCGGGCAGCCTCAATAGCGGCGTTAAGCGCAAGCAAATTTGTCTGGGAAGCTATATTTTTGATCATCTGATTCATCTCATTAACCATTTTGATTCCCTGAATTAACATCTGAGTAGATTCCGCCAAAGACTGCATTGCCTGTTCGGTATTGGCGGCATAATTTACAATTTCCTGAATGGCTGCCGCAACTTCTTGCGAGGTCGCTGATAAAACTTCGGCACTGTCGGCTACCTGAGCCTGTTTCCCGCGACTCCTGGCAATGGCAATACAGCCTGCCGGTTTCCCCTCCTCAACCACAGGGAGGGCAATCGTACGAAAAGGCATACCGTAGACTTCCTTGGGAACAAGCCTGTCAACAAGGCTCCCGGTATCTACACAAACTCTGCCGCCGCTGCCCGGAGCCAGCGCATCCCCTACTTTGGCCTTATAGAAAGTAAATTCTTCAGGTGTATGCATAGTGACAAATCGTTCGGTATCCGTTGTAAAGAGCACGGCCTCTTCGCCCATGAGTACAGGCAACACATCCAGCAACAGCTCAAAAGCCCGTTTTTGTTCAATTGTTAGGTTTTGCATTGCATACAACTCCCCTGTAAATGGCATGAACACAGGTCTTACTGCTTATTGTTATTGTAACCACGCTTTTGTTCTACATTATCGAATATAGTTCTATATCTTTTGCAAAAAAAACAACCTATTTCCTCAAGATTAACTACAGACAGCCTCAGTTCTACAATATCGAACATTGTTCGACTTTTCCTTCTTTCCTGAATATTCGCATCCAAACAAAAAAATCCTGCTTTTTTTTAAAAAAGTCTATAAATTATTTATAAAAATTTTTAAGAAATATCTTTATAGCCTAATTTGATTGAAATCCGGTGGGCAGCCGCAACCACATCCGTGCTGAGCGTGGTCAGTAACTCATCGGTAATACGGTTTGTTGGACCTGATAAGCTGATCCCGGCAATCGTTTTGCCCAGATGATTTTTTATCGGGGCAGCCACACACCGTAACCCTATTTCAATTTCTTCCAAATCATACGCATATCCCTTTTGGGCAATTTCCGCCAGGCATTTTTTAAGTCTAGTCATGTTGTCGATGGTATTGGGCGTAAACTTTTTCATTCCCGTAGATTTTACTATTTTCTCTACTTCGCTTTCCGTCAGGCCTGCTAACAGCACCTTTCCCACACCAGTACAATAGGTTGGATTGCGGCCTCCTATTTGCGAAATAATGCGAACCGACCTGGAGCTGTCTACCTTTTCCACATAGACAACTTCAGGCCCGCTTAATAGCGCCAGATGTACTGTCTCCTGATATTTTTCACTTAATTCCACTAAAATCGGATAGGCAACTGATCTTAAATCCATACTGGAATAGACCACCTGCCCCATTTCAAACAATTTCAGTCCTAATTGGTAAAGGCCGGTCACCTGATCCTGATAGACGTAGTTGAAGTCTTCCAGGGTGGTAATGAGACCATGAACGGTACTCTTACTTAAACCAAGATTTTGGCTTATTTGAGTCAGGCTGGCGGAATTATGGTTTTTAGCAATAAACTCCATGATCTGAATGGCCCGCGCCAATGACTGAATCTGTTTTCTGCTGGAATGCTTGTTTGCATCCATTTATTGCACCCCTGTTCGGCATTGTAGTATTTAGTATTACCATTTCGTCATAGTCTGCTAAATTCCTTTATTTATTTCAATTTTGCAAAAACAACTTAACCATTAACCTTTGCAAACGTTTTGAATAAGGCTCGCCACATCTTTAGGCCAGAGCGGTTTAAAAAAGAAATAGCCCTGAGCCTCCTCGCAGCCCTCTTGCCGGAGGAACTCCGTTTGCTGACTGGTTTCAACACCTTCCGCCAGTGTTCTAAGCCCCATACTGCGGGCAATGGCTATAACTGCGCGGGTTATCGCCTGATCGTCCGGCGATTCGGTAACATGTTGAATAAATGACCTGTCAATCTTAAGTTTATCCACCGGGAACTTTTTGAGGTAATTTAATGACGAATAACCTGTGCCAAAATCATCAATCGCCAGCATGACACCCATGCTTTTAAGCTGGTTTAGCGTAGAAATGGCCTCATTTACATTGTCCAGGAATGCAGTTTCCGTAAGCTCTAATTCCAGCAAGGACGCCGGCATAGCTGTTTCCTCAAGTATCTGCCGTATCTTAGCCACCAAATCCGGCTGGCGGAATTGCCGGGCTGATAAATTAACAGCCAGTTGCAAAGGGGCTAGCTTCAGGCGCATGTATTCCTGACAAGCCTCCCGGAGTACCCATTCACCAATTGGGCCTATCAGACCGGTATCTTCAGCAATAGAAATAAACTGGCCCGGCGGCACTGTCCCAAAATCAGGACTGATCCACCTAAGCAGAGCTTCGATGCCAACTATCCTGCCGGTTTGTAAACATACTTGCGGCTGATATTGCAAACAAAGTTCATTCTGATGGATAGCATGATGTAAACGGGTGGCCAATGCAAGCCGCGACTCAGCTTGCGAATCCGACTTAGGGATATAAAACTGAAAGTTATTTTTACCCTGATCTTTAGCCTGATACATGGCAGCCTCGGCACTTCGCAGCAGGGTATCCGCATCCTCACCATTCTCAGGAAAAATCGCCACACCAATACTGGACGAAATGAATATCTCGTCCTTACCAATAATGAAGTGCTCGTCAAGACCATTCTTAATCGCAAGAACTTTGCCGACCACCTCGGCGGAATTGGCTACATTCTCGATAATAATCGCAAATTCGTCGCCGCCCAGCCGCGATATAATATCGGACGAACCAATGAGTGACTGCAGCCGCTGACCGACAAGGGTTAATAGCTGATCACCGACAAAATGCCCCAAAGTATCATTTACTACTTTAAAACCATCAAGGTCACAATAGATAAGAGCAATTTTCTGCCGGTCCTTTTTTACAGACCCGATGGTGTGCCGCAAGGACTCCATAAAATAATCCCGGTTTAGCAGATTAGTCAGTGGGTCATGAAAATCGGCCTCCGCACCGGCGGTGTTATTCATGCTAAAAATACTAATATAATGGGTAGGCTGCTCCTGCTCTCCCTGTAACGCAAAAATCTTCTGTCTGACAGCAATCAGCTTACCGTCCTTACGCCGGTCCCACAATACGCCAGACCACATCTTATTACTTTTTATATCATTCCGGAAGGTATTGTAAAAGGATGAAGGATGCCAGCCTGACTTAAGAATTCTTGGGGTTTTTCCTAAAAGTTCTTCCGGAGTGTAGCCGGTAATCCTGGTTACGGACGGATTGACGGCAACTATGTGAAAGCCTTCATCGGTAATAAGAATGCCGTCGGAAACATTATCGATTAATGCGCCAGCCAAACCTGTAGCTTGTTTAAAAAGCTTCTTCCATTGGACGGAAGCCGCACTCTGGCGCAGCGCATATACCAGCCCGGATCGTTCAGCCGTGTGAAATCGCATTCCGAAATCCTCCTAGATTGTTATACTTCTCCCTTCGGTAAGGAACCGGACAACTCCTGCTTTCTCCTATAGTTAAACGCTTACCGTACGACCGCCCCTTAAACATTAACCCTCTGCTGCAGCAGAGGGTTAATAATATTGCTAAAGCCGGAAATGATTTACAGCCGTCTGAAGACTTTGGGCCAATTGAGCCAGACTGTGACTTGCAGATGCAATTTCCTCCATGGAGGCCGACTGTTCTTCGGTAGCCGCCGATACCGTCTGTGATTGGTCGGCAGCCTGCGTACTATGTCTATCAATTTCCTTTACTGAAGACACAATCTGCTGACTACCAACAGCCATCTGCTGAAAGGCAGCGGAAATATCCCTGACTTGTTCGGATACCTGGGTTACTAAAGTCCTGATTTCTTTAAAAGAATGACCGGCAAGAGCAACAACCTCTGAGCCGACCTTAACTTCTCTGGTACCCTCACTCATAGACTCTACGGCTTTATCTGTGTCTGTCTGAATTTCACTTATCAGAGCTGTAATTTGTTTGGCCGCATCCTGGGACTGTTCTGCCAGCTTGCGCACTTCCTCCGCCACAACAGCAAACCCCTTGCCTTGCTCGCCTGCTCTTGCAGCCTCAATCGCGGCGTTAAGAGCCAATAAATTGGTCTGTCCGGCGATCCCGGATATGGCTTCGACAATTTGCCCGATTTCCTTAGACCTTGCGCCTAACTTGGCAATAACTTGCGCGGAATTATTAACAGTTTGCTCGATGGAAGCCATCTGACTGACAGCCTTTTCTACCGACTGATCACCAAGCCTGGCTTTATCGGCGGCCTGAGACGAATTTCCGGCTACTTGAGCGGCACTGGCAGCCACCTGCTGAATACCGGCTGACATCTGTTCAACGACCAGAGAGGCTTCAGCTACCGCTTTTAATTGCCGCTCTGCACCATAGGCCACAGCACTGATAGATTCGGCGACCATTGTAGCAGCCTGAGCGGATTGTTCTGCACTGGCCGTCAATTCTTCCGAAGAGGCCGCTACCTGCTCGGAAGATTCATTGACCTTTTTCAGTACATTGCGCAAACTTGTCCGCATCGTCACCAAGTTATCGGCAAGCTCGCCAACTTCATCTTTTCTAAGCACCTGCCGGGGTTTATCCCGAAAATCGCCTGCGGCAAGTTCCTGGCATGCCGACACCATGATCCCTAGCGGAGTTGTTATGGTTTTGGTAATATATAGGCCGCTCAGTCCGAGAATGATGCCTGTTAGCAGCGAGAGTCCCAGCATAATTTGGACAGTATCGGCCTCAGCCGCCTTGTTGTCACTATTCATTTGCTCCGAAAGCTTAATGTAATACTCGCCAAAATTAACCAATCCATCAATATACTTAGTTGTCAACGGATCTACATTTCCAACATAGAGACTATAGGCTTCCGCATTTTTGTTTTGTATTGCCAGCTCAACAACCGCGCTTCTGGCAACATAATACTTTTGTTGTGATTCCTTTACTGTTGCCAGCAATTCTTTCGACTTTTGATCAAGCGGCTGCTTTTCAATAACGGCCAGAATGTTATTGACTTTGACAGTACTGTCCTCAATAACGGTTTTCAGTTCCTGGTTTCTCTTTTCATCCTTTGTGAGCATCAATTCCAGTATGGCCCCGTTCATAGTTCTTGCATAAGTACGGGCCTCAGAAAGAAATTTTACAGGCACTAACCGCTCGTCATACATTATTTGAAACTGTGAATTCGCCCGCTGGAGATAAAAGTAGCCAGTATAGCTGATCACACCTATAGATAAAAGCGCAATTAGCAGTAAAGCACTTAGTTTCAGGCTAACCTTGAGGTTATTGAAAAAACTCATTTTAGTCTCCTTTATGCTTTTTACATAGCTTGCTTAAAAGCAGCCTTCCCAGCATCTGTCTGTCTTGCTTTTTCAAACGCGACAATCAGCCGGTCCATTTCATCACTCAGGGAGAGAACTTCGGTATCCTGCATATTAAATGACTTTGCCGCAACGAGTGCATGCAGACGGGCACGGATAGTCTCAATCTTATTTTGATCTTCCCACAGACTGTTCGTTTTCATGCCCTACCCCTCCATTTTTTCTTGTCGTACTTACTTAAACTTTCACACAAGTCATTTAAACGATGTAAACCTACATTTTTTTTTATTTTAAACAAAGAATATGTCAGCAGCCTGACAAAATGCTGACATAAGTCTTACATTTTGTCAGAAAAAGGCTCGCTCTCCTATATAGACCCACAATAAAAAAGCCTTCGGTTTCCCGAAGGCTTGCATAATATCGTTTCCGAGCAACGGAGTTCCTCCCAATCTGCCTGGCTTTCCCCTTACCTGACAGACCCCCCTAAACTCCGTTGCGACAATTGTTATTATACTACAAATAAAGCAAAAAGAATAGCTTGTCTGTGGTGAAAGTATATTTTTTCAACTCACGCTCCTGACCGACAAAGACTGTTCTGCATAGTAATGCAGGAGCGGCATATTAAAAACAGGCTTCCTCTACTTTGGAAAGCCTGTTTTCTTGCCAATGAAGTTTTTAATCACCAACCGGCATAAAGCCATCCCGCTAAAATACCCAAGCAGGCTGTAAACGTTATTTCTCCGCTGATTGTGAGATAAGAAGCCGCGCCATGAGGTAGGTGACCTAAAAATTATGTGCATTGAATATACAATAGATACTATAAATCACATAGGCAGATAAAATAACACCTAATCGAAGACCATCCGGTCCGTCAAACCACACTCCTAGCCCTCTCCTTTCAGTGCTTTAGCATATTATATGTAATAATCTTACAAATATGCTGTTAATAAGGGCTAAGCATGAAAAAAGAGCGCTTACCGGTTACTGGCAAGCGCTCTTTGTGAGGGGAGGACGTAAACTCAGGAAGATGTCTTTAAACGAAAAAAACACTGAAGGCCGCTCAGTGTTTTTATATATATCAAAGTGCTATACACGTCTGTTTTTTCTTTCAGCCTGGCCTATTATGCGGATTACACGGCTCAGAATGAGTACACAATGTTTATGTCAAACAACCATATCCAAAAACAGTCCTTGATTTACTGCATTAAATCCATTGAAGAGAAAGCGATTACTGCTGCGCCGCCAGCCATAATCAATGGAGTCCATTACATTAGGCGCCTTCAAGTATGAGCTAACCGGAGCGGCTAATGCAGTTTGTGCAATATTCTGCAGCCAGGTTGCCAAACCAGTGCTGCCACTCAGCAGAGATTCCGCTTTAGCCAGATTATGCTTAAGCGCCCTGGCTAGCTGCCCTTCATCAAGCTTCACTTGATCATTAGCAGCATCCCAGCCTATGCCAAATTCCTGAAAGTCATCTTCCCGGACACCTGTAAGCATAGCTTTTATACCTGCCAAAGTCTTTTCCCCACGCTGAGTTATATTATTCGTCCCACGTAACATAGTGCTGAAAGCATTGTATTTTGTGACCAGATCTTTAATGCCCTCAGCCATTGTTTCGGTATCTGCCGCCACACACACCCTGACAGCGCCGGCGGTAATGTCATTGCTATTCAGCAGCAAATTCCCGTTATCCAGGGAGAATATATTTTTATCAGCGGCTTTTTTTTGACCGTTTACGGAATAGAGCGCGTCGCCTGCAACGGTAACCCGGTTACCAAGATTTAAAACCTGCACAACCGAACCGGTTATATCGCGTATAGAGAAGGCATTGGCCTGTCCGGTTTTTTCCGACTCCAGGCTAAGATAGGCTTGGGTTCCGGCCGTTCTGACATCTGCTTTTACACCGGGTTGCGCTTCATTAATTGCCGCAGCGGTTTTTCCCAGAATCTGAAAATTACTTTCCGCTGTATCCAATTGGACAACTACTGTTTTTTCCGCACCAGCGCCAACAGTAATACCAAAGGCATATGTACCTGCTGACAGTATGCCGGCACCCGCACGGGCTATTCTTGTGCCGGTATTTTTTTGAGCTATGGCCAGCTGACTTACCGTCACATCATATTCAGCAGCATTGGCGGCATTTTGGGCTAAGCCTGTAATAGACCTGTTATTGGCGTCAACATACTTTTTGTCAAAGAAGTCACCGGCAGCCACACTCTTAGCCGCTAAATTCATATCTTTGGCCTGAGTGTTAAAATCCACAACCTGCCTGCGGTACACATCCTGCTTATATTTTATATTATTAATTGATAAATTGGATAAAACCTGAAGAGAACCCCGGGTGTCCTCCGCCCGGTAGATGTCAGGTTTCGTATTCTTATTTACCGACGCAGCCGAAACCGGCTGATAGACCTTAAAATACTTGTTATACGAAACGGCTGAAATCCATCTCATCTGCTCATCCCCTTCACTTACGGTTAACATTTTATACCACTATTATATTCTCTTAGTATTTTTATGTCGAGAAAAAATAAAGCCAATCCCGCAGGATATGGCTAACACGACAATCGCTTTTCGTCGAAGTATTTTAAAATATTAGGAACCGCCGCCGCAATCGGCTGTTGAAACAACATACACAAGGTGATAGGCACGGCCACTGCTGGCGGAAAGTAAGTAATGGCTATGACAAGCCCGCAGCTAATATTACGCATGCCGACACTATAGATCATTGCCACCATAGTATCTCGGGAGTTATTGGGTATGCACAATGAACCAACATATCCAAGCATGTAGCCGGATGCTACCAGCAGCAGCACAACGAACGTCAGTTGTACAATATCTGCAGACCAGTTAAAATCCGGTGTTACGAGCGATGCATTTAAGAGAATTACAATAAACAAGGCTAGCTTAGCTGTTACTCCTCCTATGCCTTTGGAAAAGTCAGCTGTTTTACCACCCGACCAATCAAAAAGCAACATGCCCATTATGCTTGGCAGTGTCACCATTAAAACAAGCTGGGTAACAAGGGACGTATAATTAATAATGACCGACTGCTCCATGATCAGTTTGTAGTAAAGCGGCAGCAACGCCGGGACGATCAGTGTATCAATTGTAACAGCCGCGAGACATATGGGTACATTGCCCTGAGCAAGCGCAGTCCAAATTACCGATGTGACTCCGACCGGAATAGCAGCTCCTACCAGCAATCCAAGTTTTGCGTGGGGTGAATCTGCTAAAAACAGTGTTCCCAGCAAGTAGGCAGTTAGCGGAGTCGCCAGATGGATAAGCAGCAAAGCCCATAATGCAGCCCATGGCCGTCCCAGCACCTGAATGAAGCTCTTCATCCCCGTACTCAGTGAGGTAACAAATGTCATGTACGCAAATAAAGCCACCAGGAGCACGCGGACAAGCTGACTGTCGGGTACTCGCAGTAAATAGCCCATCATGAGCGCCGCCAATACCAATACAAACATTCTTCTACTTAGCCATTCATTCAAGGTCGTAACGAATACCACATGCTTCTCCTTCCTGCCGTAAACTGTCTAAGGTAATTCGTGGCAGGGGAATTCCCTCCTGAAGCCTTTTCTGCTTTAACTTTAGACCCCTTTCACCGGGAAGAAAAATTTCCTCTACGCCTTTAGCCTTGGGATTACTTTTTACACTTACTATGAATTGATCCATCGTTGCTTTGAACTCCTGCACTGGCCCGAAAGCTGCAAGATTGATGGCGCCAAAATAGTGACTCGTACAAGTTGGATTTTCAAAATCTGTATATAAATCTTTTATTGTCGTGGTAAAGCAAGAACCGGCTAATATACCGCTTAACACTTCAATCATTGTAGCAATCGCATATCCTTTGGGGCCGCCAAAAGGCAATACGGTTCCTTCCAAGGCCTCCTGGGCATTGGTGGTATCTTCACCAAACTTATTGCGCGCCCAGCCTGAAGGTATCGGCTCCCCCTTTTTGGCAGCCATAATAATTTTGCCTCTGGCGACTACACTGCTTGCCATATCGGCAATAATCGGGAGCTCTTGACCTGCCGGAATTGCATAAGCAAAGGGACTGGTGCCAAACATCGGTTCAGTGCCGCCCCAGGGAGCTATACGCGCCGGTCCATTACTGGCGGCAAATCCAATCATGTCATGCTCTAAAGCCATTTGGGCAAAATAAGCGGCAGCCGAATAGTGATTGGAATTGCAAACCGTGATAAAGGAAATTCCCGTACTACGCGCTTTGTCTATCGTCGTTGCCATTACCTTGCCGGCGGCGACAGCGCCCAGGCTGTTACAAGCATCGTAAACAGCGGTACCAGGGCTTTCCGTCACAATTTTCAGTTGAAGGGCTGGGTTAACAATTCCCAACCGCAATCTTTTGAGATAAATAGCCATACGGCTTACCCCATGTGAATCGATGCCCTTCAGATCTGCGTCCACCAAATTATCGGCATTGATATAAGCTTCGTCAGCCGGCACACCGACTTTGGTAAATAGCTGCTGACAATAGTCTCGTAAACAATTGGCCTTTATCAACATTGTATCAGTATGCAAATTACACCCCTCCCCAGATTCGTGTATTACCGCATGTGGAAATAGGTCACGTAATCCAAGATCGCCCGTTCATGC
The DNA here is from genome assembly GCF_041428895.1 of Sporomusa aerivorans. Taxonomy (NCBI): domain Bacteria; kingdom Bacillati; phylum Bacillota; class Negativicutes; order Selenomonadales; family Sporomusaceae; genus Sporomusa; species Sporomusa aerivorans. The sequence continues at coordinate 6,305,609 of NZ_CP156926.1, forward strand.
TTGGGCATATCCATGAAATTGCAGCCAAAACTGTTGTCCTGCTGCCAGACGACTTTGGCCACAACATCCATATTTCCTAACTCTTTAGGCAGGTATAACCGGAGGAGCGAGTCGATCGCCAGGTACTGTTCAGTTTGCAGCAATATTCCGTCCACACTGATATTAACCGCGATGGCATCAATCGGTTGCGCCAAATCATTAGGTATAATGGTCACAGGCACGCTAATATCCGCCCGGGAAAAAAGTCTTCTTTCTTCTATCACTTCAACTTTTCTTTCAGCAAGAGCCGGATCCACCCACGTCCGATCCCAGGCCATATTGGCAATATCCTCCATTATTTTGGTTTCGGCAGCCAGTTTGGCCTTGGACTTTTCCAGTAAAATCTCGGCATCACGCGGATTTATAACGACAATACCATCCTCGTCGCCAACTAAAATATCTCCCGGGTGAACGACAACTCCGCCACAAGACACGGGAACATTAATTTCTCCCGGCCCATCTTTATAAGGCCCGGCCGGGGTAACTCCAGCCGCATAGACAGGCATTCTCATTTTTTTCAAAGCCCCTCTGTCGCGAATGGCGCCATCGATAACAAACCCGCCGATTCCTCTTTTCTCAGCCCATAGAGCCATTAATTCGCCCATAATGGAGTTAGTCAAGTCCCCTTGGGCATCTACTACCACAATATCGCCAGGTTGTGCAAGATCCAGCGCTTTGTGAAGCAGAAGGTTATCACCCGGGCGTGATTTAACGGTAAAAGCCGGTCCCAGCAAGGGCACCTCATTAACGGGGCGAAGTTTGGCAGCCATGCATGACATGCGATTCATGTTGTCGGCTATATTAGCTACAGGTATACCGGCAAAGCCATCGATTAAAGCTTTGGGCGGCCGATTGATATGAGGGAAAATACGCATTCCTACATTTGACATAATTCATCGCTCCATTCTTATTAAATTGGTTTCGCTCACGACCGGTTTTTAGAGAATAAAGCCTGTCTCATAACCGGCCTATGAGTTGTTGGGAATAGGTTTGTTCACCGTAAAGTTGTCATAGAGAAAATTTGCTGACCGCGTTTTGTAGTTCATCAGCCGTTTTCACCAATGATTGACTGGCCTTTCTGATCTCATCCACAGAGGCAACCTGTTCTTGGGTAGCTGCTGAGATCTGCATTGTCTGACTGGCGTTGTTTTTACTCATACTGTCAATCTCTTGAATGCCATGCACAATTCTTTGACTATTTTGAGCCATGTGCTCTATAGAATTTGAAATAACGCCGATTTGCTCTGAGACCTGATTGGTCATGGCAATAATTTCATTAAACGTCTTTCCGGCCTCAGTAACTATATTGGCTCCCCGTTTGACCTCGATATTTCCCTGGTTCATAGCCACAACTGCTTTATCTGTATCGGCCTGTATCTCGCCAATGAGAAATGCAATTTGTTTAGTGGCATTGCCTGACTGCTCAGCCAGCTTGCGCACTTCATCGGCCACTACGGCAAATCCCCGCCCCTGCTCGCCAGCGCGGGCTGCTTCTATTGCCGCATTTAAGGCCAGCAGATTGGTTTGACTGGCAATACCGGAGATAGTATCGATAATTTGGCCGATTTCTGTAGAACGTTCCCCCAGTTTTGTCACCACTGCCGCCGAATTGGCAACGCTGGCTTCAATGTTCTGCATCTGCCCGACGGCATCTTCTATTGATTTGCCGCCATTTGCAGCCAACTGAGCGGTCCCGGCCGATACGTTGGCGACTGTACTGGAATCGGCAACAATTTGCTGAATATCGGAAACAATCCGGGTCACAATCACTGCGGTATCATTGGCAGTAGTCACTTGTTTTTCAGCGCTTTCCGCGATGTCGGTTATTGCTATTGTCACTTGCTCAGCGGTAGCCGCCGATTGTTCCGCACTCGCAGTTAGCTGCTGAGCGGCTGCCGAAACCACGCCAGCGGAAACGGAAACATCCTTAAGCAGGTCTTTCAGTCCCTTAACCATTGCGTCAAAATTTTGCGCCAACCTACCAATTTCATCCTTGCTATGATTCGTTATGCTTACATTTAAGTTACCGTTTTTCAGCGCTTCTGTCGCACTTACCAATTGCGTGATGGGCTTAGTGAGCCGGTTGGAAACAACAATACTAATGAAGATCACCACAATCATCGTGATAACCCAAACCATTAAATTGGTAAGGAGCATTCCTTTACTAACCGCATCATACTCTTCATAGTTCTTCTCCATACAAATAACCCAGCGTGTCTTGGGGTCATACACATAGCTTGCTAATTTGCGAACACCGTTTTCCCCCGCAATTTCTTCAGAACCGCTTTGACCCTTTAATGCGGTTTGAACAAAAGGCTGGTTACTCATATCAGTACGTTCTCCCGACACCTGGGCTGTAGGATGAACGATTACTTTTCCATCTTGATCCAGTATGTAAGCAGTAACTCCGTTAACTGAGCGGTTAACTACAAAGTCCTTAAAAATATTTAGATAAAGATTGGCCTGCAATACGCCGACAACAGCTCCGTTATCTGCCCGGATGGGTGTAGCCAGTACTACTACCGGCTGTCCGTCTCTGGAGCTGATTAGTACTTCGGAAATAACTTCTTCAGTACCCTTGAGCGCTTCCTGATAGAAAGACCGGCTGGACACATTGACCAACTTGGCATCATCGCCTCTGACAACCTGTTTACCTGTTAGATCAGAAATAACCATATCAATATTGGAGTAGGTTTTTTTTAAGTCGGCGAGTAATTGTTTGGTTGCCGGCAAGTCAAGATTTTTTACGGCAGTGGTACGGGAAACCGCCTTAATTACCTCCATGTGCTTATTGAGGTAAGCCTGGGTCTCGGTCTTAAAAACTTCAGCCTTGCTGGCATTAATCGCATAGTAATCACTTTCCAGTGGTTTAGTAAACAGAGAGTGGGAAATTAGAGTCGACACAAGCAAGGGAATGCCGCTAACGAGCATTAGTAAGACAATAATAATTTTTTTCATTATTATTTAACCTCCTCGAAACAGAAAAATAGCCAATCAATAGGGCGTTAAAAATTCAACAATCTTGGAGTTAGTAGTCCGCTAATTAATTGCAAAAAACATTACTCTTTAGCCTGGCACAATTTTCAGCCATCCTCCTTGTATATACCAACACAACATTGGCTTTATAATATTATTTATAAAAAATAAACCAGCCCCATAGCTGGTTTATGAGGCGCTTGGCCATTAGAACCAAACGGCAGCCTGGCAGTCATAGGCTTTCCGCCTTTAGACCCATAGCTTTGCGTCCTTATCTTTCGATAAGTTTGCCCTTTATAATTTGTCTTACTTAATCCCGCAATCAATTTCTTTAATCCGCAAATTCACTGTAGCATTTTTTTCTCTACAATTCAAACACCTTAACAAGACTTTAACCCAAAGTTAAAATCCTGCTTGGAGAACCCCGTCTTTCGTCTTTTCAAGATATCCTTAACCATCCTAGTCCATATTAATAAAATACCCTCTGCCTATAGACAGAGAGTATCTTGCAGCTATTCGGGAAATCCTTTATTCACACCCGCCCTTATGACCGCTCCACATATGTTTGCTCTTGCACATCCATTCCTGAACCTCGTTTAAGGCCTCGCCAAACCGTTGGAAATGTACTACTTCCCGCTGCCACAGAAAACGAAGAGTATCTTTTACGCAGGGGTCATCGGTACAAGCAATCAGATGCTCATATGTCGACCGGGCTTTTTGTTCTGGGGCGATTGTGTATCGGCAACATTTTGGGGACTAAAAATTCCAATGAATTTCAATGGGAATCTGCTTGGTTTCAGGGCTTCGCTTGCCAACGCGAATGAAGTCAATTAGCTTTACGGTCATTTCCCGATTAAGCTTTGTAATATCTAGATATTCTTCGATAATCTGGCGGCGGCTGTCAGCTGACTGCATTTTTCTTTCTATGATTTCTAATTTATCTCTTGTCTTACTTGCCTGCATTTCAAGACGTTCTTTTTCCTTGCAAAAATTTTGATAGAATTGCAGGAATTCACTTTCGGTAATGATGCCTTTGGATTTGTCTAAATAAACATCCTGAATGCCTTTGGCATATTCCGAAGCCTTTCTTTGAAATGTGGTAACTTCGGCTTTAAGCTTTTCTCTTTTTTCATTCAAGTTGTTGGTAATGCTGACCTGCTGCTCTAGTTCATCCTTGTCAAGGTATTCAGTTATCATAGACTTAAGTTCAGCTATCACAGCTCTCTCAAGCTCTGCTACCGATATAAACGAACCTATGCATGCTTCATTGGCAACATGTTTTGTTTCGCATTTTAAATAATAGCGGTCATGACTTTTGGTAGAACGCATTACATAATCGCAATACATGCATTTTGCTTTTTTGGCAAATATCCCAATCGTACCGACAGAAAACGGTTTAGCCTTTTCCTTTATTAGCTCTTGCACATTATCCCAAAGTTCGCGGTCAATAATAGGCTCATGAGTGCAACTTACTTTAATCCATTGCTCTTTAGGAATGGGTTTATTCTCTTTGGTTTTATAGGAAATACTGCCGTATTTGCCTTGAACCATGTTTCCAATATAGATTTCATTGGTTAGCATATTGGATATGGCAAAGTATTTCCACAATGTGCTATTTTTAGTTTTTGGCTGTTGGTATCGTAGATTCTTGAGCCGTTTGTATTCTGTCGGATTAGGCATACCTCTGTCGTTAAGTATTCGGGCGATAGCAGTTTTGCCGTAACCTTGTGAAAATAACGTGAAGACCTCTCGGACTATTTGGGCAGCTTCTTCGTCGATAATCAAGTGCCCTTTTTGGTTGGGGTCTTTTTGATATCCATACAGTGCGAACGCACCAATATGAACACCATTTTTTCTTTTGTTGGTCAGTACACTCTTAATGTTTTCTGACATATCCTCAAGATACCACTCATTGATAAGTCCGTTAATCTGGCGGGCTTTTTTGTTGCCTTTTATTTCAGTATCCGCATTGTCAACAATACTGATAAAACGGATATGCCACAAGGGAAAGAAATGGTGAATATATTTTTCGACCAGTTCTAGCTCTCTTGTAAACCTTGATTGTGTTTTGCAAAGGACAATATCAAATTTGCGTTTCTCGGCATCTGCCAGAAGCTGATTGAAGGCGGGGCGGCTGCGGTCAGCGCCGGTATAATCATCGTCGCTGTATATGTTATAGATGCTCCATTGCCTTTCAATTGCGTACTGGATGAGCATTGATTTCTGGTTTTGTATGCTTTCGCTGTCATCTGTTTCTGATTGCTTGTTTTTATCCTCTTCAGATAAGCGGCAATATATAGCTACTTTCATAGTTTTATCTCCTCTTATTCAGATTCGATAAAAACAAGCCTCCCTACTTGATGATATCTTATATCAGAAGGGGCAGGCTTGTAAAGATTTTATGTTTTGCTTCCGGTGCTTTTGTTTTTCTCGAACTGATTGATTAGCTCAATCCATAACCGTGTAAAGGTAGCCTTAATATTTTTGCCGCTTTTAAAAATATTTTTGCAGATGACTTGAGTATCAGTTTTAGCCATCTCATCACCTCATTTATGGTTCTTATGAAAAACTTATGAGGGGATGGCTGTACAATATTCGGGGATATAATATTAAATTATTTGTTAAGAGTAATTACCTGGTTCTGCATGTCATATATTTTTAGCGGCGCTATTAGTATAGAGTATTTTGATAGGTTAAAAGTGGGGATAAGAGGTGTTACGACTTTTATCCCCATTTATTACCCTATAGAAAAGCTCAAGCCGCGCGAATTCTGGACTAAAACTCTTTCGCTATGCTACAGAATTTTGCGGCTGACCTCACCCTCTCAACGTCTAGTTTCGATGGTGAGGTCAGCTGCCGTCCAGATTCGCTTGGCTTGGTAGCGAGTATTAAGATTTAAGGTGACGAAATGACAGAAGAGAAGAAGAAGAGCGTAAGACTTACGGAGAGAGATTTAAGTATAATGATTTGGATTAATAGTCACCGGGTGGTGACGGTGGAGCAGCTTCGAAGAAGGTTTGGGATGAGCTTATTAGCGGCTAAAAAGCGACTGTATGAGCTAAGAACAGCAGAATACCTAGTATATGAAAAGGTGTTTCAAAACAAGCTTGGCGTTTATCGGGTGGCTCCGAAAGGAATAGCAGTGACCAATGATGAGTTTTCTACTTGTAAAATTCGGCTTGGTTCATATGACCATGATTTGGCCTTAGTAGATTTAGCAATAGCGTTGGAACAGCGAGAAAATGCAATTTGGATTACTGATAGGCAGATAAGGCATGAAAACGGCTTAAAGGGTGTCGGAGTGAAGGGACATTCGCCTGATGGAATTTTAAAGCTTAAAACAGGTGAAAAGATTGCAGTTGAGCTTGAATTATCCATGAAGGGAACAAACCGATTAGAGAAGATATTGAAAGAATACAATAGCGGTCAATATAAAGAAGTTTGGTATTTTGTAAAATCTGAGGCAATTGCTACAAAAATTCTGTCTGGTGTTGGTTCTTTAATTAGAGTATTCTTATTGCCTGATATGCGGGAATTTAAGGCTAATGCTTCTACAGTGTCACAAATCAATAAAGTTGAAGAACAAAAGGCAAAAGATTTCTTTAGAAGGAAATAGCCCTCTCCTCTCCCAGTGAAGGGCGAGAAGAAAATATAAATATATATAGCTAGGCGGTGATAGTTTGCTTAGGTCTATATTCGGATTATCTAAAATGCCTGAGCCAAAGAAAGTTGATACAGATAATTCATCTAATGATGGTGTTTTTCTAGGAATAGATAATCTGTCTCAAAAGCCTATCATTTTAAGTACTCAGGAGATAAACCAACATGTATTTTTGTGCGGAACTACTGGCAGCGGCAAAACCACAACTATATTCTGCTTTGCTGATTTTGCTATGAGAACTAATCTACCTTTAGTAATCGTTGATGGTAAGGGTGATTGGGATTTTGTTCAATCTATAAAAGACATGGCAGATAAATATAACCGTTCATTTCAACTTTTCTCTATTTCTGAGCCAGATAAATCATATCACTATAACCCATTAGCTAGTGGAGGCCCGACAGAGTTAAAAGACCGATTAATAGAGCTTAGCGAATGGAAAGAGCCGTATTATCAGTATATGGCTGAAAGATATTTGCAATTAGCACTTACTTTGTTTGAAAAGGCGCATGAGAGTTTTGATTTGTATTCCTTTGTAATGGGTATGACTCCCGGAAAGCTTCAAATGCTGGCTCGCCAGTTGGATGCACCAGACAGCGTTATGGATTACTTAGAGAATGTTGATAAAAAAGGTATTTCGGGGCTGATTGACCGGCTTAACCTTATTATTGAAAGTCAGATAGGGTATTTGTTCTTTGATGAGTCTGAAAAGACAATAGAGCTTAATAAGGCAGTTGAAGTTGGAAATGTAGTATTGTTTTCTCTTGATTCATTGGCTTACCCACTTTATGCAAAGCTTGTAGGGCGATTAGTCATAAATGATTTAAAAGCGGTAGCCTCTAAAAGGACTAAGAAAGATACGTTGATAATGACCATATATGATGAATTCAATGTCTTTGCCAGTAGGAATGTGGTGGATTTGATTAACAAGTCGCGGTCTAAGGGTTTTGCCGCTTTGATTTCTACACAAAGTCTTGCTGATTTGGATGTTGTAGATAATGCACTTAAGAGCCAGATTATACAAAACTGCAATACATTGATTGTACAAAGGCAGAATGATGCTAAGGATGCGGAAGAACTTTCAAAGATAATTGGTACTGAGGACAGCTTTAGTTTGACACAGCAGATTGGCAGTAATAACAGTACTGGGCTTGGTTCTGTGCGGTTTGTTAAGGAATTCATCATACATCCTGACAAGATTAAAAGGTTGGAGGTGGGGCAGGCAGTTATAGTGAGGAAGATACCAAAGTTTGAGACTCATGAAACCACTATTAAAAGAATTAAGTAAGATTAGGATGTGATTTTAATGGCTGGGGTTACGGTGTTGGCTGTTAGCCTTATTCTCAATTTAATTCCTATCAGTTTGCTTCTTCTTATATTTTTTCATTATCCAACAGGACTAATCTATTCATCATTATTGATTTTAGGTATTGGTATATTCGCAATATCGCCAATAAATGAAAGCATTGGGCGTTTTAGTCTTGGCTGTCGGCCGCCAACAACAGAAGAAAGCAGAAAGATTCTAGGAAGCTGGAATCAGGTATTGGGTGCTGTAGATAAGTCTTTGGACGGTAAGACTGGAGCAAGATTTGAAAAGGTTGAGCTTTTTGTCAGTGATGAAAAACTCCCTAATGCTTTTGCACTAGGGAATAATACAATCTGTGTAACCAAAGGACTGCTAAATTTTTCATCAAGTGCAAATATGGCGGGCGTATTGGCGCATGAAGCCGGGCATTTGCATTTTGGGGATTCTCAGAGGCTAGCTATAGCTGTAACGGCTAATCAATTGGGTATTTTATCTTATAATTTGCTTGGTATAATTACCGTATTAGTTGATGCGGCGGGAAAGGTTATATCAGGGCTTACACAGTCACGGAATCCTGTTGTTTCATTAATGGGTGTAGCTTATTCGTTATTTGCAATAGTTGTTAATGTTTCACTGAGGGTGTTGTGCTTTGTGTCGCAGTTTTCACTGAAATTAAGTATTTGTGCTGTTGGTAGGGGCGAAGAATTCCGAGCGGATTTGTTTGCAAAGAATATAGGGTTTGGTCAGCCGTTGGCTAAGTTTTTGAGGGGTATAGAGGCCTTAGAAGGTGCGCCAAAAAATATATGGCAGGTGCTGTATAGTACGCACCCGCCAACGGCTGAGAGGATTGATAGGTTGGAGAAGTGACCAAAAATCAAATAATAATTAAACCGACTTTTTCAATTAATTGCTGAATATTAGTCGCAAGATTTACCATGGTAGTCACTCCCGCTGGAATTTTAGCAAGAAAAGCTTTAATATTCTCATATGCTTTTTTTACTCTCGAAACCTTTGGCTGGGGAGAAGTGACCTGTTCCTCAATTACCTCCAAATCATCAGTAATATTTTCTTTTTCCGTCTGAGAAATATCAGCGGTTTCAATCATCGGTTTTATGGTTTTTATCAATTCACAGATTTCAGATACAGCATTTAGATTAATAGTATTTTGCGATTGTATATATCCGTTTGCCATATTAGCAGTACCATAATTCTTTTCAATATTTTGAATGAAGCTGCCGCCCTTTGCTTCTGACTCTAATAGCATTATTTCCTTAGACAGAGAATCAATGATAAAATCTATTAGCGGCTTAAAAGCTTTACTAATAAAGCTCTGTATAATGTCATTCCATTTAGTGCTTCCATGGTAAAAGTTAGAAGCAATGCCTTGAATACTTATGCCATCGGTACACAATTCTTCTAAATAATCATACATTGCTTTTATATGAGTAGCTTCATCGGTTGGGGGATTGATTTGACTCCAGCCACCATCTTTAATAATAAAATTCGTTTTATGATCATATTGTATGCCAGCTATTTTAATCTGAATGATACTGTTTATAATTTCATTACTATCAATATAATTTTTAAACCGAATTAAATGCAGATTCTCGTCAGTATAATCCATTCTCAGCAAATTGCCTGATAATCTACGAAAATCCATGCTTGTAATTTTATACTGTTTTATATCACTCATTGATCCACCCCACAATACGGACAGAATACTTTTGAAACGCCTGCACAATATAATACTTTAAGATGATTATTACATGCAGAACACTCAAATATCTCTTCAGCAGTATCTTTGTCCTTAAGCTCCTTAACATTTATTTTTTTTAGTGGCTTAAATTTCATTTTAATAATATTGCTTCGATTTAGTTTCCGTGACATTTTTCCAAAAGCTTGATTTAATTGTTCGTACATATAATTGGTTGCTAAAATTTTAGCTTGTTCCACAACTTCTGACGAGTAGAATGTATTTACTTCACTAGGTAAACCACAATATGGGCAGAATAGCTCGGGGAATGAATTATCTTCATCCTGAAATTCTGCTGCTTGCAGTTTAAATTCCGATTCACAAAAAGGACATTCAAATGTTACATAGCCATCACTGTCACCTTCAAACTTTAAGCTTAAAGTGACCTCACTCATTTAATCATCTCCAGTAAAAAAATATTGTACTAAATGTTTCACATTGAAAGAAGTATTATAAATTATAATGTTTCAAACTTTGTTAGACGATTTCTAGCTTGCTCATATTGTTTATAAAATTCTTGATATCTGTCTTGAACTGTCTTATTAATACGCGAAGCCTCATTTCTTTTGTCATTCGCTGCCGCTTTTGTAGTAATGTTCTGAGCCAGATTTCCGGCCATTCGCATAGTATCACAATAATTAATAGCCAATGTCAAAATTTCCATAAGCTGATATTTTAATATATCTCCTTCGGCATAACTGATTCTAGGCAGGGAGATTAGTTCTGACCTCAGTGTATTTCTGGACGCACGAGCTTCATCAATTGTTCGATAATAGTCCCCCCAGTTATAGCCCCCGGTACTTGAAAATGCTTTATCAGCCATTCCGCCAAGGTCAATCTTAGCTAAATTATATTTATCAATAATACTGTCCATCTTATTAAAATAAACATTATTCAATGATAGCTTTTCCATTTTATCTTTTTGAGTCTTTCGCTGTTCATCCAAATAACTTTTTAAAGAATCAATGGTATTTGTAAAATTTGATGATTGCTGCAATACATGGTCATTTTGAGAAGTAGAAATAATAAACTGATGCTTTTCTGTTTGTGCAGCCATAAGACTCCTGATATTAGCATCATAATCAGTGCCAAATGGCTCATTTATTATAGATTGCATAAAATCTAGACATTTGTTCTCTTGCTGAAAAATGGCCAATAATTTTGGATGATAATCTTTAAACTTATCTGGAGGAGTAGTGTCTTTGAGCTTTTGCTCAGTTCGACCTACTTCATCTTTTTTCTGTCTAATAATTTCTTTAACAGATATTATTGACTTTTTTGCTATACTATCACTGATATTGTCATTTAAAGTGCTATCGGCTAAAGCTACAACAGAAATAGAATCTATGATAGCTTTCTGATATAAATGTTCCTTATAGTATCCAAATCCATAATAGCCAGAAACTGATAAAATAGCGAGTGTAATTATACTGATAAAAACAGTTTTGATTTTTACTTTTTTCTTTGGAATAGTGATTGTACTTTTTACTACAGGCTGTTCAATTGCAAAATCAGCCGTTGCGGCTATTTCCGAACTCGCGTCTTCTTTTTTTTCAATCTCTTTTCCGCAGTAAACACAAAATTTTTTATTGTCTTTCGCTGGCTTTCCGCAATGATTACAAAAGCTCATTCATTCATCATCCCTTTTCAGTTTTTACTGAATTACCGCAAGAAGTACAGAAATTGTTACTTCTTTTAAGCCTAGTTCCGCAATGAGAACAAGAATTATTGAAAAATGATTTTATATCGGGAAGATTATATACCATGTCTTTATTAGCATAATATGATAGCAAGGGTAGGAAACAAGTTATGAAGAGGGGTATAAAAAACGGAGTGTACATATTTACAGCTTCATAAAAATTATAATTTAAAAAGTTAACGCCGTTCCAGAGCACGAAAAGTGTCAATAGATAAGATATAGAGAATAATAGCGTTCTTATTATAAGAAGCCAAGTACTGCCCAAACTGATTAAAGACCAGCTGCCGATTAATGCTAAAAGAAAAAATTTTGTACCTGTGTCAGAAAGTTTTATAGAACAAAATCCTACTAAGATTCCACATGATAATACAATTATTATCTTTATAAAGCTATTCAAAAAAATAAAGCGATTTTTTATAATTGGCATAATATAGTGTAATATTAGCGAAACTACAGCTAGTAAAATTGCATCAATTTGTATTGACTCTATGTTAAATTTGTTTAGAAAAAACAGGTGCAAAGTACTTACAACCAGTGTAGTTACCCAAAATACTGGTTGTAATAGAATATTACTCCATCCCATGCGCAGAATTGAATATGATATATATGCAAGCAAAGCTACTGTTGATGAAATGTAACTATACAAAAATATAATTATTATTCCAGAAATTGTTCCTTCACTAAGCACTACTAAATAATCTTTTTTTAGAATTACTCCCAATTATTTCACCCTCAGCTTAACTAAATATATATTCAAATCCGCTTAATTTTGTATTTTTACTTTTACCAAAGAAGAAGAATATGTGATTTCCCCAATGAACATAATTATTTTGAAAACAGAATTTCCCGTTACTAAGAGTTCTTGTTTCTCCATTTTGATAAAACATCCTTGGCTGCTTATTTCTCAAGTAATTATTGAGTTGCTCGTAAGTAATGCCTAATTTAATTTCGTCAAATATTTCAAAATTATCAGAACTTAAAACGTCGCCTTCAAAAGAATAGTACTCATCTTTCATTATATAAAAAGTTTCTAATTCATGTTTATTACTAAAATAGTATATACTTAGAACATATTCGCCTTCTACTCCATATTCAACTCGATTGCTATTTTCAACTTTAAACATTTTATTTGAATAAGATATTAGAAAGCCGTTTCCCATATAATAAATAGGCCTACTACCAAGTTTAAATTTAGGCAATCCGATTTTTTCAAAGACATCTTTAATCGGTGTAAATTTATTAATATTTTTTAAATCTTTCCATTTCATTAATTTCCTCCTTATTTTGGCCATTTGAATAACTGCCATTTAATTTTACCATTTTTAAATGCATCCTTTACCTGCTCTCTTAAATCTGAATCTTGAATATTATCTATTGCATTTTTAGTTTCATTAATCCATTTTTCACTTTCAAATCCTTTTGCAGAATTAGGCCAGTTCTGATTTAATGAATATTTTGAATCCCAAACTGTAATTGTTTGAGTTTTAGGATTATAAGTTATGTAGTCTGGCCCTGTAGCAGTAATTTTTTCCGGTGATTGAATTCCAATTTCCCCTTCAGCAAGTGCTTTGTTATATCCGTGAGTCTCAGCCAAAGCTCCATTTAAATGTCTGATGTCCGACCCTGCTATCTTTTCAGTATTATCTAGAACACTTACTTCCATAGCCTCTTCCGCCGACTTTTTCCCTTTAGCTACTACTCTAGCTTCTTCATAGACATGAGCAATCTTTATATCTTCTGTGACTTTGACCAAGTGCTTAGTTGCTGGATTCCATAAATATTTTGCACCTTTTACTATATCTCCAAAAGGCAGCAAAGACGCTCCTGAGATGGAGGCATCAAATACTTTACCTTCTATAAGATATAAAACTGCATTGCTCGAATCCCCGACAAATCCAAGTACAGGAACCATGCCTAATATATCTAGTCCGGTATGAACTGCATCAAGTAAAGCCTGTGAATCTACTCCATATGCAAAACTTAAATACTTTGAATAAGCTTCTCTTTGTTTATTCAGGTTTACAATTTGTTCTGTATTTAATTTGAGAAATTCATCATCTGAAATATAATATGTATTTGCAAAAAATCTAAAAAGGTAATAACCTGATTTTCCAGTGGCTTTAGCAACATCAATAAATAATGCTTTAGACTTGTCATTTTGACTCCAGCCAACGCGAGTATCTGGGATGTATTGCCTATGTGTCGATTGCGGATAATGACCTACTGTATTTTCAATGTTGATGCCATCAATTAAAGCCTGAATTCTTAAATTTCTGTAAGTGTCGGATTGGTCTGCTGATAAATAGTCAATTTTATAAGAATTTCTTAATAATGCATTAACATCACCATAAATTCCTGATAATGCGGCGGCATCCATAGTATAGTAGCATCTGCCGCCGGTACCGTCGGCGAGACTAGCAAGATTTTTATGTTCTGTTTTATCTCCTAATGCAATTGCAAAAATTGAAATACCTTTTTCGTCAGCAGTCTTTTTTACCTGTTCTAGAGTAGTTTTTCCAGCATTGTTTGCACCATCAGACAATACAAGTATGATTTTACGGCCTTGTTCTTTTTCTAAGAGTTTGCACGCACCAAGCAGTGCGTCATACAAAGCTGTATCTCCATTGGCACTGGCTCTTTGGACAGCCATTGCCATTAATTCTTTAATTCTTGTTCTTTCAACAATGGTCTTGGAATTATCCGAAAAAACTATTAAGCTAAACCATTCCCCTAGCTGAGATGCTGACACAAATCTTTTGGCAGCAGTTTTTGCCTCCATCATAGGATTCCCTTGCATGCTGCCACTTTGATCCATTACTAATACAATATGAGACGTATTATTGATATTTGGGTTACCAAACTTATAAGTTTTTGAAATTAGAGGACTTTTATTGCCATCACTTATATGAAACTTAATATCATTATTATCTACTGGCCTATTTAAGCCGTCTGTAATGGTAACATAAGTAGATACAGCAGGGAAGCGGGAGGAGTCAACCCCTGTAATATGTAATTTTAAATCCCTCTTGCTTACTTTACTTACTTCGTCTTGTAAAGTATTAAAATTTGAATTAATCCCTAATCTAAAGCCTGCGGTTGCTTCTCGAATAGCTTGCGCTATTTGATTGTTTGTATAACCCCCCTTTTTTTGATTATTGGAGAACTCAATCAGTCTGTTGGTCGCTGGATACTTGCCACTAATATCATTAAGCTCATTAATACCAAGCATGGTCAGGTCTTGGTTGAAATTACTTAAAGCTTGTAATGAGTTATTTAAGCATGTCAGTATTTTTCTTTTGTCAATGGACGACAGATTTGCAAACTCTTGATTGTTTAAAAGCTTAGCTGATACATAATTCTCCTTACTTTGTAACTCTTTAAAATTCCATGAATTAATAGCATTATTACAAATAGCAAATACTTTAGAATTATCTTGTGAATTTCCTTGATTTTCTGTTTCTAAATATTCCTTCGTTTTGGCTCTTAAAAAATCTTTCATTACCTCATGTAAACTATTACTTGCGGTATCTTTTAAGATAATATAATTTGATGCAGGACTATTCGTAACAGATTGAGACCAAATATCAATTGATGAAAACCTAGCATTATCAAAGGCAGTTGGCATGGTCTGTGGTCTATTGCATAGATAATCATCTGCGTACTGACCCACAAATCCTGAATTTAGGGCTGCTAATGCTTTGCCAAGAACTTGCCCTTGGCTGACTGTCGTATACCCATGCGCCGAATTCGCATAGTCACTAGCCGCTAGACAAAATGAAAGTACTATTAGTGTTAGAATGATTATATTTAATTTATTTAAATATTTCAACACCTTAGCACTTCTCCTTATTTCAAGAAGCGGGTCATATAGTTCTCAATCCGCTGCCTTTGTGAATTATCACCAGTTTTTGACAGGCTTTGTCCGAAAGCAATTTTTGCCTCATTTAAATTACCTTGTTTATGATAGGCAATGCCAAGTAATTCATATGTCTCAGAACTTAAAGGATTGCTGCTATTATGACTTGCAATCAAAAGATTCTTTATGGCTTCATCGTACTTATCAAGAGTTAAAAAAGAGAATCCTAAAAAATGATTAGCTATTGCCAGCTGTTGAGGTTTAATTCCATTAACCAGAGTAGCTTTGCTATAGAAATCTACAGCTTTGTCATATTGACTTTGCTTAAATTCAGCTTCCCCGAGTCGAACCAGGATAATTGAACTTGCATCTGGAGATGGATTAGAATTTAGAGCTTTTTGCAAATACTCTTCTGCAATTAAAAAATAGCCGTTATCCAATGCATCTATACCAAGCAGCATCCATATTGAGTAAGCTTTGTCTGACTGCTTAGCGTCAAGTTTAGGCTCAAAGATAATATCGTTCATATTAGTGACATTTTTTTTAATATCTTTAAACTTGTAACTAACTTCCGTACCGTCTTTTTGAAAGGTCTTACTTTCAATGACATCTAAATCCAATTTATTAATTAGCACAATATTCTGTACTATTTCTTGTGTATTTAGATTGTCAATTTGATAAGTTGTGCTACCTGCGCTTAAAACACTGTTATTTTCACTAAATCGTTTGCGCAAGTCCTCAATAGATGGAAGAATCGCATTTATCACTGGAGATACATTATCGGCATCTACTATAATTATGGAATTATCACTTTTTGCGTATATCCAGAGTTTCTTTCCGTTATATCCAACAATTGAGCCATTATCTAATTCATATCTATATTTTGTTCCCATTTGAAAAACATTAATCTTAGCTCTGATTGCTGAACCTTTATAACTGCACCTTTCCATCTCAAGACTGTAATTCATATTTTTTATATTTTGTTTAGCGCTTTCCATTGCTGTATATAAATCAATGATAGATTTTATGTTCTGATTAGCAGCTAAGGATTCTGTAGTCGCATTCTCCTGTGTTTCCCAATAATTCCATGCTGCCAATCCACATATAGAAATTATGATAGCCAAAAGTATCATTCTTGATAAAAATTTCACAAAAAGTCCCTCCGAACTAAGGCAAACATCCCTTTCAAATATAATATATATATGATTAGCTAAGTTACTGCACTCCTGTTACTTTCCAAGCGTCTCCAACTTTTGCAAGTCTAATGTTCATTATATGGGAGCCTCCTGATAAAACTTCTATAGTGGTCTCTGAACCGGATTGGTTACGTGAAGTATATGTAAAATTGCGATCTTTGCTTTTTTCTGCCGCCATTACCACCATCCCGGCAACCAGTTGTACTTCATAGTCCTTTAAATTAGCCGTTACTTTTTTTACAGAATTTAAGTCTCTATCCAATACACTTGTAACAAAGCTTTTGGCAACTGATTCAGGCCCTGATAAAGATGAACAGCCGATTAGAAAGTTGACCATAATCACTAAAATCAAAAAGAAAATGAAATTTTTGAAAGTAATCAATGTCAAGACCTCCTCAAATTAACTTTATTTAAAGAAATTTTTGCTAATATAAGGTTATACAAAATATACACTTTAAAAAGCATGTTTGATTATGCTGGAGGCTTTTCGAGAATGCGAGGCTCATACCAATCAAATGAACCAGCCCAATCATATTGAGGTGGAATTACCATTTTACCGCTATTATCAATATATCCATATTTAACTAGAGAATTTGAAATGCTAACAGCAGCTAAACCGTTAAAAAATGAGGATGCCATGTAAAACTGAGGAGGAATTACTAGTTTACCTTCTTTATCAATAAATCCGCAATTATTTTTAATACCATCATTTGTTCTTACACTTGCTAGGCCTTCATTGAATGGAGCTACAAGGCCATATTGTAATGGAATTGCAATTCTTCCGGTTTTATCGATATAGCCACTTTTTCCATTTACTCTTACCGCTGCTAGCCCTTCGCTAAAGTAGAGGTTATAATCGTATTGAGGTTGTACTAAAAAATTGCCTTGCTTATCTATAAAACCATGCTTCCCGTTAAGCTTTACGCTTGCAACCTCCTCACGATAAAAAAAGAGGTCTTCAAATTGAGGCTGAATTATGTACTTTCCTGTTTTATCAATCATCCCATATTTCCCATTAAGTCCTACTAAAATATCTCCGCTATTTGTTAAATACATTACATCAAATTGATATGGAACTATTGATTTACCGTAGCTATCAATCAATCCAAATTTTCCATTACTTTTTGCTATTCCTACTCCTTCTGTAGTGTCATTTAAAATCTCAAATTGCGGTGATTTTAGTTGACCAGTTTTATCAATATATCCCCATCTACCATTTTTTCTAACAATAGCATTTCCCTGAGAAAATTGAAGTGCTTCTTCATATTGTAACGGAATAACCAGCTTTCCATTATCATCAACATATCCACATAAATTTTCAAGCCTAAAGGGGGTCAGCCCCTCAGCATAAAATTTATCGTTTTTGTAATATCCAGTAATATTTCTGTAAAAAAAGTTCGGTGACTCTACAGTTAAGGTTTTTCCATTTTTATCAATATAATATTTTTGACTACCGAGACGAACAGGTGCAGCTAAAATTGTTCTTACATCTATTTTAGTTAGTTGCCCAGGAGAAGTTTCCACTGCGCCTTTACCAAATGATTTTTCAGAAGTCTTCATATCTTTTGCTTCAACAGTATATACGTAAGCACCAGGTAAGACTAGTTCAGACTTTATAACATCTTGATCTGAATCTTTATACTCTTTGTCTAAACTAAGCAGTTTTACTTTTATTCCATTGTTGACTGAAATTTCTAAATTTGCAGGCTTGATATAAACTTTATAATTATCCCATATAGCAAAGCCCTTTTTAACAAATCCATAATGTTTTTCAAAATTTACTGGTGCTATATTGCTTCCAGAATTGGCTATTTCCGCTAGTTCTTGACGCATTCTTTTTTCTTCGTTAGGATTTCGCTCTAACCAGCTAATAAATGAAGTTACCGTTGCTTCATTGATATAATCTTGCTTATCTAATAGGGTTGCCACTTCTTTAGCATCTTTAGATTCGACAGCTTGTAAATATTTCTTTACAATTGCTTGAGGTGAATGACTTTGGTTATAGAAATATGTAAAAATAAAAACAAATAATACGAACACCACAACGCCAATGATTGCAAAGTTTTTTTGATTGCCATAAAATTTAAATCTATTATTTTTTATCGGCTTTCCACAATCAGTACAAAATTGTAAATTATGTGATGTAATTTTTGTTCCACAATTAGTGCAAAACAATTTATTTGCCCTCCTTTAATTTGTGTTTATTAATTTTTTTCCACACTTTGCACAAAATTTAGCACTATAATCATTTTTAAATGAACATTTTTCACATAAAACTTTGCTTTCAGAATAACTAGAAGTTATATTCAATTTATTTCCACAATCAGCACAGAATTGTGCATCAGGTGGATTAGTTGCCGCACATTCAGGACAATTATTACTTGATATTTTTAAACTTTCAATTTGAGCATTAATCATTTCAATTTCTTTATTACATCTCGTAATATCCAAGCAAATACTTTCAATCTCAGGTATTTGAAGTTTTTCTTCAATAAAAAGCCTGTATATTACAGCACCAAGTTCTGTTTTTCGTCTCTTAATTTCATTATCCAATGCGTCAAGATCAGCTTTGAGCTTCACAGATTCAACCATGTTTCCAGATTTTTTGGCTATAGATTTTGTACTGTTAATCATCTTGTTAAATATTTCCATAATTTGATACACTTCCTTTACTGATTAATTGTTGTTTTTTGTTCGCCAAATGTCGAATTTGATAGAAAAATAGAAATTAAAACCATTACAGTAAATATTTTGATATTATATTTTCTATATTTGAGACAAAAGTCCTCTTGACATAAGCAAAAAAGTTATAATTTATTAAATAAACTAAAATTTGTAATATTATTATGGAGGCAGTAAGTTATATAGCCCTTTCCTAATCTCTCCATTATACAATTTTACTCCGCTAGAATTTCAAGTACTTTCGCGGCATAAGTAGCATACTTCTTATGACTCTCAACTTATTCCACGGTTACTTGAAATTCACTCTGTAAAGATGTATTCCTCATAAGCTGCTCATCTTGTGCTCTTTCAATAAAAAAAGAAAGGGTGAGTGTCGATGAGGATTAACAGATACACTGTAAAACTTGTCAAAGAAGAAGGTATTAATTATAAGCTGGAGGATGATGTAATTAGTCCTTATACTGCTTGGAAGGTCATTGAAAGAGTTTTTGAATTGAGTAGTTCACCAGTTGAAAAGCTGGGTATAATTGCTCTTAATACGCAAAACAAAATTGCTGGGCTACATATTATTGTGGTAGGTGGTTTGAACAAAGCTTTTGTAGAACTCAGAAGTATTTTTCAGCCAGCTCTGCTTAATAATGCGGCATCAATCATTCTGTTTCATAATCATCCAAGTGGCTCTACTAAGCCAAGTAAAGAAGATATCAGTTTAACCGGGAAGTTGTATGAAGCAGGGCAGCTTTTGGGTATACAAATTTTAGATCACATTATTGTGGGTGAGGAAGGATATATCAGTCTTAAAGATGCAGGGCTATTCTAAGGCTCTGCATCTTTTTTTTAGACGCAATAAGGGAATTCAAGATTTTTCTTGAATTCCCTTATTGCGTGTTCCAAGCATAGCGCGGAAGCGGTAGCATTCTGTTTCTTATTCCATTTGTGATAAATACTTGTCACAAATGGAATGTATTATGCGTATTTCCTTCTTATCGAATTCCTGCCATGTGCTAACCTCAGATTTTAGATTAACTAATGCAGCTTGTAAAGAGGCTTTTTGTGCATAACTTAAAGTTGAAATATTATCTGGCATTCCGTATTCACTGGCTACATAGCGTGAGTATGCTTTAAGATAAGCAATTTTATTAAGTTTTACATTGTCAATTTCAGCTGAACTTAATTTTGGAATATAAATGGGTTTATTGTAGGTAGGCGCATTTGGAATATTTATCTTAGGTGGGTCTTTAGGAATAGGAATATCCCTATTTGGAAGGGGGTAGGTTTTAATTGGTTCTCTAGATATCGGAGGGTCTATTGGTTTTGACGGTAGTCTTGTTGGTGCTTCTATTTTGGGCGGATATACATTTACATCATTTGATGGCATGCTATGATCCGGAAAATTTGGAGGCTTGTTCTGGTTCTTGTAATCTTCATAAGAATAATCTGTTGAACCGGTGGAGTCGCATCCAGCCGCTAGCATCATGATGGTAACGCTGAGTAAAACCAGCATAAATTTTTTCACTGTCATACACTTCCTTAATTAATATGGTTTATAACTGATAAGAGCGTCTGCTATCATCGGTTTAAAGCTTGTGGAGGGGTTGATTAAACCCATTGGAACACCATTGCGCAGCCGCAGGCCTATATTGACTCCAACCACTTTACCATCTTTGTTTAGTATAGGTGCACCGCTTGTTCCGATTAGGTTTAGATTCGGATTGTCATACTGAATGGCTATAACTGAATCTGCCGCACTTAAAACAGTAGCTTTATGAAGTTTTACCCATTGGGGAGCGCCCGCAATGACAGATGCGGCAAGCCAAACAGTTTCGCCAGTCACAGGCAATTGGTCAGATACGTATAGCTTGGTGACTTTCAGCCTTTTATCTGCAATGTAGGCCGCAATATCTTTGCTGACTAATGGATTTGGTTTGGCGTCGGGAATATTTAAGACTTGAGTGACTTTGCCATAAGGTTTGCCAGTAAATACATCAATTAAATTTACAGATTTTATGCTGGATTGAAGGTTTTCAGATGGAATTTGAGAACTAAGGCCGCATGCTGGCCCGAAAATATGCAGGGCTGTGACAATAATAGTGGTGTCTTTGCCCTCTAAACCCATAGCCCATGCAGTACCGCCGCTGAATTCTTGGTTAGTCAATTGTATTGTCTGACGAAAAATAGAGTTGTCGGGTAAGGGTGGCTCTTCTCCTGTTGCAAAGCTAAAAGAAATATTGCACACAAATACGATTAAAACGAGTGTTTGAATGACGACCTTTTTTAACATGTTGCACCTCTCCTATTTTACGAAATGGGCATAAGCAGCAGTATCACCTCCATGTATTCGTATCTCTAGCAAGAAATAGGGGTTGTCAGTAATTGTTATTTGTCATCAAAGAATATTTCATCTACTGTTTTTCCGTAATAGTCTGCGATTCGTTTCATAAGAATTGGTCTAGGAATGCGTTCGCCTCGTTCAATAAGCCCTAAGCCTTGCGGAGTAATCCGTAAATCTTTAGCTACTGATGCACGTGACTTTTGACCACGAAGGGTTAATAGGATTTGATTTTTCATGGATGCACCTCTTTTAGGTACATTTTGTTTCTATTAATTCTATTTTAATGGGATTATTTGTATATGTCAATTATAAAAGAAACGTTTTGTGTCAATAATTGTTTGGAAACATATTGTTTCTTATAATTATAGGCAGGGTGGTGAGTTATGAATAAGCCTACTTTTGCTATGTCACTTTCTAAGCTTAGGAATGAACACGGATATACACAGCAGCAAGCGGCTGACTTACTAGGTATATCTAGGGCTAGATTGAATAATTATGAGCAAGGAACTAGAGAGCCAGACTTAAATACCATAGCCACGCTTGCCGAATTCTATAATGTAAGTGTGGACGAGCTTCTAGGAAGACACAAAAGGGCAGGTTTTGGAAAGAGGCTTCAAATCTTTAGATTTGTAAGAGGTGTACGTGATAAGCTCATCTATGAAGATGCCTTGGGCCTTGAATGGGTAGAGCAAGAGGAAATTAACGAAGATGGTGTGCATTATTGGCTTTTAGTAACTGACGAAAGCATGATAAACGAAGGTATACGGCCTAACGATTTAGTTCTAGTATTTGAACATGCAGATGTTGAAGACCGAAGTTTGGCAGTAATAACCATTGGCGGTAAAAACGGTACTATAAGGCGGGTATATAGGATGGATAATGGAGTTGTATTCCAATCGGCTAATCCGTCTTATTCTCCTTTGATTGGGAATGAAAATATACATATAGTTGGCAAGGTTAAAGCAATAAAAAGAAAATATTAAACAAAGAATGCTCCTGTTGTGGATTGATCACAACAGGAGCATTTAAATAATATTTAAGTCTTGATTACGAAAACTTAATCAACTTAAAACATATACTATCTTTATATTTAAATATTTTTACAGTTTAAATGCAGTAATATTTTACTCACTGGAAGTCAGAGTGCCAAAAATTAAGTGAAATGGGGGTAATCGTCAAAAAGCAAAGTAAATAAAGCTTAAAGTAAAGACGTAGATTTTAGGTTAAACAATTAAGAAACAATCATGATGTTGTATCTCGGGTTTAAAATTAAGAACTCGTAAGACAGTAGTATATCAGCCAACGAGTTGATATCGCGGTCTGTAAATGTGTGCCGCATTTACAATTAGCAAAATTAATGCTTTGGTAAATGCAGAGCTTGCTCTGCGAAGTGTTACGACAACGGTGAGTCGATAAAAAATGCCGTCGGATGCTTAAACTAATTTGGCATAGTATAGAGCAGTTAATGCCGTACTGTCAGGTGTCGGCATTAACTGCTCGGTGAAGTGACAGAAAAACTCAGAACCAAAGGAATGTAGCTATTTTGAAGAGACCATCGCTTGTCTACCAAACTAAAGAAGTGTTGTCTCCTCTTTTTAATAAAGGGTTTGGGGTGTCCAAGCATAGTAATATGAAAAACAAACAAGGAGATAACTTAATTTACAGTAGAAATAGTTATACAAGCATTTTGCAAAAATGCTGTACGTTTGTTGGCTATTGCAAGGAATACCATGGAGTAAGGTGTTTGAATGAGATAAAGCCAGAATACTTCACTGGATTTATTAAAAGCAATGGATATAGCAAGCAAACAGCCAATGCGTACAAATCCGCCATACAGAAATTACAGGATGCCTATAACGAAAAAAATCAGGGGAAATTCAATTGGTTTGAAGAAATCAAAAAGCTTAAATTGTCAACCACTAAAAGCAAGCTACAAATGCCAAGAGAAATACATGACGAGATAATTGCTAAGGCTTATGAAAGAAAGTATGAAACTGGCTTAGCGTTTGATATTGCTAGGAACTTGGGGCTTAGAGTATCAGAAATAACCAATCTTAGAATGAATGATTTTTGGTTTGATAAGCATGGTAGGTTAGTTACGGTGTATATTTATGGCTCTAAGGGTGGCCGGCATAGGAAAATACAGGATGTGCAATTGACGGAAAAACAGATAGTGACTGTGGTAAAGGCTTATGAGCATTTTAAAAAAATCAGGGGCAGGTATGATAGGCTATTTATCAATAAAGCTGGCAGTTACCAGACTGCATTTGAAAGGATTAGGGGGTCACTTACTGATGGCTATAAATACTGCGGATTTCACAGTATGCGCAAGGAATTCTCCAAGGATTTTTATGCTAGAGAGGTTGCGAAAGGCAGAAGTATTAAGGATGTTAAAAAGGAGATTACGCAATTATTAGGGCATAATAGGCTAACCGTATTAAATAGTTACTTATAATGCATGTACCTTATCATGCGGTTGTACTTTGTCGTTATACTACATGCTAAAATTGTATAAACACCTACTAATACAATAAAAAAGTGTAATTGCTTTGTAACACTATTTCGTTACAAAACAATTACACCTTTACACTATGAACATATTTGGTTAATGTTTAAATTCCAATTCTCATTATGGATAATCCTTGCCTCATGAAGTTGTCCACACAATATTTCAGCCTTAGTCAACTGAGATGCTTCTCGCCAATTTCCCCTAAAAACATAAGTGGCATTATTAGGCTGATTTGATTCAAACACAAATAGTCCTTTTGTAGTAAAACCATAAATTACATATCCCCAGAATCCTTGGTCTCCTATTGCCATGAAATTCGGTAAGTTTTGTGTAATAGCCTCATGTCTTTTAGTAATAATAATTTTATGTTTATTGGGGATGAAATTTATAATGTTGTCAAGATGTGATCTTGCTGTTTCCCAAGGGTACTCACCTGTGGGAAGTACCGTCCATGATAACCTTTCTCGTCTTATCCTTGTTCTAGGTGTACAATTTTCCGCTAGAATCTCACAATTTCCAAACATTTCAAGATACATATTAATAATATGCTTTATTAAATTTTTATTGTCTTGTGAATAGACCAATAGTGGTGAAATTAATAAGCCGTTAGAATAGGTCAATTCAATCTCTGGGGGCGTAATAAATCTTCGTTGATAACATTTACGAGTATAGTAACGGGTTCCATAATGGTCAGTACCATGCCAATCTACAATATGATATTCACTCTCAAAAGTTCTATCTTCCATTGGAAGTGACTTTTCAGGAAACCATCTTCCGTTTGCATTAAAATCTGTAATCCGCTTAAGTGGTCGAGGTAGAAAACTGAGTGTTCCTGATAGGTCATCTAGCACACTATATTTTGTTAATTCATCATAATATATTCTTGCATCTGGGAGACCCACATAAAAATTCTCGCCTTCTTGAAACTCAGAAAGATATTTATCAACATTTTGTATTCGTTTACCGCTAATTATCATCCAATCACCAACCTTATTCCCTAGGCAAGCTTAACAGATTATCACCTGTTGTACTATTTGGTGTAGATTTTACATATTTTTCATAGTTGGGTGATGGGCTTGTCATAGGCATTAAGTTCGGAAATGGAGAAATATTTACTTGAATTCCTCCAGGATTTTTTGTTAAGTAGTCATGCACGACAGCTTTTTTGTAAAATCCATCATTATCAGTTCCTGTTAAATAAATACTATCAATTTCCAATAAATTGTTAGAAGTTCCACATCCAGGTTTCATTTTAATTTTTGTTGCTCTCATTAGTAGTATATCCTCCTTTAAATATGCATATGTTTATTGTCTATGTATAAACCCTTAATAAAGAAAACAGATGCAGCAAAATTTCACTCCTTATGTGCATTTAAATTGCTACCAAAAACATTGACAATATTCACTATCTAAAGTAGAATTAATAAGGAAAAATATCCACTTAATGTGAAACTGTTTTTGGAAAGATTCAATAGACGGCCATCTATTGAATCTTTTTCTTTTTGGGGGATTAATTAAACTAAAGGTTTTGAAGCCACATTTGAAAACTATCAATTGATTTAAATATATTGTATTCGCTTAATTGAAGTATATTGGTTTTGATAATGCATACTATATCTAAGTCTTTTTTATAGCCTGTTATATGGTTTCTTATATATTTTTTTATGCTAGTTTCGTTTATAAGGTTTCCTTCAATATGTATTGGAATAACACAATATTGGCACATACAAGTGTTGTATTTATTACGGATTTCATTTAGTAAATCTTTATCTTCTTTCAAATCATAAAAAACCACTAATTTTGCTTTTATTTTAAGTTGACCCATATTACGCCTACTAAATAAATCACTATCAATCATAGGCTACTCCTCCCTAAAATTTGGAATAGCACTATATCTTCCTTCTAAATAAGCTTTATCTATTTTTTTATCAAATCTTTCATTAAACTGCTCTAATGAATAGAGTTCTGAATTGCCATTTGCATTTTTATTCATAAACCAAACTTCATCTCTTCTCAATAAATCAAGATCCAATAGTCTTGATTCATGTGTTGTCACAATTAACTGTGTCTTCCTATTTCCTAATGAATTAAGATATGATTTAATAAATTGCTTTGTTAATGAGGGATGTAAGCTTCTATCTATTTCATCTATCACATAAATCTTATTATTGTTTTCTGAAAATAATATTTCTATTAATTCTAGTATCCGCCTAGTACCATCCGACTCCTCTGATAACTTAAAGGTACCGCAATTTCCATGCTCAAACTCTATTGTTTTTATTTCAATATCATATTCTTTATTAACTTCAAAAATATAAAAATCCTTGTTGCTTCTTAGAATAACTCCAATAGCATCAACATCTAAGTTTTGTTTTTTTGATTTAATAATTTCCTTTTCTAACTTTTCCCAAATTTTGTTCAATATATTTTCTGGTACTGTATTGTTTAATTCTTCTCTCTTAGCGTCAATAATTTTAAAATTTGTTATTCCAGTGTCAAAAGCTTTTATAGTCGCACAAATTTCTTCCGAATATGCTTTTTTCATAAAATATGAATAGTTCGAGAATACTTTATCTGGATAATTTATATCTAAGCAACTATCGAACCATTTAAATACATTTCTAAAAACCGACAAGTCACTCTTTTTCTTATATAAATCTGATTTGTTCCTATTCATTTCAGATAAAAACAAAACTGAATCTTGGTATCTCACATCATCAAAATAAATTTTTAACCTATTTAATATATCTTGATTTATAAAATACTTGCCTAAAGAGAATTTCTTATCTTTTAGATTTCTATAAAATATTTCAATCTTATGGTTATCGGTAGAAAGCTCATAAAGCCATTCTGATACAATACTACTTTTATTCAAAATAATTTCAAAACCATACGAATAATATTTTTTATCTATCTTTATATGAAATTCAAAATGGCTAGAATTATTTATATTACTCTTATTTGTCCTGTTATACTTGTTAATATATCCTTTAGGAATTGACTGAATAATTGTTTCTTGAGCAAATTCTAATGCACTAATAAGATTAGATTTACCCGACCCATTTGCACCATATATTGTACTAAGACGTAATAAACTTATATCTCTACTAATATGTAAATGCTCACGTTTACCTCTTACTTTACCACTTATCATACATAATTCTTGTAGTTGGTCAATAGACATAAAATTTGATACTTTAAAATTAATTAGCATATTAAAACCTCCATTGTTTATATTCTAAGTGAAAAAATCGTTTTAGTCAAGCTTTTATTATGTATAATTTTTATAAAACCGAGAATATGGGTGATTTTTTCACATTTAAACGCCAAAACTTATCCATTATTCCATAGATCAGGAGTAGTATAAGAAATATCTAAAAGTTATATAGAGACAGAAAAAAACACCAAATACGTTTCCTATGCGCACGTTCTTGGTGTTTTTTTCTGGATTATCTTGATAATTGCAAAATATTCTTTACAACTATCTTAACACTATTTCTATCCAATAGCATTGTGATATTAGAGTAGGGGAGGCTTGTCTTCATCGTGGTAAGGTTGTCCTTACGAATATGCAGCATAGATGCTCAGTCTTACAAAATCAAAAACCGCAAACACGCAAGGAATAAGGCTTTTTGTAGCTAGTTGCCTTTACGCAATCGCACCATCTGCCGCCATGTCTTCGGTAAGGTCAGTAATCGGATCACCTAGGGCAGCAATATATTTAGCCGACCAGGGTACACCATTTACGTCGGCATAAAACAAGGAACAATCATGTTGTATGAACTGCCCCTCCCAGCCGGCGGCCTTGAAATCCTCACACGAGGCACCCTGTGTAAGCTTGTGTACCAGGGCAGCGATCATTTCCATATGTGCTAATTCTTCCGTGCCAATATCTGTTAACAGCGCTTTTATTTTATCAGTCGGCATACTATACCGCTGATTTAAGTATCTTAAGGACGCAGACAACTCACCGTCAGGGCCGCCATATTGCGTTATTACCATTTTGGCGAATTTTACGTCCGGACAGGTGACGCGAACAGGATGCTCCAGTTTCTTCTCATAGATCCACATATCCACTGCTCCTTCTTACAAAATTAAATTTCCCACGGCCATGGTCCTTGTATCCACTGCCAAGGTTCCCGGGATACACCGCCAAAGCCAAAGTTTAGCAACGGTCCAAATTCGCACTCATATTGGTCCTTCAATTTCCTGAGCATTTCTGCAGCACAATTGTAATCGTTGATTGCATCCCGGTCGCAGGGATGGGTGTCCAGATATAAATTGAGTTCAATGGCTACAAACTCCATCTCCTGTATCTTTCTAAGTAACGCCATTTGTTTTTCCAACTTCATATATTTGCACCTCCAATCATACTCTACTTCGGAATTCTATAGACGCCCCACAGTTCAGGGAACAATGTACCTTTCATGAGTGCCTCCGGAGGAGTGAATGCTTGCTCGTAGCACTGCCAGGGAACATACGCGTGGGCTAAAATTGTACACTTCGGCACCTCGCCGCAGATAATCTTCATATTACCCTTTTTCTTGTCATACATATGATGGTGACCGGATTCCATCCCGCACTCATCCATTTCCTCCATATCGCAGTCATCCATGTCCTCCATATCGCAGTCATCCATATCGTCCATATCGCACATATCGTCCATATCACACATGTCAGCCATCATATCATCATGCATCTTCATAACTTTTGTTTTAGGTTTAACATACATCTGATGTCTGGTCTTTTTCCTCATAAAGAAGCCTCCTCTCATTGACTTATTGTATTTTATGTGAATCAATCAGGAAATGTCACTCAACGGCACAAAAAAATTCGGCAGGCGCTCCCCTGCCGAATTGTCTGTATATAAATAGCTATTAAGATACAGGCATAATTACGAAAGCAAGAATGTATAATGCCAACCCTGCCCCGCGATACAGCACTGACAGGGCCCAGGCCAAGCGGATCAATGTCACGTCCAGTCCTGTATAAGCACTAAAGCCGGCACATACGCCAAACACCATACCATGTGCTTGATCAAGCGCCAGGTGCTTATTAAGCACTCCCACATCCGGCATTCCTGCTCCCTGGAAAAGCTGCCAAATTGTTAATCCACTAAAAAGATATGCGCCTGCCCGGATTAGCCAAATCACAGCAAAGCTCCCCTTTCAGGAAATTGACGTATGCCAATCTCCTCATAATCACAAATAAAGTAATTTCATTTGTAATTATTGCCACAAGAGAGAGCCTTTAAACCTTTTACTTATGCACCTGTCGGACGTGCCTCTTTTTTAACCAGTTTAAGCCGGGATCGATTTACCTGCGGGCGTCCGCCCCCGGGTTGAAACACTTTGGCGGTTGTCCTTCGCCCGACACTTATTAAAAGCCCGATGGCTGCGCAATTGGCAATGAGCGAGGTACCGCCAAAGCTAATAAACGGCAAAGGTACACCGGTCACCGGAAATACACCGGACACCATGGCGATATTGCCGACAGCCTGCCCAACCACCAGTGTCGTTACGCCTGCAGCCAGCAGAAAACCATAGCCGTCTGCCGCCCGGCTGGCAATTTGTACTCCGTACCAGGCCAAGGCGCCTAAGAGTGTCAGTACCAGCAATGCTCCCAGGAAGCCCATTTCCTGGCATAATACGGCATAGGCAAAATCCGTATGCGCTTCCGGCAGATAATGAAATTTACTGGCTCCCATTCCAAGGCCCGATCCGAAGAAACCGCCAGAGCCTATAGCCAGCAGCGACTGCACTGTTTGATAACCGGAAGTCTGCTGATATGCCCAGGGGTCCAGCCAGGCCCAAATGCGTTCCGCCCGATAAGCAGCCGCATATACTAAATAGACCGTCATACCTGCACCAGCAAGCCCGAGGTAGTATAATTCCTGTTTCGGTATACCTGCCACGATATATAGCACTAAAGACAGGCCGACAATCACAGCGGCGGTCCCCATATCCGGCTGTTTGAGCACCAATACACCCATAAGCAGTGTAACGGCAAGCGGCCAGGAATACAGCGTTACCGTCCGGCCCCTGTCGAGCTGGGCTCCCAAATACGCTGCCGTAAGGACAATTGCCGCAAGTTTGGCAAACTCGGAAGGTTGAAATTTAACGCCAATCTTCAGCCAGCGCTTGGCCCCGTTGGCGTCAACTCCCGCAAAATGTACCGCCAGCAAGAGTCCAATCACTGCGATTATCCCGAAAAGCAGCCAGCCCCGCCGAATTTTACGGTAATCAATCAGGGCGGCGGTAATCATAATTACAAACCCAATGGCAAAAGACCCTAAATGACGGGTGAGAAAAAAGTAACCGTCATGAAACAGCTGGCCCCCCAGTACAAAACTGGCGCTAAATACATTAATGCAACCAATAATAAATAAAATACCGGCAATAAAGAATACTGCCTCAGCCGGACTTACCCAAAGCTTGGGGAAGCCCCTGGCCTGCTTGTCTTTCATATCCTTTCGCTCCCTCCGAAAACACGTTAACAAAACGGCAGTTGCCCCAATACTATATAGGGGGAACTTACATCCAATACAAAACTTCAGGTAAAAAGAGGTGATCGCATGGGGTAAAGCCTTACAAATTATTGGCTGTGGACGCTGCTACCCATGCCGTAATTATTGCCGACGGGCCTAGTGGCGAAATATTATCCGAACTTAGTTTCGCGGCCACGCTGACGCCTACCGAACTGGCCGTTACTCCTGATTATACCAAAGCGTACTTACCCTGTGCCGGAACTAACGGCAAGAACAGCCTATTGGCTGTCAACCTGACAAGTATGTCACTTTATAGTTTGCCGCTCGACATTCCTTATCCTGCACAGTTCGTCTTAGCGGAAGCCGACCCGGCTAGCGCCTATCTTGCTGAACCGAGCGGCAGCCTGCACCACCTGGACCTAACTACCATGTCGACCAAGCTCTTAGGAACCCCGCTGGCCAAAGCCAGCTGCGTCGGCCTGGCAACACACGACGCAAAAATCTATACCGCCTGGGAACATAGCGCCGGCGGAACTGTCATGGAAATAGGCACGGATGGCACAATTTCATGGCAATATGATTTCGCCGGTATCCCCACTAACATCATTTCGGCCGGCAGCCGGCTGATTGTACCCTTTACCAACACTGCTTTTACCGGCGAGGGGGTTGCTCTATTTAACCTGAACCGCAAAACCTCGTCACCGGCCGTCGTAACCATACAATGCCCGAGCTGCCCCAGCGGCCTGGCAGCCTATCCCTGTCATGCAGCCGTAGCCGCTGATAACAAAACTGCCTATATAGTCAATGAGGACGGTGCTTCTATTTTTACTATCGATCTCGAAACGGCCAAAATCATCGACCGTCTGGCTATCGGCCGCTCCTTGTCCCGTTTATATCTGATCCCCGAAAGCCAATTAGCCATTGGCACCAGCAACTTGTTTGCCGATTTGAGCCTTATCGATTTAGCAGGCGGCCCCCCGCTGGCTGTCACTAACACCAGACGGCAGATATTATCCAGCATTGCCCTGTTGCCGTAATAATTCGCTATTAATAGATAAACCCCTCCCGCCTAAGGCGGGAGGGGCTATTTTTCAGTCATTTATAATTTAATTTTTCCCAGTTGGCGTGGCCAATGGCCACCCCATTTATATTTTGCCTGCTTATTATCTTTAGCTTCCGCCGGCGGTTTAGAAGGTTTCGCCAGTTTTTCCGAAGCTACGATCTTTGCCTTAACCGCGACCTCAGTCGCTTCCGGCTTGGAACTATTTTCCACAATTTCGGCATCGCCGGCTCCAGCTCCAGTTTCAGCTCCAGCACTCTCAGCCTTGGGTTCTGGCTGCATTATGTTTTCCCGGTCGCTACCCGGCGTACAGTCAAGCGCAATATCATCAATGGTTTCTTCAACAACCGGCTTGGAAACAGCTTCACTGCCTTTGTCGGCAGCAATCACCACAGGGCTTTCAATGGGAGCCGCAGCAACATTTACGCCAAATTTAGGCTTCTTATGCTTAAAAGAAGACTCTTCCCGTTCCACCTTGATTACGCCTTTTTCCATCATAGTTAATACCAGCAGAAAATGGTCGGCTTCCCGCCGAAAGTGATCGGCCATGGTTGCCGAGATCGTACTAAGCATCCTGTTCTTGACAATCATATCATAGGCAGCCTGCTCAAAGTCCCTAAGCCGTGCAGTGGCTGTACGACTATCCTGAAGAAAACGGCTATAGGCAGGTAAATCCTGTGACTGATGCTCGAAAAAGCTCACATAGTCCCGTCCCTGCATTGTCAAATCATCAAATTCGTCTTCATAGCCCCTGACTACACCCAGCAAACTGCGTTCAGACGGATCAATCCGGTTGTCGATAAACTTGGTATGTTCAGCCATAATTCTAAGCCAAAAATCTACCTCCAGCGCCTGAATGACCGTAAACCGCTTCCCCTCCCGCATTTTCTCCAGGATTGCCATAAAATACTCGGCTTCCCGGATGATATGATCGAAAAACAGCGGCGGCAGCGCGCTCCCCAGGGTATTTACCAACGACATTTCTAACAGCAGCTTCTTAAATCTGATAAATTCCTTGAGCGAGCCAATAGTATCTGTAATCAGCTCAGAAAATTTCTTGTCACCTTGCAGCCGGTCGGCCCGCACACGCAAATCAGCAAACTCGCGTTCAAACGAGGCCGCCTCTTCAATCAGATCTGTTTTATCGTATGGTAAGCCGGTTTTAATAAACAGGGCATGGTCTTCCATGATATGCAGCCAGAACTTGACCTCCTCCAGGTCAAGCGGCGGCACTGGCAGGACTCTGCCTGTACCAGACGAGTGACGCGGCATAGCAACACACTCCCCACAAAAAAGGATTTTAGTGTATTGTATGCTCGCTAACCCGTCAGTGTTGCTACCCTTTTTAAAAAGTTGCCTCACAACGGTAGATGGGTTGCCCCAGTGAACTAAACTTTGTTTCATACTCGGTCATAACATTATCGGTAAAACCGCTGTTGTGCAGATCATAACTGATATTATCCAGTGTCAGGCCGAATTCGGCAAACTGCTCCAAAGAAAACTCAAACAGCGGCCTGTTGTCTGTTTTAAGCCACAATTGACCGCCTGGTTTTAGTACAGTCCGATATTTTGCTAAAAACCCGGCATGAGTAAGACGCCGTTTGGCATGGCGGTTTTTCGGCCAGGGATCGCAGAAATTAATATACAACCTGTCAATTTCCCCTGGTGCAAAAACAGTCTCAATCTCAAATACATTAAATACCAGCAGACGGACATTGGCCAACTCCCTCTCCCTGATTTTCCGGGCAGCGTAATAAAGCACATCCTGCTGGGCTTCAAGACCGACAAAATTAGTCTGACTGTACTGCTCTGCCATCCCGGAGACAAACTTGCCCCTGCCGGCGCCTAATTCCACATGCAGCGGCCAATTCCGGGCAAATAAACCGGCCCACTTGCCTTGCATTTCCTCACCGGCATTTTGTAGTACAATATCGGAAAAGCCAGTCAGGGCCTCTGCCACCCAGGGCTTCTTTCTCAGTCGCAAAATCGGGTTCCTCCTAACAATACTATGAGTAAGATAGCTGCATCCGGCCGCACTGGTGCACCACCATGCTTTACACCAGCCTGCGGCTATCCTGTTTTCTGCTAATCCTTGTCTAGCCCGTATTTCTTCAGATACCGGTATAACGTTACCCGGCTGACATCCAGCATATTGGCCAGGCGGCTGATATTGCCGCCGGCTGCCTTCCAGGCCTCCACAAAGGCGTCTTTGTCCTCTTTCCAGGCTCTACTTAAGCCCTGTTCTCCCGGCATGCTAATCTCATTGCGGGTAATGACCCCGCCATTGGTCCGAAAGAAGGCCTGTTCCACAACGCCCTGAAGCTGCTTAATATTACCCGGCCAGTCGTAGCTCATAATTAATTCGGCGGCGTCCGGAGCCAGTTCCTTGACCGGCAGGTTATGCAGGGCAGCCAGTTCTTCGATAATATGGGCGGCCAGATGGGGCACATCCTCGCGCCGGGCCCTGAGTGGCGGAACACGCACAACAGCCCGTGAAACGATGTCATACAACCGGGCGGAAAATACGCTTTTCTCGACAAGCCGTTTCAAATCGGTGTCACTGGCGGCGATGACCCGGACATCAATCGGACGGCTGACATTTTCACCTACCCGCGACAGGGAACCGGTCTCCAAGGTCTCAGCCAGCTTGCCTTGCAAAACGGCCGACAGCTTTTCGACCTCATCCAGGAACATTGTACCGCCGCTGGCCAATTCCAACTTACCCGGGCGTCCCTCGGCCTCACTGCCGCCACGGCCAAAAAGCTCCACTTCCAGTATCTCGGACGGCATATCACCGCCTTTGACCGCGATGAGCGGACCGGCAGCCCGCGAGCTGGCCTGATGAATGCCATGCGCCAGCCGTTGTTTACCGGTTCCCGGCTCACCCTGTAACAGGAGGGGATAATCATGTCTGGCCGTACGGCCTGCTTTGTCCTGCATGGTCGTAAATACATGGCAGGAGCCTACCATGCTGGACAGACTGTAACGGGCTGTGTAGCCGGCAGTATGAGCTACCAGAGTCCGTAAGTCTTCGATGGGTAAAGAAACGGCTACAATACTGTCGACATCACCGTCATCCCCTGCCAACGGCACTACCGTCGTAATATCCTCATACGTTTTGCGCGGTGTTATCCAGGTTACCTCCCGGTTATAGGACGGTACCCCCATAAAACCTTTATACAGCGGTGTATGCCGGTAATTTAACAACACATCGCTTAAGTTGGGTCCCTCTTCCTTATCCTCACTGCCCGGCGGCACAATCCCGGATAAACGGCTGTGGCCCAGCTTATTGGCATAGGCGACCTCGCCGCCCGGCAAAATATGATATACAGCCAGCGGCACAGCATCTAAAATAGTATCTTTGGCGGTAAGGCTGGCGACCATGCGCAGGTGCTGCTCCATGGCGTATTTTATACTTAACACCATGGCGACCATGGCGCTATGCGGCAACTCTTCCTGCTGAATCGACACCACCGTGACAATGAACTTGACCTGATCGTCAATCAGAATGGGCGCCGAGCAGGCATCGCCGTTCTGGCAATCCTTGATCCACATCTCAGGTCCGAACATCAGAAACGGAACTTTGTGCCTGTAAGCAATGCCGACACTGGAAGTGCCGATATCCTCCTCGAGCATGCGGGCGCCTTCGAGCTCACCCGCTGTTTTCTGGTAAAACGGCATTGCATAATTTTTCAGGACATATAAATCCTGATCCAACAGCAGCATACTTAAATTGTAAGTAGTAAAGTGCTCTTTAATTTCGTCATATAACCCTTCCAGAAAGTCCATAGCCTGACTGTAGCGCTCACGGCGCTTGACAAGCTCTTCCCCGGACAGTTTGACAGCAAGACAGAAGCTTTCCTGGCCCACTCCGCTCTCCTGGCTGCGCTGCCAGGATTCAGCTATCCAGGGATGAACATTGGGGTCGACAACACCTTCTGTGACAAATTTATTATAATATGTCTCCAGCTTAGCTTTGTTACGGCGCTCGCGAATCATTATATACCTCCAAGTGTGTTCTCTCAATTAATATCACAAATATACATGGGTTTCATGCAAAAACCACAAGCCCGGGCGTGTCTTAAGCAGACGGAAGGCGGGGGTTCGCCCCCGCCTCTGGTGCAACTTAAGTACGATACGTGTTAATATCCTCACTGAAGTGCTGAATCACCGTTTTAAACTCAGTGATTCTGCCCATCATGTCCTGCAGCTTCTCATTGTAAACATGCACCGAAGCACTGACCTCTTCGCTTGCTGCTGAGTTCTCTTCAGAAATGGCAGCCAGCGACTCAATTTTCCCATACACCTGGTTAAGTCCTGTCATTTCCCTTTCCAGCTTGGTAATCATATCCACAATATTTTCGGCTACCAGATGAATATTGCTGACATGACGCGTGTTGGCGGTCACTACGGCATTCATCTGCCGGCTCTCGGCAGCCAGTATGTCAAACTCGTCTTCTATCATCTGGACAACATCACCGATAATGTCCATAAGTACTTTTAAATCACTTGATATACTGTCCGAGTGATGATGCGACTGTTCGGCCAGTTTCCGGACTTCTTCCGCTACCACGGCAAAACCGCGTCCCTGTTCTCCGGCCCGGGCGGCTTCAATGGCGGCATTCAGGGCCAACAGGTTGGTCTGGCCGGCGATAGCGGCCACCATGCCGGTAATTTCATTAATTTTTGTGGCCTGATTCTGAAGGTTCTCGGCCGACTGCTTCACCTCGGCAAACTTGTCCAGACTGTGCTCCAGTTTAGAACTGGATGCCTGCACTTCGGCAAACCCCTTATTAATTTCATCCACAGCGGCTTCCAGCTGCTCTTTGTTGTGACTCTGTTCAGTCACTACCGTACGCAATGTCTCCAGATTGCCGTTTAAGATACCGACGGCCGTTTCGGTCTCCATAGCCTGGTTAGTGGCGGCAGTGGCCACATCATGCACCACACCGGATATCTCATCCGAGGTATCCTTCATCCGGGCGGCTAAGGAGTTAAAATCGTCACCATATTTATTCATCTCGTCGGTGACGCCCTTAAAGCCGATAAACTCGCTCTTAACCCGCTTTTTGTACTGAGACAGCATCTGCATGATATCTTCAAACTCATCATTTGATTTAAGCGTGGTCTCAGTGAAATACCGCCGCTCTTGAATGCTTGCCAATTCTTTTTTGATGGCGGCAAAGGGTCTAAGCAGCAGTGCCGCGCCGCCGGCCGCCACCGCGCCGCTCAACAGCGCCGACCAGAAAGGCACGCTCACACCCAGCCCGGCCAGCAATCCATTAACGACCAGTGATATCACGGCAACAGCCACGCCAATTTTCGCCGGAATGCTTCTCATGACACCCAAAGACAAAAGTCGGTTAATGCGAAATACCGTTGTTTGCGTAATCGGTTTGGGAAAAGTAATCAGCATCTTCAGATGCTCGGCCGAAGATTCAGTAATCTCGGTCTTAATATCTTCTTTAAAGTATTCGGCAGCTCCTGCCAAAAGACCTTTCATATAGCCAAACATCCCGCGTTTGGACCGGTAGCTTAAGATGGCGCCGTATTCAGATACAGGCTCAATCAATAATTCGGGCGGCTGAGCACCCGGTATCCGTTTCACCATAACCACATGAACATCATACATCGATCTAAGGAAAGAATACAGGCTTTCCTGACGGAAAAAAGCCGGATAGGCCTGAGCGAAGGTTTTGACATTGTCTTTGCCGATGTTTAACCAGATTTCATCCTGACTTTTTCCGGTATGTTCTGCTAAATAGCGTACAAAGGCTTTCGGCTTGGCATCGTCGACTTCTTCGGTAGGCAAAAACATCTTGTCAGCTTCCCAGCCGACATGCTGCATAGCTGCCTCAGTTAACGCTTCGCCCCACACTTTGTGAGCCGTATTGACCCAAGTCCCAACAACAGTCCCTTTCATGACTCCCACCTCATAGTAAAGAACTAAGAAATCATTGCTTAATTCTTCTTAGAATACTATCTTTTATTCTCTCTCTGGTTAAAATTTCCTTCATTATTTTACATTGTTTGCGTTTTTTAAACAGCAAAGAATATTTTCCATCGGCCTGCCGGTCATCATCAATTAGAGAACATTACCTGAGCGTCATACCGGGAAACACCTCCGCCGGCGGTAATGCAGGCCGGCAGGCACATGCCGCCCGTATCGTCACGGAAAAAGTACCGGGTGAAGCCGTATTGCCTCTCATTGCCAGGATCATTGCTTATACCAGAACCATGACCGTCCCGGTAAATGTTTGGGCTAAACTATTGTCCGTCTTGGTTTTGAGGATTTTGCCGCATATGTCGGGGTAAACTAACACCACCATACAACCGGGAGGTGATAGTTTGTCCAGCAAAGAGGAATGCCAGATCTATAGTTTTTGGAATGGCAAAAATTTAAAAGGCGGCAATGAATTCTTCGACTATGTCAGCAGCGGCGAAAGCTGCAATGAATTCAAGTGCGTCGAGGGAACCGAAACCGTCTGTGCTGATGACCTGTAAGGAAAAATTACGTAACACCAAATCTGTTGACAAAAAAATATCCGCTGCCGCCCTTATTCAGGCGAAAGCGATACAGCTATCAGGATAACAGAAGGACTGACCCAAGGTCAGTCCTTCTGCCACGCTTAACTACGAGCGCCCGCCAAGCTGCGATTTGGTTATTATTACCGGGTCCAGCGCCTGAAAACGTGTACTTTCCAGCGTCTGCAAATCGGTAGTTAATTTGGCCAATTCCTCTTTGAGCACGGTCTTGGTATAGCCAAATTCCTCAAGCCGGTGCAGGGCAGTATCCAGCTCCTTGATTTTTTCTACATATTCCTGATGTCTCCTGACAATCTCCAGGCCACTTTTTACATTCATCTCTAACTCACCTTTATCGTAAAGTAAAACTTCGTAAAGCCGCAACCCAAAGCTGATTTTATTTGCTATTTATATTATGCTCAGCCAGCACCCGGCCAACTCACAAATTCTGGTGACAAAACCCATCGCGATGCAAAAATATTTTCAAATAAAAAAGCAGAGCCACCTGGCTCTACTTTCTGCTAACAGGCAGTTTGGCCGTACCGGCCAATTCCCTGGCTAATATCTCTTTGAAAGGTATATTCCGTTGTGGCTTTCGCCTGTTGTCATCGGATGCACCGCGATCATCCCGGTTAGAAAAGTCAAGTTTATATACAGGCATAACTTTATTCACCATCTCGATCGCCTCCCCGGTGTGAATATTTTCCATCTATTTATTTTATCGTAATTTTCGTACAGATTATTAAGTGCCGTTTTTTCTGGGATTGCATCCAGTTCTTACTTCGTGTTTCACTTTTATTGCTTGGTTACACTATCGAATGAGGAGGTGGTAAATATGTTTTACAGAAAAAAACGTAAGTCGGTGTTGGGTATGGACATGGACATGGATTTTGACGTGGCTTCAGTACTCAAGGCGGTAGCTGTCGGCGCCGTCGTTTACCAGGCCGCCAAATTCATGATTCAAGGGATAACCGACGACTGACAAACTCGCCTCCGACTCTAATAAGAGGAGGTGAGAAAATGGCAAAGAAACAGGAATGCTGCGAGAAAAACTGCAAAAGCGGTAAAGCGAATGTAGAGTTTGGCAAAGAAATTTGCCCCAGCGCCAAAAAAGATACAAAGAACTGCAAATAATGATCCGGGGTGGTAACTATGCCACCCCTTTCTCTTTGGAAAAAAAGCCGCATAGTGGTATATTTATCCAAATTGAGGGAATACTAGTGACGGAGGTGAGTGGAATGGGATTTAAAGATTTACCGGGCGGCTCAGGCGCCAAACAAGGCCAGTCCGCCGCTGACAAAACATCAGTGCAACAAGCACAGGCTACCAACGATGTTCTTAAGAAGCAAGAAACTCTCACTAGTACCAAATCTTCCCAATAACCCCCTGTTAATAACAAAGCGGCCTATCCGGCCGTTTTGTTATTTTTTATGCCAGGTTGTCTTTGCTGATAAATAAATTGCCAGCAGACCGGCTGCTATGAAACCAAAAAAATTGGAGAAACTAAATATAATCTATAATAAGGAGGGATTTCATGCCAAAACTTATTTCCGGGATGTTTTCCAGTGTATCTGACGCGCAGCTAATTATTGCCGCCCATGCCTATGATGACGAAGATACACTTGAAAACGCAACAGATAAGTTCAGCGACAACAGCCAGTTTTTCGCTAATGAAGCCTCCTATTCAGAAACCATGAGTGAAGAATCTGATGATACTGTACAATAAGATAGCAAAAACCCCGCAGTTAACCCTGCGGGGTTTTTGCCGCCAGCAGCTCGTTCTTTCTGGCAGTAAGCTCCTGATAGACGGCAATAATATCCGGACTTAAGTTTTCTATCTCTGCCGGATTGGTCAGCGGCAGTTTATAGCGGTCATGCATCATCTGCAGCAATTCCTCCAGCCTTTTAAGGTCATCTTCCGCCCTCTCCAGCTGTTCCCTATACCAGTTCATTCCGCAAATAATCAGTCTCCCCCTTTCGTCACTATGTCCAAGAAAGCCTCGTAACTGATCGTACAGTCTGCTGCAATGAATATAACTTCGCGGAAGGACGGTGAAATCCTTTAGGCCGAAATCTCCTCTGCCGCCGGGTCCGTCGCCGTCGCCCCGCATCCCTGGAAAATCCGGCTCCGGCACTTCCGGCAGCATTCGGGGTCGGTATGTTGCAGTGCATACGTAATAGCGTGGACAGTATGGGGAAAGAAGTGTTCCCTGTCTATTTTGTCATACAAGCCTGTGATATGCAGCATTTTTTCAGGCTGTTCATTCAAGCCGGATACCAGTACCGCAATTCCTCTTTTTTGCAGGCTTTTTATGATGGTGCACAGGTGATCTTCCCCAGTCAGATCCATAAACGGCACCTTGCTTAATCGCAAAATAACAATCCTGGGATTATACCGGATAGTCTCCAGCAAGCTTTGGGAAAACATCTGGGCCGCACCAAAAAAAAGCGGCCCTTCTATGCTAAAAATACTAATCTGCGGGCAGTCATGGCTATTCAGCCGGTCCTGCGCCGAAATCCGGGACAGGTGGTTCTCAGGATCAGGCAATACCTTGGTTACCACCAGAATATCGCTCATGCGCTTCACGAAAATCACCATGGCCAAGAGCAGCCCGATCTCGACAGCAACCGCAAGATTGGCCAGCACAGTTAAGAAGAAAGTGGTGATCAATATACCGGCGCTGTTGCTGCGAGTTCTTAAAATGGCAATAAAAGCATGATGTTCACTCATATTATAAGCTACAATCATCAGTACCGGCGCCATACTCGCCAGCGGAATACTGCCGGCGTAGGGGGCAAACAGGAGTAAAGTAACCAGTACGAATAATGCCGAAATAATTACGGAATAATGTGTGGCCGCTCCACTTTTGATATTGGTAGCCGTACGGGCAATGGCCCCGGTGGCCGGAATGCCGCCAAACAGCGGCGCCACTATGTTGGCAATCCCCTGGCCGATAAGCTCCCGGTTACTATTGTGACGCGTACCGGTCATGCCGTCGGCGACCACGGCCGACAAGAGCGACTCAATCGCCCCCAGCATAGCAATGGTAAAAGCCGGCCGTGCCAGTTGCTCCAGCCTGTCCCAGGTTAACACCGGCAGGGTGAAATGCGGCAGCGTGCTGGGTATGCCCCCGAAAGCGGAAGCAATGGTCTGTATCTGCCCGGGATAAACAAAGGCCGCAAGCAGCGTGGAACTCAAAAGACCGATAAGGGAACCCGGCACCTTGGGCAAAAACCGGGGAGTAAGCAAAATCATCCCCAGACAAAACAAAGCGGTTATAATGCTATAGGCATTCACTGTGTCCAGATGAACAAAAATGTCCCGCATACTGGCAATAAAACTGTCATGCCGTTCAAGTCCTGTCAGTCCGAGAAAATTGGCAATCTGGCCTGTAAATATATTTACGGCGATACCCGCGGTAAAACCAATAGTCACCGGTCGGGGTATAAACTTAATCAGGTTTCCCATGTGCAACAATCCCATGACCATCAGTATAATACCTGACATTAAACCGGCCAGCAACAGGTTTTCATAGCCATAAGTCAACACAATGGATAGCAGAATGGGAATAAAGGCACCGGTCGGTCCTGTAACCTGGTACCGGCTGCCGCCAAATACTGCGGCAAGAACAGCGGCAATTACCGTTGTATAAATTCCATATTCCGGTTTCACGCCCGAGGCAATAGCAAAGGCCATCGCCAGCGGTAAAGAGATTACGCCCACGGTAATCCCTGACATTATATCTTTCCGAAAATGGCTGGAAAAATAACGTTTAAGTGTTACTTTAATAGTGCGTCTCATTGATATCCCCTTTCAGCCATGTAACATAAAACTTATTATAATTCTTTATAAGGGGTATGTAAAATTCCATAGAGTACCCCGTACTTTACTCTAAAAGTCAAATACCGGCATTACCTCGCTAAATTTTCACTGAACATACAAATTCGCTATAAAAAGACAAATTTCTACTTTATAAATACATATGCATCACATTAATTATCGCAATCGACAAAATTGTTTAAAAATTTCATTGCTTCAACACATATTGCAAGGTAAAATGAAAGTGTAGTAAAAATAAGGATTAGGAGGTAAGATTATGAACAGTCTTCGCACAAGAGTCCTAGTTACTATCTGCTCAATCTGTTTTTTCGTAGTAGCCGTTTTAGTTGGGTATAACCTTTATCGTATGAAGCAGGACGCCCAGCAAAACATAGCAATAATGAGGCAAACGCTGATGGAACAGTTTGAGCGCAGTTTAAAACTTCAGGTAGAGGGCGCGGTAAGCATTATTGAATCTATTTATAAAGAACAGCAAAAAGGCACTCTTACCGAGCAAGAAGCTAAGAAAAAATCCACCGATATTATTCGTGAAATTCGTTATGACAACGGCAATTATTTATGGATTGATACGTATGAGGGCTTTAACCTCGTATTATTGGGCAATAAAAATTTCGAGGGCAAATCCCGCTGGGAGTTTAAAGATGCCAGAGGCAGCCTGGTGCTGCAGGATTTGTTTAATGCCGCTAAAGCTAATGGCGGCGGCGGATTTAGCGATTACTGGTTTCCTAAACCCGGCCAAAGTGAGCCGCTGCCCAAGCGCGGCTATATCAAATTTTTTGAACCCTACCGCTGGACAGTGGGAACAGGTGCCTGGTATGACTCGATTGAAGCAGAAGTAAGCAAACGCCAGCTCCAATACGAGCAGGAACTAAAGAATTCTATGGTTACCCAAGGCATCATCGGCATTATATCGCTGCTGGCCGCCTGCGGTTTGTCCTTAATACTGGTACGGTCCTTGATTAACCCCCTCCAGCATACCCAGCAGATCGTCACTGAGATGGCGACAGGCAATCTGGCGGTCCGCGTAAACGACAGCGTTGCCAGCCGAAAAGATGAAATCGGCAGTCTGGCCACCGCCTTTAACCACATGAATGCGAATATTAAAAAGCTTATTGCCCAGGTGGCCCAGTCCGCTGAACAAATTGCCGCTTCCTCAGAGCAATTTACAGCCAGCGCCGACCAGTCCGCGCAGGCGGCGAATCAGGTAGCCACCTCCATCGTAACGGTAGCCAGCGGCGCCGAACAGCAACTGGCCGCGGCGAACAGCACAAGTACACTGGTAGCCAATATGTCCGCCGAAATTGAGAAAATCGCCGCCAATGCCAACCAGGTATCGGCCCAGTCCACCCGAACTGCCGGCAAAGCGCATGATGGCAAAAAGTCGGTCGATCAGGCCGTGAGTCAGATGTCTCAGATCGAGCAGACGGTTAACACCTCGGCTAACGTGGTAGCACATCTGGGTGAACGGTCAAAAGAGATCGGACAGATTATCGACACCATTTCCGGTATCGCCGGGCAGACCAACCTGCTGGCGCTTAACGCCGCCATTGAAGCGGCCCGGGCCGGCGAACAAGGACGCGGCTTTGCCGTAGTAGCCGAAGAAGTCCGCAAACTGGCCGAGCAGTCGCAGGAAGCGGCGAAACAGATTGGCACCTTGATTACAGAAATTAAGGATGAAACCGATAAAGCAGTTGTGGCTATGAATGAGGGTACCCGTGAAGTAAAAACAGGTGCTGCCGCCGTTAACACCGCCGGGCAGACATTCAGCGAAATTGCCGCAATGGTGGTCGAAGTCTCGGATGAAGTCCGGGAAATCTCTGCAGCAATTGAGCATATGTCAGCCGTTAGTCAAAATATCGTAGCTGCGGTACAGCAGATTGACGCCCTTAGCAAAAATGCTGCGACCGAATCAGAGACTGTCTCGGCTGCCACTGAGGAGCAGTCGGCTTCCATGCAGGAAATTGCCGCCTCCAGTCAGGCTTTGGCCAAAATGGCCCAGGAACTGCAAGGAACTATCCGTCAGTTTAGAATTTAATAAAGTAAACAAGGCTTACGCCGATCCTTTGGCGAAAGCGTAAGCCGCTGTTGCCCTTATCCAGCAGAAAGACATACTTTCTGTCAGGATAAAGTAAACAAGGCAGAACAAAAGCAGCCTGCTGATGGCAGGATTTTGTGAATGGGTAAAGAAGTAAATGCATAATAGTAAATATAATGTATTGTGTGGCAACAGGAGGCGATTATGATGTATGCACTTAACTTTATCTCACCGCATAATGAAAAGTTGCTTATGGCCCGTCAAAAGACTGCTACCATTCGTCCCGGAGATATTAGAGATACATACCAGGAAAATTCGCTTGTCTGGATTACCTTTGGCAGTAAATACGGCCCTAAGAAAAAACTCTACCGGGCTATGATTGACAGAGTGCTGATCAAAAAGTATACGGACCTGACAACCAGTGAGTTAGAACATCAAAACCCGGATATCAAAACAGTGGAAGAACTTATCGCCCTTTTCGAAAACATCTACGAAAAGCAGATTCACATTGATGATGTCGTGACAGTAATTCACTTTTCTGAAGTTCAGGAACAATAAATATATAAGTAAAAGGCTTAACTCCACTATCCGGAGTTAAGCCTTTTTTTCCGAAAGTATATTTTTCTGCTAAAAGCGGCGCCCAACCTCTCATCAGGGGAAGGTCAGTATGGTCACTCCCTCCGGTTTGACCTGCATGATTCCCCCTTT
Source organism: Sporomusa aerivorans (assembly GCF_041428895.1). NCBI lineage: Bacteria > Bacillati > Bacillota > Negativicutes > Selenomonadales > Sporomusaceae > Sporomusa > Sporomusa aerivorans. The sequence continues at coordinate 6,350,271 of NZ_CP156926.1, forward strand.
AAGGCTGACCTCGTGCTCGCCTTCATCAAGGAGAATACGTACCGGCCGGGGATCAAGCAAGGCCACCAGCGGTGCATGCCCTGCCAATATGCCCAGCTCGCCGGTTGTGGCCCGGACAATCACCATATTGACATTGGCCCCATACAATGTGCGGTCAGGATTAATAATATCGAGCCGCAACTTCTTGCCCACTAGCCTTTCCCCCTCATACTTCCGGCCTTCTCCACAACCTCGTCAATAGTTCCGACCATATAAAAAGCGCTTTCCGGCAACTCGTCGTACTTGCCGCTTAGTATCTCCTTAAAACCACGCACCGTCTCCTTGAGCGGAACATACTTGCCGGCAGTGCCGGTAAACGCTTCGGCTACAAAAAACGGCTGACTTAAGAAGCGCTGCACCTTTCTGGCCCGGGCGACAACAATCTTATCCTCTTCCGACAGTTCCTCCATCCCCAGTATGGCAATAATGTCCTGCAGTTCTTTATAGCGCTGCAGGATCTCCTGTACCGACCGGGCCGCCTGATAATGCTCATCGCCAATAATAAACGGGTCCAGTATCCGGGAGGTGGAATCCAGTGGATCAACGGCCGGATATATGCCCAGCTCGGCAATTTGCCTTGACAATACCGTTGTCGCGTCAAGATGGGCAAATGTCGCAGCCGGCGCCGGGTCTGTCAGGTCATCGGCCGGGACGTATACAGCCTGAACCGATGTAACCGAGCCCTTTTTGGTCGAGGTAATCCGCTCCTGGAGCGTACCGACGTCAGTTCCCAGTGTGGGCTGATAGCCAACGGCCGACGGCATCCGGCCTAAGAGGGCCGAAATCTCGGACCCAGCCTGAATAAAGCGGAAAATATTATCTATAAAAAGCAGCACATCCTGTCCGGCCACATCCCGGAAATATTCGGCCATCGTCAGCCCGGTCAGGCCAACCCGCATCCTGGCTCCCGGCGGTTCATTCATCTGACCGTAAACCAGCGCCGTTTTGTTAATAACGCCCGACTCCATCATCTCGCGCCAGAGCTCGTTACCTTCACGGGTACGCTCCCCGACGCCGGCAAATACTGAAAATCCGCCATGTTCTGTTGCAATATTTCGGATTAGCTCCATAATCAAAACCGTTTTGCCTACCCCGGCGCCCCCAAACAACCCAATCTTACCGCCACGCGCATAGGGGGCTATGAGATCAACTACCTTGATACCTGTTTCAAGAATCTCGGTCGCCGTTTCCTGGGCCACAAATGCCGGCGCCGGCCTGTGAATAGGCCAGAATTCACTTGCCTCTACCGGCGCGTCATTATTATCTACCGTTTCTCCCAGTACATTGAAGATTCTTCCTAGTGTTCCCTTCCCGACAGGCACCGTTATCGGCACCCCTGCATCAACCGCTTCCATACCGCGTACTAAGCCATCTGTCGACGACATGGCTACACAGCGAACGACATTGTCGCCTAAATGCTGCATAACCTCTACTGTCAGCTTGATGTCATAGCCTGCGGCCCTGCCGGTAACTTTTACCGCATTATTAACAGACGGCAGCTGATCCTGCGGAAATTCTATATCCACAACAGGACCGATAACCTGTTTAACCCGTCCGCTAGCCATAGGCTCCCTCCTCTCACCGTAACGCTTCCGCACCGCCGACAATTTCGGAAATTTCCCGTGTGATGTTGGCCTGGCGGACTTTGTTATACTCAAGTATCAGTTGACTGATAAGTTCCTGCGCATTGTCTGTAGCCAGGCTCATGGCATTTAGCCTGGCGGCGATCTCACTGGCCGCAGCATTGACAAGCGCCCGGTAAATGGCAGCCTCCAGCCACTTTACCGCCATTTCGTCCAGGACACACACCAGCGACGGTTCGTATATCTGCGCTGATACCCTCCGGGAAACCGCCTGTTCTGTCAAATTGATCGGAAGTAGACTTTCCACAGCCACTTGCTGCATTGCCGGCGAAAAGAATCTGGTATATACCAGGTAAACCCGGTCAAACCCGCCTGCCAGGTAGGCTGCCTGCGTAACTTCAGCTATCATCCTGGCGTTCTGGTAGTCGGGTTTTTCGGAAATACCGATGTAGGCCTTGTCGATGGCTACTTTGCGACGCTGAAAGTAATCTCTTACCTTGCGGCCGACAACCACCAGACTTACATTTTCTTTATCACCACAATGCCTTTGCACCGCTTTGACCAGGTTGCTGCCATACGAGCCGGCCAAGCCCTTGTCGGCGCCAATCACGACATAGCCTGTTCGTTTAACCTCACGGGGTATAAACAAGGGATTGGTTACATCCTCACCGCTATTTTCGAGATCGCATAACATAGATAATACACCCTCATAGTAGGGGGCACTGTCTTTAACCCGCTCCTGTGCTTTGCGCAGGCGGACGGCAGCCACCATTTTCATAGCCTGGGTAATTTTCTGGATATTCTTCACACCCTTAATACGCCGGCGTAAATCTAATGCGTTAGGCATGCCATCACCTCGCTGTAAATGAGGCTTTAAACTGTTTAATGGTAGTTTTCAGCAATTCCTCTACCGCCGGTTCGATACACTTTTTCTCTCTTATCCCGTCACCAATAGCCGGATAAGCGCGCAAATACTGCAGGAACTCCTGTTCAAACCGGCTGATTTGCTGTACCGGCACATCATCAAGATACCCGCTGACTCCCAGATAAATAGCGATTACCTGCTCCTCGACAGGCGCCGGTTTATATTGCGGCTGCTTGAGGAGTTCGGTCATGCGCTTGCCTCGCTCTAAGAGGTCTTTGGTGCCTTTATCCAGATCTGACCCGAACTGGGCAAATGCCGCCAGTTCACGATATTGCGCCAGATCTAAACGCAGCCGCCCTGCCACCTGCTTGGTTGCCTTAATCTGGGCCGAGCCGCCAACCCGGGATACTGACAGTCCGACATTAATAGCCGGCCGGGTCCCGGCGTAAAACAACTCACTCTCTAAAATAATCTGGCCGTCGGTGATAGAAATAACGTTGGTAGGGATATAGGCGGCTACGTCACCGGCCAGAGTCTCGATAACCGGCAGGGCAGTGAGCGAGCCGCCGCCCAGCTCTGCCGCCAGCTTGGCTGCCCGTTCCAGCAGGCGGGAATGAAGATAGAATACATCTCCCGGATAAGCCTCTCGCCCCGGCGGACGCCGCAAGAGGAGCGACATGGCCCGGTAGGCGGCCGCATGCTTGGATAAGTCATCGTAAACACACAGCACATGCTTTCCCTGGTACATAAAATGCTCGCCCATGGCCACACCGGTATAAGGCGCCATATATTGCAGCGGCGCACTGTCAGAGGCGGTTGCGACCACAACAATGGTGTGTTCCATAGCGCCATGGTCTTCCAGGGTTTTGACAACCCTGGCCACGGTAGAGGCCTTTTGGCCAATAGCCACGTAGATGCAGATAACTTCTTCCCCTTTTTGATTAAGGATGGTATCAATGGCAATCGCCGTTTTCCCGGTGCCCCGGTCACCGATAATAAGCTCCCGCTGCCCCCGGCCAATCGGCACCATACAGTCAATAGCTTTTATCCCTGTCTGCAAGGGTTCCTTGACCGGCTGACGGTCGGCAATCCCGGGAGCCCGCCATTCAATGGGACGGGACTGTGTAGTATTTACCGCTCCCTTACCATCAAGCGGACGCCCTAACGCGTCAACAACTCTGCCTATGAGCGCCTCGCCAACAGGCACTTCCATAATCCGGTCTGTTCGTTTGACAGTACAGCCTTCATGCACCCGGACCTCATCGCCCAGGAGAACGGCACCGACATTGTCCTCCTCAAGATTCAGGGCCATACCATACACACCATCGCCAAAATCCAGCAGTTCCCCGGCCATGGCCTTGTCCAAGCCATGTAAACGGGCAATACCGTCGCCAACTTCGATAACGGTACCGATCTCTTCTACATTGCTTTCAATCTGGTATTGTTTAATCTGTTCCTGAATAATTACCGAAATTTCTTCAGGCCGTATTTTCATAGTGAGTTGCTCACCTCACTTTCGCAACTATTTGCTTAACATTTGATTTTTCATTCTCGTTAGCTCGGTTTTCACACTATTGTCGATCCGCTTGTCGCCGATCTGAATGATCAGGCCGCCCAGTATCCCTTTATCCACCCGTGCAGATAACTCAATGGTTTTGCCGGTAACAACAGAAAGCTGCGTTACCAGTTCCGCCTGATCCTCGTTTGCCAGCGGCGCTGCCGTTACAACCTCTACAGCAACGATATTCCGGGACTCTTTTACTAAATCCCGGTAAGCGTTGATGACGTCAGGCAAGACGTTAATCCGCCGCTTCTCTGTCATATGGCACAGGAAGTTCTGCGTGAAAGGAGACAGATACGGACTGAAAGTACGGCTAATGACCGCTTTCTTGTCCGCTGTGGATACACCCGGATTATCAAAAAAATCCTGCACTGCGGCTTCGCCGAAAATTTGTTGCACAACAGCTAGTTCCGCCTCAACCTCAGGAACATTCTGCTGCTCTGCGGCAGCCTGAAATACAGCCTGTGCATACCGTTTCGCCAGACGTGCCTTCATGCCAGCTCACCGTACTTTTCTTTGGAAAATTCCTTGATAAACTTTTTCACCAGACGGGTATTGGTATCCACATCCAGATTCTTTTCAATAATTTTCTCAGCGGCCGCCACAGCCATAACAGCCACTTCGGCCCGCAAGCAAACAATGGCTTGCTGGTAATTGCGTTCGATTTCTTCCTGGGCTTCTTTTAGCAGCCGGGTATTTTCCTCTATTGCTTTCTGAACAATGGCTTCCCGCGACTGTTCACCCAGATCGATAGCTTCATCAATAATAGCTCTGGCTTGCACCCGCGCTTCAATAATTTGCTGTTCACTTTCCGCTCTCATTTGTTTTGCCGTCGCCAATTCCCGCTCTGCTTCATCAAGACTTTTTTCAATATGAGTCCGTCTTGCCGTCAGTGCCGTTAGTATGGGGCGATAGGCAAACCTGGCTAAAATGGCCATAAGAATCAGAAAGTTAATAATCTGAGCCACTAAAGTAGCATTAATGTCGATCAAGTACATCCCCCCTTCCCTTGTGTAGGGCAGGCGTCTGGCAGAACATATCCACCAGGCGCCCATTTTTCATTTTAAAAAGGGATTGGTAAATATCAATACAATGGCTATAACGGCTGCAATAATTGGGATTGACTCGATTAAACCCACCGAAATGAGCATGGTAACCATGATCGAGTTCTTAGCCTCCGGTTGCCGGGCAATACTTTCGACCGCCTTGGCTGTGACATTTCCATCCCCCATAGCTGCGCCAAAAGCAGCCAATCCTACAACGATAGCGGCGGCAATAACCGAAGCGGCAATAATATACGCCTGTTCCACTGTCACCCCTCCTTTTTAACCTCATGATGCTCTTGCAAGGAATTACTTAAATAAGACATCGACAGCATAGTAAATATCAGAGCCTGAATAATACCGACAAAAACGCTGAAAGCAAGCCACAGGGTCGGTACTACATAAGGCACCAGGATACCTAAAATAATGATCAGAATCTCGCCTGCCAGAATATTGCCGAACAACCGGAAGGAAAGAGTCACCGGCTTAGCCAGTTCTTCAATAATATTGATTGGCAAAAACAAGATATTAGGTTCAATAAAATGCTTGAGGTGTGAAAACAAGCCTTTGGTTTTAATGCCATAGCCGTGAGCAATGGATACCATCATCAAGGCCAGCCCCAGCGTTGTATTAATATCGTTGGTCGGCGAGGTAAAGCCCGGTATGAGTCCTAACCAGTTGGAAACCAGCAGGAACGGAAAAAGTGTAAGAATAAGTGCTGCAACCTTACGGCCACCCGGGCCTATCGTTGAGTCAATCTGATCTAACAATCCTTCAATCACAAGTTCCACGAAATTTTGCCAGCCATCCGGAACCAACTTCCAGTTCATACGGACAAAGAGTATCCCCACGGTAATTACCAGCATGGTTAACCAGGTCATATACAAGGTGTCAAGGTTAAAGGATAATCCAGCCAATGCCGCCACCTTATGCCCGCCTATGTCATGTCCGCCATGGCCCATGTTCTCCACCTCCTTACATCACATTTTTTTTGCATCTTCAATCTGCTTGATAACCATTGCCATACCATTGATAAACAGGAGAACCGGCATGGTAAAAAAGCCTGCAATAAAAGCAAGCACATTCAGTTTCAGGAAATGACTAACTACTATAAGCACCAGCAACATAACCCCTAACCGGATAATCCAGCCACTCCGGATGTGCTCAACGGCCTGTTTTTTAGAAAGTACTTTAACATTCTCCACCTGACGGTAAAGATACAAGAAATAAATCGAGCCTGTTACCATCCCGAGTAATAATCCGGCCATTGTCTGCCCTGAGTAATAGCTGAAGACAATGGGACAGAAAATAATCCCCAATACTGCAATTTGCGCCAACATGTTTCTAACCTTAAGCTCATAGTTTTTCATACATGTGGCCTTGGCCATCCCACCTTTTCAGTTTTTTTGCTCTCCCTGATCAGACTGCAGCGCCGCTATATCCTAGTTCATGTCTATGACTTTTTGTCATGTTTATGACTACTTTTTTTGTCTAATTATGCCAACTAATATCGACAACATGTCCACTATGTAGAAAACGCTTTGCGCCAGGCCCAGGCGAAGCGGGCAGCCGGTGTTTGTCTGGCAGACGGAAAGTCATATTAGGACAAAAAAGAACACAGGCTAATTTATCATCGCCTGTGTTCTGGCATTTCATTTTTACTATTATCAAATGAAAGAGTCTGGAGAATCATATCTTGAGGTCAATTGTATTTTCGGCAAAATCATGCTGGCCGGACTGCTCTTTGGTGGGAAGCTGCTCTTTAGGCCTGCCCATTCGTCGCCTTTCACTTTGGTCAGGGAAAGGCTTAAAAAAACGGACCGGCAGCACTGGCGCAATTTTTCCTATGCGTTCAACCGGCTGGATCGACACGGATTTTCGCTCCATCTTACTCCCTCCCACAAGTTATATTTACTTTGATATCGTGATAAATCAGGCAGTAGTTAAGCATTACAGCAGATCTTGGCAACGATAAAATTCACAGCTTGAAACCGGAGTCCAGCTGCCTGCGAATATCGTTAACAGCACCTGCAAATGATAAATAAAGAAGAAAGTCTCTAAATTGATGGCAAAGGGAGGGTTATTATGGGAGGAAGAACTCTTGATCAGTTTCGCAGCATACAAAGGGCCAACGCAAAGAAAAACAAATCAGCCGAGTCAACCAAAACCTCTGAACAGGAAGACTACAAGAAAGAGCATTCCCGGAATTCTGAACAAGAATAGGTGGCATTTGCCACCTATTCTTCAGCCGCAGTCCGCACGGCCAATCAGCTTGGCGCTGCTTCTTTGCTTCCCCTCATCCGGCAGGCATTGAACCGTTTCCCGGCAGGCCAGGTTTCGTTACCATTTTTTTATCCGACGACTAACCTTCAGGTGGGGTTAAAGCCCGGCCTGAAGGTTAGTCTACTATTATCTATATTAAAATAGCCGCCCGCAAATTTTCCTGATGCCTAATTTTTCATCCGCCCCTGGCTGGAGGAATCTGCGTTGCAATAAAGAAACGTTACATCAGGGAGGAATGATAGCGTGAAAAAAACAGTACTTATATTTATTCTCACCATGGCAGCCGTAACCAATATCTGCTTTGCCGAAGATATCTACACCGTTACGGAAAACGGTTTTTCTAAATATCTTCACACAGACTCAATAAAAGCAGTCGTAATATCAAAAACAGAACAAGAATCACTTTTTGAAATGACATACGGCTTGATCATAATACCGGATAAAGATTCTCTAGCCAAGTTGAGAGCCCAAACTATGGATAATAAAATTTCTTTTGAAAAGCAATCGTACACTTTCAAATGTTCTTTCAACAAAGTTACCAATCAATGGAATGAAGACGGAACAATCTGGATAAACAAGGACGAATTCTGGGGTGATTCTCCCGAAAGAAGCTTATATCAATCCCAAGGCAACATGCCTGGCGGAGCGTACTATGGCGATACGCCCGAAGCAGTCAGGAACAGAAATATTATTATTGCCGCCTATAATTATGTAGTTTCCCACAAACTAATCGAATATCATTGATCTGATTATATTGCAGAAATTGACAGGTTTCATTCTTTTTTAACGCCTGCGCATACTTGGCCAATTTTTCGGTAATACTAATAAAGGAGTGCGCAACTCCTCTGGCTAGGGTGACTGTATGAAACAGAGCCCTAGCCGGTCTGTTAACAAGTCCAGCGCCTACAGAACGCCGGACATTTTTTCAAATTATTACTGCTCGTATTTCGGATCGCCACGGAAATACTAAATACGGAGGTGATTCTATGCGCAGTAAACATCCTGATCGTACAAGCGAGTGGAGTAAACAGCAACAGCTTCTGAAAAATTATCATCTCAAAAAATTATCCACAAACAATTCGGACGATACAGATAAAAAGCAGCATTAATTCCGGGTGGCGAAAGCCACCTTTTTTACATTAGCACCAAAGCGTTCCCTTTCAGCCAATAAGTATGAAAAAAGCCGCCCGCCAGTACCAACCGGCAGGCGGTTAACTGAAGGTGGGCAATAATGGCTGACTATATTGCCACAATTTTATTTTACACCGCAATTTTTAGAATTTATTTAGGAATTACGCCTATTGATATGTACCGTACACAAAAGCAAAAAGCTCCTGAGATTACTCTCAGGAGCTCAATTCTTGGAGCCGATAGCAGGATTCGAACCTGTGACCCTCTCATTACGAATGAGATGCTCTACCAGCTGAGCTATACCGGCATATAACATTTATTATTCTATCTCACTAGTGCCGCAATGTCAAGAATAGCGGCTTGAACCATTGTATTTATTGAACTTCTGATCATTTTGATCATATATTAGTATTCCAGGAGGATCATTAAACCTATTTGATTTTTTCCCAATAATTCTATATGATTTAAAAGTACTACTATATTCATCCATCAACAGAAATCATTTGAGGAGAGTCCTATCATGATTATATTTAAGAGCCAGCGCGAGATTGCGCAGATGCAGGCAGCCGGCAAAATAGTGGCATCCTGCCATAAAGAAATCAGCAGGATGATTACCCCAGGCATAACTACCTTAGAGATTGATAAATTTGTAGAAGATTATTTGGCTAAGCATGGGGCAGCACCCGCGCAAAAAGGATATCACGGCTATCGTTACGCCACCTGCGCATCGGTTAATGATGAGATTTGTCACGGCTTTCCCAACCGCAAGCCACTGAAAGACGGCGATATTGTGACAATTGACTTCGTCGCCAACTTAGACGGGCTTCTTGCCGATTCTGCCTGGACTCATCCTGTCGGCAATATTTCAGATGAATCCAAGCATCTCTTAAAAGTCGCCAGGGAGGCTTTGTACAAAGGAATCGAACTTGCTCGCAGCGGTAATCGGCTAGGAGATATCGGACACGCTATCCAAACCTATGTCGAAACGGAAGGACTGTCGGTTGTGCGCGATTTTACAGGCCATGGAATAGGCCGGGAAATTCACGAGGATCCTGCAGTACTCCACTACGGCGAACAAGGTAAAGGCATTCGGTTAAAAGAAGGTATGGTCATAACCATCGAGCCAATGGTCAATATCGGCTCCTGGCAGTGCAAAATTGATAAAAATGGCTGGACCGCAAGAACGATTGACGGCAAACGCTCTACCCAGTATGAACATACTATTGCTATAACGAGCAATGAAGCGCTAATTTTAACCGATCAGGAATCCTGCTAAATCCAAGTTGTATGCTAAAATCACGACTATATTGCACCCGAACCGCTGCTTGCGAAGCAGCGGCTTTTTCTACGCCGCCGTTTTCTACACCATCTGAAACAAAGAGGCCTTGCGTAGAATCCTCTACGCAAGGCCTCTCATTACGAATGAACTGCTCCAATTGCGCGGCCTGTGTTATTGCCGTTCAGCTCAGCCGGCCCCACCGGCAATCGCTTCACAGCTCTTGGCCGATATTTGCTCAGCCAGAGTTCTTGCACTATCAATATCACTGAACAAATCAGCGACAACACTAGCGTCCAGTTTGCCGTTACTGACCATTCCCCGCATTATTTTGGCCGTTTCCTGCAGGCTCAAAGCTGCACGATAGGGCCGGTTTTCGGTTAAAGCGACAAAAACATCAGCCACACTGACAATACGGGACCCTAACCGCAGTGATGTCCCCGGCACACGGAAGGGATAGCCCGCCCCGTCAATGGTTTCGTGATGAAAGGCGGCCCACTCAGCTACCAGCGAGAACCCGTCGATCTGCTCAAGAATCCGGTATGTATAATACGGATGCTGCCTGATAATGGCAAGCTCCTGATCGGTAAGTTTACCCGGTTTCTCCAATATCTCATTGGGTATCGCCAGTTTGCCAAGATCATGGAACAAGCCGGCAATTTTGACCAGCTTGATTTCCTCCTGACTATAGCCCTTGGCTTTCGCCAAAAAAGCTGAAACCTCGGCCACGCCGCGGGAATGGGTACCTGTAAAGCTGCTGGTGCGGTCAACAATGGTAGCAAATATTTCAGCGATGGTCACCACGTCGTCAATATCAAACACCATCCGGCCGTAAGAGTCAATCTGCCGGAAGAAGTTCTGATAGTAATGCGGGTTGACTAAATCAAGCCAGAAGCTCTCCTGCCGGGCGAATTCGTGCAATGCTTTTACTAACTCAGGATCGAAATAGTGCCCGCTCAATTCCCGAAGAGCCGATAGCACGTTAGGCCGCTGTTTAAAGATGTCTTCCCGGTCATGCAGGAGTACTTCCAGGCGGTCAGCCAGGTTTATAATCCGGCTGGTTATGGGGATATCGTCGCCTGCCAGCCCGGACGGGCTGGACCCGTCCCAGTTGTCATGGTGATGGCGAACGGTCTCCGCCAGCATGCCGAATTGCTGCGAATCCTTAAGTAGTTCATAGCCGGCTTCGGCATGATGGTATACATCTTCACCCACCCGGAAGGTATTTAGTTTTCTTTTTTCGGTCCAGCTGGAAACCGCTCCGATGTCATGCAGTAAAGCAGCATATACCAGTATCTGCCGTTGCCACTCATCCAACCCAATATGTCTGGCGATACGGCTGGCAATCAGGGCCGTTCGCCAGTGGTGCCGGGACAATCCGTTTGTTGACAATTCCAGTGCAATGGATAACGCACTCACCAGATTGCTGGGATGTATCTTGAATATCACGCCTGTCCACTCCCTATATAAAAAAAGTATCCGCGACAATAATTGACATAGCCTATTGCGCGGATGATCATAACACGACAAAAAATGTATATGTATTAACTTTATAATGAATAGGACAGGCAGTCAATACTAAAGAAGCAACTTTTCCCAGCAGCATGGCTGTTTAAGCAGATTGCACCCTACAGATGCGCCCTGCGGTCGGTAAGTTCTGCTTGCTTGGCTGAATTAAAGCGATCCTCTGTGCTAAGATACCCTGTTATCCGGCGTACCCGCTTAATCGGCGAACGCTCAACAGCTTTAACGACGATTTCGTCTTCCTGTATACTGAGCTGCACAGCAGCGAGCTCTTTGCCTTTCCCTTTCCATAACTGGATCTCCTCGGAAACAATAGCCCTGATTTCTTCTTCCGTAATATCGGCGGCGGCAGTGACTTTAATACCTTCAATAATCATGTGCAATCCCTCCATTTGTTGGATATATTAATAGTAACTTATATTTGTTAATAGTCAATGAGGAATTAGTCCTGTATTTCCTCCCCAGCTGCCTTGCGGGTTAATCATTCCCAGCTTTGCTAACTCATTCGGTTTATTCCACAGATATACATAAACGGTAACTTTGCTTCCATTTGTCAGTATAGCTTCCCTGACAACCCTGTCATACAAATTGTCAGCACACCCGGGACCGTAATAATCCTCTAATCTATCCAGTTCAGCCAAGGCCTCTTCTACCCGTGAGAGCTCCAGCACTTCGCCGGAAATAATACCTTCACCGTCTATGGCTGCAGGGTATCCATACGGCAGATCAAACAGCCGGCCTGCCAGCGCGGCGGATTGAATTCCTTTGCAATAAGGCGCAATGACAGCATGATTAGCAAATCCTTTTTTCAAGGTTCCGTAAACAAAAACCTTATCAAGCTCTGCTTTTTCTTTACTCCATTCCGTTCGTACCATCCAGCGTGAACCTCGCTCAACAATCTAATATTCTTTTGCATAAAAACACTGGCACACTACTCTGTGCCAGTGCCGCTTTGCTGCTCTTTCTTAAGCGAATTAGAACTTAATGAGATTGAGTCCGACTTCTACATTAAACTGACGGTCAACCTGTCCGTCAATGATATCAATAACCATTTCACAGGTTGGTCCTACGACAGCTTCATTTAGATGCCCACCCCAAGCCTGGTAGTTTTCATCGGTGAGCGTAATATGGCAGTGGATATAGCACTTGCCGTCCATTTCGGAGATATTCCCCGCCATACTGACAATCTCCATGCTGCCGGTTAATTCTTTGGTACGATACTCCTTGGTGTCCTGAATAAAAATGCCGATATTTGCCCGGCTTACGGCGCCAATGCCTGAAATCGTGGCCAGTTTTATGCCATGAGACCGGTGGAGACTTTTAATTGCTGTCAGTATTTCTTCTCCTTTGTCAATTCTTACAACAAGCTTTGAGCCAAACTGTTTACACTCCATGTTGCAGCCTCCTTGTAATCGTTATTTGTTATATTTTATAGCATAAGACTATTTTAGCCAAGCTACTCATTTAAAATATTATTATACTATACCGTGAAATCTGCATAAATTAAGCCTCTGGCCTATTTAATATGCCAGAGACTTAATTAAAGAACATTATTTTTCCTGCTGCCCCGTCCGCGACCGCCCCAATAATCAAAAACCAGATTATATTACCTAACATGAGAAATGCACCTTCTACCACATAATTCCACAAACGGCTTACCGTTACAACCAACCGGGATATTTATTATTTCTTCTTTCTATTGCTTGTACAATTTACTTTTTTGTTCTCATCATTATTAAAACAAACATTAACCCGGCACCTGTTCATTACCTTAAGGCCTGGATCAGCCGGCTCATACGCCATCGCTCTTTCTCTTTCATCAAAAGTTACCAGCATGGCAACATCAATATTTAATCCTTGGGCAATGGTCATCAGCATCGATAGGGAAATATTATTATTATATTTTCCCCGTTCAATCTTTCCTAAAGAGCTTGTGCTGATATTAATCCGTTTGGCCAATTCTTCCTGTGTCATATTTCTTAATCGACGGTAATAAGCAACTTTTCTGCCAACTTGTTTAAATAAAAAAGTATAAATATCCATCATCTCCAACCAGCGCTTTCCATATATTATTAATTGGTTTTAGGCTATAGTGAGCCGGTACAGGCATTCACGCTAAAAAACCCGCATATTTAATTACAGCTCATCTGCAACACCTCCTGGAAAACTCAAAAAATTGGCACATCAAGTCCATCTACAAAGTTATCGTTTAATACAAACCTGGCAGTAAAACACGTTATATTTACGACTAAATACAGTAGTAGCACTGACCAGAACCAGTCAGTGCTACTGCAGTATTGACATAAAAACATTGTAATATTTCTGCAACTTGTACGAAAGAGTATAAAACGAGGACTGATTCTTTCACTGAAACTTTTATAGTTTATATCCGAAACTTGGCGGCTGCCGACTGGAGATGCTGCGCCAGTTTCGCCAAAGCCTCACTTGAAGATGAAATTTCCTCCATAGATGCCAATTGCTCCTCTGTGGCTGCGGAAACGCTTTGGCTCTCGCCGGCCGAAGACTTACTGAGAGCATCGATCTTTCTTACCAGTCCCACAATTTGCTGACTGCCGCCTGCCATTTGCTGAACAGCCGCCGAGATCTCTCTGATCTGGCCAGCTCCCTGTGACACCAGTTCCACAATTTCCTGGAAAACCGTCCCCGCAGCAGCGACTACTTCGGCTCCGGTCTTCACTTCCTGCGTGCCATCCTTCATGGCTATAACTGCTTTGTCTGTGTCTCCCTGAATTTCGCCAATCAGGTCGGCAATCTTTTTCGCTGCATCCTGTGATTGCTCAGCCAATTTTCTTACTTCTTCGGCAACTACGGCGAAACCGCGTCCTTGCTCTCCGGCCCGCGCCGCCTCGATGGCCGCGTTAAGCGCCAATAAATTGGTCTGACCGGCAATACCCGCAATCGTGTCAACTATCTGGCCGATTTCCTTGGACCTGTCACCCAGCTTGGCGACAACTTCAGCCGACACAGTAACGGTATCTTCGATTAAAGACATTTGGCTGACTGCTTTTTCGACCGCGCGTGTGCCGTCTTTAGCCTTGTCAGCCGCCTGAGCCGATTGCGCTGCCACCTGATTGGTGCTAGCAGCGATTTGCTGGATACCTGCCGACATCTGCTCAGTAACAGCCGAAGTTTCGTTAGCCGCTGACAGTTGTTCAGTGGCGCTGTTGGCCACTTCTGTAATTGATGTTGCTATCTGATTAGCGGCCTGAGACGACTGTGCCGAGCTTGCGGTCAATTCCTCGGCTGCAGCAGCCACCTGCTCGGCTTGCACGGTTATCTCCCGGATCAACGCTTTAAGCTGGGCAACCATGGCGTTAAAAGATGCTGCCAACTGGCTGATCTCATCCTGGCCAACTACCCTGACTTGCTCGGTTAGATCACCGCTTGCAACCTTGCGGGCCGCTGCCGCAAGCTGATTGACCGGACAGGAAATGCTGCGGGCGGCCAAAAAGCCGATCGCAATGCCAGCAATAGCGGCAAACACGGCCGCGACAATAGCCGCCGTTCTTGCCTCACGGGCATTGTTCACAGCCTCATCCAGAGCTGTATTTATTTGCTGAACCCGAAACTTGTTATGTTCGATTAATTGTTCATTAAGGGCTTTGGCGGCCGGTCCCATTTCCTCAATCATTACTTTTCGGGCTTCGTCCCTTCTGCCGCCCTGAATTAGCGGAACAAACTTATTGGTGGCCAGCGTCGTATACTTGTCGTCAAGCGCTTTGGTATCGGCAGTAAGCTTGCGCTCCTCCTCAGTCAGAGACATTTTGTCCAAAGCTTCCTCATTGGCCGTGGATAC
Source organism: Sporomusa aerivorans (assembly GCF_041428895.1). NCBI lineage: Bacteria > Bacillati > Bacillota > Negativicutes > Selenomonadales > Sporomusaceae > Sporomusa > Sporomusa aerivorans. Next base: position 6,365,393 of record NZ_CP156926.1, read on the forward strand.
GTTACTGGCCTTTTTCCACTCGTCCAGCATCGTGGGATTCCCTGTAATAAACCAGCCGCGCAGGTTAGCTACCTGCACCGTGGCAAAATAGTTTATCTCGGTTGTTTTTATAAACAAAGGCATCATTGTCTCTTGTAAGATAACATTCTTATTTGCCACCTCCCCCACCCGCCAGACCGTATATATAAATCCTGTTGCGGCAACAAACACAACCAGCAGAAAGTAAGCTATCATTTTCGTTGTTAAGTTCATGCTCATCATGCGCACCTCTTTTTCAGATAGTAGTCTGTATCTTTGCCAGCGGACTTGGTTTGCCTAAATAATAGCCCTGTCCAAGGTCAACCCCCAGTTCCTGTACAGTTCGCCAAATCATCTCGTTTTCCACAAATTCGGCAATTGTTCTTTTTCCCAAGGTGTGCGCAACTGCGTTCATGGCTTGCACGAGAGCTTTTTGCGTTAAATCGGTATCCAGGTTTTTTATGAACGAACCATCGATTTTGATATAATCAACAGGCAGCATTTGAATATACTTAAAGGAAGAAAACCCTACACCGAAGTCATCTAAAGCAAATTTACAACCAAACTTTTTAAGACTGCGAAGCCACTGCCCGGCCTTTATCAAATCCTTAACGGCCGCTGTTTCGGTAATTTCAAACCCGATTCGTTCCGGCCTTATTCCTGTTTCGCCAAGGCACATCTCAATGAAATTTAATAACTCATCATCACCTATACTCAGAGAAGAAACATTAACGAAAATAGTCATGTCCGGCTTCTCTGCTAAGGTGTGTATGGCACAATGTATGACCCACCTGTCAATACGGGCCATAAGGCCAAAGCGTTCCGCCATGGTTATAAACGAGCTTGGGTAAATGAAATTCCCCTCATTATCCAGCATTCTCAGCAAAGCTTCATAATGTACAACCTGTTGCCCGGACATAATCGGCTGATAGTGTAAGACAAGCCTGTTATTCCGTAAGCAGTCATGCAGCAGCTTGACTGCAGCATTGGATTCTGACAGCCATCTTTTTTCTTTTCCGCTTTCAATGGCAACTGCCCGGCTTTTACCTTCCTCTTTAGCATTGTATAAGGCAGCCTCCGCGTAAGCAAAAAGCTTCTGGGTATCTGCAAAGTCATCAATCCGTGTAATCCCAATACTTACAGACAAATTGCAATAATTTCCCGGCCCGTCAATTGCGAAATTTTCACTGCCCAGATACTTAATAATCTTTTGCGCCGCTCTCTTGGCCATATCAATAGTTACATCCTTGAGAACGATTGCAAATTCATCGCCGCCAAGCCTGGCAATAAAATCATCTTTTTTTATAATATTTTTCAGCTTGTTTCCCAGTTCTACTAAAAGCTTATCGCCTATGGCATATCCAAAAGAATCATTAATAACTTTAAAATTGTCTACATCCAAAAAAAGAAGCGCACCGTTACCTTCTGCCGTTGAATACACAACAGCGCTCTTAAGATATTCTTCAAGATAATACCGGTTAGGGAAACCGGTTAAGAAGTCATGCGTCTCCATATATTTCATTTGCTGTTCAGCCCTTTTCCGCTCCGATATATCCCGGATAATGCTAAGCAGCACACGCTCGTCGCCAATATATGTTCCTTGCGAGCTTACTTCAACCGGTAGAATTCCGCCATCCTTACACCGGTGAATTGTTTCAAATAAAATCCCCTGTTTTTCGGCCAGTTCCATCTGCATTGCGATTTGTTTATTTGTACTCTGGATTCTTAAATCGCTGATAGTCATTGAAAATAATTCTTCCCGGGTATATCTATACGCCCGGAGCGCTGCCTCATTTGCTTCGATAATCCTTCCGTCCATGTTAATAAACAACATAATATCCTTGGCATTTTCCGCCAGTATTTTGTATTTCTCCAGTTGTTTGCCGGCATTCACCAGTTCATCTATCTGCTCCCGATATTTCTCAAGCACAGCGCGGGTTTGCTTCTTATGCTTAATGTAGGTACGAAGATAATTCGCCAAAACGTGCGGCCGATGATTAATCACGAACAATCTCCGCGGATTAGCCTTAACGGGGCCGCACTGTGCCGGCTTAATCGCCTTCGGCGGTATATTCCATTCTTTATATTTCTTAAACCTGCCAGGCCTATAGTTCATCGCTACCACACTTTCTGCCACTACATTTCAAAAATTTTAGCAAATTTATTATCTGTTTTTGGCAAAATAATCGTTATATCAACAAAATGACTATATAAAATTCAGCCTGATATGACATGTTTATTTCCTATTTGACTTTATTCGATTTACTTTCTCCTATAATTATTACATAAAATTACCATTTCCAACGCGCATACATAATGCTCTTATCCGCATAAATGATATTGATTCTATATATCAAAAATTCAATGCAAATAATGTTCCTACATCATTATTTCTGCTTTCACCCCACCGGCGAACGGGTTTAGAAAACACGCTTCGCCAAAATAAAGAAAGAGCCGCTCTGAAACAAATGTCTCAACGCGAACTCTCTACTTTTGCCGGTTAACTGGATTCAATTTTTTAATGCGCTCTTCTGGCCGTCAAGATAATCGCAAATAGCCACAAACTCTCTGATATCGGTAATCTTCTGCAAATCCCTCAGGTCAAAGATAATGTCTGAATACTTATGCTTAATAAACTCCATATCATGCAGTTCACATTCAACAAATCCATCCCGCCAACTATGGACATACGGTATGAAGTCATCCCAATTACGCTCGAAATATTTTACCTTGGCAAAACACAACTGGTATATATAGAATATGACTCTTATAACTGAGGATTTTTTCAAAAATTTGTGGCTGAAAAAGATCTTCTGCGGATATTTTCCCTTAGGCCTTTCCCAGTACAAATCAGAGTTGCTGTGAAGATTGTATTTGCGAAGCACTTTAACCGTTTCGTCGGCTAACTCTGCCATTAATACCTCATCCCTCATATTGCCATCGAGTACCTTTAATAATTGATAATCCAACGGCCGAACCTCCCTGCTGATCGTTCAGGCGTAAACATTAGAGCAGTGAATAGGAACAGGAAAATAAGATCAATTCCTATGATAATAAGCTTATTCCACAAATTGATACTTTACTCCTTGCGGTTATCGAATTAATTTTCATATACTATCGATATATTTTATATCAAGCTATTGCTTTGCGCACAGCGTAAACGCCTGAAAGCTTAAAACCGGTTTAAAATAAAAAAACACGGCTTGCGCCGAGCTTGTGGCAAAACATAAGCTATGTTGCCTGCATATTAAAAAGAATTTATACTTTCTTTCCATATAAAAATAACGGCAGGGCTTACAAGCTTCGAAGCCTTGCCGTCCATGCAAAACTTGGGCGCAATCGGGTATCCGTTTGCCAAAAACGGCATATCAGTTGCCAAATCACTGTTTAAATGAATTCAATGCATTAATTATCATGGCTACGAAGCCGCCTGCAATAAGCGGACCAACCGCCAAACCGTGCAAAAAGCATACTCCGCCGATTGTACCGACAATCAAAGCAGTCGTAGCCTCCGGCGATGCTTTCAAAAAATGCATGCCCTGCGTTGCCACCCAGGAAACAAATATCCCGATGACAATAGCAATCAGACCTGACTGGGTTTTGAAAGCTGACATCATTTCGCCCAGGGATATCCGACCTTGCGCCAACGGCGTCAGCACCGCCATTGTCATTATGGTTATACCAATATTCAATCCATGAGTTTCGATACTTGGAAACCAGGCTGTCAATCCCAGCAGCTTTATCAGCAGCAGCACCAAAGCAGCCAGGGCTACCGACTGATTGTCGCCAATAACTGCCAGTACGAGAATGATTAATAGCGGCATATTTTCCCAGTTCATATTTCCACATCCTAAATCGTGTAAGATTCTCCATATTAAGATGAGTTTTTTGCCTTCTTTTCATCCAGCGCGGCAGATTAAACGCCGGCAGATAAAAGAAAAAAGGCAGCCACTATCTACTTAGGGGCTACCGGCATAGTGAAGAGGAGTCTTCCCCCAGTGCGATAGCTCACCATCCGAAGATGACAGTGCCGTACCTGTTAGATACGGCCCCAGTGGCGGGAATTGGCCGTTCCCGCCACTTCGGCAATCCGCCCTTTCCTTTACAGATCGTCACTTAGCCAGCTCCCTGTAAGTACTATTGCATCTCGCGCCTCTACCATACCGATTTATTTCGCTAATCAAGTTGTTAAATCCCTGCTTGACTGGTTAATTTTTTTGATTGACCTACACTGCTTCCACAATATTCGCCGCCACCAGAAAGTCCATCCGCCGGAGAGAGTCCACCGTATAGGAGCCAACATGCGTGGTTGCCACTACATTATCGAGATCTTCCGCGATTAGGGGGTCATTTACGGCCGGCTCGGTTTCGAATACATCAATGGCTGCGCCGGCAATTGCTTTGCTTCTGAGCGCGCTTAGCAGATCACCCTGGTTTACCAGTCCGGCCCGGGCGGTGTTTATCAAATAAGCGCCTGGTTTCATCAGGGCAAACTCCCTGGCGCCAATCATATGCTTTGTTTCGTGACTTAGCATACAATGCAGGCTGACAAAATCGGCTTCGGCCAGCAGCTGCTCTTTGGAACACAAGGTTATGCCGTTTGCTGCTACAAAGGCATCATCAGGATGCCGCGTGCTGGCCAAAATTTTCATATCAAAGCCTTTGGCCCGTTTGGCGACGGCTTTGCCAATGCGTCCCAGCCCGAATATACCAAGCGTCTTGCCCCAAACATCGCTGCTGACCGGGCGATACCAGCCGCTTTTTCGCAAAGTGGCATCAATCTGCGGCACCTTCCTGGCCAGCGACAGCAGCAACGCAAAGGTTAGATCCGCAACCGTCTCATAGCCAGGAGTCTTTGCCGTTGTTTTAATTGCCACGCCTGCTTGGCGGGCTGCCGCGGCATCAATATTCTCGACACCCACCCCATGCCGGGATACCACTTTCAGATTCCGGCATTCTTTAAAAACCTCGTGGTTAATTTCATCCGAGCTGGAATAAACCAAAATGGCATCAAGCTTATGCCTGGCATCCTGCTGAATGATGTCTCTGGCACTCATGGCCGCGCCTGCCGAATTCCACACAATCTGCCAGCCGTTTTCGGCAAAATATTGCTCCAGGCTCTTTCTATGCTGAATATCGATTTGGCTGCCAAATTCTCTAGATGTGATCAATACTGTTTTCAAGATATCCAATCCTTTCCGCTCTCGCATAGTATCATTCCGGTATGCAGGCATTCTAAATGCGCCTGCATATCAAATTCAGGATACTTTCAACAAGTCGAACAGGGTCAGATTCCATCTTCACTATACCTATATACCTAAACCGTCGCCAATGTCTCTGACTTGGATTTTCACAGGTTTACAATATTCACCGGCGGCTGGCCATTTATGGCTCTCGCTATATTATCCAGACTCGCCAGCAGCATCTTGCGCATAGCCTCCACCGTAACGCCCCCGATATGCGGTGTAACCAGCAGCCGGTCCTTAGCCGCCGGCGAAAGGCTCAATAACGGATTTACCGGCGCCGGCGGCTCCGGTGCAAAAACATCGATAGCCGCACCGCTTATGCGTCCGGCTTCCAGCACCTGCGTCAATGCCGCCTGATCCACAATTTCGCCGCGCGCCGTATTAATCAGAATACTGCCGGAAGACATAAGCGCAAGCTCCCGTTGGCCGATGAGACCGCGCGTAGCCGCATTGAGCGGCACATGCAGACTTACAACATCGCTTTGTGCAAGCAAAGCCTCTAAAGGCTTGTAGCTTACCTGGCACTCGGCCTCTATTTCCGGCGGCTGCCGCCTGCGGCTGTAATAACTTACGTTCGCGCCCAAAATAGTTAGGATTTTCGCTACCTGCCGGCCAATTGAACCTAAGCCGATCACTCCGGCTTTACTGCCTTCTATTTCGCTTAGCCCCCGGGTAAACAAAACTTCTCGTATCTCCTGATACCTGCCGGCCTTTACCTCCCGGTCCGCCAACAGAAGCCGCCGTTTAAGCGCAATAATCAGGCCAATGGTGAATTCGGCCACCGCTTTGGCATTTGTCCCCGGAACATTAGCCACCGGAATATGTAACGCTGCCGCCGCCTGCGTATCAATACGGTCAAAGCCGGCGCCTACGCTCTGGATCAATTTGATATGGGTAATATTGCGAAGAACATGAGCGTTAATTTCCGGAACGCTGGCCGGAACCAGCAAGAATTCGGCCTCCTGACAGGCCAGAATCAATTCCTCGTCGGTGGACGGATTAATAAACCTGACGTCCCAGTCTTCAGGCACAGCAACCTGCGACGCAGCAAACCGCCACCTTGGCATGGCACTAATTACTACCGTCATATCCGTCCCCCTAACTATTTTTTTGCACAAGCATTTTCATCGCACCGGCAATACGTTCCAGCCCTTCACGGCAATCTTCATAGGATACGGCGTAGGACAGGCGAAAATGGCCGTTGCCGTGCTCACCGAAAGCCAGGCCGTCGACTACCGCAACCCCGGCATTGTCTAATAAGTAGTCCGCTACCTGCGCCGAGGTCATACCAGGCAGAGTAATGCGGGGAAAAACGTAGAATGCTCCCTGGGGGTTTCCTTCCAAGACAACGCCGGGAATTTGCCGGACCATGTCCAGCACCAGTAGCCGGCGGCGGGCAAATTCTTGGGACATAGCCTGTATGCAGTCCTGGGAACCCGTAAGTCCGGCCACTGCTCCATGCTGGGCAAAGGTGCAGAGTGACAGCATAATATTCTGCTGCAGCCGGATGGCAGCGCCAATGACCGGCTCAACCGCTGCAATATAGCCAATGCGCCAGCCTGTCATGGCATAAGTTTTTGACAGGGAACCACACAGTATCGTCCGTTCGCGCATGCCCGGAAATCCGGCGGGCGACAGCCGGCAGCCTTCATAGACCAAATTATCGTAGGCGTCATCGCATACTAACCATAGCCCATGTTCGCCGGCAAAACGGGCTACTGCCCGCAGTTGTTCTTCCGCCCAAACACCGCCTGTTGGATTATGGGGAGAATTCACTACGATTGCCTTAGTCCTGGGCGATAACGTTTTTTTAACGGCCTCCCAATCGTACCCGTAATTTTGCGTTGGCTTGAGTCCAATCTTAACAGGAACACCGCCCGCCAGCCCCACTGCCAGGGGGAACGGGCCAAAACACGGATCGGGCAGGATTACTTCATCCCCTTCATTCAATATGCTCATAAAGCTTAGGTACAAAGCTTCCTGTCCCCCGGCAGTAATTATGATTTCGCTCTCAGGGCTATACGTCAGGTTTTTATCGGCTTTAAGCCTGCCCGCAAGGGCTTCCCGCAAGGCCGGTATCCCGCTGTTTGGCGCATAATGAACCAAACCTTTGTCTAACGCCTGTTTCGCCGCCGCTTTAATGTGGGCCGGCGTATCAAAATCCGGACGGCCAATTTCGAAGTGAATTACCTTTTTACCTTGCGCCTCTAACTGATTGGCTTTTTCAAAGACTTTGCGGATTCCTGCGAAAGCAATCCCGTCCAGTCGCTTGGCCACTGTTACCTGTTCCATAGACAATCCCCTTCCCATATTGGCTAACCAATGCGCTAACGACATCCCCGGCTTATGGCAGCATGAACATCACACTATTACCTGCTGCTTAAGACTGGCTCAGCCGCTTTGCAAAAATCCCCCCCATATTGGTCTGGGTGACTTTTTTCTTAATTTCATCAATATTGGTACTGTAAAGCTGTTTCTGTTTCATGTGTTCAAAGAATACTGAACCGGAAAAGGTGTATTTCTTAGTTAATCCTTCTTTAGTCTGCATCTGTTCATTCACATAACGAATAGCCTCGCCGCAGGCCAGTTCGGGGGAAATTGTGATTGGTTCCAGTCCCAGGGCACATCTTGCCGCATTGTGTCCGGCCAGCGTGCCGGTCACAATGGCCTCGGTATGGCCAACCAGCAAGCCGGCTTTTTCGCCGGCGCAAAAAACGTTTTTCAGCCCCTTTACCTGTAAGGCATTGTCTCTGGGCAGCATACCGAAATAACGCATAGAGTTGCCGATACCGCCAGCATAGGGATCTTCAAAGCGGGCATCAGCGCAGCCGGGTATCTGGCGCAGCAAAGCAAGGGGATAATAGGCCGACATGAGTTTGGCGTGGCCGGTATCCAGCAAAACAATGTTCTCGGCAAACTCCTTCAGTGCGTACTGCTGGCAGGCCTTCTGCCCAAGCGACTCCAGGCTCTTTTGCAAATGAGGCGGCACGGCAATAACACATACTCCTGTTCTGTCGAGTTCTTCCTTAACCTCCGGCGCAAGCGAATCCTTGTGGAGTTTGCAGGACCCGCTCATGGCTCCTAACGTACCATCGGCCTTTTCACCGATAATTTCCTTTACCCCCGCCTTGGCGGCAATACTGAGACGGGGACCAAAGGTCGGACACCGGTAAATACACATGGCGCAGCCATTGCCGTACTTCATGCAGTTACCCTGGGGCCCGGCGGTGCCTGATGCATCTACAAAGCCGTCAGCCCAGGCCTCGATTTCCCCGTCGCTATGCAGCACACTGGCAATTACGCCGGTCATCCGGCCCTCTGCCACGCTTGCATCCTTAATGCGGGCCATTAGATGAATTTTTACGCCAGCCTGCAACAATGCACTGCGTACCGCAGGTTCAATGGCTGATACATCATATAAACTGACATGCTTATGACCGGGAAATTCAATATTCTTATGCCGGGAGTTTGCATCACAGATTTGAAACAGCTCCCCGCCCCCCATGGCAATCAATTCCTCGGTAGCGGTAAACCGGCCGTTATTGCGCATAATCCCGCCAACCAGGCCGGTACCCAGCAACATGTCCGCCCGTTCAAACAGTTCCACCTCACAACCGGTGTTGCGCGCTGCTAGCGCAGCAGCTGCACCGGCCCATCCGCCGCCGGCTATGACTACTTTTTTCATTATTGCGGCACCTCCATTTTCACCTGCTAATAAATAACTACTAAAATTACCGGGTTTTCGTAGCCGCCAGCGTCCGGGCGGGAACCGGCGGGCTCTCGGTCAGTTCATCCAACGATTTATTCATAGTTTCTTTCCCCAGGAAAATGATGTCCAGGGCAATGATTGCCAGTACAACGGTAAACATGGTGAATACCGCGCCGTACTGATCCGATCCGGTCATCAAAGCACCGACGGCAATAGGCGCAATAATGCCGCCGGTCCGGCCACAGGCTGCGGCCCAACCTACGCCGGCAGCCCTGGCATGGGTGGGATACTGCTCGGCGGAATAGGCGTGAGTTATTCCCCATGCGCCCAAGTTGCAGAAGGACATGACACAGCCCCAGAGTACGATGTCGTCAGCAGATTTGGCATTGCCAAACATGTACGCCGACAAGGCGCAGACAACTAACAAGGAGCCCATGGTTGCCTTGCGCCCGATCTTGTCTACCAGATAGGCGGCGGCGAAATAGCCCGGGATCTGGGCGACAGTCATATACAGGAGAAATTCAAAAGAGCGAATAAGGGTGTGCCCGCTTTTCACCAGCAGCGAGGGCAGCCAGGTGAAAATTCCGTAATAGGAGTAAACCATACCAAACCATAGGACCCACAGGCAAATGGTACGCCGGATATATAGCGGGGACCAGAGATCGGTAAAATTGAATTTCCTGGTGCTTGCTTTCGGCATTTCAGCCACTTCCGGCTGTTCTCCCACCGGCACGCCCAGTTCCTGCTCAATTTTGGCAACCAGGACATGGGCCTCCATATGCCGCCCTTTACTTACCAGATACATAGCCGATTCCGGCAATACCCGCCAGACGTAAACAACGCTGAGCGCCGGCAGCGCCCCGATATAGAAGGCAAGCTGCCAACCGTATTGGGGGATAATGAGATAGGAAATCAAAGCAGCCAGCAGCCAGCCAATTGCCCAGCTGCTATTTTGCAGCACCAGCATTTTACCCCGGTGCCTTACAGGGGCATACTCACTCATCAGCGCATTGGCCACAGGCGGCTGCCCGCCGATGCCTGCACCTACCAGGAAACGAAACGCCAGTAAGGACTCATAGTTCCAGGCCAGGCCGCACAGGCCTGTGCCTATGGCGTAGATGACCAGCGTTGCGGCGAAAATCTTTTTTCGCCCTATCCGGTCAGCAATAGTGCCGGACAGAATAGCGCCAACCGCCATGCCCAGCAAGCCGGCGCTGCCGATATAACCAATTTGCGCCGGGGTTAAATTCCATGCCCCGATCATTTTCGCTAAAACGAAGGCAATGAGTCCTGTGTCCAGCGCTTCAAAGGCAATCCCTGACCCCATCAGTACCAGCAGCCGGTAATGAAAACTGCCCAGCGGCAGCTTACCCAAACGCTCAGTTATTGTTGCCATAATCTTGTCCTCCTACCTTTTTCTAAAATCCAAATTTGTTATGCTAAGGCCGCCTTACGCCGGTCTCCCTGTACCTCCTTCCTTGTTTACCAGATATTCACTGGCAATATAATCCGCATAATCGCGAATTGCGGTGGTACCAACTTTATTTAACGGGGTAGAGGTAATCCGCTCGCGAAAGAGGACCACCTCAACTTCCGGTAATATTTTCTGCAGGGCCATCGCCAGCGGCAGGCCATTTTCCAGAATCTCCATGGCGTGACAGTTGCCAATAAGAAAGTTGAGGCCGAGCTCTTCAGCCTTTTTCACCAGATCGCTCTCTGTTCCCACCCGGCTTATCGAGGCGATAACCGTATCTGCATCCGGATGCTCCTGTTTTGCCATTTCCAGATGCTGCGCCGTAAAACCGGTATGCGGAAAGATATGAAGAATGGTATCGACCCGGTTTTCCCGCGTACCGACAAGCAGTTTTCCGCCTGTGGCCACATTAGTTTCACAAATATCATGGCAATTGCGCAGATTTTTTTCTGACAACAGCATTTTTTGTTCTTCCTGCATACCCATAAATTCATTTAGCCTGTCCAAAATAGCCCCGAGTGTCGAAACGCCCGGCAGGACTTTGCCAACATACAGAACATTGCCGGGTATATCACCGTAGGCAATATCCGCATGAAATGCCTTGTGACCGTGTATGTAGGCAATGCCCGGGTGGAGACCGTGAAAAGCCTCATGCAATTCGAAAACCGATAACCCATATAAATTCAGATAGCCTCTAATCGTTACACCACCGGAGTTAGCAGCGTCAACCACAGGATGATGCGCAACAATGGCATCAACCCCGGTTGCGCCGGCTAACTCTATATTGCATTCTGTCAGCGTCATGGTGACTGCAATCTTCTTTACGGGGGCCTCCAGGTTCCCGCAAATAAGCCCGGGCATTTCCATGCACGCTTTGCCGGGAATATTGGAGGACTTCATGATCACAAATTTATTCCGGCCACTGAATACATCATCCAGGCTCTTCACGCACCTGCCGCCGGTTATTTTGTCCAGCGCATGCAAAATGTCTTTTACTTTAATAACTTCATTCAAAATAATACCCTCCTTGAACAGTGAGCAAAATGTTATGGCTAAACTTAGCTGCGTTTGCCGAACCATACCTGTTGTTACAAATGATATACCGCCTAAAAAAGCAAAGCTACCGCTAAGTCATGCTACCTGCGTACGCTTGTACTGACGTATGCTGTAACAATCCTAAAAGCGGTAGCTTTCGGCTCTCTTTACGAGTTCCTACGACCCACCTATACAATTTTAGTCAACTCACCCATAACCGGCTATATCCGGCTGCCAATCAGGTTGCCTTGCGGTCTAAGGATTTTAATGAATCATCCTTAAGCAGAATAAACGTCACTGCCAGTTCATAATCGGGAGCATAATCCTTCAGAACACAAATCACCGGCAGCTTTAACTGATTAATAAACTCTTCCTTGAGGCGGCGCTTATACTCGTCTAATATCGCCACATCAGCCAAGCGCGCGGACATCCGGTCGCTTTGGTCAAGTGCGGCCAATGCAGGGATACGTTTATGATCGGCTGTAATAATTATCTTATTTTCGACAATTGTGACCCGTTGTTTCCGCAAGCCTGTTCCAAACAGTGAAAGATTTACGTTATTATTGACGCGCGCAATTTCTTGCTTTAAATCTGCATCCATTATCTTCACAGTAAATCTCTCCATTTTTTGTAGAGATAGCAGCTCGCCATTCTCTGTTTGGGTTTTTACGGTCTGAAAACATCCCAGCTGCTTTAAAGACAAAAAGACCTCCGGAGCAAACGCCCAGGAGGTCTACATTGACCATTTAATCTCAATTTTGTTTTATTTTAACACAGGCCTTTTATTTTTTCAATGGGTAAAATACAAATTCCCGCCATACCGTCTGCAATATGCTTATAAAAAATGCGTTCATTTGCTCCATTTTATGTTCTGCCGGCTTCTCTAAGCCGTCCGGAAAGAGAAAGCCACTATTGCCTGCAGGCTAATAGTGACTTGTAGGTCTGGTTTTACCAGCTAGGTCAATTCTGCGTCTTTATTTACCGGCTTTACGCAACCTAAATTCCAGGCCTTCATAGACTCTGACAGGCTTGCCCCGCTCCAGTAATTCGTGCTGAATCCACATGGTCTGTTTCATCAGCAGCTCCCGGGCTATATTTTGCTCCATGATGATTTCGTTCAGGCGGATTAGCGCCAGCTTTTTATTGGTATGCTGATCACGCCCCTGCGTGGCAACAACACTAATACCGGTGGGGGCATGTGTGGCCCGCACGGCTGTTTCCACTTTGTTGACATTTTGTCCACCTTTACCCCCGCTGCGGAATGTTTCGAAACGGACAAGCTCTGCGTCAAAAAGTTGCTTCTGCTGCTGCTCTGCAATTAAACTAACGCCAATAAACCAGTTTTTGCGTTTATGCTTTGGCCTGAACGGGCTTTGTGCAATCCACTTGATAGTTCCGATAAGCCCTTCTACCTGTTTATTTGTTTTGATGACTACCGATTTGTAGCAATCAACATAGCCGCCTTGCACTTGACTGACAATCTCTATATCAGCCAGCTCTGCTTGTATAGCCTGCAGAAATTTCCCCACTGCCAGTTCGCATTCGAGCGGACCTTTGCCTGAACTTATTTGCATCAGCATAACATCACCCCTTATAGGTCAGTACCGGCCGCAATGTTGCAATAACGTGAATTAGCTCAAATTGCAGAAGGCTGTCAATCACAGTATCTATATTTTTATAAGCTTCCGGCGCTTCTTGAAACAATAGCTCGGTATCATGGCATACAACCCGGCTCTTCAATTTAGTTTGCCGAATAGAGTCCCGGTCATACTTTTCGCGAATACGCGATTTGCACAGACTTCTGGCCCATTTGCGCCCGGCCCCGTGGGACAGGGAAAAAGCTGATGCGGCGGTGTTTTCGGCTAGCTTTACAATATAGGTCAGTGAACCTCTTGAACCCGGAATAACAACCGGTCCCAGCTCGGCGGACACCGCGCCTTTGCGGTGAATATATACATCTCCTCGGGGCTCGATATAGTTATGCTTACAATCCATTAGCTTTTTGGTTTGCGGCGTATACCCCAAATAGCTGAGCAGCTTATGAGCTACAATATCCCGGTTCCTAGCCGCCCAAAAGACTGCCTGATTATGCTCTGCCAGATAGCTATGAAACTGGTCACTATCTACTCTCAGCCCCCAGGGATCGCTATACTTGTTTAATATACTTTGCCCATAACCGCGCGACCCGCTGTGCACCAGCAGGAGTAGCGCGTCTTGGTCAAGCGCCAGCGCCGCACAAGCCTCTTGGTCATACATTTTCTCCACCATCTGAAATTCAGCAAAATGGTTGCCGCCGCCAATGGTCCCTAAATCGTAAATAGGGCTTGGTTCTTCATAGGGATTGACTGCCGGAATATCGACCAACTCCCTGATATTATTGAGCTTGGTTACCCAACGCTCGAGCTTAAACTTCCGGCGCTCAATCCCGGTTGAATACAGTCCCATCCCGCAGCCGATGTCACCCCCGATAAGCTGTGGATATATCATCCGCTCGGTTACCGCCACTGCGCCAACAGGTGACTTTCCTGCATGCAAATCAGGCAGTCCTACGACTTTAACTATCCCGGGCAATGCAGCCAACCCGTTTAACTGGTTTATGGCCGTTTGTTCCAGCCAATTCTTTTCACTGGTTATTATTTTTATATTGCTCATTCAATTCTCCTTAGTTTATCTGCAAAATGGCATAAAGGAAACACGGCTTGCGCCGAGCCTTTGGCGAAAGCGGAAGTCGACGTTGCCCTTATCCAGACGAAAGTTATACTTTCTACAGGATAAAAAGGCCGCAGCAACCAAGCTGCGGCCTCAGCTGCCCTAAAAAAGGCAACAAAAAAACACGATAACCCTATCGTGCCGTCAATAAAATATTAGGCGTATGGTTGTCTTAAAAAAACAGGCTATTAAATTCTTTTCACCTTAAAAGTACTAATTACCAACATAACAAGCACCCCTTTTGCCTAATATTTGTACCACTACTATAATATGGGTATTGATCATATTTGTCAAGCTCTGATTTAGCTGTCAGGGCAGACTAACCCGCCTTATTAAATCATCTATCCTGCCAGGTCTTAAAGGTCTTTATTTTATGCAACAGGCTTTTGGTGTCCCCATCGAAGGTTAATGCGCGGTCATCGACATATACGATGGCCGGCGGCTTGTGAGCCAAAACGTCATCAACCGCAATTTCGTGCCTGTCTAACCACGCTTTAACCGCCTCCAGGCCGCCCTCCTGAAAACAGCGGGTCGAGACTACAACCACCTTATACTGTCTGCGTATATCCTGGATAGCTTCCTTGATTCCCGCAACAGGCGGATCGGGTATCACATCCACGCCTTGCCATTTGCTGGTGTAGCTGTGGATGACGCCGTCAAAATCCAATACTACTGTTCTTGCCATACAATCACCTCCATCTATATCCTTCCCCGCTGCAGTACATAACTTTACAATATTGCCGGCAATTAACACGCATTAATGCCATAAAATACTGCCTTAAGCAAATAATACAGCCAACCAGCCAAGATAATCTCCTGCCATTTTGCAAACACTAAAACAAAAATTCCAGGAGGTACTGAAATGGCTTCTAAAGGAGATATCGGCGCAAAGCAACAGGATATATTTAATAAAAATATGGCAGAGCAACCTGTAGTCAATTATAACAATCCACCGACAAGCGGGGCCATTCAGGATCAGTTGCGCAACCGCCGCGATTCCAATATACACTCGTAATTTAGTTAATGCTTAACAATATTGGACCACCAGCTCGTGCTGCTTACCAATAAGGTGGCATGAGCTGGTGGATATTTTGAGTGTACGCTAATAATTTAAAGGCCGGCTCCAAGACACATGGATTATTTAAAAGTCAACAATCCTTTACAAAACAAAAGCCGCCTCAGTGTAAACCCGCAGGCGGCTGGCCAAGTAGAAAATATTCACCTATAGCTCTGTATTATCTTTATCCGCTACAACCTTACACAACTGCATATGCTCCTGAAATAGTGCGGAGATCTGCTCAAGATATATTTTGGCTTGCTGGTCCTGGCCATCAAGTACCTGGATTGCAGTCACTAAATTTGTTATTTTTAAGCCAATGTCAACTAATCTGTCTTGCTGCACCTGGTATTCCTCCAAGCAACAAAGTTACACCCAGGGAATATCATATTAAATTACCAACGCATAATTTGTAACACTGTGTAACAAACAAAAATGTAAGAATCTCTATCCAAAAAGCCGCCCTGGATTAGTAGCAGAACGCTAATCAGGGTACTCGGGAATATTCTCATCAATAACTACGGCCATAGATTAAACGCAGAAGCCAGCGAGCAAAATGTAATGACTCCAACCGTGACAAAACCGACTATAAAATCCGTAAGCATATAGCAAACCTCCTTTAAAAAACAAAGAACATTTGCAGTATATGAGGAAAGTTCTCTTCTAATTCCTAAGAAAAATTACCAGTTGCGGACCACAGAAAACCGCTCACTGGAAATCTTAAGAAATTAAGCTCTAATTAACTACGCCCGTATACAGCGGAATACCTCGAACTCCGCTAGCGCCGCCTCCAGCCGCCGGAGAGCTTCGGTTGCATCCATACCGGCTTCACTCAACCGGGTATACTCGTCAGATGCCTCACGGATTTTATCGTAAATTGCACTCTCTTTTTTGCGGTACTCTGCTGATACTCGCCACACTATCATGAAAAGTCCACCAGTGCAACTACTACGTTTTTTTGAGTCTTTGCCTTATATAAAGCCCGGTCGGCTGTCAGCAAAAGGTCTTTTACCGCTTGGTCAGATTCCGGCGAAATGACGCCGGCGCTTATGGCTAGGCCATAGGAAGAACGAAATCTCGCCTCCACCTCATGCCGAATGCGCTCCATAACCGCATAAGCCTCCTGTAAAGAAATCCCGCAAAAAATGATGGCGAATTCGTCTCCGCCCCAGCGCGTTACAATATCAGACGTCCGTACATTGTTCTTAAAAATAGCCGCCAGTTCTGACAATACCAGATCCCCGGCAATATGCCCATATGTATCGTTAATCACTTTAAAATTATCTATATCGATCATGGCAATACATAAGGGTGTCTTCCGCCGGCACGCGCGGGCCTCCTCTTCAGCCAGCCGGAGGTAGAAACACCTTCTATTCCATAAACCGGTCACCGAATCGGTATGCGAAATCCTGTCCAGATGACGGATTAACCTGCCCGCTATCAATCCGGCTATGCTTAACAGCAGGGCCATTCCCGCCCACAACAGGTTTTCAAAACGTATCTGCAACACAATGTCCAGGTAATCAGCCTGTTAGACCCGTTAACATCCCCAATAGCGCAAATACAAACGGAGCATACTTATAAAAAACCCGCATCTTATCCCCTCGTTGGCATTATCGCGATTTCATCGCAACCTTTTAAAAATTCCAGATTCATCCTTAAATCATAATCCATATTATACCATATTGTTCAATATTTTTGCAATAATATTACATTAATACTGTACAGATATTTCATTTTTTCACCACTATAATTTAAACAGTTCCATTTTTTTACGAGGTGAGAAAAATGAGAGGTAGACATCTAGCTAAATATAGAGAAATTGGTCGTAAGATTGCGTTCTATCGCAAGCTTCGTAATATATCACAAGAACGTCTCAGCGAAATGGTCGATAAGTCAAGATCTTATATATCAAAGATAGAAGCTGAAAACTCGGAAATAGAATTCAGCTTAGATATTCTATTTGATATTGCGGAAGCTCTAAAAATTGATGTAGCAGCATTCTTCAATCCCATTGATGTAGAAATTAGAGGAAAATATTTAAAAGACGAATAATCAAGTAACAGCCTAATCGAGTGAGCCTGAAGTTATATACATTTGGCTAGTTGTATAATAGACTTTGTTGTCAAACAAAAACCATGCAGCATCAAACTGCATGATTTCAGAGCGTTTTCATATACCGTCTCAGTTTCGCAGCAAAAAGCAGGATCTCTATTGACAAACGGGACCGAGTGAAATAAAAAAATACCCGGCAACATAGGCCGGGCTCTATGGAAACACACATGTTTATCTGCTTACTAACTTTATTATATCTCCCTGTTATTAGAATTACTTTAGAAACGAAACTGCCCCCGGAGATGGGGCTATTTTTTTACCTAAATAAAAAAATACCCCGGTTTCCCGGGGCTGCTGCAAATTGCTGAGAGGAGATGTGATTAACTATACTATAAGATTTTTAAAATATATTTAAAATCCGCCAAGAACAAACCCGGTCCCCAGAAACCGGAAAAATACCCGGCTACACAAGCCGGGCAATTGAGACGGAGCCATGAATATCTTTTGTTTAATAATACACCAATCATGTTACTAAATTATGACACGGTTCTTACATTTTTGTTATAGCCGCATCCCGGAGGATGCGGCTATATTTAACAATTAATTATTTACTTTGAACGGTTCCATTTCGCGCTGCATCTATTACCGGATGAAGCTTCTTTTCTATTAAAAGAAAAACTCCGCCAAGAGCGCCTACCAGTGCCATAAATATTGCCGATTGAACGCCAGCAGTGTAATAGCCTAAGCCAGTGCCAATTACCTGAAGAAGCGCCCACCACAAAAACTCAAACATATATTTATGCCTCCTAATTCAACAAATTCAGGCTTTACATAGTAAAGTTTTCACACATATATATAAATATTAATTTTAATTAATGTATCGCTTTCTTTTTAAATGAGCCACCCATTACATCATGTACATCGTTTATCGTAACAAACGCACTCTCATCAATTTCCTTAACCAAAGTTTTAAACTTTGAAATTTCCAGTCGAGTAATTACTGTATATAAAATATGCTTCTTTTCTCCACTAAATCCACCTTCACCATGTAGCACCGTTACTCCCCTGCCTAACCGCGCCATGAGAGCATCTGAAATCGCATCCGCCTGATCAGATACAACAATAACTGCTTTTGACTCATCCAAACCTTCAATAGTTATATCGATTACCTTTGAAGCAATAAAATAGGTAACTAAGGAATACATGGCCTTATCCCAACCAAACACAAGTCCGGCAAAGGAGAGAATGAACAAGTTCATTACCATAATAAGCTCACCTACCGAAAAACTAGTACGCTTATCCATTAAGATAGCGACTATTTCGGTACCATCCAGTGAACCTCCATACCGAACTATGAGGCCCACGCCAACTCCCAGGATAATGCCCCCAAAAACCGCTGCCAAAAACAAGTCATTCGTCAGCCCGGGAATGGGCAGGAAAACATTGGTCCAATAGGACAGAGATATAATAGAAAATAAAGTTGCCAGCGTAAATGTTTTACCGATTTGTTTATAACCTAGATAAATGAAAGGTATATTAACAACAATCAGAAATAAGCCCAATGGCAATCCTGTCAGGTGGCTCGCCATAATGGCAATACCTACTACACCACCGTCAATGACATTATTGGGTACTAAAAAGATTTCCAGGCCAGCTGCATAAATTATGGAGCCGATAAACAAGATAATGTACCGTTTTAATTGTGATAAAATCTTTCTGTTTTGTGGCATGCAAAAACCTCTCTTTTTATATATTTTTTATTGCAACCTTTTTAAGTCCCCCTATACTGGGATTCTAGCTTGCGCCAAATGATTTCATAACCTAGTACATCGGCAATTCTTACTAGCTTCCAGAACGGCAATGTTCCATGCTTTAACTGCCGGGTAATATTCGGTGCAGTATCATGAGTACCATATTTTTCATTTAATCGGCGTACAACATCTGTCACGTTAGAACCTGCGCCAGCAATATATTTTTTGATTTCGAATTCTATGTCCCTGGCTTCGTCTTCCGGAACAGCTTCGCTTTTTGGCACGTTATCATCCTCCACGATCTAAGATTATCATATATTATCATCTATGTAAATAAATTATCATTATAATAATCAATCCGGCGATCCAACATATCCTAATGTATAACAAGCAGCCGCCAGGCGGCTAGTGCTGGATATCATGGATAATCCTATTTTGTTGCTTTTCAATCCGGCATAAATCCACATACTCCCGCAGCAACTTAGTTATTTGACTAATACCCGTATCAATTGGCAGACCCTGGGCCTTTAGCATTTTTATTTCAGCCAGTAGCTTTTCGATTTCCAGGCTAATTTCCTGCTTTCTTGTTAGAAGCACCGAAAGCACCTCCTGCGTATATAATTTCAAACCCAGAGAATATTCTATCTAATTCCTATTGGAATTACGCATTTAATAAGAATCTTATACCTCCGGTCATCAAATAAAAAGAGCCGACCTACAGGCAGGGCGGCTAAAAAAAAATCCGTTAACCACGAAGGTATACGGACAACGCGAAATAGAGTTTGGAGACGATTGAGCACCATGATTATACTATATACTGCCTACTGAATCACATCTTGTCTTTTTGATACATACATTAAATTAACTCAAGTAAAAGTAATCGACAGCCCAAAAGGGAGGCGGCGTGCTTTTAGGAGACACAAAAAGGTTTTGAGACAGCATTCGCGAAGAAAACTTATGTAAACAATTACAAGGAGTGATTCTATGAGTAAACTGGCTAAGCCTCCGCAACCACCATACTATGCCGTAATATTCACTTCGATCAGAACGGAAGGAGACCATGGCTACGAACAGATGGCCGATGAAATGGTTAAGTTAGGCTTTAACCAACCTGGGTTTTTAGGAGCTGAAAGCACCAGAGACATAAATGGGGTAGGTATAACTGTATCCTATTGGGCTTCGCTTGAGGCTATTGAAAATTGGAAAAATCACCCTCGCCATAGGGATG
The DNA here is from genome assembly GCF_041428895.1 of Sporomusa aerivorans. NCBI lineage: Bacteria > Bacillati > Bacillota > Negativicutes > Selenomonadales > Sporomusaceae > Sporomusa > Sporomusa aerivorans. The sequence continues at coordinate 6,385,675 of NZ_CP156926.1, forward strand.
CTCAAAAATTAGGGGAAGATTTATGGTACAAAATCTTTGCCACAAGAGTGTGCAAGGTCGCAAGGCATGGCCTCTTTAAGCTTTAAATCACTTATACCTTCTTATTAACTCTCGCGCGCTTAGCGCCGCAATAATACCCAGCGCAATCAATGTAATATGGCCAGCCGTCGCAACTCCGGTTAGTAGCAGACGGTACTCAAGACTAGCACCTGGCCAAAGCGTATATACGCCCGCAGTCGAGTAATAGAAAAAATCATTATATACCATTGAGCCAAAGGATATTACAAATGCAGCAACAGCTGTTATTAAAGCCTTATTGGTTTGGTATCTAAAATACTCCACAAAATCACCCACTATACTCATTTTGGTAAATCATAGAATATTATGGGCAATATTGGGGTATTTATCCAGCTTCTTACCATGAACACATTTCTGACGTGGCAGTGCCCGGATAGCCCATCCCCCTGGAATATCTACCCTACAGAGCAGTGCGCTCAATACTATTTTGTTTTTTTATCATAAAATTGATAAGTAAATCGAGTTCTAGCATAAGATCATTCTCTGCAATCTTTTCAGCTGCTGGTCGTAACGTACTGGAAATCGCCACTATTTGTTCACATATTTCGTCTTCAGTTGCTGCTTCCAAACAGTAGACACCCAGTTTTTCGAGGAATAAAACTGACATACTGAAGTACCCCCTCATATTTTCTAACTTAAGGATAATCTGGATATGTGACAAAAATACGACAAGCCAAAAGCCACCCGCCAGGACAAACACGGCAGGCGGCTGCGTTAACGCTCCCCCAGTTGAACTTCTTGCGAGAATTGCCCACCAAGAGATATATGCCTCCGGCCCCTTTACAAGATTGTTCTTTGAGATCGATTTCTCTGCGCCTATTAGCAAGTGTGGTATAATTGAGATAATATAATCAACAAGACAAAGGGGCCATTTCCATGGAAAACAGCTACCCTATTGCTATCCTGAATGGTGCTATCATTACTGCAGACGGAGAATATTCCTGTCAAACAATCAGTTTGGCAGAAGCCAAGCAACTGCTTCAGTCCGCACCCGGTATTATTTCCGCAGTAGGACACCAAGCAACAGCAGAATTACTTACCGACCTTTTAGGAATAAAAATAAATTTTAGCCGGATCAACTTCCACCAGACAGCAGGACAACAGGCACTGGTGTTTAAGCTTAACAGCCGCCCCCCTGAGGGAGTCATCCTCTCCCGTGTTGAACTTGAAGCATATGGGTACCAATTTCAGTTGCTATCTAGGCATACATAACTTATTACTGCCAAATAGGCGGTATTATTTTTGCCTGAAAAAACAAAAAGTCGCCACCGGGATAATCCGGCAGGCGACTACCTAAATTGGCTATCAAAATCCACACCTTAACTTAATAATAAGCGCTATTATTTTTTTCTCAAAAATTTTGCCATGAATTGTCCTCTTCACTTGGGAAGTAATCCGTAAAATAAACATTTGTACTACCGCATTTAGGACAGCATTCTAAATATCCGCCATCGCCTATTGGTTTCAATACTGCTCCCCCGGTATCAAAAACTTTTCCACATTTCATGCACTTTGCAGCTTTCCCCATTTTCTTGTCCCCTTTACAAAGTTTTCCGGCAGTATTTTTAATTCAAGGCAGCGTTCCCGTTCCTTGTTAAAGGCACTGAAGTCGCCGCCACAGTCTACAAAGCTCTCTATAATAAAATTTTACTCGCTTTTAATAATAGCACATTTTCCCATAGTGGAATAAAAAATTTATGTTTTAAAACAAAAAGGCCGTCCACCAGGACTAACCCGGCAGGCGGCTTAAAATGGGGTTGACGTTGGTGGGACATCACGCAACATCTTAGATATCATACAGGATGATTATTAGAATTTGATTAAAGTAAAAAGCTCATCACCGGCTAATTGGCTGCGAGATGGGCTTTGAGCTATTTGGAGTTACTGGCTCCGATGTACGATTGCACCAGTTTACAAAGTCATCTGCAATGATCTGGGAGACTTTATATTTACGCTCACAAGAACGTTCATGGTGAAGCACGTTAAAATAAAAGAACCTAAAGGCTCAATCTTCATATCCGGCCTGGTTATCAATAGTCGCCGCTCCATTACATAGCGATAAACTAATTACTCCAGTTAATACAATAAGCACCATAAACAGTACTATTGTCCAACCCGCTATAGACATAGTGGACCTCCTAACTAATAGTATAGTTACTATTGTATTAGGTATTTTTTATAATTACTTTTTATTTATTGCTCTATGGCCAAACAATAAAATATAGACCAAACTCCAGGCTATCTTATTGATAGCCTGGATTCATTTTAGCTTGTTCAGCCCACGTTATGCCCAACATATTGAGATAACACCCACGAACCAGCGCTCTAACTGGATCAATACTTTTCCTCTAGCAGGTTTGTTCATGAATTGGCTAAAATTATTTTCGCTGCTTCAAACATTGAACTATCCTCACCTTCATACATTGCATTCCATATTATATTATGTAACGCAATTCCAACTAAATAAATAGGAGGATATGCTATGGATAAACCAAAAAAATTAAATTCCGACACCCCCGAAGACGGGCAAACACCTCGTCACGGTAGTCATTTTCATTTCGATGATAATTGCCACGCATGTGATAATTGTCACTCAAAAGATAAGTGTCACTCAGATGATCATTGCAAACACAAATGTGAATGCCCTCCAATAGTAATATGTCCACCAGCGGCAGGGGCTACCGGCGCTACTGGTGAAACTGGAGCTGCCGGCACTACCGGGGCCACTGGCGAAACTGGAGCTGCCGGCACTACCGGGGCCACTGGCGAAACTGGAGCTGCCGGCACTACCGGGGCCACTGGCGAAACTGGAGCTGCCGGCACTACCGGGGCCACTGGCGAAACTGGAGCTGCCGGCACTACCGGGGCCACTGGCGAAACTGGAGCTGCCGGCACTACCGGGGCCACTGGCGAAACCGGCGCTACCGGAGCTACCGGAGCTACCGGAGCTACCGGAGCTACCGGAGCTACCGGAGCTACCGGAGCTACCGGAGCTACCGGAGCTACCGGAGCTACCGGAGCTACCGGAGCTACCGGAGCTACCGGAGCTACCGGAGCTACCGGAGCTACCGGAGCTACCGGAGCTACCGGAGCTACCGGAGCTACCGGAGCTACCGGAGCTACCGGAGCTACCGGAGCTACCGGAGCTACCGGAGCTACCGGAGCTACCGGAGCTACCGGAGCTACCGGAGCTACCGGAGCTACCGGAGCTACCGGAGCTACCGGAGCTACCGGAGCTACCGGAGCTACCGGAGCTACCGGAGCTACCGGAGCTACCGGAGCTACCGGAGCTACCGGAGCTACCGGAGCTACCGGAGCCACTGGCGAAACTGGAGCTGCCGGCACTACCGGGGCCACTGGCGAAACCGGCGCTGCCGGGGCTGCCGGGGCTACCGGGGCCACTGGCGCTACTGGAACTACCGGCACTACTGGTGCCACTGGCGAAACCGGCGCTGCCGGCGCTACCGGAGCCACTGGCGAAACCGGCGCCGCAGGCACTACCGGGGCCACCGGCGAAACCGGCGCTGCCGGCACTACCGGGGCCACCGGCGAAACCGGCGCTGCCGGCACTACCGGGGCCACTGGCGAAACCGGCGCTACTGGGGCCACTGGGGCTACTGGAACTACCGGCGCTACTGGGGCCACTGGCGAAACCGGCGCTACCGGAGCCACTGGCGAAACTGGAACTACTGGTGCCACTGGCGCTACCGGAGCCACTGGCGCTACCGGAGCCACTGGCGCTACCGGAGCTACTGGCGCTACCGGAGCCACTGGCGCTACCGGAGCCACTGGCGCTACCGGAGCTACTGGCGCTACCGGAGCCACTGGCGCTACCGGAGCCACTGGCGCTACCGGAGCTACTGGCGCTACCGGAGCCACTGGCGCTACTGGAACTACCGGCACTACTGGGGCCACTGGCGCTACTGGAACTACCGGCACTACTGGGGCCACTGGCGAAACGGGTGCTGCCGGCGCTACTGGGGCCACCGGCGAAACCGGCGCTGCCGGCGCTACCGGGGCCACTGGCGGAACCGGAGCTACTGGCGCTACTGGGGCCACCGGCGAAACCGGCGCTACCGGAGCCACTGGCGAAACTGGCGCTACAGGCGCTACCGGAGCCACTGGCGAAACTGGTGCTACTGGCGCTACTGGGTCCACCGGCGAAACCGGCGCTGCCGGTGCTACCGGGGCCACCGGCGAAGGCGCTACCGGGGCCACTGGCGGAACCGGAGCTACTGGCGCTACTGGGGCCACCGGCGAAACCGGCGCTACAGGCGCTACCGGAGCCACTGGCGCTACTGGCGAAACTGGTGCTACTGGATCTACCGGCGTTACCGGTGCTACTGGCATTGGTGCTACAGGCCCAGGCGGAAGTACCATCTATTTAGGTACTGACCAATCGGTTAGCAATCTTGATTTCTTGGGGTTAGGTACGTCTTCCGCTTCATTTATTCGCAATACTTTAGACATTCCACAAACCACTACTCTTACCGGCATGTCTTTTAGCATCCGCGATCATGCACTGGGCGCAGGTGTCGTTGCCACTGCCGAAATCTTTGTTAGTACAGATTGCGGAGTTACCCCTGTTGCTTCAGGCATTATCGTAGGGATAACAGGACCGAACCCCCCTAATTGCCATGGCTTTATCACTGCAAGTCTTGTGCTGGCGGAAGGCGATCTAATATCTGTAAGAGTCACAACCGGCGGCGGTGCTTTCGCAAATGGCGCAGCAGCTACAATACTGTTTTCTGTTCCGTAATATGAAGAAATCTTCTTAGAAAGCATCGTACCTTCTTCTGAGTTTCTAATCCTATTTCTCCTTCTATTTATATATGTAATAAGACCGATACGCTTTATTGCTATCGGTCAATTTCTTTTACACAACCCGTAATAGTATTTAAGCTTTGGAAAACCGTCTCCTGGCCAAATGGCCGAGAGACAGGCTAATTCGCTTTCAAGGTCAATGGATACTCCCGCTTGCTGGAATCGCTCAGGGTAACTCGCAATATGACCTTGTGCTGCCAGCACGTGGCCGAAGCTTCGTTTGAGTTGGCACTTTCACCATTTGCACACCAGGCATGCTAAAGGCCTTCTCAGAATGTCTGAGAAGGCCTGATTTTCCTGGAGCGGGCAACGAGATTCGAACTCGCGACGACACGGGTTGGGAAGCCGAACAGGAGCGTTTTTTAGTATTTCGCCGCTTTATTGGAAAACCCTAATTATTGCATCTTTACAGGCTTGAATTATCGTGAATAAGCGTGTTCGTTCTTGCACCTCTACTGCACCTAACCTTTTGTAAGTAAAATAACACTTTTGCGTAAAAAACGCAAGCAGAAAAGCCGCCCACCAGGACGAACCCGGCAGGCGGCCGAATTTTACTTAGAAATACTAGAATTTAAAGGTTACTCCAGCACCTAAACCTTTAGTTTTAACGTCAATTTTTTCGCCACCAATATTGAAATCCTTATATTTGGTATCACGATAGAACACATTAAATTCGGTATTCTTAGACATGTCATAACCTACACCAATTTCATATCCAGTTATTTTGTTACCTGCGCTAACACTTGCCCAGCCAGTTACTTTATCTGCTAATTTGGTTTGCCCTATTAAACCAATTTGGTAACCGCTTTTAGACTGTTTTTCTGTACCACTACCACTGTCAGTAATAGTGCTGGCATCCGGACCATATTTATAAGACCAATTAATTTTGGCAGATGCTCTTGTCCAACCAACAAATGCAGAAATATTAGGATCAAGTTGATACAATACATTAAATTCATGAGCAGAAAGCTGACCATTAGCAGTACCACTCTCGTAATCAAATGGTGTTGTTTCTTCGTACGAATAGGATTCGGTTTTATTATCTGAATACTTATATTGCAATGCCCATTTATCGCCAAGGCCGTAAGTTATAGCTGCACCTAAACGATTTTTCGCATCATCTTTACCACTCAGATCACCTGCATTAATTTCTACTTTCGGTGATATAGAGGTGTTTACGTCAATAGCTAGTTTACCTTTTTCATAATTGGATAAAGGCGATGCAAGAGCTACGGATGATATAGTCATAGCTGCAGTCAAAGTAAATAAGACTTTTTTCTTCACTGGAAAATCCTCCTCGGAATTGAAATATTTTCATACGTTGTATTAAATTTTACAAAAAATTAAATATTCCTCTTTTTTTTACCATTTTAATCTAAAAATATAATAAAAATATAATATTTATAATGTAAAATATAGTTTTTTTTACTATATTCTTATTTATTTGTTCGTTCATTTGGAATAACTTGCTGCTTACAAAGATTTTGTATCTCTTTAACCGATAGGCCGCTGATCTCATTGTGAGCGTTGAATGGGCTCAATTGCAGCTATCAGTAAAAGAGAAGTGGCAGGAGCTTGAACCCGATCGGAAAAAGGTAGACAGAGAAACAACGAAATATGATATCCTCAAAATGGAAGAGGCAGTCCAAAAGGCTGCACATAAAAAAATCATGCTCTCCGACATACTCACGCTACTGAGTTGCTTGCCAGCGGTGAGAACCCGAAAAGATTGCTGCTAAAATCGGAAAACTATATAAGCTACAAACAGAAAAAAACCAGCTCTCCTAAATGGAAAGCTGGTCTCTTTTTTCAGCAATCGCACCTACTTTGCACCTATTTGACCAACGTCTTGGATGCACCGAAGGCTACAACGCCTGATTTTACTGGAGCGGGCAACGAGATTCGAACTCGCGACCCACGGCTTGGGAATTGGAAAAAATGTGTTTTTTATCGTCCAACCAGTGTTTGGAAATCCATTTAAACCTGAGATGCTAGGATTTCATTTTTCCGCTTTGTCCATAAAATCCATGTCGTACCAATCTGAATCGGTCCGCAAAACGGTCCGCACATTTCATAATAAGTTTGCTATAATCATATCTTAAATCTATCAATTACTTCCCACTCTTCATTGATTTTTTCTCTAATAGTAAACTCATCATTATGTTCTGTTTTCCAAATCTCTACCTCTTGGTTATCTTTTGATGCTCCATACACAGCTGGAGTATTATGATTTTTGAATATTATTGGATTATCATAACCTAGCTCTTTAATTTTATTTAATATCTTTTCTTCATACTTCGTTGGCTTTTTCATACCGGCTTTTTCAATTTCACTGTCGTTTATAGACGTTTCTTTCATCATGCACCTCTTTTTTATACTAATTATAACTCCATTTGTCTAGAGACATGATGTAACATGCCGTGGTGTGGATGGTATTACTATTTTACAACATCGGTAACGATAGTGAATCTATTACAGAATTCACATTTTATTTTATCGCCTTTACGAGGTAAGTTTTTTCTATCGGTTACATTTGGGTGATGCCCACAAGTCGTTATAGCAATCTTAGGACGGACAGCACCAGGTGGTAACTTATCACTAATAATCCGATAAAATTCAGCATCGGAGATCTCACCATTTGCCAAACGCGAAAATAATGCTTTTTCTTCTTCACTAAAAACAAATCCTTCCATTTCCATCGATGCCATTGCGCTTTTCATAGCTTGCCGTTTGTCCATTTACTCACTCCTTAACGAAAGTGATATATTGCCCCGCCATTCTAAACACCTAAATTAGCATAACTATTCAGAGATAGTAAAAACTATTATTCCTGTTAATACTATTTTACCATAATACAGTCATTTTCTGGCATCAAAAAGTCCCAAGGGTTATCCCTTGGGACTTTTTTTGCTATTGCCGCTGTAAACATTTAAACCTACAGCCAGCTTATTATGATTGAGTATTTATTTGTTTTGTAAATACCCCATCCAGTACCTTGACTACTTCCGCCTGCATTTCGGGCAATACATGCGCATAAGTATCTTGAGTCATTGCTACTGTACTATGCCCCAGCCTTTCCGATACTACCTTTACAGGAATCCCCTTTAACAGCAATAACGTTGCATGAGTATGCCGCAAGTCATGAAATTTGAAGCTATCAGGAGCACCAATTTTCTTAAGTAAAGGTTTAAAATATCGAGAAGTAAAATTACTGGTATTAAACACGCCGCCGAATTCACCCGTTATTACAAGATTAAGTGTTGACCACTTATCACCAAGTAAGTTCTTTCGCCAATCTTGCAGCTTTTTATACTTACGTAATTCCGTGGCCACATCATGAGACAAAGGAATCTGCCTTCGTGAGGATTTAGTCTTAGGCTCTTCAAAGTTTACTCCCGCCCGACTGGTTACTAAGGCTCGTTTCACATATATAATTCCCTTCTTAACATCTACGGCATCCCAAGACAAGCCAAATATTTCCCCTAAACGCATACCAGTACCCAATGCCAGTAAAATAGCCATATATGCGCTATGATAGACAATATTGGACATCGGAACCTGTACGTGTTTCCCCGTTTGTTTCATCTGTTCAGCTACTTTGGCCGCCCTTATAGCACATTCCTGATCTGCGGCCAAGGCCGCCGCATACGCCGCAGTGGTTAGGCTATCTGCCTGCGCCTCGGTCAATGTTTTGATCTCGGCCTTCACCAGCTTGATTGGCTTTGTCTGTTTGACTGGATTCTTTAGCAACATGTCCGACTTAATCGCCTGCTCGATACACATGCTTAAGTAACGGCGCGTGGCTTTGACCGTACTGGACGATAACCCAGTACCCTTTTTGCCTCCACTGACAAGCAATTCATTAAATAGTGACGTCAGCTGCGTCTCCCTGACCTGGCGCAGCAGTAGCTTCCCTAATTTTGGTTTGACGTATTGCACGAGGCATCCCTCATACTTGTCATAGCTTTTAACCCTTACGTTCGGTTTTATATATTCCTTCAGCCAAGTATCTATCCATTCGCCAAGGGTGATTTTCTCCGCATCCGGCGACATACCGTATTCTATCTGCTCTAACCACTTCTGGCCAATCTTTAAAGACGCCGACTTTCCCTTCGGAGTATTTTCCCCTGCTCCCTTGAGCTTTTTCCGTTTAGTTTCGCCCGTTTTCGGGTCCTGATAGGTCACACGAACAAACCAGCAAGTGCGTTTTTGATCCCAATACAGGCTCCCATCGCCTTTGGCTCTTGCCATATCGTACTCCTTTCAAACTATACTAGCATAAATCAAACTTCCACCAAAAGAGCACAATGCCGCGTACCTTGAGGTGTACGCGGCATTGCAAATTATCCGGCGTTCCCTGGAGCCGAAAACCTCTCGTTAATCACTTGGTGGAGGAGTCAATAGCCGCTCTATAAACCACGACGGAACGAAGCGCCGTCTACCGATCTTCACCGTCGGGATATCGCCGTTAGCCGCAGCAGCATAAATACCCGCCCGACTGAGCGGTATTGGTCCGCCATTGGACGCGAGCAGCGAGGGTAGGTCAAAAAGCTTTTCAGTATTACTTTCCATTTTCAGTCCCCCTTCCAGTATTTGATCTATCTTGCGACACAATATGATCATCAACATTGCGTACAATAATGTCTCTCTTAAAAATGAATTCATTGACCTTCATATCGAAAACGCTGCAAGCTTTAAAACGCTTTTTCCTCATTTTTCTGCCTCCTCGAAGTAACAATGTATAAGTTGGATTTTGATAATATTCTAAATATGCGGGCTGTGACCGTAGCCCATAAAGATCGCGTATATTACAGAATATATCATCAAAAGTGCTGCATATCGCATTGCTCCCGGTTGCGATTTTGAATAGCGACAGCTATATCATTAACGGAAAAACCATTTTCCGACAGAAACTTTGTTACCTCAAATGGTATATCCTCAATGCACTGAGGAAGAACCGCCCTCGGTAGATTGGCGAATTTATCCGCGATAAGATTCATTTTACCCAGCTCCTCTACCAAATCAGCAGCTCGGTTGCCCATGCGAAATTCTCTCTGGATTTGAAGTGTTGAAATACTTTTACGATTCAAAGCCCACATAATAATGTCAGCTAACTCTTTGTTGTCTTTTAACGTTCTTTGCTCTAACACCCCAGTTTCAACTATCGGCATTTGCAATTTTTCTGATTCTTCAATAACAAATTTATTTCTAAAATCATGGGTTGCCGATGTTATGCGGACTATTAGTTGCTCAATGTCTTTAGTGGATATACACGCTCCCTGCAGGCATAAGGGCTTGGGCTGTTCAGGAGACTTGAACAGCATCACGCCTTTACCGGGCAATTTTTCAGCGCCGCCCTCACCGAGTATAGATCTGGAGCTATAGAAATCTGAACATGTAAAGGCCATGCGTGCATTGAGGTTGTTGCAGTTGATCAGCATATCCTGTTTCGCAGACTCCTGTGTTGCCAAGACCATGTGAATTTTAGCGTGCCGGCCTTTTCGCAACAGGTTAGATATGCTGTCAGTCAATACTTTCCGATCCTTTGTATCTCCCATACTTGTAATGAGAGATACATATTCGTCCACAATACAAACGAGGGCTGGCAGTAGACGTAATTCATCGTCAGGCAGACTAGTACGCCGTTTCATTTCATCAGTGAGGGCCAACATAACTTTGATCGCAGTTTCTGTATCTTTGACGATCGGGCAAGATAAATGGGGAAGGGGATTAAAAATATCTAAACCGCTGGCACCGGTGTCAATTATTAAAAAATTAGCCTTATTCACAGGCTGCTTGGCTACGATGCTCACGATTAAACTCCGAAGCCCTACGGTTTTGCCGGAGTTGGTGGCGCCTCCGTATAGAGCATGCGGGAACTTGGTTAGATCAGCGAAGCGCATCGCTCCTTTCATATCGTACCCTAGCGCAATGGGTATCCACATTCCGCTTCCATGGAACCCTCGACTTTCCAACATTCTCTGTAGGCTATTTTGCATGACTGGCCGCTCAGAAACTGCTATGCAGATTAATAAACCTTCCCTAAACGGCTGGAACAGGGGTAATTGCAACGCAGTCCGAATATCTTGTGCCCGGTCGAAGATACCGCTTTCTTTTGTGCCTGGTTTGAGCTTGATGGTATAAATGTATCGCTCTCCGTTCCTGATGACCTCACATTTTATAAGTTTGAGTGCTACACCATGGCTATTGTAGTGCCTCTCAATTTTACGCGCCATTTTTTCAATATTCATTAAATTAAACCTCCTCATTTTTTATCGCTCGTTCATTCGTTCTGCTGATGTGACCGATATATCTTTTTGAAAAAAACAAAGCACGATATATATGCCAGTTTCAAAGGAACGAACGAACATACGTAAAATATAATGTATTTTACGAACTGTTATCGGACGGGAGGGGCGGCTCCAAACCGCGCCCTCCTTGCCGCAATTTACTTTCTATCACGGCTGTCTGGCAGATACAACGGGGGCTGCTGTGATCGGTTTCGAAAAACAACGGATGCTACGTCGAGGATTTTAGGGAGAGCATTTACTAAGGCGGTTTGCCACCATGCTCGTTTCGGGTTTTGTTGCATAAGCTCCATTTCCAACAACTTCAGCCTCTTTTTCAACTTTTTTTTCTGGCCTTTTTTACTGCCTTTTCGTTTATTTCGCACCTTGCGTAGATCTTTCTCGATTCTTTCCATCTTAGACAGAATGTCCGCATATCCAGCGGATGCGGGATCGGTTTCCGAAAAGTCTTCTTGATACAAATTCATTCTAAATACCTCCCTTTTTTATATGCGACGTGACCGCCGCATCCTCAACCTTGAGTTATGTTTCATATTTTACTAAAGCCCCAAATTTTTTTAATATGAAGCTCAGCCGAATTTTACAGAAAAAAACACGACCCGGTATTAACCGAGCCGTGTTTAATCTATTATTCTTTATTCGGATAGTCCCATTTAGTCTGTATCCTTTTATCAGAATCCCAGAACAGGGAGTTATTTATACTATCTGCGTTTTGGATACGTATGGTTTGATTTCGTGACCTTTTCTCCGGATTATACCACTCTTTTTTCTGAGTATGATAATTCGATAAGTTGTAGTGAGCACATATAAACCTATCCATGTCATCGTAATCTTCCGAAGCAAAATTAAAATGATACTCGAATAATTCATATGCTTTTGCCCTAACCAAATTATACTCATCAAAGAGCAGTTGTTTGCCGAATTCTTCTTTTTTTATCCATGATTCTTCAATAAACAGAAGCGGCAGATAATACTTGGGTCTATGATCATAACGCGGACTATTATTCTCGTTGTCCATTAAAGGCCAAAATACACAAGGGTGAAATCTTTTTACTAAAAAATGATCTTTGTTTATATCATGTAACCCTGCGCTTTCCATCGCTACAGCAAGTTTATAAATATAATCCAACCGCTTATATCTTTCTAAATGGTAGAAGTCCATAGACTTGCGAAAATATTCATAACCTTTATCACTATCCTTGGGCAGAAGCCTTTCTGCAAAGCGGTCATAAGCATCAAAATCTCTAACAAAATGGCCATAATAATAACTGCGTTTAACTCTGTCGATCCCAAAATTTCTATCATACTGCCGCGCCGTAATCATATAACGATTATAATAGAGATAATCCCATTCATGTTTATACCTTTTCCAGTCGGTCTTAAAAAAATCATTAACTGTTCCAACGCGTTCAAGATATTTATCTGAATTAACACCAAATTTTTTAGCATCCTCTTTTAAAGCAGGATTGTTTTTTATATTAACTTCTTTTGTGATTTCTGTTCTTAACCCTTTTGTGCTTCTATTTTTTGCCTTTATTAATTCTCTCACTAAATTATCAATATAGTGCTCAGATTCAAAATTGAGTTTTTTTGCATCTTCCATTATAGCTTCAATTGCAGCTAATTCCTCAACACTTACGATTATTTTTTTATAAATATTCAATTTTTCAATTTTCTCTTTAGGAGTTTTAATATCAGCAAAGTCTGTTTTATGTACATTTATAAATTCAATGGAAGTTTTTAGCTTTTGGATGAAAAACGTTTTTTCAAAACTGTACCCATCAAAAGCGTCTTCTACTTTATACTTACTTTGGGCAAGTGCAAGTTTTATACATTCTATATACGTATCGGGAGTATTGCCGAGTTCGTTAGCTTTTTTGCCAGCGATCTTCTTTGTAATCGAACTATCCCAGTTAAAATCAATATAACTTTCACAATACTCATTGAGTGTTAGTTGTGGCGAATCTTTAAGGTATTTGTCATATAAAACGTCAAATACTAATTGATGTGCAAGGAGCAGCCACATCTCTTTATGTTGGTCAGCGAGATTGTTTAATTGCTCTGTACGGTTAGAATTCCAAGAACGAACTATTGGTTCATGTCTGCTCCAAGCATAGTCCATAATATTAAGTTGGATGTTGTATATCATTCTAATAAGGTCGTGAAATATTTTTTTTAACTCATCAATAGAGGTGATTTTTATTTTCTTTTTGTAATCTCCAAGCATAATCATATTATCTTTTATAACAATTTCTCTATCTATTCGGCTATAATCCGTAATTATTGGGTGTCCGGTCTTTAATGCAAAGTCAAGAAACTTACCGCTTTTGTCATCGGTAAAGGGTAATAGATCATTAATATTGTAATCCATTTAAACACCGCCCCTTGTTCGGCAGGAATCGTTCTCTCTAAGTACAGCTTTTATGATTTATGGCAGAGATATTTTTTCTGACACAATCAACCCCTGATGAAATACCTCAACTGCTTTGGTTAGAAAAATACTGCTCCAAAGCCACGGCTATAACTTTCTCGACTTCTTCAACACTCTGGTCTTGATTGAAATACTGTGCTAAGAACTGCCCGCTGAGTTTCACGGGCTTGCCCTTTACGGGGAAGTAGCCCGAACTCAATATTTCACTTATATTCACCAGATTAAGTTCGCCTTTTTCGGATTCGGCTTTCAATGTATCCGCTTGCTTAATGTTTATCTTCGTACCCTTGGCAAGCATATTTTCAACAATATTCTGCTCCTTGACCCGTAAGTATGACAATGCTTCTGCGGCGCGCATACCAATTTCATCGTTGTCAAGCCGTTCCTTTAACGCCGGGATAAGTTTATTTACGCGCAGATAACGCGCAACTGTGGTTTTTCCTAAGCTGTATTGTGCTCCGAGTTTATCCCTTGTTCTCATCCCGTGCCCCACTGGGGCACAGGTTAGTTCTTCAATTTCAGCAAGCAAATCTGAACGATAACCAGATTTTTTTTTCATCGCCTCGTAATGGGTTGCCAGCGCAACAGCCCGTTCGCTGTGTTTCAAGTCCGCAAACGACCGTTGAATGAGGTTGGTTTCCGTAACGATAAGCAAGGCCTCTTCATCAGTTAGATCATTTCGTATAATAACAGGAACTTCTTTCAGTCCGGCCTCCCTTGCTGCCGCTACCCGGTTATGTCCGGAGAGGATTTCGTATTTTCCTTCTTCTTTGATATAAGAACGAACGACAATCGGCACAATTACACCATGAGCGCGGACGCTCTCAACCATGTCTAAGAACCGTTGTCCTTCGTACAGCTTAAAAGGGTGGCTGTTGAACGGAACCAATTTATCAAGATTATCAAGTATAATTGTCGCAGTGTATTTTAGAGTAGGTTGGGCCTTTGTAATTGGTTCCATTGATAGCATAAATTCGCTGTTCTTATCATTTCGTTTCATAAATTTTTTCCTTCTTTTTTTCAATATTGTAGATCGTAACAATCGAAAAATCAATGATATATTACTATATATATAATAAAAAATATCCATCCCGCCGTTTCGGCAGGGTGGATATTTTATTTTAAGGAGGCTTAGAAAATGGTTACTTACCTGAAAGTCGGCCAGTATACACCAGCCACAACTGAAGCCAAGGAAATCATAGGCCGGGAGTGTTACAGACAAAGCTATTTGGGTTCTAAAAAGGGAACGTTTTATGGAGCTTAAAAAATGCCTATTCGGGATTGGACTTACGGGTTTCTACTTGTTTTAAAAACAAATATCCGCCGTTGAAAAATTAAAAAGTTCCTTTATATGGGAAGAAAAAAGAAACTCCCATAGGAGAATGTAAAGGCTCCTAAAAAGAACCTACATGCGAATGGATTTAAGGAAATAAGCACTGCTATACTTTTAATGCGTAGGGAGGCGATATGATGATTAGCATTGATTTAGATAATAAAAATGAAGAAGTTGTCTATAAGGCTTTTAGTGTTGATGGCAATGAATCCGAAGCTTTAAATGATAGCTACTTAGAACTCTATGAGCTTATTGGTCGTGATGCGATGCTAAAATTATTCAAATATTTCCGTGGTGATAAAATTGACTGCCCTATGAGGTTATATCGCCCCGACTTTATAGCAGATTTAGTAAAACAAACAACAGATAGACGTGAACGCGCCAAGATAGCCAGAGCTGGCGGATATACCATAAAGTTTATAGAAGGCGTACTGGGCAAACGCAGAAAAGAAAACGAGTCTGAGGAATAAAATCTACTTTTCTGCCCATACCCGAATCGTAACGCTACAACGCAGCTTTGGTAAGATTGAAATGGAGAGGAGGTTTGATCTAGTGGCTACGATATTATTCTTAATCTATCTCGTACTAGCCTGGAATTCAGTAAGCTATTTACAAAACCGAATGGGTTTAGCGTTCTTTATAAACTTACGAGGCTTTGCATACCTTTTGCTGTACAAGCTGTTTGCATCTGTTCTGCTGGGATGGCTGATTATTCCTATTGCATTGATCCATAAAGCAATGAAAAGATAGTACATGAAATTTATAAAGCTACAAGGAGAACGGCGAGTTTTGGCAGGCAGGCTTCTATTATTTAATATCATCAAAATAAATATAATTTAATGTGGAGGCGTACATATGTTTTGGTCAAAAAAAGTTGAAGACTCACAAAAAGGCAATACAGCATTTCCTGATCATAAGCAAATAAAGAAAAAGAAATTTAATAAGTTAAAATTTACATTATATAGCATAATTGCAATCGTAGTTATGCTTACGATTGCGGCAAATTGGGAAGGAAGTACAAATTATGTAGCGACGGTAGAAAACCATAAACCTTTGGAAAAGAGTCAGGGAATAACGCTTACTTATGCTACTGTGCTAAACAAATATATTGACTCCCCAAAATGGGAATTACGCGAATCAGGGAATATTGGATACGTTGACATAAGCGGAAAAATAAAGGGATCAAATAAAAAAATAGCTGTAAAAATTAAAGTTTCACCTATGCCCAACGATGCAAAACGTGTTTCGATAAAACCGGAATCTATATCACTTAATGGCAATTCACCTTCTACGCAGGCCGCAGCTGAACAAATTTTATCCTATATGTTTTCAGCGTATGAACGGGGAGAAGCTGATGTTGCTTACTATTTCGATTAAATCCTTAGCTTTTTAAAAAATAGATTAAAAAAAATGAGAATCATGCGTATGGGGTTATGAGATCAATTCCATACGCATATTGCTATATTCTTGCTTTTGTTAAGTAAATAGTTTCATTTAAATGGCAATAAAGATATGTGATAGCTGGAATTAGATTATGAATGATATGGTAGAAATACAAGAATCAAAAAGCAATCTATATGAAGGGGTCGGTGATTAAAATTGAAACAGTTATACCTGGTCTTGTTGACAGTTATTTTAATTTTAAGCTCAGCATGTTCAAGCGATAAAGTGGAGCGTAATGCTAGTAATTCAATTCAGCTTTCTCAAACCTATAAAAACGAGGCGGAAGGATTCGTTTTCAAATATCCACAGGAATGGCAGACGAAGGAATCTGCTACTATGACTGAAATTATCAAGATTCAATCTCCCGATGGAAATGCAAAGCTTTCGGTTATGAAGATAGTAACAAATCCATTTGGAATCCTAACCGAGGATCAGGCAGCAGTAGAAAACGCTGTGAATCAAATGCATAAGTTTATTGCACTTAAAGATACAAAATTAGGTGACATACCTACGAGAGAACTAGTTTATCAAACAAATGGATTAAAAGGGGATGATATATCAAAAAACTACTGGTATGTTTTTGGGGGAGATGTCTATCAAATCATTTGTTCATTTAAAATGAGCGAAAGAGAACGATATGAACCCATGATGAATGCAATGATGGAAAGCTACACAATTACTCGTTCAGCTAATGACCTAAATAAAACTTCGAGTGTAAATTCAGCTTTGACAGCGCGTGAAGCAAAGGAACTTCTTCAAAACTGGGTAGATACGCATCAATTCCCCTCCTCCGTTTCCATCATGGATGGGGATGGAAATACGCATAAGCGGTCTGGCTCAGATGCAGAATACTATGTGTTCCAATTACAAGGCTTGCACCGAATTTATGATATTCTTGTAGATACGAAAACCAGAGAATTATTTGTCCATGATACTGGTAAGCCTGAAGCATTAGAGCCATGGTATCAGAAATATATTGCCCCATATGCTAATGCCAATGATAATAATAACAAAGGTACTGGCAATTCCATTGATAAAAACTTTGAATGGGTTGAAAAACCTAGAGCTAACAATGGGAATATCATTGGTAAAATAAGAAATATATCGGGTGGAGATCGTCGCAAAATTTCTGTCACGTTTCTTTTGTATGATTATAAAGGGAATCAGATCGGCACAGCCATTGACATTAATCCAATGCTAAAATCCGGGACTGTTTGGAGTTTTACGGCTCAAGTTCAAAATGCCAAAGTAACCAATTTTGAGTTGGCAGAGATAAATTATCAGTAAAAATATAGTTAACAAAGGTGTATGATTAAAACCATAAGCAAACGGTTAGGGCGGGACGTTCATTGCGTTCCGTCTTTTTTAAATTGTTTTGGTATAATTGTTTATCCGTTTCTGTTGCTGTAAAAAGCACTGTAATCGCATTCCCCCTTCTTTCCTTTATATATTATAAAAATGAGTAGGCGCAAGCCCAATCACCAGCTTCCCTATGCTATTCAAGCATATAAAAGCAATAAAACGGAGGAGGGATACAACCATGGGCAAAATTAAAATAGCGAGGATTATACTGTCGGCATTGTCGGCGGTACTCACTGCCGCAAAAGCTGTCATCGACTTCATTAAATGTATTGATGCATTGAAGACGAAGACCGCATAACTTTTCATTTCATATCATTTCGGCAGAACAACATAAAAACAGAGCTTCCCATCAAGGAAGGCTCTGTTCTTTTATGTCTGAAAATAAGGGGGAAATGAAGCCAATGAAATCAATAGAAGTGATAGTTGATATTATCAACAACTCCACAGGCACGGAAACCCATCATAAGTTTTCACCAATCCCCGGCTTTCCGGTTATTACGGACGGTGTTCTTGCTCTGGCCGAAGCGGCGGGGTGTTATTGGCTCCTTGCTGTCATCGGAAGCTATCAGAGCAACAGGAAACTGGATAAGGCTTTTCAGGTATGGACATTGAATGTCAATACAGATAACAACAGTGCGGTTGTTCGGGGGTACAATGATACGACGCTTATTGTTACGCAAAAGATACCGTACACCGACTTCCCGCCCAGGGAAGTAAAACTGTACCTGATTGACGGGGTTATCCTATTACCCTCTGAATATTGATATTCACCCAACGCCTTCCCTAACCGGGAGGCGTTATTTTATTTGGACCAATAGGGTTGCCTTTTGAAATGGCACATGCCAAAAATCTAAAAACAACTCTATCGGGATACTTTTCCGATATGCCGTTAGGTTACAGGCTAATGACCCAATTTTATGGAGGGAAGCGGAATGAAGATCGGCTATATCAGAGTAAGTACAACCGAGCAAAATACGATGCGGCAGGAGGTTCTGTTAAAAGAACTTGGTGTGGATGAGATTTTTATCGATAAAGCTAGTGGCAAAAACACCGACAGAACTGAGCTTAAACGGCTGCTCACCTATGTCCGGCAGGGTGATACCGTCATCGTTGAGTCGATAAGCAGATTTGCCCGAAATACACGAGACTTGCTTGAACTCATTGAGCTGCTGACGGCCAAGCATGTTGAGTTTATATCCAGGAAAGAGGCTATCGATACGACAACACCGACCGGGAAGTTTATGCTGATTATATTTGGGGCAGTAGCGGAATTGGAACGCGAATACATCTTACAACGTCAGTCTGAGGGCATAGCCATTGCCAAAGCGCAGGGAAAATACAAGGGACGTAAGCCTATCGTACATCCGGATTTTGAGAAGGTCGTGTCTAAATGGAAAGCGGGCAGCCTGACAGCAGTTGAGGCTATGCGAAGGCTGAATATGAAACCATCAACATTTTATCGGAAAGTAAAGAAAATATGATGTGCAAACTTACCGACCAAGTATATTTGATGTGTTTCTGTTTAATAAAATCCACATATGATTGCCCGAACAAAATATTGAAGAAAAGGAGCGGGAGCGGATGATGCTAAATCAAGCCAACCTTTCCGGTATGGATGATGAAGAACTGCTCGCTGCCATCCTGGAGAAATCCGTGGCCCGAGAGCTGATTGTGGAATACGGTAGCATTCAGAATATACTGTTCCAGTCCTCAGGGCAAGAACTGGAAATAATCAAAGGGATTGGAACTGCTAAAGCCAGAAAAATTCAATGTATAGCAGAAATGGTCAAGCGAATTTATAGGATTAATAATGTGTTACCGTCAGTTATTAAAACTCCTGAAGATGTCTTTGAGCGGATGGCGGATATGCAGTTTCTCGCAGTTGAACAGTTTCAGGTAATTTACCTGAACACTAAAAATGGTATTATTGCTGAGGAAATAGTTGCCCAAGGCACAATTAACGCTACCATCGTAGGAGGAAGGGAAATATTTCGTAGAGCAGTAAAGTTATTGGCTACTTCCATTATTCTGATACACAATCATCCAAGCGGTGATAGCCTGCCAAGCCAAGAGGATATTGCTATTACTAGAAGATTGGTTGAAGCAGGTAAGTTGCTGGATATTAGCGTTCTTGACCATATTATTATTGGGAAAGGACAATTTGAGAGCCTTAAGGAAAGAGGAATACTTTAATGAATAATAATTATTAATTTACCCAGCTTATACTACATCTAAGCTGGGTAAGACAATAAAGTTAAGTGCCCTATTGTTACATCGACACAATGGGGCATTTCTGCTTTTTAATTGGAAATGGCGTAACTTTGCTAAATTGCTGGATTATCTAATTGAAAGATAATATATCTTATTTGTGATGGTAGCTGTATTTTTTAGGGTATTCGTAACTCAGAGTTTATTTAATACCACTTGTACCATATTATCGGCACTAGATATTTAGCCATAATAAGCATTTTATTTTAATTATAAGTGTATTATGTTAAGTATAGTTAATAAATATCAGAAGATACTTTCACTGTAAAAATCAAGAGTTTATCTACATCAAGGTTATTCATATTTTATTACTAACATTGTCAGCTATTTTTATCCGCAATTTCTGTAAAAAACTTTTAAATTTAAAATACATTTGTGGTACATATGATTCTCGTGAAGGAGGAGATATTTTATCTAAACTTTCTACTATAAATTTCATATTACTAATAACATATAGTCTACATATTATTAAAAAAAGCCAATGGATTAATAATATGGAAAGGCAAGGTATGGTATATGGAAAACACATCACAAGGATTTCACACAATAACTATTGTTAAGAAATTAACAAAAAAAGAAGCATCAAAATTAATTGCGGATTTTCAAAGTTATTCAGCAACAAACGATATTAAGTTTGTTCCAATTCACGAGTTAAAATCTACTGATAACTCAGATGAGTTTATCAAGTGGTTACATTCATCTTTTTCAAAGTATTACATTGGATACTATCCTGAAAGCAAAGGAATTCTGTGGCTATTGAGGTATAGCAATATTTCACCTGGATTTATTAAACCAGGTGAAGTTGATAAACCGTGTAGTATCAAAGCTACTATCAACCCTAAAATCCTGACAGGTGAAAACGACTATTTAGCAGCCGCCACTGTGGATTATCTTGAGGACGTCGAAGCTTTATTTAACAATGAAGCAAAAAAAATCTCCCCCATATTGGGGGAATACAGGCATTATTCGATGAATAGGCCGGATTACTGTGTCAATTTTGACCTAAGGGAATTAAAAATTCCATGTACAGCAGAGCGCATGATTAAACTTATAAAACGTGGCAATATTCCAACACATTATTTTGAGTGGGTAGATGATAATGATAGTGCTAAAAGCAGTTTCTATTTGGAGAGTAAATCTGTTACCATCAACTGCTACTGGAAACATAAACAGTTAAAAGAAGATTTCGAGGACTGTCCTGACTTAGAAACTTCGCAAAATCTAATTCGTTTCGAGGTACAGTGTAAGTATTTAAAAACATACTTATTATCAAGGGATATAAAAAGAAAACAAGAACTATCTGAGTCTGATGTAATACGGGAGATGTTGTCAGAAGATTTTTGCAAGGAGATCATCAGGAAGTATTTTAATAAGGTTATAAGGAGAGGTGATTATTTCACCTTGAACGAAGCCATAAAACAGGTGCAATTACAGCATTTTTCGAAAAAAAAAGAAGCAAGGCTCATCATGGAACTACGAAGAACCAACCAGTTTCGAGGAATATATAAGGTAAGAGCTACACTTCAAGGGGAAGAATTGGAAACTTTCAGGCGGACATTAAGGGATTTAGATTATATAAATATTAATCCAGTCACTATCCCAAGAGAATGGAATATACAGCGAATCCCAAATCTTCTCAATGCCTATGACAGGAGAGTTGAGGATGAACTGTATAAAAAACAACAAGAGGAAATAGATCTTCAAATTTTGAAAGACTACTATGATGAACGTAAGAAACGTAAGAAAAAATACTGAGCCGGAAGTGTTCGCGGAGCTCAATGTGTATCACCCGTGACTAATTAGTAAGCGGCATAATATAAAGTTCTTGAAAATTTATATTCCTATTTAATTGAGGAATAATGAATCTGGCATATATTGGTTTAGTTCTTAAACAGTCTGAAAGATCTAACCGTCAACGATATCTCATCGTCGGAACGAATTAAAGAACTTTTAGTCATTGCGAAAGTAACGAATGAAGGCATTTTTAATAAAGTATAAATACGCTGCTTTTAAGCAGCGATTTCTTTTGTGAATATTGACAAAAAGCAGCGTTAATGTTATGCTGTTTTTCGAGGTGAGATTATGCCCAATTTAGGTCAGCTTATAAAAAATAAAAGAGAAGCCGCAGGGCTGTCTCAGAAAAAATTAGGAATTGCCTGTGACTTAAGTGACAGTGAAATAATGAAAATTGAGAATGGAGTTCGGAAAAAACCGAACTGGGAAAACTTGTGTAGAATAGCTCAAGCGCTTGAATTTCATCCATTTGAGTTGCTGTTAGTTGCAGGATATATTACAAAAAATGATATCCATCCAAATGCACAACTTCATGGACTGAACCAATTGAATGACAGCGATATTACATACTTGCAGTTATTGATTGACTTCATCATATCAAGGAAAAGCACTGATGGGATTTTAAAGGAGGGACTATAATTATGCCGTTTAGATTAGGTGAATTATTCTGCGGTCCGGGCGGGATTGCATGGGGTGCTACACACGCAGATATAGGTAATCCTAATTATACAATCATACACCAATGGGCGAATGATTATGACGAAGATACCTGTGAAACATATCGTCATAACATATGTCCAAATGAACCAAATACAGTATATCATGGAGATATTCGTACGTTAGATATGGGGCAGCTTGCTCCTATTGATGCATTAGCATTTGGATTTCCGTGCAATGATTACAGCGTTGTTGGAGAACAAAGAGGAATGGATGGCGAATATGGACCATTGTACTCTTATGGTGTAATAGCATTAAGAAGATTTAGACCACAATGGTTTGTGGCAGAAAATGTAGGCGGATTGAGCAGTGCAAATGATGGAACTGCCCTTACCAAAATACTTGCTGAATTAAGAGGTGCAGGATATATTATTACACCGCATCTGTACAAATTTGAAGATTATAGGATTCCTCAAGCGAGGCATAGATTGATTATTGTCGGTATTCGTGATGATATTGATATTGAGTATAGAGTGCCATCGCCGGAGCCATATGCTAATATTGATAATACTTGCCGGACTGCTATAGAAGTACCTCCTATTCCGGCAGATGCATTCAATAATGAGAGAACCAGACACTCTCCAACAGTTGTACAAAGATTGCAGCATATTCTTCCAGGAAAAAATGCATTCACTGCAGATTTACCAGAGGAACTCCAGTTAAATATACGTGGTGCAAGAATTAGCCAAATTTATAAAAGGCTTGATCCTGATCGTCCGGCTTACACCGTCACTGGAAGCGGCGGTGGTGGGACACATATTTATCATTGGGCAGAACCGAGAGCGCTGACAAATAGAGAGAGAGCAAGACTTCAAACATTCCCGGATACATATGAATTTATAGGGAATAAAGAAAGTGTTAGAAAGCAGATAGGAATGGCGGTACCATGCAGAGGTGCGCAGATTATCTTTGAAGCAATTTTACGGTGCTTTGCAGGAATTGGATATCCTTCAATAGAAGCAAATATTAATGAATAATAAAAGGTTGCTACACCATTTCGAGTTGGTATAGCAACCTTTATTATGCTGATCATTATAGAAAAAACTAAATTATTTCAAGTGTAATAGTATCATGATCTACCCATGTAACTTTTACCGAATTATTTGGTGTAGCATTCCGATGCATGTACCAATCGCCAATTATCTGAAGATTACCTTGAACCGAAAATTGCTTTGCGTAATTATCTCCGGCAGTACTGCATCCTTGCGCAAGCAAATTCACATTATTTAAAAACCCATCAGTCGAACTTGCATGGAACAAGTTATATCCTAACCCCGTTGAAACATGGTTGGAATTGAATATTTCATAGCGCACGGCATAATTTTTAGGAATAGGAATGTAACCTTCTCCCGAGATAATATCTCTGTTGGTTGGATTTCTATATTCTCCCCAATTTAAATGGGATGGTTTTAATGAAACTGTATAAGTATTTCCAGCTTGTGCCATTGCATTCATCTCCTTTATATCTATGATATTACGTTACTTACACATTGTCTATGATTTGCAATTATTTTTTCATATAATAAGGAAAGATTAGATTCATCTACTGATTTCTTAAGCTGACACTCCCAGATCACAAGCACCTGCCAGCCTTGTTGCTTAAGCAAAAGCGTGTTTTCTTTGTCGCGCTCAACATTGCGGTCAATTTTAGTGTGCCAATATTCTTCATTTGTAGCTGGCCATACAAATCGGCCACAGTTATGATGATGCCAAAAACAGCCATTTACGAATATAACAGTTTTATATTTCATCAAAACGATATCTGGACATCCAGGGAGTCTGTGAACATTTTTTCTGTAGCGAAGTCCATGGGCGAATAGATATTTTGATACTTTTTCCTCTGGTTTGGAATTCGTACTGCGTATGTGTGACATATTTTTGCTTCGTACTTCTTTGGAGTGATTATCCGCCATAAAAACCGCCTCCCTTTATACGTCTGCCTCATCCTCGATAACATCATAATACATGATGTCGTGGGGCAGTTTAATATTTGGTACCCATAACGGTTTGCCTCCCCAGCCTTTGGTACCGGTGACCTGATACATTGTCAATACTACTTTATTGAAGAAAGTTCCGCCAAGTTCCCAGTCACTTGAAGACAGAAGTGCACCTGTTCCTTGTGCGACATTTCTTTCACGGCGTACAATCAAGATACCTTGCCCAGTTGGTGTTTCAGAAAGAATGGTATCAATAACTGACTGAAATGCCGCCAGCTTGAAGTCAGTGCTTGGAATGATATGGGATAAAATTTCTCTGATAAACCGGAGATTAACTTGATAGCAGGGTTCTTCGTTGGAGAAGTTCTCCAACAATTTAGAAATGGTGTCGATCGAGTCATTTCCTGGATTGAACGGATAGTAGTTTGTACCACCGGAAATGATTTCTACATGGTCATTGTCCAGCACATTTTTACGAGTCGGATTAAGTCCAATGGGGTAATAAATTTTCACATCTTCAATACCACGCTCTATTTGAGCGATGATGGAATTGTTGGTTGAATTGATATCAGCAAACAATTTGTACAGATGCTCATCAATGAGAATTTTCATCATGCCAGGATCACGGTCATAACCAAACATACGACTATGCTGCCACATGGTGTCAGCCTGGGGTTTTTTGCTGGTTCTGGTATAATAAATTGTTTGCAGTCCAGGGAAAGTTACACCGCGGCCAAGAGTATTTCCTCCGATGATAAAATTACATCCTTTCTCATATTCGGAGCTTTCAACATCTGTCTTGCCATTCATTACAAGAACATTTATACCGTTATTTTCCACTAGATCTTTGGTTCTTTTATGAATATCGTTGAACGAAAGTTTTTCGCTTTTCTCGGGTGCTAGGGAATCATAATGAGCTTGCAATTCCGCAATAAAATCATCATTGATATGTTCAGCACACCAATTTAGTTCTTTTATTATATCGGCTGCAAAACGCTGATGGACAGCTTGACGTACGCTTGGATGTAAAAGACAATTAGATACTTTACCTCCGGTCGCCAATATCTGCGCAGAAACAGCAAGGTGACGTACAACAGCATTTCGCGTTGGTTTTTTGATTATTTCAATATAATCGATGCACGCGGGCTTACCGCTTGTTGGGAAGAAAAAATCTCCGCCTAAATAGCTATCACCTGGGCAGAAGTAATACGAAAAATAAGGATGCCAGCCGGAGGCAAGTGTCTGTAGTAAGATTGCTTGAGGGGTTCCGGTAACCTGTAGATACAAGCTGCTTGATGCGCCATTTTTTATAGAATTCAAATACTTATTAATCGATGACTGGCCATTGCGGTTTACTAGTGTATTCAAAGAAGCGGCATCTGCCTCGTCGTCAACGATGAAGAGAGGGTTACCCTTCATAAAGCCTGTGGAATTAAATACATTCGCCCACAGTCTTAACATTCTTGAATTTTTCTTTAGAACAACAATTGCTGGTTTGACAAGGCTATTCTCAATAAACAATCCTGAGTCGTTTTCACCGCAAATACAGAATCCATCCATATCGGCTCTGACACGTTCCAAGGTTTGTTGTTGTAAAACAACATTGTCCGTTGTGAGTAAGATAAATGCCGGGAAACCTAAGTCGGCAGCTTTGCACATGATACCAAACATTTGGCCGGTTTTTCCAGATTGTACATTGCCGAATAACAGACCGATTTCGTGACTCGTAAATGAGAAGTTGCGAATGTGTTGACTGCCGATATCTTCGGCAGTTTTTGCAATGGACTCTGCCAATTTAACATTTCCGCGGTCTGTAATCTTTTTAAGGTATGTCTTTAAGTATCGCATAGCCGTACCTCTCATTCGTTAATAGTTGTTTCAAACGATAAAACCCACACATCAAGCTCGGAGCCGTCCTCGTCCAATGCTTTTTGGTCAGTTTTAGAAAGCACAATGCTATTGCAACCATATGCTTGCAACATTTCTTTCGTAATCATTCCCTTGCGGTCTGTGTCGACTTGGGTATCGTTCACGGGTGTTACAAGTCCTGCTGCTGCAAGTCTGCCTTTAATCCAGCGACCCAGAATGAGCTCATCGCCAACAGCGCTGAACTGTTTATTGCCATCACTAGTGGTATGAGCCTTAAACCAATAACCATCATCGGTAATAACAAAAAAGGTCTTATTTTTTTCGGGATATCCCTCGGAGCGAGTTATCTCCTTGCTCACGGTCAACTGAGTTTCATACCAATCACGAGATTTCCTCTTGCTTCGTGGTGCTGCATAGCTAACATTAATGTTTGATTTCGTAAAATGTTTGCCATCATCCATATGTCGCTCATCATAAGCGGGAACTTTTATTGGTAGCGCGAATGAAACTCCTGTTTTATGTTGTACATAAAGCTGTACTCCGGTTTGAGGAATTTGCGTTACTGTATCGATGCCGCTAAGTGATGTATTAACTTCTCTAATTAATGACATTCCTGTTATATTGGCAATATTAGAAGAACAGTTCTGCTCTTTCAGCCTCTTGATAAATTCTGCAATTTCTCTACATTCAGGGGCATCGTCAGTAATCGACGAGATTTCATACTGCCGACGGTTATTAGCATCTAATTTGATTACGCCTAAGTTTGCGGAACCAATGATAGCGGAAAAAGGTTGTCCTCCTTGATAAAAACAGTACAGTTTGCCGTGGTACTTAAAGGCTTTTACGATCCTAATTTCGCCAATGCCAGCATCTTTCCACTTCTTGTTTAACGCAAGTGCAATATTGTAAGAACCTTCGGGCATTCCTTCTATGAAGTACATGCCAATGGTAAGGCATACACTGGATATATTGTGTTCTTCAACTAGAAGGTCAAGCTCTTCTAATGCGGCACGCGATATATAACCAACTGCAATTTCAACACGATCTGATTTTGCAATTTGATCATTAAAGCAGTCAATAATTGTTTCTTGGCATTCGGATGTACCGAGGGGCAATATGTTAGAATATAACAGTTTCATTTAATTACTCCTTCCTGCTTATGGTTTTTCGTGCTCTCCTTGGGTAATTTCCATAATATCTGCAATATCGCATTCTAATGCGGTGCAGATTTTCACGAGAACATCAGTTGTGATATTCTCGTTTTTGCTGAGTTTTGCCATAGACGCCGTACTAATGCCTGTCGTAGCGATTAGGTCCTTTTTTTTCATATCGCGATCAATCAATAGTTTCCAAAGTTTTTTGTAACTGACGCCCACATAATCACCCCGCTTCGAGCTAGTTATATATAAAATAATAACATGATAAATGATAACGCTGCAAAAAAAAAATTTGCTAATGCAAATATAAAATTTAGAAATTGTTATGTGAGTTTTGTTAGAGCTTTTAGGTGAAGAGAGGTTGGCGTGGCTTCGCCTTTGTTTTGGCGCAGGGTGAGGAACTTTAGTAAGAGGTCTGGTGCGATAAGTGAAGAAGACGAAAGAAAATATAGGGGAACAGATTGCGATTTATTCCCGTAAATCTAAATTTACAGATAAGGGCAAAAGTATAAAAAATCAAGTCGAGCTTTACAAACAGTATATCCGTACCTATTACCCCAATTGTAAAGACGGCAGTATCTTGAAATATGAAAATTAAGGATTTTGGGGGAATTGAATTCGTGTGTTTTGTGTTCGCCTAGACGTAAAGTTTAGGAGAACTTTTATTTTATGGGGGTGGTGCTTCTTGCAGAAGTAAACCTTTTTCACGGCAAACGGTCCGCAAGCTTGCATAAAACAGAAAACAGCCTCCAGGCAAATGCCTGTACAGAAACAAGGGGAAACAAAGGGACAGGAGTGTTGTTTTAGTCTTTACGACTCCTGCAACAACGCACCTGTCCCCTGTTTCTCTTATCATTAACTAGAAAAATTCCTATTCTAGCTTACATTACCTAGTATCGTAAAGTCTCAAAAACTCCTGTCGTCTTTCCATAAATTCTTTTAAATTATCGCACTCCATTTCAACAATTACTTGGAGGAACCCGCTAGCGGAACCAACCCAATCAGCCTCATAACAGTCAACAAACAAACATTCCATCGCTTCTCTAATGATTTCTTTGCGCATTCCTGTTGTTCCAAAATGAACATTCTGCAGACTTGACGCTAATCTATCAAATACCCCTCTACGCATTTCGGGTTCTGCTCTGTAAGCGATTTCGACTAAAGCCCTCGTTGCTCCGTATTTAACCCAATGATATTGGTCATTACAAAGCGCATCAAAAAGTAAATCTATGTTCTCCTGATTCGGATAAAATCCAAGTATATGAACACATCTCCATCGAATACTATTTTTATTTGAGGAGCTCTCATCGCGATAAATTGCTCTTACCCTTTCCTGATCATCATTAGTCAACGATGCCCTTCTTGCCAGATTGGCCGCGGTCCACCCTAGTAACGGATCCTCATTTTCAATTAAGATAATATTACCCCTCAAATACCCTCCGTCGTCAGTAAATAATTTCTTCCATTCTTCAAACCACGTTGCTTCGCCATCGTATAATTGCTTAACGTAACTTTCCAGCTTATTCCTACCGCTACACGTCAGAAATGGACTCTCGGACGGCAAATGACTTCTCAGCCTCTGCTCTGCTTTTGTCCTTGTACGTTGTATTTCATCAAATCTTTTTTCAGCAATAGCCGCTCTAACTGCGTTACATATGCCCTTACCCAAGCTAGTTATCCCCTCAGATTGAGCATCCAAAAGCTCGCCGATACAATATATAGCCGCAGAATAATTCCAATCGTAAACCGCTTTTAAAAAGCTGTCTTTTTGATTACTTGAGTTCATCTGTTCTAAAGTCAAAGTCAAACTCTCCAACGAGGATGAATAGATTGTTGCGAAGTCAAAATCCAAATCGCACCAATTGCTTTTTTGAGCAAGATGTCGAGAAACTAAATAGTCTCTCCATAGATGATGATCAAACTCATACGTTGGCTTAAGTATACCTGCTCCAATTAGTTTAGGGAATAAAGCATCCCGTTTTTCTCTAAGTGTATGTGGATTCGCGCTCCCCTCCGAACTCAATGATTCGAAGGTTACTTGTGCAATACGAGTGATTTCTTCCGCTGTAAAGTTAAGATGCGTATTGAAATAAGCATCAAATATTTCTGACTTAATACGACTCCCAGCAAAATCTTTATTCGTTTTCAATGCGAGACTTAGGAAGAACGGTCGTTGGTAAATTTGCCTTAAATGATCACTCAGCTTATGAAACGCGTTCTCACCGAAAGCCTTATCAAAAACAGGCTGGATTTCTTCCAGGGTAAGGGTATTTACCATAGCATGACTAAACCCTGGATAATCCCATGAGTCTGTGATTCTATCGGCAATAATGATGTGAAGTTGCTGCTGTTTCAATAGCTCCGCACAATACTGCAAGATAATCTGCCTAGTTTCTGCTGAGACTTCGTTAAATGAATCCACAATTAAAACAGTTGTAGCTCTTCCAATAGTACTCTCAAATTCATCTTTATTTATAGCTGGTACTATGCTACTTAACACATTATCTATGATGGCCTGACTGTTCTCTCCGGGGTTCTCCCCTGCAAGATTCTTTAGGTCAATATAAAAAGGTAGTACCCCCTTTTGAAGCATTTTTCCATATAACAATTTAAGTATGTTAGATTTTCCAGCCCCACCACCACCATGCAAAACTACAGCGCGTTTGGTTTGATGGGGAATTATTGCATCCACGCATAGACGTTCGTCAGTTTTCAACCTAATTAAATCTGAGTATGATTTAGCAAATCTTACAGTATATTGAAACTGTTCCTCATGGTTAATATCACTTATGAGGCTATTAAAAGCCTGGATACAACGCTCATGTAAATCTGATGAACTACCTTGCGTTGCACCTAACTGTATACCCGGTCCAGCATCATTTATTACCCACTTCTGCTCTGCAGGTTCATATTGAAGAGTTCGTCTCTTTAATCCTTTAGTCCGAGTATTTACTTTTATTACTGAACAGTTGTTACGATACCCTTGTTGATAAGTTGCACCACCAGTTATCACATATGCATTACGTATCCTGTAAGGTTCTTTTATTGTTTGACTATGAACATGGCCGCTTAGGATAAGATGGCAATGATTAGCCAGAAGCTCGTATGTTGCTGGCCTTTGTATATCATATACATTCAATTCATAGTCGTTGAACCATTCTTGTGGATGGTGGAATACTGCTACTGTCGTTTTCGCTGAATCGAAGTTTTCTATAGAGGGTAACTGTCCCTCAGCCTTCATGATATTAATCTGAGGTAAACCAATCCATAAATTGGATTTATCTTTATTGTCTCTACAGTACCAAGCAGAGTTGAGTACACAAAAACATATACCTTTTACATCTCTAGTACCAACCAATATATTTTCGGAGGAGCCGAGCCTATAAGCTGGGATATCAAGTTGCTTGCAAAAGTTAATGTAACTATCAAAATAATCTTCAAGTCGACGAATATTTTTAGGTGACAATATTTTATCGGCCTCCGCCGCGTTATGAGGGCGTACAAAACAGTCTGTTTTTTCTCGATCAAGATCATGATTACCTGGAACAAAAATAAATGAGTCACTATTAATTTCTAGTTGATTCTGCAACTTATTAAGCCATTGTATCGCGATATCGTAATCCTTCTTTGTACCCCTGTAGGCAATATCCCCAGACACAACAACTATTTCTGGTTTCCATCCCTGCTGACACAACTCAGCTATTTTATTATTCAAACCATCCATAGCTATGGTACGCTGTGCCCTAGCATCCTCTTCTTTTTCGTCTATCCCAAAGTGTAGGTCTGACAGATGCAAAATAGTTATCTCACTCATATCTCCATCTCCTATTCCGTAAAGGTAACTAATCCCTTAAGCACTTATCTTTGTACATTTCCAAGATATCGGGTAGTTCGGAAAAACTATTAATCTTCCATGTAACTACGCGAGCAAGTTCTCTATGTGGATTTATACCTATTGACACCGGAGCAGTTTCAGCAATAGGTACATCGTTAGCCCCATCACCTATAAAAATCCAATCTGCAGGCGCAATATTATACTCTCTTATTAGCAGGTTAATAAAGTCAATTTTACCTCTAAAATCACAAGGCAATAAATTATAGGACCGCAATGCCCCAGCATCGTCAAATATATATTCACAAGCAGCAAAAGAATGAATTATATTTAAATCCTTTTGAGCCCGAATAGTAAGTTCCCTAAATCCTCCAGAAACCATTACAAGTTCGTATTTAGAACGATCGATTTTTGAAATTACTTCCAAAGCACCTTCATTGTATTCAGCACTAGCTATAATTTTTTTGAACAAATCACGATTTAACTTATATTTACAATGGATGGCGATTGTCTCTTTCATCCAATCTAGATAACTACAATACTCGTTGTTTTTCCATTTATCATGAGTTTCAATTTCTTCCTTAACGGCCTCAGGCCCCAATGCTAGCGCTAAACTCTGCCAGATAGTCGAATCTAAATTTGTGCCAGGTAACCGAATTTTAGTTTTAAACAACGTTCCTTCTACATCTAATACTAAAAGTTTCACCGTCTGCCTCCCCTTCACCACAAACATTCTGAATAATCAAATAACCAAGCGCTCATTTATAGCTTAAATTGTAATATCATGTAAAATTAGAATTAAATATATTTCTTTGCCACTGCATGGCTTTCCTGCATGCGATTTCCCTTTTGTATCCTTTATATCCGCGCTGAATCGTTTATTTTTTATTTATGAATTTCTGCACTAATAAAAACCCTCCTGTTCGTGAGAAGGGCCATGAGTAATTGTGCTTGTAAACCAAATGGTCCGCAAATCGGTCCGCAACTGCTCTAAAATATCAAAAAGCCTTCCAACAAAACGCTGAAAGACTTGAATTTACTGGAGCGGGTGACGAGATTCGAACTCGCGACCCACGGCTTGGGAAGCCGGTACTCTACCACTGAGCTACGCCCGCATAAGATAAGTTAATTGTCTACATGCACAGGAAGCTATTACTCTTCCTACGCATGAACAATTATACCAGATTACGCTGCAACTGTCCAGAAATCGTCCAAAAAATATGAGGGTATATTAATGGAAATTTTTTCCCATACATAAATGTAACACCTGCTGCGGACTTGAATTGAAATAACCGGGTTGAAGTGGCTCGGGCTGCATAATTTGTCTTCCAGGCTGGATAAGCTATTTATATTGATGTACTTAGTGATTCTTCCGACTACGCTTTGTTAAGCAGCCTTATATTTTATAGCTGCAAGCAACGCAGGGCTGCATCCCGCTTTTTAAACCAGTAAACAACGAGCTTCAAAAAAGGAAACTAATGGTGATCTAAAATGAACTTAGTTTGTTGGGGAATTTATGTCGTCGCAGCTTTTCTCTGGGCTGACTGGCGCAATTGGCGCCAATACTATCCAACCTACCTTTTTATGCTGGCATCTAACTTTTTTGCGTCCATCCTGACATTCAACCACACTCTATGGGCTTTTTGTCCATCATTCCCCTTTCCCAATCATAGCGTTACTGAATTTTATATTGTGTTTGTCACGTACCCAGCCATAGTGCTGCTTTTTTTATCACGTTATCCAAAGGACGGGGTTATTAAGCAATTCGGGTGGGGGTTATTGTGGGTAGGGGCAATTTCTTTATCGGAGTTAATAGGACTTTATTTTGGCGTAATCAGCTATAAAAACGACTGGTCGTTAGGCTGGTCAGTCGTTCATAATATAATTATGTTCTCCGCTTTATTAATTCATCACCGGCATAACCCTGTTTGGGCCTGGATCCTGTCAGCAATATATCTCCTCTTTGTCTGGTATTATTTCGGGTTCAATATTGAACACCTGAAATACAACTGAGAGGTACTATGCTACCACCAGGGCTTCTTATTTATATCTGCATGGGGATGGGCTACAGGTATGCCACACAAAAAAATTTTGAAATAGCAAGGGATTAATGCATGCAACGTATTGACATATCCTGCCAAAAAGAGCATAGTATTAAGTAAAAAAATAGCTCGAAGAGGTAATATTATGCCAGTTGATACTATTTCATCCAATAACCGGTTATCCCAGCTTAATCAAGTAAGTAAAAAACGTGAGTTATCAAATTACACCCATGATGGCACGGATGACGAAGATATTAATCCGGCCTACATTGTAGAGCTCTCAGAAAGAGGCAAACAGTTACAACGGGCTAATCCGGTAACAATAGTACACTTATAGTGATTAGCTCACCGGTACAAGCCGGCGGCTGGGTCATACCCGGCCGCTTGTTTTTTTTTTGCGATAAAGAAAATAGGCTGTCTTCTCCGTCATGCCAAACATGTTACGAAAGAGTCTTCGCGGAATTCCGGTACCTGCCAAAAGCATGTATGCAAAAGTTCAATAGATAACTTTTTTTGTCGAATAAAGGAAATTATTGTCGAGTGTCGTATACTTCATATACAAGAATTCATAATAATAAAACATGCTGGGAGTGGGTTTTCGTGAATGTATTGAAGAACCTGAAAGTTTCCGCCAAGTTATTCGTGCTCATCATTATTGCTGCCGGTTCTCTTTTTGTGGTAGGTTTTACAGGCTATTATTACCTGGCGCAATCTAACGACAGCATTAAAGAAATGTATACCGACCGGCTATTGCCGGTGCAATGGCTTAATGAAAATCGCAATCATGCCCGGGCCATTCAATCCGATATCTTTGATCTAATGCTTACAACCGACAATAATGAGAATAAAAAGCTGCTTGATGATATTGACCGGCGGGCCAAAACTTTTAACGATAACCTAGCCCGGTATGAAAAGGGAAAACTAACCGCTTTTGAGACAGAACATCTTAAGAAATTACATGCCAGTCTGGACAAATACCGTGAAAGCAGAGCTGCGGTAATCCAATTGTCAATGCAAAATAAAAATGCCGAAGCATATCAACTTTATAACCAGTCTACACGTTCTTATTTAGAAGATTTTAGTCAGGATTTAAATAAGCTGGCAGAATACAACGCCGCTGTGGCAGCCGAGATCGACCTGAAAAACCAAACGCGTTTTCAAACTGCGATAATTCTGTTCATAACCATCATTTGCGCCGGTGTCGCCTTAGTAGTCCTATTGGGGTGGATTATTGCCCGCGGCGTTACCGCGCCGCTGAAGGCTGCTGTTGGGCAGCTTGGCATGCTGGCGGAAGGCGACTTCTCCCAGGCTGTCCCCAGAGAAATCCTGGAGCAAAAAGATGAGTTTGGGACTTTTGCCCGGGCCCTTGATACTATGCAGAGCAATATGCGTGACTTAATTCGTCAGCTCAGCCAAACCTCAGAGCAATTAGCGGCGTCAGCGGAGGAAATGTCCGCCAGCGCTGAGCAGTCGGCTCAGGCGGCAACCCAGGTGGCTGTCACGATTACCGAAGTTGCCGGCGGCGCCGAACAACAGGCGCAGGCTATTGAGAACACGTCTTCAACAGTTGGTAAAATGTCGGCTGGCATTCAACACGCTGCCGCAAATACCGCCACCGTTACAAACACTACGAGCCAAACAGCGGCGGCGGCACAGGCAGGACTCGGAGCCATCTCCTCTGCTATTGAGCAAATGAATAGTATTGAAAAGACAGTAGCTCCGTTGTTGTCAAACTCGGCGAACGTTCCAAGGAAATTGGCGCTATTGTGGACACAATATCAGGAATTGCCGGCCAGACGAATCTTCTCGCTTTAAATGCCGCTATTGAAGCTGCCCGGGCCGGCGAGCAGGGTAAAGGGTTTGCCGTAGTTGCCGAAGAAGTCAGGAAGCTGGCTGAACAATCCCAGGAAGCCGCCAAGCATATCGCGTCCCTGATTAAGGAGATTCAGCTTGATACCGGTAAAGCGGTTACAGCTATGAATGATGGTACGCAAGAAGTAAAAAAAGGCACCGGCGTGGTAACTTCGGCCGGTCAGTCTTTTGATAATATCGCCAATCTGGTAACCGCAGTATCCCGGCAAATTGAAGAGGTTTCGACTGCCATGCAGCAGCTGGCAGCCGGAAGTCAGCAGGTTGTAGCCCAGGTACAGGCCATTGGCGCTGTCAGCAAAGAAGCCCTTGGTCACACACAAACCGTATCGGCAGCTACTGAGGAGCAATCCGCATCTATGGAAGAAATTGCTGCCAGCAGCCAAAGCCTGGCCAAAATGGCCGAAGAGCTGCAGCATGCTATTGCACAATTCAGGATTTAGTTCATACGCCTTTGTCGATCTGCCCTTTTTCTCGTTTTATTTTTATCCTAAAATACGTTCTGCCGTCAACGGAACGCAACATTTGCTTCATTTGAATGCAGGACTTTGCCTCTTAAACAATGAATATCGAAGAAGCAATTGTTGGGGGAAGATATTGTGGTCGAAGGGATTAGCCATATTACATTCATTGTCAAGGACCTTGAGTTATCTACCAGGTTTTTTAAGGATATATTTAATGCCCAGGAGGTATACGCCAGCGGCAACCAATTATTCTCACTGTCGAAAGAGAAATTTTTTATAGTCGGCGGGCAATGGATTGCCGTCATGGAAGGGGAACCGCTTCCGAATCGCACTTACAATCATGTAGCTTTCAAAATCGCTGAGGAGGATTTTGAAGTATACAAACTGCGAATTGAGCAGTTAGGCCTGGATATGAAATCACCGCGGCCCCGTGTGGAAGGGGAAGGGAGATCCCTGTATTTCTATGACTTTGATAATCACTTATTTGAAATACATACCGGGACACTCTCCCAGCGTCTGGCCGGATATGAAAACAACGACAATAGCTTTAAGCGTTAGCTAATAATATGCATCCTTTCAGGTATAAAGATAAGACAGGCGAACGCCTGTCTTATCTTTATACCCTGGGGAGTTATAGTCTGACGATTGCATTAGGAGCCAGCCGGTGGTATTCAAGCGCCTCCTGATCTGTCATGTCTTCGAATCTTTTGTAGTAGCTGCCAACAGCCGTAAAAACGTCCCGCTCATCCATGCATACCACTTCTACGTGTTCATCCCGCAGTTTTTTGGTAATATCGGTTGGCGCTACCGGCACGGCAACTGTGATGCTGGCCGGATTCCATTTCTTCAGCCATTGAACAGCGGCAAGGATAGTATACCCGGTGGCAATGCCGTCATCGACAATGATGATGTCGCGGCCTTTGACTTCATGATTTTTTATGATCATGGCTTCATAAACCTTGACCCGGTCTTCAAAAACCTTGCGGGCCTGGGCTGTCAGCTGGTCAAAATTCTCTTGGGTCACGCCAATGCCAGTAACATATTGATTATCATGGATGATACTGCCGTCCGGCATAATAGCGCCAATGGCCACCTCCGGATTAAGCGGATGACCAATCTTTTTGGCAATCAAGACAGCCATGTTTATCTGCAGCTTGGCTGCAATCGGCGCTGCCACCGCTATGCCGCCGCGGGGAACTGCCAGAATATACGGGGAATGCAGATGACGTGAAGCCAGTTTTTCCGCTAGAAGCTGTCCGGCATGAGTTCGGTTATCGAACATAGCTCACCCTCCTTAAATTCCTGTTTATATGATTTGTGATTAGATAATTTTTAATGCAAACAAAAACACCCTGGCTGCGTTTTTTCGCCAGGGTGCCTAAGATAACTTATAATTTGAATTCTTGTACCACCTGATTGAGTTCACTCGCCATTTCGGCCAACGACTCAGCACTGCGGCTGATTTCATTGAGACTTGCCGTCTGCTCCTGGCTGGCGGCAGCCGTTCCTTTGGCCACTTCGGCCCGGGCGCCGTCCACTGTGCGGACCATTGATTCGATACCAGCAGCCATACTGTTGATAATTTCTTCAATATTAGCGGAAGCCGCAGCGCTCTGCTCGGCAAGCTTCCGAACCTCATCGGCAACAACGGCGAAGCCTCTGCCGGCCTCACCCGCCCGTGCAGCCTCTATTGCGGCGTTCAGCGCCAGCAGGTTTGTCTGCCCGGCAATTCCCCGGATCAGGTCAACAATACTTTTAATTTGATCGGAACCCTGTGCAAGCTCGGCAGATACACCGGTGATTGCGGTCATAGTGTCGCCGATGAGCTTATTTTGACTAATAACGTGCTGCAGGAGAACCATGCCATGATCGGCTTCTTTAACTGCCGTGTGCGTTATGTTCCTCTCCCTAATCCCTTGATTTTTTAACATAATTCGCTATATTTGTATAAAATCCTTTATAACAACAAGCTGTTCGACAAAATATTCTTTCAATCCGCTTCTTTTTTAAATTCCCTGGACTAGTAGTACATAAATAAAAAACCTTGCTATAATGCAAGGTTTTTTATTTATGGTGCCTCAGGGCAGAATCGAACTGCCGACACGAGGATTTTCAGTCCTCTGCTCTACCGACTGAGCTACCGAGGCGTTATTCACTTATCGAAGAACGTCGCACATCGATCACTTAATATTGAGAATGGCGACCCGGAAGGGACTTGAACCCTCGATCTCCGCCGTGACAGGGCGGCATGTTAACCACTACACCACCGGGCCTTGTATGACAAATGTTATTATATATTATGACCCCTGATTAGTCAAGCACTACCGTTGTGTATTTTTTTATGCACAACGGCAGAAACCAAGGATTGTCATTTCACTTTTAGAAGGTATAAATATTTCCCGGGAATAATTGGGATAAAAAAGGGATAGTCGTACATTTGCCGAATATTCTCTGTAATATGATACCGGAGGGAAGCATGGCTGTTATTACGCTGTTAGAAATCGTTAGTACCCTGTCCTTTATTGCTATGACAGCATATCTTACCGGACGCAGCCGTTTTATTATGCGCTGTGCGCGCTACCCCTTTCATTTAACCAGCCAGCTTCCCCTTATCGTACTGTTTTCTTTCTTGGCAATCACGGGTAATTATAGTGCGTTGCCCTGGGGTCAGTCCCATATCACCACCCGCATGATCGGCATACTGTTGGCCGGTATCGCCGGCGGACCGGTTACAGGGGTCAGTGTAGGGCTGATTGGCGCCGGTTATCTGTTTTTTATGGAAGGAACCTCGGTTGCACTGGCCATATATGTTGCCTTGGCCGGTACAGTTTCCGGCTTGCTGCGGCTAAGATTCACTTTCCAGCAGCTTACTCCCCAAACCGGAGCCGGAGTGGCGCTGGTTATTGAACTATGCCAGATCTGTTTTATTGCACTGTTTTCCGGCCCGGCCGGCATCGTGATACAGGATCTGCAGGTAGCCATACTCACCATGGTTGTCAGCGTAACGGGAGTCTGGCTGTTCTTATATATCATTAATTGGATTGAAGCCGAACAGGACATTTATGGCGCCCGCGCCGCCCAATTATCGCTTGATATCGCCAGCCGCACGCTTCCCTACCTCAGACAGGGTTTTAATACTCACTCGGCTACCGTAGCCGCCCGGATAATTTATGACCTGACCAAGGCAGACGCGGTTTCCATTACCGGCAGATATAAACGGCTGGCTTTTATTGGCCAGGGAGCTGAACATCACAAACCTGGCGAACCCATTATTTCGGCAGCGGTAAAAGAAGCCATCGCCAGCAAGACCATGAAGGTAATTAATACCCCTGCGGATCGGGGATGCCCTTTTCCTTACTGCCCGTTAAAGGCAGGCGTGGTAGTGCCGCTGTTTACAGGCAATAACGTAGTGGGAACTATTGAATTAGCCAGAGTAAAGGATGAAACGGTATCGGAGCTAGATATCCACATCGCCGAAGGCATTGCTAATTTACTCTCGGTACAACTGCAACTGGCCGAAATCGATGAACAGCGAAAAATGCGCGAAAAGGCAGAACTGAAGGCCCTTAGGGCCCAGATTAACCCCCATTTTCTTTTTAACACCATCAATATTATTATGTCTTTTTGCCGTACCGATCCTGATAAGGCCCGCAGTCTGCTGGGTAATCTGGCAACCCTTATGCAACGCGGCTATTCCAATCAGGATGAACTTGTAACCTTGCGGGATGAACTCACTGGGATTATGGCTTACCTGGAAATCGCCAAGTCGCGTTTTGGCGACAGGCTGGATATTGCCGTTAATGTGGACGCTGCGGTGACCACGGTGTTTGTGCCTGCATTATCTCTGCAGCCTTTGGTTGAAAACGCCTTAAATCACGGGCTGTTTCCCAAACTGGGCAATTGCCTGCTGACAATTGATGCGTCCACCGAGGAGGATACTTTGATTATTTCCATTTCTGATAATGGGATAGGCATCCCTCAGGCTAAACTGGAGCAAATCAAAGCCGGAAAATCAGATGGCGTAGGCATTACCAATGTAAATAAACGTCTAATTAGTCTCTTTGGTACTAAGTATGGCTTGGCCATTACCTCTGATCCTCCCTGCGGAACCGAAATCCGGCTTACTATTCCTTTTCAATCTCAATCCGTAACAGTTCGAAAAGAAGGTGTTATAAGTGAGAACAAAAGCCGTCGTTATTGATGATGAACAACCTATTTGCGACGAAATCGAATATCTTTTGAGCCAGCATCCCGATATTGACGTTAGCGCCAAATTTTCCAATTGTGTAGATGCACTTATTTTTATTTTGGAAAAAAAACCAGATCTTATCTTTTTGGATGTCAGCATGCCCGGTATGTCTGGCTTGGAAATGGCGCAAAAACTTAGCGGCATGAATAAACCGCCCTATATTGTTTTCATCACTGCTCATCCCGAACATGCCGTTGACGCTTTTGCAACCCCCGCAGTTGGCTATATCACGAAACCCGTTACTGAGGAAAAATTAGCTAGCGCCTTGTCCAAAGTTCGCAATTTATCCTCCAAAACTTCTGCCGAGAAAAGTGCGCAGATTGCTAAAGTGTGCGTACTGGCAGGCGGAAAAATTGTTCCTGTCAATAAGAGTGATATTGTTTTTATTTATGTTAAGGATAAAGACGTTTTCGTCCGTACCCGGGTTGGCGAATTTTCGGCAATGCTCACCTTACAGGAATTTGATAACCTGCTGACTGAGGTTAACTTTTTGCGAATCCACCGGCAGTATATTATCAACATGGATGAAATTCTGGAAATTACGCCATGGTTTCATGGCTCTTATTTGTTGCGTATGAATGATGCTAATAAACAGGAAGTACCGGTCAGCCGCAACCGGGTAAAACATCTCAAAGTGGCGCTCGGCCTTAAATAGGACATCCCTGTCAGGAGGCTTTCTATGCAGATTAGTCTCAAAACCAAATTAACGGTATGGCTAATTGGTTCTGTTTTGCTGGTATGCCTGGTTATCGGCATAATGACGATCCGGGATATGCAGATTCAGATTGAGGCAGCAATCGCGGAAAAGGCAAAATCCGATTTGGCTACAGCTCTCGAAATTGCCGATTATATGCGTCCCGGCGTCTGGCATGTTGTCAACGGCGAACTTTTCAAAGGACGTGCCCGCATCAACGGTGATACAGAGTTAGTTGATAAGATTTCGCAATTGACAGACGATACGGTGACAATATTTCTGCACAACACGCGCGTGGCTACCAACATCATGCGGGACGGCAGCCGTGCAACCGGAACGCAGGCGGCCGATTATGTCGCCGATACTGTGCTAAATGGCGGCATATATATTGGCGAGGCCGAGGTAATCGGCGTAAAATATCAGACCTGCTATGCACCGCTTAAAGATGATACCGGTCGTATTATCGGTATGTTTTATATAGGAGTTTCTAAAAAACTGGCCGACCAGCTTAAACAAAGTTTTACAGCCGTCGCTGTCCTATCAGCCCGTATTGCCCTATTATTCGCGTTGGCCGCAACCTGTTTCATCCCGGTGGATGCCTGGTCAACCATTTCCACCAGCCGCTCCTGGCCGGCAACTTCCCAGGAGAATAATGAAACGCCACCCGGGTAGGGTGGCGTTTCATTATTCATTTTAAGCTTA
Source organism: Sporomusa aerivorans (assembly GCF_041428895.1). Classification (NCBI taxonomy): domain Bacteria; kingdom Bacillati; phylum Bacillota; class Negativicutes; order Selenomonadales; family Sporomusaceae; genus Sporomusa; species Sporomusa aerivorans. The sequence goes on from NZ_CP156926.1 coordinate 6,427,048, forward strand.
AGCCGTTTTGGCCTTGTTGTTCTGCTGTTCCTTAGGCGGAGCGGCCAGCAGCGGCAGGACTAAGGCGACTGCTAACGCTACAGCGGTAATTGTGAGCGCTTCACTGTAGTTGCCGGATGCCTGGCGAATACGGGCAAACAACATAGGACCCATAATACCGGCGGCTCCCCAGGCAGTCAGCATCCAGCCGTAAATCCGGCCTACATATTTGGTGCCGAATACATCGGCCGCATAGGCCGGCATGGTGGCAAATCCGCCGCCGTAGCAAGCGTAGATATAGGAACAAATAACAGTAAACATCATCATATCTTTTGTTGCCGACAGGAAATAGAAGGCGACCGCCTGTGTGGCGAACAAAGTGAAAAACACAGTGCGCCGGCCTATCTTATCGGAAGCGGAAGCCCAAAATAAACGGCCAATACCATTGACGATAGCAAATATTCCGAGGATAACGCCGGCCTGTTTTGCCTTGTCTGCGGCGCTCATCGAACTGGGCATAAGATCCTGGGCCATAGGTGACGCCTGAGAGATCAAGGCGATACCGGCAGTAATGTTAATAAACAGCATCGCCCAAAGCAGATAGAAGTATTTTGAACTGACGGCTTCCCCTAACGTCATGCCCGCTGCAGCCTTAGCGCCTGCCGGCGGCGTCCAGCCGGCGGGAACATACCCCGGCGGTGGCTCAATCATCAGCTGAGCCGCAGCAGTAACAGCCACCAGGAATATTCCGCCAAAAATGTAGAATGTCATAGCGGTACCCATACTGGCAATCATCCCGGGCGAAAGTATAGTCAGCATTAATGATCCTAACCCAAAACCCATAACGGCGAGACCGGTAATGAGGCCTCTCTTGTCAGGAAACCATTTGACTAAAGTAGCAATCGGTGTAATATAACCAAAGCCAAGACCAAGTCCACAAATAAGACCATAACCAAGATAGATTACTGTGAGCGAACCAATCTGATCGCCGAAACCAGTAATAAGGGTACCCAGGCCAAACAGCAGACCGCCAATAGTAGCTACTATCCTGGCGCCTTTGGTATCCAGAATATAACCGCCGGCTGCACTGGATATGGCTAAGCTGCCAATTGCGATAGTAAAGGTCAGGGTAACATCAGAGTTACTCCAGTTGTGGGCGGCCATTAAAGGCTTCGTAAAAACACTCCAACCATACACAGTACCAAGACAAATCTGCATTACGATTCCCGCTAAGGCTATCAGCCAGCGATTTGGGTAGCTTTTGCCCGCCATGATAAACACTCCTTTCAAAATATAGCTTATAGTATGTGCTGCCGGTAAGCGGTAGATAAATTATGGAATATTCCGAACTCTAAGAGGACACGTTCCCTTTTTCACTAAAAAACGCGCCTTCTCCCCACCTGCAGGCACACCTAACACTATTATAATTTACAATTTCATCCTGACTCCATAATCCATTCCCGAAATGCATTATTTCGTTACCGAATGGTCATTTTTGCTTACCGAGATGCATAAAAATTCCGAAACTTCGACTTAATCTTATTGTTAAGAAAACTCGGTTTGCACTAAACTCTTGGCGTAAGGTGCCCTGCTAAGGACAAAAATAAGAGTCTTCGATACCAATCGAAGACTCTTATTTTTTGGTGGGCGATGACAGGATCGAACTGCCGACATCCTGCTTGTAAGGCAGGCGCTCTCCCGGCTGAGCTAATCGCCCGGAAGTTGGATAATGTTCTTCGCTAACGCTCAGAACTAAGCGATTCGCACAGGTCTTTGCGTCGCTCTAGCTCCCAAAGACCTGGCTCTCTGCTTATATTTGGTGACCCGTAAGGGAATCGAACCCTTGATACCGCCGTGAAAGGGCGGTGTCTTAACCGCTTGACCAACGGGCCATGTAAGTGGTGATCCACCCGCGACTCGAACGCGGGACACCCTGATTAAAAGTCAGGTGCTCTACCGACTGAGCTAGTGGATCGTCTTCACAAGATATGATTATACAAGATGGACACGAGCTTGTCAATGAGTATTTTTCTGGTATATATTGCTAGTCATAATAGGAATTCCGTACCGTCACAGGCGGTACGGAATCCACCTCTCTCTTAAAACATATCGGCTAAGATAATAGTCTGTTCCCGGCCCGGGCCAACGGAAACAATACCAATCTTTATTTCAGCAACCTCACTTAAGCGTTCGATGTACCGGCGGGCATTGGCCGGCAGATCTTCATAGCTTCTCACGTTGCTGGTGGCCTCTTCCCAGCCCGGCAGTTCTTCATAAACAGGTTCCACCTGTGCCAACACCTTGAGGCTGGCAGGGAACTCATTCAAGAGTTGCCCTTTATATTTGTAGCCTGTGCAAATTTTAAGGGTTTTTAGACCGTCAAGAATATCCAGACGGGTAATTGCCATATAGTCAATGCCACTGACATAACCTGCATACCGGACAACGCAGGCATCCATCCAGCCGCAGCGACGGGGACGGCCGGTTGTTGTACCATACTCGTGACCCCGTTCCCGAATGATTTGGCCGACCTCATCGGTAAGCTCAGTGGGGAAAGGCCCTTCGCCGACCCTTGTTGTATAGGCCTTAACTACGCCCACAACCTTATTGATCTGAGTAGGTCCGACGCCGGCGCCGATGCAAGCGCCGCCCGCAATCGGATGGGAGGATGTTACATAAGGGTAGGTGCCATGGTCCAGATCCAGCAAAGTGGCCTGGGCGCCTTCAAACAGTACTTTCTGGCCGCGCTTAATAGCGCCATGCAATACAGCCGCCGTATCGGTCACATAGGGCTTCAACTGCCGGGCATATTCAAGGTATTCCTGTTTGACTTGCTCATAGTCGAAGCCTTCAACACCATAGACAGCTTTGAGCAAATGGTTTTTGGCCTCCAAATTAAACTCGAGCTTGGAGCAGAATTCTTCTTCGTCCATCAGGTCAACCATCCGGATACCGGACCGCGAGTTTTTATCCATATAGCAGGGGCCGATACCGCGTTTGGTTGTACCGATTTTGCGGTCGCCCCGCGACTCTTCCTCCACTTCATCCAGCAAACGGTGGTATGGCATAATAACATGAGCACGGTTGGAGACTTTCAGGGATGAGGTATCAATTCCTTTTTCCTCCATACCTTTAAGCTCTTTCAGCATAACGGCCGGATCAACTACCACACCGTTGCCGACAACGCATGTCTTACCCGAATATAGTATGCCTGACGGCAATAAATGCAATTTGAACTCGGTTCCGTCGACCACTACCGTATGACCGGCATTGTTCCCGCCCTGATAACGAACAACAACATCGGCTTTTTCGGCCAAAAAGTCAACAATCTTGCCTTTTCCCTCGTCCCCCCACTGAGTACCAATGACAACTACAGACGACATATAATCAAATCCTTTCCATAACAGCTATTTTACTGACCGGGTTTGGGTTATTTATTTGCTAAAATCTAGAGACCAAACCGGGCCATGATAGTATCTACATGTCTGAGATAATGTGAGTATTCAAAGCATTCTTCGATTTCTGCCGGTGTCAGGTATTGCTTAATGTCCGGGTCGCCAATGACGTTGGTCTTAAAGTCAGCGCCCTCCAGCCATCTGGCCATCGCGTTGCGCTGTACCCAACGGTAGGCTTCCTCCCGGACAGCTCCTTTATCAACCAGTTTCAGAAGTACCCTCTGGCTGAAAATCAGCCCGCCGGTTTTTTCAATATTTGCTTTCATGGCATCCGGATAAACCAGTAAGCGATCAATAATATCGGTAAAGATCCGCAGCATATAATCAACCAGAATGGTGCTGTCCGGCAAAATAACACGCTCTACCGAAGAATGGGAAATATCCCGTTCATGCCAGAGCGGCATATCTTCCAGAGCAGCCATGGCATTGCCGCGCACCACCCGTGCCAGACCGCTAACCCGCTCACAAGTGATCGGGTTGCGTTTATGCGGCATAGCCGAGGATCCTTTTTGACCAGGGTGGAAATATTCTTCAGCCTCCCGGATATCGGTCCGCTGCAAGTTTCTAATTTCAGTGGCAAACTTATCTAACGAGCCGGCCACAATAGCCAGTGTTGTCAGGAATTCAGCATGGCGGTCACGCTGAATAACCTGTGTAGCCAGTTTAGCCGCCTTTATCCCCATTTGCTGACATACATGGGTTTCAATATAGGGGTCGATATTGGCATAGGTGCCGACAGCACCGGATATTTTACCAATGGCTACAGCTTCCTTGGCCCGTTTCATCCGCTCGATATTGCGTTCGGTTTCATCAAGCCACAGCGCAAATTTTAAACCTAGCGTAAGGGGCTCAGCATGTATCCCGTGCGTACGCCCAATCATAACAGTATATTTGTGTTCGGCGGCACGGCGTTTTAAAACATCACGGAACTTTACAAGATCTTCAAGAATAATATCTGCCGCTTGTTTCATCATGACGCCCAAAGCGGTATCCTTAACATCACTGGAGGTCAGGCCCATGTGGATATATTTGGCCGGATCGCCGACATTCTCGGCTACAGCCTGCAGGAAAGCCAGAATATCATGGCGGGTTTCCTTCTCAATTTCGCGAATACGTTCTACGGAAAACTTGGACTTCTCCTTAATAACAGGCACGGCCTCAGCAGGAATCTGCCCTAATTTAGCCATGGCCTCACATGCGGCAATCTCAATATCCAGCATTGTCTGGAACTCATTCTCATCTGTCCAGATACGTCCCATCTCGGGGTAAGTATAGCGTTCAATCACGATACCACTTCGCTTTCCGAACCGTTCTGTATAAATAACAGCCAGTCCTATAGTTTTTCATATATCATAATGACTATGAGTTACAACAGCTTAATTTAGTTTTTCCCCTTTTTTCCCTTGTTTATCATAGCACTAGCCTATTACGACTGTCAATAAAAATCGAATGATTATACTAATAATTTAAATAACGTTCGGAAAAAACGGACCTGCCGTCTGTTTAAGAACGGCAGGCCTGCAGCGTGCAATACTTATCAAACCGGAGAATTAAATTCCTGCATCAGAGCACGAACATCGCCGGCATCGGTAAGCGCCAGCGCCTTATCCAGCAATTCCCGGCTTTCTTCCAGTCTGATTTTACGAATAACCTCTTTAACCCGGGGAATGGACGGGGCGCTCATACTAAGCTCATCAAAGCCCATAGCAGTCAAAAGCGGGGCCGCCAGCGGATCCCCCGCCATTTCACCGCACATTCCCACCCATATGCCCTGATCGTGGCCTGCTTTTGCAACACCGGCGATAAGTCTGAGCACAGCCGGATGGAAGTGGCTGTAAAGCGCGCCGACTGCCTGATTCCCTCTGTCGACAGCCAGCGTATATTGCACAAGATCGTTGGTGCCGATACTGAAAAAATCACATTCAGACGCAAGATCCCGGGCAATGACGGCAGCCGCCGGCGTTTCCACCATAATACCAAGCGGTACAGCCGCAGCGAATCGCTTACCCTCCTGGGCCAGCTCACCCGCAGCTTTTTGCACCCACTGGCGCGCAGACCTGATTTCGGCGGCACTGATAACCATGGGCAGCATAATGGCCACTTTCCCGTAAACTCCGGCCCGCAAAATGGCTTTTAACTGCGGCATAAACAGGTCAGGCCGCTCCAGACTGATCCGAATAGCGCGCCAGCCCAAAAAGGGGTTTTCCTCTTTGCTGATATTGAGGTAATGCAGCGGCTTATCGCCGCCAATATCCATTGTCCGGATAACGCATAGCTGGCCGCCGCATTGTTCGGCAACCTCTTTATAGGCAGCAAACTGTTCCTCTTCTGTCGGCGGTACATCCCGCCCCATAAATAAAAACTCGCTTCTAAACAGGCCGACCCCTTCTGCCCCCTGCGCCAGCGCCGCCGGCATATCAGCAGGCGATCCAACATTGGCCGCCAGTTGCACTTTACGGCCGTCAGCAGTCACCGCCGTTAAAGCTGCCATGGCACTATCCTGACGTTTCCGCTCCTCCTCGGCTTCGGCTTTGGCTTGATATTCAGCCAGCAGCGCCGGGTCCGGGTCAAGCAAAACCTGGCCGGTACCGCCATCGACAACAACCAGCATCCCGGCAGCAATATGCTCAAGAGCATCCCCCAGGCCGGTAACAGCCGGTATACCGCGGGCCTTGGCAATAATGACTGTATGGGAAGTTGTGCTGCCCTGTCCCAGCAGTATGCCGCGCACCCGGTCAGCCGGCATACCGGCTGCCGTCGAAGGTTCTATTTCCTGAGCACATACTATGACAGGCTCCTGGCCGTATTCTGTCTTGCCGGTTCCCAGGAGCAGCCGCACCAGTCGCCGACCGATATCGCGCACATCTGCCGCCCGCTCCCTAAGATACGGATCAGGCATTGCATCAAACAATGCGGCGTATTCTTCCGCTGCCGCCAGAGCTGCCTGCGGTGCAGAAACCGCCTGCGCAACCCGTCCAAACATACTGGCTGACAAACCCGGGTCATTCACCATAGCATAATGCGCATCCATAATATCAGCCTGCGCTTGCTCACCGGCTGACAGAGCCGTTTCCTTAAGCCGGAGGATTTCTGCGGCGGCCTCCTCGACGGCGGCGGTGAGCATAGCCGCTTCCTCCGCGGGCGATCCGGCTTTATAGGCTGCCAAGTGGCTGGACAAATCACCGGACAAAACCTTAGCTCTGGCGATGCCAATCCCCGGCACAACGCCTTTACCGTATAATATTTCTCCCATAGTTAACCCTCGCCAAAATTACTTTCTATTAAAGCCTGCAAGGCCGCCACGCAGGCAGTTTCATCAGAACCGTCCGCTGTTATTGTGAACTTAGCCCCCTGCCCCAGCCCCAGGCTCATGATGGCTAAAATACTTTTGGCGTCAGCCGTTTTATCGCCGGCCTGAACAGTGATCTTGCTGGCAAAACCGGATGCCTTCTGGACAAACAGAGCGGCCGGCCGGGCATGCAACCCGGCTGCATTTTTCAGCTCCAATTCAATTTTGGTCATAATGTATTCCTCCAATAGCGTGTCTGGTAATGGCTATGCACCGCTTAGCGTTTTTTCAGTTCACGGGCGCCTTGGGCTGTAGCCTGGACGCTGGCCAGCGGTTGGCCGATCGAGGCGTCGACAGCGGCCGCAATCGTCCCCTCAAGAATAGGTGCGTCGGCAATGACCACCCGTTCTTTCCTATCCTCTGCCAGCATCTCGACGGCCAGTTCAGCGCTTATTACGGCACTGCCCAGATCAACCATGACAAGCACGCCGTCACCGGTATCAGCCGCTTCGATGGCCGCCTGAATCTTGAAGGCATCGGTGCCGATACCACCGTCAGCCATCCCCCCGGCGGCAATCAGCTTTTGACCGGGAGCCGCCATTTGCCCTGCCAGTTCACAAATACCTTCGGCAATTTTGGCGCTATGCGACACTACTACTATACCAACCATAGTCAGGCCTCCTGGCTATGCTGCCTGGCAAAATCGGTCAGCACCGACAGCATCAGATATGAAGAAGTCGCACCGGCGTCCTGGTGGCCGATGCTGCGCTCGCCCAGATAACTGGCCCGGCCTTTGGTAGCAATAATGGTTTTAGTGTATTCAACCCCTTGCTCTGCCGCCGCGGTCGCCGCTTCCAGGCACACCAGCAAGCTTTGGCCCTGGTTCAGCTGCTCCACAAAGGCTTCATAGGCCGGCTCAAGCGCATCCAGCATTGTCTTTTCACCCCGGACGGCCTTGCCCCGGTCTTTAACCCCGCCAATTACTGCATTCAGCATGGTTGCGGCAGTTTCAGCATCAATAGTGGTTTTACCCTGAACAGCCGCAGCCGCCCGCATAAAAGCAGTACCGTACAGCGGCCCTGAGGCCCCGCCCACTGTTGATATGAGTGTCATGCCGATCATTTTTAGAGCGCCGCCAATATCAGCCGGATTAGCCGCGGCCAGTTTGCCGCGTACTGCCTCAAAGCCCCGCGCCATATTTATGCCGTGGTCGGCATCGCCGATCACCGCGTCCAGCTCGGTTAATCGTTCTTTATTGGCGATAACTGCATCTGCCAGTGCTTCTATTGCCGCAATCACGTTTGCCATTATAATTCCTTCTCTCTTCTAAAATTGAACCATTGCCGGAGTATCAGCCGGCGCAAGCAGCAATTCTTTCAGTTCACTGTCCAGCTTTAATACGGTAATCGAGAAACCAGCCATTTCCAGCGATGTCATATAATTACCGATATACGTTTTGGCAGTCTTGATATTTTTCTCAGCCAGCATAGCCGCTACCTTACGGTTGACTACATACAGCTCCATAAGCGGGGTGCCGCCCAGACCGTTCACCATAACAGCAACCTCATCATCGGCGCCGAGCGCAATATCGCCTAGAATCTTATTGAGCAAGTGCTCTGCGGTTTCATCTGCCGAACGCAAAGCCTCACGGTGAGTTCCCGGCTCGCCGTGAATACCCATACCGATTTCCACTTCGTTCTCGGCCAGCGTGAAGCTTGATTTGCCGGCTGCCGGTACAATGCACGGCGATAGAGCCATCCCCATCGACCGGACATTGGCCACTACTTTTTCGGCTATTTTTTGCACTTCGGACAGTTCGGCGCCGGTTTCGGCCTTGGCGCCGGCAATCTTATGAACAAAAACGGTGCCGGCAATCCCGCGGCGCCCGGTTGTCCAGGTGCTGTTTTCCACCGCCACGTCATCGTTGACAACTACTTTGGCCACTTTAATGCCGTCAGCCTCGGCCATCTCAGCCGCCATCTCAAAATTCATGATATCGCCGGTGTAGTTCTTAATAACCAGCAGCACGCCCTTGCCGCCATCCACAGCCTTAGCGGCTTCATAGACCTGATCCGGTGTCGGCGAAGTAAAGACAGCCCCGGCCACAGCGCCGTCAAGCATGCCGCGGCCCACATAACCGGCGTGAGACGGCTCGTGACCGCTGCCGCCGCCTGAGACCAAGGCAACCTTCCCTTGTACCGGGGAATTAGCCCTCACCAGTACATTAAAGCCTTCCACCCGCTTAACGTACTGGGGATGCGCCAAAACCGCCCCCTGCAGCATTTCTTCAACAACTTGCTCGGGATTGTTAATTACCTTTTTCATTCTTTACAGCCTCCTCACAGATTCTATTATGTACCGTCTTCCGGTAGATACCCAATAGTGTTTGCAAGAAGTATGCCAGGCCATCCGTTTTATCCGCCCTGTCGCAACTTTAATGGAGCATTTACCTCAGCAATCAGGACAGACAGGCACTTTGACACTCGCAGCTGAAGAATACTCAGTTTATAATAACAGACAAAAACACCGGTTTTAGCCGGTGTTCTTGTACAAAAATATCAAGACTGCTTATTAGGATTGATATTTTTTACCAATCTATCCCCATTCTCCCAGGATATCACTTTGGAAATACCATATTTCTGCGCTTTAGCAGCCACTGTCTTATGGGTAAGCCCCAACGCTTTACCGGCGGCATTAAAGCTACCATATTTCTCAAGCGCAAGAGCAATTATTTGCTTTTCGTACTCATTCCAGGGTTTTATATCGGGAAGCCGGTTATCCGGAATGATATTTGCGCTTTGCTGCGGCCAAATGACTGCCGGCTCACTCCCTGCGCCCCGCAGATACAGCGGTAAATCGGCAACCGTCAGTTCCGTACTGTCAGCCAGTATAATCATGCGCTCGATAACGTTCTCCAGTTCCCGCACATTGCCCGGCCAGCGGTAAGCCATCAGTCCGGCAAGCGCCTCACGGGCTATACCGGTGATTGTCTTTAGTTGTTCGCTGGTAACCTTGTGCAGAAAATGGCCAACCAATAGCGGAATGTCCTCAACCCGTTCCCTTAATGGCGGCAGCAGAATGGGAATGACGTTCAAACGGTAATAGAGATCTTCCCGGAACTGTCCGTCCGCGACCATCTGCTCCAGATTGCGGTTGGTTGCGGCGATAATGCGCACATCAACCTGGATAACCGTTTCGCCGCCTACCCGGGTAAACTCTTTTTGCTGCAGCACCCTAAGCAGTTTGGCCTGCATATTTTTGTTGAGCTCGCCGATTTCATCAAGGAATATAGTCCCCTTATTGGCCAGGCTAAATTTACCCGGCTTTTGCCGGATTGCGTCGGTAAACGCACCTTTCTCGTGGCCAAAGAGTTCGCTCTCCAGCAGACTTTCGGGGATGGCGGCGCAATTGACCCTGATAAACGGACCGTTCGCCCGCCGGCTGGCATAATGTATGCCCTCAGCTACCAGCTCTTTGCCGGTACCGCTTTCGCCGGTGATGAGCACCGTTGTCCCGCTGGCGGCTGCTTTGGCGGCAATGGCCAGCGCTTCCCGCACTTTGCCGCTTTGCCCGATATATTTATTAAACGCCGGACCCGGCTTCTGCGTTCGCCGCAGCTCATCCTCCAGGTATTCGGCTTTGGCCGAAACGTGGCTCAGCTTATCCATTAATTTGTGCACTTCACTGACATTCTTCACTACCGATACGGCTCCGGTCAGCTCACCATCCACTACAATCGGGCTGACATTGGCCACCAGCGTAACGCCGTCCGGTTTGGTGACTATACTGCCGATCACCGGCCGACCTGTGGCGAGCACCCGGCTGCGGGTTCCGTCAGGCGATAAAATGCGGACATTCTGCCCTGTCAGTTTATCGCGGTCTTGCTTCACAAGCTCCACATAAGCCGGATTAACATAGGTTATAGAACCTTCCTTATCTACCACACATATGCCGTCCTGTACCGACTCTAAGACCAACTGCAGCCGTTCTTTCAGTTCCTTTACAGCCTTAAGCTCACCAGTCACTGCTTCCAGCACGGAAATATCTTCAAAAATCGCCATTGCCCCGCGTACCTGGCTATCAGCGATAATGGGGGTCCGGTTAGTCAAAATAGTTAGCGAGCCAATCGACTGACGGCAGCCAATTTCCGGTTCTTTGGTTCTGGCGACAATATGCAGGCGCGATCCCGGAATGATATTCTGCGCGGTATCGCCAATAGCCCGGCTGGCCGGAATACCCAGAATCCGCTCAGCGGCCGGGTTAAAAATAGTTATGCCGTCATTTTCGTCGGTGACGATGAGGCCATTGGCCATACTGACAAAGATTTGCTCTGCCGTAAACGCATTAGCCTGCAGCAGATGATCCACCTGACTGATAGTATCAGCATCGGCCAACGGAAAATCGCTTTCAAGAAACAGCGCCATCTCCTCAGCCGCTGCGTTGGCAGCCGGGCCGCTGGCCTCCACCCATACCGTGTCGCCCTGCTTGATCCTTAATGAAACCAGCGGCATAATACTGACGGCCGGCACGGCGGAACCTCCCGGCCGCTTAAAATATAGCTTCACCTGCAAGTTGTGTTCAAGCTCATAGGCTTTTTGTACAATCATTGCCGCAACCCGGGCATGCAATCCCCTGTCATGGTTGATAACAGCCTGTTTTCTACTTTCCACGACCGTCACTCCAGTGCCACCATAATTGAATCTCCATAGTATCCAATAAAGCAGACTTAAATTCAGGTGCGGTTTAACCCCATCTGAAGGTTAGTCGCCCTTATCCAGAGACTTAACCGCTCGCCTGTGCCCGTAGGGGTATACTCCCGCTTGTAAAAGCAGGAGTCTTAGAGCGGGTTAGTCACCGGATAAAAATTTCAGCCGGGTAGTAAATATAAGCGCCATACTCTTTACCGCTTTTGCCCGGAATTTTTACTGGATTTCATATATCCTTATTGTACTGTACGGATACAGTTTTCGTAAAGTTATAAAGAGATACCTGAGTCACCGGCGCTCGGCCGTGAATCAGGTATCTCTTTATAGCACTCCTGAGGTCTGTTTATCCTTCTTGCATACACCACGCCAATCTTTCATGCGCAGCGCCATTTTATTACGAGCCCGTTGAACGGCATTATCAACGACTTTTTCCTGCAGGTCCAGTATTTTTGCTATTTCGCGCTGCTTATAGCCTTCAATGTATAAATCGATAACCCGTTTTTCCAGGCGGGAAAGCACATTAGCCAATTCATCCTTGATGCCGTTGACGGATTCTTTCTCGACCACCAGCGCCGCAGGGTCGTCCTGGGTGTTTTTATTTATCAAAATGCTGGATTCCAGCGGACTGTTTGTATGCGGAGATTCTGTCAGAGTGTTAAGCGAAATTGCCTCGTTAAGTGCATAATGCTTTTTGCGGTTATGCATGGTAACTGCCGATTTTATCGTATTCTTGATGTTCAACTCGGCAATCAGGCGAAACGACCTGCCTCTTTCCTCGTCATACTGCATTACGGCTTTATAGAGCCCGATCAGACCCCATTGATACATATCCCGGTAATCACCACCAGGTAGATAATATGTTTTTACATACCGCAGAATGATCTTATGATACTTGTAGACAACTTTTTCAAATTCTTCATTGTTCACACTTCCATCAGCATAAAAGCACGATCCAAGCACCATTACCTACCCCTTGCCGTTTATTTTTCAATAAGTCTATATACCCATACTGTGAGCAGTCGTTCCTTCGCTCTTGTTTAATTGTATGTGCAAGTTTCGTGCCAATTGTTTTACTGCCTATTTTCCGGTTTTTTAACACTTTTATGACGAAATTCTGCATAAGCATGCACAAAATTGTACACTACCCTGTCATTTTTTGTACATATTTTGCTGCTCAAACACGAAAATTAGCCGATTCTGTTGGAATTAAATTACAGCTGGGGCTATACTATAACCTGCTGCCGCTGAACCGTTTTATTTATTTTCCGGCAAACTACAATTTGTAGTTAATTAGAATCAGGCCTATCAGACAAAAAATCATGCCTGTGACTGTCGTCGCCGACAAGGTTTCCTTAAACATCATAAGTCCGACAGGAATTAACAAAACACTGACCGTCGTGCTGGCCGCAATGTTGAACAAACTTATATTCCAACCAACTCGGTAAGCCATCAGGGTTCCCACTTCCAGACCAACAATAGCCGCACCCAGGACATAACTTACCCAATTTAACTCCCTAAAGTTTTCTAAAAGGGAAACTGTTTTATCGGCAGGATAAAACGGATACAGGACCAGGGTTACAATACTGGCGGTGAGATAGGCTACAGCCAAAGAAATCATTGGATTAACATTAACCGGTGTAACCTTCAGAAAAACATGATAAAGAATACTGGAAGCGATGGTAAGCATAATAGTTACGTAATATAGCAAACAAACTCCTCCTTTAATGTACATTGCCATCCCGTTTGCGGTGTTGCTGCGAGTAGCGCCGCCACGTCCCTCTGAAGGTGCACTGTCCGGAGAATAAAACAACCAGGGAGCAGACAGTGAGTTCACCATCTGCTCCCCTACCTGTGGTTTCTTCAGGTACCATTAGCTCGGCATGCGCGATAAATCACTAAACTTGGTAAATTGCTTATGGAAAAAGAGCTGCACAGAATCAACCGGACCATTACGATGCTTGGCTACAATAATATCGGTAATATTCTTGCGCTCAGTTTCAGGCTCATAGTAATCCTCACGGTACAGGAAGGCTACAATGTCGGCATCCTGCTCAAGTGAACCGGATTCCCGGAGGTCACTCAGCATGGGTTTTTTTACCTGGCGGGATTCAACCCCGCGGCTAAGCTGCGACAAAGCAATAACCGGAACTTTCAATTCACGGGCCAGCGCTTTGAGTGAACGCGATATTTCCGATATCTCCTGCTGACGGTTTTCACTGCGGGAACTGCCGGCGCTCCCTTGCATTAACTGCAGGTAGTCAATGATAATAAGCGAAAGATCATGCTCTATTTTTAGCCGCCGGGCCTTTGACCGCATTTCCATGACGGTGATACCGGCCGTATCATCAATAAAGATAGGCGCTGCCGCCAGACGGTCAGCCGCCCGTACCAGCTTATCCCAGTCGTTGTTTTCCAGTTCCCCGATGCGGAGGCGCTGGGCGTCTATCGGCGCTTCGGCACACAGCATCCGCTGTACTAATTGTTCTTTGGACATTTCCAGGCTGAAGAAGGCTACCGCTTTTTTTTCCTTAATAGCGACATTTTGGGCAATGTTAAGCACAAAGGCTGTTTTCCCCATACTAGGGCGGGCCGCTATCAGAATCAAATCCGACGGCTGCAGGCCGGATGTCAGCTTGTCCAGATCCTTAAACCCGGAAGCCAGGCCGGTAATACCGCCTCTGGATGAATAAAGCTCGGAAACCTTATCAAAGACATCAAAAATAATATTCTTAATGGAAGCAAACTCCTGACCGGCCTTGCGGCTAGACACTTCCAGAATCATTTTCTCAGCCTTATCCATGATAACAGCCACTTCTTCATTTGCTTCATAGCCCATGCCGGCCACATGCGTCGCCGTATTGATAAGCTGGCGCAATAACGCCTTTTCTTCCACAATACGGGCATGGTACATGACATTGGCGGCTGTCGGCACACTATTGGCCAGCGCCGTTACGTAAGAAATCCCGCCGGCGTTTTCCAGTTTTTCGTCCCGACGCAACACTTCGACAACGGTAACCAGATCGACGGCATCATTCTTATTAAACAATTCCAGCATAGCGTTATAAATCAGCCGATGCGCCTCTCGGTAAAAGTCCTCCGCTCTGATAACTTCCGAAACTTTGGAAATGGCCTCGCGCTCAATCATCATCGCACCAAGTACCGCCTGTTCGGCTTCAACGTTTTGGGGGGGAACGCGGTCGATCATGTAAATTTCTCCTCACTTAAAACGCCGCGCCTACCCGGGCATAGTAACACATACCTGTCCGGTCAGGCGCGGCAATACAATCTCTGGTGTTTCTACAAATTAACTACGCACTGACGGCTTCCTCTTCAACAAACAGAATAGCCAGAGCTTCTTCCACAGTAGCAATCGGACGAATGTCAAGACCGAGGTGGCCTTCCGGGATATCTGTTTTGTTTTCCTCAGGAATGATCATAACCGTAATGCCGGCCTGCTTGGCGCCATAGGCTTTCTCAAACACACCGCCAACCGCTTTGACCCGGCCCTGAATAGATATTTCACCGGTTATGGCTACATCCTGACGAATACGCTTGCCGGTAATGGCCGAAATAATGGCCGACAAAATGGCCGTACCGGCCGAAGGTCCGTCAATGCGTCCACCGCCAATGATATTAACATGAATATCGTAGCTCGCCAGATCCTGACCGGTAATCTTTCTGACAACAGCAGCGGCATTAAATACCGAGTCTTTGGCCATACTGCCAGCTGTATCATTGAAGCGAATACTGCCTTTGCCTTTCTCGGCGGGAAAAGCTACCGCCTCAATCTCCAGCACAGACCCCAGATAACCGCTTACGCCAAGGCCGAAAACTTTGCCTACCTCGGCTATGGCCGCCGCTTTACGGCTTACATAAGGGGTCAGCCGACTGACCTGGGCGACGCGATAGACATCGTCTTTGGTAATGGTGACAAGATCCTGGTCCTGGCCGACCCTCATCAGGGCCATACTGTAGGCATCGGACAGGATATTGACCGCCTTACGTCCTTCAATGGTATAGTCACTGATAAGCTGCGGCACTTCAGGGTCAATGGCGACCGCCAGCTTAACAGCGGCATTGTATACGATTTCTTCAATATGCTTAGGAGTCAGGGGCTCAAAATATATTTCCGCACAACGCGAACGCACGGCAGGCATAACATCACCGGCTTCGCGGGTGGTGGCCCCAATTAAGATGAAGTCGGCGGGTGCGCCCTCCTCAAACAGCTTCTTGATATATTTAGGTACACTGTTGTCAGACGGGTCATAATAAGCCGAATCAAAATATACCCGTTTATCCTCGAGCACCTTTAAGAGTTTGTTTTGCAGCATAGGATCCATTTCCCCGATTTCGTCAATAAACAGTATGCCGCCATGCGCATCTGTCGCTAAACCGGGTTTGGGCTCAGGCACTCCGCTTTCAGCCAAGTCACGGCGAGCCCCCTGATAAATCGGGTCATGCACCGATCCTAAGAGCGGGTTGGTTACATCCCGCGGATCCCAGCGCAGTGTTGTGCCGTCAACCTCCACAAAGGGAGCGTCCTGGGCAAAAGGTGCGTTCTTAAGTTTTTTGGCCTCTTCCAACACCAGCCTGGCAGCCGTTGTTTTGCCGACTCCCGGCGGTCCGTAAAGAATAAGATGCTGTGGATACGGTGACGCAAGCTTGGCCCTGAGGGCCTCCACCGCGCGTTCCTGACCGACAATTTCATCAAGACTGGCCGGACGCAGTAGTTCCATAGCCGAACGCGTCAGTTTACGGGTTTCCAGTTTTTCCAATAAGGCAAACTTTTTCAGTGTTTGCGGATTTTCCGCATTGGACTGGCTTTCCTCTTTGATAACCTGATTGCGGATTTCCTGCATGTATTCCTGATGGCGCTCTTCCATTTTTTCAGCAATTTTCTTTTCCAGGCGGTCTTCAACCGTGCGACGGGCGCAAAGATCGGCCAGTTCTTCTTCAATTTCACCAAGTATATCCGGGATATCGTGCATTTGCGGCAACTGGTCGATAGTAGGATCCTCAAAAACCAGTTTTTGCAGTGCCAGCACACGTTCCGGAAGACTACTGGAACGCATGAGTTCCAGCGCCCCTAGTTTACCGGCCTTCAATACGACTTTTTCGGCCCCCAGCACACCGGTGTACAAACCGTACAAAGCAGCTACCTGTCTTTTAAGTTGGTCTTCCTGATTGCTGCGCCCGTTAGTAGCTCGGTCGCCGCTGCCACTGCGTACCAGTTTGTTAAAAAAATCTTTCATGATTGTACCTTTCTATTTTGTGGGATTGTTATTCAGCCTTAATGGTAACCTGAATCTGGGTGGTAACCTCAGGATGCAGCTTGATCGGCACAGTGAATGTCCCTAACGACTTGAGCGCATCTTTTAGCTCAATTTTGCGTTTATCAAGCTCAAGCTTATGTTCTTTAGCCAAAGAATCGGCGATATCCTTGGCCGTTACTGAGCCAAACAGCCGGCCGCCTTCGCCCATCTTTACCGGAATGGTGACCGTGATTTTGGCCATCTGCGCTCCCAGTAATTTGGCTTCGTCGAGGAGACGCTCCTTTTTGCGCTCTTCGGCGACCTTTTGCAGATTAGCTGTGTTTACATTATTTGCAGTAGCCACAATGGCCAGTTTTTGCGGTAAAAGATAATTGCGGGCATAGCCTTCCGATACCTCAATTATATCACCTTTTTTACCGAGTTTTTTCACTTCTTGCTGCAGTATTACCTTCATTCGATCCACTCTCCTTTATGTAGCTGTCAACTATCTCAATAATTCGGGCTTTCGCCTGTTCGATGGTAATATTTTTCACTTTGGCGCCAGCCACTGACTGGTGTCCGCCGCCCCCCAGCTGCTCCATTATAACCTGGACATTGATATCGCCATGAGACCTGGCACTAACGCCAATGCCGTCTTCTGTCTTAAACAGCACAAAGCTTACGCGTACACCTTCCACATTTAACATGGTATCGGCTGTTTGGGCAGCCGCGATCTGCGCATTCTTTACTTCCGACGGACAGATGGCAATCACAACGCCGTCAAACGGCATTTCGGTATTTTCAATTATAGCCGCATGGTTTTTTATCGTCTCAAAATCAATGCGGAACAGATGCCGCACCAGCGTAGGATCGGCCCCCGCCCGCCTGAGATAAGACGCGGCTTCGAAGGTCCGTACCCCTGTCTGAACGGCAAAATTCTTGGTATCTACCACAATGCCGGCATAGAGCGCCGAAGCTTCCAACCGGTTCAATTCAATTTTTTCATCAAAATAGCCCAGCAGTTCTGTCACCAGCTCACTGGTGGATGAGGCCGACGGCTCAAGATATACCAGCAAGGTATTGGCGATGATGGTCTCAGCCCGGCGGTGATGGTCAATAATAACCGTCCGCTCGGCTTTGGCCAGCACGTCAGGCGCAGCCGCCAGCTCGGGCCGGTGGGTGTCCACAATGAAAACCAGTGTCTTGGCATTTACTAACAAACCGGCTTGCATGGGCGAGATAAATAACTCACGGTACTCTTCGTAATCAAGCAGCAGTTCGGATAGTTTATCAACGGCAACTCCCGGCTGACTCACAACAATATGGACTTGTTTGCCCATATGGCGCACCATTTTGGCAACTCCCAGGGCTGCCCCCAGACTGTCAAAATCCTCGCCGGTATGCCCCATAATAACAATACTGTCAGCCTGCTCGATCAGTTCCCGGATGGCTTGCGCCACAATCCGGGCCTTAACCCGGGTATTTTTCTCCACAGCTTTGGCTTTGCCGCCAAAGAACTGAACTTTGCCGCTAATATTCACAGCCGCCTGATCACCGCCCCGGCTTAACGCCAGGTCCAGTCCGGCTTGCGCTCGCTGCCCCAGTTCGGCTATCGAACTTTCGCCGGTCGCGGCTCCGATGCTTAAGGTTACCGGAATTTTATTACCGACATGAATCCCGCGGATACGGTCCAATATATCAAATTTATCGCCGGTCATGAGCCGGTCCAGAGCACAACGGTTTAACACCGCAATATAAGTATCTTCCGTATATTTCTTCAGGTGACCGTCAAGCTCGGTCATCCATTCTGCCAGCATGCGGTTGACTTCGCCTAAAATAGCCGTCCGCTGGCTTTCGGTCAGTCCGGTTAAGGCATCATCATAGTTATCAATCTGAATATAGGCCAGCACGGTCTGAATCCGGCAGCTTGCCATCCGGTCCGACTCAGCCCCGGTCACATCGGTTATATAAAGCACCATCAGGTTCTTTTCAATGGTCCGGTGAATAATCTCATAATAGTTCTTGCCGGTATCCAGCTTTACCTGGCCGTCTTTGTCCACCATCTGTTCTAGGGACAGCTCCGGCCATACTTTTACCAGCGACTGGCCAGGATCGACCGGCTCATTTACCCACTCAGCAAACAGGCTGTTGCGCCAGTAGATAACACCTGCTTTATCTACAATCACTATCGCCAGCGGCAAATGGCTGAATGCCTGCGCAGCCGCGTTGTTCACACAGCGGCCTACTGTTTCCAGGTAGTTATTTACTTCTTTTTGCCGCACTGTGTAGCGTTCGCGCCCGTACAGATACAGGGCATACAGCAAAATTGCGCCTACGGTAGCAGCATACGGGTTGTAGTAGCCGATAATCAGCAGAAAGGCGGCAGTTACGGCTAGATAGATGCGGGTATCAAACCAAAAAGATGGTCCTTGAGGCATGGTAATTCCTCCTGTTACTCCAAACGCGAAGTACGCAGTTGGCGATAATCGAAAATGAGATCAAAGGCCCCGCCGATAATAAGCGCCTGCATGAATATGCCGTTAGAAAATATCAAGAATAGTATAATACCTTTGACTATACTTGACAAATTGTATTTATCGGCAAGAAAGTAAAACACAGCCATCCCCTGAATAAACAGCAGCATGGTGGTAATAACCTGGAGATTCATACCCGAGTTGTACAAGAGATCTATTTCCCTGCTTTTTCCCCAATATAACGCCAGAAGGGCCACAACCAGGGCATAAATAGTCAGTCGGGGCATTCGCCAGTGACGAAACGGGGGAAAAGGCTCGATACGGTGCCCCAGCCTTGCCAGTACGGCTTTAGCCACCTGGAAATTCAGGAAAGTATCAACAACAGCCGCCAGCGCAAAGCCGGCAGGCAAAATAATTTTCATAAGATCAATCATGGGCCGCATGGCTGTTTCCATTTGCGCCAGGTCTTCAGGCTTCATTCCCATCCCCCGGTAGAATTCCATAGCCTGCTCAAGACCTTTAACCATAGCCTCGGTTTGCACATTAAGCGGGTTGAATCCCATGACGGCGGCACTGATTGCCAGCACGGCCGCTTTGGAAATCAGCGATGCCACCGCCCCGAACAAAAGTGTTTTGGCCGGAGGAAATCCCTGCCTGATGGCATACCCAAGAGCGATCCCAATTAATCCAAAACCGACAACTACCGACACGGCACTGAGCGGGTGCACTAACAGGGCAATAATGACACCGGAAGCAATTACCGCCATAATACTCCATTTATACCCGTGTCTTACACCCAGAAGTACAATGGGCACAGGCCAAATCAAGTTGACAAAAGCCCCAAGTACGGGTACATACGTACTGATAAGCGCAAAGATAATGGCAACGGCAGTAAGTACGCCGCCTTCAACAACCGGTCTTACCGGACTTTTTTGCATATTTCACCTCTTCTGGCGGAGATAACGCCGATACTCGCTCATATCTCCATACCAACGTTCAACTTCAGGTTCCTGGTCTATATTGTGCCCAAGCCTGGTATTTACCATCTCATCCATTTCAGAAAAATCAATACCCAGCCGCCGGCCAAGAACGAACGCAAAAATGATTACCTGGGCCAGCGCCTCGCCGATAGCTTCCCTGTTGCTGTGAACCATGGCCCGGTATAGTTTACCCACTTCGGCTAAAAGATCGGCTTTAAGTCCTTCAATCAGCCTAAGTTTTCGCAAGATATCAGATTCCTGGGAGAACACGCAACCGCCTCCTTAGTCCATCCTGTTATATTCTAACGAGCAACGGTTATTTCCTTCTTTCCTCTCCTGGGAAATAGGATAAAACCCTGGCAGCGGCCAGGGCAATTATTAGATATTAATATTTAAGTATAATAGCTTTTTACTAAGATAGCAACTGTAAAAATCCCCAGGCCTTATCTAAGAGAATATTGCAAAGTAACCATAATTTCCACATCATCCAAAATATGTTTTTTATTAATAATAAAAAAGAGTAAGAGTGCCTAAAAATAGGCATTCCTACTCTCACTGGTAAACTTATTCTGCAGTAAACGGCAGCAGCGCAATATTACGCGCCCGTTTAACAGCCAACGTAAGCTGGCGTTGATGTTTGGCACAATTGCCCGAAATGCGGCGTGGCAGGATTTTGCCCCGCTCGGTAGTATACCGGCGCAATTTCGGGACATCTTTGTAATCGATGTCGGTTACTTTATCAACACAGAAACTGCAAACTTTTTTCTTAGGTTTGCGGCCTCTTTCGCGTTTCATAGCCATTCATTTACCCCCCTTTTAAAACGGTATTTCCTCATCAGGGAAGACATCTTTGCCGAACGAATTTATATCTATATTCCCGGCGTCACTCGCAGACGCCTGTTTACGTTCCAGGAACTCTATGGACTGCGCTACAACCTCAGCAACCCGGCGCTTAGTACCATCATTGGCTTCATACGACCGGATTTGCAAACGGCCGTCAACCAGCACCCTCTGGCCCTTGGTAAGGTTATTGCCACAGGTTTCGGCAAGCTTTTCCCAGGCAACAATCGGGACGAAGTCGGCATTATTCTGCCCCTGGCCGCCACCGCCGAAACGGTTTACTGCCAGTGTAAAAGATGCAACCGCTTTGCCGCTTTGTGTATATCTCACTTCAGGATCTTGCGCCAAGCGGCCGACAAGGATGACTTTATTCATATATCCTCAACCTCCTGGCTCAAGAATTAGTCTTCCAATTTAATAACCATGTGTTTAAGAACTTCATCGGTAATCTTCAGAACGCGTTCCAGCTCGAATACTGTGGCTGGTTCGGCAGTGAAGTTGACCAGGGTGTAAACCCCTTCCATGAAGTCTTTTACTTCATAAGCCAGGCGTTTTTTGCCCCAGCGGTCAATTTTGTCAACATTGCCGCCAGTGTTCTTAATAATGTTTTCGAACTTGGCAATCGTGGCATTAACAGCCTCTTCTTCACCAGGCTTAACAATAATCACGACTTCGTATTTTCTCACGAAATCACCTCCTCCTTTGGACTAGTGGCCCCCAATGCGAGAGCAGGGAAGGTTTTGAATAACAAAACCATGTCACACTATGTATTCTTTGCGACTAAATAATTATAGCATTAGTTAATTGTCAATGCAAGAAAAAACCTGAATTTCTAATTATATGTTGAGCAGCATCCTTGCCTGACCGGATTATTATTCCTTGCCGACAGTTGCCAGTTCTCTTTCAGGCCGTATCCGGGCAACAGCCGGGCGTGGAATGGCAAACGCCAGGATAGTAGCTGCTACCAGTGAAAGCAGCGACCACTTAAGCGCAGCGTCCAGACCAATTATGTCGGCCAAGGCCCCGGTAACAGCGGCCCCCACGCCGCCCAAGCCAAATGCCAGTCCCAGCATCATTCCCGATGCCATAGCGGCATTGCCGGGAATAAGTTCCTGGGCCCAAACAACCGATGTAGGGGCTGTGCTTTGCAGTAATGCGCCGCTGAGGGCCAATAGCAGATAGTTAAGCGGCGCCGGTCCCAGATTGACTAAAAACAGGTATGTGACAGGCAAACACAGGATCATTGAACCAATGACACCGCTTTTTCTCCCAATCCGGTCGCCTACCCAGCCGCCGACTAGCGACCCTGCTGCCCCGCTCAGAAGAAAAATTGTTAACATACCGGCCGCAACAGCCGGCGGCTGCCCGGCTTCGGCTAACGCTACCGGCAGGAAGGTAGGCAGCGCCACTTGCATCCAGGACCGAAGCGCGGTAACCGCGTTTAGCAGCAATAGTCCGCGTGACTTATACCAGGCCCCTGTCTCGCCGTTTTCAGCCGGAACGCTTCTCCCGGCCGGACTGATGTCTACTTTGTGCAGTCCCGCCAGGTAAGAAGCCGCTGTTACTATTAGACCCGGAATGATTAGCCACAATAAGCCCCCGGTACCGCCTATACTCAAAAAATATAATGTAGCCGCCGGCGCTACGGCATAACCCAAATTGCCGCCAAAGACAAACACGGCCATGGCGGTCCCTTTGGTTTGCGCCGTAACAACTTTCCCCATCAGACTGGCAGCCAAGGGGTGGAATACCGAAGCGCCCAGCCCGGCAATAGCAACCAGCAGAAAGAGTGTGGTAATATTGCCGGCCAAGCCGGCAATACAGATAAAAATGGCACTTACCGGCGTTGTCACAAGAATCAGCCAGGCGTATCCATATCTGTCGATAATATAGCCGGAAAGCGGCTGCAATACACTGGAAATTACCGAATACGTCATGACCAGCATTCCGCTTAACGTGAGGGACAGACCGAGTTTGGCCATAACCAGCGGCAGCAGCGCCGGTAAAAAGTTTGCATAGAAATCACTGAAGAAATGTCCCGCCCCTAAGAGAGACACATTATAGATAATGGAATTTTTTAGATTGGGACTCAAAGTCATTACCTCCTAAAAGGAAAAGAGCGGCATAATTGAACCGCTCCCATGTTACTATACGTTAAACCTAAAGTAGGTAACATCGCCATCCTGCATTACATAATCTTTGCCTTCCAGACGCACCAGGCCTTTCTCCTTGGCCATAGAATGCGCACCGGCAGCCATTAAATCATCATACGATACAATTTCCGCCCGGATAAAACCGCGTTCAATGTCACTGTGAATTTTGCCGGCTGCCTGCGGCGCTTTAGTGCCGCGTACAATGGTCCAGGCCCGCACTTCCTGCTCTCCGGCGGTGAAAAAAGTCATGAGGCCCAGTAGTTTAAAGCTGGCGCGAATAAGCTTGTCGAGCCCGGATTCACTGAGCCCCAGATCGGCGAGAAATTCGCGGGCTTCTTCAGCCGGCAGCTCGGCAATTTCCGATTCCACTTTAGCGGATACTACTATGACTTCGGCCCCTTCATGCGCGGCATATTCACACACCTTGGCAACATACGGGTTGGCGCTGGCATCGGCTGCTTCCTGCTCGCTGACATTGGCAACAAACAGAGTGGGCTTGGCTGTCAGCAGAAACAAATCCCGCAGTATCGCCGCCTTGTCTTCCTCTTTAATAACCTGGCGGGCGGGCTGACCGTCGGCAAGCGCCTGATGGACCTCTTTGAGAACTTCCAGTTCGGCCTGGGCCTTCTTGTCACCGCCCTTGAGCATCTTCTGAACCCGTTCGATTCGCTTCTCCACTGTTTCCAGGTCGGCAAGACAGAGTTCGGTGTTGATAATCTCAATATCCCGCAGCGGGTCAAGACTTCCGGCCACATGAGTGATATTATCATCGCTAAAACATCTTACCACCTGGGCAACGGCGTCAACCTGGCGGATATGGGACAAAAATTTATTACCCAGCCCCTCACCCTGGGCTGCGCCCTGTACCAGGCCGGCAATATCAACAAACCGCATGGCGGCAGGCATCGTCCGTTTGGGCTTATACATTTCGGTTAATTTTAAAAGACGGTCATCCGGCACGTCAACAACGCCCACATTGGGCTCAATGGTACAGAACGGATAATTGGCAGCCTCGGCGCCGGCTTTGGTTATGGCGTTAAACAGCGTACTTTTGCCGACATTAGGAAGGCCTACGATACCTACTTCCAAATTAGTGCTCATTTTACTACTCCACCTTTAAAGGCTGGTCATGCGGTACAGCCATAATGTTTATAATGCGTTAACTTATATATTGTAAAATAATGCCGGCATAAATTCAAGCCAGTTATTGGTCAACGACCGGTGAAACAGCTATTTATTTACCGTCTCGCTATTGCTGATTACAGCCTTAACCCCTTTTTCGAATTTTGGACGCGGTATCATAACCTGCCGGCCGCACTGCAGGCATTTAAGCCCGAAATCAATACCCGTCCGGGTAATCTCCCAACGGTCACCGCCGCAGGGATGCGGTTTTTTCATTTTCACAACTTCGCCGACTTTATAGTTATATCGTGGCTGATTCATATTATCCTCCTGTCTGAGCAGCTTTGACTTCCACCACAATGGGGGCAGGCTGCGATTGCGCGGGGGGAATCCGAGCCTCGGCAAATTTTTCTTTGATCAAGCGCCGTAATGCCGTTTCTACTTTTACCTGCTGCAGCGGCACTGTTTTGGCAATAATCCGGACAACCACTTCGTTTAGTTTAAGATCCACCACGCCCAGCACCTTAGGACCGTCAAGCACCTCGGGCACAGACTGGGCCACGCTTTGGCAGGCCTCCTCCAAGATTGCAAAAACTTTGCCGATATCGGTCTCATAAGGAACAGGAATATTGACAACCGCCTGCATATGCCCTCTGGTATGATTGCTTACTTTAAGTATAGAGCCGTTGGGAATTATATGCAAAATACCGTTACCATCCCGCAGCTTGGTTACTCTAAAGCCAAGCTCCTCCACATTGCCGGCCATATCGCCGACTACAACATAATCGCCTACACCATACTGATCTTCCAGTATAATGAAAAAACCGGTAATAAAGTCTTTTATCAGGCTTTGTGCGCCAACGCCTACCGCCAGGCCAATAACACCGGCACCGGCAATGATCGAGGTTGTATCAATCTTAAATTCCTGTAAAATCATAACCGCGACAATGAAATAAATGACATAGCGGACGATACTGTGCAGGAGACTGCTTAACGTTCTCGCCCGTTTTTCTTCCAGATAAAGTGTTTTCGAACCCGGCTTGGGGATAAAGTACTGTTCAACAACCAGGTTAATAAACCTAAGAATAATAAGACCGCCGCAGACAATGGCCGCCAGGCGAATTATTCTTACAGCTGTTGTCAGCCAGAAGTCAGGTGTCAGCAATTGTTCCACAATAACCTCCATACTCGGTTATTTTTTCATATATGTATACAGTTTCAACCCGGGTTCTGCTAAACAGTTTTGACCAGCGCACATGCGCAGCCGCAAGCAGCTTTAAGATTTCCTCCTCGTCGCCCGGCGACAAACAGCAGGCACTGCCCGCAGCTGATAGCAATTTCCCTGGGGGTCGGCAAAGCAGCAACAGCAATGCCTTGCCGGTCCAGAACCTTTTCGGCTTTCACGGCCTGGTGAACCGACTCGAACGAGATGAGCCGGTCGTAATGCGGATATGTAATAGTATCACCTGCTTACAGTGTAACTGTTTTGGACCTGCTGACAGTCTCGAGAATGGTATACATATTGGTTATTTCGCCTACAGCCAGGTCGGCCTTCAGCTGATAATAATCTAGACAAGTACCGCATGCTAAAACAGTAATGCCCCTCCCGGCCAAGGTGGTGAGCTGCTCAAGCACCGGTGAGCCTGTTACTGTCAGTTTGACACCGCCATTGATAAATAGCAATGCCTGGGGCTGCGGTTTTATTTCCAGCAGCGTGGTCATAAACGCTTTTATCAGTATGGCGCCAAGCTCGGGCGACCCGTGGCCCAGGGTGTCTTGCGTAATTAAATATACCTGACCGCCGGCCGCGTCTTCTGTCGCCGTTGTAGGCTTGTGAACTGCCGCCTGCTGGCCCGTACCTTTAATAATACTAATATAATGATGACCGTCTTTAGCCTCGACCGCGGCGCTAAACCCGCTGGCGGCGGCAAATTTAACAATATTGCTCTTGGCTACGTCATTGTCGACAATTACGGTAATCCGTCCGGACTCGGTTTCCTCAACGGCCTTTTTTGTGCTAATAACCGGTCCCGGACAAGCCAGTCCACGGCAATCGATAATCTTATCCGACATAAATTTCGCCCTCCCCTGTATCTGTTACTCTCCCAATAATAGCGGCCGCCGCCACGCCTGCCGCCCGGAGTGCGGCCTGCAACTGTCCGGCTTCGGCTGCCGGAACGGCAATTAACAGTCCGCCGGAAGTCTGTGGATCAAAGCAAATGTCCTGAATATTTTCCGGCACACTGTCAGCAAATTGAACTTTAGTAAGGTAATTCCGGTTAGAATAAGCGCCGCCCGGCACCAGACCCATGGCCGCAGCCTCCGCAGCCTCCGGCAGGAGCGGTAAAGCCAGGCTGTCAATCGTTATACGAACATTACTGCCTGCCGCCATCTCATACACATGTCCGGCCAAGCCGAAACCTGTGATATCGGTGCAGGCATGTACACTAAAACCAGCCGCTACTTTGGCTGCAACCGCATTTAGCTCCGCCATACCGGCCGTAGCGGCGGCTACCCCTTGGGGAAATAAATCCGCCCGGGCCGCAGAGGACAGAATTCCCGTACCAAGCGCTTTGGTCAATACCAGACTGTCACCGGGACGGGCCCCGGCATTGGTCCAAATTCTATCAGGATGGACAATCCCCGTAACCGACAAGCCATATTTGGGCTCGGCATCGTCAATGGTGTGTCCGCCGATAATAACGGCTCCGGCCTCTGCCACTTTATCCTGACCGCCTTGTAAAATTGCGACAAGCGCTTCTCCCGGCAGTTTACAATTGGGGAATGCCACCAGGTTTAGAGCCGTAAGCGGTGTTGCCCCCATAGCATAGATATCGCTTAAACTGTTGGCAGCCGCAATCTGCCCAAACAAATACGGATCATCAACTATCGGCGTAAAAAAATCCACCGTCTGCACCAAGGCAGTAGTCTCATTCAGCTTATAAACACCGGCGTCATCAGATGTAGTAATGCCGACTAGCACATTGGGATGATGCATCGCCGGCAACTGGCTTAATACTCCGGCCAGGTCCCCTGGCCCAACTTTAGCCGCTCAGCCGCCGCGGTGGGTGTACTCGGTAAGTTTTACCACAGTTAATGCCGCCTCCTTCTGTCAATATATTACTATATATTATACCCTGAACCACAATAACCTGCTACTTGCTTAGCTTTTTTATATCTGTGAAAGAGTTTTTCTTCTATTCTCCGGTGCGGCGCGCCATTATATACTATTCCCATTGATATTCAAAAAAAAGCGGCAATAGCTGGCTGCCGCAGGCCAGCTATTGCCGCTGTCCGGTATCCCGGCGAAAGTTATACTTTCTACAGGATAAAGAAAAGCGGCGTACTCGCCGCCATAACTTACTCATATTTGCAGTTCTCGTTGCACTCTGCCGGACAGGCACCAAATCCTTCATGATAATCGCAGGGCTCCAGATGAATAGTGACATCACAGGGCTCAAACTCGGTTTTGATCATAATCTCAATCTCATCACAAACTGCATGCGCTTTATCAAGATGCATATCTTTTTGTAATACCAGATGCATGTCAATTAGCCGGAAGCTGCCGGACCGCCGAGTTCTTAACTGATGAAAAGCAATAACGGCCGGATGGCTGTAAACAATGGCCCTGATAATTTTTTCCTCTTCTTCCGGCAAACTGACGTCTGTCAGCTCATAAATGCTTTTCATGGTCATAGTAAAACCGGCCTTAAAGACAATAACGGCCACGGCAATCGCGATGACCGGATCTATCCAGTACATGCCTGTCACCTTCATAATGCCCAGTCCGATTAATACGCCGACACTGGTCCAGATGTCGGCCCGTAAGTGCAGCGCATCGGCTTCTAAGGCATGTGAGCCGGTGAGTTGGGCCACATAGTATAACTTGTAGGATACCCAGTAGTTTACAACTACCGAAAACGCCATAACTAAAAGGCCATACTCCAGATATTCCGGAGCATGCGGTTTGTTTATCTTATCGACGGATTCATACACAATCCATAATGCAGCCAATACGATCAGCACGGCTTCAAACGCCGCCGATAAATTCTCAATCTTGCCATGACCGTAGGCGTGCTGCTCGTCAGGCGGCTTACTGGATTTTTTCACGGCAAAATATGCAACCAAAGCGGCAATAAGGTCTACCGCCGAGTGTGCGGCCTCAGAGATAATACTCACAGCACCGGAAGTTATCCCGACAAAAAGTTTGAGAAAAACAAGTAGGGTGTTTGATATGACAGATAACCGCGCTGTTTGCTGTTTTAACTGATTATAATCAGTTGCCACTCCTGTCCCCTCCATATTTACGAAAATTATAAAAGCCTGCGGAGCCATATAGGTCCCGCAGGCTTTCCCTGCTGCTTGCTGCCCGGCTGCGCCTTTCAATGAAAGCCGCCTGTTCCTACGCTATTATATATATTAACACAGCAAGCAATATGTGTAAAATATTCGGAGGGAAGAACACAATAGTTAGCCGATCTGTACTACCTGCTGGACAGGATAGCCCAACGCAGCCAGCCGCTCAGTAATTGCTTTTACATCCTTGATGTCGGCCCGGATAACCACTTCATACTGTCCTTCCTCGGTCGGAAAGCTGACAAAGCTGCCGATGCTGACCCCCAGTTCCTTGAACACACCTGAAATATCATGTATAACGCCCAGTCGGTCAGGCACAATAATGCTCAGGCGAGTTTTTCCCTGGGGCAAGCCCATGGCGTCAACGAACGCTTTAAAGATATCGGTTTCGGTTAAAATGCCGACAACCTCCTGGCTGTCATTAACAACAACCAAGCCGCCGATTTTATTGTTGTACATCACCAGCGCCGCTTCTTCAACCGTGGCCTCCATGCCGATGGTCAAGATCTTTTTGGTCATAATATCCTTGACCTGCATTTTCGACAGGAGATAGTTCAGTTCGAATACCGACAGTGATGTAGCCGGCGAAGCCGATACATCTCTAAGGTCCCGGTCAGTGACTATGCCCACCAGTTTGCCATTATCCACCACCGGTAAACGCCGGAATTTATTGCTGCGCATGATCTGCAATGCATCGACAATGGTCATTGCCGAGGTAATGGTGGTCGGATTTGGTGTCATTCGTTTGGATACGATCATGGTATAGCACTCCCCTACTATGTATTTTTAATTGGGATCAGTACCATGCGTCACCTCAGGATTTATCCGCACTGCGGCGTTGTCGGCGCCTTGCATTACGAATAAATCCTGCAAACTAATCTCATGTTTTAAGTGACTCATGGTACTAGGGCGGCTGATTAGCCGCCCAGATATGCTTTCCTGATTTCTTCGCTTTCGGCCAATTCTCTGGCATCGCCGGACAGCGTTATCCGACCGGTTTCGAGCACATAGGCCTTGTTGGCTATGGACAAAGCCATATGAGCATTCTGTTCGACCAAAAGAATGGTAGTTCCTGTTGCATTAATATCCTTGATAATCGAGAAAATCTCTTTTACTAAGAGCGGAGCCAAACCCATTGACGGCTCATCCAGGAGCAGGATGCGGGGACGGCTCATCAGCGCCCGGCCCATGGCCAGCATTTGCTGCTCACCGCCGGACAGAGTGCCGGCAAGCTGGCTCTTCCGTTCGGCCAGCCGTGGAAAACGGGAAAATACGGTATCCATATCGTTTTTAATTTCTTTGCTGTCAGAACGGAGATAGGCTCCCAGTTCCAGGTTCTCCAACACGGTCATATTGGCAAATACCCGGCGTCCTTCCGGTACCTGGGAAATCCCCAGCTTAACAATATTCTGGGCTGCCATACCGCCGATATTCTGGCCTTCAAAAACAATATGACCCGATTTTGGTTTTAAAAGTCCGGAGATAGTCCGCAGCGTCGTGCTTTTCCCGGCGCCGTTGGCACCGATCAGGGTTACGATCTCGCCCTGGTTTACTTCTACACTTATGCCTTTTAAAGCATGAATAGCACCATAATAGACATTAATATTATCAATTTTTAGCATTGTCATGATCTACACCTCCTCGCCGAGGTAGGCCTCGATAACCCGTGGATTATTTTTAATTTCTTGCGGTGTTCCCTGGGCAATAATACTGCCGTAATCAAGTACATAGATACGCTCACATACACCCATGACCAGACTCATATCATGCTCGATCAAAAGAATGGTCAGGTTAAACTCTTTTCGTATCCAGCGGATCATTTCCATCAGTTGCTGCGTTTCCTGCGGATTCATGCCGGCCGCAGGCTCATCCAAGAGCAACAGTTTGGGTTGCGCTGCCAGTGCCCGGGCAATTTCCAGACGGCGCTGCTCCCCGTAAGGCAGGTTCCTGGCAATTTCATCCTTTTTGTCAGCCAGCTGAAAGATTTCCAGAAAGCGAATGGCCTTTTCCTCAATTTCTGCTTCTTCGTTGTGATACCGGCCAATTCGGAGCAAGGATTCGATTAAACCATATTTTACGTGAAAGTGATAGGCAATTTTTACATTGTCAAGTACAGTCAGATCGGCGAATAACCGGATATTCTGGAAGGTCCGGGCAATCCCGCGCTGGGTTATTTGAAAGGGCTTCAGACCGACAACGCTTTTGCCGTCAAACTCAATCTGCCCTTCGGTCGGTTCATACACGCCGGTCAGCAGGTTGAAGGCCGTTGTTTTACCGGCGCCGTTTGGTCCAATCAGGCCCACAAGTTCACCGGGGGCAATTTCAACTTCAAAATTAGATACAGCCCTTAGGCCGCCGAAAACCTTCGATAGCTTAGTTGCCTTGAGTAGAGCCATGTTTCTTACCTCCTGTCACGCGGCTGAACATCTTAAGGCTTAGTTCCTTATTGCCAAACAAGCCTTGCGGACGATACAGCATCAAGATGATTAATAGCAGTGAGTAAATGATCATGCGCCACTCAGGATAGCTTGCGAGCGCTGCCGAAATGAAGGTCAGCAGTACGGCAGCCGTGATGCTGCCTGTAATACTGCCCAAGCCGCCTAATACTACCATGGTCAGGATATCAAAGGATTTCATAAAGGTAAAGGACGCCGGATGGGCAATGTAAAAATAATGGGAGAACAACGCGCCGGCTACGCCGGCAAAAGCCGCGCCCATAGTAAAGGCCAATACTTTATACTTAGTGGTATCAACCCCCATTGCCTCGGCTGCAATTTCATTTTCCCGGATGGATATACAGGCCCGGCCATGGGTGGAATTGATAAAGTTTTTAATGGCAAACACGGTAATAACAGCAAGGGCAAAAACCCACGTAAAGTCTGTATAACGGGGAATACCCATAAAGCCGGACGCGCCGCCTACATACTGAATATTAAGGATGCTAATCCGGATGATCTCACCAAGACCTAATGTGGCGATCGCCAGATAGTCACCATTCAACCGCAGTGTTGGCAGACCAATGGCAAAACCTAAGAAACCGGCCGAAAGGGCGCCGCCAATGATAGCCACAATAAACGGCAGCTGCATTTTGACGGTGAGTACGGCACTCATATAGGCGCCAATGGCCATAAAGCCGGCATGCCCAATGGAGAACTGACCGGTAAAACCGTTAATCAGGTTAAGACTGACCGCCAGGATAATGTTAATCCCGATTAAAATAATGTTCAGCTGCCAGAACGGGCCGATAACATCGCCCATAATCAGGCCTTGGATAACAATATACGCTACAATACATGCTGCTACTGCCAGCAAATCTGTTTTAGTTTTTCCTGTTAGTTTCACTGCCTGTCACCTACACTTTCTCCCGGATATTTTTACCCAAGAGGCCAGTCGGTCTCCACAGTAAGATGATAATGAGGATGGCAAAAGCTGCGGCATCCCGGAAGGTTGAGGACCAGAAGCCGCTGACCAGGGCTTCAATAACACCGAGTAATGTACCACCCAGCATTGCACCGGGGATACTGCCAATGCCCCCGAGCACGGCAGCGACGAAAGCCTTCAGTCCAGGCATAATACCCATCAGCGGGTCGATGGAGTTATAGTATATACCGACAAGTACACCGGCTGCCGCCGCCAGGGCTGAGCCAATACCAAAGGTAAAGGAAATTACCCGGTCAACGTCAATACCCATCAGACGGGCAGCATCAGTATCAAAGGATACCGCCCGCATAGCCTTGCCGATTTTCGTACGGTGTACGACATAGGTCAGAATGACCATCAATAGCAGGGATACCACGAGAATAACCACTTGCTGGCTGTTAATCACCAGACCGCCAAGATTATAAACTTCGGCATTAAATACTGCCGGGAATGTCCGCGGCTGCGGCGATACCAAAAGCATGCCGCCATACTCCAGAAACAGCGACACACCAATGGCGGTAATTAAGATTGCAATCTTAGGCGCGTTCCGCAGCGGCCGGTATGCAGCTCTTTCAATAGCCATACCAATAAGACCGGCAGCCGCCATGGAAAAAATCAATGCCGGTATAAAAGAAAACTTAAACATCGAAGTGGCAAAAAAACCTGCATAGGCACCCACCATATAAATATCGCCGTGGGCAAAATTGATCAACCTGATGATACCGTAAACCATGGTATAACCCAGCGCTATGAGCGCATAAATGCTACCCAGGGATATACCGTTGATTAATTGCTGTCCAAATTGGACAATTAAGCTCGAAGAGTCCAATGCGCTCTCCCCTCTCCATTTCAAAAAATAATATTATATGTTGAAGGGCCGGTTGGTCCGGATAGCCGGGGCGATTAGCCCCGGCCACGGAGGACGCAACGTACCCTCAATTAGGGATTAACCTTTTCTTTAAAGGTTTGCTTGCCGTCTTTCATTTCAATAATAACGGCGCTCTTAACAGGGTCATGATTGGCATCAAAGCTGATTAAACCGGAAACAGCCTGGTAATCTTTGGTTTTCGCCAGCTCATCTTTTATTTTGACAGGATCGGCGCTGTTGGCGCGTTTCATGGCTTCGATAACCATCATAGTGGCATCGTAAGACAATGCGGCAAAAGCGTCAGGAGTTTGATTGTATTCTTTCTTATAGGCTTCAACGAAAGCTTTAACTGAAGCACTGTTGTCGTCCGGCGAATAATGGTTGCTGAAAAAGCTGTTATTCAATGCCTGTGCGCCGCCGATTTCCGGCAGTTTAGCCGAATCCCAGCCGTCGCCGCCCAGCATGGGCGCGTTAAGTCCAAGCTCACGGGCTTGCTTGATAATCATACCGACTTCCTGGTAATAACCCGGGACAAACACGACATCCGGATTCTGTGATTTGATTTTGGTGAGAGTTGCTTTAAAATCAGTGTCTTTTGCCAGATAGGCTTCATTGGAAACAATGGTTCCGCCATTTTTCTCAAAAGTTTCTTTAAAGAATTGGCCCAAACCTTTTGCATAGTCACTGGAGTTATCAATATACAGGGCTGCGGTTTTAGCCTTGAGTGTCTTTTGCGCAAATGCGGCCATTACCGAACCCTGGAACGGATCAATAAAAGCGGCCCTGAACATATAATCCCGGACTTTACCGCTGTTAGGATCAACCGTGACCTTAGGGTTTGAAGCCGTCGGGCTGATGGCCAATACCTTATTATCGGCATTAACCTGGGCTGCGGCTATTACGCTGGAAGATGCAATCGGCGCAATGACGGCGACTACTTTATCCTGGGTTACCAGCTTCTGCATAGCGTTGGCGGCTTCGGCCGCCTCGCTCTTGTTATCGGCGACAACCAGGGTAAGCTGTTTGCCAAGCACACCGCCTTTAGCGTTGACTTCTTTTATTGCCAGTTTGGCACCGTTGGTAGCCGACTGGCCAAAAGTGGCATTACCGCCGGTCATCTCCAGATTAGCGCCGAGCTTGATCACATCAGCCTGCTGGCCGCCGCTGCCGCCGCAACCGGCAACAAGTCCGGCCACCATAAGTACGGATACCATAACACTCACTAATTTGGTAAATCTTGCCTTTAACATTGTTTCCCCTCCTAAGATACTTGATATGGATACAGATAGTGCCAGTTACATGTATACACTATCGCCCCCCTATAAACGAGACCTCACCGTCAAAACGTACGCTCAGGTCTCTACTGCCGGCACGCGTGTCCACCAGCAGCACATCATTGTATGACATACAGTGTAATTATAGGGGCGTTGTCCATCCATGTCAATACTCTCAGCGTAGTACATCTGACCAAATGTCCGCAGAGGAGAAACATCAGGCTGTTTTGTCTTTTCAGTAAAAAGGGATAAGGCCGCAGCCTTACCCCTTGCACCTCATTGTACACCGGTAATTAATTTACGATATATGAGTTTTGAGCTAAACTTACCAGGACCTTAAGGGTTAATTTTTTCTTTAAATAGCTGTTTGCCGTCTTTCATCTCAATAACTACAGCACTCTTAACCGGGTTATGGCTGGCATCCAGCGTTAGGATACCTGTGCTGACCTGCAGATTTTTAGTTTGTTCCAGAGCATCGCGGATCTTGGCCGGTTCAGCACTGCCCGCACGTTTGATGGCGTCAATGATCATTAAGCCTGCATCATAGCCCAAAGCAGCCAGAGCGCTTGGCTCCTGACCATATTCTTTTTTATAGGCTTCTACGAACTTAACGATGTTGGGGTCTTTATCCTGAGAGGAATAGTGATTGCTGAAAAAACCATTATTAAGCGGAGCTGCGCCGGCGATATCAACAAGCTTGCTGTCATCCCAGCCGTCTGTGCCTAAGAGCGGTACTGTAATGCCAAGCTCCCGCGCCTGTTTTACAATCTTGCCCACTTCTTCATAGTAAGCAGGGATGAAGATTACGTCAGGGTTTGTGGATTTGATCTTGGTCAGCGTGGCTTTGAAGTCTGTATCTTTCTGGAGGAAACCTTCTTTAGCTACAACCTTGCCGCCAGCCTGGGTAAAGGAGGCTTCGAAAACATCGGCCAATCCTTTGGAGTAGTCAGAGCTGTTATCAATATAAATGGCTGCTGTTTTTGCCTTAACCGATTTGGTCGCAAAGTCAGCCATTACCTTGCCTTGGAAAGGATCGATAAAGCAGGCCCGGAAAGCATAGGAACGTACAGCGCCATTATCGACGGTTACTTTCGGATTGGTAGCAGTAGCAGTAAGTACAGGAATCTTATTGTCCTGGGCAATTTGCAGGGTAGCCAGTACATTGGAGCTTGATACCGGCCCCAGCACGGCAACTACTTTATCCTGGGTAATTAGTTTGGTAATGGCATTGGCTGCCTCTGCCGGTTCCGATTTATTATCGGCTACAACAAAAGTCAGTTGCTTGCCCAGCACACCGCCGGCGGCATTGGCCTCTTTAAACGCCAGTTTAATGCCATTGGCAGTCTGGTTGCCGAAATTGGCAATACCGCCGGTCATTTCAAAGTTACCGCCAATTTTAATGTCTTTGGCATCAGCCGGTTTGGTCGACGCGCCGCCGCAGCCTGTCAGCAAAACCGCCAGCATGGTCATCACCACTGCCAGACTAATCCATGTCAGACCCTTTTTCCTCATTAAATTCCCCTCTTTTCCCCAACTTCAGCATTCTTTTTACAACATAATTTCAGTACACTCTGTTAACAGCCGATCAAAGAAATTGGCTAATCACGCCCTCTCTGCACCTACCGTCAGGCAATAATGGCCTTTCTGTTTTCCGCTCGCAGATATTTGTATGTGTTTGTCTATGGATATTATTATATTGGCTTTATATCCGCACTGTCAATACGATTTTTTTCCCATAATGTAATTTCAGTGTGTATTACCGGCGGAAATAGTTTCTCACAAAGAGACACCGCCGGCGATTATCCGCCGACGGTGTCTCTTTTACTGTTTTATCGATAAAATACCAGTGGTTCTGCATTTGTCTCCATGTTCCAGACACCGCAGGGGCAAATACCAGCACAGATACCGCAGCCAATACATTTGCTCGGATCTGACGTGTATTCAGCGCCATTGACTCCCACCGTACGTGTGATCGCATTTTCCGGGCAGGATTTGAGGCACATATGACAGTCACGGCAGGTACCGCAACTGATACAGCGGGTGTAGTCGCTCTTGGCCTCAGGAACATCGCAGCTGTGACATTTTTTAAAGTAGGCCGTACTTAACCGTTCTGCCGGAATGACGATTTTCTGGGCGGCGGTAAAACCTGCACCCTTAAGATACGCGTCGGCTGCAAGGGCCGCCTGCCGACCGGCGCCGATCGCGTCGACCAGCCTGCCGGGGCGAATGGTATCCCCGGCAGTAAAGATGCCGGGCGCCACACTGTAATCTCCGGCCGGTTTCAGACAACCGCGCTCCAGATCTACACCGTCAGGCATAAAGCTCAAATCAGGAGACTCGCCAATGGCAATGATAACTGTATCGCCTTTGATCAGCTTACCGTCCTGGGTAACAATACCTTCACCCGTTACTTCCTTGGTAAAGACCGGCCACAGGATTTCTCCGCCCAGTTTCTTTACATGCGTCATTTCCTCTTCAAAGGCGGCAGGCCGCTGCACATCGATGCAAGTGACTTGCTCGGCCCCCAGGCCATAAGCGCCTACAGCCACATCCATGCCTGAATTGCCGCAGCCAATGACAATTACCTTTTTACCTATAGCCGGCTTCTGGCCTTTATTGACGGCTTTAAGGAAATCCAGCCCCTTTATAATGCGTTCATGACCAGGCCAGGGAATAACCCGGGTGGTATGGCCGCCGGTGGTTACCACTACGGCGTCATGACTTGCTTTGATAGCGGCAAATTTTTCCCGGTCAACAGTTACGCCTGTTTTTAAGGCAACGCCCATTTCCGCAATACGGGCAATTTCCCGGGCGAGCGTTTCCTGCGGCAGGCGCGAGCGCGGGATAACCTGCTCCATTTTGCCGCCGACTTTCTCATCAGCTTCAAATACCGTTACCGTATGGCCCAGGCGGGCCAGTTGCCAGGCGGCCGTCAGGCCGGCCGCGCCGCCGCCGATAACCGCGACTTTCTTGCCAGTCTTTGTTTCAGCGTGCGGTAACATTGCCTCAGCCGAATACCTGCCCAGTTTGCCAATTTGCGCTGATATATCCACATTTTTCCTGGTGCAGTCATCCATGCACAAATTGGGACATACGGCGCCGCACACAGAGCCGGGAAACGGCGTGTATTCGAGCACCAGGCGATAAGCTTCCTCAATCTTGCCATCCCGCAGCAAATTAAAGCGCTGCTGCGAAGGTATGGAGGCGGTACAGTTAAATTCACAGGGCGCGCTGTATTTGCCGTTCTCCCATACAGGAACGCGCCGGCGATACTCCCCGGTCGCAATCGCACCGATTACGGCAAAATCGTCATCGCAAACATCACCGAAGATGCTGTCCGGCACCCAGGACTCAGTGCGGAAGGAATATATATCGGTATTGGCCTTTTTCGGACGCTCATCATAGGATAAAGGCACAACTTTTTGCCACTCATTCCACTTGCTAAGCTCACTCCTGATCTCTTTCCGGCCAATGGCGGTCAGGAAGTCATCCAGCCTGCCATCCAGGTAAGCAATATCGTCCGGTGTCAGCTTCAGTATCTTGGTATCCTTGGCCGAAATGCCCTTGGCCTGGCCGCGGAAATAGACAATGCCGCCAACCATGCCGGTACAGGCCCTGTCGCCCAGCACCGACTCAAATTGCTGGCTGTCATAGCCGCACACTACCGCGATACCGCCACCCATGAATTCAAAGGAAAAGCTGCCGACATTTTTTAATACCCAGAATTCCGGCGCTTCATAGAGCGGGTCGTGCTTCATAAGCGAACCGGAACGGGTTCCCGCCCGGCCGCCGACATAGATGGTGCCAGCGGCGGCGCAATGCGCGGTTGTATCACCGCCGTCGCCTTTGACGACAATCCGCCCGCCGGCGTTTAACCAGCCGACATCAG
Source organism: Sporomusa aerivorans (assembly GCF_041428895.1). NCBI lineage: Bacteria > Bacillati > Bacillota > Negativicutes > Selenomonadales > Sporomusaceae > Sporomusa > Sporomusa aerivorans. The sequence continues at coordinate 6,465,105 of NZ_CP156926.1, forward strand.
CGGAAGACGAGCCCTCAACAATAATTTCGGTACCGGGCAAACACATGGAGCCCACACGCTGACCGGCATTTTTCACGTAAAATTTCAGTGGTTTTCCTTCCGGATGCCATAGCGGACCGCCAATGTCATGCTGACCGGAAGCTTCAATTTCAAATTCAGTTTCGCCTTGCGCCAACGCTGCATTTATGCTTTCTAAGAGGTCCTGCGTTGACATCCGGTTGTTGCCGTTGATTGTATTTATTCTAAACATGCGCAGTTCCTCCTAACATACATATTGAATGGCCAGCTTGTCAGCAATGGCTCTATCTGTAGTTACCAGGGCGTCGGACCGGCCAACAGGCAGTGAGCTGTTGCCGACCGGAGCCATCAGTTTCTTGAATTCGCTGTCCAGCGCCAGCATATAATCAACAATGTTTTGCGCTGCTTTATCGATATCCAGCCGCTTAACCAGACGCGGATTCTGAGTACAGATGCCTGCCGGGCAGTTGCCGGTGTTACAGGCGTTACAACGGCCATGCTCATTGCCCACACAACCGCAGAGCTGGATAAGCATCTTACCCATGAATACGCCGTTAGCTCCCAGACAAATCAGCTTGAAGGCGTCGGCAGCGGCATTGCCTGTCAGGCCCACACCACCGCCGGCCCAGAGCGGAATTTGGCCCTGTCGGCCTTGTTTAACAGCAGCCAGATAACACTCCCGGGTTTTTGATACCACCGGATGGCCGGTATGTTCGAGCGATACTTCATTGGCGGCGCCGGTACCACCCAAGATACCGTCTATGAAGAAGCCGCCGCAGATTTTGTACGGGTCTCTCAGCAGATTGTTGTAAACCGATACCGAAGTAGCCGAAGCGGCGCATTTGATTGCAACAGGCACCCGGAATTTGAAGGCTGCATTCATGGACATAAACATCTTTTGTACCGATTCTTCAATCGAATACAGGCCCTGGTGATTGGGCGGCGACAGGAGGTCGGCCTTGGGTACGCCCCTGATGGCCTGAACGGGTTTTGATACTTTCCCTGCCGGCAAGAGTCCTCCGTCTCCCGGTTTTGCCCCCTGACCGATTTTAATAAGGATACCGGCCGGGTCCACCTGCATATGCGGCATGGCCTGAATTATCCGGTTCCAGCCAAAATGGCCTGATGCTATTTGCAGGATCATATATTTCAGATGTTCGGATTTTAATAGTTTTATAGGCATACCGCCTTCGCCGGAGCACATTCTGACAGGCATCTTGTACTTTTCATTTAAATAAGCGGTGGCGATGGCAACGGCTTCCCAGGCCCGGGTCGAAAGCGCCCCAATGGACATATCACTGAAGATAATGGGATAAATCCAGTTGACCGGCGGCGTATGGGCATTGAGCTTTAATTCGTCGCCGCTCAGGGACAGCGGTAATTCATGCGGTAAGAGCACCCGGCCGAACGGAGCCAGGATATCGAAGGTATGGCGTTCAGAGTCTAAAGCCGGGTCTGTCATTTGGGAAATACGGCCAACAACAATTTTATCAAAGGTGCGCTCACCGGCGCTAATACTGTTGCGTCCGCCGCGTTTAACGGTCGCACCGCCGCTTCTGTTTAAGTAATTGACCCGGGAATCCAGATTGCGCATTGGCTTAATGGCGTTATTCGGGCAGACCTTTTCACACATGCCGCACCCGACGCAGGCATTGGCTACCGCCGCCTTTTGTCTGATTACCGGTGTTGCCATATGGCGCTGGCTGGGCTCCGGCTGATGACCTGTCGAAACAGTAACCGACCGGCGCTCCATGGCCGCTTCTATGGCATTGAAGGTACAGGCCGCTACACAGCTGCCGCACATGGTACAGCGTTCACTGCTATATTGAATCTTCCATGGCAAGTCATTTACGCTGACATCTTGTACTCTTACTGCTTCCATCGTTCTACCTCCAATTCCGGGGTGATAACCACAACTTCCCGTTCATTCGGATATATGTCAAGCTCCTGATTGCGGTTGGGCAGAATTTGATTGAGACCGCAAACCTCTGAAGATATGGCAATGGTTGTTCCATCGCCGCCTACCACTACCGGCCGCAGCTTTTTGGAATCGCAGCAGGTCATCATCCGGCCGTCCGGCAGCATGGCAATGATTGTATTGGGCCCGTTTATCTCCAGGTGCCCCAGTGACTGGCGAATGGCTGTAAGTTCTCGCTGATCAGCCCGCCGGGAAATTTCTTCAAACGGCAGCGGCGTAATGACATGTTTGTAATATTTTATTGGCCATTTGAGCACATTAAGAACATAATGCAATGTATATAGGAAGTTTTGTGAGTCTGATTCAAAACCAATGTAGCCACGATGCAAAGATTTTTGGTATTCTTTATTTTTGGTATAAAAGGTGTTTTCACCATTGGCGCACAGGGTATATCCTTGCAAAAAGAAAGGATGGGCGGCATACCGGACTATTTCGTAGTTGGTGTTTTGCCGGCATTGGACGACAACATTCTTGGCCATCAAATCGCCATTGTTGTCCCATAATTTAAAGTAAACGGCAATATCACGGGGATCGCCGATTTCCTTTAACGTCAGCACATCCGGCCAGAATGAATAGACATAGCCTTGCTCTTCGGCTTCCAATAATGCCCGGAGAGCCAAACGGGTATCCAGCAGCAATTCTTCCTTGGCTTCCTGCGTTGCCGTACGATAATACTCCGGATAATCATAGGCCCGGAAAATATAATAAGGCATGGCCTTAATATCAAGTCCGGTCTGACGAACCCCCCGGGGAATCCACTCATGAACAGGGGTAAAGTTGTTGGTCTCCATGAAATGTTCCACCATCGCGGCCCCCTTTTGCGTACAGGCCAGCGACAATAACGGTTTATCCTTATAATTAGCGAATGCTCCGTCAAGGTCTTGCATCGTCATGGCAAACCCGGAATTGTCATGCCCTTCCTGCTGGGGCAGCATCAAATGCAGCGCCAGTGACGGATGAAATGCGATTTTACTTTTTATTGCCCCAATTCTACACATCCTACTCTCCCACCCTCTCAAAAAAAATTATAAGACCCGGCGAAGATACCCTAATCCTGGGACCTTCCGCCGGGTCTTTTATACCCACGGTGTAGTGCTTGCTGTGCCACGCTGCACCTGTGCCGCTTGGTCCAGACCGTCTTCACGCGGAACCCTAGGCACACTCCCTCAAAACAGATGTACACCTGCAAAAAACCCCGGTGTACATTATTTGTGTTGAGTTTAATTATAAAAACGAATTGTCATGCTGTCAATATGCATTAATAAAGTAAGTTTATTCTGACAAATCTAGGATTTTGCTGGTTGGACGGCGTATATCCCCTACTCTGACTGTATATTTATTCATATCTAGATACTCCATCAGCGGTAAGGCAAACTTACGGGAAGTGTTCAATATGTCGCGCAATTCTGCCACTGTAAGTGTATCCTTCCCGGCAAAATGCTTGTGAATAAGCTGTACAATGTACTGAATTGTTTTACGGTATACATACATATCACCCAGCTTGACAAGTATCCCGGATCGCACCAGCATATCATGAGCGGCTTTAATTTTATCAGCCGGCAGCGATATTTTTTCCGCCAGCAGCATTTGGTCGACATTCTGCAATCCAATATTCTCCAGGGAAGCTTCGGCTTTACCAATAAGCTCCTGCTGCCAGCCGCCATGCTTTTCAGCATGCTGTTGAAGGGCAAGCTGCCCATCTGTCACTGCCAGAGCGCCTGTAGCCTGCCACTCGGCAAGATACGCTTCAAAACTTTTCTCATTGAGGTCCAATTTCTGTCTGGCTATTTCTTTGGAAAGTCCGTTCCTGTCAGGCTGGATCTTGTGATATTCTGTGAGAATCGTTGTTACCTGGTTTGTTAAGCGGTTAAGAACCTCTGCGGCGATATAGGCTCTCTCCAGGCAGAGTATTTTCTTAGCGGCAACAAGTCTGTCAATGGCCTGGTTTACCTTCCTATTAGGCAGGTAGCCTGCCTGGCGCTGGATGTCTTCCCTTGTTAACAGCTGCCTGCTCTCCGCCAGTCGATAGTACAGGGCGGCAGTTTGTTCCTTACCGCCGGCAACGTCGGCAGCGGCAGCCCGCTCCGGAGTTAGCCGCCGGGTATTGCGTCCCGGAGCAACTAAGGTTATACCGCCCAGCAAAGTTTGCGGCGAGTATAGCCTGATGATGCCCCTGTCACCAGCCCCTGCTGTCAGCGGTTGTTCCAGCAGCAGTCTCATGTACCGGTTATTTGCCTCTTTAAAAGAATAAACCCGTCCCAAAAATTCACCGGTACCCAAATGCAATCTAACCCTAACCCCGCTTGCAACTTCCTCCTGCCAGTCAGCTTTTATATCCCATAGGCTGCCGGTTTCGCCGCGCCCGATTGCGCTGAGCGCCATGCCCCGGGCAATGTCCTCTGTCTCCACGCCGGCGAGGTTGATGGCCGCACGCTGCCCGGCGCAGATTTGTTCCACCTTTTCGCCATGCCATTCCAATCCCCGGATGCGAACAACGGTTCCAGACGGCTGCAGTTCCAGACTGTCACCGATTTGGGCGCTGCCGGTCAACACCGAACCGGTAACCACAACACCATGGCCCTTAATGGTAAAAACCCTGTCTATCCACAGGCGAAACGGGGCTGTACTGTCACGTGCCGGTATCTCACCCGCTTGCCCGGCCAGTATCTCTTTTAGCTCGCCAATGCCGGCTCCGGTAAGGGCCGACACACGGCAAAACGGAGCATCTTTCAGAAAGGTGTCGCTGATATATTCCCGTATTTCACTTTCTACCAGTTCCAGCCACTCATCGTCAACCTTGTCTATTTTGTTGATGACTATCACGCCACGCTGTATGCCATATAACTGCAGCATAGCCAAATGCTCTCTGGTCTGCGGCATAATGCCCTCATCAGCGGCAATTACCAACATAGCCAGATCAATTCCGCCGGTTCCGGCCAGCATGTTTTTTAAAAACCGTTCATGGCCGGGTACGTCGACAATTCCGGCTACAATGGCTTCATTTAGCGCCAGCGATGCAAACCCCAGGTCAATGGATATTCCGCGCAGCTTTTCTTCTTTTAATCTGTCGGTTTCAATGCCTGTTAAAGCTTTAATTACGGCTGATTTGCCATGATCGACATGTCCGGCCGTACCGATGATAACATATTTCATACCTGGCGTCCCCCTATTGCCAGCAGTGCGGCGGCAATTTCTTCAAGGTCGTTGTCAGACAGACAGCGGACATCAAAAACAAGCCTGTCAGCCTGAACGCGGGCGATAATGGGTACTTGCCGCTGCCGGAGAAGACTTTCCAGGCTGCCGGCGCTTATACCAGATACACATATCGCTACGCCATACCCTCGCAATGCCGCCGCCGGCAGAGCGCCGCCGCCGGCGGGCGAGCTAACCTCGATAATTTCAGCCGCTATACTGAGCCGGCCATCTTTTATAACTAAGGCCTGCAGACGGCCGGCCCGCGCCTTTAGCTCTTCTTCAGCAGCAAACAGCATGGCCAGCACCGGGATATCGCGGACAGGATTGCCCGCTGAATATTCCATTAGAGTTCCTTCCAGGGCAGCCAGTGATAATTTATCAATCCGGATAGCCCGTAATAGCGGATGTTTTTTCATCAGAGCAATATATTGTTCCTTACCGGCAATAATACCGGCTTGTCCGGCTCCCATCAGCTTGTCGCCGCTAAAGGTTACAACATCAAAACCGAGCGCCAGCCGCTCCGTAACAGCAGGCTCGGTTTCACCGCCCACAGTCAGCGGCAAGAGTGTGCCGCTGCCCAGATCTTCGATAACCGGTAATTGATATTTATGGGCCAGAGCCGCAATTTCAGCGCCGGCTGGCTGGGAGGTAAAGCCGATTATCCGGTAGTTGCTTGTATGCACCTTCAGAATTGCGGCTGTATTGGGCCCTATTGCCCGCTCATAATCAGCCAGGTGCGTTTTATTGGTAGTTCCAACCTCTATGAGGGTGGCGCCGCTCTGCCTTAACACATCCGGAATTCTAAATGAGCCGCCGATCTCCACCAACTCGCCGCGGCTGACGATAACCTCCCGGTCTTTAGCCAGCACAGACAACACCAAGAGCACCGCAGCGGCGTTATTATTTACCACTATGGCAGCTTCAGCCCCCGTTAACCTGCTTAACTGCGCCGCCACATGGCTATAACGGCTGCCCCGCTCACCTGTCTCTGTGTTATATTCCAGCGTGCTATATCCGGCCATGACTTCGGTTACGCCGTTTATCGCCCGTTTGCTTAACGGCGCCCGTCCCAGATTGGTATGCAGCACTACGCCTGTGGCGTTAATTACCCGTCGCAGACTGGGAGTATTAATTTGTTTCACAAGCTCCTTGGCCAGAGAAATCATTGTTTCAGCGCTAACATCCGGTTCCTGCCCCTGCCGGCATTTTTCTCTGACGTTGGCTGCCGCCTGCCGTAAACAGTCAGTCACTAATTCTCGCGGGTATTGAGTAAGCTCCCGGTCTGCGACTGCGATTGATAATAGCCTGTCAACAGATGGTATTGCTCTTAGTTTATGATTGACGTCCATCGATACTGGCATCCTCCCGTCCCGCCCACTCTAATTTGGCAGACATTTCATTTTTAGTATTCCTGCCAGCTGACAAAAAATCCTGCCCGGATGTATAGACCTCTGAGCTTTTACACATAATGGTAATATCAAATATACAACAGGAGTCTAGCATGCTCAATAATCTTTTAAACCTCTCAGGCCTGAGTAAATTCACCCCAGTCAAACAGTCTCCGGCTGCAGCGCCGGTCCGCGAGTTAAAATTCAATATCAATAAGCCCAATGTGGTATATGATGTGGCCGTCTCTGTCCGCAATCTAATCCACACTGCGAAAGCCGACGGCCATCAAATAGTGGTTCTGTGTATTGGTACCGACCGGTCAACCGGCGATTGCCTTGGCCCGCTGACAGGCACCAAACTAAAAGCACTAAATCTGTTTCCCCTCGTTTATGGTACCCTGGACGAGCCGGTGCATGCCACTAATCTGGAATCTATGCTGAAAACAATTCATTCTACTGTTGCCCACCCGTTTATTATTGCCGTGGATGCCTGCCTGGGAAAGTTAGAAAGTGTTGGCTGCGTTACCGTTGGTCAGGGATCTGTCAAACCGGGCGCCGCTGTTAACAAAGATCTTCCCGCCGTCGGCAATGCCTACATTACCGGCATTGTTAATGTCGGCGGGTTCATGGAGCATCTGGTATTACAGAGCACCCGCCTGAATCTTGTCATGAAAATGGCCGACACCATTGCTCACGGCTTGTCCTTCGGCTTGGGCCGAACCCACAACCAGTCGCAATAACAAAAGCACGGCTTGCGCCTGCGTCTGCAAATTCTCCACTGCGCAATAAAAACCCCCAGGATGTATTAAAAACATCCTGGGGGTTTTTATTGCTTATTCGGCTTCATCCGCCGCATTTTCTTTTAACATATAGCAGGCGCCGCGGAACACAGCCCCTTCATTGATGGTTAATGTACCTACTTTAATATCACCGTAAACCTTGGCTGTAGCCAAAAGCTCCAGTTTGTCGGAAACTTCGACATTCCCGTTTAGCGTCCCGGCAACAAGCGCATTCCGGGCTTTTATCTGCGATTGCAAACGTCCGCCCTCGCCAACTACCAGATCCCCTTCCGTAATCAGTTCCCCGTCATGAAATCCATCAATCCGGATGGTGCCTTGCGAAGTGATATTTCCTTTAAAACTAGTATCATTGCCGATAACTGTGCCAACCTGTTCTCCAATATTCCTGGTTTGTTTCTTACTCCCAAACATTAAGAAGCTACCTCCTATTAGAAAAGACTTGGCGTAGCCAAGTCCAGCCGGACAAAGGCAAAACACCAGCAGTTCTTTATTTATCTTATCCGACGAGTTAAGGCTCACGCCTCTATAGGCGGCGTCAGTTCAGTTGGAGTTGACTCTCCACCTGAACCCCCGAAGTTTCAGCTTTGCTGAAACGAGTTCACTTAACTAGAGATATTTACCATTATTATAAAAAGCCAGAAGGATTGACAGCCGTGCCATTTACACGGACTTCATAATGACAGTGAGATCCTGTGCTGAGTCCTGTACTGCCCATGTATGCAATAACTTCGCCTTTTTTAACTTTTTGACCTGAGGCAACAAGAATTTCCGAATTATGACCATAAATAGTAACGATTCCGTTGCCGTGATCAATCTCGACCATCTTGCCATAGCCGCCTGTCCAAGTGTTGCTGACAACCGTCCCGTCTGCGGCCGCCAGAATCGGCGTACCTGTGTCATTGGCAATATCAATGCCCGGATGCCAGTCGCTGCCCCACCCCCACGGCGAGCTGCGCCAGCCAAAGCGCGAAGTAACTTCTCCATTCGCCGGCCAAATCGACGGGGTAACCGCCAGACGTTCATTTTTTTCTGCAAGGGCGTTTTTCAAGTTTTCCAGGCTCTGCTCTCTTTCCCTTACCGAAGCTTTAAGCTCCTTAACCAAAGCATCCACTTGATTAATATCCGGATTCACTACCGGTCCGCCCTGACCGCTGTGATTAGACAGCCGCGCCGGAGCCGAACGGGAGGTTGTTGTGGCTTCTTCACCATTTACCATTCGGCGAAGATCACTGTCCAGTTGGTTGAGACGATTCATATCCTGTTGAAGTTCGGCCGTTGCTTTCGCCAAATCCTCCAGTTGCGTACTCTGCCTGCCGTTAACTTCCCGAAGTTGAGTCAGTTCCTGTCTTTCTTGTGTGGCTACACTGGCCTGCTGGCGATAGTTAAGCATCGTGCCGGAAAGTATCGTGAGACAAATGCCCAGCGCTGCGGCTGCATATTTGACAGTCTTTATCGGTATGCGGATACTGAAGACCGATTTTCCATGATGCGGCACAATCATTAGCGTATATTCGCGTCGATCAGGCTGTGGCGTTTTTTGCTTCAACAACATCACCTTCTTTTCTAAAAAAACATGCAATTAACGCTCAACTGTGATGTTATTCGCCAAAACTTTAATAAATCCTGCATTTTTATGATTTATTTTCCAGGGCTTTGCTAAGAGCTCCTTTTTCTTCATCTGTTAAATAGTAGGTAGACTGGCCGTTAACAACAGGCTTAGCATACACCCGTGATTCATTCCGGCCATATATGCTTGACAGAACAACACCGCTTTTTTTACCGTCAAGCAAAGCCAGTGCAAAACTTAAGTCGCTGCCTGTATCTTCAAAGGCATTAAACCGGATAACGCCTACTGATTGAATAGCTGACGCGGCAATGGTGTCTAACCGGCGATATTCATTTTCCAGGTGATTAACTTTATTCATTGCCGTACGCACCTCTGCTATATGCCCGGTCAGCAGATTCTCAATGTTATTCCCCTCCATTCCCTCCATCATTTTGCAGTAGCGTTTATTTAGTCTGCTCATTTTAATACTCACATTAATAAACACAAGTAAAGCCAAAAAAATCAGCAGGGTTAGCGTAAGTAAGATATAAGGCAGGTTAGCAGTGATCAAACCTGTATACTGTGACAAATCTATGCTATTCATTGAAATCACCCTTCTTTTGTTCTGCAACTAGACTGCATTACAACCTATAACGGCCAAAAATATGCAATAACTGCTGCCGCCGGTATGGCTGGCAGCAGATTGGCCAGCTTTATTTTTTTTATTTCCAACATTAGTATGCTCACTCCGACGATAAGAATCCCGCCTGTTGCGGTTAATTCTGCAATTACGCTGTCTGACAGCACAGCGCTGAAGAAACCGGCTAACAGAGTAATGCTTCCCTGATATAAGAGCACCGATATGCTGGAAAATATCACTCCCAGTCCCATACTGGATGTGAATACCACTGCCGTGATACCATCTATTAACGACTTGGCAAACAACGTACTGGTGTCACCTGTTAAGCCATCCTGAATGGAGCCGATGACCGCCATTGCCCCAATGCAGTAGACCAGACTTGCCGTTACAAAGCCTTGACCGATATTACTCTGTCCAGACCTTTCCCGCCCCTCCATTTTTGCCGATAGCCAAGCGCCTATTTTGTTTAAGCCGGCGTCTATAGTAAGCGCTTCGCCAATTATACCGCCCACAGCTATTCCTAATATTACGATTAGAATGTTTTGTGTCTTTAGCGCCATTTGCAGGCCAATAACGCCGACTGCCAGGGCCATTCCCTGCATAATGGTATTCTGATATTTGGCCGGTATCCCGGACTTCAGGGCTAAACCTATCCCGGAACCGGCAATAATTGCGGCAGCATTCACAAGAGTCCCCTTCATGTTCTCATCCTTCCCGGGCAGTATATTCTCTAACAGCAGCGACTGCCTGCCCGATTTCCTCCGCAGTATTAAAATAGCCCGGACTGAAACGCACAGTACCGGTCTTTAGCGTCCCCAGCACTTGATGCGCCCAGGGGGCGCAGTGCAATCCCGAGCGGCAGGCAATACCAAAATCACGGTCAAGCACATGTGCCAGCTGCCCGCAGTCTTTGCCCTCAACGGTAAAGGATACCACCGCAGTCCGGCCTTCAATACCCGGCAGACCATATACGCGGACTGCGGGAATAGAGTTTAGTCCTGCCAACAGTTGTTGGGTTAGAGCTAATTCCCGGGCTTGAATTGCTTCCCGGCCTGTTTTTAAAATAAACTCAATGCCGGCCTTAAGTCCGGCGATACCGGGCGTATTTGGCGTGCCGCTTTCCAGCCTGTCAGGCATAAATTCCGGCTGAATATCCGATTCAGACAGACTGCCGGTACCGCCTGCGCGCAGCGGCTTGACAGCAACGGTTTCCCTAACATATAGCCCGCCCGTACCTTGCGGACCAAGCAATCCCTTGTGCCCGCTAAAAGCCAGCAGATCAATGCCCATCCCATTGACATCAATCTCCTCCACTCCTGCCGTTTGCGCGGCATCCACAACCAGCGTTACACCAAACTGTTGCGTCAGCTCGCCGACTTCGGCAACAGGCATAATGGTGCCGGTAACATTCGATGCATGACTCATTATTACGGCTTTCGGCTTTTGCCGGATTGCTGCCGCCATAGCATTCATATCAAGTTGTCCGGCTGGTGTACAAGGTATTATGTATACGTTGGCCCCCCTGGATTGAGCTATCCGCACAGACCTGGACACGGCATTGTGCTCCATTGCTGTGGTTACCAACGTATCGCCTGGATTAATGATACCGAAAACAGCCATGCTGATAGCATCGGTGGCATTGTGTGTAAATACAAGCTGATTGGCGTCCTCAATACCAAATAAATCGGCCAATGCTTCCCTTGTTTCGTAGAGCAGCATACTTGCTGCCCGCGCCATTCTATGCCCGCCCCGTCCGGGATTAGCCCCCATAGTGCGCAGGCAATTGTCGGCAGCCTGATAAACGCTGTCCGGTTTGGGCCAAGTCGTTGCTGCATTGTCCAGATAAATCACAACAGCCACCTCTTATTCGTCCAAAATCATCTGCGCCAGCGGGAACGGCGCAAGCGCCCGGTGCAGGATGCCATGGACATGGGCAATCAACAAGCCGTAGTTTACAATCGGCACGCCAGCTTCCCGGGCCATGGCCAGCCTATACAGCATTTCCCGGCGATTAAGCATACAGGCGCCGCAGTGAACAATCAGTTTATATTGCGCCAGATTGGGTGGGAAAGAACCGCCGGAAAACCATTCAAAATCCAGTTCACCACCAACCGACTGTCTAAGCCAGCGGGGTATTTTTACCCGTCCGATATCATCAGCTTGACGATGATGCGTACATCCTTCAGAAATCAGCACCTTGTCACCCGGCTCTAGACTCTCAATGGCTTTGGCCCCGGTGACCAACGTTTCTAAATCGCCTTTGTGCCTGGCCATTAAAATCGAAAACGACGTTAGTTGAACACCCGGAGGTGTGTCGGCGCCGACCTTCATAAATTCCTGAGAATCGGTTACCACCATTCTCGGCGCCTGTTTTAATCCTTCCAGTGCTTCCTTAAGTTCCCGTTCCTTGACAACCACCGCACAGGCATCATTATCAAGCAAATCCCGGATTGTTTGCACCTGGGGCAAAATCAACCGGCCCTTTGGCGCTGCCAAATCAATAGGGACTACCAATACCACGGTGTCTCCCGGCGATACCAGATCGCCGATGACCGGCGGCCCTTCCCAATTGTCCGGCGCAAGCTTAATCATCACCCGTTTTAATTCTTCAATACCCTGTCCGGTTTTAGCGCTGATATTCAATAACGGCAAAGCCAGAGATTGACTCCAGTTTTCAATAACATCTGCCGGCACAGGCGTTAAATCCCATTTATTAATTACCCCGGCAACGGGTAAGCCACGTTTCTTAATTTCCCCGGCAAGCTGTTCTTCAAAAGCAGTTAGCCCCAATTCAGGCTCTATGACAATTATCGCCAGGTCGGTTTTATTTAGGACCTGCATGGTGCGTTCGACACGCAACGCCCCTAAATCACCAATATCATCAATTCCGGCTGTATCAATAATCATCACCGGTCCAATCGGCAGGATTTCCATAGCTTTGTATACAGGGTCGGTGGTGGTCCCCGGCACGTTCGAAACCAAGGCAATGTCCTGATTGGTAAGGGCGTTGATCAAGCTTGATTTGCCTGCGTTCCTCCGGCCAAAAATTGCAATATGCAGGCGTGAGCCTTTAGGCGTTTCTTGCATAATTGTTTCCTCCCTATTTTGGCGTTCCGGCAATTCCCGGCCTAGTCATGGCCCGGGGATCCAAAATGGCATCTAGTTTCTCTGCCGGCAATACGGCCAAGGCCAGAGCAGCTGCCCGTATTGTTATATTTTCTTCACTAGCCCGGCGCGCTACTTTAGAGGCCAAATCATAACCAATATGCGGCACTAAGGCTGTCACACTCACCTGGCTATTTTCCAACAAATTACGACAGTGTTCCTCGTCGGCAGTTAGCCCCTGAACACAGAATTCATCTAATATATGAACTGCATTTGTCAGGATTTTTAAACTCCCCAGCAGATGATGGGCAATCAGCGGCATAAAAGCATTTAATTCGAGCTGGCCGGATTGCGCTGCCATAGTAATGGCCATATCGGATGCCATTATATGAAATGCCGTTTGGTTGACTGCTTCAGGAATGATTGGATTGACTTTACCGGGCATGATTGACGATCCCGCTTGTCGCTCAGGCAGTCTTAACTCACGCAAACCGGCGCGTGGGCCTGAGGAAAGCAGCCGGAGATCATGCGATATTTTGCCCAAATTTACTGCAAGCGCTTTTAGCAGCCCGGACACTTCCACAAATACATCAGCGTTTTGGATTACATCGATCATATTTTCTGCTCTGGCCAGGCCAATGCCCGCATATTGCCGTACCCGATCGTTCACCATAAATATATATTTTTTATTCGCGTTAATACCTGTACCAATGGCCGTACCACCCAGGGCCGCCTGACGCAGTCGTTCTTCCACCTTATGCAGCCGCCACCGGTCGCGGGCGATTGCTCCCGCATAAGCACTAAATTCCTGTCCCAGCATAATAGGTACGGCATCCTGCATCTCTGTCCGGCCAACCTTTATCACACCGGCGAATGCCGCCTCTTTGGCCTGCAACGCTTCCTGTAATGCTGCACAGCCTTCGCTCAGCGGCTTAAGCAGCCAGATAGCGGCAATTCTCAGCGCTGTTGGATAGACGTCATTGGTGGACTGATGCATGTTTACGTCATTGAGGGGGTGAACTAAACTATAGTTTCCCTTCTGCCCCCCTAGCAATTCAATAGCCCGATTGGCCAATACCTCATTGACATTCATGTTGGTAGAGGTTCCAGCACCACCTTGCAGTGCGTCGACAACAAATTGATCCTGCCATTGGCCGTTCAGGATCTCGTCAGCAGCTTGCGCTATTGCTTGTCCTTTCTCTTTGGTCAAGTATCCTAATTCGAAATTGACCTCGGCAGCTGTTTTTTTGATCAAAGCTATCGCTTTGATCAATACCGGCGACACCTTGTATTCTGTCAGCGGAAAATTTTCAAGAGCCCGCATGGTATGGATGCCATAGTATACTGTTGCCGGCACTTCCCGCTCTCCCAGCAAATCTTTTTCCAAACGCACCATCATTCACCTCCGGTAGCCAACAATAGTATCCAATAAAGATTTACAGGCCAGGTCTTAGGCAAAGTGTAGGGTAATGGTAAGCGTCAGCGGTAAGGTTACCACTATTCCGTCTAGCTATAAATCTTTATTGAATTTTCCCAGGTATTGTTTCACGTGAAACATTTATTATTAGACAACCAGCTGTCCGCGAAATTTTGTATTCGTTGTTTCAGGAGTTGATGACAGCATGTCCATAATCCGTTCCAAATCTTCATTCGAGTAGTATTCAATTTCAATTTTACTTTTTAGTTTACCCGGTTTAATACGTACTTGTGTACCCAGAATGAGTTTAAGCCGATCTTCAAACTCATTCATAAAAAACTGACTATCTTCATCAACTGCTTTTTCTGCAGGCTCGGCTTTTTTAACAGGCCTCCGGGCTGCCAGCCGCCGAACTAACTCTTCCGCATCACGAGCCGACAGATCTTCCTCAATAATCTGCTTAGCGGCATCCAATTGCACCGCGCTATCTTCCAATGCCAATAACGGTCTGGCTTGGCCCATGGATAATGTTCCACGTGAAACAAATTCCTGCACTTCCGGCTGAAGATTAAGTAAGCGCACAATATTAGCAATCATTGAGCGGCTGCGACCAATTCTCTGCGCTACTTCTTCCTGGGTAAGGCCGAACTCTAACATAAGACTACGAAACGCCATAGCCTCTTCAATCGAATTCAGATTCTGGCGCTGTAAATTTTCAATAAGAGCAATCTCCATCATTTCCGCATCGGTATACTCCCGAACTACCGCCGGAATTTGCTTTAACCCAACAATCTGGGACGCACGCCAGCGGCGCTCACCAGCCACAAGCTCGTAACCGCTTAATGTCTGCCGGACAACTACCGGCTGTATAACCCCATGCTGCTTAATCGACTGCGCAAGTTCGGCTAATGCTTCTTCATCAAAAACGCGACGCGGCTGGTGCTGATTAGGAATAATATTATGTACTGGAATCTCATTAATAGGTTCATTACTTTCTGCAGCTTCAGGAGATTTGGGGGCATTAAACAATGCATCCAGGCCTCTTCCTAGTCCACGTTTACTCATCACCAATCACCTCACGCGCTAAATCAAAATATACTTCTGAGCCCTTTGATTTAGGATCATATTTAATAACAGGCTGTCCATGACTGGGCGCTTCGCTCAGTCGAACATTTCGCGGGATAATAGTCTGATATACCTTATGCCGGAAATGATTCTTCACTTCATCCACAACTTGTATGGACAGATTAGTCCGGGCATCAAACATAGTTAATACGACGCCCTCCAGGGTAAGAACCGGGTTAAGATTCTTCTGAACCAAGCTAATAGTATTCATCAATTGGGTTAGTCCCTCAAGCGCATAAAACTCGCATTGAATCGGTACAAGCACCGAGTTTGCAGCCGTTAAAGAATTGATTGTCAGTAAACCAAGTGACGGCGGACAATCTATGAAAACAAAATCATAGGCAAATTTTGCTCTATCCAGCGATCGCTTAAGTTTCCCCTCCCGCGACATCATGGATACCAGCTCGATTTCTGCGCCGGCTAACTGAATGGTGGCCGGCAGTAGTTTTAGATTGTCAATTTCAGTTTGGACAACAATAGATTCTAGTGGAACATCATTAACCAATGAGTCATAAACACACCGTTTAATCGTTCCTTTATTGAAACCCAAACCACTGGTAGAGTTACCCTGCGGGTCAATATCAATCAGTAAAACTTTTTTCCCCAATTCGGCCACACAAGCTGCTAAATTGACCGATGTTGTTGTTTTACCTACGCCCCCTTTTTGATTGGCGATAGCAATCACTTTTACCAAACTAGTTCACCTCAAAATAGATTAGTCCATCTTTTCATTCAACAAAATTACGTAATTTCCTGCCAAAAAATGTTGTAAAGAATAAGGATACGAGCAGGAAGTTAAAAAAAAAGATTAAAGTATACAATTTAATTTACATAACACAAGGCAAGTAAATAAATTGTATAGGATATGGCTTCCCAGCTTTATCAATTCATCAAAATATAATATAATGCTTATAATACCGCACTTAGTTAAGGAGGTTCTCCTCAATGCCTATTTTTCATCCGCGGTTAACCATAATTGATACCGAAGAGACTAAGCGCTATGCCGGACTCAGCCGAAAGGCTGATTTTTCAGTCGAGCTGCTTACCGAGGCTTGCACACAAGCCCAGCTTTTAGCTATCCCTAGAGGTGTCTGGCAAGTATATGCCTATGACCAGGATATGCATACCATTATGGCAGCAGAACCATTTGTGCTTACCGCCGACAATGTAATCAGGCATCTATCTGGTGCCGTCGAAGTGGCGGTAATGGCTGTTACTATTGGCATACCCCTTGAGCAGGAAGTATCCAATTTATTCTCCCAGAACAAATACACTGCAGGACTACTATTGGATGCTGCGGGAACGACAGCTGTAGAAGCGGCCTGTGACGCTGTCTGCAACATTATTGCCCAACATGCCGGCCGCTCCGGTCTGACCGCCGGCCGCCGCTTCAGCCCAGGCTATGGCGGCTGGCCGATTGACGTCCAACCGGAAATATTAAGCCTGGCAGCCGGCGCTACAATCGACCTTAGTGTTACTGACACAAAAATGCTGGTACCACGCAAATCCGTTACAGCCGTTATTGGCTTATATCCCTACCATCAAACTCTCAGCCTACCCCACCAGCAGGAAATCGCCTGCGACAAATGCGGGCAACCCGGCTGTCATGCACGAAAGGAGACTACCGAAACATGATACAAATTTTTGACGGGGCCATGGGCACAATGCTGCACCAGTCAGGGCTGGAGCCTGGCAAGTGCCCCGAGTTGTGGAATCTGGACGAGCCGGAGAAAATCATAGCTATTCACCGGCAATATGTAGAAGCAGGAGCAACAATTATTGAAACAAATACTTTCGGCGCCAACCGTATAAAGCTAACCCATTACGGTCTGGAAAATAAAGTCGCCGCCCTGAACGCCGCAGCTGTTGCGGCTGCCCGCGAGGCAGCCGGCACACACGCCAAAGTAGCCGGCTCTGTCGGTCCAACCGGAAAATTCATTGCCCCGCTCGGCGATCTGACTTTCGATGAAGCCTATGCTGTCTTTCTGGAACAAATTATCGCCCTTGACCAGGCAGGGGTTGACTACATAATCATTGAGACCATCATTGATATTCAGGAAATGCGGGCCGCCCTCCTGGCAGCCAAGGCCGCAACCCGTCAGCCGGTTATCTGCCAGCTTTCCTTTGACGCGGATGGCAGGACAGTAACAGGCACCGACGCCTGTACCGCCGCCGTCATCCTGGAGGCTATGGGCGCAAGCGTCATCGGCGCCAACTGTTCCCTTGGTCCGGCGCAACTACTGCCGGTTATAAAAACCCTGGCACAAAGCTCTACGCTGCCAATTAGTGTACAACCAAATGCCGGAATGCCGGAATTAGTGAATGGCCAGACTGTCTTCCCTATGTCGGCCGCAGAAATGGCCACCTGGATTCCTAAATTGGCTGAAGCAGGCGCTACCTTCATTGGCGGCTGCTGTGGCACTACGCCAGCACATATCCGGGCTGTTCGCACCGCAGCCGACAACTTAGCTAACCTATCATCACCACGCCACCACACGCCGTTTACAGCCCTAACCAGCCGGACACGCACTGTATTCCTCGGTTCGCATTTTGCGCCGGTGATCATTGGCGAGCGGATCAACCCCACTGGCCGTAAAGCATTGGCTGCCGATATAAAAAACGGCAATTTCGTTACCGTAAAGAAGGAAGCTCTGGCCCAGATTAAAGCCGGCGCCGGAATACTGGATGTGAACATGGGGGTTCCGGGAATTGATCAGCAAGCCATAATGAAACATGCCATCGAGGAATTATCCTCCTTGGTAGATGTCCCCTTAGCCATTGACACTACCGATCCGGCCGCCCTCGAAGCAGGACTGAAAGCGTATCCCGGAAGGGCGCTTATCAATTCGGTTACCGCCGAAGCCGAACGGTTGGAGACCTTTTTACCGCTGGCCAAAAAATACGGCGCTGCCGTTTTATGCCTCCCCTTATCTGACAGCGGCGTTCCCACAACAGCAGTCGAACGCATAAAAGTAGCCAAACAAATTATACATATCGCAACAGAACATGGTTTAAACCGCAATGACCTGCTGCTGGACGCTCTGGTTATGACAATTGCAACCGATAGCCGGGCAGCGCGCGAAACATTGCTCACTCTCAAACTCTACCGCGAGCAACTAGGCTGTCCGGCCGTTATGGGCTTAAGCAATGTATCCTTTGGTTTGCCGCGCCGCGATTTGATGAATGCCGCTTTTTGCGCCATGGCGCTGGATGCCGGTCTTGACGCACCGATCCTGAATCCCTTTGATCCTTTGATGCAGGATATATGGTCGGCTTCAGTGGCCCTAAGCGGCCGCAATGATCAAGCGGTAATCGACTACAGTAAAAAATATGTGGACCTGCCTACGCTGTCGACAGACAAGATAATTGCAGAACCTGATATACTGGCGCAAATACGCCAAACAGTAATTAATGGCGAAACAACAGGGGTAGCACCGCTTATTCGCCAGGCGCTGGCCGAAAACTATACCCCTATGACCATAACGGACCAAGCCCTGACAGCAGCCATGAACGAGGTGGGTAAAGCCTTCGGACAGGGAAAGTGCTTCCTGCCGCAGGTACTGTTATCAGCCGAAACCATGCGTACTGCGTTCAGTACCATCAAAGAAGTTTTGCCGGCCCATACAACGCAAAGTCTTGGTACGGTTATTCTGGCCACTGTAAAAGGGGACATTCACGACCTCGGCAAAAATATCGTTGCGGCCTTGCTGGAGAATAACGGCTTTACAGTAATTGATCTGGGTAAGGATGTGCCCGCCGAAACTATTGTAGCCGCGGCCCAGAAGCATCAGGCTCAAATTGTAGGCTTATGCGCACTCATGACAACAACCCTGCCTCAGGTTGATATAGCTATTTCAGCGCTCAAGACCGCCAGCTATAACGGCAAAACAATAGTAGGCGGCGCCGTTCTCACGGAAAACTACTCCCGCCAGGCCGGAGCGGATGCGTATGCCGCCAATGGCGTGGAAGCTGTCAATATAGCCAAACAAATGCTATCAGGCGCAGAGCCGGCTTAAGTCCAAAGGGGCAAGTTCATGAATCAGAATAAGTTCCGGGGCGCACTGTTAGGACTGGCTGTAGGCGACACCCTGGGCATGCCGCTCGAATTCAAACAGCCAAGCAGCTTCACGCCAGTTTCCGGCCTCACAGGCGGCGGTCCTAATAATTTGGCTGCAGGCCAGTGGACTGATGATACTTCCATGGCTCTATGCCTGGCGGAAAGTTTGATCCACTGCCCGGAATTTGATCCTACAGATCAGATTAACCGATATGTACGCTGGTACAAACAAGGCTATTTAAGCAGTACGGGCTATTGCATTGATATTGGTAAAACGGTTAAAACGGCCCTGGAACAATACCTGCAAACAGCTAAGCCCTATGCGGGGTCAACGCATCCGCGCTCTGCCGGCAACGGTTCTATTATGCGCCTGGCCCCTGTTCCGCTGCGATATGCCGCCAATCCCGGAGAGGCCATCCGTCTGGCGGCGGACAGTTCCCGCACGACTCATGCCGCCCCGGAAGCCATTGATGCCTGCCGTTATCTGGCTGCTCTCATACTGGGAGCTATATATGGCCGGAATAAGACCGCATTACTGTCTGACCACTATTCCCCGGACGCAACTGGCTGGCCAACACCTCTAGCCGGCAGGATCGACAGCATAGCCGGCGGGTCCTATAAACAGAAAAATCCTCCGGCCATTCGCGGTACAGGGTATGTTGCCGATTCACTGGAAGCGGCATTATGGGCCTTTTATCACAGTAAAAGTTTCACCCACGGCGCCCTGCTGGCAGTAAACCTAGGCGACGACGCCGACACGACAGGTGCTGTTTACGGTCAGCTGGCCGGTGCTTACTATGGTGCTGGCAATATACCTGTCAACTGGCTAAACCGCTTATATCAGCGACAATATATCGAGAAGCTGGCAGATGAGTTGCTGGCGCTTGCCACAAATTAAAGAAGGGGCTATGGCAATATAAGTTTGTCATAGCCTCCTCTATTTACCTTATGTAATAATGCGTAATTGAAAAACCCCCCGGTTCGGGGGGTTTATAATGTCATGGTAAGATTTTATTTACGGCTGTTTTTTACCCGGATATTAATAGTAACATATTCACCCTCAATATCCTGTTTAGCGTTTATATCCATACCGCTTTTTTTCATTTGGCTTATTACACTATTTATAGTATTAATAAAAATGCGAACATCTTTAATGATCTTTACAACTGTTTGCCGTCGAACTGGCTCTTTTTCCTTTTCCCGGGAAATATTTCCGTTATATGTTTCAATTAAATCTTCTGTCTCCCGGACATTTAGCCCCTTTTCCCGAACATCGTTAAGTACCGCCATCTGAACATCGGTACCTTCAAGTTTTAACAGAGCACGCGCATGTCGCTCGGTCAGATTTTGTCCAACGATAGTCTGACGTACTTCAGGCACAAGTTTCAGCAGCCGCAGCTTATTAGCAATTGTCGACTGATTTTTCCCTACCCGACGGGCTAATTCTTCCTGTGTAAAATTAAAACTGGCAATCAAATGCTGATAACCTTCGGCTTCCTCCAGGAAATGCAAATCTTCCCGCTGCAAATTCTCAATCATAGCCAATTCGGCCATTTCTTTGTCATCAAGCTCCCGGATAATGACCGGAACCTCAATGAGACCAGCCAATTTAGATGCCCTAAGCCGACGCTCGCCGGCGATTAATTCATAAGAATCACCCTGACGGCGAACTAACAAGGGCTGAATTACCCCAAACTCCCGAATAGACGACGCTAATTCCTGCAGTGAATCGTCATTAAACGTTTTACGCGGTTGAAATGGGTTCGGAATAATATTCTCAGGAGATATTTTGTGTACAGCCTGCAAATCGGTCGCTTGAATATCTTCTGTATGAATAGAAACAGATTCAACTGCGTTTGTCTGTTCATTGTCTACAGGAATAATCTCGGGAACGGTCGGCGAAGTATCGCCAATACCAAACAGCTTGGCCAAGTTTCTCATGAATCGATTCCACCACCTACAAACATCGTTAGGAACAAGCTTATGTTTATATTCTGCAGATAATGGGATTTTCCTCTAAATCACAATGGCTTTTTTTCCGGGGTTCCGGCTTTACGGGGATAAATCTCTGGTGTGGACGCAGCTTTCCGGATATAGATTACAGCCCTTTTATCGGCAAGCCCTGGCAAGCTTACCGGTTGTACAGCCTCAATTCTGCCACCAAGCACAGACAGGGCTTTTGCCGCTTCACGCACCTCCTCCTCATAATGGGCCCCCTTCAGCGCAATAAACCAGCCGCCGGTTTTAACCAAGGGCAGACAGAGTTCACATAAAACATTCAATCTGGCCACCGCCCGCGATACGGCAATCTGATATACCTCCCGGTAAAGTTTACTCCTGCCCGCTTCCTCCGCCCTGACATGGACGAGGTCAACGCCCACCAGCGGGAGGGTGTTAACAACCTCCCGCAGAAAAGTTAGACGTTTATTAAGAGAATCCATCAATGTTAGACAAAGCTCCGGCCTGAATATTTTTAACGGTACGCCGGGAAAGCCGGCGCCAGTACCGACATCGACCACACTGGCGCCAGCAGTAAAAATATCTGCACGATAACACGACAAAGAATCTATCATATGCTTAACGGCAACTTCGTGCGGTTCCGTGATAGCTGTCAGGTTCATCCTTTGATTCCATTCCACTAATAAGCGGTAATAGCTCTCCATGGCGGCAATTTGGCCGGCATTCAAATCAAAGCCGGCCGCCACAGCGCTATTTGCCAATATATCATAAAAATTATCCATGCTAGGTCCCCTTCATTCCTGGCGGCCGCGCCGCTGTTCCAAATAGACCATTAATATAGAAATATCGGCGGGGGAAACTCCTGATATCCTGGCCGCCTGACCAACCGACAACGGTCTGATCTTATTGAGTTTCTGGCGCGCCTCGAGCGCCAAACCGCTGATTTGACTATAATCGACATCGGCAGGCAAAAGCTTGGCCTCCAGCTTGGCAGCGCGCTCAACCTGCTCAACCTGCTTTTGGATATACCCTTCATATTTTACGGCAATTTCGACCTGTTCGCGTACTAGTGACGGAATCTCGGGCAAATCAAACTGATCCCGCATTGCCTCATAATTTATTTCGGTCCGTCTGAGTAAATCATACAAGGTAATGCCTGTACGCAATTCAGCAGTGCCAAGAGCTGTCAGTTTCGCCTGGGTTTCCGCTATCGGAGTAATTTGTCTTCCTTTTAGCAATTCCAGTGTATTATGAATTGCATCCCGTTTGGCAGTAAACCTTTGATAGCGCTTGTCTCCCACCAGGCCAATCGCCCTGCCCTTTTCCGTCAGCCTGAGATCGGCATTATCCTGCCTGAGAATCAAGCGGTATTCGGCTCGGGAAGTCATTATCCGGTACGGCTCACTCGTCCCTTTAGTTACCAGGTCGTCAATCAATACACCTATATATGCATCCGAACGGGATAAAATAAACGGCGGTTTTTCTTGGGCCAGCAAAGCGGCGTTAATCCCCGCCATCAGCCCCTGGGCAGCCGCCTCCTCATAACCGGATGTGCCGTTTGCCTGCCCGGCTGAAAACAAACCGGCAACTTTTTTTGTTTCTAAAGATGGCTTAAGCTCGGTAGGATCAACACAATCATATTCAATAGCATAGCCCGGACGCATAATTTCCGCCTTTTCCAGGCCGGGAATAGTCCGCAAAAAAGCCAGTTGGACATCAACAGGCAAGCTTGTTGACATTCCCTGGATATACATTTCCGTTGTACTTATGCCTTCCGGCTCAACAAAGACCTGATGAGCCAGCTTATCGGCAAAGCGTACTACCTTATCCTCAATCGAAGGACAATAACGCGGTCCGGTTCCTTCAATAACCCCCATGTACAAAGGGGAGCGATGCATGTTGGATCTGATGATAGCATGGGTCTGTTCATTGGTATAGGTTAACCAGCAGGGTGTTTGTTCGCGGGTAGTTATATCACTCAGAAAGGAGAAGTTGTGAGTGATATCATCTCCGGGCTGAATCGACATTTTACCGGTATCCACAGTCCGGGCATCTACCCGCGCCGGAGTTCCGGTTTTAAAGCGCATCAGTGAAATTCCCAGGCTCCGGAGTGCATCCGACAGCTTAAGTGCTGCCCTTTGTCCGGCAGGTCCGCCAGGGTAGGTAGTCTCACCCAGAATAACTTTGCCCCTGAGGTAGGTTCCTGTAGCAATGATTACACAACGGGCGCCGTAAAGCTCGCCTAATTCAGTAATAACGCCGGTAACCCGGCCATTCTCCACCAGGATATTGTCAATCAAAGCCTGCTTGACATCAAGATTAGGCTGGGTTTCCAAGGTATGCTTCATAGCCGACTGATATAGACGCTTGTCGGCTTGCGCCCGCAAAGCATGAACAGCAGGACCTTTGCCGGTATTAAGCATTCTCATCTGAATACACGTCTTGTCAGTATTTATCCCCATTTCGCCGCCAAGCGCATCGATTTCCCTTACCAAATGTCCTTTAGCCGGCCCGCCTACTGCCGGATTGCAAGGCATCATCGCAATATTATCCATATTAAGAGTAGTTATCAGCGTACGGCAGCCCAGCCTGGCCGCAGCCAGCGCCGCTTCACAACCGGCATGCCCGGCGCCGATGACCACTACATCATAATTGCCTGCTTGAAACAAATCCTCCACCTCATTCTACTTCCCAATACAAAACTGTGTAAAAATTTGATCTAAAATATCATCACCGACTGTCTCGCCGGTAACCTCACCCAGCTTCTCCCAGGCCGACCGTATGTCCACAACAATACAATCGGTAGGCATACCCGCTTCAATAGTTGCCATGGCGTCAGACAGCCGATCGCGGGCCTGGCGCAGCGCAGCCGCATGACGGACATTATTAACAAACGCAGCCTCACCCTGCGCCACCTGTCCGCTATAGACCATGTCGGCAATAGCCTCTTCCAGTTCAGCCAGACCTTCCTCCTGCGCTACAGATATCTTCATTACCAAACGCCCCTGGGTATACTGCCCGACCTCATCCATCTCCAGCCGGGGCGGCAAGTCGCTTTTATTTATCAGGACGATAGCTTTCCTACCTGGCAATAGCGCTAATACAGCCCGGTCTTCCGGTGATAATGGGGACGATGAATCGAGCAGCAGCAAAATAAGGTCCGCCTGTCCTACCAGTTCTTTCGCCCGCTCAACGCCGATCTTTTCCACCGTATCGGCAGTATCACGAATACCCGCCGTATCAATAATCTTAAGCGGCACCCCACGGATATTGACATATTCTTCAATGATATCCCTGGTAGTACCAGGGATATCAGTCACAATGGCTCTATTCTCCCTGAGCAGGGCATTGAGCAAACTGGATTTGCCAACATTCGGTTTGCCAATAATCACCGTTGCCAAACCATCCCGCAAAATTTTTCCTGTCTGGGCTGTTGCCAAAAGCACGTCCAGCCGTGAGCTAACCCTGGTAATCAGCCTGGCAACCTCGGCAGCAGCCGTTTCTTCGATATCTTCCTCCGGAAAATCAATGGCCGCTTCCAGCTGGGCAATCATCCCCAAAATAGCATGACGCAAGTCTTTAATTTGTTCTGACAATTTTCCTGACAAATTACCTACAGCCACTCTAAGCGAGGCATCGGTTTTAGCTCTGATAATATCGATAACAGCCTCAGCCTGAGCCAAGTCCAGGCGGCCATTTAAAAAGGCGCGTTTTGTAAATTCACCGGGTTCGGCCAGTCTGGCCCCCTGCTGCAGCGTTAAAGCTAAAATACGTTTTAGCGGGACCGGCCCGCCATGACAGTGGATTTCCACCACATCCTCACGCGTGTAGGACCTGGGCCCGCGCATAACAAATAAAATAACCTCATCCACTGTCTCCTGGCTGTTAGGATCGACAATATTCCCATAGACAACCTGATGAGATGGAATTGTCACTGCTTTTTTACCTGATTTACTGTTAAATAATGTATCAGCAATGGTGATTGCTTCAGGCCCGCTTATTCTGATAATGCCAATGCCACCCTCACCAATGGCCGTCGCTATCGCACATATGGTATCCTCACCGGTTACCACACTCAAAGTTCATTCACTCCTTACACCAACCTACCTATAACTTTGGCTGTTATTAATGCTGTAAATGTATATTAATTCCCTATATATAGCCTTCTTCCTGCCAAATAGTACTAATTTATATAGTTTTCACTAAATAATTTTAAAAATACATATAAAATTTAGTATTTGATAGCAGGTATTAGCAGGTAAAATAACTATAACATAGAAATATTAATTATTGCCAATTATTGTTTTTTATAATAACTCGCATGAAAAGGAAAGAAGGGATGGCAATGTCTGATAAAAAGGGGATTTTGCTCGAAACCGGAACAAATGAATTTGAAATAGTTGAATTTTCTATTGGCCCTGTCAGCTATGGCATTAATGTAGCCAAAGTCAGAGAAGTCATTAATCCTATACCTGTCACGCAGATGCCTAATGTCCATCCTTGGGTTGACGGCATATTTACCTTACGCGGAAGAGTTATGCCACTTGTAAATTTGCCGCGTTGTCTAGGCAATCAGTCGACAACAACCTCGCCAAAGGTGATTGTCAGTGAACTTAACAACTACTATGTAGCCTTCCTGGTTGATGAAGTATCGCGTATTCACCGAATTTCCTGGACGGCCATGGAGCCTCCTCCCCATATAGCCAATTCTGAAATGGTTGTCGGTATTATCAAAATGGCTGAAAAAATGGTTGTACTGCTGGATTTTGAAAAGATTGTGGCCGATATAAATCCGGAAATGAATGAAAAGTTCAATCAATTAACCTCATCTCCCGCCGATATCCTGGAAATCCGCAAAAACAAAACAATTCTAGTAGCGGAGGATTCCAAACTGCTACGAGATTTATTGCTTGGCACCCTGCACAGCGCCGGTTACCCTAATATTATCCTGTCAGAAAATGGTCAGGAAGCCTGGCATAAAATTGAGCAGCTTATCGCCGATGGGCAGCCGGTTGAAAACAAAGTTCACATGGTAATAACCGATATCGAAATGCCGCAAATGGACGGGCACCACCTTACCAAGCGCATCAAAGAACATGAAAAGCTTAAGCATCTGCCGGTAGTTATATTCTCATCATTAATCAATGAAGAAATGCGGTTAAAAGGACAGTCAATTGGAGCAAACGGACAAGTATCCAAACCGGAGATCGCCCAACTGATCGATCTTGTTGACAAGTTTATACTGTAACCCGATAAAGAAAACACGGCTTGCACCGAGCCTTTGGCGAGTGTAAAAGCCGATGTTGCCCTTATCCAGGCGAAAGTTATACTTTCTATCAGGATAAAGAAAACACGGCTTGCACCGAGCCTTTGGCGAGTGTGGAAGCCGATGTTGCCCTTATCCAGGCGAAAGCTATACTTTCTATCAGGATAAAAAGACTACCCGCCAAGGGTAGTCTTTTTATTTTGGTTTGACGAATTATTTAAGCACTAAATCCCATATCTGTTTACCGATCAATAAACCGGTAACGCCTATAAATAACGGCCGTACATAAGCCGTTCCGCTTTTAATGGCCAGGCGGGAACCGGCGATTGCCCCGGCAATCATCGCTACCCCCATAATGAGACCGTACTGGAAATTAACCGAATCCAGCAGAACAAAAGTGATTGCAGCCGCGACATTGCTGGCAAAATTCAATACCTTGGCATTGCCGGCAGCAACAATAAAATCAAAGCCCAGCATTAAGAATGCAAAAATAAAGAACGAGCCTGTACCCGGTCCAAAAAAACCGTCATAAAAACCGATTGAAAAAGTAACCAATGCGATTATAACAGCCGTTTTACGCGTTAGTCCCGTGTATGTAGATTCCGAACCCCAGTCTTTCTTGCAGACAGTATAGATGGCTACAAGGATAAGCAAAACAACAACAAGCGGCTTTAAAAACTCGGGAGGAATATGCCTTACTGTATAGGCCCCCAATGATGAACCAATAAAAGATAAAGGAAACAGCCAGGCGGCTAATTTACGCTCAATT
Source organism: Sporomusa aerivorans (assembly GCF_041428895.1). NCBI lineage: Bacteria > Bacillati > Bacillota > Negativicutes > Selenomonadales > Sporomusaceae > Sporomusa > Sporomusa aerivorans. Next base: position 6,492,368 of record NZ_CP156926.1, read on the forward strand.
TTACCTGAGCGTAAAAAAGAAAGAGTGCTGGTAAGAGAACACATGGTACTGGCGAGTTTATTGGTTCCTAAAACAACACTTGGCGGTAAACCGGTAAACATCAGCGCCGGCAGAGAAATCAAGCCGCCACCGCCGACTACGGAATCAATAAAGGCCGCAATAAAACCGACGACCAATAAAAATACAATAATTTCAGGACTTAAGCTCTCCAATAATTAACATCTCCTATTAGTTAGTAATATACCAGTACTATCATAAACCTTACCTCGGAATCAAATCAAGGGATATTTCATTTTCTTATTATTGTTGTCAATCAGTACTTGTCAGTGTACAATAAAAGTGTTGAAAGAGAGGTGCCTGTATGGATTGCGGACATAATTACAGCGTTATTTTAAAAGGCTGCTCCCGTGTGGAAAGTCTGGGACTCCGTCTGGAAAAGGTTTTGCTGCGCGGCCGTCTGGCCATAAAGATGGCTCTGGACAATATGCCTTCTGTTGTTATATATAAAGGCAAAACCGATAGCATCCTTCCCATACTTAATGCTTTTAGATCAGAATACGCTGCAATAACCGTTCTTGCCGACGGTGTGCCCCCTACCCTCCCATTCAGTGCAATATACCGCGATTATACAAACTTGAATCCATTTCTTACAGCATTGCTAAGCCTCGTTCCCGCCAGCCTTTGGATTGGCGAAAAAATATACCAAGTATGCCCGGCCGGCTTTGCCGAGGAAAACGGGGTACTAGTCATAACCAGCCATGCCATTTATTTTATTGATAAGCCGCAGGGTTATAAAGACAGCCGCTGGCTAATCATCCCTTATGGGCAATTATCCGGCGCACCGGTCGCCGCCGCCTCCGGCCTGGCAGTAACCTATCTGGATGCCGCCGGCATACAGAATAATGTTTTTAGAGTTGAACCTGCGTACCTGGAGTTGGTTATCACAGCCATTCATCAGGCGCGGGCCGACAAACAGTATCTGACTAAACTCAAAACAACCTGTACAAGATGTGGTCACACGTTTGAAGATTATACCGACACTTTGGTCAATGAGCCTCAATGCCATTCCTGCGGCGGCCAATATCAGCGGTCAATAATTTGAAAGAAAACACGGATTGAAATGGCCGATTAGGCTCATCGCAATCCGTGTTTTCTTTATCCTTAAAGCAAGTGTACCTTTCGCCCGGATAAGGGGCGATATTAGCTTCCATCTTTGCCACAGGCTCGGCCGAGGCCGTGTTTTTCTTTATTTCTTCAAGGCAATTACGACCTTACGATACGGTTCATCGCCTTCGCTATAGGTAACAATACGATGATCATTTTGTAAAGCCATATGGATAATTTTGCGTTCCTGGGGACTCATAGGTTCCAGTACAACCCGTTCGCCGCGTCGCTTCACCTTATCGGCCAGACGCATAGCCAAACGGGACAAGGTTTCAGCCCGGCGCTTACGATAATCTTCTACATCGAGAATAATCCGGCTGCGTTCCTCAGCATCCTTGTTCGCAGCAAGATTGGTCAGATATTGCAGAGCATCGAGCGTTTGCCCGTGCTTACCAATAAGAACACCTAAATCGTCGCCGCGTAAATTGATGACAACGTGGTCAGCATGTGTCATTTTTTCCATTGACACATCCAGCTTCATAGCCTGGAATGTTTTTGCCAGAAACTGTTTGGCCTCTTCCACCGGGTCGACAGGCCGCACAGTCACCTTTACCCTTGCCAGTTTGGACCCAATAAAACCAAATAAACCTTTACTGGGAACCTCCAGTACCTCATAATCAATCCGCTCGCGATTTACTTCAAGTTCAGCCAACGCCAGCTCAATGGCTTCTTCGATAGTCTTACCTGTCTTCTCTGTCACGGTAAGCTTACCTGTCATAAATTAACGCGCCTCCTCCCGGCCTACCACTGGGGTATTACGATACATAAACCACTGCTGCGCAATCTGGAATATATTGCTCACTACCCAGTACAGTACCAGTCCGCCCGGGAAGGTCAAGCTGATATAGCCAATAAACAGCGGCATAAAGATCATCATCATCTTAGCTTGCTGTGTCATTTCGCTCGTTGTCTGCTTCTGTTGAATATATGTAGTAACAGCTGACAATACCGGCAAAATATAAGTGGGATCAGGCTGCGCCAAATCTTTCATCCACAGAAAGCTAGGCGGCTGCTGCGCATACTGGTAGTCACGGATAGCGAAAAATATCGCAATCAAAAATGGCATCTGGACAAGGAGCGGCAAACATCCGGCCAGCGGATTAACGCCTGCTTCTTTATAGAGACTTGCCAGTTCTTTGTTGAGTTTTTCCGGATTTCCTTTATATTTTTCCTGCAGTTCCTTCATTTTAGGCTGAATATCCTGCATTGCCTTCATCGATTTAACTTGCTTAACGGTAAGTGGGTACAGCACTAACTTAATTGCGATTGTCAGTAAAATTATGGCTAAACCATAATTGGCAATGCCTGCACCGACAGTCAAATTATAGAAGAAAGTTAATGCACTCTGCATAATATTGCTTAAAAAATCCAAAAAATTTCCCTCCTGCAAACATTGGATGTGTATTTAAACAGGATCATAGCCGCCGGGATGAAATGGATGACAACGCAAAATACGCCGCACAGCCATAACGAGACCACGGGCAATCCCATACTTTTCAATAGCCATTAGCGCATACTCAGAACAAGTGGGCACAAACCGGCAGCTAGGCGGCTTAAGCGGCGAAATAACCTGTCGGTAAAAAACAATCATACCCACAATTACTATCGTTAGTAACCGCTTCATGATTTTTCAACCACTAACTTTGCCTTGGCGCTAAGCTCCAGTAATGACTTAGTTACCTGCACCAGTTTTGCCTTGACAAGCGGTTGACGACCGACAAGTATCAAATCGACACCTGAAATAAACTTATCCTGATTAAGCCTGTAGGCTTCCCTTAACAAACGTTTAACCCGGTTACGCACAACTGCCGGCCCCAGGCGCTTGCCTGCGGCAAAACCGATTCGTCTATTGGCAGACTTATTAGGCAAGACATATACAACCAAATTCTTATTGGCATATGACTTGCCTGATCGATATACTGCCTGAAAACTCTTGTTTTGACAAAGTCTGCTTATTTTAGGTAATACAAACCTTTTGACCATAGTAATCATCCGGTTTCTCAAGATTTTTAATTCTACCGGCAAAAGAAGTTAACCCCTTCTGCCCGGGTGGAAAAAATAGGCCACGAAAGCGGCCTACTAATTATTTATGCTGACAATTTTTTTCTGCCTCTAGCGCGTCTTCTTTTTAATACAAGACGGCCACCTGCACTTGACATACGTTCACGGAAACCATGCGTCCGCTTTTTCCATAACGTATTAGGTTGATAAGTACGTTTCACTCTATACACCTCCTTATATAAAAGGGGAGAAACCCACTAAAATCTACAAAATTTCACTAGTATAGATTATAGACTAGCGTAAGGCTCTATGTCAAGAATATTGACGACGACAAATTCAGCTAGCTGTGGATAAATTACATCTTTTTAGGTCTCAAGAGAAAATATCTTGTTGATAACTGCCACATGATTTGTTAATATAGTTATGCACAGTTATCAACAACTATCCACATAACGTCACATAATCACTGTTTTTTTTAACTTATCCCCAAAATTTCACACTTATTCACAGGTTTATCCACATGGGTTGATAACTTGACAATACACGCTTGCGGGATTTTTATGTTCCGCCGTTGTATTTTTTTTTCGCCTGCAACTTCATTTTAATAAAAGTTATTCACAATTGTTGATATCTTTGTGGATAACTTATGTTAATTGCTATTATAATCTGTGGAAAACATTACATAAGGAAGGACTGAATAACAAAA
>NZ_CP156927.1:0-15390 GCF_041428895.1 Sporomusa aerivorans
ATGATTGACATTTCTTCTGAAGACGCCCTAACGCAGCTCATGTTCACTTTTCGAGAAAAATGCTTGGAAGGGGCTACCAACTTACTACCGGAGGCCATGTACGTCCTTGCCACCTTAGCCACCATTGAACTGGCCTGGGTGATGCTGATGAGCGAGGAAGACCGCATGATGCTGCTAACCAAAAAGGCCGTCAAATTCAGTATCTGGGGCTGGCTGGTACAAAACTGGGTGCAGGGACTAAATTTGACAGGAATGGCCTTTCTGACTTTTCAACGATTTGGTGTAATGGCAGCAGGATCGTCAACTGCTTTTGCAGATCCTGCTAGTATTGGTGGTCATGGCATCTATATTGTCACGAATCTCATGAATAACATTTTTTCTTTTTCCGGACAAGCCTCTGCCATGGGCAATATAGGTCTCATCATCCTGAAAATATTCATGCTGTTTGTTATCCTAGGCTGCTTTTTCTGGATGGCAATTCAACTCTTTCTGACAACGGTTGAATTCTACATGACCAGTACACTGACGCAGGTTCTGGTGCCTTTCGGCACCAATAAGCACACGGCTTTTCTTGCAGAAAAGTCCATCGGTTCCATCTTCAGTTTTGGAGTCAAAATCATGGTGTTGGAATTCATCCTCTGCATCAGCGTGCCAATGATGCTTACCTGGCAGCAAATCAATGCAGAAGCTACCGATTTATCGCCGGTTTTCCGTACCCTACTCGGCTGTTTGGCCATTGCGTTTTTAACCTGGAAAGCGCCGGACGTGGCGCAGGGCATGCTGTCCGGTTCACCGTCCCTTAGTGGCGGCGATGCGGTCGGCATGGCCCGAGGAGCGGCCAGTGTAGCAACAGGCAATGTGGCTGGCGCGGTTGCCAGCGGCATGCGGATAGCCGGTTTTGCAAAAGCCGCTTCCAACCAACCAGGCGGAAGGACGGCCAACGGAAACGTGAGTTTGAGCGGTACCGCAAAAAATGCGGCCTCCCTCTTTGGGCATACCATGAACCCATATGCACAGGCCAGGACTAATGCACGACACGCTTTTGGGCAAATGAGGGGGAATCAAAAAGAGGACAAAGACGCCACAGGCCCTAAACAGCAAAGTTCGTAGTTTGATAATTAAGGAGGTTTAAGCATTGAAAAGTAAATTACTTAAACTTTTAAAAGAAGCAGTAATATTCTCAGCCTTATTTCTTGGATATGCAATATTGGTTTCTGCGCTAATGTTATATCTCTCTTCAAATCATTATTTTTCTACGGTAGAAGAAGTGAAAGTGTTTTTAATTTGGGTTTGTGGTATACCAGCAGCTATAATAGTTCTCGCAAAATATAAAAAAACTTGGGATAATGTATGGAGGCTAATCTTTAATGCAGAAAAATAAATTTTTAATAGCCCTGGTTACATTTATTGCTGTGTGTATAGGAATTATTGCTTACATGCAAATTGATAAGTTTTCAACGCAAAAACGCATTGAAGCCGAAGAAAAAGCACAAATTGAGAAAATCATCAAGACAAATAACGAAAATGCTGCAAAGGGTAGCCCTCTTAAAAATGCAAGAACTGGCGATTTATAATTTAAAGTTAAAGAAACCATTCCATTCAGGGATGGTTTCTTTTTTAGTCATAATTGATTAGTTTTAAGTGAAGCACAATGTCTTCCTTAATAATCGCAAATAATTTTTTATGATTCAGTAGCATCATTATTTGAAGTTCTCTTTTTTGAAGTCATTTTTTCTATTACGATTGCTCGAATCTCATTATATATATCAGGATATTTTTCTTTTAAAATAGCAGGCATCTTAGAAATAATCTTTTGTTCAGCAGCTTCTCGTTCCTCTCTTACTCTCTTTAATTTTTGCTGAATTTTTTCTTCTTCTCTAAGTAATCTATCAATGGTGTTCATACTTACAAACCTCCAAATTTCTATTTTTATTAAAGTATAAAATTTAGTAATATTAATGTCAATATATACATTTTATCGTAAAAAGCACCTGTTGGCCTGCAGCCTGCCAAAGGTACTTTTTACGATAAAATACGCTAATTTATTAGCTTTAAGCATAGTACTACTATAATATTGTGATTTAGCTTTTATAATGGTATAATTAGGAAGCAGGAGAGTGATAAAATGCCATTTCCTAAGAAATCAGAAGAAACGCCAGATAAATCGCAAATTAAAATTTATTTGACTAAGGATGCTAAAGAACAATTAAATTTGCTATGTCGCAAAATGGTTATTAACCAAAGTGAATTAATTGAATTACTAATCCGAAAAACTTATACTGCTCAAATTGAAATCGCAAACGTTCAATATATAGAAAGCCGAGAAGAAATATTAAAAAAAATAGTGCAAGATTTACATGTTATGAGGGGAGAACTTGACGAATTAAAAAGTAGGTGATTATGCATGATTCGTATTCAGAAATTAGGCGCAACTAGATATTACGTTGATATGGAAAGGCAATATACTCAGCCCAAAAGTTACGATGATTACCTATCAAAAAATAATCATGTACCTGCTCAATTTGTAGGTAACTATTTTGATAAACTAGAATATAATCGAGAAAATTATGATGCATTAATGGCAGGTAAAAATCCACAGGATTATATGAATTTAGCTGCTAAAGAGACTAAGAATGCAGGCTATGATATTGTTATAGCTATGCCAAAATCATATTCGATGTTATATGCTGTTGCAGATGAACCTACACGCCAACAATTAAACCAAATACAGCAAGAAGTAATTAAAGAATACTTACACGATACAGCTAAGTTAATAAGACCGGCTGGAAGCAGAAAAGAATATTTTGATTTTGAATCCGATAAGACAAAAAGTGAAGCAGCAGTATTTTGGCATATTGAAAATAGAGACCTTGAACCTCATTTACACGCGCATATAAATTTATTTAATTTTGCTGAGTTTACAATGGAGAATGGCGAGAAAAAAACTTTTGCTATTAATGCACAAGAGTTATACTATCGCCAAAAAGAAATGAGCGCAGAGCTAAATAATAGATTATGCGATAGGTTGTATGATATCGGAATTAAAACTATTGGAACAGAAGACGGTTTTCGCGTTGTTGGCGTTTCCGATGAACAGGAAAAAATGTTTTCTGGCCGTAGAACGGAAATCTTGGAATACATTGAAGAACAAAAAAAGTTAGGAAACTATTTCAGCAGCCAACTTGAAGCAGAAAACGCAAAGCAAGAAGAATATGTCCGTAATGAGACCAAAGAGAAAAAGCCGGATCTTAACAGCCGTGAAATTATCGAATATCAGCAAAAAAATCTAGCAGAAAAAGGCATTACTCTTAAAACAATCATGCAGCACCAGAAGGAATATGTTTATTCGCGTCCGGAAATTATTGAACCGGCTATAATCCGCGATGCAACCAGGTTAGCTGGTGTAGTGTCAGAGACAGAATTAAGGCGACAAATTTTAGATATCAACCGTGATTTGCCTTGTGATCAGAGAATTATCTTCGAAGATTTTTGCCGGCGAAATGAATTAATTGAAATGGATCTTGGCAATGGTCATAGAGGGTATACCACAAATGAAATTATTATTACCGAGATGCAAAATATTGAGCAGGCCAAGGCTTTGGCAGCAGGTGAATATGGTAAGCTGCAGCTGCAGGAAAATGCCGAGCAGATTAAAAATGAAACGCTAGACCGTCTACAAGAAAAATATAAAATGAATGAGGGTCAGGCAGCTGCCTGTGAGCTGATTGCCCAAAACGAGAGAATAGCCCTAATCGAAGGGGATGCCGGCACCGGAAAAACTACGACTGCAATTAAATTTGCCAATGACTATTACACTGCCCAGGGCTATGAAGTTATTGGCTTAGCTACGCAGGGTAAAACTTCAAAATCACTTCAGGAAGCCGATATAAAAAACACACAAAATTTAAGTCAATTCTTTATTAAAGAACCAAAGGGGAGCCGACGTGTCCTGGTAGTTGATGAAGCAGGAATGACCGGTGCGGAACAGTACCGGCAGCTATTGCGCTATGCAGAGCAGAACCCCGATACTAAGGTGGTATTTGTCGGCGACCAAAAGCAGCTTGCAAGTGTGGCCTATGGCACCAGCTTTGAAAATATCCGGGAGCATTTAGGTATTGATCACCAAAGAAGGTTATGGGAAAATATGCGGCAGCGGGTAAATGACCCATTGCGAACTGAGCATGAAAACGCCCTGGCGACTCAACAGCAACGAGCCATTGCAGAGTCAGCCAGAGATCGGGAACCTGAAACAATGCTTGAGCATCTAAAAAAGACCGGTGGACTAAAGGAAACTGACACCCGGGCTGAAGCAATCCAAAAGTTAGCCAAAGACTACGCTCTCTGCGAAAAAAGTAAAATTGCCCTGGCACATACGAATAAAGACGTAAATTCTATTAATGACGCGATCCGGCGCGAGTTAGCGGCCCAGGGGAAGTTTGATATGGGGAATCAGAAAGAGTTTACGATCAATGTCGGAAATTTAACTGCGAACCGGAACTTTGCCCAGGGCGATAAAATTATTTTTACGGGAAAATACAAAAAGCAAGGAATTGAAATCGAAGATAGAGCCGGTCAGCCCCGAGAAATCAAAACCAAGCTTACTATTGAGAATGGCACCGAAGCCACTATCAAAAAAATTGAGGGCGATAAAATCACCCTTACTACTAAAGACGATGGTAAAACATATACCATTGATGCCAAAGAGTTTAATAAATTTAATCATGCTTATTGCCTGACCACGCACAAGAGCCAGGGCGTAACCGTAGCCGAAAGTTTTGTTTATGCCAACGGCAGCGAAAACGCAAACCGGAACTATGTCAATATGAGCCGGCATAAAGAAGCAGCTAATCTATATATAGCAAAGGACAATATTGAACGTTATATAGAAAGCGCATCATTAGATGAAAATAAGGCGAATCTGACCAAAGATGTGGCCTGTATAGAACGCTATACTTTCCTCAAAGAAAATCGCCAAGAACTCATTGCAGACCCTTATAATACACAAAATCAGATCAAGGATTTGCAAAACCAGATCAGCCGCCAGGGAGACGGACAGAGCCTTATTGATTTGCAGCAGCGACTTGATCAGATGCACCGCCTCGATAGTATAATGAATGAGCTGCAGCGACGACAAGAAAGTGTCATGGAGCAAAAAACAGTTTATGAAACGTGGAAAGCCGAGAAAGCGGCTAAGCGCGGACAATGGCAAAATACGAAAAAACCGATCCAGGAAACCGAATATGAAAGAAAAATTAAGCATCAGGAAAAAATTATCGAAGATCAGATCAAAGAAGCTAATACGATCCGAACCCAGCTTGATAAAGATGTGCGTGCTATTCAGGATCAAATACCCGGAGCCAGCAAGCTAACGGTAGGCGAACTGCGTCAAATGATCGATAAAAAAATCTATGAGCTTGCTAAAGAGGATCAATCTATTCTACAAAAGAGCAATGAATTAACTAATCAAGAAAATTCTCTTTGGCACCCCTACCGGAAGGAAGCAGCTGCAAGATATTATAATGAAAAAATGCAGCCAGAAATTGAAAAATATAAAAAAGACGAAGCAACCTTACATCAGAGATTCGAAAAACACAATTCGTCTTTATTTAAAAAAATGTTTTCCGATACTAAAGAATTAGAAGCTGCGGCAGTTGCTATGCAACAACGGGCGAAAAATATCAATGATAAATATGAATATGACGTCGATCAAGGGGGAAAAGGTAAAGCATGGAATGCCGACCAATATCAAATTGATCAGATAGCCAGGAAGATCGCTGTCGAGCGTGATCAAAATTATAATCAAAGAATCAATGAACTCAATAGGAAACGGGATGAAATCGAGAAAACTAGAAAACCAATCATCGAAGAGCAAAAAGAATTGCGTACCTTAAGCCGCGTCGCAATGAAGTTAAAAAGAGAGCAAACACTTGATATTATACATAAGAATGGCAAGATAGATAGACAAAATCTTGCTCAAGAATTGGTGCGCCATATACCCGAAAAAGAACTTGAGCTTTCTAAAAATCGCGGAATACAACGCTAGTAGAGGAGGCTAGTCCCATGGAACAACCAAAACTTAGAGGACTGGAGAAAAATAAAGAGCCAATAATTGATAAAATACTACGATTACTTCTAGCAGTATTGCTCATTCCTATCTGTGGTTATGGTATTTGGTGGATAGTACAGACGTTTATGCAATATGGCGTTGTACAAGGCAGTATGTATGTTATTGCTGGTGTTGTAGGTGTTGCTTTTCTTATGGCAGTCGTAGTAGGTATTTTGGGACAAATATTATTCGGCGTATTTAGAGTGGGTATACTGTTACTTTTTCCAGCAAAAAAATTGATAGAATTATTAATTTGGCCATTTAAGACAATCATTCAATTATCATTTAATGCGATCGGTAAAATTCAAAAGCCGGATTCTACTATTGCTAATAAACAGCCAACAAAGTTTGATCTCTATAAGGCTAGTAAAACAGAAAAGAATCCTTTTACACTGCATATAGGAACAAGTACCGGTATTCTCTATAAGCGAAAACATTTTACCGGTATTTCCGAAAAAATGAAAGTAGATTTATCAATTCCGGATGCAGCTCAGAATATCGTAGTGATCGGCGGCATAGGAGCCGGGAAAACGACTCGGATTATGCAGCCGCTGCTTGTCCAAACGCTTAACCAGGATTGTGGAGGTCTTATATTTGACGTAAAAGGCGATTTTTGCCAGGCTGTCGATGTGTTAGCGGCCAAAGCTGGGCGCGAAGTCGAAATCATTGGCGTACATGGCAGAGGTATAAATTTACTGGCCGGACTATCGCCGGAAATGGCGTCAAGTTTTTTGAAATCAGCATTTTATCTTAGTGGTGGCGCGCATGGCGACCCCTTCTGGATTGATACAGCGGTAGAATTATGCCGCAATAGTTTCGGAGTTTTATCATTTGTACCGGGGCATTACACCCTGGAAGGCTTATATTCCTATATTTTTAGACCGGAAGACCGCGAAAGATTTATGATGCTTGCACAAGAAAATACTGATATAACTGAACAGGAAAAGCGGCTGCTAAGAACATATCTTGAATACTACGACATGATTTATATGAATATGGGTGATAAGACGATTCAAGGCGTGAATGCGAGTGTTGCCCAGGTTCTAAGTCCGTTTCAGCATCCAGCCTTAGTGGACTCTTTTTGCAAGGAGTCCACCGGATCGGCGAACATTGAGGAAGTCATTAACGGAAAAATCTTTCTCGTGGATCTCCCAATAAGCCAATGGGGGATTGGTGCCAAAGTTATATACACGCTAATAAAACTGCGTTTCTTTAATGTGATGCAGTCCCGGCCAGTGCGAAAAGAATTGAATCAAGAGCGACCGGTATTTTTTATGTGCGATGAATACCAGGATATAATCTCAGCCAGTAAATCTGGCTTATCTGACCTAAACTTTTGGGACAAATCCAGGTCAGCAAAATGTATTGGTATTATTTCCAGCCAGTCCCTAAACAGCTTTAGGTCTGCAATTGGAGATAGAGCCCTAGCGGATACCGTATTGCAAAATTTTAGACAAAAAATCTTTTTTAGGACAGAAGACGCCGACACAATACAGTACATGGAAAAGCTGGCCGGAGTCGCAGAAGTAGAGCGTTTGGCCAGCGGCTCGACACATGCACAAATATCGGATATGTCAACCGTAGATGCAGCATTGATTCGGGCATTGGGAGAAAACTATGCTATTGGATTTTTCAATATCGACGGTAGAGCTGCCGACGATGTCATTTTATTAAAGCCGCTGTATGTTGACGGGTGATAGTGAAAGGGAGGGACTAAGCATGGTGAAGATGAAGAACTATCATTTAGATTTTATCTGTTCGATTGCTTTTGTGGTTGTCGGGTTAATGATAGCTACAAACCTAGTCTTACCGGCATCATGGGCAGGTGTTAGAAATACGATGTATAGTGCCTTTGGTATAATCCTTCTTATCTCATTTATGCGGTGGTTAGGTAAAATAAGAGACGAATTTGGGGACTGATTGCATGGAAAAGAGAGACTTTGAAATTGATAAATTTATTGCCAAATATAAAGCCGCCTTTCCGGATCGAGAAGAACCGCCTAGAGAATTAGTTGCCCAATGGATTGAAAAAATGATAGAAACGACCGGTCATATAACCTATCCATTATGCGGTCTGAAATGGGATCAGGTTTTATGGCAAAGTAACCAGGATATAGACCTTCCTTATTCGGCTTGTGCAAACGGGGAAAATTGTGAACGGCGAAAAGATTGTTTGAGGTACAAGCTTTATAAAAAACACAAAAATGAGCCTGGAAATACATGCATACTTTATGATCCGCAAAACTGCAATGCTTTTATCGACGATGGATCACGTTAATTATTTGATGTGCAAATAAAAAGACTGCCCCAAAAGCAGTCAGAGACACATAATATATGAATTGGTAATGGTTGACAAGAATAGGCGTGTATGCTACAGTGAAACAGAGGGTCTTTTATTGCCTTTTAGACAGCAAAGCTGGCCATCCCTCAACTGCTCCTTGACAACTCAAGAAGGGAGGAATAGCCTCATGAACGAAATGCATCTTTTCGTTCTGATAGTGGAAACCACGGTTGTTGCGATCAAATGGTTTCTACTAGTTAAAAGCGGGTAACCCTTAAAAATTTGCTTCGACTTACGGTGGTGAGAGACCGTTGAGGAGAAGCAAATTTTTTTCGCCCTTATTGACACACTCGGAAGCGTGGACATAAAGGGGCAAAAATTATTAGATATAGGACAACCCTCTATCTACTTCCCATTTTACCGATAATACGTTATTTGTCAATGCCTTTTTTTTAAAAAGTGTTGATAACACTTTTAAATCGTGATAATATATAAAAGCTGTCATAAAAAATGGTTCCAATATTTGTAATATATTTACCAAAATTATTCCTTATTATTCATCGTTATAAATATATGATTATTCACCAAAAATAGTGCTAAAAAATGAAAAAAAAAAGGGTTATTTTTCAATGAGAAATAACCCTTTTTTTCTAAGCTGTTTGATGGGCTGATGGGAATCGGTCTAGGATGCTTTCTAAGCTTTGTGGAAGCCCATGTCCAGTACATCCTTGTACATGCTGTATAACGGCGCTATAAGCCTAATTTACTGGCTAAAGGCCATGATCGATAGCAGGAGCTACTTTTCCTTGACTGTGCTTGTAAGGCGAGCTGATAATTAGGAAACGGTTGGCCGGCTGGAGAACGGCGCGATAGGTCAAATAAGAGTAGTTTCTAAATTACATATGCTGTGGAATTTATTTCGAGTTGAATTTATTTCGGTTTTGTCATATAATAATGCTAGAAATAGAATCAAATGTTTGCCGCTACCTGATATGCGGCTGATACAAATGGTCAGGGTTCAAATGTTTACCGCTACCTGACATGCGGTTAAAACAAATGGTCAGGATTCAAATGTTTAGTAAAGCTCCTATCTAAAAATGGATAGGACTTTACTTTTTTGGGAGAGAATTTAAAAAGTGGATATGGGAACTTTTTATTTTATTACGGACAAGTATTTTACTGATTTTCCAGATGATAAACTAATGACAAATAAAGAGTATGTTAATGGAAAACCACATAATCGCCCATGTTATTATACTTTTAAAGATAAAGCAAATCCGATTTATTGGGTGATCCCTATCTCTTCTCAAATAAGTAAATTTCAAGGAATTTATAATAAAAAAGTCTCACAAAAGGGAATCTGTGATACTATTGTTTTCGGTTACGTCCTCGGTGAAAAGAAAGCTTTCCTTATTCAAAATATGTGTCCTGTTACTGATGAATATATTAATAATCAATATCTTGATGCTGCATCAGGAAACCCAGTTTCTATCTCAACAAAATTAAGTAAAGAAATTGAAGATAAAGCTAAAAAGGTTCTCATGCTATATAAACGCGGGCGCACTGATTTGATTTTTCCTAATATAACTATTATTGAAAATCAATTGTTAGCAAAAATTAAAAATAATAATTGACTTAAAAAACAGGCATTTTACAATTATGTAAAGTGCTTTTTTATTGCTCTGGATGCCGCGTCTACTATATAAAACCAATGTGTTCAAATTATTTTAAATATTGACCGTTCAATAACTTTGTGTTAAAATGAACATATGGTTATAAATAGGTTGGTGATAAAATTGACTCCGGCCAAAATGGAATTAAGTAAAAGCGTTGCTTATGCTTTAAACACTATGAAAATCGAAGGCTTCACGTTTACTTCAGAAGAAGAAGCCATGTGGAAAAGAATTGCGACCGGCGAGCTGCCGCGATCCGCAGCTAAAGAAGAAGCTGCCGAATTTGACAAATTTATGCGTGCCAGGTTTCCGGAAAAATACGATAAGGGAGATAAATGAAATGTTACGAGAAATAAACGTTACCGAGCTACATATCGAGACACTACATAAAATACTAATGCGTCAACAACCTGGAACAGTTGAATACCGAGTTATACAGGACATAATTAACCAGATTCAAGGGCAAAAAAAGACACCAGGAAAGCCTAAAACTGCACCGACTGATAAAATCTTCAAATTGCGAATAGTAGAAGGTAAAACACAAGAGCAAATTGCCCAGGAACTAGGTGTTAGCTTGTCTACCGTTCGTAGAGAACTCAAAGCAGGCTTACCTGATTTACTTCTGTTTAAAGAACTCGCGCAGAAAGCTAATGCTGAAGGTGACGATCAAAAACTAGCTGGTATCATGAGTGATATGGAACGAGGTTTTGAGATACCGGCTTTAGCCGATAATCTTGAGGAATGGAAAAAAGACAGACCAGGAGCGGAATACATACTTAAAGTATATCGTGATATATCAAACATGAGGAACTCTTGACGGCTAAGTGGATGAATCATAAAAACCGACAGCGTTGTTGCAATGGAGTGAAAGAGATATGAAAAAGAGATTGAATCAACTCGATAAATCAATGAAAGAGTCTTTCAAAAAGCTCATCAATAATATTCATGCTTCTGGGCATCCAACAGTTCACGGCGACAAAACGGGTGTCTTTTTCATCTATCCTGACGGACGAAAAAAGTATATAAAAAAATTAATTACTACGCAGGAAAATTAGACCAAACGAAGAAGTTACTTACTAAGTAAGTAACTAAGTAAGTAAAGGGGAATATAGATGAAAGTAATAGTTGTCGCTAACCAGAAAGGCGGCGTAGGAAAAAGTACTATTGCTTGTAACTTAGCAGTAGCGGCTGCTAATGATGGAAAAAAGGTTATGATTATTGATGCTGATCCACAAGGTTCTTCAATGCAATTTAGGGCTTTACGACAGGCCGACAATATTAGTGCAGTATCCATTACGCAACCGACTATATTTAAAGACGTAAAAAATTTTAATGACTTTGACCTGGTTATAGTGGATGCTGGCGGTAGGGACAATGCTTTGCTAAGATCATCGATTACGGCAGCTATTTATGGACTGCTTTTAATCCCGGTACTGCCATCTGGTGTTGATGTATGGGCAACTGAAGATACTTTTCAAATCCTTAAGGAAGCGCGGGGTATCGGAGCCGAGATTTCCGCTTTTGCTATTTTCAACCAAGTCAAACCCCAGGCAACACTAGTCAAGCAAGCCAAGGAAGCCCTGACCGAACTTACGGCTGACAATGATGTAACCCTACTAGAAAGCAAAATAGGCGACAGAGAAGATTTTAAGAAGGCGTTTTTAGGTGGATTTGGTGTAACTGAATACGATCCAAAAGGCAAGGCAGCTGGCGAGATTTCGGCACTATATAACGAATTAAATAAATATTTACTTACTAACTAAGTTACTTAGTAACTTAGTAACTATAAAGGAGCGAGAAGCATGTCAAAGCCCCAAGTTGGTTTCCCTACTAAGGCCAAAACACAGCCACAAATAGATCCGGAAAAACTTAACGCGTTTATAGGAGCGGCAAAGGATAATAAAACGGAGCAATTAACCGAAAGTGAAGCCAGCGAATTATTGGCCGAATTTAAAACAAAGACTTTTCCAATAACAATTCCAATAAACCTACATGAAAAATTAGTGGCTGCAGCGAAAAAGGATAAAAAAACACTCAAAGATTTTATAATGGCTGCTATTGTAGAGAAGACAGCTGCTACACTTAATAAAGAGGAATAAAGGACTTCTGCGAAAAGTGGCGAAATATGGTAATTTAATAAAATAAAAGCCCCGCAGGTGGTGGTACACCTGCAGGGCTACCCTGTTGATTGTACCGCAATACAAACAACAAAGCGCGTAGATATTATAGCCTATTTTTGGCTATAGTTTCAACGTCCTAAATTTGCTTTTAACAGGGCTGGAGTATGTACTCTAAGCCCTATTTTGATTTTGTAGGCCATAATAGGCTCTAAGATCGCTTTTTATGCCCATGGGCTTATATAGGCTTTTTGTGAGCGTTGGTACAATGCAGGGCATGTATGACGGTTTAGAGGCTATTTTGGGAGGGTACTTGAGTGAAAAATCCGAAGAACATCGAAAAATTTATTGATGAAGCTCTGGCATTGCAAACCGAGGAAGCCCGTAAAGCTGGTGCATTAGGCTATATGGCTAGGGCACTAGTGCAAGCAACCATGCCGCACAGCAAGACAAAAGAAGATAATTTTACAAGGCGTAATGGCTATTATTCGCTTACTATGATGGCCGATCCGGACTTTGGTCTGCCTTATGGATCAATACCCCGACTGCTCATGTCCTGGATTACAACAGAAGCTGTACAGACTAAAAACCAGGAATTAATTTTAGGTGATAGCCTGAGCGGTTTTATGAGAGAATTGGGGCTTGTTGCAACTGGTGGCCGGTGGGGAAGCGTAACTCGCTTAAAGGAGCAGATGAAAAGGCTTGTGTCGTGTTCCATCCGTTTTAAATTCGAAGATGGAAATCAATTAAGGATTAAAAAATTAGATCCAATAGATTCAGCTGACTTATTCTGGACTCCCCGCAATCCGAATCAGGGAACATTATTTGAATCGACTATAACTCTCTCAAAGCCATTTTTCGAGGAAATTATTCAAAGCCCAATCGTTTACCGGGTTGATACATTAAAACTTTTAAAACAATCATCCATGGCCGTAGATCTATATATTTGGATTACTTATCGTAATAGCTACGCGGTAAAACCTTTTTATATACCGTGGGAAGCCCTGCAAATGCAGTTTGGTGCAGGGTATCCATTCACTCCTCAAGGAAAATCCAATTTCAAACAAAAATTTTTAGAAGCATTAAAAAAAGTAGCCATCGCTTATCCCGAAGCTAACAAGCTTCGGGATGAAGGTCAAAACTTATTGTTTATACCGGGACGGCCAGATGTACCTAAACTAACAAAATAGCCTGTGGATAAAAAGTTATCCACGCATAAATGGTTAGATGGATATAGTTGAAAATAGAGTTATCCACGCATAAATGGTTAGACGAGCACGCATAAATGGTTAGACGCTATGCCTGTTAAGCTAGATAAATCAAGGACTATCAGCCCCCCCCCTGTAGTCGTTCCCTGTAGATATATAAATATATTACCTGTAGTAGCTATCGAAAAAGAGTGGATAACGTGGAAAAGTCAGTTTTGTATCGTATTCTATCTATCACGCCGTTCTCCAGCCGATCAACCGTTCCCAGATTATCGGCTCGCCTTACAATCGCAGTCAAGGAAAGGTATCTCCTACTATCGCTCATGGCCTTTAACTGGTAAATGAGCTTCATGATGCCGTTATAAAGCATATACATGGGGTTTTCCTTAGACATGGGCTTCCCTAATGCTTATAGGCCATTCTAATCCTTTTTGCGTCAGCCCATCAAACAGCTACAAGCATTCGTATTTATATACAAAATAAGAGCCTATAATTTGCATAAAATTAACATATTGCATATGTATAAACTGCATAACTAGGCACAATACAGTAAAAGGTCTTGTAAACCCGCGAAATAACTAGATTTTTAATTTACCATAATGGTTATTATCGGTCATAGTCAATTGAAGAATGAAAAAACAAGCCGACTCCCCACCACAGAGAACACGGCTTGCTTTTCAGATAAACAGCCCTAGGAGAGGACTGCTCATTTTTACTATAACATTTTTCCTCCCTCCTAGGAAGCTAAACAAAGGAGGATTTTTTTATGACAAAAAACGGTATAAGTTATGCTTTTGAAAAATTGGTGATCATGAGAACTAATGCAATCGAACAAGAAGTTATTGAAAAAATCGATTGGCGAGCAGATGAAGATCGGCGCAGAGAGCTCCAAAAAAAAATTGATGTATGCCTAAAAGAAAATGGCCTGGTCGAGGCAGCACGAGAACTATATGAGATTGATTCAAAACGTGGGTGCATGTTACATCATGAAATTTACTGTAAGGCACTTAAAGATTTTATTGATTTGGAAGATATTTTACGCAGAAATTAGTTATTTTTAAAATTTATACAAAAACAATCACAATCAAAACTATATAAAAAGTGCAAAATTGAGTAAAATTTACTATTTTTGTGCAAAAATAACGTAAAAATGATAAAAAAATTGCAAAATCTACTTATAGCTTTAATTTTCTTCAAATATCGAAGTTTAAATGCTATAATGTGAGTAAAAATTGCTCATGGAAAAAAAAGGAGGAATTTTATTATGTTTATGAAATTTAAAAAAAATCACAGCTACTTTAAGTGCCGCATTATTAAAAGTCTATGCGGCTGTTCCGGTATACGATGCCACCAATACGGCGGAAAACCATGCTACCTTCCTGCAAGCCGCGCAGAACGTCATTAACACAGCTACCCAAATTGCCAACCAGGTCACTGAGCTCACCAGCCTCACGCCGGAAGCCCTGGCGACGAACGCCCTGGGCGTTCAAACACAACTGGGCAATCTGGCCACCGTGCTCGGTCAGGCTCAAGGCCTGATGAACTCAACCAATACAATGGAACAGGCCTGGAACCAGTCATTTCGATCAGTAGACAGCCTCTTCAGCGGTAGCAACACAACCACCGTTGACCGGATTGGAAACGGGTGGACTACAGCCAGCGCACTCGAAAAAACCTATATGGATTCCATGCGCGTAGCAAAAGCAAATGCCGATATTTCCAAAGAGGTTGAACAACTCAACCGGCTCATGGAACAAAATAAAAATTCGGTCGGCAATAAGCAACTGCAGCAGACACAAAATGATATTATGGCACAGCAAAACGCCATCCTCCTCAAGCAACAACAAACCATGGGCGCCATGGCCGCCACCGTAGCTGCGCAAAGCGCCCAACAGAATCAAGCCGATGCTGAAGCTATGGCATTAGCAAAAAAATATGTAGAAGCAAATAACGCAAACGCAGCCAAGGGAAATCCCCTAAACTCGGCTAAATGGGGGTGGTTGTG